>NZ_MSTQ01000010.1 GCF_001945365.1 Pseudomonas reinekei
CCTTGCCTCTGGCTAACACTTCCCCTTGCCGGGTGTGTAGAGGACTTTCACCTCCAAGTCACCAGCATGGCCACCACAGCCAAGCTAGTTGCGCTTGCGCGCAACGCGCCATGCCTGGCGCACAAACAAAACGGGCCTGCAATGCAGGCCCGTCTCAGTGGCAAGGTAAAATGTGAATCAGGCTTCAGCCGTTTTGCGCAGCCTGTTCGTTTTCAAGAAACTCTTCTTCCAGCAGCACATCGGCGTGAGCCCTGGGCTCGAACGGCACCACGGCAGCGCGTGGTTTGCCTCGCAATTTGCCGAACAGATGTTCCAGCGCATGTTCGAGTTTTTCAGCAGCTCCATCGATCGCCAGTTCCAGGCTGGCAGCTTTATGGGTGACAGAAATCGGTTGATGGCCTTTTGGCCGCGCCTCCAGTTGGCAGCGCAAATCGTGAGGACCCGGCTTGTCGCCGTTCTCGTCCCGCAGGTGAACCTCGACGCGTGTCAGGTCCTCTTCGTAGCGTTCGAGCGTGCTCTCAATGGTAGTACGTACCCACTCCTCCAGTCGTTTACTGCCTTGAATATGGTTATCGCTGTTGACTTGGATTTGCATAGTTCATCCCTTATTTCAGCTAGCTCGCGAGAGGCCGGTCAGCTAAGCCCTTGGGCGTCATCACCGTGACCTCTTACTTACACAATCGGTCTGTACGATGAACAATTCAACCCCTAAAAAAAGATAAATTTTTAATCGTAAATAAAGCCGGACAACCGGCAAAAGCGCTGTTAAGGTCGGGAGTCGAGTCGCCCCGCCCTCGCGTAATAATTGCTCACATTTGCCGCTCCCCCAGCGGATGCAAGCCGCGAAAAATCCCCGCCTCTTCCACCAGCCAGTCATGCACCGCACGCACGCCCGGATGGCTCAGCGCACCCGGCGCATAGAGCACCATGTAGCGTTTGTGATTGGGCACCGTCAGCCCAAACGGCACAATCAACGCCCCGCGTTCCAACTCGTCGTTGAGCAGCGTGCGCCGGGCAATGGCGACCCCCATCCCGGCGATGGCGGCTTCGATGGTCAGGTGGTTTCGATTGAACGTGTGCCCTCGCCGTACATCCGCGCCTTCGAAGCCGATGGCGTTGAGATAGAACTCCCATTCCGCGTACTCGTAGCTGCCACGCCAGGCCGTGATGTCGTGCAGTAACGCAAAGTGCATCAGGTCCGCCGGGCCATGCAGCGGCGGCCGACCACGCAACAGGCTCGGCGCGCACACCGGAAAAATCTGCTCATCGAGCAAGGCTGTGGATAACAGCCCCGGATAGCTGCCGTCGTTCAGGTCGATGGCCAGGTCGAAATCACCCTCGTGCAGCGGCACGCTGCTGTCCTCGGCCACCAGGCGCAACTGAATGTCCGGGAAACGCTGCTGCAAACGCGGCAAGCGCGGGGTCAGCCACTTGCTGAGAAACGACGGGATCGAACGCACCCGCAAGGTACCGCTGATCATGCCGGCGTCCAGGCGACGCAATTCCGCATCAATGCTGCCATAGGCCTCGTTGACCGTAATGGCCAGTCGCTGTCCTTCGGCACTCAACTCCACACCCCGTGCACGCCGATGAAACAGACGAAAACCCAGGCGCTCCTCAAGCTGGCGGATCTGCTGGCTGACCGCTCCCGGCGTGATGTGCAGTTCTTCGGCGCACCGGGTGAACGACAAATGCCGGGCGGCACAGGAAAACACCTGCAGCCACACGTATGTCTGGGCGTGCAATTGACGGCTCATCGTTTAGTCCTGCTAAAGGCTGTCTTAGGAAGTTTCGTTGGTCACGTAGGACCATGGCAGGCAGTATCGCTGAAAGTGCGCTTGTCCTACAAAAATGGCAGCGATTCATCTTCCATTGCAGGCATAGGCTTTAGCATGGCTATCAGTGTTTTCGATCTCTTCAAAGTCGGCATCGGTCCGTCCAGCTCCCATACCGTTGGTCCGATGCGCGCGGCGGCGACTTTTGCCCAAGCGCTGATCGATCAGGCTTTACTGAGGGACGTGCGACGGGTGGAGATCCGCCTCTTCGGCTCCCTGTCAGCCACCGGCGTGGGTCACGCCACCGACCGCGCCTGTGTCATGGGCCTGATGGGCGAGTGGCCGGACAGCATCGACCCCACCACCATCGACAGCCGCATCAACACCCTGCGCGAAACCGGCGAATTGTCCCTGGCAGGCCAGGCGACCATCGCTTTCGACTGGGCACGCGACCTGCTGCTGCTCGACGAAAGCTTGCCCTACCACCCCAATGCCATGTCCCTGACAGCCTTCGGCGAAACCGGCGAACTGTTCGAGCAGACGTATTACTCGGTGGGCGGTGGTTTCATCATCGAAGCGGCCGAAGCCGAATCCGGCGTTGCACCGGCCAGCGACGTGGTGTTGCCGTACGATTTTTCCAGCGCTGTGGAATTGCTCCAGCTCTGCAACCAACACGGTCTGCGTATTTCCGAATTGATGATGGCCAACGAACGGGTCTGGCGCAGTGACGCCGAGATTCGTCAGGGCCTGCTGCACATCTGGTCGGTGATGCGCGACTGCGTCGAGCAAGGCCTGCGCCACGAAGGCATCCTTCCAGGCGGTTTGAATGTGCCTCGTCGTGCGGCGAAACTTCACCGTAGCCTGTTGGAAATCGGCAAGCCGAACGTCATCACCTCGACCCTTTCGGCCATGGAATGGGTGAACCTGTTTGCCCTCGCCGTGAACGAAGAAAACGCCGCCGGCGGACGCATGGTCACCGCACCGACCAACGGCGCGGCGGGCATCATTCCGGCGGTCTTGCACTACTACATGAAATTCAACCCGGACGCGTCGGACGACGACGTTGTCGCCTTTTTTCTGGGGGCGGCGGCGGTCGGCATTCTGTGCAAGAAAAACGCCTCGATCTCCGGTGCCGAAGTCGGTTGCCAGGGCGAAGTCGGCTCGGCCTGCGCCATGGCGGCTGCCGGGCTGGCGGAGGTGTTGGGCGCCACGCCGGAACAACTGGAAAACGCCGCGGAAATCGGCCTGGAACACAACCTAGGCCTGACCTGCGACCCGGTGGGCGGACTGGTGCAAGTGCCCTGCATCGAGCGCAATGCGATCGCCGCCGTGAAGGCGATCAATGCCACGCAAATGGCCCTGCGCGGTGACGGCAAACATTTCATCTCCCTGGACCGGGTGATCCGCACCATGCGCGACACCGGCGCCGACATGCACGACAAGTACAAGGAAACCTCACGCGGCGGCCTGGCGGTGAACTGGGTGGAATGCTGACCGGTTTGGAGGCACGTTGGGGGTTACTGCCCTGAAACGGGCAGTCAAAAAGAAGGCGGGCCATGGTGCCCGCCTTCTTTTCCCCTGTGATCATTGTCCGACAATTTAATCGGCATGCCCCTTGCTACACCCCTGTTGGAACAATGATGGCGATATGGCCGTGGGATGCCAGTGGTCCGGCATTGCGAACCAACCCGATCATGGCCGGTCAACAACTGCACGTTCAATCAGGCGGTGACGCATCATGGACAACCCTTTTCAGCTCATTACCGATGCCTTTGCAGCGGATTACCAGATCAACCTGAGCATTCAGGGTCTGGACGGCAGCATCATGCTGACCCTCTCCAATAGCGGCCGGGTCGTTGCCAAACGCATGATCAGCGCCGAGCAGCGCAATGACCCCGAACGCCTCAAACGACTGGTGCAAAGCATTCAGTTCGGCATTGCCATCGAACAGGGCCACAGCGCCGTGGCCATCCTTGAATCCATGACCGATGGCGGCACGCGCAACCTGCCGCCACCACAAGCCAAGGGGCGCCCGCGCCCCGCCATGGGACTTTAAAGCTCGCCCTTCTCCACTTCGGGATGTTCACTGGAGCCCGCGCCGGTCTTACGGTGCGGGTTTTCTATCTTCACCGACGGAAACTGCGACGACGCGTACCGCACCACCAGAATCGCAAACGCCAGCAGCAGAATCCCGCCGCACAGGTAGATGATCCCCAGGTCCGGCGGATTGTGGTGCGACACGTTGGAAATCAGCAGCCGCGTCAGCGCAGTGATCGCCACGTAGATCAGGAAGCGCACCGGCATGTGGTTGGTCTTGAAATAAATCCCGACCATCGCCCCCAGTTCCAGGTAGATGAACAGCAGCAAGATGTCGTCAATCTTGATGTGGCCCTTTTCGAGCATCCCGAGAAACTCCATCACCGCCGCCCATGCGGTCACGGCACCAATGGCGAACAGGGCCAGATAATGAAAGGTCTCGACGAACAGGTTGCCCAGGGACTCCGCCAGTTCATGCACGTTCTGCCGCAGCTTTTCGGCCCAGTTGATTTTCACGATGATGCTTCCTTAGGTCGACTCGACCGGATAATGCGGGTTGGACGTGACGGTTTTCTGCATGCAGAAAAAAGGCCACTCCATGATGGCGAGCGGCCCTCGATAACGCGCCGTGGCGTTTGGTCGCACCTCGTGCGGGCTGACCTGACAAACCCTGAATCCGGACTACATTGAAAAGCCACTACCCAAAGCAAAGGGATTGGCTTATCCTTTTCGCTGTATATAAATACAGTAGTCGAAACTGACAACCAATGTGAAGGCATGTGAGGTGGTGAATGGCCGTCGAAGTGGTATACCGCAGCAGCCGAGATCTGGAGCGCTTGTTCATGGATAAAGCCGAAGCTGACCGTCATGACAAAATGCTCGAACTGGCCGAGTTGCTGGCTGAAGTGTTGCAAAAAGCCGTTCCGTCCCTGAGCGAGCAGCAAGTGGAAGAAGCCGGGATCTACATGGCGAAGAACCGCGATGTGTTCGCCAAGGCGTTCAAGAGCCAGCCGGACGCCCTGTCCGAGTTGCTCAACGCACCTGTCGAAACACCAGAACCGGCTGAAGTAGCGGCACCTGCCGAAGAGGTGAGCGCTGAGCCGATCGCCCCGGCCAAGCCAGCCAAGGCCGCGAAAGCAGCCAAGTAAGCAATGTCAGAATTGAATAGGCCCTGAGTCCGATGGATTCAGGGCCTTTTTCATTTTGCAGGGCCTTGTTACCGATACAACACTTTCTCCGCCAACTCATCCGCCACCCGCGCCGGCGAGCGCTTCTCCGCCTGGGCATGAGCAAACACTTCGGTCAGCCGTGAACTGATCTTTGACAAGTGCGCGGTAATGGTCCCCAACGCCTCACCACGATGTTTGAGCGAAACATAGATCAACCCACCGGCATTGATCACGTAATCCGGTGCGTAAAGGATGCCTCGCCGCTCCAGTTGATCGGCCACGTCCAGATGCGTCAGCTGGTTGTTCGCCGACCCGGCCACCGCCGAGCAGCGCAACTGCGTCACGCTATGGCTGTTGAGCACTCCGCCAAGGCCGCACGGTGCGAGGATGTCGCAAGGCGTGCTGAGCAATGCATCGTTGGCAATGGGATGCGCGCCAAGCTGCTCCATGGCCAGTTGCACCTTGCCGTGGTCGATGTCGCTGACCAACAGCTCGGCACCGGCGGCATGCAGCTGTTCCGCGAGGGCATAGCCGACATTGCCCAGGCCCTGGATGGCCACGCGCAAGCCTTCGAGATTGTCGCTGCCCAGGCGGGCCATGGCCGTGGCGCGAATGCCGGTGAACACGCCCATTGCCGCATGCGGTGCCGGGTCACCCGCCGAGGTGGTGCTGGTAACGTGCTGGGTCTGTTGAGCGATGCAATCCATGTCCGCCACCGAGGTGCCGCTGTCGATAGCGGTGATATAGCGACCGTCAAGCTGATCGATACAACGTCCGAACGCTTCGAACAGCGCTGCGCGGTTGGCGACATGGGCAGGTCGGACAATCACCGCCACTCCACCGCCCTGGGCCAGGCCGGCCAGTGCAGCCTTGTAGCTCATGCCTTGAGCAAGGCGTATGGCATCCTCGACCGCTGATTCGTCGCTGGGGTAGGCAAGGTAACGACAACCACCCAGGGCAGGTCCCAGTCGGCTGTTATGAATGGCAATGACCGCCTTCAACCCGGTGACCGGGTCGACGCTCAGATGCAGCGATTCAAGGCGAGTGCTTTGCATGAGAGCGAACATCGTAAGGCTCCCGAATCACTTCTTGTAGACGCCAGTATAGGCTTGCGCTAAAAAATTGCAGAAGCGCACCGGAATAAGCGACGCGGCCATGCAGTCTTTCGGAAATAACCTGTTGCAGCCCGTGTAAGGCACTGGACGAATACAGGAGACGGGGCTAAAACGAGGCATTGCCGGGAGATTTCAATGACGCCGCGCCAATCGTTTTTCGCTTGCCTGCAACGTTCACCGCCTGCGCTGTTCGAGGCGGCGCTGTGGATTTGCGCCGAGCATGACAGTGAGGTGGACCACGAGGCGGTGCTGGCAAATGTGCGAGAGCTGCGACAGCGCGTCAGTGGCGGCTTGCCGATGCTGCCGGTGAGCGAACTGGCGCAGCCGTTGTTGCGGCGCATGAATGATCTGGGCTTTGCGCAGGACGATGCCACCCCCTTGCGGCCGCAAGCGGCGTTAGTCAACAAAGTGCTGGAACGTCGACGCGGGCAACCACTGGCCCTGGGGCTGATTGCGCTGGAACTGGCCAGAGGCCTGGAAATCCCCTTGGTCGGGGTCAATTTTCCCGGTCACTTTCTTCTGCGGGTGCCGGGCGCCGATCACTTGCTCGATCCTTGTGGCGGTCGCCGCCTCTACCCCAACGATTGCCGGGACCTGCTGCACCGCCAGTACGGCCCGAACATGAAGCTCAATGCCGAACACCTGATGAATGCCGAACCCGTGCAGATGCTACAACGCCTGTCGCGCAACCTGCGCCAGTTGCACCTTTCCCACGACGATTTCATCGGTGCCCTGATCGACGCCGAGCGCGTGCTGGAACTGGGTAACGCCAATGCCGCCGATTACCTGGCCCGGGCCAGTCTTTACCAACGGCTGGACTGCCCCAATGCCGAGCGTTTTGACCTCGAACATGCCTTGCTGCTCAGCGATGATCCGATCCAGCGGATTCGCCTCACCGAGCGCCTGGGGCATTTGCCGCCCAATTCAATTGTCCATTAAAAGCAAAAGATCGCAGCCTTCGGCAGCTCCCTGGATTTGTGCAGGAGCTGCAGAAGGTTGCGATCAATTGATCGTGCTTCTGAGTTAAGGGGTGTCCGGCTGATTCGCCGGATGAGCCTTGATGAACGCCGGGTGCACAGCCGCCAGCGCCGCCACTCGTCGAATCTTCGGATAGTCGTCAAGGGAAATGCTGAAGCGCTCAGCGGCATACAACTGAGGGATCAGGTACACGTCCGCCAGTCCCGGCTGCGGGCCAAAGCAGTAACCCTCATCACCGATCAACTGCTCCACCGTTGCCAATCCCTGGCGGATCCAGTGCCCGATCCACTCCATCACCTGCGGTTCATCGTGACCCGATTGCCGCAGCCGGTTGAGCACGCTGACGTTGTGCAACGGATGAACGTCGCAGCCGATCACGGCGGCCGCGCCGCGCTCATGAGCCCGCGAGGCGAGGTCTTTGGACAGCAGCGGCAGCTGTGGATAACGTTCTTCCAGATACTCGATGATCGCCGGCGACTGAATCAGCAACGCGCCTTCATCGGTACGCAAGGCCGGTACGCGACCTTGCGGGTTGATGGCCAGATACGGCGGCTGACGGTGCTCGCCACCGGGCGGCGCGATCAGGTTGATCGGCAGCGCCTGATAGTCCAGCCCCTTGAGGGCTAACGCGATGCGCACCCGGTAGGACGAGGTCGAACGGTAGTAGGTATAGAGTTCCATCACCCGCTCCCCTTAGCGCGCCGGCAGCACTTTACCGCGACATTCGCCAAAGCCGATGGAGGCAAACCCTTCGCGGCTGCAACGGCCACGCAGGATGATCTCGTCTCCGTCCTCAAGGAACTTGCGCACCTCGCCCGAGGCCAGCTCGATCGGCTTTTTACCGCCCTCGGTGATTTCCAGCAGGCTGCCGAACTGACCGCTCTCCGGCCCCGACAACGTGCCCGAACCGAACAGGTCACCGGCCTGCAACTGGCAGCCGTTGACGCTGTGATGCGCGACCATCTGCGCCACGGTCCAGTACATGTGTTTCGAATTGCTCAGGGTCAGGCGATGGGCCGGCAGGTTCTGCTCGCGCATGGCTTCAGTGAGTAGCAACACTTCCAGTTCGATGTCGAAGCCGCCAGCCGCCTGATCGCGTTTGTCGAACAGGTACGGCAGTGGCTGCGGATCACCTTCCGGGCGCGCAGGCTGGGCGCGACGGAACGGCTCCAGCGCTTCAGCGGTCACGATCCACGGCGAAATGCTGGTGATAAAACTCTTCGACAGGAACGGCCCCAATGGCTGGTATTCCCAGGCCTGGATGTCCCGCGCCGACCAGTCATTGAGCAGGCAGAAACCGGCGATGTGATCAGCAGCGTCACCGATGGCGATCGAGTCGCCCAACTCGTTGCCCCGGCCAATCCAGATGCCCAGCTCCAGTTCGTAGTCCAGACGGGCGCACGGGCCGAAGGTTGGCTCGGTCTGACCGGCCGGTAGAGTCTGGCCTTTCGGGCGACGCACATCGGTGCCGGAGGGACGAATCGTCGAGGCGCGGCCGTGGTAACCGATCGGCACGTATTTGTAGTTCGGCAGCAACGGATTGTCGGGACGGAACAGTTTGCCGACGTTCTGCGCGTGCTCGATACCGACGTAAAAATCGGTGTAGTCGTTGATTTTCGCCGGCAGGTGCATCTCGCAATCCGCCGCCAGCGGCAGCAGTTTTGCGCCCTGGGCTTCGATCTTGCCGTGCAGGGTGCTGCCTTCGCTCAACAGTTCCAGCAAGCGCTCGCGCAGGGCCACTCGAGCGGCGCTACCCAACTCGAAGAACGCATTCAACTGACCGCCTCGGGTGGCTTCGACGGCCGCTTTCGCGGCGCCGTCGAACAGCCCGGCATCGAGCGCGGCTTCCAGATCGAAAATATGCTCGCCGATGGCCACGCCACTACGTGGCGCGGAGCCCTTCACGCTGAACACGCCCAGCGGCAGGTTTTGCAAGGGGAAGTCAGCATGGCCGTTGGCGGAAGTAACCCAGCTGCGAGTGATGGAAGTCTGCGTCATGGGTTATCTCCGGGTCGGGTCGAAAGTGGCTGGCAGCGTGGCCCAGCAGGCGTCGTATGAGTTTTGCAATTGCGCGCAATCAAGGGCGAAGCGGCTCGGGCGCAACACCTGGCTGGTCTCGAACATGAACGCCATGGTGTTATCGATCTTCGCCGGCTTGAGCTCAGCGTTGATCGCTTTGGTGCAGGTTTCGCCATCCGGGCCGTGGGCGCTCATGCAACTGTGCAGCGATGCGCCACCGGGCAGGAAGCCTTCGGCCTTGGCGTCGTACTCGCCCTGGATCAGGCCCATGAATTCATTCATCAGGTTGCGGTGGAACCACGGTGGACGGAAGGTGTTCTCGGCGACCATCCAGCGCGGCGGGAAAATCACAAAATCGAGATTAGCCAGGCCGTGGACGCTGGTCGGCGAGGTCAGCACGGTGAAGATCGACGGGTCCGGGTGATCGAAGCTGACGGTGCCGATGGTGTTGAAACGGCGCAGGTCATATTTGTACGGCACGTTGTTGCCATGCCAGGCCACGACGTTGAGCGGCGAATAATTGAGTTCGCACGCCCATAACTGGCCGAGGAACTTCTGCACCAGCGTGGTCGGTTGTTGCAGGTTTTCGTAAGCCGCCACGGGGGTCAGAAAGTCCCGTGGATTGGCCAGGCCATTGCTGCCGATCGGCCCCAGATCCGGCAGACGCAGGGGCGCACCATGGTTCTCGGCGATGTAGCCGCGGGCTTGCGGGTCCAGCAGCTCGACACGGAATTTCAAGCCCCGTGGCAGCACGGCGATTTCCAGCGGCGCCACTTCCAGCACGCCGAGCTCGGTGGCGATGCGCAGGCGTCCCTGTTGCGGCACCAACAGCATTTCGCCGTCGGCATTGAAGAACACTCGCTCCATTGAACGATTGGCGAGGTAGTTGTAGAGGCTGATGCCGGCCGGTTTTTCAGAAGCGCAATTGGCCGCCATGCTCACCAGGCCATCGATGAAATCCGTCGGTTCAGCGGGAATTTCCAGCGGGTTCCAGCGCAGGCGATTGGGAGTCACTTCACCCAATGGGCCGCCGGCCAGTTGCCGATCGAGTTTGACGAAAGCCGGGTGATTGGCTGATGGCTGGATGCGGTACATCCAGGTCCGCCGGGCTTCGCTGCGCGCCATGGTGAAGGCGGTGCCGGAGAACAGTTCGGTATACAGGCCGTAAGGGGCTTTTTGCGGGGAGTTCTGCCCAACCGGCAATGCACCCGGTAGCGCTTCGCTGCTGAATTCGTTGCCGAAGCCTGACAGATAAGCCAACGCCGGGGCGGTTGAATCGGGGTTCATGGAGCCTCCTGAACGGGGAGTCGACGGTGACTGATCGCTCTGTTGCAACGCTCATGACACGCCGGGGTTATTTTTATCGTAATTCAATTACGCATAACGTAATTTGATTGGTATTGACCGTCAAGCTATAAAGACGCCCATTCGTCCCGGGATCACAGCACCACCATGGAAAAGCCCAGCAGCGACAGTAACGGTAAACAGAAAGTCCGCTCCGCCGAGGTGGGGACCGATATCCTCAAGGCGTTGGCCGAGTTGTCGCCTTCGACGTCACTCTCGCGGCTGGCCGAACATGTGCAGATGCCGGCGAGCAAGGTTCACCGCTATTTGCAGGCGCTGATCGCCAGCGGTTTTGCCGAACAGAATGCGGCGACCAACCATTACGGCCTGGGCCGTGAAGCCTTGCGCGTTGGCCTTGCAGCCCTCAACAGCATGGATGTACTGAATGTCGCCGCCCTGCCCCTGGCCGAGTTGCGCGATGACTTGAACGAAACCTGCTTTTTGGCGGTATGGGGCAATCAGGGCGCGACCGTGGTACGCATCGAACCCGCGGTGCGTGCGGTCACGGTGGTGACGCAACTGGGCTCGGTACTGCCCTTGCTCAGTTCTTCGACTGGTCTGGTCTTTGGCGCCTACCTGCCCAAGCGCGAAACCGTGGAACTGCGCGACCGGGAGTTGCAGGAGCATGCCAATCACGCACTGGAAGATGAGCAGGCTTATGCGCTGATGTGCGAGCAGATCCGCGCGCGTGGCCTGCATCATGTGCATGGCTTGTTGATGCCCGGCGTGGATGCCTTGTCGGCACCGGTGTTGAACGCGATGGGCAATGTCGTGGCCGTGTTGACGGTGGTCGGCCCGACTTCGCTGTTTCATGCCGACGAGAATGGCCCGGCAGCACAGCGTTTGCTGGCTGCGACGCGCGCCGTTAGTTGGCGAATGGGTTATCAGGCAACGACACCCAACGTCTGAAAACGGTTGTGCCGGTAAATAAACCAGCACAACCGTATTGATTAAACTACAGATTCACTCAGAAATAGCTTCGCGATATTCGCAGCCAAGTCATTTACTTCGTCAAACTCCAAGCCTTTGAAACGATACGCAGAGTCGAATGTATAAGACTTGGAAAACAACCCGAGATGCTCGCCCTCGAAGTAAGGAACTTGAGCGTCCTGCAACTCCAGATACAAGGCCCACACCAGCGTTTGCGAATAGGTGACCTGCAGATTTTCCAGAGAATGAACGCCGTTGATATAAACCTCATCGACATTGATTCCACGCCCGCTGAGTTTTGCATGCAACATGGCACGCACCCGCTCGATACTTAGTTCTTCCATGATTTAACAACCTATTAATGATAGTGAGCAATACCGGACTAAATGCAATTGAATCTCCATGCCTTAGTCCTGCCAACATCATAATTGAAAGGGTGATCAATGCACGCAAGGGAGTGTTTGCATTCGTTACTACAGGGAAATCAACCCCAACTTTTTCGCTATTGCCACCGCTTGCGTACGACGCTCTACACCTAACTTGCTATGAATTCGCCGTGCATGGGTTTTTACTGTATGCAATGAGATGAACAACTGTTCGGCGATTTGCTGATTGGAGTTGCCTTGGGCAATCAGGCCCAGTACCTCCAGTTCCCGACCGCTCAACGGGTTGCTTTCGATTGTTGCCGCAGACTCATCGTCCACGCCGTAACGGCTGAGCAAGGTCGGTTGACGCAGTCGCAGTTCGCACACGGCCTGTTGCTGTTGGCCACGCCCTGCCAACTTCAGGCCTGTCTGCAATGCCGAGGCTGCCAGTTCGGTCTCGCCGATCAGGTCCGCCACTTCGCAGATCGCCAACTGCAATTCCGTTTCCAGCGCCAGCATTGCGTGTTGTTGTGCGTGATCGAGCAAGGTTTTGAGCCGTTCGAGCGGCTGTTGCGCCTCTTGCATTCGGGTTTGGGCGAGCACCAGTAAATACTCGATTCGGGCAATCAGCATGAAAGTCGCTGGAGGTGCCTGACGGGCATGCGGCCCGCGGTAGTGGCGCAGCACCCGGGTCAACGCTTCGCGCGCCAATTGCGGGCGCCCCTGCTGCAGCCAGAAATGACTGCTGATCTGCAGTAACACACCCCGATAAACCGTATCGGGAATCTGCCGCTGCTGCATCAGGCGCTCGGCTTCGCGCAAGCGATCGAACGCGTGGGCGTAATCGCGCTGATTGGCGGCCAGTTGCGCCTGCCCGAGAAAACCATACAACGCACGCTTGTCCTGACTGTGCAGACAGTCCTGCAAGCCGGACTGGAAGAATTGCGCAGCCACTGCGTCCTGCCCCTGACAAAGCGCCAGCCGCCCGCGCTGCAAGGCAATTCTTCCCAGCAACGGCGTCGGGCGATCGGCCTGTCGACTCAACATTTCATGAATATCGGCCAACAAACTCTCGGCTCGTCGGGGAGCGCCTCGTTGCTCCAGCAACTGTGCATGATCCAGTTCAAGCAGGCCTTCAAACAGCAACGAACCCTGCGCACGGGCCAGGCACAACGCCTCACGATTGAAGGCTTGCGCAGCGTCAAGTTCGGCGTTAAGCAACGCCTGCTGGGTCAACCCGGACAGGCACAACAGACGCGCA
Organism: Pseudomonas reinekei; assembly: GCF_001945365.1. Taxonomy (GTDB): domain Bacteria; phylum Pseudomonadota; class Gammaproteobacteria; order Pseudomonadales; family Pseudomonadaceae; genus Aquipseudomonas; species Aquipseudomonas reinekei. The sequence continues at coordinate 12,994 of NZ_MSTQ01000010.1, forward strand.
GGCCAGGCATCCGGCGCCAATTCAGCCAACGCATCGATAAAGTGCGCACGAGCCGCGTCCATGCGCCCCAACAGATGCAAAAGCCAACCTTGTTGTGCCTGCCAGCGTGCCAGCAATTGCCGTTGCAGCATGACGCTCGGTTGCGGTGCGAACCGGGCCAGTTGCGCAATGCACTCGGCCGCCTGGTCGAAGCGTCCGGCGAACAACAACGCCGCCGTGATCAGACCGACCAACTGCGGCGAACCGAGGGTCAACCCTTCGCCCTGACGCTCATGCAGATTCAACAACAAGCGCACGTTTTCTCGCCGGAACAAATGCTCAAGGCTGAAGTGCTGCAGCAGGCTGACTGCGACTTCAAATTCTTCAGCCAGCAGCGCGTGTTCGAACGCCCCCTGCCAGTCCTCCTCGGCGCAAAACCACTGGCAGGCGCGCCGATGCCAGGCCCGTCCCGCCGAACCGCGCTCGTCCCCCACGGCCCGGGCCAACGGCACAAACACCCGCAGCCATTCGGCGGAGTCCTCCCACGGCTCGATAAAGCAACCCATCTCCTGCAGGGCATGCAACCACTGCGCCCCTTCGCCCGCACCAAAAAGATGCTCACAGAGGCTGGCATTGAATCGCGGCAAATGCGCCAGTACCTGCCACGCTTCAATCAGTTCCGGCGCCAGCGTGCTGAACAGCTCGTGGTGCAGATAATCGAGCAGTGTCGTCGAGCGTTCCTGTTTGTCCTGATCGGCGGCCCACTGGCAGCCGCCAAGCAAGGCAATGCGTACACCGGCACACCAGCCGCTGCTGCGCTGGATAATTCTGCGGGCGGTATGGGTGGCCAGTGCCGGCTCGACATCACTTAGAAAATGCTGGACTTCACACTCGGTGAACGCCAGCGCACGCGCCTCGCACTCGTACAACTCGTCATCGAGCAACAGCCGCGGCCAGTTGCATTGTGGGCGTCGGCGTGAGGCCAGCCACCAATTCAATAGGGGGCTTCTGACCGCCAGTAAACGATCCAGAAAGTGATCGAGTTCCGAGTTGGAAACACGGCAATAATCGTCAATGAACAGCCAGGTCGGCGTCTGCAAATGGGTCAGATAGTCCAGCAAATCAGGCTCGTCCACCGAACCCAACCCCAGCGCTTGCGCCAGGCGCTGCTGAAAAGTGCCGACATCCAGGGACTCCCCGGCCATCGGCAACCAACACAGCCGACAGTCCGCCGGCGCGCGCAACAGGCACTCAGTGAGCAGCGCACTCTTACCGCTCCCGGCAGGTGCGCAGAGCAATTTCACCCGAGCCGTCGAAGCCAGCAACGGCTCGACCAAACGCTCACGAGCCAGGTGATGGGAGGACAAGCGAGGCAGAAATCCAGGACGGTCCAGACACAACGTCATGGCAGTCATAGTGGTGCGCCTTTTATAGTTGTGGCGCCACCCTAGCCCCCTCCCGAGCGCTTATTGAAGAAGTATTCAGCACACTGATTTGCAGCCATAAAAAAGGTGACTGCGAAGTCACCTTTCGGTGTAGGAGGCTGTAGGAAGATTACCTCACACCTGTACTCCTAAGGGCTGCCGGTGTGTAGTCCCCAGCTTTTGCAGCGATGTTGAACTCGAAGCTGCGCTTCTCCTCGTTCTTCATTCCCAAGGCAATGTAGCGACCGGCAATCAAGTCATACAGCGCTTCGACGGTATAGGCCGGCACCTGATGATCGTAGTAGAACTGCGCATGCCCTTCGGCCACTCGCCACAACTGGCCGCGACCGTCGTAGTGGTCCGCCAGCGCCACTTGCCAGGTGTCTTCGTCGATGTACATATGGCGTTTGGCGTAGACATGCCGTTCGTTAGGCTTGACCGTGGCCACCACCTCCCAGACCCGGTGCAGCTCATAGCGGGTCAGGTCCTGGTTGATGTGGCCGGCCTTGATCACGTCTGTGTATTTAAGGTCAGGCGAGTCGAGTTTGTAGCTGTTGTACGGGATGTACATTTCCTTCTTGCCGACCAGCTTCCAGTCATAGCGATCCGGCGCGCCGGAAAACATGTCGAAGTTGTCGGTGGTGCGCAGCCCATCGGACGAAGTCCCCACACCGTCATACGCCACTTGTGGCGCGCGCCGCACACGTCGCTGGCCGGCGTTGTAGATCCAGGCCTTGCGCGGTTCCTGGACCTGGTCGAGCGTCTCATGAACCAGCAACACGTTGCCTGCCAGCCGTGCCGGCGCGGTCACTTCCTGTTTGAAATAGTTGAGTACGTTCTCATCGCTGCCCGGTTTCAAATCACCCAGCAGCGATGGAACGGCCACTTCGTCCTTGAATCGGATGACGGTGAAATCGCCGTTGGACTGCGGCGTTGCCTGGGTAATGGTGCGACGCAGGTTACCGCCGTGATAACGGGTGATGTGGTTCCAGATCACCTCGACCCCGTTCTTCGGAATCGGAAAAGCGTAGTAGCGATTGCCGGTGAAATTGGCCAGACCGTTGCCATCGTTGGTCGGTGTCACGTTCAACGCGCTGCGTTTGGCCGCTTCATAGACTTCCGGCGGCAGGGCCGCGGTGCGGTGGCTCGGGTAGACCGGGATTTTGTAGGTTTCGGGGTAGCGCTTGAACATCGCTACCTGCCCGTCAGACAACTTGTCCTTGTACTGGTCGACGGTGGCCGCGGTAATGATGAACAGCGGCTTTTCCTTGCCGAACGGATCGGCCAGGAAACCCTTGCTGTCCACCGCACCGGCATTTTTCGGAATACCACCGGTCCACGGCGGAATCGAGCCGTCAGCATTGCCGGCCTTCTCGGCACCGAGCGGCGTGAGCGTGGTGCCGAGCTTGTTGGCTTCTTCCGCCGATACCGCGGCCATCACGTTGACGGCCAGCAGACTCAGGGCCAGTGCGGAACCGAATTGCAGAATAATCTTGCGCATTGAATTCATCCTTTCAGCCAGATCAGAAGTTCACGCCAAAGCTCAACGCCACGAAGTCGCGGTCTTCGAGCACGTTGTAGTCACCACCGAAAAAGTCCGTGTAACTGAGGCTTGCGGTGTAGGTGTTGCGGTAGTCCGCATCAACACCGAGGCTGACGGCCTTGGCACCTTCGTTGAACAACCCGTTGGGGCCGTAACCGGCGACGTCGTGGGACCACGACAGGTTGGGTTTGAAGTTGATCCCGGCGATCACGTTGTTGTAATCAAGGATCGCCCGGGCCCGATAACCCCACGAGGTCGAGGTCACGAAACCGTCGGTGTCGCCACCGAAACCATACTGGCCGTACACCGAGTCGCGGCCGTAGCGCAGGTCGCTGCGCGACTCCAGGCCACCGACATGCACCACCGCCGCTTCGCCCACCAGGGTCAGGCGATCTGCACCGGCGATCTGATCGATGAAGTGCGTCAGGGTGCTCTGGATTTGCGTCACTTCCTTGCGGCGATAGCCTTTGTTGTCAGCGCCCGGCGAGGTCGCAATCGGTGAAGCCGCGCCCCCGGCGATGGGGTTGAGCAACGCCAGCGTCAGGTCGTTGGTGTTGATCTGCACCGGCGCGTTGGGGCGATAGCTGATCTCGCCGGTCCACGCCGTACCGGTGGGCAACGTCGTGGAAAAACTCGCACCGTAGAGGCGAATGTCTTCGGGGTATTCGAGGTAATACTGACCACGCCCGAGCATCACACTCTGCGCCAGACCCGCACCGCTACCCGGCGCAATGCGGTTGGCCGTGGTGATGATTCCCGGAATGCTTGCCAGCGTACTGAGGCCGGCTGTGGTGGTGCCGACCGTCGGCGTACGGCTGTGGTAGTTCATGAAATACAGACCGTACTCGGTATCGTCTCCCAGCCAACGCAGCGCGGTCCCCCACTGCCCCGAATCCCGGGCATCGCGGTCGCCACCACGGGGGACGACCACGCCTTCGCTGGTCACCTCGAAGCCCTGGCCAAACGCGGCAGCAACCGGTTGCAACGGCGCAATGGCCGGGTTGGCAACCGTGTACCCCTTGTCACACCCGTCCGCCACCACGTCGACCCCGAAGAAAGTGCCGCAGTTGTCGACAACGGTCTGGTCCCACTCCAGTTGATAGAAGCCTTCGACGGTCAACTTGTCCGTCAGGCCCTGGGAGGCAAACAACATGTTGACCGGAATCAGCCCTTCCTTGATCTCGGCACCAGGTCGGCGGAACGCGGAAACGTCGACCGGGTTGATGCTGTTGATCGAGTTACCGATGAAGGTACTTTCGCCCCAGCTCACGACCTGTTTACCGGCACGAACGGTCCCTGGCAGGTCGGCGATGGAATAGTTGTGATAGACGAAGGCGTCGAGGATCTGCGCACCGGAAGACTTGGAACCCTCTTTGCGATTGTGATCGCTGATCGGCTTGAAAGGCCGGTCTTCGTCCTTGAGCTCGAAGTCGTACCAGTACTTGCCGCGGACGAACACGCCGGTATCGCCGTACTTCAATTCAAGGTCGTGAATGCCCTTGAAGATCTTCGAGAAGGTATCGCCCTTCTTGAAATTCTGCCGCCCGTCATCACCGGTCGACGCCTGCCCGCTACCGCCATTGACCGTGCCCACCAGGGCATCGTCTGCATCGCGCATGCCCCAACTCGCGCCGACCGACAGCGAAGAGTCGAACGTGCCTTCGATTTCCCCGATGTTGAATGAAACAGCCTGCGCCTGGGCACAGCAGCCCAAGGCAACCGCAGCGGCCAGAGCCTGCGGTGTGAAGATGGCGCGCATTGTTGTTTTTGTCATGCGTCTTCCCCGGTGAGTGACAGAAGGCCTCACCCTACTGCCGCCCGCCAAGTGCGATAAGCGCACCAAGGAGGTATTCGTGGTGTACCTCTAAAGGATGACTGGCGGTGTGGAACGTGAGATTGCGCGGGGTATAAATGGACGCGATGTGGCGGCATCAGTCGAATTCATCGACTACGCTGCAAGCAGGCTAACTGTTACGCACTCGGTAACGGTGCATGTCCGTAATCGCTGTTTTTCCGTTGCCGGCGAAGACTTATTCTTGCCGGGCTTTCACGCAAAACAGCCGGAAAGCGCGAAGCAACGACAAGCGATCCCGCCCCGTAGCTCGCAACAGTTTTCAGATGATTTGAACGTTTCGAACCATCGCCCCGTGTACACCGACGTTGATTTGTAGCTCCTGGATCCAACGTCTTGCTTTGGCCGCTGCGTTTGCAGCGGCCTTTTTTATGGGCGGTGGTTTCTGCGGCACCAACCAACCCACACATAGTTAAAAACACGTCCTACAAGACACTTCCTATAACTGCATAAGAAATATCTTTTAATGCGCGGAAATTTCCTGTTTGCACATCCATTATCGTGAAACCCCTTTCAATTTTATACGTAACAGCTCACAACCGTCTCAGACCCGTCCCAAACATTCCTGACGTAGCATTATTCGGCAGCATCGATTAATAACGCACAAGGAAGATCAACCAATGCCAGAGAAACAAGGACCACCGTTATCCCTGCCGCCAACTAATATCCGAGGAGAAGATGGCACAGTTCATTTAGGAACAACTTATGTAGGAGCACAACCAAAACCAGGGAAAAATCCCCAAAGTGGTGGTTTTCGCATTCCACCAACACGAGCTGGAGGAATGGGCTCTGGCATTACAAACACAGAAGGACTAAGGCGCGAAACCGGGGACAAAATAAGAGCTACGGAACAGTCCGTCAAAGCCGCTTATGAGGCCAATTTCGGAAATTTATCCGCATCAACTGAAGCCGACCTTGCCAATGTTAGAGCACAATACCCGACAGCAACTTCCACAACTGCTCAGGCCTATCAGCACGAACTAAACGTCAGAAACGTATTAATACAACAAAAAAACGCTGAACGGCACACTCAAACAGTACTGGCTAATTATTTTTATGGGCACAGCCCTCTCAATACAAGCTTTTCTGATTATCTAGCCAGGGCTAAGACCCTGAATAAGGCTGTTATTCCCTATGGCCCCGATTACTCCAAATGGGTTGCATCCTATAAAGCTGCATACTCTGCAAAGCTGCTGACGGAGCAGATCCAGCTTTTAAACAATCAACACGGACAGGTACAGAACCTTCTTGCCACTGCACAAGCACAAGAACAAAGGGCCGCTGCTGAACAAGCACGATTGGAAGTGGAACGGGAAGCACAACGTGTTGCTGCTGAAGAGGCTCGCCTCGAAGCCGAGGCAGAGGTCCTACGACAAGCCGAGCAACTGCGCCTCGAAAACGAACGGCTAGCGGAGGAACAAGCGCTTAGTGAGGCAATCGAATCGTCGAATTCCGTTCGAGGCAATCACCCGTTTGCCATATCGGGCGCGGCAGCGGCAAGTGGCCCGATTTTCACTTTGGCAACGGGTCGCATCGCAACAAATGTGGCCACGACTCAGGCCATCAGGGCTTCCCTGCAAACCGGAGTAACCGCTGTGATGACCGCAGCGGCGACATCAGCGAGTGCGATACTTGTCGGATTCGCGGCACTGCTATTTCCCTCGCCATTAGGTGACGGCGAAAGCCGTCAATTGAATATCCCACTTCGGGATCTGGTACCCGACGATCTGCATACTTGGTCCCTCTCGCTCGAGGAATACGAGCCCAATAATCCCCATGCTTTGAGCGTCCCACTTTCGGATCTCACACTTGGTGAGTTCCATGATTTGCGTGCCATTGCTGAGGTCAATGGAGAAATCGAACTGCCAGTAGCCATCGGTTTCAAATCTGTTGGTACTACAACGGAGTTCTTCGTTGCTGCCACCAATGGTATTTCGGTGTCAGGCAAAGTCCCTGTTCGGCTTGCCACATACGATTCAAACCTCAACCTTTACACCGCTTACAACCCAGAAGCCCCGCCGATCGGCATGACCTGGACGCCGATAGTCAGGCCCACCAACGCGTCAACCTACTCGCCGGCAAGCGCGCCGAGTACTGCCGTGTATGACGGCACTACCCTAACAGCCCTTGAAGGGAGGATTGATTCATTCCCGGAGCTGGACCTTTATAGCTTTGGTGGCTTCATTACTGTTTTCCCGGCGGAATCGGGAATTCCTCCGACCTTCACGATGTTCCGGGATCGGCGGGGTGAGCCCGGTGCTGCCAGCGGGTATGGGGAGCCAATATCGGGCGTTTGGTTGGGGACGGCCTCGCAAGATGATGGTGCGGTGATTCCCAATCAAATTGCGGATAAACTCAGAGGACAAGACTTTCCGAATTTTAGAGCATTTAGAGAGGCTCTCTGGAAAGCAGTCGCTAGCGATCCCGAACTAGCAAAACAGTTTAGAGCTCACAACATAAAAGCAATGATGAACGGAAAGGCTCCATCTGCACGCGAGGACGACCACCTTGGAGACAAAATAAAATTTGAACTACATCATATAGAGCTAATATCCGAAGGTGGCGCAGTGTACGACATTGACAACATAAAAGTTGTCACACCAAAAAGACACTCTGAACTGCATAAAAAGGTAAAAACCAATGAGCCACATTAATTTTTCAGATTATACAGAAACCGAATTTCTCCAGTTCGTTACAAAAATCTGTGACGCCGATTTTCCGACTGAAAAGGAGCATACAGATGCGATACTTTTATTTAAGAAGGTAACGGAACACCCACAAGGATCTGATTTAATTTACTACGCAGACTCAGATGAAGAATCCACCCCCGAAGCTATTATTGAAAAAGTAAAAGCTTGGCGGTCAGCAAATGGAAAGAAAGGATTCAACACTGATATATAAAATTTGAAAGCAGGGGCAGGCACTCGCTTGCCCCTGTCTCTTTCTTAAACTCTACTTACAACAAGTGCTGCTGCAAAATTGAATGATACCCCTCCGCTTCTCTACACACCGGAAGCATGCGGGTAGAGCATAGGATGAGCGAGAATATCAAAAGCTTTTGAAGGAGATGTGACAATGAACACAATCGAACAAATTGTAAAAAACGAATCGCTAGACGACATAGTTACTATTTTTTCGCTTTTCAAAGCCACCCCACATTTAGAGATGATGATAGGGCAGTACAAACCGGAGTCTATTAGACACGGTGAGCTTCAGGAATCATATTCCCGACTATTCGAAAGTGGTGTACTCGCGAAAGGAGAAAATAGCCTCGCTGTTAAGGGTCCAAACTGGAAAGCACCTGAATTTTTCAAGGAAATAGATACGCCTGATACTCCTTGAAACCAATCAAGCCGCTGTACAGCGGCTTGGTCATTTTTCTCTTAAATCGAATACCGCTGCAAATTCCCCATCATCTCTTTCAACGCCTCAATATTGTCCTTCGGATGCGCCGCCCCTTCGAAATCGCAGATTTGCTGCCAATGCGCCGCGACATCTTCCGGGGAGAATCCGACTCGTGGATCAAACCCGGCGCCGAGGCTGCGTTCCCAGCGGACTTTGCCCATCCAGCCGCCACCGACTTCAAACAGGCCGGAGGTTTCCTGGCAGTTTTCGCTGGCCAGATACACCACCAACGGGCTGACGAGTTCCGGTTTGAGTTGTTCGAAGACTTGTGGCGGGATCAGGCCTTCGGTCATGCGGGTGCCGCCGGTGGGGGCGATGGCGTTGACCAGGATGTTGTTCTTGCGGCCTTCGATGGCCAGGGTGCGGGTCAGGCCGTAGAGGCCGAGCTTGGCCATGCCGTAGTTGGATTGGCCGAAGTTGCCGTAGATGCCTGAAGTGGATGCAGTGAAGATCACCCGGCCGTAGTTTTGCTCGCGCATGTGCGGCCACGCGGCGCGGGTGACTTTGTAGGCGCCTTCGACATGGACGCGGTAAACCAGGTCCCAGTCGGCGTCGTCCATTTTGTGGAAGGTTTTGTCACGCAGAATCCCGGCGTTGTTGACCACCACGTCGACCCGGCCGAAGGCATCGAGGGCGTGCTGGACCAGTTTGTCGCCGTCGGTCACTGAGTCGTGGTTGGCCTCGGCGGTGCCGCCGGCCTCACGGATTTCCGCCACCACGCGATCAGCCGCCGAGGCATTCGCGCCTTCGCCCTGGGCCGAGCCGCCGAGGTCGTTGACCAGCACTTTCGCGCCCTGTTTGGCGAACAGCAGTGCATGCGCCCGTCCCAGGCCACCACCTGCACCGGTGATGATCACGACTTTATCTTCGAAGCGCACAGATTCATTCATGTGGGGAAACTCCAGCAGGCCAGGGACATTACCTTGGAGTGTCAGGCACGGGGCTGCGGCTCACAATGAACACGGGGGAGGCTGAATGGTGTGCGATAAGGCTGGGGGATGATGAGCCCCAGCCTTCAGGAACAAGCGACTTTGAGCGGCGGCAACACCAACCGGTCGCGAAACGACAGGTAATGCTTGAGCACCTGGCACGGTGCTTCGATCTGGGGGTAGTGACCAATGTCGGTCAACAGTACGGTGTCCGCATCGGGTATCAACTCGCGGTAACGCGTGACCATGTGCTCGCCGGAAATCGGATCGACTGCGCCATCGATCACCCGCAGCGGCACGTCACCGCGCTGCATGGCACTGACCCAGCGATCGCGCTGCACACGTCGCTCAGGAATGTAGGTGATCAACTTGTGCATGATCCGTGGCCCGCGATTGCTTTCGACCAGGCTCCAGAAATCATCCATCTCGCTTTCGCTGGGACGGGTCTGGGGGCCGAAGATCTGGCGGAAGCTTTTTACCAGGCCATCGCGACTGAAAGCGCGACCAATCATCCAGCCCAAAGGGCTGAGCAACAGCTTCTGGATCATGACCGGACGGTGGGTTTCCGGAAACAAGCCGCCATTGAGGAACACACAACTGGCCAGAGTGATGCGCGCTTCGTAATGCCGGGCAAGCAGTTCCTGGGCCACGCTGTCGCCATAGTCATGGGCGAATACGTGCACGGGTTGCTCGACATGCAAATGGGCCAGCAACGCCTGTTGCAGGTCTGCCTGCTCCAGCAGGCTGTATTCGTGGTTCACCGGTTTGGCCGAGTCGCCGAAGCCCAGCATGTCGCAGGCAATCACGCGATAGCGCTGAGACAACGGTTGCCAGAGGTAATGCCAGTCCCAACTGGCAGTCGGGAAGCCGTGGATGAGCAACAGCGGCTCACCCTGCCCTGCCGTCCAGTAATGGATAGTCTGGCCATTGAACTCGAACGTCTGGCCGCGTTTGCGCCAGACACTCAAAGGGATCTCGGTGAGTGGCATCAGAGTTTATAACCCGGGTCTTGTTTATCGAGTTTGCGCAGCAGCGCCGGCCAGGCCAGCGCTCCGCCCATTCCTTGGGAGCTTTTGGTGACCCCGGCGATCATCGCCTTGGCACCGGCAAGAATCTGCGGTTCGATGGCGATCAACTCGGCACCACCGTTTTGCGCCATGACCTGAATGTCGCAGGCGCGTTGAAAGGTAAACATCATCAGGAACGTATCGGCGATGGTGCTGCCGCAAGTCAACAGACCGTGGTTGTGCAGCATCAGGAAATTGCTCTCGCCGAGGTCGGCTTGCAGACGCGCCTTCTCTTCGTGATTCAGCGCCACGCCTTCATAGGCGTGATACGCGAGGCTCGACAGGACAAACAGCGACTGCTGGCTGATGGGCAAAATCCCTTGCTTCTGCGCCGAGACCGCCACACCCGACGCCGTATGGGTGTGCAGCACGCAGACCACATCGTGGCGGACTTCGTGTACAGCACTGTGGATGGTGTACCCAGCCGGATTGATCTCGTAGGGACTGTCCATCAGCTTGTGACCGGCCTGATCGACCTTGACCAGGCTCGACGCGGTGATCTCGTGAAACATCAAGCCAAACGGGTTGATCAGGAAGTCTTCGGTGCCAGGCACTTTGGCGGAGATGTGGGTAAAAATCAGATCGTCCCAGCCGTGCTGGGCCACCAGGCGATAACAGGCAGCGAGGTCGACACGGGTCTGCCATTCCGCTGCGCTGACCAGGTCTTTGACACTCTGTGAGGATTGGACGGGGGCTACGCTCACGGCAAGGAACCTCGGTTTTTTATTATGGAGTGTTTCCAATGACTACCGAGTCTAGTCAGCGTCCGGGGTTCCCGTAGTTGCATTGGCAGCCAGCTTGATGGCCGAACGAGTCACTGCCTCAAAGAGTTTGCGTCCGTGTCAAAGTACCGCCGCCAGGGAAGCCGAGACGCGCCGTTCGGACCGCCTCGACAGAGCCGTGACAGGCGAGTGAATTCATCAATGAAGGCTGCCGGTCAACCGCGCAATGCGCTGATCAGTTCTGCCAGCCAGGGCTCGGCATCGGCTTCCGGGGTCACGCTTTCACTGGCGTCCAGACGCAGCATCGGCAGGACTTCCCGAACACCCAATTCACCGAACAACTCGCGCATCAACTCACCGCCGCCGCAAAAGGTATCGCCATAGCTCGCATCCCCCAGCCCGATGACCGCGCCCGGCAAACCACGCCATGCGGCTGGCAACTGGTCGCGAATCGAGAAATACAGCGGTTGAAGATTGTCCGGCAATTCGCCCATGCCTGTGGTCGACGTCACGGCCAGAAAAGCCTCCGGAGCGAAGGCCTGGATATCGGCAAGGCTTGCTCGCGGGTTGTACGAAGTTTCGAAACCGGCGGCGTTCAAAATGTTCGCGGCGTGACGGGCGACTTCTTCAGCCGTGCCGTAGACCGAGCCGGAAATGATGGCGACTTTCATCAATCTGATCCTGAAACTGAGTGAAAGACCGGGATATTAACAGCACGGAGTGCATCGTTCTTTTAGAATGCCGCAGACAAGCAACAAGGAAGGATTTCTTCGATGATCAACGCAAAGCTGCTGCAGCTGGCCATCAATGCCTCCAACGACGGCATCGTGATTGCCGAGAAGGAAGGCGAGCGCGACAAAATCGTGATTTACGTTAACCCCGCATTCGAACGCATCACCGGCTACACCAGCGAAGAAATCCTCTATCAGGATTGCCGTTTTCTTCAATCCGGAGACCGCGACCAACAGGCCCTCGCACTGATACGCGATGCGTTGAACAACGAAGGTTCTTGCCGGGAAATCATCAGGAACTACCGCAAGGACGGCACGCCCTTTTGGAACGAGCTGTCGATTTCCACGGTGAAAAATCCGAGTGACGGGCAGGTTTACTTCATCGGCGTGCAGAAAGACGTGACCGTGCAGGTCAAGGCGCAGTTGCGAATTGCACAGCTTGAAGCGCAATTGGCGAAGGTCCAGGCAGAGCTTGACGCGATCAAGGCGACGAACGGCGAAAACAAATCAGCGAATTAATTGTCATTAACTACAATCACCAATGACTTTGTAACTATATCTTTCGAGTCTGCTATGCAACGCGACGCGCTCCTGACCCAGGATGAGCTGGATTTTATCCAGACCATGCAACATAACCCGCAACTCAATGTGCGGGATGCGACGTCGAGTCTGCTCGTCAACGGTGGTTCGCAGATCCGTGACCTGCTCACGCGCCTGGCTGCAAATGAGCAAGTCACCATCCAGGCCAACTTCGAAAATCAGCAGATGACCTTCCCCCTTCATTTGGTGGAAGACGAATTTCACGCGATGCACCTGCGACTTGGCGTTCCCAGCATTTACGAGGACGGTCCTTCGATCCGTCCGTGGCGGCTGGTGCTCGACGAGCCGGTCGCGCTTGAAAATGCCAAGGGCCAGCCCGGCACAATGTGGGTGCATGAAGTATCGTTCAAGGGTGTACTGCTGGAAGTTCGCAACAAAACCAAGGCGCCGAAGCATTTCGCCCTGTGGTTCAGCCCGTCAGGCTATGAGCGAATCGCCTTGCGTGGCACGCTCGAGAAGGAAACCGAACACGGCTTTTATGCCTATCAGTTGAGCCAGGACGACAAGGATGAAACCGAGCGTCTACGCCAGTACATCCTGCAGCAGCACCGCCTGACCCACCCCTCCCTGCATCTCTGACGTTCAGGTATCCAGACTGCCGACCAGGAATTGATTCAGGCGCTGGCGCATCACCGTCCCCTCGTTACCCAGGCAACCAATCGACGATCCGGCCAGGCTTTCTTGCGCCAGATCCGACGCATCGCCCGCCAGCAGCACCGGACAATCCAGGCTCATCGCCAAGCGATTCAAACGCCGGGGCAACTCGGGGGTGGGCACATAGTTGGAGAACAGCACCAGTGCCTGCGGTTTGATTCGCTCGCACACCAGGGTCAATTCATCAAACGGTTGGCCAATGGTCAGCACACGCACTCCTGTTTGCCCGGAGCCGAGAAACAGCGCAGCAATCAGCAGTTCAAGCTCTCGGCATTGTCCCGCGAGGGCACTGACGATGACTCGCCTTGGCTGTTGATCGCGAATCAGCAGTAAACGCTGCAATACCCTCGAACGTAGAAAACTATCAAGGAAAAGCCACTCACTGGTCCGGCCGAAAGTGTCCTGGCGTTGCAGCAACTGTTTCCAGAGCGGGAGCAAGATGTCCTGAAACACGACCGGCTGCGAGTACGTGGAAAAAATCTGTCCGTAGATTTGATCCAGCCGCGTCTCGTCGAAAGTTACGACGGCGGCTTCGACCTGCTGCTGCCATTGCGCATAGTCGGCCTGTACAAGGTCATTGGGAATGAAGTGCGACAACGCCTGAAGCGGCGCAGCCTTGGCCAGTATCTTGCCGATTTTGCTGACCGCCACGCCACGTTCGATCCAGTCGAGAATGCTGCGGACGCGCTCAACGTCGGCGATCGAATACAGCCGATGCCCACTTTCGGTGCGCGTCGGCACGATCAACCCATAGCGACGCTCCCAGGCACGCAGGGTCACCGGGTTGACGCCGGTCAAACGCGAGACCTCACGAATGGGGAAAAGCTCATCCTGCTCAAGTGCGACGGATGGGTTGTCATCCGACGTGATGTCAGTGATTACGGGCATCTGGTTCAAACATCCTTGTATCGTTCGAGCCCCATTCTAACTCCCGCACCCAACAAAGATTCCATAAAAAATTCAATACCGCTTGCAGCAAAAAATGTCGCAGACGCTTCTGACAGAATCAGGAATAATCCTTGCTTGTCTCGAGACGCAGCCCATCACCCCGGCGCTGCGCCTGGCGAAACTCCTATCCGGAGCGTCGCAATCGCTATACGGAGATACAAAATGTCTACCTCCCCCGTCACACTGATGGTTGCGCGCCGCGTTGCCAATGGGCGTTATCAGGACCTCATCACCTGGCTGCACGAAGGCGAACAACTGGCCACCGACTTCCCCGGTTATCTCGGCTCCGGCGTGCTCGCTCCGCCACCTGAAGATGACGAATTCCAGATTATTTTCCGCTTCGCCGACGAACAGACCCTGCACGCCTGGGAACATTCGGTATCGCGCACCGCCTGGCTGGCACGTGGCAGCGACTTGTTCGCCCACCCGACAGAACACCGGGTCAGTGGCATCGAGGGCTGGTTCGGCGCCACAGGACAACGTCCGCCTCGCTGGAAACAGGCGGTGGCGATCTGGCTGGCGTTTTTTCCGGTGTCTCTTTTGTTCAACTTTGCCTTGGGGCCGCTGCTGAATGAAATGAGCCTGCTGCCTCGGGTCATTGTCAGCACCCTGTGCCTGACGCCGTTGATGGTTTATTTCTTTATTCCGCTGTCGACCCGACTGTTGGCCAACTGGCTCAACAGCACGCCGACGCGACGATTGTCCGCCGAGCCCTCCCCGCAAAACCGCTAAAGATCGCAGGCATCGCACGGCTCGTCACTGGTATAGTTTTGCTCTCACCGCGATGCGAGCCGTTCATGACCTCTTCCGCAGCCCCTATCCTCATTACCGGTGCCGGCCAGCGTGTCGGCCTGCATTGTGCGCAGCGATTGCTCGAAGACGGTCATCGGGTGATCTTCAGCTACCGCACTGAACGCCCCGGTGTGCAGATCCTGCGCGACCTGGGAGCGACGGCGGTGTTCGCGGACTTCGCCAGCGAGGCCGGAATCCTTGCCTTCATCAGCGAACTGAAAACCCATACCGACAGCCTGCGGGCAATTGTCCACAACGCCTCCGAATGGCTGGCCGAAACCCCGGACACCGACGCAGCCGCCTTCACCCGCATGTTCAGCGTGCACATGCTGGCGCCCTACCTGATCAACTTGCATTGCGCTGACTTGCTCGAGCGCTCGAGCCCCGCCGACATCGTGCACATCAGCGACGACGTGACGCGTAAGGGCAGCAGCAAGCACATCGGCTACTGTGCCAGCAAAGCCGGGCTCGAGAGCCTGAACCTGTCCTTCGCCGCAAAGTACGCGCCGCAGATCAAGGTCAACGCGATTGCCCCCGCCCTGCTACTGTTCAACCCTGACGACGACGCGACCTACCGCGCCAAGGCACTGGCCAAATCCGCGATGGGCATCGAACCCGGCAGCGAAGTGATCTACCAGAGCCTGCGATACTTGCTCGACAACCCTTATGTCACTGGCACGACCCTGACCGTCAATGGCGGAAGGCACATCAAATAAGTGTCCCGCGAGGATCTTCAATGACGTTATCCCTGCCTCAGAATTTTCGAGAGATCCTCATCGGCCTCGGTGAAAACCCCGACCGCGAAGGCTTGCGCGACACGCCGATGCGCGCGGCCAAAGCCATGCAGTACCTGTGTCATGGCTATGAACAGAGTGTCGAGCAAATCGTCAACGGCGCATTGTTTGCGTCCGACAACGATGAAATGGTGATCGTCGACAACATCGAGCTCTATTCACTGTGCGAACATCACATGTTGCCCTTCATCGGCAAGGCGCATGTGGCTTATATTCCAACGGGCAAAGTGCTGGGCCTGTCGAAGATTGCACGGCTGGTGGACATGTTCGCCCGTCGTCTGCAAATCCAGGAAAACCTCACCCGGCAAATTGCCGACGCCGTGCAAGCAGTGACCGGCGCGGCAGGCGTCGCGGTGGTCATTGAAGCCCGGCACATGTGCATGATGATGCGCGGCGTCGAGAAACAGAATTCGACCATGAACACCTCAGTGATGCTCGGCGCCTTTCGCGAGTCGAGCAACACCCGCCAGGAGTTCCTGCAATTGATTGGACGGAGCAAGTAGTAATGCCACAACTTCAACCAGGCATGGCACGCATCCGGGTCAAGGACCTGTGTTTGCGCACTTTCATCGGCATCAACGAAGATGAAATCCTCAACAAGCAGGATGTGTTGATCAACCTGACCATCCTCTATGCGGCCCAGGAAGCGGTGCGTGACAACGACATCGATCACGCGCTGAACTACCGCACCATCACCAAAGCGATCATCGCCCACGTGGAGGGCAATCGCTTTGCCCTGCTCGAACGCCTGACCCAGGAAATTCTTGATCTGGTCATGGCCAACGCATCAGTACTGTATGCCGAAGTGGAAGTCGACAAACCCCACGCGTTGCGATTCGCCGAGTCGGTGTCGATTACGCTTGCAGCGAGCCGCTAGCTACAAGGCACAAGCGTCAGGCTGTAAACTGGCAGCCACCGCAACCCAACTTGCAGCTTGAAGCTTGCCGCTTGAAGCTGTCTCGCAGAGACCGCCATGAACGATCAACAACGCCTCGAACTCGAAGCCGCGGCCTTTCGCCGGCTGGTGGCCCACCTGGACAGCCGCAAGGATGTGCAGAACATCGACCTGATGAACCTCTCGGGTTTCTGCCGCAACTGCCTGTCCAAGTGGTACAAGGCCGCGGCCGACGAACGCCAGATCGACGTCAGCCTCGATGACGCCCGTGAAGTGGTTTACGGCATGCCGTATGCCGAGTGGAAAGCCCAGTTTCAGCAAGAAGCCAGTGCCGAACAGCAAGCGGCGTTCGCCAAAGGAAAACCCAATGAGTAATTTGAACACCCTGCGCGCCAGCCTCAAGAGCGGTGAACACGCTTTCGCCGACACCCTGGCGTTTATCGCTGGCGGTTACGACTACCAGCCTCAGGCCTTCAACAATGGCGGCGTGGAAAATGCTGCCGGGCAGAACGAAGGTTCGTGCAAGACGTTGGGTCTGGCATTGCTGGAAGGCCTGAGCGATGAAGAAGCGCTGCTGGCATTCGGCGAGCATTACCGCTCGGTGGTGGCGACGCCGGAAGGCAGCGATCATGGCAACATCCGCGCGTTGATTGCCCATGGCCTGGCCGGCGTGAAATTCACCCAGCAGCCCCTGACGCGCCGCTAAGCATCAATGAACCTGTGTCGAGGGAGCTTGCTCCCTTGCCACCCTGTTTTCCGCCTTATGGAACATCCTGACTTTTAAGATTGATCCGGCCACTTTATTTCGTTTGCCCGGTACCGCTGCTCGCGGCTTAGATAAAAGAAGCCTCCCTTCTTCTGAGTCGGTCATCCATGCGCAGCGAATCCATTAGCCAGTCGATCAACATCGTCCACCCTGTCACCCTCAGCCACGGCAAAAACGCCGAGGTCTGGGACACCGACGGCAAACGCTACATCGACTTTGTCGGTGGCATCGGCGTGCTCAACCTCGGCCACTGCCATCCGCGCATCGTCGAAGCCATTCGCGAACAAGCTACCCGCCTGACCCACTACGCATTCAATGCCGCACCTCACGGGCCCTACATCGACTTGATGGAGCGCCTCAGCGCCTTTATCCCGGTCGATTATCCGGTCAGCGGCATGCTCACCAACAGTGGCGCCGAAGCCGCTGAGAACGCGCTGAAGATCGTCCGTGGCGCCACCGGCCGCAGCGCGGTGATTGCCTTTGACGGCGCCTTCCACGGTCGCACCCTGGCCACCCTCAATCTCAACGGCAAGGTCGCGCCCTACAAACAGAAAGTCGGCGTGCTGCCCGGGCCGGTGTATCACTTGCCCTTCCCCAGCCAGGACAACGGCGTCACCTGCGCCGAGGCCCTGAAAGCCATGGAGCGCCTGTTCAGTGTCGAAATCGACGTCGAGGACGTGGCTTGTTTCATCGTCGAGCCCGTGCAGGGTGAAGCCGGCTTCCTGGCCATGGACGTGGCGTTCGCCCAGGCGCTGCGCCGCTTCTGCGACGAGAAAGGGATTGTGCTGATCGCCGATGAAATCCAGTCCGGTTTCGGCCGTACCGGGCAGCGCTTTGCATTCTCGCGACTGGGCATCGAGCCGGACCTGATCCTGCTCGGCAAAAGCATCGCCGGCGGCGTGCCGTTGGGTGCGGTGGTCGGGCGCAAGGCGCTGCTCGACAACTTGCCCAAGGGCGGGCTCGGCGGTACCTATTCGGGTAACCCCATTGCCTGCGCCGCGGCATTGGCGACGCTGGATGAAATGACTGATGCCAACCTGCATGCCTGGGGCGCTCAGCAGGAAGAGGCCATTGTCAGTCGCTACCAAACGTGGCGCTCGAACAGTCTGTCGCCGTATCTTGGTCGCCTGACCGGTGTCGGCGCGATGCGCGGTATTGAGCTGGCAAATGCCGACGGCACGCCCGCCGCCGCACAGTTGACGCAATTGCTGGCCCTGGCACGGGATGCGGGCTTGCTGCTGATGCCTAGCGGCAAGTCGCGACACATCATTCGGCTGCTGGCGCCGCTGACCACCGAGGCTGTGGTGCTGGAAGAAGGCCTGGACATCCTTGAAGCGTGCCTGAAAAAATTGGCCTGAATGCAATTCCCACAAGGTTCACTGCAATATTCAGGAGCATAAAAAAACCGGCCGAAGCCGGTTTTTCTCATTTCGATGCAAACAGAATCAAGCGTTCTGCAGACCGTCGAGGTAACGCTCGGCATCCAGTGCCGCCATGCAACCGGCGCCGGCCGAGGTGATGGCCTGACGGTAGACGTGGTCAGCCACGTCACCGGCGGCGAAGATACCTTCCAGGTTGGTCGCGGTGGCGTTGCCGTCGCGGCCGCCGTGCACAACCAGGTAACCGTCTTTCAGGGTCAACTGGCCTTCGAACAGCGAAGTGTTCGGGGTGTGGCCGATGGCGATAAACACGCCGTCGACTTTCACTTCGTCGAAGCTGCCATCGTTGTTCTTCAGGCGAGCACCGGTCACGCCCATGTTGTCGCCCAGGACTTCGTCCAGGGTCGAATTCAGCTTCAGCTCGATCTTGCCTTCGGCAACGCGGGCGTTCAGCTTGTCGATCAGAATCTTCTCGGCGCGGAAGGTTTCGCGACGGTGGATCAACGTTACCTTGCTGGCAATGTTGGCCAGGTACAGGGCTTCTTCAACGGCGGTGTTGCCACCGCCGACCACAGCCACCGGCTTGTTGCGATAGAAGAAACCGTCGCAGGTTGCGCAGGCCGAAACGCCTTTGCCCATGAAGGTTTCTTCGGACGGCAGGCCCAGGTAGCGAGCACTGGCGCCGGTGGCGATGATCAATGCATCGCAAGTGTAGGTCGCGCTGTCGCCAGTCAGGGTGTACGGCTTGGCAGCGAAGTCCACAGCATTGATGTGATCGAAAACGATCTCGGTTTCAAAGCGCTCGGCGTGCTCGCGCATCCGCTCCATCAGCGCCGGGCCGGTCAGGCCGTGGACGTCGCCAGGCCAGTTGTCGACTTCGGTGGTGGTGGTCAATTGACCGCCGGCCTGCATGCCGGTGATCAGCAGTGGCTTGAGGTTGGCACGGGCGGCATAGACCGCAGCGCTGTAACCGGCAGGGCCGGAACCAAGAATAATCACACGCGAATGACGGACTTCAGACATGACCTGCTCCTGTTGACCGGCCCGGAACACCTGGCGCGGAACGCCGGTTTGCCGGCGGGAATAAAAAAGGACGATTGAAAGCACTTGGGGAAGGCTTGAGCTCGACCGTCCTGTAAAAAGATTGGGTGCAGCGTATCGAGGGGGCGAAGATTAAGGAAATACGGTTTAACAATCCAGCTCATAGGTGGTCTCTATCCCGTCAGCGTGCTTTTCAGGGCGCCTTTGTTACAGTGAATGTCGATACCGCTGCCGTGCTTTCACCTGTCAGGCAAAGCCGGTAAGGTCGGCGCGTTTACCCTCTGCTCGGAGCACGTTATGCCCGCCCCCGTTCTTTCCGGCCCGCAATACCTGCGTGAAGGCCTCAAACTGGTCCTCAGCCCCGGCTTGCGTTTGTTCGTGTTGCTGCCGCTGGCCATCAACCTGGTGCTGTTCGTCGGATTGATCTATCTGGCCGGCCATCAGTTCAGCCTGTGGGTCGATACGCTGATGCCTTCCCTGCCCGAGTGGCTGAGTTTCCTCAGTTACATCTTGTGGCCGCTGTTCGTGGTGCTGGTGGTGTTGATGGTGTTCTTCACCTTCACCATGCTCGCCAACATCATTGCCGCGCCGTTCAACGGTTTTCTCGCCGAGAAAGTCGAGGTGGTGGTACGCGGCACCGATGATTTCCCGGCCTTCAGCTGGGGTGAGCTGGTCGCGATGATCCCGCGTACCCTGGCTCGCGAAATGCGCAAGCTCGGCTACTTCCTGCCACGGGCAATCGGGCTGTTCATCCTCTCGTTCATCCCGGTGGTGAACATCATCGCTGCACCGCTGTGGCTGCTGTTCGGGGTGTGGATGATGGCGATCCAGTACATCGACTACCCGGCCGATAACCACAAGCTGGGCTGGAACGAAATGCTTGCCTGGCTACGCGAGAAGCGCTGGCAGAGCATGGGTTTTGGCGGCAGTGTTTACCTGGTGCTGCTGATCCCGGTGGTCAACATTTTGATGATGCCGGCCGCCGTGGCCGGGGCGACGCTGTTCTGGGTACGCGAGCGCGGCGCGGAGAACCTCGTGGTGCAACGCTGACGCGTTCACAAATCCATCATCTGACCGTCACAACGTCGACATGGCCTCAGCAGACACTGGGGTCATGACGACAGCTCTGCATATCACCCTGATCACCGAAACCTTCCCTCCGGAAATCAACGGCGTGGCCAATACCCTTGGTCGCTTGTGCGACGGTTTGCGCGCACGCGGGCATCAGGTGGAGCTGGTTCGCCCCCGTCAGGGCTGCGATCAGCAGACCGGTAGCGACGATGAATTGCTGCTGTGTCGAGGCTGGCCGCTGCCCGGTTACCCTGGCTTGCAATGGGGCCAGTCGTCGATGCACAAGTTGCTGCGGCGCTGGAAGCGTCATCGCCCGGATGTCTTGTACATCGCCACCGAAGGCCCGTTGGGCCTGTCTGCATTGCGCGCGGCACGGCGCCTGGGCATTTCGGTGGTCAGCGGCTTCCATACCAATTTCCAGCAGTACTCCAGCCAGTACGGCCTCGGCTTGCTGACCCGCCTGCTGACTCACTACCTGCGCTGGTTCCACAACCGCTCGAACCTGACACTGGTGCCCAGTGTCAGCCAGCGCCTGGAGCTGGAACGTCGTCACTTCGAGCGCCTGGCATTGTTGTCCCGGGGCGTCGACAGCCAGCTGTTCCACCCGGCCAAACGCTTGAACGCGCTGCGCGAGCAATGGGGACTGGGTGAGAACGACATCGCCGTCATCCATGTAGGACGCTTGGCACCGGAGAAAAATCTGGGCTTGCTCAAGCGCTGTTTCGACACCCTGAAAAGCACTTATCCACAGCGTCATCTCAAGTTGATCGTGATTGGCGACGGGCCGCAGCGTGCGGACCTGGAAAAAGAACTGCCCGAGGCGATCTTTTGTGGCTCACAACGCGGCGAAGCGCTGGCGGCTCACTATGCGTCTGGGGATGTGTTTCTGTTCCCGAGCCTGACGGAAACCTTCGGCAACGTGGTGCTGGAGGCATTGGCTTCCGGGCTCGGCGTGGTGGCTTACGATCAGGCTGCGGCGGCGCAACACATTCGCCATGGCTACAACGGTGTGCTCGCGATGCCCGGGGACGAAGAGGCATTCTGCGATGCGGCGGTGTGGATGCTCGAAGAAAATGAAACCTTGCGTTGCGTGCGGCTCAATGCGCGCCAGCATGCCAGTCGGCAGGGCTGGGCAGCGATTATCGAACAGTTCGAGGGACAGTTGCGGGGCGCTTGTGTCGGGGAAATGGCGGTGCCGAATGCACCGACCGTGCCTTGAGTCTTTTGTGTTTTGAGATCGCCATCGCTGGCAAGCCAACGCCCACAGTGCTCGGAGCGTTTACAAATCATGTGATCTGCAAAAAATCCTGTGGGAACGGGCTTGCCCGCGAGGGGGCCACTCCAAACGCCGCTTAAACCAGCGTCATCAACGCCTCACGGCTGAACGGCAGGATGTCTTCCTCGCGACCGTCACGTACTTTCTGCGCCCAGTCCGGGTCAACCAGCAACGCCCGTCCGACCGCCACCAGATCGAACTCATCGTTGTTCAAACGCTCCAGCAGTTTTTCCAGACTGGCCGGTTGCGCGACCTTGTCGGTGTTGACCATGAACTGCAGGAACTCGCCATCCAGACCAACGCTGCCCACGGTGATGGTCGGCTTGCCAGTGAGTTTGCGGGTCCAACCTGCCAGGTTCAGTTCGGAACCGTCGAACTCCGGCTCCCAGAAACGTCGGGTCGAACAGTGGAAAATATCCACGCCAGCGTCAGACAGCGGCTTGAGGAACTCGCCCAAGGCTTCCGGGGTTTGCACCAGACGCGCGGTGTAGTCCTGCTGTTTCCACTGCGAGAAGCGGAAAATGATCGGGAAGCCTTCGCCGACCGCGGCTCGCACAGCCTGGATCAACTCAATGGCAAAACGCGAACGGTTGGCCAGGCTGCCGCCGTATTCGTCGGTACGCTGGTTGCTGCCTTCCCAGAAGAACTGGTCGACCAGATAACCGTGGGCGCCGTGGATTTCCACGCCGTCCATGCCGATGCTCCGGGCATCCTTCGCAGCCTGGGCAAAGGCGGCAATCACGTCTTGAATGTCTTGTTGGGTCATGCCGTGAACCACGACCTGGCCGTCCTTGATTTTTTCCGACGGACCGTAGCCCGGAACGCTCGCGTCCGGCTCAGTGCCGATACGACGCACGCTGCCCACGTGCCACAGCTGCGGAACGATCTTGCCGCCTTCGGCGTGTACGGCGTCGACCACTTTCTTCCAGCCGGCAAGCGCGGCCTCACCGTAGAAATGCGGTACGTTCGGGTAGCCGTTGGAAGCCTTGTGACCGACAGTGGTGCCTTCGGTGATGATCAGGCCAACGCCCGCGGCAGCGCGACGACGGTAGTACTCGATCACTTTGGAATTAGGCACGCCACCCGGCGAAAACGAGCGGGTCATCGGCGCCATGACGACGCGGGTCGGCAGTTCGAGGGTGCCGAGGTGGAACGGTTTGAACAGTGCTTTTACGGGCATGGGACGCTCCACGGAGGAATAACTTTATGACGGCGATAATATGGAGAGCCCAAGGCTTTGAACAGCATTATTGATCAGAGTGATTGAGGGTCAGAAGGTGGGAACACTGTAGGAGCGAGTTGCTCGCCCCTACAGGGAAGGTTTCAGCTCAAGGCTTTTTCAATCGCCTGAATGACGCTCGGGTCATCCGGCGGCGTACGTGGCGAGAACCGCGCCAATACGCGCCCGTCTTTGCCCAACAGAAACTTTTCGAAGTTCCAGGTGATGTCCCCCGGAAACTCCGCACCCTCGCCCGCCAGCAGTTTGTACAGCTGATGGCGCTCATGACCGTTGACTTCCAGCTTGCTGGACAACGGAAAGGTCACGCCGTAGTTGAGGCTGCAAAACTCCTGGATCTCATGCTCGGTGCCCGGCTCCTGCCCGGCAAACTGGTTGCATGGCAGACCTAGCACGCTGAAGCCTTTGGCCTTGTATTGCTGGTAGAGGTTTTCCAGCGCGGCGTACTGAGGGGTAAGGCCACATTTGGAGGCAACGTTGACCACCAGCACGACATGCCCCTTGAACGGTGCCAGAGGTAGCGCCTGACCATCCAGGGCTGTCAAATTAAGGTCGTGAAAAGCACTCATGACGTACTCCAGATTCCAGTGTTCTTCTCGAAACAGCCGCTTTGCGGTGCCACACGGGACAGCCGCAGACTAAAAAGGCGCCCACAGGGCGCCTCTCCAGTTATCTGAGCTTAGCGCAGAAATCAGTGGTGATGGCCACCTTCGCCATGGACGTGACCATGTGCGACTTCTTCCTGGCTGGCATCACGGATGGCGATGATCTTGACCTGGAAATTCAGGCGTTGACCGGCCAACGGGTGGTTGCCGTCGACGGTTACATCGTCGCCATCCAGATCGCGGATGGTCACGATCTGCATCTGGCCGTCCGGAGCGGAGGCGTGGAACTGCATGCCGACTTCCAGCTCATCAACACCTTCGAACATGCTGCGGCTCAGGGTGCTGACCAGTTCTGCAGCGTATTCGCCGTAGGCATCTTCTGGTTCGACAGCTACGGTCAGCTCGTCGCCGACTGCTTTGCCTTCCAGAGCCTTTTCCAGGCCCGGGATGATGTTGCCTGCGCCTTGCAGGTAGACCAGCGGCGCGCCGCCGGCGGAGCTGTCGATGACCTCACCAGCGTCGTTGGTCAGGGTATAGTCGATGGAGACAGCCTTATTGGCGGCGATCAGCATGGGGCGAGACCTTTTGCATAAGAATATTGAAAGACCCAGTTTAGCGAAGCAATCGTCCGAAAGCGAACACAACCCGGACAGACGGGATTCGACGATCATCGGATTTCATCAGGATGAGGACGGTCACTGGGTGGTCGAGCTTTCCTGCGGCCACACCCAGCACCTGCGCCACCAGCCGCCGTGGCAATCACGGGCCTGGGTCATGGACCCGGTGCAACGCCTTGAAAAAATAGGCCAGCCCTTTGCTTGCGGTTGGTGCGCACAAGGCTCGGTTAGCGATAACCTTGGTGACTGAATTTCGGTAGACGGCCAGTCATAGGCCATCACCCTTGCCATGCTCCTTCAGAGAATCCGCATGCAAACTTTTTTTATCGCGCCCACCGATTTTGGTGTGGGTCTGACCTCCATCAGCCTCGGGCTGGTGCGTACCCTCGAGCGCGCCGGCCTCAAGGTCGGTTTTTTCAAACCGATCGCCCAGCCGCATCCAGGTGACACGGGACCTGAACGCTCCACCGAACTGGTGGCCCGCACCCACGGTTTGAAGCCGCCTCAACCTTTGGGCCTGGCCCATGTCGAGCGCATGCTCGGCGATGGTCAGCTCGATGAGCTGCTCGAAGAAATCATCACCCTTTATCAGCAGGCTGCCATCGGCAAAGATGTGCTGATCGTCGAAGGCATGGTCCCGACCCGCAGCGCCAGTTACGCCGCGCGGGTCAACCTGCACCTGGCCAAGAGCCTCGACGCCGAGGTGATCCTGGTCTCGGCACCGGAAAACGAAGTGCTGACCGAACTCTCCGGTCGCGTGGAGTTGCAGGCGCAATTGTTCGGTGGCCCGAAGGATCCGAAAGTCCTTGGGGTGATCCTCAACAAGGTCAAAACCGATGAGAGCATGGAGGCGTTCGCCACGCGGCTGAAGGAACATTCGCCGCTGTTGCGTAGCGGTGATTTCCGCTTGCTGGGTTGCATCCCGTTCCAACCGGAACTGAACGCGCCGCGCACCCGCGACGTGGCCGATCTGATGGGCGCCCAAGTGCTCAACGCCGGTGACTACGAAACCCGGCGCATGACCAAAATCATCATCTGCGCCCGCACCATGCGCAACACCGTGGAGTTGCTCAAGCCCGGCGTGCTGGTAGTGACCCCGGGTGATCGCGACGACATCATCCTCGCCGTCAGCCTGGCGGCCATGAACGGCGTGCCGTTGGCCGGCCTGCTGCTGACCAGCGACACCCTGCCCGACCCGCGCATCATGGATTTGTGCCGGGGCGCGTTGCAGGCGGGCTTGCCGGTGTTGTCGGTGAGCACCGGATCCTACGACACCGCCAACCAGTTGAATGGGCTGAACAAGGAAATCCCGATCGACGACCGCGAGCGTGCCGAAATCATCACCGATTTCGTTGCCAGCCACCTGGATGCCAAATGGCTGCACCAGCGCTGCGGCACGCCCAGGGAAATGCGCTTGTCGCCGGCCGTGTTCCGTTATCAGCTGATCCAGCGTGCGCAGAACGCCAACAAACGCATCGTGTTGCCCGAAGGCAGCGAGCCGTTGACCGTGCAAGCGGCCGCGATCTGCCAGGCCCGAGGCATCGCCCGTTGCGTGTTGCTGGCCAAGCCCGAAGACGTGCAGGCCGTCGCCCGTGCCCAGGGAATCGAGTTGCCGCCGGGGCTGGAAATTCTTGATCCGGACCTGATTCGCGAACGCTACATTGAGCCAATGGTTTCGCTACGCAAGAGTAAAAGCCTCAACGCGCCGATGGCCGAGCAGCAACTGGAAGACACGGTGGTGATCGGCACCATGATGCTGGCGCTGGATGAGGTCGATGGCCTGGTGTCAGGTGTCATTCACTCCACCGCCAACACCATCCGCCCGGCCCTGCAATTGATCAAGACCGCACCGGGCTGCACCCTGGTGTCGTCGGTGTTCTTCATGCTGTTTCCGGAGGAAGTGCTGGTCTACGGCGACTGCGTGATGAACCCGCACCCAAGCGCCAGCGAACTGGCCGAGATCGCCCTGCAAAGTGCGGATTCGGCTGCGGCATTCGGCATTACGCCGCGCGTGGCGATGATCAGCTACTCCAGCGGTGAATCGGCAAGCGGCGAAGAAGTCGAGAAAGTCCGCGAAGCCACCCTGCTCGCCCATGAACAGCAACATTCATTGCTGATCGACGGCCCATTGCAATACGACGCCGCCGCCAACGAAACCGTGGCCCGGCAACTGGCACCGAACAGTCAGGTGGCCGGTCGTGCCACGGTGTTCGTGTTCCCCGACCTGAACACCGGCAACACCACCCACAAAGCCGTGCAACGCAGCGCCGACTGCGTCAGCCTCGGGCCGATGCTCCAGGGCCTGCGCAAACCGGTGAACGACCTGCCCCGTGGTGCGCAAGTCGATGACATCGTCTACACCATCGCGCTGACCGCGATCCAGGCAGCCAACCGACCTATGGATGTTTAAATGCTGGATTTCCTACCTGCTCCGCTGAGGGGTGTGATCGCCTCCCTGCTATTGGCAATGAACACGATTTTGCTCTGCTCGTTTCTGTTCTGTGTGGCACTCATCAAAGCCTTGCCGTTTGCCCTCACCCAGCGCATCTCAGGCTGGTTGATGAGCCACACCCACGAAGCCTGGATCAGCCTCAACAAAGGCTGGATGAACCTCGTACGCCGCACTCGCTGGCACATCAGCGGCCTGCAAGGCCTCGACTATCAGCATTCATACCTGATCACCAGCAACCACCAAAGCTGGGTCGACATTCTGGTGCTGCAATACGTGCTCAACCGGCGCATCCAGCCGCTGAAGTTTTTCCTCAAACAGGAACTGATCTGGGTGCCGGTGATTGGTCTGGCGTGGTGGGCACTGGGCTTTCCATTCATGAAACGTTATTCCAAGGCCTATCTGGAAAAGCACCCGGAGAAGAAAGGCAAAGACCTGGAAACCACCCGCAAGACCTGCGCGAAGTTTCGCGATAATCCGGTGGGGATCTTCAATTTTGTCGAGGGCACGCGCTTTACTGAAGGCAAGCATGCCCAACAGCAATCGCCGTTCAAGTACCTGCTCAAACCCAAGGCCGGTGGCATTGCGTTCGTGCTGGATGCCATGGGTGAGCAACTGGAATCCATCGTCAACGTGACCATCCACTACCCGGCCGGACGTCCGGGTTTTTGGGACTTGCTGTGCGGCAACGTTGCGGACGTAGTGGTGCACTTTGAAGAACTGAAGATACCGCCGCAGTTCATTGGCAAGAACTACGACCAGGATGGTGAGTACCGCTTGCAGTTCCAGGGCTGGATCAATCAGTTATGGGAAGACAAGGATGCGTTGTTGGGGCAGATGCATCGCGAGTATCCAGGCAAACATTGATCCCCTGTGGGAGCGAGCCTGCTCGCGAATGCGGCGGATCAGCCCCCATCAATGTTGAATGACACACCGTCTTCGCGAGCAGGCTCGCTCCCACCTTTTGATCGATTCGATCTGAAATAAAAAACCCGCCGGTGATCACTCATCGGCGGGTTTTTTATTTCAGGCCAAGGCTTAGATCGCGCCACGCTTGCGCAGCAGATCCAGCACTTGCTTGACGCCTTCTTCCAGCGACACAGCCTGGGTGTCGATCACCAGATCGGCATCCAGCGGCACGTCGTACGGGAAGGATTCGCCCGGGATGTTATCGCCGGCCGCCGCGTAGAGACCTTGTGGATCGCGTTCGGCACAGACCGCTGGCGAAGCCTGGACGTAGACAGTCAGCAAACGTTCCTTGCCGATCAGGTCCTTGGCCTGTTCACGCCCTTCAGCACTCGGCGCAACGAATGCCGCCAGCGTCAGCAGACCCGCTTCGTTGAACTGACGCGCCACGTGCGCGGCACGACGCCAGTTCTCGGTACGTCCGGCGCGATCCTGTGGCAGACCTTTGTTCAGGTCGTGACGCAGGTTCTGGCCATCCAGTACAAACACGGCACGACCCAGGTCGAACAACTTGCGCTCAACGGCGTAGGCCAGTGTGCTTTTGCCCGCGCCCGACAAGCCGCTGAACAACACGGTGGCCGGTTGCTGGCCGAAGCGCTGGGCGCGTTCTTCGGTGGCAACGTGGGCCAGTTTGCCGTGGTGGGTACTGGTGCCATGGGCCAAAGGCTGGGCCACAATCATGCCCGCGCCAACAGTGCCGTTGGTCAAGCGGTCGATGATGATGAACGCGCCGGTGGTGCGGTTGCTTTCGTAACCGTCGAGGGCAATCGGCGCGTCGAGCGCGATCTTGACCTTGCCGATTTCGTTCAGCTGCAACGCGCTGGCCGGGCCTTCTTCAAGCGTGTTCACGTCGACCTTGTTGACGATGCTGGCGATGGAGCCCGGCACGTAACTGGTGGCGCGCTTGATGTCGTACTTCTTGCCCGGCAGCATCGGTTCTTCAGCCATCCACACCAGCATCGCTTCGAAGCTGTCGGTGACCGGCGGCACGTTGTCGGCATGCACCAACAGGTCGCCACGGGAAATGTCGATCTCGTCTTCCATGGTCAGCGTTACCGCTTGACCAGGACCGGCGTGCTCCAGCTCACCTTCGAAGGTGACGATGGATTTCACGCGGCTGCTCTTGCCCGACGGCAGCACCACAACCTCGTCGCCTTTCTTGACGATGCCGCTGGCCAAAGTGCCGGCGAAACCACGGAAGTTAAGGTTAGGACGGTTGACGTACTGCACCGGGAAACGCAGATCGGTGAAGTTGCGATCGCCCGCCACTTCCACGGTCTCGAGAATTTCCATCAGCGACTGGCCGGTGTACCAAGGCGAACGCTCGGACTTGTTCACCACGTTGTCGCCTTTGAGCGCAGACATCGGCACGAAGTGCATGCTCGTCGGCTGCATCTTCAAGCCTTCGGCGAACTTCAGGTAGTCGGCCTTGATCGACTCGAACACGCCTTGGTCGAAGTCCTTGAGGTCCATCTTGTTGATGGCGACGACTATGTGCTTGATGCCCAGCAACGAGGCGATGAAGCTGTGGCGACGAGTCTGGGTCTGCACGCCGTAACGGGCGTCGACCAGGATGATCGCCAGGTCACAGGTGGACGCACCGGTGGCCATGTTGCGGGTGTACTGCTCATGGCCGGGCGTGTCGGCGATGATGAACTTGCGCTTGGCGGTGGAAAAATAGCGGTAAGCGACATCGATGGTGATGCCTTGCTCACGCTCGGCCTGCAGGCCGTCGACCAGCAATGCCAGGTCGATGTCTTCGCCGGTGGTGCCGACTTTTTTCGAGTCGCGGGTAATGGCTTCCAGGTGATCTTCGTAGATCATCTTGGAGTCGTGCAGCAGGCGCCCGATCAGGGTGCTCTTGCCGTCGTCGACGTTACCGCAGGTTAAAAAGCGCAGCAGTTCTTTACGTTCGTGCTGGCCCAGGTACGCGAGGATGTCCTCGCTGATCAAATCAGATGCGTGCGACATGACAACCCCTTAGAAATAACCCTGACGTTTTTTGTCTTCCATGGAGCCGGCGCCATCGTGGTCGATGACACGGCCCTGGCGTTCGGAAGTTCGCGTCAGGAGCATTTCCTGAATGATGTCCGTGAGGCTTTCGGCCTCGGACTCCACCGCGCCCGTCAACGGGTAGCAACCAAGGGTACGGAAACGCACTTTCTTTTTGACGATGCGGGCTTTGTCTTCATCGCTCAGGTGCTCGAGGATGCGCTCGTCGTCGATCATGATCAGCGTGCCGTTCTTCTCGATGACTTCACGCTCGGCGGCGAAGTACAGCGGGACGATCGGGATGCCTTCGAGGTAGATGTACTGCCAGATGTCCAGTTCGGTCCAGTTCGACAACGGGAACACACGAATGGATTCGCCCTTGTTGACCTTGCCGTTGTAGACGTTCCACAGCTCCGGGCGCTGATTTTTCGGGTCCCAGCGGTGCTTGCTGTCGCGGAACGAGTACACGCGCTCTTTGGCGCGGGATTTCTCTTCATCGCGACGGGCACCGCCGAATGCCGCGTCGAAACCATGCTTGTCGAGCGCCTGCTTCAGGCCCTCGGTCTTCATGATGTCGGTGTGCTTGGCGCTGCCGTGGGTGAACGGGTTGATGTTCTGCGCCACGCCATCGGGGTTGATGTGGGTGATCAAGTCCAGGCCCAGTTCTTCGACCATCTTGTCGCGGAACTTGTACATTTCCTGGAATTTCCAGCGGGTGTCGACGTGCATCACCGGAAACGGCAGTTTGCCCGGGAAGAACGCCTTGCGTGCCAGGTGCAGCATCACGGCGGAGTCTTTACCGATGGAGTACAGCATCACCGGGTTATCGAACTCGGCGGCCACCTCGCGGATGATGTGGATGCTTTCCGCCTCCAGCTGTTTCAGATGCGTCAGTTTGTCGACCATGGCTACTCACGAAATCTTTCTTATGAACGGCCAGCGGGCCGTGTTCGAGCGAGGAATCCTAGCACAGCGACCTCTTCTAATCAGGACGCCAACTAGATCGAAAGGGTATATGAATATGCCTCCTCGTTTGGGCAGAACGCTCCTGCAGGGGGTAGCGTTTCGTCAGATCGGATTCGGGCAATCAATGAAGATGTGCTCCAGCGCAAAGCGTCGCGCCAGATAGTCTCCCAGCGCCTGAACGCCATAGCGCTCGGTAGCGTGGTGACCGGCGGCGATGAAGCTGATGTCATTTTCCCGGGCGCTATGGAACGTCTGCTCCGACGCTTCGCCGCTGATGTACAGATCGACACCCGCCAACACGGCTTGATCGATATAGCCCTGGCCACCACCGGTGCACCAGCCGACCCGGCGAATCATCGCGCTGCCTTCAATCAGCAAAGGCTCGCGGCCCATGACTTCCTGCACACGGCGAGCGAAGTCGCGCGGGGTCACCGGTTCGTTCAATGAACCGACCAGCCCGACAATCTTCAGGTTGTCCGGGTCCAGCGGGCCTTCGACGGTGATGTCGAGCTGACGCGCCAGTTGCACGTTATTGCCGACATCCGGGTGCAGGTCCAGCGGCAGGTGGTATGACAGCAGGCTGATGTCGTGCTTGAGCAAGGTCTTCAACCGGCGCTGCTTCATGCCGGTGATGCACGGGTTTTCGCCCTTCCAGAAGTAACCGTGGTGCACCAGCACCAGATCGGCGTTGGCTTCCACGGCGGCATCGAGCAAAGCCTGACTGGCGGTGACGCCACTGACGATGCGCATCACTTGCGGCCGCCCTTCGACCTGCAAGCCGTTGGGGCAGTAATCGGCAATTTTCGAACTGCCGAGGTAACGGTCGGCTTCTTCGACCAGGGTGCTCAGGGCGACGGCCATAAAAGACTCCTAAATATCCCGTTCAGAGGCACGCGCGGCCTCGTATAATGCGCGTCATTATGAGCGGTCTCATTCCGCCTGCAACTCTCTCAGGACGTGCTTAATGCTCAAGGCGCTGCGTTTTTCCGGCTGGCCGCTGTTGGCCGGCGTGCTTGTCGCACTGTTAATCATCCAGCGTTACCCGCAGTGGGTCGGGCTTCCGAGCCTCGACGTCAACCTGCAGCAGGCACCGCAAACCACCACCATGCAGCAAGGCCCGGTCTCTTATTCCGAAGCGGTGACCATTGCCGCGCCGTCCGTGGTGAACCTGTACACCACCAAAGTCATCAACAAACCCAGCCACCCGCTGTTTGAAGACCCGCAATTCCGCCGCTTCTTCGGCGACAACTCGCCCAAGCAGAAGCGCATGGAGTCGAGCCTCGGTTCCGGTGTGATCATGAGCCCGGAAGGTTACATCCTGACCAACAACCACGTGACCAGCGGTGCTGACCAAATCGTGGTAGCACTCAAGGACGGGCGTGAAACCCTCGCCCGCGTCATCGGCAGCGACCCGGAAACCGACCTCGCGGTGCTGAAGATCGATTTGAAAAATCTGCCTTCGATCACCGTCGGTCGCTCCGACAACATCCGTATCGGCGACGTTGCGCTGGCCATCGGCAACCCGTTCGGCGTCGGCCAGACCGTGACCATGGGCATCATCAGCGCCACCGGGCGCAATCAGTTGGGCCTGAACAACTACGAAGATTTCATCCAGACCGACGCCGCGATCAACCCCGGCAACTCCGGCGGTGCGCTGGTGGACGCCAACGGCAACCTGACGGGCATCAACACCGCAATCTTCTCCAAATCCGGCGGCTCCCAGGGCATCGGGTTTGCGATCCCGGTGAAACTGGCGATGGAAGTGATGAAGTCCATCATCGAACACGGCCAGGTGATTCGTGGCTGGCTGGGGATCGAAGTACAGCCATTGACCCAGGAGCTGGCGGAATCGTTCGGCCTGTCCGGGCGTCCGGGCATTGTCGTGGCCGGGATTTTCCGTGACGGTCCGGCGCAGAAAGCAGGCCTGCAACTGGGCGACGTGATTCTTGCCATCGATGGCGAGCCGGCAGGCGATGGCCGCCGTTCGATGAACCAGGTTGCGCGGATCAAGCCGACTGACAAGGTCACGATTCAGGTCATGCGTAACGGCAAGGAGATCAAGCTCACGGCGGAAATCGGTTTGCGTCCACCGCCGGCACCGGCCAAGGAAAAAGAAGAGAACTAGCTGCAGGAGCTGCCGCCCGCCACGATCTTTTTTGCGGCCTAGGCAGCCCCGATAAAGCCAGCGTCGTTAACAGAAGACATTCTCATTAGGCATGTTATATTGTTTCAATTCTAGCAATTGGAACAACATAACATGTCGTCTCGAATAAAGGCCTCCGTGGCAAGTCTTGCCCTCGGGTTGTGGGGAGCACCGGCTTTCGCCGAAGAGTCCCAAGCGTTGGAACTGGACGCCATCAGCGTCACTTCCGACTACGAGTCCCCCACCGGACCTGTCACGGGCTACCGCGCCACCCGCTCCGCCAGTGCGACCAAAACCGACACTGCCATCCGCGACATCCCGCAATCGATCAGCGTGGTCCCCGTCAGCGTGCTCAACGATCTGGGCAGCACCAGCGTTGAACGCGCGCTGGACTTTGCCGGCGGTGTTTCGAAGCAGAACAACTTCGGTGGCCTGACGCTTTACGAATACAGCGTGCGCGGCTTCACCACGTCGGAGTTCTACAAGGACGGTTTCAGCGCCAACCGTGGCTACCCCAGCACCCCGGACGTGGCGAACATCGAGCGCATCGAAGTGCTCAAAGGCCCCGCCGCCAGCCTGTACGGCCGAGGGGACCCGGGTGGCACGGTGAATATCGTCACCAAGAAACCTCAGCCCGAAGCCTTCGCGACGCTGAACACCAGCGCGGGCAGTTGGGATCGCTACCGCACCGCGGTGGGCGTCAACACGCCACTGGATGACCAAGGCAACGTGCTGTCGCGGGTCAACCTGGCCGTCGAGAACAGCCACAGCTTCCGCGATCACGTCGACAGCCAGCGAGTGTTTGTCGCGCCCTCGTTCAGCTGGCAACTCAATCCGGACACCAGCCTGTTGGTGGAAAGCGAGTTCGTTCGCCACAGCTCGACGTTTGATCGCGGCATCGTCGCCCCGAACAACACCTGGAGCGGGGTCTCCCGTTCGACCTTCCTCGGTGAACCCGACGATGGCGACATCGACAACCACAACAACATGCTGCAAGCAGCCCTGGAACATCAGCTCAGCGACAGCTGGAAGTTGCGCCTGGCCAGCCATTACAAGGAAGGCAAACTCTGGGGCTTCGCGTCAGAGTCGCGACCACTGAATGCCGATGGCCACACCGTCAACCGCCGCTATCGCGAGCGTGACAACAATTGGCACGACAGCATTACCCAACTGGAACTGCGCGGCTTTTTCGACACCGGCAGTTTGCAGCACGAACTGTTGATCGGCAGCGAATACGAGAACTATCGCAAGAACGAACGGGTGACGACGATTGCCGGCAGCCCCTACGCCATCGACATCTACCAACCGGTCTACGGCCAGCCAAAACCCAACGGCGCACGCTCTGGCACGGACTTCTTCGAACATGTCGAAAGCCATGCACTGAACCTGCAGGACCAGATCATCTTCACCGACAAGTTGCGGGGCATGCTCGGTGTGCGCTTTGAACATTTCGAGCAAAGCATCGACGATCACACCCGTAGCGCCACCAGCAATCAGCGTCACGACGCGCTGACCCAGCGGGCCGGTTTGCTGTATCAACTGACCCCTGAAGTCGGCCTGTTTGCCAACGCCTCGACCTCGTTCAAGCCAAACAATGGCCTGGACGCGGCCGGTAAATCCTTCGATCCGGAAGAAGGCATCGGCTACGAAATCGGCATCAAGAGCGAGCTGTTCGACGACCGTTTGAGCAGCACCCTCGCCGCATTCCATATCGAGAAAGAAAACGTCCTCGCCCTCGACCCGGGCACGGACACCAGCCGGGCCATGGGCAAGGCACGCAGCCAGGGCTTCGATCTGCAAGTCACCGGGCAAGTCACCGACGCTGTGCGGGTGATCGGCGCTTTCGCCTATATCGACGCTGAGGTCACTGAAGGCGACAAGGTCATTCCCGCTGGCAGCCGCATTCTCGGCGTGGCCAAACGCAGTGGCAGCCTGTTGGGTGTGTATGAGTTCCAGGACGGTCGACTGCGTGGTTCGGACCTTGGCGCCGCGTTCACTTACGTCGGCGATCGCTCGGGCGAAGCCGGCAGCGACTTTGAATTACCGGCCTATCACACCGTCGACCTGCTGGCCCATTACAAGGCCAGCGACAACATCACGGTGGGCCTGAACCTGAACAACATTTTCGACGAGAAATACTTCGAGCGCTCCTACAGCAACTACTGGGTCAACCCCGGTGAGCCGCGCAATTTCACTCTCAGCCTGACACTCACTCTATAAAAGGACGTCCCCATGCACCCACTCAAACCCCTGGCACTGCTCGGCTTGCTGTTTGCCACTGAGGTCTCGGCCCACGGCCTGTGGACCGAACAACGTCGCGGCAACATTGAGGTCATTTACGGACACGGCGCCGAAGACAATGCCTTCAAGGCGCAAAAAATCAGCGGCGCCTGGGCCTATGACATCAGTGGAAAAATGATCCCGGTGACCGTGCAGCGCCTGCCCGACCACGCACGCCTGCAACCGCTCAAACCACCCGCCGTGATGGCGGTGGCGCTGGACAATGGCATGTGGTCGCAGACTGCCGACAAGAAGTGGATCAACGAAGGACGCAGCAAAGTGCCGGGAGCGATCGAGGCGACCCAGACGTTCAAGTACAGCCTGGCGATTTATCAGCCCGGGGCCAAGTTGCCCAAGCTGGACCAGATAAAGTTGCTGATTCTGCCTGAGGTCGATCCGCTGACCGTAGGGCCGGGCAAGTCGCTGCCAGTCCAGGTGTTACTGGATGGCAAACCCGCTGCGGGCGTGAAGCTGGTGGGTGACTATCGGAGCGCACCGAATACCCTGAGCACCGAAACCGATGCAAACGGCAGGGCGCAAGTACTGGTTCGCAACGAAGGCTTGAACGTGATTTCGGCGCAGGTGGAAGTGCCGGTGAAGGACAGCGTTGATGTGAACAGTCGCGGGCTGTTCAGCTCGCTGACATTCCTGGGCGAGCCGCATCACGAGTAAGCCACACCACAAAACCATGTGGGAGCGAGCCTGCTCGCGATAGCGGTATGACATCCAGCAAAGATGTTGAATGTCAGATCCCATCGCCAGCAAGCCGGCTCCTGCAGGTCAGCGGTGGTTTAGAGATCGCCGAGGCCGTCGATCAGTGCCTGATTTTGCTCTGGCGTACCGATGGAAATCCGCAGGAACTGCGCAATCCGCTCCTGCTTGAAGTGCCGCACGATCACGCCTTGCTCACGCAATTTCGCCGCCAGCCCTGCCGCATCGTGCCGAGGGTGACGGACAAAAATGAAGTTAGCCGCCGATGGCAGTACTTCAAAGCCCTTATCCTCCAACTGCGCGACGACCTTCTCGCGATTCTCGATCACCAAACGGCAAGTCTTGTCGAAATACTCTCGGTCCTCGAATGCCGCCGCCGCGCCGACATTCGCCATGCGATCCAGCGGATAGGAGTTGAAGCTGTTCTTGATCCGCTCCAGCGCCTCGATCAGGTCCGGATGGCCGACCGCCAGCCCCACCCGCAGCCCCGCCAGCGAACGGGACTTGGACAACGTCTGGGTCACCAGCAGGTTGGGATAACGGTCCACCAGCGTAATGGCGGTTTCGCCGCCGAAGTCGATGTAGGCCTCATCGACCACCACCACCGAATCCGGGCTCGCCTTGAGAATCTGCTCGACCGCTTCCAGTGCCAGCAGGCAACCGGTCGGCGCGTTCGGGTTAGGGAAGATGATCCCGCCGTTCGGTTTGGCGTAGTCCGCCGGGTTGATCTGGAACTGCTCGTCCAGCGGCACCGCGTCGAACTTGATGCCGTACAACCCGCAATAGACCGGGTAGAAGCTGTAGCTGATGTCCGGGAACAGCAGCGGCTGATCGTGCTGCAGCAGACCGTGGAAGATGTGCGCCAGCACTTCATCGGAACCGTTGCCGAGGAACACCTGGTTGCTCGGCACGCCGTAGTACTTGGCGACGGCGTTCTTCAGCAGATCGCTGTTCGGGTCCGGGTACAGGCGCAGGTTGTCGTTCAGCTCGGCCTGCATCGCCGCCAAGGCTTTGGGCGATGGACCGTACGGGTTTTCGTTGGTGTTGAGCTTCACCAGTTTCGCCAGTTTTGGCTGTTCGCCCGGCACGTAAGGCACCAGATTCTTGACGAACGGGCTCCAGAATTTACTCATGTTCAGTTCCCCTTTTGTTCGTCAACGATGCGGTATTCAGCGCTACGGGCGTGGGCGGTCAGCGACTCGCCACGGGCCAGCACGGAAGCGGTTTTGCCCAGCTCGGAAGCACCCTGCTCGGAGCAGAAGATGATCGACGAACGCTTCTGGAAGTCATACACACCCAGCGGCGACGAGAAGCGCGCAGTGCCGGAAGTCGGCAATACGTGGTTCGGGCCGGCACAGTAATCGCCCAGGGCTTCGGACGTGTGGCGTCCCATGAAGATCGCCCCGGCGTGACGGATCTGCGGCAACCAGGCTTGCGGGTCGGCGACCGACAATTCCAGGTGCTCCGGCGCGATGCGGTTGGCGACTTCGATGGCTTGCTCCATGTCGCGCACCTTAATCAGCGCACCACGGCCATTGATCGAGGTTTCGATGATGGCGGCGCGCTCCATGGTTGGCATCAGCTTGCTGATGCTGGCAGCGACCTTGTCGAGGAATTCGGCGTCCGGGCTCACCAGAATCGCTTGGGCGTCTTCGTCGTGCTCGGCCTGGGAGAACAGGTCCATGGCGATCCAGTCCGGATCGGTCAGGCCGTCGCACACCACGAGAATTTCCGACGGACCGGCGATCATGTCGATACCGACCTGGCCAAATACGTGGCGCTTGGCGGTGGCGACATAGATGTTGCCCGGGCCGACCACTTTATCGACCTTCGGCACGCTTTCGGTGCCATAGGCCAACGCCGCCACGGCCTGAGCACCGCCGATGGTGAACACCCGGTCCACACCGGCGATGCAGGCAGCGGCCAGCACCAGCTCGTTGATTTCACCGCGCGGGGTTGGCACCACCATGACCACTTCGGTCACGCCAGCCACCTTGGCCGGAATGGCGTTCATCAGTACCGACGACGGGTAGGACGCCTTACCGCCCGGTACATACAGGCCGGCGCGATCCAGTGGCGTGACTTTCTGGCCCAGCACGGTGCCGTCGGCCTCGGTGTAGCTCCAGGAATCCTGCTTCTGCTTTTCGTGGTAGCTGCGCACACGGGCCGCGGCGATTTCCAGCGCTTCGCGCTGGGCCACGGAGATGCGGGTCAGCGCCAGTTCCAGACGCTCACGCGGCAGGATCAGGTCGGCCATGGACTTGACGTCCAATCCATCGAACTGGCGGGTGAAGTCCACCAGCGCCGCGTCGCCACGCTCACGCACAGCCTTGATGATGTCCAGCACCCGCTGATTGACCGAGTCGTCAGACACACTTTCCCAGCTCAGCAGATGATCCAGGTGATGCGCGAAATCCGGATCAGCAGCGTTGAGTCGGCGAATTGCAGTCGGTGCGGTCATAGCGAGAGCCTCATAGGATTGGCAAAAAACTCAGGCGCCCTAACTTAGCAGTCGTTTCCGCTTGGGCACCTGAGAATTCTGGCTATGAGGCGGATAGACGGGCGCGCCTTGCGGGCGCGCAGGTGAATCAGCCGCGGTGTCGAGACTCCACTGCCTTGCGCAGGGTGTCGATCAACGCCTGGATACGGGCGTGCTGCATTTTCATCGAAGCTTTGTTGACGATCAGTCGGGAGCTGATGGCAGCAATGAAATCCTGTGGCTCGAGGCCGTTGGCCCGCAGCGTGTTACCGGTGTCGACCACGTCGATGATCTTGTCGGCCAGGCCGATCAACGGTGCCAGCTCCATCGAGCCGTAGAGCTTGATGATGTCGACCTGACGGCCCTGTTCGGCGTAGTAACGCTTGGCGACGTTGACGAACTTGGTGGCGATGCGCAGTCGGCCCTTGGGCTCGGCCGCGCCGACCTTGCCGGCCGTCATCAGCTTGCATTGGGCAATTTGCAGGTCCAGCGGCTCGTACAAGCCCTGGCCACCGTATTCCATCAGCACGTCTTTACCGGCGACACCGAGGTCGGCGGCACCATGCTCGACATACGTCGGCACGTCGGTGGCACGCACGATCAGCAGGCGTACATCTTCCTGGGTCGTGGGAATGATCAGCTTGCGGCTCTTGTCCGGATTCTCGGTCGGCACGATGCCCGCTTCAGCCAGAAGCGGCAGGGTGTCGTCAAGGATGCGGCCCTTGGACAGTGCGATGGTCAACATGGGAAACGTCAGTCCTTATCAAGGTACTCATGCCCGGTCGCAAACGGCGCCGGACACACATCGAGCCGGAAACCGGCTCGACTTCAACAATTCAACGGGCACGTCCCTGTGCCCATGCAGCAGCCACTAGCCCGGAACGCGACGGATCTTGGCGCCCAGCATCTGCAGTTTCTCTTCGATGCACTCGTAACCACGGTCGATGTGGTAGATGCGGTCGATCAGGGTGTCGCCTTCGGCGATCAGCGCCGAGATCACCAGGCTGGCCGAAGCGCGCAGGTCGGTGGCCATGACTGGCGCGCCCTTGAGCTTTTCGGTACCGGTGACGATGGCGGTGTTGCCTTCGACCTGGATCTTGGCGCCCATGCGATGCAGTTCGTAAACGTGCATGAAGCGGTTTTCGAAGATCGTCTCGATCACGGCACCGGTGCCTTCGGCAATGGCGTTGAGGGAGATGAACTGCGCCTGCATGTCGGTCGGGAACGCCGGGTACGGAGCGGTCCGCACGTTGACGGCTTTCGGCCGCTTGCCGTGCATGTTCAGCTCGATCCAGTCGTCGCCGCAGGTGATTTCAGCACCCGCTTCACGCAGTTTCTCCAGGACGGCTTCGAGGATGGTCGGATCAGTGTCCTTGACCTTCACACGACCGCCGGTCACGGCAGCAGCCACCAGGTAGGTACCGGTTTCGATACGGTCCGGCATCACCTTGTAGGTGGTGGTGTGCAGACGCTCGACGCCATCGATGGTGATGGTGTCGGTACCGGCGCCGGACACCTTGGCACCCATGGCGTTCAGGAAGTTCGCCAGGTCGACGACTTCAGGCTCACGCGCGGCGTTGGCCAGAACGCTGCGGCCCTTGGCCAGGGCAGCGGCCATCATGATGTTTTCGGTACCGGTCACGCTGACGGTGTCGAAGAAGAAATGCGCACCGCGCAGGCCGCCTTCAGGCGCCTTGGCCTTGATGTAGCCGCCTTCGACGTCGATGATCGCGCCCATGGCTTCCAGGCCACGGATGTGCAGGTCAACCGGACGCGAGCCGATGGCGCATCCGCCAGGCAGGGCGACTTCGGCTTCGCCGAAACGGGCGACCATCGGACCCAGCACCAGGATCGAAGCACGCATGGTTTTCACCAGTTCGTACGGAGCGATCAAGGTTTTGATGGTGCGCGGATCGATTTCAACGGCCAGCTTCTCGTCGATCACCGGCTCGATGCCCATGCGACCGAACAGCTCGATCATGGTGGTGATGTCGTGCAGGTGCGGCAGGTTGGCAACGGTTACCGGGCCGTCACACAGCAGCGTGGCTGCCAGGATCGGCAGGGCAGAGTTCTTTGCCCCGGAGATGCGGATTTCGCCGTCAAGACGAGCACCGCCAGTAATAATCAATTTATCCATAAGAATCTCGACGCCCTTGGGCTCAGGTGCGCTCGGCCCAGGCCGCGCTGCTGAAAAATTTCATAGTGACCGCATGGATGCTGCCATCGGTGATCCATGGGTTCAAATGGGCATAGATCTGCTGCTGACGCTTCACCGGGCTCAACGCCGCCAGTTCATCGCTAATCACGTTCAGCTGGAAATTGCAGCCTTCGCCCTCAACTTCTACCAACGTTCCGGGCAGCTTTCCTTCCAGGAAGCTCTTCACTTCTACGGCCTGCATGCTCAACCTCAATCGGCGCCTTGTGCGCGCGGGTCGGACATCATACAAAAAAGCCCCGCACCTGCGAACCCCGCGGAGCAGGACTCTGACGGGGGGCTTCTTTATAGATGCGGGTTAGGGATGCGCCAACAGCTCGGTCAGCTCACTGACCTGAGCGATTTCACGCATGTCTTCTGGCATTGCGCGGATGCTCAGCGCCTTGCCGGCAGCCTGTGCGTCACGCATGAAGCACAGCAGCAGCGACAAACCGACGCTGCTGGACTTCTCAACCGCCGAACAATCGACCACCACTGACGCCGCCTTGCAGGCCTTGATCAGCGCCTGACCTTGCTTGCGCAGGCCAGGACCGGTGCGGTAGTCCAGCACGCCGCTGAGCCGCAACTCGCCGGCTTCGTCCATCCGGACTGCCGACTCACTCATTGAGTTTGCTTCTCGGAGGACTGGTTGGCGGTTTCCTTGGCCTTGGCGACTTCCCCGGCCCAACCATTGATGGTCTTGTCCAGATCGTTGCCATTGCGCTGCATCGCATCCGCGAACTGATCGCGGAACAGCTTGCCAATGTTGATGCCGTTGATGATGACGTTACGCAGCTTCCACTCGCCACCGACCTTTTCCAGGGTGTAGGACACTGGGTAGACCGCGCCATTGCTGCCCTTGACCGTCATGCCGACGCTGGTGCGATCGCCGGATTCATCTTTGGCCGGATCAACAGTGATGCCCTGGTTGTTGTACTCGAGCAAGGCATTGCCATAGAACTGGAACAGACCTTTTTTGAAGTTTTCCTCAAAAGTCTTCATCTGCTCAGGCGTGGCCTTGCGCGAATACTTGACGGTCATGATGCTTTTGGAAATGCCCTCGGCATCCACGACCGGGCCGACAATGCTGTTCAGCGCCTGGTAAAAGTCTTGCGGGTCCTGCTTGTACTTTTCTCTGTTGGCCGCCAGATCGGCCAGCAACCGGTTGGTGGTGTCCTGTACCAGTTCGTGCGCGGAAGTAGGCGCCGCCACGGCGTTAGCCATCAACGGCAGCGCCGCGAGTAATACCAACAGGCCACGTCGCAAGATAGAGATCATTCAAAAATTCCTCATTTGGCGTCTTTGCTAACGGTATTGAGCAGGAACTTGCCGATCAGGTCCTCGAGTACCAGCGATGACTGGGTGTCATGGATGGTTCCGCCATCCTTGAGCAGGGCTTCTTCGCCGCCCACGCTGATACCGATGTACTTCTCGCCCAACAGGCCAGCGGTCAGGATAGAGGCAGTGGAGTCAGCCGGCAGGTTATCTACGCGTTTCTCCAGCTGCATGGTCACTCGACCGGTGAAACTGTCGCGATCCAGATCAATCGCTGTGACCTTGCCGATGGTGACACCGGCCATGGTCACTTTAGCTCTGACCGTCAAACCGGCGATATTGTCGAAATACGCATAAAGTTTATAGGTGTCGGTGCTCGGGCTCGGCGACAGGCCACTGACCCGCAACGCCAGCAGCAACAAAGCCAGGATGCCAGCCAGCAAGAAAAGGCCGACACCGATTTCCAGGGTGCGGTTTTGCATCAGAAATCTCCAAACATCAAGGCGGTCAGAATAAAGTCCAGGCCGAGCACTGCCAAAGAGGCATACACCACGGTCTTGGTAGTGGCACGACTGATACCCTCGGAAGTGGGCTCGCAGTCATAGCCCTGGAATACGGCGATCCAGGTCACAACGAAGGCAAATACGATGCTTTTGATGATGCCATTGAGCACATCGTCAGCGAAGGTCACGCTGTTCTGCATGTTCGACCAGTAGGAGCCTTCGTAGACACCCAGCCAGTCGACGGCCACCCACGAACCGCCCCAGATACCCACCACGCTGAAAATCATCGCCAGCACCGGCAGGGAAATGAAGCCGGCCCAAAGGCGCGGGGCAATGATGTACTTGAGCGGGTCGACACCGATCATTTCCAGGCTGGAAAGCTGTTCGGTGGACTTCATGTTGCCGATTTCGGCAGTCAGCGCCGAACCGGCACGCCCGGCGAACAGCAACGCTGTCACCACTGGCCCCAGCTCACGCAACAGCGTCAGCGCCACCATCTGCCCCACCGCCTGCTCCGAGCCGTAGCTGGACAGGATGTTGAAGCCTTGCAGCGCCAGCACCATCCCGATGAACACCCCGGAGACCACAATGATCACCAGGGACATCACGCCCACCGAATGCAGTTGCTTGACCAGCAGGCCGAAACCGCCGCCGATGCCGCCACGGCCCAGTAATGCGTGAAACAGGAACAGCGTCGAGCGCCCGAACACCGCCAGCATATCGATGCCGGCGTGGCCGAAGCGGCGCACTCGTTCTAATAGTGAAATCTTGCGCATCAACGCTTCCCCAGAAGATCTGCGCGGTAATCCGTCGCTGGAAAGTGGTACGCGACCGGACCATCGGGCTCGCCGGTCATGAATTGACGGATGCGCGGGTCGTCCGAGTTCATCAGCTCGTCCGGCGTGCCCTGCCCCAACACCTGCCCGTCGCCCACCACATAGATGTAGTCGGCAATGCTCGCGGTTTCGGCCAGGTCGTGGGAAACCACGATGCTGGTGATGCCCAAGGCATCGTTGAGCAGGCGGATCAGGCGCACCAGTACGCCCATGGCGATGGGGTCCTGGCCAACAAAGGGCTCGTCATACATGAGAATTTGCGGATCGAGCGCAATCGCCCGCGCCAACGCGACACGACGCTTCATGCCACCGGACAGTTCGTCGGGCATCAGGTCGATGGCGCCGCGCAAACCCACGGCCTGCAATTTGAGCAGAACGATATCCCGGATCATTTCTTCCGGCAGTTCGGTGTGAACGCGCAGAGGAAAAGCCACGTTCTCGAACACGTCGAGATCGGTAAACAGTGCGCCACTCTGAAACAATACGCCCATATGCTTGCGGGCATCGAACAGATCGCTGCGCGATAGCGTCGGCAGATTCTGCCCATTGACCCAGACTTCGCCGCTGGAGGGACGCAACTGCGCGCCCATCAACCGCAAAAGCGTGGTCTTGCCACACCCGGAAGGTCCCATGATGCCGGTGACCTTGCCGCGGGGAATACGGATATCGACGTTATTGAAAATGCTGCGCGCACCGCGCTTGAAGGTCAGTCCCTTCAGCTCGACCGCGTAGGCGTTATCGGCACTCATCTAAACTCCTTGCGATGCAGCCTCACACTCGGACGCCTGACTTCCTGACGAAAGCACATGCCTCCCGGGCGGGCCGAACTGGCGGCGAACTATATCACTGCAATGGTCACGCGCCCAAGGCCAAAGCCGGACCATATTCGGCCATATGAAGGCCATGAACCGACATTTAGACGGATTAAGTAACAAGGAATGACAATGCGCGACGAACTTGCGTGAGGGTTTCGATCATAACCGCTATAATCGCCGCCTTTTCATCAGGCTAAACGATTTCTGACATGAGCCAATCCAGCGACCTGATTCAATCCGCCCAACGCACCATCCGCCTCGAAGTGGAAGCCGTACAAGGCTTGCTGACACAAATCGACGCGGATTTCGTACGCGCCTGCGAGATGATTCTGGCCAGCAAAGGCCGCGTAGTCGTGGTCGGCATGGGCAAGTCGGGGCACATCGGCAACAAGATCGCCGCTACCCTGGCCAGCACCGGCACCACGGCGTTTTTCGTCCACCCGGCTGAAGCCAGCCACGGCGACATGGGCATGATCACCCGTGACGACATCATCCTGGCGCTGTCGAACTCCGGCTCCACCCACGAAATCGTCACCCTGCTGCCACTGATCAAGCGCCTGGGCATCCAGCTGATCAGCATGACCGGCAATCCTGAGTCGCCGCTGTCCAAGGCCGCCGAGGTCAACCTGAATGTCCACGTCGAGCACGAAGCCTGCCCGCTGAACCTGGCACCGACTTCATCGACGACCGCTGCACTGGTCATGGGCGATGCCCTGGCCGTCGCGTTGCT
This sequence comes from Pseudomonas reinekei, assembly GCF_001945365.1. Lineage (GTDB taxonomy): Bacteria > Pseudomonadota > Gammaproteobacteria > Pseudomonadales > Pseudomonadaceae > Aquipseudomonas > Aquipseudomonas reinekei. Next base: position 57,660 of record NZ_MSTQ01000010.1, read on the forward strand.
CGAAGCCCGTGGTTTTACCGCTGAAGATTTTGCGTTTTCGCACCCGGGCGGTGCCCTCGGCCGTCGCCTGCTGCTGAAAGTGGAAAACGTCATGCACGCCGGGCAAGAGTTGCCGCAAGTCCAGCGCGGCACCCTGCTCAAGGATGCGCTGATGGAAATGACCCGCAAGGGCCTGGGCATGACGGTGATCCTCGAAACCAATGGCAAACTGGCCGGGATTTTTACCGACGGTGATTTGCGCCGCACCCTGGACCGCAGCATCGACATCCATAGCGTCACGATCGATCAGGTCATGACCGCCCACGGCAAGACCGCCCGCGCCGAGATGCTCGCCGCCGAGGCCCTGAAAATCATGGAAGATCACAAGATAAACGCACTGGTGGTGATCGATAGCGAAGACCGTCCGGTCGGCGCCTTGAACATGCACGATTTGTTGCGTGCGGGGGTAATGTAATGAGCACTGACCTGCTGCAACGCGGCAAAGCGATCAAACTGGCGGTTTTCGATGTCGACGGCGTCCTCACCGACGGGCGCCTGTATTTCCTTGAAGACGGCAGCGAATTCAAGACTTTCAACACCCTCGACGGCCAGGGCATCAAAATGCTGATGAACGCCGGCGTGCAGACCGCCATCATCAGCGGCCGCAAGACCCCGGTGGTTGAGCGCAGGGCGAAGAATCTCGGCATACCGCACCTGTTCCAGGGCCGCGAAGACAAAATGGTCGTTCTCGACGGTCTTCTGGAGCAACTAGGCTTAAGCTATGAACAGGTCGCCTACCTCGGTGACGACCTGCCGGATTTGCCGGTGATTCGCCGTGTCGGACTGGGCATGGCCGTGGCCAACGCTGCCAGCTTCGTGCGCGAACACGCCCACGGCGTCACCCAGGCCCGCGGCGGCGAAGGTGCCGCCCGGGAATTCTGCGAACTGATCCTGCGCGCCCAGGGCCGCCTCGATGCGGCTAACGCCGCGTACCTGTGAGCCAAAAATGCTGAGTAAAAAGATTCGCAACATACTGGTGTTCGGCTGCATCACGGCGATTTTCGCCGCGGTCGGCTACTGGAACATCAGCCCGGAACGTTTTCTCGACAAGCCGGTTGTGCAGGCCGATAACGCCGCAATCGACTACTACGCCATCAACGCCCACAGCGTGCAGTATCTGCCCGACGGCAAGTTGCAGTATGAAATGACCTCGGACAAGGTCGAGCACCTGAAGGCGACCGAAGTGACGCTGCTGACCAACCCGGACCTGAACATGTTCCGCGGCACGCAGTTTCCGTGGCACGTCCAGAGCGAAAAGGGTGAGGTCAATCCCGACGGCACCCAGGTCGAACTGATCGACTCGGTACGCATCACGCGTTTCGACGAGAAAAACCGCAGAACCCTGATCACCACCACTCGTATGACGGTGTTCCCGCAGCAGCAATATGCGCAGACCGAGCAACCCGTTAGAATTGACGGCGCTGGCGGTGTATCGACTGGCAAGGGAATGAAAGCGTATTTGAAAGAAAGCAGGATACACCTGCTATCGAACGTAAGAGGACAGTATGAGGCTCGTTAAAACCCTCCCTATTTTGCTCGGTCTGGGCGCAGCACTGGGAAGCGTGAGCGCCTGGGCTCTGCCGACCGATCAGCAGCAGCCTATCCGCATTCAGGCCGACGATGCCCAACTGGACGACAAGAATGGCGTTGCCACCTACACGGGCGATGTAATCATTACCCAAGGGTCGATGAAAGTGACCGGCAATAAAGTCACCATGACCCGCGCTCCGAATGGCGACATCGACGTGGTGACTTCGGTGGGCAACCTGGCCTACTTCGAACAATTGCAAACGGCGGGCGACACCAAGCCGGTGCAGGGCTATGGCGTCACCATTCAGTACCACGCCACGCAAGACCGCGTCGTGCTGATCGACCGCGCCAAAGTCATCGACAAGGACGGCAACGTGACCCAGGGCGAAAAAATCGTCTATGACACCAACAAGAAGCTCGCCAGCGCCGGCCGCGCCACAGGCACCAACGTGACCGAGTCGCGTCCGCGCATCGACATGGTGATCCAGCCGAAAAAGAAAACCGACGAGCAAAAGGCCCAGTAATGGCAACTCTGAAAGCTCAGCATCTGGCCAAGAGCTACAAGAGCCGCCAGGTCGTGCGCGACGTCAGCCTGTCCATCGACAGCGGTCAGATCGTCGGCCTGCTCGGCCCCAACGGCGCCGGCAAGACCACTTGCTTCTACATGATCGTCGGACTGGTACAGGCCGATCAGGGTCGCGTATTGATCGACGACCTCGACGTCAGCCACCAGCCTATGCACGGGCGCGCGAAGGCCGGTATCGGCTATCTTCCGCAAGAAGCGTCGATCTTCCGCAAACTCTCGGTAGCCGACAACATCATGGCGATCCTCGAGACCCGCAAGGAACTCGACAAGGCCGGCCGTCGCAAGGAACTGGAAAGCCTGCTGCAGGAATTCCACATCAGCCACATCCGCGACAACCTCGGCATGAGCCTGTCTGGCGGTGAGCGCCGCCGCGTGGAAATTGCCCGGGCACTGGCCACCAACCCGAAATTCATCCTCCTCGACGAACCTTTCGCCGGTGTGGACCCGATTTCGGTAGGCGACATCAAACAGATCATCCATCACCTCAAGGCCAAAGGCATTGGCGTGCTGATCACCGACCACAACGTCCGTGAAACCCTGGATATCTGTGAGACCGCCTACATCGTCAACGACGGCCAACTGATCGCTGAAGGCGACGCCGAGACCATCCTGGCCAACGATCTGGTCAAGGAAGTGTATCTGGGCCACGAGTTCCGCCTGTAAGCGCTGAAGTCGCGACGGCGGCACAGTTCGCGACAAACAGTAAAAATCAACAGGTTTTTATTGTTACTGCGCTCTAGGCAAACACTTCAGTTTCAGGCATATAATTTGCTTATGTTTGGCGCTTCGGCGCCCTGTAGTGGATGGCGCATGTGCGCCGGCGAATAAGGTGTTAAGCCCCTGCCATGAAACCATCGCTAGTCTTGAGAATGGGCCAGCAGCTGACGATGACACCTCAGCTGCAACAGGCCATCCGCCTGCTCCAATTGTCGACCCTGGACCTGCAACAGGAAATCCAGGAGGCACTGGAGTCCAATCCGATGCTCGAACGCCAGGAAGAAGGCGAGGATTTCGACAATTCCGACCCTCTGGCCGACAACGCCGAACAAAAGCCCAACGTAGAGATCCAGGAACCCTCCTACCAGGAAAGCGCCCCGACGGTAGATAACCTCGAGGAAGGCGACTGGAACGAGCGCATTCCCAATGAGCTGCCGGTCGATACCGCGTGGGAAGACGTCTACCAGACCAGCGCCAGCAGCCTGCCGAGCAACGATGACGACGAGTGGGATTTCACCACCCGCACCTCGGCCGGCGAGAGCCTGCAGAGCCATCTGCTGTGGCAACTGAACCTGGCGCCGATGTCCGACACCGATCGCCTGATTGCCGTGACCCTGATCGATTGCATCAACAATCAGGGCTATCTGGACGAGACGCTCGAAGAAATTCTTGAAGCGTTCGATCCGGAACTGGACATCGAACTGGACGAAATCGAAGCCGTCCTGCACCGCATCCAGCAGTTCGAACCGGCCGGCATCGCCGCCCGCAACCTCGGCGAATGCCTGTTGCTGCAACTGCGCCAGCTGCCTGCCAAGACGCCGTGGCTGGCTGAAGCCAAGCGACTGGTCACTGACTACATCGACCTGCTCGGCAGCCGTGATTACAGCCAGCTGATGCGTCGCATGAAGCTCAAGGAAGATGAGCTGCGCCAGGTCATCGAACTGGTTCAGAGCCTCAATCCGCGACCGGGCTCGCAAATCGAGTCCTCCGAAGCCGAGTACGTCGTTCCCGACGTCATCGTGCGCAAAGACAACGAACGCTGGCTGGTTGAGCTCAATCAGGAATCGGTGCCACGGCTGCGGGTCAACGCCCAGTACGCCGGCTTCGTACGCCGCGCCGACACCAGCGCCGACAACACCTTCATGCGCAATCAGCTGCAAGAAGCCCGCTGGTTCATCAAGAGCCTGCAGAGCCGCAACGAAACCCTGATGAAAGTGGCGACCCAGATCGTCGAGCATCAGCGCGGCTTCCTGGAGTACGGCGACGAAGCCATGAAACCCCTGGTCCTGCATGACATTGCTGAAGCCGTCGGCATGCACGAGTCGACCATTTCGCGGGTGACCACGCAAAAATTCATGCATACCCCTCGGGGAATTTATGAGCTGAAATACTTTTTTTCCAGCCACGTCAGCACCTCCGAAGGCGGCGAATGCTCGTCTACGGCGATCCGCGCGATCATCAAAAAACTGGTTGCCGCTGAAAATCAGAAAAAGCCGTTGAGTGACAGCAAGATCGCTGGTTTACTGGAGGCACAAGGCATTCAGGTGGCTCGCCGCACCGTCGCCAAGTACCGCGAATCCCTCGGGATCGCGCCTTCGAGCGAACGCAAGCGGTTGATGTAGAGCCACGCCACAGCGTTCCAGTGGCAGATCATCTGATCTGCCGCTTTATGCACTGGCAACGAAGGAGAAGCTGTATGCAAGTCAACATCAGTGGACACCAACTGGAAGTGACCGAACCTCTTCGCACCTACATCGGCGAAAAACTCGAACGATTAGAGAGGCATTTCGACAAGATCACCAACGTGCAGGTCACGATGACGGTCGAAAAGCTCAAGCAGAAAATCGAAGCCACGCTGCATATTCCCGGCAATGAAGTGGTCGCCAACGCGGAACATACCGATATGTACGCGGCGATCGACGCCTTGACCGACAAGCTGGATAAACAACTCAAAAAGCATAAGGAAAAGACCCAGAGCCTCCTCCAGGGCGCGACCGGTCGTTAACACTCCCTACCCATGATCCGACTTGAAAGCATCCTGACCCCCGGCCGTTCCCTGGTGAACGTGCCGGGCGGCAGTAAAAAGAAAGCCCTCGAGCAAATTGCCAACCTCATCCATCGCGAAGTGCCGGATCTGGCCATGCAGGATGTCTTCGAGAGCCTGGTCGCCCGTGAAAAACTCGGTTCAACCGGTTTTGGCAACGGTATCGCCATCCCCCACTGCCGTCTCAAGGGCTGTACTTCACCCATCAGTGCCTTGATGCACCTTGACGCCCCTATCGATTTCGATGCCATCGACGGCGCACCGGTTGACCTGCTGTTCGTTCTGCTGGTCCCGGAAGCTGCTACCGATGCGCACCTGGAACTGCTTCGTCAGATCGCCAGCATGCTTGATCGCAAGGAAGTGCGCGAAAAGCTGCGCAGCGCGCCGAGCAATGAAGCCTTGTATCAGGTTGTCCTGGACGAGCAAAACGGGCATTAATCATGCGTTTGATCATCGTCAGCGGCCGCTCCGGCTCAGGTAAAAGTACCGCCCTCGATGTACTCGAGGACAACGGCTATTACTGCATCGACAACCTGCCTGCCGGGTTACTGCCAGAACTGGCCGAGCGCGCACTGATCCACACCGAACTGGCACAACCGCTGGTTGCCGTGTCCATCGATGCGCGCAACCTGCCGAGTCACCTGTCGCGGTTTCCGGAGCTGCTTGAAGAAGTCCGCAGCCGGCACATCCAGTGCGATGTCCTGTACCTCGATGCCGACGAAGAAACCCTGCTCAAGCGCTTTTCGGAAACCCGCCGTCGTCACCCGTTGAGCAGTGCCAATCGTTCGTTGGCCGAAGCCATCAATGACGAAACGAGCCTGCTCGGGCCCATTGCCGATCTTGCCGACCTCAAAGTCAACACCACCCACCTGAACCTGTATCAGCTGCGCGATACGATCAAGCTGCGCCTGCTGAACCAGCCGGAACCCGGCACGGCATTCTTGGTGGAGTCTTTCGGTTTCAAGCGTGGCATGCCGGTAGACGCCGACCTGGTGTTCGACGTGCGCTGCCTGCCTAACCCCTACTGGAAGCCGGAACTGCGCGAGCAGTCCGGTCTTGATCAACCGGTGGCCGAGTACCTGGCGGCACAGCCGGATGTCGAGGAGATGTTCCAGGACATTTCCGCGTACCTGCTCAAATGGTTACCGCGTTTTGCGGCCAGTAACCGCGCTTATGTCACTATCGCCATCGGTTGCACCGGCGGGCATCACCGCTCCGTCTACCTGACCGAACGCCTGGGCAAGACCCTGCAACAATCCCTGAAGAACGTCCAGGTTCGCCACCGCGACCTCAGCTAAAGGATTCACATCGCGATGCCTGCTCTGGAAATCGAAATCATCAACAAGCTGGGCCTGCACGCCCGGGCATCTGCAAAATTCGTCGGGGTCGCCGGTGAGTTCAAGGATTGCACGATCAGAGTAGGACGCACCCCGGAATCCACTGTCGATGGCAAAAGCATCATGGCAATGATGATGCTCGCTGCGGGCAAGGGCACCAAAATTTACATCAGCACCGAAGGCGAAGACGCGCAACGGGCGCTGGATGCGTTGAAAGACTTGATCAACCGCTATTTCGACGAAGGCGAGTAAACGCCAATCCAGACCCAACCCGCTCAGTACCCCCCAAAAAAAAGGCGCGCCACCCAATCAGGTGGCGCGCCTTTTTTGTGGCGAACGAGTTTAGCTGCCCGCCACCGTCATCCGCTCGATCAGCACAGAACCCGTGCGAATGTTGCTGCGCAGCTCAAGGTCATTACCCACGGCAACGATCTGCTTGAACATGTCGCGCATGTTGCCGGCGATGGTCACTTCCTGAACCGCGAACTGGATTTCACCGTTCTCGACCCAGTAACCCGCCGCACCCCGCGAGTAATCGCCCGTCACCATGTTCAGGCCTTGGCCCATCAGTTCGGTGACCAACAGGCCACGGCCCATACGCCGCAATAACGCCGCCTGATCTTCATCGCCATGGGTGACGAACAGGTTATGCACGCCACCGGCGTTCGCGGTGCTCGGCATGCCCAGTTTACGGCCGGAATAGGTGCCAAGGATGTAGGAGACCAGCTCGCCTTTCTCGACAAACGGCTTGGCATAGGTTGCCAGACCATCGCCATCGAATGCGGCACTGCCCATGGCGCGCATCAAGTGCGGACGCTCATCGATGGTCAGCCATTCCGGAAACAGCTTCTGCCCCAGAGTGCCTTCGAGGAACGACGATTTGCGATACAGACTGCCGCCGGAAATCGCCGACAGGAAACTGCCGAACAAGCCACCGGCCAGTTCCGCCGAAAACAGTACCGGCACTTCACAGGTTGGCACCGGACGCGCACCCAGGCGGCTCGCCGCGCGCTGTGCAGCGCGCTGACCGATGCTGACCGGGTCGGCCAGCAGATTGCCTTGGCGGTTTACGTCGTACCAGTAATCGCGTTGCATCTGGCCATCGGCCTCGGCGATCATCACACAGCTCAGGCTGTGTCGCGTCGACGCATAACCACCGACAAAACCGTGGCTGTTGCCATACACACGGCAGCCCTGATGCGTGCTCAGTGTGGTGCCGTCGGCGTTCTTGATTCGGCTGTCGGCGGCAAAGGCTGCAGCTTCGCAAGCCAGCGCCTGCTCGATGGCTTGTTCAGGGGAGATATCCCATTGGTGGAACAGGTCGAAATCCTGCACGTCACGCGCCATCAGCGCAGCGTCAGCCAGGCCAGACGCGTCATCTTCAGAGGTGTGCTTGGCAATGGCCAGCGCCGCCGCGACGGTTTCGCGAATCGCGTCCGGGCCACTGGCGGACGTGCTGGCCGAGCCTTTGCGCTGGCCGACGTACAAAGTGATGCCAAAACCCTGGTCACGATTGAATTCAACGGTTTCGACTTCACGCTGGCGCACCGTGGTCGACAGGCCCTGCTCCAGGGACACCGCCACTTCACAGGCACTGGCGCCCTGGCGCCTGGCTTCAGCGATGATCTGCTCGACTTGCTCCTGCAGTGCCGGCAACGCTTGTGGGCCGACGCTTTCAACTGCACTCATGCTGTTCTCCACTCAAATTCTGCTTTCGGTAACGGTCATCGAGCGACCGGGCCGGACAAGCGGCCCCCGACTGGTTATCATGGCGGCGTTTCTTTGCGGACGGCCACCATGGTTGATTCTTACGACGACTCCCTCGATACGGGAGAAAAAAGCAAATCCCAGGTTAAACGCGAGCTGCATGCTCTGGTTGACCTTGGCGAGCGCCTTACAACACTCAAGCCTGACTTGCTGGCAAAACTGCCCTTGACCGACGCCTTGCGCCGGGCCTTGGCCGATGCGCCCAAGCACACCGCGAACATCGCGCGTAAACGGCACCTTCAGTTCATCGGCAAACTGATGCGCGATCAGGACACTGACGCGATTCTGGTTCTGCTCGATCAACTCGATGCCTCCACTCGCCAGTACAACGAACGCTTCCATAACCTGGAGCGCTGGCGCGATCGCCTGATTGCCGGCGACGATGCCACTCTGGAAAAATTCGTCGTCGACTACCCGGACGCGGACCGCCAGCAATTGCGCTCCCTGATCCGTCAGGCCCAGCACGAGCTTGCGCAAAACAAGCCTCCTGCTTCCAGCCGTAAAATCTTCAAGTACATCCGTGAGCTGGACGAGACTCAACGCGGTCTGCGTTAAATCTCTGACCGGGTGAGTCGCCAGGCGACTCACCCGGAGCTTCACGTCTTACGCCCCCGTGCCACCCACGGTGATCGCATCAATCTTCAGCGTTGGCTGGCCGACACCCACCGGCACCGACTGCCCATCCTTGCCACACGTCCCCACACCACTGTCCAGCGCCAGGTCGTTACCGACCATCGACACTTTGCTCATGGCTTCCGGGCCATTGCCGATCAGGGTCGCGCCTTTGACCGGTGCAGTGATCTTGCCGTCTTCGATCAGGTACGCCTCGCTGGTGGAGAACACGAACTTGCCGCTGGTGATGTCCACCTGCCCGCCGCCGAGGTTGGCGCAGTAGATGCCGCGCTTCACCGAAGCGATGATTTCTTCAGGATCGCTTTCGCCGGCCAGCATGTAGGTGTTGGTCATGCGCGGCATCGGCAGGTGCGCGTAGGATTCGCGGCGACCGTTACCGGTGCGCGCCACGCCCATCAGTCGCGCGTTGAGTTTGTCCTGCATATAGCCCTTGAGGACGCCGTTCTCGATCAGCGTGGTGCACTCGGTCGGCGTACCCTCGTCGTCGACGCTCAGGGAGCCGCGGCGCCCCGACAGGGTGCCGTCATCGACGATGGTGCACAGGCTGGACGCGACCCTCTCGCCCATGCGCCCGCTGTAGGCCGAACTGCCCTTGCGGTTGAAATCACCTTCGAGACCGTGACCGACCGCTTCGTGCAGCAGCACGCCGGACCAACCGGAGCCGAGCACCACCGGCAGCGTACCGGCCGGCGCGGGGATGGCTTCAAGATTGACCAGTGCCTGACGCAGCGCTTCACGGGCATAACCCATGGCGCGGTCTTCGGCGAGGAAGTAACGGTAATCGGTACGACCGCCACCACCATGGCCACCACGCTCGCGACGGCCGTTCTGTTCAACGATCACGCTGACGTTGAAACGCACCAGCGGTCGCACGTCCGCCGCCAGACCGCCATCGGTGGATGCCACCAGAATTCGCTCCCAGACCCCAGCCATGCTCACGGTCACTTGCTGAATACGTGGGTCGAGGGCGCGTGTCGCGGCATCGATGCGCTTGAGCAGGTCGACCTTTTCGGCGCGGGTCAGCACTTCCAGCGGATTGTCCGGCCCGTAAAGCTGAGCGACGTCCTGGGTGGTGAACGCTTGCACGGTGCCGTTCTGTCCTGCCCGGGAGATCGAACGGGCAGCACGGGCCGCCGCGCCCAAGGCTTCCAGAGTGATCGCGTTGCTGTAGGCAAAACCGGTTTTCTCTCCCGATTGCGCACGCACGCCTACGCCCTGGTCGAGGTTGAAGCTGCCTTCCTTGACGATGCCGTCTTCCAGCGCCCAGGACTCGGATATCTGGCCCTGAAAATACAGGTCGGCGGCATCGATGCCCGGGCCGGCCAGGTCGCCGAGTACGCCTTGCAGGCTTTCGATCGTTACGCCGCCAGGCGCCAGGAGGTGTTCACTGACTGAGGACAACAACTCGCTCATATGCTTTACGCCTTAAATTCATCGTTCTGAGGCAGGTCGCTGGGCGCCCTGCGAGAAAAAGCGCCGGTGACTGGACACCGGCATCCGCGCCCGGATGGACGTCTGTTCGCTGCTATCGCGTTCGGCCAGCAGCACGGCCTCGCCTTGATCCTGTTGCGCCAGCACCCGGCCCCACGGATCGATGATGGCCGCATGACCGAATGTTTCCCGTGGCCCCGGATGCGTTCCACCCTGGGCGGCCGCGAGCACATAACATTGCGTCTCGATGGCCCGTGCGCGAATCAGCACATCCCAGTGCGCGGCGCCGGTCACCGCAGTAAATGCCGATGGTGCGGTAATCAGTTCCGCACCGGCTGCACGCAGTTCGCTGTACAGCTCCGGGAAGCGCAAGTCGTAACAGACTGTCAGGCCGACCCGGCCAACCGGCGTGTCCGCCACCACGACCCCACTGCCATAAGCATAGTCATCTGATTCGCGATAACGGCCACGATTGTCGGCCACGTCGACGTCGAACAGGTGCAGTTTGTCGTAGCGCGCCACCGTTTCGCCCTGGTCATTGACCAGCAACGAGCAGGCATGCACCTTGGCCGCCGGATGATCCACCGGCGGCAACGGCAAAGTGCCGGCCACTATCCATAACTTGAGGTCGCGCGCAGTCTGTTTCAACCACGGCAGGATCGGACCTTCGCCCATGGCTTCGGCGCGGCCGATGTCGGCAATGTCGCGGCGCCCCATGGCGGCGAAGTTTTCCGGCAGCACGGCAAGCCTGGCTCCACCGGCTGCAGCCTGCTCCAGCAGGCGTCGGGCCTGGGACAGATTGGCCAGCACATCGCTCTGGCTGACCATTTGAATCACCGCAACAGACATGACGCACTCCTGAATCGATAGGCGTCCATGCTACTCCATAGGATTGGGGCGTGGCTTTTCAAAAATGAACTCAAAAAGCCTTGTCGAAGCTGATTTTCGGTTCTTTCCACGGCCCTTTGACGGTGTACTTCACACTGGCAAAGCGGGCCACGCGGTCACCGATCAACTTGTCGATCAAAAACAGCGCACCACCGATGGCCGGCGCACCGACGATCAGCGCGGCGATCGGCAGGTTGTTGGTCACCGGCAGGGTCACCATCAGTTTCGCATCGATCTGATCAGCCACCATGTTCAGGGTACCGTCGAGTTCAATGGTGCTCGACGGGCCGGTCAGGCGGATCGGTTCCTTGGTGACGTACACGCCGTTGGTCGCCGCCAGCAGGCCTTTGACCCGGTCGTAGCTCAGGCCTTTGCCGAACAGGTCGGAGAAGTCCAGGCGCAAGCGGCGGCCGATAGAATTGAAGTTGAGCAGACCAAACACCCGCAATGCCTGGGCACCGCCTTCGACCTCGACAAACTGGCCTTCGTTGAGCGATGCATCCAGGGTGCCCGAGAAGCGCTTGGTGGCTAGCCATGCCGGCGATCCCGGCCAGCGTCCGTCGACATCCATATGGAAGTCCTTGCTGGTGACGCTCGGCGCAAAACCCCAGCCCTTGAGTACATCCGCGAGGTTCTTGCCGCTGGCCCGCCCCTTGAAAAAGCTCGTGCTGGCGCCGGGCGTGCCTTCCCAGCCACCGCTGCCCTGCAACAGAATGCCCTTGAGGCCCATGTCCAGCGAATTGAAAGCGATACCTTTGGCGGTCGGCCGAATTTTCAATGACCAGCCGCCGACCAGGTCGTTGCCCTGAAACAATTGGTTGATGGTGATATCCAGCGCCGGGATCTTGGTCGGATCGACCGAGGCCAGTGGATCGGGGGAATTCTCGTCGGCCAGGACCGTCGGATCAGGTGCTGGCAACCGCACGTATTGCAGGTTGACCACGAACGGCGCGGCTTTCGCATCGGGCACAGTCGCACTGCCCTTGGCTTGCTGGCTGTCGAGCTGCAAGGCCCAGGCGGACGGCTTGCGCGTCAATTGCACCGAAGCCTGATCCAGCGTGGTGCCCAGTGCGCTGAGTTTACCGACCTTGAAGTCGGCGCTACTGAGCAATTGCTTGGCACTGCCGCCCGGATCCTGTCCGGCATACTTGTTCACCAGATCCTGCCATGGGCCAACATCCAGCTCCGACAGCACGCCACGAATGCGCAGACCTTTAGCACCCGGCAACACCGCATTGCCGTTGCCAAGGAACAACTCGCCACGGCCCTCGGCAAAGTTGCCCGTCGGTGCGGCAAAGGTGAAATTCGCCAGCTCACCGTAGTTCACCCAGTAGCGCCGTTCCGCGCCTTGCAGGGTCATGCGGAACGTCGTGTCACGCCCCACATCCGCCGCCATGCCGAAAGGTGCGGGCAGATCGACGGCAACCCCTTTGAGGCTGGAGTTGACCATCAACTGGCTGTCAGCATCATCCAGAGTCAGTTGCAGTTGATACGGGATCACGCCACTGACCGGCAACGGCTGGGTCACGCTCAGCCAATCAGTGAGCTTCTTCACTTCAACCTGCCCCGAGGCCACGACCCGGGTATTGAGCTTGCCTTCACGGCCATCGGCAAAAATCTGCGCGCTCACAGGCTTGTCGAAGGCCCGTGCAGTGATGTTCTGCCCGCTCAGCCCTTTGGTGCTGTCAAAACGAAAGTCGCCCTTGAGCTGAGTCAGCTCCAGAGGCGGTTCGGGAAGTTTAAGGCGGGCCTTGGCAGTCTTGAAGTCGACCAGGATTTTCGGCTGCTCGCCTTTGGCCAGCGGGATATCCAGCTTCAGCTTGCCTTGCAGATCACCCTCGCCTTCCCAGCCGGCAAAGGTCTCGGCCGTACCGATGGGCGCTTGCTGAAGAATTTTCAGGCCATCGCCCAGGCCACCGGCAAACCCGCCGTCGAGCAACAGATGGGAGCTCTGCCCCTGAGGCACGTGGGGAATGTTCACGTAAATCTCGCTGACCTGGGTGTCGAGCAACTGGCCCTTGCTGGCCAGGATACGCACGCCGCTGTCTTCGACAAACACATCACCGGTAACCCCGCTGACGTGCGGCCAACCCGGCTGGAACGCCAGTTCGGCATCGTGAACCTTGAAAAACAGGCTGATGCTGCGGTCGGCATCGGCGGCACCATGGTTGAGCGAGCCTTGATACTGGAAGAAGCCTTGATCCACCGCGCCTTTGAGAATCGCCGTGCGCAGCCATTCGTCCAGCGCCGGGCTGAGGACCGTTGGCAGGTACTTGGCGGTGTAACGGCCGTCGCCGTCGACCAGGCCGACCCGCAGGTCCATGTAGTCTTCCTGGGTGTGATCGAAATGCAGGCGAATCAGGAAGTCGCCGGCAATCTTGCCCTCTTCACCCAACACTTTCAGGTAGGGCGCGATCAGGGTGAAACCGTCTTTGTCGAGTTTCCAGGTCAGGCGGGCGTTGGCCTGGATGTACTGCCATGGCTTGGCGAAAATCGGGTCCAGGTGCAGCATGAAATCCTTGCTGTCCATGCGCAGCTCGCCGTGCCCCAGGTCACCGCTGATGCTGCCCGTGACATTTCGTGCCGCCGGAGCGCCGTGATAAGCGTCGAAACCGACCTGATCGAGGTTGGCCGCGAAGCTGAACTTGCTGTCGTCGGTGGCATTGGGACGCAGGTCGACCAGCACATTGCGCAGCCCTCCTGTCACCTTGAGCCGGTCGACCACCGTAGCAAAGCCTTGCGGCAAAGGCGCCAGGGCATTGAGCAACGGCGTCAGCGGGGTCAGGTCGAGGCGGTCTGCCTGCAGGTGCCAGCGTTCTTCAGACTTGTCGGAGGCGGCGGTTTGCTGGAGCTGCAGATGCGTCTCCCAGCGATGCTCGCCAAAGTTCATGGCCAGCGAGTCCAGCGTCACCTGCATGCCTTTGGCGTTGCGCTGGAAGTAACCGTTGAGCGCCAGGTTGCTGATCTTGATCGGTTTGCGCTCGGCGTAAGCGCCATTGAGTTGCGGTGCATTCAGGCGCACCGCCGCACTCTGCAGGGCACCCTGCCCCCAGGTTGCCCAGATCTCGCCCCCGGCCTTGATCTCGGAAAAATTCCACTGTTGAGTCAGTCGTTCCGGCAGCCACTTCGACCAATCGCTCTGCGGCAGGCTCACGTAAGCCTCTGCTTCGCCATCCCTCCACTGACTGGCACGGATGCGGGTGCGCAGGCTCATGGCCACCGGCTGTCCGTCGGGCAAGGTCAGGCGGGCATCCAGTCGCTGACGGACGGCACCGGTTTTCAGACTTGCGCCGACGTAGGTCAGGGTCAGCGGCGACTCGCCAAACGGCTGCAAGGTGACCTGGCTGTCGAGCACCGACAAGCGCTGGATCATCTGCATGCGATTGAGCAACTGCTCGGGGTCGAGCGGCTGATCATCCTTGACCGGCAAACCTTCCAGCGCCCATTGACCGTCCTCGCCTTCCTTGAGGCTGATCTTCAGGCCATTGAGTTCGAGATGGGCGATGCGTACTTCACGGGCCATCAGGCTGGCCCACAGGTCCGGCACCGCACGCACCTTCTCCAGATGCAGGGCATTGGCGCCGTCACCGACCGTCACATCATGGGCCGACAGAATAGGCGCAAAGCCACTCCAGCTGCCCTCGAGCTCGCCAACTTGCAGCGGCATGCCCAAAGCCTCGCTGGCTTTGGTTTCGACTTCGGCACGGTATTCGGCCACCAGCGGAGTCAGTTCCCGGCCCAGGCTGACGTACAACGCCATCAACACCAAAACCAACGCGCACAGGCCCAGACCCCAGCGAGTCAGTGCGGCCAAAATGCGTGTCAGACGCTCCATGTCAGTTGGCTCCCATGGCAAAAGTTTTGCAAAAAGCTGAGGCCAGCCATTGTGGAAAAATCAAAACACAGCGAATCAGAGCAACACCACGTCGTATTGTTCCTGGGAGTACATGGTTTCCACCTGAAAACGAATGGTGCGACCGATAAACACCTCGAGTTCGGCGACGTTACCCGACTCTTCATCCAGCAGACGGTCGACAACCTTCTGGTTCGCCAATACACGATAGCCTTCCGCCTGATAGGCGCGAGCCTCACGGAGAATTTCGCGGAAGATTTCGTAGCAAACGGTTTCCGGCGTCTTCAACTTGCCGCGCCCCTGGCAACTGGTGCACGGCTCGCACAGCACCTGCTCGAGACTTTCGCGGGTGCGCTTGCGGGTCATCTGCACCAGGCCCAGCTCGGTGATGCCGATGATGTTGGTCTTGGCGTGATCACGCTCGAGTTGCTTCTCCAGTGTGCGCAGCACTTGGCGCTGATGCTCTTCATCTTCCATGTCGATGAAGTCGATGATGATGATCCCGCCCAGGTTACGCAGGCGCAGCTGGCGAGCGATGGCGGTCGCGGCTTCGAGATTGGTCTTGAAGATGGTTTCTTCGAGGTTGCGGTGACCGACAAACGCCCCGGTGTTGACGTCGATGGTGCTCATTGCTTCCGCCGGGTCTACCACCAGGTAGCCACCGGACTTGAGCGGCACTTTGCGCTCCAGGGCTTTCTGGATTTCATCTTCGACACCGTACAGATCGAAAATTGGCCGCTCGCCCGGATAATGCTCCAGACGATCGGCGATTTCCGGCATCAATTCGGCGACGAACTGCGTGGTTTTCTGGAAGGTTTCCCGGGAATCGATGCGGATTTTCTCGATTTTCGGGCTCACCAGATCACGCAGGGTGCGCAGCGCCAGGCCGAGATCTTCGTAGATCACGCTCGGGGCGCTGATGGTTTTGATCTGCTCACTGATCTGGTCCCACAGCCTGCGCAGGTAACGAATGTCCATCAGGATTTCGTCAGCCCCGGCACCTTCGGCCGCTGTACGCAGAATGAATCCGCCGGCTTCCTTGATGCCTTCTTTGGCCACACAATCGGTGACCACTTGCTTGAGGCGCTCGCGCTCGGCTTCGTCTTCGATCTTTAGTGAAATGCCGACATGCGCGGTGCGTGGCATGTACACCAGATAGCGCGACGGGATCGACAGCTGCGTGGTCAGGCGTGCGCCCTTGGAGCCGATCGGGTCTTTGGTGACTTGCACCACCAGGCTTTGGCCTTCATGCACCAGTGCGCTGATGCTCTCCACCGCCGGGCCTTCGCGCAGGGAGATTTCCGACGCATGAATGAAGGCCGCGCGATCCAGGCCGATGTCGACAAATGCCGCCTGCATACCGGGCAACACCCGCACGACTTTGCCTTTATAGATGTTGCCGACGATCCCGCGCTTTTGCGTGCGTTCGACATGGACCTCTTGCAGGACACCGTTTTCGACCACCGCCACGCGCGATTCCATCGGCGTGATGTTGATCAGGATCTCTTCACTCATGGCAGGGTCTCGTTCAGGCATGTTCACGATAATGGCCGCATCGGGTCAGTACGACGCTTAACGCGCGTTATGGGTTTGCCAACAGGGTATGCCGAAATGGCCGAGCAGTTCTGCGGTTTCGCACAGCGGCAGTCCGACCACCGCCGAGTAACTTCCATTGAGCCCGGCGACAAACACCGCGCCAAGGCCTTGAATGCCGTAGCCTCCAGCCTTGTCCTTCGGCTCGCCGCTGGCCCAATAGGCTGCAGCCTCATCGCGACTGACAGGGCGAAAACGCACCAGGCTGGTGATCACCCGAGACTCGCAACGCTCGCCATCGAGCACGGCAATCGCGGTCAGCACCTGATGCTCGTTGCCGGACAACATCATCAGCATGGCGCACGCGTCGGCTTCATCAACCGGTTTGCCAAGAATTTTTCCGTCGAGCACCACAGCGGTATCGGCGCCGAGCACACAGAACGAGTCTTCCGACACGACCGCACAGCGCCCCGCCTCGGCCTTGCCGCGCGCCAGACGCTCGACATAAGCCGACGGGGTTTCGTGAGTCAGAGGGGTTTCATCGATATCCGCACTGAGAACGGAAAACGGCACGCCGATCTGCGTGAGCAGTTCACGCCGACGCGGCGAACCAGAGGCGAGGTACAACCGTTTCATCAAGACCTCTCCCTGTCTAATGCTGAGCGAATTAATTGATTTTGTAGCGCCGACTCAATCCGCGCAAACCGAAGCTGATCCAGGGCCAGAGCAAGGCACTGACCAGCGCCGGCAATACCAGCGCCAGCGTTGGCTGGCGGTTACCGGTGAGGGCACTGAGCCACAACTGGACAAGCTGCGCGAGGCCGAAGATCACCAGGATCACCAGGCTCTGCTGCCACATGGGGAACATCCGCAGACGTTGTTGCAGCGCCAGGACCAGGTAAGTGATGAGGGTCAGGATCAACGCGTTCTGGCCCAGCAATGTGCCGTAGAGCACGTCTTCGGCCAGGCCCAGGCACCATGCGGTGACCATCCCGACTTTCTGCGGCAACGCCAACGCCCAGAACGCCAGCAGCAAGGCCAGCCACAGCGGACGCAGGATTTCCATGAATTGCGGCAGCGGCGAAACGCTGAGCAGCAAACCGATGGCGAATGTCAGCCAGACGATCCAGCCGTTTCGGGAGGCAGTAACACCGACCATTATTCTCGTCCCCCAGTGGTAGCCGGTGCAGAGACAGGCGGTTTGGCAGCAGGCTTCACGACGGCAGGTTGAGCTGCCGGCGGTTTGGCGGGCGCAGCAGGTGCTGTTGCGGGCGGCTTAGTCGCCGCCGGGTGCGTGGCCGTTGGCTTGACCGGTGCGGCGGCAGCCGGTGCGGTTGCCGGGGTTGCTGGCGTGGCGGGTGACGCCGGCGCTGCGACGGTAGACGGGACGAGCGCCGGCTTCGGCACGGTCGCCGGAATGATCGGCCCACCACCCTGCGCATCCAGAGACTCCTGCGCCTGGGCGGCATCGTTGGCGCGCTCTTCCGGGGTACGGGTGTCGCTGAATACCAACAGCAGGTAACGACTGCGGTTCAGTGCGGCGGTCGGCACGGCACGGACAATGGCAAACGGCTGGCCGGAGTCATGAATCACTTCCTTGACCGTCGCCACCGGGTAACCTGCGGGGAAACGCTGCCCCAGGCCGGAACTGACCAGCAGATCGCCTTCCTTGATGTCGGCGGTGTCCGCCACATGCCGCAGCTCCAGGCGCTCCGGATTACCGGTGCCGCTGGCAATGGCGCGCAGGCCGTTGCGATTCACCTGCACCGGAATACTGTGGGTGGTATCGGTCAGCAACAGAACGCGGGAGGTGTACGGCATCAACTCGACCACCTGGCCCATCAGGCCACGGGCATCGAGTACCGGCTGACCCAGCACGACTCCGTCGCGCTCACCCTTGTTGATGATGATGCGATGGGTAAACGGGTTAGGGTCCATGCCGATCAACTCGGCCACTTCGACCTTCTCGTTGACCAGTGCCGAAGAGTTGAGCAACTCGCGCAGCCGAACGTTCTGCTCGGTCAGGGCGGCCAGCTTTTGCATGCGCCCCTGCAACAGCAGGTTTTCAGTCTTGAGCTTTTCGTTTTCGGCGACGAGTTCGGTCCGGCTGCCAAACTGGCTGGCGACACCTTGCCATAGCCGCTGCGGCAGGTCGGTGATCCAGTAAGACTGCATCAACGCCAGCGACATCTGGCTACGCACTGGCTTGAGCAGTGTGAAACGCGCATCGACCACCATCAGCGCGACCGAAAGCACGACCAGCACCAACAAGCGCACGCCCAGTGAGGGACCCTTGGTGAAAAGCGGTTTAATAAGCCGCTCCTCCCAGGCAAATGTTCTCTTTATTCATACGGCAGCAAACCGGCCTGGATGCAGAGTGACAGAAGATAAACGCGAACAGGCAGCACTGCAAAGTGCCGCCTGCGCGCTCAACAGCAAAGAGGCGATCCGGCGACTTACTCGCTGGAAAGCAGATCCATGGTGTGTTTATCCATCATTTCCAGTGCACGGCCACCGCCGCGAGCAACGCAGGTCAGCGGGTCTTCGGCGACGATCACCGGCAACCCGGTTTCCTGGGCCAGCAATTTGTCGAGGTCACGCAGCAAGGCGCCACCACCGGTCAATACCAGACCACGCTCGGCGATGTCGGAAGCCAGTTCCGGCGGCGACTGCTCCAGGGCGCTTTTCACGGCCTGAACGATGGTGGCCAGGGACTCTTGCAGAGCTTCCAGCACTTCGTTGGAGTTCAGGGTGAATGCGCGTGGAACGCCTTCAGCCAGGTTACGGCCACGAACGTCGACTTCACGAACTTCGCCGCCCGGGTAGGCAGTACCGATTTCCTGCTTGATGCGCTCGGCAGTGGATTCGCCGATCAGGCTGCCGTAGTTGCGACGTACATAAGTGATGATCGCTTCATCGAAACGGTCGCCACCCACGCGTACGGACTCGGCGTAAACCACACCGTTCAGGGAGATCAGTGCGATTTCAGTGGTACCGCCACCGATATCCACGACCATCGAACCGCGAGCTTCCTCTACCGGCAGGCCGGCACCGATCGCAGCGGCCATTGGCTCTTCGATCAGGAACACTTCACGGGCACCGGCACCCAGGGCCGATTCACGGATGGCACGGCGCTCAACCTGGGTGGATTTGCACGGAACGCAGATCAACACACGAGGGCTAGGCTGCAGGAAGCTGTTTTCATGAACCTTGTTGATGAAGTACTGCAGCATCTTTTCGCAGACGCTGAAGTCGGCGATCACGCCGTCTTTCATCGGACGAATGGCAGCAATGTTGCCCGGCGTACGGCCCAGCATGCGCTTGGCTTCGGTGCCGACAGCAACGACACTTTTCTGGTTACCGTGTGTCCGAATGGCCACAACCGATGGCTCATTCAGGACGATACCGCGCTCGCGCACGTAAATAAGGGTGTTGGCAGTGCCCAGGTCAATGGAAAGATCGCTGGAAAACATGCCACGCAGTTTCTTGAACATGGGAAAGGGACCCTAGGCAACGCGTGGGTAAAAAAGTGCGGCAAACTCTAACAACGACAGGGATTTTGGGCAAGGCGCCAATATGTTAAATTGGCCGCTTTTCTGTGCACCAAGCCCCACAATCGCGGCCTTATGACCGTAGAAGTGCGGTAGTGTTCCGACAATCTAACACACGGACGCCGTCCGTTCTGTTTTCCACTGGAGAATCCCAATGGCGCTTGAACGCTCCGACGTGGAAAAAATCGCTCATCTGGCCTGTCTTGGCCTAAATGATGCCGATCTTCCGCACATCACTTCAGCCCTCAACAGCATTCTCGGGCTGGTCGACGAAATGCAGGCGGTCAATACCGACGGTATCGAACCACTGGCTCACCCACTGGAAGCCAGCCAGCGCCTGCGTGCAGACGTCGTGACCGAGACCAATCACCGCGAGGCCTACCAGTCCATCGCACCAGCGGTCGAAAACGGCCTGTACCTGGTTCCGAAAGTCATCGACTAAAGGGAAAGAGCCTGCAATGCATCAATTGACTCTGGCCGAGATCGCCCGCGGACTCGCCGATAAAAAGTTTTCCTCCGAAGAGCTGACCAAAGTCCTGCTGGCGCGCATTGCCCAGCTCGATCCACAGCTCAACAGTTTCATCAGCCTCACCGAAGACCTGGCACTGTCGCAGGCGAAAGCCGCTGACGCCCGCCGGGCCAATGGTGAGAGCGGCGCCCTGCTCGGCGCGCCGATCGCCCACAAAGATTTGTTCTGCACCCAGGGCATTCGCACCAGCTGCGGCTCGAAGATGCTCGACAACTTCAAGGCTCCGTATGACGCCACCGTCGTCGCCAAGCTGGCCGCTGCCGGCGCCGTGACCCTGGGCAAGACCAACATGGACGAATTCGCCATGGGTTCGGCCAACGAGTCGAGCTACTACGGCGCGGTGAAAAACCCGTGGAACCTGGATTGCGTCCCGGGCGGCTCGTCCGGCGGTTCGGCGGCGGCCGTTGCTGCTCGTCTGTTGCCTGCGGCGACCGGCACCGACACTGGCGGCTCCATTCGTCAGCCAGCGGCGCTGACCAACCTCACCGGCCTGAAACCGACGTACGGTCGCGTTTCGCGCTGGGGCATGATCGCCTACGCCTCGAGCCTCGATCAGGGCGGCCCGTTGGCCCGCACTGCCGAAGACTGCGCAATATTGCTGCAAGGCATGGCCGGCTTCGATCCGAACGACTCCACCAGCATCGATGAGCCCGTGCCGGACTACAGCGCCGGCCTCAACGGCTCGCTGCAAGGCCTGCGCATCGGCGTGCCGAAAGAGTATTTCAGCGCCGGTCTCGACCCGCGCATCGCCGAGCTGATCCACAACAGCGTCAAAGCGCTGGAAAAGCTCGGCGCCGTGATCAAGGAAATCAGCCTGCCGAACATGCAGCACGCGATCCCTGCGTACTACGTGATCGCCCCGGCAGAAGCCTCGTCCAACCTGTCGCGCTTCGATGGCGTGCGCTTCGGCTACCGCTGCGAAAACCCGGTCAACCTGATCGACCTGTACAAACGTTCCCGTGGCGAAGGCTTCGGGCCGGAAGTACAGCGCCGGATCATGGTCGGCGCCTATGCGCTGTCCGCCGGTTACTACGACGCCTACTACCTGAAGGCACAGAAGATTCGTCGCTTGATCAAGAACGACTTCATGGCCGCCTTCAATGAGGTCGACATCATCCTCGGCCCAACCACGCCGAACCCGGCCTGGAAGCTCGGCGCCAAGAACAGCGACCCGGTCGCCGCGTACCTGGAAGACGTCTACACCATCACCGCCAACCTCGCGGGCCTGCCGGGCCTGTCGATGCCGGCCGGTTTTGTCGACGGTCTGCCGGTCGGCGTGCAGTTGCTCGCGCCGTATTTCCAGGAAGGTCGCCTGTTGAACGTTGCCCACCAGTATCAGTTACACACTGACTGGCACACCCGCACCCCAACCGGCTTCTGAGGAGACACACATGCAATGGGAAGTCGTGATCGGACTGGAGATTCATACCCAGCTCACCACCCGGTCGAAAATCTTTTCCGGTAGTTCCACCACCTTCGGCTCCGAGCCGAACACCCAGGCCAGCCTGATCGACCTGGGCATGCCCGGCGTGTTGCCGGTGCTGAACGAGGAAGCGGTGCGCATGGCGGTGATGTTCGGTCTGGCGATTGACGCCGAGATCGGCCAGCACAACGTGTTCGCCCGTAAAAACTACTTCTACCCGGACCTGCCCAAGGGCTACCAGATCAGCCAGATGGAATTGCCGATCGTCGGCAAGGGCCACCTGGACATCGCCCTGGAAGACGGCACGGTCAAGCGTGTCGGCATCACCCGCGCGCACCTGGAAGAAGACGCCGGCAAGAGCTTGCACGAAGAGTTCAATGGTGCCACCGGTATCGACCTGAACCGTGCCGGCACGCCGCTGCTGGAAATCGTCTCCGAGCCGGACATGCGCAGCGCCAAGGAAGCCGTGGCCTACGTCAAGGCGATCCACGCGCTGGTGCGTTACCTGGGGATTTGTGACGGCAACATGGCCGAAGGTTCGCTGCGTTGCGACTGCAACGTGTCGATCCGCCCGAAAGGCCAGGTCGAATTCGGCACCCGCTGCGAGATCAAGAACGTCAACTCGTTCCGCTTCATCGAGAAGGCGATCAACAGTGAAATCCAGCGTCAGATCGAATTGATCGAAGACGGTGGCAAGGTGATCCAGCAGACCCGCCTGTACGACCCGAACAAGGACGAAACCCGTCCGATGCGCAGCAAAGAGGAAGCCAACGACTACCGTTACTTCCCCGATCCGGACCTGCTGCCGGTGGTCATCGAGAACTCGTTCCTCGACGACGTGCGCGCCACCCTGCCGGAATTGCCACCGCAGAAGCGCGAGCGCTTCCAGGAGCAGTTCGGTCTGTCGGTCTACGACGCCAGCGTCCTGGCCACCAGCCGCGAACAAGCCGATTACTTCGAGAAAGTCGCGAGCATCGGCGGCGACGCCAAGCTGGCGGCGAACTGGGTGATGGTCGAGTTGGGCAGTCTGCTCAACAAGCAAGGCCTGGACATCGAGCAGTCGCCGGTTTCCGCCGAGCAACTGGGCGGCATGCTGTTGCGCATCAAGGACAACACCATCTCCGGCAAAATCGCCAAGGTCGTGTTTGAAGCGATGGCCAACGGCGAAGGCAGCGCGGACGAGATCATCGACAAGCGCGGCCTCAAGCAAGTCACCGACAGCGGCGCCATCTCGGCAGTGCTGGATGAAATGCTGGCGGCGAACGCCGAGCAGGTCGAGCAATACCGTGCGGCAGACGAAGCCAAGCGCGGCAAGATGTTCGGCTTCTTCGTCGGCCAGGCCATGAAAGCCTCCAAGGGCAAGGCCAACCCGCAACAGGTCAACGAACTGCTCAAAAGCAAGCTCGAAGGCTGATAGGGATGGAGCCAGCTTTCCAACCTGGCTCCAGGCCCTGTGGGAGCGAGCCTGCTCGCGAATGGGATTCGGCACTCAATTCAAAGTTGACTGTCAGAACTGCATTCGCGAGCAGGCTCGCTCCCACACTTGTATCTGGAAGCCTTCAAATGAAGCGTCTACTTGGACTTTGCGCCACACTCTCGCTCCTCGCCGGTTGCGCGAGTAACGACATCGTCGATCCGCACGGCTACGACAAGACCGGTGTGGCTTCGTACTACGGCGCCAGACACCAAGGCAAACGCACCGCCAGTGGCGAGCGTTTCGACAAGAATTCCATGACCGCCGCCCACCGCCAGTTGCCGTTCGGCACACGGGTGAAGGTCACCAACCTGAATAACGACAAGTCCTGCGTGGTACGCATCAACGACCGCGGGCCACATACCCGTGGACGCCTGATTGACTTGTCCCATGAGGCTGCCGAGCGCCTGGGCATGATCAGGAGCGGCACTGCGCGGGTTCGCGTGCAAGCCCTCGACGACTGACACTTGGAGCCCCGACCATTCTCGGACTAGCCGACTTACCCCTGATCAGCGTGATCGAATTGCTCAGCGGCCTGGTGCTGCTGATTGCCGGCGCCGAATTAATGGTGCGCGCCGCGGTGCGCCTGGCTGCACGCCTGCATGTTCGGCCGCTGATCATCGGCCTGACCATCGTCGCCCTCGGCAGCAGCGCGCCGCAGATGGCCGTCAGCCTGCAAGCCACGTTGGCGCACAACGCTGACATCGCTGTCGGCAGTGTGATCGGCAGCAGCATCTTCAACATCCTCGTCACCCTCGGACTTTCGGCGCTGATCATTCCGCTACGGGTGTCCAGGCAGTTGGTGCGCCTGGACATTCCCCTGATGATCGGCGCCAGCCTGCTGGTGTCCGTACTGGCGTGGAATGAAGAACTGACCCGTGCCGATGGTGTGATTCTGCTGGCGACATTGCTTCTGTATCTGGCGTTGTTGCTGCGCCAGTCACGGCATTCGGTGCGCCCGGTTTCGACCCATGACCACAGCGGCGAGACGCCATGGTTCACCAGCGTGCTGATGATCGTCGCCGGGCTGGGGATGCTGGTGTATGCGGGGCACTTGTTGCTGGGCGCAGCGGTGGCGGTGGCCACCGACCTGGGCTTGTCGGAGCGGATCATCGGTTTGACCATCGTTGCGGTGGGCACCTCCCTGCCTGAACTCGCGACCTCGCTGATCGCCGCGTTACGCGGTGAACGCGAGATCGCCGTGGGCAACGTGATCGGCAGCAACCTGTTCAACCTGCTGGGCGTGCTCGGCGTGACGGCACTGATTGCGCCATCGCCGTTGTCGGTATCGCCCAATGCCCTGGACTTCGACTTGCCTGTCATGCTCGGTGTCACGGTGCTGTGCCTGCCGGTGTTCTATTCCGGTTATCGGGTCACCCGCGCCGAGGGCCTGCTGTTTTTGGGCCTGTACCTGGCGTACGGCCTGCACGTGGTGTCGTTCACCACGGGTATGCCCCTGGCGGGCAAGCTTGAACACCTGATGCTGTTTTACATCCTGCCGGCGCTGGTGGCGTTCTTGCTGTTCACGTCGCTGCGCGCCTGGCGGCGCCAACACCACAAGAAGGAATTGCCATGACCGAGCATAAAAAACCCGGCGTTGAAGTACGTCGCCAAGTGATGGGCGACGCCTTTGTCGACCGCGCGCTGGGCAACGCCACCGAGTTCACCCAGCCGCTTCAGGATTTCGTCAATGAACACGCCTGGGGCGCCGTGTGGAACCGCGAAGGCTTGCCACTGAAAACCCGCAGCCTGATCACTCTCGCCGCACTGACTGCGCTGAAGTGCCCGCAGGAATTGAAAGGTCACGTGCGCGGTGCACTGAATAACGGTTGCACCGTGGATGAGATTCGTGAGGCGCTGCTGCATTGCGCGGTGTATGCGGGTGTGCCGGCGGCGATCGATGCGTTTCGGGCGGCGCAGGAAGTGATTGATACCTACCAGAAGCCGGAGTGAATCGCTGGAACTTGCGCTGTCTGCGCAGCCGTCTTCGCGAGCAGGCTCGCTCCCACACAGGATCTATGTCGTACACAATTTTTGTGTCCACTGGAGGTCAACTGTGGGAGCGAGCCTGCTCGCGAATGGATCTGATGATCACCGCATGAGGCCGCTAGATCCACCCACCCCACTGCAACAAAAAGATCCCGACGTTGGTGGTCACCGCCGCCATCAACGTGGTGATCACGATGATCGCCGCCGCCAACTCGTGATTACCTTCCGCCGCCCGGGCCATGACAAAACTGGCCGCCGCCGTCGGGCTGCCGAAGTACAAAAACAGAATCCCCAGTTCCGCCCCACGAAAGCCCCAGAGCCATGCACCGAGTGTCGCCAGAATCGGCAGGCCGAGCATTTTCACCAGGCTTGAACTGAGTGCCATCGAGCCACTTTTGCGCATCGCCGCCAGCGACAGCGTGCCGCCAATGCAAATCAGCGCCAAGGGCAAGGTGGTTTGCGCCAGATACTGACCGGACGTTTCCAGCCATCCCGGCAGGCTGATGTTGAAGTAGGCAAAGGGGGCCGCTGCAATCACGCTGATGATCAACGGATTGACCATGACGCTCTTGCAGATGCTCCACGGGTCGGATTTGATCACCGGGCTGTAGACCGCCAGCACGATGGTCGACAGCGTGTTGTAAAACAGGATCACCAGCGCCGCGAGAATCGCCCCGAGGGAAATCCCGTAGTCGCCGTACATGCTCGCGGCCAATGCCAGGCCAATCACGCCGTTGTTGCCGCGAAAGGCGCCCTGGGTGTAGATCCCGCGGTCTTCACGCGGACACTTGAAAATCGCCCAGCCCCAGGCGATGGCAAAACACACCAGGGTCGCGAGGCAGAAGTAGATCAGCAGCGCCGGTTGCAATGCGGCGTGCAGGTCGGCATGCAGGATGCCCAGAAACAGCAGCGCCGGCATGGTGACGTTGAACACCAGGGACGACGCGGTGTGAATGAAGTTGTCGTTGATCCAGTCGATCCGCTTGAGCAGCACCCCAAGAAACAGCATGGCGAACACCGGAGCCGTGATGTTCAGGGTTTCGAGGAAAATTGCCAGCATGCCGGGAAGACCTTGGGGTGGGCGTCGTTAGGGGGCTAATGATAAGCCACTGAACACGTCGGCGCCTGCTGGATTGCTATCGCTGGCAATCCAGCGCCTACAGGTTCAGCGCAATCCCTGTGGGAGCTGGCTTGCCAGCGATGAACGATAACGCGGTCTTAAGTAATCGGCGCCGGATTGAACAAGGTGATGTCGTTGTGCAGCTTGTGCTTTTCAGCCCATGTCTGTTGCTTGCCGCTGGCCACATCCAGATAGTAGTGGAACAACTCCCAGCCCAGCTCCTCGATCGAAGCGCGCCCGGTGGCGATACGCCCGGCGTCGATGTCGATCAGGTCCGGCCAGCGTTGCGCCAGTTCGGTCCGGGTCGACACCTTCACCACGGGCGCCATGGCCAAACCGTAAGGCGTGCCACGCCCGGTGGTGAACACATGCAGGTTCATCCCCGCCGCCAGTTGCAACGTCCCACAGACAAAATCACTGGCCGGGGTTGCACAGAAAATCAGGCCTTTGTCCTTGAACCGCTCACCAGGGCCGAGCACGCCGGTGATGGCGCTGCTGCCTGACTTGACGATCGAGCCCAGGGACTTCTCGACAATGTTCGACAACCCGCCCTTTTTGTTACCCGGCGTGGTGTTGGCACTGCGATCCGCTTCCCCCTTGGCCAGGTAACGGTCGTACCAGTCCATTTCCCGAACCAGTTCCTGGGCAACTTCCCTGGTCTGCGCCCGGGAAGTCAGCAAATAGATCGCGTCGCGCACTTCGGTCACTTCGGAAAACATCACCGTCGCACCGGCACGCAGCAACAGGTCCGAGGCATAGCCCAAGGCCGGATTGGCGGTGATGCCGGAAAACGCATCACTGCCACCGCACTGCATACCGAGGATCAGCTCGGACGCCGGCACGGTTTCCCGACGGCGTTGATCAAGCTTCTTCAGACGGATTTCCGCCAGCTCCATGATCTGTTCGATCATCTCGGTAAAACCGTGACTGGAGTCCTGCAAGCGATAAAGCCACGGCTCGCTCAAGTCCACCGAGCTGTCGTTCTCGTGCATCACCTGCCCGGCCTGCAATTTCTCGCAGCCCAGGCTGATCACCAAGGCTTCGCCGCCCAGGTTCGGGTTGCGCGCCAGATTGCGCACGGTACGAATCGGGATGTAGGCGTCGGTGGCCGTAATCGCCACGCCACAGCCGTAGCTGTGGGTCAGCGCCACCACATCATCAACGTGCGGGTACTTGGGCAGCAACTCGTCCTTGATGCGCTTGACCGCGTGATCCAGCACGCCGGTCACGCATTGCACAGTGGTGGTGATGCCAAGGATGTTGCGTGTGCCGACGGTGCCGTCGGCGTTGCGATAACCCTCGAAGGTAAAACCTTCCAGCGCTGCTGGCGCGGCCGGCACTTCGGTGGACAGCGGCAGGCTGTCCAGCGGCGGCGCGGTCGGCATGCGCAGTTGATCTTCCTTGACCCAACTGCCGCGTGGAATCGGCTGCAAGGCGTAACCAATGGTCTGGCCATAACGAATCACCTGGCCACCCTCGGGAATGTCTTCCAGGGTGACCTTGTGGCTCTGTGGCACGAAGTCCACGGTGACCAGGCCGTCCGCAAACTCGGTACCGGCCGGTACGCCCTGATCATTGACCACGATCACCACGTTGTCCCGCTCGTGCAGGCGGATGTAGCGCGGCGAGTCGGAATGTTCAATCAACTGCATGACGCCGCTCCTCAGGAATGCGCTTGAGACAATGTGTTGTTGGTTTCAGGACCGCTGACCGGTGGCTCTTTGAGCACCACACGCTTGATCGGACCGACGATGACCAGGTAGCTGAATACCGCGACCAGTGCGTTGCAACCGACGAATACCAACGCCCATTTGAACGAACCGGTGGAGCTGATGATGTAGCCGATCACGATCGGGGTGGTGATCGACGCCAGGTTACCGAAGGTGTTGAACAGGCCACCACTCAAACCGGCAATCTGTTTTGGCGAGGTATCGGATACCACGGCCCAACCCAGTGCGCCCACTCCTTTGCCGAAGAACGCCAACGCCATGAAGCCGACGACCATCCACTCAACATCGACATAGTTGCAGGCCACGATGCTGCTGGAAACCAGCAGGCCGGCAATGATCGGCGCCTTGCGGGCGAAGGTCAGGGAATGGCCTTTGCGCAGCAGGTAATCGGAAATCACCCCGCCGAGGACGCCGCCGATAAAACCGCAGATCGCTGGCAACGAGGCGATGAAACCCGCCTTGAGGATGGTCATGCCGCGCTCTTGAACCAGGTACACCGGGAACCAGGTCAGGAAGAAGTAGGTGATGCCGTTGATGCAGTATTGGCCCAGATACACGCCGAGCATCATGCGATTGGTCAGCAGTTGGCGGATGTAGTCCCACTTCGGACCGTCGGCCTTCTTGCCCTTCTGGTCCATGTCGACCATGCCGCCGTTCTCAGCGATATGTTTGAACTCGGCATCGTTGATCCGAGGGTGTTCACGCGGGCTGTAGATCACTTTCAGCCAGACCAGCGAGAAGATGATGCCCAGGATACCCATGACAATGAACACGTGTTCCCAGCCGAAGGAGTAGACGATCCAGCCCATCAGCGGAGCGAACAGCACAGTGGCGAAGTATTGCGCCGAGTTGAAGATCGCCGAAGCGGTACCGCGTTCAGCCGTCGGGAACCACGCCGCAACAATGCGTGCGTTGCCAGGGAAGGATGGCGCTTCGGCCAGGCCCACCAGGAAGCGCAGCATGAACAGCGCAACCACCGCCGTGGACATGCCGAACTCACCGACGAAGCCTTGCAGCACGGTGAACAGCGACCAGGTGAAGATGCTCAGTGCGTAGATTTTTTTCGAGCCGAAACGGTCCAGCAACCAGCCACCGGGAATTTGCCCGGCCACGTAGGCCCAACCGAATGCGGAGAAGATATAGCCGAGGGTAATGGCGTCGATGCCGAGGTCTTTTTGCAGGCTGGAGCCCGCAATAGCGATGGTAGCCCGGTCGGCGTAGTTGATCGTGGTCACCAGGAAAAGCATGAGCAGGATCAAATAGCGGACGTGAGTCGGCTTTTGGGTCGATTGCATGTAGATGTACTCCCACAAATTATTTTTATGCGCGGGTGAATCTTCTTTGGTCTGCCTTTTGTGGGAGCGGGCTTGCCAGTGATGGCATCACTGCGGTGTAACTGAAAAACCGCGGTGGTTGCATCGCCAGCAAGCCGGCTCCTACAAGGTATTGCGTGGATCAGGAACCGATGTAGCTGGTCTTCACGACCGTGTAGAACTCTTGCGCATAGCGGCCTTGCTCACGTGAGCCATAGGATGAACCTTTACGGCCACCGAACGGAACGTGGTAATCGACGCCGGCGGTCGGCAGGTTGACCATCACCATTCCGGCCTGGGAGTGGCGCTTGAAGTGGTTGGCGTACTTCAGGGATGTGGTGGCGATGCCCGCCGACAAACCGAATTCGGTGTCGTTAGCCATGGCCAGCGCAGCGTCGTAATCGGCAACCCGCACGATGTTGGCCACCGGACCGAAGATTTCTTCGCGGCTGATGCGCATCGACGCTTCGCTGTCGGCAAACAGCGTTGGCGCGAGGAAGTAGCCCTCGGTGTCGCAGGTCACCAGACCACCGCCGCTGACCAGGCGCGCACCTTCGGACTGGCCGATGTCGATGTACTTCATGTCCTGTTCAAGTTGAGCCTGGGAAACCACAGGACCAATGTCAGTACCGGATTTCAACGCGTGGCCGACCTTGATCGACTTCATGCGCTCGGCCATGGCTTCAACGAACTTGTCGTGGATGCCGGCGGTGACGATGAAGCGGCTCGATGCGGTGCAGCGCTGGCCGGTGGAGTAGAACGCGCTCTGTACCGACAGCTCGACCGCTTGCTTGAGGTCGGCGTCATCAAGAATGATCTGCGGGTTCTTGCCGCCCATTTCCAGCTGGACCTTGGCCTGACGCGACACGCAACTGACGGCGATCTGGCGACCAACACCGACGGAACCGGTGAAGCTGATGCCGTCGACTTTCGGGCTATGAACCAGCGCATCGCCAACCACACGACCGCTGCCCATCACCAGGTTGAACACACCGGCCGGGAAGCCCGCGCGGGAGATGATCTCGGCCAGGGCCCAGGCGCAACCCGGTACCAGGTCAGCCGGTTTGAGCACGACGCAGTTGCCGTAGGCCAGGGCCGGGGCGATTTTCCACGACGGGATGGCAATCGGGAAGTTCCACGGCGTGATCAGACCGACCACGCCCAGTGCTTCGCGGGTGACTTCAACGTTGACACCCGGACGCACCGACGGCAGGTAGTCGCCGGACAGGCGCAGGCATTCACCGGCGAAAAACTTGAAGATATTGCCGGCGCGGGTCACTTCGCCAATGGCTTCGGGCAGGGTCTTGCCCTCCTCCCGGGCCAGCAGGGTACCGAGTTCTTCGCGACGGGCGAGGATTTCGGTGCCGACTTTATCCAGGGAATCGTGACGCGCCTGAATGCCGGAAGTGGACCAGGCCGGGAATGCGGCACGGGCAGCATCGATGGCGGCGTTGACCTGAGCCAGATCGGCCTTGGCATAGTCGCCGATGTTATCGGTCAGTTCGGAAGGGTTGATGTTGGCCGAGTAATCGCCGCCGGCAACCCATTCGCCATTGATGTAGTTATCGAAACGCTTTGCATCTGCCACTTTGATATCTCCTCACGCAAAAGGCCGCTGATCGCTCAGCGGCCTTACTAAATCGGATGTATTACTGCGCACCCTGCTTGTCGATCAGCGCGGCAAGCATTTCGTACTCTTCACCGGTCAGGTCGGTCAGTGGTGCACGCACGGGACCGGCGTCATAGCCGGCAATTTTTGCCCCGGCCTTGACGATGCTCACGGCGTAACCGGCTTTGCGGTTACGGATATCCAGGTACGGCAGGAAGAAGTCGTCGATGATCTTGCCAACGGTGGCGTGATCTTCACGGGCGATCGCGTGGTAGAAGTCCATCGCGGTTTTCGGGATGAAGTTGAACACCGCCGAGGAGTAGACCGGCACGCCCAGCGCCTTGTAGGCAGCGGCGTAGACTTCAGCGGTCGGCAGACCACCCAGGTAGCTGAAACGATCACCGAGGCGGCGACGGATCGACACCATCAACTCGATATCGCCCAGGCCATCCTTGTAGCCGATGAGGTTCGGGCAGCGCTCGGCCAGACGTTCCAGCAGCGGCGCGTTCAGGCGGCAGACGTTACGGTTGTAGACCACAACGCCGATGTTGACCGATTTGCACACAGCTTCAACGTGGGCGGCAACGCCGTCCTGGCTGGCTTCGGTCAGGTAGTGCGGCAGCAGCAACAGGCCTTTGGCGCCCAGACGCTCGGCTTCCTGTGCGTACTCGATGGCTTGACGGGTCGAACCGCCCACGCCGGCCAGGATTGGCACACTGGTGGCGCAAGTGTCGACGGCAGTCTTGATGATTTCCGAATATTCACTGGCCGCCAGAGAGAAAAACTCACCGGTGCCGCCCGCGGCAAACAATGCCGAGGCGCCGTATGGGGCCAGCCATTCCAGACGTTTGATGTAGCCAGCGCGATTGAAGTCGCCCTGTGCATTGAAATCGGTAACCGGGAAAGACAGCAGACCGGAAGAGAGGATGGACTTCAGTTCTTGTGGATTCATTATTCGAACACCCTGGGTTGCGACGTTTGTGTGATGAGAAAACCGTTCAGCCTTCGCCGAAGTTGTAGGTCATCGTACAACTTAAAAAATAACCGTCAACTGCATTTCATCGCTGGGGGTGAAAATTGTTCGACAGGATGGTGCGTCAGCTCAGGTTTCAGGGGGCTGATTACGAACGAAAAATGAGGCGGACGTGTGGCTGCAAGGTAATTGCCAGCGTTACGTTGTCGGAGGAGTGAGCGACGAAGAGGCGGGCTGGAAGGTCTGTGAAATGCCTACTGGCCCTTTTGCGAGCAGGCTCGCTCCCACATTGGTTCGGCTGTGGAGACAAATCTCATGAACAGCCGAATTCAAATGGGGGAGCGAGCCTGCTCGCGATAGCGGTCCATCAGAAAAAATCGCTCGAAGACAAAAATTATCCGCGCTGCGCCTCAGCCTCTTCATGGGCATGGCGCAACCGCTCGCGGCTGTTGGTCAGGTGCAGGCGCATGGCTGCGCGGGCTGCATCGGAATCCTGACGAGCGATGGCGTCGTAGATTTCTTCGTGCTCGCGGCTCAGGCGATTCATGTAGTGCTGCTGATCGTCATGGGCCAGCCGCGCAGAATTGAGGCGGGTGCGCGGAATGATGCTGGTGCCCAGGTGGGTCATGATGTCGGTGAAGTAGCGGTTGCCGGTCGACAGTGCAATCTGCAAGTGGAACTGAAAGTCGGAAGCCACGGCATCACTGGCATGGGAAACGCTTTCGTTCAGCGCATCCAGCGCCGCACGCATCAACGCCAACTGCTCGGGGCTGCGACGCTGCGCCGCGAGCCCGGCGGACTCCACTTCGAGGCTGATACGCAGTTCCAGAATGGCCAGCACGTCACGCAAGGTGACCACGGTTGCCGGATCGATGCGGAAACCGCTGGGGCTCGGGGTGTCGAGCACGAAGGTGCCGATGCCGTGACGGGTTTCCACCTGCCCCGCCGCCTGCAAACGGGAGATCGCTTCGCGCACCACCGTGCGGCTGACGCCATGGGCATCCATGATCGCCGACTCGGTGGGCAACTTGTCGCCACGCTTGAGGTGGCCGTCGCGGATCTGCTCGGACAGCACCGTCACCAGTTCCTGAGCGAGGCTGCGGCGCTTGCGAGGTAGGCGTGGTGCGTCGTTCGGGTTTTCCATGGTCGACATTTGTCTCGAAAAATTCGGCTGCTGAAACCGCATCATAGCGCAACGCGGTTGTACGATCACCACCCCCTACCTGAGCATTTATGCAGTCACGCCCTGGTCCACCAAATGGCCGTTCTCGATCCGCACATGCCGAGGATGGAAGCGTTTGAGACTGCTGCGATGGCCGACGCTGACAATGCTCAGCCCCGGCAACTCATCGATCAGCGCCTGATACAGCGACGCCTCATCCTCTTCATCCATCGCCGAAGTCGCTTCATCCATATACAGCCATTGCGGTGCATACAGCAGCGCGCGGGCAAAGGCCAGGCGTTGCTGCTCACCCGGCGACAGCATGCGCTGCCAGTGATTGGCCTCGTCGAGGCGTGCCACCAGGTGCGGCAAACGGCAGGTTTCCAGAACGTGCGCGTAGCGCTCGTTCTGATAGGTTTCGCCAGCCTGTGGATAACTCAACGCCTCACGCAGCGTGCCGATTGGCAGGTACGGTTTTTGCGGCAGGAACAGGTACCGCGCAGCCGGCAGTCGAATGCTGCCGTGACCCGCCGGCCACAGGTGCCCCATCGCCCGCAGCAAGGTCGACTTGCCGCTGCCGGAACGGCCGCTGAGCATCACGCGCTCGCCCTGTTCCACGGTCATGTCGGCGTTCGCCAGCAAGTGTCGACCGTCGGCGAGATCCAGGCCCAGGTTGTGCATCTTCAAGGCTGAGCCCGTGTTCTGCACG
The DNA here is from genome assembly GCF_001945365.1 of Pseudomonas reinekei. Lineage (GTDB taxonomy): Bacteria > Pseudomonadota > Gammaproteobacteria > Pseudomonadales > Pseudomonadaceae > Aquipseudomonas > Aquipseudomonas reinekei. The sequence goes on from NZ_MSTQ01000010.1 coordinate 91,600, forward strand.
TCAATGGCTGGTGCGCGTCCCTCATTGTCCGTCATGGCCTGGCGGAAGCTGAGCAGACGATCGCACGTGGCGCGCCATGACGCGAGGCTCTGGTAGGCGCTGATAAACCAGCTGAAACTTTCCTGCACGTTGCCGAACGCCGAACTGATTTGCATCAGTTCGCCGAGCTCGATCTTGCCCGAGAGGTAACGCGGCGAAGCAACGATGAACGGGAAAATAATGGCAGCCTGGCTGTAACCGGCCGTAAAAAAAGTCAGGCGCTTGGACACCTTCATGATGTCCCAGAAATTATGCCAGACCATCCCGAAGCGGCTGCTCAAGCGACGATTTTCGTTCGGCTCGCCGTTGTACAACGCAATACTTTCGGCATTCTCGCGAATCCGCACCATGGAGAAACGCAGGTCGGCTTCAAAACGTTGTTGCTGGTTGTTCAGACCGATCAATCGACGACCAATCAAATGCGTCAACCAGCTGCCGACCACCGCGTAAACCAACACACACCAGAACATGTAGCCGGGAATGGTAATACCGAACACTTCGATACTGCCCGAGACGCCCCACAGAATGATCGAAAACGACACCAGGCTGACGATATTGCGCAGCAGCCCGATACCCAGTTCAAGGGTGTTGGAGGTGAAGTTGTTGAGGTCTTCGGAAATCCGCTGGTCCGGGTTATCGGTGTAACCGCCCTGCTCCAGCTTGTAGTAATTCTTGTCGTTGAGCCAACGCGCGAAATGCTTTTCGGTGAGCCAGGCCCGCCAGCGAATCGTCAACATCTGGGTCAGGTAGAGGCGGTACACGGCGCCGATAATCGCCACCGCCGCAATTGCGCAGAAGTACAGAATCAAGCGCCAGAAGGCGGCTTCGTCTTTCTGTTGCAGCGCGTTGTAGAAATCCTTGTACCAAGTGTTGAACCACACCGAGATGCCCACGCTGATCAGCGACAGCGCAATCACCGCGATCAACAGCGTCCAGGCCTTGCCCTTCTCTTCACTCTGCCAGTAAGGCGTGATCATCGCCCACACTTTGCGAAAAAACTGTCCGCGCACAGCATCGTTGACCGCGGAGTACTCAGCGTTCTGATTCATGGATAAGGCTCAATAAAGAAAAGTACACGCACGAACCGATCATAGATGATCGGTTCGGTTTGTCGCGAGGCGCGGCCGGCATTCGTTCAGCGCAGGTTCAGCGGCGAACGGGACGCTTCTGCAGTTTGCGCTGCAGCGTGCGGCGGTGCATGCCCAGGGCACGGGCCGTGGCGGAGATGTTGCCTTCGTGCTCGGTCAACACGCGCTGAATGTGTTCCCACTGCAAGCGGTCCACGGACATCGGGTTTTCCGGCACCAGGCTGTCGAGGTCGGCGTGTTCGGACAGCAGCGCGGCCAGCACGTCATCGGCATCGGCCGGTTTGCACAGGTAGTTGCAGGCGCCGCGCTTGATCGCTTCGACAGCGGTGGCAATGCTCGAATAACCGGTGAGGATCACCACGCGCATTTCCGGGTCCATCTCCAGCAACTTGGGCAGTAACACCAGGCCCGAATCGCCGTCCATTTTCAAGTCCAGTGCGGCGTAATCCGGCAGGTCAGCCTTGGCCAGCTCCAGGCCTTCCTCGGCCGAACCTGCCGTGCTGACGCGAAAACCACGGCGAGCCATGGCGCGAGCCATGACGCGGGTGAAGGTAGCGTCGTCATCGACCAGCAGCAAATGCGGCAGTTCTTCGCCTTCGACTTGGGGTTCGTCACTCATGTTCGTCTCCTCGGGCGACACGGGGCAGGCGCAGCTCGGTCAGCGTGCCACCTTCCTCATGACTGTAGAGTTTCACTGAGCCGCCCGCGCGTGTCACGCTGGCCTTGCTCAAAAACAGGCCCAGGCCGAAGCCTTTGCCCTTGGTGGTAAAAAATGGTTTACCGATCTGTTCGGCGATAGCCAATGGTACGCCTGCGCCGTGATCGCGGATGCTGATGGTCAGGTTTTCGGTGTCCCAGTCGAGCGTCACCTGCAAGCCCTCGGGGCAGGCATCGGCGGCGTTGTTCAGCAAATTCAGCAGCGCCTGGGTCAGGTCCGGCGGCGGCGCCATGCGCGGCACCGTGCCCTGACCGAGGCGCTGGAAGCGGTAACTGGCTTCCGGGCGCATCAGGTGCCAGCGATTGAGCGCTTCATCGAGCCAATCGGTGACGTCCTGCATCTCCACGGCCAAGCGCCGATTGGCCTCGGCGGCGCGCACCAGTTGCTGCAGGGTTTCTTTGCACAGCTTGACCTGATCCTGCAGCACGCTCAGGTCGTCTTGCAACATCGGATCGTGATGGTCCTGGCGCATTTCCTTGAGCAGCACGCTCATGGTCGCCAACGGCGTACCCAGCTCATGGGCGGCGCCCGCAGCCTGGGTGGCGACGGCCAACAACTGCTGGTCGCGCAGACCTTCTTCACGACGGATGGCGCGCAATTCTTCCTGCCGGCGCAACTCTTCGGCCATGCGTGCGGCGAAGAAGGTGATCACTGCCGCCGCCAGGGCGAAACTCAGCCACATTCCGTAGACCTGCAGGTTCTCCCGGGCGATGGGGAATGTTTGCAGCGGATAGAAACGTGCCAGCAGCAAGGTGTACATCGTCAGCGCGATGCCCGACAGGATCACCGAATAGCGCCACGGCAACGTCACCGCGGCGATGGTCAAGGGCACCAGGTAATAAGAAACAAAGGGGTTGGTCGAGCCGCCGGAGAAATACAGCAAGGCGCTGTGGATAAACAGGTCGCAGGCCAGTTGTACAGCGTACTCAAGCTCGGTGACGGGCCACGAAGTGCGCAGGCGAATAGCCGTAAACGCACACAGCAGCATCGAGCAAACGAGGGTCGCGGCCAGTTGAAACCAGGGCAGCGGCAGCAATTCGAACCAGTAGGCCAGGCCCACGGAACCGGCCTGGGCGGCCAGCACCAAAGTCCGGATGAACGTCAGCCGCCAGAGATTCTGGCGAGTGGCGGAAGTGATTTGAACGGGGGCGAGCATGAGCTCTCCTGATGAGCGCTCCAGGCGGATCGCTGGGAGTATAACCAAGCCACGCCTTCAGGGGCGAAAGTGCGGCAAACGACCACATGCCGAATCTGATAACGCTGTTGTGGCGAGTGAGCTTGCTCCCGCTGGACTGCGTAGCAGACGCGCTCCATCGCACCGTGTAAAACAGGGAGAGCCTGCCATCCGATTTTGCGACTGCTTCGCCGCCGAACAGGAGCAAGCTCCCCTCGCCACAGGTTTCTCATGGATCTGTATAGAAGTTGTAACTGTGCGAACCGGACCCTAGGCGTTAGAGTCTGATGGATTTCATGCAGGTCCGGAACACCCGCCTGCGTCCCACCTTAGGAGCTTTCATGCACACATTCCGCCGCAGCGCCGCCCTCCTTGCCCTGAGCGTTGGCACCCTCGCCAGCCTCCCGACCCTGGCGGCCGACGAGCTTCATTACAATCAGATTTCCCTGCGCGCCGAAGTCAGCCAGGAAGTGGCTCGCGACCTGATGATCGTGACCCTCTACACCGAAGAACAAAACACCGACCCGGCCAAGCTCGCCGCCGACGTCAGCACCACCATGAACAAGGCGCTGGCCCAGGCCAAGCAGGTCAAGGACATCACCCTGCGCCAGGGCAGCCGCAACAGCTACCCGATCTACGACACCAAAGGCCAGAAGATCACCGGCTGGCGTGAACGCGCCGAGCTGCGCCTGGAAAGCACCGATTTCGCCGCGCTGTCGACGCTGACCGGCGAACTGCTCACCGACCTGAAGATGGGCGGCATGGACTTCGCCATCGCCACACCAACGCGCAAGGCCAGTGAAGACACCCTGCTCAAGGAAGCAGTCACCGCCTTCAAGGCGCGAGCGCAATTGGCGACCGATGCGCTGGGTGGCAAGGGCTACAAAATCGTCAACCTGAACCTCAACAGCAACGGCTACCCGCAACCGTACATGCGCGGGCCGATGATGATGAAAGCCGCCAGCATGGACGGCGCGGCTCCGGTGACGCCTGAAGTCGAGGCCGGTACCAGCCAGGTCAGCATGACGGCCGACGGTTCGATTGAAGTGCTGATGCCTTGAATCGATAACCTCTGAACCAAAAAACGGCGATCACCAAAATGATCGCCGTTTTTTTATCTCCTTGCAGGAGCAGCCGAAGGCGCAGGCGGCGTTCGGATGATCTTGTGGTGTTGATCCATGCTCTCAATACCCTTCAGTGCCCGGCAAAAAAATCGCAGGCCCCCGGTGGCTCCTGAAATGAAAGTTGCACTTGGTACAACTTGACCCACACCAGAGCAACGATAACCACTCCCATTTACCCCTGCACACCCCTTGAAGACGGGGTATGAATAGGTAACACCTCGCCCCACCCACGAGCGCCCCTCACTTTTCACGCACCAAAAAAGCGCACAAATTGCACCGCAAAAATGCCGCGCAAACGGTCAAATGCGTCAACTTTTATACATATGCGACATTAAGGTACGTCCGTGCCACTGTTTAAGACCTGTAGCCGCTCAAGATCTTGCATTGGGTATGCCCCCTGCATAAGTATCCGCAGGCACGACTCACGAGGTCGTCCTCAAAATTAAAAAATGACAACAAATCATGAGGCCACCATGCTTAAACAAGCGGTCATTCCGTTTTTATTAGGTGCCAGCTTGCTAGCTAGCGCACCGTTCGCCCAAGCTGCGACCAATCTGGTGTTCTGCTCCGAAGGGAGCCCGGCCGGTTTCGATCCAGGTCAATACACCACCGGAACCGACTTCGACGCCTCAGCCGAAACCATGTTCAACCGTCTGACTCAGTTCGAGCGTGGCGGCACCGCTGTCATTCCTGGTCTGGCAACCAGCTGGGACGTCTCCGATGACGGCCTGACGTACACCTTCCACCTGCGCGAAGGCGTCAAGTTCCACACCACGCCTTACTTCAAGCCGACCCGTGAGTTCAACGCCGACGACGTGCTGTTCACCTTTAATCGCATGATTAACAAGGATGACCCGTTCCGCAAAGCGTACCCGACCGAATTCCCGTACTTCACCGACATGGGGATGGACACCAACATCACCAAGATCGATAAAGTCGACGACAAGACCGTCAAGTTCACCCTCAAAGATGTAGACGCCGCGTTCATCCAGAACATGGCCATGAGCTTCGCCTCGATCCAGTCCGCCGAGTACGCTGCCCAGCTGCTCAAGGAAGGCAAGGCCGCCGACATCAACCAGAAGCCGGTCGGCACGGGTCCGTTCGTATTCAAGAGCTACCAGAAAGACTCCAACATCCGTTACACCGGCAACAAGGACTACTGGAAGCCGGATGACGTGAAGATCGACAACCTGATCTTCGCCATCACCACAGACCCGTCGGTTCGTATCCAGAAGCTGAAGAAGAACGAGTGCCAGGTGACCCTGTTCCCTCGTCCGGCCGACCTGAAAGCGCTGCGTGAAGACAAATCCCTCAAGCTGCCTGACCAGGCTGGTTTCAACCTGGGTTACATCGCCTACAACGTGATGGACAAGGTCAAGGGCAGCAACGAGCCAAACCCGTTGGCCCAACTGAAAGTGCGTCAGGCACTGGACATGGCGGTCAACAAGCAACAGATCATCGACTCGGTGTACCAGGGCGCTGGCCAGCTGGCCGTCAATGCCATGCCACCTACCCAATGGTCCTACGACACCACCATCAAAGATGCCCCGTACAACCCTGAGAAAGCCAAAGAGCTGCTCAAGGAAGCGGGCGTCAAAGAAGGCACCGAGATCGTTCTGTGGGCGATGCCGGTACAGCGTCCCTACAACCCGAACGCCAAGCTGATGGCAGAAATGCTGCAGTCCGACTGGGCGAAGGTCGGCCTCAAGGTCAAGATCCAGAGCTACGAGTGGGGCGAGTACATCAAGCGCTCCAAAGGTGGCGAGAACCAGGCCATGCTGATTGGCTGGAGCGGTGACAATGGTGATCCGGACAACTGGCTGAATGTGCTGTTCGGCTGCGACTCGCTGGAAGGCAACAACTTCTCCAAGTGGTGCGACAAGAAGTTTGACGACATCGTCAAACAAGCCAAGCGTACTTCGGACCAAGGCAAGCGCACCGAGCTGTACAAACAGGCGCAACACGTCCTCAAAGACGCGGTGCCAATGACACCTATCGCTCACTCGACGGTGTTCCAACCCATGCGCGCCAATGTGCAGGACTTCAAGATCAGCCCGTTTGGCTTGAACTCCTTCTACGGCGTCAGCGTCAGCAAATAAGATCGGGTAACGGCGACGTTTCTGACGTCGCCGTTACTTTATCGACCGAGAATGCAGGAATTCGCCTACACCCAATTCGCCAGCTGACTACAGCCTAGCGCCAGGATGCGTCGACTTTTCCTACCAGTCTTTCAGGATTTACGCGTTTACTGCCGAACCCACGGACCCTACCGTCGGGATTCGACCAGCTCACGCGTGGGCCATCGGTTTGTTTGCCGCACGTCATGGTTTGAAAACAGTGGAGCCTTCACGTCTACGCACGGACGCAGGCTCATTGCCACAACACTGAACAAGAGGGAGCGCCATGCGCCATACCTTGGTTTTATCTGCATTGCTGGGCACCGGCCTGTTGGCCGCCACGTCCATGAGCCACGCTGCCAACAACAGCCTGGTGTTCTGCTCCGAAGGCAGCCCCGCCGGCTTCGATACGGCGCAGTACACGACTGCGACTGACAACGACGCCGCCGAGCCGCTGTACAATCGACTGGCAGAGTTTGAAAAAGGCTCGACCAATGTCGTACCGGGTCTGGCCACGAGCTGGGATATTTCCGAGGACGGCCTCAAGTACACTTTTCACCTGCGCCCCGGGGTGAAATTTCACACGACCAAATACTTCACCCCAACCCGTGATTTCAATGCCGACGACGTGCTGTTCACGTTCAATCGCATGCTCGACCCGCAACAGCCATTCCGTAAGGCTTACCCGACAGAGTTTCCGTACTTCAACGGGATGAGCCTGAACAAGAACATTGCCAAGGTCGAAAAGACCGGGCCCCTGACCGTGGTCATGACGCTCAACAGCGTCGACGCCGCGTTCATCCAGAACATCGCCATGAGCTTCGCCGCCATCCTCTCCGCCGAGTACGCCGACCAGTTGTTGGCCGAGGGCAAGCCGAGCGACATCAACCAGAAGCCGATCGGCACCGGGCCGTTCGTGTTCAAGAGCTACCAGAAAGACTCGAACATCCGTTACACCGGCAACAAGCAGTACTGGGCGCCTGAGCGGGTCAAACTCGACAATCTGATTTTCGCCATCAACACCGACGCTTCGGTGCGGGTGCAGAAACTCAAGGCCGACGAGTGTCAGATCACCCTGCATCCGCGCCCTGCCGATGTCACCGCGCTGAAGAACGACCCGAAACTGCAACTGATCGAGAAGCCCGGATTCAACCTCGGCTACATCGCCTACAACGTGCGCCACAAGCCGTTCGACCAGCTCGAAGTGCGGCAGGCGCTGGACATGGCGGTGAACAAGCAAGGCATTCTCAACGCTGTATATCAGGGCGCGGGTCAACTGGCGGTCAATGCCATGCCACCGACTCAGTGGTCCTACGACGACACCATCAAGGACGCCGCCTACAACCCGGAAAAAGCCAAGGAATTGCTCAAGGCTGCCGGCGTCAAGGAAGGCACCGAGATCACCCTGTGGGCCATGCCTGTCCAGCGTCCGTACAACCCCAACGCCAAGTTGATGGCTGAAATGCTCCAGGCTGACTGGGCGAAAATCGGTCTCAAGGTCAAGATCGTCAGCTATGAATGGGGCGAGTACATCAAGCGCACCAAAAATGGCGAGCACGACGTCAGCCTGATCGGCTGGACCGGTGACAATGGTGACCCGGACAACTGGCTCGGCACGCTGTACAGCTGCGACGCCATCGGCGGAAACAACTATTCCATGTGGTGTGATCCGGCTTACGACAAGCTGATCAAGCAGGCCAAAGTCGTAACCGACCGCGACCAGCGCACCGTGCTCTACAAACAGGCGCAGCAGTACCTCAAGCAGCAGGTACCGATCACGCCAGTCGCCCACTCGACGGTCAACCAGCCGTTGAGCGCCAAAATCGAAGGGTTCAAGGTCAGCCCCTTCGGTCGTAACGTGTTCTCGGGTGTCAGCATCGAAAAATAAAACCGTGTAGCTAGAACGCTGGGGGCGCATTGCGCCCTCACGCAAGCGTATTGCCGTAATTCGCCCACAGGGCCTGCAGCAAACGTTTGCGATGCGTGATTGAGTTCCAAACCAATAGCCGGATCACCCAAAAAAGACCGGCATAAAAAAAGAAAGTAAGGAGCTTCACCCATGAAACTGAGCAGCACCGCAATATTGGCCTTGGCCATCAGCAGCGTAACCGCCACGGCTTACGCTGAAACCCAGAGCCAGGCGTTCACCCCGGTTACCGTTAACGAAAAAAGCGCCCAGGCTGAAGCCACCGGTTTCCTCGAAGGCCAGTCGATCACCGGCACCACTCGCAACTGGTACGCCAACGAGTATTTCAAGCGTGGCGGCGTAGTGCGTTACAACAAAAACGACGCATTGCAGACAACTGATCGTCGTATCAACTGGGTTCAAGGCACCATTATCAAGTACAACTCGGGCTTCACCGAGGGCACTGTCGGTGTCAGCACTGAAGTGGCAGCTTACAACGCCATCGCACTGGACCGGGACCGTAAAGATCTGGCATCCGGCTTTGGCGGCGCACCTGGCGATCGCGAAAGGGCTGGCAACAACCGGACCCTGACCGAAGAAGGTGGCGACGCGGTTGGTCAGTGGAGCAAACTGGGTCTAGCCAACGTCAAGGCTCGTGTTTCCAACACCACCCTGACCGCCGGTCGTCAGAACTTCAGCAGCCCGATGGTCGACGTCATCGGCAACCGTGCACTGCCTTCGAGCTTCCAGGGTGTGGCAATCCACAGCGAAGAGCTGAACAACCTGCAATTCGACCTGGCCACCTTCGACCGCAACTCTCCGCGTACCGAACAAAGCCAGCGTAAATTCCGCACCGAATACGCCAACGGCATCGTTGAAACCGATCACGTCTACACCGGCGGTATCACCTACACCCCGTTCGCCAGCCTGACCACCAGCCTCTGGGCCACCCAGGCTGAAGATATCTGGAACCAGTACTACTTCGGCGCCACCCACGTACTGGGCGACAGCCAGGTCCTGAGCCTGACCACCGGCCTGAACTACTACAAAACCCAGGAAGAAGGTAAGGCGCTGATCGGCGATATCGACAACGACACTTACTCCCTGTCGTTCGGCCTGACTCACCAGGCTCACAGCCTGACCTTCTCCTACCAGGAAGTGAACGGTAACGAGTACTTCGACTACCTGCACGAAACCAACGGTATCTACCTGGCCAACTCCCTGCTGTCGGACTTCAACGGCCCGAACGAGAAATCCTTCCAGGTGGCCTACGGCCTCAACATGGCTGAGTACGGCGTACCCGGCCTGAAGTTCAACATCTACCAGGCTCGCGGCTGGGGTATCGACGGTACCCACTACACCGGCAACAAAGGTGTGATCGACAAGGGCTACGACGGTATCCAGGCGCAAGACGGTGAACATCATTACGAATACGGCATCGGTGCGACCTACGCCGTACAAAGCGGCCCGCTCAAGGCCACTACTCTGCGTGCGACCTACACCGCTCACCGCGCCAGCGAAAACCAGGCCGATGGCAGCCTCAACGAGTTCCGTCTCGTGACGACCATCCCGTTCAACATTCTGTAATGCACCTGCCCGACGGCCGATTCGTTTGTCGAGTCGGCCGTCGGGCTTTTGTCCTTTAACCGATTGCAGAGGGCTCTTGATGAAAATGCTTCCCCTACGTGCGGCCATCGCGGCCGCCTTGCTGAGTGTCGCGGTGGGCGTATCGGCCAAGCCGCTGGTGGTTTGCACCGAAGCCAGCCCCGAAGGCTTCGACATGGTCCAGTACACGACTGCAGTCACCGCCGATGCGGTCGCTGAAACCATCTTCAATCGCCTGGCGGATTTCAAGCCCGGTACCACCGATGTGATTCCGGCGCTGGCCGAATCCTGGGACATCAGCGAAGACGGATTGAGCTACACCTTCCACCTGCGCAAAGGCGTCAAATTCCACACCACCGAATACTTCAAACCCACCCGCGACATGAATGCCGACGACGTGGTCTGGAGCTTCCAGCGCCAGCTGGACCCAAACCACCCATGGCACAAACTGTCGAGTGTGGGCTTCCCGTACTTTGAAAGCATGGGCTTCAAAGAACTGCTCAAGAGCGTCGAGAAAGTTGACGACAACACGGTCAAGTTCACCCTGACCCGCCGCGAAGCGCCGTTCCTGGCCGACATCGCGATGGCGTTCTCGTCGATCTACTCCGCTGAATACGCCGATCAGCTACTCAAGGCCAACAAGACCGGCGACCTGAACAGCAAGCCAATCGGCACCGGTCCGTTTATCTTCCAGCGCTACAACAAGGACGCCCAGGTGCGCTTCAAGGCCAACCCGGACTACTTCCGTGGCAAGGCCCCGGCCGATTCGCTGATTCTAGCCATCGCCACCGACAACAACGTGCGCCTGCAGAAGCTCAAGGCCAACGAGTGCCAGGTCGCGCTGTATCCGAAACCGGACGACATCCCGAGCATCAAGAAAGACGATAAGCTGAAGGTCGATGAGCTGAACGCGATGACCGTTTCGTACGTCGCCATGAACACCACCCACAAGTACTTGAGCGACGTGCGGGTACGCAAAGCCATCGACATCGCCTTCGACAAAGAGGCCTACGTCAACGCCCTGTTCGGCAAAGGCAACGCTACCGTAGCGGTCAACCCGTTCCCGGACACCCTGCTGGGCTACAACCACAGCCTGAAAAACCCGGTTCGTGATCTGGACAAGGCCCGCGCCCTGCTCAAGGAAGCTGGCGTACCGGAAGGCACCACCTTCACCCTGTTCACCCGTAACGGTGGCGGTCCGACCAACCCGAACCCGATGCTCGGCGCGCAGATGATGCAGGCTGACCTGGCCAAGGTCGGGATCAAGATCGACATCCGCGTGATGGAATGGGGCGAAATGCTCAAACGTGCGAAAAACGGTGAGCACGACATGGTTTCCGCAGGATGGGCGGGCGATAACGGCGACCCGGATAACTTCCTGACGCCTATGCTCAGTTGCGAAGCGGCCAAGAACGGCGAAAACTATGCACGCTGGTGCAATGACAAGTTCCAGGCCCTGATCGATCAGGCCCGGGAAAAAACCGACCCGGCCGAGCGTGCAGCACTGTACGAACAGGCTCAGGTTATTTTTAACCAGGACCAGCCATGGATCAGCATGGCACACACTAGAATGTTCACCGCAATGCGCAACAACGTAGAGGGCTACCACATAAGCCCCCTCACCACGAATAACTTCGCCACCACCCAGGTGAAGTAAATAAGAAAACTCCCGGTGTCCCTGACCCCAGGGACACCAGGCACGCCTAACCGGCTGATGAGGTACACCACACGATGTTTAGTTTTATTGCCCGCCGACTGGGGTTACTGATCCCCACGTTCTTCGGCATCACCTTGCTGACTTTCGCGTTGATACGCATGATCCCTGGCGACCCCGTGGAAGTCATGATGGGAGAACGCAGGGTCGACCCCGAAATGCACGCTCAGGCAATGGAACGCCTAGGTCTGAACAAACCCCTGTATGCCCAGTACCTGGATTACATCGGCAAACTGGCCCACGGCGATCTCGGGGAATCCCTGCGTACCCGTGAAAGCGTCTGGACCGAGTTCACCTCCCTCTTCCCAGCGACCCTGGAACTGTCCATGGCCGCACTGTTGTTCGCCGGCATCCTGGGCCTCCTGGCCGGGGTGATTGCGGCACTCAAGCGAGGATCGCTGTTCGACCACGGGGTGATGGGCATCTCCCTCGCGGGTTACTCGATGCCGATCTTCTGGTGGGGCCTGATCCTGATCATGTTCTTCTCGGTGTCCCTGGGCTGGACCCCGGTGTCCGGGCGGATCGACCTGCTCTACGACATCGAGCCGCGTACCGGCTTCATGCTGATCGATACATTGCTGGCCGATGACGTCGGCGCGTTCTTCGATGCGCTGCATCACCTGATCCTGCCGGCCATCGTGCTCGGCACCATCCCGCTGGCGGTGATCGCGCGGATGACCCGTTCGTCGATGCTCGAAGTGCTGCGTGAAGACTACATCCGTACCGCCCGCGCCAAAGGCCTGTCGCCATCGCGCGTGGTGTTCGTCCACGGCCTGCGTAACGCGCTGATCCCGGTACTGACCGTGGTCGGCCTGCAAGTCGGCACCCTGCTGGCCGGCGCGGTCCTGACCGAAACCATCTTCTCCTGGCCGGGCATCGGCAAATGGCTGATCGAAGCCATTGGCGCCCGGGACTACCCGGTTGTGCAAAACGGCATCCTGTTAATCGCCTGCCTGGTGATTCTGGTCAACTTCGTAGTGGACATCCTCTACGGCTTTGCCAACCCACGCATCCGTCATCAGCGCTGAGGTCAATACCCATGAGCACTCCAACATCCTCAGTAGCCAACGCCGCGTCCGCCGTGGATCAAAGCCTGCTGTATCCGTCGCCGTACAAAGAATTCTGGCAAGCGTTCTCCAGGAACAAGGGCGCCGTCGCCGGCCTGATGTTCATGCTGCTGGTGATTTTCTGCGCCATCTTCGCCCCGTGGGTTGCCCCCCACGACCCGAGCGAGCAGTACCGTGATTTCCTGCTGACCCCGCCAGCCTGGCTGGAAGGCGGGCAGATCCAGTTCCTGCTCGGTACCGATGAACTGGGTCGCGACCTGCTGTCGCGCCTGATCCAGGGTTCGCGCCTGTCGCTGCTGATCGGTTTGTCGTCGGTCGTCATGTCGTTGATCCCGGGGATTCTGCTGGGCCTGTTCGCCGGTTTCTTCCCGAAAGCGGTCGGCCCGACCATCATGCGTCTGATGGACATCATGCTGGCTCTGCCATCCCTGCTGCTGGCCGTGGCGATCGTCGCCATCCTCGGCCCTGGCCTGATCAACACCGTGATCGCCATCGCCGTGGTTTCCCTGCCGTCCTACGTTCGTCTGACCCGCGCCGCGGTGATGGGCGAACTGAACCGCGACTACGTGACCGCCGCGCGCCTGGCCGGTGCGGGCCTTCCACGCCTGATGTTCGTGACCGTGCTGCCGAACTGCATGGCACCCCTGATCGTTCAGGCGACCCTGAGCTTCTCTTCGGCGATTCTCGATGCCGCCGCACTGGGCTTCCTTGGCCTTGGCGTACAACCGCCAACCCCTGAGTGGGGCACCATGCTGGCCTCGGCCCGCGACTACATCGAACGTGCCTGGTGGGTCGTCAGTCTGCCTGGTTTGACCATTTTGCTCAGCGTGCTGGCAATCAACTTGATGGGTGACGGCCTGCGCGATGCGCTGGACCCGAAACTCAAGAACGCCGCCTGAGGAGATTCCAATGTCACTGCTAGAAATCAAGAATCTCAACGTTCGCTTCGGCGACAAGAACGCAACGCCCGTGGTCGATGGCCTCGACCTGAAAGTGGACGAAGGCGAAGTGCTGGCCATCGTTGGCGAGTCGGGGTCGGGTAAATCCGTGACCATGATGGCGCTGATGGGTCTGATCGAGCATCCCGGCATCGTCACCGCCGACTCGCTCAGCTTTGATGGCAAGGACATGCTCAAGCTCAGCAACCGTCAGCGTCGGCAAATCGTCGGCAAAGACCTGTCGATGGTGTTCCAGGACCCGATGACTGCGCTGAACCCGAGCTACACCGTGGGTTTTCAGATCGAAGAAGTGCTGCGCCTGCACCTGAAAATGTCCGGCAAGGCCGCGCGCAAACGCGCCATCGAACTGCTGGAAAAAGTTGAAATCCCGGGTGCGGCCAGCCGTATGGATGCCTACCCGCATCAACTGTCCGGCGGCATGAGTCAGCGTGTGGCCATTGCCATGGCGATTGCCGGCGAGCCGAAACTGCTGATCGCCGACGAACCGACCACGGCACTCGACGTAACGATTCAGGCGCAGATCATGGACCTGCTGCTGGCGTTGCAGAAAGAGCAGAACATGGGCCTGGTGCTGATCACCCACGACCTCGCGGTCGTGGCTGAAACCGCCCAGCGTGTGTGCGTGATGTACGCCGGCCAAGCCGTAGAAGTCGGCCAGGTGCCGCAACTGTTCGACATCCCGGCGCACCCGTACAGCGAAGCGCTGCTCAAGGCCATTCCGGAGCACAGCCTGGGGGCCTCGCGCCTGTCGACCCTGCCGGGCATCGTCCCCGGTCGCTATGACCGTCCGCAAGGTTGCCTGCTGTCGCCGCGCTGCCCGTATGTGCAGGACAACTGCCGCTCCCAGCGTCCGGCCCTTGACCCGAAAAGCAACAGCCTCGCCCGCTGCTTCTACCCGCTGAACCAGGAGGTGGCGTAATGGCCGTCGTACTTACCGCCCGCGACCTGACCCGTCACTACGAAGTGTCCCGTGGCATGTTCAAGGGGCACGCCACCGTTCGCGCCCTCAACGGGGTGTCGTTCGAGCTGGAAGCCGGCAAGACCCTCGCCGTCGTAGGCGAATCGGGTTGCGGCAAATCCACCCTGGCCCGCGCCCTGACCCTGATCGAAGAGCCGTCCTCGGGCTCCTTGAAAATCGCCGGCCAGGAAGTCGCCGGCGCCGACAAGGCCCAGCGCAAGCAATTGCGCAAAGACGTGCAGATGGTGTTCCAGAGCCCATACGCGTCGTTGAACCCGCGGCAGAAAATCGGTGATCAGCTGGCCGAGCCACTGCTGATCAACACCAACCTGTCGGCCACCGAACGTCGCGAGAAAGTCCAGGCGATGATGAAGCAGGTGGGCTTGCGTCCTGAGCACTACCAGCGTTATCCGCACATGTTCTCCGGCGGTCAGCGCCAGCGTATCGCCCTAGCCCGCGCCATGATGCTGCAACCGAAAGTGCTGGTGGCGGACGAACCGACCTCGGCGCTGGACGTATCGATCCAGGCTCAGGTACTGAACCTGTTCATGGATTTGCAGCAGGAGTTCAACACCGCCTACGTGTTCATCTCCCACAACCTGGCGGTGGTGCGGCATGTGGCTGACCATGTGATGGTGATGTACCTCGGCCGTCCGGTGGAAATGGGGCCAAAGGAGGACATCTACACCCGTCCTCTGCACCCTTACACCCAGGCGCTGTTGTCGGCGACGCCGACCATCCACCCGGATCCGGACAAACCGAAGATCAAGATCGTCGGCGAACTGCCCAACCCGCTGAACCCGCCGCCTGGCTGCGCTTTCCACAAGCGCTGCCCGTATGCCACTGAGCGCTGCAGCACCGAAGAGCCGGCCCTGCGCCTGCTCGACAGCCGCCAAGTGGCTTGCCACTACGCCGAGCAGTTCGTGCACGGCGCGGCATAAAAATGTGGGAGCCAGCCTGCTGGCGATAGCGGTATACCGGTCAACATTTCTGTTTACCGGCACACCGCAATCGCTAGCAGGCTAGCTCCCACAGGGGTTGTGTTGATCGAACCCCTTCCACTTCAAGTGGAAGGGGTTTTATTTTGTCTGCGATTTAGGTCTGGCTGTCGCCTTCGTCGGCGTCATCGGAGTCCGGCTCGTCGGTGGTCGAGGCATCGTCACCCTCAGCCCCACCCTGGCCTTTGTCGCCCGGCTCGGCTTCAGACTTGGCGAGCATCAGCTCACCGTTTGCCCCCTGCCCACTCGAGGCCTGGGTCTCGTGTTCTTCGCACTCAGCCCAGACCGCCGGGCTGCCGAGCGCCAGCATCACCAATACCTTCATCATCAATAAAATGCGTAGCAATCTGTTCATGAGCGAATCCATCCTGTCGAAGAGTGCCTGTCTGGCGCCGATTGAAATCTAGTTCCGATCAGCAGGGTTCTCCAGATAGGACGTTAATGATGAGAGGGAAATGCAATGGATGTAGAGACTGGTTTTGAATAAGCGTTATGCCGAAAAGATCAAAAAAAAAGCGAAGCCCGAAAGCTTCGCTTTTTCCCTGCCTGAACACCTAATGCTTAATGATGCTCACGCGTCGCACGGAATTTCACGTCCGGCCAGCGCTCTTCCATCAGCGCCAGGTTGACCCGCGTAGGCGCGAGGTAGGTCAGGTGACCGCCGCCGTCCAGTGCCAGGTTTTCCACGGCCTTGTTGGAGAATTCTTCAAGCTTCTTCTTGTCACTGCACTCGACCCAACGCGCCGAGTACACGGTGATCGGCTCGTAGGAGCACTCGACCTTGTATTCCTCTTTCAAACGGCTGGCGACCACGTCGAACTGCAGCACACCGACGGCACCGAGGATGATGTCGTTGCTGCGTTCCGGGAAGAACACCTGGGTCGCGCCTTCTTCGGCCAGTTGCTGCAGGCCCTGGCGCAGTTGCTTGGATTTCAGCGGGTCTTTCAGGCGTACGCGGCGGAACAGTTCCGGAGCGAAGTGCGGGATACCGGTAAAGCCCAGGACTTCACCTTCGCTGAAGGTGTCGCCGATCTGGATGGTGCCGTGGTTGTGCAAACCGATGATGTCGCCGGCGTAGGCTTCTTCCAGTTGCTCACGTTCGGAGGAGAAGAACGTCAGCGCGTCGCCGATCCGCACGTCTTTGCCGGTACGCACGTGGCGCATCTTCATGCCCTTTTCGTACTTGCCGGAGCAAATGCGCATGAAGGCGATGCGGTCACGGTGTTTCGGGTCCATGTTCGCCTGGATCTTGAAGATGAAGCCCGAGAACTTCTCTTCGATCGGCTCCACGGTGCGCTCGTTGGCCACACGTGCCATCGGACGCGGCGCCCAGTCGACCACGGCGTCGAGTACATGGTCGACACCGAAGTTACCCAGCGCCGTACCGAAGAACACCGGGGTCAGCTGACCGTCGAGGAACTCCTGCTGGTTGAACTCATGGCAGGCACCCTGCACCAGCTCCAACTGCTCGATGAAGCGCTCGTACTCGTCACCCAGGTGGGCGCGGGCTTCATCGGAGTCGAGTTTCTCGATGATCTTGGTTTCGGTGCGCTCGTGACCGTGACCGGCGGTGTAGACGATGATGTAGTCGTCGGCGAGGTGGTACACGCCCTTGAAGTCGCGGTAGCAGCCGATCGGCCAGGTGATCGGCGCCGCCTTGATCTTCAGGACCGCTTCGATTTCGTCGAGCAGTTCGATCGGGTCGCGGATGTCACGGTCGAGTTTGTTGATGAAGCTGACGATCGGCGTGTCACGCAGACGGCAGACGTCCATCAGCGCGATGGTCCGTGGCTCTACACCTTTACCGCCGTCGAGCACCATCAACGCCGAGTCCACCGCCGTCAGCGTGCGATAGGTATCTTCGGAGAAGTCTTCGTGGCCCGGGGTGTCGAGCAGGTTGATCATGTGCTCGCGATACGGGAACTGCATGACCGACGTGGTAATGGAAATACCCCGCTGCTTTTCCATTTCCATCCAGTCGGAGGTGGCATGGCGGTCGGATTTACGAGATTTCACCGTGCCGGCCACCGCAATCGCCTTGCCCATCAGCAAGAGCTTTTCGGTGATGGTGGTTTTACCGGCATCGGGGTGGGAAATAATGGCGAAAGTGCGGCGTTTCGCGACTTCGGCGGCCTGTTTGGTCATGGGAAATCGCCTGGCAGGTGATTCAAAAAAGGGCGCAGATTATAGCCCAAGTTGATCCAAGAACCGAACCGTTGAGCACATTCGGGGTGGCCAAATGCTGCCGCAGATGGGAACCTTTTAAAGCACGGAGACGTCCACTCCCCCGTAACGACCACTCGTCGGGGGCCTGAAACACCCGCTATTCGGCCTGACGAGGCTGTGCTCATGGCTCGATTGCAGGCCGTTTTACCGGCGTGTGCGAGCTGCTTCTCGCGAACATCTGATCCCGGCAGCCAGGCATGGCATGCCACACGGGACTGCGTTCGCCGACTGAAAAAAAGGAGTCCGCCTGTGGCTATCCACTATGGCAAAGGGCTGATAGGAGGCGCGCTGGTAATCGCTCTTCTGGCCCTGCTGATCAACTGGATCGGCATCAACACGATCGAACACTACCGCGACGATTTATTGTTTTACCTGCAAGCTCATTTGATTCTCGTCCTCGCGTCCATGCTGGCCGCCCTTGTCGTGGGTATTCCTGCCGGCATCTTCCTCAGCCGCCCGACCATGGTCGGCCGCGCCGAACGCTTCATGCAGATCTTCAATATCGGTAACACCGTGCCTCCGCTGGCCGTGCTCGCGATTGCCCTGGGCATCCTCGGCATCGGCAGTGGCCCGGCGATCTTCGCTTTGTTCCTCGCTTCGTTGCTGCCCATCGTGCGCAACACCTACGAAGGCCTGAAAAACGTGCAGGGCTCGCTGAAAGAGGCGGCCGTCGGCATCGGCATGACTCCGCGCCAAGTGCTGTGGAAAGTCGAACTGCCCAACGCCGTGCCGATCATCGTCGGTGGTGTGCGCGTGGCGCTGGCGATCAACGTCGGGACCGCGCCGCTGGCATTCCTGATTGGCGCCAACAGTCTTGGCAGCCTGATCTTCCCCGGCATCGCCCTGAACAATCAGCCGCAATTGCTGCTCGGCGCCGCGTGCACCGCGCTGCTGGCCTTGCTGCTCGATGGCGTGGTCACCCTCGCCAGCCGTCTCTGGCTGGAACGCGGTTTGCGCCCGTCTTAAGGCTTTTGCGAAGGAATATTTATGAAACGACTTAGCTTGATCTTCGGCCTGATGTTGAGCAGTGCCCTGCTGTTCGCAGGCATCGCCCAAGCCGCTGAAAAACCGGTGATCCGCCTCGGCGCCCGAGTGTTTACCGAGCAGACCCTGCTCGCGGAAATCACCGCGCAATACCTGCGCAGCAAAGGTTACGACGCACAGATCACCGGGGGCCTGGGCAGCAACCTCGCCCGCAGCGCCCACGAAAGCGGGCAACTGGACATGCTCTGGGAATACACCGGCGTGTCACTGGTGGCCTACAACCATGTCACTGAGAAACTCGACAGCGCTCAGTCCTACGCACGGGTGAAAGAACTCGACGCGAAAAAAGGCCTGATCTGGCTGACCCCGTCGAAATTCAGCAACACCTACGCCCTCGCGCTGCCGGGAAAAGTTGCTGAGGAATATCCGCAGATCAACAACATCAGTCAGTTGAACGAAGTACTGCGCGCCGAAGCCAAGCGCAATCACCTGGTGGCGCTTGACACCGAGTTTGCCAACCGCTCTGACGGGCTGATCGGCATGGTCGACCTCTACGACATGAACCTGACCCGCGAGAACATTCGCCAAATGGACGCCGGTCTGGTCTACACCGCACTGCGCAACGGTCAGGTGTTTGCCGGTCTGGTCTACACCACCGACGGACGCCTGAACGCCTTCGGCCTGAAACTGCTGGAAGACGACAAGCACTACTTCCCCGACTACACCGCCGCGCCCGTCGTGCGTCAGGCGACGCTGGACGCCAACCCGAAACTGGCCGAGCAACTCAAGCCACTGGCCGAACTGTTCGATGACGAAACCATGCGCCAGCTCAACGCGCGCGTCGACGTCGATCACGAAAGCCCATCGAAAGTTGCCGCTGATTTCCTGCGCCAACACCCGCTGAATTAAGAGAGGAGAAGTCATGGAATTCCTGAACGCCTTTTCCCATCTTGACTGGCAGCAGGTGATGCACCTGACCTGGCAGCACATCACCCTCGTTGGCATCGCCGTGTCCCTGGCGATCCTCATCGGCGTGCCGCTGGGCATTCTGATGACGCGCTTCCCGACCCTCGCTGGTCCCTTGCAGGCTAGCGCGACAGTGCTGCTGACCGTGCCGTCGATTGCCCTGTTCGGCCTACTGCTGCCGTTCTACTCCAAGTTCGGCCAGGGCCTGGGGCCGATGCCGGCGATCACCGCCGTGTTTCTTTATTCGCTGCTGCCGATCATGCGCAACACCTACCTGGCGCTGACTGGCGTCGAACCGGGCATTCGTGAAGCCGCGCGTGGGATCGGCATGACCTTCGGCCAGCGCCTGCGCATGGTCGAACTGCCCATCGCCGTGCCGGTAATCCTTGCGGGTGTACGCACCGCCGTGGTGATGAACATCGGCGTCATGACCATCGCCGCCACCATCGGCGCCGGTGGCCTGGGCGTACTCATCCTCGCTTCCATCAGCCGCAGTGACATGTCGATGCTGATCGTCGGCGCGCTGCTGGTCAGTCTTCTGGCCATTTTCGCTGACCTGTTTCTCCAATGGCTGCAACGCTCGTTGACTCCAAAAGGACTCCTCAAATGATCGAACTTCAAAACCTCAGCAAGACCTTCCAAAGCAACGGCAAAGATGTCAAAGCCGTGGATTCGGTAAGCCTGACCGTCAATGAAGGCGAAATCTGCGTGTTCCTCGGGCCATCGGGTTGCGGCAAAAGCACCACGCTGAAAATGATCAACCGCCTGATCAAGCCGACCTCGGGCAAGATCCTGATCAACGGTGAAGACACCACCGGTCTCGACGAAGTGACCCTGCGCCGCAACATTGGCTACGTGATCCAGCAGATTGGTTTGTTCCCGAACATGACCATCGAAGAGAACATCGTGGTCGTGCCGAAACTGCTCGGCTGGGACAAACAGAAATGCCATGGCCGCGCCCGCGAGTTGATGAGCATGATCAAGCTCGAACCCAAGCAATACCTGCATCGTTATCCACGGGAATTGTCCGGCGGCCAGCAACAACGGATTGGCGTGATCCGCGCGCTGGCGGCCGATGCGCCGCTGCTGTTGATGGACGAACCGTTTGGCGCGGTCGACCCGATCAACCGCGAGATGATCCAGAACGAGTTCTTCGAAATGCAGCGGGCGCTGAACAAGACCGTGATCATGGTCAGCCACGACATCGACGAAGCCATCAAGCTGGGCGACAAGATCGCGATCTTCCGCGCCGGCAAGCTGTTGCAGATCGACCACCCGGACACCCTGCTCGCCCATCCAGCGGATGAGTTTGTCAGCAACTTCGTCGGCCAGGACAGCACGCTCAAACGCCTGTTGCTGGTCAAAGCCGAAGACGCGGCGGACAACGCGCCATCCGTCAGCCCGGAAACACCGGTGGCCGAAGCGCTGGAGTTGATGGACGAGCACGACCGCCGCTACGTGGTGGTGACCTGTACCGAGAACAAGGCGCTGGGCTACGTACGCCGCCGCGACCTGCATCGTCAGTCCGGCACTTGCGGGCAATACCTGCGCGAGTTCAACGCCACGGCCGCCTACGACGAGCATTTGCGCATCCTGTTGTCGCGCATGTACGAGTTCAATCGCTCCTGGTTGCCAGTGATGGATGCCGAGCGGGTGTTCCTGGGCGAGGTAACCCAGGAGTCGATTGCTGAATATCTGAGCTCGGGCAAGTCTCGTGGGGGCAAGACCAGTATCGTTTCGCCGGCTGAGACTGCCATCGCCTGACCTGACCCTGTGGCGAGGGAGCTTGCTCCCTCGCCACAAAGGCAACACAAATCCCGCCAAAACTCTCCATCCGGGGAACATCACACTGTCATGCAGGTCGGTTACATCAGTAGCTGTCAGGGACCGCACGACGGAAGCGTGCAAAAACGCGACATTTTTTGTTGATCTCAAGCCCCTCACGCCCTAAAGTTCGCGCCGAACGTCCATGCTGGAAACGATCCATCCGGCTCAAGTACTGACGACGAGACAGCAAGGCCAAGGGAGACACCGCTTCCCATGGCCTTTTTGCTTTCGGCGACATGCCTTGGGAAGTAGGCGAACCAAAGTGGGGATACGGAGGACGTTCATTTGCACCCATTGATAATTTTAGTTTGCCAGTAGGAGTTCCCAGCATGTCGATCCAGGTCGAAGACTATTTCGCGCGCGAAACCTTTCAGAAAATGAAGGCGTTCGCCGACAAGCAAGAAACCCCGTTCGTGGTGATCGACACCGCGATGATCAGCCAGGCCTACGACGACCTGCGCGCCGGTTTCGAATTCGCCAAGGTCTACTACGCGGTCAAGGCCAACCCGGCCGTGGAAATCATCGACCTGCTCAAAGAGAAAGGCTCAAGCTTCGACATCGCCTCGATCTACGAGCTGGACAAAGTGCTGAGCCGCGGCGTCAGCGCCGACCAGATCAGCTACGGCAACACCATCAAGAAATCCAAGGACATCCGCTACTTCTACGACAAGGGCGTGCGCCTGTTCGCCACCGACTCCGAAGCCGACTTGCGCAACATCGCCAAGGCTGCACCGGGTTCGAAAGTCTACGTACGCATCCTGACCGAAGGCTCGACCACTGCCGACTGGCCGTTGTCGCGCAAATTCGGTTGCCAGACCGACATGGCCATGGACCTGCTGATCCTCGCCCGTGACCTGGGCCTGGTGCCTTACGGCATCTCGTTCCACGTGGGTTCGCAGCAGCGCGACATCAGCGTCTGGGACGCGGCGATCGCCAAGGTCAAAGTGATCTTCGAGCGTCTGAAAGAAGAAGACGGCATCCACCTGAAGCTGATCAACATGGGCGGTGGCTTCCCGGCCAACTACATCACCCGCACCAACAGCCTGGAAACCTACGCCGAAGAAATCATCCGTTTCCTCAAGGAAGACTTCGGTGACGATCTGCCGGAAATTATCCTCGAGCCGGGCCGTTCGTTGATCGCCAACGCTGGCATCCTGGTCAGCGAAGTGGTGCTGGTCGCGCGTAAATCCCGTACCGCCGTCGAGCGTTGGGTGTATACGGATGTGGGCAAGTTCTCCGGCCTGATCGAAACCATGGACGAAGCCATCAAGTTCCCGATCTGGACCGAGAAGAAAGGCGAGATGGAAGAAGTCGTGATCGCCGGCCCGACCTGCGACAGCGCCGACATCATGTACGAAAACTACAAGTACGGCCTGCCGCTGAACCTGGCCATCGGTGATCGCCTGTACTGGCTGTCGACCGGTGCGTACACCACCAGCTACAGCGCCGTCGAGTTCAATGGCTTCCCGCCGCTGAAGTCGTTCTACGTGTAAGTACGTCACGCAGAAAGCAATAAGCCCATGACGCGTCATGGGCTTTTTTGTGCCTGGCATTTCAACCTGGAACCACAACTGCCTTACTGATCCATTGATCCTTGGCTCAACGCTCGAGTTCGCTGCTGATATTCAGCCACCAGCACGCGAACCCTTGGGTCCGCCGATGCCGACAATGCTTCACTCGCCACCCGCAGGAAATTCAGATTCCCCCCGGCCAGCGCCTTGCGCAGCCAGACCAATGCGTCGTCGATATGTCCCTCTTCGGTCAACACCGCCGCAAAGCTGAACTGCCCACGAAAATCCCCGCCCTCGGCGGAACGCCGATACCAGTCGCGGGCCGCTGCCGGATCTGCCGGGCAAACGCGCCCTTCTTCCAGGTATCGGCCGAGCAGGTTCATCGATTTCGCATGACCCAACTGGGCAGCGTGATGATAGAGACTCAGCGCTTGCAACTGATCCTCAGCCACCCCACGCCCGGTCGCCAACAGGTTGGCGTAGTTGTACATCGCCCAATCCAGCCCGGCTTCGGCTGCAATTCGATAGTGCCGCGCGGCTACTGCAACGTCGAGCGCGCATCCCCAGCCATGCTCATGACAACGGCCGAGCATGTTGCGCGCCATCAAATGCCCGCGTCGGGCGGCGATGTCGAACCAGCGCACCGCCAACGGCTGATCCTGGGCAATGCCCTGCCCGTCCAGCAGAATCTGCCCGAGCAACGCCTGGGCATCGAGGACGTCTTCGCGGGCGGCCATCAGAATGGCCTGGGCGGCACGGGCCGGGCTTTCTTCGAGCATGGATTTAAGCGCATCGCCGTCGAGGATTTCCTCACGACGCAATTGAAAACTCATACCTCGACCCAGCGGCGCAACAGGTTGTGATAGGTGCCGGTCAGGCGGATCAACGAAGGGTGATCGGACACATCCTGGGCCAGTTGCCGGATCGCCCCGTCCATCTCGAACAGCAGCGCCCGCTGACTGTCTTCACGCACCAGGCTCTGCGTCCAGAAAAACGAGGCATAGCGCGTGCCGCGTGTCACTGCGTTGACCTTGTGCAGGCTGGTGCCCGGGTACAAAACCATGTCGCCGGCGGGCAACTTCACACGCTGGGTGCCGTAGGTGTCCTGGATTTCCAGCTCGCCGCCGTCGTAATCCTCGGGCTCGCTGAAGAACAGCGTGGCCGACAGGTCAGTGCGCACCCGTTCGATGCTGCCCTTGGGCTGGCGCACGGCGTTGTCGATGTGGAAATCGAAACTGCCACCGGCCGTGTAACAGTTCAGCAACGGAGGAAACACCTTGTGCGGCAATGCCGCTGACATGAACAGCGGATTCTTCCACAGCCGCTCGAGCATGGCCGCGCCAATGTCCTTGGCCAGTGGATGGCCTTCCGGCAACTGCAAATTGTGCTTGGCCTTGGCCGATTGATAACCGGCGGTGATCTTGCCGTCGGCCCAATCAGCCTGTTCCAGAGCCTCGCGAATGCGCTGCACTTCTTCTTTGTCGAACAGGCCGGGAATGTGCAGCAGCATGGTGAAGACACCTGGAGGCAAAAGGATGGCAATGATATTGATTCTTATTGCCCATGTAAAACCCGCCAGACGGATGAAACGGTAAAAACCGTAACGCCAAATTGTAAAGAATGTAAATTCGTCTCAAATAGTAATTCTTCGCAATTGATACAAATACGTGTTTACCCTATATTCCGCCGCCTCAAATCCTTGGGGAGGGGAATAAAAATGTCACGTCAACACGCACAATTACCCGTCAGTTCACCGCGTCTGCTCGCTTCTGCAATTGGCGTTGCGATCACTGCCGGCTCCGCTGGCCACATGGTTTTCGCGGCTGAAAAGACCGACGAGAAAGCACCGGGTAACACGATTTCCCTCGGTGCCACTGCCATTACCGGTGAAGCCCAGGACGAGACGACCTACAACGTCGAAAAGGCGTCCTCTCCCAAATACACCGCACCGCTGGTCGACACCCCACGCTCGGTCACGGTCATCCCGCAGCAAGTCATCAAGGACACCGGCGCCCTGAACATGCAGGATGCGCTGCGCACCGTTCCAGGCATCACCTTCGGTGCCGGTGAAGGCGGCAACCCGCAGGGCGACCGTCCGTTCATTCGCGGTTTCGATGCCCAGGGCGACACCTACCTCGACGGCGTGCGCGACACCGGTTCGCAGAGCCGCGAGATCTTCGCCGTAGAATCGATCGAAGTCAGCAAAGGCCCGAACTCGGCCATCGGCGGCCGTGGCGCGGCGGGCGGCAGCATCAACCTGGTGAGCAAGAAAGCGCACCTGGGCAACTCGTTCGACGGTGGTTTCACCTGGGGCTCCGACCAGACCCAGCGCTACACCATGGACGGCAACTATCAGTTTTCCGACACCGTCGCCGGCCGTCTGAACCTGATGAGCCACGAAAGCAACGTCGCCGGCCGTGACAGCGTCGATTACGACCGCTGGGGCGTGGCACCGTCGCTGGCCTTCGGCCTGGGCACCGACACCCGGGTCAACCTCGACTACTACCACCTCGAAAGCAACGACACGCCGGACTCGGGTATTCCCTACTCGATCCCGACCGCTGGCTCCGCTGCCCGTACCAAGTCCAACCCGGACAAGCCTCAGGATGGCGGCGATAGCAGCAACTTCTATGGTCTCGACGGCCGCGACTTCCGCAAGGGCCGCACCGACACGGCGACCCTCTCCATCGAGCACGACCTGAACGACGCGTTGACCGTGAAGAACACCCTGCGTCACGGTTCCAGCATGCAGGACTACATCCTGACCCAGCCGGACGACAGCAAGGGCAACGTCAACAATGGCAGCGTCTGGCGCCGGGCCAACACCCGCGTCAGCAACACCGAGACCACCACCAACCAGACCGATCTGTTTGGGGACGTGTACATCGCGGGCTTCAAGAACAGCTTCGCCACCGGTATCGAGTTGAGCCGCGAGGAAAGCCAGAAATCCTCGTACACCGTCAACACCGACACCACGCCGGGGACACCCGCAGCGACCACCACTTGCAACCCGGCAATCATCGGCGCGCCAAGCGGCTACAACTGCACCTCGCTGTCGAACCCGAACCCGAGCGACCCCTGGAGCGGCGCCATCTCGCGCAACTACGCCGGCACCGACACCACGGGTAAAACCTACGCGCTCTACGTGTTCGACACCCTGACGCTGTCCGAGCAGTGGCTGGTGAACATGGGCCTGCGCTACGACCATTTCGACACCGACTACAAAACCTACAACGCGGCCGGCACCACCACTTCCAAGGGCGATGATGTCAGCGAGTTCGTGACCGGTCAGTTCGGTGTGGTCTACAAGCCAGCGGAAAACGGCAGCATCTACGCGTCCTACGCAACGTCGGCAACACCACCGGGCGCAACCCTCGGCGAAGGCCAGGACGGCAACCCGTTGGGCGGCACGCCTGATCGCAACGGCAACCTGCTGAGCAGCGACATGGAACCGGAAACCACCAAGAACTACGAAATCGGCACCAAGTGGGATCTGCTCAACGATCGTTTGTCGCTGACCGCTGATATCTTCCGCACCGAGAAAGACAACGCTCGTGTGCAAACCAACACCACCACCTACGAAAACGTCGGCAAGACCCGGGTGCAAGGTTTCGAACTGTCGGCCACCGGCAAGCTCACCGACCAATGGCAGGTGTTCGCCGGTTACGCCTACATGGACAGCGAACAGGTGGATGGCGGCGACTTGCCGGCCAACCGAGCCAACAATGGCAACCAATTGCCGAACACTCCGAAGAACAGTGCCAGCCTGTGGACGACCTACCAGGTCACGCCAAAGCTGACCATCGGCGGCGGCGCGTTCTATGTCGACGACGTCTTCGGTAGCGCGGCCAACACCACCATGGTTGATTCCTACGTTCGCTACGATGCAATGGCCGCCTACAAGCTGACCAAAAACATCGACCTGCAATTGAACGTGCAGAACCTGACCGACGAAACCTATTACGACAAGGCCTTCTCGACTCACTTCGCCAACCAGGCGGCGGGCCGTACTGCTTTGCTGAGCACCAACTTCCACTTCTGATTGCACAACAGCGCAATCCCTGGGGGGGCGAGATTGCTCGCGATGGGGCCATAACATTCAACATGCAGGTTGACTGTAAGGCCATCATCGCGAGCAAGCTCGCTCCCACAGCTTTTGTGTGTAAAAGGAATGTTTCTCGACAACCCACGGCATAATGCGCGCCGTGATGACCACTTTTGAACAAGGCGAGCGACGTGTTGAAGAAAACCCTGTTCCAGTTGCACTGGTTTTTTGGCATCAGCGCCGGACTGGTCCTGGCCTTGATGGGGATCACCGGGGCGACGGTGTCGTTTCAGGATGAGATCCTGTACGCGTTGAACCCGTCTGTGTTGCAGGTGCAGAAACAGGTCGCCGGTGTGCTGCCGCCTGCTGAACTGGTAGAAAAAATCGAAGCGGCCAGCCACCTGAAAGTTGCGATGCTCTCGGTCGACATCGACAGCGACATCGCCGCAAAAGCCTTCTTCACCCCGGCACCGGGTGAGCGTCGCGGCCCCATGCGTTTCTTCGACCCGTACACCGGCGAACTGCTGGGCGACGCTAGCGGCCAGCAATTCTTCGGCCTGATGCTGCAACTGCACCGCTTCCTCGCCATGGGCGATACCGGTCGGCAGATTACCGGCGCCTGCACCCTGATCCTGGTGTTCTTCTGCCTGTCCGGCCTCTATCTGCGCTGGCCGCGCCAGTGGAAAAGCTGGCGCGCCTGGCTGACCCTCGACTGGAAGAAAAAAGGTCGCAGCTTCAACTGGGACCTGCATTCGGTCGCGGGTACCTGGTGCCTGGTGTTTTATCTCCTGTCGGCGCTGACCGGTTTGTCCTGGTCCTACGAGTGGTACAACAAGGGCCTGAATCAATTGCTCTCGGACTCACCGCAGAACGAACGCGTGCGTGGTGGTCGCGGCCCAGCCCCAAGCGGCCCGGCGCCAACGGCCGATTATTCGGCGATGTGGAGCAGCATCTACAGCGCAGCTGGTCCCGGCCTGAGTTTCTATAACACCCGCATGCCTCCCGTGGCCGGACAACCGGCGACCGTGTTCTACCTGCTCAAAGACTCGCCCCACGACCGTGCGCTGAACCAGATCACCCTCGATCCGGTCACCGGTGTGATCAAGCGTCACGACCGCTACAGCGACAAGAGCTTCAAGGCGCAGTTGCTGACCAGCCTCTACGCGCTGCACGTCGGCAGTTACTTTGGCATCGGCGGGCGCATCATCTTGACGATCACCGCGCTGACCATGCCGCTGTTCTTCATCACCGGCTGGATGCTGTACCTCGATCGTCGACGCAAAAAACGCCAGATCAAGGACGCCCGCAAAGGCCTCGCGCAACCGGGCAGCGACGCGTCGGCATGGCTGATCGGTTTCGCCAGCCAGAGCGGTTTTGCCGAGCAGCTGGCTTGGCAAACCGCCGGCCAACTGCAGGCTGCCGGCCTGCCGGTCAGGGTCCAGCCGCTGGCGGATGTCAGCGAGCAGGACCTGCGTGACTCGAGCAACGCGCTGTTCGTGGTCAGCACCTTCGGCGACGGCGAAGCGCCAGACAGCGCCCGTGGTTTTGAACGCAAGCTACTGAATCGCAACTTGAGCCTGGAAAGCCTGAACTACGCCGTGCTCGGTCTCGGTGACCGCCAGTATCAACACTTCTGCGGTTTCGCCCGACGCCTGCACAATTGGCTCGGCGAACACGGCGGCAAGACCCTGTTCGCCCCTGTGGAGGTCGACAGCGGCGACCCTTACGCCTTGCGTCACTGGCAGCAGCAACTTGGCCTGTTGACCGGTCAGGCGCCGGCGGACACCTGGCAAGCACCGAGCTTCGACAACTGGACCCTGACCCGCCGCGAGCAGCTCAACCCCGGCAGCAGCGGTTCGCCCGTCTATTTGCTCGCCCTGACCGCGCCCATCCGCAGCAGTTGGCTGGCCGGTGACCTGGTGGAAGTGTTACCGCGCAATTGCCCTTGGGCGATCGAGCATTTCCTCGATGGCCTGGGGATCGATGGTCGCGCCACGATTGAACACGACGGTCTCTCGCAACCTCTGGAGCAAGCCCTCGCCACCCGCCAACTGCCGGAAAACCGCAGCCATTTGGTCGGCCTGCACGCACAAGCCCTGGTCGACGCTCTCGTGCCGCTGGCCATGCGCGAATACTCGATTGCTTCGATTGCCGCCGACGGCATTCTGGAGTTGATCGTGCGCCAGGAACTGCGTGCCGATGGCAGCCTCGGGGTCGGCTCCGGCTGGCTCACCGAACACGCGCCGATTGGCGGCAGCATCAGCCTGCGGGTCCGTCGCAACAGCGGCTTCCACCTGCCGAACGAAGCGGTGCCAATGATTCTGCTGGGCAACGGCACCGGTCTGGCCGGATTGCGCAGCTTGCTCAAGGCGCGGATTGCCGATGGGCAGCAACGCCAGTGGCTGCTGTTTGGCGAGCGCAATCGCGAACACGACTACCTGTGCCGCGATGAACTGCAAGAGTGGTTGACTTGCGGTGACTTGCAGCGCCTGGACCTGGCGTTCTCGCGGGATCAGCCCGAGAAGATCTACGTGCAGGATTGCCTGCGCGAATCGGCCAGTGAGCTGAAGAAATGGCTGGCGGACGGCGCCGTGATCTACATCTGCGGCAGCTTGCAGGGCATGGCCAGCGGTGTGGATCAAGTGCTCAACGACGTACTTGGCAGTGCCGAAGTCGAACGCCTGATCGAACAAGGCCGCTACCGCCGCGACGTTTACTGACAACACCGCCCACCTGCAGGAGCAAGCTTGCTCCTGCAAGTGGCGCCGTTACACCGGCTGCAGTTTCTGCTCAAACACCGCCACCCCATCAAGATCGCGCAACACCACGCTCAATTCCCCGCTCTGCCCTTCGATGTTCACCTCACCAAAAAACTGAAACCCGGCAAACGGTGACGTGTTCTGCGCGGGCGGTGCCTTCTGGAACAGCACTTGCGGTCCGAACGTTTTATCCAGCGGATTGGGCCCGTAGCTTCCCGCATTCAGGGGACCTGCGACGAACTCCCAAAACGGTTCGAAGTCCTGAAACGCGGCACGCTCCGGATGGTAATGATGGACCGCGCAATAGTGCACATCCGCCGTCAGCCAGACGAAGTTGCGCACCTGCTGCGCCCGCAGGAAGCCCAGCAACTCGGCGATTTCCAGCTCGCGTCCCTGGGCCGGCCCCGGATCGCCATTGGCCACCGCCTCCCAGCGCGCGACACCGGGGCTGACTTCCCCATCGGGCACACCCAAGCCGATGGGCATGTCGGCGGCGATGATTTTCCACTGGGCCTTGGAGCCTTTAAGCGACGCTTTCAGCCAGTCCAGTTGCTCTCGCCCAAGGAAAGGCTTGGCGTCACCGAGGTTGTCATCATTGGCTTCGCGGTAGCTGCGCATGTCGAGCACGAACACATCGAGCAGCGGCCCGTAGCTGAGCTGACGATAAATCCGCCCGCCGCCATCGGCGCTCTGCAAACGCATCGGTGCATATTCGAGCCAGGCCTGACGCGCGCGGCCCACCAGGCTGTGGATATCTTTGCTCTTGTAACGCTCATCCAGTTGCTTGCCCGGCGACCAGTTGTTCACCACTTCGTGGTCGTCCCACTGCCAGATCTGCGGCACTTCGGCGTTGAAGCGGCGGATGTTTTCGTCCATCAGGTTGTAGCGGTAATTGCCGCGGTAATCATCGAGGGTTTCGGCGACTTTGCTCTTGGCTTCGGTGGTGATGTTGCGCCACACGCGGCCGCTTTCGGTGGTGAGTTGGGCCGGCACGGGGCCGTCGGCATAGATGGTGTCGCCGCTGTGGATGAAAAAGTCCGGCAGGCGCAAGCGCATGGCTTCGTAGATGCGCATGCCGCCGATGTCGGGATTGATGCCATAGCCTTGGCCGACGGTGTCGCCACTCCAGACGAAGCGAATATCGCGGCGGGTTTGCGGCACGCTGCGCAAGTGGCCGAACCACGGTTCGCTGGCGACTCCGCTTTGGGCGTCTTCAAACTGTACGCGGTAGAAAATCGCCTGATCGGCCGGCAACCCGGTGAGCTCGACACGGGCGGTGAAGTCGGTGCGGGCATCGGCCAGCGCCGAGACGAATCGCCGTGGGTTGGGAAACAGACTGCGAGTGTCCCACTCCACCACCATTCGCGCCGGGCGGTCACTGCGACTCCAGATGATCGCACGGTCACCCAGCAGGTCGCCGGACTGCACGCCATCGGTGAGTTGCGGTCGATCCTTGACCGAGGCGATGACCGCTGGCGCCAGCCCCGGCAGCAGCAATCCGGCGCCGACCGCTTGCATCACACGCCGGCGGCCGAGG
Source organism: Pseudomonas reinekei (assembly GCF_001945365.1). Classification (GTDB taxonomy): domain Bacteria; phylum Pseudomonadota; class Gammaproteobacteria; order Pseudomonadales; family Pseudomonadaceae; genus Aquipseudomonas; species Aquipseudomonas reinekei. The sequence goes on from NZ_MSTQ01000010.1 coordinate 122,922, forward strand.
TTGAAATCGCTCATGGTGTTCTCCCTGGAAAAGGAAAAACTTAAGCATGTGCGCATGACGCTGATGTGAAAACGCGATCCCTGTAGGTGATGTGTCAGGCCTTGGCCGGCTCCAACGCCATTTCAACGGTTTCAGGCCGCTTCACCAACGCATACACCACCGCCGTCAACAGACTCCCGGCGACAATCGCCAGCAGATACAGCAACGCATGATTGATCGCATTCGGGATCAGCAGCACGAACAAACCACCGTGGGGCGCCATCAACTTGCAGCCGAAATACATCGACAACGCGCCGGTCAGCGCACCACCGGCAATGCTCGCCGGAATCACCCGCAGCGGATCTTTCGCAGCAAACGGAATCGCCCCTTCGGAGATGAAGCACAACCCCAACACCAGCGCCGCTTTACCCGCTTCGCGCTCGCTCTGGGCGAACTTGCGCCGGGCGATAAACGTGGCGATACCCAGACCAATCGGCGGCACCATGCCGGCGGCCATGGTCGCGGCCATAGGCGCATAACTCTGCGATGCCAACAGCCCCACCGAGAACGCATAGGCGGCTTTGTTGATTGGCCCGCCGAGGTCGACGCACATCATCCCGCCCAGCAGCACACCGAGCAGAATCGCGTTGGTGGTGCCCATGCTGTCGAGGAAATGCGTGAGCCCGGCGAGCATGCCGGCCACCGGTTTGCCGACGACGTAAATCATCACCAGGCCGGTGAACAAACTGGCCAGCAGCGGGATGATCAAAATCGGTTTCAATGCCTCGAGGCTTTGCGGCAACCGCGCATAACGATTGATCGCCTGCGCCGCGTAACCGGCAATGAAACCGGCGATGATCCCGCCAATAAAACCCGCGCCCAGGGTGCTCGCCAGCAGTCCACCGATCATCCCCGGCGCCAGGCCCGGACGGTCGGCAATCGAGTAGGCGATGTAACCCGCCAGCAGCGGCACCATCAGTTTGAACGCCGTGTCGCCGCCGATTTGCATCAGCGCCGCCGCGAGTGTGCCCTCCTCCTTGAACGCGGTGATGCCGAACACGAATGACAAGGCGATCATCAAACCGCCCGCCACCACCATCGGCAACATGAACGAGACACCGGTCAGCAGGTGTTTATAGATGCCGGTTTTCTCTTGTTTGGCCGGGCCTTTGGCGCCGCTCGCGGCGGTTTCCTGCGTGCCTTCGGCGAGGGCTTTGTTCAAGGTCGCTTCGGCTTGCTTGAGGGCAATGCCGGTGCCGCAACGGTAAATCTTCTTGCCGGCGAAACGCTCGGTGGCGACTTCGATGTCCGCCGCCAGCAGCACCACATCGGCGTCGGCGATGGCCTGCGCGCTCAACGGATTGCGCGCGCCGACCGAACCCTGGGTTTCCACCTGCAGGTCATAGCCCAAACGCTTCGCCGCTTGCTGCAACGCTTCGGCGGCCATGAAGGTGTGGGCGACGCCGGTCGGACACGCGGTGACCGCGACCAGGCGCGGCGCTTTTTTTGTGGTCACGACCGGTTCGGCGACGACTTCAGCGGCGAGGTAAACCTGCGCCTCCTCGGCCCCGCGACGCAGCACTGATTCCACATCTTGCAGGGCCTGGGCCGGGGTGCTCTGGTAGACGCGTTTGCCGACGAATCGCGACATGTCCACCGGTGCACTGGTGACCAACAAGACCCACTCGGCGGCTTCAATCGTGGCCGCCGACATTTGCCGTTCGGGGTGCGCCGCATCGCTGATTTCGACACTGGTGCTCCAACCCTGACGCTGGGCCGCGGCATCCAGCAAACGAGCGCACAGCACACTGGTGACCATGCCGTTCGGGCAGGCAGTAACAATGGCTAACTTCATGACCAACCCTCTTATTGTTCTGTCAGGGGACGCACGCGCACGCCCTGTTCGAGCTGCGCCAGGTGCGCCGTATCGCTGATACCGAAACCGATCTGGGTGACCGCCATTGCGGCAATCGCCGTGGCCGTGCGCAAGGTTTGCTCAGGCGTGTCGGCGCTGAGCAAACCGTGGAGCATGCCCGCCAGCAGCGAGTCACCCGCACCCACCGTACTGGCGACACTGACTTTGGGCGGCGTGGCATGCAGCGCCGAGCCGACGCTGAACCAGTTCACACCCTCGGCACCGTGGGAAATCACCACATGCTCGATGCCCTGGGCGTGCAAGCGATTCGCTGCTTCGGCTTGAGCCAGAACCGAAATCACCTCGCAGCCCAGCACTTGCGCGAGCTCTTCAGTGTTCGGCTTGATCAGCCACGGACCGGCCTTGAGCGCAGCCGCCAACGCGTCGCCGCTGGTGTCGAGAGCGACCTTCAAACCAAGGTTTTTCAATCGCAGAATCAGCGCCTGCAACCACTGCGGGCTGACGCCTTGCGGCAGACTGCCGGCCACGACGACGGCGTCGTGGCCCGGCGCGATCTGATCGAGGCGTTCGAGCAGCGCCTGCTGCGCCGCCGCGCTGACCATCGGTCCCGGACCATTGAGGTCGGTGATGCGACCGTCGCTTTCCGCCAGTTTGATATTGCTACGGGTTTCGCCGGGAACACGGATGAACGCATCGACAAAACCACGCTTGGCGAACAGGGTTTCGAACGCTTGCAGATTGTCTTCACCGAGAAAACCACTGACCGTCAGCTGATGGCCCAGGTCCGCCAGCACCTGCGCCACGTTCACGCCTTTCCCGGCCGCGTGGGTGTGCATGGTGTCGCTGCGGTTGACCTGACCGGGCTCCAGGCGCGACAACTCGACAGTGAGGTCGAGCGCCGGGTTAAGGGTCAGGGTAAGAATCCGGGCCATTACAGGGCCTCCACTAAGGCGCGCACTTCATTGGCGCTGCCCACGGCGAGCGCCTCTCGGGCAAGCATTTGAGTCTGGGTGAGGCTGAGTTCGCGAATCCGCGCCTTGACCTCGGCGATGCTGCGACCACCGACACTGAGTTCGTCCACACCGAGGCCAACCAGCACCGGCACGGCCAGGGGATCCGCCGCCAATTCGCCGCACACGCCGACCCATTTACCGTGGGCATGGGCCGCGCGCACGGTGATGTCGATCAGTTGCAGCACCGCCGGATGCAGGCCATCGGCCTGAGCGGACAGTGTCGGATGACCACGGTCGATGGCCAGGGTGTATTGCGTCAGGTCGTTGGTGCCGACGCTGAAGAAATCGACTTCCTTGGCCAGTACCGGCGCCAGCAATGCCGCCGACGGCACTTCGATCATGATCCCCAGCTGCAGGTCCGCGACCGGGATTTCCAGGCGCAAGCGTTCAGTCATGTCTCGTGCCTGACGCCATTCATCGACGCTGCCGACCATGGGGAACATGATGCGCAACGGACGGTTGTCGGCGGCGCGCAGCAAGGCGCGCAATTGCGCTTCCATGATCTGCGGACGTTGCAACGTCAGGCGAATGCCACGCACGCCGAGGAAAGGGTTTTCTTCCTTGGCAATCGGCCAATACGGCAGCGGTTTGTCGCCGCCGACATCGAGGGTGCGCACCACCAGCGGCCGCCCGGCGAGGCCGTCGAGGACGCGCCGGTATTCGGCTTCCTGGGTCGCCTCGTCGGGCGCTTGCGGGTGGGCCATGAAAATCAGTTCGGTGCGCAGCAGGCCAATGCCTTCGGCGCCCTGCTCGACCGCGCCGGTCACGCCGGCGCTCTCACCTATGTTGGCAAACACTTCGACCGCATGACCGTCGGTGGTCAACGCCGGTTGATGGCGTTGTTCGGCGGCGGCCTTCAAACGCTGTTCGCGGGTATCGCGTTCTTCGGTGGCGCGTTGCAGGGTCGCGGCATCGGCATCCACGTGCAGGCGACCGCGCTGTCCGTCGATCAACAACGGCGTACCCGGCGCCAGCAACAGCACCGCGGGCCCGGCACCGACCAGTGCCGGAATCCCCAACGCTCGCGCAACAATCGCGCTGTGGGCCGTGGCGCCGCCACGGGCGGTGAGAATGCCGGCCACGCGGGTAGGATCGAGACGCGCCACATCGGACGGGCCGACTTCATCCATCACCAGAATGTACGGTTGATCCGGCTCGCTCGGGGTTTCGATGCCGCACAGTTGCGCCAGCACACGCCGGCCAATATCGCGCAAATCGGCAGCGCGTTCGGCGAGCAAGGCATCCTGCAAGGCTTCCTGCTGTTTGGCCGCAGCTTCGATGACTGACATCCACGCCGCTTCGGCGCTTTCACCCTGCTTGAGACGGCTATCGACTTCATCGGTCAGTTCCGGATCGTCGAGCATTTCCTGATGGGTGATGAAAATCTCGCGAATGGCCTTGGCCTTGCTGCGTTCGATCAAGCCCTGAATGTCATGACGCACCGACGCCAGCGCTTGCTTGAGACGCTCGCGCTCAATCGCGGCCGACTCACCGCGCAGCGAGTACTCGATGCTTTGCAGGACTTGAATATGCGCCGGGCCGATGGCGATTCCCGGCGCGGCGGCGATGGCCTGCACCAGGCTGCCGGAGGCCGGTGCCAGCAGCACTTGGGCCACCTCGATGATCTCTTCCCGGGGCTGTGTCACCGGTGGCAACGGTTCGACCTCTTCACCCAGGCCTTCTTCGATCGCGGCCAGCAGCGCTGGCAAGGCATCGGCGGCAATACTTGGTTCGGCGATGATTTCCAGCACTTGGCCGCGACGAGCGCCGAGGCTGAGCAACTTGCTCAAACTCTTCACCGACACCGCGCTGTCCTGACTATCGACGATGCGGACGCGAATCTCGCCGTCAAAGCTTTTGGCCAATTGCGCAAGCATCTTCGCCGGGCGCGCATGCAATCCATGGGCGTTGGCCAGCGCGATGCGCGTACTTGGCCAATCCGCCGGCACTTCACCGCCGAGCACTTCCAGCACCGCCCGGCAACTGGTGGCACGACCCAATTCATGGCCGCGACCTTCAATCAGCAAAGCGCACAGACGCTCGAGCAACACCTGATGGGCCTCGCCCAGACTCGCCAGGCAAAACAACCCGTGCAGGGGTTGGCCGAGATAGCGCAGCGGTCTGTCGGGGGTGACGAAGGCCAGTCCTGGACGCTTCACCGTTTGTTCGCTGTGCAGCCACCACAAGCCGTCGCCCAGCGGCAGCGCTTCGACCTGTTGCAACACCGCCGAAAAACCGTTGCTCACGCAATCGGCCTGGCGCAGCAATCGAGCACCGCGCCAGACCAGCTCTTCGAAATCTTCAGCGGCAACGCCCAGGCCAATCATCTGCGCATCCAGCGCCAACTCCTGCGGCGCGCCTTGCAACAGTTTAAGCAAGGCCTCGGCAGAACTGGCGCGTCGCAGGGCCTGCCCCAGATCGGTCTCGCCAAGGGCGCGGGTCAGCAATTGCAACAGGCGCAGGTGTTCGTCGGATTTGGCGGCGATACCAATGGCCAGGTAAACGGTCTGCCCGTCGCCCCAATCGACGCCTTCGGGGAACTGCATCAGCCGCACACCGGTGGTAAATACCTGATCGCGGGTTTGTGGCGTACCGTGGGGAATGGCAATACCTTGACCGAGAAAGGTCGAGCCCTGGGCTTCACGGGCCTGCAGGCCGGCGAGATAACCGTCGGCCACCAGGCCGTCAGCGACCAGATGCCCGGCGAGTAACTGCAACGCTGCGGACTTATCCACAGCCGACTGGCCCATGGAAATCTGCTCTATGGTGAGCTCGAGCATGCTTTCTCCTTTTTGGCACCTTGGGTGCCAGGTATTGTTTTGAATGATTCAGCTTAGGCTTTTGTCTGAAAACAATCTTTGGCGGTTTCGCGGCAGAACCTTCCAAAGCGTATATAACCTAGAAAATACGCCTGCTGAAACGTTTAATCTAGAATGATTGGCACGTTACTCGATTATGTTCCATCGTTGAAGCCCAACTTGTCGGATGCGTTGTGACCATGGTCGACTGCCCGAATCGGTTAGGATTGGCGAAAATGTCGAGGCAAGCTCGAGAAAACAAGGAATTGCGGGTTGAAACTCAGTGATATAGCCCAGTTGGCCGGTGTGTCCGTTACCACCGCCAGCTACGTCATCAATGGCAAGGCCGAACAGCAACGCATCAGCAGCGCCACCGTCGAGCGCGTTCGCGCGGTGGTCGAACTGCACGGCTTCACACCCAATCCCCAGGCCGCCGGCCTGCGCAGCCGGCATACCCGGACGTTGGGCTTTATTTTGCCGGATCTGGAAAACCCCAGTTACGCGCGAATCGCCAAACTGCTGGAGCAAGGCGCGCGGGCTCGCGGCTATCAGCTGCTGATCGCCAGTTCCGACGATGCGCCGGACAGCGAACGGCAATTGCTGCAACTGTTCCGCGCCCGGCGCTGTGATGCGTTGATCGTTGCCAGTTGCCTGCCACCCGGCGACGACAGCTATCGGCAATTGCAGGCCAAGGGTCTGCCGATCATCGCCATCGACCGGGTCATGGAGCCCGAACATTTCTGCTCGGTGATCAGTGACGACCGCGAAGCCAGCCTGCACCTGACTCAAAGCCTGCTCGACCCGCTGCCCAAACAGATTGCCCTGATCGGCGCGCGTCCCGAGCTGAGCATCAGCCAGGAACGCGCCGCTGGTTTCAAGGAGGCACTGACCGACTACAACGGCGAAGTGTTGATCGAACACGGCGAGTCGTTCAGCCGTGAGTGCGGCAAACAGCTGATGGAAGAATTACTTCAGCGTGTAGGGCATCTTCCCGAAGCGCTGGTGACCACGTCCTACGTCCTGCTTCAAGGCGTGTTCGACGCGCTGCACGACTTCCCGCTGAAAAACCGTCCGCTGCGCCTCGGCACGTTCGGCGACACCCAATTGCTGGACTTCCTGCCGCTGCCGGTCAATGCCATGGCCCAGCAACATCAACTGATCGCCGACAAAGCCCTGGCGCTGGCCCTGGCGGCCATCGAGCAGTCCGATTACCAACCCGGCGTGCAAGCCATTCCACGGACGTTCAAACAACGTATCCGTCAGGACTGAGCCATGGACCTGATCGACACCCACACGCATCTGGATTTTCCCGACTTCGACGCGGATCGTCAGGCGCTGATGACCGAAAGCCGCGCCCTTGGAGTCCGGCAAATGGTGGTGCTGGGGGTTTATCAGGGTAATTGGCAACGGGTCTGGGAACTGGTGCAGAACGATCCCGACCTGCATGCGGCGTTCGGTTTACATCCGGTGTATCTGGACGATCATCGACCGCAAGACTTGCGCGAACTCGGTGACTGGCTAAGCCGTCTGGCCGGTCACCGACAGGTGTGTGCAGTGGGCGAAATCGGCCTCGACTACTTCATCGAAACCCTCGACCGAGAGCGTCAGCAAGCGTTGTTCGACGCACAACTGCAACTGGCGGTGGACTTCAATCTACCGGCGCTGATTCATGTGCGACGCAGCCACGCGGCGGTGATCGCCACGCTGAAACGCTTCAAGGTGAAACGTACCGGGATCATCCACGCCTTCGCCGGCAGCAAGGAAGAGGCGCGCGAATACATCAAGCTGGGTTTCAAACTGGGTCTCGGCGGCGCCGCGACCTGGCCCCAGGCGTTGCGCATGCACCGGGTACTCGCCGAGCTGCCGCTCGACTCGGTGGTGCTGGAAACCGACTCACCGGACATGGCGCCCGCCATGTTCCCCGGCCAACGCAACAGCCCGGCGCACTTGCCGGCGATCTGTGCCGCACTGGCCGAGATCATGGCCATCAGCCCCGAACAATTGGCCGCCGCCAGCACGGTCAATGCCCGTGAGTTATTCAACTGGTAATTCCAGACAGCCCGAAATAACAGGATTACCGGATGTCGGTTAAACGCGGAACGCGCTGATCAACTGTTTCAGCTCCACCACCTGCGCCGACAACGCGCGGCTGGCGTCCTCGGTCTGGTGCGCGCCTTCAGCGGTGCGCTCGCCGGCGCGGTTGATCTCGACGATGTTCTGATCGATGTCGTGCGCCACGGCGGTTTGTTGCTCCACGGCGGCGGCGATCTGCTGATTCTGGTCGACGATCATGCCGACTGCACCAAGGATGTTTTCCAGCGCAAGCTGGACCTTTTCCGACTGTCCCACGGTGCCACTTGCCATCTCATGGCTGACGCCCATCGCCTTGACTGCCGCACCGACACCGCCGTGCAATTTGGCAATCATCTGCTCGATCTCCTCGGTCGATTGCTGGGTGCGCTTGGCCAGGGTCCGGACCTCGTCCGCCACCACGGCAAACCCGCGCCCTTGCTCACCGGCCCGTGCCGCCTCGATCGCAGCGTTCAGCGCCAGCAGGTTGGTCTGCTCGGCGATGCTCTTGATCACTTCCAGCACGCGGCTGATGGACTGGCTGTCACTGGCCAGCTGATTGATCACCAACACCGACTGATCGATCTCACTGGCCAGTGCCGCGATGCTGCCTTGCTGGGACTGCACCAGCCCTCGCCCGCTGATGGTTTCATCGTTGACGCTGTGGGCGCTGCTGACCGCCGCGGCGGCACTGCGCGCCACTTCCAGGGACGTCGCCGACATCTGGTTCATCGCCGTGGCCACCTGCTCGATCTGCGTGCGTTGTCCGGCCACAGCCTGGTTACTTTGCGCCGAAACGCTCTCCACTTGCCCGGCCTGGCGCTCGACCTCACTGACGGTCTGCCCGACGCGCTCGATCAGGTCATGGATTCTCTTCACCGTGCCGTTGAACACCTCGCCCAACTCGCCCAATTCGTCGCGGCTATTGGCACTGAAAGTTACCGTCATGTCGCCGGCCGCCACTTTGTCCATGACCCCACCCAGACGTTTGAGGGTGGTACGGGTGGACGCGTAGAAACCGCCGTAAAGATAGAAGATCAGGATAAACACCACTGCCAACGCCACGGCCTGCAGGATCATGTGGGTGCGATTCTGGTCCAGGCGCTGCTGCAACTGGGTGCCGAGAAACTTCAGGGTGTCTTCGTTGAGTTGGTAGGTCTTGTCCATCAGGACGGTGACCTGATCATAGAAAGCCTGCCATGGCGCATCGAGCGTGTCGGCCATCACCACCTGTTCTTCGAACAGCTCACTGGCCTTTTTCAATGACGCTCTGCTGCTGTCAGCCTGAGCAGCCAGGGTTTGCGTCGCCGCTTTGCTGGAATTCGTCGCGTCCTGCAATTTCAGACCGTACTCGGCCTGGAGTTTTTCGATCTGCCCCAACAGCTCATCGAATCGGTTGCTCGACGCCGAGTTGAGAAAACCTTGCCCCAGCGAGGACGCGCCCATCGCCCGGCCTTCACCCAGAACCTGAGTGATGCGCGGCGTGACGCTGGTCACCAACTCACTGAGCTGGCGCATGTCACTTTGGTTGTCGAGGCTCAGGCCAGCCTGACTGGCAATGAGCTGACTGAAAAGCTGGGCATTGCCCACCAGCTTGCCTGTCAGCGCACTTTTGCTTTGCAGGGATTTTTCCGTTTGCTGTGCCTTGAACGCGGCGATCATTTCATCGCGCTTGCCATCGAACACCGCGATTTGCTCCGGTTCGCTGCTCATCGCCGTCAGCCCTTGCAGACGCGTCAGTACGCTTTGTTCCAGGCTGCTGATCTGCGACTCGATATTCGCGGCCTTACCGGACTGGCCGAGGGCAACGTTGATCTGCACCAAATTGTTCAGGGTTTCCAGATCGCGTCGCAGCGTCAGGCTGCTGCCCAACAGGTCGAGGCTTTGCAGTTCAATCCGGGTGCCCTGGAATTCGCGATAGGAATCACGCACCAGATAGAAGTTGGTCACCAGCATTGGCACCAGGAACAGAACGCTGATCAGGCTGAACTTCATGCCGAAGCTCAGGCGATTCATTAGCGCGACGGCGGGATAGAGCAAGCTCTTCACTGGAAGTCTCCCTTGGATTTCTTATTGTTATTGGCAGGCGCAGCGAGAAAGCAGATAGCCACTATTCGGCGCTATCTCTGTATAGCTTAAATCGGCAGGGGGTTTTGTAACTTAAGGTTAACGGGAGTCAAACGAGGGCCTGTGGCAGCAGACGCAGCCTGCCACAGGCATCAGAGGATTCAGGGCAGGACAGTCCACAAGGCGAAACCGGCATACCAAAGCACCGCCGCCCGCAGCAGTAACTCCCAGAGCCGGTCCAGATTATTGATGCCGTCAGGTCCGGCCACCGGCGCAGGAATTTCAGCGGCCACCCGCCCGGCCTTCTCGATCAACTGAGCGGCACTGATGTTCCAGTTCAGCAGCTCATGCAACATCACGCGGCTGACAGCGACAAAGTTGCCGACCAAGGCAAAACTTGCGGCCAGCAAGCGCACCGGCACCCAATCAAAGGCGTGACGCAATTGTCCCGCACGCTCGACCACGGCCGGGTTTTTCCCGTGCTCTTCAGCCAACGCCAGCAGGCGGTAGCTCAAGGCCGCGACCGGTCCCAACAGGAAGTACCAGAAAATCACCGCGAAAAAGCTCTGGTAAGCCTCCCACAGCAAATGCCCTTCGACCCGTTCCAGCAACTGCTCGCCGCTGTCGGCGCAAATGTCCAGGTCGCGCTTGGCGACATGGGCGGCCGCTTGCAGGTCTTCCCGGCGCCAGGCATCGCGAAATGGCCCTAGACCGCCCAGCAGATCACCGCGCCCCAGGCTGTAAATCACCACTAACAGGTGCACCGGCAAGGCGAGCAGACCGTAAGCCACCGGTTCAATCACCAGCAGCAGCAAACCCAGTAGCGCAACAGGAAACAGCACCAGGATCGCCAAAACCAGCCACGGACGCTTTACCAGACGCGGGCTGATCTCAAGCTTGTGCAGCTCGCGAACCCAGCCCGCGTCGCGTTGAACCCGATGGCGCAGGGCCGAAAACTTCTCGATCCAGACCGCCAACAGCAACACCAGAAAACTCATTGTCCATCCTCATTTGCCAAGGCCGCACGATAGCGTGCCCAGTCGAACGCCGGTCCCGGATCCGTCTTGCGTCCGGGGGCGATGTCGCTATGTCCACAGATCCGTTGTGCAGTGATCGCCGGAAACGCCGCCTGCAGCTGCCGGGTCAGGCCGGTCAACGCGCGATATTGATCATCGGTGAACGGCAGATCATCCGTGCCCTCCAGTTCGATGCCCACGGAAAAATCGTTACAGGTTTCCCGTCCCTCGAAGTTCGAAACGCCAGCGTGCCAGGCGCGCTCAAGGCAAGAGACAAACTGGGTGATGGCACCGTCACGCTCAATCAGAAAATGCGCGGACACCCGCAGGTCGGCAATCCCCTCAAAGTAGGGGTGCTCCGTGACATCCAGACGATTCTGGAAAAACGCCTGCACCTTGCCCGTGGCGAATTGTGCCGGCGGCAAGCTGATGTTGTGGATCACCAGCAGGGAGATTTCGCCCTCGGGGCGCGCATTGAAGTTGGGCGAGGGGCACAAACGCACGTCCTGACACCAACCGCTCGCGTGGTCCAACAGCATACCGATTCCTTCAACGACAAGTGTGTTGACCCCCAGTATGCCGCGATAGCCCCCCGGGACGCGATCACTTGCCGCGTTCGAGGCGTCGCAAGTTGCCGATCACCGACTCCAGCGCCCGATCAAACAGCAAGGTGTCATCGAGTGTACGCACCGCGCCGCGACGAAACTCCAGGGCCAGGTCGGTGCGGCTGCGCTCCAGCACCTTCATGCCGGTGCGGTTGACGAAAATGTAGTGGCCCGTCGCGTCGAGGATCGCCGCCAGCTTGCAGCGCAGCGTAGTGTCCTGATCCTCCTGGAACTCGACCCAGCAACCCAGGCGCAACAGATCCACCTGCCGCATCCCGATATCCTCCGCCGGCAACGGCACCGGGGAGGCTTGAGCCGGGCCTTCGTCGGCTGACTGCAAAACGATTGTTTCGAGCACTTCGACCAACTCTGGCGCGTCCTTTGCCGAGTGCGATTCAGGCTCGAACAGCTGAACATGCAAGCCTTCCAGTTCGCTGAAAAACTCACTGGTGGCGAATGGATCAAACGCCGAACCACTCAAGCCCTCCCGCAACGCCTTGAGCAAGCCCGGAACCAGTGTCAGCAAGCGCGAACGCGCGTCAGCTTCGGCATGGCGCTGAACGCTCCAGATCAACTGCGTCATGGTCTGCACAGCCGCGTGCCACTGCGTCGACTGGTCACCGTGCTTGAGGCAGGTCAGCAGCAACACCTTGCTCCAGGCATCCTGAACAAACGTCAGCACGCCGCGAGGCAGGTTTTTACCCAACAGCGCCTGGTTCAAAGCCTGTTCGACATGCTGACGGGCCAACCGGGTTTTGGCGCGCCCCTCTTCCGCATCGCGGGTGCGCTGCTCCAGCAAATCACTGCGGCGCTGTTCATCACGGGTGAATGCGAGGAAGTCAGCCAGCAGATCGGAAAAAATCGCCGGGTCATCGTCAAAGTCGTTCAGCAGACGCGTCACCACCTGCTCGATGCGCAAGTACAGGCTATCGCGCTGAACCTCGTCGCCGCCGCTCCACCCCAGCGCGGCACTGGCTATTTCATTGAGCAGGCGTCTGGCGGGGTGAGTGCTGCGACTGAAAAAACTCTTGTCGAGTACCGCTACCTTGACCACCGGGATTTGCAGCTGGCCCACCAATGCCTTGAGGCGGTCGGGCAGGTTGCGGTCGGCGAGAATGCTCTCGAACAGCATGGCGACCAGGTTGATCACATCCTCGTCCGCCACCGCCACCACGCGCGACTTGCCACTTTTTACACTGACACGTGTCAGCAACTGCTCTAGCTGATTGCGCAGATCGAAATCGTCCTGTTCTGCGGGTTTGGGCACGTGTTGCTGCAAGTACGAAAGCAGTCGCAACAAGTCCCGGCTGGAAATCGGTTGCGCCGGCGCACGGGCCTCAAGGATCGGCGCGAGACTGCCGCGTACGTGGAACAACAGTTCCTGCAACGCCAGGAACACGGGTGGCAGGCTTTCGTCAGGAGCTGGAGGTTGCGTTTCGGCAGCCACAGGGGTGGCGGCACGCGCCACAAGCGGCCGCGCCGGCGCCGGCTGGAGATTGGGCAACACGCCCATGGCCATCAGCAACCGATTGGCTTCGCCGTAGAGCCGATCAGCATCACTGAGCACATAGCGTTCGAACAATTTGAGGATGATCAACTTGACCTTGATCCCCACCCCGAGATTGCGCCCGGCCTGCAGGAAAAACTCGCACAACAGCGTCGGCCCCAGGGGGTTATGCTGCTCAATCAGTGCCTTGCCCAGCAGCATGCTGAGGCGAGCGGTGAGTTGGTCGAGCGCCATGCCGTCACGGTTCAACACTTTGTTGACCATGGCCTCCACTGCAACGGTGCGTTCCAACGCATCATCGGGCCGCGCCCCCCCTGCAGGCGCCAACGTGGCGCTCGCGTGCGTAACGTCATACCGGGAAAGGCGGGCAAATGCCTCGAAGATCTGTTCAAAAAAAAGCCGTTCGATGCTTTTACGCTTCAGGCGCAAGTCGCGCATCGCCTGGAAGTAAGTGTTCTGTTCGGCGCTATCACTCGCTCGGTCGGTCATTTCGAACAGGATGTCGTCGGCATTATCGAAGAGCGCCTGCAAGCCATGTCGAAGCTGCAACACCGCCTTGTCGCGCACCTGAAGCAGAATCACAGGCAGGCGGGTGAGCGGCGATTGAATCGCCTGATCGGTAGTCGCCTTGTGCAAAGGCACTACATTCCCGTCGTTGTGCATCCAGCCCCCTGAAGCGGTCATTCTTCAAATCGTCAAAGTCATGACGTCAATTGCAAGGCGCGATTATCTTGCAAAAGACATACGTTGTGCCAGCGACCCGTAACCACGGCATCAAATTCAGACCTGCTCCAACGGCATTTGCTTGCAGGAATCGACCAAATGCACGTTTCAGAGCGCCGGCAATCCTTCGGATGCCTTGGGTTGCTTCGCGCCATGGCCCTATAATCGGGCCACTTTGTTTGTGGAGTCCGTTATGCCGAATCTACGTCTCGCCGATCTGACCGCCGAAATCGAAGCCAACGTACGCCGTGCGTTGCATGAAGACATCGGCAGCGGCGACATCACCGCGCAGCTGATCCCGGCCGAACGCCTGGCCAAAGCCACCATCATTACCCGCGCCGCGGCTGTCATTGCTGGCACCGCTTGGGTCGATGCGGTTTTCCGGCAACTGGACCCACGGGTTGCAGTGCACTGGCAAGTCGCCGATGGCGAACGGGTCAAACCCAATCAGACGCTGTTCCATCTCGAAGGCCCGGCACGTTCACTGCTGACGGGCGAACGTAGCGCGCTGAACTTCCTGCAGATGCTCTCCGGCGTGGCCACGCGCGCGCAATACCTGGCGGACTTCGTATCCGAAACCCAGGTCAAACTGCTCGATACCCGCAAAACCCTGCCGGGGCTGCGCCTGGCGCAAAAGTACGCCGTAACCTGCGGTGGTTGCCACAACCACCGCATCGGTCTGTACGATGCCTTCCTGATCAAGGAAAACCATATCGCTGCCTGCGGCGGCATCCCGCAAGCCATCGCTGCCGCGCACAAGATCGCCCCGGGCAAACCGGTAGAGATCGAAGTGGAAAGCCTGGATGAGCTGAAAGAAGCCCTGGCGGCCGGCGCCGATATCATCATGCTCGACGAGTTGAGCCTGGATGACATGCGCGAAGCCGTGCGCCTGAACGGTGGCAAGGCAAAACTGGAAGCCAGCGGCGGGATCAACGAAAAAACGTTGCTGCCGATCGCCGAAACCGGCGTGGATTACATTTCCATTGGTGCGATGACCAAGGACGTGAAGGCGGTGGATCTGTCGATGCGTTTGAGCCTCTGATCGCACACCGTAGAATGAAAAACGCCAGCCTTGGGAAGGCTGGCGTTTTTGTCAGACCACCAGATTGTTCATCTCGCAGTACTCTTCCCACTCGACACCCAACACCTCAGCCGCTTCCTTGTGTAGCACAAGGCGCGCAGCGTCGAATTCTTCCGGGGTTGAGGTGTACTTGAGCGTCAGTTCCCACGGTTGCAGTCCCTGGGACTCTGCCTCGTCTTCGAACGCCCATTGAATCTGGTCTGCCTGATCGTCGGCGGGCAGGTCTTTGATCTCATCAGCCAGCTGGGGCGAATCCAGCAAATACTTCTTGAGCGCTTCTGCGTGTCTGGCTTCTTGGGTCAATTCTTTAACGTTCATGGCGTTCTCTTTGATCTGGGGAATGGAAGATGGATCTGGATCATCAAGGATCTCTCTGACGCAAAAACCGTATGAAATGCGGTTGTCTGGCCTTCAGAACCATTCGGGATCATCTGAAAACAACGTATCGCTGGTGCCCGAGACAGGAATCGAACCTGCGACCTTCGCGTTACGAGTGCGCTGCTCTACCGGCTGAGCTACACGGGCGGTGGGCTAAACCTAGCACTGACCATAGAGTCAGGCAACTTCGAACACGGTTAAATAAGAAGATCGTCCGCGCTCGGCCCGCGCCCTTGGCGCGAGAGGGACGTGTTCCTTAGCAGGAGACCAAAAAAATGCCCCGCCGTTTTCACGGTGGGGCATTTTTATTGCGCTAAAGCCTGGGGGGGTTGATTAAACGCCCGAAGCCTTGGCGGCTGCTACGTCCTTGATGGACAGCTTGATACGGCCGCGGTTGTCCACGTCCAGTACCAGCACTTCCACTTCCTGACCTTCTTTCAGGATGTCGGTCACTTTCTCAACGCGAGCGTCGCTCAGCATGGAGATGTGAACCAGACCGTCCTTGCCAGGCAGGATGTTGACGAATGCGCCGAAGTCGACGATGCGCTCAACCTTACCAACGTAGATCTTGCCGATTTCAGCCTCAGCGGTGATACCCAGAACGCGCTGACGGGCAGCTTCTGCAGCTTCCTTGGTTTCGCCGAAGATCTTGATCGAGCCGTCGTCTTCGATATCGATCGAAGCCTTGGTCTCTTCGCAGATCGCACGAATGGTCGCGCCGCCTTTACCGATGACATCACGGATTTTGTCGGTGTCGATTTTCATCGCGATCATGGTCGGCGCGTTAGCCGACAGCTCGGTACGCGACTGGCCAATGATCTGGTTCATCTGGCCGAGGATGTTCAGGCGCGCTTCCAGGGCTTGGCCCAGAGCGATTTCCATGATTTCTTCGGTGATGCCCTTGATCTTGATGTCCATCTGCAGCGCGGTGACGCCTTTGGCGGTACCGGCTACCTTGAAGTCCATGTCGCCCAGGTGGTCTTCGTCACCCAGGATGTCGGTCAGAACAGCGAATTTCTCGCCTTCTTTAACCAGACCCATGGCGATACCGGCAACCGGCGCCTTCATCGGCACACCAGCGTCCATCAGGGCCAGGGAAGCGCCGCAAACGGAAGCCATCGAGCTCGAACCGTTGGATTCAGTGATTTCCGATACAACTCGGATGGTGTACGGGAACACGTCAGCGGCAGGCAGCATGGCCGAAACCGAACGACGGGCCAGACGGCCGTGACCGATTTCGCGACGACCGGCGCCACCCATGCGACCACACTCGCCTACCGAGAACGGAGGGAAGTTGTAGTGCAGCATGAACGGGTCTTTTTTCTCGCCTTCCAGGGTGTCCAGCAGTTGTGCGTCACGGGCGGTGCCCAGTGTTGCAACGACCAGGGCCTGGGTTTCACCACGGGTGAACAGGGCCGAACCGTGGGTCTTAGGCAGAACACCGACTTCGATATTCAGCGGACGCACGGTCTTCGTGTCGCGGCCGTCGATACGTGGCTTGCCGTTAACGATGTTTTCGCGAACGGTGCGGTATTCGATTTCGCCGAAAGCCGCTTTCACTTCGCTGGAAGAAGGCTGGCCTTCTTCACCGGACAGCTTGGCAACAACCTGATCTTTCAACTCGCCCAGGCGAGCGTAACGGTCGGCCTTGACGGTGATGGTGTAGGCCTGGGAGATCGCTTCGCCGAACTCGGCACGGATAGCGCCCAGCAGTTCGGTGGCTTCTGGCGCAGGCGCCCAGGTCCAGGTTGGCTTGGCAGCTTCGGCAGCCAGTTCTTTGACAGCGTTGATCACAACCTGGAACTCGTCGTGAGCAAACAGTACCGCGCCCAGCATCTGGTCTTCGGTCAGCTCTTTGGCTTCCGATTCAACCATCAGCACAGCGTCCGAAGTACCGGCAACGACCATGTCCAGGCTCGAGGCAGCCTGTTGCTCGTAGGTCGGGTTCAGCAGGTAGCCAGTGCTTTCGTGGAAGGCAACGCGGGCAGCGCCGATCGGGCCATCGAAAGGAATACCGGAGATGGCCAGGGCAGCCGAGGTACCGATCATCGCAGCGATGTCCGGATCGGTCTTCTTGCTGGTGGAAACGACGGTGCAGACAACCTGCACTTCGTTCATGAAGCCTTCAGGGAACAGTGGACGGATCGGACGGTCGATCAGTCGGGAAGTCAGGGTTTCTTTCTCGGAAGGACGGCCTTCACGCTTGAAGAAACCGCCAGGGATCTTACCGGCAGCGTAAGTTTTTTCCTGGTAGTGAACAGACAGAGGGAAGAAGCCCTTGCCTGGATCGGCTTGCTTGGCACCGACTACGGTCACCAATACGCTGACGTCGTCGTCAACGGTGACCAATACTGCGCCGGAGGCCTGACGGGCGATACGGCCAGTCTCGAGGGTAACGGTCGACTGACCGAACTGGAATTTTTTGATTACCGGGTTCACGGTGTCCTACCTTCTTTTGTGGCTCTTGGGGAAACAGGTTTCTTGCGAAATTCTTGGGCAATGTCGGGAATCGGCCCGGCGGCTGTCCAGGGTAAAAACGTATATCCAGATAAAACTTGAGGCTGGGAGCCTGCCATGCGCCGGCGGGAAACCCGCTGGTGCACGACAGACAACCAACCTCTAGCGCAATCGCTTATTAGCGACGCAGACCCAGGCGAGCGATCAGAGCGCTGTAACGGCTCACGTCCTTGCCTTTCAGGTAGTCCAGCAGCTTACGACGCTGGTTAACCATGCGGATCAGACCACGACGGGAGTGGTGATCTTTACCGTTGGCCTTGAAGTGACCTTGCAGTTTGTTGATGTTGGCGGTCAGCAGTGCAACTTGCACTTCTGGCGAACCAGTGTCACCAACAGCTTGCTGGTAGTCAGCAACGATTTGAGCTTTTTCTTGAACGTCGAGAGCCATGAGGCAATCCTTTTTATCAGGAAACTGTTTCAGAAAAACAGTTTCAACAGGCCAGGGACAAATCCCTGTATCTATAAATGAGCAGTGACCGTGCCTGTTGACAGCCACCCTCTCCAGCCTGCTGTTACACAGACTGGTTTCGGTCACTCTGACCGAATCAAACGACGTGGCGCAATGCGCCCGTCTTCGCTCACTTCACCGATACCGATGAAGCGACCATTGTGATCCTGTACCCGTACCATGCCGAACTTCGGTGCGTCCGGGGCGCGAACCGGCTGGCCATTGAGCCAGTAGAACGAGCTGTGCTCCGAGAACTGCAACAGTGGCCAATCGAGCAGGCCGCTGTCCGATGGCATCAGGAAGCGATCGACCGCTTCATTGCCGCCTTCGGCATGTACCGCTTCCAACTCTTCCAGGGTAACTGTCTGGGCGAGTGTGAAAGGCCCGGCCTGGGTACGTCGCAGCTCTGCAACGTAAGCGCCACAACCGAGTTTTTCACCAATATCCTCCACGAGGGTACGAATATAGGTGCCTTTGCTGCAATCCACCGCCAGTCGCGCAGTATCACCTTCGAAGGCCAGCAATTCCAAGCGCGCAATAGTAACAGAACGCGGTTCGCGCTCCACTACTTCGCCTGCACGAGCCAGCTTGTACAACGGCTGGCCATCACGCTTGAGGGCCGAGTACATCGGCGGTATCTGACTGATTTGCCCACGAAAATCCGGCAGGACAGCTTCGATATCGGTGCGACCAACGGTCACCGGGCGCTCCTGCAAAACTTCACCCTCGGCGTCCGCCGTGGTGGTGGTTTTGCCCAGTTGCGCCAGTGTCTCGTAACCCTTGTCGGAATCGAGCAGGTATTGCGAGAACTTGGTGGCTTCACCGAAGCACAGCGGCAGCACACCGGTGGCCAGCGGATCGAGGCTGCCGGTGTGACCGGCCTTCTCGGCGTTGAGCAACCAGCGGACCTTCTGCAAAGCCGCGTTGGAGGTGAATCCCAGAGGCTTGTCGAGCAGGATGATTCCGCTGACGTTACGACGGATACGTTTGACCTGAGCCACCGATTACTCCTTGGTGTCTTCGGCTTCTGCCGCAACCGGATGCTGATTGTCTTCAGCCACAGCGCGCTCGATCAATGCCGACAGGTGCGCACCGCGCACGACGCTTTCGTCGTAGTGGAAGTGCAACTGTGGAACGCTGCGCAGTTTCATTTCGCGAGCCAGCTGCATACGCAGGAAACCGGCGGCGGAATTCAGCACCTTGATGCTTTGAGCGATGTCTTCGGCGCTGTCCTGGCCCATC
Source organism: Pseudomonas reinekei (assembly GCF_001945365.1). Taxonomy (GTDB): domain Bacteria; phylum Pseudomonadota; class Gammaproteobacteria; order Pseudomonadales; family Pseudomonadaceae; genus Aquipseudomonas; species Aquipseudomonas reinekei. The sequence continues at coordinate 142,242 of NZ_MSTQ01000010.1, forward strand.
ACGGTGATGAAAATCTTGGCATGACCGACGTCACGGCTGACTTCCACAGCGGTAATGGTGACCAGGCCGACGCGCGGGTCTTTGACTTCGCGACGGATCAGCTGTGCCAGCTCGCGCTGCATCTGATCGCCGATACGTTGGGTACGGCTATATTCTTTTGCCATGTCTTGTTACCTGTAACTGCCCCACGGTGAAACCCGTAAGGTCTGAAAGCGGCAAACGCCCGGCCTGACAGAAGCCAGACCGGGCGTTGCGTTTAGAGTCCGGGTGATGCGTCGCACGATTGAGTGCGACCGGCCATCACGGCTCCTGAAGTGCGCGAGTTAGAGGCTGCGAGCAACCTGAACCTTCTCGAAGACTTCGATCTTGTCACCGACTTTGACGTCGTTGTAGCTCTTCACGCCGATACCGCATTCCATGCCGGCACGTACTTCGGAAGCGTCATCCTTGAAGCGGCGCAGGGATTCCAGCTCGCCTTCGAAGATAACGATGTCTTCACGCAGTACACGGATTGGACGGTTACGGTGAACAACACCTTCAACCACCATGCAACCGGCGATCGCGCCAAACTTCGGCGAACGGAACACGTCACGCACTTCGGCGATACCCAGGATGTTCTCGCGAACATCGCTGCCGAGCATACCGGTCAGGGCTTTCTTGACGTCTTCGATGATGTCGTAGATCACGTTGTAGTAACGCATATCCAGACCTTCCTGCTCGACGATCTTGCGAGCGCCGGCATCGGCACGCACGTTGAAGCCGAACAGTACAGCGTTGGAAGCCAGTGCCAGGTTGGCGTCGGATTCGGTGATACCACCGACACCGCCACCGACCACACGTACTTGCACTTCGTCGTTACCCAGGCCGTTCAAGGCACCGTTCAACGCTTCAAGCGAACCACGGACGTCGGATTTGAGGACGATGTTGAGCGTCTTCTTCTCTTCCTGACCCATGTTTTCGAAGATGTTTTCCAGCTTGCCGGCGTGAGCACGAGCCAGCTTGACTTCGCGGAACTTGCCTTGACGGAACAGAGCCACTTCACGGGCTTTCTTCTCGTCAGCCACAACGCTCATCTCGTCGCCAGCGTCCGGGGTACCGTCCAGGCCGAGAATCTCGACAGGGATGGCTGGACCGGCTTCCTTGATTGGCTTGCCGTTCTCGTCGAGCATGGCACGAACGCGACCGTAGTTGGAACCGACCAGGACCATGTCGCCTTGACGCAGCGTACCGTCTTGAACCAGAACGGTAGCCACCGGGCCACGGCCCTTGTCCAGGCGCGATTCAACCACGACACCACGGCCAGGAGCCGACGGCGTTGCAGTCAATTCCAGAACTTCGGCTTGCAGCAATACGGCTTCGAGCAATTCGTCGACGCCAGTACCCATCTTCGCCGAGACCGGTACGAATGGAGTGTCACCGCCCCACTCTTCCGATGTCACGCCATGAACCGACAGTTCGCTACGGATGCGATCGAGATCGGCGCCCGGCTTGTCGATCTTGTTCACTGCAACAACCAGTGGAACACCGGCCGCTACTGCGTGCTGGACAGCTTCAATGGTCTGCGGCATTACGCCGTCGTCCGCTGCAACCACCAGGATCACGATGTCGGTCGCCTTGGCACCACGGGCACGCATTGCGGTAAACGCGGCGTGACCAGGGGTATCGAGGAACGTCACCATGCCACGGTCGGTTTCAACGTGGTACGCACCGATGTGCTGGGTAATGCCACCGGCTTCGCCAGCTGCAACCTTGGCACGACGGATGTAGTCGAGCAGGGAAGTCTTACCGTGGTCAACGTGGCCCATTACGGTCACGACTGGCGCACGGGAAACCGCCTCACCTTCAAACTTCAGGGACTCAGCCAGGGAATCTTCCAGGGCGGTGTCGCTGACCAGGGTCACTTTGTGGCCCAGCTCTTCAGCAACCAGTTGGGCAGTTTCCTGATCCAGTACCTGGTTGATGGTCGCTGGAGTACCCAGTTTGAACATGAACTTGATGATTTCAGCTGCCTTGACCGACATCTGCTGAGCGAGATCGCCAACAGTGATGGTCTCGCCGATCTTCACTTCACGCACGACAGGGCCGGTAGGGCTCTGGAAACCGTGAGCGTTGCGTTTCTTCAGCTTGGCCTTGCCGCGACCACCGCGACGGAAGCCATCGCTTTCTTCGTCGGTAGTACGTGGGGCAACGCGTGGCGCAGGCGCCTTTTCTTTAACCGAAGCACGATGCGGAGCGTTTTTGCGCTCGCCATCGCCACCACCACCGCGACGATTGCTATCGTCGGCACGTGGTTTGTCCGGACGGCGCGGTTCGTCACGCTTACGAGCGTCGGCAGCCGGCGCAGCAGCTACAACCGGCGCGCTTTCACGCACAGGCTCGGCGGCTGCAACAGGTGCGGCAACAGGTTCAGCTGGAGCGGTCGGCGCAGCAGGCTGGCGACGCGCTTCTTCTTCGGCGCGACGCTTGGCTTCTTCTTCAGCCTTCTGACGTGCAGCATTTTCCACTGCGCGACGTTCATCCAGTTCACGCTTGCGCTCGGCTTCGATTTCTTCCGGGCTGCGTTGTACGAAGACTTTCTTCTTGCGTACTTCAACGCTGATGCTTTTGCTGCCAGCAACACGCAGGGTGCTGGTGGTTTTACGCTGCAGCGTAATCTTGCGTGGTTCTTCCACTTTCGCCTTGTGGCTGCTTTTCAAGTGAGTCAGCAAAGATTGCTTCTCACTATCAGTCACACTTTCTTCGGCGGCGGTGTGCGGCAGACCTGCCTCACGCATCTGCTGCAACAGGCGCTCTACCGGTGTTTTGACCTCATCGGCCAGTTGTTTCACCGTGACTTGCGTCATGCACTTCTCTCCTCAGGCCGCGCCTAATTACTCGAACCAGTGGGCTCGGGCGGCCATGATCAACTTGCCGGCACGATCATCGTCAATGCCGTCGATGTCGAGCAGGTCGTCAATAGACTGCTCGGCCAGGTCTTCGCGGGTAATTACGCCGCGCACCGCCAGTTCCATCGCCAAATCCTTGTCCATACCCTCAAGCGAGAGCAGGTCTTCGGCCGGATGGGCGTCTGCCAGCTTTTCCTCAGTAGCGATGGCTTTGGTCAACAAACGATCCTTGGCACGAGCGCGAAGCTCGTTGACGATGTCTTCGTCAAAGCCGTCGATGTTGAGCATTTCTTCCAACGGTACGTAGGCAATCTCTTCCAGGCTGGTGAAGCCTTCATCTACCAGCACCTGAGCCAGTTCTTCGTCGACTTCCAGCTCGTCGATGAAGTTGCGCAGGATGTCGCCGGTTTCTGCTTGCTGCTTAGCCTGGATGTCCGATTCGGTCATCACGTTCAGGGTCCAGCCAGTCAACTGGCTAGCCAGACGCACGTTCTGACCACCGCGACCGATGGCCTGAGCCAGATTGTCTGCGCCAACGGCGATGTCCATTGCGTGGGCATCTTCGTCAACGATAATTGCCGCAACCTCAGCCGGGGACATGGCGTTGATTACGAACTGAGCCGGGTTGTCGTCCCACAGGACGATGTCCACACGCTCACCGCCCAACTCGCCCGACACTGCCTGGACGCGCGAACCGCGCATGCCGATGCAAGCGCCCTGCGGGTCGATGCGTTTGTCCTTGGAACGGACGGCGATCTTGGCGCGCGAACCCGGATCACGGGACGCAGCCATTACTTCGATCAGGCCTTCAGCAATTTCCGGCACTTCGATGCGGAACAACTCGATCAGCATTTCCGGCGCGGTGCGCGACAGGATCAACTGCGGGCCACGGTTCTCGGTGCGGATTTCCTTGAGCAGCGCACGCAGACGCACGCCAACCCGGAAGGTTTCGCGAGAAATGATGTCTTCACGAGCCAGCAACGCTTCAGCGTTGTTGCCCAGATCGACGATCACGTTATCGCGGGTCACTTTTTTCACGGTGCCAGAGATGATTTCGCCCAGGCGTTCGCGGTAAGCGTCAACAACCTGAGCGCGCTCGGCTTCGCGAACCTTCTGCACGATGACTTGCTTGGCAGTCTGTGCAGCGATACGACCAAATTCGATGGACTCGATTTTTTCTTCGACGACGTCGCCGACCTTGGCACCAGGATGCGTTTCTGCAACCTTGCTTGGCCAGGTTTCAATGGCCGGATCGTCCAGGTCTGCTTCTTCGACGACCGTCCAGCGACGGAAAGTCTCATAAGCTCCGGTGTGGCGATTGATTTCCACACGCAGATCAACTTCGTCCTCGAAACGCTTCTTGGTAGCAGTGGCCAGAGCCAGCTCCAGCGCTTCAAAAATTACGTTTGCCGGTACACCCTTTTCGTTGGATACCGACTCAACAACCAGCAGTACTTCTTTGCTCATCGTACGCCTCGCCTTTCGCAAGCCATTGGATCCGCGGGATCCGCGTCTCAGTCAAAACTGGGAATAATGTTGGCCTTGTCGATCATATCGATCGGCAACAGGAACTCATGGTCTTCTACCTGCACCACGACATCCTGTTCTTCTACACCGCGCAGAAGGCCCTGAAAGTTGCGTCGACCTTCGAAGGGCGAGCGCAGCTTGATCTTCACTTGTTCACCGGCAAATTTTGCAAACTGCTCAAGAGTGAACAGTGGGCGTTCCATGCCAGGCGAGGAAACTTCAAGGGTGTATTCAACGGAAATTGGATCTTCAACATCCAGCACACCGCTGATTTGACGGCTGACAATGGCGCAATCGTCCACCAGCACGCCACCCTCTTTATCGATATAAACGCGCAACATCGAGTGACGACCCTGGGCCGAAAACTCAATACCCCAGCATTCATAGCCTAGGGCCACGACCACCGGGGCCAGCAAGGCCTGCAACTCTTCTAGCTTGCTCGACACCTGAACCCCCTAGTGCATGTATGTGCATGCTATGCAAAATAAAAAAATGGGCGAAACGCCCATCCTTGAAACGCCGTCGAACAGCGGCGTTGAAAGTGTCCAGCTAACAAAAAGCCCCTTAAAAGGGGCTCCTTAAACTGGTTGCGGGGGCCGGATTTGAACCGACGACCTTCGGGTTATGAGCCCGACGAGCTACCAGACTGCTCCACCCCGCGACAAAGCTGGGGCGGAAGTATACGACCGATCCCCTACAGGGTCAATGTAACCTTCCACCTGCAAGAAAGCCCGCAACAGCGGGCTCTCCTGACTAATTGGTACCGAGAAGGGGACTCGAACCCCTACACCCTATGGGCACAACCACCTCAAGGTTGCGTGTCTACCAATTCCACCACCTCGGCAATACTACGTTTGAAACCTTCTTACTTCTGCTCTTGAGCTGGAGGCACGTCAGTCGCTGGAGTAGCCGACTTTTGCTCTTGAAGCACCGGGACATCATCAGAAGCCGGTTGTTGCTTTGGAACTTCCAGAACCGCTGGATTTGGGAGACCTACTTGAGTCAGCTGGTGAGCCTTCTCTTTAGCAAAGTAACCTAACCCCAAGCTGGTTATGAAAAAACCTGCGGCAAGTATAGCAGTAAACTTACTAAGAAAGGTAGAGGAACCTTGGCTTCCGAACACAGTATTTGAAGCACCTGCTCCGAAAGACGCACCAGCATCCGCACCTTTACCCTGCTGAAGCAATACGAGAGCAACTACGCCCAATGCACCCAGCAGATGAAAAACGACTACGACTGTTTCCAGCATTTTTTCAGTTTCCCGCGGCGCGACAAATCGCACCGAACTCATCTGCATTCAGGGAAGCCCCACCAATGAGACCCCCATCGATATCCGGCATGCCGAACAGTTCGACCGCATTGGCCGCCTTCACGCTGCCGCCGTATAGAAGCCGCACACCTTGTGCGACTTCAGAATTTTCTGCCGCCAACTGAGCACGAATGGCGGCGTGCACATCCTGCGCCTGTTGTGGCGAAGCAGTCAGCCCGGTGCCAATGGCCCAGACCGGCTCGTAAGCAATTACTGCATTTGCAAAGACACCAACACCCAGCTCGTCGATGATGCTGCTCAGCTGACGCGAGACGACTTCAACAGTCTTCCCCGCTTCGCGCTGCTCGAGGGTTTCCCCTACACACAATACCGGAATCAGGCCACTTGCCTGCGCCGCTGCAAACTTGCGAATCAGCGTTGTGCCCTGCTCGCCCATAATCTGGCGGCGCTCAGAGTGCCCGACAAGCACCAGGGAACAACCTGCATCCACTAACTGACTTGGCGAGACCTCACCGGTCAGTGCACCTTGTCCGGCTTCCACTGCAGAGTTCTGCGCGCCGATCGAAATCGACTTTCCTTTCAAGCCATCGACCACTTGGCTGATATGCAACAAAGGCGGGAATACCGCTACATCAACACCGCTCGGCAAGGCCAAGTCACGAAGGCCGTTGATCAGCTCAGCGACGCTGGCGCGGGTACCGTGCATCTTCCAGTTACCAGCTACCATAGGGCGACGCATGCTGTACCTCGTCGGTCAAAGTGGGCGCAGATGTTACCCAACACAATCAAGGCTGGCAAGCCGAATTCAGGCAGAAACTTCAGTTACCAGTTTTGCCAGCTCTTCGGCGTAACCACGAACCTGCGTTTCGTCTTCGCCTTCGACCATGACACGCACCAACGGCTCTGTTCCCGACTTGCGCAACAGGACACGGCCGCGCCCCGCCATTGCGTGGGTGACACGCTCGCTGGCTTCCTTTACCGATGGATGATCGAGCGGGCTCGCACCACCGGCAAACCGCACATTGATCAGCACCTGGGGGCACTTGCGCAGCGTCTGACGCGACTGAGCAAGACTTTCGGAGCGCGACTTGAGCGCCATCAGCACCTGCAGCGCGGCGATAATCGCATCACCCGTGGTGGTGTGATTAAAGCAAACGATATGCCCCGAGTTCTCGCCGCCGACCAGCCAATTGCGCTCCAGCAGATCAGCGATCACATAACGGTCACCGACGTTGGCACGAACAAATGGAATCGCCAGGTCCGCCAGGGCCAGCTCCAGCCCCAGGTTACTCATCAGAGTGCCGACCACCCCACCCTGCAGCCTGTCGCGCTCATGCAGGTCGCGGGCAATGATGTAAAGCAGCTCATCACCATCGACGATAGCGCCGGTGTGATCGACCATCAAAACGCGGTCACCGTCACCGTCGAAGGCAATACCCAGGTCGGCGTGCTCGGCCAGTACGGCAGCCTGCAACTGCCCCATGTGGGTCGAACCGCAATTGTCATTGATGTTCAAGCCATTGGGTTGCGCGGACAGGACGACGACATCAGCGCCCAGCTCACGAAACACGCTAGGTGCCACTTTGTAAGTCGCGCCATGAGCACAATCGATGACGATTTTAAGCCCGGCAAAACTGGTGCCCGTAGGCACACTGCTCTTGCAGAATTCAATGTAACGACCCGACGCATCGTTGATGCGCGTAACCTTGCCGATCTTGCTCGACTCAACCACTGTCATCGGCGTGTCCAGCAGCTCTTCGATCATCTGCTCGACTTCATCCGGCAATTTGGTGCCCTTGCCGGAGAAAAACTTGATGCCGTTGTCGTCGTGGGGATTGTGCGACGCACTGATCACGATACCGGCTTCAGCATGGAACGTGCGCGTCAGGTAGGCGATGGCAGGAGTTGGCATCGGTCCCAGGAGCATTACATCAGCACCCGCCGAAGTCAGGCCGGCCTCAAGCGCGGATTCAAACATGTACCCGGAAATTCGGGTGTCCTTGCCGACCAGCACCTTGCAGGCGCCCATCTTGCGAAACGCCATGCCAGCCGCCCAGCCGAGCTTGAGCATGAAGTCAGGAGTAATCGGATATTCGCCGACCCGACCACGAATGCCGTCAGTACCAAAGTATTTCCTAGTCATAAACGCTCCATCATTCTTATTCGGCTGATTCCACTGCGGCGATCATCCTCACCACATCGACTGTTTCGGCTACATCATGGACGCGCAATATACGCGCACCCTTGTGCGAAGCCAGCGCCGCGAGTGCGAGACCACCGTACAAGCGCTCACCCACCGGGCGATTCAACGCCTGCCCTATCATGCTTTTTCGCGAAACCCCGACCAACAGGGGTCGCCCCAGAGCATGCAAGGCATCCATATGTTTGAATAAGCTTAGATTGTGCTGCAAGGTTTTTGCGAAGCCAAAACCCGGATCGAGAATGATCTTTTCCACCGCAATGCCCACCGAAGCACATTGAGCCATTCGTTCGGCAAGAAACTCGCCTACTTCTTTCGTGACGTCGTGGTAGTGCGGATTGTCCTGCATATCACCGGGCTCACCCAGCATATGCATCAGGCAGACCGGCAGCCCGGTGGCAGCAGCCGCATCCAGCGCACCATCGCGACGCAACGATCGAACATCGTTGATCAATCCGGCGCCCAGCCGTGCGGTTTCGCGCATGACGGCAGGGGTCGAGGTGTCTACCGAGATAATCACATCCAGTTCGCGGTGAATCCGCTCGACGATCGGCGCGACACGCTCCAGCTCTTCCAGTGGCGACACCGCCCTGGCACCCGGCCGCGTCGATTCACCACCGACATCGATCAGCGTCGCGCCAGCCGCCACCATGGCTTCAGCATGACGCATGGCCGCATCGAGCTGGCTGTACTGGCCGCCATCGGAGAAAGAATCGGGGGTTACATTGAGAATGCCCATGACATGCGTACGGGCCAAATCAAGAACCCGGTTGCCGCAAGGCAACCGGGTCGAGGACTGAACAGAAGTCATTTCAAACCTTAAACGTCAGCAGCCGGGCCGCCGATGGGTGTTTCCGGACGCTCACCCTGCACCGCTGGAGGCGTTCCGGATGTTCCGGTACCACCAGACCAGTCACGAGGTTCGCGAGGTGTACGCCCAGCCATGATGTCGTCGATCTGCTCGGCATCAATGGTTTCATACTTCATCAGGGCATCCGCCATGGCATCAAGCTTGTCGCGGTTGTCCGTAAGGATTTGTTTGGCCGTGCCGTAGCACTGATCAATGATGCTGCGCACTTCGGAGTCGATCAGCTTGGCTGTCTCACCGGAGAAGCTGGCACTCTGACCACCGCCGCCACGACCGAGGAACACTTCTCCCTCTTCTTCGGCGTACATCAACGGACCGAGTTTTTCGGACAAGCCCCACTTGGTCACCATGTTCCGCGCAATCTGGCTCGCACGCATGATGTCGTTGGATGCGCCGGTGGTGACACCGTCGAAGCCCAACGTCATCTCTTCAGCGATACGACCACCGTACAGCGAGCAGATCTGGCTGATCAACGCGCGCTTGGACAGGCTGTAGCGATCCTCTTCCGGGAGGAACATGGTCACACCCAGCGCACGACCGCGCGGAATGATCGACACCTTGTACACCGGATCATGCTCAGGCACGACGCGGCCAACAATGGCATGACCTGCTTCGTGGTAAGCGGTGTTCTGTTTTTCTTTCTCGGACATGACCATGGATTTGCGCTCGGCGCCCATCATGATCTTGTCCTTGGCCAGTTCGAACTCTTTCATCTCGACGATGCGCTTGCCAGCGCGGGCAGCGAACAACGACGCTTCGTTGACCAAGTTGGCCAGGTCGGCACCAGAGAAGCCCGGAGTACCACGAGCGATCACTGCCGGAGCGACGTCGTCGCCCATGGGCACTTTGCGCATGTGAACCTTGAGAATCTGTTCACGACCACGAATGTCCGGCAGACCCACCACGACCTGACGGTCAAACCGGCCCGGACGCAGCAGCGCAGGGTCGAGTACGTCAGGACGGTTGGTCGCGGCAATCACAATGATGCCATCGTTCATTTCGAAGCCGTCCATCTCTACCAGCAACTGGTTGAGAGTCTGCTCGCGCTCATCGTGACCGCCGCCCATACCGGCACCACGGTGACGACCGACGGCGTCGATTTCATCGATGAAGATGATGCATGGCGCGTGCTTCTTCGCCTGTTCGAACATATCGCGAACACGGCTGGCACCGACACCCACGAACATTTCAACGAAGTCGGAGCCGGAAATAGTGAAGAACGGCACCTTGGCTTCGCCGGCAATCGCCTTGGCAAGCAAGGTTTTACCAGTACCCGGAGGACCAACCATCAGCACGCCGCGGGGAATTCGACCGCCCAGGCGCTGGAACTTGCCTGGATCACGCAGGAACTCGACCAGTTCGCCAACTTCTTCCTTGGCTTCGTCGCAACCGGCAACGTCAGCCAGAGTGGTTTTAACCTGATCTTCGGAGAGCAGGCGCGCCTTGCTCTTGCCGAAGCTCATCGGACCGCCTTTGCCACCGGCACCACCCTGCATCTGCCGCATGAAGAACATGAACACGGCGATGATCACGAGGATCGGGAAGCTGGCGACCAGGAGCTGGGTCCAGATGCTTTGCTGTTCTGGCTGCTTGCCTTCGACCACGACATGGTTATCCACCAGGTCGCCGATCAGACCGTTGTCCTGGATTGCCGGACGAATGGTCTTGAAGCTGTCGCCATCGGTGCGCTTGCCGGTAATGACGTAGCCATCAACCGCTACGCGCTCGACCTTGCCATCCTTGACCTGCTGGATGAAGTCGGAATAGTTGAGGGTCTGCGGCTCGTTAGGGCTGGAGAAGTTGTTCATCACCGTCACCAGGACTGCCGCGATGATCAACCACAGGATCAGATTCTTTGCCATATCGTTCAATTAACTACCCTCTGAAGCAAGCGCCGCTGGTGGCGCGCGCTCCGCATGATATTCACCGGCCTAACTTACTACATTACCTACAACACTGGCAGGCGCCGTCTGTAACCCTTTGTGAAACACTTTCTACACAATATTCGCTTATGCACGCGAGGCGAAATACGAAAAACCTATCACCCCGCCAAAAAACCTCGTTTTATTCACTGCGACCGCGATAGCCCCAAGCCAGCATGTATTGCTCGCGGGAGCTGCCACGCGAAGAGTCCGGCTTGATCATCTGGATCTTGTCGAATTTCTTACGCGCATCCTTCAGGTAAACATCGAAACCTTCGCCCTGAAAAATCTTGATCACAAAATTGCCACCCGGCTTGAGTATCCGTTCCGCCAAATCAAGCGCCAGCTCGCACAGAAACATGGCTTTCGGCATGTCCACTTCAGGTGTACCACTCATATTGGGGGCCATATCGGAAATCACAAGGTCCACCTGCGAATTACCCACGGCTTCAAGGATTTTTGCCAGCACTTCGTCCTCAGTGAAGTCACCCTGGATGAAAGTCACGTCCGGAATACTGTCCATTTCCAGTATGTCCGAGGCGATCAGGCGCCCCTGACCACCGATCAGTCGGCTAGTGACCTGCGACCAGCCACCGGGCGCCGCCCCCAGGTCGACAACGCTCATGCCAGGACGGATCAGCTTGTATTTCTCCTGGACCTCCAGAAGCTTGTAACTTGCACGCGAGCGGTAGCCATCCTTCTGCGCCTGCTTCACATAGGGATCATTGACATGTCTTTTCAGCCAACCAAGGCTTGTCTTGGAACGCGCCATTGGGCACCTCTTTGATAAGGGTCGTGATTAATTGGGCGGATCCACGAACCCTCGGGTAAAATGGCCGCCATTTTACAGAATCCAGACGAAAGGGTCAGATTATGCCGCTCACTCCAGAGCAGAAGAAACAGTACAAATCCATTGGCCACCACCTGAAACCAGTTCTGATTGTGGCAGACAACGGTTTGACTGAAGGTGTCCTCGCCGAACTTGAACGCGCCTTGGCGGATCACGAGCTGATCAAGATCAAGCTCAACATCCTCGATCGCGAATCGCGCCTGGCGTCCATTGCAGAACTGTGCAAGGTCGGCAAAGCGGATCTCGTCCAGGTCATCGGCAAGATGGCACTGATTTACCGCAAGAACTTCAGCGTCAACAAGCAGCTGTCGAACGTTCATCGCTTCAAGTGATGACAAGGGTCACGGGTGTGCTTCGCGCACCCTGCCACTCCATCCCGGCACCGGCTGCAAGACCAGAACCAGCCCGGAAAAGCCCAACACCAGATAGCTGAACACCTGCCAACGCACCGCATCCGGCCAGCCAATGCGCACCGCGATGTACATCGCGCACGCATAAAACGCGATCAACAGCAGTTGCCCACGAATATCGAGCCATAGACTGACAAGGCCCTCGGCCTGAATCAGCACCAAAGCCTGAAAAATCACACACGCTGCGGCGAAGCCGATCATCAGCGCATTCAACATGCTTGCTATCTCATCAATCAGCAGCGGCGCCAGGCCTATGCGCCCCAGCACCGGCAGCAGACCGATGTGCAACAGCCACAAGCCGCCGACCCACAACATCTGGGTCAACTGCCAAAGCATCGCGCCCGCACGAAGCGGGCGCCTGCCGTTAGATGTGGCGAACTTCGACAATCTCGTACTCGATAACGCCACCCGGCGTTTTTACGGCAACGACATCACCCTCTTCCTTGGCAATCAAGGCGCGAGCCAATGGCGAACCCACCGAAATCTTGCCGAGTTTGAAGTCTGCCTCGTCCTCACCCACGATGTGGTAAGTGACGCGCTCATCCGTCTCGACGTTGGCGATTTCAACGGTAGTGCCGAAAATCACTTTGCCGGTGTGAGGAATGGTCGTGACATCGATGATGACCTGATTCTGAATCCGGCCTTCGATATCACGGATCCGCGCCTCGACCATACCCTGCTGCTCGCGAGCAGCGTGGTATTCGGCGTTTTCTTTCAAGTCACCCAACTCACGAGCCGTACCGATGTCCTGGCTGAGCTTCGGACGAACGACCTTGGTCAGGTGTGCATGTTCTTCTTCCAGGGCGCGAGCGCCCTGAACGGTCATTGGGTACTTCGTTATGCTCATGCCTTCAATCCTGCGTGTAGATCCTGCAAGCGACGCACGGTCTTCTCGGGACCGAACTTCAGCGCTTCACAGATCGCTTCGCCAGCAGCAATGGTGGTGGTGCAGTAGATCTTGTGCTGCAGAGCATTGCGACGAATGGAATAGGAGTCAGCAATCGACTGACGACCTTCGGTGGTGTTGATGATCAGGGTGACTTCGTCATTCTTGATCATGTCGACCACGTGTGGGCGCCCCTCGGTCACCTTGTTCACGCGACGCACTTTCAGGCCTGCGGCTTCAATCAGCTTGGCAGTGCCGGCAGTGGCGACCACTTCGAAACCCAAGTTGATCAGATCACGGGCTACGCCTGCAACCAGCGGCTTGTCATCGTCACGTACGCTGATAAACGCAGTACCGCCAGTCGGCAACACTTCGCTGGCACCCATCTGGGCTTTGGCGAACGCTTCCCCGAAGGTATCGCCCACGCCCATCACTTCACCGGTCGACTTCATCTCCGGGCCGAGGATCGGGTCAACGCCAGGGAACTTGGCAAATGGGAACACCGCCTCTTTCACACTGTAGAAGTTCGGGATGATTTCCTTGGTGAAACCGATTTCCTTCAGGGTTTTACCGGCCATGACGCGCGCTGCGATCATTGCCAGGGAAACACCGATGCACTTGGACACGAACGGCACGGTACGCGAGGCACGCGGGTTGACTTCGATGACGTAGATGTCGTCGCCTTGCAGCGCCAACTGAACGTTCATCAGGCCGACCACGCCCAGCTCCAGGGCCATCTTCTTGACCTGTTCGCGCATCTCGTCCTGGATGTGGGCAGGCAGCGAGTACGGCGGCAGCGAGCACGCGGAGTCACCGGAGTGAACGCCGGCCTGCTCGATGTGCTGCATGATCGCGCCGATCACCACGTCTTTGCCGTCGCAGACCGCATCCACGTCCATTTCAATGGCGCAGTTGAGGAAGTGGTCCAGCAGCACCGGGCTGTCGTTGGACACTTGAACCGCTTCACGCAGGTAGCGCTTGAGCTCTTCTTCTTCGTAGACGATTTCCATCGCGCGGCCGCCCAGTACATAGGACGGGCGCACTACCAGCGGGTAACCGATCTTGCTGGCGGCACGAATCGCTTCGTCTTCGCTGCGCACGGTGGCGTTTGGTGGCTGACGCAGGTTCAGGCGCTGGACCATCTGCTGGAAGCGTTCACGGTCTTCGGCACGGTCGATGGCGTCAGGGCTGGTACCGATGATCGGTACGCCGGCCGCTTCCAGGGCACGCGCCAGTTTCAACGGAGTCTGGCCGCCGTACTGGACGATCACGCCTTTTGGCTTCTCGACGCGAACGATTTCCAGCACGTCTTCCAGGGTCACTGGTTCGAAGTACAGGCGATCGGAAGTGTCGTAATCGGTGGAAACGGTTTCGGGGTTGCAGTTGACCATGATGGTCTCGTACCCGTCGTCGCGCAGAGCCAATGCCGCGTGTACGCAGCAGTAGTCGAACTCGATGCCCTGGCCGATACGGTTAGGACCACCACCCAGGATCATGATCTTGTCGCGGCCCGATGGCGCGGCTTCACACTCCTCCTCGTACGTCGAGTACAGGTAGGCGGTGTCCGTGGCGAACTCGGCGGCGCAGGTATCGACGCGCTTGTAGACCGGGAACACTTCCAGCTTGTGGCGATGAGCACGCAGGCTCTTCTCGGTTACACCCAGCAGCTTGGCCAGGCGCATATCGGAGAAGCCTTTGCGCTTGAGGCGGTACATCAGGTCGCGGTCGATGCTGGTCAGACCCAGGGTCTTGACCTTCACTTCGTCCTTGATCAGATCTTCCATCTGCACCAGGAACCAAGGATCGATCATGGTCATGCCGAAGATGTCTTCAACACTCATGCCGGCGCGCATCGCGTCCGCCACGTACCAGATACGCTCGGCGCCCGGTACCGTCAGCTCGCGCTTGAGGACGCTCATGCTTTCCGGGTTGCTCAAGTCGACCTTCTCGTCCAGACCGCAAACGCCCACTTCCAGACCGCGCAGCGCTTTCTGCAGGGATTCCTGGAAAGTACGGCCGATGGCCATGACTTCACCCACCGACTTCATCTGAGTGGTCAGGCGGGCGTCAGCCTTGGCGAACTTCTCGAAGGCGAAACGCGGCAGCTTGGTCACGACGTAGTCGATGGACGGTTCGAAGGACGCCGGGGTCTTGCCGCCGGTGATGTCGTTCGACAACTCGTCGAGGGTGTAACCCACAGCCAGTTTGGCCGCGACCTTGGCGATCGGGAAACCGGTGGCTTTCGAAGCCAGTGCCGAGGAACGGGATACACGCGGGTTCATCTCGATCACGACCATGCGGCCTGTGTTCGGGCAGATACCGAACTGAACGTTGGAACCGCCGGTTTCCACGCCGATCTCGCGCAGTACCGCCAGGGAGGCGTTACGCAGGATCTGGTATTCCTTGTCAGTCAGGGTTTGTGCCGGAGCCACGGTGATCGAGTCACCGGTGTGCACGCCCATCGGGTCGAAGTTTTCGATGGAGCAGACGATGATGCAGTTGTCCTTCTTATCGCGGACAACCTCCATCTCGTACTCTTTCCAGCCGATCAGCGATTCGTCGATCAGCAGTTCCTTGGTCGGCGATAGGTCCAGACCACGGGCACAGATTTCTTCGAACTCTTCACGGTTGTAAGCGATACCACCACCGGTGCCACCCATGGTGAAGGACGGACGGATGATGCATGGGAAGCCGAGCTTCTCGAGGACCGCGTTGGCCTCTTCCATGCTGTGGGCGATACCGGAACGCGGGCACGCCAGGCCGATGGATTTCATCGCCTTGTCGAAACGCGAACGGTCTTCAGCCTTGTCGATGGTGTCGGCGTTGGCACCGATCATCTCTACGCCGAACTTCTCCAGAACGCCTTCGCGCTCCAGGTCCAGGGCGCAGTTCAGAGCGGTCTGGCCACCCATGGTCGGCAGCAGTGCGTCCGGACGCTCTTTCTCGATGATCTTGGCAACGGTCTGCCATTTGATCGGCTCGATATAGGTGGCGTCGGCCATGGCCGGGTCGGTCATGATGGTGGCCGGGTTGGAGTTCACCAGGATGACGCGGTAACCCTCTTCGCGCAGGGCTTTACAGGCCTGGGCGCCGGAGTAGTCGAATTCGCAGGCCTGGCCGATCACGATCGGGCCAGCGCCGAGAATCAGGATGCTTTTAATGTCTGTACGTTTTGGCATGGGTTTGTCACTCAAATCCGCAGGTCAGTCGGCAAGCCGTCTTGTTCAATCTGTGAAGCCTTGAGGGGGCCGCCGATTTCGGGACCACCCTCAAGCTTTGCTGCATCAGGGCGAGCGATCAGCGTCGCTTGGCCATCTCATTGATGAAGCGATCGAACAATGGCGCTACGTCGTTCGGGCCAGGGCTGGCTTCCGGGTGACCCTGGAAGCTGAAGGCGCTCTTGTCGGTACGCTCGATCCCTTGCAGGGTGCCGTCGAACAGCGATTTGTGGATCGCGCGGACGTTGGCTGGGAGGGTCGCTTCGTCTACCGCAAAACCGTGGTTCTGGCTGGTGATCATCACCACACCGGTATCCAGGTCCTGGACCGGGTGGTTGGCACCGTGGTGGCCGTGACCCATTTTCAGGGTCTTGGCGCCAGAGGCCAGGGCCAGCAGCTGGTGACCGAGGCAGATACCGAAGACCGGGATCTCGGTTTCCAGCACTTCCTTGATGGCCTGGATCGCGTAGTCGCAAGGCTCAGGATCGCCTGGGCCGTTGGACAGGAACACGCCGTCCGGTTTCAGGGCCAGCACGTCGGCAGCAGGGGTCTGAGCAGGCACCACGGTCACGCGGCAGCCGCGCTCGACCAGCATGCGCAGGATGTTCACTTTGACGCCGTAGTCGTAAGCAACCACGTGATACGGCAGCTCGGAAGCTTCGATGGTCGCGTGGCTGTCAGTTTTCAGATCCCAGACAGTGGAGCGCCACTCGTAGGCGTCCTTGGTGCTGACGACTTTCGCCAGGTCCATGCCTTTCAGGCCCGGGAAGCCCTGGGCTGCGGCGATGGCAGCCTCTTCGGAAATGTTGTCACCGGCCATGATGCAGCCGTTCTGCGCGCCTTTTTCACGCAGGATACGCGTCAGGCGGCGGGTGTCGATACCGGCAATGGCCACCACGTTGTTGGCCTTCAGGTAATCGGACAGGGACATCGTGTTACGCCAGTTGCTCGCAACCAGTGGCAGATCACGAATGACCAGGCCAGCCGACCAGACACGGTTGGACTCAGCATCTTCCGGGGTGGTACCGGTGTTGCCGATGTGCGGGTAAGTCAGGGTAACGATCTGTTGGGCGTAGGAAGGATCGGTAAGGATTTCCTGATAGCCGGTCATTGCGGTGTTGAACACCACCTCACCAACGGTTTGACCGTCGGCTCCAATGGCTTCGCCGCGAAAAATGCTGCCATCAGCAAGGGCGAGTATGGCTGGCTTAGTCAAGAAGACCTCCCGTAAATAAAGCCTGAAAGGGCGATCGCAGGTTGTAAAAAAGCGGAGTGACGTATGGACACGTCACCCCGCTTCTTCACTGAATTATTCTGCGCGCTTTTAGTGGACACACTAAAGCTGTAGCTTACAGAAAAAGGCCTTTTTGGTCTACCGCCAATGAGCCTTAAAGGCTGGAGAATGCGACAGGACGTCGCCTGGCGGAACAAAACCGGGCTCAAACGCTGCGCGCGAGCCCGATTTTCGGGTGCATCTTAACGCAAGTCGAGCACGTCTTGCATGTCGTATAGACCAGGCTCACGCCCGTCAAGCCACAATGCAGCACGTACTGCCCCCTTGGCGAAAGTCATGCGACTGGATGCCTTGTGCGTGATCTCGACACGCTCACCGTCAGCGGCGAACAGCACAGTGTGATCACCGACGATATCGCCAGCACGCACCGTGGCGAAACCGATGGTCTCGCGATCACGCGCACCGGTCTGACCTTCACGACCGTAAACCGCGACCTTCTTCAGATCACGACCCAAGGCATCAGCGATCACTTCGCCCATACGCACGGCCGTACCGGACGGCGCGTCGACTTTATGGCGATGGTGGGCCTCGGTGATTTCGATATCGACATCATCGCCCAACACGCGAGCAGCGGTGTCGAGCAGCTTCAGGCAGAGGTTCACCCCCACGCTGAAGTTGGCGGCGAAGACGATCGGGATATCCTTGCCCGCCTCAGCCAACAACTCCTTTTCTTCAACGCTGAAGCCGGTCGTGCCGATGATCATTGCCTTGTTGTGCTTACGGCAGAACGCGAGGTTCTTCAGGGTCACCGTCGGGTGCGTGAAGTCGATCAGGACGTCGAACTCATCGACCACCCGATCCAGATCGCCCGACAGCGGCACGCCGATGCGACCGATTGCAGCCAACTCACCAGCGTCAGCGCCGACCAGCGTACTGTCAGGACGATCCACCGCCGCCGTCAAACCGGCACCCGGCGCTTGCTGAACGGCCTCAATCAGGGTTTTGCCCATGCGCCCGGCGGCGCCCATCACTGCTATACGTCGCATGCCCGTCTCCTTACAAATCGCCGAAGAAGCGCTTCACGCCTTCGAACCAGCCGGTGGTTTTCGGCGAATGGCTGTTGTCGTCCGCCAGGGAACTGCGGAACTCCTCGAGCATTTCGCGCTGACGACGACTCAGGTTGACCGGCGTCTCGACTGCCACACGGCACATCAAGTCACCGGCACCGCCGCCACGCACGGGCGCCACGCCTTTGCCACGAACACGGAACTGCTTGCCGGTTTGAGTCCCTTCAGGGATTTTCAGTTTGACCCGGCCATCAAGGGTCGGAATCTCCAGCTCGCCGCCCAGCGCCGCATCGACGAAGCTGATCGGCACTTCGCAGAACAGGTGCTTGCCATCGCGCTGGAAGATCGAGTGCTCGCGCACATTGATCACCACGTACAGGTCGCCAGTCGGGCCGCCCTGTGCGCCCGCCTCGCCTTCGCCGGACAGGCGAATGCGGTCACCGGTATCGACACCGGCCGGTACTTTCACAGACAGGGTCTTGTACTCTTCGACACGACCTTCGCCGTGGCAGGAATCGCACGGATCGGAAATGATCTTGCCTTGGCCATGGCAGCGCGGGCAGGTCTGCTGCACCGAGAAGAAGCCTTGCTGCATGCGTACCTGGCCAATACCGCCACAGGTAGGGCAAGTCACCGGCGAAGAACCTTTCTTCGCGCCCGAGCCATCGCACGGCTTGCAGTTGACCAGCGTCGGAACGCGGATATTCACGGTCGTGCCGCGCACCGCTTCTTCCAGGTCCAGCTCCAGGGTGTAGCGCAAATCGCTGCCGCGCTGAGCGCCGCCACGGGAACCGCCGCGACCGCCACCGAAGAAGTCACTGAAGACATCGCCAAAAATGTCGGAGAAGTTCTGACCACCAAAACCGGCACCGCCGCCACCCATGCTCGGGTCGACACCGGCATGGCCGTACTGGTCGTACGCTGCACGTTTGCTGGAATCGGACAGCACTTCGTAGGCCTCGTTGGCCTCTTTGAACATTTCTTCCGACGCTTTGTCATCGGGATTACGGTCCGGGTGGTGCTTCATCGCCAAGCGACGGTAAGCCTTTTTCAGGTCCGCCTCGCTTGAGCCTCGTTCAACACCCAATACTTCGTAATAGTCACGCTTTGCCATAAGTCATTTGCACCCTTGAGGACGTTCGGCAAACCTCTCCTGAACCCTGCCGAACTCGTTGAGCCCCAATACAGGCCCGGACCCAACTCACGTCAATTCAACGATCCTGGTCTTTGTTTCGATGTGGCACTTGAGGCTCGGAAAGCAGGAGCATTCCCGGCCATGCCAGCAGCACGCGAACGCGGTCGCATACTGTAAAAATTCGCGTGTTCCAGACACGCCAACGCGGGAGCAAGCTCCCGCGCGGCGACATCCTACCAGTCACCGCCTGAAGGCAGTCAACCGGGCGACCAACAACTTACTTGTGGTCTTTTACTTCTTCGAACTCGGCGTCTACGACATCGTCAGCCTTCTCGGCCGACTCACCTTGCGGTGCAGCGCCTTCAGCTGGCTGAGCCTGTTCGGCGTACATTTTCTGAGCCACTGGCGCGGAGACCTTCGACAGCTCTTCAACCTTGGCTTCGATAGCAGCCTTGTCGTCGCCTTTAACAGCGGCTTCAAGGGCAACTACAGCGGCTTCGATTGCAGTCTTCTCTTCAGCGCTCACTTTGTCGCCAGCATCAGCGACCATTTTGCGCGTCGAGTGAACCAGTGCATCACCCTGGTTACGGGCAGCGGCCAGTTCTTCGAACTTGCGGTCTTCCTCGGCGTTAGCCTCGGCATCACGCACCATGCGCTCGATCTCTTCGTCGGACAGACCAGAGTTGGCCTTGATCACGATCGACTGAGTCTTGCCAGTGGCCTTGTCCTTGGCGCCTACGTGCAGAATGCCGTTGGCGTCGATGTCGAAGGTCACTTCGATTTGTGGCACGCCACGTGGTGCTGGTGGAATCTCGGCCAGGTCGAACTTGCCCAGGGACTTGTTCTGCGCCGCTTGCTTACGCTCACCTTGCAACACGTGGATGGTTACAGCGCCCTGGTTGTCGTCGGCAGTCGAGAACACTTGCGATTTCTTGGTAGGAATCGTGGTGTTTTTCTCGATCAGCGCGGTCATCACGCCACCCATGGTTTCGATACCCAGGGTCAGCGGGCTGACGTCGAGCAGCAGAACGTCTTTAACGTCACCGGCCAGAACAGCGCCCTGAATCGCAGCACCCATGGCAACCGCTTCGTCCGGGTTAACGTCTTTACGAGCTTCTTTACCGAAGAACTCGGTGACCAGCTTCTGAACCAGTGGCATACGGGTCTGACCGCCGACCAGGATCACGTCGTTGATCGCGCCAACGTCGATACCGGAGTCTTTCAGCGCAATGCGGCAAGGCTCGATGGTGCGCTGAACCAGGTCTTCAACCAGTGCTTCCAGCTTGGCACGGGAGATCTTCACGTTCAGGTGCTTAGGACCGGTGGCGTCTGCTGTGATGTACGGCAGGTTCACGTCGGTCGACTGAGCGGAAGACAGTTCGATCTTGGCTTTTTCAGCGGCTTCTTTCAGGCGCTGCATGGCCAGCGGGTCACCCTTGAGGTTCATGCCGCTTTCTTTCTTGAATTCGTCGACGAGGTAGTCGATCAGACGAATGTCAAAGTCTTCACCGCCCAGGAAGGTGTCGCCGTTGGTAGCCAACACTTCAAACTGGTGCTCGCCATCGACTTCTGCGATTTCGATCACGGAAACGTCGAAAGTACCGCCACCCAGGTCATAAACGATCACGGTGTGATCGCCCTTGGCTTTGTCCATACCATAAGCCAGAGCGGCTGCGGTTGGTTCGTTGATGATACGTTTTACGTCCAGGCCCGCGATGCGACCGGCGTCCTTGGTGGCTTGACGCTGGCTGTCGTTGAAGTAGGCCGGAACGGTGATCACCGCCTCGGTCACTGGCTCGCCGAGATAGTCTTCGGCGGTTTTCTTCATTTTCTTCAGAATTTCAGCCGAGATTTGTGGCGGCGCCATTTTCTGGCCGTTCACTTCAACCCACGCATCGCCGTTGTCAGCCTTGGCGATTTTGTAAGGGACCATCTTGATGTCTTTCTGCACGACTTCTTCGTCGAACTTGCGACCGATCAGACGCTTCACCGCGTACAGGGTGTTATGCGGATTGGTCACCGCCTGACGCTTGGCGGACTGGCCGACCAGAATTTCGCCATCGTTGGCGTAAGCGATGATCGACGGCGTGGTACGCGCGCCTTCGGCGTTTTCAATAACTTTGGCTACGCCGTTTTCAAGTACGGAGACGCAGGAGTTGGTAGTCCCCAGGTCGATACCGATAATTTTGCCCATGTTCACTCTCCCGAAACTTTGGATTTGGATGCCGCAGCAGTGGTGGCTAACTGCGGTAGCACTTAAACGCTTGACTTCTAAATGGGGGCCTTGCGGCTAATTTCAAGCCTGCTCGTCAATCGAAGGCGAAACCGGTGCCGGAGCCTTGCTGACCACGACCATTGCCGGGCGCAGCAGACGACCATTGAGCTGATAGCCCTTCTGGAACACCTTGAGCACGCTGTTCGGCTCGAGATCGGCGCTTTCCTGCATGGCCATCGCCTGATGAAGAACGGCATTGAACGGTTCGCCATGCGGATCGATCGCTTCCAACTGATAACGCTTCAGGGTGTCCTGGAACATTTTCAGGGTCAGTTCGATGCCTTCGCGCATCGGACGGATGCTTTCGTCATCCGGGCTCGACAACTCAAGGCCACGCTCGAGACTGTCGATGATCGGCAGCAGGTCGCCGGCGAATTTTTCCAGCGCGAATTTGTGAGCCTTTTCGACATCCTGCTCGGCGCGACGGCGGACGTTCTGCAGATCGGCGGCTACACGCAAAGCTTGATCCTGCGCGCCTGCCAGCTGCTCTTCGAGCACTTGTACACGGGCCGCCAGGTCATCACCCGAAGCTTGAGGAGCCTGATCGGCGTCTTGATTTTGCGTATCCACTGTCTGTTCGTCAGCCATAGAATTCTCCTTTCAATATCGTCCGCGAGCTCAACTCGCGCTTCTGCCCAGCTATATGGGGCCGCAAAATCCGGCTTCAAGGGGGGCGATGTGATTAACCCTACAAAAAGCTCTGCATTGGTATTACTTGCTGCGCTAACGATTTCGTCGGATCAAACGAAACGAGCTAAGCGAGGGCATTGTCAGCCAGAAACAAAACACTGTATAAATAACCAGACCTAAAGCCTGGGAGCGGCCTTTATGCTGGTGCACCTGTCCGTACATAACTACGCCATCGTTGAACATCTCGATCTCGAACTCGATCGCGGAATGAGCGTGATCACGGGTGAAACCGGCGCCGGCAAGTCGATCATGCTCGACGCCCTGGGCCTGACGCTGGGCGATCGCGCCGACAGCGGCGTGGTTCGCCCCGGCGCAGACAAGGCCGACATCCTGGCAACCTTCGACCTGGCGGACATTCCGGAAGCCAGCACCTGGCTGGCCGAACGCGACCTCGAAAACGACGGCCCGTGCATCCTGCGCCGGGTAATCACCGCCGAAGGACGTTCACGCGGCTATATCAACGGCACGCCCTGCCCGCTCGGCGACCTCAAGTCGCTGGGCGAGTTGCTGATCGATATCCACAGCCAGCACGAGCACCAATCCCTGCTCAAGACGGATACCCACCGCCGCCTGCTCGACGAATACGCCGGCGCAACCGATCTCGCCCGCCAGGTACAGCTCGCCGCCCAGCGCTGGCGCCAGACTCGCCAGGAGCTCGAACGCCTCTCCAATTCCGGCGATGAGCAACGCGCCCGCCATCAACTGCTCAGCTATCAGCTGGAAGAACTGGAAAATCTCGGCCTGGGCGACAACGAACTGGAACAGCTGGAACAGGAACACAAGAACCTGACCAATGCCGAAACCTTGCTGGGGATTTGCCGGCAAGTGGTCGAGCAATGCAGCGAAAGCGACTCCGGCAACGTTTTGAATGCTCTTACCGCCAGCCTCAATCGTCTGTCGAGCGCGAACAGTTCCATCGGCGCACTCGGTGAAGCCAGCAGCCTGCTGACCAGTGCCCAGATCCAGGTGGAGGAAGCCGTCGGGGAGCTAAACCGATTCCTGGATAATTTCGATGCCGACCCTGCGCGCCTCCAATATCTGGAAGAGCGTCTCGACGCGATTTACACCATGGCGCGCAAACATCGCATCCAGCCGACCGAAGTCGCGGAGATGCAGCAACGCCTGCTGGATGAAATCGAAACCCTGAATGCCAACGACGAATCCATCGAGCGACTGAGCGAAGAGCTGGCGTCCTATGCCCGTCATTATCAGGAGAAGGCCCGGGAGCTGAGTGACTTGCGCCACCAGGCGTCAAGCAGCCTGGCCAGCGCCGTGGAGCAGGAAATCCAGCGCCTTGGCATGCCCGGCGGCCGCTTCACCATTGAGCTTCGCCCCAATAGCAGCGATGAACTGTTGCCGAACGGCCTCGAACAGGTCGAACTGCTGGTCAGCGCAAACCCGGGCCAGCCATTAAAAGCCCTGGCGAAAGTGGCATCCGGCGGCGAACTGTCGCGGATCAGCCTGGCGATTCAGGTCATTACCGCACAGACCTCTCGCGTGCCGACCTTGGTGTTTGACGAAGTGGACGTGGGCATTGGTGGCCCGACGGCCGAAATTGTCGGCCAGTTGCTGCGTCGACTCGGCGAGCGCGGACAGGTGCTGACCGTGACCCACTTGCCGCAAGTAGCGGCACAGGGGCACCAACATCTTTTTGTCCACAAGGTACGAGGCGAAGACGCTACTCGCACGGCCGTCTCCAAATTGAGCAAGAACGATCGCGTGGAAGAGGTCGCCCGGATGCTCGGCGGCATCGATCTCACCAAGGAGTCCCTGGCTCACGCGAAAAAAATGGTGGTGGCGGCAAAAGTTTAAGGTACGCAGAAAGCACGAAGGCGACCCTAAGGTCGCCTTCGTTCGTTTCGCGAACCAGGTTCGCGCGACATGCTTACTTTTTCTTGCGTACGTACAGCACCAGATTGTGATCAACCATCTCGAAACCGTACTTGTCGACGATCGCTTTCTGCAGGCGCTCGATTTCTTCGTCGAAGAATTCGATCACTTCGCTGGTTTCGACGTTGACCATATGGTCGTGATGCTTGCCGTCGTCCAGCTCGAAGACCGCATGGCCTCCGTCAAAGTTGTGCCGCACCACAAGGCCAGCTGCCTCGAACTGAGTCAGTACACGGTAAACCGTGGCCAGACCGACGTCCTCACCAGCCTCCATCAGTGCCTTATAGACATCTTCAGCACTCATGTGGCGTTGCTCGGCGGAGTCGAGCATTTGCAGAATTTTGACCCGTGGCAGGGTCACTTTGAGGCCGGCTTTGCGTAGTTCGCTATTTTCAACCATGGTCAGCTTTCTCGCGATGCTGCTTCGCAGCTTCTCTTAATGCGGGTATGATCGGCGTTTACGTTGTCCCAGCCAAGATAGTGGAAGTCGCCCACCGATGCAAAACACCAAGCTCTTGCTAACCAGTTTCACCTTTGTGGGACTGCTCGCACTCGCCGGTTGTTCATTCCCCGGGGTTTACAAAATCGACATCCAGCAGGGCAATGTCGTCACGCAGGACATGATAGACCAGTTACGCCCGGGAATGACCCGAAAGCAAGTACGGTTTATCATGGGTAACCCTCTGCTGACCGACACGTTCCATGCCGATCGCTGGGATTACCTGTACAGCCTGCAACCAGGGGGCGGTGAACGCCAACAGGAACGCATTAGCGTTATCTTCAACCCAAATGACCAGCTTGTCAGTCTCTCCGGCGATTTCATGCCGGGCGTGAGCCGCGACGAGGCGATTCTCGGCAAGGACAGTGGCACTACTGTCACCGCACCGGCAGAAAACGTCGAGAAGCCGAAACCGGAAAAACCGGTCAAGCCAGGTTCGTTGCTGGATCAGATTCAAAAGGACGTCGACGGCGTAGAAACCGTTCCTGTTCCGACTCCAGAACCACTGGACACCTCGCCGCAATAATTTGCGACGCAATAAAAAACCCGGCATGCCCGGGTTTTTTATTACCTGCTGTTTTGCAATTCATTGATTCCGGGCTTTGGCCTCGGCCGCCTTGGCAGCCCGAAGTCGCCGGACTTCCTTGGGATCTGCCAGCAGCGGCCGGTAAATCTCGATGCGATCTCCCGACTGGACCGCTCGGGTGTCGGAATCGCCAATCACCTTGCCGAAGATACCCACCGGGCATTCAGCCAAGTCCAGCTCGGCAAACACATCACCGATCCCGGACTTCAACAATGCAGCACGAACCGTGGTCCCCGCCGGCACTGCGACCGACATGAGCACCTGACGATCTTCAGCGGCATACACCACCTCGACCTCGATCATCACCTCAACCATGCATTTGCTTGGCACGCTGGCAGAACGCATCCACCAGCGTATTGGCGGCCTGATTGAACAAAGGCCCCAAGGTGGCACGAATAATCGGCCCCGCGTAGTCAAACGACAGGTCCAGGCTGATCTTGCAGGCCTTCTCACCCAACGGTTTGAAGACCCAGACGCCGTGCAGCTGAGTGAACGGCCCTTCTTCCAGGTTCATCTCGATCGATTGACCAGGCACCAGGGTATTGCGCGTCACGAAATGCTGGCTGAGCCCGCCCTTGGCCACACCAACGCTGGCGCGCATGTGCTCGGGAGAACTCTCCAGGACTTCAGCCGCTGAGCACCACGGCAGGAATTCCGGATACCGCGCAACGTCGTTGACCAGGTCATAAAGCGCTTGCGCCGGATACGGCAGCAGGGCTGATCGTGAAATGTGTGTCGTCATGTCAGCGTTACTTCCAGAGCTGGGCGGCAAACACTACGAGAATGCCGATGGGCGCCACATAGCGCATCAAAAACAGGGACAGAGCGAACAATGCCGGGTTGCGGATGGACAATTCCTCACGCACCGCGTCACGGCCCATCACCCAGCCTGCAAACACCACGAAACACAGCCCACCGAGTGGCAGCATGATCCGCGAGGTGAAAAAATCGATCACGCCGAAGAAGTCGAGACCGCCTGCCGCTCCCCATTGGTAGAGGTGGAACAACCCGCCTTCGTTCACGAAAAACTTGGCTTCCTTCCAGATATTGAAGGAAAACACTGTGCCCAGACCGACAAACCAGCAGATGAAAGCCAGCCAGAACGTGACCCAGGCCCGACTGACTTTCGAGCGCTCGACCAAGTAAGCCACCATGGGTTCGAGCAGCGAAATGGCCGAACTCCACGCCGCAATCGCAACCAACACGAAGAACACTACGCCCATCAACTGGCCAAACGCTACGTTGCCAAAGGCAAAAGGCAGGCTGACAAACATCAGGCCAGGGCCCTCGCTCGGGTTCAACCCCCCGGCAAACACAATCGGAAAGAGTGCCAGACCGGCGACCAGTGAAACGAAGGTATCGAGCAGTGCAACGCCGACAACAGTGCCGGATATCGACGAATCCTTCGGCATGTAGGCGCCGTAGATCATGATCGAACCAACGCCGACACTCAGGGAAAAGAAGGCATGCCCCATCGCTGGCAGCAAGCCGTCCATGACCTTTTCCGGGTGGAAGTCGAACATGAAATGCACGCCTTCCATGAAATGCCCGGTGGTCATGCTGTAGCCCAGCAGCACAAGGATCATCACAAACAATAGCGGCATCATGATCCGCAAGCTGCGCTCAAGCCCGGCTACCACACCCTTGGCAATCACCACGGCCGACAGCAGCATGAACACTGTGTGCCAAAGTGTCAGCCGCCATGGATCGGCGATCACTGCACCAAAGTAAGCGCCCACCTGATCGGGGGTCGCACCCTGGAAGTCGCCACGGCCCATGTCGATGATGTAATCCAGCGACCAGCCGCCAACCACACTATAGAAAGACAGGATCAGCAACGCCGTGATCATCCCGGCGAATGCGCCCCACGACCACTTGGCCGAATGCCCCGCCTCCAGCGCCAGCACCTTCAAGGCATTGGCCGGGCTCTGCCGGGCGCGCCGGCCGATCAGGGTTTCCGCGAGCATGACCGGCACACCGATCAGCGCGATACAGGCCAGGAACATCAGCACAAACGCGCCGCCGCCATAGACGCCAACCATGTAGGGGAATTTCCAGATACTACCCAAGCCCACGGCCGAACCGGTCGCGGCGAGTATGAAGACCCAGCGGCTAGCCCAACTGCCGTGGACAGAAACCTTGTCTGTCGACATCGTTATCACGCCCAAGCGTTCGAAAAAGAGCGCGCATTGTCCGGGATTCAATCAACCTGCTCAAGCACGTAGCAACACCGTAGCCGACTCGCTCGCAACTCCCTATAATGCCGCCCCTATGGCTAAACAGAAGAAACACCCAACAGGGACCATCGCGCAAAATAAAAAGGCGCGACACGATTACTTCATCGAGCATAAGTTCGAGGCTGGTCTGGTCCTGGCCGGCTGGGAAGTAAAAAGTCTGCGGGCAAGCAAGCTGCAGCTGGTTGACAGTTATGTGCTGCTCAAGGATGGCGAAGCCTGGCTGCTCGGCAGCCACATTACGCCCCTGATGACGGCCAGCACTCACGTCATCGCCGATCCGGTGCGCACCCGTAAATTGCTGCTCAACCGACGCGAGCTCGAGAAGCTCGCTGCCGCCGTGCAGCAAAAGGGTTACGCCTGCGTGTGCCTGTCCTGGTATTGGAGCAAGCACATGGTCAAGTGCGAGATCGCGCTGGGCAAGGGCAAGAAGGAATACGACAAGCGCGATACCGAGCGCGAGCGTGACGCCGGTCGCGAGTTGCAGCGCGCGGTGCGCAACAAGGGCAAGGAAGAGTAATTCTCTGCCAGACCGCGACATTGTGGCGAGGGAGCTTGCTCCCGCTGAGGGGCGAAGCGCCCCTCGCTTGACGGCGTCTATCACTGCCTCTGCTGACGACTGCTGCGCGGCCGATCGGGAGCAAGCGCCCTCGCCACACAGAATCGCCGTCGCTACATCCCCTTGCGCCGCTCCGCCCTGGCAACGCGCTGCACTTCCTGACGCACCTCTTCCAGCACCTCCTGCACATACAGAATGTGCCTGCTGGAGACTTCACGCGCCTGTTCCGCCCTCCCCTCGATAATCGCCTGATACAACTCCCGGTGCTGCGTGATCAGCATGTCTCGGGTTTCGGTGCGCTGCTTGTACATGCCACCGATGTTGGTCACCACGTTGCGCTTGAGCAAATCGAACAGCCCCCGAATGGTGTGCAGCAACACCGCGTTATGACTGGCCTCGGCAATCGCCAGATGGAATTTCGCATCGGCCGCGCCCTCTTCCGCGCGACTCACTTCATCGTGACGCGAATAACAGTCCTGCAACTCATTGAACGCCGCAGTCAGCCGCTCGCGGTCGACGTCCGTGGCGCGCAACGCCGCGTAATAGGCACAGGACGCTTCCAGGGTGTGGCGGAACTCCAGCAGATCGCGCTGAGCCTCGGGATTACTCTCCAGCAATTGCAACAGCGGATCACTGAACGTCGTGCCCAACGACTCCACCACGTAATTGCCGCCGCCCTGGCGGCTGACCAGCAAACCCTTGGCGGTCAGCTTTTGAATGGCCTCACGCAGCGAAGGGCGCGAGACGCCGAACTGCTCGGCCAGCGCACGCTCTGCCGGCAAGCGCTCCCCGGCCTTCAACGTGCCCTCGAGGATCATGCCCTCAAGCCGCTCGACAATATCGTCAGACAAACGGCGCTGACGAATCTGATCAAACCCCATAACTCATCTTCTCCACGATCCGACGGCGCGCCGGCGCTCTATTCTGGCCCATTGCCGCCGCTTCGGCACCTGCCTTACAGCACTTGATCAATCACAAGGCCGATTCTTGGGGGTCACGTATTCGACAAAAGTTTTAGGGCGGCAAATTGACACGCCACCTTCAAGGCTTTTACCCTAGCCAACAGCGATTGTAAATTGGTATTACCAATTAACCAAGAACGCTGATCAGTGCCTGACCAACAACAATTAGGGGCCACCCCATATGCAAACCTGGCAACAGCTCTACAGCCCGCTCGGAAGCCTCGGTTTATCCGCGCTCGCGGCCGTTATTCCGATCGTGTTTTTCTTTCTGGCTCTGGCCGTGTTCCGTCTCAAGGGGCACGTCGCCGGTAGCATCACGCTGGCCTTGTCGATCCTGGTGGCAATTTTTGCCTTCCAGATGCCGGTCGACATGGCTTTCGCCGCTGCGGGCTACGGTTTCGCCTACGGCCTGTGGCCGATTGCGTGGATCATCGTGGCGGCTGTTTTCCTTTACAAACTGACGGTCAAGAGTGGCCAGTTCGAAGTGATCCGCAGCTCGGTGCTGTCGATTACCGATGACCAACGCCTGCAAGTGCTGCTGATCGGCTTCTGCTTCGGTGCCTTCCTCGAAGGTGCGGCCGGTTTCGGCGCGCCGGTGGCGATTACCGCCGCCCTCCTGGTTGGCCTCGGGTTCAACCCGCTGTACGCCGCAGGCCTGTGCCTGATCGCGAACACCGCGCCAGTAGCCTTCGGCGCCTTGGGGATTCCGATCATCGTCGCCGGGCAAGTGACCGGCATCGATGCATTCAAGATCGGCGCCATGACCGGTCGCCAACTGCCGCTGCTGTCGCTGTTCGTGCCGTTCTGGCTGGTGTTCATGATGGATGGCCTGCGCGGCGTCCGCGAAACCTGGCCTGCTGCACTGGTTGCCGGGTTGAGCTTCGCCGTGACCCAGTATTTCACCTCGAACTTCATCGGCCCGGAACTGCCGGACATCACTTCGGCCCTGGCCAGCCTGATCTCTCTGACCCTGTTCCTGAAAGTCTGGCAGCCAAAACGCGCCGCCGGCCAGCATATCGCCGGTGCCGTCTCGGCATCCGTGGTCACCGCCAATGTCGGTGGTTTCGGTCAGAAACGCAGCACCGTGGCATCGCCTTACAGCCTCGGAGAAATCTTCAAGGCCTGGTCGCCGTTCCTGATCCTGACCGTGCTGGTCACCATCTGGACCCTGAAACCGTTCAAGGCGATGTTCGCCGCCGGCGGTTCGATGTACAACTTCGTGTTCAACTTCGCCATTCCGCATCTTGATCAGATGGTGATCAAGGTTGCGCCAATCGTGGCGAACCCGACGGCCATTCCAGCCGTGTTCAAGCTTGACCCGATTTCCGCGACCGGCACGGCGATTTTCTTCTCCGCGCTGATCTCGATGCAGGTTCTGAAGATCAATCTCAAAACTGGTCTGACCACTTTGAAAGAGACCTTCTACGAACTGCGCTGGCCGATCCTGTCCATCGGCATGGTGCTGGCTTTCGCGTTCGTCACCAACTTCTCGGGCATGTCGTCGACCATGGCCCTGGTGCTGGCCGGCACCGGAGCAGCCTTCCCGTTCTTCTCGCCGTTCCTCGGTTGGCTGGGCGTGTTCCTGACCGGCTCCGATACTTCGTCCAACGCACTGTTCGGTTCGTTGCAAGCGACCACCGCACACCAGATCGGCGTCAACGACACCTTGCTGGTGGCGGCGAACACCAGCGGTGGCGTGACCGGCAAGATGATCTCGCCGCAATCGATCGCCGTGGCCTGCGCCGCAACCGGGCTGGTGGGCAAGGAGTCGGACCTGTTCCGCTTCACGCTCAAGCACAGTCTGTTCTTCGCAACGATTGTCGGCTTGATCACATTGGCTCAGGCCTATTGGTTCACCGGCATGCTGGTGCACTAAGCGCCACAACCGATACCGAAAAAACCGACGCC
Organism: Pseudomonas reinekei; assembly: GCF_001945365.1. Classification (GTDB taxonomy): domain Bacteria; phylum Pseudomonadota; class Gammaproteobacteria; order Pseudomonadales; family Pseudomonadaceae; genus Aquipseudomonas; species Aquipseudomonas reinekei. Next base: position 173,317 of record NZ_MSTQ01000010.1, read on the forward strand.
GGACCACGATTCCGGCGTCAGCTATTCACCACCCGGTCTGTAAGGCTGCTGAAAGAATCTCACTCTATATTCAGCGGCCTCAGCGGACGGATAACCGGGCCCACCCGGAGACACGCCTGATGAGCGAGCTTTTTTACAACGCGGTGCCGAATGCGACCCGTGTCGCCCCGCCACTGCCTGAACCTCGGCAATACCCCAGCGAGAAACCGCAACGGGTGTACCTGTTCGGGACCTGCGTAGTCGACTTGTTCTACCCGGAAGCCGGAATGGACGCGATCCACTTGCTGGAGCGCGAAGGTATCCGTGTCGACTATCCGCAAGGGCAAAGCTGCTGCGGACAACCGGCGTACACCTCGGGTTATACCGAGCAAGCCCGGACCGTGGCGCGTTCGCAACTGGCGTTATTCGCCGGGGATTATCCGGTGGTGGTGCCTTCAGGTTCCTGCGCCGGCATGTTGCGCGAGCACTATGCCGACTTGTTCAAGGACGAGCCGGACACGTTGCAACAGGTTGAGGCGCTGGCTGCCAGGACCTATGAACTCACCGAGTTCCTGTTGTTTGTCTGCAAGGTGCAGCTCAAGGACAGCGGCGAACCGGTCAAAGTAGCGTTGCACACGTCATGTTCGGCACGCCGCGAAATGAACACCCACCTGCACGGCCGTGAGCTGTTATCGCAGCTGAGCAATGTGGAGCGAGTCGACCATAGCCATGAAAGCGAATGCTGTGGCTTCGGTGGGACTTTCAGCGTCCGTATGCCAGACATTTCTGGCGCAATGGTGGCTGACAAGACCCGATCGTTGAAGAACTCCGGCGCGCACAAGGTACTCAGTGCCGACTGCGGTTGTCTGATGAACATCAACGGCTCGCTGGAAAAACAAAAGGAAGCGTTACGCGGTGAGCATCTGGCCAGTTTCCTCTGGCAGCGTACCGGAGGTGCCCAATGAGCGCCGCCGAGATTATTCCTACGGTCGCCGTGGAAGAAGATTTCCGCACCCGGGCTCACCAGGCCTTGGGTGATGCGCAATTGCGCGGCAACTTCCGCAAGGCGATGGACTCATTGATGACCAAGCGGGCAGCGGCTTTCAGCGATGCCCACGAAAGAGAACAGTTACGCGCGCTGGGCAATACTGTCCGCGCCCGAGCGTTATCGAAGTTGCCCGAACTGCTCGAGCAACTTGAACAGAACCTGACCCGCAACGGTGTGACAGTGCACTGGGCGGAAACGGTGGACGAAGCCAATGGCATCGTCCTCTCGATCATCCGCGCTCACGAGGGGCGGCAAGTGATCAAGGGTAAATCGATGGTCAGCGAAGAGATGGAGATGAATCATGTCCTCGCTGAACAGGGCATTGAATGCCTGGAATCGGACATGGGCGAGTACATCGTCCAGCTCGACCATGAGAAGCCTTCTCACATCATTATGCCGGCGATCCACAAGAACGCCGGTCAGGTCGCGTCCTTGTTCCACGACAAACTCGGAGTGGAATACACCAAGGACGTTGACCAACTCATTCAGATCGGTCGCAGAGTCCTGCGCCAGAAGTTCTTTGAAGCGGACATCGGCGTTTCCGGTGTCAACTTTGCCGTGGCCGAAACCGGCACCCTGCTGCTGGTGGAAAACGAAGGCAACGGCCGCATGACCACCACCGTGCCACCGGTGCACATCGCCGTCACCGGCATCGAAAAAGTTGTGGAAAACCTGCGCGACGTGGTGCCGCTGCTGTCACTGCTGACCCGTTCCGCCTTGGGTATCCCGATCACGACCTACGTCAACATGATTTCCGGCCCGCGCAAGGAACACGAACTCGACGGCCCGCAGGAAGTGCATCTGGTACTGCTCGACAACGGTCGCAGCCAGGCCTTTGCCGATAGCGAACTGCGCCAGACCCTGAACTGCATTCGCTGTGGCGCCTGTATGAATCATTGCCCGGTCTATACGCGAATTGGCGGCCACGCCTATGGGGAGGTCTACCCCGGCCCTATCGGAAAAATCATCACTCCGCACATGGTTGGCCTGGCGAAAGTCCCCGATCATCCGAGCGCCTCTTCGTTGTGCGGAGCCTGCGGTGAAGTGTGCCCGGTGAAAATACCTATTCCTGCGTTATTGCGCCGCTTGCGCGAAGAGAACGTCAAAGCGCCGGACAGCAAAGATCAAGTGATGCGCGGCCAAGGCAGTAAGTATTCGCGCAAAGAGCGTTTCATCTGGAATGCCTGGGCGAAACTCAACAGCTCACCGACGCTGTATCGACTGTTCGGTTTGGCCGCGACACGCCTGCGCGCGCTCACGCCGAGCAAGGTTGGCCCGTGGACGCAAAACCACAGCGCCCCGAAACCTGCCGCCCGCTCATTGCATGACATGGCTCGCGAGCATCTGGCCAAACAGGGAGAGCGTTGATGAGCGCCAAGCAAAACATTCTCGCCAAACTGCGTAAAAGTCTGACAGGCACCACGCCGGTGGCTGACAACTTCGATGTCGATCTGGTGACGAAGCCTTACACCTACACTCCGGAACAACGCATCCCGCAACTGCGCAAACTGATGGAAGCGGTGCACACGGAAATCCATCTGACCTCGGGTGATGGTTGGCCTGAACTGCTCGGGCAGTTGCTCAAGGATCGCCAGTTACCGAGCCTGTTGATCGCGCCGACCACACCTCACGGGCAGCGTGTCGCACAGTATTGGGAGAACAATCCCGACCTGCCGACGCTCAAGGCCTATGATCGTCCGATCGAGGAGTGGAAAGCCGAGTTGTTCAACGACACCCCGGCGAGCCTGACCACGACCCTCGGCGCAATCGCCGCAACCGGCAGCCTGATCATCTGGCCGACGCGGGAAGAGCCGCGCATGATGAGCCTCGCGCCATCGGTGCATTTCGCCCTGCTCAAGGCCAGTGAAATTCGCGACAACTTTTATCAGGTGCAGCAGGAGTTCGAATGGGCGCAAGGCATGCCGACTAATGCCTTATTGGTGTCCGGCCCGTCGAAAACCGCTGACATTGAACAAGTGCTGGCTTACGGCGCCCACGGCCCGAAAGACCTGGTGGTGCTGATCCTGGAGGACCAATGAGTCTACCGGCCGCTTTCCTGCGTGATGCGCAGCAACTGATTCCACCGCAACGGCGTTTCGACGACCCGTTGTCGACCCTCGCTTTCGGCACTGACGCCAGCTTCTACCGGCTGATTCCACAACTGGTGATCCGCGTCGAATCCGAAGATGAAGTGGTGGCGTTGCTGAAACTGGCCCAGCGCGATCAAGTGCCGGTGACCTTCCGCGCCGCCGGCACCAGCCTCTCCGGCCAGGCCATCAGCGATTCTGTGCTGATCGTGCTTGGGGATAACTGGAACGGTCGCGAAATCCGTGGCCAAGGCACGCAAATTCGCCTGCAACCCGGCGTGATCGGCGCCCAGGCCAATGCCTGGCTGGCGCCGTTCGGGCGCAAGATCGGCCCGGACCCGGCATCGATCAATGCCTGCAAAATCGGCGGCATCGTCGCCAACAATGCCAGCGGCATGTGCTGCGGCACGGCGCAAAATACCTATCACACCCTGGCCGGCATTCGACTGGTGCTGGCCGATGGCAGCCGCCTCGACACGGAAGACGCCGCCAGTGTCGCGGCGTTTCGGCAAAGCCATGCAGGGTTGCTTGAACGCTTGGCGACGTTGGGTCGCGAGACACGCGCCAACGCCGAACTGGCTGCCAGGATTCGCCATAAATACCGTCTGAAAAATACCACCGGCCTGTCACTCAACGCCCTGGTGGATTACGACGAGCCTGTGGATATCTTGAGCCACTTGTTGGTGGGTTCCGAAGGCACGCTCGGATTCATCAGCGCGGTGACCTACGACACAGTGATCGATCACCCGAACAAGGCCTCGGCGCTGATCGTGTTCCCGGATGTGGAAACCTGCTGCAACGCCGTCACCGTGCTGAAAAGCCAGCCGGTGTCGGCAGTCGAGCTGCTGGACCGACGCAGTTTGCGCTCGGTGCAGAGCAAACCCGGCATGCCCGCTTTCGTACAGCATCTGTCGAACAATGCCTGCGCCCTGCTGATCGAATCCCGCGCGGCTTCGTCCACGTTGCTGCACGAACAACTGGCACAAATCATGGCGTCACTGGCGTCGTTCCCGGTGGAGAAGCAAGTTGACTTCACCGAAGACCCGCTGGAAAACGCCCGTCTCTGGGCGATCCGCAAGGACACCTTCCCCGCTGTCGGTGCCGTGCGCAAAACCGGGACCACGGTGATCATCGAAGACGTGACCTTCCCGGTGGAACAACTGGCCATCGGCGTGAATCGCCTGATCGAGTTGTTCGACAAACATCACTACGACGAAGCGATCCTTTTCGGACACGCGCTGGAAGGTAATCTGCACTTCGTCTTCACCCAAGGCTTCAACAGCCCGGAAGAAGTCGCACGCTACCAGGCGTTCATGGATGACGTGGCGCAATTGGTCGCAGTGGAATTCGGCGGTTCGCTGAAGGCTGAACACGGCACCGGGCGCAACATGGCGCCATTCGTTGAGCTGGAATGGGGCAGCGACGCCTATCAGTTGATGTGGCAGCTCAAGCGACTGCTCGATCCCAGCGGCATTCTCAACCCGGACGTGGTGCTCAGCGAAGACCCGCAGATCCACCTCAAGCACTTGAAACCCTTGCCGGCCGCCGACGAGATTGTGGATAAGTGCATCGAATGCGGATTCTGCGAGCCGGTCTGCCCGTCAAAAGGCCTGACCCTGAGCCCGCGCCAGCGCATCGTGATCTGGCGTGATATCCAGGCGAAAAAACGTGCTGGAATCGACACCCGCGAACTGGAGGCCGCTTACGAATATCAGGGCATCGATACCTGCGCCGCGACCGGGCTCTGTGCACAACGTTGCCCTGTAGGAATCAACACCGGCGAGCTGGTGAAAAAACTTCGCGGCCAGCACGCCACCCATACGAAAACCGCCAACTGGCTTGAAGGCAATTTCGCCACGGCACTGCAAGGCGCACGTTTCACCCTGCACGTCGCCAACGGTGCGCGGATGTTGCTCGGCGCCCCACGACTGGCGAAGTGGTCGGCAACGCTGACGCGCGTGTCCAAAGGCCAGGTCCCGCAATGGACCAGCGCCATGCCGCAACCGGAAAAAGCCGTTCGCTTCAGCCCGCCAGTGACCGACGAACGCCCGCGCGTGGTGTACCTGGCAGCTTGTGTTTCTCGGGCCATGGGGCCGGCGGCCGGCGACAAGGAGCAAATGTCGCTGTACGACAAAACCCGAGGCCTGCTGGAAAAAGCCGGGTATCAAGTGATCTTCCCGGACAATCTGGACAACCTCTGCTGCGGCCAGCCGTTTGCTTCCAAGGGGTATGCCGAACAGGCCGAACACAAACGCCAGGAACTGATCGGCGCCCTGCTCCATGCCAGCCGTGGCGGCCTCGACCCGATTTACTGCGACACCAGCCCCTGCACCTTGCGCCTGAGCCAGGACTTGGGCGATGTGCGTCTGGACCTGTACGACCCAGTGCGTTTCATCCGCACACATTTGATGGAGCGACTGGACTTTACGCCGCAGGAAGCACCGATCGCCGTGCATGTCACCTGCAGCACGCAACACCTGGGCGAGAGCCAGGCGCTGATCGATCTGGCGCGCAAGTGCAGCAACAACGTGGTGATTCCCGAAGGCATTCACTGCTGCGGGTTTGCCGGAGACAAGGGCTTAACCACCCCCGAGTTGAACGCACATTCCCTGCGCACCCTGAAAGACGCCGTGCAGTACTGCGAGGAAGGCATCTCCACCAGTCGCACCTGTGAGATAGGCCTGAGTCAGCACGGCGGGATCGATTATCACGGGCTGGTGTATCTGGTGGACCGGGTAACGCAAGCTCGCCGATACCCATAGGAACCGGCTTGCTGGCGATGGCTTGGGATCAGCCGACACCGAGCGGGTCTGAGCAATCAATCGCCAGCAAGCCGGCTCGTATTCGGTTTTTGGTAAAAAAAAACCGAATTCCTACGCGCGGCTATAGTCATTTGACTAGGCCCTTTGAAAGGGGCTTATAACCACCTCGGCCAGCGGCCTCGTTCACCGGCAGCACCGAGCCCTCATGCGCAAGGAGATATCCCATGAAGCACTCTGCAATTGCTGGATTGTTCATCGCTGCTGCAATGTTGGCGTCGCCGGTGTTTGCGGCGGATAAAGATCTGTGTGCCGGGAATATTCAACAAATAAACGATTTCGTGGACAGTGCGCCCTCCCTTCCTGAAGGCACAATGGACACCGTAAAAGCGGCACTGACCAAAGCGAAAGCCTCTCAGGCAGCCGGGAACGATAAGGATTGCGTCGAAGTCACCTCGGGCATCATCACCAAAATGCAAATTCGAAACCCGACCCGGAACTGATCCCTGGCAGGGCCAACCTTCGGGTTGGCCTTCCGGACCACTTTGACGTAGACTGTGCAGGCTTGTTGCTCACTTGATTCACGAGCAATGAGTTCGGGGCCGTTTAGGATTCGACGCCGGTTGCGAAACTTTAGGTGCATGCCGAGTTGGTAACAGAACTCGTAAATCCACTGTTGCAACTACTTATAGTTGCCAATGACGCCTACTACGGGGAAAAATCTATCGCTGCGTAAGCAGCCTTAGACCTTTACCTTCTGGTACCTTCGGGTCCAGCAATCACCAGGGGATGTCTGTAAACCCGAAGTGATTGTCATATAGAACAGAATCGCCGTGCAGTACGTTGTGGACGAAGCGGCTAAAACTTACACAACTCGCCCAAAGCACCCTGCCCGTCGGGTCGCTGAGGGTTAACTTAATAGACACGGCTACGCATGTAGTACCGACAGCGGAGTACTGGCGGACGGGGGTTCAAATCCCCCCGGCTCCACCACCTCAACATCTAAAGACGTCCAAGGACGTCTTTTTTTGTGCCTGAAATCCAGCAAATACGGGGCTTTCAGGTCCAACTGGGTCCGATGGTATCTGAACTCATCCTACAATTCGTGTATTCCACGTGGTATTCCAAGCCCACGACTGGTATTTTTTGGAATACACGCAGTATCGGAGATCACCATGGGTGCTCAAGCCACGCGGCTTTCAGACGTCAAAGTCAAAGCCGCGAAACCAAAGGAAAAAGACTACATCCTCACTGATGGCGACGGCCTTCAGATGAGAGTGAGAGCCAATGGCTCAAAGCTGTGGAATTTTAACTACATCCACCCAGCAACCAAAAAGCGGATCAATATGGGCCTTGGTACCTTCCCGGAGGTGGGCTTGGCTCAAGCCCGGAAACGGACCGTAGAGGCCAGGGAGCTGGTGGCGCAAGGGTTCGATCCGAAAGAGAAGCGTGACGCTGATCGGCAAACGTTAAGAGCGACTACGGAACACACCTTCAAAAATGTGGCCACCGCATGGTTCGAGCTCAAGAAAGACTCTGTAACTACTGCCTATGCTGAAGACATCTGGCGCTCTTTGACTCTGCATGTCTTTCCCGATTTGGGTGCTACCCCGATCTCAGCAATCACGGCTCCAGCGGTCATAAATTTGCTTAGACCGCTAGAGACCAAAGGCAGCCTTGAGACAGTGAAGCGACTGAGCCAACGTCTTAACGAGATCATGACCTACGGCGTGAATTCCGGCTTGATTCACTCAAATCCACTCAGCGGGATTCGCTCGGTTTTCAAGAAACCAAAAAAGAAAAACATGGCAGCACTCGCCCCAGACGAGTTGAAAGAACTGATGGTGACGGTGGCGAATGCCAGTATAAAAAGGACCACGCGGTGCTTGATCGAGTGGCAGCTTCACACAATGACTCGCCCCGCAGAAGCAGCTACCGCACGGTGGGCAGACATCGACATCAGCAAGAAAACCTGGACGATACCTGCGGAGCGAATGAAAAAGCGCCGGACTCACATCATCCCGCTCACGGAACAGACTCTGGAGCTCCTGGAGGCTATAAAGCCGCTTAGCGGACACCGCGAGCATGTCTTCCCGGCAGACCGGAATCCCCGTACTCATTGCAACAGCCAAACCGCCAATATGGCTCTCAAGCGTATGGGTTTTGGAGGCCGCTTGGTTAGTCATGGAATGCGCTCAATGGCCAGCACCATCCTCAACGAGCACGGCTGGGATCCTGAGCTGATTGAGGTTGCGCTTGCTCACGTCGATAAGGACGAGGTTCGTAGCGCGTATAATCGGGCAGATTACATAGAGCGAAGACGGCCCATGATGAAATGGTGGAGCGAGCACATCAAGGAAGCGGCTACCGGAAATCTGTCGATTTCCGCAATCATTGATCGCCTGGACTGAAGCTATCTTTTGTCTCACACCGGATGAGCGCATGAAGATGCGAGTGGCTTTCGTAATCCCAATTTCGGAAGACGTCGAAAAACTCGTGCAGAGCATTCCGCGAGCAGAAGGAAAACCCTATTTGTTTTCAGGGCAGGGCAAGACCGGGGTGATGCGCGCAAACGCCATACGCACGCGCCTGCATGGCATGGGATACGAACATATCACGCGACACGGCTTCCGCTCTTCGTTCAGGGACTGGGCGGGCGAATGCACTCACTACCCACGTGAGGTTTGCGAAATGGCGTTGGCTCATGACGAACGTGACCAAACTGAGGGGGCGTACTCTCGCTCCGACCTACTCGACAAGCGACGTGCGCTCATGACAGATTGAGCTAATTTTTTATGATTAACTTCTGAGTTGGTACGTTCCGAGGAAGTATGATTTCGATTACAGATGCGCAGATTGAAGGTATTAAACGGCGTAAACAGTCCGAATTGAGACAGGCTTGCGAAAAAGATCTATTCTCAGGAAAGGACTGGTTCATCGCAACCGCAGGAAGGATTTTGACTGTACTTGAGAAACTTAGCATTGAAGAAGCTTTAAAGCAGACGCTTGAAATAATTGTCCACCGCTTGTTAGTTTTCACTCAGCGATTTGCCCCCGAAACTAGGGAAAAGCTACTTTCAGACATATCTAAAATCGTAGATAGCGACGACAAGCTCATCGCTACCGCAGTGCGTAAATCAGCCAACTTCTTATCATATCTAAGCCGAGAGGAACTTACGGTAGTAAATCATCTCATCAAAGCTTTTGACGAGCACAAGGACGCTAAAAAGTTTTCAGGCCTTTCGCCATTAGCAATTCCAACATTGCTTCTCAGCCTAGAGCACGCTTATGCAGGCCAAGATAGATTCGCAAAAGACAATACAGTTGACCGCCAAAAGTCAATAAAACGCACCAGAAGACTGCATAGCTTAAAATATAGCGATGCGCGCCTTAAAACCTGCGATCTTCTTGACGAACTACGACCTGAAAAAGGCTGGAAAGACGAAAATGAAGCAGCTACGAGTATCATGGAAAAACTCAAAGAGTATCTAGACAAAGAAAGAATTAGATACCCTAGCACTCAAGACAAAGCTATGCTTAAAAAGCGTTTGATAGCTTGGATGAAAGAGCATGACTTAGTGAAACTAGCCTTCGAGCAAAATAAACAGTGTAATGCTTGAAGGTTATATTAGAAGCAATCGCTCGCTATAAAAATTGTTTCGCCCTTGGCCTCCCCCCTTTCTGACCTTGTACAGTTTTTACTACCCCTTTATAGAACGAGCGCTTGTCTCCGGGCAAATAAGCACGTACCCATCGATCAATTTTTGTCAGGTATGAAGCAGCCTCCTTGACCTCTTGTAATTTCTCAAGATCATAATAATCGAGTCGGCCGGTGCCATCTACGTTATGCCATGGCCGAGGCACGCAGTTCCAATAGTGCCCTTTCCCACAGGTGACCTGCTGCCATAACTCTCCTACACGAATACCCATTGTTAAATGCTCACGGTGCTTTGACCCATCCAGGAACAACATCACATGAAAATGAAACCCCTTCCTGATACCGTACTCAAGCTTGCAGGCGTATCCGACCATAGATATAGGAGAGTCTTTTTTTGACAGCGCCTTGAACAAAGACTTTCGATGCTCGCATATCTCAGGGTGATAGGAATGCACCTCATATCCCTCGCGCGAAATTAAATCGCTTTCCTCTCCTGAGTAGCCTAGATCAACACGAACGACCAGCAATCGGGAGCAGCACTTCAGAATATCGTCAATGTATTTAGAAGTACTCCGAAAATTTTTATCAGAAGCTCGCCGATGATTTCGTTCTGCCTTCTTGAACTCACCGGAGTTAAGATGAGCATAAAGACCGCGAACGTATGCATTAACATCCTTAACATTGTCGTCCGCACCCTCCTTAGAATACGCTTTAAAGTTATACTTAAACTCACTTCGCAATTCAAAGAACGCGTGCACATACGGGCTGAGCTTTACGACAGATTTCATTTCTTCATAGCCACTTTCGTATGCACTGACGCGCATCGCTTCTACAACGATCTCCGCACGCTTAGAGGACACAATGTGAAACCCAGTATCTGATGCAGCATATTGAATTTTTGCTAGTACCTCACCCTTGGTCTCCAGTATCACACTCGTCGCCCGAATTATTGCAGCCACGGCGCCGAACATATTGGAAGGATGAATAAACCACTCATCATTAAGCGTTTCATGATTCCACGCCAATTCAACTTTACGACCTTGCAACACATTAGCACATGCAGAATCATCATTCATATTTCATCCTCGACCACTACAGACGCCAAGCTCGTACCAGTAACGCCACTCAATACAAAGCAGCGATTACACACATTCAATATTAGATATAATTATTGATATAACATATAAACCAATACTCACCCACGCAATACTTACGGCAATATCTGACCGCGCTCACCTCTAGAGGGGTTTATCAAGCTCTAAAATATTTAAACTCAGAATAAAACCTGAAAAAAGTTAGTGTCGAATTTTTGATAACACCCTTACTCTTGACCGAGCGTTATCCTGGACTCTATCCAGCCGTTTATATGCTCATCTAGCCAACCAATAGCTGACAAGCCAATCTTAATTGGTTTAGGGAAGGTATTATCATAGCGGGTGGATTTCGGATTGATTCGATCATAAATAGTCGACTTTGAAAGACCTACTCGCCTTGTGACCTCTGCCATTCGCAGTATCTGCATTGCTTTTTTAGGTTCGGTATTCATCAGGGGCCTCCTCGTATGGCTTGGAGAACAGGCTATGGCATAACGCTGAACACGTCATTCACCTCATGATCGCTCGCAAACAATCCCCGCCGTTGACAGCCACTGCTGCTACCCCCCTTGACAGCGAAGCGCGACCTGACTAATCGCGCAGCGCAGCGCGTGCATAACGACAGAAGTTAGTTCGCAAAAATAAAACTTAGTTCTTTGATCGAAAATTCACGCGCAGTTTAAAAGCGCACCGTTCTGCCGAACGATCCAAACTCATCTTTTCACATCCAAACATGTCCAATCCAATCAAACTCAGCAACAATCATGCCTGTTCCCCTCAGTAAAGGGCGGGGCGCGATAGCCGGTTTCATTCAACTTTTTAAATGCTCATCCCGCAGCTTCACTCCCCTGCTATTTTTGCAATTCGTAGCGGGAAAAGCAGGAAGCAGCTGTCTGCGATACACAAAAATCGCAGTCAAAAAAATCTCAGTCATACATCACGAACCTGGATCTCTGCGCACCAATTACCTCTCCCGACTCGGCAGTTCACATCCAAGCAGATCGTCCATGCGACCTGCTTGATGGGCTCTATGCCCGTGCAATGACTTCATCTCTCTATAAAAGGAAAGCGCTCATGACCATCCAGTGTCCAAGCTGCCAATCAGCTTCTGTAATGACCAAAGATATTGCCAAGAAAATCGGTGCCCTTATCGGCACCGTCGGTGGCGCCGCCCAAGGGGTCACCGGGGCAATGACCGGGGCCGAGGTTGGTGCTGTTATCGGCGTCATCGCCGGCCCTCCTGGGGTCGCCGTTGGCGGAATTGCCGGTGCCATTCTCGGCGGATTAGCAGGTGCGGCAACAGGCTGTATCGCTGGCGCCAAACTCGGCGAGATAGTAGATGAACGAGTTTTGGACAATTTCCTCTGCCTAGACTGCGGACTTTCGTTTAGCTGTCGTCAGTCTATTTGACCTGAAGTTTGAACTGCTCGCCTCCCGCTTGAAGCAAGCGCTACTCACCATCTGATTCATCGCTCCGCTCTCCTCGATCACGACTCCGCATGCCGAAGGTTCCCTGCTGAATGCTCAGCGGCCTCGCCGTGCCCCTATGAAAAGGAAGTTCCCATGGCACACCTCATCGAACAAATGGCTTACGTTGGCGCTACGCCCTGGCATGGCCTGGGCAGTCGCCTTACAGAGAAACAGCCGCTGGAAGTCTGGCAGCGTGAAGCCGGCATGAACTGGCAGATTCAGGACAGCCCGGTTCATTTCAAAGCCGATACCGCTGGCCATCTGGGCAGCATTCACTCGTTCCCGGAACAAAAGGTGCTGTATCGCTCCGACACCAAAGCACCGTTGTCGGTGGTCTCGCATCGCTATCAGGTAGTGCAACCTCGTGAAGTTCTGGAGTTCTACCGAGACCTGACGGAGTTCTCGGGCTACGAATTGGAAACTGCTGGCGTGCTCAAAGGTGGTCGCAAGTTCTGGGCACTCGCCAGAACCGGTCAGGCAACAACGCTGAAGGACAATGATCGGGTCAATGGTTATCTGCTGCTGGCAACTTCCTGCGATGGCACACTGGCGACCACCGCCACCCCCACCACCGTTCGCGTGGTCTGCAATAACACTTTGAGCATTTCCCTAAACGGCGCCAGTCACGCCATCAAGGTTTCGCACAGCACACGCTTTGATCCGCGAACTGTAAAAAATCAACTGGGCATCGCCGTCTCGCAATGGGACGAATTCATGTACCGGATGCGCGCCCTCGCCGAACGCAAGGTTCAGACGAAAGAGGCCCTTGGCTTTTTTATGGACGTGCTATGCGACACCGGAGCCCATGACCCCATTCCCAATGTACTGCCCAACAAGCGAGCTATGGAGAAGGTGCAAAACCTTTACGAAGGTAAAGGCCAAGGAGCTGATTTGGAGTCTGCTCGCGGTACAGCATGGGGCTTGCTAAACGCCGTGACTGAATACGTGGATCATGAAAGACGCGCCAGGAGCTCTGAGTATCGAATGGATTCGGCATGGTTTGGACAAGGCGCAGTAATCAAACAGAAGGCACTCAATGCAGCCTTACAACTCGTTGTGTGAACCATCGAGCCACAGCACTGCCGAGCGCTCTCGCCTAAAGGGGCGTTCGGAATCATTTAATCCCAACACCCACATTCCAGTACTGCGCCACCCACCCGCCAGTGCATCCACGCGTTCGGATAGGAATATCAGCATGAAATATCCCAAGCTCAGCCCCGGGGAAACGCCCGACACCTATGTCATGGAATCACCAGTCACCGAGTCCGACATCCTGCAGATGGCTCAACAACTCGCGATGTATCGTCTGTCTAAAGGACGGGCGTTGACTGAGAGTAGACTCGTTATCAGCCACCTACAAACGCTGCTGCAATTCCATGATTACGAGGTCCTTGCTTTGTTACTACTCGATACCGAGCACCGCGTTATTGGCTTTAAGGAACTATTCAGGGGCGCATTGGAGGTTGCATGCGTGTCCCCTAGGGAGGTGGTCAAGATCGCCTTGGAGCATAACGCTGCGGCCGTGATTCTGGTGCATAACCATCCTTGCGGTGATCCGGAGCCCGGTCAAGCAGATGGCATACTGACCACCACCCTCAGGAACGCCTTCAACATGATCGGCACCCGAATATTGGATCATGTAGTGGTGAGCCATCAAGGTTGCGTGTCGTTGGCCGAACAAGGTTACCTGTAACGCCTAGGCTCACATCGTCCAAATAGACTGCCCTTGGCGGTGCTCAAGGATGCAGCGGCCCGAGTGGCGTCTGGCGATCTTAGCCAAGCGATTCAGGTGACCGGTGACGATGAGGTCACCCAGGTTCAGCAGTCTGTGCGCACGATGCAAAGTACGCTGCGCGATGCTCTGCAAAATATACAGGGCTCGGCGACTCAATTGGCGAGCAATTGCAGCACCTCACGCACCAGTATGGCGATGCTCGTCACGCCCATCTTTTCCTTGATCTTGGTGCGGTAGACGTCGACAGTCCTCACGCTGATGCCCAGCTCCCGAGCTATCACCTTGCTGGCCTTGCCATCAATCATCAGCATCAACACCTCACGTTCACGACTGGTCAACAGCCCCAGCTTGCCTTGCAGTTGCTGGCGCTGCTCCTGATCGGCCTGGGCGTGCACGGCGTACTTCAGCGCAGTCTGGATACGATCGATCATCTGTTGCGGGTTGTAAGGCTTCTCGACGAAGTCCAGCGCGCCATTCTTCATCGCCATCACCGACATTGAAATGTCACCGTGGGCCGAGACGAAAATGGTCGGCAAGGTGCTGCCGCGCTGGTTAAGGATGTCCCGCAACTGGAAACCGCTGGTTTCCGGCATACGCACGTCCAGCACTAGACAGGCTGGTTGCATGGGGTCGTACTGGCGGAGGAATTCTTCGGCGCCTGCAAAGCACTGCGCCGGCACGCTGACCGACTCCAGCAACCAAGCCAGCGAGGAGCACAGGTCTTTGTCGTCGTCGACGATATAAACAATCGGTTTACGAGTTTCCATCGGGGCAGCCATGAAAATTTCTAATTATTTTTTCGCATGCGAACGCACGGCGCGCATCGGCGCATCTTTCTGGAGCCAGTGTGCAGAATACGCGGTGTGGCCGGCTCTTGCGATAAAGAAACCCCCTAGTCGACTAGCGAAAAGCCAACCTCATCAAGGGATCGTTAGATCGGTAGCGCCGAGTTCGGGCATAGTCTTGCGCCATCACCTACGGACCGCACAAAGGCGGTCCTCCTAAACGAAGGGAGATCCGCATGCCCCATCTGAGCCAACAGCAAATCGACTTTCGTCACGCCATGGCGAAGCTGCCTGGCGCGGTGAACATCACCACCAAGCACACCATACTAGCTGCGCAAGGCGAGCTCGCCTAACAAGACAAAGGGGCACTCTTCAACCGTAATCAAAGGCATGAGGTTCGTTCTTTTATCAATCTAAAAACAACTTTTTTCTAAGTCATCACTCAAGAGAAAATGTAGTAAAACCACAACACTTATCCAAAGTGCATATTCCGAGTGGTGGAAGGTCGGGGCCATGAGTAGGATAGGCCACCGTTATGGGCCTCACCAAAGGCCCTTTATGCATTAGCCGCTCGCTTTATCGGCGCCGGTGAATTAAGGAAACGTATATGGACCGCGTGCGAAATTTGCTGGAACAAGTCCAGAATCGCCTTGAAGACCTGAACAAGGCCGAGCGAAAAGTCGCCGAGGTGATCCTCCACAACCCACAACAGGCTACCCGGTTTAGTATCGCCGCCCTCGCCCAGGCTGCCTCGGTTAGTGAACCGACGGTCAACCGTTTCTGCCGCTCGTTCGGCGTCAGCGGTTATCCCGAACTCAAGCTGCAATTGGCCCAAAGCCTGGCCAGCGGCGCGGCATACGTCAGCCGTGCAGTCGAGGCCGACGACAATCCGGAAGCCTATACCAAGAAGATTTTCGGCAGCGCCATCGCCTCGCTGGACAGTGCCTTACAGGCGCTGGACCCGAACCTGATCAGCCGCGCCGTCGACCTGTTGATCCAGGCCCGACAGATCCACTTCTTCGGCCTCGGCGCTTCGGCTCCGGTGGCTTTGGATGCGCAGCACAAGTTTTTCCGCTTCAACCTGGCCGTGACCGCCCACGCCGATGTGCTGATGCAGCGCATGATTGCGTCGGTGGCGCATACCGGGGAATTATTCGTGATCATTTCCTACACCGGCCGTACCCGCGAACTAGTGGAAGTGGCGCACATCGCCCGTGAAAACGGCGCTTCAGTGCTTGGCCTGACCGCCGAGAGCTCACCTCTGGCCAAGGCCAGCACCCTGAGCCTGAACATCCCGTTACCGGAAGACACCGACATCTACATGCCGATGACCTCGCGAATCATCCAGTTGACCGTACTGGACGTACTCGCCACCGGCATGACCCTGCGCAGGGGCGTGGATTTCCAGCCGCATTTGCGCAAGATCAAGGAAAGTCTGAATGCCAGTCGATATCCGATTGGGGATGAGTTCAGTTAGGACGCTGAACCGCGGTATTTTGATCTTGCATCAAACCCCAACCCTCGCCTGCGAACTCAAAAGCGCCAGCTTTCCACGACGCCAGAGTCAGGCTATGTTTGCCACCGCTCGCCACGTCTACGCAGACAAACTCTGAAATCTCGTTCCAGCTCACCTCCCAGCAAAGGCGGTGCCCCCATACCGGGTGCAACACGAAAGCCAGGTGTCCAGTGGATCGACCGGTGGCGTAATGTTAGGCGGCTAACTCAAGCATCGGCACACCACTGTGAAAGCGAAACTCCACATCTGGTGACTCAATCAACTCCTGCTCGGCAGCGCGAACTTTGTCGATCATCAGGGTGATGTCCTTGGCTTCTCCGTATTGGTAAGCCAGTTTCAAATAACTCTGGAAGTGCCGGGCCTCGCTCGTGAGCAAGCCGAAGTAGAACTTGCCCAGTTCTTCATCCAGATGTGGCACCAGCGCCTCGAAACGCTCGCAACTGCGGGCCTCAATGAACGCGCCGACCACCAGGGTATCCACCAGCTTGACCGGTTCGTGACTGCGCACCACTTTGCGTAGTCCCGAGGCGTAACGCCCGGCGGACAACTGCCGCAACTCGACTTTGCGCTTTTTCATCAGGCGCATCACTTGTTCGTGGTGAACCAATTCTTCCCGGGCCAGCCGCGACATCATGTTGATCAGGTCAACGTGGGAGTGATATTTAGCAATCAGGCTCAGCGCGGTGCTGGCGGCCTTGAATTCGCAGTTCTTGTGGTCGATGAGCAAGGTTTCCTGATCGGCCAGCGCGGCCTGAACCCAGCCGTCGGGGGTGCGACAGCCAAGGAATTCGTGAATTTCTGGAAGGATCATGGGGCCCACGGAAAAAAGGTTCGAAACGAAGGGTGCCGATTATACCGACCTGTCCGCAGACCACCAGTCGGCAAACGTTGATATGTATTAATGCCCCGGCTTGCGGGCAGCAACAATAGTTGTGCAACGCCATGCTTTTTCATTTTCAGGAGACCTCCAAGTGTTACACCAGCGCCATCGGAATGAGCCCCCATTCATAGAGCTGTACCGCAATCGACAGATAGAAAACACGTTCGCCCGGCTGAAGTATCACCAAGAGGTTGCATCACGCCTTGATAATTGACTCCAAGTGGTTTGGTCAAGGTGCTTCATTGCAACAGCGCGCACTATCTGCCGCATCGCAGCTGATTTCATAGTTCCGCAGCTGAGACACCCAGCGAGACTACTGAGTGTCGTCAGCAAGTATTGCCAAATACTTCACATTACTGGCCACATGATCAAGCTAAGGCATCTCGGATCGATTGCCAGTTTTTGTTCTCTACCCAAGCGAAGCGGCAGCGGCCACCGCTACGCTTCTCCCATAAGGCGCCAATCCGTTTTTTCTCATTGCTATCCTGGGTATTGGCAATGTGCCCTCCCTTATACTCAACAACCAAAATTATTCCGTTTTTCATCTTAACGACAAAGTCTGGATAAAATCGATCGGAAGCCGTCTGAAGCCAAAACGCTGAGGGCTTTTTCTCGACATTTCGCACCCACCATTCAACATCGGGAAGTTGGTTAGCGATGAACTCTGCGCATTCGAACTCTTCCCCGGTGGCCTTAAGGTTCCCGATCACACGGAAGAAATGCCTCTTAAGATGGACAAATCCAACATACGGGGTGTCATAGCCGTAACGACCTTGCTCAAACACCACCGAGTGTTCGTCGCGAACCGCGAATCTAGATTCGTCGCCAAACAACTCATCAAAAGCCCGCTGTTTTGCAACTACCAATCCGGAAGCGAGCTTACGCTCAAAGGCACCCCGCAAGCGAAACTTCCGATAGGCCAATTCATCCAACGTAAATCCTCGCTGCTCAATTAAGTATGTTACAGCAGCGTTCAACCAAGCAGCTTTTCTAGCACCTTCTGAGTAGGGAAAGTAAAGGTTACGATCAAGCCAATAAATTAAATCTGTGACCTGCCACCCTTTCTCCTGCCCAAAGAGCGCAAGCTGACTATCAAGCCGATCGTAGACATCACATTCAACCTTCTCCAGTTGGGATATTGTCAACGAAGCCCGACGCATTGCCTCAACGTCATGCCGGAACTCCGCTTCAGTGAGTTTCGGATCAAACTCGCCTATCTCCCAATCCGCCTCAAGCAAAGGCGTCTCATCGAAAACGTCGAAAAAGCCGAACTGAGTAATACTAAGCAACGGGACACGAGCGGACTCTCCGGCTTCGGCGGGTGATTTCACTGGTTGATGCGGCTCTTTGTCTACTGCCACCTGCGAATCAAATCGCTCACGTATCGTCCTGGCCATGTCGGGTTGTTTAAACGTATCAGCAATCTGCTTTAAATGCGCGCTGCTCGCTCCTCCCCTCACCGTCAGTGTCCCAGTCTCAGGAGAGATTTCGAGCTTTTCTCGGATAGTTTTAGGCAACGCTTCCATTGCCTCAGATGATGGTAGCGCTACGCTTCCCCCTACCTCAGGAAGCAAAATAGTCAGATCGCCCTGTGGAGCAAATAAATCCCCTACCGGATTGTCATCCATCGCAGTGACGACTAGGTTTTTAGTTTCAAGTCGTTCGAACCCACTCTGTACCAAGCCATCTCGCAGCCCCTGAACCGTACTAGCAAGCTCCCCGGAGACCACATAAGCGTAACTTCTATTAAGCGCCTCGCGTTCCTTGCGCGTAACGTGAGGCATGCGCAGAATACGTCCCAAAACCTGTTCAACAGCAGTAGCGGAAGTCGTGTTCCGGAATGAAAATAATACGTAGGCAAACGGACAATCCCAGCCTTCGCGCAACTTATCTACAGTAATAATAAACTGAGGATAATCTGGGTCTTCCAATTTTCTACCAGAGAGTTCGTCAAGTGCGCTGGTTGCAATAGCAATAGAGCTCTCTGGAATTTGGAAGTCTTCTATCAAGTGTTTTTTGACGCGCTCTGGTGTAAAAGTTTCCTTATCTTGCGATTTTCTCTCAGCCTGGATGAGCATAACCACAGGGTTGATTAGTTCCCCTGTAACCTTGAACTCGTCTTGAGCATCGGCTTCCAGGCTTCGTACTCGGCTAATCGCCTCTGTCAGCGAAACACGCCATTCGGGATGGATCGCCAATTCCAGAGGAAGCTTTAGCATGTCCTCCGCCTGCAAAGTCGCGGCGGAAACGCTGCGCAAAACATTAGACGGCTGGCTCGCGCGATCGGGCGTGGCGGTGAGTTCAAGGATACAAGACGGCCCCAACCGCACTAAAGTATCCACGGCCAAAGGCGTACCCTGATTATGCGCCTCATCAACAATGACAAAGGGACGCCGTAGACGGATAACATCCATGAGCGAGCAATCACCCTTTTGTTCACTTGATGCGCCGTCAAAATGGGACATCAGCGCCCCGTTCTGCCGGTTCACTCGTAACCCGTCGTCAGTGTCCCTCTTAAAACTTTGCATCGTAGCTACGATGATAGTATTTCCTGTATTCAACGTAGACGGTTGAAGATAAAGCGCCTCATTAATATCCAGGACATGCACTGCGCCAAAAAGATCGCGCATATCTTGATAAAGTAACTCCCCACTATTCTTCAATGCGTATAAAGTTTGCTCGCGAATAGGATCCGAAGGCACCAACCAGAGAATTAGAGAGTGCTCTGTTGCAAGAAAGGACTCATTTACTCTCTTAATGGCTTGCCCAGCGATACGGGTCTTCCCCCCACCCGTTGGTACCCGCAAACATACATAGGGCACTGAACTTGCGCCCGGAAGCGGGTGATAGGCTAGTGCATGGCCAAAATGGGCAGCCGTGCTCTCAGCGAAAGCAAGCTGGGGGTTTTTCAGTTCGCGCGTACGAGCGAGGAAGCCCGCGAAGGCATCCAACAATTTATGTTGATAATCTTTCAGCCCGTTGTTGTTCAGAACCATGTCTTGATCGCCAATTCATAAGGGAGCTGATGGAAGGTGATGTTAAGCCTAGCAAGTTTCGCTTTATCCAAACGAGTTCGTGCACCGTAAATAACCCGCGGGCCATCGAAATCGGGTAACAGCTCCGCCAAGTATGCAAGCGTCCGACTGTTCAATACATTTCCGTCGGCTCCCTGCTGGTCATCTAGAATGTTGCCGTGTAGCAGGAACACTGCACGCCCTTTATACAATCCCAAAAACGGGCTTGGATGCACTCGTCCGACCAACGACGATCGTGATATACCCACACCCGTTTCCATAAACCACACAAATTCCGCAAGCTGATCAAAACGCACCTCTGGACGGATCAATCCATCGGTTTGGAACAGAGTCTGTTCTGATAGCTGACAGTACTGAAACCCACCTCCAAGACCAGGAACAGGGGTTTTCTTTTTTCCAGCAAGTGGAGTGAAGCCTTCAACCGCTTTTTTGATGCGCTCTCTCGTTTTATTCTCAGCGGTATCTTTCTCAATCTCAATCAAAATGAACCGCAAAGGGGTAGTGAGATGTTGATTTCTTTTTAGAACAGCGTGAGCTGTTGTGCCGGAACCCCCGAAGCTATCCAAAACAATGTCCCCAGGCTCCGTAACCATTCCGATCAAATCAGCAATTACTTCCGAGTCTTTAGGAAAGGGAAACGCCCCTGCCCCCAAAATCGACTCTACTTCGAGTGTGGCGCCTCGCCCATCTTTGTATATGACGCTCATCATTGGCTCTTCATCTACTTCGAAGAGGTAACTCTTACGATTAGGGATCGTAGTGTGATCCTTACCGAAATGGATACGTGGTGGGACGTCAGCCAGTGCCGCCTTAGTAGTATCTTCTTCCCATCGCCAGCCAGTAGACGGCATTGCACAGTCCTGTTTGGTGATCGGGTGGGGAATCGGATAACGAGGTCGATTTTCACGCCCATCGTCCGGTCCTGCGAAATCTGCAGCAAAGTAAAGCCCTTTGCTATCTGACCAGTTGTAATGCTTATGGCCTTTGCGCGGGTCTGTTTTCGGCATTGCCCGGTACCAAGCCATCATCTCTTTTCTAATCTGCACATGGTCTTCACCGTTATTTTTGCGCAGACTATTGTAATACTCAAGAACCTCTTCGACGCCTGGCTTCTTTCGACGCCAGGTGATTTTTTGTGCTTTTAAAAGAGACTTATTCCTAGCGAATGCCACAATGTATTCGTGAGTCACCGAGACGAGCTTAGAATCACCCTTCTTACCCTTTTCCCAGACAACAGTGGCAACTTCGTTGCCCGCGCCGAACACCTCACGCATTAACGCCTGCAGATTACCCAATTCGTTATCATCGATAGAAACAAATATCGCGCCGTCTTCACGTAGAAACTGTTTCAAAAGAAGGAGCCGAGGATACATCATGCATAACCAGCGATCGTGCCGATCCAGCGTTTCCCCTTCTTTACCAACTGTCTCTCCGAGCCACTTGAGAATTTCAGGACTGTTAACATTGTCATTATACACCCACCCCTCATTCCCCGTGTTATAGGGAGGGTCGATATAGATGCATTTTACTTGGCCAGCGAACCTAGGCAGAAGTGCTTTTAGAGCTAATAGATTATCCCCTTGAACGACAAGATTTCCACTTTCATGATCACCACATGACAACTCAGGTACCGGCTCTATCAAACGAAACGGAATCTCTTTATGGTGTGTCTCAACTGCTTCTTTGCCTATCCAGTTTAAAGTTGGCATTCAATTTCTCATTTCAGTTCTTGTCACATTTACTCGCCGCGATCAATTCGGAGTGATTCTCAAGGCCTTGCTGCCGCGCGTAGGCAAGAATAAGTACTTCCATCATTGATGCGACTGAGCGGTGTTCGCGCTCTGCACAAATCCGCAAGAGCTGCTTAATGTGTCCAGAGGTGCGGATCGAAATGGTTTCGTCCTTCAGACGCTTCATGGGATAGCCCTGATTTGATGTATTGCCAATGTACTGCGTTTTGCAAATTTAATCTAGCCCCTACTTCTCTCCAGCAAGGAAAAACCGGAGTGTCGAGTATGCCCCGCTATCGATCCAGCTGCACGTCTCCGCCCCCGCTCACCGGTCCAACACAGATACCACACAATCCAACCTCGCTAGCACTAGCCCGCTCAGAAGCTCTCGCATAAGGCCACGTATCGCCCTGCATCCGAGCTTTTTGACACAGCTACGGATTTCAAAAGGAGTAATAAAAAATGAGTATTTCACCTAAGACAGATGCTATTACTAAGCCAATTCTAGGGCCAAAAAGAAACAGATTTTCTCCTGGCAAAATTTTAGCCACTCCCAAAGCACTTGCAGCAATGGAAGAGAAAAACCTTACAGTCTTCACGCTATTGTCGCGACATCTAAGCGGCGACTGGGGATCTGTATTACCCGAATATTCGCGATCCAATGATGAAGCTTTGATTCACGGCTTCAGACTTCTTTCTATATATGTACTAGGACCTGATACCACTATCTGGGTAATTACAGAGGCCGACCGTTCGGCTACGACATTTTTATTACCAAGCGAGTATTAAACACTCCCCCATAATACATCGCCTTGAAATTCCTTCGAGCAACAACCCTCGCCCGCGCTGAAACCAGCGAACAAGAAAATCAGTAGCATTATAAGTTCGAAACCTTACAAGACCCGTTACAACTGAAGTGGTAGAGAACACTGATCTTCGCCACCGCTATGCGGTGATCCTCCTCTGATCGATAGAAATGTATTTCAGTCTGAAATAACGGCCATCGCCCAGCCTGGCGTATTAAGAACTCCAGCTCAGCTTCAACAGTTTCCATTGACCTCCAGCTACCTCCATCGGCAAGATCGGCTTTAACCTAAAGATCGATCGTTGCTGAAGTGAATTTCTTACTCCATGCGTAGCCATAATAACCATTACTGCGTCTGGGCCCCATCGGTATGGCGACGAAAAGCTGTCTTTTCAACACAATATGCAAAGATAATTCCGCCGTTGGCCAACGGCAGCTTTTGACTGTTTTCGTGCGAGGTTGCTGGTCAAAAACGCTTTTACACAGCCTCGGCCAGAAGCGGTCCGTGAGAAACTTATCGTAGGATGGCGCTGAGCGCAGCGATACCCAACATCGCTGAATTGACGGAATAGAAATGAGCGCAATGCCCGATGATTGTACACCCCTGTTAACAAGTCGCAGGTAGGCGTACAAGCCGAATATCAGATGAGAGACCGGTGACGAGGCATTCAAATTTGAGACGTCAATCCACGTTGAGCACGTCAAAGCGATTGGCGAGGTAGTCGATCAGCTTGCGGACGGCGGGAAAACACAGACCGTAAAGTCATCAATCTCGAACTGAACAGTAAGGCGCACGCAAAACGATGATGGGGGGACAAAATTTCAAAGCACTACAAACCGCAGTAAAATAACGTAAAAACTAACGATAACGCCGCCTACAAGCCGGGCTAACCTAAAACCGAATGGCTAGAGCTGGAGGGATTGTGGGCCGATCCCAACGTTAAAGGCATTTGATCGAGTCCTCCGGATCAGAAGGAACCTCATCGGCTCGGCCGATCACGCCTCAGAGCATTGCAAATGGACTCGGTATTCCAAAGAGTATTCCAAGCAAAAAATACAGACATTAAAAAACGTATAAAATCAGAAGCTTACGAAATCAATTCAGATTACCCCGGCCCACCACTTCATCATCTAAAGACGTCCACGGACGTCTTTTTTTGTGCCTGAAATTCAGTAACCCCCTCCAGCTTTCTCCCCCGCCTCGACAGTCTCTACTCCGCGCAGTTGGCGAGCACAGGTCACTAATGCCCCTCAACTTTTCAGATGACGCGCGCGATGCCCATTCCTACCGCTTATCGTCCTGGCGAAAAATAATCTTTGACATCGTTGGGGCTTTGGCAGAATATCAATCCATCGCATACGACTTAATCGAAAGCGATAAACAACATCGATCCATTGCCGTTTGGAGATTCAACCATGAACACCGCCAGCATCCACACCATGTTCACCACCACCGCTCGCGCTGTCCAAGGTCACAACGGCAACAACTGGATCACTGCAGCAACCGATTGCTAAGTCCATTTTTTACAGCATATATATCGCATACGATTAGATAGCGCAGTCAACAACCTTGAGGAATCATCCCATGAGCAAAATCGAAAAAGTACTGGCCACCGGCAAAACCCACACCACCCTGAGCAGCGCCGGCATCACCTCGCGCGGCCATAACGGCACCCTCGACATCGAGTTGTCGTCTCCCGGTTCTGCCCAGCCGGCCCACGTGTTTGCTGCCACTCAACCGCATCCGAAAGCCGAGCAATTGTTCGCCGGGGCATGGTCGGCCTGCTACACCGCAGCAGTTGGCCTGGTTGCCGCCGAGCGCAACATCGCACTGCCGGCAGACCTCGCCGTCGACATCGAAGTAGATCTTGGCCAGACGGGGCCAGCCTACTTCCTTCAGGCCCGTTTGACTCTGCGCGTTCCGGGGTTGGCACACGACGTCGCGACCGAACTGGCGCATATCGCCGACTCGATCTGCCCGTACTCCAAGGCAACACGCGGCAATATCGATGTCGCCATTAACGTCCAGACTGCATAAGGCACTCCACAACCGGTCCCCAAGGGTATTTCCCCCTGTGGACCGGTCGTCGGCTTCATGGACTGGTTACCCGTGGATACAGTCCTGCAAAGGTATGAGCACTTCCGACACCATCGCATGCGATGTATAGTCTGGCCTTGCACTCCATCCGTCTTTGCCCAGAGAGATTGCGCATGAAATCTGCCGACAAGACATCCGCCCTCGACCTGAAGCTTTCCGAATTCCTGTGCTTTGCGGTCTATTCCTCCAACCTCGCCTTCGGCAAGGCGTACAAGGCCATGCTCGAACGACTCGGCCTGACCTATACGCAATTCATCACCCTGGTTGCGCTGTGGGAGCAGGATGACCAGACCGTTGGCAGCCTTGGCGAAAAGCTGTTTCTTGAATCCAACACCCTCACGCCGATCCTGAAAAAACTGGAGGCCATGGGCTATCTGTTGCGCCAACGCGACCCGGAAGATGAGCGCCAGGTGCGAATAAGCCTGACGAAAGAAGGGCGGAAACTGCGCGGGGGATTGACGGAAGAAGGCTTCCCGCAAACCGGTCTTGATCCGGACGATTTCGTGCAAATCCAGCAGGCCATTGTGAAACTGCGCGACAACCTCATCCGTACGACGAAAGACCGTCACGACGAAAAGTAAGTGACCGCTGACAGGTCCACGCCCACAAAAAAAGGCACTGCCGGTCATCGGCAGTGCCTTTTTTGTACCGCCAGAATGCTTCAGCGCGACAACATGAAGGTGTCGTACTCAAGGTCTTCCAGTGCGGTGGACAGCCGATGCAACCCCAACAACACGCACACCAGCAACGACAGGGTGAAACCGTAGCCAAAGAAGCTCGGCCCAAGGTGCATGCTCAGTAGCGTCAACCCGGCGTTCAGCACCGCGAAGATCACGCACAGTTCCAGCACCACGGCACGCTTGTCGAGGTAGAAAAACACGTTGAGCAACGCCATGAACACCACCTGGATGCTCACGCCGATCAGGTCGATGTAGAACAGCGGCAGGTAATAACTGGAGATGCCCAGCCAGTCCAGCAAGCGCGGGGCGAACAGGAACAACAGCACCACGGTCAGCCCCTGCACCTTGCAGATTTCCAGCAGGCCCTGACGGATCGACAAGGTCATCTCGGTCTTCAGCGAATTGATGTGCTGCAAGGTCTCGCCTTCGCGAACCGCGCGGAACAGTCGGTCATACCACTCGGCAAAATCGGTTTCGATGCGCACCAGGAACACCGCCATCCCGGGGATGATCGCCAGGTACGCGAGGAAGATCGGCAAGTCGTACAGGATCGAGGCCCGCAGTGGGCCGATGACGGTGTTCGAAGTGCCGGGGTTGAACCAGAACAGGAACTTGTCGATCCAGATGCCAAAGTTATAGAAGAACCCGGTCACCAAAAGACTGACAAACACGTGGCGTCGGTCAAGAAAATCGAAGGCCACCAGTTTCTCGGCACGGTATTCGCGCAGGATGTCGTAGAGAAACAGGAACAGCAGCGTACTGTGCCCGATCAACAACGCCAACAGCAGGCCCGCGATTCCCAGGAAGCTCAGCAGATAAGCACTGATGACCATCAGCGTGTAGCCCACCAGCATCACCAGGAGGATGCGGTTATACGCTTTCATCCCCGAGAGGAAGATGATCACCATCCACAGGTTGCACAGCACCACGAAGTTCGACAGCACCAGCAGCCGGTACATCAGGGGCTGGTCGAACAACACGCTCAGCACGACGATACCCAGGACGCCGGCACCGATGGTGACGATCAACAGCACACCCACCAGGTTGGGCAGGATCTGGTCGTGCTTGTTCTCAAACAGCCGGTCGGAAACGAACCGGGTGAAGAACAGCTGCAAACCGCCCGTCAGGATGAGCGAACTGGCCATCAGATAGGTGACCGTCACCAGGAACTGCCCCACCAGTGTATTGGGCACGACACGGCTCAGGCTGATGATACCCACCAGCATCACGCTGATGATCGACAGCACCCAGGGCCCGGAGCTGATCAGCCCGGCGTAGACGTAGGCATGCAAGGTCGCGGTGTAGGAATCGCGCGACAGGATCTTGCGGAGTTCGAAGCCAATCCCGGCCATTTAACTTTTCTCCATGGCGGCTTGATACAAGTCGCGATAACGCTGCAGCATCAAGGCTTCGGTGTAGTAACGGTTGACCCGCAACAGGCCGCTGGCCTGAGCCGCTTGCCAGCGTTGCGGACTGCGTAGCAGTTCGAGGATGGCCACGCTGGTGGCCTGCGGGTCGGCAATGGCCACGACTTTACCGGCCAGGCCGAGGTCGCGGTCTTCAGGGCTGCCGCCTTCGATCATTTCCCGGCACGAGCCCACATCACTGCTGACCACCGGCGTACCAGCGGCCCAGGCCTCGAGGATCACCAGCGGTTGCGCCTCACTGATCGAAGTCAGGACCATGAGCCCGAGTTTGGGCAGGATGTCCTGGATGCGCTGGAAGCCAAGGAAGTGCACCTTGCCCTCCAGCCCCAGGCTGGCCATCAGGCTGCGGCATTCGCTGACGTATTCCGGGTCTTCCTCTTCCGGGCCGACGATCCAGCCTTCGGCCTCGGGCATGGCGCTGATCACGCCGCGCATGGCCCGCAGGAAAGTCTTCACGTCCTTGATCGGCACCACGCGGCCGATCAACCCCACCACCGGCGCAATGCCGGGGGCACGGGATTCGAGCGCGGCGGTCCACTGCGGCAGGTCGATACCGTTGGGAATGACCTGGGTGCGAACCGGGTCGGCACCGTCCTTGATTTGCCGCTGACGGTTGCCGTCGTACAGCGAAATGATGTTGTCGGCGCTGTTGTAGGTCAGTTGGCCGATGCGCTCGAAAAACCGCACCCACAAGGTCCGGATGTAACCCGAGCCGGCATCGAGGCTGCGGTTGAGCGCCTGTCCGGAACTCTCGGCGATCCAGCTGGCCTGGGCCAGGTCGATCTTGCGTTCCTTGGTGTAGATCCCGTGCTCGCTGAGCAGGTACGTGCAGTTCCAGCGCTGTTTGAGAATGCAGCCCAACAGCCCGGCGTAACCGGTGGAAATCGAATGCAGCATCCGCGCCCGCGGCATCCGGCGCGACGACTCGGCGAGCATCAGCAACGGCGACTGCATCGAGCGCAGGGTCCAGAAATAGTTGATGAAAGACGGATCGGCGCAGTGCAGGCGATAGCCTTCGCTCAACGCCTCCCAACTGGCGCGGCTGCGCAGCACGTCGTCGAGGGTCAGTCGGCCTTGCGCGATGCAGTCGAGCAGGTTTTCGCCCAGTGCCGGCTCAGGCGCGTCCGGGTGATGCAGGAAGCGATACAGGTCTTCCAGCTGTTGCAGGTCGGCCTTGCGCGGCGTGCCCCGAGTGTCGGTGGTGTGGGTCGCGTCTTCGAGGAACACCTCCTCGATATGTACCACGTTCGACGGCACTTGATAGCGCCGTTCGGGATAGGCCGAACGCTGCCCGCCGATGAACATCACCGAGAACGTCAGCTCCGGCAGGCCAAGGATCATCTGGTGAATCCAGCTCGACACGCCGCCACGCACATAAGGCCAGGTGCCTTCGAGCAGCAGGCAGATGTCGGCGATCGGCGCCTCTTCCTTGTGACTCATGTCCAGCTCCTCACCAGATCAGCGAAGGGTGGTCGCTGGCGGGTTTTCTCGGGAAGGCTTGCGAGCAACCCCGGAATTTCATGGTAACGACCGGCTTCGAACGCCAGTTCGGCGTGAAACGGCAGGATCTGCGCCGCGCCCATGCCGTTTTCCTGGGCCTGGGTCAGCAGCACTTCGGCGCGCTCGATGTCGCCGCGTTCCAGGGCGATACGCCCGGCCAACAGAAACAGCTCACCGCCCTCACCCGCTTGCAGACCTTGTTCGGCATGCTCACTGGCTTGATTAAGGACGTGCTCGAGTACGCTGCCTTGCGCCAGCCCCAGGTACGCCAGCTCCCAATACCAGCGCGCCAGCGTGCCGTGCAGCACGCCGGCGGCTTTGGTCGTGGCGCCGTGCAGTTGGCCAAGGGCGATCTGGATGCGCAGGTTGATGTCGCTTTCCTGCTTGTCGAGCATCGAATACGCCAGCAGCCGCACATCGTCGCTCGGGTCGCCCAGCGCCAGCTTGAGAATCGGCACCGCTTCCTTGCCCGGCATGCGCCTGGTGGCCAGCAACGCGGCCAGGCGCTGATCCGGATCCGGTGCGTGACGCAAGACATCCTGCAAACCGCCATCGGCAAAGATCGGCGAATGCAGATTTGTCTGCGCACGATACGGCAGGCTTGGAATGCCCACCGCTTGCCAGGCTTGCTTGTCGCGTTTGCGCGGCAGGTACAGCGCCGGGAAAATCGCCGCGACCACGCCGACCGCACCGAGCACCGGCACGAAGAACGCCAGGCTGAAAATAAACAGTGGGCTCCAGGGCATAGGCGAGCGGTAACGCGTCGGCAACAGCAACCAGACTGCCGCGCACAACAACACGCAGGCCAGACCATGAGTGAGGGTGAACACCAGTAATTGGTGCAGTTCAGGCGCGTCGGCCCACAAGCTGGCCCAACTGCCCGCCTCTAACAACAAGGCTCCGCTAAACAGCCACTTGCTGATCATTCAGGCCACACTCGTTGAACAGGAAGTTACGCAGCCCGTTGTGTTCATCGGGCTCCAGGTTGTAAGGCATGACCCGCACTCCGAGGCTGTCCAAGTCACTTTCAATGCCGAAGTGTTCATGCACCAGCAGGTTGATACGCGACAGATAGCCCTCGGTGCCTTGCGGGCTGGTCAACGGCAGCAGCACCAGCAGCAGCTGGTGATCGCGGTTGTTGCGCAGCGGCAGGTGCAAGTCGAGACCGCGCTGGCTGCGCTCCAGCAGACGCGTCAGCTCTTCGTTGGGACGGGTCATCTCGAAGGCGAACAGACCGGCCGACAACTGATGCCGCTCAACGTCGACCAGCGAGCGCTTGAGTTGCAGCGTGAAGTGCTGCGCATCGGCATCCGCCAGTTGCAGCACTTGCACGTCACGCAACAGCAGGTCGGCGATGTGCCCGGCCAACAGCGCCAGCAGGCTCAGTGTCCGGTCCTGGAAGGCGAAGAACGGCATCTGCCGCACCGCCAGCACCGCCAACAGACGCCCTTCGGCATCGATCAACGGAATGCACGCTTGCAACGACGAGAATTGCGCAGAGCCACCGGCATCGATCAATTCCTGACGCACGCTCACCAGCTCACCGCGCTCCAGGCACAACTTGACCAGACCGTCTTCGGTGTCCAGCGAGCCCATGACGCCGATGGTTGCCAATGGGGCAGGCAACACCCGCTCACCGCGATCGTCGACCCGATACAGCCCGGCCACCCGCAGCGAGCCATATTGTCCAAGCACGGCGACGATCGGGTCAGCCAAGGCCAACAGAGCATCGCCCTGCTCCGGCATGACTCGCAGTCTTTCGCGCAAGCCCAGCAGAGAGCTGCGCAAGCTTTGGTCGCTGCCCGCCACACGCTGTTCCAGACGGTCATGGGAGACCCGCAGAATCTGATGCGCTCGGGTGAACTCATCGAGACGGTACTGGCGATAATCGTTGGCCATCTGCAGACGCTCCAGACGTCGTTCCCACAGATCGCGAACCTCGCCCACCAGCATGCCGCAGACCAGCACGCCGACAATCCACGACGGCTCAAGCTGTTCATAACCGGCATGGCCGCTGTAGCGCAGGGCAAAGACTGCCAGCACCAACAAACCGGCGCTCAGCAGGCCGCGCACAAAACCGTAACGCACACCCAACAGCAGCGGCGCCAGAATCGTCCAGGGGAACCCGCCGTGCATTTGCATCGGGTCTTGTGGGGTCAGCCACAGACCGAGGCCGATGGTCAGGCCGGTTACCAAAAACGTTTCCAGCCAAGACACCAGGCCGCTGGCGCGAGGCGCCAGGCTGTAATCCATGTGTGGAGAATTCATTGCAATCACTCGAACCTAAGGGCGCCAACAAGTTTGTCGAGCACCTTTTGCGCGGTACCCGCCAGGCTTTCACGAGACCAACCGGCACGCGCGCCACTTTTGCTCCAGAGCACCTGGCCGCTGCTTGCATCCAGCACGCGCAGGCTGATGCCCACTGCCGGCTCGCCGTCCAGGCCGTTCTTGTACTGCCACTCTTCAACGCTGCCGGCGACCACGTAATCGAGTTTCTGCTCGCGCGCCCAATCAAGGGCTCCGGCCAGACGCTCGTTGTCGTCCATCAACGCTTGTTCACCCTGGGTGCTGGCCGGGTAAACCCGTGGTTGCAGGCCGTGGCTGCTGAGGACGCTGAGCAGGATTTGCTCGCTGCGCTCACCGGCCTGCGGCGTCTGCGAATAGTTGACCATCGGCACGATGCCCCACTGCGCAGTGCGCGGCAGGTTCGGGCTGCTATCGTCGGTGAAGCTGGCACAACCGGCGACAAACAGGACCGCCAGCGCCAGGCTCAGATTACGAATTGCTTGCATACGTTTTTCTCCCGTAGAAAATTCCATGATCAGCGTCCGAAACGCACGCCGTAGCTCACGCCCAGTGTTCCGCCGGCCTTGCCGTCCCCGCCTTGTGGCGCGGATTGGTAGCCGAAGGTCAGGGCCAGTTCGTCATCACCCAGCACTTCAACGCCGATCCCGGTATTGATGCCGTAGTTAAAGGTTTGATCGGTCCATTGCCAACCTGCCGTCAGGTCCACCAGCCAGGTGTACTGCGGCTTGGTCCGCACCAGCGCGCCAGGTATGCCGCGACGCCAGGAACTGCCGAAATACAGTTGGCCGTAGCGGCTTTGCAGCAAGTCGCTGGCGGTGACGGTTTCGATATCCAGTGGATTGATCGGATCGGGCTCACCGGTATCCGGGTCGAACGTCTGCTCAGGCGCGGCCCTGATGACCGGCCCACCAAAGTTGCTGGACAGATAATCCAGATTTTTGTCCTTGACCCGGTTCTTCTGATAGTCGACACCGCTGCGTACGGTCCAGTTGGGACCGGCGAATTCCAGCGTATGGTTGTACTCCATTTTCAGCGCGTGGCCATCGCCCAGATCGTCACCGGCACGGGTCGAAAATGACCGCTGTGCGACTTCCCAACTGAATTGATCGCGAGCCGTCAGGCTGTGACGTCCACCCAGATACACGCGGTCCTGTTGGCCGAAGGCCCGCATCAAACCGCTGTCTTCGTTCTTGCGATGCCAATCAACACCGGTTTCCAGTTCACCGCTCACGCCCAACTGCCAGGTCCGGGACAGGCCCAGGCCGTTGCGGTCGTCATCGTCGCGCTGGCTGGTATCGGCAAACAGTTTGTAGCTGCCGTTATCCACTGCACGTTGCAGGGTCAGGGCGGCATTACGCTCTTCGCCGATTTTCGATGATTCGATTTCGTCACCGCTGTAGTCGCCCTGTTCCAGCTCAAGATCGGCGTACCACTTATCGCCCAGGTTGTGCGCGATTTGCAGACGCGGAGCGTTGAACTCGATTCCGCCGAAATCCTGCTCTTGCCACGACAACTGCGCGCCTTGCGGCGTGCGCTCGTGGATTTCCACGGCCTGGCGACGCAGCTGTTCGCGCACAGCTTCCGGCTGCTCGTCACCGAGCGCTGTCAGGCTGGTGTCGAGCGCTTCGTTCAGACGACCCAGGCGATTGAGCGCCTGAGCCCGCTGCGCAGGGTCCAGGTCGCTACGGGCCAGCAGTGTTTCGACTTGCGACTTGTTACGGCTACGCAGGGCTTCCTGAATCTGCTCGTAGCGTTCGACCTTCAAGCCATGGCTACGTGCCCACGCCAGCCAATCATCCTTTTGCGATTCCGAATTGGTGGTATCGAGGCGCGCCAGCAGGCGTTCGAACCACATTTGCAACATCGCCGGCGAACCGTCCTTCCACCTCAACAACTCGTGCTGCGCCTTTTTCGGCGAATAACTGCTGGTCATCAGACGCAGCCAGACAGCGTAACGCTGAGACGATGGCTTTATGTCTTCACCTTCCGGGCTGCGCAGCAGCTTCAGACGCAATCGCTGGGCTGCATCCTCATAACCGGCGCTTTCCAATGCGTCGGCATAGGCCGCCCGCACCAGCCAGTCCTGCGGACTGCTTTTGAGGTACATGCGATACCAGGCGAGTGCTTCTGCGTCGCGGCCCAGCAACTGGCTGGCACTGGCGAACGGCAGCCAAAGCAGTCGGTCCTGGCGTGCATAATCGCGCCACTGGGTCATCAGAGGCTTGAGTTTCGCGGTGTCCGCCTGATCAACGTAGAACCACACCAGTCGCTCACGGAACAAGTTGTCAGTGGGGTAACGCGACAAGCCCAGTTGATACAGGCGCTCGGCCTCATCGGCATTCCCCTGCTTGGCCGCCAATGCACCCCGCATCGCCAGCACCTGAGCTTGATCAAAGGCCTCCGGGTATTGCTCGGCATCTTTAAGCAGCGATACCACCCGCGACCAGTCGTCCAACTCCTGAGCTTGCTGCAACGCCTCGACCAGACGTTGCGGATCCCGGGTGCGCTCCCAGCTGCCAATCGTCAACGTCAAGGCGCGTTGAGGATCGCGAGTGCGATACATGGTGATCAACTGACTCTCGTCGCCACTGGTCAACTTGCCATTGATCGCAAGCAGTTTTTCCAGCGAAACCCGTAAATCCTCATCGCGCTCCAGTTCCCAGGCCAGGGACGCACGGGCGTGCCAGTAATGCTCGTCGTCGATGGTCTGGTCATCGTCCTGAACCACTTTCCATGCGGATGTGTTATCGAACAACTTCAGGTAAGTGTTGGCCCAGTCGACCTGCTCGGTGGTATTGAGCTTGAAGCGTTTGGCATAGCTCTCATAAACCTTGGTCTTGCTCTCGAACTGCCCGGTGTTTTCCAGGTTCTGCAACAAACGCGTCCACGCCAGGCGATGCGACGGGTACTTGCGCAAGTACTTGTGGAACCAGGCTTCGGCCTCGTTCGGCGTGCCCCGCGATTCATGACCGTAGTTCAGTGCATCGAGTTCGACGTCAGTCAGCGCACGCTGATCCATGATCTCTTCAAGCAACGGGATCGAACGATCGAAGTCAAACTGCTGACTCCCCAGACGCCACGCGTGCTCACGCAGCTTCGGGTCTTCGTGCAACTTCAGCAGACTGATCCAGTAGGTCAACGCGGCCTCGTTCTCTCCACGCCATTCACCCAGCCGCGCCATTTGCTCAAGCAGCGCCTGATCCTGGGGGTGGTCGATCACCAGTTGCTGACCGGTTTCCCAGGCACCCGCCAGGTCGCCGATGGCCAGTCGCACATGGAAAGCCTTCAACGGGATCTGCGGGTTATCCGGTTGCAAAATCTGCCACTGCTTGAGCACTTGCTGTGCCAGATCAAAACGCTTGTTCGCTACCGCGACATCAACGCCCTGTTCCAGCCAGGCAATGTCGGTTTGAGGATTGATCAGCTGCGGTAGCTCATCGGCAAGCACCTGTGCGGCCTGGTCACCACGACCGGCGGACAGCAGGCTGTCAAAAGCCAGCTTTGCAAATTCGCGACGCTCGGCGCCTACCTGGGCTTCTCTTTTGAGCTGCTGATAGATATCAGCCGCACGCCCTGGCTGCTCACCGGCCATATACCACTGGGCGGCAGATCTGAACGACTCGGTACGCAACTTCGGTTCACGGTTGGCAATTTCTTCGTAGACGCCAGCGGCGTACGCCGGGGCCTGCAACTCCAGCGCCAGCTTGGCCAGGGTTTGCAACTGCGGCGTCGGCAACTTGCGGTGATCGAAGGTTTTCATCCGCTCAACCAAAGCCTGCTGCGCAATCAGATCGTTGCTGCTCTCGGCCACCAATGCGTCAAGCTGCAAACGATAAAAGGCCTGAACCTGCGCCTTCGGATGCGGCCAGGCCTCCAGGTGCCGCCGCGCCTTGTCGTACTCACCCAGACGAATCAACAGATCGATCAGTTGCATACGCAGGTGATCGTCGTCCGGGTGGGCCGCCAGCAGCAACTCGGCATAGTTGGCCGAGACCGCATCCGGCTCACGACCATCGGGCTGGAATACTTCTTCACGCTGGAAGGTCGCCCACAGCAGACCTCCCACGGCAACCGCCACCACCGCCAATGCCCAGGGGTTGAGCAGGCGGCTTTTTTTAGTTGCAGAGGAGCTGACCATTACTCACCTGCTTCATTGGTAATTGAAAAGTCCAAAGGCCCGCAGACCCCTTGCCGGCAAAACGCTGTCCATCCACTTCGACCCGGCAGGCACTCGCCGAGCGTACCGAGAAGGTCAGATCAAACTGCCCGGCAAACGAAAAACTCACGCGTTTATCATCCAGGTACTGCCAACTCAGCAGAGGCAAATTCGCATCCTCCAGCGCCGGGCGGCCATCCCGGTCAGGACGCAGAACCAGCAGTGCCCGGTCGCTGCTCAGGGCCACATAGCGGCCTTGCGGTATATCTCGAACACCGGCAACGCCTTGCGATCGCAGCAAATCCGGCCAGCCCATTTGCGGGTCCAGGCGCACGGTGCGCAATGCATCCATGCCGCGAATCTGCCAATTGCCATCGGCGGTTCGCGCCAGACTGGCCTGGTACAAGCCATGCAATCGATCGATGTAGTCGCTCATCCACAGCGACATCGGATTCTGCTCACGCATGTAGCCGTAGATCTCGTGCATGGCCTTGATCGAGGCTTGCTTGGTGCTTGAGTAGAAGTGGTAGTAAAGGTGCAGGCCCCGCAGACGCTTTGGGCTGTCAGTCAGTTCAAAGGTCTCGATCAATTCGCGGAAGCCGTAGTAGGGGCCGTGCCACAGGTTGGTGTAGAGGTTCTCGTTGATGATCGGCGCGTAGTACTGCAAACCGCCCTCGGTAGGGCGCAGTAACGGGTTCAACCCGGTCAGCGATGGGTCGGCCTTGGTCATCATCGTTTCCGCGCCGTTGACGTTTTTCAGGCCGGCATCGTAGGCAATCTTCAGCGTCGACGCCGAAGGCAGGGCGTCACCTGGCCAGAACACCATTTTCACCGGTTTTTCCGGGGTGGTGAGCTGCTGGTTGATGTAGTCGCGCGAACCGACAACCTCGCGACGGAAATCAATTTTGTCGTAACCCGGAATCGCCATGTTCAAGCCATATTCCGGTTTGAAATTCTCACGCTTCTTGGCTTTGTCCGGCTGCATGAAAAACGGATGGCTGAAGGTGTGAGTGGCCACTTCGACCTTCGGGTTGGCGAAGATCTCGCGGGCGATGGGCTCCAGTTCACGTGCCAGGTGCGGGAACATGCCGCGCGGCGAAATCTCACCCTCGACGATCGACACCGACGTCAGGAACGGGTTGGGCTTGATGTAGTCGTCCAGCGTGTGACGACCGGCGTACGGAGTGCCACGCACTTCGGCGCGGGATGGAAAACCATCGCCATCGATGTGTACAGTGGCGATTCGACGGCCGTTTTCCGTGGTGGTGTCCGGGCGTGGTTGCTCAGGCAGACGCAGGCTTGCCTTGAGGAAGGCAAAGGGATCGAGAATCCAGCGACTGCGCTCGTTGTTCACCTCAAGAAGGTAAGGCGCCAGCGCCAGACCGCCCCAATCGCCAATGACGACCGGATTAAAAGTTTCACCTGCTGCATTGCTCAGCGAGAGTGCCGGTGTCGGCCCCTTGGGCAACACCGAAACCGCCGTCAGATCACGGGATCGGGGCTGCACCGGTGCTTCAAAAGCGCCGATCAGCGCCTTGTCTTGATGAGTAACGGTCAGGGTTTGGGTACCCGGCGGGGCTTCGCGGGTCAGGCCCATGCGCTTGAGCAGGACCCGGTCTTCGATCGGCAGACCGGAGAAAAAAACCACCGGCACGTGCTCGTCCAGACGCGCGCTAATGAAGCGGTTGAACGCCGCAGCGTCTTGCGGCGAACCGCTGGTCATCCATGTGATCACCCCGGCATACAAGCCACTGAAGCGATATTCCGGCATGGCGCTGTTGGCAGGCAGGTAGTCGACGCGATACCCGAGGTATTCGAGCAGCCCGCCGAGATAGGTATGACCGGCATTATCAGCCAGGTCACCTTCGCGCGGGTCGTAAACCAACGCGACACGTCGAGGCTGCACTTCGATGTTGCTGATACCCATCGAATTCAGGTCTGGGGTGCTGATAAAAGGAATGAAACCTTCATCGCGCAAACGCTTGGCCAGCTTGCGGGCCTCCTCACGTCGTTCCGGTGGCAAATAGTCGATCGCCACCAGTGGAATGCCCTTGGCACGCAACGGTTGCAGCTGGCCCAGCAGCCATTGGCGGTCCGCCTCCGGCACGGGTCGATATCGCTTGGCGGCGGCATCCCAACCGGCGTACAGCGACTCGAAAGCTACCGCTGCCGCCACGCCGTCGAGCTCCGGCAGCACTTCAAAGCCACGATTGAAAAACAGCTTCAGTTTTGGCTGCTGCTTGTGCAGCTCACGCAGAAAACTGGCAAGGCCGGCACGCTGTGCTTCACGTGACTTTTCTGGCAGTAGAGTGAAACTGTCGAGGGTATCGAGAAAAAGTCCGCCATAACCCTGGGCTTGCAGCTGCTTGGCACGCCTGAGCAAATGTTCGCGCCAGGCCGGTGCCGTAAGGTCCATGACCTGGCTGTTCCACGAATCGTTTCGCACCGGAGAGACCGCCTTGTCCAGGCCGGCCTTGGTGATGTCAGCCTTTGAGCCGTCGAACTCTCCCACAGACACATAAGCAAACGGCTCACTGCCCAGCTTGCGCAACGTTTTGACATCGCTCGCTGTCATGTGCCCCGGCTCGACAACTGCCCAGTCGAACTGGGCCAGTTCAGAGATCGGCGGCTCATCGGCATACCAAAAGGCCACGCTGGAGGGTGGAGTCAAAACCGCGGCTTGCACGGCAGGTCCACCCACACACAGCGCCAGAGCGGCTAACAGTCGCTTGGCGACCGAGCGGACACGCGTCCTGCGAAAAACGATTTCCATAACTCACTCTTGAAATGACTTGATCAGTACTGATTGTGCGTCGGACAGTAAAGCAGACCGAGTTACAAACTGCGGATGAGTTGCGCTAGACCGTTGCCGATGGAAGTCGGTTCCGGAAGCTTGAAGCGCTCAAGCAAGCGGGCATTATTGGCGCGCGAATGGCGAATGTCGCCTTGACGTGGCGCCTGATTATTCACCTTCAAAGGATTGCCGGTGGCAGCCCCCAGTTCAGCGATCAAATCATTGAGGCTGGTGGAGCGGCTCAGACCGACGTTCACCGCACCGGGACGCGGCTCGGTGGTCTCCACGGCTTGCAGCAGAATGCTCACCAGGTCCAGAACGTAGACGAAGTCGCGGGTCTGCTCGCCATCACCGAAAATCGACACAGGCTGCTGCTTCATCGCTCGCTCGGTGAAAATGCTGATCACCCCGGAGTACGGCGAAGACGGATCCTGGCGTGGGCCAAAGATGTTGAAGAAGCGCAGGATCACCGGCTCCAGGCCGTGCTCGCGGCGATAGAAATCCAGGTAGTGCTCACTGGATAACTTGTCGCTGGCATAGGGCGTGAGCGGCGATTTTGGCGTGTCTTCGTCGATGGCCGATCCTTCGCCGTTGTTGCCATAGATGGCAGCACTGGAGGCAAACACGACGCGCTTGATCCCGGCCTTCAGCATGTTTTCGCAAACGTTGAGAGTGCCGACGAAGTTGCTTTGATGCGTACTGACTGGATCGTCCACCGATGCTTGCACCGAAGCCACTGCCGCCAAATGTACGACGGCACTGCAATCACGCATGGCCTGGGCCACGGCGGCGCTGTCCGCGACATCGCCGATGACCAGGTTCAGATTGGCGTTGTCCATGGGCAAGTTACTGACTTTGCCGGTGGACAAGTTATCCAGAACGCGAACTTTATACCCTTTGGCCAGCAACGCTTCCACAAGGTGCGATCCAATGAATCCGGCTCCGCCAGTGACCAGTACGCGCTCAACGAACATGAAATTTCTTCCTGAATATTCAAGCGGATACTCGTTAAAAGAGGCCGCTGACGGTGTGGGCATTTGTCATCGTATTACGGTTGCGAAACTTGGGAAACTGCCCAGTCACCACCGACATTTTTATGGCGCAAAGCCATCAAAGCGCGGCCGATAATGGGAGAACAAACCGATACTGTCAATAGGTTGTCTACTTTGCCGCCGCACGGCATCTGATCGCGATTATTCGTCACTTTATTGACGCCTAAAATGGATCCATTTTGATCATTAAGGTACAACCTGGCGTTGCCCCACCTCAATGACTTATGAA
Organism: Pseudomonas reinekei; assembly: GCF_001945365.1. GTDB lineage: Bacteria > Pseudomonadota > Gammaproteobacteria > Pseudomonadales > Pseudomonadaceae > Aquipseudomonas > Aquipseudomonas reinekei. The sequence goes on from NZ_MSTQ01000010.1 coordinate 212,141, forward strand.
CAGGATCCAGTGGCTCACCGGAGCGCTACCCAGCGTAGCCACTCTAGAGCGCCAAGATGAAATTAAAACGCCTTTGCAGCGTCAACTTGGCTGGCACCCTGCGAAGGACGACAACAGGCTGATCGCGTCCGACCGCATTTTTATCCAATACGGATGCGTTTCGCCCAAGTCATCCGGGTACGCCGGTTTGCGTGCGCGTTCGGAGGCTGACTTTGCGGCGGATCATTTGCCTTGAGCGCACCAAGGCTTCTGACCCGGGCGTTCATCCACATGAACTTTTCTTCACCCCACCTCGAAGCCACACCCTGTACATTTGCCTCGCTCATTCAAGAAACTACGGTTTGCCCGCCCTCCCGCGGGCTTTTTTTTGTTTAATTTTTACCCTACCCGCACATTTTGAGCAGTGCTCGCCACGCCATGACAACCACAGGCCAGGAGATGGCCCTCCCATACAAACGGAATGCCGTTCATACGCCGGCGCGGATGCCCTTCGACGAAGGCAAACTCGCCCAGATGCAGCGGGCAGTAAGCCTTGTCGCCCAACACCGCCGGGGTTTTTCCATTGAGGGTATGCGTGCCCTTGAGCTGGCAGG
>NZ_MSTQ01000011.1 GCF_001945365.1 Pseudomonas reinekei
CCAACGTGAAAACCGGCGCCGTGGAGCGTTTGAGCCCGAACAATTACCTGCTCTTCGCCAACGCACCGCTGCGGCATTACTTTGTGTTCGCCGCGCACCGGCTGGCGATGCTGGTCCGTGAGATTCGCCGGGTATCACCCGATGAAACCATCAGCATCATGGGCCACAGCCAGGGCACCTTGATCGCGCTGTTGGCGCAGGCCCTGTTGATGGACAAGGGCCAGCGCTGCGCCGACACCCTCATTCTCGTGGACTCGCCTTACAGCGTACTGCCCAAGGTCACGCCCAAAGACCATGACACCCTCGCCACACTGATCGGTATTGTCAGCGCGGTGACGCAAACCCCTCATGCGCAGCCACCGTTGTCCGCGCTCCGGGATATCAAGACCTATGGCGGGCGCAGCGGCCCTCGCTGGTCGCCGACGCAAGGTAGCCGGCCCGATAAAATCGGCAACCACACGGTTTTTCCCGAGCGCGACAATCGCGGCAAGGTGTATGTGTATTTTTGCCCGGATGACACCACCGTGGCGCTGGATGATGTGCAAGGCATTGGCACCTACGGCGTGCCCGATGCCACGCCGGATGGACGACCGGCAATGACGGCCCTGCAATCCCTCGGCTTTTACCAACGGCTGTGGACCAAGCGCCAGCGCGACGGCGAGCCGGTGCTGGTGGGTAAATCGCCGCAGCCTGAATTCATTCGCGCGCCGGGCGAGCACCGTTACCCGGGCGCGTCCATGCTCATCGGCGTGGCTTCGCAAGCGCCGATCGCCAAGGGGCAGGAACGCCTGATCAATGCCGAGGCCCTGACCCCGCCCCATGCGCCGCAGATGTTTGGCGGCGAAGCCATCCAGGGCAGCCCGACCACTGCCGGCCTGGACAAACCCGATGAAGTTGCCAAAAGCATCGCCCTGGGCAAAGACGCCGCGACCTTTTTGTGGATCAGGATGCCCGCCGAATATGACGCGCCCAACACCACGCAGCAGGAAGCGCTGGCGCGGTTTAACGGATTAACCGAAGACCCGGAGGACCACACCCGCGCCGTCCGCAAAGGCGCGGCCCGCACTCGCACCAGTTCTTTCCACGAGCGCGAGGAAACCCCGCGCGAAGCCCGGGCACGCATGGAGCGTGACCAACGTGAATGGGGTGCCAATTCCTATCACTCGGCGATCCTGCGCAGTCCGGAAAACCAGCGCTGGGTGACGGCGATGGACATTGCCATTGGCCAGGCGCATTGCCTTGACGACCCGCGGATGCGCGAGGTGTTGGTGGCGATTGCGGATTGGAAGATGGACAAAACACTATTCGATCAAGTCGGACGATTACCAGGATGGTCACGACTTAGTGCTGAGGCTCAGTTGTTAGTAAGGGCCAGTCATTTGTATTACGACAAAGGCACTTTTCCACCCTCCGACCTGGTCTCTCTAACACCGCCCTCCCTGCTTGCTGGTAACTCAAAAAAAGGAGGAGCCTTGTGAGCAATCCTCAACACCGAACCCGGACTTTACCGAAACTCAAACCCTACCTCTGGATCGCCGGCGTACTGCTGATCCTTTGGCTCGGCTTCGTCTGGCTTGTCCAAATCAAGGCACAGGAACTCAATATGGAACTTCGTGACATGAACCCGGTAATGCGCTGGGGAATCGCCGCTATTTTGGGGCCCTTGCTGCTGATCTTCAGCGTTCACTGGTGGGGCAAAGCCGTGGCCAGTGAAAAAGCGGGGCTCGCTGCTTACAAAGCCAACGTCGTGGCGCAAATCGCCGAGCGGCAAGCCACGCAAGTGCGGACATATGCCTTGGAAATCCGCGGGGTGGGGCTGGCTGTTGATGATTGGCATCAATCATCGATATGGAGAGAAACAAAAAAAACGAACAACAACTTCACTTCAATCTATTCACGAGACCCCAAGGATTACGATTCTTCTTTGAGTTCTCGGAAAATCACGAGGGATATTAATGTACGAGTTACGTTCAAGCATTCAGCAAGCGGGTCAGTAGCGTACTGGCCAATCCCGGTGTTTTCCATCGCGCCGCCCAAGCAACCGTCAGATACAGGAGCTGCGGATAATATTCTCAACGGGCGCAACGCCGCCACGCTCGGGGTCACGCTGTTTTTGTGGCAAGACGCAGAAAACACAACCCATGCCCAGGGCATGATCGAGCGATTGTTCCAGTTCTTCGATGACAACCCAGAAGTGCCCCAGGCCTTGATCGTGAGCGAGGATGGCGACGTCACGCGAGACGGATTGCGGGTTATAGGAACTCCGGGATTGCAGAACGGTCATGTCGTCCCGACGGTCTACGAGAGCATGGCCGGGTTGCTGGTCACCCGCTCGGATCGTGTGGATCGGTACATTCGTCGTTATGCCACCCACGAACGTGAGGACAACCAGAACAAGGACACTGATTTGGGCAACCTCTGGGCTTTCTATTGGGACCGTGATCGAGCATTTACCGATTGGTACGAAACCGCAGCACGTGCCAATGCATTAGAGGCGCCCTATGCGCCTACCACCATGTCCACCGCCTACTGGCAATCCCAACTCCCCACCCTCTGGCAAACCATCAGCAACCGCGGCCCCGGAGAGTTCGAACCTTCGCCATGGCTACCCATCCGCTGGGCCCAGCACCAGGTCAAAGAGTTCGACGCCGCGCCGGTGCTGGGTTATTTGCATCGCCCGATCAAGGTCTCGATGCAGGATGAACACGGCAAACGGCTCAAACCGGCATTGCAGGCCAAGGCGCTGCAAGCCGGCTGGTTGCAGGCGCTGGATACCCTGCCCGAAGGGCATAAGCCGGTGCGTGTGTTCTACGACACCACCGACAATCAAGAAGCTGAAATCGCCCTGACCCTTGCCTTGCACGGCCTGAATACCGACGGCCACGGCATCGAGTTGGGCAATGTCGACGAGGGATACAACATCGGGCGACGCCTGGGGAATACCGGGGTGAGTAGTGCGCTGGTGGAGATCAACCTGGCCACCATCGCGAGCTATCTGGACGGTGGAACCAGTGCGGTGGTTTACGCCGGTGCAGATGGCAGCCTGACGGTGCAAATGATCCGCCCTCCGAGCGAGGCCCGCAAAGAGAAAAACCGCAAGAACCGAGGCGCCGACCCTTTCAAATTCGGGTCGCCTAGCGGCGGAGTACCCAAACCATGAAGCACCCCATCTGCCTGAGTGACGCTACAAGTAGCGGCGGCGAAGTAGTCTCCTGCCAGCTCAAGGGCACGCATACCCTCAATGGAAAAACCCCGGCGGTGTTGGGCGACAAGGCTTACTGCCCGCTGCATCTGGGCGAGTTTGCCTTCGTCGAAGGGCATCCGCGCCGGCGTATGAATGGCATTCCGGTTGTATTGGAGGGCCATCTCCTGGCCTGTGGTTGTCATGGCGTAGCGAGCACTGCCCGGAATGTGCAAGTGGTCTAGGTCGAAAGTTGTGCAGCGTCGGGTGGCTTCAGTTTTGTGCACAAAGAAGCCGACAGCGATGTCGGCTTCTTTGTGCGCGCGGACTATTAAAATCCACGGATGATTCTGGACTTGAGATCCGTATGGAATCGATCCGCATTCGTCCTGTTGACGCTGCGCACAGACTCGCTGCCGTTCACCGACTCCAGTGACATCGATCGCTTGATGGTCGATTCGTTTCGATAGGCGTCAATGAAAAACTCAATGTCTCTGTTGCTGGTCAGCTTCGGCCATTTGTCGAGATACAACGGCAGTTCTGTCGGGCCGGTCTTGAAAGAACAAATGCGTCGGTTGGTGATGGTCGCCTCGCCGATTTCGAACGGCACCCACCACGACAGCGCGGTTTTTTCCGATACCACGGCGAGCAGGTGCGTGCATTCACTGATGTTGCGCGTGATCACCCCGGTGATGTCGTCGGTGGTCTGGGATTCGGCGTCCAGCACATCGAGGTAGGTCTTGATGTTGGCCTGCATCAGGCGGGTGTTGATGTTGACCGCATGGGCGCGATCCATGTGGCGGTAGCTGATAAACACTGGCATCAGAAATGTCCCTTGATCGCGAGTTCGCGGTAATAGGCGCCGAGCGCGGTGAGGCGGCAGCCGGTGGAGTGAATGGCGGCGTAATACATGTGTTCGGCGTCAACCGGTTCGATCAGGCTGTGACGATTGCACTTTTGCAGTTGCGCGAAGACCTCGCCGTGCTCTGGGTTGAATTCAGGCTCGGTGGGCTCAAAGCTCGGGGCGAGGGGATATACCGATTCCGCTTCGGCAAACCAGTCGGGCAGCTTGCGCAGGATTTCCTTGGGGATCAGCGGCGACACTTCGCGCAGGGAGATGAACTGCGACACGTTGGTCTTGAACACCGGGCGCTGCTCCCAGGCGTCGAGCGCATTGTCGACAAACGAATAGAGGCTGCCGGGGGTGATCTTGCCGAGGATGTTCGCGGCGCCACCGTGCAAGGCCTGGAGCAACAAGCCGGTGAACACGCCATGCTGCCCGCCTTCCATGGCTGGTTGCTCTTTTTTGCAGGCGGTGAGAATGGTCATGCCTTCGTCCACTACGCTGCTTTCACTGCGCAAGGCGCGTAGTTCGCCGGCCGAGCCGCTCTGGCAGCAGTCGAGAATGATCACCTTGTTTTTGATCCTCGTCGCTTTGCTCGCCCAGTTGAGAATATCGCTGAGGCGAATCCCGTCCTTGGCGCTCTTGTAGTCTTGCGGGATCAACATGCCTTCGTCGGTGTCGGTGTCAAAGCTGCCATGACCGGCAAAATACAGCAGCGCCACATTGCAGTCCCCGGAGAATAATTCGCGGATCTGGTCTTCGAGTTTTTCCCGGCTCAGGTAATCCTCGGCGGAGGTCAGCACGACGTTCTTGAAGTTCGGATCGCCATTGGCGTCAGTCTTCAGCACAGATGCCATGGCCATGGCGTCGTTGCTGCAACCGCTCAGGCGCGAGACATGGGTGTAGTCGTTGATCCCGATAAACAGTCCCTTGCGCATGGTTACACCGCCGTGTGCAGGCGAATGGCGCTGATGATGCTCTTGGTGTTCCACGCGCACTCGGCATGGGCGGCGTTGCGTACCACCGTGGAAATGCGCTCGGCACCAAACGGCTTGATGGCGATGATCACCTTGCCCATGCGCCTGGCAATTTCGATTTCCTTGTTGATCCACTTGCTGTAGGTGGAATACATCCCGGCCATGATCAACACCGCCGAGCACGGACGAATCTTGTTTTCCAGAGCCACTTCGAGCTGCTTGTCGGTTTTGGCGTCGACAATCGGGTTGTGAGTCGGGACCGAAAAGTTCTTGTAGGTGAAATCCGGCTGCGCATTGAGCAGGCGCACAAGATTGTCGTGGGCGTGAGGATAGGTCCACGAATGGCTGATGAACAAATGGTAGGTCTGCATGGGTGTCCCTCGGTGTCGCAGAAGTGCGAAGAGGGCTTGAACTTAGGCCATTGGCTGGCGGCCACAAGGGGCTGAGCGTTAAAGAGAAATGCCCTACAGGTGCGCGCGCAGACGCCCTACAGAAAGGTCTGATAGTTAAGTGGTTGGGGGAATTAAACAGCAGAACCGGCAACTCACCGCCCCGTTGGACCAGGGGCGGTGGACGCGACTGTTTAGTAGCCGTTTTCCGGCAAACTGGCGATGATCGAGCGGTAGCTGTTCATCCGTTGCTGTTGCACGCGGCCCTCTTCGAGGGCTTTGAGCAGCGCGCAACCGGGTTCGCGGTCATGCTTGCAGTCGCGGAAACGGCAGGTGCCTAGCAGGTCGTTGAACTCGATGAAACCGGCCTCGACGTCGGCACGGCTGACATGGCCCAGGCCGAATTCGCGGATACCCGGGGAGTCGATCAGCTCACCGCCACCGGGGAAGTGGAACAGCCGCGCGGTGGTGGTGGTGTGAGTGCCCTGGCCGGACAGCTCGGACAACGGGCCGACGCGGGTTTCGACTTCCGGCAGCAGGCTGTTGACCAGCGACGACTTGCCGACGCCGGACTGGCCGACGAACACGCTGATGCGTCCGTCCAACTGCTTTTGCAGTTGCTCCATGCCGTTGCCGTGATGGGCCGACACTTCCAGCACCGGATAGCCGAGCGTGCGGTAAACCGCCAGCAGGGCATTGAGCGCCGGGGCGTTGTGCTCATCGATCAGGTCGAACTTGTTCAACAGCAACAGCGGCTTGATGCCCGCGTGTTCGGCGGCGACAAGATAACGGTCGATGAGGTTGGCGTGGGGCTCAGGCAGTGGTGCGAAAACGATGACGATCATGTCGACGTTGGCGGCAACCGGCTTGAGCTGGCCACGGCTGTCCGGACGGCACAGTTCGGTGTTGCGCGGCAGTTGCGCCACGATCACACCGATGCCCTGGTTGCCGGCACGCCAGACAACCTGATCGCCCGTCACCAGCGCCGGCAGGTTGGCACGCAGGTGACAACGGAACACCTTGCCGGCCAACTCGCCGTCGCGGGCCTCGACCTCGACCTGCACACCGAAGTGCGCGATCACCAGGCCGTGCTGTTCCGGACCCAGGTCGCCACCCTCAAGTGCCTCGACAGCCGAGGACTCGCGTTTGGCGGCGCGGGCAGCGCGCTCGCCCTGAATCTTTTCGATGCGCCAGTTTTGACGACGATTGAGTTGGCGTTTGGCCATGGGTGTTCCGTATCAAGAATGCAGCGATTAGGTAAAACGGCCGCGAGTTTAGCACGCCCAGCCACCGGGCTAGGCTAAACTGCGCAGCATTGCCTAGGAGCCGACACATGCAAAATTCGCAGAACCTGATCTGGATCGACCTGGAAATGACCGGTCTGGATCCGGAAAACGACGTCATCATCGAAATGGCCACCATCGTTACCGACAGTGACCTGAACACGTTGGCCGAAGGTCCGGTGATCGCCATCCACCACAGCGACGCAGTCCTCGCCCGTATGGACGAATGGAATACCCGCACCCACGGCAACTCCGGCCTGACCCAGCGCGTGCGCGACAGCCGTATCAGCATGGCCGAAGCCGAAGCCGAGACCATCGCGTTTCTGGAAAAGTGGGTGCCGAAGGGCAAGTCGCCGATCTGTGGCAACAGCATCTGCCAGGACCGTCGCTTCCTTTATACGCACATGAAATCCCTGGAAAGCTATTTCCATTACCGCAACCTCGACGTGTCCACGCTCAAAGAGCTGGCCGCACGCTGGGCGCCGGACGTGCGCGACAGCTTCAAGAAGGGCAGCACCCACCTGGCGCTCGACGACATCCGCGAATCGATCGCCGAGTTGCAGCATTACCGCAAACACTTCATCAAGTTCTGATCCTGGAATCCGACCTGTAGGAGCCGGCTTGCTGGCGATGGGGCCATTGAGGACGCCATCGCCAGCAAGCCGGCTCCTACAAGTAGTGGTGCCCTCTTTTGGTGCCTTGGGGAAGTGAGTAGACTGCGCGGCTTTTTGCAAGGATCGCCACCATGTTGCTGATGCTCTACCTGATCGCCATCACCGCCGAAGCCATGACCGGCGCCCTGTCTGCGGGGCGTCGTGGCATGGACTGGTTCGGCGTGGTGCTGATCGCGTGCGTCACGGCGCTGGGCGGTGGTTCGGTGCGCGACGTGCTGCTCGGCCACTATCCGCTGACATGGGTCAAACACCCGGAATATCTGGTCCTGACCACCATCGCAGCGATGTTCACCGTGTTCACCGCACGCTGGATGCGTCATCTGCGCTCGTTGTTTCTGGTGCTCGATGCCGTGGGTCTGGTGGCGTTCACCCTGATCGGCTGCATGACCGCCCTGGAAATGGGCCATGGCATGTTGGTCGCGTCCGTTAGTGGCGTGATCACCGGGGTATTCGGCGGCATCCTTCGGGACATCTTCTGCAACGACATTCCGCTGATTTTCCGCCGTGAGCTATACGCCAGTGTCTCGTTCGCCGCGGCGTGGTGTTACATGCTTTGCCTTTACCTGAATTTGCCGGGAGAGCAGGCGATTCTGATCACGCTGTTCGGTGGTTTCCTGTTGCGACTATTGGCAATCCGGTTCCACTGGGAAATGCCGAAATTCGTTTACAACGACGAAGCCTGACGCTTGGCATGTTGCTTCAGCGCCCATTCGACGTGCTCTCGCACCAGCTCAGACGGATAATCCCGCCGCGCTTTCAACGCTTCCAGTACCGGAATCGTTGAAGGCGCATTGCCCAGGCCCACCGCCAGATTACGCAGCCAGTTTTCATAACCGGTGCGGCGCAGTGGCGAACCTTCGGTGCTGCTGAGGAATTTGTCCTCGTCCCACATGAACAATTCCGCCAGCCCTGCGTTGTCCAGGTTGTGGCGTGGCTTGAAATCGCTTTCGCCGGTCGGACGGGCAAAGCGGTTCCATGGGCAAACGATCTGACAGTCATCGCAACCGAACACCCGGTTGCCGATCAGTGGGCGCAGGTCTTCGGGAATGGCGCCCTTGAGTTCGATGGTCAGGTAGGAAATACAGCGTCGGGCGTCCAGCACGTAAGGGCCGACGAAGGCGTTGGTCGGGCAGATGTCCAGGCAGGCGCTGCAGCGGCCACAGTGTTCGGTGGCGTGGGGCGGGTCCACCGGCAGGGGCAAGTCGACGAACAGTTCGGCGAGAAAGAAATAGCTGCCAGCCTTGCGATTCAACACCAGGGTGTTTTTGCCGATCCAGCCCAGGCCGGCCTGTTCGGCGATGGCTTTTTCCAGCACGGGCGCGCTGTCGACAAAGGCGCGAAAGCCGAACGGGCCAATCTGGGCCTGAATCTTGTCCGCCAGTTGCTGCACGCGTTTGCGGATCAGCTTGTGATAATCGCGACCCAGGGCATAACGCGAGACGTAGGCTTTTTCCGGTTGGGCCAGCACTTTCGCCATGTGCGTATCGCCGGCCAGGTAGTCCATGCGCAGCGACACCACGCGCAACGTGCCCGGCACCAGTTCTTCGGGGTGTGAGCGTTTGCTGCCGTGGGCACCCATGTAGTCCATTTCGCCGTGGTAGCCGGCTTCGAGCCAGCGCTCCAGATGCTGCTCATGCTCGGCCAGGTCGAGGCCGCTGATGCCAACTTGCTGAAAGCCCAGCTCACGGCCCCAGTCCTTGATGGATTGGGCGAGGGCGGGCAGGTCTGTGGTAATAGCAGGCATGAGGCGAGAGAAACCGGAGCTGAGGTGCGTATAATTCTGCCAGACATCGGAGCCCGAAGACGCATGCCGCACACTAAAGATGAATTACCCGACGCGCTGTACAGCGCCGCCCAGGTGCGAGCACTCGATGCGAGCCTGATCGCGGCGGGTACGCCGGGTTTCCAATTGATGCAGCGCGCGGCGCGTGCGACCTGGCGTGCACTGGTCCGCCAATGGCCGACAGCGGGCGAGTTAAGCGTGCTGGCCGGTCATGGCAATAACGCCGGCGACGGCTATCTGGTGGCTGTGCTGGCCCGCCGCGCGGGATGGTCGGTGCGGGTACTGGCGGTCGGCGACCCGCAGCGTTTGCAGGGCGACGCGGCACTGGCCCACGCCGAGGCCGTCTCTGAAAAAATCCTTATCGAAACCTGGACGGCTCAGTCCGGGTTGCGCGGCATCGTGCTGGACGCCTTGCTCGGCACCGGTTTGACCGGCGACGTGCGCGAGCCGTACCGCAGCGCGATCCACGCGATCAATGCCGTCGGGCTGCCGGTGGTGGCGGTGGATACCCCTTCAGGGCTGTGCGCCGATACCGGTCGTATCTTGGGGAATGCAGTGCAGGCCGAACTGACCGTCACGTTCATTGGCTTGAAACTGGGATTGTTCACCGGCGATGCGGCGGATGTGGTGGGCGAGCTGGTTTTCAATGATCTGCACGCCGACCCGCAACTGCTTGAAAGCGCGCCAACCAGTGCCCGTCGTCTGTCAGCCAGTAATCTTCCGCGTCTGGCCACCCGTACACCGGCCTCCCATAAAGGCCGATTCGGCCATGTCTTGCTGATCGGCGGCGATCGCGGATTCGGTGGTGCGATCCTGCTGAGTGCGCAAAGTGCGCTGCGCAGCGGCGCCGGCATGGTGTCGGTGGCGACCCGCAGCGAACATGTGCCTGCCGCGCTGGCGAGAATCCCCGAAGCCATGGTGCTGGGCACCTCATCAGCCAATCAGTTGATGGGATTGCTTCAAAAGGTTTCCGTATTGGTCGTCGGGCCCGGACTCGGTCAAGCTGCGTGGGGGCGCAGCCTGTTGTCCGCCGCCGCCAACGCACCGTTGCCGCAAGTCTGGGACGCCGATGCGCTGAACCTGCTCGCCGAGGAGCGCGTGGCGCTACCGAAGGATTGCGTGATCACGCCGCATCCGGGTGAAGCCGCGCGGTTGTTGGGGATCAGCACCGCGCAGGTCCAGGCTGATCGACCTGGGGCGGCCCATGCGTTGAGCAAAAAATACACAGCTGTCGTTGTGCTCAAAGGTGCCGGGAGTTTAATCGCCAGTCCTGACGGACGGTTGGCGGTCTGTCATCAAGGGCACCCGGCAATGGCCACCGCCGGTTTGGGCGATGTGCTGGCCGGTTTGGTCGGCGCGTTGCTGGCCCAGGGCATGGCGACGTTCGACGCGGCCTGCCTGGCGGTCTGGCTGCATGCCAATGCCGGGGCCCGGCAAGGTAAATTCGGCCGTGGGCTGGCGGCCAGTGATCTGATACCAGCCATTCGTCAGTTGATGGAGGAGCAAGCACCGTGTCTGAAGTAACCCTGTACCTGGCTGATGAAGAAGCGATGACCGCGTTTGGCGCGCGTATCGCTCAAACGACTCAAGGGCACGGTTTGATTTTTCTGGAAGGCAATCTTGGCATGGGCAAAACCACGCTCTCCCGGGGCATCATCCGTGGCCTGGGTCATGTCGGGGCGGTGAAAAGTCCTACCTTCACCTTGGTTGAACCCTACGAAATCGGTGACATTCGCGCCTTCCATTTCGACCTGTATCGCCTGGTCGACCCTGAAGAGCTGGAATTCCTTGGTATTCGCGACTACTTCGAAGACGATGCGTTGTGCCTGATCGAGTGGCCCGATAAAGGTGCAGGCTTTTTGCCAAAGCCTGACCTGACCATTACCATTAGCCCGCAAGACAGCGGACGCTCGCTGAAAATTTTATCCCAGGGTTCGCGTGGCGAAGCCTGGTGTGCCGCTTTGGCATTGGAATCCAAATAAATGATGGGGTTAGGTATGCGCTTTCGCGCGTTGGTTGCTGCCGTTGGGGTGTTGTTTTTGGCGGTGACCGTCGACGCTGTGGCCGAGACGAAGGTCAGCAGTGTTCGCCTGTGGCGGGCGCCGGACAACACGCGGCTGGTGTTTGACCTGACAGGTCCCGTGCAGCACAGCGTGTTTACCCTGTCGGCGCCCGACCGTCTGGTCATCGACATCAATGGGGCAAGTCTTGGCGCGCCGCTGAATGTCAACACCTCCAATACGCCAATCACTGCCATGCGCTCGGCTCAGCGTACGCCGACCGACCTGCGGGTGGTCATCGACCTGAAAAAGGCGGTTACGCCGAAAAGTTTCTCCCTGGCCCCCAATGCCCAGTACGGCAACCGACTGGTGGTCGACCTGTTCGATAACCCGGCTGATGCCGCGCCGCCGCCTGCACCGACGCCGTCGGTCGCCACGGTGCCTGCCGTACCGGTTACGCCGGCGGAGCCTGCAATCAAGTTGCCGCCAGCCCCGGCCGGCAAGCGCGACATCATTGTGGTGATCGACGCCGGCCACGGTGGCGAAGACCCGGGTGCGTCCGGCTCTCGCGGTCAGCGTGAAAAAGACGTGGTGCTGCAGATCGCCCGCGAAACCCAACGCCAGGTCAACGGCATGAAAGGCTTCCGCGCGGAGTTGACCCGTACCGGCGACTATTTCATCCCGTTGCGTGGCCGTACCGAAATCGCCCGCAAGAAGGGCGCCGACCTGTTCGTTTCGATTCACGCCGACGCCGCGCCTTCGGCCGCTGCGTTCGGTGCTTCGGTGTTTGCCCTGTCTGATCGCGGCGCCACTTCTGAGACCGCCCGCTGGCTGGCCGACAGCGAAAACCGTTCCGACTTGATTGGTGGTGCCGGCAACGTCAGCCTCGATGACAAGGACCGGATGCTCGCCGGCGTGCTGCTCGATCTGTCGATGACCGCCTCCCTGACCTCCAGCCTGAACGTCGGCCAGAAAGTCTTGAGCAACATTGGCCGGGTCACGCCGCTGCATAAGCAGCGTGTCGAACAGGCCGGGTTCATGGTGTTGAAGTCGCCGGACATTCCGTCGATCCTGGTGGAAACCGGGTTCATCTCCAACGCCAACGAAGCCTCGAAACTCGCGGCTTCGAGCCACCAGCAAGCGCTGGCGCGTTCGATCAGCAGCGGCGTGCGCCAGTTCTTCCAGCAGAACCCGCCACCAGGCACTTACATTGCCTGGCTGCGTGACTCCGGGAAGATCGCCCAGGGTCCGCGTGACCACCGCGTCAGCCCGGGCGAGACGCTGGCGATGATCGCCGTGCGTTATCAGGTGTCCCCGGCCGCCTTGCGCAGCGCGAACAAGCTGTCGAGCGATGAGCTGAAGGTCGGTCAGCACCTGACCATCCCGGGTAATGATCTGGCGGCCAAAGAATGAATCAGGTCGTGAACAACGGCGCGCGCATCGAGCTGCTCAGCCCGCGACTGGCGAACCAGATTGCCGCCGGTGAAGTCGTTGAACGCCCGGCTTCGGTGATCAAGGAACTGCTGGAGAACAGCCTCGACTCCGGTGCCAGGCGCATCGACGTCGACGTGGAGCAGGGCGGGGTCAAGCTGCTGCGGGTGCGCGACGATGGCAGCGGTATTTCCGCCGATGACCTGCCGCTGGCCCTGGCGCGACACGCCACCAGCAAGATTCGCAATCTGGAAGACCTCGAACAGGTAATGAGTCTGGGCTTTCGCGGCGAGGCATTGGCGTCGATCAGCTCCGTAGCACGCTTGACCCTGACGTCCCGCACCCGTGATGCCGACCAGGCCTGGCAGGTGGAAACCGAAGGCCGGGACATGGCACCCCGCGTGCAGCCCGCTGCCCATCCGGTGGGCACCTCGGTGGAAGTGCGTGACCTGTTCTTCAATACCCCAGCGCGGCGCAAGTTTCTCAAAACTGAAAAAACCGAATTCGATCACCTGCAAGAGGTGATCAGACGCCTGGCCCTGGCACGCTTCGACGTGGCCTTCCACCTGCGCCACAACGGCAAAACCATCCTCAGCCTGCACGAGGCCCATGATGATGCGGCCCGTGCCCGGCGCGTGGCGGCCATCTGCGGCCCGGGTTTTCTGGAGCAGGCGCTGCCGATCGAAATCGAGCGCAATGGCCTGCACCTGTGGGGCTGGGTCGGTTTGCCGACCTTCAACCGTAGCCAGGCGGATTTGCAGTATTTCTTCGTCAACGGTCGTGCCGTGCGCGACAAACTGGTGGCTCACGCGGTGCGCCAGGCCTATCGCGATGTGTTGTTCAACGGCCGGCACCCGACATTCGTGCTGTTTTTTGAAGTCGATCCGACCGGTGTCGACGTCAACGTGCACCCGACCAAGCACGAAGTGCGCTTTCGCGAAGGGCGCATGGTCCACGATTTCCTTTACGGCACTTTGCACCGGGCGTTGGGCGATGTGCGACCGGATGATCATCTGGCGGCACCGGTGGCGACGGCGATCGTCCGGCCTACCGGTCTGGATGCCGGTGAGTTCGGTCCCCAGGGTGAAATGCGCCTGGCAGCCAATGCGCTGCTGGAGCAGCCACAGGCTCAGCCTTCATTCAATACGCCTGCCGGTTCAGGTGCTGGCGCCGGTTATCAATATCAATACACGCCGCGTCCGCAGTCCGCCGTGCCGGTCGCTGAAGCGCAAGCGGCCTATCGCGAGTTTTTCGCACCGCTGCCCGAGGCCAATGCCGTCGCACTGCCGGCAGGGCAGGACGATATTCCTCCGTTGGGTTACGCGCTGGCGCAGCTTAAAGGTATCTACATCCTTTCGGAAAATGCCCAGGGCCTGGTGCTGGTGGACATGCACGCCGCTCACGAACGGATCATGTATGAGCGTTTGAAGGTCGCGATGGCCAGCGAAGGCTTGAGCGGCCAACCGCTGCTGGTGCCGGAGTCGCTGGCGGTCAGCCAACGTGAAGCCGATTGCGCCGAAGAACACGTCGCCTGGTTCCAGCGTCTGGGCTTTGAATTGCAGCGCCTTGGCCCGGAAACCCTGGCCATCCGGCAGATTCCGGCACTGCTCAAACAAGCCGAAGCCAACCGCCTGGTCGCTGACGTTCTGGCCGACTTGATGGAGTACGGCACCAGCGATCGCATCCAGGCGCACATCAACGAACTGCTCGGGACCATGGCGTGCCACGGTGCGGTTCGGGCGAATCGGCGTCTGGCCTTGCCGGAAATGAACGGTCTGCTGCGTGACATGGAAAACACCGAGCGCAGCGGTCAATGCAACCATGGCCGACCGACCTGGACCCAACTGGGCCTGGACGATCTGGACAAACTGTTCTTGCGCGGTCGTTGATGAGCCAGCTCCCACCTGCGATTTTCCTGATGGGCCCGACCGCCGCCGGCAAGACCGACCTGGCCATCGAACTCACCAAGGTCCTGCCGTGCGAGCTGATCAGTGTCGATTCGGCGTTGGTCTACCGTGGCATGGACATTGGCACCGCCAAACCGTCGAAAGAGCTTCTGGCAGAGTTTCCGCACCGGTTGATCGATATTCTCGACCCGGCCGAGCCTTATTCGGCCGCCGATTTTCGTCGTGACGCCCTCGAAGCCATGGCCGATATCACCGCGCGGGGAAAAATTCCGCTGTTGGTAGGCGGCACGATGCTCTACTACAAGGCGTTGCTCGAAGGCCTGGCGGACATGCCGGCGGCTGATCCCGAGGTCCGCGCGCAAATCGAAGAAGAGGCTGCGCGCCTTGGCTGGCAAGCCCTGCACGACCAATTGGCAGTGTTTGACCCGGTTTCTGCGGCGCGGATTCATCCGAACGACCCACAACGTCTGAGTCGAGCGCTGGAAGTTTATCGTGTGAGCGGTCAAAGCATGACTGACCTGCGCTTGCAACAATCTGCGCAAAGTACTGAAGCAGCCGCTTCGGGACGGCAACAATTGCCCTATACTGTCGCGAACTTGGCCATTGCTCCGGCAAATCGTCAGGTATTGCACGAGCGAATTAAACAAAGATTCACTTTAATGTTGGAACAGGGATTCATTGACGAGGTCGTAGCCCTGCGCAAGAGAAGTGACCTGCATGCCGGGTTGCCGTCTATACGTGCAGTAGGCTACCGCCAGGTCTGGGACTACCTGGATGGCAAGCTGACGTCAGCCGAGATGCAGGAGCGTGGAATCATTGCCACGCGCCAGTTGGCGAAACGCCAGTTCACATGGCTGCGCAGTTGGGCTGATTTACACTGGCTGGACAGCCTGGATTGCGACAATCTGCCGCGCGCCTTGAAATACCTTGGGACCATCTCCATATTGAGCTGAGTCCTTGCAATTGCCGTCTATCCTTGGGGGTGTGGCGGCCAAAGCCATCTGTTTACCTATTTTTTATATTGAATCCTTAAAGGAGTGCGGCACATGTCAAAAGGGCATTCGCTACAAGACCCTTACTTGAATACTTTACGTAAAGAGAAAGTTGGGGTTTCCATTTACCTGGTCAACGGTATCAAACTGCAAGGCACGATCGAGTCGTTCGACCAGTTCGTTATCCTGCTGAAAAACACCGTCAGCCAAATGGTTTACAAACACGCTATCTCTACAGTGGTGCCGGTTCGTCCAATTCGTCTGCCTAGCGCAACCGAATCTGAAGCCGGTGACGCTGAGCCAGGTAACGCCTGATAGGAGTCTCCTTTGTTCTTTGAGCGCCACGGTGGTGGTGAGCGAGTGATCCTCGTTCACTTGGATGGACAGGACCCTGAGGCGCGCGAAGATCCGCAGGAGTTTCAGGAGTTGGCAAATTCGGCCGGCGCCGAGACCGTCGCGTTTTTCAACGTGCCGCGTCATCGGCCAACCGCCAAATTCCTGATTGGCAGCGGCAAGGTCGAGGAGCTGCGCGACCTGGTTAAAGCCGAAGAAGCCGATCTGGTGATCTTCAATCACGTCCTCACGCCCAGTCAGGAACGCAACCTCGAACGAGTCTTCGAGTGTCGCGTGATCGATCGCACCGGTCTTATTCTCGATATTTTCGCCCAACGCGCCCGTACCCATGAAGGCAAGCTCCAGGTAGAACTGGCCCAGCTTGACCACATGAGCACCCGGCTGGTTCGTGGCTGGACTCACCTTGAGCGTCAGGGTGGCGGTATCGGCATGCGTGGCCCGGGTGAAACCCAGCTGGAAACCGACCGCCGTTTGCTGCGGGTTCGCCTGCGGCAGATCAAGGGGCGGCTGGAGAAGGTGCGCAGCCAGCGCGAGCAGTCGCGACGCGGCCGTATGCGCGCGGATATTCCTACCGTGTCGCTGGTGGGATACACCAACGCCGGCAAGTCCACGCTGTTCAATAACGTCACGAAGTCCGACGTTTACGCGGCTGACCAATTGTTCGCCACCCTGGACCCGACTCTGCGCCGTCTGGATCTGGACGACCTGGGGCCGATTGTCCTGGCGGACACGGTAGGTTTCATTCGCCACTTGCCCCACAAGCTGGTCGAGGCATTTCGGTCTACCCTCGAAGAGTCGAGTAACTCCGACCTATTGTTGCACGTGATCGATGCGGCCGAACCGGATCGCATGTTGCAGATCGAGCAGGTGATGGTGGTGCTGGGCGAGATTGGCGCCCAGGACTTGCCGATCCTCGAGGTCTATAACAAACTCGATTTGCTTGAAGGCGTTGAGCCGCAAATCCAGCGCGACGAAAACGGCAAGCCCCAGAGGGTCTGGCTGTCGGCGCGTGATGGCACGGGGCTGGAATTGCTTGAGCAAGCCATTGCCGAATTGCTTGGCAGTGATTTGTTTGTCGGTACCTTGCGCTTGCCGCAACGCTTCGCCCGACTGCGTGCGCAGTTTTTCGAACTCGGTGCGGTACAAAAGGAAGAACACGATGACGAAGGCATCAGTTTGCTGGCCGTTCGTTTGCCTCGAGCCGAGTTGAATCGACTGGTGAGCCGCGAAGGTTTGCAACCGCTGGAATTCATCGAGCAACACACTTTGCAATAAAAGCCTGACAAAGCGGTTGTGCCGTGGTGACAGGCATTCTGTAGCATTGGTCGGCGCGCCGTGGGTGCGTCTTTGCTTTATCAGATGGAGAGCGCTATGGCTTGGAATGAGCCGGGTGGCAACTCGAATAATCAGGATCCTTGGGGTGGCAAGCGTCGCAATAACGGCGACCGCAAGGGACCACCAGATCTCGACGAGGCCTTCCGAAAGCTGCAGGAAAGCCTGAACGGGTTGTTCGGTGGTGGTAAGAAACGTGGTGATGACGGCGGCGGTTCGGGCAAGAGTGGCGGCTTCGGCGGTCTGCTCGGCATCGGCCTGGTCGTGTTGGCGGCCGTATGGCTGTACAGCGCGGTCTATGTAGTCGACGAGCAGGAGCAGGCCGTTGTGCTGCGCTTCGGCAAGTACTACGAAACGGTCGGCCCGGGTCTGAACATCTATTTCCCGCCGATCGATAAAAAGTACATGGAAAACGTCACGCGTGAGCGTGCGTACACCAAGCAGGGCCAGATGCTGACTGAAGACGAGAACATCGTCGAAGTGCCGCTGACCGTGCAGTACAAAATCAGCAACCTGCAGGATTTCGTGCTGAGCGTCGATCAGCCGGAAATCAGCCTGCAGCACGCGACCGACAGCGCATTGCGCCATGTGGTGGGTTCCACCGCCATGGACCAGGTGCTGACCGAAGGTCGTGAATTGATGGCCAGCGAAATCAAGGAGCGTCTGCAACGCTTCATGGATACGTATCGCACCGGTATCACCGTCACCCAGGTCAACGTACAGAACGCGGCAGCCCCGCGCGAAGTGCAGGAAGCCTTCGACGACGTGATCCGCGCCCGTGAAGACGAGCAGCGTTCGCGTAACCAGGCTGAAACCTACGCCAACGGCGTTGTGCCGGAAGCCCGTGGTCAGGCCCAGCGTATTCTTGAAGATGCCAATGGCTACCGTGACGAAACCGTCTCGCGCGCCAAGGGTGAGGCCGATCGCTTCACCAAACTGGTCGCCGAGTACCGCAAGGCACCTGAAGTCACCCGCCAGCGTCTGTACCTGGACACCATGCAGGAAGTCTTCAGCAACACCAGCAAGGTTCTCGTGACCGGTAACAAGAATGGCCAGAGCAACCTGCTCTACCTGCCTCTGGACAAGATGGTCGAAAGTGGTCGCAGCACCAGCACTCCGGTGACCGGCGCGGCAGCCAGCAGCAATGAAGCGAATGCGCGTGCGGCAGCTGATCTGCAGCAACAGCAAGCACGTACCCGGGAGAGTCGCTGATGAGCAATAAATCGCTGATCGCCCTTATTGTCGGCGTCGTCGTGGCGATCGCTGCCTGGAACTGCTTCTACATCGTGGCTCAGACCGAGCGTGCGGTGTTGCTGCAGTTCGGTCGCGTGGTTCAGACCGATGTCCAGCCAGGCCTGCATGTGAAAGTGCCTTACGTTAACCAGGTGCGTAAATTCGACGCACGCCTGATGACGCTCGATGCACCGACACAGCGCTTCCTGACGCTGGAAAAGAAAGCCGTGATGGTCGATGCCTACGCCAAGTGGCGTGTGAAGGACGCCGAGCGTTACTACACCGCGACTTCCGGTCTCAAGCAAATCGCCGACGAGCGTCTGTCCCGTCGTCTGGAATCGGGTCTGCGTGACCAGTTCGGTAAGCGCACCTTGCACGAAGTGGTGTCGGGTGAGCGGGATGCGTTGATGGCTGACATCACCGCGTCGTTGAACACGATGGCGGAAAAAGAGCTGGGCATTGAAGTGGTCGACGTTCGGGTCAAGACCATCGACCTGCCTAAAGAAGTAAACCGCAGTGTGTTCGAACGTATGAGCACCGAGCGTGAGCGTGAAGCTCGCGAGCACCGCGCCAAGGGTAACGAGCTGGCTGAAGGTATTCGTGCCGATGCCGATCGTCAGCGCCGCGTATTGTTGGCTGAAGCCTATCGTGAATCTGAAGAGGTTCGCGGTGACGGTGATGCCCAGGCCGCTGCGATCTACTCCAAGGCCTACGGTCAGGATCAGGAGTTCTACGCGTTCTACCGTAGCCTGCGTGCCTACCGTGAAAGCTTCGCGAACAAATCCGACGTCATGGTCCTGGACCCAAGCAGTGACTTCTTCCACTACCTGGAAAAAGCCAAGCCTTGATACGACGTTGACCTGAATCATCCCCGCCGGGCGGCTAAAACCTCTGGCGGGGTGATCCTTTGGGAAAACGTGTGTATGATGCGGCAGCCGGGAAATTCCCGGCTTTTTTGCGTCTGCACGTTTGATTGCTGTTTTATGCAGGTGCCCGAGCGCTATGGCTCGAAAGGTTTTACGAGGAAAGTGGTCGGCGAAGCCCGTTTCAGGCTTTTCGCCACGTCGCTCATGCGCGTGGTTTACGCTGGGCCGGCCATTTTCTGCTTCACTCAAGGCTCGCCTCAAGGCTGGCTGCCCGGATCATAGGGGATTGGCGTAATGGCAACGGTAGACCGCTGGCTGCTGCCAGATGGCATCGAAGAAGTACTGCCACCGGAAGCGGCGCGCATAGAAGTAGCGCGTCGCCAGGTGTTGGATCTGTTCCAGAGCTGGGGTTACGAGTTTGTCGTGACTCCCCATATCGAGTACCTGGAATCCTTGCTGACCGGCGCGGGCCAGGACCTGGATCTGCGTACCTTCAAGGTTATCGACCCGCAATCGGGTCGGCAGATGGGGTTTCGGGCCGACATCACCCCGCAGGTGGCGCGAATCGATGCGCATACCTTGCGTCGCGAAGGGCCGAACCGTCTCTGCTATGCCGGCAGCGTGCTGCATGCCCAGCCGCGCGCCTTGTCGTCCTCGCGCAGCCCGATTCAACTGGGTGCCGAGTTGTACGGCGACGGCAGCCCGAGCAGTGACGTCGAAGTCATCAGCCTGATGCTGGCCATGCTGCAACTGGCCGATGTGCCGGATGTGCACATGGACCTGGGGCATGTAGGCATCTACCGCGGCCTGGCCCGTGCTGCCGGTTTGTCCGGCGAAGTTGAACAGCAGTTGTTCGATGCGTTGCAACGCAAGGCCATCGACGAGGTCATTACCCTGACCGAGGGCTTGCCTGCCGATCTGTCGGGCATGCTGCGGGCGTTGGTCGACCTGTGTGGCGGCCGTGAGGTGCTGGCCGCTGCGCGTGAGCGTCTGGCCAAGGCGCCGGCGCCGGTTCTGGCTGCCCTGGACGATTTGCTGGCGATTGCCGAGCGTCTGTCCGCGCGCTTCCCGGAGCTGCCGCTGTATTTCGACCTGGGCGAATTGCGTGGTTACCACTACCACACCGGTGTGGTGTTCGCCGTGTTCGTGCCGGGTGTTGGCCAGTCCATTGCCCAGGGTGGTCGTTACGACGACATTGGCGCCGACTTCGGTCGTGCTCGCCCGGCAACCGGCTTCTCCACCGATTTGAAAACCCTGGTGACCCTGGGGCGTGCTGAAATCGAGCTACCGTCTGGCGGTATCTGGATGCCTGACAGTACGGATGCGGCACTCTGGCAGCAGGTTTGCCAGTTGCGCAGTGAGGGTCAGCGTGTCGTTCAGGCATTGCCTGGACAGCCTTTGGCCGCCGCCCGTGAAGCGGACTGCGACCGGCAATTGATTCAGCAGAACGGGCTTTGGCAAGTTTCGCCACTGGCTTCTTGAGTTTTCCTGCCGGCCGCCGCCGGCACCAAGTTTGCGCGAATGAGGACAAGTGTTATGGGTAAGAATGTCGTAGTCCTGGGCACCCAATGGGGTGATGAGGGCAAAGGCAAGATCGTTGATCTGCTGACCGAACATGCTGCCGCCGTAGTGCGCTACCAGGGTGGCCACAACGCTGGTCACACGCTGGTGATCGATGGCGAAAAAACTGTCTTGCACCTGATCCCCTCGGGCGTGCTGCGCGAGGGCGTGCAGTGCCTGATCGGTAACGGCGTGGTGGTTGCACCTGACGCCCTGCTGCGCGAGATCACCAAGCTGGAAGAGAAAGGTGTGCCGGTGCGCGAGCGCCTGCGTATCAGCCCGTCCTGCCCGCTGATCCTGTCCTTCCACGTTGCGCTGGACCAGGCCCGTGAAAAGGCCCGTGGCGAGCTGAAGATCGGTACCACCGGTCGCGGCATCGGCCCGGCTTACGAAGACAAGGTTGCACGTCGCGGTCTGCGTGTGGGCGACCTGCTCAACATGCCGCGCTTTGAAGACAAGCTGCGTGAACTGGTGGATTACCACAACTTCATGCTGGTGGGTTACTACAAAGAGCCAGCCATCGAGTTCGAAAAGACTCTGGCCGAGTGCAAGGAATACGCTGAACTGCTCAAGCCGCTGATGCTGGACGTGACGGCCGAGCTGCACGACCTGCGTCGCGCTGGTAAAGACATCATGTTCGAGGGCGCCCAGGGTTCCCTGCTGGACATCGACCACGGCACCTATCCGTACGTGACCAGCTCCAACACCACCGCTGGCGGCGTTGCGACCGGTTCGGGCGTTGGTCCGATGTTCCTGGACTACATTCTGGGCATCACCAAGGCTTACACCACGCGTGTAGGTTCGGGCCCATTCCCGACTGAGCTGTTCGACGAAGTCGGCGCGCACCTGGCCAAACAAGGTCACGAGTTCGGCGCGACGACCGGCCGTGCCCGTCGTTGTGGCTGGTTCGATGCCGTCATCCTGCGTCGCGCTATCGATGTGAACAGCATCTCGGGCATTTGCCTGACTAAGCTGGACGTACTGGACGGTCTGGAAACCATCAATATCTGCGTCGGCTACAAAGATGCGCAAGGTAATGCGGTTGCCCCGACCGATGCGGACAGCTACGTAGGTCTGCAGCCTGTGTACGAAGAAGTGCCGGGCTGGACCGAGTCGACCGTGGGTGCCAAAACCCTGGAAGAGCTGCCCGCTAACGCTCGTGCTTACATCAAACGCGTCGAAGAGCTGATCGGCGCGCCGATCGACATTATTTCGACGGGTCCGGACCGCAACGAAACCATCGTTCTGCGTCATCCGTTCGCTTGATAAGTTGTTGATGTAAAACACAAAGGCCCCTTAACAGGGGCCTTTGTCGTTTATGCCTGTCGGACGGCATGACCTTTGCTATCAGCTTTGCTTAAAGCGTCACTTTCGGCGTGCCATCAATTTAATGGCGCCTATGCAGAGGGATTTAAAGTGTCGGCCGTTCTCTCACTGTTACAAAGCCGTTTGTTGCGGCCTGTGTTCGTTACCCTTGGTATCGCACTTTTGGTGCAGGTGTTGGTGGCCGTTGCTCTGACCCGGAGCACGGTGACTGCACTGGAAGCCGATCTTGGCGTGCGTCTTGGTGCGGACAGTCAAAAACTGTCCGGTGAGCTCGAGCAGGCGGGGCGTGAAGTCACGTCGAGCCTCGACAGTCTCTCCACCAGTACCCGTCAACGTCTCACAGCAGGCTTGTCCGCCCGATTGAAGGACGAGCAGGCGCAGTTGCGTGCCACCCTGGAAAAAGACCTGAAGGACTCCGCCGGCGATATGGCGCAGCTTCTGGCTTCCGTGGCGCCTCGTGCCATGTGGGACAACGATGTGCCTACCCTGTCCGAGTTCGCCCGTCGAGCCCAGCGCAATCCCAACGTGCTGTTTGTGGTGTATGACGATGCCACAGGTCAGCACCTGACGCGCTACCTCAACCGGGAAAACCCGATCAACAAGGCGCTGCTGGAAAAGGGCCAGGGCGAGCGTGCGCTGGACAAAGTACTGGATGCAGCGAAGAACGATCCTTCAGTGTTCTACATCGAGGCTTCGATCAATCCTAACGGCGTAGAAATCGGCAAGGTCCTGATGGGCGTCTCGACCGCTTCGGTGGAAGCCGACCTGGCGGCGCTGGACAAGCGCTTTACGGCATTGATTGCCAGTGGTGATCAACTGGTGGGCGACAGCCTTAAAGGCGCGGCGGCCGACAGTGCGACGGCCATGCGTGCGCGTTTGCAGTCGGCGCAGACCACGGCATCCGAAATGAAGGCCAATACCACCACTACCGTGCAGGAGGCTGCATCCAACCTGCGCTGGCGCATCGGGGTGAGCCTCGCGGTAGTCGGTTTTGGCGTTTTGCTGCTGCTGGCCATAGTGTTGGGGCGTCGTGTGGTCAATCGCCTGAAAATGCTGATCGTGGCCATGGATGACCTGGCGGCAGGCGAGGGCGATCTCACCAAGCGTGTGCAAATCAACAGCAAGGACGAAATCGGCGACATGGCCTCGGCGGTCAATCGCTTTGTGGATAAGTTGCAGCCGATCGTGCGCGAAGCGGGTGATGTGGCTCAGCGTACCGGTGTGGAAATCGGTGCCATGACGTTGCGCAACGCCGGAGCCGACGCGGCGGCGGGGATGCAGCGTGATGAGGTCGCGGAAAGCCTGCGTGCCTTGTCACAAATGGCTGACGAAGCCCAGTCGGAAAGCCATGCCATGCAGGCGGCGTTGAAGCAGGTGGTGGAAATTCGTCAGGCGACCGACGAGAACACCCGGACGTCGGCGAAAGTCGGCAGCCTGATCGAGGAGTTGGCCGGACAGGTCAATACCGGCGCACAAGTCATTGAGCGACTGGCGCAGCAGAGTGAACAGATTGAAGTGGTGCTGACGGTGATTCACGGAATTGCCGAGCAAACCAATCTGCTGGCATTGAACGCTGCCATTGAAGCGGCGCGAGCCGGTGAGACCGGGCGCGGCTTTGCGGTGGTGGCTGATGAGGTGCGGGCACTGGCGAGCAAGACGCAGAGTTCCACCGGCGATATTCAGGCGCACATCGTGGCGTTGCAGCAGGGGGCGCGTGAGGCGGTGGCGGCGATTGGTCAGGCTGGGCGTCAGGCCAACGAAGGCTTGCTGGTATTGCGTGACAGTGCGCGGTTGCAGCAGTCGGTGCAGGCATCCGTTGAGCAGGTGCATGCGGCGATCGGTCTGGCTACCCAGGCAGCGGCGCATCAGGCCAAAGGCGCGCAAGCGGTGCGGGGTCGGGTCGAGACGATTCATGCGCAGGCTGAGAAAGCCGCTCAGGCGGTGGTGGAAACCACGGCCAGTGGGAAGGTGCTGGATGGTTTGGCGGCGCAGTTGAAGGCGAGCCTGGGGCAGTTCAGGGCTTGATGTGTTGTCAGATATGACGCCATCGCGGGCTTGCCCGCGATGGCAATCTCAACGGCTCAAATACATCCGGGTCGTCAGCAAATAAACCGGCAACCCCGACACCAATATCAACAACGCCGCATAAGGCGCCGCCGCCGCGAATTCCACATTCGCGGTATGCGCCCAGACTTCCGTGGCCAGCGTATTGAGCCCGGTCGGACTTAATAGCAGGGTGGCCGTCAGCTCCTTCATCGCATCCAGAAACACCAAGGCAAACGCCGCCCCCAGCGCCGGAAAAATGATCGGCAGCGTCACTCGGCAAAACGCGGTGAACGATGACGCGCCCAGCGTGCGCGCGGCTTCCTCCAGTTGCGGTGCGGCCTTGTTCAGTGCCGTGCGAATCGGTGCCTGAGCCAGCGGCAAAAACAACAACGCATAGGCGACCAGCAGCAGCGCCGAAGTCTGGTACAGCACCGGCACAAAGTGCAGGGCGAAATACACCAGCGTCAGTGCGATCACCAATCCAGGCAGTGCATGCAACAGGTAGGGCAGGCGTTCCGCCCAGATCGCCAGTTGGCCTTTGTAGCGCACCACCAGTAGTCCGACGGGCACCGCCAGCACCAGACACAGTGCCGCGCCGCCCAGAGACAGCGCCAGAGATGACAGTAACGCTTCACTGATTGCTGCCACCGGGAAAGCAGCGGAGGAACCCACCGCCAGCCAATACACCAGCATGCCCAGGGGAATGCCGCTGCCGATGATAGCCAGCATCAGGCAGTAAAGCTGCCCGGGCAACGCCCATGGTCCCAGGCGAACCTGCTCCGCCCGCCGTGCCGCGCCCTGGCCGGTGCGTACATGCCGGCCTTTGCCGCGAACTCGCAACTCCAGCCATAGCAACATCAGGCAAAGCACCAGCAGTACCGCCGAAAGCATCGCGGCATTGGCGTTGCTGAATTCCAGTTCGAACTGTTGATAGATCGCGGTAGTGAAGGTTTGCAGGCCGATAATCGACAGTGCGCCAAACTCCACCAGCATGTGCAATGCAATCAACAAAGAGCCGGCGAGCAGTGACGGCCAGAGCAGGGGCAGGGTGATCTTGAAGAACACGCCCCGGCGATTCTGCCCCAGTGTGCGGGCGGACTCTTCCAGGGATGGATCGAGATTGCGCAGGGTCGCGGCCACAGGAAGAAAAATCAGCGGGTACTTGGAAAGCGTCATCACCAGAATCGCTCCGCCCAGCCCTTCGAACTGAGCGCTCAAGGATACCCAGGTGAAGCTGCTGACAAAGGCGGGAACGGCGAACGGCAGGCACAGAATCACGCCCCATATCCGCCGTCCCGGCAAATCGCTGCGCTCCAGCAACCATGCCAGCGACAGGCCGATCACGCCGCAAGCCAGTGTGACGCCGATCATCAGTGCCAGGGTGTTGCGCAGCAGACCAAACACATAGGGGCGCCACAGCAAATGCACGGCTTCAGCCCAACCTGCCTGCCAGGCTTTGAGCCCGACATAGGCCAGCGGCAGCAGGCTGAGCACCACCAGCAGCAGAACCGGCAGCAGCAGCCAGATCGACGGCCGCTTGCGCCGGGGCACATATGCGCTCTGTGCAGCGAGGGCGGATAGCGATGCGCTCATCAGTTCAGGCCAACCTCACGTTCCAGTTCCAGGGCTTCTTCGGCATTGCCCAGGTCGGCAGGGGTGACTTTCGGTGCTTCCAGTTCGCTGAACGGTTTCAGGCCGCGATCCGATTCCATGCCTTTGTGCAGCGGATATTCGGCGGTGGTCTGGGTGATGACCCGCTGACCTTCTTCGCTGGCCATGTAGGCGAGCAATTGTTGGGCTTCTTTTGGATGTTTGCTGGATTTCAGGACTGCCGCGCTGGACACGGTGATCAGCCCGCCGACGTCGCCGCCGGTGAAATAATGCAGTTTTGAATCGAGTTGGCCTTTTTCGCGTTGCAGGGCAAACCAGTAGTAGTTGTTCACCAGGACGGTGGCCACCTCGCCGTTCTCCACGGCTTTAAGCGCGACCATGTTATTGCTGTAGGTCTTGCCGAATGCGCGCAAACCGGTCAGCCACTCTTCGGCGGCGTCCATTCCGTGCACTTTGATGATCGCTACGGCCTGCTCCTGGAAGGCGCCGCTGGTGGGTACGAAGCCGACCTTGCCCTGCCATTTCGGATCGGAGAACTCCATCACCGACTTCGGCAGGTCTTTTTCATCGATCAGCTTGGGGTTGAACGCAACGACGCGAACCCGGGCGGTTACGCCGATCCAGGTGCCATTGCCAGCCACGTAATCCTTGGGCAGAACTGCCAGTGTGGCGTCGTCGGCCCTGGCCAGCAGGCCTTGTTCGCCGAGCTTGTTCAGCGGCGGCGATTCCTCGGTGTAGATCACGTCGGCGGGAGAGCGGTCACCTTCTTCGACGACCTGACTGGCGAGCTGGTTGCTGCTGCCTTTGCGCACATTGACGTGAATGCCGGTCTTGGCTTCGAAGGCTTTGGCAACGGCGTCACCGACTTCTTTGTGTTGACCGTTGTAGAGGGTCAGGGAAACCGGATCGGCGGCCTGGGTGAGGGGAGTGGCGAGTGTCAGGCCAAGGAGGGTAATGCTCAGGCCGCGGCGCAGGGTATTTCGAAACATCATTCGCAGGGTTCCTCACTGTCGCATTGCAAAAACTTGCAACAATGATAAACGATATTCTTTCTCAAATGCGCCTTGCGGGGTTGAGAGGGTTTTGCTAGAGGGGGTGGTCCCTCGCCACAAAAGCCTTCCTGTCATTTCGAAAGCCAGAAACGCAAAAACCCGCTTTCGCGGGTTTTTGTGAAATTCAAGGTCGTAACCCTGAATCTGAATTGGTGCCCAGAAGAAGACTCGAACTTCCACGACCTTGCGGTCACCAGCACCTGAAGCTGGCGTGTCTACCAATTTCACCATCTGGGCAGTCATCTTCAGCGTTGCCGCTGTTGATGTGGCGCACTATACGGAGAGCATTTTGATCTGTAAACCCCTGATTTAAATTTAATAAATCAGAAACCCTGAATGCAAAAAACCCGCTTTCGCGGGTTTTGTGTGAGCCTTGAAATTGAACTAATCTCAAGCTCAAAATTGGTGCCCAGAAGAAGACTCGAACTTCCACGACCTTGCGGTCACCAGCACCTGAAGCTGGCGTGTCTACCAATTTCACCATCTGGGCAGTATCGGCAACGTTGTCCGTCGTCGATGGCGCGCACTATACGGAGCGTCTTTTTAACTGTAAACCCCCGGGCTCAAAAAAACCTGGAAAATTTCGCCAGCGGTCTTCAAAACAGCTTTTCAGTCTCGATACAGGGCTCAAGAAGGGTCGTCTGAGCTTGAAATTTCCCGTTTCATTACGCCTATGCCAAACTAACCCGTATATAGACAAGGTGAAAACTCTCTAATGGCCGATTGGCAGTCCCTCGATCCCGAGGCCGCTCGTGAAGCGGAAAAATATGAAAACCCCATTCCTAGCCGCGAACTGATCCTTCAGCATCTTGCTGATCGGGGTTCGCCTGCTAACCGCGAGCAGCTGGTTGAAGAGTTTGGTCTGACTACAGAAGACCAGATCGAAGCCCTGCGCCGCCGTCTGCGCGCCATGGAGCGCGATGCTCAACTCATTTACACCCGTCGCGGCACGTATGCGCCGGTGGACAAGCTCGACCTGATCCTCGGCCGCATCAGCGGTCACCGTGATGGTTTCGGCTTCCTGGTGCCGGACGACGGCAGTGACGACCTGTTCATGAGCCCGGCGCAAATGCGTCTGGTGTTCGACGGTGACCGTGCCCTGGCCCGTGTTTCCGGCCTGGACCGTCGTGGTCGCCGCGAAGGCATGATCGTCGAAGTGGTGTCCCGCGCTCACGAAACCATCGTCGGTCGCTACTTCGAAGAGGGCGGCATCGGTTTTGTCGTTGCCGACAACCCGAAGATCCAGCAGGAAGTGCTGGTGACGCCGGGCCGCAACGCCAATGCGCAGATCGGTCAGTTCGTTGAAGTGAAGATTACCCACTGGCCAACACCACGCTTCCAGCCGCAAGGCGACGTGGTCGAGGTTGTGGGTAACTACATGGCGCCGGGCATGGAAATCGATGTTGCCCTGCGCACCTACGACATTCCCCACGTCTGGCCTGATGCCGTGCTCAAGGAAGCCGGCAAGCTCAAGCCGGAAGTCGAAGAGAAAGACAAAGAGAAGCGCATCGACCTGCGTCATCTGCCGTTCGTCACCATCGACGGCGAAGATGCCCGCGACTTCGATGACGCGGTCTACTGTGAGGCCCGTCCAGGCAAGCTGCGTCTGTTCTCCGGTGGCTGGAAACTGTACGTGGCGATTGCCGACGTCTCCAGCTACGTGAAACTCGGTTCGGCACTGGATGCCGAGGCCCAGGTTCGCGGCAACTCGGTGTACTTCCCCGAGCGCGTGATCCCGATGCTGCCTGAGCAGTTGTCCAACGGCCTTTGCTCGCTGAACCCGCAAGTCGATCGTCTGGCCATGGTTTGCGAGATGACCATCTCCAAATCCGGCGAAATGACCGACTACTGCTTCTATGAAGCGGTGATCCACTCCCATGCGCGCCTGACCTACAACAAAGTCAGCGCCATGCTGGAAACGCCGAAAGCCACCGAGGCGCGCAAGCTGCGTGGCGAGTACACCGACGTCGTTCCGCACCTCAAGCAGTTGTATTCGTTGTACAAGGTGTTGCTGGCGGCCCGTCATGTACGTGGCGCGATCGATTTTGAAACCCAGGAAACCCGGATCATCTTCGGCTCCGAGCGCAAGATCGCCGAAATCCGTCCGACCGTACGCAACGATGCCCACAAGCTGATCGAGGAATGCATGCTGGCGGCCAACGTGGCCACTGCCGAGTTCCTGAAAAAACATGAAATTCCTGCGCTGTACCGTGTGCACGATGGTCCGCCACCGGAGCGTCTGGAAAAACTGCGCGCGTTCCTTGGCGAGCTGGGCCTGTCCCTGCACAAAGGCAAGGACGGCCCGTCGCCGAAGGATTACCAGGCGCTGCTGGCCGGTATCAAGGATCGTCCGGATTTCCACCTGATCCAGACCGTCATGCTGCGTTCGTTGAGCCAGGCGGTGTACAGCGCTGATAACCAGGGCCACTTCGGCCTCAATTATGAAGCTTACACCCACTTCACCTCGCCGATCCGCCGCTACCCGGACTTGCTCACGCACCGGGCGATTCGCAGCGTCATCCATTCGAAACAGGACACCCCGCACGTTCGCCGTGCCGGTGCGATGACCATTCCGAAGGCGCGCATCTACCCGTACGACGAAGCGGCCCTGGAGCAACTCGGCGAGCAGTGCTCGATGAGCGAGCGCCGTGCCGACGAAGCGACCCGCGATGTGGTGAACTGGCTCAAGTGCGAGTTCATGAAGGATCGCGTGGGCGAATCGTTCCCGGGTGTGATCACCGCAGTGACCGGGTTTGGTCTGTTCGTCGAACTGACCGATATCTACGTCGAAGGCCTGGTGCACGTCACCGCGCTGCCGGGTGATTACTACCACTTCGATCCTGTGCATCACCGCCTGGCGGGTGAGCGTACGGGGCGCAGCTTCCGCTTGGGCGACACCGTTGAAGTGCGGGTCATGCGCGTCGACCTCGACGAACGCAAGATCGACTTCGAGATGGCTGAAAAAACCATCAGTGCGCCGATCGGTCGCAAAAAGCGCGGCACCGAAAGCGCTGCGCCTGCTGCAAAAACAGCCGCAGAACCGGCGCCGGCTAAAACCGGTCGTCGTCCAGCGAAGGAAAAGGCTGTCGAGGCCTATCGTCCGAGCGATGCCGCGGCGAAAAACGCCGAAGTGCGCAAAAGTCGTGAAATGAAACAGGCGTTGCTGGCCGGTGCGAAAAGCGGCGGTAAAGCGGCGTCTGGGGGAAAGACCGGACGGTCGACGCCTGAAAAGGCCGTCGGCGGCAAGCCAGCCAAACCGAGTAAACATCGTAAAGGCCCGCCAAAAGCGGGCTCGGCCCCAGCCAAAAGCGGCGGGGCGCGTAAACCTAAGGCCAAGCCATGAGTCAGTTGGAAAAGATCTACGGCGTACATGCTGTAGAAGCGTTGCTGCGTCACCACCCGAAACGCGTCAAGCAGATCTGGTTGGCTGAAGGTCGCGGTGATCCGCGCGTGCAGACGTTGATCGAGCTGGCCAACGAAAATCGTGTCCAGGTGGGTCAGGCCGAACGCCGCGAGATGGACGCCTGGGTTGAAGGCGTGCACCAGGGTGTGGTGGCAGAGGTGAGTCCGAGCCAGGTCTGGGGCGAGGCGATGCTTGACGAGCTGCTCGATCGCACCGAAGGCGCGCCGCTGTTGCTGGTGCTCGACGGCGTGACCGACCCGCACAACCTTGGCGCCTGCCTGCGCTCTGCCGATGCGGCCGGAGCGCTGGCGGTAATTGTGCCAAAGGACAAGTCGGCAACCTTGACTCCGGTTGTACGAAAAGTCGCTTGTGGTGCTGCGGAAGTGATTCCGCTGGTGGCTGTGACCAACCTCGCGCGCACCCTGGAAAAACTCCAGCAGCGCGGGTTGTGGGTTGTCGGTACGGCGGGGGAGGCCGAGGTCAGCCTTTATGACCAGGACCTGACCGGCCCGACCATTCTGATCATGGGTGCTGAAGGCAAGGGCATGCGTCGCTTGACTCGCGAACATTGCGACTATCTGGTGAACCTGCCGATGGCTGGTAGCGTCAGCAGTCTCAATGTTTCGGTGGCCACTGGTGTTTGCCTGTTCGAAGCACAGCGCCAGCGTGGCGCCAAAGCCAAGGCTGCCGCCAAAAAAGCCTGATCCGGTTGTTGTCCCTGTGGGAGCGAGCCTGCTCGCGATAGCGGTGTAATATTCGGCATCAATGTTGAATATTAAGTCGCCATTGCGAGCAGGCTCGCTCCCACAGTGCTTTGTGGTGTGGCTTGAATGGTGACTGTTCAAATAATCACCAATTACCTTGCGCCTGTCTCGCCCCTTCTCTACAATTGCGCCCCTTGCTGTGATGGCAGGCACCCACGTGTCTAGCGTCCTCAAGTCCATAAGTGTCATTCACTCCTTGTCTGACCGCTTTTGAGCGGCAGGCTACAACCCGTAAGGAGCATTCATGCGTCATTACGAAATCATCTTTTTGGTCCACCCGGATCAAAGCGAGCAAGTCGGCGGCATGGTTGAGCGTTACACCAAGCTGATCGAAGAAGACGGCGGCAAAATCCACCGTCTGGAAGATTGGGGCCGTCGTCAACTGGCCTACGCAATCAACAATGTTCACAAGGCTCACTACGTGATGCTGAACGTTGAGTGCACTGGCAAGGCCCTGGCCGAGCTGGAAGACAACTTCCGCTACAACGATGCAGTGATCCGTAACCTGGTCATCCGTCGCGAAGAAGCCGTTACCGGCCAATCCGAGATGCTCAAGGCTGAAGAAAACCGCAGTGAGCGCCGTGAGCGTCGCGACCGTCCTGAGCACGAAGGCGCTGAAAGCGCTGACAGTGATGACAGCGACAACAGCGATAACGCTGACGAGTAATCCACGGACCTTTTAAGGAGCCTATCAAATGGCACGTTTCTTCCGTCGTCGTAAATTCTGCCGCTTCACCGCTGAAGACGTGAAAGAGATCGATTACAAAGATCTCAACACTCTGAAAGCCTACGTATCCGAGACCGGCAAAATCGTTCCAAGCCGCATCACCGGTACCAAAGCTCGTTATCAGCGTCAGCTGGCCACCGCTATCAAGCGCGCCCGCTTCCTGGCCCTGCTGGCCTACACCGACAGCCACGGCCGCTGAGACCGGGCAGTCGACTCGTAGCAAAGGATTGAATGTATGCGTGCCTTGGCTGAGTTCATCATGCGGGGCCGCGTGCAGGCCACTCTGGTAGTGGCTGGATGTGCGGCATTGCCGTTGTTGTATTGGTTGGGTGCTGCCGCTGGATGCCTTGTGCTCCTGCGGCGCGGATTGAAGGACGCCCTGGGCGTTCTTGCTCTGGGACTGCTGCCGGCATTGCTCTGGTGGCTTTACTCCGACGACCCACGGGCACTTCTGGTGCTGCTGGGATCGGCGAGCCTTGCGTTGGTTTTGCGCGCAAGCGAGTCCTGGAACCGCGTGCTGCTGGTCAGCATAGCGATGGGAGTGGTGTTTTCAGTGGTGTTGGGGACGGCTTTTGGTCCCCAGATCGAGATGCTGGCGCAGGCTTTGATAAAAGTCATGCCGTCGCTACTCGGTGACGTTTACCAGAAGTTATCGGTAGACGAACAAACGCGTTTCGCGTCCCTGATTGCACCGGTCCTGACCGGCCTGATTGCGGCTTTGTTGCAAATCGTCAGCTTGTTGAGCCTGCTTGTCGGGCGCTACTGGCAGGCGTTGTTGTACAACCCGGGTGGTTTTGGTCGCGAGTTTCGCGCCATCCGCTTCCCGCTGTTGCCGGCGATGTTGCTGCTGGCGTGCATGCTTCTGGGACCGAACCTCGGTTCACAGATGGCCATGTTGACGCCGTTGTGCAGCGTACCGCTGGTGTTCGCCGGGCTGGCCCTGATTCACGGGCTGGTGGCGCAAAAGCGACTGGCCAGATTCTGGCTGGTGGGGATGTACGTCACGCTGTTGCTGTTCATGCAGCTGATCTATCCGTTGCTGGTGGTCTTGGCCATCGTCGACAGCCTGATTGATTTTCGCGGTCGTTCGGCACCGAAAGATGCCGATAGCGCGAACGGTGAAGGTTAAAAGTTAAGAGGATTTTCACATGCAACTGATCCTTCTGGAAAAAGTCACCAACCTGGGCAACCTGGGTGACAAAGTGAACGTTAAGGCTGGTTACGGTCGTAACTACCTGCTGCCTTACGGCAAAGCTACCGCTGCGACCCCAGCCAACCTGGCTGCGTTCGAAGAGCGTCGTGCCGAGCTGGAAAAAGCAGCAGCAGATCGTAAATCGTCGGCTGAAAGCCGCGCTGCCCAACTGGCAGAGCTGGAAGTGACCATCACTGCCACCGCTGGCGACGAAGGCAAGCTGTTCGGTTCGATCGGTACTCACGACATCGCTGACGCACTGACCGCCTCCGGCGTTGAAGTGCAGAAGAGCGAAGTTCGTCTGCCGAACGGCACCATCCGCAACGTAGGCGAATTCGACGTAGCCGTGCACCTGCACGCCGAAGTTGAAGCCACCGTACGCGTTGTCGTGGTAGCAGCTTAAGCAGCACTTGTCGGCTGGCACCCTCGGGTGCTTGCCGGTAACATCGGGCACGATCCTGTTTACAGGTCGTGCCCTTTGTCTTTCTGGTAACTCCTGTTTTTCAATCCCTGTTTTTCTGAACAACCAAGTGGCCATGAACGAAATTTCCGCTCCTGAGCAATACGATCTGCAAACCGCCGCGCTGAAGGTGCCGCCGCATTCCATCGAAGCCGAACAGGCTGTTCTCGGTGGTCTGATGCTGGACAACAACGCCTGGGAGCGCGTGCTCGATCAAGTCTCCGACGGCGATTTCTATCGACATGACCACCGTCTGATTTTCCGTGCGATCGCCAAACTGGCCGATCAGAACATGCCGATCGACGTCGTGACCCTGTCCGAGCAACTGGATAAGGAAGGTCAGACGTCGCAAGTCGGCGGCCTCGGCTACCTCGGGGAGCTGGCGAAAAACACGCCATCGGTCGCCAACATCAAGGCTTATGCGCAAATCGTTCGCGAGCGGGCGACATTGCGCCAGTTGATCGGTATCAGCACCGAAATCGCCGACAGTGCGTTCAATCCGGAAGGCCGTACAGCCGCCGAGATTCTTGACGAGGCTGAGCGCCAGATTTTCCAGATCGCCGAGGCCCGGCCAAAAACCGGTGGCCCGGTGGGTGTGAATGATCTGCTGACCAAAGCCATCGACCGTATCGACACACTGTTCAACACCGACAATGCCATTACCGGCCTGTCCACGGGCTATACCGACCTCGACGAGAAGACCAGCGGCTTGCAGCCGGCTGACCTGATCATCGTCGCCGGCCGTCCGTCCATGGGTAAAACCACCTTTGCGATGAACCTGGTGGAAAACGCCGTGTTGCGCAGCGAGAAGGCTGTTCTGGTTTACTCGCTGGAGATGCCAGGCGAATCGCTGATCATGCGTATGCTGTCGTCCCTCGGTCGTATCGATCAGACCAAGGTCCGTTCCGGTCAGCTTGAAGACGACGACTGGCCGCGCCTGACCTCGGCGGTCAACCTGCTCAACGACCGCAAGCTGTTCATCGACGATACCGCCGGCATCAGTCCGTCGGAAATGCGCGCCCGAACCCGTCGTCTGGTGCGTGAGCACGGCGAAGTCGGCCTGATCATGATCGACTACCTGCAGTTGATGCAGATCCCGGGTTCCAGCGGTGACAACCGGACCAACGAGATTTCCGAGATCTCCCGATCCCTGAAAGCCCTTGCCAAGGAATTCAACTGCCCGGTGGTGGCGTTGTCCCAGCTCAACCGTTCCCTGGAACAACGTCCCAATAAGCGCCCGGTGAACTCTGACTTGCGGGAATCCGGAGCGATCGAGCAGGACGCCGACGTGATCATGTTCGTGTACCGCGACGAGGTGTATCACCCGGAAACCGAGCACAAAGGCATTGCCGAAATCATCATCGGCAAGCAGCGGAACGGCCCGATCGGCTTTATCCGTCTGGCCTTTATCGGTAAGTACACGCGATTCGAAAACCTGGCGCCGGGTAGCTATAACTTCGACGACGACGAATAATTTAGCGTCCTGATGGGCCCTATCGCTGGCTTGCCAGCGATAGGGCTACCGCAATTTCCGACCATGGCCGTCGGAATTGGTCAAAATTTGTGCTATATTCCGCGCCCGCGAAATTCAATGAAAGCCAACACCGGTTATCGACATGCAAGCAGCCAAGCCGTTATTTGACTATCCAAAGTACTGGGCCGAATGTTTCGGGCCAGCGCCATTCCTGCCAATGAGCAGGGAGGAGATGGATCAGCTTGGCTGGGATTCCTGCGACATCATCATCGTCACCGGTGATGCCTACGTCGACCACCCGTCGTTTGGCATGGCAATCATCGGCCGGCTGCTGGAGTCTCAGGGCTTCCGCGTCGGGATCATTGCCCAGCCGAACTGGCAGTCCAAAGATGACTTCATGAAGCTCGGCGAGCCGAACCTGTTCTTCGGTGTCGCGGCCGGCAACATGGACTCGATGATCAACCGCTACACCGCCGACAAGAAAATCCGTTCCGACGACGCCTACACCCCGGGTGGCCTGGCGGGTAAGCGTCCGGACCGCGCAAGCCTGGTCTACAGCCAGCGCTGCAAGGAAGCGTACAAAAACGTGCCAATCGTTCTCGGTGGCATCGAAGCCTCCCTGCGCCGCATCGCTCACTACGATTACTGGCAGGACCGGGTTCGCAACTCGATCCTGATTGACGCCTGCGCTGACATCCTGCTCTACGGCAACGCCGAGCGTGCGATCGTCGAAGTTGCCCAGCGTCTGTCCTACGGTCACAAGATCGAAGACATCACTGACGTGCGCGGCACTGCGTTCATACGTCGTGACACGCCGAAAGACTGGTACGAAGTCGATTCCACGCGCATCGACCGTCCGGGCAAGATCGACAAGATCATCAACCCGTACGTGAACACCCAGGACACCCAGGCCTGCGCCATCGAGCAGGAAAAGGGGCCGGTTGAGGATCCGCAGGAAGCCAAGGTCGTGCAGATCCTGGCAAGTCCCAAGATGACCCGCGACAAGACCGTGATTCGTCTGCCGTCGGTGGAAAAGGTCCGTAACGACGCGGTGCTCTACGCACACGCCAACCGCGTGCTTCACCTGGAAACCAACCCGGGCAACGCTCGCGCCTTGGTCCAGAAGCATGGCGAAGTCGATGTCTGGTTCAACCCGCCGCCGATTCCGATGACCACCGAAGAAATGGACTACGTGTTCGGCATGCCTTACGCGCGCATTCCGCACCCGGCGTATGGCAAGGAGAAAATCCCGGCCTACGACATGATCCGTTTCTCGGTGAACATCATGCGTGGCTGCTTCGGTGGCTGCACCTTCTGCTCGATTACCGAGCACGAAGGCCGGATCATCCAGAACCGTTCCGAAGAGTCGATCATTCGCGAAATCGAAGAAATTCGCGACAAGGTCCCGGGTTTTACCGGTGTGATCTCCGACCTCGGCGGCCCGACCGCGAATATGTACCGCATTGCGTGCAAGAGCCCGGAAATCGAATCCGCGTGCCGCAAGCCGTCGTGCGTATTCCCTGGCATCTGCCCCAACCTGAACACCGACCACTCGTCGTTGATCCAGCTGTATCGCAGCGCTCGCGCCTTGCCGGGTGTGAAGAAGATCCTTATCGCTTCCGGCCTGCGCTACGACCTCGCGGTCGAGTCGCCGGAATATGTCAAAGAACTGGTGACCCACCACGTGGGTGGTTACCTGAAGATCGCCCCGGAACATACCGAGGAAGGTCCGCTCAACCAGATGATGAAACCGGGCATCGGCAGCTATGACAAGTTCAAGCGCATGTTCGAGAAGTATTCCAAGGAAGCGGGCAAGGAGCAGTACCTGATTCCTTACTTCATCGCCGCCCACCCGGGCACCACCGATGAAGACATGATGAACCTGGCTCTGTGGCTCAAGGGCAACGGTTTCCGTGCCGACCAGGTGCAGGCGTTCTACCCGTCGCCGATGGCCACCGCCACCGCGATGTACCACTCCGGCAAAAACCCGCTGCGCAAAGTCACGTACAAGTCTGATGCGGTGACCATCGTCAAGAGCGAAGAGCAGCGTCGTCTGCACAAGGCGTTCTTGCGTTATCACGACCCGAAAGGCTGGCCGATGCTGCGTGAAGCGCTGACCCGCATGGGCCGCGCCGATCTGATCGGGCCGGGCAAGAACCAGTTGATCCCGCTGCACCAGCCGTCCACCGACAGCTACCAGAGTGCTCGTCGCAAGAACTCGACGCCGGCTGGCAGCCACAAGGTTGCAGGGGAAAAGACTACCAAGATCCTGACCCAGCACACCGGCCTGCCACCACGCGCCAGCGATGGCGGTAACCCGTGGGACAAGCGTGAGCAGGCCAAGGCTGCGGCGTTTGCCCGCAACCAGCAGGCGGCCAAGGAGCGCAAGGACGCGGCCAAAGGCAAGGGGCCAAAGCCCACGCGCAAGCCGGTCGTACCGCGCTAAGCTGCGCTTGAGCTGAACAGAACGCCAACCTTCGGGTTGGCGTTCTGCATTTCAGGGGCGGCGAATTCCATTTGTGGCGAGGGTGGCGCCACATTTACGTGCAATCGATTCAAACCATTTTCCCGCTTCGCCCGATTTTGGTGCTGTACTGCCTCAAGCAATCGGGGAAAGCGCCAGCGCTGCTGGATGGCATAAGTCTTGCGCGCTTTCCAATACGCTTAGGGCTCGCAGGAGGCACGCCGTGTCGATTCATGTCGCATTGCACCACGTCACGCATTACCGCTATGACCGCGCCGTTGAGCTCGGTCCGCAGATCGTTCGTCTGCGCCCGGCCGCCCACAGCCGCACGCGGATTCTGTCTTATGCGCTGAAAATCTCGCCCGAGCAGCATTTCATCAACTGGCAACAAGACCCGCAGGGTAATTACCTGGCGCGGTTGGTGTTCCCGGAAAAAACCGATGAGCTGCGGATCGAAGTCGATTTGCTGGCCGAAATGGCCGTCTTCAATCCCTTCGACTTTTTTCTCGAACCCTACGCCGAAAAAATCCCGTTCACTTACGCCGCCGATGAGCGCAAGGAGTTGGCCCCTTACCTGGAAACGTTGCCCCTGACGCCCAGGTTCCAGGCTTACCTGGATGCCATCGACCGCACGCCACTGCCCGCCGTGGATTTCCTCGTTGCGCTCAATCAGCGCCTGAGTGAAGACATCGATTATCTGATCCGCATGGAACCGGGCGTGCAAACACCTGAGTTCACCCTCGAACAACGTTCCGGTTCGTGTCGCGATTCCGCGTGGTTGCTGGTGCAACTGCTGCGTCACCTCGGGCTGGCAGCTCGTTTTGTTTCCGGTTACCTGATCCAGTTGACCGCTGACGTGAAAAGCCTTGACGGTCCTTCTGGCACCGACGTCGATTTCACCGACTTGCACGCCTGGTGCGAGGTGTACTTGCCCGGTGCCGGCTGGATCGGCCTGGACGCCACCTCAGGGCTGTTCGCCGGCGAAGGGCATATTCCGTTGGCCTGTAGTCCCGATCCGTCCTCTGCGGCACCGATTACGGGGTTGGTGGAACCATGCGAGTGCGAATTCAGCCACGAGATGTCGGTTGAGCGGATTTGGGAGGCGCCCCGCGTCACCAAGCCCTACACCGATGATCAATGGCTGGCGATTCAGGCGTTGGGTCGGCAAATCGATGCTGACCTGCTGGAAGGCGATGTGCGCTTGACCATGGGCGGTGAGCCGACCTTCGTGTCCATCGATGACCCGGATGGTGCCGAGTGGAATACAGCGGCACTGGGGCCGGATAAACGACGTCTGTCCGCCGAGCTGTTCCAGCGCATGAGGAAGCGCTACGCGCCGCAAGGCCTGGTGCATTTCGGCCAGGGCAAGTGGTACCCCGGCGAGCAGTTGCCGCGTTGGTCGCTCAATGCCTACTGGCGCCGTGACGGGGTGCCGATCTGGAACAACAGCGCACTGATTGCCGACGAGCAGCAGGACTATGGCGCGACCGGCGAATTGGCCGGGCGTTTCCTGGCGAGTGTCGCCGAGCGGCTGAAGATTCCCACGCGCTTTGTGTTTCCAGCCTACGAGGACAACTTCTATTACCTCTGGCGCGAAGGCTCGTTGCCGCTGAACGTCAGCGCTGAAGATTCGCGCCTTGAGGAGCCTCTGGAGCGTGCACGTCTGCGCAAGGTCTTCAGCCAGGGGCTGGACAAAATTATTGGCCAGGTCCTGCCGCTGGCACGCACCGCCAAGGGCGATCAGTGGCAGAGCGGTCGCTGGTATTTGCGCGATGAACATTGCCGTCTGGTGCCGGGGGATTCGCCACTGGGCTATCGCTTGCCGCTGGGTTCGCAGCCCTGGGTGAAAGCGGCGGAATATCCGTTTATTCATCCACAAGATCCGAATCAGGAGTTTCCACCGCTCCCCGACACCGCCCAATCGCAACGTCAGGGTACGGCGGCGCTGATTGAGGATCGAGTCCCGAAAATTGATGAGTCCGCCGACTGGCTGACCCGCACAGCGTTTTGCGCCGAGGCGCGTGAAGGCCGGTTGTATCTGTTCATGCCGCCACTGGAGCGGGTCGAGGATTATCTGGAGCTGGTGGCTGCGATTGAAGCCACGGCAGAAGAGTTGCGTTGTCCGGTGCTGCTGGAAGGGTATGAACCGCCAAGCGATCCACGGTTGAGCAACTTCCGTATCACGCCTGATCCGGGCGTGATCGAGGTCAACGTTCAGCCGTCCGCAACCTGGGACGAATTGGTCGAACGCACCGAGTTTCTCTATGAAGAAGCGCGCCAGACCCGACTGACCACCGAGAAATTCCTGATCGATGGTCGACACACTGGAACCGGCGGCGGTAACCATTTCGTACTGGGTGGCGCGACACCGGCTGACTCACCGTTTCTGCGGCGTCCGGATTTGCTGCGCAGCCTGATCAGTTACTGGCATAACCATCCTTCGCTGTCCTACCTGTTTTCCGGGCTGTTCATCGGCCCGACGTCCCAGGCGCCGCGCGTCGACGAAGCGCGAAACGATGCCTTGTATGAACTGGAAATTGCCTTTGCACAGATGCCTGCTCCGGGCGAAGCGTGTGCGCCGTGGCTGGTCGACCGGTTGCTGAGAAACCTGCTGATCGATGTCACTGGCAACACCCACCGCGCCGAATTCTGTATCGACAAGCTCTACTCGCCGGACGGCGCGACGGGACGCCTTGGTTTACTTGAACTGCGCGCCTTTGAAATGCCGCCGCATGCGCGCATGAGCCTGGCTCAGCAGCTGTTGCTGCGGGCGCTGGTCGCACGGTTCTGGCGTGAGCCGTACGCGCCGCCAAAACTGGCGCGCTGGGGCACGGAGCTGCACGACCGGTTCCTGTTGCCGCACTTTATCGAACAGGATTTTGCCGACGTCATCGTCGATCTCAACGCTGCCGGTTACCCGGTGCGGGCCGAATGGTTTGCGGCGCATCTGGAGTTTCGTTTTCCCAAGGTCGGCGATTACGCCGTCAGCGGCATTGCGCTGGAGCTGCGTCAGGCACTCGAGCCTTGGCACGTATTGGGTGAAGAGGGCGCGGTCGGTGGCACGGTGCGGTATGTGGA
The DNA here is from genome assembly GCF_001945365.1 of Pseudomonas reinekei. GTDB lineage: Bacteria > Pseudomonadota > Gammaproteobacteria > Pseudomonadales > Pseudomonadaceae > Aquipseudomonas > Aquipseudomonas reinekei. The sequence goes on from NZ_MSTQ01000011.1 coordinate 40,404, forward strand.
TTCGTCTCTGGAGCGCTTGCAGGTCAAGCTCAGCGGTTTGCCGCCACAGCGTTATCTGCTGACCTGCAATGGCATTCCGGTGCCGTTGCAGCCGACCGGGCGTGTAGGAGAGTTCGTTGCAGGCGTGCGTTTTCGTGCGTGGCAACCGACCAACTGCCTGCAACCGACCATCCCGGTCCACGCACCGCTGGTGTTCGACCTGCTCGACACGTGGATGGGGCGTTCACTGGGCGGCTGCCAGTATCACGTGGCGCATCCCGGGGGCCGCAACTACGAGACCTTGCCGGTGAACGCCAATGAAGCCGAGAGCCGTCGTATGGCGCGTTTCTTCCGGATCGGACACACGCCTGGGAAACTTCCTATCCCGATTCTGGAAATTAACGACGAGCTGCCGATGACTCTCGATTTACGACGTTTCTAAACCGTACGCGACGCTCGGATTTTTCGTCTATCCGGGCGTCATGAGCCTGCGTTAGTCTGACCGTTCATTGCTGTCTGCCGAGCTTTCCATGCCTGACCTGCTAGACCGCTACCCGCTCACGGCGGGCACCTATCACGAACTGCTCGACGACAGCGGGGCCGTGCGCCCGCATTGGCGTCGATTGTTCGACCAATTGCAGCGCAGTTCGCCGGCGCAACTGGTGCAGCGTCAGGCCTTGTTGACCCGGCAGATTCAGGAAAACGGTGTCACCTACAACGTCTACGCCGACCCCAAGGGCGCCGATCGGCCGTGGGAGCTGGATCTGCTGCCCCACGTCATTGCCGCTGACGAGTGGGAACAGTTGTCTGCCGGCATTGCCCAACGTGCGCGGTTGCTCAATGCGGTGCTGGCTGACCTCTATGGCCCGCAACGCCTGATCGCCGAAGGCCTGTTGCCGGCCGAACTGGTGTTTGGCCACAACAACTTCCTTTGGCCCTGTCAGGGTATCAACCCGCCTGACGGCGCTTTTCTGCATCTGTATGCCGTGGATCTGGCGCGTACCCCCGATGGGCGTTGGTGGGTCACGGCTGACCGCACTCAAGCGCCATCGGGTGCCGGTTATGCACTGGAAAACCGCACCATCGTGTCGCGGGCCTTTCCCGAGTTGTACCGCGATCTGAAAGTGCAGCATCTGGCCGGCTTCTTCCGCACGCTGCAGGAAACCCTGGCGCGCCAGGCGCCGAGCGATGACGACGCGCCGCTGGTGGTGTTGTTGACACCGGGGCGTTTCAACGAAAGCTATTTCGAGCATCTGTACCTGGCGCGTCAGCTCGGTTATCCGTTGGTGGAGGGTGGCGACCTGACGGTGCGCGATGCCACGGTCTACCTGAAAACCCTCAGCGGCCTGCGCCGGGTTCATGCGGTCATGCGCCGGCTCGACGACGATTTCTGCGACCCGCTGGAGCTGCGTACCGATTCGGCCCTTGGCGTGCCGGGCCTGTTGGACGCCGTGCGGCAGGGGCGAGTGCTGGTGGCCAATGCCCTTGGCAGCGGTGTGCTGGAGTCGCCGGGGCTGCTGGGCTTCCTGCCGAAGATCAATCAATTCCTGTTTGGCGAAGAACTGATCCTGCCGTCCATTGCGACCTGGTGGTGCGGCGAAGCGCCAGTGTTGGCCCAGGCCCTGGAAAAATTGCCGGAACTGCTCATCAAGCCGGCGTTTCCGTCGCAGAGTTTTGCCCCGGTTTTTGGCCGGGACTTGAGTGAAAAACAGCGTCATGAACTCGCCGAGCGCATGCAGGCACGGCCTTATGCCTATGTCGCGCAAGAGTTGGCGCAATTGTCCCAGGCGCCGATCTGGCAAGCCGAGGACGGCGTGCTGCAACCTCGGGCCATCGGCATGCGGGTGTATGCGGTGGTCAGCCGCGAAGGCTATCGGGTGCTTCCCGGCGGATTGACCCGCGTGGCCGCCGAAGCCGATGCCGAAGTCGTGTCGATGCAGCGCGGCGGCGCCAGCAAGGATACCTGGGTGCTGGGTGACCGTCCGCCCAGCGGCGAACAATGGAAAGCCCAGCGCAACATCGGCGTGCACGATCTGGTGCGGCGCGACCCGTATCTGCCGTCGCGAGTAGTGGAGAACCTGTTCTGGTTCGGGCGTTACTGTGAGCGCTGCGACGACAGCGCCCGGTTGCTGCGGATCATGCTGGCGCGTTACGTTGACGGCGATGACCCGCAGGCGCTGCAAGCGGCGGTCGAGCTGGGCGAACGGTTGATGCTGTTGCCCGACGAAGGCGAGCTGCCAGAGCGCTTGCTGGCGGCGATCCTTGGTGATGACTGGCCGTTCAGCCTGCGCTCCAACCTGCAACGCTTGCAATGGGCGGCGTCGCAGGTGCGGGGCAAACTTTCACGGGAGAACTGGCAAGCGTTGGTGGAATTGCAGCGCGAGGCCATCGAGCTGGAAACCGATGAGCCGGATTTCGGCGAGTTGCTCGATTTTCTCAACCGTCTGGTGATGTCCCTGGCGGCACTGTCCGGTTTTGCCCTCGACGACATGACCCGGGACGAAGGCTGGCGTTTCCTGATGATCGGCCGGCGTATCGAACGTCTGCAATTTCTCAGTGGCAGCCTGGCGGCCTTTCTGCGTGGCGCCGGGGCGTTCGACCAGGCGGGATTGGAGTGGCTGCTGGAGCTCGGCAACAGTAGCATCACCTACCGCTCGCGATATCTGGCGGTGGCGCAATTGATCCCGGTGCTCGACCTGTTGTTGCTCGACGAACAGAACCCGCACGCGGTGCTGTTCCAGTTGAAGCTGGTGACCCGCACCCTCAAACGTCTGAACGACGATTTTGGCGCGCCGCGCGAGGCAGGGCTGCCGTTGCTGGTCGAACGACTGGCGCGTTTTGATCTGGGCTGCCTGGAGAATCCGCTGTTCGGCGAAAGCAGCGTACGCGCGGCCCTCGATGGGTTGGCTGATCTGCTGCAAGCGATCGCCGACGCCAGCGGGCAGGTCTCGGATCGCCTGGCCTTGCGCCATTTCGCGCATGTCGATGATGTCAGCCAGCGCACGGTGTCTGTCTGATGAGCGCCCATTACCAGATTTTCCACGACACCCACTATCACTACGACAGCCCGGTGTCCCTGGCTCAGCAGCTGGCGCACCTGTGGCCGCGTCCTTGTGCCTGGCAGCGTTGCACCGATCAGCAGTTGCAGATCAGCCCTGACCCCACCTCGCGTCGTGATGAGCTGGACGTGTTCGGCAATCCGTTGACCCGGCTGGCGTTTGAGCGTCCCCATGATGAACTGCTGGTCAACGCCAGCCTCACGATCGAAGTACTGCCCCGGCCGGTACTGGATTTCAATCGTTGCCCCGCGTGGGAAGACACCCGCAGTGCGCTGACCTACAGCAGCCAGCCGCTGTCGCCTGAACTGCTTGAGGCCTGCCGTTACCGCTTCGAATCACCCTATGTGCATTTGAAGCGCAACTTCGTCGAATTTTCCGCGAGTTGCTTCCCGCAAGGGCGGCCGCTGTTGCTTGGGGTTCAGGCCCTGATGGAGAAAATCTTCAGCGAGTTCACCTTCGATGCCGAAGCGACCCAGGTGGCGACGCCGTTGGTGGAGGTGCTGGAGCGTCGGCGTGGGGTCTGTCAGGACTTCGCTCATTTGATGCTCGCTTGCATGCGTTCCCGGGGGCTGGCTGCTCGATACGTCAGCGGCTATCTGCTGACCCAGCCACCACCGGGCCAGCCACGGCTGATCGGCGCCGATGCGTCCCATGCGTGGGTGTCGGTGTATTGCCCGGTGCTGGGTTGGGTTGATTTCGATCCAACCAACAATGTGCAGCCGGCGCTTGAGCACATCACGCTGGCCTGGGGGCGGGATTTTTCCGATGTGTCGCCGTTACGCGGGGTAATTCTGGGCGGCGGCCATCATGATCCGGAAGTCAGCGTCACCGTGATGCCCTTGGAGTAATGAAGATCGACTGGAGGCGCGAGCTGTTCGCGATAGCGGACGGTCAGTCATGGAAATGTTGACTGTCCCACCGTCTTCGCGAGCAGGCTTGCTCCCACAGAGAACTGTATTTTCATTCGAGATTTGAGTTTTTTCAGCTTGGCCTGTGAGGGTCAGCAGCAACGCTGCCAACCCTGGACACAGATCCGGTGGGCCTGATCAGATCATCCGGCCCGGAGGGTTTCAGGCGTCGGGCGCCTGATCTTTCGGTGCATCAACATCATCTTCTGCTGCCACTTCACCATCAGGGTTCAGTGCTGCTTCTTCAGCTGTAGCTTTCTTGCGCTGAAGTTTTTCCTCTTTCTTCTGCTCCTTTGCCAAGTCACGCTGACGTTTGGCGAAGGAATAATTGGGTTTAGCCATGGGCGATCCTCTGGGGTCGAAGGTGAGGTTGAGCGGCGCGTATTCTGCCCTGTATCGGTGCCAAGTCGTTAGTCGGGTTTTTGCTCGACCCACTTGGGCAATACGCTCGGCTGCCAGCTATCTAGCGCGTCGAGCAGCGTTTGCGGCGATTCGCTCACCTGCAGCATGTCACGGTGCGGCGCGCGAACGAAGCCTTCGCCGACGATGTGATCAAGAAAACCGGTGAGTTTGCTGTAGAAACCGTTCACTTCCAGCAAACCGAGCGGTTTGCCGTGGTAGCCGAGCTGGCCCCAGGTCCAGACTTCGAACAGCTCTTCCAGGGTGCCGAGGCCGCCGGGGAGGGCAATGAAGGCGTCGCTGAGTTCGGCCATCCGCGCCTTGCGCGCATGCATACCGTCGACCACTTCCAGGCGGGTCAGGCCTTTATGGCCGATTTCTTTATCCATGAGGTTTTGCGGGATGATGCCCACCACATCACCGCCGGCTGCCAGCGCGGCATCGGCCACAATGCCCATCAAGCCCACGGCACCGCCGCCATAGACCAGGGTCAGCTTGCGCTCGGCCAGGGCTTGGCCCAAGGCCACAGCCGCTTCACGATAAGCCGGATGGGTGCCGGTGCTGGCGCCACAAAAAACACATACGGATGTTAAAGACATGCCTTGCTCCATGGTCGATCAGGGCCACAGAGTAAAGGCAGGTGCTCGGCGCTCCAAGAGCTAAACTTCCCGCTTGGGCGTTTCATAAGTGCCGCTGGCGCCACAGGCATAGGCGGCGAGCAAGCTGCACAACAGGCTATTGATGGACATGACAGACGCTCCGTTGATTGAGGACGGTCTGATCATAGGGCCGGTCCAGACGCTTGGCCGGTAGATTGTTTCCATCGATGTCATAGCCTGAAAGTTGTATACAATTTTTGATTCAAGTCATATGAACTTGCGAAGTTTTCAGGCAGTCTTCTGTCCATTCGCATTTTTCGTTAACCCTGCCTTGGAGATTCACCATGTTTGCCAAACTTGTTGCGGTATCCCTGTTGACGCTGGCCAGCAGCCAATTGATGGCTGCCGAGTGCAAAGTCACCGTTGACTCCACTGACCAAATGTCCTTCAACACCAAGGCCATTGAGATCGACAAGAGCTGCAAGACTTTCACCGTCGAACTGACCCATTCCGGCAACCTGCCGAAGAATGTGATGGGCCATAACTGGGTACTGAGTAAAGAAGCCGACATGCAGCCGATCGCCACCGATGGCCTGAGCGCCGGCATCGACAAGCAATACCTGAAAGAAGGTGATACCCGTGTGATCGCGCACACCAAAGTGATCGGTGCCAAGGAAACCGACTCGGTGACCTTCGATGTGTCGAAGCTGGACGCCAACGAGAAATACGGTTTCTTCTGCTCGTTCCCGGGGCACATTTCGATGATGAAAGGCACGGTTACGCTGAAGTAAGCCGAAATACTGCGTCATCGTTCATCGCTGGCAAGCCCGCGATGACGCCGGTAAATCGACGCATGCTCCGGCCAAAGAAAAACCCGCTGAAGCTCAACGCTTCAGCGGGCTTTTTCATTCAGTCACGCCTCAAGGCGCAAACGGCATCACACGCTTGTGATGGGTCTTGTTGTACGTGTTGACGATGATATTGAACGCTTCTTCGCGCACCGGCTGACCGTGCAGGAACGCATCGATCTCGGCATAGGTGACGCCGTGGGAGGCCTCGTCCGGCTTGCCGGGTGACAGGTCTTCAAGGTCGGCGGTCGGGACCTTTTCCACCAGTGACTCCGGGGCGCCGAAACTGCGGGCAATCGCCCGGACCTGGTTTTTCACCAGCCCGCTCAACGGTGCGAGGTCGCAAGCACCATCACCGAACTTGGTGAAGAAGCCCATGACCGCTTCCGCTGCGTGGTCGGTGCCGATCACCAGGCCGTGGGCCGCACCGGCGATGGTGTACTGGGCGACCATGCGCATGCGGGCCTTGGTGTTGCCGAGCACGAAGTCCACCGACACCGCGTGCTTGCCTTCGAACGCCGCCACTTCATTGGCCAGGGATTTGACCGCCGGACCGATGTTCACGGTGTGGCGCTCGTCCGGCTTGATGAAGTCCACCGAGGCCTGGGCATCGTGTTCATCGAATTGGGTTTCGTACGGCAGTCGCACGGCAATGAACTTGTAGCCGCCGTCACCGGTGCGCTGGCGCAGTTCGCGCATGGCGCGCTGGGCCAGCAGGCCGGCGGTCAGCGAATCGACGCCGCCACTGATGCCCAATACCAGCGTCTTGAGCCCGGAATTGATCAGGCAATCCTGAATGAAGGTAATGCGCCGGGCGACTTCTGCCTCGAGGGCGGCGTCATCGGCGAACGGCGGTTGAACCTTGAGCTGCTCAGCAATCTCACGCTGTACGGCTTGCATGAATTCACTCCTTGCTAGATAGACTGGATGAGGCAGGAACCTGGAAAACGTGTCGCAAATAGGCGACGAAATTCGGGTCTTTACAGTGAGTCTTGCCTGGCTCGTCGGAGATCTTTGCCACCGGCTGGCCGTTGCAGGCGGTCATTTTAAGCACGATGCTCATCGGTTCGACACCGGGAATGTCACACGTCAGATGGGTGCCGATGCCGAAGCTGACATTGATCCGGCCGCGCAGTGCCCGGAATATCTCCAGGGCCTTGGGCAGTGTCAGGCTGTCGGAGAAGGTCAGCGTCTTGCTCATCGGGTCGATGCCAAGCGTGTGATAGTGGGCGATGGCTTTTTCCGCCCAAACCACCGGATCACCCGAGTCGTGGCGCAAGCCGTCGAAGAGCTTGGCGAAGAACAGGTCGAAATCACCGAGGAAAGCATCCATGGTGATGCAGTCGGTCAGCGCGATCCCCAGCAGGCCCCGGTACTCGCGGACCCAGCAATCAAGGGCGGCAATCTGGCTGTCGATCAACCGTGGCCCGAGTTGCTGGTGCGCCATGATCCATTCGTGGGCCATGGTGCCTAGAGGCTTCATGTCCAGTTCGCGGGACAGGTGCACGTTGCTGGTGCCGACGAAACGACCGGGGAAGTCGTGCTTGAGCACATTGACCACTTCTTCCTGCACACGATACGAGAAGCGTCGACGCGTACCGAAATCGGCGACCTGCAGCTCTGACAGCTCGTCGCTGCCGGCGTTGGCGGTCAGCCAGTCGAATTTGCGATAGAGCTGCTCGCGGGCCTGTTCGAGGACGATTTCACGGTAGCGAAAGCGGTTGCGCACTTCGCTGACGATTGCCAGCAAAGGGACTTCGAACAAAATCACGTGCAACCACGGGCCACGCAGGCGGATGAACAGTTCGCCATTCTCGATGCCGGTGTGGACGTAGCGCAGGTTAAACCGAAACAGCCCGAGAAAGCGCAGGAAGTCCGGCTTCAGGAAGCTGATGCGCTCGAGAAAGCCCAACTGATCGGCGCTCAGGCTCATTTCCGACAAGCGCTCGATCTGGTAACGAATCTCCGCCAGGTACGGACGTAAATCCTCACTGTTACGGCAACGAAACTCCCATTCCACTTCCACGTTCGGGTAGTTGTGCAGCACCGCCTGCATCATCGTCAGTTTGTAGAAGTCGGTGTCGAGCAGGTTCTGCACGATGCGATCGGCAAACACACTCTCGCTCATAACGGGGGTTCTCCACAGGGAATAAGGCTAGTGGCGCATATCGGTGGTGGGTATTGCCAGCAATTTTTTGGACACCGGATCTCTTGTGGCCAAGGATTTTTGTCTGGGCCTAAGCGTGTGGAGTGGCCGGGCTATCAACCTGCTCCAGCATCCACTTCACGAAATCGCGCACCTTGGGCACTTCCGCCGAATGCTCCGGGTACGCCAGGTAATAGGCATCGGTGCTGGGCATTGCATGCTGCCACGGAATGACCAGCTTGCCGTCCGCCAGTTCCTCTTCCACCAGAAAACGGGGTAACAACGCTACGCCGCAGCCGACCTGCGCCGCACGGATGCACATATAAAAGGTTTCAAAACGCGGGCCGTGGTAGCTGTGTTCGGTGTGATAGCCCTGACTGTCGAACCAGTCATGCCACGCCTGAGGCCGGGACGCGTTTTGCAGCAGGACCAGGTCGGTGAGTTGCGTCGGGTCGGTGAATGGCGTGTCGGGCAGGCTGCCGGGGGCGCACACCGGAACCAGCTCTTCACTGAACAGCTTCAGGCATTCGGTGCCGGGGCGCGAACCCTGGCCGAAATAGAACGCCAGGTCGCTGCGACCTTGCAGCAGATCATCGGCTTCCTGTTCGTTGCACAGGTCCAGATGGATCGAGGGATGACGCAGGCGCCAGCCTTTCAGACGTGGGACCAGCCAGCGCGCGCCGAAAGTAGACGGTGTCGAGACGCGCAGCACTTCTGTCTCGCCGCCGTAGGAACGCAGGTAATGGGTCGACATCTCGACCTGTGTGAGAATTTTCCGAACCTCCACCAGGTACAAATCGCCCGCCGGGGTCATTTGCAGGCGTCGACGCACCCGGCGGAACAGCAGGTGCTGTAACAGTTCTTCCAGTTGCGCCACCTGCTTGCTGACGGCGCTCTGGGTCAGGTTCAGTTCTTCGGCGGCCCGAGTGAAGCTCAAATGCCGGGTCACGGCTTCGAAACACTGCAAGGCAGCGATCGATGGCAAATAGCGTTTGTTCAGCATGGGCGGTCCTTTTGTTCTTGTCTCTTTATTGCCAGCAATGCACAGCATGAATAAACGGAATGATATCTCTCTTAATGGTCGTTTGTTGAGTAACCTCCGGGGAGCTAAAACTACAGGTCTGATCAGCCGCGATTTTCCGGCTGCACACGTTCCGTTTTTTGCTTGAGGAGTGACCCATGGTTGCCGCATTGCTTGATCGTCTTGGTGTGAACCCGGCCCTGTACCAGAACGGCAAAGTGCCGGTGCATTCGCCTGTCGATGGCAGTCGCATCGCCGCTGTGAACTGGGAAGGTGCCGCTGAAGTCGAGCAGCACATCAGTCGCGCAGATCATGCGTTCGAGCTGTGGCGCAAGGTCCCTGCGCCGCGCCGTGGCGAGCTGGTGCGGCAACTGGGCGACATTTTGCGTGAATACAAGGCCGATCTCGGCGAGCTGGTGTCCTGGGAAGCGGGCAAGATCACTCAGGAAGGTCTGGGTGAAGTTCAGGAGATGATCGACATCTGCGACTTCGCCGTTGGCCTGTCCCGCCAGTTGTACGGTTTGACCATCGCTTCCGAGCGCCCTGGCCACCACATGCGCGAAACCTGGCACCCGCTGGGCGTCGTCGGCGTGATCAGTGCGTTCAACTTCCCGGTCGCGGTCTGGGCCTGGAACGCCACGTTGGCGCTGGTCTGCGGCAACCCGGTGATCTGGAAACCGTCGGAGAAAACCCCGCTGACCGCGCTGGCCTGCCAGGCGCTGTTCGATCGCGTGCTGAAAAACTTCAGCGACGCCCCCCCGCACCTGAGCCAAGTGGTTATTGGCGGCCGCGATGCCGGTGAAGCCCTGGTCGATGACCCGCGTGTCGCGCTGGTCAGCGCCACGGGCAGCACCCGCATGGGCCGCGAAGTGGCGCCGAAAATCGCCGCGCGTTTCGCCCGCAGCATTCTGGAGCTGGGCGGCAACAACGCGATGATCCTCGGCCCAAGCGCCGACCTGGACATGGCCGTTCGCGCCATCCTGTTCAGTGCCGTCGGCACCGCCGGTCAACGCTGCACCACGTTGCGTCGCCTGATTGCCCATGAGTCGGTGAAAGAAGAAATCGTCACCCGCCTGAAAGCTGCCTACTCCAAAGTGCGCATCGGCCACCCGCTGGAAGGTAACCTGATCGGCCCGCTGATCGACAAAAACAGCTTCGAGAACATGCAGGACGCGCTGGAGCAGGCCATGAGCGAGGGCGGAAAGGTGTTCGGCGGCAAGCGTCAGCTCGAAGACACATTCCCGAATGCCTACTACGTATCGCCGGCCATCGTCGAAATGCCGGAGCAGAGCGACGTGGTCTGCCACGAAACTTTCGCGCCGATTCTGTACGTGATCGGTTACAGCGATTTCAACGAAGCCCTGCGTCTGAACAACGCTGTACCGCAGGGCCTGTCCTCGTGCATCTTCACCACCGACGTGCGTGAAGCCGAGCAGTTCATGTCGGCGGTGGGCAGCGACTGTGGCATCGCCAACGTCAACATCGGCCCAAGCGGTGCGGAAATCGGTGGTGCGTTTGGTGGCGAGAAAGAAACCGGTGGCGGTCGTGAGTCCGGCTCCGACGCCTGGCGCGGCTACATGCGTCGTCAGACCAACACCGTGAACTACTCGCTGGAGTTGCCGTTGGCGCAGGGGATTACGTTCGACTGATGCTCGGTCGTACAGGGATCCCCTGTGGGAGCGAGCCTGCTCGCGAAAGCGGTCTTTGAGTCACATTGATGTTGGATGTGTCGCCGCCTTCGCGAGCAGGCTCGCTCCCACAATTGAACTGTGTGTTGGTTAGGTTTCTGTTGGAGTCTGGCAATGCCGTTACGCGAAGAGTGTCTGTGGGAAAAACTGACGCCGCAAAGGCCCGACAACGCGGCGCTCAAGGGGGAAGTAAAGGTCGATGTCTGCGTCATCGGCGCCGGGTTTACCGGGCTGTCGGCGGCGGTGCATTTGCTGGAACAAGGCAAGACCGTTTGTGTGCTTGAAGCCCATCGCGCCGGCCATGGCGGGTCGGGGCGCAACGTCGGGCTGGTCAACGCCGGAATGTGGATTCCACCGGACGAAATCGAGGCCGGGTTCGGCGAGGCGGTCGGCAGCCAACTCAATCGCATGCTCGGGGCGGCGCCGGCCCTGGTGTTCAGCCTTGTGGACAAGTACAACATCGATTGCCAGCTGCGTCGCGAAGGCACGCTGCACATGGCGCACAACGCCCGTGGCGAAGCGGATCTGCGCAGTCGTGAAGAACAATGGAAACGCCGTGGCGCGCCGGTTGAATTGCTCACCGGCCAAGCCTGTGAACAAGCCACGGGCACCCGGAAAATTGCTGCCGCGTTGCTCGATCGCCGTGCTGGCACGATCAATCCGATGGCTTACACCACGGGGCTGGCCAAAGCGGCCATCGGCCTCGGCGGTCAATTATTCGATCATTCACCTGTGACCCGACTCGAACGTCAGGGCCAGCGCTGGTCGGTGCAAACCGCGCAGGGCTCGGTACTGGCCGAGCAAGTGGTGATTGCCTCCAACGCCTATACCGAAGGCGCCTGGACCGAACTGCGGCGCAATTTCTTCCCCGGTTATTACTATCAGGTGGCGTCGGTGCCGCTGACCGAAGACGCAGCGCAGCAGATTTTGCCCGGTGGCCAGGGTTCCTGGGACACCCGGCAAGTGCTCAGCAGCATTCGTCGAGACAAGGATGGGCGCTTGCTGCTTGGCAGTCTGGGGAATGGCAATCAGAAGCCAGCCTGGTTTCTCAAGGCCTGGGCTGACCGGGTGCAGCAGCATTATTTCCCCTACCTGAAGCCGGTGGAGTGGGAGTGCACCTGGACCGGTTGCATCGCATTTACCCCCGATCATTTGATGCGCCTGTTCGAACCGGCGCCCGGTTTAGTGGCAGTCACCGGTTACAACGGTCGGGGTGTGACCACGGGAACAGTGGTCGGCAAAGCGTTTGCCGACTACCTGTGTAACGGAAATCCTCAAGCACTACCGATTCCCTTTGCGCCCATGCAGCCATTGACCGGGGCAGGGTTGCGCAGTTGTCTGTATGAGGCGGGTTTTTCGCTGTATCACGCGGGCCAGTGCTTGCGCATTGTGATCTGATTGTTGAAATTTGTTGCCGGGAGCGGCGCTTTTCGGCGCAACGGCTAGCCTGTAATGGTGCGGGTTGTAGCAGTACCGCACCAGCAGTGTGCAGTTCGGTGACGCGCGTTGTTACAGGCTGGTTGCACGCCGTTTAGTGTCGCGGTTGCAATGATGGCGCGGGCGGGTTGCGCCTCAAAAAATTAATGGTTTCACCTTCTGCGGTTTAGACGGTTGCACGCCCAATGAAAATGGGCCCGAAACAGTCGAAATAACAATAAAGCAGCGACTTTTTTCAGAATAAAAAACCGATGGCACGGCCCTTGCTCTGAGCATTCATTGAAGTCGCAGTGCCAATTAAAAAAACCATGGAGCACCACCTCATGTCCCAGACGTTTTACAAGAAAGGCTTTCTGGCCCTCGCAGTGGCAACTGCGTTGGGTGTTTCTGCGTTTGCTCAGGCTGACATCAAGATCGGCGTAGCGGGTCCAATGACGGGCGCCAACGCGGCATTTGGCGAGCAGTACATGAAGGGTGCACAGGCAGCAGCCGATGCGGTCAACGCAGCGGGCGGCGTAAACGGGGAAAAAATCGTACTGGTCAAGGGCGATGACGCCTGCGAACCGAAACAGGCTGTGACGGTGGCCAAGGACCTGACCAACCAGAAAGTGGCGGGCGTGGTCGGTCACTTCTGCTCCTCGTCGACCATCCCGGCCTCCGAGATCTACGACGAAGCGGGCATCATCGCCATCACTCCAGGCTCCACCAACCCGCAGGTTACCGAGCGCGGCCTGAGCGCCATGTTCCGTATGTGCGGTCGTGACGACCAGCAAGGCATCGTGGCCGGCGACTACATCGTCGACGTGCTCAAGGGCAAGAAAGTCGTCGTGCTGCACGACAAGGATACCTACGGCCAAGGCCTGGCTGACGCCACCAAGGCGCAACTGGTCAAGCGCGGCGTCACGCCAGTGCTGTATGAAGGCCTGACCCGCGGCGAGAAAGACTTCAGCACCATCGTGACCAAAATCCGTGGCGCCGGCGCCGACGTTGTTTACTTCGGTGGTCTGCACCCGGAAGCCGGTCCTCTGGTTCGTCAACTGCGTGAACAAGGTCTGAAAGACGTCAAGTTCATGTCCGACGACGGCATCGTGACCGACGAACTGGTGACCACCGCTGGCGGTCCGCAATTCGTTGACGGCGTGCTGATGACCTTCGGTGCCGACCCACGCCTGCTGCCAGACAGCAAGGCCGTGGTAGACGCCTTCCGCAAGGCCGGTACCGAGCCAGAAGGCTACACCCTGTACGCCTACGCTTCGGTGCAAACCCTGGCTGCCGCTTTCAACGGCGCCAAGTCCAACAAGGGCGAAGAAGCGGCTGCCTGGCTGAAGAAAAACCCGGTCAAGACCGTCATGGGCGAGAAGGCCTGGGACAGCAAGGGCGACCTGAAAGTCTCCGACTACGTGGTTTACCAGTGGGACAAGGACGGCAAATACCACCAGCTGGAAAAACAGAAGTAAGGGCTGATTCGATTACTTGAACCCACATATCCCTTGTGGGAGCGGGCTTGCCCGCGATGGCGGACTGGCAGGAGACAATTTCGTCGAATGTTCAACCGCTATCGCTGGCAAGCCAGCTCCCCCAGGGGGTGGTGTGGGCCAGGTTGATCGTGATTGACATTGCTCCGACGTAAATCTGTATTTTCCTTAGAGGAACCGCACACCCCCAGGTGTGCAGGTTCTCATTGCGTGAGATTGCGTTATGGATGGTATTTTCCTGCAGCAACTGGTCAACGGCCTGACCCTCGGGTCGGTCTATGGCCTGATCGCCATCGGCTACACAATGGTTTATGGCATCATCGGCATGATCAACTTCGCCCACGGCGAGGTTTACATGATTTCCGCTTACCTCGCGGCAATCAGTCTGGCTCTGCTGGCTTACTTCGGTATCGAATCCTTCCCGCTGCTGATGCTCGGCACATTGGTCTTCACCATCGTCGTCACGGCGGTGTATGGCTGGGTCATCGAGCGAGTCGCCTACAAACCCCTGCGTAACTCCACCCGACTGGCACCGCTGATCAGCGCCATCGGTATTTCGCTGATCCTGCAAAACTATGCACAGATCGCCCAGGGCGCCAAGCAACAAGGCGTTCCGACGTTGCTCACGGGAGCCTGGCGTGTCGAGGTCGGTACAGGTTTCGTGCAGTTGACCTACACCAAGGTCTTCATTCTGGTCGCCGCGTTTGTCGGCATGGCCGCGCTGACCTACATCATCAAGTACACCAAGCTCGGCCGCATGTGCCGTGCAACCCAGCAAGACCGCAAGATGGCTTCGATTCTGGGGATCAACACCGACCGGGTAATCTCCTACGTGTTCATCATCGGTGCAGCGATGGCGGCCCTGGCCGGCGTGCTGATCACCATGAACTACGGCACATTCGACTTCTATGCCGGCTTCATCATCGGGATCAAGGCATTCACCGCTGCGGTGCTCGGCGGGATTGGCTCGCTGCCTGGCGCCATGCTCGGCGGGATCATCCTCGGGATTTCCGAGTCGCTGTTCTCCGGCCTGGTGAACTCGGACTACAAAGACGTTTTCAGCTTCTCGCTGCTGGTTCTCGTTCTGGTCTTTCGGCCCCAAGGCCTGCTCGGCCGTCCTCTTGTGTCGAAGGTGTAAGCGATGTCTTCAACCACTAAAAAAACCATTGATATCAAAAAAAGTCTGGTTGACGCGATTCTTGCCGGCCTCATTGCCCTGATTGTGTTCGGGCCGATTGTCGGCGTCGTTCTCGATGGCTATGGCTTCAACCTGGAAACCACCCGGGTGGCCTGGATTGTCGCCATTGTCATGGCGGGTCGATTCGCCCTGAGCATGTTCCTGCAAACCCCCAAGGGCCTGAAAATCCTTGAAGGTTTTGAATCCTCCGGTTCCGGGGTTCATGTGCTGGCGCCTGACTACAAGTCGCGCCTGCGCTGGATCATCCCGCTGGTGATCGTCATCGCCGTGGTGTTCCCGTTTTTCTCCAACTCCTACCTGCTGGGTGTGGTCATCCTCGGGCTGATCTACGTGCTGCTGGGCCTTGGGCTGAATATCGTGGTCGGCCTGGCCGGCCTGCTCGACCTGGGTTACGTGGCGTTCTACGCCATCGGCGCCTATGGCCTGGCACTCGGTTATCAGTACCTGGGCCTGGGTTTCTGGACGGTGTTGCCGCTGGCGGCGATCACGGCGGGGCTGGCCGGTTGCATCCTCGGCTTTCCGGTGTTGCGCCTGCACGGTGACTACCTGGCAATCGTGACCCTGGGTTTCGGTGAAATCATCCGCCTGGTCCTCAATAACTGGCTGTCCCTGACCGGTGGCCCGAACGGCATGCCGGCGCCACTGCCGACATTCTTCGGCCTGGAATTTGGCAAGCGAGCCAAAGACGGGGGCGTACCGTTTCATGAGTTTTTCGGCATCGCCTACAACCCCGACGTGAAGTACTACTTCATTTACGCGGTGTTGTTCCTGGTCGTGCTGGCTGTGCTGTACATCAAGCATCGTCTGGTGAAGATGCCGGTCGGTCGTGCCTGGGAAGCGCTGCGTGAAGACGAGATTGCTTGCCGTTCCATGGGTCTGAACCACGTGCTGGTCAAACTCTCGGCGTTCACCATCGGTGCATCGACGGCCGGTCTGGCGGGTGTGTTCTTCGCCACCTACCAGGGCTTCGTCAACCCGACCTCGTTCACCTTTTTCGAATCGGCGCTGATCCTCGCCATCGTGGTTCTCGGTGGCATGGGCTCGACCATCGGCGTAGTGATTGCTGCCTTCGTGCTGACCGTCGCCCCGGAGTTGCTGCGTGGCTTCGCCGAATACCGCGTCCTGCTATTCGGCATCCTGATGGTGTTGATGATGATCTGGCGCCCGCGCGGCCTGATTCGGATCAGTCGTACCGGTGTGACCCCGCGTAAAGGAGTAGCGCCATGAGCGAAGTCGTACTCAGTGTCGAAAAGCTGATGATGCACTTTGGCGGCATCAAGGCGTTGAGCGATGTCAGCCTGAAGGTCAAACGCAATTCGATCTTCGCCCTGATCGGCCCCAACGGCGCGGGCAAGACCACGGTGTTCAACTGCCTGACCGGGTTCTACAAGGCCTCCGGCGGCAAGATCGAACTCAACGTGCGTGGCGAGCAGACCAACGTCATCAAGTTGCTGGGCGAGTCGTTCAAACCGACCGATTTCGTCTCGCCGAAATCCTTTGCCAGTCGCCTGTACTACAAGATGTTCGGCGGCACCCACCTGGTGAACCGTGCCGGGCTGGCGCGGACTTTCCAGAACATTCGCCTGTTCAAGGAAATGTCGGTGCTGGAAAACCTGCTGGTGGCCCAGCACATGTGGGTCAACCGCAGCATGCTGGCCGGCATTCTCAATACCAAGGGCTATCGCAAGGCCGAAAGCGATGCGCTGGACCATGCGTTCTACTGGCTGGAAGTGGTGGACCTCGTGGACTGCGCCAACCGCCTCGCCGGTGAGTTGTCCTACGGCCAGCAACGCCGTCTGGAGATTGCCCGGGCCATGTGTACCCGTCCGCAGATCATCTGCCTCGACGAACCGGCTGCCGGCCTCAACCCTCAGGAAACCGAAGCGCTGAGCGCGATGATCCGGCTGCTGCGCGACGAGCACGATCTGACCGTGGTGCTGATCGAACACGACATGGGCATGGTTATGAGTATTTCCGACCACATCGTGGTGCTGGACCACGGCATTGTCATCGCCGAGGGTGGCCCCGACGACATCCGCAACGACCCGAAAGTGATTGCCGCCTACCTGGGCGCCGATGAAGAGGAAGTGGTATGACCCAACCGATCCTCGAACTCCAGGAACTGGACGTGTTTTACGGGCCGATCCAGGCCCTGAAGAAAGTCTCGCTGCACATCAATGAAGGGGAAACCGTCAGCCTCATCGGCTCCAACGGCGCGGGCAAGTCGACCCTGCTGATGTCGATCTTCGGTCAGCCGCGTGCGGCGGGCGGGAAGATCCTCTATCAAGGTGTGGACATCACCCACAAGTCGTCGCACTACATCGCCTCCAACGGCATCGCGCAATCACCGGAAGGGCGGCGGGTGTTCCCTGACATGACCGTCGAGGAAAACCTGCTGATGGGCACCATTCCGATTGGCGACAAGTACGCCAAGGAAGACATGCAGCGCATGTTCGAGTTGTTCCCGCGACTCGAAGAACGGCGTACCCAGCGCGCAATGACCATGTCCGGCGGTGAGCAACAAATGCTCGCCATCGCCCGTGCGCTGATGAGCCGGCCGAAACTGCTGTTGCTTGATGAGCCCAGCCTTGGCCTGGCCCCCATCGTGGTCAAGCAGATCTTCGCCACCCTGCGGGAACTGGCGCAAACCGGCATGACCATTTTCCTGGTCGAGCAGAACGCCAACCATGCCCTTCGCTTGTCCGATCGCGCCTATGTGATGGTCAACGGCGAGATTCGCATGGCGGGCACCGGCAAGGAGTTGCTGGTCAACGAGGATGTGCGTAGCGCTTATCTCGGCGGGCATTGATTTGTAGCTTGCAATAAAAACGCCCTGACAAAATCAGGGCGTTTTTTTATACCCGCGTAAACCCTTCAGGAGCTGCCGAAGGCTGCTCCTGCAAGAGCGGCGATGTGAGCTGAGGGAAATTGTGGAAAACAATATTCCGAAGCTTCCAAACCGCGACATAAAGCCGCTGCAAATAGTTGTTTTGTCACAGTTTTGACTTGTCCCCGATTACTGTGGAGCTGGCTGTGAATAACGTGGGAGTAGCTGGCTGAAAGCCTTTGAAACCGTGGCTTGCAGAGGTGTGGTTGTTTTTTGATCAGGCGTTTTTACTCGGCTGAAACAGCGCCTTGTCAACCTTTTTGTTGCTGGTGAAATCCACAGTATTCGGCTTGCACAAGCCTGTGGATAAGTCTGTGATTAAACTCTGGAAAGACTCGGCTGAAGGCCGTGGTTACTGGCTTGGCGCCATCGCCGGTTTGACCTGTCAGTCATGCAAATGGCCGAGGGCTACACAGCAGGACCTTGAGGGTCAAGCGAAAAAGTTTCAAAAACCGGCGCAAAGCCTTGTGGATAGAGGCTTGCAGCTTTTTCACTTGCCCCCAAAGACTGTGGACCGGCCTGTGGATAACGTGCGCGCACATGGCTGCAAGCCACGATCTGTATGGCTTTCCCGATGCTGATCATTTTTTGAGCAGAATGTACCCCAGCAGGCTCTGTTACTGGGGGAACGTGGTTGCCGGTATGAGCGTGGCCGGGCATGCTGGCGGCTGATTTTCTATTCCAATGGCTGGCGACCAGCCGAAGCAAGGAGAACACGATGTCCAACACCCTGTTTATTACCGGCGCGACTTCCGGTTTTGGTGAAGCCTGTGCCCGTCGTTTTGCCGAGGCTGGCTGGAAACTGGTGCTGACCGGCCGTCGTGAAGAACGCCTCAATGCGCTGTGCGCCGAGCTGTCGGAGCAGACCGAAGTGCACGGCCTGGTGCTCGATGTACGGGATCGCAAGGCGATGGAAGAGGCCATTGCCAACCTGCCGCCGTCCTTCGCGACACTGCGCGGGCTGATCAACAATGCCGGCCTGGCGCTGGGTGTTGACCCGGCACCCAAGTGCGATCTCGATGATTGGGACACCATGGTCGACACCAACGTCAAAGGCCTGATGTACAGCACTCGCTTGCTGCTGCCGCGCCTGATCGCTCACGGTCGTGGTGCGGGCATTATCAACCTGGGTTCCGTCGCCGGTAACTATCCGTACCCGGGCAGCCACGTGTATGGCGCCACCAAGGCGTTCGTCAAACAGTTCTCCCTGAACCTGCGCTGCGACCTGCAAGGTACGGGCGTGCGAGTCAGCAACATTGAGCCGGGCCTGTGCGAGAGCGAGTTCTCGCTGGTACGTTTTGCCGGTGATCAGGAGCGTTACAACGCGACCTACGCCGGTGCCGAGCCGATCCAGCCGCAAGACATTGCCGACACCATTTTCTGGGTCCTCAATGCCCCGGCGCACATCAACGTCAACAGCCTGGAGCTGATGCCGGTGAGCCAGACCTGGGCCGGGTTTGCTATCGAACGCAAATCTTAAGACCGCATAACGGCCAATCGCGGGCAAGCCCGCTCCCACTGGGTTTTGCGGTGTGCATACGCCCTATGCCGCGCGAGAAATCACTGTGGGAGCGGGTTTGCCCGCAAAAGCTATCTGGAAGTCAACGCAGATAATCAGCCAACCCGCTATAACAGGTCGCCAGGTGATACGGCGTGGTCGACGGCATGTCCCGACGGCTGACCGCGCCGTGAGCATCGCGGCACTCATGCCAGCCACCGGCATGCAGGAAATGCTCTTGCAAGGCCCGTAACTGGCGTAACACCGCCGCTTCGCTGTGCGGGCGCAGTGTCAGCGCCCTCAGGTATTCGGCCTGAGCCCAGATGCGCTGGGTGGCATCTCGCGAGCCGCCGTCAGGGCCGAGGTCGAGCATGGCTTGCACCGCACCGGACGATTGATCGACGCCCAATTGCTCGGTAAAGGCGAAGGCCCGTTCCAGTGAGGCATGCAATTTCGAGCCGCGCAGCAGCGCCGATGATTCCAGCAGGTAATACCATTCGAACTGGTGCCCCGGCTCAAACCAGTTATCCACAGCTCCCAAGGGCTTTTCCATCAACACGCCGTGTTGCGTATCTATAAAGCGTTTCTGCAGGGCTGTGCATAACTCGATGAGCCCGCGTTCCACAGCAATGTCTTCACGTACCGATAAGGTCGCGAGGAAGGCTTCGGCCAGATGCATCAACGGGTTTTGCAGGGGGCCGCTGCCGAGTGACGACCAGTCTCTGTCGAGGCTGGCTTCGTACAAGCCATCGCCTGTGGAAAATCGCCGGGCGATCACTTCCAGCGCGGCGTTGAGCACCGATTCCACCAGCGGCTCGCGAACCTTCTCCCAGTAATGGGCGCAGGCGAACAGGATAAAGGCGTGGGTGTAGAGGTCTTTGCGTTGATCCAGAGGGGCACCCTGTGGATCGATGCTGTAGAACCAGCCGCCATGCTCGGCGTCGTGAAAGTGCCGTTGCAAGGAACGGAACAGCGCCGCCCCACGCTCTTCGGCGCCCGGCACCTGGCCGATCAGGCTGGCGAACAGATACAGCTGGCGTGCGCAGGCCATGGCCCGATAGCGTTGCGGTGGCAGTGGCTGGTGCCCGGCGTCCAGCGCCTCATAGGGCAGTGCCATGTCGGCATTCCAGCCGGGACCTTGCCAGAGCGGCACGATGACGCCCTGGAAGTGCTGTTGCACCGAGGCGAACAGGGTGGTCATTTCAGGCTGGGAGGCGGAGCGGGGAACATGCGGCATTGGCTGGCGTCGTCACGGCAGGGGCGATTGCGCGACATGTTATCAGGCCTGAGAGATGTGGTGTCTGTCTGACCGCCATCGCTGGCAAGCCAGCGCCCACAGGGTCAGTGCAAACCCCTAGGGGAGCTGGCTTGCCAGCGAT
This sequence comes from Pseudomonas reinekei, assembly GCF_001945365.1. GTDB lineage: Bacteria > Pseudomonadota > Gammaproteobacteria > Pseudomonadales > Pseudomonadaceae > Aquipseudomonas > Aquipseudomonas reinekei. The sequence goes on from NZ_MSTQ01000011.1 coordinate 60,925, forward strand.
GAAGCCTTAAGGGGCGCGAAAGAAATCAGCTGGCCAACAACCAGACCCCGGTCGCCGCCGACGCCGCACCTGCCAGTCGTACCAACGGCGCAGCCGCCTGAGGCAACACCCGCACCAACGCATAACCCGCCGCATGCAACGCGGCAGTCGCCGCCACGAACCCGACGGCATACGCCCAGGGGCTGGACATGTCCGGCAGCTCCAGGCCATGGGCGACACCATGGAACAAGGCAAACATCGCCGTGGCTGCCACCGCCAGGCTCAACGGCGGACGCACCGCCAGCGCAACCGCCAGGCCCAGCGCCAACACCGATGCGGCAATCCCGCTTTCCAGTGCTGGCAGGTTCAGCCCTTCAAAGCCCAACAGGCCGCCGAGCAACAGGGTCCCGACGAAGGTGCACGGCAGCGCCCAGCGCGCGGCGCCTTTTTGTTGTGCCGCCCACAGGCCTACAGCGAGCATCGCCAGCAGATGGTCGAGGCCGCCGATGGGGTGGCTGATGCCGGCGATCAAGCCATTGTCGCCGTGCCCCGGGTGGGCGAAAGCGAGGGTCGGGGTGAGCAGCAGGGCCGCGGCGGCCAGGATGCGTTTCAGTGTCATGGATAAGCTTCCTTGTTGGTAAATGTCGATCAGGCTGCGGTCAGCAAGCCTTGGCGTTCGATGAAGGCAATGATGTCTTCCAGGCCTTGGCCGGTTTTCTGGTTGCTGAAGACGAATGGCTTGCCGTTGCGCATGCGTGTGGTGTCGCTGTCCATCAGGGTCAGCGATGCGCCCACCAGGGGCGCCAGGTCGATCTTGTTGATCACCAGCAGGTCGGACTTGCAGATACCCGGCCCGCCCTTGCGTGGCAGCTTGTCGCCCGCGGACACGTCGATCACGTAGATGGTCAGGTCCGACAGTTCCGGGCTGAAGGTGGCCGATAGATTGTCGCCACCGGACTCCACCAGAATCAGGTCCAGCCCCGGAAAGCGGCGGTTGAGCTGGTCCACGGCTTCGAGGTTGATCGAGGCGTCTTCGCGAATCGCCGTGTGCGGGCAACCGCCGGTCTCCACGCCAATGATCCGCTCCGGTGCCAGCGCTTCGTTGCGCACCAGGAAATCGGCGTCTTCGCGGGTGTAGATGTCGTTGGTCACAACGGCCAGGTTGTAGCGGTCGCGCAGGGCCAGGCACAGGGCCAGGGTCAGGGCGGTTTTGCCGGAGCCGACCGGGCCGCCGATGCCGACGCGCAGAGGTTGTGTGTTCATGTGGTTCTCCAAAATAACAGGCCCTAGGAACGGAACAGACGGCTGTACTGGCGCTCGTGGGCCATACACGCCAGGGACAGGCCAAACGCGGCGCTGCCAAAGTGTTCGGGGTTGATCTGGCTGGCGTCCTGCTGGGCTTGTTGCAGCAGCGGCAGCAGTTCGCTGGTCAGGCGCTGGGCGGCTTGCTGGCCCAGCGGCAGGGTTTTCATCAGCACCGCCAGTTGGTTTTCCAGCCAGCTCCAGAGCCAGGCGGCCAGCGCATCCTGCGGGCTGATTTGCCAGGCACGGGCGGCCAGCGCCCAGCCCAAGGCCAGGTGGGGTTCGGGACGTTGCTCAAGGAAGGCGCGGGCGGCTGCATCGAGTTCTGGCAGGCCGTTAAGCAGCTGTTGCAGGGAATAACCCATCTGCCGGCTTTCCTGATGCAGTTCGCGGGTTTCGCGGCTGGCGCGGTGTTCTTCGCAACGTTGCAGCAGTTCGCACCAGTTTTCTTCGGTGGCAGCTTTGCAATGGGCAAGCAGCAGCGGGGCCTCGAAGCGGGCGAGATTGAGCAGCAGTTGATCGCTGATCCAGCGCCGCGCGCTATCAGAATCGTGGACGCGGCCATTCTCCACCGCCATTTCCAGACCTTGGGAATAGCTGTAGCCGCCAATCGGCAATTGCGGACTGGCCAAACGCAGCAATGCCCATGCGGGGTTCACAGGCGCACGCCGAACTGATGCAGCTTGGGCGGGTAATTGAAGTCTTCATCGCCGTGACGTGAGTGGTGATGACCGCCGCCGTAGGCACCGTGTTCCGGCTGGAAGGGGGCCTCGATGTTGTCGGCGTGGGCGCCCAATTGTTCGAGCATGGCCTTGAGTACGTAATCGTCGAGCAGGCGCAGCCAGCCGTCACCGACTTGCAGGGCGACGTGACGATTGCCCAGGTGATAGGCCGCGCGGGTCAGTTCGAAGGCATTGGCGCAGGTGACATGTAGCAGTTGTTCGGGGCGGGCACAGACGCGGACGACGCGACCGTCTTCGGCCTGTAGACATTCGCCGTCGTACAGCGGCGATTGCCCGCGCTCCAAAAACAACCCGACGTCTTCACCCTCGGCACTGAAACAGCGCAAACGGCTTTTGCTCCGGGCTTCAAATGTCAGGTGCAACTCGGCGGCCCAAACGGGTTGAGGGTCGATTCTGCGATGAATCACCAGCATCGGAAAGCTTCCAGCAATGGACAATGCTGAGGCTAGAGCAAGGGGCTTGCCAATCGGCGTGATGTGTAGGAAATGCCTGAAGGAAGGGTAGGGCGTGCGGCGCAGCGCTGGGGGTTTTGGTTGAAGTTGGTGCGAGTTATTTTTCGATGCACCAACTTAAGGCGGCTCAGGGCTTGCCTGTGGGAGTGAGCCTGCTCGCGATTGGGGCGTCACGGCTCTTCAGGTGCAGCGCGTTCTCGTTCTTCGCGCGCAGGCTCGCTCCTGCAAAGGGCGTTACTCGGTACTGCCCAGACCCTGCCAATGTTTGAGGCCGATAAAGATGAAGCGCAGTTGCTGGGTGATCTTCGCCTGGGGCGTCAAATGCTCGGGTAACGCCTCGGCCGGTGGGTCGATGATGTCCGGCAGGGTAGCGAACACGCTTTTGACGATCAGGTCGGCCATGACGCTCAAGCCGGCGATGTCGAGGTGTTGCAGCTTGGGCATCAGCGACAGGTCTGCGGCCAGGTCCGAACTGATGTTTTCGCGCAGGCGACCAATCGCCTGGCGCACGGGCTGCGAGCCACCGTACTGCTCGCGGGCCAGAAACAGAAATTGCGAGCGGTTGGCGCTGACCACATCGAGAAAGATCCGCACCGACGCATCAATAATGCCGCCCATCACGAACTCGTTGTGCCGCACCAGGCGAATGGTTTCGCGAAAGGTCTGGCCCACTTCGCTGACCAGCACCAGGCCCAGTTCGTCCATGTCGGCGAAATGCCGATAGAAACCGGTGGGCACGATCCCGGCAGTTTTCGCCACTTCGCGCAGGCTCAGGCTGCCGAATCCCCGGCCGCCTTCCATCAAATGACGGGCAGCGTCCATCAGGGCGTTGCGGGTTTGTTGCTTCTGTTCGGCGCGGGGCAGCATCGCAAGGGTGTTTTCTGAAGTAGGACAGCGGCGCACTCTAGCAAATCGTCTTCGCTGGCGTCGAACGGGGACAGGGAGATCGAACGGGGAAGTATTCGGCTTCTACAAACGCTACATCCAGAAAGTCAAAAGCCCAATCCGGTGATTGGGCTTTTTTTCAAGGCCACCATGGGCTCAGCTCATAGCGCTGTTGCGTTCGATCACACGGTCACCACCACCTTCAGCCAGGGTTTGGCCAGGGGTGCGATCGGAACCGTCAGCAGCAACAGCTTGACCTTGTGGGGTTTGGTCGTAGCCGTCTTCAGTGATCAGGTTTTTTTCTTTCAGGCGATCGTTACCGCCTTCAGCCAGGGTTTGGCCTGGGGTGCGGTCCGAACCATCGGCAGCGACGGTGTGGCTGAATACCGAATGATGGTCTTTGGCTTGTGGGGTGGCCTGTTCGGCGGCTGGCAGGGCGAAAGCGGTGCTGGCCAGCATTGAGAGGGTAAGACTAAGCAGTAATTGGCGTTTCATGATTGGGTGCTCCGTAGGAGGGCGATAAAGTGGGTACGAGGGCAATGCTACTCTCGATAAGTCGATATAAAAGTTCATAAACGCAATGTTAATAATCAACGGAATTGATTGTTCTCTGCAGGCCTTGTAAACCGGGGCTTTGCGGCCGTTGCTTTTGCACCGGGGTGGGTATTTTCGACTCACTCGTGCCACGCAAAAGTGCGGGGCCGGTAACGTTGCAGGAGGGTAGAGAGCGGAAAGCGAGGGTTGGATTGCGGGAAAATCAGGTATTCGATTAAACCTGCCGACCGTTTTTCAGTCGTAGATTTCATAACGGGCCGTTTTTGGTCCCGCGTTTTTCATGGGCGTCGCCGTCGGGGCGTTCAGTCGTATCAGGAGTTTTGTGCAATGACGCGCCCCCGTAGAATTATCGCCTGGACCACGGCCACCCTCGTTGTATTGCTGGCGGTGCTGGTGCTGATCATCGTGTTTTTCGACTGGAACCGGATCAAGCCACCCCTCAATGCCAAAGTCTCCGAAGAGCTGCATCGGCCATTCGCCATCAACGGCAATCTGGCGGTGATCTGGCGTCGCGAGCTCGACGAGGGTGGCTGGCGGGCCTGGGTGCCGTGGCCACATGTGGTGGCCGAAGACCTGACCCTTGGTAATCCGGACTGGTCGAAAACCCCGCAGATGGCCAGCCTCAAGCGGGTTGAATTGCGCCTTTCGCCGTTGGCCTTATTGGGGCAGCGCGTGGTCATCCCGCGCATCGATCTCACTGAACCCAATGCCGAGCTGCAGCGCCTGGCTGACGGGCGCGCCAACTGGGTGTTCAAGTTCGACCCGAAAGACCCGAACGCCGAACCTTCGTCGTGGGTTGTGGACATCGGTGCAATAGGCTTCGACAAAGGCCATGTCACCCTTGACGATCAAAACCTGAAGACGCAACTCGACCTGCTGATCGACCCGTTGGGCAAGCCGATTCCCTTCAGCGACATCGTCGGCGACAAGGCCGCGAAAAAAGCCTCGGATGGGGGCGCAGCCCCCATGGACTATGCCTTTGGCCTGAAGGTCAAAGGCCAATATCACGGCCAGAAGCTCGTGGGTCAGGGCAAAATCGGCGGACTGCTGGCGTTGCAGGATGCGACCCGGCCGTTTCCACTGCAGGCGCAGGCAAAAATCGGCGATACCCGTGTCGAGCTGGCGGGCACCCTGACCGACCCGCTGAACCTCGGCGCCTTGGACCTGCGCCTCAAGCTGGCCGGCAGCAGCCTGGGCAATCTCTACCCGCTGACGGGCGTGACCCTGCCGGATACCCCGCCGTATGCCACCGACGGACACCTGATCGCCAAGCTGCACGAGCCTGGCGGTGCGGAGTTCCGCTATGAAGCATTCAACGGCAAGATTGGCGAAAGTGACATCCACGGCAGCCTGACCTACGTCGCGGGACAGCCTCGGCCAAAACTCAGCGGCTCACTGCTTTCCAATCAATTGCTGTTTGCTGACCTCGCCCCGCTGATCGGTGCCGACTCCAATGCCGAGCAAAAGGCCCGTGGTGGCGAAAGCAAGCAACCGACTGACAAAGTATTGCCGGTCGAGGAGTTCAAGACTGAACGCTGGCGCGATATGGACGCCGACGTCGAGTTCACCGGCAAACGGATCGTGCACAGCGAGAAATTGCCGTTCAATGATCTTTACACCCATCTGGTGCTGACCGACGGTGTCCTCAGTCTTGAACCGCTGCGGTTTGGCGTGGCGGGCGGCAAGCTGGATGCGCAGATCCGCCTCAATGGTCACACCGAGCCCTTGGAGGGGCGGGCGAAGCTCACCGCGCGCGGCTTCAAGCTCAAGCAGTTGTTCCCGACCTTCGAACCGATGAAAACCAGTTTCGGCGAGCTCAACGGCGATGCCGACATCACCGGTCGCGGCAACTCGGTGGCCAAACTGCTGGGCAGTGCCAACGGCAACCTGAAAATGCTGATCAACGACGGCGCCATCAGCCGCGAGTTGATGGAACTCGCGGGGTTGAACGTGGGCAACTATGTGATCGGCAAAATCTTCGGTGACAAGGAAGTGAAGATCAATTGCGCCGCGTCCGACTTCGACATCAAGAACGGTCTGGCGACGACGCGATTGTTCGTCTTCGATACCGAGAACGCGATCATCTATATCGATGGCACGGCGAACATGGCCACCGAGCAACTGGACTTGACCATCACCCCGGAATCCAAAGGCTGGCGTTTGATCTCGCTGCGTTCACCCTTGTATGTGCGTGGCCAGTTCATCAAGCCCGACGCGGGCGTTAAGGCAGTGCCATTGATGCTGCGCGGCGCCGGGATGGTTGCGCTGGGCGTGATCGCGGCTCCGGCGGCGGGACTGCTGGCGCTGGTGGCGCCGAGCGGCGGCGAGCCGAATCAATGCGCGCCGCTGCTGGAGCAGATGAAGTCGGGCAAGGCGCCGGTCACCGTCAAGCCAACAAAATAATCGGGCGCCTGTCAGGGCCTCATCGTCGGAACGCAGCCCGGAGCAGGCTTGCGATAGCGATCTTTCATGCCAACGCATCCCCCGACGCCGACGCTTCTTCACGCAACCAGGCAAAAAACGCCCGCACCGGCGGATGCCGCTCGCGACCGGGCACGCACAGGGCGCTGTAACCGGCGCCATCCACCTGCACATCTCTCCGATAAGGCGACAGCAATCCGTTGGCGACACTTTCCGACACCAGAATATTGCTCGCCAGCACCAGGCCTTGCCCGGCGATGGCCGCTTGCAGGGCGTAATGCTCTTCGTCGTATTCACGCACGGCGGGTTGGCCGCTCAGCCATGTCTCGCCGGATTGTGCGCACCACGCCTCCCAGCCGTGTGCGTAAAGCTTGGAGTTGTGCCAGTGCACGCTGATCAGCGTTGGCGTGCGCTGGGTTGCCAGCGCCACTTGCTCGGGCGAGCCATAGACGCCAAAGGACTCATCGAACAGGCATAACCCGTACAAGTTCGGGTAGTCATCAAGGCTGTAGCGCACCACCAGGTCGACGCTGGCGTCCTGATGCAGGTCGATGACTTCGCAATGGGTGTCGAGGCGAACATTGATGGTCGGGTGCCGAGCGTAAAAGCGTCCCAGCCGTGGCACCAGCCACAGCGCGGCGAAGGCAGCAGTGGTGGAGATCGTCAGGCTGGTGCCACTGCGCTGCGGTCGCAGGGTGTCGACGCTTTGCGCCACATCGAGAAAAGCCCCGTGCAGGCTGTGGAACAGCCGTTCGCCGCATTGCGTCAAGCGCACTCTGCGGGGCAGGCGCTCGAACAGCGGCACCCCGAGCCAGGCTTCCAGCGAGCGGATCTGATGGGACACCGCCGTCGGTGTCACCGACAGTTCTTCGGCGGCGGCCTTGAAGCTCAGCAGGCGCGAGGCGGATTCGAAGGCACGCAGGGCCGTCAGCGGCAACGAGGCAAACATTGAATGCTCCATGGATGAAATAGATTCATCCAGAATGATTTTTGCTCATTTGAATGAACGCAGTTGTGCGCTTCAAGCTGAGAGCCACAAGTGTTTCAGTCTAGCCGTTGAGGAGATTCAGATGAGTAAAATTCTTGCTATTCATGCCAGCCCACGAGGTGAGCGTTCGCACTCGCGGCGATTGGCCGAGGTGTTTCTTTCGGCGTTGCAAGCGCATCATCCGCAGGTGCAGGTGACCCGCCGTGAAGTCGGGCGGGCGCTCATTCCCCCGGTCAACGAAGCGTTTGTGGCGGCCGCGTTTTATCCCGAACCCCAGGCCCGGCCATTGTCGATGCAGGCGGATCTGGCGTTCAGCGATGAACTGGTCGGCGAATTGCTCGGCCACGATGTACTGGTGATTTCTACGCCGATGCACAACTTCAGCGTGCCCAGTGGCTTAAAGGCCTGGATCGATCAGATCGTGCGGCTTGGGTTGACCTTCAATCACACCCTCGACAACGGTATCGCGCAATACGAGCCGCTGGTGCAGGGCAAAAAGGCCGTGATCGTCACCAGTCGCGGCGGCTTCGGTTTTGGTCCGGGCGGCGAACTGGAAGCGATGAATCACGCCGATCCCTTGCTGCGCACGGTGCTCGGTTTCATTGGCATCACTGACGTCACGGTGGTCGCGGCGGAGGGCGAGGAATCCGAGGCTCGCACTTTCGCGGTGTCCGCCGCCGAGGCCGAACAGCGCTTGCTCGCGCTGGCCAGGGCGTTCTGAAAGCCTGTCGGAGGTCAAGTTGCTGTCAGTGGGGCTGATCGTCGCGGGCGTGGTTGGGCTGAAGTAGGGCGGATGTCATAGACTGGTCGTCGAGTTGTCATCTTCGCTGGCGATGCTTGGCGGATGTCTTGCATCACGCCTTGCGTCACCTTTCGATCACAAGGATGTCCGCCCATGTCGCAAGGTTCTGCCCCGCGTTACCCAATGGTGCTGGTCCCGGGAATGCTCGGGTTTATCCGCCTGGTGTTCTATCCGTACTGGTACGGCATTGTCGATGCCCTGCGCCGGGGTGGTGCGACCGTGTTCGCTATTCAGGTTTCGCCGCTCAATTCCAATGAAGTGCGGGGTGAGCAACTGTTGGCGCGGATCGAAGAGATTCTGCGCGAGACAGGGGCGCAGAAAGTCAACTTGATCGGCCACAGTCAAGGCTCGCTGACCGCCCGTTATGCGGCGGCCAAGCGTCCGGACCTAGTCGCCTCGGTGACGTCGGTCGCGGGGCCGAACCATGGTTCGGAACTGGCCGACTACCTGCACCGGCACTATCCCCATGACAGCACCCAAGGTCGCTTGCTGACCTTTTTGCTGCGCATGATCAGCGCCGTGATGTGCTGGCTGGACACCGGTTATCGGGGGCCGAAACTGCCGGTGGACATCCATGGCTCCCACCATTCACTCACCACTGAGGGCGTCGCGCTGTTCAACCAGCGTTATCCGCAGGGCCTGCCCGATACGTGGGGCGGGCACGGGCCGGAGGAGGTGAACGGAGTGCGTTACTACTCCTGGTCCGGGACTCTGCAACCGGGCAAGACCGATCGCGGGCGCAACCTGCTCGACGGCACCCATCGCAGTTGCCGATTGTTCGCCAAAACTTTCGTGCGTGAGGCCGGACATTGCGATGGAATGGTCGGCCGCTACAGCTCGCACCTGGGGACGGTGATTGGCGATGAATACCCGCTGGATCATTTCGACATCGTCAACCAGTCGCTGGGGCTGGTGGGGAAGGGGGCCGAGCCGATCAGACTATTTGTCGAGCATGCGGCGCGGCTAAGCGCGGCAGGGCTTTAGGCCGACTGTGGCGAGGGAGCAAGCGCCCTCGCCACGAAAGAATTACGCACGGCCCAGCACAGTGGTCCAGCGCTCTGAAACGATCACCCCGCCCAACGTCAACACCCCGCCCACCAAGTGATACAGCGCCAGTTGCTCATGCAGCACCACCGCTGCGATCAGCGCAGTCATCACCGGCAGCAAATTGAAGAACATCACCGTCCGGCTCGGTCCCAGGCGCACCACCGCCTGCATCCACGCCAAAGGCGCGACCATCGAAGCCAACAGGCAGGCGTACAGCACCAGCGGAATATTGTGCAAAGTGGGACCGGTTTTCGCTGAAGCGAGAAACAGCGGAAACAGCACCACCACCGCCACCAGCACCTGCAGATACAGCAACACCAGCGGCGGCAATTTCAGCTGCCATTTCTTCAGCAGGGTGCTGTAGACCGCATAGGCCAGTGTGGCGACCAGCATCATCGCGTCGCCCCGATTCACGCCATGTTCCAGCAGCAAACCCAGGCTGCCGGATGACACGACCACCAACACTCCGGCGAACGACAGTACCGCGCCGGCCAGTGCGCCGGCGGTCAGGCGTTGGCCGAGGCTGATGATCGCCATGGCGAGGGACATCAACGGCATCAACGACAGAATGATGCCCATGTTGGTGGCCGAGGTCAGGGCCGCGGCGAAATAGGCCAGGCTCTGGTACACCGCCATGCCCAGCACGCCGAGGATGACAATCTTGCCCAGGTTCGGGCGAATCTGTGGCCAATGGGCAATCACAGGCTGGAGCATGAAAGGCGTGAACAGCACACCGGCCAGCAGCCAGCGATAGAAACCGATCTCGGCGGGGAAAATTACCCCGGCCGACATTTTGGTGATCACGGTGTTGCCGGCCCAAATGAAAATGGCCAGCAGGGGATAAGCGTATTGCATCGGGAAAAACCAGAACGTTAATGAAGAGCGATTATCCACTGTCTGGATGCAAGCCTATACTCCGATCCAGACAACCCGCCTTTGATTCCGGACAGCATGACCCGTAAACACATCGACTTGCTGGATTTCAGCGAACTGCCGGCTCCGGTGTACTTCCGTTATGCCGACTTCGGCACCCACGAATACGCTTCGGCGCACCGGCATCCCTGGGGCACGCTGGAATATGCGGCGCACGGCGTTTTGCACATGGATGTCGACGGCCGCCGATTCCTCTCGCCGCCGCACTACGCGGTGTGGGTGCCGCCCGAAGTCGAGCACAGTTTCTACAGCCATCAGCCGATCAATTACCGTGCGGTTTGCCTGGCACCGGCGGTCTGTGATGATCTGCCGCAACAGGCCTGCACACTCGCCATCAGTGACATCCTTAAGTCCATCCTCAAGGATTTCGCCGCCCGTGACGTAAAGATTCCCGAGCACGCTGCGGATAAACGCCTCGCCCAGGTCCTGGTGGACCAGTTGCAACAGGCGCCGGTGCATGAGTGTTACCTGCCCTATGCCTGCACGCCGGGACTGCTGGGCATCTGCGAAGCCCTGCAAGCCGATCCGGGTGATAACCGGGCTTTGGCGCATTGGGCGGCGCAGGTTCACGTCAGCGAACGAACTCTGGCGCGGCAGTTTGTCCGTGAGTTGGGCATGAGCTTTGGGGAGTGGCGCCAGCGTCTGCGTTTTCTGGCCGCGATTGACGCGCTGGACAGTCATCGCAGTATTCAGGAGGTTGCTTTCGACATGGGCTACAGCACGGCTTCGGCATTTATTGCGATGTTCCAGCGTCAAGCGGGTTGTTCGCCTGATTATTATCGGCGATCCATGCGCCGCTCCTCAGCCGCACGCAGAATGCCAGGCGTTTGAGGGGGCGGCTCGCACAACCGGTCAATGACCAACCGGAGGATGGTGTAACAAGGCTTGACTACACTCTGGGTGAATGCCGCATCGTTCGGTGCGGCCACAAGGAGAAAACTCCATGAAGATAATGCGTGCCCCTTTGTTGATGGTCGGTTTGCTGCTCTGTTCCCAAAGCTTTGCCGCAACTGACCAGCAGAACAAAATGACCACCTGCAACGCTGAGGCGACCGCAAAAACCCTCAAGGGCGATGAGCGCAAAGCCTTCATGAGCAATTGTCTCAAAGCCACCCCGGCAGCCAACGATGCCGGCACTGCCTTGACCCCGCAGCAAGAGAAAATGAAAACCTGCAACGCCGATGCGGCCACCAAAGCCCTCAAGGGTGACGAGCGCAAGGCGTTCATGAGTGATTGCTTGAAGAAGAAATAAACATTCGGCGGAATTTGTGGGGGCTGTGAAGGCCTCATCGCGGGCCGCTCCCACAGGTTTCTCTGTTGGACTCTATTTACATGATCAACCGCAGACTTGTGGGCGCGGTCTTGCCCGTGATGGCGCCGTAACCGGCGCTGCAAAAAGCAGATTGGCCCCCGACCAAGGTCGCCCCACACAATCCCTAGTGCTGACACCGGATCGCTGGCAGACTGCCAATCCTTTTACGCCGTTCGTTTTGAGGCTGTATGCCAACGTTTTCTCAGCGTCAAGTTTTGCTGGTCATCAGCTGGGTCATTATTTTTGGCGGACTGCTGCTGGTGATACCGCTGCGGTTGCTGCCGAGCCTGCTGGCCGGGTTGCTGGTGTTCGAACTGGTCAACATGCTCACCCCGCAATTGCAGCGGCTGATCGAGGGCCGGCGTGCGCGTTGGCTGGCGGTGGCGTTACTGGGGACGTTGATTGTCAGTGTGCTGACGCTGATCTTCGCCGGTGCCATCAGTTTCCTGTTACACGAAGCAGAAAACCCCGGGGCTTCCCTGGACAAGTTCATGGGCGTGGTCGACCGCGCCCGGGGTCAGCTTCCGCCGTTCATCGACGCCTATCTGCCAGCCAGCGCCGCCGAGTTTCGCGTGGCGATTGGCGAATGGGTCAGCAAGCACCTGAGCGATTTGCAATTGGTGGGCAAGGACGCGGCGCACATGTTCGTGACGCTGCTGATCGGCATGGTGCTGGGGGCGATCATCGCCCTGCAACGCATTCCCGACCTGACCAAGCGCAAGCCCCTGGCCGCCGCGCTGTTCGATCGTTTGCACCTGCTGGTCCAGGCCTTTCGCAACATCGTGTTCGCACAAATCAAGATTTCCCTGCTCAACACCTTCTTCACCGGGATATTCCTGGCGGTGGTGCTGCCGATGTTCGGCATCAGTTTGCCGCTGACCAAGACCCTCATCGTCCTGACGTTCCTGCTTGGCCTGTTACCGGTGATCGGCAACCTGATGTCGAACACCCTGATCACCATCGTCGGCCTGTCGCTGTCGATCTGGGTGGCCTTGGCGGCGCTGGGTTACCTGATTGTTATCCACAAGCTCGAATACTTCCTCAACGCGCGCATCGTCGGCGGGCAGATCAGTGCCAAGTCGTGGGAGTTGCTGTTGGCGATGCTGGTGTTCGAGGCCGCGTTCGGCCTGCCGGGGGTGGTGGCGGGGCCGATTTATTACGCGTATTTGAAGAGCGAGTTGAAGCAGGTGGGGATGGTTTGATGGGCGGTTGATCTGATTGTGGCGAGGGAGCTTGTCGGAACGCCGCACCGTCCCGCTGGGGCGCGAAGCGGCCCTAAAAATGGGACTGCTACGCAGTCCAACGGGAGCAAGCTCCCTCGCCACAGAGGATCGGATCAGCCCATTGGGCCATAGCGCTTGGCAGCCTCGATCGCCAGTCCGCTGCCGATACTGCCAAAGATGTTGCCTTCCACATGCCGCGCATTCGGCAGCATCGCCGAGACGCTGTTGCGCAATGCCGGAATCCCGCTCGAACCACCAGTGAAGAACACCGTATCCACCTGATCCACCCGCACATTGGCATCAGCCAGCAACCGGGTGACGCTGTTGCGCACGCGCTCCAGCAGGTTATCGATGGCCGATTCGAACAGGGCGCGGCTCAGTTCGACGCTCAGGCCGGCTTCGATCCGGTCCAGCGGCACGTGACGGCTGTCGGCGTGGGTCAGCTGGATCTTGGTTTCTTCCACTTCCATCGCCAGCCAGTGCCCGGCGCGCTGTTCGATCAGTTTGAACAGGCGATCGATGCCGCCGGTGTCTTCGATGTCGTAGCGCATGCTGCCCAGGGCCAGGGTCGACTTCTGCGAGTACACCGAGTTGATGGTGTGCCAGGTCGCCAGGTTCATGTGGTGGCTGGTGGGCATGTAGGCGCCGCTCTTCATCCGGCTGCCGTAGCCGAACAGCGGCATCAGGCCTTGCAGGCTCAGCTGCTTGTCGAAGTCGGTCCCGCCGATATGCACGCCGCCCGTGGCGAGGATGTCGTCGTGGCGGTTGTCATGGGTGCGACGCTCCGGGGACAGGCGCACCAGCGAGAAGTCCGAGGTACCACCGCCGATGTCGACGATCAGCACCAGTTCTTCTTTTTCAATGGTCGACTCATAGTCGAACGCCGCCGCGATCGGTTCGTACTGGAACGACACATCCTTGAAGCCGATGGCGCGAGCCACGTCCACCAGGGTGTTTTCCGCTTCCTGATCGGCCATTTCGTCGTCATCGACAAAGAACACTGGACGGCCCAGCACCACTTCTTCGAACTCCCGACCGGCGGTGGCTTCGGCACGTTTCTTCAACTGACCGATGAACAGCCCCAGCAGGTCCTTGAACGGCATCGCCGTGCCGAGAACGCTGGTGTCGTGCTTGATCAGCTTGGAGCCCAGCAGGCTCTTGAGCGAGCGCATCAGGCGGCCTTCGTAGCCTTCCAGGTACTCGTGCAGCGCCAGCCGGCCGTACACCGGGCGGCGTTCTTCCATGTTGAAGAACACCACCGAAGGCAGGGTGATCTTGTCGTCCTCCAGCGCGATCAGCGTTTCCACACCGGGACGCAGCCAGCCGACGGTGGAGTTGGACGTGCCGAAGTCGATGCCGCAGGCACGGGCTGGAGATGCGTTTTTCATGTCTTTCAGGTTCCGGTTAAAAAACGGCCGCGCAGTGTATGTCAGTGCGGCACAGAATCGAAGGCCGACTATCCGCTAAATCTTGCCTTTAAGCGCCTTGAAAGATGCGCCGTCACCCCCAAACTACCCTGCATCAACCGGACAGCCGGGCATCGACCGCAAGTCGGCTCGCCAGCTGCCGATAAACTTCTGATGCGCTGCCCGCTCACAACTTTGAGATTGGTCAAGCCCTGCGCTGCAAACAGGCGCATGCTGTGGCAAGTGGCGCGATTTCGATAACGGATGGTGATTCCCGCGATGGACTTCAAAGACTATTACAAGATTCTCGGTGTGGAGCCGACGGCAGACGACAAGGCGATCAAGGCCGCCTATCGCAAGCTGGCGCGCAAATACCACCCTGATGTCAGCAAGGAAAAGGACGCCGAGGCCAAGTTCAAGGATGCCTCCGAGGCTTATGAAGCGCTGAAAAGCGCCGATAAACGTGCCGAATACGACGATTTGCGCCGTTACGGTCAGCACGGTCAACCGTTCCAGGGACCGCCGGGCTGGCAGAGCCGTGGTGGTTTCGGTGGCGGTGGCCAGGACACCGGCGACTTTTCGGACTTTTTCAGTTCGATTTTCGGTAACCGTGGCCCTGGTTTTGGTGGCGCAGAGTCTCGTCGCAGCAGCGGCCGTCGAGGGCAAGACGTGGAAATGGAGCTTGGGATTTTTCTCGAAGAGACCCTCTCGAACGAATCGAAGAAGGTGACCTTCCAGGTACCGCAGTACAACGCGGCAGGCCAGCACGTCAGCAACACCCCGAAAAGCCTGAACGTGAAGATCCCCGCCGGCGTGACCGACGGCGAACGCATTCGCCTCAAAGGCCAGGGTGCCCCCGGGATCGGTGGCGGCGCCAATGGCGACCTGTACCTTACGATCCGTTTTGCGCCGCACCCGAAATTCGATGTCGAAGGCGAGAACCTGATCATCACCTTGCCGCTGGCCCCGTGGGAGCTGGCGCTGGGTACTGAAGTCGCGGTGCCGACCCTGACCGGCAAGATCAACCTCAAGGTTCCGGCCGGCAGCCAGAACGGCCAGCGCATGCGCGCCAAGGGCCACGGCCTGCTGAACAAGGCGGGCGAGCGCGGTTACCTGTTCGTGCAATTGAAGGCGGTCATGCCGAAAAAATCGGACGATGACATCAAGGCCTTGTGGCAGGAACTGGCGAAAAAAGCCGCATTCGACCCGCGAGAACATTTCTGATCCAAGAGAAGGAGTAGCCCATCATGAGCAACCCCCTGATCGTTCAACTGGACCTGGCAGAATTCTGTGAGGCGACCGACTTGTCGGACGTCTATGTGATCGAAATCGTCGAGCACGGCATCCTCGAACCTCAGGGCGCCGTGCCCAACGATTGGCGCTTCACCGATTACGAACTGATCCTGGCCAAACGCGCGGCCAAGCTGCGGCGCGACCTGGAGCTGGAGTGGGAAGGGGTTGCCCTGGCGCTGGACTTGCTCGAGGAAGTCCAGCAACTTCGGGCGGAGAACCGGATGTTGAAGCAGCGGTTGGGGCGGTTGGTGGTGGAGTAGTCGGCACAAAAGCCCGCTGCTCGCAACGGCTTCAAACCTTTCTGGGCAGCACCACGGTAAACAGCGTGCCGTCCTCTTCATTCGAACTGACTTCAATCGTCCCCTGGTGGGCGTTGACCACTTCCTTGACGATAAACAAGCCCAACCCGAGGCTGGTTGAAGGCTGGCCCAGTTCTTCGTCCGCGCTGCGCACCAGCGGATCGAAGATGGTCGCAATGGCGTCTTCTGGAATAGGCGTGCCGAAGTTATGCACCGTCAGGCGCACCGCCTGCGGTTCGCCCTTGAGGGTCACCGTCACGTCGCGTTTGTTCGAGCCGTGCTGCAAAGCGTTGCCAATCAGGTTCTGCAAGAGCTGAGCGAGTCGACCGGCATCCCATACGCCGCGTGTGTCACCGTGTATTTCCAGGGTCGGGTCGCAGGCAGGGTTGCCGGCGCACGCTTCGGCAATCGCCGCATGGGCCACGTCGGCCAGGTCCGTGGGCGTCGGCTCGATCGGCAGGCTCTTGCCCAGGCGGCTGCGCACGAACTCCAGTAAATCACCGACCATCACCGCCATGTGTCGCGTGCCCCGCTGGATGTGGGTCGCGCAGGCCAGGGCATCGCCCTCCAGTGTGGTTTTGCGCAGCAGCAATTCGATGGACATGCTCACCGCTTGCAGCGGCGCGCGCAGGTCGTGTCCGAGGACCGCGAGGAAGATGTCCCGCGAGCGATTGACCTGCTCGGCATAGGCCGCCGTGGATTCGGCCAGGGCTTCGTCGATGGCTTCATTGAAGCGAATCATGTCCTGGAAGTAAGCCATGTCCGGGGACTGAAGGCTGTCGACCCACAGGCGGATCACGCAGGCGCGCAGATGGCGAAATTCGCTGGTCATCTGCACCAGATCAAATCCCACGGTGTGGCGCAGCTCGCCGTGGCTGGCGCCGGCCTCGTCCAGGCTCGGGGTTTTTTCCGGGCCTTCACCCTTGGCCTTGGCCGCTTGTTCACTGGGCGTTTGCGGTTTGGTCATGTCCCGCGCGGCGGCCAGCAGAATTGCCTTCGCGTGATCGCGCAATGCGGCACTGTCCATGGATTCGGCGGCCGGGGTGATGGTTGCGGCGAACTGCTCCCACTCATCGACGATGCGATCAACGTTTGCTGCGATGAATTCGGAAAGACGCATAGTGGATACCTGAGCATGAATCGAAGGAAATCGATTCGAATAGTAGTCCCTTTAGTGGGAAAAACACGACCACTCATACAGCGGCATAAAGCCCGGCTGCCGTGGCGGTATTTATGTATTGGCGGCTCTTTGATTTTCGAACGGACCGAGCGCTTTAGCGTGCTGGTTGAACAGTAATTTGCGCTTTTGTTTCGGGTGTCGGTGGATAAGTCTGTTCACTCCTTTCCTGTCACCAAGGTGAATAAAAAGTGACTGATTTGCATGGAAGCAACTCGCTGGAAACGCCCACCCAAACCAACGGCGTTCATTACGATCGTGTACTCGACGTGATCCCTGGCGCGATAAAAAAGGCCTCGGTAGCGAGGTTGAAAACCCTTGAAACACTGCGCCCCGACATCCCCCAATGGTACAGCAGCGCCCGGGAAGTCGACCGCCAATACCTCAAGGAGTCAATTGAAGAACAGGGTCGCTTGCAAGGCCTTCTGGACAAGACCCTGGGCGATTTGCGGCACGACATCAATGCCTTCGCCGAACCCCTGCTCAAGGCGTCGATGCAGGCGAATTTCAAGGGCGTTGAAAACATCGACGCGCTCAGCGTGCAACTTGAAGTACCCAGTAAAATTGCCATGGTCATCGACACCGGGGCCAGTCGCGTTCGACAGTCCACGTTGCTGGACGCGGCATTGCACAATTTCGAGGCAGCAGAAACCGCCGAAGACGCCTGGCGCAGCAGCTCGGGTATCTATCGCAGGGACGAGCATGGCAGCCTCGCGCTTGAATCCGCCATTTCCTTGCCCGGGTTTGCATCGATGTGCCGCCGCCTCGACATTGGCGGACAGTACCAGCGGCATATCAAATCCATCCTGCTGCCGGCGATCCCTGAAGCCCGGCGCGCCTTGCAGGACGAATCGGTGGCCAGTGAAAAAGCCACTTTTCAGGTGGCGTCACTGGTTGCCCGCTTGAAGGGCGATATCAGCGATCATGCCTACGGCAAACTCGGGCAGATCCTCGAGAGTCAGGCCAATACCACGCTGTACGACCGGCCGTTGCAATGCCACCGACTGTCGCTGATGGGCTTTCGGTTGACCGGCATCGTGCTGTTCAGTGCCGTCAGCGATCCGTCGCAGATCAAACAGGCGATTGATGCCTTGACCCCCGACTCAGTGAAGTTCTGGAGCGAATGGTCACAGCGCCTCTCGATATTGCCGGGTGCGGAGTACGAGCGGTTCAAATTGCTGCAGGCGTTTTTCGCCAATGGTCCCCAGGGCCTCAACGATGAGCTTTTGCGCCGCGACGACATCTACCACCAGAGCCGTTTGGCCGGCCCCGTGATCGCCTATGTACCCGATGATCCGGAACATCCGCTCAAGGAATACCCCTCGCTCGCCGCGTTCATGAAGACCCTGATCGGTCAGCTTCGAGACACGCAATACCAGGCCTTCTTCAGCCGGTTCGTGGCGCAAAAGGACAAGGGACTGTTTTTCAGCCGGGTCAACGAACGTCTCAAGACGCTGACCTGGCAGGAACGCGAACCGCTGGACATGGGGCCATGGTGGCGCGAAACGGCAGTCGAGAACCCCGACGCGGAACCCATCACCAATCAGATCACCGGCGACCTGTGGACGACCTTGTTCGTTGAGCGTCGCGACAAGGCCATCGCCGATGCCCGTCGCATCGCGGTGCCGACCGACGACGAGGACGCCAACGCCCGCTTCAAGCGCCTGACCAGTTACCTGGACATCGGCTGGAACCTGTTCAACTTCGCCGCGATGCTGGTGCCCGGTCTGGGCGAGGCGATGCTGGGCATCATGATTGCGCAGATGCTCGCCGAGGTGGCCGAAGGCATCGAAGACTGGAGCAAAGGCGACAAGGAAGAGGCCTCGGCCTACTTCAACGGGGTACTGATCAACTTTGCGCAGTTGACGCTGATGGGCGCCGGTCACGCATTGCCTGGCGGCCAACTGACACCGATCAAGGTCTCGCCCTTCGTCGAAGGGCTCAAGCCTGTGGAGGTCGCTGGCAAGCCGCGTTTATGGAACCCGGACCTGACGCCCTATCAACAATCGGTCACCTTGCCCAAGGATGGCGTCGTCGGTGAAAAGGGCCTGTACCGGCAACTGGATCGGGACCTCCTGCGCCTCGACGACAAATGCTACGAAGTCAAACAGGACCCGGACACGGGCGAGCACCGTCTGCAACACCCTTCACGAGCCAACGCCTATCAGCCCTTGCTGGAGCACAACGGCGCTGGCCTCTGGAAGACTGAGCTCGATCAACCGCTGGAATGGGATCGGCGTCAATTGCTCCAGCGCCTGGGCGCCTCGGTCGATGGCTTTAGCGATGAAACACTGGAGCAGATCCTGACCGTCAGTGGCGTTCACGAGAATGCCTTGCGCCGGCTGCACGTGGAGCACGAAACCCCACCCGCGTTGCTGACCGATACCCTCAAACGCTTCAAGGCGTACGCCGACGCCGATGCATGCGCCGGACAAATACTGGCCGACCGCGTCGGGCAGGAGTGGGCCGATCTTGCCGTGCGTTTCATGACTGAGTTGTCGGGCTGGCCCGAGGGCAAGGCCATCCAGGTGTTCGAGGGGCCAGGCCTGTCGGGGGCGGCGATCAAGGAAGGCTATGCCGACGCGTTGCCCGCCGATACCTTGCAAATGACCTGGCAGGATTTACTCGCCGGAGCGCTGCCTGCACGAGTGGTCGGGTTCCTGGATGAACAGGCCCTTCGCAAAATGCTGGGGCAGTGGTTTGCCGGCGATTCAAAGGTGCGCATCAAGGCTTTGCGCGAGCGCCTGGCCGATCAGGCGCGTGGCAGTAAACGGCGTTTGTTCGACAAGTTGTACGAGCGCCGGGAGCGTACAGACGATGCCCGAGTGAATTTGCTCAAGGGCAACGAGTCGTCGCTGTCGACCAGCGTGGCGCAAGCACTGGTGGATCAAGCACACACCTCGGACCTGCAACATCTGACCGAGAAAAAACGCGTGCCCTTGAGGTTGTCCCAGCAGGCCGGGGAAGCGGCGCACCAGTTGCGAGTGGCGCGAGCCTATGAAGGTCTGTATCTGGACGAGCTGCACAACACGGACACTGAGCGCCTGGAGCTGAGCACCCTCGCAGCCCTGCCGGGCTGGCCTGCGGACCTGCGTCTGGAAATTCGCG
Organism: Pseudomonas reinekei; assembly: GCF_001945365.1. Taxonomy (GTDB): domain Bacteria; phylum Pseudomonadota; class Gammaproteobacteria; order Pseudomonadales; family Pseudomonadaceae; genus Aquipseudomonas; species Aquipseudomonas reinekei. The sequence continues at coordinate 80,850 of NZ_MSTQ01000011.1, forward strand.
ACTATTCATTTACAGGCCCCCTGCGCGACAGCCTTGGCCTGGAGGACGCGCCGATCCGCAAAGTGCTGATCCGGGGCGAGGATGGCCGCTATGAAGCTCGGGACGTACGCGATCAACACCTGCACGGTGCGGACACGCTCTATGCTGCCGTACTGCACGCTTTACCCGACCCACAGCGCATTGCCCTGGGTTATGAAATCCATGACGCGGCAGGGCTTGAGCAAGCGCTGAAGTCAAAACCACTGGATCGGCTTTTGTTTGAGCCTGTGCTGCGGGAAAACCCGGTGCTCAAACCGTCTTACGACCCCAGCGTCATGCGCTTGCGCGGCGGCATGCCAGGTTATACGCAAGTGCCGTCTGGCATGGGACTGCGGCGGCGGACTCGCTCGCTGTATCCAGGCTTCAGCGCCGAAGAAGTCGAAACCCTGCTCGGCGAGTTCAGTCAGAACGGTGGTTCGGCCGATGAACGACTGACCGCTCTTGAGGCCGAGTTCAATCAGTTGAATCGCGCGATGCAAAACTGGATGAACTCACCGACCAGGTCTTTGCGTTTCATGCCGGCGGGGGTTGCCGAGTGGAACGCGCGTAACCGCCTCTACACAGCCATAAGGCAGTGCTGGCAGCGAACCGGCCCCGAGGGCATGCAAGTGGCCGGTGCCATGCATACGCAATGGCTGAACCTGGACGACCTGCGTTTGCTTCCTAGGCTCCTCGAGACGTTACCGAAACTGGAGGCCAACTTCGATCATGTCACCAGGCTGAGCCTGCGCAGCGGCGAATTGCGCAACGAGCACATGACCTTTCTCGCTTCGTTTCGCCAGGTGCGTTATCTCAACCTGCAAGACAACCTGCTGACCGCCGTTCCCGAGGTGATCGGTGAGATGAGTCATCTCAGTGACCTGTCCCTCAATGAAAATCAAATAGAGCTGGATGCATCGGCAGTCGATCGCTTGAAAAGGCTGGTTCATCTGCGCTCGCTGGGCTTGCGTGGCAACCCCTTGAAGCTCGCGCCGAACATAAGCCGGATGCCGCAATTGCAGGTCCTTTTACTCAACGAAACGGGCCTGGACACTTGGCCTGACGGGCTGTTTTCCCAGTCGCGGCCGCGCAGTATCTACCTCGACCTGCGACACAACCCGATCACCCGCATTCCGGAGGTCGCACCGGGGTCGTTTCGTGCCGAGTTGTTGGCGCGCACCGTGGTCAGCCGTGAGCCGCGCTGGATCTCGCCGGATAACCTCGACACCCTCAGGTCCTACATTGAGTCGGTCGGCATGGACCCTGACCGGCCGTATCCGTCACGCGGCACGCTGGACAGCGCCGATTGGTCGGCAGGCATGACCGAGCGGGAGTGGCAGCAGAAGCAGGAAATCTGGAACGCGGTCGAGGATGAGTTCGGCTCGGTGCCGTTTTTCAATGAAATCCACCAGCTCACGCAATCCGCCGACTTTACGGCGGGCAGGATCTATCGGGCGAGCCTGACGGCAAAAGTCTGGCGGATGATCGAGGCCATGGCCGAGAACAGCGAGCTTCGCATCAAGCTGTTCACCGAAGCCGCGACACCTACCGAATGCGTGGATGGCGGTACGCAACTGTTCAATGCGATGGGCCTGCAGGTGCTGATTCACGAGGCCTACGCACTGGGCAGCGCGAACCTGATCGAAGCCCGGCTGCTGGAACTGGCCCAGGGCAAATCGCGGCTCGATGAACTCGGCGCCATCGCCCGTCAGCGCGTGGCGGCGCGGTTGGCCGCGGGTGAAAGCTTCCGACGGCTCGACGGGCTTGGCAATGTCACCGGCACCATCGATGAGGTGGAAGTGCATCTGGCCTACATGACCGATCTGGCGCGGCGCCTCGATCTGCCGTGGCAAGCCCGGGGCATGCAGTTCCGCAAGATCGCCGGGGTCACCAAGGAAATGATCGACGAAGCATTCAAGCGGATGGTGGCGCTGGAGGAAGGCGATTTGCTCGTCGATCGCATCCTCGAGCAGCCGCTGTGGAAAACCTGGCTGGAGTCTTCGAACGCCGAACAACTGAACAGCCTGAAGCGCCAGATCGACGCCACCACTGATTTGCAGGACGCCCTGCAACGCCGCGCCGAGGCAGCCGAACCGGCCGTCAAGGCAGCTTTGGAGGTGGAGATCAACGCGCTGTGTCGCGAGTTGGGCAAAGACGAAAATGCTTTCCCCGAAGGGCAGGTCATGAGTGATGAGGACTACAGCCAGGCGTTGACTGACATTGATCAGCAGATCCGACAGAAGCTGAAATCAATCACTCAACAAGCGATGGATCGAGCGAAGTTAAAGCGTCTGCTCGCGGATTAAACGGCATTCGCGGAAGTCTGTTTAACCGCTGTCAGGGTTACTTCCCGAAAGCTACAAAACCTTGTGCCGTTGCCTACAGGTGCGCCAGAATCCGCCGGCTTGTGCGCCTTGCGGCCACTCGGTAGCTTGATTCGTGTCACTGGTTGTCAGTGATCGGGTTTAGTAGCCCGTGGTGTTATCAGCAAGGTGCAGAGGCTCTGTCAGTCAGGTATCCCATCCCTGAACTTGATGGCAGCTGTGCGCAGGGCGCTTCGGCGCGCCGGTAAATGCTGATCTCCCCGGTCTACTAACCTGTGCACAGCCGCCACCCTTCTTTTAGTAGAGAAGTGTTGGCGGCTCCATTCAGGAGTAATCAGCGTATGTTCAAAGTAACGCCAAACCCGCCAGACACCGATCCAGCATCGCCCTACGATTCCCTCGATTCCAGCAAACTCCACGAAGCCGCCGAACGCGCCCTCGACCACCACTTCCCGCCCGTGCAAAAGAAGCTACCGAAACGTGCCGGCCAACTCTTCAGCGTCTGCCCTGACGTCAACACTGAATCACTCCTGGCCAATGCCTCGGAAGATCTGCTGTCCATCAGCGCCATCGCCGCCGACCTCGCCGAACATGTGCAAGGCTCGAGCCGCTCCGTTGCCCTGGCACTCAGCCACATGGCCGACAGCGTGCATTTGCTGATGGATAAAGCGCTGGATCATCTGGATGAACCGGAAATGGCGGCGATAGTCGCCAGACAACAAAGCCGGGTCGGCTGAGCAGTACCGCAGAAAAAGCAAACCCGATGGCAGTCAACCGCCATCGGGTTTCTATCAGGTGCACCAGGCATAGCGCGTTGCGCGTAAGCGCAACCAGTTAGGCTGTGGTGGCCTCGCTGGTGACTTGGAGGCGAAAGTCCTCTACACACCCGGCAAGGGGAGGTGTTAGCCAGAGGCAAGGATGTCGTAGGAAAAAGACGTTTTCCTTTGGGGAAATTTCTTAATCGTTGCTTTGACCCTGCCGTGAGGGTCGTGACGCTGATAGCGTCCGCGGCATTATTTCAGAACACCCTTCCATAGGATAAGGATTTTGAAATGTATGCACGCTTTCAGCCGTCGTTTACCAACGACGTTTCCTCAGAGTTCCTCAGCCGTCTGGACAACTCGCCCTTCACCGAAGAGCAACTTGCGGGCTTTGACGACAAAGTCATGGCGATCATCCATCAACAGCAGGCTTACGCGGAAGAACATCCCCCTTGTGCCATCTTTCGTGTGGCAACCGAGGGCAGCCAAACCCGCGATGGCGGCGTAATCCAAAGGGCCGCCGCGCCGCTGGTGTTCACATTGGAAAGTGGCCAGAAAGTAACTGCGGCGCAGAAAGGCGATTATGTCGTGTATGCCGATGGGACTACGGCGCAGATTGTCACGGGCGCGGGACAAGGGAATAGCGATTTAGCGCTGGTCGGCAGCCGTCTTTGCAATGGCGACGAAATCATCAACACACCGCAAGGCGCTTACCTGTTCATTGCGCGTGAAGGTGTATCGATAGCTGAGGATTTTCTGCCCTCTACCACTGAGGAAGAAATCCGATGAGCAAGGGATATTTCATTGGTCTTGATGACAAGACCACCTGTGGTGGCAAGGTCCTGGATGGCGATACCCGAATCATGATGTATGGCATCGCCCATGCTCGCGATGGTGATCGAGTCACCTGTGGCAAGGACGGCAAGACCTATCAGATCGTCGGTGGCATCTCCAACATGATTAGTCATGGCAGGGCGATGGCGGGCACACTCGATAGCTACAGCAACTGTCCCTGTAAAGCTGAACTGATCCCCTCGGTGTTCACGGCCACCTATCGAAAGGAAGTTGCACCGGCTGCCGATCGACGCGCCGCTCAATCGGCCTCTGCTCAGGTCACCAGTCACTCGGAGGCGTCCCGCCCATCCGGCTTTGCGCCTTCGAACCCTCCTGTACCTGTGATATTCGGCCGCGTAGAACCTCAGGAACCGGGGTTCCATGTGGTACCCAAAAGCATGACCCGTGAAGCCTTGGAGGCCACGCTGTTCGCCAGGCGTGATCCGGGCGTGATGAGCAAGTTCCAGGCGCTGAACCCTGGGCGAGGCGAGGTCAAGGCAGGGTCGCTGATCGTATTGAGCGATCCGAATAACGCGGCCTGCACCTACGAGGAAGCGCTGTTGATGGAGGCCGCGCAGCAGGTCAGGGCGGACCTCGATCCGCTGACACCGGATGAAGCCGATTTCATGTTCCGCCACGCGGCTGAAATCGCCAGTTTTACCGGCCCGACTTCGACCTGGCTTGGCGTTGGCGCGGCGGTGATGGAGAAACACTTAAACAATCTGCGCGACACTCTTCAAGCCATGGAGCGCCTGCATCAGGACAGCTATCGTCAGCAGGGTCATCTCAAATCGCCGCAGTTCTTCGCCGAGCGCCAACGCTTGCTCGCCCAACTCGATGCCCACTTGCTCAACTCCAAGCGCCTGCGTGGCCAGACTACTTTGGGTGAGCACCCGAAGTTGAAGACGGCGCTCGGCATTTCCAGTCGTAGTCTGGTGCACCACTGGGACAAGGCTGGTGCGCCGGGGCAGATACCGGGTTACGCCAACCATGTGAATGCGACCAGTCGGGCGGCGAAGTATATGAGTGCTGGTGCTTACATTGGCATTGGTATTGGTGGTGTTTCTTCGCTATTGGCCATTCAGGAAGTATGTGTTGGCGACTCTGGAGCTGCTTGCGAGAAGATCAAGTTCACCGAAGGGGGCAAATTTGCTTTGTCGACTTTAGGCGGATACGGGGGAGGAGAGTTGGCATTTTTAGCTAGCGGTCCCATATGTCTTGCTCTAGGGTTCACTACAGGGATAGGGGGGGTTATCTGTGTTGCGGGTATGGTCGGGACCGGCGCATTGGTAGGCACAACTGCGGGAGGCGAGGGCGGAGAGTTCTTGGGAGAAAAACTGTATGAGCTTAAAATACAGTGATTGGCTCTTGGTCTCATTGGGCTGCCATCATTGTTGTTGGCGGGCCTTTTATGTTGATTGTCCTAACTTTTGCATACAGTATTTATTTGAGTTTTCATTTGGATCTGATGTTGGATTCCTTAAAAAACTGTCGACATATCGTTATTTGGGGAAAGGGCCTGCGGAACCAAGGGTGGATGGGACGGGTGTTGCTAGTCGCTAAGATTGCGGGAATGGTAATGTGGCCAGGTCCGGGTATCCGTACCGGTCAGATGGATCCAGTTGATATAAAAAACTTCCCTCCTCACTTGAAGCGGCTCCTGAAAATAAAAATAATCATTTCGGCGATTATCGTAATCTGGGGAGCGCTTGCGTTCGCGCTAGTAAAGCTCGGTTAATCTAATAAGCAACCTCCAATTGAAAGCGATCAAGGTTATTTTCAGTCGAAATGTAGTTCTTAATTGGGCACGCCAATTAGGTATCAGGCGCTGCCGAAGAGACTGTGGGACAGACTTGGACTGGTCTCGATACTGGATACGATCAATCGGTTTAATCGCGTCAGCCTGAACCGCCGCATACGGAACCGTATGTGCGGTGGTGTAAGAGGACGGCGGCTGCAAAGCCGCCTCCTACTCGATTTTTTCACGCAGTCCCGTGAGACAAAGCTAACGCAATGCCTGAAGGAGTAAGCTTGCTGGCGATGCCCTCGAATGCGTTGCGTTTATCCAGTCCACACGCTTTATCGTTGACGACCGTCGCTGCGATGCGGTGACCCGACAAGCCAGCTCATGCCAAGGACGGGCCCCACGTTGCCATGCCCCTTTTTTGGGTGAGCAGATCAACTTCAGAACAGAAAATACCGCTGCGCCATCGGCAGCACATCCGCCGGCTCACACCACAACAAAATGCCGTCAGCCTTGACCTGATAGGTCTGCGGATCGACGTCGATGTCCGGCAGGTAGTCGTTGTGGATCAGGTCGGTTTTCTGAACGTCGCGGCAGCCTTTGACCACGGCGATTTTCTTCTTCAAACCCAGCGCTTCGGGCAGGCCGGCTTCCTGCGCCGCCTGGCTAATGAAGGTCATGCTGGTGGCGTGCAGCGAGCCACCGTAGCTGGCGAACATCGGGCGGTAGTGCACCGGTTGCGGGGTCGGGATCGAGGCGTTGGCATCGCCCATCAAACTGGCGGCGATGGCGCCACCCTTGAGGATCAGCGTCGGTTTGACACCGAAGAACGCCGGGCGCCACAGCACCAGATCCGCCCATTTACCCACTTCCACCGAACCCACTTCATGGCTGATGCCGTGGGTGATCGCCGGGTTGATGGTGTACTTGGCGATGTAGCGTTTGGCGCGGAAGTTGTCGTTGCCTGCGCCGTCACCGGGTAGCGGGCCGCGCTGTTTTTTCATTTTGTCGGCGGTCTGCCAGGTGCGGGTGATGACTTCGCCGACGCGGCCCATGGCCTGGCTGTCGGAGCTGATCATCGAGAACGCGCCGAGGTCGTGGAGGATGTCTTCGGCGGCAATCGTTTCGCGACGGATGCGGCTTTCAGCGAAGGCCACGTCTTCGGCAATGCTGGGGTCCAGGTGGTGGCAGACCATCAGCATGTCGAGGTGTTCGTCGATGGTGTTGCGGGTGAACGGCCGGGTCGGGTTGGTCGAGCTCGGCAGCACGTTGGCGAAGCCGCAGGCCTTGATGATGTCCGGCGCATGACCGCCCCCGGCACCTTCGGTGTGGTAGGTGTGAATGGTGCGGCCCTTGAAGGCGGCGAGGGTGGTTTCGACGAAGCCCGATTCGTTGAGGGTGTCGGTGTGGATCGCCACCTGCACATCGTACTCATCGGCAACGCTCAGGCAGTTGTCGATGCTTGCCGGCGTGGTGCCCCAGTCTTCGTGCAGTTTGAGGCCGATGGCGCCGGCCTTGACCTGTTCGATCAGCGGCTCCGGCAGGCTGGCGTTGCCTTTGCCGGTGAGGCCAATGTTCATCGGGAAGGCGTCGGCGGCTTGCAGCATGCGCGCCAGGTGCCATGGCCCGGAGGTGCACGTCGTGGCGTTGGTGCCGGTGGCCGGGCCGGTGCCGCCGCCGATCATGGTGGTGACGCCGCTCATCAGCGCCTCTTCGATCTGCTGCGGGCAAATGAAGTGAATGTGGGTGTCGATGCCGCCGGCGGTGAGGATCATGCCTTCACCGGCGATCACTTCGGTGCTGGCGCCGATGGCGAGGGTGACGCCCGGCTGCACGTCCGGATTGCCCGCCTTGCCGATGCCGGCGACACGTCCGTCCTTGAGGCCAACGTCAGCTTTGACGATGCCCCAGTGATCGACGATCAGTGCGTTGGTGATCACCGTGTCGACCACTTCGGCGGCCAATAACTGGCTTTGGCCCTGGCCGTCACGGATGACTTTGCCGCCGCCGAATTTCACTTCTTCGCCGTAGGTGGTGAAGTCCTGTTCCACTTCGATCCACAGTTCGGTGTCGGCCAGACGGACCTTGTCACCAACGGTGGGGCCGAACATGTCGGCGTAGGCCTGACGGGAAATTTTCATTCGTTTGCCTTGAGATTCAATTGAATTTGAAATCGTTCGCTGCGCTCACTTTCGCGAGCAGGCTCGCTCCCACAGTTGATTGCATTCCCCTGTGGGAGCGAGCCTGCTCGCGAAGGGGCCGAAACAGACACCGCCTTAATCAGAGATTCCCCATGATCCGCCCGGCAAACCCGAACACCCGGCGATGCCCGGCCAGGTCGACCAACTCGACTTCCCGACTCTGCCCCGGCTCGAAGCGTACGGCGGTGCCGGCAGGAATGTTCAGACGCATGCCGCGGCTGGCGGCGCGGTCGAAGTTCAGGGCGTCATTGGTTTCGAAAAAGTGGTAGTGCGAACCGACCTGGATCGGCCGGTCACCGCTGTTGGCCACCGTCAGGCTGATCGTGCGGCGGCCGACGTTGAGTTCGATGTCGCCGGGCTGGATCTGGTATTCACCGGGAATCATCAATGGGCTCCTTGGAGAATCTTGTAGAAGAGGGCAGTGGGCTTGTAGCGGCCACTCGGATCGCAGGCGTAGTCGGGAATTTCCCCGGCGCGGGTGTAGCCCAGGGCTTTGTAGAAATCTTCGGCGGGCGAGCCGGCCTCCGTGTCGAGGAAGAGCATGCCGCGCTTGTGTTGCAGGGCGGCCTGTTCCAGCGCACTCATCAACTGTTGGCCAAGACCACGACGCCGGGCATGCTCGCGCACCAGCAGTTTCTGCACTTCGGCGCGGTTCAAGCCGTTGGCCTTGCGGCACAGGGCCAATTGCACGCTGGCTTGCACCTGTTCGTCCTTGACCACCACCCACAGCAACACATTGCCCTTGATCAGATTGTCCTGGACCTCATCGAAATAGGCGTGGGCCTGCGTCGCATCGAGATCGGCCATGAAGCCGACACTGGCGCCATAGCCGACGGCATCGAGCAGCAGATCAATCAGGCCCTGACGGTAGTGCGCGAAGCTTTCTACGTTGACGCGTCGCAGTTGGGCGGGGTTCATGGGCGATCACTCCTTGTTGTCGGCAGGTGGCTGTGCGCCAGGATTGAGGGTCAGTTGCATAAAGGTCAGGTCCAGCCAGCGACCGAACTTGGTGCCCACCTGTGGCATCTGCCCGGTGGTGATGAAACCGATGCGCTCATGCAGGCGAATCGAGGCGGCGTTGCCACTTTCGATGGCCGCGACCATGACGTGTTTGCCACAGCGTCTGGCGCGCTCGACCAGCACGGTCATCAGCTTTGGCCCCAGGCCATTGCCGCGTTGATCGCTGCGCACGTACACCGAATGCTCGACGGTGTGGCGGAAGCCGTCGAACGGACGCCAGTCGCCGAACGAGGCGTAACCCAGCACGGTGTTGTCTGCGTCGACGGCCACCAGGATCGGATAACCCTGGGATTGCCGGGCGCTGAACCAGGCCTGGCGATTACCGAGGTCCACGGCCTGCTCGTTCCAGATCGCCGTGGTGTTGAGCACGGCGTCGTTGTAAATGTCGCGGATCGCCGGCAGGTCGGCATGCACCGCATCGCGGATGGAGTAAGTCATGGGGTGACCTCAGGCGATCGGTTGGTGGACGGTGACCAGTTTGGTGCCGTCAGGAAACGTCGCTTCTACCTGGATCTCCGGAATCATTTCCGGGATGCCGTCCATCACTTGTTCACGGCTGAGCAGGGTGGTGCCGAAGTGCATCAGTTCGGCCACGGTCTGCCCATCGCGAGCGCCTTCGAGCAGCGCTGCGGAAATGTAGGCCATGGCCTCCGGGTAATTGAGTTTCACACCGCGAGCCAAACGCCGCTCGGCGACGAGGCCGGCGGTGAAGATCAGCAGCTTGTCTTTTTCGCGTGGGGTCAGGTCCATGGGTGCAATCCATCAGGGCAGATTAAAAAGTATTCGGGTATATGAACACGCCCCCTGTGGAACTGGCTTGCGGGACCTCAAGGCCGCCAAAAGCATCGCTGGCATGCCAGCTCCCACAGGGATCGGTGTTCAGGTGTTCCATATTCTGGGTGGGACGGCTTCGCGACCGAGTAACGCCGGGCGAAGCAATCGCCACAAATCTATCAGCCAGCCTCGCGCCAACAGCGCTTCGCTGGCCAGGCACCGGGCGACCAACAGCCCCGGCAATTGCGTCAGATCCCCGCGCACGGCATGGGGCAACGAGCGACAGCGTTCCAGCAAGTCATTATCGATTTCCCCGGTCACCAGCAAGGTGGCAAACACCGGTTGCCCATCCAGCCCAATCGGCGAGTCGAGCAAACCGTCAGCCCCGACAATGCGCTGGCGTTCGTGCCAGAGCAACTGGCCATCGCGGTGGATATCCAGTTGCGCCTGAAAATACCCCAGGTCAAAGCGCTCGCCACTGGCCGGTCGGCCCAGGGCCACGACGTCCCAATAGAACAAGCGGGCATCGCCTTCAAGGTCGATAGCGGTGCTGAGTTCGGCCTGCGCCGCACTGAAAATGATCGTCTCCTGGGGCAGCCATTCCAGTGTCGCACCGGTCGCCACCTGCAATTTCAATTGCTGATAAGCGGGGCCGGCGGCGCGATACCACTTGGCGGCGCCGGGGCTGGTGATCTGCGCCCAGGCGTCGGTGCCGACGCTGGCCGATATGTTCAGCCGATCACCGCCGGCAATCCCGCCTGGCGGGTGGACGATGATGTGCTGGCAGACCTCAGGCCCTTCGGCATACAGGTGCTTTTGCACCCGCAGCGGACCTTTGTGCCGACGCTGGACCGGGCGAGTGGTGTTGTCGAATCGGGCGTAGCCCAGTTCCAGTTCGGCATGCCAACTGGGGGTAAACAAAACGCCGGATGCAGGAAGAGTCATGTTCAGTGCTTATCGAGGGGGGCCTCAGGAGGGTTGCAAAGGCTGTGCCGCGGGGAATCACCGACAGCGGGGGACCAGGCGCCACCGACGCGCACCAGTTGAGGGCGCGACGTGGACGGCGGTGCGACAAATTGGTGCCTGGAGCTCGCCGAGGAGAAAGACTCAGATCGTGACCAGCCCGCGCACCCCCTCGGCTTCCATGTTCTCGCCGCGCCCCTGTTGCACGATTTCGCCCCGTGACATCACCAGGTACTGATCAGCCAGTTCGGCAGCGAAATCGTAGAACTGTTCCACCAGCAGAATCGCCATGTCACCACGGGCGGCGAGTTTTTTGATGACCGCGCCGATCTCCTTGATCACCGAGGGCTGGATGCCTTCTGTGGGCTCGTCGAGGATCAGCAGGCGAGGGCGGCTGGCCAGTGCGCGACCGATCGCCAGCTGCTGTTGCTGACCGCCGGACAAGTCACCCCCTCGGCGTTGCTTCATTTGCAGCAGCACCGGGAACAGCTCGTAGATGAACGCCGGGACTTCTTTCGCCTCGCTGCCGGGAAAGCGCGAGAGGCCCATCAGCAGGTTTTCTTCCACGGTCAGGCGGCCGAAAATTTCCCGGCCTTGGGGCACATAGGCGATGCCGGCGTGCACGCGCTGGTGTGGCTTGAAAGCGGTGATGGCTTTGCCTTCCCAATTGACCGCGCCTTCCTTGGCTGGCAGCAGCCCCATCAGGCATTTGAGCAAGGTGGTCTTGCCCACGCCGTTACGCCCGAGCAGGCAGGTGACTTCACCGACCTTCACATCGAACGTCAGGCCGCGCAGGATGTGGCTTCCGCCGTAGTATTGGTGCAGTTTTTCGACTTGCAGCATGTTCAAATTCCCTCTGTTGCACACAGGTTTGTATTTGCAGGACTATCGACCGAGGTAAACCTCGATGACGCGCTCGTTGTCCTGCACCTGCTCCAGCGAGCCTTCGGCCAATACGCTGCCCTGGTGCAACACGGTGACGTGGTCGGCAATCGAGCCGACGAAGCCCATGTCGTGTTCCACCACCATCAGCGAATGTTTGCCGGCCAGGCTTTTGAACAGCTCGGCGGTGAATTCGGTTTCGGCATCGGTCATGCCCGCCACCGGTTCGTCGAGCAGCAGCAGTTGCGGGTCCTGCATCAGTAACATGCCGATTTCCAGAAACTGCTTTTGCCCGTGGGACAGCAAGCCGGCGGGGCGATTGACCGAGGCGGTCAGGCGAATGGTGTCGAGCACTTCGGCGATGCGATCCTTCTGCTCGCCATTGAGCCGCGCCCGCAGGCTGGCCCACACCGACTTGTCGGTTTTCTGCGCCAGCTCAAGGTTTTCAAACACGCTCAGCGCTTCGAACACCGTCGGCTTCTGAAACTTGCGACCAATACCGGCCTGGGCGATCTGCACTTCGCTCATCTGCGTCAGGTCCAGGGTTTCGCCGAACCAGGCCTTGCCGTGACTGGGCCGGGTCTTACCGGTGATCACGTCCATCAGCGTGGTCTTGCCCGCGCCGTTGGGACCGATGATGCAGCGCAGTTCGCCGACGCCGATGTACAGGTTCAGATTGTTCAGGGCCTTGAAGCCGTCGAAGCTGACGCTGATGTCTTCCAGGGTCAGGATCGTGCCGTGACGGGTGTTGAGGCCCTTGCCGGCGCGCTGGCCAAGACCGATCGTGTCGCGGCTGGTGCCAGCGTCCTTGTTGGGCTCCACGGGGAAAAACGCCGGTTCGAGCATGAATTCAGCCGTCGCAGTGGTTCTCATTGTTCACCTCTTTTCTTCAGCAAGCCGATCACACCCTTGGGCAGGTACAAGGTCACGACGATGAACAGCGCGCCTAGGAAGAACAGCCAATACTCGGGGAACGCCACGGTGAACCAGCTCTTCATGCCGTTGACCACACCGGCGCCGAGCAATGGGCCGATCAGTGTGCCGCGACCGCCCAGCGCCACCCAGACTGCCGCTTCGATGGAGTTGGTCGGCGACATTTCGCTCGGGTTGATGATGCCGACTTGCGGCACGTACAACGCACCGGCCAAGCCGCATAGCACTGCGCTCAACACCCACACAAACAGCTTGAAACCGCGCGGATCGTAGCCGCAGAACATCAAGCGGTTTTCCGCATCGCGCAGTGCGGTCAGCACCCGGCCAAACTTGCTTTGCGCCAGACGCCAGCCGATAAACAGACTCGCCACCAGCAACAGCACCGTGGCGAAAAACAGCACCGCGCGGGTGCCCGGTTCGGTAATGCCGAAGCCGAGAATCGTGCGGAAATTGGTAAAGCCGTTGTTGCCGCCGAAGCCGGTTTCGTTGCGGAAAAACAGGAGCATGCCGGCGAAGGTCAGGGCCTGGGTCATGATCGAGAAATACACGCCTTTGATCCGCGAACGGAAGGCGAAGAAGCCGAACACCAACGCCAGCAACCCCGGCGCCAATACCACCAGACACAAGGTCCAGAGGAAGCTGCTGGTGCCGGTCCAGAACCACGGCAGCTCGGTCCACGACAGGAACGTCATGAATGCCGGCAAACCATCGCCCGCGGCCTGGCGCATCAGGTACATGCCCATCGCATAACCACCGAGGGCGAAGAACAGACCATGACCGAGGGACAGTAGCCCGGCATAACCCCAGACCAGATCCAGCGCCAGGGCAACGATGGCGTAGCAAAGAATCTTGCCCACCAGCGTCAGGGTGTAGGCGGACACATGCAGTGTGCTGTCCGCCGGTAACAGTGACAGCAGCGGCAGCGCCAACAGCAGGACAAGGATCACGGCACCGATAGCCATTGAAACTTTCGGGCCGGCTTTCTGTGTAGCGGTAACGAGCAGGGGCTGGTTCATCAGTCGATCACCCGTCCTTTGAGCGCGAAGAGGCCTTGCGGACGTTTCTGGATGAACAGAATGATCAGCGCGAGGATGAGGATCTTGCCGAGCACGGCACCGATTTGCGGCTCGAGAATCTTGTTGGCGATCCCGAGGCCGAACGCGGCGAACACGCTACCGGCCAGTTGCCCGACACCGCCGAGCACCACCACCAGGAACGAGTCGATGATGTAGCTCTGGCCGAGGTCCGGGCCGACGTTGCCGATCTGGCTCAAGGCCACGCCGCCAAGGCCGGCGATGCCCGAGCCAAGGCCAAAGGCGAGCATGTCCACGCGTCCGGTGGGTACGCCGCAGCAGGCAGCCATGTTGCGGTTCTGGGTGACGGCGCGCACGTTCAGGCCCAGGCGCGTTTTGTTCAGCAGCAGCCAGGTCAGCACCACCACAAACAAGGCGAAGGCGATGATGACGATGCGGTTGTACGGCAGCACCAGATTGGGCAGCACTTGAATCCCGCCCGATAACCACGCGGGGTTGGCCACTTCGACGTTCTGTGCGCCGAACACCAGTCGCACCAGTTGAATCAGCATCAGGCTGATGCCCCAGGTGGCAAGCAGGGTTTCCAGCGGACGGCCATAGAGGTGGCGAATCACCGTGCGCTCCAGCGCCATGCCGATGGCGGCGGTGACAAAAAATGCCACTGGCAGTGCGATCAGTGGATAGAACTCAATGGCCTGCGGCGCGTAGCGCTGAAACATCAACTGCACGACATAGGTCGAGTAGGCACCGAGCATCAGCATCTCGCCGTGGGCCATGTTGATCACGCCGAGCAGGCCGAAAGTGATCGCCAGGCCCAGTGCCGCGAGCAGCAGAATCGAACCCAGGGACATGCCGCTGAAGGCCTGGCCCAAGAGCTCGCCGACCAGCAGTTTGCGTTTGACTTGTGCGAGGCTGGTTTCGGCCGCAGTCCGTACAGCGGCATCGGCTTCGACACCAGGATCGAGCAAGCCTTCGAGACGGGTGCGGGCCAGCGGATCGCCGGTTTCACCGAGCAGGCGAACGGCAGCGAGGCGCACGGCCGGGGCGCTGTCGACCAATTGCAGGTTGGCCAGGGCAAGGCTCAGGGCGCTGTGGACGCCTTCGTCCTTTTCGCCCGCCAGTTGCTGGTCGAGAAATTTCAACTGTGCCGGTTTGGCACTTTTCTGTAGTTGCTGTGCAGCGGCCAGACGCAGCTTGGCATCGGCGGCGAGCAGTTGGTGGCTGGCGAGGGCGGTGTCGATCAAACCCCGCAAGCGGTTGTTCAGGCGCAAGGTTTTCGGCTGGCCGTCGACGGTCAATTCGCCTTGTTGCAGGGCGTTGATCAGTTCGACGCGGGCCGGATCGGGCTGCGCGGCCCAGGCTTCCAGCAGCTTGGCTTGCTGCACGGGATTGGCGGCGACGAAGTCTTCGGCGTCGCCGGCGTGAGAGGCCATTGGCAACAAGAGTGCGATAGCCAGAAAAAGTCGGTAAAGGGCAGTTGGCATAGAGAGTCGCCTTGACACGGACATTGTGGGAGCGAGCCTGCTCGCGAATGCGGTGTATCCGTCACATAAGTGCTGGATGTGCCGCCGTCTTCGCGAGCAGGCTCGCTCCCACAGGGAATTGTGTCGGACCGGGTCACTGCTTCAGGTCCGACATCCTGTAGCTTTAGTTGCTCTTCATCGCGTAGTCCGGCTTCTTGTCGTTACCCGGGATGAACGGGCTCCATGGCTGAGCGCGGATCGGGCCTTCGGTCTGCCATACCACGTTGAACTGACCGTCCGCCTGGATCTCGCCGATCATCACTGGCTTGTGCAGGTGGTGGTTGGTCTTGTCCATGGTCAGGGTGTAGCCGGACGGCGCGGCAAAGGTCTGGCCGCCGAGGGCTTCACGGACTTTGTCGACGTCGGTGGACTTGGCTTTTTCAGCGGCCTGCGCCCACATGTGGATGCCGACGTAAGTGGCTTCCATCGGGTCGTTGGTCACCGCTTTGTCGGCGCCCGGCAAGTTGTGTTTCTTCGCGTAGGCTTTCCAGTCAGCGACGAATTTTTTGTTCGCCGGGTTTTCAACCGATTCGAAGTAGTTCCACGCCGCGAGGTTGCCCACCAGCGGTTTGGTGTCGATCCCGCGCAGTTCTTCTTCGCCCACCGAGAACGCCACGACCGGCACGTCGGTCGCCTTCAGGCCCTGGTTGGCCAGTTCTTTATAGAACGGCACGTTGGAGTCGCCGTTGACGGTGGAGATGACCGCCGTCTTGCCGCCGGCCGAGAATTTCTTGATGTTGGCGACGATGGTTTGATAGTCGCTGTGGCCGAACGGGGTGTAGACCTCTTCGATGTCCTTGTCGGCCACGCCTTTGGAGTGCAGGAACGAACGCAGGATCTTGTTGGTGGTGCGCGGGTAGACGTAGTCGGTGCCGAGCAGGAAGTAGCGCTTGGCGCTGCCGCCTTCTTCGCTCATCAGGTATTCAACGGCCGGGATCGCTTGCTGGTTCGGCGCGGCGCCGGTATAGAACACGTTCGGCGACATCTCTTCGCCTTCGTATTGCACCGGATAGAACAGCAGGCCATTGAGCTCTTCGAACACCGGCAATACCGATTTACGCGAGACGGACGTCCAGCAACCGAATACCACGGCGACCTTGTCCTGGGTCAGCAGCTGGCGGCCCTTTTCGGCGAACAACGGCCAGTTGGACGCCGGGTCGACGACCACCGGTTCCAGCATCTTGCCGTTCACGCCGCCCTTGGCGTTGATCTCGTCGATGGTCATCAACGCCATGTCCTTGAGCGACGTTTCGGAGATCGCCATGGTGCCGGACAACGAATGCAGAATACCGACCTTGATGGTCTCGGCGGCCTGGACAGTCCAGGTCATGCCCATTGCGGCAATCGATGCCGAGAGTGTGAAAGCCTTGATCAAACTGCGACGCTTCATTGTGCGATCTCCATGAACTTATGAATTTTCTTGGTGGCAGATGCGGACTACTGAAGCTGTGTTTTGCAAGGGCTGTGCCCGGTCGGGCAAAGGCAGGTAAATGTCGTTTTAGAGCGGTTGCGCGGTTTGACGGCGCACCATGAGGGGACGGCTTGCGTGCACTGGTGCGCCGCGATGCGCCACATTGGGGCGAGTCAGCGGCGGCGCATCAGGCCGATGAAGAACAGGCCGCCGATCGCGGCGGTGGCGACGCCGATGGGCAGGTCTTCCGGGGCGATCAGGGTCCGTGCGGCCACGTCGACCCACACCAGAAACACACTGCCGAGCAACACGCACACCGGCAGCAATCGACGGTGCTCCGCGCCGACCAGTCGCCGCGCAATGTGCGGCACCATCAACCCGACAAACCCGATCGAACCGCTGATCGACACCAGGACCCCGGTCATCAGCGAGGCAATCACAAACACCCGCAACCGCACCGATCGCGCATTCAATCCCAAGGTCACCGCAGTCTGTTCGCCCGCCATCAAAGCATTGAGCGGTCGCGCCATGCCGAGCAGCAGCACTAACCCGAGCAACACACTGGCGGCCGGCACCGCGAGCAGTTCCCAGCGCGCCAGCCCGAGCCCGCCGAGCATCCAGAACATCACCGCCGAGCTGGCGCGATGGTCGCCCATGAACAGCAGCAAGTTGGCCACCGCCATCATCACGAACGACACCGCCACGCCACACAGCAGCAGGCGATCACTGTCCAGGCGGCCATGGCGGCTGGCGATCATCAGCACCACCAGCATGCTCAACAATGCTCCGATGAACGCGGCAATCGGCAGCGTCAGCAAGCCAACGATTTCACCGACATGCAACACCACGATTACCGCGCCCAACGTTGCGCCGGAGGTGACACCGAGCAAGTGCGGATCGGCCAGCGGATTGCGTGTGACGGCTTGCAGCACCGCACCGATCAACGCCAGGCCAGCGCCGACCAGTGCTCCGAGCAACATGCGCGGCACGCGGATCAGCCAGACGATATGCTGCTGCCCGGCGCTCCAGTCCGGCACACCGAAGCCAAACAGTTTGTGCAGCAGAATCCGCCACACCACGTCAACCGGCACCCGCGCCGGGCCGAAGCCCAGCGACACTACGCACGAGACCAGCAACAGTGCACCGAGGGCAATCAGCAACAGGGCGTAGCGACGATTGATCATGCGCCGTGGAAGCCCTTGGCCAGGGTTTCGACCGCCAGCACGTTATCGATCCCCGGCGTGGCCTGCACGTAGGGGATGACGATGAAACGCTGGTGCTTGATCGCGTCCACCGATTGCAGCGCCTTGTTGCTGCGCAGGAATTCAATTTTCTGTTCGGCTGTGACTTCGCCGTAGTCGACGATCACGATCACCTGCGGGTTGCGCTCGACCACGTTCTCCCAGTTGACCCGGGTCCAGCTCGCCTCGACATCGTCAAGAATGTTGCGCCCGCCCGCGGCGTCGATCAGCGCTTGCGGCATGCCCAGGCGACCGGACGTCATAGCCCGGTCTTCACCGCTGTCATACAGGAACACCCGGGGTTTATCGGCCGGCAGGTCCTGGCGAACCTTGGCGACTTGCGCCTGCATCTGACGGATCACGGCATTCGCGCGATCCTGCACGTCGAAGATTTTGCCCAGGTTACGCAGGTCGTTGTAGGTGTCTTCAAGGCTGGCCGGTGGGCGCTTCATTACAAAGGCGCAGGACTCGGTCAGCTCGTAGACATTGATGCCCAGCGGTTGCAGGGTTTGTGGCGTGAGGTCGCCGCCCACGCGCATGCCGTAATCCCAACCGGCGAAGAAGAAGTCGACATTGGCGTTGAGCAGGGTTTCCACCGAGGGGTATTTGGCCGCCAGTTCCGGCAAGCCATCGAGGATGCTCTGCATCTGCGGCGTCACCGCTTTCCAGCCACTGACGCCGCTGTAGCCGACCATCTGCGGCTTGAGGCCGAGGGCGAGCATCATTTGCGTCATGTTGATGTCGTGACTGACCGCGTGTTTCGGCGCCTGCTGGAAGGTCACTTCGCGGTTGCAGCTCTGGATCGTCAACGGGTAGTGCGTCGCCTCGGCAAATGCCTGGGCGCTGCCCAGCAACAGAATGAGGAAAAGACTGGAGCGCAGCAAATTCATGGTTGGGTTATCCAGGTTATTCGAGGGTAGCCGTGCAAGGGGTGCTCATCGATCAGCGCGTCGACGCCGAAGACGTTGCGCAGCAACGAGGCATTGAGGACTTCTTTCGGTGAGCCGCTGGCTACGATGCGGCCGTGATTGATCACGTACAGCCGGTCACAGAATGCGGCGGCCAGATTCAGGTCATGGATGCTCGCGAGGGTGCCGATCTTCAAACGCTTGACCAACTGTAACAACTCCAGCTGATAGCGCGGGTCGAGGTGATTGGTTGGCTCGTCAAGGATCAACAATTGTGGTTGCTGGGCCAGCGCGCGGGCCAGGATCACCCGCTGTTTTTCGCCCCCGGAAAGGGTGGTGAACGCATGGTTTTCGAAGCCGTTGAGACCGACGGATTCCAGGGCCTGGCAGGCGAGGTTTCGATCCTCGACCGTGTCGGCATCGAACAGGCCTTTGTGCGGCGTACGGCCCATGGCGACCACTTCTTCGACGGTCAGGCCGAAGGCATCGGGAAACTCCTGAAGCACCACGGCGATGCGTTGCGCGCACCAGCGTGAGGATTGCTGCCAGACGTTCTGATGGTCGAGCCGGACCTCGCCGCTTTCCGGCTTGCTGAAACGCCAGGCACAACGCAACAGGCTGGTCTTGCCGCTGCCGTTGGGGCCGATCAACCCGACAAACTCGCCGGCGGCCACGTGCAGCGAGGCATCACGCAGCTGGAACTGGTGATGACAGTGGCCGTGACCGAGGGGTGTCCAGGCGAGGTTTGTGAGGTTCAGCGAGGTCATGCAATGGCTCTGAAGGTGAAACTAATGGCGCCATCGCTGGCAAGCCAGCGCCTACAGGGGACGTGCACTTCCTGTAGGCGCTGGCTTGCCAGCGATGGCGCCCGAAAAGGGTGATGCGCGGGGGAAGTCTACATGGCTGATCCTCCCGCGCATCTCAGCTGCTTCAAGATGAAGATGAAGCCGACTCAGTTTGTCGGGTGAAGCGCGACAGCACCAGTCGGTCGAGCAGCCAAACCACCACCAGCGAAGCCCCCACCAACGGGAATGCGACCGCCAGTGCGAACATGATGACCATCGCGGTTTTCCACTTCGGCAGGTCGTGGCGCAGCGGCGGTACGCCGAGCTTGCCTTGCGGGCGTCGCTTCCACCAAATCACCACGCCGCTGACGGCGCTGAGCAGGATCATCAGGCAGATCAGCAGCACGATGATCTGGTTGACCACACCGAACATCTTGCCCTCGTGCAGCATCACGCCGATTTCCGTGGCGCGGGCGACGGCGCCGTATTGCTCGTAGCGCACGTCGGCAAGGACCTTGCCGGTGTACTGGTCGACGTGGAGGGTGGCGTCGTTGCGTGGGTCGTCGGCGAACACGGCGATGGTAAAGACGCCGGTGGCGGTGGTCGGGAAGGTGATGCTGTAACCCGGTTCGACCTTGCTCCGGGTGGCGATGTTTTGCACGTCTTGCAGGCTGATGGTCGGCGCGGCCGGGCCGGCGTCCGCACCGCCGTGGGCCATGTGTTCGGCGTGATCACCGGACATCGGCATCGGTGTGTTTTCCATCGCCCAAGGCACGGTCTGGCGGGTGGCGCTGTTGAGGCTGCGGGCCTCGACGTCGGACGTCGGCACGTTGTCCCACATCGCCGCCGGGAAGACGTTCCATACGGCCGCGTATTGTTTGCCCCAGAACCCGGTCCAGGTCATGCCGCTGAGCAACATCAGCAGCAACAGGGCGGCGCCCCAGAATCCGGTGACGGCATGCAAATCACGCCAAAGCACCCGCCCGCGACTGCTCAGGCGTGGCCACAAGATGCCGGCCGCCTGGCCACGCGGCCACCACAGGAACACCCCGGAAACCACCAGTACCACGCCCCACCCGGCAGCCAGTTCCACCAGCCGGTCACCGACAGTGCCGATCATCAATTCGCCGTGAATTGCCCGGGCGATGGCTTGCAGGTTCTTCTTCGCGTCCTGATCACCAAGGATGTCGCCGTGGTATGGATCGACGAACACGTTCAGCTCGGTGCCGTCATTGATCACGACAAACTGGGCGCTGCGTTCGGCGCTGACCGGTGGCAGGTACTGCGTGATCGTGGCTTGTGGATACGCGTCTTTCACGCGCTTGAGCAAGTCATCGGCCGGAATCGTGTGATGGCCGGCCGGGACGTTGAGCAGGCTGCTGTACATCAATGAGTCGAGCTGCGGCTTGAACAGGTAAATGGTGCCGGTCAGGGCCAGCATCACCATGAAAGGCGCAACGAACAATCCGGCATAGAAATGCCAGCGCCACGCCAGGTTGTAGAAATTCACTTTGGGCTGTTTCATCACGTGTGCTCCGCATTGGCTGGATCTTTTAGTTGTCTGTTTTGCGGTTGCTGTGCAACCGATCGCGAGCAGGCTCGCTCCTGCAGGGGAGCGAGCCTGCTCGCGAAGCTTTTAGAAACTCATGTCCACCTTGGTCCAGAGCGTGCGCCCCGGTTCCTTGATGGCTTGCGGGTCATTGGCCGGGTAGCCGAAACCGGCGTTGCCGGCCAGGTTCAAGTGTTCGGCGTAAGCCTTGCCGAACAAGTTGTCGACGCCGCTGCTGACCTTCCAGTGCTGGTTGATCCGATAGGCGCCGTTGAGGGAGAACACGCCGAAGCCCGGCGTCTTGTCGAAGTCCTTGCCGACCACGTTGCCCTTGTTCTGGTCGATACGGTTTTGCGCGGCGACCACTCTCCACAGTGCGCCGGCGCTCCAGTTATCTTCGCTGTAGGTCAGGCCGAAACGTGCATCCAGCGGTGGCATTTGCGGCAATGCACTGCCATCGCTGCTGTTCTTGCCCCAGGCGTAGGCCAGGGTCGCATCGGCTTTCCAGTGGTCGGTAAAGTTGTAGGCGGCGCCCAGTTCGCCACCCATGACTCGCGCGTCGATGTTCTCGGCTTGCGAGGTCATGCCCATCATGCCAGGCGTGTAGTTGAACAGGATGTAGTCGCGGACCTGGCCGACGTAGCCCGAGGCCCAGGCTTCCAGGTCTTCGGTCTTGTATTGCAAGCCGAAGTCGAGCTGGGTGGTTTTTTCCGGTTTGATCGAGTCGAAGGCATTCACCGATCCGACAGGGCCGGAGTTGGGCGAAAACAGCTCCCAGTAATCCGGGAACCGCTGGGTGTGCCCGACGCCCGCGTATAACGTGGTCGGGCTCTCGGCCAGGTCGTGTTCGTAGCGGATGAAGCCGCTGGGCAGCGTGTCAGCGCGGGTGTCATCGGCCGTCGGGTTCGGGCGGGTCATCATTCCCGAGCCGGTGGTCTGGCGAAAATCCTTGGCTGAAGCGCGGTCCAGGCGTGCACCGCTGATCAAGCGATCACGCTCGGCGGCGTACCAGGTCAGTTCGCCGAACACCCCGTAGTTATGGAAGTCGGCATCTTTGGTGTAGGGCAGGTCCTTGTAGGTATCGACGCCCATGGCACTGCGCTGACGGTGTTCGTTGGTCTGCGCATCGATGCCGCTGATCAACTGCACATCGGCCCAGCGCCAGGTGCCCTTGATTCGCGCGCCGAGGGTACGGCGGTCGACGCTGGACGCCATAGGCCCGGCCATCATCCCGATGCCGGACGGCGTGCGCAGGGTGTAGTTGTCCATCACATGGTCGGCGTAGTTGTAGTAGACCTGCGCCTCGAGTTTTTCCAGCACATCGCTGATGTTGGATTTCTCGAAGCGCAGGCCCAGGCTTTCGCGCTTGAATTGCGAGCCGTCCATGCCGCGACCGGCGTACCGTGCCTCGCCGTCGCCCTTGCCGGCGGTCAGCTCCAGCAGGGTATCGGCGTCCGGGGTCCAGCCCAGTGCGACGTCGCCGTTCCATTTGTCATAGCGCGAGGCGACGGTGTCGTTGTTGCCGTCCTTGTAATCGTCGGCCTGGGCGGTGTTGCCGATCACCCGCACATAACCCAGTGGCCCGCCTGCGGCGGCGTCCACCACTTTGTCGAAGCGGCCATTGGAACCGGCCAGCACGCTGGCGTTAACCCGTGTGCCGAGTTCGCCGAAGCTTTCTGGCTCGCGGTCGAAGAGGATGGTCCCAGCCGAGGCGCCCGGGCCCCAGAGTACGGTCTGCGGGCCTTTGATGACGGTCAGTTTGTCGTAAGTCTGCGGCGAGATGTACGAGGTGGGTGCGTCCATCCGGCCGGGACAAGCGCCGAGCATCATGCCGCCGTTGGTGAGGATGTTCAGGCGCGAACCGAACATGCCGCGCAGCACTGGATCGCCGTTGGTGCCGCCATTTCGCACCTGGGCAAAACCCGGGATGGTTTTCAGATAGTCCGAGCCATCGCTGGCCGGCACCGGCTGGCGCGGGTCTTTCGGATTGGTGACGATGGTCAGCGGCGAACTGGGAGCAATGGCGGTGATGACCGTCGGGCTCAGTTCTTCAGGGTGACCGGTGTGTCCATCGGCCAGCACCGGAGGTGTCAGCAATGCCCCGCACAGAATGGCGGTGGCGTGCCGGTAACGAATGCTGGATTCGTTTTGGGTAAAAGAGGCTTGGGCAGGGCTCAAGCGTGTGTCAGCAGAAAACCTGGACATGACAATTTCCATCGAACAGTCGTAAACGACACGGCGGACAACCGGTGCAATCCCTGTGGGAGCGGGTTGTCTCGCGAGCCGCGTGAAATCAGCGGTGGCTATTTACGTGACGATGGGCGGGGCGCGGGTGCGGGCGCCGGGGAAGAAGGTTTGCCGGGCATGGCCCAGGCGCGGGGCGGGTATGGCGTACGTGTTGACGGGCGGGATATTGAAGGCGACGAAGGATCCGCCGCCGGTCAATGCCGGGCAATTGAACAGCAGGCTGCAATAGCCGCATTTTTCCCAGATCGCATGGTGACCGGACGCTGGCGGGCAATGTTCGGCGGACGGTTGTGCACCGTGGTCGGCGTGGTCCATCGCCGACATGTCCATGCTCATGTCCATTGACATGCTCATCGACATTGAGGTGCTCTGACCCATCGGCATCGACTGAGAAATCAGTGGACCGATAAAGATCATCAGCATCGCAAACAGGCTGATCCAGCTGCCGCGCGTCAAACTTGATATCTGACGACGGTGTGCGGATGACCTGGCGCTTGGCGGGCGCATGGACGGATTCGGCTCAGTGGGTTACTGAGCGTGAGCGTGCTGTTGCGTGCCTTCGGGCGGCTGCTTCTGGACCGCCACTTCGACCGTCACGTCACCGGACTTCTCGAAATGCAGGGTCATCGGGAAGCGCTTGCCGTCGACGAGCAGGCTACGGTCTTTCAAGTTCAGCAGCATCACGTGGTAGGCCATCGGTGCAAACATGACATTGCCACCGGCAGGGATATCCACACCGGGAACCGGCTGCATTTTCATCAGGTCGTTTTGCATCACATGCTCGTGCAGCTGCGCTTCACCAGAGATCGGTGAGTCGACGCTGAGCAAGCGGTCGGCGGTTTTGCCCGCGTTGTGAATGACGAAATAGGCGGCAACAGTAGGGGCGTTGGGCGGCAGTTCCTGCGACCACGGGTGAGCGATTTCCAGTGCGCCGACTTTGTATTCGTGGGCATTGGCAAAGCAGGCAGGCAGCAGCAACGCGGCCAGAACGATGATTTTGTTCAACATGGCAGTTCTCCAGAGCGATTCAAAACGCAGGTCAATTGCGAGAAGGAATCACACCAGAGGGGAGGCTCGGGGATTGAGGCTTGGCCATTGCTGGCGCGGTGTCGGCATGCTGAGTGCCGAAGGTCGCAGGCTTCGATTGGACTCGAACTGCGCAAAATACAGTTGCGGCTCATGGCCGGGCAACGCCACCAACGGGGCGGAACCTGAGCAGCACCAGCAGTGCTGCATGTTGGAATGATCGTCGTTTTGCGGAGCTTTCTGTTCGATGTCGCCCAAGGTAATCGCCACCAATTTGGTGCCGCTGGACGAGCAGAAGCTGCCCCACAACAATTGTTCGGCCGGCGATTTTGCCGCCTGCGCCATCGCACCGGTCATCGGCATGGCGAGCATGTTGAACAGCACTGCGAGGCAGGCGATCCAGGCAATTGCGAGCCGTTGTCGGGACATGGGACAAAATCCGGTGGGTGGGCGATCAGGCGCGAGCTATTTAGCCTGATCAGGGCCGATAAGTAAAAAGAGTGCGTGCGGTGTGGTGTCGCATCTCATCAGACAACAGTGGCATGCAAACGCAGACCGAGCGCCTTCATAACCTTCATGATAGTCGCGAATTCCGGATTGCCAGTGCTGCTCAGAGCTTTATATAGACTCTCACGTCCCAAGCCGGCATCACGGGCAATTTGTGTCATGCCCTTTGCTCTGGCGATGTCGTTGAGAGCCGCTCGAATCAGGACGCCGTCACCGGCATCTTCTTCAAAACAGGCATCCAGGTAAGCCGCCATTTCTTCCGGAGTCTTGAGAAACTCGGCGGCATCAAAACGGGTGAATTGTTCGGCCATGATCTACTCCTCATTACCGATTTTTTGTGCCATTTGAATGGCACGTTTGATATCTCTTTTTTGAGTCGACTTGTCTCCGCCTACCAGCAGCAGATAAACCCTTTCGCCTTTGCGGGTGAAATAGATCCGATAGCCGGGACCATGATGAACGCGCATTTCATAGACCGTTGCACCAATGGAGTCACAGTCACCAAAGTTTCCATGTTCGGCAGCGCGGAGTCTGGCAATGATGCGAGCCTTGCCAGGGGTGTCCCTCAGTGAGTCGAGCCAATCGGCAAATATTTGGGATCGTTTGAAGTCGATCATGTCTGAATCGTATTCCTCGGGATACAAACTGACAAGCGCCGCTTTTCTCTGGATGAGGCTGGCCACCCACTGTGAATGTCGGACTTGTACTTGCTCGGATTAAAGGAACTTGAATATGGGCTTGAGATATAGAGAGGAACAGCCAGCATTTTCCTGGAATATTGCCAGCAAATTCGTAGGTTTCTGCAGTCCTTAGGAAAGGTCCGACAGGGATAGGTTTTCCAGTAATTGTCGGACCGATTCAAACTCCCGCTCAACCCCCGGCAACACCGGCCGCTTCAAAACAATCACCGGCACCCCACGCTCGCGCGCCACTTCCAGCTTCGGCTCTGTCGCGGTGCTGCCGCTGTTCTTGCTGATCAGCACGTCGATCTGCCGACGTTCAAACAACGCTCGTTCATCGTCGATCAGGAACGGCCCTCGTGCGCCGATCACTTCGCAGCGTGCGTTGCCGGGGTAAACGTCGAGTGCGCGCAGGGTCCAGAATTGTTCAGGGGGAATTTCGTCCAGGTGGTGCAACGGCTCGCGGCCGAGGGTGAACAGCGGGTGGCGGAAGGGTTTCAAGGCTTCGATCAGTTCGGCCCAGTCGCTGACTTCGCGCCAGTCATCGCCAGCCTGCGCTTGCCATGCCGGACGTCGCAGCGCCCAGCAGGGAATACCACTCAACCGCGCTGCAGTCGCGGCGTTCTGGCTGATTTGCGCGGCGTACGGGTGAGTGGCGTCCAGCAGCAGGCCGATGCGCTCATCGCGAATGAATCGCGCCAGACCCTCGGCACCGCCGTAACCGCCGACGCGAACCTGGCATTGCAGATCCGTCGGCACGCGGCCGACCCCGGCCAGGCTGTAGATGTGCTCTGGCCCCAGCGTGCGGGCGAGGGCCAGCGCCTCGGTGACGCCGCCGAGCAACAGAATTCGTTTCATTGAAAAGCCCCCGCATGTCCGACGATCCCACCCTGGCGGTCGATGGCAAACACCTCGACCTGAACCTGCGCCGGGACTACGCTGCGGGCAAACGCCAAGGCGTGCTGGCACACCGCGTCGCCGAGGGCGATGCCGGCGGCGCTGGCCATGACCAATGCCTGCTGGCTGGTGTTGGCCTCGCGGATGCCCTGCTGCAACGCGGCATCGGCACCTACCGCTGCGGCCCATTCGGCCAGTTGCGGCAGGTCGATGCTCGAATGCCGGCTGTGCAAGTCCATGTGCCCGGCGGCCAGTTTGCTGATCTTGCCGAAGCCGCCACAGATGCTGAGTTTATCCACAGGCACCTTGCGCAGATGCTTGAGCACGGCACCGATGAAGTCGCCCATCTCGATCAGGGCAATTTCCGGCAGGTTGTAGACCCGGCGCATGGTGTCTTCGCTGGCGTTGCCGGTGCATGCGGCGATGTGCTGGTAACCGTTGGTTTTCGCGACATCGATACCTTGGTGGATCGAGGCAATGTAGGCCGCGCAGGAAAACGGCCGGACGATGCCGCTGGTACCGAGGATCGACAGGCCACCCAGAATTCCCAGGCGCGGGTTCATGGTTTTCAAGGCCAGTGCTTCACCGTTTTCGACATTGACTGTCACCTCGAAACCGCCGCTGTAGCCGCGCTCTGCCGCGAGTTGGGTCAGGTGATCGCCGATCATTTTGCGCGGCACCGGGTTGATCGCCGGTTCGCCGACGCCCAGCACCAGCCCGGGGCGGGTGACGGTGCCGACGCCGCGTCCGGCATTGAAGCGCACGCCGGGCTCACTGAGCAGTCGCACCCGGGAGTAGAGCAGGGCCCCGTGGGTGACGTCGGGATCGTCTCCGGCATCCTTGATCGTGCCAGCCTCCGCACCGTCGTCCGCCAGTCGACAGAACTCAAGACGCATCTGCACCTGCTTGCCTTTGGGCAAGATAATTTCCACCGCGTCCGCCGCCGTGCCGGTGAGCAACAGGCGGGCCGCCGCGAGGCTGGTCGCCGTGGCGCAGCTGCCCGTGGTCAGGCCACTGCGCAGCGGGGCGGGTTGTTCGGCCGTTTCGTCACGCATCGAGAGGTTTCGTCGTGTCCAGTAACGTAATCGGCAAGGCCTGGCGCCAAGTGTCGAATTCACCCAGCGGTTGCGCCTGGGCGATGTGGATGCGCGTCAGTTCCCCGCCGCGCTGTTCACGCCATGCCATCAGGGTCATTTCACTTTGCAGTGTGACCGCATTGGCGATCAGCCGGCCACCGGGTTCGAGGGCGGCCCAGCAGGCGTCCAGCACGCCTTCGCGAGTGACGCCGCCACCGATGAAAATCGCGTCCGGGCGCTCGAGGCCTTCAAGTGCTTGCGGCGCACGGCCACGGATCAGTTGCAGGCCGGGCACGCCGAGGGCGTCGCGGTTGTACTCGATCAATGCCTGGCGCCCCTCATCGGCTTCAATGGCCAGTGCCCGGCAGCTGGGGTGGGCACGCATCCATTCGATGCTGATCGAGCCGCTGCCGGCGCCGACATCCCACAGCAATTCGCCGGGCGTCGGGGCCAGGCGTGCGAGGGTGATCGCCCGGACGTCACGCTTGGTGATCTGACCATCGTGCTTGAATGCCGAATCTGGCAGGCCAGCCAGTCGTGACAGGCGTGGCGTGGTCGGTTCGGCGATGCAGTCGATGGCGATCAGGTTCAAATCGGCGATGGCCGGGTCGGTCCAGTCGCTGGCGATGCCTTCGATACGCCGCTCGGCTTCACCGCCCAAGTGTTCCAGAACAGTCAGACGGCTCGGCCCGAAACCGCGCTCACGCAGCAGCGCGGCGATGGCGGCGGGGCTGTTTCCATCGTTGCTCAATACCAGCAGGCGCACGCCGCTGAATAATTGCGCGCTGAGTGCGGCGACGGGGCGGGCAACTACCGACAGCGTGACCACTTCCTGCAATGGCCAGCCCATTCTGGCGGCGGCCAGCGAGCAAGAAGAGGGCGCGGGCAGCGTCAGCATTTCTTCGCCGGGCAAGTGCCGGGCGAGGCTGGCACCCACGCCGAAGAACAGTGGGTCACCGCTGGCCAGCACACAGACAGGCTCGCCGCGCAGGGCCAGTACCGGCTGGATAGAGAACGGGCTCGGCCAGCAATCACGTTCGCCGCGAATGCACGGCGGCAACAAATCCAGGTGCCGTTGGCCGCCGAAGATCCGTGAGGCACGCAGCAGCGCATGCCGGGCGTTCTTGCCCAGACCTTTGAAACCGTCTTCACCGATGCCTACTACTGTCAGCCAGGGCGACATGCCTGCTCCTTGATAAATTGCCCCATGACCGGGTTCGGGACTGGGCGCAATGATACCGCGCCGCTGCGGTTTTTTACGCATACCACGCAGCTCGCGCCGCAACCGTTACGTATTGCCGCTCGGTCAGCCCACCCCTGTGCGCCTGTGAGGCGCGGGGCGTCCGTTCGAGCGTGTCGGGCTTCTGCAGGCGTTGACCTTCCCGTCGTCCGACAAGCTTTTCATCCGCCGTTGCAAAGCAGGCATAATACCGCCCGCTTCGCCCGCGAAGTGCCTCGCCACCTGAACGGGTCATCCCCTTGAACGAACGCCCAGTATCCACCGCCTTACGCCCCTCGGCCTGTCCGGGGTTGCTGCGTATCGTCCCGGCACTGGATGGCGGGATCTGCCGGATCAAGCTCAGTGGCGGTTCGATCAGCAGTGCCCAGGCCAATGCTGTGGCGGATGTCGCCGAGCGCTTCGCCAGCGGCGCGATCGAGGCGACCAATCGCGCCAATCTGCAAGTCCGCGGCATCGGCCGTGAGCCAGCGGCATTGATCGAGCGCTTGCTGGACGCAGAGCTTGGGCCGCAAAACGCGGCAGGCGATGATGTGCGCAACCTGATGCTCAGTCCGGGGGCCGGGATCGATCGCAAGATGCTGCTCGATACCCGTCCCTTGGCTGAGCAGATTCTCGCCTCGCTGCAAAATCACCCGCCGTTCCACGACCTCAGCGCCAAGTTCGCCGTCCAGCTCGATGGCGGCGAGGCGTTGGCGATGCTCGAACATCCGCACGACCTGTGGCTCTCGGCGTATGCAGGTGACGGCGAGGTGCGTCTGGCCTTCGGTTTGGCGGGTTGCCCGCTGGACACGGCTCAAGGTTCGGTGTCGCTCGACGATGGTCACCGCCTGGTGGTCGCGGTGCTTGAGTTGTTCCTTGAGCTGGCACGTCCCGAACAAACCCGGATGCGTCATTTGCTCTGCGAATATTCGCTCGCAGATTTCCTGACGCGACTGGCTGGACGCGTCTCCCTCCAGGTCATGACCGATTGGCGGCGAACCGCCGATTCGAGCGTGCTGCACATCGGCGCACACCCCCAGGCTCAGGTTGACCTGGTCTACGTGGGTGCCGTACCGCCACTGGGACGGCTTGACCCGACGATGCTGCGAGGCGCGGCACAACTGGCCGATGAGTTCGGCGACGGCAGCCTGCGGTTTACCCCGTGGCAGAATCTGCTGTTGCCCAACGTTCGTAGCGAGCACGCCGCTGAAGTCACCGCGCGCCTTGGACAGTTGGGCCTGTTGTGTGACGCCGGGCATACGTTGACCCGGTTGATTGCCTGTACCGGTTCCAACGGCTGTGGCAAAGGCCTGGCCGAGACCAAAGGCGATGCCTTGCAACTGGCCGCTTTGCTGCAACGTCACGGGCATGTGCTGAATGTGCACTTGAGCGGTTGCCCGCGTTCCTGTGCCGCCGCGCACACGGCGCCAGTCACATTGCTGGCCGTCACCCCCGGCCACTACGATCTCTATTTTCGCGATGCAGCGCAGCCCGGTTTCGGCGCGCTGCACGCACGCAACCTTACTATTGAAGCGGTCGCGGCCCTGCTCGACGCCCGCTCACGGAGCCCCCTTGATGCTTGATTACATCCGCGACGGTCAGGAGATCTATCGCAACTCCTTCGCGATCATCCGCGCCGAAGCCAACCTGGCGCGAATCCCGGCCGATCTGGAAAAACTCGCAGTTCGGGTGATTCACGCCTGCGGCATGGTCGAGGCCATCGACGGTCTGCAGTTTTCCGAAGGCGCGGGCAAGGCCGGGCGCGATGCGCTGGCTGCTGGCGCGCCGATCCTGTGTGATGCGCGGATGGTGTCCGAAGGCATTACCCGGGCGCGCCTGCCGGCGAACAATCAGGTGATCTGCACCTTGCGCGACGAGAGCGTTCCGCAACGGGCTCGTGAATTGGGCAACACCCGTTCAGCCGCCGCGCTGGAGTTGTGGCGCCCGCATCTGGAAGGCAGCGTGGTGGTCATCGGCAATGCACCGACCGCACTGTTTTACTTGCTGGAAATGCTCGACGCCGGCGCACCGAAACCGGCGCTGATCCTCGGCTTCCCGGTAGGTTTCGTCGGTGCCGCCGAATCCAAGGCAGCGTTGGCAGCGGACAGCCGTGGCGTGCCTTTCGTCATCATGCAAGGTCGCCTGGGCGGAAGCGCCATGGCCGCTGCGGCCGTCAATGCCCTCGCCACGGAGATCGAATGATGCACAAACCTGGACGTTTGATCGGCCTTGGCGTGGGTCCCGGTGACCCAGAACTGATCACCGTAAAGGCCTTGCGCCTGCTGCGCGAATCGCCGGTGGTGGCGTACTTCGTCGCCAAGGGCAAAAAGGGCAATGCATTCGGCATCATTGAGGCGCATCTGCAAGCAGCGCAGAACCTGTTGCCACTGGTTTACCCGGTGACCACCGAGGCATTGCCGGCGCCGCTGTCCTATGAACAAGTGATCAGCGACTTTTACGATGACGCCGCCACCGAACTGGCGACGCATCTCGATGCCGGTCGCGACGTGGCGGTGATCTGCGAAGGCGATCCGTTCTTCTACGGCTCCTACATGTACCTGCACGACCGGCTCGCCGAGCGCTATCAAGCCGAAGTCGTCCCAGGTGTGTGCTCGATGCTCGGCGGCGCCTCGGTACTGGGTGCGCCGCTGGTGTATCGCAATCAGAGCCTGTCGGTGTTGTCCGGCGTGCTGCCCCACGACGAGCTCAAACGTCGTCTGGCCGACGCCGACGCCGCAGTGATCATGAAACTGGGGCGCAACTTTCCCAAGGTTCGTCAGGTGCTGGAAGAACTCGGCCTGGCCGAACGGGCGTTGTACGTCGAGCGCGCGACCATGGCCAATCAGAAGATCGTGCCGCTGGATCAGGTGGAGCCGATGTCTTCGCCGTATTTCTCGCTGATCATCGTTCCCGGCGAAAGGTGGCAAGGCTGATGACCCGATCCGATCCGGCGATTGTCATTCTTGGCAATGGCAGCCTCACCACCGCGCGGCGGCTGCAACAGGTTTACCCCGGCGCCCTGATCCATGGGCTGGCCGAACGGGTCGATGGCGCGGACCGTATCTATCACGACTTCGGCGCGACCCTGCGCGAGCTGTATCAACAGGGCACGCCGATCATCGCGTTGTGCGCGGCCGGCATCGTGATCCGCACACTGGCGCCGTTGCTGCTGGAGAAGGGCGCCGAGCCGCCGGTGCTGGCCGTGGCCGAGGACGGTAGCGCGGTGGTGCCGTTGCTCGGTGGCCTGGGCGGCGTAAACGTGATGGCGCGAGAGATCGCCGCGCATCTCGACGTCGCGCCGGCTATCACCACCAGTGGTGAATTGCGTTTCGGCACTTGCCTGCTCAACCCGCCCAGCGGCTATACCTTGGGCGATCTGGAACTGGGCAAGCGTTTCGTTTCCGATCTGCTCGCCGGCGAAACGGTGCGCATCGAAGGTTCGGCGCCCTGGCTGGCGCAAGCGCAACTGCCTGAGGATGCCCAGGCGCGGCTGGCGGTGCATGTCAGCCATGCCGAACGCAGCCCTGTGGCCAACGAATTGCTGATCTATCCACGCAATGTGCTGGTGGCGGTCAGTGACGAGGTTGCCGATGTGCCGAACGTGGTGCGCGAGGCGCTGCATCGGGCCAAAATCGCTGTGCAGTCGCTGGCGTGCCTGCTGGCTCCCGACAGCGCCATGGCCAGCCAGGCGCTGCGTGAGGCGGCACGCGAACTGGGTGTGCCGTTGCGTTTTGCCGCTGTTGTCGGCGGTGCCTGCGAACTGGCGCGCCAGGCTATCGGATCGGGCGTTTGCGTCGTGGGTGATGATGCCGTTGCCGTTGCGCTGGCTGAGCAGCCATTGGACCCGATGCACATCGGCCGTGCGCGCGGTCGCCTGGCGGTGATTGGTCTGGGGCCGGGTGCAGCCGAGTTGATGGTACCGGCAGTGAAGGCTGAGCTCGCCCGTGCCAATGATGTGCTGGGTTACGAAACCTATGTACGCATGGCCGGGCCCTTCCGTGCAGATCAGGTGCTGCATTGCACTGACAACCGTGAGGAAATGCAGCGAGCACGGCATGCGTTCGAACTGGCGGCCCAAGGGCGATCGGTTGTGGTGGTGTCGTCTGGTGACCCGGGTGTGTTCGCCATGGCTGCCGCGGTGCTCGAAGCGCTTCATGAATCCACCGATGCTCATTGGCACAACGTCGAGCTCGAGATCCTGCCGGGCGTATCGGCCTCGCTGGCAACCGCGGCCCAGGCCGGCGCCCCCTTGGGTCATGACTTTTGTGTGCTGTCGCTGTCGGACAACCTCAAGCCGTGGTCGATCATCGAGAAACGGCTGGACCTGGCCGCTCAGGCAGACTTGGCCCTGGCGTTCTACAACCCGATCTCCCGTTCACGGCCGTGGCAACTGGGGCAAGCCCTGGACATCGTCGCCCGGCACCGCGTGCCTGAAACACCTGTGGTGCTGGGGCGCGATATCGGTCGTCCGGGGCAGACACTGCAGGTGACGACGCTGGGGCAGCTCACCCCGGATCAGGTTGATATGCGAACCATGGTGCTGGTTGGCTCGTCGACGACTTGTGTGTTTGCTCGAGCAGATGGCGGAACTTGGGTTTATACGCCTCGCTGGTACGGTAATAAACCGTAAGTTGGATAAAAGGCCGGCGCAATGCCGGCCTTTTAGTTTGTTTGGTTTATTTTGGTTAAAGTGCGGCTTGTTAGTCTTTCAATATCTTGTGGTTTTTTCTGGTTTGACCGACTTTGTTCCCGTTGCTAAGTTTGGTTTGCCTGCAGGAAGCAGGTTTAATTCAATGACAAGGATGTCAATATATGAATGCGAGTGAAGTTATGGACGAGTCGTTCGATTATGCCGCTCAGCGGGAATATTTCCGGTCGGCTGAGATGTTTCAGCCGATGGCGCGGTGGCACGAATGAGTCTGGCCTCGGATCAAAGGGGCAGTGAGTCGGCTGCGGTGCTGGTGACAACTGTCACTGCCTATGATGAGGAACTGTCGTATGAGGATCGTGAAGCCTTCGACGACACCATTCTTTATCGGAAATACGTGCGGACAAACTCTTTCATCGCGAAACCCAGCGCCGCGAATGGTATGGCGAATACAGCAAGGCACTGACCATGTGTGGCTGGCCGACCCTGAGCGACCCTTACAAGGAGTACATCAGCAGGGAGCTGAACTTCACGCTGGATGAGGCTGCATTGCAGATCATCGCCCTGGCTGCCGGTGCCGACAAACTGAAGGTCTTGCCGCTGATCTCCGCAGCCTTCAATTCGCTGGAAAAGAACGACGGCGCTCTAAAATTGATAGAACTGAAAAGTAAAAAAATAAGTCCGGCAACTTCCAGGCCAGTCCATGCCTGTTGTTGGGTGGGCGGGCAACCATGATTGCCTGTGCCATACAAATGGAAGCCAAGGAGCTCATTACAAAGGTTTTGTTCTTCAAATACCGAGGTGAGGAAGTCAGGATTAACAATGCTGCTATCCGACGCGTATTGAATCGACGTGCTTACAATGTTGTAAAGGATGTTGTTCAGGCGGCAGTTGATAAAGCCCGGCTCGACTACTTTAAAACACCGCTGTAAATATTCTTGAGAACTTCCACGCTGGAAGTTCTCTTGTTTGAACGCGAGTTGCAAGGTGAAACATGGACAGTTTTCGTCAGGAATCATTTGTCGATGCCGGACTTCTCGGTGTCTTGTCGCTTTCATTGGACCAGCAGATGAAATGCGACACTTTGTATTCTTTGCTGGCTGCTCAGGTGATGGCTTCAAACAATGTTCCCGACGTCGGAGACTTCCCGCAATGGCACAGCAGGTTTGTCGAGGCCCTTGAGCGATGCGGGTGGACGCTCAGGCGTGAGCAAGACCTGAACCCCGTGTTTGATCAGCCATCCACGGTGACGCTGCAAAATGTGTTTGCGCAAGCGCTGACCGGCGAGGGGTTGCGGGAACCGTGTGAGCTTGCGCTCGAAGCATTGGATGCCTTCGCGCGGCTGTCGACGGATTCGCCGTCAGCGGTGCGCTTTCGCGAGCGGTCGTTCAGTCGGCGCGTAGTGAAGGTGGGAAATGGAAAGGAAGCGCAACGTTTCACGGTGCATTGGCTTCTGGCAGTGAGCGCACGCCAAGCCTGCATCGACCTGTTCCATCTTGAGTTTGAAACGACCCAATACGTGGATGGGCAGTTTCTGCAGCAGGCCTTCGTGCCGTCCAGCTTCACTTCACCCGTACTGGTGAAGCATCACGCGTTCGAGATGGCGGCGAGGGCATTCGCCCGAAGCAGGGCGCAAATCGTTGCTTTTGTGCAGGGTCACCAGATGATGCCGATCAAGCCCGGCATCGGTTTGACACCGGCGAGCCTGGCCTGTGACGCCGTCATGGCACCAGATAACCTTTCACCCCGGTGAAAATAATCTGCGCCGCCAATGCACACACGAACAACCCCATCAATCGGCTGACGATTTGCAACCCCTGATCGCCGAGAATGCGCTCGATGTGATTGGACAGGTACAGCACAACGCCCACGGTGAAACTGGCCAGGGCAATGCTGACGATGGCGGTGAGCTTGTCGTCCCAGTGCGGCTGGCTCACGCCCATCACCAGCAACGCACCGATGGTGCCGGGGCCTACCGTCAGCGGAATGGTCAGCGGAACGATGGTCACGTCCTGCTGCACGTTGTCGGTCTGTACCGCCGACTTGCCTTGGGCCATGCCCAGCGCCGAGATGAACAATACGCTGCCGGCGCCGATGCGAAATGCATCCACGGTGATGCCGAAGACACTGAAAATCACCCGCCCAAACAAGTACAGCAACACGCTGGAGACCAGCGTGGCGACTGCCACTTTCCAGGCCAGGCGCCGTTGTTCCTTGCGTGAGTAGCCACGGGTCAGGCTGATGAAGCAGGACAATACGAAGAACGGGCTGTAGAGCACCAGCATCTTCAGGTAAACGCTGAACAACACGTGGAGCATGGTGCGGGCTCACTGGCGAGGGAATTCGAGGGGGAAGTCTATCAGGCGTCGCAGCGTCTGTCGGCTCTCAGGACGTTGAGGTCGCGCTGCGATTTTGCAGGTCACGTTGGGCCACCCAGTGTTCGATGAGTTCGCGCAACTGCGAAAGCTCCACCGGTTTGGCCATGTGTCCGTCCATGCCAGCCTGGCGCGCGCGCTCCTTGTGTTCGGCGAGGATATGCGCAGTCAACGCCACCACCGGAGTGCGAGTGCGCTGGTTGCCGACTTCCCAGGCACGCAATTGCTGGGTGGCCGAGAAACCATCGAGGATCGGCATTTCGCAGTCCATCAACACCAGGTCATAGCGCTGGGCTTTCATCGCCTTTAGCGCTTCTTCACCATTGCTGGCGGTGTCCGGTTGCAGATTGAGCTTGCCCAGCATGCCGCGGATAACCTTGGTCGAGATGCTGTTGTCCTCGGCGACGAGAATGCGGAAATCGCTTGGCACCTTGACCGGCAGGGTAGCGCCGGATGGTGAGTGCGGCACCACGGCGAGCCCCTTGTTGCGCTGGGTCAGTTCGTCGGCCAGGGTCGTTTTGAGGGTGTAGCCGGCCACCGGTTTGGCGAGGATGCGTTTGATCCCCGAGTTGCGCGCGATGATCTTGCTGGGGGCGTTGCTGATGCCGGTGAGCATGATCAGCAGGATGTCATGATTGAGGCTCGGATCTTCCTTGATCTTGGCGGCCAGCTGCATGCCGGTCATGCCGGGCATGTTCTGGTCCAGCAGGACCACGTCGAAGTAGTCACGCAAGTGCGCTTTGGTGCGCAACAGCGCCAGCGCTTCCTTGCCGGATGGAACCGCGCTGACGTTCAGGCCCCAGGCGCTGCATTGCTGCACCAGGACTTTGCGGCAAGTGTCGTTGTCGTCCACCACCAGCACCCGCGCACCTTGCAACGGGCCGTCGAGATCGGATGTCGGGTGTTCGAGACGGTCCGGGTCCAGTGGCAATGTCAGCCACAGGGTGCTGCCCTGCTGGGCGCCACTCTTGATGCCGAACTCGCCTTGCATCAAGCGAATCAGCTGACGGGCGATCACCAGCCCCAGGTTGCCGCCGAGGCGGTTGGTCGACAGGAAGTGCTTGCTGTGCAGTTCGGCGTGCATCAGCGCATCGCGTTCTTCGGCATCCATCGGCTCGCCGCTGTCCTGCACGGCGATGCGCAGGCGCGGTTTGGCGCTGCGCTCATCGAGGGCAACGACAATCAGGACCTCGCCTTCGTCGGTTTTCTTCAAGGCGTTTTCAAGCAGGCTCAAAAGAGTCTGGCGCAGGCGTGTCGGATCTCCACTGATGACCCGCGGCACTTGCGGCTGGATGAAACTGATCAGCTCGACGTTCTGCTGTTCAGCCTTGGCGCGGAAGATGCTCAGGCAGTCTTCGATCAAGGCGTTGAGGTCGAATTGCACATCATCCAGTTCGATCTGTCCGGACTCGAGCTTGGAAATGTCGAGAATTTCGTTGATCAGTGTCAGTAGTTCGTTGCCGGCGCTATGGATGGTTTGTACGTAGTCGCGTTGCTTGACCGACAAGGGCGTGCCCAGCAACAGCTCGGTCATGCCCAGCACGCCGTTCATGGGGGTGCGGATTTCATGGCTGATCTTCGCCAGGAACTCGGCCTTGGCATTGATCTCGGCGTTACTGGCGGCCAGGTCGCGACTGATGCTGAAACGGTCTTCGGTGATGCTGCGTTGGCGCTCGCTCAGGGCAATGCTCATCAGCAGGCCGCTGAGGCAGATGAACGCCAGCAGGGTGGTGATCAGACCGTGGGGCTCGACCAGTGTCAGCCCCAGCAAGGCCGGCAGGATAATCAGCGTACCGAGGTTGAACGCCACCATGGCCGCAACGAACAGCCGCGCAGGTCGATAGCCTTTTTGCCAGTGAAAGGCACTGACGAACAGCATGGTCAGGCCCGCAAGGGCGACCAGGCCGTAGGTCATGATGTTCAACGGCAATGTGTTGACGAACAGCAGCAACAGGCCGCAGATCGTGATGACCAGGATCTCGCCCAGCAGCAACCTGTTCAGCGGGTGTGGGCCGAGGGGGGCAAAAAAGCGATAGGTGAGCATCAGGCCGCAGGGGGCGGTGAGCAACAACGCGAGGTAAGCGCCGGGCGTTTGCACGGCTTGCCAGCTCGGCAGCCATGGCCCGGCGAGGTTCAACAACAGCACCAGGCTGAGCATCAGCAGGGCTTCACAGGCCGCCAGCCACAGACTGCTGC
This sequence comes from Pseudomonas reinekei, assembly GCF_001945365.1. GTDB lineage: Bacteria > Pseudomonadota > Gammaproteobacteria > Pseudomonadales > Pseudomonadaceae > Aquipseudomonas > Aquipseudomonas reinekei. The sequence goes on from NZ_MSTQ01000011.1 coordinate 118,626, forward strand.
GCGAACGGGTGTAGGCGTAGCGGATGAGGTTGTGCAGGATCAGCATGGCGATGCAGCCCAGCAGCAGTCCGTAGACCAGCGTCTGGTTCTGATTGGCGGCGGTCATGGCCGCCGATTGCAGGGTGATGTAGGGTCGCAGCTGGCTTTCGGAGACCAGTCGCAAGTACACATCCAGTGATTTGTCGCTCTGTGGCAACGGCAACATGAAGTCGCTGCTGGGCAATGGTCGATCGGTCTGCGGTTGTTTGTTGCCGGTACTCGATTGATCGATCAGGTTGTCGCCATCGAGCACATACAGGTTGAGATGCGACAGGTCGGGGGCGAACACCCGAAGCAACTGTTCATGCTTGCCGGGCGCGAGACGGAAACGGATCCAGAGTGCGCCGTCGGGCTCGGCTGCGGTGAGGCGGTCGAGTTCGATGGGGCTGAATTGATTGGTGTAGCGGGCGGAACGAATGTCGCTCAGTTGCAGGTCGCCCTGTTCGTCGAGCAATACCGCCCAGCCACTGCCTTGCGCGGCCTGGGCCGGGAGCATGCAGAGCAAGGTCAGCAGAGTGACGGTGAAACCTATGGCAATCCTGAGCCAGCGCACGGCGAAATCCCTTCGTAGGTTGATGCCAGAGTATAACTATGCGCGGCGCCGGAATAGTCAGGCAAGGGCTCGAAGCCCTTGCCCGGCTCAAAGGATAGCTTATTCCTGATTTTCGCCACGCTCGCGGGCAATGGCGCGGTAGCCAATGTCCTTGCGATAGAAACAGCCTTCCCAATCAATCCTGGCCGCCAGCTTGTAAGCCTGCTGCTGGGCAGCATCTACGCTGGCGCCCATGGCCGTGGCGCAAAGCACCCGACCACCGGCGGTTACCACCTGACCGTCCTTGAGCGCAGTGCCGGCGTGGAAGACTTTGCCTTCCAGCGCAGCCGCTGCGTCCAGGCCATTGATGGCCACGCCTTTGGCGTAATCACCAGGATAGCCGCCCGCAGCCAGCACGATACCGACGCTTGGACGGGGATCCCATTGTGCTTCGACCTTGTCCAGCGCCTGTGCCAGAGCGGCTTCAACCAGCAGAACCAGGCTCGACTGCAAACGCAGCATGACCGGCTGGGTCTCAGGGTCGCCGAAACGGCAGTTAAATTCGATCACTTTTGGGTTACCAGCCTTGTCGATCATCAGGCCGGCGTACAGGAAGCCAGTGTAGACGTTGCCTTCCGCGGCCATGCCACGAACGGTTGGCCAGATAACCAGGTCCATGACGCGCTTGTGCACGTCGGCGGTGACCACCGGGGCGGGGGAGTAGGCACCCATGCCGCCGGTGTTCGGGCCGGTGTCGCCGTCGCCGACGCGCTTGTGGTCCTGGCTGGTGGCCATCGGCAGGACGTTCTTGCCGTCGACCATGACGATGAAGCTGGCTTCTTCGCCGTCGAGGAACTCTTCGATCACGACGCGCGAACCGGCGTCACCGAAAGCGTTGCCGGCCAGCATGTCGCGTACGGCGTCTTCGGCTTCGGCCAGGGTCATGGCAACGATCACGCCTTTACCGGCGGCCAGGCCATCGGCCTTGATCACGATCGGTGCACCTTTTTCACGCAGGTAAGCCAGGGCCGGCTCGATCTCGGTGAAGTTCTGGTAGTCGGCAGTCGGGATTTTGTGGCGCGCCAGGAAGTCCTTGGTGAAAGCCTTCGAACCTTCCAGCTGCGCAGCGCCAGCGGTCGGACCGAAGCAATCCAGGCCACGGGAGCGGAACAGGTCAACGACGCCGGCAACCAGCGGCACTTCCGGACCGACGATGGTCAGGGAAACGTTTTTCTCGGCGAAGTCCGCCAGTTGTTCAAGGGCCAGCACGTCGATGGCGACGTTCTCGCACTTGGCTTCAATGGCCGTACCGGCATTGCCCGGGGCCACGAAAACCTTCTGCACGCGCGGATCCTGAGCCACTTTCCAGGCCAGGGCGTGTTCACGGCCACCGCTGCCAATGATCAAAACATTCATTTCAAAAAACCTCGGATGACGCAAATTCTGTTTTAGAACCTAAAGCGCTTTACGCTGTAGGAGGTCGCAATGAAGTCGGTAGATGCAAGGTAGCCTCCAACGCAGCAGATGCCGGCTTCAGTGCGGCCGTTGTCTGATTAGTGACGGAAGTGGCGCATGCCGGTGAATACCATCGCGATACCGGCTTCGTCGGCCGCAGCAATCACCTCAGCATCACGCATCGAACCGCCCGGTTGAATCACGGCAGTCACGCCCGCCTTGGCGGCGTTGTCCAGACCGTCGCGGAACGGGAAGAATGCGTCGGAAGCCATTACCGAACCGGCTACCTGCAGGCCAGCATGTTCCGCCTTGATCGCAGCGATACGCGCCGAGTTCACGCGGCTCATCTGGCCGGCGCCGACACCGATGGTCTGACGGTTCTTGGCGTAGACGATGGCGTTGGACTTGACGTACTTGGCGACTTTCCAGGCGAAGATCAGGTCGTTGATTTCCTGTTCGGTCGGTGCGCGCTTGGTCACGACTTTCAGGTCGTCAGCACCGATCATGCCGATGTCGCGGCTCTGTACCAGCAGGCCACCGTTGACGCGCTTGTAGTCCCAGGCCGCAGCGCGGTCAGCCGACCACTCGCCGCAGGCCAGCAGGCGTACGTTGGCTTTGGCGGCGACGATGGCGCGGGCTTCTTCGCTGACGCTTGGGGCAATGATCACTTCGACGAACTGACGCTCGACGATCGCCTTGGCGGTCTCGGCATCCAGTTCACGGTTAAAGGCAATGATGCCGCCGAACGCGGATTCGGTGTCGGTAGCGTAGGCCAGGTCGTAGGCCTTGCGGATGCCGCCTTTGGCATCAGGGCTGACAGCCACGCCGCACGGGTTGGCGTGCTTGACGATCACACAGGCCGGTTTGACGAAGCTCTTCACGCATTCCAGCGCGGCGTCGGTGTCGGCCACGTTGTTGTACGACAGTTCCTTGCCTTGCAGCTGGGTCGCGGTGGCAATGCCGACTTCGGCGGGCTTGGCTTCCACGTAGAACGCCGCGCTCTGGTGCGGGTTCTCGCCGTAGCGCATTTCCTGGGCCTTGATGAACTGGCTGTTGAAGGTGCGCGGGAATTCGCTGCGGCCTTCGGTGCTCAGTGTGTCGGCAGCCTGGTTCACGGTGCCCATGTAGTTGGCGATCATGCCGTCGTAGGCGGCGGTGTGTTCGAAGGCCTTGAGCATCAGGTCGAAACGCTGAGCGTAGGTCAGGCCACCGGCCTTGAGGTTTTCGAGGACGCTGGCGTAGTCGCCGGCATTGACCACGATGGCCACGTCTTTGTGGTTCTTGGCAGCAGAACGGACCATGGTCGGGCCGCCGATGTCGATGTTCTCGATGGCGGTCGGCAGGTCGCAGCCTGGCTTGTTGATGGTGGCTTCGAACGGGTACAGGTTGACCGCCACCAGATCGATCGGCTTGATGCCGTGCTCGTTCATGATGGCGTCGTCGATACCGCGACGACCGAGGATCCCGCCGTGGATTTTCGGGTGCAGGGTTTTCACCCGACCGTCCATCATTTCGGCAAAACCGGTGTAATCAGCGACTTCCACAGCGGCAACGCCGTTGTCCTGCAGCAGCTTGAACGTCCCGCCGGTGGAGAGGATCTCGACGCCCAGGGCTTCAAGCTCTTTGGCGAATTCAAGGATCCCGGTCTTGTCGGAAACGCTGATCAAGGCGCGGCGGATCGGCAGGCGGGTAGTCTGGTCGGTCATTTCAATTTCCATCAAAAGCAAAGGAGTCAGCAAAAAAGGCGACCGGTTTCACGCGGGCGCCTTTCTGGTTTGATTGAATGCTTACAGCAAATCGTACTGCTTGAGTTTCTTGCGCAGCGTGCCCCGGTTGAGTCCGAGCATCTCGCTGGCCTTGGTCTGGTTGCCCTTGACGTAGTTCATCACGCACTCGAGCAGGGGAGCCTCGACTTCGGAGAGCACCAGGTTGTACACATCCGTGACGGCAGCGCCCTCAAGGTGGGCGAAATAATTGTGCAGCGCCTTCTCGACACTCCCGCGAAGGGTCTGACCTTCTTCGCTCGGGGTATTGAGGTGCTGTTTCAAATTCACGTTGTCGCTCACGGGTGTTGTTCCACTCACTAAAGTCTCGGTCATCATCGTCATGCGGCCACCCCCTCTCCGTCCCCTGTCAGGCTCTTGTAACGTTCAGCGAAGAAGCCCTGAACGTTGGCGCATTGTGCTTCCGTATCTTCCAAACGATTGAAGTGGGCGCGAAACTCCCTGGCGCCCGGCAAGGTTGCGAGATACCAGCCCACATGCTTTCGGGCAATGCGAACGCCCATCACGTCTCCATAGAAGGCGTGCAGCGCAGCCAGATGCTCTAGCAGAATGCGTTCCACTTCGATCAGTTCCAGCGCCGGGAGCTTCTCGCCGGTGCGCAGGAAATGGTCGATCTCGCGAAAAATCCATGGCCGCCCCTGGGCAGCCCGGCCAATCAGCAGGCCATCGGCACCGGTCGCGTCGAGCACGTATCGGGCCTTTTGCGGCGAATCGATATCGCCGTTGGCGAAAACCGGCATCGACACGGCCTGCTTGATCGCGGCAATGGTGTCGTATTCGGCTTCACCGGTGTACAGATCGGCACGGGTGCGGCCATGCACCGCCAGCGCCGTAATGCCTGCCTGTTCGGCGATCTTCGCCACGGTCAGGCCGTTCTTGTTGTCCCGGTCCCAGCCGGTACGGATCTTCAGGGTCACCGGCACATCAACCGCAGCGACGACGGCCTGCAGGATCTCGGTGACCAGTGCCTCATCCTTCAACAATGCAGACCCGGCGGCCTTGTTGCAGACCTTCTTTGCCGGACAGCCCATGTTGATATCAATAATCTGTGCGCCCAGTTCGACGTTGGCCCGGGCCGCATCCGCCAGCATCTGTGCATCCCCACCGGCGATCTGTACCGAGCGTGGCTCGGGATCACCCTCGTGGATCATGCGCATCCGCGACTTGCGGGTGTTCCACAGGCTCATGTCGCTGGTGACCATTTCCGAGACTACGAGCCCCGCGCCCAATCGTTTGCACAGCTGACGAAAGGGTTGGTCGGTGACCCCCGCCATCGGGGCGAGAATCAAGCCGTTATGTAATGTGTATGGACCGATGCGTACCGCCGACATAGGACTTCCCTGTTGTGGGGCCGGATCATGAGAGTTCGAAAAAGGGTTGGCATGATACCCGCTCTCGATGACTGGATAAAGGTCGAATTGAACAAAATCTGAACAGTTATTTTGTTATCGCCAGAGGTTTGGTCCGGACAGGGGAAGTCAGAAAGCCGCCGTCAATTGAAGCGCGATGAACCGTTTCACTCGGGTGAGTGGAAGCTCAGGCTGTAGTTCACCGCTTTGGCGCCTGGATCGAGAATGTCCAGTGCGATGTGGATCGGCGTTTGCGGAGGCATTTCTGCCATGCCTTCGAGGTCACCACTGAGGTATTCACCGGGTTTGAAGCGGCGGCTGGCGATCAAGTGACCATTGAGATCGGCGAAACGCAGTTCCAGCAGCGGGAAGGGCTGGGAGAAGGGCGCGCGGTTATAAATGATGGCATCCACCACCAATGCACCGTTGAACTCCGGGTGACTGCGGACCACCAGGTTGCTGCTTTTGATTTTGGCGATGTCGACCTTGGAGGGCACCGTGCAACCGATTTGCGGGCACAGTTGCTGGAACCAGGGGCGATATTGGTCCTGGCGCGCCAGTTCGTCGAAGTGATAGGCGACGTACTGGCCGACCAGTGCGCCGGCACCCAGCAGGATCAGCAGGAACCAGAAGAATCGGCGCCCCCATGGCGAGCGGCGTTTTTGCCAGTCCAGTTGCAGCGGGTCGTCGGTCAGGTCTTGCAGGACTTCGGCGCGAACGCCCGATTCGCTGCGTTCGCGACGCTTGCGCAGCGGTTCGATCGAGGGCAGGTCGTCGGGTTCTTCAGTCACGGAGGCCGACAGGCGTTCGTTTTGCGGTGGTGCAACTATCGGGTCATGCAGACGCAACTGCGGCGGTGGCATTTCATCGTCGAGGTCTACCGGTTCCAGCGACAGCGACGGTTCGGTGCGTGCGAGGATGCCCGTTTCTTTCAGCGGTTGCGCTGGGGGCGGCGTGTCGAGTCGGTCGAGTTCGTCAAGATCGTCGATCGCCTGTGTGCGGTCAGCGGCCGATTCGCTGAACAGGCTGTCGCTGGTCCAGGGCTCTTCCTCGTTTTCGACGCTATCGCGGCGTGCGCTGAGGCTGTCTTCACGGGGGCGGCCGAATTCGGTGGTGGGCTGTATTTCCCGCTGTTCGAGCCGGGCCAGTTCCTCGTCGAGGTCGAGGCTGTCCAGATCCAGTTCGGCAGCGCTCCATTGCTTTTGGCTGATGGCGCGCGGTTCTGCGGGTTCCGGAGCCTCGATGACCGCAGGTGCAATCGGTGCGACAGGTTCTTTGCCGGCTTGCTCAAGCAATTGCTTGGCGGCATTGAAAACCTGCAGGCATGAACCACAGCGAACGACACCGCGCGCCACACTCAACTGGGCATGGCTGACGCGGAAGCTGGTTTGGCAATGCGGGCACTGAGTGACGAAGCTATCGGTCATGCGGCGATCCGGATTATACAGACGCTCATTCTAGCGCCGACGGCCTGTAATGCGCACCCAGCCATCGCGATTGGCGATCGGATCCAGATCGAAGTCTTTGGCGTAGGCCGCAGCGACGTCCTCGCCTTGCTCGGCAAGAATGCCCGAGAGCGCCAGGCGACCGCCGGACTTGACCAGGCCGGACAGCTGCGGCGCCAGGGACACCAGCGGGCCGGCGAGGATATTGGCCACCAGCACATCGGCCTGAACCTGCGGCAGATCTTCCGGCAGATACAGTGGGAACAATTCATCGGCGATGTTATTGCGCCCAGCGTTGTCGCGGGAGGCTTCCAGCGCCTGTACGTCGATGTCGGTGCCGACGGCTTCCCTGGCGCCCAGCAGGAGGGCGGCAATCGCCAGAATCCCCGAACCGCAGCCGAAGTCCAGCACGTTGCAGTCTTTGAGGTCCTGACCGTCGAGCCATTCCAGGCACAGAGCAGTGGTCGGGTGAGTGCCGGTACCGAACGCCAGGCCCGGGTCCAGCAGCAGGTTTACAGCGCCGGGCTCGGGAGCCGCATGCCAGCTCGGCACGATCCACAGGCGCTGACCGAAACGCATCGGCTGGAAACCGTCCATCCAGCTGCGTTCCCAATCCTGGTCTTCGATCACTTCACTGTGGTGTTCGGGCAGCGGGCTGCCGGTCAACAGCTCAAGGTGGGCCAGTACCGGGCCGGGCTCGGTGCCGCCTTCGAACAGGGCCAGCAGGTGGGTGTGGGACCACAGCGGCGTGGTGTTGAGTTCCGGCTCGAAGATCGGCTGATCTTCGGCGTCCATGAAGGTCACCGACACGGCGCCCACTTCAAGGAAAGCGTCTTCGTAGGTTTCGGCTTGTTCTGGGCTGATGGCGAGACGGACTTGCAGCCAAGGCATGGCGGGCACCTTTGAAAAATATTGATTGCAGCCTAGCGGGCTGCGAGAAGCGCGCAAGTTTACGCGAGCGCGAAGGTTTTGTGGGAGTGGCTTGGTCTCGCAGTTCCCTGTGGGAGCGAGCCTGCTCGCGAAAGCGGTGGGGCAGTCACTTCGAGTGCTGGATGTGACAAAGCCTTCGCGAGCAGGCTCGCTTCCAAGGGACTTGGTACTCGGCAGGATGAAATCTCCAGAAACAACAAAGCCGCCCGAAGGCGGCTTTGTCAGGTGCAAGGTCGAAGCTTAGTGCTTCTCGCCAGCCAGCTTGTGCTCGAGGTAGTGAATGTTCACGCCCCCCTTGCAGAAGCCTTCGTCGCGGGTCAGATCGCGGTGCAGCGGGATGTTGGTCTTGATCCCGTCGACCACGATTTCGTCCAGCGCATTGCGCATGCGCGCCATGGCTTCGTCACGGGTTGCCCCGTAAGTGATCAGCTTGCCGATCAACGAATCGTAGTTAGGCGGAACGGCATAGCCACTGTACAGGTGCGAATCGACGCGAACGCCGTTGCCGCCTGGTGCGTGGAAATGCTTGACCGTGCCCGGGCTCGGCATGAAGGTTTTCGGATCTTCGGCGTTGATCCGGCATTCCAGTGCGTGACCGCGGATGACCACGTCATCCTGGGTGAACGACAGCTTGTTGCCGGCGGCGATGCTGAGCATCTCCTTGACGATGTCGATACCGGTGACCATTTCCGAAACCGGGTGCTCTACCTGGACACGAGTGTTCATCTCGATGAAGTAGAAGCGACCGTTCTCGTACAGGAACTCGAAAGTGCCTGCGCCACGGTAACCGATGTCGATGCACGCCTTGACGCAGCGAGCGAAAACTTCCTGGCGAGCCTTCTCGTCGATGCCCGGTGCCGGCGCTTCTTCGAGAACTTTCTGGTGACGGCGTTGCAGCGAGCAGTCGCGGTCGCCCAGATGGATGGCGTGGCCCTGGCCGTCGGAAAGCACCTGGACTTCCACGTGACGCGGGTTGGTCAGGAATTTTTCCAGGTAGACCATCGGGTTGCCGAACGCCGCGCCAGCTTCGGAGCGGGTCAGCTTGGCCGAGGAAATCAGGTCTTCTTCTTTATGCACAACGCGCATGCCGCGACCACCACCGCCGCCAGCGGCTTTGATGATCACCGGGTAACCGACTTCGCGACCGATGCGCAGAGCGGTTTCTTCGTCTTCCGGCAACGGGCCGTCAGAGCCCGGAACGGTCGGTACGCCAGCGGCGATCATGGCGTGCTTGGCCGAAACCTTGTCGCCCATCAGGCGAATGGTTTCGGCTTTCGGGCCAATGAACGCGAAGCCAGAGTTCTCGACCTGCTCGGCGAAGTCGGCGTTTTCCGCAAGGAAACCGTAGCCGGGGTGAATGGCGGTGGCGCCAGTCACTTCGGCCGCGGCAATGATTGCCGGAATGTGCAGGTAGGAGTGGGCGGCCGATGCCGGGCCGATGCAGACGGATTCGTCCGCCAGACCCAGGTGCATCAGTTCCTTGTCAGCCTTGGAGTAAACGGCGACGGTCTTGATGCCCATCTCTTTGCAGGCGCGCAGGATCCGCAGGGCGATCTCACCGCGGTTGGCGATCAGAACTTTTTCCAACTTCGCAGTCATCAAAGGCTCTCCGCGGTTCAAACGATGGTGAACAGCGGTTGGTCGTACTCAACCGGCTGGCCGTCTTCAACGAGGATGGATTCGATCACACCGCTGGTTTCAGCTTCGATGTGGTTCATCATCTTCATGGCTTCAACGATGCACAGGGTGTCGCCTTTCTTCACGGTCTGGCCGACTTCAACGAAGGACGGCGAGGTTGGCGAAGACTTGCGATAGAACGTGCCGACCATTGGCGAACGGGCAACGGTGCCGTTCAACGATGGTGCAGCAGGCGCGGCGGGTGCGGCAGCGGCAACCGGAGCGGCGGCAGCGGCAGGCGCGGCAACCGGAGCTGGCATTGGAGCCGGTGCGTAGTACTGCTGGGCCGGGGTTTTGCTGTGACGGCTGATGCGTACGGACTCTTCGCCTTCCTTGATCTCGAGCTCGTCGATGCCGGACTCTTCCAGCAATTCGATCAGTTTCTTAACTTTACGGATATCCATGAATCATCAACTCCCAAGGGTCGGTCAGGGGCGTTTAACGCTTGTTGTTCAAGCTGTTGCCTGTATTTCAAGCTGCTCTAGTGCGGCCTCCAGGGCCAGTCGATAACCGCTGGCGCCAAGGCCGCAGATCACTCCCACCGCTACGTCGGAGAAGTAGGAGTGATGGCGGAAAGGTTCGCGTTTGTGCACGTTAGACAAATGCACTTCGATGAATGGGATGCTCACCGCCAGCAGCGCGTCACGTAATGCGACACTTGTATGTGTAAAAGCTGCTGGATTGATCAGAATGAAATCCACGCCTTCGCTGCGAGCGGCGTGGATGCGGTCGATCAATTCGTACTCGGCATTGCTTTGCAGATACAGCAAATGGTGGCCGGCTTCGCGGGCACGGCGTTCCAGATCCTGGTTGATCTGCGCCAGCGTCGTGGCGCCATAGGTGCCCGGTTCACGGGTGCCGAGCAGGTTCAGGTTGGGTCCGTGCAGAACGAGTAGCGTCGCCATCGGCGGTTCCTTTGTTATCTGTGTGCAATTGTCAGAACCTGGCGACTATGCCGCAAAGCCTTTGTGACTGTCCAGTTCTCTGCAATAGCCAGCACGATGACCGATGTTTGCGCGAGATATATGACTGCTTGATTAAATCCGGTCATTCGCCCTGACAACCTGTTCGGCGAAGTCCCGGGCATTGATTTCGCCAATCACCCGCACATCGGCACGTTCGACGCCGTCCTTGCCGAAAAACATCAAGGCCGGAGGACCGAACAGTTTGTAGCGGTCGAGCAAGGCGCGTTGTTCAGCGTTGCTGTCGGTGATATCGAAGCGCACCAGCCGATAGCCCTTGAGGCGTTCGATCACGTCAGGGTCGTTGAGCACTTCCCGTTCGATGACTTTGCAACTGATGCACCAGTCGGCGTACCAGTCGAGCAGCAGTGCGGTGTTGGCCGAACGGGCTTCGGTGAGCACGCGGTCGAGCTCAGCCGGCGTGTTGACGGTTTGCCAGGTGCCGGTTTCTGGTGTTGGCGCGTTGCCGGCAATGACGCGCGGCTGACCGATGGGGTTGAAAGGATCGCTCTGACCACTGAACGCCCCGAACCAGCACGCCAGCGCGTAAAACAGCAGGAACATCCCCAGCAGTTGGCCCAGGCGTTTGCGTGGTGGTTTATAGACGAACTCCAGCGCACCCAAAAACAAGCCGACGCCACCGGCTAGCAGGCCGATCAGCAGCAGGGTGAGCTGGCCCGGTAGTACCCGGCTGAGCAAGCCGATCGCCAGTCCCAGCAACAGCACGCCAATCGCATTTTTCACGTAGATCAGCCACGGTCCGCTCTTCGGCAGCCACGCCGCGCCACCGGTTGCCACCAGCAACAGTGGCGCGCCCATGCCGAGGCCGAGCATGAACAGTTTCACGCCGCCGCCCAAGGCGTCGCCACTGGCGCTGATGTACAGCAACGCACCGGCCAGTGGCGCCGATACGCAGGGCGAAACCAGCAGGCTGGACACCACGCCCAGCACCGCCGCCCCCCACAGCGAGCCACCTTCGGTGCGGCCGGCGATGCGGTCGAGCCGGCTGCTGATGGCGTGAGGCAACTTGAGTTCGAAAACCCCGAACATCGCCAGCGCAAACACTGCAAAAAACATGGCGAAGGGCACCAGCACCCAAGCTGATTGCAGGCGCGCCTGAAGATTGAGTTGTGCGCCGAACATGCCCATCAAGGCGCCGAGCAGGGCAAAACACGCCGCCATCGGCAGCACATAGGCCAACGACAGGTTAAAGCCGCGCAAGCCGCCGACCTGGCCGCGCAACACCACGCCGGAAAGGATCGGCAACATTGGCAGCACGCAAGGTGTGAACGTCAGGCCAAGGCCAGCAAGGAAGAACAGCGCCAGTTCGCGCCAGCTCCAGTGACCGGGTGTGGTCGTGTTGTCGCTGCCGCCATTGATGCTCAGGCGCTCGGTTTCCGGCGGATAGCACAGGCCCTTGTCGGCGCAGCCCTGATAGGTCACCGCCAAGGTAAATGGGCGTTGATCGGTGCGCGGCAACTCTACGTCGAGAATGCCGTGGTAGACCTCGACATCGCCGAAGTACTCGTCGTGCTTCTTTTGGCCGTCGGGCAATTGCGCAGTCCCAAGGGCGACATCGGCCGGCTCGGCGCGAAACTGGAAGCGGTGACGATAGAGGTAATAACCCTCGGTGGCGACGAAGCGCAGTTTGATCGATTGCGGTGTGCTTTCTACCAGGCTCAACTGAAAGGCTTCGCGCACCGGCAGGAAGTCGGCGCTGTTGTTGATCGAGCCCAGGGTTGAATGGGGGCGACTTTCCAGCAACCCGGCGGCGGTAGCCGGCAGGGCGAGCACTAAAAGCAGCAGGCAAAGCAAACGGCGCATGACAATCTCGCGTATCGGAATTGGGGGGATGATAGCGGACAGTCGTTCGGTGTGCAGAGCTTGGGATGTGTGGTGATTGAGCTGACGCCTTCACGAGTAGGCTCGCTCCCACAGAAGGTCTGCGTCGTGTGCAAATCAAATGTGGGAGCAAGCCTGCTCGCGATGGTGGTCTGTCAGACGCGGAAGGCCTGGACCGCAGTATGCAGCCGGCCGCCCAGCACCAGCAGGTTTTCCCCTTGCTCACGTCCTTCGCCAATACGCAGCAGGTTATCCCCACCCAACTGATGAATCCGCTCACTGTGATCGCGGATCTCGCTGACAGCGCCGCTCTGCTGCGCGGTGACATCGGCGATGCGCACGGCGGTGTCGGAAATGGTCTGGATCGCCCCGACGATTTTATCCAGCGCGCCGTCGGCTGCCTGTGCCTGGTTGGCGGTGGCTTCGGCATGTTCCACCTGGGCACGCATGCCTTCTACCGATTGGCGCGCGGCGGTTTGCAGGCCGGCGATCAAGGTCTGGATCTCGGACGTGGCGCCGGCGGTGCGTTGTGCCAGTGAGCGGACTTCTTCGGCCACCACGGCAAAGCCTCGGCCCATTTCCCCGGCGCGCGCCGCTTCGATGGCCGCGTTCAGTGCCAGCAGGTTGGTCTGGTCGGCAATCGAGCGGATCACCGTCAGCACGCCGCCGATGGTTGCGGACTCTTCGGCCAGGTGCTCGATCATCTGCGCATTGCCCTGTACTTCGTCCACCAGCGCATGCAGGCCGGTGAGGCTCAGGCCGATGACTTTCTGCCCGTGCTCCACCGCCAGGCCAGCGTGACGGCTGGCCTCGGCCGCCTGGCTGGCGTCACCGGCCACTTGCTGAATGGTCGCTTCCAGCTCGCCGAGGGAATCGCGGATCAGCGCGGTGTCACCCGCCTGGTGCTCGGCGCCGCTATGCAGGTCGTTGCTCAATTCGGCGAGGGTCCGGCTGCTACCCGCGACTTGTTCGGCATTGAGGCGAATAGTCCCGACCAGGGCCACCAGATACGCACGCAAGCGATTGAGCGACGCTTCGATGTCATGCAGTTCGCGGTTGGTTTTGCCCAGCTGGATGTCCTGGCTGAAATCGCCTTCGGCCCAGGTCGACAGCGCCGGGGCGAGGTTGGTCAGGGTCCGGGCGAGTTTGCGTTGCAGGGTGTCGATCAGCAGTGCGATCAGCAAAATCAAACCGATCATCACGCCTTGCATCAGTCGAACTTCGCCCTGGATCTGTCCGTGCTGGGCGCGGACCACCGGTTCGAGCCCGGCGATGGCTTGTTGCACATCAGCGATCTTGAGGTGGGTGGCTGCGCCGAGATCGGCGCGCTTCTGGATCTGGTCACGGGTACGTGCCAGTTCCGCGGGGTAGCGGGTGAGCAGGCTATTGAGTTCACGCTTGAAACCGACGCCGGCATCTTCGGCGACCGCTTTCTCGGTGTTTTCCAGGCCCATCATCGCGGCGAAATCATCGGTGTTCGATTCGCTGCTGGCGGTCACGCCGAGCAAGGGCAGGGCGTCCAGCAGCGCGGCCTGGGCACGAATGTTGGTGACTTCGCGCTCGACGTCGGCGGCCAGTTCACTGCGGCCACTGCTGACGAGTTTGTCCCGGGCCAGCGAGAGTTTGCCCAAGTGCTGCGATGCCGTGAGCAATGGCGTCAGATAGGTCGCGTTAGCGCTGGCGTACTGGCAGAGTTGGTCGAGGCTGGCGCTCAGTTCGCGCTCGGCTTGCAGCAGCAAGGCCTGCGGGTCGCCCGCGAGTTTGCCCGCAGCGAGCAGGTCGGTTTTGCTGAAATCACTGAGGTTCGACAGGCTTGGACGCAGCGCCTCGGCCAGCGCCGGCGGCAACTCGTCGAGTTCTTTTTGCAGGTCGTCAAGGGTCTGGCTGGCGCTGCTCAGGCGCAGGGCATCGCCGCTGGCGAGGTAATCCTCGATAGGGCGCGCCACTTGATTCTGAAACTGTTGGGACAAACCCAGATACCGCTCCATTAATAGATAGGGGCGTTCGAGTGCCTTTTGCGACCACCACAGCGTGGCGCCAAGGGCCACGCACACGGCAACTAAAAGGAGGGTGTTGAGATTGGTCAGCAGCTTGAGGCGCATTACGGACTACCAACGGCAGATATGGTAAGCGCCTGAAGTTATTGCGTTTCTATTACAAGGTTATGACTGTGGAAGGCAATTTCGATGAAAAAGTGGCACTTTGCTTTGACGTCTCTGCGGCCTGGACACGATTGCGACCGGCCCCTTTGGCGCGGTAAAGCGCCTCATCCGCCTGGCTGGCCATCGACAGGCTGTCGGAGTTTTCACACAGCTGCACGACCCCGGCGCTGAAGGTGCACCACAGGTCGTGGGGTTGGGCCGGGTAGTGAATTTCGGCAAAGCGCTGACGGATTTCATCGAGGACGTTGTAGGCCGCCTCAAGGTCGGTGTCCGGCATGACGATGGCGAACTCTTCGCCACCGTATCGCCCGATAAAGTCGGTCTTGCGCAGGCGCTGCTTGAGAAACAGCGCCAGGCTCTTGATGACACGGTCGCCCATGGGGTGGCCGTGGCTGTCGTTGACTCGCTTGAAGTGGTCTATGTCGAGCATGGCAAAGCTCAGCGGCTTGTTCTCTCGTCGTGAACGGAACGAACAGTCTTCGAGCAGTTGCAGGATGTGGGTGTGGTTGTACAAGCCCGTGAGGCTGTCGCGGACCATGCGTGCCTTGAGGTTACGCGCCCGCGCCGCGCGATTGCGCACGGTGGTGATCAGGTGCCGGGGCTTGATCGGCTTGGTCAGGAAGTCGTCGCCACCTTCGCTCATGGCATCGAGTTGCTTGTCCAGGTCGTCTTCGGCAGACAGGTAAATGATCGGCACGCTGACGTAACGGTCGTTGTGGCGGATCACCTTGGCCAGTTCCGTACCGGTGCAGGCCGGCATGTACATGTCGAGGATAATCAGGTCAGGCTGGAAATCCGCCAGTTCGGCCATGGCCTGGATCGGCTCGATTAGCGTGCGGGTGACAATCCCGGCGCTGTTGAGCAGGCGCTCGGTGTGCAGGGCCTGGGCGCGCGAGTCGTCGATGATCAGCACTTTATAAGGTTCGTATTGGGCCACGCAGGTCAGGACTTCGATTTTCTCCAGCAGACTCGATGCTTCGAGGGTGCCGGTGAGAAATTCCTGGCCGCCGGCACGCACGGCGGCAAGCCGTGTCGGGGTATCGGTTTCATGCAGGCTGAAGAACAGCAGCGGCAGCTGATGATCGAGGCCTTCCTGGGCTTCTGCGGCCAGTTTCAGGCCGACGCCGGGACCGCTGAAGTCGACGTCCATGACAATCGCCGCCGGCAGGCGCTCGACCATCGAAGAGCGAAACGCCGCTACGCTGTCCAGGGACTGGGCGCTGAGCCCGAAGAACTCCAGTTGCTTGGCCAGGCGCTCGCCACGGTCGTGATCCTGCAGCATCACGTAGATGGGCTTGCGCAGCGGCGGCAGGAACGTCTGGTCGAGTTGGTCGCCATGGCGCAGGCCCGTGCGGGAAAGGCGCTGCATCAGGCGGTTGAGGTCAGTGATCAGGCTACTGCTCAAGCGTCCGCGGTTGGCGTCGACGGCTTCCAGTGACTGACTGATATGGCGTGCCAGTTGCGTGTGTTCCGGCTGCTCGAAACGCTCGGCGAAGCGCAGCAGGCGCAGGTTGGCCTCGCTCAGTTCCGACAGATCGGTGATGGACCACTCGCTGCGTTGCAGGCGCTGCCATATCTCAAGAATCTGACGTGCCTGATGAATGACCCGCTGGGCAAAGTGGTGCTTGAGACGCTCGCGGTTGGGATCTTCTGGCTCGGTCATATCCTGACTACTATTAGGGGGGACGCTGAGATCGAATGGTGGCTCTATGCTAGCACCACTTTGCGATGTCATGAGTGCTGTACGTCAATAATCTGCAGAGCGACCCCATTCAGTTTGTGACCAGTAGGTCTGGTTTGGCCTTTAAAGTCGGCGTGGTGACGGTATAGAGCCCCATCCACGGTGGTTGCGCAAGCGGTGTGGTGACTCGGCGGTTGCAGGTTGATTTGCAGGTGGGCAGAGCTAGGGGATTCCCTGATGCGGCTCGTGCAGGTTCATGATCCCCGAAACAGCTTTTTGTCCGCTGGCACGGTAATTTTCCGTATCCACGCAACGGCGGGTGCCGGGCAAAGGCACGTTGTTGTATGGTTGTGGTCGAACCGATGAACCCAAGTGATTGAAAGGATATCGCCATGCTGGACTGGAAAAACCGCGCAGGCAGTGCGCCTGAACGTGCCGCCGAACCGAAGTCGGCCACCCGCAGTTATCTGGGCGGCCTGCTGTTCAGCCGCGCGCTGGCCACGCTGATCGGTCTCTACCTGTTGGTGGCGATTGCCCTGGGCTGGTACTGGAGTCAGGAACCCGCACTGTTCCCTGTGCAGCAGACGGCACAAATGGCTGCCGAGAAAGAAGGCAAGCAAATGGTGGTCGGCTACACCACGGTCGAAACCCTCAAGACCGTCGCCGGCACATTGCTGACTAAGCAGGGCGGCTACATTTCAAACGACCGCTTCCCGCCGGGCTTGTGGATGGACAACATGCCGAGCTGGGAATATGGCGTGCTGGTACAGGTCCGCGACCTGAGCCGCGCGTTGCGCAAAGATTTCGCTCGCTCGCAGTCGCAGTCCGCCGAAGACGCCGATCTGGCCAAGGCCGAGCCGCGTTTCAACTTCGACAACAAGAGCTGGGTGCTGCCGTCCAGTGAGTCCGAGTATCAGGAGGGCATCAACTCCCTGAGCCGCTATCAGTCGCGTCTTTCCGATCCGAACCAGAAGAGCGCGCTGTTCTATGCCCGCGCCGACAACTTGAACAATTGGCTGGGCGACGTCGGCACCCGTCTGGGTTCGCTGTCGCAACGCCTGTCGGCCAGTGTTGGCCGGGTCAAGCTCAACACCGCGTTGAAGACCGAGGTTGTGGTACCGGGTGTGGCGCCGCAGGTCGACGAAGAAATCGTCGAGACCCCGTGGCTGCAGATCGACAACGTGTTCTACGAAGCCCGTGGTCAGGCCTGGGCCTTGTCGCACTTGCTGCGCGCCATCGAAGTCGACTTCGCCGATGTGTTGGCCAAAAAGAACGCCACGGTCAGCGTGCGCCAGATCATTCGTGAACTGGAAGCGTCGCAGGAAGCGGTGTGGAGCCCGATGATCCTCAATGGCAGTGGCTTCGGCGTTCTGGCCAACCACTCGCTGGTCATGGCCAACTACATCTCCCGGGCCAACGCGGCGGTGATCGACTTGCGTCAACTGCTGAATCAGGGCTGAGTCATGGTCGATAGCGCCAAAGAGGCTGCCCACCGGGCGGCCTCGGATGCTGAACAAATCGCCTGGGTCGATGAGCAGGACAACCTGCTCGGCGCCCTGGTCCGCAGCGATCTGCGCGAGCGCGGGCTGATCGGCCGCGGCACCTACATTATGTTGTTCAACTCCGCCGGTGAGCTGTGCGTGCATCGGCGCACTTTGAGCAAGGCTATTTATCCGGGCTACTGGGACGTGGCGGCGGGCGGTATGGTGCTGGCGACCGAAACCTATGTCGAGTCGGCCGCCCGGGAGCTGGAGGAGGAGTTGGGCGTGAGTGGCGTGGAACTGACCGCCCATGACCACTTTTTTTTCGAAGACACCGGCAATCGCCTGTGGTGTTCGGCGTTTTCGGCCGTGTGGGATGGCCCGTTGATCCTGCAGCCGGAAGAGGTACTGGAAGCGCGCTTTATCCCCATCGATCAGGTCATGCACGAAATCGAGCAAAAGCCTTACTGCCCGGACTCTTTGGCCGCGCTGAAGCGCTATCTGCGCTCACGTGGGGACGACGTCGCAAAAGAGGCATAAATTGGCGCCGATTGGCTCTTAGCAATCGGCGTTTTTGCCGTTACACTGCGCGACCTTTTCAAGCTGAACCGGTATTGCCTGGCTCAGTAGCGCTGCCCCTGCCTGAGTGGGGCTTCGCGGTCGAGGGCCCTTCCCGAGTGCCGCGACCAGTCTTTGTCCTCCCAAGAGGATTGCCGGTGGCCAAAAAAGCCGCATCCTTCGCCGCCCTTGGTGGCCTGGTATTTTCCACCGACGCAGGTCGTCATTGCCCGGAATGCAGTAAACCGGTGGACGCCTGCATCTGCAAACAGACCGTTATCCCGGCCGGCGACGGCATCGCTCGCGTGCGTCGCGAAAGCAAGGGCCGTGGCGGCAAGACGGTGACCACCATCACCGGCGTGCCATTGGCTGAAGACGCGCTCAAGGAACTGGCCACGACGTTGAAGAAACGCTGTGGTACCGGCGGGGCGTTGAAAGACGGGATCATTGAAATCCAGGGCGATCATGTCGAGCTACTCTTGGCGGAGCTGATCAAGCACGGTTTCAAGGCGAAGAAGTCCGGCGGCTAGCAGCCTCTGTGAAAACCACCTGCGGCTTGATCCAGCCCTGATTGCCTTCAGGTCTGGCGTCGTCACCATGGTTTTCACAGAGCCTGTTCATGACCGGTTTCTAAACTCGTTGCGGTCGACGGGGTCTACCCCCTCGTTGACGAACCGTCATTTTCATTCTTTAGACTGCGCCGGCCTGAATCCAGGCGACGCACTATGACTTCTTTATAGGGGACTTCGATGTCCGTACGACGCACACGCAAAGACGATGGCAGCCAATGGACAGTTGCGGACAGCCGCAGTGTTTACGGGATTCGCCATTGGGGGGCCGGGTATTTCGCGATCAATGACGCCGGTCGCGTCGAAGTTCGTCCGAACGGTCCGAGCAGCTCGCCCATCGACTTGTTCGAACAAGTCGACCAGCTGCGCCAGAGCGGTTTGTCGCTGCCGTTGCTGGTGCGCTTCCCCGACATTTTGCAAGACCGCGTGCGTCAGCTGACGGGCGCGTTCGACGCCAACATCGAGCGCCTGGAATACCAGAGCAAGTACACCGCGCTGTACCCGATCAAGGTGAACCAACAGGAAGCGGTGATCGAGAACATCATTGCCACCCAGAACGTGTCCATCGGTCTGGAAGCCGGCTCCAAGCCTGAACTGCTGGCTGTGTTGGCGCTGGCGCCGAAAGGCGGCACCATCGTCTGCAATGGCTACAAGGACCGCGAATTCATTCGTCTGGCGCTGATGGGCCAGAAGCTCGGTCACAACGTGTTCATCGTGATCGAAAAAGAATCCGAAGTCGGCCTGGTGATCGAAGAAGCCAATTCGCTCAAGGTCAAGCCTCAGGTTGGTCTGCGCGTGCGTCTGTCGTCCCTGGCCTCGTCCAAGTGGGCGGACACCGGTGGCGAGAAGTCCAAGTTTGGTCTGTCGGCGGCGCAGTTGCTGTCGGTGGTCGAGCGCTTCCGTGCGGCCGGTCTGGACCAGGGCATTCGTCTGCTGCACTTCCACATGGGTTCGCAGATCGCCAACCTGGCCGACTACCAGCACGGCTTCAAGGAAGCGATCCGCTATTACGGCGAGCTGCGCAACCTCGGTCTGCCGGTGGATCACATCGACGTCGGTGGTGGCCTGGGCGTGGACTACGACGGTACGCACTCGCGTAACGCCAGTTCGATCAACTACGACATGGACGACTACGCCGGCGTCGTGGTCGGAATGCTCAAGGAATTCTGCGACGCGCAGAGCCTGCCGCACCCGCACATCTTCTCGGAAAGCGGCCGTTCCCTGACCGCGCACCACGCCATGCTGGTGATCCAGGTGACCGACGTCGAGAAACACAACGACGACGTACCGCAGATCGAAAACAAGGAAGCGCTGCCGGAAACCGTGCAATGGCTGGTGGACCTGCTGGGTCCGACCGACATCGAGATGGTCACCGAAACCTACTGGCGCGCCACGCACTACATGAGCGATGTTGCTGCCCAGTACGCCGATGGCAAGCTGACCCTGGCCGAGAAGGCCCTGGCCGAGCAATGCTACTTCGCCGTGTGCCGTCGCCTGCACAACTCGTTGAAGGCGCGTCAGCGTTCCCACCGTCAGGTGCTGGACGAACTCAACGACAAGCTGGCCGACAAGTACATCTGCAACTTCTCGGTGTTCCAGAGCCTGCCGGACACCTGGGCCATCGACCAGGTCCTGCCGATCATCCCGTTGCATCGTCTCGACGAAGAGCCGCTGCGTCGTGCGGTGCTGCAGGACCTGACCTGTGATTCCGACGGCAAGATCAACCAGTACGTCGACGAGCAGAGCATCGAAACCAGCCTGCCGGTGCACGGTTTGAATGAAGGCGAGGACTACCTGCTGGGCGTGTTCCTGGTGGGCGCCTACCAGGAAATTCTCGGCGACATGCACAACCTGTTCGGTGATACCGATTCGGTGAACATCTACCAGAACGCCGACGGCAGCGTGTACCACGCCGGTATCGAAACCCACGACACCATCGAAGACATGCTGCGTTACGTGCACTTGTCGCCTGAGGAACTGATGACCCACTACCGCGACAAGTGCGCCAGTGCCCGCATCAGTGCCTCCGAGCGCACCCAGTTCCTCGATGCCTTGCGCCTGGGGCTGACCCGTTCGTCTTACCTGTCTTCCTGAGGTAAGCACCACGCTCATCAGGTTGTCTGAAAATTTCCCGCTCGCTGCGGAAATTTCAGATGACCTGGTGCGGCGACTCTCTTTTATCAAGAGAAATGTCCTACGTCCTCGGCTATCCAAGTCATTTGGTCTTCTTTTCGCGTAGGCCATTTCCTAAGTTGTACTTCGCCTCTCTACTCGGCCATGTCTCTCGGCGAGAATCCCCGGCCGCCCCTCCTGTAGAGAATCGCCGATGTTCGATCCAGCCAACGAACCTGAATTTCGTCTGGACGTAGCAGGTCTGTCCGACGCCTTCGAGGTCCTGGCCTTTACCGGTAGAGAAGCCATCAGCGAGCCCTTCGTGTTCGACCTGCAATTGCTGGTCGAAGACCCGGCGCTCGACCTCGCCAGCCTGTTGTACCGTTCGGCCTCCCTGCATTTCGGGCCACGGGGAAACAGTGTCCATGGCCAGCTGCAGGCCCTTGTCCAGCGCGACCACGGCTCAACGATCAGGCTTTGTCACGTGCGTCTTGGCCCGAGGCTGGCGTGTCTGGCCCAGCGTTTCAGCCAGCGCATTTTCAGCGCCAGGACGGTGCCGCAGATAGTCGATCAGGTGCTCAAGGAACACGGCATTGTCGGCCAGAACCGGCGCTTCGAACTGGCGTGCGATTACCCGCTGCGCGACTACTGCACGCAGTACCGCGAGTCGGATCTGCAATTCATTCAGCGTTTGTGCGCCCAGCAGCGGCTGCATTACCACTTTGAACACCGCAAGCATGGGCACTGCGTGGTGTTTGCCGATGGCCAAGGGCATTTCTGCAAGGGGGAGGCGGTTGATTTTCGCGCCGAGGGCAATCGACCGGCGCTGCGTCGATTCGAAGTGAAACGTTGCGCGGGCAGCACATTGCAGAGCGCAGAATGGCATTCGGACCTGGCGACGCTGCGCAGTGGTCAACTGATGCCGTTGTGCGGTCATCCCGTGCGTCAGTGGAATCATCTGTGGCTACTCACCCACGTTGAGCATCAGGGCAGCCAGGATTGGCGGGTGCCTTACAGCAACCATGTACGGGCGATCCATTGCGAAGCACCGTTCGAACCGCCGCATTGCGGGGTCAAACCGCGGATGCACAGCCTGCAACGTGCCTGGGTGGTGGATGTC
This sequence comes from Pseudomonas reinekei, assembly GCF_001945365.1. GTDB lineage: Bacteria > Pseudomonadota > Gammaproteobacteria > Pseudomonadales > Pseudomonadaceae > Aquipseudomonas > Aquipseudomonas reinekei. The sequence continues at coordinate 140,324 of NZ_MSTQ01000011.1, forward strand.
GATGAAGACCGGCCTGATCCCTCCCGCCCGGTGGCGGTGCAGTTTGACTGGCTCTACCAGGGCGAAGGGGCGGCGCCGAGCCACTGCTGGTTGCCGTTGGCGCCGGAACTTGAGTCAGCCGGGGTCGGACCATTGAGCGAGGGGGCGGAGGTGGTGGTGAGCTTTATCGAAGGCGATCCGGACCAGCCGTTGATTACCGGGGTCATTCACCTGCCGGCGCGTGTGGTGACAGAGCAAGAAGCGGGGGTGTCGACCCGCGATGAACAGCCACCCGAAGGCGTGCAGGACTGGCTGCGCTCAGGTGAGCCCCTGTTGCTGCTCTGTCTGCTGCCCGGTGGCGGTAGCTTCAATCATTGTGCGCAAGCGCTCTGTACTTGTCGGGCGTTGACGCAATCCGGCCGAAGCGGTGCCGCATGATCGACGTGCACATCCCCGATGGGGGCGCGCAATGGTTGCTGCTGGACAGGCCCGGCGTACCGCAGGCGGGTGTGACCTTGCAACAGACTTTAGTGCAGGCGAATCAGTTTTCACTGTTCGAGGGAACTGAATGGCATGCCCTGCGTGATCACGGTCCGCTGTTGATCGACCTGCGTACCTGCCCGGTGCTGGCCGCGGCTTGCCGACACGATGTGCCTCAGTGGCGAGGGTTGCTGCTGACCAGTGAGGCTGGCGCGACGACATTGCTCGCGCACTTGCGGCGCATGCTGACAGTCTCGTTCGGGTTGCATCATCGGGCCCTGCTGAGCTTCTACAACCCGCAGACCGCCAGTTACTTCTTCGACGCCTGCGATGCCGGGGAGCTGACTCGCTGGCTGGGGCCGATCAGCCGCTTGCGCTGGTTCGGCGGGACCTGGGCTGACCGGGCGATCGGCAGCCTGGGCTGGCAGCAATTGCTCAATCCCGGGCTAGCCGTGCGCCCTTTGGCGCAGGAGGAGGACCTCAGCGCGCGGCAACGGGAAAACCTGCAAACCTGCCTGCTGGAACATCATGCCTGGCACTGGAGCCAGGCCACCGGCTCTGATTACACCCGCTTGTGGTCGCATCTGCAGGAAGGCCTGGTGCTGGGTTTCAGTGAACGGTCGGTATTGGACGGCTGGTTGTGGTTGCGCTTGCAATACCCTGTTGTCGCGCCCCAGTTGCCGCTGGTGGGCAACACGCAGCAGGAGCGCCTGGATAACCTGCGCAACCGCTGGCAGAGCGACGATCCCCGAACATGATGCTCGAGGTTGGCGTCGCGCCATTGCTTAGCACGTCAGCGGCTCAATGAGCGCTGGCGAACCAGCCATCGTTGCGGCGCAGGCGCCAGGCGATGGCGCCGAGGGTCAGGCTGCGCAGCAACATGAACAACAGAAAGGTCAGCCACAAGCCATGGTTGCCAAGCCCTTGCAACGCCCAGGCGAAGGGCGCCAGCAAGGCCACTGTCAGCAGCATGCCGTTACGCATTTCACGGGCACGGGTGGCACCGATGAAGAGGCCGTCAAGCAGGTAACTCCAGACCGCGATCATTGGCAGCGCGGCGAGGTAAGGCAGGTAAACGAACGCGGTATCGCGCACGCTGGCAATGTCGGTCTGCATCGTGATGAACAGGTGCCCGGCAAACAGGAACAGTACGGCGAACCCCAGGCTCGCCAGCAACGACCAGCCGCAAGCCACCACCAGTGAGCGGCGCAGTGCCTCTCGGTCGCGGGCACCGATGGCATGCCCGCACAGCGCCTCCACGGCGTGGGCCAGGCCATCGAGCGCGTGGGCGGTCAGCAGCAAGCCATTGAGCAGCAGGGCGTTGGCCGCGACAGTGGCGTCTCCCAATCGCGCACCTTGTACGGTGATCAGGAAAAACACCGATTGCAGGGCCAGGCTGCGGATAAAAATGTCGCGGTTGACCGCCAGCAACGGGCGCCAGCTCTGCCACCAGCCCAAGGCCGCCCAGACGAGATGGCCAGGATAGGCGCGCAGTGCCTGACGGGTCATCGACAGGCCGATCAGCGCGCCGGTCCATTCGGCGATCACCGAAGCCCGAGCGGCACCGACCACGCCCCATTCCAGGCCAAGCACGAACCACAGGTTCAGGGCGATGTTGACCAGGTTGGTGCTCAGGAGAATCACCAGTGGCGCGCGGGCGTTTTGCGTGCCGAGGAACCAGCCGACCAGCGCATAACTGGCCAGCGCTGCGGGCAGCCCGAACAACCGCGTATGGAAAAACTCGCGGGTCATCTGATCCAGTTCCGCCGACGGCTGCATGAAATGCAGCGCGACCCCGCTCAACGGTACGCCCGCGGCGCCCAGCACCACCGCCAGCCCCATGGCCAGCAGCAGGCCCTGCAACAAAATCTGCCGCAGTGCCGCACCATCCCCGCGCCCGGCAGCCTGGGCGGCAAACCCGGTGGAACCCATGCGCAGAAAGCCCATGGCCCAGGCCAGGAAGGTATAAAGACTGGCGCCGACCGCCACGGCACCGAGCTGATGGGCATGGGGCAAGTGGCCGATGACGGTGCTGTCGACCAGCGCCACCAGCGGTACGGAAATATTCGAGAGAATCATCGGCGCGGCCAGCGCCCAGACCCGACGATGGGTAGGACGGTCGCGCCAGTCGGCAATCAGGTTGGACATGCGGGCTCCTTGGGGAGCGGGCATTGTAGCGACACATCTGCATGTGCCGCGATCCAATGCAGGAGCTAGCTGCTCGCAATGGTGGCGTGTCAGGCGACATCAAATTCGACTGGACTGCCGTCATCGCGGGCAAGCCCGCCGGGAAATGACGGTGTCAGTGCATGATCCAGCTGAGCAACCACAACCCGAGCATCAGCCAGATGATCCCCATGATGATCGACGCATTCATGAACGCGCGGATCGCCGACCACAGCAACAACAACCCCAGGATCAGGATGGCGATGCTGATAATCGAGGTGTCCATGCCCAGTGCCCGGGACAAGCCTTCGACAAAATTGCTGCTGGCGCGGCTCACCAGTTGGAACAGGCCACTGAGGGCGTCAACGATAAAACGGATGACTGAGCCAAGGGCCTGACCGAGCCATTCAAAAAAACCTTCTACCTGCATGGAATGATCGTCCTGATAAGTTCGAGCGTTGGGCCATGGAACGCGGTGGCGAGTTCCCCACAAGCATAGAGTGTTGTGCATGACCTGTGGGCGCGAGCCTGCCGCCCGATCTTTGTCACTTGCCTTCACCTGTGATCCCCCCGAAGCTATACGCCTTCAGGAGAGCCCGATGAACCTTGTTGAACTGACCGAACGCCTGCACGCCATCCGTGACCGCAATGACTGGCAGCCATTTCACAGCCCGAAAAACCTGGCCATGGCCGCGAGCGTCGAAATGGCCGAGCTGGTGGAGATTTTCCAGTGGCTGACCGAGGACCAGTCGCGGCAGCTGCCGGCGGACAAACTGGCCCATGCCGGCCAGGAAATCGGTGACATCGTGCTCTATCTACTATTGCTTTGCGGGGAGTTGGGGCTGGACATGAATGACGTGGTGCGCAGCAAACTGGCTGACAGCGAGCGGAGATTCAGCTGATGAGCGACCGTCATTTCGATCAACTGGCGACCCGGTTCGCAGAAAAAATCTACGGCGGTGCCAAAGGCGCGATTCGTCTGGCGGTGCTCCAGGCCGATCTGGCCGAAACCCTGCCGGACCGGCCGTTGCGGGTGCTGGATATCGGCGCCGGCCTGGGCCACATGTCGTTGTGGCTGGCCGAACGCGGGCATGAGGTGACGCTGGCCGAGCCCGCCGAACCGATGCTCGATGGCGCCCGCCAGCGCTTCGCCGAAGCCGGGCAGAGCGCAACATTCATTCAGGCGCCGTGGCAGGACCTGTTGGGTCAACTCAGCGAACCTTACGACCTGGTGCTGTGCCACGCCGTGCTGGAATGGCTGGCCGAACCCCATGCGATCCTGCCGGTGTTGCATCAACTGACCAAGGCCGATGGCTGGCTCTCCCTGGCGTTCTACAACCGCGATGCATTGATCTATCGCAATCTGCTCAAGGGCCACTTCCGCAAGATGCGCAAAAACGACATGGCCGGCGAGAAGCAGAGCCTGACCCCGCAACAACCCCTTGATCCACGGGAATTGGCGGCGCAACTTGAAGGTCTGTGGCAGGTCGAAACCCAGAGTGGCGTGCGGGTTTTTCACGATTACATGCCGGTGGAGTTCCAGGCCCGCGCCGAATTGGTGGACTTGCTGGAAATGGAGCTGGCCCACCGTCGCCACCCAAGCTTTGCCGGGCTTGGGCGTTACTTGCACTGGATCTGCCGGCCGGTCTGATCGGAGCGCGAAATGAAAACTCGTTCAGGGTTACTGCTGTTGTGTCTGGGGTTGGCTGCCTGCCAGGGCAGCAACCCGTATGTGGCGTCCTCCAAACCCATCCCGCCAGCGCCACCGCAGGCGGCCAACACCTTTGACCGCAGCGCCTACCCGGCACCGCCGCGCGACTACGGGCGCTATCGCAGCTGGGCCTGGCTCAACGGGCAAATGCCGCCGGGCACCGCCTGGGCAGACTCGGCCCAGGTCGCCGAGGCGGTCAGCAGCGCGCTTGATCAGCGCGGCTTGCGCCCGTTGCATGACAATCGCGCGGCGGACCTGTTCGTCAGCGCCGATTTGCGCATGGAAACCCGTTTGCGTCAGGTTCGCGACGATTACTACAACGGTGGCTATTACGGCGGTTATGGCGGTTACAACCGCTACAACAATGGCTACGGCGGCGCCTATGCCACAGTTCCGATCATTCGCACCTATCAGGAGCAGGTCGTGGTGGTGCATGTCGATCTGTTCGACGCGCAAAGCGGTCAACCGGTGTGGAGTTCCAGCGCGGAGACCAGCAACCGGGGCACCCAGAGCCAGCAGGTGGATGCCATACGGGAGGCTGTAGAAAAGGCCATGTCGGCGTATCCTCCCAGCTAGCTTCTGTCCATAAGCACCACTTCGCAGGATCATGTCTTCAGCCGGAGAATCATCATGTTCCGCCGTTTCGCTTTACTGACAGTGATCGCTCTGCTCAGTGCCTGCGCCGCCAACCAGGTCAATCATGACTTCGACGCCAGCCGCGATTTTGCGGCCTATCGCAGCTGGAGCTGGAAAGACCCCGTCCTGCAATATCGCCCTGATGACCCACGCATCAGGAGCGACCTGACTGAGCAACGCATTCGCCAGTCGGTCACCGAACAGCTGGATCAGCGCGGGTTGCGTCAAGCTGCCGCTGGCGCCAAGGGTGACTTGAGTGTGCAGACCTACCTGATTGTCGAGGAACGTCAGCAGCAGGTGACCACTAATTACGGCGGCGGTTGGGGTAATCCGTGGAACGGCTACTGGGGTGCGCCGATGTACAACGAAACCCGACTGGTCAACTACAAGGTGGCGACCCTTCAGATCGACCTGCTCGACGGCAAGGACGGCAAACTGGTGTGGCGCGGCAGCGACGAACAGATGCTCAGTCGCACGCCGAATCCAACGGATCGCAGCAATGCGATTCGCGAAACCGTTACCCGGATCCTGGCCAACTATCCACCCAGGTAGAAACACCAGGCAAACCCTGCAGGAGCGAGCAGGCTCGCTCCTGCAGTTGTTTTTCGGTCGCAGAAATGGCGAGTTGCCAGCAGCCTCGCCAACCCTTGTCTACACTCTTTTGACCAATGGAGGTTGCGCTCGGCAACACGCCGGCAAAGGAGTGCGCCATGTCTCCCCGCATGCAGTTTCGCGGCCCGGCCCGGCAACGGGGGGCAATCGGTTTGATGGCGGCCGGCACCCTGGCGCTGGCGCTGGGGTTCACGCTGCTGGTGATCGATACCGGCAGGCTGTACATGGAGCAGCGCAAGCTGCAACGGGTGGCGGATACCGCAGCACTCGAAGCCGTGAGCCGCGATGGCAACTGCAAGTCCGGGCAAAGTGCGACCACCTACGCCACCCAAAGCGCGACCCGCAACGGTTTTACCGTGAACACGGACAACACGCTGACCGTCAGTTGCGGCACCTTGCAAACCGGTGCAGATAATCTTCGCGCGTTTGTCGTCGACGCCACTAAAACCGCTGCGGTCCAGGTCATCGTCAGCCGCCCCGTCACCACCAGTATTGCGGCCGGTATTGGGGCGTTGCTCTCCGGTGCACCGGTCAGCCTCACGACCCGACTCGATGCCACCGCTGTCGCCGCCGAACCGAAGGTCACCCTGGCGCAACTGAGTATTCGCAGTACCCTGTTGAGCGTCGACAGTGCACGATCAAACCTGTTGAACCCGCTCTTCTCGACGCTATTGGGAGGCAACGTCAACCTGACCGTTGGCGGCTGGGACGGCTTGGTCAAGACCGATATCAACCTGCTGAAATTCATGGACCAGCTCGCCATCGAACTGGGCGTGTCGGCGGGAAACTACACGGCGCTGCTGAACACGCAAGGTTCCGTCACCAAGTTCATCAAGGCAGCCGCCAACGTGGTGAACCTCAACGGGGCCTCGGCTGAGGTCAAGACCGCCCTGACCAACCTGCAAGTGGCGGCCACCGGCGCTTCGCCGATCAAACTGGGTGATTTACTGACGCTGCAAACCGGTACGCAAGAGGCGGGACTGGATGCCACGGTACAGCTGTTTCAGTTGATTCAGGGTTTCGTTCAACTGGCCAACAAGAACAGTGCTGTGAACTCAACATTGCCCGTGAACGTCTTGGGTTTGGCTGGGGTGACGACCCACATCAAGGTCATTCAGCCGCCGCAGTTTTCCGCTGTCGGTGACCCGGCGCTGGCAAAAGTGGCGCCATTGGGGGTGAACAAGATTTATGTACGTACGGCGCAGGTTCGCATTCTGGTGTCCGTCGACCTGTCGTTGATCAACTCTGTTCTGCAATTGGTCAACACGTTGTTGACGCCGGTGGTGGGGTTGGTCAATACGCTTCTGGCGCCCGGATGCATTCTTGGCAGTTGCACTCAGACCGACCTGAAGATCCTGCCAAACGGGCTGAACCTGGACCTCGGTATTGAAGCGGGCGTTGGCAGCAGTTATGTCACGGACTATTCCTGCGCCAGCCCCACCAACAAAAGCCTCACCGCCACCACCAACATTTCCGCCTTGCAAGTCAAAGTCGGTCAAATCGATGATGCTGTTTGGCTCTCTTCTTCGGGTGCGCCAAGCCTGTCTCCGCTAACCCTGGTCGATATCGGCTCGAAAACCTGCACGCTGCTTAACTGCGGCGCGCGTACACCGTTCGGTGGGGGCGGCAGCGAGATCATGATCGACAGCCCTATTGCCGGTAAAACCGAATCCAACTACACCTTTGCCAACCCCCATGAAATCAATGTGTCACCGGAACCGACGCATCCCGTCTCGGTGTCCGGAGTGGTGGGAAGTCTGAAAGGCACGCTCGGCGGGCTCACGCTGATTCAACACACGCCCACCATCGGTAGTCTGCTGGGCAGCTTGTTGAGTACGCTGTTGTCGACGCTGTCTCAAGTTGTCGGGTTATTGATCACGGCCATCAGCGGTTTGCTCGCGCCGCTGGTCGACCCGATTGTCGACAGCTTGCTGGTGAACCTGGGCATCGACGTCAACAAGGTCGACGTCGGCTTCAACCTGACCTGCGGCGAGAAAGGCAAAGCCTACCTGGTGATCTGATCCGCTGGCACAACCGGCAGTTCGATGCAGAACCGCGCACCCTCGGTCGAATTCCTGACGCTGAGTTTGCCGCCCATGTTCTCGACAATGCCGTAACTCACCGACAACCCCAGGCCGGTGCCGATGCCCACCGGTTTGGTGGTGAAGAACGGTTCGAAAATCCTTTCCAGCAAGCGCTCGTCAATGCCGCCGCCGTTGTCCTCGACCCACAGTCGCACCGACTGCTCGTCCCGTTCGGCGTACACCGCAATCCACGGTTTGAATTCAGGGTTGCTTTCGCGTTTGCCGAGCAACGCATCCCGCGCGTTGACCATCAGGTTGATCAGCACTTGTTCGAGCTGATCGACATGCCCGCGCACCTGCACTTCAAACGCGGTTTCGCTGATGCGCAGGTCGACGCCTTTGCCGCGCATGCCTTCGGCCAGCAGTGACAGCGTGCCTTCGATGGCCTGGGCCGGGTTGAACGGGTGTTGTTCGATCTCCGAGCGACGGCCGAACACGCGCATGTGATCGACCACCCGCGCGGCACGTTGCACTTGCGTGTCGATGCGGTTGAGCTTGTCGGTCAGGTAGTCGACCTGCACATCGCCGATGCTCAGGCGTTTGAGCACATTGACGATGGCCATGCGCATCACGTTCAGCGGCTGGTTGATTTCATGGGCCAGGCCGGTGGCCATTTCGCCCAGGGTGGCCATTTTTGCGCTTTGCGTGAGTTGCTGCTGGGAGCGGCGCACTTCGGTGTTGTCGCGGCCAACGGCCTGTATTTCGAGCAACTGGCCGTGCGCGTCGAACACCCCGCGATCGGACCAGACCCACCAGGCGTGCTCGCGGCCCGGCAGTTGCAGATTGATTTCCGCGGTGCTGACCGGGAACTCCGGGCTCAGTTGGCTGAGGCGCTGGAGGAAGGACTCACGCTGTTGCGCGGACATCCAGCTACCGAGATTAACCCCCGGCAAATGCTCGGGCGCACACTCCAGATAGGTCGCCAGTGGCCGGTTGCCGAAGGTCAGCGTCAGGTCCGGCCGGTAGCGGCAGATCATCGCCGGTGAGTCTTCCACCAGAATCCGGTAGCGCTCTTCGCTCTGCTTGATTTGCTCGGTGGCCAGGGTGACTTCGGTGACGTCCAGCCACAGGCCGACAGCTTCTACCGGCAGGCCCAGGTCATCACGCAACAGTTTGGCTTCGTCGAGGATCCAGTGGTAATCACCACGATGGTCGCGCAACCGATAGCGGACGCGTACCGACCCTTCGCGCAGCAGCAAGCGACTACGTTCGAAGTAGCGGTCACGGTCTTCGGGATGCACCTTGTCCACCAGCGCGGCACCGGCACAATCGGCGAGCGTCCAGCCGAGCAGCGGCAGCAGGCTGTCACTGTAGAAAGTCGGTTGCAGCGCGCCTTCGACATACTGCTGCACATAAATCACGGCCGGGGAACTGGCGATCAGATTGTCCAGCCGCGCGTGGGCGGTCGCGGCTTGTTGTTCCTGGTTCTTGATATCGCTGATGTCGAGCATGAAACCGACGAGACGGCGATTTTTACCGACACCCAGCGCCTGGCCTTGCAGGCGATACCAGATTGGCGTGGCGGCCGCCTCGGGACGATACAGGCGCACGCACAGTAACAGGGGGATGCTTTCGTCCTGCAACGCCTGCAGGCGACTGCGCAATTCTTCGCGGTCGGCGGGATGCACTGTGTCAAGCCAGTCGTGCAACGGCAAGCGGGTATCGACAAGATTCAGGGCGCTGGCCAGTGAAGGTGCCAACTGCACCTGACCGGTGTCGCTGAACATCTCCCACCAACCCGTGCCGAGCAGGGCCTGCAGCGATTCCAGACGCTCCAGTTGCAGATGATGGCGGTGCTCGCGCAGGCGCTCCAGCAAGGGGCTGGCGAGGGCCGCGGCGAACTGCAACCAATCGCGCTCGCCGACGTCCGGCGCCCGTTGTTGCACCGCGTAGCAGCCGCACAACAGCCAGGCGGCCACGCCTTGGGCATCGTGATAAGGCACGGCGAAACCCTCGGCATTGCCAAAGGTGCTTTGCAGGCGAGGATGTTCAATCGGGTTCAGCGCTTGAGGCGCGGAGCCGTTCAGGCTATCGAGGCCGGTGCCCAGGCGCTGAGCGTTTTGCCACAGGCGGGGCGCGTCGAGCCCTGCATAGTGTTGATGGATCTGCCAGCCCTGTTCATCTTCATCGAGCAACGCCAGGGCGATACACGGGACGTGAAAGCGCTGGGCCAGGCTTTGCAGTTGATCAGCCAACACATCGGGCAGGCGCGACAGGCTGCACAGGCGCAATTGCTCGCCGATTTGCACCGCGAGCAACTGGCATTGCTCACGCAAACGCGACTGGCGGCGGTCAACCAGCAGGTCACCGATGTCCAGCAACTGCAGGAGCCAGGTGTCGGCCTGGGGCTGAATCCAGCCGCGCAGGTGCAGCGGTTGGCCGCTGAGGCTGTAGAAATCCAGATCCAGATTCTGCCCCAGCCAATCAGCGGGCACGCCCTCGACCACCAGGCTGCAATGGGGCAACAGAAAATCGAGCAGGTGCGGCGCGCGCGCGGTGGGGGTCTGCTGCGCCAGCGAATGCCGTAACGGGCCGGTCAGATGCAGCACGCGTCCTTCGGCATCCAGATGCATCTGCAGGCCGATGCCGTGCACGCTCGGCGGCTCCGGGAGTGCTTGAGGCACTGGCGGATGGCGATTGAGCAGACGCCCGAAGAGTTTGTCGCCGGCACTCAAAACTGCAGGCTCGAACTGGCGGTGAGCGTCGCAGGCAAATCAGGCACCTTGCCGATTCCGGGCAACGTCAGAAACGGAATGACCGCACTCAATTTGTTGGTGGGGTAATTGATGCTGACCTTCAGCACGCCAGCCGTGTAGGTGGTGGTGGCATCCGTATCGACATTGAAGTTCAGCCCGGCAGGAATCCACGCCAGTTGCCGGGTCAGTTCCTCTTTGACGACGGTTTTGAGTGCCGCCTCATAACCGGGCGTGGTCGGGTCCAGTGCCACGCTGCGGCGTATGGCTTCGGCGGTCGACTGGTTGAACGACTGCATCAGCAACAGCGGCAGGCTGTACGTGACAATCCCGTAGAACACCGCGAAAAAGATGACGAACACCAAGGCAAATTCAATCGCGGCGGCGCCTTTTTGTTTGCGGGGGAGGCTGGTTTTCATGAGTGCGTCTACCCTGACCATCACGAGGTAATGTCAGCATAGAATCATTCAGCCAAAACGGACTTTTTTTACCGGATGCACAGCATTGTCTTACTGATCTGGCTGACGCTATGCGCAGCGCAGGATGCACGGCAACGGCACATCGCCAATGGTTTGACCGTGGGCGCCGGGGCATTCGCATTGGCGTATCTGCTGTGGAGCGGCAGCACCTGGCTGGGCGCACCCGCGGAGCAGGGCGCCTGGGCGGCGTTGCTGGCGCTGGCGTTCACGTTACCCGGTTACGCGCTGCGAAGGCTCGGCGGCGGCGATGTGAAACTCATGATTGCCCTGGGGCTCGCGACCGACGGTCGGCATGTGTTGGGCGTATTTATCGGCGCAGGGTTGGCCAGTGTTTGCTGGCTGGCGCTGGCGCCAAGAGTCTGGCTTTATATGGGTCAAGGTCTTAGAGGACGTCTGCTTTATCTGCAGCCCGGAGTGTCAAAAAAACAGCCCTTCGCGCCCTTCCTGTTGGTGGGGTTATTGCTCACATTTGCCTGGCTCCGCTAGTCGTGCGGTTTTGTACAGAGTCGAAAAGAACGACTACTTTCATACAACAAACAGTTGTACAGCCATCGGCTGTTGGTACAGGAACGGTCAGCATTTGACCATGCAGGGAGTTGCACGTGAACAAGCGTACCTCGGCAGTAAAAATCCTTGTAGTCGACGATGAATCAATGATCGTTGAAGAACTCTGCGAGTTTCTCGAGAACAGCGGTTACCGTTGTGTGCCGTGTGAATCCAGCCATCAAGCCATCGAACGTTTCAATGAAGACACCGATATCGGATTGGTGCTCTGCGATTTGCACATGCCTGGGCTGGACGGGATTCAACTGGTTCAGGAGCTGCAACGCCTGTCTGGCAAGCACCGTGCGTTCGAAGCAATCATGCTCACCGGGCGTGCGGACAAGCAGGATGTGATCAAGGCGCTGCGTGCCGGGATTGCCGATTACTACCAGAAGCCGATTGACCTGGACGAGTTGCTGGAGGGCTTGCGGCGCCAGGAAGTGGCCTTGCAGGAGCGGCACAAGACGTTGCAGCTGGGGCATCTGAATCAGAAATTGCAGTATCTGTCTGAATCGATCGATGACCTGTACCAGGACCTCGACCGGGTTCGCCGTGCTCCGTTCGTGTCCGGCACTGTGGACTCGGAAGATGGCGCGGTCAGTGAGGCCGACCAGGTAGAAATCCCGGCGATTTTCAATCAGCTGTCGCCTCGACAGCTGGATGTGGCGCGGTTGGTGGGCAAGGGGCAGACCAATTATCAGATTGCCTGTGAGCTGGGAATTACCGAGAACACGGTGAAGTTGTATGTGTCGCAGGTTTTGCGGTTGACGCATATGCATAATCGGACGCAGTTGGCGTTGGCGTTGTCGCCCAGTAATTCGGGGATGCGGCAGAGGGTTACGGCGCACTGATTGTCCTGGCTGTACGCGGCTCAAACAGTGGGAGTCAGGCTGCTGGCGATGGCGGCCAGCCTGGCACCGCTTCCCGGACTATTGCCCCGACCCACTGTCCACCGCACCCCCCGCATCCTGATCAAAGAACTCCGGAATCTCATGCTGATAGCTCTTGAGCCAGCGTTGCATGGCCAGTTCTCTTTCCGTCGCCGTGGCCGTCTGTTTTTTTTGTGAGGCGGCCGCGTTGCTGCTTTGCAGTTGCAGCCAGCCTTCGGTTTCCTGTTGTTGCGGTGAGGCGGGGCCGGGGTCGATGGCGTGGGTGGTGAGGGGCAAGGCCAGGAAGCCGAGGCAGCAGAGGGTGGCGGGTTTCATCCGTGGTTCTCCCTATTGAAGGGTCGCAGGGGTGACAGCCGCGACTTGCGTGGCGGCGGTCGAGGCGGATTTGGCTGGGGTCTTGAGTTTTTCCGCGCGGGCCTGGGCTTCGGTGACTTGGGCCGGGCTCAGGCCGAGGCGGCTGACCAGTTCGGCGGCGCGACTCCAGTCATCCTGGTAGATCAGCAACGTCACCAGATTCTGCGCGGCCAGGGTGTCGGCTTGCTTGAGCTCCATGGCGGTGAGGAATTCGAATCGGGCGTCTTCCACCCGCAGTTGGTTGAGGTACACCACGCCCAGGTCATTGCGGATTTTTTCATCGGTGGGGGCCAGTCGCGAGGCCCGTTGCAAATGCGCCTGCGCCAGGCCGTTGTCGCCCCGGGCGGCGGCGAGTTGGCCCAGGCCGTGTTCGGCTTCGGCGGCCAGGCAGCTACCGAGCAGGCTGCGGTACAGCGGCTCGGCTTCGCTGCGGCCGAGCAATCGATAGACCTTGGCCTTGCGCAGACGCACGTCGGCGAGGTTGTCCGGCAGGCTTTGCAGGTTGGCCAGGCTGGCGTGCAGTTTGCCGTCCTTGGCCATGTCATCGGCCAGGTTCAGCGATAGCTGTTGATCGGAGCTCAGCTTGCCGCAACTGGCAGAGTCGGTCAGCGCGCTCCAGGGTGTTTGGCCGGTGCTCGCGCAACCGCTGAGCAACAGCAGACTCAAACCGGCAATCATTGCTTTCATCACGATCCCTCTAAGAAGCAAAAGCCCGGGCCAGGGCGGTGAGCCCCGGGCCGGCCAGGACGATCAATAACGCCGGGAAGAGGAACAGCATCATCACGACGGACATTTTGGCGGACATCTTGGAGATGTATTCCTGCAGGCGCGTCAGGCGCCGGTCATCGAGCAGCAGCTTGAGCGCCAGCAACGATTTCATCGCGCCGCCACCCTGATGGATCAGCTGTTGCAGGATCACGCAGGTGTCGGTGAACTCATCCACCGCGAGCAGGCGCGAGGCCACGTTCAGTTCCTCAGCCAGTTCCAGACCCGAGTCGACGCGGGTCAAGACCAGGCGCAGTTCATGGGTCAGGATCGGCAGCAATTGCTTGCCTTCGTTGCTCAGCACGCGCAGCGATTGCTCCACGGCCATGCCCGACTCAAATAGAATGCGCAGCAGCGGAATGAAGGTGGAAATCTCGATCGCCAGTTTTTTCTGCCGCTGGTGGGCGGCGGCGGCGAGCAGGCGTTTGGGCAACAGATAACCGATGCCGAGGGCGAACGCCGGGACGATCCACGGGTTGGCCACTTGCGGGAAGAACAGCCCCTGGACCAATGCACTCAGGGCCAGTGCCAGCACCGGCACACCCACTTGGCACGCGGCGAAGATCGCGCGTTTACGTGCGGTTCGCCAGCCGAGGGCGTTGAGCAGTGTTTGGGTTTCGTTATCGAGGCTGACCGATTGCTGGCCGACGCGGCTGCTGCCCAGCGCCTGCAGCCATTGGCTGAGGCGGTTGTCGGCCGGGGTTTTGCCGTCCAGCCGTTGCACTACCTGGCGGGCACGCCGACGCAGTTCCAGCACGACACTGAACAGCATCAGCGATGCCAGCAGGAACAGCAGCGAGCTCAGCAGCATTGACGGGTTCATAGGCTTCGCAACATCCGCCACAGCGCGACACAGCCGATCACCTGAAAGCCCAGCGCGGCGATCAGCATCGTTTGCCCCGAGCCGTCGTTCCACATGGCCAGCAGGTACGTGGGGTTGGAGATCAGGAAATATCCAGCGAGGGCCACCGGCATCGCCGCCAGAACCACCGCCGTGACGCGGGTTTCACCGGTCATGGCGCTCAGTTGGCGCGCTGCCTGTTCACGTTCGCGGATCATCTTGATCAGGTTTTCCAGCAGCTCGCTGGCGTTGCCGCCGTAGCGATGGTTGACCTTCAGCCCGAGGGCAAACAGACGCAGTTCATCTTTGTCGTAGAGCTCGGCGAAGTCCGAGGTGGCGTCGGGCAGGCTGATGCCCAGCTGCACGTTGCGCTGTACCCGGCCCAGGGCATTCTTCAGCGGATCCTCGGCGGCATTGATCGCACCCAGCACGGCATCGGCCAGGGTGCGGCCGGATTTCAGGCTGCGCACTGTGTGATCGAGCAGTGGCGGCAGCTGTTCGATCATGCGCTTGAGCCGGCGTTGATAACGCCATTGTACAAACACCCTCAGCAGCAGTGGCGGCAGCAACGACGCCAGCAGCAAACCGATCCAGCCGCCCGCCAATACACCGATTACAGCCAGCAGCCCCCACAGTGCCAGCCACTGGCCAATCCGTTCAGTCGGTCGCCCCAGGCCTGCACGCAAAAAGGCCCGCTCCAGCGCCGTCCATGAGGTTTTCTGCACAACCCGTTCCGGTTGCCCCTGGCTCAAGCGCTCCAGCACGCGCTGGGTGCCGGGCTGACGCAAACCTCGATAAAGGAGGCGCGCCGACAGGCCGAGCAAGAGCAGGCAAACGAGGATGAGCAGCAGCGGTTTGAGCATGCCGTGGCCTTCAGTACGCCGTAGGGGAAAGCGCCGACTCGCGACGCAGTTTGTCACCGGCAGGGTTAATCGCCTCGCGCAGAAAACCGAAGCCATTGCGTCGGTCGAGGCGGAACAGCGTGTTGGTCACGTACACGTCTTCGCGGATGCCGATCACCTCCACCACTTCGCTGACACAGCGCCGGCCATCGGGCATGCGTGTCAACTGAATCACCACGTCGAGCGCTGCGCAGATCATCTGGCGCAAGGTCCGTTCGGCGATGCTGCGCCCGGTCAGGCCGACCAGGGTTTCCAGGCGCAGCAAGGCGTCCTGGGCATTGTTGGCGTGTACGGTACTCATCGAGCCGTCGTGACCGGTGTTCATCGCGGTCAGCACATCGACCACTTCGACACCGCGGATCTCGCCGAGGATGATCCGGTCCGGGCGCATCCGCAGGGCGTTGCGGATCAGGTCGCTGGCCTTCACCTCGCCATGGCCTTCGGCATTCGGCGGACGGGTTTCCAGGCGCACCACGTGCGGGTGGCCCAGTTGCAATTCGGCGACGTCTTCGATGGTGACCAGGCGTTCGTGAGGGTTGATCAACTGGCTGAGAATGTTCAGCAGCGTGGTCTTGCCAGTGCCGGTGCCGCCGCTGATCAAAATATTGCAGCGCTTGCCCACGGCTTCTTGCAGGAACTCGTAAATCGACTGGTCGATGGTTTGCATGGCCATCAGGTCGGTGCTCTTGAGCATGTCCTGGCGGAATTTGCGAATCGACAGACAAGGACCGTCCAGCGCAATCGGGGGAATGATCGCGTTGACCCGGCTGCCGTCCGGCAGGCGCGCATCGACCATCGGCGATGACTCATCAAGCCGGCGCCCCAGCGGCGCAAGAATGCGCTGGATGACACGCTCGACGTGGTGTGCATCGATGAAACGCAAGTCGCTCTGGTGCAGCACACCGTCACGCTCGATGAACACCCGGTGGGGGCCGTTGACCAGAATTTCGGTCACCGCCGAATCGCGCAGCAGCACTTCCAACGGACCGAAACCGGTGAGTTCGTCGACGATTTCTTCGGCCAGACGCTCCATCTCGTAGCGGGAAATCGCCAGGTGCAGGCGCGCGATGTACTCGGCCACTTTGTCGATGACGAACTGCGACAGCACTTGCCGCGAACCTTCCAGCAGGTTTTTGCCCGACTCTTCGATGGCATCGATGATGTAGCGGTGCAGCACCAGTTTCAGGCCTTCGTGATCGGTATTGCCGGTCACCGCGCGCGGGCTGGCGCCGAACAGTTTTTCTGCGTTCATTGCGCACCTCTCAAGCGACTGAACCAGGACTTGGGTTTGGCCAGGCTTTCGGAGCGTTTGGCCAAGCGCTCACCGAGGGCACGCAGGCTTTGGGTGAGGACTTCTCGCGGCGCCAGTTCGAACAGGGTCACACCCTGATTCTTGGCGTTCAGGCGCACCTCGGGGCTGTAGGCGAGGGTGGCGATGATTTCCATGCCGAAGCTTTTGCCCAGGGCTTCCGAGTCCGGCGCCACGGTGCGCAAGTAACGATCGACCAGCAGCCGGGCGTGATCGAGCTTCATGCCTTTTTCACGCCACAGGTTGAGCACCGCCAGGTTGCGGCGGCAGTCGAGCACGTTCTGATCGGTGTACCACAACAGCTTGTCGCAGTGGCTGACGAAGGTGCGCAGGGCTTCACTGTCGGGCTGGCCGGTGAGGTTCACCACAATGTGCTGGAAGTGTTGGCGCAGGGCGCTGAGCAGCATGTACAACTCGGCGGCGCTGGTGTGTTCCAGCGGTTCATCGTTGCTGGCATAGGCGAGCATACTCAGCCCGACTTCGCAGCGGGTGAAGGCGCTGTCGATCAGCGTCGCATCGAGGCGGCGGACATGGCGCAAGGCATCACCGAAATGAAACGAACTTTCCAGACCGAGCAAGGCCAGACTGTCGCCGCGGGGCAGTCCAAGGTCGAGCAGCAGCGTTTGCTGGCCGCTCTTCTGCACCACTTGCGCCATATGGTTGGCGAGCAGCGCACCGTCGGCATTGCTCTGCACGCCGTACAACACGGTCAGGCCGCCCAGGTGATTGTTCGGCGCGACGGCGGGCAGGCGCTTGCTCAGTCGCCTGACCAGCCCGGCGACTTCACTGGAGCGCGAACCATAGGCGACAAAATCCCGGGCGCCGGCGCGCATGGCGTTGAGCACCAGTTGATTGTCCATGCCATCGCCCAGCGCGACGATGGCCAGCATCGGTTTGGCTTCCAGTGCGCCTTCGATCAATGCGCACTGCGCGACCACGTGTTCACGGTCGAGGCCGACGAACACCAGGTTGGCGAAGGTCACGTCCACCAGCGCCAGCAGTTCGTCGAGACTGCCGGCACCGGCACTGACGACCTGGCCCAACGGCGCGAGGGCGCCCTGCAGCCACTCCAGATCGGTGCTGTTGCGCGTGATCGCAAGGAAGGTCTGACTGAGGTTCTGGCTCATTGCGATAACCCGCTGCGTTTATCGAAGTTGCCGTTTTCAAGGAAGTACAGGCGATACCAGTTCGGGTCGTAATTACGCAGTTTTTCACCGGGCAATGACGGCAAAGGCGCGTTGGCGGCCAGGGGGTGAACCAGGTGCGGCGTGACGATCATCAGCAGCTCGCGCTCTTCGCGGTTGATCGAGGAGTTGCGGAAAAACGCGCCAAGAATCGGGATGTCGCCCAGTCCCGGAAACTTGCTGACTTGCGAAGCGTTTTGCGTGCTGATCAAACCGCTGATCACGAAGCTCTCGCCGTCGGCCAGCGAGATGCTGGTGTCGGTGCGGCGAATGGTGAAGGCCGGGACGGTGGTACCGCCGATGGTCACGCCATTGTTGTAATCGAGCTCACTGACTTCGGGGGCGACCTTCAGGGAGATCCGGTCATTGCTGACCACCGTAGGGGTCAGTGTCAGGCGAATCCCGAACTCCTTGTATTCGATTGAGTAACTGTTGCTGTTGGCGCTGGGCACCGGGATCGGTATTTCCCCACCGGCCAGGAAACTTGCACTCTGCCCGCTGAGCGCCACCAGGCTTGGCCGCGCCAGGGTGTAGGCGAAGCCGCTGCCTTCCAGGGCGTTGACGATGCCGAGGAACTTACTGCTGCCGCCACCCCAGACGATGTTGAACATGTCGTTGGCCAAGGGAATGCTCGGCGCGGCGATACGCGGGTCGATGTTGAACAGCGGCACCACTCCCGGGGTGACGCCGGTGTTGGGCACCGTGCCGGGTGCACCGAACAGGAAGTTGTTCGAGCCCTTGCCGTAGATCGACGTCCCGGCTTCCTTGAGCTTGGTGCGGCTGACTTCGACGAAGCGGATATCGGTCTGCACTTGCGAAGGCAATAGCGGGTCGTCCGATGGCATCCGCGCGGCGCTGGTCATGGCGGCGGTCGCACGGCCTTGAACGAACACCATGCTCTGACGCGGAGCCGTGGAACAGGCCGTCCAGACCATCAGGCTGGTGGCGCCTGATGCTACGCCTGTCAGCAGAAAAGCCTGATTGCCGTTGACCCGCACATCGGCGATTTTCGGGTCGCCGACGGCGATCCGGGTAATGGCGACCGGTGATTGCAGTTCCTTTTGCTGGCCTTCGCCAACTTCCAGCACTGCGGGCATCGAGCCCAGTGCCGTGCAATGACTGCTGGCGGCCAATGCGGCCGAGGCCGGCAGGCTGCCCAGCAAGGTGGCCCAGATCAAGCCGTTGAGCAACGGCGTAAAACGTCTGCGCATTAAAGTGCGTCCTTGCTCGATTCAGGGGGTCTGTTGAGTGATTTCGTTACCGCGGATCACTTCCACACCGGACTTGCGTGGTGCGGCTGCGCCACTGCTGGTGATCGGTTTGGGCGGTGCTGTCATGGCCAGTTGGTTGAACTGCACCAGTTCGCGATTGGCGTTGGCGATATTGGCCGGTGATTCGCGTTCTCCGGCCCAGTAGCGCGACAAGCGTTTTTCATCTGCGCTGCGCACGGCCAGGCGCAATACCCCGGCCTGTGCGGCGAGCATCAGACGACTCATGAGTTGTTCGGGCACCGCGAGCAGCACGGTGCGGGCGCTGGCGCGCTGTTCCTGGCGAGTTTTTTCATCGCTGTTATGCGTCGGGCTGGCGGGTTGGCCGTCATTGGTCAAGCCCATCTGTTCGCCCACCCCCAGCACACGCAAGGCAGGCACCACGAGTTGCGCCGAGGGCTGCGGGTTGTTGGTGTCCAGGCGCAAAAACAGCAGCACATCGACATAGTCGCCCGGTGTCAGTTGCCCGCCGGCATTGATCACTTCATCCACGGCGACGGCCAGGGCGCGTTCATCGGGGCGAATCATCCGCGCCAGTTTGCTGCCGGCGTCGAAGCTTTCGTCGCTGAGCCAGCTACCGGCGCTGAGGGCGCGCCACGGCGCGCGGCCGATGGCTTGATCAAGGCGGGTCAGGCTGCCCGCCGGAACGGTCAGAAGTTTTTCCAGGGCCACATCGGCGGCGGTGATTTGCACATACGGCGCGATGTCCCGCTGCAGCACCACGACCGGTTTGCGGGTGGTGTCTTCTTCGAGGGGCACGGGTGGTTGAACGCTGGAAGCGGGCGTAACGGTCCCGGTCTGCGCGACGGGCGCGACGGGCGCGACGGCGGGTTGGCGGGTCAATGTGAAGCCCCAATACCCGGCAATGACTGCACCCACCAGAGACAGTCCGGCAAGACCCAGAATGATACGACTGTTCATGACGGCTCTCCCTTTCCTGCTGCTCGAAGACTCGCTCTATCCAACGAGAAACTTCGCAATCAGGCAGCTATGAACATAAAACGATTTCGCTATTTGACCGTAGCGCAGCTAGAGCAAAACGCCATTACCCGGAGCGAAAAATCCAGCAAAAGTAAAACTTTACGATGAAATGAAGGGTTTTTTGGCGCCAACGAAACGACTAATACTTTCGTATTAATGCGTTTTTACAGTTGTTGGTCCCCGGAATGCCGACAATGCTGATGCTGGCATAGGGGAATCATGTTGCGACCGTGCAACACCCGTGGTCTCAGGGAGAACTGTCATGTCTTTTTCCAAGCTGGTTCAGAAGGTCAAATCCGAAATCGCTTTTTACAAAGGTCTGGCCAAGGATACCGAGGGTGCTTCGGGTATTGAGTACGCGATTGTGGCTGCGATGGTCGCGGTGGTCATCGCGGGGCTCAGTGGAGATATTGGAACCAGCATCAAAACGGTGTTCGAAAATATCAAAAACGCCTTCTGAATGATTACGCGAGTTCGTTTCGGTAATTTATGCATTGCCGAAGGCGGGTTCCGATGTCAGTGCTTAATCCATTTCAGGTGTTGCCCATGAGTGCTCCAGGACAGTCGCGCCAACAACTTCTTCTGGTCGATGACGAAGAGGATGCAGTGCTTGAATTGGCGGAGCTGCTGGAGGGTGAGGGGTTCAATTGCTTCACGGCGACATCGGTCAAGCTGGCGTTGCAGCACCTGACGCGGCATCCGGATATTGCGCTGGTCATCACTGATCTGCGCATGCCGGAGGAGAGTGGCATGTCGCTGATCAAGCGGCTGCGAGAGCATACGTCGCGTCAGCATTTGCCGGTGATTGTGGTGTCGGGGCATGCGGATATGGATGATGTCAGTGACATGCTGCGGTTGCAGGTGCTGGATCTGTTTCGCAAGCCGATTTATCACGTGAGGTTGTTGGAGACGTTGAATAATCTTTTTCCCTTGCCGCAGGTTTATTTGGTCAAGGGATGATTGCGGTTTTGGCCTTGGCGGCCTCTGAGCCGGCCAGGCTCTTGATTGATTGAGTACATATCCGTTGCTGCGGTAACGGCTGCTTATGGTTTCGCCCTTACGGCGAGTCCCTTTTGGCAAACGCCCCAAAAGGAACCAAAAGGTCTCGCCCCTTTCGTACGGCCCCTCGCTTAGGCTCGGTGTTCCTTCGCTCCGGCATTCATCCGGGGGCATCGCCTCCGGTCTGCTCCGCGACGACCTCCTCTCGATGTGTGCGGCTTCGCCGCACGGCGCTGCGCGCCCACCCCCCGGATAAACGCCTCCACTCAGCCTGCCGAGGGGGCGGGTGGATCAAGATCGGCAGGCGAGCTAACGCTCGGCCTGTGGAGTGGTGAAGAGCGTGGGTGTGCTCGGAACCGGCTTGGTGGATGGCGGCCTGATTGCCGACCCATTTCTCGCAGATACGTCCAGGAATCTGTAGGAGCCGGCTTGCTGGCGATAGCATCCAACCAATCTCTCCACATGCACCCATTCCAACTGTGGGAGCCAGACTGCTGGCGATGGCGTCCTGACAACCAACCAATCCCTCCCGGATACACCCCATCCACCCTACAACTGATAACTGAAACTAATGCTGTACCGCGGCTTGCGATTGAAGGTGTCCAGCGCTTCATCGGACATGGGTTTGGCCGCTTCCAGTGCAATGTTGTAGTACCTGGCATCGCCAAACCTTAATCCCACCGCCGCCGATGACATGTCATTACCTTTGACCGGCAGTTCGTTGAACCAGGTTTTGGCCCGGTCCAGGACCACATAGGGTTGTAGGACCCTGACCCATTTCCAGTCGCGGTTGAAGCTGTAGTTCACCTCGTAGGCCACCCCCCAGCCCTTGTCACCTGAAGCCTGGTCGTCGGGGTAGCCGCGGCCGAAGTTTTGTCCGCCGAACACGGCGCGTTCGCTGTCGGGCAGGGTGTCGTCGCTCCAGTACAACGCGGCCGATACCACGCCTTGCCAGTTGTCGAAGAATTTATCGCTTTGCACCCCCGACAGACGCAGCCGGAAGAAGTCCAGGTCCAGCGCGCTGTTGTTGGTTTCGGCGCCCATGCTGTCGAGGCCCTGATACAGCCCGCCACTGAGGATGCGCAGTTGTTGCGCATCGGCTTTGCGCCAGTCGCTTTCGAACGCCAGAGCGCGGATGTCGGTGCGTTCTTCGACGCTCAGCGGGAAGCCCACCACTTTGTAGCGGGTCTTGTCGTTGACGGCGTAAACCCGCGCACCGGCGCTGAGCAGTTCATTCGGCGAGGCGATGACCGGATGGCTGAAGCCGATCGAGTAGCGGTCGTTTTCCCGATGGGGTTTGAGCTCAAGGCCGTTGTCGAGCTGCACATTCGTGCCCAGGTCGGCGCGGTAGCGTGAGGCGGATAGCGCCAGTTGCGTGCCTTCGGCATTGAGGAACTGGTTGTAGTCCAGACGGTAGTAATGCTCATCGTCATCCCCCGGGGGAAACAGGCCGCTGAGGCTCAGTTGTTCACCCATGGCGGTCTGTGAATTGCTGCTCACGCCGAGCAAGGCCTGGGTGCCGTTGCGGTTGTCGTCGGTGGTGCCCAGGCTGCTGGTGAAGGGTTTGCGGCTGGCCTGGGCGATGAGGTCGGTTGCGCCATCGGTGGTGCCCGGTGGTGGTACTTGTGCTTGCAAGGTCACGCCGGGGATGCGGCTCATCAGCGTGGTGTAGCGTTCGAAGGTCTTGCGGGTCAGTGGCCGCTCGGCCTGGAGTTTGGCCACCAGTTTGTCGAGCAGGCCTTTGACCCGCCCGACGTCACCCTGCAGTTGGTAATTGCGGATATAGCCCTCCACCAAGACCACCCGCGCCACGCCATTATCGAACGTTTGCTGGGGCAGAAATGCGTAGGACAGCAGGTAACCATCCTGTTGATAGCGACGGGTGATAGTGCGCGTCGCTTCGATCAGGTCGGCCAGGCTCGATTCGCGGCCCAGCAGCGGTTGGTAGATCGCGGCCAGTTCGCCCAGCGGGTAGATAGTTCCGCCCTCGATCTGCACGGTCTTGAGATTGACTTTGGTGCCCATCATCAACGGTTGCGCTTGCGCGGCGCCGGGCTCCGGCACTTGCAGAGGCGCGGCCGTCGGGCGGTAGGCGTCGGCGGGCAGGTTCGGCACGGGCAGGTTGCGGATGGTGTCATTGCTGTTGAGAAAGCTGGGGAGGGTATCGGCGAAGGCGGTGCAGCTGAGGGGCAGTAACAGCAGGCAAGCAACAATGCGCATAGGACTCTCCCTGTTCAATCCGCGGTATCGCGAGGATCTCCGTGACCCAAAGAAAAAGGCGGAAGACTGATTAGAATCTTCCGCCTCCAACCAAGCGTAGGCGCTGTAGTTAAGGCCGTCGAATCGGCCAGGTGCAATTCAACGATTCTTTCCTCCCAGTGCGCCGGTCAGCCCACCCAACGCCCCGCCAAGGCCTCCTGTGGTGCCGGTGCCGCCGTTGACCAGCCCGCCGACTGCCGCGACGGTGCCGCCCACGGTGGTGACCGTGTTGCCGACTGCCGTGACCACCGGGTTGGCGGTGCCGCCGGCAATCGCTCCGCCAAGGTTGGCGACCGCGCCGCCGGCCTGGCCAGTGAGGCCGGCGATCGGGGCGCCGATGCCGGTGGTGCTGCCGAGGGTTTGAGTCAGCCCGGACACGCCAGAAGTGACGGGATTAAGCGCAGTACCGGCGATGTTGCCGACGTTGGCAAGCGCTGCGGTCGGGCCAGTGTTGGCGATACCGCTGCCGCCCAGTGCGCCTCCCACCGACGCGATCAGATTACCGCCGGCAACGCCGTTCACACCGGCTGCGCTGACCACGCCGTTGGTGTTGCCGATGTTGAGTCCGCTACCGACGTTGACCACGGCGCCACCGACGGTTTCCAGCAGGCCGGTGCCACCCAGGCCGCCGCTGCCGCCAGATCCGCTGCCGTTGGCCACCAGGCCTCCGGCTTTGCCCACCGTCGTGCCGGTGTTGCTCAGGGCGCCGCCAACGGTGTTGGTCAGTGGGTTGCCATTGCCGGCATCGGTCACTTTGTCACCGACGCCATTCACGGTGTCGCCGACTTTCTGAACGATGCCCTTGAGTGGATCGCCCAGACCGGTGGCGTCGCCGACCTTGTCGGTGGTGCTCTCGACCATGGCGATCACCGGCACCAGTTTGTTGCCGACTTCCCGGGTCACCAAGCCCAGCGGGCCGCTGGTAGTCGCGGTGCTCAAGGTGTCGCCGAGCATGGTGACTTTTTCGCCGACGCCATCGAGCACCGGGGCCACCCGGGTCACCACGCCACCCACCACCGGCACGCTGCTGGTGGTGGTCGCGAGTTTGCCGCTGACATCAGAAACACCGTTACCGAGATCTTGCACCACGCCACCTACCGATGAGGCGGTAACGCCCAGGCCGTTCGGGTCGGTGCCCAGTTTGCCCACACCATTGGCCACGCCGTCACCCAGTGTGCTGACCACGTTGCCGGTGGTGTTCACTACGCTTTGCACGACACCACCGACCACCGGAACCGAGCCCAGCGAATCGCCGATTTGCCCGACACCGTCACCGACGCCAGCGACGGTGTTGCCGACATCCTGAACCAGGGTGGTGGTCACCAGCGGCGTGCCTGTTGGATTGGTGGGATTGGTCGGGTCTGTCGGATTGGTTGGGTTGGTCGGGTCAGTGGTACCGCCACCGCCACCGCCACCGCCCGTGCCTCCGGTACCTCCGGTGCCTGTGCCGGCGGTGCTGTCTGATCCACCCGATGCCCCTCCAGCGGTCTGGCCATCGGGTGAGGAGCTGTCGGAGCTGCTGTGATGACCGCCACCGCCGCTGCTGCAGCCGGCGAGGCCAAGGGAGAGAATGAGCGCCAATGCGGTGGCTGATTTGCACCAAACTTGAGTTTTCATAAGTAAAATTCCTTGCACCTGTAACAACGTCGTTGTCTTCGATGGCTGACCGGTTCTGTCGCCGGCCATGCCTTCGTCCGTTGTCCACATAACAATCGCAACGGCTCTGCAACGCCATTCTCCACTTGGTATTAAGCCCTTTGATAAACACGCGCGCGTGCTGCCTAAGGGCTAATACCTAGGGTATAGCCGCGGATAAAAATGCTTTTGAAATCAATGAGGGAGTCGTTGGAGAGGGCAGAGGCGAGGGCGCTGAAAACTTAAGTGATATATACACAATTAACGATGTTCCGGCAGCGCCTGCAGAGGATGCGTTCCACTGCAGGCGCTGCCGAAAGCTGCCATTTTTTATCTATCAGGCGACCGGCCGCCAGTGGCCAACCATGTGTTCAAGATCTCCGGCGCCGATCAACTGCAATTCACCACTGGACCCCGCCGCACTGGCCAGTAGCGCCACCTCGCTGGGCAGGCGTACCGGTTTTTTGAATTGCACCGCGATCTCGATATTCGCCGACGGCAGATGATCGGCCAACGCGGCCAGTGTGCGCGCCTTGTTCCATAGCCCGTGGGCGATGGCCGATGGAAAGCCGAACAATTTGGCGCTGGCCGCGCTCAGGTGAATCGGGTTGTAGTCGCCGGAAACCTTGGCGTATTGCCGGCCGATATCCACAGGTGCTTTCCATTGCGCCACTTGCGTGAGCGTCAACGTCGACGCGAGTACGTCCTCCACGGACTCGCCTTCGAGCTTGACCCCTCGGCACAGCATCTGGCTTTCAGCCTCCCACAGCGCGCCGAGTTGATCATCCAGGGTGGTCACCAGATCGAACGTCGCACCCTTGGCATGAGGTTGCAGGTTTTGCACGTGCACACTGACCCGTACCCGACCCACCCCACCCATGGGGCGCAACACGCGAATGCGATTGCTCAGGTGAATCAGCCCCAGCAGCGGGAACGGGAAGTCCCTGGCGGTGAGCAGTTGCATCTGCAAAGCGAAGGCGAGGATGTGTGGGTAAGTGGGAGGCAGCAGGCTGTTGTCGGTAAAACCGCAGACCTTGCGATAGGCCGCCAGACGTTTTGCATCGACATCCACCCAGCAGCGCAAGCCCGAGGCCGGCAGGGTGGTGCCGGTGATTTTCCGTCGCGTTGCCGCGTGTGCATACAGCCCGGGCAGGCCGGGTTCGCGATTGAGTGTGTGCCAGTCGATCGTCATGCCTAAGCCCCCAACACACTTTGCCCGCAAACCCGCAAGGCTTGCCCGGTGAATGCGCCGGTGCCCGGTTGAGCCAGCCAGGCCACCGCTTCGGCGACGTCTTGCGGCAAGCCGCCCTGGCCCAGTGAGCTCATGCGCCGCCCGGCCTCGCGCAGGCCGAACGGGATGTGGGCGGTCATCTGGGTTTCGATAAAACCGGGTGCCACCGCGTTGATGCTGATGCCCCGTGCCTGCAACAGCGGCGCCCAGGCTTGCGCCAGCCCGATCAGGCCCGCCTTGCTCGCTGCGTAGTTGGTTTGCCCGCGATTGCCGGCGATGCCGCTGATCGAAGCCAGCAGAATCACCCGACCGTTGTCGCGCAGGGTGCCATTGTCGAGCAAGGCTTTGGTCAACACTTGTGGCGCGTTGAGGTTGACCGCAAGCACCGCGTCCCAGAATTCCGGGGTCATGTTGGCCAGGGTTTTGTCGCGGGTGATGCCGGCGTTGTGCACCACGATATCGATGCCGTCGGGCAACTGTTCAACCAGTTGCGTGGCGGCGTCTTCAGCGCAGATGTCCAGCGTGACGCTGCGTCCACCCAAGCGTGCGGCAAGTGCTTCCAGATCATTTTTGGCCGGTGGCACGTCGAGCAGGATGACATCGGCACCGTCCCGGGCCAGGGTCTCGGCAATGGACGCGCCGATGCCCCGCGCTGCGCCGGTGACCAGTGCCTTGCGTCCGGCCAGCGGTCGCGTCCAGTCCGTCACCGGCGTATCGCAGGGGTTCAGGCGAATCACTTGCCCGGAGACGAACGCGCTTTTCGGTGAGAGGAAAAACCGCAGCGGACCTTCCAGTTGATCCTCGGCACCTTCGCCGACGTGGATCAGTTGCAAGGTGCCGCCGCTGCGCAATTCCTTGGCCAGCGAGCGACTGAAACCTTCGAGGGCGCGTTGCGCACCGGCGGCGAACGGATCGCTCAAGGTCTGCGGGTCGCGACCGAGAATCACCAGATGCGCGCAGTGATCGAGGTTTTTCATCAGCGGCTGAAAGAACTCGCGCAGCTGTTTGAGCTGATCGGTGTGCAGCAGATCGCTGGCGTCGAACACCACCGCTTTGAGTTTCGGGCCGTGGCCGGGAATCCATTGCGTCGCCATTGAAGGCTCGGTGCCGTAGCTGTAGATCGCGTCGGTCAGGCGATTGGCAATGGCGCTGACTTTCTCCGCCAACGGCCCGCCACCGATCAGCAACGCACCGTCGACCGGGCGCAGCCGGCCTGCTTGCCAACGTTCCAGCCGGGTCGGCGCAGGCAAGCCCAAGGCCCCGACCAGACGATGGCCGATGGAGGAGTTGGCGAAGTCGATATAGCGGTCAGACATGGAACGCGCTCCGAAAGCTGGGGTTCAAAGTGTGGACCACGAATGGCAATCAGTCGTTCGATCCACGAGATAAGGCCTACGCTTGATCACAGCAGCGTAGTTTGAATACCGGATTTTGTGGCAATGCATCCCCTGTAGGAGCGGGCTTGCCCGCGATAGCGATTTAACGGTCACATCAATGCGGAATGTGCTGCCGCCATCGCGGGCAAGCCCGCTCCTACAGGGATCGCTCTAACTTTTGGATGTTTATTGGGAGCTTTTCATGACTCAACTGCGCCGCGTCGCGATCATTGGCGGTAACCGGATTCCCTTCGCCCGGTCCAACGGGCCTTACGCCACCGCGAGTAACCAGGTGATGCTCACCGCCGCGCTCGAAGGCCTGATCGAGCGCTACAACCTGCACGGTCAGCGCATCGGCGAAGTGGTTGCCGGCGCGGTGCTCAAGTTGTCGCGGGACATGAACCTGACCCGCGAATGCGTACTCGGTTCGCGCCTGTCTCCCGCCACCCCGGCCTATGACATCCAGCAGGCGTGCGGCACCGGGCTGGAAGCGGCGTTGCTGGTGGCCAACAAGATTGCTCTGGGCCAGATCGAGTGCGGCATTGCCGGGGGTGTCGACACCACCTCCGATGCACCGATCAGCGTCAGTGAAGGGTTGCGCAAGATCCTGCTGCAGGCCAATCGCGCCAAGAGCATGGGCGACAAACTGAAAACCTTTCTGCAATTGCGCCCGCACCATCTGATCCCTGAGTTCCCGCGCAACGGCGAGCCACGTACCGGTTTGTCGATGGGGCAACATTGCGAGTTGATGGCGCAGACCTGGAACATTCCTCGCGAAGAGCAGGATCAGTTGGCCCTGGAAAGTCATCAAAAACTGGCCGCGTCTTACGCCGAAGGTTGGCACAACGACCTGATGACGCCGTTCCTCGGCCTCACCCGCGACAACAATCTGCGTGCGGATTCGACCCTGGAAAAGCTTGCCTCGCTTAAACCGGCCTATGAAAAAAGTGCCAAGGGCACGCTGACCGCGGGCAACTCCACACCGCTGACCGATGGCGCGTCGCTGGTACTGCTGGGCAGTGAGCAATGGGCCAATGAACGCGGCTTGCCGATTCTCGCGTACCTGCGTGACGGCGAGGCGGCGGCGGTGGATTTCGTCAACGGTGCCGAAGGCTTGTTGATGGCGCCGGTCTACGCGGTACCGCGTTTGCTGGCGCGCAATGGCCTGAGCTTGCAGGACTTCGATTACTACGAAATCCACGAAGCGTTCGCCGCGCAAGTGCTGTGCACACTCAAGGCTTGGGAAGACGCGGATTACTGCAAAACCCGTCTCGGCCTCGAGGCACCGTTGGGCGCCATCGACCGCAGCCGACTGAACGTCAAAGGCAGTTCACTGGCCGCGGGGCATCCGTTTGCCGCCACGGGCGGGCGCATTGTTGCCAACCTGGCGAAGCTGCTGGATGCGGCGGGGAAGGGGCGGGGACTGATCTCGATCTGTGCGGCGGGTGGGCAGGGCGTGACCGCCATTATCGAGCGCTGATGTCTGATGTGGATCCCTGTGGGGGCTGGCAGCCAGCAGCCACAGGTATCACCGTTGTTGAATAGACGTTCGACATGGCCTAACGTCGGCCCCACCCGCCGTCTCGCAACACAAGGCCAGTCAATGCCGACTAACGGACAAATATCCCTCGAACGAACCATTCCGCCCCTTACGGTGTTGCCGCGTCCACTGTTTGCCCGGGTCGAGAGCCTGAACGCCGGTTCGTGGACCCCGCCCCATCGTCACGATTGGGTGCAGTTTTCCTACGCCATCAGTGGCGTTCTCGGCGTGCACACGGCGGAGGGCAGTTTTTTTGCGCCGCCACAATGGGGGATCTGGATTCCGGCGGATCTTGAGCACCAGGTGGTGACGTCGATGCGCGCCGAGATGCGCAGCCTGTATGTGCGGCGTGAGGATTGCCAGTGGGCGGTCGGGCGTTGCCGAGTGCTGGAAGTGACACCGCTGGCGCGGGAGTTGATCAAGAGTTTCTGTTTGCTGCCGGTGGAATATCCACAGGGCGATAGCCAGGAGGCACGGCTGGTGGGCGTGTTGCTGGATCAACTGGCTGGTTTACCGGAAGTCGGATTTTCCCTGCCGCTGCCCCGCCATGAGCGGTTGTTGGGGCTATGCAACGAGCTGATCGAAAATCCCGAGCGTAACGTGACATTGCAGGCGTGGGCGGAACGTTTGGGTACGTCGGAGAAAACCCTGACGCGGTTGTTTCAGCGGGAAACCGGGTTGAGTTTCCGCGGCTGGCGCCAGCGTGCGCGTCTGTTGTCGTCGTTGAGTTTGCTGGAGGAGGGCGACAGTGTGACCAATGTCGCGCTGGCGTGTGGGTATGACTCGACGTCGGCGTTTATTGCCGCGTTCAAAAGTCTGTTCGGGTTTACCCCGGGAGAATTGTTCCGGCAGTGAGAGCTCCATCGCTGGCAAGCCAACTCCCACAGAGAATGATGTGTGCCGCCTGATTTCGGCTCGACGCATCACCTGTGGGGGCTGGCTTGCCAGCGATTGACCGCGCAGCGGTCTGCCGGTCAGGTGCGGAAGCGGCGCACCAGGCCATCCAGCTCATTGGACAATCCGGCCAGGCTTTGCGAATCCAGCCTCGCCGAGTTCGCCAGTTCCGCCACCAACTGCGCATCGCCATGGATCTGGCTGATGTGCCGGTTGATGTCCTCGGCAACCTGATGTTGCTGTTCCGCCGCCGTTGCAATCTGCGTGTTCATGTCGCGAATCACATCCACCGACTCGCGGATCTGCCCGAAGCTGCTGCGGGCTTCGCCGATGCGTGACACCGACTGTTGCGACACTTCCAGGCTCGCGTGCATTTGCTGCGTCACCTGGCTGGTGCGCTTGGCCAGGTTGCCCAGCAGCCCGTCGATCTCCGCGGTGGAATCAGCTGTGCGTTTGGCCAGTGCCCGCACTTCGTCCGCCACCACCGCAAAGCCACGGCCTTGCTCACCGGCCCGCGCCGCTTCAATGGCCGCGTTCAGCGCCAGCAGGTTGGTCTGTTCGGCGATGGAGCGGATGGTGCCGAGGATCGACTGAATGTCATTGCTGTCGCGCTCGAGCTGTTGCATCGACTGCGCGGACTGTTCGATCTCCTGGCTCAGGCGATCCACGCTGCTCACCGCCGCGTCGATCTGTTGCTGGCCTTCGCGGGCCTGACGCTGGCCGCTGTCCGCGGATTCGGCAGCCTGGCTGCACGAGCGCGCCACTTCGTTGGCGGTGGCGACCATTTCGTGGAACGCCGTGGACACCATGTCGACGGCCTCACGCTGGCGACCGGCGGCTTCAGCCATGTCACTCGATACCTGGGTCGAGCTTTTGGACGTGGCGAGAATCTTCGTCGCGGCACCGCCAATGCTCTGGATCAGGTTGCGAATAGCGGTGAGGAACTGATTGAACCAACTGGCCAGTTGCGCGGTTTCGTCGCTGCCACGGATCTGCAGGTTTTTCGTCAGGTCGCCTTCACCCTGGGCGATGCCCTCCAGGCCATCGGCCACGCTGCGGATCGGACGCACGATGACGCTGGCGAAACTGGCGCCGACCACGGCGAAGATGATGGCCAACACCGCGGCGATGATCGCGATCAACCAGGTCAACTGGGTCGCAGTGCTCATTACGTCGCTTTGCTTGATCAGGCCGATGAAGGTCCAGCCCAGTTGCTCCGACGGCCAGACGTTGGCCATGTAGCGCTCGCCGTTGAGTTCGACCTCAACCAGGCCTTTGCCGGCCTTGGCCAGTTGCGCATACCCTTCGCCGAGGCTGCCCAGGGGCTTGAAGTTGTTTTCCGGTTGCTTCGGGTCGACCAGCACGGTGCCGTTGTTTTCCAGCAGCATCAGGTAACCGGTTTCGCCGAGCTTGATCTGTTTGACCAGTTCGGTGAGCTGTTTGAGCGACACGTCGATACTGACCACGCCGCCGTTGGTGCCCAGCTTGTTGTCGATGGTACGGACGGTGCTGACGTAGGACGTATCGGTTTCAGCCCAGTAATAGGCCTCGGTACGAAACGGCTTGCCCGGTTTGGCCTGGGCCGCCTTGTACCACGGGCGCTGGCGCGGGTCGTAGTTGGCCAGCTTGGCATCGTCCGGCCACGACACGTAGCCGCCGGCGGCGGTGCCGAGAATCGCGTAGGCATAGGACGGGTGAGCGTTGCCCAGGTCCTGAAGGAAACTGAAGAGTTTTTTGTCCGACTCACCTTGAGGAACACTCGCGGCGTTGGCGCTCATGTAGGTCTTGAGGCTGTCGTCGGAGTTGGTGATCAGCGGTTGCTTGGCCAAGTACTCGACGTTCTGGCTGATGCCGTCGAAAAACAGTTGCATGGCATTGCTGACCTGACGGATTTCACGACCGCTGCTGTCGACGAATCCGTCCTTGGCATCACTGCGCAAGTTCAGCACAACGAGGGTGGCGACCAGCACCACGGGCAAGCAGGCGATGATTGCAAACGCCCAGGTCAACTTCTGTTTGATGTTCATCCGCGCTCCAGATTTTCTTGTAGGCCCACGCAGTGCAGATGACTCGCGGTTTTTTGGCAGCCGTAAACGTTCTTGGTCAACCCAGGTCCCTGAGTGCGGCATCGCTATTATTGGGGGAGCGATTGTCGGACAAATCACTTTGTCACTCAGGACTTCGGCTGTTGTCGGAGGAAATTGAGCCTTGCCAGGAAAAATCCTTCGAATGCAGGGCGCGTGATGTCAGCTTCTGTCACAAATGCCCTCGCAGGCCTTGCACAACAAGTGGCGCAGCCTCGACTATGATCGTTGGCGCCGGACGAAGGACGTCAGGTTTTTGTGAGGAATCCGGCACATTGTGTGCTTCTTGTTGTTCCTGGCAGTGTTCATAGGTCGGCCCCCCCTCCCACCGGTGAGTGGATTGCCGTATAACGAATGACTTTCGCGTGTTTGGTAATAAAGGACCCACAATAAAAGCTGATGAAGACTCCAAAACGCATTGAACCCCTGATCGAGGACGGTCTGGTCGACGAGGTGCTGCGCCCACTCATGAGTGGTAAAGAAGCAGCTGTTTATGTAGTGCGCTGCGGCAACCAGCTACGTTGCGCGAAGGTCTACAAGGAGGCGAATAAACGCAGTTTCCGTCAGGCGGCCGAGTATCAGGAAGGTCGCAAGGTACGCAACAGTCGTCAGGCCCGGGCCATGGCCAAGGGGTCCAAGTTTGGCCGCAAGGAAACCGAAGACGCCTGGCAGAACGCCGAAGTGGCGGCGCTGTTCCGTCTGGCCAGTGCCGGTGTGCGAGTGCCCAAGCCGTATGACTTCCTCGAAGGCGTGTTGCTCATGGAGCTGGTGGCCGACGAGTACGGCGATGCCGCGCCGCGTTTGAACGACGTGGTGCTGGAACCGGACCAGGCGCGCGAGTATCACGCGTTTCTGATTTCACAGATCGTGCTGATGTTGTGTACCGGTTTGGTGCACGGTGACCTGTCCGAATTCAACGTACTGTTGACGCCGACCGGCCCGGTGATCATCGACTTGCCGCAAGCGGTGGATGCCGCGGGCAACAACCACGCCTTCAGCATGCTGGAGCGGGATGTGGGCAACATGGCGTCGTACTTCGGGCGGTTCGCGCCGGAGTTGAAAAAGACCCGTTATGCCAAGGAAATGTGGGCCTTGTACGAGGCCGGCACCTTGCACCCGGCCAGCGTCCTGACCGGTGAGTTCGACGAACCGGAAGAGTTGGCCGACGTGGGCGGCATCATGCGTGAGATCGAGGCTGCGCGCCTGGATGAAGAACGCAAGCAGGCGGCCCGTGCCGCTGACGATGCGCCCGCCAACAAAACCGAAGAACCGCCGCCGCCCTGGATGCAGTGATCGGCTAAACAAAAACCCGGCTTCGGCCGGGTTTTTCATGAATGCCAATCCCCAACAGGGTGGTTTGTGATCAGGTGCAGCAGCCCGACTCAAGGTTCTTGAGAATCGGACAATCCGGCCGATGATCCCCCTGACAATGCTCAACCAGATCCTGCAACGTATCGCGCAGTTGCCCGAGCTCGCGGATCTTGCGGTTCAGCTCATCGATATGTTGCCGGGCCAGGGCCTTCACATCGGCACTGGCGCGCTGGCGGTCCTGCCAGAGGGTCAGCAGCTTGCCGACTTCTTCCAGCGAAAACCCCAGGTCCCGCGAGCGCTTGATGAAGGCCAGGGTATGCAAGTCGTGATCGCCGTAGATTCGATAACCGCTGTCGGCGCGATTGGCCGCCTTGAGCAAACCGATGGATTCGTAATAACGGATCATCTTCGCGCTCAGGCCGCTGTGACGGGCCGCTTGGCCGATGTTCATCGGTTTTCCTCCAGATCCTCGGGTTTCCAGGTTTTCAACAGTAGCGCATTGCTCACCACGCTGACGCTCGACAAGGCCATCGCCGCGCCGGCCAGTACCGGATTGAGGAAGCCGAACGCAGCCAGCGGAATACCGATCAGGTTATAGACGAACGCCCAGAACAGGTTTTGGCGGATTTTCGCATAGGTCTTGCGACTGATCTCCAGCGCCGCGGGCACCAGACGCGGGTCGCCGCGCATCAGGGTGATGCCGGCGGCGTGCATGGCCACGTCGGTGCCGCCGCCCATGGCGATGCCGATGTCGGCGGCAGCCAGTGCCGGGGCGTCGTTGATGCCGTCGCCGACCATCGCCACCACCCCGGTTCGTTTCAGTGCCGCCACCGTCGCGGCTTTGTCCGCCGGCAACACTTCGGCGTGTACGTCACGGATGCCCAGCGCCTCGGCAACCACTTTGGCACTGCCGCGGTTGTCGCCGGTCAGCAAATGGCTGCTGATGTGCCGTGCGCTCAGTTGCTGCACCGCTTGCAACGCACCGGGCTTGAGCGTGTCGCCGAAGGCAAACAGGCCCAGTACCCGTGGCGCGGGGTTTTGCTCGATGAGCCAGGACAAGGTCCGGCCTTCGGCTTCCCACACGGTGGCGCAATCCGCCAAGGCCCCGACGCTCAGGCCGCTTTCCTCCAGCAGACGCCGGTTGCCCAGCGCCAGTCGCCGTCCGTCAAGGGTGCCGGCAATGCCGCGCCCGGTCAGGGATTGGCTGTCGCTGACGTCGTCTACCTGCAACGCGCGATCAGCGCAGGCGTCCAGGACCGCTTTGGCCAAAGGGTGCTCACTGCCCCGTTGCAGGGCGCCGGCCTGTTGCAGCAAGGTGGCTTCGTCACCGTCGAGCGCACTCAAGTGCGCGATGCGCGGAGTGCCCGAGGTCAGTGTGCCGGTTTTGTCGAACACCACCGAACTGACTTCATGGGCACGCTCCAGCGCTTCGGCGTCCTTGATCAGAATCCCGTAACGCGCCGCCACCCCGGTGCCGGCCATGATTGCCGTAGGTGTGGCCAGACCCAGCGCACAAGGGCAGGCGATCACCAACACCGCAACGGCGTTGATCAGCGCGGTTTCCATCGGAGCGCCATACAGCCACCAGCCGACCAGTGTCGCCAGGGCCAGCAGCAGGACCACGGGTACGAAAACCTGGCTGACTTTATCCACCAGTTTCTGGATGGGCGCTTTCGCGGCTTGAGCGTCCTCCACCAATCGAATGATGCGCGCCAACACGGTTTCAGCGCCAAGTGCCTGGGTGCGCACCAACAATCGGCCTTCACCATTGATCGCGCCGCCGGTCACGTTGTCACCGGGTTGTTTCGGCACCGGCAGGCTTTCTCCGCTGATCAACGCTTCATCGGCGTGGCTCTGGCCTTCGATCACTTCACCGTCCACCGGGAAGCGTTCGCCCGGTTTGACCAGCACCCGATCATTGAGACGCAGAGCGCTGATCGCAACGTCCCGTTCCTGGCCGTCAATCACCTGAATCGCCCGTTCCGGGCGCAGCGCTTCGAGGGCGCGGATGGCGCTGGCGGTCTGGCGCTTGGCACGGCTCTCCAGGTATTTACCGAGCAACACCAAGGCGATGACGACCGCCGAGGCTTCGAAATACAGGTGCGGCATGCGTCCGGCAGCGGTGGCCCACTCGTAGACACTCAAGCCATAACCGGCGCTGGTGCCGAGCGCGACCAGCAAATCCATGTTGCCGGCGCCGGCGCGCACGGCTTTCCACGCGGCCACATAGAACCGCGCGCCGAAGATGAATTGCACCGGAGTGGCCAAGGCAAATTGCGCCCACGCCGGGAGCATCCAGTGCACACCGAACGGTTGCAGCAGCATCGGCAGCACCAATGGCAAGGCGAGGGCAATGGCCGCGAGCAAGGCCCAGAGTTCGCGTTGCAGGCGGGTCTGTTGATTGTCGGTTGGCGGGTGTTCGGCCTCCCGGACGCTGGCGGCGTAGCCGGCCTTGGTCACGGCGGTGATCAAGGTTTGCGGGTCGACCTGCCCGAGCAATTCAAGGTGAGCGCGTTCGTTCGCCAGGTTGACGCTGACGCTCTTCACCCCCGGCACTTTGTTCAGCGCGCGCTCGACGCGGCCGACGCAGGACGCGCAGGTCATGCCTTCGATGCTCAATTCAAGGGTTTGCTGCGGCACGCTGTAACCGGCCCTTGCCACGGCCTCCATCAAGGCCGGCAGGCTATCGGCCGGCGCCTGGACCCGCGCCTGTTCGGTGGCGAGGTTGACGCTGACGGCGCTGGCACCGATGACTTTGCTCAAGGCGCGCTCGACACGGCCAGCGCAACTGGCGCAGGTCATGCCGGCAATCGGCAGATCGAACGTGGTGGAATCGGACATCGGTCGCACTCCCTGTAGTAGATGCCTACAGGATCAACCTTGCCATGTTGGCAAGGTCAAGCGCCATTTTGAAACTCACCGAAAATCCGATTGCAGGAGCGAGCAGGGGGATTTGTGTCAGTAGCCGAGGCCTGCGCGCTTCAGGTACATCCCTTCCTGCGTCATCGCAATCCGGTACTTGAGCACATCGCCCGCCCGGAGCTGGATGTCCTGCGAGCCCGGCGCCAACATGCCCGGGTTGCAGCCCGGCACCTGACCCGGCAGCAGTTTCAGGCGCAGGGACACATTGCCCGGCGGCAAATTGAACGAGGTGCTTTGTTCCTGGAACAGCCGCGCGGCCAACTGGTCCTGGATGTACACGCCGATTTCGCAGCTGGTCGCGACTTCCAGTCGCTCGCGGGAAATGATCAGCACGCCATAGTCCTCCCCGGCGGCACTGGCCGACGGCATGGCGGCGAAAAGGCTGAGGAAGCCAAACAGGCTGAAAACTGACCAGCGCATGGCTGAATCTCCTGAGATCGAGTCATTGATGATCGCAGCTTGGCCGAGCGCGGCGCCGATTGCCAGCCCGGCAGATCACTTCAGAACTTGACCTTGCCATGGTGGCAAGCTCAAGACTGTACTCAACCTCATTCAAGAGCCTCATCAAAGGAGTCTTTCCATGCAAGTGTTCAATGTTGAAGGTATGTCCTGCGGTCACTGCGTCAGAGCCATCACACAGGCCGTTCAGGCCAAAGACCCGGCGGCCAGCGTGCGCGTCGATCTGGCTGCCAGAGAAGTGGGTGTCGAGAGTTCACTGACTGAGCAGCAGGTGATCGAGGCCATTAGCGAAGAGGGCTATGGCGTCAAGCCGGCTTGACCTTTTTGATAGTTAGCGAGCTATCGTAATGTTCAAGGCGTCCATGCGCGGCTAAACTGTCGGGCTGCCGACTATGCTCCTGGATGCCCGATGAACTTCCGTACCATTCTGATTCTTGGCGCGTTGAGCGCTTTCGGTCCGCTGGCGATCGATTTCTACCTGCCGGCGTTCCCGGCCATGGCGCTTGCGTTCGGTACGGACGAAAAACACGTTCAGCTGACATTGGCGGCCTATTTCCTCGGCTTGTCCATCGGTCAGCTGGCCTACGGGCCGGTGGCGGATCGCTTCGGGCGGCGTATTCCGTTGCTGATTGGCGTGGGTCTGTTCACGGCCGCGTCGCTGGCGTGCGTCTATGCGCCGAACCTGGAATGGCTGATCGGTGCCCGTTTCATCCAGGCCTTGGGCGGGTGTGCGGGAATGGTGATTTCCCGGGCGATCGTCAGCGACAAATGCGATGCGGTGGGTTCAGCGAAAGTCTTTTCGCAGCTGATGCTGGTGATGGGCCTGGCGCCGATTCTGGCGCCGATGCTCGGCGGCCTGTTGGTCAACACCACAGGCTGGCAGTCGATTTTTCTGGCGCTGACCGGTTTCAGCGCATTGGCTGGCCTGGCCGTGGCACTCGGCTTGCCGGAAAGCATGCCTGCGCATGTGCCGCGCCAACCGTTGTCGGGGGCGTTGCGTCAGTACGCTCGACTGGTGAAAGAACCGATTTACCTCGGCCACGCGCTGACCGGTGGTATCGCTATTGCCGGGATGTTTTCCTACATCGCCGGTTCACCGTTCGTCTTCATCAAGCTCTACGACGTGCCGGCCGAGCACTTCGGCTGGTTCTTCGGTGCCAATGCGGCGGGTTTCATTCTGGTGGCGCAGGTCAACGCGCGTTTGCTGGCCAAGCGCGGGCCGGCATTCCTGCTGGCGCGTGCCGTGTGGGTTTACCTGGGGGCCGGCCTCGCCCTGCTGGGCGTCAGCGCATTGCACACGGCGCAACTGTGGCCGTTATTGATTCCGCTGTTCGTCTGCATTTCCAGCTTGGGCTGCATCCTTCCCAATGCATCGGCCTGTGCCATGAACGGCCAGGGTGCTCGGGCAGGCAGCGCTTCGGCGATGCTTGGGTGCCTGCAGTTCAGCTTGGCCGCCGGTGCTGCCGCGCTGGTGGGGGGGTTGCACGACGGCAGCGCCATGCCGATGGCCATGGTCATCAGCCTGTGTGCCGTTCTGGTGGTGAGCGTGGCGATGCTCACCCGGCGCTTGCAAAATGCCCGGGCACTGGCGGACGCCCAGGCCTGACGGCGTATCAGCCGGCAGCGCGCTGCGGGTGAGGGACTGGAATTTGGTGAGGGGCCTGAATACGCCCTTCAAGGATGCGCGTGAAGGCCAAGGCTTCGGCTTCGCTACGGAACGTTACGGCATGCTGGTCCAGGCGGACTTGCCACTGGGATTTTGCCAGTTCTTTTATCAGGATCTTCATCGTCGAACGCCTCTTGTAAAAGATGTTTCGTAGAAGCAAGCCTCGCAAGAGATTCGATTGTAGACCCGAATACGATCGCTGATGTGACAAGGGAAAACTGTCGGACTGACGGTGTGTAACAAAAAACATCGCAGGCTGCAGCGCGGCCCGCGATGTTTTTTTCAGGTTTTAAAACCCTTCAAGCACGATCTTGCCCTTGGATTTTCCACTCTCCAGCAGGGCATGTGCACGACGCAGATTCGCCGCATTGATGCGGCCGAAATGCTCGCCAACCGTGGTTTTCAGCGTGCCGGCATCGATCAACTGCGCCACGCGGTTGAGCAAATGGTGCTGCTCTATCATGTCCGCCGTTTCAAACAGCGAGCGGGTGTACATGAACTCCCAGTGCAGCGACAGGCTCTTGCGCTTGAGCTTGGTCACGTCGAGGGATTTGGGGTCATCGATCAGCGCCAGCTTGCCTTGCGGCGCCAATGCCTCGACCAATTGATCCAGGTGATGATCGGTCTGGGTCAGGCTGGCGACGTGGGTGACCTGATCAAGGCCCGCACGTTTGAGTGCTTCGCTCAGCGGCTGGCTGTGGTCGATCACATGATGGGCGCCCAGTTCCTTCACCCAGCTCTGGGTTTGTGGGCGTGAGGCGGTGCCGATCACATTCAGTCCTGTGAGCTGCGTGGCCAATTGCGTGAGGATCGAACCTACGCCACCGGCCGCGCCGACGATCAACAGGCTCTGGCCTTCATCGGTTTTGCCTTCGCGCACTTGCAGGCGCTCGAAGAGCAATTCCCACGCGGTGATCGCGGTCAGCGGCAGGGCAGCCGCTTCGGCGAACCCCAGGGTTTTCGGCATGTGGCCGACAATCCGCTCATCGACAACATGCAGTTCGCTGTTGCCGCCAGCGCGGGCAATGGACCCGGCGTAGAACACGTTGTCGCCGGCCTTGAACAGCGTCACTTCGCTGCCGACCGCCTTGACCACTCCGGCCACATCCCAGCCCAGCACCTTGGCTGCGCCGCCTTCGGGCTGGACGTTCTGACGGACCTTGGTGTCCACCGGATTGACCGAAATGGCTTTGACCTCCACCAACAGATCCCGCGGCCCGGCGACCGGCTCAGGCAGTTCGATGTCTTGCAGGGATTTTTCGTCGCTGATCGGCAGGGACGCGTAATAGGCGATGGCTTTCATGTAGGGCTCCGCAACAGTTATAGAAGAAGGAATCAGGCGATGGAACGCAGGCGCGTGAGTTCGAAGTGTTCGAGAAAGTCAGGCGCCTTGGCGCGAAAGTGCTGGATGTGCGCGCTGTCGTCATGGGCTTGCAGGGCTTCGTCGCTGCTCCACTGTTCGATCATGTAGAAGGCCAGCGGGTTGGCCAGGTCCTGATGCAGGTCATATTGCCCGCAACCGGCTTCGGCTCGGGTCGGTTCCACCAGTGCCCGCAGGTGTTGCTCAAGGGCATCCTGTTGACCAGGCTTGGCGATGAGGGTGGCGATAGCGGTAAAGGGCTGGGACATCTGCGACTCCGGGGAGGGTGATTTCGATGAGCAGATGATTGGCTATTTCTCATGAAGATAAAACCCGTTAAAAGAGCAGTCTCTTTCAATTTTTTTTTGATAATCGGGTGTCGGGATGCTGCGTTTCGATGACTTGCAGTTGT
Organism: Pseudomonas reinekei; assembly: GCF_001945365.1. GTDB lineage: Bacteria > Pseudomonadota > Gammaproteobacteria > Pseudomonadales > Pseudomonadaceae > Aquipseudomonas > Aquipseudomonas reinekei. Next base: position 180,349 of record NZ_MSTQ01000011.1, read on the forward strand.
TTGTTCGGGCGGCGGACCTTGGCAGTCTGTCGGCCGCCGCGCGGGGGATGGACATGTCGGCGGCGGTGGCCAGTGCGGCTTTGAAACGCATCGAACAGCAACTTGGCGCCCGCTTGCTCGCCCGCTCGACCCGCAGCCTGCGCCTGACCGCTGAAGGTGAAGGCTTTCTCGAATACGCCCGTGCGGCCCTGAGCAACCTCGACGAGGGCCGGCGTTTGTTGGCCAGCGGTCAGGATCAGGTCAGTGGCGTGTTGCAGCTTTCGGCGCCGTCGGACTTCGGTCGCAACCTGTTGCTGCCGTGGCTGGACGAGTTTCAGCGCGAGCACCCGAAACTCACCGTGCGCTTGCTGCTGGGCGACCGCATCGCCGATCTGTTTCGGCAACCGGTGGACATCGCCCTGCGTTATGGCGAGCCGGAGGACTCCAGCCTGGTGGCGCTGCCCATCGCCGCGCAAAACCGCCGCGTGCTGTGTGCCGCGCCGGGTTACCTCGCCCGGCATGGCGAGCCGCGGCAGCTGGAGCAATTGGCGCAGCACAATTGCCTGCTGTTCATGCTGGGCAGCCGCGTTCACGACCATTGGAGTTTTCACGACGGCAAGCGGGAGGTCAGCCTGACCGTCAGCGGCGACCGATTCAGCGACGACGCCGATGTCGTGCGGCTATGGGCGGTGGCGGGGGCGGGCATCGCCTACAAGTCGTGGCTGGATGTGGCGGGGGATGTGCTCGCCGGTCGTTTGAAAGTACTGATGCCTGAGCTGCTTTGTGAGCGCGCACCGCTGAATCTGTTGTGCGCCCATCGCGCACAATTGAGTAAGCCAGTGAACCTGTTGCGGGAAATGCTTGCCAGCCGATGCGCTCGATTGAGCAGTCATTTTCCCGGTTTGGCGGGTATCGATGATTAGTCGCAGGTAAAAAGCGAAATTTCCCTCAGGAACTATCACCAACAACGGTTTGCGAAGGGCAGGAACCGGCGGTTAACCCGCCTATACTAGCGCTCGCCCGAAATACCCACCGTCGATCGCAATGGCGAGGCCCCGCTGGCGTCGCTCTGGTCCCGTGTGCCTGCGCCTGGCCTCTGCGCCAGACGCCCGGTGATGACATGGGTGAGCAAAGACTTTGCCCGGTTCATGGCGGTTTCTGCGTCTTGGCCGACGACACATTACTGGTCAAGATGTCTCTGAGCAGTAGACGAAACGATTCAACAGGGAGTGAATACATGGAACATGCACCTTGCATCAGCCAGATAGCCACCTTGCTGGCTGACCCAAAGCGCAGCGCAATGATGTGGGCCTTGATGGATGGCTCGGCGCGCCAAACCGAGGAGTTGGCCTTGTTGGCCGGCCTGTCACCGTCTTCGGCCAGTGCACACCTGGGACGTCTGTCCGCCGGGGGGTTATTGAAAGTCGAGTCCCGCGGGCGCAAGCGGTTTTTCCGTCTGTCAGCCCCTGAGGTCGGCGCCGCGATCGAGGCGCTGGCCAGTGCAACGCTGGCCAGTACGCCGCAAGACATTCCAGATGTTTTCAAACGCCCCGCACCCCTGGCCAAACCCCAGGCACTGCGTTCATCCATGTTGCGCGCACGACTGTGCGACGACCATTTGGGCGGTACCCTGGCGGCGGATCTTTATCAGCGTTTGCTGGATGCGGGGTGGATCGAGCAGTTCGATCAGCGAGTGACGATCACCCTCAAGGGCTCCACTGAGCTGGCGACACGTGGCGTCTACATCCAGGCGCTCGCCCATCGTCGAGGCATGGCGGCGTGTGCCTGCCCGGACTGGAGCGAACGACGTCCACACATGGGCGGGGCATTGGGTGCAGCGTTGTTGCAGCTGTTCATGCAGTCAGGCTGGTTGAATCTGCCCAACGATTCGCGGGCCTTGCAGATCACCGCGGCGGGGCAGCGTGAAATCCACCGTTTCGCCGAACAAACCGAACTGGAAATGGCGCTGTAGGGCTTTCTTGACACAAAACCCTGCAGGCGCTGGCATGCCAGTGCCGGCAGGGAAATGTGATGCTTACGGTTTTACCAACCGCGCATCGAGGCTGTTCTGCGCCAGACGCTTGGCCTGATCCTGGGTCATGCCCAGATCGGTATACAGCGCGTGGAAGTTTTCGGTGACATATCCGCCGAAGTACGCCGGGTCATCGGAGTTCACCGTCACCTTCACGCCACGCTCGAGCATGTCGAGAATATTGTGCTGCGACATGTGATCGAACACGCAAAGCTTGGTGTTCGACAGCGGGCACACGGTCAGTGGAATCTGCTCGTCGATGATCCGCTGCATCAGGCGCTCGTCTTCGATGGCGCGCACGCCATGGTCGATGCGCTGGATTTTCAGCAGGTCGAGGGCTTCCCAGATGTACTCGGGCGGGCCTTCTTCGCCGGCGTGGGCGACGGTCAGGAAGCCTTCGTCACGGGCCCGGTCGAACACGCGCTTGAACTTGCTCGGCGGGTGGCCCATCTCGGAACTGTCCAGACCCACGGCGACGAAGGCATCGCGGAATGGCAGCGCCTGGTCGAGGGTTTTCTGCGCTTCGTCTTCGCTCAGGTGGCGCAGGAAGCTCAGGATCAAACCGCTGGTGATGCCCAGTTGCTGCTCGCCATCCTTGAGCGCGGCGGCGATGCCGTTGAGCACCACTTCGAACGGGATACCCCGGTCGGTGTGGGTCTGGGGGTCGAAGAACGGTTCGGTGTGAATCACATTCTGTTGTTTGCAGCGCAGCAGGTAGGCCCAGGTCAGGTCGTAGAAATCCTGGGAGGTGCGCAGCACATCGGCACCCCGGTAATACAGATCGAGGAATTCTTGCAGGTTGTTGAAGGCGTAGGCCTTGCGCAAGGTGTCGACATCGCTCCATGGCAGGGCGATCTTGTTGCGGTCAGCCAGGGCGAACAGCAACTCGGGCTCGAGCGAGCCTTCCAGGTGCAAGTGCAGTTCTGCCTTGGGCAGGGCGTTCAGCCAGTCGTACATAATTCTTTTCTCATCAGGTGCAGATGGCGGACATTCTACAGGTGCTGGTGGAAACAATTGGCAAAACCTGACCAGGCGGTTCACTGCACCGCTTCTTGCTCCCGTCGATAAGCGTAGGTGTCGGCGAAGCGCGACAGCAGAAATTGCGCACAGGTGGTCGTCGGATATTTCGCTGGATGTCGTTCATCCTGGCACCCCGGGAGGCATTCGATACGCGTGTCAGGGTGCGGTTCGGCGAAGAACGGCATCGAATAGCGGTCCACGCCGAGTGGACTGATCACCCGGTGTGGCGTCGAGCGGTAACGGTCGTTGCTCCAGCGCGCCATCATGTCGCCCAGGTTGACCACGAACGTGCCTTCGATCGGCGGCGCATCGATCCACTCGCCTTTGACATTGCGCACTTGCAGGCCCCCGGCGGCATCCTGGTAGAGCAGGGTGATGCAGCCGTAATCGGTATGGGCACCGGCACCTTGTTGTTCTTCAGCGCTGGCGGTGTGGCGCGGCGGGTAGTGAATCATGCGCAACACGCTGACCGGTTCATTGAAGCGTGAATCGAAAAAGTCTCGTTCGATGCCCAGTGCCAGGGTCATTGCCCGCAACAGGGTTTGCGCCAGGGCTTGCATGTCGACGTAATGCTGCTCCATCAGCGTTTCCCAACCGGGCAGTGACGGATGACGGTTCGGCCCGCGCAAGGGTTTTTCCGCCAGCACGTCCGGGTGGTCGGCAGGCAGGTGCAGGCCCATGTCGAAGGTTTCTTTCAGGTCGCTGGGTTTGCTCGGGTCCAGTTGCTCGGTGGCAATGGCGCCGTAACCGCGATGATGGCGGGTCTGGGTAATGTCGATCTTGAGCTTTTCGGCGCCGGGTTGGGCGAAGAAACGCTTGGCACTGTCGAGCAGCGCATCGATGCGTCCGGCGCTGATCGGGTGACCCTTGATGTAGAAAAATCCCCACTCGCGGCAGGCGCGGTCGATTTGTCGCGCCACGGCGGGCCAGGCGGATTGATCGTCGCCGTAGAGCGGGGCGATGTCGATGATGGGAAGGCTGTTCATACACAATCCTTAAAAGCGCAGAGTGTCCCTGCAGGAGCCACCTGCGGCAGCGACTACAGGGTGCGGTGTTTTACTTCGGCATCTCGGCCTTCATGCCTTCCACGTAATAGTTCATCGAGGCCAGTTCCGCATTGGTCGCGCTCACACCGGCGGGGATTTTCTCGACTCCGGCCTGATCCTTGATCGGCCCGGTGAACGGGTGCAGCGCACCGCTCTTGATGTCCGCGATGATCTGCTCGGCTTCGGATTTCACCGCGGCCGGCACCAGGTCGCTGATTGGCAGTTCAACCGTGCCTTCCTTCAGACCGCCCCAATAGTCCTGGGACTTCCACGTGCGGTCGATCACGCTTTGGGTCGCCTGAATGTAGTGTGGCGCCCAATCGTTGACGATGGATGTCAGCACCGCTTTCGGCCCGAAGTGCGCCATGTCCGAAGCGTAGCCCACGGCATACACGCCGCGACGTTCGGCAGCCTGGATCGGCGCCGGGCTGTCAGTGTGCTGGAATACCACGTCCACGCCCTGGTCGATCAGCGCGTTGGCGGCATCCGCCTCTTTACCCGGATCGAACCACGAGTTGACCCACACCACCTTGATCTCGGTGCCGGGGTTGTACTTGTTCAAGGCCAGTTGAATGGCGTTGATGTCGCGGATCACTTCCGGGATCGGGAACGAAGCGACGTAGCCGATTTTTTTGGTCTTGGTCATCTTCGCCGCAAGAAAACCGCCGACGTAGCGACCTTCATAGGTGCGCGCCAGGTAGGTGCCCAGATTCTTGTCCTGCTTGTAGCCGGTGGCGTGTTCGAAAATCACGTTGGGAAACTGCTTGGCGACTTTCAATGTCGGGTTCATGTAGCCGAAAGACGTGGTGAAAATAAGGTCGTACTTGTCCTTGGCCATGTTGCGGATCACCCGCTCGGCGTCGGCGCCTTCAGCGACGTTTTCCACGTAGTGGGTGGTGATCTGCGAACCGAGTTTTTCCGCCAGTGCCTTGCGCCCCTGCTCATGCTGATACGTCCAGCCGTGGTCACCGATCGGACCGATATAGACGAAGCCGACTTTCAGCGGATCGGCAGCACTGGCGGCCAGGCTGCCAACAAGACCGATGGCCGCGACAACGGCGCAAAGCAGCTTCTTCAACGGACGTTTGTGCATGAATTCGAACTCCATGTTGTTGTGAGGTTGGCAAGGCCAATGCAAATTACTGACCAACAGGACAACAAATAGCTCGAGAGCGCGTAACGGCTATCGCGGGCAAGCCCGCTCCCACATGGCCTGGGCAAATCCTGTGCGAGCGGGCTTGCCCGCGATGAGGCGCGAAGGCCAATAAAAGTGCATGTCCCGAACCTGCTGCCATCCACTGGTGCGCTAAGGTGTAACGAAACGTTAGCGCCGCCCCGTAGTCAGTAGCTCACCCCACTGATTTCGCCCCTCTCGGCAAAAAGGCCCGCAATGCTCACATTTCTCAAGCAAGAAAGTTTTTTGCTGCTGGCCCTGATCGCTGCCGTCGTGGCTTATCCGCTGGAGCACTGGATGCTCAGCAGTGGCCAGCCCGTCGCGCTGGCGTCAGGGCTGGTGCTGATCGCCTTCATCGTCGCTGCCTCGATGCGTGTCGCCCATCAGGCAGAACTGCTCGCCGAAAAAGTCGGCGATCCCTACGGCACCATGATCCTGACCCTGGCCGCCGTGCTGGTGGAAGTGGTGATCCTGGCGATCATGATGAGCAACGAAGCCTCTGCGACGTTGGTGCGCGACACGATTTATTCGGCGGTGATGCTCGACATCAATGGCATCCTCGGCCTGGCGGCGTTGATGGGTGGGCTCAAGCATGGCGAACAGTCGTACAACGACGACTCGGCACGCAGCTACAGCGTGATGATCCTCACCGCCATGGGCGTTTCCATGGTGGTGCCGGAGTTCATCCCCGAGGCCAACTGGAAGCTGTATTCGGCGTTCACCATCGGCGCGATGGTCGTGCTCTACACGCTTTTCCTGCGCATGCAGGTCGGGCCGCACAGCTATTTTTTCAGCTACAGCTACCCGGACAAACGCCGCAAGAAAACGCCTCTGGACGAGGAGCCGTCGCCGGTCAATCTGACGCTGTCCATTGGCCTGCTGGTGTTTGGTGTGGTGGTGATTGGCGCGTTGGCCGAGGTGATGTCCAAGACCCTTGATCTGGGCCTGGAAGGAACCGGAGCGCCGCCAGTGGTCACGGCCATTCTGGTGGCGGCGATTTCGGCGGCACCGGAGATTCTGACCGCATTGCGCGCGGCACTGGCCAACCGTATGCAGTCGGTGGTCAACATCGCCATGGGCGCGTCGCTGTCGACGGTGATCCTGACGGTGCCGGTGATGGAAGCCATGGCGCTTTACACCGGCCAGCCGTTCCAGATGGCCATGACGCCGGTGCAGACGGTGATGATCTTCATCACTCTGATCGTCAGCGCGATCAATCTCAACGACGGCGAAACCAATGCCATCGAAGGCATGACCCACTTTGTGCTGTTTGCGACGTTTATCATGTTGTCGTTGCTCGGACTTTGAATCTCCACAAATCCCTTGTGGGAGCGGGCTTGCCCGCGATGAGGCCGCCACATTCAACATTTCTGTCGACTGACACTCCGCTATCGCGAGCAGGCTCGCTCCCACAGGTTTAATCGGTATTGAATCAGGTCCCGGCAATCAACTGCCGAGCCGCCTGGCTGTGGTCGGCAATCAACCCCTTCAGGTCCAGCCCTTCGACCTGCCCGTCAATCACTCGCCACTTGCCGCCAATCATCACCCGATCCGCACGGTCAGCGCCGCACAGCAGCAACGCCGAGACGGGGTCATGGCTGCCGGAGAAGCGCAGCTCGTCGAGCTTGAACAGCGCCAGGTCAGCCTGCTTGCCCACCGCCAGTTCACCGATATCGGTACGGCCCAGCAGACTGGCCGAGCCTTGGGTTGCCCAACCCAATACGCGCTCCGGAGTGATCTTTTCTGCACCGTAACGCAAGCGCTGGATGTACAGCGCCTGGCGCGCCTCGAGCATCATGTTCGAGGCATCGTTGGACGCCGATCCGTCCACGCCCAAGCCGAGCAAGGCGCCGGCGTCAGTCAGGTCGATGCTCGGGCAAATGCCGGAAGCCAGGCGCATGTTCGAGCTCGGGCAGTGGCAAATACCGGTGCGGGCGGCGCCCAGGCGAGCGATTTCGTCCGGGTTGAAATGGATGCCGTGGGCCAGCCAGGTACGCGGGCCTAGCCAGCCGACGCTATCCAGGTAATCCACGGTGCGCAGGCCGAAGCGTTGCAGGCAGAAGTCTTCTTCGTCGAGGGTTTCGGCCAGGTGGGTGTGCAGGCGGACGTCCAGTTTATTCGCCAGTTCGGCGCTCGCGGACATGATTTCCGGGGTCACCGAGAACGGCGAGCAAGGCGCCAGGGCAATCTGGATTTGCGCACCGTCGCCGCGTTCATGGTACTCGGCGATCAGGCGCTGACTGTCGTCGAGGATCACCTGGCCTTCCTGTACGGTTTGCTGCGGCGGCAGGCCGCCGTCCTTTTCGCCGAGGCTCATGGAACCGCGCGTCAGCATCGCCCGCATGCCCAATTCGCGAACGCTTTCGACTTGCACGTCAATCGCGTTTTCCAGGCCTTCGGGGAACAGGTAATGGTGATCGGCCGCGGTGGTGCAGCCGGACAACAGCAACTCGGCCAGCGCGACTTTGGTGGCGAGGGCGAGTTTTTCCGGCGTCAGTCGAGCCCACACCGGATACAGGGTTTTCAGCCACGGGAACAACGGCTGGTTGACCACCGGCGCCCAGGCGCGGGTCAAGGTTTGATAGAAGTGGTGATGGGTGTTGATCAGGCCTGGGAGGATCACATGCTCGCGGGCATCGAACACTTCATTGCACGGCGCGGACGGTTGTTGGCCGAGGCCGAGCACTTCGACGATTACCCCGTCTTGCAGCACAAGGCCGCCACGGGCATCAAGCTCGTTGGAGGTGAAAATGGCGAGGGGATTTTTTAACCAGGTGCGGGTCGCAGGCATGTTGGCCGGCTCCTCTGAAAGTTGGGTTCAGGGTTGCCAGCTCAGTGTTGCCCTGTCTGCTGATCCAGGGTCGCCGGGAAGGCGAGGTGCGGAGTGTCGAACAAAACGTCCTCATGGGCAAGCCCGGCCCGACCGGACAACACAAACCCTTTGCAGGAGCGAGCAAACACGCTCCTGCAAAGGGTGGGGGTGGTTACCAGGGAATGGTTTCACCGCGATAATTGATGAAGTGATGCCCACCCTTGCCGACATACGCATTCACCTGATCCACCAAGCCGCGCGTGCTGGTCTCGACATCAATGTCCGCACCTTCACCGCCCATGTCGGTTTTCACCCAGCCCGGGTGTAGCGACAGCACGGTCAAAGTCTGTTCGCCCAATTGCATGACGAAGCTATTGGTCATGGAGTTCAGTGCAGCCTTGCTCGCCTTGTACAACGCCAGTTCCGGCGCATCCGGCATGGTCACGCTGCCCAGCACCGAACTCATGAACGCCAGTACACCTGTGCCCGGGCGGATTTGCCCGACAAAACGCTGGGCCAGGTTAATTGGCGCCACCGCGTTGGTGAAGAACAGTTGCCCGACTTCGGCCAGGGTCGCGCCACCGTTGGGTGTCTGCACTTCAGGGCCTTTGACCCCGGCGTTGACGAACAGCAGGTCGAACACCTCGCCCTTGAGTTGCTGGTTCAAGGCGATGACCGCTTGCTGATCGTCCATGTCGAGTTTCTCGATCCGCACCTTGCCCAGCGCCTTCAGCGCATCGGCGTTCTGCGGGTTGCGCACGGTGGCGGTGACTTGCCAGCCATCGGCCAGAAGGGTCTTCACCAGGCCGAGGCCCAAGCCGCGGGAGGCGCCGATGATGAGTGCGGTTTTTGCCGTAGACATGAGTGGCTTCCTTGGTAAAAGAGGTTCAGTGGAGAACGTTGACGAGGCCTATGCTGCATCGCTTGATGTCGGGCGTCGAGCCCGTTGTTGTCTGTTTGTGGCGACTAATGCCCGGCCTGCCACGGCTGCCCCAACGACACCGGCGCATACAGCCGCGTACGCAGCGCATCCCGGGACAGCAACACCAGCACCACAATCGTGGCCACATACGGCAGCATCGCCAACAGACTCGACGGAATCGCCAGCCCCAACCCCTGTGCCACCAGGTGCAGGATGCTGGCGAGACCGAACAGATACGCGCCGAGCAGCAGGCGCCACACCCGCCAGCTGGCAAACACCACCAGCGCCAGCGCAATCCAGCCGCGGCCTGCACTCATGTTCTCCGCCCACATTGGCGTGTAGGCAAGGGACAAATAAGCCCCGGCCAACCCGGCCATGGCGCCCCCGAACAACACCGCCAACGTGCGCACGCGCAACACCGGCAAGCCCATGGCACTCGCGGCATCCGGGCTTTCCCCGACGGCTTGAATGATCAGGCCGATGCGGCTTTTCAGAACCACCCAGGCCACCATCGCAAACAGCGCGAACGACAGGTACACCAGCAGATCCTGGGCAAACAGCATCCGCCCGATCAGCGGAATTTCACTCAAGTACGGAATCGCCAGCGGCTCGAATCCCGTCAGCGGTTTGCCCACCCACGCCGCACCGACAAAGGTTGAAAGACCCACGCCGAAAATCGTCAGGGCCAGGCCGGTGGCCACTTGATTGGCGTTGAACACCAGCGCAACCAGCGCAAACAGTGATGACAACAACATCCCGGCGAGCATCGCCAGCACCACACCCAGCCACAGGTTGCCGCTGTTGAAGGCGACAATAAACCCGATCACCGCACCGAACAGCATCATGCCTTCCTGACCCAGATTCAGTACGCCGCTTTTTTCGCAAACCAGTTCGCCCAGTGCCACCAGCAACAACGGCGTACCGCAGCGCACCATGGCGTAGAAAATATTGCTCAGCAAATCGATATCCATCACAGCGCTCCTGCGTGTATGGCGGTGGCGGGTGCGCGGCGTGCCCAGCGCAGGTTCAAACGCGGTCGATAGAGAATCAGCACATCGCTGGCCAGCAGGAAAAACAGCATCATCCCCTGGAACAGTTGGGTGATTGCCTGCGGCAGATTCAGGCTCATTTGTGCACTCTCGCCACCGATGTACAGCAGCGCCATCAACAGGCTGGAAAGCAGGATGCCGACGGGATTGAGCCGGCCGAGAAAGGCCACGGTGATCGCCGCATAGCCGTACCCCGGAGACACCTGAGGGACCAATTGGCCAATCGGGCCGGTGACTTCGCAAACCCCCGCCAGGCCCGCCAGGCCACCGCTGATCAACAGCGCCAGCCAGATCAGGCGTTTCTCGCGAAAGCCCACGAAACCAGCTGCGCGCTTGTCCAGCCCGAGCACTTTGATCTGGAAACCGACAAAGCTCTTTTGCAACAACACCCACACCGCCACCAACGCGAGCAGGGCGAAATACACCCCGGCGTGCAAGCGGCCATCTTCCGTCAGCAGCGGTAAACGGCTGGCATCACCGAACATCGCCGATTGCGGAAAGTTGAATCCTTCGGGGTCTTTCAGCGGTCCGTGGACGCAATACAACAACAGGTTCAGGGCGATGTAGTTGAGCATGATGCTGGTCAGGATTTCATTGGCGTTGAAATGCGTGCGCAGCCAGGCCGTCAGCCCGGCCCATGCCGCGCCGGCCAGAATGCCGGCCAGCACGATCAGCACCAGTGCCCAGCGGCTTTGCATGTCGATGATATTCACCGCCAGCGCACTGCCGGCCAACGCACCGAGCAACAGCTGACCTTCGGCGCCGATGTTCCAGATGCGCGCCCGGTATGCGACTGCCAGGCCCAGTGCGCACAGCAGAATCGGCAGTGCCTTGACCAGCAACTCGCAGACGCCATACAGGTCACTGACCGGCGCGATCAGCAGGGTATGCAAGGTCAGCAAGGGGTCATGTCCCAAGGCAAGAAACAGCAATGAGCCACAGCCCAGCGTCAGGACCGCCGCCAGCAGTGGCGAGCACCACAACATCACGCGCGATTGCTGGCCACGGGGTTCAAGAGAAAGCAGCATGTGACACTCCGTTAATGCGTGGCGGGTACAAGGGATTGAGGGGTATCGAACTGGCCGGCCATCCAGCCACCGACATCGGTCAGGCGGGTATCGACGGTGGCCTGGAGTGGCGACATTCGTCCGCTGCACAAGGCGCCGAGGCGGTCGCTGATCTGGAACAGTTCGTCGAGGTCTTCAGAGATCACCAGGATCGCCGCTCCCGACTCTCGCAAGGCAATCAGGGCCCGGTGGATCGTCGCGGCGGCCCCGACGTCCACGCCCCAGGTCGGGTGCGCGGCCACCAATAATTTGGGTTGCTGGAGGATTTCCCGGCCGAGGATGAATTTCTGCAAGTTGCCGCCGGACAGGCTGCGGGCCGGTGTTTGAGCGTCCGGTGTCTTGACCCCGAAACGCTCGATGATGGTGTTGGCCAGCGCCAGGACTCTGCCGCGCTGGATCAGGCCTTTGCTCACCAGGCCTTGCTGGAAAGCGGTGAGCAGTGCGTTGTCTGCCAGGCTCAATTCCGGCACGGCACCATGCCCCAGCCGATCGGCAGGGACGAACGCCAGCCCGAGCTGGCGGCGTGCGTCGGGGCGCAAATGTGCAACCGGTTCGAGGTTGAAGCTGATCCTCGCGCTGTCGACGTGGGGCAGCCGTTCTTCACCGCTGAGCAAGGCCAGCAACTCGTCCTGGCCATTGCCGGCGACCCCGGCGATGCCGACGATTTCACCGCTGCGCACTTGGAGGTCGATGCCCTTGAGCGAACAGCCGAAGGGATCCGGGTTATGCCAGGACAAGCCCTGCACGTTCAGCCAAACGTCGGTGCCCGTCACTTTGGGGTAATCAGTGATCAACGCCGCCGCTTCACCGACCATCAATTGCGCCAGTTGCTGATCCGAACACTCGGCCGGTACGCAATGCCCGGCCACTCGACCAGACCGGAGCACGGTGGCGCTATGGCACAGCGCACGGACTTCACCGAGTTTGTGGCTGATGAATAAAATGCTGCAGCCCTCGGCAGCGAGCCGGCGCAAAGTGACGAACAGTTCATCGGCCTCTTGCGGGGTCAGCACCGACGTCGGCTCGTCAAGAATCAGCAGGCGGATGTCCTGCATCAGGCAGCGGACGATCTCCACCCGTTGCCGCTCGCCGATCGACAGGCTGTGGACAAGTCGCTCGGGCTCCAGCGCCATGCCATAGCGCTGCGACACTTCACGAATCTTCGGCTCCAGCTGTTTCGGCGTGCCCGCCGCCGCCCCCATCGCCAGGGCAATGTTCTGCGCCACGGTAAGTGTTTCGAATAGCGAGAAATGCTGGAACACCATGCCGATTCCCAGGCCGCGAGCCTGGGCGGGGTTGCGCATGCTCACACGCTGCCCTTGCCAGATCATCTCACCCGAATCGGCATGAGTAACGCCGTAGATAATCTTCATCAACGTACTTTTGCCCGCGCCGTTTTCACCGAGCAAGGCGTGGATTTCACCGGGCGCAATGCTCAGATCGATGGCGTCGTTGGCCAGGCAACCGGGGTAGCGCTTGCTGATTCTGTGCAACTGCAGGCGAGGTGTTGTATCGACAATGGGCGCGGGGTGGGTCATCTCAGGCTCGGTTCGATTGGAGTTATGCCTGTGGATAAAGCAATTTTCTGGCCAGTAGGTCAGGAAATCCTCCGCGCCGCACCCACCGGAGCGTTGAATCCGGGACTTGGCCGCGCACGATCCAAAACACGGCACCACTTGGGGGCAAAGCCGTTGATCTGGCTCCGGTTTTGCGCATAGGGTTTTGGTTAAAAAATGAGCAACAAGCTGTAAGCCATGCCGGATATGGGGCCGCGTCAGCCATGAACGGGTTATCCACAGATTGCTCCACAGTATTTGTGCGCAAGCTCAACACTCGGGCATAAGCACTGCGCGGCTTTCTTCTAAAGGTGCTAAACCGCTCTAACTGATTGTTTTTGCTTTGATTTTGAATTTTTGATAGCGGATTGGATGAAAAATGAGCAAAGCCCGCAAAGCCGCATGACAGAAGGGTTACAGCGGTATGTGCTCAGGTTATCCACAGCCGGGTGCACAGCAGATGTGGGCAAATGTAGAGTCATTGAAAAACCATCGTGCCCCAAAAAATCGCACCCCTTAACGAGCTGCCACAAGCCGTGATTTTTTGATCGTCTAGCGCTGCAACAAAATGCGCCCACGGCTCAAATCCGCAAGCTGCGATTGCAAGATCTCGATCTGCCCGGCACCCACGGCCAATTGCAATTCCACGCCGTTGGCCGTGAAATCTTCTTGCACAACCAGCCCACCGTTTTCCCCGACTCGCAGTTTCACCAGCGCCAATTCACTGAACGCACAGGCACACCGCAACGGCACGCGGCTGATCAGTTCCACCTTCGGCGCCGCTTGCAGACATTTGTTGGCGCCACCGCCATATGCCCGGGCCAGTCCGCCGGTACCGAGTTGAATGCCGCCATACCAGCGAATCACCAGTACCACGACCTGATCGCAATCCTGGGCATCGATCGCCGCCAGGATCGGCCGGCCAGCAGTGCCCCCGGGTTCGCCGTCGTCGGTGCTGCGGTATTGATCGCCGAGCTTCCACGCCCAGCAATTGTGCGTGGCATTCAGGTCGCTGTGCTGTTCGATGAATGCCTGCGCTTCGGCAGGACTGCTGATCGGCGCGGCATAGGTGATGAAGCGGCTTTTGCGAATTTCTTCGCGGTATTCGCAAAAGTCGCTGAGGGTAAAAGGCATAGTCGTCTTAGAGAGTTGGCGTCAGGCCGCAGCCTTTGAGAATGATACGGATCAGGTTGTCGCCAGCGTCTTCCATGTCTTGCTTGGTTAACCTGGTACGGCCGCTGACTCGGCAGATCTGCGTGGCGAAGTCGGCGTAGTGTTGAGTGCTGCCCCACAGCAGGAAGATCAGATGCACCGGGTCGACCGGGTCCATTTTGCCTGCGTCGATCCATGCTTGAAACACGGCGGCACGGCCTTGGAACCAGGTGCGATAGTCCTGATTGAAATATTCGGTCAGGCATTCGCCGCCGCTGATGACTTCCATGGCGAAGATGCGCGAGGCTTGTGGCTGGCGTCGGGAAAACTCCATTTTGGCGCGGATGTAGCGCGTCAGTGCTTCGGCCGGATCATCTTCGGCGGTCAGGGTGTTGAAGGTGCTGTCCCACAATTCGATGATGTTGCTCAGCACCGCCACATACAAACCGAGTTTGTTGGTGAAGTAGTAATGCAGGTTGGCTTTGGGCAACCCTGCATTCAAGGCGATGGTGTTCATGCTGGTGCCCTTGAACCCGTGACGGGCGAACTCGTCTTCGGCGGCTTTGATGATGGTCTCTTCATTCTTCTGACGAATGCGGCTGGCGGGTTTGCCGCCGTGAGCAGGGACTTCAAAGGTCATAGGCACTTCCGGACAAGTGGGTGGGGGCATCCAGTGCGTTGATAGCCTAAATCCGAAAGCACCACAACCCTGCAGGAGCCAGCAAGCCGGCTCCTGCAGGGTGTGTTTTCAGCGCGTGGCAGCCAGGCTTTCGAGGAAGCTTTCCAGAACCAGGTGTGGGCGACGGCCTTTGCGGGTAACCGAGGCAAGGCTCAGGTCGTAGAAGCGCGTTTTTGATTTCAAGGCGCGCAAGCGCCCCTGTTGTACCCAGAGACTGGCGTAATGGTCCGGCAAATAACCGATATAGCGCCCGGTCAAAATCAGGAACGCCATGCCTTCGCGGTCCGACGCGCTGGCGGTGCAATTGAGTGCCTGGTAATGGGCCTGGATTTCTGCGGGCAGACGGAAGGTCGGGGCAATGGCGTCCTGAGTGTTCAGGCGCTCGTCGTCCAGTTGCTTGTCGTCGGCATAAAACAGCGGGTGACCGACCGCGCAATACAACAACGAACGCTCGCTATACAGCGGTTGATATTCCAGCCCAGACAGCGCGCTGGCCTGGGGCACCACGCCGACATGCAGACGCCCGTCGAGCACGCCTTGTTCCACTTCGTTGGGCGCGATCATGCGAATCTGGATTTGCACGTCAGGCCCGCGTTCCTTTAATTGGGCCAGGGCATGGGTGATGCGCATGTGGGGCAGGGTGACCAGGTTATCAGTCAGGCCAATGGTCAACTCGCCGCGCAAGTGCTGATGCAGGCCATTGACCTCCGTGCGGAAACTTTCCAGTGCGCTCAGTAACTGCAGCGCTGATTGATACACCTCGCGGCCTTCCTCCGTCAGAGAAAAACCGGCACGCCCGCGTTGGCAAAGGCGCAATCCAAGGCGCTGCTCCAGATCGCTCATCTGCTGGCTGATGGCTGAGCGGCCGATGCCGAGCACGGTTTCCGCTGCGGAGAAGCCACCGCATTCGACGACGCTGCGAAAGATCCGCAACAAGCGAATATCAAAGTCGCTGACTTGCGCCAGGGGATCGGGACGGCGGCTGGACATAGTTTAGTGATGGCCTGACTAAAGGTTAGAAAAGTTGGATTTCATCGACTTTATCTCCGTGGCAATTTAGCTGCAAGAACGGTTTTTATCCCTACGCCGCTTATCGCCCTTGCGAGGTTTCGCTCATGAACTTGCCCGAAAACGCACCGACTTCTCTGGCCAGCCAGCTCAAGCTCGATGCTCACTGGATGCCTTACACCGCCAACCGCAACTTCCAGCGCGACCCGCGCCTGATTGTCGGTGCTGAAGGCAGCTGGTTGATCGACGATAAGGGCCGCAAAGTTTATGACTCGCTGTCCGGTCTGTGGACCTGCGGCGCCGGGCACACCCGCAAGGAAATCCAGGAGGCGGTGGCCAAGCAACTGGGCACCCTCGACTACTCGCCAGGCTTCCAGTACGGCCATCCTCTGTCGTTCCAGCTGGCTGAAAAAATCACCGACCTGACGCCGGGCAACCTGAACCACGTGTTCTTCACCGACTCGGGCTCCGAGTGCGCCGACACTGCCGTGAAGATGGTTCGTGCTTACTGGCGCCTGAAAGGCCAGTCGACCAAGACCAAGATGATCGGCCGTGCCCGTGGCTACCACGGCGTGAACATCGCCGGCACCAGCCTCGGTGGCGTGAACGGCAACCGTAAACTGTTCGGTCAGGCGATGATGGATGTCGATCACTTGCCGCACACACTGCTGGCAAGCAACGCTTACTCCCGTGGCATGCCGGAGCAGGGCGGTATTGCCTTGGCTGACGAACTGCTGAAGCTGATCGAACTGCACGACGCTTCGAACATCGCCGCGGTGTTCGTTGAGCCAATGGCGGGTTCCGCCGGTGTGCTGGTTCCACCTCAGGGTTACCTCAAGCGTCTGCGCGAAATCTGCGATCAGCACAACATCCTGCTGGTGTTCGACGAAGTGATCACCGGTTTTGGCCGTACCGGCACCATGTTTGGCGCCACCACCTTCGGCGTGACCCCGGACCTGATGTGCATCGCCAAGCAAGTCACCAACGGTGCAATCCCGATGGGCGCGGTGATTGCCAGCTCCGAGATCTACCAGACCTTCATGAACCAGGCGACGCCTGAGTACGCCGTCGAGTTCCCGCACGGCTACACCTATTCCGCGCACCCGGTGGCTTGCGCCGCGGGCCTGGCAGCGCTCGATCTGCTGCAAAAGGAAAATCTGGTACAGAGCGTGGCTGAAGTCGCACCGCATTTCGAAAATGCGCTGCATGGCCTTAAGGGCACCAAGAACATCATCGACATCCGTAACTTTGGCCTGGCCGGTGCGATCCAGATCGCCCCGCGTGACGGCGACGCTATCGTGCGTCCGTTCGAAGCCGGCATGGCGCTGTGGAAAGCCGGGTTCTACGTACGTTTCGGCGGCGACACCCTGCAGTTCGGCCCAACCTTCAACAGCAAGCCGCAAGACCTGGATCGCCTGTTCGATGCGGTCGGCGAAGTGCTGAGCAAGATCGACTGATTTCTCCTTCTATATACCTATAAACAACGGGCGCTCGGAAACGCGCGCCTGTGGACAACTTTTCAGGAGCTTCCATGAGCGTTATTCCGCATTTGATCAATGGCGAACTGGTGACCGAGAACGGTCGCGCGGTTGATGTGTTCAACCCGTCCACCGGTCAGGCAATCCACAAGCTCCCACTGGCGACCCGCGACACCATCCAGAGCGCCATCGACGCCGCCAAGGCCGCATTCCCGGCCTGGCGCAACACGCCGCCGGCCAAGCGTGCCCAAGTGATGTTCCGCTTCAAGCAACTGCTGGAACAGAACGAAGCACGCATCTCGCAATTGATCAGCGAAGAGCACGGCAAAACCCTGGAAGATGCTGCCGGTGAATTGAAGCGCGGCATTGAGAACGTCGAGTTCGCTTGCGCTGCACCGGAAATCCTCAAGGGTGAGTACAGCCGTAACGTCGGTCCGAACATCGACGCCTGGTCTGATTTCCAGCCGCTAGGCGTCGTGGCCGGTATCACGCCGTTCAACTTCCCGGCAATGGTGCCGCTGTGGATGTACCCGTTGGCGATCGTCTGCGGTAACTGCTTCATCCTCAAGCCTTCCGAGCGTGACCCGAGTTCGACGCTGCTGATCGCCCAGTTGCTGCTCGAAGCTGGCCTGCCGAAAGGTGTGCTGAGCGTGGTGCACGGTGACAAGACGGCGGTGGATGCATTGATCGAAGCGCCGGAAGTCAAAGCGCTGAGTTTCGTGGGGTCGACGCCGATTGCCGAGTACATCTATTCCGAAGGCACCAAGCGCGGTAAACGCGTACAGGCCTTGGGCGGTGCGAAGAACCATGCGGTGCTGATGCCGGACGCGGATCTGGACAACGCCGTCAGCGCACTGATGGGCGCGGCTTACGGTTCTTGCGGTGAACGCTGCATGGCGATCTCGGTGGCCGTGTGCGTGGGTGATCAGGTGGCCGATGCACTGGTGGCCAAACTGGTTCCGCAAATCAAGGCGTTGAAAATCGGCGCAGGCACCAGCTGTGGTCTGGACATGGGCCCTCTGGTGACCGGCCAGGCCCGTGACAAGGTCAGCGGTTATGTAGAGGACGGCGTAGCTGCTGGCGCCAAGTTGGTGGTGGATGGTCGCGGTCTGACCGTGGCCGGTCATGAAGACGGCTTTTTCCTGGGTGGCTGCCTGTTCGACAACGTCACGCCGCAGATGCGAATCTATAAAGAAGAGATCTTCGGGCCGGTGCTGTGCATTGTGCGGGTCAACAGCCTGGAAGAAGCCATGCAATTGATCAACGATCACGAATACGGCAACGGCACCTGCATCTTCACCCGTGACGGTGAAGCGGCGCGGTTGTTCTGCGACGAGATCGAAGTGGGCATGGTCGGTGTGAACGTACCGTTGCCGGTGCCAGTGGCTTACCACAGCTTTGGCGGCTGGAAGCGTTCGCTATTCGGCGATCTGCATGCCTATGGCCCGGATGGCGTGCGTTTCTACACCCGCCGCAAAGCGATCACTCAACGCTGGCCTCAGCGTGCGAGCCACGAAGCTTCGCAGTTCGCGTTCCCTAGCTTGTAAGTAGAAGGGCATAAGAAGGCCGACCCAAGGGGTCGGCCTTTCTGTTTTTAGGGCTTTTTTGACCTATATGACAGTTTTATGAAAATAGCGGTTGACGGCAGATTTCAGATGTCTATAATTCGCCCCACTTCCGGCGCGGTCGAAACGGAAAACTCCTTGGTAAACAACGAGTTACGCAGTTTTCGGCAGCAAGTAGCTTCAGGTCATCGAAGCCAGAAGGAAGTTGAAAAAGAGGTGTTGACAGCAGCGTGTAACGCTGTAGAATTCGCCTCCCGCTGACGAGAGATCGAAAGCGCAAGTGGTTGAAGTTGTTGAGGAAATCCTTGAAAACTTCTGAAAATAACCACTTGACAGCAAATGAGGCTGCTGTAGA
>NZ_MSTQ01000012.1 GCF_001945365.1 Pseudomonas reinekei
AAGGCAACACTGTCGCCGCTGATGGCTCCGACCGCCTGCAAGGCAACACTGTCGCCGCTGATGGCTCCGACCGCCTGCAAGGCAACACTGTCGCCGCTGATGGCTCCGACCGCCTGCAAGGCAACACCGTCGCCTGATTGAATCGCTTCACCGCAACGCCCCGAAAAGCCCGGCCTGATCAGCCGGGCTTTTTCGTGGCCGTTTTTTAAGCGAATCTATGGTTCCTTTCTGCGTAAGATGCAGGCAACCCGACGCCCCCCGCCAATTGGATATACCCGCATCAGGCAAGTTTTGAACAACAACAATAAACAGGAGTTGAATATGTCTGAACTGCAACTGCACCCGAAAGCCGCAGAGTCCTTGAGCCTGTGGCACGCGATGATCCGTACCGGCGACTTGAAGTCCTTGCCGGCGCTGCTGGACCCTCAAGCGGTGTTCCGGTCGCCGACGGCGCACACGCCGTATCCTGGCGCGCCGGTGGTCTCGATGATTCTCAACACGGTATTCCAGGTCTTCGAAGACTTCGCTTATCACCGTGAACTGGCGACCGCCGACGGCTTGAATGTCATCCTTGAATTCAGCGCCAGGGTTGGCGACAAGCAACTCAAGGGCATCGACATGATCCGCTTCAACGAGCAGGGGAAAATCGTCGACTTCGAAGTGATGGTCCGTCCGCTCAGCGGCTTGCAGGCTCTGGGTGAAGAGATGGGCAAGCGCCTCGGCGCCTATCTGGCCGCCAGCAAAGCCTGATCGCTGTGCAACGCCGGTCGAAGCTTGGGTACCACCTGCAACTCGACCGGCTCACAGAGAAACGCACTGCAGCGTGAACGCAGCCAGCGCTGTCCCGAATCCGCGTGCGCCGCCGCGCGCCAGACCATCGAAAGCTCGTGTACCGGTAATTGCAGCGGTGCCGGCTCAACCCTCATTCCAGCCACCGGTGACATCGCCTTGGCGACGTAATCCGGCACGATGGCCAGCATGTCGCTTTGCCCCAGCAACCCCGGCAACGCACTGAATTGCGGGACGCTCAGCACCACTTTGCGCTGGCGGCCCAGCTGGCTCAGGGCGTGGTCGGTGTCATCCGTGGTATTGCCCACGGAAGACACCACGACATGCGGACGCCGACAGAATTCGTCCAGCCCCAGCGGCCCGGGCCGTGCATCAAACCTCAGCAGCGTCGGGCGGATCGGGCGTAACCCCTTGCGTCGCGCGCTGGCCGGCAATTCGAGGGTGTGGCTGATGCCCACAGAGATGTCGCCGTTGAACAGCCTTTGCGAAATCTGCTGCTGATCGACCCGAAGCATAATCAATTTGATGTTCGGCGCCTCGATTTGCAGTTGCCGCAACAGCCGCGGCAACAGCGCGTATTCGACATCGTCGGACAGACCGATATGAAACGTCGCGTCGCTGGTGCGTGGATCGAAGGACTGGCAACGGCTCAGCGCGGCGGCGATGCCGTCCAGCGCCGGCGCCAGGTTGGCGAAGATTTCCTCGGCCCGCGCGGTCGGCTCCATCACCCGGCCGCAACGAATGAACAGCGGGTCATCAAACAACACACGCAATCGGCCCAGGGCACCGCTGATGGTGGGTTGCCCCAGGAAAAGTTTTTCGCCGACGCGGCTGACATTCCGCTCATGCATCATCGTTTCGAAAACCACCAGCAAGTTGATGTCGGCACGACGCAGGTCATTTCTGTTCATGAGGTTCGCTACCCGGCACACGGCCATTGAGTTCGGGAAGGTGCCTGCACAGGGTAAGACCGAGCCTGCAAAACGTCTGTCGTACATGGGGACAGAACGATCATGCGTTAGGTCAGCGCGTTGATACTCCGGTATAGCGCCACTTAAAAAAATCAATGAAATTAATGATTTGCGCCTACACACGGCCAGCTCGACCCGAGACTATGGCGGCTTTTTCGGGTTTTTTGTCCTAACGTGAGGCAAGCCCGTGCTTCTAGGATACTGAACCGATTCTCCGCCCCAGCCCGAAGAAAAACGAGGCGCGCATGATCGAAATTCCAAACAAAACGTCATCCCATCCGCGCACGCCTCCCTTTGCAAAAGGAACCTGCAGCAAGATGCTGTACAACATAGGCCAAAGGACTTCTCGCCTCATGCACGGTCTCAGTCTCAAGCCGCTGGAGAACCTCCTGGTGTGGCTGATGGGCTTGATCGTGGCGTGCGGGATACTGATCAACACCGAAACCCGTACCGACCTCACCACCACCACGCTCTATATCGCATTGTTGCTGATGGCGATCAATCTGCTGTCGATCAGCGCGGTGATCGTGGTCGCCTTGTTCTGCATGCTGGTCATGACGTCGATGTGCCTGTATCAGGGCGGGTTTCAGCGCTGGGAAACGACCACCGACCTGCTGCACAGCCTGGCGGTGCTGGCGGCCATTATGTATCTGGCGCTGCGCAGCAAAAAGATTTCCGACAACCTGCGCCACAATGAAGTCTATATGGTCGGTGCCCAGTGCCTGACCCAGACCGCCTGCTTCGGCTTTCGCGCGGACCTCGGGAGAATGGGCTGGTCGGAGCAGGCGGCACGAATTCTCGAATATCCGGCGCGAACGTCGCCCTCGGTGGCCTTGTTCCTGGAGCGTACCCACCCCGATGACCTGCCACTGGTACTGGCCGGTTTCGAAAAGGCTGCACGCCATGCAACCCTGATCGAGGTCAAACACCGTCTGCTGATGCCGGATGGCCGGATCAAATATCTGCACCTGTTCGCCACCCCACTCTTCACCCGTGAGGGCAACTTCGAGTACCTGGGCGCGCTGATGGACGTGACCGCCAGCAAAGAGGCGGAAGAAGCGCTGTGCCGCGCCCAGACTGAACTGGCCCACGTCACCCGCGTGACCTCTCTCGGCGAACTGGCGGCCTCCATCGCCCATGAGGTCAATCAACCGCTGGCGGCGATCACCAGCAGCGCCGAAGCCTGCCGCAACTGGCTCAGCCGTCCGCAGCCCGATGTGCTTGAGGCACGCCAGTCACTCGAACGGATCATCGCCAGTTCGAGCCGGGCGAGTGAAATCACCCGTCGGGTCAGGGCGTTATCGCGCAAGTGCGATCCGTTGCGCCAGAACGAGTCGTTGAACGATATCGTCAGTGAAACCCTGAGTCTGGTTCGCTATGAATTGGCCCACCACAAGATCAATCCACAGATCGAGCTGAACGCGTTCGGCGGGCAGGTCAGCGCCGATCGAGTGCAGCTGCAGCAAGTCATCATCAACCTGATCATCAACGCCTGCCAGGCCATGGACGCGGTCAGCCCTTGCGAACGCGCGCTGTGCATTCGCACCTGGGTGAAAGACAACGAGGTTCTGCTGGAAGTCGCCGATCAAGGCCCCGGCATTCCTGCCGACGTCTTGCCGCACTTGTTCACCCCATTCTTTACCACCAAGGCAAACGGCCTGGGTATGGGCCTTTCCATTTGTCGTTCGATCATCGATTTCCACGAAGGGCGAATCTGGGCCACCAGCGCAAATGGCCAGGGCAGCTCGTTTCTGTTCGCCCTGCCAATACGTGTCGCCAATGACCAGGGCTTCGCCGCGGCCATTTAATACACACGTATGAGTGCCGTCCGTCCGACCGACAATTAATGTAGCGTCCCTCGGCAAGCACACAGCGCCGGGCGGTTGCGCGTCCAACCCTTGGGAATCAGCAATGAACGAACAACATCCACTCAACAAAATCACCCAGAACGAGTCCATGGTTTTTATCGTCGACGACGATGCGCCGCTGCGCGAATCCCTCGGCAGTCTGTTGCGTTCCATCGGCCTGCGGGTCGAGTTGTTCGGTTCGGTTGCCGAGTTCATGAAATACCGGCGACCGGACACGGTCAGTTGCCTCGTGCTGGATGTGAGGTTGCAAGGCAGCAGTGGTCTGGACTTTCAAAACGACCTGGCCGCTGCCGGCATCAACGTCCCTATCGTTTTCATTACGGGGCACGGCGATATCGCCATGACGGTGCGCGCCATGAAGGCCGGCGCGGTGGACTTCCTGACCAAGCCTTTTCGCGAACAGGACCTGATCGATGCCGTGTGCGCCGCCCATAGCCGGGATAAACAACGCCGCGAGTCCGAGCGCCATGCCGATGAACTGCGGGCGCGTCACCAGACACTGACCGCCCGGGAACAAACGGTGATGGCGCTGGCGGCCTCGGGTTTGATGAACAAACAGATTGCCGGGGAAATCGGCTTGAGCGAAATCACCGTGAAGATCCATCGCGGCCAGGCCATGCGCAAAATGGGTGCACGCTCCTTCGCCGATCTGGTGCGCATGTCTGAGGTGATCTCGGCCCAACCCGCGATCAGGTGACTATACCCACGTATGCTGTGCGCCCTTTCAGGACAGCGTATCTTGCAAGGATAGCGCAGAGCCTTTTCAGTGTTCTGCGCTACCAGGCAGGACACCACTATGCATGACGAGGCAATGATTGCCGTTGTCGATAACGATGAATCCGTTCGAATGGCGTTAGACAGTTTATTACGATCCACTGGTTATACGGTTCGCACTTACGCGGGGGCGCACGAGTTTCTTTTCTCCGATGGCCCGGTCATCACGTCCTGTTTGATCTCCGACATACAAATGCCGGACATGGACGGGATCACCATGTATGAGCAATTGGCGGCCCGGGGCATTCATATCCCGGTGATTTTCATCACCGGCAACCCTTATGCACAGCGTCCGCCCGGTAAAAGCGCGCATACACCGATTGCCTTTTTCCCCAAGCCTTTTGCCACTGACAAGTTGCTCGCCTGTATCGAAACTGTACTGACCCGACCTGACTGACTTCGGCGATTTAAAGCCGCTTATACCTTGGTATACCCCGCTCATACTTACTCATACTCGCGCTGACCGTATGTAGCAGTGTCAGATTTAAACCTCTCGAATACCATCTGTTCCAGATCAAGCCAAACCGTCTGCGCCGCGTTGTCTAGCCACTTCGCGAATGTGCAGCCATCGCGGTAGAGCTTACATCGCCACAACTTTTTCACGCCCTCGATTGTTCTTCAGGAGCAAAACAATGAAACAGCAAATTTTGATTATTGGTGCAGGTTTCGGTGGTGTCTGGAGCGCATTGAGCGCTGCCCGTCTGCTGGACAAACACGATCGAAATGACGTCGAGATCACCGTGCTCGCGCCTCAGGCCGAGCTGCGGATCCGCCCGCGTTTCTACGAGCCCGACGTGCACACCATGAAAGCTCCGCTGGACGATCTGTTCAAGGCCGTGGGCGTGAAATTCGTTCAGGGCTCGGCCGAGGAGATCGACGAGAAAACCAAACAGGTCAGCTACACCAACATCGCGGGTACCCAGGGCAAGCTGAGCTATGACCGCCTGGTGCTGGCCGCCGGCAGCAAGCTGAACCGTCCGCCGCTCGAAGGTCTGGAGCATGCGTTCGATGTTGATGAAATCGAATCCGCCACCGAGCTGGAAACGCACATCAAGGCGCTGAAGGACAAGCCGGCCAGTGCTGCCCGCAACACCGTTGTGGTCATCGGCGGCGGTTTCACCGGTATCGAAACCGCAACGGAAATGCCGGCGCGCCTGCGTGCCGCGCTAGGTGATGACGCTGACATCCGCGTGGTTGTAATCGAACGTGCCCCACAGCTCGGTTCAGCCTTGGGCGACGGCATTCGTCCATCCATCGTCGAGGCCTCGGAGCATCTGGGCATCGAATGGATCGTCGGCGCCACGACGGCCTCGGTCGATGCAGGCGGTGTCACCCTCGCCGATGGCCGTCGCATCGAATCCAGCACCGTGATCTGGACCGTGGGTTTCCGCGCCCACACACTGACCGAGCAAGTGCAAGGCACCCGCGACCATCAGGGCCGCCTGCATGTGGATCAGAACCTCAAAGTTCGCGGTCACGCCGATGTCTACGCCGCCGGTGACGTGGCCTACGCCGCCACCGATGACCAGGGCAACTTCGCCGCCATGTCCTGCCAGCATGCGATTGCCCTGGGCCGTTATGCCGGCAACAACGTCGCCGCCGAATTGCTGGGCGTCGAGCCAATCCCCTACAGCCAACCCAAGTACGTCACTTGCCTGGACCTGGGCACCTGGGGCGCCGTGTTTACCGAGGGCTGGGATCGCCAGGTGAAACTGGTGAAACAGGAAGCCAAGGAACTCAAGAGCCAGATCAACTCCGTTTGGATCTACCCGCCGGCGGCAGATCGCGCCGCTGCACTGGCCGCCGCCGATCCGCTGATTCCAGTGGCTTAAGGTTCCAGGCTGCGGGTGATCGATATGTACGGTTTTTTTGAAGATCCGTATCGGGTGCTGAAGCTGTCCTACGTGCTGCTGATCGGCGGGTTGTCCGCTCTGGTCATCGGCGCGGTTCTGGCCTACGGCTATGACGCCTATCTGTCACTGCCCAGCCTGGTGATGGCCCATGCCTTGACGATACTCGGCCCAACGGCCATCAAGCTGGGCTATGTAATGCGCTTGTTGTCATTCAATCGTCTGCGACCGAACCCGGTGACAACGTAGCGGGGTTTCACCGGTTGAAGTGAATAAACGCCTGTATCCCGACCAGCCCTCTCCTTGCTGGACCGGGACTTTTCCCAAGCGCCCGCCACTCGTTTTTTTGGCGGGCGTTTTTTATCAAGTCAAATCCACTGCAAACCTCGATAAACATTTGCTCCAAAGGACAGATAAAACAGCCCATTTCAGTAGCGCTTTTGCACTACAACAGAAACATCCCTCACAGAGAGTTTGCCCGGCATCACCGATGCCTTGCGAGTTGCCGTTCGATAGCAAAAATCTGGAAGAACAAATGTCTATCATCAAACGTTGCAAGAAACTTTTTTTGTCAGATGCCCTGGCCTGGCTGGCCGCCATTGCGGCGGGCAGCATGATCTTTATTACCAACTCGTACCTTGATCTGGATATTGCACCGACGCTGTTTTACATCACGCTGGTGTTCATGTCGGCGAACTTTTTTTCTGTTCCGGTTTTCCTGGCTGTCGCCTTCGGTTGCGTGGCCATCCTCACCACCAGTTTCCTGGTCGACGCAGGCTACCGCGATCACAAGCTGATCGCCGGGTTTGTGCGTTGCCTGATCGCGCTGACCACCATTACCTTGCTGGCGCTGCGCAGCAAGCGCGCGACCGAATCATTACGCCGCAAAGAAGCGTTCTTTCTGGGCGCACAAAAACTCAGTCACACCGGCAGTGTCGGCTTTACCATTGATGACGAAGTGATCGTGTCGTGGTCAGACGAAGCCTCGCGGATTTACGAGTTCCCCCTGGGCGAAACCCCGACGCTGGCAATGGTCCGAGGGCGCACGCATCCCGATGACCTCGCCGTCATCGACAGTGTTCTGGAACAGGCCGCACGCCAGAAAAGCCTGATCGAAGTGGAGCATCGCCTGGTCATGCCCGATGGCCGGATCAAACATGTGCAGATGATCGCCAACCCACTGTTCAAGCATGGCGGACGCGTTGAATACGTCGGTGCCTTGATGGACGTGACCGCCTCCAGGCACTCCGAAGAAGCACTGCTGCACAGCCAGGCAAAACTCGCGCATGTGACACGCGTGACCTCCATGGGGGAACTGGCCGCCTCCATCGCCCATGAAATCAATCAACCGTTGGCGGCCGTGATCACCAGCGGCGAATCCTGCAAACGCTGGATCAACCGCCCGGACCCGAACCTCGATGAAGCACGCCGCTCGCTGGACCGGATCATCCAGAATTCGGCCAGGGTTTCCGATGTCATCACTTGCATCAGGGCGCTCTCGCGCCAGAGTGAGGTGCAGCGCCAGATCGAAGTGTTCGACGAAATCGTCAGCGACTCACTGACGCTCATGCAACATGACATCTGCATGCAACAGGTTCGCCCGCACTCCCAACTGGACGCCCCCGGCGCGTGCATTCAGGGCGACCGCATACAACTGCAGCAGGTGATCATCAATCTCATCGTCAATGCCTGTCAGGCCATGGTCAATGTGCATGACCGGGCACGAACGCTGCGGATCCAGACCTCGGTACAGGACAACGAAGCAGTGCTTGAAATCACCGATTCCGGCACCGGCATTGCCGAAGACATTCTTCCGTCACTGTTCGACCCGTTCTTCACGACCAAACCCACCGGCCTGGGCATGGGGCTCTCGATTTGCCGTTCGATCATTGAATTTCATGGTGGGCGCATCTGGGTGTCCAGTGAAGTCGGTGTGGGCACGCAATTCTTCTTTGCGATTCCGCTGATGCCCCAGAGTCACGATGAATAACGTTCATCCACACATGCCGCCATGCGGCGATTTGGAGACCTCGCAGTGTCTATCGATGAAGCAAGCCGCCATTCTGATCACGACCAACCGCGAAACATTGTCTTCGTGGCCTACCCGCAAATGGGTCTGCTGGACCTGACCGGTGCCCAGACTGTGTTCTGGGTGGCCAACCATGCCATGACCGAACGCGGCCTGCCTGGCTACGCGCTGCACACCGCCAGCCTCGCCGGTGGTGAAATCCAGACAGCAGAAGGCCTGGTGGTGCAAAGCCGCAAGCTGAGCGAGTTTGACGATAACCCGGTCGACACCCTGATCGTCCCCGGCTCCCCGAGCATTCGCCAGATCGTTGCCCACAGCACAGCGCTCGCGGACTGGCTGCGCGATGCTTCAGTCACCGCCACGCGCACGGCGTCAGTGTGCAGCGGTACTTTCTTGCTGGCCCAGGCCGGTTTGCTCGATGGCCGGCGCGCCGCGACCCATTGGGTGATGGCCGAGTGGTTCGAGCGCATGTACCCCGAGGTCGAACTCGACCCGGAAGCGATCTTCGTGCAGCAGCAGTCGGTGTGGACCTCTGCCGGCATCAGCGCGGGAATCGATCTGGCGTTGGCACTCGTGGAGGCTGACGGCGGTCGCGAAATCGCGATGCAAGTCGCCCGGCACATGGTGGTGTACTACCGCCGACCGGACAATCAGGCGCAATGGGGTTCATTGCTGCAATCACAATTCCCGGCCAGCGCCTGACCGACGGGCCTTGCGTCAGGCAAGGCCCGCCCCGTCTCATTTTCGTTGCAGCAGCCACCGCAACAGGCTGGCTTTCTTGACCTCTATCGGCTTTTGCATGACCAGGGTCTGGCGGATCTCCTGGCGCTGGTCCTGCAAGTTGCTCAACGCGGAGCGCAGTTCGCTAAGGTGCTCCAGCTGGTTGCCGAACATGGCTTTATCGATGCGGAACAACCGCCCGCTGGTGATGCTGCGAAACTCTCCCCGTGACGGACGATCCGCGAGAATACCCTCCTCGCCCAGGACCTCACCCGGCCCCATGCGCCCGACTTCCACCAGTTTTTCGTCGTCGTGAATCGACACTGACACCACGCCCGTACTGATGATCATCAGGCAATCGGAAATCTCGCCGAACGCCAGGATCACCTCGTCGGCCTGGTAGTCCACCGGGGTCATTTCATCGGCGACGCGATCGCGTTCCTCGTTGTTCAACGAACGGAAAATCCGCACATCTTCCAGCAGCCGGCGTTGCCGGTTCCAGTGCTGCTCGTCCTGGCCGTAGCCCCAGGTGACGCCCGCAGCCTCGAGGTGGCGATGCGCGAGGTCGAACATCAGGTTGCACACCTCGTTCTTGCTTTTTGCAGAGGCAATAAAGCCCTTGAGCTCGTATTCGGTGTATTCCAGGTGCGAGCTTTTCACCGACACCTTGGCCGCGCGCGACGGCAACAGCGCACGGGTGCCATGCAAGGTTTTTTCCAGCGCATCGATGGCCCGGCGCGGACGCACGCTGCTGGGCACGGCGATGACCATACTGACCCCGTTCACATCCCCGGGACGACTGAAATTGACAATCCGCGCTTTCGCCGCCACCGAGTTGGGCACCACCGCGATGCCGCCCATGTCGGTCATCAGATGGGTCGAACGCCAATCGATCTCGACCACTTTGCCCTGGGTGCCGTCGATGGAAATCCGGTCATCGAGTTGATAGGGCTTGGTGGTGTTGAGCACGATGCCGGAAAACACATCGCTCAAAGTGCTTTGCAGGGCCAGGCCGACGACGATCGCCATCGCTCCCGATGTCGCCAGCAAGCCCTTGACGGGCAACTGCAAGACATAAGCCGCGGCGCCGACAATGCCGATCAGGAAGATCACCGCCCCCAGCAAGTCGTACAGCAAGCGTGCGCTGTGCCCGGCGCGGGACGTCAGGCCGTAGCCGACGATAACGGTGATGGTCCGGGCTGCAAACAGCCACCAGCCAATGCCCAACACCGTGCCCATCAGGTTGAGGACGGCGTCCTCGGGCCACAGTGGCGGCTGCAACGGGCTGATACCAGCTGCCGTCAGGACCCAACTGAACGCGACGAAAATAACGATGCGCAAGCACAGGCGCAGATTGTGTCGCGCGGCTCCAATCACCTGCCACAGTGCCAGGTCGATCACCACCAGGATAACGCCGCAGATCAAGGGGTGAGACTGCAGGAAGGTAAACATGAATGATTTCTCCACAGCCGCTCATGCAGGGAAACGCTGCAGGTGATCGCCGTTAAAAAATAGCGTTGAAGGGAGAAAAAACCGCGAAGGCCTGGTGCAATCGCCCGCCCTGGCACTGTAAGTGGCCCGTTTGCGCCAGGCACTCCTACCTCAGTGCTAGCGACTCATACCCAGGTATTACGGCTTTAGCCCCATGTGCTACGCCACTGTCTTGAGGTAGGAGTGTTGTGCGGCGCGCATCGATTTACGCTGGTCACCTTGAATGAATCAACTCATTGCGCCGACGCGCTGACCTGAGGACGGTTGTCATGAACGCACTGCAAAAGCTGTACATCGCCAGTCATCCGCTGCGCATCAGTCGCTATGGTGCGCACACGTCCCTGTCCATTTCCGAGCGCGTCGAAATCATCGACGCCTTGACGCAGACGCTGAGCACCACGCTGGGCATGCTTGCGCAGCTCAAACGGGGTCAGCAGAAACTGCAGAACGTCAGCTTCCTGCCGGTGCAACAGCTGTTCCGACGCCTGGTGCGCGCCAATGCCGACTACGCCGAATTCCTGGCCAAAGGCATCACCGACCTGGGCGGCTACGCCGAGACGGCTGCCCTGTACAGCCTGAATGACACCCACGACCCGCAGTGTTTTGCCGACTGCCTGAGCGGGATTTGTCAGGGAACGCGCCGACTGCGGGCCGTCGATGCCTTGCTGCGCGACTACTGCGAATGCGCGATCGCCAACAAGGACAATGCCAGCAAACGGTTTTTTGAAGAATGCACGCGGCACAACGCGCGTTTCCTGTCGCTGATCGAAGCCAACCTGGCCGATGGACAGCCGTGGTGACAGCGTTTCTTTAATTATCGAAAACTCAACCAGCAAACATACCCAAGTATACTATTCCGCTTTCTTGGAGCGCGTATCTTGCAAGTATGGCGGGCGCCACTTAGCGCCACTCGCAATGACGCAAGGTTTCTACATGTTCAACTCAGCTATTATTTCAGTTGTTGATGATGACGAACTAATTCTTATCTCGCTGGACAGTTTATTGCGTTCTTACGGCTACACGGTAAACACCTACAACAGTGCCTATGCGTTTCTTGATTCCTGTGGCCCCGAGCAGACTGACTGCCTGATTTCGGATATTCAGATGCCCGGCATGTGTGGGGTGCAAATGTACGAAGCACTGGCGGCCCGAAACGCCCATATCCCCACGCTGTTCATCACCGGAATGCCAGGTCTGCCGCCACAGTTCAGTGCCCGCGTGCGAAAACCCGAAGGCTATTTTTCCAAGCCGTTCAATACCGATGCACTGCTGGCCTGTATAGAACGAGCGCTTAAGCGCCGGATTTGATGCTGACCACCTGGCCAATAAATTTTTAACACTTTGGTATGAACGTTTCGAACTCAAGTAGGCACTTGCTGACCGTTTGCAACGCTGCGCTGCGGCGCCAAAACAAATAACATTTTCTTTATCAGTTTTCGATTAGTTAAGAATTTTACTGTACCCACTCAACTAAAACCTCAACTTAAAGAAACCGTACCATGTCAAAAAACAAACTGACTTCGATCAACGGCGCTCCCGTCGTCGACAACTTCAATATCCAGACCGCTGGCCCCCGCGGCCCCGCGCTGCTGCAGGATGTCTGGCTGCTGGAAAAACTCGCCCACTTCGACCGCGAAGTCATTCCCGAGCGGCGCATGCACGCCAAAGGTTCCGGTGCCTACGGCACCTTCACCGTGACCCACGACGTAACGCGCTACACCAAGGCTCGCCTGTTTTCCGAAGTGGGCAAGCAAACACCGATCTTCACCCGTTTCTCGACTGTTGCCGGTGAGCGCGGTGCCGCCGATGCCGAGCGCGACATTCGTGGTTTCGCCCTGAAGTTCTACACCGAACAAGGCAACTGGGATTTGGTCGGCAACAACACGCCGGTGTTTTTTTTCCGCGACCCATTGCGCTTCCCGGACCTCAACCACGCGGTCAAACGCGACCCACGCACCGGCATGCGCAGTGCGCAAAGCAACTGGGATTTCTGGACGTCGCTGCCTGAAGCCTTGCATCAGGTGACCATCGTCATGAGCCAGCGTGGCATTCCGCGTAGCTTCCGGCATATGCACGGTTTTGGCAGCCACACGTTCAGCCTGATCAACGCCAATAACGAGCGGCATTGGGTCAAGTTCACCTTCAAGAGCCAGCAAGGCGTTGAAAACCTGAGTGACGAACAGGCTGAAAAGCTGATTGGCCGCGACCGTGAAAGTCATCATCGGGATCTGTTCGACAGCATTGAAGCCGGCGACTTTCCGCGCTGGACGTTCTACATCCAGGTCATGACCGAAGACCAGGCTCACGACCACGGCGTCAATCCGTTCGACCTGACCAAGGTCTGGCCACACGAAGACTACCCGTTGATCGAAGTGGGGTACTTCGAGCTCAACCGCAACCCGGAAAACGTCTTCGCCGAAGTCGAGCAAGCGGCATTCTCGCCATCGAATGTGGTCCCTGGAATCGGCTTCTCACCGGACCGCATGCTGCAGGCACGCCTGTTTGCCTACGGCGATGCCGCGCGTTATCGCCTGGGCGTCAATCATCACCAGATTCCGGTCAACGCCGCCCGTTGCCCCGTACACAGTTTCCATCGCGATGGTGCCATGCGCGTCGACGGTAACTACGGCGGTCAGTTGGCGTACGTCCCCAACAGCGACGACCAATGGGCCGACCAGCCGGACTGGCGCGAACCACCGCTGAAGATCTCCGGCGCTGCCGGGCATTGGGATCATCGCGTGGACGAAGACCACTTCGAACAACCCGGCAACCTGTTCCGCCTGATGTCTGAGTCGGAGAAACAGGCGTTGTTCGAAAACACCGCGCGTTCGCTCAGCGGTGTTTCGCAGCAAGTGCAGCAACGGCATATCGCCCATTGCAACCTGGCTGATCCGCGTTATGGGGCTGGGGTTGCCCAGGCATTGGCCGATCTCGACCGGTAAACGCAGAACCTGCAGGAGCAGGTTCGCTTCTGCAGGTTTTTAGCTTCAGGTAAGGACGCAAACCGAAGGTTGATGGCATCATCACCCGCTTCGAAGGTTTCGATGCCGACGGTGAAAGGGTTATCCCGCTACCAGGCGGACCCAGGCCGAAACCGCCACCGTCCTGATCCATTAAGGAAGCGACCTGATGCGTATCAAATCACTGCCGGTCTGCGCGTTGGCGCTCTATTCAGGTGTTCAGGCTCAAAGCCGATGACGGCCATCGTGCGGCCACGGCCGATGCTGATGACTCTCGGTCTGTTGTTGGCGCTGGTGTTCTGGTTGTCCCTGGCCCTCGGGCCGGTCAGCCTGCCGCTGGGCGATACCCTGCTCGCCGGGCTGCGCTTGCTCGGCTTGCCGGTTGACGGTGGTGACACGCAACAGGCGGAGCTGATTCTCGGTCAGATCCGCCTGCCCCGCAGCCTGCTAGGCATCGCGGTCGGTTCGGTCCTGGCGCTGTCGGGCGTGGCGATGCAGGGGTTGTTTCGCAACCCGCTGGCGGATCCTGGGCTGGTCGGTGTGTCTGCCGGTGCGGCACTCGGCGCGGCGTTCGCCATCGTCGGTGGCAGCATGCTCGGAGGTCTGTCGCCGGCCGTCGAGCCGTATCTGCTGTCGTTGTGCGCCTTCATGGGTGGCCTGGTCGTCACGGCGGTGGTGTATCGCTTCGGTCGCAGCAATGGTCAAACCAACGTCGCCACCCTGTTGTTGGCCGGCGTGGCAATGACGGCCATGGCCGGGGCTGGCGTTGGCCTGTTCACTTACCTCGCCGACGCCGCCGCCTTGCGTACCCTGACCTTCTGGAACCTCGGCAGCCTCAACGGCGCCAGCTACCCGCGCTTGTGGCCGTTGCTGATCGTGGCAACGGGCGTGGCGCTATGGTTGCCCCGTCGCGCGGCGGCGCTCAACGCGATGCTGCTGGGCGAATCGGAAGCACGTCACCTGGGTTTCAATGTCGAACGGATCAAGCTTGAGCTGGTGCTGTGCACCGCGCTGGGTGTCGGTGCTGCGGTGGCAGCAGCGGGCCTGATCGGCTTTATCGGTTTGGTGGTGCCGCACCTGATGCGTCTGCTGGTCGGACCCGACCATCGGGTGCTGTTGCCGGCCTCGTTGCTCGCCGGCGCCAGCCTGTTGTTGCTGGCCGATCTGGTCGCCCGCCTGCTGCTGGCACCGGCCGAATTGCCAATCGGCATCGTCACCGCACTCATCGGCGCACCCTTCTTCCTTTATCTGCTGGTACGGGGGCGCACCTGATGCTGCGGGCCAATAACTTGCTGGTCCGGCGCGGCAGTCGCACCGTACTGGCCGACATCGATATCGCGTTGCGTCCGGGAGAGGTCCTTGGCGTGCTGGGCCCGAACGGCGCGGGCAAAAGCACCCTGCTCGCCGCCCTGTGCGATGAGCTGCCGATCAGCGAAGGCACGGTCAGCCTCGACGAGCGCAAGCTCGCCGACTGGCCCGGTCAGGCGCGGGCCAAACGCCTGGCGGTACTGCCCCAGAGTTCGAGCCTGAACTTTGCTTTCTCGGTCAATGAAGTGGTGGGCATGGGCCGCCTGCCCCATGCCAGCGGTCGCGTGCGCGATGCTCAAATCGTCGCCGAAGCCCTGAGCGCGGCCGATGCCTTGCACCTCGCCGGGCGCAGTTATCTGGCCTTG
Source organism: Pseudomonas reinekei (assembly GCF_001945365.1). Lineage (GTDB taxonomy): Bacteria > Pseudomonadota > Gammaproteobacteria > Pseudomonadales > Pseudomonadaceae > Aquipseudomonas > Aquipseudomonas reinekei. Next base: position 15,126 of record NZ_MSTQ01000012.1, read on the forward strand.
TCCGGTGGCGAGCGCCAGCGCGTGCATCTGGCGCGGGTGCTTGCCCAACTGTGGCCTGGCGCCGAGGGGCAGATCCTGCTGCTCGACGAGCCGACTTCGATGCTCGATCCGTTGCACCAACACACCATCCTGCAAGCGGTGCGCGACTTCGCCGGGCGCGGTGCGGCGGTGCTGGTGATCCTGCACGACCTCAACCTGGCCGCGCGGTATTGCGATCAGCTGTTGCTGTTGCAGGAAGGTCGAATGCACGCTTATGGCCCCCCGGACCAAGTGCTGACCGCCGAGGCAGTGCAGGCGGTGTACGGGCTGCAGGTGCTGATTCACCAACACCCGGAGCGCGGCCATCCTTTAATTATTGCGCGCTGATACCCGCCCCCTCTCCGATGTCCGAGGGGGCCACCGTCTGATAAGGAATACCGATGCGCATTCTGCTGCTATGCCTGATCAGCCTGCTGGCTGCCTGCCAATCCCATTACGTCGCGCCACCACCCGCGCCGATCGCACCGCAAGGCCGCGATCACGCCGACTTCGGGGTGATCCGCGAACTCGCCAGTGGACGCACCCTCACCCCGCAAGCGCTGGTCGAACGCCTGGCGGCTGCGCCACGGGTGCTGGTCGGTGAGCAACACGACAACCCTGATCACCATGCCCTGCAACTGTGGCTGCTGCGCCAACTGGCGGCGCAGCGTCCGCAGGGCAGTCTGCTGATGGAAATGCTCAACCCCGACCAACAGGCGAACGTCAATGCCGTGCAGGCCGCGACCCGCGCCGGTCAGCCACCGGCTGATCCTTATCGGGCGCTGTCCTGGCAAGCCAATTGGGATTGGGGCGTTTACGGCGCCGTGGTGACTTACGCCCTGGGCCAGCCTTATCCATTGCTGTCGGCCAATCTCGACCGGGCGCAGATCATGCAGATCTACAAACAGCGTCCGCCCCTCAGCGGCGAAGCCTCTACCACTGAACAGGTGCAAGCGACATTGCTGGAGGACATTCGCGAATCCCATTGTGGCTTGCTGCCCGAAGCGCAGATACCGGCAATGCTCGCCGTGCAACAGCAGCGTGACCGACGCATGGCCGAGCGCTTGATGGCGGCTCCGACGCCTGCGCTGTTGCTGGCCGGGTCGTTTCATGTACGCAAGGATCTGGGCGTGCCGCTGCATCTGAAGGACCTTGGTGCTGGTGAGGGTAATGCGGTGCTGGTGCTGGCTGAGGCTGGCAGAACGGTGAGTGCCGAAAGCGCGGACTATGTGTGGTACTCGGCTGCGCAACCTGAACAGGATCATTGTGCGGATATGCGGCGATGAGGCTGTGCAGACTGTTTGGCTGCTGTAGCGTCAGCGCCGGTCGGTGGTTACCGTAGCAAGGGATACGCGCCCGCCTCCAGACCCAACAACCTAAGGCGCCTGAAAAAGCTGCAAATACGCCAACAAATCATCAATCTTTTCCCGATCACTGATCCCCCAGAAAATCATCCGCGTACCGGACACCACGGCTTTCGGGTCCTCGATATACGCCGCCAGTTTTTCCCGCGTCCAGACGATGCCCGATGATTTCATCGCATCGGAATACTGGTAATCCGTGGTACTCCCGGCCACCCGCCCAATCACATTGTTGAGCTGCGGCCCAAAAAACGCCCGCGCCGATTCTCCGACCTGATGGCAGCCACCGCATACCCGCTTGAACAGTTTCCCGCCCGCCTCGGCATCCCCGGCTGCATTCGCTGGCACGTTGAACAGTCCGAGGCTCAGGACGAGCGCCAACACCGTCGCTTTGTTCATGTACAACCCCCGACCCGCCGTCGCCCATCACAAAAAATGACCGCCATTTGAGCATGACTTGGCAACTCATCCGAAGCTTTTCAGCCAGCGGTTCAATGTCCGCCCCTGGGCAAACTTGAGTATGAGTCTTTAACACCTTGATGTTCGCCTGGACAACCTATGCATAAGTGACGTGTTTTCTCAGCCAATTAAGATGGTTGGCATGAATATCGGAACTGCATTACCCGGCATTCATGTCAACCCGAACGTTGCGTGAACAATCCCGTGACTCACCAGGTGAACATGATGAACACCCCAAGACTTGCACTAGGAATTGCCCTCTTTTCGGCCCTCGGCTTTATCGCGGCGAACACCCAGGCTGCCGAAGCAGGCGCCACGACGAGCGGTGCCGGCACCGCTGCCCACAACGTTGCCGAAGGTGCGAACGACCGCATCAAGGAACGGCAACTGGCCGAAGGTGGCGCCGATCGCCTGCAAGAACGCCGACTCGCCGAAGGCGGTGCCGATCGCCTCAAAGAACGGCAACTGGCCGAAGGCGGTGCCGATCGCCTGCAAGAACGCCGACTCGCCGAAGGCGGCGCCGATCGCCTCAAAGAACGGCAACTGGCCTCGGACGGTTCCGATCGACTGAAGCAAAACAACGTGGCGGCCGGCTACAATTCGATGCGCGGCACTCGCGTAGCCGAAGGCGGCTCGGACCGATTGCGGCAGAACCATTACGCCGATGGCAGCAATGGCTACGACGCCAGCTCCGACGTCATGCCCTACTTCTGCATGGAATGTCGCTGAGCGGCCCATGAATCACCGCAATCCAAAAGTGGGAGCGAGCCTGCTCGCGAAGACGGAGGAACATTCAACATCACTGCTGAATGACCTACCGCTATCGCGAGCAAACTCGCACCCACAGGGTTTTGTGGTTTGACTTCAGCCCTTGAAGTCAGTGGACAGCGCCAGCTCGTTCCACTCGTCCAGCTCCTCGGCAACAAAACGGTTTTTCGCTTCAATGCGCGCCACGGTATCACTGCCCAGCGCCAACCGTTGCGGCGGTGTCGGTGCATTGACCAGGGCCAGCATGGCCTCGGCGAACTTCACCGGATCACCCGGCTGCGCATGGTTCGCCGCCTCGGCATACTTGCGCATCGCACCAACGGTTGCATCGTAGTCCGGCAGTTCCAGCGCAGTTTTCACCAGCGACTGCTCGTCGAGGAAATCCGTGCGGAAAAAGCCCGGTTCGACCACCGTGGCGTGGATGCCCAGCGGCGCCAGTTCCTGATGCAGAGCCTCGGTAATGCCCTCCACCGCAAACTTGGTGGAACCGTAGACTCCCCACCCCATGTAAGCCTGATAGCCGCCGATCGAAGAGATATTGATCACATGCCCTGAACGCTGGCGGCGCATGTGCGGCAGTACCGCGCGGGTCACGTTGAGCAAGCCGAAAACGTTGGTGGCGAACAGACGCTCGGTCTCGCTGGCGCTGGTTTCTTCGACCGCGCCCAACACGCCGAAACCGGCGTTGTTGATCAGCACATCGATGCGGCCAAAACGCTTGATGCCTTGCGCGACGGCCTGATGCGCTTCCTCTTCGCGAGTGACGTCCAGGCGCACGGCCAGCAAGTTGGGATGATCGCCCAGTTTGGCGATGACGTCTGCGGGTTTACGTGCGGTGGCAATCACCGCGTCGCCGGCACGCAGAGCACGTTCTGCGATGAGGGTACCAAAACCACGGGAAGCTCCAGTAATCAACCAAGTACGCATTTCAACTCCTCCTGTCAGCGACCCTGGCGTTGTTGCCGGGCCTTCTTGATGAGTTGACGCCACTTTAAAACTCCAGTACTGATGTGATAATCCCAGCAATTTTGCATGGCTTTGTGAAAGGCACTCACAAATGAAAGCACCTTCGGCGGCAGACCTCTCAACGTTCCTGAGTGTGGCCACTCACCTGAATTTCAGCCGGGCTGCGGTGGAGCTGGGACTGACACCGTCGGCGCTGAGCCATTCAGTGCGCACCCTGGAAAACCGACTCGGCGTACGGCTGTTCAATCGAACCACCCGCAGCGTCGGCCTGACCGAGGCGGGAGAGCGTCTTTTCGCGCGATTGAAGCCGGCGTTTCGCGATATCGACGACGCACTCGAAGACCTCAACAGTTTTCGCGACAAACCCTCCGGCAATCTCAGGATCACTGCCGGTCGCCAGGCCGCGGAATTGGTGCTGTTGCCCTTGGCCGCCCGTTTCCTGCAAGCCTGTCCGGACGTGAATCTGGAGATCGTCGCTGATGACGGTCTGGTCGACGTGGTAGCAGAGGGTTTTCACGCCGGGGTGCGCTTCGGCGAGCGCCTGGAGGCCGACATGGTGTCGCTGCCCATCGGCGCCTACATGCGGTCAGTGGTCGTGGCCTCACCGGCCTTCTTCGAGCAGCACGCCGTCCCGAAAAAGCCCGGGGACTTGCGTGGCCTGCCGTGCATCCGCCATCGCTTCCCCAGTGGTTCGCTTTATCGCTGGGAGTTCGAACGGGGCGGGATCACTCAGGAAATCGAAATCGACGGCCCGCTGACCCTCGGCGATGTCAGCCTGATGGTCGGCCCGGCATTAGAGGGCGTCGGTTTGGCTTACATCTTCGAAGACATGGTCAAGGCGCCTATCGCCGACGGCCGCCTGGTCCAAGTGCTGGGCGACTGGTGTCCCTTCTACCCGGGCCTGCATTTGTACTACCCGAGCCGACGGCATGTGCCGGCGACGCTCAAGGCCTTCATCGATTTTGCTCGCGCTGCCCGGGAGCAGAATCCGCGCTAGCGCAACGCCGAAAACTCATGCCAGATTCTTAACCCCGACAGAGAGAAAAACCCATGATCACCTGCTACCTCAAATATGTGCTGGACCCTTACAAGCTCGAAGCGTTCGAGCACTACGGCAAGCTGTGGATACCGCTGGTGGCGAAATTCGGTGGTCAGCATCACGGCTACTTCCTGCCGTCCGAGGGTGCCAACAACATCGCCATGGCCATGTTCACCTTCCCGAGCCTGGCCGCGTATGAACACTACCGGCAGACATCGATGAACGACCCGGAATGCATCGCCGCGTTCAAGTACGCCGAAGAAACCCGTTGCATCCTCAGCTATGAGCGCAGCTTCTTCCGGCCGGTGTTCGGCAACCAGGCGTAAGCAACCTGCAGACATTCCGTCCTCATCCGGATTCACGGTATGACCCGCCTTGCCGATAACGTCGGGCGTCGTGCCGTTTGCCGACGGTTTATGGACCGGATTGTCTTGCCAGGGGCTCCCCAGGCGTCACCTCAACTACCTCACCTCACGGCTGCGCCAGCAGACCATTGCCGGCGTCACTTTCCACATCGCCCCGGATCATCAAAGCGAACTGGCGACAGTGCTCGATGTGTTTTTTACCCAACCGGAACAGCACGCATGCAACAACAGCCGGGGTTGAATCGCAGTGTGTTCCAAGCGGTGTACGAACGGTTTTGCGACCGCGATGTTTCACGCAGCACGCGTTATCGCATCCTCACCAGCGCCGATGCCCAGGCCGCACTTCTGCACGGCCTCCAATAACCCCGGGGTTCAACTTTGCTGCAGATCGAGGCAATAGGTGTAGTAGCCGGGATCGCGCACATAGCCCAGGGACTCATACAAACGCTGGGCACTGATGTTGTCGGTGGCGGTTTCCAGGGTCATGCCCTTGGCGCCGCTCAATCGCGCAAAGTCACGGGCGGTGTTCATCAGCAGCGTGGCGACGCCTTTGCCCCGGGCGGCAGGTGTGGTGAACAAGTCGCCGAGCAACCAGGTGCGGTGCGCGTCGATGGAGGAGAACGTCGGGAACATTTGCACGAAGCCCAGTGCTTCGCCGTGGGTGTCCATGGCAAGGAAGATCACCGATTCGTTTCGGGCAATGCGCTCGGCGATGAAGTCACGGGACTGTGGCAGGTTGGAAGGTTGAAGGTAGAACCCCCGATAGGCATCGAACAACGGGGCAATGGTTTCGATGTGGGATGCGTCGGCGCGCAGGGCCTGGATAGGCATGAGGGTGCTCCATTGCGGTCTCAGGGATCTACAGCCTAGCAACCGCAACGAAAAAATGCCTGCAAGCACCGCCCCCCCTGTGGAAGCGAGCCTGCTCGCGAAGGCGGCGTACCAGTGAACATTGATGGTGGCTGACACTCCTTCTTCGCGGGCAGGCTCGCTCCCACAGGTTCAGTAACCTGCTGCAAAGGAAAGCCTCATGAGGTTTCAAAATGGGCTTCAAGAATGTGGCGTCCGGTCCGCTGGTGCGTCCGTCCTATCATGCCGACCAACAACTTCATGGAGGTAACGCGGGTTTCAAGCCATGATGCGCTGACTGGTCATGCAAGGAGCCTTTCCCGATGTTTCGTTTACCCGGTCTGTATCTGCTCTGCCTGAGCCTTGCGACGTCATGTTTGGCCGACGAGTCGACACCCGAGCACATGGTATATCTGCGCAGCGTCGACCCTGGCATCGAGCAGGACATCCGCTATGCCAGCGCCCACAACTTCACCGGCCATCCGCTGGACGGCTACCGGGCAGCCGAGTGTCTGTTGTCGGCGGATGCAGCCAAAGCACTGGCCCGGGTACAAGCGGCTCTGAAAGCCGAGGGCTACGGCTTGAAAGTCTTCGATTGCTATCGCCCCAGTCGTGCCGTGGCCGACATGGGGCGCTTCGCCACCGAACCGGGTGACCCGCTCAAGACCGAGTTCTACCCACGGGTGAACAAGCAGGACTTCTGGCGTCTGGGCTACGTGGCGCGGGTGTCCAACCACTCCCGAGGCAATACGGTCGACTTGACCATGACCGGCCCGGGCGCCCTGCCCGCCAACACCTGGACGCCGGCCGCTACCGCGGTCGATTGCACCGCCGATTATGGCCAGCGCTGGCACGATGGGGCGGTCGACATGGGCACCGGGTTCGATTGCTTCGATGAGCGTGCACACACCGATTCGACGCTGATCAGCGCTGCAGCCAAGGCCAATCGCCAACGACTCAGCCGTGCCATGGAGAAGGAAGGATTTACCGGTTACGCCAACGAGTGGTGGCACTTCACGTACAGCTCAAAGACGCAGAAGCCGGATGTCATGGACTTCCCCATCGGTCCGCTCGCACCATGAACAATGTGCTCAAAATCCTGGCGTTGCTGCTATTCCCGTGGGCGACACTGGCTCAAGGGCTCGACCACAGCGACCAACTGGTCGACGGCGCAACAATGGCGAATGACTGGAACAGCTCGGAACGCATGCGGCGCCGGGATGACTTGTATCGCCAGGGCATTGTCATCGAGCACAACACCCCGGCGTCCCCCGCTGCAGGCTCCTGCATTTTCTTCCACATTTGGCGCGGCCCCACTGTGCCAACCCGTGGCTGCACCGCCATGGACCCGACGGACATCGCCCGATTATTCGACTGGCTCGCCCCTCGCCAATCGCCGCTGCTGGTGCAATTGCCCGAGGCGCAATACCGGCAGTTGCGCGCGCAATGGGGCCTCCCAGAGCGTTGATCAAGCAATCACTGCTGCCGCGAGCACGTCGGTTCCAACAGGGGGATGTGGTGTTTTCAGTAGCAAATTTCGGCAGCCGGGATCACGTCGATTCGCGCCACTGACCCCGTCAAATGCGCCCAATCTTTATTGTGCTCGGCAATGATGTCTTCGGCGGTGAGGTTGCCATTGTCGACGGTGGAATGCGCGTCGTTTGCCAGCACCACGTCGTAGCCCAGTTTCAACGCCTGACGCACGGTGGCGTTGACGCAATAATCGGTTTGCAGCCCGCAGATCACCAGGCGCTCGAAGTCTTCTTTCGGCAGGAGTTTCTGCAGGTTGGTCTGGTAAAACGAATCGCCGGTGGTCTTGCGCACGCGAAAATCCTTTGACGAGGTCTCCAGCCCTTCAGCCAGTTGCCAGCCAGCCGCCTCATGGGCAAAAGGGCTATCCTTTTCCTCGTGCTGGATTAACACCACCGGGGCACCCGCGTTGCGCGCCTGCGCAGAAAGCTGGTTGATGGTGTTGATGACGCGCCCGATTTCGAAGCATTCGTATTCGCCTGAACACAGGGCCTGCTGGACGTCGATGATTAACAATGCGGTGGTCATGATTCCTTCCTTGAAAATTCAGAGAGGCAAGGGACGAACATAAGTCCGTCCCTGCTCGAACACAACCCTCAGTAACCGAGCGACAAGCCGGTATTACGCCGTGGATCGTTGGCCCCGTAGAAACGGTTCTTGCCAACCGGTTTGCCGTCCAGCGACGGCGCGCCCACGAGGATCGCCGCCAGATGGTTGGCATCCTGTGGCCCCGCGAACTTGTGGCCCCAGCTTTCGAGGATCTTCACCGTGTCCGGGCTGGTGGTGAAGGCCTCCAGGTTGGTTTCCTCCGGCAGCCACTGCTGGTGGAAGCGCGGCGCATCGACCGCCTCCTGGATGTTCATGCCGTAGTCGATAACGTTGAGCATGGTCAGCAAGGTCGCGGTGATGATTCGGCTGCCGCCCGGCGTCCCGACCACCATCACCACTTTGCCGTCCTTGGTGACGATGGTCGGGCTCATGGACGACAGCGGCGCCTTGCCGGGGGCGATGGCGTTGGCCTCGCCCTGCACCAGGCCGTACATGTTCGGCACGCCGATTTTCGAGGTGAAGTCGTCCATTTCGTCATTGAGGATGACCCCGGTCTTGCTCGCCATGACCCCGGCGCCGAACCAGTCGTTGAGGGTGTACGTCACCGACACCGCGTTGCCCCATTTGTCGACGATGGAGTAATGGGTGGTGTTGCTGCCCTCATGGGGCGCGACGCCAGGCTTGAGGTCCTTGGACACCGCGGCCTTCTGCGGATTGATCGCTTCGCGCAGTTTGGTCGCGTAGTTTTTGTCCAGCAGATGGGCAATCGGGTTTTTCACGAAATCCGGATCGCCGAGGTAGCTGTTGCGGTCGACGTAGGCATGACGCATTGCTTCGATCTGGTAGTGCATGCCCTGAGCCGAGTGATAGCCCAGATCCTTCATCGGATAGCCTTCGAGGATGTTCATGATCTGGCAGATCACCACGCCGCCAGAGCTCGGCGGCGGTGCCGAGACCACGTGGTAGCCACGGTAGTCGCACTCGATCGGCGCCAGTTCGCGGGTCTTGTATTTGTCGAGGTCGGCCTGGGTGATGATGCCTTTGTTGGCCTGGCTGGACGTGACGATGGCGTCGGCGACCCAACCTTTATAGAAGCCGTCGGCACCTTTCTCGGAGATCTCGCGCAAGGTTTTGCCGAGGTCTTTCTGCACCAGCTTCTGCCCGACCTGCATCGGCTCGCCGTTGCTGAGGAAGATCGAGCCGGAATCCTTGATGTCCTTCTTGAACACGTCGGTGGCATATTCCAGCAACTCGACATCGCCCTGTTCCAGTACGAAACCGTCTTCAGCGAGTTTGATCGCCGGGGCGATGACTTCCTTGCGTGGTTTGGTGCCGTATTTGCTCAAGGCCAGTTCCATACCGGAAACGGTGCCCGGCACGCCGACGGCCAGGTGACCACGGGTGCTCAGGTCTGGTACGACATTGCCCTCCTTGTCGAGATACATGTCGGGGGTAGCCGCCAGAGGGGCTTTTTCGCGGAAGTCGAGGAAAGTCTTGCGGCCGTCGGCCAGTTGAATGGTCATGAAACCACCGCCGCCCAGGTTACCCGCTGCCGGATACACCACCGCCAACGCATACCCGACCGCTACCGCGGCATCGACCGCATTGCCGCCGTTTTTCAACACATCCACGCCGACATGGCTGGCCAGGTGCTGCGCGGTCACCACCATGCCATTTTCAGCCGCGACCGGGGCCACGGAAGCTGCATGGGCCGTCAGGCAACTGAGCGCCAACGAGGTCGCTATCAGCGATTTGGCAAAAGGTTCGTACTTCATGAGTCGGTCTCTTCTTGTTTTAAAGTAGGAAAACCCGTCAAAAGCAGTAGCCAAGTATGGTCGGAATTGCGCATTGCGCCTCCCTCCAGAAGCAGTATCCTTAACGCCTGTTCAACAATTCCATGAGGCTGGCGCTATGACTTACACCTGCACGTCCCTGGCCTCCCCGGTTGGCGAGTTGAAGCTGGTGGCGAACGGTTCGAGACTGGTAGCCATCCTCTGGGAAAACGATAAACCCGGACGGGTGCGCTTGGGACCGTTGGTCGAAGCGCCGGACAATCCGGTCCTGATGCGTGCCGCCGGGCAGTTACGCGAATATTTCGCCGGCGCACGACAACGCTTCGATCTGGAGCTGGATTTTTCCGGGACGGAATTTCAGAAGAAGGTCTGGGCCGCGCTGCTGACCATCCCGTTTGGCGAAACCCGTAGCTACAGCCAGATCGCCGAACAAATCGGCAACCCGAGTGCGGTCCGGGCGGTGGGCGCGGCGAATGGCAAGAATCCGATTTCGATTATCGCGCCTTGCCATCGGGTGATTGGTGCGTCGGGGAAGCTGACGGGGTTTGCCGGGGGGCTGGAGGCGAAGGCGTTGTTGCTGACGCTGGAAGGCGCTCAATGCGTCGGAGCCGGAATGACCGCAGACCTGTTTGGGTAATCCAATTCTCTTTGGCTAAGGAGCTTGCTCCTGCGCCAATGCACCGCGCTGGCAACTATTCGCCAGCCCCTGAGATTTCAGGGGCCGCTTCGCAGCCCGACGCGAACAAGCTCGCCGCCACGCAAGGGCACGGGCCATGTTAAGTGAAAGCCTGCCGCCTCAATCAAGCTGCGCCCGGTACTCCTTCTCGTATTGCCCCGCCAGCGTCTCTTTCTGTTTGTCGTCGAGCAGCTTGCCGGCCATCTGGAAGAACTTCTGCTCCTCCTCCTTGAGGTGGTGATGAACCTTGTCCGACAGTTTCTTTGCGGTCGCCAACCAGGCCGGGCTGGACATCTCGGTCTCGTCCAGTTCTTCCATCATTTCGTCCATCTCGTGGTGTTCGGCAATCGCATGGCGGCTGAGATCGACGCCGTTGTCGAACTCCATCAAGGGAATATAGAAATGCCGCTCTTCCGCGGTTTCATGGGCCTGCAGTTCAGCCTTGAGCTGTTTGTACGCTTCAACCCGCTCTGGAGTGTCGCCGCTGGTTTCGATCAGCGCCTTGGCATAGGTCCGTTGGCGTTCGTGGCTTTCGCGCAAGGCTTCAAAAATATTCACGGCGTGTCCTCATCGGTCGCGTTCGGGATGACGCGTCTTAATCAATGACATCTGCGCGCCAGCGACGGTTCCCCCCGGTGCACTGATGGAAAATTGGCGCTGTCCACGTTAGGCTGGGGTTCAAAGCCATAAGGACATAGCCATGACGTTACGAATCGAGTTCTCGCCAACCCCCACGGAAGAGGAACGCCAAGCCATTTTGCTGCCGTTGCGCGCCTATAACGCGTCAAAAGCCGGCGGCACCCTACCCGAAAACATTGCCCTGCTGGTACGCGACGAAAACGACCAGATTCTCGGCGGACTCTACGCCCGATTGTTTTATCAGTGGTTGTTCATCGACTTGCTGTCGGTGCCGGAACAGGCCCGTGGACAGGGCATGGGCAGCAAGCTGATGCAGATGGCGGAAGACCTGGCGCGGGAACGAAAATGCATCGGCCTGTGGCTCGATACCTTCGAATTCCAGGCGCCGGATTTCTACAGGAAATGCGGCTACAGCGAGATCGGTCACATCGCCGACTACCCGCCGGGGCACAAGCACTTCTTTTTCCAGAAGCGCTTGGATTACTGAGTTAACACATAACCCTATTGGGAGCGGGCTTGCCCGCTTCCCAGAGGTCCTGCGTCAATCATGAAGTCACAGACAGGTCGCCAACGCCGCCAACCGGCGCTTGGCGACGAAGTCGTCCTGTTGCGCGTAGTAGCTCAACACAGTGCCCGAGGCGTCGGTGGTCACGTCCACGAAAGACTCCGCCGAACGGGTGTAAACAGTGGCGCCACCTTTCTCGGCGGGCTCCAGGTACGCAGCCGCATCAACACCGAATACCGCTTCGTCCTGCCAGGAAAACTGCACGCACCGGACGACGTCTTTTGCCGGCTTGTCCGAGTTCAGGGTTTTGTACGGGGCCTTGGTGCGAGCTTCGTTCATTGCCGAGCCCGCGCATCCCGCCAGCAAGGTAACGGCCAGCGCCACCATCAGAATTCGCATTGCATTCACTCATCAGGAAAAAGCCGACTGTATCATCGTGGCACCGCGTATCGTTCTGCTTTACTTCATTTATACCGCGACACCGCGCGACGATTCGCGCACCCTGTCGCGCCATTGCGCTGCATCGCACCTTTGACTGGAAGCCCCATGACCCCCAACGCCGAGTTTTACAAACCGACCACTGAATACGCTGACAAACTGATCAGCCAGATCGGTCAGACACCCTCCTGGATCGCCAAGCGAATCGGCGTCACCGACAAACGCATTCGTTACATCCTCGACGGCGAGCGCACCGTCAAAGGTGAAACCACCCCGATCCAGATGACCTACACCGAGCAATTTGCCCTGGAGTGTCTGGCGGCAGCGGCCAAGGCCAGCAAGAAACAGTCTTCGTAATCCGTACTCAAGGAGTGACCATGGCGGCATCCGAGCTGCAACACGAACAGGCACTGAACACGTTTCTCGATGAACGCCCCGAACTGCGCGTCGAACTCGACCACCTCAATCCGTTGCTCGCCCAGGCCAAAGGCGAGACCCTGGCGCAGTTTCGCGACGAGCGTTTGCATGAAGCCTTCGAGGCCGAAGCCGAGCGCCTTGGTTTGTTTGCCTGGGAATTGACCTTGCAACTGACCGCTGCCACACCGCAGGATTACGAAGCCCAGCGCCTCGAGGTGCACCGGGAAGTCGCGGAGATGGCCGGCATGGACTGGCTGGAATATTGCGATTTATACGGGATCAAACCCTGACCACCGCTCAAGGACACCATCGCCCATGCTGCCTTCCGCCACCCGGCCCCACGCCAGCCCCGGCCACCTGCACACTCAGAAATGGCGCGGGCGCATCGGCTTGAGCCTGGTGGCCATGCTTTCGGTGTTGGCCGGCATGACCGACGCGATCGGTTTCATGGCCAGCGGCGATTTTGTTTCGTTCATGAGCGGCAACACCACCCGCATGGCCGTCGCCATCAGTGCCGGCGAGCTGGGCTTGACCTTGCGGCTGGTGATCCTCATCGCCACGTTCATCCTTGGCAATGCGCTGGGCATTATTGTCAGCCGCCTGGGCCGTCGCCGAGCCCTGCCCCTGCTGCTGAGCATCGCCACCCTGCTCTGCGCTGCTGCGGCCTGGCCATACGAGACGCAACTGCCTGCGTTGCTGGCGGCAATCATCGCCATGGGCATGCTCAATGCTGCTGTGGAAGAAGTGAATGGCTTGCCGGTCGGCCTGACCTACGTCACCGGCGCTCTGTCGCGCTTCGGCCGTGGACTGGGTCGCTGGATGCTCGGCGAGCGGCGCAATGGCTGGCGGGTGCAACTGATTCCCTGGACCGGAATGTTCGCTGGCGCCGTACTGGGTGCGGTGCTGGAGCATCACTTCGGGCTCAAGGCACTGTTTGCCAGTGGATTACTGGCGGCAGCATTGGGCCTGTTATCGTTGAAGATCCCCCATCGCTGGCAGTTAGGCTACATGCCCCGCTAAGTGTTTGAGTCGCCTGTCCGGCCGCCATCGCGGGCAAGCCCGCTCCTACAGGGAATGCGTCGATCACCAAATTGCAGATCTGCTGTAGGAGCTGGCTTGCCCGCGATGAGGCCCGCACAGACAACATCGATTTAGCCCCCCCGCCGATAAAGCTTTATCATGGCCGCAGTTTCGCTGATCGAGTCCGTCATGAAGTTCGCCATCGCCGTATTTTCCGCCGCCCATGCGCCCTCCTCACGCCGCGCCCTGCTGTTCGCCCAAGCAGCGCTGGCCGGCGGGCACGAGATTGTCCGGCTGTTTTTCTATCAGGATGGCGTCTATAACGCGTCCGGCAGCGTAGTGACACCCCAGGATGAACTGGACGTGCCCAAGCAATGGCGCGCCTTCATCAGCGAGCAAAAACTCGATGGCGTGGTGTGCATCGCCGCCGCCCTGCGCCGGGGCGTGCTCAACGGGGAAGAAGCCAAACGCTATCAACGCGATGCGGTCGCCGTTGGCGCGCCGTGGGAATTGTCCGGTCTCGGCCAGTTGCACGATGCAGTGCAGGACGCCGACCGCCTGATCTGTTTCGGAGGCGCATAAAATGGCCAAATCCTTGTTGATCATCAGCCGCCAGGCCCCATGGTCCGGACCGGGCGCCCGGGAAGCGCTGGACATCGTGCTAGCCGGCGGCGCTTTCGATCTGCCGATCGGTTTACTGTTTCTTGATGACGGCGTGTTCCAGCTCGCGACGCAACAGGACGCCAAGGCCCTGCAACAGAAAGACCTGAGCGCCAACCTGCAAGCCCTGCCGATGTTCGGCGTTGAACAACTGTTCGTCTGTGCCGACAGCACGGCGCAGCGTGGCCTGGACTCGAGTGCGCTGTCGCTGGAAGAAGCCCAGGTGCTCGCTGCCAATGAAATCACCGCCCTTATTGACCGTTACGACCAGGTGATCACCCTCTGATGTCGACTTTGCATGTGTTGTCTCATTCCCCTTTCGGTGACGACCGCCTGAGCAGCTGCCTGCGCGTGATCGGCGCCAGCGATGCGCTGCTGCTGTCCGGCGACGCGGCCTATGCCTTGCAACCGGGCACCGCGCCGTTCAAGACGCTGAATGCGCGCGGCCTGCCACTCTATGTTCTGGCCGAAGACGCCCAGGCCCGCGCCATCGAGGTTCCGGACTGGGCCACTGCCATCGATTACCCGGCCTTCGTCGAACTGTCGATCCGCCACGACAAGGTTAACAGCTGGCTATGAGTGCATTAACGGTCGGCGCCCGCGTCATCGAACTGGACAAGGACGGCTTTCTGGTCGAGCTAAGTGACTGGTCGGCTGAGGTCGCCAGCGCCCTGGCGGCTGCGGAAGACATCGAGTTGAGCCCCGAACATTGGGAAATCCTCGAGCTGCTGCGCAGTTTCTACGCCGAGTTCCAGTTGTCGCCCGCCACCCGCCCGCTGATCAAATACACCGCATTGAAGCTCGGTCCGGAAAAAGGCAACAGCCTGCACCTGAACCGACTGTTCAAAGGCACCCCCGCCAAACTCGCCGCGAAACTGGCGGGCCTGCCCAAACCGACGAATTGCCTATGACCGACTATCCAGCGCTGACCCTTGAAACCCCTGCCGAACATCCATTCGCCCAGTTCGTGCGAATCCTCGGCAAAGGCAAACGCGGCGCCCGCGACCTGACTCGCGAAGAAGCCCGCGCCGCCATGGGCATGGTGCTCGACGAACAGGTCGAGGAAACCCAGCTCGGCGCCTTCCTGATGCTGCTGCGGCACAAGGAAGAAAGCGCCGAAGAAATGGCCGGGTTCACCGAAGCCCTGCGCGAACGCCTGCAAGCGCCGGCACTGGCGGTGGATCTGGACTGGCCGACCTACGCTGGCAAGAAGCGCCATTTGCCGTGGTACCTGTTGGCCGCCAAGTGCCTGGCGCAGAACGGCGTGCGGATTTTCATGCACGGAGGCGGCGCACACACGGCCGGTCGACTATACAGCGAGCAATTGCTGGAGGAGCTGAAGATCCCGTTGTGTCGCAACTGGCAGCAGGTCGGCACGGCGCTCGACAACGGCGGTCTGGCATTCATGCCGCTGGTGGACTGGGCGCCGCAGCTGCAACGGATGATCGACCTGCGCAACACCCTCGGCCTGCGTTCACCGATCCATTCGTTGGCGCGGATTCTCAATCCGCTGGGCGCACGCTGCGGCCTGCAAAGCATTTTCCACCCCGGCTATCAGGCCGTGCACCGCGATGCCAGTGGCCTGCTCGGCGACACGGCCATCGTAGTCAAGGGCGATGGCGGCGAGATCGAGATCAACCCGGACGCCGACAGCCACTTGTACGGCACCACCGGTGGCGAAAGCTGGGATGAGCAATGGCCGCAACTGTCGAGCCAGCGCCACGTCAAACCGGTCGGCCTTGACCCGGCGCATCTTAAGGCCGTCTGGCGCGGCGATGTGGTCGACAGCTACCCGCAAATGGCCCTGATCTCGACCATGGCCCTGGCCTTGCGCGGCCTCGGCCAAAGCCGTGAGCAAGCGTTCGAAACGGCCGAGAAATACTGGGCCTCTCGCGACAAATCGATTTAACCGATCATTGACGCCCGATCTTTGCGCTTTTTGTTCGAACTCATAGGCATAAACTCCTCTTCAACGCTTATCGGTTGAGGAGTCATGGACATGGGTTTATTGGTCGAAGGTCGCTGGCAGGACAAATGGTACGAAAGCAGCAAGGACGGCGCGTTCCAGCGTGAGCAGGCGCAGCGCCGTCACTGGGTGACCGCCGACGGCCAGCCCGGCCCGAGCGGTGTCGGTGGCTTTGCCGCTGAGGCGGGCCGCTATCACCTTTACGTGTCCCTCGCCTGTCCGTGGGCCCACCGCACGCTGATCCTGCGCAAACTCAAGGGCCTCGAAAGCCTGATCGATGTGTCGGTGGTCAGCTACCTGATGCTGGAAAACGGCTGGACCTTCGACAAGGCCCACGGCTCAACTGGCGACACACTCGATCACTTCGACTTCATGCACCAGCGCTACACCGCCGACACTGCCGACTACACCGGCCGCGTCACCGTGCCTGTGCTGTGGGACAAACAGCAACAGCGGATTGTCAGCAACGAATCGGCGGAAATTATCCGCATGTTCAACGGCGCGTTCGATGACCTGACCGGCAATGACCTGGACTTCTATCTGCAGCCTCTGCGGGGCGAAATCGATGCGCTCAATGAACGGATTTATCCAGCGGTGAACAACGGCGTGTACCGCGCCGGGTTTGCCACGTCGCAATCGGCTTATGAAGAAGCGTTCGATCAGTTGTTTGCCGAACTGGATCATCTGGAACACATACTGGACGCCAATCGCTACCTGACGGGCGAGTATCTGACCGAGGCAGACATTCGCCTGTTCACCACGCTGATTCGCTTTGACGCGGTGTATTACGGCCACTTCAAGTGCAACCTGCGGCGCATTGCCGATTATCCGAACCTGTCGAACTGGCTGCGGGAGATGTATCAGTGGCCGGGGATTGCCGAAACGGTGGACTTCACCCACATCAAGCATCACTACTACGGCAGCCACAAGACCATTAACCCGACGGGCGTCGTGCCTAAAGGGCCGGAACAGGACTTCACCGCAGCCCATGATCGGGAGCGGTTGAGCGGCAAAGGGGTTTGGCGCAGGGCTTGAGTTTACGCAGGCTTTGAAGGCCCCATCGCTGGCAAGCGAGCTCCCACAGTGATCTATGTGATGTTGAAGATGGTCGCTTCAACACAAAACCGGTGGGAGCTGGCTTGCCAGCGAGGGGTACACCCGGCTCAGAGTTGCCCCTGAGCCCCTTCAAACCAGGCCAGTTTCTCTCGCAGCTGCACCACTTCGCCGACGATCACCAATGTCGGCGCATGCACTTCATGCTCCGCCACCAGACGTGGAAGGTCGGCCAACGTGCCGGTAAACACCCGCTGATTGACCGTGGTGCCCTGCTGAATCAACGCTGCCGGGGTATCCGCACCGCGACCATGTTTGATCAATTGTTCGCAGATGCTCGGCAAGCCCACCAGCCCCATGTAGAACACCAGGGTTTGCGCCGGCGCGACCAGGTCGGCCCACGGCAAGTCGGTAGAGCCGTCCTTCAAGTGCCCGGTGACAAACCGCACTGATTGCGCGTGATCGCGGTGAGTCAGCGGAATCCCGGCGTAGGCCGCGCAACCGCTGGCCGCCGTGATCCCCGGCACCACCTGGAACGGGATGCCATGGGCTGCCAGTTCCTCGATCTCTTCACCGCCACGGCCAAAAATGAACGGATCGCCGCCCTTCAAACGCACCACGCGCTTGCCCTGCTTGGCCAAATCCACCAATTGCTGGTTGATCTGATCCTGCGGCACCGCATGATCAGCGCGGCGCTTGCCAACATACACCCGCTCGGCATCACGACGGCACAATTCCAGAATCGCCGGCGCGACCAGGCGGTCGTAGAGCACCACATCGGCTTGCTGCATCAGGCGCAAGGCGCGAAAGGTCAGCAGGTCCGGATCGCCCGGCCCGGCACCCACCAGATACACCTCACCGGTGGTCACGGGCGCTTCACCATCGATCTTGGCTTGCAGCAGACGCTCGGCTTCACCGCCCTGCCCGGCCAGTTGACGCTCGGCAATCGGCCCCTGGAAAACGTCTTCCCAGAAACCGCGACGTTGCTGCACATCCGGAAACAGCTTTTTAACCTGATGGCGAAAACGCGCCGCCAGACCTGCGAGCTGACCGTAGGTCGAAGGAATCCAGGTTTCGATCTTGGCGCGGATCAAACGCGCCAACACCGGTGCATCGCCCCCGCTGGACACGGCAATGATCAACGGCGAACGGTCGACGATCGCCGGGAAGATCACGCTGCACAATGCTGGCGCGTCGACCACATTGACCGGCACGCAACGCCGATGAGCGTCGGCGGAGACTTGCGCGTTCAGCGTCTCATCATCAGTGGCGGCGATGATCAGCCTGCAGCCGTCCAGATCCACTTCGGCATAGCCACGCACCAGGCACTCGCCACCGCTGGCGGTAACCAGCTCGCGCAATTGCGCTTCGATTTCAGGTGCAACCACCCGCAGCAGCGCACCGGCATCGGCCAGCAGGCGGGATTTGCGCAAGGCAATCTCCCCCCCACCGACGACCAACACACGACTGCCGCGAAGGTTGTGAAACAGCGGCAGATAGTTCATTTAGCCGATGACCTCAAGACCACCCATGTACGGCTTCAGTACATCGGGTACACGGATCGAACCGTCAGCCTGCTGGTAGTTTTCCAGCACCGCCACCAGGGTGCGACCGACCGCCAGGCCGGAGCCGTTCAGGGTATGCACCAGCTCGGGCTTGCCGGTTTCCGGGTTACGGAAACGCGCTTGCATACGACGGGCCTGGAAATCGCCACAGTTGGAGCACGACGAGATTTCGCGGTATTTGTCCTGGCTGGGAATCCACACTTCCAGGTCGTAAGTCTTGACCGCGCTGAAGCCCATGTCGCCAGTGCACAGTGCCAGGGTGCGGTAAGGCAGTCCGAGCAGTTGCAGGACTTTTTCAGCGTTGGCGGTCAGGCCTTCCAGCGCTTCCATCGACTGCGACGGCTCGACGATCTGCACCATTTCAACCTTGTCGAACTGGTGCTGGCGGATCATGCCGCGCGTGTCACGGCCCGACGCGCCGGCTTCACTGCGAAAGCACGGCGTGTGAGCGACGAACTTGATCGGCAGTTGCTTGGCGTCGACGATTTCACCGGCAACGATGTTGGTCAGCGACACTTCAGCGGTCGGGATCAGGTACAGATCGGCTTCGCCTTCACGCGCGATCTTGAACAGGTCTTCTTCGAACTTCGGCAACTGACCGGTGCCTTGCAGCGCCGGCGCCTGGACCAGATAAGGCGTGTAGGCCTCTTCGTAGCCGTGCTCGGCGACGTGCAGGTTGATCATGAACTGCGCCAGGGCGCGATGCAGGCGCGCAATCGGGCCACGCAGCAGTGCGAAGCGGGCACCGGACAGCTTGGCGGCGGTTTCGAAGTCCAGCCAGCCGAACTTCTCACCTAGGGCCACGTGGTCCTGAACCGGGAAGTCAAAGGCAGTCGGGGTGCCCCAACGGCGTACTTCGACGTTGTCGTCTTCGTCTTTGCCGACCGGCACCGATTCGTGCGGCAGGTTGGGGATGCCTAGCAGGATCGAGTCCAGTTCGGTCTGGATCGCGTCCAGCTCGACTTTACCGGCACTCAATTCGCCCGCCATGCGCTCGACGTCCGCCATCAGCGGCGCGATGTCTTCGCCGCGCTGCTTGGCCTGACCGATGGATTTGGAGCGCGCGTTACGTTCAGCCTGCAGTGCTTCGGTGCGGGTCTGGACGGTCTTGCGCTGTTCTTCCAGCGCTTCGATGCGCGCGACATCCAGGGCATAGCCACGGGAAGCCAGGCGGTCCGCTACGTCCTGAAGGTTGCTACGTAACAGTTTGGAATCGAGCATGTCGGTCTCTCGTTATCAAAGTTTGGTCAAGGACAGGCCGGCCCAGGTGGCGAGCAGCCCGCCGAATACGCTGATGGCCGCATAGCCCAGAGCCAGCGGCACTTGCCCGCTTTCCAGCAGGCGCACCGTATCCAGTGAAAAGGATGAAAAAGTCGTCAGCCCTCCGAGGAAGCCGACGATCAACCCGGCGCGCACCTCGATGGGCACCTCCGGGCGAATCAAAAACAGACCGTATAGAACGCCGATCAGCAAACAGCCCACGATATTAACGGCCAGCGTCGCGGTATAGAAGTGCCGCGGCCAATTAGCGTTGATCCAGTTGCCGGTTGCAAAGCGCAACAGTGTGCCGGCCATCCCGCCGACGGATACCGCAATGATCAAGGGAACCACTATTTTCTCCGCTGCCGGGGGCTTAAACGGTCGAGTTTCGCCAGGTGATTGAGTTTTTCGCCGATCTTCAACTCAAGACCTCGCGGTACAGGCTGATAGAACGGGATCGGGTCGAGTTCTTCCGGAAAATAGTCTTCTCCGGCGGCGTAGGCATCAGGCTCGTCGTGAGCGTAACGGTATTCGTCGCCGTAGCCCAATTGCTTCATCAGTTTGGTCGGCGCATTGCGCAGGTGCAGCGGCACTTCCAGCGAGCCGTGCTCGGCGGCGGCACGCAGCGCGGTCTTGAAGCCCATGTACACCGCGTTGCTTTTTGGCGCGCAGGCCAGATAGGTAATGGCCTGCGCCACCGCCAATTCGCCTTCGGGGCTGCCGAGGCGTTCCTGCACTTCCCACGCCGCCAGGCACAGGCTCAGCGCACGCGGGTCGGCATTGCCAATGTCTTCGCTGGCCATGCGCACCACACGCCGGGCCAGGTACAGCGGATCGCAACCGCCGTCGATCATGCGCGCGAACCAGTACAACGCGCCGTCGGGGTTGGAGCCGCGCACCGATTTGTGCAGCGCGGAAATCTGGTCGTAAAACGCTTCGCCACCCTTGTCGAAACGGCGACGGGTATCACCCAGCAGGCTTTGCAGCAGATCGGTGCCGATCTCGCTGTTGTCTTCGGCCAGGTCCGAGGCGTTTTCCAGCAGATTGAGCAGACGCCGGCCATCGCCATCGGCGGCCGACAGCAGCATCTGGAAGCCTTCATCGCTGAGGGTCAGGTTGCGCTTGCCCAGCCCCCGCTCTTCGCTCAGTGCGCGGTGCACCAGTTTGCGCAGCGCCGACTCGTCGAGGCTTTTCAGCACATAGACCCGCGCCCGCGAAAGCAAAGCGTTGTTGAGTTCGAACGAGGGGTTTTCGGTGGTCGCGCCGATGAAAATCAGCGTGCCATCTTCGACATACGGCAGGAACGCATCCTGCTGGGACTTGTTGAAGCGGTGCACTTCGTCAACGAACAGAATCGTCCGTCGACCATATTGCGCCGCTTGCTGCTTGGCGATTTCCACCGCCTGACGGATTTCCTTGACCCCGGCCAACACGGCCGAGACCGTTTCGAAATGCGCCTCCGAGACTTCCGCCAACAATCGCGCCAGCGTGGTTTTGCCCACCCCCGGCGGCCCCCAGAAAATCATCGAGTGCAGGGCACCCTGCTCCAGGGCTTCGCGCAAAGGCTTGCCGCGAGCGAGCACGTGTTCCTGACCGACGTACTCATCCAGATTGGTCGCGCGCAAACGGGCGGCCAGGGGCTGAGCGATCGGGGCACTGCGAAACAGGTCCATTGCGCGCGTTTAAAACCTCGTATTACACATTTGCGGGAAACCTGTGGCGAGGGAGCTTGCTCCCGCTGGACTGTGCAGCAGTCCCTTTTTTGGGGAGCGCTTCGCGCCCCCGCGGGAGCGAGCTCCCTCGCCACAGTTAATTCATCAGTGGGTTAATCTGTTATTCCTGGATGACATCGGCACCCTTGGGAATGTCGAACTTGAACTTGGATGCCGGAATCGGCTCGTTGGCCTTGACGCCGGTGAACAGGATATTGGTGCGCTGGCCGACGCTGTCGATCAGTTGCATGTCATTCACCAGACCATTGCGGAACGACAGACGCAGGCTGTCGAACAGGGTGTCCTTGGTTTTCGGCTTCAGCGTGAAGTCGATCACGCCGCCGGCTTCCTTGGCGCTGATGTCAAAGCTCTGGCTGATCTTGGACACGTCACCGGATAACAGCAAGGCTGGGGTCTGGGTCAGGCGCTGATCAAGATTCTTGATGGTCGCCTGCTCCAGATCCGGGTCCCACAGGATGACCTTTTTGCCATCAGAGACCATGGTCTGCTCGGCGGGCGCATTGGTGTGCCAGTAGAACAACCCCGGGCGCTGCAGGGACATTTCACCTGCGGTTTCCTGCAACTGAGTGCCCGTGCCGTCGAGGGTCAGCTGGGAGAAACGCGCGGTCAGGGTCTGGGATTTTTCCAGCAATTGAGTCAGGCGCGCCACGTCCTTGTCATCGGCGTGAGCCTGGAGCGTGGTCAAAGCCAGTACCGGCAGCAACAGCATGCGGATCAGACGCATGGGAGTCCTCATAATATTCGTGGGAGTGCGGACAGCGCCTCAGGACGCCGCCCTTTTCAATTCCGGTCAGTCGCGTACCGGGCCAGGGGCCAGGACTTCACGCGAACCGTTGGTATTCATGGATGTCACGACGCCGGCCATTTCCATGGCTTCGATCATGCGCGCAGCGCGGTTGTAGCCGATTTTCAGTTTGCGTTGAACCGCGGAAATGGAGGCGCGGCGGCTTTCCAGAACGAACTGTACCGCTTCGTCGTACAGCGCGTCGGCTTCCGGATCGTCACCGTCGCCACCACCGCTGCTGCCTTCAAAGCCACTGCCGGCTTCTTCGACACCGTTGAGGATGTCGTCGTTGTATTCCGGCGCGCCACGCAGTTTCCAGGCCTCGACCACGCGGTGAACCTCGTCGTCGGAAACGAAGGCACCGTGGACACGAATCGGCAGGCTGGTGCCCGGCGGCATGTACAGCATGTCACCATGGCCCAGCAGTTGCTCGGCGCCGCCCTGGTCGATGATGGTCCGGGAGTCGATCTTGCTCGACACCTGGAACGCCATACGGGTCGGAATGTTGGCCTTGATCAGACCGGTGATCACGTCAACCGACGGACGCTGGGTCGCGAGGATCAAGTGGATACCAGCCGCACGGGCCTTCTGTGCGATACGGGCGATCAGCTCTTCGACCTTCTTGCCGACGATCATCATCATGTCGGCGAATTCGTCGACGACCACAACGATGGTCGGCAGCTTTTGCAGCAGCGGCGCTTCGTCGTGGATGCTCTCGCGCTTGTACAGCGGATCGCTCAACGGTTCGCCGGCGTCCTGGGCTTCCTTGACCTTGGCGTTGAAGCCGGACAGGTTTCGCACGCCCATCTTCGCCATCAGCTTGTAGCGCCGCTCCATTTCGGCAACGCTCCAGCGCAGGGCGTTGGCCGCGTCCTTCATGTCGGTGACCACCGGGCACAGCAGGTGCGGAATGCCTTCGTAGATCGACAATTCGAGCATTTTCGGGTCGATCATGATCAGCTTGGCGTCTTCCGGGCCAGACTTGAACAGGATCGACAGAATCATCGCGTTCACACCCACCGACTTACCGGAACCGGTGGTACCCGCCACCAGCAGGTGCGGCATCTTCGCCAGGTCAGTGATGACCGGCTTGCCGCCGATGTCATGACCCAATGCCAGCGTGACCGGCGATTTGAAGTTGTCGTACTCGGGGGTCGACAGTACTTCGGAGAAACGCACGATCTGCCGGTCCTCGTTGGGAATCTCGATACCGACCGTGGTCTTGCCCGGAATCACTTCCACCACCCGCACACTGGTCACCGCCAGGGAACGCGCCAGGTCCTTGGCCAGGTTGGCGATGCGGCTGACTTTCACACCGGCGGCAGGCTGGATTTCGTAACGGGTAATCACCGGGCCCGGGTGGATCGAATCCACGGTGACCTCGACGCCGAATTCCTTGAGTTTGATTTCCAGCAAGTGACCCACCGCGGCCAGGGATTCAGGCGAGTAATTGAGTTGTTTCTTTTCTGCCGGGTCGAGAATCGAGATCGGCGGCAAGGTGCCTTCCACGGCGCTGTCGACGAACAGCGGCGCCTGTTTCTCTTTTTCGACTCGCTTGCTTGGAGCGGCGGGCTTGACCGGCGCCGGCGCAATAACCGGCGGCACCTGTTTCTCGCGGTCGGACATGTGCTTGCTCAGGGCCTGCTCACGCTCGATCAGGCGCTCTTTGACCTTGGCCTGCTCGCGTTTATCGGTGACGGTCGGCGCAACCACGTCGTGCACGCGGTCGTCGACTTCACGCAGTTGCGCCACCAGTTGCTTGCGCTCGGTACGGGCCGCCCACCAGCGATTGGCTGCGCCCTGGAACAGTTCGAAGAGGTCGAGAGTGATCTTGCCGGTGATGTCCATCACCTTGAACCACGACAGGTCGGTAAACACCGTCAGGCCGAACAGGAACAGGGCAATCAGCAGCAGCGTGCTGCCCTGAATGTTCAAGGCGTTTTTTGCCAGGTCGCCCAGGCTTTCGCCCAGGGCGCCACCAGCGCCGGCCGGCAGGCCGGTCGCAGCGTGGAAATGGATATGGGCCAGCGCCGCACCGGACAACACCAGGAACACCAGGCCGATCAGGCGCCAGGAGAACAGCCAGCCGCTCCACTGCCACGGCTCGTGACGTTGACGGAAGATCTGGTAGGCCTTGATCGCCAGCAACATCGGGAAAATGTAGGCAAAGTAACCGAGCACCATGAACAGGATATCGGCGCTGTAGGAGCCCGCCGGACCGCCGAAATTCTGAACATCGTCGATCTTGCTGTTATGGCTCCAGCCCGGATCGTCCTTGCCGTAGGTCAGCAAGGCCATCATCAGAAACAGGCACAAAGCGCCAATAGCGATCAATGCACCTTCCTTGAGGCGGTAGTGCAATTGCTGACGCCAGAGCGGCAAGACTGTTTTGGGTGCTTCGGTGGATTTCTTCAAAACGCTACTATTCCTGCGCCCGAGGCGCGTCCATCTGTTGATTGACTATAAAAAACTGCCCAATCCAGGCAGGTAAAAAGTTGACAGCCAAAACTGAGACTACTTTTAACACTGCAATCCGGCTTTTATAAACACGAAGCGCAATGCTTATTTTGTTACAAACGCTGTTACAGGCAGGCATTGTACGGGTTTGTACGCCCGATGCCATGCTTGTGATTCTTGGGTGTAGCATAGTCAAAAGCACATTACATGCGACTCAATTTGAGCATGCATTCTCTTTTGTGACAAAGGCTTATGAGGTGTTTTTATGAGCGAAGCGAAGCATCACCGCCTGATCATTCTGGGTTCCGGTCCCGCCGGTTACAGCGCAGCCGTGTATGCCGCCCGCGCCAACCTCAAACCCGTTGTCATTACCGGCATACAGGCAGGTGGCCAGCTCACCACCACCGTCGAAGTCGATAACTGGCCAGGCGATGTAGAAGGCCTCACCGGCCCGGTGTTCATGGAACGCATGCAAAAACACGCCGAGCGCTTTGCCACAGAGATCGTTTACGACCACATCCATACTGCCAAGTTGCAACAGCGCCCGTTTCAACTGACTGGCGACAGTGGCACTTACACCTGCGACGCGCTGATTATTGCCACTGGCGCCTCCGCGCAATACCTGGGACTGCCGTCGGAAGAAACGTTTGCCGGCAAAGGCGTTTCCGCCTGCGCGACCTGCGACGGGTTCTTTTATCGCAATCAAGTGGTCGCGGTGATTGGCGGCGGCAACACCGCCGTTGAAGAGGCGCTGTACTTGTCGAACATCGCCAGGGAAGTTCATCTGATTCACCGCCGGGACAAGTTGCGCTCCGAGAAAATTCTCCAGGACAAACTCTTTGAGAAAGCCGCCAACGGCAATATCCGCCTGCACTGGAACCAGCATCTGGATGAAGTGCTGGGCGACGCCAGCGGCGTGACCGGTGCCCGCCTGCGCGACAGCGTGACCGGTGAAACCCGCGAGCTGGCCTTGGCCGGCGTGTTCATCGCCATCGGCCACAAACCCAATACCGACCTGTTCGTCGGCCAGCTGGAAATGCGCGACGGGTATCTGCTGGTGAAGGGCGGCAGCGAGGGCGATGCCACCGCTACCGCCATTGCGGGCGTGTTTGCCGCCGGCGACGTCGCCGATCACGTCTATCGCCAGGCCGTCACCTCGGCGGGGGCTGGCTGCATGGCGGCGCTGGACGCGGAAAAATACCTCGACGACATTCCCGTTGTTTAACGGCACACTTGAAGGCGGGCCGATGGCCCGCCACCGCCCTCCCCTTCTGCAAGCCCGAACGCCATGCTGACTTGGTTACAACGCAACACCCTGACTTTCCCGCCGCTGGAAAAAGCCATGCGCGACCCCAACGGGTTGCTGGCTGCAGGTGGCGACTTGTCCGCCGATCGACTGATCCAGGCTTATCGTCACGGCTGCTTTCCCTGGTTCTCGGAGGGCCAACCCATCCTCTGGTGGTCGCCCGACCCACGCACGGTTTTGTTTCCCGACGAACTGCACGTTTCCCGCAGCCTGAATAAACTGTTGCGCCAGCAACGTTATCAGGTGACTTTCGATCGCGATTTTGCCGCCGTGATCAAAGCCTGCGCAGCCCCGAGGGAATATGCCGACGGCACCTGGATCACCGAGGCGATGCAGGACGCCTATATTGAATTGCATCGCCGCGGGTTCGCGCACTCGGTGGAAGTCTGGGACCAGGACGAACTGGTGGGCGGCCTGTATGGCCTGGCGATGGGGCAGATGTTTTTCGGCGAGTCCATGTTCAGCCGCGCCGACAACGCTTCCAAATTTGGCTTTGCCACCCTGGTGCGACATCTGAAAGACTCGGGCTTTGTCCTGATCGACTGCCAGATGCCTACCGACCATCTGCACAGCCTCGGCGCGCGAGCCATCCCCCGCAGCGCGTTTGCCGGTTATCTGGCGCAATATCTGGATCAACCCAGCCGCGCAACCTGGGTTTGCTGAGCGACTTTTGCGCGCGTGGCTTACACTTAATCGAAAGCATTATCCCGAGGGTTGATCATGACCGAGTTGGCGCGCTTGAAGTTCTATGCCACTCAGCCCCACTCTTGCAGCTATCTGCCTGAGGAGCAGGCCACGACCCTGTTCCTTGACCCTAGCCAGCCCATGGACGTGCATGTCTACGCAGACCTGTCGGAAATGGGTTTTCGTCGCAGTGGCGATCATCTATATCGGCCCCATTGCCAGAACTGCAATGCCTGCGTGCCCGCGCGCATCCCTGTAGGACAATTCACCCCCAACCGTCAGCAGAAGCGAATCTTCAAGCGCAACGCCGACTTGCAAGTGCGACCGGCCAAGCCGGGCTTTAGCGAAGAGTATTTCGATCTCTATCAACGGTACATCGAAGAACGCCACGCCGATGGCGACATGTACCCACCCAGCCGCGATCAATTCTCTACCTTCCTGGTGCGCGACCTGCCGTTTTCCCGTTTCTACGAATTTCGTCTCGACGGACGGTTGCTGGCGATCGCCGTCACCGACCTGCTGCCCAACGGCCTTTCGGCGGTCTACACCTTCTATGAACCCGCAGAAGAACGACGCAGCCTGGGGCGCTACGCGATCCTCTGGCAAATCGCCGAGGCCCGACGACTGGGACTGGATGCGGTCTACTTGGGCTACTGGATCAAAAACTGCAAAAAAATGAGCTACAAGACGCAATACCGCCCCATAGAGCTGCTCATTAACCAGCGCTGGGTCGTTCTGAACTAGAGCGCACCGTAAACCCCTTGGCTTGACCCCCACTTTTCGGGCACAATGCACGCCGCTTTTGCCTGGCGCAGTTGCACCGGGCCATTCACTGGACACCGAGGGCTTTACTGCATGTCGAAAGAAGACAGCTTCGAAATGGAAGGCACTGTCGTCGACACCCTGCCCAACACCATGTTTCGCGTGGAGTTGGAAAATGGGCACGTCGTAACCGCGCATATTTCCGGCAAGATGCGCAAGAACTACATCCGTATTCTTACCGGTGACAAAGTGCGCGTCGAGCTGACGCCCTATGACTTGAGCAAAGGGCGCATCACTTACCGCGCTCGCTAATCAAGTCAATACAAGACGCCCGGCTGATGCCGGGCGTTTTTGTTTGGCTGCGATTTGATAGACAGCAAAAAGGCGCCAATCGGCGCCCTTCTGCTTTGCAACGGTTTAACGTCAGGCCATCTCGGCCGTAGTCTCGAAGTCGAAGGTCAGCTCGCCGTCCTTGATGTCGATGTGCACCACACCGCCATGTTCGGCCAGCTCGCCAAAGAGAATCTCCTCCGCCAGTGGACGCTTGATCTTGTCCTGGATCAAGCGAGCCATTGGTCGAGCCCCCATTGCCGAGTCGTAACCCCCGGCCGCCAGCCAGCTGCGGGCGGCATCGGTGACTTCCAGCAATACACGCTTGTCTTCCAGCTGCGCCTGAAGTTCGGTAAGGAACTTGTCCACCACGCTTTTGATGACCTCATGGCTGAGGCGACCAAACTGGATAATGGTGTCCAGACGGTTGCGGAACTCCGGCGTGAAGCTCTTCTTGATCACTTCCATCGCATCGGACGAGTGGTCCTGATGGGTGAAACCGATCGAAGCACGCGCTGCAGTTTCGGCACCGGCGTTGGTCGTCATGATGACAATTACGTTTCGGAAGTCCGCTTTGCGCCCGTTGTTATCGGTCAGCGTACCGTGGTCCATCACCTGCAACAGCAGGTTGAAGACTTCCGGATGCGCCTTCTCGATCTCATCGAGCAACAGCACGCAGTGAGGCTGCTTGGTGATGGCTTCGGTCAGCAAACCGCCCTGATCGAACCCGACATAGCCCGGAGGCGCACCAATCAGACGCGATACGGTGTGACGCTCCATGTACTCGGACATATCGAAGCGAATCAGCTCGACACCCAAAGCCTTGGCCAACTGGCGCGCCGCTTCGGTTTTACCGACACCGGTAGGCCCGGCGAACAGGAACGAACCAACAGGCTTGTCAGGCGACTTCAGGCCGGCACGGGACAGCTTGATCGCCGTTGCCAGCGAGTCAATCGCTGCATCCTGACCAAACACCGTCAGCTTCAGGTCACGCTCAAGGTTGCGCAGCAGCTCTTTATCGGAACTGGTGACATGCTTCGGCGGGATCCGCGCGATTTTCGCGACGATGTCCTCAACTTGCGGCACTTCGATGCGTTTTACACGCTTCTCGACCGGCTGCAGGCGTTGATAGGCACCCGCCTCGTCGATGACGTCGATGGCCTTGTCCGGCATATGACGGTCATTGATGTAGCGCGAGGCCAGTTCGGCAGCCGCGCGCAGGGCTTCATCGCTGTATTCGATATTGTGATGGCTCTCGAAACGACCCTTGAGGCCACGCAGAATACCGATGGTGTCTTCCACCGAAGGCTCGGACACGTCGACCTTCTGGAAGCGCCGGGCCAAGGCACGGTCCTTCTCGAAAATCCCGCGGAATTCCTGGAAGGTGGTCGAGCCGATGCAACGGATATCACCGGACGACAGCAATGGCTTGAGCAGGTTCGAGGCATCCATCACGCCACCGGACGCGGCACCCGCACCGATGATGGTGTGGATTTCGTCGATGAACAGGATTGCCTGCGGGCGTTTTTTCAGCTCATTGAGCAACGCCTTGAAGCGCTTCTCGAAATCACCGCGGTATTTGGTCCCGGCCAGCAACGCGCCGAGATCAAGGGAGTAAACCACGCTGTTGGCCAGCAGGTCCGGCACCTGGTTGTCGACAATGCGCTTGGCCAGGCCTTCGGCGATCGCGGTTTTACCCACGCCCGCCTCACCCACCAGCAGCGGATTGTTTTTGCGACGACGCGCCAGAATCTGCGCAACGCGTTCGACTTCCAGCTCACGACCTACCAACGGATCGATACGACCCTGGCGCGCGAGTTCATTGAGGTTGCTGGCATAAGCATCCAGGGGATTGCCTGAAGATGAAGACTCACCGCCCTCGTCATCCTGCATATCTTGCTCACCTTCAGAGTGATCGCCGTGCCCTGGCACTTTGGAAATGCCATGGGCGATATAGTTGACGACATCAATGCGCGCAACGCTCTGCTGTTTCAGCAGGAACACCGCCTGACTCTCTTGCTCACTGAAGATCGCGACCAGCACGTTGGCGCCAGTCACTTCGCGTTTGCCCGAGCTCTGTACGTGAAACACAGCACGTTGCAGTACACGCTGGAAGCCCAGGGTTGGCTGGGTTTCACGATCCTCGTCATGCACGGGGATCAATGGCGTGGTGGAGTCGATGAACTCCTGCAGGTCATGCTTGAGTTTGTCGAGGTTTGCGCCGCACGCACGTAAAACAGTGGCGGCAGCCTCATTGTCCAATAGGGCCAGCAGAAGATGTTCGACGGTCATGAATTCATGACGCTTCGAACGGGCCTCCTTGAAGGCAAGATTGAGGGTGACTTCGAGCTCGCGGTTTAACATAGCTTCACCTCATACCCAAGTGGTCGGCGATTAACCGTCCTTCTCGATTTCACAGAGTAGCGGATGCTGGCTTTCCCTGGCGTACTGGTTGACCTGCATGGCCTTCGTCTCGGCGATGTCGCGGGTAAACACTCCACATACTGCCCGTCCTTCTGTATGAACGGCCAGCATGACCTTGGTCGCCAGCTCGCGATTCAGGTTAAAAAACACCTCGAGCACTTCGACGACGAAATCCATCGGTGTGTAGTCATCATTGAACAAAACCACCTTGTACATTGGCGGCGCCTGTAAAGCAGGCTTCGCCTCCTGAACAGCAATGCCTGCGGAATCGTCGTCGTGTTCCTCCGGGCGATCTTTCTGGAGAGTCGGGCGATCCTGATTGAATGTTAGTCGAATCTGGCTGATTGCATGCATGGAAAGAAAGGTTCGTCTGTTGTTCATATACAGTGGTGGGGGCGGCTATCAGCGTTTTCAACTCCGACTGCCGGGTCAACTTGACTATCGGCAAAAGGGTGTTACAAACAATAGAGCCCACAGTGGGTAAAAAAGGTCCGCGGAGTCAACTTTTTTCTAAGAAGTGACTGCGGATGAACTGGATGATACTCCAGTGATGGAGTCTGTTGCAGAGGGATATGGATATGTCAGGCGTCAAGGTCAGTGGCAAGGTCAAATGGTTCAACAATGCCAAGGGTTTCGGGTTCATCAATGAGGACGGCAAGACAGAAGATCTGTTCGTTCACTACTCGGCTATCCAGATGGATGGCTATAAGACCCTGAAGGCCGGACAAGCCGTGGTATTCGAAATCATCCAGGGACCCAAGGGCCTGCATGCGATCAACATCTGCAACCCTGTGGATGCTTCGAAAACCGTGAACTCCACCGCACAATCGACCGTTACGGCCTGAGACCGCACCACCATCCACTCATAAAAAACCGCCCGACTCAATCGCTTGAGCCGGGCGGTTTTTTTTCATGCCTGGCGTTCGCTTACATGTGCGAGATCAGTGCATCGCCGAAGCCGGAAGAAGAAACCAGCTTGGCACCATCCATCAGACGTTCGAAGTCATAGGTCACGGTCTTGGCGGAAATCGCGCCGTTGGTGCCCTTGATGATCAGGTCGGCCGCTTCGGTCCAGCCCATGTGGCGCAGCATCATTTCGGCGGACAGAATCAGCGAGCCCGGGTTGACCTGGTCCTTGCCGGCGTACTTTGGTGCAGTACCGTGGGTGGCTTCGAACATGGCCACGGTGTCGGACAGGTTGGCACCTGGCGCGATACCGATACCCCCCACTTCCGCCGCGAGGGCGTCGGAGAGGTAGTCGCCGTTCAGGTTCAGGGTCGCGATCACATCGTACTCGGCCGGGCGCAGCAGGATCTGCTGGAGCATGGCGTCGGCGATGGCATCCTTGACGATGACGTTCTTGCCGGTTTTCGGGTTCTTGAACTGCATCCACGGACCACCGTCGAGCAGGGTCGCGCCGAACTCCTCGGCCGCCACTTCATAGGCCCATTCCTTGAAGGCACCCTCGGTGAACTTCATGATGTTGCCTTTGTGCACGATGGTCAGCGAATCACGATCGTTGTCGACCACATATTGCAGTGCCTTGCGCGCCAGACGCTTGGTGCCTTGCAGGGAGACCGGCTTGACGCCGATACCGCAGTTCTCGTCGAAACGAATCTTGGTGACACCCATTTCTTCTTTCAGGAACTTGATGACCTTGGTCGCTTCCGGCGTACCGGCCTTCCACTCGATGCCGGCGTAAATGTCTTCGGAGTTCTCGCGGAAGATGGTCATGTCGACGTCGCCTGGCTTCTTGACCGGGCTAGGCACGCCTTCGAACCAGCGCACCGGACGCAGGCAGACGTAGAGGTCGAGTTGCTGACGCAGCGCGACGTTGAGCGAGCGGATGCCGCCACCGACCGGCGTGGTCAGCGGGCCTTTGATGGACACCACGTAATCCTTGACCGCGTCCAGGGTTTCCTGAGGCAGCCAGGTATCCTGATCGTAAACCTGAGTCGCTTTTTCCCCGGCGTACACTTCCATCCAGGAAATCTTGCGCTCGCCGCCGTAAGCCTTTTTCACAGCAGCATCGACAACCTTGATCATGACCGGACTGATGTCGACACCAATGCCGTCACCTTCGATGAAGGGGATGATCGGGTTATTAGGAACATTGAGAGAATGGTCTGCATTGACGGTGATTTTGTCGCCGACGGCCGGAACCTGAATCTTCTTGTAACCCATGCTGAACTCCATTGATTGGATTGAACATCTGGCTTGGTTCGAGCGTAACCCAGTTGAATCGGCGCGCAAACCCTCTGTTCCATCCATCTGCCGCAAAGCCGCACAACTCACGCGCTACAAGCCTGAAAGCAAAGGGAAAAGCGCCAAACTCCAGCACGACGAATGACGACGCGCGCCACTCGCCCCTGCGACCTTTAGACCAATGGACGAGATTCGTTGCGTATGAACCATCGGCAGATTGCCAGCTACCTATGTATAATGCCGCCGCTGACCAAAGGGTCACGACGACCGAAAGGCTCTATGATGAGGCTTTCAGCTCGACAGGCCGGCCTGTTACCGCAGTCCGGCTGCTTGACGCCCTACTGATGCACCCAACATCACAGCAACGAAACCTCGATATTCGGCTCATGGATGACTTTGAACGAACGCGCTTACCCGGCGCCCCTCGAGTTTCTGCGCACGCTTTAGCAAAGAAGAGAGAGTTAATCCGAATATGCCCACCCGCTCGAAGATCATCTATACCTTCACCGACGAAGCCCCAGCCCTCGCCACCTATTCACTGTTGCCTATCGTAGAGGCGTTCACCGCCTCGGCTGATATCGCCGTGGAAACCCGCGATATCTCTCTTGCAGGGCGCATCCTGGCCAGCTTCCCCGAGCAACTGGGCGACAAAGCCGTAGCCGACCACCTCGCCGAACTGGGCGACCTGGCCGTTACGCCTGAAGCCAACATCATCAAGCTGCCCAACATCAGCGCCTCGGTTCCGCAGCTGCAAGCCGCGATCAAAGAACTGCAAGCCCAGGGCTACGCACTGCCGGACTATCCGGAAACCGTGACCAGCGACGCCGACAAAGAAACCAAGGCCCGTTACGACAAGGTCAAGGGCAGCGCCGTGAACCCGGTTCTGCGTGAAGGCAACTCCGACCGTCGCGCCCCACTGTCGGTCAAGAACTACGCACGCAAGCACCCGCACAAAATGGGCGCCTGGGCTGCGGACTCCAAGTCCCACGTCGCGCACATGAGCACCGGTGATTTCTACGGCAGCGAAAAAGCTGCCCTGATCGACGCCGCTGGCGCCGTGAAGATCGAACTGATCGCTCAAGACGGCACCACCACCGTCCTGAAAGAAAAAACTACCGTTCAGGCGGGCGAGATCCTCGACTGCGCCGTCATGAGCAAAAACGCTCTGCGCGCATTCATTGCCGCTGAAATCGAAAGTGCCAAGGCGCAAGGCGTGCTGCTGTCGGTTCACCTGAAAGCCACCATGATGAAGGTCTCCGACCCGATCATGTTCGGCCAGATCGTTGCCGAGTTCTATAAAGACGCG
This sequence comes from Pseudomonas reinekei, assembly GCF_001945365.1. Taxonomy (GTDB): domain Bacteria; phylum Pseudomonadota; class Gammaproteobacteria; order Pseudomonadales; family Pseudomonadaceae; genus Aquipseudomonas; species Aquipseudomonas reinekei. Next base: position 49,013 of record NZ_MSTQ01000012.1, read on the forward strand.
CTGACCAAGCACGCTGACGTGCTGGCCCAGATCGGCTTCAACCTGAACAACGGCATCGGCGACCTGTACGCTCGCATCAAGGCCCTGCCGGCCGAGCAGCAAGCGCAGATCGAAGCTGACATTCAGGCGGTCTACGCCGTTCGCCCTTCCCTGGCGATGGTCAATTCCGACAAAGGCATCACCAACCTGCACGTGCCGAGCGACGTTATCGTCGACGCCTCGATGCCGGCCATGATCCGTGACTCCGGCAAAATGTGGGGCACCGACGGCCAGTTGCACGACACCAAGGCTGTGATCCCGGATCGCTGCTACGCCACCATCTACCAGGCGGTCATCGAAGACTGCAAGGCAAACGGCGCTTTCGACCCAACTACCATGGGCAGCGTGCCGAACGTCGGTCTGATGGCGAAAAAAGCCGAAGAGTACGGTTCCCACGACAAGACGTTCCAGATCAAGACCAACGGCGTGGTCCGCGTGACCGACACCAATGGCACCCTGTTGCTGGAACAGTCGGTTGAAGCCGGCGACATCTTCCGCATGTGCCAGACCAAAGACGCGCCGATCCAGGACTGGGTCAAGCTGGCCGTCAACCGTGCTCGCGCCAGCAGCACCCCGGCGATCTTCTGGCTGGACCCAATGCGCGCCCACGACGGCGTGGTGATCGAGAAAGTTCAGGCTTACCTGAAGGATCACGACACTGTCGGTCTGGACATCCAGATCATGGCACCGGTCGACGCAATGAAGTACACCCTGCAGCGCACCCGCGAAGGCAAGGACACCATTTCGGTGACCGGCAACGTACTGCGCGACTACCTGACCGACCTGTTCCCGATCATGGAACTGGGCACAAGCGCCAAGATGCTGTCGATCGTGCCACTGATGAATGGCGGTGGCCTGTTCGAAACCGGCGCCGGCGGTTCGGCTCCGAAGCACGTTCAGCAGCTGCTGGAAGAAAACTTCCTGCGCTGGGATTCGCTGGGTGAATTCCTGGCACTGGCCGCATCCCTGGAACACCTGGGCGTGACCTACAACAATCCAAAGGCGCTGGTTCTGGCCAAGACCCTGGACCAGGCCACCGGCCAGTTCCTGGACAACAACAAGTCGCCATCGCGCAAAGTCGGTAACATCGACAACCGCGGCAGCCACTTCTACCTGGCGCTGTACTGGGCTCAAGCCCTGGCTGCCCAGACTGAAGACACTGCACTGCAAGCGCAGTTTGCGACTCTGGCCAAGACCCTGACCGAGAACGAAGCAACCATCGTTGCCGAGCTCAACGCCGTTCAGGGCAAGCCAGTCGACATCGGCGGTTACTACCACGCCAGTGCCGAGCTGATCAGCAAAGCCATGCGCCCAAGCGCCACGCTCAACGCGGCGATTGCTGCGCTGGTGTAAGGCTGTAAGGAAGCAACACAAACCCCGGCCTCGTGCCGGGGTTTGTGTTTGTGGCTTTTGTAGACACACAAAACCCTGTGGGAGCTGGCCTGCCAGCGATGGCGGCCTACCATTCAACATTAGTGGTGACTGGCCTACCGCTATCGCTGGCAAGCCAGCTCCTACAGAGTATGTATTTCAACATTCAGAATCGAGGGCAACACATGGACTGGAAACCCCACATCACCGTCGCCACCATCGTCGAAGACAACGGCCGCTTCCTGATGGTTGAAGAACACAAGGCCGGGCGCAATGTGCTCAACCAGCCCGCCGGGCATCTCGATCCGGACGAAACCCTGATTGAAGCCGCCGTGCGCGAAACCCTCGAGGAAACCGGCTGGGACGTCGAACCCACCGGTGTACTGGGCATTTATCTCTACACAGCCCCGAGCAACGGCGTGACTTACCAACGGGTCTGCTTCATCGCCAAGCCTCTGAAACACCACCCGGATTACCCACTGGACGACGGCATCGTCGGCGCCAAGTGGTTGACCCGCGACGAATTAATCGAGCAGCGCGACAACTGGCGCAGCGAGCTGATCATCCGCTGCATCGACGACTATCTGGGCGGTCAGCACTTCAGCCTCGAATTGATCCGTCCTTCTCTTTAGCCTTGCGGGCTTGAGCCTGCTAGAATCGCGTCCTTTTTCAAGACACTCATTGAATCCCTATGCGTGATCCAGCCCCTTCTGACACACAAAAGAAGCGCGTCATTGTCGGCATGTCCGGCGGCGTGGACTCTTCCGTTTCCGCCCTCCTGCTGATCGAGCAGGGTTATGAGGTGGAAGGCCTGTTCATGAAGAACTGGGAAGAAGACGATGGAACGGAATACTGCACCGCCATGGACGACCTGGCGGACGCCCAGGCCGTGTGCGACAAGATTGGCATCAAGCTGCACACCGCCAACTTCGCCGTCGAGTACTGGGACAATGTGTTCGAGCATTTCCTGGCCGAATACAAGGCCGGACGCACGCCGAACCCGGACATCCTGTGCAACCGTGAAATCAAGTTCAAAGCGTTCCTCGACTACGCCATGATGCTCGGCGCCGACCTGATCGCCACCGGTCACTACGTGCGTCGCCGCGACATCGACGGCCGCACCGAACTGCTCAAGGGCCTGGACCCGAACAAGGACCAGAGCTACTTCCTGCACGCCGTTGGCGGTGAGCAGATCGCCAAGACCCTGTTCCCGGTCGGCGAACTGGAAAAACCGCAAGTGCGCGCGATTGCCGAGAAATACGAACTGGCGACCGCGAAGAAAAAGGACTCCACCGGGATCTGCTTTATCGGCGAACGCCGCTTCAGCGACTTCCTCAAGCAGTACCTGCCGGCGCAACCGGGCGAAATCAAAACCACCGAAGGTGAAATCATCGGCCGTCACCACGGCCTGATGTACCACACCATCGGCCAGCGCCAGGGCTTGGGCATCGGCGGCCTGAAAGACGCCAGTGACGAGCCGTGGTACGTGCTGATCAAGGACCTGGAGCACAATGAGCTGATCGTCGGCCAGGGCAACGATCACCCGTGGCTGTTCTCCCGCGCCCTGCTCGCTTCGGACATCTATTGGGTCAACCCGATCGACCTGAGCCAGCCGCGCAAGTTGACCGCCAAAGTGCGGTATCGCCAGAGAGACCAGCCTTGCACCCTGGAAAAGACCGCCACCGGCTACCGCGCGACGTTCGATGATCCGCAACGCGCGGTCACGCCGGGTCAATCGGTGGTGTTCTACGATGGCGACATCTGCCTAGGCGGCGGCGTCATTGAAGTGGCAGAACCATGGACCAGCAAAGGTCAGGCCCAATGACCCCCACCCAGGAACAACTGACGGCGCTGGGCGGCGTGTTTCTTGCCGCCGTGCTGGTCGACAAGATCGCCAAGACCGGCCAGACCAGCGAGGCAGGCTTGACCTGCATGCTCGGCAGCCTGTTGATTCGTGACCCCAAGGACACCCTTGAAGTCTACGGCGGCGACGACCTCAATCTGCGCGAAGGTTATCGCGCGTTGATCGGCGCCCTTGAACGCGACCCGAGCGCCCTGCAGCGCGAGCCATTGCGCTATGCACTGGCCATGCTCGGACTTGAGCGCCAGCTGGCCAAGCGCAGCGACATGCTCGACATCATCGGCAAGCGTCTGCCGCAAATTCAGTCCCAGGTCGAACATTTCGGCCCGGCCCACGAAAACGTGGTGGCCGCCTGCGGTGCGCTGTATCAGGACACCCTCAGCACCCTGCGCCAGCGCATCCAGGTGCACGGCGACATGCGCAATCTGCAGCAGCCGAGCAACGCCTCGAAAATTCGCGCCTTGCTGCTGGCCGGCATTCGTTCGGCGCGCCTGTGGCGACAATTGGGCGGGCATCGCTGGCAGCTGGTGATCAGCCGCCGCAAATTGCTGAAAGAGCTTTACCCCTTGATGCGTAACGAATAACCCGCATCGACAGATCCAGACTTAGCACTACGCGTAATACGCCGGTCAGTTGGCGACGGACCGGCGGATTTTTTCATGTATGATACGCGCCCCATTTCGTTGCCCGACTGTCCGAGAACACCCCATGCAGCTTTCTTCGCTCACTGCGGTTTCCCCTGTTGACGGCCGCTACGCCGGCAAAACCCAGGCCCTGCGCCCAATTTTCAGCGAGTACGGCCTGATCCGTGCCCGCGTTCTGGTTGAAGTGCGCTGGCTCCAGCGCCTGGCCGCTCACCCTGCCATCAGCGAAGTGCCGGCGTTCTCCGCCGAAGCCAATGCGGTGTTGAACACCCTGGCGGAAAACTTCTCTCTGGAGCACGCCGAGCGCGTCAAAGAGATCGAGCGCACTACCAACCACGACGTCAAAGCCATCGAGTACCTGCTCAAAGAACAAGCCGCCAAGCTGCCGGAACTGGCCAAGGTCAGCGAGTTCATCCACTTCGCCTGCACCAGCGAGGACATCAACAACCTGTCCCACGCCCTGATGCTGCGCGAAGGCCGTGATGACGTGATGCTGCCGCTGATGCGCCAGACCGCCAATGCCATCCGCGAACTGGCGATCCGTTTCGCCGACGTACCGATGCTGTCGCGCACCCACGGCCAGCCAGCCTCGCCGACCACCCTGGGCAAAGAACTGGCGAACGTGGTTTACCGCCTCGAACGCCAGATCGCTCAAGTCGCTGCCGTGCCGCTGCTGGGCAAGATCAACGGCGCTGTCGGCAACTACAACGCTCACCTGTCGGCCTACCCTGAGATCGATTGGGAAGCCAACGCCCGCGCCTTCATCGAAGACGAGCTGGGCCTGGGCTTCAACCCGTACACCACGCAGATCGAACCGCACGACTACATTGCCGAACTGTTCGACGCGATTGCACGCTTCAACACCATCCTGATCGACTTCGACCGTGATATCTGGGGCTACATCTCCCTGGGTTATTTCAAACAGCGCACCATCGCTGGCGAAATCGGCTCGTCGACCATGCCGCACAAAGTCAACCCGATCGACTTCGAAAACTCCGAAGGCAACCTGGGCATTGCCAACGCACTGTTCCAGCACCTGGCGAGCAAGCTGCCAATCTCCCGCTGGCAGCGCGACCTGACCGACTCTACCGTACTGCGCAACCTCGGTGTCGGCTTCGCCCACAGCGTAATCGCGTACGAAGCCAGCCTCAAAGGCATCAGCAAACTGGAGCTCAACGAGCAGAAGATTGCCGCTGACCTGGACGCGTGCTGGGAAGTATTGGCCGAGCCGATCCAGACCGTGATGCGTCGCTACAACATCGAAAACCCGTACGAGAAGCTGAAAGAATTGACCCGTGGCAAGGGCATCAGCCCCGAAGCACTGCAGACTTTCATCGACGGCCTGGACATGCCAGCCGCGGCCAAGGCCGAGCTGAAATTGCTCACCCCGGCCAACTACATCGGTAACGCTGTAGCGCAAGCCAAACGCATCTGATCGACCGCTGGACCCCTTTAAGACGCCCGGCCGCGCCGGGCGTTTTTATTCCCGTATGAAAAGTGCTTTTTTTCAATAGGTTACACATGAATCCTGACATTCCTCTACAACTTCTGGGCGGCATCACGGCACGGGAATTCCTGCGCGACTACTGGCAGAAAAAACCACTGCTGATCCGTCAGGCGATCCCAGATTTCGAAAGCCCGATCGACGCCGACGAACTGGCTGGCCTGGCATTGGAAGAAGAAGTCGAATCGCGCCTGATCATCGAGAACGGCGAGCGCCCATGGGAATTGCGTCGCGGCCCGTTTGCCGAAGATGAATTCAGCAAATTGCCGGAGCGCGACTGGACCCTGCTGGTTCAAGCCGTCGACCAGTTCGTACCGGAAGTCAGCGAACTGCTGGAACATTTCCGCTTCCTGCCGAGCTGGCGTATCGACGACGTCATGATCAGCTTCGCCGCGCCGGGTGGCAGCGTCGGTCCGCACTTCGACAACTACGACGTGTTCCTGCTGCAAGGCCACGGCAAGCGCAACTGGAAAATCGGCCAGATGTGCGACTCCGATAGTCCGCTGCTGCAACACGCCGACCTGCGCATCCTCGCTGATTTCGAAGCGACCGATGAGTGGGTCCTGGAGCCTGGCGACATGCTGTACCTGCCGCCACGCCTGGCCCATTGCGGCGTTGCCGTTGACGACTGCCTGACCTACTCGGTCGGCTTCCGCGCACCGAGCGCCGCAGAAGTGCTGACTCACTTCACCGACTTCCTCAGCCAGTTCCTGCCGGACGAAGAGCGCTACACCGACGCCGACGCCCTGCCTGCTGCGGACCCGAACCAGATTCAGCACGACGCCCTTGATCGCCTGAAAAGCCTGCTGGCCGAACACATGAGCGACGAGCGCCTGCTGCTGACCTGGTTCGGCCAGTTCATGACCGAGCCGCGCTACCCGGAACTGGTGGTCGGCCCTGAAGACCTCGAAGAAGACGACGTCCTCGGTGCGCTGGAGCAAGGCGCCGTACTGATCCGTAACCCGAGCGCACGCCTGGCGTGGTCGGAAGTCGATGACGACCTGCTGTTGTTCGCCAGCGGCCAGAGCCGTTATCTGCCGGGCAAACTGCGCGAACTGCTGAAGATGATCTGCGCCGCCGACGCCCTGCACGTCGACAACCTCGGTGATTGGCTGAGCGACGAAGACGGCCGCGGATTGCTGTGCGAGCTGGTCAAGCAAGGAAGCCTGGGGTTCGCCGATGAATAAGATTCACGTACGTGTCGCAGACTGGCAAAAGGATAACGCCGAGATTCGGCGCATTCGTGAAACGGTGTTCGTCGCCGAGCAATGCGTACCGCCTGAACTGGAATGGGACGCCGACGACGCAACCGCCGTGCATTTCCTGGCGTTCGAGGGCGACTTTCCCATTGGTACCGCACGCCTGCTGCCCGACGGACACGTCGGCCGGGTTTCGGTGCTCAAGGACTGGCGCGGTTTGAAAGTCGGCGATGCGCTGATGCAAGCCGTGATTGGCGAAGCCGAAGAACGCGGGCTCAAGCAACAGATGCTCAGCGCCCAGGTTCAAGCCACGGCGTTCTATGAGCGCCTGGGTTTCAGCCTGGTCAGTGAGGAGTTCCTGGAAGCAGGGATTCCGCATGTGGACATGGTTCGCCATTCGGTTTGATACCGAGGAGCCCCCTTCGCGAGCAGGCTCGCTCCCACAATTGATTTGCGAACGACGCAAAACTGATGTGGGAGCGAGCCTGCTCGCGAAGGCGCCAGTAAAAGCACCGCAAAACGCCCCGACATCACACGATGCCGGGGCGTTTTGCTGTCTACGATTCAACTTGCCCCCTACCGGGCCGACAAACTGGCAATATCAACACTTTGAAGTTGGCGGAGATAACGGATATGTCCCTACGCACCCTGCTCACCACACTGCTGGTGACCTGCAGTTTTTCGGTCATGGCAGCCACCGAAATCGTGCCTTTGAATTACCACACCAGTGCCGACATGCTGCCCGTGGCGCAGGATTTCGTCGGCAAGGACGGCACCGTCAGCGCCTACGGCAATCAGCTCATCGTCAATGCCGATCAACGCAAGATCGACGAACTTAAGGCACTGATCGGCCAACTCGACACCGCACCCAAGCGCCTGCTGATCACCGTCGATACCAACGAAAATAACGTACAGGGCGATCAGGGTTACTCGGTGAACGGCGCCAAACCGAGCCAGACGCGCATCATCAGCCGCAGCACTGCAAGCCGCGACGGCGGAATTCAACAAGTCCAGGCCACGGACGGCATGCCGGCACTGATCCAGGTCGGCCAAAGCGTGCCACTGACCAGCACCCAGTCGGACTCCTACGGCGACCTGCGCAGTCAGACCGAATACCGCAACGTCACTCAGGGCTTTTACGTCACCGCCAACGTCACCGGCGAAATCGTCCACCTGTCGATCAGTACCAACCGTGACCGCATGAGCCAGGAACGTCCCGATGTAGTGAACGTACAAAGTACCGACACAACCGTCACCGGGCGCCTGGGCGAATGGATCTTGCTGGCCGGCGTGAATCGCCAGACTCAGGCCGACAAACAGGGCGTAGCCCGCAGCTACTCGACTCAGGGGCGCGATGACATGACCCTGCGAGTGAAAGTCGACACTTTGGACTAAGTCACCGAAAACTGACTGATTAGTCGTATTAGACCAAAGATGTAGTGCTTGAAAAAAAGCACTACAAAACGTTTGACGAGCCAAAAAAGCAAAGGCATGATGGCCTCGCTCCCGCTAATCAGGGGCCCTGGCAAGGGCCTTCGAGGCGATGTTCGCACCTACCCCGCGAACCGCTTCGTGTCTGTACCGCCCACAAGGTGTGTTTGACGAGGTTGCCGACTGGAACGAAGTTGTCCCGAGGGACGGAAGCGTATTTAGGTAAACCCGGCATCACACTGAAGTTCGCACCAAGGCCCACGACGCCCGAATGCGCCCGCCAGTTCGCCCTTACCTGCTCACTTCCCCTCGAGCCCATCGTTCATCCCGTCGCCTCCCCCGCCGAACCCGACTTGACCACCTAAGCTTCTGGTCAGCGAGCGCAGGAATTTTCCACCGCAGAACAACTTTTCATAAAGACGCGACGAGGTTTATCTCCCATGGCACTGACACGCGAACAGCAAATTGCAGCCCTCGAAAAAGACTGGGCTGAAAACCCGCGCTGGAAAGGCGTGACACGCACTTACTCCGCTGCTGACGTCGTCCGTCTGCGTGGCTCGGTTCAACCTGAGCACACCTTTGCAAAAATGGGCGCCGAGAAGCTGTGGAACCTGGTTACCCAGGGTGCCAAGCCAGCCTTCCGTCCTGAGAAAGATTTCGTCAACTGCATGGGCGCCCTGACCGGCGGCCAGGCTGTGCAACAAGTCAAAGCCGGTATCCAGGCGATCTACCTGTCGGGCTGGCAAGTGGCTGCAGACAACAACTCCGCCGAATCGATGTATCCGGACCAGTCGCTGTACCCGGTGGACTCGGTTCCAACCGTGGTCAAGCGCATCAACAACTCGTTCCGTCGTGCCGACCAGATCCAGTGGAAAGCCGGCAAAAATCCGGGCGACGACGGCTACATCGACTACTTCGCACCGATCGTGGCTGACGCCGAAGCCGGTTTCGGCGGCGTACTGAACGCCTACGAGCTGATGAAGAGCATGATCGAAGCAGGCGCCGCCGGCGTTCACTTCGAAGACCAACTGGCTTCCGTGAAGAAATGCGGCCACATGGGCGGCAAAGTACTGGTTCCGACGCAGGAAGCCGTGCAGAAGCTGACCGCTGCTCGTCTGGCTGCTGACGTTGCCGGCACTCCGACCATCATCCTGGCCCGTACCGACGCCAACGCCGCTGACCTGTTGACGTCTGACTGCGACCCGTACGACCAGCCATTCGTGACTGGCGAACGTACCCAGGAAGGCTTCTACAAAGTGCGCGCCGGCCTGGACCAGGCCATCGCTCGCGGCCTGGCCTACGCGCCGTACGCCGACCTGATCTGGTGCGAAACCGCCAAGCCAGACCTGGACGAGGCTCGTCGCTTCGCTGAAGCGATCAAGAAGGAATACCCGGACCAACTGCTGTCGTACAACTGCTCGCCTTCCTTCAACTGGAAGAAAAACCTGGACGACGCGACCATCGCCAAGTTCCAGCGCGAACTGTCCGCCATGGGCTACAAGCACCAGTTCATCACCCTGGCCGGCATTCACAACATGTGGCACAGCATGTTCAACCTGGCGCACGACTACGCCCGCAACGACATGACTGCCTACGTGAAGCTGCAGGAGCAGGAGTTCGCTGACGCTGCCAAGGGTTACACCTTCGTGGCTCACCAGCAGGAAGTGGGCACCGGTTACTTCGACGACATGACCACTGTGATTCAAGGTGGCTCGTCTTCGGTCACCGCACTGACCGGTTCGACCGAAGAAGAACAGTTCCACTGATCGGCTTCGCTTGAGTCAACGGCCGTTGCGGACTGATTAAAAACCGTTACGCCGAACATCTGACGCCCCGACTGGTTCGGGGCGTTTTTTTTGCGCGTAAATCCTCCAGCCCCATCCCCTGTGGGAGCGAGCCTGCTCGCGAAAGCGGCGGATCAGACAAAAACGATGTCGACAGAGCTGACGCTATCGCGAGCAGACTCGCCCCAGCAGTGGATCGCGGTCAGACAGACAAATCACATGGGTACACTGCGCTATCGGCGCCGGAAAAATCTGCCGAAATCCACCCCGTCGCTACTTGCAGTAACGCGCATCTAAGGCAACTTTCTGCACACTTGCGGAATAAACAGTTTAAAACCCAATCCAATCGATATTGATTATCATTTAACCGTCATTATGTTCGTTACATTCCCTACAAAACATAATTGACGAAATTCCGGCTAATGCCCATTGGTCAAGGGCTACAGGGCCCCGAGGGCTCGCTATGTCCTTATTCCTCTAAATAATTTCGCTCTAGGAATTTTACTTGCCGGGTGTTTAGCCATAAAATCAGCGGGATTGATTGCTGCGACATATCGTCACTGCTTTGTTTCTTTTCAAGCTCAGAGACCTTTTGCTCTCTGTTAAGGATTACCAGCATGCCCGAAGCGACAGGACTCATGGCCCACAACTGGGGCTTTGCCATTTTCCTTCTAGGCGTTGTCGGCCTCTGTGCCTTCATGCTCGGTGTTTCCAGCCTCCTCGGGTCAAAAGCCTGGGGCCGCAGCAAAAACGAACCGTTCGAGTCCGGCATGCTACCTACAGGTGGCGCCCGCTTGCGGCTCTCAGCCAAATTCTATCTGGTCGCGATGCTCTTCGTGATCTTCGATATCGAAGCCCTCTTTCTCTTTGCATGGTCTGTGTCCGTCCGCGAAAGCGGCTGGACCGGATTCGTCGAAGCTCTCGTTTTCATAGCAATTCTGTTGGCAGGTCTTGTCTACCTATTCCGAGTGGGCGCCCTTGACTGGGCTCCGGAAGCTCGGCGCAAGCGGCAAGCGAAGCTGAAACAATGAGGCTTTGGCAATGCAATACAATCTCACCAGGATCGACCCCGATGCTCCTAACGAGCAGTATCCGATTGGCGAACGGGAAACCGTTTCCGATCCGTTAGAAGATCAAGTCCACAAAAACATTTTCATGGGCAAGCTCGAAGACGTGCTTAACGGCACGATCAACTGGGGGCGCAAGAACTCCCTGTGGCCGTATAACTTCGGTCTTTCGTGCTGCTATGTGGAAATGACCACCGCCTTCACGGCGCCCCACGACATCGCGCGCTTTGGCGCCGAAGTTATCCGGGCATCGCCGCGTCAGGCGGATTTCATGGTTATCGCCGGTACCTGCTTCATCAAGATGGCGCCGATCATTCAGCGTCTCTACGAGCAAATGCTCGAACCTAAATGGGTCATTTCCATGGGTTCGTGCGCCAACTCCGGTGGCATGTACGACATCTACTCTGTCGTTCAAGGGGTGGACAAGTTCCTGCCCGTGGACGTCTACGTGCCTGGCTGCCCGCCCCGTCCTGAAGCTTTCCTGCAAGGCTTGATGCTGTTGCAGGAGTCGATTGGCCAGGAGCGTCGCCCACTTTCCTGGGTCGTCGGTGATCAAGGCGTGTATCGCGCCGAGATGCCTTCCGAGAAGGAAAAGCGCCGCGAACAGCGTATTCAGGTAACCAACCTGCGCAGCCCCGACGAAGTCTGATCCAGATCTGCTTCTTTAATAGAACGAGAAACTGGCTTCATTCTTTACGTTGACCGAAAGCGATAAATAACCATGACTACAGGCAGTGCTCTGTACATCCCGCCTTACAAGGCAGACGACCAGGATGTGGTCGTCGAACTGAACAACCGTTTTGGCCCGGAGGCGTTCACCGCCCAGCCTACCCGCACCGGCATGCCGGTGCTTTGGGTTGCCCGCGCCAAACTCGTCGAAGTCCTGACCTTCCTGCGTAACCTGCCCAAGCCGTACGTCATGCTCTATGACCTGCACGGCGTGGACGAGCGTCTGCGCACCAAGCGTCAAGGGCTGCCGAACGGCGCCGATTTCTCCGTGTTCTATCACTTGATGTCGATCGAGCGTAACAGCGACGTCATGATCAAAGTCGCCCTGTCCGAGAGCGACCTCAGCCTGCCGACCGTCACCAGCATCTGGCCGAATGCCAACTGGTATGAGCGCGAAGTCTGGGACATGTACGGCATCGACTTCAAAGGCCACCCTCACCTGTCGCGCATCATGATGCCGCCGACCTGGGAAGGTCACCCGTTGCGCAAGGATTTCCCGGCGCGCGCCACCGAATTCGATCCGTTCAGCCTGACCCTGGCCAAGCAACAGCTTGAGGAAGAAGCCGCGCGCTTCAAGCCTGAAGACTGGGGCATGAAACGTTCCGGCCCGAACGAGGACTACATGTTCCTCAACCTCGGCCCGAACCACCCTTCCGCGCACGGTGCGTTCCGCATCATCCTGCAGCTGGACGGTGAAGAGATCGTCGATTGCGTCCCGGACATCGGTTACCACCACCGTGGCGCCGAGAAGATGGCCGAGCGTCAGTCCTGGCACAGCTTCATCCCGTACACCGACCGTATCGACTACCTCGGCGGCGTGATGAACAACCTGCCGTACGTGCTCTCGGTCGAGAAGCTGGCTGGCATCAAGGTGCCGGAGAAAGTCGACGTCATTCGCATCATGATGGCCGAGTTCTTCCGGATCACCAGCCACCTGTTGTTCCTGGGGACCTACATCCAGGACGTCGGCGCCATGACCCCGGTGTTCTTCACCTTCACCGACCGCCAGAAAGCGTACACGGTGATCGAAGCCATTACCGGTTTCCGTCTGCACCCGGCCTGGTACCGCATCGGTGGCGTCGCCCACGACCTGCCGCGCGGCTGGGAAAAACTGGTGAAAGACTTCGTCGAGTGGATGCCTAAGCGTCTGGACGAATACCAGAAAGCCGCACTGGACAACAGCATCCTGCGTGGCCGGACCATCGGCGTCGCCGCCTACAACACCAAAGAGGCCCTGGAATGGGGCGTCACCGGTGCCGGCCTGCGGTCGACCGGTTGCGATTTCGACCTGCGTAAAGCGCGTCCGTACTCGGGCTACGAGAATTTCGAATTCGAAGTGCCGCTGGCCGCCAATGGTGATGCCTATGATCGCTGCATCGTGCGCGTGGAAGAAATGCGCCAGAGCATCAAGATCATCGAGCAGTGCATGCGCAACATGCCGGAAGGCCCGTACAAGGCGGATCACCCGCTGACCACGCCGCCACCGAAAGAGCGCACCCTGCAGCACATCGAAACCTTGATCACGCACTTCCTGCAAGTTTCGTGGGGCCCGGTCATGCCGGCCAACGAATCCTTCCAGATGATCGAAGCGACCAAGGGCATCAACAGTTATTACCTGACGAGCGATGGCGGCACCATGAGCTACCGCACCCGGATTCGTACCCCAAGCTTCCCGCACTTGCAGCAGATCCCTTCGGTGATCAAAGGCAGCATGGTCGCGGACTTGATCGCGTACCTGGGTAGTATCGATTTCGTTATGGCCGACGTGGACCGCTAAGCATGAATAGCACGCTTATCCAGACAGACCGTTTCACCTTGAGTGAAACCGAGCGCTCGGCCATCGAGCACGAGCTGCATCACTACGAAGACCCGCGCGCGGCGTCGATCGAAGCCCTGAAGATCGTCCAGAAGGAACGTGGCTGGGTGCCGGACGGCGCTCTGTACGCCATTGGCGAGATTCTCGGCATCCCGGCCAGCGACGTAGAAGGCGTGGCTACTTTCTATAGTCAGATCTTCCGCCAGCCGGTCGGCCGTCACATCATTCGCGTCTGCGACAGCATGGTCTGCTACATCGGCGGCCACGAGTCCGTGGTCAGCGAAATCCAGAGCAAGCTCGGCATCGGCCTGGGTCAAACCACCGCCGACGGTCGATTCACCCTGCTGCCGGTCTGCTGCCTCGGCAACTGCGACAAGGCGCCGGCGTTGATGATCGACGACGACACGTTCGGTGATGTGCAGCCAGCAGGCGTTGCCAAATTGCTCGAGGGCTACGTATGACCCTGACTTCTTTCGGCCCGGCCAACCGCATCAAGCGTTCGGCCGAGACTCACCCGCTCACCTGGCGTCTGCGTGACGACGGCGAAGCTGTCTGGCTCGACGAGTACCAGGCCAAGAACGGTTACGCCGCCGCGCGCAAAGCCTTCGCCGACATGGCTCAGGACGATATCGTCCAGACCGTGAAAGACGCAGGCCTCAAGGGTCGCGGCGGTGCAGGCTTCCCCACAGGCGTGAAGTGGGGCCTGATGCCCAAGGACGAATCCATCAACATCCGCTACCTGCTGTGCAACGCGGATGAGATGGAGCCGAACACCTGGAAAGACCGCATGCTGATGGAGCAACTGCCCCATCTGCTGATCGAAGGCATGCTGATCAGTGCCCGCGCACTGAAAACCTACCGTGGCTACATCTTCCTGCGCGGCGAATACACCACCGCCGCCAAGCACCTCAACCGTGCCGTGGAAGAAGCCAAGGCAGCGGGCCTGCTGGGCAAGAACATCCTGGGCAGCGGCTTTGATTTCGAGCTGTTCGTCCACACCGGCGCCGGGCGTTACATCTGCGGTGAAGAAACCGCACTGATCAACTCTCTCGAAGGCCGCCGCGCCAACCCGCGCTCCAAGCCGCCCTTCCCTGCCGCCGTTGGCGTATGGGGCAAGCCGACTTGCGTGAACAACGTTGAAACCCTGTGCAACGTGCCGGCGATCATTGCCGACGGCGTGGACTGGTACAAATCGTTGGCCCGCGAAGGCAGCGAAGACATGGGCACCAAGCTCATGGGCTTCTCCGGCAAGGTCAAGAACCCGGGCCTGTGGGAACTGCCGTTCGGCGTCACCGGTCGCGAGCTGTTCGAAGACTACGCCGGCGGCATGCGCGATGGCTTCAAGCTCAAGGCCTGGCAGCCAGGCGGCGCCGGTACCGGTTTCCTGTTGCCGGAACACCTCGACGCACAAATGTACGCCGGCGGCATCGCCAAAGTGGGCACCCGCATGGGTACCGGCCTGGCCATGGCGGTGGATGACAGCGTCAACATGGTGTCCCTGCTGCGCAACATGGAGCAGTTCTTCGCTCGCGAATCCTGCGGTTTCTGCACCCCATGCCGCGATGGTCTGCCATGGAGCGTCAAGCTCCTGATGGCCATCGAGAACGGTGAAGGCCAGCCAGGCGACATCGAGACCCTGCTGGGTCTGGTCGGTTTCCTCGGCCCGGGCAAAACCTTCTGTGCTCACGCACCGGGTGCCGTGGAGCCGTTGGGCAGCGCAATCAAATACTTCCGCCATGAGTTCGAAGCCGGTATCGCGCCAGTCAGCGCCGCCGTCCCGCCTCTGGCAAGGCCGATCGTAGTCGGCGCGTAAACGCTTAAAAAAGCGAAGGGTCCGTGCCCTTCGCTTTTCGTGTGATGACGCCTTTAACGGCTGTGTTGATTCACGCGGACAACAAGATTCCATTAGCCACGCCCGCTGACACCGGGCCAACGAAGAACTTTGAACCATGGCCACTATCCACGTAGACGGCAAAGCGCTCGAAGTCGATGGGGCAGACAACCTGTTACAGGCATGTCTGTCTCTGGGCCTCGATATTCCGTATTTCTGCTGGCACCCTGCCCTGGGCAGCGTTGGCGCTTGCCGCCAGTGCGCGGTCAAGCAGTACACCGACGAAAACGACACTCGCGGTCGTATCGTCATGTCCTGCATGACCCCTGCCACCGACAACACCTGGATCTCCATCGATGATGAAGAGTCCAAGGCATTCCGTGCCAGTGTTGTTGAATGGCTGATGACCAACCACCCTCACGACTGCCCGGTCTGTGAAGAAGGCGGTCACTGCCACCTGCAAGACATGACGGTAATGACCGGCCACAACGAGCGCCGTTACCGCTTCACCAAGCGTACCCACCAGAACCAGCAACTGGGCCCGTTCATTTCCCACGAAATGAACCGCTGCATCGCTTGCTACCGCTGCGTGCGCTTCTATAAGGATTACGCCGGCGGCACTGACCTCGGCGTATTCGGCGCCCACGACAACGTGTACTTCGGTCGCGTTGAAGACGGCACCCTGGAAAGCGAGTTCTCCGGCAACCTCACCGAGGTCTGCCCGACCGGTGTGTTCACCGACAAGACTCACTCCGAGCGCTACAACCGCAAGTGGGACATGCAGTTCTCGCCGAGCATCTGCCATGGCTGCTCCAGCGATTGCAACATTTCCCCGGGTGAACGCTACGGTGAACTGCGTCGTATCGAAAACCGTTTCAACGGTTCGGTGAACCAGTACTTCCTGTGCGACCGTGGCCGTTTCGGCTATGGCTACGTCAACCGCGAAGACCGCCCGCGTCAGCCACTGCTGGCCAACGGCACCAAGCTGAGCCTCGACGAAGCGCTGGATAAAGCAGCCGACCTGCTGCGCGGTCGCAACATCGTCGGTATCGGTTCGCCGCGCGCCAGCCTCGAAAGCAACTACGCGTTGCGCGAGCTGGTCGGTGCCGAGCACTTCTACTCCGGTATCGAAGCTGCCGAGCTGGAACGCATCCGTCTGGTCCTGCAAGTGCTCAAAGACAGCCCGCTGCCAGTGCCGAACATGCGCGACATCGAAGACCACGACGCCGTGTTCGTTCTCGGTGAAGACCTGACCCAAACGGCCGCCCGTATGGCGTTGTCCCTGCGTCAATCGGTCAAAGGCAAGGCTGAAGACATGGCCGAAGCGATGCGCGTACAGCCATGGCTCGACGCCGCCGTGAAGAACATCGGTCAGCACGCACTGAACCCGCTGTTCATCGCCAGCCTGGCTGAAACCAAGCTCGACGACATCGCCGAAGAGTGCGTTCACGCCGCCCCGGATGACCTGGCCCGCATCGGTTTCGCCGTGGCTCACGCCCTCGACGCCAGCGCGCCAGCGGTTGAAGGCCTGGATGCTGAGGCCCTCGAACTGGCCAAACGCATTGCCGACGCCCTGCTCGCCGCCAAGCGCCCGCTGATCATCGCCGGTACCTCCCTGGGCTCCAAAGCCCTGATCGAAGCCGCCGCGAACATCGCCAAAGCCCTGAAGCTGCGCGAGAAGAACGGTTCCATCAGCCTGATCGTGCCTGAGGCCAACAGCCTCGGCCTGGCCATGCTCGGTGGCGAATCGGTCGATGAGGCGCTGCAATCCGTGATCGATGGCAAGGCCGACGCTATCGTCGTGCTGGAAAACGATCTGTACACCCGTACCGACAAAGCCAAGGTCGATGCCGCCCTGACCGCCGCGAAAGTGGTGATCGTGGCCGACCATCAGAAGACGGCCACCAGCGATCGCGCGCACCTGGTCCTGCCAGCCGCCAGCTTCGCTGAGGGCGACGGCACCCTGGTCAGCCAGGAAGGCCGTGCCCAACGCTTCTTCCAGGTTTTCGACCCGCAATACATGGATGCGAGCATCCTGGTTCACGAAGGCTGGCGCTGGCTGCATGCCCTGCGCTCGACCCTGCTGAACCAGCCGATTGACTGGACACAACTGGATCACGTTACCGCCGCGGTCGCCTCGAGCACCCCGCAACTGGCGGCCATCGTCGACGCCGCACCGTCCGCCGCGTTCCGCATCAAGGGCTTGAAACTGGCCCGTGAACCGCTGCGTTACTCCGGTCGTACCGCCATGCGCGCCGACATCAGCGTGCACGAACCGCGTACCCCGCAGGACAAGGACACCGCGTTCGCCTTCTCCATGGAAGGTTACTCGGGCTCGGCCGAACCCCGTCAGCAAGTGCCATTCGCCTGGTCTCCGGGCTGGAACTCGCCGCAAGCCTGGAACAAGTTCCAGGACGAAGTCGGTGGTCATATCCGCGCTGGCGACCCGGGCACCCGCCTGATCGAAAGCAACGGTGACGCGCTGAACTGGTTCGCCAGTGTTCCGCGTGCGTTCAACCCGGCCCAGGGCACCTGGCAAGTCGTTCCGTTCTTCCACCTGTTCGGCAGCGAAGAGAACTCTTCGAAAGCCGCTCCGGTTCAGGAACGCATTCCGGCTGCCTACGTCGCACTGGCCAAGTCCGAAGCCGATCGCCTGGGTGTCAACGACGGCGCCATGCTCAGCTTTAACGTCGCAGGCCAGACCCTGCGTCTGCCGCTGCGTATCAACGAAGCGCTGGGCGCTGGCCTGGTGGCACTGCCTGCAGGCATTGCCGGCATTCCGCCAGCGATCTTTGGCAAATCCGTTGACGGTCTGCAGGAGGCAGCTCAATGACCTTGTTCACTCCTGAAGTGATCGACGTGATCATCGCGGTCCTCAAGGCCGTGGTGATTCTGCTGGCCGTGGTGATTTGCGGCGCCCTGCTCAGCTGGGTCGAGCGTCGTTTGCTCGCCCTCTGGCAGGACCGTTACGGTCCGAACCGCGTTGGTCCGTTCGGCGCGTTCCAGATTGCCGCCGACATGATCAAGATGTTCTTCAAGGAAGACTGGACGCCTCCATTCGCCGACAAGATGATCTTCACCCTGGCACCGGTTGTGGCCATGAGCGCCCTGCTGATTGCCTTCGCGATCATCCCGATCACCCCGACCTGGGGCGTGGCGGACATCAATATCGGCATCCTGTTCTTCTTCGCCATGGCGGGCCTGTCGGTCTACGCGGTGTTGTTCGCCGGTTGGTCGAGTAACAACAAGTTCGCCCTGCTGGGCAGCTTGCGGGCCTCGGCACAGACCGTGTCGTACGAAGTGTTCATGGGCCTGTCGCTGATGGGTATCGTGATCCAGGTCGGCTCGTTCAACATGCGCGACATCGTTGAATATCAAGCGCAGAACCTGTGGTTCATCATTCCGCAGATCTTCGGTTTCCTGACCTTCTTCATCGCTGGCGTGGCCGTGACTCACCGTCACCCGTTCGACCAGCCGGAAGCGGAACAGGAACTGGCCGACGGTTACCACATTGAATACGCCGGCATGAAATGGGGCATGTTCTTCGTCGGCGAGTACATCGGCATCGTGCTGATTTCGGCGCTGCTGGTGACCTTGTTCTTCGGTGGCTGGCACGGTCCGTTCGGCATCCTGCCGCAGATCCCGTTCATCTGGTTCGCACTGAAAACCGCGTTCTTCATCATGATCTTCATCCTGTTGCGCGCTTCGATTCCGCGCCCACGGTATGACCAAGTGATGGATTTCAGCTGGAAGTTCTGCCTGCCGCTGACCCTCGTCAACATGCTGGTGACCGCTGCGATCGTGTTGCTCAACACGCCCGCCGTCGCGGCTCAGTGAGGATAGAGAATCATGAAGTACATAATTGACATCGTGCATGGCTTCTTCACCCAGCTTCGCAGCCTGGTGATGATTTTTGGCCACGCCTTCCGCAAGCGCGACACGCTGCAGTACCCGGAAGAAGCCGTGTACCTGCCGCCGCGCTACCGTGGCCGTATCGTCCTGACCCGCGACCCCGACGGCGAAGAGCGTTGTGTAGCGTGCAACCTGTGCGCCGTGGCGTGCCCGGTCGGTTGCATCTCGCTGCAGAAAGCTGAAACCGAAGACGGTCGCTGGTACCCGGACTTCTTCCGCATCAACTTCTCGCGCTGCATTTTCTGCGGCCTCTGCGAGGAAGCCTGCCCGACCACCGCGATCCAGCTGACACCGGATTTCGAAATGGCCGAGTTCAAACGTCAGGACCTGGTGTACGAGAAAGAAGATCTGCTGATCTCCGGCCCCGGCAAAAACCCTGATTACAACTTCTATCGTGTTGCAGGTATGGCGATTGCCGGGAAGCCGAAAGGCTCCGCGCAGAATGAAGCCGAACCGATCAACGTGAAGAGCTTGCTGCCTTAAGGAAGAAAGATGGAATTCGCTTTCTATTTCGCATCGGGTATCGCGGTGGTGTCCACGCTTCGCGTGATCACCAACACCAACCCTGTGCACGCCCTGCTCTACCTGATCATTTCGCTGATCGCCGTGGCCATGACGTTCTTCGCCCTCGGCGCACCGTTTGCCGGTGTCCTGGAAGTGATCGCCTACGCTGGCGCCATCATGGTGCTGTTCGTGTTCGTGGTGATGATGCTGAACCTTGGCCCGGCCTCGGTTCAGCAAGAGCGCGTCTGGCTCAAGCCCGGCATCTGGCTCGGCCCGGTCATTCTCGGCACCCTGCTGCTGGCTGAACTGCTGTACGTGCTGTTCGCCCACCAGAGCGGTGAAGCCATCGGCCACACCACCGTCGACGCCAAGGCCGTGGGCATCAGCCTGTTCGGTCCTTACCTGCTGGTGGTCGAACTCGCCTCGATGTTGCTGCTCGCCGCAGCCGTCACGGCGTTCCATCTGGGCCGTAACGAAGCCAAGGAGCAATGACGATGCCTGCTATCCCTATGGAGCATGGTCTGGCGGTCGCCGGCATCCTGTTCTGCCTCGGCCTGGTTGGCCTGATGGTCCGCCGCAACATTTTGTTTGTGTTGATGAGTCTTGAAGTGATGATGAACGCCTCTGCACTGGCCTTCATCGTTGCCGGTAGCCGTTGGGCGCAGCCGGATGGACAGGTCATGTTCATCCTGGTGATCAGCCTGGCAGCCGCCGAGGCCAGTATTGGCCTGGCGATCCTGCTGCAACTGTATCGCCGCTTCCACACGCTCGATATCGACGCTGCCAGTGAGATGCGCGGATGAACCTACTCTTTCTGACTTTCGTATTCCCTCTCATTGGTTTCCTGCTGCTGTCGTTCTCCCGTGGACGCATCTCGGAAAACCTGGCCGCACTGATCGGCGTGGGTTCCATCGGTCTGTCGGCAATCGTGACCGCCTACGTGATCTGGCAATTCAACGTCGCCCCGCCGCAAGGCGGTCACTACACCCAGGTGTTGTGGCAGTGGATGGCGGTGGAAGGCTTCACGCCGAACTTCGCGCTGTATCTGGACGGCCTGTCCGTGACCATGCTCGGTGTGGTCGTCGGCGTCGGCTTCCTGATCCACCTGTTCGCGTCCTGGTACATGCGCGGTGAGGCCGGTTACTCGCGCTTCTTTGCCTACACCAACCTGTTCATTGCCAGCATGCTGTTCCTGGTGCTGGGCGATAACCTGTTGTTCCTGTACTTCGGTTGGGAAGGCGTGGGCCTGTGCTCGTACCTGTTGATCGGTTTCTACTACAGCAACCGCAACAACGGTAACGCCGCACTCAAAGCCTTCATCGTGACCCGTATCGGTGACGTGTTCATGGCGATCGGCCTGTTCATTCTGTTTGCCCAGCTGGGCACGCTGAACGTTCAGGAGCTGCTGGTGCTGGCACCGCAGAAGTTCCAGGCCGGCGACTTCTGGATGGTCATGGCCACCCTGATGCTGCTGGGCGGCGCTGTCGGTAAATCCGCGCAACTGCCACTGCAAACCTGGCTGGCGGACGCGATGGCCGGTCCTACCCCGGTTTCGGCACTGATCCACGCCGCGACCATGGTGACCGCGGGTGTCTACCTGATCGCCCGTACCCACGGCCTGTTCACCCTGGCGCCGGAAATCCTGCACCTGGTAGGCATCGTCGGTGGCGTGACCCTGGTACTCGCCGGTTTCGCAGCCCTGGTTCAGACCGATATCAAGCGTATCCTCGCCTACTCGACCATGAGCCAGATCGGCTACATGTTCCTGGCCCTGGGCGTTGGTGCCTGGGATGGCGCGATCTTCCACCTGATGACCCACGCCTTCTTCAAGGCGCTGCTGTTCCTTGCTTCCGGTGCGGTGATCGTTGCCTGCCACCACGAGCAGAACATCTTCAAGATGGGCGGCCTGTGGAAGAAACTGCCACTGGCCTACGCCAGTTTCATCGTCGGTGGCGCGGCCCTGGCGGCCTTGCCTCTGGTGACCGCTGGTTTCTACTCCAAGGACGAAATCCTCTGGGAAGCGTTCGCCAGCGGCAACAACGGCCTGCTCTACGCCGGTCTGGTTGGCGCGTTCATGACCTCGCTGTACACCTTCCGCCTGATCTTCATCGCGTTCCACGGTGAAGCGAAGACCGAAGCCCACGCCGGTCACGGCATCGCCCACTGGCTGCCATTGTCGGTGCTGATCGTGTTGTCGACCTTCGTCGGCGCGATGATCGTTCCACCGCTGCACGGCGTGCTGCCGCAAAGCGTCGGCCATGCCGGCGGCGAAGCCAAGCACAGCCTGGAAATCGCCTCGGGCGCCATCGCCCTGGCCGGTATCCTGCTGGCCGCGCTGCTGTTCCTCGGCAAGCGTCGCTTCGTGACGGCCATCGCCAACAGCGGCATCGGCCGTTTCCTCTCGGCCTGGTGGTTCGCCGCCTGGGGCTTCGACTGGATCTACGACAAACTGTTCGTCAAGCCGTACCTGGCGATCAGCCACATCCTGCGCAAAGACCCGCTCGATCAGACCATCGGTCTGATCCCGCGCATGGCCAAAGGCGGTCACATCGCCCTGAGCCGTACCGAGACCGGTCAACTGCGTTGGTATGCCGCCTCGATGGCTGCGGGTGCCGTGCTGGTCATTGGCGCCGTCGTGCTGGTAGCGGTCTGATATGAACCTTGCGAATTTGCGAAAGGAAACGAGCCCGTCATGATTCTGCCTTGGCTAATCCTGATTCCCTTCATCGGCGGCCTGCTGTGCTGGATGGGTGAGCGCTTCGGCTCTACCCTCCCGCGCTGGATTGCGCTGTTGACCATGTCCCTGGAACTCGCACTCGGCCTCTGGCTGTGGGCCCATGGCGACTATTCATTTGCTCCGGCGCCTGGCGCCGATCCGACCTGGGTGATTGAGTTCAAGCACATCTGGATCCAGCGCTTCGGCATCAGCGTGCACCTGGCCCTCGATGGCCTGTCGCTGCTGATGATCCTGCTGACCGGTTTGCTGGGTGTCCTCTCGGTACTCTGCTCGTGGAAAGAGATCCAGCGTCACGTGGGTTTCTTCCACCTGAACCTGATGTGGATCCTGGGCGGTGTCGTCGGCGTGTTCCTCGCCCTCGACCTGTTCATGTTCTTCTTCTTCTGGGAAATGATGCTGGTGCCGATGTACTTCCTCATCGCGCTCTGGGGTCACAGTTCTTCGGACGGCAAGAAAACCCGGATCTACGCGGCGACCAAGTTCTTCATCTTCACTCAGGCTTCCGGCCTGATCATGCTGGTGGCGATCCTCGGTCTGGTGCTGGTCAACTTCAACGAAACCGGCGTGATTACCTTCAACTACGCCGACCTGTTGAAAACCAAGATGTCGATGACCACCGAGTACATCCTGATGCTCGGCTTCTTCATCGCCTTCGCGGTCAAGCTGCCCGTCGTACCATTCCACTCCTGGTTGCCTGACGCTCACGCCCAGGCGCCGACCGCCGGTTCCGTCGACCTCGCCGGTATCTTGCTGAAGACTGCTGCCTACGGCCTGCTGCGTTTCGCCCTGCCGCTGTTCCCGAATGCCTCGGCCGAATTCGCGCCGATTGCCATGACCCTGGGTCTGATCGGGATCTTCTACGGTGCGTTCCTGGCCTTCGCACAAACCGACATCAAGCGTCTGATCGCCTTCTCGTCCGTTTCCCACATGGGCTTCGTACTGATCGGCATCTACTCCGGCAGCCAACTGGCGCTGCAGGGGGCAGTCATGCAGATGCTGGCGCACGGTCTGTCGGCCGCGGCACTCTTTATCCTGAGTGGCCAGCTGTACGAGCGCACCCACACCCGCGACATGCGTGAAATGGGTGGCCTGTGGTCGAAGATCGCTTACCTGCCGGCCCTCAGCCTGTTCTTCGCAGCAGCGTCCCTGGGCTTGCCGGGTACCGGTAACTTCGTCGGTGAGTTCCTGATCCTGATCGGCAGCTTCGCCAGTGCCCCGTGGATCACCATCATCGCCACTACCGGCCTGGTGTTCGGTTCGGTCTACTCGCTGATCATGATCCACCGTGCGTACTTCGGTCCGGCCAAATCGGACGCGGTACTGCACGGCATGGACGGTCGCGAACTGATCATGGTGGTCGGTCTGGCTGCACTGCTGATCTACCTCGGCGTGTACCCACAACCGTTCCTCGATACCTCTGCCGCTACGATGCATGGCGTGCAGCAATGGCTCGGCACCGCCTTCACTCAACTCGCTTCGGCCCGGTAAGAGCGCTATGGAATTCACGACTCAACACTTTATCGCGCTAGCGCCGCTGTTGATTACCAGCCTCACCATTATCGTGGTGATGCTGGCAATCGCCTGGCGCCGCAACCACTCGCAGACCTTCCTGATTTCCGTGGCGGGTCTGAACCTGGCACTGCTGTCGATCCTGCCTGCCCTGAAAGTCGCGCCCCTGGCCGTGACGCCGTTGCTGCAGATCGACACCTTTGCCTGCCTGTACATGGCGCTGATCCTGGTCGCCACCCTTGCCTGCGTCACCCTCGCCCACGCCTACCTCGGCGATGGCGGTTCGGGTTACCCGGGCAATCGTGAAGAACTGTACCTGCTGATCCTGATGGCCGCCGCCGGCGGCCTGGTTCTGGTCAGCGCGCAGCACCTGGCCGGGTTGTTCATCGGCCTGGAACTGCTGTCGGTGCCGGTCTACGGTCTGGTGGCCTACGCCTTCTTCAACAAGCGTTCGCTGGAAGCCGGCATCAAGTACATGGTGCTGTCGGCAGCCGGTTCGGCGTTCCTGTTGTTCGGCATGGCGCTGCTGTACGCGGACGCGGGTTCCCTGAGCTTCGTCGGCATCGGTCAGGCGCTGGCGGCTACCGGTCTGCCTAGCTCGCTGGCGCAACTGGGCCTGGGCATGATGCTGATCGGTCTGGCGTTCAAGCTGTCGCTCGTACCGTTCCACCTCTGGACGCCGGACGTTTACGAAGGTGCTCCGGCGCCGGTTGCAGCGTTCCTCGCGACCGCTTCCAAAGTGGCTGTGTTCGCGGTGATGGTGCGTCTGTTCCAGATCTCGCCAGCGGCGAGCAGCGGCGTGTTGAGCGACGTGCTGACCATCATCGCCATCGCGTCGATCCTGTTCGGTAACCTGCTGGCCCTGACCCAGAGCAACCTCAAGCGTCTGCTGGGTTACTCGTCCATCGCCCACTTCGGTTACCTGCTGATCGCCCTGGTGGCGAGCAAGGGTCTGGCCGTGGAAGCCATCGGCGTGTACCTGGTCACCTACGTGATCACCAGCCTCGGCGCGTTTGGCGTGATCACCCTGATGTCCTCGCCGTACAACGGTCGTGACGCTGATGCCCTGTACGAATACCGCGGCCTGTTCTGGCGCCGTCCGTACCTGACCGCGGTAATGACCGTGATGATGCTGTCGCTGGCCGGTATCCCGCTGACTGCGGGCTTCATCGGCAAGTTCTACATCATCGCCACCGGTGTCGAATCTCACCAATGGTGGCTGGTTGGCTCGCTGGTACTGGGCAGCGCCATCGGCGTGTTCTACTACCTGCGTGTGATGGTCACCCTGTACCTGATCGAACCGAACCTGCGTCGCCACGATGCACAACTGCACTGGGAACAAAAGGCAGGCGGCGTAATGCTGCTGGCCATCGCCCTGGTCGCGTTCTTCCTCGGCGTCTACCCACAACCGCTGCTGAACCTGGTTCAACAGTCGGGCCTGGCGGGTTGATCGCTTAAGCGACATTCGGCAGTAAACAGAAACGGCACCTTCGGGTGCCGTTTTTGTTTTTGTGGGATTCGTGTTCGGTCACCAGCAATTAGTTGTCAGGGCTGGCCTCATCGCGAGCAGGCTCGCTCCCACAGGGGATTCTGTGGGCACTCACATCGTGAACACCGCCGATCACATGTGGCAGCTAGCCTGCTAGCGATTGCGGTAGATCAGGCAAAAAAAAACGGCACCTTACGGTGCCGTTCGCTTCTTACAGGTCAGCCTTACTTACGCGCTGCCTCCCACGATTTCAGCAGTTCGGCATAGCTCACGGTCTCGCCCTTAGGCTTTTCGTTTTCCAGTTTCGGCTTCGGTGCGCCCGGTTGGTCGAACCAGTATTGCGCATCGCGCTCAGGGTTCATCTTAGGTGCGCAAGTAGCCTGGGCCTTGGAACGTTCCAGGCGGGTCATGATCGCGTCCTGATCCTTGGCCAGACCGTCAAGTGCCTGTTGCGGGGTTTTCTCGCCGCTGGCGGCTTCGGCAATGTGGCTCCACCACAACTGCGCGAGGCGCGGGTAATCCGGCACGTTGGTCCCGGTCGGGGTCCATTGCACGCGGGCCGGGCTGCGGTAGAACTCCACTAGGCCCCCGAGTTTTGGCGCCAGGTCGGTCATCGCTTGCGAATTGATGTCCGACTCGCGGATCGGGGTCAGGCCGACGATGGTTTTCTTCAGCGATACGGTTTTCGAAGTCACGAACTGCGCATACAGCCAGGCTGCGAGTTTTTGCTTTTCAGGCGTGGACTTCATGAACGTCCAGGAACCCACGTCCTGATAGCCCAGTTTCATCCCCTCTTCCCAGTACGGACCCC
Organism: Pseudomonas reinekei; assembly: GCF_001945365.1. GTDB lineage: Bacteria > Pseudomonadota > Gammaproteobacteria > Pseudomonadales > Pseudomonadaceae > Aquipseudomonas > Aquipseudomonas reinekei. The sequence continues at coordinate 75,251 of NZ_MSTQ01000012.1, forward strand.
GTGGCGACGGCGCCATGCGCCATTTCGGCGTGCCATCGGCGTTCATCACCGCCAGGCCCGGTTTGGTCATGTCGGCGGTAAAGGCGGTGTACCAGAAGATCTGCTGGGCGATGTTGCCTTGGGACGGCACCGGCCCGGATTCGGAGAAGGTCATGCCCGCCGCTTCCGGTGGCGCGTATTTCTTCATCCAGTCCACGTACTTGGTGGTGGCGAACACGGCCGCCGGGCCATTGGTGTCACCGCCACGGGTCACGCTGGAACCCACCGGGTGGCAATCCTCGACGCGGATACCCCATTCGTCCACCGGCAAACCGTTCGGCAAGCCCTTGTCGCCGCCACCGGCCATGGAAAACCAGGCATCGGTGAAGCGCCAGCCCAGGGACGGGTCTTTCTTGCCGTAGTCCATGTGCCCGTAAACGCGCTTGCCGTCGATTTCCTTGACGTCTTCGGTGAAGAATTTGGCGATGTCTTCATAGGCCGACCAGTTCACCGGTACGCCCAACTCGTAGCCGTACTTTTCCTTGAACTTGGCTTTCAGGTCCGCGCGCTCGAACCAGTCGGCACGGAACCAGTACAGGTTGGCGAACTGCTGGTCGGGCAGCTGATAGATCTTGCCGTCCGGTGCCGTGGTAAACGAGATGCCGATGAAGTCCTTGAGGTCGAGGGTCGGCGAGGTGAAGTTCTTGCCCTCGTTGGCCATCAGGTCGGTGATCGATTCGGTCTTGCCGTAGCGGAAGTGCGTACCGATCAGGTCCGAGTCATTGACCCAGCCGTCATAGATGTTCTTGTCCGACTGCATCTGGGTTTGCAATTTTTCCACCACGTCGCCTTCCTGCAGCAGGTCGTGGGTCAGCTTGATCCCGGTGATCTCGCTGAAGGCCTTGGCCAGCACCTTGGATTCATACTCGTGGGTGGCGATGGTTTCCGATACCACCTTGATGCTCATCCCGCGAAACGGTTCGGCGGCCTTGATGAACCACTTCAACTCTTCGAGTTGCTGATCGGCCGTCAGGGTCGACGGCTTGAATTCAGCGCCGATCCATTTCTTTGCCGCGTCTTCGTAGGCATCGGCCCAGGCCGAAGCGCTCAAACCGCTGAGTGCCAGCATGGCTGCCAATGAAATGCTATGTCGCAGCTTATTGTTTTTGTCGAACATAGAGACCTCCTTATTGAGTTTCGGAGCAACATTGCCGAGCGATTCGACTAGCCCCAACGCATCACAGCCAACAGCCACACCAGGGACAACGCGAACGCTACCCAGATGCTCCAGTCGGTCACGCCGATTACCAGCAAATGCAGGTAGGCGCTGCCGAGAAGACCGATGAACAAGCGATCACCACGGGTGGTGGCAATCGGTAAAAAACCACGCCGAAGCACACTCGGCGAGCGCAACTCCCAAGTGGTCATGCCCACCAGGATCAAACCGATCACACCGAAAAACGCCGCCGTCGGGACGGTCCAGCTCATCCATTCCATCATCAGTTCCTCATACCCGGCCCAGGGCAAAGCCCTTGGCCACGTGGTTGCGAACAAACCAGATCACCAGCATGCCCGGCAGGATGGTCAACACCCCCGCCGCCGCCAGCACGCCCCAATCAATACCCGACGCGGAGACCGTGCGGGTCATGACCGCCGCAATGGGCTTGGCGTTGACCGATGTAAGGGTTCGCGCCAGCAGCAATTCGACCCAGGAAAACATGAAGCAAAAAAACGCCGTGACACCGATGCCGGAACCGATCAGCGGGATGAAAATCTTCACGAAAAACTTGGGGAAACTGTAGCCGTCGATGTAGGCGGTCTCGTCGATTTCTTTCGGCACGCCGGACATGAAGCCTTCCAGAATCCACACCGCCAATGGCACGTTGAACAGGCAGTGGGCCAGAGCTACCGCGATGTGCGTGTCGAACAGCCCAATCGATGAATACAACTGGAAAAACGGCAGCAGGAACACCGCCGGTGGCGCCATGCGGTTGGTCAGCAGCCAGAAAAACAGGTGCTTGTCACCGAGGAAACGGTAGCGCGAAAACGCATAGGCCGCCGGCAACGCCACGCTCAGGGAAATCACCGTGTTCAGGCTCACGTAATACAGCGAGTTGAGGTAACCGGTGTACCAGGCCGGATCGGTGAAGATCACTTTATAGTTATGAAAGGTGAAATCCTGGGGAAACAGCGTCAGCCCGCCGAGGATTTCGGTATTGCTCTTGAACGACATGTTCAGCAGCCAGTAGATCGGTACCAGCAGGAACAGGATGTAGATCAGCAGTGGAATCAGCTTTCTCTTGCTCATGGCGGGCCTCAGCGGTTGGCGTCAGAGTGAGTCATGGCGGTGTAGAACAGCCAGGACACCAACAGGATGATCAGGAAGTACACCAGCGAGAATGCGGCCGCCGGCCCCAGGTCGAACTGCCCGATCGCCATCTGCGTCAGGGTCTGGCTGAGGAAGGTCGTGGCATTGCCCGGTCCGCCCCCGGTGAGTACGAACGGCTCGGTGTAGATCATGAAGCTGTCCATGAAGCGCAGCATCACCGCGATCAGCAGCACGCTCTTGAGTTTGGGCAACTGGATGTGCCGGAACACCGCCCAGGCCGAAGCCCGGTCAATCCGCGCGGCCTGGTAGTACACGTCCGGGATGGCCCGCAACCCGGAAAAGCACAACAGCGCCACCAGTGACGTCCAGTGCCAGACGTCCATCACCAGCACGGTGACCCAGGCGTCCATGGTGTTCGCCGCATAGTTATAGCTGATGCCCATGGCGTTGAGGGTCGAACCGAGCAGGCCGATGTCGGCCCGGCCGAAGATCTGCCAGATGGTCCCAACCACGTTCCACGGGATCAGCAACGGGATCGCCAGGATGATCAGCACCATCGATGACCAGCGGCCCTTGGTCGGCATGGTCAGTGCTATCGCAATACCCAGCGGGATTTCGATGAGCAGCACGCAGGCCGAATAGATGAACTGGCGCAGCAGCGAATCGTGGAGCCGCGGATCGAGCAGCACTTGCTTGTACCAATCGGCGCCCACGAAGTAGCGACTGGACTGGTCGAAGATGTCCTGCACCGAATAGTTGACCACGGTCATCATCGGGATCACCGCACTGAACGCCACCAGCAGGAACACCGGCAACACCAGCCACCAGGCCTTGTTGTTCTGCACCTTGTTCATGGCTGCACCTCATTGTTGGCCTGTGCTTCCAGCAGGAACTCGTCGGCGTAGACCATCAACCACTGCGCCGGGAAACTGATGTAGGCCGTGCCTTCCGGCACGGGTTTGTCTTCCGCCAGACGTACTTTCAGCGGTGCGCCATCGAGGTTCAGGGTCATGATCTTGTAGGTGCCGAGGTCTTCGACGTGTACGACCTGCGCCCGCATCGCGTCATCAAACGGCTCGTCCCAGACATGCACGAACTCGGGGCGAATGCCGACCTTCAGGGTTTTCCACTCGGCTTCGGCGATGCGTTTTTGCAGGGCCTCGGACAGCGGCAAGTGCGTCGATGCGAAACCGACGCCGCCCGGTTGTGGCTGGACCTCGATCAGGTTCATGCCCGGACTGCCAATGAAATAGCCGACAAAGGTGTGGCTCGGCCGTTCGAACAACTCCCGGGGCGTGCCGAATTGCACGATCTGGCCGCCGTACATCACCGCGATCTTGTCGGCAAAGGTCGAGGCCTCCAGCTGATCGTGAGTGACGTAGACCATGGTGATGTTGAACTGCTCGTGAATCTGCTTGAGCTTGCGCCGCAGCTTCCACTTCAGGTGCGGGTCGATCACCGTCAACGGTTCATCGAAGAGGATCGCCGACACGTCATCGCGCACCAAACCACGGCCCATGGAGACTTTCTGTTTTTCATCGGCGGTGAGGTTGCGGGCTTTTTTGCTCAGCAGGTTTTGCAGGTCGAGGACTTCGGCGATCTCCTGCACCTTGGTGTGGATTTTCGCCTCGGCCATGCCCTGGTTACGCAAGGGGAACGCGAGGTTGTCGAACACCGTCATGGTGTCGTAGACCACCGGGAACTGGAAAACCTGGGCGATGTTGCGCTTCTCCGGGGTCAGGTCATTGACCGCTTTGCCGTCGAACAGCACATGCCCCTGGGACGGGCTGAGCAATCCGGAAATGATGTTGAGCAACGTCGACTTGCCGCAACCCGACGGACCGAGCAAGGCGAAAGCGCCGCCCTGCTCCCAGATGTGGTCCATCTCGCGGATCGCATAGTCCTCCGGCCCAGCCGGGGTTTTGGTGTAGCTGTGGGCGAGGTTCTGCAAACGGATTTCGGCCATCAGGCAACCCTCGCGACGCGCCGGCCCGGCGCCTGGACCAGCCGCCCCTGCGCATCGAACACAAACAGTTTATGGGTCGGGATGTAGATGCGGATCGGCGCATCGACGTCGTATTCGTGAACGCCCGGCAAGTGCAGCACCAGCAGGAAATGCTCGTTGCGCACGTGCAGGAAGGTTTCCGAGCCGCTGATCTCGGCGACTTCGACAGTCACCGCCAGTTCAAGGTCATCGTCGTTGCTCGGCACCAGCGAGATGTGGCTGGGCCGCACACCGAAGCGGAACTCGCCCTCGCCCACCGGGCGCAAGTCGACGTTCAACGGGAAGTGAACGAAGTTGGCGAAGCTCACTTCGTTGTCGGCGATGCGCCCCGGCATCAGGTTGATCGGCGGCTCGGAGAACAATTCCGCTGCCAGCACCGTCTGCGGCTGGTGATAGACCTCGGATGACTTGCCGCTCTGGATCACCCGGCCTTCATGAAGAATGGTCGTGGTGCCGCCCAGCGCCAGCGCTTCGTTGGGTTCGGTGGTGGCGTAGATCGCGATGGTGTGGCGCGCCTTGAACAGCTCGCGCATTTCCTGGCGCAGCTCTTCACGCAGTTTGTAATCGAGATTGACCAGCGGCTCGTCGAACAGGATCAGTTCGGCATCCTTGACCAGCGCCCGGGCCATGGCCGTGCGTTGTTGCTGACCACCGGAAAGTTCGAGGGGATAGCGCTTGAGAAACTTCTCGATGCGCAGCATCTTCGCGGTTTCCAGCACTTTGCTCTGAATCACCTCGTTGGACGCACCGGCCTGCCGCAGCGGCGAGGCGATGTTCTCGAAGACGGTCATGGTCGGATAGTTGATGAACTGCTGATACACCATCGACACATTGCGCAGACGCACCGGGCGTTGCGTGACATCGACGCCGTTCATCAGGATGCGGCCGGTGTCCGGCTTGTCCAGCCCGGCCATCAGACGCATGAGACTGGTCTTGCCGGACAGCGTGCGCCCCAGCAAAACGTTGAAGGATCCGGGTTCGAAACTGAGACACGCATCATCGATCCAGGTCTGGCCCTCGACGGTGCGGCTGACATGCTCCAGGGTTAATGACATGGCTCGGCCTTTTTATTTTTGGAGTCAAGCGACCGGAGCTATACAGCGACTTTCGTGCCAAAAATCTTAAACGGTTGATTCAGCTGGGAAATCCTGAAAATCACGGGAAAAGTGCGTTCGTAACTGAACACAAATGAACAATCGGAAATGAACAATTGAACAGTTCTACGTCGAGATGACTTCACAAAACGCTGACTTATTGCGCCCTGATACTTCTGGTCGGCAGCTTTACTAGCGACGACTGCGTCCTCGGACGCAGCCTCGCAGGCTCGACAGCGGCTATGTGGTATGGCGAGAGTTCGGGGACTATCGGGCGGAAAACTTCAGCACAACGCTCTGGGTATAGGTTTTGCCCGGATCCAGTCGCGTTGAAGGGAAGTTCGGCTGGTTCGGCGAATCCGGGTAATGCTGAGTCTCCAGCGTGAACGCGCCCCAATGCGGGTAAATCTTGCCGGCCTTGCCCTTGACCGTGCCGTCGAGGAAGTTGCCGGTGTAGAACTGTACGCCCGGTTCGCTGGTGTAGAGCTGCAAGCGGCGGCCCGATTGCGGGTCGCTGACATCAGCGGCGAGCTTGTTCACGTCGCCCTTGGCGTCCAGCACCCAGTTGAAGTCAAAACCACCCTGTTTCGATTCAGCGAATTTCAGCTGCGGGTGATCAGCCTTGATATTTTTGCCGATGGCGGTGGGCTGGGTGAAGTCCATCGGTGTGTTGGCGACCGGCGCCAGTTCACCGGTGGGGATCAACGTGGCATTAACCGGCGTGTACTGCGACGCGTACAGGGTAGCGACCTGTTTCAGCACATCACCATTACCGGCGCCGGCGAGGTTGAAATAGCTGTGGTTGGTCAGGTTCAGCACCGTCGGTTTATCGGTCGATGCCTTGTAGTCGATCCGCAGTTCGTTGTTCTCGGTCAGGCTGTAAGTGACCTCGGTTTTCAGGTTGCCGGGAAAGCCCATTTCACCGTCTACTGACAGATAAGTCAGAGTCACGCCGACCGAGTCCTTGCTTTTGGTCGGTTGCGCTTTCCACACGCGTTTGTCGAAACCCAGCGGCCCGCCGTGCAGCGAGTTCGGGCCATCGTTTTTCGGCACTTGATAGTGTCTTCCGTCCAGTTCGAACGCACCGTTGGCCAGGCGATTGCCGTAGCGGCCGATGGTCGCGCCAAAGTACGCGGTACCACTTTGATAACCCTGAACGTCATCGAAGCCGAGCACGATATCTTCGGACTTGCCGTCCTTTCCCGGCACCATCAGTGACTGCAGAATCCCGCCATAGGTAATGACTGTAGCTTGCAGGCCATGGCTGTTGCGCAATATGTATTGTTCGACGGGCGTGCCGTCATTGGTCTTGCCGAACGCTTTGTGTTCGGCAGACAGGCCGGCAGCCTGGGCGGAGAGCGTGGTGATTATCAGGGACAGTCCGAGGCCGGATAGCACGTGTGGGGGTTGACGCATGGTTGACCTTCCTTTTTGTTGTTTTGTTAATTAGTCATACTAAATACTCAACAATAGAAGATTTATAGCTTTTTTTTGGACGACATCCAACAAAAAGCATGACTTTTTTGCCTCGTCTGTAGCGGCGTCGATGTCATCATCGACTTTATCGCGGAGCCCTACTTCGCCCGCAACATCGCGTCACTTGCTCAGGGTGGCCGCCTGGTTCAGGTGGGCATCCTTGACGGAGGCGGCAACGTGACCGTAGCGCTGGCCACCTTCTGGATAGAACGGAAAAGAGGTGCCTTTCGTGGGCGCCTTCAACACGTGGGGAAGACTCTTCGCAGTGCGTTCGTAATCGGCTGGGACCTCCAGTGCCAAGGCGCAAGGACGACTCAGCAAGAATGTCTTGATTTATGACCCGACGAAAAACGTGGCTGGCATCTTCAAAAACTGAGGTTATGGATATGGGCGAAGATCGATGAACAGGACTGGTTTGACAGTGGATGGCTAGCTGTCTGGAAAACCCATTGACAGTGAACAATAGTGAACAACACTCTATGGATGATTTTTCACCTTCCCCCGAGAAGGCCAGAGATGCGAAACCCGTGGGATAGAGCCTGCTCGCCCCACAGGGGAAATACCAATAAAAACAATAAAAGCTAGCTCAGAGACTGACTGCCATGGCCGCACCCGCCTCGCCGCTGTCCCACGACACCATCATCCAGGACTCCTGGTCCCGATGCCGCGCCTTCGGTCTTGATCACCAGAGCGCTCCCGCATTCGATCAGCTTCCGGCACAGGACATCAAGCAGTTGCTCGAGAGCCAGCACTCACTGGTGCAAACCACCCATCAGGAAGTGTTGCCGTACTACGAGAACATTCTCAGCAACTCCAACTGCCTGATCATGCTCGCCGACAATCAAGGCCAGGTGCTGACCTCCTGGGGCACCCAGCGGTTTATCGAACCGAGCCTGACGCGCGGGTTCAGTGCCGGCGCCAGCTGGATGGAACGCTGCAGCGGCACCAACGCCATCGGCACGGCGCTGGTCTGCGAGCAGGCGGTCCACATTGAACACGACGAACACTTCCTCAAAGCCAACCGCTTCATGACCGGTTCCGCCGCGCCCATTTTCGATGCCGAGCGCAAGGTCATCGCGGTGCTGGACGTGTCCAGCGACAGCTACCTGCCGCCGTCCCACACCCTGGGCATGGTCAAGATGATGAGCCAGACCGTGGAGAACCGGCTGATCCTCAACCTGTTCCACGGCCAGCATTTCCAACTGACGTTCAACACCGGCCTGAATAATCTCGACAGCCAGTGGGCCGGGCTGCTGATTTTCGATGAGAGCGGTCAGGTGCTCTCGGCCAATCGCCGTGCTGACAATCTGCTAGGCGTTCGCCTGTCGCGAGTCAGTGTCGAAAGTCTGTTCAAGGTTTCGCTGCTGGAACTGCTGAATCAACCTGAAGGACTGCCCTTCTCGCTACAGGCTTCCGGGCGCAATCGTTTCCAGTGTCTGTTGAAAAGACCAAAGCAGGTGGCGATTCAACCCAGAATCTTCATCGAACCCGCTGAGGCACCTCCTGCACCCACCCCGATCAGCCTCAACACGCTGCATTTCGGCGACAGCCGCGTGGAAAAAGCCGTGCGCCAGGCCGAGCGCTTACTGGAAAAAGACATTCCCTTGTTGATCCACGGCGAGACTGGCGTCGGCAAGGAAGTTTTCGTCAAGGCCCTGCATCAGGCAAGCTCTCGCAACAAACAAGCATTTATTGCGGTGAACTGTGCAGCGATCCCCGCCGAACTGGTGGAATCAGAATTGTTCGGCTACGAAAAAGGCGCGTTTACCGGGGCCAATCAGAAAGGCAGCATCGGCCTGATCCGCAAGGCCGACAAAGGCACACTGTTCCTTGATGAAATCGGCGACATGCCGCTACCGACCCAGGCGCGATTGCTGCGTGTGCTGCAGGAGCGTTGCGTGCAACCGGTTGGCAGCGGTGAGTTGTTTGCGGTGGACCTGCGCATCATTTCCGCGACCAACCGTTCACTGCGCGAGCAGGTGCAGTTGGGGCGTTTCCGTGAGGATTTGTATTACCGCATTGGCGGCTTGACCCTGGAACTGCCGCCCTTGAGAGAACGCAGTGACAAAGAGGCGCTGTTCAAGCGTTTGTGGGAACAGCACCGCGAACCGAGCCAATGGGCGGGGCTGAGCCGCGAGGTATTGGAGTTGTTCGCGCGCCATCCGTGGCCGGGCAATCTGCGCCAGGTCAGCAGCGTGGTACAGGTAGCACTGGCCATGGCCGAAGAGCAGCCGGTGCGGCCAGAGCATTTGCCGGATGATTTTTTTGTCGATCTGGAGATGGAACCGGTGGAGACGCCGGAGCCGTTGGTGGTGGATCTTGATGATGCCGATGAGTTGAATCGGCAGTTGCAGGCGGTTGGGGGGAACATCTCGCATTTGGCGCGCAGGCTTGGCGTAAGTCGCAACACCCTCTACAAACGACTGCGCCAGACGGAATGATGGATTGCCCAGACGGGCGTCATCGCAGAATCGGCGAGCAGCCCCCTAAAAACAAAACCCGCACAAGGCGGGTTTTGTTTTACCGCGGATCAAGCAATCAGTCAGCCAGACGCCAGGTCGTCCCACCCTTGCCGTCTTCCAGCACCACGCCCATGGCGGTGAGCTGGTCGCGGATGCGGTCGGATTCGGCCCAGTCCTTGCCGGCACGTGCCGCCAGACGCGCTGCGATCAGCGCTTCGACTTCAGCTGCATCCACGCGCCCTTCGGCACCGGCTTGCAGGAAGTCGTCGGCTTCGAGCTGCAACACGCCCAGCACGCTGGCCAGTTCTTTCAGGCGCGCTGCCAGACCGGCCGCTGCGTTGAGATCGCTCTCGCGCAGACGGTTGATCTCGCGCACCATCTCGAACAGCACCGCGCAGGCTTCCGGCGTACCGAAGTCGTCGTTCATCACCTGGGTGAAGCGCTCGACGAACGCTTCGCCGCCAGCCGGCGCCACGTTCGGCAGGCCTTTCAACGCGTGGTAGAAACGCTCGAGTGCGCCTTTGGCGTCCTTGAGGTTGTCTTCCGAATAGTTGATCGCGCTGCGGTAGTGGCTCGACACCAGCAGGTAACGCACGACTTCCGGGTGGTACTTGTCGAGCACGTCGCGAATGGTGAAGAAGTTGTTCAAGGACTTGGACATCTTCTCGCCATTGATCCGGATCATCCCGCAATGCATCCACGCGTTGGCGTAGGTCTTGCCGGTGGCCGCTTCGCTCTGGGCGATTTCGTTTTCGTGGTGCGGGAACTCGAGATCGCTGCCGCCGCCATGAATGTCGAAAGTCTCGCCCAGGCAGCAAGTGGACATCACCGAGCACTCAATGTGCCAGCCCGGACGCCCGGCGCCCCATGGCGACTCCCAGCTCGGCTCGCCGGGCTTGGCGGCTTTCCACAGCACGAAGTCCAGCGGGTCCTGCTTGGACTCGTCGACCTCGATACGCGCGCCGATGCGCAGGTCTTCGATCTTCTTGCGCGACAGCTTGCCGTAACCCATGAACTTGGCGACGCGGTAGTACACGTCGCCATTGCCCGGGGCGTAGGCGTAACCCTTGTCGATCAGGGTCTGGATCATCGCGTGCATGCCCGGGATGTGATCCGTGGCACGCGGTTCCATGTCCGGCTTCTTGATGTTCAGGCGCGCTTCGTCTTCGTGCATCGCCGCGATCATGCGCTCGGTCAAGGCTTCGAACGACTCGCCGTTCTCGTTGGCCCGGTTGATGATCTTGTCGTCGATGTCAGTGATGTTGCGCACGTAGGTCAGGTCATAACCGCTGAAGCGCAACCAGCGGGTCACCAGGTCGAACGCGACCATGCTGCGGCCGTGGCCCAGGTGGCAGTAGTCGTACACGGTCATGCCGCACACGTACATGCGCACCTTGTTGCCATCCAGCGGCTTGAAGACTTCTTTGCTCTTGGTGAGCGTGTTGTAAATCGTAAGCACGTTAACTTCCTTGAATCACTGGCCCCACGAATCACGCAGGGTCACGGTACGGTTGAATACCGGCTGACCTGGTTTCGAGTCCTTGATATCCGCGACGAAGTAGCCTTCGCGCTCGAACTGGAAACGGTCTTCCGGCTGTGCATTGCCCAGCGAGGGTTCAGCACGACAACCGGTGAGTACCTGCAGCGAATCAGGGTTGATGTTGTCCAGGAAACTGGCGCTGTCTTCGGCCTTCTCCGGGTTCGGAGAACGGAACAGGCGATCGTACAGACGCACTTCGCACTCGACGCTGGCGGCGGCCGGCACCCAGTGGATCACGCCTTTGACCTTGCGGCCTTCAGGGTTCTTGCCCAGGGTGTCCGGATCGTAGGAGCAACGCAGCTCGACGATGTTGCCATCGGCGTCCTTGATCGCTTCGTCGGCACGAATCACGTAGCTGCCGCGCAGGCGCACTTCGCCGTTCGGTTCCAGGCGCTTGTAGCCTTTTGGCGGCTCTTCCATGAAGTCTTCACGGTCGATGTAGATCTCACGGGCGAATGGCAATGCACGCACACCCATGTCTTCTTTCGGGTGGCATGGCAGTTCGAGGTGCTCGACCTGGCCTTCCGGGTAATTGGTGATCACGACTTTCAGCGGACGCAGTACGCACATGGCGCGCGGGGCGCTCTGGTCGAGGTCGTCACGGATGCTGAATTCGAGCATGCCGAAGTCCACCACGCCGTCGGAACGGTTGGTGCCGATCATTTCGCAGAAGTTGCGGATCGATTTCGGCGTGTAGCCACGGCGGCGGAAGCCCGACAGCGTGGACATGCGCGGGTCGTCCCAGCCATTGACGTGTTTTTCATCGACCAGTTGCTTGAGCTTGCGCTTGCTGGTGATGGTGTAGTTCAGGTTCAGGCGGCTGAACTCGTACTGGCGAGGATTGGCCGGTACTGGCAGGTGCTCGAGGAACCACTCGTACAGCGGACGATGGCTTTCGAACTCCAGGGTGCAGATCGAGTGGGTGATGCCTTCGATGGCGTCCGACTGACCGTGGGTGAAATCGTAGTTCGGGTAGATGCACCACTTGTCACCGGTCTGGTGGTGATGCGCGTGACGGATGCGATACATGATCGGATCACGCAGGTTCATGTTCGGCGAGGCCATGTCGATCTTGGCCCGCAGAACACGTGCGCCGTCCGGGAATTCGCCGGCCTTCATGCGGGCAAACAGGTCCAGGTTTTCTTCGACGCTGCGTTCGCGGAACGGGCTGTTCTTGCCTGGCTCGGTCAGGCTGCCACGGTATTCCTTGGCTTGCTCGGGGGTCAGGTCGTCGACGTAGGCATTGCCGGATTTGATCAGCTCTACCGCCCAGTCGTGCAACTGGTCGAAATACTGCGAGGCGTAGCGCACTTCGCCGGACCATTCGAAGCCCAGCCATTTGACGTCGCTTTCGATCGCGTCGATGTATTCCTGGTCTTCCTTGGCCGGGTTGGTGTCGTCGAAACGCAGGTGCGTGACGCCACCGAACTCCTGGGCCAGGCCGAAGTTCACGCAGATCGACTTGGCGTGGCCGATGTGCAGGTAGCCGTTGGGCTCAGGCGGGAAACGGGTGACGATCTGCGTGTGCTTGCCCGAGTCCAGGTCTGCCTGGATGATCGGCCGCAGAAAGTTGACCGGCACGGCCGGGCCGGTCTTGGCATTCGAGGTAGGGTCGACAGTGGGCTTGCTCATAGGATCCTTGAACGTACAAGTGCGTGGCCGTAATGAAGGCCGGACAAAACAAAGCCGCTATCATAGCCGATGCCGTCAAGCACCTGACAGAGCGCGCCTGCAAACGGTCGCATTTAATGGGCCGTAAATGAAAAACAGCCTCGAAATTCGCGTCTGTCACGCTAAACTGCGCACCTTGGCCGAGACTGGCTGAACCGGTTGCGGGACGAAAGGTCCCAGAACCACGAATTCCTTAGATACGCTTTCCTCAAAGAGACCCGATCATGACCCAAGTCAAACTGACTACCAACTTCGGCGACATCGTCCTAGAACTGAACGCCGAAAAAGCCCCGCTCACCGTGGCCAACTTCGTCGAGTACGTTAAAGCCGGTCACTACGAAAACACTGTTTTCCACCGTGTGATCGGTAACTTCATGATCCAGGGTGGCGGTTTCGAGCCAGGCATGAAAGAAAAGAAAGACAAGCGTCCAAGCATCCAGAACGAAGCTGACAATGGTCTTTCCAACGACAAGTACACCGTTGCCATGGCCCGCACCATGGAGCCGCATTCGGCTTCCGCGCAGTTCTTCATCAACGTGGCTGACAACAGTTTCCTGAACCACAGCGGCAAGAACGTTCAAGGCTGGGGCTACGCGGTATTCGGCAAAGTGACCGCCGGCACCGACGTTGTCGACAAGATCAAAGGCGTTGCCACCACTTCCAAGGCCGGCCACCAGGATGTACCCGCAGACGACGTGATCATCGAGAAAGCCGAGATCATTGAGTGATATTGCTGATTTCAGATTTGCATCTGGAAGAGGAGCGCCCGGACATTACCCGGGCGTTTCTGGATTTGCTCGCCGGACGCGCCCGCTCGGCGAGTGCGTTGTACATTCTGGGCGACTTTTTCGAGGCGTGGATTGGCGACGACGCCATGACCCCTTTCCAGCGTTCCATCTGCCAGGCCCTGCGCGAATTGAGCGACAGCGGCACGGCCATTTTTCTGATGCATGGCAATCGCGATTTCATGCTCGGCCAGGCCTTTTGCAAACAGGCCGGCTGCACATTGCTGAAAGACCCGAGTGTCGTGCAGTTCAACGGCGAACCGGTGCTATTGATGCACGGTGACAGCCTCTGCACCCGCGACGAAGCCTACATGAAGCTACGTCGCTACCTGCGCAACCCGATCACCCTGTTCATCCTGCGGCATCTGCCGCTTCGTACCCGGCATAAGCTGGCGCGCAAGCTGCGCAGCGAAAGCCGTGCGCAAACGCGGATGAAGGCCAATGACATTGTCGATGTCACGCCCGAAGAGATTCCACGGATCATGCAGAAGTACGGCGTGAAAACCCTGATCCACGGCCACACCCACCGCCCCGCCATCCACAAGTTGCAACTGGGTGAACAGGCGGCGCGGCGCATTGTGCTGGGGGATTGGGATCGTCAGGGCTGGGCGTTGCAGGTCGATGAGCAAGGGTTTGCGCTGGCGCCGTTTGATTTTACCCCGCCCCCGCAGCTCGCAGCACCGGCAAACTAGCGTCGAATACGAAACGTGTGGGAGCGAGCCTGCTCGCGAAGGCGTCGTGTCAGTTGACATCAATGTTGAATGTCAGTCTGCATTCGCGAGCAGGCTCGCTCCCACATGGATACTGCGGTGTTTAATGGCCTGCTGAGGCCGCAGGCCCGGCCTTCGCCGTAAATGGCGGTTTGGCCAGCCAGACAATCAAAATCAGCCCCAGGAACATCCAGCCCAACAAGGTGAAGTAATCCACCGTGGACAGGATATACGCCTGGCTGATCACCATTTGATCCATCTGCGCGTAGGCCTTGGCCCCTGCCCCGCCCAGTTGCGTCAACGTCTCGCGGGTCGCCGGGTCGAACGGGGTGATGCTTTCGGTCAGATACGCATGGTGCTGGTCGGCGCGGCGAATCCAGATCCAGGTGGTCAGCGATGCCGCAAAACTGCCGCCCAAGGTCCGCAGGAACGTCGCCAGCCCGGAACCGTCGGCAATCTGGCCAGGCGGCAGGTCCGACAGGAGGATGGTCAGGGTCGGCATGAAGAACAGTGCCACGCCAATGCCCATGAACAGCTGCACCATGGCGATGTGCTGGAAGTCCACTTCATTGGTGAACCCGGCACGCATGAAACAGCTCAGGCCGATGGCCAGGAATGCCCCGCCGGCCAGTACCCGCATGTCGAACTTCGGCGCGTATTTGCCTACAAACGGTGACAGCAGCACCGGCAAGATACCCAGCGGTGCCACGGCAAAACCGGCCCAGGTCGCGGTGTAACCCAATCGCGTCTGCAGCCATTGCGGCAGGATCAGGTTGATCCCGAAGAATCCGGCATACCCCAGAATCAACACGATGGTGCCGTAGCGGAAGTTGCGGTAGGCGAACAGCCGCAGGTTCACTACCGGATGTTCGTCGGTCATCTCCCAGACCACGAAGAACACCAGCGCGACCACCGAAATCACCGAGCCAATGATGATGAAGTTCGATTCAAACCAGTCGGCATCGTTGCCCTTGTCGAGCACGATCTGCAAGGCGCCGACGCCAATGATCAGCGCAATCAGCCCGATGTAATCCATCGGCTGACGGCTGGTGACCACCGGACGTTTTTTCATCTGCTGGGTCACCACCCACGCAGCGAACAGACCAATCGGCACGTTGATGAAGAAGATCCACGGCCAGCTGTAGCTGTCTGTGATCCAGCCGCCGAGGATCGGCCCGGCAATCGGGGCGACCACCGTGACCATCGCCAACAGCGCCAAAGCCATCCCCCGTTTCGCCGGTGGGTAGACCGCAATCAGCAACGTCTGGGTCATCGGGTACAACGGCCCCGCCACCACGCCTTGCAGGACCCGAAAGCCCACCAGCTCGGGCATGGACGTGGAAATCCCGCACAGGAACGACGCGAGCACGAACAGCAGCGTCGCCCAGATAAACAGCTTCACCTCGCCGAAACGCCGGCTGAGCCAACCGGTCAGCGGCAGCGCGATGGCGTTGCTCACCGCGAACGAGGTGATCACCCAGGTGCCCTGCTCCGCACTCACGCCCAGGTTGCCGGAAATCGTCGGCAGCGCCACGTTGGCGATGGTGGTGTCGAGCACCTGCATGAAGGTCGCCAGCGACAGGCCGATGGTGCTGAGCACCAGGCTGGGCGGCGTGAAAGAGGCGTTATTGCTCATCGCAAATCCTTTGACACTCAAGTTGCGCTGCGCCCGTTACCGGCGCAACTGACCTTTGTGGGCGCTGTGATGATGGATTGGCGAATCAGCGATGCGCGGTCTTGCTGACCGCGGCGCTGTTGTCGTGAATCAACTGCGTGATCATGGCGTCGGCCTCGGCCAACTGGCGGTCGTAGATGCGGGTGCTGAACGACGCCTTTTTTGGCGGTTGTTGTGCCAGCACCGGGCCGCTTTGGTCGTGCAGGTCCACATCGACGATGGTCGACAGGCCAACCCGCAGCGGGTGTTTGGCCAGTTCTTCGGCGTTGACGTGAATCCGCACCGGTACCCGTTGCACGATCTTGATCCAGTTTCCGGTGGCGTTCTGCGCGGGCAGCAGGGCAAACGCACTGCCGGTCCCGGCGCCCAGGCTGTCGAGGGTGCCGCTGTACTTCACGTCACTGCCATAGAGGTCGGTTTCAATTTCCACAGGTTGACCGATGCGCATATCGCGCAGCTGGGTTTCCTTGAAATTGGCGTCGATCCACAGCTGATTCAGCGGGATCACCGCCATCAGCGCCTCACCCGGCTGCACCCTTTGGCCCAGTTGCACGGTGCGCTTGGCCACGTAACCGGTCACCGGCGCGATCAGCGTGCTGCGGGCATTGTTCAGGTAGGCCTGACGCAACTGCGCGGCGGCGGCCATCACGTCCGGGTGCGAGGACACCACGGTGTCATCGACCAGCGCGCTGGTGGTCTTGAGCTTCTGCTGGGCGTTGGCCAGAGCGTTTTGCGCCGAGGTCAGGTCGTCGCGGGCGTGGGACAGCTCCTCTTGGGAAATCGCCCCGCCGACGGCAAGGTTTTTCCGGCGGTTGAAGTTGTCCTGGGCTTTCTGCACTTCGGCCTGCTGGGCGTTGACTTGGGCTTTCATGCCGTCAACGTCGCTGTACAAGCCGCGAACCTGACGCACCGTACGCGCCAGATTGGCCTGGGCACTTTGCAGCCCGACTTGCGCGTCGCTGGGGTCGAAATTCACCAACACCTGGCCTTCCTGCACCAGATCGCCGTCATCGGCACCGATGCTCACGACGGTGCCGGTGACCAGCGGAGTGATTTCCACCACGTTGCCGTTCACATAGGCGTCGTCGGTGCTCTCGCTCCAGCGCCCGTAGAATTCGTGATAAGCCCAGACGCCCGCGCCGCCGAGCAAGACGACCACGGCAAGCACCAGCAACATGATCTTGCGCTTGCCCGCGTTGGGGTTGGCCGGGGTATTTTCCGGGGTTTGAGTTGTATCGGCAGTGGCCATGACAAGTACCTTGAATTAGTGAGTCAGCGTGGCTGGCGCGGCGTTGGCCGAGGCCATGGCCTCAGGCTGAAAACCGCCACCCAGCGCCTGTATCAGTTGGATCGACAGGTCGATCTGCTCGGCATTCAGGTTGGCCAGCTGGCGCTGGGCCTGGAGCAATTGCTGCTCGATGCTGAGCACGTCCAGGTAGTTGCCGATGCCGGAACCGTAGCGCTGGAGCACGGTGGTGTAAGAATCCTGGGCGATGTCGGTGGCGTGCTGCTGCGCAGCGATTTGCCGGCCGATGTCACGCAACTGGTTGATGCTGTCACTGACATCCCCCAGTGCTCTGACCAGACTTTTGTTGTACTGCGCCACCGCCAGGTCGTAGTCGGCGTCGCGGGAGTCGAGGTCGGCGCGCAGGCGGCCACCGTCGAAAATCGGTACGGAAATGGTCGGCGCAACATTGAAGAAGCGGCTTGCCGATCCGAACATTGCATCGCCCAACAACGATTCGGCACCCGCCGCCGCGCTGAGGTTCAGGTTCGGATAGAACTGCGTCTTGCCTGCATCGATGCTCTTGCTTGCCGCTTCGACCCGCCAGCGCGCGGCCACCAGGTCCGGACGACGCCCCAGCAACTCGGCCGGCAACACCGACGGCAACGCCACGGCGCCAGGCTTGAGAATATTTGGCCGGGTGATTTCATTGCCACGATCCGGGCCTTTGCCCAGCAGCACGGCCAAAGCAATTTTGGCGCTTTGCAGGCGTTTTTCGGCGTCGATCAGATTGGCTTCGGAGGTGGCTTCCAGGCTTTCGGTTTGCTGGAACTGATACTGGCTGTCGATCCCGGAGCTCAAGCGGCGCTGGCTCAGGTCGAGCATTTGCCGGGTGCGCTTGAGGTCTTCAGCGGACAGGTCATAGACGATGTGCGCCTGCCCCAGATCGCTGTAGGCGCGGGCGACGTCGGCGGACAAGGTCAATTGTGCGGCCTGTTGGTCGACTTCGGCGGCACGGGCCTGGCCGAGCGCGGCTTCCCAGGCGTCGCGCTGCCCACCCCAAAGATCGAAGTTGTAGTTGAAACGGGCACTGATGTTACGCACGGAGGCGTAGTTGTCGCCTTGCCCCAGCGGGTCTTGGTCACGGGCCAGACGCGAGCGGCTGACACCGGCGCTCGCATCGAGGGTCGGCATCCGCGCGGCATCGGCGGCGTAAGCGGCGGCGCTGGCCTGATGGGCGCGCGCGTCGGCGATCTGCAGGTCCGGGCTGTCGCGCAGGGCTTCACGGATCAGGCCATCGAGCTGCGGATCGCCAAGGCTTGTCCACCAGTCGCTTTTAGGCCAGGCAGCGGGCGACAGCGTCACGCCGCTGAGGGATTGCCCGGCCTTGAGGTTTTTCGCATCGAGGCTGACGCCTTTGGTGTTCAAGCCGCTGTAGCTGGCGCAACCGGCCAGGCTCATGGCCAACAGCACCAGGCTCAGGCCGGTGCGCAGGGTTCTACTGTTCATTGTTGCCACCTAAGCGCAGCAGGGTGATCGAGTCCCCGGCTGCTACCAGAATTTTCTTGAGGATCAGCTCCAGGGTTTTCAGTTCATCCGGAGTAATGGCGCCAGCCAGTTCATTCATCGCTTCAGCGCCGATGTGCGGCAGGCGATCCGCCAAGGCCTGACCTTGTTCGGTCAGCACCAATCGCACCTGCCGGCGATCTGCCTCGGAGCGTTGGCGAGCGAGGAAACCTTTCTGTTCCAGACGATCGAGCATGCGGGTCATCGAGCCGCTGTCCAGGGACAAGTGCCGACACAGCTCGCCCGGCGAATCGACACCGTACTGGGCCATGATGATCAGCACTTTGAACTGCGCGGCAGTGATGCCGTGGGGTTCCATGTGCGTGTCGATGATCCGGTCTTTTAGCAGCGCAGCGCGCCCGAGCAGGAGACCGAGATGGCAATTGTGGAAATCGTCTGGCGCGAAATGTTTCATCAGGACACCAATTAGCTGCCTAGGCAGTGAATGTATGTCGAGATGTTACTGCTTAGGCAGTGAATGTCAACGTAATAGTTAGGAAGCTTTGTAAATAGTTGACCGGTGGTGGTGGGGTTTTGGATTTTTAGTGCATATCCGTTGCTGCGGTCACGGCGACTTAAGGTTCCGCCCTTACGGCGGGTCACTTGGAAGAGCCCCAAGTAACCAAGGGCTCTTGCCCCTTTCGTTCGGTGCCTCGTTGTGGCTCGGCATGCCCTCGCTCCGGTCCTGCTCCGTGGGCCCGCCGCCATCGGCCATCCATGGCCGGGGGCGGCTAACCCGGCATCCATGCCGGGTTGCCCACTGCGCAGAACCTCCACTCGGCCTCTCGAGGGGGCGAATACCGCCACAGCACCGCGAGGCGGCCCTTTTGATCCACCCGCCCCCTCGGCAGGCTGAGTGGAGGCGTTTATCCGGGGGTGGGCGCGCAGCACCGTGCAGCGAAGCCGCACACATCGAGAGGAGGTCGTCGCGAAGCAGACCGGAGGCGATGCCCCCGGATGAATGCCGGAGCGAAGGAACCCCGAGCCCCAGCGAGGGGCCGTACGTAAGGGGCAAGCGTTTTTTGCTTACTTTTTAGGCGCTTGTAAAAAAGTGAGTCGCCGTAAGGGCGAAACCATAAGCCGCCGTTACCGAAGAAACGGATATGTACCCAATCAACCAAGAACCAGGTCGGCTCCAAGGCCGTCTGGTCTAAAAATCCCGCTTATAGAAAATATCCAGCGAACTCGCCACGCCCCCCGCCGCCTCGAGATAAACCCTCTTGCTCAGCTTGTAACGCAAGGCAATGGTATTAGCCGGCTCAAACACCCCAACGCCATAGCGCAAACTGAGCTTCTCCGAAAGATTACCGCTCGCCACAACGCTGGTGGCATTACCGCTGCCCTGAGTATCGAGCTGGAAATCCTCAATCCCCAGATTCTTCGCCAGACTGCCAGTAACACCCGAGCTGCCCATCAACCCCAACCCAAGCGCCGCCTGGGCAAGCATGTTGTTGTCCTCGCCGCTGGTACTCAACGGCCGCCCCAGCACCAGATAGGACAGCGCCTGCTCCTGACTCATGGCCGGCTCGGAGAAAATTTGCGTGGTCGGCTGCTCGGCGCTGCCGCTCAAGCGGATACCGGCGATCACGTCGTCAGTCTGGCGAATCGCTTCGATATCCAGGTATGGCTGATCGATCGGCCCGGCGAACAGCAGCCGAGCACGACGCACCGACAGGCGCTGGCCGTAGGCACGATAACGCCCGTCGTTGAGCCACAACTCGCCACGGGTGTCCATGTTGTCGCCGATGTGCACATGCCCCTGCACATTCGCGGTCAGGCCAAACCCGGCAAAACTGAGTTTTTCCTCGCCGACCACCACGTCGATGTCCATTTTCATCGCCAGTGGCGGTTTCCCCTCTTCGGTCTGATAGCCGACGATTACCGTGTCATCGGAGACCTTGACCGTCGATGGCGGCAATTCGCGGATGGTGATGTCGCCCTTGGGCACCCGCACTTTGCCCACGATGGCCAGCTCATCACCCTTCATCGAGATGTTCAGGTCCGGCGCCACTTCGACCTTGGCGTACGGTTCGACACTGACCGGCAATTGCGAGCCCTTGAGCGCCAGATCCACCACCAGCGCCTGACCCCAGGCAACGTTGCCGTTCAAACTGCCCTGCCCGGTTTTTCCGCTTTTCCAGCCACCGTCGAGCTGCACGGTTTCTCCGGCGATCAGCGCCTGCAAACGCAAACCTTGAATTTCCATCGGCAATTCAGGGCCGGACACTTCGCCGTCGCTAAGCAACAAGCTGCCATTGACCAGCGGCGCCAGCAATCCACCGGAAATCGTGCCGCTGCCATTCAAGCGCCCGGTGAGTTTCTCGACCATGGGCACGAAGGGACGCGCCACCGACAGGTCCAGACCACTCAGGCGGAACGATCCACTCAGTGGTTTGTTCTTCAGCAACGGGTTGATCTGCGCCTGCACCATCAGTTCGCCGAGTTTGCCGCCGACAAAGTTAAGGTCCGTATCGATACGCTTGGGCGTCAGTCGGCTGGTGAGTTTCAGGGTCTGGTACGGGAAGTCCAGCCACTGGTCTTTCTCGCGAACACGCAACGTACCGCCGCTGGCATCGATGCTGATCACACCGTTCGGGCCGCTGGCCGGCAGGTCCAGCTGCACGTCGGCGTTGAGCCGTCCCTGCCAGGCAAAGTCTTTCGGCAGCCATTGCGCGAGACTGTCGATCGGGAACTGCTTGAGGTGATAACGCAGCTTCGGATC
Organism: Pseudomonas reinekei; assembly: GCF_001945365.1. Taxonomy (GTDB): domain Bacteria; phylum Pseudomonadota; class Gammaproteobacteria; order Pseudomonadales; family Pseudomonadaceae; genus Aquipseudomonas; species Aquipseudomonas reinekei. The sequence goes on from NZ_MSTQ01000012.1 coordinate 96,490, forward strand.
AGGCATCAGACGCTGGTCTTCACCGCACAGGCTGGCCTGGCCGGACGCCCAGCAATGGGCGCCGAAGTTGATTTTGCCGTCCGCCAGGCGCTCCAGTTTCGCCGGGCCTTGCAGCTTCCAGTCCTGGCCACCGGCCTGGATATCGCCACTGGCCAGACGTCCACGCCAGTTACCTTTGTCCAGCGCACCGTCCACGCCGAGGGCCAGTTTCAGTTTCGGCCCTTGCAGGTCGAGGCTCAGCTTCTGGTTCCTGATATCGCCCTGACCGCTGGCAGTCAACGTGCCCAACGCGGTATCGCCCGCCTGGATGCCGCTGCCCTTGAGGTCGATTTTCGCCCGTTGGGCGCTGTCGAGGGTGGCGTCGAGGCTCAGGCTTTGCAGGCGATTGTCCTGAAAAGCCAATTGCGTGCCTCGCAACCCGAGCTTGCCCTGCGGAGCATTGAGCGTGCCGGCGACATCGACCCGGCCATTGACCTGCCCGCGCAATTGCGGCCAGAGCTGGGCCAGGCGCAGCAACTTGATATCGATCTGGCCACTGAGCTTCTGCTGCAGACTGCCTTTGCCATTGATGCTGTTGTCGCCGAGACGGATCTGCAGGGCATTGAGGTTCCATTGCTCACCGGCGCCGTCGGCCTTGGCTTGCAGAATCGCCGGCTGGCCGCGCAGTTTGCCTTTCAGATCGAGGTCGGCGTTGAGGCTGAGTGTTTCATTCTTCATCTCGCCTTTGCTACGCAATGGCCCGGCCAGGGTGCCCGGCAACTCCGCGACCCAATACGCTGGGTTGATTGCCGACAAGTCCAGCGCGGTGTCCCAGGCAATGCCATCGGCAAATTGCAGGTTCAGGTGCCCTTCGGCCTTGCCCTGCCCGGCGATCAGCTGGAGTTGCTGCAAATAGATTTTCGTCAGGTCGCCGGCGAACGGGCTGGTCAGGCTGAACGCACCGGCCGGGCCGTCGAGCGCCGCCTTGAAGTTGCCCAGATACTTGCCATCGGTGTAGGAGACTTCACCATTGAAGCTGCGCAGGGCGACTTGCGGTTCGTCGATCAGCGGGTAGAGGCGGTGCCAGGGGAAATCCAGCCAATCGACTTTCGCCTCGGCGCTCAAGCCTTTGCTCCAGTCCAGTTCTCCGCTCAGTTTCAGACTTTGTTTGTCATTGGCGGTCAGGTCCAGTGCAGCGATCTGCGCGCCATTGGCGTCGACCTTGCCTTGCAGTGCCAGCGCCACCGGGCCTTCTTCAGCAGGCAACGTGGCGTTGCCGACCAGCGCATAGCCGTTTTTCAGGTCACCGGCACCGGTGAGTTGCAGTTGATTGAGTTGCAGGGTGTCCGGCAGATCGGCACTCGGTTTGAAGCCGTCAGCGGTGATACGGACCTTGGCCGGCAGGTTTTCCACCAGTGGCTGCAGCTCGCCGGACAGCTGCCCGTCCAGATAGCCACTGCTGTCGGCTTTCAGGTTCAGGGTTTTCAGCAGGTCGCCATCGATCTTCAACGCCAGCGTCCAAGGGGCGGGGGTCGACAGGGTCAACTGTCCTTCAGCGTTGAGCGGCCAATTTCCACCGGGTTGCAGGTGCCCCTTGAGGTTCAGGCTCAGATCGTCACGCTGCAGTTTCACCGAGTCGAGCTGCATGCCCTTTTCTGTCCAGTGCGCCGCCAGTTGCAAACCTTTCAGTTCCTCGCTGCCGTTGAACAGCAGGCTGCCGACCCGAATGTCCCCCAGTTCAAGCGCGACCGGCAGTTGCAAGTCCGGAAGGCTGATCGGCCCACTGCTGGTTTCTTCGCTCGGCGGGAATTGCAGGCTGACCTGTTCAGCCTGCAATTGATCGATGCACAAGGTCATGCGCGTCAGGCACAGCGGCGACCAGGCGAAGATGACTTTACTCAGTTCAACCCGGCTGGTGTCTTGCTGCCACAACAGGCGATCGGCACTCCACTGACCGCCCAGGCGCCCCTGAAAATTGTCCAGCGTCAGACCCGGCACGAAACCCAGCGCCCAACGACTGCCGGTCGCCGTTCCCAGCACCGTGGCCAGCGTCAACAGCAGCAACATCAACAGTGCCGCCATCGCCAGCAGCGTTACTTTCAAGCCACGTTTCAAAGCTCAGGCCCCATGGAAAAGTGCAATCGAATGCCGCCATCGTCGTCCAGCGCGTGGGCCAGATCGAGGCGGATCGGCCCCACCGGAGACACCCAGCGTACGCCGATACCGACTCCGGTCTTGAGGTTCGGCAGTTCGAGTGTATTAAAGGAGTTGCCCTGATCGACGAAGGTCGCAACCCGCCATTTTTCAGCGACGGAGTATTGGTATTCGGCACTGGCGGCGACCATGTAGCGGCCGCCGATGCGGTCACCTTCGTTGTTTTCCGGGGACAGGCTCTGATAGTCGTAGCCACGCACGCTCTGATCGCCACCCGCGAAAAAACGCAGCGACGGCGGGATGGATTTATAACCGTTGGTGGCACTGCCACCGACCTGTACGCGACCGAGGAAGCGGTGTTTGTCGAAAACCGTAGTCAGGCCTTTGACCAGGGCGGTGCCGTACAACAAGTTGTTGTCCGAGCCCAGACCTTCCTTGGCCACCTTGCTTTCGAATTGCAGGCGGTAGCCGTTGTGCGGGTCGATGCGGTTGTCGCTTTTGAGGTACGAATAGCTGACGCCCGGCATCAACAGGGTACTGAGGCCGGAGTCGTCACCGAGCCGGTATTCCTCGCGCTGCCACTTGAGCGAGACCACGCGTTGCCAGCCGCTTGGCAACTTGCTGTGCCATTCGGGGCCGACGGTCAGCAGCTTGCTGAGGCTGTCCTTGTCGGCGATTTCTTCGCTTTGGTAACCCCCGGCGAAACGCAGTTTGTCGGTCAGCGGCGGGTCCAGCGGAATGTCGTAGAACAAGCCGACGTTTTGCCGAGGCGCCGAGACTTCGGTTTCCCATCCGTAACTGTGGCCTTGCGGATTGACCCAATGCCGGGTCCAGTTGGCCTTCACTCGCGGACCGACATCCGTTGAATAACCCAGACCCAGGCCCATGGTGCGTGGCTTGCGGGTCTCCAGTTTGACGTCCACCGGGATTACATCGTTCTTGGACGCTGTCGGTGCCGCATCGACCCGCACGCCTTCGAAGTAACCACTCGATTGCAGCGCCTGGTTGAGCTCGGCGATCAGTTCGGAGTCGTAGGGTGTTCCGGCCTTGAACGGCACCATGCGTTGCAGCAGGTCTTCGTCGAACGGCGTGTCGCCTTCAAAGTTGACCTTGCCCAGTGTGTAGCGCGGGCCGCTGTCATAGATCAACTCGATATCGGCGACGCCGGCACGGGGGTCGACCGACAGTTTCGAACGGGTGAAATGCCCGCTGAAGAAGCCGTAACGCGAAGCCTGATTCTGGATCAGCCGCTTGGCGTCATCATACTGACCATGATTGAGCACCGCGCCGGTTTGCAGCGCGTGGTTTTGCGGAACGCGAAAGGATTTCAGGGAGGCCGCCGGTCCGTCGACGCGCAGGGTGACGTTGCGCAAATGCACCGGTTCACCGGGGTCGACGTTGAGGATCAGGCGTGGTTTATCGCCGCCCTTCACGTCACTTTCAATTTGCGGCTGGTAATAGCCCAACGCCTGGGCGGCTTTGCGCGCCTGCTCCTCGGCGCCACGACTGAAACGCAACAAGGCTTCTTCGTCACGATCGCCGAGGCTGCCGATATAGCCCTCTATATTGGCCTTGAGTTCATCGTTGGACGGTTTGATCCGCACATCCAATTCACTTTGCGCCAGTGCCGCACAGCTGGTAATCAGCATGAGCACGCCACTGGTAATTCTTCCTGGAAACTTCATAGGCGCGGATGCTATCACGAGCTTGGGAGCGTGATAGAGCCTGGAGGCCGCGGAAAGTTCGACCTTACGCGGTTGCGCTCTGCACGACCTGTGGGTTGGCGTGAAAAAACACGTGCTCGCGAATCGGTCCTACGGCCACCTCGCCAATTTCCTCATAGCCCTGGCGTTTGTAGAACTCCAGATAACGCGGATTGCCGGTGTCGAGGATCACGCCTTGGGAATTTGTATCCACCGCGCACCAGTTATGCACCGCTTGCAGCAATTGCTCGCCGAAGTGCTTGCCCTGGAATTGCGGATGAATACCCAGCAACGGCAAAACGTGCACCGAGTCCGACGGCGAACACGCCGCCACGGCATCGTGATACTCGAGGTAGCGACGCGTGCAGCGAAAGCCGGTGCTGAGCACCATGCGCAAGCGCCAGGCCCAACTTTCGGTGATGCCCAACCGACGTTGCGGCGGCGCGATCAGGGCGATGCCGATCAAGCGGTCATTGACCAGCAGGCCGATGGCCGGCAAATCCTGCAGAAAGTGTTGCTTGACCAGTTCGCGCACGGTGGCGCGTACCCGCTGCTCGTAGCCGGGGCGCTCAGCCTCGAACAGGTAGCCGAAGGTCGGCTCGTGCCGATAAGCCTGATACAACAATGAGCGGGCTTCGCGGGAATAGCCGCTGTCGAGCATATGAATATCGGCGATGGCGGTCTGGGTTTCAGGCATGACGGTGATGCTCCCCTGGGCGCGTTCAAATGGCGGCGCTCTTGTTGGTACGAAACTGTTGCTGGTGGCACAGTTCCCCAAAGGTATAGACCAACTCGGGACCTTCCTCGATTTTACCGGCCTCCCAGGCAACACAAATCCCACAGACCAAAATGATCTGTCCCACACTGGCCCATCTTCCCCATGTCAGCTAGCATCGCCCTTTTGCCAGGACTGCCGACCATGAAGATTGTCTCCTTCAACATCAACGGGCTGCGCGCCCGTCCCCATCAGCTGGCGGCGCTGATCGAAAAGCACCAGCCGGATGTGATCGGGTTGCAGGAAACCAAGGTCCACGACGACCAGTTCCCGCTCGAAGAAGTCAAAGCCCTGGGCTATCACGTGCATTTCCATGGCCAAAAAGGGCATTACGGCGTCGCCCTGCTCTCGCGCCAGGAGCCTCTGGCCCTGCATAAAGGTTTCGCCACCGATGAAGAAGACGCGCAGCGACGCTTCATCTGGGGCACCTTCGCCGACGCCGATGGCGTGCCGGTGACCATTATGAACGGCTACTTCCCGCAGGGCGAAAGCCGCGACCACCCGACCAAATTCCCGGCCAAGCAGCGTTTCTACAGCGATTTGCAGCAACTGCTGGAAAGCCAGTTCAAGAATGACCAGCCGCTGGTGGTCATGGGCGACGTGAACATTTCCCCGGAAGACTGCGACATCGGTATTGGACCGGACAACATGAAGCGCTGGCTGAAAACCGGCAAATGCAGCTTCCTGCCGGAAGAGCGCGAGTGGATGGGTCGCCTGAAAAACTGGGGCCTGACCGACAGCTTCCGTCACCTGAACCCCGAAGTGGCGGATGTCTTCAGCTGGTTCGATTACCGCAGCCGCGGATTTGAAGACGAGCCTAAGCGCGGGCTGCGTATCGACGTGATCCTTGCGTCCCATGGTCTGTTGCCACAGGTCAAGGCAGCCGGCGTCGACTACGAACTGCGCGGAATGGAAAAACCTTCGGATCATGCGCCGATCTGGCTTGAATTGAGCTGATCTCAGCGCCCAAAGGGGCCAGCATTGCAAAGTGTCATCTTTTAGAAACCTTACTGACTTAATCTGCCGACAACTCTTGGGCTATGTAAGGTGCCGGCATGACGCTGCGCGTATTGTTCCTGTTGATGCTGTGCATCGGATTGCCGCAAACGGCCACGGCCGGCGTGTTGCCGGTTGCCGACCACGGCCCGGTGCTGCGCATCCAGGGCTCCAACACCATCGGTGCAGCCTTGGGCCCGGCGTTGGTCGAAGGGCTGCTGCGCGAACAGGGCCTGCTCAAGGTTCACAGCGAAGCCCCGGACAAAGCCAATGAAATGCGGGTCGTCGCCGAAACCGCTCAAGGCCGTCGGGTCGAAGTGGAACTCGCGGCCCATGGTTCCAGTACCGGTTTCAGTGCGCTGAAAAATGGCGGCGCCGACCTCGCCGCCTCTTCCCGTCCGATCAAGGACAGCGAACTGCTGAGCCTCGAGTCTTTCGGCGACCTGAAAAGCCCCGGTGCCGAGCAGGTCATTGCCATCGACGGCCTGGCAATCATCCTCCATCCGCAAAATCCGCTGAATCAACTGGACACTGTGCAACTGGCGCGGGTTTTCAGTGGCGAAGTCAAAACCTGGGAAGAACTCGGCGGCGGCGGTGGGACGATTCATCTTTATGCGCGGGATGATCAATCCGGCACCTACGACACCTTCAAGGAATTGGTCCTGAGCCCTCGTGGGAAAAGTCTGAGCAGTACAACCAAACGCTTCGAATCCAGCGAACAGCTGTCCGATGCCGTCAGTGCGGACCCGCAGGGTATCGGTTTTATCGGTTTGCCCTACGTACGCCAGGCCAAAGCGTTAGCGATTGTCGATGGGCCGTCACAGGCCATGCTGCCGCTCAATAACCTGATCGCCACGGAAGATTATCCGCTGTCGCGCCGCTTGTTTTTTTACCTGCCGCCCAACGGGAAAAATCCCTGGGCGCAAGCGCTGGTGACGTTTGCCCAAAGTAGCAAAGGCCAGGCGATCGTTGCTGCCAACGGCTTTATCGCCCAGACCGTACAGGCCATGGCCGTCGCCCCGAATGCATTGATGCCCGAGGGCTATCAGGCGCTCAGTCGTCACGCCCAGCGGCTGTCGGTAAATTTCCGTTTCGACGAAGGCAGCGCCAGTCTGGACAACAAGGCGCGACAGGACTTGTCCCGGGTACTCGACTATATAGAGCAGCACCAAAAGACAGATCGGCAGGTGACCCTGGTGGGGTTCGGCGATGCCAAGGATGACCCGGCGCGGGCCGACCTGCTGTCGAAACTGCGGGCCATGGCGGTACGTCGGGAGCTGGTGAAAAGCGGCGTGGTGTTGCGCGACGTTCGCGGCTTTGGCGCCGAGATGCCGGTGGCGGCCAACAGTGCGGATGAAGGGCGGATCAAGAACCGGCGGGTTGAGGTTTGGGTGTATTGAGTTGAAACACGAATAAATGTGGCAAGGGAGCTTGCTCCCTCGCCACCAGTATTCACTCATCAGAAAAGATACCGTGGTGTCACTGCCCGCTACGCATCATTTCTTTCGGCACATATTTGCCGATTTCGAATTTGCCGATTGCCGCGCGGTGCACTTCGTCCGGGCCGTCGGCCAGACGCAGGGTGCGTTGCATGGCGTACATGTAGGCCAGCGGAAAATCGTTGGAAACCCCTGCCCCGCCGTGCATCTGAATCGCCCGGTCGATCACCCGCAAGGCCACGTTTGGCGCCACGACCTTGATCTGCGCAATCTCGCTTTTCGCCACTTTGTTGCCGACAGTGTCCATCATGTACGCCGCTTTCAACGTCAGCAGGCGCGCCATGTCGATCTCCATCCGCGAGTCGGCAATCTTGTCGATGTTGCCGCCCAGGCGCGCCAGAGGCTTGCCGAACGCGGTGCGGTTCACCGAGCGCTTGCACATCAGTTCCAGCGCCCGCTCAGCCATGCCGATCGAACGCATGCAGTGGTGAATCCGGCCCGGGCCGAGGCGACCTTGGGCGATTTCAAAGCCGCGTCCTTCGCCCAACAGGACGTTTTCGTACGGCACCCGCACGTTTTCGAAATGCACTTCGGCGTGACCATGGGGCGCGTCGTCGTAACCGAACACCGGCAGCGGGCGCACGATCTTCACGCCGGGAGCGTCCACCGGCACCAGAATCATCGAGTGCTGGGCATGGCGCGGCGCATCGGGGTTGCTCAGGCCCATGAAGATCAGGATCTTGCAGCGCGGATCGCATGCACCTGACGTCCACCATTTCTTGCCATTGATGACCCATTCGTCACCATCGCGCACCGCACGGGCCGCCATGTTGGTGGCATCGGAGGACGCAACGTCCGGTTCGGTCATGGCGAACGCCGAGCGGATCTCGCCACGCAGCAACGGCTCCAGCCAGCGCTGCTTTTGCTCTTCGTTGGCGTAACGCACCAGCACTTCCATGTTGCCGGTATCCGGCGCCGAGCAGTTGAATGGCTCTGGCCCCAGCAGCGAACGGCCCATGATTTCCGCCAATGGCGCGTACTCGAGGTTGGTCAGGCCGGCGCCGAGCTCGGACTCAGGCAGAAACAAATTCCACAGGCCTTCAGCCTTGGCCTTGAGTTTGAGTTCTTCCATGATCGCCGTCGGCTGCCAGCGATCACCTTCGGCAACCTGGCGCTCGAACACGGCTTCGGCGGGATAGACGTAGGTGTCCATGAACGCGGTTACGCGCTCACGCAGTTCCTGAACCTTAGGCGAATAAGCGAAATCCATGAGCGAGATACCTTCTTGGGGGAGGTTGTTTTAGGTCATGTATCGATGCTAGAACAGCGTTGATAATTTACCTAGCCTATTCTCGCCGTGTATAAACATTCATCACCGATATATGATCGGCTGATCGTCACGGTCAGCCCGTCCTTACAATAAGAGAGCCGCGTAATGAACCTGAGCAAGGTCGACCTCAACCTTTTCATCGTCTTCGACGCGATCTACACCGAAGCCAACCTGACCCGTGCCGGGCAGATCGTGGGCATTACCCAACCGGCAGTGTCGAATGCTCTGGCCCGGTTGCGCGAGACCTTCAACGACCCATTGTTCGTGCGCACAGCCCAGGGCATGGTGCCCACGCCGATGGCGCAGAACATCATCGGGCCGGTGCGTAACGCCCTCTCGCTGCTGCGCATCTCCGTACAGGAAAGCCGCATTTTCAACCCGCAACAGGCGAACAAGACCTATCGCATCAGCATGACCGACCTCACCGAAGCGGTGATCCTGCCGCCGCTGTTCCAGCGCCTGCGCCGCCTCGCGCCGACGGTGATCATCGAGAGTTTCCTGTCCAAACGCCGCGAGACCACCAAGGAACTGGCGGCCGGTCGCCTCGATTTCGCCGTAGATGCACCGCTCAACACCGACCCGCAAGTGCGCCACGTCAAGTTGATGGAGGATCGCTACGTCTGCGCCATGCGCAAGGGGCATCCGCTGGCGGGCAAGGAAAAGCTCAGCCTTGACGAATACCTGGGCCTGACCCACATCCATATCTCCAGCCGGCGCAGCGGTCTGGGCTATGTCGACTTGGCCCTGGGCAAGATGGGCATCCAGCGCAAGATCGCCCTTCGCTCCCAGCATTACCTGATGGCCTCACAGGTGATGCAGCAAACGGACATGGTCATGACCGTGCCGGAACGCTTCGCCCGCCGTAACGATTTGCACGCCTTCAATCTGCCGGTCAACGACGTGCCGCCGGTGGAAACCCACCTTTACTGGCACGAAAGCACCGACCAGGACCCGGCCAACCGCTGGATGCGCGAGCAGATGATCGAGTTGTGCCAACAGGTGACGGCGCATGAGAAGAAGCTCGAGAAGCTGTAGGACTTGAAACCGAGGTGACTTCTTCGCGAGCAGGCTCGCTCCCACAAGGATGATTTGTCGTACACAGACATTGAGTTCAATGAAAAGCCACTGTGGGAGCGAACCTGCTCGCGATGGGGCCAGCAATAACAGCGAAAACCAATGCCCCTTGACGTAAACGTCAACCTGCCATTAGCTTAGCGCCATGACCTTTTGCGAGCGCTTCCATGAGCAGCCAGACCTACAGCATCTCCGACCTCGCCCGCGAGCTCGACATCACCACACGGGCCATTCGCTTCTATGAAGAACAAGGCCTGCTCAGCCCCGAGCGCCGTGGTCAGGAACGTATTTACTCGCCCCGTGACAAAGTCAGCCTGAAACTGATCCTGCGGGGCAAGCGCATCGGTTTTTCCCTGGCCGAATGCCGCGAACTGATCGAGCTCTACGACCCGTCCAGCGGTAACACCAGGCAACTGCACAGCATGCTCGAGAAAATCAGCGAACGCCGGGAACAGCTGGAGCAACAGTTGCTGGACATCGAACAAATGAAGCTGGAGCTTGATACCGCCGAAGAGCGCTGCGTGCAGGCGCTGGAGCAGACGCTCAAAAGCCAGGATTCGGTTCAATAACCCGACACCGCTCCCACAGGATCTTTGTAGCCTCAAGACAAAAACCACAGGTCGATTCCCATGTCCCTCCCCTCCCACGTACGCCTTGTCGAAGTCGGCCCGCGCGACGGTCTGCAAAACGAAGCCCGGCCCATCAGTGTTACCGACAAGGTGCAACTGGTCGACGCACTCACGGCTGCAGGCCTGGGCTATATAGAAGTCGGCAGTTTCGTGTCGCCCAAGTGGGTGCCACAGATGGCCGGTTCCGCCGAAGTTTTCGCACAGATCCAGCGCAAGCCGGGCGTTACCTATGGTGCCCTCGCCCCCAACCTGCGCGGTTTTGAAGATGCCCTGGCCAGTGGCGTGAAAGAGGTCGCGGTGTTCGCGGCAGCCTCCGAGGCGTTTTCCCAACGCAACATCAATTGCTCGATCAGCGAAAGTCTGGCGCGTTTCGTGCCGATCATGGACGCGGCCAGGCAGCACGGTGTGACGGTGCGTGGGTACGTGTCCTGTGTGCTGGGCTGCCCTTATGAAGGTAACGTCGCGCCGGAGCAGGTCGCACGGGTGGCCCGCGAGCTGTACGCCATGGGCTGTTATGAGGTTTCGCTGGGCGACACCATCGGCACCGGTACCGCTGGCGCAACGCGCAAGATGTTCGAAGTGGTGTCGGCTGATGTTCCGCGAGAAAAACTGGCCGGGCATTTCCACGACACCTACGGTCAGGCCATGGCCAACATCTACGCCAGCCTGCTGGAGGGCATCTCGGTATTCGACAGTTCTATCGCCGGCCTCGGTGGCTGCCCTTACGCCAAGGGGGCCAGCGGTAACGTCGCCACCGAAGACGTGGTGTACCTGCTCAACGGCCTTGGCATCGAAACCGGAATCGACCTGGACGCGTTGATTCTCGCCGGCCAGCAAATTTGCTCTGTACTGGGGCGCCCAACAGGCTCCCGGGTGGCCAAGGCCCGCAGCGCACACTGAGTGGGGGGAATGTGTCCGGGTGTTACCGCAAACTCAGAAGCGGGGGCGCAATCGAGTAACACGGAAACAAAATGTAGGGTTTGACTTGGGACGAAAAACCTAACAAATCTACAACTATTTGATTTTAAAGGGTTTTTAGAAGTTGGCACGGCTCCTGCTATCTCTATCGCACAACAAGAATAAAAAAATTGCGGCAACCCTAATAAAAACAAGACGTAACGACTCTGACATAACAAAAACAACACGGCAGAGACGCAGCTAACAGATTTTTTTGGAGAAGATGTGCTTTTCAGGGTGCTTTTCGGAGTTACCCGCAACCGGGCAGAGAACAATAAAACTACCTTCAGGTAGCTCCCGAACTGGTTGGATCGCTCAGCGAAAAAGTAGATCAGCGCTCAAAAAAATACGTTTGCTCTTGATCCCGGATGGGGATCGCCAAAAACAGCGGTAAAGGGTCACGGTCACTAAAAACAAAAACAGACCGCCCCTCAATAATAAAAAAAGAGCACGCGCAACGAAAATTAAAGGGGAGCTTCGGCTCCCCTTTGTGCTGTCTGGCATTTAGATAATTCACCTCTGCCCCGTGTGGGAGCGAGCCTGCTCGCGATAGCGGCGAGTCAGTCAACATCCATGCTGAACGTTCAATCGCCATCACGAGCAGGCTCGCTCCCACAGGGAATTGAGTCAGGCTATATTGATGCGCAACTCCTCGATACTGATCTCGCGCATGCGGAACTTCTGGATTTTGCCTGTCACCGTCATCGGAAACTCCTCGACGAATTTGAAGTAACGCGGCGTCTTGAAGTGCGCGATGCGCTCCTTGCACCAGGTTTGCAGTTCTTGCTCAGTCGCGCTGTGGCCCGGATGAAATTTGATCCAGGCGACAATCTCTTCGCCATAACGCGAACAAGGAATGCCGATCACCTGCACATCCGCAACCGCCGGATGGGTGAAGAAAAACTCTTCCAGCTCACGCGGGTAAACGTTCTCGCCGCCGCGAATGATCATGTCCTTGTTACGCCCGGCGATGCACACGTACCCCTCGTCATTCATGCTCGCCAGGTCACCGGTATGCATCCAGCCCGCCTGATCAATGGCTTGCGCGGTACCTTCGGGATTGTTCCAGTAACCCAGCATCACGCTGTAACCGCGGGTGCACAGCTCACCGATAGTGCCCCGTGGGACCAGGTTACCGGCTTCATCGATGATCTTGCTTTCCAGTTGCGGCTGGGTGCGGCCAACCGTGGTCACACGCAATTCCAGTTCGTCTGACGGACCGGTCTGCAACGACACCGGGCTGGTTTCCGTCATGCCGTAGGCAATCTGCACTTCGCTCATGTGCATTTCATTGATGACCCGGCGCATGACTTCGATGGGGCACGTCGCCCCCGCCATGATCCCGGTGCGCAGGCTCGACAGGTCGAATTCGGCACGCTGCGGCTGATCAAGCATGGCGATGAACATGGTCGGCACGCCGTACAGCGCCGTGGCGTTTTCTTCGGCGACGGTGCCGAGCGTCAGCAGCGGATCAAACGCATCGTTGGGATAAATCATGGTGCTGCCGTGGGTGATACAACCCAGATTGCCCATGACCATGCCGAAGCAGTGATACAACGGCACAGGGATCACCAGGCGATCAGCGGCGGTCAAGCCGAGGCTTTCGCCAACCATGTAACCGTTATTGAGAATGTTGTAGTGACTGAGGGTCGCGCCCTTGGGAAAACCGGTGGTGCCGGAGGTGTACTGGATGTTCACCGCCTGATCGAAATGCAGGCTGTTTTGGCGCTCGCGCAACTGTTCAACCGACACACCGCCCGCCAGGTCAGCCAGTTGCGACCACGGCAGGAAACCACTGGGCGGCTGCGCATCCAGACTGATGACGCCCCGCAACTCCGGCAGTCGTTCGCTGCTCAGCATTCCGATGGATTGTTCCGCCAGCTCCGGCACCAGTCCTTGCAACATGGCGTGGTAGTCGGAGGTCTTGAAGGCGCCGGCGCACACCAGCCATTGGCAGCCGGATTGCTGCAATACGTAGTCGAGTTCGGAACTGCGATAGGCGGGGTTGATGTTCACCAGGATCACGCCGATTTTTGCCGTGGCGATCTGCGTGATGCACCACTGCGCGCAGTTCGGCGCCCAGATGCCGAGGCGGTCGCCGGTTTGCAGCCCTAACGCCAGCAGCGCTCGGGCGTGCAGATCCGCGGCGTCCGTCAGTTGTTGCCAGGTGTAGCGCAACTGTTGATGGCGCACCACCAGCGCCTCCCCGGCGGGATAACGCGCGACCGTGTCATCGAACGCCTGGCCAATGGTCATCGCCAACAAGGCTTTGTCCTGGGAACCGCGGGTGTAACTGCGTTGCGGGCTTGCACTGGGTTGATCCATGACGACCCCTATTGTCTTTATTAATGGGTTACCGACGGATACCTGTGGGAGCGAGCCCGCTCGCGAAGAGGCCAGAAAATCCAACAAGGATGCCAACTGATCCGACGCATTCGCGAGCAGGCTCGCTCCCACAAAGTCGCTCCGCGTTCTATCTTGAACTGCCTCTACTCTCGCCCAAGTTGACGTTAACGTAAAGGATGATTGACAGCGTTTCGTCCCAGGCTTACGTTAACGTAAAGGTGAGAACTGAAGCACGGCTCTCCCCGCCCAACAAAAAGCCAAAAGGTGACCCATGAGCTACCCATCCCTGAACTTTGCCCTCGGTGAAACCATCGACATGCTGCGCGATCAGGTTCAGTCCTTCGTCGCCAAAGAGATCGCCCCGCGCGCTGCTCAGATCGACATCGACAACCTGTTCCCCGCGGACCTGTGGCGCAAATTCGGCGACATGGGCCTGCTGGGCATTACCGTTGCGGAAGAATTCGGCGGTACGGGCCTGGGTTACCTGGCGCACGTGGTAGCGATGGAAGAAATCAGCCGTGGATCGGCTTCCGTTGCGTTGTCCTACGGCGCCCACTCCAACCTCTGCGTCAACCAGATCAATCGCAACGGCAATCACGAACAGAAATCCAAGTACCTGCCCAAACTGATCAGTGGCGAGCACATCGGCGCACTGGCGATGAGCGAACCGAACGCCGGGTCCGACGTGGTCTCGATGAAACTGCGCGCCGACAAACGCGGCGACAAGTACGTGCTCAACGGCAGCAAGACCTGGATCACCAACGGTCCGGACGCCAACACTTACGTGATCTACGCCAAGACCGACCTGGAAAAAGGCCCCCACGGCATCACCGCTTTTATTGTGGAGCGCGACTGGAAAGGCTTCAGCCGCAGCAACAAGTTCGACAAGCTCGGCATGCGCGGTTCGAACACCTGTGAGCTGTTCTTCGATGACGTCGAAGTTCCGGAAGAGAACATCCTCGGCGTGCTCAACGGCGGCGTAAAAGTGTTGATGAGCGGCCTCGACTACGAGCGCGTCGTGCTGTCCGGCGGCCCGACCGGGATCATGCAGGCCTGCATGGACCTGATCGTTCCTTATATTCACGACCGCAAGCAGTTCGGCCAAAGCATCGGCGAATTCCAGCTGATCCAGGGCAAAGTGGCCGACATGTACACCCAACTCAACGCCAGCCGCGCCTACCTGTACGCCGTGGCCCAGGCCTGCGAGCGCGGCGAAACCACACGCAAAGACGCCGCCGGGGTGATCCTCTACAGCGCCGAACGTGCCACGCAAATGGCTCTCGACGCGATCCAGATTCTCGGCGGCAATGGCTACATCAATGAATTCCCGGCTGGCCGTCTGTTGCGTGACGCCAAGCTGTACGAAATCGGCGCCGGCACCAGTGAGATCCGTCGCATGCTGATCGGTCGCGAACTGTTTAACGAAACCCGCTGAAACGGAGCTGTCCATGGCTATTTTGCATACCCAGCTCAACCCTCGTTCAGCGGAATTCGCGGCTAATAGCGCGGCGATGCTCAAACAGGTCGACGCCCTTCACACCCTGCTCGCCCAAGTCGCGCAAGGCGGTGGCCCGAAGGCTCAGGAACGCCATACTTCGCGGGGCAAACTGCTGCCTCGCGAGCGCATCAATCGCCTGCTCGATCCAGGTTCGCCGTTTCTTGAAATCAGCCAACTGGCCGCTTACGAGGTGTATGGCGAAGACGTGCCCGCCGCTGGCGTGATTGCCGGGATCGGCCGCGTGGAAGGCGTCGAATGCATGATCGTCGCCAACGACGCCACGGTAAAAGGTGGCTCGTACTACCCGCTGACCGTGAAAAAACACCTGCGCGCCCAGACCATCGCCCAGCAGAACCGTCTGCCATGCATCTACCTGGTGGACTCTGGCGGCGCCAACCTGCCGCGCCAGGATGAGGTGTTCCCGGACCGCGAGCACTTCGGCCGGATTTTCTTCAACCAGGCCAACATGAGCGCCATGGGCATCCCGCAGATCGCCGTGGTCATGGGTTCCTGCACCGCGGGTGGCGCGTATGTGCCGGCCATGGCTGACGAAGCGATCATGGTCCGCGAACAAGCGACCATCTTCCTCGCCGGCCCGCCGCTGGTGAAGGCCGCGACCGGCGAAGTGGTCAGCGCCGAAGACCTCGGAGGGGCCGATGTGCACTGCAAGATTTCCGGTGTGGCCGACCATTACGCCGAGAGCGATGAACACGCGTTGGCGATAGCGCGACGCAGCGTGGCCAACCTCAACTGGCGCAAGCAAGGCGAGGTTCAGCAACGCGCGCCAATCGCCCCGCTCTACCGCAGTGACGAGTTGTACGGCGTGGTCCCGGCTGACGCCAAGCAACCGTTCGACGTGCGCGAAGTGATTGCGCGACTGGTGGACGGATCGGTGTTCGACGAGTTCAAGGCGCTGTTCGGAACGACGCTGGTCTGCGGTTTTGCCTTCCTGCACGGTTACCCGATCGCGATCCTTGCCAACAACGGCATCCTGTTCGCTGAAGCAGCGCAGAAAGGCGCGCACTTTATCGAGCTGGCCTGTCAGCGCGGCATCCCGCTGTTGTTCCTGCAGAACATCACCGGCTTCATGGTCGGCCAGAAGTACGAGGCCGGCGGCATCGCCAAGCATGGCGCGAAACTGGTGACAGCGGTGGCCTGCGCCAAGGTGCCGAAATTCACCGTGATCATCGGCGGCAGTTTCGGTGCCGGCAACTACGGCATGTGCGGTCGGGCCTACGATCCGCGCTTCCTGTGGATGTGGCCGAATGCGCGTATCGGCGTGATGGGCGCCGAACAGGCAGCAGGGGTGCTGGTGCAGGTCAAGCGCGAGCAGGCCGAACGCAGCGGCCAGGGTTTCAGTGCCGAACAGGAAGCCGAGATCAAGCAACCGATCCTCGACCAATACGAAGAGCAGGGCCACCCCTACTATTCCAGCGCGCGCTTATGGGATGACGGTGTCATCGACCCGGCCCAGACCCGTGATGTTCTGGCCCTGGCCTTGTCCGCGTCGTTGAACGCGCCAATCGAACCGAGCCGCTTCGGCGTGTTCCGGATGTGATCGGGAGAAAAACATGAGCGACTTCAACACCCTCGAACTGCTGACCGACCCCCGTGGTTTCGCCACGCTGTGGCTCAGCCGTGAAGAAAAGAACAACGCCTTCAACGCCGAAATGATCCGCGAACTGATCCTCGCCATTGACAAGGTCGCGAGTGATGCCAGCCTGCGTTTTCTGATCGTGCGTGGCCGCGGAAAGCACTTCAGTGCCGGCGCCGACCTGGCCTGGATGCAGCAATCGGCCGAACTCGATTACCACACCAACCTCGACGACGCCCGGGAACTGGCGGAGTTGATGTACAACCTGGCCAAACTGAAAGTCCCGACCCTGGCCGTGGTGCAAGGCGCAGCCTTCGGCGGCGCGTTGGGCCTGATCAGTTGCTGCGACATGGCCATCGGTGCCGATGACGCGCAGTTCTGCCTGTCGGAAGTGCGCATCGGCCTGGCGCCAGCCGTGATTAGCCCGTTCGTGGTGCAAGCCATCGGCGAACGCGCCACCCGGCGCTATGCCCTGACCGCTGAGCGTTTCGGCGGGCAACGGGCGCGGGAACTGGGTCTGTTGTCGGAGAGCTATCCGATTGCCGAGCTGGAACAGAAAGTCGATCAGTGGATCGACAGCCTGCTGCTCAACAGCCCCGCTGCCATGCGCGCCAGCAAGGATTTGCTGCGTGAAGTCGGCGATGGATCACTGACCCCGGCTTTGCGCCGCTACACCGAAAACGCCATCGCCCGGATCCGCGTCAGCTCCGAAGGTCAGGAAGGCCTGCGCGCCTTTCTGCAAAAACGTCCACCGAGCTGGCAAGCCGAAACCACCACCAAGGAGCCGCGTTGATGAGCGCACCTGTTATTACGTCCCTGCTGGTGGCCAACCGTGGCGAAATCGCCTGCCGGGTGATGCGCACCGCCAAGGCCCTTGGCCTGACCACCGTGGCCGTGCACAGCGCCACCGACCGTGACGCCCGCCACAGCCGCGAAGCCGACATTCGGGTCGATCTCGGTGGCAGCAAAGCCGCCGACAGTTATCTGCAAATCGACAAACTGATCGCCGCCGCCAAGGCCAGCGGTGCCCAGGCGATTCACCCCGGCTACGGCTTTCTGTCGGAGAACGCCGGGTTCGCCCGCGCCATTGAAGCGGCTGGCCTGATCTTCCTCGGCCCACCCGCCTCGGCCATTGACGCCATGGGCAGCAAGTCCGCGGCCAAAGCCTTGATGGCAACGGCCGGCGTGCCGCTGGTGCCGGGTTATCACGGCGAAGCTCAAGACCTCGACACGTTCCGCGATGCCTGCGAGCGCATCGGTTATCCGGTGTTGCTCAAGGCCACGGCGGGCGGCGGCGGCAAGGGCATGAAAGTGGTCGAGGACGTCAGCCAACTGGCCGAAGCCCTGGCCTCGGCCCAGCGTGAAGCGCAATCGTCGTTCGGCGATTCGCGGATGCTGGTGGAGAAATACCTGCTCAAACCGCGTCACGTGGAAATCCAGGTGTTCGCCGATCAGCATGGCAACTGCCTGTACCTCAACGAACGTGACTGCTCGATCCAGCGTCGGCACCAGAAAGTCGTTGAAGAAGCACCGGCGCCGGGCTTGAGCCCGGAACAGCGTCGCGCCATGGGTGAAGCCGCCGTGCGTTCGGCGCAGGCCATCGGCTATGTCGGCGCCGGCACCGTGGAGTTTTTGCTGGATGCGCGCGGTGAGTTCTTCTTCATGGAAATGAACACGCGCCTGCAAGTGGAACATCCGGTCACCGAAGCCATCACCGGCCTCGATCTGGTGGCCTGGCAGATTCGCGTGGCGCGCGGCGAAGCGTTGCCGATGACCCAGGATCAAGTGCCCCTGATCGGTCATGCGATTGAAGTGCGGCTGTACGCCGAAGACCCGGCCAATGACTTTTTGCCGGCGACAGGGCGTCTGGATTTGTATCGCGAGTCCGCTGAGGGGCCAGGACGCCGCGTCGACAGCGGCGTCGAAGAAGGCGATGAGATTTCGCCGTTCTACGACCCGATGCTCGGCAAGCTGATTGCCTGGGGCGAGGATCGCGAACAGGCGCGCCTGCGCCTGCTGAGCATGCTCGATGAATTTGCGATTGGCGGACTCAAGACCAACATCAACTTCCTGCGACGGATCATCGGCCATCCGGCGTTTGCCGAGGCGGAACTGGATACCGGTTTCATCCCGCGTTATCAGGAACAGCTGTTGCCGGCTCCGGCGCCGCTCAGCGACGAGTTCTGGCAGGCCGCCGCCCAAGCATTCGCCCTGAGTCAGCACCGCGCGCCGCGAGGTGATGACCCGAGTTCGCCATGGGTCAACGGCAACGGTTTGCGCGCCGGTTTGCCCGCAGAAATCACCCTGCACCTGAGCTGCGAAGGTCAGGATCGCGCACTGACATTGGGCGAGATCAACGCTCAACTGCGGGGCGAGCATCTGCTCACCGAGCGCGAGGGTGTGCGCCGCCAGCAACGGGCGATCCGTCGTGATGATTCTGTGTATTTGCAATGGGACGGTGAACTGCGCCGCATCGAGTCCTACGACCCGATCAGTGCCGTTGAAGCCAGTCACAGCCATCAGGGCGGCCTGACTGCGCCCATGAACGGCAGCATCGTGCGAGTGCTGGTGGAAGCCGGGCAAACCGTCGAAGCCGGGGCGCAATTGGTGGTACTGGAAGCGATGAAGATGGAGCACAGCATCCGTGCACCCCATGCGGGTGTGATCAAGGCGCTGTATTGCCAGGAAGGCGAGATGGTCAGCGAAGGCAGTGCGTTGGTCGAACTGGAAGAGGCGTGAAATGAAGATCGGTCCTACGCGTTGCGTGGACCGATCTGATCAGAACCTGGCTGTTGCCTGAACCACCACGCCGATGATTCGGCACTCGGCGGTGTAAAGGGCTTTCGGATACGTCGGATTAAGCGGGACCAGGTAACGCTGCCCGCCCTCTTCGATCAACTTGCGAAAAATTGCCTCGCTGCTGTCCTGCCACTGAGCAATAACCAGTTTGCCCGGCACGGCGTCCAGATCCGGGTCCACGAGGATCAACATGCCCTCGGCGATGCTGGGGCCGTTCGGCGCGGTCATTGCATCGCCCACCACGGTCAACCAGAAAGCCGCGCCTCGAGCGTGGTAGTCGGACAATTCGAAGCGGTACGTTGCCTGTTCGCCATCACGCACCTCGCCGGTTTCCCGCCAGTCGCTGACCGGGTAACGGAAGTACGGGTTGTACTTCTGCTTCAGGGAAACCTCGTCGTCCTGCGACTCCCCCGGCTCCCTGATCACCAGTGCCACTTCAAGAAAACCCAGGCCCAGCGCCTGCAAGACCCGGTTCATGTCGTCGATGCCGGGCTGACGGCGTTTTGTCAGCCAATGCCCGACGCCACCCTGGGACATCCCGAGGCGCTCGGCGAGTATCTCTTGAGTGACTTTGAGTTCACTCATCTTGGCCTTGACCAATTCAATCCATTTATCCATGTGCGGCACGATACGTGGCAGGCTCCCGCCATCAAAACACAAATTGTAGTATTTAATTTATGGTCACAAATACAGATCGTACTAGGATGAGTTCACGGATCTGAATCTATCACGGAGCTTGCCATCACCATGAACCCACCCGCTAACGACCTGCCCGATCAGCAAATCGACACTTCGCTCACTTCACCAAAAGGCTCCGCCGCTGCACAGCGGGCACTGGACTATTACTTGAAACCAGCTGTTTCAGAGGAGCAGGTCGAGGAGCGTTTCTTCGACGTGAACCGTAATATCAAGAGTGAGGAAGCGCTGGTCCATGCGTCGGACCTGTTGCGATGTGCTGCCGCGACGGCTTTCGAATCAGCCAGCCATCTGCAGGGCTCAAACCGGGACCTGGCGTTTTCGACGGTGCACATGATCGACATGGCCAGAGCCATGGTGGACAGGTCGTTGGAGTGCCACCAGAACGCTTGAAGCGGAGGTGGAAAAGAGAGGACGGGAAAGAATTTTCCAATCGACAGGATGAAAACGTTTGACTTGCAAACGAGAATGATTATTATTGCATCAACTGATCGCGAGATCAGTCGATGGCCCAAGGGACCTTAGGTCGGTCTCCTGGACTATCTCCTCATCAGGCTAATCACGGTTTTTGACCCGGCTTTTTGCCGGGTCTTTTTTTGCCAGTTTTCTGGCTTATAGCTTCAGGCTAATGAAGTCTTTGGGTGCCGCACATTCGATGGCGCGGATGATATCAAAAGAATATTGGTTGGCAAGAGAAGCCTGCGATCATTAGGGCCTGCGAATGGCAAATAGCACTTGAGAATCAATCGCGCAATCTCTAAGCTGCGACCGCGTCAAGGAAGACGCCCCCCGCTCCACCCCGCAATATCCCTCGGTTCCACCTCACTCTTGCGTGTAAAGTAGTCGCCATAAAAATCATATTCAGGAACCGATTATGACCGTGGCTAAATCCTCTTTCGACATTAGCGCCAACTTCGACAGCGGTAACATTCAAGTCATCGACCTTAGCGACCCGCTCAAGCCTCTGCTGGCGATCCGCCCCGATACCAAAAGCAACCATTTTCAATGGTTTCACTTCAAGGCCAGCGGCCTGCACGTCGGCCAGGAACACTGGTTTCGTCTGAACAATGCCAGCCAGTCTTCCTACAACAAGGCCTGGGACGGCTATCAAGCGGTCGCCTCTTACGACCATGTGAACTGGTTTCGCGTACCGACCATCTTCGAAGGCGACTGCCTGCGCTTCTGCCTGGAAGCCACCCAGACCCACGCCTGGTTCGCCTACTTCGAACCCTACAGCCGTGGTCGTCACGACTGGTTGATCGAGCAGGCACTGACCAAGGCCGGCACCGAACTGCTGGCCACCGGCAAGAGCGTCGAAGGTCGCGACATTCAGTTACTGCGCAAAGGCACCGGCGCCGAAGGCCAGCGCAAGGTCTGGATCATCGCCCAGCAACATCCGGGCGAACACATGGCCGAATGGTTCATGGAAGGCGTCATCGAACGCCTTGAACATCACGACGACCCGGTGTTGAACAAACTGCTGGCCAGCGCCGACCTGTACCTGGTGCCAAACATGAACCCGGACGGTGCCTTCCACGGTCACCTGCGCACTAACGCCATGGGCCAGGACCTGAACCGCGCCTGGCAGAACGCCAGCCCGGAAATCAGCCCGGAAGTCTTTTTCGTACAGCAGCAGATGGCAAAGTACGGCGTCGATTTGTTCATCGACGTGCACGGCGACGAAGAAATCCCGCACGTATTCACCGCTGCTTGCGAAGGCAACCCAGGCTACACGCCGCGCATCGAAAAACTCGAAGAACACTTCCGTAGCCACCTCAAGCGCACCACCAAGGACTTTCAGACCAAGTACGGCTACACCCGCGACGAGCCGGGCCAGGCCAACATGACACTGGCCTGCAACAGCGTGGGTCAGAAGTTTGATTGCCTGTCGTTGACCCTGGAAATGCCGTTCAAGGATCACGATGATCATCCGAACCCGCTGACCGGCTGGTCGGGCAAGCGGTCGAAACAGTTGGGCAAGGATGTGTTGACGACGGTGGCAGAGATGGTAGACACCCTGCGCTGATCACCCTTCAAAAACAGAAGATCGCGGCCTTCGGCCGCTCCTACACAGAGCGACGTATCTCTGTAGGAACTGCCGGAGGCCGCGATCTTTTTTTCAGGCGGCGATTAACCGCGATCCTTACCCCGCAACATGCTGTCCAGCACCTCATCGCGCCGCACCCAGCCGTGAAACAACGCCGCCGCCAAATGCAGCAACACCGTCAGAAACAGCAGATAAGCCAGATACCCGTGCGCTTTGCGCAAAAACGCGAACAGCTGCGCGTTGGCGGACACAATCGACGGTAATTGCAGCGAATTGCTGAGCATCACCGGTTCGCCCGACGCCGAAATCATCGCCCAACCCAGCAGTGGCAGAATCAGCATCAAGGCGTACAGCAAGAAGTGGGATGCCTTGGCGGCCAGCGATTGCCAGCCCGGCAGGTCTGCTGGCAGCGGCGGCTGTGGGGTGGAAAAACGCACAACAAGACGCACGATGACCAGCAGCAAAATTGCAACGCCTAAAGGTTTGTGCAGATTGATCAGCCATTCATGACGCTCGGATACCGAGGCGACCATGCCCGCGCCGATGAACAGCATGGCGATGATCATCAACGCCATCAGCCAATGCAGCAGTCGCGCCAAGGGAGCGAAATGGTTCGGTTGGGCGTTCATTGCTGGGCCTCCTGTTTGGCGGCGGGTAACTGGCTGACTTCGCTGGTGCGGCGCAGGTAGGAGTTGGCGTAACCGGCAGAACGTGCGGCGAGCAACGGGTCGTCGGAACCTTCGATACCGGCAGGCAGTACCAGTGGGTCGTAATTGATATCACGGCATTCGCCGTCGAGTTGCGGCTGGGTTTTATCCAGCACCAGGGTGCCGGCGTTCAACACTTTGCGCCCTTCAGGCCAGGCTTTGCTGGCGTCGTTCACCGGGTCGCCAGGGTTGGCCAGGGTGATGTTCAACTGCCAACGCAACGGTCCAGCGGCGATGCGTTGAACCAGGTCTTTTTCCAGATAATCGCTGCCCTCCGGGGCCGTCGCGCCCGGTGCATCTTGAGCCACCGGCACCATGCTCCAGCGCACCGCCTGCCGTTGTCCAGCGGCGTTCACCAGGTAAAACGCGTTGACGCTGTTGTAGGTTTCCGTCACGTAACTGGCCGACGGCTTGGCGGTCTTGATCCAGGCCAGGAACGGTCCGGCCTCCGGATGTGAACCGAAAAATGCTGGCACAGCCTTGGGGTCCGGTTTGCCGGTGGCCGGATCCGGTGATTGCGCCTGCTGCAATTGATAGAACGCCTCGGGCGTGGCCACCGGGAACACCGGCATGCTGTTCATCCCGGTGCGCCATTGCTGGCCGTTGGCCTGGGTGAAGCGCAACGCCAGGCTGCGGATGGGCACGCCACTGTCCGGCGCATAAGGATTACCGGCTGGCAAAGCAAAACGTCCAACCACCGGTGTTCGCGGGTCGTTAAACACCTGGGCGCTGGAATAACTGCGCGCCTCGCCGCTGCTCTCGAAATGACCGATCACGCACACGCCTTTGGAGTGGTTGCGGCGGAATCCCGGGTGCACACCGTTGTTGGTCTCCAGCACATTGATCAGCTTTTTCGGCGTCAGGCGCTGGGGGTCAAAGGTGCCATTGACGTAGGCAAACGCCCCGGCGACGACAGCGACGACAACAGCGATGCCCGCCAGACGCAAGATCAGGCTCGCAGTGCTCAGGGGTGGCCGGGTGGGCGGCGATGATCGATCTACCATGAATAACTCCAGGCCATCGGCCACAGATGAGAAGAATCAAGCAGACGAACCGCGCGCAGGTTTATTCCAGCGGGCGATATTTATTTTTTCAGCCGTGGAATAACCTCCGGTACCGGGCGTCTTCCTAGTCCCAAGCGTAGTGACTCATCAGAACTTCATGAACGATATCGACGAACAACTGAGAGAAATCATTCCCAGATTGCGCCGGTTTGCGGTGTCGTTGACGCGCAACGCCAGCAGCGCCGACGACCTGGTGCAAGCCAGTCTGGAGCGTGCGCTGTCGAATTGGGGCAGCAGACATAGCGACGGAGATTTGCGCGCCTGGCTGTTTTCGATTCTGTATCGACAATTTCTCGATGCGCACCGACGCACAAGGCGCTATGCGCGAATGCTCGAATTTTTTACCGGACGCGACGATGCGCAGCCTTCCGTAGAGCGCACCGTGATCGCCCAATCGACTCTCGAAGCCTTCGACCGACTGCCTGCTGAACAGCGCGCATTGCTGCTGTGGGTGTCAGTGGAAGGCCTGAGTTATAAAGAGGTCGCCGAAATTCTCGACGTCCCCACCGGCACCGTGATGTCCCGCCTGTCCCGGGCCCGACAGGCCTTGCGCCAACTCAGTGAAGGCGAAATCACCCGCCCTGCCCTGCGGAGACTCAAATGATCAGCATGCCCCCAAGCGAGCGTGACTTGCACGCCTACGTCGACCACCAACTCAGCGAGCAAGATCGACGTCTGGTTGAGACTTTTCTCGCAAGTAATCCGCAGGTTGCCATGCAAGTACGCGCCTGGCAGCAAGATGCCCAGCAACTGCGGGCGGCCCTGAGTGGCGCGTTGCAGCAACCGGCCAATCCGGAACTCGATCCCCTCATGATTCGCCAACGTCTGAAACGCCGATCGCGCCGCCATCTGGCCAGCGCAGCCATGTTGCTGATCGCCGTCAGTATCGGTGGCTTCGGTGGCTGGCAGGCCCGGGAAATGACTTTCGTCAGCACTCAACTGCCGATGACTGATGCCTTGCAGGCCTATCGCCTGATTGCCCAGCAAGGTTTTTTGCCAGCGGACTACAAGGCCAGCGACGACGGCGACATGCAGGGCTGGCTCGACCGTTACTTCATCCAGGCCTATCGTCTGCCCGATTTTGCCGGCGCCGGGTTCAAACCGGTGAGTGGGCGCTTGCTCAGCACCGAACAGGGGCCGGCGGCGATGGTGGTCTACGAGAATCAGGGCGGTCAGAAGATCAGCTTTTACGTGCGCCCGCCGGGACCGAAAAATAACCTGCTGCCAAGGGGCAGCCGCAGCGATGGCGGGTTGCAGGCCGAATATTGGTCCGGAGGTGGTTACAACTACGCGATGGTCAGCCCGACGGATACGCCGGCTGCGCAGTTGCTGAGGCAGAAGGTGCAATTCTGACGCCCCCTTTGCAGGAGCCAGCTTGCTGCCTCCTACAGGGTGACTCAACCATCACCCCTGCCCAAATACCTGCGAAGGTCGTCGCAGCAGCGGATCGAACGGGTTGATCCGCGGCCCGATCAGCGCCGCTTCCCGCTTGAGCATGTCCACCACCGTCGGCAAGCGATCGGGCCCCAGCCGGTCCGTCACGGTCGCCACACTCAACGCTGCCACTGCCCGCCCTTCACGATCGAGAATCGGCACCGCCACCCCCGCCATGCCCTGCAACACGCCAGTGTTGCGCCCGGCATATCCAAGATTGCGTACGTTCTCGACTTCCGAGCGCAGGAACACTTCGTCGTACAAGTGAAAATCCTTCAACCGGGGCAAGTTGTAGTGGATCACCGTGTCCCGCTCTTCTTCCGGCAGGAACGCCAGAATTGCCAGGCTGCCCTGACCCACGCCCAACGCTACGCGACCGCCGATGTCGCCGGTGAACGTTCGAATCGGAAACGGCCCTTCACTGCGGTCCAGGCAAATCGCATCGAAACCACTGCGCGCCAGCAAAAACAATGAGTCACCCAACGAGGCCGACAGCCGCAACAGCGACGGACGCACCAGTTCACGCAAGTTGCCACTGTTGCCCGCGCGGGCGGCCAGAGCGAAAAAATCCAGGCTCAGGCGATAGCGTTTGCTGCGCGCATCCTGCTCAACCATGCCCTCGTCCATCAGGCTGCGCAGCAAACGGTGGGTGGTCGGTTGCGACAAGCCGATGTGTTGGGCCAATTGTGTGACCCGCTCGCCCCCTTCGACGGTATCGCCCAAGGCACGCAGCACCGCAAACAACCTTGAGACGGCGCCGACACCGACCTCATTTTTCGTTTCATTCCGCTCAATGGAATATGACATTTAGTTTCTCGACAATTAATTTACTGATCGAATAAAACTGAAAATAGTTATCGCCTCAGTGAAATAGGCCATTGAGCCCATCCTAGTCTTCGTCCTAATCTGCGTCCAGACAGGGGCGATTCGAACAACAGCGGCAGCCGACTCAAGTCGAGCGCCAACGCACCCCGCAACATCCTTTCGTATCTGCCCATACAAAAAAGCGCGCCTTCGGGCGACGCATAACAAGCTCAGGTGGAGGCGCAGTCATGGCTTTTGTGCAACTTGAAAAACTCGGCAAACGCTACGGGGAAATCGACGCCGTGGTCGCCACCGATCTTTCGGTGGAAAAAGGCGAGTTCGTTTCCCTGCTCGGCCCTTCCGGGTGCGGCAAGACCACTACCCTGCAAATGATCGCCGGCTTCGTCGACGTCACCAGCGGACGCATCGTGCTCGATGGCCGCGACATCACCCACGCCAAGCCCGCGAGCCGTGGACTGGGCGTGGTGTTCCAGAGTTACGCGCTATTCCCGCACATGACCGTCAAAGACAACGTCGCCTTCGGCCTGCGCATGCGCAAGGTGCCGAGCGCCGAAATCCAGCAACGGGTGGATCGGGTGCTGAAACTGGTGCGTCTGCATCAGCACGCCGAGCGTTACCCGCGAGAGCTTTCCGGTGGCCAGCGCCAGCGTGTCGCCCTGGCCCGGGCGCTGGTGATCCAGCCGCCGGTATTGCTGCTCGATGAACCGCTGTCCAACCTCGACGCCAACCTGCGCGAAGAAATGCAATTCGAGATCCGCCGTATCCAGCGCGAAGTCGGGATCACCACGCTGATGGTCACCCACGACCAGTCCGAAGCGCTGTCGATCAGTGACCGTGTAGTGGTGATGCAGGCCGGACGCATCACCCAGATCGATGCGCCCTACACCCTCTACGAACACCCGCGCACCGAATTCATTTCCGGGTTCGTCGGCAAGGCCAATCTGCTGCCCGGCGAACGTGACAACAGCGGCGTGGTTCAAGTGTGCAACCGTGGCGAGGGCGATCTGACCCTCAGTCTGCGCCCGGAGAAAATCGATCTGCGTGACGCCGGTCAGGGCCGCTTGCAAGGCAAGATTGCCAGTCGCTTCTTTCTCGGCAGCCAGTGGCTCTATAGCGTCGCGACCGCTCTCGGTGAACTCTGCGTGGTGCGCCGCAACGATGGCTCGGCACCGCTGAGCGAAGGCACGGCCGTCGGCCTCGATTGGGATGCCGCACTCCTGCGCGTGCTGACTGTCGACGAGGTGAGCGCATGAGAGCATTCGCCGCCATCCGCCAGGGGCGCCAAGGCTATCTGCTGTCGGCGCCGGCTCTGGCCTTGTACATTGGTCTGCTGCTGATTCCGCTGGGGTTGACGCTGGTGCTGTCGTTCAACGTCTTCGACTACAACTCCGGCATCAACGGCAACGCCTTCACCGTCGAACACTACAGCAGCCTGCTGGGTGATCCGTACTTCTATGAAATCTTCCTGCGGACCCTGTGGATCAGCGCCCTGACCACCCTGCTCTGCGTGCTGATCGGCGTTCCCGAGGCTTACATCCTCAGCCGCATGGGCACCCCGTGGCGTTCGATTTTCCTGATCCTGATCCTCACCCCGCTGTTGATTTCGGTGGTGGTGCGCGCGTTTGGCTGGAGCCTGCTGCTCGGCGCCGATGGCCTGGTCAACCAGACCCTGCAAGCCTTCGGCGGCTCGCCGGTGAAACTGCTCTATACGCCGTTCGCCGTGGTGATCGCACTGGTCCACGTGATGCTGCCGTTCATGATCATTCCGGTCTGGACCTCGTTGCAGAAACTCGACCCGGCTGCCGAGCAAGCCGCGCTGTCGCTGGGTGCCAGCCAGTTCACCGTGATTCGCCAGGTGGTGCTGCCGCAGATCATGCCCGGCGTGTTGTCCGGCACCCTGATCGTGTTCGGCCTCGCCGCCAGCTCTTTCGCGATACCCGGCCTGCTCGGCGGACGGCGCCTGAAGATGGTCGCCACGCTGATCTACGACCAGTACCTGTCGGAGCTCAACTGGCCCATGGGCGCGGCGATTGCCGTGGCCCTGCTGCTCATCAACCTGCTGATCATGCTGTCGTGGAACCGCATGATCGAAGGCCGCTACAAGAAGTCATTGGGATAATTCGTCATGTCCAGGAACGGTCCTTTCGCCCTGCTGTTTCATACCCTCGTGGTGCTGTTCATGATGGCGCCGCTGGTCGTGGTGTGCCTGGTGGCTTTTACCCCGGAAAACACCCTGAGCCTGCCGACCACGGAGTTTTCCCTGCGCTGGTTCCGTGCCGTGTTCGAGCGCGCCGACTTTGTCGATGCGTTCTACAACAGCCTGATCCTGGCGTTCAGCGCCGCCTCGCTGGCGACAATGATTGCGGTGCCTGCCGCGCTGGCAATCACCCGTTTCGAGTTTCCCGGCCGGGACTTTCTCAATGGGTTGTTCCTGTCCCCAATCATCATTCCGCACCTGGTGCTCGGGGTGGCGCTGCTGCGTCTGTTCGCATTGATGGGGGTCAACGGCAGCTTTGCCTGGCTGATCTTCGCCCATGTGCTGGTGATCACGCCGTATGTGCTGCGGCTGGTATTGGCCTCGGCCATTGGCCTGGATCGCAGTGCCGAACATGCCGCGCAATCGCTGGGCGCCGGGCGCTTCACGCTGTTCCGGCAGATCACGCTGCCGATGATCCTGCCCGGCGTGGCGGGGGGCTGGCTGTTGGCGTTCATCAACAGTTTCGACGAGGTCACGCTGTCGATCTTCGTTACCTCGCCAGCCACACAAACCTTGCCGGTGCGCATGTATGTGTACGCCACCGAATCCATCGATCCGATGATGGCGGCGGTATCGGCGCTGGTGATCGCCCTGACGGCGCTGACCATGATTTTGCTGGATCGGGTTTATGGCCTGGATCGGGTTCTGGTAGGTAAACAATGAGGTCGCCATGGCGCTGCTGAAACGACTGGCCGAAGGCGATCGCCCGGCCCTGGACTTCACCCTCGACGGTCAACCGGCCAGCGGTTTGCTCGGCGACACCGTGCTGACGGCGGTGCTGACCTGTGGCGAACACTTGCGCGGCAGTGACTTCAGCGCCGAACCCCGCGCCGGTTTCTGCCTGATGGGAGCCTGCCAGGACTGCTGGGTACGCCTGGGCGATGGCCGCCGGGTGCGCGCCTGCTCGACGCTGCTTGAAGCCGGACAACAGATCAACCGCGAACCGGGGCGATCGTTATGAACATGAAGTCCATCGGTAGAAACCGGATCCCCTGTGGGAGCGAGCCTGCTCGCGATAGCAATCTCTCAGGCACCTCCCCTGTTTGCCGTATCGTCGCCCTCGCGAGCAGGCTCGCTCCCACCGAGGGACGGTCATGACGCCGGTGGTCATCATCGGCGCCGGCCCCGCCGGTATCCGAGCAGCACAAACGCTGGTTGCCCATGGCGTGCGCCCGGTGCTTCTGGACGAAGCGGCGCGTGGCGGTGGGCAGATTTATCGGCGTCAGCCGGCCAACTTCAAACGTTCAGCGGTCAAGCTGTACGGCTTCGAAGCGCGCAAGGCCAGTGCGTTGCACCAGACCATTGACACCCTGCGCGATCAGCTCGATTACCGCCCGGAGACGCTGGTGTGGAACGCCGAGGACGGCGCACTCGATACCTTGCAGGACGGCCATGCCGCACGGCTGGAGTTCTCACAGGTGATCGTCGCCACCGGCGCCACCGACCGTATTCTGCCGGTGCCGGGCTGGACCTTGCCCGGGGTCTACAGCCTCGGCGCTGCGCAAATCGCCTTGAAGTTCCAGGGCTGCGCCATCGGCGAACGTGTGGTGTTCGCCGGGAGCGGACCGTTGCTGTACCTGGTCGCCTACCAATACGCCAAGGCCGGTGCGAACGTCGTCGCAGTGCTCGACAGCTCGCCGTTCAGCGCACAAGCCCGCGCCCTGCCCGCCCTGCTATCGCAACCGGCCACGCTGGCCAAAGGCATTTATTACCGTGGCTGGCTGACCGCTCACGGCATCCCGGTGCATCAAGGAGCGACCTTGAACAGCATCGAGGGCGAACGACGCGCGCAGGCGCTGAGTTGGTCCGACTCGAACGGCCAGCATCAACTGGACTGCGACGCCGTCGCCTTCGCCCACGGCTTGCGCAGCGAAACTCAACTCGCCGATCTGCTCGGCTGTGAGTTTGCCTGGAACCCGCTCAACCGCGCCTGGCTGCCGACGCGTGACAGCGCCGGACGCAGCAGCGTTGCGCAGGTGTACCTGGCCGGTGACGGCGCCGGCATCATGGGCGCCGATGCGGCGGAAATGGCCGGAGAGCGCGCAGCGTTAGCACTGCTCGAAGACATCGGCTACCTGATCGCGCCGCAACGCGCCGTGCAACTGGAACAGTCGTTGTCCCGCATTGGTGATTTTCGACAAGGGCTGGAACGCGCCTTTGCCTTTCCCGAACACTGGGCTGCCGAGGTCGCCGATGACGTAATGGTCTGCCGCTGCGAAGAAGTCCGTGCCGGCGATATTCGTGAAGTCGTGCGCGAAGGCCATTGGGAAATCAATCGAGTCAAGGCGCACTGCCGGGTCGGCATGGGCCGCTGCCAAGGCCGGATGTGTGGTGCCTCGGCGGCGGAAATCATTGCCTGCGAGAGCCAGCGTGATGTGTCCGAGATCGGTCGGCTGCGAGCGCAGGCGCCAATCAAGCCTTTACCTTTTGGCCTGGAGGTCGAAGCATGATCGACGTCGACGCAGTGATCATCGGCGGCGGCATCGTCGGCGCTTCAGCCGCGTTGTTCCTTGGCCAGGCCGGTCAGCGTGTCGTGCTGCTGGAAAGGGATTTTTGCGGTTCGCACTCCAGCGGAGTGAATTACGGCGGCGTGCGCCGGCAGGGTCGTCCGTTATCGCAGTTGCCGCTGTCGCAACAGGCCCATGCCATCTGGGCGCGGTTGCCGCAATTGATCGGCATCGACGGCGAATATCAACGCAGCGGCCATCTGAAACTGGCACGCAGCGTTGATGACTTGCGCGCGCTGCAAGATTACGCCGCCAGTAGCCAGGGTTTCGGCCTTGATCTGCAAATACTCGACCGTGAGCAATTGCGCACGCGTTTTCCATGGGTCGGCGACGTGGCGGTAGGTGCTTCATATTGCCCGGATGACGGACACGCCAACCCGCGACTGGTGTCTCCGGCGTTCGCCCAGGCCGCACGACGGCATGGCGCGCAGGTGCATGAACAGTGTGCGGTGAGCGCAGTTGAACATGACGGCCAGCGTTTTCGCGTCCGCACGCAAACCGGACTGGAATGGCGCGCGCCCTGGTTGTTGAACTGCGCCGGCGCCTGGGCCGGCAACCTCGCTGCGCAATTTGGCGAGCCGGTGCCGATGCATTCCGGACACCCGGCGATGCTGGTCACGGAACCCTTGCCGTGGGTGATGGACGCCAGCACCGGCGTCGAGGGTGGCGGTATCTATGCCCGCCAGGTAGCACGCGGCAACTGCGTGTTGGGCGGCGGCCAGGGTTTTGCCCTGGACAACGTCCGTGCCCGCCCCGGCCAAAGCGCGGTGCTGGAAATCCTTCGCCAGGCGGTCGAGCTCTACCCGTTTCTTGAAGGTGCCCAGGCGATTCGCACCTGGAGCGGCACCGAAGGTTACCTGCCCGATCGCCAACCGGTGATCGGCCACAGCCGCACCCGGCCGGGTCTGCTGCATGCGTTTGGCTTTGCCGGCGCCGGATTCCAGATCGGTCCGGCGGTGGGTCAGGCACTCACCGAGATCATCTGTAGCGGCGCGTCAAAGACGTCGCTGGATGCGTTTTCCATCAACCGTTTTCACTCCATTTCCGTAGCTTGATAGAGGAAGGTCGCGCCCATGAAAAACTTCAAACGCACTGCTCTGCTCGGTTTGTCCTGCATGAGTGCCCTGCTCACCGTCACCCAGGCCCACGCCGAGCCGACGCTTTACCTGGGCATGAACGGCGGGACCATGGAGCGGCTCTATGCCGACAAGGTGCTACCGGATTTCGAGAAGGCCAACCACGTCAAAGTGGTCATCGTGCCCGGCACCTCCGCCGACATCCTGGCCAAGGTCCAGGCCAGCAAAGGCAACCCGCAGATGCACGTGATGTTCCTCGACGACGGCATCATGTACCGCGCCATCGCCATGGGCCTGTGCGACAAGCTGCAAGACAGCCCGACCCTGCAAGAGATTCCGGCCAAGGGGCGGATCAAGGATGAGGCTGTGGCGGTCAGCCTCGGCGTCACCGGGCTGGCCTACAACACGCGCCTGTTCAAGGAGAAAGGCTGGGCTGCGCCGACCTCGTGGATGGACATGGCCGACCCCCGTTTCAAGGACAAACTGGTGTTCCAGTCAATGGCGTCTTCGACGTTCGGGCTGCATGGGTTCCTGATGTTCAACCGGATACAGGGCGGCAATGAAACCAACGTCGACCCGGGCTTCAAAGCCTGGCCGAACAGCGTCGGGCGCAACGTGCTGGAGTACATTCCGAGCTCGGCGAAGATTTCCGAAATGCTGCAGACCGACGAAGCTGCATTGTTCCCGCTGACACCGACCCAGGTCACCGCGCTCAAACTCAAGGGCATGCCGGTGGAATACGCCCAACCGAAGGAAGGCGCCGTGGTGCTCAACGTTGCCGAATGCGCGATCGCCAACAACACCCAACCGGAACTGGCGCAGAAACTGGCTGCGTTCCTGTTGACGCCTGAAGCCCAGGCCGCCGCGCTTGAAGAGGGTGACCAGATTCCTTCCAACCCGAATACCCCGACCACCGACCGCACCCGTGGACAGGTCGAGGCGATGAAGCAATATCTGGAAACCGCGATTGCCGTGGATTGGGACCAGGTCAACGAACAGCGCCCGGCCTGGAATGCTCGCTGGAACCGGAGTATTGAGCGGTAGGGACCTGTACTGCCGTGACGGCGACATAGCGGTCCGCGCTAGTGGCGGGTTTGGACGAATACTCCTTGCAGGAGCCGGCAAGTCGGGCTCCTGCAAGGGCTGGGGACATCCGTCACTTCGTCCAGCCCTCTTAAAACGGGATATAACCTGTACAAACTGCAACATTCTGTCCAATAGTCCCGGGTTTTCGTCGACACAACTGGAAGCCAAATTACCCGACTGGTTAAACTATGCCGCCGCAGGTCGGGGAGCCTGCCTGAAGATTACGGGGTGACATCACATTGGCCGTTCGACCGACCAACCGTTCGCGACTCACACCGCGCTGGCCGTCGTTGCGCCGCCTCTTTGGCAAGGCATCAACCGCGCCCGTCTGCGGCTCGGCAAACGATCGGGTCATCCTCGACTATTTTCATCACAAGGCCCGCACCCAGGGCTACACCCTCAGTCACAGCCAGCAACGGGTGATCGACTGCATGGCGCAGCACGCCAGCTCACTGCTTGAAGCCGGGGCCAAGCACCTGCCCGGGCTTTATCTGCATGGCGCCGTGGGCCGTGGCAAGAGCTGGCTGCTCGACGGTTTTTTCCAGGCCATTCCGCTGGCGCAAAAGCAGCGCCTGCATTTCCACGAGTTCTTTGCCCGGCTGCACCAGGGGATGTTCAACCATCGCCAACAACCGGACGCACTGGCCACCACGCTCGATGAACTGCTGAGCGATTGCCGCGTGCTGTGCTTCGACGAGTTTCACGTCCATGACATCGGCGACGCCATGCTGATCACGCGACTGTTCAAGGCGCTGTTTCGCCGAGGCATCCTGCTGCTGGTCACGTCCAACTACCCGCCGGAAGGTCTGCTACCCAACCCGCTCTACCATGCCCGCTTCAAACCGGTGATCGACCTGATCAATGCGCGCATGCAGGTCATGGAAGTCGGCGGGCCACACGACTACCGCAGTCAGGCCAGAACCCATGCCCAGCAGTTGTTCACCCAGGGCCAATACGTCTGGCCCGCGACACCGGCGCAGCGTCGGGCGGCGAACGTGCCAGCCACGGACGTGCCGGCGATTGCCCTGCCTGTTGGCACTCGCCACCTGCCCGCCCGCTACTGTGAAGGACGCGTCGTCGGCTTCACCTTCGCTGATCTGTGCGAGCAGCCCACGGCCGTCATGGATTACCTGGAACTGTGCCGACGCTTCGATCACTGGATCATCGATCAACTGCCCAACCTGGCCGATTGCTCGATCGCCGCGCAACAGCGCTTCATCAATCTGGTGGACGTTTTGTACGATCAGGACAAGCATTTGATTTTGCTCGGGCAACGCTCGTTGCGTGAAAGCCTGGGCGGTGATGCCATTGACCTGGCGCGCACGCGCAGCCGGTTGGGGCAGTTGGTTGAGGTGCGGGAACCGGTTTGATCCCGGGCTTGCGGTAGACAGTAGCGGCCTCATCGCGAGCAAGCTTGCGCCTAGAGGGCGTTTGCCGCGTTCACCGGCTCCTTGTGGGAGCGAGCTTGCTCGCGATGGCGGTCGGACAGGCAACGCATTTTTCCCTATCATGCCGCCCATTCATTCGATCGACAGCGATACCCACTATGCACACCCTCGCACAACTGCGCGCCGGCACGCTGGCAGGCATCACTCGCCTGGACCTCAGCGATAACCTGAGCGAATTCCCCCGGGAAATTTTCGACCTGGCGGATTCGCTGGAAGTGCTCAACCTCAGTGGCAATGCCTTGAGCAGCCTGCCGGACGACTTGCATCGCCTGACCCGTTTGCGCGTGTTGTTCTGCTCGGACAACCGGTTCACCGAACTGCCGGCAAGCCTGGGCCAATGTGCGGCGCTGAGCATGGTCGGCTTCAAGGCCAACCGCATCGAACACGTACCGGGAAATGCACTGCCGCCGCTGCTGCGCTGGCTGATCCTGACCGACAATAACGTCAGCGAACTGCCGAGCGAACTGGGCCAGCGTCCGCACCTGCAAAAGCTCATGCTGGCGGGCAACCGGTTGCAGCAGTTGCCCGACAGTTTGCGAAACTGCCATCGACTTGAATTGATCCGTATTGCCGCCAACCGCCTGACCGGCTTGCCCGAATGGCTGCTGTGCCTGCCGAGCCTGACCTGGCTGGCCTATGCCGGTAACCCGCTGGAAACCGAAGCCGATGCCGCCGCCCTCGAAGCCACCGCGAGCATTGCCTGGTCGCAGCTGCTTCTGGAACAGCCATTGGGCGAAGGCGCTTCCGGGGTGATTCATCGCGCAACGTGGGCCAAACCGGAACAGCCTGCCGCAACGGTTGCCGTCAAACTCTACAAAGGCGAAATGACCAGCGATGGCTCGCCGCTGCACGAAATGAACGCCTGCATCACCGCCGGCATTCATCCCAACCTGATTCGCGTAGAAGGCCGGATTATCGATCACCCGCAGCAAACCGACGGGCTGGTGATGCAACTGATCGACCCAAGCTACCGCAACCTCGCCGGGCTGCCGAGCCTGGCGTCCTGCAGCCGCGACGTCTATGCCGATGACACCCGCTTCACCGCCGCTGTCGCCCTGCGTATCGCCCGGGGCATTGCTTCGGCGGCCGGGCATCTGCACCAACAAGGTATCACCCACGGTGACCTGTATGGCCACAACATTTTGTGCAACGAGCACGGTGATTGCCTGTTGGGAGATTTTGGCGCGGCGTCATTCCATGCCACGCAAGACAACCTGGAAAGCCGCGCCTTGCAACGGATCGAGGTGCGGGCGTTCGGGGTGTTGTTGGGGGAATTGCTGGAGCGAATTACGTCGGGGTTAAGCGAAGAAGAGCGTCTGCGCCTGGAGGATTTGCAGCAGCGCTGCTGTCAGCCGCAGGTGCTGGCCCGGCCGGGGTTTGATGAGGTTGTTCAGGCGTTGGCAGTGCTTAACGCCGACAGCTGACAGCCCGTACAAAAATCTGTGGCGAGGGAGCTTGCTCCCTCGCCACAGGTCAGGTCAAAGCCTGTCCGGCTTAACCCGCCAACCCGACAAACATGTCCTGCACGTCATCGTGGTTATCGAGGCCTTCCAGGAAGGCTTCGACTTCAGCCATCTGCTCATCGCTCAGGCCGCTGACCGGGTTCTTCGGCTGGTAGCCCAGTTTGGCCGACAGCACGGTGAAGCCTTGCTCTGGCAGGGCTTTCTGGACCGCGTCGAGGTCGGTAGGTTCGGTCAGGAACAGGGTCGCGCCGTCTTCACCCGGCTCGAAATCCTGGGCGCCGGCTTCGATCGCGGCCATTTCCGGATCGGCGTCCGGAGTGTCCGGCGAGGCTTCGATCATGCCCACGTGGTTGAAGTCCCAGGCCACCGAGCCGGAAGCGCCCAACTGGCCCTTGCGGAATGCGACGCGGATTTCAGCGACGGTGCGGTTGATGTTGTCGGTCACGCATTCAACGATCAACGGCACTTGATGCGGTGCGAACCCTTCGTATGTCACGCGATGGTATTGCACGGTTTCGCCCAACAGGCCCGCACCTTTCTTGATGGCGCGATCCAGTGTTTCCTTGGGCATCGACGCTTTCTTGGCCTGTTCCACTACCAGACGCAAGTGTGCGTTGGTGGCGGTATCGGCACCGTTGCGTGCAGCAATGGTGATTTCCTTCACCAGTTTGCCGAAGATCTTCCCCTTGGCGTTAGCTGCCGCTTCTTTGTGTTTAACCTTCCACTGTGCGCCCATTACTCACTCTCTTGTCTATGGCGCCGAGACATCTATTGGCCGACGCATGGCGCCAAGTTTATACGGCCTAAAGTTGGCAATCGACCAAAAATTCTCAGCGGCAGGCATCGACATCTTCAACGGCTTCTGTAGGGCGATTCGGAAACTTCGGTTCACGATGACTATAAGCGTTCGTGGTCTCGTACCCTCAGCACCCGTCCTCCTCGGTAGAAGCCCGTTCGATGCACAACGACAAGGAAAGTCCCTTCACCCTGACACTTCTCGACGACGACTTGAGTCTGCAAGTGGTGCAGTTCAGCGGCCGCGAGGCCCTCAACCAACCCTATCGATTCGATATCGAAGCCATCGGCCTCGCACCGGCCGTGCCCCTTGAGCGGTTGCTGCAACAACCGGCGCGCCTGGTGATCGACCATCACCAGTGCATTCACGGTGTGCTGCACAGCGCCAGTCACGCACATCGCGGGCAACAGCGAATCGGCTACAGACTGGTGCTGGTGCCTGCACTTCAGGCCCTTGATCGGTATAGATCGCGACGCATTTTCCAGCAGCTCAGCGTGCCGATGATCCTGGGTCAACTGCTGCAAGAGCACGGCCTGCCCGACGACAGCTACCGCTTCGAACTCGAGAATGGCGACTATCCCCTGCGGCCCTTTTGCATTCAGTACGAGGAAAGCGACCTCGCGCTGCTGCAACGGCTGTGCGAGGAGGAAGGCATTCATTATCACTTCGAACATGGCGGCGCCGGGCATGTGCTGGTGTTTGCCGATGACAGCCTGAGTTTTCCGCAGGCACCGTTGTTGATGCCTTTTCACAACGACAAGTCAGCGAGTGCTCAATCACCGGTGATCAGCGAGCTATTCCAGCGCCATGATTCACTGCCGTTGCCACCACGGGTCGATGCCCGGGATCGCGGTACACCGGACACCAAGGACGGCGCCGCCAATCACGCCTCCCCGCAAGCGGCCATGCCCTTGCCGCGCCCGGCTCACCCACAGCGCCATTGCGAGCAGCTGAGTCGCCGGCATCTGGAGCGCCTGCGGTGTCTGCAGGTAAAGATCCACGGGCAGAGCAATCACTGCCGATTACGCAGCGGGTGCATTGTGCAAGTGGCTGAACATCCGCTGCCGGGGTTCAACGATCAATGGCTGGTGATCCAGGCGCAGCATCAAGGGCAACAGGATTCGATTCTGCAGCAGGATTCACCCGGTCTGCCCCGTCGTTACCACAATCAGTTCAGCGCGATTCCCTGGTCGACGGTGTTCCGGCCCGCGCTTCAACAAGACCGGCCGCGCATCCCCGGTTTCCAGGCTGCCCGGGTGTGTGGCCCGGCGGGTAAACCGGCGGTTCAGGATGATCTAGGGCGAATCCGGGTGGATGTGTGGCCGGCGCCAACAGGTGATTCCGAAGCGTCAGCCGGTCTCTGGCTGCCGGTGGCGCTGTCGTTGGCGAACGCCGGGGGCGACCCGCCCGCGATGCCCTTGGCTGGTAGCGACGGGCTGGTCAGTTTCCTCGACAGCGACCCCGACCGCCCGGTGTTTTGCACAAGCGTCGGGCAACGCCCATCGCCACAGCCGGTTCGCCCCCAGCCGCGCGGCGACAGCCGTCTGTTGCTCGATTGGCTGGTCAATCGCACCGACCACGAGCTGTAGAAGCATCAGCCCTTGTCGGCCTTGCCGGCGGCGGCCGCGAACTTCGCCAGACGCACGTCCAGGTGCCGTGGTCGATGCCCGTGGTCCTCGGCGCGCTCCTTGCGGCGGATCGCGTTGCGCACCATCAACGAGCCGAGATAGCGAATCGGCTCCGGCGGAAAGAAACCCAGCGGCCCGTTGACCAGGGGCGAGCGGGTCCAGGCATTGTCGAGCCCCTGGACCATCGAAGCGAGAATCTGCCCGCCCATGTGGCACGGGCCGACGCCGCTGCCGGAGTAGCCAAAACCGTAGAACACGTTGCCGCTGGCACTCATCTGCCCGAAGAACGGCAGTCCGGTGACCGAGCGATCCGACGGGCCGTTCCAGGTAGCTTCGACCTTGACGTCGGCAAACGCCGGGAAGAAGTCCGTCAGACTGCTTCGCAACAAACCGGCATAGGGCGATGGCTGATCGAAAACCGGCAACATGCGCCCGCCATAGGCGAACGTATTGCCGCCCTTGCCGAGCATGATTCGACCGTCCGGGGTGTTGTGGTAGTAGTGCACGAAAATCCGCGAATCGAGCACCGTGACGCCACTGGTCAAACCAATCTCATTGAGCAAATCCGGCCGCGGTTCGGTGATCGCCATGTCGCTGGAAACGATCGCCACGCTACGTTCGAACTGCGGGAAGGCCCGGGCCATCCAGGCGTTCATTGCCAGCACCACGCGATCGGCGCGAACGGTGCCGTGACGGGTTTCGATCCCCGCCGGTTTGCCTTCCGCCAGACCGGTCATGGCGGTATTTTCATGAATCTTCACCCCCAATTGCAGGGCCACGCGGCGCAAGCCACGCACCAGTTTGCCCGGCTGCACACTGGCCGCCGCCGGTGAAAACCAGCCTTCCAGGTGTTTGCTGGAACCGGCCATCCGCTGCACGTCGGCCACGGGACGCTGGGTGAACGAGTTGATGCCGTTGCGCTCCAGCGCGGCGATCACCGCATCGGTGGAGCCAACCTGGGCGCGGTTGGTCGCGGTGTAGAGCGTGCCATCGAGGCGGTAATCAGCGTCCACCGCGTACTGTTCGCAGAAGGCGCCGATGGCGTGGATGCTGCGCTCGGATTCCTGGACCAGTCGCACGGCCTCTTCAACGCCAAACAATCGTTCCAGGGTGAAATACTTGGCCGACCACGACAGCGCACAACCACCGTTG
The DNA here is from genome assembly GCF_001945365.1 of Pseudomonas reinekei. Classification (GTDB taxonomy): domain Bacteria; phylum Pseudomonadota; class Gammaproteobacteria; order Pseudomonadales; family Pseudomonadaceae; genus Aquipseudomonas; species Aquipseudomonas reinekei. Next base: position 135,949 of record NZ_MSTQ01000012.1, read on the forward strand.
CGCCCACTGGCGCCGGCGCCGCAGATGTCCGCTTCGATCAGCAACACATCCAGTTCGGGGTTCTGCTCCTTGAGCATGATCGCGGTCCACAACCCGGTGTAACCGCCGCCGACGATACACACGTCGGCGCGGGTGTCGCCTTCCAGTGGCGGACAGGTTTCGGATGTATCAGCCTTCAAGGCCTGGTCCAGCCAAAAGGGTCTCATGGGTCATTCTCCGGTCAGTTGCCCGCACGCCGGCCTGCCGCAGGTGCAGCAGGCGACGAGGGACGGGATTCAGGTACGCAAGGGTTTGATGGTCATCGCTTGATTGGGCACGTAGGCAAAGTGAGTGCCCATGCCACCCGGGCGGCTGTTCCAGTGCGGGATCAGCACCAGTGCCGAGAACATCGCGCAGCCGGCGAAGACGATGAACACAGTCACGGTGTCGAAGTAGCCCGGCAGCAACCCGCCAAGAATCGCCCCGACCGAGCCGCAACCATTGACGAAACCGGCCGCCGTGGCACCCGCCTTGGCGGTGCCGAAGTCGATGGCGGCCGCGCCGCTGATCATCGAGTCCGGCCCGTAGAGCGTCAGGCCCATGACAAACAACAGCGCCACCACCAATGCCACGCTGCCGGTATGCAGGGCGCCCATGAAAAACGCCAGGGACACGGTCAGCGCCAGCAGACTGATCACGCAGGCCGGCATGCGCCGGGCGCCAAACAGCTTGTCCGAGGCCAGGCCGATCAGGATCGGCCCGAGTAACCCGGCCAGTTCAAACGCGGTGGGGATGATTGCCGCACCGACCTTGCCCACCGAAGGCATCTGTTCGAAAACGATCACCGGCCCCCACAGCAGAATCGCGTAGCGCGCCGGTTTCAACATGAAATACGCCAGCCCGAGCACCAGCACCGTGCGGTTGCGCAAGATTTCCTTCAATGGCACCCACATGCTGACTTTGCTTTGCGCTTCGGCTTGTTCGGCGGTCAACTCAGGTTCCGGTTCCACCGCCGGCAAGCCGACGTCTTCGGGTTTGTTGCGTTGGAAAATAAAAAACAGCACAGCGACCAGCCCGACCACCGCCGCACTGGAAATGAACGCCGCATGCCAGCTGCCGACGAGCGTGTACGCCCACCAACCGGCAAACGGCGAAGCCACCAGCCCACCAAAGGCGTAGCACGAGCTCCATAAGCCCAATACACGCCCACGTTGCTGCGAAGGGAAGAAACTGCCGAGGTTTTTGCACAGCCCCGACCAACCGGTGGACTGCGCCAGGCCTTGAATCAGCATGCAGGTGGCGAAGATCGGTAGCGTGGCGAAACTGCCCATCACCAGCGCGGCGGCTGCCGATATCAACAAACCACCGAGTACCACAACCCTTGGGCCGAAGCGGTCGGCGAGGATGCCCCAGGTGAATTGGCCGATGGCGTAGGCGGTGAGGTAAATGGCATCGAGGTTGGCCATGGCCATTTTGTCGAGCATGAACGTCGGGTCTTCGCCAATACCGAGTTTGGCGACCGAAAAGGCTTTGCGGGTGAAGTAGAAAGCGGCGTAGGCGAGCCAGGTGATCGCGAAGATCTGCACGCGCCAACGCTTGATGGTGCCGATGTGCTTGTTCATTGTGGTTCTGACCTCAGGGTGTGAGTGTGCCGGCAGAATGTGAAGAAAACGCCTGTGTTTTTATTGTTGAGCACTGCGAAATCGCCTTGTCCCTGTGGGCGATTCCGGTCAGATGAGTCCTGTTGATGCACGCACAGGCTCATGGCACCCGCCGCTGTTCGACTGAACAGTCAGCGGGGCTGAGGTGGATAAAAACAATTACTGATTAATAAGTGAAATCGATTTATCGTATTTCAAAAATAAGCTCAGCTTGTTACTGGAGATTCCCATGTCGGTTTCCCACGCCCAGCTCAAAGCCTTCCATGCGGTGGCCGTGCATGGAAGCTTTACCAAAGCCGCCGAGCGGCTGTTTTTGACGCAACCGGCGATTTCCGACCAAGTGCGCAAACTCGAAGAGCGCTACGGCGTGTTGCTGTTCCATCGCAACAAGCGTTCGGTGCGCCTGACTGATTTGGGCGAACGCCTGCTCGGTGTGACGCAGAAATTGTTCGTGATCGAAGCCGAGGCCCAGGAACTGTTACAGGACTCCCAGGCCTTGCAAACCGGCAGCCTGATTCTGGCGGTGGACGCGCCGGTCCACGTATTGCCGCAGATCGCCCGCTTCTGTGAGCGCTATCCCGGCATCAGCGTCAAGATCGAAACCGGCAACACCGATGAGTCGCTGTTCCGGCTTTTCAACTATCAAGCTGATCTGGCGTTGCTGGGTCGCGATGTCAGCGATGAGCGCTTGCTCTCGTTGCCACTGCGCAATGACCCGATGGTGGCGTTCGTATCCCGCCATCATCCTTGGGCCGGCCGCCAATCCATCACCCTCGCGGACCTCGACGACACGCCGCTGGTACTGCGGGAAATCGGTTCCGTGACGCGCCAGACCCTGGAAGAAGAAATGGCCGGCGCGGGGTTTCGCATTCGCCCGGCGATCCAGGTGGAAGGTCGTGAAGCGGCGCGGGAGGCGGTGGTGGTGGGGATTGGCGTGGGTGTCGTTTCGGCGGCCGAGTTTGGTGCGGATTCACGGGTGTGCGCATTGCCGATTACCGATTGCAAACGCCGGCTGACAGAAACCCTGGTGTGCTTGCGCGAGCAGAGTTCGCGGCGGGTGGTGGCGACGTTTCTGCAGATGGTTCGCGAGAGTCTGGTGTAGGCAGGTCCGGCGTCTTCGCCAGCAGGCTCCCACAGTGGTGCTGTGTCGTCCCGAAAATCCGTGGAAGATGCAGATCCCTGGTGGGAGCTAGCCGGCTGGCGATTGCAGGCGAGTCGATCTACTTGCCTGTCGCCAACCCTAAAAACGCCTGAATAAGGCGCAAATCCCGCCGCCGCTCCATGCACCCCATCATGTGCCGGTTCACCAAGCCCTCACCAATGATCGGCACCGCCGCCACCCGTGGGTCATGGCTGACTTCTACCGACGACACCACACCGACCCCCAACTCCGCCGCCACGGCTTCGGTCACCGCTTCGCGACTGTCCAGTTCCAGCAACACCCGCGGATTGACGCTGGCCTGGGCACACGCCTCATCGAAGGTGCGCCGGGTGATTGAACTCGGTTCACGCAACACCATGATCACCTGATCCAGCTCTTTGAGCGGCACGCCCTTGGATCGCTGCGCCCACGGATGCCCATCGGGCACCAACGCACAAATGCGTGACTCACTGAGCGCCTGCAAATGCAGGCCCTTGCGCGGCTCGACCTCGGTCAACACCGCGACGTCGGCGTGCTCGGACAGCAACGCCGCCAAGGTTTCCTGAGCATTGCCCAGGCGCAAATTCACGGTGATCCCTGGATAACGCGCACGCAGGCTCGCCAACATCGGCATGACCATGTGCGGGCCGTCCGCCGCCACCTCCAGGCGCCCGGTCAATAACTGCCGGTTGGCCTCGAGCATCACTTGCGCTTCTTCGGCCAGACCGAACATCGCCCGGGTGATCGCCGCCAGCTTGGTGCCCTCTTCCGTCAATTCCACCCGACGGGCAGTCCGACGCAACAGGGTGATCTGGTAATGCTCCTCCAGCGCCTTGATGTGCCCGGTCACCGCCGGCTGGCTGATGAACAGTCGCGCGGCCGCCCTGGTAAAGCTGCCCTCCCGGGCCACGGCATCGAAAGCGCGGAGCTGGAACAGGTTCATGGATAAACCTCACTGATGGCTGGCATAACAACAAACAATTTGATTGATAACCCGGCAAATAGCAATTTAGGCACCAACGCTTCATCCCATCGATTGCGAGGACACGAGAATGAGTATTGCCGCCCCCATCCTGCTCACCCCTGGCCCGTTGACCACGTCGGCCCGCACCCGTCAGGCAATGATGGTTGACTGGGGGTCGTGGGATGACCGCTTCAATCAACTGACCGCCAGCCTCTGCGAGCAACTGCTGGCGATCATCAACGGCGCCGCCACCCACCACTGCGTGCCGTTACAAGGCAGCGGCACCTTCGCGGTCGAAGCGGCCATCGGCACACTGGTGCCTCGCGATGGCAAGGTCTTGGTGCTGATCAACGGCGCCTACGGCAAACGCCTGGCGAAGATTTGCGAAGTGCTCGGCCGCTCGTTCAGTACCTTCGAAACCGCCGAAGACGAACCGACCACCGCCGCCGACGTCGACCGCCTGCTGCGGGCCGACGCCGGTATCACCCACGTTGCACTGATCCACTGCGAAACCAGCACCGGCATCCTCAACCCGCTGCCGGACATCGCCCAGGTCATTGCGCAACACGGCAAACGCTTGATCATCGATGCCATGAGTTCCTTCGGTGCTCTGCCGGTCGATGCTCAGCAGATCCCGTTCGATGCACTGATCGCCGCCTCGGGCAAATGCCTGGAAGGCGTACCGGGGATGGGTTTTGTGTTCGCTCGCAAAGAATCCCTGGCCAGTGCCGCCGGCAACTCGCATTCGCTGGCGATGGACCTGTATGACCAGCACACTTACATGGTCAAGACCGGCCAATGGCGCTTCACCCCGCCGACTCACGTGGTCGCGGCGCTGCACGAAGCCCTGCTGCAATACAACGAAGAAGGCGGCTTGCCGGCCCGACACAAGCGCTACGCCGCCAACTGTCAGGCGTTGATGGAAGAGATGAGCAAGCTGGGCCTGCGCAGTTTCCTGCCGGCCGAGATCCAGGCGCCGATCATCGCCACCTTCCACGCCCCGAAAGATCCGCGCTACCAGTTCAAGGCGTTCTACGAACGGGTCAAGGCCAAGGGTTACATCCTCTACCCCGGCAAACTGACCCAGGTCGAAACCTTCCGTGTCGGCTGCATTGGCTACGTCCAGCCAGCCGAAATGCGCGAAGCCGTAGCCGCCATCGGCGAAGTGTTGCGCGAGATGGAAGTGCTCGAGATTTAAGTCCATCGCACTCCCCTGTGGGAGCGGGCTTGCCCGCTTCCACAGGTAATCGAACTCCTACAGGAATATATTTGCCATGAACTACACCAACCCGACCACACTGCAAGCCGCCATCCTCGACTGGGCCGGCACCGTTGTCGACTTCGGTTCCTTCGCCCCGACGCAGATCTTCGTCGAAGCCTTCGCCGAGTTCGATGTCCAGGTTTCCATTGAAGAAGCCCGTGGCCCGATGGGCATGGGCAAGTGGGATCACATCCGCACCCTGTGCGATCAACCGCAAGTCGCCGAGCGCTATCGTAAAGTCTTCGGCCGTACGCCGACCGACGATGACGTGACTGCCATCTACCAGCGTTTCATGCCGCTGCAGATCGAAAAAATCGCCGAACATTCGGCGTTGATTCCCGGCGCTCTGGACACCATTGCCAACCTGCGCGAACAAGGGATCAAGATTGGCTCCTGCTCCGGCTATCCAAAACAAGTCATGGATAAAGTCGTCGAACTGGCCGCCACCAACGGTTACATCGCCGACCACGTGGTCGCCACCGACGAAGTGCCGAATGGCCGCCCATGGCCGGCCCAGGCACTGGCCAACGTGATTGCCCTGGGCATCGACGACGTCGCGGCCTGCGTGAAGATCGACGACACCGTCCCGGGCATTCTCGAAGGCCGTCGTGCCGGGATGTGGACCGTGGCGCTGATCTGCTCGGGCAACGCACTGGGCCTGGACTACGAAGGTTATCGCGCCCTCGCCAGCGACGAACTGGCCAGCGAGCGCAAACGCATTCATGCACTGTTCGAAGGGTCGCGTCCGCACTACATGATCGACACCATCACCGACTTGCCCGACGTGATCGCCGACATCAACAAGCGGCTGGCCCAAGGCGAGATGCCGCAAGCCCACTGATACGCGGACAGCACCGCCCCCTGCAGGAGCTACCGAAAGCTGCTCCTGCAGGGGGCGGTGCGCTTTTGCTGTCAATTAGCTGAACAAAGCCACCTGCGTCCCTGAGCTTAAGGTAACGCCACTGAAACAGGATTACAGTTAAGGCATACCGTCGATCAAGAACGGTCGCTTAAAACCGGGCCTCAGAGGAATACCGAATGCCGTGGAAAAACTCCGCTTCGCGCTACAGCACCGTGTCGATCACGTTGCACTGGTTAATGCTGGTCTTGCTGGCACTGGTTTATGCCTGCATCGAATTACGCGGCCTCTTTCCCAAGGGCAGTGGCGGGCGAACGCTGATCGTCGAATCCCACTTCATGCTTGGCCTGACGGTGTTCGTATTGGTCTGGTTGCGCCTGTTAGCCCGCAGCCTTGGCCCTGCTCCGCAAATCCTCCCGGCGTCGCCGCGTTGGCAATTGACGCTGGCCAGGCTGATGCACTGGGCGCTGTACATTTTCATGATCGCCATGCCGATTTTTGGCTGGCTGGTCACCAGTGCCAAAGGCAAACAAGTGATGTTCTACGGTTTCGACTTGCCGCTGTTGATAAACGAGAACAAGGAACTGGCCAAAGAGCTCCAAGACTGGCACGAACTCGGCGGCACCATCGGCTACTGGCTGATCGGCCTGCATGCCGCGGCCGGGCTTTATCACCATTATGTGGTGGGTGATAACACCTTGTTGCGGATGATGCCAAAACGGGTAACCCGAACCTGAGGTGTGGCACCTGTAGGCGCGAGCAGGCTCGCGCCTACAGGACTGATGACAATATTCAGGGTTGAGCATTGAACCCCCGCCGCCCCTGCAAGCCGCCGGTATGAACGAAGATCAGGCGTGTGCCCTTTTTGAATCTGCCTGCTTCGACCTGCTGCCTGAGCGCCAGCAACGCCTTGCCGGTGTACAGCGGCTCAAGAGGAACGCCGCTGGCACTTTCGGCCTGTTCGATGAACTCAAGTAACCGCGGATCAACCTTGGCAAAGCCGCCACGGCAGGCATCGATCAGCTCATAGGCCGGATCGCTCAGCCCCGCTTGCGTCACAATACTGTCGACCTGCTGCGCCACGCCATGGTCATCCGGCACCGCCAACGCCCCGTAAACCGGGCGTTCGCCCGCTTCGGCAAGCACCAGGCCCGCCAGCGTCGTACCGGTCCCGCAGGCCAGCCACCAACCGTCGTAATCGCTCCAGCCCAGGCCGCTCAAGTGCTCGCAAACCTGATCCTTGAGCGGCATGCAGCCACGCGCGCCAAGTAACCCACCGCCCCCCTCGGGCACGGGGTGCAGGTCGGGGTATCGGGCTTTCCACGGCAACCAGAAACCGGCTTCATGCCTCGCCCGATAACCGCCATAACCCAGCCAATGCAGTTGCATGCCGAACGCCTGCAAGTCCTTTACCGTGGGTGTTTCCTGAGAATGCCCACGCAACAGGCCCACCGTGGAAAACCCGAATCGCTTGCCGGCCGCCGCCAGTGCATGCAGATGATTGGAGTGCGCCCCGCCGAGGCTGATGATGCCTTTGGCGCCGGACTGTTCAGCGACGTTGAGGTGTTCGATCAGCTTGAACCATTTGTTGCCGCTGATCAGTGGGTCGATCTGGTCCAGACGCAAGAGGGCGACTTCGACATGGGCAGTTGTGAGCCAGTCGAGAGACAGGGGTTCGAGGGGGGCTTGGGGGAGCCAGTCGTTGGGAGAAAAAAGCATCAATGCCGCTTCCGGATGAAGGTCCGGCATCTTAGCAATCAAACGGTGGCGAGGGAGCTTGCTCCCTCGCCACCGCAATTGGGTGGATTACAACTCGGCGGCCAACCGTGAGCCCTGGTTGATCGCGCGCTTGGCATCCAGCTCAGCCGCGACATCCGCGCCGCCGATCAAGTGCACGTTTTGCCCCGCCGCTACCAGGCCATCCTGCAATTCGCGCAGTGGGTCCTGACCGGCGCAGATCACGATGTTGTCCACCGGCAACACGTGCGGCTCGCCGTCTTCGCCGATGCGAATGTGCAGGCCTTCGTCGTCGATCTTCAGGTATTCGACGCTGTTGAGCATTTGCACCTGCTTGTTCTTCAGACCGGTGCGGTGAATCCAGCCGGTGGTCTTGCCCAGGCCATCGCCGACCTTGGATTTCTTGCGTTGCAGCAGGAACACTTCACGGGCCGGTGCATGAGGCGCGGCCTTGATGCCGGCGACACCGCCGCGCGCTTCCAGGTGCGTGTCGATGCCCCACTCTTTCCAGAACTCATCGCGATTCAGGCTGGTGGCCTGCCCCTGATGCACCAGGAATTCCGAGACGTCGAAGCCGATGCCGCCAGCGCCGATCACCGCGACGCGCTTGCCTACCGGTTTACGCTGTAGAAGCACGTCCAGGTAGCTCAAGACCTTGGCGTTCTCGACGCCCGGAATTGCCGGGGTTCTTGGCGCGATGCCGGTCGCAAGGATGATCTCGTCAAAGCCCCCCTCGACCAGTTTCGCCACATCCACGCGAGTGTTGAGGCACACCTCGACATTGGTGGTCTGCAGTTTGCGACCGAAATAACGCAGGGTCTCAAAGAACTCTTCCTTGCCCGGCACACGCTTGGCTACGTTGAACTGTCCGCCGATTTCGCTGGCCGAATCGAACAGCGTCACCTGATGGCCGCGCTCGGCCGCCACGGTCGCGGCGGACAGGCCCGCAGGACCGGCACCGACTACAGCGATTTTCTTGATCTGCTTGACCGGCACGTAGTTGAGCTCGGTTTCGTGGCAGGCGCGAGGGTTGACCAGGCAACTGGTCAGCTTGCCGCCGAAGGTGTGATCCAGGCACGCCTGATTGCAACCGATGCAGGTGTTGATTTCATCAGCGCGGCCTTCAGCCGCCTTGTTGACGAAGTCCGGGTCGGCGAGGAACGGGCGCGCCATGGACACCATGTCGGCATCGCCATCGGCCAGAATCTGCTCGGCCACTTCCGGGGTGTTGATGCGGTTGGTGGTGATCAGCGGAATGTTCACCGAACCACGCAGCTTGGCCGTGACCTTGCTGAATGCCGCACGCGGCACCTTGGTGGCGATGGTCGGAATCCGCGCTTCGTGCCAGCCGATACCGGTGTTGATAATCGTCGCACCGGCCTGCTCGATGGCCTTGGCCAACAGCACGATTTCTTCCCAGGTGCTGCCGCCCTCGACCAGATCGAGCATCGACAGACGGAAAATGATGATGAAATTCGGCCCCACCGCTTCACGCACCCGGCGCACGATTTCCACCGGCAGGCGCATGCGGTTTTCGTAGCTGCCGCCCCAACGGTCGGTACGGTGGTTGGTGTGGGCGGCGAGGAACTGGTTAATGAAATAACCTTCGGACCCCATGATCTCGACGCCGTCGTACTCGGCCTGTTGCGCCAGGGTCGAACAGGTGACGAAGTCGCGGATCTGCTTCTCGATGCCGTCCTCGTCCAGCTCTTTCGGCTTGAACGGGTTGATCGGTGCCTGGATGGCGCTTGGCGCGACCTGCTTCGGGCTGTAGGCGTAACGACCGGCATGGAGAATCTGCATGCAGATCTTGCCGCCCGCCTCGTGCACCGCGCGGGTGACGATCCGATGCTTGAGCGCTTCTTCCTCGGTGGTCAGCTTGGCGGCGCCAGAGTACACACCGCCCTCGTCGTTCGGGCCGATACCCCCCGTGACCATCAAGCCAACCCCACCCCGGGCACGTTCGGCGAAATACGCCGCCATGCGCTCGAAACCACCTGGTTTTTCTTCAAGCCCGGTGTGCATCGAGCCCATCAGGGTGCGATTGCGCAACGTGGTAAAACCCAGATCCAGCGGGGCCAACAGGTGCGGGTAATGAGCGGCGGTCATCGGTAACTCCACAACGAGCGATCACGGATAAATGTGGGCGCTCTTTGGCGCCCCTCTGTCATGGCCTACAGACTATGAGCAGTACAGCGGACGCTCAATGACCGAAACTGACAACTTATTGATCGCAATGAGCAGCAGGCCTTGGCAAGCGTCGGCTTGGGCCATACCCTAGTCGTCAAACCCTGCACACGGCCGTTGACTGTTTCCCCATGCGCAAACTTCTGTACCTGACTTTCTCCATGGCGCTGGTCGCCGCTCTTACAACCTACGCCATGTGGGCCGCAGACCGCCCGGTGGGTCATTACCTCTCGGACCTACGGATCGATCTCGCCGTCGACCAGGGTCAACCCGCCGACCGGGGCAACCTGCTGGGCATCCAGCCCGAGCTGTTTCCTACCGATTACCAGAGCCCTGAACGCCTTCACCGCAAGCTCGCCGCTTACCTGCAAAAGGCCCGGGAACAGGGTCTGTTGAATGAGAAAACCATCGTGGTACTGCCGGAGCATGTCGGTACCTGGCTGATGGTCACCGGCGAAAAAGATGAGTTGTACCAGGCCACCACACTCAAGGAAGCCATGAACTGGCTGGCCGTGAGCAATCCGCTGAAGTTCGTCCGCGCGCTGATCGGCGCCGAGGGTGGCAGCCGTCTGGACGATGCACACTTGCGGATGAAAGCCAAAGGCATGGCCAAGGACTATCAGGCGCTGTTCGGCGGGCTGGCGAAAGAATTTGACGTGACACTGGTGGCCGGCTCCATCGTGCTTCCCGATCCAAGCGTGATCGACGGCAAACTGAAAATTGGCCGCGGTGCGTTGTACAACAGCAGTGTGGTATTCGGTCGCGATGGCGTGCCCATCGGTCAACCGCAGCGCCAGATGCACCCGGTCTTTGAACAACAGGATGCGATCAAGGCCAATGGCGACCATACCCTCAATGTCGTCGACACCCCGGCCGGGCGCCTTGGCGTGCTGATCGGCAGTGACAGCTGGTACCCGGACAACTACCGCAAGCTCGACGCTGAACAGGCGCAACTCGTCGCGGTCCCCGCTTTCGTCGTCGGGCGAGGCACCTGGGATCAACCGTGGCGCGGCTACAAGGGATCGTCGACACCTGGTTCCGTCAGCCTCAAGCCCGGGGAGCTCAGCGAAGGCCAGGCCTGGCGTCACCTGACCCTGACCACACAAGCCCCTTCGAGCCGGGCCATCGCCGGCATGAGCGTATTCTTGCGCGGCCAGTTCTGGGATCAACCCAGCGCCGGGCAGAGTTTTCTCAGCAGCAACGGCCAGCACTTTGCCGATGGCAATGCCCGCGGTGCGCGTTTGTTGAACCTGTGGTTGTAAGCCATGAAACCGATGCCGATGCGTCTCGGCGATTTATCGGTAGGCTTCGTTCATAGCCTGGCGGACGCCGTGCGCAGCCTCGGGGCTGATCCACAGCCCCTGCTGGAGCAATATGGCCTGGACGCGGCCCGCCTCGGCGAAGCGGGCGCCCGACTGTCGATCCCGCGTTATATGCGCCTGGGGCACAGTGCGATTCAGTTGACCGGCAACCCGGCGCTCGGCTTGCGCATGGGGCAGCTCAGCCGTCTGAGCCAGGCCGGCCTGGCGGGCATCACCGCAGCCCAGGCGCCGACGGTACGCGAGGCGGCGCGCTGCCTGATTCGCTTCGAAGCGTTGTACGGCTCCAACTATCGCGGTCATTCGAGCTTTCACGAAGACCCGCAAGGCGCCTGGTTACGCTTCTATTCCATCAGCCCCTATAACAGCTACAACCGCTTCGTGGTTGATTCGATCATCGCTGGCTGGTTGCAGCAATTATCCAGCCTCAGCCCTGCCCCACTGAAGGCCGAACGCATTGAGATCGAATTCGACGCACCCGACTACAGCGCCGCCTACGACGCATTGGGCGACGGCCCAATACAGTTTGGTGCCGAACACAATCAACTGCGCCTGAGCCTGGCCAGCCTCGCCCAACGCAACCCGGAGCACTGCCCGAGCACTTGGCGCCATTTGCTGAGCTTGTGTGAGCGGGAACTGGAGCAACTGACACGCACCCGTAGCCTGCGTGAACGCATCACTCAGTTACTGGGGCCGTTGCTCAATGGTGGCCGGGAACCCGACCTGGAAGAAGTGGCGGCACGCCTTAAGCTGCCTACCTGGACCTTGCGTCGCAAACTCGCTGAAGAAGGCACGCAGTTTCGTGCAATTCTCAACGACACCCGTCGCGACCTGGCCATGACCTACATTCGCGATACCGAACTGGCGTTCGGCGAAATTGCCTACCTGCTGGGCTTTGCCTCAGCCGAAGCGTTTCAACGCGCTTTCAAACGCTGGACCGGCCAGACTCCCGGCGAGTTTCGCCGCAGTCATCGGCAATCCGCCTGACGCTTACAACTCGGTAGCATCTTCGGCAGGTTCCAGCGGGTCCAGTTCAAACGCCTGATACTCGAGCAGCTCTTCTTGATAATCGTCCATTTTTTAATCCCCCACAGCTTATTGAAGAATACGTCTGATCCAGTGGTCAGCGACTCTGAGATTAAGGTGCCCGTGTGAAAGAAAAATGACGCGGGCACGACACTCCGTCGCTACTGAATAAAACGTAGCAGGCCGCCAGGGATTTATCAGCGGTTTTTTTGATTCAGGCCGCAGAACAGCGGCCTGGCTTGATGTGTATCAACGTATGCGGATGTTACTGCCCGTCACGGCATGGCCTTGATCGGTTCACTTGGCGCAGGCAAGTCGTTGGGATTGCCAGGCGGTGTGATGGTCTGCGTCTCAGGGGCTGGCTCTGCAACCGGAGCGGGATTGATCGGCGCGGCCTCAGGCGGCGGTGCAACCGGCTCAGAAGCGGCAGGCGGCTCATCGGCGGCTTTAGGCGCTTCTGGCGCAGGTGCAGGCGCTGGGGCAGCCTCCGGGGCCAATGGCGCCGGTACAGCCTTGGGTTCAGGCATACCCAGATCGGTTTTCGGCTTCTCGGCAATGTGCGCCGCTTCCTTTACTTCCTTGGGCAGGAAAAGTTCGACCAACGCGAAGAACCGCTCGTAGAACTTGGCGGAGGTAACGGTTTCGCTCGCTACCTTGACCATCGAATCGTCCGACGAGCCAATCGGCATCGACACCGAACCCAGCACGCCGACACCGAGACTGGCGGAGTTGTTGGTTTTCTTCAGTGCGTACTGGTCTTGCAAGGCGTTGGCGAACACAGTGGCGTGATGCCCGGCACTGCCGTCTTCGGCACAGACCACACTGAAACTGATTTCCATGTGGGTCTCGCCGGTCTGCTGGAAGCTCTTGTGCCCGCTGACCAGTTTCGGATCGCTGCTGGTGATGATGTAACCCTGGCTGAGCAAAGCACGACGAGCGGCTTCGCAGGACACCGAATCGGTCACCGGATAGTTACGGGAAAATGTTCCGGAATCGTCGAAGTTCTCATGCTCATAGATGGCGGTTTTCTTCGACGAACAACCGGCAGCAGTGGCCAGCAGCAACGCCAGCCCGACAACCCGCATGGGAATTGATTTAAACATTGAACATCCTGAGAAAAACGGTTCGGGGCGTATTGTGCAACAGATCGATGCTTAGCGGCGCAACGATTGTGTCTTAAAACAGTTACAGGTGTGTTGACTCCAGTATTCGGTAAACGTCTCATGCGTTTGTCGTAACACCTGAAATGAAAAACCCCGACCTTCCGGCCGGGGTTCTCTTGACACTCAACTCAGTCAAACATCAGAAACGCTTGATGTCGGCCTCGCTTTCCAGCTGCTTGCGATACGCCGCGAAGTCTTGCTGACCTACACGCGAGGCGAGGAAGCGACGGTATTGAGCCTTCTCTTCTTCGGTCGGTGTTGCAGCTTCGTTGACGCCATTCAGACGCACGATCACCAGACTGCCATCAGCCAGGGTCACACTGCTGAACGTGGGCTTGTCCTTGCCGGTTGGCTTGGGCATGCGGAACAGCGCTTGCAGCACAGTCGGGTCTATCCCTTCCTGAGCACGGGTCGTCGCTTCGGTGACTTTCCAGTTCTGGCCGTCAATCGCCTTGTCCAGCGGGGTCTTGCCGTCGCGCAGGCTGGCTATCAACTCTTCAGCCTTGGTCTTGGCAGCCGCACTGGCGTGCTCTTTGGTCAGTTGCACGCGAATGGCGGCAGACACTTTTTCCAGCGGCAGCTGCGCAGGCTTCAGGTGTTCCTTGGCACGCAGCACGATCACGGTTTCCGGATCGAGCTCAATGGCGGTGCTGTTGGCACCCTCATCCAGCACTTCAGGGCTGAACGCAGCGGTGACCACGGCACGGTTGGCCGCGATACCTTCACCACCTTCACGGCCGAACGGCGCGGAGGTGTGAACGGTCAGCTTCAAGTCCTGTGCCGGCTGGGCCAGATCGGAAGCCTCGAACGAAGCATCTTCCAATTGCTTGGTCGCCTCGACGAAACGCTGCTCAACTTGTGCGGCCTTCAGATCGCGGGTCAGCTTGTCTTTCAGGCTGGCGAAAGTCGGCACTTCAGGCGCTTCCACACCCAATAGCTTGATCAGGTGGAAACCGAAATCGGTACGCACCGGCTCGGAAACCTGATCCTTGTTCAACGAATACAGCGCTTTTTCGAACGCTGGATCGTAGACACCAGGACCGGCATAACCCAAGTCACCGCCGTTGTTGGCCGAACCCGGATCCTGCGAGAACTCCTTGGCCAGCGCTTCAAACTTCTCACCCTTGTTCAGGCGTGCCTGGATCTCATCGATCCTGGTCTTGGCCTGCGCTTCGGTCGTCTTGTCGTTCACTTCGATCAGAATGTGCGCTGCCCGGCGTTGCTCGGACAGGTTCGCGATTTCTTTCTGATACGCCGCTTGCAGGTCTTCGTCCTTGACGCTGACCTCATCAAAGAAGGAAGCCTTCTTCAATTCCAGGTAATCGATGATCACCTGATCCGGCGTCATGAATTCCTTGGCGTGTTCGTCGTAATAGGCTTTGACTTCGTCGTCAGTCAGCTTCACCGCTGCCGGGTCGGCCTTGATGTTCAGGAAAGCGAAATCGCGGGTCTGTTTTTCCAGACGGGCGAAGGCCAGTACCTGACCATCGGTGACAAAACCGCTACCCGCCAGACCGGCGCGCAACTGACCGATCAGCATTTCCTGAGCCAGCATCTGGCGGAACTGCATACGGCTGTAGCCCAGCTGGCGAATGACCTGGTCAAAACGCTCGGCACTGAACTTGCCATCCACCTGGAATTCAGGGGTTTGCAGGATCACCTGGTCGAGAGCCGCTTCGGAGAAAGCGAATTTGGAGTTTTCTGCGCCTTGCAGCAGCAGTTTACGATCGATCAAACCCTTGAGTGCCGAATCGCGCAGCATTTTTTCGTCAAGCAAGGAAGCGTCGAAATCCTTGCCCAGCTGTTGCATGAGCTGACGGCGTTGCATATCGACCGCCTGGCTCAGCTCGTTCTGGCTGATCTCTTCACCATTGACCTTCGCCGCCTCATTCTTGCTCGTCGTGGCCTGAAAAATGGCGTCGAAACCAGTCAAAGCCATCAGTGCAACGATGACCCCGATAATGGTCTTGGCAATCCAGCCTTGTGAATTGTCCCTGATATTCTGCAGCATGCGTCCCCCATAAACGGTTGAACTTCAAAATTAGGCAACCGTGGAGCGTGGGTAGAATCCGGATAGAAGAAAGGCGCATCCGAGGATGCGCCTTCTCGTAACTGGCGGAGCGGACCGATGACTCGAACTTGTGAGCCTCGGTGTCTCGGACCGGCGACCTGCCGACTGGACTACCGCTCCGCTGCCAGGTCAGGCTTGACCCCGACCCGGATAAGCAAAAACCTGAATCGAACTTAGTTAACAGCTTCTTTCAGTGCTTTACCGGCTTTGAAACCTGGTTTTTTGGCTGCTGCGATTTCCAGAGTCTTGCCGGTCTGTGGGTTACGACCGATACGAGCTGGACGATCAGTTACGGAGAACGTACCGAAACCAACCAGAACAACCGAGTCGCCAGCCTTGAGAGCGCCAGTGACGGATTCGATTACAGCGTCCAGCGCACGGCCAGCAGCAGCTTTCGGGATATCAGCGGATGCAGCGATAGCATCAATCAGTTCCGACTTGTTCACTCTAAGTCCCCTTATATCTATTTGAGTATGATTCTAAGTTTTTTTGGTGAAAGCAAAAACGAGTGCTGAATGGCCTACAGACACTTAAGAGCCGCTTTATAACAAGGGCTCTAAAAAACTGTCAAGGAAGCCCCCCAGGCAAATACGTACTAATGCGTGCTAATTCTTTCCTTGGAATCGGACTCGCGTTTTTCATCCTTCGCGACAATCTCAGGAGCCACATCCGGCAAGGGCTCCGGCGCGTATTGCAGCGCAATTTGCAGGACCTCGTCAATCCATTTAACCGGTTTAATCTGTAGATCCTGCTTGATATTGTCAGGAATTTCCTTCAAATCGCGAACATTCTCTTCTGGAATGATCACCGTCTTGATTCCACCACGGTGAGCAGCAAGCAGTTTTTCTTTCAAACCACCAATCGCCAGCACCTGACCACGCAAGGTGATTTCACCCGTCATGGCCACATCCGCGCGCACAGGAATGCCGGTCAACGCCGACACAAGCGCCGTGCACATACCTACACCAGCGCTAGGACCATCCTTCGGCGTAGCCCCTTCCGGCATGTGGATGTGCGTGTCACGCTTCTCGTGGAAGTCCAGAGGGATCCCCAGGCTCTTCGCCCGGCTGCGCACAACAGTGAGTGCCGCAGTGATCGATTCGACCATCACGTCACCCAGCGAACCGGTCTTGATCAACTGGCCTTTCCCCGGCACGACAGCGGCTTCGATGGTCAGCAATTCGCCACCCACCTGAGTCCACGCCAACCCGGTCACCTGACCGATCTGATCCTGCTGTTCTGCCAGGCCGTAGCGGAATTTACGCACGCCCAGGAAGTGCTCCAGATCATCCGAAGTAACCTTCACCGAGAAGCGTTTTTCCAGCGCATGCTCTTTGACTGCCTTGCGGCAAACCTTGGCAATCTGGCGCTCCAACCCACGCACACCGGCTTCGCGAGTGTAGTAGCGGATGATGTCGCGGATCGCTTCGGCGTCGAATTCCAGTTCGCCTTTCTTCAAACCGTTGGCCGTGATCTGCTTCGGCGAAAGATACTTCACGGCGATGTTGATCTTCTCGTCTTCGGTGTAGCCCGGCAAACGAATCACTTCCATCCGGTCCAGCAGCGCCGGCGGAATGTTCATGGAGTTCGAGGTGCACAGGAACATCACATCAGACAGGTCGTAGTCGACTTCCAGATAGTGATCGTTGAAGTTGTGGTTCTGCTCGGGATCGAGCACTTCCAGCAACGCCGATGCCGGATCGCCACGCATGTCGCTGCCCATCTTGTCGATTTCATCGAGCAGGAACAATGGGTTGCGAACGCCGACTTTCGTCATCTTTTGAATCAATCTTCCCGGCATCGACCCGATGTACGTCCGGCGATGACCACGAATTTCCGCTTCATCGCGTACACCGCCGAGGGCCATGCGCACGAATTTACGGTTGGTGGCGTGTGCGATCGACTCCGCCAGCGAGGTTTTACCCACGCCCGGAGGACCAACCAGGCACAACACCGGACCACGAATTTTCTTCACGCGCTTTTGCACGGCGAGGTATTCGAGGATCCGCTCTTTGACTTCCTCCAGACCATAGTGGTCGGCATCCAGAATGTCTTCTGCACGTGCCAGATCCAGTCGCACCTTGCTCTGCGCCTTCCAGGGCACCTGAACCAGCCAGTCGATGTACGAACGCACCACGGTGGCTTCCGCGGACATTGGCGACATTTGCTTGAGCTTGTTCAGCTCAGCCGTGGCTTTGGCCAACGCGTCTTTCGGCAAGCCGGCGGCATCGATGCGCTTTTTCAGCTCTTCAATTTCGTTGTGGCCTTCATCGCTGTCGCCAAGTTCTTTCTGAATGGCCTTCATCTGCTCATTCAGGTAGTACTCGCGCTGACTGCGCTCCATTTGCTTTTTGACGCGACCGCGAATGCGTTTTTCAACTTGCAGCAGATCAATCTCGGCATCCAGCAACGCCAGGACGTGCTCGACCCGTGCCGACAAATCGATGATTTCAAGAATTTCCTGCTTCTGTTCGATTTTCAGCGCCATGTGCGCGGCCATGGTGTCGACCAGGCGCCCGGGCTCGTCGATGCTGTTAAGCGAAGACAGGACTTCAGCCGGGACTTTCTTGCCCAACTGAACATATTGTTCGAACTGCGACAGCAGGCTGCGGACAAACACTTCCGACTCGCGCTCTGGCGCATCAACCTCGTCGATCAACGAGACTTCGGCACGGCAATGGCCGTCCACTTCGCTGAAGCGCTCCACGGCGCCCCGCTGCTCGCCTTCGACCAAAACCTTCACAGTGCCATCCGGCAGCTTGAGCAACTGCAGGACGGTAGCAATCGTACCTACGCGATAAAGCGCGTCTTCACCGGGATCGTCGTCAGCAGGGTTTCTCTGAGCCAGCAGAAGGATCTGCTTGTCACCCGTCATCGCTGCCTCGAGGGCTTCGATGGATTTCTCGCGCCCCACGAACAGCGGGATAACCATGTGCGGATACACAACGACATCACGCAATGGCAGGAGAGGCAATTCGATGGTTGTCTTCATGATTTCGCCTCTACGGCGGCCATAAGGCCGGAAACAGATGGAAGTAAGCTTGAAACCAAGATGGGGGCAGCCTTCAAAAAAAACAAGCACAAAGACTGTGTAAAAAACTGGAAAAAGCAAAGGGGCCCGAAGGCCCCTTCTTTGTACCGGCTGCGTGACGCTTAAGCGTCTGGAGCAGCCTTGGCAGCAGGTTCACTGTTTTCATAGATATACAGTGGCTTGGACTTGCCTTCGATCACGCTTTCATCGATCACTACTTTACTCACCTCGGACTGCGAGGGGATTTCATACATAGTGTCGAGCAACACACCTTCGAGAATCGAACGCAGCCCACGGGCGCCGGTCTTGCGTTCCAGCGCACGCTTGGCAACCGACTTCAACGCATCGGTGCGGAACTCCAGGTCCACGCCTTCCATCTCGAACAGCTTGGCGTATTGCTTGGTCAGCGCATTTTTCGGTTCGGTGAGGATCTGCATCAAAGCAGCCTCGTCCAGCTCGTCCAACGTGGCAAGCACCGGCAGACGACCGACGAATTCCGGGATCAGACCGAACTTGACCAGATCGTCAGGCTCGACTTCACGCAGGGATTCACCGACTTTCTTGCCCTCTTCCTTGCTGCGCACTTCGGCGTTGAAACCGATGCCGCCCTTGGTGGAACGGTTTTGAATAACCTTTTCCAGACCGGAGAACGCGCCACCGCAGATGAACAGGATGTTACGGGTGTCGACCTGCAGGAATTCCTGCTGTGGATGCTTGCGACCACCTTGCGGCGGAACGGAAGCGACCGTGCCTTCGATCAACTTGAGCAGGGCCTGCTGCACGCCTTCACCGGAAACGTCCCGGGTGATCGACGGGTTGTCAGACTTGCGCGAGATCTTGTCGATCTCGTCGATGTAGACAATGCCCATCTGGGCCTTTTCCACATCGTAATCGCACTTCTGCAGCAGCTTCTGAATGATGTTCTCGACATCTTCACCCACGTAACCCGCCTCGGTGAGGGTGGTTGCGTCAGCGATGGTGAACGGAACGTTCAGCAAGCGGGCCAGTGTTTCGGCAAGCAGGGTTTTACCCGAGCCTGTCGGGCCGATCAGCAAGATGTTGCTCTTGCCGAGTTCGACGTCGTCGTTCTTTTTGTCACGCTGGTTCAGGCGCTTGTAGTGGTTGTACACCGCTACGGCCAGAACCTTTTTCGCACGTTCCTGACCAATCACATACTGATCAAGGATGCCGCTGATTTCTTTAGGCGAAGGCAATTTATGCGCGCTGCTTTCGGCCTGTGCTTCCTGCACCTCCTCGCGGATGATGTCATTGCACAGGTCGACGCACTCGTCGCAGATAAAGACCGAGGGGCCGGCAATCAATTTGCGTACTTCATGCTGGCTTTTGCCACAGAAGGAGCAATAGAGCAGCTTGCCGTTGTCCTCGCCGTTGCGGGTGTCAGTCATTCGTTCGATCCAAATCCGATAGGCTTGCAACACAAGATGAAGGCTATTGCGGGCTTTTTCAAGCCCGCCGCTGATCAGACGCGCCGACCAAGCCTATTTTGAGCTGCTTATTTTTAAGCTGGGCGCTGGTTGATCACTTCGTCGATCAAACCGTATTCCTTCGCAGCTTCTGCACTCATGAAGTTGTCGCGGTTGGTATCTCGCTCGATTTCTTCCAGAGTGCGACCGCTGTGCTTGGCCATCAGCATGTTCAGACGCTCGCGGATGAAGAGGATTTCCTTGGCATGGATTTCGATATCCGACGCCTGGCCCTGGAAACCGCCCAGTGGCTGGTGAATCATCACACGCGAGTTCGGCAGGCAGTAACGCTTGCCTGGGGCACCGGCTGTCAGCAGGAATGCGCCCATGCTGCACGCCTGACCGATACAGGTGGTCGACACGTTGGGTTTGATGAACTGCATGGTGTCGTAGATCGACATGCCCGCTGTCACCGAACCGCCGGGGGAGTTGATATAGAGATGGATGTCCTTGTCCGGGTTTTCCGCTTCAAGGAACAGCAGCTGCGCACAGATCAGGTTGGCCATGTAGTCCTCTACCGGACCCACCAGAAAGATCACTCGTTCCTTGAGAAGACGCGAGTAGATGTCATAGGCGCGCTCGCCACGAGCGGACTGCTCGACAACCATCGGGACCAGACCGCCTGCGGCCTGGATATCAGAGTTCTGCTGAATATACGAATTACGGAACATGCTCTGCAGTCACTCCCAAATAGTTATGTCTTGAATACGCATAAGCCAGCTCGAGAGCTGGCTTATGGTGTTTGCTTCTCAGCGCAAAAACAATCAGTCGGCTTGTGGAGCTTCTACCGGCTTGACCGCTTCTTCGTAAGAGACCGATTTGTCGGTCACGCTAGCTTTCTGCAGAACAGTATCCACAACTTGCTCTTCCAGCACAACCGAGCGCACTTCGTTCAGTTGCTGGTCGTTCTTGTAGTACCAGGACACAACTTGCTCAGGCTCCTGATAAGCCGAAGCCATCTCCTGGATCATCTCACGAACGCGAGCTTCGTCAGGCTTGAGGTCGAACTGCTTGACCACTTCAGCCACGATCAGGCCCAGCACTACGCGGCGCTTGGCTTGTTCTTCGAACAGCTCGGCTGGCAGTTGGTCTGGCTTGATGTTGCCACCGAATTGCTGAACAGCCTGCACGCGCAGACGGTCAACTTCGTTGGACAGCAGAGCCTTTGGCACTTCGATCGGGTTGGAGGCCAGCAGACCGTCCATTACCTGATTCTTGACCTTGGATTTGATCGCCTGACGCAGCTCGCGCTCCATGTTCTTGCGAACTTCGGCACGGAAGCCTTCCAGACCGGTTTCCTTGATGCCGAATTGAGCGAAGAATTCTTCGGTCAGTTCTGGCAGTTTTGGCTCGGAAACAGTGTTCACGGTCACGGTGAACTCAGCGGCCTTACCAGCCAGGTCAAGGTTCTGATAGTCCTCTGGGAAGCTCAGGTTCAAAACGCGCTCTTCGCCGGCCTTAGCGCCAACCAGACCTTCTTCGAAACCCGGGATCATGCGGCCGGAACCCAGAACCAGCTGAGTACCTTTGGCGGAACCACCAGCGAACACTTCACCGTCGACCTTGCCAACGAAATCGATGTTCAACTGGTCTTCGTTCTGGGCAGCACGATCGGCCACTTCGAAACGGGTGTTCTGCTTGCGCAGGATGTCCAGCATCTTGTCCAGATCGGCGTCAGACACGTCAGCGCTCAGGCGCTCTACGGTGATACCTTCAAAACCGGCAACGGTGAACTCAGGGAACACTTCGAAAACTGCAACGTATTCCAGGTCCTTGCCCGCTTCCAGGGACTTAGGCTCGATCGAAGGAGAACCGGCAGGGTTCAGTTTTTGCTCGACAACAGCTTCGTAGAAGGAAGACTGGATGACGTCGCCTACAGCTTCCTGGCGAGCTTCAGCGCCAAAACGACGCTTGATTTCGCTCATTGGCACTTTGCCTGGACGGAAGCCAGCAATCTTGGCCTTTTGGGCAGTCTGCTGCAGACGCTTGTTGACCTGAGTCTCGATGCGCTCAGCCGGCACGGTGATGCTCATGCGGCGCTCAAGAGCAGAAGTATTTTCAACAGAAACTTGCATGGATATTCCTCGTTGCACAGACGTTAGCCGGCCGTTTCCGACCCCAGAATCAAGGGCATGCATTCTAGTGGGTCAAACTCAAGAAGTCACCCCACTGAAAACGGGTAAAAAAGCAGCAGGCAATTAATAGGTGCGAATGCACGGATGCACCTCGCCCCGGTGGCAAATACAGCCAATCACGCCAAAGCTCTGCACCCACCCTTCCTTATATAGAAGAGGTTGCCGGGCATCGCTCTGACAGCCGCCCTTGCGAGCAAGACCGGCGGGCAGTACGGCATCATCGAGAAACATAAATACGACGAAACGCCCCGCCCTGCGACCCAGAACCTGCAGCCGCTGGATACTCAAACCGCTGAAACAAAAAAGGCGCCAGACTATTAATCTGGCGCCTTTTCGAAATATGGGGTGGACGATGGGGATCGAACCCACGACAACGGGAGTCACAATCCCGTGCTCTACCAACTGAGCTACGCCCACCATATTGCGTAACAAAGAAGCCAAACAACTTCTTCGTTGAACCCCAATCCTGCCGATCGACATGAGTGAAGCTTATTTGGTGCGGATGAAGAGACTCGAACTCTTACGCCTCGCGGCGCTGGAACCTAAATCCAGTGTGTCTACCAATTCCACCACATCCGCGGAGTGAAGCTTTTAAAGCAAAGGCGCCAGACTGTTAATCTGGCGCCTTTCGAAATATGGGGTGGACGATGGGGATCGAACCCACGACAACGGGAGTCACAATCCCGTGCTCTACCAACTGAGCTACGCCCACCATATTGCGCTACTTGTGCCAAAGCTGCCTAATGGCGCACCCGGCAGGACTCGAACCTGCGACCATCCGCTTAGAAGGCGGATGCTCTATCCAGCTGAGCTACGGGCGCCTTGTTAGCTGTACCCTTGAAGGACTACAAACTAAGTGCTTTTCAGCCTTGCAGAACGTTGATTCCACTCGACCTTCTCAACCAGTGCTAGGCTGTGCCCGACAAGTGCGACGAATAGTATAGAGCGCCCCGGAGGTCGTCAAATCCTTTTTAAAAAAAATTCATTTAATTAAAGGGGTTAGAGGAATTTGCAGACCAAGCGCCTTTGCCCTCACCGCATGACATGCGAGAATGCGTTCTCTTTTTTTCCCCTCTCGATGGTTAATCACGCGCAATGACTGCACAACTAATCGACGGCAAATCGATCGCCGCCAGCCTGCGCCAGCAGATCGCCCAACGCGTCACCGAGCGTCGCCAGCAAGGTCTGCGCACACCGGGTCTCGCGGTGATCCTGGTCGGCAGCGATCCTGCCTCTCAGGTTTATGTCTCGCACAAGCGTAAAGACTGTGAAGAGGTAGGCTTCATTTCCCAAGCCTACGACCTGCCTTCCGAAACCACTCAAGAAGCGCTGGCCGATCTGATCGATCGCCTGAATGACGATCCCGCCATTGATGGCGTTCTGTTGCAGCTTCCACTCCCTGAACACCTGGATGCGTCCAAGTTGCTGGAGCGCATTCGCCCGGACAAAGACGTCGACGGCTTCCATCCTTATAACGTCGGCCGCCTGGCCCAGCGCATTCCACTGCTGCGTCCGTGCACACCGAAAGGCATCATGACCCTGCTGGAAAGCACCGGTGCCGATCTGTACGGAATGAATGCCGTGGTGGTCGGTGCATCCAACATCGTTGGCCGACCGATGGCGATGGAGTTGCTGCTGGCCGGCTGTACCGTGACCGTCACCCACCGCTTCACCAAGGATCTGGCGGGCCACGTCGGTCGTGCCGATCTGGTCGTCGTTGCCGCTGGCAAGCCGGGCCTGGTCAAGGGTGAGTGGATCAAGGAAGGCGCGATCGTGATCGACGTCGGCATCAACCGTCAGGAAGACGGCAAGCTGGTCGGCGACGTGATCTACGAAACCGCCCTGCCCCGCGCCGGCTGGATCACGCCGGTGCCGGGTGGCGTAGGTCCGATGACCCGCGCCTGCCTCCTGGAAAACACGCTGTATGCCGCCGAAACCCTGCACGGCTGAGTATTCCACGCAGCGGTAAAAAGCGACTCAAGGAACCCCGCCCACGGCGGGGTTCTTTTTGCCCGAAACAAACCGCGACCATCCGCCGGAAAATGACTTTTTTTTCATGTTTTCCAGGACTTTCACCGGTTACTTGAACAACCATCGACAGTTATTCAGCCATACTCCAGAATGTCGCGCTTTTTAAGAAATAGCCCGTTACAAAACGGCTTATCAATACATTATGAGTCTGCCAGCGTGAAAATCCGCCTTTCCATCCTGAGCTTATTGTTTGCAGTTACAGGGACTTTCATCACGCCAATCGCCAGCGCTGGCGAAACGACCGCAGCGCCTCGAGACACCTCGAAACTCAAGCTCGCTTCCGGCAGTTCTTTACTGCTCGATATGCAGACCAACAAAGTCATCTATGCCAGCAACCCGGACGTCGTCGTCCCCATTGCTTCGGTCAGCAAGTTGATGACCGGCCTGGTGGTCGTTGAAGCCCGGCAGAACATGGATGAATACATCAACATCAACATCAGCGATACGCCGGAAATGAAAGGTGTGTATTCCAGGGTCAAACTAAAAAGCGAATTGCCTCGCCGGGAAATGCTGCTGATTGCCCTGATGTCATCGGAGAACCGCGCCGCCGCGAGCCTCGCCCACCACTATCCAGGTGGATATGCCGCGTTCATTGCGGCGATGAACGCCAAGGCTCGGGCTCTGGGCATGACCAATACCCATTTCGTCGAGCCCACAGGCCTCTCGGCACGTAACGTTTCGACCGCTCGTGACTTGAGCAAACTGTTGATCGCCGCGCACAAGTATCCGCTGCTGACCGAGTTGAGCACCACCAAGGAAAAAACCGTTACGTTCCGCAAACCCGTTTACAGCCTGGGCTTTCGCAACACCGACCATTTGGTCCGCAAGCCGGATTGGGACATTCAGCTGACAAAAACCGGATTCACCAATGAGGCCGGCCATTGCCTGGTGTTGGTGACCCGTATGGGTAATCGGTCGGTGGCTCTGGTAATCCTCGACGCCTATGGCAAGTACACCCACTTTGCCGATGCCACGCGCATGCGGAATTGGGTGGAGAGCGGCAAGAGCGCGGACGTGCCTTCGGTTGCCTTGCAATACAAAGCCGACAAAAACCTGAAGCAACGTCAGACCGGCGTCGTTGAAGCCTCGAAATAGGTCCGCCCGCAACAAAAAGCAAAAGCCCCGAACATTCGGGGCTTTTTTCCTCAGCGATTAATCGTTCGGCAGTGGCATTTGGTCATCATCCGGTATGCCGTCGCCTTTGCTGGGATCTCGCCAACCCTGTGGGTGTTCCGACGGCGCCACCGTCGGCCGCGCCAGCGGATCGCGCATCGGGCTATCCGGATCCAGCACCGGGTCGATGTCGTCTTGCGGTGTAGTGGGAACAGTTTCCGGACGTTTATCGTTGAAACTCGAATCGGTAGACATGCGTACCTCCATCAGACCTGGGGTTTGAGGTCACCCAGCGGATCATAGGGTTTGGAAGGAACCTTGGGGTTATCGCCCGGTTTTACGTCTTTCGGCGCCTTGGCCGGCCCAATGGGGTCGACCTGAGGGTCGGCGACGTCAGGAGAATCGGGGTCGAATCCCAACTCATCGCCGGACGAATGCTCAGACGAATGCGGGCCGGCGGGGGTATTGGAATGTGCCATGAACGCCTCCTGATCGCGGCCCGAAAAGTGCGGGCCTTGATCTTCAGAGGACGCCGATGCGCCGGGGTGCCCGGCAAATGACGAACGGGCTTAACGGGCGCCCAAGGCTTTTCTGGCTTTCGCCGCTGCTTGCTCCTGGCCAGCCTGGGCGAGTTCGTTCGCCGCCTTGAGCCAGCGCTGCTGATCGACTTCGGCGGGAATCTGCGTCGGTGCCTGAATCAACACCGCCCAGCCACCGGCATCCTTGAATGCCGATTCGAACGAGCCGAAGCTCATCAGCAGTCGTTGATTCATGCCGGCACGCAGCAACACGGTCCGCTTCTGCCGGTTGTATCCCGTGAGGATGGCATAACGCGGTTCCGACCAAAGTGCCGAGCCCTCGGTAAATCGCACCATGACCGGATAACCAGCCGCCACCTGCGTCAGTAAGGCTGGCAAATTGCTGTCCAGTGGATAGACCATCATCCCGTACTCACGCGCAAGGTTTTGCATGTTCTGTTGCAACTGGGCTTCGGCGCCCGGCAAACGCAATGGCTTATCGAGCAGCCCCGGAGTAATCACGATACCTTGCTGGGACAGCATGCTTGCCAGTACCTGCGGCCCGCTTTGGTTGGCCACGCCTTTATAGAAGCGCCCACTGAGTTCCACCCTTTCTGGCAGACGCTTGATTTGCGGCGACACGCTCCCCGCGCAGCCAGCCAGGCCGGCGACGCATCCCACGATGACCGCCACTGAAAGAATTCGAGAAATCACCCGCACCATCATCACTCTCTTGTTCAGACGCCGGGCAATCCGCTCCCGGCTTGGTCGTCGATCATAGGACGCCACGGAGCGCCGGTATAGCCTTAACCGGTAGTTCACGGGTTTGCATAGAGCGAACTGGTTGATGACAGTCGACCTTCGGTCAATAGCTTGAAACACGACAGCGGCTAGACTGTCACTTGCATAGTGTGTCTGCCCGCTGCAGGGCAAAGAGGAGGCATCGATGAGCCTGACTATGACGATCGTGATGTTGATTAGCGGCTGGCTGGCTGTCGCCACAGCCATGTTATGGGGCGTTCTGCGCGTTACCCGCCGGCACCATCACCACCCGAACCAGCCGGCACCCATGGTGAAAACCGATAAAACCGCCGCGCGCCACGTCACGGCCCACTGACTGACGCCTTTCCAACGCTCAAACAAAAACGGCCGCCTGAACTCTTTCGAGTTCAGGCGGCCGTTTCGTTTATCGACGGTTAAGCTTCGGCGGCTACGCGCTTCTGCTTCGCCCGGCGGGACATCATGTTCAGCACCTCAATACCCGCCGAGAACGCCATGGCGGCATACACGTAACCTTTCGGTACATGGGCGCCGAAGCCTTCGGCGATCAGCGTCATGCCGATCATGATCAGGAAGCCCAGCGCCAGCATGACCACCGTCGGGTTGTCGTTGATGAACTTGGCCAACGGGTCAGCCGCCAGCAACATCACCAGTACCGACGCCACCACCGCGATGATCATGATCGGCAAATGCTCGGTCATGCCGACAGCGGTAATGATGCTGTCGATCGAGAACACCATGTCCAGCATCAGGATCTGACCAATGGCCGCGGCAAAGCCCAGGGTCACGGTCGAGGTCGCGGACTTCGGATCTTCCGGCGCAGGGTCCATGCTGTGATGGATCTCGGTCGTGGCTTTCCACAACAGGAACAGGCCACCGGCAATCAGAATCATGTCTTTCCAGGAGAACGCATGGCCGAGAATCTCGATCACCGGCGCGGTCAGCTGGACAATGAACGCGATGGTGCTGAGCAGGCCCAAGCGCAGGATCAGTGCCATGCCGATACCAATGCGCCGCGCTTTCTGCCGGTGCTGCTCGGGCAGTTTGTTGGTCAGGATCGAGATGAAGATCAGGTTATCGATGCCAAGCACGATTTCCATCACCACCAGGGTGGCCAGGGCAATCCACGCAGTGGGGCTGGCGGCAAGCTGTAAAAGGTATTCCATGGGTCAGTCCTGACTCGCTGTAAGACGGTTTAGATTTCCTGGGAGGAAGATTCGGATTTTTCCGAGTCTTTTTCCGATGATTCTTTTTTGCTGATCAGCCCGCCCGTGGCGTCGCTGAGCGCTTGCTCGGCGGCTTTATGGGTGTCGTCGATAGCTTGTTTTGCGCTTTCGGCGGCTTTACCCATCAATTGTTGAGCGCTTTTCTCGGCCTGATCGCAACCGGCCAATACCAGTAAAGATGTAATCACCAGCGCCGTGGCTTTAATTTTCATGATGCTTCCCTCAATAGAACGAACGGGACCGAAACGATGGCCCGTTGATAGCGACGCATTCTAGGGAGACAGACACTTCAGGAAAATTCGTATTTTTACCGGCTATACTTCGATTTTTACGAACTGTAGATCGCCATGCTCAACTACCGACAACTGCATTACTTCTGGGTGGTGGCCAAGACCGGCAGCATCGTGCGTGCCTGCGAGCAACTGAACCTGACGCCACAGACCATCAGCGGGCAGATTTCACTGCTCGAACAAACCTACGGAATCGAATTGTTTCGCCGAGTGGGTCGACAGCTTGAGCTGACGGAAGCCGGACGGCAGACCCTGCCCTATGCCGAACAGATGTTTCAACTTGGCGGTGAACTGGAACTGATGCTACGGGCGCAGCCCAATGAGCAGCAGATTCTGTTCCGGGTCGGCGTGGCCGATGTGGTGCCCAAATCCATCGTCTATCGGCTGATTGCGCCCACCATGGAACTGAGCGAACCGCTGCGCATCACCTGTCGCGAGGACAAGCTTGAGCGTTTGTTGGCCGACCTGGCGATCCAGCGCCTGGACCTGGTGATCTCCGACAGCCCGATGCCGTCGCACCTGGATATCAAAGGCTACAGCCAGAAACTCGGTGAATGCGGGATCAGTTTTTTTGCCACCCCGGGGCTGGCGGCGCAATACGGCCAGGACTTCCCCCGCAACCTGCAGGGTGCACCGCTGCTGATTCCGGGTCCGGAAACCGTGGTGCGCAGCCGTTTGCAGCGCTGGTTTGCCGAACAGCAGATTCAACCGCAAATTATCGGTGAGTTTGACGACAGCGCCTTGATGCAGGCCTTCGGCCAATCCGGCAGCGGGATTTTCATTGGTCCGAGCGTGATTGCCGACGAAGTGAAACGCCAGTGTGGCGTAGAGGTGATTGGCCAGACCGACGCGGTGAGCGAATCGTTCTACGCCATTTCGGTTGATCGCAAGGTCAAGCATCCCGGCATTGTCGCCATTACCGAAGGTGCCCGACGCGAGTTGTTTACAGCGCTGTGACCTCTTCGCGCGGCTTGAAGGTCATCAAGGCGATGGCCAGCAGGATCGAGGCCAGAATGAAAGCGGCTGCAGCAAAACCCAAGCCTTGCAGGCCAACACTGTCGATCACGCGGCCGCCGATCATGGCGCCGAGGCCAATCCCGAGGTTGGCCCCGGCAATGTTCAGCGACGCCGCGAACGCCGGTGCTTGCGGCGCAGCTTTCATTAAACGCACATGACTGACCAGGAACATTGCCGCCTGAGTCACCCCCCAGATACCCATCGCCGCCGCCAGGCCGACCGGCGAATGAATGTTCGGCACCAGCGCCACCAGGCCGGCGATCATGAAGGCGCAGAACATCATCGACGCCATCAGCGGATGACGGTCCACCGCGCGACCACCCAACGAGTTGCCGATCAAGCCAACCGCGCCGAAGCCCATCAGGCACCAGCCAACGACTGTGCCGTTGAACCCGGCCAGGCGCTCAAGGATGTCCGCCAGATAGGTGTAAGCGGTAAACATGCCGCTGAACACAATCACCGACAGCAACACGTGGCCGATCATCAATGGGCTGCGCAGGATCTTGAACTGCGAACGAAAGCTGACCTGATGCTGGTGCAGATTGGTTTTCGGCAGATAGATAAACAGCAGCAACGCCTTGGCAAACGCGATAACCGCCAGAATCGCAAATGCACTGCGCCAGCCGAACGCATCAGAAATCAACGTGCCCACCGGAATGCCGAACACGGTGGCGCAGACAATGCCGAAGCCGATCTTGGCAATGGCTCGGCCCGCGTAATCCGGCCCGACGATATCGACCGCCGTTTCACTGGCCAGGGCCCAGAACACCGGCAAGCCCAGCGCCGGAATCAGCCGCGCGAACGCCATCACCCAGATGTTCGGCGCCAATGCCGCCAGGGTGTTGGCCAGACCAAACATGATCAACACCGAGATAAACAGCTTGCGCCGCTCGAAGCGGGCGAAGTACGCGGTGAGGAACGGCCCGAACGCGGCAACGGTGAAGGCGAACAGGGTCACCAGCAAACCCGCTTGCGGGATGCTGACTTCAAGATCACGGGCGATGGCAGGCAACAGGCCGACGATGACGAATTCCGTGGTCAGCACCGTAAACCCGGCGGCAGACAACAGAAGGATGGGAAACAGCATGCAAAACTCCAGAAAACGAAAACACCAGCGCTAGCCCGAAGGCCCACTGGCAATTTGAAAATGAGGATAGGGGATCTTAACAGAGTGTTTCCGGGTGAGGTTGCACGAACCTGCAATTCGCGTTGAATGCCGGGGTGGCAGTTCGTCACAGGTCTGAAAGATTGCTCCTACGCTGTGATAAAGTCCGCGCCCCGTGTGGCGAGGGAGCTGACTCCCGCTGGACTGCACAGCAGGCCCATTGGGTGGGGCCGCTTCGCTGCCCAGCGGGCGCAAGCTCCCTCGCCACAGGGATCAGCGCTGGCATGCCCCATGCTGCTCCTCCCGGTTTCCCGTCTGCGGCCTGCCCTGCTTGTTGCTGCCACTGCGGTGAAACCTCGAACCTATAAAAAATCAGAGATGCCGTTTTATGACTGCTTCATCCCCTTCTCTATTGCAACGCCTTAAACGCCTGAGCCTGGTCACACAGATCGTGATCGGCCTGATCGCCGGTATTGCCCTGGCCCTGGTTGCGCCTGAAGCGGCGAAGTCCACCGCGTTCATCGGCAAAGTGTTTGTCTCGGCGCTGAAGGCCGTCGCGCCGATTCTGGTGTTCGTGCTGGTCATGGCGTCCATCGCCAACCACAAGCACGGTCAGGAAACCCATATCCGGCCGATTCTGTTCCTGTATCTGCTGGGGACCTTCGCCGCAGCCGTGGTCGCGGTGGTTGCCAGCATGGTGTTCCCGTCCAGCCTGGTGCTGTCGACTCAGGACGTTGCGGTGACTGCACCGGGCGGCATTGGCGAAGTGTTGCAAAGCCTGTTGCTGAGCGTGGTCGATAACCCGGTCAGCGCCCTGATGAATGCCAATTTCATCGGCATTCTGGCCTGGGCCATCGGCATGGGCATCGCCATTCGCCATGCGGGCAACACCACCCGAGAAGTGCTGGGCGACCTGTCCAACGGCGTGACGGTGATCGTGCGAGTGGTGATTCGCTTCGCCCCACTGGGCATCTTCGGCCTGGTGGCTTCGACCCTGGCCACCTCTGGTTTCGGCGCACTGATCGGCTACGCCCACCTGCTGGCCGTACTGCTCGGTTGCATGTTGTTCGTGGCGCTGGTGATGAACCCGCTGATCGTGTTCTGGAAGCTGCGCCGCAACCCGTACCCGTTGGTGCTGATGTGCCTGCGCGAGAGCGGCATCACGGCGTTCTTCACCCGTAGTTCGGCGGCGAATATT
The DNA here is from genome assembly GCF_001945365.1 of Pseudomonas reinekei. Taxonomy (GTDB): domain Bacteria; phylum Pseudomonadota; class Gammaproteobacteria; order Pseudomonadales; family Pseudomonadaceae; genus Aquipseudomonas; species Aquipseudomonas reinekei. Next base: position 167,245 of record NZ_MSTQ01000012.1, read on the forward strand.
CCGGTCAACCTGGAATTGAGCAAGCGTCTGGGTCTGCATGAAGACACCTACTCGGTATCGATCCCGCTGGGCGCGACCATCAACATGGCTGGCGCTGCGATCACCATCACCGTGCTGACGTTGGCGGCGGTGCATACCTTGGGGATTGCCGTGGACATGCCGACCGCTATTCTGCTGAGCGTCGTCGCGGCGATCTGCGCCTGCGGTGCTTCGGGTGTGGCCGGTGGTTCGCTGCTGTTGATTCCACTGGCATGCAGCCTGTTCGGCATCCCGAGCGAAATCGCCATGCAGGTGGTGGCAGTCGGTTTCATCATCGGCGTGTTGCAGGATTCGGCGGAGACGGCTCTGAATTCGTCGACCGATGTACTGTTCACCGCGGCGGCTTGCCTGCGCGAAGAACAGAAGACCGAGCAATTGGCCTGACACCCCCATGTGGGAGCGAGCCTGCTCGCGAAGAGGCCATCAGCGTCAACATCGATGTTGGCTGGCACACCGCTTTCGCGAGCAGGCTCGCTCCCACAGGATTTGTGTTGTAGCTGAAGGCTGCGCACCATGAAAAAGCCCCCGCAGCCCAAGGCTGCGGGGGCTTTTTTGTACCCGAGCGGTTTAGAACGCGCCCATGTAATCGCGCTTGCCCACTTCTACGCCGTTGTGGCGCAGCAGTGCGTAAGTGGTGGTGACGTGAAAGAAGAATTGCGGCAGGCCGTAGGTCAGCAGGTAAGCCTGGCCGGAGAAGCGCTTCTCTTTAGGGGTGCCAGGACGGGTGACGATCTCGATGCCTTCCTTGCCATTGATCTGCTCAGGCGTGAACTCGCCGATGTAGGCCAGAACCTTGGCGATCAGTGCTTGCAGCTCGGCGAAGGTGGTTTCGGTGTCGTCGTACTTCGGCACTTCAACCTCAGCCAGACGCGAAGTAACGCCCTTGGCGAAATCAACGGCGATCTGCACCTGACGCACCAGCGGGAACATGTCCGGGTACAGACGGGCTTGCAGGAAGGCGTTCGGGTCGATGTTTTTCGCAGTGGCGTGGGCTTCAGCCTTGTTCAGCACATCGCTCAGGGCGTTGAGCATTTGCTTGAAAACAGGAACCGAAGCGTCGTACAGGGAAATGGTCATGACAGGTCTCGTGTGGTGACAGGAGGGAAACGTGGGCCGATTATAGCCGCGCGCTGCCCTTGCGAAACCGGTCTTTTTCAGCCGCCGTAAACCTGCGCCGCCAGGATTGAAGCGCGGCAACACGGCAATGCTCGACTAACCTGCGGGAACGAGGTTTTATTAGCCCACTATTTTCCAGTTCAACTGTTAGCGAGGTTCCAGCCACTGTGAGCACTGAGCAAGAAACAACGTTCGACGAGCCACGGCTCAACAGCACGGAAATCCGCATTCTGGGTTCGTTGATCGAGAAGCAGGCCACCAGCCCGGAAACCTATCCGCTGACGCTCAATGCTCTGGTGATCGCCTGCAACCAGAAAACCAGCCGCGAGCCGGTGATGAACCTGACGCCAGGTCAGGTCGGGCAGAGCCTGCGCGCACTTGAGGGAAGAGGTTTTACCAAACTGGTGATGGGCAGTCGCGCCGACCGTTGGGAGCACAAGGTCGACAAGGCTTTGGAACTGGTACCGGCGCAGGTGATTCTGACCGGGCTGATGTTTTTGCGCGGCCCGCAGACGGTCAACGAATTGCTGACCCGCAGCGGCCGCATGCATGAGTTCGAAGATGCCGAACAGGTGGTGCATCAGCTGGAACGCTTGATTGCACGCGGGCTGGCAGTGTTGATTCCGCGTCAGGCAGGGCAGCGTGAAGATCGTTATACCCATGCGTTGGGTGACCCGGCAGATATCGAGGCGATTCTTGCGGCGCGGCAGAATCCGTCGGAACGCGGGGCTGGCAGCGGGGTTTCGGTTGAGCGGATTGAAGAGCTGGAGGCGCGGATTGCGGCGCTGGAAGAGCGGTTGGCGCGGCTTGAGTAAGTGATCAGCCAGTCAAATGTATGTTGGATGTACCGCCGTCATCGCCAGCAGGCTAGCCTGCTGGCGATGACGGCGGTCACCTGGTAACAGGGACTATTCACCTTCCCAATAATCCACCCCATCCTCCTGCCGGGCCACCGCAACAAACCCCGAAGCATTCCCTGCGGCATCGACCTTGAAATCATCCATCACCGCATACTTGCCGGAATCCGGGTATTCGCAGATTTCCGGCGACTGCTGGGTGCTGACGGCCAGGTAGCGCAGCTCGGCGTTACTGGTATTGATGATCTGGTGGGCTTTTTCCGGACCACCCGCCGGGCAGGCAATCACGTCGCCAGTGCGGATAGGAAAACGTTCGCCCCCCAGACGCACCTCACCTTCCCCGGCCACCACGTAGAACATCTCTTCATTGACCCGATGGCTGTGGAACGGGCTGCCACGCATCCCCGGCTCCAGCACATACAAACGATAACTGAGCTTCTGCGCCCCCAGTTGCTGGCCGACGCGGGCCAGGCGCTGTTGATAGCGCCCGGCGGTTTCACCGGTGGGCGCGAAGGCTTCCGGCAGCGGTTCGAGTTCGACCTGGTTCAAATTCAGAATGGGCGGATGCACAGAAATCTCCTTCACCTTGTTGTAAGGCGATCTTTTGATCTTCAGCCGCGAGCAAACGCCACCGCTTTCTGAAACTGCTCGCTGGTCGGTCGCACACCGGTATAAAGCACAAACTGTTCCAGCGCCTGGATTGCAATCACCTCCAGTCCGGTAATGACTTTCTTACCTTCGGCCCGCCCCATCACGATCAGCGGTGTTTCCGACGGTATCGCCACCATATCGAAGACGGTGCCTGCTGTTTTGACCACATTGGCCTCGAACGCCAGCTGCCCGGCCTCAGGCCCGCCGTCCATGCCCACTGGCGTCACGTTGACCAGCATCTGGGGGCGCCGGGCCCCCAATTCCGCTTGCCATTCATAGCCCAGGGATTCGGCCAAAGCCCGGCCAGCGCGTTCATTACGGGCCACGATCAGTCCGTTTTTGTAGCCACCGTCACGCAAGGCGCTGGCGACTGCCTTGGCCATACCACCGCTGCCACGCAAGGCAAACGACGTGTCCTTGGGCACTGCGTGGGTTTCCAACAGTTGGGCAACGGCAATGTAGTCCGTGTTGTAAGCCTTGAGATGGCCGTCGGTATTGACGATGGTGTTGATCGACTGAATGGCGGCGGCGGAGGCGTCCATTTCATCGACCAAAGCAATGCAGGCTTCCTTGAATGGCATGGACACGCCACACCCGCGAATGCCCAGCGCGCGGATCCCGCCCACAGCGCCGGGCAAGTCCTGGCTGCTGAACGCCTTGTAATAAAAATTCAGCCCCAATTGCTCATACAGATGATTGTGGAATCGCAGGCCAAAGTTGCCGGGGCGCCCGGAGAGCGACATGCACAGTTGGGTGTCTCGATTGGGGTTCATCTGCATGTGTATCTCCTTCTTAACGCACTTTCAGATGGGCGGGATTAGCCAGCCCATGAGTTCTGATCGATGATATTCGCGTACCTGCCGACGACACCAATGACCGTCAGCAAACCGGTACAGACCTTACACAAAATTTACTCAACGGCTGTGCGGATTTTCAAAAAAACGCTGTCTTAGAAGTATCCCCGCGACAATCCTTGAGTCTATTGCAGACGCAAGCGCCGGGTCGAAGAACCGAGGAATTATCATGATCCGTAAAATCCCCACAGTGGCCTTGCTGATCGGCGCTTTGGCTATCGCAGGGCAGGCAGAGGCGCATGGCGGCGGTGGCGGTTGGGAAGGTCCAGCGGTATTTGGCGCGATCGTTGGCACAGCCATCGTTGGCTCGGCCATCATCAACAGCAACCGGCCAGTGTATGTCGCGCCGCAACCGGTCTATGCCCAGCCTGCCCCGGTTTATTACGCACCGCCTCCTCCACCGGTGTACTACCAGCCGGCTCCGGTGTACGTGCAGCAACCGATCTACTACCGTCCGGCGCCGGTCTACTACGGACCACCCCGCGGCTACTACGGCCCACCGCGCGGTTACTATGGCCCCCGGCACGGGCACTACTGACGCACCATCAAGCCCTGCTGCATTAGCGCAATGCTGTTCATTTAAGGACGAACATTGTATCTGTGGCGAGGGAGCTTGCTCCCGCTGGACTGCGTAGCGGTCCCATTTTCGGGGTTGCTTCGCGCCCCAGCGGGAGCAAGCTCCCTCGCCACAGGTTACTGATTGCTCGCTCTATCTCAACACTCGCTGTGTACGTAAGACGGTTCCTAGGACTGTTCTGATTTACATTTTGAACATTAAATCTGCTTTCCAACTACGCCCCAGCATCTACGCACTCTCCCGCCTCTCGTCCGCTAAAAAACCATACAGAGCCACCACATCGCCATGATTGTGCCGGTGAATTTGCGCCCGCTAACGTCCAGCCAATAAGGCTCAGTCAACCATCATCACCCCGGACGTAACAAATCGATCTGGAGGATGGCAGCACTGTGCAAGGAGAGAAATTTTCAAGCGGACTGACGGAGAGAGAAAGGATGCATCTGACGCAAATGGCCGCGGTGCGTGGCGAAGATCCGAAAGGTGGCAGCCAATGAGCCACGAAGACATGTACTGCGTGGCGCAACTCACGACCCGGTTGATGCCCAATTGCAACACCGTGCGCAAGTTGGAAGTACCCGCCGACCTGCCGGGGGTGGTGATTTTCCTGCATGGCGTGAATGACCCCGGGGCGTCCTATGAGTCGGTGGAAACCGGGTTGTGCCAGGGGGTGAATGAACGACTGGATCGACCGGATCTGAAGGCGGGGCGGTATGGGGCGGATTACGCTGAGGCCCAAGAAGTACCGCTTGATGAACGGAGTGCGGATCAGAAAACTACGCTCGACGACCCTGACACGTATCTGTATCAGCGCGACACCGACGATCCCAAAATCCGCAGCCTGATGATCCCCTTCTACTGGGGCTATCGGGCCGCGCCGGACCACGTCAAGCGTGATGACGCCGGTG
>NZ_MSTQ01000013.1 GCF_001945365.1 Pseudomonas reinekei
TCTACAGCAGCCTCATTTGCTGTCAAGTGGTTATTTTCAGAAGTTTTCAAGGATTTCCTTAACAACTTCAACCACTTGCGCTTTCGATCTCTCGTCAGCGGGAGGCGAATTCTACAGCGTTACACGCTGCTGTCAACACCTCTTTTTCAACTTCCTTCTGGCTTCGATGACCTGAAGCTACTTGCTGCCGAAAACTGCGTAACTCGTTGTTTACCAAGGAGTTTCCCGTTTCGACTGCGTCGGAAGTGGGGCGAATTATAGACATCTGAAATCTGCCGTCAAGCACTGATTTGGGTTATCTATCAGGATGCGCAAAATCGCAGCTTATATATAGACGCGGCACCAAGTAATGCGCAGTATATTGCTCAACACAACAATAGCGCTCCTGTTTCACCCCACTTTGGACGATGCCTCTCAATGAATGACCAACCTCGCAGCCTTGCCTCGACCTTGTTCTCGGTCGGCCTGCTAATAATAGCCATGGCATCTATCCAGTCCGGAGCCTCCCTGGCCAAAAGCATGTTTCCCGTTGTTGGTGCCCAAGGAACCACCACTCTGCGCCTGATTTTTGCCAGCGTCATCATGCTGCTGCTCCTGCGCCCATGGCGTGCGAAGCTCACTGCGAAGTCCCTGCGAACCGTCATCGTCTACGGCATGGCCCTGGGCGGCATGAACTTCCTCTTCTATATGTCCTTGCGCACAGTGCCTCTGGGTATCGCGGTGGCCCTTGAATTCACCGGGCCATTGGCAGTCGCCATTTACGCTTCACGCCGCGCAATCGATTTCCTGTGGATTGCGCTTGCAGCGCTCGGCTTGCTCTTACTGATACCGACGGGTGCAACAACCGCAGGCATCGACCTGGTAGGTGCCGGCTATGCATTGGGCGCTGGGGTATGCTGGGCGCTTTACATTCTGTTTGGGCAAAAGGCCGGTGCCGACAATGGCGTGCAGACCGCCGCATTGGGGGTAATGATTGCCGCCCTGTTCGTAGCACCCATAGGCATTGTTCATGCTGGAGCCGCGCTGTTGACCCCATCACTGATCCCGATCGCCCTCGGTGTTGCCATTCTGTCCACAGCCCTTCCCTATACGCTGGAGATGGTCGCCCTCACCCGTATGCCAGCCAGGACATTCGGAACATTAATGAGCATCGAACCCGCCATTGGTGCGCTATCCGGCTTACTGTTCCTGCAGGAATACCTGTCCCTGTCACAGTGGATGGCTATCTTGTGCATCATCCTGGCTTCGGTCGGCGCCACCATGACCATGGGCAGTTCCGCCAAGCCAGCCATTGCGGCGGATTGATGCAAGATTTGACGAGGCTCTGGTATTTGCCGCTCATTTAGGCCATGTTTAGCCCGCAATCCGATGTCAGACATGGACTTTTCAAGACAGGGAAATCAGCACGCTTCATGCGAAAGCGAATACTGCCAGACCGGGCGTCAGATCCGGGAAAGCAACAAGGACAGCAATGAAACGAATTTTGATTTTGATCGCCGTACTTGCGATTGCGGGCTGCGCGGCGACAACGAAGACCCAGGTCAAGCACGGCAGGAAAGGGCTGCATATCAACTGTTCAGGCCTGTCGTCATCCTGGGATCAGTGCTACGCCAGTGCCGCCAACTCGTGCGCACCTAAGGGATACAAGGTCATTGCCAAGTCAGGGGATGCCGTAGAGGAACCGGGCGACTATCCGTTTGGCCTCAATCCAGCGGGTTACACCAGTCGCAGCATGATTGTCATCTGCAAGTAGATTGCGGCCTCGTCGTCAGGCTCCAGGGCCTGCGATCTGCCGTCCGATCTCATCGTAACTGGACTTCAGCACCTTATGCTGAAGCTCCGTAGTGGCCAGCATCCTCGCCACCACCAACGCCCCGATACATTGCGACAGAATGGCCCAGGCCAAACTGTCGCTCTCCAGCACCTGTGCCCAACTCTCCTGCAACTGACAAATCCAGTGCTCCGCCTGCTGACGAATCGCGATGTCAGAACGCGCGATCTCGGCGCCCAACGCCGGCAGTGCGCAACCCGTTTCCGGATGTTCGACATGGCACATGCTCAGGTACTGTTTCAGGCACCGCTCAAGCTTGTCGCGATCCTGCTCGGCCCCCAATCGCTCCAGACTTTGCCTCAATTCACTTTCAACAACTGAAGCAAACAACTCGTCCTTTGAAGAGAAGTGACTGTAGAAAGCCCCGCCACTCAAACCGATCGCCTTCATCAAGCCGTCCACACCCACCGTCGAAAACCCGGATCGCTTGGCCGATACCGCACTGCTTTGCAGGAGTTTTTCTCTGGTTTCCAACTTGTGACTGGCCGAGTAACGCATTGCCTTTCCCTCAGGTTTGATCGCCTTGACGCTGATCAAATCGTAGCATAACGTTCGTTTAGTTAACGATCGTTTACTAAAGGGATCTACCCATGAATAACAAGAAGGTCGTGCTGGTCGTTGGTGCGGGTGATGCTACCGGTGGCGCCATTGCCAAGCGTTTTGCCCAGGAAGGATTCGTCGCCTGCGTGACCCGCCGCAGCGCGGACAAACTCCAGCCGCTAGTCGATGCAATCCTGGCCTCCGGCGGCGAAGCCCACGGCTTTGCTTGCGATGCGCGCAAAGAGGAGGATGTGGTGGCATTGGTCGAGCAGATTGAAAGCGAGATCGGTCCTATCGAGGCGTTTGTCTTCAACATCGGCGCCAATGTGCCTTGCAGCATTCTGGAAGAAACCGCCCGCAAGTATTTCAAGATCTGGGAAATGGCCTGTTTCTCGGGTTTTCTCAACGCCCGTGAAGTGGCCATTCGCATGGCCAAGCGTCAGCGTGGAACGATACTGTTCACCGGCGCAACCGCCGGCATGCGAGGCGCTGCGGGATTTGCCGCGTTCGCCGGCGCCAAACACGGTATCCGTGCATTGGCGCAAAGCATGGCCCGTGAGCTGGGGCCGATGAATATTCACGTCGCCCATATCATCGTCGACGGTGCCATCGATACCGACTTCATACGCGACAGTTTCCCCGAGAAGTACGCAACCAAAGATCAGGACGGCATTCTCAACCCCGAGCACATCGCCGAGAACTACTGGTACCTGCACAGCCAGCCTCGTGACGCCTGGACCTTCGAGCTGGACCTGCGCCCCTGGAGCGAACGCTGGTAAACCCTCCTCTATAACCACAGAGCGCAACGACCATGAGCAAAACCGTGGAGTTCTACTTCGACCTGGGCAGCCCCGCCACTTACCTGGCATACACACAGTTACCCAAGATCTGCGAGCAAACCGACAGCCAGCTCCTCTACATCCCGATCCTGCTTGGCGGAGTCTTCAAAGCCACCGGCAATGCTTCCCCGGCGACTGTTCCAGCCAAGGGTCATTATATGTTTCAAGACCTCGACCGTTTCGCCAAACGTTATGGCGTGCCGCTGAAGTTCAATCCGCATTTCCCGATCAACACCCTCATGTTGATGCGTGCCGTCACTGCCATGCAGTTGCGCCACCCCGAGCGTTTTTTGGCATTTATCGACTGTCTGTTCAAAGCGTTATGGGTTGACGGCCGCAGCCTCGATGAACCGGCCACCGTCGGAGCCGTATTGACCCAAAACAACTTCGATCCCAATGAAGTGCTGGCCCTGACCGCCGACGAAGAGGTCAAAGCCGCGCTCAAGACCAATACCGAAAAAGCGGTGCAGCGCGGCGTATTTGGTGCCCCCAGCATGTTTGTGAATAATCAGTTGTTCTTCGGCCAGGATCGACTGGACTTCGTCCTTGAAGCCCTGAGTTAAATCTCGACCACCAACCGCCCCTGCGCTGTTCCCGATTGCAGCAGTTCATGGGCGGCGTCGGCGGTTTGCAGGGTGAACCGGCGCGGATCGAGAATGGGTTTAACTTTGCCTGCCTCGATCAAACGCGCCGATTGCCGAAGAATCTCCGCGTGATGTTCAAGCCCCTCGCCCTTCAGCAACGGAAGCAACGTGAATACTCCGGAATAGGTTGCCCCGCGAAATGAAAGCGGCGCGAGACTGTGCTGCCCCCATCCCAGACAACTCACTACATGGCCGTGATAAACCCGCGCGGCCCTGAATGATGCGTCCAGAACCTCACCGCCCACCGTGTCATAAACGATATCGAAGCCCGCCCCATCCGTGTGTTCCGCCACATAAGCCTCGACTGAAGACTGGCGGTAATCGATAAACGTTGCCCCCAAATCCTCTATAACCGCTTGATGGCGCGCAGATCCCGTGGCAAACACCACTGCGCCGAATGCACGGGCGATCTGCACCGCAACATGCCCGACGCCTCCTGCACCACCGTGAATCAAGACTCTTTGCCCCGCCCGCACCCGCGCCCGATCAACCAACCCTTCCCACGCGGTAATCAGCACCAACGGCAAACCGGCCGCTTCGCGCATGTCCAGATTGCGCGGTTTATGCGCCAAGAGCCGCGCATCGACCACCGCGTACTCAGCCAGTGACCCCTGAACTCCGCCAATCCCCGTCGCCATCGCATAAACCTCATCCCCCGGCGTCCAGCCACTTACTCCCTCCCCCAGCGCTTCCACTGCTCCCGCCAGATCCATGCCCAACACTGCCGGCAAAGGTTGCTGCGCGTGAGCGGCCTGGCCCGACCGAATCTTCCGGTCCAATGGATTAACCCCGCTGGCCGCTACCCGCACCAGGACCTGTCCCACGCCTGGAGTCGGCCGGGGAATGGAAGTCAAGCGTAGCGGTGCATCAGCCGAGTCAACAATCAGCGCACGCATGTGCAGTGAGTCAGTCATTTCGCATACTCCCGTCAGAGGTGGTTGTAGGAATGATCTTCGACCAAACCACTCATGCCGATAAGACGCCAGATCGCTATAGTAACTATGCCCTGACAGCATCAATGAGGCACCTCATGGACAAATTAAACGCAATGTCGGTTTTCGTGCGTGTGGTCGAACGCGGCAGTTTTTCCGCCGTTGCCCGGGAGATGCACACCAGTCAGCCGACCATCAGCAAAATGCTGCAGGCACTGGAAAGGGAGCTGGGCGGCAAACTGATTGCCCGCAGCACCCGAAAGTTATCGCTGACCGATGAAGGCCAGCGCTATTACGAGCAATGCCGGCACATCCTCGCTGCCGTGGACGCCGCCGAACACAACTTCCAGTCTGGCCGGGAGACCATCGCCGGCCCTCTGCGAATCGGTTCTTCCGTGAGTTTTGGGCGCCTGCAGATTGCTCCGCGTCTGCCGGCGTTTCTCAGGCGCTATCCCGGGATTCAGGTTGACTTGCAACTCAGTGATCAAAATCAGGATCTGGTCAGTGAAGGTCTGGACGTCACGCTCAGGATTGGCGCGTTGAACGACAGCGGCCTGATAGCTCGCCACATCGGCACCACCCACCGGATGACCGTGGCGGCACCGCATTACCTGGCGCAACACGGCGAGCCACGAACGCCGGAAGACCTGCGCGGGCACAACTGCCTGCAGTTCAATCTGCTGACCAGTCAAAACGTGTGGGTTTACAACCATGGCGCACATCGTCATGAAGTGCGGATCAAGGGCAATGCGCAGAGCAACAACTCCGAAGCGATTCGCGAGTTGGTCCTGGGGGGATTGGGGGTGGCGTTGTCGCCGGTGTGGCTGTTCAGCGAGGATCTGAAAGCCGGGAGAGTGACAGCGTTGCTGCGTGACTACACCGCGCAGCCGCTGCCGATAAATGCCGTGTCCCCGGCGAATCGTCGCCAATCGGCCAGGGTCAAAGCCTTTGTCGATTACATGAGTCAGGCGCTGGAAACAGCGCCTGAGCTGCAAGCCATCAAATAGCCGCGGTACGAGTGTTCAGCCACTCAAGGGCCGCGCCGTCGAGCAACGGGCTCAAGCGCTCACGCACTTCGGCGTGGTAGGCATTGAACCATTGTTTTTCCTCTTCACTGAGCAACGAGGTTTCCAGGCAACGGGTATCGATCGGGCACAGGGTCAGGGTTTCGAACTTCAGGAACTCACCGAACTCGCTGCTGCCTGCTTCGCGGTTCATCGCCAGGTTTTCGATGCGCACGCCCCATCGACCCGGACGGTACGTACCTGGCTCGATGGAGGTGATCATGCCCGGCAGCATCGCGGTCTGAGGTGCCGGAGCGGCCTGGTAGGCAATGACCTGCGGGCCTTCGTGAACATTGAGGAAGTAGCCGACGCCGTGACCGGTGCCGTGCCCGTAATCGACGTTTTCGGCCCAGATCGGCGCACGTGCGATGGCGTCCAGCAGCGGCGACAGGATGCCTTTCGGAAACTGCGCACGGGACAAGGCAATCACGCCTTTGAGCACGCGGGTGCAGTCGCGTTTCTGCTCTGCAGTCGGTGTTCCCACCGCGACCATCCGCGTGATGTCGGTGGTACCGCCGAGGTACTGACCACCGGAGTCGATCAGCAACAGACCGTCGCCTTCGATCACCGCGTGTTCTTCTTCGGTGGCGTGGTAATGCGGCATGGCGCCGTTGGCGTTGAATGCAGCAATGGTATTGAAGCTCAGCGACACGTAATCCGGACGGCGTTCACGGGCAGCGGTGAGTTTTTCGTCGATGGTCAGCTCTGTGATGCGTTCGCGGCCCAGCGCCGAGTCCAGCCAGGTGAAGAATTCGCACAGCGCCGCACCGTCCTGCTCCATGGCCTGACGGATGTGTTCGGCGTCGGCCAGGCTTTTCTGCGACTTGGCCAGCGTCGTCGGGTTCAGACCTTCGACCAGTTTGACGCCATCGTTCAAGTTATCCAGCAAACCGGCCGTGACGCGCGCCGGATCAACCAGCAGACTTGCACCGGTCGGCACTGCGCGCAGGGCATCGGCCACTTCGCTGTAATCACGCAAGATCACGCCATCCTGCTCCAGGACCGCGCGCAACTCGGCGTCAACCTTGCTCAGTGCCACAAACAAGGTGGCCTGTTGTGGGTTGATCAAGGCAAAGGAAACGAATACCGGGTTGAACGAGACATCACCGCCGCGCAAGTTGAACAGCCAGGCGATGTCATCGAGGGTGGCGATGAAATGCCAATCGGCGCCACGCGCCTGCAGGGTTTCACGCAGTTTGGCGAGTTTTTCGCCACGGCTGACGGTCGCCTGTGGAGGCAGGTGTTGGTAGATCGGCGCGTTCGGCAGCGTCGGGCGATCGCTCCAGACTTCGCTGAGCAGGTCGATGTCGGTCCGCAGGCGAGCCCCGCGCTCTTCGAGTTTGCCGCTCAGAGTACGCGCCGAGGCCACGGCCATCACCGCACCATCGACTGCGACCACGCCGCCTTCCGGGGTTTGCTCGGCGAGCCAGTCCAGCGGGCTCGGCTGGCCCGGTTGCAGCTTGACCAGTTCGATGCCACTGCCCTTGAGCTCCTTGGTCGCTTGTTCCCAATAACGGCTGTCAGCCCAGACACCCGCGAAATCCGCAGTGACGATCAGCGTGCCAACCGAACCGTGAAAACCCGACAACCATTGACGCCCTTGCCAGTAACCCGGCAGATATTCGGACAAATGCGGATCTGCCGACGGCACCAGCAAGGCGTGTATGCCCTCCCGACTCATCAGCTCACGGGTATGCGCCAGGCGCTGAGGCACCGATCCTGTAATTGAAACCTGCGTATTCATCATGACTCCTGCTAACCACTCATCATTATTGTTCAGTGCCGATCCACGCCGGCGCTTTGCGCCTTACTGCCAGAATGCCGGGGCACTGGCGCAGGCTGTTTTAATCAGGTGTACGGCTAGATCGATATCCTGCTCGGTGGTGAAACGTCCCAGGCTCAAGCGAATGGTGCGACTTGCCGAGTGGGCGTCATGCCCCAGCGCCAGCAGTACGTGGGACGGCGCATTGCTCGCGGAATTGCACGCCGAGGTCGCGGAAAACGCGATCGACGCGAGCAAGGCCGCTGAATTGAACTCGCCTTCACTGAAAGTCAGGCTCAGGGTGTGCGGTATACGTCGGGTCGGGCTGCCATTGAGGCGCACGCCGGGCATGCCCAGCAATGGATCGAGCAAGCGTTCACGCAGGCGCACGATCAAGGCTTTTTCTTCGTCGAACGCAGCCGCGGCCAAGGCGAAGGCCGCGCCCATGGCGGCAATCTGGTGGGTCGCCAGGGTGCCGGAGCGCAGGCCACCTTCGTGTCCGCCACCGTGGATCTGTGCCAGCAAACGCGGCCGCGCCCGCGGGCCAACGTACAACGCGCCGATGCCTTTGGGGCCGTAGAGCTTGTGCGCCGAGAACGACATTAAATCCACCGGCCACTCGGCCAGGTCGATCTTCACTTTACCCGCGCCCTGGGCCGCGTCGACATGAAACAACGCGCCGCGCTCGCGCACCAGGTGGCCGATGGCCGGAATGTCATTGACGGTGCCCAACTCGTTGTTGACCAACATCAGCGACACCAAAAAGGTGTCATCGCGCATGGCATCGCTGACGGCTTGCGCTGTAATCAGACCGTCGGCGTCCGGCACCAGATAGGTGACCTCGACGCCCGAGTCCTGCAACTGCCGGGCAGTGTCGAGGATCGCCTTGTGCTCGATTTGACTGGTGATGACGTGACCGCCAGCAACGCCGCGCGCCTGGGCGACGCCCTTGAGGGCCAGGTTGTTGGATTCAGTGGCGCCGGAGGTCCAGACCATTTGCTCAGCCTCGGCGCCGACCAGTTCGGCGACCTGGCGGCGCGCCTGCTCGACCGTTTGCCGGGCCTGTTGGCCGAACGCGTGGGAGCTGGAGGCAGGATTGCCGAAGTTGCCGTCAAAGCCCAGACACTCGACCATGACCTGGATGACTCGCTCATCCACCGGGGTGGTGGCGGCGTAGTCGAAATACAGCGGACGTTTATTCATAAAAAACTCGCAGAGCGTGTTCCGGGATCAGGAGGCTCGTGACTGCAACGGCGAAACGCAACCTTATGAGCTGCGTCCGGTTTTCAGAACGTTACCAATACCTGATCGGATGCCGTTAAAGAAGTACAACTTCATTTAAAAGTGCGTAGGAACGCTCCTGAAAAGCGAGCTTAACAGGCATCAGGCAATCGGTTGAAGCAATGCGTCAGTTGAAGCTTTCGAGCAGGATCGGATACAGCGACGCCACCAGCAATGCCGCCATGCTCCAGTTGAACAGGCGCAGCCAGCGGCGATCCTTCAAAACGTTGCGCAACAACGTGCCGCACGCCGCCCAGACACCGACACTGGGCAGGTTGATCAGGGCGAAAACCGCCGCAATCACAATCACGTTGGTGAAGTAGCCTTGCATCGGTGTATAGGTGCTGATTGCGCCGATGGCCATGATCCAGGCCTTGGGATTGACCCATTGGAACGCGGCGGCGCCGAGGTAGCTGATCGGTTTCGCCTCGCCCTTGGCACTGTCCGAGACCGGGCCGGAGTGGGCGATTTTCCACGCCAGGTACAACAAATATGCCGCGCCAACGTAACGCAGCACGGTGTAGAGCAAGGGATAGGTCTGGAACACCGTGCCCAAGCCGAAACCGACCGCCACCACCAGCACGAAAAAACCGCAGGTAATGCCCAGCATATGGGGGATCGTGCGGTGAAAGCCGAAGTTCACGCCGGATGCCAGCAACATGGTGTTGTTCGGGCCGGGCGTGATCGAGGTCACGAGGGCAAACAGGGCGAAGCCCAGCAGCAGATCAAGCGAGAGTGTCATGGGTGGCAATCCGTCAGGGTCGGTCAGGTAATGACCCTATCGCACCCCCCGCAGGAAACCCACGGACAGTTGGGCAAAACTTACAGCAGTACAGTCTTCGCTCAGCTTGGGCGGCCGTGCAGCTGTATAGCTCGCTCGGCGTTCATCTCACCTTGTTTGTCGAAGCTGAAGGTCTTCTGTGGCTGGCCGAGCAATTCGGCTTTTTTCGCGTGGTATTCGTCAAAGGACAAGCCGCGACGGTTCAACGCTTCCAGCGCCAGTTCCCGGGTTTCTTCGGCGGTGTAGGGCCGCAATTCCGGAGAAACATGGCTGGCACATCCAGCGAGAACGGAGACCGCGAGCAGCATCAAAGTGGCGATTAGAGGTTTCATGATCGACGTCCTGGCATCTGGGTTCGGGGCAATGAACACAGGCTACTCGCGCCTTTGGACGGGCAGAAATCATCGCTCTCGATAGTGGGTATCGAGATTTGATCGCTATTACCTGCAGGAGGCGGCTTTCTGACGAAGGCTTTGAATGTGTGCATCGAGCGTCAGGACGACCATCACGTTCAAGCGCAACTGTCGATCTAACCCACCAGGTTGCAGTGCAGTGCCTGGTCGTGACTGAGTTCCAGGCTGTGCAGCACCTGGAACGAACCGAAGGTCACGGTCTTCGCCTGATGGGTGCGGATCAGTTGCCAGAAATCCTGTTCGCCGCTTTCAAAACCCTGAAACGCGGCTTCCCCGGCCTCGCGGGTTTGCCATTGCAGATAATTGAGCACTCGCCGGCCATCGTCGCTGGCCTGGATGCTTGCACTCAGAAACCCACTGTGGTGCTGGGCCAGGCGTTCGGTCTGCCGTGACAGTGCCGCCACCAGTGCCGGTTGCTGGCCAGGCTCGATTTCGAATTCGATCAATTGGGTGAAACTGCGATTTTTCTCAGGCACTGGCATGAATTGTCCCCACTCATTAGTAAAACGAATCTTGCGATCCGAAGGTGTGCAAGATAAAACCTCAAGTTAACTAGAGGTCAAGAGGCTTTTTTCAAATGATCACCCCGGAAAAACTGCACAAGGAACTGACCGTCGGCCAATTGGCTGCACGCAGCGGCGTGGCGGTCACGGCGTTGCACTTTTACGAGTCCAAAGGGCTGATCAAAAGCAATCGCAATCAGGGCAACCAGCGGCGGTATCCACGGGAAGTGTTGCGCCGTGTGGCGCTGATCAAAGTGGCTCAGCGCTTGGGCATTCCCTTGGCGGAAATTGGCGAGGCGCTCAAGGCTTTACCGGATAACCGCGCGCCAACAGCGGCGGACTGGAAAGTACTGTCGGCGCAATGGAGCCGGGATCTGGATGAGCGGATCAATCAATTGACCTTGCTGCGTGACAAGCTCAATGGCTGCATTGGCTGCGGGTGTCTGTCGATGGAGGCTTGCCCGTTGCGCAATTCTGGCGATGTGCTTGGGGATCGAGGGCCGGGGGCGCGGCTACTGGAATCGGGAGTTGATCCGAAATAGGGGGGCGGCCATCGCGACCGGGTTCGGTCCCATAGAGGCTTGCATTCCGCCGGTCGGGGGCCCCCGAGTTGCCGCTGACGGCGATCTTTTTGTGAACTCAAAGACTGTCGACGATCAAACTCAAAAGATCGCAGCCTTCGGCAACGCCGCCACGGGATCGGCTGGAGAGCGATCTTCGTCTCACAATAAAAAAGGAGAACGATCATGAGCGTCAAACCCATTCCAGAGGGTTATCACAGCATCACCCCGTATCTGGGCATCGCAAAAGCTGCTGAAGCCATCGAATTCTACAAAAAAGCTTTCGGCGCCATCGAAGTCATGCGCCTGTCCATGCCCGACGGCGGCATCGGTCACGCCGAGCTGCGTATCGGCGACTGCCCGATCATGCTCGGCACGCCGTGCGATCAGGGGCCGTTGAGCAACCCGGACAGCTCGCCGTCGGTAGGCCTTCATTTGTATGTGACCGATGTGGATAAATCCTACAAACAGGCGATCGACGCCGGTGGCAGCGTGGTCTCGGAGGTCAAGGATCAGTTCTATGGCGACCGCTCCGGGACGTTGAAGGATCCCTATGGGCATCTCTGGTTTCTGGCCACGCGAAAAGAAGATCTGACTCAGGAGCAGATTGAGCAGCGGGCCAGGGAAATGTTTCAGCAGGGTTGAGCCCTGAGGTGTTGGATCTGCCGTCACCGCTGGCAGGCCAGCTCCCACAGGAGTCCGGTCGTTCACAGGTCTTGTGTACAGCCATAATCCCTGCAGGAGCCCGCTTGCTGGCGCTGTTGAACCCGGGGTGCCTATCGCCGGTAACCCGGCTCCTGAGGGGCTTACTACCCAAGCCGGAGAACGAAAAGACAACAAGAAACATTTTCTTTCATATCACCCTTCGGGATTTCGGGTGCTCATCCGTCCTATATAGATGCAGTCCTGTCGCGTAGGCAAAAGCCACGGCCGGGCCTTTCATGGACCTCATCGCTGCGAAGCCCGTAGTAGAGGCCTTTCATCGATATAAGACGCCCTAATCATGTCGAAGAAATCCCGTTCAAAACTCTGGTTCCTGGTCCATAGCTGGCTGGCGCTGCCGATCTGGTTTTTCGTCCTGATCGTCTGCGTGACCGGCACCCTGGCCGTGGTGAGCCAGGAAATCGTCTGGCTGGCCAACCCGCAAATGCGCGCCAGCCAGCCTTCGGACGATGCGCCGCGGCTCAATTACGACCAGGTCGTCAGCGCAATCAAAAAGGCCGAGCCTGACCTCATCATCGACAGCATCAGCCGCCCGGACGAATCGCACTTTGCCCTGGACGTCAGTGTTACCTATCCCGACGGGCGGGCGCTGACGGTCTACGTCAACCCATACACCGGCGCCATCCAGGGACCCGCGCCGCAATTCAACTTCCAGGCGTTCACCCGCGCCCTGCATGGCTGGTGGCTGGTGCCGTTCACCAATGGCTACAGTTGGGGCTGGTACCTGGTGTCGTTCCTCAGCCTGCCGCTGCTGGCCTCTTTGATCACCGGACTGGTGGTGTACAAGCGCTTCTGGAAAGGTTTCTTGCGGCCAACCCTGCGCATTCGCCACGGCGCACGGATTTTCTGGGGTGATTTCCACCGTCTCAGCGGCATCTGGTCGATCTGGTTCATCGCGGTGATTTCCGTCACCAGCACCTGGTTCCTGATCGAAGCGTTCATGTTCGACAACCAGATCTCCATCTCTACCGCGCCGGTGGCGCTTGTGGTGCCCCGTGAAAACGTACCGCTCACCGCCGATGGTTCGGCGGCACCGATGATCAGCCTGGAAGCGGCGATCCGCCAGGCCAAGGAACGCATTCCCGGTCTGGACGAAAGCTTTGTCAGCATGCCGGCCAACGCCTACAGCTACCTGTCGGTGGGGGGGCGCAGCTGGTATCCACTGATGTTCCAGACCGCCGAAATCAACCCGTACACCGGCGATGTTGCCGCCACGCGCCTGCTGTCGGACCGCTCGGGCCTGGAGTTCGTGACCGAGTCCATGCGCCCGCTGCACACCGGTGATTTTGGCGGACTCTGGATCAAGTTGATCTGGTTCTTCTTCGGCCTGCTGCTGAGCATGATGGTGCTCAGCGGGCTGTTGATCTGGACCAAGCGCACCGCCCTGGCCACCGCCAATGCCTTCAAGCGCAGCAACAAACGCCCTCGCAACGACAATGTCCCGGTGACCGGCCGTGAAACCACGGAGGTCAGCCAATGAGCCTGTTCATTGCGCAAAAACCAGCCTCGAAACTGAGCCGCTTCTGGCACAAGTGGCGTTTCCACATCAATGTCCTGCTGTTGCTGGTGCCGTTGGGCTTCATGCCCAAGTACTTCGCCGACGCCGCGCTGTTTCGCGGTGACACCGGGCTCGGCGAACGGGAGATCGGCGAAGTCCAGGTCGGCCCGTGGAGTGTGCGTCTCGCCGAGCTGCGCAATGAAGCACCTCGCCCCGATGGCCCGGCCGGCTATATGAAAAGCTTCAACGCCGCGCTGTGTGACAGCTGCCGCGAGCAGGTCAAGGCCACTTACCTGCGCATCGGCAAACCCCGCAGCCTGCGCGCCGCCGGGGTGATTTTCTTTGGCACGCCGTACCGCATGGGCGCCATGTTGCCGATCCCGGAAAAAACCAAGGCCGACGCCGAACTGTGGATCACCATGGAAGGCTGGGACGGCTCCATGCATCAGGCATCCATTCCTCTAAGCCAGGCCTCCCCCGCCACCCTTGCCTGGCTGAGCACTCAAGGAGGCAAACCATGATCAACCTTATTCGCCCTCTCAGCGCCGCGATGCTACTGCTCTGCGCCGGTTTCAGCACCAGTGCCCTGGCCCACAATCCGATGTGCGAGTGCAAGGCGATCGACGCCGAGCAGATCAAATGCACCGGCGGCTTCTCCGACGGCAGCGGCGCACCGGGCGTGACGCTGGATGTGATCGGCTACGACGAAACCATTCTGGTGCCCGGCAAGCTCGGGGCCGACTCGACCCTGACCTTCAAGAAGCCCGGCGCCGAGTTCTACGTGCTGTTCGACGCAGGCCCCGGCCACGTGGTCGAAATCGACCAAGCGGACATCGAGACCCCATGAGTACGCCCACCACGCAAGTCGTCCGCCCGGCCGGTGCCGGCCATGAAACCCTCTACGTATTGCTGTTGTGCCTGATCATTCTGACGGTGGCCGGTTCGGTGGTTGCCTGGCGCGGCGAGCCTCAGGAAGTGAGCAGCGTCAACAGCCATCAGCTGGATGCCCGCCGCGATCTCAGCGCGTCCGAGCAAGGCATCTACGCCGATCTGCGGGTAACGCTGGACGAAATTCATCTGCTGCGTCAGGAACAACAAACCCTGCCGACACCTGCAACCCTCGCCGATGAAGGCTTCGCACCGTTCGCCCAGGACGCCAGTGCTGTCAGTCGTGGCGGCCATGCCTGGCAGTTGCTAGATGCCAAGGCTTACTTCGGCCAGAGCCAGACCGCCCGCGTGGCCGGCTCGTTTCTGATGCGTTTGACCGCTGAAGACGACGCCCCCGACATCTGGCTCAACCGCGCCACCGACCTCAAGGCCCCTGCCGACCTCAGCAACGCCGCGCTCGAAAGCGCCGGCTGGCAGCAGATCGTCGCGCAATTCGATGCCGGCGTGACCCGCCAGCACCGGCACTGAACCCTCGCCCTCACCCGAGAGAAGACCGCTTTCCCATGCCTATTTCATCTCTACCCTCTGTTCTGCGCCTGACACTGATCGGCCTGCTGGCCTGCCTGCTGACACCCCTGGCCAGTGCCGACGAGGCCAAGCGCCTGCGCATCGGCATCACCCTGCATCCGTATTACAGCTACGTGGCCAACATCGTCGGCGACAAGGCCGAGGTGGTGCCGCTGATTCCGGCCGGTTTCAACCCGCATGCCTACGAACCCCGCGCCGAAGACATCAAACGCATCAGCGGGCTCGACGTGATTGTGCTCAACGGTGTGGGCCATGACGACTTTGCCGACCGCATGATCGCCGCCAGCGAGACGCCGAAGGTGCCGGTGATCGAAGCCAACGAAAATGTGCCTCTACTGGCCGCCACTGGCGTAGCCGCACGCGGTGCCGGCAAGGTGGTGAACCCGCACACCTTCCTGTCGATCAGCGCGTCGATTGCCCAGGTCAACAACATCGCCCGGGAGCTGGGCAAACTGGATCCGGCCAACGCCAGGACCTACACCGAAAATGCCCGCGCCTATGGCAAACGTCTGCGCAAGATGCGCGCCGATGCCCTGGCCAAGCTGACCGAGGCGCCCGACGCCGAATTACGAGTCGCCACGGTGCACGCGGCCTACGACTACCTGCTGCGCGAGTTCGGCCTGGAAGTCACCGCCGTGGTCGAACCGGCCCACGGTATCGAACCGAGCCCGAGCCAGCTGAAGAAAACCATCGACCAACTGCGTGAGCTGGACGTGAAGGTGATTTTCTCGGAGATGGATTTCCCGTCTTCCTACGTCGACACCATCCAGCGTGAATCGGGGGTGAAACTGTATCCGCTTTCGCATATTTCCTACGGCGAATACACCGCCGACAAGTACGAAAAGGAAATGTCCGGCAACCTCAATACGGTGGTGCGGGCGATTCAGGAGTCGGGTAAATGACCTCGAAAGAAACCATCCCGGCCGACACCGAATCCCCTGTGGGAGCGAGCCTGCTCGCGAAGGCATTCAGCCAGCCGCCATCATCATTGAATGACGCACCGCTATCGCCAGCAGGCTCGCGCCCACATTTGTCCCTCGGGCCGACGCTGGATTTTTCGGAGGTCAGCCTGACGTTGGGTCGCACGACAATCCTCGACAAGGTCACCTTTGAGGTCCGTCCCGGCAGCGTGCATGCGCTGGTCGGGCCCAACGGTGGCGGCAAGAGTTCGTTGATCAAGACTTTGCTCGGGCAGATGCCGCATCAGGGTCGCCTGAGCCTGCAATGGCCGGGCGAGCCGGGGATCATCGGCTATGTGCCGCAGGCCCTGGAGTTTGATCGCGGCCTGCCGATGACCGTCGACGATTTCATGGCTGCCATGTGTCAACGGCGCCCGGCATTCCTCGGCCTGAGCAAGCATTACGCCGCGGCGATTGGCGAGGCGCTGGAGCGGGTCGGCATGCAGGACAAGCGCAAACGGCGCATGGGTGCGCTGTCCGGTGGCGAGCGTCAGCGGGTGTTGTTGGCGCAAGGGCTGATTCCGGCGCCGCAATTGCTGGTGTTGGACGAACCGATGTCGGCGCTGGATGAAGCCGGAATACAGGTGTTCGAGCGCTTGCTCGGCGACTGGCGCGCAGCGGGCATCACCGTGTTGTGGATCGAGCACGACCTGGAGGCCGTCGGGCGACTGGCCGATCACGTCACCGGCCTCAATCGCCGGGTACTGTTCGATGCCTCGCCGAAACTGGCATTGACCCCGGATCGACTGCTGACACTGTTTTCGACCCATCCACGGAGCGCTGCCTGATGAGTTACGAAACCTTTCGTTTGTTGGTCCAGGGCTGGGCCTCCTCCGGGTACCTGCCTGAAGCACTGGCCTACGGTTTTGTGGTCAACGCGCTGCTCGCCGGATTGTTGATCGGCCCGGTGCTGGGCGGTCTGGGCACGCTGGTGGTGGTCAAGCGCTTCGCGTTTTTCTCCGAAGCGGTGGGTCACGCGGCATTGACCGGCGTGGCCATCGGCATCCTGCTTGGCGAACCCTACACTGGCCCCTATGGCAGCCTGTTCGGCTACTGCCTGTTGTTCGGCATCCTGCTCAACTACCTGCGCAACCGCACCGGCCTGGCGCCGGATACCTTGATCGGCGTGTTCCTCTCGGTGTCCCTGGCACTGGGCGCGAGTCTGCTGCTGATTCTGGCGGGCAAGATCAACGTGCACATTCTGGAAAACGTGCTGTTCGGTTCAGTGCTGACGGTCAATGGCAATGACCTGCTGGTGCTGGCCATCGTCGGTTCCCTGGTGATGGCCCTGGCCTTGCCACTGTACAACCGCATCATGCTCGCCAGTTTCAACCCGCAACTGGCAGCGGTGCGCGGCGTGGCGGTGAAGTCGCTGGATTATCTGTTCGTGATTCTGGTGACGCTGATCACCGTCGCCGCGGTGAAAGTCATCGGTGCGATTCTGGTCGGTGCACTGCTGGTGATTCCGGCCGCTGCGGCGCGCTTGCTCAGCCAATCGTTGAAGGGCTTTTTCTGGTGTTCGGTGCTGATCGCCACGGTCAGCACACTGTGCGGGATTCTCGCGCCGATCGTCTTCGACCTGC
Organism: Pseudomonas reinekei; assembly: GCF_001945365.1. Classification (GTDB taxonomy): domain Bacteria; phylum Pseudomonadota; class Gammaproteobacteria; order Pseudomonadales; family Pseudomonadaceae; genus Aquipseudomonas; species Aquipseudomonas reinekei. Next base: position 17,390 of record NZ_MSTQ01000013.1, read on the forward strand.
CGATCCCCTCCGGTGCCGCGATCATTCTGGTGGCTGGTATCGCTTTCGCCCTGGCCGCCATCGCGCGCGGCGTCGTCCCCAGCCTGAAAGGGAACCTTGGATAAATGACTTTTTCTCTGCGACAACTGACCCTGGCGGTCGCCCTGTGCGGGCTGGCCACAACGTCCTTCGCCGCTGACGACAGCAAACCGCTGCGCGTACTGGCCTCGTTGCCAATCACCTACGGGCTGGGCGAAGTGCTGCTCAAGGGTACCGACGTCAATCTGCAACGCGCGGCTCCGGACAACCTGCCGGGCAGCCGTCAGACCGCCTACTTCACCGGCCGGGGTGCGCCGGCGCTGGCCAAACTGGCGACCGACGCCGATGCGGTCATCGGCCTGCGTTCCTTGTGGCCGGATGATCCGCTGTATCCCATCTCACGGCGCAGCAATATCCGTATCGTCGAAGTCGACGCCGCCCGCCCGGTGGACGGCGCCCTGCCCGGCATTGCCGTACAACCTGGCAGCAAGGTCGATGGGTTGAACAGCCAGCCGTGGCTGGCCAGCAACAACATGGGGCGCATGGCGGACGTGATGGCGGCAGACCTGGTGCGCCTGGCGCCCAAGGCCAAGCCTGCGATCGAGGCCAATCTGGCGGCACTGAAACAGCGCCTGCTCAAACTCAGCGCAGACAGCGAAGCGCGCCTGGCGGCTGCCGACAATTTGAGTGTCATGAGCCTGAGCGATCATTTCGGCTATCTGATTGGCGGGCTCAATCTTGAGCTGGTTGGCCAGGATGCAAGACCGGATGCCGAGTGGACGCCGCAGGCCTTGAAGGCGCTGGGTACGACGCTCAAGGACAATGACGTCGCGGTGGTGTTGCACCATCGTCAGCCTTCCGATGCGGTAAAAGCGGTGATCGCCGAAGCCGGCAGTCGCTTGGTGGTGTTGAGCATCGACGCGGCTGATCCGGTGGCCGAACTGGAGGGGGATGTGGATTTGGTGATCAAAGGCTTGAGTGGCTGATGACCGCTGGCCACAAAAAAGCCCGCTGACCGTCACCGGTCCAGCGGGCTTGTTTTTGCGTCAATGCTCAGTGAGCGACGGCCTGCTCATCCATCTTTCGGCGCAAGCTCAATGGACGCATATCAGTCCAGGTTTCCTCGATGTAAGCCAGGCATTCCTTTTTCAGTCCGCTCTTGCCCACGGTCCGCCAGCCTTCAGGCACGGCTTTGTAGTCGGGCCAGATCGAGTATTGCTCTTCGTGGTTGACCACGACCTGAAAGAGGATGTCCTCGCGGTCGAATACTGATGTCATGCTGTTTCTCCTTCACGGTAGGGAGGGCTGGCTGCACGCAATGTGCAGCCGCTATGTAAAAGGAACGTTCCGGCGCCCGGAAAATTTAAAGCCCGATGGCGGCGGCGGCCAATGCCCGGCCGAAAATTTCGCCGACGCGGTCGATTTCTGCGGCGGTAATCACCAACGGTGGCAGGAAGCGCACCACCGCGCCGTGCCGGCCACCCAGCTCCAGGATTAGCCCGCGCTTGAGGCACTCGCGCTGCACCAGTGGCGCCAGACGGGCGAAGGCAGGCGGATGACCCAAAGCGTCCAGCGCCCCGGCCGGATCGACCAGTTCGACGCCCAGCATCAAGCCACGGCCGCGAATGTCACCCAGTTGCGGGAAGTCGCGCTGCAGGATGCGCAAGTGTTCGCTCAAACGCTCGCCCATGGCGGCGGCGTGTTCGCAAACCTGATGCTCGACCAGGTACCGCATGACCGCAGAGCCGGCAGCCATGGCCATCTGATTGCCGCGGAACGTCCCGGCATGGGCGCCCGGCAGCCAGGTGTCGAGCCAGTCGCGATACACCACCACCGCCAATGGCAGGCTGCCGCCGATGGCCTTGGACATCACCACCACGTCCGGAATGATCCCGGCATGCTCGAAGGCAAACATTTTGCCAGTGCGGGCGAAACCGCTCTGGATCTCATCGACGATCAGCGCCACACCCGCCTTTTCGGTGATCCGGCGCAAGCCACGCAGCCAGTCCAGATCGGCCGGGATCACCCCACCTTCGCCCTGCACCACTTCCACGATCACCGCTGCCGGCAATTGCACGCCGGCCTCCGGGTCGCTCAACAGATTTTCGAGGTAATGGAGGTTGGCCTTGACCCCTTGCACGCCGCCCAGGCCGAACGGGCAACGGTAATCGTAAGGGTACGGCATGAACTGCACGCCATTGCTGAGCAAGGCACCCAGGGGCTTTTTCGGTCCCAGGCTGCCCATCAGGCTCAACGCGCCCTGGCTCATGCCATGGTAACCGCCCTGAAACGACAACACGGTGCTGCGACCGGTGGCAGTGCGCACCAGTTTCAACGCCGCTTCCACAGCATCGGTACCGGTGGGGCCGCAGAACTGAATCTTCGCCTCAGCCGCCAGTGCCGGCGGCAACAGAGCGAACAGGTCCTGAACGAACTGGTCCTTGACCGGCGTGGTCAGGTCCAGCGTGTGCAATGGTAATTCGTCAGTCAGCACCTGCTGAATGGCCTCGATCACCACCGGATGGTTGTGCCCTAATGCGAGAGTGCCAGCACCGGCCAGGCAGTCGATGAACGTACGTCCTTCGACGTCTTCGACATGGATGCCCCTAGCGCGCTTGAGTGCCAGGGGAATGCGTCGCGGATAGCTGCGCGCGTTGGATTCCTGCTGGTTCTGACGGGCCAGTAACGGCGATTCGGTGAACTGATAAAGCGTCTCGGTCGGGGCGACCCGGGCCGGCTGCTCTTCGATAAGGCTGGTAGCGACTGACATCTCTCGACCCCTCAATAAGGTTTTCCTGTTCTGGAAACGCATCAGGGGCTCAAGGATTTACACCTTCGACAAGGCTTTGTGCATGGGGATGGCAGCAAGCCCCGCCACCGTGAACGTTGTGGCGTCTGGCTGGTAACCCAGGCGCCGATAGAAGGCTTCGCCGGTCCGCGTGCTGTTGAGTCGTGACTGGCGCAGGCCCTGGTCAATCAACCAGTCTTCGAGATCCCCTACCAACGCCTGACCCACCCCGCGCCGAAACCACTCCGGCAGTACGTAGCAAAACGCAACCTGCCCCTCGTTCGACGCCATCGCCACACCGACCGGTTTGTCCTGCAACAGGGCGACGTTGAGGTACAGACGCGGGTCCGTGAGCCACAGGCGGATATGTTCGTGGGTTTGATTCCGGGTCCAGGCCGTGACGGTTTGCGGTTGGTTGCGATGATCGAGCGCACAACCGACGCGGATGGAACGCTCGATGATGCGGCTGATGATCACGGCCTCGGCCGGGGTTGCCTTGCAGGTACGAATGGGGTCGTCCATGGCGCTATTACCTCAATCCATTGAGTTTGAGGAACGATAGTCGTGGGAGGTCCGGGCAGCCAATGCAGAGACGTTACTTTTGATGTACCCCCGCTCTACAGGGTCCTGTTGTATTGATCAGACCGATTGCAACGGCATGGTCAGCTCAACCCGCAACCCGTCCGGACGGCTGTCGAAATGCAACGTGCAGCCGCAGCGCTGGACGATGGCCTGGACAATCGCCAGGCCGAGTCCGCATCCGGTGCTTTGACCGTTGCGCCAGAATCGTTGGGTCAGGTGCTGCAGGTCGTCTTCGGCAATGCCCGGCCCATGATCGCGCACCACAAATTGCACACGGTTGCCGCTGGTTTGCAGACTCAGCTCGACTTCCCCTTCACCGGGCGTATGGCGCAAAGCGTTGTCCAGCAGATTGCGCAGCGCCGCAATCGACAGCACCGCGGGCATTTGCACCGGGGCCTGGGAGGCCTTGGCCGGCCGGTGGAATTTTATGCGCTGACGATCACCGCCCGCTGCGTCCTGAATCGCCAGTTTCGCCACTTGCTCGGCGCTGCATTGCACGCCGTCATCGAACGACAAACTGCCCTCGACCCGGGCCAGCAACAACAATTGTTCAAGCGTGCGGTGCAGGCGGTCTGCACCCTCCTCGGCCCGGGCCAGGGATTGATCCCGAGCCACGCCTTCGGTCATGCGCGCGACCTGCAGGTGGGTCTTGATCGCGGTCAACGGGCTGCGCAACTCATGGGCGGCGTCGCCGGTCAGCCGACGCTCGCGCTCGATGGTCTTGCCGATGCGCTGGAACAACTGGTTCTGCGTGTCGAGCAACGGTTGCAGTTCGCTGGGCAATGGCTGGACCTGCAACGGTTCCAGAGAGTCGGGACTGCGACGCATCAAGGCATCGCGCATACGGTTGAGCGGCGCCAGCCCCTGGCCGATCCCCAGCCACAGCAGGCACAGGCAACCGAGCAACGCCACACCCACCGGCACCGAAGCGGCCAGCAGGATCGACATGTTCAAGGCCTCACGCTCGATTTGCCGGTCCGCCGTGGTGATGCGCAGATCGCCGCGAGCCAGGGTAAAACTGCGCCACGGCGCGCCGTCGATCATCTGGTCATGGAAGCCCATTTTTTCGGCTTCCAGGGTTTGTCCGGGATCGGTGTGACTGCGGGCGAGGATTTCCCCACGCAAGGAGCTGACCTGACACGCCATGCCGCCGGGAATGTTCAGCTGTTCGGCACTGAAATGCGTGCCCTCCCCCTTGCTCGGTACGGGCGGCAGTTGCTCCATCAGCCCGGCGACCATCCGCGCCGAGGCCACCAGACGCTGGTCGAGGGAAAACATCATCTGGTTGCGCAGGTCACTGAGCATCCAGGCCGCAGCCAGCGCCCAGATCAGTGCAAACGCGGCGCCGAGCGTCAGGCTCAGGCGCAAACGCAAGCTCATCACTTCGATTGATCTCCACCGTCAGCCGGCCCCAGGCGATAGCCCAGACCGCGCACGGTTTCAACGATGCCTTTTCCCAGTTTGCTGCGCAGGTGATGGATATGGACGTTGAGGGCGTTGCTTTCCAGTTCGTCGTTGAAGCCGTAGACGCTGTCCTTGAGCTGCTCGGTGGACAGCACCCGACCACGGTTATGCAGCAGGGCCTGCAACAGCGACTGTTCGCGGCGCGACAAATCCACAGGTTGACCGGCGAGCGTGGTTTCCCGGCTGCTCGGGTCGTAAGTCAGCGCGCCGTGTTCAATCAGGTTGACACTACGCCCCGCCACGCGTCGCAACAGCGTGTGCAGGCGCGCGGCCAGCTCGCGCAGGTCGAAAGGCTTGAGCAGGTAGTCGTCGGCGCCCGCCTGCAAACCATCGACGCGGTCGGTGACCGAGTCCCGGGCGGTGAGAATCAGCACCGGCAGTTCCAGACCGTTGTGGCGCAACTGCTGCAACAACTTGAGGCCGTCTTCGTCGGGCAAACCGAGGTCGAGCACCATGACGTCGAACTCCGCCACCTTGAGCATTGCCCGCGCTGCCGACGCCGTGGCCACATGTTCCACGGTCAGGCCTTGGGCGGTCAGGCCGGCGACGATGCCGCTGGCGATCAACTCATCGTCTTCACAAACCAGTACGTGCATGGAGAGCCTCGTGTAAATAATGCCGATTAGGCCGCCGACCGATTAAGCGGACATTATGCCGCAAGTGACGTCACCACGAGCCGTCGACAAGGTTGCCACGGTTAATCATTGGTTAATCGCCGCCGCCCATTGTGCTGCTCACTTGCAAAGGATAAGGCTTTTCCATGCGTCAGCTGTTTCTACTCGTTGCCCTGCTGTTCTCCAGCCTGACCCAGGCTGGCAGCAACCCATTCGAGACCAAACCCGAATTTCTACCCGTCGACAAAGCGTTCGTTTTCAGCTCCGAACGCCTGGAGTCCGGGGAAACCCAGCTCTTTTGGCAGATTGCCGACGGCTATTACCTGTATCAGAAACGGCTGAAGTTCGACGGCCTGCCTGCCGATCAGCACCCGGCGTTGCCGCAGGGCGAAGCGCACAGTGACGAATTTTTCGGTGAGCAGCAGGTGTACCGACAGGGCCTGGAACTGAAGATCCCGGCCGGGGCCAGTGGCCAGATCAAGGTGGGCTTCCAGGGCTGTGCCGATGCGGGTTTGTGTTATCCGCCGCAGACCCAGGTTGTCGATCTGGGCAAGAATGTGGCAACCGTTGTGACAAACGAGGCACCGGATCAAGCGTTGGCCAGCAACCTGCAACAACGGGCGCTGGGCTGGAGCCTGTTGGTGTTCTTCGGTCTGGGCCTGTTGCTGGCCTTCACCCCTTGCTCATTACCGATGCTGCCGATCCTGGCGGGGTTGATCGTCGGCAGCGGCGCCAGCCCCAAACGTGGCGTGGCGCTGGCCGGCAGTTATGTGGTGAGCATGGCGCTGGTCTATGCGGCGATGGGTGTGTTGGCGGCCTCTCTCGGAGCGAACCTGCAAGCCTGGCTGCAGAACCCATGGCTGCTAGGGAGTTTCGCGGCGATTTTCGTATTGTTGGCGCTGCCCATGTTCGGTTTCTTTGAACTGCAACTGCCGGTAGCGGTGCGTGATCGTCTGGAGAATGTCTCGCGCAACCAGCGCGGCGGCAGCCTGATCGGCGCGGGTGTGCTGGGTGCCTTGTCCGGTCTGCTGGTCGGCCCGTGCATGACCGCACCGCTGGCCGGCGCCCTGCTCTACATCGCACAAAGCGGCAACGCCTTGCACGGCGGGCTGATCCTGTTCGCCATGGGTGTCGGCATCGGTGTGCCGCTGCTGTTGCTGGTGACTGTCGGCAACCGCTTCATGCCCAAGCCTGGCGCCTGGATGAACCTGGTCAAAGGCATTTTTGGCTTCCTGTTTCTCGCCACTGCGTTGCTGATGCTGCGCCCGGTGCTGGACGAAAGTCTGTGGGTCGGCTTGTGCGGCGCATTGCTGGTGATCGCAGCCTATAGCGCGTGGAAGCAATCAGAGGGGTTTGGTCGCGTGGCGCATCTGTTCGGGGCCACGTCGTTGCTGCTCGGTTTGTGGGGCAGTCTGTTGCTGATCGGTGCCGCGGCGGGCAGTAATGACGTGTTCAAGCCGTTGCAGGTTTTCCGCGCCTCGAGTTCGGCCGCTGCTGTTCCGGTGGGTCACGACGCGTTCACCACCATCAAGGATCCGCAAGCCCTGCAGCGGGAGCTGGACGCCGCGCAAGCGCAGGGCCAGTGGGTATTGCTCGATTACTACGCCGACTGGTGCGTGTCATGCAAGGTCATGGAAAAACAGGTGTTCGGTCAAGCCAAAGTGCTCGACGCCTTGAACGATGTGCGCTTGTTCCGACTGGACGTCACCGCCGACAATGCCGCCAGTCGCGAATTGCTCGGTCGCTACAAAGTGCCGGGGCCGCCGAGCCTGTTGTGGATCGGTGCCGACGGCGTTGAGCGTCGCAGTCAGCGCATCACTGGCGAAGTCGATGCCGACACGTTCCTGCAACGCTGGATCACCACCCGAGAGGCCCGCTAATGCTGACCTTTACCCTCGGCACCTTTGCCATCGCGCTTAACCACCTGCTGCTGATCAGTGCATTGGCACTGGCGACCTTTGTCGGTTGGCGGGTGGCCAAGCGCGGAGGCGATAACCCCGAGTCGGTGCTGTTCAGCCTGTTCCTGATCGGCATGCTCGCGGCGCGGATCGGTTTCGTTGCCGTTTACTGGAGCCACTATCGCAATGATCCCTGGCAGGTCATTGATCTGCGCGATGGCGGTTTCCTCGCCTGGCCGGGCGTGATCGCGCTGGTGCTCGCCAGCGTATACCGGGGCTGGCGTCGGCCAGGTCTGCGCCGCCCGCTGGGCTTTGGCGTGGCCAGCGGCCTGGCGTTCTGGCTGCTGGCGACGTTTTCCCTGACGATCTACGAGCAAGGCACACGCCTGCCGGAAATCACCCTGCGCAATGCCGCCGGTGAAACCGTGCAATTGGCCGACTACAAGGGCGGCCCGCTGGTGATCAACCTGTGGGCCACCTGGTGTCCGCCCTGCCGCCGGGAAATGCCGGTGCTGGAAAACGCTCAACAACAACGCCCGGACTTGACCTTCCTGTTCGTCAATCAGGCCGAAAGCATGCAAAGCGTTGCGACGTTTCTGGAGACCCAGGGCCTGAGCCTGTCCAACGTGCTGTTCGACGGCAGTGGCCGCCTGGGTCAGGCCGTGGGTTCCATGGCATTACCAACTACGCTGTTCTATAACACCGACGGTCGCTTGCTGGGCAGCCATCTGGGTGAACTGTCACACGCCAGTCTGGCCCGCGCCCTGGAAAATTTCGACTCCGTACCTGCCAACTCTGCAAGGAAACTGCCATGCCCCGCCTCCGCCACCTGCTGACCCTGAGCCTCGGTGCCGCCCTGCTGCACCTGCCATCGGTGCAGGCCGACGAGTTGCCCGAGGCGATCAAGAAGATCGAAGCCAAAGGCGCGAAGATCGTCGGCCAGTTCGATGCCCCTGACGGCTTGCGCGGTTACGCCGCGCAATACCAGAACCGTGGCATGGCGCTGTACCTGACGCCGGACGGCAAGCACGTGCTGCTGGGCAATCTGTACGACGCCGAGGGCAACGACCTGAGCAGCGCGCCATTGCAGAAACTGGTATACGCGCCAATGGCCAAGGAAGTCTGGGGCAAGATGGAAGCGAGCAACTGGATCGCCGATGGCGACAAGGATGCGCCGCGCATCGTCTACATGTTCAGCGATCCGAACTGCCCTTACTGCAACATGTTCTGGGAACAGTCGCGGCCATGGGTCAAGGCCGGCAAAGTACAGTTGCGCCACATCATGGTCGGCATCATCCGCGAAGACAGCCCCGGCAAATCCGCCGCACTGCTCGCCGCCAAAGACCCGCAAAAAGCCCTGCAAGACCACGAATCCGCCGGCAAGGCCAGTACGCTCAAAGCCCTGAAGGAAGTGCCGCCGGCGATCCAGGCGAAACTCGCGGCCAACATGCAACTGATGGAAGACCTGGAGCTGCAAGCCACCCCGGCGATTTTCTACATGGACAGCAAGGGTGAGCTGCAACAGCAACAAGGCGCGCCGTCGCCGGACAAGCTGGCGAAGATTCTCGGGCCGAAATAGGTCTTTTCAAGGTGTGAATTTGACTGACGCCATTGCAAGCAGGCTCGCTCCTACAGGGGAACGCATTCCAATGTGGGAGCGAGCCTGCTCGCGATGGCGTCGTAACGGTTAATGATTACGTGCAGCGATAAACTTCAACAGTTCGCCGGTCACAAAGCCCGGATTCTCCAGATTGGAAATGTGCCCCGCTTCCGGCACCAGCACGCACTCGCAACCAATCAACTCCGCCATCTCACGGGCTTCCGAGGGCGGACGCGGCTTGTCCTGATCGCCACAAATCACCAGCGTGCTGGCGGCATCCAGTTCACCCAGACGCGGCAACAGATCATCGCGCCCAAACGTAATCCGCCCCATCGGCACGATGCTTTCGCGCAGCCGTTGCGGTGGTAGTGCAGCGAGTTTGGCGCGGAAGTCCTGATACAGAGCCGACTGCGGATCAATCCCCGGACGGAAGAAAATCGGCACCACGATGTCGAGCAGTTGCGGTGCGATCACACCGGTTTCTTCGATCATCTTGAACAGCGAGAAGTAATACTGGCGGGTCGGCTCCGGTTCGACACCGACATAAGTGTCCATCAACACCAGCCCGTTGAGCCGCTGCGGTGCAGACAATGCCAGGCGCACACCCCACATGCCGCCGACCGACAGGCCGATCAGCGTGACGCGGGCAATATCCAGATGATCGAGCAGCGCCAAGGCCTGGCGCGCCACATCGTCCAGCGATGCAGTGCCTGCAGGCAGTGGCCCCGATTCACCGTGGCCCCACAGGTCCAGCGCGATCACTCGATACTGTTGTGACAGTGCGGCAATCTGTGGCGCCCACATGGCCTGGTCCCACAGGTAACTGCCGGCCAGCAGAACCGCCGGGCCAGTACCTTGATCGATGTAGTGCAGGGGTTGGCCGTCTATCGTTACGAAAGGCATCGAGTGTCTCCGCCAGTGAAAAATGGAGCAGGAAGACTGAGTGGCTGACGGCGCGTAGTCAACTACTCGATTGCATGGGTTCGCTCCGTGGGCGTCAGGGTGTCTGGACTGACGCCATCGCTGGCAAGCCAGCGATGAGGCCAACCCAGCCGCTAGAGAATCAAAGCCCCTCCAGTTCCGCCATCAGATCATTCAACCGATCCGCCTTGTCCGCGGTGATCTCACTGGCCGCCAAACCGTCGATGTACCCGGCCAGCTCTTCAACCGTGCTGCATTCGAACATCGCCCGCAGCGGCACATCCCGTTGCAGGGTTTTCTGCACCCGTGAAGCGATCTGCGTGGCCAGCAACGAATGCCCGCCCAACTCGAAGAAGTTGTCGCGGACACCGACCTTGTCCACCTTCAGCACCTCGGCCCAGATATGGGCCAGGGTCTGTTCCAGTTCATTGCGCGGCGCTTCATAGTCCTGGCTTTGCAACTGGCCGATGTCCAGCGTCGGCAAGGCTTTGCGGTCCAGTTTGCCGTTGGCGTTGAGCGGCAACCTGTCCAGCCACAACCAGTGCAGCGGTACCATGTATTCCGGCAGTTCGGCACGCAGGCGTTGCTGGATGCGCGCCTGGCGCTCAGCCGTATTCAGCGTGGAATCCGCCGCGACCAGATAACCAACAAGGTGCTTGCCGTTTACGCCCTCCTGCACACCGACTGCCGCCTCGCGGACTTCCGGCTGTTCATGCAGACGCGCTTCGATTTCACCCAGTTCGATGCGGTAACCGCGAATCTTCACCTGATGGTCGATGCGCCCGACGTATTCCAACACCCCATCGCCGCGACGGCGGGCCAGGTCGCCGGTGCGATACAACCGATCACCCGGCGCGCCAAACGGGTTGGGCACGAACACCTCTGCGGTGCGCAGCGGATCGCTGACATAACCGCGCCCGACGCCAGTGCCGGTGACACACAATTCGCCCACCGCACCCAGCGGCACGAGTTCCAAGGCACCGTCGAGCAGGTACAGACGGTTGTTGTCGGTCGGTGTACCAATCGGCAAATAGCTGCCGCGAGTGGAGGCCATGTCGACGCGGAAGAACGCCACGTCGTCCGAGCATTCCGCCGGACCGTAAGCATTCACCAGACCGATGTCCGGGTAACGCTGTAACCACTGATGCGCCAGTTCCGGCGGCATCGCTTCTCCGGTCGGCAGCATCCAGCGCAAATCGTCGAGGCTCATGCGTTCCTGAGCGAGCATGCCCTGGATCAGCGACGGCACGCTTTCCAGCACGGTGATGCGCTGATTCGAAACATGCGCCAGCAGGCCCTGCGGATCGTGGGCGATGGTGTTCGGCACGATGTCCACTCGTGCACCGAACAACGGCGCGGCGAGGAACTGCCAGACCGAAATGTCGAAACTTTGCGAAGCGGTCTGCGCGATCACGTCGGCGTCGCTCAGGTTCAGGTACGGCACTTTGCTCAACTGGTTATTGAGCATGCCGCGCTGTTCGACCATCACGCCTTTGGGCAAACCGGTGGAACCGGAGGTGTAGATCACGTAAGCCAGGTTATCCGGGGCGCTGTGGATCCCCGGGTTATGGCTCGGCACCCCACTCGCCTGCACCTCTTCCCAGACCAGCAATCGAGGCCGATGGGCACAGCCAGACTCGTCCAGCAGCGCAAGTGCCTGCTCGCGACAGGCCTGGGTGCAGACCAGCAACGGCGTTCGGCTCAGGTCGATGATACGACTCAGACGCTGGCTCGGCAGCCCCGGGTCCAGCGGCAGATAACCGGCCCCGGCCTTGAAGCTGCCGATGATCATGCCCAGCAGATCGAGGTTGCGTTCGGCCAACAAGGCCACCGGTTGGTCCAGCCCGACACCGGCAGCCCTCAGCGCATGACCGAGACGGTTACTGCGTTGATTCAATTCGGCGTAGCTGTGCTGCTCCGCGAGGCAACTGGCGGCGATCCGCTGTGGATGCGCGGCAACCTGCGCTTCGAACAATTCAACGTAACTCTGCTCCAGCGCATACGTATGCTCGCTCTGGTTGCAGCCGTGGATCAGGAAGTCTCGCTCCTCGGCCCCCAACAATGGCAAGTCGGCCATGTCGCCGTGGAAACCCTCGACCAACGCCAGCAGCAAGCGCTTGAACTCACCGAGCATGCGCTCGACGGTGTTTTCATCGAAGTAACGCTGGTCGTAGGACAAGTGCAAGCCCAGGTCATCGCCCGGATAGCACACCGCCGTCAGCGGGAAGTTAGTGTGGGTGCGGCCCGAGTCGGAGGTCGCGTTCAGGCTCTGGGCGCGGTCCAGTACCGAGCTTTCCACTGGCGCGTTTTCGAACACGAACAGGCTGTCGAACAGTGGCTGGCCCTTCGGCAGTTCGCTTTGTTCCTGGATGTTCACCAACGGCAGGTATTCGTACTCGCGCAGTTGCATGTTGCTGTCGAGCAAGCCGCTGAGCCACTGGCGCACGCTGCAACGCTGATCGTCCTGCGGCATCTTCACCCGCAGCGCAATGCTGTTGATGAACAGGCCAACGGTGCGTTGCATCTGCGGCATGTCCACCGGTCGCCCCGCCACCGTGACGCCGAACAACACGTCACGATCACCGCTCAATCGACGCAGCACCAGGGCCCACGCTGCCTGGGCGAAGGTGTTGATGGTCAGTTGATGGGCCTGGGCCAGTTCACGCAGGCGTGCACCGTCACGGGCGTCGAGCCTGGTATGGCGGTCGCCGACGGTCATGCCGCCGCTGTCGCCGGCGTGTTCACGCAGGAACGGTCGATCACTGGGGATCGGCGTGGTGCGTTCGAAGCCCTGCAGATTGGTTTTCCACCACTGTCGCGCTTGCGCCAGGCTCTGGCGTTGCAGCCAGCCGATGTAATCGCGGTAACGCGGCGGCACCGCCAGTTGTGCGTCCCGCCCCTCGCCGAGGGCGCTGTAGATTTCGAAGAAATCGTTCATCAACAGCGAACGGCACCAGGCATCGATGAGGATGTGATGGTTGCTCATCAGGAACCAGTAGCGCGCCGCGTCGACCCGGATCAGACGCAGGTGAAACGGTGCCTGGTTGAGCAGATCGAAGCCGGCCTCGCGTTCGCTCTTGAGCAAGGTTTGCAACTTCGGTTCCTGCTCGGCGTCGGCGATATCGCGCCAGTCGAGGTACTCGATCGGCGTGCTGCCCGGCTTGTGGATAACCTGCAGCATGTCTTCGCCAATGTTCCAGCAAAACGATGCGCGCAACGCTTCGTGACGGGCGATGACCGCTTGCCAGGCCTGGGCGAAACGCTGCGGGTCAAGTTCACTGTTGATGCGATAGCGATCCTGCATGTAGTACAGGCCGGTGCCGGGTTCCAGCAAGGTGTGCAGAAGCATGCCTTCCTGCATCGGGGTCAGCGGGTAGACATCCTCGATCACCGCCGCCGGGACCGGTAGCGCATCGAGTTGCGTCTGATTGAGCCGCGCCAGCGGGAAGTCCGACGGCGTCAGGCCGCCGACGTCATCACGCAGGCAATGTTCGATCAGGCTTTGCAGCTCGCCAAGGTAAGCGTCTGCCAGCTCGTTGATGGTCTGCGAATCGTGGCGTTCGGCGCTGAAAGTCCAGCGCAGTACCAGTTCCCCCGCGTAGACCTGACTGTCGACGCTCAACTCGTTGGGCAACGGTGCATGGGCATCGTGGGCCGCGCCGATGGCTTCATCCAGCGGATGGAACAACGCATCGGCACCGAAACTCTGGTCGAACTGCCCCAGGTAGTTGAAGGTGATGGGCGCCACCGGCAACCCGGCCATGCTCTGGCGACACCGGTCATCGGCGAGGTAGCGCAGCACGCCATACCCCAGACCTTTGTGCGGCACGGCGCGCAACTGTTCCTTGATCGCCTTGATCGAAGCGCCCTGCCCGGCGGCCTCTTCAATGTTCGACGGGGTCAGGCGCAACGGGTAAGCGCTGGTGAACCAGCCGACGGTGCGGGTCAGGTCGATCTCGTCGAACAGTGCTTCGCGGCCATGGCCTTCCAGTTGAATCAACGCCGAGGCGTGACCGCTCCAACGGCACAGCACACGGGCCAATGCGGTCAACAGCAGGTCGTTGACCTGGGTGCGATAAGCGCTCGGCGCCTGTTGCAGCAACTGCCGGGTCCGCTCGCGGTCGAGGCGTACGCTGACGGTGTGCGCATGCCGGTTTTGCCGACCACCGTCGGGACGATCACACGGCAATTCGGCGCTCGGCCCGGCCAGTTGCGTCTGCCACCAGCTCAGTTCTTCACGCAGGGATTCGCTGCCGGCATAGGCCTGCAAGCGTGCGGCCCAGTCCTTGAACGCGCTGGTTTTCGCCGGCAGTTTCACCGACTGCCGCGCATCGAGTTGGCGGTACACGGTTTGCAGATCGTCCAGCAGCACACGCCAGGAAACGCCATCGACCACCAAGTGGTGAATCGCAATGAACAAGCGTTGCTGGCCCTCGGGACCATCGACCAGCAGCACGCGCATCAGCGGCCCCTGTTCGAGGTCCAGGCTGCGCTGGGCATCGGCGAACAGCGCGGCGCATTTGTCCATCGACGGAACGCGTACCTGCCACAGCACCGGCGCATCGGAAATCGCCTGATGTTCGGCTTGCCATTGGCCCGCCACGTTGTTGAAACGTAAACGCAAGGCGTCGTGCTGTTCGATCACCGCCAGCAGCGCTTGCTCCAGGCGATGGGGTTCAAGAGGCGAAGCCGGTTGCAGCAACAACGCCTGGTTCCAGTGTTGGCGCTGTGGAATATCGGTGTCGAAGAACCAGTGCTGGATCGGCGTCAGGCGTGACTCGCCGCTGAGCAAACCTTGCTCGGCGCGGACCTGTTCGGTACGGGTCGCCACGGCGGCGAGGGTCTGTACGGTCTGGTGCTGGAACAGGTCACGCGGGCTGAAATGCAGGCCTTGCTGCCGTGCGCGGCTGACCACCTGGATCGACAGGATCGAATCGCCGCCCAGTTCGAAGAAGTTGTCGTTGAGACCGACCTGCACGACGTTCAGCACTTCGCACCAGATCTGCGTCAGCGTGACTTCAAGCTCGCTGATCGGCGCCACGTACTGCTGGCGGTTGAGCTCCGGGTCCGGTGCCGGCAAGGCGCGACGGTCGAGTTTGCCGTTGGCGGTCAGCGGCATGCCGGCCAGCAGGATCAGGTGCGTGGGTACCATGTAATCCGGCAGTTGCGATTTTAGATGCGCCTTGATCGCCTCGCGCAGTTCAGCCTGTTGCGCTTCACCAGTTTCTGCGACGTCGCTCACCAGATAGCCAACCAGCTGCTTGCCGCTCGGTGCATCCAGCGCCAACACCACGGCTTCACGGATCGAATCGTGTTCCAGCAGACGGGTTTCGATTTCCCCCAGCTCGATACGGAAACCACGAATCTTCACTTGATGGTCAATACGTCCGAGGTACTCCACCAGGCCATCGGCCCGCTGACGCACCAGGTCGCCGGTGCGGTAGATACGCCCGCCGTTGTCGGCAAACGGATCCGCCACAAAGCGTTCAGCGGTCATGCCCGCACGCTGGTGATAACCCTGGGCCAGGCCGGCACCGCCGACGTACAACTCGCCGGTCGCGCCTTGCGGCACCAACGCCAGATCGGCATCGAGGATGTACGCCACGCGGTCGCCAATGACGCTGCCGATCGGCACACTGCCCTGGCCTTCCTCCAGGACTGCCGGGGCCAAGCTGGCCAGCGGCATGACCACGGTTTCGGTCGGGCCGTAGGCGTTGAAGAACAGGTTCGGTTTGAACGCCGCGCGAATGCGCGACAGGTGCTCGCCGGTCAGCGCCTCGCCACCGGTGATGATCATGCGCACCGGCAGGATCTCGTTGCGGGACGCCAGCCATTGCGCCAACTGGCTGCCGTAACTCGGGGTGAAACCGAGGACGTTGATGTGATGAGTGCGGATCAGGCCGCAGATTGCTTCGGCGTCCCATTGGCCCTGCGCACGCAGCACCACGTGCGCACCGCTCAACAGCGGCACCAGCAAACGCTCGGTAGCGGCGTCGAAGTTGATCGAATAGAAGTGCAGTTCGCAATCGTCCGGGCGCATACCGAAACGCTCGATCACGGCGCAGCAGTGCATGGCGATTTCGCCGTGGGACACCACCACGCCTTTCGGTTTGCCGGTGGAACCCGAGGTGTAGATCAGGTACGCCTGATGTTGCGGCAGGCTGATAAAGGGCAGCTCGCTGGCCGGGTAATCGGCCAGTTTTGCGGCGTCCTCTTCGACGCACCAACGGCCAACCGTCGACGGCAATTCGCCGAGGGCCTTGAACATCGCCGCATCGCTCAAGAGCAATCCGACGGCGCTGTCTTCGATCATGTCGTGCAAGCGATCGAGTGGGTATTCCGGGTCCAGCGGCACATAGGCGCCGCCGGCCTTGAGGATCGCCAGCAAGCCGACGACCATTTCCAGCGAACGCTGCAATGCCAGACCCACGCGAACCTGCGGCCCGACACCGCGTTCGCGCAGCATCCAGGCGAGGTGATTGGCGCGGATGTCGAGTTCGGCGTAGCTGAGGGTCTGTCCGGCGAAGGTCAGTGCCGGCGCATCGGGACGCGCCAGTGCCTGCTCGCTGAACAGATGATGGATGCATTGATCGAGGCGATGTTCACCCTGCTCGACCCCGAGGCTATCAAGCAGATGGCGTTGTTCGCCGGCTTCGAGCAACGGCAATTCACTGAGACGTTGTTGCGGATCGGCGATCAACGCTTCCAGCAGGTTGCGCCAATGACCGGCCATGCGTGCAATGCGCGGTTCGTCGAACAGATCGGTGCTGTAGGTCAGGCAGCAACCGAGGCGGTGGTCGAGGTCGGTGACTTCCAGGTTAAGGTCGAACTTGGTCGCGCGGGCATCGTTGGCCAGGTACTCGACGGTCATGCCGGCCAAGGTGCGGCTCTGCTGGAATTCCCAGCGCTGCACGTTGCACATCACCTGGAACAGCGGGTTGTACGCAGCGCTACGCGGCGGCTGCAAGGCTTCCACCAGATGATCGAACGGCAGGTCCTGATGTGACTGGCCTTCGATTACCGTGTGGCGAACCTGCTCGAACAACTCGCCCACGGACATCTGCCCGTCGAGCTGGCAACGCAGCACCTGCGTGTTGAGGAACGCGCCGATCAGCCCTTCGCTTTCCGGACGAATCCGGTTGGCCACCGGTGCGCCGATGCGCAAATCGGTCTGGCCGCTGTAGCGGTACAACAGCGTGGCCAGGGCGGCGGTCATGGTCATGAACAGGGTCAAACCGTTTTGCGCGTTGAAGGCGCGGACCCGTGCGGCGAGGTCATCGCTCAGGTCGAAACGGTACAACTCACCTTGATGGCTTTGCACCGGCGGACGCGGACGGTCGGCGGGCAACTCCAGCAGCGGATGTTCAAGGCCCAGTTGCCCGGTCCAGTAGTCGAGCTGACGCTGGCGCTCACCGGACTCCAGCCACTGACGCTGCCACACGCTGTAGTCGAGGTACTGCACCGGCAGCGGCGTCAGCGGCGACTCGCGGTCATCGATGAACGCTTCGTACAGCGCGCTCAACTCGCGGGCAAAAATATCCATCGCCCAGCCTTCGGTGACGATGTGGTGCAGGGTCAGCACGAAGTAATGTTCCTGCTCGGCTGTCTTGACCAGGCAGGCGCGCAGCAGCGGTCCGCTCTCCAGATCGAACGGCTGGTGCGCTTCAGCGTCGGCCAGTTGCTGGACTTGCCACTCGCGAACATCGGCTGCCAGCGCAGTGAAGTCCTTCCAGTCCATGCGCACACCCGTCTCGGCATGCACCTGCTGACGCGCCACGCCATCGACGCTCGGGAACGTGGTGCGCAGGGTTTCGTGGCGCAGGATCAGCGCTTGCAACGCGGCTTCGAAACGCCCGACATCCAGCACCCCGCGCAGCCGCGCCATGCCGCCGACGTTGTAGGCCGGGCTGTGCGGCTGCATTTGCCAGAGGAACCACATGCGCTGCTGGGAATAGGACAGCGGTACCGGCTGGCTGCGGTCGACCTTCTCGATCGGCGGTTGTTTGTTGGTACTGCCGCTGGCCTGGATCAGGCGCACCTGTTCGGTGAACGCGCCCAGCTCACTGTTATCGAACAGCGCACGCAACGGTAACTCGACGTCACAGGCCTGACGGGTGCGGGAAATGATTTGCGTGGCCAGCAGCGAGTGGCCGCCGAGGGCAAAGAAATCGTCGCGCAGACCGACTTGCGCCAGGCCCAGCACTTCGCGCCAGATGCCGGCGAGCTGTTGCTGCAGTTCGGTCACCGGTTCGACGTGTTCGCGCACCTGCCACTGTGGTTCCGGAAAGGCACGACGGTCGAGTTTGCCGCTCGGGCTGAGGGGCATTTCGTCCAGGCGCATCAGCTGTGCCGGGACCATGTATTCAGGCAATTGCGACGCCAGGGCGTCTTTCAGCCGTGCGGTTTGCGCGTCGATGGGTTCACAGGAATCGGTCGTGGTGTAGTAACCGATCAGTTGCCCGCCGGCTGAAGTTTCGCGCACCAATACCACGGCTTGAGCGACGCCATGCTGGGCCAGCAGTTGCGCTTCGATTTCTTGCGGCTCGACGCGGAATCCGCGCAGCTTGACCTGCTGATCGAGGCGGCCGAGGTATTCAATCACGCCATCGGCGGTCCAGCGCGCACGGTCACCGGTGCGGTACAGACGCGCGCCCTGCTCGCCCGACGGATCGACCACAAAGCGTTCGGCGGTCAGGCCCGGACGGCCCAGATAACCGCGCGCCAAACCGATGCCGCCGATGCACAACTCACCCGGCACGCCGGCCGGAACCGGGTTGAGCTCGCTGTCGAGCACCCGGCAAATCACGTTGGTCAATGGCCGGCCAATCGGCGAGCGCGCGCCATCGGCGCGAGTGCTGTGCCAGTGAGTGACATTGATCGCGGTTTCGGTCGGGCCGTAGCGGTTGTGCAGTTGCACCGCTGGCAGTTGCTCCAGCACGCGGTTGCGCAGTTCGGCGGGCAAGGCTTCGCCACCGCAGAACACCCGGCGCAGGCTGGTGCATTCAGTCGTCAGCGGTTCGTCGATGAACAGCGAAAGCAGCGGCGGCACGAAGTGCAGCGTGGTCACGCCGTACTGCTGGACCCGTTGCGCGATGCGATGCGGGTCGCGGTGCTCACCGGGGGCGGCGATCAGCAAGCGGGCACCGGTGATCAGTGGCCAGAAGCATTCCCACACCGACACGTCGAAACTGATCGGCGCTTTTTGCATCAGCACGTCGGTGTCGTTCAGGCGATAGGTGTCTTGCATCCATTGCAGGCGTTCGGCAAGGGCCGCGTGGGTGTTGCCGACCCCCTTTGGTTGGCCGGTTGAGCCGGAGGTGTAAATCACATAGGCGAGATTGTCGCCGTGCAGGTTCAGGCCCGGCGTGTGGCTCGGCCAGCGCTCCAGATGCAGGGCATCCATGGCGATCACGCTGACGCCGTCAGTTGCCGGCAGGCGCTCCAGCAATGGGCTTTGCGTCAGCAGCAATTCCACGCCACTGTCGCTGAGCATGTAGGCCAGGCGTTCGGCCGGGTAATCCGGATCGAGCGGCACATAAGCGCCACCGGCCTTGATGATTGCCAAAAGGCCGATCAGCAGTTGCGGCGAACGCTCGCACGCGATCGCTACGCAGACGTCCGGCCCCACACCCTTGTCGCGCAGGTAATGGGCCAGGCGATTGGCCTGGGTGTGCAATTCGGCGAAGTCCATCTGGCCGCCCTCCCACAGCAGCGCAGTGCGCTGCGGGGTCTGGCGGGCCTGTTCGTTGAGCCGTTCAGGCAGCCACTGCTGGGCCGGCGCGCCGGGCGCGACGGACCAGTCGGCTTGCTGATCGAGTTCGGCACCGGTCAGCAATTGCAGGTCGCCGACGGCGGTTTGCGGTTGCGCGCAAATGGCCTGCAACAGGTTGCTGAAGTGCTCGGAGAGACGCGCGATGGTCGCCGCCTCGAACAGCTCGCTGGCGTAATCGAAAGACAGGCTGAGGCGACCGTTGCGATCCTCTTCACTGTGCAACTGCAGATCGAACTTGGCTTCGCGGCTGTGCCACGGCAATTCTTCGGCGAGCAATCCCGGCAGGCGTTTCAAGGCGCTGAGGTCGCGCTGCTGGTGGTTGAACATGACCTGGAACAGGCCTTGTTCCCGGGCCTGCGCAAAGGCTTCGAGCAGTTGTTCGAACGGCAAATCCTGATGCGCCTGCGCGCCCAATGCCGCCTGCCGGGTTTGCGCCAGCAGTTCAGTGAACGGAAGCCGTGCATCCACTTGCGCGCGCAACACCTGAGTGTTGATAAAGAAGCCGATCAGGCCTTGGGTTTCCAGGCGCGGACGGTTGGCATTCGGCACGCCGATGCGGATGTCACGCTGGCCGCTGTAGCGATGCAACAACGTCTGGAACGCCGCAAGCAGCAGCATGAAGGAGGTCGCTTGATGGGCCTGCGCGGTCTGGCGAATGGCATCGCTGAGGGCGGCGCCCAGGCGCACGGTGTGGCGCTCGGCACGGCGCAGGTGTTGCGCCGAACGCGGATGGTCGGTGGCCAGGCTCAGGGTCGGATGCTCATCGCCCAACCGGTCTTTCCAGTAAGCCAGTTGCCGCTCGCCCTCGCCTTGCGCCAGCCATTGGCGCTGCCAACTGCCGTAGTCGGCGTACTGAATGGGCAATGGCGCAAGCGTTGCCTGCTGCCCTTGGCAAGCCGCCGCGTACAACCGTGCAAATTCGTCGATCAACACGTTCAGCGACCATCCGTCGGCGATGATGTGGTGCATCGTCAGCAACAGTTGATGGTCTTCGTCGTCAAGGCGCACCAGCGTCACCCAGAACAGCGGGCCTTTCTCCAGATCGAACTGGGTCCGCGCTTCGTCTTCGCGGATTTGCTGCGCGCGCGCCTCACGCTCGGCGGGCGCAAGGTCGCTGATATCGATCACTTGCAGGCTGAATTCGTCAGCCGCCACCACCTGCTGCAGGGCCACGCCGTCACGTTCGAAGAACCGCGTGCGAAGGGATTCGTGACGCTCGATCAACTGCTGAAAACTGACGCGCACCGCGTCTTCATTGAGCTCACCGCGCAAACGCAAAGCACCGGGAATGTTGTAGGCGCTGCTCAGCGGGTCGAGTTGCCAGGTGATCCACAAACGGTTTTGTGCCAGGGATTGCGGCATCGGTTGATGGCGCGACAGCACAGTGATCGCCCCTTGGGCCAGCCCACCCTCCTGTTGCTCACGGGCCACCACCTCGGCGAATGCGCCGAGGGTCGGCGCTTCGAACAGCAGGCGCACGTTCAACTCCAGGCCCAACTCTTCGCGCAAACGCGCCACCACCTGTGTCGCCGCAATGGAGTTGCCACCAAGCAGGAAGAAGTGATCGTCGGCGCCCACCTCGTTGAGCTGCAACTGCTCGCACCAGATTTGCCCGATCAGGCTTTGCAGCTCGGAGCCGGTTTCGGTAGCGCCTGCGCTTTCGCAGGTTGCCGACGGGAACACGGCGTAACTGTCGAGGCTGCCATCCGCCAGGCGATTGCGGCACGCCGAGCGCTGCAGTTTGCCGCTGGAGGTCTTGGGCAGTGCGCCCGGATTGAGCAGCACCACCACGCTTGGCGCTTCCTGACAGGCTTCGGCAACGGCCTGGCGAATCGCTTTGATCAGCGCTTCGGGCGGCAGGATTTTCTGCACGCTGCGACTGATTTCCGCGGCGATGCCGATGCCTTCCTGGCCGTCCACGCTGACCGCGAACGCCGCGACGCGACCTTTGCGCACGACCTCGACTTCTCGCTCGACGGTCTGCTCGATGTCCTGTGGATAAAGGTTGTGGCCGCGCACGATCAACATGTCTTTCAGGCGGCCGGTGATGAACAGCTCACCGTCGCGCATGAAACCCAGGTCCCCGGTGCGCAGCCAGGTGCGGCCGGTGTGCTGGACGAACGTCTTGGCCGAAGCTTCGGGATTGCGCCAGTAACCGTGGGCGATGCTCGGGCCGGTCGCCCAGACCTCGCCGACGGCGTTGTCGACCCGTTCAGCGAACGACGCCGGGTCGACAATCAGCACCGCGTGATCCGGCTGACTGATGCCGCAGCTCATGATCGCGCTGCCCTCACCCGGCTCGGCGCGGTTCTGCGTCAGCGCTTGATCGTCCACCCGCAGGTTGCCGATGCCTTGGCCGCGCGGTGTGCCAGCGACGAACAGCGTGGCTTCAGCCAGACCATAAGAGGCCATGAAACTGTCGTCCGTGAAACCGCAACCGGCGAACTTCTCGGCGAAGCGCTCCAGGGTGTCGAGACGGATCGGCTCGGATCCGGAATACGCCACGCGCCAGCGGCTCAGGTCGAGACGCTCCAACGCCGAATCGCTGACCCGCTCGCTGCACAGCCGATAGGCAAAGTCCGGCCCGCCGCTGATGGTGCCGCCATACTCACTGATCGCTTCGAGCCAGCGCAGCGGCCGGACGAGGAAGTACGCCGGCGACATCAATACGCACGGTACACCGCTGAAAATCGGTTGCAGCAGGCCGCCGATCAGGCCCATGTCGTGGTACAGCGGCAGCCAGCTGACGATCACGTCGTCGGGGTTGAGGTCGATGCCGAAACCGTGGCGAATCAGCCGTTCATTGGCCACCAGGTTGCCGTGGCTGACTTGCACGCCTTTGGGCAACGCAGTTGAGCCGGAGGTGTATTGCAGGAAGGCGATGTGATCGCCTTGCAAATCCGGCGCGACCCACCGTTCTGCCAATGCGCTGTCGAGGGTATCGACACACAGCAACGGTGGCGCACCTTCAATGTGTAGCAACGCATCATGCACACCGGCGCTGGTCAGCAACAGGCGCGGCTCTGCATCGCTGATGATCGACAGCAGGCGCTCCTGATGATGACGGCGCGTCGACTCCGGCGGATAAGCCGGCACGGCGATCACGCCGGCGTACAGGCAACCGAAAAACGCCGCGACGTAATCCGGGCCGCTGGGAAACAGCAGCACCGCGCGATCCCCCAAATCAGCCTCGGCCTGCAACGCGCCGGCAATGGTTCGCGCCCGCTGGTCAAGCTCGCGATAGCTGAGCACCACAGCCTGATCCCGGGTTTCGGCGAGAAAACGCAAGGCCACACGATCCGGCGTCAGGGCCGCGCGGCGCTGGAGGGCTTGGACCAGTGTGCTGGGGAGTTCGAACGCGTCGGTCATGAGGTTTCCTGCCTGAATTCGGCTTGCAAATGGAATCGGTTTTCTGACGTCCCCCCTGTTCGAGGGCGCGCAGGGCGCAGTCTCTGCCGACCGCGCAAGGCATTGGGCATACGGTTTTGCCGGGGCTCTGCCCGGAGCCATTCACCAATGAGAACGGATGACATCTCGAAATAATTAGTCGCCAGGCTTGCGCGCTAACCTGGCCAGGGGGCTAAGCACGTGCGTCAGCGTGTCGCAGTTCGCACTCTGAACCTTCAAGGCGCATTACTTCTCTTTCTCAATTGACAATCATTATCATTCAACATAATTTGTCGCTCGATGTGTAGGGCGGCCCAGGACTTCTCGTCGTCCCACTAACCTTTTGGCAGCAGGGTGATTTCCATGACGGAACAAGTCTCCACAAGCAGGTGCGATTCGCCGCTACTTCAGGCATTCGTCGACAATCGACTGATTCTGGTCAAGATTGCGGCCCGCATCACCGGCTGCCGATCTCGCGCTGAAGACGTGGTGCAGGATGCGTTCTTCCGGCTGCAATCCGCGCCGCAAATCACGTCCTCGTTCAAGGCTCAGCTCAGCTATCTGTTCCAGATCGTGCGCAACCTGGCGATTGATCACTACCGCAAGCAGGCACTGGAGCAGAAGTATTCCGGACCTGAAGAGGAAGGCCTGAACGTAGTGATCCAGGGGGCTTCACCGGAAACATCGCACATCAATTTCTCGACCCTGGAAAACATCGCCGACGCGCTGACAGAGCTGCCAAGCCGCACCCGTTACGCCTTCGAGATGTACCGTTTGCACGGTGTGCCGCAGAAGGACATCGCCAAGGAACTCGGCGTCTCGCCAACCTTGGTGAACTTCATGATTCGCGATGCGCTGGTGCACTGCCGCAAGGTGTCGGGCACCCGGGCGGACAGTATTGTTCGTCGTTAACATCTGGAATTTGTGTCGCTCCAATTGCTAGCAGGCTAGCGATGGCAGACTCAAGATCAATACAGATCTTGAGTCGTGCCTATCACACCAACTCGCACCGATCAAAAAACCGCTCACGCCCCAACGCCATCAAAGCGGCACGCTTGTGTGGGAAGTCGAACTCTTTCTCGCGGAAAAACCGCTGATCCTGCATGTACCCGATCATCTTGGCGTTGTCGGCGCGCGGCTCGGCAACCACCCGCTGAGTGCGCGGCTCATCAATAAACAGGTAATGCACCAACGCCGATAACCAACTCGCGACCTTGTGCGGGCCACGGTGGTTTTCTTCGCCGACCAGCATGTGAATGCCACGGTCATAATCGCCGGCATCATAGAACGGTGCGATGCGATCTTCCTTGGCCCAGTAGGCTTCGAAATAGGCAAACGGTTGATCGTCGAAACTACCGATCAGCATCAGGGTGTGGGGGTCGGCTTCGAGTTTGCTCAGGTACTCGCGATGCTGTTCGAGGCTGCCCTCCTCCTGCCAGAAACTCGCGACGCGCGCACTGTTCTGCCACCGGTTGAAACGCGCCAGATCGGCATCGATATCCACCGTGCGCAGGGAAATCCACATCCCCAGCCGCGCATCGAAACGCCGATAAACCTCGCCGCGTGGCTTGATCGGTCGCAAGGGATGGCGCTTGCCATCACTGATGACCATTTGCTGGGGATAGCTGCAGGTCATCGACTGCACTCGCCACGGCTGCGGCAGCTGCCAGAAGAGTGTGCGCTCGCAACGAAAGTGACCGGCCGTTTGCGTGGGGATCAGCAAACCGCTGAGCAAAGCCTCGGTCGGGGCTTCATCGAGTTGCCAGACCAGACGCTGGCAGGCCGGATCACGGGCGAACAGCCAGTAACAGGCAGCCCACACAGCCGAGGTGTCGAGGTGACCGCCTTCCTCTCGTTGCACCTTCAACTCGGGGTCGCGACTGAGCCGCAGCTGGACCAGCGATTGGCCGTCAAGGCTGAGGCTCAGGCGGTTTTCGGTTTCATCGGCTTCAAGACGACTGCCTGAGGGTAACGCCAGGGCAGTCAGGTCATTCAGATTGGACATGGGTGGGGCTCACGATCGTCGACAGTTCAACCCTGTGACGTCAGCCGCAGCGGGAAATTTAAGAAAATCCGGTCATTAGCTGATCTGAAGAGACGATCTCAGCTGCCCGGGACAGGCACCACCGCAATCTTATAAGGCTCGAAAATCTTCAGCATCTGGCCATTGTCCCGCAAGCCCTGCAGCAGCTTGCCGAACGCTTCGCCACTGATGGGCGCCGCCGGGCGAAGGATGGCGTAATGGTGATAGATCTGATCGATGCGCTCGGACACCAGCAACTCATTGGCCACATTCAGATTGCGTAAAAAATAGTCGTTGAGGTAGGAGCGCGTGACCAACGCGATGTCGGCGCGGCCGCGCAACACCATCAACAGGTTGCTGTCGTGGGAATAGGTCAGCGTGGCGTTGTAGTTTTTGGCGAGGTACTGGGCCTCGGCATTGAAGTTGGCGAACTCGTAGTGGTAGCCGCTGAACAGCGCCAGACGCTTGCCGGTCAGGTCTGCAAAATAATCTTGCTGGCGAACCGCATGGCCCTCGCGTTGACGTTGTGCAACAAAAATCTCGGCGTCTTCCAGGCCCATGTCGACATCAATGTGTGGAATGTCTTTCCAGCCCCAGGCGGGGTTTTCGAAGATCGCCATGTCGATACGCCCCTGCTTGAAGTCACCGAAGCGTCGAGGAATGGACGTCGGCACCAGCACGAACTGATAGTCGTTTTGCAGGGCGTTCAGCGCCTCGACCAGTTGCGGCAGCAAGCCGGTGTCGGCACCGGATTCCGGGCGCACGGTGTACGGCGGAAAATGCGCGGCACCGATGCGCACCAGCTGCGCAGCCTGGGACGGCAGCACCCATAACGCCACGAGCGCCGCCAGCAAAAGCCGCGAAGCCGTCCGAATTGGCGAAGACATCAAGACAAGCCACTCCCCAAAGTACTGCATCAATGCATTCAAGCTAGGCGGTTTCGCCCAGTTAGCCAGTTTCCTGCCAACCCATCCACCCGATCACTTCTCCTCCAATACCAGAATCAGTGCCTCGTCGGCCAGTTGATCCAGGCTCATGCTGCCACCGGCGCGAAACCAGGTGGTGGTCCAGGACAGCGCCCCGGTCAAAAAACGTCGCGTGATGAACACATCACCGCGGATGAAACCGGCGCTTTTGGCTTCACCCAACACCTGCAGCCAAATGTCTTCATAAATGTCCCGCAGCGCCAGCACCTGAGCCTGGCCGTCCTCGGACAACGACCGCCATTCGTAGACCAGCACCGCCATGGCTTCGCCGCTGCCACCCATGATCGACTGCAATTCGCAACGGATCAGCGCCAGTACGCGCTCGCGCACACTGCCGGCCTCGGCAATGGCCGCACGCATCAACGCGGTGTTATAGCGAATGGTCTCCTCCATCACCGCCCGCAGGATTTCATCCTTGCTTTTGAAGTGATGAAAAATGCTGCCCGACTGAATGCCCACTGCACCGGCCAGGTCGCGTACGGTGGTGCGTTCGTAGCCTTTATTGCGAAACAGGTGAGCTGCCACTTGCAGCAACTTGCCACGGGCACTGTCCGGATCGGTCAACTGGCCGCTGTCGACCAATTCGCGCATGACCCTCAGGGCTTTTTGCTCATCCACCCGATCTCTCCTACAGTCGTGATCACCGCTAAAACAGCGGGGTTGCGCGGGCAATTTAAGCTGACGGCCCGAACCAAGCAAGCGCTCGGGAAGAAGATATTTTCCGCCATTTACAAACCAAGCGCTTGCTTGGTAGTCTCGATGCACTCTGTTGGAGGTGGTTATGGATTCGACTGCGCCAAGAACAATTCGCATTGGGTGCGCCAGCGCATTCTGGGGCGATACCTCGACTGCCGCCGCGCAACTGGTGGAAGGCGGTTGTCTGGACTATCTGGTTTTCGATTATCTGGCCGAAATCACCCTGTCGATCATGGCTGGCGCACGCATGAAAGACCCCGCGAGCGGTTATGCCAGTGACTTCGTCGAAGTGCTCGGCCCCCTGCTCCCGCAACTCGCCGATCACAATATCCGGGTGATCAGCAATGCCGGCGGGGTCAATCCGCAAGCCTGTGCCGCCGCCCTGCAAGCAGCCTGCGACAAGGCCGGTGTTTCCTTGAAGATCGCCGTGCTGCTGGGCGATGACCTGCAACCGCAATTCAAATCATTGAGCACCTGGGGCATCCATGAAATGTTCAGCGGCGCCCCGCTGCCACCGATGTGCGTCTCGACCAACGCCTATCTCGGCGCACCGGGCATCGTCGAGGCTTTGCGGCTGGGCGCGGACATCGTAATCACCGGGCGCGTGGTTGACAGCGCGGTGGTCAGCGCCGCGCTGGTCCATGAATTCGGCTGGTCGTGGCACGACTACGACAAACTGGCTCAGGCGGCACTGGCCGGGCACATCATCGAATGCGGCGCCCAGTGCACTGGCGGCAATTTCACCGATTGGCGCGAGGTGCCCGACTATGAGCACATCGGTTTCCCCATCGTCGAAGTCAGCGCCGACGGCCAGTTCGTCGTCAGCAAACCCGAAGGCTCCGGTGGCCTGGTCACACCGCTGACGGTGGGTGAGCAGATGCTCTATGAAATCGGCGATCCGCGGGCCTATCTGCTGCCCGATGTGGTCTGCGACTTCACTCAGGTCAAACTGCATCAGCAAGGCAAGAATGCCGTACAGGTGCACGGCGCGAAAGGCCTGCCGCCAACGGATCAATATAAGGTCAGTGCCACCTACCCGGATGGTTTCCGATGCACCGCCAGTTGCCTGATCGCCGGCATCGATGCGGTGGACAAGGCCCGGCGCGTCAGTGAAGCAATCATCAACAAGACCTCGGAAATATTCACCCGGCGCGGCTGGCCACCCTACAGCGACGTGAACATCGAACTGCTCGGCAGCGAGGCCACCTACGGTCCCCATGGGCAACGGCACGACAGCCGCGAAGTGGTGATCAAGCTCGCGGTGCGTCACCCGAACAAACAGGCGTTGATCGTGTTCTCCCGGGAAATCGCTCAGGCTGCCACGGGCATGGCGCCGGGGCTGACCGGGATTGTCGGCGGACGGCCGACGGTCTATCCGTTGATCCGGCTGTTCTCGTTCCTGATCGACAAAAGCGTCTGCTCGCTGGAGATTGATTTCATGGGCCAGCGCCACCCGTGCGCCCTGCCCGCCCTCGATGTGCTCGACAGTGCGGACTTGCCGGCACCGCTGGAACCACCCAAGCCCACGGGGCTGGCCGACGCCAGCGTGGCGCTGGTCAAACTCGCGGTGGCGCGTTCGGGCGACAAGGGCAATCACAGCAACATCGGCGTGATGGCCCGCGATCCAGAGTACCTGCCGTGGATCGCCGAGGCATTGACGCCCGAGGTCATCGTCGACTGGATGAGCCATGTCCTCGATCCGGTGCACGGTCGTGTGGAGCGTTGGTATTTGCCCGCCAGCCACAGCCTGAATTTTTTGCTGGAAAACGCCCTCGGCGGCGGCGGTGTCGCCAGCCTGCGAATCGATCCGCAAGGCAAGGCTTTCGCCCAGCAGCTGCTGGACATCCAGATTCCGGTGCCGCAGCGCATCGCCGACCAGGTCAAATAGAGGACTGCGCCATGGCCTACGATTCGATTTTCAGAACTGATCTGTTTGCCGGCCAGAACATCATCGTCACCGGCGGCGGCAGTGGCATCGGCCGCTGCACTGCGCACGAACTGGCGGCCCTCGGCGCCCATGTGATTCTGGTCGGGCGCAAGGCCGACAAATTGAAAGCCGTCGCCGGCGAAATTGTGGAAGATGGCGGCAAGGCTGACTGGAGCACCTGCGACATTCGCGAGGAAGAAGCGGTGATGCATCTGGTCAGCGAACTGATCCGTAAACACGGCCCGATTCACGGTCTGGTCAACAATGCCGGGGGGCAATACCCGTCGCCCTTGGCCTCGATCAACCAGAAAGGTTTCGAAACCGTGATGCGCACCAACCTGGTGGGCGGTTTCCTGATGGCCCGGGAAGTGTTCAACCAGTCCATGAGCAAACACGGCGGCGCCATCGTCAACATGCTCGCCGACATGTGGGGCGGCATGCCGGGCATGGGGCATTCGGGAGCGGCGCGCTCGGGCATGGACAACCTGACCAAGACCTCAGCGTTCGAGTGGGGTTATGCCGGGGTACGGGTCAACGCCGTGGCGCCGGGCTGGATTGCCTCCAGCGGCATGGACACCTACGAAGGTGCGTTCAAGGCGGTGATTCCAACCTTGCGCGAACACGTGCCGCTCAAGCGCATCGGTACTGAATCGGAAGTCAGCGCCGCCATCGTATTCCTGCTGAGCCCGGCCGCTGCGTTCATCAGCGGCAGCACCTTGCGCATCGACGGTGCCGCCAGCCTTGGCGGACGGGCATGGCCGATTCACAAGGCGACCAACAGCGAATCGTATAACGGCTTCCATCGCGCCTACCTTCCTGATGTCCTCAAGGACAAGGAATAACCCATGCCGGTGATCCAGTCGCAACTCGATGCCAACAGCGAACAGTTCGCACACAACCGTGCGGCGATGCTCAGCGCTGTCGAACAGGTTCGCGCCCTCGAACAGAACCTGCTGGACAAGGCTGCCCAAGCCAAACCCAAATTCGATAAACGCGGCCAACTGTTGCCCCGCGAACGCCTCAATCTGCTGCTCGACCCCGGAGCGCCGTTCCTCGAACTGGCGAGCCTGGCCGGCTATAAACTGCACGATGACAAGGACGGCAGTTCGGCCGGCGGCGGCTTGATCGCCGGCATCGGTTATGTGTCCGGGGTAAGGGTGTTGGTGGTGGCGAACAACAGCGCAATCAAGGGCGGGACCATTTCCCCCAGCGGCTTGAAAAAATCCCTGCGTCTGCAACAGATCGCCATGGAAAACAAATTGCCGGTGATCACCCTCGCCGAAAGCGGCGGCGCCAATCTCAACTACGCGGCGGAGATTTTCGTCGAGGGCGCGCGCAGCTTCGCCAACCAGGCGCGGATGTCAGCCATGGGCCTGCCGCAAATCACCGTGGTGCACGGTTCAGCCACGGCGGGTGGCGCTTATCAACCCGGGCTATCGGACTACGTGGTGGTGGTACGCGGCAAGGCCAAGTTGTTTCTCGCCGGGCCACCGCTGTTGAAAGCGGCGACCGGAGAAATCGCCACGGACGAAGAACTGGGTGGCGCCGAAATGCACGCACAAACAGCCGGCACCGCGGAATACCTGGCGGAAAACGATGCCGATGGCGTGCGTCAGGTGCGCGAGATTGTCGGCATGCTGCCCTGGAACGAACAACTGCAATGGTTACCCGAACTGCGCTGGGAAGAACCGCTCTACCCCGTCGACGAACTGCTGGGGCTCATTCCGGATGATCCGAAAAAACCTTACGACGTGCGCGAAATCATCGCCCGCATCGCCGACGCTTCGAACTTCCTCGAATTCAAGGCCGAGTTCGATCAGCAAACCGTCTGCGGGCAACTGAAAATCCAGGGCCGCGCCTGCGGCTTCATTGGTAACAACGGCCCGATCACGCCCAAGGGTGCAAGCAAGGCAGCGCAGTTCATTCAGCTGTGCGACCAGAGCCAGACGCCGTTGCTGTTTTTCCATAACACCACCGGGTTCATGGTCGGCACCGAATCGGAGCAGCAAGGTGTGATCAAGCACGGCGCCAAGATGATTCAGGCCGTGGCCAATGCCCGCGTGCCGAAACTGACTATCGTTGTCGGCGGGTCCTACGGCGCTGGCAACTATGCGATGTGCGGTCGCGGCCTGGACCCGCGTTTCATCTTTGCCTGGCCCAACAGCCGCACCGCGGTGATGGGCGGCGCGCAGGCGGGCAAAGTGTTGCGCATCGTCACCGAAGCCAAACAGGCCAAGGACGGGCTGGTGCCTGATCCGAAAATGCTCGACATGCTTGAACAGGTCACAGCGCAGAAGCTCGACAGCCAGTCCACGGCGCTCTACGGCAGCGCCAACCTGTGGGACGACGGTTTGATCGACCCGCGCGATACCCGGACCTTGCTCGGTTACTTGCTGGATATCTGTCAGGAGGCCGAAGTGCGGCCGCTGCAAGCCAACAGTTTTGGTGTAGCCCGCTTCTAAGGGCGATCAGGAGAACAATAAAAATGATCTTCACCCAGGAACACGAAGCACTGCGCCGCACCGTCCGCCAATTCGTCGAGCACGAGATCAACCCCCACGTCGAAGAATGGGAAAAGGCCGGGCGTTTTCCGATCCACGATATCTTCCGCAAGGCCGGCGACCTTGGCCTGCTGGGCATATCCAAACCGGAAAAATTCGGCGGCATGGGCCTCGACTACAGCTATTCGATTGTCGCCGCCGAAGAGTTCGGGACCATTCATTGCGGCGGCATTCCGATGTCCATCGGCGTGCAGACCGACATGTGCACCCCGGCCCTCGCGCGTTTCGGCTCCGATGCACTGCGTGACGAGTTCCTGCGCCCGGCCATCAGCGGCGAGCAGGTCGGCTGCATTGGCGTCTCCGAAGTGGGTGCCGGTTCCGATGTGGCCGGATTGAAAACCACCGCGCGCAAGGATGGCGACGACTACGTGATCAACGGCAGCAAGATGTGGATCACCAACTCGCCGAGCGCCGATTTCATCTGCCTGCTGGCCAACACGTCGGACGACAAACCGCACATCAACAAATCATTGATCATGGTGCCGATGAACACGCCGGGCATCAGCCTCAGTTCGCACCTGGACAAACTCGGCATGCGCAGTTCGGAAACCGCTCAGGTGTTTTTCGACAACGTGCGCGTGCCGCAGCGCAATCGCATCGGCCATGAAGGCGCGGGGTTCATGATGCAGATGCTGCAGTTCCAGGAGGAACGCCTGTTCGGCGCGGCCAATATGATCAAGGGCCTGGAATACTGCGTCGACAGCACCATCGAGTATTGCAAGGAGCGTAAGACCTTCGGTAACGCGCTGATCGACAATCAGGTGATTCACTTCCGCCTGGCCGAACTGCAAACCGAAATCGAATGCCTGCGGGCGTTGGTCTATCAGGCCACCGAGCAGTACATCAAAGGCCAGGACGTCACCCGCCTGGCGTCCATGGCCAAACTCAAGGCCGGTCGATTGGGCCGCGAAGTCAGCGACAGTTGCCTGCAATATTGGGGTGGCATGGGTTTCATGTGGGACAACCCGGTGGCCCGCGCCTACCGCGATGTGCGGCTGGTGTCGATTGGCGGCGGTGCCGACGAAATCATGCTGGGGATCATCTGCAAACTGATGGGCATCCTGCCGGGGAAAAAGAAATGAGCACGCTACCCGATTGCCAGACGCTGCTGCTGGAACTGCACAACGGCGTGCTGCACATCACCCTCAATCGTCCGGACAGCCGCAATGCCATGAGCTTGCAGATGGTGAGCGAACTGCGCGCAGTGCTGGCGGCGATTCACGATGACCGCGCTATTCGGGCGTTGGTCATCGGCGGTGCCGGTGGGCATTTTTGCGCGGGTGGCGACATCAAGGACATGGCCAACGCCCGCGCCCAAGGCTCCAGCGCGCACCGCGATTTGAACCGGGTGTTCGGTGCGCTGCTGCAAGAGGTGCAACACGCGCCGCAAGTGGTCATCACCGTGCTGCAAGGTGCCGTGCTCGGTGGAGGCCTGGGCCTGGCCTGTGTCAGCGATATCGCCATGGCCGATCATTCGGCGCAATTCGGCCTGCCGGAAACCAGCCTCGGCCTGCTGCCGGCGCAAATCGCGCCGTTTGTGGTCCAGCGCATCGGCCTGACCCAGGCCCGGCGACTGGCGCTGACGGCGGCGCGCTTCGATGGCAACCAGGCGCGGCGAATGGGCCTGGTGCACTTTGTCGAACATGACCCGCAAGCCTTGGCCGAGCGTCTCGATGAGGTGTTGGCCCATGTACTTTGCTGCGCCCCCGGGGCAAATGCGGCGACCAAAAAATTGTTGCTGGCCAGTGCCGGGCAACCTTCGGATGCGCTGCTCGACCAGGCAGCCGAGTGGTTCAGCGACGCGGTAACCGGGACTGAAGGCGTCGAGGGGACGATGGCCTTTGTGCAGAAGCGTAAACCGGGGTGGGCCTCTTAAAAGCAACGCTGGCGAGCCAGCCCCCACAAGGTTTTGTGTGGGGGCTCGCTTGACAGCGATGGGGCCATCACATTCACCGCAAAAACCCAGGGAACAGAACATGCCCGGATTCAGCAAAATCCTCATTGCCAACCGCGGTGAAATCGCCTGCCGCATCCAGCGCACCGCCCAGGCGCTGGGTTATCGCACTGTCGCCGTGTTCAGCGATGCCGATGCCGAAGCACTGCACGTACAAATGGCCGACGAAGCCGTCAACATCGGCCCGGCCCCGGTAC
Organism: Pseudomonas reinekei; assembly: GCF_001945365.1. GTDB lineage: Bacteria > Pseudomonadota > Gammaproteobacteria > Pseudomonadales > Pseudomonadaceae > Aquipseudomonas > Aquipseudomonas reinekei. The sequence goes on from NZ_MSTQ01000013.1 coordinate 50,778, forward strand.
AACAGTCCTACCTGAACATCCCGGCGATCATTGACGCCGCCCGGCGCACCGGCGCCGATGCGATCCATCCCGGTTACGGTTTCCTCTCGGAAAACGCCAGCTTCGCCCGCGCCTGCCATCAGGCCGGCCTCACTTTCATCGGTCCCAGTCCTGAAGCCATCGAACTGATGGGCAGCAAACGCCTGTCGAAAATCGCCATGATCGAAGCGGGTGTGCCCTGCATTCAGGGTTATCAAGGCGCCGAACAGGATGACGCGACCCTGAAGCGCGAAGCCGAACGCATCGGCTATCCGCTGATGATCAAGGCCAGCGCCGGCGGCGGCGGGCGCGGCATGCGTCTGGTGCACGACGCCGGGGCTTTGCTCGAGCAGATTCGCACGGCGCGCTCTGAAGCGTTGAACGGGTTTGGCAGCGGCGAACTGATTCTTGAACAGGCGTTGATCGAGCCACGGCATGTTGAGGTTCAGTTGTTCGGCGATCAACATGGCAACCTGATCTACCTCGGTGAACGCGATTGCTCGATCCAGCGCCGGCACCAGAAAGTCATCGAAGAAGCCCCCTGCCCGGTAATGACCGGCGAATTGCGCCAGGCCATGGGCGAAGCGGCGCTCAAGGCCGGGCGTGCAGTGAACTACGTCGGTGCCGGCACGGTGGAATTCCTGCTCGATGCACGCGGGCAGTTTTACTTTCTGGAAATGAACACGCGCCTGCAGGTGGAGCATCCGGTGACGGAGCTGATCACCGGGCTCGATCTGGTGGCCTGGCAGTTGAACATTGCCGATGGACAACCGCTGCCATTGCGTCAGGAGCAAGTGCAGCTCACCGGTCACGCCATGGAGGTGCGCTTATATGCTGAAGACCCGGCCCAAGGTTTCCTTCCGCAAACCGGACGCATTGCCGGCTGGGAACCCGCTTTGCAGGACAGCGTGCGATTCGACCACGGTCTGATCGAAGGTCAGCGCATCAGCCCCTTCTATGACCCGATGCTGGGCAAGATCATCGCCCATGGTGCTACCCGCGAAGAAGCCCGGCGCAAGCTGCTGCGTGCGGTGCAGGACAGCGTATTGCTGGGCGTACAAAGCAATCAGCGCCTGCTCGCCAGCCTGCTGCAACACCCGGCATTCATTCGTGGAGAGTTCAGCACCGGCTTGATCGCCCAGGATTTTGCCGACCATCAATGTTTGCAACCTTATGCGCCCACTCCTGAGCAACTGGCGATTGCCGCTACCCTGCTCTATCAGGCCTCGTCCCAGACGCATCGCGCTCCAACGGCCGGATGGCGCAATAACGCGAGTGTGCCGCTGCACTATCGCCTCGGCCTGGAAGATCAGGAGTGGTCGGTGGTCGTGAACGCGGTACCGGGCGCGGCGTACCGGATTGAAGTCAGCACCCGCACGCTTGAAGTGAACGTTATCCACAACGACGGACACTGGGCCGTCCTGGAAATCGACGGAATCCGCCAACGCCATGCCTATCGATTCGAAGGTAGACATCTGTGCCTGTTTACCCGACCGGGCAGCCTGACACTGGAGGACCGAACCCAGGCCTTGGTCAGCAGCCAGGCCAACGTCAGCTCCGGCACGCTCAAGGCGCCGATGGACGGCGCGATTGTCGACGTGCTGGTCAGCGAGGGCAGCACAGTCAGCAAAGGCCAACTGCTGGTGGTGCTGGAGGCCATGAAGATGGAGCATCCGCTTAAATCCGGTATCGACGGCGTACTCAAGCGCTTGCAGGTGCGGGTCGGTGATCAGGTGAAAAATCGCCAGATTCTGCTGGAGGTCGAATAAGCCGCTAGGCGGATCCGTCGGGTTTGGCTACGCTCAAAACCTATCAGGACGCGGATACCAGGAACCCTGCGATGCCTCATTGGCTGGTCATTGATCTGGAAGCCACCACCGACGAGGGTGGTTGGCCAGTAACAGAGATGGAAATCATCGAAATCGGTGCCACCCTGGTCGATCGCAAGGGACGGGAACTGGATCACTTCCAGCGGTTCGTCCGACCGTTACGGCGACCGTTGCTGACCCCGTTTTGCCGAGACCTGACGCATATTACCCAGGCCAACATCGATAGCGCGCAACCTTTGGGCGAGGTCTGGCCCTTGTTCGAGCGCTGGCTCGGCCAGCATCACAGCCGCCTTGAAGGCTGGGCCAGTTGGGGCGATTACGACCGCAAGCAACTGCTGCAGGAATGGCAACGACTGCAACTCGACAGTGTTTTGAGTCGTGTACAGCACATGAACCTCAAGCAACGCTTTGCCAAGGCCCGACGGCTGGAACGTCCGCTGGGGCTCAATGGCGCCCTGCAACTGGCCGGTCTGCAGTTTACCGGCCAGCAGCACCGGGCGCTGGAAGACGCCCGCAATACCGCACGACTGTTACCCCTGGTTCTGCCGCTTTAGACAGGTGACGCCAACAATGGCCTTGGGCATACTGGCCGGCCCTTTTTAGTCCTTTTCGAGGAATCGCCATGTTTAAAGTCAACGAGTACTTCGACGGTACCGTCAAGTCGATCGCCTTTGGCACCGCAGAAGGTCCGGCGACCATCGGCGTCATGGCTCCGGGTGAATACGAATTCGGCACTGCCCAGCGTGAAATCATGCACGTGGTATCCGGCGCCCTGACCGTCATGCTACCTGGCAGCGACGCATGGGAAACCTTCGCCGCCGGCAGCCAGTTCAACGTACCTGCAAACAGCAAATTCCAGCTGAAAGTGTCCGTCGAGACCGCTTATCTGTGCGAATACCGCGGCTAAAATCCCGGGCTCCACAAAAAAATGCCCGTATCCAAGGATACGGGCATTTTTTATTCAGCGGATTTCATTCAAGGATGGTCACCGGCATGCCGATTTCCAGCCGGCCGTTACTGTCATTGACCAGGTTCTGCCCGAACATTGCGCCATCCGCTTCGGACCGATATTGCTGCAAGGTGGCGAAGGGTTCACGGTCCGCGCTGCGTTCGCCGGTCTGTGGGTCGATGGTGGTCAGAATGCACCGTGAGCACGGCTTGACTACACGGAACTCGACATCACCAATGCGAATGCGCTTCCAGCCATCCTCGGCAAACGCATCACTGCCTTCGATCACCAGGTTCGGCCGAAATCTCAACATTTCCATGGGCCGACCGACTTTTTCCGACAGATCTTCCAGGGACGCCTGCCCGATCAACAACAACGGAAAACCGTCCGCGAACGCCACCTGATCATCGTCCTTGCCATAGCCGGCCTGGGTGATACGCGCGCGATCGAGCGGCACTTGCACCAGGCGCGTCGGTTTGCCGATGAACTCACTGACCCAGGCGCTCGCCGCATCACCAGCATCGGGTACGCGCAAAGTATCGCGCCAGATGGTCACACCGCGCAGTTCGGCGTCGCTGCCAGGTAAGGCGATATCGATAGCAGAGAGGCCGGGAGCCTGAAGGGTCAGGCCGCCCTCGGCATTCCACAGTGCCGACAGCTGACTCATTTTCGCCACCGCGCGCTGGGTCAGGAAACGCCCGCTATCCTCGTCCACCAGCATCCAGCGTCGATCCCCGTCCAGTCCGAGTTTGTCGAGGCTGACCTGTTGCAATATCTCGCCCTTGCCGGATTTCAACGGATAACGATAAAGCGCGCTCAGACGCAGCATAGCCAGCTCCCTGGTGGGCCAAAAACGCCACCCTATACGAGCTTGACCGCTGAATCAAAGGCTGAAGATTGAAGCACGCGCAGTTCTTGCAGGAGCCGGGTTGCTGGTGATGCGGTCGGTAAGGCCGCGCCGGCAAACCGGCCCCTACGGGTTGGTCATGATCACGCCGGCACGGCGTCGAGCATCAGGCGCTGGCGCACCACATCGACGAGTTTGTCCGGCTGGAATTTGGAGAGGAAATTGTCGCAACCGACCTTCTTGACCATCGAGTCGTTGAAGCTGCCGGACAGCGACGTGTGCAGCACCACATACAGGCCGCGCAAACGCGGATCGTTGCGGATTTCGGTGGTCAGCCGATAGCCGTCCATTTCCGGCATTTCCGCATCGGTGAAGACCATCAGCAGCTTGTCGGTCATGTTCACACCCGTATCGGCCCAGGCCTTGAGCATGTTCAGCGCCTTCAAACCGTCACTGGCGATATGCATTTTCACGCCCAACTGGCCCAACGTATCGCGCAGTTGTGCCAGCGCCACATTGGAGTCATCGACCAACAGCACTTCACGACCACGGGCGCGTTCCAGCACCGGATCTTCGAGTTTGTCGCGGGACACCTTGGCGTTGTACGGGACGATTTCGGCCAGGACTTTTTCGACGTCGATGATTTCCACCAATTGATCGTCGACCTTGCTGATGGCCGTCAGGTAGTGCTGGCGACCGGCGCTGCCCGGAGGCGGCAGAATCGCCTCCCAGTTCATGTTGACAATGCGATCCACGCCACCGACCAGGAATGCCTGAACCGAGCGGTTGTACTCAGTGACGATGATCGTGCTGCCCGGGCCCGGCACCAGCGGACGCATGCCGATCGCCTGGGACAGGTCGATCACCGGCAGAGTCTGACCACGCAGATTGACCACACCGCACACAAACGGATGACGCTGGGGCATCAAGGTCAGCTTTGGCAGTTGCAGGACTTCCTGTACTTTGAACACGTTGATGGCGAACAACTGTCGCCCGGCAAGCCGGAACATCAAAATTTCCAGGCGATTCTCACCCACCAATTGTGTACGTTGGTCTACCGTATCGAGAATGCCGGCCATCAATCACTCCTGGGCTTGTACTGATGAATTCACTAATAGAAGGTTATCGGCTGTTCTTACCGGACCTTGACCCCCTGTAAAATGCCGCGCTCAAACATTGATGTCACATTAACATCATGCTTTACTGGCGCTGTGATTTCATCTGCTATCTTCCTGCGCCGCGACAATAGTTTGCGCGTCAGGTTCCATTGCGTAAGGGATTCCCCTAGCAACAATCAGGTGCAACCTGATATTCGCGATATCCAATAGCCATTAATGTGACGCCATTCTCATTGCATGAATGGAGTCAGGCTTTTGTGTGCGATCGCAAGTACGTGGCCAGTCAGCCTTTTGACTTACCCAGCCTGCACTCCAGCCGGCCAGAGCGCGATCTCACGACGAACCGGATACGTCGGGACGACTGTCGTCCTCGTCGACACACACGACATCCCCTCATTTAACATGACGTTGTGGAGATAAGCATGCCGAACAATCGCACAGAGTGGGCGAAGCGGGTCCCTGAGTTTCTCGTCGAAGCCGAAACACTGTTGGCCAAAACCGAGGAGTGCCTCAGTCACTTGCAACTGATCAGCAATGACAAGGACGCCATCGACTGCATGCTCAGCACCCTTCTCAAGCTCGCCAGCAAGGCGGATGCCCTCGCGCTGGCAGCCGTTTCGGAGTTTTCGTTGCACATCCATGGTTTGCTCAACCATGCACAGCATCATATGGACCTGCACGACGAAGCCTTGCGCGCGCTCAAGGACTGCCTGACGTTGATCGCCTGGCAACTGGAGTTGATCGATCAGAAGACCGGCCAGCTCAGTCTCGATGAAAGTGAACAGACAACGCTGATCGAAGCCTTCGCCTTCCAGGTCGGTCAACAGCATTTCCAGCCTCCGGTTAATTCCCGGCCGTTCACGCTCGTCACCTATATGGAGCGCCAGGCTTGATTTCGATCAAATCAGCCGCGTTCCATCATGTAGGTCATGACTGCTAATTACTTGGGCATGTTCAGGTCGCCATTGAACATTACTTATCCATTAACGACACCTTCAAACTTCTTGTCTCAATTTAGCCTCCGCTCCTGACCAGGGTTTACCTGGCATCAACCGGGCCAAGCCCCTGTGACCCAGGGTATCTTGCCGACGATAGCACCCACACTTTTCCATTGTGGAAATACAGTCCAAAACGCCTTGTTTCCTGACTCCATGGACATATATCACGACGCGACCAACGGTATGTTCAGTGCTATTATGCCGCCCATTAGTTGACGTCAATTAATAGCAATGTGATTGTGGGTGACTGCAACGTTCAAGTTTCAGGCCGGATTTCTCATCGGAAGTACGTACCGTTGAAGTCGATGCAAAACACTACAAAACAGAGATCCGTCAACCAGCATGACCGGTCTGCCCGCAGCGAACCTCCATTGGCTCCATCCGCTATGTACGCCAGCCTCAAGTCGATCACCATGTGGCCCCCCTCACGAGAAAATGCTCGCCGGTTCACCCTTTTGCTGTGTGCCTGCTCGACGCTCGGCAGCCTGCTTATCTATGGCCTGTCAACTCACCTGCCTTTGGGCTTGCTGATCCTCAATATCGCGTCACTTGCTTGCGTGTGGGTGCAATATCGCCTGTCCCGCAAGTCGATCAAGTTTCAGCCGCAAGAGCTGGCCGATCGCTTGCTGCAGGTCCAGGAGAACGAGCGTCACCGACTCAGTCGCGAGCTGCACGACGACATCGGCCAGTTACTCACCGCAGCAAAACTGCAAAGTGACTGGCTCAAACGCCGAATGCCGGAAGAGCTTCAGGGACAATGCGCGGTACTGTGCGACACGCTGGAAGAAACTCTCGCCAAAGTCCGCGATGTATCGGCCATCCTCAATCCCCGGCAATTGACCAGCCTGGGACTGGAAGCCAGTCTGCGCGCTCATTTGCTTAAAACGCTGGCCAACGTTCCAGTGAACTGGAGCCTGGAATGCCATCAACGCCTGACCGGAATACCGGAAGAAATGGCCGTCGCGGCGTTTCGCATCACCCAGGAAGCGGTTACCAACATTCTGCGGCATGCCGAGGCAAAGAACCTGCTGGTCTGCCTGACGCGATTGCCCAAGGGTCTGCGCCTGCAAATCAGTGACGACGGTCAGGGGTTTGCGCCGGCCATTGATCCGGGCCGCGAGGGGCAGCGCGGGATGGCCGGCATGTCGGAACGGATCAACCAACTCGGCGGAACGTTGACGGTGACCAGCGAGCCGGGCAAAGGCACCCAAATCGAAGCACTCTTCCCCTGGGCGCCTCGCGCGCTTGAGCGGGCCAGTACGAATAAGGTTATGCATTGACTTGTAACTTACTTCTGGTGGATGACCACTCGCTGATCAGGGCTGGCGTGCGCGCCCTGGTGATGGACCTTCCTGGCTATGCCGTCATTGGCGAAGCCAATGACGGCTCGCAATTGCTCGCGATGGTCGAGCATCTTTCTCCGGATATCGTGCTGCTGGATCTCTCCATGAAGCAGACCGGCGGCCTCGAAGCCTTGCAGCAACTGAAAAAGATCCGCCCGCAGAGCAAGGTGCTGATCCTGTCGATGCACACCGACCCGGCGCTGATCATGCAGGCGCTGGAATCCGGCGCCCACGGCTATCTGCTCAAGGACACCACCGCTACCGAACTGGAACATGCGCTGGAAGCCTTGCGCAACAATGAACGTTATCTCAGCCCGGCCATCGCCCATACGGTGATCAACCAGGCGCTGACCCGAAACCAGAAACACCCGGAACCCGCGGACTCGCACAACCTGACCGCCCGCCAGCTGGAAATCCTGCGTTTGATCGTGCGCGGAAAATCCACCCGGGAAATTGCCAACGGCCTGGGCTTGAGCGTCAAGACTGTGGAAACCCATCGCTCGCAAATCATGAAACGTTTGCAGATCTACGATGTGGCGGGCTTAGTGCTGTTCGCCGTACGCGAGCAGATCATCAGTCTGGACGATTGACCAACTCATTTGCGCTCAACAGCGGAGAATCTCCGGGCAGATGCACCCGCAGCGCTCCGGGTCGCGCCGAAAACCGCAGGCTGTCGCCTTCCAGCGGTTCGCCGTCGAGGTTGATGTACAAGCCTTCAGCCACCTTGATCTCGACCCATGGAAGCCTGGCGCGGACAAACATGCTATCGATGCCGAATCCGTCCGCCAGCAGGTTTTTCAACGTCCCTACCACTTCCTGCGGCGCCGGCAAGATGCTGATATCGAGCAATCCATCGTCCGCCAGCGCCTGCGGACATAACTCATGCCCACCCCCCGCCTGCCGGCCATTGCCGATACCCAAAGCCAGCAGCTCGCCGCTCCAGTGAAAGTCCGGCCCCTGTAATTCACCGTAAGCCGCGTGCAGCTCACTGAACCGTGACAGGCCGGTGAATAGATATGCCGCGCCACCGAGCACCTTTTTCAAGTCCTCGGAGGTATTGGCGGTGACCTGACTGCCAAATCCCCCCGTGGCCATGTTCAGAAACACCTGCCCGCCGACCTCTCCCAGATCGATGGCGCTCGGTGCAACGTCCAGCAGGTTCAGCGCCTCTGCGGGCTCCAGTGGGACGCCGGCAGCGCGTGCAAAATCATTGGCGGTTCCCAAGGGCATCAGCACCAGGCTCGCCTGCGACGATTGCGCTGCCATGGCCTCGGCAATATCGCGCAACGTACCATCCCCCCCGCCGGCAATTATGTGCAGATAGCCCGCAGCCAATGCCTCTTGCACCAGGCGCTGCGCGTCGCCAGCCTCCCAGGTCAGCCGAACGGCGAGCTCCCAGCCTTGTTCGCGCTTGCCTTGAACGGCGGTGCGCACTTCCTCGTTGAGCGCTTGCTTGCCATGCAGAATCAACAGCGCCTTGCGTTCGCTCATGGTGTTCACTCCCGGATTTGAAATGGCGTACAGGAGATGTTGACCTCGCCACCTCTCTTAAAAGTCGCACGAATATGATTTTTTTCCAGGGGGCGGCCTGCACGTCCTACAAGGACGGGATTTTTCTTACAAAACCTGAGGAATCGGCTCAATTGACCAATATCCATGATTGGTACACCTTGGGGTCCACGGATTTCAGTCATCAGCAGGACAAACACAAGGACGTGCCATGCCAAACCATGACAACAGGATGCCAGTGACGCCAGTCATACCCATCGCTGAAAAATGGGCCAATCATCAGGCAGATTTCGCAAGCAGCAAAGAAACCAAGGGAGAATTCGATATGGAACCGCGTGTCATTGAGCTGGAGACACACCTCAAATACATTCGCAAGGACATGGAAGAAGTGCGCAGTGACGTCAAGTCCATCAAACACAGGCTAGCCTATTCCGCGGGCGGAACGGCCGTGGTGTTGGGGCTGCTGGGCTGGATCGCCAATAGCCGTTTCGACCAGCTGGTCACTTTGTTGCTGGCACATTAAGCAGCCGAAAACGCAAAACCCGGCTTCAACAACCGGGTTTGCGAGACTTCACCGCTGTAGGAATCAGACCAGGACTTCACTCAAAGGGATGAAGCTGACGCTGTCACCTGCAACCAGCGTTCGCCCCTCCAATACTTCAACCAGTCCGTCAGCCCAGGCGGCACTACGCAGTACGCCAGAACTCTGATTTTTGTAGATGATCGCCCGGCCGTTCTCAAGGCGACCACGCAAGTATTCGCGCCGGTTGCCAGCAACGGGCCAGTCAAACCCGCACGGCACTTGCACCTTCAATGGCTCGATGTCTGTGACGCCCATGCGGCGCAAAAGATAGGGCCGGGTCAACAAGGCAAAGGTCACCAGTGTCGATGCCGGATTACCGGGCAGGCCGATGACCGGAACGCCACGGAAATGTCCGAATGTCAGCGGTTTGCCTGGCTTGATGGCGAGCTTCCACAAACTCAACTCACCTTCTTCACGCAAGGCAATGCCCAGAAAGTCAGCCTCACCCACCGATACTCCACCGGTCGAGAGAATCAGATCGACATTTTTGAGTTCGCCGAGTCGCGTACGCGTGGTGTCCAGATTGTCAGGAAGAATCCCGGCATCGACCACGTCACAACCCAAACGCTGCAACCAACTGCAGAGCAGCACACGGTTGCTGTTATAGATTTGCCCCGGGCCCAGCGCCTGACCCGGCTCAATCAATTCATCGCCGGTGGACAGAACCGCAACACGGACCTTGCGGACCACATCCAGCTCGGCGCAACCCAACGACGCAGCCAAACCTTGCTCGATCGGCCCCAAGCGCGTACCCGCCGGCAAAACCAGTTCACCGACAGTCGTTTCCTGGCCCTGTGGACGAATGTTTTGCCCAGGTTTAATGGCTTCGATAAATGCGACTCGCTCGTCCGCCAGGACTTCAGCGTTTTCCTGCATCTCGACACAATCGGCTCCGGCTGGAACAGGTGCCCCCGTGAAAATACGCGCGCAGGTGCCTGGTTTCAAAGGCTCGGGAGCCTGGCCGGCATAAATCTTCTGGCTGACAACCAGCGGCTCGCCGGTCCAGTCAGCCGTACGCAGCGCATAGCCGTCCATGGCGCTGTTTGGCCATGGCGGGAGATCCAGCGTCGACAGCAGATCATCGGCCAACACACGGCCCTGAACCTGGGCCAACGGCAAGCGCTCACGCTCAAGCACTCGTGTGGCGTCCGCCATTTCCAGCAACCGCGCCAGTGCTGTCTCGACCGGCATCAGGCTGCCGGTCTTGCCAGGCTTACCCACGGGATTCACAAGGAGCTGCCTGTTTCAAATGAGGGACGAAGTTGCAGGGGCGATGGCGAGAGTCCAACTGCTCGGCAAGAATGCCGTCCCAGCCGGTGCGTACTGCATTGGTCGAACCCGGCAAGCAGCAGACCAGCGTGCCATTTGCCAGGCCAGCCAGGGCGCGGGACTGGACAGTCGACGTGCCGATGTCCGCCACGGAAATCTGCCGGAACAGTTCGCCAAAACCATCGACTTGTTTGTCGAGCAGGCAGCTCACCGCCTCTGGCGTACTGTCGCGACCGGTAAAACCGGTGCCACCCGTGATCAGCACGACCTGCACGACATCGTCGGCAATCCAGTTGGCAACTTGCGCACGAATTTTGTAAAGATCATCTTTAAGCAGTACACGGGAAGCCAGGTTATGGCCGGCTGCCGTCAATCGGTCAACGAAGACCTGGCCTGAGGTATCGGTTTCCAGGGTACGGGTATCGCTGACCGTCAAAACTGCAATGTTCAGCGGCGCGAAAGGTGTATCAGCCTTGGCTTTCATAGGCTCGTCCAGTTGTAGGAGAAACAGCCCGGTGTTATATCACAGCGCTCCCTTTTTCCGCCGCCCCCATGGAGAACTGCCATGACTTTGAATGCACAATTGCCACCCTGCTCGATTCTGCTCCTGGCAGGCGGGCGCGGCCAGCGCATGGGCGGGCAGGATAAAGGGTTGCTGGAATGGCACGGTGAGCCGCTGATAGCGCATTTGCATCGCAAGACCCGCCTCCTGAGCGACGACCTGATCATTTCCTGTAACCGCAATCAGGAAAAGTACGCCGCCTACGCCGACCAGTTGGTGCATGACGATGAAGGTGACTTTCCAGGGCCTCTGGCCGGGATTCGAGCGGGCCTGAAAGCAGCGCGGCATCCGCAACTGGTGGTATTGCCTTGTGACGTGCCGCGCATCGATGCAGCCCTGCTTGCCAACATGCGCGAAACCGCCAGCCAGCATCCAGACAAACCCTTGATGTTGTGGCATGACGAGCACTGGGAACCGTTGCTGTGCGTTATCCCTGTGGCACTGCGCACGCACTTCGAGAGTGCCTGGCACGAGGGTGAGCGCAGCCCGGGACGAGTGATGCGCAAACTGGGCGCGATTGCCTTGCAGTGCCCCGACAATGACCCGCGCCTGGCCAATCTGAATACGCCGGAACTGTTAAGCACGCACAACACTGTGTCAGACTGACACTACGCAAGGAACTTGCGGGCGCTGTTTACGTCTCAAGCTCAGTAACCAAAAGAATTCATTTTCGGAGACACACCCATGACTCAACGGACCCTCGCCACTTTCATGCTCGCACTGGGCCTCGCTACCCTCGCCGGCTGCGCATCGCCTACAGTGATCACCTTGAATGACGGTCGCGAAATCCAGGCTGTCGACACGCCAAACTACGATGACGAATCGGGCTTCTACGAATTCGAACAACTGGATGGCAAGCAGACGCGCATCAACAAGGATCAGGTTCGTACCGTCAAGGAGCTGTAATCCTGGCGGCATCACCGGATACAAAAAAGCCCCGATCAGTCGGGGCATTTTTTTGTTTGCTGTTTAAGTTCGAGAGGCTACGGATTCGGCTCGCTGTTCAGTTTATCCGCACGAGTCAGTGCCTGCGTGGCCTCGGTGATGCACTTCTTGTCATCATTGGCGGCACGGGCCGCTTCAGCGCTTGCCTGCATCCGCTTGATTTCCATCGTGGTGTTTTCGGACGTCGCTGGCAGGCTGGTGACTTTGTCCTTGAGTTCCTGAAGCTTGATGGTGCAAAGATCGCTGTCCGCAGCGAATGCGGGAGAGGCCAACATTGCAGCGCAAATGAACATTCCAGCAAAAACGGTACGTTTCATGAGTATCTCCTGGCTTGGAAAGTCTCTGCACTGCCCGGGAAACTCACTGGCGGTACCGAGATCATTGAACGCCACATTCGTGGTGCCTGTTCAAATGACTGTAAACCAGCGTGGAAATTCGATTTTTTCCGTATCACTATCACCATTGCAGGGTGATTGCGCTCTCGAACTCTCGCTCCTCCCCGGTCACCGGATCGACAAACTTCAACCCTTGCGCCAGCAGTTTCAAAGGATTGGCGTAGTCGTCTGTCGCGTCCCTGAGTACCTGTGGATAAAACGGATCGTTGCAGATACTCGCGCCCAAGGCCGTCATGTGCACACGTAACTGATGCTTCTTGCCCGTCACCGGATAGAGGCCGTAACGCCACAGATCGCCATTTTTCTCCCTGACCTCAACCGCCGTCTCGGTATTGCTGACGCCCGGACCTTCCTGCATGCGGAAGAATGGCTCGCCATCAATGAGCCGGCTTTTATGGACCAACGGAAAAGACAGATCAGGTAATGCCCGGGCAATGGCTTCGTAGCGCTTTTCAATCTGCCGGGTTGGAAACAGGGATTGATACGCCGAGCGACTTTGCGGGTTGGCGGAAAACAGCACCAGGCCAGCGGTATGGCGATCGATGCGATGCAGCGGCACCAGATGCGGATTATCCAGACGGCGGATCAGCCGCCTGAGCAAAGTCTGCTCCACATACTCACCGGCCGGCGTCACCGGGAGAAAATGTGGTTTATCTGCCACCACCAGATGTTCATCTGCATACAGAATCGACTCAGTCACCGGGATGGGTTTTTCGTCCGGCACTTCGCGAAAATAGTGAATCCGCAAACCTTCCTTGTACGGCAGATCAAGGGCGATTGGCATGCCGTGTCCATCGAGAACGCGGCCACGGGCGACCCTGTCCAGCCATTGCTCACGGCTGATGGCGCTGAAGTGCTCGCACAGACAGTCGATTACGGTCCGCCACGGGCCAGCCGGTAAATAGAGTGTGCTGGCCTGGCTGTGTGCGGCAGAAAAAGATGAAGTGGACATACGAACGTTCTAACCCTCGATGCAGAGCGGCATTATCCAACAGCAACGGGGGTCGAACCTAGCGCAGATTCTTCAGGCCGGAATCTGCGTGCGCGCCGCCGCTTCGGTGTACTCCTTCAGCCAGCGCAGCACATCGACCGCTTCCCACCGTCCCGGATCATAAATCGCATACAACAAGCCCTGATAACCCACGACGTCCAGTTGCCGGTGATAGCCAGCACGCTGGAACAAGGCTTCGATTTCAGCAAAACAGGTGTTGAAGTGGACTTTGTTGAAAGGGGTTTTTCCCTCCGTCACCAGCCCGTCCAGGCGCAACTCGAGGACTGCCTCGCGCACCACGTCCACCGGCATCAGGTTTACGCTGCTTTTCAATTGCTCGACATTGACCACGATTCTTCCCTCTCACGCCTGAACCTGCGCACTTTCGCCGGGTTACCGGGAGCGGCAAGGCTGCATTGCGAATAACTGTATGCGCATACAGTATCCGAATACCAACCTGTAAGCCAAGAGGATCAATCGTAAAGTTCGACAGGCGGGAACATCGTTGCCGTGAAACTAGTTACCGCAGGAACGCCACCACCTCATCGGCACTGAAGGGCCAGCCCAGCTCAGCCCCTGTGTCGACCCGTCGCAATACCGGAATGCGCAGACTGTAAGCCGCGAACCAGGTTTCGTCTTCAGCGATATCCACCAGTTCCACCAACAGGCCACGCTCGACGAATTCCATCAGCATGGCTTCGGCTACTTCGCAGAGATGGCACCCCAAGGTGCCGAACAACTGACATTCAGGAAGCATGAGGGCTCAACCGAAAAAATTAAGTGATCATTCTAGGCCTGGCCTGGAAAACCGTCGAGCCATTGCATTTTCTGCTCTGTAGCCCGGACTGCTATCGCCTCCTGCAAGGTTTTTATTCCTGGGCCGAAGGCGAAGAAAGCATCAATCCTGACTGACCGCGCCGATCTTGTGCACCGACAGGTCCGCGCCGTAGTACTCCTCTTCCTGACTCAAACGCAAACCGTGGAACGCCTTGATCGTGCCATACACCGCAAAGCCGCCGGCCAATGCCACCACCACCCCCAACGCGGTGCCAATCAACTGACTGATCAGACTCACACCGCCCAAACCGCCCAGCGCGCTCTGGCCGAAGATGCCGCAGGCAATGCCACCCCACACCCCGCACAAGCCATGCAAGGGCCAGACACCCAGCACATCGTCGATTTGCCATTTGACCTGCGCGGCCGTAAAGCACCAGACGAACAATGCCCCGGCAATGGCACCGGTCACCAGCGCCCCGACCGGATGCATCAGGTCGGAACCGGCGCAGATCGCCACCAGTCCGGCCAATGGGCCGTTGTGCAGGAAGCCGGGGTCGTTGCGGCCGACAACCAAGGCCGCCACAGTGCCGCCGACCATGGCCATCAGCGAATTGACGGCCACCAGCCCGCTCACCCCTTGCAGCGTTTGCGCACTCATCACGTTGAACCCGAACCAGCCGACGATGAGAATCCACGAGCCCAATGCCAGGAACGGAATACTCGACGGCGCGAACGCAACCAAGCGCCCTTCGCGATAGCGCCCATTGCGTGGCCCCAACAACAACACCGCCGCCAGCGCCAGCCAGCCGCCCATGGCATGGACCACTACCGAGCCGGCAAAGTCATGGAAACCGGCACCGAACTGCGCCAGCAACCAGGCCTGCAAACCAAAGTTGCCATTCCAGATCATGCCTTCGAAGAACGGGTAGATGAACGCCACGATCAGTGCTGTCGCGCACAGTTGCGGAACGAACCGCGCACGCTCGGCGATACCACCGGAGATGATCGCCGGGATCGCCGCGGCGAAGGTCAGCAAAAAGAAAAACTTCACCAGACCGTAACCGTGATCGGCATTGATCACCGCCGCCGGTTGCATAAAGGTGACGCCGTAGGAAATCCAATAGCCTATAAAGAAGTAAGCCAACGTCGAAATCGCAAAGTCACTGAGAATTTTCGACAATGCGTTGACCTGGTTTTTTTGCCGGACCGTTCCGACTTCGAGGAAGGCGAAACCGGCGTGCATCGCCAGCACCATGACTGCGCCGATGAGGATGAACAACGTGTTGGAACTATGGACCAGGCTGTCCACAGCGCTTTGTATATTTTCCATGGATTTGGCAGACCTAAAGGCTGAAAAAAGCACCAAAGCAGTTCACGCGGGCAATCCATGCACCAAGTAGTGACGTCTCGAATCGAGTCAATCACTCCCGATGAACCGCTTTGGCGCACAGGGTTCGTAAAATCGATCGATCCCGGACAATTGCCCGGGCTTCGATCGTTTGAGTTAAGGTTTTACGAAAATCATGCCCGGCAACAGCGCATTCGCGCAGGCTGGCGCACCACGACACAGCAAAAGTTGTACCAGTCATTTGTACTGAACCTTCGCGCAAGGCTCATACTCGAACGATTCAGAAAGCCACCTATGGAGATCACCAATGGCCAGCATCAAGGCAAAGACTGCTCAAGAAATCCTGATGAGCGATTTTCAGACACTGGTCAGCGACACCGAGCGGTTGCTGGAGCACACCGCGTCCCTGGCTGGTGACCAGGCTGATGAGCTGCGAGACCAGATCCACGACAGTCTGCTGCGCGCACGCGAAACCTTGAAATTGACCGAGGACTCCCTGCGTGAACGCGGCAAGGCTGCCGTCACCGCCACCGAGGATTATGTCCAGGCCAACCCTTGGCAATCGGTCGGGATTGCGGCGGGCGTGGGCTTCCTGATTGGTCTGCTGGCGACACGGCGCTGATATGGCAATCGGTGAATCCGGCTCGTCCGAGACAGGCACAGGCTCCTCATCGCGGCGCCTGGGCGCCGCGTTCCTTGGTTTGCTGCACAGTCATGTCGAACTCTTTGGCATCGAATTGCAGGAGCAAAAGGCCCGCACCGTAAGCCTGCTGTTATTTGCAGGCCTGGCGTTGGTATTTGCCCTGCTGTTGCTGGTGGGGCTTTCGACGCTGGTGCTGATCCTGTTTTGGGACACCTATAGACTGGCGGCCATCATCGGGCTTTGCGTGTTCTATACCCTGGCGGCGATCTTCTGCGGCATGCGCCTCAGAGCAGCCATTTTCGACGAATCCTCGCCCTTCCATGGCACCCTGGAAGAACTGGCCAATGATCGGGAGCGCCTGCTGCCATGAACCTGCCTGAACTCCCGAGCAACAGTTCGCGCACGGAAATGCGCAAGGCGTTGATCCGCCTGCGCATGGAAATGCATCGCCAGGAAATCCGTCACGAGTCCGCGCAACTGCTGCAACCCCTGCAGCGTGTTCGCGGGATGACGCAGAACCTGCAAGACGGCTTCGGCATCAAGCACGCCCCGCTGTGGGGCGTGGCCGCCGTGACCTTGCTCGGTTTTTTGACCGGCAAGGGTGCAAAACATGGCGGCGGGGTCACCAGCCTGACGCGTCTGGTTCGTCTGGGCACCACATTGGGGCCGCTGATCAAATTGATCATACAGGGCTCCTCGCGTAAAAACTAAGCGACCACTATCTGGCTGCATTCTTGCAACACCCGCGGGATGAACCTCTTTATCAAGGGGGTCAATCCTGCGTGCCTACCCGGTGCCCAGCCCAACCCCAAAAACAAGATCTACTAAGGAGGCCTTGTGATCGACGGGCAACCGCTTGCCTGCTTTCAGCCGTTCATCGATACCGCGACCGGCCGTATCGCCGGCGTCGAAGCACTGGGACGCCTGCGTCACGGCGATGGGCAATTGGCGTCCGTGGGCCCCCTGTTCGCCGACCCAAGAACCAACGCCATTTCGCTTCGTCGTCTCGATCGCCAGCTGCGCGATAACGCCTTGAGCCGGTTACATGAGGCCCCGCCGGACTGGTTTCTAAGCCTGAACATTTCCCCGCGCTGGATCAGCCGCCTGCGCCCCGATCAACCACTTCCAAGCCTCAAGCAACTGGCAAGACATGACGTCGACCCACGGCGAATCGTTTTCGAGATCACCGAACTGGGTGGCGACATCCAGCGCCTGGCGCACGTGGTCGCGCGCTACCGACTGGCTGGGGCGCGGATTGCCATCGATGATTTCGGCGCCGGCTACTCGCAACTCGATCGCGTCCTGGCGCTGCAACCGGACATCCTCAAACTCGACATGCGCCTGTTCCAGGCCGCCGCGCTGGGCGGGCCGAGCAGTGATGTGGTCAAGGCCCTGGCGCAGATGGCCGAGAAAACCGGTTGCTGGATTATCGCCGAAGGCGTGGAAACCGAAGCTCAGCTCCACTTTGCTCTGGAATGCGGATCGCGCTATGTGCAGGGTTTTCTGTTCGCCGGGGCACAAGAACAATTCTTTGCCACCGGGGCCTTCGTCGAAAAATTTGCTCAACTGCGACAGCGCTACGTTCAGCAAAAACTCACAGAACGCGGACGCCTGAAAATCATGCGCCAACAACTGAGTGAACTGATGGCGATCCTGCAAGCCTGGGCCCAGACCCGCGCGCCCCTGAGCGCGCTGCCGCAACTGGACGCCTTTCCCTGGTTATTGCGCTTCTACCAGTGTGACCGTCACGGCACTCAACTGACGCCGAACCTGGAATGGCGCAACAATGGTTGGGTCGCCGACAGCCGTTATCTGGGTCATAACTGGTCCTGGCGCCCCTACTTCTATCACTTGCTCGCAGAAGGCTGGGATGAGCGCCGGCTGACGCTGTCCAACACCTATCGCGATGCCACCAGCAACCAGTACTGCCTGACCGCGGGGCAGTTTTTCGACAATGGCGAACGCTTGCTGCTTATCGATATCGACGCCGTCGGACTGTAGGAATGCTCTCAACGCATTCCCCGGCGTATTAAGAACAGCCTCTTGCCCCTTGCAGGTCGGGGTGCGAACCGGGAAGCTAGGCCCTCAGTCACCTGACGGAGAGAAACAGCCTTGGATTGGCATACCCTGCTTACCCGCGAACGCCTCGGAAAGCCGCTGCACAGCCCGCAAGAACTCGGCCGCAGCCCTTTTCACAAAGACCATGACCGGATCATCTTCTCAGGTGCGTTCCGTCGCCTCGGACGCAAAACCCAGGTTCATCCGGTGTCGAGCAACGACCACATTCATACGCGCCTGACGCATTCACTGGAAGTCAGTTGTGTCGGCCGGTCGCTGGGTATGCGTGTCGGCGAAACCATTCGCAGCGCCTTGCCCGACTGGTGCGAACCCAGTGATCTGGGAATGGTCGTGCAATCGGCCTGCCTGGCCCATGACATCGGCAACCCGCCGTTCGGACACTCTGGCGAAGATGCGATTCGTCACTGGTTCCAGCAGGCTGCGGGGCGTGGCTGGCTGGACGCGATGAGTGAAGCCGAGCGCAATGACTTCCTTAATTTCGAGGGCAACGCCCAAGGCTTTCGAGTTCTGACTCAGCTGGAGTATCACCAGTTCGATGGTGGCACGCGACTGACCTACGCCACGCTCGGCACGTACCTGAAATACCCGTGGACGGCCAAGCATGCCGATTCGCTGGGATACAAAAAGCACAAATTCGGCTGCTACCAGAGTGAGCTGCCGCTGCTCGAGCAGATCGCCCAGAAACTGGGCTTGCCACAACTTGAGGAGCAACGCTGGGCGCGCCATCCGCTGGTGTACCTGATGGAGGCCGCCGATGACATCTGCTACGCGTTGATCGATCTTGAAGACGGCCTGGAAATGGAGTTGCTGGAATACGCCGAAGTCGAGTCGCTGTTGCTGGACCTGGTGGGTGACGATCTGCCGGAAACCTATCGTCAGCTCGGCCCCAGGGATTCACGTCGACGCAAACTGGCGATCCTGCGCGGCAAGGCCATCGAGCACTTGACCAATGCCGCTGCCCGCGCCTTTGTCGAACAGCAGGACACATTGCTGGCCGGTACGCTGCCTGGGGATCTGGTTGAGCACATGCACGGCCCGGCCAAACGGTGTGTCCTGAACGCAAAAGACATGGCGCGTAAAAAAATCTTCCAGGACAAACGCAAGACCTTGCACGAAATCGGCGCCTACACCACGTTGGAAATCTTGCTTAACGCCTTCTGCGGTGCGGCACTCGAGCAACATGGCGGTCGAACGCCATCGTTCAAGAGTCGGCGGATTCTCGATCTGCTGGGCAACAATGCGCCCGACCCGAACGGCCCTTTACACACCTCGTTTCTACGGATGATCGACTTCATCGCCGGCATGACCGACAGCTACGCCAGCGATATGGCGCTGGAAATGACCGGACGTTCCAGTCACTGAACTGAATCTGCTGATCGGCCATTACGTCGTCGGTAATGGCCGATCAACCGCAAAAAATTCAAGTGCATTCAACGTTCGCGGAATATCCCTACAGTTGAAGTCGAGTGAACTGATCGATTGCTCTATGTTGTCGCGAAACAATCACGACTATTTTCGTACAACAAATAAGCGTGAATAACATGACCAAGGACAATCTGCGCATCTTGCTGGTGGAAGACCATCCATTTCAGCTTAAGGCAACACAATATTTACTCGAGAGTTTCGGTTTTTACCGATTGATTACAACCGACAGTGCTCATGGTGCTTTGCAGGAAATGCTTAGCGCTGAACAACCGTTCGATATTCTTTTGTGTGACCAATGTCTGCCCGACATGCTCGGTATTGACCTGGTCAAACTTGCCAGTCAACTTGGAATGATCAGGAAAGCCATTTTACTGAGCAGCCTGACTTCCGCAGAGCTGGACGGTATAGAAAGCACGGCAAACATTCATGACCTGCCGTTACTGGGATATTTGATAAAACCATTGAAACAATCTGAATTCACACACCTATTGACCTTACCTTAAACATAGGACCGTCATAAAAACTCAAGTGAAGGCAAAACCAAACAATCACTCCGCAACAATTGCAAGCAAACACGACTTTTATTCATCCCCATTAAAAACCTAGTTGATACGTAAGCCTATTCCCTATCATTTGTAGGACGATTCCTATATTACGACTACAGGCACACCCATTCGTACGTCCCCTCAACTATCTGAGCTAAGGTGCGCGCTTTATTTGAGCTCGCATGGGATTTGATTATGAACTCCGTTTTTATCGTCGACGATCACCCTGTCATCCGACTTGCCGTTCGCATGTTGCTGGAACACGAAGGTTTTAAAGTCGTTGGTGAAACCGATAACGGGGTGGACGCCATGCAGATGGTTCGCGAGTGCATGCCTGACCTGGTCACCGACGTTTTCTAGACAAGAAAAACACTCTACACTTAATAGCTATATTATTCAGATACTTAAACCTCTGATTGACATTTGAGTTTGACACCAGCCGAGGGCGATCTAGCCTAAATGCACATACGCCTTGATGGGCTACGATGATGCTGACCTGCCAAATCACAGCAACGAAGATGGTTTTCGAATGGCCATGCGCGAGTGCTCTTAAGGGAACGCGGACGCAAACCATCACTCGTCCAAAGTTTCTAACTCTACGACATGTTGAGATTTTAGTGGATTGTGCGAGAAGCTTATGTGAGAGATTGAGCGAGTCGTCTTATGGCAATATTTTAGAAGCATTACGTGTAATGCTACATAACAAAAAATTAAAGGTATGGCCGAAACACGACGAAGCCTCAGCGTGGCAAAACTTAATTATCACTCATTTTGAAACCGTGCTTCATATGACCGATGTTACATACGAAACACGCATAACATACTGGGAATGCATCTCTAGGTTCTACAAAGAACTTAAACAAATAGGCGTAATACCGACCCGGGTAACACTTCCTTCCACACGTCTTTCGAATACCACTTTGAAAAATGAGTCAAAAATTCCACCGTTTAAATTTCAAAGTAAAGCAATAGCTTCCGCAACAACAATTGGCGAAATTCTTCCGAAGAAATTTTTGATCGAAAGAGATTTAAGTCAAGCAGATGATGTTTACCTCTCCAACTTCAAAAGCGGCCTAGAAAAGACTTGCAACGAAATATCAACTGCCTTGACTAACTATTGGGATGAAATGCTAGAAGCGCACACGATAGGCAGAGACATCATCGCGAAGATCCCAGTGGTCGAGTTAGAAGACTCAATCGCTTCCAGAAATTATTGTAATGCTGGCAAGCATGTTTGCGACATACACAATCCACTTGCTTTCAATTGGTTCTTAGCTGTATGCAAACACCATATAGACACTGGACTTATTAAGGAAATTAACGGAAATCAAATAAGAAAAACCGACTTTGGAAGATCCCTCAAATCGAAAAGAATTCGAGCGCTTTACAAACAAGCAAAAGAAATCTGCCCTCAAAATTATATAAAGGCCAGCAGTGCAAATGAGTACCTGAATCGGCTAATGGGTTATTTAAGTATCGTTGATTGCCACGCAGCCTCTGCAATACTAGTAATGAATAATCCAGTTTTCACTCCCGAAGGGATTTCGCTTGCTGATTTATACATGAAAAACAATGATTCATACTTGTTGGTTGACACGGAACTGGACAGGGTTCGGTTCTCTATATCAAAACCGAGAGCACAAAGCAGGAAACATTCATATCTAAACCAGACAAGCCGCCGTATTATTGCAACTGTCATTGAGGCCACTGGCAAGCTTCGGGAACAGCTGAAACTTAGCGGCCGCCCTGACTGGAGACGTCTATTCATTTATATCAGCGCAAAAAGTATAAATACGTCCCCCAACAACAAAAGCCTGTCCAACCCGAAAAACTCACTGTTAGAACGCATTTCAAGAGACATTGACGTTCAAAGTGGAAAACTCAAATTCTCCCTTGGTACCATTCGTGCCTCCCAAGGGATACTAGCATTCCTGCGCTCTGGAAGTTTAGCACTTACCTCGATGATTCTAGGAAACACTCCCGCTGTCGTTGAAACAAATTATATACCTGCATGGCTGGTAAAGAGGTTTGCGAATCGAACGCTCAGAATTCTGCAGCAAAAAATTCTTGTCGTAGCAAATGAGGGAACTCCCTGGATGCTGGATGCCAGTGACTTTGAGTCGGAGAGCGACCTTCACGAGTTCATATATAAAATATTGAACGAAGCCGCAGGAATTGATCCATTTAGTAGGATCGCGAAAAAGAGGTTATCAAAATACCAAAAAGACGCGACTCAAGGAGAAACCTACCAACGACCTACACAGCCGGGCGATCTCAACCTTGGAGTCTCTTCTCATACGTTAGCGGCTTTATATGCCTATGAGCAGAAAGCCCTCACCTTATCACCGAATAAGCAATATATTATCAATCCGGTTACGGGACTCAGCCCAAGGTCTTTAGCAAGTGTAGCAGAGTTATTCAGACGTGCCGCAGAGATTGATATTGACAGCGCTACAGAAGTCGACTTTCGGATTGCCAGTCGCTTCGTTGGAGACTCATTCTATGAGCTAAAAGAAGCGCATAAGGAAGCGATCTCTTTAATGCCGAAATATCTTAGCTGTTTTGTCGAGATTGGAACTAAATCTGGAAAGCTCTAGAAATATCGGAGGTTTCAATTGCCGCGCAGAAAAGCTACTGGCATCAACGAGGCCGACAGCATCAATTACCTTATTACCCAAGCGAGAAAACTTGGGACAGCTGCCCATACAGACTATAAAGCTGACTGGCTCGTTTCGGGAAGTATTGGAAGCAAGCTCTGGGAAATTATCGACGAACAACGAAACAATGAAATCATTAAATTAAAGTTTGATGCACCGATGCCAGATGGATCATTGCTGACCGATCCTCAAAACCAAAAACTATTATTCCCACTACAGAAAATTGCCTTTCATTTGAGGATGGGGAGTTTGACCGGCGATCTTAAAACTGCCAGACAGTGGATTATAGCAGTCGAAGCCATAATTAATTTTTCACGCTGGCTTGTACTTCATGGCTCTGTCTTTGCACCTCAAAAACATGGCTTCAGATTGATCACTGAGGATCATTTAGTTGGGTATTTTGAAGAGTTTGCTTCAGGAGGCATTATAAATACTCTAAAACTGAAGGAAAGATTCATCGCCACAGCGCACGAAAACATTGAAAGCGACATCCCCCTTAAAGAATTGCTTAGAGACCCGTATCATTTAGATAAAAAATTTATATCCGACACCTTCTTATGGTTGTCCAGAAAAAATGGGATTGTGCACAGTAAAAGGAGGAAGCTCCTGATTATTTCAAGACGCCATTTACATCAAATTTTAGGCTGTTCTTACCCCGTTCTGGATAGGTATTCCAGTATGGGCGTATTCTTGGATCAATTCGATAGGCCGGCCAATCGCGCGAATACGGGTTACACCACAGCGCCGCCACCGGTGCCTCGCAGGAGTCCTAAATCCAAGGACGAGACAATTACAAGGCAGACCATGCGAATGCATAAGCGCCAGTTGAAAATACTCTTTTCAGCCCACTCGTTAATTCCAGATGAAATTCCTCACATTGCCAATAGTGCATTCGAGAAAACTAGCACTTCAAAATTGCGACTGGATGGCCACACCCGCCTTATACCGATTGAGGTTGGTTTAAATGCAATTCAAAAGGCGTCTGAAATGGTTGTTGTATATGGGCCCACCATTGTGCAAGCAGTCCTGCATTATGCTAGGAACTACACTGCAATAAGAGAAATTAGAAGCCTTACCTTTTTAACTAAAAGAATGAATGAGCTTTTCGAAAACACCCGACAAAAATGGTTGACCCCAGATACACCAAACATCCCCTCACAGTCTCTATGTGAAAGATTCAATGTCGTATCTCTCACATCAAATGTGCGCAATCATAACATCGATAAGGGGATTAGCTTCAAAATACTCCATGAAGCATTCTACGGGGCTTGTGCATTACTAATTGGGATGTGCAAACCAATTAGGGATGGGGAGATTCATAAACTGAAAAGAAACTGCTTGATCAGTGAGTTCGAGGGTGGGGGAGCCCTCCTGATACAAGAGCTAGAAAAGAGCGGAATGATGGGTGCAAGGCAAACGATAACTCGCCCTATTCCATCTGTGGCCGCGCGCGCGATACAACTTCTTCAAGTAATGGGATCTGAACTATCTAAAATCTACGCTGACAAAAGCGGCCCGATCAGGGATTACCTCTTCTATATTCCAGACCATTATTTAAAGGCGCCCACTGGGAAAGCACTAAGCTATACGCTAAACAAATCCATTGATACCTTTTGTGCACTGCACAACCTTCCAAACGATGAGAACGGAACCCCGTGGGTTATTCGCATACATGAGATGCGAAAATTCTTTCTTTTGATTATGTATAAACACCACGACAATAAACTTAGAAGCATTTTGAGCTATGCAGCCGGACACACAAACCTCGAAGACCTAGATGCTTATATTTCTTTTTCTCACGACGATCCGGAAAGTGTCAGGTATGAAAGTGAGTGTATTGCTGACAAACTGCTCTCCTTGGAGAACGGGGTGCTGTTGAAATCAGGAAACAATGGGCTTTGCGCGCTATACTCATATATCTGTGAACACTTTGATGTTTCGGAAATCTCTGCTCTGTCAAAGGATAAATTTTACCATTTTCTGGGTGCAATGCAACGCTCTGATATTTATAAAAGTACAGTGTACACATTAGAAATCAAAGATAGTGACGGCTCGCTTACCACTCTTGATTTTGCCGTACGATTCAATGGAGAGATTGATGAGAGATACAACTGAGCAAAACCTAGAAGCAAGAATCAGATGGTTAATAAACATAATTAGCCACCAAACCAAACCCACAAATAATCAGACAAGTTTTCTATCTGATTTCAGAAGCTTTATGAACCTTGAAGTTCCTGGCTGTTTTGTCAAAAAATCCTATAACACTATTAAGCAACAGGCACTAAACAATAGAAGTTTAACCACCCCCAATCATTATTTAACAACCTGGGAATATCTAAAGGATTTAAGACTCCAAGCCTTCGCTGAAATCACCGCCAAGACACGTTTGCAAGACACGTCAGTAAGTGTAAAAGAACTGGAGAAAAGAGCGCTACTGGAAGCTCATCTATGTGCTATGGCTTACCTGGAATCCTATGATTTTTTACGTTCATTGCTATCTGACCCTTCATTATCAGACTTTCTGCGCTTAAAAATAAGTAACTTCTTAAATGTTTCAGTGGGAAAATACTCACAAATCACATCACACGCCCCCCGAGAAAGTGCCTCACTTCATCTAGTCAAGGGAGGAAAGACATAATGACTCAACTCTATAGAATTTTATCAAATGTTCGACTACCTTCAGGAGCTACGCCTGCTATGAAGGGTAGTCGACATCTCGTTACTTACCTTGAAATACCCGAACTCCCCTTGATGTTTTGGCCTAACGGCTATCCATGTCACCTCGTCAATATTTGGCTTGCTGAAACTGCAAACCGTAGTACCGGACACGAATCTGCCAAAACGAATGCAACTTTAATCACCCACTTAATCAGATTTTGTTATTCCCGAGACATCAGTTTTTACGACTTCAGTGATACCTATTTTAAAAGCCTCACCACAGAACTCAGTGAAGAAACAAAAACACCCCAAGGAGGCATTGAGGAGAAATCAAGATCTAAAGCCCACGTTCGTAGTATTCAGCTAACGAGCTTATACTTTCTGATGTGGGTACAGGAAAAGCACCCGCTGCAAACCGAGACACCTTTGATTGGTGTTTCATCTGAGCATCCACGTATCACTGTAGAGTGGCGTCTTTCACCTAGAAGTACCAAGCCCTATATTTGGCACCCACTTTTAGTGGCGAAGTCATCACCTATCAATGACAAATTTGCAATACCAGACACATTTATCGCAAAGATCCGCGATGAAATATTTAGACGTCATATCACATCTAAATTGCCCGCTCGCTCAAAACTCAAAGAAATAAATAACGTTGAACTATTTGAAGCGAACTTAAAATATTTGTTCAGCAGACGCATGTTTGTTGTCAATATGATGACCAGTTTCGGACTGCGGCCTGAAGAGCTTTATGACATGCCTCTTGAAGAGAACGCAAACATCATGGAGAGCCTAATAATCCTCCTTCCGACCAAAAAAACGAGAAACTATAAACTTACACGACGCCTTAAAATAAACTTGAATCTCGCCGTAACACTTCAAACGTATTTTGATGATAGATCTTCATTCATAAATTTTCTGAACGAAACACATATTACCATTAGAGAGCCCAATCGTGTTTTGCTAGGAGAAAATGGCGGGACACTTAACAAAAGCTCTATCACCAAAGAATTTGATCGGCTATGTGAAAGTGCTGGATTCAGAAATATAAAAATGTGCCTTTCTATGTTTCGCCATCGTTTTATAACGCGCGAAGTCAAGGCAGAACTGCTTCTTAGGTTTAACACCAACCCTGAATTCGCTCGGGAGCTTACGCCTGCATTGCGCGATGATGTTTCAAGAGTAGTCATAAGAAAGACCGGGCATCGCGATCCAAGATCTGTCTGGACATATGTTGATGAGGAGTACAAATTGTTAACCTCGGATGATAACCTTCAAAAATTAAACTCAACTAAAGATGATATCGAGCAAACCAAGAACTCACTATTAGATTTTTGCTATCGCAATCAGATCCAAACGAAAGGTCGCAACAGTGATCAGATTGACGAAATCAGGAAGGCACTAAAAGTACTGGAACACCAACTCTTTGCTCTACAAACTAAAAAAGACATGTAGGGATATTTTTAGCTCAAACCAACGGAGTTAGTCACAGCTAAAAATCATCCAGACACAGGTGTGTTTCGGAGGGAGCCTCAGCTATACTGCTTTAGCCAAATACGCAGAACAAACTCCAACACTTAGACGAGACCTATTTATAACTTTATCATCACATAAGTATATAAAATCTACTGATATTCGTGTGCTTATCTCTCTTGCGCCCCGCAACAGATCAAAAGGTTCGTCTGAGGCATGTTGAATGTAGAGCACGCCGAGGAACTTCGATTAGCGACAACAGTTAGCGGCCATCCTACGCTTGATTTGGTAGATTTTATAAGTCGTACAGATCGCTTCCCATAGACCATGTAAAGCACGCATATGATCCTGGTCAGAGTTGATGATAAACACGTAGTTGAGCCTGCTTCCGCTAAGGTTTTTGTGATAACGGTGCTGGGCCGCCAGTCGTCTGTAATCCGGAACCAAGCAACGCATAGCGCAAGCTCCGTGTTGCATACCCCAGACTGCAAGCCACACTTCCCCTGTAATCTCATGCCACTACCCAACTCCATAGCAGCCATCCAAACACGATAACCCCGACGGACAAATCATTCCATCAGTATCAACTCAAGCACGGCAGTTCAGTGGAGGGAGTGCTCTACTTGACATCCAAGTCCTCCCTAGAACCCGCCGAATTAATGGGGCTTGGCAGAAAGAGAGATATTATATCTTACCGCTAATGCCTCTACCTCGTTAAAGGTAAGTACTCCAGTAGTGCCCGACCTAGATACGATATCGAAGATTGCGTGAATGACCTCTTCCTCATCTGGAATATAAGCTTTTGTATTTCTGCAAAAAACCGTACGAATCCTTTTACCAACCTCAACTTGTCGTACAAGAATCTCATAACGATGATTTTCAAGGGGTGGAGGTATTATTAGTTCCTTTGATAGAGTAACCGCCTCCCCGCTATAGATAGGTCGCATTCGATGTGAACGGTTGGGGTGGGCCTTAAACCAATCTGAGTCATCAGCTTTCCAAGGGATTTCCCCAAGATATACATTGTTAGGCTGACCTTTGATTCCGGCCTGCCTCATCACGCGGTCGGACATTTTATCCAAAGTAGTGAAATGCGACTGGATCGATGCGATGGCAGTCGCTACGCCCTCCTGTGTAACATGACTACTTTTAATGTTTGGTTTTATACGCGGTATGCTATCGATATTTTCCGTCACGTACACGCCAGAGGCCATAACAGACACCATTTTGTTAACGCAGCATTCTCCTGCGAGAGTTATTTGCGAACCGGTGACAAAACCACCGAAAGTCTTGCTGTTGTGCTCAAGAGCTTTACCACAAAGTCCACAGCAATCTCCAGCGGTGCTAAGCACCTTCTTGAACTCCTTTTCTAAACGGCGTCTATCACTTCTATTCATTTTTCACTACCTCTCAATTTTATTGATCAAAGAACTGAGAAAAATGAACCTCTTATTACTGCTTACTCAACCCCTATAGTATGGAACGAGTTTCAAAAGCCTAGCACCTTGGCAGAAGATCTGCCCTACAAAGTCCCTAGCCGTTAGTCGGCTCGATAATATTCATCATAATCGAACAACTTCAATTCAACACAATTTCACACACATACAACACCAATACATGCATAAATCATCAACCCCTAAGCTCATGATTTAAATCCGTTTTTTTAAGAGAGTGCAAAAAAACTCAGCTACAGCAAAAATTAATACGCGCATCAACATAAAATTGATTCCGCCTCAAACAAATCAGTACTGAACCACAACCAACTCAGAATTTGACAAACTCTAGACTCCCTACTTAGCTTCTAAAACCTCCCAATAGGAGTTCTATAAAATGCAATACTCTAGATTTTTCTACACAGAATATCAGTCATCTTTGGATGCCAAAGAAGAAGGCGCCTTTACGATACTTTCAATGCCCCAAAGTCGAGAAGTGAACTTTCATCTACGCCCTACAGTTGGGTTACAACGTATCGCTATCTTATGGGATGACGGCATTGACACGAGAGTATTTGAGCTGATGGAGCGCGCATTTGTCATTAATGCTTTGTCACCTGTAAAATTGCTTCATGCGTCAGAGGGGCTTTTGCAGGTTTTGACAGACCAACGGTTAAGCGTAAAGAACCGGGACGTATTTGAGGCTTTATGGGCGGACTTGGCGGCTGGCGTCATTTTTGATGCATGGGCACTTTCCGTTTTCCCGGAAGATAAAATATTCAATCCGTCAGACGGTGGCAGGATTTTTAGAAATCATTCGAAAGACATTGTTTCCACCCAAGAACTGGGAATTATTGATTACTCCTACAACTTATTCCTTTTCGCTGATGAGTGGGACATCGAAAATATACTTTACAATCAAATGGACTTTAAAGCGGACGATGACCTTTTCAAAGATTAAATTTGTAGGTGGGCTCTTGGACGCCCTTAAACAGTTCTAGTTGCCATGAGCGACCTTTAAAAAAGGCAAGAGGCGTCAATGCAAAAGCAATTACATTTGCTGCTTTATCAGGTGTTGGCTCTAGTGGAGGCTGACTCCGCCCTCATCCATCATCAAGGGCGTCAAAAACCACCGAGGTATGCAGACGCAAATTTTTTCGAAGACTGCCGCCTATCACTCACAACAACGACCCACCCGTTTCAGCGTTAGGCTGACTGATAGCCTTGCCTGCAGCGTTGCAGGACGCTTCTCAACTGAGGCTATCATCATGATCAAAGATGGCGTTGGTAACATTGCGGCTGCGTCAGTTAACACCGCTTTAGACACGGTTTTAGTGTTGACAGCGGCTGGCCAATCTACCGCCTCCGCAGTCGAGTCGTCGCGAATACTGACAATCGAGTCGGTGCGAAAACTTTTGGAGGAGCAGCTTGGAAACAAGAGTGCCTCCGTGAACACACACAAACTAGCTACCTCAACTGTTGTAACCGTTGCCACACCTGCCTGTAGCGCTGCGAAAAGTCGCAAGCCCGCTCGGACGCTTTGAGCCCGCAGGGCGAGCATTGGAGGCCCTCGACAATAAGATGCTGTCCAGGGCCTGTTTCAGGGCGGTCAAAATCTTCACTCGCATCATTCGATATTTGAATACCGGAAGCCATTGCTCGAAGCGGGCTGTGCTTTGGGCAGCGAACAACACATCCAGGATTTTTTAAACGCCCTGAAATCCATCGCCTCAAGGTAAATGGAAACTGCCAACGGAGTCAGGATCAATGCCGGTTGTACAACCTTGTCACTGTGTTGGTGGCCCCCAAGAAATACCCGTTCATGTTCGACGGCCAAGTGGAACTGAGGCTTAAGATCGTGATCCCGAACGCAGAGGAATGCTCCGTGCCTTCGTCGTAGAACTAGGGATAGTCGGACAATTGTCGATAGTGGTAGCTTGACGCTATCAGTCGGCGTGCCGGTGAGCTTCTGCGACTTCTGAGCAAAGCCGGGCCGTTAACCTTCTTCCGTCGATACAAGGATGTCATGGTGAGTATTCCCAGCCCGTCAAACAAAGGTGGGCCTGCGGCTCGGCAGGGTTTCAAATACCAGGATCACGTTGCCGTAACGTTTATATTGAAGATGCTTCGCGACAGCACTTACCTGCAGGTAGAGTGTGAAACTGCCGATGACATCGTCGCAATCTCGCAACAGGCGGGAGAGACCGTCAACGAGTACATCCAGGTCAAGACCACGGAAAACGACAAAAAGTGGAACCTGACGGAAAGCATTGCCTTGGAAAAGCAAAAGGCTGACTCCTCACTTTTCCAGAAGTCGTTGAAATGCGACGTCCGACCTGGTTTGGCCTGCTTCAGGATTGTATCGAAGCGAGACATCGCTAAAGCACTGGAGTATTTCACCAAGGCGTTGGACAAACGGGTTAAACCTGACGCCGCCACCGATCGGGGCCAGAAACTGGCCAAAAAATTCCCCAAGTCAGTATCCGCCAGAGGTCGAGACTTCACCTATTGGGCAGACCATTTCGTTTGGCAGGTTTGCGGTGATGTGGCGTCGTTGGAAGCAACAAATCTGCGCATGCTTGCGGAGGTAATTGATCTGTACGGTGAGAGCCCTTCTCACCGCCAGCAGAAGGACATTTACGAGGCATTCTTGAGCTGGGCAGATGACGCAGCGACTGCCGATGTCAAAACTGCACCAGAGCAAAAAATCATCACCCGTATTGCGGCCTTCGCAAGACTAAAAGCGCTGCTCGATGTGGCAGCGAAGCACTCCGCCTCTTTCGCCAAACCTTACAAGTCCAAACCCGACCCGTTCCTGGTAGAGTTTCACACGACCACGGAAGACGGCTTACTGCGGTCACTTTCTGGCTTTGACGTCGAGTACGATTTTGAAGAATGGCGAGGCCATCAACTGGCCGAACATCTGATGCAATGGTTACCTGAATTCTGTCTGCGGGCGAGTGAAATCGCCAACTTTCAGGTACACCACACTCCCATGGTACTGGCGAAATCTATCAATACGTTGAACAACGCAGCCATCCCTCGTGATCGCTTGATTGCAGAACTGATCCTCCACACCATTCTGCGAAGTCGGGAAAATAGCGAGCCGATTGCGTGCAAAGTTTTCTATGCGGTCAATGGCAAACTTTCCGAGTTCGGCAACGCTCACATCGTCCAACAGACGGGACAGGCAGACCAGCTATGGCTTGGCTTGTCGCGGATGATTTCCACCGGAACGATGGATCAGACGCTCAAAGAGATCTGCGATGTGCTGGATGCCACGATCTCCAGGGCGGCGCTAACTGAGGAGCGCGAGGTCATCATCGCACTGCGTGAGCCTCATCATCACCTCCCTACCGCCGAGGCATTCAATAAGGCTCTGCATCGCAACGCTCCCGCACAGGACATGCTAAACGTAATGTGCTTCCCGATCTTGTTGGCCTACGACAGCGAAGCGTTGTCTGGAGGCTACCTCTCGGATTACCTAACCAACCTCAAAGCAGAGGTCACCCTGCACTACAACGCGCTGGCCAGTACATTACCGCCGAAGATCAAACAGGTCAGGGTGGTCGTTTTCCTAGTACCGATTGAGAGCATCCATCAGCTCGTCCAGAAATTCAACACGCTCTGCAAGGCTGCCAGTTGATATGAAATACGACTTCATCAAAAAACAGCTGGAACTGCTTTGCCATCAAAACAGTGACAAAGCTGGTTTACTTATGGGGCTGAGCCACATTGTGAACAGGGGCCATCCCGAATGGGAAGGTCGCGATCTTGTCATCCGATCTCTCGATAAATTCGAGCTGTTCGACGACGTGGAGCAGTCGCTTTTGCTCAGCTTGGTTCGTACCGTTGGCCTCTTCCCCTATATCACCCCGCACTTGGAGAACGTTTCATTTTCCGATCGCCTAGCCTATGAGGTTCATCGGGTGGAAGGAGTAGAAAAAGGCATGGTTTTCCACCGACTGCAGGCACACGTTTTCCATTTATTGATGCAGGGTAGAAACGTCGTACTCAGCGCCTCGACCAGCGTTGGCAAAAGCTTAGTGATCGATGCGGTACTGGCTCAGGGCAAATTTCGAAAGGCTGTGGTGATCGTGCCGACGATCGCACTCATCGACGAGACACGACGCCGACTGGTCAGGCGCTTCAGGCAGTCATGCAACGTCATCACGCACCCCAGCCAAGAGGCGAACGAGTCGCTCATCAATGTGTATTTGCTGACCCAAGAACGGGTGCTGCAGCGTGACGACTTGGGAGATGTAGACTTCGTCGTTATCGATGAATTCTACAAGCTTGACCTCGCCAGCGACTCTGACGAAAAAAACAGATCGATCGACCTAAGCCTTGCCTTCCACAAGCTCGCGAAGCAGGGTGCCCAGTTCTATTTGCTTGGCCCCAACATTCAAAACATCCAGGGCCTTGATGGGTATGAGTACAACTTCATCCCCTCAAATTTCTCGACAGTGGCCGTTGATGTGACCCACTACAACCTGCGCACGCGGGGCGACGAACGCAAAGAGAAACTCCTTGAGCTTTGCGCGCAGATCTCCTCTCCTACCTTGATCTACTGCCAGTCGCCAGCAAGCGCCAATCGAGTCGCACAATTTCTGATCGATGAGGGAGAGTTTCCTCCGCTCGAAGACACCCGAGAAATCTCGGAGTGGATCGCGGAAAATTATCACCCGGACTGGAATGTGGCGAAGGCGATTGCTTTGGGGATAGGCATCCACCACGGCGGTGTCCCCAGAGCAATCCAGCAATACTTCGTAAAGCTGTTCAACGAGCGAACCATCCGCTACATCATCTGCACGTCCACCATGATCGAGGGCGTTAACACCTCGGCGGAAAATGTCATCATCTATGACCGCAGAATCAACAAAAACACCTTTGATTTCTTCACCTTCAAAAATATTTCTGGCCGCGCCGGACGCATGAATCAATATTTCATCGGCAAGGTGTTCATGCTGGAAGAGCCCCCTGAGGAGAAAAGCCTGACGGTCGATTATCCAATTGGCCTGCAGAACGAAGTCTCCCCAATGGGACTGCTGATGAAGCTTGAACCTGAATATCTCACCGACCAGTCGCGGCAGCGACTGGACGCCGCGTACGCTACCCCTCAACTGTCCGTATCGACGCTGATCGAAAACAGGCACTTACCGGTTGATCGACAGGTGGAGGTCGCGGATAGGATCCTGCGGGAACTGGCTTTGAGTCGTGTATGGCTCACTTGGAAAGGTAACCCCGAACAAAAGCAGCTCGAATACCTCTGTACGCTGATTTATGAGCACCTTCCCCACAAGCTTCCTGAGTTTGGTATCCATTCAGGCCTACAGCTCGCGTGGCATATCAATGCGCTCAGGGCCCAGAAGGACTTTCAGGTCTATCTTCAGCAAGCTATTGACGAAGATAATTCCGACCGAACACCGAGCGAGTCTATCGGACAGAGGCTCAAGCTCATCCGCAATGTCATCTCCTACCGCCTTCCCCGAGACAT
Source organism: Pseudomonas reinekei (assembly GCF_001945365.1). Lineage (GTDB taxonomy): Bacteria > Pseudomonadota > Gammaproteobacteria > Pseudomonadales > Pseudomonadaceae > Aquipseudomonas > Aquipseudomonas reinekei. The sequence goes on from NZ_MSTQ01000013.1 coordinate 84,669, forward strand.
CATGGCGCTGAGCAAGATCCAAGCGGACGTCTTCACTAAAAAAGGTATTTAGCCTGGAAATTTCGGGTTCTTCGCCGAGCAACTGGAAAACCTGTTCCATGATCCTTTGCTTACTGCGCTGGATGAGTATGGAGTACCGACTCAAATTTCGATCAAGTTCAAAGGAGCCATTCTGCCGTCAGAAAACCTGACTCAGTTGCTCGACAAACTGCGTGTCTGGGCGTTGAGGATAGAGTCAGCACCACTTAGCCATTTCGAAAAAAGCATCGTTCAGTGGGCAGTCGACGAGATCTGACCGAGGTAGTCGGGTGAGGCGAATGGCGCCTGTTGTCGCTTGAATTCACTGCAAAAGGATACTCAATGGCAATCATCAATAATCCGAAGTCGCAGCCGGTGATCGAAATGACCGCTTGTATCCGAGACGCGTGCGACGATTACAAGCACTACATTGAATTTATCCTTGAGCCTGCCAAGGAGGAGCTGGAAGCGAAAGTTAGGAACAATGAGGTTTTGCTCCACCAAGCCTTTGGAGTTAATTTGATTGTGGCTCACAGTGTTGACTATTTGCAGGCCATCCGATCAGCAGCTGCGGTAAAAGAAAATCGAAAAGACCTAGTGAAGTCCTTTGACGAAAAATTCGCGGTCTCTGGTGCGTATCTTAGTAACCGCAAAATGGAGTTGATCGACGCGATCAACAATGCCATCAAGCATATTCGGGTTGACCCACTGCGATACAAGAGCCTAGGTGAGCGCTATGGACAGATTTCCTTCCAGAGCTTAGTAGAGGATGAGGGGCGCGTGCTGTGCCATCTAGAAAACTACCGATTCGACTATTGCCGGGTTGTGCTTCTACCAGCTTTAAGGGCATTGGCTAACTGGGAGTTCAGCAGCGCAGAAAGCGTGCTGAGATTTGCCCAGGGTGAGGTGACCATTGAGCACTGGAGCTACTCCGACACCTATGATCCTTTAGATCCCTCCACAGCGATTGATCGGATGATTGAAATCTGCTCCTCCCCCTGCAAGAACTGTGAGGAAGAAGCTGACGCGTGTCGCTGCTCCCAATATGTCTTTGCGGGAGATGAGGGTCGATTCGAGCCGCTATATTCACCTTCTGAGGGAGAGTTTGAAGAGCTGATGGATCACATATCCCCATCGTACAATCGAGCATGAAAAAACGATTACGCTTTTCCACCACGACCGCCGGTTAAAACCGAACGCACACTGGTCAACCTCACGAGAGCGAGCCATGAATTACGTTGAGTTGATCCAACGCCAAGCGGAGCAGATGTTTGGCAACAAAACCAAGGCCGACTGCTGGCTGAATCAACCAAAAACCAGCCTCGGGGGCAGCACGCCACTAGAGCTAGCTCGCACTGAAGCGGGATACGAACTGATAAAGGCTGAGCTTGAAAAACTCAATCACGGATTCGCCTGCTAATGCGAGCCCTCCTCCACCCCCCCGGACTCAGCATGATTATTTTTGATCTCAACACAAACGACACCGAAGCTTTACTCAGGCACGTTGAAGCGTTCAAGCCGAACTCAGGCGATGCTCGTGAGGATTCACGACTGCGAGAGGCGCTGTTTGAATTGAAGGAGGCTTTGGCTCAGCATCTTAAAAATTCGGGGGATAAGGCCATATAGCGCACAGACGATAATGCTCCCAGCGTCCGAATCAGCAACCACCCGAAGCTCTCAATGACTATTCAGGGCCATACCAATTGGAGCTCCCATCTCGATGACGATTCCGAGAGAGGGTGAGATCTGGAAGCTCGCGGTTGAAACGTTGGGTGCACAACGCTTGAGGAGCAGCCACCCCACCACTCAGTGTTGATCCAAGGTATTCTGCCCAATATTGCGGGGTGGCTTCGACCCTGCCATCCATTCAAGCGCCCAGATGCCTATCAAATTCGTTCTATTCGACGCCTTTGGCACCCTCCTTCAGATTCCTCAGGGCCGACACCCCTATCGTCAAATTTTGAGAGAAGGCATTCGACAAGGGCGCCGGCCCCACCCAGACGACCTTCGTCAAATCCTGACTCGTAACCTGAATTTGGCCGAGGCAGCAGAGCTGTTTGGAATCAAAATCCAGTCAGCCCACATGGCCGATATTGAAGGAGATCTTGAGGCCGATCTTCAGAGCATTGAAGCATTCGAAGATGGTCTTCGTGCGGTCGAAATGCTTCAGGCTTCGGGCATCAAAATAGCTGTCGCGTCAAATTTGGCTGCACCTTACGCGTGGTCTATTCGGCGTCTGTACCCGACTGTGGATGCCTACGGCTTCAGCTTCGCGCTCGGGGCCATGAAGCCCGAGCCTTTCTTTTACAGGGGCACATGCGAGCTCTTGGGAGCAGACACCAGCTACTACTCTGGAGGCGACAATGTGGTCATGATCGGTGATTCTGAAAAATGTGACCGTGATGGCCCCAACGCCGTTGGCATACCGGGGTTTCTTCTGAACCGACAGGGCGGTAAAGACTTCAGCAGCCTCAATGAATTCAGCGATATGGTTCTGAGCTGCAAACGTCAGTGAGCACCTACCGTCTGCGACTGATCAACCGTTGCAGCCTGTCGCCCCAGTGGCGTTAGGCGAATATCGCTCCAACCGCAAAAAACTTTCAAACTTGTCGCGCGGCGCATCGGCGCTCGCCCGACAGCATTGGAGACTTATACAAATCAAGCCCCCGTCATGAGGCTTTAAAGCGGAGCCCCCGATTCAGGATCAAGCAGGTACGCGATTTCAGGAATTTTATCCTCAAGAGTCTCATTCAGCCTACGCCGCAGGCGGGTATAGCATCGTAGCGGAAAGGCCCTGACCAACTGGTTGAATTCATCTTCTCTAGAAGACCCTAGCCGCTACCCGCCCGAAGCACTATCAGCACAAGCTGAGAGAACTGCATGGAAAGAAAAAGGATCAGCCCGCTATCATAGTTGCTTGCAAGCACCGAACAACCGGTTTAGCCGAACGCGCGCCAGGGCCAAAATGAATTACGTTGAGTTGATCCAACGCCAAGCCGAGCATGTCTTTGGCAACGAAGCCAAAGCCAAAGTAACTAGTGATACAGGTTCTCTCACGGATTCAAGGGATTCTCAATTTTCAGGCTGTGGGCGTCTTGCCAGGCGCCATCAGCGAACAATAGGGGGGAGTTCTTTGGCCATAATCAAACCGGTCATCAGCGCATTATAATGCGCTAATTCATGATGAATGATGGGTGACAGCGCATTAAAATGCGCTGAACGAATGCACATCATCTTCTCAGTGCGTTTCAAAAATACAACGAAAAATCCTGGCACTGATGGTTGAGATTCTTCAAAAAATTAAGCGAACGGCTTGCTCAAGGGGCCCTTTCTTGTACTCAAAACAAAATCACGGCCAAGACTCAACGACGGCAGAACTGTTCCGTCGCCTAGCTGAGCATTTGTACATGCCAAGCGATTGGCAATCACTCGTTTCTGAAGTTGAGCGTGCATTAGTCGCAACGCCATTTTTCGAGGTGCTTCTGATCGATAGTCTTACGCAGCGCGCGACTCCATTGGCATTGCAGGCACTTTGATTCAAGTCTTCCTATCTTCAGTTTTTCCCCTGCTACGCTGACCTCTTCCACGGAGGAATCACAATGTCGAACGCAGACCTGCTCCCTTCCCTACTCTTTAAGATCAATCAGAACCAGCTAGCCCTTGAAGCCGCGATCATGGAGCTGACACTCTGGGTCGAGCAGCGCGGATCAGCGGAGGTCGCCGGCAATGTTCGAGGTGCTTTGGACACAATCAGCAAGAATGAAGAGTTCATCAACATGACGTTAGCTGTGCTCATGACGCCTGAGTGAGTAGTCTCTTGGTAGGCTAGCCGGGCCTCGTTGGCCCGAAGATCGACTTTCTCATTGATGTTACATCACACCACCAATTAGCTAGGGGCATGCGGTGGCGGACGCAGAACAACTTGAATACAACCTCCCCTCTCACCGCCCGCGAGGTCTGCCAGGTACCGACGGACGTCGCGCTCGGCACACGCGTCATCGAGAAAGCCTGCAGTCAGTCATGGAATGAGGTATATCACGGTCTCATGGCGTTCAGCGTGGTCGTGTCGGGTCTCTTGAAACCTAGCAGGGTTACGGCACAGATCCTGTCGAACTTTTGTGTGGTTGGGAACATGAACAGGTTGAGCGCCTGCTGAATGCGCTCTGCACCATCACCTAAACGACCGTGTTTAAGAGTTCTTTTTTTGCAAGCTTTTCAGACGTAGAGTCGCGCGCTGTACGGCGGCCATCTTTTCCGGACGCTTCATGCGCTTCCATTTTTTGATGTCTTCCTTGGTGCGACCGCAGCTGACGCACAGTTCACTGTTCAGCTGGCAAACAGAAATGCAGGGATTTTCGATGTCCTTGGCCATTGTTCAATTCCTCGTCGAACTTATGCGTGCTGCGGGATCACTGCTAAGCCAGAACGGCGACCTGATCCGGTGAATCAGCGCCCGACTTTGTGCGGTATTCAACGGTCAGATGCGTGACTTCATGAACCGTAGCAAGCCGTTCTCGTATGTCTTCGGCATTCACTGCTGGGCTGCCAAGGACGCTCACAATCGCGGCTCGGGCCTGCGGCCCTACCTGCCAGACATGAAGATCAATGATCGAAGCATCTCCCGGCGTTTCAACCAGTTCACGAATCTCTTCAGCGACATGATCATCTGTCTGGTCGAGCAATACACCCGCAGTCACCCGCATCAACGACCAAGCCCAGCGAGCAATGACAACTGCACCCACAATCCCCATTGCAGGGTCGAGCCATACCCAACCAAGGTATCGACCAGCAAGCAGTGCAGCGATGGCCAGAACCGAGGTCAGTGCATCTGCAATGACGTGGACGTAAGCAGATCGCAAATTATTGTCGTGACCATGCGCATGGTGAGATTCATCTTGGCCGTGGTCATGCCCATGGTGATGATCATGACCGCCAGACAGCAAAAGCGCGCTCACCACATTCACTGCTAATCCGACAATTGCGATAAGAGTCGCTGTCCCGAATTGCACTTGAGTCGGTTGAAAGAGGCGAAATAACGACTCTCCGGCAATCCCCAAGGAGACCAGTCCCAAAATCAGAGCAGAGGCGAAGCCACCCAAGTCTCCCACCTTGCCAGTTCCAAAACTGTAGCGAGCACTTGAGGCATGTCTTTTTGCGTAACCGTAAGCAGCTGCGGCTATGCCAAGTGCTCCAGCGTGCGTTGCCATGTGAAAACCATCGGCAAGCAACGCCATTGAGCCAGTGAGATAACCTGCGGTGATTTCAGCAACCATCATTACGACGGTCAGAGCCACCACCCACAAGGTTCGCTTGGCGTTTTCTTCATGTGATTTCCCAAGGAACATATGGTCGTGGGAATAGTCGGTGTAAGAATTAGTCATCTGGGTAAATCCTATTTGGAATAGCGGCGAATGGCTTCGAGAAGCTCATCGACGCCTTTCGCTCTTTCTTCGTTGCTGAGTGTCGGATTCGCGACGTGCTCACGAGCGTGGTCTTCGATGATTTCATCCATCAGCCCATTGATAGCGCCACGGGTAGAAGCAACCAAAAGCAACGTTTTCGAGCAGTCATCATCAGAGTCGAGTGCTCGCTCAATCGCCTGGATTTGCCCAGCTATTCGCTTTACGCGTTTAAGAAGATTGTCTTTGCTCGATCTTACATGACCCATACCATACCCCCCCTACCTATAATGAAAGTATGATCACACGTTCCAACTAGCCATACAAGCCAGGGAAGGAAGACATCCGACCGGCAGCGTTGCAGCATTCAAATGCTGCAATCGAAACTTTGAGCACGTCGCCTTGCCGTGCAGAACCAATACAAGCCGATAGGCGAGCCGGCACTTCAATCATTCGATAGATGGCCTAGCGCCTATTTCTTGAGCTGCCATGGTCTATGGTTTAGGATCGAACCATATCCCCCTAGGGGGGATATCAGCGCTCAACAGAGACAAAACCAGCAGATTGCGTCTCTTCGTAAACAGTTCAGTAACTGCCAGATCACGCACTTCGCCACATGAGATCTTCCATGCTGAAAATCCTAGCCAACCGAACCTACCGTCATCTCTTTCTCGCGCAAGTGATCGCGCTCGTAGGGACTGGGCTCGCCACTGTCGCTCTGGGCCTGCTGGCGTTCGACCTTGCGGGCGCCCAAGCAGGTGCTGTCCTAGGTACAGCACTGGCGATCAAAATGACGGCCTACATTGGCTTTGCCCCCATTGCAGCGGCTTTTGCAGAGCGCCTGCCTCGCCGAGCCATGTTGGTCTCTTTGGATTTGGTGCGGGCACTGGTCGCGCTGGCTCTGCCGTTCGTGACGGAGGTCTGGCAAATCTACGTGCTGATTTTTGTCCTTCAGTCGGCCTCGGCAGCGTTCACCCCGACATTCCAGGCAACCATTCCAGACATTCTGCCGGATGAAGATGACTACACCCGTGCCTTGTCGCTATCACGCCTGGCCTACGATCTTGAAAGTGTCGCGAGCCCGATGCTCGCCGCCGCGTTGCTGACGGTGATCAGCTTCCATAACCTGTTCGCCGGCACCGTCATCGGTTTTCTCGCCTCGGCGGCCATGGTCTCCACGGTGCTTCTGCCGAAGGCGAAGCAGACGCCGCGACGGAGCGTCTACGAACGAACCACCCGAGGCATGCGTATATTCCTTGCCACACCCCGCCTACGAGGGCTGCTGGCTCTTAATCTGACGGTAGCTGCCGCTAGTGCCATGGTCATCGTCAATACGGTGGTGCTGGTGCAGTCGCGCTTCGCTCTTCCTCAGAGTTCTACAGCATTGGCGTTGGCCGCATTTGGTGGCGGCTCCATGGTCGCGGCCCTGGTCTTGCCTCGCCTGTTGAAAAACATCAAAGACCGAACGGCCATGCTGTTTGGTGGAGGAATACTGGTTGCAGGCTTGGCCGTTGGCATCAACCTGACCACCTACAACTTCTTGCTGCCGCTGTGGATGGTGCTCGGGGTGGGTTACTCCTTGGCCCAGACTCCGAGCGGTCGATTGTTGCGTCGCTCGGCACATGCCGAAGATCGCCCAGCGTTGTTTGCCGCCCAATTTGCGCTATCCCATGCCTGCTGGTTGATTACCTACCCATTGGCGGGATGGCTGGGTGCCAACATAAGCCTCACGGCCTCGTTTGTTGGGCTCGCTGTCGTGGCAGGTAGTGCACTGGTGGTCAGCATTGTGATCTGGCGTCCTGCTCATGACCAAGAGTCGATCAAACACACCCATGAGAACCTGCCGGACGATCACACTCACCTCGACGGCAAGGATGGCGTCGATCATGAACACCCATATGTGATCGATGATCAGCATCGCCGATGGCCAAACAGTTAGAGGTACTTGGTGATTTGCTTGAAGGCTTCCAGTGGTGCGCGCTCGCCATTGTTCAACGCCGAGACGGTGTCCTCCAAGCAGTGATCAATGTGATCCTGAATGAGCGTGCGCTTGGCTTGGCACACCGCTTTTTCAACCGCATGCAGCTGCTGGGCGATGTCCACGCACTGACGACCCTCTTCGATCATGGTGATGATGCCGCGTAAATGACCATCCGCTCGCTTGAGGCGCTTGATGATCGCCTCATGACTTTGGTGGGTATGGGGATGGCCGTGTACGTATTCGTGTTCGTGCTCACTCATGACTTGAGCCTCAGGCCTCAATGAATTACGCCGGCATCCTATCCCCCATAGGGGGATGGGTCAAACGTATCAAAACCCTATAAGACGAGTTGAAACCCGAACGCCATGTTCAGCAGAACACTCACAATGACGGTGGTACTCGCGCTTGTTCTCGCCATGTTTGTGGACTGGGCCGGGCGATCTCTTTGCTTTCACTCGTGGTCAGCAGGCCACGCGGGTAGGCTGATCATAAAGGTCGTATGGCCATCTCTGGAGACACATCCAACGGTGCCGTCATGGGCGTCGACCAGTGATTTTACGATTGCCAGCCCTAACCCCGCATGGTTCGTAGCGCTCTCTCTCCGTGCGGGATCGACTCGGTAAAAACGGTCAAACAGCCGGGCCAGATGCTCTACCGCTATCTCCTCGCCGGGGTTTTCCACTGACAAGCTGATCATGTCGCCAAGGGGCTCGATTCTCACGGAAATCGTACAGTCAGGTGGGGTATACCTGAGCGCATTGGACAGCAAATTTGAGATCGTCCGATCCAGCATCGTCCTGTCACCATTCACCGCGCCGTGCCCGACTACCTGTAGCTTTACCCCTGTGTCGTCTGCCAGAAGCTGGTAATACTCGAATAGTTTCTCGACGACCGAACGCAACTCAATTTTCTCTTTGGCAGGTAGAACTAGACCATTGTCCGACTTTGCCAAGAAAAGCATGCCATCAATAATGCTGGAAAGTCGGTTCAAATCCTCCAGGTTGGAATAGAGATTCTCTTCATAATCCTCTGGCGCGCGTTTCTTTGTAAGGATGACCTCGGTATGCGTGCGCAGATTGCTGATAGGAGTACGTAGCTCGTGCGCGATATCTGCTGAAAAGTTAGACAACCGAGCAAATGACTCTTCAAGGCGAGCCAGCATAGCGTTGAACGAAGTGACGAGGAGCTCTAGCTCGCGAGGCACAGAATCCATCGGAATACGCTCCTTCAGCGATCCGGCTGACATCGAGGCCGCGACTTTCGTTACTTGTGCGACCGGCTTCAGCCCGCTGAGCGCGACCAACCACCCTAAACCTGCGCTGACCAAGGCGCTAATCGCCAGCCCGATCACTAACCACCAGCGCAGAGTCTCAACGAAATGCATATGACTTGTGATGTCTAGACTCAGCCACGCGGTCATTGGCTCAGCTTCATTCGCCAAATGAACTTGAGCTTTCATGCCTCGGTACATATGGCTTCCAGCTGTCCACTCCCACATATCTTCCCTCGGGTCACCAGAGGAGTAAGAGGGATGTCCAACTGCATTTGAAGTCGCGAAAAACGTCTTCCCGCCCATCGCGATAATTGAGGCTGAGAGTTCCTGGTGAGCACCAAGGAGTGCCTGTAGTTGCAACACAACTTCTGAAGGGTCTGCGGAGCCAGCTTCGCCATCCATTATTTGCCGAATGGATTCGAGCTTTTCCGTCATCGCTTGACGGTCGATGGCCTTAAAGTGATGCTGACTGAACCCATCAAAGGTAAAGCCTGCTACTACCAACACGGCCACCACGGCACAGACAAACATCATGCTTAAACGGAGGGTAAGAGATGCGCGCTTCATTCTGTATCCGTAGCATCTAGCATGTAGCCCATTCCCCTCGCGGTTTGAATCATCTTGGTGTCGAAATCGTCATCGATTTTGGCCCGGAGCCGACGAATCGCGACTTCGATCACGTTGGTATCACTGTCGAAGTTCATGTCCCAAACCTGCGATGCGATCAGTGATTTCGGCAAGACTTCTCCCCGACGGCGCATCAGCAGCTCTAGCAGCGAAAATTCCTTGGCGGTAAGGTCAATGCGTCGACCTGAGCGCGAGGCCCGTCGCTTTAGAAGATCGACCTCCAGATCCCCGATCTTAATAGATGTCTGGTTTGGTACGGCGGCGCCACGGCGAAGCAAGCTTCTGACGCGGGCAAGCAATTCAGAAAATGCGAAGGGTTTGACTAGATAATCGTCCGCACCTAACTCCAAGCCTTTGACCCGGTCATCAACTCCGTCCCTGGCAGTCAGAAACAGCACAGGAACCGAGCTTCCGGCTGTGCGGACAGATCGAATGACCTCCCAGCCATCCAGGCCCGGCATCATTACGTCCAGGATTAGAAGATCGTAGGCCTCATTTAACGCCTGGTGTAACGCCTCTGTTCCCGTCACAACCCGGTCGACACTGAAGCCAGCTTCCAAGAGGCCTTGCTGTAGGTACATTCCGATTTTTGGTTCGTCTTCTGCAACCAAGAGTTTCATGCTTGGGCTCCGGTTTTGCGGTGTCCTAGTGTGCTACCAATCTGACGACTGTGCGGAAGCTTACGCAAATGTAATTGCCCCAACAGCAGCCAGAAAGCACGCAGTCACGACAGGCTCGGGGGCAATTCAGCGGGGGCAGCGAAGACGCGGCTTACAAGAATGTAATCGGGAATCTGAGCTTTTTGCGCTTAACCTACCTTCCATCCAGTGCGGAAGTACGACTCCTGGCCTACGGCCAGTGCATACAGCGCAACCGCACACTAAAACGTGACGAGGTGCATCGAATGTTCAAACGAAAGCTATCGCTTGCTGTGGGATTGATGATTTTTGGGGTTGTGCAGGCAGCTGAGCCACTCAAAATCGATGTACATCGGGACGCGAACTGCGGGTGCTGCAAGGAATGGGTCAAGCACCTCGAATCGAATGGATTCAAGGTGGTCGACCACGTGGAAACCAACATGAGCGCTATCAAGCAGAACCTGGGCGTGCCACAGGGACTCGCTTCATGCCATACGGCTGTGATTGACGGCAAATTCGTAGAGGGTCATGTCCCAGCCGATGAAATCAAGAAGCTGAATGGTCGCTCAGACCTCGCAGGAATTGCAGTGCCAGGCATGCCCGCAGGTTCTCCTGGTATGGACTACGGCCAGAATCATCAACCTTACCAAGTCCTGGGGCTCACCAAGGCAGGTGCGCAAGAAGTGGTCGCTGACTACCCCATCAGCCGATAGTCGTTGCTCAGATCTGAGCGCCCTTGGGGCCGCTCGGATCTAGCTTCTGGATCACCCTTGAGCCATCTCGATTGAGGGGCTCAATGTTCCTAGCCAAGCCACCAAGCAAACGATGACAACAGCACAGGTCGATTCGATCACCACACTTTTTCTCAAAGCAGTTGCCGCTAGAGAAAAATCACCGGCCACCACAGATCGCTCTAGTGAAGGGCTCAGGTAGAAACGATTGAGGGTAGCTAGCCCGATCATGCCCACGAAAAGTAGGATCTTCACGAGTAGGAGAATGCCATAGGTACTGGTTACGACTTCGATTACTGTCGGCCCGACAATGAAGAGATAATTAGCGACGCCAGTAACTATGATCGTACCAACAATGAATGCGCCCGCTGTTTCGAATCCCTTGAGCGCTCGCGATAGCACTAGTACCAGTTGCTCCGAATTAGCCCCCCTAATACTCAACATCAGACCAAACGCCGCGAGAGCTCCGATCCATCCGCCAGCGGCAAGTAGGTGCAGAATATCAGCGGCAAAGTGCCAGAATCGCAGGGCGCCTTCATCCATCGCCCCGTGACCTGTCCATGGGATTGTCGCTAAGGCAATGCTGCCCGCAATGGTAGCGACCCAGAGACTGCCCGTCGGCCATCGCCTGTTCTGGCTTCCAGCAAAAATCACCACTGCTAGCGAGATCATGCGTGTCACCCAGCTGTAGCCGACCTCAGTCTCGTACAGCATCATTTCCATGTGAGGTCGCAGCTCCGCCCAGTCGGATGCGCCACTCATATTTTTTGTCATAACTACAAAAGCTGCTATGGACAAAAGCATACCTATAACAGCGGTGCCAGGTAGTAGCGACCCAAAATGCAACAGCGTTCCCGATACACGCTCTTTTCCCCGAAAGCTGTATAGCCCAAAGACGGCAAGACCGAAGAGGAGCATCAGATCCAAATACAGCGCGAGGCGCAGCGCCACGTTAATTGGGTCGCTCATACTTATTTCACTTTGAAGATGACGCTGCCAGTAATCGGATGGGTATCGGACGAGACCGCTCGCCATTCCACTTTGTAGGTGCCAGTTGTGAGAGGAGAGGCCGGGGTCAAGACCATGGTTTTAGGGTCGTTACTGCCGGCCACGCTAGCTTTCACACCCATAGGAGAGTTTGGCATGCCGGGCATGTCGGTCATGATCAACTTGGCTCCGGAAAACTGGGTAACCAGGTTTTCAGAAAAGTGCAGCTCAATCTTCGCAGGGGCTGGGCCGTTCGCGCCCTCAGCCGGAGTTGAAGACACCAGCTTCGGGTGAGCCTGGGCCACTGCACTGAGCAGAAGACTGGACGAAAGAGCGACGGCCACAACACAGGATTTAAATACAGACATGCAAGGCTCCTCACAGCGCGTAGCTGTGGTGATGAGGTTAAATAATTATTTGGTGCCGCTAACTGTGATTTAGAACCACACCCGGACGCCGAGCACCAGACGTGCTTCGTTATTGTCTTCGCCTTCCTCGCTGGCATAGTCAGCGGTATTTCCATAAGAGCGATTCCAAGTCACACCTACGTAAGGTGCGAACTCTGGACGGATTTCGTATCGGAGCCGCAAACCAACTTCACTCTCAGACAACCCTGAACCGACTCCACGTTTGGGATCGTTTTTGCCATAGAAATTGAATTCTGCTGTTGGTTGCAAAATCAGCTTATTGGTTAGAAGAATGTCGTAGTTCCCTTCTAAACGCGCTGCGGTCTGGCCACCTTCACCTAGATAAGCTGTGGCCTGGGCCTCGAAATTGTAGAGCGCCAAACCCTGGACACCCAAAGCCGCCCACGTTTGAGGATCTTCTGGTTTGAAGTCTTGACGAACACCGCCGACTAGATCCCACCAGGGGCTGATTGAGTGCCCCCACAATGCTTGCACTTCAGCTTTTTCAGTCTTCCCATTGGAGCGCTCGCCTTCGGAACGCAACCATAGACGATCAACATCTCCCCCTATCCAACCTTGGGCTTCCCAGTTCAGTGCGCTTCCATCGTCAGCATCCTGCCATTCCAATTTCTCAAATATAAAAAATGAGTTGAGGGCTGTGTCATGAACCGCGTGACCACCTGGGGATTTATAGACTGCGGCTCTGTCGGCATCGGTTAGCGGCGGTATCGGATTCCGGCTTTGGGCTTGTGGTTGCTTTGCGGGCTGCATACCCTCCATTTTGCTGTGATCCATGCCCTGCATCTGGCTATGATCCATGCCTTCCATCTTGCCGTGATCCATGCCCTGCATCTGGCTATGATCCATTCCTTCCATCTTGCCGTGATCCATGGTCTGCATCTGGCTGTGATCCATGGTCTGCATCTGCCCGTCTTCGGTACCCTGGCTTGTTTCAGCGGCTGCGGGGAAGACAAAACCAGCGGTCAGAGCGACCGTAAACACAGCTGAGTGCATGCGAGTCCCGCAAAGAAAATTGCTCATAGTCGACTCCTTATTCCTCTACACGCACTTCGCGGAACATCCCCATTTCCATGTGGTACAGGAGATGGCAGTGATAGGCCCAGCGTCCCAGTGCATCGGCTGTCACTCGGTAGCTGCGCTTCGAGCCTGGCGGCATATCAATAGTGTGTTTGCGAACAAGGAATTGGCCATTCTCGTCTTCTAGGTCGCTCCACATGCCATGCAAATGGATGGGGTGAGTCATCATGGTGTCGTTGACAAGAACGATCCGGACTCGCTCGCCGTACTTCAGTTTTAACGGCTCGGCGTCCGAAAACTTCACGCCGTTGAAAGACCAGGAAAACTTCTCCATATGGCCAGTCAAGTGCAGTTCGATAGTCCGACTTGGCTCACGGCCATCTGGATCCTCAAACGTGCTCTTTAGATCAGAATACGTCAGCACTTTTCGACCATTCTCGCGAAGGCCCATGCCAGGATCATCAAGCTTTGGCGACGTTGTCATTGCCTGCATGTCGACGAGAGGGTTGTTGGATTCTGTGGCTGGGTGCGACTGCATTTCTCCCATACCACTCATGCCGCCCATAGACATTTTGCTGTGATCCATCCCAGCCATGCTGTCCATGCCGGACGTATCTTGCGTAGCGCCATGGTTCATACCGTTCAGGGCTCCGCCGTCCATGCCTGTCATGCCCTCCATTGGGCCGTCACCCATACCGGCCATCTTGCTGTGATCCATTCCAGCCATATCGCCCATACCAGCCATCGAGCCATGATCCATACCGGCCATACCCATGTCAGCCATGGTGACGAGAGGACGTGGGTCTAGCTCAGGTACCGGAGCGGCCAGGCCAGACCGGACGGCCAAGGTGCCTCTTGCGTACCCCGACCGATCCATCGCCTGCGCAAACAGTGTGTAGGCGTCCTGAGTTGGTTCGACGATCACATCGAAAGTCTCGGCAGTGGCGATCCTGAACTCATCCACGCTCACAGGTTTGACATACTGGCCATCGGCAGCCACGACAGTCATCTTCAAACCCGGAATACGGACATCAAAGTAGCTCATGGCTGAACCATTGATGAACCTCAACCTAAGCTTTTCGCCAGGTTTGAAGGTGCCCGTCCAGTTGGAGTTCGGCGCGTGGCCGTTCATCAAGTAGGTGTATGTCGCGCCACTGACGTCTGCAATGTCAGTGGGATTCATCTTCATTTCGGCCCACATCTTGCGGTCAGCTACGGTGGCTGACCAACCTTTGTCAGCTACGTCATGGATGAAATCACTGACTGTGCGTTTGTGGGTGTTGTAGTAGTCAGACTGCTTCTTCAATGTTTTCATCAGCGAAGCCGGATCTTCATCCGTCCAGTCAGTAAGCATCACCACGTAGTCACGGTCATACTCAAATGGCTCGGGCTCTTTCGCGTCGATTACCAATGGGCCGTATACACCTACCTGTTCTTGGAAGCCGGAGTGACTGTGATACCAGTACGTTCCGTTCTGCTTGACCTTGAATTGATAGACATACGTGCCGTTAGGCTCGATCCCATGGAAGCTAAGGCCCGGCACACCGTCCATATTCGCGGGGAGGATAATCCCGTGCCAGTGGATTGATGTCATATCCTTGAGGCGGTTCTTGACCCGCAAGGTCACGGTATCGCCCTCACGCCAGCGCAGCTGAGGCCCCGGTATCCCACCATTGATTGTCATGGCAGTCCGGGTATTCCCAGTGATATTTACCGGTGTCTCTCCAATAAAGAGGTCGAACTCTGTACCTGACAGGACATTAGTCTCGCCCAAGCTACGGGCCGCCCAAATAGGGGTATGCCAGAGGCCTAAGCCACCGAGAATCCCGCCTGCGGTCAGACCTTTCACAAAGGTGCGCCGAGAAGTTTTGGAATGCATACCGATTCATGTCCCATCAGTCGGATGTCAGGTGCACGCACGTTGGCGTGTTCCCGAGGGTTCACGCTTTGGATAGCCAGTGCGCTTGATACATCGGAAGATGCCATAAGCCAGCAAACGGGGTGATTACATTTCCGTAAGCTGGGCGGCTCAGCATTGATGCTTCTGCTCTTCAGCCGTGGGCTTTTCCTGTGCAATATCCTCTTGCACTTGCGCTTGTGAGACGGGTTTGGTGGTGGCCA
The DNA here is from genome assembly GCF_001945365.1 of Pseudomonas reinekei. GTDB lineage: Bacteria > Pseudomonadota > Gammaproteobacteria > Pseudomonadales > Pseudomonadaceae > Aquipseudomonas > Aquipseudomonas reinekei. The sequence continues at coordinate 99,889 of NZ_MSTQ01000013.1, forward strand.
TTGCCGTCTCGCGAGCTCGTTCCATGCGCTCAACCGCACGGTCGCCGCCACCTTCGGCAAAGGCCAGGGACGATATAGCCAAACTGAGTGTAAGAATCACAACGTTGGTTGCTTTCATAGTGCATCTCCTTCAAGGAATTGACTCTCGATGAAACCAGAGAGTTTGAGCGTCAGCTCGATGAGGATGATGAGGGGACGTACCTGTCAGCACGCTTAGCCGGTGATTACACTTTTGACAGCACACGGAGAAACTCAACATCTGAAAGATCGACGGGCGTCATAAAATTTGACCGCACCACAGAACCGACAGCCGGCTGCATAAATTGATGTAGATCAACCGTGGCACTTCAATGTGGCGTATGTTGAAAAATCAAAATCCGCTAATCAGTACCGGAGATTCTCCATGTTCTGGTTTCGCCATCGTCAACCAATGTTCATACGCCTCGCCATCGTGCTGTGGGTGTTAGCGTTTGGTCTGGCAGCGACCCAGGGATGTCTGGCACAGCCCAGCCACAATCCGGCTACAACTCATGTCTCGCTGATCACCACGCAAGATCACGATAGCCACGACGCCCATGCCCTCGGTTGCCTTCAGCACTGCGCCGATGCGGCAATAGCTGTAAGTCCTTCGCTCCATCTTCAAATATTTGACCTGTTCAGTTGGACGTTTCTGCTCCTTATCCCAGCGTTGCTGATTTTGTATCCCGCCAATCCCTCCGCTTTTGCCTTTCTTGCATTACGGCGCCCTGTACCGGCCAGACCTCCTGCCCGCCTGATTTTCGTCCGTTTCAACGATTAATCCGACCTTCTGCGCGCCGATCTTCGGCGCACTGTCTGACTGCGCCAACCTGGCGCGGCTTGGTATTACCTGAGTTGTCCTGACCCTTTGGAGATTGCCATGCATGCCACATTGAAATTTATCCTCGCCACCCTGCTCGTGAGCAGCCCACTTATCGCCTCGGCAGTCGATGAGCATCACCCGGAGGGGCAGACCGCGCCCGCCAAGACAAGCGAAGCAGCTACGCCGATGCAAAACACTGTCATGACCGAGCAAATGCAAAAAATGCAGGCTGCACACGACAAGGCAGCCGCCGCCAAGACCCCTGCCGAGCGACACGCCGCCATGCAGGAGAGCATGAAGACGATGAAGGACAGCATGGCCATGATGCATAAGAACTGTCATGGCAAGGGCATGGGCATGGACGGCAACAAAGACGGCATGGAGATGGGAATGATGAACATGATGATGAAAATGATGGATCAGCAAACGAGCATGATGAACATGCAGACGAGCAAGTGACGGGCACAAGCCTGTAGGCAATGCAGCGACGGTTTTGCCTTAACCAATATGCCAAGGGTAAAACTGCCGCCCGTTGCACCTTTACGACGTATCACTAAACCGCACTCCCTCAGGAGTACAGAACCATGATGAATTCGCCACATTCCGCTAACACCTCTCCAACATTTTGGAGGAGCAAACCCGGCATAGCGCTGGGTATGCTGCTGGTGATCGTGCTGTTCTATCTGGCAAGAGAACACTACGGCCATATGCTGGGTTTACTGCCTTATATGATTTTGCTGTTGTGCCCGCTGATGCATTTTTTCGGGCACCACCACGGTGGTCACAATCATCACGGCGAAACCTCAGTCTCAACCAAGGATGCGAACAGGAGTTAGCTCATGCACACCCCTGAGGTTCGTCAAGAGCACGGCCCAATACAGAACTCTGAACCCCAAGCCACTGGCTCCCATGACCCTGTATGTGGCATGACCGTGAGTAACGACAGCCAGTTCAGCACGGAATATGAGGGGCAAAACTACCGGTTCTGCAGCCAGAAATGCCAAACGACCTTCAGGGCAGCGCCCGAGCGTTATCGAATATCTCAACTGAAAATCGAACAAGTCCCTCAGACAACAACAGAACCGTTAACGGGTGCCGCTGAATACACATGTCCCATGCATCCGGAAATTCGCCAGATCGGCCCCGGCGTCTGCCCTAAGTGCGGCATGACCTTAGAGCCGGTGATTCCCGAATTGGAGGAAGAAGAGAACTTAGAACTCAAGGACTTCACCCGGCGCTTCTGGTGGACATTGCCACTGACAGTGATCGTCACCGTGCTGGCTATGGGTGGCCATGCCTTGGAGCTGTTCCATGGCACCACGCAAAATTGGGTCGAGCTGGGATTGGCTACACCCGTCGTGCTGTGGGCTGGCTGGCCGTTTTATGTGCGTGGTGTGCGTTCGGTGATTCAGCGAAGTCCGAACATGTGGACGCTAATCGGCCTCGGCACGGCGGCGGCCTTCCTTTACAGCGTTGTGGCCACCCTGACCCCCGATGTATTTCCCAGCAACTTCATGATGGAGGGCCGCATCGGTGTGTACTTCGAAGCGGCGGCTGTGATCATCTCACTGACCCTTCTCGGCCAGATGCTTGAACTCAAGGCTCGCTCGCAAACCTCGGCTGCCATCAAGTCGCTGCTTGGACTGGCACCCAAAACTGCCCGACGGATCAATGCCGATGGCACGGAAGAAGACATCCCTCTGACACACGTACACAGCGGCGACACGTTACGTGTGCGACCGGGCGAAAAAGTGCCTGTCGACGGCCAGGTGTTGCAAGGCGAAAGCGCCGTAGATGAGTCGATGCTCACCGGCGAACCGATACCGATTATGAAGAGGGCCGGCGACGCGCTGATCGGAGCCACCCTAAACATCCACGGCAGTCTGGTGATGCAGGCGCAGAAGATAGGGTCGGCGACCCTGCTCGCACAGATTGTGCAGATGGTTGTGCAGGCACAACGCTCAAAAGCGCCGATGCAACGGCTGGCAGACGTGATTGCCAGTTACTTCGTGATTGTGGTGATTACTATCGCCGCGCTGACACTACTCGGTTGGGGGCTGTGGGGGCCCGAGCCAAGTTGGGTGTTCGGACTGATCAACGCTGTCGCGGTCATGATCATCGCCTGTCCCTGTGCCCTTGGCCTAGCGACACCGATGTCAGTCATGGTTGCCACCGGCAAGGCTGCTGGCAGCGGCGTATTGTTTCGCGATGCCGCCGCCATCGAAAACCTGCGCAAGATAGACATCTTGATAGTCGACAAAACTGGCACCCTCACTGAAGGTCGACCAGCGTTCCATAGCGTCGAGGCCGTACCCGGATTTACTCAGGATGAAGTGTTGCGCCTGGCCGCAAGTCTCGATCAGGGCAGTGAGCATCCATTGGCCCACGCCATCGTCGAGCAGGCTCGTGCCGCAGGGCTAACACTGGCGACACCTGAAACCTTCGAGTCAGCCTCAGGTATTGGTGTAAGCGGTAAGGTCGAGGGTCGCCGCCTGATCCTAGGCAATACCGCGTTGATGCAGGAGGCGGACGTTTCCACCGAGAGCTTGCAAGCACATGCCGAGAAGCTACGCGGCGACGGTACGAGCATCATGTACCTGGCAGTCAATGGCGCCCTGGCGGGTTTGCTGGCTGTTGCCGACCCCATCAAACCCACCACGAAGCTGGCCGTCGAGCGTCTGCAGGCGGATGGCGTCAAGGTCATCATGGCCACTGGCGACGGCCTTACGACTGCTCGCTCAGTAGCTCGCCAGTTGGGCATCGAGGAGGTTCACGGCGAGGTCAAACCGCAAGATAAAGAACGTCTGGTGGCATCTCTGCAACAAGCCGGACACCGGGTGGCGATGGCCGGCGACGGCATTAATGATGCCCCCGCACTGGCTCGCGCTGATGTAGGTATCGCCATGGGCACTGGCACTGACGTGGCTATGAACAGCGCTCAGGTCACTCTGGTCAAGGGCGATCTGCTCGGTATCCTGCGTGCTCGCAGCCTGTCAGTAGCAACGGTGAGAAATATGCACCAGAACCTGACCTTCGCCTTCCTTTACAACGCCATGGGCATCCCACTGGCTGCCGGCTTGTTCTATCCACTTACCGGTCACCTTCTGTCACCGCTCATTGCCGCACTGGCCATGAGCGTGAGCTCGGCGTCGGTGGTATTCAACGCCTTGCGTCTGCGCCAGGCTTCCATTGATTGAGTGAAAACGACCGCTTGACCTTGCCATGACAGCAAGGTTGAGGATAAGCCAACGCCGCAGAAAAGCCTCATGCGTCAGTCTTTCCATGATCAACTTTGTTGTGAGGAGTCACCAATGAAAGCTGTTGAACTGCAAGTCCAGGGCATGAGCTGTGGCTCATGTGTCAAACATGTCACTGAAGCGCTGCGCCCACTTGAAGGAGTCAGTGACGTAACAGTGGATCTACAAGCCGGACGGGTGAAGGTCAGCGGCGATTCGGACAGCCATGCGCTGCTTGCAGCCTTGGAGAACGCGGGCTATCCAGCACAGCTGGCGACAGTGGAAAGCGTAGCGAGTAAGAAAACCTCGGGCTGTGGCGGGAACGGCGGCAGTTGCTGCTGCCGGTAAGGATTATTTTCAAACTGGAGAACTCCCATGAATAGACAGTAAAAACCGGCGCGACAGAGCGTGCCGGTAATTTTCATTACTACAGTCTTATTTTTTAATGGAAACAATTGTGGCTTTGCCACCCTCTAGCCGAAAGGAAAACGAGACACGGTCTCCGACCGCCAGCCCTGTCAGCTGATCTTCCGTTACCGAAAAAGCCATGGTCATCGGCGGCCATTGCACAGCTGGAACAGCTCCGTGGGAAATGGTCACCGTATGCTTCGTAGTATCGATAGCCTTGATCGTTCCCTCGGTGTTTGCGACTGAAGCCTGTTGTGTTTTCTGCTCCATCTGCATGCCCTCCATACCGTCCATTTTCATGCCCGGCATGTCCTCCGCATGGGCAGAAAGTGATAGCGCGAATACGGTGCTTGCAACTGCAATCAGGGTCAGTTTCATACGACACTTCCTTCAGGTTTGACGGTTTCAACGGAGAGGTGCCGGCGACGCATCAGGCGATAGGCTGCCGGAATGACAAACAGGGAAAGCAAGGGTGCCGTGACCATGCCGCCTACCATGGGCGCGGCAATGCGGCTCATCACTTCGCTACCAGTACCGCTGCCCAACAAGATGGGTAGCAGGCCAGCAATAATGACCGCCACGGTCATGGCCTTGGGCCGAACTCGCTGCACAGCGCCTTCACGAATCGCGGAAACCAGACCGGATTCAGTGCTGTCGCCGAGATCTTCACGCTCGGCCCAGGCGGTCTTCAAGTAGAGCAGCATGATCACGCCGAACTCGGCAGATACACCGGCCAATGCGATGAAGCCAACTCCGGTGGCGACCGACAGGTTGAATCCCAACAGATAGAGAAACCATGCCCCCCCAGTCAGTGCGAATGGCAATGTGGCCATGATCAGCAAGGCCTCATCGAATCGGGCAAACGTCAGGTAGAGCAACACGAAGATGATCAGCAGCGTGGCAGGCACCACCAGTTTGAGGCGTGCGTTGGCCCTTTCGAGAAACTCGAACTGTCCTGAATAACTGAGGCTCATACCGGGCTGCAACTTGACCTGCTCATTGACGACCCGGCGTAGATCGGCGACCACCGAGGCAATGTCTCGCCCGCGCACATCGATATACACCCAGCCTGAAGGCCGTGCGTTCTCGCTCTTGAGCATCGGTGGGCCGTCGCTGACCTTGACCTTCGCCACAGTGCCAAGGGTGATCTGGCTTCCCAGAGGGGTGTAGATCGGCAATTGCTCCAGGGCACCGAGCGAGTCGCGCCACTCCCGTGGGTAACGTACGTTGATCGGGAAACGTGCGAGACCTTCAATGGTCTCGCCGACGTTTTCACCACCGATGGCACCTGCCACGATGGACTGCACATCGGCGATGTTCAGCCCGTAACGAGCAGCGGCCTTGCGGTCGATATCGACGTCAATGTAGCGGCCACCGGTCAGCCGCTCGGCCAGGGCCGAACTGACACCGGGCACGCCCTTGGCCACTCGCTCGACTGCCTGAGTCGCGGCATCGATCTCCGTCAGGTTGGTGCCGGCAACTTTCACTCCGATTGGGCTCTTTATACCTGTTGCCAGCATATCGATACGGTTTCGAATCGGTGGTATCCAGATATTGGTTAGCCCAGGAACTCGTACCACTCGATCCAGTTCCTCCACCAATTTTTCCTGTGTCATGCCTGGGCGCCATTGCTCCTGCGGCTTGAATTGAATGGTGGTTTCGAACATCTCCAGCGGTGCCGGATCGGTAGCGGTTTCGGCACGACCTGCTTTACCGAAAACGTGTTCGACCTCTGGAACAGTCTTGATCAGGCGGTCGGTCTGTTGCAGCAATTGCGCCGCTTTCTGCGCCGACAATCCCGGCAGGGCTGAAGGCATATAGAGCAGATCGCCCTCGTCCAACGGGGGGAGAAACTCGCCGCCCAAGCGCGACATTGGCCATAGCGCACTGGCAAACACCAACAGTGCCACCAGCATTGTGATCTTTGGTCGACGCAAGACTGCATCCAAGGCTGGCTGATAGATCCGAATCAACCACCGGTTCAACGGGTTCTGTTGCTCACTGGGGATTCGTCCTCGAATCCAGTAGCCCATCAGCACGGGCACCAAGGTCACTGACAATCCCGCCGCTGCGGCCATGGCGTAGGTCTTGGTGAAAGCCAATGGGCCGAACAGCCGTCCTTCCTGAGCTTCTAGGGTGAACACTGGAATGAACGACAGGGTGATGATCAACAAACAGAAGAACAGCGCCGGGCCTACCTCTGCCGCCGCTTCGGTCATCACATGCCAATGACGCACCCCCTTCAGTTCTTCCCCTGGATTAGCCACATGCCACGCCTCAACCTTCTTGTGGGCGTTCTCGATCATTACCACGGCAGCATCCACCATGGCGCCGATGGCGATGGCAATCCCGCCCAAGGACATGATGTTGGCGTTGATGCCTTGGTAGCGCATGACGATGAAGGCAATCAACACCCCCACCGGCAGGGAGATGATCGCCACCAGCGACGAGCGTAAGTGCCAGAGGAAGATCCCACAAACCAACGCGACAACGATGAACTCTTCGATGAGCTTGTGGCTGAGATTTTCCACAGCGCGGTCGATCAGCTTGCTGCGGTCGTAGGTGGTGACGATTTCCACCCCAGACGGCAAACTTTTTTTCAGCTCGTCGAGTTTGGTCTTGACCGCAGCAATGGTCTCGCGAGCATTCTTGCCGCTGCGCAAAATCACCACGCCGCCGACGGTCTCGCCCTCACCGTCGAGTTCGGTGATGCCACGCCGCATTTCCGGCCCCAGCTGGATCGTGGCGACATCGCCAAGGGTCACCGGCACACCGCCCGAGCCCAGCTTCAGTGGGATCGCCCGAAAGTCATTGAGTGTCTTCAAGTAGCCGGAAGCACGCACGATGAACTCGGTCTCTGCCATCTCCAGCACCGCCCCACCGGTTTCCTGATTGGCCTTGCCGATAGCGTCGGTCACCTCAGCCTGAGTGATGCCGAGGCTGGCCAGTTTGAGCGGATCAAGCTGCACCTGGTATTGCTTGACCATGCCTCCCACGGTGGCCACTTCCGCAACGTTCGGCAAGGTCTTGAGTTCGAACTTGAGGAACCAGTCCTGAAGTGCTCGGAGCTGGGCTAAATCGTGACCGCCACTGCGATCCACCAGTGCGTACTGGTAGATCCAACCCACCCCTGTCGCATCCGGCCCCAACGCCGGTTTGGCGCTGGCCGGCAACCGACTTTGTATTTGGCTCAGATACTCCAACACCCGCGAGCGAGCCCAGTACAAGTCCGTGCCGTCTTCGAACAGCACATAAACGAAGCTGTCACCGAAGAAGGAATAGCCACGCACAGTCTTGGCTCCCGGCACCGAGAGCATGGTGGTGGCCAACGGATAAGTCACCTGGTTCTCGACAATCTGCGGCGCTTGTCCCGGATAAGGCGTACGGATGATCACCTGAACATCGGAGAGATCCGGCAGCGCATCGATGGGCGTGTTCTGCACCGACCAAATGCCCCAAGCTGTGACAAACAGCGTCGCCAGTAGCACCAGGAATCGGTTGGCCACTGACCAACGAATCAGGGCAGCGATCATGGTTGGCTCCCCGATTTGTCCAGACGCTCAACACGCAAACCATCATCGGTCTGGCTCACCGCGATCCGAACCTTGTCGCCCGTTTTAAGGCCCTGCATCAGAGCCGGACTGGCGAGAGGGAACGTCATCGTCATGCCAGGCATGCCCAGCGTCTTGAAGGGGCCATGGGCGAGCGTGACTTCTTTGTCGTTGATCTCAACGATCTGCCCATCCGCCTCATGTAAACCGGAGGCTGCTTCACTGGGCGGCGACTCTTTCTCCGAGCTTGCAACGATGCCCTTGAGACTGGCCTCCGAGTCGAGCAGGAACTGGCCAGAGGTCACCACCTTCTGGCCTTCTTCCAGACCTTTCACTATCGCCGTCTTGCCATCGCTTTCCTGGCCGAGTTGCACTTCAACCGGACGGTAGCGGCCAGCGTCTTCGGCGAGCATCACCAGAGCACGTCGGCCAGTGCGAATAACCGCCTCGCTCGGCACCCACAAGACACTTTGCCCGGTTGAGCTGTTCAGGCGTACGTGCGCCGTCAAACCCGGTCTGAGGCGCCCGTCCGAATTGGGTAGTTCCACCCGCACGCGAAGCGTGCGACTGTCCGGATTGGTCTCGGGCAAAATCGCGCTGACCTTGCCATTGAGCGTTGTCCCAGGGAAAGCTGGCAGACGCGCTTCGACTGGCTGCCCCACTGTGATAGCTGCGGAGTCCGATTCTGGAACAGCCACGGCTAGCCAGACACTGCTCAAGCCATTGACGCGGGCCAGAGTATCGCCAGCCGACACGGTCATACCCGCACGTACATTCAGTTCTTGCAGCACGCCGCTGATGGGACTGGTGAGGGTCAGGTTCGGCTGGACTTTGCCACTGCGCTCTACCTGGGTGATCAGCGTAGCCGGCATCCCTGTGAGCCGCAGTCGCTGGCGGGCCGCAGCCAACAGGTCGGCTTCACCGTTGCGCTTGAGTGCAAGGAACTCTGTCTGGGCGGCGGCCCACTCTGGCACCAGAATATCCGCCAACGGCGCATTGGCTTTGAGCAGATCGCCCGGTGCATGGGCATAGACCCGTTCCACGAAGCCAGATGTGCGTGCCTGGATCACCGCGACATCACGCTCGTTGAATCCCAAGACTCCTGTGACGTCGAGACTGGAATCAAAGATCCCACGGGTGACAGTTGAAAAACGCAGGCCGAGATTCTGGGTCAAACTCGGATCGATATTGACGGTCGCACGATCCCCTACGCCACCGGCGTACTGAGGAACCAATTGCATGTCCATGAAGGGGGATTTTCCCGGCTTGTCGAACTTTTGCTGCGGGTACATAGGGTCGTACCAATACAGGGCTTCGCGTTCGTCCGGGGAATTTAGGCTCTGTTCAGCAGCAGTACTTGGTACTCCGCTCATGCGCTGGTGAGCGAACCAGTAACCACCGGCAACACCCAATGCCAGCGAGATGCCTGCCAACCATGCCCCGTTCCATGTTTTAAGGTTCATTGGCTGGAGTCCCCATAAGCAAAAAACAAACGCGCACTGGTCAGTGCTCGCTGTTCTTCCACGTCGATCTGTTTGAGTCGGGCCTCGATGAGTTCACGTCGGGCGGTAACAACGGCGTTTAAATCGCCTTTGCCGGCACGGTAGCTGGCCATGCTGAGTTCGACCTTTTCCCTGGCCAGCGGCAACAGGCTTTCCTGATTGCGGCTTACCGCACGATTCAGGCGCTCATAGTCAGCCAGTTCGTTTTCCAGTTGCTGAGTGTGCTCGCGTGACAGGGCATCGCGCTCAGCCTCTAGCTGACTGAGTTCAGCCTGTTTGGCTGCGATTTTGGGATTTTGCCGAGAGTCAGGAAACAGCGGTAAATCCCAGGAAAATTGCACACTGACCATGTCGCCAAACTCACGGCCACGGCGCTGGTAATCCAGTTCCCAGCTCCAGTCCGACTGCTTCTCCGACACTGCTTCACGAATCTTGGCTTGCGCTTCACGGGTCATCGGCGCAAACGCTGCCAACTCGGGATGGTGTTGCAGTTTATGGGCGTAGCTTGAGGGATCGACAGGCCATTGAGGCAAGCTACCCACAGGCTTGTCGTTGGCGGCGGAGCCTATCCAGCGTTTGAGGGCCGCTCGGGCCTGCACGCGCTGGCGAACCAGATCGTCCTGTTGCTCCTCCAGTTGAGCCGCTTCTTGCTTGGGCGTCACCGCATCGGCGGGTTGAGCGCGGCCACCGGCAATCTGGGCTCGGACGGTATCGGTCAGCAGGCGGTTCTCTTTGTAGAAGTCCTGAAACAGCGCATCTTTGCGCTCAACTGAGTAGCTGCTGATCCAGGCCAACGCCGTGGACTGGCGTACCTTTAGGCGCTCGACTCCACGCTCTGCCGCAGCTCGATCAATGGCCGCATCGGCGACCTCAATGCGTGCTTTGCGCTTGTCGCTGTTGGGCATCTCTTGTCTGACCCCGACCATTTGCATGGTCATGAAGTCCTGGTTGATGCTCCAGCGATCTGGGCCGCCGATGGGGTAGTTCTGCACACCTGCCAGCAACTTGGGATCGGGTAATTCACCCGCTGGAATAGCCGCACTGCTGGCAGCCTGAATTTTGGCGTCTTGTGCGATCAGCGACGGTGCATTGTTTTCAGCCAGCCGCAACGCTTCATCGAGTGTCAATGCGGCAGCGAAGCTCGGCAATGCCAGTACGCTTGCCGCCAGACCGGCCACGAGGGGCCAACCTGTGCAATAGCACTTGGAGTTCATGTTTACGATTCCTGTGATCATCCACTGCACGCGTCAAAAAGACATGCGCGCAGCCAGTCCATCCCGCTAATGCGGAATGAGGCTCAATGTTGGACAGGAATCAAACGCGAGGCGGTCGCCATACCCCGGACGGAGTTTGTACGGGCAGGGAATCGCGGAAGAAGGAAATCACTACGGGGCTGAATACGGTTACAGGAGGCTTGAGGATCGAGACTTGCAGCATGCCGCCAGTCTTGCATTCCTGGCCCGGCTTGCAGGGTTTTCCATGCTCTGTCGGGCTTTTCATGTCATTGCAGCAGTCCATTCCCATGTCATCCATCATCGCCATGCCCATCGTCTTCATTGGGCAAGGTTCTGTCGGCGCCTGAACACCCGCCATCCCGCTAAGGGGAAGCGCCAGGCTAATCACGAAAATGAGGCAAAACCGCAGGTAGCGTTTCATAGGCTGGAGTGTAGTGGCTGAAATGGGGTCTTACAATTGGATGAAGTTCTCACAGCCTGCCGAAGGCCCTGATTCAGGCGATATCACCGCATCAGAATTAAATCAGGATTATCGTTAACACATGACTTACGCAGCATTGAGCTGGAAAGCTTCTGGCCGGTATTGCTCGCTTCTGTCTGTCGCTATCGCCATATTGGGTCATTCTCTGCCGGTTAAGCACCGCAGATATGCCGATAAACTTGTTCATGACGTGCCTCCGACATGTGCCAGTTCAGGCTCTACCAACTACCCCACGGCGCGCAGCGCGCAGAGGTTCACTCCGTCATGTCTGACGGTTCAAAATCGCCTCGGCATGCCTAGGCAAGGCGATAGAAATTAGGGCGGCCAACAACACGAAGACCGAGGAAACCCATAAGCAAGTCTCCAATCCGTAACTCTGATAAATCCAGCCGGACAGCACGGTGCCGAGCAGTCGGCCCAGGGCGTTGGACATGTAGTAGAAACCGACGTCTAGCGATACCCCGTCTTCTTTCGCATACGAGACGATGAGATAGCTGTGCAAAGAAGAGTTCACCGCAAACAGAGCGCCGAACAACATCAACCCACCCAGCAGCACAAAGTGAGGCGACCAACCAGCCGAGAGACCGAGGGCGATTGCCGCAGGCAGTCCTGCCAGCGCAAGTGCCCACAGAAATGCCGCACGACCATCCGGTACGTGGCCACGCTTCTTACCAGTTATGTTTGGGGCCAACGATTGAATGATGCCGTAGCCGATAACCCAGGCCGCAAGAAAGCCACCTACCTTCCAGAAATCCCAGCCGAATATGCTACTCAGGTAGACCGGCAAAGCCACCACAAACCAGACATCGCGGGCACCAAAGAGGAACATTCGCGCCGCCGAAAGGATATTGATTGCCCTGCTCTTGGAGAGAATGTCGCGAAACTTCGGTTTGGCTTTGGCCTTGCCCAGATCCTTCTTCAACAGGAACAGACTGGCTATCCAGATCAACGCCAGAGTCGCGGCCATCGCTAGCACGGCAACCGTAAAGCCCAGCAATGCCAGAAGCGCACCGCCCAGGAAGAAACCCACGCCTTTGAGCGCGTTCTTCGAGCCAGTGAGAATTGCCACCCATTGATAAAGGGTGCCTTGTTGGTTGTCGGGCACCAAGAGTTTGATGGAACTCTTGGCGCTCATCTTGTTGAGGTCTTTGGCAATGCCCGACAACGCCTGAGCCCCCATTACCCAAGGGATGGTCAGCCAGGCGGCGGGCACAGTCAGCATCAACAAGGCTGCCACCTGAAGTCCCAAACCAATGTTCATGGTGCGATTCAGACCTAGGCGGGCACCCAGATAACCGCCGACCAGATTGGTAATGACACCGAATATTTCATAGAACAGAAACAGGAACGCAATCTGTAACGGGCTGTAGCCCAACGCATGGAAGTGCAACACCACCAACATGCGCAAGGCGCCGTCGGTGAGAGTAAAAGCCCAGTAATTGCCGGTCACTAACAGGTACTGGCGCACTTGCGGGGAAAGGGCTGACAACGCGTTCATGATCTCTCCCTGTTAATCGGCCATGCCGACCAGTTTGGCCAGCTCAACAGCACGGTTGGCATAACCCCATTCATTGTCGTACCAGGCATAAATCTTCACTTGAGTGCCATTGATCACCATCGTCGACAGCGCATCGATGATCGATGAGCGTGGGTCGGTGCGGTAGTCGATGGACACGAGTGGGCGTACTTCATAGCCGAGGATATCTTTCAGCGGGCCTTCTGCCGCCGCCTTGAGCAACGCATTGACCTCATCCACCGAGGTAGCGCGCTCCACTTCGAACACACAATCGGTAAGCGAGGCGTTGGCCAACGGTACGCGCACCGCGTGACCATTTAGGCGGCCACGCAGTTCGGGGAATATTTCTGCAATGGCGGTGGCCGAGCCGGTGCTGGTTGGGATGAGGCTCATGCCTGAAGCGCGGGCGCGGCGCAGATCCTTGTGCGGCTGATCGAGGATGCTCTGGGTGTTTGTCAGGTCGTGAATGGTGGTGATCGAGCCGTGGCGAATGCCCAGGTTCTCGTGGATCACTTTGACGACCGGGGCCAGGCAATTGGTGGTGCAGGAAGCAGCGGTCACAATGCGGTGCTGCGCAGGGTCGAACAGGTGCTGGTTAACGCCCATCACTACGTTCAAGGCGCCTTGCTCCTTGACCGGCGCACAGACCACCACACGCTTAACACCCTGATCCAGGTAGGCCTGCAACACCGCTACGGTTTTCATCTTGCCGCTGGCCTCAATCACCAGATCGCAACCCGACCAATCGGTGTCAGCAATCGCTTTGTTCGCGGTGACCTTGATGCGCTTGCCGCCAATCACTACATGATCGCCTTCGGCGCTGGCTTCGCTGTGCCAACGACCATGCACAGAGTCGAAGTTGATCAGGTGCGCATGAGTTGCTGCATCGCCTGCCGGGTCGTTGATGTGCACAAACTCGAACTTTGGCCATCCCCAGGCTGCACGCAGGGCGAGACGACCAATACGACCGAAACCGTTGATACCTACTTTGATGCTCATGTTGTTGTTCTCTTGAGGCTGCAGTCTGCGGGCAATTACGACTTGGCGGTGTCGAATTGGCGGAGGTAGTTGATATGCGCAGGGTGCTGAATCGCACGCGGACGCAGCGCCTGTACTTCGCTTACCGCCTCGCGGAACGGCACTCCGCATTCGATCAGCAATTGTGCTGCAATCAATCCGGTACGGCCCGAGCCGCCCTTGCAGTGAATGGCAATATTCTTGCCTTCGGTGAGCAGTTGCTTGATCCGCTCACGACTGGCCTTCCAAGCAACCTGGAATGACTCAACAGGCGCTTGGTCATCTTCCACAGGCAGGTGAAACCACTCGATGCCGTGCTGTTGGCATTCCTCTGGCAGATTCTCGACTTCGTTCCGGCTCAACTCTTCGGTGGGCATCAGCGTCAGCAAGGCCGAAGCACCTGCTGCCTTCAGAGTGTCCAGCGCCTCAGCGACCGACGCGTCTTTCGTACCTGGGCAAGGGGTGAAGATCAGTTGGCCTTGCACAGCTGTCGTGGTGAGCACGGAGTACGGATGTTGGTGCACGATCAGTCGTCCTTCAGATAGAGCGTTGATTAACGCGTTTGGAGAGTTCTTCCGCCGATTCCTTACGCTCGGAATAGCGGTCGACCAGATAGTCCTGCCGCTCGCGCAGCAGCAATGTGAATTTCACCAGCTCTTCCATCACGTCCACGACACGGTCGTAGAATGCGGAGGGCTTCATCCGCCCGGCTTCATCGAACTCCAGGTAGGCCTTCGGCACCGAGGACTGGTTAGGGATGGTGAACATACGCATCCAACGACCCAGCACACGCAGCTGGTTGACCACGTTGAAGGATTGCGAGCCACCACAGACCTGCATCACCGCCAGCGTCTTACCCTGGGTTGGGCGCACCGCGCCCATGGTCAACGGAATCCAGTCGATCTGCGCTTTGAACACCGCGCTCATCGAGCCGTGGCGCTCCGGGGAGCACCAGACCTGACCTTCTGACCAGAGCACCAGTTCGCGTAGCTCTTGCACTTTGGGATGGCTGTCCGGCACGTCGTCTGGCAACGGCAGCTCAGATGGATTGAAGATGCGTGTTTCTGCGCCGAAGTGCTGCAACAGGCGCGCAGCTTCTTCGGTCAGCAAGCGGCTGAACGAACGCTCGCGAGTCGAGCCGTAGAGCAGCAAGATGCGCGGCTTGTGCGTGGCCGACAACGTACTGCCGAGCTTATCGAGGGTCGGCAGATCGACCAGTTCGGCATCGAGGTTGGGGATCATTTCTTCAGTCATAAATTTACTCCTGAGCGAGGGCGCCCTTCGGATGATCGAACCAGCGGCGCTTGAGCCAAAGGGCCACGCCAACCAGGGAGATCAGCACTGGCACTTCCACCAGAGGGCCAATCACCGTGGCAAAGGCCACCGGCGAGGCGAGGCCGAAAGTCGCGATGGCGACGGCAATGGCCAGCTCGAAGTTGTTGCTGGCAGCGGTAAAGGCCAGTGCAGTGGTGCGTGGATAGTCAGCGCGGAGCAGTTTGCCCATCCAAAAGCTGATGAAGAACATCACCACGAAATAGATGGTCAGCGGGATAGCGATGCGCAGCACATCTAACGGCAGTTGCACCACCATGTCGCCCTTGAGGCTGAACATCGCCACGATGGTCAGCAGCAGCGCTACCAGCGTCAGAGGGCTGATGCGCGGAATGAAGCGCTGGTTGTACCAAGTCTCGCCTTTGCGGCTGATGAGGATTTTGCGTGTAAGGAAACCAGCCAGGAATGGGATGCCCAGGTAGATCAGCACGGACTCGGCGATGCTGACAAAGTTGGTATCAATCACACTGCCCTGTAATCCGAACAGTGGAGGCAGTAGGCCAAGGAAGATCCATGCATACACACTGAAGAACAGGATCTGGAAGATGCTGTTGAAAGCCACCAACCCGGCGACGTATTGGTTGTTGCCACCCGCGATCTGATTCCACACCAGCACCATGGCGATGCAGCGCGCCAGACCAATAAGGATCAGGCCGGTCATGTACTCGGGCTTGTCGGCGAGAAACACGATGGCCAGTACAAACATCAGCACAGGGCCAATCACCCAGTTCTGGATCAGCGATAACGCCAAGATGCGCTTGTCCTTGAACACCTCCGGCAGCTCTTCGTACCTCACCTTGGCCAGCGGCGGATACATCATCACGATCAGGCCGATGGCAATCGGGATGTTGGTCGAACCCACCGAAAGGCTGCTGAGCCAAGTCGGTAGCCCTGCGAACAGACTGCCCAAGCTGACACCAATCGCCATGGCGAGAAAGATCCAGACCGTCAGATAGCGATCCAAAAAAGAAAGACGGCTTGTACTCATTGTCATGTCTCCAGTGTCAGAGGGTGCCAATCAGGGCCAGCTCGGCCTTGAGTTGTTCGGCACTTAACTGCTTGAGCGGTAAAGCCAGGAAGGCTTCGATTCGGCTTCTGATCTGCTCCAGAGTGGCTTCGAAAGCCGCCTCGATCTCTTCTTGAGTCCCTTGGTACTCAGAAGGATCTGTCAGCCCCCAGTGGGCCTTGATGGCCGGGCCAAAAAAGACCGGGCAGGCTTCGCCGGCAGCCTTGTCGCAAACCGTGATGACAAAATCAGGGGCCAGGTTCACATGGACATCGCTGGACTTTCTGTAGAGCCCTGCGGTCGAGATTCCAGCCTTATCTAACGTTTTCAGGCTCAATGGATGGACTTCGCCCTTTGGCTGGCTACCCGCGCTGTAGGCTTGCATCTCAGTCGGAGCCAGGTGATTGAACATGGCTTCACAAAGAATGCTCCGGCAACTGTTGGCGGTGCAGAGAAACAGAATCTTCATCAGGCTATCTCGTAAAGGCCCAGCGCTTCTTGGGCAGACGTTACTTCAGCAACAAGCGGCCAGGCGCTGTGGGCGATCACCCATCACGTCGAGGCGTTTGGCGTCTGGACTGAGCCAATGCTGGTTAGCGTCCAGTGTGGTTTTCAGTACGGCAATCACCCAATCCGGCAGACTGGGATGCAGGCGGTAATACACCCATTGACCTTGCCGACGATCCTCCAGCAAACCGCAACTGCGCAGTTGCGCCAGGTGCCGGGAGATTTTCGGCTGGCTCTCATCGAGTGCGCAGGTCAGCTCACAAACGCACAGCTCTTGCTCACGGGTGATGAGCAACATCAGACGAACGCGAGTTTCGTCAGCCAAGCATTTGAATACGGTGGTCGGTGTCAGATGGTCAGCCATAGGGGGTCTCAACGTTTGGTTTTCACCAACACAAACATCTTGATGCGTTCATGGATCTCGTGAAGGGTGTGGCGGAATGCATCGTGCTTGGTGCTGGTCACCGGATCTTCAAAGTTCCAGGCCAACACCTCTCCTGCCCCTGGAAGGGAATGACATTCCAGAGACGATTTATCGCACAGCGTGATGACGTAATCGAAACGCTCGCCTGCAAACTCATCGATAGACTTGCTGTACAACCCTTCGGTACTTACACCCAGGTGCTGAAGTGCCTCTAAGGTAAGGGGGTTGATCTCACCGGGCACAGTACCTGCACTGAAGGCGTCGAATTGTTCGGAATCAGTGTGCCGTAGCAGAGCTTCAGCCAGCTGAGAGCGAGCAGCGTTAGCCACACAAACAAACAGCACGCGGGTCTTATCGGTCATCGCCAAGTCTCGAAATGGATATGGTTTTTCGAATATACGTTTTTTCGAATATTCAGTAAAGCACCTAGACCATTCTTCGCGAAACCTAGCCATTTTCAAGCGCTAACACTCATGCCGCCCCTACTTGATCGCGGGAACTGGCACGCTTTTAGTAATTAACATCTGGATAATCGTATATTCGTATTAATTTGAGATCGTGGGGGCTTTAGGCTCTCCCAAACCTCAACCCCAAATTGGAACCCTCCAACGAACTGACCTTGGCTAGGGCCAAACGCTGGATCTTTGCATTACCACCAGCAGGCCTTGTGAATTCACTCGACATCTAAGCCATTTAGGCCACAAAACAGGGTTTTCTATCCTATGCTGAATAGCTGGAACGAATAGCTGCTTACGACACAGACAGGGCTGACTGCATCGCAAGCGCATTGCGGAGGCAGAGATGACATCCATAACCAGAAGAACCTTCTTGAAGGCGGGAGGCGGGGTTGCTGCGAGCGCAGCCTTCGGAGTGCCCGGTTTAACTGAAGCAGCAACATCAACGCCTGTGGTCGAGGGACGAGTCAATCTTCCGTACCAGATGAAAGCGATCACCACGGCGCAAAAATTGCTGGTCAACACGCCAGTCCTATTTTCCTATCCTGACGCGGCTTCACCTTGCGCATTGATTAAGATGGGCGCTCCCGTTCCAGGAGGTGTCGGCCCAGAACGCGACATTGTCGCCTACAGCACGCTATGCACCCATATGGGGTGTCCAGTCGCCTATGACGCGGGACAGAAGGTGTTCAAGTGTCCCTGCCATTTCAGCATTTTCGACCCAGAGCATGCGGGCCAGATGGTGTCTGGCCAAGCCACCGAGAACTTGCCCAGCGTAGTACTCGAATACAACCCAAAAGACGATTCGGTACGTGCAGTTGCCGTCGAAGGGTTGATCTATGGACGTCAGTCCAACCTCCTGTGAAAGGAGATTCAAATGGCAACCAACAAAGATCGTGTGGCACTGCCTCCTGTAGATGCCCAAAAGACCAACCTGACATGCCACTTCTGCATCGTGGGCTGTGGCTATCACGTGTACAAATGGCCGGAAAATCAGGAAGGAGGACGCGCCCCCGATGAGAATGCACTCGGACTCGACTTCCGCAAACAGTTACCCCCCTTGGCTCTCATCATGACGACTGCAATGCAGAACACGATCACTGACAAGGACGGCCAGCGCTACAACGTCATGATCGTGCCGGACAAACAGTGCGAAGTGAATAAAGGGCTCTCGTCCACACGAGGCGGACAACTGGCCAAGGTCATGTATACCCCTGACGGGGTAGGCAAGGAGCGGTTACGCAGCCCACGCGTTTATGTGGCAGACCAGTGGGTCGACACCAGTTGGGATGATGCACTGGCACTTTATGCCGGCGTGACCAAGAAGATTCTCGATAATGACGGGCCAGCCGCTCTCGCCTTTGATTGCTTCGACCACGGCGGAGCCGGTGGCGGATTTGAGAATACCTGGGGCACCGGCAAGTTGATGTTCACGGCGTTGAAAACGCCGTTGGTGCGTATCCACAACCGCCCTGCCTATAACTCCGAGTGCCACGCTACCCGCGAGATGGGTATTGGCGAACTCAACAACAGCTACGAAGACGCCGAGTTGGCTGACGTCATTATGGCCATCGGCTGCAACTCTTATGAAACCCAAACCAATTACTTTCTTGCCCACTGGCTACCCAATTTTCAGGGGCAGACTGTCGACAAACGTAAGCAGCGATTTCCTGGTGAGAGTGTTGCCCCTGCGAAAGTGATTTTCGTTGATCCGCGCAGGACGCCCACTATCTCGATTGCCGAGCAAGCGGCAGGCAAGGGCAACGTGCTTCACCTCGATATCGAACCAGGATCGGATATCGCCCTGTTTAATGGCCTGCTGACCTACGTGGTAGAACAAGGCTGGCACGACAAAGAATTTATCTCAGCCCATACCAAGGGGTTCGATCAGGCACTTCAAGCCAACAAGCTGTCGCTTGAAGAAACCAGCCACATCACCGGCGTGTCGGTGGATAAGCTCAAACTTGCTGCCGAATGGGCCTACAAGCCCAAAGCCTCTGGTCACCGCCCCCACACCATGCACGCATACGAAAAAGGAATCATCTGGGGGAATGACAACTACCTCATCCAGTCCGCCTTGGTCGACCTGGTGCTTGCTACCCACAACGTCGGACGCCGGGGTACAGGTGTAGTGCGGATGGGCGGGCATCAGGAGGGATACACGCGTCCTCCCTATCCAGGCGACTCTAAGATCTACGTGGATCAGGAGATTATTAACGGCAAGGGCATGATGTATACGGCATGGGGGGCAAACCCGTTCCAGACCACGCTCAATGCTGAGCAGCATCGTGCAGTCATCCTGAAACGCGCCAGCATTGTCAGAGAGGCCATGGCCAACGTTCGCGGCGGTACGACAGCGCAGATGGTGGATGCGGTCTATGACGCTGTGAAAAATAAAGGTGGTCTCTTCTTAGCCAACATCAACCTTTACCCTACCAAGCTGGCAGAAGCCGCCCACGTGATGCTGCCGGCAACCCATCCGGGTGAAATGAATCTCACCTCGATGAACGGGGAACGCCGGATGCGCCTGTCACAAAAATTCATGGATCCTCCTGGTTCGGCAAAACCAGACTGCCTGATCGCTGCGGCCATCGCCAATACCCTTCAGCAGATGTATCTCACCGAAGGAAAACAGGAAATGGCGACGCGTTTTACAGGGTTTGACTGGAAAACCGAGGAGGACGCCTTCAATGATGGTTTTCGTATGGCCGGCCAAGCCGGTGCGGGCCCAATCGACAGTCAGGGAGACACCACGGGCAACCTTGTCACCTACGAGCGGTTGAGAGCCATGGGCAACAATGGAGTCCAGTTACCCACCAAAGAATACCGAGATGGCAAACTGATCGGCACAGAGATGCTTTACACCGACTACAAGTTCGATACCCCGGATGGCAAAGCTGAGTTCAAGTCCGCGACGTGGCCAGGGTTGCCAAAGCCGGTGGCAGAGCAGAAGGCAAAATACAAGTTCTGGGTCAACAACGGGCGTATCAACGAAGTGTGGCAAACGCTTTACCACGATCAATACAACGACTTCGTGCAACGGCGTGTGCCGATGGCCTATCTGGAAATCAATCCCGACGATGCACAAGCCTTGGCAATTACATCAGGGGACGTGGTCGAGGTGTTTAACGACTACGGCTCATCCTACGCGATGGCCTACCTGGAGCCGGATATCAAGCGGAACCAGACGTTCATGCAGTTCGGCCATTTCAACGGTGTGATGGGCGATCTGACCACGCCATGGACAGACCGAAACGTAATCCCATACTACAAAGGAACGTGGGCGAATATTCGCCGTATCGGCAAAGTAGAGGAGTTCAAGGAAAATATCAGCTTCAAGTCGCGAAGGTTTAACGCGTAATCACGCTTGTTTAGCACTAGCCGGGCTTTTCTTCCCAAGGTGGTCACACTAGCCGCCCAGCCCCCCATGCCTACATGAATAGTATGGGGGGCGTTCAACACTCTTCTAAGCCAAGAAGACGTGTGGGCGAACGCAAGTGCCTAGTCATGAGCATACGACTTCGCGTACAGCTACGAGCAGCAGGAGCGGGTCGATGTCGGCGCGTCTTCGGCAGCCTTAGCTGTCTCAGCGCAACAACTTGGCTCACAACAGTCAGGATCTGCCGCACGGTCGCAGCAATCAGAGTCATCAAGCTGGGTGCTGCAGACACCTGTCTCTGGCAAGACCAATTCAACTCGCTTGGCCGCCTCCCAATCACCGGCCAGCGCCGCTGCCACCGAACGAACCTGTTCATAGCCTGTCAGGAGCAGAAAGGTCGGAGCACGGCCATAGCTCTTCATTCCGACGATGAAGATCCCTTCATCAGGGTGAGCCAACTCGACGGCGCCATGTGGGCGAACAGTGCCGCAACTATGCTCATTCGGATCAATCAGCGGAGCAAGATGAATGGGGCTCTGGGTCGCCGAATCCAGCGCCAAACGCAGCTCGGAAAGCAGCTCCAATTTAGGTCGGAAACCCGTTGCGACCACGACTTCATCCACCACGGGGAGTTCTTGACCGCCCGCCTCAATAGCGATGCCATCGTCAGTTGCGACAACCTTGTCGATGGCGATGTTGGTGAACAGCTCAATGACCCCATCGTTCAACAGCTGGCGAACCCTCTGCCCCAGTTTCCCCCGCTCCTCTAGCTTGTCGTTTGCCCCACCACCCAATATGCGATCCAAAGATGAGCCGCGAATCACCCAAAGGATCTTTGTACCAGGTTCCTGGAGGGCAAGCCGGGCCAAGTCTTGCAAGACATTGAACGCAGAGTGACCGCTGCCAACCACCATGACTCGGCGATTGGCATAGCGTTGCCGTTCACTACGAAGCACTTCGGGAATACCGTAAGCGATACGCTCAGCCAACTCCTTCTCGCCCAACGCAGGAATACCATGTGCTCCCATCCAATTTGGCGAGAGGAACGTGCCGGAAGCATCTATGACGGCGCTGGCGATCACATCCTTGTCACCCTCTGGAGTCCTGACCCGCAACAGAAATGGTGCATTCGTGCGGTTTTTGGTCTTCATGACGTCCTGGCCGAGTCGCGTCACCGCCAGGACTTCGGTGTTCAGACGCAGGTGCCTATTCAGGGATGGCAGCGCTGCAAGTGGATATATGTATTCATCCAGCAATTCACGCCCGGCGGGATAAACGTCGTCAGCGGGCGCCACCCATCCTTGGGCCGTGAGCAGCGTGGAAGACTGCTTGTCGATGTTGAATTTCCAGGGAGAGAACATCCGCACGTGAGCCCAGTTTTCGATGCTAGCCCCTGCACTGGGCCCAGCCTCGAAGATCAAGGGAGTTAACCCCCCCGCGATGAGATGGCAGGCTGCAGCTAGCCCTATGGGGCCGGCGCCAATAATCGCAATAGGAAGTTCACTGCCCATGACGGACTCCTCGCTTTAGTGCGGCTGATTAGCAGGTATTAGGTGCTCGACGATTACACAATCGAGCCACTGGCCTTCAAGACAAGCGTGTTTTTCGTACACACCCACCTCCCGAAATCCACAAGAACGGCACAACGCCAAGCTGGCCGCATTAAAGGTGAAGATGCGTGATAGTACCTTCCAAAAACCTCGTTCTAGGGCCTCGACCAGAAGTGCTAGAAGCAAAGCTTTTCCTAGCCCCTGACCTCGAACGCCCCGATCAAGGTAAATCGAAAAGTCTGCGATACCGTCGTAGCAGGCGCGGGAACGGTAACTGCTCAATCCTGCCCACGCGACCACTTCATCCGCATCGTTGACCATGACCAAGGTCGGGTAGCGATCCATCAAGGCAATGCGCTCAAGCATGTCCTCAGGTATGCGGGGCGTTGTCTCGAATGTAGAGCTTCTTTCCTCAATACCCTGGTTGTAGATGTCAGCTATCGACGCAGCGTCCCTGACTTCAGCAAATCGAATGCGCATACTTTGAATCCACCCTGTTGGTAGTAACAACATTTTAGATAAAAAGAGGATTCTCCCCCTCATTTCACTTCAGGCACCGAAGGGCAGCAGCCACTGACCAGGCCACAACGGATCTCCGTCGCTCGTGTGATCTGCTTCAGCAAGCTCAACGCACCTTGCCGCGCTTCGGGTGACAACTGTTCGATCATTGCCCTCTCTTCAGCGATCAGGTCAGTGCGGATCTTCTGGTAAAGCTCATGACCAGCTTCAGAAACCTCAACCTGTACTGCACGACGATCCTCGTGGTCTTCCACCCGCGATACATAGCCCTTGCGCTCAAGCGTATCGACCACCCGGCTTGCAGTGCTTTTATCCAGGAACATCTCTTCTGCCAGCGCTTGCAGGCGAAGCCGCCCCCTTTTAACCAGCGTCTCGATGGCATAGCACTGTGTGACCGAGACGTCGTAGCAGCAGATACGATCTCGGTCGCGGAACTGATACACCCGAACAAGCTGGTTCAAGGCTTCGTATAAATCCTCGGAATCCTGAGTCAGCTGGTCTTTCTTTCGCTTTGCCATGGTCGCCACAAATTAGTTGTTAGGTGCAACGATAGTCCCGACTTCAGGAAATGGTCAACCGCTCCTTCATTTTGATTGACGACGCTGCACCGGTGTAGCTAATTTGTTGCACCTAACAACTAAAATGGACTCGCACCTTGTGAGTTATCCAATTAGCCGTCCTCACACAATCAATCGAACTGGGCTGGTCTGGGCGATGGGCATCGCACAGATACTGGCGTGGAGTACAACGTACTATTTGCCCGCAGTCCTTTCGTCGCCGATTGCACGAGATATGGGATGGTCAATTACCAGCACCGTGGCCGGACTTTCATGGGGTTTGTTGGTCGCAGGTGCTTGCTCTCCTATGGTCGGGAGACAGATAGATCGACATGGTGGCCGCCCCGTCCTGGCAACCAGTTCGATGTTGATGGCACTGGGGCTGCTCCTGATGGGTGTGGCTAGCAACCTGGTCATCTACTACCTGGCCTGGACATTCATTGGCGTCGCCATGGCTGCCGGCCTGTATGACGCGGCCTTCTCGACTCTAGGACGCCTATTCGGAGAAAGTGCACGGACTTCAATGACCGGTCTTACTCTGTTGGGTGGCTTCGCGAGCACTTTGGGCTGGCCACTGATAGCCGGCCTGGAGCAGCAGATTGGCTGGAGATATAGCTGTGTGACGCTAGCTGCAACTCACCTGGTCATCGGACTGCCAATTCATCTATTGGTAATTCCAAAGAGTGAGAGGATTTCGAACAGCGGAACGAAGCCTATCCGTGATCCCTCCACCACCACTGCCCACCACACAAAATCCTATAATCGTCTCTTCCTGCTACTGGCAACCCTTCTGACACTCCAGTCGCTGGTGGTTTCGTCGATTTCTGTCCATTTGCTTGATGTGCTGAAGCTGCTCGGCATCGCTACAGCCACCGCACTGGCCATCGGCATGATGATAGGGCCATCTCAAGTCGCAGCCCGGCTTGCAGAGTTCTCCCTTGGACGAAACTTGCATCCGACCACCTCCGCCAAGGCCGCGATATTGCTAAGCGGGATAGGAATTGGGTTACTGATACCGGCTATTCCATCGCTGGCATTCGTTGCAATGGCGCTGTACGGCGCTGGAAATGGGATTCTGACCATTGCACGTGGGACGCTACCACTGGCTCTCTTTGGGCAAGATGGCTACGGTGCTCGCATGGGTTTATTGGCCCGTCCAATGCTGGTCGCACAGGCCTTAGGCCCTGTGGCAGCTGCTGTAATTCTGGACAAATTCGGCTCAACACCTTTGCTTATTGTGATGTGCACTCTAGCGACGGCAAGCCTCATCGCCAGCTTTGGCCTTCCGAATGCGTCCGGGCATCACGCCTTGCGTAATTAAACCGGCTGCCACTTATGCGGAAGCAACTGCTCGATTTCACTCGCCCGCTATGTCGGCAAGCGCGTGAGAACATCCTTTAGATAGGCATACGGGTCATGACCATTCAGCCGCGCAGACTGGATCAAGCTCATTATCGCCGCAGCCCGTTTTCCGCTGCGTAGCGAGTCGGCGAAGAGCCAGTTCTTGCGTCCAAGAGCCCATGGTCGGATCTGGTTCTCCGCCCAGTTATTATCAATGGGTACGGCCCGGTCATCGAGGTAGCGCGACAGCGCCGCCCAGCGTTTCAGGCTGTAATCAAGTGCTCTGCTGATGGCCGAGCCTTCGGGCACAAGATCACGCTGGGCGATCATCTAGGCATGCAGCCTATCCATCACCGGTACGGCTTTTTCTTGCCGTATTCGGAGCCGTAAATCCGGCTCCAGGTCGCGCACTTCGCTCTCGATTTCGTACAACAACTGGATGTAGCGCAGGGCCTGCTCGGCGAGCTGGCTCTTGTTGGTTGCGTGCAATTCGAAGAACTTGCGCCGGGCATGGGCCATGCAGCTGATCTCGGTCACGCCGAGTTCGAAGCTGGCCTTGTAACCGCCAAAATCGTCGCAGACCAACTTACCTTTCCAGCCTTGCAGGAAGTTGCGAGCATGCTCACCGGCGCGGCTGGGGCTGAAATCGTAGACGACATGGGTCAGCTTCTCGATCACCGTTTGATTGCGGTTGATTTTCTTACCCATGGTCTCGACCGTCTGCCCATAGTCTCGACTTGCGACAGCAACTGCGCAGCGAATGCACGCAGTTGGTCGAGAGTCATTTGATCGAGATTGGGCGAGGGAGGCATGCCGTGGATTTTACCAAAGCAGACCACTGGCGACAGCCAGCCCAGACACTAATTACAGTTTTTAAAGCAGCGTGATTGCACCGCCAGCGCCAACGCGTTGCCAGGGCAGGCCACGCACCAAGGCCTGAAGTTGCTCGGTATCCAACTGCACTTCACTGCCTTGCCGAACGCCTGGCCAATGGAATGTACCTTGGCTCAAGCGACGTGCCGCCAGCCAAACGCCAATCCCATCGTGTACCAGCACTTTCACCCATATCGGATTACTTTCCGATGACTCAACGCATCTTTCTATGCCATGGAATTAACTTGGCGGAGGGCGGGTCATTAGATGGGAATGCCGTGCTCAAGACGACCAATCAGGTCAGTGACGGCAATAGCACCCTCCTCTGTACTGAGCGTCTCCAATGGCGTCTTTGAATTCAAACTGCGTGCCGGTGACGTCAGAAATACCCTGCTTGCCTGAACGTCACCTTCGAAGAGGCTACACGCTGCGTATAGCATGCGGATCAACGCCGCTAGCTTCCTGCTTTCGCTCACAGACAAGTGCCCTGCACCTGCCGTCCTCGATAGCGTGCAAGTCGGTATAGCCAGGTACTTACCTAATATTTTGCCGTCCAAAGACAACACCTCGGCCACTTGCTCGAACAAACTGAGCGGCAGACAGTGGCCAACGAAGTCGTGATCCAGTGCATCTGCCGAAGGAAGATTCAAGGCCTTCATCGAATGATGTCGACACCGCCCAGGTACGGCTTCAGTACGTCCGGTACACGGATCGAACCGTCGGCCTGCTGGTAGTTCTCCATTACCGCCACCAGCGTACGACCGACCGCCAGACCGGAACCGTTCAGGGTGTGCACCAGTTCCGGCTTGCCGATTTCCGGGTTTCGGAAACGCGCCTGCATGCGACGGGCCTGGAAGTCGCCGCAGTTGGAGCACGATGAAATTTCACGGTACTTATCCTGGCTCGGAATCCACACTTCCAGATCGTAAGTCTTGACCGCGCTGAAGCCCATGTCGCCAGTGCACAGCGCCAGAGTGCGATAAGGCAGTTGCAGCAATTGCAGGACTTTCTCGGCGTTGGCAGTCAGGCTTTCCAGCGCTTCCATCGACTTCGACGGCTCGACGATCTGCACCATCTCGACCTTGTCGAACTGGTGCTGGCGAATCATGCCGCGAGCGTCACGACCAGACGCGCCGGCTTCGCTACGGAAGCACGGCGTGTGAGCAACCAGTTTGATCGGCAGCAGTTTCGAATCAATGATTTCACCGGCCACGATGTTAGTCAGGGAGACTTCGGCAGTCGGGATCAGGTACAGATCGGCTTCGCCGTCGCGCCCGATTTTGAACAGGTCTTCCTCGAACTTCGGCAACTGACCAGTGCCTTGCAGCGCCGGAGCCTGAACCAGATACGGCGTGTAGGCTTCTTCGTAACCGTGCTCGGTGACGTGCAGGTTGATCATGAACTGCGCCAAGGCGCGGTGCAGACGGGCGATCGGGCCGCGCAGCAGGGTGAAGCGCGCGCCGGACAGCTTGGCGGCGGTTTCAAAGTCCAGCCAACCGAACTTCTCGCCTAGGGCGATGTGGTCTTTGATCTCGAAATCGAAGAATCGTGGAGCGCCCCATCGGCGCACTTCGACGTTGTCGTCTTCGTCTTCACCTACCGGAGCGGACTCATGCGGCAGGTTCGGGATGCCGAGCAGGATAGAGTCCAGTTCGCTCTGGATCGCGTCGAGCTCGACTTTACCGGCGCTCAATTCGCCCGCCATGCGCTCGACGTCCGCCATCAGCGGCGCAATGTCTTCGCTGCGCTGCTTGGCCTGACCGATGGATTTGGAGCGCGCGTTACGTTCAGCCTGCAGTGCTTCGGTGCGGGTCTGGACGGTCTTGCGCTGTTCTTCCAGCGCTTCGATGCGCACAACATCCAGTACAAAGCCACGGGAGGCCAAGCGATCCGCCATTTCCCGGATTTGGCCGCGTAACAATTTGGGATCGAGCATTATCGGTATCTCGCAGTGTTAGAGCACGTCGTTGCGCATAGGGCTGAGGTGATCGATGATTCGAACTTGATGTGACACCGAGATCAGTTGCTCAGAAGCAATCCCAATTCGATCAAAGCGTTTAAGCCCATGCTGTCATGGACGTGTGCGTAATCCTGTGGCGTCCAAGTCGCAATTTCCGCCCGGAACACCTCCACAGACTCGAATGGCATAGTGGCCACGGCATCGAGCATTCTGACGCGTTTGTTGCTCCCCCGGTCGAGGTCGTCCAGGCGAAGAAAATAGGCGTTGATGTCTGGTGCGTAAACCATTTCGGCATGTGCGTTAAGACATAAAAGCTCCCTTAGCAACTTGAGAGCGGCCCCCTGTCCACGGACAGCCTCAACCGCTTGTATGTAGTGGCTGGCGCACAAAGGAAGGTCATTTCTTGGATCAAACATTCACGTTATCCGAGGATGAATAATGGAAAACATTCTGGATAGCGCTCTGGCGAAACGGAGGCCTATGCAGTAATACCAACATTTGCGTACGCACTCAGCGCTTGAAAAGCCGGCAAGCTCACATGTTTACGAGCACCACGCCCAGCAAGGATGTACAGCGCATCTTCGCTTTCAAAAAAGCATCCGTGGAAGTCTTTTTGATATCCAGTGATGAAACCATCCCCAGTTTGGACGCGAGCTTCGTTGTCGAACACAGCATGGTTGATGAAAAGGACTGTGGGCTGAAGTCCCTGCTTTCTTACTTCACGCTCCTGGGTATCGGAGAGTAAGAGGTCGAGCATCATCCAGTTCCGAACAATGCAAAATGACTGCCCCTTAAACTCCTCGCACGCCAGTTGAATGAGCTCCTCATCTCCAAGCCGAGAGCCGCCAAACATCTGCGCGGGGCCACACAGCACATCTTCAATCAAATCTGCTTGCACACTATTGCCTCGTTTTCTAAAGACTCTTAAAGCGACACGGATTCAGACATCTGGGAGCCGTGCTTCGTGGGAATTGGGTAACCTTGGATGCCAATTGAAAAGCCTGTGATTCGCTAGTGGATCATATTGATCTCGGGCATGGCGCCGTTCTCATGCCACCAATGACAAATCACGTATCGGCTTCCATTGTGCGTTTCACAAAGCTGATATCCCATAAGTTCGAACACCCTTTCGAGCCTCGAAGTACGGATCGTTTTTCCATCCGTAAACCGCCCGCGTGATTCAGAAAAAACCACTGCGATCACGCAGGGTGGCTGGAATTCGGCACAACACAAGTAGCCGGTTATCTCGACGCCGAAATCAATTTTCTTTGCGTCCAAAACACATTGGGGGAGCCCCATTCTTTTTTCGCTAAGCTTCTCTTTATCAGTCACAAACGCCCCACCAAACACATCAATGAACCCTGTCGAACCGATCTAAGGCACCATTCTCAAACAGCCAGTGAGCGACGACAAAAACCCCACCATCGATTGTCGTGAAAACGTCGTAGCCTGCACGCTGGCTTCGATCTACAACGGGTAGCGCGTGTATAGGCAAGCCTTCTGGGTGCCTTTGTGCAGGGTCGCAAAACAGCAGGCCTGTAATTTTTGGAGGAAGCTCCAGAGCGCACAAAAGGTACCCAACAACGTCTGGATCCGAGATTGCAACCCGTGCTCTCTCAATGACCGTTGGATACCTGTGAAACCTGAAGTCGGACAATTTTGCTCCGTACGTTTTGATCCAGTACATCCTGCCCCTCCTCCATCACCGATCAGATTTCTATCGTGAAATCCGAGATGAAGCCTGTTTCTTCTTGGGGATAACCACGCGGATTTGAGATGAGCCGGCATCCGCCTAACTCCGTATCCACGGAACGATGTGTATGCCCAAAAATCCAAACGTCCACCATCGGCAAAAGTGCATTCCACCGGTTTGTATAGGCCGCACTCAAATGGCCGTCATGCTTATCGCCAGCCACCTCCGGAACCGGGCAATGGTGCGTGATGACAACCGTTTTTCCTTCGAACGGCTTTGCAAGTTCGATAGCCAAAAAGTCAAACGCTTCGTGGTTTCGCTCAATCACGTCCGACGGGCGTGGTCGTCGAAAGCGCTCTTCTGCTCTGATCACCTGAAAGTCATTCATCCACATTCCGCAGGTCACCATGGCTTCCACGGTGTCACCGGTAGAGGAGAAATCCGTCCAGCCGGTTGAGACCAAAAATCGGGTTTGGTTGCAAATCCAAATCTGGTTTTCCAGGACATGCACATGCGGTGCTGCTGCCTCCCGCATTTTGTGGAGCGTGTGGTCGATGTGGCCTTTATAGAACTCGTGGTTCCCGCAGACGTAGATGACGGGACAGTTGAAGGTGTCGTTTGCCCACTTCACGCCTCGCGCCTGGATGTCGATGTCTCCGGCCAACACGACGATGTCTGCGTCTGTTGCTGGGGGTGTGAACGGTGCGAATTCAATGTGCAAATCTGAATAGACCAACATTTTCATGACGCTGCCCCGCAGAGCTTGCTGGCAGCCCCGTTCGACGATTAAGCGATATATTGGTAGCCCTTAGCTCAAGATGCTCGATGTCCGTACGAGCACAGGGCCAGCCTAAATAGTTCCTTGTTTGACTATACGACATTGAGTGGAACTGAGCAAACCGGGCATACAGTCGTATTTTAGAGAATGGCCCCAAATGCTCAGGCAATCCATCGCCGCTGCGTTGAGACATGTTCGCCGGCAACAGCAGGTGCTGCTGACCGATCTGGAAGAAGGCGTAACCGCTTCCCACCTGAGTCGCATAGAGCGCTCAGAGCGTGGCGTTACTGTCGAAAAGCTAGATGAAATCGCTCGGCAGCTGGGCGTTCATCCTCTGTCCATTCTTGCTCTGGCATACGGTGCTGAGGAAGTCGTGCGCCCTACCGAGCTCCTGAAGCGTGTATCTAAAGAGGTATCTGCCCTTGGCGGATTCATAGCCCCGCTCGCTGTCAACCCGGACGACAGTCACTCCAGGGTCGTAGCTGCTGCAAAACGTCGTGAAGATGTGCAACGTTTAAAGGCTGAAGGACTATCCAAGGCCGAGACTGCTCGGGCACTAGCCATATCGAAACAAACGGTAGCGAGACATTGGTAGGCAATGTGCTGTACCCATCACGTCTCGGGTGTGCAGTACTTGATGATGCGCCGTCGAGTTAGTCGGCGCCGAGCTCTGAGAGATCGATCTCAAAGACTTGGAGTTACCCATGATGATTTCGCGGTAGAGATGGTTGTGCTACACGCAGAGCGTCCCTTCCATACGCTGTATTGCAGGAGGATCGTTGTCCAGTCAACCAACAAACGCTACGCCGCAGTGTATCTACTGTGAAAAGCCCGGCCCGTTCTCTGACGAGCACGTCATCAGTGCAGGGCTTGGAGCGGATGATGATCGCTTCCTACTGGTCGATATGGTGTGCAGGCGTTGCAACACGGACGTCTTTGGCAATCTGGAGCGGGAGGTGCTCCGGAGCTCACCGATCGCCATCGCCCGCGCCTTCATGCAGCCACATGGCCGTAATCGGGGCAAGCACACCACAGCGCCAGGCATTCAGGCCCGCCACAAACAAATGGCCAATTCATCGGGACACCCGGATGAAGTCGACTTTGGGCCGCACGCTCAGCCGATAGTCCTACCGCAACTAAAGATGATCGACGACTCTCTGCTTGAGTGCAGCGCCCCTGGCCCTGATGAGCAGCGCAGCTTCATCCTGTCCTTATCGAGCCTGCTCCAGGGGAATGAAATTACCTGCATCCGGAAGCGGGGCCCAGAGCATGAGCTGAGGTATGAAGCCATCACCCTGCTTCGCTCGGGCATGACCTTCACCCAGGCGGACGGATCAAGCTTTCAGCCCAAGCCTCCTCGCGGAGGCCTCTGGCTGGAGCGTTACGATGAGACCCGCACAGAAGGCGTAAGCCCAGCTGCGACGATCTTCAAGAACCTGAACGGCGGGATCGTGCTCAAGACCTCAAGTGCAACGGTCGAAGACGCCCTCAATTTCTTTGCTTGC
This sequence comes from Pseudomonas reinekei, assembly GCF_001945365.1. GTDB lineage: Bacteria > Pseudomonadota > Gammaproteobacteria > Pseudomonadales > Pseudomonadaceae > Aquipseudomonas > Aquipseudomonas reinekei. Next base: position 131,555 of record NZ_MSTQ01000013.1, read on the forward strand.
GCCGTCGAGCAGGTTTCATTCGATTCCCAAGTAACGAGCGATAACGAAAACCCCATCGTATCGGTGGGGATGACCGTAACCATCGGTGCGATGGAGCGCGTGATTGCAAAGATTGGCATAAACCTGCTGGCCTATTACCTAGGCCGAGATTACGTGACCGATACCAGGTTTCGGAGTGTCAAGGACAGCATACTGACGGGGGTTCCTCGCCTAGGCAGTCAGATCGTCAAAAACGCTGCGATAACAACGATGCTCAACGCTGCCCCCGACAATCACCACGTGTTCTTCCTCAGCACAGTCAGCCAGCCCGGAGGGCGATTAGCGATCATCCTGACAGCAAAGCTCTACGGCGTTGCTCATTTCATGCCCTTGGCATTGGATGTGCCCAAGCCTCACCAGCCGCTCCCGGTGTACTTCCTGGTCGACTACCTCAATCATGAGGTGAAACAGCGATCGCTGGTTGAATACATTGAGTACCTAGTTGAAATGGACATCACCAAGGCGCAAGCCCGCTACGGCTCATCATCGTAACCCCGCCCCTAACAACACAGGACAAACATTGTGAGCTCGACCAAGGACTATCTTTTCGAGGTAAGGCTGGAGCAATGCATCGCTTGGGTTGAGAAAACCTACGGTATTGAAATCGATCAAGACGAACCACCAGATGACTGGGATAGCATGGCGGCTGAGTACGACGCGATGCTCGATGCTCAGGCAGAGGAGGCGGAAGCCCAATGGCTGGAGCGGCATTCACATAACCAGTTCTTTCGAGAGTTCTCAGAAGAGCTGGCCACAGCTTCCAGTCTCTTGGGACTTGAGGGCGGCCCCAGCCAGGTCAGCATGGCTCACAAGCTCGTCTACGCACATGCCGTCACGTTGCTGGAAACGCTGATCAACTCAGTCGTGCGCAAGCTCGTCACAAGCGAGCAGAGTCTGATGATGAAGCTGGCAGCTCGGCACGAGAGCCTCAACAAAAGAACTCTGACCCTCAAGGAAATAGCCGAGAAACCGAAGGTTGTAGAGACCCTGGTGCTCAACGTTCTATCCGAGATGAGCTTCCATAACGTCGCTACGATCAAGGGCGTCTTGGACGCGATGTTTGGCGAGCACATGAAGGGACTGGAGCTTGGGCATATCGCCCGTATCTGCAAGAAGCGACACGACATTGTTCATCGCAACGGTAGAACCATCGAGGACGAACTCATCGAGCTGAGTATCCCGGAAGTCCGGATTGCGATCAGCACCATCAATGACTTTGCTGCAGACCTGAAACGAAGGATCTACGAAGCACTCGCTGAACAGGAGCACGATGGATTCTGACGCGGAAAATTACACACCCCGCGCCCCGTCACATGGGCAGACCACCCGGAGGCCAGCTGAAAAACCGCTTTTAAAGTTGGCCTGTTTTCCTAGATCAACCCCACGCCAGGTATAGAAGGCCGACTGGACGAATACAGGATTCCCACTCAGATCTCGACCCAAATCAAAAACCTGATTCTGCCATCGGAACACCTGAACGACCTACGGGCGAAACTCCGAGCATTGGCTCCACGAGTAGAGCGCCTTCAGTTGACTGGCTTTGAAAAGAGCTTAATGCGTTGGGAGGTGGCCGAAATGTAGAGTTCCGCGCTGCGTGCGGAACCTACTGGAGGTTTAACGATTCGACTTTTTTGCATCATGCCGGATAACAACTCTGTGAAGGAGCGACAATGCCCAATCCACTGGTCATCAAAGGTCAAAGCTTTTCATCCCAGATTGAAGCAGAGCGCTTCTTTTATGGCCTGCGCGACAAGAACCTAGCGAGTGGCGGAGATATCACGAGCTCCACCGAATTCGATCTACTCGAAGACCTCTACATCCGGTATTGCAAAGCCACCGACTGGAAAATACCAGGCAATCCTGTAGCCTTTTACGCCCGCAATATCATTCGTGAAAGCGGCCCCAAGGGTGGCACCACTCGGGGGGTTGTCGCCAAATTCAGTGATGGTAGCGAACAGGAGTTTTCCGTTAAGAAAGCCGTCAGGGTAGTGGCAGCGTCATCATGACCTGCTGAGCACTCAGCACCAGTGATGCTTCGACACCACCCATCTCACAACACCCATCACAGTCAGAAATTAGAAGGCGGCCTCGATGACATCAGATGTTTTCATCACAGCCATAAAGGCTAACCTCATCCCTGCCATTACAAAACTCGGATCACCCAACCCATCGAAAGGCTTATTGGGCATCAACATCCACCCCGAGAGACGCGTCCGCTTGTGTTGGGCAACGACACGATCTGAAACTGCCCCCTCTACTCACTCGTCGATCAGCAACATCATGTAGCTGACAATGACGTAGCGGTGGCCATCAAAGGTGGGATCAGGTGTGCTCCTCGAATTGGATCAGCTCGCCCAACACCGTAATATCCATTTCCCACGTCCTCAAGGACATCGTTTGCCGCGAACCAATCTGGCATCCACCGGAGTCGAAAATGACTTATCAACCCGTTGAGCGACAGGGCGTTGCCAAAGTAGATCTCGCAGTTTCGGGCATTTTTGGATGGATATTCAGAGAGCAACCAATTGTTGACTACGGCATAGATGGCCTGATCGAGTATGTGGTAAATGGCGCCCCGCAAGGGCGATTGATTTCAGTCCAAATTAAATCGGGTGACTCTTACCTCAATGAGACCAAGCGTGGCCTTGTATTCTATGGAGAGCCGAGACATCTTGATTATTGGCTAAATCATTCGAACCCTGTGTTACTTATTGTCTATACACCGCGCACAGAAACGCTTCGCTGGGTACATATTACCGAAACCGCTGTTGTTCGGACTTCAAATGGCTGGAATGTTGTTTTTCCGCCTGACCAATTTTTTGATCGGCATTCAACACCCGAGATCTCCAAGCTTTTTTACACTCATCATCGACAACCAGAGCTTTTGGTATCGACCAATATTGGTGCCCTCTTACCTCAACGGCAAATTCAACACATTAGAGAGATGGTGAATACCGTAGCTACAAATCTCCGACTGCCTCAATGGCATTCTTGGATTTGCTATGCCTGCTGCGATCACTTACCCAAGTTATCAGAAAATTTTATCGACGGCGTCAAAACATCTGCAGCAATCACCGTAGGCACTATATACCCCAGCAGTGACCTGAGACATCTACGTATTGCTATTGAAAACATGATCAGAAATGCATCCACCGCAATTGAAACCCTCCTTGAGCGTGCTGAATACATTCCAAAATGGGGCGAATGGTGGGGCATTCGCAAATTTGAAGTAGATTATTTAAACCCCAACTCCAATCAAGCGGAAGCTGAGCATGAAGCTTGGCTTAAGCGGTACCTATGGGCAATGAAATGCTTTGTAAAATCAGTTAATCTTTTTGCAGATATCGTTAGAGAACTCCTTGATCCGAATTTCTTCCTAGCTACGGGAAAATTCCTTTATTACGACGATGAGTTTGCTCGCCCAAGTGAACTACAGCTAATTGAATATAGCGACCAAGAACGTTTCTTGATCTTGGAAAAATAATCTGCACATATCGTACAATTAATTTCCAGGTATAAAGCAAGCCAAATGTCTAGCTAGTTCGCGACGCAGGGTGACGCCTAAGTGACGACCTCTTGGGCCGCCTTAGGGTGTAAGGGCTGCAGACAGGTAGGCATCAAGCGAGCGAAGGAGGATTGATGAGTTCGTACGGAGGGTACATCGAGAGGTTGGCTAGGAAGGTTGAAGCACGCCTTCAGGATATTGAGTCGATCTACAACTTTGACCTCGGAGATGAATTCGAGGTCGCTATTTGCGCTTTGCTGGAGGACATTCTGCCAGCCAAGTATGGCGTGTGCCGGGGCTTCGTTGTCGCTGAAGACGGTAGAACAGCCGGAGATGACCTCATCATCTACGACAAAATGTCCAGCCCAACCCTGCGCTCCGGTATGAGCCGTCAGTTTCCCGTGAAAGAACAAATCCCGGTTGACGCGGTGTATGCCTACATCGAATGCAAGCACTCGATCTCGGATGCAGCTGTGTTAGAAAAAGCGATCAGTCAGGCGAAAGCGGTGAAAAAGCTCGTGCTCACGCGCCGAGGTCTCACCAACCCTGACTATGAAACAGATGGGCCTATCTTCAAGGGAAGAGTCAGAGACTGGCCCCGCACCTACCCCCCGCTCAAAAACCAACCTTTCTGTGGGGTTTTTGCACGCAAATACTCGCCTGACGTTTCCGTTCACAGCGCCCGAGGGGAGCACACCCCAGATCTGTTAATTCTTGGGAATGACCACATCGCGACCCCAACCGTGTACATGGGCTCGGACGGTATCCAGTCATCGCTCTTTTACGACACAAAATTCGGGGCGCCGCTGTGCGTGGAGCCTGCCTCAGGAAATGCATACGGTCTGGGACTGGTGATCCTTCTACAGGCACTGAGCTGGGTTCAACTTCTGCCGATTGACTGGATGGGGGCTCTGAACGCCACCTTCCTCGAAAACCTGCTGAACCGCACAACCAGCCCTCCCCGCTGAAAGCCTTTAACCTCCACAGCCGGTGTTGCCATCTCGCGCTCGGCATACCCGCGATGGCGTATCATGACCCCATTCTAAAGCACAGCTCGATCAGTACGGCAGAGATGGCCTGCGGCCTCTTAATCCTGGAGCGCGTCGTTCGATACTCGTTGGTTGGCTAGGTGGAACTAAGGATGAAATGGAAAGCACGAACCTTGGAGCAGCTCGCAGACATGATCTGTGGCGAGAACACTGAGGGATATTTTCAGTACCTCAGCGGCCCTAGGCTGACACGGTTCTTCAGGGATGCCGACACCGATTTCGTCCATGACGGCACCACGCGTCGATTCTGGGTTGCAGACGTGCTGCAGAAGATCCTCGACTTCCCCTCGGCCAATGCTCAGATGCCCTCGGATGCCATGCTTCGGGTGATTCACGTGCTCATGGACAGCGAGGATGCCTTTAACGAAAACACCCCCCGGCTATTGGCGCTCAAGACCCTGAACGGAGCGATCAAGCGCGAAGGGTTTGAGGCGTTTTACGGTGATGACGACCAGTGCTACCTCAGGCATATCGGCACTGGCGCAGTTGCAAGCGTATCAGCCAGCCCCCACCGCCCTCTCACGGGAGCAGAAACCGAGAAAAAAATCCGTCTAGTTGAGTACCTTGACCAGTGCTCTGAAGATGAGCTGATTGAGGTTGTCCTGCTCCCATTGTTCCGTCAGCTTGGCTTCGCTCGGATTACCTCAGCAGGCCACAAAGACAAGGCCTTGGAGTACGGGAAAGACATCTGGATGAAGTTCGTCCTCCCCACCCAGCATGTCTTGTATTTCGGGATTCAGGTGAAGAAAGGCAAACTGGATGCGTCAGGTGTGACCAAGGGCGGCCAGGCAAATGTTGCGGAGATCCACAATCAGGTGCTGATGATGCTGGGCCATGAAATCTTCGATTCCGAGCTCAACAGGCGAGTACTCGTCGATCACGCCTTCATCGTTGCTGGTGGCGAGATCACCAAAGCGGCTCGCAACTGGATCGGCAACAAGCTCGACCAGTCCAAGCGCAGCCAGATCCTTTTCATGGACAGAGAGGACATCGTCAACCTCTTCGTCGTGTCCCCTCTAACCGCCCCCCAAGTGCCGAAGAAGCCGCACGATCCGTTCGACGAGACACTGCCTTTCTGAGTGTTCATCGGGCTTGAGAGAGCCAGGCAGGTACCGCCAAGGGAGCCTGCTGGGAGGGGGCTCGCGTCAGATAGGAAGGCGTTCAGCCGGCATGGTTTCATATCGAATCACAGCGCGTGCCCACAGATCGCCCTTACTCGCTGCCCTTTGAATAGATGAAGGGGTTGTTACCAGCCACTTCCCAATTTTCGGTTTGACTGGAGGCTGACCCATCCGGGCGTGGCAGGCTGCCAGGAACGGCACCATCTTTTCGATGATATGCGGTTCGAGATGAGCTACCTCGGGCGATGCATAGCGAGCTTCAGGAACGTATTTCAGCCCTTTAGGCATGCGGTACCCCGTGTCCCAGAAAAGCACCGGCATTTCAGAGGACAGGAAGCTTGAACCGACTGGCAAGTAGTAAGTGCCCAGGTCAATGATCGAGCCATCGAGCTCAACCCAATAGTGTGAGTGTTCGCCGGACTCGGATGCATACCCTTGCATGGAGGCCTGGCGCTGATCCCGCGAGACGACAAAGGCTAAGAAATTTCCGCCCACTACCGCAGGGCTATGCCCCAAGGCTCGAAGGAGACTGTGCACACCAAAGGATGCGTACAGGCATCGCTTGTAGTAATCGTCGGGAAACTGTCCCTTGAGACATCTATCAACTACGCAGAGAACGCGTTCAACAACCGCAGCATCAACCAAAACAAGCTCCTTCTTGGAAACGATGACGACATACAAAAGTAGTGGCCATTACATGGCATAGGCTGGGTAAAATCCACCCCCAGAGGCTTTAGAATGCTCGCCCCGCGTTGGGGCTCTTAGGTGGTGGGGGCATCGCCAAACATGGATGAGCATAAGCCGCGCCAGGCGGACGATGCCATCTTTCAGGCTTCACGTACTTATGCCGGCCATGAGAAGGCTCGCGCTTTCTGGGGCAACGGCACTTGAACAACATCTGCAGTGATGGCGAGCTGAGCGAGTCGGCAACGACGCCCCAGCCTTGGTGAAGAAAACTTGCGGGGTTTGCCATAGATTGGGGGATGTCAGAAAGTTCAAGCCCAGAGCATTCCCAGTCAAACGCAGGCTCTGAAGCTTTTAGATGCAGGAGCCAGAGCCAGAGCCAGAGCCAGAGCCAGAGCCAGAGCCAGAGCCAGAGCCAGAGCCAGAGCCAGAGCCAGTCAAAGCCTAAGGGCTTTGACACCAAAAGCCTGTATGTCTAGAAAATTCTCGATATCAGTATTCCCAAACTTGATGGACTGGAAGTGCTCGCCCGTTTCAACGCCATGAGCACCCCGCTGAAAACATTGGTATTAACGGCGCAATGCCCGACACTTTTTGGTATTCGCTGCATGCAATCCGGTGCCTCGGGCTATGTGTGCAAACAGGAAGAGCTCAGTGAGTTGGTCAGCGCAATAAAAGCCGTGTTGTCGGGTTACAACTATTTTCCGAGCGAAGCGTTGAACCCTGTACGAGGTGATGACGTTCGTTGGGCCGAACTGGAGCTATTCAAATCAGTCAACGACCGGGAGTTGATGGTGCTGCAACTTTTTGCACAAGGTCGTACCAACAAGGAAATTGCCAAAGGCATGTTCCTGAGCAACAAGACTGTCAGCACCTACAAGAAACGCCTGATGCAAAAGCTCAAAGCCAAATCCCTGGTCGAGCTCATCGAAATGGCCAAGCGCAACGCATTGGTGTGAGGACGACGATGCGCAGCCGCCTGACGGACTATCTGATACTGATGATCGCAAGCCTGTGCCTGAGCACTTCATTGTTCGCGGCACCGAGCAGTGAAAACTTCGCCCTGCTGAGTCGCTCCACGGCCGGGCACCTGGACATCCGCCTCGACGCCGCACAACGGCAATGGCTCAAGGACAAGCGCGAGCTGGTTCTGGGTACATCGGCACCGGATTATCCACCCTTCGACCTGACACTCAGTGGTAAGGACTATGAAGGTTTCACTGCCGATTACGCCGGCATCCTCGGCGCTACCATCGGTTTGCCGGTCAGGGTCCAGCGCTTCGCATCGCGGGGGGCGGCCATCGAAGCGCTGGAGAATGGCGAGGTCGACCTTCTCGGGACAGCCAACGGTTTTGAGGCCCACAACGCGAAGATCGTCCTTTCCGCGCCCTATGCCGTAGATCAACCGGTGCTGGTGACGCGTGAAGGTGAAACCAGGTCGTTAACCGATGGCCTCGCCGGCATGCGCTTGAGCATGGTTTATCACTATTTGCCGCTGGAGGAGGTCAAGGCGCTGTACCCGAAGGCCATCATCACCTCCTATCCGTCCTATCAGAATGCGATCAACGCAGTGGCCTTTGACCAGGCCGATGTGTTTCTTGGCGATACCATTTCCACCCATTACATGATCAACAAGGGCTACCTCAACAACATCCGCATGGCCAACTTCGGCAAGCACGAAGCCCACGGTTTCAGTTTCGCAGTGAACAAAAAAAATCCACAACTGCTCGGCATCATCAATGCCATGCTGCTGGCGATCCCCATCAGCGTTCGGGAAAACATCGCCAAACGCTGGAGTGCCGGCAGCGACATTTTACTCACCGATCACCAACTGGAGCTCAGTTACAGTGAGGAACGCTGGCTAGCTCAACACCCCGTGGTACGCGTGGTGGTCAATGAAGCGTTCGCGCCCCTGACGTTTTTCGACAGCGCCGGCAACTTCCGTGGTGTCGCCGCGGATTTACTGGAACTGATCCGCCTGCGTACCGGCTTGCGCTTCGACATCCAGCGCAGTCGCAGCGACGCCGACATGATCCAGCGAATCAAGAACAACCAGGCTGACCTGATTGCCGCCCTGCTCCCGAGCGCGCAACGGGACACCCTGCTCCACTTCAGCCGCCCCTATCTGCAAAATTCCTATGTCCTGCTGACGCGCAGGGCAGCGGACAGCCCGGTCAATCTTGAGCAGCTGCAAGGAAAACGCCTGGCTATCGCCCAAGGCAACCCGCTGATGGCGTATCTGCGCACAGAGTTTCCAAAGATAAAACTCATCGAAACCCCGGACACATTCAGCGCCGTAGAAATGCTGGCCGAAGGTTTGGCCGAAGGTGCGGTCAATTCGTTGGTGATTGCCAACTATTTCATTTCTTCTCGCCTGTTCGAGCACTCGCTGCAGATCAGCACCACCATCGGCACCGAGCAGGCAGCCTTCTCTCTGGCGACCGGTCGGGAGGCCAAGGAACTCAACGACATTCTCAACAAAGCATTGCTGAGCATCGCCCCGGAAGAACTGGGCATCATCAACAGTCGCTGGCGGGGCTACTCGGAGTCCACGCAAAACACCTGGCGCACCTTGCACCGGCTCTTCTACAACATCGTCATCGGTGCCGGCGTGTTGCTGGTGATTTCCGTGACATGGAACGCTTACATGCGGCGCCAGATCAACCAGCGCAAGGCGGCCGAGCGAGCGCTGAACGATCAGTTCGAATTCATGCGCTCGCTGGTCAACGGCACGCCTCACCCGATCTATGTGCGCGACCGTCAGGGCTTGCTGCAAAGCTGCAATGACAGTTACCTGCAAGCCTTCAGCGCAAAACGCGAAGACGTCATTGGTAAAAGCGTGATCCAGGGCACCATGAGCAATGCCTTCGAAGCCCGGGAGTTTCAGGCCGATTACCGGCGTGTCGTGACCGAAGGCACGCCGCTGATTCTGGACCGGCCGCTGCACATCGGCGGCCGCCGGTTGACGATCTATCACTGGATTCTTCCGTACCGTGACTCCAGCGGTGAAGTGCAAGGCATCATCGGTGGCTGGATCGACATCAGCGAACGGCGACAACTGTTCGATGATTTGCGTTGCGCGAAAGAGCGCGCCGATGAAGCCAACCGGGCCAAGAGCACATTCCTGGCCACCATGAGCCACGAGATCCGCACGCCCATGAATGCGGTGATCGGCATGCTCGAATTGACCCTCAAGCGTATCGAACACAACCATCCCGATCGGCCGGCAATCGATGTGGCGTACCACTCGGCCAAAGACCTGCTGGAGTTGATCGGCGACATACTCGACATTGCGCGCATCGAATCCGGGCATTTGAGCCTGAGCCCTGAACGGGTCAATCCCGAAGAGATCGTGGCGTCGGTGGTGCGAATCTTCGACGGACTCGCCCGGCAGAAAGCGCTGGAACTGCTGCTGGAGTTCGACTCGGCTGATCCGACAGTCGACGTTCTGCTGGATCCGCTGCGCTTCAAACAGGTGCTGTCCAACCTGGTCAGCAACGCCATCAAATTTACCGAGCAAGGCCAGGTCAGAATTGTTGTCAGCTTGCAACCCGGCACCGAACCCGACCAGGTGCAGATGATTTTACGGGTTGAAGACAGCGGCATAGGGATCAGTGAAGCCGACCAGCAGCGCCTGTTTGCGCCTTTCGCCCAGGCCGATGCCACCGGGCAATCAGGCAGAGGGGGGGCCGGGCTGGGCCTGGTGATTAGCCGCAGTCTGTGCGAAATGATGGGCGGTGACCTGCAATTGAGCAGTCAGCCTGGGATCGGCACTCAAGTGCGAATGACGCTACGCCTGACCACGCTGCCGCGCGAGCCGCAGGTGAGCAAAGCCGAAACGCCGCTCGATACCACCGCCACCCCGCTGCATGTCCTTGTGGTCGACGATCACGCCGCCAATCGATTGCTCATGTGCCAGCAACTGGAGTTTCTGGGCCACCGTTTCCGCGTTGCAGAGGACGGTCAGGCAGGATTCGAAACGTGGAAAAGCGACAGGTTCGATCTGGTGATCGCCGATTGCAACATGCCGGTCATGAATGGCTACGAACTGGTGCGCGCCATTCGCCGGCACGAACAACACATGCAGTTGCCGCCCTGCACCGTGCTGGGCTTTACCGCCAACGCACAGCCGGAAGAAGTGCAACGCTGCAAACAGGCCGGGATGGATGATTGCCTGTTCAAACCGCTGACGCTGACCGCGCTGAGCCAATGGGTCAAAGGCCTGGCGCCTGCTCATGTCGTACCCGCCTTCAGCATGCAAGCGTTGCAACAGTTCACCGGAGCAAACCCGCTGCTCAATCAGCGATTGCTGGACGAGTTGCTCAACAGCAACCGGCTCGACCGCCAGGCCTTATTGGCGCTGGCCGGGTCAACGGACCCACAGGCTTTTCTCGACATTGCGCACAAAATCAAAGGGGCCGCGCGAATCGTCCAGGCCAGCAGACTGATCGACAGCTGCGAGGCGCTTGAAGCATCGTGCAACGACAGATTTCAGCCCGGCATCGTGGCCGAACGTTGCACGGACCTGGATCACGCCATGCTTGAGCTGGACCAGGCATTGCTACGCCATATCGACAAAAAGGACCAAGGCAGGATGGCCGGGGCTTAACTATGCTTGGACGCTGAGCAGTGTGTTAACCCTCATGGAGAAACCTGCATGCCCAACCCACTGCGCCCGGATCCACGTCGGTTTCCCCTGCACGTGCATATCAGCGTGATGTTCACCTTGCTGCTTTCGCTGACCGGAGTGGTGCTGGGCATTTTCAACTATCGACAGACCACACAGATCATCCTGTCGAGCAGCGAGAAGCTTTTCAATCGAATCGAACAGGACGTGCGCCTGGACCTGCACGCGACCTACGAACCGATTCGTCACTTGCTGAGCCTGCTGGTGCACACGCCTGCGGTCCAGGCGCCAGACCTGGAGCAGCGCCTGGCCTTGCTCCCACCCTTCAGCCAGTCACTCAAGGACAATCCCGACCTCGCGTCGCTGTACCTGGGCTACGACAACGGTGACTTTTTCATGGTTCGGCCGTTGCGCACCGAGCCGCTGAAAACCCTGGTCAAAGCGCCGGACACAGCGGCCTATCAGGTTTGGAGCATCGAGCGTAACGCCAGCGGACAGGTTCATTCCCAGTCTTTGTTTTTCGATCAGAACCTGATGCTGATCAGTCGCCAAGACCACCCCGGCGATCACTACGATCCGCGAAGCCGCGCCTGGTTTTCCAGCGCCAGTCACGACAACGATCAGATCACCACCGAACCTTACGTCTTTTTCTCCACCCATAACGTCGGCACCACGCTCGCTCGGCGCAGTGGCGAAAATGTGGTGATGGGCGCCGACCTGACGCTGGTCGCCCTCAGCGCAACCCTGGCCAAGCACGTGGTGACGCCAGCCACCGAAATCGTGCTGTTCGACGCCCAGGGCAACGCCGTTGCTTATCCCCACAGCAGTCGACTGATCATCGACGATCAGTCCGCACGCCTGATCAAGGCTGCAGACCTGAGCCCCAGCCTCGGCGCATTGCTCAAGAACCCGCCGCAAGGCAATCGCCTGAATGCCGCCGGCCGCGAGTGGATCGTGGCCCGCAGCAGCATGCAGGAAGGCGGTCCCCAAGGTCTGCAACTGGCGATGCTGGTGCCAGAAGATGAATTGCTCGTCGACGCCTACCGTATGCGCTGGCAGGGCGCACTGATAACCCTGGCAACCTTGTTGCTGTGCCTGCCGCTGGGCTGGCTGACGTCGAGAATCCTGGTCAAACCGCTACGTGCATTGGTGCAGGAAGCCGATGCGATACGCAGCTTCGATTTCAACTTTCCGCTGTCCCGCCGATCACCGGTGCTAGAGGTCGACCAACTGAGCGTGTCGATGGCGCGCATGAAAGACACCCTGGCGAGCTTCTTCCAGATCACCGACAGCCTGAGCGCCGAGACCCGCTTCGCGCCGTTGCTGGAGCGAGTGTTGTTTGAAACGGTAAAAATCGGCCAGGCCCAGGCGGGCCTGATTTACCTGCGCGAGGGTGACGGTGACCGCATGGAGCCCCATGGCCTGGTCATTCACGATGTCGCCCAGCCCCTGTCGTCCTTCGACATCCAGGCGCACTCGCTACAGGATGCACAGAGCCCCGCGTGGTTGCAGCAGTTAACAGGCGCCGACAATGTGGTGATCAATCTCGGTTTCGAACAGGCAGGTGATTTGCAGAAAGTACTGCTCGCGATGGCCTGCCCGCGAGTGCACCTGATCGGCATCCGCCTGCACAATCGTCATAACGAAACCGTGGGCCTGTTGGTGTTTTTGCTGGCCGATAGCGGCGATCGCCGTGATCTGGAAAAACTCCGCCCGGATCGCATCGCATTTTTGCAGGCGGTATCCGGCGCGGCCGCGGTGAGTATCGAGAGTCAGCGTCTGCAAGCCAAGCAGAAACAATTGCTGGACGCGTTCATCAAACTGCTGGCTGGCGCGATTGATGCGAAGAGTCCCTATACCGGAGGCCATTGCCAGCGCGTGCCAGCGTTGACGCTGATGCTCGCCCAGGCTGCTGCCGCCAGTCAGGATCCGGATTTCGTCGGTTACCAACCCACGGACGATGAATGGGAGGCGTTGCACATCGCTGCCTGGCTGCACGATTGCGGCAAGATCACCACCCCCGAATACGTCGTCGACAAAGCCACGAAACTGGAAACGCTGAACGACCGCATCCACGAGATCCGCACCCGCGTCGAAGTGCTCAAGCGCGACGTCTGGATCAGTTACTGGCAAGGCATTGCCCAGGGTGGCGACGAGCAACAGCTGGCGCCACGGCGTGATACCGCACTGGCGCAACTCGATGAAGACTTTGCGTTCATCGCTCGCTGCAATCTCGGTGGCGAAGCCATGGCCGAAGCCGATCTGCAACGCCTGCGCAGTATTGGTCAGCGCACCTGGACACGAACCCTGGATGACCGGCTGGGCGTTTCATGGGAAGAGAATCGACGTCAGGCCCGCACCCCGGCGGCGACGTTGCCAGTCATTGAATCGCTGCTGGCCGACAAACCCGAGCACCTGTTCGAGCGCCCCGCCGCAGAACTCATCGCACCAGACAACCCCTGGGGCTTCAAGCTCGATGTGCCGCCCTACAAGTACAACCGCGGCGAACTCTACAACCTGAGCATTAGCCGCGGCACCCTGACGAACGAGGAGCGCTACATCATCAATCATCACATGGTGCAGACGATCCTGATGCTCAACCACCTGCCCTTCCCCGAACACCTGCGCAACGTCCCGGAAATTGCCGGTGGTCATCACGAAAAAATGGATGGCACCGGTTACCCGAAACGGCTGAAACGCGAGGAGATGAGCCTGCCGGCGCGGATGATGGCGATTGCCGATATTTTCGAAGCACTGACCGCCGCCGACCGCCCCTACAAGAAAGCCAAATCCTTGAGCGAAGCACTGGGCATCATGGCCTTCATGTGCCGGGACGCCCACATAGACCCGCAGCTGTTCCGACTATTCATCAACGCGCGCATCTATCTGCTCTACGCCGAGCGCTATCTCGATCCGCAACAAATCGATGCGGTGGACCCGTCGGGCCTGCTGATCAAGGCAGGCCTCAAGGCATGATCAGCAATCGGTCAGGTGCAGGAAAATAGCGGCCAGTTGCTCGATTCCGGCCTGATCCTGTGCAGTGAATCGCGCCAGCTTCGGGCTGTCGAGATCAAGCACGCCGATCAGTCGGCCATCCTTGACCAGGGGCACCACCAGTTCACTGTTTGACGCACTGTCACAGGCGATATGCCCGGGGAATGCATGCACGTCTTCGACCCGTTGCGTCTGCAAGGTCGCCGCCGCCGTTCCGCATACCCCACGGCCGAACGGGATGCGCACACAGGCGATCTGCCCCTGGAACGGCCCCAGGACCAGTTCCTCGTTGCGATTGAGGTAAAAACCAGCCCAGTTCAGGTCGTCGAGCTGATTAAACAGGAACGCCGAAAATTGCGCGGCGTTGGCGATGAAATCCCGCTCGTCCGCCAGCAGCGATTCCAGCTGCGCGTGCAGCATGCCGTAGCCTTCGAGGCCCTGGCCGCTTTTTTGTAAATCGATCATGCATTGTGCTCCAACAGTTTGAGCCCGACCCAATAGCGGGCAAATTGATACGCGCAACGTCCATTGCGATTGCCGCGCCCTGTGGCCCAGCGCACCGCGAGGATGTCCAGTTCCTCGTCCCGTTGCCACTTGAGGCCGGCCTTGTCAGCCAGTTGGCCGATCCAGTGCTCGACGACGTTGAGATAGTGTTCCTGGGTGAACGGGTAAAACGACAGCCACAGCCCGAAGCGGTCCGACAGCGCGATCTTGTCCTCCACCGCTTCGCTGGGGTGCAGTTCGCCGTCGACGCGTTTCCAGTTTTCGTTGTCGCTTTCTTTCTCCGGCACCAGGTGGCGACGGTTCGAAGTGGCGTACAACAAAACGTTGTCCGGCGCTTGTTCCAGCGAACCGTCGAGCACGCTCTTGAGCACGCGGTAATCGCCCTCGCCCGACTCGAACGACAAGTCATCGCAGAACAACACAAAACGTTGTGGCAATTTGGCGATCTGTTCGACCACTCTCGGCAAGTCGGCCAGGTGATCGCGCTCGATCTCGATCAGGCGCAATCCGCCCTGGGCATGTTCGGCCAGCAAGGCACGGACCAGCGACGACTTGCCGGTACCGCGCGAACCCCAGAGCAAGGCATGGTTGGCTGGCATGCCATCGAGGAACTGCCGGGTGTTGCGACCCAGCTGTTCCAATTGCCGGTCAACCCCGATCAGGTCGGACAGGCGCATGTCGAGGCTGACTTCCAGCGGCAACAGGAACCCGCTACGTCCCTCGCGCTGCCAGCGCGCGGCCAGGCAATGGCTCCAGTCAATGGCTGACCGGGCTGCAGGCAGCAACGGTTCGATTCGAGCCAGAACGGCATCGGCGCGTTCAAGAAAAGCATTCAATCGGGAGTCCACGTCTTATCCTCGGGCACGTACACGGTAATGATGGCGATAGAGCAATGAAACATAGCGTTCGATCAGCGACTCCCATCCTGTACAAGGGCTCGCGAGAACGTCGGTATACAGGCATGATCGACTATGCTTGAGCAGCGAAGGGAAACGGAAGTGGTTCAACACCCCATGGATATCAAATTCACCAACCGGCTGTCCTACAAGCAAGCCCGGCTTACCGTGCTGGTGGGTTTCATTCTGGGCATGCTGCTCAGCCTGCTGCAAATAGGCATCGATTATGCCAGTGAAGACGCCTCCATCAACCGTGAAATACTGTCTTTGCTGGAAATCAGCCATAACCCGGCCTCGCGCATCGCCTACAACATTGACGCCGAACTCGCCCAGGAACTGACCATGGGCCTGTTGCGTTCTCCGGCGATCATCGGCGCCCGGCTGATCGACAACAACGGCAACGTGCTGGCCAACGTCAAGCGCCCCGGCCTGCAAAGCGGCTATCGCGTGATCAGCGACCTGCTGTTCGGTGCCGAGCGACAGTTCGAGGACCGCCTCTATCTCGACCACCTGCCCAGCGAATCCCTTGGCACCCTGCAACTGGATGTCGACACCTATTCGTTCGGCTATCGCTTCCTGCGTCGGGCCGAAGTGACCTTGCTCAACGGCTTCGCCCGCAGCCTGATCCTGACCGGCATTCTGCTGACGCTGTTCTATATGATGCTGACCAAGCCGTTGGTGCGGCTTATCCATGAACTCAGTCATCGAGATCCGAGTAGCGGCGACCCAACGCCGCTGGCATGTCCAACCGGGCACGCCAATGACGAAATCGGCGTCCTGGTGAAGGTTGCCAACCAGCAGTTTGAAAACGTCACCACCGAAATCCAGCAACGCCGCAATGCCGAAAACCGCCTGACCGATTACCTCGGCCAGCTGGAAAACATCGTCTCGGCGCGCACGGCGGAGCTCAAGGCAATCAACGCCCGACTCAGCCAATCCAATCAGGAGCTGGAGCTGGCCCGCAGCACGGCGCTGGACATGGCCGAAGCCCGCTCGGTGTTCCTGGCCAACATGAGCCACGAAATCCGTACGCCGCTCAATGGCCTGCTGGGCATGATCGCGCTATCGCTGGACGGACCATTGACTGCCGAGCAACAGCAACAGCTGTCCATCGCCCACGACTCGGGCAAAGTGCTGGTGGAATTGCTCAACGATATTCTCGATCTGTCAAAGTTCGATGCCGGCCAGCTTGAACTCGAACACATCCCGTTCGACCTTGGCGCGTTGGTCGAAGACACGGCCAACCTGTTGTCGCAAAACGCGGCACCCAGTGTCGAGCTCACGTGCCTGATCGATCCACACTTCCCGGCGCTGGTGCTCGGCGATCCGACACGGGTCCGGCAAATCGTCAGTAACTTGCTGTCCAACGCCCTTAAGTTCACCCGCTTCGGACGGGTCGACGTTCGCCTGTCGAGCGCCGGCGATGGCGTACGGATTGAAGTCTGTGACACCGGCATCGGCATCCCTCAGGATGCCCAGGTCAAGATTTTCCAGCCGTTCACCCAGGCCGGTGCCGGCATAACCCGGCAGTTCGGCGGGACCGGGTTGGGGCTGGCGCTGACCTACAACCTCTGTGAAGCGATGCAAGGGCGCCTGACCATCAGCTCGGAGGCCGGTTTCGGCAGTCAGTTCTGCGCAGAACTGCCACTGCCCCGCCATACCCGAGCCCTGGTTCCAGCCCCGTTGCAGGGCAAGGTCCTCGCCATCACCTCCGCGAGCAGCGGCCTGGCGGAATTGCTCAGCAGCCTGTTGCCGGTTTGGGGGCTGGAGTATCAGCAACGCTCCATTGACGAGCCTTTGTTCGGTTTGCACCCCGATGTGCTGATCACCGATTGCCCCGAGTGCCTGTTCAACCTGCGCCCAAGTTTGACCGCGCCGATCCTGCTGGTGACCGCTTACGGCAGTTTCATGCCCAGCGAACAAGCCAACGCCCTCGCCCCTTTGCAGCAACAGGCGCGGCCCCTGGCACGCAACGCATTGCATCAGACCTTGCGCCGCATCCTGCAACCGGAAACCAGCACCATCAGCGACACGCCCATCGACGTTCTCAGCCCGCAGCGCCGCGCGCGGGTGTTGTTGGTCGAGGACAACCCGGTCAATCAGTTGGTGGCCAAGGGCATGCTCGGCAAACTCGGCTGCGACGTCACGGTCGCGGCTCACGGTGCCGAGGCGCTGGACCGGCTGGAGAGCGATGAATTCGATCTGGTGCTGATGGACTGCAACATGCCGGTGATGGATGGTTACGAAGCCAGTCGGCAGATCCGTCGCAGCGGACGCTGGCCACAGTTGCCGATCGTCGCCCTGACTGCCAACGCCATGTCCGAGGAACGCGAGCGCTGCCGGGCGGCGGGGATGAGCGACTACCTGGCCAAACCCTTCCGCCGCGAAGAACTGGCCGCGCTGCTGGACTTGTGGGTACCCGCTACGACAGTGCCTTGATCTGCCCCAAGAGGTGGTCCAGACCGTCACGCAGGTCATTCAGGCGATCGAGGTCCACGCCGCTGTCGCATAACAACCGGGCCTTGAGCGGCCCGACTTGATCGCGCAATGCCGTCCCGGCAGTCGACAGGCTCAGGTGCACCTCGCGCTCATCCCTTGCCGAACGTTGACGCTGAACCAGTTGCAGTTGCTCCAGGCGCTTGAGCAATGGCGTCAGCGTGCCGGAATCCAGCGCCAGGCGCTCGCCCAGTGCCTTGACGGTCGGCTGCTCCGGGGGCGTCTCCTGCCACTCCCACAACACCAGCATTGCCAGGTATTGCGGGTAGGTCAGGCCCAATTGATCGAGCATCGGCTTGTAGGCCCGGATCACCGCGCGGGAGGCGGCATACAGCTTGAAGCAGAGCTGACTGTCGAGATTCAGGGAATCGACTGACAGGGTGTTCATTTGAGCAGGGCTTCGATCTCGCGGCTAAGGTCCTGCGGCTTGGTGGCAGGCGCAAAGCGCTTGACCAACTGGCCGTCCTTGCCGATCAGGAATTTGGTGAAGTTCCACTTGATGCCTTGGGAGCCGAGCACGCCCGGGGCGCGCTTTTTCAACTGCACGAACAGCGGATGGGCACCGGCGCCGTTGACTTCAATCTTTTTGAACAGCGGGAAGCTGACACCGAAGTTCAGTTCGCAAAACTCGCTGATCGCGCCTTCGTTACCCGGCTCTTGCTTGCCGAATTGATTGCAGGGAAAGCCCAACACCACCAGGCCCTGATCCTTGTAGGTCTGCCACAGTTCTTCGAGGCCTTTGTACTGCGGAGTGAAACCGCATTTGCTGGCCGTATTGACCACCAGCACGGCTTTGCCGGCGTAATCGGCCAGGGTCTTTTGCTCGCCCTTGATGGTGGTGCAAGGGATGTTCAGCAGATTGTCGCTCATGATGAGGGGCTCAGGATTGAGGAAGATGAGTCAAACATAGCGAGCAATTGAATTGCGTGCAATTTAATTAATCCCTCCCCCTTCCTGTAGGAGCCGGCCTGCTGGCGATCGGTGCGCCGCGGTGTGTCATATCCACCGCTATCGCCAGCAAGCCGGTACCTTCAGAGGATCGAGGTCATCCTATACGCGGGGCACCAGATCCAGGCACACGGAGTTGATGCAATAGCGCAGCCCGGTCGGCGCTGGACCATCAGGGAACACGTGGCCCAAATGCGCATCGCATTTGGCGCAGACCACTTCGGTGCGGATCATGCCGTGGCTGACATCGCGGATTTCGGTCATGGCATTGTCGTCAATCGGCGCATAGAAACTCGGCCAGCCGCAGCCGGAATCGAATTTGGTTCTGGAATCGAACAGCGGCTCGTTGCAGCAGATGCAATGGTAGACACCATCGACCTTGCTGTCGTTGTACTTGCCGGAAAACGGCCGTTCCGTGCCCTTGAGGCGGCACACGTTGTACTGCTCCGGATCGAGCATGGCCTTCCATTCTTCCAGGGTTTTTTCCAACTTTTCCATCATCACACCTCGGCGGCTGAAAAAGCCCGATCTGTACCTTTTCCACGGATCGGGCGGCACGTATGATTGCGCCTCGTCAAACGCCAGTCTGGCAGCCAGACCACGCGCATTCAAACAGATTTATGGGTGCTGCCTCCAAGGCGTCAGGCCTGTGTGATTACGCAGGATTCCCAGTACGGTTGTTCACACGCCGCCTGGATCGTTCATTTTCGGGAACACATCGCCATGCAGGTCAGCAAATCGAACAAGCTCGCCAACGTCTGCTACGACATTCGCGGCCCAGTGCTCAAGCACGCCAAACGCCTGGAAGAGGAAGGCCATCGCATCCTCAAGCTGAACATCGGCAACCCGGCGCCCTTTGGTTTCGAAGCGCCGGATGAAATCCTCCAGGACGTGATCCGCAACCTGCCGACCGCACAGGGCTACAGCGATTCCAAGGGCCTGTTCAGCGCGCGCAAGGCGGTGATGCAGTACTACCAGCAAAAGCAGGTGGAAGGCGTCGGCATTGAAGACATCTACCTGGGCAACGGCGTTTCCGAGCTGATCGTGATGTCGATGCAGGCCTTGCTCAACAACGGCGACGAAGTGCTGGTGCCGGCGCCGGACTATCCACTGTGGACTGCCGCCGTGAGCCTGTCCGGCGGTAACCCGGTGCACTACCTGTGTGACGAGCAAGCCAACTGGTGGCCGGACCTGGCTGACATCAAGGCCAAGATCACCCCGAACACCAAGGCTCTGGTGATCATCAACCCGAACAACCCGACCGGTGCGGTGTATTCGAAGGAAGTGTTGCTGGGCATGCTGGAACTGGCCCGCCAGCACAACCTGGTGGTGTTCTCCGACGAGATCTACGACAAGATCCTGTACGACGATGCCGTGCACATCTGCACCGCTTCCCTCGCGCCGGACTTGCTGTGCCTGACCTTCAACGGTCTGTCCAAGTCCTATCGCGTCGCCGGTTTCCGCTCCGGCTGGATCGCCATTTCCGGGCCAAAACATCACGCCCAGAGCTACATCGAAGGCATCGACATGCTGGCCAACATGCGCCTGTGTGCCAACGTGCCGAGCCAGCACGCGATCCAGACCGCGCTGGGTGGCTACCAGAGCATCAACGACCTGGTGCTTCCGCCAGGACGCCTGCTGGAGCAGCGCAACCGCACGTGGGAACTGCTCAACGACATCCCGGGCGTCAGTTGCGTCAAGCCGATGGGCGCGCTGTATGCATTCCCGCGCATCGACCCGAAAGTCTGCCCGATCCACAACGACGAGAAATTCGTCCTCGACCTGCTGCTTTCCGAGAAGCTGCTGGTGGTTCAAGGCACCGCCTTCAACTGGCCATGGCCGGACCACTTCCGCGTCGTGACCCTGCCCCGCGTCGATGACCTGGAAATGGCCATCGGCCGCATCGGCAACTTCCTCAAATCCTATCGCCAGTGAGCGGGAGGTCACCGTGCGACGGCGCTTGCCCCATCGCACGGTGATTCATTCAGCAACACTTGTTTGCGCCCTGTAGAAGGCTGGCGCCTCTACCCCTCACCGACACTACACTGCCTGCTCTGGCCCAACGCCGTCGGGGTGAATCAGATTTGCCGGCCTACAAACGCTTCCTTCATAAACGTCGGAAATGCCCTGCAAGCAGCTAAGCTTTTACCGTAGGACACAGTTTGAAATAGTCACCCGGTTGAATACCCCGGTGCAGCACCTTATATACCCCGCAGTACGCTACATCTTTAGCATAAGGAGATTTCTACAACCATGATGCGCATCCTGCTGTTTTTGGCCACTAACCTGGCGGTCGTGCTGATTGCCAGCATCACGCTGAGCCTTTTTGGCTTCAACGGGTTCATGGCGGCCAACGGGGTTGATCTCAACCTCAATCAGCTGCTGATTTTCTGTGCGGTCTTTGGTTTCGCCGGTTCCCTGTTCTCGCTGTTCATCTCCAAGTGGATGGCGAAGATGAGCACCAGCACCCAGATCATCACCCAGCCACGCACGCGTCACGAGCAATGGCTGCTGCAAACCGTCGAGCAATTGTCCCGTGAAGCCGGGATCAAGATGCCCGAAGTCGGTATTTTCCCGGCCTACGAGGCGAACGCTTTCGCCACCGGCTGGAACAAGAACGACGCACTGGTCGCGGTCAGCCAGGGCTTGCTCGAGCGCTTTTCGCCGGATGAAGTGAAAGCCGTTCTGGCCCACGAAATCGGCCACGTGGCTAACGGCGACATGGTCACCCTGGCGCTGATTCAGGGCGTGGTGAACACCTTCGTGATGTTCTTTGCGCGGATCATCGGCAACTTTGTCGACAAGGTGATCTTCAAGAATGAAGAAGGCCAGGGTATTGCCTACTACGTGGCAACCATCTTCGCCGAACTGGTCCTGGGTATTCTGGCCAGCGCCATCGTGATGTGGTTTTCGCGCAAACGCGAATTCCGCGCAGACGAAGCCGGTGCAAACCTGGCCGGTACTGCCGCGATGATCGGCGCCCTGCAACGCCTGCGTGCGGAACAAGGCCTGCCGGTTCACATGCCTGACACCCTGAACGCCTTCGGCATCAACGGTGGCATCAAACAAGGGTTCGCTCGCATGTTCATGAGCCACCCGCCGCTGGAAGAGCGTATCGATGCACTGGCTCGTCGCCGGGGCTGATCGTTCTGCGGTCACAAAAAACGGGGCGATCTGATCGCCCCGTTTTTTTTGCCTTGAAGCTCCTCTGCCTTTAACGGCACATCAGGCGATAAACCCGCTCTTCTAGTCGAGTAACACCCGCCTCTATGAACTTCCCACTCTCGCTCAAAATATCCTGATCTTCCAGGATCTTCAGCGCCCATGACGCCCCAAACAACCGCTGCACCTCATCATCGACCACGGCAAACGGCGGGCCAGACATTTGTGCCTGGTCGTAATCCAGCGTAATCAGCAGCCCCTGAAATTCCTTCGGCAGTATCCGCTTCAAATGGTCGGCATACTGCTCCCGCATAGCCGGTGGCAGCGCGATCAAGGCGGCACGGTCATAGAGCGCAGAACAATCAGCGACATCACCGGCAGTCAGTGCAAAGAAATCGCCGCACCACAGCTCAATCGAGCCCGCCCGGTAAACCTTGAATGGCCCCTGCTCGCTAACTGCGGGATCAAAGCCGTGTTCGCTGAAGAAGTCCTCCACGGCCTTTTCCGACAGTTCGACTCCCAGAACCTCATGCCCTTGATGGGCAAGCCACAACAAATCCAGACTCTTCCCACACAGGGGCACCAGCACACGAGCGCCCTCTTCCAGACCTAACGCCGGCCAGAACCGTCGCAGATAGGGGTTCACCTGCGGCAGATGAAAGCCGATCTGATTCGACGCCCACTTCTTGTGCCAAAACTCCGGCTGCATAAATAACCCCGAAAATTCGATCAAAACACCCTAAAACTTATATTAGATTTAGATCAATGATCTGATTGAAGATGGCGTCATCTTACCCCCCAGGAGCTCACACATGTTCCCCAGCCTGTACATATCCCATGGCTCCCCGATGCTGGCTCTGGAACCTGGTGCCAGTGGGCCGGCTCTCGTGCGTCTGGCGGCGGAAATGCCGAAGCCAAAGGCCATCGTGATTGTTTCTGCGCATTGGGAAAGCAACGAATTGCTGGTCAGCGGCAACCCGCAACCTGACACCTGGCATGATTTCGGCGGTTTCCCCAAAGCCCTGTTCGAAGTGCAGTACCCGGCGCCGGGCAATCCCCGGTTGGCCGCAGACGTTGTCGAGCTGTTGAAGGCCAGTGACCTCCCCGCGCGCATTGACCCTCAGCGCCCGTTCGACCATGGGGTCTGGGTACCGTTGTCGTTGATGTATCCGCAGGCGGACATCCCGGTCGTTCAGGTGTCCCTGCCCACCCGTGGCGGCCCGGCCCTGCAAACCCGCGTTGGCCATGCCCTGGCCAGCCTGCGCGAACACGGCGTGTTGCTGATCGGCTCCGGCAGCATCACGCACAACCTGCGGGAACTGAACTGGCATGCCGGTCCGGAAAGCGTTGAGCCGTGGGCCCAGGCGTTCCGCGACTGGATGATCGAAAAACTGGCTGCCAACGACGAAGCCGCGCTGCATGACTATCGGGCGCAGGCACCGAATGCCGTGCGCAACCACCCAAGTGACGAGCACTTGTTGCCGCTGTACTTTGCCCGCAGCGCCGGAGGCGAATTCAGCGTTGCCCACAAAGGGTTTACCCTGGGTGCGCTGGGCATGGACATCTATCGCTTCGGCTGAAGCTTTTGCGCAGGCAAAAAAAATCCCCGAACCAGTCGGGGATTTTTTATGTTCGATCAATCAGCCCAAGGGCGGATCAATCTTCACGATAGCGACGCAGCTTCAACTGCTTACCGGCAACGCGAGTGTCCTTCAGCTTGGTCAGCAACTTCTCCAGACCATCTTCCGGCAGCTCGACGAGGCTGAAGCTGTCACGCACCTGGATGCGACCGATTGCTTCGCGAGCCAGGCCACCTTCGTTGAGGATAGCGCCCAGCAGGTTCTTGGCAGCGATACCATCACGCGCACCCAGCGCGGTACGGCAACGAGCACGGCCTTCGCCCAGTGGCATCGGAGCACGACGCTCACGGTCACCACGCTCAGGACGGTCACCGGAACGCTCTGGACGATCGCCACGCGGTGCGTTGTTCGGCACCAGTGGACGCTCTTTCTCGATAGCGGCCAGGTTCAGCGCTTGACCGTTGGTCGCCTTGCGCAGCAGGGCTGCGGCGAGGGCACGCGGGCTGCAACCGATGTCGGCGGTCAGGCGATCAAGCAGATCACCGTGGGTCGATTCGGCATCAGCCACCAGCGGCGACAGGCTGTTGGTCAGTTTCTTGATGCGCGCATCCAGAACGGCTTGAGCGTCCGGCAGGCGAACTTCAGCAACCTTCTGACCGGTTACACGCTCGATCACTTGCAGCATGCGGCGCTCACGTGGCGTCACCAGCAGCAGTGCACGACCTTCGCGACCGGCACGGCCGGTACGGCCGATACGGTGAACGTAGGACTCCGGGTCGTACGGCATGTCAACGTTGAAAACGTGAGTGATGCGCGGAACGTCCAGGCCACGAGCAGCAACGTCGGTCGCCACAACGATGTCCAGACGGCCATCCTTGAGGGAGTCGATTACGCGCTCACGCTGGTTCTGGGCGATGTCACCGTTCAGCGCAGCGGCTTTGTAGCCTTTGGCTTCCAGGGCACTGGCCAGGTCCAGGGTCGCTTGCTTGGTGCGCACGAACATGATCAGGGCGTCGAAGTCTTCCACTTCCAGCAAGCTGAGAACGGCGGAAGTCTTCTGGTCAGCGTGAACCAACAGGTGAGCCTGTTCGATCGCGGTAACGGTCTGGGTCTTGGTCTGGATCTTCACGTGTTGCGGATCGCGCAGGTGGCGTTCGGCAATGGCACGGATCGACTGCGGCAAGGTGGCCGAGAACAATACGGTCTGACGGGTTGCTGGCAGCGCCTTGAAGATAACTTCCAGGTCGTCCATGAAGCCCAGCTTGAGCATTTCGTCGGCTTCGTCGAGAACCAGGTGGTTCACGGTCGCCAGTACTTTTTCGTCACGACGCAGGTGGTCGCACAGACGGCCCGGAGTGGCGACAACAATCTGTGCGCCATTACGGATTGCTTTCAATTGTGGGCCCATCGGCGCGCCGCCGTAGACAGCCACAACAGTTACGCCCGGCATTTGCTTGGCGTAGGTTTCGAAAGCGGTTGCAACTTGTAGCGCCAACTCACGAGTTGGTGCCAGGATCAGGGCTTGCGGCTCGCGCTTTGCAGGATCGATGCGATGCAGGATTGGCAGGGCGAACGCTGCGGTTTTACCCGTACCGGTTTGCGCCTGACCAATCATGTCGTGACCGGCCATGATGATCGGGATCGATTGCTGCTGAATAGCCGATGGCTCTTCGTAGCCAGTCGCGGTGACGGCTGCGAGAATATTCGGATTAAGATTAAAAGCGGCGAAGCCGCCGGTTTCCTGGGTCATGGGTCTGCCTCTAAGTGCATCCGCAAAGACCCATGCTCCAAAGCTGCGCGTGCCGTGTTGAGACTCAAGAGTCGCCCTGGCAGCTTTGTCGGCGGGGATTTGCGAAAACGAATGAATGAAAAGAATCGTAAAGGGAGAGTCCGCAGTACGGACGTGCAGCCGAAGCTGACTTCGGGGAATTGCTCTACCTAAACGCGGCCCGGCTAAAGGCCGGCGCGCACTATACCGGAATTTGCCGAAAAAGGGAGCTTTTTTTATCGCAAAACTCCCGCGTACGGCGTTCTGTCACAGGCTTTGCGGATAATCGCGCGAGCGTCTATTTTTCAAAGGCCCGGCCCTGCGGGTGATGGCGCTAACACGGTTCATCTTGAAGACCCGGACCGCCGGTCTGACACCCTCTCCCGCCCGAGGAAATGCACCATGAAAGAGCTCGACACCCGCCGTGTGAGCCGTGAAAAGCGCGGCCATGTCCTGTTGATCGGTCTGAATCGGGTAGCCAAGCGCAATGCTTTCGACCTCGACCTGCTCAACGAGCTGAGCCTGGCTTATGGTGAGTTCGAAGCCGACAGCGATGCCCGTGTGGCGGTGGTCTTCGGCCATGGCGAGCATTTCACCGCCGGCCTGGATCTGGTGAGTGCCAGTGCAGCGCTGGCCGAAGGCTGGCAGGCACCGCCCGGCGGTTGTGATCCGTGGGGTGTGTTCGCCGGTCCCAGGGTGAGCAAACCGGTGATTGTCGCTGCCCAGGGTTATTGCCTGACCATCGGCATCGAGTTGATGCTGGCCGCCGATATCAACTTGTGCGCCAGCAATACGCGCTTCGCGCAAATGGAGGTACAGCGCGGGATCTTCCCCTTCGGCGGCGCCACATTGCGCCTGCATCAGGTGGCCGGTTGGGGCAATGCAATGCGCTGGATGCTGACGGGGGACGAGTTCGATGCCCGCGATGCCTTGCATCTGGGCCTGGTCCAGGAAGTCATGGCCAGCGAGGACTTGCTGCCACGGGCGATTGAGTTGGCCGAGCGGATCGCCCGCCAGGCACCGCTCGGGGTTCAGGCAACGCTGATGTCGGCCCGGCAGGCGCGCTATGAAGGGGAAACGGCGGCAGCGCAGGGTTTGCCGGCGCTGGTGAAGAAATTGCTGGTCACTGAGGATGCGCAGGAAGGGGTGCGGTCACTGGTGGAGCGGCGGCCGGGAATCTTTAAAGGCTGCTGACTTCCCTTTTTGCCGACTTATGTCGCCGGGCGAATGGCCTTGATCAACGACTGCAACGAATACCCCAACCGCGGCGCCAGCCCTTCAGCCCGGGCTATCAGGCCATCCATGTCCAGCTCCTGATCCAGATCCGACGGCACGATCAGAATCACATTGCCCTCCTTCACCGGCAGCTCCCAGTAATGCCGATGATAGAGCCCGCGCAATAACGCAGCGCCCAACGGTTTGCCATCATCGGTGGCCCATTGATTGATCACCAGCCAGCCGCCTGGATTCAATCGTTTCTGGCAGTTCTCCAGGAAGGTCCACGCCAGATGCCCGACACCCGGGCCGACGTCGGTATAAAGGTCGACGAAAATCAGGTCCGCGGGCTCGGCGGTATCCAGCAACTCCAGCGCATCGCCTACACGGATATAAAGGCGCGGGTCGTCATCCAGCCCAAGGTATTCGATGGCCAGGCGCGGCACATCCGGGCGCAACTCAATGGCTTCGACATCGTCCAGCGGCAGGAACTTGAGACACGCCTGGGTCAACGTACCGGCACCGAGGCCGAGAAACAGCGCGGATTCCGGCTGCTCATGGCACAGCGCGCCAATCAGCATCGCCCGGGTGTAGTCATACTCGAGCCAGCTCGGATCGGCGGTGAACACGCAGCTTTGCTCGATGGCATCACCGAATTCGAGAAAACGGTAGTCGGCCACTTCCAGCACGCGAATCACGCCAAATTCGTCCTGCACCTCGGCGAGCAAATGCTCGACGCGCTCCTCAGTCATTTCGTCTCCCGATCGTCACCGTGGGCCGGCAACGCAATAGCACCGCGTACAGGCTGCGGCAAAGGCGCGATTGTCCGCGAAGCGACGGGAACAGGTCACGCACTAATTGCTGATAACATGGAAGCCCGAGCGTAAAACACTAGAGATGATGATGAGCCAACCCTGGAGTCCTGACAGCTGGCGCGCCCTGCCGATCCAGCAACAACCTCAATATCCCGACGCTGCGCATTTGCAGCAGGTCGAGCAAACGCTGGCCAGCTATCCGCCGCTGGTGTTTGCCGGTGAAGCCCGGGAATTGCGTCGTCAGTTTGCCGAAGTGACCCAGGGTCGCGCATTTCTGCTGCAGGGCGGCGACTGTGCGGAAAGTTTCGCCGAGTTCTCCGCCGCGAAAATCCGCGACACCTTCAAAGTGTTGCTGCAAATGGCAATTGTCATGACCTTCGCCGCCGGTTGCCCGGTGGTCAAGGTCGGGCGCATGGCCGGGCAATTCGCCAAGCCGCGTTCGGCCAATGACGAAACCATCGACGGTGTGACCCTGCCGGCCTACCGTGGCGACATCGTCAACGGCATCGGTTTCGACGAAAAAAGCCGCGTGCCGGACCCGGAACGCCTGTTGCAGTCCTATCACCAGTCCACTGCGACCCTGAACCTGTTGCGCGCCTTCGCCCAAGGCGGGTTTGCCGACCTGCATCAAGTGCACAAGTGGAACCTCGACTTCATCGCCAACTCGGCACTGGCGGAAAAGTACAGCCACCTGGCCGACCGCATCGATGAAACCCTGGCGTTCATGCGCGCTTGCGGCATGGACAGTTCGCCGCAACTGCGTGAAACCAGTTTCTTTACCGCCCACGAAGCGCTGCTGCTGAACTACGAAGAAGCCTTCGTGCGTCGCGACAGCCTGACCAACGATTACTACGACTGCTCGGCGCACATGCTGTGGATCGGCGATCGCACCCGCCAGCTCGATGGCGCCCACGTCGAATTCCTGCGCGGGGTGAACAACCCGATCGGGGTCAAGGTCGGCCCGAGCATGAACCCTGAAGAGTTGATTCGGCTGATCGACGTACTCAACCCGGACAACGATCCGGGTCGCCTGAACCTGATCGCCCGCATGGGCGCGAACAAGGTCGGCGATCACTTGCCGCAGCTGATTCGCGCGGTGCAGCGTGAAGGCAGGCATGTGCTGTGGAGTTCCGACCCGATGCACGGCAACACCATCAAGGCCAGCAGCGGCTACAAGACCCGCGACTTTGCGCAGATTCTGGGTGAGGTAAAGCAGTTCTTCCAGGTGCATGAAGCGGAAGGTTCGTACGCCGGCGGTATCCACATCGAGATGACCGGGCAAAATGTCACCGAGTGCATCGGTGGGGCGCGGCCGATTACCGAAGATGGGTTGTCGGATCGTTACCACACCCATTGCGACCCGCGGATGAATGCCGACCAGTCGCTGGAGCTGGCGTTTTTGATTGCTGAAACCTTGAAGCAGGTTCGACGCTAAATCGCGTCGCCTCTATCGCTAGCAGGCTAGCTCCCACATAGGTTTTGTGGATGCCACAGTTCCAGTGTGGGAGCCAGCCTGCTGGCGATGAGGCCAGATCAATTACCCTCAATCTGGGCCAATGCCACCCGCAACCGGTCCGCACTCGCCCTCGGGCAGTTCAACTGAACTTGCGTCAGCCCCAGCCAATCCGCCATCCGCCGCAGATTCACCGCCAACGCCAGCATCCCCTCCTCGTCCAGCCCCGTTTCCTCCTCATGCACCGCATGCACCGCCAACCGACCCGCCGCCCTCTCGGCGCGCAGATCGACCCGCGCGGCAATCCGTTCGTTGTGCAAAAACGGCAAGACGTAATAGCCGTAGACCCGTTTGTCCTGCGGCGTATAAATCTCCAACCGATAGCGAAAATCGAACAGACGCTCGGTGCGGCTGCGCTCCCAGATCAGCGAATCAAACGGTGACAGCAATGCGCTGGCCTCGACCTTGCGCGGCACTTTCGGCTCGGGCAGGCAATAGGCGGGCTGCTTCCAGCCCTGTACTTCGCAGATGAGCAACTCGCCCGCCTCGACCAGTTCCGCCAGACGTGGACGACTGTCTGCGGGATTCAGGCGGAAATAGTCGCGCAAGTCCTTTTCGGCGCCCACGCCCAAGGCCGTCGCGGCGTGCAGCAGCAAGCCTCGCTGAGCCTCGGCTTCATTGACCCACCGCTGCGCCAGCACCTGCGTGGGAATGACCCGTTCCGGCAAGTCATAAAGCCGCTCGAATCCGCGCCGCCCGGCCACGGTGACTTCGCCAGCGGCGAACAACCATTCCAGCGCATGCTTTTCCGCGCTCCAGTCCCACCACGGCCCGGCCCGTTCCTGGCGGGTCGACAGGCTGCCAGCGCCCAACGCCCCCAGTTCTTCAACCGAGGCCAGCACCCGGCGAATGGTGTCTGGCTGCTCACGACCGAAACGCGCCAGCTGTTGATAAATATCTTCGCCACGGGCCGCACGTTGCATTCGCCAGCGCATCAGCGGGTACATCGACATCGGCAGCAACGACGCTTCGTGGCCCCAGTATTCAAACAGCGTGCGACGTCGCCCCGAACTCCAGGCAGCCTGGTCGAGCAAGTCGCAAGAATAGGAACCCAGCCGGGAAAACAGTGGAAGGTAGTGCGAGCGCACCACGGCGTTGACGGAATCGATTTGCAGGATACCCAGCCGATCGATCAGGCGGTTGAGCTGCGCAGCCTTGATCGCCGCTGGCGGCTGGCGCCCGTTGAACCCTTGGGCGGCCAGTGCCAGACGCCGAGCCTGTTTGAGGGTAAAGGACAACGTTGCGGGCATGAGCATCTCCTTGTCTGCTCGCAACCTACCTCACCGGTAAGGGGTTTGTGTAGCTTGGCACTCATCATTTATTGGTCGGGATCATTTATGCATCGGGTCGTTCCAGAATGGCTTGATCGACTCGTACTCGACATCCGCCCGGCTCATGCCAATGTCCTTCAGTGCTTCGTCGCTCAAGCTTGCCAGCAGTTCGCGTTCGCGATGCAGCTCGTACCAGCGGCTGATCTTGTGCAGCAGATCGGATATCAGGTGAACCGACTGATGTTCTGCGCCTTGGAACTCATGTTGACCTTTCATCTTGTTGCCCTCCGTTTGGATGGCTCCAGTCTCGCGCCGGGTCTAAGATCAATCCAACAAATGTTTCTGATGGCAACCATCTCGGAGATTGATGCATGTCGAGCTACCCGACGATCGATACCGAAGTGCTGCGCACCTTTGTCGCGATCGCCGACCAGGGTGGCTTTACCCGCGCCGGCGAGTTGGTCCATCGCACCCAGTCGGCCGTCAGCATGCAGATGAAACGGCTGGAAGAAGATGTGTTGCAGCGCCAGTTGTTCCAGCGCGACGGACGCCAGGTGCGTCTCACCGCCGAAGGCCAGGTGCTGCTGGGCTACGCACGGCGCATCCTCAAGTTGCACAGTGAAGTGTTCAATACATTGCGCGAGCCGGACATGATCGGCACGGTGCGCATCGGCACGCCGGACGACTACGTGATGCGTTTTCTGCCGGGGATTCTGCGGCGGTTTGCGCAGTCCTATCCGCTGATCCAGATCGAAGTGCATTGCGAATCATCCAAACAATTGCTGATGCGTCAGGATCTGGACCTGTCCATCGTCACCCGCGAACCGGGCAGCGAAATAGGCCAGTTGTTGCGCAAGGAGCGGTTTGTCTGGGCCGAAGCTCAATGCTACAGCGCTCACGAACAAACGCCCCTGCCGCTGGCAATGTTCAACAGTGATTGTTTCTGCCGGATGTGGGCCTGCAATGCGCTCGATGCCCAGGGCCGCGATTATCGCGTGGCGTATAACAGTGACAGCCTCTCGGCGATCATGGCGGTGGTCAGCGCTGGCCTGGCGATCACGGCGCAACTGGAAAGCCTGATCACCCCGGACATGCGCATTCTCGGTGAAGCCGAAGACCTCCCGCTGCTGCCCGAGGCCAGCATCATGCTCGTGCGTAACCTGCACAATCCGTCGCCGATCACTGAATGCCTGGCCGAACACATCATCGATGGCTTCAAACTTTAAACGCGAGCATCACTGCACAGAGCACCAGAAAACCACAGAACAGTGCGCGCAACAGGCGCTCAGGCATGGCGTGGGCGATTTTCACGCCCCAACTGATGCTCATCAACCCACCGATCGCCAACGGCACACCAACTATCCAGTCCACCTGGTGATGCGCGGCATAGGTCACCAGCGTGACGCCCGTGCTCGGCAATGCCAGCGCCAGCGACAATCCCTGCGCGACCACTTGAGTGGTACCGAACAGGCTGGTCAGCACGGGCGTTGCCACCACCGCCCCACCCACGCCGAACAAACCGCCCATGGTGCCGGATGCCGCACCGAGCACGCCCAGCCAGGGCCACGAATAATTCATCTGCGAAGAAGCCGGTGCACTGGCGAAGAACATGCGTACCAGGTTGTAGGCCGATAACGCGACCAGGAAGGCGACGAAGCCGATGCGCATGGTTTGCGCGTCAATGCCCACCGCCCAGATCGAACCGATCCAGGCGAAGCAGAACCCCATCGAAGCGAGCGGAAGCGCGTGGCGCAACTCGATCTTGTTGCGCTGGTGATACCGCCACAAAGCCAGCATCACGTTCGGCACCACCATCACCAGCGCCGTACCTTGGGCGATCTGTTGATCGAGACCACATAACACGCCCAGCAGCGGGATGGCGATCAAGCCACCACCGATACCGAATATCCCCCCGAGCGTGCCCAATGCCGCGCCGAAGAGCAGATACATCAAAAATTCAATCACCGCGATTTCCTCTCATATCAGGCCGCTTATCCTACGCAGTTGGTTATGGCGCGGAAACGCACAGCAACGCACAATGGCTTTGCCAAACTCGCACAAGCGCACCTTCGCCATGAACCCGAATCAACTGACCGAACAACTGGGCCTGTTTCTGGACGTGCTGGAAACCGGTAGTTTTTCCGCTGCGTCACGTCGTCATCCACTGACCCCTTCAGCAGTAGCACGGCGTATTGATAGTCTGGAAAGCGCTGTCGGCAGCCAGCTGTTCATTAGAAGCACCCACTCGGTGCGTGCAACGCCGGCCGGCCTGGCGTTTGCCGAGCGAGCGCGGCGGATCGTCGCCGAGTTGCGCCTGGCCCGGGCCGAAGCCGTGTCACTGAGCAGCGCGCCGGAAGGCTTGATTCGGGTCGATGCCCCGGCTGCATTTGCTCGCCGGCATCTGGCGCCCGTCATTGCCGATTTCTTGATGCTCTATCCCGGCCTTGATGTGCAACTGCACCTGATCGACAGTTTTGTCGACATGCAGGGTTTGAATCTGGGCAAGGTCGATCTAGTATTGCGCGCCGGACAAATGGCCGACACTCGCCTGGTGGCCACTCCACTGGCGAGCATTGTGCGTATCGCCTGCGCCAGCCCAGACTATCTACAGCGACGCGGCGTGCCAAATGATCCAGCGCAGTTGATCGAACACGATGGTCTGGACTGGGACGGCCTGGCGCCCCCCTTCGCCTGGCGCTTTGAGCGTGACGGCCAGATGCACTTGCACCGCCCCTCGCGCATCCGCATGAGCGCCAACAATGCCGAAGCGCTGGTCTGCGGCGCACTGGCCGGGCTGGGTATCGCGCATTTGCCGACCTGGCTGGCCAGCGAGTATCTGTTGCGCAGGGAACTGGTGCCGCTGTTCTGCGAAAACGGTCTGCCCAAACCGGAAAGTGCCGGGATCTATGCCTTGCGCCTGCAACAGCAACCCAATTCCCGCAGTCGCCTGCTGCTGGAATACCTGAAAACCCGCTTCAGCCCTATTCCGCCGTGGGATCTGGTCCTGCAAACCCATCTGGCCCACCGCTAGTCCAAATTATCTGGCGCGTTAAAGATTTGCCCGCTAGATTAATGACGATCACTGATTGAAGGCCTCAAAATGACCACCGAGCGCAACACCCCGGACAACTGCGACGACCTGCTGCTGGATAACCAGGCTTGCTTCGCTTTGCATTCCACTTCGCTGATGATGACCAAGGTCTATAAACCCTTGTTGCAGGCGTTGGGCCTGACCTACCCGCAGTACCTGGCCATGATGGTGCTGTGGGAACAGGACGGTCTGACCGTAGGCGAAATCAGCACGCGCCTGCTCACGGATCCCGGCTCGCTCACCCCGCTGCTCAAGCGTCTGGAAGCCGAAGGTGTGCTCAGCCGCACCCGCAGCCGTGAAGACGAACGCGTGGTGATCATTGAACTCACGGAGAAAGGTCGAGCCTTGCGTGACAAGGCCCGAAGCATCCCCCAATGCATCCTCGGCGCCAGCGGCATGACCCTGGAGCGCTTGCAAAAACTGCAGGCGGAGCTGCAAGAACTGCGTCGTCATTTGCAAGACAGCCTCTAACTCTCCTGCAAGCGCAAATCCCCGGTGGGAGCGAGCTTGCTCGCGATGGCGGTGTGACATTCAGCCTGTGTGTTGACTGACACGCCGCCATCGCGAGTAAGCTCGCTCCCACCGTTCGTTCTGCGTTAAAGAAAGCGACAACCGGGGTAGCGCCCTTCCACTGAAAAATCCCCGCTGAAAAAAATCCCTTTCGAACGCTCTAAATCGAGCCTTTCAAGCGGCGAGCTTCATTTCCCTCTGACTTTTTTCATTTTTTTTAAAAATTTATCTTGCGCACTAAACATTAGCGCGATACATTCATCTCGCACTTACTTACCGCGCAAACATTTAGCGCAATACAACCAAGCCCGAACGAGGATTTCACCATGCAAACTCTCTACACCGCAGTTGCAACTTCCACCGGTGGCCGTGACGGTCGTGCAATCTCCAGCGACAACATTCTCGACGTCAAACTCGCCACCCCGAAAGAGCTCGGCGGCGCTGGCGGTGCGGCGACCAACCCGGAACAACTGTTCGCTGCCGGTTACTCCGCCTGCTTCATCGGCGCCCTGAAATTCGTTGCCAGCCAGACCAAGCGCAGCATCCCGAACGATGCGTCGATCACAGCCCACGTCGGCATCGGCCAGATCCCCGGCGGTTTCGGTCTGGACATCGACCTGCACATCAGCCTGCCGGGCCTTGAACAAGCCGATGCGCAAACCCTGGTCGATGCGGCCCACCAGGTTTGCCCGTACTCCAACGCCACCCGCGGCAACGTTGAAGTGCGTCTGCACGTCACCGTCTAATCACTAAGCCAATCAGACCGAACAGGAAATGAACATGAACACTTTCAGCAAAGTCTTGACCGGTACCCTCCTCGCGCTGTCCATCAGCAACGCGTTCGCCGGTGATGTTGAACACAACACCCAGGCATTCCTCGATGTGTTGAATGCCGGCACCGGCAAACCGATGGAGCAAATGACGCCGGCCGAAGCCCGCGCCGTGTTGGTGGGTGCACAGGCCGGGGTCAAGCTGACGCTACCGAAAGCAGATGTCAGCCAGAAGACCATTCAGGTCGACGGTCAACCGCTGAGCCTGACCATCGTCCGGCCAGCCGGGGTCAAGGGTGAGCTGCCGGTGTTCATGTTCTTCCACGGCGGTGGCTGGGTGCTGGGAGACTTCCCGACCCACGAACGACTGGTTCGTGATCTGGTTGTCGGTTCGGGTGCGGCAGCGGTTTTCGTCAACTACACGCCGTCACCCGAAGCGCACTACCCGGTGGCGATCAACCAGGCTTACGCCGCGACCAAATGGGTGGCCGAGCACGGTAAAGAGATCAACGTCGATGGCAAACGCCTGGCCGTGGCCGGCAACAGCGTCGGCGGCAACATGGCGGCCGTGGTTGCCCTGATGGCCAAAGACAAAGGCACACCGGCGATCAAGTTCCAGGTTTTGCTGTGGCCGGTGACCGATGCCAACTTCGAGACCGGTTCCTATAACCAGTATGCCGAGGGGCACTTCCTCAGTAAAAACATGATGAAGTGGTTCTGGGACAACTACACCACCGACGCCAAACAGCGTAACGAGATCTATGCCTCACCGCTGCGGGCAACCCCTGCGCAACTCAAGGGCCTGCCACCGGCGCTGGTACAGACGGCAGGTGCCGACGTCCTGCGCGATGAAGGTGAAGCCTACGCCCGCAAACTCGATGAAGCCGGCGTGCCGGTGACCTCGGTTCGCTACAACGGCATGATCCACGACTACGGTTTGCTCAACGTGGTGAGTCAGGTGCCGGCAGTGCGCTCGGCGATGTTGCAGGCGTCTGAAGAGCTGAAACAACACCTCAAGAAGTAACCCGCCCCACTGCAGGAATCAGGTTGTGTACCGGTCGCGCATCGACCCGTACATGTCCTCTGTCTAGTCCTGAAATAGGTTTACACCTGTTTCACCCTAACGCCCGATGCACCGCATCGGGCGTTTTGTATTTTAAAGAGAGGTGCGGCCGCTCTTGGTTGTAGATCGTGACGGCCTCTCGCACCAT
>NZ_MSTQ01000014.1 GCF_001945365.1 Pseudomonas reinekei
ATGGCAGCACACCATCCAGAAAACCATCGGTCAGGGTCAGCAGTTCTTCGCCGGTGACCAGCGACACCGGGCAGCCGTGGGTGGCAGTGCGCTCGGCGGAATCGGCGCTGTCGCCGTTGGGGTTTTTTGCCTGGGCCGGGGTATCGTCGAAGGGTTCATGCCGGCCCAGCCGTGTTTTTGCCTCGGACTTGCTCCGAGCAATCGCCAGCGGATTGTCCACCCGGACATCCGCCGCGCCTGCCTTGCTGATCTGCAACGAAACCGCGGGCGCAGGTCTCAACGCCGCGCTTTGCGCATTGATCAGCAACGGTTTGAGGGTGTTCGCGTGGGCGCTAAGGTCAGACCGGCCCGTCAATTGCGCCAAGCGTAAACTTGCCGCTGCCAGCCATCGTCGGGCGCGTTCGGACTTGATCTTGTTGAGCACCTTGGCGCTCATGCCTAACTTCAGGCCCGTAGGACCCAACAAGCGCACCAGCAGGAAACTGATCAGCAGCTCTGTACGAATTTCCGCTACGACTTCAGCCATGTACTGCGGCGGCAGCATTCGCAGCCAGCTGGTGAAAGCCGCCAGATGAATGAACACCAACGGTTCGTCGCTCAACACCAGCAGCACGTTGGCGATGGCTTCGGCCGAAGCGTTCAGGAGCTTTTGCAGTTCAGCTTCGGTCAGGTACGCAAGGAGCTTCGCGCTGTTGGCCTGCAGGTCGGAGATCAGGCCGTAGAGCTGCTTTACGTCATCCCACAAACCGTGAAGGGCGTTGTCGACACCCCGCCAATCCGCGCGTTGCAACATGCCATAGCGTTCAGTGAAATCCGCTTCGGCAAACCCGGCCCACAGCGGTTGAAACTCGCTGTTCCACTCGTTACGCAGCCAGCCTTCCAGCTCACTCAGCACGCCTTGATAGGAGTCGTAGAGCGCCGTGATGTGCGCGGTGGTGACGTTGGGATAGAAGGTGATGCGATAGCGATTGCCGCGCCAGCATTCGGGAATCTCCAGGATGCCGCCGAGGCCGATGGTTTTGTGGATGGGATCGCCAAATGTGGGACCGCTTCGGTCCTCTGTCAGTAGCGGTTCAAGCGTCACTGGCGTGTTGCCGATCGGCACGAAGCGCGCGGCTTCAAACAGATGCACCAGCGTCAGCGGACCGCTGGCGGGGCAGGTGGCGACGGTGGAACTGATGGGCGAAGTCGAATGCTTCGGCGCAGTGAGGCGCACGTCGTTGCCGACCTTGAACACTTGCTCGACATCCAGCGTCCCGCCGGACCAGAAGTTTTCCGCCCAGGTGTCATAGGAATTGAGGCTGAGGCGAAAATCGCTGAGCAGCGCTTCGATGTCCGGCTGCTGCGGGTTCAACGCCGCCATCACCAGCAAACCGATGGTGTTGTTCAGGGCTAGCAGCTTGTCGGGATCAAACATTCGCGCAATTTCGCCTGGTTGAATGGGCGAGAAACTGTGCGTTGGATCGGTCGAGAAAGAAGTCGGGAAAGGAGGTGTTTGCTGTAGGGCGAATCGCTAAACCATCGACGTCACTTCGTCATCGGGCGGGTTTTGCCCGTTGCTCTTGGGCTGCGGTGCTCGCTATGCTGCTGAAACCTTTAATCCATCACGGAGCCGGCCGCGCCTGAGCCGCCTGGATTTCGTTTAATACGGATCAGATGCGATGAATGCACCGCTGAAATTCGGCCCGATCAAGGCCGTGATTTTCGATATGGACGGCTTGTTGCTGGACACCGAGGGCATTTACACCGAAGTCACGGCAACGATTGCCGCTCGCTACGGGCGCACGTTCGACTGGAGCATCAAACAGAACATCATCGGTCGTGGGGCCGGTGACCTCGCGCGTTACGTGGTTGAGGCGCTTGATCTGCCGATCAGTGCCGAAGAGTTTCTGGTGATCCGCGAACCGCTCATGCGTGAGCGCTTTCCTACAGCGCAGGCGATGCCTGGCGCACAGCAGCTGGTTCGGCATCTGAAGGCTCACAACATCCCGATTGCAGTGGGCACCAGTTCTTCGAGCCTGTCGTTTGGTCAGAAAACCACGTTGCACCGCGACTGGTTCGCCTTGTTCGACTTCGTCGTGACTGCCGATGACCCGGAAGTGGGTGCGGCCAAGCCAGCCCCGGATATCTTCCTCACCGCCGCGCGGCGCCTGGGTATTGCCCCTGAGGATTGCCTGGTGTTCGAAGATTCACCGTTCGGCGTCACGGCGGCGAAAGCGGCAGGGATGACGGCGATTGCGATTCCGGATGCGGCCATGGCCGACGAAAAATACGCACACGCCGATGGCATTCTTCGTACGCTCAAAGCCTTCACGCCAAGCGCGTTTGGCCTGCCGGCGCTGGAGTGGGCCTGACGAAAGATGTGCTGAGCAAATGTCTTCTCATTTGATCGGCGACTAATTCAAGACGTACTTCATCCGTTCTCTTTACAGACAACTTTTGAGGTGCGTCCGGTGACCCCGCTGACATTGCTGTGCCTGCCTTACTCTGGCGCGAGCGCCATGGTCTACAGCCGCTGGCGGCGCAAGTTGCCGGAGTGGATCAAGTTGCAACCGGTGGATTTGCCGGGACGTGGCGCGCGTTACGGCGAGCCTTTGCACACCGACATGCGCCGCCTGGCGCTGCAACTGGCCCACGAACAAAAAGCCATGCTCAGGGCGCCTTATGCAGTGTTCGGCCATAGCCTGGGCGCATTACTGGCCTGCGAGATGGCCCATGCGTTTCGCTCGCTGGGCGTTCCGGAGCCGGTGGCGCTGTTCGCCTCGGGCACCGCCGCGCCGACCATGCGCCTGGACTACGACCGCGGTTTTGCCGATCCGAAAACCGATGCCGAACTGATCGAGCAGCTGCGCATCCTCAACGGCACCAGCGAGGAAGTGCTGGCCAACGAAGAGCTGATGAGCCTGACCCTGCCGATCCTGCGCGCCGACTTCCAGTTGTGCGGGCGCTTCGAGCCTGTCCAGCGCCCGCTGCTCAAATGCCCGGTGCACGTACTGGGCGGCAAGGCCGACCGCGCCACCAGCGAACAATTGATCGGCTGGAGCCAGGAAACCCACGGCAGCTTTTCCGTGGACATGTTCGCTGGCGGGCACTTCTTCATCCATGAACATGAAGCCAGGGTGCTGCGGGTGATCAAGGATCAGCTGGAGGTTCATCATCGGCGGCACGCCATGGTTGCTGTGGGATAACCCCATCTCAAATATCACTCAATCCCTGTGGGAGCGAGCCTGCTCGCGATAGCGGTGTGTCAGACAACATTGATGTCGACTGACACTGCCTCATCGCGAGCAGGCTCGCTCCCACAGTGGTTTTCAGCGTTCTGAAATCTCCCTTCTGATAGTTGTTCTCATTCGCTAATTTTTCCGGCCTGCATTCGTTTTATAGGGACGACGTGCCTTTGTGCTTCCCGCCACTGATCCGGATACCCAGAAATGAATGCTGAAGACTCCTTGAAACTTGCTCGCCGGTTTATCGGGTTGCCCTTGGAAAAGCGCCAGGTGTTCCTTGCGGCCTTGCACAAGGAGGGCGTTGATTTCGCGCGGTTTCCCATCCCTGCCGGCGTCGACGCCGAAGATCGCCAGGCGCTGTCGTACGCCCAGCAACGGATGTGGTTTCTCTGGCAAATGGACCCGCAAAGCGGCGCCTACAACTTGCCCGGTGCGGTGCGCCTGACCGGTCGTCTGAACCTGCCGGCGCTGGAACAGGCCTTCGCCAGCCTCGTGGCCCGTCACGAAACCCTTCGCACCGTGTTTGCGTCTCAGCCTGACGACACCTTGCTGCAAGTGCCGGCCTCGGCGCCGCTGGTGATCGAACACGTCGACTTCAGCGCCTTGCCCGCCAGCGAGCGCGAGCAGGCCGTGGCCCAGGCGGCCGAGCAGCAATCGGTGTTGCCGTTCGACCTGGGGACCGGGCCACTGCTGCGCGTCACCTTGCTCAAGCTCGCCGAGCAGGAACACGTGCTGCTATTGACCCTGCACCACATCGTGTCCGACGGCTGGTCGATGAACGTGCTGATCGACGAGTTCATCCGCTGCTACGACGCCTTCGATGCCGGTACGCCACCGCAGCTCTCGCCGTTGCCGATCCAGTACAGCGACTACGCCTTGTGGCAGCGTCGCTGGCTGGAGGCGGGCGAGCAGGCGCGGCAACTCGAATACTGGCAAGCGCAGTTGGGCGACGAGCATCCGGTGCTGGAACTGCCACTGGATCATCCGCGCCCGGCGATGCCGAGTTATCGCGGCACCCGCTACGAATTCGCGGTCGACGGGCAACTGGCCGAGCAACTGCGCGCCACCGCTCAGAAGCACAACGTGACTTTGTTCATGCTGCTGCTCGGCGCGTTCAACGTGCTGCTGCACCGTTACACGGGGCAGAACGACATCCGCGTCGGCGTGCCGATTGCCAACCGCAACCGCGGGGAAATCGAAGGACTGATCGGTTTCTTCGTCAACACCCAGGTGCTGCGCACGCAACTGGACGGCCAGACCCGCGTCGATGAGCTGCTGCGTCGCATCAAGGAAACCGCGCTGGGCGCCCAGGCCCATCAGGATCTGCCATTCGAGCGCCTGGTCGAAGCCTTGAAGCTGGAACGCAGCCTCAGTCACACGCCGCTGTTCCAGGTGATGTACAACCACCAGCCGCAGGTCGCGGACATTTCCACGGTGACCACGGCGTCCGGCCTGGCGCTGGGCATGATCGAGTGGCAAGGCCGAACCACCCAGTTCGACCTGACCCTCGATACTTACGACCTCAACACCCATGAGAAACGCGGCAAGCTGCACGCCGCGCTGACCTACGCCAACGACCTGTTCGACGCCACGACCATCGCGCGCATGGCGCAGCACTGGACGCATTTGCTGCAGGGCATGGTGAGCGATTCGCAGCAGCGCCTCAGTGACTTGCCGATGCTGGAGCAGGGCGAATATCAGCGCATCGTCCACGACTGGAACCGCGCCGATGACAGCTTCGCGCAGGATCTGTGCATTCATCAGTTGATCGGCCAGCAAGTGGCTGCGAGCCCTGATGCACTGGCCGTGACCTTCGCGGATACCCAACTGACTTACCGCGAACTCGACCGGCAAGCCAATCGCCTGGCGCACAAGCTGATCGAGCTGGGTGTCGGCCCGGAAGTGCGGGTCGGCGTAGCCATGCAGCGCTCCGAGCAACTGCTGGTGGCCTTGCTCGCGGTGCTCAAGGCTGGCGGCGCCTACGTGCCGCTGGACCCGGATTACCCGGCCGAGCGCATCGCCTACATGCTCGAAGACAGCTGCGCGCTGCTGCTGATTACGCAGCAGGAGGTCGCAGAGGCGTTGAATGTGAGCGCAGGCACCCAAGTCCTGCTGCTGGACGACATCCAGTCGCTCATCGCCTACCCGCCAAGCGCCCCGGTCACCCGCGTCACGCCGGACAACCTCGCCTACGTGATCTACACCTCCGGTTCCACCGGCAAGCCCAAGGGCGTGGCCATCGCCCATCGTAACGTGCTGGCGCTGATCGACTGGTCGAAATCGGTGTACAGCCGCGGCGACATTCAAGGCGTTCTGGCTTCTACATCGGTGTGCTTCGACCTGTCGGTGTGGGAGCTGTTCGTGACCCTGGCCAATGGCGGTTCGCTGATCATCGCCCGCAACGCCCTGGAGTTGCCGCAACTGCCGGCCCGGGATCAGGTGCGGTTAATCAACACCGTGCCCTCGGCGATCAATGCGCTGCACCGCGACGGGCAGATTCCTCCCGGCGTGCGCATCATCAACCTGGCCGGTGAACCACTCAAACAGAGCCTGGTTGACACGCTGTATCAGCAAGCGACCGTCGAGCACGTCTTCGACCTGTATGGCCCGTCGGAAGACACCACCTATTCGACCTGGACCCGCCGCGAAGCGGGAGGCCACGCCAACATCGGCCGCCCGCTCAAGCACACTGCCAGCTATCTGCTCGATGCCGACCTGCAACCGGTGCCGCAAGGCGTGTCCGCCGAGCTGTACCTCAGCGGTGCCGGGATCACCCGTGGTTACCTTGCACGCCCCGGCCTGACCGCTGAAAAATACGTCCCCAACCCTTTTTCCAGTACCGGCGAGCGCCTGTATCGCACCGGCGACCTGACCCGTTATCAGGCCGACGGCACCCTGCAATACGTGGGTCGCATCGACCATCAGGTCAAGGTCCGTGGCTTCCGCATCGAGCTCGGTGAAATCGAAGCGCGGCTGTTGCAGCAGGACGCGGTGCGCGAACTGGCGGTGCTGGCCCAGGACGGCGCCAGCGGCCAGCAGCTGGTGGCGTACATTGTGCCGAACGATTCGGCGCTGTTGGCCGATGCCGACGCGCAGGCCAACCTGCGGGAAGCTCTCAAAGGCGCGCTGCGTCAGCATTTGCCGGACTACATGGTCCCGGCGTTTTTGCTGTTTCTCGAACATCTGCCGCTGACGCCCAACGGCAAACTTGACCGCAAGGCCCTGCCGGCGATTGATGGCGCTACGCAACAATGCGAACACGTCGCGCCGCGCAGCGGCCTGGAAAAATCCCTCGCCGCGATCTGGCAAGACGTGCTGGCCGTCGACTGCATCGGTCTGGAAGACAACTTCTTCGAACTGGGCGGCGATTCCATCGTTTCGATGCAAGTGGTCAGCCGTGCGCGGCAGGCCGGGATCGTGCTCAGCCCCAAGGACCTGTTCCAGCACCAGACCATTCGCAGCCTCGCCCAAGCGGCGCGCACGGGCGGGCAATCGCAAATCGATCAAGGTCCGGCGGTGGGCGCGGTGGCGCTGGCGCCGGTGCAGCTGTGGTTTTTCGAACAGGCGATTCCTGAACGTCAGCACTGGAACCAGTCGCTGTTGCTGGTGCCCCGCGAGGCGTTGAACGTCGAGGCGCTGGAGCGA
Organism: Pseudomonas reinekei; assembly: GCF_001945365.1. Classification (GTDB taxonomy): domain Bacteria; phylum Pseudomonadota; class Gammaproteobacteria; order Pseudomonadales; family Pseudomonadaceae; genus Aquipseudomonas; species Aquipseudomonas reinekei. The sequence goes on from NZ_MSTQ01000014.1 coordinate 6,873, forward strand.
GCCCTGGAACAATTGCTGACCCAACACGACAGCCTGCGCCTGAGTTATGCACAGGCAGAAAACACCTGGCAGCAGACTTACGCCGCGCCGACCACGGAGTCGGTTTTGTGGCAGCGCCAGGCGCAAACGGTCGGGGAGCTGAAAACCTTGTGCGACGAGGCCCAGCGTAGCCTCGATTTGCACAACGGTCCGTTGCTGCGCGCAATGCGGGTGGCGATGGCCGACGGCTCGGAACGTTTGCTGCTGGTGATCCACCACCTGGCGGTGGACGGTGTTTCCTGGCGCGTACTGCTGGAAGATTTGCAGCACTTCTACACCGGCGGTACGGCGCAAGCGAAGACCAGCAGCTATCAGCGTTGGGTCGCACGCTTGCACGATCATCTACCAGCTTTCGAACACAACCTCGGCCACTGGCAGAGCCAGTTGCAAGACGCGCCAGACAACCTGCCGTGCGAGCGACCGAACGGTGCGCAGGAAAACCGCTTCGAGGAGAAACTCGAGCTCAAACTCGACACCGAGCAAACCCGCCAGCTGCTGCAACAGGCTCCGGCGGCTTACCGCACCCAGGTCAACGACCTGCTGCTGACCGCTCTGGCTCGTGCCGTTTGCCGCTGGAGCGGGCAGGGCAGCACGCTGATTCAGCTCGAAGGCCATGGCCGCGAAGACCTGTTCGATGACATCGACCTGACCCGCACCGTCGGCTGGTTCACCAGCCTGTTCCCGGTCAACCTGACACCCGCCGCCGACCTCGGCGCATCGATCAAATCCATCAAGGAGCAACTGCGCAACGTCCCGGACAAAGGCCTGGGCTACGGCGCGCTGCGTTACCTCGGCACAGCGCAGATTCGCACCGGACTGGCGGCGTTGCCGCAACCGCGCATCACCTTCAACTATCTGGGCCAGTTCGACCGTCAGTTCGATGAGGACGCGCTGTTCACGCCCTCCACAGAAGGTAGCGGCGTGGCGCAGGACCCATCGGCGCCGCTCGGCAACTGGCTGGTGGTCGAAGGTCAGGTTTACGGCGGCGAATTGTCCCTGAGCTGGGGGTTTAGCCGCGAGATGTTCGACACCGCGACCATTGAGCGCCTGGTCGATGAATACGCGCTGGAACTCCACGCGTTGATCGACCACTGCTGCACCCTTGAAGTGACGCGAGCCACGCCGTCGGACTTTGCATTGGCGCAGATCGATCAGGCGCAACTCGACGCGTTGCCGTTGGCGGTCTCGACGCTGGAAGACCTGTATCCACTGTCACCGATGCAGCAGGGCATGTTGTTCCACACCCTGCACGAGCCGCAGGTCGGCGCCTACATCAGCCAGTTGCGCCTGGACATCGGCGGTCTCGACACCGAGCGTTTCACCCGCGCCTGGCAGGCTGCGGTCGAGCGTCACGACATCCTGCGCAGCAGTTTCCACTGGCGGGGTCTTGATGTCGCGCATCAGGCGATTGCCCGTCAGGTGACCCTGCCGCTGCAAGTGCTTGAAGCCACCGACACCGATGCACTGGCCGATGCCGAACGGGCCAAAGGTTTCGAGCTGGGCCGCGCGCCGCTGTTCCGCTTGAAACTGGTACGTACCGGCGCTGACGCCTGGCACCTGATCTACACCAGCCATCACATCCTGATGGATGGCTGGAGCAACGCGCAGTTACTCGCCGAAGTGATCCAGCACTACGCCGCCGGGCAATCACGGCCGGCGCCGACGGGGCAGTACCGCGATTATCTGAGCTGGTTGCAACAGCAATCGGCCGTCGCTGGCGAGCACTTCTGGAGAGCCACACTGGCGCCGCTGCAAGCACCGACAATGCTGGCCGAAGCCCTGCGTCCGCCGGTCGGTGCGCAAGGCAGCGAGGAACTTCGCGTCGCCCTCGACTGCCCCGCCACCCGGCGTCTGGCCGAGTTCGCCCGCCAGCAAAAAGTTACCCTCAACACCGTGCTGCAAGCGGCGTGGAGCCTGTTGCTGCAACGCTACACCGGCCAGGATTGCGTGGTGTTCGGCGCCACCGTGGCCGGGCGTTCGGCACCGCTGCCGGGGATCGAAGCGCAACTGGGGCTGTTCATCAACACACTGCCGCTGGTGTGCTCGATGCGCCCGGACCAGAGCGTCAGCCAATGGCTGGGCGAGTTGCAACGTTTGAACCTGGCCCTGCGCGAATTCGAGCACGTGCCGCTGTACGACATTCAGGGGTGGGCGGGGTATCAGGGATCGTTGTTTGACAGTCTGCTGGTGTTCGAAAACTTCCCCGTCGCCGAAGCGCTGAAGCAGGGCGCGCCGGCCGGGTTGTCGTTCGGTAACCTGCACAACCACGAACGCACCCACTATCCGCTGACCCTTGGCGTCGAGCTGGGCGAAGCGCTGAGTTTCGATTTCAGCTACGACGCGGCGCGTTTCAGTGCGGCTCAGGTCGCGCAGCTTGCGGCCAATTTGCAGTACCTGCTGACGCAGTTCGTAGCCTCGCCCGAGGCTGCACTGGGCGGGTTGGAACTGCTCGATATCGAAGGCAAGCACGCGGTACTCGCCATCAGCCAACCGGCCACGGTCGAGTTATCCACACGTCTTTTGGTTCACGAGCGGATCGCCGAGCAAGCTGCCGCTACCCCCGATGCCCTGGCGTTGCAGGTCGACGGCCAGCGCCTGAGCTACGGCGAACTCAATGCCCAAGCCAATCGCCTGGCCCATCACCTGATCCACCACGGCGCCGGTCCCGGCAAGCGTGTCGGCCTGGCGCTGCGTCGAGGCCCGCAGTTGATTGCCAGTCTGCTGGCTGTCCTGAAAAGCGGCGCGGCCTATGTGCCGCTGGACCCGAAATACCCGAGCGAGCGCCTCGCCTACATGATCGAGGACAGCCGTCTCGATGTGCTGCTGTGCGAGTCCGGCCTGCTGCAAGACTTGCCGCTGCCGGTGCACCTGCGCCTGTTGGGCCCGGATGAAGCCGTCGGCTACTCCGACAGCAATCCGCCAAGCCACGCCGTGGCCGAAGACCTGGCCTACATCATCTACACCTCGGGCTCCACCGGTCAGCCCAAAGGCGTGGCCATCGATCACGGCGCGCTGCGTGAGTTCTGCCAGAGCGCTGCCGACTATTCGGTGCTGTCGGCCGATGACCGCGTGCTGCAGTTCGCGACCTTCAGCTTCGACGGTTTCGTCGAGCAGTGCTACCCGGCGCTTTGCGTCGGCGCGGCGTTGATCATGCGTGGCGATGACCTGTGGGACGCCGGCCGACTGGCTGCACAAATCGTCGACCAAGGCGTGACCGTGGCCGACTTGCCCGCCGCTTACTGGTTCCTGCTGGCCCGTGAATGCGCCAGCGGCGTGGTGCGCCACCTTGGCGATTTGCGCCAGGTGCACGTCGGTGGCGAGGTGATGTCGGTGGAAGGTTTGCGCCTGTGGCATCAGGCCGGTTTGAGTCACGTACGCCTGCTCAACACCTACGGCCCGACCGAAGCGACCGTGGTGTCCAGCGTGCATGAGTGCCAACTGCAAGATGCCAGCGATGCGTTCGGCATCCCGATTGGTCGCGCCATCGCCGGCCGAGCGCTGTATGTGCTGGACTCGGCCGGTCAGTTGCTGTCCGCCGATGGCGTCGGCGAGTTGTGCATTGGCGCCCCGGCTTGCCTGGCGCAACGCTATTTCGACCGTCCGGCGCTGACCGCCGAACGCTTCCTGCCGGACCCGTTCGCCCGTGAGCCGGGCGCACGCCTGTACCGCAGCGGCGACCTGGCGCGCTACAACGCCCGGGGTGATCTGGAATACGTCGGGCGTATCGATCATCAGGTAAAGATTCGGGGTTTCCGTATCGAAATGGGCGAGATCGAAGCCTGCCTGCAAGCCCGGGACGAGGTGCGCGAAGCCGCTGTCACCGCCCAGGACGGCACGCAACTGGTGGCGTACATCGTCGCCAGCGGCGTGGTGAATTCCGAGGCTGACTACGTTGAAGGTCTCAAGGCCGTTATGCGCCAAGCGCTGCCGGAATACATGGTGCCAAGCCATCTGATTCTGCTGGCGAAACTGCCGCTCAACAATAACGGCAAACTCGACCGCAAGGCCTTGCCACGCGCAGAAGGCGGCGCTGTACAACAGACGTTCGTCGCTCCACTGGAAGGGCTGGAATCGCAGCTGGCGCAGATCTGGCAGCACGTGCTGCAGGTTGAACAAGTGGGGCGTGACGACAACTTCTTCGAGTTGGGCGGCCACTCGTTGCGGGTGCTGCAAGTGATCTCGCGGGTGCGTCAGAAACTGAACATCGAACTGTCGGTCAGCAGCTTGTTTTCCGCTGCGAACCTGGCGCAATTCGCTTCCCGCGCAACACTGGCCGAAACCAGCGTGCAGCCAACACTGCAACGTGCGACGGAGGATCAACCGCGAGTGCTGTCCTACGCCCAGCAACGCCAATGGATTCTCTGGCAACTGGACCCGCAGAGCAGCGCCTACAACATCCCGGCCGCGCTGCGTCTCAAGGGGGTGTTGGACCGGGAGGCGCTGCGTCAGGCCTTCCTGCAATTGCAGGCCCGTCACGAAACCCTGCGCACGACTTTCGAACAGGACGGCCAGCAGGCGCGACCATGGGTGCACGCCGAACTGCCGTTGCAGTTGTGCGAGCGGCCAGTTACTGAGTCGTCGATCAACGATGCCGTGGCCGAAGAAATCGCCCAGCCGTTCGACCTGCGCAACGGTCCGCTGTGGCGCGCGTTGCTGCTGCAAGTCAGCGCCGAGGAGCATGTGCTGGTGCTGACCGTGCACCACATCGCCGCCGATGGCTGGTCGATGCAGGTCATGGTCGATGAGTTCAGCGCGCTGTATCAGGCCGCCATCGAGGGCCGCGCGGCCAGCCTCGACAACTTGCCGGTGGCTTACAGCGACTATGCACGCTGGCAGCGCGACTGGCTGGAGGCGGGCGAGGGCGCGCGGCAACTGGCGTGGTGGCGCACTCAACTGGACGGCAGCCAGGCACCGCTGGAACTGCCGAGTGAGCTGACCCGTCCGACTCGCCGTAGCGAGCGCGGGGCGAGTCTGTCGCTGAACGTGGATCGCGAACTGCTGGCCGGTTTGCGTCAGCGCGGACAAGAACAGCAAGTGACCCTGTTCATGCTGTTGCTGGCGACTTTCCAGACCTTGCTGCACCGTCAGAGCGGGCAGTCGCGCATCAGCGTCGGCGTGCCGAGTGCCGGCCGCTCGCGCCTGGAAACCGAAGGCCTGATCGGCTTCTTCATCAACACCCAGGTGCTGCGTGCCGAGATCGACGGCCAGCAACCGTTCAGCACCTTGCTGCAACAGGTCAAGCAAACCGCATTGTCGGCGCAGGCCCATCAGGACTTGCCGTTCGAGCAACTGGTCGATGCCTTGCAACCCGACCGCAGCCTCAATCACAGCCCGTTGTTCCAGGTGCTCTTCAACCACCAGCAGCCGTTGGGCGCGAGCGTCGAGCGGGTCGTTGCCGGTTTGCAGGTCGAGCGTATGCACTGGCAGCAGCACACCGCGCAATTCGATCTGGTGCTCGACACCCAGGAGCAGGGCGACACCCTGGACGCCAGCCTGAGCTACGCCACCGATCTGCACGACGAAGCCTCGATGCAGCGTTTCGCCGGGCAATGGTTGAACCTGCTGCGCGCCGTGGTCGCCGATCCGCACCAGCGCGTCGCCGAACTGCCGTTGCTGCAAGCGTCGCAGTACGACGGTTTGATCCGGCACTGGAACCCGGTGTTCCAGGCGCAAGCACCGTCGCCGACTTTGCCTCAACTGTTCGAAGCCCAGGCCGCGCAACGACCGAACGCGGTGGCCCTGGTCTACGAAGGTGAACAGCTGACCTACGCCGCACTCAACGCCCAGGCCAACCAACTGGCGCGCAAACTGCGCGAGCAGGGTGTCGGCCCGGAAGTGCGCGTCGGCATCGCCACCGAGCGGGCGATGCCGCTGGTGGTCGGTCTGCTGGCGATTCTCAAGGCCGGTGGCGCCTATGTGCCGCTCGACCCGCAATACCCGGCCGAGCGCTTGAGCTACATGATCGACGACAGCGGCATCGCGCTGCTGTTAACCCAATCTCACTTGATCGACGGTTTGCCGGCCCGCGATGGCGTGCAGGTGCTCGACCTGAGTTCGATGCAACTTGAGGCCTACAACGCCGACAACCTGACGCCGCAGGCGACGGCGGACAATCTTGCCTACGTGATCTACACCTCCGGTTCCACCGGACGCCCGAAAGGCGCATTGCTCAGCCACGGCAACGTCGGCCGCTTGCTGACGGCCACCGCTGGACAGTTCAACTTTGGCGCGGACGATGTCTGGACCCTGTTCCATTCCTACGCCTTCGATTTCTCGGTGTGGGAGCTGTTCGGTGCGCTGTGCACCGGCGGGCGCCTGGTGATCGTGCCGTATTACATCAGCCGCGAGCCGCAGCAATTCCACCGCTTGCTCTGCGATGAAGGCGTGACGGTGTTGAACCAGACCCCGACCGCGTTCCGGCAACTGCTGCCGATTGCCTGCGCCAGCCCGCGCAATATGGCGCTGCGCCAGGTGATCTTCGGCGGCGAGGCGCTGGAAGTGGCGAGCCTGCGTCCATGGTTCGAACGCTTCGGCGATCAGCAGCCAACGCTGGTGAACATGTACGGCATCACCGAAACCACGGTGCACGTGACCTACCGCGCCATTCGCCTGGCCGACCTCGATGGCAAGGCCCGGAGCCCGATTGGCCTGCCGATCCGCGACCTGCGCTGGTACTTGCTCGACAGCCAGTTGCAGCCGGTGCCGGTGGGTGTGGCGGGCGAGTTGTACATCGCCGGCGCCGGTCTGGCGCGGGGTTATCACGGGCGCTTCGACTTGACCGCCGAGCGCTTTGTGCCGAGCCCGTTCGATGCTGCCCAGCGCCTCTATCGCAGCGGCGACCTGGCGCGCCAGCGTGCCGACGGCAGCATCGACTACCTCGGGCGCATCGACCAGCAAGTGAAGATTCGCGGGTTCCGCATCGAACTGGGTGAAATCGAAGCCGCGCTGCTGGCGCAACCGGGCATACGCCAGGCGGTGCTGAGCGTGTATGCCGCCGACGTCGGGCCACAGTTGTGCGCCTATGTCGTCGCCGAACAACCCCCGCACGACCCGATCGCCTGGCGCGACAACCTGCGCGCCGCGCTCAAGGTCGACTTGCCGGATTACATGGTGCCGAGCCACTGGCTGCTGCTCGATGAACTGCCGCTGACCCGCAACGGCAAGCTCGACCGCAAGGCCTTGGCGCTGCCGGATGCCGAGGACTGGCAACGACCGTTCGAAGCCCCTGAAGGCGAACTCGAACAGCAACTGGCGGCGATCTGGGCCGACGTGCTGGGCGTGGCGCAGATCGGCCGTCGCGACAACTTCTTTGAATTGGGCGGGCACTCGCTGCTCGCCGCCCAGGCCAGTGCCCGCGTGGAACTGGAACTGGGCATCGAGCTGCCGCTGCGTGCGCTGTTCGAGAGCCACGACCTTCAGGCTTATGCCGCCACCGCCCGGCAACAAGCCCCGACTGACAACGATGCACGTCTGGAGGCGCTTGAGTCGCTTCTCGACGAGATGGAGACCAACTGATGGAACACACCACCGCCATGCGTATCGCCACGCGCTTCGCCGGCCTGCCCGCCGACAAGCGCGGTGAGTTTCTGACAAAAATGCAGGAGCAGGGTGTGAGCTTCGGCCAACTGCCGATTCCAGCCGCCGCCGAGCCGCAAGCAACCTTTGAGCTGTCCTACGCGCAGCAACGCCAATGGTTCCTCTGGCAGCTCGATCCACAGAGTTCGGCGTACAACATTCCAGCGGTGCTGCGCCTGCACGGTCGGCTAAATGTCGCGGCGCTGCAGCAGAGTTTCGATGTGTTGCTGGAGCGGCACCAGAGCCTGCGCAGCCGTTTCGTCGAGGATGACGGCCAGGTGCTGCAAACGCTGGCGGCGTTCACTTCGCTGTCCATCGAACAGCACGATTTGCGCGACGAGCCTGTCGCACAGCGCTTCGAAGCCGCGATGAAAAAGGTCGAGCAGCAGATCGCCCGGCTGTTCGACCTGCAGCACGGCCCGCTGCTGCGCGTCAGCCTGCTGCAACTGGATGCCGAGGACCACGTGCTGGTGCTGACCCTGCACCACATCGTCACCGATGGCTGGTCGATGGGTGTATTGGTCGAAGAATTTTCCCGCCTCTACGCCGCCCATTGCCAAGGGCAGAACGCTGCGCTGGAGGCGCTGCCGATCCAGTATTCGGATTACGCCGCATGGCAACGCCGCTGGATGGAAGCGGGTGAGCTGGAGCGTCAACTGAACTGGTGGCGCGAACAACTCGGCAGCGAACAACCACTGCTGGAACTGCCGACGGATCGCCCGCGCCCGGCACAACCAAGCCAACGCGGTGCGCGCCTGGATTTTGCCCTCGACGCGGATCTGTCCAGCGGTTTGATGGCTTTGGCCAAGCAGCGAGGCGTGACGCCGTTCATGTTGTTGCTCGCCAGTTTCCAGGCCTTGCTCTATCGCTACAGCGGTCAGGCTGATCTGCGTATCGGTGTGCCGATCGGCAATCGTAATCGCGCCGAATCCCGTGGCCTGATCGGCTTCTTCGTTAACACTCAGGTGATGCGCGCCAAACTCGACGGGCGCCTGCCGTTCAGTCAGTTGCTGGAACAAACCCGCGTCACTTCGCTGGGTGCCCAGGATTACCAGGACTTGCCGTTCGAGCGTCTGGTGCAGGCGTTGCAAGGCGAACGCAGCCTCAGCCACAGCCCGTTGTTCCAGGTGATGTTCAACCACCAGCAAGCCAGGCCGGCGGCGGTCAGCGGTTTGCTGGCGGGGCTGCGGGTCGAGGCGCTGAATGCCACAGCACAGACCACCCAGTTCGACCTGCAACTCGACACCCAGGAAGAGGGCGACAAACTGTTCGCCAGCCTGACCTACGCCACCGACCTGTTCGACGCCGAGCGCATCGAGCATCTGGCCCGGCATTGGCGCAACCTGTTGGCCGGGGTGCTGGCGAACCCGCAAACCCCGCTGGCCGAACTGCCGCTGCTGGATGCCGACGAGCGTCTGCGCATGCTCGATGACCTCAATGACACGGCGCAGGTCTATCCGGGCGAAGTTTGCGCGCAGCGACATTTCGAAGCGCGGGTGCGGGAAAATCCCCAGGCAACCGCGTTGGTGTTCCAGGGCGAATCCCTGAGTTATGCACAGCTGAACCTGCGCGCCAATCGCCTGGCCCATCACCTGCGCGCGCAAGGTGTCGGCCCGGACGTGATCGTCGGGATCGCTTGCGACCGTTCGTTCGAAATGGTCGTCGGCCTGTTGGCGATTCTCAAGGCTGGTGGCGCCTATGTGCCGCTGGACCCGGAGTATCCGCTGGATCGCCTGAGCGACATGATCGAAGACAGCGGCATTGCGCTGTTGCTGACCCAAGCGCATTTGCTGGCGCAACTGCCGACGCCGGACAGCGTGCGCACCTTGTGCCTGCATGCCGATGCCGATTGGCTCAGCGACCTGCCGGGCAGCGATCTGCCGAACCTTGCTGTGGCAGAAAACCTTGCCTACATGATCTACACCTCCGGGTCGACCGGTAAGCCCAAGGGCGCGGGCAACCGCCATGTGGCGTTGCACAACCGCATCGAGTGGATGCAGCAAGCCTACAACCTGCTGCCATCGGACCGCGTGCTGCAAAAGACGCCGTTCAGTTTCGACGTGTCGGTGTGGGAGTTTTTCTGGCCGTTGATGAAAGGCGCCACGCTGGTGATACCCGCACCGGGCGAGCATCGCGACCCGCAACGCCTCGCCGCATTGATCGTCGAGCAGTCGGTCACCACGCTGCACTTCGTGCCTTCGATGCTCTCGGCGTTCATCGGCGCTGACGAAGCACAGGCCTGCACCTCGCTGACCCGGATTATTTGCAGCGGTGAAGCGCTGCCGATGGAACTGCAACGCCAGACCCTGCGCAGCCTGCCGCAAGCCCAGCTGTACAACCTGTATGGCCCGACCGAAGCGGCCATCGACGTGACGCACTGGACCTGCGTGGAAGAAGGGCGCGACAGCGTGCCGATTGGTCGTCCGATCGCCAACCTGCGCACCTGCATCCTCGACGATGAACTGCAAGTATTGCCGCTGGGCGCGGTGGGCGAGTTGTACTTGGGCGGCATCGGTCTGGCCCGGGGTTATCACCGTCGTAGCGCATTGACTGCCGAGCGTTTCGTGGCCGATCCGTTCGGCAGCGGCGAGCGTTTGTACCGCACCGGCGACCTGGCGCGTTATCGCGCTGACGGCGCCATCGATTACTGCGGACGCATCGACCACCAAGTGAAGATCCGCGGCCTGCGCATCGAACTGGGGGAAATCGAAGTACGCCTGCAAGAACATGCCGACGTGCAGGACGCCGTGGTCCTGGCCCTCGACGGGCCGAGCGGCAAGCAACTGGTGGCCTACATCGTGCCGCAGGATCGCGCGTTGGTCGGCGCCGATGCCGACCGGCAAGGCGCGTGGCGCGAAACCCTGAAAAGCCATTTGCTCGGCAGCCTGCCGGATTACATGGTGCCGGCGCAGACCTTGCTGATTGAGCACATGCCGCTGAGCCCCAACGGCAAACTGGACCGCAAACGCCTGCCGGCGCCCACCGCTCAGGTCAGCCAGCGCGCATTCGAAGCTCCGCGCAGCGCCCATGAACAGGTGCTGGCACAGATCTGGCAGGACGTGCTGGGTATTGAACAGGTTGGGCGGCAGGACAACTTCTTCGAACTGGGCGGCGATTCGATCATCTCGATTCAAGTGGTCAGCCGCGCCCGTCGCGCCGGCCTGAGCCTGCAACCGCGCGACCTGTTCCAGCAGCAGACCCTGCAAGCCCTGGCTGCCGTGGTGAAAGAGCAGGCGGCACCGCTGGCGCAACAAGGTCCGGTGGATGGCGTGCAAACACTCACGCCGATCCAGCGCTGGTTCTTCGAAGAGCCGATCCCGCAACGCGCGCACTGGAACCAGGCGCTGTTGCTGACACCGCGCGAAACCCTCGAATTGCCGCGTCTGCAAGGCGCCTTGCAACGTGTGCTCAAGCAACACGATGCCTTGCGTTTGCGCTTCAGTCAGGTTGAAGGCCAATGGTCGGCGCGCTACGTCGGCGCCGACAGTGCCGACGTCATCGACATGCTCTGGACCGCTCGCGTCGCCTGCGATGCCTCGCTGGAAGCTGTGTGCGAAGAAGCCCAGCGCAGCCTCAGTCTGCAAGACGGGCCGCTGCTGCGGGTGGCGCTGATCGCCCGGGCCGATGGTTCGCAGCGTTTGCTGCTGGTGATCCACCATTTGGCGGTGGACGGGGTGTCGTGGCGGGTGTTGCTGGAGGATCTGCAGGCCGCCTATCAAGGTGAAGAACTGCCGCCGAAGAGCAGCGCTTTCCAGGCCTGGGCGGACAAGCTCGACGCTTACGCACGCTCTGAAACTGCCGCCAGCGAATTGAACGGGTGGCAAGCGCAACTCGCCGGGGCCAGCGATACACTGCCGGTGGCCAACCCGCAAGCGAGTCAGGCCGGGCATTTACGTCAAAGCGTGAGCATCGGCCTGGACCGCGAGCAGACCCGCCAATTGCTGCAACAAGCGCCGGCGATCTACCGCACCCAGGTCAACGACCTGCTGCTGACCGCATTGGCCCGTACGCTCAGCCGCTGGACTGGCCACCCATCGGCGCTGATTCAGCTCGAAGGTCATGGCCGCGAAGAACTGTTCGACGACATCGACCTGACCCGCACCGTCGGCTGGTTCTCCAGCCTGTTCCCCGTGCACCTGACACCGACCGCCGAGCTCGGTGCTTCGATCAAGGCCATCAAGCAACAACTGCGCGACATTCCCGGTAAAGGCCTGGGCTATGGCCTGTTGCGCTACATGGGCGATGCGGCCGCGCAAACGGCATTGGCCGCTTTGCCGCAGGCGCGGGTGACGTTCAACTATCTCGGCCAGTTCGACCAGAGCTTTGCCGAGGACGCACTGTTCACCCCGGCCAAGGAGTCCAGCGGCGCCGCGCAATCGACGGACGCGCCGCTGCCGAACTGGCTGTCGGTGGACGGCCAGGTCTATGGCGGCGAGCTGAAACTCGACTGGACCTTCAGCCGCGAATGCTTCGAACTGCGCGAGATTGAAGCCCTGGCCATCGATTTTCGCGCTGAACTGTTGGCGCTGATCGACCATTGCTTGAGCGACGGCGCTGGCGGTGTGACCCCGGTGGACTTTCCGCTGGCGCGCCTGAGCCAGGCGCAACTGGATGGGCTGCCGGTGCCACCGGCGCAGATCGAAGACGTCTATCCGCTGTCGCCGATGCAGGCCGGTTTGCTGTTCCACAGCCTCTACGAGTCGGCGTCCGGTGCGTACGTGAATCAACTGAGCGTCGAGGCCCGTGGCCTCGATGCCGAACATCTGGGCCGAGCGTGGCAAGCGGTGCTCGACAGCCACGCGATCCTGCGCAGCAGCTTCCACTTCCCGCAAGGTTTTGAAGCGCCGGTGCAATTGGTGCACCGCCATCTGCAATTGCCGCTGACCTGCCTGGACTGGCGCGGGTGCGACGATCAGGCACACGCGCTGGCGCAGTTGATCGACAGCGAACGCCTGCAACTCGATTCGACCCAAGCGCCGCTGATGCGCCTGACGCTGGTGCGTCTGGACGACGAGCGTCAGCAACTGATCTACACCCACCATCACCTGTTGCTCGACGGCTGGAGTAACTCGCTGTTGTTGAGCGAAGTTCTGCAGCGTTACGCCGGACAAGAAGTAAAAGCGCCCAGCGGACGTTTCGCCGACTACATCGGCTGGCTGCAACGTCAGGATGCCGACGCGGACGAGGCTTTCTGGCGCGGGCAACTGGCGACGCTGGACAACCCGACGCTGCTGGCCCAGAGCCTGGCCCATGTCGGGGTCAAGCATCCGTCGCAGGCGCAGTTTGCCGACCATCGCCAGACCTTCGATGTCGCCACCAGCAAACGCTTCAGCGACTTTGCCCGCCAGCAGAAAGTCACGCTCAACACCTTGGTGCAAGGTGCGTGGGTACTGCTGCTGCAACGCTACAGCGGCCAGCGCAGCGTAGCGTTTGGCGCGACTGTAGCGGGGCGTCCGGTGGACTTGCCGGGGGCCGAAAACCAGCTCGGTCTGTTCATCAACACCTTGCCGGTGATCAGCCGCCCGGACGCCGTGGAAAGCGTCGAGCAATGGCTGAGCCGTTTGCAGGCGCAGAACCTTGAACTGCGCGAACACGAATTCACCGCCCTCGGTGACATTCAGCGCTGGGCCGGGCGTGCCGGAGAGCCATTGTTCGACAGCCTGCTGGTGTTCGAAAACTTCCCGGTGGCCGAAGCCCTGCAACAAAGTGCGCCGGCCGGGTTGAGCTTCTCGATCCCGCAGAACCACGAACGCACCAACTTCCCGCTGACCCTGGCAGCCACCGCTGAAAATCAGCTGAGCCTGAACTGGAGCTACCAGTGCAGCCACTTCAGCAGCACCGCCATTGCGCGCATGAGTGAGCATCTGACCGCGTTGCTGATGGCGATGGTCGCCGCGCCTCAAGCGGCGTTGAGTGAACTCGACCTGCTCACCGCACCGGAGCGCGCCCAGCAATTGCTTGAGTGGAACCCGCCGTTCACCGTCGCGCAAAACCCGCTGTGCGTGCATCAATTGATCGAGGCCCAGGCCGTTGCCCGACCGGACGCCACGGCGCTGATCTTCAATGACGTGGCGCTGAGCTTCGACGAACTCAACCGCCGCGCCAACCGCTTGGCCCACCACTTGCGCGGGCGCGGTATAGGTCCGGAAGTGCGGGTTGGCCTGACCATGCAGCGTTCGCCGGACATGATCGTCGGCCTGCTGGCGATCCTCAAGGCGGGTGGCGCCTACGTGCCGCTCGACCCGGCGTACCCGGCTGAACGCCTGAGCTATCTGATGGACGACAGCGGGATTTCGCTGCTGATCAGCCAATCCTGGCTGCGGGAAAAACTGCCGTTGCCGCAGGGCCTGGCGGTGCTGGAAATTGACCGTGAACCGCTGGAACGGATGGCGGACAGTAACCCGGTCAACCTGACTTGCGGGGAAAACCTGGCTTATCTGATCTACACCTCGGGCTCGACCGGGCGGCCGAAAGGCGTGAGCGTGGCCCACGGCCCGCTGGCCATGCATTGCGTGTCGATCGGCGAGTTGTACGGTATGACCCCGGACGACCGCGAACTGCAATTCGCCTCGATCAGCTTCGACGGCGCCCACGAACGCTGGCTGACGCCGCTGGTGTTCGGCTCGGCGGTAATGCCGCGTGACGACGAACTGTGGAGCGTGGAACGCACCTGCGCCGAGATCGAAAAACACGGCATCACCATCGCCTGTTTCACCCCGAGTTACTTGGCGCAGATTGCCGATTACATGGGCGAAGCCGGGCGCGATCTGCCGATCCGATCCTATACGCCGTGCGGTGAAGGCATGGCCAAGCATGCGTTCGACGAGGTGCAGCAGGTCCTGCAACCCAAGCGCCTGATCAACGGCTACGGCCCGACCGAAACGGTGATCACGCCGCTGATCTGGCTGGCCTATCCGGATACCGAATTCGACTCGGCGTTCATGCCGATTGGCCGGCCGGTGGGCAACCGCAGCGCCTACATTCTGGACGGCGGCTTGCAGCCGTTGCCGGTGGGCGTAGCGGGTGAGTTGTACCTGGGCGGCGAAGGTGTGGCGCGGGGTTATCACCAAAGGCCGGACCTGACCGCCGAGCGTTTTGTGCCGGACCCCTTCGTGCCGGGGGCGCGTTTGTATCGCAGCGGCGACCTTGCACGGTTCCGCGCCGATGGCGTGGTGGAATACCTCGGCCGTATTGACCAGCAAGTGAAGATTCGCGGTTTCCGTATTGAACTCGGCGAAATCGAAGCGTGCCTGATGGAGCACGCAGGTGTGCGTGAGGCGTTCGTCATCGACCGCGACGGCCCGACCAGCCGCCAGTTGGTCGGCTATGTGGTGCCGCGCGATCCGCTGGCCGACGAACAGGACCTGCGTGACGCACTGACCGCGCACCTGCGCAGCCGCTTGCCGGCGCACATGTTACCGGCGCACCTGATGTGCCTGGCCGCGCTGCCGCTGACGCCGAACGGCAAGCTGGATCGTCAGGGCTTGCCGGCGCCAGAGGCCTCGCGTCAGAGTCACGATCAAGTGGCGGCTGCGACGCCCGCCGAGGCGCTATTGGTGGAGATCTGGCAGGAGCTGCTGGGCCTGGATTCGGTGGGCGTCACCGAGAATTTCTTTGAGCTGGGTGGTGATTCGATTATTTCCCTGCAAGCGGTCAGCCGTGCCGGGCAGCGCGGGTTGCTGTTCAGTCCCAAGCAACTGTTCGAGCAGCAGACCATCCGCGCACTCGCCACCGTGGCCAGCCACCGTGAAAATACACGGGTCCAAGCGCCGGGCGTCGAAGCTTTCGCCCTTGTGCCGCACATTGATCTGACGGCGCGTGAAGGGCTGCAAGACCTCTATCCGCTGTCGCCGATGCAGCAAGGCATGCTGTTCCATTGCCTCGATTCGCCGGAGCTCAACCCCTACGTCAACCAGTTAAGCGTGGCGGTCGACGGTTTGCAGGTGCCGCGTTTCCGTGCGGCGTGGCAGGCCTTGGTCGAGCGTCATGAAGTGCTGCGCGCGGCTTTCCGTTGGCGCGATGGCCTGGCCGATCCGCTGCAAGCGGTGTTCGCCGAAGTCGAGCTGCCGATCGAAGAGCTCGACTGGCGCGAGCGCAGCGACACTGAACAGGCGCTGAGCGAACTGGCAGCTGCCGAGCAGGCCAAGGGCTTCGACCTGAGCTGCCCGCCGCTGATGCGTTTTGTGCTGGTGCGCCTGGGCGAAGACCGCTACCAGATGATCTGGATCTACCACCACCTGCTGCTGGACGGCTGGAGTGCGTCGCGTCTGCTGGGCGAGATGCTGCGCCTGTACCACCACGACAGCCTGCCGGCGCTGACCGGTCGCTACGCCGACTACATCGGCTGGTTGCAACGTCAGGACGATGCGCAAGCCGAAGGCTTCTGGCGCGAGCGCCTGGCGTTGCTGGAGGCGCCGACCATTCTGGCCAAGGCCTCCGGTGCCGCAGGTTCCGGCCATGGCGTGTTGTACAGCGACCTCAACGCCGAGGCGACACGCAAGTTGCATAGCTTCGCCAAGCGTCAGCGCGTGACCCTCAACACCTTAGTGCAAGGCGCCTGGCTGTTGCTGTTGCAGCGCCATAGCGGACAGCGCAGCGTGGCCTTCGGTGCGACAGTGGCGGGGCGTCCGACCGGTTTGGCCGGTGCCCAGGAAATGCTCGGCCTGTTCATCAACACCTTGCCGGTGATCCAGACGCTCGACCCGCAACAACCGCTGGGCGAGTGGCTGCGCGAGTTGCAGGATTACAACCTGGCGGTGCGCGACTACGAACACACGCCATTGTCCGACGTCCAGCGCTGGGCCGGGCAGGGCGGTCAAGGCCTGTTCGACAGCATCATCGTGTTTGAAAACCATCCGGTGGACCGCGCCCTGCGCGGTGGCGAGGAAGGTGAGTTGCGCTTTGCCGACGTCGGCAGCGGCGGTGTCACCCACTTCCCGATGGACTTGATGGTCAGCGCCAACGATGAAGGCCTCGAAGTCGAATACTTGTACCTGCGTGATCGCTTCAGCGACGTCGAAGTGGAGCGCATTCGTGCTCAGCTTGAGGGTTTGTTGCGTGCTCTGCCTGAAGATGCCGACCGCCTGCTCGGCAACATCGGCCTGCCCGAAGCGCGTTTGAGCCTGCCGCAAGCGTCCACCGATAACGCTGATCTGTTGCTCGCGTTCAATCGGCACGTGCGCAATCAGCCGCAGAAAACCGCCTTGTTCTGCGAGGATCGAGAGGTCAGCTATGCCGATCTCGATGCACGAGCCAATGGCCTTGCACAAAAACTCATCGCTCGCGGCATCGGTGCCGAAAGCCTGGTGGCGGTGGCGCTGCCGCGTTCCGAACGGACCATTGTCGCGTTCCTCGCGGTCCTCAAGGCGGGCGCCGCGTATCTGCCGCTGGACCTCGCGTACCCGGCCGAACGACTGGCGTACATGCTCAGTGATTCGGCGGCGAGCCTGCTGCTGTGCGACAGCGATCTGGGTGAACGCCTGACATTGGCCGACAGCCCGCCGCGTTTGCTGCTCGATCAACTGACCGTGGTGGGCAGCAGCGAATGCCCTGTTGTTGAGCCGCTGCCGGGGCACTTGGCGTACCTGATCTACACCTCCGGCTCCACCGGACAACCGAAAGGCGTGGCCGTGTCGCGTGGCCCGATTGCCCGGCATTGCCGCGGCATCATCGACCTCTACGAACTGGCGCCGCGCAGCCGTGAATTGCACTTCATGTCGTTCGCCTTCGACGGTGCCCAGGAACGTTGGTTGAGCGTGATGCTGGCCGGTGGCAGCCTGGTGATTCGCGAGGACAGCTTGTGGACCCCCGAGCAAACCCTGGAAGTGCTGCATCGCCACAACGTCACCGTCGCCTGCTTCCCGCCGGCGTACCTGCAGCAGATGGCCGAAGTGGCCGAGCGCCTGGGCAATCCACCGGCGGTCGAGGTCTATTGCTTTGGTGGCGATGCGGTGCCGGACGCCAGTTTCGAACAGGTCAAGCGCGCCTTGCGTCCGCAGCGTCTGGTCAACGGTTACGGCCCGACCGAAACCGTGGTCACGCCGCTGCTGTGGCGTGCCGAGGCCAGCGAGACCTGCGCTGCGGCCTACGCGCCGATTGGTCGCGGCGTAGCGGGGCGCGGCTTGTACGTCCTCGATGCCGACCTCAACCCGTTGCCGGTGGGCGTCAGCGGTGAGCTGTACCTGGGCGGCGAATGCCTGGCGCGGGGTTATCACCAGCGTCCGGGCATGAGTGCCGAGCGCTTCATTCCCGATCCGTTCGAGGCCGGTGGCCGCATGTACCGCACCGGCGACCTGGTGCGCCAGCGTGAGTGCGGCCTGATCGACTACCTCGGTCGCCTCGACCAGCAAGTGAAGATCCGTGGTTTCCGCATCGAACCGGGCGAAATCGAAGCGCGTTTGCGCGAATGCGCAGGGGTGCAGGATGCCGCCGTGGTGGTGCTCGACACGCCGACCGGCAAACAGTTGGTCGGTTATGTGGTGGCTGGCGCTGCTGCCGGGCTGGATCGTTGCTTGAAGGTCGAGCTGCAAGCGCAAATGCCGGATTACATGGTGCCGGCGCGGATCCTGGTGCTGGAGCGTTTCCCGCTGTCGGCCAACGGCAAGCTCGACCGCCGCGCACTGCCGTCGCCGGAATGGACGCTGGGTGGTTTTCGCGCCCCGCGCAACGCACTGGAACAGGCGCTGACTGCCATCTGGCAAGACGTGCTCGGCGTGCCACAGGTGGGCATCGACGACAATTTCTTTGAACTCGGTGGCGACTCGCTGCAGGTGCTCAAAGTCATCTCGCGGGTGCGCAGTCAACCGCAACCGGGCTTCGAATTGAAGCTGCGGGATTTGATGCAGAAACCGTGTATCGCTGAACTCAGCGGTTATCAAGCAGCCGAGCCAGGGAAAGCGCCTGACCCATTGCTGGCGTTGAATGGCCGGGTCGCGAATGTCCCAGCGCTGTTTTGTCTGCACGCCGGGTTCGGCACGGTGTTCGACTACGAACCGCTGGCCCGGCGTCTGGAAGGTCGGCGTACGGTGTACGGCCTGCAATGCCGCATGCTGCTCGATCCGCAGTGGCAGGACGCGTCACTGCTGGCGATGGCCCAGGCTTACACCCAGCGGATTCGTGCGCAGCAGCCGCAAGGCCCGTATTACCTGCTGGGCTGGTCGTTGGGTGGTGCGTTGACGCAACTGGTCGCCCATGAACTGGAGGCCCAGGGGCAAGCGGTCGCGTTTGCCGGACTGGTCGACAGTTACGTGGCCGGCACAGCCGAGGCGGGTGACTGGCGCGAAGATTTGGCGGATTTCCTGAAGTTTGTCCTCGGTCAACCGTCTGAAGAAGCAGAGACGCTGATTGCCTCGAAAACCGTCGGCCTCAGCGAATGTGAAGGCGCAGCAGCGGTGATCGAAGCGGCGATGCACGGTTCCAATGACCACGCGGCGTTAGGCGCGAGCGAACTGACGCAGATCTTCGCCACTGGCGCATCGCTCAAGCAACTGGCGCTGGCGCAACGACAATTGCCGAAGGTGCAGGTGGCGGCGCATCGCTGGTGGGTGGCCGAACGTGATGACGAACGCCGGGTGTTCGAGGCACAGGTCGGCCAACACGGCATCGATCGCCTGGTGACGGGTGGACATTACGAATTGCTGCGCAGCGATGAGTTGCTGGATGAGCTGGAAGAGCTGTTGGAGCGCCGCATGGTCACTGCCTAAAAAGTAAGCGCGATGAATGACTTGTGGCGAGGGCGCTCGCTCCCGCTGGATTGCGCAGCAATCCCTCTATTGGGGCCGCTTCGCAGCCCAGCGGGAGCAAGCTCCCTCGCCACAGGTTCGTCGGTCGCTTCAAGATTGATTTTTGACCTCTTTGCGTAAAAGGACTCGTCCCATGGCTGTGTTGCCAGAACTTGAAGCTTTCCTCGAACTCGCCGAGTTCGGCCGCCTGACCGGTAAAAGTCGCGCGATGCACGAGCAGACCCCGCAACAGGCGCGGATCGACTTCGAAGCGTCCTCGACGTTTCTCGATGTGCCACTGGACAACATTGCTTGCGAGGATTTCACCATTGCCGCGCGGGACGGTCACAGCCTGGCGGCGCGGCTGTATCGCAACGGGCAGGCGGTCGACGGCCTGCAACCGGTGATGTTGTATTTCCACGGTGGCGGCTATGTGGTCGGCAGCCTCGATTCCCACGATGCGTTGTGCCGTCGTCTGGCGGCGCAAGGTGGTTTTGCCCTGTTGACCGTGGATTATCGACTGGCGCCGGAATGGCGTTTCCCGACCCCGGTGCAGGACGCGTGCGATGCCGGCAACTGGCTGGTGCGCGAAGGCGCGGCCCGTGGTCTGGACGCTTCACGGGTGGCACTGGCCGGTGACAGCGTCGGCGCGACCCTGGCCACCGTGTTGTCGTTGATGGCCGTGCGTGAACCCGAAGAACTGGCGCTGAAACCCAAGGCGCAATTGCTGGTGTACCCGGTCACCGACGCCACCACTTACCGCGCTTCCCATCGCGAATTTGCCGAAGGATACCTGCTGGAAACCCCGACCCTGGACTGGTTCTACGCCCACTACGGCCGCACCCCGGCAGACCTGGCGGACTGGCGCTGCTCACCGCTGCTGGCTGAAGACCTGTCCGGCATGGCCCCGGCGCTGGTGTACCTGGCCGGGCATGATCCACTGCACGACGAAGGCCTGGCCTATGCCGAACGCTTGCGCGCGGCCGGCAACGACGTGACCTTGCTCGAACAATCGGGCATGACCCACGACTTTTTGCGCATGGCGGGGTTGTTGAGTGAGGTGGAAGGGATTCATGTGGAAGTGGCGGGGTGGGTGCGTTCGCGGTTTTGAGCTGAATGAAAAAAACCGCCATGCCTTTGAAAGGGGATGGCGGTTTTTTTTGAGCTATCGTCCCGGCAAATACAGATAACGCGAAACCCTTGGAAGACGGCTTGCTGGCGATAGCGGCGTGTCAGGCACAGCGATGTCGTCTGAACGGCCGCCATCGCCAGCAAGCCGGCTCCTACAGGGGGAATGCGTGCGAGCTGGCGACCAGGCCGGCGGGCCCACGGAGCAGGACCGGAGCGAGGGCATGCCGAGCCTAGGCGAGGCACCGAACGAAAGGGGCAAGAGCCCTTTGGTTACTTTGGGGCTTTTCCAAAGTGACCCGCTGTAAGAGCGGAACCCTAAGCAGCCGTTACCTCAGCAATGGATATGTACACGCTCAAAAAATACCGAGACTCACACACCACCATCGCCAGCAAGCCGGTTCCTACAGGGGAATGCGTGCGAACGATTAAACAGGCGGCTTCTACCAGGGCGCGCGGTGGGGAACGCATCAACGAATATGCAGGTGCTTGATCGGGATATCGCGGGCAAAAAAAATGCCCGCCTCTCACGACACGGGCATTTTTCAGGTCAGCTCAACGGTTCAGAAATCGTACTTCGCCGTGAGTTGGAAGTTGCGCGGCTCGCCGTAGAAGGTGGTGCCGAAGTTGCCCAGGCCTGTCAGGTACTTCTTGTCGAAGACGTTGTAGGCGTTGGCGGTGAAGCTCAGGTGTTCGTCGTACTGATAGCGGGTCATCAGGTCCACGAGGGTGTAGCCGCCTTGTTTGAGTGACGTGCTGCCGCCTTCACCGTTGCCGACATTGGGGCTGTAGCTCTGACCGTAGAACGCGCTCTGCCAGCTCACACCGCCACCGACGGTGACCTGGTCCAGGGCGCCGGGCAGGCGGTAGGTGGTGAAGGTGCGTACGGTGTGTTCCGGTTTGGTGGTGGCCAGCGGGTAGCCGTAGATGCGTTCATGGTCCTGGTCGCGGGTCCGGGCATAGGTGTACCCGGCCGAAACGTTCCAGTCCTGTGCCAGTTCACCGGCCAGTTCCAGTTCAACACCATTGGTGGTGGCACCGTCGACAGCTCTGAAAATTCCGTCGCCGGTGACCTCATTAGTGCCGATCGACTCAGCAACGTTGTCCTGTTCGATGCGGAAAAAGGCCAGGCTGGCGTTCAGTTTGCCTTCGAAGTAGGCTGCTTTCAGACCGGTTTCGTAGGCGTCACCTTCAACCGGGTCCAGGGTCTTGCCATTGATGTCCTTGTTGATTTGTGGCTGGTAAATGTTGGTGTAGCTGGCGTACACCGAGTACGTATCGTCCAGGTCGTAGACCACGCCGGCGTAAGGCGTGACAACGCCGTGTTCCTTGTAGCTGGCCTGAGTATCGACCTGGCCGGTGCCCGGATAATAGGCGTAGTCCTCGTTGTACTTGAAGGTACTCACACGACCGCCAACGATGAACGACAGGTCGTCGGTCGGACGCAGGCGCGTGGCCAGGTAAGCGCCGTTCTGGCTTAGGGTGCGCTCGTACTTGCCGTTTTTCGGGAAGTCCGGCTTGGCCACATGGCCTTCCCAGTCAAAGATGTTACCCGTGACTTGGCCGAACGCGCTGGAATCGTAAGTCGCGCCAGTCTGACGCGAGTGGGAGGTCATGAAACCGGCCACCAGTTCATGCTCGCGTCCGCCCAGGCTGAACGGACCGGAGACGTTCACGTCAGCGGTGTTCTGCACACGATGGCCTTCCCAGCGGCCCCAGTAGAAGGACATGCCTTCGCCAGTGGCACGATCTGGAAAACCGCCGCTGGCCGAGGCCAGTTGGGTGTCGTGATCGGTGGTTTTCTGATCGAAGCTGGCCTTGAATTTCCAGCCGTTGGCCAGTGCCTGCTCCAGGGAGGCGAAGTAGGTGATGCTGTCGAAGTCACGACGGCTCCAGTCAGCACCCGGGTTGAAACTGCGGGTGAAATCGGTTCGGCCGCCATCGGCGAAGTACGCCGTGTTACCGGTCCAGGAACTGCCGCGCGGGGTGGCGCTGGACTTGTCGACGCCCACGGTCAGCAGAGTGTCGTCGGTCAGGTCGGCTTCGAGGATGCCGTAGTACAGGTCTTTCTTCTGGCTGTAGTGGTCGATGTACGAATCTTTGTCCTGCAGGGCGCCGACAAAGCGGCCGCGCACGGTGCCGGAGTCGTTGAGCGGGCCGGAAATGTCGCCTTCGGTGCGGTAGTTGTCCCACGAACCGACCGTGCCGCTGACCGACGCCTTGAATTCCTTGGTCGGCTTCTTGCGCACCAGGTTGACGGTGGCGGACGGATCGCCGGCACCGGTCATCAGCCCGGTCGCGCCCTTGATGACTTCGATGCGGTCGAGGCTGGCGGAGTCGTCGCTGTTGTTCGGGTTTTCCCCGTAGACACCGTCGTAAGGAATGTTCACGCCATCGTATTGATAGTTGGTGATGGCGAAGCCCCGGGCGGAAAACTCGGTACGGTCGCTGTCGTACTTCTGCGTCGTGACGCCGGGCGTGCTGCGCAGTGCGTCGGCAACGCTGGTGACGCCACGGTCGTCCATCTGCTGGCGGGTAACCACGGTCACCGATTGCGGCGTTTCGCGAATGGTCAGCGGCAGCTTGGTGGCGGTGGTGGTGGCGCCGGTGGTGTAGGAACCGGTGTCTTCGGTGGTCAGGCCCAGGGCCTGGCCGGAGATGGTGGTCGCGCCCAGTTGCAGGCTGGAAGAGCCGCCCGACATCAGCGTCACGCTGTTGCCGTTGATCTGGAACGAAATACCGGTGCCTTTAAGCAACTCGGCCAGCGCCTCGGAAGGCTCCAGCGAACCGGAGACCGCACGGGATTTCAGGCCGGCCACCTGGTCCGGGCTGTACAGGATTTGCAGGTTGGTCTGCATGCCCAATTGGGTCAGCGCGCTGGACAGCGGCTGAACCGGGATACTGACTTTTACAGGTGCAGCATTGGCCATCGAGCTCCCCAGCAAGGTGGCGGTCAGCAGCACGCTGGTCAGCAAGGTTCTATGCAAAGTCGGGCGCTGTACGGCCAGCGCGAGAGGTGTGCGGCGTGGAAGAGATCGCATTACTTGCCTGTGCTCCTGAAAAGTGTCGTGTAGAGTTTTTGTTAATGGGAATGATTATTAAGACGGGGCACTGACAGGAAACCGGAAAAATAATTTTCAGAGGGGCCAGCCCAGCGCAGAACCTGTGAGCGGTCTTGCCCGCGATAGCGGTGGCTCGATCGACATCCATGTTGAAAGTGATGGACCCATCGCGGGCAAGCCCGCTCCCACAGGTTCTGCGAAGGTCTCGAAAGGGGCGATCAGGCAGGCATCAGTTCGGTAACAACCCGGCCGCTTTCCATGCGCACCAGCTGGTCGGCGACATCGAAGTAACGGTCATCGTGGGAGATCACGATGATGGTCTTGCCCAGGCGCTTCAGGTCCGGCAGCAGCTCGGTGTAGAAAATCCGGCGGAAGGTCGGGTCCTGGTCGGCGGCCCATTCGTCGAACACCAGCACCGGGCGTTCTTCCAGCCAGGCATTGACCAGTGCCAGGCGTTTGCGCTGGCCGGTGGAAAGATCAGTGGTGGTGAAGTTGCCGTCCTTCACGCTGACCTTGTGCGCGATCTCCAGGCGTTGCAGGTAGTTGTTGGCATCTTCCGGGATCTGCGTGTCGCCCTGGACCACGTCGTCGAACAGGTAGTAGTCGGCGAAAATGGTGGTGAACAGCTGGCGATAGTCGTCGCGATTCTGTGCGTCGATGGCCTCGCCGTTGACGCGGATCTGCCCCTGCTGCGGGGTGTACAGGCCCAGCAGCAACTTGATCAGGGTGGTCTTGCCGCAACCGTTTTCGCCGACGATGAAGGTGATGTCGCCCTGTTTGATGGTCAGGTTGACCGGCCCCAACTGGAACGGCGCCGCACCGTCCACCGACGGGAAGGCGTAACGCACGTCCGCCAATTGCAGCGTGTGCACGGCGGGTTTGACGTGGCCTTGATCGCTGAGCAGCAGGTGCGGCTCAGGGGTGGAAAACTGCTCGGACAATTCGGCGATGCGGCGAAAGGCAATCTGCGCGCGGCTGACGATTGGCAGGGTACTGATCAAGTGTTCCAGCGGGCCTTTCATGTACAGCAGCACCAGCACGAAACCGCTCATGACGGTCTTGTCGGCGCTCGGCCAGAAGGTTTGCAAGGCCAGCGCCAGGCCGATGACCACGAAGAACAGCATCGAACCGAAGGTTTTGGCGATCACGAACGTGTTGATCGAACGGACCTGGGTGTCGCAAATGAATTCGGCGGTGCCCTTGATGCCCGAAGTGAACATGCGCTGGCGGCGTGGCCGGTGAATGCGCAGTTCCTTGGCGCCTTCGGCAATTGCGTTGTAGTGCTTCTGCAACTCGTCTTCGGCCTCACGGGCGGCCATGAAACCCTGCACGCCTTTGCTTTGCGCGTAGGCCTGGATCGCCGTGCCGATCAGGATCGCCGCGACCATGATCAGGAACAACGGCCACGACAGGATCGCCAGGTAGCCCATGCAACCCAGGGTCACGGTCACGGAAATCGCCAGCGGCGCGAAGGCGAAGGCGAAGTCGCTGATGGTGTCGACGTCGTGGGTCAGCACCGGGATCAGACGATGGCTGCGATAGCGCTCGATCTGTTCGATTGGCGCCGACAGGACTTTTTCACCCAACTGTTTACGCAGCTTGGCGATGATGTGCTGGCCGACATAGTTGGTGCCGATGTCGGAGCAGATCGAGCTGGCCAGCGCCAACAGACACAGGCCGGCGAAGAGCGCCACCACGCCCTGGGTCAGGCCGCTGTCGGAATGCAACGCGTTGTTGATGGTCGCCAGCAACACCGTGACGCTCAGGCCGCCGACCATACCCAGGAAGATGGACGCGGCGACGATCAGTCGAAAGGGTTTGAGCAGGGCGAACAATTCGCCGAGGGCGCCGCGTGTGGGCTGGGTCATGGAAGACAGTTCCTTGGGTCGTAAGGCAGATACCCAGTAGAACGTCTGGTCGAGGGGTTAATTTAGAAGCTTGGCGACTGGCGGTGAGGATGCTCACACTGCTGAACCCTGTGGGAGCCAGCCTGCTGGCGATAGCGGACTGTCAGGCGATATTTTAATCGACTGGAAGTCAGTCATCGCCAGCAGGCTGGCTCCCACAGGGGGAAAGTGGTGCGCCTTAGAAGTGGCGCACTACACGAAAGCCCATCCAGTCTCCACGCTCTTGCGGGTACTGGCTGTTGCGGTTGCCCGAGCGGGAGAACACCGGTGCTTCACCCCAGTCGTTGCCGCGGATGCGCACCGCTTCGCAGTTCGGTTCCAGCCAGGCGCTGCCGTCGGTGGGCGCGCCGATGTAGTTCGGGTGTTCGCAATCTTCGACCCATTCGTAGACGTTGCCGTGCATGTCGTACAGGCCAAAGGCATTGGGCGGGTAGCTGCCCACCGGCGAGGAGTAGCTGTAGCCGTCTGCCGGGCCGTAGGTGTTGGCGTGCCTGGCGATGCTGTATTGCTTGCCTTCATCGAACGGGAAGGGGAACGGCCCCTTGGTGCCGCCACGTGCGGCGTATTCGCGCTGGGCTTCGCTGACCATGCTGTATTTCTGCCCGGTTTTGTTCGACAGCCAGGCGACGTAGTTTTTGACGTCATCGAAGTTCATGCACACCGCCGGCTGGCGCGGGCTCTGTGGATAACGCGGCTTGCTGGCGATGCACTCGCGACCGGGGCGGGTATCGCCGTTGGCGATGGTCACACCGCTTTCCTTCACGTAGCTGTCCCACTCGCCGGCGGTGATCTGGAAACGGCTCATGGCGAAGGGCTTGGCGAAGGTCACATCATGCATCGGCCCTTCATCGGGCTCGCGGCCGACTTCGTCATCGGGCGTGCCCATGGTGAAGGTGCCGGCCGGCAGAACGACCATTTCCGGGCAGTGCTTGCAGTCCTTGAAGACCTTGCCCGGTGGCGGGGCCGTGGCGGCGCTGGCAGCAATGGGCAGCAGGCCGGCCATGAGGGCGGACAAGGCGATGGCCTTGAGCGGCAGAGTCAGCAGATCAGTGTTCATGGGTCATCTCGATC
This sequence comes from Pseudomonas reinekei, assembly GCF_001945365.1. Taxonomy (GTDB): domain Bacteria; phylum Pseudomonadota; class Gammaproteobacteria; order Pseudomonadales; family Pseudomonadaceae; genus Aquipseudomonas; species Aquipseudomonas reinekei. The sequence goes on from NZ_MSTQ01000014.1 coordinate 33,375, forward strand.
AAAGAAAAAAGCGGGTGTCGTACGAGGTCCAATGTGGGCGCGAGCCTGCTCGCGAAATCGGTCGAACCGGTAGCATCGATGATGGATGTGGCGGCCCCATCGCGAGCAGGCTCGCTCCCACAGGGTTCAGCGTCATGCCGTCATGCTGTTTTATTCAGCAGCGCCATGAGGCGGTCGATTTCGTGTTCGCTGTTGAGCAGGCCGGGGGCGATACGGATTACCGGGCCGGCGTCACGGTCGACCGAGTCGCAGACCACGCGGTTCTGCATCAGCCCCGCGGCGACTTTTTCGCAGTCCCTATCCTTGATCCGGAAGAACGTGAAACCGGCCGACAGCTGCGGACTGTGCGGGGTGACCAGTTCGATTCGTGGCTGTTCCAGCAGGCGATTCTTGGCATAGGTGTTGAGTTCGTGAATGCGCGCCTGAACGCCGGCCTTGCCCAGCACCAGGTGCAGCTTGAACGCTTCGTCCACCGCCCAGCGGTGTTCGAAACTGTGATAGCCGCCGGGGGTCATGAGGGTGGCGAAGTCGGTGGCTTCGCTGAAGGTCGGAATGATCGGTGTGACGTCCCTGACCTCGGCCGAACGCGCGCAAATGATCCCGGTGCCCCGGGGGCCGAACATCCATTTGTGGGTGCCAGCGATGAAAAAATCGCAATGCATGTCGGGGAAGTCCATGTTCTCGACGCCAAAGCCGTGCACGCCGTCGACCACATAAAGGATGCGGTCCTTTTCATCGCGCTGACGGTTCAGCGCTTCGACCAATTTGCCGATTTCACCGATCGGCAGTTTCACGCCACTGCCCGATTGCACCCAGGTCATGCCCAATACGCGGGTTTGCGGGCGGATGCCCTTGGTGATCGCGTCGAGTACTTCATCCACGGAAATGTCGCGACTGTTCTCGAACAGCTTGAGCTTGCGCACCTTTGTACCCTGGCGTTGCTGCCGGAATTCCAGGGTGTAGTGGGTGGAGTAGTGTTCGTGTTCGCTGACCAGGATTTCCTGCTCCGGGCGCACATGAATGCCGCCGTAGATCATCGCCAGGCCTTCGGTGGTGCTGCCGGTCAGCGCGATCTGCTCAGGCTTGGCGTTGAGATAACGCCCGGCCCAGACCCGCACGTTGTGCTCGCGTTTCTCGGTTTCCTGCAGGTCCCAGTCCATGGCGCGGCCGGGGTTGCGGTCGAGGTTGGCGCGGTGCATGTCGATCGCGTTACGCACCGGTGTCGGGTGCGAGGTCACCAGGAAATTGGCGAAGTGCAGGTAGTCCGGGTCCTGAGTGAACAGCTGGCGCAGTTGTGCCCATTGGCCCTTGGGCGACGGATGGGGATGGCTGGCCAGCGCCGGAAGATTCACGCCGGCAGTCAGTGGAAGACCGGCGGCGAGAATGCCGGCCTGCTTGAGGAATGAACGACGGTTGGTCATGGTTTCGACTTCGCTTGGCAAACGTGGCATCAGTTTCTGGCGACCGGTCGGGACGATTTCTCGACCTGGTCCCAGACCCGCAGGAAGTTGCCGCCCCAGAGCTTGGCGATGTCGGCCTCGCTGTAGCCGCGGCTGATCAGCTCGGCGGTGACATTGCGTGCTTCGCTGACATCCTTCCAGCCATCGATGCCACCGCCATCGTTGAAGTCGGAGCTGATGCCGACGTGATCGATACCGATTTTTTTTACCGCATAGTCAATCGCGTCGCCGTAATCCTTGAGGGTCGCCTTGGGTTCTTCGTCGACGATGGCGTAGAGCTGGCTGGCGTATTCGCCGAAGCGTTGCTCGGACCAGACGGTGATGATCGGGTCACCCGGCATCAGCGCCATCTCAAGACCTTGCAACGGTTGCAGATCGAAACGCGCACGCAGGGCGTTGAGTTTGTCCTGGGTGGCCTGGCTCAGGGGACGGATGTAGGTCGGGAAACCGACAATCTGCACCACACCGCCACTGTCCTTGATCAGCTGCATTTCGTGGTCGCTGAGGTTGCGCGGAATATCCACCAGCCCGCGCGGCGCCGAATGCGAGGCGACCATCGGCGTGCGGCTCAAGCGTGCGACTTGCTCCAGGGCCTTGGTCGACATCTGCGACACATCGATGATCACCCCCAAATCATTGAGGCGGTGCACCGCTTGTTTGCCGATGTCAGAGAGCCCGCCGAGGGCGTCCCGCGAATCGTTGAAGAACGGCAGTGGCCGCGACGAATCGGCCCAGGCGTTGTTGCCCACATAACTGAAGCCGAACATGCGCATGCCCCGCGCGGCCCATTTGTCCAGGGCGTTGAGGTCGTTGCCCAGGGGATAGGCGTTGAGCATGCTCATGAAAATCGCGAACTTGCCTTCGCCATGCAGGCGGCGGAAATCGTCGGGGGTGTAGGCGATGGCCACCTGATTGGGGAAGTCACGCACCAGCGTGGTGATGATCTTGTAGCGGGTTTCCTGCTCGAAGCGCGCTTCTTCGATGAAGCCGGCGGTGGGGCGGTGCGGCGCGTTGGGGCCGTTCCAGATTTCCGGCCAGCCGAAGATGGTCAGCGCTGCCCCCGACAGACGACCGCGCCCGGCTTTGACCAGGTCGAACTGGCCGCTGCCGTCCTTGTCGGCTTCGTTGCCGGCGGTACCGAAGTCCATCGGCACGGTGATGTGGCTGTCGAACGAGAGAAGGCGTTCATGCAGTTCATCGGCCTGTTTCATCACCTTGACCGGGTAACCGGGGTTGTCCTTGAACACGTAATCCCAGGCCGCGAAGCCGGCACCTGCGCTGATCGCCAGGGCCAGCGGCAGGCCGATGTAAAGAGCCTTTTTCGAACGTGGTTTTGTCATTGCCGTCTCAGTCAGGTTCGCCTTCGAGGTGCAGGCGCAGGGGCCTTTGCTATCTGGGGGGAACGAGCGGCGGAGCCGGAAATTTAGGTGTCTGTGCTGGCCTCTTCGCGAGCAGGCTCGCACACATTGAATCTTCGGTATTTGCAGAAATCCCTGTGGGAGCGAGCCTGCTCGCGAAGCTTTTAAATTTGTTGGGGCAACAAACGTTCTAGCTTGGATAAAGCCTGCTTCATGGCTGACACAGGTAGGGCAATGACGATTTCTCGACGAGGGTTCATGGCGGGTCTGGCGCTGACCAGCGCTGCCGTGCCTGGGGCTTTTTATGGGCATCGCGAATGGACGAAGCCGGACCCGACGATCACGCCGGGTGAGGCTTCATTCGATGTGGCGGATGTCGCCGGCCAGCGCTTGGCGGATACGCTGCGCGGTGTCTGGCAGATTCGTTTCGAGGGCCGTGACGCCGGGCTTGAGGGCTTGCCGCTGGACGGGCTGGAAGTGTTTCTCGACATCGGTCACAAAGGCCGTGGGCTGATCGGTCATCTCGACACGGCCGAACGTTTGCGTTCCAGCGAACAACCTCGCTACCGGGTGCTCGGCGATCTGGCCGGGGTCAAACCGGCGCCGTTGAGCTGGCGCCTGGTCAGTGCCAACGGGCGCTGTGATTACGAATTCAGCATGGCGCTGGACGAAGTCTGGGCCGGGTTCGGCAATGCCGGCAGCGGTTCGCTCAGCGGTCGCGTGCTGGATCTGGATCGGCCCTTGATGCTGACGGCGCAGGACAACCGTTTTGTCGCCGTGAAAAAAGTCTTTCCCGAAGCCCGCGAGCGCACCGGTCTGAATCCACCGTTGTTGGCATGGCTGACGTCTCAGGAGCATCGCCTGTTTCACCAGCTCTGGCATGCGTCACGGGACAAGTGGCACAGCTTGCCCGAAGACAAGCGCAGCGCCTTGCGCGGTATCGGCTGGCAGCCTGGCCCCCGGGACCAGGAGCGTGATGCCCGTGGCAAACGCAAGGATCGCAATGGCTCGGGCGTGGATTTTTTCTTCATGCACAGGCACATGCTCGGCACCGCGCGCTCACTGCAGGATTTGCCGTCGTGGACGCATTTCCCGCTGCCGCAACCTGAACTGGCCCGGGACCGCATCGGCTTCGCCAACTACTTCGACAACCATGACGGCACGGCGCTGCCGCCGACCTGGCTGGCCGAGGACGATGACGAGTACTCGCAATGGGTCAGCGACATCAAGACCGCCGAGACCTACCACAGCAATTTCCAGGTTTGGGAATCGCAGTATCGCGATCCGCGTTATTTGTCGAAGCTGACGCTGGGGCAGTTTGGCTCCGAGGTGGAGTTGGGCTTGCACGACTGGCTGCACATGCGCTGGGCCTCGGTGCCGCGTGATCCGTCCAATGGCCAGCCGGTGCCGTTCGCCCGCGCTCCGGCGGATTTTTCCGCGCGTTGGTATGCGCCGGAAAACGACTTTCTGGGTGACCCGTTTTCGTCCCATGTAAACCCGGTGTTCTGGCATTTTCATGGCTGGATCGATGATCGCCTGGAAGACTGGTTCCGCGCCCATGAGCGTTTTCATCCGGGGGAGGTCAGTCGGCTTGAGGTCAATGGCGTGCCGTGGTTTGCGCCGGGGCGCTGGGTCGAGATCGACGACCCGTGGCTCGGCCCGAGCACCCACGGTTGCAGCACCACGCCAGGGTTGCAGGCCGGCAAGTCGGTGGAAATGGACCCGGAAACCATGAAGCTGGCGCTGCGGATTACCTTTGGCGAGGATGACAAGAAACTCGCCGACCTGTTCCGCAAAGTGCCGCAACGGCCGTGGTATGCGCGGCATTTGAAGGCCAGGCAAAGTCAGGCCTGAGCAGCGCGTTATCGTTCGATCGCTGGCTTGCCAGCGATGGCGACCGGACAAGCACCGCAACTACAAAACCTGCCACTCCCCCCCAAGCGCCTTGTACAACGCAATGCTCGCCTGCATTCGCGACAACCGCAGCTGCACATTCAAGTCTTGCGCTGCATACAGCGTGCGCTGGGTCTCCAGCACCGTCAGCCAATCCTCTGCACCCGCCTCATAGCGACGCTGGGCAAGGTCGAACGCGGTTTGGGCCTGGTTCAGTTCTTCGCTTTGCCACCGCCGCTGTTCGTCCAGCCCGCGAATGCTGTTGAGCGCTTTTTCCACATCAGCGAAACCGTTGATGATCGCGCCACGATAGGTTTCCAGCAGTTCTTCCTGGCGGGCCGTGGCCTTGTCGCGCTCGGCGCCCAGGCGACCATTGTTGAACACCGGCGCGAGCAATCCGGCCGTGAGGTTGTAGAAGGGGCTGCGCAGAATGTCATTCGCGCGGTCGGCGCCGGAGCCGATTTCCGCGCTCAGGGTGACGGTCGGCAACATGGCAGCGCGGGCGACGGTGACGTCGGCCTGGGCCGCGGACAATTGCGCTTCGGCGCGGGCGATGTCCGGGCGGCGGCTGAGCAATTGGCTGGGCACGCCGGCATCGATGGCCGGCCATGACAACTGATCAAAGCGTTCCTGACCGAGTGCCAATTCCTGCACCGGACGACCGAGCAGGGTGGCGAGGCTGATCTGCGCATCCCTGGCCTGTTGCTGCACCAGCGGCAATTGCCGTTGCTGCGCCGCCACCAGGCTTTTCTGCTGCGCCAGTTCCAGCGCCGTTGCCGAGCCCGCGTCAAAACGCGTTTGCACCAGTTTCAAGGCATTCTGCGCGTTGGCCAGATTCAGTTCGGCAATGCGGCTCTGCTCTTGCAGCGACAATGTTTGTGCGTAGCCGCTGGCCACACCACTCAACAGCGTCAGCTCCACCGTGGCCTGATCAAACTCGCTGGCGCGCAGGGCAAATTGCGCACTGTCGCGGGAGGCGCGCTGGCCACCCCAGAAATCAATTTCGTAGCTGGCTGTGAGGTTGGCGTCAAAGTAGTCCACAGCCTTATTGCTACTGTCGGCATCTAGTTGGCTGTAACCGTCGCCGCGCAGCAGCTTCTGCCGGTTGGCGTTGAGCCCGGCCTTGACCTCCGGCAACTGCGAACCCCCGGCGACCACGGTTTCGGCCTGTGCCTGGCGCACCCGGGCGATGGCGGCGGCCAGGTCGTGGCTGCCGTCGCGGGCCTGCTCGATCAGGCGTCCCAGTTGCGGGCTGCCGAAGCGGTTCCACCATGGCTGGTTGTCGCGGGTGGCGCCGGCGGTGTGCGGCGATTGCCAGGCGGCGGGCGCCGTAATGCCGCTGTCCGGGCGCTGGGCAGGGCTGGCGCAGGCGCTGAGCAACAGGCACATGGTCAACAGGCTGAGTGGCGGCTTCATCAATCGATTATTCACTGGTAAGGGCCGTGACCGGGTCGAGTCGGGCAGCTTTGCGGGCCGGCATGAAGCCGAAGACAACACCGGTGACCAGGGCGCAGCCGAAGGCGCCCAGCACCGCTATCAGGGAGAACGCCACGGCGACTTCGCTGAGGATCAGCACGCCGCCGACGATCAGCGCCAGGGCAATCCCGGCAATCCCGCCGACCACCGACAGCATCACTGCTTCAGTCAGAAACTGACGCAGGATGTCTCGCTGGCGGGCGCCGGTGGCCATGCGGATACCGATCTCGCGGGTGCGCTCGCGCACGGTCATGAGCATGATGTTCATCACACCGATGCCGCCCACCAGCAGCGAAATAGCGGCGATCGAGCCAAGCATCAGCGACAGGGTATTTTGCGTGCGCGCTTCGGCCTGGATCATCGCCGCGTTGTTGGTCAGTTCGAAATCCTTCTTGCCGTTGTGCAGGCGCAGCATCAGTTGCTCGATGGCGTGTTCCGTCTCCTTGACCTTGCGCGCATCGGCGGCGGCAATGGCGACGTATTCCGGGTTGTACGTGCCGAACAAGCGCACGCTGGCGGCGGAGTAGGGGATGGCGATGCGGTCGTCGCTGTCGGAGTCGCCGGAGCTGGCGCCTTTTTCCGCCAGCACGCCGACCACCTGGAACGGCACGTTCTCGATCAGGATGTACTGGCCGATGGGGTTGGCCACGTCCTTGAGCAGTTTGGTGCGCACCTTATGACCGATCACCGCCACCGCTGCGGCATTCTGTTCATCGGCCTCGGTGAAGTAGCTGCCTTCGACCACCGGCCAGTTGAAGATCGCCGGGAAGTTGGTGTCGTTGCCACCGACGTAGCTCAAGTGGTCGAGATTGCCGAAGCGCACCCCGGCCTCCTGGCCGTTGACCGGCATGATGCGCATCACTTGCGGCAGGCTCGCCACCGCCTTGACTTCATCGAGGGTGACGATACCCAGCGGCGTTCGCGGGTTGGGCGACGAGCCGCTGAGGTAAATGATGTTGGAACCGAACGCGCCCATCTGCGCCATGACCTGGCGCTTGCTGCCTTCGCCAACGGCCAGCATCACCACCACCGAAGCCACGCCGATGATGATCCCCAGCAGGGTCAGCGCGGTGCGGAATTTGTTGATCCACATCACCCGCCAGGCGGCTTGCACGGCATCGACCAGTTCGCCTTTCCAGGCGCCTGTTGCTTCGGCGCCTTCGCTCAGGCGTTTGCGTAGATCGACGGCTTGAAGGGCGCCGGGGTGGGCCGGGTTTTGCGCGGCGGGGTTGTCCTGGACGCTGTCGCTGATGATCAGACCGTCGCGAATTTCGATGATGCGCTTGGCCCGGGTCGCCACTTCGCGGTCGTGGGTGATCAGAATGACGACGTGGCCCTGGCTCGCCAGTTCGTCGAGCAGCGCCATGACTTCCTTGCCGCTGTGGCTGTCAAGGGCGCCGGTGGGTTCGTCGGCGAGGATGATATGGCCACCGTTCATCAAGGCGCGGGCAATCGATACCCGTTGCTGTTGCCCACCGGACAGTTGGTGCGGGCGGTTGCCGGTGCGCGTGGCCAGGCCGAGACGGTCGAGCAGGGCGGCGGCGCGGGCGTGGCGCTCGGCGGCCGGCCAACCGGCGTAGATCGCCGGCATCTCGACGTTTTCCTGGGCCGAGCCGGAGGGAATCAGGTGATAACCCTGGAACACGAAACCGAACGCTTCACGGCGCAGCCAGGCCAGTTCGTCACTGTCGAGCGCCGCGACGTTTTCCCCGGCGAAGCGGTACTCGCCCGAGGTCGGGCGGTCGAGGCATCCGAGGATGTTCATCAGCGTCGACTTGCCTGAGCCGGAGGCACCGACGATCGCCACGAATTCTCCGGCATGGATCGACAAGTCAATGCCGCGCAACACGTGAACTTCAGGCGCGTCGCCACCGCCGTAGGCCTTGCGGATGTCCTGCAGTTCGATCAGGGGCGTTTGCATTCAACCGCCACTCCCGTCGGCTGGACCGATCAACAGGTGATCGCCTTCCTGCAAGCCGTCGAGGATCTGTACCCGCAGCCGGTCGCTGATGCCGGTGCGGACGTTGCGCTGTTCGATGCTGCCGTTTCTGGCCACCACTTGCGCGGTCTGGCGATCGGCCTGTGCGCCGGCTTGCAACGCCGCAATCGGCGCGGTGAGTACGTTTTGCGCCTGATCGGCGACGAAAAATACCTGGGTGGTCATTTCCGCCATCAACGCATTGTCGGCGTTATCGACGTCGAGCAGCACGGTGTACAACACCACGCGCGCGCTGCCGCTTTTGCTGGAACTGGCGGGGCTGCCACCGCCCTGACTGGTTTGATCCAGGGGCTTTGGCGGCACCGGCAAAATCTGCCGCACGGTGCTTTTCCAGCGCCGGGTGCCACCGCTGAGGGTAGTGAACCAGGCCGTCATGCCTGGTTTGACATGGCCGATATCGGCTTCCGAGACTTCGGCCCAGACCGTCATCGGCGACAGTTTGGCGATGCGCAGGATCAACGGGGTTTGCTGCTGGGCGTTGAGGGTCTGGCCTTCGCGAGCGTCGAGGGCGACCACGGTGCCGGCCATCGGCGCATAGATCCGCGTGTAACCGAGTTCGGCCTGATCGCTGCGCAGGCTGGCCTGGGCCTGGCGGATCTGTGCCTGGAACATGTCGATACGTGCCTGGGTGGCACGCAGTTCGGCCTGAGCGGTTTGCACATCTTCTTCGCGGGTGGCACCGCCGGCCTTGAGGTTCTGTTGGCGCTGGAATTTCTGCCGCGCCAGTTCATGCAACGCCCGTTGCTCTTCAAGCTGCGCCTTGAGGTTTTCGATGGAGAAGCGTCCGGCGTCGAGTTTGGCCTGTTGCGTGGACGGATCGATTTCCACCAGCAACTGGCCTTCCTTGACCCCGTCACCGACTTCCACATGGATCTTGTGGATTTGCCCCGAGGCCTGGGCACCGACGTCGACATAACGCCGAGGTTGCAGGGTGCCCAATGCCGTGACACTGCTTTCGATGTCGGCGCGAGTGACCTGCACAGTGGCGAACTGATCACGACCCGGCGGGATGATTTTCCAGGCTGCGACGGCAATAACGGGGATCAGGCTGAGTGCGACAAGCAGGGCGCGTCGGGTGTGACGGGGACGTTTCATGCAGTGTTCCGGCCAAAGGATTTCGGCCCGTCGTTCAGCGGCGGGAAGACGGGGAGCTGTCCTTTATACGTAGAAAGAAACCAATAATTTAAGCGGTGAGATAACTACGGTGGGTGCGAGCCCATGACTATTTGTCAGGCAATAGAAAGCAATGCTTTAAATCTATATGAGAATTACTATAAATTACGCAGCTCAAATTGCCACTATCGTGCCATTGCCTTCGGGGCGATGAGCAGGCTCAAGGACAGGTACCGCACCCGTGCGGACGGGAGTCATGTTGGAAAACTACTATCGAGAGCTGGTGTGTTTCCTGAACGCCAGGCTCGGCAACCGTCAGGTTGCCGAAGATGTGGTGCATGACGCTTATCTGCGGGTCCTGGAGCGCTCCAGCGACACGCCGATCGCGCAGCCGCGGGCATTCCTCTATCGGACTGCGCTGAACCTGGTGATCGACGACCATCGGCGCAATGCCCTGCGCCAGGTCGAATCGCTGGATGTGCTCGACAACGAAGAGCGCTATTTCACCCCGTCGCCCCTCAGCAGCCTCGATCATGGCCAGCGCCTGGACATGCTCCAGCGCGCGTTGGCGGAATTGCCAGCGCTGTGCCGCGAGAGTTTCCTGTTGCGCAAGATCGAAGGTTTGTCGCATCCGGAGATCGCCGATCAGTTGGGCATTTCCAAGGCCTTGGTCGAGAAACATATCGTCAATGCGATGAAGCATTGCCGGGTGCGCATGCTGCAATGGGATGCGCATTGATCGGCGTGCTTTGACGCCTTCTTGTTAAATTTTATTTCACTGTCCTCGTTCCTAATCAACAGACGACCTACTGTCCTGCTCCAGGCCGGTCAGGTCACTTAGGCTCTCCTTGCCCCGATGCCCCGGGGTTCATCCAGAGGACACTGGAAATGACACAGGCAATTGCATCGCCCATCGTTCACGACCTGATCGGCGTCGGTTTCGGCCCTTCGAACCTGGCGCTGGCCATCGCTTTGCAAGAGCGCGGGCCGATCCAGGGCGAGCTGGATGTGCTGTTTCTCGACAAGCAGGCCCACTACAGCTGGCACGGCAACACGTTGTCGACCCAGAGTGAGTTGCAGATTTCCTTCCTCAAGGACCTGGTGACCCTGCGCAACCCGACCAGCCCGTATTCGTTCGTCAATTACCTCAAGGCCCACGGGCGACTGGTGGATTTCATCAACCTGGGCACCTTCTATCCTTGCCGCATGGAGTACAACGACTACCTGCGCTGGGTCGCCGCTCAGTTCGAAAGCCAGAGCCGCTACGGCGAAGAAGTGCTGACCATCGAGCCGGTGGTGCACAACCAGCAGGTCGAAGCGCTACGGGTGATTTCCCGTGATTCGACCGGTCATCAGCATGTGCGCACCGCACGTTCGGTGGTGGTCAGCGCCGGCGGCACGCCGCGTATTCCCGAAGCGTTCAAGGCGCTGAACGATGACGGCCGGGTGTTCCACCATTCGCAGTACCTGGCGCAGATGGCCAGGCAACCGTGCGTGAATAATCAGCCAATGAGCATCGCGATCATCGGCGGCGGGCAGAGTGCGGCGGAAGCGTTCATCGACCTCAACGACAGCTTCCCGTCGGTGCAGGTCGACATGATCCTGCGCGGCTCGGCACTGAAACCGGCGGACGACAGCCCGTTCGTCAACCAAGTGTTCTCGCCGGAGTTCACTGATCTGGTGTTTCAGCAGGAGAGCAGCGAGCGTGAACGTCTGGTCAATGAGTACCACAACACCAACTACTCGGTGGTCGACATCGACCTGATCGAACGCATCTACGGGATCTTCTACCGTCAGAAAGTCTCGGGGCTTGTCCGACACGCGTTCCGCACCCTGACCACGATCGAGAAAGCCACCGCCACCGAGCGCGGTATCGAACTGGCGGTGCGCAACAACGCGACCGGCGAAATCACGGTTCGCCACTACGACGCGGTGGTGCTGGCCACCGGTTACGAGCGGCAGATGCACCGTCAATTGCTGGCGCCCCTGGAAGAGTACCTGGGTGATTTCGAGGTGGATCGCAACTACAAGCTGATCACCGACGAGCGCTGCACGGCCGGCATTTACATGCAGGGCTTCTGCCAGGCCAGCCATGGCTTGAGCGATACGCTGTTGTCGATCCTGCCGATCCGCGCCGATGAAATTGCCGGGTCGCTGTATGACCATGGCAAGCATCGCGGGCACAGTCGTTCGGTGGTGGATTTGTTGTTGGCCACTGCCAGCTGAGGCTTGGGGCGGCTTTGAGGCCGCCCTCGCCAGCAAGTCGGTTCCTGCACGGGATATCGACACGACGAATATCCCGTGCGGGAGCTGGCCTGGCGAGGGGGCCCTCAACAACGCCGCACATCCTGAGTTCTGACCCTGCCTGAAGATCCCCGCAACACACCCTCATAGAACAAGCGCGTTGGTATTTAGGAAAAATCCTACAGAAAGGGCGGTAGGTCTTCCGTAGTCTTGCGGCCTCAACAATCTGACCCGGGAGGCCACGTTGTCCAACAAGTCCACACGTATCCTGATCGCTGACGAACAACACTTCAATCGGCTGAGAATCGAACGCTGGTTCAATCAGCTCGGCTACTACCGGGTGGCACCGGTGCTGAACCTGGAGGAGCTGCTGACCCTGGTGGAGTACGGGAGCGAGCCCTTCGGTCTGTTGATCATCAACGCCTCCCTGGGACACGGAAAACTCGACTTGCTGGATTTCTGCCTCAATAACTGCCAGCTCGATCGCGTGATGATTTACGACGGCCAGCGCGCGCAACTGCCTGCGATCCCGGCCAGCGGGCAGCATAAGGTTCAAGTGAGTCATGCCTTGTTGCCGGATCTCGCCTCAATCCAGCGTCTGATGGCGCTCGTAGATCCACTGCGACCGTCTGTCGGCACTGTCATTTCTGTCAGGTAGTCCGGCCGCGCATTCCATGCAACAGTCTATGCGCAGCTGCTGCGTCTGATTCGGGCTTCGCTCGAAGGCTGTCAACGCTCGTTTGCCGTGTTTTTACCCAGGGAGTTGCCATGAAGTCAGTGCTGATTGTGGACGATCATCCGGTGATTCGTGGCGCAGTCAAAATCGTACTCAAGCTGGAGGGGTACAAACTCATCCACGAGGCTTCCAGCGGCAGTGAAGTCTTGCCGATGATCCGTGAGCACAAACCGGAACTGGTGATACTCGACCTGAACTTGCCGTTTCTCGACGGGCTGGATGTGTTGGAACGCATCAAGGCTGATGAGGTGAATTGTCGCGTGGTGGTCTTCACCTCCCAGGAACCGATGTTTTATCAGGATCGCTGCATGCGCGCCGGTGCCGCTGCCTATGTCGCCAAGAGCAATGACCTCGAGCACTTGCACAAGGCCGTGCACGCGGTGAAAGGGGGATACACCTACTTCACGCAACTCCCCACCAGTTCAGTATCGATGAGTACATTGCAGCGCAGCGAAAAACAGATGATCGACAAGCTGTCTGACCGGGAACTGACGATTTTCCAGCACCTGGCCCGCGGAATGAACAACAAGACCATCGCCGGCATCATGCACCTGAGCCACAAGACCGTCAGCACCTACAAAACCCGTTTGACTGAAAAGCTCAACGTGGAATCGTCCGTGCACCTTAGGGATCTTGCCCGGCGCAATCATTTGATCTGAATGAATACTTTACGGTGCCTGAACGACCTCAAAAACCTGCTGTTGCTAGGGCTCGGCCTATGGGCAAGTGTTGTCGGCGCCGAGCCGCAAACCCTGACACTGCTGGGGCGTTCCTTTATGGAAGGGGCGACCGCCGGACTGACGACGGCCGATGCACGCTGGCTGCAACAAAAGGGCCGGTTGGTGCTGGCAGTTTCTGCCCCGGACTATCCCCCCTTCGACATCACAGCGACAGGTTATGCGCTTGAAGGCGTGACGGCGGACTACGCCGGGCTGCTCAAGCAACTGTTGCAGGTGGAGGTCGAGGTTCAGCGTTATGCCTCGCGAGACGAGGCGATCCGGGCGCTCATGCAAGGCGCCGTCGATATGTTGGGCACCGCCAACAGCTATGAGGCGCAAGATCCGCGGCTACTGATGTCCAGCGCCTATGCGGTCGACCAGCCGGTTCTGGTGACCCGCACGGACTCGGCGCAAGCACTGGACCCGCAGCTGGCCGGCAAGCGCCTGGCGATGTTGTATCACTACCTGCCTGAACACGCTGTGCAACAGGTTTATCCCCGGGCGCAGGTCGAACTGTTCCCTTCGACTTTGGGAGCCGTGGGGGCGGTGGCCTTCGGTCAGGCCGATGTCTATCTGGGGGATGCGATCAGCGCCCATTACCTGATCAGCAAAAACTACCTGAACAACGTGCAACTGGCGGATTTTTCGCCTTTGGAATCCGGTCGCTTCGCCTTTGCCATCCCCCGCGACAACCCGACATTGCTGCGCATCGTCAACCAGGCACTGTCGGCGATAACGGCCAATGAGCAGATGAACATCCTGCGCCGCTGGGGCGCGAGCGGGGTGTCCATGCCGGGCACGCAATCGCTGCAACTGAGCGCGGCCGAACAACGCTGGCTCGACCGGCACCCGCGCGTCAGTGTGGCCATCAACGACAATATCCCGCCCATCACGTTCATCGACAGTGAGGGCAAGTATCGCGGTATCGGTGTTGATGTACTGGCGAAAATCAGTCTGCGCACCGGCTTGCAATTCGACATCCGGCCCATGCAGTCAGTGGCGCAGATGATGACGGCGATCAAAAGCGGTGAGGTCGACGTGCTGGCTGGCATAGGCCTCAGTTCCAGGCGTGAAGAGGACTTGATGTTCACCCGGGCGTTTCTGACCAGCCCCTCGGTGCTGGTCACGCGCGTGGCGCCGGACAGCCCGCGGACGCTGGATGATCTGGCCGGAAAAACCCTGGCGCTGACCCCGGGCAACATTGCCGGCGATTTCATCCGCCAATACTTCCCGCTGATCAGGTGCATCGATGCGCCTTTTTCGGCCGATGCCATGGAAATGGTCGCCCAAGGCAAGGCAGATGCCGGCATCAACTCCTTGATCAGCGCCCGTTACCTGATTTCCCGGCAATACCGTGATCGCCTGCAGGTCATCAGCACGGTGGGCGTCGACCCTGCGCGAAGCACGTTGGCGACCAGTCGTGATGCCACTCAATTGCATTCGATTCTGGACAAGGCATTGCTGAGTATTCCACCGGAAGAAATCGACGAACTGATACTCCCGTGGCGCAATGACTTGATGGTGGAACAGAGCTATTGGCTGCGTCATCGCCAGAGCATTTTCCAGGCGTTCGCAGTCGCTGGCGCCTTGCTTTTACTCGCGGTGGCCTGGATCGCCTGGCAGCGTCGGCAGATCCGCCAGCGCCAGCAATTACTGGCCCAATTGCAGGACGCCAAGGACGCCGCCGATGAGGCCAACCGGGCCAAGACCACGTTTCTGGCGACCATGAGCCATGAAATCCGTACGCCCATGAATGCCTTGCTGGGCATGCTGGAGCTGGCGACGAAGCGGGCAGACGAAGGCGTTACCGACCGCGCGGCCATCGAGGTGGCTTCGGATGCCGGGCAACAGTTGCTGGGGTTGATCGGCGACATTCTGGACATCGCGCGTATCGAGTCCGGGCATTTGTCGCTGACACCGGAACGGGCCAATTTGCGGCAACTGGTGGTCTCGGTGTGCCGGGTGTTTGAAGGCCTGGCGCAGCAAAAGAACTTGCGCTGGCGGGTCGAACTCGACGAACGCAGCGACTGCGATGTGCTGATCGACCCCACGCGTTTCAAGCAGGTGTTGTCCAATTTGTTGAGCAATGCGATCAAGTTCACCCCGGTGGGCGAGGTCAGCCTGACGCTACAGTTGGTGCCGACATCGTCCGAGCGCCTGACGCTCAGCCTGCGTATCGAAGACAGCGGGATCGGGATCAGTCGACTGGACCAGCAACGTTTGTTCAGTCCGTTCGTACAAGCCGGCAACAGTCAGCAGTCAGCTCGCCAGGGCTCCGGTCTTGGGCTGGTGATCAGCCGTACGTTGTGCGAAATGATGGGCGGTCGATTGCAACTCGACAGCGTTCTCGGGTGCGGTACGCGAGTGGACATCAGCCTGGAGTTGCTGCCATTGCCAGCGTTGCCCGCCCTTGAAGTGCGCGAGCATGACGATCCGTCACCTGGCCGAGCGTTGTTGATTCTGGTGGTCGACGATTACCCGGCCAATCGCTTGCTGCTTTCGCGGCAGTTGAGCTATCTGGGGCATCAAGTGCTGGAAGCGGAAGATGGCCGGCAGGGTTTCAAACTGTGGCTTGAGCACGAACTGGACCTCGTCATCACCGATTGCAACATGCCGGTTGCCAGTGGTTATGAACTGGCGGGTGCGATCCGCGATGAAGAACGCTTCCAGTGCGGAACGCCAATATTGATTCTGGGGTTTACCGCCAACGCACAGCCGGAGGAAAAGCTTCGCTGTATCGAGGCGGGCATGGACGACTGTCTGTTCAAGCCGATCCGGTTGGGTGACCTGAGCAGATGGTTGGCGGAACGGTTTGGACACCTGGCGGCCCGTGCGGTGGAGCAACGCTCGAGCAGCGAGTTCGACGTGAGCGGCTTGGCGAGCTATGTCGGAGCGGACAACGAATTGATCGCCGAACTGCTGCGCGATGTGGTGGCGACCAACCGTGATGACCGCGCGCGCCTGCTGCAGGCACACGGCACTGGCAACTACCCCGACTTGCGAGACCTGGCGCACCGCATCAAGGGCGGCGCGCAGATGGTCCGTGCGCAGGCGTTGGTGGCGTGTTGTGAACAACTGGAGCGTGCTTGCGCCGAGGGCCGCGCATCACTGATCGATGTTGCCGTCGAGCAGTTGCAACAGGCCATGACGCGGCTGGACCGCAGCCTCGAGGGGCGGTGCGATTAGTCCCGGTTCGGTGCGATGCCCTTGAGGCTGGTCAGGCGTTGTAAATAACTCCGATCAATAGTGGCAGCGAGCCTGCTCGCGTTAGCGGCCGGACAGTCACTGCAAAGGTGTCTGTTCTGTCGTCATTGCGAGCAGGCTCGCTCCCGCCGTGTTTTGTGTTGCTCTGTCGACATCAATTGCTCCTACACTGTGGCCAATGTGTGAGATCGTTCGTTCATTGTCCTCTCTGGAGTTGCTTGATGCTGTCGTTGATCGCTGAACACCCGCTGATCTGCGCCTTGGCCCTGATCCTGATCGATATGGTCATGTGGCGCTTGATCGACGCCAACCACTACAGCTGGAAACTGATGCTGCGGGTGGTGATTTTCTCGCTGTACAGCGTATTGCTGTTCAACGAAGGGCTGAACCCGATGGTGCCGGCGCCGTGGGTGGACAACATACCGCTGCACCTGGCGGCCACCGGTTTGCAGATCGCCTGGTGGTTGTTTGCCGCGCGTACGCTGACGGTGCTGATCGGCGCAGTGATGATGCAGCGGGTCGGACACACCGGACGATTGCTCCAGGACCTGCTCGGCGCGCTGATTTTCCTGATCGCGGTGATTGCCGCGCTGGCCTACGTCCTCGATCTTCCGGTCAAAGGCGTGTTGGCCACGTCCGGGGCCCTGGCGATCATTGTCGGCCTGGCCTTGCAAAGCACCCTCAGCGACGTGTTTTCCGGGATCGTGCTCAACACCACCAAACCTTACCAACTGGATGACTGGATCGCCATTGACGGCACCGAAGGCCGGGTGATCGATATCGATTGGCGCGCCACGCGACTGCAGACGTCCCAGGGCAGCATGATCGTGATTCCCAACTCGCTGGCGGCCAAGGCCAAAATCACCAATTTCAGTCGGCCCAGCGACATGTTCGGCGTTTCCATCAGTCTGCAGATCAGCCCCCATATTCGTCCGCAAATCGTAATAGACGCCCTTGAGCGGGCCATGCAAGGCTGCCGCATTCTGTTGAGTGCGCCCGGGCCGAAAGTGGCGCTCAAAAGCTCCAGCGCTGCTGGCGCGGACTATGAAATCAGCGGCTTCGTCGCCTCGATGAGCGAGAAGCGCACGGTGCGTAATCAGCTGTTCGACCTGGCGTATCGGCACTTGCAGGCGTCGGGGATCAATTTGCTGTCGAGCGTTGAGCCCAATCTGGGAAGCGATTCTCCACGGCCACGGGCGTTGCTCGACAGTTCGCCGATTTTCTCCACCTTGCGCGAGGAAGAGAAAGAAACCTTCAGCCAGAACATGGCCCTGCAAACCTTCCGCGCCGGCGAAACCATCCTGGCGGCGGGGGAGGTCAGTGATCATTTGTTCATCATCGAATCCGGCGTGGTGTCGGTGACGTTGAACGTCCACGGCACGCTCATCGAGACCGGGCGCATGGGACCTGGGGAAGTGATCGGCGAGGCGGGCATCCTCACCGACAGTTCGTCGGCCGCCGAATTTGCCGCAAAAACCTTTTGTGCGCTTTACCGCATTGAAAAGGACTACCTCAAACCGTGCCTGGCTGCCCGTCAGGACATCAACGATGCGATGAAAACCCTGTTGGATTTCCGCTTGCACAAGGTGCAGGCGCTGATTCAGGAAGAACCGGTGGTGGCGCGCAAGAAAGGGTTTTTGCAGTGGTTGCTCAAGCGGGCGTGAATGGCAGGCTTGGCGATCAATGGCCTGTGCGCGAATCGCGAGCAGGCTCGCTCCTGCAATGGCGTGCGGTCCATTGAATTCTTCATGCGCCAGTGGCCTCCTCGACTTTTCGCGTATTGGCTATTTGTTCAAATCCCTCTCGGTACTAACGTAGCTCTACACCCACTTGCCTTGGAGCACGCCATGCAACCGCGTCTCGATTTTTACGCCGCCAGCCCTGACGCCCTCAAAGCCATGATTGCCCTGGAGACCGCTGTCTCCAAGCTGCCGCTGGAAAAGCACCTGATCGAACTGGTGAAGCTGCGCGCCTCGCAAATCAACGGCTGCGCCTTCTGCATCGACCTGCATACCACCGACGCGATCAAGGGCGGCGAAACTACGCGTCGCCTGTTTGCCGTGACGGCCTGGCGTGAAGCGCCGTTCTTCACCGAGCGCGAACGCGCCGCTTTGTTGTGGACCGAGTCCCTGACCCAGCTCAGCCTGACCCACGCCCCGGATGAAGACTACGACGTGGTCGCGGCTCAGTTCAGCCCTAAGGAACTGGTCGACCTGACGGTTGCCATCAACGCCATCAACAGCTGGAACCGTCTGGCGGTAGGGTTCCGCAAAACCCCTCAGGCCTGATTTTCAGGGGCTGTGCCGGTGCCTCAATGGGCATCGGCACTCGGCGCGGCCGGTGGTTGCACCTTGCGCATCAAGGGCACCATGGCCGTGGCGATGATGAAGCAGACCATGATCATCAGAAACGCGTCGCCGTAGGTTTGCGTCTGCGCTTCGCGGTAGGTCAGCAGCCAGAGTTGATGCAGGCTGGCTGTCACCCCGACATCGCCGCTCTGACCCAGGGCGGCGAAATGGTGACCGACCTGGGACAGCCACTGGTTCAGCGCTTCGTTGGTGCTGTTGAGGTTTTCCGCCAGCCTCGTGAAGTGCAGGTTGGTACGGTCATTGAGAATGGTCGCGCACGCGGCGATGCCAATCGCCCCCCCCAGGTTGCGCATCAGGTTGAACAAACCTGACGCATGTTTGAGGCGCGCCGGCGCCAACCCACCTAATGTCAATGTCACCGCTGGCGGCACCGCCAGTTGCTGGGCAATCCCGCGCAAGGCTTGCGGGAGCATCAATTCCTTGGCCCCCCAGTCATGGGTGATCGGGCTGAAATCCCACATTGATAACGCGAACAGGCCAAGGCCGGTCATCATGATCCAGCGCAGATCGACGCGGTTGGCCAGGAAGGCGTACAGCGGAATCGCCATGATCTGGAACACACCTGTGGAGAAAACCGCCAGACCAATGTCCAGCGCGCCATAGCCGCGTACCCGACCAAGGAACAACGGTGTCAGGTAAATCGTGGCGAACAGGCCGATGCCGGTGACGAACGAAAAGAAACAGCCGAGGGCGAAGTTGCGATCCTTCAGGGCGCGCAGATCGACAATCGGATTGGCCACGTGCAGCGTCCGGCCGATAAACGCCAACCCCGACAGGCCGCTGATCCACGCCGTGGTGAGGATTGTGCTGTCGCTGAACCAGTTCCAGCGCGGGCCTTCTTCGAGGGTGTATTCCAGGCAGCCGAGAAACAGCGCCAGAAACACCATGCTTATATAGTCGGCGCCTTTGAGCAGCGACAGCTCCGGCTGATCGATCTTCACCAGTATCGGTACGGCCACCGCGACGAAAATACCGGGGACAAGGTTGATGTAGAACAGCCAGTGCCAGGACGAGATGTCGGTGATCCAGCCGCCAATCACCGGCCCCAGCGTCGGTGCCAGCGAAGCCACGGCGCCGATGGTCGCGGCGGCGATGACCCGCTGCTTGCCGGTGAAAAACACGAACGCCGTGGTGAACACCAGCGGGATCATCGAACCGCCGAGAAACCCTTGCAGCGCGCGGAAGGCGATCATGCTCTGGATGTTCCAGGCCGCGCCGCAGAGCAGGCTGGTCAGGGTAAAGCCCACGGCGGAAGCGCAGAACAGCCAGCGTGTGGAGAACACCCGTGAGAGCCAGCCGGACAGCGGGATCACGATGATTTCAGCGATCAGGTAACTGGTCTGCACCCAGGCGGTTTCGTCGGTGCCGGCGGACAGCCCGCCGCCAATGTCGCGCAGCGAAGCCGAAACAATCTGGATGTCCAGCAACGCAATGAACATGCCGATGCACATGCTGGCGAAAGCGAAGACTTTGGTGGCCGTCGCCATATTGGCAGCATCGAACGGTTGTGCCGGGGCGGCGAGGGTGCGGCTCATGGGGTGCTGGCTACGGCGGGTGCTTCAGGCTCCTTGCGCGTGTCCACTTCGGCGGTCACCGACAGCCCGGGACGCAGATGGCCGAGCACACTGTCGGCTGGATCAAGGTGAATCCGCACCGGCACCCGCTGGACGATTTTGGTGAAGTTGCCGGTGGCGTTCTCCGGTGGCAGCACGCTGAACTGCGAACCGCTGGCTGGCGCGAGGCTGTCGAGGTGGCCATGAAATGCCTGGCCCGATAGCACGTCGGCGTGAATGACCACGCGCTGGCCCGGCACCATGCGCGCCAGTTGGTCTTCCTTGAAGTTGGCATCGACCCACAACCCCCTGGATGGCACCACCGACAGCAATTGCGAACCGGCCTGGGCGTAGGCGCCAACCCGCGCGCGACGGTTGCCGATCACGCCATCCACCGGGGCGCGCAGTTCGGTGTAGCCGACGTTCAACTGTGCCAGGTCACGCTCGGCCTTCGCTTGAATCAATGCGGCGCGGGCTTGTTGTTTTTGAGTGGCAATGACGTTCAGTTGCTGTTGCGCCGCCAGCAACTCAGCCTGGGCGCGATTGCTCTGCGCCTGGGCGGTCTTGAACGTGGCGTTGGCCCGTTGCGCGCTTTCCACCGAGACGGCATTGGAGCTGACCAGTTTTTTGTAGCGCGCATCGTCATCGCGTGAGCGGGAGGTTTCGGCGCCGGCTGCATCGATGCCGGCGCGGGCCTGACCGATCACCGCCTGCTGCAGTTGTTCGGTGGCGTCGAGGTTGGCAAGCAGCGCTTCTTCGGCGGCTACCGCGCCTTCGGCCTTGGCCAGGTTGGCGCGGTAGTCACGGGCGTCGAGGCGGATCAGCACGTCGCCAGCCTTGACCTTCTGATTGTCGGTCACCAGCACTTCATCGATATAACCGGCAACCTTCGACCCGATCACCGTAACGTCGCCACCGATGTAGGCATCGTCGGTTTCCTCGATAAACCGGCCAGCTGTCCACCAATGTGCGGCGTAAACACCGACCAGTACCAAGGCAGCGATGCTTGCTGTCAGCAGCAGCAAGCGTTTGAGCCGAGGTGGTTGGGCGGTGGACACCGGAGCCGCCAGGTCGGATTCAATCGTGGGCATGCTGGTCATTGGAGACTACCTGTCGGAGCGGTTGCGTTTATGATGGATGTAATATGACGCAGGTAATATATCGTTGCAATTGCTTTCCGCTGCCGATGGTCGGGATCCCGAGTGATTTGGGAGAGGGAACCGAATAGGAGTCGCCGCCAGGCTGCGATTTTTTGCTCTTTGTCCAATATGGGCGCCTCACGGCGCCCTTCTTTTCGTGGATGCTTTAGGCCGAAAGCTGAGCCTGCAACCGCCGTCCAACGACGTCCATCAAATCGCAACCATCGCGCAGGGACGTTACCAGCACCCGTGCCAACTCGCTGTGAACGCCTTCGTTGGATGCAAAACTCTCCAGCAGTTGGGTCGCGGTGCGGATTCGGTAAGCCGCGGTTTCGTGCAGCACGTCCAACGGTGCTTCAGTGTCGATCACCAACGACGCGATAGTGCAGTTGATTCCAGTAACAGCCATGTATCGATCCATGACAGAAGACCTCCTTTGGGAAACAGAACACGATTGCTCACGATTGGGCAGTTGATGGTGCCTCGGGCATGTCTACAAGCGGCGCGATGTTATCCAGTGCCCGGTTGACCAACAGTTCGCCGAGCACGGCCAGCTGCTGAACGGCCAAAACTACATTCTGGCGCGAGCCCTCCATTTTGCACGCGAGATCGGTGGTGAGGACATTGATTGAAGCGAGAGTTTCGCAGGCGTGACAGAGCAAGCACTCCGTGTCGATATCCGAAACAACTGTAAAGACATGGCTTTCAGGATTGGCTCGGGTTGGACTGTTCACGCGTGCTTTGACGAGAGGGGAGGTAAGGCCGGAGAGTCTGGATCGATCAATGGCCTCTAAGGCAGCTTTGGGGGCGGTATTTTTCATGTCGGAGCTCCTTGCGAATTTAAGAAGTGTCAGTCCCTGCCGCCAGTCTTGGATTTGGTGAATGGCAGTGTGAGAGTTCACGGACTGCCAGATTTATTACCAGAAAATTCCAAATTATTAATCATAAAAGTGAACAGCTGTGTAATTAAATGATTCATGTTTAATTTTTTTCTTGAGGCTTCTATATTTCTGTAGGAGGTTTAATTGGTATGTTTATTTTTTCTGTAAGAAAGATCTTAGAGATGGGTGGGGTTTATCTGTAGGAAATTATGTGGCGGCGAAGGGGTTTGACGATTGTTTGGCGAGGTAGCAATATTGCTCGGAGCGCCGCAATCTAGGGTTTAGGGTGTTTCCAAAAAAAACACTCGTGTCGGTTTTTATTCGAAGTAATAATGTGGTAGTTGCATAATGCACAGGAAAGCAAAAACAGAAAGATTAAAAAGTAATATCAAGTATCTAATAAAGAGTCGTGGAGAGACGCGGTTGTCGCTCTGTAACTCCAGCGGTTTAACCAGGACCACCATTTACAATATTTTGGAAGGAAGGGTGGTTAATGTTCAGCAATCCACCATTCGCAAGATTTCTGATTTTTTTGGTGTGTCTTGCAAGGAAATTGAGAATGTCGACTTTGAGGAACGAGATTTTATAGAGGGCAGCTTCTCTCTGCAGGGAAATATGAATCCGGCTGCTGTTCCAATAATAAAAGAGAGCTTGCTTTTTCTGAATATCGACAAGCGAGTTGGTGAGCTGGCTGCTACCCACCCTCTTACCTATTATTTTGGACCCGCTTGTAATCTGATTGGTGTGCTTCTGGAAAATGAAATCACTGGAGTAAACGAGCCGGGAGATTTATTGATTGTAAATAAAGGTGAGGCCAGCAGTAGCGCAGAAAAATTAGTGTATGACAAGGTGGCAAAAAAAATGATTATAACGGCAGAGCTCTATTTTGATTCAGATGCTTTTCGCGTTGTAGGGGAGATAGTTGAGGAAAGATTTAATGGGTGACGGATTTGATAATAGAAAGTACAAGCTTTTAGGGTTTGAAAATAACAAGCGTCTCGCTGTGGTCATGATTGTTTCGACAGGTAAAGTTATCAAGATCAATTTGGGGTATTTGCTTAAAAGCGACATGATGGATGATTTGAGCAAGGTTGAAATAAAAGATATCTGTAGGAAATTTTATTCTGGAGGGTGTGCATTAACGGCCTATGAAATAAGTGATCGGCATGAAAGGTCGTGGATGACTTATGTTGCACTTAATTTGATGTTGTTTGCTCTTTATGTTTTTACCAATGTTTCTGCAGCAAAACTTGTTTATTTAGAATATTTTGATGTTGTTGTCACTCCGGGCGTATTTCTTTATCCGTTGACTTTTTTGATAGTTGATCTTTTGAATGAGTCGTATGGGCTTAGGCTTGCAAGGAGGGCGATATACTTTGCCTTTGCTAGTAATGCCTTTATTCTTGTTCTTCTCTCAATTACTGGGTATCTGCCGGGGTTGTCTGATTGGCAGTTGGATAAGCCGTATGGAGAAGTTGTTAGACATGTCTCATCCGCATTAGTAGCTTCGTCTGTGTCATTTCTTTTTTCTGAGTATGTAAACTCATATCTGCTCAGTAAAATAAAAGAGCTTACAAGTTCTAGGTTTCTATTTTTAAGGGTGTTTTTCAGTACTTTCTTTGCGGTGATAATAGATAGCTTTATTTTTTGCTTTATTGCGTTCTACGGCACTATGGAAGCTACGGGTATTTTGAATATCGTCTATGTCCAGATAGCTATAAAAATGTGCTTTGCTGTTTTTAATGTGTTGCCCGCGTACGGGGCGAGATCATTATTCAAGAAGTATGTGGTCGAGCATCCGGTGGCATAGAATGTTCTGAGTTGAACATTCAATGACACTGCTTTAACCATGAAAAAATCCTTCCTGAATGCTCAAAAAATTGCGATGCAAATCGCGGATTTTTTTAACGAAGCGCCAAAGTCCGTTCACAAAGCTTTCCAGCATATGCTCAGAGCCTTGTGACAATGCACATCCCGCTTCGCTCAATTCGACGCTCGTTGGTGAGTGAAAACATCAAGGCAAACTCAAAAGAGCGCAGCCTGCTGCAGCTTCCGCGTGTACCGCAAATCTAGGGCCTATCGGGTCAATTTAGCTGCCCAAGGCTGCGATCTTTTGATCCTGATTTCAACAAGTGAATAGGTCAATATGACCTGTTAGTAGTCATAATAACTATTTTTGGTTGTTGTCTTTATGACTTCGAAATATTTTAAGTCATTGAATATAAAGATATTAATATCTGGCACGATTCGTGATGTATTCCTTGCATCGAAACCGAAGCAGGAAATCGTCATGGCCCGTTCAATCGTTCTCAACTTTTCCCTCTGCCTGTTGCTCTCACCCCTGTGCATGGCCGATCAAGTGGTTCGCGAGGTTCCCGATACCACTGCGGGCAAAGGCTTTGGTGCCCTGACCGGGTTGATGGTCGGCGCAGTGGGCGGGCCGGTGGGGGCGCTGGTAGGCGCGGGTGCCGGATTCTTTGCCGGCAGCTCGGTGCAGGAAGCGGCTGGCCTTACCGAAACCGCGTATGAAGTCAAAGACACTCAGGGCGAAATCAACACCGTGCGCTCGCCCAATGCCCGTTTTGAAACGGGCCAGCAAGTGACGCGCAAAGGTGCACGCCTGGTGCCTCAGGACAGCTGAGGCTGCCATCGATTTGAAGAACACCACGCACTCCTTTTTAGGATCCGCTCATGGGTCGGATCCTCTTTTTTCTCAGCACCGCCATCAGCCAATTGACTGATTTATAACGATTAGAAACGTAGATGCTCAAGCCGTGCGTTGGCCAGATTTTGAATTCGTTTTGAAACTTCAACCAATCGAGGGGCAACACAATGCAAGCCATCAATGCCAAAGTATTGACTGCACTGGAAAAGGTCATGGTGATCTCCACCACGGACCTGCAAGGCAACATCACTTACGTCAACGAGCTGTTCTGCAAACTCACCGGATACACCCAGGAAGAACTGCTGGGCCAGCCGCACAGCGTCGTGCGCCATCCTTCTGTGCCCAAGAGCACCTACAAGCAGATGTGGGACACCATCAAACAAGGTGAAATCTGGACGGGTGTGATCCCCAACGTCGGCAAGGGCGGTGGCCTTTATGTGGTCGATACCACTGTGCAACCGCTGTTCGACGAGCAGGGCAATATCGTCGAGTACATCAGCATTCGCCGGGTGATCAACGACCTGATGAGTGACTTCGAGGCATTGGAGTTCTCCAAAGAGCAGTTCGACGAACACTACGACAGGTAAACGGCCATGCCAGCGTTAATCGAACGCATCGTGATCGGTTATGGCTCTGAGTCCGGCAATGCACGCGGGCTGACGCAGCGCTTGCTGCATCTGCTCGGTGTGCAGCCATATGAATTGGCCGTACAGGATCTCAACACACTGAACCTCGACACCCTGACCAAACAAGACCTGCTGATCATCGTTTGCAGCTCTTTTGGTGACGGCGAACCCCCGGGCAATGCCGATCGCTTCATGGATCAACTGAGCCAGCAGGAACACCTGACGGATCAGCCCTACGCGATCTTCGGCCTGGGCGATACGGCTTACCCGACCTTCTGCGGATTCACCAAAAGCCTGGATGCCATGCTGCTGCAAAAGCAGGCCAAACCGTGGATCAACCGCGTGGATGCGGACACTGACTTCGAGGGTTTTTTTGATACCTGGTGCGCCACCCTGGCAGCGGTGCTCAACGGCGACCGGCGTGCGGGCACCACGCTACAACTGCAAGTCACGGCCTATGGCGAGCATGCCGCGTGGCCGGCGCGGGTCATCTCGCGCACGCGGCTCAACGCTACGGCGCCTTACGCCTGGCAGGTGCGTCTGGACATCGAAGGCAGCGGCATCAAGTACCGCGCTGGGGACAACCTTTACGTGCTGGCGCAAAACGACGGGCAGTTGTTGGCGCAGATCGGCCAATGGTTCGGCCGCGAGGATGCCCACGCGCTGCTGGCGACGAAAGAGTTGCGCCAGTTGAGCAAAGCGCTGCTGCGTGAGGTCGCCAGGGCCAGCCAGCACGAAGTCTTGAAAAATCTGCTGAAGGTCAGCCATCGCAAGGATCTGGAAACTTATCTGTACGGCAAGGACATCCTTGATGTGCTCGATGATTTTTGCGAGCCGCAGCAATTGACTCTGGAAGCGTTGGCCGAGTGGTTGCCGGATGTGTTGCCCCGGGCCTATTCCATTGCGTCTCACGACAACTCCGGCTACGTGGACCTGTGCATTCGCGAAGTCGCGTATGAAATGGCCGGTCGTTCGCGCAGCGGTACCGCCACCGGGCATCTCGCCGGATCGCCTCCCGACGTGCGGGTGTTTGCCCGCAGCAATCCGCGTTTTCATTTGCCGCGACAGGTCGAGCACCCGTTGGTGCTGATCGGCACCGGCACCGGCATTGCGCCCTTGATCGCGTTGCTGGAGCAGGTCGAACAGCAAAACAATCCGGTGCAAACCTGCCTGATCTTCGGCGACCGTCGTCGGGCTTCAGACTTCCTGTATCAGGCGCGACTGGAAAACTGGCAGGAAAAGGGTGTGCTGGATGAGGTCATCACAGCGTTCTCTCGCGACACGGATACGCGTTACTACGTACAGGACGCCATGTTCGACCACGGCGCCTACCTGTGGACGCTGCTCGGCCAGGGTGCGCATTTGTACCTGTGTGGCAATAAAAGCAACCTGGAGCGGGCCATTGACAAGGCGATGGTTAACATTGCCATGACTTTCGGCCAGCTCAGTGAAGAGGACGCACAAACATTCGCCACCGAATTGTCGGCCAGTGATCGCGTGCACAAAGAACTGTATTGAAGCTTTCCCGTTTTGGCGGGCAAACGAGCCGCAACTCGTCTGCCCGTCTTTTTTATGGGGCCGCGGTTCAAACCTCATTTTTCAAGCACTGTTGAGACCAACGCATAGACTTGCACATTGATAGGCGTTGTTCACACAGGCACGAATGAACAAAGGCCGCAGATCCGCGCGATCAGCGACCTTGCATACCAAAATTGCTTAAGTTCGCTCAAAAATCGCCGCAATCCCCTGACCACCACCGATGCACATGGTCACCAGCGCGTAACGGCCGCCGGTGCGGTGCAGTTCGTGGATGGCTTTGGTGGCGATGATTGCGCCAGTGGCGCCGACCGGGTGACCCAGGGCGATGCCCGAGCCGTTCGGGTTGACCTTGGCCGGGTCGAGGTCCAGTTCCTGGCTGACGGCGCAAGCCTGGGCGGCGAAGGCGATGTTGGCTTCGATCACGTCCAGGTCGGCGACGGTCAGGCCGGCGCGCTTGAGTGCCAGGCGCGTGGCCGGGATCGGACCGAGGCCCATCAGTTCGGGCTCGACCCCGGCGTGGGCATAGCTCACCAGGCGGGCGAGTGGTTTCAGGTTGTTGACCTGAACCGCGGCATCGGTGGCCATGACCAGTGCGGCGGCACCGTCGTTCAGGCCCGAGGCGTTGCCGGCGGTGACCGAACCGTCTTTCTTGAACGCAGGCTTCATGCCGGCCAGTTGTTCCAGGGACGTGGCGCGCGGGTGCTCGTCGACGTTGAACAGTTTGGTGCCCTTGCGCTCCTGGATTTCCACGGTCGCGATTTGTTCGCTGAAGTAGCCGTTGGCGACCGCATGGGCGGCGCGTCTCTGGTCTTCAAAGGCCAGGGCGTCCTGCATTTCACGGGTGATGCCGTTGCGTGCGGCGACGTTCTCGGCGGTGATGCCCATGTGGATGCCATGGAACGGGTCGTGCAGGATGCCGAGCATGTAGTCGATCATTTGCGCGTTGCCCATGCGCGTACCCCAGCGGGCGGACGGCATCAGGTACGGGCCGCGGCTCATGGATTCGGCACCGGCACCGACGACGATTTCGGCGTCGCCCAGCAGCAAGGTCTGCGCAGCATTGATGATCGCTTGCAGGCCCGACCCGCACAGGCGGTTGACGTTGTAGGCCGGGGTTTCCTTGGGGATGCCGGCGTTCATCGCGGCCACCCGGGAAATATAGGCGTCACGGGTTTCCGTCGGGATCACGTTGCCCATCACCAGATGACCGACAAGTGCCGGGTCCACGGCGGCCCGCTCCAGGGCGGCTTTTACGGCGGTGGTCGCCAGGTCGGCCAGCGGCACGTCCTTGAGCGAACCGCCGAAGGTACCGATGGCGGTACGGGCGGCGCTGACTACGTAGATTTCCGGGGTGTTCATGACTGGGCTCCTTTCGGTGGATTCTTATCTGTACTGCGATTGAGCAGGGCGTTCAAGGCTGTTTTCGCCTCATCGCTGTTGAGGCGCTGGATGAACAGCGTGTTTTCTTCGCGCAGGGTGGCTTGCAGCTCTTCCATGCCCGATTGCTTCATCAATTGTCGGGATTGGCGCAGGGCTTGCTGGGGCATTGCCACAAAGCGCTGGGCGATTTTGGCGGCCGCGGCCAGGCATTGTTCGCCGTCATCGAAGGCTTCATTGGCCAGGCCCCAGGCCACCGCCTCGCTGCCATCGAGGCTGTCACCCAACAGCAGCAAGCGTGCCGCACGGGCCTGACCAAGCAGGCGAGGCAGCAGCAGACTGGCGCCAAACTCGGGACACAGGCCCAGATTGACGAACGGTGTGCGCAGCTTGGCGTTGCGGGTAACCAGCACCTGATCACAATGCAACAGCAGGGTGGTGCCGATGCCGATGGCCGCTCCGCAAACCGCTGCAATCAACGGCTTTTGCAGGTGCATCACGGCGCGCATCAGGCGGAAGGCCGGGCTGTCCAGGTGCGTCGGTGGCGCTTGCAGAAAGTCCACCAGGTCGTTGCCACTGGTAAAACAGGTCGGGCCACCGGTCACGATGATCACCCGCACGGCGTCGTCATCCTCGGCGGCAAACAACAGGTCGGCCAGCCGCGTGTACATGCAGTTGGTCAGCGCGTTGAGCTTGTCCGGGCGGTCGATGGTCAGCGTCAGCACGCCATCGCGGTGTTCTTGTTTGATCAGGTCAGTCATGGCGCGCTCTTGCCGAATCGGTTCAACGAGCACTTTAAGCGTCAGGCAAACCCCGCCGCTATGCCAAAACGGGTCAACCGGGCTGATGCTTTTTGCCATGTCGCCGGCCATTCGGGCGCTCACACCCATTCGGGGTATGGTGCCTTCCTGCGAATCCACCAATAGTAGGTACATCCGCTCATCCAGAGCCGAACTCGCTTGATAAGGTGCATTTGCTATGGGCAAGACACTGCTTACGGTGATTTCCAGTCTGTTTGTTGTACCGCTGACCCTGAACGCCTACGCCGCTGAGGTAAACGACAGCAACACGTTGCGGCTTTATAACTGGGCGGATTACATCGGCGAGAAAACCCTCGCCGATTTCGAAAAGGCCACCGGCATCAAAGTCATCTACGACACCTTTGATGCGTATGAAACCGTGCAGGCCAAATTGCTCACCGGGCACTCCGGCTACGACCTGATCGTGCTCAATGCTTCCCTCGCACCGCCGCTGATCCAGGCCAAAGTGTTCCAGCCGCTGGACAAGAAACTGCTGCCAGGCTGGACCAACCTCGATCCGAAAATCCTCCAGGACCTGCAAGGTTTCGACCCCGGCACCGCTTACTCCGCGCCCTACACCTGGGGCAGCAACGGCATCACCTACAACGTCGACAAGATCAAGGAACGCATGCCGGATGCGCCGATCGGTTCGCTGGCGATGATTTTCGATCCGAAGGTCGTGTCGCGCTTCGCCGACTGCGGCGTGACCCTGGTCGATGCGCCGACCGAAGTGATTCCGCTGGCGCTCAAGTACCTGGGCCGCGATCCTCGCAGCGCCAGGCCGGACGATCTGAAAGCCGCGCAGGAGCTGCTGTTGTCGGTGCGGCCCTACATACGCAAATTCGATTCGGTCAATTACCTGACCAGCCTGCCCAACGGCGATGTGTGCATGGCCATGACCTGGTCCGGCGATTACGCCACGGCCATGGCCCGCGCCGAAGAAGCCAGGTTGAACATCAACTTGTCGTACTTCATTCCCAAGGAAGGCTCGTTGATCTGGTTCGACAACCTGTACATCCCGGCCGATGCGCCCCACGTCGCCAACGCCCACACGTTTCTTGAATACCTGATGCAGCCGCAGGTGATGGCGGACGTCACCGACTACATCCATTACGCCAACAGCAACGCAGCGGCCACGCCTTTGTTGAATGCCGACGTGCGCAACAACCCGGCGATCTATCCCGATGCTGAAACCCGCGAACGCCTGTTTCCGCAGAAGACCCAGAACGCCAAGGAGATGCGGGCCATGACCCGGGTCTGGAGCACGGTCAAGAGCGGCATCTGATTTGTTCGAACGTTAGTCAATTCGGTTAGAGGTTTATTTATGGCGACGCCAACACGCACCGTTTTTTCCCCAGCGGACGAGTCCCGGCTGGTCAAGGCTGACAAGGCCCACCATATGCACGGCTATCACGTGTTCGACGAGCACGCCGAACACGGCTCGCTGAACATCGTCGCAGGCGACGGCGCCTACATCTACGACACCCAGGGCAACCGTTTCCTCGATGCCGTGGGCGGCATGTGGTGCACTAACATCGGGCTGGGCCGTGAGGAAATGGCCGAGGCAATCGCCGATCAAGTGCGGCAACTGGCTTACTCGAATCCGTTTTCCGACATGTCCAACAACGTGGCGATCCAGCTCTGCGAGAAGCTCGCCAGCCTGGCGCCGGGCGATCTCGATCATGTGTTCCTGACCACCGGCGGCTCCACCGCCGTGGACACCGCGTACCGGCTGATCCAGTACTACCAGAACTGCCGTGGCAAACCGGAAAAGAAACACGTCATCGCCCGCTTCAACGCGTATCACGGCTCCACCACGCTGACCATGTCGATTGGCAACAAGGCCGCCGACCGGGTACCCGAGTTCGATTATGCCAACCCGCTGATCCATCACGTCTCCAACCCCAACCCGTACCGCGCACCGGACGGCATGGACGAGGCGCAGTTCCTCGAGTTTCTGGTCAAGGAATTCGAAGACAAGATCCAGTCGATTGGCGCGGACAAGGTCGCAGGCTTTTTCGCCGAGCCGGTGATGGGTTCCGGTGGGGTGATCATTCCGCCCAAGGGTTACCTCAAGCGCATGTGGGAAGTCTGCCAGCGCTACGACATCCTGTTCGTCGCCGATGAAGTGGTGACCTCGTTCGGGCGCCTGGGCAAGTTCTTTGCCTCCCTCGACGTGTTCGACGTGCAGCCCGACATCATCACCACCGCCAAGGGCCTGACCTCGGCTTACTTGCCGCTGGGCGCGTGCATCTTTTCCGACCGCATCTGGAACGTCATCGCCGAGCCCGGCAAGGGCCGCTGCTTCACCCACGGTTTCACCTACAGCGGGCATCCGGTGTGCTGCACCGCGGCGTTGAAGAACATTGAGATCATCGAACGGGAAAACCTGTTGGCCCATGTCGATGATGTCGGCGGCTATCTGGAACAACGCCTGGCCACGCTGCGGGACTTACCGTTGGTGGGCGATGTGCGCTGCCTGAAACTGATGGCGTGCGTGGAGTTCGTGGCGGACAAACGCACCAAGGCGCTGTTTGCCGACGAGATCAACATTGGCGAGAAAATTCACCTGCGGGCACAGGCGCGGGGGCTGTTGGTACGGCCGATCATGCACCTCAACGTGATGTCGCCGCCGTTGATCCTCACCTATGCCCAGGTCGATGAGATCGTCGAGATCCTGCGGGTGTGCATCCTGGAAGTGGCGGCCGAGCTTGAAGCGAGCGGGCAGTACGCGGGCCAATGATTTCGTCAGTCAGGCTGTTACCAAGGGCGTGCTCAGCCGCTAGACTGCGGGGCATGAGCAAACCAGACGACGATACGCTGATCGCAATGCCCTTCGGGGCCTTGCACAAATGGCATGGGGGAATGCGCGAGGCATTCGCCCATATCGATGAGCCTGACGCCCTGCAACACCTGGCGTCAGCTTTGGCGCAACTGGCGTGCGTCGAGTCGATGATGATCAGCCTGGAGCGCAAGGACCGCGCGCCGCAGTTGCTGCATCAGCGCGGGATCGGGCAGCAGTATCAGGTGTCGATTCTCGAGCGCTATTTTGCCGGGGGCTATTTGCTCGACCCGTTCTGCCTGGCGGTGGAGCAGGGGTTGGCGCAAGGGTTTTATCACCTGGAGGAAATCGCCCCGGACAATTTCTTCGACAGCGATTACTACAAGACTTATTACCTGAATGCGGGCTGTTCGGAAGACAGCTATTACATCGTCGATACCGGCAACGACACGAAGATTTCGCTCAGCTTGTTTCAAGGGTTCGGTGGCGAATGCCTGTGTGCCGAGCAGTTGCATCTGCTGCGCGCCGTGGAGCCACTGGTGCGGGAGTTCATCCGTGAATTCAGTCAACGCGGGATGCTGCGCATCAGCGAGATTCAGTGCGATCAGGATCAGGGCAGGCGCGATGATCTCAAGCATCGGGTGCAGTCGGCGTTCGAGCACTTCGGCAGCGATCTGTTGACCGAGCGCGAGCGGCAAGTGGCGCACATGGTCCTGCGCGGACATTCGGTGAAATCCACGGCCAGCCAGATGAGCATCTCCCCGGAAACCGTGCGCATGCACCGCAAGAACCTGTATCTGAAGCTGGAGGTGGGCTCGCAGTCGGAGTTGTTTGCGCTGTTCATCGAGTGGTTGCGCAAGCATTGAAAGTCAAAAGCTCGCCGGAACACGCCCGAACCACATCAAACCTAGTGATTCATTCAAGGGTTCGAGTGATTGATGACATGACCCGGCTGCGCATATAGATCGATACCCAGTGCATGAATCACTTTCAAAACCGTATGGAAGCGTGGTTTTGCGCCTGGAGCGAAGGCTTTGTACAGGCTTTCGCGGCCCATTCCGGAATCTTTGGCTACCTGTGTCATGCCTCGGGCCTTTACCACGTACCCGACGGCACGAAGAAATTCCTCATCCTCACCATCCGCTAGCACTTGGGACAGGTATTCGCTGATGGCCTCATCGCTGTCGAGCAGAGACGCCATGTCGAAAGTCGTCAAAGTCTGGCTCATGGTTAAACCTCCTTTGCCATTTTTTTGCACGTTTGATATCAGCGTTTTGTGATGATTTGTTTGCGACGAGCTATGGCAATCCTTGCCCGCAAATCACGGATTGAGCTGTGCCATTCGCGGAAGATCGCTGTTTGCTGGACAAGATAATTCATTGCGCGACTGTATCCAAATGGATACGGCCGAACAGTCAGACACTTCTTCGATTACCGTTGATTTTTCCGCGAAATGAGTGGAGCTGTGCGGTACAGCGAGGAAGTTTTGTGGCAACCAGCCCGCTCACATTTTGATCTGTGGTTGACCGCAAGATCTGCGGTCAACAGATAGCCAGATCAATCCTCGCGTTTTACGACCAAGGTGAGAATGTCATAACTCGCCACCAGCTCACCGAGCTGATTGGTGACTTCCACGTCCCACGCTACCACCCCTTGCGGGATGCCTTGCGGGCTCTTCTTGCCCTGGTCGATTTTGCGTTTGCAGGTCAGGCGCGCCTGGATGGTGTCGCCGATGCCCACTGGATTGATGAAGCGCAAGGTGTCCAGGCCGTAGTTGGCCAGCACCGGGCCGACGCCGGGGGATACGAACAGCCCGGCCGCTGCCGACAGCACGAAATAACCGTGGGCGATGCGCTTGCCGAATTGCGACTCCTTGGCCGCAATGTCGTCAAAGTGCATGTAGAAGTGGTCGCCCGACAGGCAGCCGAAGTTCACCAGATCGGCCTCGGTCACGGTGCGGCGGTGAGTCAGCAGCGATTCGCCAATCTGCAGGTCCTGGAAGTAGCGACGGAACGGATGCACCTCAGTCTCGATGACCTTGGCACCGCGCACGTACTCACCGGTAACCGCCGCCAGCATGGTCGGCGAACCTTGCACCGCCGCGCGTTGCAGGTAGTGTTTCACCGCACGCAGGCCACCGAGCTCTTCACCGCCACCGGCACGACCCGGGCCGCCGTGCTTGAGTTGCGGCAGTGGCGAGCCGTGGCCGGTGGATTCGCCGGCGGATTCACGATCCAGCACCAGCAAGCGACCATGCAACGCAGCCGCCACCGGAATCGCTTTGGCGGCGATTTGCGGATCCTTGGTGATCAAACTGGCCACCAGGCTGCCTTTGCCGCGCGCGGCCAGGGCCAGTGCTTCGTCGAGGTCGTCGTAGGCCATCAGCGTGCTGACCGGACCGAACGCTTCGATATCGTGGGCGCCACCTTCGGCGTGCGGGTCGCGGGCCTGCAACAGGGTCGGGGCGAAGAACGCGCCTTTGTCGACATTATCACCACGCGGTTCGAAACCGTCGCGGGCACCGAACAGCCTGTCGCTGCTCTGCAACAGCGCTTCCAGACGCTCGGTCACGTCTTTCTGCTGGTCGTGGGAAGCCAGCGCACCCATGCGCACGCCTTCCACCGACGGGTCGCCAACCACCACTTTTGCCAGGCGATCACGCAGGCGTGTAGCCACGGCGTCGATGTGTTTGGCCGGGACAATGGCGCGGCGGATGGCGGTGCATTTCTGCCCGGCCTTGGTGGTCATTTCCCGGGCGACTTCCTTGATGAACAGCTCGAACTCTTCGTCATCCGGGGTCACGTCCGGGGCCAGGATCGCGCAGTTCAGCGAGTCGGCTTCGGCATTGAACGGCACCGAGTTGCGAATCAGGTTCGGGTTGACCCGCAGCTTGGCCGCGGTGTCGGCGGAACCGGTGAAGGTCACTACGTCCTGGCCTTGCAGGCGGTCGAGCAGGTCGCCGGTGCCGCCGATGATCAGTTGCAGGCTGCCCGCTGGCAACAGGCCGGATTCGTCCATCAGGCGCACCACGGCTTCCGTCAGGTAGCTGGTGGCGCTGGCCGGTTTGACAATGCACGGCATGCCGGCGAGGAAGCTTGGGGCGAATTTTTCCAGCATGCCCCAGATCGGGAAGTTGAACGCGTTGATATGCACCGCCAGGCCACCGCGAGGCACCAGAATGTGGGTGCCGGCGAACGTGCCCATTTTGCTCAGCTGCATGGCCGGGCCCTCGTGGACGACGTTGCCCGACGGCAGTTCTCGGGAACCGAGGCTGGCGTAGGTGAACAGCGTGCTGTTGCCGCCCTCGATGTCGATCCAGCTGTCGGCGCGGGTCGCGCCGCTGTGGTGGGAAATCGCGTAAAGCTGTTCCTTGCGCTCGCTCAGGTACAGGGCCAGGGCCTTGAGGCGTTGGGCGCGTTGCTGGAAATCCAGTGCCATCAAGCCGCTGATGCCCTGGCGACGACCGTGTTCGATGGCCTCGGCGAAGTCCGGGCGCTCCTCATGGGTGCGGGCGATTTCATGGCCGTCGATGGCACTGCGCAGGACCTGCGCGCCGTGTTGGCCGATCCAGCGACCGGCGATGAAACTTTGCAGGGTGGGTGCATGCAGTGCAGGTGAAGAGGACATCACGATTGCTCCTGATTAGGAAGGGTTGTGGCGCGGCCTCGACCGCGCCAGTTCGGAATTACCAAAGCGCCACGGTGTAACCGACGATCAGGCGGTTTTCATCGAGGGCGGTCGTCAAGCCATTGCCGGAACGGAAGGTCACGTTGCGCCAGCGCAGGCTGACGTTCTTGAACACACCGCTCTGGATGACGTAGCTGATATCGGTGTCGCGCTCCCATTCGCGCCCGTTGTCGACGGTGCCGGCCTTGACGTGGCGACCGTCGGTGTAGCGGGTCATGAAGGTCAGGCCGGGAATGCCTTGCGCCGCGAAGTCATAGTCGTAACGCAGCTGCCAGGAATCCTCGTCGGCGCGGGTGTAGGTGTTGTAGGTCACCAGGTTGACCACGTACGGGTCACCGCCATTGAGGAACGGAAAGGCGCTGTCGCCAGACAGTTGTTGGTAGGAGGCGCTGACCTTGTGGGCGCCGTGGGACACCGTGAACATGCTGTTGAAGTTGCGGTTGTCGATGCGCCCGGCCCGCTCGGCGCCGTCGCCACGGCTGTCGAAATAGCGCACATCGCTGCGCAGGTTGAAGCCGTTGCCCAGCGGTTGCGTATGAATCAGTCCGACGAATTGCTGGCGGTAAATCTGTTCGAGCTTGCCGTAGTAGTAGCTCACGTTCAGTTGCGGACTGAACGCGTAGCTGCCGCCACCGAAGTCGAAGTGATCGCTGCTGGCGGCGCCGTAGCCGATGTCATCGTTGCTGGAGGAATCGCGCAGGTTGGCCTTGGTCAGGCGTCCGGCATTCACCGTCAGGCCGTCGATCTCCTGGCTGGTCAGCAAGCCACCTTTGAAAGTCGAACCCAGCAGGCGCGTGTCGTTGTAAGTCGCCACGGGCAACAAGGGCTGCAGGGTGCCGAGTTTCAATACGCTTTTGGACACCCGCAACTTGCCGGTCAGGCCCAGTTCGCTGTAATCGTCGTCGGGTTCATGGCTCTGCGGGCCAAACGGCAGCAGCCCGGTGCCACGGCGATCCGCGCTGGAGTCGAGCTTGAGCCCCAGCTCACCCAGTGCGTCGAGACCGAAACCGAAGGTGCCGTCGGTGAACCCGGATTCGACCCGCGCAGTGAACCCCTGGGCCCATTCTTCGGCCTTCGATTGCGGTGCGTTGTCCTGACGGAAATCGCGGTTGATGTAGTGGTTACGCATTTCGATACGGGCCTTGCTGTCACCAACGAAGTCGGCCATGGCGCTGGGCGCGATCATGGGCAGACTCAAGGCAGCGGCCAGCGAAAACAGTGATTCGTAAGGTGCAGTACGTGCGGGTTTCATTATTTTTATTCCCTGCCAACGGATCGATCGTCGTTTAGTGTTTGCTGGCGCCGGAGGCACCGATGCCGGTCATCGAGCGAATGAACTGCGCCAGATAACGGCCGCGCTCAAGGGCTGCGCGGGGCGAGGCGTCGGTGACGGAAAACAGCCATGCGCTGAAAAACGCCAGGCTCATGGAAAACAGCGCCGGGTTGGAATACGGGAACAGTGCCTTGTCGTGATGCATCACGTTGACCCACACTGCCGGGCTCAGCACCAGCAGGACAATCGCCGAGACCAGTCCGGACAAACTGCCAACGACCGCACCACGGGTGGTCAGGCCTTTCCAGTACATCGAAAGGAACAGCACCGGGAAATTCACCGAGGCGGCGATGGCGAGTACCAGGCCCGAGAGGAAGGCGATGTTCTGCGACTCGAACAGCAGGCCGAGGATGATTGCCAACACGCCGATGCACAGGGTGGCGATACGCGACACGCGCATCTCTTGTTGTTCGCTGGCCTGGCCCTTGCGCATCACGCAGGCATACAGGTCGTGGGACACCGCCGAGGCGCCGGACAGCGCCAGCCCGGCCACCACTGCCAGAATGGTGGCGAAGGCCACCGCCGAGATGAAACCGAGGAACAGGTTGCCGCCCACGGCTTGGGCCAGGTGCACGGCGATCATGTTGCCACCGCCGATGATCGCGCCGCTGGCGTCACGGAATGCCGGGTCGGTGCCAACCATGACGATGGCGCCGAAGCCGACGATGATCAGCAGCAGATAGAAGTAACCGATGAAGCCGGTGGCGTAGAACACGCTTTTACGCGCTTCCTTGGCATCGCTGACGGTGAAAAAGCGCATCAGGATGTGAGGCAAACCGGCGGTGCCGAACATCATGCCCAGGCCCAGGGAAATCGCGTCGATCGGGTTGGACAGCAAGCCGCCGGGGGCCATGATCGCGCCGCCCTTGGCGTGCACGGCAGTGGCACCGGCGAACATCGCTTCGGTGCTGAAACCGAAGTGCTTGAGCACCATGAACGCCATGAAACTGGTGCCGAACAGCAGCATCACGGCCTTGATGATCTGCACCCAGGTGGTGGCGAGCATGCCGCCGAAGGTGACGTAGAACACCATCAGTACGCCGACCAGCATCACGGCGTAGAGGTAGTCGATGCCGAACAGCAATTCGATCAGCTTGCCGGCGCCAACCATCTGCGCCACCAGGTACATCAGTGCCACGGTCAGGGTGCCGAACGCCGAGGTCAGGCGCACCGGGGTTTGTTCCAGTCGATAGGAAACCACGTCGGCAAAGGTGTATTTGCCCAGATTACGCAGGCGCTCGGCAATCAGGAACAGGATGATCGGCCAACCGGCCAGCACGCCCAAGGCGTAGAGCAAACCGTCGTAGCCATTGAGGAACATCATCGCGGAAATGCCGAGGAACGAGGCCGCCGAGATCATGTCGCCGGCAATCGCCAGACCGTTCTGAAAACCGCTCATGCCGCCGCCAGCGGTATAGAAGTCGCTGGCGGAGCGGGTGCGCAGTGCCGCCCAGCGCGTCACGCCGAGGGTGAACAGCACGAACACCAGGAACATGCCGATGGCGTTCCAGTTCAGGGGGCGGGACGCGCCGTCGGCGGCCACCGCCAGATCAGTGACTGCCGCCAGCGGCAGCAGGAACAACGCGAGAAGACGGCTCATCGGGCGCACTCCTGCTTGAGTTTTTCATTCAGCGGGTCGATCACGTTGTTGGCGCGATAGACATAGAAACCGGTCAGGGCAAAGGCCAGTAGCACGATCACCACACCCACCAGCATGCCCACGGTGGTCACGCCGCCACTCAGGGATTGGCCGAGGGTAGAAGGGGAGAAAGCCACCAGCAGTACGAAGCCGTAATAGATCACCAGCATGGCCAGGCTCAATGACCAGTACAGCTTCTGTTTGCGACGAACCAGCTGGATGAAATCCGGGTGCTGGCGGATGAGTTCTATTTCCTGGGGTGTCATGAGGCGCGCTCCTTTGTTGTTTTTGTTTTGGGTGAAACGGTGTATTCAGGTCGATCGCTGGACCCCTGTGGGAGCGAGCCTGCTCGCGAAGACTGCGTATCAGGCACCATCAGTGCCGGATCTGATGGCCTCTTCGCGAGCAGGCTCGCTCCCACAGGATTTGGCTCGGATATCAGAGCTGATCGAAATCCAGCACGACCTTCTCGCTGATCGGGAAGGCCTGGCACGAGAGCACGTAACCGGCGGCCACTTCGTAGTCTTCCAGGGCGTGGTTGCTGTCCATTTCCACTTCGCCTTCGATGACCTTGCACTTGCAGGTCGAGCACACGCCGGCCTTGCACGAGTAGGGCAGTTCGGCACCCTGGGCATTGCCCGCATCGAGGATGCTCTGGCTGTTGCGCGGCAGGTCGAACGCCAGGGCGCGGCCGTCGCTGATCACGGTGATCTGGCTGACTGCTGAATCCACCTGATGCGCCGCCTCACGGGCTTCGCGTTTTTGCTGGCTGCCGGCGGCGGCGAACAGTTCGAAATGGATGCGCCCGGGCTGCATGCCCTTGGCCTTGAGGCTGTCGCGCACGGTCTCGGTCATTTCCTGCGGGCCGCAGATGAAAGCAGCGTCGAGGGCCTTGACGTCGATCCAGCGGCTGAACAGTTGCTCGCATTTCTCGGCGTTGATCCGGCCGTTGTACAGGTCGACGTCCTGCTGCTCGCGGCTGAACACGAAGATCAGGTTCAGGCGTTGCAGGTAGCGGTTTTTCAGGTCTTCCAGCTGTTCGCGGAACAGCGCGCCGGAGCTTGAACGGTTGCCGTACAGCAGGGTGACGCGGCTGTGGGGTTCGGTTTGCAGGGTGGTCTTGATGATCGACAGGATCGGCGTGATGCCGCTGCCGGCCGCCACCGCCAGGTAGTTGCCATGGCGCGCCGGGTCGAGTTCGACGCAGAAATGCCCGGCCGGCGGCATCACTTCCAGGGTGTGTCCGGCTTTCAGCTGTTCGTTGGCAAACGCTGAGAAGCGCCCACCGGCCACACGTTTGATGGCGACACGCAGTTCACCGTCGTTGACCCCGGTGCAGATCGAGTAAGAGCGGCGCACTTCTTCACCGTCCATGTGCGTGCGCATCACCAGGTGCTGGCCCTGTGTGTAGTGAAAGCTGTCTTGCAGTTCTTGCGGAATCTCGAAGGCGATGGACACCGCGTCACGGGTCTCGGCGCGCACATCCTTGATGGTCAGGCTGTGAAATTTGCTCATTGTTGTTCTCCAGCTGGGACGGCCGATTCGCCGCTCAGATGCACTTGAAATAATCGAACGGTTCCCGGCAATCGACGCAGCGGTACAGGGCCTTGCACGCAGTGGAGCCGAACTCGCTGAGCACCTCGGTGTGGGCGCTGGCGCATTGCGGGCATAAAACCAGTGGGCTTTCACCCAGCAGGCTGCGCTTGCTGTTGCTGCCTTCGGGCGGGGCGATGCCGTAGGCGCGCAGGCGTTCGCGACCGCTGTCGCTGATCCAGTCGGTGGTCCAGGCCGGGGTCAATTTGCGCTCCAGCTGCGGCGCCTTGAACCCGGCGCGTTCCAGGGCTTCGCGGATGTCGCTCTCGATCACTTCGGTGGCCGGGCAACCGGAGTAGGTCGGCGTAACCACCACGTGAAGGTGACCGGCCTGCCAGTCCAGATCGCGGACGATGCCGAGGTCGACGACACTGACCACCGGCACTTCCGGGTCCATGACTTCGGACAGGATCGCCCACGCGGCAGCCAGGTCGGTCGGTTGAGCCGGCCGGGCGCCGAGGTCGCTGGCGATCAGCTCACCAGGTTGCATCGGGGTACGCTCGTGGCAGGAACTGCATTTCGGCCAGCAGAATGCCCAGGTGTTCGGTGTGCAGACCTGTGCGTGAATTCAGGTAGAAATAGCTTGGCGTCGCGGGAACGGGCAGGGTGGCGCTGCTGAAGATCTGCTCGACTTTGGCTTGCCACTGGGCGG
Organism: Pseudomonas reinekei; assembly: GCF_001945365.1. Classification (GTDB taxonomy): domain Bacteria; phylum Pseudomonadota; class Gammaproteobacteria; order Pseudomonadales; family Pseudomonadaceae; genus Aquipseudomonas; species Aquipseudomonas reinekei. Next base: position 74,212 of record NZ_MSTQ01000014.1, read on the forward strand.
CGACGCTGGCGATGTCCGGGGTGATGCCGGCTGCGCACAGGCGCTGTTCGCTGTCATCGGCGGCGATCAGTTCAACGGTGAAGCGCCAGACCTCGGGAATCGCGGCGAGCATGCGCCGATTGCTTTCCTCGGTGCCGTCGCCCATACGCTCGATCCATTCGCCCGAGCGGCGCAGGTGATAGGTCACTTCCTTCACCGCCTTGGCGGCAATCCCGGCGATGCGTTCGTCGCTGGACTGGCTCAGGCCCTGCAGCACCGGCAGATGCCAGGCGTCATAGAGGAACTGCTTGAGCATGGTCACCGCGAAGTCGCCGTTGGGTTGTTCGACCAGCAGCAGGTTGCGGTAGGCACGCTCATCACGACGGAAGGCCAGGTGATCGGCATCGCGGCCGTCGTTCAGCAATTCGGCGGCGTATTCCAGCCAGTTGCGCGCCTGGCCCACCAGGTCGAGGCCGACGTTCATCAGCGCCAGTTCTTCTTCCAGCGCCGGGGCCTTGCCGCACCATTGGCACAGGCGCTGGCCCTGGATCAGGGCGCTGTCGCCGAGGCGCAGCAGGTATTCGATCAGATCGGTCTTGGTATTCATGGTCGACCTCACATGTGCCCGACTTCGGCCGGCAGCTCGTAGAAGCTGGCGTGGCGGTAGACCTTGTCGTCCGACGGATCGAACAGCGGGTCTTTTTCATCCGGCGACGAAGCGGTGATCAGTGCCGAAGGCACCACCCACAGGCTCACGCCTTCGCTGCGACGGGTGTAAAGCTCGCGCGCGTTTTCGATGGCCATGGTGGTGTCGGCGGCATGCACGCTGCCGACGTGCTTGTGGTTGAGGCCGTGCTTGCTGCGCACGAACACTTCGAAGAGGGTCCACTCGGACATTTCAGTTACTCCACATCAGGTGGCCGGATCAGGCGGCGTTCTTGTTTTGTTTTTTGCGGGCGTGGGCGACGGCGGCTTCACGCACCCAGGCACCGTCTTCAATCGCCTTGCGGCGAGTGGCGACGCGTTCCTGGTTGCACGGACCGTTGCCCTTGAGCACTTCGTAGAATTCGCTCCACTGGATTTCGCCGAAGTCGTAGTGGCCGCGTTCGGCATTCCACTTCAGGTCCGGGTCGGGGCAGGTGCAACCCAGCAACTCCAGTTGCGGGATGGTCTGGTCGATGAAACGCTGGCGCAGTTCGTCGTTGCTCTGACGCTTGATTTTCCAGGCCATGGATTGCGCGCTGTTGGGCGAGTGTTCGTCGCTTGGGCCAAACATCATCAGCGACGGCCACCACAGGCGATTGATCGCGTCCTGGACCATGTCTTTTTGCGCCTGTGTACCGTGGCGCATCATGGTCAGCAGGATTTCGTAGCCCTGGCGCTGGTGAAAGCTCTCTTCCTTGCAGATACGGATCATCGCCCGCGAATACGGGCCGTAGGAGGTGCGCTGCAGCACTACCTGGTTGACGATCGCCGCGCCATCCACCAGCCAGCCCACCGCACCCATGTCGGCCCAGTTCAGCGTCGGGTAATTGAAGATGCTCGAGTACTTGGCCTTGCCGCTGTGCAGCTTGGCGATTTCTTCATCGCGGTCGGCGCCCAGGGTTTCCATGGCGCTGTAGAGGTACAGGCCGTGGCCGGCTTCGTCCTGGATCTTGGCCATCAGTTGCAGTTTGCGTTTGAGCGATGGCGCGCGGGTGACCCAGTTGCCTTCGGGCAGCATGCCGACGATCTCGGAGTGGGCGTGCTGGGAAATCTGCCGAATCAGGGTTTGCCGGTAGGCATCTGGCATCCAGTTCTTGGCTTCGATCTTGATTTCTGAATCGATTTTTTCCTGGAAGGCGCGTTCCTGTTCGGACATCTCCGAGAGGTCCTTGATGCGCTTGACGCCGGTTTCTACGAGCTGTGCGTACATTTTTTAGTTCCCGCCTTGAATCTGTTCTGGGGCATGGAGAACTTTATAAGCGATACGGAATTTAATATCAAACACAAAATGATGTGTCGTGTTTGTTTTTTGTATCGCTTTGGGATGAATGGGGGGAGGTCGGCGTACATATCCATTTCTTTGGTAACGGCCACTGGCGGTTTCGCCCTTACGGCGACTCACTTTTTTTTCAAACGCCAAAAAAAAGTAAGCAAAAAAAGGCTCGCCCCGAGCGTCCGGCCCCTCGCTAAGGCTCGGCGTTCCTTCGCTCCGGCATTCATCCGGGGGCATTGCCCTCCGGTTTGCTTCGCTGCACCTACATGCAATGAGTTCGACTGCGTCGAACGGCGCTGAGCGCCAATCCCCGGATGAACACCTCCACTCAGCCTCCCGAGGGGGCGGGTGGATCAAGGTCAAGATCAAGAGCTGCAGGCGAGCTAACGCTCGGCCTGTTGAGTGGTGAAGAGCTCGGGTGTACTCAGATCTACTGTAGGAGCCGGCTTGCTGGCGATAGCACCCTGACAGCCAACCAATTTCTCCCAAATACACCCCACCCAAATTGTGGGAGCCAGCCTGCTGACGATGACGCCCGGACAGCCACCCAATCCCTCCCAGATGCCCCATTCAATCTGTAACCGCCAGCCAGCTCGCGAAAAACACCCAGGCCCCACCTACCTCCCAAAACCCAAAAAAAAGCCCCGCAAAAGCGGGGCCATAAGGGGTGCAGCAGTCATGCTTTAGAGGTCATGCCTTCGGACGTTTATCCAACACGTGGCAAGCCTTGCCTTCCGACCGTTTGATCGAGTGGAACGGCTGCAAGACAATCTGCGAACTGATGCCGATGTACGACTTGATGTGTTTGCTCAGCTCGCCGCAAACAGCCTTCTGCTGTTCGTCGCTCAGGTGCTGGTGCTCAGCTTTCAACTCGACATGCACATCAACGCTGTCCAGATTGCCATTGCGATACAGATGGATCTCATAGCACTCGGCAAGCTGTTTGACTTTGAGCACCTGTTCTTCGATCTGCGTCGGGAACACGTTGACCCCGCGGATGATCAGCATGTCATCGCTGCGGCCGGTGATTTTGTCGATACGGCGCATCGGCCGTGCGGTGCCCGGCAGCAGGCGCGTCAGGTCGCGGGTGCGGTAGCGGATCATCGGCAGGGCTTCTTTGCTCAGGGAGGTGAACACCAGTTCGCCCATCTGCCCGTCCGGCAGCACTTCGCCGGTGATCGGGTCGATGATTTCCGGGTAGAAGTGGTCTTCCCAGATGGTCGGGCCGTCCTTGGTCTCGGCACATTCCATGGCGACGCCCGGGCCCATGATTTCCGAGAGGCCGTAGATGTCCAGGGCGGTGATGCCCAGGCGCTCCTCGATGGCGCGGCGCAGTTCGGCGGTCCACGGCTCGGCGCCGAAGATGCCCAGGCGCAGGGCCAGTTTGTGCGGGTCGATGCCCTGGCGCTCGATTTCGTCGGCGATGTTGAGCATGTACGACGGCGTGACCATGATGATGTCCGGCTGGAAATCCTTGATCAGCTGCACTTGTTTTTCAGTCTGGCCACCGGACATCGGGATCACTGTGCAACCCAGGCGTTCGGCGCCGTAGTGCGCGCCGAGGCCACCGGTGAACAGGCCGTAACCGTAGGAAATATGCACCTTGTCGCCACGACGGCCGCCGGCAGCGCGGATCGAACGGGCGACCACATTGGCCCAGGTATCGATGTCGTTCTGGGTGTAGCCGACCACGGTCGGTTTGCCGGTGGTGCCGCTGGACGCGTGCAGGCGCACGATGTCGTGCATCGGCACGGCAAACATGCCGTAGGGGTAGTTGTCGCGCAGGTCGGACTTGGTGGTGAACGGAAACTTCGCCAGGTCGTCGAGGGATTTGATGTCGTCCGGGTGCACGCCCAGCGCATCGAAACGCTGACGGTACAGCGGCACATTGTTGTAAGCGTGGTTCAGGCTCCAGCGCAGGCGCTCCAGCTGATGCTGGCGCAGCTCGTCGATGCTGGCGGTTTCCAGCGGGTCCAGCACAGGGTTCAACACGGCTTGGGCAATTGGCATGTTCATGTGTTCACTCGAATTGTTTTTGTGTTCCAGCCCCTACGTTCAGAGGCTTTGAGTGCATGCCCCAAGGATACCTCTCGGCTCCCCGGGAATCGCGATTCTTTAGTGGGGTAGACGCTCGATGATCAGCGCGATCCCTTGGCCGACGCCGATGCACATGGTGCACAGGGCATAGCGGCCGTTACGTTCTTCAAGCTCATGCAGGGCGGTGGTCACCAGTCGCGCCCCACTCATGCCCAACGGGTGGCCGAGGGCGATGGCGCCGCCGTTGGGGTTGACCCGTGGGTCGGTGTCGCTCAGGCCGAGTTCACGCAGCACCGCCAGACCCTGTGCGGCGAAAGCTTCGTTGAGCTCGATCACGTCCATGTCCGCCAGGCTCAGGTTGGCCAGTTCCAGCACCTTGCGCGTGGCCGGCACCGGGCCGATGCCCATGATGCGTGGCTCGACACCGGCGGTGGCCATCGCCACCACCCGAGCACGTGCAATCAGGCCGTGGCGCTTGGCGATTTCCGGGCTGGCCAGCAGCAGCGCGCAGGCACCGTCGTTGACCCCGGAGGCGTTGCCGGCGGTGATGCTCCCGCCTTCGCGGAATGGCGTGCCGAGTTTGGCCAACTGCTCGAGGGTGGTGTCGCCGCGCGGATGTTCATCGTGCTCGACCACTTTGGCCGGGCCTTTGCGCTGCGGGATTTCGACCGCAACGATTTCCTTGGCCAGACGCCCATTGGCCTGGGCGGCAGCGGCGCGTTGCTGGCTGCGCAGGGCGAAGGCGTCCTGGTCGGCGCGGGAGATGTTGAACTGTTCGGCGACATTCTCTGCCGTTTCCGGCATGGAATCGATGCCGTAGGTCTTTTTCATCAGAGGATTGACGAAGCGCCAGCCGATGGTGGTGTCGAACATCTCGGCCGCACGGGAAAACGCCTGCTCGGCCTTGCCCATCACCAGCGGTGCACGGGACATGGACTCAACGCCACCGACCAGCATCAGCCCGGTTTCGCCGCTGCGAATCGCCCGGGCGGCAGTGCCGATAGCGTCCAGCCCCGAGCCGCACAGGCGATTGAGGGTGGTGCCCGGCACGCTGACCGGCAAACCGGCCAGCAGCGCCGACATGCGCGCGACGTTGCGGTTGTCTTCGCCGGCCTGGTTGGCGCAGCCGTAGATCACGTCGTCGACGCTGTTCCAGTCGACTTGCGGGTGACGGCGCAGCAGTTCACGCAGCGGCACCGCGCCAAGGTCGTCGGCGCGCACGCTGCTCAGGACGCCGGCGTAACGGCCAATCGGGGTCCGGACTGCGTCGATGATCAGGGCGTCATTCATTCGGGTTCTCCTGCGTCAGCACCGGGCCGCGCACTTTGTAGGATTTGCCATGGAACAGGGCGATCAACTGGCCCTGCTGGTTTTCGATGCGTACGTCGTAGTTGCCGGTGCGGCCGGAGCGGCTTTGCTCAATGCAATCGGCAGTCAGCGTGTCGCCCAGCCGAGCCGGGGCGATGTAGTCGATGCTGCAACCGATGGCCACCGTGGCTTCGTTGTAGCTGTTGCAGGCAAAGGCGAATGCCGAATCGGCGAGGGCGAACAGGTAGCCGCCATGGCAAGTGCCGTGGCCCTGCACCATATCCGCTCGCACGGTCATGCCGACGCGGGCGCAACCGGGCGCTGCCGAGAGCAAACGGATGCCCATCGCTTGGCTGGCGGCATCGCGCTCGAGCAGCGTTTGTGCGCAGTTGACGGCCAGGTTCATCGCTTCGTGGTTAGTCATGGAATGTCCTCCCTTCGGCAACCCGGCGGCGCAACAGCAGCGACGGGCGATAGCGTTCTTCGCCATAGGCGGCTTGCAGGTTGTCCAGCACTTTCAGAATGAGCGGCAGGCCGACGCCATCGGCCCAGGCCAACGGGCCTTGGGGATAATTGACCCCGGCGCGCATGGCCAGGTCGATGTCGCTGGCCGAGGCCACGCCTTGCAGCAGCGCATCGGCGGCTTCGTTGGCGAGCATGGCCACGGTGCGCAGCACGGCGAGGGCCGGGCTGTCGCTGAGCAGGCTGACCTTGAGGCCGGCGCGTTGCAGCAGGGCGATGCCTTGCTTGAGCGCGAGCGGATCAATGCCCGTCGCATGACTGATGGCGATGCGCCGGGCTTTGCCGTAGTCGAACGCCAGGTCCAGCAGGATCAGGTTGCGCAGCCCGTCTTCACGAGCCCGCTGACACGTCATGCGCCCGTCGCTCAGGGCCAGCACGGCGTCACCGACCCGCAGCAAACCCGGGCCGTCCCGCTGGACAATATCGACGCCTTGTTCACGCAAGCGCACGAGTAAACCCTGGGCAGGGCCGAGGTCGCCTTCGACGGTGCATACCTGGACCTGCGCTTCACTGCCGATTTCTGTGGCTTGCGGACGTTGCGCATCTGGGCTGTAGCTATAGAAACCCTGACCGCTTTTGCGTCCCAGGCGTCCACCGTCCACCAGTTCTTTCTGGATCAGTGAAGGCAGGAAGCGCGTGTCCTGGTAATAAGCATCGAAGACCGAACAGGTCACGGCGTAGTTGACGTCATGGCCGATCAGGTCGGTCAGCTCGAACGCGCCCATGGCAAAGCCGCCCGCCTCGCGCATCAACGCATCCAGTGTCGAGCAGTCTGCCGCGCCTTCCTGAAGCATTCGCAGGCTCTCGGCGTAGAGCGGCCGCGCTACACGGTTAACGATGAAACCTGGTGTGGAGCGGGTGTGTACCGGTTTTTTGCCCCAGGCTTTGGCGGTGTCGTACAGGCACTCGGCGAGTGCCGGATCGCTGGCCAGGCCGGAGACGATTTCCACCAGTGCCATCACCGGCGCCGGGTTGAAGAAGTGCAGGCCCAGCAGGCGATTGGGATGATCAAGCTGCGCGGCGATGCGGGTGATCGACAGCGACGAGGTGTTGCTGGCGAGTATGCAATGCTCGCCGCAGATGCCTTCGAGCTGGCGGAACAGTGCACGCTTGACCTCAAGGTTTTCGACGATGGCCTCGATGATCAGCTCGCAATCGGCCAGGGCTTCGATGGCTTCCACCGCGTGCAGACGGGCAATGGTTACGCTGCGCGATTCGGCCGACAGCTTGCCGTTTTCGACTCGCTTACCGAGTTGTCGGTCGATGCCTTCAATGGCTTGCGCGGCAGCGCCAGGACGATTGTCCAACAGCAGCACCGGATGCCCGGCCTGCGCCGCGACCTGGGCAATACCGGCACCCATGGCCCCGGCGCCGATCACGGCAATGCGTGCAGATGTGTTCAATGCAGTCATGACTCAGCGTCCCTTGAAGCTTGGGGTACGTTTTTCCATGAAGGCGCCGACGCCTTCGCGGTAATCCTCGCTGCGCCCGGCCAGACGTTGCAGATCGCGCTCCAATTCCAGTTGTTCGTCGAAGCTGTTGCTCAGGCTGGCGTTCAGGCTGCGCTTGATCAGTGCCAGGCCGTAGGTTGGCTGGGTGGCCAGGTGGCGGGCCAGTTTCAAGGCTTCGTCACGCAAGTCGGCGTCGTCCACACACTGATAAATCAAGCCCCATTGCTCGGCTTGCTCGGCGCTCAGGCGATTGCCGAGCAGGGCCAAAGCCTTGGCCCGAGCCATACCGACAAGGCGCGGCAGGGTCCAGGTGCCACCGGAGTCGGGGATCAGACCGATCTTGCAGAACGCCTGGATAAAACTCGCCGAACGCGCCGCCAGCACCAGATCGCAGGCCAGCGGAATGTTGGCGCCGGCCCCGGCGGCGACACCGTTGACCGCGCAGATCACCGGCATCGGCAGGTCGCGCAACTGGCGGATCAGCGGGTTGTAGAACTTCTCGATGGACTCCCCCAGATCCGGCACAGCGCTGCCTGGTGCGACATTGCGGTCACTCAGATCCTGTCCGGCGCAGAAGCCGCGACCTTCGCCGGTCAGCAGCAACACACGCACATCCGGGTTCTGCCGCACTTGCTTGAGCGCTTCCTTCACTTCGCCATGCATCTGCGTATTGAAGCTGTTGAGCTGTTCCGGACGGTTGAGGCTGAGCAGGGCGACGCCGGCCTCGATGGAAAACAGGATGTGTTCGAAGTTCATGGTCTTGGCGCTCTCTTGGCGATCTCGAATTCGGGGATTACTGGCCGGTGAAGGTCGGCAGGCGTTTTTCCTGGAAGGCGGCGATGCCTTCGTTGCGGTCGCGGGTACCTGCCAGCACGGTGAAGGCATGGCGCTCGAAACGCAGGCCGCTGGCCAGGTCGGTGTCCATGGCCTTGAGCAATGCTTCCTTGGCCAGGCGGACCGCCAGCGGGGCTTTGGCGGCGATAGTGCGGGCGATGTGCAAGGCGCGTTCGACGGTCAATTCCGGTTGGGTGACTTCGCTGACCAGCCCGGCACGCTGGGCCTGACGGGCGTCAATCGGCTCGCCGGTCAGGACCATTTGCATGGCCATGGATTTGCCGACGGCGCGAAGCAGGCGCTGGGTGCCACCGGCGCCGGGCATGATCCCGAGGTTGATTTCCGGTTGGCCGAAACGGGCGTCTTCGCCGGCAATGATGATGTCGGCGTGCATCGCCAGCTCGCAGCCACCGCCGAGGGCGAAGCCGTTGACGGCAGCGATCAGCGGCTTGCTGAAACGGGTGATGGCCTGCCATGAAGCCTGGCGCGGGTCGTCGAGGATGCCGACCAGATCGCGCTCGGCCATTTCCTTGATGTCGGCACCGGCGGCGAAGGCTTTGCGGCTGCCGGTGAGCACGACGACACGGGTGTCCGGATCGGCTTGGGCGGCGCTCAGTTCGTCCGCCAGCTCCCCCAGTAATTGGGTGTTGAGGGCATTCAATGCTTGCGCACGCTGCAGGGTAATCAGGCGGACGCCAGGCTCGATCAACTCGACGGCAAGGGTTAGAGGCATGGCGGATGCCCTCACGGTGCACGCTCGGCGCGGTGCCGGCTCGTTATTGGATCGGCCGCAGGGGCCGGTTTTGCCCAAGTATAGCTATAACGTGATACGTAAATGCAATACAAAAATAGAATTAATGTGTCTTATTGGTCGGGTTTTTAGTGTGTTCTATCGCCGATTGAGCGACACTGATGGTGCGTTTTATCCCGTTTTCATTGAGCTAAATGCTGATTTCAGGGCCCTGCAGGCCTTCGTCGGAAAGGCCGGTTTCAAGTGATACGGTTTTTAGTCTTTGTGCTGGTAAAAATGATGTGATACAAAATGAATCATTATTTGCATCGCTTTGTGAAGGACGCCCCCATGACCTGCTACAGCCTTGATGGCCTGACCCCGGTGGTAGACCCGACTGCTTATGTGCACCCGTCCGCCGTGCTGATCGGTGACGTGATCATCGGCCCGCATTGCTATGTCGGTCCGCTGGCCAGCCTGCGCGGCGATTTCGGACGGATCGTGCTGGAGGAGGGCGCCAATCTGCAGGACACCTGTGTGATGCACGGCTTCCCGGACAGCGACACCGTGGTTGAACGCAACGGCCACATCGGCCACGGCGCGGTGCTGCACGGTTGCCGCATTGGTGCCGATGCGCTGGTAGGCATGAATGCGGTGGTGATGGACAACGCCCGGATCGGCCCGCGTTCTTTCGTTGCGGCGGCGGCGTTCGTCAAGGCGGGTTTCGAATGCCCGGAGCAGTCGCTGATCATGGGCGCCCCGGCCAGCGTCAAGCGCACCCTCAGTGATCAGGAAGTGACGTGGAAGCAGGCGGGAACGCGTGAGTATCAGCAACTGGCCAAGCGCTGTCTGGAGCAGATGCAGGTCTGCGAACCGCTTAGCGAACCGGAGCCGGATCGCCCGCGCATCAATGACCGTGGGTTACGGCCCAAGGGCAGTACTGTGTGAACATGGCCCTTGCTCGAGAAGGTGTGTCAGTCGACATCCGGGTGGCTGAAACACCTTTGCGAGCGGGCTCGCTCCCACAGGTGTATGCGATTAACTTACAGACATTCGGTATATTCCTTTTCTTTTTTCGCTCGGTACGCCCATGTCGTCCCTGACACCTTTGAACCATCTGATTACGCGCTTCCAGGAGCAGACGCCGATTCGCGCCAGTTCCTTGATCATCACGTTGTACGGTGATGCCATCGAACCCCACGGTGGCACCGTGTGGCTGGGCAGCCTGATTCAATTGCTCGAGCCGATCGGCATCAACGAACGGCTGATCCGCACCTCGATTTTTCGGTTGACCAAGGAAGGCTGGCTGACCGCCGAGAAGGTCGGTCGCCGTAGCTATTACAGCCTGACCGGCACCGGCCGCCGACGTTTCGACAAGGCCTTCAAGCGGGTCTACAGCACCACGATGCCGGCCTGGGATGGTTCCTGGTGCCTGGTGATGCTGTCGCAACTGACCCAGGACAAGCGCAAACAAGTGCGCGAAGAACTGGAGTGGCAAGGTTTTGGTGCGATTTCGCCGGTGGTCCTGGCGTGCCCGCGCAGCGACCGAGCCGATGTCAACGCGACCTTGCTCGACCTCGGCGCCCAGGAAGACACCATCGTCTTCGAGACCACCGCCCAGGATGTGCTGGCCTCCAAAGCGCTGCGCCTGCAAGTGCGCGAGAGCTGGAACATTGAGGAGCTGGCGACTCACTATAGCGAGTTCATCCAGTTGTTCCGACCGCTCTGGCAAGCGCTTCGCGAGCAGGAAAACCTGCAACCGGCCGACTGCTTTCTGGCGCGGATCCTGCTTATTCACGAGTACCGCAAATTGCTGCTGCGGGACCCGCAACTGCCGGACGAATTGTTGCCCGGTGATTGGGAAGGGCGTGCGGCCCGGCAGTTGTGCCGCAATATTTACCGTTTGATTTACGCCAAGGCCGAAGAGTGGCTCAACAGCGCACTGGAAACGGCCGATGGTCCGTTGCCGGATGTCGGTGAAAGCTTTTATCGGCGTTTTGGCGGACTGAAATAGCACGTCATTGTTCAGGAAGTGGTGCGGTTCAGGAGACTTGAAGCATCCGATGTCGTGTGGATTGGCGTAGACAATAAAAATAAGCCTGCGTGAGGCCTGACATGATTTCTACAACCGCACAGCGCCAGGATGGGTTCGATCAGTGGATCCATCAGATCAACCAGATCTGCGGCGCATTCAACGCACAACCCCTGGGCAGCGACTTTGCCGGGCAGATTCGCGAATACCGCAGCGATGCCCTCAAGCTCAGCTTCGTCGATGCGTGCCAGGCGCGGCTTTACCGCACGCCGCAGCAAGTGGCGGCGGGCGAGGGCGGCAAGTACTTTGCGGTGTTCCAGCTCGATGGCAGCGCGGGCATGGCCCAGGGTGACGACAAGGTGCTGTTGTCCGCTGGCGACATCACGCTCATTGATGCCTCGCGACCCAGTGACTTCACCTACAGCGAAAACTCCCGGCAGTTGTCGCTGATCCTGCCTTATCAACTGGTCGAGCAAACCTTGCGCTTCAACCCGGTCAAATGCGGCCAGCGGATTGCAGCAACCTCACCGATCGCCATGTTGTCGCACCGGCTGATCCTTGATGTCACGCGTCAACAACACCTGACCCGGCAAGAAAGCGAAGCGACCCTGGAAGCCATTGTCAGCTTGCTGCGGCCCGCCATCAGCCACACCGAGGATTGCACGGACCCGCACGAGCGCACCTTCCGCAAGACCCTGAGTGTTATCGATCAGCACATCCGCTCGGAAGAGCTGTGCCCGGAATGGCTGGCGCGGGAGGTCGGCATGTCGACTCGTGGCCTGTACCGCATGTTTGCCAAGAAAGGCCTGGTGGTGGCGCGCTATATCAAGAACCGACGCCTTGACCTGTGCGCCGAATCGCTGCGGCAATCGGGCAAGGATCAGAAGTTGTCGGTGCTGGGTTACTCGTGGGGGTTTTCTGATTCGAGTTATTTTTCGACGGCGTTCAAGTCGCGCTTTGGCATTGCGCCGGGGGAATATCGCAAGCAGTACGCCTGAGGCATTTTCATGAGCACCGAATAATCCTGTAGGCGCTGGCAAGCCAGCTCCTACAGGGGTCATTGCATGGTTACTTCGGTGAATTGAGGTTCAGCGTCGGCGTTTCATCGAAGAAATTCCACGGCTTGAGCAGCACATGCACCCACTCGGTCGGCATGATCGGCCATTCCTCGGCGCGGGCGATGTGGGTGGTGCCGGTGGTCAGCCAGACCACGTCATCGGTGTTCTCGATGGACTGGTTATCCTGGGTGAATTGCCCCAAGCCCGAGTCTTTGTCCGACCGATTCGGGTACTTGCCTTCCGGGTACTTTTCCTCCGGGTTGTATTGCGTTACCCACAGTTGTCTGTCCATGAAACTCAGGCGGTGATAGAGCCATTCGTCCTTGCCGAAATTGGCACCCTTGGCCACCGGGTGCGTGCCGCCGGCATACGGAATCAACTGATAGGAAACCGGGTTGCCGACTTTGTTTTCCTTGCTGAAGTTGGTCAGCAGGCGCACGGTCGACGGGTCGAATTTCTGCGCCGCCTGTTGTTCGCTGGTGACCACTTTGGTCTCGGTCTGCATGGTACTGGTGCGCGGTCCGCCACGGTCGTTGGGCAGCACCACCGGGTTCACTTCCACCAGTGAGTTCTGCTCGCCGTCGACGTCCATATCGAGACGGAAGTTGTAGATGTGCTGGTGCGTGGTGCCGACGATGTTGTGGTCGAGCAGGGTGCCGTAGCGCGTGTCTTCCTTGGCGGTGTCTTCGTGCATGGTCCTGGTTTTCACACCCTTGACCGCTTCGATCCCGGTGGCGCCGGCGTCGATGCCGAGGGTGCCGTTCTGCTGGAAGACCCAGTCGAAGATGTAGTCGTAGTTGCCCACGGTACTGATCCAGCGGACCACCAGTTCACGACGCTCGGTGCTGAGGTTGGGCTGGCCCATTTCCTGGTGTTTGTACTCTGGCCCGGCGTAGCGCTCGAACACCGCAATGGCGCGGGGAATCGCGGTCGGTGCGCCGGTGTAGTCGGCGATGGTGGCGTCCAGCAACACGGCGTTTTCCGGGGCGTCTTTGCCGCGGGCAATCGGCGAGGTCAGGGTGCCCATGCCGTATTCGCCGGAATCGAGGTAGGCCTTGAAGTACCAGCCGACATCCGGGTCGCCGTAAGGCACGATCATCCCGCCCAGCGAGCCTTCGTACATGATTTTGCGTTTCTTGCCCTTGTCGTCATAAGTGACGGTGGACAGGATCGGCCCGACCCGCGAGTCGAGGCGCACGTGGAAGTCCCAGTTCTGCCAGTGAATGCTGTTACCGCTGATGGTGTAGTTCTTGCCCTCCGGCTCGATGATTTCCAGCGGCTTGACCGCCACGCCCTGGCGCCCACGCCCGTCATAAGGCGTGGGTTTCATCGGCACTGGAATCAGGGCTTCGTCTTCGATCTTGATCAGTTTTTTCTGTTCCAGATCGACAATCGCCACCAGCCCTTCGATCGGGTGCGCCCAGTAATTGCCGTCATCGACATTCAGGTAGCTGACGATTTTCAGCAGGCGCTTGTCCTGCGCCAGGCCGTCCTTGCCGTCGAAGTAGCCGACAGTCAGCGGTGTGGCTACAACCTTCTTCACATCATTGATACCGCGCTTGGCCAGGGCTTGCGCGTATTCCGGACTGGTTTCCACGGCGGTTTGCACCGTGGCGAAATCGTCCAGCAACAGCATGCCGTGGGCGCCTTGCACCGGTTTCCAGGACTTGAGTTGTTGGCTGTCCAGATCCACCAGCGCTTCGATCACATGCTTGCCGTCCAGCACCACGATTGAGGCCTGGCGCGGCTGGGTGACGTTTTGCCCGGTGTAGATGAAGTTCCACACCTGATCCTTCGGCGGTTCCTTGACCGAGACTTCGGTGAAACGAAAGCCCGGCTTGTAGTGTTCCGATTGCTTGAGGATGTCCACTGCCGCCGTGATTTCCGCAGCGCTCAACGGGTTGAGCGGGCTGGGGCGGGTTTCGACGACGAAGGTCTTGTCCAGGCCGGACTGGAACACCTGGTTGATGAAATCCTTGGACATGAACGCGGTGTGGTGCTTGAACACCACCGGCACCGTCAGCTCGATACGTTTGCCGTTGAGCATGGCCACTTTGCTGTCGGGCTTGACCTTGAGGTAGACCCCGTCCTTGGCAATGGTGAACAGGTTCGAATAATCGTCCCACTTGACCGTGGCACCAAACGCTTCCAGACCCGCTTGCAGGGGAACCATTTCTGCCTGACCGCCGTGGGCCTGGGCATTGCCGGCCCAGAAAGGCAGGCCGAGGGCGCTCAGGGAAATGGCCAGGGCGAGGCGGGCAAGCGGTGATCTTTTGGGCGATGCGTGGTTACTGGGCATGTGTGCATTCCTGGGGAAAAGCCGGTGACTGGCATTCTTGCACTTTGCTACAACCCGTCGCTGACTGCATTTGGATTTCTGCCAAATTGCTTGGGATACCTGCCTTTGCAGGCGCCAGTTCGCAAATCGTTGCCATGGGTTAATAGGAAACATTACTATTCACGCCCCCGTCTCCACAGCACACCGAAATGATCCCCAAGCTGCCCCGCAGACACGGCTTTTTCGAGCATTACGAAGAGTTGGTTGGCACCTGGACCCGTCGCCTGAGAAACCGTCAGCAGGCTGAGGATCTGGCCCACGATACCTTTGTGCGGGTGCTTGAATCGGATTCGACGGCGGTGGAACAACCTCGGGCCTACCTGCATCAGACCGCGCGCAACATCGCAGTGGACGGTTATCGGCGTGAGGATCGGCGGGGCGCCATGGAGTCAGAGGCGATTGATCTCAGTGTGTCGTCGACCGGCGACCCGGAGCACTTCATGCATGCGATCCAGTTGGCCGACTCCATCGAACGCGCGCTCACCGAGCTGCCGATCAACTGCCGCAAGGTATTTGTCTGGCAGAAAATCGAAGGCCTGACCCAGGCTGAAATCGCCGTACGCCTGGGTCTGTCCAAGAACATGGTGGAAAAGTATATGATCCGCACGCTGCGGCATCTGCGCGACCGTCTGGAAGGGTTGCAGCCATGAGGTACCGCGCCTGCATAAGGCGGGTCGGCGGCCATTTTTCATCCCCAGCCAAACAGGAACTTCCATGATGGATACTCGTGCTTGTGCGTGCGGGCAAACAACCGTTCGTGATGACGCGGCGCGTTGGTTTGTGCGTTTGCAGGACCCCGTCGTCGATACCGAAGCGCAGGTCCGGTTCGAAACCTGGCTGGACGAACATCCTCAACACCGACACGAATTCGAATTGCTCCAGGGGCTGTGGAAGGCCGCCGACCTGGTGCCTGCCGCCCGCCTGCAAGCGCTGTGTCAGGACACCCAGATGCGCCACAAGCGTCGCCCCATGGGGCGCTATGCGGTGGCCGCCAGTGTGCTGGCGGTGGCGCTCGGATTGGGACTGTTCAGTGGCCTGGACCGACCGTCGCCGTACACTGCAGAATTTTCCACGGCGCTTGGCGAGCGGCGTCATGTGGCGTTGCCCGATGGTTCGGTGATCGATCTGGACAGCCGCAGTCGCATTCAGGTGCGCTTCGAGAAGGACCGTCGCAGCATCGAGTTGGCCGAAGGCGAGGCGATGTTCAGCGTCGAGCATGACACCCGGCGGCCCTTCGTCGTCGATGCCGGCAGCGGCAAGGTCACCGTCACCGGCACTCGTTTCGATGTGCGCCGTGGCGCCACCGAAACCCGAGTCGTGGTCGAGCAGGGCACCGTCAAGGTCCAGGGGCACGATGCCGCGGACAATGATTTCGTCAGCCTCACTGCCGGGCTGGGCACCCATGTCGATGCGCACGGGAAAGTCGCGGCGGCCTATGCGGTCAATCCGGCCGAGCTGACCGCCTGGCGCAACGGCAAACTGGTGTTCAACAACGCCAGCCTGGCCGACGTTGCCGAGCAAGTCTCGCGCTATCGAGACAAGCCGCTCAAGGTTGGCAGCCCGGCAATCGGCAAGCTGCGCCTGACCAGCGTATTCAGATCCGACAACACCGATGCGTTGCTCAAGGCCCTGCCGGGCATCCTTCCGGTGGCCGTGCGTACCCTCGATGACGGCAGTCAGGAAATAATTTCAAAATAAATTCAGGTTTTTTTCGAGTTCATCGTCTTCCTGTTCAACTGCAACTGGTTTGCATTAACAAGCGCACACTTTTGCGATCCACAGGACTACGTTCGACGTGAAAAAATCCACCACTAAAAACAACAAACTTCCCTGGTTGCCGCTGGCACTCGCGCTGGCGGTCAAGGTTGCGATGCCCCAGGCTTTTGCGGCCGATGCCATTCATATTCGGGCGCAGCCATTGGGTCAGGCCTTGAGTGAGCTGGGCCAGCAAACGTCGTTGCAGGTTTTTTTCAGCCCTGAACGGGTGGCCGGCAAGCAGGCGCCAGCGGTGGACGGCAATATTTCGCCGGAGGAAGCGCTGCGCCAGTTGTTGCAAGGCAGCGGCCTGCAATACCGGATCGATGAAGGTTCGGTGACTTTGTTGCCAGCCCCGACGGCGGTGGCCAGCGGTCCGCTGGAATTGGGCGTGACCGACATCAAGGTGGTCGGCGACTGGCTCGGTGACGCCGATGCCGCCGTGGTGCAGAACCACCCGGGCGCGCGGACCGTGATCCGCCGCGAAGCGATGATCGAACAGGGCGCGATGAACGTCGGCGATGTGCTGAAGCGCATACCGGGTGTGCAAGTGCAGGAGGCCAATGGCACCGGTGGCAGCGATATTTCCCTGAACGTCGGCGTTCGCGGCCTGACGTCGCGTCTGTCACCACGCTCCACCGTGCTGATCGACGGCGTGCCTGCCGCGTTCGCGCCATACGGCCAGCCGCAGCTGTCCATGGCACCGATTTCCTCTGGCAACCTCGACAGCATCGACGTGGTGCGCGGTGCCGGTTCCGTGCGTTACGGACCACAGAACGTTGGCGGTGTGATCAACTTCGTGACCCGCGCGATCCCGGAAAAAGCCTCGGCGGAAATCGGCACTACCCTGGAAACCTCCCAGCACGGCGGCTGGAAGCACATCGACACGTTATTTGCCGGCGGCACCGCCGACAACGGCATGGGCGTGGCGCTGTTGTATTCGGGTGTCAACGGCAACGGCTACCGTGAGCGCAACAACGGCAACGACATCGACGACGTGATGCTCAAGACCCATTGGGCGCCCACTGATGTGGACGATTTCAGTCTCAATTTCCACTATTACGACGCCAGCGCCGACATGCCCGGCGGCTTGACCCAGGCGCAATACGACGCCGATCCGTTCCAGTCCGACCGCAATAACGACAACTTCAGCGGCCGCCGCAAGGACGTGTCGTTCAAGTGGATCCGCCAGCTCGACGACCGCACCCAGGCCGAAGT
Organism: Pseudomonas reinekei; assembly: GCF_001945365.1. Taxonomy (GTDB): domain Bacteria; phylum Pseudomonadota; class Gammaproteobacteria; order Pseudomonadales; family Pseudomonadaceae; genus Aquipseudomonas; species Aquipseudomonas reinekei. Next base: position 91,452 of record NZ_MSTQ01000014.1, read on the forward strand.
GCTGACCTATTACACCGACAGTTTTCGCGGCAGCAACATCGCTGCCCGCGATCAGAAAACCATCGGTTCGTTTCCGCGTACCTACTACACCTTCGGCATTGAACCACGGGTGTCCCATGTGTTTGACGTCGGCCCGACCACCCAGGAAGTCAGTGTCGGTTATCGCTATCTGAAAGAGGCCATGCACGAAGAGGCCAGCCGTCTGGCGCTGAACAGCGCCAACGAACCGGTGGCGCGTCCGGGTTCCGATGGCCATGTCTACCAGGACCGTACCGGCGGCACCGAGGCCAACTCGGTGTACGTCGATAACAAGATCGACGTTGGCAACTGGACCGTCACCCCCGGCATTCGCTTTGAACACATCAGCACCGACTGGCATGACCGCCCGGTACTCGACACCGCCGGCCGGCCTGTACCGGAAAAGAACCGCAGCATCGAAAGCAACGAGCCGTTGCCGGCGCTGAGCGTGATGTATCACATCTCCGATGCGTGGAAACTGTTCGCCAACTACGAAACCTCGTTCGGCAGCCTGCAGTATTTCCAGCTTGGTCAGGGCGGCACGGGTGACAGCACCGCCAACGGCCTGGAGCCGGAAAAAGCCAAGACCTACGAAATCGGCACGCGCTACAACGATGAGGTGTGGGGCGGCGAAGTGACGCTGTTCTACATCGACTTCGATAAAGAGTTGCAGTACATCAGCAACGATGCGGGCTGGACCAACCTTGGCGCGACCACTCACCGGGGTGTTGAAGCGTCGGTGCACTACGACATGGCCGCCTTGGACCCGCGTCTGGAGGGCCTGACCGCCAACGCTGGCTTCACCTACACCCGCGCCGTCTATGAAGGCGAGATTCCGGACTTCAAGGGCCGCGACCTGCCGTTCTACTCGCGCCAGGTGGCCACCGCTGGCCTGCGCTACGACATTGATCGCTGGACCTATAACGTCGATGCCTTCGCCCAGTCCAAACAGCGCTCGCCGGGCGTGGCTGTGAATGCCGACGGTAGCTTCACCAACAACTACATCACTGAAGGCACTGCCGATGGCCAGTACGGCGACATTCCGGGCTACGTCACCTGGAACGTGCGTGGCGGCTATGACTTCGGTCCGCAGGTGTCGAACCTGAAGGTCGGCGCGGGGGTGAAAAACATCTTCGACAAGCAGTATTTCACCCGCTCCAGCGATAACAACGCGGGCATGTACGTGGGTGCGCCGCGTACGTTCTATGTGCAGGCCAGCGTGGGGTTCTGATAGACCGGGGAGCGTTGATCGCTGGCAAGCCAGCTGCCACAGGATCGTAGTCGTACACCTAAGCTGTGTGCACCGCGAACTCTGTGGGCGCCGGCTTGCCAGCGATGCCCTCAGACTTTCAACACCTTCCCGCCAATCGCCACCGCCACCAGCAACACGGCCATCAGGCCAAAGGCAAAACTCAAACTGGCCGCATGGGCGACAAAGCCGATCACCGCAGGCCCCGCAAGAATTCCTGCATAACCCAACGTGGTAATGGCCGGCACGGCGACGCTTTCCGGCATGACGGTTTGCTTGCCCACGGCGGTGTACAGCACCGGTACGATGTTCGAGCAACCGGCGCCGAGCAGCGCATAACCGGCCAGCGCCGCTTCCCAGCTTGGGGCAAAGGTCGCCAGACACAGCCCGGCTGCTGCTGTCAGTCCACCGAACACCATCACCCGTGTGGCGCCCAACCGCCGAACGATTTTGTCACCGGTCAAACGTCCGGCCGTCATGGTCAAGGCAAACGCTGCGTAACCAAGCCCTGCATACGCCTTATCAATTCCCCGCTCTTGCGCCAGAAACACTGCGCTCCAGTCCAGCGCAGCACCCTCGGCGAGGAACACGATGAAGCACATGCCGCCGATGAACAGCACGATGCCATGGGGAACGGCGAACGCCGGCCCGGAACTGTCGCTGCCGTAGGGCAACATGTGTGGCGCAGCTTTCAGCAGTGCAGCCAGCAGCAGGACGATCACCACCAGCATCGCGCCCAGCGGCGACAATCCCAGGCCAAGCAGGCCACTGACACCCCCCGCGCCGACGATCCCGCCGAGGCTGAACAGACCGTGAAACCCCGACATCATGTTCTTGCCGCTGGCGCGTTCGACGATAACGGCTTGCAGGTTGACCGTTGAATCCACCGTGCCGAGCCCCGCGCCGAACATAAACAGCGTGCCGATCAAGGCCGGAATCGATGACACCGTGGCCAGCAGCGGAAGCGCCGCGCAGATCAGCAGCGTCCCGCCAGTCGCCACTTTGCGGCAACCGAAGCGCGTGGCGAGGATCCCGGCCATCGGCATCGCCAGAATAGAGCCCACTCCCAGGCACAGCAGCAACAGCCCCAGCGTGCCTTCATCCAGCCCGGCCCGCGCCTTGGCGTACGGCACCAACGGCGCCCACGCGGCGATGCCGACACCCGCGATAAAAAAGGCGATGCGCGTGGACATTTGTTCCAGGCGCCCGGGAACGAAGAGCGGTGGGGAGTTGATGGCGGTCATGAAAAATCCTTGTTAACGCAGCTGACGGTGTGCAGACCGTCATCCTTGCACATCAGTTCAGCTGTCGCGACCTCGAAGGCTGCCCACAACCCTTGTTGCTGCGCGCTAGAACGTTCCCCGGGTGACGCTGGCCGTGCCACTGGTGAACCTGACATTCGGGCCGGGTTGCCAGCGTACGGTGTCGTTGTTGCGCATGATGCATTTCCATTCGATGGCCTGGTTTGCGGGCAGGTCGATGACCCGCGTCCAGCGGCGCTCTTGCGGGTTGTACGTCAAGGCAATGGCATGGCGCGGGTCCCATGCGCCCAGTTCCAGCGACGAGCCCACGGCGTAAACGGTTTCGTCGAGGATGGTATCGGCATAGTCGCAATTGAAATCAACGCCAATCAGCGCTTGTGCGGCCGGCGTGCTCCAGATGCGGATTTTACCGCCGTCCCATGTCAGTACCGGTTGACCCATGCCTTCCGGCAGTTTCGTCAAATCCGAATCGAGTGCGATCACCAGGCTTTTACGGGTGCCGGTCGTCGTGGCAACCATTCCGCTGTACTGCGTATGAAAGTCGATCCCGGAGTCGGCCTTGATGCCAGCGTCCTTGCGTAATCGGATTAACTGGCGGATCAACTCGCCGCGTTGCCAGTCGTACATGTCCGACCAGAACACCGCCGGTGTGCCGGGGCTGCTGAGGATGTAGGCGTAGGCCTGGTTGCGGCGCTCCTCCGGCAATGGCCAATGATGTTGGCCCTGAAACGGCCCCGGTGAGTAACCGGTGTCGTGGTTGTCAACAAAGGTCACGGCGATTTTTCGCCATGCCGGGTTCGGGTTGCCATTGAGCCCGTGTCGCCATTGGTTGAGGTTGCCGTTTTGCATGCGTTCCTTGAGTGCAAAGTCGAACACTGTGCAGCGCGAGCGGTCCGACCAGTCCTTGAGCGCATCTTGCCAACTGGCCTTGCGGCGCCAGTCACCTTCGGGGTATTCATCGGGGCCTTTCCACATCTCGCCGACGCAAAATTGCCGTTCGCCAAATACCTGCATCCAACGGTCAACCGTTTCCGGTGCATAGCCTCGGACAAAGTCAAAGCGCAGGCCCTTGGCACCGTACTGATCGCGCAGGTTGATGAGTTCCTTTTTGAACGCGTCGAATACCTCACTGTTGGCCGTGTTCAGATCGGCCGTGCCGTCCATGAACGCATCGCCTTCATCGCATTGCGCGCAGTCGTGGCGCCATTCGTTTCGGCCCCTGGGGAACAACGCGTAAACGGCTTTATCGCTCATGTGGTTGGGCACGATGTCGTACACCACATTCACGCCGGCCTGATTCAAGGCACTGGCCGCCTGCCGCAATTGCGCATCTCCACCGTAGCGGCTGGTCTTGTCGAAACTGTGCCAGAAGTAGCCTTCGCCTCCACCTTCGGCCGTAGGTGTTTTCCACTCGGACACATCGCTCCAGGGCGGTGGCAACCACACGGACGTGAAGCCATCGCCAGCGATCTGACCTGCCATGCGCGCCAGCACGTCGTACCATGTTTGCGGCGCGTTGCGGCTGGAGTTCCAGTGAAAACCCTGCAACAGGATTTCCTCCCCGCTGCCATTGCGCACCGGTTCGTCGGCGATGACCACGCCGTGCAAGGTCAGCGTTATTAACAGGCAAGGCAGGGAAACGTGCTTCATTTTGACACCGGGCAAAAGTGACCAGTGTTCTATTCTGAGCGGGAGCGCGTGGGTTGTCTGCTGTCATAAATGACAGGTGGTGGCATTCATTCGCGATAAAAAACGGGAGCGCGGTAACCCCGGCTCTGTCTCGACAGCGTTTGCTGTGATCTCGCGTGTGGCCCTAAAGTACCGGCTCTTGGCTGGCTGACCTCAGGACCGAAACATGACGCGGCTTTACGATGCACGAGGCAACATCTACAGGGTGGTGGCGCCGCAAGCGCTGCGCAGCCAAGGCATAGACTTGCCGGATCAAGCCAGCCAGGCTGCGCAAACCCGCGAGGGCTGGGCATTGGCGGCTATCGAGGCGTGCTGTTCCTGGGCGCCGGGCGAGCAGCCTCCCGGCAGCAAGGATCATCGCAGTGATGGTTTGCTGGTTGGTCCGTTCCAGTCCTTGCCACCCTTCGACGTGTTGATCGTCAACACCGATGGCACGCTTGCCGAACGCAGTGGCAACGGCCTGACGATCTTCTCCCAAGCGCTGAGTGACCAAGGGCTATTGCCCCGGGACCAGGCGTGCGTGCTCAGGGTTCATCATGACAAGACCGATTTGGTTTCACCGGGGGAAACGTCGGTGAAGGCGGCGCAGGTCGACGGGGTGCAAGGCTTCTGGCTCGATTTGGGGCAACCGGCTTTCGGCCCGCAGGCGGTGAGTGCGCAGGGCGTTGAAAGCGTGACGTTCAAGGGTCGTGAGCTGAGCCATGTGCTGCCGTTGGCAGCGTTGAACGGCGCGTGGACGCGCAGTCAATTTGCGCGGGTGGGTAATCCGCATTGCGTGACGCTGGTGGACCGCGCGGATGCGTTACCGAGCAATGAACAAATGCGCGAGCCGGTGTTGGACGAAGGGCTGACACGCATCGCCTATGCCATGCCAACCGGTGCAGGACAACCGTGCCCGGCGGGGATCAATCTCCAATGGGCGATGCATGAGGGCGGGCAGTGTGTGACCGCGCGGGTATTCGAGCGCGGCGAAGGGCCGACAGCATCGTCGGGCACCAGCGCCACCGCGGTGGCGTGTGCGGCGTGGCGGGTGGGTTGGGTGAGTGCCGGAGAGGTGAGGGTGACGATGCCCGGTGGTACGGCGCCAATCCTGCTGGAGCAAGAGCGGGGGGAATTGAGTCGGGTCAGCCTGTTTGGTACGGCTCGGTTGGTGAGTTGACTCTGATGTCGCCGTTTTCGGATCGCCACCCAGAGTAAACCCGGCACCTGTGGACATGTCCTACAGAAATCTGACAGAGCGACATAGGAAAGGTCTTTTTCACTGTATTCAGGACGTGTAAGTCAAATCATTCTTTATAGAGAAAGTTGTAGATTTGCTCATGACGGAGTTGACTTCCAACTCCACTGCCAAGGAACGGTGGCATGGCATTTGATGCTTTTTTGAAAATCAATGGTATCCCGGGTGAAGCGCTTGATGAGCAACACAGGGATTGGATCGAAATTACCGGCTACCGCTTCGGCACCCAGCAGGGAACCTCGGCTACGGCCAGTTCTGCGGGGGGCGCTTCTTCCGGGTGTACCACCGTTTCCGATTTTACGTTTACCAAAACCCTGGATAAATCCAGTAGCAAACTCCTGGAAGCCAGTTGCGCAGGTGAACATCCGAAAGATGTTGTATTGAGGTTGCACCGCGCAGGAGGCGAAAAACTCAAGTACTTCGAGATTCAGCTGGAAGAGGTAATCATCTCCAGTTATTCGCAAGTTGCAAATGATGGAGTCCCTACTGAAACGATCAGCCTTGATTACGGGCGCATAAAAACGATCTACACCCAGCAAAAACGTACGGACGGCGCAGGCGGCGGAAACGTGGCCGGTGGGTGGGATCGTATTGCAAACAAAAAATGCTCGTGAGGTTTAGCTGATGTCAAAGGCCTACATTTTTATCAATGAGCATGTGCAGCCATATTCATATTTAAAGTCGAATTTGAATCTTGGGAAGAAATCCAGTGTCAAGTTTGATGTGCTGAATTCGCATGTAGTCAATACAGTTGTATTGCCCGGCGAAATAATCATTGTTGGTGATGATTCAGTATCGATCTGCACCGCCGAAGAAGCGTTTTATATGCGCAAAGCGTTGGAAGTCCATTTGGCGATTATGACTAATGGAATGCAGAGTGATGGTTTTTTAGTTGAAAATCACGAGCTTTTGACAAGGATTCTTGGTTATTCATCCGTAGGGATTGGCGCGGTGGGGGGCGCCTGGAGCAAGCACCTGGATGGCATCAAGAAAACCCTCGAAAATATTGAAACCGCTCATGGTGAACTTCCCAGAAGTGGTGGCGCTGGCAGTCGAGACGCTTTTTATGCAAAGCGTAAGGCGCTATTTGAGAAGCTTGATGGTCAATTAAAAAGCTTTGCCCGATTTGGGTCCGGTTTACGTAACCAAGGCTCGATCAAGGACATGCTGGGCATCTCCACCAAAAGCTACCTGCATACAGGAACCATAGCCGGCTACGCTGAAACCATTAATGGCGTGGCGAAAGCTTCGAGCCTCATGAAAAAGGGTACATATCTTGGAGTCGGTCTGAGTGTCACCGCGACAGGTGCCTCAATTTATAATGCATGCACGACTGGGCGTGAGGATCAATGCAGGAAAGCTAAATATGTAGAAGGAGGGAAGTTGTCCGGGGGCCTGTTTGGTGGATCTTTCGGAGGAATGGTTGGGGGGCTCGCAGCGTCAGCCGGATGTGCCGTTGCCATCGGAGTCGTTACCGGCGGGGCCGGCGCACTAGCTTGCTCGGTAGTAGGGAGTGGACTAGGCGGTTGGGCAGGAGGAGAGGTCGGTGGGAAAATGGGTGAGAGGGGCGGTGACTTAATCTATGAGTATTTTGAATAATGACAGTTTTTCTGGGTTTTATTTCATTGTTTTTAATATTTTCGATGTTTTTAGTCTTGGTGTGGATATTTCTGTTTTCCAGTCGATACACGGAAATTGTAGAGGGTTACTTGGATAAAAGTAAGTTTGTGGTTAATAATCGTGAAGCATTTTCGGGGTTGGGGTTGATTGGTAGCGCTATGAGGAATGGATCGATTGCATTAATGTTCCTTTGTCCCCGCGTATTCGAAAGACGTGGCTTGATAGAAAAAGACGAACTGTTGAATTTACCGCTAGACCTTAAGCGAAAGTTAATAGCGCCGTGGATTGTAGGTGGAGTGGTTTTTTTTGCAATGTTAGTCATAAGAATTTTTTTCGTTTGATTTTTTAAATTTGGTTGTCGGTGGTTTTTCATTGCGGTGTATTTCGGATGAAGCGTTTGAGTGCTGGCAGAAATGAGTGATTCAGTGCTTCTGTTAATAATACTGTTCATATACTTTATGGCATTTGTAGCTATTTTTTGGATGTTGATATTTTCTTATCGGTACACGGAGTTGATTGAGGAGTGTTTAAGTAAAAGTCGATTTGTAGCGAATAATCGTGAGGCATTCTCTGGTTTGGGTCTGATTGGAAAAGTTCTCAGGAATGGATCGGTAGCAACAATGTTTCTGATTCCTCGGTTATGCGAAAAACGGGGTCTTATAGAAAAGGATGAGTTGTTGAAATTGCCGCCAAACCTTAAGCGAATGTTGATAATTTCTTATGTCATGGGAGGGGTGTCGTTTTTTGCAATGCTCGTTATTCGATTTTTTTATGCTTGATGATTTGTTTTGTGGTCTTCAGGTTCTATGATTAATAGGGGCAAATTGATGGAGTGTTGCAGGGATTGATTTAAATATGGTGAGAGAAGCGAAAGTCGTTTGTGAGTTACTGCCAAGGTGAGTGATATTGCGTTTGCGATTATTTCGACATTAATCATGGTTGCCATGTTTGTAGTAATGTGCTGGCTGTTTTTATCTTGTTATCGATTTACGGAGATAATAGAGGGTTATCTAAGTGATAGTAAAATCGTGCAGCATAATCGAGCCGTATTTGAAAGTGTGGGATTAATTGGGACGGTTATCAGGAATTGCTCCATAGCATTAATATTTTTGATCCCTAAACTCTGCGAGAGACGTGGCCTTATAGAAAAAGACGAGTTATCCAATTTGCCTGTTTACCTTAAGCGAAGGCTGTTAGCGCCTTGGATTGCAGGAGGTGTATTGTTTTTTGCAATGTTTGTTCTTTGGCTTTTTTTTGTTTGATTTTTACTTGTCTTTGTTGATTGTGGCTGGCGGATTCGGTGCGCAAGCTTGAGTGGCTGTAGGGAGTGAAGTAGGCGGTTTGGCAGGAGGAGAGAGGGGTGGAGATATGGGTGAGAAGGGGGGACGTAGATTATGAGTATTTTCAAAGATGACGGTTGTTTTGGGTTTTATTTCATTGTTCTTAATATTCTTGATGTTTTTAGTCTTGGTGTGGATATTTCTGTTCTCCAGTCGATACACGGAAATAATAGAAAGTTACTTAGATAGAAGTAAGTTCGTGGTAAATAATCGTGAAGCATTCTCTGGTTTGGGTCTGATTGGGAAGGTACTCAGGTGTGGGTCGATTGCAACAATTTTTTTGATACCCAGGTTATGCGAAAAACGCGGTCTTATAGAAAAGGATGAGTTGTTGAATTTACCGCTAGACCTTAAGCGGAAGTTGATAGCGCCGTGGATTGTAGGTGGAGTGGTGTTTTCTGCGATGCTAGTCCTTAGATTCTTTTTCGTGTGATTTTTACATTTGGTTATCGCCAGTTTGACGCCACGGTACATAACCGATGACGAATCGACGAGCGATGACCCAAATGGATTTAAAGCCGAAGATCAATCCAGCCCGGGGAACTTCACCACCGGCATCGTTCGCTTCATCAACACCTTGCCCCCACGTACCGAATACAGCGGCAACCCCTGGCTGCGGATCACCTCGTAGTCATTTTCGGCGGAAAGAATCAGCAGGTTCGCCGGGCGGCCCGGTTCCAGTCCGTAGCGGTCACCTAGGGCGAGGGCCTTGGCGCTGTTGTCGGTCACCAGATCCAGCGCACTTTGCAGGTTGCGATAACCGAGCATGTGGCAAATGTGCAACCCCGCTTCGAGTACTCGCAAAATGTTGCCGTTACCCAGTGGATACCACGGGTCGACGATCGAGTCCTGGCCGAAACACACGTTCATGCCGGCTTCGAGCAGCTCGTTGACCCGGGTCACGCCCCGGCGTTTCGGGAAATTATCGAAGCGGCCCTGCAGGTGGATGCTCTCCGTGGGGCATGAAACGAAACTGATGCCCGAATGCCCGAGCAGACGAAACAGTTTGGCGCAGTAGGCGTTGTCGTAGGAGCCCATGGCTGTGGTGTGGCTGGCGGTGACCCGCGAGCCCATGTCGCGGCTGCGGGCTTCTTCGGCGAGCACTTCGAGAAAGCGTGAGTGCGGGTCGTCGGTTTCATCGCAGTGCACGTCCACCAGGCATCCGGTGCGTTCGGCCAGGTCCATCAGGAACTTTACCGAACTGACGCCCTGATCGCGGGTGTACTCGAAATGCGGGATGCCGCCGATCACGTCGGCGCCCATGTGGATTGCTTCCTCCATCAAGTCCCGGCCGTTGCGATAAGACTCGATGCCTTCCTGGGGGAACGCGACGATTTGCATGTCCACCAGGTGCCGGCTTTCCTCGCGCACTTCGAGCATCGCTTTGAGGGCGGTCAGCTGCGGATCGGTGACGTCGACATGGGTGCGCACGTGCTGGATGCCGTGGGCCGCCAGGTCCTGGATGGTTTTTTTCGCCCGGGTCTTGGTGTCTTCCAGGGTGATGGTCGCCTTGCGCTCGCCCCAGCATTCGATGCCCTCGAACAGCGTGCCGCTCATGTTCCAGCGCGGTTCGCCGGCGGTCAGGGTCGCGTCGAGGTGGATGTGCGGCTCGACGAAGGGCGGCACCACCAGATTGCCGCCGGCATCCAGATCGTTCGGGCCCAGGGTCGGCGCCTCGATCTGGCGGGCGACGTTGCTGATCAGGCCGTTTTCCAGGTGCAACTCATGCAGGCCTTCCTGGTTGCGCAACCGGGCGTTGATGATGTGCATCAGGAGCGTCCTTTTAGAGGTTCAATACCCTTACGTTAGCCCGGTTGATCGGCGCAGATCAAATGTGGTTGCGAGCCTGGTCGCTCCCACAGGAGATTGGCTTTGGTCAGGCGGATTTTAGCAGGGGCAAGAATCTCAATAGCGCTGCGATGATGGCCTCGGGGGCATCTTCCTGCACCAGGTGCCCGGCGTTGGGGACCGGATGGAATTGCGCGCCGGGTATCAGTTGCTGCAAGGCGCGCCCGCGTTCGATGGGAATCCACTGATCGTCCTCACCCCACAGAATCTGCACCGGGCAGCGAATGGTCGGGTACAGGCTCTCAGCCTCGCGGGTGTAGCGCTCGTCCATCTGCGCAATCTGCCGGTAGAACGCCGCTTGGCCGGGATCACCGAGCCAGGGTTGCACGTAGGGTGCGAGTTCGTTGTCGGGGATGTCGCGCTTGATTGCCCCGCGAATATAGGTCGGCACGATGGCCCGCTGGATGTAATCGGGCAGGCCGCTGAACGCCGCCTCATGCTGTCGCACATGCTGCACGAAAGGTGAGCCCCAAGGTGTCAGCGCCACCGGGTCGATCAGCGTCAGGCTGCGGTAATCCTTCCCGTTGAGCAGATGTGTGCGCAAGGCGGTCGCGCCGCCAAAGTCATGGGCGACGACGTCGGGGCTGACCAGACCCCAGTGCTCCAGCAACTGCGCGAGCAATTCGTTCTGAACGCCCAGGGATACGTCGCCATCGATTTTTTCCGACTGCCCATAGCCCAGCAGATCGAAATAGTGCACCCGGTGGGTGGTGATGAAGTGCGGCGCAATCCGGTGCCAGACATAGGAAGAGAAGGGCGTGCCATGCACGAACACCAGTGGCGGGCCATCGCCACGCACGGCGTAGCGAACGGAGTGCCCTTTGAAGCGATAGGTTTGAGCCAGTGGCCATTCAGTCATGTGCGTGTCCTCTTGGCGGGTGCGAGCCAAAAAGCATAGGCATAAAAAAACAGCCAATGAAGGCTGTTTTCCGGTTCTCGGACAAAACGCATTTCCCCTTGCAGGGAAGTCGCTTTATTCGCCGCGGTAGATGCAACCGCTGGTGCACGTCTCGTGAATGCGAATCGCGCTGAGTTCCGGCAGCAGGGGTTTGAGTTCAGCCCAGATGAATTTGGCCAACACTTCACTGGTCGGGTTTTCCAGGCCAGGAATGTCGTTCAGGTAGTTGTGGTCCAGACGCTCATACAACGGCTTGAAGATCGCCTTGATCTCCGAGAAGTCGCGGATCCAGCCCGTATGCGGATCGAGGTCGCCGCTCAGGTGAATCGCCACTTTGAACGAGTGGCCGTGCAGGCGTCCGCACTTGTGGCCGTCCGGGACGTGGGGCAAGCGGTGGGCGGATTCGAAGGTAAACTCTTTGAAAATTTCCACAGTGTTTTCAGCTCTGTTCAGGTGACGTTCGCCGTAGCGATTCGGGCAGGCGGCGAGTTTACCAGCTTGTCTTGACTAAAGGGTCAGCAAGCGCTCGCCAAGGCGACCGTTGGCCGCCAGTTCGAGAAACTCATCGCCCAGCCGACGGCTTTCATCCATCGCCGTACGCCAGTATTTCTGCCGGCTCGGGGCGTCACCCATGAAGCGTTTGAAGTCGTTGCGGTCCGGCAGTTTGCCGTAGGGCAGGCGCGCCAGGTATTCCCTGGACGGCGCCAGCAACAACACATTCTGCAGGCGTGCCGGGCAGGCGCGCCGCCAGGGCAGGGTCTTGTCGAACCAGCCGGGAATCACCCGGTCGGTGAAATGCGGATAGAGCACGATGTCATCGCCGCTGTAGGGCAGGTCGAGGTGGTAGTCGAGCAGGCCGCCGTCGCGAAACATGCCGGCGCCAGCCCCCGGCAGATCACGAACGCCTTCCATCACCATCGGGATCGACCCGGACGCGAGCAGGGCCTGGCGCAGATTGCCGGCATCCAGGGCAACGAATCGCGACGGGAAATCGTGCAGCGCATCGAGCGGTGGCGCCAGGCGCGGGTCGTGGATGATCAGTCGCTCGAAATGCCGCGATAGCCGGGCACGGCCGCGCAGGTTATCGGCAATCACCGATGACAGGCCCAAGCCCAGGCGACCGCGGTGATCGTCCGCGAGCAGGCCGTGGCTTTTGACCACCATGATGTTCAGGCGGTAATGGGGGTTGTCGAGCAGGGCGGCATCGCGGCCGTCGAGCAAGTCATCAAGCATGCGCCGCGAGCTCTGGCTAATCTGCGCCATGGTCACGCCCTTGGCGAAATTTTGCTCGGTGTAGAGGTGACCGAGGCGGCGAATACCTTCGGCCGCGTCCGGCAGGCAGGCACTGGCGAAGCGCCAGGACCCCACCGACGCCCCGATCAGCGAGCGCTCCCGTGGCGCCGACGGCAACCACTGGCCGAACAACGCCAGGTCCAGCCCCTGAATCCCCAACGCCTTCGGGCCACCGGCAGCGCCCGGTAATGTGCCGACATCCGCAGCTTTCAAGCCGTTTTCACGAATGCGCGCCAGGGCACGCGGCCCGGCCTTGAGCGTCAGGGAGGGGAACTTGATGTGGATGGCGGTCATACCGGTCTCTATGTCTGGCAAGCAGTTAATTATGTGACAGCTTGCTGTGGCCAATGATGGCAATTCAGTTTCAATTAAGTTCTTATCGCTAAGGTGGCCCCCGTAGGCAACACATAAAAGAATACGGAGACACCCATGAAAACCCTGACTGCCCTGTTCACCGCGTCCATCCTCACGCTTACCACCAGCATCGCCCACGCGCGCGATCTGGGGCCGGATGAAGCCTTGAGACTGCGCGACGCTGGTACCATTGTGTCGTTCGAAAAGCTCAACGCCACCGCATTGGCCAAACATCCGGGTTCCACCGTCACCGAAACCGAGCTGGAAGAAGAGTACGGCAAGTACATCTACCAGATTGAACTGCGCGACCCGCAGGGCATCGATTGGGATCTGGAATTAGACGCTGTCAGTGGGCAAGTACTCAAGGATCATCAGGATTCGTAATGACGCTGTTTTCTTTTACACGGTGGCGCATCGGCAGCCGATGGGCGCTGGCGCTGCTGGTTGTTGGCTCAGTGGCGATGGCCCGCGACCTCGACCAGGACGAGGCCCTGCGCCTGCGCCAACAGGGCGTGATCTTGCCGCTCGAGCAACTGTTGCAGCAGGCGCTGGACCGCTATCCCGGAGCGAAACTGCTGGAAGCCGAGCTCGAAGAGAAGCACGAGATCTATATTTATGAAGTCGAGTTGCTCACCACCGAAGGCGTCGTCCGCGAGCTCGACCTCGATGCCGCCACGGGCCGTTTATTGAAAGACAAGGAAGATTGATCGATGCGTTTGCTTCTGGTGGAAGATCACGTGCCCCTGGCCGACGAAGTGTTGGCTGGCCTGAATCGCCAAGGGTATGCGGTGGACTGGCTGGCCGATGGTCGCGACGCAGTGCATCAGGGCAGTACCGAGCCCTATGACCTGATCATTCTCGACCTCGGTTTGCCGGGGGTGCCGGGCCTCGACGTGCTGGCCCAATGGCGCGCCGGCGGTCTGGCGACGCCGGTGTTGATCCTCACCGCGCGCGGTTCCTGGTCCGAACGCATCGAGGGCCTGAAGGCCGGTGCCGACGATTACCTGACCAAACCGTTCCATCCCGAAGAACTGCATTTACGCATCCAGGCCTTGTTGCGCCGCTCCCACGGTCAGGTCAATCAACCAACGTTAAAAGCCGCAGGGCTGCATCTGGATGAGGGCCGTCAATGCGTGGTTCGCGATGGCGCGGACATTCAGCTCACCGCTGCCGAGTTTCGCTTGCTGCGGTATTTCATGCTGCACCCCGAACAAATCCTTTCCAAAAGCCACCTCGCCGAACACCTCTACGACGGTGAAACCGAGCGCGATTCCAACGTGCTGGAAGTCCACGTCAATCACCTGCGGCGCAAACTCGGCAAAAGTGTGATCGAAACCCGTCGCGGCCAGGGTTACCTCTTTGGCGGGCAAGCGCGTTGAGGTCGATCCAGCGGCGCTTGAGCCTGGGCCTGATCAGCGTGATGGTGATTGTCGGCCTGATACTGGCGCAAACCAGTTTGTGGCTGTTTGAAATGGGCTTGCAGCGCTACCTCGAGGCCGGGTTGCGCAACGACAGCGAGAACCTGCTGGTGGCACTGGCGCGCGGCCCGCAGGGATTGCAGCTGGATGAACGACGCTTGTCACCGGCCTATCAACGGCCGTTTTCCGGCCACTACTTCCGTATCGATTTTGCCGACAGCCACTGGCGTTCCCGTTCGTTGTGGGACCAGGAGCTGCCGCGACTCGAGCATCCCGGCCTGCACAGCAACCTGCAACTGGGGCCGGAGGGGCAGCAGTTGCTGGTGTTGCGCTCGGACTATCGACGCCTCGGCCAGTCGATTTCCATCAGCGTGGCGCAGGATTACACGCCGGTGCGCGAGAGCTTCCAGCGGATGCGGCAGGTGGGGTTGGGATTGGGCCTGGCGGGGTTGCTGCTGATTCTGCTGTTGCAACGGGTCACCGTGCGCCGCGCCTTGCGCCCCCTGGAAAAGGCCCGCGAGCAGATCGCGCAACTGCAACAGGGCCAGCGCTCGCAACTGGATGAGCAAGTGCCGGTGGAACTGGAACCGCTGGTGGCGCAGATCAACCACCTGCTGGCCCACACGGAAGACAGTCTCAAGCGCTCGCGCAATGCGCTGGGCAACCTCGGCCACGCTTTGAAAACTCCGCTGGCGGTGCTGTTGAGCCTGGCCTCGAGCGAGCAACTCGACGCGCACCCGCAACTGCGCAAGGTGCTCAAGGCGCAGTTGGAGCAGGTGCAGCAGCGGCTCAATCGCGAACTCAATCGCGCTCGCTTGTCCGGCGATGCACTGCCGGGTGCGCTGTTTGACTGCGACGCCGAGCTGCCGGGGTTATTGGCGACACTGAACATGATTCACGGTGAACACCTGAACCTGAGCTGCCGCGCCCCGGCCGGGCTGCAACTGCCGTGGGATCGCGAGGATCTGCTGGAGCTGCTGGGCAACCTGTTGGACAACGCCTGCAAATGGGCGGACGCCGAGGTCCGGCTGAGTGTGGTCGAGACGGCGAACGGCTTTGAGCTGAGTGTGGAAGATGACGGGCCGGGGATTCCCGAAGACCAGCGCGATCAGGTGTTCAGCCGCGGTACACGGCTGGATGAACAGACTGACGGGCATGGTTTGGGATTGGGCATCGTGCGCGACATCGTCGACACCTGGGGCGGTTTTTTGCGCTTGGAAGAAAGCGAGTGGGGCGGGTTGAAAGTGCTGATCGAACTGCCAAAACGCTGAAATCAAGAATGTTGCACAACCTGTGGCGAGGGAGCTTGCTCCCGCTGGACTGCGCAGCAGTCCCCTTTTTTGGGGCTGCTTCACAGCCCGGCGGGAGCAAGCTCCCTCGCCACAAGGTCAGTGTCAGGTTTGACGCTATGTGTGATGAATCTCCCGATCCTTGGTTTCCGGCATGAAGAAAATCCCCAGAACTGCCGTCATCACCGCGATCACAATGGGATACCACAACCCGTAATAGATATCCCCGGTGGCCGCCACCATGGCGAATGCCACCGTCGGCAGGAAACCGCCGAACCAGCCATTGCCGATGTGATAGGGCAGGGACATCGAGGTGTAGCGGATGCGCGCCGGGAACAGCTCCACCAGCCATGCGGCGATCGGGCCGTACACCATGGTCACGTAGATCACCAGGATGGTCAGGAGCAACAGCACCATTGGATTGTTGGTCTTGGCCGGGTCCGCCTTCTCGGGGTAACCGGCTTCCTTGAGGGCGGACGCGAGGGTGGCGGTGAAGGCATCGTTGCGGGCCTTGAAATCGGCGGCCGGCATGCCGGTGCCCTCGAAGCTCTGGATCACTTTGTCACCAATGCGCACCTGCGCCACGGCCCCAGGCTCGGCTTTCTCATTCTTGTAAGGGATCGCCCGTTTGGCCAGTACGGTCTTGGCCAGGTCACAGGAACTGGTGAATTTGGCCTTGCCCACCGGGTCGAACTGGAACGAACACTGGTCGGGATTGGCGACCACCGTGACCGGGTTTTTCTCCTGTGCGATGAAGACATCGGGGTTACCGTATTGGGTCAGCGCATGGAAGATCGGGAAGTACGTGAGCGCAGCGAGGATGCAGCCGGCCATGATGATCCCTTTGCGGCCGATGCGATCGGACAGGCTGCCGAAGATCACGAAGAACGGTGTGCCGATCAGCAGTGAACCGGCGATCAGCAAGTTGGCGGTCTGCGCGTCGATCTTCAGCGTTTGCAGAAGGAAGAACAGCGCATAGAACTGCCCGGTGTACCAGACCACGGCCTGGCCGGCCGTGCCGCCGAGCAGGGCCATGATGACAATCTTGAGGTTGTCCCAGCGGGCGAAGGACTCTGTCAGCGGCGCTTTGGACGCCTTGCCCTCGGCCTTCATTTTCATGAACACCGGCGACTCGCTCAGTTGCAGTCGGATGTACACCGAAACGGCCAGCAGCAGGATCGACAGCAGGAACGGAATCCGCCAGCCCCAGGCCTCGAAGGCTTCATTGCCCAGGATGGTGCGGCAGGCAAGGATCACCAGCAGCGAAAGAAACAGGCCGAGCGTTGCGGTGGTCTGGATCCATGAGGTGAAATAACCGCGTTTGCCCTTGGGGGCATGTTCGGCCACGTAGGTCGCCGCACCGCCATACTCGCCGCCCAGCGCCAGGCCTTGCAGCAGGCGCAGGGTGATGAGAATGATCGGCGCTGCCACGCCGATGGTCGCGTAGCCCGGCAGGAAGCCCACAATCGCCGTGGAGACACCCATGATCACGATGGTGATGAGGAAGGTGTGTTTGCGCCCGATCATGTCACCCAACCGGCCGAACACAATCGCGCCGAATGGCCGCACGGCAAAACCGGCAGCGAAGGCGAGCAGGGCGAAGATGAAGGATGTGGTCTCGTTGACGCCGGCGAAGAAGTGCTTGGCGATGATCGCGGCGAGGGAGCCGTAAAGGTAAAAGTCGTACCACTCGAAGACGGTGCCCAAGGACGAGGCGAAGATGACCTTGCGTTCCTCCTTGGTGACGCTGTGGTTGGATGAGCTGCCCGTGCTTGTATCGTCGATTGCCGCCATGAGATTTCTCCGTTTTTCTTGTTGTAGGCCGGAGCACCTCTCATTTATTACCGTACCCGGGCCTTGGGACACAGACTGACGGCCTCGCATCGCTGCAAGGTATCCTGAAGCATAATCGGCTTTGGGTAGATATCCACTCGCCATCATTGAGCACGGCAGCGATGGACTTTTCAGAACTGTAGAAGCGAGCCTGCTTGCGATAACGGTGTATCAGACACATTTGATACTAAATGTGTCGCCACCATCGCCAGCAGGCGGGCTGGCCCTCACAGCGGATCACTGGGGCTTAAACGCGGAACTGATCCATCAACCCCTGCTGATGATTGGCCAGGCAATTAAGCGACTGGCTCACCCGCGCCGATTCACTGGCCTGCCCCGACAGCGACTCAGTCACATCGCGGATGGTCGCGACGTTGTTGTTGATCTCCTCGGCGACCGCGCTTTGCTCTTCAGCGGCACTGGCGATTTGCAGGTTCATGTCGCTGATCACGGTCACTGCCTCGCCAATCTGCCGCAATGCCGTCACGGCCTGGCCGACCTGCTCGACACTGCTCTGGGCCTGCCGATGGCTGTTGCCCATCGACCCCACCACGTTCTGGGTGCCGCTTTGCAATTGCTCGATCACCAGCCGGGTTTCCTCGACGGATTCCTGGGTGCGCCGCGCCAGGTTGCGCACTTCATCGGCCACCACGGCAAACCCGCGCCCGGCCTCACCGGCACGGGCCGCTTCGATGGCGGCGTTGAGGGCCAGCAGGTTGGTCTGTTCGGCGATGGCGCGGATCACTTCGAGCACCGAACCGATCTTTTCGCTATTGGCCGCCAGACCTTCGACCTGCACCATCGCCGCGCTCATGTCGGCGGCGAGGTTGTCGATGCTGGCGGTGGTGCGGTCGATCACGGTCAGGCCCTGGCGGGTCGCCTGATCAGCATCCCGGGCGGCTTGCGCCGCCTGGGCCGCGCTGCGGGCCACGTCCTGGGCAGTGGCGCTCATTTCGTGGGACGCGGTGGCGACCTGATCCACCTGACGGAATTGCTGCTCCATGCCGGCGCTGGTCTGGGTGGCGATGGCGGACGACTGGTCCGCCGTGCTGCGCGCGTCCTGTACCGAGCGTTTGACCTCGGCGATGATCGGTTGCAGCTTGTCGAGGAAGCGGTTGAACCAGCCCGCCAATTGGCCCAGTTCATCCTGCTTGCCGTAGGCCAGGCGGCGGGTCAGGTCACCTTCGCCGCTGGCGATGTCCTCGAGCATGTGCGCCACGCCCAGAATCGGTCTGGTCACGCTGCGGGCCATCAGCCACACCAGTACGAGTCCGATCAAAGCGGCGAGCACACCCAGCCCCAACTCGGTCAGCGTGCCGGCGGTGTTGCTGTCATCCAGTTGCTTTTTCAGGGCTTCGGCGGGGCCGACCAGCACTTTCTCCGGGACGTCGAGCAACACGCCCCAGGATTTGCCGCCGGGGATCGGCTGAAACGGCGACAACACTTTAAGCTGTTGATTGCTGTGCAGGCTGGCGGTCTGGCTGCTGGTCGCGAGGGTGCGTATCAACTCGGCACCGTTGGTGGGATCGATGGCTTCCAGACGCTGACTGAGTTTGCCGGCGTCCGGGCTGTGGCCGGCGAGCAGGCCGGCAGGGCTGACAATGCTGACGGTGGTCTGGCCATCGTAGAGTTTCTGGCTGGCGCCCTGACTGAGGGTTTGCAAGCGGTTGAGGTTGATGTCCACCGATAACGAAGCGATCACCTTGCCATTGACCATCAGCGGGAAAACGATGCTGGTCATCAGCACTTTCTGGCCGCCGATCATATAAAAGTAGGGTTCGATCACGCAGGGCTTGAGGCTGGTGCGCGGGCAGGTGAACCAGGCATTGGCCGGGTCGCCGCTGGGGCCGGTGCTGGTATCGGTCATGTCGCTTTCCGGCAGCGCCATCGACGTTACCTTGCCCGGCGAAGGCTGCGACCAGTACAGGGCGAAGCGGCCTTTGTCGTTGCTGCCCAATTCGTCCTGGCCGCTGAACAGTTCGTCCTTGCCGTCCAGCCCGTTGGGCTCAAACACCAGGGACAAACCCAGCAGTTCCGGGTTGGCTTGCAGGGCCGATTTGACTTGACGGGTCAGGTCTTCGCGCAAGTCGAAGGCATCGAGGAAGCGCTTCTCGGCCTGATCCCGCAGAAACAGCACCTGACGGGAGAACCCATGCCCGTATTGATAGGCGTCCATGAACTGCTGGCGAATGACCAGCGCCTGGTTTTCACCCTGGGACTCGATCCGCGCCTGGGCCGCTACAGTCAGCATCTCCATGCTGGAGGCTTTCACCAACGCGGAGCTGTGCTCCATGCGATACAGCGAAAGACCCACCAGCAGGGTCACGATGCCCGCCAGGCACAGCCCGGCCAGCAGGGTGATTTTCCATTGAATGGAAAGTTGTCTGAGCGACATGGAGGCGTCCTTATTCGATAAATATCTGAGACTTTGCACTTTAACGGCCGGGCTCCGTGTTTCTTTATCTCCTCCTGCAAAAGCACACGCTCGGCTTTGACAAGACGGTAGCGGTCCGGCACAGTGCGCGCCCTCTAATAAAACCCATACTTCAATCCGCTGGCGGCCCATGCGAGCTGCCGACCGGACTCTTTCCGTTTGTGTCGAGGTAATGAAATGAATGCAGTAATTGCCGCGGTTGGCGTCATGCTGGTACTCAGTCTGTCCCGCGTGCATGTGGTGATTGCGCTGATCGTGGGTGCGCTGGTGGGCGGTTTGACCGGTGGCCTGGGCATCGACGCGACCCTCAAAGCCTTCAACAGCGGCCTCGGCGGCGGGGCGACCGTGGCGTTGTCCTACGCGCTGCTCGGTGCTTTCGCGGTGGCGATTGCCAAGTCCGGCATGGCCCATGCGCTGGCCGACAAGGTGCTGGCGATGGTCGATCGCCAGCACGCCACGGGCGGTGGCCAGGTCAAATGGTTGTTGATCGGTCTGCTCTGGGTCGTGGCCATTGCCTCGCAGAATATCTTGCCGATACATATCGCCTTCATTCCATTGCTGGTGCCGCCGCTTCTCTACGTGCTGACCAAGCTGCAACTGGATCGCCGGTTGATCGCCTGTGTGATTACCTTCGGCCTGATCACCCCGTACATGTTCCTGCCGGTGGGCTTCGGCAACATTTTCCTCAATGAAATCCTGCTGGCCAACGTCGCCCGCAGTGGCGTGGACATCAGCGGCATCAACGTCACCCACGCCATGGGTATTCCGGCGCTGGGCATGGTGGCGGGCTTGCTGATCGCGTTCATCAGTTACCGCAAGAAGCGTGTCTACGACCTGAAAAAGATCGAGCAAGTCGAGCAGGTTGCGGTGCGGTACAACCCGATGAGCCTGATGGTGGCGGGTGCGGCGATTGCCGCAGCCTTCATTGTCCAGTTGCTGCTGGATTCGATGATTATTGGCGCGCTGGCCGGTTTCCTGATTTTCTCGGTCTCGGGCATCGTCAAATGGCGCGACACCGACGACCTGTTCACCGAAGGCATGAAGATGATGGCGATGATCGGCTTCATCATGATCGCCGCCTCGGGCTTCGCCGAAGTGATGAAGGCCACCGGCGAGGTGCAGACGCTGGTCGAATCGTCGGCCGCGTACATCGATCACAGCAAAGGCATCGGTGCCTTGCTCATGTTGCTGGTGGGCTTGCTGGTGACCATGGGCATCGGCTCGTCGTTCTCCACGGTGCCGATCCTGGCGGCGATTTTTGTGCCGTTGTGCGTGCAACTTGGCTTCAGCCCGATTGCCATCGTGTGCATCGTCGGCACCGCCGGCGCCCTCGGTGACGCCGGTTCGCCGGCTTCGGACTCGAC
The DNA here is from genome assembly GCF_001945365.1 of Pseudomonas reinekei. GTDB lineage: Bacteria > Pseudomonadota > Gammaproteobacteria > Pseudomonadales > Pseudomonadaceae > Aquipseudomonas > Aquipseudomonas reinekei. Next base: position 112,598 of record NZ_MSTQ01000014.1, read on the forward strand.
CCTCGGCCCGACCTCCGGCCTGAACATCGACGGCCAGCACCACCACATCTGGGACACCGTGGTCCCGACCTTCCTGCACTACAACCTGCCGCTGCTGGCGTTTGGCTGGGTGGCCGCGATGGTGCTGTAACCCCGCAATCCATCCTGTGGGCGCGAGCCTGCTCGCGAAAGCGTCGGCACTTTCAGCATCTATGTGACTGACAGGCCGTCATCGCGAGCAGGCTCGCTCCCACAGCGACCGCGTTCAACTTTTGAATTGGCCTGCCGTTAAAGCTTTTAACCACGCCAACAAAATCAAAAGAGTGAACGTCATGCGCATGAGCCTGAAGGCTAAAGTCCTGTCCCTTGCCGTCCTCCCTGTGTTGCTCTTCGCGCTGATTATCAGCCTGACCACCTTGTTCATCCTGCAAGGCCAGGCCCGCCAAGAGGTCGAGGTCACCCGCGAGCGCCTGCTCAGCGATGCCAAGTCGACCCTGCAAAGTTATGTTGCCGTGGCGATGACCACGATCAAGCCGCTGTACGACGCTGCCGCGCAGGGCGATGACGCGGCGCGGGCGCAGGCCATCAAGTTGCTGTCGAACATCACCTACGGCAAGGACGGTTACTTCTTCGGCTACGACTCCAACACCGTGCGTCTGTTCAAGGCCAAAGATCCTGAGGGTGTGGGCAAAAGTTTCAAGGAAAACCGCGATCCCAACGGTGTTTACGTCAACCGCGACCTGGTGAAAGTCGCCCAGGACGGTACGCACTACCTGCAATACAGCTCGCCGTTGCCGGGCAATAACAAGGTGCTGGTGCCCAAGCTCGGTTACACCGAATACCTGCCGAAGTGGGACATGGCGGTGGGTACGTCGGTCAACCTTGACGGTATCGAAGCGCAAGTTGCCGTGGTCGAGGCCAAGGTTCAGGAGCGCATGCAAGGCGTGGTGCTGAGCATCGTCGGCGTGGCCGTGGTGGTGCTGGTGCTGCTCGCCGCAGCCGGGATGCTGTTGGCCAACACCATTCTGCGCCCGCTTAACGAGATGAAAGCCAACCTCGACGACATCGCGGCGGGCGAGGGTGACCTGACCCGTCGCCTGAACATCACCAGCCAGGATGAGCTGGGCCAACTGGCCGGCTCGTTCAACCGCTTCGTCGACAAGATCCATGGCCTGGTGCGCCAGATCACCGAAATGACTTCACAGCTGACCGGGCTGGTGACCCAGGTGTCCGACCAGGCCAACCGTTCCGACCAGGCCATGGAGCGTCAGCGTCACGAGACCGATCAGGTCGCCACGGCGATCAACCAGATGTCCGCCGCCGCCCAGGAAGTGGCCAAGAGTGCACAAAATGCCGCGGTTGCCGCGCAGCAGACCGATGAAGAAGGACAGGCCGCCAAGCGTGTGGTGGCGGGCAGCATCGTCAAGATTCATGCGTTGGTGGATGACATTCGCAGCAGCGGCGTGTCGTTGGACAGCCTGCAAAAAGACGTGTCGTCGATTGTCAGCGTGCTCGGGGTGATCCGCTCGATCGCCGAGCAGACTAACCTGCTGGCACTCAACGCGGCCATCGAAGCGGCTCGCGCCGGTGAGGCCGGGCGCGGCTTTGCGGTGGTGGCCGATGAAGTACGGGCGCTGGCCAGCCGTACGCAGATCAGCACTCAGGAAATCCAGGGCATGATCGATCGCTTGCAGGCCGGCACCCAATCGGCGGTGGAAGCCATGCGCCGTTCCAGCGAGGCCGGTGACGGCACGTCCGCGCAAGCCAACGAGGCGGGTGCCTCGCTCGATACCATGGCGCAGTTGATCGCTACCATCAATTCGATGAACGCTCAGATCGCCAGCGCCGCCGAGGAGCAGACGGCCGTGGCCGAAGAGATCAACCGCAGCGTCCACCAGATTGCGGTGGCGGTCGACAACGTCGCGGATGAAACCCAACTGGGCGCGCAAACCTCGCGCAGCCTGGCGGACCTTGGGCAGCGGCTGGGCAGTCTGGTCGGCCAATTCCGCATCTGACCAGCAACACCCCACTGCAGGAGCCGGCTTGCTGGCGATAGCGCCCTCGAGGACGCCATCGCCAGCAAGCCGGCTCCTACGGTCTATCCCAGTACGGCACCTCGCCAAAGCACTCGACAAAGTAGTCAATCACCGTCCTGACCTTCACCGACAAGCGTCGGCTGCCGGGCCAGAGCACGGCGATCTGCTGTGGCTCCAGGCTGTTGGAGACCTGATAGCTCCCCAGTACCGGTACCAGCGTGCCGTTGCGTACCGACTCACCAATCAACCATGACGGAAACATCACCAGACCCAACCCCTGTTCGGCGGCTTGCGTCAGGGTGTCAGCGTGGTTGCCGGTGAGCGGTCCTTTCACCGAATAGGGTACCCACGGCTGGGTGTCCTTGCGGAAAAACCAGCGCTGCAGGCCAGACACGCCTTTGTAGGCCAGGCACTGGTGCCTGGTGAGTTCGTCGGGATGTTCGGGCGTGCCGTGGCGTTTCAGGTAAGCCGGGCTCGCCGCGACCTGAAAGCGCTGCGGTGCCAGAACCCGCGCCTGCAGGCTGGAGTCGCGCAACGGGCCGATGCGAAACAGCAGGTCGGCGCCTTCCTGCAAAGGGGCGACGTAGCTGTCGGTCTGCTGGATATCCAGTTGCAACTTCGGATAACGCGCCCACAGTTGCCCCAGCCATGGTGTCAGGTGCCGCTGGCCGAAAACCACCGGCGCGTTGATACGCACCAGCCCGCTCGGCTCGCTTTGTTGTTCCAGTAACGCCTGCTCGGCTTCCTCCAGTTGCACCAGCACCCGTCGCGCGTGATCGCCCAGCACCCGGCCCGCTTCGGTGGGCGTAACGGCGCGGGTGTGGCGGTAGAGCAATTGCTGGCTGAGGGCCTGCTCCATCAATTGGATCTGCCGGGAAATCGAAGAGGGCGCCACCCCTTCGCGACGGGCGACCTCAGAAAAACTGCCGTGATCGAGTACCGAAACAAACAGCCGAAGCGCCTTGAATCCCAGTTCGTTGAAGCCGTGCATGGTCAATCCTGCTGTGCGAGTTTCGCAAAAGTGTTGTCCGGATCCTCCCATTTATCGCACAGCTATGCCAGACGATAATGCGCGCCATCGTTCCTTTACGCAGGTGTTGACTATGCAGGCTTCTGTTGATGATGTGAGTAGCGCAGCGGCGCCGGTCACCCGTTCCGGGCTACGGCTGTTGCTGCTGCCATTGGTGATTCTGGCCGGTATGGGCCTTTCGGTGGAGGCCGGTCTGCTCGGGCCTTTGGGCGTTCAGGTGGGTCACTTGTGGGCGACCTTGAGCATTTTTGGCGTGGGCTCGGCGATTCTGTTTTTCCTGCTCTTGCTCAGCGGCCCGCGAAAGGGCCCGGCCTTTAGTGAGCTGCCGCGCTGGCAATTGATCGGTGGTTTTCTCGGGCCGATCTATGTGGTGGTGCTGACGCTGGCCACCCCGCACATCGGTATCGCGATGACCATGATCGCGATTCTGTCCGGGCAGGTCGGCAAGAGTGTCTTGATCGACCATTTCGGCTGGTTCGGCGCCACACGCAAAAAGGTGAACGGTGAACGTTGGCTGGCCTTGCTGCTGATTGTCGCGGCACTTGTCCTGATTGCTCGGGGGTAATGATGAGTCTGATTATTTTGTTGGCGGTGGTGGTGGCTGCCGGTGCGGTGTTGAGTGTGCAGGCGGCGATCAATGGGCGCCTGGGTGAAACGGTGGGTGTGCTGCGCAGCAGTTTGCTGACCTTCGTGGTGGGCACGGTGTTGACCGGGTTGCTGATTGTGTTTTTTGAGCCGGCGCAGGCGATGAGTCTGCTGGATGTGCCGAAGTGGCAACTCAGCGGAGCGCTGTTTGGGGTCGTCTACATGATGGTCATGGTTGGCGCGGTGCCGCGAGTGGGGGCTGCGGTGGCGACGGTAGCGGTGATTGTCGGTCAGTTGGGGATGGGAATGTTGATCGATAATTTTGGCTGGTTGGGGAATCCAGCGATTGAGTTGTCCTGGAGTCGGGTGGTGGCGATGGTGCTTTTGGGGTTGGCTTTGGTGTTCATGTATCGCAGCAATAGTCGATCGGTTGGTTGATGTTATGGTCGGTTGGTCCGACAGATGCGCCGACCCGCACACAGGTCCGGCCGCAACTCCTACACTGTTTGAACGGGTGCTTCCTCAAGCCCCGACGACCACTGCCAAGGAGTCAGCGCCATGACCGATGAACGTACCTGCGACTGTCCGAAATGCAACTGCAAGCTTGGCGAGCATCCGATCGTGCGTCACGGCAAGCACTATTGCTGTGAGGCCTGCGCCAAGCACCACGAACACGGCGAAGCATGCAGCCATAAAGGCTGCAAGTGCGCTCACTGACAACGGCTGACCGCGCCCCGGAACGTGGAGCCTAGTCGCGCTCCACTTCCAGTTTCAGGCTATCATCGCCCAGCCGCTCACTGTGGCGAACGGTGCCGGTCAGGCGGCGTCCTTCGACCCTCAGCACCACGGTTTTCGCCTGATCCAGGTCTTCGGGCAACGGTGCCGGAATGCGCACGGCGAATCGGCTCAGGTCATGTTCGAGTTGTTCCAGGCCGACCCGGCATTCAGCGCTCTTGGTGATGCGGCCGAACAGCGTATCCAGTCCATAGTCCAGATGCGCAGGTTGGCTGATGGTTGTGCTTGCCATGTTCTGTCCCCCGTACCCGCCGAATTTCAGTTCGCCGGCCGCCATTTGACGTTCTCCACCCCGAATTTCTCCGCCATCGGCTTGCTGGTCTTCTGCACTTTTTCGCGGCCAAAGCGCGGGATTCGTCCGACGCCTGCGTCGCAGCTCGCCCAATGCCAGGCCTCGGCGTTGTCCATCTTATCCAGACGGATAATGAACGACTTGGGGGCGCCATGAAGGGTGTATTCGATGACGAAAAGTTTTGCGTTGTTCATAAAGCCTTAGATCCTCCCTGTGTACTTAGAGGGATCGCGCGCCACTCGGAAAATTCATTCGAATTGTCGGACGGTGACGATCGCTGGCGGTGAGTGGGTGGCCTCGTTACCATGAAGCCTTCGCCAACCCCAATGATCATTGACCATGGCCCTCGCTGCCCCGCCAGACCTGACCGATACCGATGTGCCGGTGCAACCGCTGGCGCGTTCTTATCCGCGCGGGTTGTTCATCGAGCCCCATGAGCATGCCTGGGGGCAGTTGCTGTATGCGATGAGCGGGGTGATGTGGGTGGAAACGCCCCATGAAGCATTGGTCGTGCCGCCGCAGCGGGCGGTGTGGTTGCCGCCTGGGATACCCCACGGGATTCGGGTGGTGTCGGACCTGCAAATGCGCAACATCTACCTGCGACCATCCCTGGCGGCAACGCTGGATGACCGTGTGCAGGTGATTGAAGTCGGTGGTTTGCTGCGCGAACTGATCGTTGGCCTGGTGGAGCAGGGCGATGATGGCGCCCCCGAATATTACGAGGCCCTGGTGGGACTGGCGCTGCTGGAGCTGAAGCGGGCGAGGCGCTCGTTGTTGAAAATCCCCCTGCCGGACGATTCCGACCGGCGTCTGATGAACCTGTGCCAGGCGGTGATGGCTGCGCCTTCGCTGGATATTTCGTTTGAACAACACGCGCAAAGCGCCGGTGCCAGCGTGCGCACGCTGGCACGGTTGTTCAAGGACGGTTTGGGCATGGGCTTTGCCGAATGGCGGCGACAGGTGCAATTGGCCACGGCGGTGGCCGAGTTGATTCAGGGCGTGCCCGTCAGTGCCATTGCGCGGCAATTGGGTTATTCGCCGAGCAGTTTCAGCGACATGTTTCGTCGGGCGCTGGGGGTTGCGCCGTCACAGTTTTCGGCGAGCCAGTCTCGGGACCCGTCCTGACGAAAATCCTGTAGCCGCGCGTTTTGGCAGAAATTCAGAAGCGCTTGGCCGATGCGGGTCGACGCTGCTCTTTAGACTTTGGCCATACCTCAACGGCCCACGGAGTCTGCCATGAGCTACCTCATTTCACTGGTTATCGGTCTGGGTGTCGGCCTGCTTTACGGCGCTCTGGATTTTCGTTCGCCCGCGCCGCCGGCCATCGCGCTGGTCGGATTGCTCGGCATGCTGGCCGGCGAAAAGATCTGGCCGATGGGCCGACAGCTGGTGGCTGGCTGGATCTCCTGAAAACGCTTCGCCTATTTGATGGATACCTTCATGAAAGCATTACAGTTCGACAAAACCGGTGACCTTTCGGCCCTGCGCTATGTTGAGGTTGCGACCCCTGTTCCGGGTGCCGATGAGGTGTTGGTGGAGATCAAGGCTGCCGGCCTCAATCCCTCCGATGTAAAGAACGTGCTGGGGCGCTTTCCCTACACGACGCTGCCGCGGATTCCCGGTCGTGATTTCGCCGGGATCGTCGTTGAAGGCCCGCAGGCGCTGCTCGGTCAGCAGGTCTGGGGCACCGGGCGGGAGCTGGGTTTCTTTGCCGATGGCTCCCATGCGCAGTTCGTCAAACTGCCGGCCAATGGTGTGGCACTCAAACCGACTCACTTGAGTTTCGCACAGGCCGCCAGTCTCGGCGTGCCGTACACCACCGCGTGGGATGCACTGGAGCGCAGCCTGGTGACCGCGCAAACCCGCTTGCTGGTGATCGGTGGCGGGGCGGTGGGCAGTGCAGCGCTGGCGTTGGCCAAGGTGCGGGGTGCCCAGGTGCTGGCGGCGGCGCGGCGACCGGAGCAGGTCAAGGAATTGCAGGCCCAGGGTTATCAAACCCTGCAACTGGACAAGCCCGAGGATCTGGGCGCGCAGGTGAATGCTGTATTCACCGGTGGCGCCGACGTGATTTTCGACACCACCGGTTTCTGGCTGCCGGCATCGGTGGCGGCGTTGGCCACGTTCGGGCGGATCGCAATCATCGCCGCACCGGTGGATGGCATGGTGCAGTTGCCGGCATTGGCGCTTTATCGCAAGGGTGGCTCGGTGGTGGGTATCAATTCGTTGCTGTATGGCGTGCAGGCTTGTGCGGCGATGCTTGATCAGTTCGGCAAATTTTTTGATGAGGATTTGTTGCCGCTGCCTTCGGGGTTGTTTGAATCGCCGCTGTCCGAGGGGCTTGAACGATATGCAGAGGTGAATCAGGGGGCTGGGGACAAGGTGATTTTGTTGCCTTGATGGCAGCCTGTCCGTTTCCTCGGTAACGCCGAGTCCTGTTGGCAAACGCCTGGCGATGCTGATGTGCCAGGCGTGGCGCTGCTGACCGAACAGACTACGCACCCCCGTATTGCTGCCCGCGCCCCGTCAGCCAGCCAACATTCCGTAAATGCATCCACCTCCCAAAACCTGCACGAAACCAGCACGTTCCCCCCCACCTATCACCAAAGAACTAGCACTATTTGATAGGTAGCTCATTACCGACCTTCGACTACTGTGTCTCAGGAGTGAAACGGTTCCTGGGTACTTGCAGTTCTGACAGCACATAACGGTTCAACCGTCTTTGCTGCTTGCCCTTCATGGATTGAAGTGGTTTGGCCACGAAAGGAGTACCCCGTGGAAGCAAGGTTTGGTGTCGCCCTCATTTCGCGTTTTTCCCCACTTTCCCTTGCTGTGCAACTGAGCGTCGCCGGGCTGCTATTCGGCGGAGTGAGCACACCCGCGCTGGCGACCTGCTCTACGGTGGGTTCCACCGTGACCTGCACCGGCGTGCCGTCGCTGCCGCTGTTTCTCAATAATTTCTCCAGTGCCACTAACGGCTTGACGGTCAACGTCAACTCCGGGGCGCAGATGAACGCGACCCTCGGCGGCCATGTCATGGACCTGACCGGGGTGAATATCTCCCTGAACAACTCCGGCACCCTCGACCCGGCGTTGCTCGGCCTGGTGTCGGTGTTGAGCGGTGGCGCGTTCATTGGCACCGGTGCCACCAGTACCGTCAGCATTCTCAATAACGCCAGCGGGATTATTCGCGGTATCGGGATGCTGCTCGGGCTCAACCTGACCAGCATCGGCGGTCTGGCGATTGGCGTGAACAACGCCGCTGCGGGCACCACCAGTATCACCAACAACGGCACCATCACCTCGACCGGGCTTTCGGTCGGTGGCATCACCTTGGCTGACACCCCGGTAATCGGGGTTTACGGCGGCTCGCAGGTCAACATGAGCAACAGCAGCACCGGCGTCATCAACGGCCGGATCGCGTTCGAGACGTCGGCGGCGGGCAACACCTTCACCAACGCCGGCGCCATCACGGGCGGGGTGTCGATGGGCGCAAACAGTACCAACACCTTCACCGCCGTGACGGGATCCTCCGTGCAAGTCGGTGACGGTATTCAGGTGTCGGTGGGCCTGGGCGGCCTGATCGGCATCAACCTGACCTTCGCCCCGACCGGTACAGTCGACGGCGGCGCGGGCGGCACCAACAGCCTGATCCTGCAAAACCCGATCGGTGTCGGCGGCGGCACCAGCGGGACTGGAACGGCGTCGAGCGCCACCTACGTCAACTTCAACAACCTGACCCTCAACAGCGGCACCTGGACGTTACAGGGGCCACTGGTCAGCGGCTCGACCACGCTGAACGGGGGTATCGCCCGCTTCAATAACAACGCCACGTTCGGCAGCGGAGTGATCACCTCCAACGGAGGTGTTCTCGAGGCAAGCAACGCCGGGCTGAACATCAGTAACCTGATTTCGCTCGGTGCCGGCGGTCTCACGGTGCAAGGCACCAACGCCACCACGCTGAGCGGGGTGATTTCCGGCAGCGGTGGGCTGACCAAGATTGGTTCCAGTCAGTTGAACCTCAGTGCAGCCAACACCTATCTGGGCAATACCACGCTCAATGGAGGCACGGTACAGGTCAGCAACAATCAGGCCTTCAGTACCGGCACCCTCAACGTGACGGGCGCAACCACCCTGAGCGCACCGGGCACCATCAGCCTGAACAATGCGATCAGCCTCGGCGGGACCTTGACGGCTGGCGGTACGGGAGCACTGACCCTCGGCGGCTTGATCAGCGGCAGCAGTGGCCTTACCAAAACCGGCACCGGCAGCCTGACCCTCAGTGGCGCCAACAGCGGTTACACCGGTACCACAACCTTGAGCGCCGGCAGCTTGCTGGTGACCAACAACGACTCGCTTGGCAGCGGCGCGCTGACCACTGCCGCGGGCACCAGTCTGGACAGCACCGCCAATGTGACGCTGGCCAATAACATTGGCATGACCGGCGCGCTCAATGTGCTCGGCAGCAATGCCCTGACCCTCGGTGGCGTGCTGTCGGGCACGGGCGGGATCACCAAATCCGGCAGCGCGAGCCTCACGCTGACCGGCAACAACACCAACAGCGGTAACACGTTGCTCAATGCCGGCAGCCTGTTCGTCGGCAGCAACACTGCGCTCGGCACAGGCGCGTTGAGCGCGGCAGCGGGCACCACGCTGGATGCGACCGCCGCCGTGACGTTGGCCAACGCCGTCGCGCTGGCGGGCGGGCTGACGATCGGCGGCACCCAGGCGCTTGGACTGAGCGGCATCGTCAGTGGCGCCGGCAATCTGATCAAGAACGGCACGGCGGACCTGACACTCAGCGGCAACAATACCTTCGCCGGTGGCACCGCGCTCAATGCCGGCACGCTGATTGTCGGCTCCAATACGGCGTTGGGTAGCGGTGCCTTGACCACCGCGGCGGGCACCAGACTCGACGCCAGCACCGCAGTCGCACTGACCAACGCCGTTTCCCTCGGCGGTGATCTGGAAGTCCGTGGCGGCGCTGATCTGACCCTCGGCGGTGTGATCAGCGGCAGCGGCGGGCTGACCAAGCGCGGTTTCGCCAACCTGACTCTCAACGGCGCCAGCACCTACCTCGGCGGCACCACGCTGGCCGCCGGGACGCTGACTGTGGGCAACGCTGCAGCGTTGGGCAGCGGTGCATTGAACGTCATCGATGTATCAGCATTGGACAGCAACACCGCCGTCAACCTGAGCAACACCATCAACCTCAACAGCAGTGCCCTGACAATCGGCGGCAGCAGCGGCCTGACCCTTTCCGGTGTGATCAACGGCGCCGGTCAGCTGATCAAGAACGGCGCGGCCAACCTGACCCTTGGCGGCGCTAACACGTTCACTGGCGGTACCACGCTGAACGCCGGTAGCCTCACCGTCGGCAACGGCGCGGCGCTGGGCACAGGGGCACTGACCGTGGCAGGGGCGGGCACCCTCAACAGCAGCTCGGCCGTGACCCTGAACAACAACGTCAATCTCGGTGCCAATCTCACCGCCGGTGGCGCCAACGCGCTGACCCTTGGCGGCGTGATCAGCGGCGGCAACGGCTTGATCAAGACCGGCGCATCGAGCCTGACCCTCAACGGCAATAACACCTACACCGGCACCACGGCATTGACCGCCGGTTCGCTGATCGTCGGCTCCAACACTGCACTCGGCACCGGTGCACTGAACGCGTCCAACGGCACCACACTGGATGCCAACACCGCGGCAACCCTGGCCAACAACGTCAACCTCGGCGGCACGCTGACCCTGGGGGGCACCAATGCGCTGACTCTGGGCGGGGTGGTCGCGGGTATCGGTGGGCTGGTCAAAAACGGCGCCGCCGATTTGACGCTTAACGGCGCCAACACCTATTTCGGCAATACCGCGCTGAACACCGGCAAACTGACCATTGGTAGCAATACCGCGCTGGGCGCCGGCACATTGAACGCGGCGGCAGGCACCACGCTGGATGCCAACACGGCTGTCAGCCTGAACAACGCGGTGGCGTTGGCCGGGGCATTGAACATCGGCGGCACGGCGGACCTGACCCTGACCGGTCTGGTCAGCGGCGCCGGCAGCCTGGTAAAAAATGGCGCAGCCAATCTGATTCTCAACGCGGCCAACAACTACCTCGGCGGCACCACCCTGAATGCTGGCACCCTGACCGTTGGCAACAGTTCTGCATTGGGCTCCGGCGTACTGACCGTCGCTGGCGCGGCGACACTGGACAGCAATTCGCCGCTGGTCAGCCTCAACAACGGTGTAGCCCTGAATGCCGCGCTGACCGTCGGTGGCACGCAAAACCTGACCCTCGGCGGCGTGACCAGTGGCACCGGCCAGTTGATCAAGAACGGCGCCGCCAACTTGACCCTGAACGGCAGCAACACCTTCAGCGGCGGCACCACACTTAACGCCGGTACGCTCACCTTGGGCAATGCCAACGGCCTGGGCAGCGGCGGATTGATCGTCGGCGGTGCGGCGACGCTCGACAACAGCGCCTCGTTCGGCATCGGCAACGCCATTACGCTTAATGCCGGACTGACCGTCGCCGGCAACAACGATTTGAGCTTGAACGGCATCATCGACGGTGCCGGAAGCCTGACCAAAAATGGTCTGTCGGACCTGACCCTCGCTGGCAACAACACCTTTACCGGCGCGCTGAATATTGTGTCCGGCAGCGTCACCACGTTGAACGCCAATGCGCTGGGCAACACCTCTGGCGTCAACATCAGCGCGGGCGCCGGGCTGAATCTGGGCAGCGACGCCAGCCTCGGCGCGCTGACCGGCAGCGGCAGTGTGCAGCTCACCGGCAGCAACACGTTGACGGTCGGCGGCGGCAACGTCACCAGCACTTTTGACGGTGACCTCAGCGGCAGCGGCGGCCTCAGCAAAATCGGCACGGGTACGCTGAATCTGACCGGCATCAACGGCGTCACCGGCAATACCACGATCGATGGCGGCACCCTGAACCTCAGTGGTTCGCTGGGTAGTGCACAACTCATCGTCAATACCGGCGGCACCCTGACCGGTACCGGCTCGGCGCTCGGCTCGGTGAACATCAACAACGGCGGCCATCTGGCGTTGTCGTCAGGCAACACCTTGTCGGCAAGTGCTCTGACCCTCGCGGCCGGCAGCAATGTTGATGTGGCACTGGGCACACCGTCGACCTCGTCGCTGATGAACGTCGGCGGCAACCTCACCCTCGACGGCAATCTCAATGTCACCGATGCCGGTGGTTTCGGCGTGGGTGTGTATCGCCTGTTCAACTACACCGGCGCCCTGACCAACCTCGGTCTGGATGTGGCCAGCGTACCGGTCGGTTACGGCCTCGGCGATCTGCTGGTGCAAACCGGCGTAGCCAATCAGATCAACATTCAAGTCTCGGCGCCGAACGTCAACATCCGTTACTGGGACGGCAGCCAGACCATCGCCAACGGCGTGGTCGATGGCGGCAGCGGCACATGGAATGCGGTCGGCACCAACTGGACCGATGCCAACGGTCTGGTCAACCAGCCGTGGGCCGGCGACTTCGCGGTGTTCCAGGGCAGTGCCGGCACGGTGACGGTGAACGGCGCGCAAGCGTTCACTGGCCTGCAGTTCGTCACTGATGGCTACAACCTGGTCAACGGTGCGGCGGGGCAACTGACCGCGGTCAACGGCACTGGCGGCACCACGGCGGTGCGTGTCGATCCGGGCGTGACCGGGACCATCGGGGTCAACATCGATGGCAGCGGCATTCTCAACAAACTCGACGCCGGCACTTTGGTACTCAACGGTGCCAATACCTACAGCGGCGGCACGCAACTGGACGGCGGCAAGATTATTGTCGGCAGCAACACTGCGCTGGGCAGCGGTACGCTGACCGCCAACGCCGGTACGCAACTGGACAGCAACACGGCGGTAACCCTCGGCAACGCCGCAACGCTCAACGGCAACCTCACGGTAGTCGGCAGCCATGCGCTGACCCTCAACGGCGTGATCGGCGGCACGGGTGGCCTGATCAAAAATGGCGCGGCCGAACTGACGCTGGGCGGCAACAACGCCTTCCTCGGGCCCGTCGCGCTGAACGCAGGCGGACTGATTCTGGCGTCCAACTCCGCGCTGGGCTCCGGCACCCTGAACGCGGCGGGCGGTACCACGCTGGATGCGGCCACCGGGGTTTCGGTGAACAACGCTGTAAACCTGGCCGGCAATCTCGGCATCGGCGGCACGGCGGATCTGACGCTGGCCGGCACGATCAACGGCGCCGGCAGCCTGAGCAAAAACGGCGCAGCCAACCTGACCCTGGGCGGCAATAACAACTTCCTCGGCGGCATCAACCTCAACGCGGGCACCCTGACCGCCGGCAGCAACTCGGCGCTGGGCCTGGGCAACCTCACCGTGGCCGGCGCTTCGGCGCTGGACAGCAACAGCGCGCTGAGCCTGGGCAACAACGTGGTGCTCAACGCCAACCTGAGCAACACCGGCACCCACAATCTGACCCTGGCGGGCGTCGTCAGCGGCGCTGGCGGACTGATCAAGAACGGCGCGTCGAACCTGACGCTCAACGGCATCAACACCTTCAGCGGCGGCACCACACTGAACGCCGGTACACTGATCCTTGGCACTGGCGGCTCTCTGGGCAGCGGCGCGCTGACCGTGCCCGGTGCTTCGACCCTCGATAACTCAGCACCCCTGGTGTTGGCCAACAACGTCAACGTCAATGCGAATCTGGCGCTGGCGGGCAATAACAATCTGACCCTCGGCGGCGTCATCGCCGGTGCCGGCACGCTGACCAAAAATGGTCTGGCCGACGTGACCCTGAGTGGCAACAACACCTTCAGCGGCACGTTCGATGTGCTATCCGGCAGCCTGACCACGCTGAGTGGTGCGGCGCTGGGCAACAACGCCACGGTCAATCTCGCTGGCGGCGCGGCGCTGAATCTCGGTGCATCGGGCAGCCTCGCCAGTCTCACAGGCAGCGGTACTGCACTGATCGGTACCGGCAACACCCTGAGCCTCGCAGGCAACAACGTCAGCAGTACCTTCGCCGGCATCCTCAGCGGTGACGGTGGCCTGAGCAAACTCGGCACGGGTACGCTCATCCTCAGCGGCATCAGCGACCTGACCGGCGATACCAACGTCAATGCCGGCACCCTGCAGGTCAACGGATCGCTGGCCAGCGGCAATGTGCTGGTGAACAGCGGCGGCACCCTCGGCGGCAGCGGCACGCTTGGCGGCGCGGTGACGGTGGCCGATGGCGGCCATCTGGCGGGTGTGACCGGCAGCACATTGTCCGTCGGTTCGCTGGTGTTCAACGGCAACTCCAGCTTCGACGTCGGCCTCGGCACACCGGTGTCCGGTGGCGGCAATGCGCTGGTGAATGTCGGCGGCAACCTGACCCTCGACGGTACGCTCAACGTCAGCGACATCGGTGGTTTCGGCAGCGGCGTGTATCGCCTGATCAACTACACCGGTGGCCTGACCGACAACGGCATGCTGATCGGCACGCTGCCAGGCAGCGTCACGCCGGGTGACCTGCAACTGCAAACCGCGCTGGCCAATCAGATCAATCTGCTGGTCACCGCTCCGGGTGTCACGGTGCAGTTCTGGGACGGCAACCAACTGGTCGCCAACGGTTCGGTGGACGGTGGCAGCGGTACCTGGGGCACCGGCACTACCAACTGGACCGATGTCAACGGCACCACCAACCAAGGCTGGGCCAATAACTTCGCGGTGTTCCAGGGCGCGGCAGGTACCGTCACTGTCAACGGCGCGCAAACCATCACCGGCATGCAGTTCGTCACTGATGGCTACAGCCTGCAAAACGGCACGGCGGGTTCGCTGAACCTGGTCAACGGTTCGATGGGCAACGCCTCGGTGCGTGTCGATCCGAACGCGACGGCGACCATCGGCGTCGCGCTCAACGGTGCCGGCACCCTCGGCAAGTACGACACCGGCACCCTGGTGCTCAATGCCGCCAACGGCTACACCGGCGGCACCGCGCTCAACGGCGGCAAGATCGTGGTCGGCAACAACGCGGCGCTCGGCACCGGCGTTTTGACGGCGGCCAACGGCACGGCGCTGGACAGCAACGCTGCCGTCAGCCTTGGCAACGACGTGGTGCTCAACGGTGGCCTGAACATTGACGGCTCCAACGCCTTGACCCTCGGCGGCGTGGTCAGCGGCAGCGGCAGTCTGATCAAGACGGGGGCTTCGAGCCTGACCCTCAACGGCAGCAACACCTACAGCGGCGGCACCCAGCTCAATGACGGCACGCTGATCCTCGGCAACAACAGCGCCATCAGCAGCGGTGCATTGAGTGTGTTGGGTAACGGCACACTCGACAGTACTTCGGCGTTGCAACTGGCCAATGCCATCAACCTCGGCGCTGCGCTGACTCTGGCGGGTAACCAGAACACCTCGCTCATCGGGGCGATAACCGGCAGCGGTAGCCTGGTGAAAAACGGCGCGGGTGACTTGCTGCTAAGCGGCGCCAACACCTACAGCGGTGGTACCACGCTCAACGCTGGCAGCACCCGCGGTGACACCAGCAGCCTGCAAGGTGCAATCGTCAACAACGCAGCGCTGACCTTTGAGCAAAACGCCGACGGCACCTACACCGGCAACCTCACCGGCACCGGTACGCTGAACAAAACCGGCAGCGGTCAATTGCTCCTGACCGGCAACAATACCTTCACCGGCAACACCTCGGTGCAGGCCGGCGACTTGATCGTCAACGGCGTGCTCAACAGCGCCAACGTCAACGTCGACAGCGGTGCGAGTATCGGCGGCAGTGGCCAACTCGGCGGCGCCGTGCAACTGGCCAGCGGCGCGACCCTGACGGGCGGCAGTGGGGCGACGCCGTTGTCGGTCGGTTCACTGGCCTTGTCCTCGGCGACCAACCTGGACTTCAGCCTCGGCTCGGCCACCAGTTCGACGACGGTGGTCAACGTCGCTGGCAACCTCACCCTCGACGGCACCCTGAATATCAGCAATGCCGGTGGCTTCGGCACCGGCGTCTATCAACTGTTCAGCTACGGCGGCAGCTTGACCGACAACGGCCTGGTCTACGGCAGCCTGCCGGTATCGGTGGCGAACCTGACTCTGCAAACGGCCATTGCCAATCAAATCAACCTGTTGGTGCAAGGCACGCCGGGTGAAGTGCAGTTCTGGAACGGCGGCAAAACCAACCCGGACGGTAGCATCAGTGGCGGCAGCGGTGTGTGGGGGCCGAACACCAACTGGACCGATCCGACCGGTACCCAGGCGCTGGGCGCCAACGGCCAGTTCGCGGTGTTCGGCGGGCAGGGCGGCACCGTCACGGTGCAAGGCAACCAAAATTTCACGGGCTTGCAGTTCCTCGGCAGCGGTTACAGCCTGGCGCCCGGTGCTGGCGGCTCGCTGACACCGGTCAACGGCGCGGGTGGCAGTCTCGCGCCGGTGCGGGTCAACGCAGGGGCGACCACGGAAATTTCCGCGCCGTTGGTGGGCATTGGCGGTATCGAAAAACTGGACTCCGGTACCCTGCTGCTCAGTGCGGCCAACACCTACAGCGGCGGCACCACCGTCAGCGGCGGTACGCTGATCGGCAACAGCACCAGCCTGCAAGGCAACATCCTCAACAATGCACAACTGGTGTTCCAGCAGAACGTCGCCGGCCAGTTCTCTGGCACGCTCAGCGGCACTGGACGACTGGCCAAACGCGGTGCCGGGCGTTTGTTGCTGACCGGTAATCAGCCGTTCAACGGCAGCGTTTCGGTGGATCAGGGCGTGTTGCAAGTCGGTAGCCTTGCGGCCCGCGCGTCGCTGGGCGGGCAGATCACCGTCGCCAATGGCGCCGGCCTGAGCGGTAATGGCAGCGTCGGCGCGGTGGACAACCATGGCGTCGTGGCATCCGGCGGGGCCGATGGCACCTTGAGTGTGAGCGGTAACCTGACCAACGCCGCCGATGGTGTGTTGGCACTCACGGTCAGCTCGCCAACCGCCACCCCGCTGGCCATCGGCGGCACCGCAGTTCTCGGTGGCGGCCTGCAAGTCACGAGCCTCGCACCGTTCACCGGCAACACCCTCTATTCACTGATCAGTGCTGGCGGTGGCGTGTCGGGGACATTCAGCACTACCGATCTGCCGCAATACGCGTTCCTCAACACCGTGCTGATTTACGAGGCGAACGCGGTGAACCTGGCGGTCAGCCGCAACGGCAACTCGTTCGCCGACGTGGCCGCCACCGGCAACCAGTTCAACACCGCCACAGCGTTGACCAACAACGGGCCGGCCGGGGCGACGTTGCAGAGCGAAATCCTCAACCTCAGCGTCGCTCAGGCACGCAACGCCTTCGACAGCCTGTCCGGGGAAATCCATGCGAGTACGGCCAGCGCGATTCTGGAGGATTCCCGCTACGTACGCGACGCGGTCAACGACCGCATGCGCCAGCCGTCGTGCAGCGCAGCGGACGATCCGCGCAACGCCCTGGCGCCCAGCGACAATCAGTTGAGCAGCAACGGTTGTCATGGCGAGATGGTCGGTTGGGTACGTGCCCTGGGGGCGTGGGGTGAGTCCGATGGCGACAGCAACAGTGCGAAACTGGATCGAAACCTCAGCGGTTTCCTGCTCGGAACCGACAAGCAGCTCGATGACCAGTGGCGTGTCGGGATGGCCGCCGGCTACACCCGCAGCGACATTGACGCCCATGACCGGCGTTCGGACGCCACGGTGGAGAGCTACCACCTGGCGGCGTACCTGAACTCGCAGTTCGATGCACTGGCCGTGCGCCTTGGCGCGGCGTACAGCTGGCATGACATCGAGAGCAAGCGCGACGTCAGCGTCGGCGCCTACAACGATCGGTTGGAGGCCAACTACGACGCACGCAGCGCCCAGGTGTTCGGCGAAGTCGGTTACACCGTCGAGGCGGCCGGCATTGCCCTTGAGCCGTTCGCCGGCCTGGCCTACGTCAACTACGACACCGACAAAGCCAAGGAGAAAGGCGGGGTGGGGCGGCTGTCGGCTGAATCCGACCAGGACATCACGTTCTCCACCCTCGGCCTGCGTGCCGGCAAGCGCATCACCCTGGCCAACGGTGGACAGTTCACCCCGCGTGCCGCCATTGGCTGGCGTCACGCCTTCGGTGACACCAAACCCGACGCGGACATGAGCTTCATCGACGGTGGTGCCTCGTACACCGTGCAGGGGGTGCCGATTGCCGAGGACAGCGCCGTGCTTGAAGCCGGGGTGGATTTCCAGATCAGCCCGACCGGCAAACTCGGCATCGGTTATTCGGGGCAGGTCTCCGGCGATAGCAACGACCATGCGATGACCATCAGTTTCAGCCTCGGGTTCTGATTCGCTTCTGCAATGCTTGACCGCCCGTGAGGGCGGTTTTTTTGTCTCGGGTTCAGCCATGCTTCGCTCTGTTAGAATCGGCGCCATTGACCCAACGAGGTGCCCCTGATGAGCGAGCCGATCCGCCTGACCCAGTACAGCCATGGCGCTGGGTGCGGTTGCAAGATTTCCCCACAAGTACTGGAAGTGATTCTGGCCGGCAGCGGTGCGCAGAATCTGGACCCCAAGCTGTGGGTCGGCAACGCCTCACGCGATGACGCCGCGGTCTACTCCATCGATGAAGAGCGCGGCGTGGTATCGACCACTGACTTTTTCATGCCGATCGTCGATGATCCGTTCGATTTCGGCCGCATTGCCGCCACCAATGCCATCAGCGATATCTACGCCATGGGCGGCGATCCGTTGATGGCCATCGCGATCCTCGGCTGGCCGGTCAACGTGCTGGCGCCGGAAATTGCCCGTGAAGTCATTCGTGGTGGGCGCTCGGTGTGCGATCAGGCCGGCATTCCACTGGCCGGTGGTCACTCCATCGATGCGCCGGAACCGATCTTTGGCCTGGCCGTCACCGGACTGGTGGAAAAGCGCCACATGAAGCGCAACGACACCGCCACCGCCGGTTGCTTGCTGTACCTGACCAAACCGCTGGGCATCGGCATCCTTACCACGGCGGAAAAAAAGGGCAAGTTGCGCAGTGCCGACGTTGGCCTGGCCCGCGACTGGATGTGCACCCTGAACAAACCCGGCAGCCGCTTTGGCAAACTCGAAGGCGTGACCGCCATGACCGACGTCACCGGTTTCGGCCTGCTCGGGCATCTGGTGGAAATGGCCGATGGCAGCCAGTTGACCGCGCGTATCGAATACGACCGGGTGCCGCGTTTGCCGGGCGTCGAGTATTACCTCGAACAAGGCTGTGTGCCCGGCGGCACTTTGCGCAATTTCGATAGCTACGCCAGCAAACTCGGGCGCCTGCAGGAGCTGCACAAGCGCGTGCTGTGCGATCCGCAGACCAGCGGTGGCCTGTTGATCGCCGTCACGCCTGAGGGCAATGCCCAATTCCTCAACGTCGCCGCCGAGCTGGGTCTTGATCTGGCGCCGATCGGCGAACTGGTCGAGCGACAGATTCACGCGGTCGAGGTGTCTTGATGTCTGTCGACTGCACCGATTACCGCGACATCTTTCTCAACGACCGCCCAATGATGGACGCCCGTGCGCCGATCGAATTTTCCAAAGGGGCGTTTCCCGGTGTGGTCAACCTGCCGCTGATGAACGATCACGAGCGGCAGCGCATCGGCACCTGCTACAAGCAACAGGGCCAACAGGCTGCCATCGAAATGGGTCATCAACTGGTGTCCGGGGCGGTCAAGACCGAACGGATCCAGGCCTGGGCGGATTTCGCCCGGGCGCATCCCGATGGTCTTTTGTATTGTTTTCGCGGCGGCCTGCGTTCGCAGATCGTTCAGCAATGGCTCAAGGACGAGGCGGGCATCGACTATCCGCGGGTCGGTGGTGGCTACAAGGCCATGCGCACCTTCCTGCTGGAGACGGTCGACGAAGCGGTGGCCCAGTGTGATTTCGTATTGCTGGGCGGCATGACCGGCACCGGCAAAACCGAAGTCCTGACGCAATTGAGCAACGGCCTGGACCTTGAGGGCTATGCCAATCATCGCGGTTCCAGTTTCGGCAAACGCGCCACGGGCCAGCCGTCAAACATCGACTTCGAGAATCGCCTGGCGGTGGATGTGCTGAAAAAGCGTGCCCGTGGTCTCGAACAATTCGTGCTCGAAGACGAGAGCCGGGCGGTCGGCAGTTGTGCGCTGCCACTGCCGCTGTACCAGGGCATGCAACAGTTTCCGATGGTCTGGCTCGAAGACAGCCTGCAGGGGCGGGTCGAGCGGATCTTGCGCGATTATGTGGTGGACCTGTGTGCCGAGTTCATGACCGTGCATGGCGACCAGGGTTTTACGCTGTTTTCCGAGCGGTTGCTGGAAAGCCTGAATAACGTGCAAAAGCGCCTGGGTGGCGAGCGCCATCGGCGGATGCTGATATTGATGGAACAAGCGTTGATCGAGCAGGGCCGCAGCGGCGCGGTGGATTTACACCGGGGCTGGATCGAAGGGTTACTGGTTGAGTACTACGATCCGATGTACGCCTTTCAGCGGGAGAAGAAGGGCGCGCGGATCGAGTTTGCGGGAGAGCGGGGGGCGGTATTGGAGTATTTGCGGGAGCGGGTGAATCAACGGGGTTGAGGGTGGATTCAACGGCCCCATCGCTGGCAAGCCAGCTCCCACAATGTTCTTGGTTAGCCCGGATTTTGTGGTCACACAAGATCCCTGTGGGCGCTGGCTTGCCAGCGATGAGGCCCGCCCAGGCAATGCAAGACTCAGGTCGGGCAAGTCTCCCGCCCGTTATCCAGCCCTTGCTTGTAGATATCGCTCTGCAGGCTGGCCTTGCCGTTGTGCCAGGTCAGTGTCAGGACATACAGCGAATCGAAGTCGCTGGATTCCCAATCCTCGGTGATCTTCTGCTTCTTGCCGACCGCTTCCCCGGCGACCTTGTTGATCAACTCCGGCAGATAGCCGTGGGACCATGCCGTGTAAATGACCGAGTTGTGATACTTGTCGTGCAGCAGTTCATCGGCCAGGTCACTGGTATCGTTGGCCGAGAAGTTGATGTTCACCGGCAGGCCGAGCTTGATCGCGCTGGGGCTGATGGTCATCAATGGGCGAATGTAGCTGTAGGAATTGTCCAGCTCGCCTTCCTCGACATTGCGCGTCGGGTTGGCGGCAAACACGTAGTCGGCCTTACCGAATTTTTCCGGCAGCAGGGTCGCCAGGTCGATCGCACGGTTCAATCCTTGGCAATTGAGCTGGCCCAAGCCGCCGGCAGGTTTTTCCGCGTGACGCAGGAACACCAGCGTCTGGGTACCGTCGGCTGGCTGAGCGCGGCTCTCACTGGATTCCAGCGACAAAAACAAAGCACTGGTTGCCAGCAGGGCGGGCAAGAACAGGTAGGCACGATGTTTAAAGCGATTGGCAAATTTCAGTGGATTGATCATGGAATAAAGGGTTCTTCAGCGCATTGGGTTTAAGGCTGACAAACCTTTACACCGCGACTTTCCAGCGTCGGGTGTTTTCCATGTCGTGAAGCCGGTCCGTTTCAAAGGGGCAGTGCTCAGAGTCCTCTGAAGCCCATTGGTTCGATTCCGGCCGAGAGCGCCGCAATGTACCGGTAACCTTCAATGGGCTGCAGCGAAGGTTATCGACATGATGTTGCGGATTTATGGCCACCCTACACCCAAGGCTTGCAATCACGCTGTGATCTGCATTGATCTCGACCATCAGCGTTATTGATGGCTTGGACGGTCTCAACCCGCGTGATCTCCTTTATGATCGGCCTTCTCAATTTTTTCGTGGATCCAGCCCATGACCGATTTGTCTGCATTCCCCATCACTGAAAAATGGCCGGCCCAATATCCGGAGTGGATTCAGCTGTACTCCTTGCCGACCCCCAACGGCGTCAAGGTCTCGATCATGCTGGAAGAGATTGGCCTGCCGTATGAGCCACACCGCGTTGGGTTCGAAAGCAACGATCAGATGTCCCCCGAGTTCCTGTCGTTGAACCCCAACAACAAGATCCCGGCGATCCTCGACCCCCACGGGCCTGGCGGTCAGCCGCTGCCGTTGTTCGAATCCGGCGCGATCCTGATTTATCTGGCTGACAAGAGCGGGCAACTGCTGGCGCAGGAAGGGGCTAGCCGTTACGAAACCCTTCAGTGGTTGATGTTTCAGATGGGCGGCATCGGTCCGATGTTTGGCCAACTGGGCTTTTTCAACAAGTTTGCCGGCAAAGACTACGAAGACAAACGTCCCCGTGACCGCTATGTGGAAGAGAGCAAACGCCTGCTGGGTGTTCTCGATAAACGCCTGCAAGGTCGGGAGTGGATCATGGGCGAACGCTACACCATCGCCGACATCGCCACCTTCCCGTGGATCCGCAACCTGATCGGTTTCTATGAAGCCGGCGATCTGGTCGGCATCCAGAACTTCCCGAACGTCACCCGCGTGCTGGAAAAATTCCTCGCACGGCCGGCAGTGAAGCGCGGTCTGGAAATCCCGAAACCCATCACCAACTGAAACCCCACGACCGCTGTAGGAGCAAGCTTGCTCCTACACATTTCCCCGTTTGTCAGGAATACCCATGCCCAGTCAGTTCCTCGAAGCACGTCCACGCCGTCCCGATCAAAAGCATGCCCGGCGTAATGCGCATTCCAGAGTCGAAACTGGCGCAGACCTGATCTTCACCTGCTTCGCAATGGACCTGGCACTGGCCGGGATCTAAACGACACCACCGCTGCGACCATGGATTTTTCAAATCAGGGATTGTTGAAAAACGGCCGGATCCGGTGATGATTGAAATACCGCTCAATCACCTTCGGATCGGAACACGTCTCGGCAATCGCCACATAGGTATCGGGCCGTAACAGGTAAAAGCCGTTGCGGCCCAACCCTGCTTCTTCAAACGCCGGCCGCCAATCGAACACCTGCAACGGCAGATGGTGCTCAAGGCACCAGGCGATCATCTCGTCGCTGGTGTCGCCGTACACATGCACTTGCCACGTCAGGCATTTCAGCGTTTCGAAATTGTCCCCCTCACCATCGTGCGCCCAGGGCAAGCGGTCGCCGCCGTGCACGTGCCCGGCAACGCCGTTGCTCAGGGGCATGCCGCGGTAGTTCAGGGTGATCTGCGATATCGTGCGAAAGAGGAATTCACGGGAGGCTTCAAACGAGGCCATTTTTGGAATCAGAAATGGCGCCAGGCGTGTACGCAATACATCGGCCATGGGGCCTTCGGCGGTGACGAACGTGAACACCCGGTCGGTGGTGGCCACCAACTTGCGGGCGAAGGCGATGCGTTCGGTTTCATAGGTGTCGAGCAATCCGGCCTCGGCTCCGCCACTCAGCACCGCCGCGAGTTTCCAGGCGAGGTTGATCGCGTCGCCGATGCCGGTGTTCATGCCTTGGCCACCGGCGGGGCTGTGCACATGGGCGGCGTCGCCCAGTAAAAAAGCCCGGCCGGTGCGGAAGTGGTCTGCCACCCGATGATGCACGCGGTAGGTCGAGAACCCGTTCAATTGTTCGATCTTGACCTGCATGTGCTCGATGGCCCGGCGGCTGACGTCTTCGAATCGCAGGGTTTCGGCCTGCTCGGCTCGTTCATCGCGCACGGTGCCGATCAATCGCGCACGGCCTTCAGCGGCCAGCGGGAACACCGCGAGAAAGTCCGCTTCATCAAGATCCATGTGCAGTTCGCCGTTGAACGTCGGACCGCTGGCCAGCACGTCGGCGACGTAGAAAATCTGTTGATAGGTGCCGCCGGGAAATCCGGTGTCCAGGGTTTTGCGCACGAGTGAGCGGGCGCCGTCGCAGCCGGCCAGATAGCAGGCCTGGCAGGTTTCCTGTTGACCGTCGGCCAGGCGCAAGGTGGCGGTGATGCCATCGCCGGTTTCCTCGAAGCCCAGCAGCTCGGTGTCGCGCTCGACGCGGATGCCGAAGGTTTCCAGGCGCTCGATCAGCAGCCGTTCATGTTCATCCTGCGGGAAAATTTCGAGAAACGCGTAGGGCGTCAGACCCTCGCCTACACGGCTCAGCGGCAAGCTCGCCACGGGCTCGCCCTTGACCCAGAAATTGGCCGCCGCCACGCGATGGCCGCGCTGGACGATGGCATCCGCCAGGCCGAGCTGGCGATACAGCTCCAGCGTCCGCGCCTGCACGGCCAGCGCCCGCGACGTGGTGCCGGGGGCTGACGTCTTGTCGATGATCCGCACGCGGATCCCCAGTTTGCTCAGCCACAAGGCCAGCACCAGCCCGGTCGGGCCGGCGCCGATGATCAAGACGTCGCTGCGGTGCATGAACCCGTCCTCTTCGCCGTGTGGTTCAAGTATGGTCCACAGGCGTAGGGCGGCCAGGCTGACTGCTCAACGGAAAAAAACGGGCGTTGACGATTAGAAGTCGATGGTGCCCGACAGCTTCGCCATCCGGGGGTCGCCCTGGGTCAGATAGCCGCCCTGGGCCGATTCCCAATACTTCTTGTTGGCCACGTTCTCGACGCCGAAGCGCAGGGTCACGTCTTTCTCCTGGACCTTGAAGGCGTAGCGAGCGCCGGCGTCGAAGCGGTTCCAGGTCGGCAGGCTGAGGTTGTTTGCGGCATCGGCGTACTGGCCGCCGGTGCGCAACATCCGGCCATTGAGTGCTACGCCTTGCAGGCCGGGTACATCCCAATCGACGCTGGCGTTGAACTGAAAGGTCGGGACACCGATGGCGTGGTTGCCGTCGTTGAGGCCGCCCTGGGTTTTCTTCAATTCGGTGTCCATCACCGTGACGCCGCTGAGCAGACGCAAACCGTCGATGGGCTCGCCGAATACGTTGAGTTCGACGCCTTTATTGACTTGCTCGCCGTCGTTCACGAAGCGTGCGGTGGTGTCGTCGATGACTTCGGTATAACCATCCGCCGGCTGCTCGATGCGATAAACACCGAGGGTGGCGCCATAGGTGCCCATGTCGACTTTCACACCGGCTTCGATCTGCTTCGAGCGCGCCGGGGCGAACGCTTCATTGCCATTGACCACGACTCGCGAACCCGACGTCGTCGGCGAGGTCGGCCCCTGCGCCAGACCCTCGATGCGGTTGGCGTAGAACGACACGTGTTCCCACGGCTTGAACACGATGCCGTACACCGGCGTGGTGATCGATTCGTCATAGTTGGACGTGCGGGTGCCGGTGCCGTAGGCATAGCCCTGAACGACCATCTGCTGGCGCCGCACACCGACGGTCACCAGCAGGCGATCATCGAAGATCCCCAGGGTGTCGGACACCGCGCCGCTGCGCACGAAGGTCTTGCCGGTGATGCCCGGATCGTGCAGGTCTCCGCCGGAGAAGCCGCCCTGTGGTGCCGGAACGTCAACCGGGTGATAGATGTTGTTCGGGTAACGGGTCAGGTCGAAATCGTAGGCGTTGCGCTGTTGCGTCCAGATGCCGGCCAGGCCGAAGTTGAGTTGGTGGCTGACCGGGCCAGTGGCGAATTTGCCGTTGAGGCCGGCCATGGTGCTGGTGTTGTCCTCGTCGTGGGGAATGAACGAGCCGGTCGTGGTGGAGCTGCCATTGTTTCCGACCAGAGTCGTGCTGTTGTAGTTGCCGACTTCGCGGGTGTGTTTGGCACCGGCGGCCGCGTAAGCGGTCCAGCTCTCGTTCAGGTCGTACTCGGCGCGCAGCATGCCGAAGGTGTCTTCAATCTGAGTGAAGCCCCACTTCTGTGCGTAGTTGGTGTCGGCCGATGGCGCATCCGGGATGTGCGTGGCGGTGCCGAGGTTCACCGAACTGCGGCCACCGTTGATGCGTTCCTTCGAGTAGACGAAATCACCGGAAATGCGCAAGGCATCGCCACGATAGTCGAGGCCGATGGCGAACAGTTTGGAGCGCTGGTTTTCATCGTCGATGGCGGTGTCGCCTTCGCGTTGCGACAGGTTGATGCGCGCACCGAAGCGGTTGTCCTCGCCGAAGCGTTGGCCGACATCCAGATGCTCACCGATGCGCCCGTCGTCACTGATGTCGGTGCTGAAGCGACGCAGCGGCACGTCACCGGCACGTTTGGGTTGCAAGTTGACGCCGCCACCGATGCCGGAGCCGGTGGGGGTCACGCCGTTGATGAAGGCATTCGGGCCTTTGAAGACTTCCACACGCTCCAGCGCGTCGGTGGAAATGATCTGCCGCGGCAGGATGCCGTAGAGACCGTTATAGGAAATATCGTCACCGTTGAGGGGCAGGCCACGGATCATGAAGGTCTGGGCCTGGTTGGAAAACCCGGAAGCCTGACGCACCGAAGAGTCGTTGAGCAAAACGTCGCCAACGGTTTCGGCCTGCTGGTCGCGGATCAGTTGTTCGGTGTAGGCCGTCACGCTGAACGGCACGTCCATCGCGTCCTGATTGCCCAGTACGCCCAGTTGGCCGCCCCGCGCTACCTGACCGCCGGCGTACACCGGTGGCAGCTCGGACGGTGACGGGGCCTGGGCGTTGACGTTGACGTCGTCCAGCACCAGCGCTTTGCCATCGCCTTGCGGCGCGGGCGCGGGGGTTGCGGCATGGGCGGTGAAGGTTAATGAGCAAAGCAGGGCGATCAGCGTCGGGCGAAAGGGCGCGCCGGTGCGGACTGGAGTAATCATGTTTCGTTCCTGGGCGGTGAGCGCCGGTAGAAAAGGAAATGACGGCGCAAAACTCCATGCGCAAATGAGACTCCAGATACAAATGATAGGAGTTCCCAGTCGCGTCGCGCAATCATTTTGTCATTACGGTCTGCAGGTAAAGATTTGAGGGGGTTGGAATTCCCATCACTCCGGGCGGAGATTCGGGATGCTGGAGGAACAGCAGTTCAGCGTTGCAGTGATAGCCTGCGCAATGCCATTGGTCGTATGGTTAACCCGGTTCAACGGACTCCCAGGAGCAACATGCAAGCCCAACGATTGATCATGAGCGTCGCCGCGTTGCTGGTGTTGGCCGGTTGCAGCAGCCAACGGACCCAGGAACCACCGGTGCGCAAACCTGCCGAGGTCAAGGCGCAAATCGTGCGTTTGCTGCCGGCCAAAACGGTCGACCGTGAGGGGTGGGCCACGGATATCTATGCCGCGTTCGCCGCGCAGAATATTGCACCGACCACGCAAAACCTGTGCGCCGTGCTGGCGGTGACCGAGCAGGAATCAACTTTCCAGGTCGACCCGACCGTGCCGGGGCTGGGCAAGATCGCCCGCGAGGAAATCGATCGCCGGGCGACCAAGGCACACATTCCCGGACTGCTGGTCAGCGGGGCTTTGCGGGTGAGTTCGCCCAATGGCAAAACCTACAGCGACCGGCTGAATGCAGCGCGCAGTGAGAAAGAACTGAGTGCGATCTTCGATGATTTCATCGGCATGGCCCCCATGGGCCAGACCCTGTTCGCCGGTTTCAACCCGGTACACACCGGAGGGCCGATGCAGGTCAGCATCGACTTTGCCGAGCAACAGGCCAAGGGTTATCCCTACCCGGTGGAGGGCTCGATTCGTCGTGAAGTCTTTACCCGCCGCGGCGGCATGTATTTCGGCATCGCCCATTTGCTGGGTTACCCGGTGAGTTACGAACAGCCGCTGTATCGCTTTGCCGATTTCAATGCCGGCTGGTACGCCAGCCGCAATGCCGCGTTCCAGAACGCCGTCAGTAGTGCCTCGGGCATCCCGCTGGCGCTGGATGGCGACCTGGTCCGCTACGGCTCGATCATGCCCGGCAGTACGGAGATGGCGGTGCGCACCCTTGGCAAGCAGTTGGGTATGCGCAATCCGACGATCAGGGACCAACTGGAGGAGGGCAGCAGCCTGGAGTTCGAGAACAGCGAGCTCTATCAGCGGGTCTTTGCTTTGGCCGAACAGGCCGAAGGGCGAGCGCTGCCCCGTGCGGTGTTGCCGGGGATTGTCCTGCAAAGCCCGAAAATCACTCGAAAACTCACCACGGCGTGGTTCGCCAAACGGGTTGATGAGCGATATCAGCGTTGCATGGCGCGTCATTGAGCATGAAAAAACGCAGGCATGAAAAAGCCCGGCTGATCAGGCCGGGCTTTTTGCTGGGGACTGCGGTGGGGCGGTTCAGTTACGCAACGGTGTTGCCTTTCAGGCGGTCAGAGCCGTCAGCGGCAACGGTGTTGCCTTTCAGGCGGTCAGAGCCGTCAGCGGCAACGGTGTTGCCTTTCAGGCGGTCAGAGCCGTCAGCGGCAACGGTGTTGCCTTTCAGGCGGTCGGAGCCGTCAGCGGCAACGGTGTTGCCTTTCAGGCGGTCGGAGCCGTCAGCGGCAACGGTGTTGCCTTTCAGGCGGTCAGAACCATCGGCAGCGACGCGTTTTTCGATCAATCGATCCGAACCGCCTTCAGCCACACGATTCTGGATCAAACGATCCGAACCCCCTTCAGCCACACGGCTTTCAATCAATCGGTCCGAGCCGCCTTCAGCGACTACGGGTTGAGCAGAGGTCGCGGCAAACGCGTTAACTGCGAAGATCGAGAATGCGATGCTGAGGAGGGTTTGGCGTTTCATGATCGTGTGCTCCGGGGTGTTTGGTTGGTATGGAGCCAATGTTACGCCGCACAATTTTTAAGAGAACTTCATTGAAGTGATGTTGAACATCGACAGGATTGATGTTGCCAGCAACCTACCTGTGGTGGGATTGATGTTGCAACTCAAAGCACCTTCACCGCGCGACCGATGAATTGAATCGGCCCGGTTGGCTTGCCGATAGGCGAGCCATTGGAGTTTTCCAGGGTCAGCTCAAACAGTTGGTTGGGCTCCAACGGCGGGAGTTTGTCCAACGGCACCGAAAGCGTTTGCCCCGGCTTCACCAGACCGAGGGACACCGGCCCTTGCCAGCCTTCGGCCTTGGTCCAGAACTCCAGTGCCTTGTCTGCCGGAACCTCGACGACACCCAGCGGGATCAGCTGGATTTCCCTGGGGTTGCTGGCCTGAATGACCCAGCCCGGCGCCTTGTCCTGCGGAGCGACGAGCACCACCAGATACGTCGGTTTGACCGTGGTTTGCGTCAGCAGCATCGCGCCGAGCAATAAGCTTGCAGCCAGCCCGGCACCGGTAAGCCCTCGCCACAGAGACAGGCGATTCCACCAGGTGGCCGGCGTGATCGTACGCGTTGTCGATGATGGGCGATTCAGGGCATTCACGCTGCGTTCGATGCGCTGCCACAGGTGCGCCGATGGGGTCTGTGGTTCCGCCAGTTTGGTCAGGCCCAGCAAACGGCGCTCCCAGTTGTCGACGGCGTTGCGCAGCGCGATATCGCTGCGCAGACGTTGCTGAACTTCGGCTCGCTGTTCGGCGGACAGTGTTCCCAGCACGTACTCACTGGCCAGTTCATCGAGCGCTTCCGGGGTTTCGTCGGTCGGTCTGTTGATCATCCCATGCACTCCCGCAATGCCGTCAGGCTCCGCTTGATCCACGCTTTGACGGTGCCCAGCGGGGTGCCGAGTTTGTGTGAGATCTGTGCGTGGGAATAGCCATCGACATAGGCGTGCACAATGCAAGTGCGCCGCGCCGGTTCGAGCTGTTCCAGGCACAAGTGGATGCGAGCCGAATATTCCTGGACATCAAAGGTGTCCTCGCTGTCCGGCAGGTCGACATCGCCTTGAATTTCGCGATGGTGATCACGCAGGTAATTGAGTGCCAGATGCCGGGTCACGCTGAACATCCAGCCCCGGGCCGAACCCCGCGCCGGGTCAAAACGCCCGGCGCCGGTCCAGATCTTCAGAAATGCATCGTGGACGATGTCCTCGGCCAGCGCCGTATCCCGCACCAGACGCTTGGCCACCCCCAACAGCCGCGGGCTCTCCTGCACATACAACTCGCGCAGGGCCTGACGCTCGCCGCGAGCGCAGGCAGCCAAGTGGTGTTCGTAATCGAAAAGGGGTTCGGGCAAGGACACGGTTCTCGGCCGGCAGTGGATTGATTCGTCGAGTGCAATCTAGCAAACAATCGGCGTTCCTGTGGGCGCACTTTGCTCCCACAGGTTGATCACGTCAGATCCCGGGCCTTAACTGGCCGCCCAGAAAATATAATCCGCCTGATACTTCACCACTTCCTGCTTGCCCTTGTTGGCGGTCGTGCATTCGCTGCTTGGCGCGACACCGCCCTTGAGGGCGACCCGCTGGATGTAGCTGACGCCGCTCATGGCGCCTTTGCCTTCTGCCGGGTTGGCTTTGACCAATTGGTAAGGCAGGTTGCCAGGGCTCGATGGGGCTACGGCGAGTTGCGTGCCGGTGACTTTCGATCCGTCCTTGGCCTGCCAGGTGGCCGGTGGTCCGAAATAAGTGCCGACCTGCTTGCCGCTGCGATCATTGAGCACGGCCTTGGGGCCGACGAAGGTCCACTCGGTCTGGCCGGCCGCATTGGCTTTATCCCGGCATTCGTAGGTGATTTCGCCGACCCCGGTGGTCTCCATCGCCACCTTGTGTCCGTCCGGTACCTTGATGCTGTCGGGCAAGCCGGTCTGGGCGTAGACCGCAGGAACGGTGGCGAACAAACCGATAAGGCAAATAAGCTGTTTGGCGTTCATCAATAGCTCTCCGAAAGTGGGTAATGCACTGGGCAGCAACAGGGGCTGCTACAGGTACTACCCTTGGCAAGGCATTCTGGATGCAGTGCATCGAAGAAATTTTTCAGCGCGGCGAGAGTCAGCTGCTGGAGAGCATCCCAAGGAGGTGTGTATGTATCAGCTCTATGGTCACCAGAACTCGGGCGCGGCAGCGGTCGAGGCCGCGCTGGAGCTGTGTGAGATTCCTTATCGTTTCATTGATGTCGAGTCGTCTGCGGAGGCCGCGCGGGCGTTGGAGAAACTCAATCCGCTCAAGCAGATTCCGACACTGCAACTGCCCGACGGCAGCATCCTGACCGAGAGTGCGGCGATCCTGATTCATCTGGCGCTGACGTTTCCCTCGTCGAAGCTGTTGCCGGATAACCCCGCCGACCGCGATCAGGCCATTCGCGGTCTGGCCTTTATTGTCAGCAATTGTTACTCGGCAATCGGCATCATCGATTACCCGGAACGCTGGCTGGCCACGACCGATGAGGCGTCGCGGCAAAACCTGATAGCCGGTACCCGTGCGCGACTGCACTGGAGTTGGGAAGTGTTTGCCGATCAGTTCTCGGGGGAGCTTTATCTGGGCGAGGAAACGCCCGGCGCGCTGGACGTGCTGGCGGCGGTGATCACTCAGTGGTCGGGGAGCCGGGAGCATCTACGCCGCACGCGACCCGGTTTTTATGCCTGGCTGGAGCGGATTGACCGGCATCCGACCTTGGCGCCGGTGTTTGCCCGTCATTGGCCCGCCTGAACAACAACCCCTTGCAGGAGCGAACCTGCTCGCTCCTGCAAGGGGTTGCGGTGGGGGGCGCTATTCGCCGCGAATATACTGCTCCAACTGCCGGATCAGTTCAGCCTGCTCAGCGATGGCTTCCTTGACCAGGTCGCCAATCGACAGCAAACCGATCAGCCGGCCGTTTTCCACCACGGGCAAATGACGCAGACGTTTTTCGGACATGATGCCCAGGCAGGTATCGACCGTCTGGTGCGTGTCCACGGTGATCACCGGCGACACCATGATGTCGCGCACCGGCGTACCCACCGAAGAACGGCCATGCAGCACCAGTTTGCGCGCGTAATCACGTTCACTGATGATGCCCAGCACTTCATCGTTCTCCACCACCAGCAAGGCGCCGACATTCTTCTCGGCCATCTTCATCAGCGCTTCCAGCACCATGTGATCCGGTTTGATCTGGTGCACTTCCTGATTTTTCTGATCTTTCAACTTGAGCAGTTGCGCGACGGTTTTCATGGCGGTTTCCCGGGTGTTGTCGTTGTCCTTGAAGAATCGTAGACACAAGCGTTCAGGGCAAGGGCGAAAACGGCAGATAACCCTCAAAAAACGTCATTTGCCGGTTTTTCTTTGCAAACCTCAAGAGGCGATGACGCGTAGAATTGCCCCCCTGAATCAACTCCGAGGTTTGCAGTGGTGGATTTACCCCAGGGCTTCGTCCTGACCCGGCATTGGCGCGATACCCCGGCGGGTACGGAAGTCGAGTTCTGGCTGGCGACTGACAGCGGTCCCCGGCGCATCCGCCTGCCGCATCAGCCGTCGGTGGCGTTTTTGCCGGCCAGTCAGCACGAGCAGGCCGAAGCGCTGCTGCACGACGAAAAAAACGTCGAACTCAAACCGCTGTCCCTGCTGGATTTCGAGCACCGCCCGGTGCTCGGCCTGTATTGCCGCCAGCACGGGCAGTTGATGCGCCTCGAAACCGCGTTGCGCCGGGCGGACGTCGAAGTCTACGAAGCCGACGTGCGCCCGCCGGAACGCTACATGATGGAGCGCTTCATCACCGCGCCCGTACGCTTTGGCGGTACGCCGGGCGAGGGTGGCCTGCTGCTCGATGCGCAGATGAAGCCCGATCCTGACTATCGACCCAGCTTGAAACTGGTGTCGCTGGACATCGAAACCACTGCTCAGGGCGATTTGTACTCCATCGCCCTGGAAGGCTGTGGCGAGCGTCAGGTGTACATGCTCGGCCCGCCCAACGGCGACGACAGCGCGGTGGACTTCCAGCTCGAATATTGCGAGTCACGCACGCTGCTGCTGAAAAAGCTCAACGACTGGTTCGCCCGACATGACCCCGATGCGATCATCGGCTGGAACGTCGTGCAGTTCGACATGCGGGTGCTGCACGAACACGCCCGACGCCTGGGCGTACCGCTCAAGCTGGGGCGTGGCGGCGAGGACATGCAATGGCGCGAACACGGCAGCGGCAATCATTACTTCGCGTCCGCTGCCGGGCGACTGATCATCGATGGCATCGAAGCCCTGCGTTCGGCGACCTGGAGCTTCCCCTCGTTCAGCCTGGAAAACGTCGCGCAAACCCTGCTCGGCGAAGGCAAGGCCATCGACACCCCGTACCAGCGCATGGACGAGATCAATCGCATGTTCGCCGAGGACAAACCGGCGCTGGCCAAATACAACCTCAAGGACTGCGAGCTGGTCACGCGGATTTTCGCCAAGACCGAGTTGCTGACTTTCCTGTTGGAACGGGCCAGCGTCACCGGCTTGCCGGTCGATCGTATGGGCGGATCGGTGGCAGCGTTCACCCATCTCTACATGCCGTTGATGCACCGTCAGGGCTTTGTCGCGCCAAACCTCGGTGCTAAACCGCCACAGGCCAGCCCTGGCGGGTTTGTCATGGATTCACAGCCGGGGCTCTACGAGTCAGTGTTGGTGTTCGATTACAAGAGCCTTTACCCGTCGATCATTCGCACGTTCCTGATTGACCCGGTGGGGCTGATCGAAGGCCTCAAGCACCCCGACGACGTCGACTCGGTGCCGGGCTTTCGCGGTGCGCGTTTTTCCCGTACCCGTCATTGCTTGCCGTCCATCGTCGCGCGGGTAGCCGAAGGCCGGGAAACCGCCAAGCGCGAACACAATGCGCCGCTGTCCCAAGCGCTGAAAATCATCATGAACGCGTTCTATGGCGTGCTCGGTTCCAGCGGTTGCCGCTTCTTCGATACGCGCCTGGCGTCTTCCATCACCTTGCGCGGCCACGAAATCATGCTGCGCACCCGCCAGTTGATCGAAGCCCAGGGGCATACGGTGATTTATGGCGACACCGACTCGACCTTCGTCTGGCTGCGCCGAGCCCACGGCCAGCAGGAAGCCGCGCAGATCGGGCGTGCGTTGGTCGATCACGTCAATCAATGGTGGCGTGAGCACGTGCGGCAGGAGTACGGGCTGGAGAGCGCGCTTGAGTTGCAGTTCGAAACCCACTACAAGCGCTTCCTGATGCCGACCATTCGCGGGGCGGAGGAGGGCAGCAAGAAGCGTTACGCGGGTCTGGTCACCCGCGCCGACGGCACCGACGAGATGGTCTACAAAGGCCTGGAAACCGTGCGCACCGACTGGTCGCTGCTGGCCCGGCAGTTCCAGCAAGAGCTGTATTCAATGATTTTCCACCGCAAGCCGTATCAGGAGTACGTACGCGATTACGTGCGCAAAACCCTGGCCGGTGAATTCGATGATCGCCTGATCTACCGCAAACGCCTGCGCCGGACCCTCGACGACTACCAGCGCAACGTGCCGCCGCATGTGCGGGCGGCGCGCATTGCCGACGATTACAACGACCAGCAGGGTCGCCCGCGGCAATACCAGAACGGTGGCTGGATCAGCTACGTGATCACCGTTGCCGGCCCCGAGCCGTTGGAGATCCGCAGCGCACCGATCGATTACGATCACTACGTCAGCAAGCAACTGCAACCGGTGGCGGACGCGATCCTGCCGTTTGTCGACGATGACTTCTCAACCCTGATTGGGGGGCAACTGGGCCTGTTTTGAGTCCATCAACGACAGGGTCCAGTCATCCAGAATGCCGTGGAAGTATTGGTTCAAGGCCTGGTGAAACGGGCTGCCATCGGCGCAGACCTGGGCGAACAGGGTCATTGATGAGTGGAACTTCAAGTCGTCGGGGTGGCCGAAAATCGCTGCCACCGAGCGCTGCTGGATGTTCAGCACTTCCTGGGTGCAGATGCGCAGCCGGGCACCCAACAACGGGTGCTCAAGGTAAGCCTGCGCTTCTTCCCGGGAGCGGATCGCGAAGTGTCGGGACATTTCACTGCCGCCCAGCCCGGCGAACTGCGGAAAGACGAACCACATCCAGTGACTGCGTTTGTGGCCGGCACTCAGTTCGGCCTGAACCCGGTCGAACACCGGGTCTTGCGCCTGGATAAAGCGCTGCAGGTTGAAATCGTCCGGCTGATCGGTGCTTCTCATACAGAAGCCCTCTGACTGCGCGTTGGCTCAGACCATTGCCAGCCGCTGCTTGCGTTTGGGCGCGTGAAACGCTTGGTCCAGCGCCTCCAGATCCCCTGCCTCAAGTTGCAACTGCGCGGCTTGCGCATTGAGTCGAACGTGTTCGGGGCGGACCGCCTTGGGGATAGCGATCACGCCATCCTGGCGCAGCAGCCACGCCAGCGACACTTGTGCAGGCGTCACGCCATGGCGGGCGGCCACTTGTTTGAGCGTGGCATTGGCGAGCATTTTTCCGCCCTGGCCGATCGGGCAGTAGGCCATCACCGGCATTATGTGCCGTTGGCACCAGGGTAGTAGATCAAATTCTATGCCGCGTTGCTCCAGGTTGTAGAGCACCTGATTGGTGGCGCAGGCCGGGGCGTTGAGTTCCAGCAGGTCATCGACGTCGAAATTGGAAACGCCCCAACGGCCGATCTTGCCCGATTCGCGCAGGCGTTCGAAGGCTTCGACAGTTTCTTCCAGGGGGAATTGGCCGCGCCAGTGCAGCAGATACAGATCGATATGATCGGTCTTGAGCCTGTGCAGGCTGCGCTCGCACGCTTCGGGGATGCCTTTATGGCTGGCGTTGTGCGGGTAGACCTTGCTGACCAGGAAAACCTTGTCGCGCTGGCCGGCGATGGCTTCGCCCACCACGCGTTCGGCGCCACCTTCGGCGTACATTTCGGCGGTGTCGATGAGGGTCATACCCAGGTCGATGCCTTGGCGCAGGGCGGCGACCTCTTCTTTGTGGCGGGTGGAGGCTTCGCCCATCTGCCAGGTGCCTTGGCCGATAATGGGTACGTGGGTGTTGGCCAATTGTAGCGTGCGCATGTCCGTTTCCTTTTTCGCTGCGTTACTGTGGTGGGCATCAGGATCGTCGCAGGGTTCCTTTGGTCGAGTGCCCTATCCTTTGCTTATGTATCTCGTTGCAGTCGACAGCTTCTACAGGGGCGAGCAGCCGGACTGCCGGTTATCGATTGCTTACCCCCAACACTGCACTTTTTTGACTTGACCGGCTCTATCCATAGCCGTTGCGGCGAATCCCGCCGCACAGGAATGTGCCAGCCCAATCCCTTATGGTTCGAGTGTTGCCCTTTAACCTTATCCGCGTTCGCCTGCTCGCTGGTCTGTTGCTGCTTTGCGCCAGCGGCTGCAGCCATCAGCCCGGCAATGACCTTTTCACCCAGATTCGCGACGGGAAACCCCAGGAATTCCTGCAAACCAGCGTCGATCGCATGGCCACGCTGACGATGCGTGACAACCTCGACAGCCTTTACCTGTTGATGAGCAAGTTGTACCTGCGCAACCCCGACGAGTTGAAAAAATCCGGCTTTCTCGACGCCCGCACCGCTGGCAAGCAAGTACGCATGGCCATCGAACAGCAGCAGCCGCTTCCCACCCTGGGCGGTAAAAAAGACCTGGCGGCGTTGCGCTTTGCCATGAGCCCGGAGTTTCTAGGTGACCGGGTCGGCGCGTTCATCTATGCCATTGGCAGCATGCTGGTCACCGCCCACGGCAATCGCCTGGAGTTCTACATGACCGACGCGATCAACCCGACCTTCGTCAGCAACGCCGCGCGCAATATCGAAATCGCCACCTGGATCTTGAGCCAGCGCCAGAACAAGGATGGCCAGCCCATGCTGTTCTCCAACGAAATCTCGGAGGAGGGCAGTAACCTGAGTTTTGCCGTGGAGTTCGGCAAGATCGTCGCGCGCCTGGATCTGCTGACCCAGATGCTAGACGAGCGCTACCGGCGCATCGGTCTGAATTATGCGCAGAGCCTGTTGTTTCTGAATTTCCTGCCCGTCCAGTGAGTACACCACGCCATTGCATATGGCATAAAGATAGATCGCATCGATATAACTGGTTATAAGAAATATCGCTATGCTGCGGGCCAGATTTCCCCGCGGTCTATGTGGACGTATCAATGGATTTAGTGAACATCGGGTTGGTCGTGGCCGGGCTGGTCGTCGGCTTCATCGTCGGCATGACTGGCGTGGGGGGCGGGTCGTTGATGACGCCGATCCTGCTATGGTTCGGAATCAACCCGGCAACCGCCGTCGGCACTGACCTGCTGTACGCGGCCATCACCAAATCCAGTGGCGTGATTGTTCATAAAAAGAACAACAACATCGACTGGAAGATCACCGGTTGGCTGACCCTCGGCAGCGTGCCGGCCGTCATCTTGACGTTGTGGTTCCTCAGCACGTTGCATTCCAGCCCTGACGCGATGAACGCGATCATCAAGCAAGCCCTGGGCTTTGTGCTGTTCGCCACGGCGCTGGCGATTCTGTTCAAGAAACGCCTGCTCGATTTCGCCCACAAGCGCGCCGGTGGCAGCTACAACCCAAGCGGGCCGCGTCTTAATGTCCTGACCGTGATCACCGGCCTCGTCCTCGGCGCCATGGTCGCGCTGACGTCCATCGGCGCCGGCGCGTTGGGCACCGTGGCGTTGTTCATCCTTTATCCTCTGCTGCCGACCCGCCGCCTGGTGGGCACGGAAATCGCGCATGCCGTACCGCTGACGCTGGTCGCCGGCCTTGGCCATGCGAGCATGGGCAACATGGATTGGCACGTGCTCGGTTATTTGCTGGTCGGTTCGTTGCCGGGGATTTACCTGGGTAGCCACTTGACCGGACGTATCTCCGACGAATTGCTGCGCCCATGCCTGGCGACGATGCTAATGCTGATCGGTTACAAGCTGGCGTTCTGATACAACCCGACACGCCAGATTTTGTAACGGTTTCCTGGGGGCCCTGCCTGTTGCGCAATGTCCGCCCTGACCTAAGCTTTGGACAAGGCAAAGCGTATTTGCCATGCGTCACCCGGAACGAACGCCGCGATGCGCAATCATTAGAGCGTGGATATCAAAAGGAGATGCGCATGCTCATCAGGTCTCTGACCCTGGCTACCTTGCTGGCTGTCGCCAGCCCCCTGTTCGCCGCTGATGGCGATTCACCGCTGGATATTGATAAGGGCAGAGCCCGGCCATTGATCGTGATCACGCGCAGTACCGTTGATCCCGTCTGGGTAAACCTGAAAAAGTCCCTGGAGGATCCAGCCAACAAGCAGGGTGTCGCCGACCGCAACATCAGGGTGTACAGCGTGCTGAACATGTCCGGTCAACTCAACGGCAAGGATCTCGGTCAGCAGGACACCATGGCGTTGATCCGTGCGCTGAAACTGGGAGCCGGGGCTTTGCCGAAAGTGATTCTGGTGGGCAAGGATGGCGAAAAGAAGCTTGAAAGTTCCGGGGAAGAATCGAAATCGGTGGATCTTAAGAAAATCTTCGACACCATTGACGCCATGCCAATGGCTGAGAAAGAAGCGGCTGCACTGATACCGACACCGCCCGCGGTGACCGCCGAGCCGGCGCCGGCCAAGGGGGCTAAAAACGCCAAACCGGCAACGCCAGCCAAGCCCCCTCAAATGCCGGACGACTGATTTAGCGTTGCCACATCTCGAGCACGCTCACTCCAGCTACCCGGTTGGAAACCGCAAAAAAGATCGCAGCCTTCGGCCGTTCCACCGATCCGCGGAGATGCCGAAGGCTGCGATTTTTTGATCCTGATGCTTACGCCATCAATCGTTCAAAGCGCTCAGCACCTGGTGCGCAATCCTCACCCGATCCGCAATCGGATAATTCTTGTTCGCCAGAATCACGAGACCGATGTCCTTCGACGGTACGAACGCGACATAAGCCCCAAATCCACCGGTCGAACCGGTCTTGTTGATCAGCAAGTCTTGCGCTGGCGCTTGTGGCGGATTCAGCCACTGGACTTTGTGCGCTTCCATTGCCATCGGCGTCGAGTTGCCCGCCAGCAATTGATCAAGGGTAACCGGATAGCGATACAACTCCCAACCCAAGCCCTGGGTCATGTTGTCGACCGTGTAGTAACCGGTGTGAGTCAACGCGATGGCCTGCTGCAGCGGTTTTTCCAGGCTCGAGGGTTTCAGATTCACTTCAACGTACGCCAGCAAATCCGCGGCACTGGTCTTAACGCCGTATGCCTCGGAATCCAGGGCCCCCGGCCCGACTCGCACCGGTTTGCCGTCCTTGTTGTAGCCTTGGGCATACAGACCCATCTGGTCCTGCGGCACTTTCAGGAAGGTGTGTTTCAGGCCGAGCTTCGGCAACAGGGTGTTTGCCATCACCTCATCAAACGGCTGACCCAGGCTTTGCGCGGCGAGGTAGCCGAACAAGCCGATGCTGGGGTTCGAATACAGTCGGTGGCTGCCGGGGGCGTAGTCCGGTTTCCATTGTTGGTAGTAGCCGAGCATTTTGTCGGGCGAATCGAATTCAGCTGGGAATTGCAGGGGTAAGCCGCCGGCGCTGTAAGTGCCCAGTTGCAACACGCTGATGTTGTCGAAGGCGCTGCCGCTCAGGGCAGGCAGGATCTGACTGACCTTGTCGCTCAGGGACAATTTGCCATTGGCTACGGCATAGGCGGCGAGGGTGGCGGTGTAGGTCTTGCTGACCGAGCCGATCTCGAACAGGGTGTTTTCGCTGACCGGTGTGGCGGTTTCTTTCGATGCCACGCCGTAATTGAAGAAGTGCTGCTTGCCGTTGACGGTGACAGCGACGGCCATTCCGGTAATGTCCTGGCTCTTCATCACCGGGCGCACCGCCTCGCTGACCCGCTTCTCGAGAGCCGGTTGTGCCAGGCTTTGGCCTGATACAAAAAGGCCGGCGCCCGTGATCAAAGTTGCCAGCACGGCGTGGTTGAGGGTGCGCGTCATCATGTCGATTCCATCAAAAAACAATGGGAGCGAGCCTGCCCGCGATGCGGTTGCCGAGTCAACCTTTTGCGCTGACGGACAGGGTGTATTCGCGCGCAGGTTCGCTCCCACAGTGATGCTTTGTGATGTTCTCGCTGGCTTAACGTACCAGACACGGCCGCTTGTTATCGAACGTCCAGCCCGGAATCAAAAACTGCATCGCCATGCTGTCGTCTCTCGCCCCCAGGCCCATGCCTTTGTACAGTTCATGGGCCTTGTTCACCTGATCCATATCCAGCTCGATGCCCAATCCGGGTTTCTGCGGTACCTGCACGCAACCGTCGACGATTTGCAGCGGCGCCTTGGTCAGACGTTGACCGTCCTGCCAGATCCAATGGGTGTCGATGGCGGTGATTTCACCCGGTGCCGCAGCTGCGACGTGGGTGAACATCGCCAGGGAAATGTCGAAGTGGTTGTTGGAGTGCGAGCCCCAGGTCAGCCCCCATTCGTGGCACATCTGCGCCACGCGTACCGAACCCTGCAGGGTCCAGAAGTGCGGGTCGGCCAGGGGGATGTCGACCGATTGCAGCTGGATCGCGTGGCCCATTTCACGCCAGTCGGTGGCGATCATGTTGGTCGCGGTTTTCAGGCCCGTGGCACGACGGAATTCGGCCATCACCTCACGACCCGAATAGCCGTTCTCCGCGCCACACGGGTCTTCGGCGTAAGCCAGAACGTTGTGCTGATCGCGGCACAAACGGATCGCTTCCTTCAGCGACCAGGCGCCATTCGGGTCGAGGGTGATGCGGGCATCGGGAAAGCGCTCGGCGAGGGCTGTGACCGCTTCGATTTCGGCATCGCCGCTGAGCACACCGCCCTTGAGCTTGAAGTCCTTGAAACCGTATTTTCCATGGGCGGCGACCGCCAGTTGCACCACCGCATCGGCGGTCATGGCTTTCTCATGGCGTATGCGGAACCAGTCGTTGTCGGCCTCCGGTTCGCTGCGGTAGGCGAGGTCGGTTTCGTTGCGATCACCGACGTAAAACAGGTAACCGAGCATCTTCACTTCATCGCGCTGCTGACCTTCACCGAGCAGGGCGGCCACGGGCACATCAAGGTGTTGGCCGAGCAAATCGAGCAGTGCCGCTTCGAGACCGGTGACTGCGTGAATGGTGATGCGCAGGTCGAAGGTCTGCAAACCGCGGCCCCCGGCATCGCGGTCGGCGAACGTCTGGCGCACCTGGTTGAGGAGCTTCTGATAAGTGCCGATCGGGCTGCCGATCACCAGGTTGCGGGCGTCTTCGAGGGTCTGGCGAATGCGCTCGCCACCGGGCACTTCGCCGACGCCGGTGTGACCGGCGTTGTCCTTGAGGATCACGATGTTGCGGGTGAAAAACGGGCCGTGGGCGCCGCTCAGGTTGAGCAGCATGCCGTCGTGGCCGGCCACGGGAACGATCTGCATGCTGGTGATGATCGGGGCTTTGGCGATGTCTTGTTCGATCATTTTCTTGTCCTTTCAGGCGTGACGTGGCGCGGTATCGGCCGATGCAATGGCGGGCGCGGATTTAGGTTTGTTGCGAGCGGCGAAGACGATGATTGCAGCGATGATCGAGGTGGCGGCCAGGCCATACAGACCGCCCTGAATCGAACCGGTACGCGCTTCGAGCAGGCCGAAGGTGGTCGGCGCGACAAAGCCGCCGAGGTTGCCCACCGAGTTGATCAACGCGATGACGCCCGCCGCAATGCGTGCATCCAGATAGGCCTGGGGAATCGGCCAGAACAACGACGACGCCGATTTGAACCCAAGCGCAGCAAAGCAGATCGCCACGAACGCGAAGATCGGCCCGCCGGTGGTGGACATGAACATCCCCGCAGCAGCAATCAGCAGCGCGGCGGCAACCCAGGCTTGCTGGTGCTTCCATTTGGCCGACAGCGAAGCGAAGGCATACATGCCGATGATCGACAGCAACCATGGTATCGAGTTGAACATGCCGACCTGGAAGTCACTGAGGTCGCCCATCTTCTTGATGATGCTCGGCAGCCAGAAGGTCGCGGCATAGATGGTCAGCTGGATGAAGAAGTAGATCACGCAGAACAGGATGATCTGCCGGTCCTTGAGCAGTTTGCCCAATGACGGCTTGATCGGCGTCGTGGCTTCGCGGGCCAGTTGTTCATCGTCGATGGCTTTGACCAGCGCGTCTTGTTCCTCACGGGTCAGCCATTTGGCGTCGTGGGGTTTGGAGTCCAGCCAGAACCAGACGAAGGCGCACAAGCCCACCGAGAACATGCCCTCGATGAAGTACATCCATTGCCAGCCGTGCATACCCAGGCCGTTGATTTGCAGGAGTAGCCCGGACAGCGGGCCGGAGATCAGCGAGGCAATCGCCGAGCCGCTGAGGAAAATCGCTATCGCCTTGCCGCGCTCCACGCCGGGCAACCAGCGGGTGAAGTAGTAGATCACCCCGGGAAAGAACCCGGCTTCAGCCACACCCAGCAAGAATCGCAGGATATAGAAGTGGGTTTCGTTCTGGATGAACGCCATGCCCGCAGCGACGAGGCCCCAGGTCAGCATGATGCGGGTCAGCCAGATTCGTGCGCCGACTTTTTGCAGGAGGATGTTGGAGGGTACTTCGAACAGCGCGTAGCCAATGAAGAACAGGCCGGCCCCGAGGCCGTAGGCAGCCGCGCCGATGCCCAGATCGTGTTCCATGTGCGCGCGGACGAAGCCGATGTTCACCCGGTCAATGTAATTGACGATAAACATGATGACGAACAGTGGCAGGACGTGACGTTTGACTTTGGAAATGGCGGACTTCAGCACGGAATCGGCGTCGTCGTGTATCCCGGAGATGGATGTATTCACTGCGTTTTCTCCCACTCGTTATTTTTATGCGGGGTGTGGCGGTGTTGCTTTGTTGATAGACATCATACAACTACATTTTTTTGCCTTGCAACTGGTTTTGCCCAACAAAATAGCGATTATTTAGCGGCTTTTCGGTTGCTTTGTGCTCGACATAACGGTCGTGGTTGATGACAAAAGCCTGTTTTGTTGAGTGTTGTCATACAAGTTGGTGCATTTTTCTGACGATTCCCGCAAAGCGCAGTGCTACGATTCGTCAGCCAAGTTTTTCGGACGCCCCCATGCAAGACGACCTCGACGCACCTGCCCGCAAACGCAGCCACAACCTGGCCCACGACCTGGTGGCCAAGTTGACCCAGAGCATCCTGCTCGGGCAAATGCTGCCCGGCGACAAGCTGCCGTCGGAGAACGCGATCGTTCAGGAACACGGGGTCAGTCGAACGGTGGTGCGCGAGGCCATCTCGAAATTGCAGGCGTCGGGGCTGGTGGAAACCCGTCACGGCATCGGCACCTTCGTGTTGGAGCGCGCGCCGGAGCAGGGTTTGCGGCTGAATGTCGATACCGCGTTGGGGGTGCGCAGCATCCTTGAATTGCGCATGGGGCTGGAAACTCAGGCAGCGGCGCTGGCGGCGACCCGTCGCAGCGATCAGCAACTGGCGCAGATGCGCGAAGCACTCGACGATTATCAAAACCTGTTGGCCAACAATGACAGTTGCGTCGAGGCCGACCGACGTTTTCATCTACTGATTGCCGAAGCCACCGGCAACGTCTGTTTCAGCGAAATCATGCAGCACCTGGGGAGCGCCATGATCCCGCGAACCCGGGTCAATGCGGCGGAGCGAGGGGCGGTGGATTTGAGCAAGCTCGGGCAGTTGGCCAACCTCGAACACGAGGCGATTCTCAACGCCATCAAGCGCCAGGACCCGGACGCGGCGCGAGCGGCGATGTGGTTGCACCTGACTAACAGCCGGGACCGGTTTTCGTCCGGTTGAAAGGCAGTGATACCGAGTCATCGTTCATCGCGGGCAAGCCCGCAATGGCGTCAGAGGCCTCAACTCAAACGGCTGATCAAACCCGCGCTACCTGAACCACCGCTCTGCGCTCCAGATTCAACGCCAGCACACTGATCAACACCACCACCGCACCCACGCCCACCATCAACGTCGGCCTTTCGCCCAGGGTGAAGGACGCAATGACCATCGCCATCGGCGGCACCAGATACAACGTCATCGTCGCCCGGCTCAGGTCCACGTGCGCCAGTACATAGGCCCACGCCAGATACGCCAGCGCACTCGGAAAAATCCCCAAGGCAAACACCGCGAGCTGTACCCGCAGTGGCGCATTCACCACCTGATCCGCCAGCCCGGGCAGGAACACCAACAGCAGCGCGGTCCCGGACCAGACCGTATAGCAAACCAGGGTCAGGCCGTCGTAGCGTCCGGTGTGATGCTTTTGCAGCGCGAAGTAAATACTCCACGACAACGCCGACAGCAGGATCAACAAGCCATGGGCGTCGATGCTGCCGAAGCCGTGATCGCCGGCCACCACGATCATCACGCCGACCAGTCCGAGGACCACGCATCCCCAGCGCCAGGCGCTCACCCGATCCTTGAAGACGAAGCGTGCCAGCAGGGTGCTGAACAGCGGCGTCGTCTGCGCCAACACACTCGATGCGCCGGCGCTGACGCCCTGTTGGCCGAAATTGATCGCCACGTGATGCAGGCTCACCGCAAAGAAACCCAACCCGAACAGCAGCGGCAGATCCCGGAGTTTCGGCGGGTGAATGCCCCTCGATACCGCGACCACGGCCATGAAGACCGAGGCGATCAGAAAACGCAGCAACGCCAGATGCACGGGGTCATAAGCCACCAACCCGATGTGAATGCCGCTCGGGGAATATCCCCAGCAAGCTACGACAAACGCCATGGCCAGGATGATTTTCAGGGGGGAGGGGGTAAGTCGATTCATGGTCGTGCACCGATGGGAGATGCACTGAGTATCAGAAGCCTGATCGTTCGCCACAACTGACTTATACTGCGCTAACTATTCACTTTGGGTGATGTATGGAGCTGGCGCAGATTCGCATGTTCAAGACCGTGGCCGAGGTGGGCAGCATTGCCCGTGCCGCCGAGTTGCTGCATTGCGTGCCATCGAATATCACGGCGCGCATCAAGTCGCTGGAAGCCGAGCTGGGAGTGGCGCTGTTCCTGCGGGAGGGGCGTGGTCTGCGCATCAGCCCGTC
Organism: Pseudomonas reinekei; assembly: GCF_001945365.1. Taxonomy (GTDB): domain Bacteria; phylum Pseudomonadota; class Gammaproteobacteria; order Pseudomonadales; family Pseudomonadaceae; genus Aquipseudomonas; species Aquipseudomonas reinekei. The sequence continues at coordinate 156,828 of NZ_MSTQ01000014.1, forward strand.
GGGCCAGACCTTTCTGGCCTACGCCTCAAAAATTCTGGCCCTCACCGCCGAGGCCAAACGCGCGGTGGATCCTTCGGCCGATCCGTCCGGACCGTTGCGCATCGGTGCCATCGAGTCGTCTGCCACCGGGCGCTTGCCGCGTTTGCTGGCGAAATTCCACAAGCGCTTCCCGCAGGTGGCGCTGGAGCTGACCACTGGCACGTGGGCCCAGTTGCTCGACGACACGTTCAATCACAAGCTCGACGGTGCGATCGTCGCGGTCGACGTCGAGCGCTCGCAGCTCAAGCGCACGCCGATGTACCGCGAAGAGCTGCTGTTAATCGCCTCATCCTCCCTCGGACCGCTGCGTGACGTGGCGGACCTGCACGACAAGACCATGTTCCTTTGGCCGCAAGGCTGCCCCTACCGCGCAGCGATGGAGCATTGGTTATTGCGCAACGGGTTGTCGTTGCCGATTGTCAGCCTGGCCAGCTATGGCGCGATTGTCGGTTGCGTCAGTGCCGGGGCCGGCGTGGCGCTGGTGACTAAAGGGGTTTTCGATCAATACGCCAAGGGTGCCGGGTGCGTGGCGTTCGAGTTTCCTGAACTGACGGCCATCGAGAGCCTGTTCTACTGGCATGAAAACGCCGGCGTGCACCCGGCGCGCGAGGCATTTGTGGCGATGTTGCGCGAAGAGTTCACCTGACGCTTCCTCCGAAGACGTATTGATCTGGATCCAGGCTTTATTCACAAACCTACGGCACTCGTGCGAATCGTGGCGGCCTAAGCAACAGGACGTACTTTTGCGTTCAGGCAAACTGGCATGGATCGGACATGAACAAAGAAAACCTTAAAGACAGATCGCTGACTATTCTGCTGGCGCTGGTGAGCATCGCTTTCGTCTGGATTCTGCTGCCGTTTTACGGTGCCGTATTCTGGGCGGTGATCCTCGGGATCCTGTTTGCCCCCCTGCAACGACGGCTGCAATTGAAGTTCGGCTGGCAGCGCAACTTTACATCGCTGCTTACCTTGAGCATCTGTCTGTTGATCGCGATCCTGCCGGTGATCGTCCTGAGCATCTTACTGGTCCAGGAAGGGACAGCGGTCTACAGGAGCATCGAAAGTGGCGAGCTGGACATTGCCGCCTATGTGACGCAGTTCAAGCACAGTCTTCCACCATTCTTCCAGCACTTGCTCGACCGTTTCGGCATGGGCGAATTGAACGGGCTGCGGGAGAAAATCATCAAGAGCGCGATGACCGGCAACGAGTTCTTTGCTACACAGGCATTCAGTTTTGGTCAGGGAACGTTCCAGTTCATCGTCAGCTTTTTCATCATGCTGTACCTGCTGTTTTTCTTCCTGCGCGACGGTGCGGAACTTGCGCGAAAAGTACGCACGGCCGTGCCGCTGGAGGAAAACCAGAAGCGTCGTTTGCAACTCAAGTTCAACCGTGTGGTGCGGGCCACCGTGAAGGGTAATCTGGTGGTCGCCATCACGCAGGGTGCATTGGGTGGTTTGATTTTTTGGTTTCTGGATATCCCCAGTGCCTTGATCTGGGCGGTGTTGATGGCATTTCTATCGTTATTGCCAGCGGTGGGGGCGGGGATTATCTGGGCACCGGTGGCGGCATTTTTCCTGTTCACCGGGGCGATCTGGCAAGGGGTGACGCTGGCCTTGTTCGGCGTGTTCGTGATTGGCCTGGTGGATAACGTGCTGCGACCGATCCTGGTAGGCAAGGACACGAAAATGCCCGACTACATGATCCTGATTTCGACCCTGGGTGGCCTGGCGATTTTCGGCTTGAATGGCTTTGTCATCGGTCCACTGATTGCCGCGCTGTTCATGTCGAGCTGGGCCATTTTCATCGAAACCAAGCCGCGGGTTCAGTTACCTTAGGCGTTGAGTTGGCCGTGCCGGCCGGCACTGATTTGCTGCGACAACGCTTGGGCATCGGGCAGTGACGTGAGTGGGCCGCTGATTTGTTCGCCGTCCTGGACAAGATACCAGCAGGCAAGCATGCCTAACGCCCTGAGCGGTGCTGGGACGGCGCTGCCGATAACGGACATGATCTGAACCTGAGACATCATAAGTACCTCCATCAATCTATGGAGCTACCTTACTGTCCGCCGCTTTTTACGGACAATCACCGTTTTCGATAGTGGTCATTGATGCCAGTGAGGGCAGTCGACCGGCTGTCGGTCAGTCGACCACCTGATCAAGCATATTCACCACTTCCTGCTCGTTGAGCAGCCCCTTGCGCACGAGGCTTTGCGTCAGCAGCGAAAGGAACTTGGCGCTGCGATGTCCTTCCAGGTGCTTGAGTTCAGTCAGTACGCTGTACACCTTGCTGGAGGTACACAGGCCGACAATGCGGTGCGGATTTTGTGTTGGCATGAGGTCGTCCTTGTTGTTATCAAGCTGTTGTGGGCGGACAGGCCCAAGCTTGCGGACCTGACGTGACATAAATATGACCGATGGCTGCCACGGGGCAGAAGCGGTGTCGGGACAATCTTGCCCATTTGTGCGCCGCCTGCTGTCCTCATAGCGACCTCGACGAGATTTATTCAGACCAGGGCAGGCATCCAGCCCTGCGCAATCCGATGATCGGCGGGGGCGTCCCCAGGCGAACAGAATGGCTCATGGTTTGGGAGCTCCGCCGCTGGGGGAGCCGAACTTGAACGGGTCGGCACCACGGTTCGCGCGGTTCTTCTCTTTACGCGCCGCGTCCGGAGGGCGGATCATTTGTACCGTCAGGCTGCCGTCTGCACCGGCGTAAACCACCGCACTGGTTCCACCGTCCAGATAGCTCGCGATGGTGGCCAGGTTGATCTCCACCAGCGCGCTACTCACCCCTGTGTTGCCCAGGCGCCGCCCGATGTTGTATCCCTCGTCGACATTGCCCAGTTCAAGGCCGTGGCCGTCGGTATTCAGGCCGTGCAAGGCAAGGGTCAGGGCGATTTCAGCTTCTTGATTGTCGGTGGTGTCGTAGAACACGCGCACGGGCTTATGCCATTCGGGCAGGGTATCCAGCGCCTGCAGCCAGCCAGCCTGCAGGGCCCTGGCCTGCAACGCCGGTTTGAGCCGCTTGCCGTGTTCATCCTGCATCGAGACCTTGATCGGGCGATGCAGGTAACCCAGCACCGGTGCGGCGTCGAACTCTTTGACCTGATGCTGGGCCCAGCGGATGGGTAACCATGGGGAAGGTTCGAACTCTCCGGGGCCGCGGTTGCTGATGGTTTGCCAGAGGGTGGGGAGTTGGGATTGCCAGTAGGCGGTGGACATGGTGCCGGGGGCTAGGGGGTCTTCAGCGCCTTTGGCTCGCTCTGCCTCCTCATACGCCTTCCTGAACTTAGGCGCCTGCTGCCAGTAAAATGCCCATAGTTTGCCCAGATCGGTGTCTTTGTTCTGGTTATCTTCACGTTCATGAGTGGCATAACGGCGGATGTACCGATCCACCCGATCCGAGCGGGTGACCAGCAGCCCGGTCATGCTTTCGTAGACGGTGGGGACGACGTGGCCGTTCTGCAATCCAAGGGTTCCTGCAACCCGCAATCCGTCTCGCGTGACGTCGCCATCCTCGCTCACGATCAAGGCCTGGGGCACTTCGGGGTTGTCATCGAAGAACTGGAACAATCGCTCGATCATACCCTGGGCATGGGTTGTGTTTTCTGCGTCTTGCCACAAAAACAACGTGACTCCGAGCGTGGCGGCGTTGCGACCATTGTGAATGTTACTCGCGGCCCCTGTATCTGACGGCTGCTTGGGCGGCGCGATGGAAAACACCGGGATTGGCCAGTACGCCACTGACTCGCCTGCCGAATGTTTGAAGGCAACGCGGATTTTGATATCTCTGGAGTTTTGTCTGGATCTTAGTGACGCCTTATAGTCCTTGGGGTCACGAGAGTAAATTGAAGCAAAGTTGTCGTTTTTCTTTTTGATGAACTGCCAGATTTCAGATTGATGATCCTGATAAATCCCCAGCCCCACGCCCCGTATTTCTAGCGCGTAAGTCCGCGCTTGCGTGGCTTGCTGCTCAGCGATTTGTGCGGTGACTTTGGCTTTGTAAGCAGCGAGCCCCGCTTTTTCACTGGCCACGGCGTTGCCCCACCAGTGAACGCTGAAGATCAGCAATATCGGGCCCACAATAGCGGCGATTCCCCAGCGCAGTACCGGGTTCATGTCAGCGGTTCTCCAACAAGCCCTAGACAGGACGGGATCCCCAGGCATGACGTGATGGCTCATGAATTGGGAGCTCCGCCGCTGGGGGAGCCGAACTTGAACGGGTCGGCACCACGGTTCGCGCGGTTCTTCTCTTTACGCGCCGCGTCCGGAGGGCGGATCATTTGTACCGTCAGGCTGCCATCTGCACCGGCGTAAACCACCGCACTGGTTCCACCGTCCAGATAGCTGGCGATGGTCGCCAGGTTGATCTCCACCAGCGCACTGCTGACCCCGGTATTCCCCAGGCGCCGCCCGATGTTGTATCCCTCGTCGACATTGCCCAACTCGATGCCATGGCCGTCGGTATTCAGGCCGTGCAAGGTAAGGGTCAGGGCGATTTCAGCCTCTTGATTGTCGGTGGTGTCGTAGAACACGCGCACCGGCTTATGCCCTTCGGGCAGAGTATCCAGCGCCTGTAACCAGCCGGCTTGCAGCGCCTTGGCCTGCAACGCCGGTTTGAGTCGCTTGCCGTTTTCGTCCTGCATCGAGACCTTGATCGGGCGATGCAGGTAACCCAGCACCGGCGCGGCGTCGAATTCTTTGACCTGATGCTGGGCCCAGCGGATGGGTAGCCATGGCGAAGGTTCGAACTCTCCGGGGCCGCGGTTGTTGATGGTTTGCCAGAGGGTGGGGAGTTGGGATTGCCAGTAGG
>NZ_MSTQ01000015.1 GCF_001945365.1 Pseudomonas reinekei
GCGACATCAGTCATTACCTGATGCATCGGTACAACTGGATTAGACCGCACCAATTCAACAACGGACTGGCCCCAGCTCAGGCCGAGAAAAAACTTAACGTCGTGTCCGGGATTAGTTGACCACTACAGGGGCATCGGTAACTTGATTCGTGTCACTGCTCATCAGTGATCGGGTTTAGTAGCCCGGCTAAGGTAAAGCGGTCGCGCGAGCGTCATCAGTCAGGTATTCGCCTGCACTTGATGGCAGCTGTGCGCATGGCGTCCTCGGACGCGCCGGTTTTTGCTTTCCCTTGCCGGTCTACTAACTTGCGCACCGCTGCCACCCTTTCGTTTAGTAGCGAGATGGTTGCAGCCCTACTTCAGAAGGGACGCAATTATGTTCAAGGTAACGCCAAATCCGCCGGAAACCGATCCGGCATCCCCGTACGAACCCGATTCGAAAAAACTCAACGAGGCCGCCGAACGCGCCCTCAACTTTCACTTTCCCTCGACCGCCGACATCAAAGCCACGCCGCGCACCGTCAGCACCCTGTTCACCGTCGACCCGCAAGCCACGAGCGAAACCCTGATGGTGTATCTGGTGGAAACGCTGGCCTCGGTGGATGTCATGGTCCATCAATTGGTCGATCACCTGGACGGTGGTTCACGCAATGCCCTGCTGGGGATTTCCAACAGCGTGATGCTGGCGGAGATCACCGCCAATCGGGTGCTGGATCAGATTGATCCGCCTGAGTAGCACGTCAGGCCTGACCAGTTTTTTCCTTCCCCAAAGCCACAAAAAACCTGCTTTCTCCCATTCCAGTGCATGCACAGAATGCAGTTGCGCGTGCATTGGAATTTTAAGGAGTGAGTCATGACGTTCTCGATTATCGGACGCTGCCCTGAAACCGGGCAGCTCGGTATTGCCATCAGTTCTTCAAGCATTGCGGTTGGCGCTCGCTGCCCATGGGCGCGGGCGGGTGTCGGTGCGGTGTCTACGCAGAACATTACGCTGCCGGCGCTGGGGCCGCAGATTCTGGATTTGCTGGAGCATCAGCATCTGGAGCCCGACGCGGCGCTGGACAAGGCACTGACGTCCAACGGCTGGAGCCAATACCGACAGGTCACGGTGATCGATGCGTCAGGGCGGATAGCGCTGTTCAGTGGCAAGGAGTCGCTGGGTGTGCACAACGCCGTGAAGGGCGAGCAGTGTGTCGCGGCGGGTAATTTGCTCGGCGACGTGCGGGTCATCGAAGCGATGGTCGCGGCGTTCGAGGCTGAGCCGGGTCAGTTGGCGGACCGTTTGCTGGCGGCCATGCACGCGGCGATGGCGGCCGGTGGTGAGGCGGGGCCGGTGCACTCCGCTGCGTTGAAAGTGGTGGGTGACCATACGTGGCCGATCATCGACTTGCGGGTCGACTGGGCCGAGGAAGATCCCATCGGGCAGCTGGATGGCCTCTGGCAAGCCTATCGACCACAAATGCAGGACTACCTGACGCGCGCACTCAACCCGACGACGGCGCCGAGCTACGGAGTGCCGGGCGATGAGTGAGGCGTCCAGTCGCGACCTGCTGGAACGCCTGATTGGTTTCGCCACCGTCAGCCGCGATTCCAACCTGGAATTGATCCGTTTCATCGAGGCGTACCTGGCCGAACACGGTGTGCAGAGTGAGCTGTTCTTCAACGAAGAAGGGACCAAGGCGAATCTGTTCGCGACCATTGGTCCGCTCAAATCCGGTGGCGTGGTGCTGTCCGGCCACACCGATGTGGTGCCGGTTGACGGGCAGGCCTGGACGGTCGATCCGTTCCGGCTGACGGAAAAGGACGGGCGCCTGTACGGCCGTGGCACGGCGGACATGAAAGGCTTCATCGCCTCGGTGCTCGCGGCGGTGCCGACCTTCGTGCAACGTCCGCTTTTGAGCCCGGTGCACCTGGCCTTTTCCTACGATGAAGAAATCGGCTGCCTGGGTGTCCGGCCGATGCTCGCCGAGCTGGAGAAGCGGCCATTCAAGCCCAAACTGTGCCTGATCGGCGAGCCGACGGAGCTGAAACCTGTGCTGGGTCACAAGGGCAAGCTGGCGATGCGCTGCGAAGTGCGCGGTGCCGCGTGCCATTCGGCGTATGCGCCGTACGGGGTGAACGCGATTGAATATGCCGCGCAGTTGATTGGCCAGTTGGGTGTTATCGGTGCCGGGCTCGCGCATCCTGATCATCATGACGACCGTTTCGATCCGCCGTTTTCGACGGTGCAAACGGGTGTGATCAAAGGTGGCCGGGCGTTGAATATTGTTCCTGCTGAATGCGAGTTCGATTTTGAGGTCAGGGCACTGCCGGACTTTGATGCGCAAAACGTGGCGGATCAATTGCAGGCCTACGCCCGGGAAACCCTTTTGCCCAAGATGCGCGCGGTGCAAGCCGACACTGACATTCGTCTGCGGCCGCTTAGCGCTTACCCCGGTTTGGCGACACCGCCCGAGAGTGACGCGGCGCGGTTGCTGGCGCTGTTGAGCAATTCTTCAGCGTTTGGCACGGTCGCGTTTGGTACCGAGGGCGGGCTGTTTGATCAGGCCGGGATACCCACTGTGGTGTGTGGGCCGGGCAGCATGGATCAAGGGCATAAGCCTGATGAGTTCATTGCGCTGGAGCAGTTGAGCCGCTGTGATGCGATGTTGGTGCGATTGGCCGACTATTTGAGCGCTGACGCGAACTGTGGGAGCGAGCCTGCTCGCGAAGGTCGTTAACGAAAGCCCGTGTTGTCTGATTGAACGCGGTGCCTGCGAGGCCATCGCGAGCAGGCTCGCTCCTACAAGGAGCCTGCCACCTTCTGGCTCAACTGCTCGCGACAAAAATCCACGAACAACTGCGCAGGCTTGGTCAGTTGACTGCGTTTGAGGTGAGCGGACGCCAGGCCGGACATTGTCACCGGTTCTTTGATGTTCACCGAGATCACTTTCTTGCCGTCGTAAGTGCATTCCGAATGCGGGCGGGTGACCAGGATCGAGAAGCCGAAACCCTGACCAACCATGCCCCGCACCATCTCGATCGAAGGCGAGCTGAAGACGATGTTGGGCGTCAGGTCCAGTTCGTGGAACAGGCTCACGAAGTAAGTCCGGCTCGGCTGCACATCGAGCAGAATCATCGGCTCGCTGCACAGGTCCCGCAGCGATACTTCTTTCTGACCGGCGAAGCGGTGGCCTTCCGGCAGCAGGACGTAAGGCTTTTGCGGTGGCATCAGCGGCGTGGTCTGGATGGTGCCGTCCAGCCCGTGATCGTAGAGGAAGGCCACGTCGAAAGTACCAGCGGTCAGGCCTTGCACCAGCTCTTGTTGTTCGCCATCGCGGATGCGGATGTCCACGCCCGGGTAGAGCTTGCGAAAGCCGGCGATCAGTTGTGGCAAATACAACGGCGCGACGGTCTCGAAGCAGCCAATGTCGATTTGTCCGGACACCGTGTCGTTATCCGCCAGCGCATTCTGTTCAAACTCCCTGGCCATCCGCAGCAGCTCTTGCGCCTTGTGATAGAAGCGCGTACCGGTGGGCGTCAGCGACACGCCCTGGGCGTGGTGGCGGATGAACAACTGGACGTTGAATGACTCTTCCAGACTCTTGATCGCCGTGGAAACGGAAGGCTGAGCAATGTACAGCTGTCGCGAGGCTTCGGCGACACTGCCGGCTTCTACCGTTGTGACGAAATACTTGAGTTGTCGCAATGTATAGGAAGCCACACGCACCTCGTTCTGCTTTGTTTTGTGCTGCAAGACCGGATGGCCGCCGCACAGATGGTTGACTGAACCTTACCCTATGCGGGTTCCGGACTGGGTCAGCGCTTACCCAGTTTTTTCTTATACCCCGAGCACATTTTTAATAATTTTCCTCTGCGTACGGTTGCCGCACTATCTCTACAACCTCTGATAACAACCCCGACCACCCAGGCGGTCGTAAAGGGAGCGTAGCGTGTTCGACCTCGACTATTGGCAGCAACGAGCTGCCCGGCAAACCTTCTCTGACAAAGCCTTGATCGATGGCCGGCAGGTCGCTGCGTCGTCGGGCGTAACCTTCGATTCGATCAACCCGGCGACGAATCAGTTGCTTGCCCGTGTCGCCGCGTGTGGCGAAGTGGAAGTGGAACTGGCCGTGCGCAGTGCGCGTCGCGCTTTCAATGAAGGCCCGTGGGCGCGGATGGCGCCGGTCGAGCGCAAGCGGGTGATGCTGCGTCTGTCCGAGCTGGTGCTGGCGCACCGCGAAGAACTCGCGCTGCTGGATTCGCTGAACATGGGCAAACCGGTGATGGATGCCTACAACATCGACGTCCCCGGTGCCGCCCATGTGTTCGCCTGGTACGGCGAGTCGCTGGACAAGCTTTACGATCAGGTCGCGCCCACCGCGTCATCGGCGCTGGCGACCATCACCCGTGAAGCCTTGGGTGTTGTCGCGGCTGTGGTGCCGTGGAATTTCCCGCTCGACATGGCCGCCTGGAAACTGGCCCCGGCGCTCGCGGCTGGCAATAGTGTGGTGCTCAAGCCCGCCGAGCAATCGCCGTTCTCGGCACTGCGTCTGGCCGAACTGGCGCTGGAAGCCGGTTTGCCGCCGGGCGTGCTGAACGTGTTGCCGGGGCTGGGCGAGTCTGCCGGCAAGGCGCTGGGCCTGCACCCGGATGTCGATTGCCTGGTGTTCACCGGCTCGACTCAGGTCGGCAAATACTTCATGCAATACGCTGCGCAATCGAACCTCAAGCAGGTCTGGCTTGAATGCGGTGGCAAGAGCCCGAGCCTGGTGTTCGACGATTGCCGGGATCTGGATCTGGCCGCAGAGAAAGCGGCGTTCGGCATCTTCTTCAATCAGGGCGAGGTGTGCTCGGCCAACTCGCGGCTGTATGTGCAGCGCTCGGTCAAAGATGAGTTTATCGAGCGTCTGTTGGAGAAGGCCAAAGCCTGGATGCCCGGCGATCCACTGAAGCCTGCAAGCCCGGCTGGCGCGATTGTCGATTCGACCCAGGCGTCACGCGTGATGAGTGCGATCGAACGCGCCCACGAAGACGGCGCCCGACTGCTTACCGGTGGCCGGCGCTTGAGCTTCAACGGCTCCGACAACTTTATCGAGCCGACCATTTTTGCCGACGTCGATCATGATTCGCACCTGTCGCGCGAAGAAGTGTTTGGCCCGGTGCTGGCGATCTCCACGTTCGACACCGAAGAGCAAGCGGTGCGGTTGGCCAACGACAGCATTTACGGGCTGGCGGCGTCTGTGTGGAGCGACGACCTGAATCGCGCGCACCGGGTTGCACGGGCGCTGAAGGCGGGCACCGTTTCGGTGAACACCGTGGATGCGCTTGATGTCTGCGTGCCGTTCGGTGGTGGCAAGCAATCGGGTTTCGGCCGGGACCTGTCGTTGCACTCGTTTGATAAATACACCCAGTTGAAAACCACCTGGTTTCAACTGCGGTAAGCGACTGCTGAACAATTAACCGCATGCAGATTGTGTGCGGTTTGAAGAATAAAAAGATGTCACCACGCGGAGAGTCTTCCGTGAACTTGCGGCTGCGTGGCCGTGACTGCCTCAGTAACTAACCACAATTAAAAAGTGAGGGAGCTTTCATGTTCAGATATTCGTCTTCAAGCGTTGTAACAGCATTGTTGGTATTGACGGTGCCCGTTGTTGCGCACTCCGAAAGTCTCACGGTTATTTCGTTCGGCGGTGCGACCAAGGCCGCGCAAGAGGGGGCTTATTTCAAACCCTTCGAACAAAGTGGTGCCGGCAAAGTTGTGGTGGGCGAGTACAGCGGTGAATTGTCCAAAGTCAAAGCCATGGTCGATGTGGGCCAGGTCAGCTGGGACGTCGTCGAAGTCGAAAGTCCTGAGCTGCTGCGCGGCTGCGAAGAAGGGCTGTTCGAGCGCCTGGACCCGGCGCTGATCGGCGATTCAAACAGCTATTTGCCGGGCGCGGTCAGCGAGTGCGGCGTGGCCAGCTACGTGTGGTCGATGGTGCTCGCTTACAACTCGAACAAGGTGGCTGCGGCGCCAACGTCGTGGGCGGACATGTGGAACCTGCAGCAATTCCCCGGCAAGCGTGGTCTGCGCAAAGGCGCCAAGTACACGCTGGAAGTGGCGCTGCTCGCCGATGGGGTCAAACAGGATGACCTGTACAAAGTGCTGGGCACCAAGGAAGGCGTGGATCGGGCGTTTCACAAGCTCGACCAGATCAAGCCCTCGATCCAGTGGTGGGAAGCCGGCGCCCAGCCACCGCAATGGCTCGCGGCCGGTGACGTGGTGATGTCGGCGGCCTACAACGGCCGGATTGCCGTGGCGCAAAAGGAAGGTTCGAAACTGGCCATCTCTTGGAACGGTCACCTCTACGATCCTGATCACTGGGCCATCGTTCGCGGCAGTCCGAACAAGGCGCTGGCCGAGCGTTTCATCGTGTTTGCCAGCCAGGCGAGCGGTCAGAAGTCTTTCTCCACGCAGATTCCTTACGGCCCGATCCGCAAGGATGTCCTGGCGCAACTGCCGGCCGACACGCTCGCTCAACTGCCCACGGCTCAAGCCAATTTGTCTGAAGGCCAGTTGGTGGATGCCACGTTCTGGGTCGATCACGGCGAAGAGCTTGAGGAACGTTTCAACGCCTGGGCAGCCCGCTAAGCCGCTGTTGTCTTCAATCGCCACTCAAGGATGAGTCGCGATGTTCATCCCTGCCTTCTACGCGGAGGCGATCAACAACAAGAAAACACGGGGAGTTTGTCATGAGTTCAAGTACAACCGCGTCCATCCAGGCGCCGTCCGGTGGTTTGCGCCGGGTCCTGGGGCTGGGCTCGTTGCTGGCCGTTGCGGTGGGCGTCGTGGTGTCGCAAGGCGTCATGGTGCTGATGCTGCAAGGCGCGGGCATCGCCGGTTTCGGCTTCATCATTCCGCTGGCCATCGCCTATGTGCTGGCGATCACCTACGCCTGGTCGTTTTCCGAGCTGGCCTTGATGATCCCGCGGGCAGGCAGCCTCAGCAGTTACACCGAAGTGGCGATCGGGCATTTTCCGGCGATTCTCGCGACCTTTTCGGGGTACATGGTGGTGGCGATGTTTGCGCTTTCCGCCGAGTTGCTGTTGCTGGATCTGGTGATCAGCAAGGTCTATCCCGATGTCATTCCGCACATGGTGGTGGCTTACGGCGTGCTGGGGTTGTTCACCGTCTTGAACCTGTTTGGCATTGATGTCTTCGCCAAACTGCAGAACGTGCTGGCGCTGGTGATGGTGGTGATTCTCGTCGCCATGGGCCTGGCGTCGCTGAGTAACGGCCAGGCCAGTTTGCAGTTGCCGCTGGATCAGGGCTGGAACCCGCTGGAGTTCGGCGCAATCACCCTGGCGGCCATGGCGGTGTGGGGTTTTGTCGGGGCTGAATTCGTCTGCCCGCTGGTGGAAGAAACCCGCAATCCCGAGCGCAATATTCCGCGTTCGATGACCATCGGCCTGACCGTGATTTTCGGCGTGATTGCCCTGTATTGCTTCGGCGCTTTGCTGTGCATCCCGCGTGAACAATTGGCCAGTGATGCCTTGCCGCATTACCTGCTGGCGACCACGGTTTTCGGTGAGGCCGGCAAGTTGTTCCTGGTGGTCGCGGCCATTACCGCGACGTGCAGCACCGTGAACTCGTCACTGGCCGCGTTGCCGCGCATGCTTTACGGCATGGCGCAAAACGGTCAGGCATTCCCGCAATTCAAGAAGCTGACGGCGCGCGGTCGTACGCCGTGGGTGGCGGTGCTGTTCGTTGCCGCGATCACCGGCCTGCCGATCCTCATTCTGGGGCACGACGCGGCGGCGATCAGCTTGCTGCTTCTGGCTGCCGCGTTGGCCTGGTTGCTGGCCTACATCATCGTGCACATCGATGTGATCGCCTTGCGCCGGCGCTATCCCCACCTGGCGCGTCCATTCCGTTCACCGTTTTATCCATGGCCACAGGTCGTCGGCATCGTCGGCATGCTGTTTGCGATCTACCACGTATCGCCAACGCCAGAGATGACCGCCAGTATTTTTGCTTGCGCCGGCGTGGTGCTGGGCGTGATTTCGGTGATTGCCGTGGTGTGGGTCAAGTTCGTGATGCGCAAACCACTGTTCACGCCAGAACCCCTGATCCAGAACGAATCGCAGGACAACGGTGTGCCTGCCGTGGCACCGCTGACTACCGTGACCGGGAACTGAACCTTTATTCAATTCAGGAGAATAAGAGATGACAACTGACTACAAACCCCAGCGCGACACCAAGGACTACCAAGCGGCCGATGCCGCTCACCACATTCACGCATTCCTCGATCAGAAGGCGTTGAACGAAGAGGGGCCGCGCGTGATTGTCGGTGGCGAGCGCCTGCATTTGTGGGACAACGACGGCAATCGTTACCTCGATGGCATGTCCGGTTTGTGGTGCACCAACCTCGGCTACGGGCGCAAGGATCTGGCGGCGGCGGCGACCCGTCAGCTGGAGCAGTTGCCGTACTACAACATGTTCTTCCACACCACTCACCCGGCGGTGGTCGAGCTGTCCGAACTGCTGTTCAGCCTGCTGCCCAAACACTACAGCCACGCGATTTACACCAACTCCGGCTCCGAGGCCAACGAAGTGCTGATCCGCACTGTGCGCCGCTACTGGCAGGTGCTGGGCAAGCCGCAGAAGAAAGTCATGATCGGTCGCTGGAACGGCTACCACGGCTCTACCCTGGCGGCCAGCGCGATGGGCGGGATGAAGTTCATGCACGAAATGGGCGGGGTGATTCCTGACGTCGCGCACATCGATGAACCTTACTGGTTCGGCCATGAAGGTGATCTGACGCCGGCCGAGTTCGGCCTGCGCGCCGCTCAGCAACTGGAAACCAAGATTCTCGAACTGGGCGCGGAAAACGTTGCTGCGTTCATCGCCGAACCGTTCCAGGGCGCGGGCGGCATGATCTTCCCGCCAGAGAGCTACTGGCCGGAAATCCAGCGCATCTGCCGCCAGTACGACGTGCTGCTGTGTGCCGACGAGGTGATCGGTGGCTTCGGTCGTACCGGCGAATGGTTTGCCCACCAGCACTTTGATTTCGAGCCGGACACCTTGTCGATCGCCAAGGGGCTGACCTCGGGCTACATCCCCATGGGTGGCCTGATTCTGAGCCGGCGCATGGCTGAGGTGCTGGTCGAACAGGGCGGTGTGTTTGCCCACGGTCTGACCTATTCCGGTCACCCGGTGGCGGCGGCCGTGGCGATTGCCAACCTCACGGCGTTGCGCGATGAGGGTGTGGTTACGCAGGTCAAGAGCGACACCGGCCCGTACCTGCAGCAGTGTCTGCGTGAGGTATTTGGCAATCACCCGCTGGTGGGTGAAATCCAGGGTGTTGGCCTGGTGGCTGCGTTGCAGTTTGCCGAGGACAAGGCAACCCGCAAGCGCTTCGCCAACGAAGGCGACATCGCCTGGCGTTGCCGCACGATTGGCTTTGAAGAGGGCGTGATTATTCGCTCGACGCTCGGCCGGATGATCATGGCGCCGGCATTGATCGCGACGCGCGCTGAAATCGATGAACTGATTGGCAAGACCAAGATTGCCGTCGATAGAACCGCTAAGGAAATTGGCGTGCTCTAAACCACTATCAGGCTCGTTCCTTTAAATGTGGGAGCGAGCCTGCTCGCGAAGGTCATTAATGATTACGCGTATTGCCTGAATAAACGCGGGGGCTTTCAAGTTCTTCGCGAGCAGGCTCGCTCCCACAATGATTGCATTCATTCAGTGAATACCGAGTTTAGTTGCGAGTTAGTTTTTTAATGGGTAGCAACTACAAAAATCATATTTTCGCTATTGGTATTCGCTAAGCACAATAAAACGACCCCGCCAGCAACGTTATCGATGCGGTATTCAAATATTAAAACAGCTGATTTGTCGCGACTTGCCGCGCCATAGTCGCCTCTCTGAAGGACACAAGCATGAATGATAAAAAGATAGAAATAGATACGCTTGTTGTCGGTGCCGGCCAGGCTGGCGTCGCCATGAGCGAGCACCTGAGCAAACTCGGTGTGCCGCACCTGGTGCTGGAGCGTAATCGCATCGCTGAAGCGTGGCGCACCGGGCGTTGGGATTCGCTGGTAGCGAACGGTCCGGTCTGGCATGACCGCTTCCCGGGGCTGGCCTTCGAAGACCTGGAGCCCGATGCCTTCGCCTCAAAAGACCAAGTGGCCGCTTACTTCGAAGCCTATGCCGAGAAATTCGAAGCGCCGATTCGTACCGGTGTCGAAGTCAAAAAAGTGGTGCGCAACAGTGACCGTCCGGGCTTCACCATCGAAACCTCCGAAGGCGTGATTCAGGCCAACCGGGTGGTGGCGGCGACCGGCCCTTTCCAGCGTCCGGTCATCCCGCCGATTGCGCCGAAAGACGACACCATCACGCAAATTCACTCGGCTCAGTATTTCAATCCGCAGCAGCTTCCCGAAGGTGCTGTGCTGGTGGTCGGTGCCGGTTCTTCCGGTGTGCAGATCGCTGATGAATTGCAGCGCGCCGGCAAGCAAGTCTATTTGTCGGTCGGCCAGCATGACCGTCCGCCTCGCGCTTATCGCAACCGTGATTTCTGCTGGTGGCTGGGGGTGCTGGGGCTGTGGGATCTGGAAACCATGGAACCTGGGCGCGAGCACGTCACCATTGCGGTGAGCGGCGCGCGTGGCGGGCAGACCGTCGATTTCCGGGCACTGGCCCAGCAAGGCGTCACGCTGGTGGGGCTGACCCAATCGTTCAACGACGGCGTGGTGACGTTCCAACAGGATCTGGCGCGCAACATCGCGGCGGGCGACGCGAATTACCTGTCGCTGCTTGATGCGGCAGATGCCTACATCGCGCGCAACGGCCTCGACCTGCCCGAAGAGCCCGAGGCCCGGTTCATGCTTCACGATCCCGAGTGCGTCACCCACCCGATTCTCGAACTGGATCTGGCCGAGGCCGGCGTCACCTCGATCATTTGGGCCACTGGCTACGCGGTCGATTACAGCTGGCTGCAGGTCGACACCTTTGATGAAAAGGGCAAGCCGCGTCATCAGCGCGGTGTCTCGAACGAGCCAGGTATCTACTTCGTGGGCCTGCCGTGGTTGTCCCGTCGCGGTTCGAGTTTTATCTGGGGTGTCTGGCACGACGCCAAGCATGTCGCCGGGCACATCGCGACCCAGCGCCAATACCAGGAATACCGCGACCCGTCGCAGCGCTGAGAATCGATCCAGGGAATGGCCCGACGGCCATTCCCACCACGTTATCAATCACGTTTCAGGGGAGTCCGTTGATGCCTACTCACACACGCATTCGCATGTTCAATACCAAAGACACCTATCCCAATCAGTCACTGGACAATGATCTTTGCCAGGCCGTGCGCGCGGGCAACACGGTGTACGTGCGCGGCCAGATCGGCACCGATTTCGAGGGCAACCTGGTCGGCCTCGGCGACCCGGGAGCCCAGGCCGAGCAGGCGATGAAAAACGTCAAGCAGCTTCTGGAAGAGGCGGGGAGCGATCTGTCGCACATCGTCAAAACCACCACGTACATCATTGACCCGCGTTACCGCGAGCCGGTTTATCAAGTGGTGGGCAAATGGCTGAAGGGCGTTTTCCCGATCTCCACCGGGCTGGTCATCTCCGGGCTCGGCCAACCACAGTGGCTAATGGAAATCGATGTGATCGCGGTCATCCCGGACGATTGGCAGAAGGGCTGACACGCTCCCACAGGGTATGAGGCGGTTGTTATGGCGTGGCGGGCAGCAGGAACCGTGCTATCACCGGTAAATGATCGGAGATGCGCAACGTATCGTCCTGCCTGACCGTGGCCTCGACCCGCTTGATGCGCGGGCTGTAGAACAGGTAGTCGACGGTTCGATCCGGGCCGTTCAGGCTCGTATCGTTCGGGTATTGGGTCAGCCAGCGCGCGCGGTCGATCCCGCTGGCTTCGTTGTTGTTGGGGATCATCGGGTACTTGTCCCACAGCACGTGCAACGCACTGTCGGCAGAGTAGGGCGAGCGTTGTTCGGCGGGCAGGCGTTGATATTGCCCCAGCGGCAACAGATTGAAGTCGCCGCCGATCAGCCATGGCGTACCGCGGCCTTCGAATTTATCGAGGACTTTGGCCACGGCCGACACCTGCGCTTGCAGGGTTTCGTCGGGTTGTGTGGCGCGGTCCAGATGAGTATTGAGAATGGCGACCTGGCTGCCATCGTTCACGGGCAGATAGCTGACCAGCATGGCGTTTTTCGGCTGGAACTGGCGGCTGATCAGGTTGGCCGGCGTCACCGGCAATTGCAGGCGCTGGGCATGGTCGATCTGGTAGCGGCTCAGCGTTGCCAGTTGCCGGCCGACGCTGCCGAAGATGTGGGGGGAGGGGACAAAGTCGGCCTTCCAGTCGAACGCGCTGGTGCTGCATGGATACAGGTCGGCAAGTCGTTCCTGCAGCAGTTTGAGCTGGTGCTGGTAATCGCTGGCCTTGGCGCCATCATCGAGTTCCTGCAACAGCACCACGTCCGGCTGCTCGTCACGAATCACCCGCGCCACTTCATCGAGGCTGAACGCCATGTCTTCAGGGGTGGGCTTTTCATCGGTGCCGTTGGCCAGGTCATTCCAGAACACATAGCGCTTGCCCGCCAGGTACTGGACGTTCCAGGTCATCACCTTCAGTGCCTGGCCGGGCGTCAGGGTCGGCGCCCGGGTGCTGCAACTGACCGGCAGCACTTCGCGGGCCTCGGGGCGCCAGGTCAGGTTGTAGATCATCACGCCCGCCAGGCCGACGACCATCAACAATCCCAGCAAGGTGTAGCGCAGCAGTCGGGTCATGGCTCGGCTTATAGCGTTACGGAAGTTGATCCCGAGCATACCCGAGTGACGGGCGCCCCCCCAAGGTCAGAGTGGTCCGTCGATTTTTTCCGGCACATCGCTGATCAGCATGAACAGGCGGAACAGCACCACGCTGGTGAACAGTTGCAGGAAACTGTGGGCACTGTCGATCAGCAGCGAAAGCACCGGGTTCTGCGGATCGGGATACACCGCCAGCGTTGCGCCCTTGAGCAGCCACAACGGCCCCATCACACACAAAATGCACACCAGGATGCGCAAGAAATGGCCACGGGTCAGGCGCAGGCTTTCCTTCATCGCTTGCAACGGCGCCAGGCCACGCAGCACCAGCAAGTACTCGCCGAACGCCAGGGTCACCATCAGCCAGATACCCGGCAGGAAATACAACGACAGGCCGAGCAGGATCAACAGGGTGTTGAGCGCGGTCAGCAGGGCGAAGCGCGGCCACAGGTAGGCCGACCTCGACAACAGATCGCGGTTGCTCGGCGATTCGCCACGGCTGCGGGCGTCGAGAAACAGAATGAGCGCGGCGGTGTACAGCGGATAGATCAGCAGGCCGACGATCACGCTGATACCGGGGAAACTGTCCGGCTCGGTGGAGTGGTCGACCACTTGTTGCAACAGGGCTTCGACGATCACCAGCGGCAGGCACAGCTGCACGATCTGGCGAAGATTGCGCTTGAAGAAATACAGGGAGTCACGCAGTACATCTAACGGATTCATCAGTCGGTATCGCAGTCATAAACAGTGACTCACTGTAACCGATCATGTACCGCCTGAAGCAAACGTAAACGTTCGGTAAAGGCCATTGAAACATCTTGTTTCAGCCTCCATTAAGGTCGAGTCCCGTATCTTCAGTGAAGAAGGGCAACGATTTCCCCGGCAATCTACGAGGTCGCCATGAACAGCGAAGAACAAACCCTGATCGATGGACTGTTTTCCCGGCTGCAACAAGCCGAAACGGACTCAGCCCCGCGCGACGCCCAGGCCGAGGCGCGGATCAAGGAACACCTGACGCGCCAACCGGCGGCAGGTTATTTCATGACCCAGGCGATTCTGGTGCAAGAGGCGGCCATCAAGAGCCTCGACGAGCAGAACAAAAAACTGACTGCGCAAGTCCAGCAATTGCAGGCCGAGTTGCAGCAGGCCAAGGCTCAGACAACCGCGCCGGCGCCAAGCAGCGGTGGCTTTCTGTCGAGCATCTTTGGTGGCGGCAATCGTGATCCGCAGCCTGCGCCGGTGCAAAGTGCGCCGGTGTCGAACGGTGGTGGCTGGCGTGAGCCTGCGCGGCCCTCGTTCAACTCGCAGCCGCCCCAGCAAAACTTCGGCGCGCCGCCGCAAAACTACGCACCGCCACAGCAGGCAGCGGCCGGCAGCAGTTTCCTCGGTGGCGCACTGAAAACCGCGGCCGGTGTCGCCGGTGGCGTGATGCTGGCGCAAGGCATCAGCAGCCTGTTCCATCACAACCAGCAACCGGAAGAAATCGTCGAAGTCATCAAGGAAGAGCCGGCCCAGGTCAACGATCAGGGCAACAACGGCTGGGGCGATGACCAGCGCATGGCCGGCAACGATTCCTACGGCAATGACCAGGGCGGCTTCAGCGACGCCGACTACAGCGATGACAGTTCATCGTTCTTTGGCGGCGACGACGACTCCTACGTCTGACAACCCCGAACCTGTGGCGAGCGAGCTTGCTCGCCACAGGTTGTCATTCGATAGTGCCATTCGTCTGCGCCGCCCAGGTGCTTACGGGTGATTATTCGCGGAACAATCCTCCGGGCTGGCATACTGGGCAACTTTTCGGGCCTGGTGCCTGATTCTGCCTGCGCCCAAGGGGATGTGCGGTGAAAAAGATCGCTGTGTTCGCCGATGTCCAGAACCTCTATTACACCGTGCGTCAGGCCTATGGTTGCCACTTCAACTACGCCGCGCTGTGGGCTGATGTCAGCAAACAGGGCGAGATCGTCGAGGCCTATGCCTACGCGATTGACCGTGGCGACAGCAAACAGCAGCAGTTCCAGCAGATCCTGCGCAACCTCGGTTTCACGGTGAAACTCAAACCTTACATCCAGCGCAGCGACGGCTCGGCCAAGGGCGACTGGGACGTGGGCATCACCCTCGATATCATGGACGCCGCCGACCACGTCGACGAAATCGTCCTGGCCTCCGGCGACGGTGATTTCGACATGCTGCTTGAACGCATCATCAGCAAACACGGGGTGCAAGCGGTGGCCTACGGCGTGCCGGGCCTGACCGCCAATTCGCTGATCCGCGCC
This sequence comes from Pseudomonas reinekei, assembly GCF_001945365.1. Lineage (GTDB taxonomy): Bacteria > Pseudomonadota > Gammaproteobacteria > Pseudomonadales > Pseudomonadaceae > Aquipseudomonas > Aquipseudomonas reinekei. The sequence continues at coordinate 15,074 of NZ_MSTQ01000015.1, forward strand.
GCCAGCCGCTACGTGCCGATCGAAGGCGCATTGCTGCTCAAGAATTGATTTTTACGGAGTTGAAACAGGTTTGGAACGCATCGCAGTCATCGACTTTGAAACCACCGGGATCTCCCCGAGCAACAGCTGCCGGGCCACGGAAATTGCCGTGGTGATCCTTGAACAGGGGCGCATTGTCGAGCGTTACCAGAGCCTGATGAACGCCGGCGTGCGCGTCCCGGCCTTCATCGAACAACTCACCGGCATCAGCAACGCCATGCTGCGCACCGCGCCCTCGGCCGAGCAGGTGATGAACGAAGTGAATGAATTCGTCGGCATCACGCCTTTGCTGGCGCACAACGCCGCGTTCGACCAAAAGTTTTGGGACTTCGAACTGGGCCGGATCAAACGCACCCGCCTGCAAAACTTTGCCTGTTCGCTACTGCTGGCCCGCCGCCTGATGCCCGCCGCGCCGAACCACAAACTCGGCACCCTCACCACCTTTGCCAACCTGCCCCACACCGGCAAGGCTCACCGGGCGATGGCCGATGCCGAGATGGCGGCGAACCTGACGGCGCATCTGGCCGAGGAATTGCGGCACAAGCACGGCTTGCGTGAGTTGTCCCATGATTTGCTGTGCAAGTTGCAGAAGGTGCCGGCGGCGAAAGTAACCGAGCACCTCCAGCGCTACCGCTAGCCTCGAAAACACCGCATAACCCCTGTGGGAGCGAGCCTGCTCGCGAAGGCTATTTAACTTCAACATCAATCTCGACTGGCATTGCGCGTTCGCGAGCTGGCTCGCTCCCACAATGGATCTTCTGCATCCTAGATCGACTTGCCATTCCCCTCGATGTGCCCTAACGGCACCCGCTTCTCGATGGCGCTGGACAACACAATCGACGTCTTGCTGAACCCGAACGTGGCAATCCGGTTGATCAACTCTTCCAGTTCCGGCATCGATCCCACCGCCGCTTGCATGATCACGCACGGATCGCCCGTCACCCGGTGGCATTCCGTTAACTGTGGGATTTTGATCAGCTCGTCGTAGGCTTTCTGGTTGCCGTGCTGGTTCAGTCGCAGTTCGATGACGCACTGGATCGGCAGGCCAAGCTTGGCCATGTCGACCTTCGCCTGATAACCGGTGATCACGCCGCTGGCTTCGAGCTTGGCCACGCGTTCGGCCACGGCCGGGGCGGACAGGTTAACCTTGCGCGCGAGGTCGGCGTAGGACGCGCGACCGTTTTCCAGCAGGGCGCTGAGCAGCATTCGGTCGTATTTATCCATCGCGGTCACTCCTGAAAATAGCCGACTTTCGAAAAAACGGTTTATAGCGCTGAACTCCGTGTTTTGAAAAGTGTATGGGCGGTTTAAACAGGTTTTGTAACTTATTTTCCGGCGCCCGCCTTTCTAGAATAGCCGTTCACTTGTCTTGCCTGCGAGTCACCCCATGCCCGGCCTACGTCGTTTCCCTTTACCGTTAATCGCTGCCTTCTTCGCGTTGTACGTGATTTGGGGCTCGACCTATCTGGTGATTCGTATTGGCGTGGAGTACTGGCCACCATTGCTGCTGGCGGGCATCCGTTTTGTGATCGCCGGGACCTTGATGTACGCCTTCCTGCGTTGGCGTGGGGCGCCGGCACCGACCTGGGCGCAGTGGAAAGCCGCCGGGATCATCGGGATTTTACTGCTGGCCTGTGGCAACGGCGCAGTCAGCGTGGCTGAACACACCGGCGTGGCGTCCGGGGTGGCGGCGCTGGCGGTGGCGACGGTGCCGTTGTTTACCTTGCTCTGCGGATATTTCTGGGGTGCACGTAATACCCGTCTCGAATGGGCGGGGATTGTGCTGGGCTTGATCGGCATCGCCATGCTCAACCTCGGCTCCAACCTGCAATCGAGCCCCCTTGGCGCGGCACTGCTGATCTTTGCGGCGGCGACCTGGGCCTTTGGCTCAGTCTGGAGCAAACACTTGCCTTTGCCTCAAGGGGCAATGGCCAGCGCCGTGGAGATGCTGGTCGGCGGCGTGGTGCTGCTGATCGCCAGCGCGGTCAGCGGTGAACACCTGGAAAAGGTGCCGCCGATCGAAGGCTGGGCCGCACTCGCGTACCTGACTGTGTTCGGTTCGATCATCGCCTTCAACGCCTACATGTACCTGTTGAAACATGTGCGCCCGGCGGCGGCCACCAGTTATGCCTACGTCAACCCGGCGGTGGCGGTGTTGCTGGGGATCGTGTTTGTCGGCGAGACGATCGGCATCGAGGAAGCGTTGGCGATGGCGGTGATCATCAGCGCCGTGGTGTTGATCGGCCTGCCGCAGTGGCGTCGTGCTCCCGCGCTGCCGACGGTGAAGGTGGTGCCGACAGAATCCCGTGTGAATTAGGGTAAACTGCGCGGCATTGCACACTTGTTTCGCATAACCGCGCTGAATTTTCCTACGGTATTCCCATGACTTTCGCCACCCTTGGCCTGATCGAACCCTTGCTGCGCTCCCTCGAGACGCTCGGCTACCAGACTCCCACGCCGGTTCAGGCGCAAGCCATTCCGGCCGTGCTGGCCGGTCGCGACTTGATGGCCGCCGCCCAGACCGGTACCGGCAAGACCGCCGGTTTCGCCCTGCCGCTGCTGCAACTGCTGGCCATGGAAGGGCCGAAAGTCACCGCCAATTCGGTACGCGCGCTGATCCTGGTGCCGACCCGCGAACTGGCCGAGCAGGTTCACGAAGCGGTGCGCCAGTACGCCGAGAACCTGCCGCTGCGCACCTACGCGGTCTATGGCGGCGTCAGCATCAACCCGCAAATGATGAAGCTGCGCAGCGGCGTCGACCTGCTGGTGGCGACCCCGGGCCGCTTGCTCGACCTGTTCCGCCAGAACGCGCTGAAGTTCAACCAACTGCAAACCCTGGTGCTGGACGAAGCCGACCGCATGCTCGACCTGGGCTTTTCCGAGGAACTGGCGAACATTTACCGCGCGCTGCCTTCGAGACGTCAGACGCTGCTGTTCTCCGCAACCTTCTCCGACGACATCCGCCTGCTGGCCGGGCAAATGCTCAATGACCCGCTGAGCATTGAAGTCAGCCCGCGCAACGTTGCGGCCAACACCGTCAAGCAATGGATTGTGACGGTGGACAAGAAGCGCAAGCCGGAACTCTTCGTGCACCTGATGCGCAAGGGCAAGTGGAAGCAAGTGCTGGTGTTCGCCAAGACCCGCAACGGCGTGGACGCGCTGGTGGAAAAACTCCAGGGGCTGGGCATCAACGCCGACGGCATCCATGGCGACAAACCCCAGGCCACCCGTCAACGCGCACTGGACCGTTTCAAGGCGAGTGACGTGCAGATCCTGGTTGCCACTGACGTGGCGGCCCGTGGCCTGGACATTGAAGACTTGCCGTTGGTGGTCAACTTCGACCTGCCGATCGTCGCCGAGGATTACATCCACCGCATCGGTCGTACCGGCCGTGCGGGCTCGACCGGCGAGGCGATTTCCCTGGTGTGCGCGGATGAAGTGAATCTGCTGTCGGCCATCGAGATGTTGACCCGTCAGACGTTGAAGCGTCAGAACGAACCGGATTTCGAACCTGAGCACCGCGTGCCGGATACGGATGCCAGCGGGCAAGTGGTCAAGAAGCCGAAGAAACCGAAGAAGCCAAAGGCCTCGGGGGGTGGCGGCAAGCGCAATCTGGGCAAGTGGGTGGACAGCGGGGAAGTTGCGCCGGCAGAACCTTCGATCAAGCCTGTGCGAAAAGTGCCGGTGTTCAATACCGGGCCGCGTAAGCGTAAGCCTTGATTACACGCGGCGTCTGATTGGCCGTCATCGCCAGCAGGCTGGCTCCCACAGTTTTTTGTGAACGACACAAATCCCCTGTGGGCGCCAGCCTGCTGGCGATGGAGGCGACTCGGTTTTCAGCCCTTGCGCTGCAACCACTCAATCGTCCCCGACGCCGCCGCACGCCCGCTGGCAAAACACGCGGTCAGCAGATAGCCGCCCGTGGGCGCTTCCCAGTCCAGCATCTCTCCCGCGCAGAAAACCCCAGGCAATTGCTTGAGCATCAATCGTTCATCCATCGACTCGAACAACACGCCGCCCGCGCTGCTGATGGCTTCATCCAGTGGACGGGTTTTCACCAGTGTCAGTGGCAACGCCTTGATGGCTTGGGCCAGCAGCGCCGGGTCGGTGAAGGTGTCGGCCGTGGTCAGTTCTCGCAACAGCGCCGCTTTCACCCCATCGATGCCCAACTGACTGTGCAAGTGCTTGGCCATGGAGCGTGAGCCCCGTGGTTTGCGCAGCGCTGCCTGGACTTTATCCACAGGCCGGCCGGGCAAGAGATCGATGTGAATCGTGGCCGAACCGCGCTGGTTGATCGCCTCGCGAATCGATGCGGACAGGGCGTAGATCAAACTGCCTTCAATTCCCGTGGCGGTGATCACGCATTCACCGAGCCGGGGCACGTCGTCGTTGAGGCCGATAGCGATGTTTTTCAGCGGGGCACCGGCGAATTTGCTGACCAACAATTCGCTCCAGGCCTGCACTTCGAAGCCACAATTGCTCGGTTGCAAGGGCGCAAGTCCTACGCCGCGTTGCTCCAGCGGCAGCATCCACGCGCCATCCGACCCCAAGCGTGACCAGCTGCCACCGCCGAGGGCGAGCAGGGTGGCATCGGCTTGAACGGTTTTTTCGCCATCAGGGCTGGCGATGCGCAAATCACCTTGGTCATTCCAGCCAAGCCAGCGGTGGCGGGTGTGGATAACGACGCCGCTGTCGCGCAATCGCTTGAGCCAGGCGCGCAACAGCGGCGCGGCCTTCATGTCGGTCGGGAAAACCCGGCCAGAGCTGCCGACGAAGGTTTCGATGCCCAGTTCATGAATCCACTGGCACAACGCGTCGGCAGCGAAGCTGCGCAACAGCGGGGCGATTTGCGGTGCGCGTTCGGCGTAGCGCGAAAGGAACGCGGGGTAGGCTTCAGAGTGGGTGATGTTCATGCCGCCGACGCCGGCCAGGAGGAATTTTCTTCCCACCGAAGGCATGCCGTCGTACAGATCGACCTTGATCCCGGCCCGGCTCAACAATTCGGCCGCCATGAGCCCGGCGGGGCCGCCGCCGATGATGGCGACTTGGTGAGGGAGGGTTGGCGAGGATTGGGTCATGGGATGCACTGCGGTCTGACGGGATAAGCCGCGCATTCTAGCAGCCCGGATCCCTGTAGGAGCGAGCCAGCTCGCGATGGCAGTCTGTCAGTTGGCGAAGATGCTGGATGTGCCGGCCTCATCGCGAGCAGGCTCGCTTCCACCGGGTTCGGTGGTGCTTTCCAGGGCTGGTCAAAAAACCAACAACAGTCTGTAGCCTATGCGTGGCGTGGGCTGTAGTCCCTTTCACTCAGGTTATCCACAGGCGGTTCCACAGGCATTGTGGGTAAAGCATCCACAGGTCAGTGACAACCTGATGACTGCCAGACGCGCTGCGCACTGTGATGAAGGATGCCGTGGCGGCGGGCCAGGGCATGACGGTCTTTGCTGTAGCCGCCGCCAATCACGCCCACCACTGGAATTTCCCGGCCGAGGCAATGGCGCATCACGCTTTCATCGCGGGCGGCGACGCCTTCGTCTGTCAGTTTCAAATAACCGAGTGCGTCGTCCTTATGCACATCGACGCCGGCGTCATAGAGCACCAGGTCTGGCTGATAGAGCGGCAGCAAGTAGTTGAGCGCATCGTCCACCACCTTCAGGTAATCGGAATCGCCCATGCCATTGGGCAATGGAATGTCCCAGTCACTTGCGGCCTTGCGCGCAGGAAAATTCTTCTCGCAATGCAGGGAAACGGTAATGGCTTCCGGGGTGTTGTGCAGAATGCGTGCAGTCCCGTCGCCCTGATGCACGTCGCAATCGAAGATCAGCACCCGATTCACACGACCGCTTTGCAGCAGGTAATGGCTGATCACCGCCAGGTCGTTGAAGATGCAGAAGCCCGCCGGGTAATCATAATGCGCGTGGTGAGTGCCGCCCGCCAGGTGGCAGGCCAGCCCATGTTCCAGCGCCTGCTCGGCCGCCAGCAACGAACCGCCGACCGCCCGCACCGTGCGCCGCGCCAGCGCTTCGCTCCAGGGCAAGCCGAGGCGCCGTTGATCTTCACGGGACAACTCACCCGTCATGTAGCGTTCGATATACGAAGGGTCATGGGCAAGGGCGAGAATCTCTGGCGGGCACAGTTGCGGGCGCAGCAGGTCGGCGTCGCGGGTCAGGCCACTGTCCACCAGGTGATCGCGCAGCAGGCGAAACTTGTCCATCGGGAAGCGGTGATCCGCCGGAAACTCGGGGCTGTAGTCTTCGTGATAAATCAGCGGCAGCGGCATGATGATTTCGGACAAGAGTGAGAGACGGATCCTACCAGCGTTGTAGACTTGCGGCATGGAAATGGGGGAGTGGCACGATGGAGCCGATACTTGAACTGGCAAGCGCGCGACTGCTGTTGCGGCAATGGCGTGATGAGGATTTGCCGGAATTTGCCGCGATGTGTGCCGATCCGCAGGTCATGCGTTATTTTCCGGCGCCGTTGAGCCGACTGGAAAGTGCTTCATTGATCGGGCGAATCCGTGGCCATTTTGCCGAACACGGTTTTGGCCTCTGGGCGCTGGAGCGCAAGGATACCGGCCAGTTCATCGGGTTTACCGGGCTTGGCGTGGTCGGTTTCGAGGCACCGTTCAGCCCGGCCATCGAGATCGGCTGGCGCCTGGCGCGGCAGCATTGGGGCCTTGGCTATGCCAGCGAAGCGGCCTGGACGGCTCTGCGCTGCGGGTTTGACCGATTGCTGCTGAACGAGGTCGTGTCCTTCACTGCCGACAGTAATCTGCCTTCGCAAAAAGTCATGCAGGCGATCGGCATGCATCACGATCCGGCCGATGACTTCGATCACCCCAAGCTCGCCGTCGATCATCCCCTGCGGCATCACGTGTTGTACCGCATCAGCCGTGAACAATGGCTGCAAACCTTGCATGGATAACCTGGCACGGACGTTTACAATGGACCCCATGTTGGCCCGGGCCATTAAATGAATTGACCGCCGCAGCCAAGACTGTGCGGTATTGCGTTGTGTGAGGAGAGTCTGAATGAGCCAAGTGTTGGAAGATCTGGTCGACCTGCTGACGCTGGAGCCGATCGAAGAAAACCTGTTCCGTGGCCGTAGCCAGGATCTGGGGTTTCGTCAGTTGTTCGGTGGTCAGGTGCTTGGTCAGTCGCTGTCGGCGGCCAGTCAGACGGTAGAAGAGGCGCGTCATGTGCATTCGATGCACGGTTATTTCCTGCGTCCGGGCGATGCCGGTTTGCCAGTGGTGTATCAGGTTGACCGGGTTCGCGATGGTGGCAGTTTCAGCACGCGCCGCGTGACGGCAATCCAGAAGGGCCACCCGATCTTCACCTGCAGCGCTTCGTTCCAGTACGACGAAGCCGGCTTCCAGCATCAGAGTGAAATGCCGCAAGTGGTCGGCCCGGAGAACCTGCCTTCGGAGCTGGAGTTGACCCAGCAACGCGCGCACTTGATCCCCGAGAAAATGCGCGAAAAGCTGCTGTGCCCGAAGCCGATCGAATTTCGCCCGGTGACCGAGAAAGATCCCTACAACCCGTTGCCCTCCGATCCGATCAAGTACGTCTGGTTTCGCGCCGACGGCGCCTTGGCCGATTCCCCGGCGCTGCACAAGTATTTGCTGGCCTATGCCTCCGACTTCGGTCTGCTGACCACCTCGATGCAGCCGCACGGCAAATCGGTCTGGCACAAGGACATGCAGGTCGCCAGCCTCGACCATGCGTTGTGGTTCCACGCCAACCTGCGCGCGGATGACTGGTTGCTCTATGCGATGGACAGTCCGTGGGCCGGCAATTCCCGTGGGTTCTCCCGTGGCAGCGTGTTCAACCGCGCCGGGCAACTGGTGGCCTCGGTCACTCAGGAAGGCCTGATCCGTCATCGCAAGGACTGGGCATGAGCCTGACCGACGTACGCCATTGGGTGTTCGACATGGACGGAACCCTGACGGTGGCCGTGCATGATTTCGCAGCGATTCGCGTGGCATTGGCGATCCCGGCAGAAGACGACATCCTGACTCACCTCGCCGCGCTGCCCGCCGATGAAGCGGCGGCCAAACATGCGTGGTTGCTGGAGCATGAGCGGGATCTGGCGCTCGGTTCGAAACCGGCGCCAGGTGCGGTGGAACTGGTGCGTGAGTTGGCCGGGCGTGGTTATCGCCTGGGTATTCTCACGCGCAATGCCCGTGAGCTGGCGCATGTCACGCTGGAGGCAATCGGCCTGGCTGACTGTTTCGCGGTGGAGGATGTGCTGGGCCGCGATGAAGCTCCGCCGAAGCCGCATCCCGGTGGGTTGTTGAAGCTTGCCAAAGCCTGGCAGGTGCCGGCCAGCGAAATGGTGATGGTCGGCGATTACCGTTTTGATCTGGATTGCGGTCGGGCGGCAGGGGCGCGAACGGTGCTGGTAAACCTGCCGGATAATCCATGGCCGGAGCTGACGGATTGGCATGTGGCGGATTGTGTGGCGTTACGGGAAATGCTTTGCGCTTGAGGCCCTCGCTCCCACAGTTGATCGCATTTCATTGTGGGAGCGAGCCTGCTCGCGAATGCGTCGGAGCTGACAACCCAGGTGACTGGTCAAACAACGCCTTCTGCCCCTCTGGCGAAGTCAACATCCCACCCCCGTTATGCCCGACGCCGGGTACTTCGATCAGCTGCTGATTCAATCCCTGCGGTTGCAAGCGCTTCAGATAATTAAAGTAAAAACGCCCACGGGCCAGTCGATTCGGACCTTGGGCCTTGGCCTCGCAGCTTTTATCCAGCGCCGGATGATTCGGGTCAGTGTCCTGCTGCCCCAGCAGATAAACGACGTCACGCTTGAGGTACTTTTCCTGCAATTGCGCAGCGGTTTGTCCGTCGGCGTAGGCGGGTAAATCTGTCAGCCCATACTTCCAGCGATTGAAGTCCGGGCAAGCGGCATGGTTGAAGGCAACCGGCCGGCGTTCATCGAAATACCCATAGGACGAAGGGTTGGCGATCACGTAGCGAAGCTTTACCCCAGCGGCCTCCAGCGCCGACTGATCGTGGCCCAGCAAGGCGTAGCGCTGCACCACCTGCGCACCGCCGGAGTGACCGGCGATCACGATTTGCTTCACGTCTGGAAACTGCTGACGATCCCCCAGTCGGGCGATGATTTCGTCCAGCGCCTCGAAGGAACTCATGCGAAACGGTGCAGTGGATTCGCCGCCAGCCATCCACTCATTGCCCTGCCAGCGCAGTACGGTGTCAGCCACGGGATGTTTTTCGACGTCGGTTTCATTGAGAAACTGCGGGGCGATCACCAGGGTCGAGTCACGTTGACCGGCCAGTTCGGCGGCGCGGTTGCCGCTCTGGAGATAGCTTTGCGCATTGCGTAACCGACCATGGACGATGATCAACACGCGCTCGATTTTTGCCGGAGCCGGGCTGATGCCCACCGCTATTTCACCTGACTTCAACAGCAGGCGCCCGGGACTGAGCTCTTTGACCCCCTGCTCGGCAGCCTGGGACGTTGCGCAAGTGAACAGCAAAACCAACAACCACTTCTTCATTTACAGATTTTTCGCCGCAAAGGTATCGCACTGGCCAACCTGGCCCTGGGCGAATCCGGTTTTGAACCAGCGCACCCGTTGCGCTGACGTGCCATGGGTAAACGAGTCCGGGACCACACGGCCCTGACCCTGTTGCTGCAAGCGATCGTCGCCGATGGCGTTTGCAGCGTTCAAGGCTTCTTCGATGTCGCCCGGTTCCAGCCAGTTCAGCCGTTGCTGCGCATTGCTGGCCCAGACCCCGGCCAGGCAGTCAGCCTGAAGTTCCTGGCGAACCAGCAAGCCACCGTCACCTTCCATCTGCCGGCCTTGCTGGCGGGCTGCCTGAATTTTCGCGGAAACGCCGAGCAAGGTCTGCACATGGTGTCCGACTTCGTGAGCGATCACGTAGGCCTGTGCGAAATCGCCAGCGGCGGAAAAGCGCTGCGACATTTCCTGGAAAAACGCCATGTCCAGATAGACTTTCTGGTCTGCCGGACAATAGAACGGACCGGTCGCGGATGTCGCCAGCCCGCAGGCCGAATTCACCCGATTGCTGAACAGCACCAGGGTCGGGTCCTTATATTGACGGCCGCCCTGCTGGAAAATCTGCCGCCAGGTGTCTTCGGTGTCGCCAAGGATCGAACGGACGAATTCGGCGCCTTCGTCATTGGCCGGCGGTGCCTTGCGCGTCTGCGTTGTGGCCGGTGCGGATGGGTCCATCTGGCCGGTCAGCTGTCCGAGGATTTGCATCGGGTCCTGGCCGGTGATCCAGCCGATCCCGACGATCAACAGGATTGCAGTCAGGCTCAGACCTTTGCCGCCGCCAAAGCGCATCCCGCCGCCACCGCCGACATCATCACCACGGGCATCGACGACGTTGTCGCTGCGTCGGCCTTTTTTCCATAGCATGTGGGAATCCTCTGTTTGTCCGTGCGATGAGTGTTGCTGCCAAGTGGGAGCGGCGCCAGTCCGGTCGTCCGGCTTTTTCCCTGCACGCCAATGTCCCGGCAATCCGTGACGGCTGCCGAGAACGATTCAGGCTTGTATTGAACGCGGATAGCAGTTCCAGATTTCGCATTCGGTGGGTTGTCTTCTAGAATCGAGCAAATTTTGCGTGGAAGCTCCCATGGCCGGCAGTCAGATCGAACGTGTTTTCAGTGTGCTCGAAAGCCTCACCAGCGACCCCCGCGGCTTGCCGATGCAGACGCTGGCGCAGCAGCTGGACATTCCAAAAAGCGCAACCCATCGCCTGCTCGCCGAGCTGATCCGGTTGGGCTATGTGCGGCAGAATCCGGAAAGTTTGCGTTACCACTTGTCGACCAAATTGGTGGCAATGGGTTTCCGTTACCTGTCGAGCAGTGGTGCGGATATCGTGCAACCGGTGCTTGACCGGTTGGCTCAGGAAACCGGAGAACTGGTGCGACTCGGGGTGATCGAGGGGGAGCGCCAGACCTGGATCGCCAAGTCCCAGGGTGCCCGCTCTGGCCTGCGTTACGACCCGGACATGGGCCGCGATGCGCCCCTGTTCTACACCGCTTCGGGGCATGCATGGCTGGCAACCATGAGCGATGCCGAGGCCTTGTCGCTGGTGGAACGCCAAGCGGCTGACCGGCCGCAGGAGCTCGGGCCGAATGCACCGCGCTCGAACATCGAACTGCTTGAACGCCTGCGTCTGGCGCGGGAGCAGGGTTACGCGTGCGTCGAAGAAAGTTCAGCCGTCGGTACTTCGGCGATTGCCGCGGTGGTGCGTCATCCGGGGGAGGGTCGGGTGATTGGCGTGCTCAGTATCGCCGGGCCGAGTGCGCGGATGCCGGGGGCGCGGTTGCATGAGCTGGCGCCGTTGCTGCTGGCGTTTACTGAAGAGTTGGCGGCGGCGAGTCTGGCGTCGGAGTGGTTCAGTTAAAGCCAATCCCCATCCCCTGCAGAAGCGAGCAGGCTCGCTTCTGCATGTTGAACAGCGTTCAACTTGTGAAGCTGTGCGCTGTTCGAACACTTTCAGCGTTAGTCTGTGTAAGATTGTGGAACCAGGTTCTAAATTAATGGAGGTCAACCTTCCAACAAGAACCATAAGAGGACCGCATCTTGAAGTCGCCCCTTCGAATCGCGTTGATCGGCGCTGGCAGCATGAAGCTCGAGAGCGGGTGGCTGCCTTCAGGGCGAGCGGCGGGGGCTGACCATGAGTGAACGAATCTTTTCCCTAGCCAGTCTGACAGTGCTGGCGTTGCCACCACCGCCAATGGTCGAGGTCGCGGCCCGGGCCGGTTACAGTCACGTCGGTTTGCGCCTCAGCTGTGCGATGTCGCCGGACCACGACCGGCAGACATGGCCGAAATGTTGCGTCAGGCGCGTAATGAGCGACGTTCGCCGGGCAACGGCGACTGCGATCTGTCGGGGTTGTTGCGCTGTTTGCCGGCTAACATTCCATTGAGTCAGGAGATTCCCACTGTGCAGTTGTTGGAACAGGGTGTGAGTGGATTGGATCGGGCGCAGATGGCGTTGGATCGGGAATTGTTGACGCGGATTTGACTTGCTTTTGTGGCGAGGGAGCTCGCTCCCGTTCGAGCGCGAAGCGGTCGCCGATGCTGTTTTGGGACTGCTGCGCAGTCCAGCGGGAGCAAGCGCTCTCGCCACATACCTTTCATTTAGAGGCCTTCATGACCGTCAGCACCCCGCTCTCCGGCGTCAACCAGCCCTTCAAGGGGATCCTGCTGATCGTTGTCGCGACGTTCCTGTTTTCCAGTCACGATGCATTTTCGAAGTACCTCTCCGGTTTCTATCCGATCGTCATGGTGGTCTGGGCGCGTTACGTGGTTCACACGTTGCTGATGGCCGGGATTTTCCTCCCGCAATCGGGGCTGCGGGTTTTACGCACGAAGCGGCCGCTGCTGCAGTTGATCCGCGCACTGTGCCTGCTGGGCACCAGTCTGTTTTTCACCACCGGGTTGATGTACATCCCGCTGGCCGAGGCCACGTCGGTGAACTTCCTCGCACCGGTCCTGGTCACCGCATTGTCGGTGCCATTGTTGGGCGAGCGGGTTACGCGGGGGCAATGGCTGGCGGTCATTTTTGGCTTTATCGGGGTGCTGATCATCGTTCACCCCGGCGGTGATTTGTTCACGCCGGCGGTGTTGTTGCCGTTCTGCTCGGCACTGTTTTTCTGCTTCTACCAATTGCTGACGCGCAAGCTCAGCAACATCGACAGCCCGACCACCAGCAACTTCTTCGCGGGGCTGTGCAACACGTTGGTGATGAGTGCGCTGGTGCCGTTCTTCTGGCAGACACCGAGCCTTGCGCATGGCGCGATGATGCTCGCGCTGGGGGCCTGCGGGATGACGGCGCACCTGTTTCTGACCCAGGCTTTCCGTCTCGCGGCGCCGGCATTGCTGGCACCGTTCAGCTATTGCCAGATCATTTTTGCCGGCCTGTTGGGATGGTTGCTGTTTTCCCACACACCGACCCTGACCACCGTGATCGGTATCGCCGTGATTTGCTGCAGTGGCCTGGCGGCGGCCTGGCAGCAAAGCCGTAAGTAGAAGGGCTGCGCAAACAACGATGGGAGCTGGCCTGCTGGCGATGGCGTCGGGTCAATGTTGAATGACCATTCGCTATCGCCAGCAGGCTGGCTCCCACAGGGATAATGCGTGGAACGTCAGTCAGTGATGGTCGGAATCTTGCGCGGTGCCATGAAGTACATCCAGATCAGCGCGATGAAGTACATCGCCGGAATCAGGGTGAACAGCACGGTGTAGTTGTTGTTGGTGACCGTCAGGATATGGCCGACCAACTGGGTCATGAACATCCCGCCAATCGCCGCACACATGCCGCCGAAACCGAACACCGTACTCATCATGTGCTTGGGCGTGTAGTCCATCACCAGGCTCCAGATGTTCGCGGTCCAGGCCTGGTGCGCACCGATGGCCAGCGAAATGGCAGCCACCGCGACCCACAGGTTGCTGGAGCCGGCTGCCATGATCACGCCAATGATGCAGCAGGCGAACAGGAACATGGACATCAGTCGCGCCTTGATCGGGTTGACGCCGCGGCCGATCAGGAACGAGGAGAGGATCCCGCCACCGACACTGCCGAAGTCGGCGGTGAGGTAGATGATGATCAGCGGAATACCCATCTGGGTCACGTTGATGCCCAGGTTGTATTGCTGATTGAGGAACGGCGGCAGCCAGTACAGGTAGAACCAGAACACCGGCGCGGTGATCGAGTAGGCGAGGGCGAAGGCCCAGGTGCCACGCATGCGCAGGATTTTCGAGAACGGTACGCGGGTTTGCTCAGGTTCGACTTCGTTCTGGATGTAGTCCAGTTCGGATTTTTTAACGCTCGGGTGATCTTCCGGGTTGAAGTATTTCAGGCCCCAGAACAGCAACCAGATCCCGCCCAGTGACGCCATGCACAGGAACGCGGCTTGCCAGCCCCATACGTGGAGGATCAAGGGCAACAGCATCGGCGTGAACATCGCACCGACGTTGGTACCGGCGTTGAAAATACCGGTGGCTACCGCACGTTCACCGGCCGGGAACCACAGGCGCGTGGTTTTCACGCAGGCCGGGTAGTTGGCGGCTTCGGTGAGGCCGAGAATAAAGCGGCAGACCATGAAGCCGACCGCCGACGTGGCCAGGCCGTGGGCGCCGGTCGCCAGGCTCCAGAGCAGCACGGCGCAGAAGAACACGCGCTTGACGCCGACCCGGTCGATCAGACGGCCTTGCAGGACGAAGCCGATGGCGTAGCCGACCTGGAACCAGAAGTTGATGTTGGCGTAGTCCATCGCCGTCCAGCTCATTTCCTTGGCGAGGATCGGCTGCATGACGCCGAGGGCGGCGCGGTCGATGTAGTTCAGGGTGGTGGCGAAAAACACCAGCGCCAGCATTCCCCAACGGGTCTTGCCGACAGCCATGGCGCCGCGGATTTTGTCGCCGATGCCACCAGTGGCAGAAGTCATGGAGGCGTGCTCCACGGGAGAACTTTGCGAAGGATTCATGTAGTCCACCGATTATTTTTATGTGGTGTTCCGGGTCTTTGGTAACCGAGCCGGATGGTTTTCAACCTGGCTCAATGTGGCGTTGATGTTGAGCAGTGAACAAAAAATCGTCAATTCGCCAACGGCCATTGTGTTCGATAATCGCACGCAAAACTAACCGGATAGTACACTTTAAATTGCCCTGAAGGATCACGCAGCCAATAATTCAATCAAAGCTAAACGCAATCCCTGTCGGCGCTGTTTTCGGCAGCTCCGAGACAGAGCCCGCGTGCGATGCCCCTAACAAGATGTCTCCACCATCAGGAGTCGAAACATGCAGCGTTCCATTGCCACCGTGTCCTTGAGCGGTACCCTGCCGGAAAAACTCGAAGCCATCGCCGCCGCCGGATTTGATGGTGTCGAGATTTTCGAAAACGACCTTCTCTACTACGACGGCAGTCCGCGGGAAATCAAGCAGATGTGCGCCGATCTCGGGATCGCCATCACCCTGTTTCAACCGTTCCGCGACTTCGAAGGCTGCCGCCGCGACCGCCTGTCGCGCAATCTGGAGCGGGCCGAGCGCAAGTTCGACCTGATGCAGGAGCTGGGAACGGACCTGGTGCTGGTGTGCAGCAACGCCTCGGCAGATTCTGTCGGTGATGAACAGATTTTAGTCGATGACTTGCGCCTGCTGGCCGAACACGCGGGCGCGCGAGGCCTGCGTATCGGTTATGAAGCGTTGGCCTGGGGCAAGCACGTCAACACCTGGCAACAGGTGTGGAACATTGTTCGTCAGGCGGATCATCCAAGCCTCGGTGTGTTGCTCGACAGCTTCCATACGCTGTCGCTCAAGGGCGACCCGAGCGCCATCGCCGAGATTCCCGGCGACAAGATTTTCTTCGTGCAAATGGCCGACGCGCCCATCCTGGCCATGGACGTGCTGGAGTGGAGCCGGCATTTCCGTTGTTTCCCCGGGCAGGGCGAGTTCGATCTGCCAGGCTTTCTCGCGCCAATCATCAAGAGCGGCTACACCGGGCCGCTGTCGCTGGAAATCTTCAATGACGGTTTCCGCGCCGCCCCGCCCCGGGCCAACGCTGCCGACGGTTTGCGCTCGTTGCTTTACCTTGAAGAGAAAACCCGCCAGCGCCTGGAACAGCAAGCCAAGCCATCGACCCACCTCGACATTCTGTTCGAGACGCCGCGGGCCAGCGAATACAACGGCATCGAGTTTCTCGAGTTTGCCGTGGACGAAAGCCTTGGCGCCAAGCTTTCCCACTGGCTGGAGCGACTGGGCTTCGTCAAGGCGGGCCAGCATCGCTCCAAGAGTGTCAGCCTGCTGCGCCAGGGCGATATCAATTTGATCCTCAATTGCGAACCGTACTCGTTCGCCCACAGCTTCTTCGAGGCGCACGGTCCGTCATTGTGCGCCACCGCCGTGCGGGTCAAGGACAGCGCCAGTGCGCTGGCTCGGGCCGTGGCTTATAAAGGCCAGCCCTATCGCGGGCTGGTGGGTCCGAACGAACTCGAGCTCGCGGCCGTGCGTGCGCCGGATGGCAGCCTGATTTACCTGGTCGACCAGCAGGTCGACGTCTATGGCACTGACTTCAATCTGTTCCCGCAGGCGCAGACCGCTGGTGGCCTCAAGCGCATCGACCACATGGCCATGGCATTGCCGGCCGACAGCCTGGACAGTTGGGTGTTGTTCTACAAGAGCATGCTGGACTTCGAAGCCGATGACGAAGTGGTGCTGCCCGATCCTTATGGCTTGGTGAAGAGCCGCGCACTGCGCAGCCGCGACAGCTCGATTCGCCTGCCGCTGAACATTTCCGAAAATCGCAACACCGCCATCTCACACGCGCTGTCGAGTTATCGCGGCTCTGGCGTGCATCACATTGCGTTTGATTGCGACGATATTTTCACTCAGGTCAGCCGCGCGAAAGAGGCCGGCGTGCCGCTGCTGGATATCCCGCTCAACTACTACGATGACCTGGCCGCACGCTTCGATTTTGACGACGAGTTCCTCAGTGAACTGGCCTATTACAACGTGCTGTACGACCGTGATGCCCAGGGTGGCGAGTTGTTTCACGTGTACACCGAGCCGTTCGAGGGACGCTTCTTCTTCGAGATCATCCAGCGCAAGAACGGCTATGCCGGTTATGGCGCGGCCAACGTGGCGGTGCGGCTGGCGGCCATGGCCAAATCCCGAAGCGGCGCCGTACGTCAGGCAAAGTTGTAGGAAAATCGTAACCACGCTGACAAACCGCTGCCGCGCGGCTTCCTTCACTGCGCGGCGCGGCTCATAATCGCCAGCCTGTGCAGTGATGGCCGTGAGCCCGCAATGACGATAACTTCAGAACTCTCCGCAGCGCCCGACGAACCGATTGCCCCGCCGCGCAAGAGTCGCAAGAACAATCCGGAAAAAACCCGCGAGAACATTCTTCAGGAAGCGATTGTGGAGTTTGTTCAGCAGGGTCTTTCAGGCGCCCGCGTCGATGCCATCGCCGAGCGCATCCACACCTCCAAACGCATGATCTATTACTACTTCGGCAGTAAGGAACAGCTCTACGTCGAGGTTCTGGAAAAGCTCTACGGCGATATCCGCAACACCGAAAGCCGATTGCACCTGGCTGAACTGGCACCGGTGCTGGCGATTCGTCGGCTGGTGGAATTCACCTTCGATCACCATGATCGCAACGTTGATTTCGTGCGTATCGTCTGTATCGAGAACATTCACAACGCCGAGTATGTGAAGCGCTCCGATGCGATCAAGGCGATGAACAACACCATCCTCGATTCACTGGGCGAGATTCTCCGTCGCGGCGCCGAGCAAGGGCTGTTCCGCACGGGGCTTGATCCCTTGGATGTGCACTTGCTGATCAGCTCGTTCTGCTTCTATCGCGTGTCGAACCGCCACACCTTTGGCGAGATCTTTCAGATCGACTTGCCGGACGAAAGCATCAAGCAGCGTCATCGCGAGATGATTAGCGAGTCGGTTTTGCGCTATTTGCAGGCCTGAGCCGTGGCGAGCACGCTCGCTCGCCACAGAACATCTCAGCCATTCATGCTTTGAAAGTGCGCCAGCATCCGCTGCGCGTCCGGCTCCACGCCGCTGAACAATTCGAACGCCTTCACTGCCTGGAACACCGCCATGGTGCCGCCATCCAGCGTCCGGCAACCCAGCGCGCGGGCGTTGCGCAGCAGTTCGGTTTCCAGCGGGAAATAAACAATTTCCGCCACCCACAGTTCAGCCCGAAGCCATTCGACCGGCACCGGCATCCCCGGGAGTTTTTTCATGCCCATCGGCGTGGTGTTCACCAGGCCGTCTGCCTCGGCCAGCGTCAGCGCCAAATCATGACCTGCCACCGCGCGCCCGCTGCCGAAATGTTGGTTGAGGTTGTCGGTCAGGCTCTGGGCGCGGCTGATGTCCACATCGAAAATGCTCAGTTGCCGTACGCCTTCACTCAATAGCGCGTGGGCCACCGCCGCACCGGCGCCACCGGCACCCATCTGCACGACGCGCTCAACCGCAACGCCTTGCAAGCCTCGGCGAAAACCTTCGGCAAAGCCCAGGCAATCGGTATTGTGGCCGATGCGTTTGCCATCTTTGAGCACCACCGTGTTTACCGCGCCAATACCCCGGGCCTCCGGCGACAATTCGTCGAGCAGCGGGATGATCGCCTGCTTGCACGGGAAGGTGATGTTCAGCCCGGTGAAGTTCATGCGCTCGGCGGCGCTCAACAGGTCGGGCAGGGCAGTGCTGTCGAGTTGCAACTGATCGAGATCGATCAGGCGATAGAGGTAGCGCAAACCCTGGGCATCGCCTTCATGCTCGTGCAAGGCCGGGGTGCGGGATGCCTGGATGCCGGCGCCGATCAGTCCGGCCAATACCGCTTGGTTCTGGCTCATGACGGTTACCCTTTCAGACGTTGGCTGAAGTGCTCAAGCGCCAGGCGATAGCCATGGCTGCCGAAGCCCGCCATCACCGCAGTGGCAATGGCTGAGACAAAGGAATGGTGACGGAAAGCTTCACGGGCGTGGACGTTGGACAGGTGAACTTCAATCACCGGCAACTCGCTGGCGACCAACGCATCGCGGATGGCTACCGAAGTGTGAGTCCAGGCGGCCGGGTTGATCACGATTCCGGCACAGCGGCCTCGAGCGGCGTGAATCCAGTCGAGCAGTTCGCCTTCGTGGTTGGTCTGGCGAAACTCCACCGCCAGACTGAACTCTTCGGCGGCACGGCCGCACAGCGCAGAAATATCAGCGAGGGTTTCATGGCCATAGGTGGCCGGTTCGCGAGTGCCAAGCAGGTTCAGATTCGGGCCGTTGAGCACCAGAATGATGGGGGACATCGATGTTTCTCCACTTATTATTTTTGGCATTGGCCGTAGGTTTCGGCTTGTGGAGATAAATTGTACTAGCTGGTTAATTTGGTCAATTGACGCGCCGGCTTGTAGTCGATTTGTGTGCGGTGATCGGACAAAAAAGGTCGCAGCCTGCAGCCGCTCCTGCATTTGAAACCCTGGGTGGGGTTGCCGCAGGCTGCGATCATTCAACGAGGCAAATGCTCAACCAGAAAATCAATGAATGCCCGCAATCGCAGAGGCATATGCCGACTTTGCGGATACAACAAAGTAAACGGACGCGAACGCCCGCCATAAGGTTTGAGCACTTCCACCAGCGAGCCATCGGCCAGTTCTTTTTCGACGATGAAACGATAGGTCTGGAACAGGCCGGCGCCATGTTTTGCCAGGGTCACGCCGCCCAAAACGTCATCGGAACAAACGTAATTGCCTTCGGCCAGTATTTCCCGCTGCACGCCATCGTCATTGAACAACCAGGCAATGCGTCGGCCGCTGCTGGGCAGTTCGTACTGAATGCAGTCGTGTTGCTGCAAATCGTCGAGGGTCTGCGGTGTACCGGCGTGCTTGAGGTACTCGGGGCTGGCAATCATGACCAGCGCGGCGTCCTCCAGCGGTCGGGCGATCAAGCCGGAATCCGGAATCGCCCGCACGCGAATCGCCAGGTCGTAACCCTCGCCGACGAAATCGATGTTGCGATTGCTGATATGCGACTCGACCTTCACCGCCGGAAAACGCGCACGAAAGGCCGGCATCAACGGCAGGATCCGGTGGTGGGCGTAGGTGGTCGGGATGCTGACACGCAGCGTGCCGGACGGCACTTGCTGTTGGCCCATGACCTCGCGCTGGGCCTCCACCAACTGGGCCAAAGCCTGGCGGCATTCTTCGTAGTAGCGCCGACCGCTGTCGGTCAGCTTGACGCTGCGGGTTGTGCGCGCGAACAACCGCACGCCCAGACGCTCCTCCATGCGCGATACCGAACGGCTCACCGCCGCCGGCGTGACGCCCGCCACCAATGCCGCCGCCGTGAAACTACCGGCCTCGGCGGCCAGGCAAAACAGCTCGATGCTGCCCAGTTGAAGATCGTCGAATTGTCGTTGCATGATTGATTACACCGAGGATCAAATGAAGTGTTCGGTTCAGTATTTCTCAAATGGCCTCGCACAGATACAGTGGATTCACCCTCTGTAGCTTTTCTCAACCAGTGAGCAGGAGACGCAGCATGCCTTTCGTCAGCGTACGCATTACCCGTGACGGCGTTACCCGGGAGCAGAAAGCCCAAGTCATCGCCGAAATCACTGAGACTCTGCAACGTGTGCTCGGCAAGCCGCCGGAGCTGACCCATATTGTGATCGAGGAAATCGACACCGATAACTGGGGATACAAAGGCATTACCACGACTGAGTTTCGAAAAAATCAGCCTGGGTGACGGGCGTCAAAACACAAAAACCGTCATTGAGACGGTTTTTGTGTTTGGCATTTGCGATCAACGCCGGGTCAACAACACCCCGGATTCCATGTGATGAGTCCACGGGAACTGGTCGAACATCGCGCATTGGGTAATGCGGTGGGTGTCGTGCAGTTGGGCGATGTTGGCCGCCAGGGTTTCCGGGTTGCAGGAGATGTAGAGGATGTTGTCGAAGCGCCGGGTCAGCTCGCAGGTGTCCGGGTCCATGCCGGCGCGAGGCGGGTCGACGAAGACGCTGCCGAATTCGTAGCTCTTGAGGTCGATGCCCTGCAGGCGACGGAACGGCCGCACTTCGTTCAGCGCTTCGGTCAGTTCTTCGGCGGATAAACGCACCAGCGTGACGTTATCCACAGCGTTTTCGCTGAGGTTGCTCAGCGCCGCATTGACCGAGGTCTTGCTGATTTCGGTGGCCAGCACTTTGCGCACCCGGGTGGCGAGCGGCAGGGTGAAGTTGCCGTTGCCGCAATACAGCTCCAGTAAATCGTCCGGGCGATCGCCCAGGGCCTCGTAGGCCCAGTTGAGCATCTTCTGGTTCACGGTGCCGTTCGGCTGGGTGAACGCGCCTTCTGGCTGGCGATAGCTGAAGGTGCGGCCGCCGACCTCCAGCTGCTCGACCACGTAATCGTGACCGATGACTTCGCGCTTGCCCTTGGAGCGGCCGATGATGCTGACGTTCAGGTCGGCTGCCAGTTTCGACGCCGCTGCGTGCCAGTGCTCGTCCAGCGGACGGTGGTAGCACAGGGTAATCATCGCGTCGCCGGCCAGGGTGGTCAGGAACTCCACCTGGAACAGCTTGTGGCTGAGCGGTGCGCTGGCTTGCCAGGCGGCCTTGAGTTGCGGCATCAACTGGTTGATGCGCAGGCTGGCGATCGGGAACGCTTCAATCAGAATCGGCGTGCGTTTGTCTTCCTGGGAAAACATCGCGTAGTGCCGCTCGCCGGCTTCGCGCCACAGGCGGAATTCGGCGCGCAGGCGGAAGTTCTGCAGCGGCGAATCGAAAACGGCGGGTTCGGGTGCATCGAACGGGGCCAGCAGGTCACGCAAACGCGTGACCTTGTCTTCGAGCTGAACGGCGTAGGCCTGGGAATCAAAAGTCATGCGTTAAACCAACCCAGCTTGATCACGAACAGAATCGACAGGATCACCAGCGCCGGGTTCAGCTCACGGCCACGACCGGACATCAGCTTGATGGCGGTCCAGGCAATGAAGCCGAAGGCAATGCCATTGGCGATGGAATAAGTGAACGGCATCGCCAGTGCGGTGATTACCACAGGCGCGGCGACGGTAATGTCGTCCCAGTCTATTTCGGCCAGGCCGGAAGTCATCAGCACGGCGACGAACAGCAGCGCCGGCGCGGTGGCGAATGCCGGAACGCTGGAGGCCAGTGGCGAGAAGAACAGCGCCAGCAGGAACAGGAATGCAACGACAACGGCGGTCAGGCCGGTGCGGCCACCGGCACTCACGCCGGCGGCGGATTCGATGTAGCTGGTGGTGGTCGAGGTGCCCAGCAGGGAACCGGCCATCGCCGCAGTACTGTCGGCGATCAGCGCACGGCCCATTTTCGGCATGTGGCCGTCCTTGCCCATCAGTCCGGCGCGCTTGGCGACGCCGATCAGGGTGCCGGAGTTGTCGAACAGGTCAACGAACAGGAAGGCGAAGATCACGCTGACCAGACCGATATCCAGCGCACCCTTGATGTCCAGTTGCAGGAAGGTCGGGGCCAGCGAAGGTGGCATCGACATCACACCGCCGAACGGGGTGAAGCCCAGGGCGATGGAGGCGATGGTCACCACCAGAATGCCGATCAGCACCGCGCCGCGCACCGCGAGGGCCTCAAGGGCGACGATCAGGGCGAAGCCAAGGGTGGCGAGGATCGGCGCCGGTTGTTTCAGATCGCCGAGGCCAACCATGGTCGCCGGGTTACTGACGACGATGCCGGCGTTGTGCAGGGCGATCAACGCCAGGAACAGGCCGATACCGGCGGCAATCGCCGAGCGCAGCGGCAGCGGGATGCTGTTGATGATCCATTCACGGATGCGGAAGATCGACAGCAGGAAGAAACACACGGCCGAGATGAACACCGCGCCCAGCGCCACTTGCCAAGTGTGGCCCATGTGCAGGACCACGGTGTAGGTGAAGAAGGCGTTCAGGCCCATGCCCGGTGCGAGGGCGATCGGGTAGTTGGCGATCAGGCCCATGACCGTCGAGCCGATGGCGGCTGCCAGGCAGGTGGCGACGAACACCGCGCCCTTGTCCATGCCGGTCTCGCCGAGGATGCTCGGGTTGACGAACAGAATGTAGGCCATGGCCAAAAAGGTCGTGACGCCCGCCAGAATCTCGGTGCGTACGTTGGTGTTGTGTGCCTTGAGTTGAAACAGCCTTTCCAGCATGTCTGCTCCCCGTGGCGCGCCCGGCGCCGTGAATGTATCGACCTCAACAGCAAAGCACAGACCGCTGCAGGCGCCTGGGATTTTTCTGTGGGTCGGAAAAAGCCGCGCATCATACCAGCCGCACAGGGTTATGGCTGCTTATGGCGGTGATCGTCGTCGATGTTTTGCGTTTAACGTAAACCCGCCATACTGCGCACTGGTTTTTTTGGGGGGGTAATTGGATGAAAAAGCGTCTGTCGATCTTGTCCAGTGGCTTGATGGCATTGCTGCTGGCGGCACAAGGCGCTTCGGCGGCTTCGGCACCGCCGTTGACCCAGGTAAAAGTGCTCAAGGTCGAATCGCCTGAATGTGGTTTTGAAAACATTGATGAAGGGCAGACGCAGACGCGCTGCAATCACAATGGCCCGAATATCCGGATCTACGTGCTGGAAGTGGGCTACGGCCGCAGCCAGCCCCATGCGACGCTGGATGGTTTCGAGGTGAATGGCACCCGTACGCCCGTCTGCGCATACGAAAACGGCAACCTGACGGATTGCTCGCAGCGAACAAAAATCGTCGGCAACGTCTACATTTTCAGCCTGGCGGGCAAGCAGGAGGGCACGTTCACCTACAGCAATACCTCGATCAACGCGCCGCGCAACACGATGTCGACGCAGCTTTACATCAAGTAACGACCAGGCACGAACAAGGGTAAGGAAAGCTGACTACGCTTTAAGTACCCTCCTGTGGATTGTTCCCATGACCTTTCGAGCCTTGATTACCCTCGCCGAGGGCACTGATGACCTGCAGACCGTGACCCTGATTGATGTACTGCGCCGCGCCAGGGTGGAAGTCGTGGTGGCCAGCATCGAAGGGCGGCGCATGCTGACCTGCGCACGCGGTACTCGCCTGACCTCTGATGCGATGCTGGTGGATTTGCTGGCCCAGCCTTTCGACCTGATCGTCCTGCCCGGTGGCTCCGTAGGGGCGCAGCACCTGGCAGCCCACCAGCCATTGCAACAGCTGATCAAGGATCAGGCCACGGCCGGTCGGTTGTTCGCCGGGATCGCCGAAGCGCCTGCCGTTGCACTGCAGGCTTCCGGTGTGCTGCGTCAGCGGCGCATGACGTGTTTGCCTTCAGCCAGCCATCAGCTGTCAGGTTGCAACTTTGTTGATCAACCGGTGGTGGTCGATGGTAACTGCATCACCGCCCAGGGTTCGGGGGCAGCGCTGGCGTTTGCTCTGACGCTGGTGGAACAATTGTGCGGCAAGCCCACACGGGCGGCGGTGGCGGCAGAGCTTTTGGCCTAGGTCAGCTCAGGTCCTGGCTTCCTCCGCAGGCGCATGCATGCGGTCGCGATTCGCCAGTGTCGGGAACAGTTTGATCCAGGTCCCGGTCACCACCAGCGTGCCAACCCCCCCCATGACCACGGCCGGCACGGTGCCGAACCAATGGGCGGTCAGGCCGGACTCGAATTCGCCCAGCTGGTTTGAGGCGCCGATGAACAGCCCGTTCACCGCACTGACCCGGCCGCGCATTTCGTCCGGGGTTTCCAGTTGTACGAACGAGGCGCGGATCACCATGCTGATCATGTCTGCCGCGCCCAGCACCACCAGCACGGCCAGGGAAAACCAGAACGAGGTCGACAGGCCGAAGGCGATAGTTGCCACGCCAAACACGCCCACGGCGGTGAACATCACCCGCCCGACTTTGCGCTCCACGGCAAACCGTGCCAGGTACAGCGACATCAGCAGCGCGCCCACCGCCGGGGCTGAGCGCAGCAGGCCCAATCCCCACGGACCGGTCAGCAGGATGTCCTTGGCGAAGACCGGCAGCAGCGCCGTCGCCCCGCCCAGCAACACGGCGAACAGGTCCAGGGAAATCGCCCCGAGGATATCCGGCCGGCTGCGAATGAAACGGATTCCTGCCAGCAGCGAATCCAGGGTCGCCTTGCCCTTGTTCAGTGGCGTTTGCCGAGCGGGCAAATTGAGCATCAATGCGCAAGCGATGATGTACAGGACCACCGTCGGACCATAGACCCACACACTGCCAAACGCATAGAGCAAACCGCCGAGGGCCGGGGCGACGATGGTTGCCGATTGCTGGGCCGATTGCGCGGCGGCTACGGCGCGTGGAAAGAGGGCGCTTGGCACGATACTGGGGAGCAAGGCCTGGGTGGTCGGCATCTCGAAGGAGCGGGCGGCTCCCAGCAGGAAGGCGAGGATGAAGATCATCTCCCGGGTGACATGATCAGTCGCGCTGCCAATGGCCAGCGACAGGGCAATCAGCGCTTGCAAAGATTGACAGATGGCCGCGACCTTGCGCCGGTCGTAGCGGTCCGCGACATGCCCGGTGTGCAGCATGAACAGCACGCGGGGCGCGAATTCAACCAACCCGACCAGACCCAGATCGAGCACATTGCCGGTCAATTGGTACAGGTTCCAGCCAATGGCCACCGTGAGCATCTGAAAGCCGCTGGCGGTAAAGACCCGGGCCAGCCAGAACGCAAGGAATGGGCGATGGTGACGTAACAGCAAGGGCTCTTGGCTAGGCATCTGCGGGCAAATCTTGGGGGAGAGGGAGGGGTGAGGTTATCACCAACGTGTAACAGGAAGTTGCCATGCCTGAATATTTAGTTAGCTAGATACCGATCATCAGCGGGGCCAGATTCCCCTGGCGAGGGAGCTTGCTTTTGTCAGGCTGCGAAGCGCCCTCAAACCCTGGCATTTTATCGGTATGACCACTGCTGCGCAGTCGAGCGCGAGCAAGCTCGCTCGCCCCGGTGAATACCACAGCCCTATGAGGCAACTTGTCACGCGGCAAAAGGCCACGCAGTTTATCCCCGAAATTGGGACTACTCTTTCTACGTTGCTTGATCCAGATCAACACCCTTCCGAGGGAGTTGATTCGGTGGCCAGTCGGCCAGACTCCCTGCGTAGCGATGCGTGAAAAAAAAGAACAAACAGAGATTCGCCACACTCCATACCCGTGGGGGCCGTGGGTGCAGGCTTTCAGCCCGCAGCCGTACTACCTGATAGAGGAAGACTTATGTTCGGTTTAGAGGCACTTGATCTCGCCCGAATCCAGTTCGCGTTCACCATCTCGTTTCACATCCTGTTTCCGGCCATCACTATTGGCCTGGCGAGTTACCTGGCGGTGCTCGAGGGCTTGTGGCTCAAGACCCATAACGACACTTACCGGGACCTTTACCATTTCTGGTCGAAGATCTTTGCCGTCAACTTTGGCATGGGCGTGGTTTCAGGGCTGGTCATGGCCTATCAGTTCGGCACCAACTGGAGCCGATTCTCGGACTTCGCCGGGGCGGTAACCGGTCCGTTGCTGACGTATGAAGTACTCACGGCATTCTTCCTCGAAGCCGGATTCCTGGGCGTCATGCTGTTCGGCTGGAACAAGGTCGGGCGTGGCTTGCACTTCTTTTCCACCGTCATGGTGGCCATCGGTACGCTGATTTCGACGTTCTGGATTCTCGCCTCCAACAGCTGGATGCAGACACCGCAGGGCTTTGAAATCATCAACGGTCAGGTGATTCCAACCGACTGGCTGGCAGTGATCTTCAACCCATCATTCCCCTATCGCCTGATGCACATGGCGACGGCGGCGTTTGTGGCCACGGCGTTCTTCGTGGGCTCTTCGGCAGCCTGGCATTTGCTGCGCGGCAAGGACAACCCGGCGATTCGCACCATGCTCTCGATGGCGATGTGGATGGCGCTGATCGTGGCACCGATCCAGGCGGTCATCGGTGACTTCCACGGCCTCAATACCCTTGAGCATCAGCCGGCGAAAATTGCCGCGATCGAAGGCCACTGGGAAAACAAAGGTGACGAGGCAACGCCGCTGATCCTGTTCGGCTGGCCGGACATGAAAGAAGAGAGGACCAAATTCGCGGTCGAGATCCCCTACCTGGGCAGCCTGATCCTGACCCACTCGCTGGATAAACAGGTGCCGGCGCTCAAGGAGTTCCCGCCTGAAGACCGGCCGAATTCGACCATCGTGTTCTGGTCGTTCCGGATCATGGTCGGCCTGGGCTTGCTGATGATCTTCACCGGTTTGTGGAGCCTGTGGCTGCGCAAAAGCGACAAGCTCTATACCTCGCGCCCGTTCCTCTACCTGGCGTTGTGGATGGGCCCATCCGGATTGATCGCGATCCTCGCCGGTTGGTTCACCACCGAAATCGGCCGTCAGCCGTGGGTGGTGTACGGGCTGATGCGCACGGCGGATGCGTCCTCCAACCATAGCTTCATGCAGATGAGCATCACCCTGATCCTGTTCGTCGTGGTGTATTTCGCGCTGTTTGGTGCGGGTCTGGGCTACATGATGCGCCTGGTGCGCAAAGGGCCGAAAATCGATGAAGGCAAGGAAACCAACGACGGCGGTCCCGGCCAGAAACGCACCCCGGCACGTCCATTGTCCGCAGCCGACGATGAAAACACCGATACCGACCGCACCGTGACCAAGGAGATTTGAATCATGGGTATTGATCTTCCGCTGATCTGGGCCGTGATCATCATCTTCGGCATCATGATGTACGTGGTCATGGACGGCTTCGACCTCGGCATCGGCATTCTCTTTCCGTTCATTCCCGGCAAGACTGACCGTGACGTGATGATGAACACCGTCGCGCCGGTGTGGGATGGCAACGAAACCTGGCTGGTCCTGGGCGGAGCGGCGCTGTTCGGCGCTTTCCCGTTGGCCTATTCGGTGGTGCTCTCGGCGTTGTACCTGCCGTTGATCTTCATGCTGATCGGCTTGATCTTCCGTGGCGTGGCCTTCGAGTTCCGCTTCAAGGCCAAGGACGACAAACGCCACTTGTGGGACAAGGCATTCATCGGCGGTTCGGTGGCTGCGACGTTCTTCCAGGGCGTGGCACTGGGGGCGTTCATCGATGGTCTGCCGGTGGTCAATCGGCAGTTTGCCGGTGGCTCACTGGATTGGCTGACGCCATTCACTCTGTTCTGCGGTGCCGCGCTGGTGGTGGCTTACGCGTTGCTCGGCTGCACCTGGCTGATCATGAAGACCGAAGGCAAGTTGCAGGAACAGATGCATGACCTGGCGCGGCCGTTGGCGTTTGTGTTGTTGGCGGTGATCGGTATCGTCAGTATCTGGACCCCGCTGGCCCATGCGGAAATCGCTGCACGCTGGTTCACCTTGCCGAACCTTTTCTGGTTCCTGCCGGTGCCGATTCTGGTGCTGGTGACGTTGTACGGTCTGATCCGGGCGGTGGCGCGCAATGCGAACTACATGCCGTTCCTGCTGACGCTGGTGCTGATCTTCCTCGGCTACAGCGGATTGGGAATCAGCCTGTGGCCGAACATCGTGCCGCCGTCGATCTCGATCTGGGACGCCGCCGCGCCACCTCAGAGCCAGGGATTCATGCTGGTGGGTACATTGTTCATCATCCCGTTCATCCTGGGCTACACCTTCTGGAGCTACTACGTGTTCCGCGGCAAGGTGACCCATGAAGATGGATATCACTAGGCGCCATCGACCTGACCGAGAGGGTTGAAGCAATGACCAACAAGCCATCCTTGCACGACATTCAACAAGCCGAGAAAAAGCCGCTGTGGCAGCGGCTCGGCTGGCTGGCCATGATCTGGGCGGGAAGCGTCGGTGCACTGTTCATCGTCGCCAGCCTGATGCGCATGTTCATGAACGCCGCTGGCCTGAGCACTCACTGAAAAACTTGACATCCCATCCCGTTGCCTTGCGGCACGGTTTCACAACCCTCCTGACGGAGGGTTTTTTTGCCGTTATTTACGGGCCTTGAGAATCACGAATTTGGGCGTGGCCGCCACTTGCTCGACACCGCGGAACAAGCGCGCAAGCTTGCTGTGATAACCCAGGTGTCGGTTGCCGACAATGTACAGCGCACCGCCCACTACCAGCGCTTCTCGGGCCTGCTGAAACATCCGCCAGGCCAGGAAGTCGCCAACGACCTGTTGCTGATGAAAGGGTGGATTGCACAGCACCACGTCCAGCGACTGGGGCTCCTGCCCGGCAAGACCATCACCGGCCCGCACGAGGACATCCCGCTCGCCCAATGCCGCGCGCCAGTTTTCGGCGGCCGATTGCACGGCCATGAACGATTCGTCCACCAGCGTGTAATGCGCCTCGGGGTTTTGCAGAGCACTGGCGATGGCCAGCACACCGTTGCCACAACCGAGGTCGGCGACCCGCGCGGCGCCGAGATTTTTCGGCAAGTGCGGCAAAAACGCCCGCGTGCCGATGTCCAGGCCTTCCCGGCAGAACACGTTGGCATGGTTAAGCAATTCGATTGCCGGTTCGTCGAGTCGATAGCGGGTCGGGTAGGGCGAGGTAACCGGCGCCTTGGTCTCGACTGTAGCCATCAGCAGTCGTGCCTTCTTCACTGCCAGAGAGGCCTGTACCGGGCCCACGTAACGTTCCAGCAGATCACCTGCGGCGCGTGGCAAATGCTTGATCATTGCGCCGGCCACCACGTGCGCGCCTGGCGCCAGTTGGCCTTGCAGACGGATCAACTGTTCTTCCAGCAATGCCAGTGTTTTCGGCACCCGGATCAGCACCCGGTCAAACGGTCCTGCGAGGGCTTCACTGGAAGGTACGTGTGTTACCGCGTCAAACGCCAGGCCATTGCGCACCAGGTTTTTTTCCAGGCCCTGAACGGCCAGGAACGAGTCGCCGCTGCTGGTTACCCTGACCTTGCCGGCCAGGCTGGCGGCCAACGCACCGAAACTGTCGTTGAGTAACAACACTCGCAGGTCGGCCGAAGGCTGCTGTTCGGCCAGATGGTTGAGCAGGTACTCATCGGCTGCATCAAAGGCTTGCAGCGGTTCGTTCTGCTGTTCGGGTTGGCGGATCAGATCGAGGCTGGCGAAAGGCGTATGGAGCAAAGGCATGGAGTGTCGCTCTGGGAAATCAACGGGTATCCCGCGGCCCAGGGGCGTCTTGGCGGGCGGGCCGTCCGAGTGGACTGCGTCGTGGGGAGTTCACACGTTCATCACTCAGGAGGGACCGCAAATGGTACGGTTTTTTGTGCTGGATTACCCGCAGGTTTTTCCGCTCAGCTCATCGCCTTGCTGTCGAGGTGGCCCGCCTTGGCGGCAGCGATAACGGCCGAGACCTTGTTATTGACGCCTAGTTTTCGAATGGATTCCTGCACATGGAAATTAACAGTGCGTGCACTGAGATTGAGAATTCTGGCGCTTTCGTAGGCCGTTTTGCCATCCGCCGCCAGTTTCAACACATCGATTTCCCGTGGCGACAAGTGTGGGCCTGGCGGTTTGACAGGCCTCATGGGCAGTGTCGGGGCGACCAGCTTGTGCAGGTGACGGCCGATAAATACGGAAAAACCAAGATGTTCATACAGCTCCAGCGCGCTGATTGAGCGATGACTGCGCGCCAGGCTCAAAATGCTGCGCAGCCCGCTTTCTTCATCATGAAAGGCTTGTGACCAGCCATGCTGGAATCCTTGCGTTTCGAGTGAGTCCCACATTGAGGGTATGTTGTTGTAAAGGTCTTCACTCCAGAGAATAGGGAGCATGGATTGATTGCAATGTGCTACTACCGGGTCAACGGAGTACAGCTTGTTTTTTTCGTATTGAGCGTTCCAGCCCTTTGGATAGTTGTTGAAGCGAAACGTTTTGAGTTGATCGTCTGTCGTAGCGTAAATGGTTGAAAAGCCACAAAATTTATATCCGATGTTTTTTGCAAAATTGAGTGCTATACGGTAGGCGATTTGAATGTCGTTTGTTCGAGACAATTGTATGAGTTGCAACTCCTTCCAACGCTCCATAAATAGACCTCCTATCTGCTGTGATATCGGGGGCGCAGTTGGATCCAACCGGTCTGCGCGAATTTCAGTGTAGGACCATTCCTACGCATGATGAGAATTTTTTGCTTTATTCACCAGGCATGGATAAGGATCTGGTTCTAAATATTCTGTTACAGGCCTGAAAGGCATTATGTATTACGGTGTTAATTCAATAGTTGAGCAAAGTGAACTGAATGGTTAGCTGTAAAGCTGCCAAGGTTTACGCGATACATATGAACTGTGAGTGCTTGGCTAAAAAGCACTACAAAACATCGGTGTTTATGATGGCCTCTTTGCGAGACACTGCGGTTATCCGTTCAGTGGAGCCACCCATGACCGCCAGTGAAGAGAAATTTACCCGCCAGACCTTGCTGGACGTCCAGCCGTTGACCCCGAACCTGTTTACCCTGCGAGTCACCCGGGATCAGGGCTTTCGATTCCGCGCCGGGCAGTTTGCCCGGCTGGGCGTGACCAAGGCTGACGGCACCACGGTGTGGCGCGCCTACTCCATGGTGTCATCGCCTTTTGACGAGTATCTCGAGTTCTTTTCCATTGTCGTTCCCGGCGGGGAGTTCACCAGTGAGCTCAGTCGGCTGGGCGTTGGCGATACACTGCTGGTCGATCGCCAGGCGTTCGGATACCTGACACTGGATCGCTTCGTCGATGGGCGTGATCTCTGGTTGTTATCCACAGGCACGGGGATTGCGCCCTTTCTGTCGATCCTTCAGGACTTTGAGGTGTGGGAGAAGTTCGAGCGAATCATCCTGGTCTATAGTGTGCGCGAGTCGCGGGAACTGGCCTATCAAGCATTGATCGCGGGGCTGGCGCAACGAGAATATCTGGCGCAATACGCGCATAAATTGCAACTGATCAATACCGTCACCCGAGAACAGCATCCCGGCGCCCTAGAGGGTCGGATTACGACCCTGATCGAAAATGGCGAATTGGAGCGCGCGGCTGGAGTGGCGCTGACGCCGGAACACTCGCGGGTCATGCTGTGTGGTAATCCACAGATGATTGACGACACGCGTAAATTGCTCAAACAACGGGACATGCATTTGAGCCTGAGCCGACGGCCTGGTCAGGTCGCCGTGGAAAACTTCTGGTAAAAAAACGGCGCTCGAGGGCGCCGTTTTCTATGTCGCTAAAGCGGTCCAGGCCGATTGTTCTGGGCCTTGAGCAGGTCGCGAATCTCTCCCAGCAATTCTTCTTCCTTGGTGGGCACCGGTGGCAGTTTAGGGGCGACGGCCTCTTCACGCTTGAGTTGGTTGATCGCCTTGATGCCCATGAAGATCGCAAAGGCGACGATGACGAAGTCGATCAGGCTCTGGATGAACTTACCGTACGCCAGCACCACCGCCGGGGCATCGCCGCTGGCGGCTTTGAGGGTAATGGCCAGGTCACTGAAGTCCACGCCGCCGATCAGCAGCCCAATGGGCGGCATGATTACGTCGCCGACAAAGGAGGTAACGATCTTGCCGAAAGCGGCGCCGATGATGATACCGACGGCCATGTCGATCACGTTGCCTTTGACCGCGAAGGCCTTGAACTCACTTATCACGCCCATAGGTTATTTCCTTGTTACAGATGAGGTTGGTGAACGCAGTGTAAATCAGCCAAACACATCCTGCTCGACACGACTGCTTACAAAGCTACCTGCTATCGACCTGACCAACGGCGAAAAGTTTACAGAATGACATCACGGGTCAGGCGCAAAAATGGGAATTTGTTTCTCATAGGTTTTGCAGTTGTCGGGTTTTTTAGTGCGCGTACTCTAATATGGGTCGTCATTTGGAACAGTGCAGGCATGTTACGAAAAAATGCAATGAATGATGTAACGGGTAATATTTGAGTGTGTGCGCTAAGTGCTAAATGAATCGCTTAATGTTTGTACGCTCCAATTCAAATTGTCACGGTTTTGTATAAATAATTGAACGAAGGTACGGCGCGCCGTGGGGAAGTTTTGTACAGGTTTTAAACTAGAGCGATTAACGACAGCGTTCAGGTGGTTCGAAACCGTCTGATATTCAAGAGCCGCCACCGGGCAACTCCCTCGCGCTGATGTACGTCAGCTGCGCTATCATCGTGTTTTTTGCCGGGAGTTCAGATGGCCAAGGCCAAGCGCATGTACGGCTGCACCGAGTGCGGCTCAACCTTCCCGAAGTGGGCCGGCCAGTGCGGCGAGTGCGGTGCCTGGAATACGCTGACCGAAACCATGGTGGAAAGCGGCGGGGCGGCGGCGCCAAGCGGTCGCACCGGTTGGACGGGGCAGCAGGCGCAGATCAAAACCCTGGCCGAAGTCAGTGTCGAAGAGATCCCGCGCTTTTCCACTGCGTCGAGTGAGCTGGACCGGGTGTTGGGCGGTGGCCTCGTCGATGGCTCGGTGGTGCTGATCGGCGGTGACCCTGGCATCGGCAAGTCGACCATCCTGCTGCAAACCTTGTGTAATCTCGCCAAAACCATGCCGGCCCTTTACGTCACGGGGGAAGAATCCCAGCAACAAGTGGCGATGCGTGCCCGCCGTCTGGGCTTGCCGCAGGATCAACTGCGGGTCATGACCGAAACCTGCATCGAAACCATTATCGCCACGGCGCGTCTCGAAAAACCCAAGGTCATGGTGATCGACTCGATCCAGACGATCTTCACCGAGCAGTTGCAATCTGCGCCGGGCGGCGTGTCCCAAGTGCGCGAAAGCGCGGCATTGCTGGTGCGATATGCCAAACAGAGCGGGACGGCGATTTTCCTGGTGGGGCATGTCACCAAGGAAGGCGCGCTGGCCGGTCCGCGCGTGCTGGAGCACATGGTCGACACCGTGCTGTATTTCGAAGGCGAGTCCGATGGTCGTCTGCGTTTGCTGCGGGCGGTGAAGAACCGTTTCGGTGCAGTGAACGAGCTCGGTGTGTTCGGCATGACGGACAAGGGTTTGAAAGAAGTCTCCAACCCATCGGCGATTTTTCTGACCCGTGCTCAAGAAGAAGTCCCGGGCAGTGTGGTCATGGCCACTTGGGAAGGCACCCGTCCGATGCTGGTGGAAGTCCAGGCGCTGGTGGATGACAGCCACCTGGCCAACCCTCGCCGTGTGACCTTGGGGCTGGATCAGAATCGCCTGGCGATGTTGCTGGCGGTGCTGCACCGGCACGGCGGCATTCCGACCCACGACCAGGATGTGTTCCTCAATGTGGTAGGCGGGGTGAAGGTGCTGGAAACCGCCTCCGATCTGGCATTGATGGCGGCCGTCATGTCCAGCCTGCGCAACCGGCCGCTGCCCCACGATTTGCTGGTGTTCGGCGAGGTTGGTCTGTCCGGTGAAGTACGCCCGGTGCCCAGCGGTCAGGAACGCCTGAAGGAAGCGGCCAAACACGGTTTCAAACGGGCCATCGTGCCCAAGGGCAATGCGCCGAAGGAATCGCCGCCAGGGCTGCAGATCATCGCCGTGACCCGTCTGGAACAAGCCCTCGACGCACTCTTCGAATAACGACAATCTCCCCTGTGCAGGAGCAGCTCGCGTCAGCTCCTGCACGGAGCAGCGTTCAAACTTCGATCAGCGCACCCAGCTCCCGCTCCAGTTCCTGCGGATCCGCCAGGTTCAGCTCAATCAATCGTCTCAGGCGCTGGATCGATTCCAGGCCGATGTGCCGGCAAACGAATCCAAGCTGGCCGTTTTCTTCATGGGCCAGTCGCACGTCCATTTTTATATCGACGTCATCGTTCAGATGAATGTCTACGTAAAAGTCTTGCTCACCATCGCCCAGCCAGGGTTCGGGCCGCTCGATCAACAGCCCCTTGAGCGACAGGTCGATCAGCTTTACCGGCCAGATGTACTCGCCCTGGCTGAGCTCGGTCCTGGCATCGAACGCAATACGTTTGAAACGACGGCGATTGGCGGTGTGCTCGCTCATGGCGCAATCCTCTGGATGTTCGCTGACTATAGACCGGCATTGTTCAAACCTGCCAGCCAGGACAGGGCTCTAGACCAACGTTGGGGTATGGTCTTTACCGTCAGGAGAGCTAAACTCGGTGTGGCTGTCTTTCTTGTCCACTCTGGCTGGAATAATAAAATGAAAAATAATAATAGCCTGCTACGCCATCTACCCTGGCTGGTGCTGGCAATCGTAGGGGCGTGCGCCCTGGGTGTAGTGGCACTGCGCCGAGGTGAGGCAATCAATGCCTTGTGGATTGTGGTCGCTGCCGTGGCCATTTATCTGGTCGCGTACCGCTACTACAGTCTGTTCATCGCTAACAATGTGATGCAGCTCGACCCGCGACGGGCCACCCCCGCCGTACTCAACAATGATGGTCTGGACTACGTTCCAACCAACAAACACATCCTCTTTGGTCATCACTTCGCGGCCATCGCAGGCGCGGGGCCACTGGTGGGTCCGGTTCTGGCGGCGCAAATGGGCTATCTGCCCGGCACACTCTGGCTGATCGCCGGTGTGGTGCTGGCCGGTGCCGTTCAGGACTTCATGGTCCTGTTCATGTCCACCCGCCGCAACGGTCGTTCCCTGGGTGACATGGTTCGTGAAGAAATGGGCCGCATCCCCGGCACCATCGCGCTGTTCGGCTGCTTCCTGATCATGATCATCATCCTCGCGGTGCTGGCGCTGATCGTGGTGAAGGCTTTGGCCGAAAGCCCATGGGGTATTTTCACGGTGATGGCGACCATCCCGATCGCGATGTTCATGGGCATTTACATGCGCTACATCCGCCCGGGCCGCATCGGCGAGATCTCGATCATCGGCGTGCTGTTGCTGCTGGGTTCGATCTGGCTCGGTGGGCAGATTGCTGCTGATCCGGTGTGGGCCAAGGCCTTCACCTTCACCGGTATCCAGATCACCTGGATGCTGATCGGTTATGGTTTTGTCGCGGCAGTGTTGCCGGTGTGGCTGATCCTGGCGCCGCGAGACTACCTCTCCACGTTCCTGAAGATCGGCACCATCGTTGCCTTGGCCATCGGTATTCTGGTGACCATGCCCGAGCTGAAAATGCCGGCACTGACCCAGTTCGTCGACGGCACCGGTCCGGTATGGAAGGGCGGTCTGTTTCCGTTCCTGTTCATCACCATCGCGTGCGGTGCGGTCTCTGGTTTCCATGCGCTGATTTCCTCCGGCACCACGCCGAAGTTGCTCGATAACGAGGTCAACGCCCGTTACATCGGTTACGGCGGCATGCTGATGGAGTCGTTCGTGGCGATCATGGCCATGGTGGCCGCTTCGGTGATTGAGCCGGGCGTGTACTTCGCCATGAACAGCCCGGCCGCCGTGGTTGGCGGTGATGTGGTGTCGGTGGCGACGGCAGTCAGCAGCTGGGGCTTTGCAATCACCCCGGAAGCGCTGCAAGCAGTCGCCCATGACATCGGCGAAACCACCATCCTGGCCCGTGCCGGTGGTGCGCCGACCCTGGCGGTCGGTATCGCGCAAATCCTGCACAGTGTGCTGCCGGGTGAAAACACCATGGCGTTCTGGTACCACTTCGCGATCCTGTTCGAAGCGCTGTTCATCCTCACCGCGGTGGACGCCGGTACCCGTGCCGGTCGTTTCATGCTGCAGGACTTGCTCGGCTCGTTCGTGCCGGCGCTGAAACGCACCGAGTCCTGGACCGCCAACCTGATCGCCACCGCCGGCTGTGTGGCGATGTGGGGCTGGTTGTTGTATCAGGGCGTGATCGATCCGCTGGGTGGCATCAACACCCTGTGGCCGCTGTTCGGTATCTCCAATCAGATGCTGGCCGGTATCGCGTTGATGCTTGGTACCGTCGTGCTGATCAAGATGAAACGCCAGCGCTATGTCTGGGTCACCATGTTGCCGGCTGTGTGGTTGCTGATCTGCACCACGACGGCGGGCTTCATCAAGCTGTTCGACGCCAACCCGGCGATCGGCTTTCTGTCCCTGGCGAAAAAATACAGCGATGCCCTGGCTAACGGCCAGATCCTCGCTCCGGCCAAGGACATCGCTCAGATGCAGCACGTGATTTTCAACGCCTACACCAACGCAACGCTGACGGCTTTGTTCCTGTTCGTGGTGTTCAGCATCCTGTTCTATGCGCTCAAGGTCGGTATTGCCGCCTGGGGCAAAAAAGAGCGTACGGATAAAGAATCGCCATTCCAGGCCCAGCCGGACGCGTAATCGAGGATTTGCAGCATGTTCAATGACCTGAGTCGCCTCGGTAAATACCTCGGTCAGGCCGCGCGCTTGATGGTCGGCATGCCCGACTACGACAACTACGTCGAGCACATGCAAACCAAGCACCCGGACAAACCGGTGATGAGCTACGAGATGTTCTTCCGAGAACGTCAGGAAGCCCGTTACGGTGGCAAGGGTGGGCCGAAGTGCTGTTGAGGCACGAGGTCTAGGCACACACGACTGCAGGAGCCCGGTTTGCCGGCGATAGCGATCTTCAGGTCGCTATCGCCGACAAGCCGGGCTCCTGCAGTTTTTTCAGCGCATGGGAGATCTTCTTTTGTCAGCTCCAATCCCCGTCACGATCCTCAGCGGCTTTCTCGGCGCCGGCAAAACCACCTTGCTGCGCCATTTGCTCAAAGCCGAGCACGGCCTGAAAATCGCCGTGATCGAGAACGAATTCAGCGACGCCGGTATCGACACCCAACTATTGGGCGACGAACCGGTGCAAGTGATGACGCTGTCCAACGGCTGCGTCTGCTGCACCATTCACACCGATTTGACCAAGGCTCTTTATCTGCTACTCGAACGCCGGGACAGTGGAGAGATCGCCTTCGATCGTCTGGTGATCGAATGCACCGGCCTGGCTGATCCGGCGCCGGTCGCGCAAACGTTTTTCATCGATGAAGAATTGCGCGAGCGCTACATCCTCGACGGCATCATCACGCTGGTCGACGCGGCGCATGCCGAGACTCACTTGACCCAGACCATCGCCCAGGCGCAGATCGGCTTTGCCGACCGCTTGCTGGTGAGCAAGCGCGATCTGGTGGACGAGCCGACCTTCGACGCATTGAGCGAACGCCTGACCCGTATCAACCGCCGCGCCCCGATCCGTGTGGTCGATCACGGCAACATCGACTTGGCCGAATTGCTCGACGTGCGCGGTTTCAATCTCAATGCGGACCTCGGCGGTGGCGTAAGTCTGCGCCCGGTGAGCCAGGCCCCTTCCATCGACCGCATTTCCAGCCTGGTGCTGCGCACCGACAAACCGCTGGATATCGACAAACTCAGCGAGTTCATGAACGAGCTGTTGGAAGAGCACGGCAAACAACTGCTGCGCTACAAAGGTGTGCTGAACATTTTGGGTGAACCGCGACGCATGGTGTTTCAGGGCGTATTGAAGCTTTACGGCTTCGACTGGGATACCGAGTGGGCCGTGGACGAAGTGCGTGAAAGCGTGATCGTGTTCATCGCCGATGATTTGCCTGAGGAGAAAATTCGCGAAGGCTTTGCGCGGGTGGCGGCGGATTAAGGCTGGAAGTGGCGGCGAGCCTTAAGTCGATATCGCGTGCAGGCTCGCTTCCACATTTGAAATGCAGCCCCTTGTGGCCGCGAGCCTGCTCGCGATAGCGGACTTACCTGCGGCACAATTCTGACCTCTTGCCGATACAGGGCTCAGCAACACTTCTTCCAGATAATCCAAATGCTGGTTGAGCAGGGTTTCCGCCTTCGCGGCA
This sequence comes from Pseudomonas reinekei, assembly GCF_001945365.1. Taxonomy (GTDB): domain Bacteria; phylum Pseudomonadota; class Gammaproteobacteria; order Pseudomonadales; family Pseudomonadaceae; genus Aquipseudomonas; species Aquipseudomonas reinekei. The sequence goes on from NZ_MSTQ01000015.1 coordinate 53,235, forward strand.
TCACCTTGCTCTAGCGCTCCCAGAATCTCCTGGTGCACTTGCCACACGCAATAATCCTTCGAATGCTGATCAAACTGCGCAAGCGCGAGCGAGATCCGGGGTACCAGGTTGTCGAGAAACTGCGACAGGGGTGCGTTACCCGCCATCTCTGCCAATTGCAGATGAAACGCTCCGCAGAGGCGCAGTGCCTGGCCTTGTTCTGTGCATTGGCGTTCGCTTTCGATCAGTGCGCGAAGGCGTTTCAGGTCTTGCGCAACAGGCCGCTGACAGGCCAGTCGTACCAACATGATTTCGGCCAGACGCCGCGCATGCAGTGCCTGTCGCGTCTGCTCGGTATCGAGTTCGGCGACGCGGGGACGATGGTTCACTCGCAGGATGATGACTTGCTGATGGGACAGTCGCGTCAGCACTGCGCGAACGTCGCTGCGCCTGGCGCTGAACATTTGCGCCAGGCTTTCTTCGGTAAATCGACTGGCCGAGTGGAGACGCTGTTCGAGAATGGCGTCGAAGACCTGTGAATACAGATCATCCACGCTCGGACGCACGGGCAGGGTGGCGAGGGTTTGCAGTGAGGCGAAGCTGTTCATGGCCTGTCTCCGGTTCGAAGAGATTTCAACTGCCGAGGTTGTCATCCGGAATGTTCAATTCGATGCCCATTCGCTGGCCCTCGCGAAGAATGTGTCGACGCATCTCGGCGCTCGCCTGAGCGCTGTTCTTGCCGCGAATTGCACGCACTACGGCTTCGTTTTCTTCAAGGCGTTCAGCCAGATGCTCCGGCGAGTTGCGCAGCACCTCGGCGCTTTGCTTGAGGGCGTTGCTGGTCTGCTGGACCACGCTCTGGAAAATCGGATTCGACGTCAGTGTGAACAGCTCTTCGTGGAAGGCGATGTAGGCATTCACACCTGCTTCACTGTCGTTGGCATCCAATGCTTCGCGCATGTCCATCAGGGTCAGGCGCAGTTGCCCGACTTCCTTGCTGCTGATGGACTGCGCCACGAGGCCGACGATGAACGGTTCGAGGGTGTAGCGCAGTTGCAGCACGTCTTCCAGGCTCGCCGCAGCCACTGCACTGTCATGCGACTGGCTGTCAGCGAGATTGGCATCCAGCACCACCACGCCTTTGCCCGGCATCGAGCGCACCAGGCCGAGGGTTTCCAGAACGATAACCGCTTCACGCAGGCTCGGGCGGCTGATGCCCAGTTGTTCGGCCAGCTCGCGCTGCCCGGGCAGCATTTCACCGGAGCGCCACTGACCACGGGCCAGCGCGGCCCGAAGTTTTTCTACCACTGAATTTACGACGGTTGAGGTGCTTATCACTTGATTGCTCCATGAGCGTGTAAGGGCAGTGCCGCAGGCTAGGTCAAACGATGGAAGCCTGCGGCGGCTCCTACAGGGGGGGAATTCAGAACTCCTGCTGATGCGCCGGTGCGACCGGTTTTCTCGGCTGGAAGGTATAACCCTCCTGGCCGGAAAGCACCTTGTTTGCTCGCTGGATATCGATGTCCTTTTCCCAGCGGGCGATGGCCACAGTGGCGACGCAATTGCCGATCAGATTAGTCAGCGCCCGGCCGATGCCCATGAACCAGTCCACGGCCAGCACTAGCACCAGACCCACCACCGGGATCGCGGGAATCGCCGTCAGGGTGGCCGCCAGAATCACCAGCGCCGAACCCGGTATACCGTGTGCACCCTTGGAGGTGATCAACGACACCAGCAGAATCGTCAGCAGATCGGTCAAGGCCAGCGGTGTGCCGGTGGCATTGGCGATGAACACGATGGCCAGCGTCAGGTAGATCGAAAAGCCGTCGAGGTTGAACGAGTAACCGGTAGGAATCACCAGCCCGACCGTCGAGCTGCCGATGCCCAGATGCTCAAGCTTGCGCATGATTTGTGGCAGCACGGCGTCGGACGATGCGGTGCCCATGACGATCATCAGTTCTTCGCGCAGGTACTTGAGCAACGGCCACATCTTCAAGCCGGAAAGGCGCATCACCAGGCCGAGAACCAGCGCCACAAAGGCCACACAGGTCAGGTAAAACAAGCCGACCAGGCTACCCAGATGCTGTAGCGAATCCAGGCCATATTTACTGGTGGTGAAAGCGATGGCGCCGAACACGCCGATCGGCGCCAAGCGCACGATCATGCCCATGATGCGGAAGATCACATGGCTCAGTTCGTTGATTAATCGCGAAATGCCTGAAGCCGCCTCGCCCACCAGGTTCAGCGCGCTGCCGAACAGCACGGAAAACAGCAGGACTTGCAGGATATTGTTGTCGGCGAAAGCACCAATCACCGACGTCGGGATCAAGTCCATCAGGAACTGTGTGGTGGTGTGCATGTGCTGACCGCGCTGGGCGATGTCGCCCATGTCGGCGGCGGAGAGCTGGTCCAGATGAATGTTCGCGCCGCTGCCGATCCCGGTGCTGAAGGCGAGCACCAGGCCGATCACCAGGGCGATGGTGGTCAGCACTTCGAAGTAGATGACCGATTTCAGGCCGATGCGCCCGACCTTCTTGAGATCGCCCGCACCGCTGATGCCGCTGACCACCACGCAAAACACGATCAGGCCGATGAGCATTTTGATCAGTTTGATGAAACCGTCACCGAGTGGTTTGAGCTGAGCGGAATATTCGGGAAGGGTCAGCCCGCAGACGATGCCGAGCACCAGTCCGAGAACCACTTGGAGGAAGATTGAACGCGAGCACCATCTGAGCATGGGAGGAATCCTGGTCGGTGTCCTGGCTGCCGTACGCTGTGCGCATCAGATTCAGGACTTAATTATTGTGGTCTTACCGGTATGTCCAGTGCGGGCCTAGTCTAGGCGCCATATTTTCCAATCCGCAAGCGAAAAGTGATGAATTGGCATGACCGGTCTGACCAGTTGCGCCTTGATGCCCGAGCTTGAGCGATTGCAGTGGGTAAATGCTCGGATGCGGGATTCGGTAAGGGGACCCGATTGATACCGCGATGGTGAAAGGCGCGTCGGGTTATTCTCCGAGAACAGCCGTTTTGGCCAGAAAAAAACCGGTCAGGGGTTGACCGGTTTTCGAGTTCAGCAAGTGCCGCAATCATTTATGAAGGCGCGGCGCTTACCATGTTCCGACTGTTTTTTTGCGTTACTTCGAGTTAGTGGACTGGCGCACACCGCGCTCAAGGATTTTCAATTCGAAGAATACCAGGCGGCCTCCTCGATCTTTCAGGTCTGTCAGTGTCGGAAAGTTAGGTTCGTCGCCATAGGTATGAACTTCCCTGCGTTGTGGTCCGGTATGGAGACGGATTTTATTGAGTGCTTCCGGCAAGTTATCAAGTTTTACACTGTCGCCCGCGCCATTGATGATGTGGAAGTAAGTTGGATCAGTGCCCTCGAACACGGTCAAATTGCGAAGTTCGCCTTCCATGCTCGCGGAATTAACGAATTGCCCATTTTCATCTGCAACCTTGATGGTGTAGACGCCATCGTGGTGAGCGAATAGAAAGGTCTCCGGGACGACCTCTTCACCGTAGCTCAACATGTTCTTGACCCGCTCCATCTGCCTGCGAAAGACACCGGACCAGTACTCCGAGATGTCAGGAGCTTCCAGTTTTTTCTGAAGAACTTTACCGGCGAGAGCGACCGGTGTGCCATTAACAAATAATTGTGCTGTAAACGATTGGCTTGCATCCATGTTTTGCATGTCAAAAATCTCTTCCGTAAGGTTTGGTATTCGCAGACTTCATAAATGAATTGCGAAAGTTGCTCACTGATGGGTGGTGAGTTGGAAGAAAGTTAGCATGTAGGTTTTAACTGTGGATTTTGAGTGTATTGCAAAACAATAAAGTTTGCCCGGGTGAACCAGGCTGCAAGGTTTGATTTGTTTCTTGCCAAGAATAGTGTGCATAAAAAAACCGGCACGAGTGCCGGTTTTTATTACTGCTGTTTTAGCGGGCTTATCAAGCGCCGTACACTGGCAGCTTCTTGCAGATAGCCTTGACCTTCTCGCGAACGGCGTCGATCACCGCTTCGTTGTTCAGGTCAGCCAGGATGTCGCAGATCCAGCCAGCCAGTTCCTTGCACTCTGCTTCCTTGAAGCCGCGAGTGGTCACAGCCGGGGTGCCGAAGCGCAGGCCGGAGGTGACGAACGGGGAGCGTGGATCGTTTGGCACGGAGTTCTTGTTCACGGTGATGAACGCTTTGCCCAGAGCGGCGTCGGCGTCTTTACCGGAGATTTCCTGCTTGATCAGCGACAGCAGGAACAGGTGGTTTTCAGTACCGCCGGACACCACGTCGAAACCGCGCTCGATGAACACGCTGGCCATGGCCTGGGCGTTTTTCACCACTTGTTGCTGGTAAGCCTTGAACTCAGGCTGCAGTGCTTCCTTGAAGCAGATCGCCTTGGCAGCGATCACGTGCTCCAGCGGGCCGCCCTGGGCGCCCGGGAATACCGCGGAGTTGAGCTTTTTCTCGATGTCGGCGTTGGCGCGAGCCAGGATCAGGCCGCCACGTGGACCGCGCAGGGTCTTGTGGGTGGTGGTGGTCACGACGTCAGCGAATGGAACCGGGTTCGGGTAGACGCCAGCAGCGACCAGACCGGCCACGTGAGCCATATCGACGAACAGGTAAGCACCTACTTTGTCGGCGATTGCACGGAAGCGCGGGAAGTCGAGGATCTGCGAGTAGGCAGAGAAACCAGCCACGATCATTTTTGGCTTGTGCTCAACGGCCAGGCGCTCGACTTCGTCGTAGTCGATCAGGCCATTGGCGTCGATGCCGTACTGGATGGCGTTGTACAGCTTGCCCGAAGACGAAACACTGGCGCCGTGGGTCAGGTGACCGCCGTGGGCCAGGCTCATGCCCAGGATGGTGTCACCGGCCGACAGCAGGGCCAGGTAGACCGCGGCGTTGGCTTGGGAGCCAGCGTGTGGCTGAACGTTGGCGTAATCGGCGCCGAACAGTTCTTTGGCGCGGTCGATGGCCAGTTGCTCGACAACGTCGACGTACTCGCAGCCACCGTAGTAGCGCTTGCCCGGGTAGCCTTCGGCGTACTTGTTGGTCAGTACCGAGCCTTGAGCTTCCATCACCGCAGGGCTGGTGTAGTTTTCCGAAGCGATCAGCTCAATGTGCTCTTCCTGGCGCTGAGCTTCTTGCTCCATGGCGGCAAAGAGATCGGCGTCGTACTTGGCAATAGTCAAATCACGGCTGAACATGGCGGTCCTCAAGGATCGGGGGCAGAAAAGGGGGGCATTCTAACCCAATGGGTTTTGGAAGGCATATGAAACGACATCATGTCGCAGACAAGTGGCTTTCATGGGGGGATCAGCGGTGACTGCACATCAGTCGAACATGAACAGCGCATCATTGCTGAATTGCACTTCGAATGCGTTGGCCGGCATCGGTCGGCCAAACAGATAGCCTTGAACCTCGTCGCAACCGTGTTCGCGCAGGAAATCCAGTTGCTCATGGGTTTCCACGCCCTCGGCGATCACCGCCAGATTGAGGCTGTGGGCCATGGCGATAATGGCGCGGGCAATCTGCGCGTCCTGCTCGCCGGAGGGCAGGCCATCGACGAAAGTGCGGTCGATTTTCAGCACGTCGATCGGGAACTGCTTGAGGTAATTGAGCGATGAATAACCGGTGCCGAAGTCGTCGACCGCAATACTCAGGCCAAGATTCTTCAGGCCGTCGAGGATCTGCATGGCCTCGCTGACTTCGCGCATCAGGATACTTTCGGTCAACTCCAGCTCCAGGCACGCCGGCGGCAGGCCGGTTTCCTTGAGAATGGTGGCGATCCGCGTGCCGAGCTGGCCGTCGGAGAATTGTCGCGCCGAAATGTTCACCGACACCTTCGGCACGCGCACTTTCGCCTGATGCCAGGTCTTGAGTTGTCGGCAGGCCTCGCTGATCACCCAGTCCCCCACATCCACCACCAGCCCGAGCTCTTCAAGCACGGGAATGAAATCCCCCGGCGGCACCAGGCCACGGCGCGGATGACGCCAACGCAGCAGGGCTTCAGCGCCAGTCAAACGTTTGCCATCGCCGCTGAACTGCGGCTGGTAATACAGCACGAATTCGTTCTGTTCCAGGGCGTGGCGCAGGTCGCTTTCCAGCTCCAGACGCTCCAGGGCGCTGGCGTTCATGTCCGCCTGATAGAACTGGAAGTTGTTCTTGCCGCGCTCCTTGGCGTGGTACATCGCCGTGTCGGCGTTCTTCATCAGTTGGCTGAGCTCGTTGCCGTCCTGCGGGCTCAGGGCGATGCCGATACTGGCCGTGACAAAGAATTCGCGGCCTTCGAGCACGAACGGTTTCACCAGGCTGGCAAGAATCTGTTCGGCCACGTGAATGGCCCGGTTCAAGGCAATCTCGCGGTTGGCGCGCGGTTGCAGCAGCAGGGTGAACTCGTCACCGCCCATGCGCGCCACGGTGTCGTCATCGTCGACGCAACCGAGCAGGCGCGTGGCCATTTCCTTGAGCATGCGATCGCCGGCGGCGTGGCCCAGGGAGTCGTTGATCGGTTTGAAACGGTCGAGGTCGAGGAACATCAGCACCACCCAGGACTTCTGCCGTTCGGCGGCCTGCAGCGCCGTGTGCAAACGATCCTGGAACAGGGTTCGATTGGGCAGGTGCGTCAGCGCGTCGTAATAGGCGAGGCGATGAATCCGCTGCTCGCTGGCTTTACGCTCGCTGATGTCGCTGAAGAAGCACACATAACTGGCGAGGTCGCCTTCGTCGTCCAGCACCGCGGTGATGCCGACCCACGCCGGGTAATGTTCACCGTTGCGGCGCCGCAACCACACTTCGCCTTCCCAGGTGCTGTGCTGATTGAGCTGCTTGAGCACATAACGCAGGTGGGCTTCCTGCTGCTCGTCGACGGTCAGCATGCTCGGCAACTGGTCGAGCACTTGCTCCACCGCATAACCGCTGACTCGGCTGAAGGCCTCGTTGGCCTGAACGATGTAGCCGGCCGGGTCGGTGATCAGGATCGCCGAGGTCGAGTGCTCGAATACCGTGGCGGCCATGCGCAGGTCTTTTTCGGCGCGGCGTTGCTGGCTGATATCGCGTCCGACACCGAGCACGCCTTCGAAGGCGCCGTGCTCGTCCCAGACCAGCACCAGGCGCAACTCGATCGGGATCTTGCGGCCGTCGGCCCGCAGGCAGTCGAACAGGAACAATTGGGTCTGTACCTGATTGCGCAACAGGGCCAGCTGGTCGGGCTGGTCCAGCGCTTTGCCGACCCGTTCCATCAGGCTGTAGATACCGGTCAGTTGTTGAGGGTTGGCGATGGTCGATTGCCAGCCGTTCTGGAAAATCCACTCGGCGTCGTAGCCCAGTACGGCTTGCACCGACGGGCTGACGTAATTGAGGCTCATGCGGCTGTCGGTGGAGAAGATCACGTCGCTGATGCTCTCGGCGAGCATACGGTAACGCTGTTCGCTGTCGCGCAGGGACTCGCTGGCTTCGATCTGTTCGGTGACGTCCTTGGCCACGCCGATGATGCGAGTCACCTGGTCGTGCTTGTCCCGCGCCAGGGCCTGTTCGCGAATGTCGAAGCGTCGCCATTCGCCGTCGCGATGCCGGAAGCGCAACTGGCATTGCAACAGTTGGCTGTAACCACCCTGACGCTGACTCTGGCGTGAGCGGTGGTAGTAGTCGGCGTCGTCGGGGTGCAGGAGGATTTCCCAGAAGTACTCGCCCATCTGTTGCAGTTCGGCGCGGTTATAGCCGAGGGTCTGCCCCAAGTGATGGTTACTGAAAATCATGCGCTGGCTGATCACGTCCTGGACGTACAGGTGATCGGGCACGGTACGCACGACATCGGACCAAAACCCTTCACGCTCTTGCAGCGACAGCTCGATGAGCTTGCGGCTGGTGATGTCCGTGATGCTCAGGATCACGGCTTTATAGTCGGCCGGGTTCTTCGGCAGGCGCAGCACCAGCCACAGATGTTGGTCGCGGCCTGTGGCGTCCAGCAGTTTGATTTCCAGCTCCAGTTGCTCCTGCTGATTGAGCACTGCTTCGAGCATCTGATTGCCGATGGCGCTGCCATCCACTGGGTTGCCGTTTATCAGCAAGTCCCAGGCCTGCTGGGAGGTGTTGACGTTGAGCAGTTGCAGGGCGACCTGGTTGACTTCGGTAACCCGCAGCGCTTGCAGCAATTGTCGACGTTGTTCCGGAACCGCGAGCCATGCGTGCAGTTGCTCGTTGCTGTGCAGCTGGGCCTTGTCGAAGACGCTTTTCAGGCTGGCCATATCGAGCACACACAGCGCGACGCCGGTACCCTCGAAAATCTCCTGATAGCGGCGGCGGCCTTCATGCAATTGGCGCTGGCGGCGGCGCATGTTCAGCAGAACGATGAACGGCAGCATGGAGAAGGCCAATCCCAACAGGCATTTGCCGATGAAAGCGGGCAACAGCTCTTCGAGCACGCGCTGGCGATCGAACAAACCACGCAGTTGCCAGTCGCTGCTGCTCAAGGGAACGGTCAGCACGCTGTTGGACACGTCGTCCTCGGTCAGGGTGCCGGGATTGACCAGAGGCAGTGATTCGTCACGACTGATGATCTGGTGATTGAAGCGGTTTTCCACCAGCCACAGGGGGCGGTCGCCCGCTTCATTGATGTTGGTCAGGGACGAGAAAAACGTCGGCTTCAGGCGCAAGGCCCAGTAGCCGCGGGTGCTGCCGCTGGCCTGATGCAGCAACAGGTGCACCACGGAGCCATCAATGGCATTGCTGAAATAATGTGGTTGGGCGCGACTGCGCCGAACCAGCTCGGCCAGATAATCGGCATCTTCGCTGTTACTGGCGCTGTCATTGATGATTCTGCCCGAAGGGCTGAGCAAGGCAAGGCTGACCAGGTCCGGCAAGGACCTTTGCACCTTGCGCAGCAGCTCCTGCTGTTCGTCGGCACTTTGCGGCTGTTCGACGATCGGCAGCAGATTCGAGGCAATCTGGGCATTGAGCGCCATGTTCAGACTGACCTGGGCCGCGAGGTCGGCGGTGTGGTCGATGGTGTACTGGCGCTGGATTTTCTGGGTTTCGCGCAACTGATCCAGTAACTGCCAGAACATCAGGGCGAGCAGCATCAGCACCAGTGTCGCGAGCGCGCCTTTCAAGGTGCCGCGCAGGGGTGAACCGGGCGCCGAGGTCGGTGCACGGGTGGTCAGGGGCGGAGGGACGTTGGACAAACTTTAATCCTGCGGTTTGGCTGGACTGGCGCGACGTGCACTATAAGCCGGACGCCCGAAGGGCGGCTAGCATGCCTTGAGTTGTGGCAAAGTGCCAGCCCCGCTCGGCTGGACGGCCTTCCGTCATTCAGGTAGCTTTGCCGGTTACGCGGGAGCGTTCCAGCTCCTAAAATCAGGCTTTTTCAGCGCGCACATATTGATAGCTTTCAATCGGGCGACGCGCACGGCCTGGCCAGGTATCCCCTGCGCCCTAATCATTCATCTGTCACTGACCCTAGGTTCTCCATGGCTCAATACGTATTCACCATGCATCGGCTGGGTAAAGTTGTTCCGCCGAAGCGGGAAATCCTGAAAAACATCTCCCTGTCGTTCTTCCCGGGCGCCAAGATCGGCGTGCTCGGTCTCAACGGTTCGGGTAAATCCACGCTGCTGAAAATCATGGCCGGCGTCGACACCGAGTTCGAGGGCGAAGCCCGTCCGATGCCAGAATTGAACATCGGTTATCTGCCGCAAGAGCCACAACTTGATCCGACCAAGACCGTGCGTGAAGTCGTCGAGGAAGCGGTCAGCGTGATCAAGAACGCCCAGGCGCGCCTGGACGAGGTCTACGCGGCTTACGCCGAAGAAGATGCCGACTTCGACAAACTGGCTGCCGAACAGGCCAAGCTCGAAGCCATCCTGCAGGCCAGCGACGGTCACAACCTTGATCGCCAACTGGAGGTCGCCGCCGACGCACTTCGCCTGCCGGCGTGGGACGCCAAGGTCGAATTCCTCTCCGGTGGTGAAAAGCGTCGCGTGGCCTTGTGCCGCTTGCTGCTCTCTGCTCCGGACATGCTGCTGCTCGACGAACCCACCAACCACCTGGACGCCGATTCGGTAGCCTGGCTGGAGCACTTCCTGCACGACTTCCCGGGCACCGTGGTCGCGATCACGCACGACCGTTACTTCCTGGACAACGTCGCTGGCTGGATTCTGGAACTCGACCGCGGCGCGGGCATTCCTTACGAGGGCAACTATTCGGGCTGGCTGGAAGCCAAGTCCGATCGTCTGGCCGCCGAATCCAAACAGCAGTCGGCTCACGAAAAAGCCATGAAGGAAGAGCTTGAGTGGGTGCGCAAAGGCGCCAAGGCCCGCCAGTCGAAATCCAAGGCTCGTCTGCAACGCTTCGAAGAAATGCAATCGCAGGAATTCCAGAAGCGCAGCGAAACCAACGAGATCTACATCCCGGCCGGTCCACGCCTGGGTGACAAGGTTATCGAGTTCAAGAACGTTACCAAGGGCTACGGCGATCGCGTGTTGATCGACAACCTGTCGTTCTCCATGCCGAAAGGCGCCATCGTCGGCGTGATCGGTGGTAACGGTGCCGGTAAGTCGACCCTGTTCCGCATGCTGATGGGCAAGGAAACACCAGACTCGGGCAGCATCGAAGTCGGCGAAACCGTGCAACTGGCCTGCGTGGACCAGAGCCGCGAAGACCTGGACGGCAGCAAGACCGTGTTCCAGCAGATCTCCGACGGTTCCGACCAGATCCGCATCGGCAACTACGAGATCCCGTCGCGTACCTACGTCGGTCGCTTCAACTTCAAGGGCGGCGATCAGCAGAAGTTCGTCAAGGATCTGTCCGGTGGTGAGCGCGGTCGCTTGCACCTGGCCCTGACCCTGAAGGAGGGCGGCAACGTCCTGCTGCTCGACGAACCGTCCAACGACCTCGACGTTGAAACCCTGCGTTCCCTGGAAGAGGCCCTCCTGGACTTCCCGGGCGCCGCCATTGTGATCTCTCACGATCGGTGGTTCCTTGACCGCGTCGCCACTCACATCCTGGCGTACGAAGACGACTCGCAAGCGGTGTTCTTCGAAGGCAACTACACCGAATACGAAGCCGATCGCAAAAAGCGTCTCGGCGAAGCAGCTGCCCAGCCGCATCGTGTCCGGCACAAGAAACTGGCCTGATTCGGGTTGGTTGCATAAAGAGCGGAGCCTTCGGGCTCCGTTTTTTTATGTGTGTATTCAATGGCACCGAGCCGCGTCTTTCGCGAGCAGGCTCGCTCCCACAGGGTGAACGCATTTCAAAAAGTGGGAGCGAGCCTGCTCTCGAAGCAGAGTTAACTGATGGTGCAAAAGCCGATATTTGAATCCCCATTTGGGTGCGCTATCACCACAAAAACACCATAAATTTATATCCTGCGCACCATTTAATTTCACAAACGCGACATTCTGCTCTGTTCTTGTGCGCGATCCGTTTGTTACAGTCCGGCTCAATCACCTCCAACGACAATAAATTTGCCGAGACTTTTCCATGATCGAATCCGTCGAATCCTTCCTTGCGCGCCTGAAAAAACGCGATCCGGATCAACCCGAGTTTCACCAGGCTGTGGAAGAAGTCCTGCGCAGTCTGTGGCCGTTTCTCGAAGCCCATCCGCACTACCTGACCTCGGGCATCCTGGAGCGAATCTGCGAGCCGGAACGGGCGATCGTGTTTCGGGTTTCATGGGTCGATGATCATGGCAAAGTGCAGGTCAATCGCGGCTTCCGCGTTCAGATGAACAGCGCCATCGGCCCATACAAGGGCGGTTTGCGCTTCCATCCTTCGGTGAACCTCGGCGTGCTGAAATTCCTCGCCTTCGAGCAGACTTTCAAGAACTCGCTGACTTCGTTGCCCATGGGCGGCGGCAAGGGCGGTTCGGACTTCGACCCGAAAGGCAAAAGCGACGCCGAAGTCATGCGCTTCTGCCAGGCCTTCATGAGCGAGCTGTACCGGCACATCGGTGCCGACGTGGACGTGCCGGCCGGTGACATCGGCGTCGGTGCCCGCGAGATCGGTTTCCTGTTCGGGCAGTACAAGCGCCTGAGCAACCAGTTCACCAGCGTACTGACCGGTAAGGGCCCCAGTTACGGCGGCAGCCTGATTCGCCCGGAAGCCACCGGTTTCGGCTGCGTGTACTTTGCCGAAGAAATGCTCAAGCGCCGAGGGCAGGCCGTCGAGGGCAAGCGTGTGGCGATTTCCGGTTCCGGCAATGTCGCGCAATACGCTGCGCGCAAGGTCATGGACCTGGGCGGCAAGGTGATTTCACTGTCGGATTCCGAAGGCACGCTGTACTGCGAAAGCGGTTTGACCGAAGAACAATGGCAAGCGGTGCTGGAGCTGAAAAACCTCCAGCGTGGGCGCATCAGCGAGTTGGCGGGGCGCTTTGGCCTTGAGTTCCTGGCAGGTCAACACCCCTGGGGGCTTAGCTGCGATATCGCGCTGCCATGCGCCACGCAAAACGAACTGGATGCCGAGGCGGCTCGGGCACTGCTGCGCAATGGCTGCATGTGCGTCGCCGAAGGCGCCAATATGCCGACCACGCTGGAAGCGGTCGACCTGTTCATCGAGGCGGGCATTTTGTTCGCGCCGGGCAAGGCGTCCAATGCCGGTGGCGTTGCCGTCAGCGGCCTGGAAATGTCGCAGAACGCCATGCGCCTGCTGTGGACCGGCGGTGAAGTGGACAGCAAGCTGCATGCGATCATGCAATCTATCCACCACGCCTGTGTGCATTACGGCGAAGAGAACGGTCAGGTCAATTACGTCAAGGGCGCGAACATCGCCGGTTTCGTCAAAGTCGCCGATGCCATGCTCGCTCAGGGTGTGGTTTAACCCGGTTCGATGCGGATCACTTCAATCAATTGATCCCCCGCCGGGCGTTGCCAAAGCACTTCATCATTGAGTTGTGCGCTCAGTAGCGCCCGCCACAGTGGCGAGCCCCAATTGATCAGGCCATTAGCGGCATCGGCCTGATCTTCGCCCACCAATTGCACCCGGTGTTCGGTGTCGTGTTCATCGGTGTAGATCATCCAGTTGCCGATCTGCACTTTTTCCGTTTAGGTGGCGATAGCGATGACCTGAGCGCTGCCCAGTCGCTGTTTGAAACTGCGCAGATCCCGTTCGAGGTCACGAGCAGGCTCACTTCTATAGACGTTAGGGGCGTCAGTAGTGATACCACTTCACCTCAAGCATCACTTCATTCTCTGGTGTGGCCCAATGGCTGAACTCACGCTGGGCACTCAGGCGCAGGCCCAGGTTGCGTGACAGCTCCCATTGCTGATTCAAACCGATGGAACGGCGCACTTCGCCATTGGTGAAGAAATCGCCTTTTGCCTCCAGGCTCAAATTGCCCAGCGGGTTTTTCCACAACAGTCCCGTGTTGAAACCCGCTGCTGGAGAAATGAATTCGGCGAAGTCGTTGTTGTGCTCCACGCGCACAGTGCCCAAGGCAAACCCGAGCATGTCGTCGGCCAGTTGCCAGGTACCACCGCCGCCACCATTGACGTGGCTGACCAGGATCTCGTCGTCATGCTTGCCCGGCACCCGCTCCAGGCCGCCGGTGACCTGCCACGACAACGGCTGCAGCAACTCGTTGCGCGGTGTCAGGGATCGAATGGTCGCCAGGTCCAATTGCTGAACCTGCCAGTCATTGCCTTCGTACTGGCGCAGTTTCAGTTGCAGGATTTCGATCTGCGCCCCGAGCGGGAAGCTCTCGGAATTGTCGTTGAGGTCGTGGTAGGCCATGCGCAAACCGTATTCGCCAAAGGCGCGGTCGCCGCGGGTGCCGAGGCCAGCCTGCCAGGTGCGGGATTCGTGGCCATCCTCTGGTAGCCCGGGTTGAGGAATGTCCAGCTCCGGTGCCGGGTTCTGATTGATCGCCCGCAGCAGTTCGAAACTGCGCTGTGCCCGCTGCGGATCGCGCTCCTGGCCGTTGGCGCGATAGCGTTCGAGGCGATAGGCCGCATCGATGATCAACGCTTGGCGGTCGCGGGCCTGAGCCCTGAATTCCGGCGTTTGCAGCTGCTTCTGATCGGCGCTGACTTTCAGCACCCATTGCTGTTCTTCGTCGCTCAATGGTTCAGCGCGGCTAAGGAGTTCGCGCTCGCGGGAAGGGCGGTACTGGATCGACTCCACCAGCCCCGCCTCTTTCACGGCTTTGACCGTGTCGGTGGGAATGGCGGTCAGCGGGAATTGTTCCGTGAGCCGCAGGCTGGGACGCGCTACTTGCAGCAGTTCCAGCAAGCGATAGGAGCAGTTTTCGTCGAAGAAGAAATAATCGAACTGGATCTGTTTCAGCTCCCAGACATGCTCGACCATGCGCGCAGTTTCTTGCTGGGTCAGGTTCAGGCGGTATTCCCACAGGTCGCGGTTTTCCAGGCTGCGATATTCCGAGAGTTTTTCCTGGTACGGCACTAGCGCAAACAGGCCGGGATAACCCCCCATCAAGCCTTTCCAGGCATACAGAATGCTATTGTCCGAACCTTCGATGTAAGCGCCGAAGTTGATGGCGTAACTGAGCAACGAAGTCTTGTCGCTTTGCACATCCGCCTGATCGATACGCAGCAGGGTGTGGCCGAACATCGAGGACGGACTGTTCAGGTATGCGGCGGGGAAGATCATCACCGCACTGTGGGGCGAGACGTCCTTGAACCATTGCTTGAATTCGGCACACTCCAGCTCCGGCAGATCCGCCAGGTTGAGCTGAGCTATGAGCCAGCGGGTGCGCGCCGGATAAACGCATTGCGCGTGCTGTTCGCCTGCGCTGGCGGACGCGTACAGCGCTTGCACGGTGGCCGCCAGTTCACGGTCCGGGTGTTCGTTGCCATCGGCGGCCAGGAAGAATTTTTTATCGCTGACATAGCTTCGCCAGCCGCCAAGCTTGGCGGTTTCGTAATGGCCCAGCGAAATCCAGAAGGGGTCGTTGGCCAGTTGCTGCAAACGTTGATTGTCGATAATTGGCGCGGCGGACAGCGGGGCGCAGACACAGAGCGCCAGCCAGGCAAGGCGTTTGAGCATAGTCGGCAACTTAAGTCGAAAAAAATAAAGACCCGGTACGGACACAGCGTCGTTGCAGGCGCCAGCAAGCCGGCTCCTGCAGTTCGACGATATGGCCGAAAGTCGAAAAAATAAAACCCGCCTCCCGAAGGAAGCGGGGGCGGTCGAGCTTAAGCCTGAGTTGCGTACTTGGCCAGACGAGGATCGCTCTTCAGAACGGCCAGCGTGTTGGTATGCACATCTTCTGCGGTCACGTCAGCCTTGCTGAAGATCTGCTGGAAGTGCTCGTGAGTGACGGCGGCGAAGTGCGCACGGTCTTCCGGCGCCACGCCCAATACCACGGCGTAGGTGGTCAGCGCTTCGCCCTGACCCTTGGCCATGTCTTCGGACAGCTCGTTCATCATGCCATTCATGGCAAACCAGGATTTGCCGCCATAGGTCAGCGACGCGTTGGTCGAGCAACCGTTGGTACCGGAAGTCATACCGAAGGTCGCGTTGCCGGAGGTGCCGTTGGTGGTGGATGCCAGGAAGTGAGCCGGGGTGCCACGCTGACCTTCGAACAGCATGTTGCCCCAACCGCAATCCGGGCCGCCTGGCGCCTGAGCCATGGCGTTGATGGATACAGCGGTGAAGAGAGTACCGAGAAGAATCCGTTTCATAGCTTTTTTCTCTTTATGTGCAAACCAATGGACAAGGGATCTGGCCCGTTCCGGTGCCAGTGGGCCGGTTATTAGTCCAGCCGCGCAGTTTGGAGTTTAGGCACGATCGCGCGGTTCCGTGATTTTTTGCAAAACATTCGTTGAAAACAGTGATTTGACGCCCGCCCGCCGTGGCGCACCGACTTGTCTATGCTTTGGCCTTAGGCGCTCCTTGCCAGTCAGGCACAGGCAGCGCCAGAATGCCGCTATCTGCCCCGCCTGATGTAAGGAAGCCCGATGCCTGATCCTGTTGCTGCCAGCTTGCGTCTAGCGCCCGAAGCGCTGACCCGTCCGTTTTCCGCTGAACAGTTCAGCTTCTCTACCACTAATGATCTGGAGCCCTTTCGCGGTGTGCTTGGCCAGGAACGTGCGGTCGAAGCCTTGCAGTTCGGTGTGGCCATGCCACGCCCCGGTTACAACGTATTTGTCATGGGCGAACCCGGCACTGGCCGGTTCTCGTTCGTCAAACGCTACCTGAAGGCCGAAGGCAAACGCCTGCAGACCCCGGCGGACTGGGTCTACGTCAATAACTTCGATGAGCCGCGCGAACCGCGTGCCCTGGAACTGCCTTCGGGCACCGCCGGTGCGTTCATAGGTGACATCAACGGTTTGATCGATAACCTGCTGGCAACCTTCCCGGCGGTGTTCGAGCACCCGTCCTACCAGCAGAAAAAAAGCGCCATCGACCGCAGCTTCAACCAGCGTTACGACAAGGCGCTGGATGTAATCGAGCGCCTGGCCCTGGAAAAAGAAGTCGCGCTGTACCGCGATGCCAGCAACATTGCCTTCACGCCGATGCTCGAAGGCAAGGCGCTGGACGAAGCGGAATTCGCCCAATTGCCCGAAGCCGAGCGCGAACGTTTCCACGAGGATATCTCCAACCTCGAAGAACGCCTGAACGAGGAACTCGCCAGCCTGCCGCAATGGAAGCGCGAATCAAGCAATCAATTGCGCCAGCTCAACGAAGAAACCATCACCCTGGCGTTGCAGCCGCTGCTGTCGCCGTTGTCGGAGAAGTACGCCGAGAACGCCGCCGTGTGCGGTTACCTGCAAGCGATGCAGGTGTATCTGCTCAAGACCGTGGTCGAGCAACTGGTCGACGACAGCAAGACCGATGCGGTTGCGCGCAAGCTGCTGGAGGAGCAATACGCGCCTAGCCTGGTGGTCGGTCATCCGTTCAGCGGCGGTGCGCCAGTGGTCTTCGAGCCGCACCCGACTTACGAAAATCTGTTCGGCCGCATCGAGTACACCACCGATCAGGGCGCGCTCTACACCACGTATCGCCAGTTGCGTCCGGGTGCGTTGCACCGCGCCAACGGCGGCTTCCTGATCCTTGAAGCGGAAAAAATGCTCAGTGAACCGTTCGTGTGGGACGCGCTGAAACGCGCCCTGCAATCGCGCAAGCTGAAAATGGAATCGCCGCTGGGCGAGATGGGCCGCTTCGCCACCGTCACGTTGAATCCGCAGCACATTCCGTTGCAGGTCAAAGTCGTCATCATCGGTGCCCGTTCGCTCTATTACACGCTGCAGGACCTCGATCCGGACTTCCAGGAGATGTTCCGCGTCCTGGTGGATTTCGACGAAGACATCCCGATGGTTGACGAGAGCCTGGAGCAGTTCGCCCAGTTGCTCAAAACCCGTACTTCCGAAGAAGGCATGGCGCCGCTGACCGCCGATGCGGTGGCGCGTCTGGCAACCTACAGCGCGCGTCTGGCCGAGCATCAGGGGCGCCTGTCCGCGCGTATCGGTGATTTGTTCCAACTGGTCAGCGAGGCGGATTTCATTCGCCATCTGGCCGGCGATGAAATGACCGACGCCGGGCACATCGAGCGTGCGCTCAAGGCCAAGGCGACACGCACCGGACGTGTGTCGGCGCGGATTCTCGATGACATGCTGGCCGGGATCATCCTGATCGACACCGATGGCGCGGCAGTCGGCAAGTGCAACGGTTTGACGGTGCTGGAAGTCGGCGATTCGGCCTTCGGTGTGCCGGCGCGGATTTCCGCCACGGTCTACCCGGGCGGCAGCGGCATCGTCGACATCGAGCGCGAGGTCAACCTTGGTCAGCCGATCCACTCCAAAGGCGTGATGATCCTCACCGGGTATCTGGGCAGCCGTTACGCCCAGGAGTTCCCGTTGGCGATTTCCGCGAGTATCGCCCTGGAGCAGTCCTACGGTTACGTGGATGGTGACAGTGCGTCACTCGGTGAGGCGTGCACGTTGATTTCGGCCTTGTCGAAAACCCCGCTCAAGCAATGCTTCGCGATCACCGGGTCGATTAACCAGTTTGGTGAAGTGCAGGCCGTGGGAGGGGTCAACGAGAAAATCGAGGGCTTCTTCCGTCTGTGCGAAGCCCGTGGGTTGACGGGTGAGCAGGGGGCGATCATTCCTCAAGCCAACGTCGCCACGCTGATGCTTGATGAAAAAGTCTTGGCGGCGGTGCGTGCCGGTCAGTTCCACGTTTATGCGGTACGCCAGGCCGATGAGGCGCTGAGCCTGCTGGTCGGCGAGCCTGCGGGTGAGCCGGACGAGAACGGCGAATTCCCTGAGGGCAGCGTTAACGCACGGGTGGTTGAGCGTTTGCGGGTCATTGCGGAGATGATCAGCGAGGACGATCTGAAAGAAGCCGAGAAGGAAATGGCGGTCGAGGCGCTGGTGGAAGCCAAGCCGGCTTGATCCAAGCCTGAGCTTCACATCGATCCACTGTGGGAGCGAGCCTGCTCGCGATAGCGGTCTGACATTCAACATTGTGTTGTCTGGCACACCGCCATCGCGAGCCGTTTCGCTCCCCTGTTTTTATCCGCTGTACCTACGAAAAACGCCATCACTCTGGCGCCAATATTCACACTATGACCATTCGGCGCCTTCTGGTGTCGATTGGCCTGCATCTCGTACTTTTCTTCTATTCTCTGCTCAAGGACAAGGACAGTAATCACTGGATCGAAACAGCCTTCCGATGGGGGCTGAATACCGGATCGACCGAGGGTCGCCGCCATGTCGCGCAACCTCTGCCTCACTCGTCAATGCCTGGGTCTTGTGACCCGTATCGAATGTGCCATCAAGCCGCTGGCCGGGGATACGGGAATGTGGACCTTGCTCTTCGCCGCCGGAATGGCTGGCGAGCAACCTTCAGCCATCAAAGCCCAAGGCCCGTTCCATGGTCCTTTCGCGGCTGAATCCATCCTCGACACGATTGTTGAAAGCCTGACGCTGCATGGCTATGAACTGGCCAATGATCCGCAGATCTGGTGCCTGCATCTGCAAGCCCAGTTGCGGGAAATCAATGGCGGTCGTTGCCGGAACGTCGGTGGCTTCGAGTTTCGCCCCGAACACTGACCCCGGTTATTGGGGTAGTTTGGTCAAGTCGGCCTTGTCGAGCCTGACCTCGAAACCGTAGGGCACGGTGGCGAGGTCAGTTCGCTGATAGGTCTCCAGGCGCGTCGGTTGCCCGTAGAAGTAATGCACGGCAAACAGCGCTGGCCCTTCTGTGCTCGCGACGTGATTGACCGCGAGAATTTCCTTGAGGTAATGCCCGCTGTCATCCTTGGCGAAGAAGCGCCAGTCCTGCTCGGGAAACAGCTTCAGGTCCACCACCAACGTGTTGCCTTTAAGCTCGAGCCCTTTGGGTAATTGATGGGCATCGAGGGTCTTTTTATCGACTGTCGCCAGAAACAACGGTATGGAGCCCACCACATAGGCCGGCGTTTCCGGAAACAGGTTCAGGTCGTAGGTGATGCTGCCGCGCAAGGGGTCGACCTCATACGCCTCTGGTGGCAATTCAATGGGTTCGTCACGTTTGCCGCGGCTGTCCTCGGTGAAGAAAGTGACCGGGCTTTCGCCGGGGTTGAATGACGTCCCAAGCAACTCATCATTGAAGCTTCGCAGGTGATTGAACTCGATGCGTGCGGCACTGGGGTCTTCGACCGATTGGCTGATGTTCACGCCTTTTTTCAGTTGGTCTTCCGTCAATGCCGCGCCCCTTAGCCAGCTCGGAGCCTGATCGTCATACACCACCACGGGCAGGTTCAGCGGCTGGATGGTTTTCTCCGTGGTGATGCGGTCGAAGCGGCGTACCGGCAGGTTCAATTCCTTGCTGGTCACCGTGGCGGTCGAGAAATCCAGCAGGCTGACTTCGAGGGTTTCGATGGGGCCGTTGAAATACACCTTCGCGTAACGATGGCTCTGTTGTTTCTCGAAGTTGCGTTGCTCGTCATCAAGCTGTTTTTCCAGCACTTCGCTCCAGGCTTTCTGTTGCTGCATCTTCGCCAACTGTTGTTGGTAAAAGACGATTTGTGCAGCAGTTTCGTTGATCGATCCTGAGCGCGAGAGAAATTGCCCGGTGGCGTCTCTGGCCTGGACGATCAGCGGGTTCAGTTGGGCTTCCCCGGTCTCGGCGGCTTGTGGCGCACTGTTGCTGAACTCGACTTCGGCGTAGTTGGTACCCAGCTTGATCAGCGTGACACTGAGATTGTCATTGGTGCGGGTCTGGCCCACGTCCTTTTTCGTCAGGTCGAAGCTATAGAGGCGACCTGGCGCGATGACCTCAACCGTGCCCTGCAGGCTCACCGGTTGCGGCTGACTCTTGATGTCGGCGTCAAGCCCGTCGATGAAGGGGTAGGCTACAGTCAGGTCATCAGGATCAGTCAGGTTTGAACTCGACGGGCTCAACTGGATGCCCGGATCGGTTTCCGACCATTCCGGCTGAAAGGCAATCACACGTTTGTTGCTCAGGGTGACCGACTGCCATTCCAGCCCGTGGGGAAAGAGGAAGGCCGCCGGAATACTGAAGTTGAAGGGAAACACCGGCTGCAGGTCGGTCAGGTAGTCGGAACTGGAGTCCCTAAGCAGCACGAACAGGCCGTTGATGTAGGTGTCGACCAGCGCTTGTGGCGTGGGGTAGTGCTTGAGCACGGCGAGCACGTCTTCGCCGTATTCGGTTTCCAGCGGTTTGCTGTCGAGTTTCAGTTGCGCTCGCTCGAGTAACAGCAGCGAACCGCCGAGCTCGGCCACGGCATTCTTGAGTTTGGGATCCTCGATTGCGTCCAGCGACTTTTCGAACTGCGCGGTTTTTTCCTCGAGGCTGACCTGGCGTTTTTCTTCACTGGGCGAGCACGCGCTCAGCAGCACAGCCAGGCAAACTCCGGCACTCGTCAGGGGTAATCGCACATCCATTTCCAGTCTTCCTGTCCGATGTCACGGCAATGTCAATGGTTTGGACACTAGCAGAAAAACTTTGACATACACGCGCAGGTGGCGGATTTCCGGACGGTTTCTGCGTGTAACGGGCGGCTGTTATACTCACGGCCATTTTCAGACCACCTGTGAGATTCAATGGAACGCTTTATCGAAAACGCAATGTACGCCTCCCGCTGGCTGCTGGCGCCGATCTACTTCGGCTTGTCCCTAGGGTTGTTGGCGCTGGCGCTAAAATTTTTCCAGGAAGTTTTCCACGTCATTCCCAATGTTTTCTCGATGGCTGAATCGGACCTGATCCTGGTCTTGCTGTCGCTGATCGACATGGCGCTGGTGGGCGGCTTGCTGGTGATGGTGATGATTTCCGGTTACGAAAACTTCGTATCGCAGCTGGACATCGACGACAGCAAGGAAAAACTCAACTGGCTGGGGACCATGGACTCTTCTTCGTTGAAGATGAAAGTGGCCGCGTCCATCGTGGCCATTTCGTCCATCCATCTGTTGCGCATCTTCATGGATGCGAAAAATGTCGATCCCGAGCATTTGAAGTGGTACGTGATCATCCACATGACGTTCGTGGTGTCAGCGTTTGCCATGGGTTACCTGGATAAGGTGACCAAGCACTGATCCGGACGAGCTCCCTTGTGGCGAGGGAGCTTGCTCCTGCGGGATTGTGAAGCAATCCCGCTTTTTGGCGGCGCTGCGCAGCCTTACGCGAGCAAGCTCGCCACGAACTCCCGCGATAACAGACAAACGGTCCATCCAGTGGCTTGTGCTTTGATGCGCCGAGGCCTATGCCTGTAAGGGTCGTGGCTCGCCAATGCGTGAGGTGTGTTTCATGAACCTGCAAGAGTTGAATGCTTATGCCGTCGCCGGGAAGGTCGATGAGCTGAATCTGATCTCGATGGAGGGTGGCATCTATCTGCTGGAGGCGCGGATGCATGGCGCGGCGTATCCGTTGAGCGATACCCGCGGACAAATGATGCACCTGCGATCGGTGGAACATGCCCGTGATGTGCTGCGTTCCATTCCCAAGTTGAACTTCAACCTCGTACACACTTTGGTGCATGACGAGATGTGCGGGCTCGGTGGCATTGAAGAAAGCCTGAAGGTGCCGATCGAGCAGCGCTCCACGCGACAGGGCTGACACCCCTGATCAACGCGATGGCATCTGTGCTAGTCTGCTGGCCCTTTTGGTTCCGGGCGCTCCGGGACGCGCTGTGCACGCACGGCAAGTTCCCGGGCCGTCCGCACAGCGGAGCAGTGTCATGTCCGAAGTAAATCTGTCCACCGACGAAACGCGCGTCAGCTACGGTATCGGCCGTCAGCTGGGTGACCAGCTGCGCGACAACCCGCCACCGGGCGTTAGCCTGGACGCCATCCTGGCTGGCCTGACCGACGCGTTCGCCGGTCTGCCAAGCCGTGTCGGCCAGGAAGAGATGTCCGCCAGCTTCAAAGTGATCCGTGAAATCATGCAAGCCGAAGCTGCAGCCAAGGCTGAAGCGGCTGCTGGCGAAGGCTTGGCCTTCCTGGCTGAAAACGCCAAGCGTGATGGCATCACCACCTTGGCTTCCGGCCTGCAGTTCGAAGTACTGACTGCCGGCGAAGGCGCTAAGCCATCCCGTGAAGACACCGTGCGTACCCACTACCACGGCACCCTGATCGACGGCACTGTGTTCGACAGCTCCTACGAGCGTGGCCAGCCTGCAGAATTCCCGGTTGGCGGCGTGATCGCAGGCTGGACCGAAGCCCTGCAACTGATGAATGCCGGCAGCAAATGGCGCCTGTACGTGCCGAGCGAACTGGCTTACGGCGCTCAAGGCGTTGGCAGCATCCCGCCGCACAGCGTTCTGGTATTCGACGTCGAGCTGCTTGACGTTCTGTAATACCTTGTCCGATATGACATCGGGCTGATGTGGGAGCGAGCCTGCTCGCGATATCGATGTGTCAGTCAGCAGCAATGTCGACTATCAGATCGCAATCGCCAGCAGGCTGGCTCCCACCGTTTTTTTCGCTGCTTCATATTTCGATCTTGTGTGTCAGCTCATTCGACGGGCGCAATGCCCGGGCGTAGCAGAACAGAAACAGGTTTCGCACCACTTCCTTAAGCACCACAGGTTCGCTCGAGTTCAAGCCATTGAGGTCCAGGTCGCCCTGATCCTGCAGTTCGCTCAAGGCCTCCTCTTCCAGTACGGCACAGACTTCCCCGGTTTCCCGATGAAGGATCCTGAGGTAAGGGTGCGGGCGGTCCAGCCAGGCATCGATCAAATAAGTCATGGGTTCTCATTTCCATTGATGGGTTTCAATGAGAATAATTCCTATTCAATAAATAGCAAGGGCCTATTCGCAGGTCAGGCTTTTTTCTGGGTAAAGATTGAGTAAGGTCAAAACGGCTGGTTGTTGGCTATCGTGAGGATCTGCGGGGTGAAACGGGGGAGGGCGAAGCACCATCCCACGCAGGGCGCGGGATGGTATACAGCAGGCTCAGACTTTTCTGACGAACTCGGATTTGAGCTTCATCGGGCCGATGCCGTCGATCTTGCAGTCGATGTCGTGATCGCCATCGCACAGGCGGATGTTCTTGACCTTGGTGCCGACCTTGACCACCAGGGACGTGCCCTTGACCTTGAGGTCCTTGATCACGGTGATGGTGTCGCCGTCCTGCAGCACGTTGCCGACCGAGTCCTTTTTCACCGCGTCATCGGACACGGTCTCGGATTCGCCACCGACCGACCATTCGTGGGCGCACTCAGGGCAGATCAGCTGGGCGCCGTCTTCGTAGGTGTATTCGGAATTGCATTTCGGGCAGGGTGGCAACGTGCTCACTAAGGCTCCTTGGATTCAGGATCGCTAAAAAGCGCACATTGTATAGGGTTTTAGCTGGGAGAGGGCGCAGCGCAGAAAAACCTGCGGGAGCGAGTTTGCTCGCGATGGGCGTCCTGTCAGTCAACAATAATGTTGAATGTCAGTGCCTAATCGCGAACAAGCTCGCTCCCACAGGGTTTTGCAATGCATTTAGTGTGTACGGGCGACCGAGAACTCGCTCAGCTCAACCAGCGCATCGCGATATTCGCTCGGCGGCAACGCGTCGAGGCATTTGATCGCGCGGGCGACGTAATCGCGAGCCAGTTGCGCGGTGTACTCCAGCGAGCCCGAGGCTTCCACGGCGGCGCGGATACTCTCCAGGTCTTCGATGCCGCCTTTCTGGATCGCCTGGCGCACCAGGGCGGCCTGTTCCGGCGTGCCCTCGCGCATGGTGTAGATCAGCGGCAGGGTTGGCTTGCCTTCGGCCAGATCGTCACCGACGTTCTTGCCCAGGGTTTGCGCGTCGCCTTTATAATCGAGCAGGTCGTCGACCAGTTGGAACGCCACACCCAGATGATCGCCGAACATGCGCAGTGCTTCGCTCTGTTCGGGCGTTGCACCGGCCAGGGCCGCGGCGCTGTGGGTCGAAGCTTCGAAGAGCATCGCGGTTTTGCCGCGGATGACTTCCATGTAGGTTTCTTCGGTGGTGCTGGCGTCGCGAACCTTCGACAGCTGCAACACTTCGCCTTCGGCGATGATGCGCGTGGCTTGCGAAAGGATCTTCATCACGGGCATGGAGCCCAGCTCGACCATCATTTCGAAGGAGCGCGAATACAGGAAGTCGCCCACCAGAACGCTCGGTGCATTGCCCCACATGGCGTTGGCGGTCGAGCGGCCACGGCGCATGCCGGACATGTCGACCACATCGTCATGCAGCAGGGTGGCGGTGTGCAGGAATTCGATGGTTGCGGCCAACAGTCGCAGGTCATCGCCTTCACGTCCCAGGGCCTTGCCGGACAGCAGCACCAATAAAGGACGCAGGCGTTTACCGCCGGCCGAGGTAATGTAATCGCCGATTTTCGATACCAGCGGCACTCGGGAAGTCAGCTGCTTCTTGATGATGCCGTCGACGGCGCTAAAATCGTCCGCCACCGCGCGGTAGAAAGCTTGGGGTTGCATCAGCGACAGTCGCTCCAGAAGGGTTGCGCGGCATGCTAGGACCCACGTCCGGGCCTGTCAAGGCGCGATAGACGGCCTATTGCAAGGCGCTCGTGCCTTGCGTACAATCGCGCACCCTGAACTTCCTGGGCAGCACCTGCCTTACGCAATTGCAAGCGGGCCTTCCAGCCCCATGCAGCCATGCCAGCCAATACCTCTTCTTATAAAGAGCTGGGTGAGCAGGATTATCGGAGAAATACCATGTCTTATGCAGTAATCGTTACTGGCGGCAAGCAGTACAAAGTCGCCCCAGGTGAATACCTGAAGATCGAAAAACTGGAAATCGCTACCGGCGAATCCGTTACCTTTGATCGCGTTCTGTTGGTTGCCAACGGCGACGACGTGAATATCGGTGCTCCAGTTGTTGCTGGTGCTACCGTTGTGGCTGAAGTGATCTCCCAAGGTCGTCACGATAAAGTCCGCATCATCAAGTTCCGTCGTCGTAAGCACCACATGAAGCGTATGGGCCACCGCCAGTGGTACACCGAGATCAAAATCACCGGTATTCAGGCTTAATTTCAGCCTAATTCCTCACTAGGAGAATTGAACTCATGGCACACAAAAAAGCTGGTGGTAGTACCCGTAACGGTCGCGACTCAGAAGCCAAACGCCTTGGCGTGAAGATGTATGGCGGCCAGGCTATTAAAGCAGGCAACATCATCGTGCGTCAGCGCGGCACCCAATTCCACGCTGGCTACGGCGTTGGCATGGGTAAAGATCACACTCTCTTCGCTAAAGTCGAAGGCGTGATCAAGTTCGAAGTAAAAGGCGCCTTCGGTCGTCGTTACGTGAGCGTAGTCGCCGCTTAATTGCGCGATCGCTGGAAAAGCCCTGTCTCGCGACGGGGCTTTTTCGTTTGTGGGGTGAGTCTCTTGCAAAGCTGTTTGTATGGGCTGTCGGCGTACGATGTAGATGTCGTGGTTTGGGGTCGCTGCGCTCATTTTTGCAAGAGTCTTATGTCTTGATTGTTTTTCGGCTCGTCCGTATGGCGAGAGGCGTTTGTTATGAAGTTTGTTGATGAAGTATCGATTCGCGTAAAGGCTGGTGATGGCGGCAATGGCGCCATGAGTTTCCGTCGGGAAAAATTCATCGAGAACGGTGGCCCGAACGGCGGTGATGGCGGTGACGGCGGTTCCATCTACATGATGGCCGACGAAAACCTCAACACCCTGGTCGATTACCGTTACACCCGGCACTTCGATGCCGAGCGTGGCTCCAACGGCGGCAGCACTGACTGCACCGGCAAGAAGGGCGAGGACCTGATCCTGCGTGTACCCGTGGGTACCACGGTGATCGACTCGGCCACGCAAGAAGTGATCGGCGACCTGACCAAGGCTGGCCAGAAATTGATGGTGGTGCAGGGCGGTTGGCATGGTCTGGGCAACACCCGTTTCAAATCCAGTACCAACCGTGCGCCGCGCCAGACCACGCCAGGCAAGCCGGGTGAGCAGCGCGACCTGAAGCTGGAAATGAAAGTACTGGCTGACGTGGGTCTGCTGGGTTTGCCGAACGCCGGTAAAAGTACCTTTATCCGTTCGGTATCGGCCGCCAAGCCGAAAGTCGCCGATTACCCGTTCACCACGCTGGTGCCG
The DNA here is from genome assembly GCF_001945365.1 of Pseudomonas reinekei. Classification (GTDB taxonomy): domain Bacteria; phylum Pseudomonadota; class Gammaproteobacteria; order Pseudomonadales; family Pseudomonadaceae; genus Aquipseudomonas; species Aquipseudomonas reinekei. The sequence goes on from NZ_MSTQ01000015.1 coordinate 79,697, forward strand.
AACCTGGGTGTGGTCAGCGTCGATCGCTGGAAAAGCTTCGTAGTCGCGGACATCCCGGGTCTGATCGAAGGCGCTTCTGATGGCGCGGGCCTGGGGATTCGCTTCCTCAAACACTTGTCGCGTACTCGTCTGCTGCTGCACCTCGTCGACATGGCGCCGCTGGATGAAACCAGTGCCCCGGACGCCGCTGAAGTCATCGTCAACGAGCTGACCAAGTTCAGTCCGTCATTGGCTGAGCGCGATCGTTGGTTGATCCTGAACAAGTGTGACCAGATCCTCGACGAAGAGCATGATGCGCGCGTCAAAGAGATCGTTGATCGTCTGGAGTGGACTGGTCCGGTGTACGTGATCTCGGCCATCGCCAAGCAGAACACCGAGCGTCTGTGTCACGACATCATGCGTTACCTGGAAGATCGTGCTGACCGCCTGGCCAACGACCCGGCCTACAAGGAAGAGCTGGCCGATCTCGATCAGCGCATCGAAGATGAAGCCCGTGCCCAGTTGCAGGCGCTGGACGATCAGCGTGCCCTGCGTCGCAGTGGCGTGAAGTCGGTCCACGACATCGGCGACGATGATTGGGACGAAGAAGATGTGGATGATGAAGACGGTCCGGAAATCATTTACGTGCGTGACTGATTCGTTGCGATAAACTTAAGCGCCGCTCAATCGAGCGGCGTTTTAGTATCCGGAAATCGATCGTTGGTCACGAATAACCACGAATAACGTCATGGGCAGTGCCAGGTCGCACTGTTCCTCAAGCTAAGGTTGAAGATGATGCGGAGCAAGGTGACAGGTGCGCAGCGTTGGGTCGTGAAGATCGGCAGCGCTTTGCTGACGGCGGACGGCAAAGGCCTGGATCGCGCAGCAATGAGTGTCTGGGTAGAGCAGATGGTGGCCCTGCATGAGGCGGGCGTCGAGCTGGTGCTGGTGTCCTCCGGGGCGGTGGCGGCCGGTATGAGCCGTTTGGGCTGGACCTCGCGACCCAGTGCAATGCACGAACTTCAGGCTGCTGCTGCCATCGGTCAGATGGGGCTCGTGCAGGCCTGGGAGTCGAGCTTTGCCGAACATGGTCGGCACACGGCGCAGATTCTCCTGACCCACGACGACCTCTCTGACCGCAAGCGCTACCTGAACGCCCGTAGCACCTTGCGTGCGCTGGTCGAGCTGAAGGTTATTCCGGTGATCAATGAGAACGACACCGTGGTCACCGATGAAATTCGTTTCGGCGACAACGACACCCTGGCGGCGCTGGTGGCCAACCTGGTCGAGGCGGACTTGCTGGTGATCCTGACGGATCGTGATGGCATGTTCGATGCCGATCCACGCAACAACCCCGATGCGCAGCTGATTTACGAAGCGCGCGCCGATGATCCGGCGCTCGATGCGGTGGCGGGTGGCACCGGTGGTGCGCTGGGTCGTGGCGGCATGCAGACCAAGCTGCGCGCTGCGCGTCTGGCGGCGCGTTCCGGTGCTCATACCATCATCGTCGGTGGGCGTCTTGAGCGTGTCCTGGACCGCCTCAAGGCGGGCGAGCGCATCGGCACCTTGCTCTCGCCTGAGCGCGGCATGCTGGCGGCGCGCAAGCAGTGGCTGGCGGGGCATCTGCAAACCCGCGGCACCCTGGTGCTCGATGCGGGCGCTGTGACGGCGCTGTCGCAAGGCAACAAGAGTTTGTTGCCGGTTGGGGTCAAGCTGGTCCAGGGCAGTTTCCGTCGTGGCGAAATGGTGGTGTGCGTGGCGCCGGACGGTCGTGAGATTGCCCGTGGCCTGGCGAACTACAGCGCGCTGGAGGCACAAAAAATCATCGGTCAGTCATCTGATGCGATTGTCGGTTTGTTGGGTTACATGGCGGAGCCAGAACTGGTTCACCGCGATAACCTGATTCTGGTTTGAAGGAATATCTGAATGCGTTTGGCGAAAGGATTACTGGGGCTGCTGTTGGCGATGCCGCTGTTGGCTTCGGCTGAAGAAATTGGTCAGGTCTCGACGGTGTTCAAATTTGTCGGGCCGAATGACCGGATCGTGGTCGAAGCGTTTGATGACCCGAAGGTCGACGGTGTGACGTGCTACCTGTCGCGCGCCAAGACCGGTGGTGTGAAGGGCGGTCTGGGTCTGGCCGAGGATCGCGCCGAAGCCTCCATTGCTTGTCGTCAGGTCGGGCCGATCAGCTTCAAGGGTGAGCTGAAGGATGGTGATGAGGTGTTCAAGGAGCGCACGTCGCTGGTGTTCAAGACCATGCAGGTGGTGCGTTTCCTCGACAAGAAGCGCAATACGCTGGTGTATCTGGTCTACAGCGATCGCTTGATCGAAGGCAGCCCGCAGAATGCCGTAACGGCGATTCCGATCTTGCCGTGGGCAAGCGCCCAATAATCTGACGCCATTCAAGCTGTGGGAGCGAGCCTGCTCGCGAAAGTGGTGTAACAGTCAACGATAATGTTGAATGTAGCGACCTCTTCGCGAGCAGGCTCGCTCCCACAGTTTTTTGCGTCGAATTCACTAAATCGCAGGCAATAAAAAACCGACCCTGAGGTCGGTTTTTTAATGAACGGGTCGCTTAGGCAGCAGCGGCAACGTTCAGGGCCTTAACGTGGCCATTCAGGCGGCTCTTATGACGAGCAGCCTTGTTCTTGTGGATGATGCCTTTATCGGCCATACGGTCGATAACTGGCACAGCCAGAACGTAAGCAGCTTGAGCTTTTTCAGCGTCTTTTGCGTCGATGGCCTTAACTACATTCTTGATGTAGGTACGAACCATGGAACGCAGGCTGGCGTTGTGGCTGCGACGCTTCTCAGCCTGTTTTGCACGTTTTTTGGCGGAAGGTGAGTTGGCCACCGTCGAGCTCCTCGAAAGACTTTTTAGGAAATAGCAAACAAAATAGGCCGCGAATCATGCCGATGAGTTGAAGTCTTGTCAAGGGCGGAGGAAACGTTCCGCTAAGTGGTCGGTCCCGACCCCATGAAAACTACTGCGCTCGACAATACTGCGTTGAAAACAGCCTCGAAATGCTCATTGACGTTCGTCAACTCCGCTTTCTCGCCTGTTTTCGCCTTGTCTTGCCTTCGCTCGTCACGTTTTCATGAGGTCGGTGGCACAGAATATTTCTTTCCGGCGTGTGACCTGTAAACTCGCGAGCTTTGGCTCTGTGCTGTTGCGGCGCGGAGTATCGCATAAGTGGGCGCTTTATTCGCCTGCTGTTTATCGACAGGCACAAACTCTTTCAATGAATCTGCTCAAATCGTTGGCCGCCGTCAGCTCTATCACGATGCTTTCCCGGGTTCTGGGGTTCGTTCGTGACACCCTCATTGCGCGCACATTTGGCGCGGGAATGGCGACCGACGCCTTCTTTATCGCCTTCAAATTGCCCAATCTGTTGCGGCGAATTTTTGCCGAAGGGGCATTTTCCCAGGCTTTCGTGCCGATTCTCGCCGAATACAAAAGTCAGCAGGGCGATGAGGCGACGCGGACATTCGTTGCTTACGTTTCGGGTCTGTTGACGTTGGTGCTGGCACTGGTCACGGCGTTGGGCATGCTTGCCGCACCCTGGGTCATCTGGGTCACCGCACCGGGTTTCACCGATACCCCGGAAAAATTCGAGCTCACGACCGACCTGTTGCGGGTGACCTTTCCCTACATATTGCTGATTTCCCTGTCTTCGCTGGCAGGTGCGATTCTCAACACCTGGAACCGTTTTTCGGTGCCGGCGTTCGTGCCAACGCTGCTCAACGTCAGCATGATTATTTTTGCGCTGTTCCTGACGCCGTACTTCGATCCGCCCGTGATGGCGCTCGGTTGGGCGGTCCTGGTGGGTGGCCTGGCGCAATTGCTTTATCAGCTGCCGCACCTGAAAAAGATCGGCATGCTGGTGCTGCCGCGCCTGAACCTGCGCGATTCCGGTGTCTGGCGGGTGATGAAGCAGATGCTGCCGGCGATTCTCGGGGTGTCGGTGAGCCAGATCTCGCTGATCATCAACACAATCTTCGCGTCGTTCCTGGTCGCCGGTTCCGTGTCCTGGATGTACTACGCCGACCGTTTGATGGAGCTGCCATCCGGTGTGCTGGGTGTGGCATTGGGCACTATCCTGCTGCCAACCCTGGCCAAGACCTATGCCAGCAAGGATCGACAGGAATATTCGCGCATCCTCGACTGGGGGTTGCGGCTGTGTTTCGTGCTGGTGTTGCCGTGTGCCCTGGCGCTGGCGATCCTGGCCGAGCCGCTGACGGTTTCGCTGTTCCAGTACGGCCAGTTCGATGCCCATGACGCGGCCATGACCCAGCGCGCGTTGATTGCCTATTCCGTCGGATTGCTCGGGATTATCGTGATCAAAGTGTTGGCGCCGGGCTTTTATGCGCAACAAAACATCCGTACGCCGGTAAAAATCGCAATGTTCACACTGGTCGTCACGCAGCTGTTCAACCTGGTGCTGATCGGTCCGCTGGCTCACGCGGGCCTGGCGCTCGCCATCAGCGCCGGCGCTTGCCTCAATGCCGGGCTGCTCTTCTACCAGTTACGTAAACAGCAGATGTATCAGCCGCAACCGGGCTGGGCCAAGTTCGGCTTGAAGTTGGTGATTGCGGTAGCGGTGATGTCTGGCGTGCTGCTGGCCGGGATGCATTTCATGCCGGCCTGGGGCGAGGGCCAGATGCTTGAGCGTTTCCTGCGGCTGGGCGGCTTGGTGGTTGCCGGTGTGGTGGCGTATTTCGGCATGTTAATGTTGATGGGCTTCCGCCTGCGCGACTTCAATCGCAAGGCGTTGGGCTGAGGTTAAAACCTCGATAAAGACGGGCGAGCCGGCATTTTTGTCGGCTCGATTACTTTGGGATACGGTGTTGCCTGTCGTCGGCCGCCGGGTGTGGTTATAATCGACCACTTTATGAGCAAGAAGCGCGTTATGCAGCTGGTTCGAGGCCTCCACAATCTGCGCCCCCAGCATCGGGGCTGTGTCGCCACTATTGGCAACTTTGACGGTGTACACCGTGGCCACCAGGCTATCCTGGCGCGTTTGCGTGAGCGTGCGCTGGCGTTGGGCGTGCCCAGCTGCGTGGTGATTTTCGAGCCGCAGCCGCGAGAGTTTTTCGCGCCGGACACCGCCCCGGCCCGTCTGGCCCGTCTGCGTGACAAGCTGCAGCTGCTGGCCGCCGAAGGCGTCGACCGGGTCTTGTGCCTGGCGTTCAATCATCGCCTGAGCAAGCTCAGCGCCAGCGAGTTCGTCGCTACCATTCTGGTGGACGGCCTTGGCGTGCAGCACCTTGAAGTCGGTGACGACTTCCGCTTCGGTTGTGACCGGGTAGGGGATTTCGATTTTCTGCAGCAGGCCGGCGTTATGCAGGGCTTTACCGTTGAAGCGGCGCAGACCGTCGAGCTTGATGGCATTCGCGTCAGCAGCACCCAGGTGCGTAACGCCCTGGCGGCTGCCGATTTTGGCCTCGCCGAACGGTTGCTCGGTCGTCCATACCGGATTGCCGGTCGCGTGCTGCACGGTCAGAAGCTGGCGCGTCAGTTGGGTACACCCACTGCCAATATTCAACTCAAGCGCCGTCGCGTGCCGTTCACCGGGGTTTACCTGGTCAGTGTCGACCTCGACGGCAAGACCTGGCCGGGTGTCGCCAATATCGGCGTGCGGCCCACGGTCCAAGGGGATGGCAAAGCCCATCTCGAAGTCCATCTTTTAGATTTTGCCGGCGATCTGTATGACCGGCGTATGACGGTGGTTTTCCACCAAAAGCTGCGTGAAGAGCAGCGTTTCGCCTCTCTGGAGGCGCTTAAGACGGCGATCAATGCGGATGTCGCCGCCGCCCGTGCCCTGTCGCACCTAGCGCCAATCGCTAATGAAGAGCCTTAAATGACCGACTATAAAGCCACGCTAAACCTTCCGGACACCGCCTTCCCAATGAAGGCCGGCCTGCCACAACGCGAACCGCAGATTCTGCAGCGCTGGGACAGTATTGGCCTGTACGGAAAGTTGCGCGAGATTGGCAAGGATCGTCCGAAGTTCGTCCTGCACGACGGCCCTCCGTACGCCAACGGCACGATCCACATCGGTCACGCACTGAACAAGATTCTCAAGGACATGATCATTCGCTCGAAGACCCTGTCGGGCTTCGACGCGCCTTATGTTCCGGGCTGGGACTGCCACGGTCTGCCGATCGAGCACAAAGTCGAAGTGACCCACGGCAAGAACCTGGGCGCGGACAAGACCCGCGAACTGTGCCGTGCCTACGCCACCGAGCAGATCGAAGGGCAGAAGTCCGAATTCATCCGTCTGGGCGTACTGGGCGACTTCGCCAACCCGTACAAGACCATGGACTTCAAGAACGAGGCCGGTGAAATCCGTGCCTTGGCTGAAATCGTAAAAGGCGGTTTCGTGTTCAAGGGCCTCAAGCCTGTCAACTGGTGCTTCGACTGCGGTTCGGCCCTGGCCGAAGCCGAAGTCGAGTACGAGAACAAGAAGTCCTCGACCATCGACGTGGCGTTCCCGATTGCTGACGAAGCCCAATTGGCTGCCGCGTTCGGTCTGCCATCGCTGGCCAAGCCTGCTTCGATCGTGATCTGGACCACCACCCCGTGGACCATCCCGGCCAACCAGGCGCTGAACGTCCACCCGGAATTCAACTACGCCCTGGTCGATGTCGGCGACAAGCTGCTGGTGCTGGCCGAAGAGCTGGTCGAGTCGTGCCTGGCGCGCTACTCGCTGCAAGGTTCGGTCATCGCGACCACCACCGGTAAAGCGCTGGAACTGATCAACTTCCGTCACCCGTTCTACGATCGCCTGTCGCCAGTCTACCTGGCCGACTACGTTGAACTGGGCGCAGGCACTGGTGTGGTTCACTCCGCGCCGGCCTACGGTGTGGACGACTTCGTGACCTGTAAGAAATACGGCATGGTCAACGACGACATCCTCAATCCGGTTCAAAGCAACGGTGTTTACGCGACCTCGCTGGAATTCTTCGGCGGCCAGTTCATCTGGAAGGCCAACCCGGCCATCGTCGACAAACTGACCGAAGTCGGTGCGCTGCTGCACACCACCGTCATCGAACACAGCTACATGCACTGCTGGCGCCACAAGACCCCGCTGATCTACCGCGCCACCGCGCAGTGGTTCATCGGCATGGACAAGCAGCCGACCACTGGCGACACCCTGCGCGTACGCTCGCTCAAGGCCATCGAGGACACCCAGTTCGTTCCGGCCTGGGGCCAGGCGCGCCTGCACTCGATGATCGCCAACCGTCCGGACTGGTGCATTTCCCGTCAGCGCAACTGGGGCGTGCCGATCCCGTTCTTCCTGAACAAGGAAAGCGGCGAGCTGCACCCACGGACCGTCGAACTGATGGAAGAAGTCGCCAAGCGCGTCGAAGTCGAGGGCATCGAAGCCTGGTTCAAGCTGGATGCCGCCGAGCTGTTGGGCGCTGAGGCTCCGCAGTACGACAAGATCAGCGACACCCTCGACGTCTGGTTCGACTCGGGCACCACGCACTGGCACGTGCTGCGCGGTTCTCACCCGATGGGCCACGAAACCGGTCCACGCGCCGACCTGTACCTGGAAGGTTCGGACCAACACCGTGGCTGGTTCCACTCGTCGCTGTTGACCGGTTGCGCCATCGACAACCACGCGCCGTACCGCGAGCTGCTGACCCACGGTTTCACCGTCGACGAGTCCGGGCGCAAGATGTCCAAGTCCCTGGGCAACGTGATTGCACCGCAAAAGGTCAACGACACCCTGGGCGCCGACATCATGCGTCTGTGGGTGGCATCGACCGATTATTCCGGTGAAATGGCGGTGTCTGAGCAGATCCTGCAACGCAGTGCGGACGCCTACCGGCGTATCCGTAACACCGCGCGCTTCCTGCTTTCCAACCTGACCGGTTTCAACCCGGCCACCGACCTGCTGCCGGCTGAAGAAATGCTCGCACTGGACCGTTGGGCGGTGGACCGTACCCTGCTGCTGCAGCGCGAACTGCAAGAGCACTACGGCGAATACCGTTTCTGGAACGTTTACTCGAAGATTCACAACTTCTGCGTGCAGGAACTGGGCGGTTTCTACCTCGACATCATCAAGGATCGCCAGTACACCACCGGTGCCGACAGCAAGGCCCGTCGCTCGTGCCAGACCGCGCTGTTCCACATCAGCGAAGCGCTGGTGCGCTGGATCGCGCCGATCCTGGCGTTCACCGCCGACGAGCTGTGGCAGTACCTGCCGGGCGAGCGTAACGAGTCCGTCATGCTCAACACCTGGTATGAAGGCCTGACCGAACTGCCGGAAGGCTTTGAGTTGGGTCGCGCCTACTGGGATCGCATCATGGACGTGAAGGTGGCGGTCAACAAAGAGATGGAAATCCAGCGTGCGGCCAAGGCTGTCGGTGGCAACCTGCAAGCCGAAGTGACGCTGTTCGCCGAAGACGCCTTGAGCGCCGATCTGGCCAAGCTGAGCAACGAGCTGCGCTTTGTACTGATCACCTCGACCGCCAGCGTTGCGCCCTTCGTACAGGCGCCTGCCGACGCAGTCGTGACTGAAGTCAGCGGCCTGAAGCTGAAGATCGTCAAGTCGGCCTTCGCCAAGTGCGCCCGTTGCTGGCACTGCCGTGAAGACGTCGGCGTGAACCCGGAGCATCCGGAAATCTGCGGCCGTTGCGTCGACAACATCAGCGGCGCCGGCGAGGTTCGTCACTATGCCTAATGCCGCAGGTCGCTTCGGGCGACTGGGCTGGCTCTGGTTGAGTTTGCTGGTCCTGGTCATCGACCAGGCCAGCAAGTTCTACTTCGAGGGCAAGCTTGAGATGTATCAGCAGATCGTGATCATCCCCGATTACTTCAGCTGGACCCTGGCCTACAACACTGGCGCGGCGTTCAGCTTCCTGGCTGACAGCTCCGGCTGGCAGCGCTGGTTGTTTGCCCTCATCGCGATTGTGGTCAGTGCGGTGCTGGTGGTGTGGCTCAAGCGTCTGGGGCGCAACGAAACCTGGCTGGCGGTTGCGCTGGCACTGGTGCTCGGTGGCGCGCTGGGCAACCTGTATGACCGCATTGCCCTGGGCCATGTGATCGACTTCATTCTGGTGCACTGGCAGAACCGCTGGTATTTCCCGGCGTTCAACTTTGCTGACAGTGCAATCACTGTCGGCGCCGTGATGCTGGCACTGGATATGTTCAAAAGTAAAAAGACCGGAGAAACCGTTCATGACTGAACAGGTATTGGCTGAGCAACGCATCGGCCAGAACACGGAAGTCACCTTGCATTTCGCATTGCGCCTGGAGAACGGCGACACGGTGGACAGCACCTTCGACAAAGCCCCGGCGACCTTCAAGGTCGGCGACGGCAACCTGTTGCCAGGTTTCGAAGCGGCGCTGTTCGGTTTCAAGGCGGGCGACAAGCGTACCCTGAGCATTGAGCCGGAAAACGCTTTCGGCCAGCCAAACCCGCAAAACGTGCAGATCATCCCGCGTTCGCAGTTTCAGGACATGGACCTGTCGCCGGGCTTGCTGGTGATCTTCAACGATGCGGCCAATACTGAGTTGCCGGGTGTGGTCAAAGAGTTCGATGACGCGCAAGTGACCATCGACTTCAACCACCCGCTGGCTGGCAAGACGCTGACCTTTGACGTGGAAATCATTTCCGTCAAAGCGTTGTAACTGATCGGACACGGTCAAACATGTGGGGGCGAGCCTGCTCGCGAAGGCTGACTGACATTCAACGTTGATGTCGTCTGACACACCGCTTTCGCGAGCAGGCTCGCTCCCACAGCAGGTTTCCATAGTTTTCGCTATTTCTTGCGCGCAAGACACGAGGCACAGCATGCAAATCAAACTCGCCAACCCCCGTGGCTTCTGCGCCGGCGTGGACCGGGCGATCGAAATCGTCAACCGCGCCCTGGAAGTTTTCGGGCCGCCGATTTACGTGCGCCACGAAGTGGTCCACAACAAATTCGTCGTCGAAGACCTGCGCAACCGCGGGGCGATTTTCGTCGAGGAGCTGGATCAGGTTCCGGACGACGTGATCGTGATCTTCAGTGCCCACGGTGTTTCCCAAGCCGTGCGTACCGAAGCGGCCGGCCGTGGCCTGAAAGTGTTCGACGCCACGTGCCCGCTGGTGACCAAGGTGCACATCGAAGTCGCCCGTTACAGCCGCGAGGGTCGCGAGTGCGTCCTCATCGGCCACGCCGGACACCCTGAAGTCGAAGGCACCATGGGCCAGTACGATGCCAGCAATGGTGGCGCGATCTACCTCGTCGAAGACGAGAAAGACGTTGCCGAACTGCAAGTGAACAACCCCGAAAAACTGGCGTTCGTGACCCAGACCACCTTGTCCATGGACGATACCAGTCGCGTCATCGACGCCCTGCGTACGCGTTTCCCGGCCATCGGTGGCCCACGCAAGGACGACATCTGCTACGCCACTCAAAACCGTCAGGACGCCGTCAAGCAACTGGCTGACGAGTGCGATGTGGTGTTGGTGGTCGGCAGTCCGAACAGCTCGAACTCCAATCGCCTGCGTGAACTCGCCGAGCGTATGTCCACTCCGGCCTATTTGATTGATGGCGCCGAAGACCTGCAAAAAAGCTGGTTCGACGGTGTCGAGCGCATCGGCATTACCGCTGGCGCCTCTGCGCCGGAAGTGCTGGTGCGGGGTGTGATCCAGCAGTTGCAGGCCTGGGGCGCTACCGGTGCCGATGAACTCGCCGGTCGTGAGGAGAACATCACATTCTCCATGCCTAAAGAACTGCGCGTGCGCTCCCTGCTTTAAGCGTTTTCCCCTCTGCGCATAACGCTTGCTCAGCCTTCACGCTGCGCAGGCTGACGCGACCGGTCGGCGCCAGCACTACCTGGTACTGGCTCACCGGCTCGCGAGCGGCGCAAACATGTAATGTTCCTGCCTGAAATTCCCCCCTCGCGAATTGCGGCTCACCCAGACTGCTGAAACGCACGAAGGTGCTGACCGGTCGATTGCCGACGATCGGCACCCGCGTACCGCTTTGACGCTCCGCCAGCAGCGGATTGCCGGGGTCTTTCTGCCCCTTGCCACTGATATCCACAATGATTCGCCAGCCCTGGCCCCAGTCGCCGTTGATGGCGTGGATCATCACGCTCTGATGGCGCGCGATGGCCTCGGTTCTGGCGGTGCGGATACCACTGTAAAGCGACTCTGCAGCTTGCTCGCGAAGGTTCGATTGGGTGACTGCGGCGAACGCCGGGCTGACCAAATGCAGAACAATCCCGACAATCGTCAGTCCCATAAGCAGTTCAACCACGCTGAAACCTTGCTGACGCATGACATCTTCCTCCCTGGAGTGGTGTGGTCCGCGCAGTCCGTGCACGGCCTATGGCAAATCAACCGCGCTGGGGCGGCTGAATGTTCTAGCGTGTAACTGCAGGTATAGCCGACGGCAACGGAGGGCACTGATGGAACATCGTTCAAAAGGTTTCACGCTGGTCGAGTTGCTGATCGCGCTGGGGATCTTTCTGGTGTTGATCACCCTGGCCGTTCCGGCATTTACCCGTTCGGCTCAAACGACCAGGGCCGACACGGAAATCGGCGACCTGCAACGCGGTCTTAATTTCGCCCGGCTGGAGGCCATTGACCGGGGCGTGACGACACGGCTTCGGCCCACAGCGGGCGGCAGCGTCTGGACCGGGGAATTGGCGGTTTATGACAGTACTGGCACTTCGGCCAATGTATTGCGGGTTGTTCCAGCGATGAGCAGCGGAGCGACACTGACGCTAACCTCAGGAGTGACCGCCATCGATTTCAACAATCTCGGCGGGCTGTCGTCATCGTCTACGGCGGTGGTGATCAGCTATGTACTGGGGGCGCAAAGCAGGACGCTGAATGTGTGTTTGAACGGACGAATTCTATTGGGTGGAAGTTGCGGATGAGGCAAGGGCGCAAGCATGCACAGGACGGCATGACGTTGATCGAAGTTCTGGTGGCGTTGTTGATTCTGAGCGTAGGGCTGCTGGGCGCGGCTGCCTTTCAATTGAATGCGCTGAAATACACCGACAGTGCGCGCATGACCAGTCAGGCCAGCTTCATCGCCTACGACATGATGGACCGCATCCGCGCCAATTCAGCCGCCGACTACACCGTGACACCGCCGACTTCCGGCAACCTCAATGTAGCCCGGGATCAGGACCTCTACGACTTCAACAGCAATATCGTCAATTTCGGTGGTCCCACCGCCACGGGCAGCATTGCGCTCAATCAGAGGGTGTATACGATCACCATCACCTGGGACGACTCCCGGGCTGCCAACAGCGCCAATTCGCGTCGAAGCTTCGTCCTCACGAGCCGTGCCACCGTCGACCCGGTATCGACGCCATGAACCGCCGGCAAAGTGGCTTCGGCCTGATCGAATTGCTGATCGCCCTGGCCTTGAGCCTGGTGGTGGTGCTGGGCGTTGTGCAGGTGTTCATTGCCTCGAAAAACACCTACGTCAGCCAGAACGCCGCCGCTGCGATGCAGGAAGACGCGCGTTTCGTGCTGAGTAAAATGATTCAGGAAATTCGCATGGTGGGCATGTTCGGTTGTCTGGGGACGATTACCGACGCCAGTTCGGCAGGTGAATTCAGCGGAGCTCAAATTACCCCCATCAGTTGGGATAACGCCAATCTCAAGCTGACCTTGGTGACGGCGGATGTCGGCAGCAGCGGCGGGACGCCGACCTGGACGGTGATATCGGATTGTCGAAACACTGCGACGGCCTATAGCGACTCGCGCACGCCGGCCTCGGGGCAACTGGCATTCCCGATCCGACGGTTGATCTACAGCTTGAAGAATGGCCAGTTGACGATGGGTGTCGGCAGAGGCACACCGGCCCAGCAGGTGCTGGTGGATAACGTCAGTGCCTTCAATGTGAGTTTCGGCCTCGCCAGTTCCGCGGCCGATTCGTCGGCCTCCAGTTACAGCAGCAACCCGTCTGACCCCGCGCGCATTCGTAGCGTGCGATTGAGCCTGACCCTCACCGACCCTAAAAACCGGGTCAGCAATCAAACCTTCAACGTGGTTGCCGCGCTGCGCAACCGCCTGCCATGAGCGGAGGACCGATGAGTTTTTCTGCGATCACTTTTCGCGGCCAGCGTGGCATGGCGTTGCTGGTCAGCCTGGTGTTTCTTTTGCTGTTGACGCTGATTGGCCTTTCATCGATGCAGAACGCCACGCTGCAGGAAAAAATGGCCGGCAGTGTGAGTTTGCGCAATCAATCGTTCCAGAGCGCCGAGGCGGCGTTGCGTGTCGGTGAAAGCGCAGTACAACTCGATAGCTACGCCTTGGCTGTCTGCAACGGCACCAGCCAATGTGCGCCGCCGGCGGAGTCTTCGACCGTCAAGGCGGCCGGTTTCAACTCCACTTCAGGTGTGACGTGGATCGCTTCGGGCAATGGCTTTTATGGGGTGCAGAACATTGGCACCACCCTCACGGCCGTGAACGTGCCGAGCAACACGTCGGCGACGTTGTACCGGGTGACCGCCGTGGGCATCGCGGGTAGTTCGCGCAGTGTGGTGGAGAGTATTTATGCGAAGTACTGATCGGCGCGCGGAGCTGTGGCGAATGCTGTGTGGGGTTGCTCTGGGGTTGTATCTGGCGGTGCCGGTCTATGCCTTCACGCCTTCCGAGTCGCCATTATTGAGCGCCGCAGCGGTCGCGCCGAATGTGATGTTGATGATCGACAATTCGGGGAGCATGAACAACATCATCTGGGCGCCGGGCTTCGATCCCACGGCCAGTCGTGCGCAGATTGCGATGTGCAACTCCAACCTGTCATGCATCGGTGGTCAGAATCTCGATATGAGTGACACCAACATCGCCCTGTCGAGCCTGAACCGGGGCGGGTGTTCGACCAACGGCAATTGGTACGGTTTCTATCGCGGATTTCTCGGGTTGACGCGGATCTGCCTGAAACTGCCCGACCCGGTGGGCAATGAAAACACCCGCTACACGGCGAACTATCTGGCGTATCTGTTGGGGCTGGCCAACGGTTCAAATCGCGATTTCACCTCGGGCGCCAATGCCATTCCCGATGAGTACCGGATCAGCGTTGCACAGGACGTCTCCAAGAATCTGGTCACCAGCAATCGCTCGTTGCGTATCGGTCTGGCGACGTTCAATCCCCCCGTCAGCAATAACCCAGGCAACGGCGGCTACATTGCCCGGGCGGTCAGTGATCTGTCGGTGGACGCCAACTACAACGCGCTGATTTCTTCGATCAATGGCCTGAGCGCCGTCGCCAACACGCCATTGGCGGAAACCTACTACGAAGTGACCCGTTACATGCGTGGGATGGCGCCTTACTACAACTCGTCGCCCGCCACCTATACCAGTCCGATTCAGTATCGTTGTCAGAAAAATTACGGTGTAGTGATCACCGATGGTTTACCCACGTTCGACCGGACCCTCCCGGGCAATGATCCCCAGGCTGTCACCAAAGGAGGTCCTCGACTTCCCAATTGGGACAGTGTCAACAACGATGGAGATGCTCCGGAAACCGGGGATGAAGAAGGCGACGCTCTTTACCTCGACGACATCGCCAAATTCGCCTTTGACATCGACATGCGTTCCACCGGGACCGACCTGGCGGGTAAAAGCTGGGACGCCAGCGATTTCCCCAAGCAGAACATGAACACCTACACCGTCGGTTTTACTGCGGCGAACCAGATGCTGTCGGATGCCGCCAGCTACGGTCAGGGCAAGTACTATCAGGCGACGGACAGCGCCGGCTTGAACGCCGCGCTGTCTAACGCTCTGAGTGATATCACCTCCAAGGCCGGTTCCGGCGGCAGCGGCACCACCAGCGGGACGACTCTCGCCAGCGGCACAAGCTACTTCCAGACCAGCTACGACCCCAAGGACTGGCGCGGCACAATCAAGGCCTACGGCTTTACCGCCAGTGGCGCGGTCAATACCAGTGCAGTGCTGTGGACGACTGACACAGCCATCGTGCCCGCAGCCACAGCACCGGTCTATCAGTCCTGGAACAGTCAAACCAACACGGCCGTGACGTTAGCCTACGCCAACTTTTCCACAACCCAGCAAACCACCCTCAATCAGGGCCTGCCCACCGGCATCACCGGCAGTGATCTGGTGGAGTGGAGCAAAGGCATCAACAAGACCGGACTCAAAGTGCGCAGTGTTCTGTTGGGAGACATCATCAACTCACCGTTGGCCCTGGCGTCACCAACGGATAAAACCGCTTCCGATCTTTCCGGCGACAACACCTACAGCACTTACCTGGCCAGCAAAGCGGCCAACATGAATGCCAGCCTGGTGGTCAACGCCAACGACGGTTTTGTAAACGTCATCAACTCCGCCAACGGCGCTCGACGTTACGCCTATATGCCGTCGAGTGTGTTGCCATCGTTGCGGTACATCGCCGATACCACCTACATCAACGGCGTCAGCCACAAGTTCCTGGTGGACGGTCAGGTGGGGGTGTTCGATGCCCAACTCAACAGTGCCTGGAAAACCCTCGCGCTGGGCGGCACCGGGGCGGGAGGGCGGACTTTCTATGCGCTGCAATTGTTCGATGCATCGGCGGGTAACGTGACCAAGGCGTTATGGGAGATCAGCGCGCCTGCCACCGCCAACACGGCGAATGCATTTAATGATCTGGGTTATGCCTACGCCCGTCCGGAAGTGGCACGCTTGGCTGACGGGCGATGGGCTGCGTTCATTTCCAACGGCTACGGCAGCAACTCCGGGGTCGCGGCGTTGTACGTGGTCGATGTTCGCGACGGTTCGCTGATCAGGAAAATCGTCATCGACAACACCGAAACCACCAACGGGTTGTCCTCGGTGAAGCTCAAGGTCAACTCGCAGAACGTCGTGCAGGCCGCGTATGGCGGAGATTTGAAGGGGCGGCTGTGGAAGTTTGATTTGAGCGGTACGAGCACGGATGCCTGGGGCGTGGCGTTTTCCGGCAAACCGTTGTTCACCACTGCTGGCGGCGCAACCCAGCCCATCACGGCGCAGCCATTGCTGGCCGATAACTCGCTGGGGGGCAAAGTGGTATTTTTCGGCACCGGCAAATTCAACGAAACGGCGGACAAGACCAACAAGGATTTACAGGCGTTCTACGCGGTGTGGGACGCGGATGGCGGTTCCGGGCAGATCACTACCTCGAGCCTGCAGTTGCAGGCGGTGACGGGTGTGTTTTCGGGGAGCTCAGGCCAATTCATCACCACCAGCCAGAACGAGGTGACTTATCCGGCGGAAAAAGGCTGGTATTTGCCGCTGGTGTACAACAGCGCACTGACCGGCGAGCGGGTGATCAATCAGGCCAGCCTGATCCTTGGGCGAATCGTCTTTACCACGGCCAGCGTCGACACCACTGATCCCTGTGCCAGCTTCGGCACCGGCAAACTGGTCGAGCTCGATGCGTTCAGCGGTAAGATGCTCAACTACGCCGTGCTCGACACCAATGGCGATGGCCTGGTCGACAGCAACGATACGGTGTCCAGCGGTGTAATTTTCACCGGTGGCAATCCGACCTTGAACGCCATCGTCAATGGCGGGACCCGCAAGGTCGTGAACGATTCCAGTGGCGGCATCACCACACTGGTGGAAAAATCCGGTGGCGGCAGCCGTCGCATCATGTGGCGACAAATACAGTAAGTGAGAGTTGAGGCATGCACAGATCCAACCGTGGTTTTACCCTGATCGAAATCATGATCGTGATTGCGATCATCGGGATTGTCATGACCATCGCGGCACCGAGCTTCACCGAGTACCTGAAGAAGGGCCGCCGTGCCGAAGTGGCCGGTCTGCTGTCCGAGCAGGCGCAGCTTCTCGAACGATTCTATTCGCAAAAAAATGTCTACACCGGTGTTGCGGGGCTGAGTCCCGGCAATGATTACTACACCATCACGTCGACCCTGACCGACCAGACCTTCCTGCTGACGGCAGTGCGCAAGGCCGGTACATCCATGGCAACAGACAAGTGCGGTGATTTCACGATCACCAATACGGGTGTGCGCAGCATGGTCAACGCCACGGCCGGCCTGACCACCAAGGATTGCTGGGGTCGCTGAGTCTTCTCTTCGGGCGCCTTTTGCGTCCTCTGTCTATTTATCGGCTGGATCAGAATATGAACAGGCAACAGCAAGTGGTGATTGTCGGTGGCGGGGTAATCGGCCTGCTGACGGCATTCAATCTCGCGTCCGAAGTGCAGAGCGTTGTGCTGCTGGACCGATCGAACGTCGGGCAAGAGTCGTCGTGGGCGGGTGGTGGCATTGTTTCGCCGCTTTACCCATGGCGTTACAACCCGGCGGTCACCGCTCTGGCTCATTGGTCCCAGGATTTTTATCCACAGCTGGGTGAGCGCCTGTTTGCTGCCACCGGGATCGATCCCGAAGTGCATGTCACCGGCCTGTACTGGCTCGATCTGGACGACGAAGCTGACGCGCTGGCCTGGGCGGCACGGGAGAATCGTCCGTTGCGGTCTGTGGATATCTCGGCGGCGCACGACGCGGTGCCGGTGCTGGGCGGTGGTTTTTCCCAAGCCATCTACATGGCTGATGTCGCCAACGTGCGCAATCCGCGCCTGGTGAAGTCGCTCAAGGCTGCTTTGCAGGCGCTGCCGAACGTGACGATCCATGAGCAGTGTGAGGTCAGCGGGTTCATTCGCGAGGACGAAAAAATTGTCGGTGTGCAGACTTCCACGGGCGCGATCAAAGGTGATCAAGTGGTCCTGACCGCCGGCGCCTGGAGCGGCGACTTGCTCAAGAGTCTCGATCTCACGCTGCCGGTCGAACCGGTAAAAGGACAGATGATTCTCTACAAGTGCGCGACGGATTTTTTGCCGAGCATGGTGTTGGCCAAAGGGCGTTACGCCATTCCCCGACGCGACGGGCACATTCTGATTGGCAGCACGTTGGAGTTCGAAGGCTACGACAAGACGCCAACTGAATCGGCCCTGGAGAGCCTCAAGGCCTCGGCGGTGGAGCTGATTCCGGCGCTGGCGGATGCCGAAGTGGTCGGGCATTGGGCCGGTTTGCGCCCAGGGTCGCCGGAAGGCATTCCCTTCATTGGCCGGGCGCCCGGGTTTGACGGGTTGTGGCTCAACTGCGGACACTTCCGCAACGGGCTGGTACTGGCGCCGGCCTCGTGTCAGTTGTTTGCCGATGTGATGTTGGGGCGCGAGCCGATCATTGATCCGGCGCCGTATGCGCCGACGGGGCGCATCTGACCGATCCCCATCGCTAGCAGGCTAGCCTGCTAGCGATGGGGGCCTCAATCCAACCCTAATTTTTTCAGCCGATAACGCATCGACCTGAACGAAAGATTCAGCCGCTGAGCCGCCGCCGTGCGGTTCCAGCGGGTTTCTTCCAGTGCCTGGAGAATCAGCTGACGTTCGACGTTTTCCAGATACGCTTCAAGATTGTCGATTTGCGTCAAATCCGGCAACCCACCCTCAGGCGTGCAGTTGCCCTCGACCAGCCGCAAGTCGCCGGCCTCGATCTGTTTGTTTTCACAGAGGGTGTGAGCCCGCTCGAGCATGTTCTCCAGCTCCCGTACATTTCCGGGGAAGCGGTAGCTTTTCAGTGCGTCGAGTGCTTGCGGGTGCAGTTTTGCCACCGGTTGACCGGTGTCAGCAGCCAGGCGTTTGAGCACGTGGCTGGCCAACGGCTCGATGTCGTCACGGCGTTCGCGCAAGGGCGGTACGCGCAGTTCGATCACGTTCAAGCGGTAGTACAAATCCTGGCGAAAGCGTTCCGCGGCGACTTCGGCGCCAAGGTCCTTGTGGGTGGCGCAAAGAATGCGCACATCGACCACCATTTCCTGCTGGCCACCGACGCTGCGTACGGCTTTTTCCTGTATCGCCCGCAGCAATTTGACCTGCATCGGCAGCGGCAGGTCAGCCACTTCGTCGAGAAACAGCGTGCCACCCTGGGCGGCCTGGAACAGCCCCGGCTTGTCTTCGATGGCGCCGCTGAAGCTGCCTTTGCGATGACCGAAAAACTCGCTTTCCATCAGTTCCGACGGAATCGCTCCGCAGTTGACCGGAACGAACGCCTGGTTGGCCCGCGGGCCGCGGTCATGGATCAATCGGGCCACCAGTTCCTTGCCGCTACCGGATTCGCCACTGATGTAAACCGGGGCCTGGCTGCGCGCCAGTTTGTCGATCTGTTTGCGTAAATTGCGCATGGGCAATGAGTCGCCCAGCAGGCGCCGATCAATCACGCCACCGGGGGCGGGCAGGAGCAGGGCGCTGCTGACCAGTTCCCGCAAGCGATTAAGGTCCACCGGTTTGGTGAGGAAGTCGAAAGCACCGGCCTTGAGCGCGTTAATTGCCGTGTCGACGTTGCCGTACGCGGTGATCATGGCCACCGGGGTCTGGGGGTAGCGTTGCTGGATGTGCTGCACCAGCTCCAGGCCGGTGCCATCCGGCAGGCGCATGTCGGTCAGGCACAGATCGAAGGTTTCACGCTTGAGCAAGGCCAGGGCCTCGCTCGCGTCACGCGCGCTGTAAGTGTCGAGTTTCATCCGTCCCAGGGTGATTTCCAGGAGTTCGCGGATGTCCGGTTCGTCGTCGACGATCAGGACTTTTTGCCGTGGGCTCATATTCAACTTTGTTTCCGTCCGTGAGCAAAGGTGATGCGAAAGCAGCCGCCGCCTTGGCGTGGTTTGAAGTCTAGGCGGGCCTGGTTGCTTTCGCACAGCTCACGGGACAGATACAGCCCAAGGCCGGTGCCCTGGTGACTGGTGGTGAAGAAAGGTTCGAACAGTTGCGCCTGATGATCTGGCGTCACGCCGGCGCCGTCGTCCAGCACTTCGAGGATCGGCAACTGGCTGCCGGGTTCGATGAACAACTCAAGCCAGACCTGCGCCAGGTTGTGGGTTTGCGCGCTGTGGCGCCACGCGTTGCGTATCAGGTTGTCGATGATCTGGTGCAGTTGGTTCGGGTCCATCAGGGTCTTGAAGTCACCGGGGCCGATGTTCAGGTGGATCTGCTGACGCTCGGTCGCGGCCTCGCGGGTTTGCGTGACGAACTGTTGCAGCCACGGCTTCAGGTCGAGGCGTTGCGCCACGGTTTGCTGGCGGCGGGACAATTGCAGGACGTTTTCGATTACCCGATTCATGCGCTGAGAGTGGTCTTGAATAATCTGCGTCAGACGTTGATCCGCGCTGTTCAGTTCCTCAGATTCTCGCAATAGCTGCGCGGCATGACTGATGGCGCCCAATGGATTGCGGATTTCATGGGCGATGCCGGCGGTCAGGCGGCCGAGGGCAGCGAGTTTCAGTTGTTGGGCTTGTTGGGCGATTTGCGCGAGATCTTCCAGAAAAACCAGGGTTTGGTGTTGGGGGCTCGGGTCCAGGGCGATGAAACTGGGTTGCAGCTCCATGCCGCTGCTGGCGATTTTCAGGCTCTGGGGGCGTAGCGTCGGGTTGTTGAGCCACAGGTGCAGACGCTCTACGAGCGACGGGAAGTGGTCGTCGATCAGTTGGCCCTCAAGGCGATCGCACCCCAGCAACGCCAAGGCACTGTGATTGGCCAGTTGCACGCGCCGCTGGTCGTCTAGCACCAGGATGCCGGTGCGCATGCGTTGCAGGATCAGGGCATTGAGCGCCTCAAGACCGACGACTTCGCTGACCTTCTGCTCCACCAGCGTTTCGCTGACTTCCAGGCGTCGGACCAGGCCTTGTACCAGCAGTGCGGCGGCAAAACACAGGGCGCCGAGGGTGCCGACCTGCAAGTAGTCATTGGGACTGGCGCGATGGGTAAAACTCAGCAGAAAGCTTGAGCCGACGATGCCGATCGCCGCGACGGCGGCAACCAACAGGCCGATGCGCCTTCGCACCAAGGTATTGCTGATGGCTACCGAGACGATCAGCAAGTTACCGATGGCGCTGGCCACACCGCCGCCGGCATAGAACAGGCCGCACAGCAGCAAGACGTCGAGCAGCGCCAGGCTGAACAGTTGTGCCGGGCGGCGGGTGTTCTCGAAGAAGACCACCAGCAGAATATTCAGCACCAGGTACAACCAGCTGCCACTGCGCAGCAGGTCGTCATTGGCTGACGTCAGCAACTGGTTGTCCATGTTGCTGGAGATCAGCAACACCAGAATGATGCCGACGCTTAAACGGTAGAGATGATAAAGGCGCAGCAGTCGCTGAGCCTGTTTGCCGCCGTGACTGGACGCCTCAGCGATCACTGGAACCGGGGCCTTGCTCAAGGTGAGCCTGGCTGCAATACCACTGTTGTTGAAGGTTCAGCGCGCGGTCGCGAGGCAGGTGTACGCCGCAATGGGCGCAACGGACCATCGGCGCTGCCTCCAGCTCGGCATTGGACTTGGGGGAGGACACCTGGCTCTTGTACTTGCGCCAGAACCACACTGCGGCGGCAATCACGGCGATCCAGAAGAGTAAACGAAGCATGATGAGCTGCTTTATTGGCTGATGAACCGGCAGTTTAGCCGGGGACATGACAGGCGCACAGTGCAATTGATATTCACAAAAAATCGGCAATAAAAAAGGGAGACTCGAGAGTCTCCCTTATCGTACCGCCGGTCGTGTCAGTCGAACACGCCGAAGGTCATGTAGCTGAACCACGAACGGTCTTCATTGTTGCCTTGCGCTTCGTGTTCCTCTTCCTCAATCACCTCGCCATCCGCATCTTTAGGCTTGAGTTCGTTTGGAATGGCTTCTTTCGCGTCCTGGAACTGCTTCTGCACGTCCTGGTTGGCACGGGTCTCTCCCGGCGGCAGCGGAGGACGGGATTCGATCAGGCCCAGGGTGGCCTTGCTCAGCCACGAACGGTTGTCGGCTTCGGCAACCGACGGCACGAACTGACCATCAACCAGCGATGGGTGGTTCGGGTAGTTGAGCTTCAGGGTTTCGAGGCTGGTGGCGGCCAGATCGTCCAGGTGCAGACGCTGGTAGGACTCGGTCATCACCGCCAGGCCGTCACCGACCGAAGGCGTTTCCTGGAAGTTTTCCACTACGTAGCGACCACGGTTTGCAGCCGCGACATAGGCCTGACGGGTCAGGTAATAGTCGGCCACGTGGATCTCGTAGGCTGCCAGCAGGTTGCGCAGGTAGATCATGCGCTGCTTGGCGTCAGGCGAGTAGCGGCTGTTCGGGAAGCGGCTGGTCAGCTGGGCGAACTCGTTGTAGGAGTCGCGCGCGGCACCCGGGTCACGCTTGGTCATGTCCAGCGGCAGGAAGCGCGACAGCAGACCAACGTCCTGGTCGAAAGACGTCAAGCCTTTCAGGTAATAGGCGTAATCGACATTCGGGTGCTGTGGATGCAGACGAATGAAACGCTCCGCAGCGGCTTTTGCAGCCTCTGGTTCGGCGTTCTTGTAGTTGGCGTAGATGAGCTCGAGTTGCGCCTGATCGGCATAACGACCGAACGGATAACGCGATTCCAGAGCCTTCAGCTTGGCGGTGGCACTGGTGTAGCTGTTGTTGTCCAGGTCGGCTTGAGCCTGTTGGTACAACTCGACTTCACTCAGGTTTTCGTCTACGACTTCCTTCGATGAGCAAGCAGCGGTCAATGCGAGGATGGCGATCAGCAGCAGGTGTTTCACTTGCATGGCGGCTTGCGTCCCTATGACGGCCGCTGTCTTGGGCGTGGCCGTCCTGTTATGATGAGCGCCCCGTTGAATAGCCTCGGGGCAAAAGACGCCGTATTTAACCACAAGCGCGCAGCCGAAACCAAAGGCTGTGCCGACGCCTAGTCTGAGCATGTCCGATAAAATTGAACTTCGCGCAGAGGTGCCGTCCGAATTGGGCGGCCAACGCCTCGATCAAGTCGCCGCACAATTATTCGCTGAGCACTCGCGCTCGCGCCTTTCCGCCTGGATCAAAGACGGCCGCCTGACTGTGGATGGGGCGGTTATCCGCCCGCGAGACATCGTTCACGGTGGCGCCATTCTTGAACTCACTGCCGAGCAGGAAGCTCAGGGCGAATGGATCGCTCAGGACATCGAGCTCGACATCGTCTATGAAGACGACGAAATCCTGGTGATCAACAAGCCTGCGGGCCTGGTGGTGCATCCGGCTGCCGGTCATGCCGATGGCACCTTGCTCAACGCTTTGCTGCACCACGTGCCGGACATCATCAATGTGCCCCGCGCCGGTATCGTGCATCGCCTGGACAAGGACACCACCGGTCTGATGGTGGTGGCCAAGACCATTCAGGCGCAGACTCAGCTGGTTACACAGTTGCAGAGCCGCAGCGTCAGCCGCATCTATGAATGCATCGTGATTGGTGTGGTGACGGCGGGTGGCAAGATCAATGCACCGATCGGTCGTCATGGCCAGCAACGCCAGCGCATGGCCGTGATGGAAGGCGGCAAGCCAGCCGTCAGTCACTACCGCGTGCTTGAGCGTTTCCGTTCCCACACCCACGTGCGGGTGAAGCTGGAAACCGGTCGTACGCACCAGATTCGCGTGCACATGGCGCACATCAACTACCCGTTGGTCGGAGACCCTGCCTACGGCGGTCGTTTCCGGATTCCGCCGGCAGCCAACCCGACCATGGTCGAGTCGCTGAAAAACTTCCCGCGTCAGGCACTGCATGCGCGGTTCCTGGAGCTGGATCATCCGACGACCGGTCAACGCATGAGCTGGGAATCGCCGCTGCCGGAAGATTTCGTCTGGTTGCTGACCCTGCTCAAGCAAGACCGCGAGGCGTTCATCGGATGAGTGACTGGCTGATTCCTGACTGGCCCGCGCCGGCCGGGGTCAAAGCCTGTGTCACCACCCGTGCGGGCGGCGTCAGCCTGGCGCCGTTCGACTGCCTCAACCTCGGCGATCACGTCGACGACAGCCCTGAAGCTGTCGCCGAGAATCGCCGTCGCCTCACCGATCATTTTTCCATCCAGCCGGCCTGGTTGCAGCAGGTTCACGGCATTGTCGTGGCGCACGCGGACCCGAGCCGAGTGGTGACCGCCGACGCCAGTTGGACGGCCACCCCAGGTATTGCCTGTGCGGCAATGACTGCCGACTGCTTGCCAGCGCTGTTTTGCGACCGTGCCGGTACTCGCGTCGCCGCAGCTCATGCTGGATGGCGCGGGTTGGCGGCGGGTGTACTCGAAGCAACGCTCGACAGTCTGGAGGTGCCACCAGCCGACGTATTGGTATGGCTCGGCCCAGCCATTGGCCCGCAAGCCTTTGAAGTCGGCCCGGAAGTACGCGAAACCTTCGTGCAGCAGCTCCCGCAAGCCGGTGAGGCTTTTGTGCCGAGCCACAACCCCGGCAAGTTCATGGCCGACATTTATAGGCTCGCTCGTCTGCGCCTGGCGGCCCGCGGTGTCAACGCCGTTTATGGTGGCGGTTTCTGTACCGTGACCGATCCGCGATTCTTTTCTTACCGCCGCAACCCAAAAACCGGCCGGTTTGCCTCTCTTGTTTGGCTCGAACGCTAGATTTGTCTGATCTACATCAACCTCAAGACGCTTGAAACTCCCAGAATCGACCACATCTATTGTGCTATCTGGCAGGTTTCTTCATTCAGGATGTTTTATAGGTCCGGCCTGCTCAAAAGGAAGGTGACCCCATGCGTATTGACCGTTTAACCAGCAAATTGCAGTTAGCGTTGTCCGATGCCCAGTCCCTGGCTGTCGGCCTCGATCATCCCGCCATTGAACCGGCGCACTTGATGCAAGCCTTGCTCGAACAGCAGGGCGGCTCGATCAAACCCCTGCTGATGCAGGTGGGCTTCGACGTCAACAGCCTGCGTAAAGAGCTGACCAAAGAGCTCGACCAGCTGCCGAAGATCCAGAACCCGACCGGCGACGTCAACATGTCGCAGGATCTGGCGCGTCTGCTCAACCAGGCCGACCGTCTGGCCCAGCAGAAGGGCGACCAGTTCATCTCCAGCGAACTGGTGCTGCTCGCCGCCATGGACGAAAACAGCAAGCTCGGCAAGCTGTTGCTCGGTCAGGGCGTGAGCAAGAAAGCCCTGGAAAACGCGATCAACAACCTGCGTGGTGGCGAGGCCGTCAACGACCCGAACCACGAGGAGGCGCGCCAGGCGCTGGACAAATACACCGTCGACCTGACCAAGCGCGCCGAAGACGGCAAGCTTGATCCGGTGATCGGCCGCGACGACGAAATTCGCCGCACGATCCAGGTGCTGCAACGCCGCACCAAGAACAACCCGGTGCTGATCGGTGAGCCCGGCGTGGGTAAAACCGCCATCGCCGAAGGCCTGGCTCAGCGCATCATCAATGGCGAAGTGCCGGACGGCCTCAAGGGCAAGCGCCTGTTGTCCTTGGACATGGGGGCGTTGATTGCCGGTGCCAAGTATCGCGGTGAGTTCGAAGAGCGCCTGAAATCCCTGCTT
Organism: Pseudomonas reinekei; assembly: GCF_001945365.1. Taxonomy (GTDB): domain Bacteria; phylum Pseudomonadota; class Gammaproteobacteria; order Pseudomonadales; family Pseudomonadaceae; genus Aquipseudomonas; species Aquipseudomonas reinekei. Next base: position 104,969 of record NZ_MSTQ01000015.1, read on the forward strand.
AATGAGCTGTCGAAGCAGGAAGGGCAGATCATTCTGTTCATCGACGAGCTGCACACCATGGTCGGCGCCGGTAAGGGCGAAGGCTCGATGGACGCGGGCAACATGCTCAAGCCCGCCCTGGCACGCGGTGAGCTGCATTGCGTTGGCGCAACCACGCTCAACGAGTACCGCCAATATATAGAGAAGGACGCCGCGCTTGAGCGACGCTTCCAGAAAGTGTTGGTGGACGAGCCGAGCGAAGAGGACACCATCGCCATCCTGCGTGGCCTCAAAGAGCGCTATGAGGTTCACCACAAGGTGGCAATCACCGACGGTGCGATCATCGCGGCGGCCAAGCTCAGCCATCGCTACATCACTGACCGGCAGTTGCCGGACAAAGCCATCGACTTGATCGACGAGGCCGCCAGCCGCATCCGCATGGAGATCGACTCCAAGCCGGAAGTGCTGGACCGTCTGGAGCGTCGCCTGATTCAGCTGAAGGTGGAATCCCAGGCGCTGAAGAAAGAAAGCGACGACGCAGCGAAGAAGCGTCTGGAAAAACTGCAGGAAGAAATCGCTCGGCATGAGCGTGAGTACTCCGATCTCGAAGAAATCTGGAACTCGGAAAAAGCTGAAGTTCAGGGTTCTGCGCAGATCCAGCAAAAGATCGAACAGTCCCGTCAGGAACTGGAAGCCGCTCGCCGTAAGGGCGACCTGAACCGCATGGCCGAATTGCAGTACGGGGTGATCCCGGACCTGGAGCGCAGCCTGCAAATGGTCGACCAGCATGGCAAAACCGAAAACCAGTTGCTGCGCAGCAAGGTGACAGAAGAAGAGATCGCCGAAGTCGTGTCGAAGTGGACCGGTATCCCGGTGTCGAAGATGCTCGAAGGCGAACGCGAAAAACTGATGAAGATGGAAAGCCTGTTGCACCAGCGTGTGATTGGCCAGGAAGAAGCGGTGGTCGCGGTTTCCAACGCGGTAAGGCGTTCTCGCGCCGGGTTGTCCGACCCGAACCGGCCAAGTGGCTCGTTTATGTTCCTCGGCCCCACCGGTGTCGGTAAAACCGAGCTGTGCAAGGCGCTGGCCGAATTCCTCTTTGATACCGAAGAGGCGATGGTGCGGATCGACATGTCCGAATTCATGGAGAAGCATTCCGTGGCTCGCTTGATCGGCGCACCACCCGGCTATGTTGGCTATGAAGAAGGCGGTTATCTGACCGAGGCGGTGCGTCGCAAGCCTTACTCGGTGATCCTCATGGACGAAGTCGAGAAGGCGCACCCGGATGTGTTCAACATCTTGCTGCAAGTGCTCGAGGACGGTCGCCTGACGGACAGCCATGGCCGCACGGTGGACTTCAAGAACACCGTGATAGTCATGACCTCCAACCTGGGGTCGGCGCAGATCCAGGAACTGGTCGGTGATCGTGAGGCGCAGCGTGCGGCGGTCATGGATGCCATTTCCACGCACTTCCGGCCCGAGTTCATCAACCGGGTCGACGAAGTGGTGATCTTCGAGCCACTGGCGCGGGATCAAATCGCTGGCATCACCGAGATCCAGTTGGGTCGTCTGCGTAGTCGCCTGACCGAGCGGGAGCTGAAGCTTGAACTCAGCCCTGAGGCCATGGATAAGCTGATCGCGGTGGGTTACGACCCGGTGTATGGCGCACGGCCGCTCAAACGAGCGATTCAGCGCTGGATCGAGAACCCGCTGGCGCAGCTGATTTTGTCGGGACGATTCATGCCAGGGGACACGGCCCACGGTGTGGTGGAAAACGACGAAATCGTCTTCACCTGATCCTCGACGGCAGCAAAAATGAAAAGGCCTCGCATTGCGAGGCCTTTTTTTCGTTAGGCTGTTGAACTCAAAGGAAAAGGCTTGTAAAGTGCGCCCCGCAGTCAGTCACCCGCGAGGGTTTCCGCTCCCCAAGCAGGAATCCAAAATAAGTTGCAAATCATTAACTTGAAAGCAATTTAGGGGGTTGACAGAGGTGCTGAAGATTGTAGAATAGCGCGCCTCAGACACACGAACGCAGTGATGCGAACGAGTCGAAGAGAACGCAGTAAAGCTTCAACGTTGTAAATTGAAATATGTAGTTCCGTGATAGCTCAGTCGGTAGAGCAAATGACTGTTAATCATTGGGTCCCAGGTTCGAGTCCTGGTCACGGAGCCAATTTCAAACCGGGGTATAGCGCAGTCCGGTAGCGCGCCTGCTTTGGGAGCAGGATGTCAGGAGTTCGAATCCCCTTACCCCGACCATTTTTGGGTCGTTAGCTCAGTTGGTAGAGCAGTTGGCTTTTAACCAATTGGTCGTAGGTTCGAATCCCACACGACCCACCATTTTTGAAACCAGTTAACGCTGGAATCAAATCTTAAGATCAGACGCCAAAAGCTCTGTTCGCAGAAGGCGCCTCTCGAAGGTGCCTTTTTTTTACCGGGGTATAGCGCAGTCCGGTAGCGCGCCTGCTTTGGGAGCAGGATGTCAGGAGTTCGAATCCCCTTACCCCGACCATATTAAAAATCCTCGTATCGAAAGATACGGGGATTTTTTTTGCCTGCGAGAAACATAAACGCATGGAAGTGGGAGCCAGCAGGCTGGCTCCCACAGTTTTTATATCAGTGCAGCTTCAGGCGTGGCTCGGTGCCGCGTCCGATCTTGCTGCCCAGCATCAGCATCGCCGTGCGGAACGGGCCGTACAACGCCATCTGGTGCATGCGGTACAGCGAGACATAAAACATCCGCGCCAGCCAGCCTTCGAGCATCACGCTGCCGGTGAGGTTGCCCATCAAGTTACCTACAGCCGAAAAACGCGACAGCGAAATCAAGGAACCGTAGTCGGTGTACTTGTACTCTGGCAGCGCCTTGCCTTCGATGCGCAGCTTCAGTGATTTGGCCAGCAACGACGCTTGTTGATGCGCAGCCTGGGCGCGCGGCGGAACGTTGCGGTCAGTGCCTGGTTGTGGGCAGGCGGCGCAGTCACCAAAGGCAAAAATGTTTTCGTCGCGCGTGGTTTGCAGGGTAGGCAGTACCTGCAGCTGATTGATTCGGTTGGTTTCCAGGCCGTCGATCTCCTTGAGGAACCCCGGTGCGCGAATCCCCGCCGCCCAGACTTTCAGGCTGGCATTGATTACTTTGCCATCCGTGGTGATCAGGCTGTCAGCCGTCACTTCGCTGACCGCTGCGTTGGTCATCACGTTGACTCCGAGTTTCTCCAGGGTTTTATGCACAGGCCCGCCGATGCGTTCCGGTAGCGCTGGCAATACCCGTGGACCGGCTTCGATCAAGGTGATGTGCATGTTTTCCGGCTTGATCCGGTCCAGGCCATAAGCCGCCAGTTCGTGGGCGGCGTTGTGCAGTTCGGCGGCCAGTTCGACCCCGGTGGCACCGGCGCCGACGATGGCCACGCTGATCTGCTCGACCTTGTCGGTCTGCCCGGCGTGGGCACGCAGGTAGTGGTTGAGTAATTGCTGGTGGAAACGCTCGGCCTGTTTGCGGGTATCGAGGAACAGGCAGTGCTGGGCAGCGCCCTGGGTACCGAAATCATTGGTGGTGCTGCCGACGGAGATCACCAGCGAGTCGTACGGCACTTCACGGGCGGGCACCAGTTCCAGACCGGCTTCGTCATACGTGGCGGCCAGTTGGATTTTCTTCTGGGTGCGATCGAGCCCGCTCATGCGACCCAGCTGGAACTCGAAGTGGTTCCATTTGGCCTGGGCCACATAGTTGAGTTCATCTTCGGAAGAGTTCAGCGACCCGGCCGCCACTTCGTGCAACAGCGGTTTCCAGATATGGGTCAGGTTCGCGTCGACCAGCATGACGCTGGCAGTGCCGCGCTTGCCCAGAGTCTTACCCAGACGGGTAGCCAACTCCAGACCGCCGGCGCCGCCGCCGACAATAACAATACGATGGGACATGGGGATAACTCGCAAGGCTAAATGAAATCGGTACAGTCAACCGCGCGAGCGCAAGGCAGCTCATAGCGTCAGGTAACTGATAAGTCGGCTCAACAGGCCTAAACCAATGGTCACTGCCAATACCAGTACAAGGAGCATCCACGGCCGGAAAGGTCGGCGCTCGACTTGGTGCTGGGACAGTTGCAGGTACTCTTCGACATGTTTTTGGTCGTCGGGGTTCAGGCGGCTGGTCATAAAGGCCTCGTCAGGTAGACGTTGCTGAATGTGTAGAAGCTACAGGCTGATTTAACGAACGATGAACGGAGCATAGCCGGTGTCCGGAACGGGCTCGACGTTCACCGTATCGTCCAGGCGAATGATGCCACTTTGTAACACTCGGGCAGTGATCCCGCCATGCCCGCGTACGGCTTGAAAGGTGCCCGGGCCGAGGTTGTTTTGCAGACGTGCGCAAGGCTGGCACCAGCCAGTGGTTTCGAAAATCGCCTGGCCGATCCGGAAGCGCCGGCCCTTGAGGCTGAACAGGTTGATCCCGCTGATAACGAGATTGCGCCGCAGATCTTCAGGTTTGACCGGTTGATCGACCGGGCGGCCCATCAGCGAACTGATCACTGCCAGATGTTCCCACTGAATCAGCGTCACCTGCCGCGCGTTGCGTGCGCCTGGCCGGGCGCGGTCACCGGTCAAGCCAGCTTCGAGCCGTGCTTCCACCGCATCGAGTTCGATCATCGGCGCGTTACGTTCCGGGCGCACGCCGATCCAGCGAACGCGGCCGGTTTGCGGGACATCGGCAATCAGCGCCTGCAATGGACTCACAGGCTGATCCCGACATCGAAGACGATGCTGCGTCCCAGATTACTGCGCAGGAAATCCGGTGCGTCGGGATGGGCGAACAGAACGCGGGCGAACGTCGGTCCTACCAGCGACAGCGAGCGCCAGCCCTGGCGCAGGTACTCGGTGGGCGGCGGGAAATGGCTGTTGAGGTCCAGCACTTCGCGCTTGAGGCTGGCGAAGGCGATGATGTCCAGCTCACCCAGGTCCATGCCGCGCTCTTTGTAGTTATGCGCCTTTTTGCGCAGGGTCGGCGCCAACCGCAGCAAGAATTCGTTGGCGGGGATGCGTCGCGGCTTGGCTTCGCGCCGCACCAGCTGGCTCAGGGAGAACGCGCTGCGCCGGCGTTGCAGCTCATCGCGCCACTCATCATTGAGGCGGCGGCCCTCATCGAGCACGAAGAACACTTCGAAACTGGCGTCGCGAAACAGTACGTCCGGTGGTTCCCCGGCCGGGGCGAATTCGTCGGCGCGATACGGAATGTTCAGCCCTTGCAGCAGGCGTTGGCAAACCCAACGCTCACGCTCCCATTTGCGGGCATTGGACAGGAAAGCGTTGGCTTGCTCGGCCGCGATGGTCAGCAGGCGTAAGTAATCTGAGTCATCCATAGGCCCAAGCTTAGCGTTCAATTGCGACAAGCAGAAAGCGTTAAGCGGTAAAAAGCGTGGCTGGGCACCCGGAAACGGCGGTGTAGACTGATGGCCACCACTCATATGATTGACCAAGGGGTTGAATGTGAAATATTGGACGGTATTGTTGCTCGGGCTTTTGCCCCTCTGGGCCAATGCACTTGAGGTCGGCGAGCGTGTGGCACCCTGGACGTTGCTTGATCAGTTCGATCAGGCGTTTACCCTCGACGATCGCACTCAGACGCTGCTGGTGGCTCGCAGCATGGAGGGGGCCAAGTTGGTCGACGCTGCGTTGCAAGGCCAGCCCAAAGGCTATCTGGAGGCCCGCCATGCAGTGTTTCTCGCGGATATCCAGCGCATGCCACGGCTGATCGCCAAAATGTTCGCCGTACCGGCCATGCGTGATTATTCCTACCGGGTGATGCTGGACCGCGATGGCCGCGTTGCTCCGAGGTATCCCGGTGCCGAAGATAAAGTGCTGTGGTTACAGCTCAAGGGCGGCCAGTTGGTGGCGCAGCACGAGTACGCCACGGCTGCGCAGTTGCGTGAGGCCTTGGAGACGTCTCACCCATGATCGGCGCCGAGCTGCTGTCACCGCAAAGTCTGACAGTTGGCTGGCTGATTTATGTGCCGCTGTTGCTCTGGGCAATCTGGCGTGCGCCGTGGGTCGAGCTGTTCACCGACAGCCGTCGCCAGCATCTGCTGTTCGGCACGGTGTTCGCGCTGTTCATGTTGTGGCTGGTGCGGCGGGATTTCGACACCGGCGTGTCCTATCACTTCATCGGCATGACGGCGGTGACGCTGTTGCTGGACTGGCCGTTGGCTATCGTCGGCGGGCTGGTGGCGCAGATGGGGCTGGTGTCGCTCGGGCGGCAGGATTTGTTTGCGGTCGGGGTCAATGGCGCGTTGTTTATTCTGTTGCCGGTGCTGGTGACCGAGTGCTGTGCGATCCTGGTGGAGCGTGCACAGCCACGCAATCCCTTTGTGTATATCTTCGTTTCCGGATTTTTTGCGGCGGCCCTGTCGGCGTTGCTGTGCCTGCTGCTGGCGCTCGGGTTGCTGTGGTTCGACGGGCTGTTTGCCATGCCGTACTGGCTGGAGGACTTCGTCGGCTACCTGTGGCTGATCATTTTCCCGGAGGCATTCATCAACGGCATGGTGGTCAGTGCGCTGGTGGTGTTTTGCCCCGAGTGGCTGGAGACGTTCAACCGCACGCGCTACCTGTCGGCGCCGTGGAAGGACGACGATCCCAAGCCTTGATCAGTCCCGGGATCGTCGACGGGAAGGATCAGTGACGCGGGTCGAAATCGCCGCTGAACAGTTCGTCCTCGGCGTCGGGGGCGACCGGGATCTTGTGTTCTTCCGACGCCCAGGCACCGAGGTCGATCAGTTTGCAACGGTCTGAACAGAACGGCCGGAATTTACTCTCGGCACTCCATTCGACAGGGGCGCCGCAGGTCGGGCATTCGACGGTTGGGGTTTGGCTCATGACTGGCCTCCACGCAAAGTTAGGTAAAAGTGATGCAGGCGCTCGACTTCGCTGTGCAGCCAGGCGAGGTCGCGGTCATTGACCACCACATCGTCGGCATGGCTGATGCGATCCTGACGGCTGGACTGGGCCTTGAGGATCGCCTGGACCTGCTGTTCGCTGGTCTGGTCACGTCGCAAGGTGCGTTCGATCTGTAGCTGTTCAGGGGCATCGATGACCAGCACCCGTTGGGTCATGGCGTACTGGCCAGACTCGATCAGCAGCGGTGAAACCAGAATCGCGTAAGGTGATTTTGCCAGTGCCAGGTGATGGGCGATTTCTTCGCCGATCAGCGGATGCAGCAAGGCTTCCAGCCAGCGACGCTCATCCGGCACTTCGAAGATCAGTTTGCGCAATGCGGCGCGATCCAGATGGCCGTCGGCCTGCAACACGCCAGGGCCGAAGTGTTCGGCGATCTTCGCCAGCGCCGGCCGACCCGGTTCCACCACCCAGCGTGCGGCATGATCGGCATCGACCGCGTGCACACCCAGGTCGATGAAATGCTGGGCAGCCGCGCTCTTGCCGCTGCCGATGCCGCCGGTCAGGCCGAGAATCCAGGGTTTTTCCACAGGGGTATTCATTTCAAACCGACAAACTGCCAATAGAAGTCGGTTATTTGACCACCCCAGAGCAAGGCAATCCAGCCGGCAATTGCCAGATAGGGACCGAAGGGGATCGGCGTAGACGTTTTGGCGTTGCGCAAGCGCAGGTAAATTACGCCAATCACCGCGCCTACCAGGGATGACAACAGGATCGTCAGCGGCAGAACCTGCCAGCCGCCCCACGCGCCAAACATCGCCAGCAACTTGAAGTCACCATGGCCCATGCCGTCCTTGCCGGTGAGCAGCTTGAACAGCCAGAACACCGACCACAGCGTCATGTAACCGGCCACGGCGCCCCACACCGCATCCGGCAAGGGCACGAACAGACCGAGACTGTTGACGATCAGCCCCAGCCACAACAAGGGCAGCACCAGCACGTCCGGCAGCAGTTGGTGCTCGGCGTCGATCAGGCTCATGGCCAAGAGGCCCCAGCTCAGGAGCAATGTCATGCACGCTTGCCAGCCGGAACCGAAATGCCAGGCAATGAAGGCCGATCCCAGGCCGCAAGCCAGTTCGACCAGCGGATAACGTCTGCTGATCGGTGCTGAGCAGCCAGAACAGCGGCCGCGCAGGAACAGAAAACTGAGTACCGGAATATTTTCCCATGGGCGAATCCGGTGGCTGCAATGCGGGCAGTGTGAGTGGGGTAGAAACAGATTCAAGGTCGGCAGCGTTGATTCGCCGGGCAGCCCAAGGATCTCGTGGGCCTGCACGCGCCATTCGCGTTCCAGCATTTTCGGCAGGCGCCAGACCAGCACGTTGAGAAAGCTGCCGACCAGCAGGCCGATCACCCCGGCGATCACAACGAACACCAGCGGATATTGAATCAGTATTTCGTTCAAGGGCATGTCAGATCGCTGAGCCGAGTTGGAAGATGGGCAGGTACATGGCAACCACCAATCCACCGACGATAACACCCAGCACCACCATGATGAACGGTTCCATCAGGCTGGTCAGGTTATCGACCATGTTGTCGACCTCGTCCTCGTAGAATCCGGCGACCTTGTCGAGCATGTCATCCAGTGCGCCGGACTCTTCGCCGATGGCGGTCATCTGAATCGCCATGTTCGGGAAAATGCCGGATGTGCGCATGGAAAAATTCAGCTGCATGCCTGTCGAGACGTCCTGCCTGATGCGCAGCACGGCCCTTTTGAACACGATGTTGCCGGTGGCGCCGCCCACTGACTCCAGGGCTTCCACCAGCGGCACGCCGGCCGCGAAGGTGGTCGACAAGGTACGGGCAAATCGGGCCACGGCGGACTTGTACATCAAGGTGCCCACCAGCGGCAGCTTCAGCAGCCAGGCGTCGGTGCGGTCGCGAAAACCCTGTGAAGTCCTGAAGGCGTGGCGCACCCCGAAAATCGCCACCATCAGCGCGCCGAGCATGACCCACCACCCGTCCTGCATGAACCGCGAAAGGCCAATGACCATCACGGTGAAGGCGGGCAATTCGGCACCGAACCCCTCGAACACCGATTGAAACTGTGGCACCACCTTGACCAGCAGAATGGCGGTAACGATCATCGCCACGAAGACCACCACCAGCGGATAGGTCATGGCTTTCTTGATCTTGGCCTTGAGGCTTTCGCTCTTTTCCTTGTAGGTCGCCACCCGCTCCAGCAGCGTATCCAGTGCACCGGCCTGCTCACCGGCGTCCACCAGGTTGCAGTAGAGCTCATCGAAATATTGCGGTTTTTTGCGCAGGGCGGCGGCGAAGCTGTTGCCTGCCGCGACTTCCTGTTTCACCTCGTCCACCAGCTTGCGCATCGTCGGGTTGTCGAAGCCTTCGCCGATGATGTCGAACGATTGCAGGAGCGGCACACCGGCTTTCATCATCGTCGCCATTTGCCGGGTGAAAAGGGCGATGTCGTGGGCCTTGATGCGTTTGCCCATGTTGAAAATCGAGGTGGTTTTCTTGCGCACCTTTCCGGGGTTGATGCCTTGCTTGCGCAGTTGTGCCTTGACCAGCGCCGGGTTCTGCCCACTCAACTCGCCGCTGATTTTCGTGCCTTTGCGGTCTGTGCCTTCCCAGGCATACACGCTCATTTTCGCTGCCTTGACCGCCATGTTCAGTCCTTGGTAACCCGGTTGATTTCTTCCAGACTGGTGATGCCCTGCATGGCTTTGAGCAGTCCTGAGGTGCGCAGGTCGTTAAAGCCGTCCTTACGCATCTGGTCATCGATTTGCAGTGCGTTGCCTTCGGCCATGATCAGTCGTTGCAGGTCCGTCGTGTTCTTCACCACTTCATAAATCCCCACCCGCCCTTTGTAGCCGCCGTTGCAGTGATCGCAGCCGACCGGTCCATAGATCGTGAAGGTGCCGATGCGTTCCTCGGGAAAACCTTCCTTGAGCAACGTTTCGCGGGGAATCTCCACCGGGACTCGGCAATGGCTGCACAGTTTGCGCGCCAGGCGCTGGGCGATGATCAGGCTGACGGAAGTGGCGATATTGAAGCCCTGGATGCCCATGTTGTGCAGGCGGGTCAGGGTTTGCGCGGCGCTGTTGGTGTGTAGGGTCGACAATACCAGGTGCCCGGTCTGGGCAGCCTTGATGGCGATTTCGGCGGTTTCGAGATCGCGGATTTCGCCGACCATGATCACGTCCGGGTCCTGACGCAGGAACGAGCGCAACGCCTGGGCGAAATCCATGCCCTGCTTGGGATTGACGTTGACCTGGTTGATGCCTTCCATGTTGATTTCGACCGGGTCTTCGGCGGTCGAAATGTTGATGTCCACGGTATTGAGAATGTTCAGCCCGGTGTAGAGCGACACGGTTTTGCCCGAGCCGGTGGGGCCAGTCACCAGAATCATGCCTTGCGGCTGTTTCAGCGCCGCCATGTACAGGTCTTTCTGGTCGGGCTCATACCCAAGGGCGTCGATGCCCATTTGCGCGCTGGTGGGGTCGAGAATCCGGATCACCACTTTTTCGCCCCACAGGGTCGGCAAGGTATTGACCCGAAAGTCGATGGACTTGCTTTTGGACAGGCGCATTTTGATCCGGCCGTCCTGTGGCCTGCGACGTTCGGAGATGTCGAGGCTGGCCATGACTTTCAGGCGTGCGGCGATGCGGCTGGCCAGCTGGATCGGCGGCCTGGCGACTTCATGCAACACGCCATCGGTACGCATGCGCACGCGGTAGTGCTTTTCGTAGGGCTCGAAATGCAGGTCTGAAGATCCGCTCCTGATCGCGTCGAGCAACATCTTATGGACGAAGCGCACCACCGGTGCGTCATCGGCCTCCTGAGCGCCGATTGCGTCCTGGTTTTTATCATCGGTGGCCTCGATGTCCAGGCCATCGAGGTCAACGTCGGCAATGTCTTCCAGGCCTGTGCCATGGCTGTCGAAGAATTTATCGATGGCATCGCTGAGCTTGTCGTCTTCGACCAGGATCGCTTCGGTGGTGAGCCCGGTACTGAACTGGATGTCGTTGATCGCCTGATGGTTGGTCGGATCGGAAACCCCGACGAACAACTTGTTGCCACGGCGCCAGAGAGGCAGGGCGTGATGCTGGCGGACCAGCTTCTCGCTGACCAGGCCCTTGGGCTGCATGTCGTTGTCCAGGGCATGCAGGTCCAGCAGCGCCATGCCGAAGTGTTCCGAGGCGATCTCGGCGACCTGACGGCTTTTCACCAGTTTGTTCTGCACCAGGTAGCTGACCAGGGACATACGGTTGCGTTGGGCTTGCTGATACGCCTGTCGCGCGCTTTTGTCAGTGAGCAGCTCGGCCAGGACCAACTGTTTGGCCAGACCGCTGAGGGCGATGTCATTCATGGGGATACCGGATGCAGACAATTCATGACTTATAGCCTAGTCAAGCGGCGGAACCAAACCAGCGGCCCCGAGGTGACAAAAAGTGTCAGATAGTGCGGATCCTGGGAGTAGGAAAGGTCTTTAAGCCCGGCGAGTACCCCGCCAACACGGCATACCGGGCTTGGCATGGGCTGTGCTGCGACAGGTTCAGATCATGAGATTTCGACTCATGCACGGAGGCTGGCTATGAAGACTCAAAAAGGTTTTACCCTGATCGAGCTGCTGATCGTGGTGGCAATCATCGGCATTCTCGCGACGTTTGCGATACCGGCGTACTCCAAGTACCAGGCGCGGGCCAAGGTTACGGCGGGGCTGGCGGAGATTTCGGCGTTGAAGGTGCCATTTGAAGACTTGATGAACCAGGGAACCGACCCGGACCTGACAAAAGTGGGTGGTACGGCAACGACGTCCAACTGCACCACCACCGCCTCGGGCAAGGCGGCTGACGGGACGGGTGAAATCGCCTGTACGATTCTGAATGCTCCAGGGCCGGTGCTGAATCAAACCATCACCCTGAAACGCGCCCTGACCGGTTGGACTTGCTCCACGACGGTCGATCAGGAGTTCGCGCCGAAGGGCTGTGCCGGTGTGGCGCCCAAAGTCTGACCTTGGCTGATCGCCTGAAACCCCGCCTTGGCGTAATGCTGTTCAGTTAAGGACGAACATTGTATCTGTGGCGAGGGAGCAAGCTCCCTCGCCACAGGTTACTGATTGCTCGCTCTATCTCTTAACTGAACAGCATTGCACCTCGTGCGGGTTTTTTTACCCTCTCCATGCTCATGCATGGCCTCTATCCACCCCTCCCGGGCATCACTACATCCAGGCAAAATACGGTGTACCTCAAGCAACATTCGTTGTGCGCGTAAGACGGTTCCTAGGACTGTTCTGGTTTACATTTTGAACATTAAATCTGTTTTTCAACTCCGCCCCAGCATCTACGCATCTACACGCCTTTCACCCGCTAAAAAACCATACAGAGCCACCACATCGCCACGATTGTGCCGGTGAATTTGCGCCCGCTAACGTCCAGCCATCACCGCTCAGTCAACCATCATCACCTCGGACATAACAAATCGATCTGGAGGATGGTTGAGCCGTGTCGTATCAACGAATGGGTGATCGATGAAATGTCGGCAGCGATGCATCGGGCGCAAGCGACGGCATCGCAACGGCACGGATGCCAACGTTCAAAATCCGAGAATCGAGTACGCCGATGACTCGTCGGTCATGAGCCTGCCGGATCAATACGGACCGACTATTGAAACCTCTCAGTAAAAGGACACTGCTCCTCTGTGGATCAGCAAGAGGAACATGATTTCAAAAGGATATGGAACGCATGAGCTATACGGACAACACAGTGATCGCCACCAGCACGAGTCGTTTGCTGCCGAATAGAGCCACGGATCGCAACATTGCGGTGCCGCGAGACCTGCCAGGCGTGGTGATTTTCCTGCACGGCGTGAATGACCCCGGGGCGTCTTATGTTTCCCGAGCGCGACAATCGCGGCAAGGTGTATGTGTATTTTTGCCCGGATGACACCACCGTGGCGCTGGATGATGTGCAAGGCATTGGCACCTACGGCGTGCCCGATGCCACGCCCGATGGGCGACCGGCGATGATGGTGCTGCAATCGATGGGCTTTTATCAACGGCTGTGGACCAAGCGCCAGCGTGACGGCGAGCCGGTGCTCGTGGGCAAGTCGCCGCAACCCGAATTCCTGCGCGCCCCCGGCGAGCACCGTTATCCGGGTCAATCCTGGGGCTTGGGCATTGCCTCGCAGGCGTCGGTCCTCGAAGGCCAGGAACGCCTGATCAATGCCGAGGCCCTGACCCCGCCCCATGCGCCGCAGATGTTTGGCGGCGAAGCCATCCAGGGCAGCCCGACCACTGCCGGCCTGGACAAACCCGATGACGTTGCCAAAAGCATCGCCCTGGGCAAAGACGCCGCGACCTTTTTGTGGGTCAGGATGCCCGCCGAATATGACGCGCCCAACACCACGCAGCAGGAAGCGCTGGCGCGGTTTAACGGATTAACCGAAGACCCGGAGGACCACACCCGCGCCGTCCGCAAAGGCGCGGCCCGCACTCGCACCAGTTCTTTT
>NZ_MSTQ01000016.1 GCF_001945365.1 Pseudomonas reinekei
ATGGCAGCACACCATCCAGAAAACCATCGGTCAGGGTCAGCAGTTCTTCGCCGGTGACCAGCGACACCGGGCAGCCGTGGGTGGCAGTGCGCTCGGCGGAATCGGCGCTGTCGCCGTTGGGGTTTTTCGCTTGGGCCGGGGCATCGTCGAAGGGCTCGTCCTTTTTCAACGAAGTGTTATTGCGGCCCTTCCAGCGCAACTCCATCCGGCCTTTTTTCAGGCCCGCCGCGACACCCCGTGCGGCCACTTTTTTGTAGCGATCGACATGCCCCATGAAGGGATTGATGATCGCGACCATCGCCTTCACAAAGCCCATGACGGCCTGACACAGCTGCGCGCCGTACTTCATCAGGCGCACACTCAGCCATGCGATACCGACACCCACCATGCTCAGCACGATGCCGATCAGCAGGTCGATGACCACGCCGACCACAACCCTGGAAATGGCCTCCGCCGAGGAGCCTGCGATGTAGGTCGGCGGCAACGCCTCGAGCCACAACGTCGCGGTACGCAACAACAGGCACAACGCCGCTTCATCGCTGGCCAGCAACATGGCCTTTTCGATCAGGTCGGGCGCACTGTCGGCCAGTGCGGCCAACTCGCCTGCGCTGGCGCCGAGTTTGTCGGCGTAAGCCCGGGGATCTTTCAGAATGTCGCTCAGCTCGCCGAGGCCATCCCAGACAGCCTCGATCGCCGCCCAGCTCCCGGCCAACATCCCGTTGCCCACAGCCGCCAATGACGCCGAGGCCGACTGTTGCGACCACTGCGGCTTGAACCTTTGCCACTCGCTGCGCAGCCACTGCTCCAGCGTCTGCGTCAGCCCGTCGTAGGATTGGAACAGCTCATCAACCTGCTGCGGCGTGACCTCGCTCTGCACTCGCACGCGGTAGAACTTGCCGGCCTCGCCCTTGAACTGGCCTCGGCCGTTTTCATCCAGCGTGAGCGTCTTCGTTTCACCGCCATCAACGGCGATCACATCGACCTGAATGTTCCCCAGCGGAATGTCATGGACCGACTCGAATTTGCTCTCGATGTGCAGAATCCCGCCCTGCGGACACTGCGCAACCGACGAAAAAAAGTCGTCATCAGCGCTGCTGACTACGGTGCTGGTGTTACCCAGTTTGATCACCCGCTCCATGCCCATCAGCGAAGGCATGTCCGTGGCATGGCTGACCTTGTCGGCGGTCTGGCTGAACCAGCGTTCGAGCTGTTGGCGGTAAAGCGTCAGGGTGTCCGGGAAGCTGTCGAGCTCGAGCTCAATGCGGGCGATGTGATCCATCAGCCCACCGAAACATCAGGAACCACATAAAAAACCGGGTCGAACATAAGCAATCCTTCGCGCAGGAAATTGGGCGCGATGGACTTTGCGTGGGTTAAGCGGGGAAAGAAGTCAGGGAAGGATGAGGTTGATGTAGGGCGATTCGCTAAAACGAAAACGCGGCGTAGGGATCAGTCCCTACGCCACGTTTTTTTGCCAGATAAGACGCCGTCACTTCAGAGAATCGCGGGAGGCCAGTTCCTTCAACTTGATCTCTGCCAGTGGATGTCCGGCCTTCGCGGCAATGCCCCAGAACCGCGCGGCTTCAGCCGGATCCGGTGCCTTGCTCGGTGTCCCGGCGAGACTGATCATACCCACTTGATAGGCCGCCTTGCCGTCCCCGGCCAATGCCGCCAGACGCAGCAGACGCACGCCTTCCTCGCGAGCCCCCAGACCGACGCCGCGGAAGGTCAGGATGTGGCCATAGAAGCTCTGGGCGCCGACATCGCCCAGGTTCGCCATGCGGGCGAACTGGCCTTCAAGCCACTTCCAGCCACGCGGTTGACGCACGAACCATGACCAGTGAAACAGCCTGCGCGCCAGCCAGTAGCCGGCCCGCGCCTTGAGTCGAAAAAACATTCAGGCTTCCGCCGATTCCGGGTATTCGTATTCGAAAACACGCACCACTTCCGAGGCGTGCCACGATGCTGCAGCGACACCATCGGATGGCCCGGAGAAACGCCCCAGTCGCTCGACACATTCAAAGAAACCGGTGCGCGGCAGGCGGCTGGCGCCCTGGCTGATCACCAGCGAACTGCGCAGCGGCTGCTCGGCCTTGGCGTCCAGCGCGGCCAGGTGTTCAAGCGCTGCGGTCAGGGTTTGCATGGCAGGCGTCGGCAACTGCAAACGCTCCAGCAATGCCCGATAAGTCAGAAGATGGCGCTGTCGGCGCGCCTGATCCAGTTCGCCCAACAATCCGTCCCAGTGTTGACGACTGATGCGTACGCTCACGATTCATCCCTCCATCCGGGCACCGTCAACTCCCAGGCCAGGCTGCGACGAATCGCGGCGTCGGGCAGTCGCTCGCCACTTTCGATCATGGCTAGATAAGACGGGCTGATACCTACCGTGCGGGCCAACGCCTCAATGGCGATGCCCTTCCCTTCGCGCAAACTGCGTAGTTGATCAAGACCTGGAAGGATCGGGTCCTGGGTCGTCGCCAATGGCGCTGGGGCCGGACGCGACGGTGTTTCGTTGAGGCCTGCTGCTTTCAGTAGAGCCTGATACTGAGCCCATGGCAGAACCGCATATTCGGGCTCGCCTTCGCGTGTAATTATCTGAATATCCATGACTACCCCGTAGGACAACAACACTTAGCGAGTCGGCACTTTTCCCTAGAAGTGTAATCCTAACAGCGGCTAAGGTCGCGGGGGGTATCTATCTGAGGATCAGACGGGTTCGGCTCATCTTTTTTTCGGTCCCTGAAGTTGAAGTTGCTCCGGGGTATCCGGCAAGCGCTCGACCACAGCAAGTTTCTCCGGCACCTGACGTTTACGCCAGGCACGGAACGCGTTGAGCTCATCGTCGAGGACTTTCATCAACCAGGCGAGTACGGCGATGTCATCGATCATGCCGAACAACGGCAGGAAATCCGGGATCGCGTCCACCGGACTAAGAAAATACATCAAGCCCGCCACCACGGATACCAACGCTTTAGGGCTGATGGCACGGTACTCGCCGCGCCAATACGCCAGGCAAAGCGCCTGCAACAGGCGCAGATCGTCTTTGAGTTTGCCCAACCGGTTGCCCTGGCTGGCACCTTTGCTGGCCACTGCGAACAACAAGGTCGGCAAACGCCCACGTGCAATCAGGCGTCCGGCCAGTGGCAAGAATCGAGCGAAATTCCAGGGTGCTTTCATCATTCCTCCCACGCAAATGTTATCCACACAAATTGTGGATAACCTTGTGAACAGACCTGCTTTTCACGGCTGAAAGCCCCGTAACACAAGGGCTGCGCTTAGATCGGGCGTTTTTTACTCATCAAAAAAACCCAATATTTCATTGACTTGAAGGTTCGGCACGGTTAGCGCCGGTCCTACATTGCCTATGACTCCAGCCTACAGCATCTGTTCGTTTGTTTACCCACGCCAGATGCCAGATGCAACAACGCCCCGCATGAGCGAGGCGTTGCTTTTGCTAGAGGCGCCGAATTACTTGGCTGCGTCTTCTTTTGCCGGATCCTTGATGCCCAGCAGTTCCAGGTCAAACACCAGCACCGAATTGGCCGGGATGGCTGGACTTGGGCTCTGAGCGCCGTAAGCCAGTTCGCTAGGAATGTACAACTTGTACTTCTCGCCAACGTGCATCAGTTGCAGGCCTTCGACCCAACCCGGGATCACACCGCTGACCGGCAGATCAATCGGGCTGCCGCGCTCGACGGAGCTGTCGAATACGGTGCCGTTGGTCAGCTTCCCGGTGTAGTGAACGGTCACTACGTCAGTCGGCTTGGGCTGAGCGCCGTCAGCTTTCTTTTCCACTTCATACTGCAAGCCTGAAGCGGTGGTCACTACGCCAGCTTTCTTGGCGTTTTCTTCGAGGAATTTCTTGCCGGCAGCTGCCGACTCTTCGCTCATTTTGGCCATACGTTCTTCGGCGCGCTTTTGCAGTGCGGCGAACGCTTCCACCAATTCTTCGTCTTTGAGCTTCTGTTCTTTCTTGCCGACGGCATCTTCGATGCCTTGGGCTACGGCTTTGGAGTCCAGGTCATCCATGCCTTCCTGAGCCAGGCTCTTGCCCATGTTCAGGCCAATGCCGTAGGAAGCTTTTTGCGCCGGGGTTTTCAGCTCTACGCTGGTCTGCGAGTCGCAACCCGCAAGTACCAGGCTAACCAGGGCAACCGCCGCCGCCAACCGATGCTGTTTCATGCTATTTCCTTGTTCATGCGCCGAAAGGGCAATCGAGTAAAGCCGCGAGCTTATCAGGCCGCCACGACCAATGGCTACCGGCATGAGAGCCAGAGATTTGCGATAAGTTCAGGTGTTTAAACGCTTTTGCAAATGGGGATGATGAAACTTCTGTCAGATTGATCTCGCGGAGGCAGTTTTACCCTCACAACATCTGGCGTAATGGCCTCTTGCCGCTAATTGGCCACTCAGGCATAACGGAAGAAAAATCGACAAGGATGTTCATCTTGCGCCTCTTCTTCCGCTTGCTGGTTGTGGTCCTTCTTCTATTGGCTGCTGGCCTGACCGTGGTCCTGTACTACGTCGCCAACCCGGAACTGCCCTTCTATACGCCGCCGCAGCAGGTGCATTACCTGAACCAATGGACTGAAGAAGAGCGACAAACCTATTACTTCACCCCCCAAGGCACGCAAGTCAAAGGCCTGCGCTACGCGTGGTTTGAGTCCCTCGAACTGCCGTTCTCGCAACAGCGCTTCGCCTCCCCCGAGTATCTGGCTCGCTTTGGTTTCCTGGTGGATCCTGGGCAAAAATCCACGCCAAACAATCCCGGCAACTTGCCCGTTGGCTTCGCCCGGCACCGAAATCCCGGAAGTCCGGAGCAATATCTGGACATAACTTGCGCCGCTTGCCACACCGGAGAATTGCGGTTCAACGGCCAGTCGGTGCGTATCGATGGCGGCTCAGCGCAACATGTATTGCCCTCCAGCGTTCCCACATTGCGCGGCGGCAGTTTCGGACAGGCATTGGTCGCCAGCCTGACGTCCACTTACTACAACCCGTGGAAGTTCGAGCGGTTTGCCCGCCGGGTGCTGGGGGAAAATTACGACGCGGGTCATGAACAACTGCGCAAAGACTTCAAAGATTCGCTGAACACGTTCCTCAAAGTCGCCTGGAATGACACCCATCGCGGCCTTTACCCCACCGAGGAAGGACCTGGCCGCACCGATGCGTTTGGCCGAATTGCCAATGCGACCTTCGGCGACGCCATTTCCCCCGCCAACTATCGTGTCGCCAACGCTCCCGTGGATTATCCACAGCTGTGGGACATGTGGACGTTCGACTGGGTCCAATGGAACGGCTCGGCGCAACAGCCCATGGCGCGCAACATCGGCGAAGCGCTGGGCGTCGGCGCGACGTTGAATTTTTTCGACGTCGACGGCCAGCCCCTGCAAGGCGATGAGCGCTACGCCTCCAGTGTCCGCGTGCGCGATCTGCATGCGATCGAAGAAACCCTGCAACGCCTGAAACCACCCGCCTGGCCAGAAGCGCTGCTTGGCGTTGTCGACAAACCGTTGGCAGCCAAGGGCCGCGCACTGTTTGCCGAAAACTGCGCCGGCTGCCACGTCCCGCGCAAGATTCAGGAAGGTGAGCGCTGGGTGCAACACCTGCCCATGCTGCCCGTGGACGTCATCGGCACGGATCCGGGCGCGGCCAACAACATCGCCAACCACCGATTCGACGTGACCGCCCTGCAATGGAATCTCGCAGAACTCGAGCAGATGGACGTTAAGTTGCACCCCACTCCCAAGGAACCGCTGGACCTGAGTCAGCTTTCGGTGGCCAAGGGCCTTGCCTACATCACCGCGTTCGTCGAGAGGCGCGCGTACCGCGAAGCTGGTGTGACGCCACAGGAGAAGCCTCGGCTCGATGGCTTCGGCCTGCCCATTGGTGTTCGCGAAAAAGTCGCCTACAAGGCTCGTCCACTGGAAGGGGTGTGGGCGACGGCACCGTTTCTGCATAACGGCTCGGTGCCCAGCCTTTATCAGTTGCTGTCGCCTCAGGATGAACGCGCGACAACCTTCTATAAAGGCACCCCCGAATACGACCCCCGGCATTTGGGCTATCGCACCGAAGCCTTCACCAATGGGTTCCTGTTCGATACGCGCATCACCGGCAACCACAACAGCGGCCATGAATTCCGCGCAGGTGAGCGCGGCCGAGGTGTCATCGGCCGGCTTTTGCTGCCCGAAGAACGCTGGGCACTGCTGGAGTACTTGAAAGTATTGGGCGGCCCGCTGGAGGCACAACTGCCATGATCATGACCACCTTCAAAAAGGAACTGCCCTTGCTTGCCCGTCTGTGGTTGCGGCTGGGCCGTCTGCTCGGCAAAACCGTGCTCATTGTGCTGGGTGCCGGCCTGCTTGTCTGGGCCCTGGCTGTTGCATGGTTCGCCTGGCAGCACCGTGGCCCCGTCTCCGCACAGGAGCAAATTCCGGACGGCGAAGCGGCGATGACCCAGGACGTGATCCAGACCGCGGTGCGCATTGTCGATCAACACCGTGAAAGCACCCGATATCTGCGTGACGCCCACGCCAAGGCCCATGGCTGTGTCAAGGCCCAGGTGCAGGTATTGCCGCAACTGGCGCAAGATCTGCGTCAGGGCGTGTTCAGTGAACCGGGCAAGGTCTGGCAGGCCACCATGCGACTGTCCAACGGCAATGCCTATCCTCAGTTCGACAGCATTCGCGACGCCCGAGGCATGGCGATCAAACTGCTTGAGGTTCCGGGTGCGCAGCTGCTCGCTGATCGCCAGGGCCAGCATGAACAGGACTTTGTGATGTTCAGCCACCCAAACTTCTTTGTCAGCGATGTCGCCGAGTATCGCCAGAACGTAGCGGCGCAAGCCGATGGGCAAAAAATCAGGGCATTTTTTCCGGGCTGGGATCCGCGAACCTGGCAGGTTCGCCATCTATTTATTGCGCTGGCAACGTTATCGCCGCCGCCGGAGAGCCCGACGCAAACCACCTATTTCTCTGTATCGCCATACAAATTCGGTGAGGCCAATGCGAAGTTTCGGGTGATGCCGGATCCGGATAATTGCCCGGCCTACGCCTTGCCCAGGCAGAATCAGGATCTGCCGAACTTCCTGCGCAGCGCGTTGAACCAGCAATTGTCCACGGACCGGGTGCCGGCGTGCTTTGTTCTGCAGGTCCAGCGCCAGGATGCGAACAAATACATGCCGATTGAGGACACCAGTATCGAATGGCGCGAGCAGGACTCCCCCTTCGAGACAGTGGCGAGGATCACTTTGCCGCCGCAGGATTTCGATACGCCGGCGCTGAATCTGCAATGCGACAACCTGTCGTTCAATCCGTGGTTCGGTTTGGAGGCGCATCGCCCGATTGGCGGCATCAATCGCCTGCGCAAAGCGGTTTACGAGGCGATCAGCGATTACCGCCACGCCCGCAACACCGGGACGTAGCAGGCCTGGGCAAAGGCTCAAACGCCCGCCCGGACGGCCAGTTTGCTAAACGCCAGACAGCAAAAAGCCCGCATAAAGCGGGCTTTCTGTGTGGTGACCTGGCGTTCAGTATTCCAGGTTACCGAATATGGCGCAGCGGACGGGACTCGAACCCGCGACCCCCGGCGTGACAGGCCGGTATTCTAACCGACTGAACTACCGCTGCGCGAAACGCTTGAAACGAATGGTGGGTGATGACGGGATCGAACCGCCGACATTCTGCTTGTAAGGCAGACGCTCTCCCAGCTGAGCTAATCACCCTTCGCTTCGTTACGGGGCGCATTATGCCACAAGTTTTCATAAAGTGTTGATTTAATTGAATTTTTTTCAAATAAATCCGAAAACCGGTGAAACGACACATCCCGCGGGTAAAACCGTACAAACTCGAGACAGAAAAAAACCCGCTTTAGCGGGTTTTTCCGTGGTGACCTGGCGTTCAGTGTTCCAGGTTACCGAATATGGCGCAGCGGACGGGACTCGAACCCGCGACCCCCGGCGTGACAGGCCGGTATTCTAACCGACTGAACTACCGCTGCGCGTAACACTTGAAACGAATGGTGGGTGATGACGGGATCGAACCGCCGACATTCTGCTTGTAAGGCAGACGCTCTCCCAGCTGAGCTAATCACCCTTCGCTTCGGTGTGGCGCGCATTCTACGGAGCGACCCTACCTCTGGCAAGCACTTTTTTAATTAATTTTCTGATGCCTTCCAAAGGCTTAGAGAAGGGTTGGCCTATGGCACACGGAGGACAATAATGCCCGCCTTTGTATAAAGGAGAGACTCACCCCATGTGGTTCAAAAACCTGCTTATCTATCGCCTGACCCAAGATCTGCCTGTTGATGCCGAGGCGTTGGAAACTGCACTGGCCACCAAACTGGCGCGCCCATGTGCAAGCCAGGAGTTGACCACCTACGGTTTCGTCGCACCGTTCGGCAAGGGCGAAGATGCGCCGCTGGTACACGTCAGCGGCGATTTCCTGCTGATCAGCGCGCGCAAGGAAGAACGTATCCTGCCAGGCAGCGTCGTGCGTGACGCGGTGAAGGAAAAGGTCGAAGAGATCGAAGCCGAGCAAATGCGCAAGGTCTATAAGAAGGAACGCGACCAGATCAAGGATGAAATCATCCAGGCCTTCCTGCCTCGCGCCTTTATTCGCCGCTCGTCGACCTTCGCCGCCATCGCGCCGAAACAGGGCTTGATCCTCGTCAACTCGGCCAGCCCGAAACGTGCCGAAGACCTGCTGTCCACCCTGCGTGAAGTGATCGGCACCCTGCCGGTGCGTCCGCTGACGGTGAAGATGTCGCCGACCGCCACCATGACCGAATGGGTTACCACCCAGAAAGCTGCAGACGACTTCTTTGTGCTGGACGAGTGCGAACTGCGCGACACCCACGAAGACGGCGGCATTGTGCGTTGCAAGCGCCAGGACCTGACCAGCGAAGAAATCCAGCTGCACCTGAGCACCGGCAAAGTGGTGACCCAACTGTCGCTGGCCTGGCAGGACAAGTTGTCCTTCGTGCTCGACGACAAGATGGTGGTCAAGCGCCTGAAGTTTGAAGACCTGCTGCAAGACCAGGCAGAACAGGACGGCGGCGACGAAGCACTTGGCCAACTGGATGCCAGCTTTACCCTGATGATGCTGACGTTCGGCGACTTCCTGCCGGCGCTGGTTGAAGCACTGGGTGGCGAAGAGACTCCGCAGGGGATCTAAACCCAATCTGTTCAAACTGACGGAACAGGGTCAACTGTGGGAGCTGGCTTGCCAGCGATAGCGGTGTTACAGAGGGCTCAAATGGAGTCTGACACATCAATATTGCTGGCAAGCCAGCTCCCACAATGTTTTGTGGTGTAACTAAAAACAAGGATCAGGCCATGCGCGCACTGGCTGCACTGAGTCGTTTTGTCGGCAACACCTTCGCTTACTGGGTATTGATTTTCGCTGTCGTGGCGTTCCTGCAACCGGCATGGTTCATCGGCCTTAAAGGTGCCATCGTGCCCTTACTGGGGCTGGTGATGTTCGGCATGGGCCTGACCCTCAAACTTGAAGACTTCGCTGAAGTCGCACGCCATCCATGGCGTGTGGCCCTCGGGGTGGTGGCGCATTTCGTGATCATGCCCGGCGTGGCGTGGTTGCTCTGCCAGGCGTTTCATTTGCCGCCGGAAATCGCCGTTGGCGTGATTCTGGTCGGCTGCTGCCCAAGCGGCACTTCGTCGAACGTGATGACTTGGCTGGCACGCGGCGATCTAGCGTTGTCGGTGGCCATCGCGGCCGTCACCACCCTCCTCGCCCCGCTGTTGACCCCGGCGCTGATCTGGTTGCTCGCATCGGCCTGGCTGCCGGTCTCGTTCATGGAGTTGTTCTGGTCGATCCTGCAAGTCGTGCTGCTGCCGATCGTGTTGGGCGTAGTTGCCCAGCGCCTGCTCGGCGACAAGGTCCGACACGCGGTGGAGGTGTTGCCGCTGGTTTCGGTGGTGAGCATCGTGATTATCGTCACGGCCGTCGTCGCCGCCAGCCAGGCAAAAATCGCCGAATCGGGCTTACTGATCATGGCGGTGGTCATGTTGCACAACAGCTTCGGTTACCTGCTGGGCTACTTCACCGGCCGCGTGTTCAAGTTGCCATTGGCCCAGCGCAAGTCGCTGGCCCTGGAAGTCGGCATGCAGAACTCCGGGTTGGGCGCCGCACTGGCCAGTGCGCATTTCTCGCCGCTGGCGGCAGTGCCGAGTGCATTGTTCAGCGTCTGGCACAATATTTCCGGGGCACTGCTCTCGACGTATTTCCGCCGAATGAGCGAGAAAGAAGACCGGAAGATCGCAGGTCAGCAAGCCACCGAATGATCCGCAAACTTGATCCCCGGATTAATGCTGGGCACTATATTGCGCAACGCGAGGACGACCTTGCGACTCGATCGAGTCATTAATCTGGGGACGACCCCGTCAATCGATGAGGGTCTTTCATGTCCTGGATCATTCTGTTTTTCGCCGGCCTGTTCGAAGTCGGTTGGGCCGTCGGCCTGAAGTACACGGACGGTTTCAGCCGTCCGATCCCCACGGCACTCACCGTTGCGGCCATGGCGATCAGCCTGGGTTTGCTGGGCCTTGCCATGAAGGAATTGCCGCTGGGCACGGCCTATGCGATCTGGACAGGTGTTGGCGCTGTAGGCACGGTGATTGCCGGGATCATTTTGTTTGGTGAGTCGATGGCGCTCTTTCGGCTGGCCAGTGTGGCGTTGATTATTGCCGGACTGGTTGGGCTTAAGGTCAGCGCTTAAGCGGCTGACCCAATCGCGGGCAAGCCCGCGATTGGGTCGGCACAGACACCCACTACCTGACGGCGCCCCGCAATTCTCCCACCACCCGCTGTAACTCTGCTGGCTCAGCCGCTTCAACAGCCGGCCCCGCCACCAACGTCACCCGCGACCACAATCGGCGAAACAATCCCTTGCCCGGATCACGGCTGAAGAAACTCCCCCACAGCCCCTGCAAGGCCAGCGGAATCACCGGTACGGGCGTCTCTTCGAGAATCCGCGTCAGCCCACCCTTGAACTCGTTGATCTCGCCATCCTCCGTCAGTTTACCCTCGGGGAAAATGCACACCAACTCGCCCTCCTTCAGATACCGGGCGATGCGCGTGAAGGCCTGTTCGTAGATCTGGATATCTTCCTGCCGCCCCGCAATCGGAATCGTCCCCGCCGTGCGGAAGATGAAGTTCAATACCGGCAGGTTGTAGATTTTGTAGTACATGACAAAGCGAATCGGCCGACGCACCGCACCGCCAATCAGCAGGGCATCGACGAAGGAGACGTGGTTGCACACCAGCAACGCGGCGCCTTCATCGGGAATCAGATGCAGGTTGCGATGCTCCACGCGGTACATGGAATGGCTGAGCAGCCAGATCATGAAACGCATGGTGAACTCGGGAACAATCTTGAAGATGTAGGCGTTGACGCCGATGTTGAGCAGCGACACTACGAGGAACAATTGCGGAATCGACAGATCGGCCAGGCTCAGCAGGATGATCGAGACGATCGCCGACACCACCATGAACAACGCGTTGAGAATGTTGTTGGCGGCAATCACTCGCGCCCGCTCGTTCTCGGCGGTGCGTGACTGGATCAGCGCATACAGCGGCACAATATAGAAACCACCGAAGACACCGAGGCCGAGGATGTCGAGCAGCACCAGCCAGGTGTGACCAAAGCCGAGAATCTCGATCCAGCCATGGCCCGCAGCGCTTTCCGGAATTCCGCCGGAATGCCACCACAGCAGCAAGCCAAACACGGTCAGGCCGAACGAACCGAACGGCACCAGGCCAATTTCGACTTTGCGCCCGGAGAGCCTTTCGCAAAGCATCGAACCGACGGCGATGCCGACCGAAAACACCGTCAGAATCAGCGTTACAACGGTCTCGTCACCGTGCATCCACTCCTTGGCATAGGCAGGGATTTGCGTCAGGTAAATTGCCCCGACAAACCAGAACCACGAATTGCCGACAATTGACCGCGACACCGCCGGGGTTTGCCCCAGGCCCAATTTCAACGTAGCCCAGGACTGGCTGAAGATGTTCCAGTTCAGACGCATTTCCGGGGCGGACGCGGCGGCCCGTGGGATGCTGCGACTGGCCAGGTAACCGAGCACGGCAATGCCGATGATCGCCGTGGACACGACCGGAGCGTAATGAGTGGACGACATCATGATCCCGGCGCCGATGGTCCCGGCGAGGATCGCCAGGAACGTGCCCATTTCCACCAGACCGTTGCCACCGACCAGTTCATCTTCTTGCAGGGCTTGCGGCAGGATCGAATATTTCACCGGACCGAACAGCGCCGAGTGCGTGCCCATGGCGAACAGCGCCACCAGCATCAGCGACAGGTGATCGAACATGAAGCCGACCGCGCCGACCGCCATGATGACTATTTCGCCGAGCTTGATCAGACGGATCAGCGCGTCCTTGGCGAACTTTTCGCCGAACTGCCCGGCCAGCGCCGAGAACAGGAAAAACGGCAGGATGAATAACAACGCACACAGGTTGACCCAGATCGAGCGGTCACCGTCGATGGTGAGTTTGTACAAGATGGCGAGGATCAACGACTGCTTGAAGACGTTGTCGTTGAACGCCCCGAGGGACTGGGTGATGAAGAACGGCAGGAAACGCCGGGTGCGTAGCAAGGTGAACTGTGAGGGGTGACTCATCTTCCATGTTTCCCTGATGTTGGGTAAAAGTGGCCGGGTTCTCTGATTGGAATGTCGAACGTCGATCCAGGCCACACATTACCTAAACTTTGCCGGTTATTTCTTTAATCCTGCAATACAGGGTGAGACAAACAACTCCCCTCTCCAGGCGCCCTGGACAGTGCGTTTGCCTACGATCAGCCACATCACCGCCAACAGCGCCACCAGTGCACAACCGACCACACTGAAAAATGTCAGGTGCAGGGTGCTGGCCAGTTTCAACGTTGCCAGAGAATAGACACCCAACGGAAAGGTAAAGCCCCACCAGCCAAGATTGAAAGGAATGCCAGCGCGCAGATAACGCAGCGTGATCAGGACCGCCGTCAACATCCACCACAAGCCAAAGCCCCACAAGGTGATGCCTGCGACCAGACCGAGCCCGGCGGCAATCTCGCCGATCCCCGCCATACCGTTGGCAGCAAAGATCGCAGGAGCATCCGCCCCCAACAGCAACATCCCCAACGCGCCGGTGCCGATCGGCCCCAATGCCAGCCAGCTGGAAGCGGCCATGTTCTCGTGGGGCAATTTGTGCAGGGCCATGCGCAACAGCAGAATCGTCAGAAGGCTGAACGCCACCGGCAGGGAAAATGCCCAAAGGACGTAGCTGGTCACCAGAACCACCAGTTGCGAATGGGCATCCGCCAGATGCGGCGCCAGCAAGCCACCACTGGCAGCGGCTACTTCCGCCGCCACGACTGGCAGCAACCAGACGGCGGTCATTTGGTCGATGCTGTGTTCCTGGCGGGTGAACATCATGTAGGGAATCAGCACCCCGCACGCCAGCGACATCGCCACATCCAGCCACCACAGCACTTCGGCCAGCGCGATCACGCCGTCCCCCCAACGCGGCAGACCAAACAGCAGGAAGCCGTTGATGATGGTCGCCAGCCCCATGGGAATCGTGCCGAAGAACATCGAAACAGTGGAGTGAGCAAAAATTCGTCGCGCCTCGTCGTAGAACAAGGTCCAGCGCGCGGCGTACAGGGTCGTGAACAACAGAAACAGCGCAATATTGAACAGCCAAAGGCCTTCGGCGACGGTGTGCAGAACCGGATAGTCGCCGGGCAACTGTGCCAATGCCAAAGCCAATACGCCGGTGCCCATGGTGGCGGAAAACCAGTTGGGGGTGAACTGGCGAATGACTTCCATGGGGTGCTGCAAGTGACGAAACGGCTTGATACCGGGTTTGGCAATGTGGGTGCAGGTCATGATGAACTCCAGTCCTCTGGTGAGGTGGAGCTCATCATAGAGCCAAATCGAATATCTATATAACGGGTAATATCTCTAACCATTATCTATTTTACTGATCAAATCGCGAACGCTTTTCAGGGGCAACTGGCGGCGATGCACACTTTGGGACGCTGACAGCCCTCAACCCTGCGACACCCCGCCACGCCACGACCTTGGTCGACACTGACGAACCCCTGCCATCGTGCGAGACTGTCCGTCCGGGCGGGAGGCCCGGGTGTCTTTGGTTGCCTGGAGTTCCCATGTCGCTGTCCAGCGGGCTGATTGCCGCCGTCGCCCTGGCCTATATGGCCATCATGTTCGCCATCGCCTTTTACGGTGACCGTCGCAGCGCGCCATTGCCGCCGCGGGTGCGTGCCTGGGTGTATAGCCTGTCGCTGGCGGTCTACTGCACCAGCTGGACGTTCTTCGGTGCCGTGGGCCAGGCGGCCGAACAGCTGTGGTCATTCCTGCCGATCTACCTTGGGCCGATCCTGCTGCTGATCGGGGCGCCGTGGGTCCTGCAGAAAATGGTGATGATCAGCAAGCAGGAGAACATCACTTCAATTGCCGACTTCATCGCCGCTCGCTACGGCAAATCGCAGTCGCTGGCAGTGGTGGTGGCGCTGATTTGCCTGGTCGGTGTGCTGCCCTACATCGCCTTGCAACTGAAAGGCATCGTGCTTGGCGTAAATCTGTTGATCGGTGCCGGCGCCGATACCATGGGTGTTAGCGCGCAGGACACGGCGCTGATCGTGTCGCTGGTATTGGCGTTGTTCACCATTGTCTTTGGTACGCGCAACCTCGATGCCACGGAACACCACCGTGGCATGGTGCTGGCGATTGCCTTTGAATCGCTGGTGAAGCTATTTGCCTTTCTGGCGGTCGGCGCGTTCGTGACCTTCGGTTTGTACGACGGTTTCGATGACCTGTTCAATCAGGCCATGCTCGCCCCGCGCCTTGAGCAATACTGGAAAGAAACCATCAACTGGCCGTCGATGGTGGTGCAGACCGGCGTGGCGATGATGGCGATTATCTGCCTGCCGCGACAATTCCATGTGACCGTGGTCGAGAACATCGACCCGCAGGATCTGCGCCTGGCCAAGTGGGTGTTTCCGGCCTATCTCGCTTTGGCCGCATTGTTTGTCGTACCGATCGCCCTGGCAGGTCAGATGCTGCTGCCAAGCTCGGTACTGCCTGACTCCTTCGTCATCAGCCTGCCACTGGCCCAGGCTCACCCTGCCCTCGCCTTGCTGGCTTTCATCGGCGGTGCGTCGGCGGCCACCGGCATGGTGATCGTGGCCAGCGTCGCGCTGTCGACCATGGTCTCCAACGACATGCTGTTGCCGTGGTTGCTGCGGCGCAACAACGCCGAGCGTCCGTTCGAAGTGTTCCGCCAGTGGATGCTTTCGGTGCGCCGCGTGAGCATTGTGGTCATACTGCTGCTGGCTTATGTCAGCTATCGCCTGCTGGGCTCGACCGCCAGCCTGGCAACCATTGGCCAGATCGCGTTCGCTGCCGTCACGCAATTGGCACCGGCGATGCTCGGCGCGTTGTACTGGAAACAAGCCAACCGCCGTGGCGTCTTCGCCGGCCTCGCCGCTGGCACATTCCTGTGGTTTTACACACTGATTCTGCCGATCGCCGCCCACAGCCTCGGCATGTCCCTGAACAGTTTCCCAGGCCTGGCCTGGCTGCACGGCAATCCGCTGAACCTGCCGATCACTCCGCTGACCCAAGGCGTGGTGCTGTCATTGGCGGGCAACTTCACCCTGTTTGCCTGGGTCTCGGTGCTGTCGCGCACCCGGGTTTCGGAGCACTGGCAGGCTGGCCGCTTCATCGGCCAGGAAATCAGCGCCCGCCCGAGCGCGCGCTCGATGCTCGCGGTGCAGATCGACGACTTGCTGCAATTGGCCGCTCGCTTCGTCGGTGAGGAACGCGCCCGCCAGAGCTTCATCCGCTTTGCCTATCGTCAGGGCAAAGGCTTCAACCCGAACCAGAATGCCGACGGTGAATGGATCGCCCACACCGAACGCTTGCTCGCCGGCGTGCTGGGCGCCTCGTCGACACGGGCAGTGGTCAAAGCGGCCATTGAAGGTCGGGAGATGCAACTGGAGGACGTCGTGCGAATCGCCGACGAAGCGTCGGAAGTCCTGCAATTCAACCGCGCACTGCTGCAAGGGGCGATCGAGAACATTTCCCAAGGTATCAGCGTGGTTGACCAGTCACTGAAACTGGTGGCCTGGAACCGGCGCTATCTGGAGCTGTTCAACTATCCCGACGGCTTGATCAGCGTTGGCAGACCGATCGCCGATATCATCCGCTACAACGCCGAGCGTGGGTTGTGCGGCCCCGGCGAAGCCGAAGTGCACGTCGCCCGGCGCCTGCACTGGATGCGTCAGGGCCGGGCGCATACGTCGGAGCGGCTGTTCCCTAACGGGCGGGTGATCGAACTGATCGGCAACCCGATGCCCGGCGGCGGTTTTGTCATGAGCTTCACCGACATTACCCCCTTCCGCGAGGCCGAGCAGGCATTGACCGAAGCCAACGAGAGCCTCGAACAGCGCGTGACGGAGCGCACCCATGAACTGTCGCAACTCAACGTCGCCCTGACCGAAGCCAAGGGCACCGCCGAGGCGGCCAACCAGTCGAAAACCAGATTCCTCGCAGCGGTCAGCCATGACCTGATGCAACCGCTGAACGCTGCGCGACTGTTCTCCGCAGCCCTGACTCATCAGGAAGACGGCTTGTCCGGCGAAGCGCAAAAACTGATCCAGCACCTTGATAGCTCGTTGCGTTCTGCCGAAGACCTGATCAGTGATCTGCTGGACATTTCCCGCCTGGAAAACGGCAAGATCAATCCCGATCCCAAGCCATTTGCCCTCAGTGAGTTGTTCGACACCCTCGGCGCCGAATTCAAGGCACTGGCCCGCGAGCAAGGGCTGCAATTCCGTGTCCGGGGCAGCAAGCTGCGCATCGACAGTGACATCAAACTGCTGCGCCGCATCCTGCAGAACTTCCTCACCAACGCCTTCCGCTATGCCAAAGGACCAGTGTTACTCGGCGTTCGTCGACGTAAAGGCGAGCTGTGCCTGGAAGTCTGGGACCGCGGACCGGGGATTCCGGCAGACAAGCAGCAGGTAATTTTCGAAGAATTCAAACGCCTCGACAGCCATCAGACCCGTGCGGAAAAAGGCCTTGGTTTGGGACTGGCGATAGCCGATGGTCTATGCCGGGTGTTGGGGCATACCTTGATGGTCCGTTCGTGGCCCGGACGCGGCAGCGTGTTCAGCGTCAGAGTACCGCTGGCCCGGGCGCAAACGGCGCTGCCTGCCAAGGTTGCCGAACACAATGGCAAGTTGCTCAGCGGCGCCCAGGTGCTGTGCATCGACAACGAAGACAGCATTCTCATCGGCATGAACAGTTTGCTGACGCGCTGGGGCTGCCAGGTGTGGACCGCACGCAATCGCGAAGAGTGCATGACCCTGCTCAGCGAGGGGGTGCGACCACAATTGGCGTTGGTGGACTACCACCTGGACGACGGCGAAACCGGAACCGAATTGATGGCCTGGTTGCGCACTCGCCTGGGTGAGCCTGTGCCGGGCGTGGTAATCAGTGCCGATGGGCGACCAGAGACGGTGGCTCAAGTGCATGCGGCGGGCTTGGACTACCTGGCCAAACCGGTCAAGCCGGCGGCGTTGCGGGCGTTGTTGAGTCGGCATTTGCCGTTGTAGTCATTCACTCAAGATAGGAATGTTTTTGTGGCGAGGGAGCTTGCTCCCTCGCCACAAAAGCCAGGAGCATTAGAAGACTATTCCGGCAACTCGACCAAGCCATCGACATCTGTCATCGCTCGCTCAAGCAAATCCGCCGGCAGACTCTTGCTCGCCCGTGCGCCCAGCAGCTTCAACTGCTCACTACGGCTGACCAGGTTACCGCGCCCCTCGGTCAGCTTGTTCCGCGCCGAGCTGTAGGCTTTATCCAGTTGCTGCAATCGATTGCCGACCTCGTCCAGATCCTGGATAAACAATACAAACTTGTCGTACAGCCACCCTGCCCGCTCGGCGATTTCCCGGGCGTTCTGGCTTTGTCGTTCCTGCTTCCACAGGCTGTCGATGACCCGCAGCGTCGCAAGCAACGTGGTCGGGCTGACGATCACGATGTTGCGATCGAACGCCTCTTGAAACAGCGTCGGCTCAGCCTGCAACGCGGCGGAAAATGCCGCTTCGATCGGGACGAACAGCAACACGAAATCCAGGCTGTGCAAACCGTCGAGCCGCTTGTAGTCCTTGCCGGACAGGCCTTTGACGTGATTACGCAGCGACAGCACATGTTGCTTGATGGCGATCTGGCGGATGCCTTCGTCTTCGGCCGCCACGTATTGCTGGTAAGCCGTGAGACTGACTTTGGAGTCGACCACCACCTGCTTGTCGCCGGGTAAATAAATGATCACGTCAGGCTGGAAGCGCTCACCGTCCGGCCCCTTGAGATTGACCTGGGTCTGATACTCGCGCCCCTTCTCCAGCCCGGCATGCTCAAGCACCCGCTCCAGAATCAACTCACCCCAGTTGCCTTGGGTTTTCTGCCCTTTCAAGGCACGGGTCAGGTTGGTGGCTTCGTCGCTCAGGCGCAGATTCAGCTGTTGCAGGCGCTCCAGTTCCTTGGCCAGGGAGAAACGCTCACGGGCTTCGGCCTGATAACTTTCCTCGACGCGCTTTTCGAACGATTGAATGCGTTCCTTCAGCGGATCAAGCAACTGCCCCAGACGCTGCTGGCTGGTCTCGGCAAAACGCTGCTCACGCTCGTCGAAGATTTTCCCCGCCAGCTCGGCGAACTGTGCACGCAGCTCGTCTCGCGAGCCTTGCAGGTCGTTGAGGCGTTGCTGATGGCTATCCTGTTGTTCACGCAGTTCAGCCTTGAGCGCGGCCGTCTGGGCGTCCAGGCGCCGCAACTCGGCTTCTTTGCCAGCGCGCTCGATGTTCCAGGCATGGGACGCATCCCGGGCGTCGTCGCGTTCGATCTGCAACAACTCGACTTCACGGCGCACAGCGGCCAGTTCTGCCTGCTTGGCGGCGTTGGCCTGTCCCAGATCAGCCACTTCATCGCGGCAGGTTTCAAGCTGGGCGTTCAAGCCGTCCTGCGCCAGTTGGGCCATGGCCAGGCGCTCTTCCAGTAACGCGACGTCGGCCTGCGAGTGACTGGCCCGGCGCTGGAGTTGCCAGGCCAATACCAGCAGCGGCAATGCCGCGCCTGCCAGACCGAGCAACGCGCTGGTCAAGTCCATAGCCATAGCCATTCCTGCCTTCGAATTAAAGTTTGAAGGTTAACCAAGGCGTCAGGTCTTGGACAGCTCAGTCTTCGATCCGGCCCAGTTCCTGTTGCGCGCGCACATCACCTGCCCGTGCGGCCTGACGCAACAAATCATGGCCGATCCGGCGATCGCGCGCATTCCCGCATTCACGGCACATCAACTGGCCCAGGCGACTTTGCGCAGCCACGATGCCTTCACGGGCCGGTTGCTTGAGCAAACGTCCGGCGATGTGTTTCACGTTCGGGTTTTCACCCAGTCGCGGGCTGTCCAGCAACCACTCTGCCACCCGCATCGAAAAACGCTTTGGCGGTGCAGCAGGGGATGTTTTGGAGGAAGAGGAATCGGATGGTGTACGAAACTTCATAAAGCACTGTGGGCAGATCGCAAGGCGCGCCACTCTACTCTTTTTTTCTTACAGGTAAAGCCGAAAAAATCCCGGCACGCCCGTCCTAGAGCAAGCGCTCGGGACAATCCACAGAAGCTGTGGATAACTCAGTGGACAACCGCCCCTGAAGCGCCGCAAAGCCCTGTGGAATGGGGCCTGCAGTCAAACTGACGATTTTTTCACCAGTAAAAAAAAGCGATGTTTTTCATTGACTTAAATTTTGGTTACAGGCAGCCACTGCGCTTTAAGGCAACATGACAGCGGCATGACAGCCTGCGTAACTGATGTGCACAAGTGGCTCATGGATGGTTATATCGATGCGCTTTTTCGGCGCATTTTGTCATCCGATCTGGGGATAAACCGTGCCAAAGCCGCCATCCAGGCCTCTTGCTACCCGCTGGATGGTCATGACCACCGGTCGGAATACAGAGCGTTTGAGTGGCTTTTTCGTGGCGCTCAACCCGCTGAGAATGACCTTTTGCAGGTGCACAAGCAGCCTTTGATCATTCTTTTTCGCTAGCACACTTCCTTTTGCCAATTCAATCCGTTAGTATCCGCGGCGTTAGTACCAAGCTGAAAGTCAATTCTGGTCGAACAAATCCCCCCGGATAGCCTTCCCAACGGAAGCCTCTGCCGATAAAAGCGGGATCGACCACCTCGATGGTTTCCAGGTAAATCTTGCGTCAACACAGCCTTTGAATCGAAAACAAAGGGTGTTGCCAGGCTCACTTACTCTGACCGAACCAGCCTGCAAATTGATCAGGATCTTCACCCCGGGCCCAGAACCTTTGCCCTTGATGTGCTGCCTGCCCTCCTAAGTACCTACCTGCCAGCCCAAGCGCGCCAATTTATCAGCGCTTCAAACTGGCTGCTTTGTTCCAGTCAGGTTCTTCGCTCGACCAACGGTGGTCGTCGTCGCTGGAACGTTTTAATTTTGCACGGCTCTTATCCGTGTCGCTTGTAGGAACACCATGACTATGTCTACTCAAATCCATGCACAGGATGCCATCCGCACCCTAACCAACGCTTTTGCACCAATGAACTGCCTGATCATGGCTGCTCGCAAAGGCTGCTTCAGCTTCACTCTGGTCAACGAACACGGCATCGCCCGACACAGCGAACGCCTGTACCCCGATCAGTACTCCAGCGCGGAACCGCTGCAGGCCGTGATCGAGCGTACCCGTCAGGCACTGGTTGCCTGAGACGCCAGAAAGGCTGAAATACCAAAAGCCCTGCTCAAAAAGCGGGGCTTTTTGTTGCCCGAGATTTCAAATTACCGACACACCGGTTAAGCACCAACCGATATAACGGTTATAACAGGAAGCCGAAAATATTTTAAAAACAGACCTTTACGTAGTGAATATGACACTACACTTCAACTCAAGCGGCTTGATCCGCTTCCGGCGAGCCTGAGTCGATCCACCGCTGCCAAGGCCCCCATCAGGCATCGCCGCCCATTTCATGGATTCGAGGGTTTTATGGGTATCGCTGCCAGCGAACTGTGCCGTTATGTGATCCGTCCGACGTTGATCTACCTTGGACGTCATAGCGCAACAGCCGAAGCCCTGCTGCTGGGCATTGCCGCCAGCCAGTCAGCCCTGGGTTCCGCCCTGCACGACCGCCGTGGCCATGGCCTCTACCGTATCGCCGAACCCCGCCACCAGGCACTCTGGGACCACTACCTGGCGCTCGATCCCGAACGCGCAAGCCTGGTCCGCGGCCTTGCCAGCCAACACGCTTTTCTCAGTGGCCCGCACGTCGAATTGACCGTCAATCTGCGTTACGCCACAGCCATCGCCTGGCTGCTGGTCGAAGAACAGAATACCCCGCTCCCCGAAGCAGACGACCTGCTGGGCATGGCCAGAATCTGGCGCCAGACCTTCCAGCCCCAAGGCCGCCTGAGAGACTTCACCTTCGCCTGGCAAACCTGTGTATCACCGCTGAATCAGGTCGCCTGCTGATCAAACCTGGATCCAAAAATCGCACAACACGCCGCGAATCTGGTCGGATTGTCCTACAAAACCGCTCTAAATCAAGCCATACAGCCTATAGCGCCGGGACGAAAATGTTGGTAATTTTCGCCCCGGTGATCACCAGGAGTTCTAATAATGAAAAAAGTAATGCTCAAAACCACCATTAGCCTCGCCGTCGCCATGGCATCCACCCAGATTTTCGCGAGTGGCTTTGCCCTGAACGAACAAAGCATCAGCGGGATGGGTACTGGTTTTGCCGGGCGATCTTCCTCTGCCGACGACGCATCCACAGTTGTAGGCAACCCTGCCGGCATGTCTCGCATTAAACGCGAGCAAGTCACCGGCGGTGTTGCATTCATCGACGCACACACCGACATCAGCGATGCCAGCTCCCGCCCGAACGGCGGCACCAACAAAGGTGACATGGTCCCTTTCATGGGCGTGCCGATGGGCTACTACGTCAAGCCTATCGATGACCAGTGGGCAGTCGGTTTCGGTGTCTACGCACCGTTCGGTCTGGTAACCGATTATGAAAACGGTTTTGCCGGCCGTTACTTCGGCAGCAAGAGCGAAGTACAAATCATCACCCTGCAGCCAACCGTCAGCTATGCCTTCAACGACAAGGTGTCGATCGGTTTCGGTCCGACCATCAACCGTATCGACGGCAAGCTGGAATCGAATCTGTCGCTGAACCCGCTCGGTCCGGACGGCGAAGTCAAGATCAAAGGTGACGACACTGCGCTGGGTTACAACATCGGTATCCTGGTGCAAGCCACCGACAGCACTCGCGTTGGCCTGACCTACCACTCGAAAGTGAAGTACAAGCTCGACGGTGACACCAAGGTCAACTACGCCGGCCTCGCTGCCCTGCGTCAGCCAACAAGCCAGAAGTACGATGCTTCGCTGGATATCACCACGCCTGAGTCGGTCGACTTCTCGGTTACCCATCAGCTGGACGACCAGTGGACTCTTTATGCAGGCAGCACCTGGACTCGCTGGAGCCGCCTGAAAGAAATCAGCGTCGAGAACAGCGGCGTTCCCGCACTTCTGAACGCTCAATTCGGTACCATCACCGAAGAGCAGAACTGGCACGACACCTGGGCGCACGCCATCGGCGCTTCGTATCAGCTGAACAAGCAGTGGGTTCTGCGCACCGGTTTCTCGGTGGACCAGGCACCTACCAACAACGAAAACCGCTCCCCACGCATCCCGACTGGCGATCGCAAGATTTTCAGCCTGGGCGCCGGCTGGAGCCCGACCGACGACCTGACCATCGACGTGGCGTACTCGTACCTGCGTGAAGAGTCGGTCAAGGTCAACAACAGCAACGGTATTCCTCGCAACCAGAACTACAGCGCCAAGTATGAAAACTGGGCGAACGGTTTCGGTATCGGTGCGACCTACCGCTTCTGATGATTCACGGCGAGCCTGAACCACTCGCCCCCTGAATCAAAAAAGCCCCGCGCTCTTGTACAGAGGCGGGGCTTTTTAGTGGGCGACAATCAGGGTGCGGAGGCCAATGGTGGGGAAGCCAGGGCTTTTTCCACAGCCGTGATGAAGTCCGGATCATCAGGCTTGGTCAGGCTGGAGAAGCTGGCGATCACCTTGCCCTGTCGATCGACCACGTATTTGTAGAAATTCCACTTGGGCGCACTGGACTGCTTGGCGAGCACCTTGAACAGGTTCGTTGCATCGTCGCCGCGCACTTTCTGTGGCTCCGTCATGGTGAAGGTCACGCCGTAGTTGACGTAGCAGACCTTGGCGGTTTCGGCACCGTCCTTGGACTCCTGCTTGAAGTCATTGGACGGCACGCCGATCACCTCCAGCCCTTGACCCTTGTACCGCTGATTGAGCGCCTCAAGGCCTTTGAACTGAGGTGCGAAGCCACAGAAACTCGCGGTATTGACCACCACCAGCGGTTTGCCGGCGAAGCGCTGGCACAGATCAATGGATTCATTGGCACGTAGCTTGGGCAAGGAGCCCTGCAGCAGCGCCGGGCACTCTGCCGCTTGTGCCAATCCGGTGAACGCTAACAG
Source organism: Pseudomonas reinekei (assembly GCF_001945365.1). Taxonomy (GTDB): domain Bacteria; phylum Pseudomonadota; class Gammaproteobacteria; order Pseudomonadales; family Pseudomonadaceae; genus Aquipseudomonas; species Aquipseudomonas reinekei. The sequence continues at coordinate 23,627 of NZ_MSTQ01000016.1, forward strand.
TAACGCAGGAACTGCAAGCCAGCGCATCAGCATATCGGTGCTTCCTTGAGTGATCGTGTGAGAACGAAGTTACTCGCCCTCCCACCCGGCAGCAAGCGTCCTAACAAGCGCCCATGCCCAACTGCATCAACGCCAGGCCGCCCTGATGCCAACCCCACCAGGCCACTGCGAGCAACACAGCGCAGACGGCAAAAATAACGACACGCGGCCAGAGACTGCTCATGTTGCGCTCATTTGCGTTTGCAGTCGCGCAACCGGCCGTTCACGCACAGGCCAGTTCAGAGCAGCAGCGAACAGACTCAAAAGAATTGCTACCTGCCAAATCAAGTCATAGCTCCCGGTCCGGTCGTAAACCACCCCGCCCAACCAGCCACCGAGGAACGAACCCAGCTGGTGAAACAGGAAAACAATCCCACCGAGCATGGACAAGTTTCGTACGCCGAACAAGGTCGCGACCGTGCCGTTGGTCAATGGCACCGTCGACAACCATAGAAAGCCCATCGCCATGCCGAACAGGTACGCCGTCGTCGTCGTCACCGGTGCCCACAGGAACAGCGCGATCACCACCGCCCGCAACAAATATAACCCGGTGAGCAACCGCGGCTTGGACATGCGCCCGCCCAGCCAGCCGGCTGTGTAGGTGCCGAAGATGTTGAACAAGCCGATCAGCGCCAGGACCGTTGTGCCGACGGTGGCCGGCAGATGCTGATCGACCAGATACGCCGGCAAATGCACGCCGATGAACACCACTTGAAAACCGCAGACAAAGAAACCGAACGCCAGCAGCCAGAATCCCGAATGAGAGCAGGCCTCGCGCAGTGCCTCCGAGAGGGTTTGATCATGACCGAGCACCGGTAATGGCTTGTCCTTGAGCATGCTCACCAGCGGTACGATCAGCGCCACCAACAGGCCCAAGGCGAGCAGTGCCGCCGACCAGCCGAGCCAGCCAATCAAGCCGAGCGTGCCGGGCAACATGGCGAACTGGCCGAACGAACCCGCGGCACTGGCGATACCCATGCCCATGCTGCGTTTCTCCGGCGGTACGGCCCGCCCGACCACGCCGAGGATCACCGAAAACGACGTGCCCGACAGGCCGATTCCGATCAACAGGCCCGCGCTCAACGACAACGTCACCGCCGAATCGGACAACCCCATGAACACCAGGCCCACGGCATACAGGACGCCCCCAATCAGCACCACTTTCGCTGCGCCAAAGCGGTCGGCCAAGGCGCCGGTGAACGGCTGCGCCAGCCCCCAGATCAGGTTCTGCAGGGCGATGGCAAAGGCAAACACTTCACGCCCCCAGCCAAATTCGGCGCTCATCGGCGCCAGGAACAGCCCGAAACCATGTCGCACGCCCAGAGACAACGCAAGGATCAGCGCACTCCCCACCAAAACCCAACCGCATGTACGCCACATCGATGTCATTCTTGTTCTCCGGTCGCGGGTATATACCCGCTTAAGATCGAACGAACCGGCATCAAGCCAGTTCGTCCAGCAACTTCAATAACGTTTCGCGCTTTTCGGCGCCCAGGCGATCGATCAATCGCTGCTGGGCTGCTTCCCACGCTGGCAAGGCCGCTTTCAGACGCTCGCCGCCGGCCTCGGTCAGCCTGACGATGCGATTGCGCATGTCCTCGCCCTCGACCAGCATCACCAACCCTTCGCCTTCCAGCACCCGCAGATTGCGTCCCAGGGTGCTGCGATCCAGCCCCATCGCTTCAGCGAGGGTAGAGATGCTCGGTTGATCCAACCGTTGCAGATTGCACAGCAAAGAATACTGCGCAACGTTGATCCCGAAGCCATCGAGAGCGCCGTCATAATGCCTGCTGACGCCACGGGCGGCGCGACGCAGGTTGATACATAAACATTGGGAATCAAGCATGATGCGTGTATATACCCGCGAGTGTGTTAAATCAAGTTTCCTGAGCTTCGGAGGCTGATAGATTGCCATCGCGAGCCTGCTCGCGATGAGGGCGAAACCGCCAGCGCAGAACAATCAGACCAGTGCCAAGCCCACAAGCATCGCAACTTCCAGCAATTCCAGCAACGCCCCCGCCGTGTCGCCGGTCGTCCCGCCAAGACGTCGCAGCATTAGCTGCCGCAGCCAGACAAACGCGGCAACCGCCACTACCAGCGCCATAACACCACCGACACCGGCGATCAACACACACGCCAGGGCGCTGACCGCCAGCACTTGCTTGCCCGCCGATCGCGGCAAATGATCAGCCAGCGCCTGCCCCAAACCACCGGCGCGCACATAGGGCGTGGTCAGGAATAACCCCAGCAACGCCCCCCGCCCAATCAACGGCACGATGATCAACGCGACTGCGTACTCTTGCTCGATCAACGCCAGCAATGCAGTGAACTTGAGCAACAGCACCAGTACCAGCGCAACGACCGCAATCGGCCCGCTGCGCGGATCTTTCATGATCGTCAGCGTGCGCTCGCGATCACCAAAGCCTCCGAGCCAGGCATCGGCACTGTCGGCCAAACCGTCAAGATGCAGCGCACCACTGAGCAACACCCAGACCGCCAGCAACAGCGCGGCATGCAGTAGCAAAGGCGCGCCGAGCAACAGCCAGTTCAACGCCCACAGAATGACGCCGAACAACAATCCCACCAACGGATAGAACAGCAGCGAACGCCCAAGCTCCCGGGGCGCCGGCATGCCCGGCAGACGAATCGGCAGGCTGCTCAGGAATTGCAGGGCGATCCAGAACGGCAGCATGCTCAGATCACTTCCCTTAACCCACCGTCGGCGTCAACCGACAGCGAGAACAGCGCACCATGGCCGACTTCGACGTTTAACAATTGCTCGCGGGGCATCCCCCGCGCCTGCGCCAGCAACAAACGCATGACACCGCCGTGGCTGATCAGCAGCACGCGTTCACCGACGTACGTCGACTGCAAACGCGCCACGGCCGTCCGTACCCGCAGCGAAAAATCCGCAACCGGCTCGCCTTGTGGCGGGGTAAACGAATACGGATCAGCCCAAAACAAACCCAGGGCTTCGGCGTCGGTTTTCATCAACGCGGCAGCGCTCTGCCCTTCCCAGGCGCCGAAATGCAGTTCCTGCAGATCTTTTTCCAGGGCGACCGGAACGCCCAATTGCCCACCGAGTTCTTGCGCAAACCGCGCACATCGCTGCAACGGCGAACTCACCAACCGATCCCAAGGCCCCTGCGCGAGCACCGCCTCGCGCATCTGCTGCCATCCTTTTTCAGTCAGCGCGTCGTCGAGGCTGCCACGCAAACCGCCACCGAGTTCGGTTTCGCCATGGCGCAACAGGTCCAGGTGCAAGGTCATGCCGGGCGATCCGCCACTGCGGCCTCGGCGAAGGTCGCCATTTGCCCATGGAGATCACAAGCCAGTCGCAGCAACGGCACCGCCAACGCGGCACCGCTGCCCTCGCCCAGACGCAGCCCGAGGTCGAGCAGCGGTTCGGCGCCCAGGGTTTCGAGCACATGCCGATGACCCGGCTCGGCACCGCGATGCCCAAACACCAGCCACTGACGGCAATCGGGATTCAAACGCACCGCGACCAATGCCGCGACACTGCAAATGAACCCGTCCACCAGCACCGCGACACCTTCCTGCGCACAGGCCAGATAAGCACCGACCAACGCCGCCATTTCAAAACCGCCAAGGTTGAACAGGGTCTGCAAGGCATCGCCACGCTGAGCCGTATGCATCGCCAACGCCCGCTCGATCACCTGCGCCTTATGGCTGACGCCCGCTGCATTCAAACCGGTGCCCGGCCCGGTCAGGTGCATGACCGGGCAATCGAGCAAGGCACAGGCCAAAGCGCTGGCAGCGGTGGTGTTGCCGATGCCCATCTCACCCCCGATAAACAATTGCACGCCCGTTGCGACAGCTCGCAACACGCTGTCGCGACCGGCCTGCATAGCGAGTTCACCCTGGACCTGAGTCATCGCCGGGCCCAGGACGAAATTCGCCGTGCCCGGGCCGATGTTCAAATGACGCACGCCCGGCAGGTCCAACGAAGGCGTTACCGTGCCGAGATCGACCACTTCCAGCGAAGCGCCCAACTGCCGCGCCAACACGCTGATCGCCGCTCCACCATTGACGAAGTTATGCAACATTTGCCCGGTGACTTCCTGGGGGAACGCCGACACCCCTTCGGCCACCACGCCATGGTCCCCGGCAAAAATCGCGATCCAGACCCGATCCAGGTTTGGCTTGACCTGCCCTTGCAGGCCGGCCAGTTGCACCGCTACCGACTCGAGTTGACCGAGGGAACCGGCCGGTTTGGTCAACTGCTGCTGCCGGGCATGCGCCTGTTCGAGCACTTGAGTGTCGATCGGTTTGCACGGGGCCAGCCACCAGGATGGGGTCATAACGCAGTTCCTTTCAGAGTCAGGGGCAGGCCGGCAACGGTCAGGACGACGCGCTGACACCGTTCGGCCAGAGCTTGATGCAGCCAACCGGCTTCATCGACATAACGGCGAGTCAATTCGCCCAGCGGCACGACACCCATTCCGGTCTCGTTGCTGACAAAAATGATTTCACCCGGCAGCGATGCCAGGCAATCGAGCAAGGCATCCCGTTCGGCGCCCAGGCGCTCGACGTCGTCGAGCATCAACAAGTTGGTCAGCCACAGCGTCAGGCAATCCACCAGCAGGCAATGATCGACGCGGGCGTGTTGACGCAGGACGCGGGCGAGTTCGAGCGGTTCTTCGATCAGCGCCCATTCGGCTGGGCGACGGGCGCGGTGATGGGCGACCCGCTCGTTCATTTCGCCGTCCAGGGGTTGGCTGGTGGCGATGTACGTCACCGACAATTGGCTGTCAGTCGCCAGTTTTTCGGCCAGACGACTTTTGCCGGAGCGGGCGCCGCCGAGGATCAGTTGCAGCATGGTTTATTCCTTAACATCTTCGGTGAAGCACCTGGGCTCCCACAGTGATCTGGATTGACATGAACCCTGTGGGAGCGAGCTTGCTCGCGATAGGGCCGGCAAGGCCAGCCTAAATCCCGCAGAGCTCACGCAGCAACGAGGTGTCCAAATGCTTCTCCACCAAATCCGCCAACCGCTCGATATCGCGCTCGCGCAACCCGTGGTAATCCACCTCCTGCACCGCCTGCAAACCCGCCCAACGCAACAGCGCACTGCAGGCCGCCGGTGACTCGAACAGGCCATGCAGATACGTGCCGAAAATCTGCCCGTCGTCGCTCTGGGCACCGTCGCACCGACCATCATCGAGCTGCACCGCGGCATTTTCCAGCGCCGGCCCGGTGGTCACCCCAGCGTGAATTTCATAGCCGACGACTTCAGCATTCTCCAGCGCCAGGCGCCCGCGCACATTGCGCAGTTGCTTGTCCTGTTCCAGCTGCGTTTCAAATGCCAGCAAGCCCAGTCCGGCGCTGGAGCCCGGTGCACCTTCCAGGCCCAACGGGTCGTGCACCTGCTCGCCGAGCATTTGCAAGCCGCCGCAGATACCCAACACTTTTCCGCCATAGCGCAAATGTCGGGCTATTGCTGTTTCCCAGCCGTTGGTGCGCAGATACGCGAGATCACTGCGCACACTTTTCGAGCCGGGCAAGATCATCAGGTCGGCGGGAGGAATGGCCTGGCCGGGGCCGATGAATTGCAGATCGACTTGCGGGTGCAGGCGCAGCGGATCGAAGTCGGTGTGGTTGCTGATGCGCGGCAGCACTGGCACCACCACTTTCAGGACCTGCTCGGCCTTGTCGGTCTGGCGCTGATCGATGCCATCTTCGGCCTCCAGATGCAGGTCCATCACATAAGGCAGGACACCGATCACCGGTTTGCCGGTGCGCGCTTCAAGCCAGTCGAGACCGGGTTGCAACAGGGCAATGTCGCCACGAAAACGATTGATGATGAAGCCTTTGACCCGTGCCTGCTCGCTCGGTGACAGCAGCTCCAGCGTACCCACCAGATGCGCGAAGACCCCGCCACGGTTGATGTCGGCGATCAGCAGCACCGGGCAGTCCACCGCTTCGGCGAAGCCCATGTTGGCGATGTCGCCAGCACGCAGATTGATTTCAGCCGGCGAGCCCGCGCCTTCCACCATCACCACCGGATACGCCGCGCTCAACCGTTGGTGCGAGGCCAGCACCGCTTGCATCGCGATGGCTTTGTAGTCGTGATAGGCCACGGCATTCATCGTCGTGACCGCCCGGCCATGGATGATCACCTGAGCGCCCGTGTCGCTGTTGGGCTTGAGCAGTACCGGGTTCATGTCGGTGTGAGGTTCGAGAAACGCCGCCTGAGCCTGCACCGCTTGCGCGCGACCGATTTCGCCACCGTCGGCAGTCACCGCACTGTTGAGCGCCATGTTCTGCGGCTTGAACGGCACCACGCTCACCCCCTGACGCGTGACCCAACGGCACAGCGCCGTCACCAGGGTACTTTTACCGGCATCGGAGGTGGTGCCCTGCACCATCAACGTGGTCATGGATGTTCCTTGGTAAAGGCACTGAATGCGGCGTCGAGACGCGCCCAATCGGCTTCATCGCCCGGCAAGCCGAAACGCAGGCTGCTGTTATGTATGAACAGGCGCAGCAGAATGCCGCGCCGGGCCATGAACTCGTGGAGTTCCTCGGCGCGATCCGTGATCAGCCACTGAAACAGCGCACAACCGCCCTGCGGCTTGAAGCCGTGGTGTTCGAGCAGCGCCGCCAACCGCTCACTGGCCTCTTCGGCGCGTATGCGTTGTTGCGTTTGGCCTTCGGTGTCGCGCAGGCACGTTTGGCCCAACACCCGGGTCGGGCCACTCACGGCCCACGGCCCCACTTGCTCGGCGAGCAATTTGAGCAACTTGCGCTCGGCCAGCACAAACCCCAGACGCACACCGGCCAAGCCAAAAAATTTGCCGAACGAACGCAGCACGATCAAACCGACTTGGTGAGCAAATGGCGCAAGGCTCAAGTGCGGCGTGGTGTCCATGAATGCTTCGTCCACTACCAACCAGCCACCGCGCTGCGCCAGACGCGCGTGCCAGTCCAGCAATCGGCCGGGCGTCAGGTTCAGGCCCGTGGGATTGTTCGGGTTGACCACCACCAGTATGTCGAGGCTGTCGACAAAGAAATCGACTTCCTGCTCCAGCACTTCACGCACGATGTAACCATTGCGCCGCCAGGCTTCGGCATGTTCGGCGTAACACGGCGACAACACGCCGACCTTGCCGGCCCGACGCAAACGCGGCAGCAACTGGATGGCCATTTGCGAACCGGCCACCGGCAATGCCTGCAAAGTGCCGTAATAATCGCAAGCGGCCTGCTCCAGGCCGTCATCGGTTTCCGGCAACCGCGCCCACGCCCGCAACGGTATTTCAGGGACAGGAAACGGCCAGGGCGCGAGGCCACTGGACAGATCGAGCCAATCGGCTTCCTCGATGCCGTATTCGAACGCCGCCTTGCGCAACCGGCCACCGTGTTCAAGCATAAAATTCAGCCCCCACGCAGAGAATCAGCAGCCATAACCATACCCCGCGCTGGACCAATTGCCAGCCTCGGTCGATGGCGTCGGCATCCGCCGGCACGCCTTCGCCCAGTTGCGGACGCTCATGCAGTTCGCCGTGATAAATCGCCGGCCCGCCCAATTCGACGCCCAGCGCCCCCGCCCCCGCCGCCATCACCGGACCGGCATTCGGACTGTCCCAGGTCGGGCCCTGTGTACGCCAGCATTTCAAGGCCAGCCGGGTTTTACCCAGCAGCGCGTAGGTCAACGCCACCAGCCGCGCAGGCATGTAATTGAGCACGTCATCGATCTTCGCCGCTGCCCAGCCGAAACGCTCGAAGCGTTCGTTGCGATAGCCCCACATCGCATCCAGCGTATTGCTCAACCGGTAGAGCACCACGCCCGGCGCTCCGGCCACGGCAAACCAGAATAATGCGGCGAACACCGCATCGCTGCCGTTCTCCAGCACCGATTCGGTGGCGGCACGGGCAACTTCAGTTTCATCCAGCTCACTGGTTTTACGGCTGACCAGATAGCTCACGCGTTTGCGTGCTTCTTCAAGATCATTGCTGCGCAGGGCTTTCGCCACAGACTCGACGTGTTCACCGAGGCTGCGCATGCCGAGGGCGCAATACAGCGCGAGAATCTCGACGATCCAGCCGACATAAGGCGCCCAGGAAAATGCCGTGGCCAACAATGTCAGCGGCAACACGGCGATCACCCATGCAGTGACCCCATGACTGCGCCAACCACGGCCACCGCCGTTGAAACGTTGCTCGATGCGCTCGGCAAAACGGCCGAACGCCACCAGCGGATGCCAGCGTTTGGGTTCGCCCAGCAGCGCATCCAGCGCAACCGCGGCGACACTCAACAACGCCACACTCATTGACTCACTCCCCAATAATTTTCATACAACATTTCACTCAGCGGACGCGCCTGCGCCCAGCCATCGAGCACCAGCATCGGCGCCGGATAGAATGCCTTGACCGGCCCCAGGCACAGGATCGCCAATGGCTTGGCACCCGCGGGCAAGCCCAACAGGTCCGCGAGCGCTTGCGGTTCGAACAATGAAACCCAACCCATGCCCAAACCTTCGGCACGGGACGCCAGCCAGAGGTTCTGGATCGCGCAGGACAACGACGCCAGGTCCATTTCCGGCAACGTTCGACGCCCGAAGATATGCCGCTCGCGATCCTCCATCAGTGCAGCCACCAGCACCTCGGCACAGTCGTTGATGCCTTCGACCTTGAGCTGCATGAATTCGTCGGTGCGCTCGCCGAGGGCTTCGGCGGTGCGGATGCGCTCGTCTTCCACCAGCGCCTGGATCTTGCCGCGCAAATCGCGATCGCTGATGCGGATGAAACGCCAGGGCTGCATCAGGCCAACGCTGGGCGCCTGATGCGCGGCTTCGAGTAAACGCCGAAGCAACTCGGGCTCGACCGTGCCCCCGCTGAAGTGGCGCATGTCGCGGCGTTCGGCGATGGCGCGATAAACCGCTTCGCGTTCGGCGTCGGAAAAGGCGTTGTCAGTCATGGCCTCTTCGCTGGCAAGCCAGCTCCCACAAGGACTTGCATGTCTTCAGGCATTACACCGCTCACTGTGGGAGCTGGTTTGTCAGCGATGGCGGTTTCAACATCCGGCGCAAACAGTACGGCGATCGCCCGCGGATTGGACGGAAAATAAAAATGCACATAAGAAGCCGTCATCCGCCCCTCACGATAAACCGCTTCGGCTCCACGCCCGCCATTAAGACTCGAGCCCCGGGCAATCGGCACCAGTTCAGTGGTGGTCAGCGAGTGATGATAGGTGTGCCCGCGCAGCATCCCTTCCGGCAGTTCAACCGCCTGCAAGGCCAACGCGGCCAGGCGCTTTTGCATCACTGCGTCACCGCTCAGCAAACCGACCAGTTCAGCGCAGGTGCCTTCGACATCGGTCAACGAATCGAGCAGATAAAGCATGCCGCCACATTCGGCCAGCAACGGCTTACCTGCGGCATGGTGCGCGCGGATGGCGTTCAGCATCGAGGTGTTTTGCGCCAGCGCCACATGATGCAACTCCGGATACCCCCCCGGCAGATACAAGCTGTCGGCCTCCGGTAATTGCGCGTCACGGATCGGCGAGAAAAAACGCAACTCAGCGCCCATCGCCCGCAACAAATCGAGACTGGCGCCATAGGTGAAGGCAAACGCTTCATCACGGGCCACGGCAATGCGCACACCGGCGAGCAATGGCTCGGCTGCAATCACATCGGGAGCGGCGAACTGCACCGCTGGCGGCAACGCGACTTCGCAACTGCTGGCCAGGGCTTCAGCCGCCGCATCAAGGCGAACATCGAGGTCGTTCAACTCGCTGGCCTGTACCAGCCCCAAGTGGCGGCTCGGCAATTCGATCCCGGTTTCCCGGGACAAGGCGCCATACCAGCGCAGGCCTTCGGTCAGGCTGCCCTCAAGCAATTGCGCGTGACGCAGGGTGCCGACGCGATTGGCCAGGACCCCGGCAAACGGCAAATCTGGCTGATAGCGCGCCAGCCCGAGGGCCAGGGCGCCAAAGGTCTGAGCCATGGCGGTGCCGTCGATGACAGCGAGCACCGGCACACCGAAGTGACGCGCCAGATCGGCACTCGACGGCGTGCCGTCGAACAGTCCCATCACGCCTTCGATCAAGATCAGATCGGCTTCAGCGGCGGCCTCCCACAACAGGCGACGACTTTCCTGCTCGCCGACCATCCACATATCCAATTGATAAACCGGCGCACCGCTGGCGCGCTCGAGAATCATCGGGTCGAGAAAGTCCGGGCCGCATTTGAACACGCGCACCTTGCGCCCCTGATTGCGATGCAAACGGGCCAGTGCGGCGGTGACAGTGGTCTTGCCCTGACCGGAGGCCGGTGCGGCAATCAATACTGCCGGGCATTGGCGAGCGCTATTCATACCGTGCGGCTCACAGTTCCACGCCTTTCTGCGCTTTGATCCCGGCCTGGAAGGCGTGCTTGATCATGCCCATCTCGGTGACGGTGTCAGCCAGCTCGATCATCTCCGGCTTGGCGCCGCGACCGGTGACCACCACGTGTTGCATCGGCGGACGCGCCTGCAAATCGCTGAGCACCTGATCCAGATCGAGATAACCGTGCTTGAGGGCGATGTTCAATTCGTCCAGCACCACCAGGCCAATGGATGGATCACGCAGCAGTTCCCGCGACACGGCCCAGGCGGCTTCGGCGGCGGCGATATCACGCTGACGATCCTGGGTTTCCCAAGTGAAGCCCTCACCCATCACATGAAAACGCACCTGCTCGGGGAAGCGTCGGAAAAACAACTCTTCGCCGGTGCTGTTACGTCCCTTGATGAATTGCACAACGCCGCACTGCATGCCATGGCCCATGGATCGCGCGAGCATGCCAAACGCCGAGCTGCTCTTGCCTTTGCCGTTGCCGGTCAGCACCAGCAGCAGGCCGCACTCGTTCGGTGAGTTGGCAATGCGCTCGTCTATCACGGCTTTTTTGCGCAGCATGCGCGCCAGATGACGTTCGTCACGATCGGGGGTATCAGTCATAGGGGAGCTCTCCGTTGAGGCTGGAATAACGGCGGGCAGGCACAAGAATAGACGGCAAGAAGCCTGGCATCGCCCACCGTGATGCCGCTTGGATGGATCAGGCCGGTCTCCGGACTCATGAGCGGCTTGCGCCAGACTGCGCGCCTTCCCATGTCTGTCGACACAGTGGCCAAGGCGCAGCCTTTCACCCATTTACCGTTGCGGGGGCAGCGTCGGGATTGCGGCTCTTCACTTCTGAAGCGCTCGCTCACCGACTTCCCTGTTTCACTCTGTCGACCCAAGCCACAGAGCACCTGAAACAAGCCGCGAAGGTTAGAGGGTTGGGGGTGGAGCGTCAATTGAAGACAGGGCGCACAGATGAATAACCGCCGCTGATCAATAACCAGGCAGGCGATTGCTATCCCGGCATGGCCGCGCTGTTGAAGCAGGCTCGCGGCTGAAGGGTTGAACCAACCAGCGGCCAGGCTTCTCTATGATTAAATCAAGGCACCCACAGGGAAGATCCGCAATGCGCACATCCGAGCTCATATTCGTTATTGCTCTCGCCGGAGGGCTCGTCGCTTGCGGCGAAACCTCCAGCTTGCAAGTCTCCGACGGCACCGGTCCGTCACCCAAGTTACCCGAACCCAATAAAACGCTATTCCCGACGATTAACATCGCCCCGGCCATCGGCTGGCCGGACGGTGCAAAACCCGTGGCGGCCAGCGGCACTCAAGTCGGCGCATTTGCCGATAATCTCGATCATCCGCGCTGGTTGTACGTCCTGCCCAATGGCGACGTCCTGGTCGCCGAAACCAACGCCCCAGCCAAGCCCGATGACAACAAAGGCATCAAGGGCTGGATCACCGAGAAAGTCATGGGCCGCGCCGGAGCAGGCGTACCGAGCCCGAACCGCATCACGCTGCTGCGCGACAGCAATCACGACGGCATCGCTGAGACCCGCACGGTGTTCCTCGAAAACCTGAACTCGCCCTTCGGCATGACGCTGGTGGGCAATGACCTGTACGTGGCCGACACGGATCGCCTGCTGCGCTTCCACTACGAAACCGGCGACACCGCCATCAAGTCGCAACCAATCAAAGTCGTCGACCTGCCGGGGGGAACACTGAATCACCACTGGACCAAAAATGTGATTGCCAGCCGGGACGGCAGCAAGCTATTCGTCACGGTAGGCTCGAACAGCAATGTCGGCGAAAACGGTATGGATCAGGAGCAAGGACGAGCGGCGATCTGGGAAGTGGATCGCGCCACCGGCAATCACCGGATCTTTGCCTCCGGGCTGCGCAATCCGAACGGCATGGCGTGGGAGCCGCGAAGCGGCGCACTGTGGACGGCGGTCAACGAGCGGGATGAAATCGGCAGCGACCTGGTGCCCGATTACATCACTTCCGTAAAGGACGGTGGGTTTTACGGCTGGCCGTTCAGCTATTACGGCCAGCACGTCGACGTACGCGTCGAACCGCAAAACCCGAATCTGGTGGCCAAGGCAATCGCGCCGGACTACGCGGTCGGCCCGCACACCGCGTCGCTGGGCCTGACGTTCGCCGAAGGCAACACATTGCCGGCGCCATTCAAGGAAGGCGCCTTTATCGGCCAGCACGGGTCATGGAACCGCAAACCGCACAGCGGTTACAAAGTGATCTTTTTGCCATTTAGCGATGGCAAGCCGACGGGACAACCGATTGATGTGCTCACCGGTTTTCTCAATGACGAAGAAAAAGCCATGGGTCGGCCAGTGGGTGTGGTGATCGATCAGCAGGGAGGCTTGCTGGTGGCCGATGATGTGGGGAACAAGGTGTGGCGGGTCTCCGCGACTCAATAAACGCCTGCGATCGTTAGCGTTTACGACAGAGCGTGAGCCCATCCCCCAGCGGCAACAACGACAGATCTACCCGCGCGTCATCCTTCAACGCTCGATTGAGCGCCTGGATCGCGCGGGTGTCTGCGCTCTGCGGATGGCTTTCCAGCACCCGGCCGCTCCACAGGGTGTTATCGAACACCGCCAGCCCACCGACCCGCAGCAAACGCAGCGCGTGCTCCAGATAGGCTGGGTAATTGGCCTTGTCGGCATCGATGAAAATCAGATCGAATTCGCCAGGCTGATCCAGCATACCGAGGGTTTGCAGAGCAGGCGCCAGGCGCAGATCAATGCGCTTGCCCAATCCGGCTTCTTCCCAGTAGCGACGTGCGATGGCGTTGTAGTCACCAGGCATGTCGCAGCAGATCAGCGAGCCCTCATCCGACAATGCCGCCGCCATGCACAGGGCGCTGTAACCGGTGAAGGTGCCGATCTCCAGCAACTGCCGCGCACCGGTGAGCTTCACCAGCAACGCGAGAAACTGCCCTTGCTCGGGCGCTACCTGCCAGCGCGCCATCGGCAATGCCTGGGTTTCGTCGCGCAAGCGCTTGAGCAGTGGGGTCTCGCGCAGGGAAACATCCAGAAGGTATTGATACAGCGAATCGTCGAGGTTGAGCGTGCGAGCAGTCATGACGACAACCTCCGAAGATTAGGGATTGCGCGCCAAATGCTCCGGCTGCAGGACGCGCTTGGCACTCAGGTAAGCTTTCTGCCAATACGCTTTGGACAGGCTGTCGAGCTTTACCGTGCCACCGGTGGCCGGCGCATGGACGAATCGCCCTTCGCCGACGTAAATCCCGGCATGGCTGACTTGGGAGCCGCCGTTGGTGGCGAAGAAAATCAGGTCACCGGTCTGCAAGCCTTCCTTGCCGACATTCGCCGCCTGCATGGTGATCATCTCGCGCGTGGTGCGCGGCAAGGAAATCCCGGTGACGTCACGGTACACATAGCCAATCAAGCCACTGCAATCAAAGCCTGAATCCGGTGTATTGCCGCCCCAGCGATAAGGCGTGCCCACAAGGCCCAACGCGCGAAACAGCACGTCTTCCGCTTCAGGTGAGAACGACTGGGAAGGACCGAACACGATGGGTGGCCTGACCACCGGCGCGGGTGGCGGCGTGCGGCTGGCGCAGGCGCTGAGCAGCGCGGCGAGGAACATGATTGCGAGGCGGGCCGACATCGACATAAGCAGAGCATCCTGATCTGGCTGCGGCTTTTTTCTGCTGGGACGCAGAAAAGAAAACCGCCTGCGCGGTACGCAGGCGGTTTGCCATCATTGATAGATCAGAATTCTAGCGCTTATCAGGCAAACTTCAAGTAAGACTTTAAGTTCACCTTACAGAATGTCAGCTTACTTGCGAGCGGTGACGATTGGAGCTGCACCTGGCGCCATGGCGAGTGCACGCTTGGCTTCGATGAAGGTCTTGCTCCAGTAGCTGTCGCCCAGGCTATCGATCCGAACACCACCGCTACGGCGGCTGCTGGAATGGATGAACTGGTTGTCACCCAGATAGATCCCGGCATGGCTGACGCGACCACGGCGACCATTGGTGGCGAAGAACAACAGATCGCCCGGCTCGAGCTTGCTGCGCGACACCAGTGGTGCGTCCACGTTGATCATTTCGCGGGTTGAGCGTGGCAGGTTCATGCCGGCCTCTTCGCGGAACAGGTAGCCGATGAAACCGCTGCAATCGAAGCCGGCTTCCGAGGTACCACCGAAACGGTAACGGGTACCAATCAGCGACATGCCGCGTTCAAGGATGCTGTCTGCCAGAACCGGCAGCTGGTAGGACTTGCCATCGGCGAAGGCGGCCAGTTCTTTTTCGGTCGCCACTTCTTCTTGGTAAAGAGCTTCCTGATAACGAGCGGAAGACTGAGCGGTAACAGAGTTTTGAACCTGCTGTTGCTGCGCTTGCTGGGCCACTGGAGTGTGGGCAGCGCAACCGAACAACAGGGTAACGAGTGCGAGAGGCACGAGGGGTGCAAAGCGATTTAGCATGGGCACGACCGTGGCTGATAGTTGTAAAGAAGCCGAGACTATGCCCGCTATCATCCTCATTTGCAAATTCAATCGAACTTTTTGTGACTTATCGGTTTCTCGTTAACATCTAAGCGCTTAAGCCTATTTTGAATGTTGACGCAGCCTGCAACCGTGCAGGAAAGCGGATTTTCTGGCGCCTGAAATATGCCAGAAACCGCTTCAGACCTTGAATTTACCGGGTTCTGCTACCAACCCAGCGTCTCTTTAAGGAAGGGAATTGTCAGCTTGCGCTGGGCTTGAAGCGAGGCCTGATCGAGTTGTTCGAGCAAGTCGAAAAGCGCGCTCATGCTGCGGGTCCCACGGGTCAAAATAAAATGCCCGACTTCGTCGGTCAGGTGCAGGCCGCGACGGGATGCACGCAGTTGCAGGGCACGCAGTTTGTCTTCATCGGAGAGCGGGCGCATCTGGAAGATCAGCGCCAGGGTCAGACGGGATTTGAGGTCCGCCAGTTTCACCGGCAGTTCGCGCGGTGAAGTCGATGCTGCAATCAGCAAGCGCCGACCGCTGTCACGCAGACGATTGAACAGATGGAACAGCGCTTCTTCCCAATCCGCCTTGCCTGCCACTGCATGCAAGTCATCCAGACAGACCAGCTCATACTGTTCAAGGTTGTCGAGGATTTCGATGCCGCGATCCATCAACTCGGCCAACGGCAGATACACCGCCGGCTCACCCATCTGCTCGAATCGCAGGCAGGCGGCCTGCAACAGATGCGTACGCCCTACTCCGTGCTTGCCCCAAAGATAGATCAGACTCTCGGTCCAGCCGGCGTCGGCTTCGCACAGCCGCTCGACATAGCCGAGTGCAGCGGCATTGGCGCCTGGGTAGTAGTTGATAAAGGTGGCGTCGTCACGCAGACGCACACCTAGGGGCAACTGAATCGGTTTCATGCTGACTGAACAGTTCCAAAGGAACCGTTAGTGGCCTCTGTGTAAAGTTTGCGAAGTTTATACCCGTGAAGCCGACCGCACAATGCGACAGACCACAAGCAAAATCAAAGGTTTGCGTTGGCGCACCGGTTTTATGACAGTTTCTTTGGCGCGGCGGGCAACAAACCGGCGTCGAGTGCGGGTCATCCCGGAAGTGATCCAGGATGTCCGCGCTACCCGTTAGAGCTCGGGCTCATCAACACCACTGTAAATCTCAGAATCTTTATATAAATCATGCACATGGCGCACTAACACCATGATGACCGCCGCGACCGGCAGCGCCAGCAGAACACCGGTGAACCCGAACAACTCTCCACCGGCCAGAATCGCGAAGATCACCGCCACCGGGTGCAAGCCGATTCGATCCCCCACCAGCAACGGCGTCAGCACCATCCCCTCAAGCGCCTGCCCCACCATGAACACAGCGACGATGCCGACCATCGGGTACAGATCACCGCCGAACTGGAACAACCCGGCAATCAGCGCCGCGCCGATACCGATCACAAAGCCCATGTACGGCACAATCGCCGCCAAGCCGGCAATCAGACCGATCAGCAGGCCCAACTCCAATCCCACCAACATCAGGCCCGCGGCGTAGATCACGCCCAGAGCCACCATCACCAGCAGTTGCCCGCGAACGAACGCCCCAAGTACCTCATGGCACTCACCGGCCAGCATCACCGCGCGCTCTTCGCGGTCACGGGGCAACAGGCTGCGGATCTTGGCCATCATCAGGTCCCAATCGCGCAACAGGTAAAAACTCACCACCGGGATCAGCACCAGATTCGCCAGCCAGCCAATCAGCGCAAGGCCAGAGGCCGTCGCCTGGCTCAGCACGACACCGACAATGTCAGTGGTTTGCCCCATGTGCTCGCTGATAGCCGCCTTGAGCTTGTCGAATTTCCAGAAACCCTCCGACAAGCCGAACTTCGACTGCGCCCACGGCAGAGCGGTGTGCTGCAGCCAATCAAGCATCTGTGGCGCCAGCTCATACAAGCGGAACAGTTGCTTGGCGAGCATCGGCACCAAGACCAGCAACAGCGCAGTGACAATCAACGTGAACAGCGCGAACACCGTGATTACGCCCCAGGTGCGCGACAGCCCGGCCCTTTCCAGCCGGTCTACCACGGGATCGAACAGGTACGCCAACAGTAACGCCACCAGGAACGGCGTGAGAATCGGATGTAACAGCCAGATAAACGCGCAGAGCAGGACCACTGCACCCAACCAGAACCAACGCCGCGTATCGGCCATGAACCACTCCATTGCTTCTATATAAAGAAAGAAAATCTACCAGCGAAAACGCAGTTGCGGAGTCGGTGCCGGGGTTGGCGCTACGGCAGGTGCCGAACCGTCCGCTGCAGGCTGAGCCGGAACCACGGGAGTTTCAGCGACCGGTGCCGCCGTCACCTCCTGCAATTTCGCCAGCGACAGTTGGGCACGCAATTGATCGGTGCTGCCATTGACCCGATAGAGAATCCGGTCGCCGTCGACACTTTGCGGGCGCCCGTTAAAAGGCTCAAGCAAACGCCCCAGCGCCGCGTAACGCTCAAGGTTCATGCCCTGCACTTCCAGCAACTGCGGAGTCGAGGCCCCAGGCTTGGCGACATAGCGAGGCGCCAACCGCTCGTTGACCGCCAGCATCACCGCATCCGCCACGGCAACCTGATCAGCCCCCTGAACGCTGCCCGCTTCCTTTTGATCGCCCAACCACAACCGCCACTTGGCTTGCCACTGCCCACCCTCTTCCCGGGCATGCACCGCGAGCAAGGCGTCGGCATTGTAACGTTCCGACGCACCACGCAGTGCGGCCGGATCAGCACTTTCCAGATTCGGCGCCGTGGCGACGATCTGCTCGTTCAAATCGGCAAGAGGCAAGCGCAGCGGCAAGCCACGATGCTGCGCTGCCCGACGCAACGGCACGGCGCTGGCCTGACCGTCGCCCACCAGGCTTGAACCCTCCGTGGAATCGTTCAGCCACCAGCCGAGGATCGATGGCCGATTGGCGCCCCAGATGGCCAGCCCGGCGCGCCGCAATGCCTGCTCGGTGGAGGCCGGGTCAAAATCGACTTTCAGCACTTCCGGAGGCCCCGCATCAAACCCGTACTGGCTGATGATTTGCTGCGGGTCCTTACGAATCGCCGCCAGCCCCGGATTTTGCACCGCCTTGGGATCGCCGGTCAGGCGCAGCACCAGCGTATCCAGCGCGCGCTGGGTCGCTTGATCGCGCTCTTCCGGCGCCTGACCATTGACCGGCTCGCGCACCTGGTAGAGGCCTTTGACGGTTTCGGCATGACTGACCAGACTGAACAACGATAAACAGCCCACAAACAAGAATGTACAAAAACGCATGGAAGATTCCTGACGACAAGAGCGGCTGGAACAGACCGCATGAAGACGATCGAGCAAGGCTGTGACCATCGCCCGGCGCAAAACATTCACACGCTCTGGGTTAGTTTTTTCGCACTGTCATAACGATAGACGGTTAATGGCAATACCTTGCACAGGTCGGCAGGATGCCATCAACCCGGAAGAATTAAGGTTTTTTTAGGCTGATATGCTCCCTGCCGTCGGCCTGAGGATGGCCGCTGCCCTTCAAGCCTGATAAAATCGCGCGCCTTCGCAGACCGGCAACAGCCGGGCACTTTCGAAATACGCGTGAGGCAATCGCCCTCGTCGATTTCGGCGGCCCCGCTGGACTCGGTCGTTACCCCTGAATCCCCCCTAAAGGCCTGGATCATGAGCAAGCAACCCTCCCTGAGCTACAAGGACGCCGGTGTAGACATCGACGCCGGTGAAGCATTGGTCGAACGCATCAAGAGCGTCGCCAAGCGCACTGCGCGCCCGGAAGTCATGGGCGGCCTGGGCGGTTTCGGCGCCCTCTGCGAAATCCCGGCCGGCTACAAGCAGCCTGTGCTGGTTTCCGGTACTGACGGCGTCGGCACCAAGCTGCGCCTGGCACTGAACCTGAACAAGCACGACAGCATCGGCATCGACCTGGTCGCCATGTGCGTCAATGACCTGGTGGTTTGCGGCGCCGAGCCGCTGTTCTTCCTCGACTACTACGCCACCGGCAAACTGAACGTCGAAACCGCGACCCAGGTCGTCACCGGTATCGGTGCTGGTTGCGAACTGTCGGGTTGCTCCCTGGTTGGCGGCGAAACCGCTGAAATGCCCGGCATGTACGAAGGCGAAGACTACGACCTGGCCGGCTTCTGCGTCGGCGTCGTGGAAAAATCCGAAATCATCGACGGTTCCAAAGTCGCTGCCGGCGATGCCCTGCTCGCCCTGCCGTCTTCCGGCCCGCACTCCAACGGTTACTCGCTGATCCGCAAGATCATCGAAGTGTCCGGTGCCGACATCGAAAACATCCAGCTTGATGGCAAACCGCTGACCGACCTGCTGATGGCCCCGACCCGTATCTACGTCAAGCCACTGCTCAAGCTGATCAAGGAAACCGGCGCTGTCAAAGCGATGGCCCACATCACCGGTGGCGGCCTGCTGGACAACATCCCGCGCGTTCTGCCAAAAGGCGCTCAGGCGGTGGTTGACGTGGCGAGCTGGACCCGCCCGGCGGTGTTCGACTGGCTGCAAGAGAAAGGCAACGTCGACGAGAACGAAATGCACCGCGTGCTGAACTGCGGCGTGGGCATGGTTATCTGCGTGGCTCAAGAGCACGTCGAAACCGCCCTGAACGTTCTTCGCGAAGCTGGCGAGCAGCCATGGGTCATCGGCCAGATCTCCACCGCTGCCGAAGGCGCGGCTCAGGTTGAACTGAAGAACCTCAAGGCCCATTGATGTCCCAGACCTGTGACGTGGTGGTGCTGTTGTCCGGCACCGGCAGTAACTTGCAGGCCTTGATCGACAGCACGCGGACCGGCGACAGCCCGGTCCGCATTGCTGCGGTGATTTCCAACCGCGCCGACGCCTACGGCCTGCAACGCGCCAGTGATGCAGGTATCGCCACCCGCTCGCTGGATCACAAGGCTTTCGAAGGTCGTGAGGCCTTCGATGCCGCGTTGATCGAACTGATCGACGCCTTCAACCCCAAACTCGTGGTACTGGCCGGCTTCATGCGTATTCTCAGCGCTGACTTCGTGCGTCACTACCAGGGTCGCCTGCTCAATATCCATCCCTCGCTGCTACCCAAATACAAAGGGTTACACACTCATCAGCGCGCGCTGGAGGCCGGCGACACCGAACACGGCTGCTCCGTGCACTTCGTCACCGAGGAACTCGATGGCGGACCACTGGTCGTACAGGCAGTAATACCGGTAGAGTTGCATGACTCGCCGCAAAGTCTGGCGCAGCGAGTCCATGCTCAGGAACACTTGATCTACCCGATGGCCGTACGCTGGTTTGCCGAAGGCCGGTTGTCACTCAGTGATCAAGGTGCCTTACTGGATGGACAGTTACTCGCGGCCAGCGGCCACTTGATTCGAACCTAGGAGATTTTATGCGTCGCGCCCTGCTCTTCGCTTGCGCTCTGCTTGCCTTGCCATTCGCGCAGGCCGCAGACCTTCAGCCCTTCTCCGCCAGCTACACCGCCGACTGGAAGCAGTTGCCCATGAGCGGTACCGCCGAACGCAGCCTGACCAAGGAAGCCAACGGCATCTGGAAGCTCAACTTCAAGGCGTCGATGATGATCGCCAGCCTGTCCGAAGAAAGCACCCTGACCGTCGACAAGGACACCCTGCTGCCACAGTCCTATCACTTCGAACGCGGTGGCCTGGGCAAAGCCAAGAAAGCCGACCTGGACTTCGACTGGACGGCCAAAAAGGTCACCGGCACCGATCGTGGTGACGCGGTCAATATTCCGCTGAACCGCGGCATGCTCGACAAATCCACCTATCAACTGGCGCTGCAACACGACGTGGCTGCCGGCAAAAAGAGCATGAGCTATCAGGTTGTCGATGATGGCGAAGTCGATACTTATGACTTCCGCGTGCTCGGTTCCGAAAAAGTCGACACCAAGGCTGGCCAGATCGATGCGATCAAGGTCGAGCGCGTGCGCGACCCGACACAAAGCAAGCGCATCACCGTGCTGTGGTTCGCCAAGGATTGGGATTACCTGCTGGTCCGCCTGCAACAGGTCGAAACCGACGGCAAGGAGTACAACATCATGCTCCTGGACGGCACCGTCAACGGCAAGGCTGTCAAAGGCAGCTGATCCGCATCGACATGAAGAAGCCCCGCATTGCGGGGTTTTTTTTGAATGCTAAAAATCAGGAACGCTCGCCCGGTACAAAGCTCTATACCTTCAAGGTCTTTTTTGATCGAATGCCTTTTCCTGTCGCTTGCGAGGTTTTCCATGACTGTCACCGTCAATACCGTTTCTGCCGAAGGTTTTCGCCACAGCGTCCAGATCGATGAGCACGAACTGTTCGCCGACGTGCCCGTCACGGCTGGCGGCGAAGGCTCGGCCCCGGAACCCCACGACTATTTCGACGCAGCACTGGGCGCCTGCAAGGCCCTGACCCTGAAGCTCTACGCAAAGAAAAAAGACATCCCGCTCACGGGTGTCGGCGTGGAGGTCAAGCGCGACAACAGCCAGGAACAGAAGGGCAAGTACGCACTGCACGTCAAACTGACACTCAAGGGCGTGCTCACCGACGCTCAGCGCGAAGAGCTGCACCGCGTCGCCGATCGCTGCCCGATCCACAAGTTGATGACCACCAGCGAAGTCAGCATCGAAACCCATCTGTCTGAAGGCGCGTTCAGCCAATAGCGGCAACGGCTGCGCAAGCGGGTTATGCTCCAACGCATTACCCGCTCAGCCTGGAATGCACCATGAACACTCCGCTCGTGATCCGCCCCCGCGCCGAAGATGTCGAAGGCCAGCCGATTCTTCGCCCGTTGCCGTCAGCCAAATGCCGTAATGTCGGGCCCTTCGTGTTTTTCGACCACATGCTCGAAACCGAGTATCCGGCAGGCAAAGGCATGAACATCCGACAGCACCCGCACATTGGGCTGTCAACCCTCACCTATTTGTTCGACGGGCAGATCCAGCACAAGGACAGCCTCGGTTCCGATCAGGTGGTCAATGCTGGCGATGTCAGCTGGATGACTGCCGGCAGCGCCATCGCCCACGTTGAACGCACGCCACAACCGCTATGGGACCAACGTTTCAGGATGCACGGTTTGCAAATCTGGCTGGCGTCCCCGAAAGATCACGAACAAGGCCCAGGGCATTACAGCCATCACCCGGCGGCCACGCTCCCGGTCAGCGACAACCTTGGGGTGAAGATCCGCATGATTGCCGGGTCAGGCTTTTGTCTGGAATCGCCGGTGCCGGTGCTCTCGCCCACGCTGTATGCCGAACTGCACCTGCAAACGGCGACGACGCTGCTGATTCCCACCGAGCACGAAGAGCGTGCGCTGTATGTGTTAAGCGGTGAGGTGCAACTGGATGGCGAATCGATAGAGCCGCATTCGTTGGTAGTGCTGCCTGCCGGAGAGGAAATGACCCTGTCCGCTGACAGTGACACGCATGCGGTGCTGTTGGGTGGCGCACCACTGGACGGGCCGCGGCGGATCAACTGGAATTTTGTCGCGAGCGATCCGGCGGCTATCGATGAAGCACGCCGGCGCTGGGCGGTCGGGGATTGGCCTACGGTGCCCGGGGAAGTCGAGCGGATCGAATTGCCTTAGCTTTTCCATAGATTGTCAGCCCGCCTTCGCGGGCAGGTCCGCTCCCACAGTGAGGGATGTGATCACAGGTTTTGTGTACACCACCGAACCCTGTGGGAGCGGGCTTGCCCGCGAAGAGGCCGGCGCTGACACCGGCCAAATCACTCTTAACCCTTGAACACTTCATCCAGCAGGTTATGCATCGACGTGAACGCCCGTGCGGCAATTTTCGCGTCATACATCATCATTCCCGGCACATTCGCATGCGGATCGGTGAACGAGTGGAACGCCCCGCCGTAGCTCAGTAGCTGCCAATCCACACCGGCCGCGTTCATTTCATCTTCGAACGCTGGCAATTGCTCTTTCGGCACCAATGGATCGGACGCGCCGTGCAGTACCAGCACCTTGCCCTTGATGTTCTTCGCATCGGCCGGATTCGGTGTGTCCAGCGTACCGTGGAACGATATCGCTGCCTTTACCGGTGCGCCGGTACGGGCAAACTCCAGGGCACAGCAACCACCGAAGCAGAAACCGTAGGTCGCCAGCTTCGAGGTATCGACCGCCGCGTCACCCTGGCTAAGCAACTGCTCGAACGCCACCTGCATGCGTTTGCGCAGCAGTGGACGGTCATTCTTCAACGGCATCATCGCCGCGCCCGCCTCGTCGTTGTTCTGCGGACGAATCGATTGCCCATAAAGGTCCGCGATCAACACCACGTAGCCTTTGGCTGCCACCGACCTGGCGATTTCCTCGGCCCCGGCGCTGACGCCCATCCAGTTCGGCGCCATCAACAGACCCGGAAGCGGGCCTTTGTGATCGGCGTCGAACGCCAGGCGGCTTTCATAGGATTGGCCATCAATCTGATAGGCCACGGAACGCACAGTGATTTGGCTCATTTCTGACTCCTGATTAGTGAACACCAGAATGAAAAAACCCGCCGAAGCGGGTTTTTCTGCAACACAGTTAAGCCGATAACTCGACCAACAACTTGTTCAGACGACGCACATACGCCGCTGGATCTTTCAAGCTGTCGCCAGCCGCCAGGGCTGCCTGATCGAAGAGGATATGCGACAGGTCGCCGAAGCGTTCGTCGCTCTGCTCGTTGTCGAGCTTCTCGATCAGCGGGTGAGCCGGGTTGAATTCGAAGATCGGCTTCGAATCCGGAACCTTCTGACCGCTGGCTTCGAGGATCTGACGCATTTGCAGACCCAGATCCTGCTCGCCGATGGCCAGAATCGCCGGGGAATCAGTCAGGCGGTGGGATACTCGTACTTCAGCGACGGATTCACCCAGCGCCGTTTTCAGACGCTCAACCAGACCTTCTTTGGACTTGGCGACTTCTTCCGCGGCCTTCTTGTCCTCTTCCGAGTCCAGGTTGCCGAGGTCGAGGTCACCTCGCGCCACGTCGACAAAGCTCTTGCCGTCGAAGTCGTTGAGGTAGCTCATCAGCCACTCGTCGATGCGGTCGGTCAGCAGCAGCACTTCGATGCCTTTCTTGCGGAAGACTTCCAGGTGCGGGCTGTTTTTGACTTGTGCGTAGGTTTCGCCGGTGAGGTAATAAATCTTGTCCTGACCTTCCTTGGCACGTGCCAGGTACTCGGCCAGGCCAACAACCTGCTCGCCGTCGTCGCCATTGGTCGATGCAAAACGCAGCAGACCAGCGATTTTCTCTTTGTTGGCGAAATCTTCAGCCGGGCCTTCTTTCATGACCTGGCCGAAGTTTTTCCAGAAGCCCTTGTATTGCTCAGGCTCGTTCTTCGCCAGTTTTTCCAGCATGTCCAGAACGCGCTTGGTCAGTGCCGACTTCATGGAATCGATGATCGGGTCCTTCTGCAGGATTTCCCGCGACACGTTCAGCGACAGGTCGTTGGAGTCGACCACGCCTTTGATAAAGCGCAGGTACAGCGGCAGGAACGATTCGGCCTGGTCCATGACGAACACACGCTGCACGTAGAGCTTCAGGCCTTTCGGCGCTTCACGCTGGTACAGGTCGAACGGAGCACGGGCCGGTACGTACAGCAGCGAGCTGTATTCCAGCTTGCCTTCGACCTTGTTGTGGCTCCAGCTCAGCGGGTTTTCGAAGTCATGAGCGATGTGCTTGTAGAACTCCTGATATTCCTCGTCCTTGATCTCGGTACGCGGACGGGTCCACAGGGCACTGGCGCGGTTGACGGTTTCCCATTCAACAGCCGGTTGCTCTTCGCCCTCGGCGGCTGCCACTTCTTTCGGCAGCTCGATCGGCAAAGCGATGTGATCGGAGTATTTTTTGATGATGTTGCGCAGACGCCAGCCATCGGCGAACTCGTCTTCACCGGATTTGAGGTGCAGGACGATGCGAGTACCGCGCTCGGCTTTATCAATCGTTGCAACTTCGAAATCGCCCTCGCCCTTGGACGACCAATGCACGCCTTCGCTGGCGGCGCTGCCGGCACGACGGCTGTACACGTCGACTTTGTCAGCGACGATGAATGCGGAGTAGAAACCAACACCAAACTGACCGATCAGGTGCGAGTCCTTTTTCTGATCGCCGGTCAGGTGCTTCATGAAATCGGCGGTGCCGGACTTGGCGATGGTGCCCAGGTGCGTGATCGCATCCTCGCGGCTCATGCCAATGCCGTTGTCTTCGAGGGTGACGGTCTTGGCGTCCTTGTCGAAGCTCACACGGATTTTCAGTTCGGCGCCACCTTCCAGCAGTTCTGGCTTGGACAGCGCTTCGAAACGTAGTTTGTCTACAGCGTCAGAGGCGTTCGAGATCAGTTCGCGAAGGAAAATTTCCTTGTTGGAATACAGCGAATGGATCATGAGGTGCAGCAGTTGCTTCACCTCGGTCTGGAAGCCCAGGGTTTCCTTTTGAGTTTCCACACTCATGGTCATCAAACTCCAATCAGATGGCATTGGCCGCGACCTTGAGCGGTCAGCGGCGGGTTGTCATCAGAGTTGGGGGCTCAGTTCAGGATTTCAAGGGCTCCTCGAGTTTGAAATGTGCTCGGGCCGTAGCGATGGGCTCGCCTTCGGTGGTTTGCCAGGCGGTAATCGCCACGTTGGCCACCCGACGCCCCTGCCGACAAACCTGGCAACGAGCCCAGGTATCGCGGAACTGCCCGGCGCGCAGGTAATCGAGGGAGAAGTCGATGATCTTCGGTACACCCGGCGAGCCGGTAGCAATCAACAGGTGCAGTGCAGCAGACAGCTCCATGAAACCGGCAATCACGCCGCCATGGATGGCTGGCAATAAAGGATTGCCAATGTTGTCCTTGTTGGCCGGCAGACGAAACAGCAATTCATCCCCCACCCGTGAACACTCGACACCGATCAGCCCGGCATAAGGAATGAGTTGCAGCAACGGCGCATAGTCGCCTTTCTGGTGAGCGTCTTGAAGCTGTCGTTTGAAATCACTCATTGCCCCGCTCCCTTGATCACGCCACCAAAGTTTTGGGTGCCCTTGATGGCCTTGCCCATGCGCATGAAAGTGCCCACCACATGGGCGATGGGCTGTTCGGGATCGTCCTGATAGGCAAAGCCGCGGGCGAAAATCACATCGGTGGTGACCCGGTAGCACTGGGCGAAGCCGTAGACATCTTTATGCGGCTCGGCGGCATGCATGTAATCGATGCGCAGATCGAGGGTTGGGCAGACTTCGAACTCGGGCAGCACGCAGAGCGTAGACATGCCGCATGCCGTGTCCATCAGCGATGTCAGGGCACCGCCGTGAATGACGCCTGTCTGCGGGTTGCCGACGATCTGCGGGCCGTAGGGCAGCACCACCGTGAGCCCCTCGGTACTGGCGCTGTGAACTCGCAAGCCGAGTACCTGACAATGCCTCAGCGCCGATAGAAATCGCGTCGCACGCTCAAAAACGGGGTTTTCGGCCATTTGATAAAAACTCTTGTTTAATAGTCAGACAGTGCAGTAGCGGAACGGGCAAAAGTTCCGCGTTAGAACAAACTTATATATCTGAAGAATTTGAGGAACTTAACCCTGACGCCCGGGCTCTTAAGGCCAGATAGAACATTTTCCATAAGGAGAAACACCCCATGCGTAAGACTTTAGCTATTGCCTTGATGTTGACCGCTTCCCTCGGTCTCGCAGCCTGCGATAAAAAATCCGAGGACAAAGCTCAAGATGCTGCCGAACATGCTGAGCAAGCTCAGCAAGACATGAGCAAAGCTCAGGATAAAGTGAACGACGCGGCGAAAGAAAACGCCGAAGCTGCCAAAGATCAGGCTGAATCGAATGCAGAAGCGGCTAAAGAAGCTGCTCCGGAAGCACCTAAGAATTAATTCGGTTTTTAGCGTGATAAAAGAAGCCCGCCAAGTGCGGGTTTTCTTTTGCCTGCATTTTCTGTTGCAGTGCCAGCGTTAGAGCAAAAGCGTTCGAAAAGTCGGACTAATCATCAACAACAACGAACAAACTAATCCCACCAGCCATACCAGACTGCGCTGCCACGTCAGGTCCTTCCAGTAACATACCAAATAGATAACTCGCGAGATCACGAAGATTATCGCCAGCAGGTCAATCAGCCATCCAGCTGTCTGCGTGGTATGCGCCATCAGCACCCCCACCGCAAACAATATGAATGCCTCAAAACTGTTCTGATGCGCCGCCACCGCCCGGGCACCCAAACCGGTCAGTTGCGCCTGCTGTTGGCGCGGCAAGTGGTTGTCGTAACCGCCCTGCGCTTTCATGGCTGTGGTCACGGGCATGCGCGCCACGTAAATCAGCACCGCACTGATAAACACACACCAGAATGGAATACTCATCAAGCAGCCTCTTTATTCACCTCGGGCAACGGCGCCTCTGTAGGGGTATAGACCATCACGTCGAGAACGTCGGAGTGAAACTCACGGCGATATAACACCAACACCACTCCGGCACTCATCAACATGAACAACCACGGACTGACGAACCAGGCCAGCATGGTCATGCCGAAGTAGTAGGAACGCAGGCCGAAGTTGAACTGGTTGGCGGCCATTGAGATGACGCGCGCCGCACGGGCGGCAAAGGCTTTGCGCTCCAGTTCGGACACATGCCGCTCCCCCACCATCGGCGCCGACCCCACCAGAATCGCCGCGAAATTGTACTGACGCATGCACCAACTGAACGTGAAGAACGCATAAACGAACACCAGCGCCAGGCACAGCAGCTTGATTTCCGACATGCCCTGAGAGGCCTGTTGCACCATCGGGATATCCGCCAACAGCGATACCGCCCGCTCGGATGCCCCGAGCACCGTGAGAATACCCGCCAGGATAATCAACGTGCTGGAGGCGAAGAACGAAGCGTTGCGCTCCAGATTGCCGATCACACTGGCATCCGCGATACGGTTGTCACGCAACAGCATGCGGCGCATCCAGTCTTCGCGATACAGATGCAGAACACTGGCCAGGCACGCGGTGTCACGGCCTTTCCATGTGGCATAGCGGGTGTAACCGCCCCAGCAGATGACAAACCAGATGGCCGCGAGAATGTGGATCAGGTTGGCTTGAATGAACGACATGCGGGTCCTTGTGATGTATTTACGCAATACACGATCCCCGTAGGAGCAAGCTCCCACAAAAGGTTCGCAGTAATTCGACGTTCGACGTTAGCCCAAGAAAAAAGACACCGCACCCCTCACAAAAAAAATGCCCCGTATCGATTGATACGGGGCATTTCTGTTTTCGCCTGTCAGGCCCTCTTGTGGCGGGCCGGCAACGCCTAAGCCAAAGCTTCTTCGCGCTTACCCAGCAGACGATCGCAAACCACGGCAACCACCATTGTCATCACCGATGGCACCAACCAGGCCAAGCCCTGCTCGCTCAAAGGAAGATGCGCCATTTGGCTCGGCATCCAGTCTGCCAGGCCGGCACCCTTGAGGGCGTCGATCAGGCCGAAAATGAACGACACCAGCATGACCGGACCAAGGATACGGCCCTGCTCGTGCCAGAAGTCCTTGCAGAAGCTCAGCGCCACCAGAACGATACATGGCGGATAGATCGCGGTGAGTACCGGGATCGAGAAAGCGATCAGCTTGGTCAGGCCCAGGTTGGAGACCAGCAGCGAGAACGCAGCAAGGATGATCACCAGGGTCTTGTAGGATAGCGGCACCACGCGGCTGAAGTACTCGGCGCAGGCACAGGTCAGGCCGACCGCGGTCACCAGGCACGCCAGGGAGATCAGCACCGCAAGGAATCCACTGCCTAGCGAACCGAACGTGTGCTGTACGTAGGCGTGCAATACCGCCGCGCCATTGGTAGCGCCAGCGGCGACTTCGTGGCTGCCCGAACCGAGGCGGAACAGGCTGACATAAACCAGTGCCAGACCTACACCGGCAATCAGCCCGGCGATGATCGCGTAACGGGTAATCAGCGCTGGCGATTCAACACCGCGGGAACGGATCGCATTGACGATGACGATGCCGAACACCAGGGCGCCCAGGGTATCCATGGTCAGGTAACCATTGATGAAGCCTTGGGAGAACGGTGCTGCAACGTATTCAGGGGTGGCGTGACCAATGTCACCGGCCGGCAAAGCGAATGCAGCGATGCCCAGCACGGCGAGCGCGATGATTTTCAGCGGCGCGAGGAAGCGTCCAACAGTGTCCAGCAAACGCCCCGGATACAGTGAAATGAAGAACACCAGCAGGAAGTACACCGAGCTGTAGAGGAACAGCGCCAACGGGCTCTCGCCGGTCAATGGCGCCAGACCCACTTCGAAAGATACGGTTGCTGTACGCGGTGTCGCGAACAGCGGGCCGACAGCAAGGTAGCACGCCGCCGCCAGCAGGCCACCAGCGACCTTACCGATCGGGCTGCTCAGCGCATCCATGGCGCCGCCAACCTTGGCCAGCGCCACAACAGTGATCACCGGCAGACCGACCGCTGTGACCAGAAAACCCAGCGCCGCCATCCAGACATTAGGCCCGGATTGCAAACCGACGATAGGCGGGAAGATGATGTTGCCAGCCCCGACGAACAGGGCAAACGTCATAAAACCAAGTGCCAGGATGTCCTGGCCTTTCAACACTTTCATTAAGGAAATACCACACTACTGAATCGGAATTTAGAGAGGGATTTCCCTATGGGTGAGGGAAATGCTGTCAGTCCGTATAAGACCGACCCTTTTAGCGCGTTGCTGCCTTGTGGGCCGCAGACGCAAAAATGGCGCGTAGCCTAACGAATTTGGGTCATAAACGCACTGTTAAAGGGCGAACTATCCGATACGCGACATCTCTGTGTCGCGTTTATGTAAGAGGAGCAGCTGCAAGTTGCAAGTTTTAAGCTTTCAAGGCTGAGCTGCTGCCTATAGCTCGTCGCTTTGAAGCTTGCGGCTTGTATCTGCCCTTAACGCACAAAGGCCACCCGAAGGTGGCCTTTGTTGGGTGAAGCGTCAGTTAAGCGCGAGGCTTACTTGACAGCCCAACCGGTCAGCTCAGCCAGGGCTTTGCCGATGTCTGCCAGCGAACGCACGGTTTTAACGCCTGCGTCTTGCAGCGCAGCGAATTTCTCGTCTGCAGTGCCTTTGCCGCCAGAGATGATTGCGCCAGCATGGCCCATGCGCTTGCCCGGAGGAGCAGTCACACCAGCGATGTAGGAAACAACCGGCTTGGTCACGTGTGCCTTGATGTAGGCAGCCGCTTCTTCTTCAGCCGAACCGCCGATCTCACCGATCATCACGATCGCTTCGGTCTTCGGGTCTTCCTGGAACAGCTTCAGGATGTCGATGAAGTTCGAACCCGGGATCGGGTCACCACCGATGCCGACGCAAGTCGACTGACCGAAACCGGCGTCAGTAGTCTGCTTCACAGCTTCGTAGGTCAGGGTGCCGGAACGGGAAACGATACCGACCTTGCCTGGCAAGTGAATGTGACCTGGCATGATGCCGATCTTGCATTCGCCTGGGGTGATCACGCCTGGGCAGTTAGGGCCGATCAGGGTAACACCCAGCTCGTCGCACTTAACTTTAGCGTCCAGCATGTCCAGGGTAGGAATGCCTTCGGTGATGCACACGATCAGCTTGATGCCGCCGAAAGCAGCTTCCAGGATCGAGTCTTTGCAGAAAGGAGCCGGAACGTAGATCACGCTGGCGGTGGCGCCAGTGGCAGCTACAGCGTCTTTCACGGTGTTGAACACTGGCAGGCCCAGGTGCTCGGTGCCGCCTTTGCCTGGAGTTACACCACCAACCATCTTGGTGCCGTACTCGATGGCTTGCTGGGTGTGGAAACTACCTTGCGAACCGGTAATACCCTGGCAGATAACTTTGGTGTCTTTATTGATCAGGACGCTCATTATTTGCCCTCCGCAGCTTTGACAACTTGTTGAGCAGCGTCGGTCAGGCTGGTAGCAGCGATGATGTTCAAACCGCTTTCTGCCAGTACTTTAGCGCCCAGCTCAGCGTTGTTGCCTTCAAGGCGAACAACAACCGGGATTTTCACGCCGACTTCTTTCACTGCACCGATGATGCCTTCGGCAATCATGTCGCAACGAACGATGCCGCCGAAGATGTTAACCAGTACTGCAGCGACGTTGGTGTCGGACAGAATGATCTTGAACGCTTCGGTAACGCGTTCTTTGGTAGCACCGCCGCCCACGTCGAGGAAGTTGGCTGGCTTGCCGCCATGCAGGTTGACGATGTCCATGGTACCCATGGCCAGGCCAGCACCGTTGACCATGCAACCGATGTTGCCTTCCAGTGCTACGTAGTTCAGTTCGAACTTGGCAGCGTGCGCTTCGCGCGGATCGTCTTGCGACGGATCGTGGAAAGTCTTCAGCTTAGGCTGACGGTACATGGCGTTGGCGTCGATGTTGATCTTGGCGTCCAGGCAGTGCAGATCGCCGTCAGCCTTGATCACCAGCGGGTTCACTTCCAGCAGGGCCAGGTCGTGATCCTTGAACAGCTTGGCCAGACCGACGAAGATCTTGGCGAACTGAGCAACTTGCTTACCTTCCAGACCCAACTGGAATGCCAGCTCGCGACCCTGGAATGGCTGAGCGCCAACCAGTGGATCGATAGTGGCTTTCAGAATTTTTTCTGGAGTGTCGTGAGCGATTTTCTCGATGTCCACGCCACCTTCGGTGGAAGCCATGAACACGATACGACGGCTCGAACGGTCAACGACAGCGCCCAGGTACAGCTCTTTAGCGATATCAGTGCACGATTCAACCAGGATCTTGGTGACTGGCTGACCATTGGCATCAGTCTGGTAAGTCACCAGACGCTTGCCCAGCCACTGCTGTGCGAAGGCTTTGGCGTCTTCTTTGCTGCGAACCAGCTTGACGCCGCCCGCTTTACCGCGACCACCGGCGTGGACCTGGGCTTTGACAACCCACTCGCTGCCGCCGATTTTGTCGCAAGCTTCTGCTGCTGCTTCCGGGGTGTCTACCGCATAACCGGTGGAAACTGGCAGGCCGTACTCAGCGAACAGCTGCTTACCCTGATACTCGTGAAGATTCATGCTTATTACCGTCTTCGTTAGGTACTGCGCATTCGGTGCTGCACTCATTCAAGTGCCGCACCACCTGTGACTGCTGCTTGCATAGCCTCTCCGGATAACCGGTGCGGCCATGCAAGACTGCGTCCAGCGGATATTCCGCGGTGAGTCTTGCATGCAAGGCTCACGACGGGCCATTCCGCCGTGGTTTCTTATTGTCTTAACGCTTCTTGCGGTTGGCGATGTGGATGGCGCCGCCATTCACTGCCAGAGCAGCTTCGTGCAAGGCTTCAGACAGGGTCGGATGGGAGAAAACCATCATGCCCAGGTCTTCAGCGCTGGTGCCGAATTCCATACCGATCGCGCCCTGCTGAACCAGTTCGGCAGCGCTTGGGCCAATCACGTGGACGCCCAGTACGCGGTCTGTCTTGGCATCAGCGATGACCTTGACGAAACCACCGGTATCGTTGGCAGCCATGGCACGGCCGGAGGCTGCGAACGGGAAGGTGCCGACGTTAACTTCAACGCCTTCAGCTTTCAAGGCCTGCTCGGTTTTACCAACCCACGCGATTTCCGGGTGAGTATAAATAACCGAAGGGATCAAATCATAGTTCATCTGGGCCTTGTGGCCCTTGATACGCTCGACAACCATGATGCCTTCTTCGGACGCCTTGTGCGCCAGCATCATGCCGCGAACCACGTCACCGATGGCGTAGACGCCCGGTACAGTGGTAGCGCAGTGATCATCAACGTGCACGAAACCGCGCTCGTCCAGGGTCACGCCACAGTCGGCAGCCAACAGATCAGTGGTCACCGGACGGCGACCAACGGCTACGATCAGCTTGTCGAACGTGATGTTCTGTTCGCCGTTGGCATCGGTGTAGTTCACAACGACTTCGTCGCCGTTCACTTTCGAGCCAGTGACGCGAGCGCCCAGCTTGATGTCCAGACCCTGTTTGGTCAGGGTCTTCAGCGCTTCCTTGGAAACGGCTGCGTCGGCGGCCATCAGGAAGGTGTCCAGGGCTTCCAGGACAGTCACTTCTGCCCCCAGACGCGACCAGACCGAACCCAGTTCCAGACCGATTACGCCAGCGCCGATCACGCCCAGACGCTTAGGTACGGATTGGAATTCCAGAGCGCCAGTCGAATCGACGATCACATTCTGGTCAACCGGAGCGGGTGGAATGTCGATCGGACGCGAACCTGGAGCCAGGATGACGTTTTCGGCTTCGATGATTTCTACCGAGCCGTCTGGCTTGGTGACTTCAACTTTCTTGCCGGCCAGCAGTTTGCCGTGCCCCTGGATCGAGGTCACACCGTTGGCTTTGAACAGGGTCGCAACGCCGGAGGTCAGGCCTTTGACGATGTTGGCTTTACGGCCAACCATTGCCGGCACGTCCATGGTCACGCCAGCGTGATTGATACCGTGGATCGCGAAACCGTCCTGGGCTTCGTGGAATTTCCACGAGCTGTCCAGCAGGGCCTTGGATGGAATGCAGCCGACGTTCAGGCAGGTACCGCCCAGCGCCAGTTTGCCTTCCTTGTCGGTGTACTTCTCGATGCAAGCAGTGCTGAGGCCCAGTTGGGCAGCCTTGATGGCAGCCACATAGCCGCCAGGGCCAGCGCCGATCACTACTACGTCAAATTTCTGCGACATTCAAAAAATCCTCTTTTGCGAAAAGCTTCAAGCCGCAAGCTGCAAGCCAGGCTGCGGGTTTTCCGACGGCCCGGGCTTGCAGCTCATGGCTGCTTCTATCAGATATCCAGCAACAGACGAGCCGGATCTTCCAGCAGGTTCTTGATGGTCACCAGGAAGGTCACAGCTTCTTTGCCATCGATCAGACGGTGATCGTAGGACAGAGCCAGGTACATCATCGGACGGATAACGACCTGGCCGTTGATGGCCATTGGACGCTGGATGATGTTGTGCATGCCCAGGATAGCGGCTTGTGGCGGGTTGACGATCGGGGTCGACATCATCGAACCGAAAGTACCACCGTTGGTGATGGTGAAAGTACCACCGGTCATTTCGTCCATCGACAGTTTGCCGTCGCGGGCTTTCTTGCCGAAGGTGGCGATGCCGCCTTCGATTTCAGCCAGGCTCATCAGCTCGGCGTTACGCAGAACCGGTACTACCAGGCCGCGATCGCTGGAAACTGCAACGCCGACGTCAGCGTAGCCGTGATAAACGATGTCGCCGCCGTCGATCGAAGCGTTGACAGCCGGGAAGCGTTTCAGCGCTTCGGTGGCCGCTTTCACGAAGAACGACATGAAGCCCAGGCGCACGCCATTGTGGGACTTCTCGAACAGATCCTTGTACTTCGAACGCAGAGCCATGACTTCGGTCATGTCGACTTCGTTGAACGTAGTCAGCATCGCCATGTTCGACTGAGCTTCAACCAGACGCTTGGCCACGGTGGCACGAACGCGGGTCATCGGTACGCGCTTCTCGATGCGGTCGCCAGCGGCGAACACAGGAGCGGCAGCCGAAGGTGCAGCAGCCTTGGCAGGCGCGGCAGCCGGAGCGGCTTTCTTGGCGGCAACAGCTGCTACCACGTCTTCCTTGGTCACACGACCGCCTTTGCCAGTGCCGGCAACGGAAGCGATGTTGATGCCGTTTTCTTCAGCCAGCTTGCGAGCAGCCGGTGCAGCAACAGGATCGTCTTCGCCTTCGGCAGCCGGGGCAGCAGCTTGTGCAGCGGCCGGAGCAGCAGCGGCCGCCGGGGCAGCAGCAGCGCCGCCGGCTTCGATGGAGCCCAGGACTTCGTCGGACAGAACGGTGTCGCCTTCGTTCTTGACGATAGCGCCCAGCACGCCATCAGCAGTGGCCAACACTTCCAGCACAACCTTGTCGGTTTCGATGTCGACGATCAGGTCATCACGCTTTACAGCGTCGCCCGGTTGTTTGTGCCAGGTGGCAACGGTGCCATCGGCAACCGATTCCGGGAAAGTGGGGGCTTTGATTTCGATAGCCATTATCTGTGGGTCCTTAAATTCGGTTTCAGGTGCGCGAAGGCGTTAAACAGTAAAGGCGTCTTGCAGCAGTTTTTCCTGCTGCTCAGCGTGCATCGATGCATAACCGCATGCCGGTGCAGCAGAAGCCTCACGGCCCGCGTATTCGAGTACGAGAGACTTGTCGAGGTTGCTGATGCTGCGACGCATGTGGTGTTGGCTGCAGTACCACGCACCCTGGTTCATCGGCTCTTCCTGACACCAAACGGCAGCTTTGACGTTGGTGTAAGGAGCCAGGACGTCTTTCAAGTCGTCCTCAGGGAATGGGTACAACTGCTCGATACGCACGATGGCGATATCGTCACGGCCTTCGGCACGGCGTTTTTCCAGCAGGTCGTAGTAGACCTTGCCGCTACACAGCACAACGCGCTCGACCTTTTTCGGGTCCAGGGCATCGATTTCCGGGATCACGGTCTGGAACGAACCTTCGGCCAGATCTTCCAGGGTCGAAATGGCCAGTTTATGACGCAACAGCGACTTCGGAGTCAGAACGATCAATGGCTTGCGCAGTGGGCGAATCACCTGACGGCGCAGCAAGTGATAAATCTGAGCCGGCGTGGTCGGTACGGCGACCTGAATGTTGTGCTCGGCGCACAGTTGCAGGTAGCGCTCCAGACGAGCCGACGAGTGCTCCGGACCCTGACCTTCATAACCGTGCGGCAGCAGCATGGTCAGACCGCAGAGACGGCCCCACTTGTGCTCGCCACTGGTGATGAACTGGTCAATAACCACCTGAGCGCCGTTGGCGAAGTCGCCGAACTGGGCTTCCCAGATCACCAACGCATCCGGCGTGGTGGTCGAGTAGCCGTATTCGAATGCCAACACTGCTTCTTCGGACAGGAACGAGTCGTACAGATCGAAACGTGGCTGGCCGTCGAACAGGTTCTGCAGCGGGATGTAGGTGCCCGCGTCTTTCTGGTTGTGCAGGACAGCGTGACGGTGCGAGAACGTACCGCGACCGATGTCCTGACCCGTCATGCGAATCGGGTGACCTTCGAACGCCAGGGTCGCGTACGCCATGGTTTCGGCGTAACCCCAGTTGATCGGCAGGCCGCCGGCTTGCATCTTCTGACGGTCTTCGTAGATTTTCGAGACCTGGCGCTGAACCACGAAGCCTTCCGGGATTTCCAGCAGCTTGGCGGACAGTTCCTGCAAGGTCTTGAGGTCGAAGCGAGTGTCGTGACGCGCAGTCCAGGCGTGACCCAGATACGGACGCCAGTCCACGAACAACTCTTTGTTCGGCTCTTTGACCAGGCTTTTCACTACGTGCAGACCGTTGTCCAGCGCGTTGCGGTATTCGTCGACTTTCGCCTGAACACGCTCTGCGTCGAGCACACCGGCCTGGGTCAGATGATCGGCATACAGCTCACGGGTAGTGCGCTGCTTGGTGATCTGCTGATACATGATCGGCTGGGTGCCGCTTGGCTCGTCGGCCTCGTTATGGCCGCGACGACGGTAGCAGACCAGATCGATCACCACGTCACGCTTGAACTGCATGCGGTAGTCGATGGCAAGCTGGGTCACGAACAATACGGCTTCCGGGTCATCACCATTCACATGGAGGATCGGCGCCTGGATCATTTTCGCAACGTCGGTCGCGTACTCGGTGGAACGCGAGTCCAGCGGGTTGCTGATGGTGAAACCGACCTGGTTGTTGATCACGATGTGCACAGTACCGCCGGTTTTGAAACCGCGGGTCTGCGACATCTGGAAGGTTTCCATCACCACACCCTGACCTGCGAAAGCAGCGTCACCGTGGATGGAGATCGGCAGAACTTTCTCACCGGTAGGGTCGTTACGACGATCCTGACGGGCACGGACCGACCCCTCGACCACTGGCGATACGATTTCCAGGTGGGACGGGTTGAAGGCCATGGCCAGGTGAACTTCACCGCCGGTGGTCATCACGTTGGACGAGAAGCCCTGGTGGTATTTAACGTCACCGGAACCCAGTTCGACCTTTTTCTTGCCTTCGAACTCGTCGAACAACTCGCGCGGGTTCTTGCCGAAGGTGTTGACCAACACGTTCAGACGGCCACGGTGGGCCATGCCGATAACGATTTCCTTGGTGCCGTAGGAACCGGAACGCTGGATCAACTCGTCGAGCATCGGAATCAGGCTCTCGCCGCCTTCCAGACCGAAACGCTTGGTACCCGGGTATTTGGTGCCCAGGTATTTTTCCAGGCCTTCACCGGCAGTCACGCGCTCAAGCAGATGGCTCTTGATGTCGGCGGAGTACGTCGGACGGCCGCGCACGCTTTCCAGACGCTGCTGGAACCACTGGCGCTGCTCGGAATCGGTGATGTGCGTAAATTCAGCGCCGATGGTGCGGCAATATGTCTGCTGCAACGCTTCGTGAATTTCGCGTAGGCTCGCTTCCTCTTTGCCGATGAACAGGTCGCCGGCACGGAAGGTCGTATCAAGATCGGCATTGGTCAAGCCGTAATGATTGATCGACAGGTCTGCAGGTGCAGGACGCTGCCACAGCCCCAGCGGGTCAAGCTGGGCTGCCTGGTGGCCACGCATACGGTAGGCCTGGATCAATCGCAGCACTTCAACTTGCTTCTTCTCGTGCTCACTGCTCACGCTGCCGGCGGAAACCGGTTGGGCGCGGCGCTGGTTCTTTGCCAGCAAGACGAAATGATCGCGAATTGTGGAGTGCGAAACATCGGTGGCAGAGTTGCCGTCAGCAGGCAACTTCTGGAAGTAGGTGCGCCACTCTTCTGGCACAGCGTTAGGGTCGTGCAGGTAGAGCTCGTAGAGCTCTTCCACATAGGCAGCGTTACTACCGGACAGGTAGGCGCTGTTCCACATGCGCTGCATCACGCTTTCTTGCATGCTTGGTCACCCTCGGTTAGGGGAACACCACCGGCGTCGACACCGAGCAAACTTGCAGAAGTCCGAATGCAGCGACCAAAACAAGCCACCTAGGATCACGCTGATAGTCCGGGTACCAGCCCGGATGCCCCTGCTTGTCTCATTTCTTCAAAATAAGAGCGGCAGCCTTATAAGCTGCTGCTCAGGTTAAAACTACGGCGCCGGTTGAAGCCTGCGCCGCAGCATCTACGGTACAGCGGTCTACGGGTACAGCAGCTGAATCACACGCCGCTTTGCAGCAACATGTTACGAATGTGACCGATGGCCTTAGTCGGGTTCAGGCCTTTCGGACATACGTTGACGCAGTTCATGATCCCGCGGCAGCGGAATACGCTGAACGGGTCATCCAGCGAAGCCAGTCGCTCGGTCGTCTTGGTGTCACGGCTGTCTGCCAGGAAGCGGTACGCTTGCAGCAAAGCAGCTGGCCCCAGGAACTTGTCCGGGTTCCACCAGAAGGACGGGCAAGAGGTCGAGCAGCAAGCGCACAGGATGCACTCGTACAGACCGTCGAGCTTTTCGCGCTCTTCAGGGGACTGCAGACGCTCGATGGCCGGAGCCGGCGTGTCGTTCTGCAGGAATGGCTTAACCTTCTCGTATTGCTTGTAGAAGATGCTCATATCGACGACCAGGTCACGGATAACCGGCAAACCTGGCAGAGGACGAACGATCAACTTGTTACCTTTTACAACAGCAGACAGCGGCGTGACGCAGGCCAGGCCGTTCTTGCCATTGATGTTCATGCCATCGGAACCGCATACGCCTTCACGGCAAGAGCGACGATAAGAGAAACCTTCGTCCTGCTCTTTGATCAGGGCCAGTACGTCCAGCACCATCAGGTCTTTACCACCGGTATCGACCTGGAATTCCTGCATGAACGGCGCGGCGTCCTGATCAGGGTTGTAACGATAAACGCTGACTTGCAACATGGCGGCCACCCTTAATAAGTCCGAATCTTAGGTTCAAAAGTCGGAACAGTCTTCGGCGAGAAGTTCACAGCACGCTTGGCCACGCGCTTGTCACCCGGGAAGTACAGGGTGTGGCACAGCCAGTTTTCGTCGTCACGATCTTCGAAGTCTTCACGGGCGTGAGCGCCGCGGGACTCTTTACGAACTTCAGCAGCAATGGCGGTAGCTTCAGCTACTTCCAGCAGGTTCTGCAGTTCCAGAGCCTCGATACGTGCGGTGTTGAACGCCTGCGACTTATCGTTGATCTTGACGTTGGCGATGCGCTTGCGCAGGTCAGCCAGCTGGGCAATACCCTTCTGCATGTATTCGCCGGTACGGAATACACCGAAGTAGTTCTGCATGCAGTTTTGCAGTTCGCGACGCAGGGTAGCCACGTCTTCGCCTTCTGTACGCTCGTTCAGAGCGGACAGACGCGCCAGGGCAGCTTCGATGTTGGCGTCGGTGGCGTCATCGTATTCGATGCCGTCGGTCAGTGCTTTTTCCAGGTGCAGGCCGGCAGCGCGACCGAATACCACCAGGTCGAGCAGCGAGTTGCCGCCCAGACGGTTGGCACCGTGAACCGATACGCAAGCCACTTCGCCCACTGCGAACAAGCCTGGGATGATTGCGTCTACGCCGTCGGCGTCCTGAGTGATCGCCTGGCCATGAATGTTGGTGGCAACGCCGCCCATCATATAGTGGCAAGTCGGAACAACAGGAACCGGAGCAACCACCGGGTCAACGTGTGCAAACGTCTTGGACAGTTCGCAGATGCCTGGTAGACGGCTGTGCAGCACTTCCTCGCCCAAGTGGTCGAGTTTGAGCATTACGTGGTCGCCATTCGGACCGCAACCGTTACCGGCAATGATTTCCTTAACCATCGAACGGGCAACGACGTCACGACCGGCAAGGTCTTTGGCGTTCGGAGCATAACGCTCCATGAAACGCTCGCCGTGCTTGTTGATCAGGTAACCACCCTCACCACGGCAACCTTCTGTAACCAGTACACCGGCACCGGCGATGCCGGTCGGGTGGAACTGCCACATTTCAATGTCTTGTACCGGCACGCCGGCACGCAGTGCCATACCAACGCCGTCACCGGTGTTGATCAGGGCATTGGTGGTCGAAGCGTAGATACGACCTGCACCGCCGGTAGCCAGTACGGTGGCCTTGGCGCGAATGTAGGTGGTTTCACCAGTTTCGATGCAGATGGCGATAACGCCGACGAATTCGCCTTGAGCGTTTTTCACCAGGTCAACCGCGTAGTACTCGTTCAGGAACGTGGTACCGGCTTTCAGGTTGCCTTGATAAAGGGTGTGCAGCAGAGCGTGACCGGTACGGTCGGATGCCGCGCAAGTACGCGCAGCTTGGCCGCCTTTACCGTAGTCCTTGGACTGACCACCGAACGGACGCTGATAGATGCGGCCTTGCTCGGTACGGGAGAACGGCAAACCCATGTGGTCCAGTTCGAAAACTGCGGCCGGGCCTTCCTGACACATGTATTCGATAGCGTCCTGGTCACCGATGTAGTCGGAACCCTTGACGGTATCGTACATGTGCCAGCGCCAGTCATCGTTCGGGTCAGCCGACGCGATGGCGCAGGTGATGCCGCCCTGGGCGGATACAGTGTGCGAACGAGTCGGGAAAACCTTGGTGATCACGGCAGTCTTGTGACCGCCCTGCGCCAGTTGCAGCGCAGCGCGCATGCCGGCACCGCCACCACCAATAATGATGGCGTCGAAAGAAATCGTTGGAATGTTAGCCATGAATCAGATACCCCAGAGAATCTGCACACCCCAGACGAAGTAAGCGAACATCGCAATGCCGCATACTGCCTGGAAAAGGAAACGTACTGCAGTCGCGGACTTGCCCAGCGCCATCGGCGTCAGGTAGTCGGTCGCGATGGTCCACATGCCGACCCAGGCGTGAGCGCCCAGGGCCACAAGGGCCAGCAGACTGAAGATACGCATCCCGTTGTGGGCGAACAGGCCGTGCCATTGGTCGTAGCCAATGCCCGGGTTCGCAGCGAGGTATCCGATCAGGAAGATAAAATAAGCCGCGAGAACGACCGCAGACACACGTTGCGCCATCCAGTCATAAAGACCGGAACGCGAAAGGTTCGTAACGCTGGTTACCATATCCAAACTCCTGCCAGAACGATCAACACCACGGAAACGGCGATGATAATTTTCGAGCCCAGGCGGCCGCCTTCAAGCGTCTCACCGATGCCCATATCCATGATCAAGTGGCGCACACCGGCTACCAGGTGATAGAGCAGAGCGGACAGGAGGCCCCATGCTACGAACTTGGCCAGCGGGCTGGTCAAGCATGCCTTCACCTCGGCAAAACCTTCCTCGGAACCCAAAGACTTGCCCAATGCATAAAGCATGAAGCCAAGGCCCAGGAAGAGAATGATGCCGGAAACACGGTGAAGAAACGACGTAACGCCGGTGATGGGGAGTTTGATGGTCCTTAGGTCTAGGTTTACAGGTCGTTGGCTTTTCACGGCTTTTTTTTCACACTGAAGAGCCCCTAACAATCAGGGCAAAGTTGTTGGGGAGTGCACTGGTCAGGTAACCACCACCCTGGGATGCGACCCCCAATAAAGCAGGCCCAAAAGCCCTTGGCGGTCGGTGGCCGAGTATAGACAGTTAGGCTACTAATGACAACGCAAAGACCTAACCCAAACAGCGGATTGCGCAACGGACATAAAAGGCGTAAATGGCAGGCAATTTCGAGAAAAAAGTACGGTTAAAGCCTTCTGGAGCAAGACTTTAGGCAAATTGACATTCGAATTTATCTCACTATAGTGGTGCGGGCCCTGCGTGGGGGGTCTGTCTGATGATTTCAAGCATAAATAGGAGGCCACATGGCTGACAAAAAAGCGCAGTTGATCATCGAGGGCGCAGCCCCCGTCGAGCTGCCCATTTTAACCGGCACCGTTGGTCCCGATGTTATCGATGTTCGGGGCCTGACGGCCACGGGCCGTTTCACCTTTGACCCAGGTTTCATGTCGACCGCCTCTTGCGAATCGAAGATCACCTATATCGACGGCGACAACGGCATCCTGCTGCACCGCGGCTACCCGATCGAACAGCTGGCTGAAAAGTCGGACTATCTGGAAACCTGCTATCTGCTGCTCAACGGCGAACTGCCGACTGCAGAACAGAAGGCCCAGTTCGTCAGCACCGTGAAGAACCACACCATGGTTCACGAGCAGCTGAAGACCTTCTTCAACGGCTTCCGTCGCGACGCTCACCCGATGGCCGTGATGTGCGGCGTAGTCGGCGCCCTCTCGGCGTTCTATCACGACTCCCTGGACATCAATAACCCGCAGCATCGCGAAATCTCCGCGATCCGCCTGGTTGCCAAGATGCCAACCCTGGCAGCGATGGTTTACAAGTACTCCATGGGCCAACCCATGATGTACCCGCGCAACGACCTGACGTACGCGGAAAACTTCCTGCACATGATGTTCAACACCCCGTGCGAGATCAAACCGATCAGCCCGGTACTCGCCAAGGCCATGGACCGGATCTTCATCCTCCACGCCGACCACGAGCAGAACGCATCGACTTCCACCGTGCGCCTGGCAGGTTCTTCGGGTGCCAACCCGTTCGCCTGTATTGCCGCCGGTATCGCCGCACTGTGGGGCCCTGCCCACGGCGGCGCCAACGAAGCCGTTCTGACCATGCTCGATGAAATTGGCGATGTTTCGAACATCGACAAGTACATCGCCAAGGCCAAGGACAAGAACGATCCGTTCAAACTGATGGGCTTCGGTCACCGCGTTTACAAAAACCGCGACCCACGCGCCACCGTGATGAAGCAGACCTGCGACGAAGTGTTGAAGGAACTGGGCATCCAGAACGATCCGCAACTCGAACTGGCCATGCGCCTGGAAGAGA
Organism: Pseudomonas reinekei; assembly: GCF_001945365.1. Lineage (GTDB taxonomy): Bacteria > Pseudomonadota > Gammaproteobacteria > Pseudomonadales > Pseudomonadaceae > Aquipseudomonas > Aquipseudomonas reinekei. The sequence goes on from NZ_MSTQ01000016.1 coordinate 66,231, forward strand.
TCGCCCTGACCGACCCGTACTTCATCGAACGCTCGCTGTACCCGAACGTCGACTTCTACTCGGGGATCATCCTCAAGGCGATCGGCATTCCAACCAGCATGTTCACCGTGATCTTCGCCCTGGCGCGGACCGTTGGCTGGATCTCCCACTGGAAAGAAATGCTCTCCAGCCCGTACAAGATTGGCCGTCCGCGCCAGCTGTACACCGGCTACGAGTCGCGTGACATCACCAAGCTGGAAGACCGCAAGTAAGATCAGTCTTGCTGTAGCGTGTTGAGTTGCACCGGGAACGGCCTCTATTTATATAGGGGCCGTTTTTGTTTGTGCGCTTTTTTTGGTGGTGTACATATCCGTTTTTGCGGTAATGGCGACCATTGGTTTCGCTCTTACAACGAGTTACTTGGAAAAACGGAACGCCGCCCGGCCCCAAGTAATCAAGGGCTCTTGCCCCTTTCGTTCGGTGCCTCGCCAAGGCTCGGCATGCCCTCGCTCTTCACCACTCATCAGGCCGAGCGTTAGCTCGCCTGCAGCTCTTGATCTTGATCCACCCGCCCCATCGGGAGGCTGATTGGAGGTGTTCATCCGGGGATGGGCGCGCAGCGCCGTTCGACGCAGTCGAACTCATCGCATGTAGGTACCAGCGAAGCCAACCGGAGGGCGATGCCCCCGGATGAATGCCGGAGCGAAGGAACCCCAAGCCCAGGCGAGGGGCCGGACGCTCGGGGCGAGCGCTTTTTTTGCTTACTTTTTTTGAGGCGCTTGTTAAAAAAGTGAGTCGCCGTAAGGGCGAAACCCTAAGCCGCCGTTACCGCAGGAATGGATATGTACGCGATCAACAAAAAACCGGTCGGCTGACCGATAACCGCCCAATAAAAAATGCCCCGATCTTCCGACCGAGGCATTTCTGTTCAACACAAATTACACAGACAAACTCTAAGCCTTAGTGCGAAACCGCCCCACTCGCCCCCAACCCAGTCTGCGAACGAACAAACTGCGGGAAGAACAGTGCGCGTTCGTTATCAGCCGCAGTCGACTTGTCGGTAATCGAGAAGAACCAGATCCCGACAAAGGCAATGATCATCGAGAACAGAGCTGGATACTCATACGGGAAGATAGCCTTCTCGTGATGCAGGATCTGCACCCAGATGGTCGGACCGAGGATCATCAAGCCAACAGCACTCACCAGACCCAACCAGCCCCCGATCATCGCACCGCGGGTGGTCAGCTTTTTCCAGTACATGGAAAGCAGCAGCACCGGGAAGTTGCAACTCGCCGCGATGGAGAACGCCAGGCCCACCATGAACGCAATGTTCTGGCTTTCGAACAGAATACCCAGGCCGATCGCCAGCACCGCCAGCGCGATGGTGGTGATTTTCGAAACGCGGATCTCATCCTTCTCGTTGGCCTTGCCTTTCTTGATCACGCTGGCGTACAGGTCGTGAGACACCGCCGAAGCACCGGCCAGGGTCAGACCGGCAACCACTGCCAGGATGGTCGCGAACGCTACCGCCGAGATGAAGCCCAGGAAGATACTGCCACCGACCGCGTTGGCAAGGTGCACCGCCGCCATGTTGTTACCGCCCAACAGTGCGCCAGCCGCATCTTTGAAGGCCGGGTTGGTGCTGACCAGCAAGATCGCGCCGAAGCCGATGATGAAGGTCAGGATATAGAAGTAGCCAATGAAACCGGTTGCGTACAGCACGCTCTTGCGGGCTTCTTTTGCGTCACTCACGGTGAAGAAGCGCATCAGGATGTGCGGCAGGCCAGCAGTACCGAACATCAGTGCCAGGCCAAGCGAGAACGCCGAGATCGGATCTTTCACCAAACCGCCCGGGCTCATGATCGCTTCACCTTTGGGGTGAACCTTGATCGCCTCGGAAAACAGCATGTTGAAGTCGAAGTTGACGTGTTTCATCACCATCAGCGCCATGAAGGAAGCGCCGGATAGCAGCAGGACAGCCTTGATGATCTGCACCCAGGTGGTCGCCAGCATGCCGCCGAACAATACGTAGGCGCACATCAGGATACCGACCAGGATCACCGCGACGTGGTAGTCGAGACCGAACAGCAGCTGGATCAGCTTGCCGGCACCGACCATTTGAGCGATCAGGTAGAACGCCACCACCACCAGCGAACCGCAAGCGGACAGCGAGCGAATCTGGGTTTGCCCGAGGCGATAGGACGCTACGTCGGCAAAGGTGTATTTACCCAGGTTACGCAGGCGCTCGGCGATCAGGAACAGAATGATCGGCCAGCCCACCAGGAAGCCGATCGAGTAGATCAGGCCATCGTAGCCGGAGGTGAACACCAGCGCGGAAATACCCAGGAAAGACGCCGCGGACATGTAGTCACCGGCAATCGCCAGACCGTTCTGGAAACCGGTGATCTTGCCACCCGCCGCGTAGTAGTCGGAGGCCGAGTTGTTTTTCTTGGACGCCCAGTAAGTGATGTACAACGTTGCGCCGACAAACGCCACGAACATGAGGATCGCAGCGACGTTCAGCGGTTGCTTTTGTACGGCGCCGGTCAGGGCATCTGCCGCCCAGGCGCCAGGTGCGAAAGCTGCGATGCTCAAAAGAGCCATTAGACGCCGGATCATTGCTGAGCCTCCTTGAGAATCGCATTGTTCAGGTCGTCGAATTCGCCGTTGGCGCGTCGCACGTAAATGCCGGTCAGGATAAAGGCCGACAGAATCAGCCCGACACCAATCGGTATGCCCCAGGTAATCGATGACTCAGGACTGATTTTCGCCCCCAGCACATGCGGCCCGTAAGCAATCAAAAGGATGAATCCGGAGTAAAGCCCTAGCATGATCGCCGATAGAATCCAGGCGAATCGTTCCCTCTTGCTAACCAGCTCCTTGAAGCGCGGGCTGTTTTGAATCGAGAGGTAAATGCTGTCGTTCATTGTTTTTATCCTCGCAGCACAGATTAAGTTGGAACGGTATCCACTCTATGCGGCTGCGGGGCAGGTTCCAGACGACCTTAGTATTAGAACGACATGACGTAGTTGCCAAAATCCAGCAAGAATAAATAAATGTGGGAGCGAGCCTGCTCGCGAAGGCGTCAGGTCAGGAGACATCTTGGTCAACTGACAGACCGCTTCGCGAGCAGGCTCGCTCCCACAGGGTCAAGCGTGCTCTATGTAATTACTTGATCCAGTCAGCCACGCGGTCCGGGTGCTTGGCGACCCAATCCTTCGCTGCTGCATCAGGCTTGGCGCCTTCCTGGATGGCCAGCATGACTTCACCGATTTCGTCTTTCGAGGCCCACTGGAAGTTCTTCAGGAACTTGGCCACTTCCGGCGCCTTGGTGGCCAGTTCTTTGCTGCCGATGCTGTTTACAGTCTCAGCCGCGCCATACACGCCTTTCGGGTCTTCGAGGAAACGCAACTTCCACTTGGCGAACATCCAGTGCGGCACCCAACCGGTCACGGCAATGGATTCGTTCTTTTTCTCGGCACGGGTCAGCTCGGCAATCATGCCGGCGCCGGAACTGGCCTTGAGCTGGTAGCCGGTCAGGTCGTAATCCTTGATGGCCTGCTCGGTCTTGAGCATCACGCCTGAACCGGCGTCAATGCCGACGATGCGTTTTTTGAAACTGTCATCGGTCTTCAGGTCTTCAAGCGATTTGGCTTTGACGTAATCCGGCACGATCAAACCGATTTTTGCGTCTTTGAAGTTCGGACCGTAGTCGACAACCTGATCCTTGTTCTTGGTCCAGTAATCGCCGTGGGTCACTGGCAGCCAGGCCGATAGCATGGCGTCGAGCTTGCCGGTGGCCACACCCTGCCACATGATCCCGGTGGCGACGGCTTGCAGCTTCACGTCGTATCCGAGCTTCTGCTTGATTACCTCGGCCGCAACGTGAGTCGTCGCGACGCTGTCGGACCAGCCGTCAACGTAACCGATGCTCAGGGTCTTGCTGTCGGCATTGGCGAATGTCGAGCCAATCGCGAGTACCAGTGCGGCACCTGCGCCTAAAAGTCGTCGCATCTTCATCGTTACTTCCCCGAAAGTGCTGCGCTCGACGGGTGCCGAGTCGCGTCAACGTATTGTTATGGTGCACAGCGTCCCCATCACGCCTCACCGCAAACCCGATCGATCATCAGCGCGATATCAACGAGGATACTGACGCCTTTGATAATCAACCTGACGCTATCAGCGACCTGCTCTGCCAGCGACCTCAAGGCATCGAGAAACGACATCAGAACGCCATTAACCCGGAGGGCGACAAACGCACCGGACAATCCGCCCGAACTTTGCATGTCAAAATTATGCGAGCCACCAGGCACGGGACAAATGCAGGTAACATGCGCCGCTTTGCTCCCAGACGGCCTGATCATGCCCGCGACATCACGCTTTCCTTTTTTTGCTTATCTATTCGCCTGCCTGCTGGGGCTTTTTGCCCTTTGTGGCTTTTGGTACGGCATCGGTAAACCAGTGACCCTGCCGGACGTCGCCAGCGCGACACATAAGTTGCAATGCGCTTCCTACACCCCGTTCGACAAAGACCAATCGCCATTCGACGTGCCCTTCAACCTGCGCCCCGAGCGCATGGACGCGGACCTCGCGCTGCTGTCCAAAAGCTTCGAATGCATCCGCACCTACTCAATGACCGGCCTTGAAGCCCTGCCCGACCTGGCGCGCAAACATGGCTTGAAACTGATGATCGGTGCCTGGGTCAACAGCAACCCGGTGGACACCGAAAAAGAAGTCGACCTGCTGATTGCGTCGGCCAACGCCAACGCCGACGTGGTGACCGCCGTGATCGTCGGCAACGAAACACTGCTGCGCAAAGAGATCACCGGGCCACAATTGGCTCGACTGATCAACAAGGTGAAAAGTCAGGTCAAGCAGCCTGTCACCTATGCCGACGTCTGGGAGTTCTGGCTCAAGCACCCGGAAATCGCCCCGGCTGTGGATTTCCTGACCATCCACTTGTTGCCGTACTGGGAAGATGATCCGTCGAACATCGATGCCGCGCTGCAACACGTGGCCGAAGTGCGCCAGGTGTTCGGCAACAAGTTCGCGCCCAAAGACGTGATGATTGGCGAAACAGGCTGGCCGAGCGAAGGCCGCCAGCGCGAAACCGCCCTGCCGAGCCGGGTCAACGAAGCCAAGTTTATTCGCGGTTTCGTCACCATGGCCGAGCAGCAAGGCTGGCACTACAACTTGATCGAAGCCTTCGACCAGCCGTGGAAACGCGCCAGCGAAGGTGCAGTGGGCGGTTACTGGGGATTGTTCGACGCTGATCGACAGGACAAGGACGTGCTGGCCGGTCCGGTGACAAACGTGCCGTACTGGTCGCAGTGGCTGGTGGTTGGTGGCTTGATCTTCCTCGGTACGCTTATGCTGGGCGGCCGCGTTCGCAACACCCGCGCAGCCTTGGTTCTACCGTTGTTTGCCGCCGTGGCTGCATGCTTTCTCGGCGTATGGGGCGACCTTGCCCGCGTCACCACGCGCTTCACCAGTGAATGGTTGTGGGTGGCATTGCTGACGGCGCTGAACCTGTTGGTGCTGGTGCACGCCGCACTGACGCTGAGCCCTCGTTCAGGATGGCGCGGGCAGGCTTTCAATGCGCTGGAGCGCCGAGCGGGCTGGCTGGTGGCGGTGATCGGGTTTGCTGCTGCGGTGAGCATGCTGGAACTGGTGTTCGATCCGCGTTATCGCAGCTTCCCGAGTGTGGCGTTCATCGTGCCAGCGCTGGTGTATCTGTGCCGCCCGGTGAGCGCACCACGTCGGGAAATTGCGCTGCTGACCTTCATTATTGGAGCGGGCATTGCGCCGCAGTTGTTCCAGGAAGGGTTGCAGAATCAGCAGGCTTGGGGTTGGGCGTTGGTGAGTGGGTTGATGGTTGTTGCGTTGTGGCGCTGCCTTCGAATTCGCAAGGCTTAACCGCTCAGCGAAGCTAATGGCCTCATCGCGAGCAGGCTCGCTCCCACAATAGATCTTCAGTGAACGCAATTCCTGTTCGACGTAGATCAAAGGTGGGAGCGAGCCTGCTCGCGAAAGCTGACTCTCAGACGCTACGAGGCGCCCTGACCAACCGCAACCCCGCAATCACCACCGCAAAAACAGCCAGCGTCGTGTTGTACAACGCCAGTGCCGGGAACCCGATCGCCAGCGCCAGCACCGCCAGCCACCACCCTGCCCGTCCCGGTAGCACGAAGCCGATCACTGCAGCAGCCAGTGCGCCATAGCCGAGAATCTTGAAGTGAATCATCAGACCCAGGTTCGAACGAACCTGGCATTCCCAGCGGCTTGCCTCATCCACGCAGATACCGACCCACTGCGCATCTTCCATGAAGCCATACCGCGCGCCATAACTGGCGGCCAGCCATAGCGGCAACAAAACGAGCAGCAGAATCACAGACAGACGGCGGGACATGAAGCACTCCAATAAACGAAAAACGGCGGCCAGCTTAATCCCCCACCAGTCTTACGCAAGCGATAACAACTGTTAACTGGTCATTCAATCGCTGCAAAGTGTATCGTCCAGCTACTATTACCTCGAATTCAGCCTGTTTGGTGCCGTTGCGTGGCACTTTGGCGCAAATCCAGTGGTCATAGCCTGCGAACTTCATTCGGCACCTTATCTAAGGGATCTAGTCATGCTCCGTTCCTTGCGCTTCGCCGCCCTGTTTGGCGGCCTTATATTGAGTGCGTCCGCACTGGCGGTCGACATCGACGCCGCCAGTTATGGCTATCCCTTGACCAACCCGTTCGAGGCAACCATTGCCACGACGCCACCGGATTTGCGCCCGGAACTGCCCCTTGACGACGACATCAATCAGTCGGATCGCAGCATCACCTTGCGCCCGGAGCGAGCCTTCGAACTGCCGGACAACTTTTGGGCGGTAAAGAAACTCACCTATCGCATCGCCACCCAGGACAAAGCGGCGCCGCTGATTTTCCTGATCGCCGGCACGGGCGCACGCTATGACAGCAGCCTCAACGAATACCTGAAAAAGCTCTACTACAAAGCCGGCTACCACGTGGTGCAGTTGTCGTCGCCCACCAGCTTCGACTTCATCAGCGCCGCTTCACGTTTTGCGACCCCGGGCATCACCAAGGAAGATGCCGAAGACATGTACCGGGTGATGCAATCCGTGCGGGCACAGAACCCCAACGTGCCAGTCACCGATTACTACCTGACCGGTTACAGCCTCGGCGCACTGGATGCCGCTTTCGTCGCGCACCTGGACGAAACCCGCCGCAGCTTCAACTTCAAGAAAGTGTTGCTGCTCAACCCACCGGTCAATCTCTACACCTCGATCACCAACCTCGACAAGCTGGTGCAAACCGAGGTCAAGGGCATCAACAACTCCACCACGTTCTATGAGCTGGTGCTGAACAAGCTGACGCGCTACTTCCAGCAGAAAGGCTACATCGACCTCAACGATGCACTGCTTTATGACTTCCAGCAATCCAAGCAGCACCTGACCAATGAACAGATGGCCATGCTGATCGGCACCTCGTTCCGCTTCTCGGCGGCCGATATCGCCTTCACGTCGGATCTGATCAACCGTCGCGGGCTCATTACTCCACCGAAAACCCCGATCACCGAGGGCACCAGTCTCACGCCGTATCTCAAGCGTGCTCTGCAGTGCGATTTCGACTGCTACATCACTGAACAAGTGATCCCGATGTGGCGCGCCCGCACCGACGGCGGCAGCCTGCTACAACTGATCGACCAGGTAAGTTTGTACGCCCTGAAGGATTATCTGCGCGACAGCCCGAAAATTGCCGTCATGCACAACGCCGACGACGTGATCCTCGGCCCCGGCGACCTCGGTTTCCTGCGCCAGACTTTCGGCGATCGCTTGACCGTTTACCCGCTGGGCGGCCATTGCGGCAACCTTAACTACCGCGTCAACAGCGACGCCATGCTGGAGTTCTTCCGTGGCTAAATACCTCCTGCTTATCGCTGCGTTACTCTGTGCAGGCGTCGCCAATGCCGACAACAGCAAAGCCAACGCCCCGGTCGTCATCGATAATGACGGTTTCAAGGAACCGTTGAGCAAGCTCAAATTCAACCCGGGGCTGGATCAGCGCGAGTTCGAACGCTCAACGCTGAGTGCGCTGAACGTCTACGACCCACTGGAAGAGTGGAACCGTCGCGTTTATCACTTCAACTACCGGTTCGACCAATGGGTGTTCCTGCCAGTGGTCGACGGCTATCGCTACATCACGCCGAGCTTTTTGCGCACCGGCGTCAGCAACTTCTTCAACAACCTGGGTGACGTGCCGAACCTGCTGAACAGCCTGTTGCAGTTCAAAGGCCAGCGTTCGATGGAAACCACGGCACGGTTACTGCTGAACACCACCATCGGCATCGCCGGCCTGTGGGACCCGGCTACCGCCATGGGCCTGCCGCGCCAAAACGAAGACTTTGGCCAGACCCTGGGCTTCTACGGCGTTCCGGGCGGTGCCTATTTCGTGCTGCCAATTCTCGGCCCGTCCAACCTGCGAGACACGGGCGGTTTGTTGGTCGACTACAGCGCCGAGAACGCAATCAACTTGCTCAATGTGGCCGAAGTCAGCTCCAACCATCCCGAGGTCTGGATTCTGCGAGGCGTCGACAAACGCTATCAAACGAGCTTCCGCTACGGCCAACTGAACTCGCCGTTCGAGTACGAGAAGGTGCGTTACGTGTACACCGAGTCGCGCAAGTTGCAGATTGCCGAGTAATTCGACTACACAAAAAAACTGTGGGAGCGAGCCTGCTCGCGATGAGGCCATCACATTCAACACCTGTGTTGACTGTTACACCGCTATCGCCAGCAGGCTCGCTCCCACATTGGTTATTGGTGGTTCTTAGCCTTTCAGGGCTTTCCAGATTTTGCTGACTGCCAAAACCCCAGCCAACACCACCGCCCCCGCCAAAATCCCCGCTACCCCATTGAGCAACGTCGGCACGATAAACCCGGCGCCGCCCGCCCCTGCGCTGACACTTTCGATCCAGTGATGCACCACCGGCACGCCGTGGGTCAGGATACCGCCGCCCACCAGGAACATCGCCGCCGTGCCGATCACCGACAGGCTTTTCATCATGTACGGCGCTGCGCGCAAAATCCCGCTGCCGATGCTTTTGGCCACTGGCCCCGGCTTCTGGGTCAGCCATAACCCCAGGTCATCGAGCTTGACGATGCCTGCCACCAATCCATAGACGCCAACGGTCATGACGATTGCGATACCCGACAGTACGACGACTTGCTGGGTCAACGCCGAGTCCGCCACGACACCCAGGGTGATGGCGATGATTTCTGCCGAAAGAATGAAATCGGTGCGGATCGCGCCCTTGATCTTGTCCTTCTCGAACGCCACCAGATCCACCGCCGGGTCCGCTACCGCCTCGACCAGTTCGGCATGCTCGGCCTGATCTTGCGCCTTGCTGTGCAGGAATTTGTGGGCGAGCTTCTCGAATCCTTCAAAACACAGGTAAGCTCCGCCCAGCATCAACAACGGCGTGACCAGCCACGGGATGAACGCGCTGATGGCCAGTGCCGATGGCACCAGAATCAGCTTGTTGATGAACGAGCCCTTGGCTACCGCCCAGACCACGGGAATTTCCCGATCGGCACGCACGCCGCTGACCTGTTGGGCATTGAGCGCCAGATCATCGCCCAGCACGCCGGCAGTCTTCTTGGCGGCCATTTTGGTCATCAACGCCACATCGTCCAGGACGGTGGCGATGTCGTCGATCAGCACCAGCAAACTGCTTCCTGCCATGAATCGGGTTTCCTTCTTGAGTGAATGCGGTGCAGCATAGCGTGGCCGAGCGTCGCATGGAGCATTCTTGAGCGCTGTCGAAAGCCGGTGCTACCATGCGCAACCGCCAGAACAGGCAAGGAACCCCCTGGTTTATGAGCACCATCCGCGAGCGCAACAAACAACTGATCCTGCGTGCCGCCAGTGAAGAATTTGCCGACAAGGGCTTCGCTGCGACCAAAACCAGCGATATCGCAGCCAAGGCGGGATTGCCCAAGCCCAACGTCTACTACTATTTCAAATCCAAGGAAAACCTCTACCGCGAGGTCCTGGAAAGCATCATCGAACCGATCCTGCAGGCCTCGACGCCGTTCAACCCCGACGGTGTGCCCGGCGAAGTGCTGAGCGGCTACATCCGCTCGAAAATCCGCATTTCCCGCGACCTGCCATTTGCCTCCAAGGTGTTCGCCAGCGAAATCATGCACGGCGCCCCGCACCTGAGCACCGACCTGGTCGAACAACTCAACAGCCAGGCCAAGCACAACATCGAGTGTATCCAGACCTGGATCGACCGCGGCCAAATCGCCCCGATCGACCCCAACCACCTGATGTTCAGCATCTGGGCCGCGACCCAGACCTACGCCGACTTCGACTGGCAAATCACCGCCATCACCGGCAAGGCCAAGCTGGATGAAGAGGATTACGAAGCGGCGGCGCAGACGATTATCCGGTTGGTGTTGAAGGGGTGTGAGCCGGACTGAATTACCGAGGTGGATTTATCGCTAGCAGGCTAGCTCCCACAGGGGATTTATGTACACCATGGATCCAGTGTGGGAGCTAGCCTGCTAGCGATGAAGGCAACACAATTTCAGTTCAAACCCAAATGGCATCCCACAGCGGATAGTCGCCCAGTTTTTCAACCAAACCTGCCCGCAACGGGTTGGCCACGATATATCGAGCCACCTTCACCAGCTCTTCTTCCCTTCTTAAGGCCCGGTCATGAAAGCCTTTTTGCCAGAGAGTGACCTTGCGGCCAGTAAACTGATTTACCGCTTTGGTACTCATCGATTTGGTCCTCTGCATGAGGTCACACAATGATCCCTGTTGTAACTCGACCAACCAATGAAAATGATCGGGCATGACGACCCAAGCCAGTGAGTTAGCGAAACCTTGGTCCTGAGCGCAGCGAAATTGATTGACCACTGCTCTCCCCGAGTTGAAGTCTTTGAATATCGGCTCTCGGTCACGTGTATTGGTAGTTATCAGGTAAATGCGGTTGGATTCGGCATAGCGGCCGATGCGCAAGCGATTTGAGGCGGGTAGATCAGGCATTCCTTTGCCCTTGCATGATTAATTCATGAGTAAGGCTAGTCCTGATATTCCCCAATGGAGGGACAGACATTTAGCGGGATGTGTCTGGGAGATAGCCATCGCTAGCAGGCTAGCTCCCACACTGGATCTGCGGCGTTCACAAATCCCCTGTGGGAGCCAGCCTGCTGGCGATGGCTATAGATCAATCAATACAAAACTTAAGCCACAACCCCCGCATCCGCCCTCAACCCCAACGCTTCAATCGCAGTGATCGCGCATTGCTCATCAACATCCGACAGATCCCCGCTGATTCCCACCGCCCCCAGCACATTCCCCGCGTGATCGCGGATCAACACGCCGCCCGGTGCCGGCACGACACTGCCCTGCCCCAGGCTATTCAATGCGGCGATGAAGGCCGGGCGTTGTTGGGCATCCAGTGCCAGCAGGCGCGAGCCCTTGCCCAGAGCAATGGCGCCCCAGGCTTTGCCGATGGCGACCTGCGGGCGCAGCAGGCTGGCGCCATCTTCGCGTTGCAGGGTAATCAGATGTCCGCCGGCATCCAGCACGGCGATGGTCAAGGGGGCTGCGGAGATTGCGCGCCCTGCGGTGATGGCCTCGTTGACCAGGTTGACTGCGACTTTCAAGGTTAAAGCGCTCATGGTGCCGTCCTCATTTTGTTTTTCGGAAAGCCGTGGGACTGCGCCGTTGTGCCGCAGTCCGATGCAACAAATAGAACACAATGAATTATTTTTTTGTATACAATAATTCTCGAAAAGCGCCACATGCGACGAAAAGCCACAGTAGATTGGGCTTCCGACGAATGAAACGACCGCTTGAGAAAATGGATTGACCTGCGCCGTCCGCCGTGAATACACTCTGCGCAAAGCCACTTGTATACAATTACAAAACGTAAAGAGGCACAAAACCATGAGCAAAATGAGAGCAATCGAAGCCGCCGTTCTGGTGATGCGCCGTGAAGGGGTTGATACCGCTTTTGGCATCCCGGGTGCCGCAATCAACCCGCTGTACTCCGCCCTGCAAAAGGTCGGCGGCATCGATCACGTACTCGCTCGCCACGTTGAAGGCGCCTCGCACATGGCCGAGGGCTACACCCGCACCAAGGCCGGCAACATCGGCGTGTGCATCGGCACTTCCGGCCCTGCCGGCACCGACATGGTCACCGGGCTCTACAGCGCCTCGGCCGATTCGATTCCAATCCTCTGCATCACCGGCCAGGCACCCCGCGCCCGTATGCACAAGGAAGACTTCCAGGCTGTCGACATCACCAGCATCGTCAAGCCAGTCACCAAGTGGGCAACCACCGTTCTGGAACCGGGCCAAGTGCCCTACGCGTTCCAGAAAGCTTTTTATGAAATGCGCTCCGGCCGTCCAGGCCCTGTGCTGATCGACCTGCCGTTCGACGTGCAGATGGCTGAAATCGAATTCGACATCGACGCTTACCAGCCACTGCCGCTGGCCAAACCGACCGCCAGCCGCGTTCAAGTCGAGAAGGCTCTGGCCTTGCTCGATCAAGCCGAGCGCCCATTGCTGGTGGCCGGTGGCGGCATCATCAATGCCGACGCCAGCGACCTGCTGGTCGAGTTCGCCGAGCTGACCGGTATCCCGGTCATCCCGACCCTGATGGGCTGGGGCACGATTCCGGACGATCACCCGCTGATGGTCGGCATGGTTGGCTTGCAGACGTCGCACCGCTACGGCAACGCGACCCTGCTCAAATCGGACGTAGTGCTGGGCATCGGTAACCGTTGGGCCAACCGTCACACCGGTTCGGTCGACGTGTACACCGAAGGCCGCAAGTTCATTCACGTCGACATCGAAGGCACGCAGATCGGCCGCGTGTTCACACCGGACCTGGGCATCGTGTCCGATGCCGCTGCCGCGCTGACCGTGTTCATCGAAGTCGCTCGCGAATGGCAAGCCGCCGGCAAGCTGAAAAACCGCAGCGCCTGGCTGCAAGACTGCCAGCAGCGCAAAGCCAGCCTGCAGCGCAAGACTCACTTCGACAACGTGCCGGTCAAGCCGCAGCGCGTTTACGAAGAGATGAACCAGGTGTTCGGCAAAGACACCTGCTACGTCAGCACCATCGGTCTGTCGCAGATTGCCGGCGCGCAGTTCCTGCACGTCTACAAGCCGCGTCACTGGATCAACTGCGGTCAGGCCGGCCCGTTGGGCTGGACCATTCCGGCAGCGCTGGGCGTGGTCAAGGCCGATCCGAACCGTAAAGTCGTGGCCCTGTCGGGGGACTATGACTTCCAGTTCATGATCGAAGAATTGGCAGTGGGCGCGCAGTTCAAGCTGCCGTACATTCATGTGGTGGTCAACAACTCGTACCTGGGTCTGATCCGTCAGGCACAGCGCGGTTTCGACATGGACTACTGCGTGCAGCTGTCCTTCGACAACCTCAACGCGCCGGAACTCAACGGTTACGGTGTCGACCACGTCGCAGTTGCCGAAGGCCTCGGTTGCAAGGCACTGCGTGTGTTCGAACCGGCTCAGATCCAGCCTGCCCTGCGCAAGGCCCAGGAGCTGATTGAAGAGTTCAAGGTGCCCGTCATCGTTGAGATTATTCTGGAACGGGTGACCAACATTTCCATGGGCACCGAGATCAACGCCGTCAACGAATTCGAAGACCTGGCGCTGGTCGGCAACGACGCACCGACCGCGATTTCGTTGCTGGATTAATTGCTTGATCGCTCCCCTGTAGGAGCCGGCTTGCCGGCTCCTACAGGGGAAGCTCACACATAATTGGGAGACCACCATGCCGCGTTTCGCAGCCAACCTGTCCATGCTGTTCACCGAACAGGACTTTCTTGCCCGTTTCGAAGCGGCCGCCAAGGCCGGTTTCAGTGGTGTCGAATACCTGTTCCCGTACGACTTCAGCTCCGCCGAAATCAAGGCCAAGCTCGACGCCAACGGTCTGACCCAAGTGCTGTTCAACCTGCCGGCCGGTGACTGGGCCAAGGGCGAACGCGGTATCGCGTGCCTGCCGGACCGCGTTGAAGAATTCCGCGCCGGCGTCGACCTGGCCATCGCTTACGCGCAAGTGCTGGGCAATACCCAAGTCAACTGCCTGGCCGGTATTCGTCCGCAAGGCTTTGACGACGCCACCGTCGAGAAAACCTTCGTCGCCAACCTCAAATACGCGGCCGACAAATTGCAAGCGGCGGGTATCAAACTGGTGATGGAAGCGATCAACACCCGTGACATTCCAGGCTTCTACCTGAACAACACGGCGCAAGCCCTGTCGATTCGCGAGCAGGTCGGCAGCGCCAACCTGTTCCTGCAATACGACATCTATCACATGCAAATCATGGAAGGCGACCTGGCCCGCACCCTGCAATCGCACCTGGGCGAGATCAACCATGTACAGCTCGCGGACAACCCGGGGCGTAACGAACCAGGCACCGGTGAAATCAACTACCGCTTCCTGTTCGAACACCTGGACCGCATCGGTTACCAGGGCTGGGTCGGTTGCGAATACAAGCCGCTGACCACCACCGAAGCGGGCCTCGGCTGGCTGAAAACCCACAACGCGATCTGACACAAATCCTGTGGGAGCGAGCCTGCTCGCGAAGAGGCCGGCACATTCAACATCTATGTTGCCTGGCACACCGCTATCGCGAGCAGGCTCACTCCCACAAAAAGCAGTTCCCTATTTGCTTGAGCAAGACAAAAACAAGAGGATTTTCTCATGGCTAAAATCGGATTTATCGGCACCGGCATCATGGGCCACCCAATGGCGGCGAACCTGCAGAAAGCCGGTCACAGCCTGTTCCTGTCGGCGCACCACGATGCCGCCCCTGCTGACCTGGTTGCCGCTGGCGCCGTTGCCCTGGCGAACCCGCAAGAAGTTGCCCAGGAAGCCGAATTCATCATCGTCATGGTGCCGGATACCCCGCAGGTCGATGACGTGCTGTTCCGCGCCGATGGCATTGCCGCCGGTATCGGCAAAGGCAAAGTGGTGATCGACATGAGCTCGATCTCGCCAACCGCCACCAAGGCCTTCGCCGCCAAAATCAACGAAAAAGGCGCCCAGTACCTCGACGCGCCAGTGTCCGGCGGCGAAGTCGGCGCCAAGGCGGCGACCCTGAGCATCATGGTCGGCGGCGATGCCGATGCCTTCGAACGCGCACTGCCGCTGTTCCAGGCCATGGGCAAGAACATTACCCTGGTCGGTGGCAACGGCGACGGTCAGACCGCGAAAGTGGCGAACCAGATCATCGTGGCGCTGAACATTCAGGCTGTGGCTGAAGCACTGTTGTTCGCTGCGAAAAACGGTGCCGATCCAGCCAAGGTGCGTGAAGCGCTGATGGGCGGTTTCGCTTCGTCGAAGATCCTCGAAGTGCACGGCGAGCGCATGATCAAGGGCACCTTCGATCCAGGCTTCCGCATCAGCCTGCACCAGAAGGACCTGAACCTGGCCCTGCAAGGCGCCAAGGAACTGAACATCAATCTGCCGAACACCGCCAACGCCCAGCAAGTGTTCAGCACCTGCGCGGCTATCGGTGGCAGCAACTGGGATCACTCGGCACTGATCAAAGGCCTGGAGCACATGGCGAACTTCTCGATTCGCGATAAGTAAGTCCTGCCGCAAAACCTGTGGGAGCTAGCCTGCTAGCGATGAAATCGACGCGGTGTGTCTGATAGACCTCAGTGCCTGAATCGCTAGCAGGCTAGCTCCCACAGAGGTTCTAGCCGTTCTCCAATAACAAGAATTCCGGGAGCCCGCCATGTCGGTCGATCCGCAACAACTGCTGCGCGAGCTGTTTGCCACAGCCATCGACGCGGCCCATCCGCAGCAAGTCCTCGAAGCCCATCTGCCTGCCGACCGCAGCGGTCGCGTCATTGTCATCGGTGCCGGCAAAGCCGCCGCGGCCATGGCCCAGGTGGTCGAGCGCTGCTGGCAGGGGCAAGTATCCGGTCTGGTGGTGACCCGTTACGGTCACGGCGCCCCGTGCGAAAAAATCGAAGTGGTCGAAGCCGCGCATCCGGTGCCTGATGCTGCCGGTCAAGCCGTGGCCAAACGGGTATTCGAACTGGTCAGCAACCTGACCGAAGACGACCGCGTGATCTTCCTGCTCTCGGGTGGGGGTTCGGCGTTGCTCGCCCTGCCCGCCGCCGGCATCACCCTGGCCGACAAGCAATCGATCAACAAAGCCCTGCTCAAATCCGGGGCGACCATCGGCGAGATGAACTGCGTGCGCAAGCACCTCTCGGCGATCAAGGGCGGCCGTCTGGGCAAAGCCTGCTGGCCTGCCACTGTGTATACCTATGCGATTTCCGATGTGCCGGGCGACCTCGCCACGGTCATCGCCTCCGGCCCCACCGTGGCCGACCCGAGCACGTCCGCCGAAGCACTGGCGATCCTCAAGCGCTACAACATCGACGTGCCGGCCTCGGTGCGCACCTGGCTGCAAAGCCCGGAATCGGAAACGGTCAAACCTGGCGATCCGAGCCTGGCCCGCAGTCATTTCCAGTTGATCGCCAAGCCTCAGCAATCGCTTGAAGCGGCAGCGGTGAAGTGCCGTCAGGCGGGCTTCAGTCCACTGATCCTCGGCGATCTGGAAGGTGAATCCCGGGACGTGGCGAAAGTCCACGCGGGCATCGCGCGGCAGATCGTCCTGCACGGCCAGCCGCTGGCAGCGCCCTGCGTGATTCTTTCCGGCGGGGAAACCACCGTCACCGTGCGTGGCAATGGCCGTGGCGGACGCAATGCCGAATTCCTGCTCAGCCTGACCGACAGCCTCAAGGGCCTGCCCGGTGTCTACGCGCTGGCCGGTGACACCGATGGCATCGACGGCTCCGAAGACAACGCCGGCGCGATCATGACCCCGGACAGTTACGAGCGTGCCGCCGCCCTTGGCCTGAGTGCCAGCGACGAACTGGACAACAACAATGGTTACGGCTACTTCGAGGCGCTGGACGCACTGATCGTCACCGAGCCGACCCGCACCAACGTCAACGACTTCCGCGCCATTCTGATTCTCGAGAGCCCAAAACCATGACGCCTGATAAAAAGGTCAAAATCCTCGCCACCCTCGGCCCTGCCACCGACGGAATAGATGACATCCGCGAGCTGGTACTGGCCGGGGTCAATATCTTCCGCCTGAACTTCAGCCACGGCGATCACGCCGACCATGCCCAGCGCTATCAGTGGATTCGTGAAGTCGAGCGCCAGCTCAATTACCCACTGGGCATTCTGATGGACCTGCAAGGCCCGAAACTGCGGGTTGGCAAGTTCGCTGAAGGCAAGGTGCAACTGGTACGTGGCCAGGCCCTGCGCCTGGACCTGGATGCCACACCAGGTGACGAGCGCCGGGTCAACCTGCCGCATCCCGAGATCATTGCTGCGCTGGAGCCAGGCATGGACCTGCTGCTGGACGACGGCAAGCTGCGCCTGCGCGTGGTCACCAAGTACGCTGACGCCATCGACACCACGGTGCTCAACGGCGGTGAACTGTCGGATCGCAAAGGCGTGAACGTGCCACAAGCCGTGCTCGACCTCAGCCCGCTGACCGCCAAGGATCGTCGCGACCTGAGCTTCGGTCTGGAACTGGGAGTGGATTGGGTGGCGCTGTCATTTGTGCAGCGTCCGGACGACATCCGCGAAGCCCGCACGTTGATCGGCGACAAAGCGTTTTTGATGGCCAAGATCGAGAAACCATCGGCCGTTGAGCAACTGCGCGAGATCGCCGAGTTGAGTGACGCCATCATGGTCGCTCGTGGTGACCTGGGTGTGGAAGTGCCAGCCGAAAGCGTGCCGCAGATCCAGAAAAACATCATCAGCACTTGCCGCGAACTCGGAAAACCGGTGGTGGTGGCGACGCAGATGCTGGAGTCCATGCGCTTCTCTCCGGCCCCAACCCGCGCCGAGGTCACCGATGTGGCCAACGCCGTGGCCGAAGGTGCGGACGCGGTGATGCTGTCGGCAGAAACCGCGTCCGGCGAATACCCGCTCGAAGCCGTGCAGATGATGAGCAAGATCATCCGCCAGGTGGAAAACGGCCCGGACTATCAGGCGCAACTGGACGTCAGCCGGCCGAAAGCCGAGGCCACCGTTTCCGATGCCATCAGCTGTGCGATTCGTCGTATCAGCAACGTGCTGCCGGTGGCGGTATTGGTGAACTACAGCGAGTCGGGCACCTCGAGTTTGCGCGCCGCACGTGAACGCCCGACGGTGCCGATCCTCAACCTGACGCCGAACCTGCAAACCGCGCGCCGCCTGACCGTGGCGTGGGGCGTGCACTCGGTGGTCAACGATCGCCTGCGTCAGGTTGATGAAGTGTGCTCGACGGCGCTGGAGATCGCTCAGGCCCAGGGCATGGCGCAGCGTGGCGATACGTTGTTGATCACCGCGGGTGTGCCGTTTGGGCAACCGGGGTCGACTAACTCACTGCGTATCGAGACGTTGATCTAGAGCGCCCACCGGCCTCATCACCAGCAAGCCGGCTCCTACAGGGACAGCGTATTTCTGTAGGAGCTGGCTTGCCAGCGATGCAGGCGACCCGGTTCCACTGAATTTTAGAACTGCCATGCCTGCCAACCACTTCAACACCCACTGCCCCGACTGGGCGGAAGCTTTGCTCAACGGTTTCAGTCAAATATTCCTCCAGCGCAATCCGCTGTGCGGCCTGCTGTGCCTCGGCGCCATCCTGTTTACCGCGCCTGCGTTGCTCGGCGGTGCATTGCTCGGCGGTGTCGCCGGACTGCTCACCGCGCAACGCCGCCACTATGCCAAGGCTGATCGCCAAGCCGGACTTTTCAGCTACAACGGCGTCCTGCTGGGCCTGTTGCTGAGCCTGTATTTTCCCTGGTCGGCAATGATGCCGCCGCTGATTCTGGCCGCCGGCGGCCTGAGCGCGATGATCACGCAACAGTGGCTCAAACGCGTGCGCATCAGCCAATACCTGCCGGCCTGCACCGCGCCCTTCGTCGTGCTGGGCTGGTTGCTGCTGTGCTTCGCCGAGCCCTCGAATTCAGCGCATCTGATCGAAGTCAGCGCGCTGAACATCCTCGCCGCGCCGCTGAAAAGTATTGGCCAGGTGATGTTCCTCGGTCACCCACTGGCCGGTGCGATGATTGCCGCCGGATTGCTGATCGCTGACCGCCGCGCATTCTTTTGGGCATTGCTGGCAGCGATCGCGGGCATGGGCTGGAGCCTGTTGCATCAGGACTTCTACAGCGCCTTGATCGGCCTCGGCGGCTATAACGCGGTGCTCGCCGCCCTCGCCCTCAGCTCACAACGCCAGCAGCCGTGGTTGCCGCTGGTCGGCATTGCCTTGGCACTGGTGCTGACACCGATGTTTGCCGCCATCGGTCTGCCCACGCTGACCGCGCCATTCATTCTCACCTGCTGGCTGGTTCGCAGTGCGGTGCAACTGTTGACCAAGGCCACGATCACCCGTACGCCTTGCACTCTTGAGGAGAATCAACCTAGGCTGCGCTGATCATTGAGTCAGGCGTTATCCATGGACAGCAGCAAAAATTGGCGTGAAGAGCTTTACGTCATGATTTTCCAGAGCGACACCAAGGCCGGCAGGCGTTTCGACGGGATTCTGCTGTTGATCATCCTCGCCAGCCTGGTGATCGTGATGCTCGACAGCATCGACAGCATTCACAAAAACTACGCCGATGTACTCGCCTACATCGAATGGGGTTTTACTGTCATCTTCCTCGGCGAATACATCCTGCGCCTCTACTGCTCGCCCAAGCCCTTGCGCTATGCCTTCAGTTTTTATGGACTGGTGGACTTACTGGCGATCGTGCCCGGAATCCTCGCGCTGTATTACGCCGATGCGCAGTACCTGCTGATCATCCGCATCATTCGGATGCTGCGGATTTTCCGCGTGCTCAAGCTCAGCCCTTACCTCAAGCAAGCCAATTATTTAATGTCGGCGCTGCGGGGCAGCAAGCAGAAGATCGTGGTGTTTCTGGTCAGCGTCTGCACCCTGGTGACGGTGTTCGGCACGCTGATGTATGTGATCGAAGGCCCGGAGCACGGCTTCACCAGCATTCCCAAAGGCATCTATTGGGCTATCGTGACCCTGACCACCGTGGGCTTCGGCGATATCGTGCCGAAGACGCCGCTGGGCCAGGTGATTTCGTCGTTGGTGATGATCACCGGTTACTCGATCATCGCGGTGCCCACCGGGATTTTCACCGCTGAACTGGCCAATGCCATGCGCGGTGAACAGCTGCAACACGACTGCCCGGTGTGCCGGAAAAACAGCCACGAACACGGCGCCGCTTTCTGTTCCCGGTGCGGTAACGCACTGTTCAAAAAACTGGAATAAGCAAAGTCCTTTTTAATCTTTAAAGGCCTATGCAAGCCCGGCTATAGTCGCTGGCAAATTGCCTCATTTTTAGATAGAACAAGGAATTCGCAGTGAAAAAACTCTTTGCCGCCTCACTTCTGGCCGCTGGCCTGGCCCTGACCAGCGTGGCTCACGCTGCACCGACCTTGCTCAACGTTTCCTACGACGTAATGCGCGATTTCTACAAGGACTACAACACTGCGTTCCAGAAACATTGGCAAGCCGAGCACAACGAAAACATCACCCTGCAGATGTCTTTCGGCGGCTCCAGCAAACAGGCGCGTTCGGTCATCGACGGCCTGCCGGCTGACGTGATCACCATGAACATGGCCACCGACATCAACGCCCTGGCGGACAACGGCAAACTGATCCCGGACAACTGGGTCACCCGCCTGCCGAACAACAGCGCGCCCTTCACGTCGGCCACCGTGTTCATCGTCCGCAAAGGCAACCCCAAAGCCCTGAAAGACTGGCCCGACCTGCTCAAGGACGGCGTGCAAGTCATCGTGCCGAACCCGAAAACCTCGGGTAACGGTCGCTACACCTACCTGTCGGCGTGGGGCTATGTGCTGAAAAACGGCGGCGACGAAAACAAGGCAAAAGACTTCGTCGGCAAGCTGTTCAAGCAAGCACCCGTACTGGATACCGGTGGCCGTGCCGCTACCACGACGTTCATGACCAACCAGATCGGCGACGTGCTGGTGACCTTTGAAAACGAAGCGGAAATGATCGCCCGCGAATTTGGCCGCGACCAGTTCGAAGTCATCTATCCAAGCGTCTCCGCCGAAGCAGAGCCACCGGTATCGGTCGTCGACAAAACCGTCGACAAAAAAGGCACCCGCGCCGCCGCCGAGGAATACCTGAAATATCTGTGGTCGCCGCAAGGCCAGGAAATCGCTGCCGCCAACTACCTGCGCCCGCGTGACCCGGCCGTGCTTGCCAAGTACACCGACCGCTTCCCGAAAGTGGACTTCCTGTCGGTGGAGAAAACCTTCGGTGACTGGCGCACCGTGCAGAAAACCCACTTCAATGATGGCGGGATTTTCGACCAGATTTATGCAAACTAAGTAAAACGGTTGATTGCCTGCAGGAGCCGGCTTGCTGGCTCCTGCAGGTTTCAACGTCTGTTTCGCAACACGCTATCGAACAAAATGTCAGTGAATGTATCATCGGCCTCGCTTCTTCTGAGATAACACCGATCGGCTGACGCCACGCACGTTCGCCACTCATTCCGCAATGGAATGACTGCTATCACTCCAATCTCTCTTCCGCCGTTTCGACCAGGCCATTAGCCTGCGCGCATTCCATTCTGTACAGCGAGACACGTTATGAACCCAGCGACTCAGGTGCCCCACGGCGCCGCGACAATGACCCGAGGCATGGTGCTGCTGTTCGCCTTTTGCTGCGGCGCTATTGTGGCCAACATCTACTATGCGCAACCGATCATCGGCCTGATCGCGCCTGACATCGGCCTGACCAACACCATGGCCAGCCTGATCGTTTCGCTGACCCAGATCGGCTATGCGCTGGGTCTGTTTTTCCTGGTGCCGCTGGGTGATCTGCTGGAGAACCGCCGGCTGATGATCATCACCACACTGGTGGCGATTGCCAGCTTGCTCGGCGCGGCATTCACCGACCAGCCGAATGTGTTCTTGCTGATCTCGCTGTTGGTGGGGTTCAGTTCGGTGTCGGTACAGATATTGATTCCATTGGCTGCGCACCTGGCGCCGGAGGAATCCCGTGGCCGGGTCGTCGGCGGGATCATGGGCGGATTGTTGCTGGGGATTCTGCTGGCGCGTCCGGTGTCCAGCGTCATCGCCGATCATTTCGGCTGGCGCGCAATGTTTGTGATCGCTGCAGTGTTGATGGCAGCCATCAGCATCGTCCTGGCGGTGACCATCCCCAAGCGCCAGCCTGATCACAGTGCGTCGTATAGCCAATTGCTGGGCTCGTTGTGGACGCTGTTGCGCAAGCAACCGGTGTTGCGCCAACGGGCGTTTTATCAGGGTTGCATGTTCGCCACGTTCAGCCTGTTCTGGACCGCCGTGCCGCTGGAACTGGCGCGCAATCACGGCTTGTCGCAAAGCCAGATTGCGATCTTCGCCCTGGTGGGAGCCATCGGCGCCATCGCCGCACCCATCGCCGGTCGCCTGGCCGACGCTGGCCATACCCGTGTCGCCTCGCTGCTGGCGCTGCTGTTCGCCAGCCTGAGCTTTTTGCCCGCCTTCATCCACCCGGTCTACAGCGTCATCGGCCTGGCCGTGACCGGCGTGGTGCTCGACTTCTGCGTGCAGATGAACATGGTCCTCGGCCAACGCGCGGTCTACGCCCTCGACGCCAAAAGCCGCAGCCGCCTTAATGCGCTGTACATGACCAGCATCTTCATCGGCGGCGCATTCGGCTCTTCGGTGGCCAGCCCGGTGTACGAACACGGAGGCTGGTTGTGGATCGTGATTGTCGGCAGCGCTTTTCCGCTGTTAGCGTTGCTACGATTCCTGAGTGTTTCGCAGAAGGCTTCACTGGCGACGGCCTGACTGAAAAAGCTTCGCGAGCAGGCTCGCTCCCACAGGGTTCAAGAAGGACCTGTGGCAGCGAGCCTGCTCGCGATTGCGCTGACGTTTAACATTTACTGCCGAACCAGCTTCTCCATGGCCGCATCCGCCAGGAAGGACGAGCGGCTTTTGACATTGTGCTCACGCACATATCGATCGATGCGCTGGATCACATAGCCGGGCAGCGTGACGTTCACCTTCTCGGTCTTGCCCATGTAGGGCGAGATGTCCAATTCCAGCATCCCCCAGCCCATGTCGGCAAATTCCGGATTACCACGATGCACCGCCGCTGAAGTCGGCATCGGAATCGTATCGCCGTCCGCCGCGATCTCCTGCAGCATGATGTGAGCGATCTCGACCGCTGCGTTGTAAGCATCTTCAAAGGTATCCCCGGCCGTCACCGCACCAGGAATATCGGGGATCTGGATACCGATGGCAGTGTTCTCGTCGCCCCATTCGATACAGATTGGATATTGCATTATGGATCTCCTGCGTAACTGGCTGTCGGGCAGTACAGCCCGGCTCGCCTCCTGATGCTTTTGACCGTCCCGATGGGTAAATCCTTTTTCGGATGAGGAACGGGAATCGTGTACGGGTTGTAACGGTGAGTGAAGATGTGATGACTGCCAGTGACCCGATCCAGGGTCCAACCCGCCTCTATCAATTCCTTGATCAATACCCTGCTCTGCACCACCCGCCTCCTTGCTTCGGCTCAAACAAAAATAACTCTAGAGTTATCTTTACTCAAGCACAAAAATCCATAGCACGACGTTCGGTTGTATTGCAGCGTGTGATGAAGCGATGCTGAAGGCGATCTGCGGCTTGATCTGAGAACATCGCTTCCACACTGGATTTTTACTTGGGATTGCAAATGGACCGCCTTGGCGCAATGGAAACCTTCGTCTACGTGGTGGAAACCGGTTCGTTTTCCGCGGCGGCCCGACGCTTGAATATCGGCCAGCCGGCCGTGTCGAAAACCATCGCGCAACTCGAATCGCGGCTGGCGGTGCGACTACTGTTGCGCTCGACGCGCGGCCTGACGCCCACCGAGGCCGGGCTGGCGTTTTTCGAGCGGGCCAAACGCGCCCTCGAAGAAGCCGACGAGGCCGACAACGCCGCTCGCGGAGCGGCCGGCGGACTGACCGGCAACCTGCGCATCTGCGCTGCCGTGACCTTCGGCCGGATGCATATCGTGCCGCACCTTGGGCCATTTCTTGAGCAGAACCCGGCGCTGAACATCGACCTGATGCTCGATGATCGCAACGTCAATCTGGTGGAAGAAGGCGTCGATATCGCCCTGCGCATGGGCACCCTGAGCGACTCTGGACTCACCGCCCGCAAGATCTCCGAATGCCGGCGCGTGGTACTGGGTACGCCGGCGTACTTCGAAAAATACGGAGAACCCACCTGCCCCGCAGACCTGAGCAAGCATCAAGCGATCGTCTACACCCTGGGCGGCCATGCCAACTGGCTGTTCCAGAAGGCTGGAGAGGAGCAATCAGTGACCATCAACGGCCGGATCCGCATCAGCGCTGCTGAAGGAGTTCGTGCAGCCGTGCTGTCCCACCAAGGCCTGACCATGGCCTCGGAATGGATGTTCGCCCCGGAACTCGCCAGCGGTGCGGTCCGGGAAGTCATGAGCGAATGGACCCTGCCGAATCAGGACCTGTGGGCCGTGTTCCCCACCGGCAGAATGGCCAGTGCCAAGGCACGGGCGTTTGTGGAGTATGTGCAGGGGTTGTTGGTGAAGGAGGCGTGAGTGACGTTTCGTTTATTGCGAATTTCGATTAATTCGCATAGCCTGATGGCGTCGATTATTCAGAATATTGGAACCGCCATGTCGACAGCCATTCATCCACCGATCCATTTGCCTGCAGAACACGAGGTACAAATTGCCAAGGCAGGACAGCACGCGCTCGCAGCTTATCTCTGCACCCAAATCGAAACCCAGCGCATCCAGATTTTCGACAAGCAAAATGAAGCTCACAACGTCGAACTACCGACCTCGGCACTGCGGATGCTGGTCGATATCCTCGCTGAGTTAGCGGCGGGCAATGCCGTCAAAGTGGTTCCGGTCCACGCAGAACTGACCACACAGGAAGCGGCGGACTTGCTCAACGTCTCACGCCCGCACCTGATCAAACTGCTAGAGTCCGGCGAACTCTCCTACCACAAAACCGGCAAGCACCGACGTGTGCGTTTCGCCGATTTGATGGACTATAAAACCCGGCGCAATGCAGCCAGCGAGCAGGCAATGATGCGACTCGCCGAGCAGGCACAGGCGTTAAGGAAAGGATACGAGTGAGGCACTCCGCTTTTACCGCTGTATATGACGCTTGCGTGCTTTACCCTGCGCCCTTGAGAGACTTTCTTATGTGGCTTGCGCTCTCCGGTCGGTTTCGGGCGAAATGGTCGATGAAGATACACAATGAATGGAAACGCAATCTGCTGAAAAACCGACCGGACCTGACGATAGAGCAACTGAATCGAACATCTGAACTGATGGATGTGGCCGTTCCAGATGCATGTGTCACAGGTTATGAAGAACTGATTGCAGGACTAACGCTACCCGATGCCGATGACCGACATGTTCTGGCGGCAGCCATCCGCTGCGACGCGAGCGTTATCGTCACGTTCAATCGCAAAGATTTTCCCTGCTCGGCTTTGGGAGTTTATGACATCGAAGCCCAGCACCGCGATGAATTCGTTAGCAACCTCTTTGACCTGGATCCTGCCGGCAGTGGTCTCTGCGGCTCAACGCCAACGAAAACAGCTGAAGGTGCCGCCCATGGATATCAGCACTTACCTCGACCTTATGTTTCGACAAGGTTTGGTTCAGTCAGCCAAAGCGCTGAACGATTACCGACCGATGCTTTAAGAAGAGACACCGAGGCCACTACAACACACACCCATCAAACCCGACACTGACATTCCCCGGCAACTCCATCCGATGCGCCATCAACCACGTATCGAAAGTGTGCCCCACGTGGGTCAACACCGCCGATTGCGGCTTGAGCTCTTCAATGCACTGCAAAGCCAGGTTCAGGTCGTTGTGGTTACGCGGTGTCTGGGGTTGTGGCGGCATCGAGCAGTCCAGCACCAGCAGGTCCAGCGCTTGACGCTGCAACCACGCCGTGGTGTCAGGTGGCAGGCCCATGGTGTCTGTCAGGTAGGCGATGCGTCGCCCATGGCCTTCGAGCAGATAGCCGAAGGTGGGTTTTGAATGCTGTAACGGCAGCGCGGTGACATTGAGTGTGCCGAAGGCGCGGGTTTCGAAGCTGTCGAACGGTTGGCTGAAATCAAGGATGCCGGGGTGTTTGTAGAGATCGGCCAGGCCTTCCGGATCGACCGGCCCGTGCACTGGAATCACCAGCCCCTGCCCCCAACGCAGGTGCAGCAGGCCTTGGGCGTGATCGGCGTGGTAGTGCGTCTGCAAAATGCCGTTGAAGCTGCGCGGTGCAAAGCGCTCGGTCAGGTCTGGCAGGCCGCTGTCGATCAACCAACGCTGGTCGCCGCACTCGACCAGCGCGCAGCACGGTTGACGTCGCCAGCGCTCGTCGATGCGTGAGCGCGTACAAGCCGCGCACTCACAGCCATAGACCGGCACCTGCCGCGCATCACCGGTACCCAACAACGTCAGGCGCATGCTGATTGCTCGTCGATGCTGGCGAGCAAGCGTTGCACCGTATTCTCCAGTGCACCGGAGTTGTCGAGCACCAGCAGCGTGGAATCGTTGTCGGCAAGGACGCGTTTGTTGAAGCGGTCATTGCGCGCCAGCCGCGCATCAATTTCCGCCACGGACTCCCGACCTCGCGCCAGCAAACGCTCGCACAACACGGCCTGGTCAACGGTCAACAAC
Source organism: Pseudomonas reinekei (assembly GCF_001945365.1). GTDB lineage: Bacteria > Pseudomonadota > Gammaproteobacteria > Pseudomonadales > Pseudomonadaceae > Aquipseudomonas > Aquipseudomonas reinekei. The sequence goes on from NZ_MSTQ01000016.1 coordinate 92,999, forward strand.
ACCACCAGCATGTGCGGATAGCGCTCGCGGGCGTAGTGCAAATGCCCGCGCGAGCCATTGACCAGCACATCATTACCCGCAGCCAGCCAGTCGTCGATTTCCCGCGGGATGCCATAGGACAGGCCATTGGCATGCCAGCTCAGGGCAAACGCGCCCTGAGCCTCCATGTCGGCGAACTGCTGCGCGCTGACGCCCAGCGCCGCCTCGCCGACCGCTTCCGCCGAACGGGTGATGACCCGTCGCACGATGCGGCAGCCGCGTTCGGCCAAGCGCCCGCGCGCGGCATCCAGCAGGCTGTCCTTGCCCGAACCGGAAGGCCCGATGAGATAGATCAACCTGGCTGCCATCAAAACACCCTCGTCGCTTGTCGCCATACTTGTCGGACCACTGGCAAACCCTCCTGACTGCGCGCCTGCACCAGGTCGGCACGCAACCCCGGGGCAATCTCGCCGCGATCAATCAAACCAGCCGCCCGGGCCGGGTTCAGGCTGACCATGCGCACCGCCTCGGCCAAGCCGATCCGCTCGCTCTGCGCAGCCAGCGTAAATGCCGACTGCAACAGGCTCGCCGGGTAGTAGTCGCTGGACAGAATATCCAGCAAGCCCAGGGCAGCCAGGTCAGCGGCGGCCACGTTACCCGAGTGCGAACCACCGCGCACGATGTTCGGTGCGCCCATCAACACTTTCATGCCGTGGTCGCGACACCCCTTCGCCGCTTCGACCGTCGTCGGAAACTCGGCGATGGTCATGCCGTAGCGCGCCGACTCTTCGACGTGCGCCAGCGTCGCGTCATCGTGACTGGCCACCGACAGGCCAAGGGCCAGGCAGTGCTCGACAATCGCCGCGCGATACCGGTCGCTGTAGGTGCGCGAGTTGGCCATCTGCAACGTGATGAACTCATCCATCTGCGTCGTCGTCAGGTGGTATTTGCCCATGTAGTACTCACGGTACTTGGATTGGAGCACGAACTGGCGCTGACCCGGCGAGTGGTCCATCACCGACACCAGTTGCACCAGCGGGTTTTCCACCAGATCGCGGAACACGGTCAGGGTGTCCGGATGGCACAACTCGCAACGCAGGTGCAGACAGTGTTCGGCCCGGGTCAATCCGGCGCTGGAAGCTTTGGTAATGGCGTCGAGCATCGCCGGCAGTTTCTGCATGCGATTGCCCTTGGGGTTCACGTCGCCGATGGACACCGCATCGAAGACCGTGGTGATACCCGCCGCGACGATCTGGGCGTCATGGCTGAGCACCGCCGGCACCGACGGCCAATCGACGCCGGGACGCGGGGTCATGTGGCGCTCCAGGTTGTCGGTGTGCAATTCCACCAGACCGGGCAGCAGGTAATCACCGTTGAGGTCCAAGGCCTGAGGCAAACGGCTCGGGCCTTCGTTGACCTCGGCGATCACACCGTCGCGCAGCAACACGTTGCCGTAGAACACCCGGTCAGCAGTGACCAGTTGCGCATTGCTGAGGATCTGTTCAACGGGCATCGGCGTATTCCTCTTGGCTGACTGCAGCGGGGGTCATGTCGAGCTGGCGATCGGCAACCGCGTCGCGGGCGATGCGGTCGTGGAAGATGCCGATCAGCGCGGCACCGGCGGCTTTGGCTTCGTTCATCAGTTCCAGCACCACCTGACGATTGTTGTCGTCCAGCGACGCCGTTGGTTCGTCGAGCAACATCACTGGCCACGCGACCATGAACCCGCGGGCGATGTTGACCCGCTGCTGCTCGCCCCCGGAGAACGTGCCGGGCGCCAGCTGCCAAAGGCGTTGCGGTATGTTCAGACGGCTGAGCAACCATTCGGCGCGCGATTGCGCGAGCTGTTTCGACCAGCCACGGGCCAGGGCAGGCTCCATCACCACGTCCAGGCACGCCACGCGCGGGATCACCCGCAGGAACTGGCTGACATAGCCCAAGGTGCGCTGGCGCACTTGCAGGATGTCCCGGGGTTCAGCACCCACCAGCTCCAGCCATTGTCCATCGTGCTGCACGCGGATACTGCCGCCGGCCGGCAGATAGTTGCCATACAAGGTGCGCAGCAACGTGCTTTTGCCGGCACCGGACTGGCCGTGCAGCACCAGGCATTCGCCGCCCGCCACACTGAAATCCACCCCGCGCAGCACGTTGAGGACCACGCCGTTCTGCTGATGCAGGGTGAAGGTTTTCGAGAGGTCACGGACCTCGATCAACGTATTCATCGCTCGGTTTCCACAGTTGGACGGGGCTTCACGGCTGCAACACCGAAGACACCAGCAGTTGCGAATAAGGGTGCTGCGGATCGTCGAGGATCTGGTCCGTCAGCCCGGTTTCCACCACCCGCGAGCGGCGCATCACCATCAAGCGATCGGCCAGCAAACGCGCCACCGCCAGGTCGTGGGTGACGATCACCACCGCCAGATCGAGCTCCCGCACCAGGCCGCGCAACAGGTCGAGCAAGCGCGCCTGCACCGACACATCGAGGCCGCCGGTCGGCTCGTCCATGAACACCAGACGCGGGCTCGACACCAGGTTGCGGGCAATTTGCAGACGCTGCTGCATGCCGCCAGAAAAGGTCCGGGGCAAGTCGTCGATGCGTTGCGGATCGATTTCCACCTGGCTCAGCCAGTCGAGTCCGGCACCGCGCAATTGCTGGTAATTGCGTACGCCTTGGGCCATCAAGCGCTCGCCGATGTTGGCCCCGGCGGACACGCCCATGCGCAAACCGTCACGCGGGTTCTGTTCGACGAAGCCCCACTCGGTTCGCAGCAAGGTGCGGCGTTCGGCTTCACTGGCGCTGTAGAGGTCCAGCCATTGGTCCTGTTTGTCGCGGTAACCGATGCGGCCGCGTTGCGGCGGCAGGCGTCCGCTGAGCAGCGAGAGCAACGTGGATTTGCCCGAACCGGACTCGCCGACAATCCCCAGGACTTCACCTGGGTACAAATCAAAACTGACGTCCTGGCAGCCCTTCTCCGGACCGTACAACAGCGACAGGCCGCGCACTTGCAGCAAGGGTTCGGTAGACACGGACAACTCGTTTTTCAATGCCTGGTTCATTGGCCTTGCTCCTGCTGGCTGACGCGCTGGGCGCAGTAATACGTGTCGGAACAGACGAAGCTCTGGGTGCCGGCATCGTCGAGAATCAACTCGTCGAGGAACGATTCGCGGCTGCCACAAATGGCGCAGCACTCGTCCCACGTCTGCGCTTCGAAGGGGTGATCCTCGAAGTCGAGGCTGGTGACTCTGGTGTACGGCGGCACCGCGTACAGACGCTTCTCGCGACCGGCGCCGAACAGCATCAATGCCGGACTCATGTCGAGTTTCGGGTTGTCGAATTTAGGGATCGGCGACGGATCCATCACGTAGCGCTCGTCGACCATCACCGGGTAGGCATAGGCCGTGGCGATGTGGCCGAAGGTGGCGATGTCCTCGTAGAGCTTGACGTGCATGACCCCGTAATCGTTGAGGGCGTGCATGGTCCGGGTCTCGGTTTCCGACGGTTCGATGAAGCGCAGCGGCTCGGGAATCGGCACTTGGTAAACCATGATCTGATCAGCGTGCAGCGGCGTTTCCGGAATGCGGTGGCGGGTCTGGATCACCGTCGCATCCGGGGTGCTTTCAGTCGTGGCGACGCCAGCGGTGCGGGCGAAGAAACGGCGGATCGACACAGCGTTGGTGGTGTCATCCGCGCCCTGGTCGATGACCTTGAGCACGTCGTCGGCGCCGAGAATCGCGGCGGTCAATTGCATGCCGCCGGTGCCCCAGCCGTAAGGCAGCGGCATCTCGCGACCGCCGAACGGCACCTGATAACCGGGAATCGCCACGGCCTTGAGCAAGGCGCGGCGGATCATGCGTTTGGTCTGTTCGTCGAGGTAGGCGAAGTTGTACGCTGCGTCGCGCACGGGGGCCTTAAGGTCATTCATGGCTTTGGCCCTCGGCAGGCTTGCGCAGTTTGCGGATCAGTTCCAGTTCAGCCTGGAAGTCCACGTAGTGAGGTAATTTGAGGTGCGAGACGAAACCGGAGGCTTCGACGTTGTCGCAGTGCATCAGCACGAATTCTTCCTGCTGCGCCGGCGAGACGATTTCTTCGTTGTACTCATCGGCACGTAGCGCACGGTCGACCAGCGCCATGCCCATGGCCTTGCGCTCGGCATGCCCGAAAGCCAGGCCATAACCGCGCGTGAACTGCGCCAGCTCCGTGGCCGAGCCGACGAACTGGTTGACCATCTCGCATTCGGTGACTTCGATGCTGCCCAGATTGATTGGAAAACCCAGCTCTTCAGGCTCGATCCAGACCTCGACATCGCCGATGCGAATCTCCCCGGCGAACGGATGATTGCGGCCATAGCCACGCTGGGTCGAGTAACCCAACGCCAACAGGAAACCTTCGTCGCCGCGGGCCAACGCTTGCAGGCGCTGGGCACGGCTGGCAGGGAACTCCAGCGGCTCGCGAGTGATGTCCGCGACCGATTCGCCGTTGTCGGACTCGTTCTTGATCAGGCCTTCCCTGGCCAGCAAACCCAGCACTCGAGGGCACGGTTCAAGGCTGGCATTCGCCGTCGTTTGCGGCCCCGGGTACTCACCTTCGGCAAGCAGCGCAAAGTCCAGCAGGCGATGGGTGTAGTCGAAGGTCGGCCCCAGCAGTTGCCCGCCCGGTACATCCTTGAACGTGGCAGAGAGGCGTCGGCTGAGCTGCATGTCTTGCGTGTCGATCGGCAGGCTCGGGCTGAAGCGCGGCAACGTGGTGCGATAAGCGCGCAGCAGGAAAATCGCTTCAACCATGTCCCCGGCCGCTTGTTTTATCGCCAGCGCGGCCAGTTCTTCGTCGTACAGCGAGCCTTCGCTCATCACCCGCGCCACTGCCAGCGGCAGTTGTTGACGAATCTGCTCGACGCTCAGCTCAGTGACCGACGTATCGCCCCGGCGTTTTTTCGCCAGCAGACGGTGTGCATTGTCGATGGCCTGTTCGCCACCCTTGACGGCTACGTACATCAGGCACGCTCCTCTGCGATGCGGGTGCTGCGCGGCAAACCGATCAGGTCATGGCCGGCAGCGAAAAACAGGTCCAGGCCCCGCGGGAATTCATTGCGGCGTTCACGCTCGGCCCAAAAGCCATCGGCCACCGGCAGCGCCACGCCGTGTTCGGTTTCGATCCCCGGTCCGCGCCACAGCCGCCCTGCCCCGCCGTCGAGCGTTGGCAGTTGAACCAGCAGGGTGCAGGACTGGTCCGGAAAACGATCGTTGCCGTGATCGAAGCCGCTCAGGTCGAACAGATCGTCGGCGCCAAGCAAGGCGAACCGTGCTTCTTCGCGCCTGATGGTCAGCGGGCAGCCACAGTGAAAAGCCAGGTTGGCGCGGATCAACGGGGTGTCGAAGGTCGGCGCCAGCCACAGCGGCGTGTCGCCATCCAGCAGCGCCAGGCACAAGGCGTAAGTCGCGGGCTCCAGCCCTTCGAGGCTCGGCGACGCTTGCAGCGTCTGGATCAAACCGGGACCGGCCAAGGCTTTCAGTGCCGCGCGAAAACCGCGTTGGGCATCCAGCACCGGGTCGGCGAACGCTGGTTGCAACAGCTGTGCGCTCATCAGTTTTCTCCTCGCACGAGGGTGAAGAATTCAACTTTGGTGGCGGCGGTTTCCGCCTCTTTTTGTGCCCGGCGTTCGGCCTGCGCGTGCGCCAGCGGCGTGATCATTTCCGTCAGCCAGTGACGCTGTTGCGCGCCCTGCAAATGCGCGTCGGCCAGGGCGGCGAGTTCGGCGTGGACCTTGTCGCGTCCCGCCAGGTAGCTGTAGCCGGTACGGCCATCGGCCAGGCGCACCACGCAACGGGTCACGCTCATTTCGCCGACGTTGAACGGCGCACCGTTGCCGCCCATGCGCCCACGCACCAGGGACATGCCGATTTCCGGGGCGCGAATCAGTTGGTACTCGATGTCGCGCAGTGCAGCTTCATGGGGCTGCAATTCATCGCGACGGGCGCGGGCCAGCACGCCGATCCAGTGCTGGCGTTCGGTGTGAGGAACAGGGTTTTGCATGGCGCTCTCCATCAGGTGACAACCTGGTACTGGAAGCGATCGGAACGGCTGGTGGACTGGGCAAGCTCCACCGCACGGCCATCGCGATCGCGGGAAAGGGTGAACACACTCAGCGCCGGCAAATGCCGGGGCATCATCAAAAGCGCGGCTTCTTCGCGGTTGGGCAGGCGGGCGCCGATCAGACTTTGGGTGCGGGTCAGGGGCATGTCCCGTTCGCTGAGGTACTGGCGCAGCGAACCACCGATGTAGTCCGCCAGCAGCGGCGCATGGCTGGCGCAGTAACGATGGCGGATCAGGCTGACCGGTTGGCCGTCGAGCTTGCGCAAGGTCTGCAGCTCGATCATCGGCGCCATTTCGGCGAGGCCCAGATGCTGCGCCTCTTCACGGCTGGCGAAGCAGTACCGGCGCTTGAGCAGCACGGCCTCGACGCCCAAACCCTGGGCTGAGAGCGACTGGCTATAGGCACTGTCAGCGGCCATTGGGTAAATCAGTGGCCGTTCCAGAACTTGCGTGCCTTTGCCCTGGCGGCGCAACAGGCTACCTTCGAACACCAGCTCATCGATGGCACGGCGCAAGGTGTGGCGGTTGACGCCGAAGCGTTCGGCCAACTGCACCTCGGCCGGCAGGAAGTCTCCGGCGCGGTAGTCACCCAGTTCACGACGCAGGATGTCGGCGAGTTCGCGGTACACCGGTTCATCTTGTCTAGACAACTGCATGCTTTAAAAAAGCGCCCGCAAGCACCCCTCCGAAAATCAGATGAACTGCTTGCGCAGGCGTTGCGACAGGATGTCGATCAGGCTGACGACGACGATGATCACCAGCAGCACCGCACAGGTCTGAACAAACTGGAAGGCGCGGATGTTCTCCCACAGGATCACGCCGATCCCTCCGGCACCGACCATGCCCACCACTGTCGCCGAGCGCACGTTGGCCTCGAAGCGGTACAAAGCGTACGAAACCCACAGCGGCATCACTTGCGGGATCACGCCGTAGATCACTTCTTGCAGCGCGCTGGCACCGGTAGCGCGAACGCCTTCAACCGGGCCTGGATCAATCGCCTCGACCGCTTCGGCGAACAGCTTGGCGAGTACGCCGGTGGTGCTGATCCACAGCGCGAGCACGCCGGCAAACGGGCCGAGGCCGACCGCCACCACGAACAACATGGCGAACACCATTTCGTTGATCGAACGGAACGCATCCATCACCCGGCGCAGCGGTTGGTGAATCCACCAAGGGGTGATGTTTTCCGAGCAGAGGATGCCCAGCGGCACCGAGCAGACAATCGCCAGCACCGTGCCCCACAGGGCGATTTGTACGGTGACGATCATTTCCTTGAGGTACGAGCGCCATTCATGGAAGTCAGGCGGGAAGAAATCGGCGGCGAACGTCGCCATGTTTCCCGAATCGCGGTACAGCGCCATCGGATTCATTTCAGCGCCGTGCCAGGCCCAGGCGAGCAGGACCAGAAACAGGCCCCAACCGGCGTACTGCGGCCAGCTACGTTTGCCGACGGCTTCAGCGTGGAGAGTGGTCATGTGGGTTCTCTGAAAAAGTTATGCCGAGTACAAAAAACTGTGGGAGCGAGCCTGCTCGCGATGAGGCCGGCACATGCACCTGCGATGTCGACTGACACATCGTCATCGCGAGCAGGCTCGCTCCCACATGGATCAACCGGCGTTGGCGGTCTTCTTTTCGCTCTTCTCGAGCAAGGTGATGCGCTCTTGCAGCTTGGCCAGTTCGGCGTCGATGTCGGCCAGCTTCTTGGCCTTGTCCGCCGCCTCAAGCTTGGTGTCGGCGCTGATCGTGGTGCGCTGCTTGAACAGCTCCAGCTGACGGATCGGCAACAACTGGTCGTCGTTCGATTTCAGGAACTTGCCCAGCTGCATGCCGGCAAGCACGGCCTTCTCGGCGTCGGTGTCGCCGTAGCTGAAGATGAAGTCGCGGATCTTCTGCTTCTCGCTGTCGCTCAGCGCCTTGCTCCACACCAGCGGGTCGGCGGGGATCAGCGGCGACTTCCAGATCACTTTCAGCAGCGCGGCCTTATCCGGTTGGGTGACTTCCAGACGATCCCAGCTTTCGGTGTTGAAGGTCGCCACATCCAGTTGCCCTTTGGCCACGCTCAGTGCGTTGACTTCATGGCTGGAGTTGAGGGTGCGCTTGAACGCGGTAGCGGCATCGACATGGTTCTTGGCGAACACGTAGTAGCCCGGCACCAGATAGCCGGAAGTGGAGTTCGGATCGCCGTTGCCGAAGGTCAGGTTCTTGGCGTTTTTCAGCATGTCGTCCACGGAGTTGATCGGGCTGTCCTTGCGCGCGATCAACACGCTCCAGTAACCGGCGGCGCCACTGGCGGCTGCGGTCTGGGCGAAGATTTCGCCGTTGGAACGGTCCACCGCTTCAATGGCCGCCTTGTTGCCCAACCAAGCAACGTCGACCTTGTTGAAGCGCATGCCCTGGATCAGGCCGGCATAGTCGGACGCGAACGTGGCGTTGATCTTCAGGCCGGTTTTCTTGTGCATGTCATCCAGAAACGGCTGCCAGATGCTCTTGAGATTCTGCGAGGACTCGGTGGACATGATGCCGAAGTTGATGGCTTTTTCTTCAGCCTGGGCGGTGCCCATTACGCAGCTGGCAAGCAGTGCTGCACCAGCAAAAACACGACCGATACGGTTCAACATGGAAGGCTTTCCTGAGGGTGAACGGTTGGGAATTGAGGGATGGTTATGCGCGGGCCAGTACCAGCCGGGGCGTGGCTTCGTTGGCGCGGATGTGGTCAGAACACATCAGGCTGGTGTCGATGTCGGCACCATACAAATCGTTGAGGAACTGACCACTCAGTTCGCTGGCGCGACCATCGAAATGGATACGTCCGCCCTTGAGTGCCACGGCGCGCGGGCAATAACGGGTGGCGTAGTCAACTTGATGCAGGGTCACCACCACGGTCTTGCCGTCACGGCGGTTGATGTCGGCGAGGATTTCCATGACCTTGCGCGCTGACTCGGGGTCGAGGGAGGCGATCGGTTCATCCGCCAGAATCACTTCGGCTTGCTGGGTCAGCGCTCGGGCAATGGCCACGCGTTGCTGCTGACCACCGGACAGAGTCGAAGCACGCTGTGCCGCCAGATCAGCCAGGCCGACCCGATCCAGGGACTCCAGGGCGAACCGTTTTTCTTCGGCATTGAACAGCCCCAAATTGCCACGCCAGCGCGGCATGCGCCCCAGGCAACCGAGCAGCACGTTGTCGAGTACGCTCAAACGGTTGACCAGGTTGAACTGCTGGAAGATGTAGCCGATGTCGGCACGCAAGCGGCGCACCTTGCCGTTCAAACGGCCAGACGCCTGCACTTCGCGGCCGAGTACCTTGACGCTGCCGCCGTTGTTTTTGTCGCAACAGGCCAGGCCCGCGAGATGGCGCAGCAGCGTGGACTTGCCGGAGCCGGACGCGCCGATCAGCGCGACCATTTCACCGGCCGCGATGGTCAGTTCGAGGTCGACCAGTGCGGTTTTGCGCGCAAAGGTCTTGTTCAGATGATCGACATGGATAGCTGCGTTCATGGGCTTCTCTGTCTGGTTGAACAGCCGTCCGTGGCTGCATATGAGTTCAACCGACTTTAGGCACCAGGCATGTCAGCCCTATGACTCGCACAAGTCGCTGGAATAACTGTTTGATGAAGGTTTTGTGAAAGGTTGAGCGGTGGACCAATACGTCAGCACCCACAAAAAAGGCGACCCCGAAGGTCGCCTTTTGCATCACTGCCCGAACTGCCGCCCCAAACCACCCGGCACGCCATGAATATCCGTCTCCTCCCAGGGCCCCTTCGGACTGATCGAACGGCTCCAGCCATTATCCCAACGGTAATAGGTACGCTGGCGGTAGAACGTGTTCGGTTGATCGTCGAGCACATAGACACCCATTTTAGGGTCCCAGTGACTATTGCCCCCCGGCGGCGGCGCAAAACTCGCAGAAGTCCGCGGCAGCGGTTTGGCAGGCTTGGCCGGAGTGGTCGGTTTGCTCGGCGCAGTCGAGGGAGCAGGCTTGGTGCTCGGCTGCGACGGGGGAATCGGTGGCCGCGTCGGTTGCTCCACAGGAGGCCGTTGGACCGCACAAGCGCTCAGCCCTAAAACAACGCTGAGCAAGGTGATACGAGCGATGGCGGTCATGATGGCGTTCCTGTTATTTATCCGGGCTGTCGATGGTCAGTGTTTGCGGCGCGGTAGTGTTGCTGGCCAAAGGCTGGCTGCGACCGATCCACTCGCCAGCCGTCGGTTGGCCAGCGCGGGAGATGCGCGCAACCAGTTGGACTTCAGGGAAGTTCGACAGTTTCAACTGCGGCATCATCGCGTCGGCATCGCTCAGTTCGACGGTTGCCGGCAGGTCAGCCACCGTCAGGCGCTTGGCTGCCAAAGGCGCTGGAGGGCCGTTGGTGGCGCGAGCGAAGATGAACACGCTGTCACTCGGCTGGACCTTCGCCTTGAGGTCCGGCGCCAAATCAACCCGCACCTTGAGCAACGCAGCAACCTTGGTCGCCGGAGCCTCGGCCACCTTGCCGCCACTGGCCACCAGCTTCTCGGTGGCACGGGTAATCCCGCCTTGCAGCGCGATCCGCGATTTATCGTCCGCTGGCAGTTGCTCCAGCAGGCGATTCCAGTAATCGATCGCCTGCTGATAACGCTCGCTTTCGAAAGCGGCGATGCCCAACAACCCGAGGCTGGTGACTTCTTTCGGATCGGCTTTCAACGCTTCGTCAGTCAGCGCCTGAATCTTGTCCGACCACTGCTTGCCCTCCGCGAAATACAACGCCTGCGCCCACTGCCCCAACAACTCAGGCTGACGCCCGGCCAGGTTCACGGTACGCTCGAAAATCTTCGCTGCATCTGCCGGACGGTCCTGAGTCATATAAGTGCGACCCAGGAAATACAACGCCTCTGCGGAGTCCGGCTGTGCCGCCACCGCGCGTTCCAGACGCAGGGTCATTTCTTCCATCGACTTCGGCGCCTGGGAGAATTCCCGGGTCAGCTCGACTTTGTCGCTGGCACCGAAATGCAGGTACAACCCCAACCCCAGGACCGGCACCAGGATCGCCGCCAGCAGTGGCGCCGCTTTGCCCAGACGGGTCACACGCGGCGCGGCAACGCCTTCGGTGTCGGCGAGCAATTCACGGGCCGCTTCGGCGCGGCCGGCGTCCATTTGCGCGGTGTCGAGCACGCCCTCTTGCTGCTGAGTCTGCAACTCAGCCACGCGCTCTTGATACAGCGCCACGTTCAGGGCAGTACGATCCTCTTCGAGCTGGGCGCGACGGCTGCGCAGAACGGGGATCAGCAGAAAACTCAGGGCCACCAGGAGGAGCAGACCTGCAGCGAGCCAGAAATCAATCATTCTTGGTTTTTATCCAACAGTTGATCGAGGCGCTTGCGCTCCTCGGCAGAAAGCGTGTCCGGGGTGTCAGCGCGTTGCACGCGACGACGGCGGACGATCACCGCGATGATCACAAAACCACCCAGCAGCAGGCCGGCAGGACCGAACCAGAGCAAAGCGGTCTTGGCATTGAGGGCGGGCTTGTAGCGGACGAAATCACCGTAGCGATCGACCATGAAATCGATGATCTGCTGGTTGTCCTTGCCCTCGCCGAGCATGCGGAAAATCTCTTTGCGCAGGTCGGCGGCGATCGGTGCGTTGGAATCGGCGATGTCCTGGTTCTGACACTTGGGGCAGCGCAGTTCCTTGGTCAATTCGCGAAAGCGCTCGCGATCACCTTCCTTGGCGAACTCATAGGTGTCGATGGCCGCGTGCGCAACGCCAACCATGCTCAAGCCCAGAACAACAGCAGCCAACCAGCGCTTCATGGCTTGGCCTCGTCGACCAGCGCCTGATACTTGGCCGCCAGTTTTTCGCGCCAGACCTGCTCGTCGATCACGCCAACGAATTTGTCGCGGATGATGCCCTTGGCGTCGATGAAGAACGTTTCCGGCGCGCCGTAGACACCGAGGTTCAAGCCCAGGGTGCCGGCGTCGTCGCGAATGTCCAGTTGATACGGGTTGTGGAATTCCGCCAGCCACTTCAAGGCATCGGCGTTGACGTCCTTGTAGTTGATGCCGTAGATCACCACGCCCTTCTCGGCCAGTTTGTTCAGCACCGGGTGCTCGACCCGGCAGGAAATGCACCAGGTGCCCCAGACATTGACCAGAGCCGGTTTACCGACGATGTCAGCGCGGGTCAGGGTTTTGTCGCCCTGCACGGCCGGCAGGGAAAACTCCGGGAACGGCTTGCCGATCATCGCTGAAGGCAGCTCGGCCGGGTCCAGGTACAAACCGCGATAGAGGAACACGGCAACCACCAGAAAAATCCCCAGTGGCAACACCATCAACCAACGTCTCATGCAGTGGCTCCCGACATGCCCAGTGCTTCGCGCACGCGGCTTTTCACCTTGACTCGATATCGGCGATCCAGCGCCGCCAGCAAACCACCGAACCCAGTAAGCAGACCGCCGAACCAGATCCAGCGCACGAACGGTTTGACGTGCACACGCACCGCCCAGGCGCCGTTGCCCAGGGGCTCACCCAATGCGACGTAGAGGTCACGGGTGAAACCGGCATCGATCCCGGCTTCGGTCATGACCGAATTCTGCACGGTGTAGAGGCGTTTTTCCGGGTGCAGCACGCTGATTTCCTTGCCGTCGCGAATCACCCGTACGGTGCCCTTGTCGGAGGTGAAGTTGGGGCCTTCGAAGTGCTTGGCGCCTTCGAAGACGAACTGGTAACCGCCCAGGTCCATGGATTCGCCGGGCGCCAGGCGCAGATCGCGCTCGGCACTGTTCTGGCTCGACAAAACGACGCCCAGCGCGCACACGGCAATCCCCAGGTGCGCGACCTGCATGCCCCAATAGCTGCGGGTCAGGGTCGGCAAGCCTTTGATCAGGCCTTTGTGGCGCGTCTTGTCGAAGATGTCACGCACACCGGCCAGCAACACCCAGGCCGCGAGCATGAAAGTCGCCAGCACCGCCCAGTTGAAATCGCCGTAGGCAACACCCGCCACCACGGCCAACGCGGCGCTGCCCAGCAGCACCGGGGTCAGCATGCCCAGCAGCCATTTCACCGGGGTGTCTTTCCAGCGCACGACCACACCGACCGCCATCACCAGCATCAGCAACGCCATCAACGGAATGAACAGCGCATTGAAGTACGGCGGGCCGACCGACAGCTTGGCGCCGGTCATCGCATCGAGAATCAACGGGTACAGGGTGCCGAGCAGGATCATCGACGCGGCCACCACCAGCACCAGGTTGTTACCCAGCAGCAGGGTTTCCCGCGACCAGAGGTTGAAGCCGACCTGACTCTTGACCACCGGTGCGCGCAAGGCGAACAGCGTCAGCGAACCACCGACCACGAACAGCAGGAAGATCAGGATGAACACGCCGCGCTCCGGGTCGGAGGCGAAGGCATGTACCGAGGTCAGCACGCCGGAACGCACGAGGAAGGTACCCAGCAGGCTCAACGAGAAGGCGGCAATCGCCAGCAATACGGTCCAGCTCTTGAACACGCCACGTTTTTCCGTGACCGCCAACGAGTGAATCAACGCGGTGCCCACCAGCCAAGGCATGAACGAGGCGTTTTCCACCGGGTCCCAGAACCACCAGCCACCCCAGCCGAGTTCATAGTAGGCCCACCACGAGCCGAGGGTGATGCCGATGCCGAGGAACGCCCAGGCAACGATGGTCCACGGACGCGACCAACGCGCCCACGCGGCATCGAGACGACCGCCCATCAACGCGGCGATAGCGAAGGCGAACGCCACGGAGAAGCCAACGTAGCCCATGTACAGCATCGGCGGGTGCACGATCAGGCCGATGTCTTGCAGCAACGGATTAAGGTCAGCGCCATCGCCGGGCACTTGCGGCAGGATGCGTTTGAACGGGTTCGACGTGAGGATCAGAAACAGCAGGAAACCGGTGCTGATCATGCCCATTACCGCCAGCACGCGGGCCAGCATGACTTGCGGCAACTGCCGGGAGAACACCGCCACCGCGAAGGTCCAGCCGCCGAGAATCAGTGCCCACAACAACAACGAACCTTCGTGGGCGCCCCACACCGCGCTGAACTTGTAGTACCACGGCAACGCGCTGTTGGAGTTGTTGGCGACATAGGCCACGGAGAAGTCGTCGACCATGAAGGCGTAAGTCAGGCAACCGAAGGCAAACAGCAGGAACGCGAATTGCCCCCATGCGGCCGGCTGGGCCAGGCTCATCCAGAAACGGTCACCGCGCCAGGCACCGACCAATGGCACCACGGCCTGAACCAGCGCGAAACACAGCGCCAGGATCATGGCCAAATGGCCCAGCTCGGGAATAAAGATGCCGGATGTCATGGATCAACCCTCCTTCGCGGGCGTTGGAGCCGATTGACCGCTGTCTTTCAACGCCTTGGTCACTTCCGGCGGCATGTACTTTTCGTCGTGCTTGGCCAGCACTTCATCGGCCACCACCACGCCATCGGCGTTGAGCTTGCCCAGGGCAACGATGCCCTGCCCTTCGCGGAACAGATCCGGGAGGATGCCACGATAGGTGATGGGCACGGATTTGTTGAAGTCGGTGACGACGAATTTCACGTCCAGCGAGTCGCCGGAACGCTGCAGGGAACCCGCCTCAACCATGCCGCCGGCGCGGATGCGCGTGTCTTGCGGGGCTTCGCCATTGGCGATCTGGGTCGGTGTGTAAAACAGATTGATGTTCTGCTGCAGGGCGCTCAGGGCCAGGCCGACAGCAGCGCCGACCCCGACCAGAATCGCCAGAATGATGATAAGACGCTTTCTACGCAGCGGATTCACTTGCCGTTCTCCCGGCGCAGACGACGCGCCTCTTGTTGCAGATACCGCTTGCGGGCCAGGATCGGCGCCGCCACGTTGAGGGCCAGCACCGCCAGGCAAATGCCATAGGCCGACCAGACATACAGGCCGTGATGGCCCATGGCGAGGAAATCGCCGAATGACGCAAAACTCATCGAACGACCTCCAGGCTGTTTTCGACTTCAGCTTTCACCCAACTGGCCCGCGCTTCGCGCTTGAGCACTTCGAGGCGCATGCGCAGCAGCAGGACCGCGCCGAAGAAACAATAGAAACCCAGCGCCGTCAGCAGCAATGGCAGCCACATCTCGGCGGGCATTGCCGGTTTTTCGGTGAGGGTGAAGGTCGCGCCCTGATGCAGGGTGTTCCACCACTCCACCGAGTACTTGATGATCGGGATGTTGATCACGCCGACAATCGCCAACACCGCGCACGCCTTGGCCGCACTGTCACGATTGCTGATGGCGTTGCCGAGCGCAATGAGACCGAAGTACAGGAACAGCAGAATCAGCATCGACGTAAGGCGTGCATCCCAGACCCACCAAGAGCCCCAGGTCGGTTTGCCCCAGATCGCCCCGGTGACCAGCGCCACGGCGGTCATCCAGGCGCCGATGGGCGCCGCGCATTGCAGGGCGACGTCGGCCAGTTTCATTTTCCAGACCAACCCGACGACGCCGCACACGGCCAGCATCACGTAGATGGACTGCGCCAGCATCGCGGCCGGAACGTGGATGTAGATGATGCGGAAGCTATTGCCTTGCTGGTAGTCCGGCGGCGCGAATGCCAGACCCCAGACCACGCCAACACCGATCAGCAGCAACGCCGCCACGCTCAGCCATGGCAGCATTCTACCGCTGATGCCGTAAAACCATTTGGGCGAGCCGAGCTTGTGAAACCACGTCCAGTTCATACTGTTTCCATCACGGTTGCTGTTCGTCATTACGAAACAGCCAAGGGTCTTTACTGATCAATTTTTGATCAGACCTCATTATTCGCCGACGCTGATCTTCAGGCCAGCAGCTATTGCAAAAGGTGTAAGCGTTATCGCCAGGGCGGTCAGGCTACCCAGCCACAGCAAATAACCGGTCGCCGGCATGCCTTGCAAGGCTGCCTGCAAGGCGCCACTGCCAAGGATCAACACCGGGATGTACAACGGCAGAATCAGTAACGCCAGCAACAGACCGCCGCGCTTCAAACCCACCGTCAGGGCTGCGCCCACCGCACCGAGCAGGCTCAGCACCGGTGTACCCAGCAACAACGAAAGCAGCAACACCGGCAGACAGGCGGCTGGCAAACCGAGCATCAACGCCAGCAAGGGCGCGAGCAAAACCAGCGCCAGGCCGGAAAAGGCCCAGTGTGCCAGCACCTTGGCCAAAACCAGAAGAGCCAGGGGGTGCGGCGAAAGGACCCACTGTTCAAGGGATCCGTCTTCGAAATCACTGCGGAAAAGCCCGTCCAGCGAGAGCAAGACCGATAAAAGCGCTGCCACCCACACCAGTCCCGGGGACAAGGTTTGCAACAATTGAGACTCCGGACCGACCGCCAACGGGAACAGCGAAACCACAATCGCAAAAAATACCAGCGGATTAGCCAGCTCCGCAGGACGGCGGAAAAGCAGACGGGCCTCACGGGCGACCAACAGGCCGAAAACACTCATACGGCCCATTTCCCCAGATCAATGTCGCGATAACCGGCCGGCATCCGGCTCAGCGTGTGGTGAGTGGTCAACACCACCATGCCACCGCGTTCGCAGTGCCCCGCCAGGTGTTCTTCCAGTTGCGCCACGCCTTGCTTGTCGAGCGCCGTGAACGGCTCGTCGAGAATCCACAGCGGCGGGCTGTCCAGATATAAACGGGCCAGAGCAACACGGCGTTGCTGACCAGCGGACAGTGTGTGGCAGGGAACGTCTTCGAAACCGCGCAAACCGACCGCCGCCAGGGCTTGCCAGATAGTCTCCATGGACGCCGGCTGATGCAGGGCGCAAAGCCAGCTCAGATTCTCTTCCGGGGTCAGCAGGTCCTTGATGCCAGCGGCGTGGCCGATCCACAGCAGGTTGCGCGCCAGCTCCGTGCGTTGCTCGTTCAGAGGCTGGCCGTTGAGCAACACTTGACCGGCGGTCGGCTGCATCAGGCCGGACAGCAGACGCAACAGGCTGGTCTTGCCACTGCCGTTAGGGCCGCTGATCTGCACCATTTCGCCACTGGCCAGTCTCAAATCGAGATTTTCGAAAAGCAGCCGAAGGTCTCGCTCACAGGCAAGGGCAACGGTTTGCAGGACAGGACTGGTCAAGGGTTCAGGGGCCTTATGCGGTTCAAGTCGGCTCTGGCGCGGCCGTTAAAGAGGTGCAGAATAAATGTATTGGCGACCCGAACTAGCGAGCTGCGTCAAATAATTGCAATGTTTCCGGCACTCTGTATACAACTGCGCGGCATTATACATGCCAGCTCCTACTCTAAAGAGTGCATTTTCCCAAGGTTGTGACCGCGTATGACAGGCGAAATGAACATCCTCCCGCTACCGCAGACCACCCCGACCTCTGCGCGCCCGCAGGTAGTAAGCGGCGAGTTGCTCAAGCTGTTGACGCCCATTGAAGGCCTGATCACGGCAGGCCAGACCGCCAAGGCCGAAGTGCTGTCGCTCAAACAGGCGGACCAGACCTTTCAACTGTTGCTCAAGGTCACCCTCGACAGCGGTCGCCAGACCACGGTCCAGGCCACCAGTAACCAACCGCTGCCCCAGGGCACCAGCGTAGCCGTCACCCAGCCATCGGCCGGCAACCTGGCGATCACCGTGCAGCAGGCCATCGCCTCCAGTGTCGCCACCCTCACCCGCCTCGACACCGCGCAATTGCCGGTCGGTACGCTGTTGCAGGGCAAAGTGCTGACTTCCCAGGTGTTGCCGCAAGTGCCGGGGCAGCCGACGGTGTTTCGCTCGATGGTCAGCCTGCTCAACACCGCGCTCAGCGGCAGCACTCTCAGCGTCGACAGCCCGCAGCCGCTGCGCATTGGCACCTTGCTCAGTGCGCAAGTGCAGGACACGCAAACACTGAAATTCGTACCGTTGAGCAGCCGTCAGGAACAACTGGCGGTAACCCAGCAATTGCTCAGCCAGACCAGCCGCCAAGGCTCGCTGGAGGGTTTGCTCAAGCTCCTGCAAAACCTGCCGCCCTCGAACCAGACCTCCAGCGACCTGCGCGCGGCCGTGGACAAACTGCTCGCCGGCCTGCCGGACGTCCACCAACTGAGCACGCCCAAAGGCCTGGCGCTGGCGCTGGCCAGCAGCGGCGCGTTCCTCGAATCGAAACTGCTGACCGGCCAGAACCCTGCGCTGGCCCCCGACATGAAAGGCGACCTGCTGAAGCTGATCGCGCAACTGACCCCAAGCCTGCCGGCCAGTACCAATCTCGGAGCAATCATCGCCGCCAACACACTGGCCCAGGCGATGCCGAGTTTCGTGCGCAACGCGCTCGGCATGCTCGGCCAGGTCAGTGCCAAGCCGCCACCGACCGGTTTTCCGCTGCCCGAACGGATGCTGCAGAGCGCGGACGGCGAAGACGATCTCGAACACTTGCTGCGCCTGACTGCCGCAGCGGTTTCCCGCCTGCAAAGCCATCAGTTGTCGAGCCTGGAACAAACCGGCGTCACCAGCGACGGTCGCCTGATGAGCACCTGGCAGCTGGAAGTGCCGATGCGTAACCTGCAAGACATCGTGCCATTGCAGATCAAGTTCCAGCGCGAAGACGCGCCGGATAAAGACCCCCCCCAGGAACGCCGCGACGAGCGCGAACCGAAACAACCATTGTGGCGGGTCGAACTGGCCTTCGACATGGAGCCGCTGGGGCCGATGCAGGTCCAGGCGCAGTTGATCAAGGGCAGCCTGTCCAGTCAGCTGTGGGCCGAACGGCCGTACACCGCCAGCCTGATCGAGAGCAATCTGGCGGCATTGCGCGCGCGCATGCTCGATTGCGGGCTGAACGTCGGCGATCTCGATTGCCATCACGGCAAACCACCCCAAGGCCCACAAACCCGCCTCGAACAACGCTGGGTCGACGAAACCGCATGAAAAACCCCGACACCCCACGCCAGGTCATCGCCCTCAAATACGACGGCACCCACGCCCCGACCCTCACGGCCAAGGGCGACGAAGAGCTGGCGGAAGAAATCCTGCGGATCGCCCGCGACTATGAAGTGCCGATCTACGAAAACGCCGAGTTGGTAAGACTGCTCGCACGCATGGAATTGGGCGACAGCATTCCGGAGGACCTCTACCGAACGATTGCCGAGATCATTGCGTTTGCGTGGAATCTCAAAGGCAAATTTCCGGCAGGGCAAGATCCGGATGCGCCGATGGTGGAGAAGGATGTGACCGATCGCGGGGATGATTACTGAGGTTCGAACGACTTGTCGCCATGCGTTGATTCAGAAAGCAGGCGTTAAAAACTCCTGGCGGTTTTCGGCAGCGGCAAGCCGGTGGCCGGATCCAGTCCCTTTTCGGCGCTGAGTTTTTCGATCAACTCTGCTGATGGAATGACGGGGACAGCGGAGTCACGCTCTCGCTTCCATTGGAAGGTGCCGTCCCACTCGGGGAGGGTTGCGGGCGGGAGTGGGACGATGTCATCCAGGTCGGGGACTTTTGCTCCGAGGTGTTCGTGGCGACTCAGGAAAAAACTAATTTTACTGTATCGATCGACGCGTTCGTCATCTTGCTGTAATGCCAGGTAGTAAAGTTCATCAGACGCCGGAGGCCCTTTAAATGCATTCGCAAGACTATGCGCGCTAATGTCATTACCATTACGAATAGCTGTTTGATGACCGTGCACAGCCTCTTGGTAGAGTCCTGAACCTTTCGAGTAAATTGCGTATTTTCTACTCGCCTTGGAATTACCCTGTTCCATGGCACACTTGTACATCGCGAGCATCGTTTCGACGGTATTTGGCACATAGGATAAAAGCCTGCCTACGTAATACTGAGCATCCGGGTTCCCCAAGTCGGCCGCCCGGCGGAAGTATGCCCTGGAGGTCGCGATGTCCTGTTTGACGCCATAACCCAACTCTAGGTAATGCGCCATATCGTAATAAGCCCCAGGGATACCTTTGGAGATAAAATATTCGGCCAGATCAACGACCTCTTTACTGGCATCAGGAGAGCGTGCTTGTCCGGTTGACAGTAGAAATTGCAGATTGGTCGCGGCCTTATAATGATCGTTTGCAGCAGCGATACGATAATAGCGGGCGATCGCGTCGTAATCTTTCTGTCCTTTTCGCTTCTCCAAGTAAACTCCATACCGATAGAAGGTGTCCGCATCCGGGTTCAATGCAGGCAACGAATCGCGCTCATATACACAATTAAACTCCAACCTACTGTAGGCAACGTCCGCCGACGCAACTTCAGACATCTGCTCGTCTTTTTTTGAACAGGCCATGACCGTCAAGAGACTGAACAATGTCAGAAGTAGCCTGATTGCCCTCACCCAAATCCTTATTAAATTTTCCGGCATATTTTCATCCGGTGGTGAATTCATGTGTTCTCGGTGTTTTTTGGCAGCGGCAAGCCGGTGGCGGGATCCAGTCCCTTTTCGGCGCTGAGTTTTTCGATCAACTCTGCTGATGGAATGACGGGGACAGCGGAGTCACGCTCTCGCTTCCATTGGAAGGTGCCGTCCCACTCGGGAAGGGTCGCGGGTGGGAGTGGGACGATGTCATCCAGGTCGGGGATTTTTGCTCCGAGGTATTCGTGACGTCTCAGAAAAAAACGAATGTGTTTATATCGATTAACACGTTCGTCATCTTTCTCAAGTGCCAAGTAGTAAAGCTCATCAGACATATGTGGGCCTGCGAAAGCGCTTGCCAGGTTACCAGCACTGTTTGCGTCACCGTGTCGAGTTGCAGATTGGTATCCCACTAGCGAGTCTTGGTAAGCACCTACAGCTTTCGAGTAACTTGCGTAACTTCTTCCAGCCAAGCGATTACCTTGCTGCATTGCGCACTTATACATCGCAAGCATCGTTTCGACGGTATTGGGCACATGGGATAAAAGCCTGCCTACGTAATACTGAGCATCCGGGTTCCCCAAGTCGGCCGCCCGACGAAAGTATGCTCTGGAGGTCGCGACGTCCTGTTTGACGCCATAACCCAATTCCAGATAATGCGCCATATCGTAAAGCGCCGCGGGGATGCCTTTAGAGATAAAATATTCGGCCAAATCGATGGTCTCTTTGCTGGGATCAGGAGAGCTGGCCTGCCCGGTTGATAATAGGAATTGCAGATTGGTCGCTGCTTTATAGTGATCGTGTGCTGCTGCGATACGATAATTGCGAGCGATCAAATCGTAATCTTTCTGACCTTTAAGCTTTTCCAGGTAAAGACCATATCGATATAGAATATCCGAGTCGTAAGTTAACGCTGGCAACGAGTCGCGCTCATGCACACACTTAAACTCCAACCTACTATAGGCAAAGTCTATTTGCGAAACATTTGGCATCACTTCTTCCCTCTTTGAACAAACCGACATGAAACCAACAAAAAATAAAATAACAACTACTTTACTCACCCTCAGTCCCAATTTTTACGACTCGGGCTTTCTTGCATGAATTCGATCAATGATGCAATCGGCCCCCTCGGTGTTATTATTTTTTGTGTTCTCGCCCCACTCGTTCTGCGGTCTCTATTTTGATTAATAATGTCCTGCCACTTGTCATATAACTCATACATATCATTCCCCGTCCCCCTCCCCCCCGTATGCACCCCAAACAAATGCTCCCTTAACGGCCTGGTCACCGCAGGATCCTCAATGCAAATATTCAACTCACTGTCCACCTGCATACTGCGCGTGTTGATGTTCGCGGAACCCAATGTGGTAA
>NZ_MSTQ01000017.1 GCF_001945365.1 Pseudomonas reinekei
GTATCGTTCACAAAACCGCAAGACTATCGCATACCCAATTTGCTGAAGCGTCGAAAGACGAGTCGGCACACCGAATTTCTTGACGACCATAGAGCATTGGAACCACCTGATCCCATCCCGAACTCAGCAGTGAAACGATGCATCGCCGATGGTAGTGTGGGGTTTCCCCATGTGAGAGTAGGTCATCGTCAAGATTAAATTCCAAAACCCCTGTCTGCTAAAGCGGACAGGGGTTTTGTCGTTCTCGGCCCGTCAAAAGTCGCAGACGTAAAAAAGCCAGCTCCTGGATTCAGGGGCTGGCTTTTTTATGCTCGCAAGAATGAAATGATTAGAACGGCTAGATCACCGTCGCAGAGACCTTGCGCTCTTCGCCCAGGTAGCAGAAGTTCAGGCTCGCACAGAACGCTACATAAGATTCATTGGTACCACTGCTAAACGAAGCCTTATCCAAACAGCTTCAGCACATTGTTCATCGCATCATCGGCAAAATCCTGGATGAACGCCTGGAATCCCGGCGCGTCACCACCCTGCGCCGGTTCGGCGATGATGGTCCAGGTGGCGATGGATTTGTCTGAGCCCAAAGACTCCACCTGCATCGCCGCCCACAGATTCGCCACCCCCAGGGTGTTGTAGATCGTGGTCCAGGTCATGTTCCGTGCCTGATCGTCGCGGGAGTTGAGTTGTTCAACGACGAGGTTGCCGTCCTTGAAGAACTTCTTGCGCAGCGAAGTCACACCTTCACCGGTCATTTCGATGTGTGACAGCGCCGGAATGAATCGGTCGAAGCCGGCAAAGTTACCGACAACGGCCCAGACCTGTGCGGCCTTGGCCGGGACTTCCACTGTGGACACGATGTGGCAGCCTTGCGGGTTTTTGATCAGGGTATCGGGTTGCAGAGTGCTCATGGTTTTGCTCCGTGCTGGTTTGGATGGAATCAGATGAAATTGATTTCTTTGAGGTAGTCGCACCCGCGTCGCAGCAGCGCCGGGGATTTATCCGGATAGCGCGCGCCCATCTGCCGCACACCGGCCTGGGCGTTGGCGTGACCAATCATTGAGATGTCGCCGATGTCTTCTTCGAAGCCGTTGAGGTAGAAGCCCAGCACGCCGAACAGCGCGTTATCGCTGTCGACCCGGCCCAGTTGCTGCTGCCAGTCGGCGACGCTGACCAATGAAAATTCCCGCCCGGCGTCACGAAACGACGCCACATAGCGCTCCCAGCTCAGGGGCTCGGGATTGTGCAAGTTGAACACCGCGTTCTCCGGCTGATAGCGGCTGGCATGGAAGGCGATGAAACGGGCGAGGAAGTCCACGGGCATCAGGTCGAAATTCAGCGCGAACTCCGGTACCTGGCCGAGCTGGATCGAGCCCTTGAGCATCAACATCAAACGATTCTTGTGTGGCTGACACACGCCAGTGAGGCTGTTGAAACTGATGTTGCCGGGGCGATAGAGATTGACCTGCACACCGCGTTCGCGCGCGCGTTCGAGGATCCGCTCGCCGACCCATTTGGAAAGGTTGTAGCCGTTCTTGATGTAGATAGGCGGGGTTGGCGCTGCGGGTAGCTCGAGTACCTGGCCATCGGCGTTAATCGTGCTGGACGCCGAGAGTGTCGAGACGAAGTTGAAGATCTTTTTGCTCTGCCCTTCGCACAATCGCAGGCATTCGAAAATCGGCTCGACGTTGTCCCGCGCCAGTGACTCGTAATCGAGTACGTGATTGACATTGGCAGCGTTGTGCACCAATGCGCCGAACTCTCGATCAAGGCGCTGATAGGCCTCATCGGCCAGCCCCAGGCAAGGCTGGGTGATGTCCGCCGTGTACACCCGCACCCGACTCAGGTCCAGATGCTCCAGCCGGTTCTCACGCAATGCCTGAGCGAACCGCTCGACTGCCGATTGCCCGTTGCCATCGCGGACCAGGCAGGCGACTTCGCTGGCGCCCCCGGCCAACAAGGCTTCGACAATGTGCACGCCGACAAAACTGTTGGCGCCGGTGACGATCACCTTGCGTACATCGCCCAGACGGCTGATGGGCAATGGCTGCACATGCAGTTCACGGGAGGCATCTGCCAAGGCTTGCTCGCTCAATACTTGTTCGCTGCCTGAACCTCGCATCAGTGTCGCAAGCTTGGCGATGGTGGGCAGTTCGATGAAGCGGTTAATCGAAATGCTGCGACCAAATTCTTCGCGCAAACGCAGGAGCATGCGCGACAACAGGATCGAATGACCGCCCAGATTGAAGAAGCTTTCATCTGTGGAAATATCGCTGGCCGGCAACGCCAGCAACTCGGTCCAGATCTCCAGCAATAGCGCTTCATCGGCGTTGGCCGGTAGCCGTCGCAAGGTGTTTTCGCTAACACTGACCGGCAGCTCCAGCAGCGCCTTGCGATCGACCTTGCCGTTGCTGGCGTACGGCATGCTCATCAGTTCGGTCCACGCCACGGGCTGCATGTAGTCCGGCAGACACTGCAGGGCATGAGCCTTCAGGGCATCGCGAGCAGTACCGGCTCGATGCTCCTGAGGCTGCGCAAGGAAGGCCAGGATTCGCCGGTGGCTGTCGATCACCACCGCCACCTGACGGTACAACTGGCTGTCGCGCAGGCAGCGTTCGATCTCCTCCGGCTCGACTCGAAAGCCGCGAATCTTTACCTGGTTGTCGCGCCGCCCGCACAGCTCGATTCCCTCGCACGTCCACTTCGCCATGTCGCCGGTGCGATAGACGCGCAAGGCTTGGCCATCAGGCAACGTCAGGGTCAGATAGCGTTCGGCAGTCTGCTGAGCGTTATTCAAATACCCAAGGCACACGCCGGGACCGGCGATGTACAACTCACCGACGGTCTGCTCAGTCACCGGCTGCAAGTCCTCATCGAGAATCAGCACCTGACTGTTGGCGATCGGGTCGCCGAGGGTTCGGTTGTTGTCGTCCGCCTGCAGCTGCCGCGCGGTAATCAGCACCGTGGCTTCGGTCGGGCCGTAGAGGTTGTAGAACTTGCCTTGGCCGGTCAGTTGCTGGATGACCCAAGGCTCGCAGACATCACCGCCGGTCATGACGTGTTCAAGGTTGCGCAGTTGCTCCAGCGGCAGAATGCTCAGCAGTGCCGGTGGCAAAAAAGCGTGGCTGAGTTGCCATTGACGGATCAGCTCCACCAGTTGCAGTGGATCGCGGCGCTGGTTATCACCGGGCACGACCAGTTCGGCGCCTTGCAGCAAGGTCGGGAAAATATCGATCAGCGACGAGTCGAAGCTTAGTGAGGAAAACTGCAGCACCCGGCTTTGTTCGGTCAACTGCACATAGTCGGCATACCAGGCGGAGAAGTGAGCGAGGTTGGCCTGGCTGAGCAATACGCCTTTGGGATGGCCGGTGGTGCCCGATGTGTACAGCGCCATGCACGGTGCATCGAGAGCGGGGCGCTGACGCATCAGTGGTTGCTCGAGATTCACGGCGGTGCCGTCGATAGCCGTGATATCGAATCCCGGCATTTCAGTTGCTAGCGGATGCTGCCCGTCATGCAGTAATAACGCCGCATCGGCATTCGACAGAATGTACTGTTGGCGTTGCAGCGGATGGCTTGGCTCCAGTGGCAGGTACACTGCGCCGCTGCCCAGAATCGCCAGAATCCCAGCGTATAACGCGCTGCATTTCGGCAGGCAGATCCCCACGACCACTGGGCCTTCATGCAGAGAGAGCAAGGGCTGCAATCGTTGTTCGATCGCACGGCTCAGGTCATGCAGTTGACGATAGTCCAGGGTGATGTCGGCAACGTTCAACGCAGGCCTTTCGGCGCTCTGAATGAGGCGCGGCTCAAGTCGCTCGATCAGCGGCTGCTCAGCCAGTTTGAGCAGTTGCGGATGAGCCGTGGCATTGCGGTGATGGAGGTACGCGAGGCTGTCGAGAAACAGCAGGTTTTCGCGCGTCGCGACGTGAACGTCGGTGGCCGGTTCGGTGCGCAGGAAATACTCGGCGTCCCGGGAGTAGCGACTGACCAGCAGCGCCACGTGATCGACCAGGTCCGCCATCGCGCGCAAACGCAGCGCCTGGCCGTTGCCCGTGGTTTCATCGGCGATCGGCAGGCGAGTGAGCAATGTCGAGTCGACGGTGAATATCAGATCCAGCGCCGGTAGCCCCGAAGCGACCGACAGGTCGATGCCCAGTTGCAGCGTCAGGCGCGGCGCAATACTGGGAATCTGAATGTTCAGGCTGGCATCATCGATCACCAGATCCAGATGCGCCGGCACCGGTGCATCGAATGTCGTTATCCGCGTCAGTGCATGACCGTGTTGTTCGAGCTCCAGCGCCAGCGCGGTCAGGGCCTGGCTGTGTCCAGCGAGAAGAATGTCGAGACGTCTCATGACGGGGTCCTCGTCAAAGCAAATAATCGCTCAAGGCGCTTTGCACGCACGGCGAATCGAGCAGCGAACTGCTGCGGAAAAACCGCACGATGTTGGCGACCAGCGGATGGTGGCGATTGATCGGGAAGGCCAGGCCGGACATCTCGTTCTTGAGGGACTGGCGCGTGGCGTTGTTGATCTGCAAAGCGTCGATCAGGTGGAAGTCGAAGGCTTTCTGAATGTCGTTGGTCAGGTAGTGGCCGATGAACACTGGCAGGATCTGCGCGATGCGCTGGCGGTCGTTTTCGCTCGCGGTATGCCAGTAGATGCGCACCATCCGCGACCAGAATCCAGAGTGCCGACCTTCGTCGAGCAAGTGGTCGGCCATCAGCCCCTTGATCGACTGCTTGACCGTATCGTCCTTGGCAAACGCCGCGACATCACCGGTTACGGTGTTCTCGGCGATCGCCACGCAAATCAGCTCCACGGCGCTGCGCAGGTGTTCCGGTGCGAGGGCGATGGCGGCCGGGATCGCGCGGCTCAACTCGATTTCGTCGGGCAACTCAATGGGCGTGATGCCGGTCATGGCGACGGTCTGTTGCATGAAATCCATGGCCACCAGCGCGTGGTAATCCTCGTCGACGACCACGGTCATGGCGTCATAGCGACAGGCGAAAGGGAACGTCATGGCGAAGCGATTCTTGGCGATGCTGCGGGCGGTCTTGTCGACGATCTCGGTTTCGAAGATCACCACATCGTTGATGAATTTGTAGAGCGTCTGCACCAGGGCGAAGTCGCGCTGCTCCGGGCATTCGCGCAGGAACGTCTCGCTGAGTACCAGTGGTTGCCGACTCAGCGGATAGATCAGTTTGTCGTCGTTCTCCAGCAAGCGCCGCGGGCGGGTGCGGATGGTGGCGCGGCTCTCCCAGGCGTCGGCGAACGACAGATAGTCGGCGGCGTTCATGGGGTCACCTCCGCCAGAGGCATGCTCAGGCGCAAGCCATCCCACAGGGCGATGCGGCTTTCCACGGCGGCGATGGCGCTGGCGTACACGTCTGCCTGGCGTTGCGGATCGCTGTCGACTAGTCGGGCAAGGAGTCGTTCTGCGGCGGGGCCATGGTCTTCAGAGTCGACTTCGATGTGACGTTCGAGGTAGTAACGAAAGGTTGGGGCCTGCTCGATGCCGATTCCCCAGTCGTCAAGAATGCGCTGGAACATAAGCGGAATCACACTCTCGCGACCATGCAGAAATGCCGCCGCGACACTGTGTCCCGGGGCGTGCAACGCGGTGTACAACGTATGGCGCACGAACCGCGCAGTTGCCGGGTCGACCTCGACACTTTGCAGCGCCACGTCATAGCTCACGCCTTCCTGCTGCAGCGACACGAATCGTTCTATGGCGGACGTGTTCGCGCCGACCTCGCGCATGGCATCGAGGTATAACTCGAAATGGCTGTAGTGCCCCTGTGCCGGGCGGTCGTCGGATTCTTCACCGAGTACGATCTCGTTGATCAATCGTGCCGCCTGTGGGTCGCTAGGGGGGAGCCAGGGTAATTGCGTACACGTCAGTTCCTGTTGCAATCGCTTGGTCAGCGACATGAAGTCCCAAACTGCAAATACATGGCTTTCCATAAAACGCTGTAGAACCGAGAGTGAATGTATTTCGGAGAAAATCGGGTGTGCACTCAGTTCGGCTTTCTTTTGCTCAAGATGCTCTCTGGTGGGTCTCATTGGCGAACCTTTAAGTTGTCAGTTGTGTAGGCTTGATCAAGAGTTGGTTGCGGGTTTTAAGTTTCTTCAGGCGAGCAGTTGCCTCAATTGAATTGATCATTTTTTGTTACTTTTGAGCCATATTTTGCGGGTCGTTCAGCCAGTGCCCTATGTCGGCGTAGAAAAACTAGTACACAAATAAAGCGCTGGGCAAGTTATTTTTTTAGTGTTTTTGACTTCAACTTTATTTGACGTGATAAGTTCCAATAAGACTATTTGTATAAGTTTTATTTTGGCGTAGTTGCTCCTTCCGTCTTATATAAGTCAGAATTTTTATAAAGAGTGAATGCCTCACTCGAAGCAACTTTCTTGATGAACTCGTTGAGGTGATCTTAGGGGGAAGTTCGCCGGGGATGACGTCGACGCTTCCGTTCCCGTGGCAAGGCTCCTTCCGTAGGTTCTTGGTGCGGGGGGACTGTTCCATTACTGCAGTGCGTCGCCCCGTTCTTAGGTTGTCGGCACCCCAAGAGTGAGCGTAATTCAAGGCAGCCGCTATCACCGACCCCTGGGGGGCGGACAGGGCTGTATAGGCGGGAGATTTGTAAGTGGATCGTTCGATTTCAAGCGGACTGTCGGCTGTACAGCCGAGAGGGAGCGGGCTCCCTCATCACTGCTTTACTTCGGGTTGTTTCTGCTCTGGGCTTCAGGGCTGTTGAGGTATTGGGTGATGACCTCAACCCCACGATTGAGGTGAAGGGTGAGCAACTTCACCGAACCTTCGACATCCCGCTCTTGGGCGGCACGCAACATGGCCCGGTGGTCTTCCTGGGACAGTTTGCCAAGGCCCATGGCTTCCAGATTGAAGCGCAGGAAGCGTTCTTCCTCATTCAAACCGTCTTCTACCAGTTTCAGCAGGCGCTTATTGGGCGCCTTGCCGTAAAGCGCCATGTGGAAGAGGCGGTTGAGCCGGCCGATTTCGGTGTAGTCGAGTTCGGTTTCCAACTCATCGATATACCGGGCGGCCTGTTCGAGGTCCGCAGTGTCAAGCAACGGCACCGACAGGCGCAGCGCTTCGGACTCCAGCAGTATGCGCAGGGCGTAGGTTTGCGCGGCGTCACCCTGGACCAGCGGGGCGACTACGGCACCTTTGTGGGCGACCACGTTAAGCAGCGCCTGGGCTTCGAGCTGGCGCAGGGCTTCACGCACCGGCATGCGGCTGACACCGAAGAGGTCGGCCAGGTCTTGCTGGCGCAGGGCGATACCGCAAGGCAGGCGACCATCGAGAATGGCCGAGCGCAAGGTTTGCTCGATGACTGAGCGTGCCAAGTGAGCGGGAATCGGCCCGTTGACTTTGATACTGCTAAGCGGGTTGGGCTTTTGTGACACTACTACACACCCTGATTGGCTGATTTGTTTTTGGATCCAACTGACACTAGTAACCGCCTGACGGCTTGTCAAACGCGCAACAGAGCGCCTTTCCATGAGTTTAGCGCGGCCTCGTTGATCTCACCGTGCCGTTGTTTTTTCGCAAGCTAACCTACACCATCAACCGACTTCCACCTGCCCAACCTGGATACCTCGCATTGGCGGTACGTTTCCCGATCTCACGGACATTGTGCTCGCTGTGCGGCGCGTTGCTGCTGGCCGGCGTAATGCTGGGCGCAGTGCAGGGCGATTGGAATTTTTCCTCCATCAGCCGCCGGGCGCAGGCATTGTACGGACCTTTGGGCGAAGGTCAGCAGCGCATCGATGATTGGCAGCACCTGCTGGCCACCCAGAAGCAGGTCGGCGAGCTGGAGCAGCTCAAGCAGGTCAACCAGTTCTTCAACCAGCGCATACGCTACGTCGAAGATGTCGATCTGTGGCATCAGACCGATTACTGGGAGACGCCGATCGAAGCCTTGTGGAAAGGCGCTGGCGATTGCGAAGACTACGCTATCGCCAAGTATTTCAGCCTGCGTCACTTGGGCGTCGCCAGTGACAAGCTGCGTATTACCTACGTGAAGGCGTTGCGCCTCAATCGTGCGCACATGGTGTTGACCTATTACTCGAGCCCGCAGGCCGTGCCGCTGGTGCTCGACAGCCTGATCGACGAAATCCGGCCCGCCAGCCAACGAACTGATCTGCTGCCGGTCTACTCTTTCAATGCAGAAGGGTTGTGGTTGCCCGGTGCCAAGGGCAACCAGAGGGTCGGTGATACCAAACGCCTGTCCCGTTGGCAGGACGTACTGAAAAAAATGCAGGCCGAAGGATTTCCGGTCGAGTCGATTAACTAGGAGCAGCCCACAGATGTCATTGTTCAAACAACTGTTGATCGCAATCTGTCTGTTCCTGGTCATCGCCTTCACCGGCAGTTTCATGGTCAGCCTGGAGAGTTCGCGAACCCAGTACGTCAATCAGTTGCGATCCCACGCCCAGGACGCGGCAACGGCGCTGGCGCTGTCCCTGACACCGAACATCGATGACCCGGCGATGACCGAGTTGCTGGTCAGCTCGATTTTCGACAGCGGCTATTACGCCAGCATCCGTGTGGTTGATTTGTCCAACGACAACACACTGGTAGAGCGCAGCGGTATCCCGGCGGATACCAACGTCCCGGCCTGGTTCGTCAAATTGATCGGCCTGGAGCCTGCCGGCGGTGATGCGATCGTTAGCCGTGGTTGGGAGCAGGCTGCTCGGGTAGAGGTAATCAGCCATCCGATGTTCGCCCTGGCCAAGCTGTGGCAGAGCGCGTTGGGCAGTCTGGCCTGGTTGCTGATCTGTGGGGTGGTCAGCGCGATACTGGGTGCGCTGCTGCTGCGCCGACAATTGAAACCGCTTGATTACATGGTCCAGCAGTCCCATGCCATCGCCCGTCGCGAGTTTCTCAGCTTGCCCGACCTGCCTCGCACGCCTGAACTGCGGCGCGTGGTGCAGGCCATGAACCAGATGGTCGAGAAGCTCAAGGCGCTGTTTCAGGAACAGGCCGAGCGCAGTGAAAAACTGCGGGCCGAGTCATATCAGGACAACCTGACCGGGTTGGCCAACCGGCGTTATTTCGAGATGCAGTTGCACGCGCGGGTGAGCAATCCTGAGCAGGCCAGTTCTGGCTATTTGTTGTTGTTGCGGGTTCAGGATCTGGCGGGGCTTAACCAGCGTTTGGGCGGTCAGCGTACAGACGAACTTTTAAAGGCCGTCGGCGAGCAACTGTCCCGAGAGTGCGCGCGATACCCGGAAACCCTGAACCTGGTCACACGGATTCGTGGCGGCGAGTTTGCCGTGCTGGCGCCAGGGCTGGTGCGCGAAGAAGCGTTGCAGTTGGCCCAGCACCTCGACAGCGCCATGGCCAGCCTGCATGCGACCGGTGCGACGGACGTGGCTACGGTGGCCGCGATCGGGCTGGCGCCATTTGTCTACGGCGACGCGCCGCAAGCCGTGCTCGGTCTGGCGGATCAGGCGCTGGCGCAGGCTGAAGGCCAGAGCGATTCGAACTGGGTCTGCCTGGATCGCAGCGCTTTGGCCGGTGTCGGCGATGATCACCATGCCTGGCACGGTTTGCTGGATCAGGCGCTGAATCAGCGGCGGTTCACGTTGTTTTTCCAACCGGTAGTGGCCAGCCAGGACACGCAGCTGGTGCTGCATTTCAAGGTCCTCTCACGGCTGATCGACGATCAGGGCCAGAGCATTCCGGCCGGGCGCTTCCTGCCATGGCTGGAACGCTTCGACTGGACCGCGCGACTGGACCGCCTGATGCTGGAGTTGGTGCTGGAACAGATGGCCAATCACGAATCATCCCTGGCGCTGAACCTGTCTTCGGCAACCCTCGAAGACCCGCAGGCGCTGAATGGGCTCTACGAACTGCTGCGTTCGCATTCCAATCTGGGATCGCGCCTGACCCTGGAAATCGGCGAAGAACAACTGCCGGACCAAGCCTTACTTGAAGACCTGACGCGGCGTCTGCGCGAACTTGGGTTCTCGTTGAGCCTGCAGCATTTTGGCGGGCGTTTCAGCATGATCGGTAACCTGGCGCGGCTCGGTTTGGCGTACTTGAAGATCGATGGCAGCTACATCCGCGCGATCGATCAGGAAAGTGACAAGCGCCTGTTCATCGAAGCCGTTCAGCGAGCAGCCCACAGCATTGATCTGCCGCTGATTGCCGAACGGGTCGAAACCGAGGGCGAACTGGCGGTGATTCGTGAGCTGGGGGTTTATGGGATTCAGGGACGGTTGGTGGGTGAGCCGAAGCCTTGGGGGTAGGCCTCTGGATTTTCAGATGTCTGTGAGGGCGCCATCGCGGGCAAGCCCGCGATGGCGTCAGTACAGGCGACGAAGGAAAAGCTCAGATCAACCCATCCTCATCATCACCCACCAAATGACTCAACCCGCCCAACGCTTCCCGCGCCTGGCTCCGGTCCATGAGTTTGGCCTGTGCCGGCGCTGGCAGGTCGGTGACGAGGATCACGCCTTTGCTGATCAGCACTTCGATCAAGTCGTCGAGTACCCGGATCATTTCCAGGTCGCTTTTGCGCAGTTGCTTGAGCTGTTTGATCTGCTTGAGCTGGGTGAGGCTGTTGGCCATGAGTTCATTGGCGAACCAGGCCTGGAGATCAGGGTGGTCGGCCGGCAGCGTTTCCGTGGATTCGGCGTAGGCTTCGGCTTCCACGCGCATCAGTTGTCCGTCTGTATTGCGTTGCACGTAGAACATGGAACATCCCTCGGAGAAGAACCGCGTCATGCTGTCAGCAGCATAGGCGAATTCAGCCATATGGTTATTCGCTAACGGTATTTAAAATCCTGTTCTTATATCTATAAAGTTAAACCCCTGCGTACCTGCCGACCAATCGGCGCGCCGCACGACACGAACCATCACGACATCCGTGAGTTTCTGATCGACGTGCGCGCCCCTGAGCGTGCCGTGCGTGGGAGTGATTTATGTCAGCCGTATCCGCATCACCAGCCATCGCGCCACAACACTTTGAAATTCGCCCGTTCAGCGGCGCAGTGGGCGCCGAAATCATTGGCCTCGATTTGTCCCGCCCGATCAATGACCAGGATTTTGCCCGCATTCACCGCGGGCACCTGGATCATCACGTGGTGGTGTTGCGCGACCAGCGCATTTCGCCCCAGCAGCAAATCGATTTCAGCCGCCGTTTTGGCGTGTTGCAGATCCATGTGCTCAAACAATTCCTGCTTGCCGGTCACCCGGAAATCCTCATCGTTTCCAACATTGTCGAAAACGGCCAGAACATCGGCCTCGGTGATGCCGGCAAGTTCTGGCACTCCGATCTCTCCTACAAAGAGCTGCCGAGCCTGGGTTCGATGCTGCATGCCCAGGAGCTGCCATCGGAGGGCGGCGACACGCTCTTCGCCGATATGCACAAAGCCTGGGACACCCTGCCCGAGGCGCTGCGCAAAGCGGTGGAAGGTCGCTCGGCGGCGCACTCCTACACGGCGCGTTACAGCGAGACCAAATTCGAAGGCAACTGGCGCCCGACGCTGACCCCTGAGCAACTCGCCCAGGTCGCCGAAGTGGTGCACCCGGTGGTGCGCACTCACCCGGAAAACGGTCGCAAGGCGCTGTTCGTCAGTGAAGGTTTTACGACCCGAATCGTTGGTTTGCCCGAAGACGAGAGCAAGCACCTGCTCGACGAGCTCTACGCCCACAGCGTGTTGCCACAAAACATCTACCGCCATCAGTGGCAGCCCCACGACCTGGTGTTCTGGGACAACCGTTCGCTGATCCACCTTGCCGCCGGATGCCCAAGCCATCTGCGCCGCAAGCTGTATCGCACCACCATCCAGGGCGACGCGCCTTTCTGATTTGTCGGAGATTGATCATGTCCAAACGTCTTCCATTTGCGCCGCTGGCCGCCGCCATCGGCCTTGGTTTCAGCCTGATCGCCGGCAGCCTGGTGGCGCCGACCGTGGCTCACGCCGAAGGTGAAATTCGCATCGCCGAACAGTTCGGCATCGTTTACCTGTTGCTTAACGTGGTACGTGATCAGAACCTGATCGAGAAGTACGGCAAGCAGGAAGGCATCGACATCAAGGTCGACTGGACCCAACTCTCGGGCGGCGCGGCGGTCAACGATGCGTTGCTCTCCGGCTCGATCGACATTGCCGGTGCCGGCGTCGGTCCTTTGCTGACCATCTGGGACCGCACCCACGGCAAGCAGAACGTCAAAGCCGTCGCTTCCCTGGGTAACTTCCCGTATTACCTGGTGAGCAATAATCCGAAGGTTAAAACCATTGCCGACTTCACCGAGAAGGACCGCATCGCGGTGCCGGCCGTGGGTGTTTCGGTGCAGTCGCGCTTCCTGCAATACGCCGCCGCCAAGCAGTGGGGTGACAAGGAATTCAATCGCCTCGACAAGTACACCATCGCCGTTCCGCACCCGGATGCGACCGCCGCGCTGGTGGCCGGTGGCACTGAGCTGACCGGGCACTTTTCCAACCCTCCGTTCCAGGATCAGGCGCTGACCAATCCAAATGTGCACGTGGTGCTCAACACCTACGACCTGCTCGGCCCGAACTCGCCGACAGTGCTGTTCGCCACCGAGAAATTCCGCAACGAAAACCCGAAAACCTACAAAGCCTTTTTCGATGCCTTGACCGAAGCGGCCACGTTTGCCCAGAACGATAAAGGTGCGGCGGCCGACACCTACATCCGCGTCACCAAGGCAAAAATCGACCGCGCCGAGTTGCTGAAAATCATCGACAACCCGCAGTTCGAATTCAGCATCACGCCGAAAAATACCTATCCGCTGGCCGAGTTTCTCTATCGCGTAGGCGCGATCAAAAACAAACCGCAGTCGTGGAAGGATTACTTCTTCCAGGACGCCAAACCGCTGCAAGGGAGCTGATTGAAATGAATGCCCCCTTGCAAGGCCACACGGTCAGCAAACCGAATGCAACAGCACAGGCGCTGTTGTCGGTCAATAAAGTCAGCCTCGAATACCGCACGCGGCAGCGTGTGGTACGAGCCACCCACCAAGTCAGTTTTGAAATCGACCTGGCAGACCGCTTTGTGCTGCTGGGGCCGTCCGGTTGCGGCAAGTCGACACTGCTCAAAGCGGCTGCCGGATTCATCCAGCCCGTGGAAGGCGAGATCCGTCTGCAAGGTCAGCGCGTCGATGCGCCGGGGCCGGACCGGATTGTGGTATTCCAGGAATTCGATCAACTGCCACCCTGGAAAACCGTCAAACAAAACGTAATGTTTGCGCTGCTGGCCTCGAAAACCCTCAAGCGCAAAGAGGCAGAGGAACGGGCGCTGCACTACCTGGAGAAGGTCGGTCTGGCGGCGTTTGCCGAGGCTTATCCGCATACCCTGTCGGGCGGTATGAAAGCGCGGGTTGCGATTGCGCGGGCGCTGGCGATGCAGCCGAAAATCCTCTTGATGGATGAACCCTTTGCGGCCCTCGATGCACTGACCCGACGCAAGATGCAGGAAGAGTTGCTGCTGCTTTGGGAGGAAGTGCGCTTCACGCTGCTGTTCGTTACGCACTCCATCGAAGAGGCGCTGGTGGTGGGCAACCGCATCCTGTTGCTGTCACCGCACCCGGGGCGGGTGAGGGCAGAAGTCCACAGCCATCAATACGACTTGCACAGCCTTGGTGGGGTGGCGTTCCAGGCGTCGGCACGACGCATCCACCGGTTGTTGTTCGATGAAGGCCAGTCGCCGGAAACCGAGCGTGAGCTCGACTTCGCCGACATCCGCATCGCTTATTGAGCCAGTGTGAGAGGAGGGCCCGATGCGCCATTTATCATCCCCGCGTGAAGAGTTTGAGACCGTTCTGCAGCCACTGACCAGCGTGCCGCTGGAGCGTGAACTGCCCATCGGCCAACGTCTGTGGCAACAGGGCTGGATTCGTAAAAGCCTGATCCTGATGATGCTCGCCGTGCTGTGGGAAGCCGCTTCGCGCTATACAAACAACGACCTGCTGCTGCCGAGTTTCATGCAAACCGCTCATGCGCTGTACGACGGTCTGCTCAGCGGCGAATTGCTTGGCAAGGTGTGGATTTCACTGGTGGTGTTGCTCAAGGGTTACCTGATCGGGATCGTCCTGGCATTTGCCCTGACGACGCTGGCGGTGTCGACGCAATTCGGTCGCGATTTGCTCAGCACGCTGACCTCGATGTTCAACCCGCTACCGGCCATTGCGCTGCTGCCGCTGGCGCTGCTGTGGTTTGGCCTGGGGCAGAACAGCCTGATTTTCGTGTTGGTGCATTCGGTGCTCTGGGCGCTGGCGCTGAACACCTACGCCGGGTTCCTCGGCGTTTCGGAAACCCTGCGCATGGCCGGGCGCAACTACGGCCTCAAGGGCATGCGTTTCGTGTTGTTCATCCTGATTCCGGCGGCGCTGCCTTCAATCCTCGCCGGCTTGAAAATCGGCTGGGCGTTTGCCTGGCGCACGTTGATCGCGGCGGAGTTGGTGTTCGGCGCCACCAGCGGCAAGGGCGGGTTGGGCTGGTACATCTTTCAGAATCGCAATGAGCTGTATACGGACAAGGTATTTGCCGGTTTGGCGGTGGTGATTCTGATCGGGTTGCTGGTGGAGAACCTGGTGTTTGATTCGTTGGAACGGATGACGGTCAGGCGGTGGGGGATGGTGCGGTGAGGTGAATCTCTCACAAAACTAAACGTGGTTCCTACTTTCTTTGTCGTATGGTGCTCGAAGTAGAAAGCCCATCCATACGATTTCTGTGTGCTAGACGAAGTCGAGTTTGATATCCCGGAGGTGGCGTTCCAAATACTCCGATTGGATCTGGAACAGATAGTAGATTCCGAGAATTGCCTGCGTCTGGCATCGACGTCGAGAACAAGCTTGGGTCTTGTCTTGAGTATGAAGGCGGCTTTTCACCTGCCGATGCTGGCAGTAGCGTTGAGCGATTGAGGGGATAGGGTGGTGGTGACGATGGCATTTCGATCGAGACCCGACGGGGATAAAGATCGAAGTAATCGGGAGGGCTTCCTCTGGGTCTGCTGAACGGAGCCTCATACCACCCGGCGTGCCTGACTAGCCGTTGAATCGAACGAGTACCCAGATACGTAGACGCGGCTCCCGTTATCACACTAGTAGCGGAAAGCACTTGAGATGCTTGGGGAGCGAAATCAAAAATGGTTGCAAGTCCAGCAGCCATACCTGTCATCCCGGATATCGTCCCTAGTCCATTTGCCAGCGTGAGTTGTCCGCGACCAGCTATTAAGGAGGCAAGATTCATGCTTGATCCCAGAGTGGAAGTCACGTAACCAATTGTTCCGATCTCTCTTACTCTGGAAAATAACGCAAGTACGCCCCAATGGCCCGTCGGATCCGACCGATTCACAGGGTCCCCCACGCAATACATATACGCATTCAACCCCCCCCCACCAAACGGGCTCCAGCTGTCCGGGCTATGAAACCGCAACAATCTCGGGTTGTAGGCGCGATAGCCGTTGCCCAACAAATACCAGCCAAAGCTTGCTTCACGCAATTGGCCATTGAAGCCCAGTCGTGTCTCGACCTTCTGCTGCGCGGATTGCTCGCCATAAGCTGAGTAACCGATGGTGTTGGTCTGACTATCGACGATTTCGCCAATGATGGATTGGCTGTGGTCGGTTGCCAGCAGCACTACGCGTGGCCTACTGCAGTTGTCTTGATCAACAGGTTTGCCTTGACTCATACCGGCGCCTTCCAGGCAGTGGAGCAGGTCTTGAGTTTTACTCGCTTGAGCAAGGCTTGAGAACTATCAGAACTGATAGTGGTGTGAGTCGCTTTTTTGGCTGGTGCCAATAGATGCGGTGACTATTCGGCCGCCTTCGCGGGCAAGCCCGCTCCCACAGGTTTTTGTGTGATGCACCAATTCTGCTACCACCGCCAATCACTGTGCGGGCTTGCCCGCGATGGGGCCGGTACCGCCGGCCCATCATTCTGAGGTAGTTTGCTAGCATTGCGTCTGAATCAACCCAGACCAGTCACGAGTGCTCGCCATGCAATTGCCAGACATGAACCTCTTGGTCGCCCTCGACGCCTTGCTCGACGAGGGCAGTGTGGTGGGCGCGGCGCGGCGGATGAATTTGAGCCCGGCGGCGATGAGCCGCACGCTGACGCGCATTCGTGAGGCCATTGGTGATCCGATCCTGGTGCGCGCCGGTCGTGGTCTGGTGCCGACGCCCAAGGCGCTGGAGTTGCGCGAACAGGTGCGCGATGTGGTGGAGCAGGCCGCGCAGTTGTTCCACTCCGCGGGCGTGGTGGATCTGGGCAGTTTGCGGCGGCGCTTCAGTATTCGGGCCAACGATTTCTTCATTGGCATCTATGGCGGCAAGCTGTTCGACACCATGGAGCGTCAGGCCCCGCATTGCGAATTGCGCTTCGCCCCGGAAGGCGACGGCGATGACGAGGCCTTGCGCGAGGGCCGCATTGATCTGAGCGTCAGCAACAATCGGCCGGTGATGCCGGAAGTGAAGGTGCAGAACCTGTTTTCCACCCAGTTTGTCGGGCTGGTGCGCGAGGATCATCCCTTGCTCGATCAGGAAATCACCGCCGAACGGTTTGCCAGTTATTCGCACATCAGCATGTCCCGCCGCGGCATCGCCCGTGGGCCGATCGATGCGGCCCTCAACGCGTTGGGGCTGGAGCGGCGGGTGGCGGTGATCGCGCCGAGTTTCCATGCGGCGATGTTCGCTTTGCCTGATTCGGATCTGATTCTGCCGGTGCCCCGGGAGACGCTGCTGAGCGTGCGCCGGCTGGGGCTCAAGTTGCGTTCGTTCACCCTGCCCATCCCGCTGCCGACCATCGTGCTCAGCCAGGCCTGGCACCCACGTTTTGACAATGATCCCGCCCACCGCTGGCTGCGTGAAACGCTCAAAGCCTGTTGCGATGCGACGTGGCTGGCCGCTCAGCCCTGAGGTGCGCAAGGGGCCACTAACACCTATGGATGGTGGTTGAGCTGAAGCGGCGGTGGTAGTTTTTTCCGTCATTTCTATGCGTGACAAAGGTTCGTTGTCGCGGTGATTGGCAGCGTCTGAATGCTGCGTCCAACGCACTTATAAATTGCCGATAAGTCAGTTTTCGTCAGCGATCAGCGTTCGTAGACTGCCACCTTATTTTTTCGGAGTTGTACACCGATGACCTCCCTGACGGCCACGGCGCCTTTGGCTGCCCCCATGGCGGCCCCTGCGCCGATGGTGTTTGGCCCACGGCTCATCATTGGCCTAGTGGGCGTGTTGCTGGCGGTGCTGGTTGCAGGCCTCAACGAGATGGTGACCAAGGTGGCCCTGGCGGATATCCGGGGTGCGTTGGCCATCGGCTATGACGAGGGCACCTGGCTGGTCGCCAGCTACGCCGCGACTTCGGTGGCCGCCGCGGCGTTTGCACCCTGGTGCGCAGTGACCCTTTCATTGCGGCGCTTCACGCTCTGGGCGATCAGTGCCTTCACCCTGTTGGGGGTGTTGTGCCCGTTGGCACCGAACTACGAAAGCCTGCTGGTGCTGCGCACCTTGCAAGGCCTGGCCGGCGGGGCATTGCCGCCGATGTTGATGACCGTTGCCCTGCGTTTTCTGCCGGCCAACGTGAAGCTCTACGGTCTGGCCGGCTACACTCTGACGGCCACCTTCGGTCCGGGGCTGGGCACGCCACTGGCAGGGCTCTGGACCGAATACGTCGGCTGGCAATGGACGTTCTGGCAAATCGTCGTGCCGTGCCTGATCGCCATGGTCGCGGTGGGCTATGGCATTCCTCAGGACCCCGTAAGGCTGGAGCGTTTCAAACAGTTCAACTGGCGCGGATTGCTATTGGGCTTCCCGGCGATCTGCATGCTGGTGATCGGCATTGTGCAGGGCAATCGGCTGGACTGGTTCGAGTCGAGCCTGATCTGCGCTTTGCTGATCGGCGGGGTGCTATTGCTGGTGCTGTTCCTGATCAACGAATGGTCGCAGCCCGTCCCGTTTTTCAAAATACAGATGCTCGGCATCCGCAACTTGTCGTTCGCCTTGATCACCCTTGCCGGGGTACTGGTGGTGTTGTCGGCGGTGGTGATTCTTCCATCGAGCTATCTGGCGCAGGTCCAGGGGTATCGCCCGGTGCAGACCGCGCCGATCACGCTGCTGGCAGCATTGCCGCAGCTGATCGCGCTGCCGTTGGTGGCCGCCCTGTGCAACCTGCGCTGGGTCGATTGCCGTTGGGTATTGGGGCTCGGCCTGAGCATGCTGGTGCTGTCCTGCATCGGCGGTTCGCAGCTGACGTCGGCGTGGATTCGTGATGATTTCTATGTGCTGCAACTGCTGCAGATCTTCGGTCAGCCGATGGCGGTGTTGCCGTTGCTGATGCTGTCGACCGGCAGCATCAGCCCGATGGATGGCCCTTTCGCTTCATCATGGTTCAACACCGTGAAAGGCTTGGCGGCGGTCGTTGCCACCGGGGTGCTGGACACCTTGACCACCCAGCGCCTGCACTTCCACTCGACGATGCTGGTGGACCGTCTGGGCAATTCGCCCCTGGTCGACAGCGACGCGCCGGGCCTTGCCCGTCGGCTGCATGAGCAAGCCGTGGTGCTCGCCGCCTCGGATCTTTACCTGTGCATGGCCGGTGTCGCCGTGGCGTTGATTCTGCTGATTTTCTGGATGCCGACGCGGATCTATCCGCCGCGCGCACCGACCTGAATGCTCCACTGAAACTGAAGGTTTTTTATGACGACTCAATCAAAGCAAAAAGTGACTGTGGGCGTTGCCGTCGTGATCACGCTGGGCGTACTGGTTTATCTGCTGGCGCCCAACCTGTTCGGCCAGCGCACGCAGCAGAGCACCAACGACGCTTATGTCGCGGCGGACTACACGCTGGTGGTGCCGCGCGTTGTGGGGTTCATCAAGCAAGTGCTGGTGGAAGACAACGAGCAGGTCAAGGCTGGGCAGTTGCTGGCATTGATCGATGATCGCGACCTGCGCGCCGCCGCTGAGGCCGCCGCTGCCGAATCGATGGTGGCGCAGGCGCAACTGCAAAACGCCCGGGCGACCCTCGAACGTCAAGCATCGGTGATCGCTCAGGCGCAGGCAAAAGTGATATCGGCCAAGGCTGAAATGGCATTCGCCGAACACGAACTGAATCGTTACAACCACCTCGCCGGCGTCGGTGCGGGGACGGTACAAAATGCGCAGCAGGCGCGCACGCGCATCGACCAGGCCCGCGCGCAATTGACCAATGCCACGGCGGTGCTGGCGGCGGAGCGCAAGCAGGTCGACATTCTCACCGCTCAGCGTGACGCGGCTGACGGCGGCCTGAAACGCGCGCAGGCGAAACTGGAAATTGCCAGTTATGAGCTGTCTTACACACGCATCGTTGCGCCGCAGGACGGCATGGTCGGCGAGCGCGCGGTGCGGGTCGGCGCCTATGTCACGCCAGGCAGCAAACTGCTTGCCGTGGTCCCGCTGGCACAGGCTTATGTGGTTGCCAACTTTCAGGAAACCCAATTGACCAATGTTCAGCCGGGCCAAGACGTGCAGGTACGTGTCGATACCTTTGGTGGTGAACTGCTGACCGGGCGCGTCGAGAGTATCGCCCCGGCCACGGGCGTGACGTTTGCTTCGGTGAAACCGGACAACGCGACCGGTAACTTCACCAAGGTTGTGCAGCGGATTCCGGTGAAGATTGTGCTGGAACCGGGGCAGCCGCTGGCCGAGCGCTTGCGCGTGGGAATGTCGGTGGAGGCGCGGATTGATACAGCCAGTGGCGATGTGAACGAGGTTGTTCAGCGATGAGTTTTCCAGACAAACATCGATCTCTGTGGCGAGGGAGCTTGCTCCCGATTGAATGCGTAGCGCTCACGGATTTTTCGGCCGTCTCGCAGCCTGGCGCAAGCAAGCTCCCTCGCCACAAGGCGTTGGCCCAGTCGGCAGTGTTTGTTTTTAGCCTGTTTGCGTTGGGCGCCTGCACCGTCGGCCCGGACTTCCAGAAGCCCGAGGCACAACAAATCGCCGAGTGGTCGAAACCCTCAAAAGCCGCCGCCAGCCAGGCCATCAACGAGACCTTGAATGAGCGCTGGTGGGAAGTGTTCAACGATCCGAAACTCTCGGCGTTGAGTCAGCGCGCCTTGACTGACAACCTCGACCTGAAGCTCGCCAGCAGCCGCTTGCAACAGAGCCGCGCCGTGCGCCAGGTGGTGACGGCCGACCGTTATCCAGGCACCGCCGCTGGCGGCAGCTACGCACGTAAACGCAACAGCGGCGAAGGTTTGATGGACCCGTCGGGGAACAACGGCAATTCTGCGTTCAACCTGTGGGATGCCGGTTTCTCCGCATCGTGGGAACTGGATTTCTGGGGCCGGGTGCGCCGCGAAACCGAAGCCGCCGACGCTACCCTCGAGGTCGCGGAAAATGACCGCCGTGGTGTGTTGTTGTCGGTGCTCGCTGAAACCGCACACAACTACATTCAGTTGCGCGGCGTGCAAAATACCCGCGTTGTCACCGAGCAGAACCTCGATGTCGCGCGCCACAGTTTTAAACTCTCGCAACTGCGTCTGGCCGACGGCGTGGCGACCGATCTGGACGTCGCCGAAGCCGCCGCACAAGTCGCCGCCATCGAGTCGCGCCTGCCGGCGCTGGAGCAGCGTCAGGCGCAATTGATCAACGCGTTGAGCCTGTTGATGGGCGAGCCACCGCAGGCGTTGGCCGCCGAGCTATCCAGCGACGCGCCAGTGCCGCAAACGCCACGCCAGGTCGCCATCGGCCTGCCGTCGCAACTGGCCGAGCGTCGTCCGGACATCCGCGAGGCCGAAGCCCGTTTGCATGCCGCAACCGCGAGCATTGGCGTGGCCAAGGGTGATTTTTATCCGCGCATCACGCTGTCGGGCAATGTCGGTTCACAAGCCATGCAACTGAGTGATTTCGGTTCGTGGGGCTCGCGTGCGTTCGGCATCGGCCCGCAGTTCAGCTTGCCGTTGTTCGACGGCGGACGTTTGCGCGGTGTGCTGAACCTGCGCGAGGCCCAGCAACAGGAAGCCGCCATTGCCTACCAGCAAACCGTGTTGCGTGCCTGGCATGAAATCGACGATCAATTGAGCGCCTACAATGCCAGCCAACTGCGCCGTGACAGCTTGGCCGAAGCGGTGCGGCAGAACCAAATTGCCTTGCAAACCGCGCAACGGCAATACGTTGAGGGCGTGGTGGATTTCGTCAACGTACTCACCGTGCAAAGCGCCTTGCTGGCGACTCAGGAGCAATGGGTCGAGAGCTCTGCCGGGGTCTCGCTGGCCGCGGTCGGTTTATACA
Source organism: Pseudomonas reinekei (assembly GCF_001945365.1). Taxonomy (GTDB): domain Bacteria; phylum Pseudomonadota; class Gammaproteobacteria; order Pseudomonadales; family Pseudomonadaceae; genus Aquipseudomonas; species Aquipseudomonas reinekei. The sequence goes on from NZ_MSTQ01000017.1 coordinate 21,261, forward strand.
AGGCGCTGGGTGGCGGATGGCAGTCGGTGTATCCGCTGGCGGCGCAACGCTGAGGGTCGTTCAAGGCTTCGATGACAAATCCGCCATGCCCTTGAGCAATTCGATCGGCAACGGAAAGACGATGGTTGAGCTCTTGTCGCCAGCAATCGAACTCAGTGTCTGCATGTAGCGCAACTGCATTGCGCCGGGCTGGCGGCCGAGCATTTCGGCGGCTTGCATGAGTTTTTCCGAGGCTTGCAGTTCGCCTTCGGCGTGGATCACTTTGGCCCGGCGTTCGCGTTCCGCTTCGGCCTGTTTGGCGATGGCGCGGATCATCGATTCGTTGAGGTCCACGTGCTTGATCTCGACGTTGGCGACCTTGATCCCCCACGCATCGGTCTGGGCGTCGAGCACTTGCTGGATGTCGACGTTCAGCCGTTCGCGTTCGGCCAGTAATTCATCGAGTTCGTGTTTACCGAGCACGGCGCGCAACGTGGTTTGCGCCAATTGGCTGGTGGCCATGAGAAAGTCTTCGACCTGGATGATTGCCTTTTGCGGGTCGAGCACGCGGAAGTACAGCACGGCGTTGACCTTGACCGACACGTTGTCGCGGGTGATCACATCCTGCGCCGGTACGTCGAGGACCACGGTGCGCAAGTCGACGCGGACCATTTGCTGAATCACTGGAACCAACAGGGTCAGCCCCGGGCCTTTGACCTGCCAGAAGCGTCCGAGCTGGAACACCACCCCGCGTTCGTATTCGCGCAGGATGCGCAAGGTCGCTCCCGCCAATGCGATCAACAGCAGTAGCAGCGCGACAAAACCCAGTTGCAATCCCATGGTTATTCTCCAGCTGCCGCCGCGTCAGTCGCGGCCACTTCCAGTGTTAATCCCTTGCGTGCCACCACGCGAACCAGTTGCCCGATTTGCAGCGGTTTGGCACTCGACACTTGCCAGTGTTCACCCTGCAAATGCACCCAGCCGTGAAACGCATCGCCGGCCTGTAATGACAATACCGGCGTCACGCTGCCCAGCAGTCCGGCATCGCCGCTGACGTTTTGCCGTGGGCGGGTTTTCAGGGCGCGGATCAGCAGGACTATCAGCAGTAGCGCACTGATCAGGCCCAGTCCGATCATTAACGGGATGGGCAGATCGGCATCGGTCAGGATCACCGCGCCAATCACGAACATCACAATCCCGCCCAGGCCAATCACGCCGTAATTGGGCAGTGCTGCTTCGGCGATCAGAAATGCGATGCCCAGGATGATCAGCCAGATGCCGACGGGATTGGTTGCCGACAGATCGGTCTCTGCGGCGATCGCAGTGCCGCTCAGCGCCAACAACAATGCAAGGGTAAAACAACGGGTATTCACGTGACCCTCCGGGAGAGTCGCCATTGGTTCTGTCTTGAGTCTAGTTGACCTGGTGGTTGTACGTTTTTTGCTCAGTTGTCGAGGTGTCCGATGGGCGGATTTCCCGTCGAGACGGTCCGGCAGGCCTAGACTTTTACTACGCAGAACAGCGTTAACCACGTCCGCCTGGCAATGTTGCGGACATCGAGGTGCATCATGCGTATGGCAAGAACCGTGCAGCGGAGCCTGGAGAAGGCTCAATGCGACTATGACATCGTCACCCACCCCCACTCGGCCAGCAGTCTTGAAACCGCGCGGGTCGCGGGCATTCCTGCCGAGCGGGTGGCCAAATCGGTGATCCTGGATGATCACCATGGGCATTACCTGATGGCCGTGCTGCCCGCCAGCCGTCACCTGGACCTGAGCAAAGTTCGCAGCAGCGGTGAATGGCAGGTGTCCCGGGAAAGCAACCTGCCGCACCTGTTCGATGACTGCGAACGTGGTGCGGTGCCTGCCCTGGGTGAAGCCTATGGGCTAGACGTAGTCATCGACCCATTGCTGACCCGGCAGAAAGATATCTACCTGGAGGCTGGCAACCACATCAATCTGCTGCACATGAACATGCCAGACTTCCTGAAAATGCTGCCGCATGCGCAGGTGCGGGAGTTGAGTGATTGAATGTGCGGTGTAGTTGCTGCCGTCATCGCGGGCAGGGCTTTCGCAATCCCTGTGGGAGCGAGCCAGCTCGCGATGACCGCGCAGCGGTCCCTTTACTGATTCACAGGAGCCCGACATGGAAAACCCAACTCACAGCCTCCCATCCTTGTTCAAGCAACTCGGCCTGGCCGATGACGCTGAAAGCATCGACAAATTTGTCGCCACCCATTCACCGCTCAAACCCGACCTGCATCTGGCGGACGCGTTTTTCTGGAACCCGAGCCAGGCGGATCTGTTGCGCAAGGAAATTCTGGATGACGCCGATTGGGCGGAGGTGGTGGACCAGTTGGATGTGATGTTGAGGAAGGGGCGGGGGGTGTAAAAATTCAGGTTTCAGGTGGCCACTGTCGAGAGGTATGAACAACGGCAAGTATCCATATTGAATCCGCCCATTGCTCATAAATAATGCGGTAACTCTGGTGGGGAACCAGCTCGCGAGTGCCTGAAATGATTCCGGCAGGTCCGCTGTTTGGATAGTGGGCAAGCCGGGATACCGCGTCGCTGAAACGGGTGTCCATCTCTATGGCTGCTTTCGGATTGAGAGCATGCAAATAATCCCAAATGTCTGCACGATCCTGTGCTGCTTCTTTCGTCCAAGTTACTTTCATTCTTGTCTGATTGCCTGCCTGCGCCTGGCGGCGAATTCTGCTTCAATTTCTTCGTTTGTCAGACCGTCACCATGGCGCATCGAAGTACGTGCGATGTCCACCTTACGTTGCAGGAACGCCTCGTACTCGCGGGATTCACGTTGGGTTTGAACAAACTGGCGCATCATTTCCCGAACGATTTGCGAGGCCGGACGATGAGCTGCTTCTGCTTCTGCCATGAACTGTTCTCGCAATTCAGACTCAAGTTTCATCGTAAAAACAGCTTGTTTTGACATGACCTGTGTTCTCGAGGTTTGTACTGAAAAAGTATATACGTTTTCAGTATCGCGATACCCCGCAGATGCGGCTTACCGATTGGCGGTCAATTTGTTTCAAAACTTGACGAAAAATCCCTTCAAATGCCATATTGATAGTTAGCAAACTAACAGTGTGTTGTCCCTCGTGCCGAATTCTCTCGACGCTCTCCAGATGAACATCAGCAGCTCCATGGTGGTGGCCGCCCGGCATTGGCGAAAAATCTGCCAGACCACGCTGGTCAACTATGGAATCTCCGAAGCGTGTGCCGTCCCGTTGTTGATGATCGGGCGTCTGGGCGAGGGTGTGCGGCAAGTGACCGTGGCCCAAGCGGCAGGGATGGAGAGCCCGTCTCTGGTGCGTTTGCTCGATCAACTGTGCCACGCCGGGTACGTTTGCCGTACCGCCGATGCCCAGGACCGCCGGGCAAAATGCCTGAGCCTGACGGATACCGGTCGGACCCTGGTACACGCTGTCGAGGTCGAACTGGTGCGATTGCGCAACGAGGTACTCGACGGCATCGCCCCGCGAGACCTGGAAGCTGCCCTGCGTGTATTGAAGGCCTTCGAGGCGGCCGGGCAACCTTCGGACACTCACCCTTGAGCGGCTTCTTTTCCGGCATGCCTCCCGCGCGGGACTGGTTTTACGGAGTACGCACGTTCGCGGCTTCGATGATCGCGCTGTACATCGCGCTGCTCATGCAAATGCCGCGTCCTTACTGGGCGATGGCCACGGTGTATATCGTCTCCAGCCCGTTTGTCGGGCCGACCAGTTCCAAGGCGCTGTACCGCGCGGTCGGCACTTTCTTGGGCGCCGCTGCCGCCGTTCTGTTCGTGCCGATGTTTGTCCAGAGTCCCTATGTGCTGGTGGTGGTCATCGCGCTGTGGACCGGGATCCTGCTGTTTCTGTCCATGCATTTGCGCACCGCCAACAACTACGCCTTGATGCTGGCCGGTTACACCTTGCCGTTGATCGCGCTGCCGGTGGTGAACAATCCCTTGGGTGTGTGGGACGTCGCCGAGGCGCGCACTGAAGAAATCTTCCTGGGCATCGCCGTGGCGGCGGTGGTGGGCGCCATGTTCTGGCCCCGACGCCTGGCCCCGGTGTTCAACGATTCGGTGGGTAAATGGTTCGCCGACGCGTCGACTTACAGCCAGCGCTTCCTTGGCCGCAACGTGCAGTCCGAGGAAGTCAGCGCCCTGCGCGCGTCGATGGTGACGACGTTCAACACGCTCGAATTAATGATCGGCCAGTTGCCCCACGAAGGCGCGCGCCCTCAAACCGTGCGCAACACCAAAGAGCTGCGTGGACGAATGATTCATCTATTACCGGTGATCGATGCCCTCGACGATGCGCTTTACGCGCTGGAGCGACGCACGCCGGAGCTGGTGGACAAGTTCACACCGCTGCTGGTCGCCGCCACGCAATGGCTCGAACGCAAGGACGCTGACCTCGATCGCTGGCAAGCGTTGAAAGATCAGCTCGAAGCCCTGCAACCCGACGCCCAAGCGCTGGAGGATCGCAAGCAACTGCTGTTCTCAAACGCCATTTACCGCCTCGGCGAATGGATCGACTTGTGGCAGGACTGCCGCAGCCTGCAACACGCCATCCAGTGTGAAAGCCAGGACAGCTGGCGTGCGGTGTATCGGCACTGGCGCCTGGGCCGGCTGACTGCATTCCTGGACCGTGGCCTGATGCTCTATTCCGCCGCATCGACCGTCATGGCGATCATCGTCGCTTCGGTGTTGTGGATTCTGCTGGGCTGGACCGACGGCGGCGCGGCGGTGATTCTGGCGGCGGTGGCGTGCAGTTTCTTCGCTTCGATGGACGACCCGGCGCCGCAGATTTACCGGTTCTTCTTCTGGACGGCGATGTCGGTGTTGTTCGCCAGCCTCTACCTGTTTCTGGTGCTGCCCAATCTGCATGATTTCCCGATGCTGGTGCTGGCGTTTGCCGTGCCGTTCATTGTGGTCGGCACCCTGACCGTCAAACCACAGTTTTACCTCGGCATGCTGCTGACGCTGGTCAACACCTCATCGTTCATCAGCATTCAAGGCGCCTACGACGCGGACTTTCTCAGCTTCGTCAATTCCAACCTGGCCGGTCCCGTGGGGCTGTTGTTCGCCTTCGTCTGGACCCTGATTGCCCGCCCGTTCGGCGCTGAACTGGCGGCCAAGCGTCTGACCCGTTTCGCCTGGCGCGACATTGTCAGCCTCACCGAACCTGCCACCCTGGCCGATCACCGGAAGCTGGGCGTGCAGGTGCTGGATCGACTGATGCAGCATTTGCCGCGGTTGGCCATGACCGGCCAGGACACCGGCATCGCCCTGCGCGAAGTCCGTGTGGCGCTGAATATGCTGGATTTGCTCGCCTACACGCCCCGGGTTCACGGTGCACCGCAGACGTTGCTGCATCAAGTGGTGACCGAGGTCGGCGAGTATTTCAAGGCTTGCCTCAAGGCTGGTGAACGCCTGCCGGCACCGAGTCCGTTGCTGATGACCCTCGACCGCACCCGTCGTGCCCTTGCCGGCGCGGGTGACGATGAAACCCGTCGGCATCTGCTGCACGCCTTGAGCGGCTTGCGCCTGGCGTTGTTGCCCGGCGTCGAGTTTGTCGGTCCCGCCGACGCTGAAGAACCGCTTCCCCATGGCATCGATGGAGCGCCTTTATGATCGGTGATCTGGATATCAGCGGGGTGTTCCTGCCTACGTTGCTGGTGCTGATGGGCATTACGTATGTGTTGTACCTGTTGGTGCACGGGGTGCTGACGCGCCTGCAATTTTACCGTCTGGTCTGGCACCGGGCATTGTTCAACGTGGCCCTCTACGCCTTGCTGCTTGGCGCCGTGGATTCACTCAGTCGATACCTGATGACATGAAAAAACCGTTTCTAACCCTCGGTCGCGTGGTGCTGACCCTGTTGATCGTGAGCTTCGCCGTGGTCGTGGTCTGGCGCATGGTGATGTATTACATGTTCGCGCCCTGGACCCGCGACGGGCACATTCGGGCCGACATCGTACAGATCGCGCCGGACGTGTCCGGGCTGATCCAGCAGGTGGAAGTGCGCGACAACCAGTGGGTCAAGCGCGGCCAGGTGTTGTTCAGCATCGATCAGGACCGTTTCAAGCTGGCCCTGCGTCAGGCAAAAGCGGCAGTCGCCGACCGCGAGGAAACCCTGGCCCAGGCTCAACGCGAAGCCAAGCGCAACAAGGACCTCGGCAATCTGGTGCCGGGCGAGCAACTGGAAGAAAGCCAGTCACGAGTGGCCCGCGCCCAGGTCGCGTTGATGGAAGCTCAAGTGGCGGTGGACAGCGCGCAGCTCAACCTCGACCGCTCGGTGATCCGCAGCCCGGTCGACGGCTACGTCAACGACCGCGCGCCGCGCACTCAGGAATTTGTCAGTGCCGGACGCCCGGTGTTGTCGGTGGTCGACAGTAATTCTTTCCACATCGACGGCTATTTCGAAGAAACCAAACTCAACGGCATTCACATCGGCCAGCGTGTCGATATCCGCGTGATCGGCGACAACGCACGCTTGCGCGGGCACGTGGAAAGCATCGTTGCCGGCATCGAAGACCGCGACCGCACCAGCGGCAACAACCTGCTGCCCAACGTCAACCCGGCGTTCAGCTGGGTGCGCCTGGCCCAGCGGATTCCGGTGCGGATTGCCTTCGACGACGTGCCGGCGGACTTCCGCATGATCGCCGGGCGCACCGCTACGGTATCGATCATTGACGACAATCATCGGGAGCCCGCGCAATGAGCAAGGCCTCGGGTTTGGCGATTGCCGGATTAGGCTTGTTGCTGACGGCGTGCCAGGTGGTTGGCCCGGACTATCAGGTACCTGACGATGCCGCCATCCACCGCAAAGACTTGCAGGGCGAGTTGGCGGTGGAGGGCAAGCCGGTGGTCTCGATACCCGTGCCAGCCGATTGGTGGCGCTTGTATCAGGACCCGCGACTCGACCAATTGGTCCAGCAGGCCATGGCTTCCAACACCGATTTGCGGGTGGCGGCAGCCAACCTGTCCAGGGCCCGCGCCCAGGTCGACGAGGCTGAGGCCGCCGGTGGCTGGAGTGGCGGGGTGAAGGTGGGTGCCCAGCGCTTGCAGGAGTCCGGTGAAGCATTCTTGCTGCCGGAAAAAGTGCCGGTGGCCAACATCGGCGATATCGGCATCAGCGCCTCGTACCAGTTCGACCTGTTCGGCACTCTACAGCGCGGCATCGAGGCCGCGAAGGCCAATGCCGATGCGACCCAGGCGGCGGCTGACACGGCACGCATCACGTTGGTGGCCGATGTGGCCCGCGCCTACACCCAGGTGTGCGCGGCCAACGAAGAGCGCGAGATTGCCCAGCACTCCCTCGACCTGCAATCGCAAAGCACCACGCTCATCCAGCGTCTGCGCGATGCCGGGCGTGGCGACGAAACCCAGGTCACTCGCTCGCAAACCCAATTCAAATCCTTGCGCGCCGATATGCCCCGTTATGAGGCGGCGCGTCAGGCAGGGCTGTTCCAGTTGTCGATGCTATTGGCCAAGCCTGTCGATCAACTGCCGTCAGGCACGGCGACCTGCGCCGAATTGCCGAAAATCGCGCAACTGATGCCGGTGGGTGATGGCGCATCGCTGCTCAAGCGTCGTCCCGACATACGGCAGGCCGAGCGTCGACTGGCGGCGGCAACCGCCACGATTGGCGTCGCCACGGGGCAGTTGTATCCGGACATCAGCATCGGCGCGACCATCGGCACCGTGGGTATTGTCGACAACCTCGGCGAGCCGTCGACCAATCGCTGGGGCTTCGGGCCGTCGTTGACCTGGACCGTGCCGACCAACGGCGCCCGAGCGCGCATCCGCGAAGCCGAGGCGGCCACCCAGGGCGCGCTTGCGCATTTCGACGGTGTGGTGCTCAACGCGATCCGCGAAGCCCAGACTGGCCTGGCCCAGTATTCGGCATTGCTGCAACGCCGTGATGCCCTGGCAGACGCCGAGCAGTCGGCAAAACTGGCGGCGGATCAGACTCACCGCTTCTTCCAGGCGGGCCGCGCCTCCTTCCTGGCCGACCTGCAAGCGACACGCACCTACATCGACGTCACCGCGCAACTGGCGGCGGCGAACACCCAGGTTGCCGCGAGCCAGATCAATTTGTTCCTGGCGCTGGGCGGTGGTTGGGAAAGCGGACGAACGCAAGCGTCGAACTCCGGCAAACCCTGAGGCCGTTGCTATGCTTTGAAGTGTTGGAAGGGCGCCCCGTGCAAAGCGCCCTTGCTGCACTTAAGGCTCGCGCAGGTCATGGGGAAACCAATAATGAAAAACCCTTATGCTCTCGGCTTCTGGTGCGCCGTCGTAGCGTTGTTGCTGCTTTCGGCCACCTATTTCTACGGCATCATGCTCGCCCACCAGATCGACAAGGCGATGGTGTTCCTCGACAGTGCGGTGGCGCTGATCGCCGTGATGTCCGTCGCGGTGGTGGCCTGGGTGTCCGTCCAGACGCAACGCATCAAAAAAAGACAACTCCAGCAAGGCAAGACGCTGCTGCTGATCTGGGACACCAAGGTCGCGTTGCGTCGGGTCGAAACGGTGTTCGATCGCTATTTCTGGGGCAGTTACTGGCAGCCGGGGCGCACGTTCCAGGAAGTGATGGGTGAACTGACCGGCACGCCGCTGGAAAAAAGTCTCGAAACCCTGAAGAAGCAATGCCTGGAACTGGACAAGCAAGTCGAGGACGACGGCCGACACTGGCTCAACAACGCCCGGGAACTGGCCGACGTCGCCACCGCCATGGCCCGCGAGCGCTATCAACTGGATTTCTGTGACCCGCGTGGCGAAGTGACGGGTGGGGCCGTGATCAATCGGGATTTTGAAGTGCTGGTCTACACGTGGACCGCGCGGCTGAAAACCTTTGATCATCAGCTCGATGAGATTGAGGTTCAGTATTCCTGATCCTGTGATGGTCATGCTGACGCCATCGCGAGCAGGCTCGCTCCCACAGTGATTATGTGTCGATCACAAATCCCCTGTGGGAGCGAGCTTGCTCGCGATGGCGGTCTAATGAGCGCCGACATGCTCAGCACTTCGTTAATAATCCACAGACACTCTTTAACCTTTAATCATTGGGCCGTCCCGCGCGCCTGATGCTAATCTGCACCGCACTTTCAGCGCAGTCGTAACCGTAACCCGCCATGGGTTCAGGGAAGACGACCACACCTTCAACAACGGATATTGAACGGGTCATACATGAATAAATCAGCAGGCGTGCTTCTGGGAATTGTTGTCGCCATGGGTGCAATCAGCGCTGGCGGTGCCTGGTTTACCGGCACCAGGATCGAAGGGGTGTTGAACACTTCCCTGTTGGATGCCAACAAGCAATTGCAGGCCGCACTGGTCGGTTACAAGGGCACTGCATCGCTGGAGCTGGTCTCGCTGGAGCGTCATGTATTCAGCAGCACCGCGCACTATCGGCTCAAGGGTGAAGGCGAAATGTTCGGCGAGGCCCCGGTGGAATTGCTGTTCGTCGATCACATTGAACACGGTCCGTTGCCGTTCTCGCGCCTGATGTCGCTGAAGTGGTTGCCGGTCATGGCCACCAGTCACTACGAACTGGAAAAGACGCCGCTCACCGAAAAATGGTTCGCCGCCGCCAAGGACGCCTCACCGCTCAAGGGTGTCGTGAATATCGGCTACGACAACGCCACCAACGGCACCCTGGAGTTGCTGCCTCTGGAAATGGCGCTGGACGACAAATCCAGCATGAAGTTTTCCGGCCTGAAGATGGATGTCGCGGCGAGCGCCCAGGCGCAGAAGGTCAAGGCCGATGGCTACATGGACAGCCTGAAGCTGACCACCGTTTCCGAAGATCAGGCGCCGGTATTGGTCGAGCTGAACGGGCTGACCCTGGCCAGCAACCTGACCAAAAGCACCTATGGCTACTACACCGGCGACAACACCATCGAACTGAGCAACAGCAAAACCACCTATGGCGTCAAACAGTCGGTGCTCGGGTTCAAGAATTTTGAAATGAAGAACCACACCGAGGAATCGGGCACCAGCGCTTCCGGGCGTGCCGATTACAAAGTCGGTGAAGTGTCGTTGAACGGCAAGGCAGTGGGTTCCGCGCAGATGGCCATGAGCCTGAAGAATCTCGACATCCCGTCCACCCTGGTGCTGATGCAGATTTACCAGACCAAACTGCAACCCTATGAACAGGCCGCCGCCGAGGCTGCCGAAGCAGGGCAACCGGTGCCGGAACTGAACCTGACCGAAGCCGAGGAAGCGCAGCTCAAGACCAACCTTGAACAGTTGCTCGCCGCCGGCCCGCAAGTGGCATTGGAGAACCTGTCATTCAAAACGACCAACGGCGAGAGCCGGGCGAACCTGGTGCTTGACCTGACCAAACCGCAATCGATCGATTTGCCGGCCGATCAATTGGCGAAACAGCTGGTCGCATTGCTGGACTTCAATCTGCAAGTGTCCAAGCCGATGCTCGTTGACGTACTCACTGTGCAGTCGCAACTCGACGGACAGACCGACGCCAAACTCATCGCCGATCAGGTCACGGCCACGGCTGACATGTTCAGCAGCATGGCCGTTGGCTCACAGTTGGCGAAACTGGACGGCAACAACATCGTCACTAAATTGCATTACGCCAACAATCAGGTGGACTTCAACGGCCAGAAAATGACCCTCGAAGAATTCGCCGGTTTCCTGATGAGCAAGTTCGGTGGTACTGGCGAAATCCAGTAAAACCACCGCGCCCACCTTCAGGCGCTGCCGCAGGCTGCGATCGTTTGTTTTTCAATAACCAAAAGATCGCAACCTGTGGCAACTCCTGTGTGCTTGTGTAACCGCAATGTTCATCCAAATCCCACTGCCACCGCGTGAACGGTCCGGCTATAGTTTGCACGCCGACGACGGCCCAACACGCACAAGGTGCTCCGGAATGACCCGTATGACCTCTCTGAAACCTTGGCTGGCGGCCGCTGCCGTGGCTTTTTGCGTGCAACTTCCGGCACACGCCGCGCAGGAGCGTTTCACCCTGAACATCCCGGGTGTTTCCGATGACCGCTTGTTCACGTCGGCCGCCGCCAGCGATGCAGCGGGCTGCGGCGGGCACAACGTTTCGCCGGCATTGGCCTGGAACGCCGGCCCGGCAGGCACCCTCAGCTACGCCATCGTCATGCACGACCCCGATGGCCAGAAAGGGCAGGGCGTTGATCACTGGGTGCATTACGGGATCAAGGCCGGCACACATCAGATTGCGTCCGGCGTCGGCGCCAAATCCGCGCTGGAAGGCGTGGGCGGCACCAACAGCAAAGGCACCACCGGATACGTCGGCCCATGCCCGCCCGTGGGCGACAGCGCGCACCATTACATCATTCAGATCTACGCCCTGGACCTGGCCCCGGATGCCTTGCCTGCCGGCCTGACCCGTGCGCAGTTTCTGGAGAAAATCAAAGGCCATGTGCTGAAAAACAGCAGCGTGGTACGGCGTTACCATCGCTGAAGAATTTTTTAGCGCGGCTTAACCCGAATCGAAAAGGCTGACCGTCTCAGAGGATGAATGGATCATTTTCCTCCTGAGGTCAGCCCCCATGTCCGTCCCTCTGCATTTCCTCCGCCCGGCCGCCCAGGGTTTCGCCGTCGGGTTATTGCTGGCCGTTGCCGGCTGCGGTGTTTCGTCAAAACCCGAGTCTGCCGCAGCGCCGTCTCCGGCTCAGCCTGAGTTGAAAACCGAAGCACTGGCGCAGCACGAAATGGTCGCGGCCGATGCACCGCTGGCCAAGCGCAGGGTGCGAGCAGCGCCGATCGCCAGCTTCGCGCCGATGCCTGCGGGCGAGGCTTATCCACAGGGTTATCGCGACGAGCAGCGCGAGCAGTATCAAACGCTGGCGGACAACCCCATCCACAGCGTCGCCGAAGCGCCGGTCTCGACCTTCAGCGCCGACGTTGACACCGGCTCGTACGCCAATGTCCGCCGTCTGCTCAATCAAGGGCGCCTGCCACCGGAAGGGGCGGTGCGGCTGGAGGAGATGGTCAATTACTTTCCCTACGATTACGCCCTGCCCACTGATGGCTCGCCCTTCGGCGTGACCACCGAACTGGCGGTATCGCCGTGGAATTCGCATACCCGCTTGCTGCGCATCGGCATCAAGGCCTCTGACCGCGCCGTTGCGGAACTGGCCCCGGCGAACCTGGTGTTTCTGGTGGACGTGTCCGGCTCAATGGACCGCCACGAGGGGTTGCCGTTGGTGAAAAACACACTGAAATTGCTGGTCGAGCAATTGCGTGGACAGGATCGGGTGTCGTTGGTGGTCTACGCCGGGGAATCGCGGGTCGTGCTGGAACCCACCTCGGGACGGGAGAAAACGAGGATTCGCGCCGCCATCGACCAATTGACCGCTGGCGGCTCCACCGCCGGGGCCTCGGGCATCGAATTGGCTTATCAACAGGCGCAACAGGCCTATATCCCCAACGGCATCAACCGCGTTCTGCTCGCCACGGACGGCGACTTCAACGTCGGCATCAGCGACTTCGACAGCCTCAAGCAAATGGCTGTGGATAAACGCAAGACCGGCGTGTCCCTGACCACCCTGGGTTTCGGTGTGGATAACTACAATGAACAGCTGATGGAACAACTGGCCGATGCCGGCGATGGCAACTACGCCTACATCGACAACCTGCGTGAGGCACGCAAGGTGCTGGTGGATCAGCTCGGCTCGACCCTCGCCGTGGTGGCGAAGAATGTGAAGCTGCAACTGGAGTTCAACCCGGCGCAGGTCAGTGAATATCGGCTACTCGGCTACGAAAACCGCGGGTTGAAGCGTGAGGATTTCAGCAACGACAAGGTCGATGCTGGCGAGATCGGTGCAGGACACACGGTAACGGCGTTGTACGAAATTGTCCCGGCAGGCGAGAAGGGCTGGTTGGAACCCCTGCGTTACGCTCAATCGGGAGCCGCTGTTGCGCAGAAGAGCGGAGAATTGGCCATGCTGCGTGTGCGTTATCAGCTGCCGGAAGGTGGGAACAGTCGCCTGATCGAACACCCGATCATCAACGCTCCGATTGGCAAGCCCAGCGATGATCTGCGCTTTGCCGCGGCGGTGGCGGCATTCTCCCAGCAGCTCAAGGATGGGCGCTACACCGGCGAATTCAGCCTCAAAGACACCGAAGTGCTGGCGCGTGGTGCGCGGGGCGATGATCGATTCGGCTTGCGCAGTGAGTTCGTGCAGTTAGTGGAACTGGCGCAGAGCCTGCGCACCACCACGGCTGCAAACAATCAGCCGCTCAAGGGAGGCTACAACTGATATGTCTGGCGCTGAATCAAGCGATGAATCGCTGCTGGCGCGCTATCGTTCGGGTGACGGGCCGGCGTTCGAGATTTTGTACGCCCGTCACCGCCAGGGACTCTACCGCTTCCTGTTCGGTCTGAGCGGCAAGGCCGAACTGGCCGAAGAGGTTTATCAGGATACCTGGCTGAGCCTGATCCGCAGCACCAGTCAGCCACAGGGACGGGCGAATTTTCGTACCTGGCTTTACCAGATTGCCCGCAATCGATTGATCGATCACTGGCGCAAACACGGCATCCATAACCCCTTGCACGACAGCTATGACGAACAGGCTCACGCGGTGATCGACAGTACCGCCGATCCCGAGCAATTGCTGAGCCTGAGTCGCGACAGCCAACGTCTCGAACGCGCGTTGCAAAACCTGCCCGCCGACCAGCGTGAAGTGTTTCTGCTGCGCGCTCACGGCGAACTCGACTTTGCGCAGATCGCCACCCTCACCGAAACCCCGCTGGAAACCGTGAAAAGCCGCTTGCGCTACGCCCAGCAAAAACTGCGTCGGCTGCTGGCCGAGGAGGTACTGACATGACTGACGCCCGTCCTACGCCAGAAGAACAAATGGTGAAGCACTTTCGTGAACATGCCGCGGGTGAACCGCCGGCTCATCTGGATGCATTCATCCTGGCCGCCGCGCAACGGGAAGCGCCGGTACGCAAACCGAGCCTGTGGCAACGCTGGGTACAGGCCTGCCAGAAACCCCGTTGGCAAGTGGCATTCGCCAGCCTGGTCGGCGTCGCTCTTATACTGGCGCTAGTACAACCCACGCCTGAACAGGCACCCGGCTACGACTTCGCCCCCAAAGCATCTGCGCCACAAGCCAAAAAAGAGTTCGCCGAAGCCCCGGCGGCTGCGCGCTCATTGGCTGCCCCGGCGCCTGCGGTACCCATGGCCGACGTCGCTGCCCCCGCGCAGAGCGAGTCCTTGAATGTACAAATGGCCGAACAAGCCAACGTCAGCAAGCGCGCCGCTGCACCGTTGAAATCCCTGGACGAGCAACTACGCGAAGTGCTTCGCCTGCAAAAAAACGGGCACAAGCAAGCGGCCGACAAATTGCTCGCCGACCTGCACAAGCGCTTCCCCGACGAAAACCTCACGGCCCGACTCAAGGATTTGCAGAAAAACTGATCGGCACAAGGTTCGACAATTTGGCATCAAGGCCCGAAAGCGCGCACTATCGGGCCATAGTCGATGCGTTGGAGGATGCCGTGACAAAAAAAATCGACCGCATCGCCCAAATGCTCAGCTGCCCACAAAAGGGCGAGGAACTGCGGCGAGCGATTACCGAGAGTCGTAAGGACTTTCTGCTGAATCAGCCGGAAGAAGCCGTGGCTGAAGACGACGACCTTGAAGAGGAACTCTTCGAGGAAGACGAGGATGATGAGTACGACGAGTTTGACTGGACCACTGAGTAACATTCCCTGAAAAATGATCTTCTGTAGGAGGCTCGCTCCTACAGGTAAAGCCCCGCAGCCGAGTGATTTTGGGCTTGTTTAAAAGGGCTTCGGTTTACTTCCTGCAAGCTACAAATTCTTGCGCCATTACCTACGGCTACGCCAGAATCCGCCGGCTTGTGCGCTTGAGAGCGGGTCGGTAGTTTGATTCGCGTCACTGGTTGTCAGTGACCGGGTTTAGCAGCCCGCCGTGGTTAGTGAAGTGCATAGCATCAGTCAGGTTACTTACCTGCACGTTATGGTGGCTGTGCGTGGGGCGCCCTCGGGCGCGCCGGTTTGCTAACTCCCCGGTCTGCTAACCCGCGCACAGCCGCCACCCATCGTTTAGCAGCGACGTGTGTAAGGCTCCACTTCTGGAGTTAGTCAAATGTCCAAAAAAGTCCCCGACCCACCAGCATCCGAATCAGAGCAACCTGAACGCAAAGGCTCGCTCTTCACCGTCAGCCCCAACATCAACACTGAAACTCTGCTCGCCAACGCCTCGGAAGACCTGCTGTCGATCAGCGCCATAGCCGCCGACCTCGCCGACAATGTAGACGGTTCACGCCGCTCCAAAGCCCTGGCGCTCAGCCGCATGGCCGATGGCGTGCATTTGTTGGTGGAGCGGGCGCTGGATCATCTGGATGAACCTGAGATGGCGGCGATTTTAGCCATGCAGCAAAACCAAACCGCTGACGCTCAGGTGCCGGCCAAAAAATAGGCGCGTGTCCCGTCCTGAATAAGCTTTACCTATTATTAATAGGCCGTTTGATTCGACGATAAAATGAAAAAACCGCTTCGGCGGTTTTTTTGGCTTCGGCCAAATGCTCGTTGACCGTAGCTCCGACAATCAATCACTATAAAGTACTATTTTTAGTACCTTTGGAGCCGTCATGGAGCAATTACTCGCTAGCCGGTCGGTTAGCATCACCGAACTCAAGCGCAGTCCCAGCACTGTGATCGAGCAGGCAGGCTCAGAGGCTATTGCTGTTCTTAACCATAATCGTCCCGCCGCTTATCTCTTGCCGCACGCGGCTTATCAGGAATTGCTGGATCGATTGCAGGCAGCGGAAATTCGTGAGGCCATTGCTGCCAGCCGCAATGATCCACGTCCAGCCATCGCCGCCGATACTGTGTTTGCTGAGCTCGACGCCCTCATTGATGAGGTCGCAGCTGAGCAGGGGCATCTGTGAGGCAACTGCTTTTCTCCGCTCAAGCACGAGATGATTTGCAGCAGATCGTGAGATACATCGCCCGTGACAATCCTGGCCGCGCCAAGTCGTTTATTGGTGAGCTGCGAGTGCAGTGTTCACGGCTGATTGCGCAGCCGCTTCTTGGGATTTCTCGGGAGGACTACGCCAAAGGCGTACGAATGATTACTCATGGTCGATGTCTGATTTTTTACTGCGTGGTCGCCAACGATGTTCACATCGAGCGGGTACTGCATAGCGCGCGCGATATTGGCCGGCTGTTTGAATCAAGCAGCGTGGATCACTAGGTCAAAACCCATCACCCACAAAAAAGCCCCAGTCCCTAAGGCCTGAGGCTTTCTCGTTTCTTCTATATGGTGCCCAGGCGTCGTTTGAACTGAGCTCTGCGGCTCCCGGTTTATAAGGGTTTGACTGGTAATGGTTGGGTTAGGCATACACGTGGGCATACACGCTGATGAATGCTGGCAATTAACTGAGGCATACAACGGCTCCTAGTGTCGATGCTGCGCGACCAGGAGCAATGAGTCGTTCAAGCTGTCTCTGTCCACCGAAAAATGTGCATCCCTATGGCAATTTGGACAAAGCGCAACGCAGTTTGATACTCGATCACTGACCTCCACACCTAGTATGTGGTGGACGTCCAGAAATCCAGTATACGGACGGCTTGCTCCGCAACCAGGCCGTTCACAACGCGCACCGCATCGATCTATGACCGCTTTTCGGACCTTCGGATCCCGAGCCGCTCTAGAAATGGTGACTTGAAAACGTAAGGTTTCATCCCGGCCCAAGAGCGATAGGTCGATACCCGGTAGATCGCTAAAGGTGTCATTGGTCGCTATTTCGTAACCATCGGATACCTGCTGTTGAGCAAGGTCCTCCACCCCAGGCCATTTCCATAGAACATCGGCAACCTTGTATGCCTCGTCATAGCGATCATCCATCAGCCACATGGTTGGACTATCTCCATTTACCGCATGGTTCTTTTTGAGACGTCCTAGCTTTCCTTCGGCGATAAGCTTCGCACTTACATTTCTTTGCCCGTTGATAATTCCAGTTATGGCGTTTACAGGGATTAGAGCCGCGAATTTGATAGCCGATTCATAGCGTTGGATCAAGAGTGAGTGAGTGACGCCTTGAGGAGCTTCACGATCAACGATTTCGGCAATTGTTTTGTCCCAATCACCATCGCTTAGACGTGCTCGTAATTGCGCCGCAGAGTATTTCTCCGGTTGGCTTTCCCACCGCCAACACAAGCGGACGCGGGCCGTGAATGTCTTACCTTCAGGTGTGGTGGCGGAAAGAAGTTGAGAATGACCTTTACGTACATCACTCACACTACTGAAGCCGATACCTTCCAAAAAAGGCTTGAGCATTCCACGAGTGACTTTCTCAGCCTCAATGCTTTCGACCGTGCGGAAGGCGCGTTTCTGAGGAGAACTTTCCATAGGTGAATACCGTGCAACAGGCGGTGATGGTGGAAGCACAAGATAGTGTCTAGTGCTTCTTGTAGATAGCGATTTGACGATAGATCAGCCTGAGATAAATGCTCCAGAGGACGCTGGAGCGCCCAAATATTGCTGGGGCCCCTGAGAGTTTCTTATCCACACGGGGTCGGAAACCCGCGGGGATTTGTTAGTGGGAGGTGCTCCAGCTTACTGAAATTTCAATGCTGAAATTGAAAGGATCTTTACGAAATAGGGACATCGTTACCGTATCGGTAATGGTGAGCTCAGATCGGTCGTTTCGTAGGGCAGATGCACAAGTGAACAGGCAGTTCACCGAGTTCACCTGTTCACTAAGCTGGGAGGGCTCCCGCTAACAAGGTCCGGCGGGTTACTCGCCCCGTACGGCAGGGCATTCCTCAGGGGCCCCGGCACAATCTGGGTGCCTGTTACCGATTTTTTTCTCCGGCCAGACACCTGAACTCGCGGGTTTTCGACTCCGAACCCATCGAATATCGCCTGAGGCCGGGGCAATATCGGTGTAATGGTGTCGATCTATCTATCCTTTTCGTTGTTGGTAGACGACGCCTCTCAAGCGTCCTAGCATTCGAATTCTGGATTCGATACCAAGCCAGTGTTGCTTCCGCTGGTGGTGCTATTACCTATTGGGGTGTGGGGAGCTCGAAAAGACGTGTTACAGGTGTTACAGGTGTTGCAGTCGTTGATAACAAGTTGAATTTATTGAGTTTTACAGGTGTTTCACGCTGTTTGTCTTTCACGCACGTTGAGTGTTACAAACCAATTAGGTGTTACAGGTGTGTCTACAAATGTGGATAGGCTGTAAACCGCAATAGCCAGAAGCGGACATGTCTCGCTACTCGACAAGTCCCAAACGACACCATCTCCTTGGATAAAGCATAAAGACATCATGCCGTCGGCCAATCGGTTGCGGTTCTCGAAATCGTGCTATACCCATCAAGGATCGTGGCAGAAAGCCGATATGTAATAGATCATCAGGAGGCGAAGCTAACCACTCGTCTGCTTCTGTGAGATGCTCACTTGATATTATTGACTAATAGATACATGCGCTCATAATTTCGCGCCCTCGAAACCGTAATGCCCATGGATGGCGCAAGAGAGGTGACTCTTGATTTTTTCCGAACAAAAAGTGGCCCAGATGGCGGCTTTCTTTTTGGCTCGCCGTGAAGCTCCGATGGCTCACATCAAGCTGATGAAGCTGCTCTATCTGGCTGATCGCTTGAGTATGGAACGCTACGACGTTCCAATGTCTGATGACTACCAATGCAACATGAAAAACGGCCCGATTCTTTCGGTGACCCTGGATCTGATGAATGGCACTCGTCGAAGTGATGCGTGGAGTGCGCTCATTTCCCCAATCAAAAACAACGAAGTGGCACTCCAGCGAAATTTTGCATGGGAAGAGCTTGATGAGCTGTCTCGGGCAGAATTGGCGATTCTTAATGAGGTGTTCGCGAATTTTGGCCACATGAAGCGCTGGGACATAGTGGATTATGTCCATACGCTGCCGGAGTGGGAGAATCCCGGCAGTTCCAGCAAGCCGATTGACACTGAGTTGACCTTCAAATCCTTTGGATGCAACGAAGTGCAAGCTCATGAGAAGGTCGAAATGCTTCAAACCCGCACGCTGCTAGGTCGGAAACTCGCCGAGATGTCTTGATGCCGCAACGGATTGTTTTTCAGCAAGGAACGCTCTTCATCCTCACTGGGCCTGTCCCGCATCTCCACGTGGTAATGAACGATCCTGTTCATTGTGGCGAAATCAACGAGATGAGCGTTCTGGTAGTAAATTTCTCGTCTGTTCAACCCGGGACGTTCCATGATCCTGCATGTGTCCTCCAGCCAGGTTGCCATCCCTTCATTACCCGCGACAGTTGGGTAGTTTACAGAGGCGCTACAGTGCTAAAGTTGCCCCGACTGGAGACGCAAATTGCAGCCGGGGATGTTCGACCGGACGCCCCAGTCAGCCGCCTCGTCTATGAACAAGTCAGGGCAGGTTTCGATGTATCAGATCTTGTCGCTCCGAAAATCACCCGCTACCTCCGCAGGCACGGTCTCTAGGCACTATTGTGCTGAAGTTCCATCACTCTAGTATTCACGCGCAACCTGGAGCGAATGAGAGCACCAACGGGGTTTTAAGGCAGTACTTTCCGAAAGGAACCGACCTTGCGGATCATTTGCAAGCCACGCTCAATGATGTGGTAAGGCAGCTAAATAGCCACCCTCGGTAAATATTACACTACGAAACGGCCGCTGAACGATTTAGCCAATCCGTTGCGTCCACTGGTTGAATCAACAGCCAAAAGCGGTTATCCAAAAGACATCAAAGTTCGCGAAGCAGATCACAAAAGATAGCACCTTTGATCCAATTCACTCCCATTCCTAGGGCCATGGTGCAAGGTGTACCATATGATTCGGCTTAGGCTCAATTTGCGATTCTTACGCATAAGGACATGATGTGAAGAAAACAATGTATTTGATCCCCGATACAAATTTTTTTGTTCAATGCAAAGAACCACGTGAGTTGGATTGGTCGGCATATCTAGATTTTGATGAGGTTGAGCTTCTAATCACCCGACCGGTTCAGGTAGAACTCGATAACCAGAAAGGTAAGGGCTCGGGGCGCGTGGCTAAAAGAGCTCGAAAAGCATCAACTCTAATCCGTGATTTGCTCATTTCAGAGTCCAATTACATCGAGGTTAGAAGCAAAGAGCCAAGGGTTTTGATTAGAATTCGACAAGATCTCAAGCCTGATACTTTACTGAGTGATGAATTATGTTATGAAGAACGCGATGATCAGTTGGTAGGGGTAACCTCAACTTTAATGAAAGTCAACCCAGCAGATCACATCGCGCTTCTTACGCATGACACGGGGCCGATGGCAAGTTCTAAGTTGGTTGGAGTGCCTTTTAAGGTAATACCGGACGATTGGTTGCTTCTTCCCGAAACTGACGAATTAGATAAGCGCACTAACGCGTTAATAACAGAGCTGAATAAATATAAAAACGCCGAACCTAAATTTCAGATTTCATTCATTTATGATCGCTCAGAGACTGCGAGTATCGACTGCGAAGTTGAATGTTATAAGAAACTATCCAGTACCGATATTGACGAACTATTGACCACTTTGAAGCTGGTATATCCCGAAGAAACTGACTTCGGGGACAGCAAAAAGACACAGCCTCCACCCGAAGATATTCACTCGTCTATTTTTTCAGGATTTAACTCTAAAGATGTTTTTACATCTGCAAGCGAGGATGAAGTGATTGCCTATCAAGGCACAGCATATCCAAACTGGCTTAAAGAGTGCTCGGTTTTTTTTGAAAAGCTTCATTCGCAGCTTAACTTTAGAACCAATTGGCCTGAGGTTTGTATAGCCGCACAAAATATCGGCTCTAGACCAGCAATCGACGCGTTGACGACTTTTTCAACAAAAGGACCTCTTTTGATTTATCCGACGGATAGCTATGAGAGTCTGATGAAGGATTTAGATGACCAGGTACAGCTTCCGACCGTACCCAAAGCACCCCAAGGCTATTGGAAAAAGATTAATATGTTTACAGCTCTGGGGGACTTGCGCGACCTCATGCCGAGGGGCATATATGGCAAGGAATATTCCGGAGCAAACCTTGCCAACCTCTCCAGACTGAGTGCTTCGAGAGATCAAAATCAATTTTACTGGAAGCCAGAGCGCCCATCTGGACCACAATCTGTTATCGCATTGGAGTGCCAACAGTGGCGACATCAAGTTGAAAAAGAAAACTTTAAATTTTTTATTCGTACGGATACTGGGGCTACTGAATATCAGGGCGCATTAGAGTTGCGAATCGATTCCGCCAACCTGACGGAGTCGGTTGAGAAGAGAATTAATATTAATGTCCGCGTCAAGGTTGCGGAAACCATGGAGGTTGCCAGGCAGCTTATTAGCCAGCTGGCATATAGCGTGTAGTGTGAGCCACCATTCCCGACGTCGCGTCCCCCAGCACACGGTTTTAATCAATCAGGGACGGGCGTTCGGACACTCGGAACTGGGTGAGAGTTATCTTGCATAACTCTTTGAGCAGCCGCTTCAGCCTCAATTTCATTTAGTTCTTTCTGGCTTCTGAATATAGAATCTGCTAATCGCGTTCCAGTTGATACTAGTTTTGATAAAACTCGGAGCTGTTCCTTGCATGCGCGACTGTTTGTAGGTTTTGGGTAGTTTATTGTATGGTCGATTTCTCCCCATATTTCTTCAAAGAGAGTGCGTACCTGTATTTCACAGTAAATTGTCGAATCTTGTTTTGGGCTTACAACATAATGAATACTGGTGTAGTACGTCTCCCTTGTTTCCGCGCGGAGGCCAAGTGACTTGAAAAATTCACTAGCTTCTGGATCCCAAGAGTAAGCAACAGGAGGTTCTCTCAGGAACCAATCTCCAGATTCAACCTGCTTAATTATATGGTTGTGTATTTCTGGAAACTGATCTTGGTAAAGATGCAAAACTCTTACGCCAGCTAGATCCGTAACCTTTGTAAATAGATTTTCTGCGGTGATAGGGTTTGCATCTGTCCACTTTCTGGATATTTTGTCCTTCAAATGCCCAGCATCTTTGAGCCTGCTTTTGATTGTATAAATCAAAGGGTTTCCGTAAAGATTAAGCTTAGGCTCCAGCCTGAATGAATCGACTACACCATTTAGAAATTTTTCAAAAAGGTGTTTTTCATTTTGGTATGCCTCAACAGCAGCATTGATAATGGCTTCTCTAGGCATTTTGCTAGTCCAGTAGCTTAATACGAGAAATAAGATCTTCACCAAACGCGATATAACAATCCTTGGTTTCTTCGTAACGTTGGCTAGCACCTCTCAGCGTATTAACGTGATCCGTCTCGATATTCCTGAGGGACGGAACTTGCCACATCGGTTTGTGATAGTGCTGAGCCATAGAAGGGAACGTATTGTGACTGTGCATCACAAGAGTTCCACCTATGGGCTGTGCTAAAAGTTCTGGGGTTAGATGCGAGCGAAGATCCTCTGCAATACATTGTTCAATGACTGTAGGGATTTGATTGGCGTAATGAAGATGTGCCTGCGCTAAATCCCATTTGTTAGTGTATCCGCTATATTTTTTTGCATTGTAAATGGTGTATCCGAGGAAGGTTACAAATTTATCTGGAAAGTTATGGCGCTTTTCGGTTGAGATGAGTTTATATATTATCTCAAATTCATCTTTCCATGCAGATAAAGCTTTTCCTATGTTTCGAATGCCATATAGAGAGAATAAATCTGGAGAGGCTGGTACGAAAAAGCCATCGACTGTCGAAATAATAACTTTATTAAGTGATCCTAAACTTGGAGATGTATCAATAATCACATAGTCGTACCCGTTCTCTTTCGCGTATTGTTCGGCAAGAGACCTAATTTTTGTGATTGTTCTGATCGCCAGTGGCTCTCCGCGATAAGTGTCGGTCCATCGACTAGCGATTTTCTCTTCATAAAGGTGTAATGTTAATCGGCCAGGAATTATATCAAGGTTGTCGCTGATTTTATAAGGAGGTGGGAGGTACTCTAACTCGCCCGTACCTTCTTCCGTTGGCTTAAGCAAGTAATGAAGGCTTCTCGTGTTGGCATTTAAAATCCCAAACTGCATAGATCCTATTTTTTCTTTAGAAGCTTCAAAGCCTTCGTCTATGAATGAGTCTTCGGCCTCCCAAATGGCGTGAACAGTTTCTTGCTCTAAAGAGTAAATTGTCAAATTACATTGTGGATCAGCGTCTATCATTAGGACTTTTTTGCCACTTTCCGAAAGTGCGTGCGCCAAGTGATAGGTTAATGTCGTCTTACCAACGCCTCCCTTGTTATTGAAGACAGAAATTACTTTCACCTAGTCTCTCCTTTTAGGGTGCTATTACCCCATGACTTATGCGTTGAAATCCACTTTAAAAACTAGCTATGTCATGCATCTTGATTGATGTGGTGTTTGAGTCTCTATCCCTTTCCACTTTGGGTCCTAGACCTTTCCTGCTCGCCATCCTAACGAAGGGCAGAGCTAGTCGCTAGCCCTCTTGTGATGGCCTAGTGATACTGAGGGATGAGTTGACTGAAAAATGACGTTTAGAAAAGTAAAACGTGGTTAGGAATCGAGCAACATGGCGCACCAAACTCCTTGCCATTACCCTGTATCGGCCGAAAGCTGGCTGCCGATATGAATGCAGCGGAAGCTCTCGCGAGCTTCCGGTTATCCTCTTCATCGTTTTTTCAGCTTACGTTCGATTAGCTCCATTTCTGCCTTCATTGCAGTGATGGTGAGCTGCTGTGTTGCTGTGCTTTTTCCGAATTTGATATCAACGAGCTTGAGTAGGGCGATCAGGTGGGCTTTTCTCGCTTGAAGAATTTCGGACAGGGATGAGCTGTTTTGTATCGCTGCATTCATGTGTTCAATCCTTGGAATGATGTTAAACAGCCCGCGAAAGCAGGCTGTTTCAGGGTGAATCGACTTTTACATTGAGAGGACATCTTGCATACGGTGCTGGCCGGCTCGGTCAGCCAGCTCTCCCCACTTCCAGCTACCGAAGTTTTCACCCTGCTCCGGGATATCTAGTTTATACATCGACACGGATTCGTGATCGATCAAGCGGGCTGCAGCCCAGAGTTTGCCCCCGACATCGAGTAGCGCCCGTGCCGCCTCATTCCACTTCTCTTCCAAAGCGGTATGCGCAAGGCGTAGCGCTTGTTTCTCGATTTTCTTTTGTTCCTGCTGGGCCTCGGTGATGTGTTGATCGACGATTGTCAGCTCCTGCTCCAACGCGCTGATAATCAGGCTCTGCCGGCGATGTTGTTCCATGGCGGAGGAAAGGTTTTTGGCTGCTTTCTGAGCATCGGTGTTGGCGGCCTTTTCGCCTTCTACATCACCCCAGGCCACAGCCTGTGCATAGGCTGTGGCTGCCTCGGTCTCAGCTTGACGAGCGCGTGTCATGTCTTCCTGCGCGAGCTGACGGATTTCATTCAGGCGCGTGCTGAGGCTTTCTCGTTTTGCATTAAGTTCCAGCTCATCCGCCGCCCAGTTCGCCATGTCCGCGATATAGCCCGCCATCAGGGTTTCACGATTGTCGAGGTTCTCTCGGCGGTGGATCTTTCTATTCAGCACGTGAATTTGTAGGTCCAATGAGTCGATCGTTCTTTTGCGATCGTTGTACTGATCCCTTACTTCGCGTTCTTGGCCTTGCTCGATGGTTTCGGGACTTTCCAGTGCCGCTTCATAGGGGATGAGCGCTGCTTGGAGTGTTTCCAGTTCCATGGTCTGTTGGTCGCGGCGGTCTTTCATTTCTTGAAGTTCGTTCATTTGTCTTTTCTCTATGCAATGGGATTATGGGCTCAATGAATGGCTGGCGAGGCCGGATCGGGCCGGCTCTACCTCTGTCAGTAGGCTGGCCACTAAGCGGCCTGTGCCTCGCTCTCATCTACCGGTACGGTTTTCACCACATAGCAACGCTGGGTGCCCATCCCGGGTAAGCGGACGGAGCAGGAGGCTTTGCCATTGGGACCCGGCTCAAGAACACCGCGGCGAATCAGCTCCTTGTTCACGGCGTTGAGGTTCATGCCCTTGAACACTTCGGAACGCCATGCTTCGGGCAACACGTAGTAGGTATTGGTGGTGTGCAAGGCATCACCTAGGCCGTGCTCCAACGTCTTGCGAAAGCCCAATCGGTCGATGGTGCGCGGACCGTGCTCATCGATCTTCGCAGCGGCTGACTCCCAGCGGGTGAAGCGGCTTTCACCGAAGCGCTCGATCACCTGGCGCAAGCGCGCCAAGATCGCGTCCCCTTCGAGGTTCCCTGCGCCGCCACGTTCATTCATCCAGGCACTGAGGCACACCCGAGCGGCGGTAGTGGCGGTGCCGTCAGGCCAGCCAGTGATCCCCATCGCGGTGGCCAGCTCGCCGGCGGCTGCTGCTAGACCAAACCGGGCCGCCGCACGGTACGCTTGACCGCTGGCCGAGGCGGGCAGTGCCTTGGCAATAAAACCTTCCAAGGTATGGCGCAGAATCGTTGACCACCCATGAAGCTTGCCGGGTTCACAGAGGGCCGACAGGAAGGCGGTGAGTGGTGTGCCGTAGTATTTGGCTACTCGCGCCTTGAGCGCATCGGAGAGCGCGGCGGCGTCATCAAAACCGTTCAGTACGTCGAACATGCCCAGACCTTTGCTGGCGTCCGCTGGCACGGCGAGCATCCGCACTTCCATGCCTGCTTTGAGCTCCTTGTTGGCTTCGGCCATGTGCTGCGCCAAGGTCTTCTCACCGGTCGAGAGAAATAGCAAACGCCACTCCTGCACCTGTCGGCCTGCTTGTCCTCGATCATTGGCGCGAGCCTTGCCAGTGCCGTTGCCAAGCATGTACACCGTTTCGCCAATGATGCGCGGGTCGCACATGCCAATTTCATCCAGCACCAAGAGCCCGTCCGAATGCGCGGCGGCGATGGATTCCAAGGCGTTATCCGTTGATCGCCAGGAACGCACCAAACGCGGGCCACCGTAGATCGAGGCGGCTACTTGCAGGTGGGTCGTCTTGCCGCCCGAACTGTCACCGTAGAGGTGAAAGCCGCCCGACTCGTGGCCAAGAAGGTGTAACAGTGGACCGGCAAACGCTACGCTGGCCACAAACGCCAAGCGGTGATTGCCGATGCACAAGGCGCCGATTTGCTCTTGCCATTGCTCCAGGGTGCCGGCTTCGCTGATTGGTGGGAGCTGCGCGCCGGCCTCATAGAAGTGCAAGTGCTCGACGTGCGCACCGACCTGTTTTTCGGGCAGCAAGAAGGCGCTATCGTGCCAGCCCAAACGGGTGACCAAGCGTGCGCGCTGAGCGCTGTCGAAGCCGCCGAGGTAACTCTGCAAGTCATTGCGTGCATTGCGACCGGAGCGACTGCCGGCGAGTCGCAGGCCCATGTCCACCAGTGGGCCGAGTACGTCTTTGCCAAAGTCGCCAGTCATGGTTCGTGCCGGTATGTTCCAGCGTTTTTTGGCACCGTCTGGATCGTCGAACTCGACCAGCAAACCCCAATTATGGCCTTGCGCATCGCGAGTGCGCGCCAGGATCTCCAGTGGCGAACACACCGGCCGCGCCTCGCCATCGTCACCGGAATAGAACACGCCTTCCGGCGTGAGGCGGAAGCCACCGGGCAGCAGATCGTTTTTGGGTTTCGCGACACGCTTGGTTGTGGCCTTGGCTTTGATTTCCAATGATTCGGCCGGTGCTTTCTCCGGCTCAACACCGAACAATTCGCCGCTGTGTTCCAGCTCGCCTATGTGTGCCGCCGTCCAGCCTTTGGCTTGGGCATCGGCCGCGTCGTCACCGTCGTCCCATTGACCACCTTTAGCGAAAGCTGGTTGGTCATTCTTGAGCGTGGGCTTGAGTTTGAAGACGTCCAGGGCGATCAGTCGCACAGACGCGGCGCCGATCTGGTGAAGTTGATCGGCGACGGCATTCATGCAGCTTTTTCCACTGGCGTCATTGTCTGGCCACAACACCACGGACCGACCTTTGAGCGGTGTCAGGTCAGCTTTGTGCCAGGAGTTTGAGCCGTTCGGCCAGCACGTGGCCACGTAATTGGGCAGCAGAGCCGTCACGGCGTCGGCGGCCTTTTCGCCTTCGCACAGAATGACCGGAGCCTCTGCGCGTTGCGCCAGTTCATCCAGGCGCAGCAGTGGGCGCGGCTCAGGCAGACCTTGCCAGCGCCATTGCTGCGTTTGACCGTCGGCGCGTTGGCACCAGGTCAAGGGTGCAAACACCTTGCGTGGCTTGCCGTCTTCATCCGGGCCCAAATCGAAGCGGTAGAGCGCCATGACTGGCTGGCCCTGAGCGTCGCGGTAAATCCAGACTTTGGACGGCGTACCGTGTTGCCGGTGTTTGGCCGGGCACTTGCTCATGGCCTCGGCCGGGATCGGCTGAATGGCAATCCATTCCGGTGTTTTGTTTTTGCTGGGGCTCGATTTCGATTGAACCGCATCAGCGGTAACGTGCAGCAGATCGGCAAGCCTGTTGCAGGCTTCAACGTCGGTGCTGCCATCCAGATAGCGAACCAGATCAATCAGGTCGCCGCCTTTGTCTCCGGTGGCAAAATCCGCCCAGGTGCCTTTGCTCAAGTTGACCTTGAGCGAGCCGGCGCGCTTGTCGGCACGGGTTGGATTGGGAGCGGTGTATTCCTTGCCGCCATCCACGTGTTTGCCGTTGGGCAGCCAGTGAGCAAGCACACGATCAATGTTCTGCAACGCAACAGCTTTGACTTGAGCGAACGTGGGTCGACGGACGTTGGAAGTAGAGGTGGTCATGCGCCACCGCCTTGCGCCAATTGCAACCCACTGGTGACGTCATCAATGATCGCCTTGACCATCTCACTCAAATAATGCGAAGCCCAGACCATTGAGGCGTTGTCATTCTCCATACCGCTCAGGAAGGTGAGTTTGTTCACGCAATCCATGAGCAAGGAGGCTTGCTCAAGCGCCTCTTCGCACGAGACGCCGGCATTAATTCGGAACAGTGGCTGATTCTGAGCGTTGCACTTGGCAAAGGTAGCGCCGCCAACGGTATTGATCACCATGGAATGATTCATTGCGCGCCTCCGCCCATGGCTTGTCGGGTGGAGTTGTCGGCGTGCACGGCGAGGGTGCGGATCAATCCCAAGGTGCCCCGAACATCCCACAAGGCAGCCGCGATGACGTGGTTGGCTAGACGTGGGCCGTCGCAGTCGAACTGATCTTCAAGAAGCAAAAGTACAGAGTTGGCGCGTTCCACAGCACAGGTAAGGGCGTCAATAGGAACACCGGCTTCGGCGTCGTTGTGGACGCAAAGCAAGTCCTCGGGCAGGGCGAAACTCAGAGCGGAATTCATTGAGCACCGCCGACGGCTTCGAGAGCGCGGGCTTTGGCCATATGGGCGTTGTAACGGGTGAGACGTGTGGCGAGACTGGAGTTGGCGTGTAAAGCGGCGAGAGCCATTGCACGATGGGCAGCGGCGTGAATTTTGGACGGATTGAGGGCTTGCATGGGGTGGAACTCCTATTGTTGAGGAGCTACCACCGTCCGCCGTCAAACGAATTAGGGTGGTAGCTGTGCGCAGGTTGACGGACCGGGACAATAGGAACCCGGCAGACCCGAAGGTCTCCCACGCACAGCCACCATAAATTGGGAATGCGGGCACAAAAAAAGCGCCTGCAATCGTAATGGGGGCGCCTGTGCGCCTATTGTTGATCGGGCCGTCAAACCCGGTCGCTGAATTTGCAGCGACGGCCAGAGAGTAACGTCCGTTTTTCGAAAGTGCAACTGTGCGTATAACTTGCGAAATTTTCAGGTGCGGCATAAATTGTTCTGGCATGCAGATTTACCTCAACGCCTCCGGATCGCTCCCGGGGGCGTTTTCGTTAGTGCTGGGTAGTTATGGGTCGGCTGAGGGTGAGCCATTGCAAGTGGCTACCTTGGCCGGCGCGCTGCCGCATCTGCTGGAGTGCTTCGGGATTGCGCAGCAGGTTGGGAATCAGTTCGCGAGCGTCGTTGATCACCACGTCTGCTGGTGGCTGAACCGCTAGTAGCGTCCACTCCAGGTTCTGCCACAGCACGATCAACACGTGTGCGCCGGCTGCGATCGCCTGATCGCGGAGCGCAAGCAAGCGCTGGCGACCCTTGATCTCTGTTGATGAAGGCATAGGCGCTTCAAGTACGCCGACGAGATCCAAGGTTTGATGGGGAAGAAAGGTCGGAGTCATGCCGCCTCCTGTGTGCAGGTGAACAACGGTTGCGGCGTTTCACCTTTGAGCCACGCCAGGATTTTGTTGTCCTCGACGCACCGTCGGCGGTGTTTTGCCGCGAGCAGATCGCGGCGCTCTGCTAGGCATTCGTCGATGTAGCCGGACAGGTCCGAGGTCAACTTCATTTCACGGTGAAGGCGTTCGCTTGCAGTTTTTTCCTCGGCAAGATCCTGCTCAGTGATGCGTTGCCACACCGCCGGATCGTTCGCGTAGCCGGCCGACTGGTCGACCAGCCAATACGTTACCCAGTCGTTCAAATCCAGCGATTTCAGGGCGGCGCGACGACCTTGCTTCATCGCGAAATGACCCGAACCGTGGATGCTGGAAAACTCCCTGCGTACCGCGTTTTTGCCGATCAGTTGAGGTAATTCCCATGGATTGGGTTTGAGCGGAAGGACCAAGCCATCAGGATTGAAAAAGAAGGCTTCTTGTTCTTCCCCGTTCCAGCTCACACCCGCAATGGTGCGGTGCCGCCAATTGATTGCATCAGGTTGATACAGACGAAATCCGACGCTATAGGAGTCGAGAAAAGGGCCTTTGAATGGGCAATAGTTGCGTGTCATGCGGCCACCTGATCACGTGCTTCAATACGGCTTTTGACCCAGCTCTGAACTTCAGAAAAAACCCAGGCAACTGGTGCGCCACGTGCGGTGCTGTTGCTCAGTTTGACAGGCTGTGGGAAGCCACTGTCGGGGCACTGCATAAGCTTGTAGATAGTCGAGCGCTTGAGCCCTGTAGCAATCTCAAGACGCGGCATGCGTATGAGGGTGGTGGCGGGATCAAAAGGAGTGATGAGGCTTGGGAAGGTGGGATCAAAAGGGGTGACGAGGTTTGGGAAGTTTGAATCGGGCTTTTGTGCGAAGTCGTTTTTCATTGGCATTGCTCTCGATTGGTATGGACTGACGAGAGCAATGATCTAGGCGTTGAAATGCGGTGAGCAGTTCACTTCCACTTTGAAATTTTCGGTTTACATCAAGTCATGCTTAGTGAGGATGGCATCTACTTGTCTGCGGGTGAGAGCCTTCTCAATTTCCGAAGGTAGCCAGGTGGGTCTCTGTTTTGGGGGCAGTGCTATTTGATCTTCCAGCCAGCGATGGACGTGTGTAGCCAAGTTTCGACGTGGAAGCCCCTGGTCTCGAAGGTTGTCCGCTTGCTTCAAAATGGCGGCGTCGCGGGCTGACATTTCTTCGTTGCGATCCTTGCCGCTTAAGATGCCACCTTTACGGCGGATCGCGGTTTTGATGGCTGCGGAAGCAAGTTCAGTAATGTCGTCGTCGTAAAGGGAAATCAGTGAGGTGACCACTTCCAGATGAGCGACATAGCTTTCTAACGCTACGACGCGGCCATCAGGATTGATTTCGGTCGAGACAGCTTGGCAAAACTCCTCCCAAGGCAGTTCCAATATCCGCCAATTCTTCGAAATGACTTTCTGTTCGCTCGCCTGCATCCAATCGCTGAGAGATTCAATCGCCTTTACTGCGCAAGCCATCGCGTAGGCGGCATACGCCTCTTCATCGGATGCTGATTCACAGCATGTGAAGTGGCGGATCCAGTCAGCTAGACGCGATGTTCGAGGAGTTTCCGCATGCTGGAAGATTGACCCTTCCATCCTTACGGCCTCAATACAGAGCGAATTAAGATAACTGCTTTCGTTAGCTTGAATGCGAAACACGCATTGGTCGAGTAAGCGGCATGCATCCATTATTTGCTCGCCGATAAGCGCATAGAGCGACTGGTTCGACAGGTGATCGATAAGTCTGGCCGTCGGTTTTAGGCCCAAGGCGAGATCAATGCCTTCTATAAGTTCCAAGCGGCCTTTCCTTTACCGAAATGTATCCAACCATCCCCGCGCCCTATGTTGATGCGGCACAACCAGCGCGCCGAGCTTGTTCGCACGCGTCGGAAATGGCTAGCCAGCAGTGGCAATGATGGGCTTTCTATGTAACACCAAAGGGTAGCGTTACACGGCGTGTATGGCACCGCTCTAAAACGTGTTACAGGTGAGAAGTCCAATATATTCAGGGGGTTGGTGATGCCCGTTACACCTGTTACACCCGTAACACCGCTTTTGGAGGGGGGATGGATAAGGAGTTTCATACTGCCTTCCCAAATTGGCCTTGCACGACCTTACCAGTCGCTAGCTCATCAAGACGATCGGCGTACCACTGCATCATCACTTTACGCTGTGGGAGGTACACCGCCTTGTTGTACACACCTGCAATTCCTTCTTTTACGTGAGAGAGCTGTGCCTCGATATGGTTTTCGTCGAACCCCTGTTCATTCAGGATCGTGCTGGCGATGTGACGGAAACCATGGCCGGTTTGCCGGCCCGCATATCCCAGCCTGCGCAGCGCCATCAGAAACACGGTGTTGCTGCGGGGTATGGTCCGATCTTTTCTTCCTGGAAATAACAGCGGGTATGCCCCTGTCAGCTTGCGTAGCTCCGTAATTGCTTCAATGGCCTGGCGAGATAGAGGCACTACATGCTCGCGCCGACGCTTCATTCGCTCGGCTGGAATCGTCCATAGCTTTTTGTTGAGGTCGATCTCTGACCAGCGTGCTTCTCGAATCTCACTCGGGCGTGCCGCTAATAAGGCCAGCAATTGGAGACCTAGACGGACGTCCTTCGCGTGAGGGTAAGAGTTGATGGCGCGAAGTAATGCAGGCAACTCTTCTATTGATACGTGTGCATAATTTTCAGCACTGCGCGTCTGTAGAAATTTATTGAGGCCTTCAAGGGGGTTGTGGATCGCTCGACCTGTCACGCGTGCCAAGTCATAGATCTCTTTGCAGAAGGCTCGAACTCTGCCCATTTGCTCAATGATCCCTTTCTGCTCCATGCCGCGCAGAAACTCCATCCATTCAAGGGGCAGTATTTCTGTGTAGATGCGTTTGCCGAAAACGGGGAATACGTGAAGCTCCAGTGCTCCAAGGACTCGACGGGACGTGCCGGCTTCCCAGCTTGAGCGTCTAGCCTCAAACCATTCGCGGCCTAATGCTTCAAAAGTGTTGTTGGCAGCCACCCGGTCAGCAATCTTACGAGCCTGCTTACTGACCAAAGGATTTTTACCAGTTGATGCGTCATCCCGCAGTTGCGCCGCCTTCTGCCTGGCTAGCGAACCACTAATTTCGGGGTAACCGCCTAGCCCCAGCCAGGACCATTTCCCGTCTGGTTTTTTGTAGCGTAACTCCCACGACTTCTGCCCATTTGCCTTGACCCGAAAATACAAGCCGTTGCCGTCTTGCTCCCGGTACGTCGCATTCTCCGGCTCCAATCCTGCGAGAGTAGTGTCGGCCAGTGGGCGGCGTTTGATTTCAGTACGCTTCACTGCGTGTATGCCTCCAGTTCAATGAATCTCAAAGCATACACGTGGGCATACACGGCGTGAAGTTATAGGGGTAGACAGGGATGGATAGCCAGAAACAAGAAAGCCCGCACAGGGCGGGCTTCTTGGAGTGTTTCGTAGACTGTCTGAGACAGGTCTAGACTGCTATATGGTGCACCAGGCGGGATTCGAACCCACGACCCCTGCCTTCGGAGGGCAGTACTCTATCCAGCTGAGCTACTGGTGCGATGCGGGCGCCATGATACTCATATGCATTGCGGGCGTCCATGCTGCTGAAACGCCTGCGTTTTTCCAAAGCGTAACCTGCGGTTGCTACGCTGATCAGAAAATTGCAGCAAAAAACGGCTTTTCGTTCTTTTTTTCGAACGCCCTATTGTCCTTTACCCCCTTTGATCCTAGGATTCGTTTGAGATTTCAAACGCTCTTGTCTGGGTGCTGAACCGCACGAGTTTCGAACAGTGCGCTATTTATGTGCTTCAGCCCGGTGAATGATTTCCCTGACGGCAGCCTACTGAGGCGCCTTTCTACAATCATAATTTGCTCCGCGTATCGCGCGGTGCTGTTAAGGAAAGCCGACATGCAGCTTAAAGACACCCAGTTGTTCCGCCAGCAAGCCTTCATCGATGGCGCTTGGGTAGATGCGGACAATGGTCAGACGATCAAGGTCAACAACCCGGCAACGGGCGAAATTCTGGGCACTGTGCCGAAAATGGGTGCTGCCGAAACCCGCCGTGCAATCGAAGCCGCTGACAAAGCGCTGCCGGCCTGGCGTGCACTGACCGCCAAAGAACGTGCCGGCAAACTGCGTCGCTGGTTCGAATTGATGATCGAGAACCAGGACGACCTGGCTCGCCTGATGACCCTGGAACAAGGCAAGCCATTGGCCGAAGCCAAGGGCGAAATCGTTTACGCCGCTTCGTTCATCGAGTGGTTCGCCGAAGAAGCCAAGCGCATCTACGGTGACGTGATTCCGGGCCACCAGCCAGACAAACGCCTGATCGTGATCAAGCAGCCTATCGGCGTGACCGCTGCCATCACCCCATGGAACTTCCCGGCCGCGATGATCACCCGTAAAGCCGGCCCGGCCCTGGCCGCCGGTTGCACCATGGTGCTCAAGCCTGCTTCGCAAACGCCGTTTTCCGCCTTCGCCCTGGCCGAACTGGCCCAGCGTGCCGGCATCCCGGCTGGCGTGTTCAGCGTTGTTTCCGGCAGCGCCGGCGACATCGGCAGCGAACTGACCAGCAACCCGATCGTGCGCAAATTGTCCTTCACCGGTTCGACCGAGATCGGTCGTCAACTGATGTCGGAATGCGCCAAGGACATCAAGAAAGTGTCCCTGGAACTGGGCGGCAACGCACCGTTCATCGTGTTCGACGACGCGGACCTGGATAAGGCCGTCGAAGGCGCGATCATTTCCAAATACCGCAACAACGGCCAGACCTGCGTCTGCGCCAACCGCCTGTACATTCAGGATTCGGTCTACGACGCGTTCGCCGAGAAGCTGAAAGTGGCCGTCGCCAAGCTGAAGATCGGCAACGGTCTGGAAGACGGCACCACCACCGGTCCGCTGATCGACGAAAAAGCGGTCGCCAAAGTACAAGAGCACATCGCTGACGCCGTTGCCAAAGGCGCTACCGTGCTGTCCGGCGGCAAGCCGATGGAAGGCAATTTCTTCGAACCGACCATCCTGACCAACGTGCCGAAGAACGCTGCCGTGGCCAAGGAAGAAACCTTCGGTCCATTGGCGCCGCTGTTCCGCTTCAAAGACGAAGCCGAAGTGATCGCGATGTCCAACGACACCGAGTTCGGTCTGGCCTCGTACTTCTATGCTCGCGACCTGGGCCGTGTGTTCCGTGTGGCTGAAGCCCTGGAATACGGTATGGTCGGCGTCAACACCGGGCTGATCTCCAACGAAGTCGCGCCGTTCGGCGGTATCAAGGCCTCGGGCCTGGGCCGTGAAGGCTCCAAGTACGGCATCGAAGATTACCTGGAAATCAAATACCTCTGCCTGGGCATCTAAGCCCGGCAAGGCATTGCTTCAAACGCAAAGGGCACGAGAGCGCTGTCCCTTTGCGTGCATCAAACCGGAATTTTCTCTGTGGCCGGGAACGCCGTGGCAGTCGATCATCGCATGCTGCCACCGTTGAATCCCCGTCGCATTTTCCTTGAACCACGCCGCCCGATGAGCGGCGAATGAGGACTGTATGAGCAAGACTAACGCTTCTTTGATGGCCCGCCGTACCGCTGCTGTTCCACGTGGTGTGGGCCAGATTCACCCGATCTTCGCCGAGTCCGCGAAGAACGCTACCGTGACCGACGTTGAAGGTCGCGAGTTCATCGACTTCGCCGGCGGTATCGCCGTGCTGAACACCGGCCACGTACACCCGAAAATCATCGCCGCCGTGACCGAGCAACTGAACAAGCTGACCCACACTTGCTTCCAGGTGCTGGCTTATGAACCGTACGTAGAACTGTGCGAAAAAATCAACGCCAAGGTGCCAGGTGATTTCGCCAAGAAAACCCTGTTGGTCACCACCGGTTCCGAAGCCGTGGAAAACGCCGTGAAAATCGCCCGTGCCGCCACTGGCCGTGCCGGCGTGATCGCGTTCACCGGCGCATACCACGGTCGCACCATGATGACCTTGGGCCTGACCGGTAAAGTCGTGCCTTACTCGGCAGGCATGGGCCTGATGCCAGGCGGTATCTTCCGCGCGCTGTACCCGAACGAACTGCACGGTGTGAGCATCGACGATTCGATCGCTTCCATCGAACGCATTTTCAAGAACGACGCCGAGCCGCGTGACATTGCTGCGATCATCATCGAGCCGGTCCAGGGCGAAGGTGGTTTCTACGTCGCGCCGAAAGAATTCATGAAGCGTCTGCGTGCCCTGTGCGACCAGCACGGCATCCTGCTCATCGCTGACGAAGTACAGACTGGCGCTGGCCGTACCGGTACCTTCTTCGCCATGGAACAGATGGGTGTTGCTGCCGATCTGACCACCTTCGCCAAATCCATCGCTGGCGGCTTCCCGCTGGCCGGTGTGTGCGGCAAGGCCGAATACATGGACGCCATTGCTCCAGGCGGCCTGGGCGGAACCTACGCCGGTAGCCCGATCGCTTGCGCCGCTGCATTGGCCGTGATGGAAGTGTTCGAAGAAGAGCACCTGCTGGATCGTTGCAAAGCGGTCGGCGAGCGTCTGGTCACTGGCCTGAAAGCCATCCAGGCCAAGTACCCGGTAATCGGTGAAGTCCGTGCCCTGGGCGCGATGATCGCGGTCGAGTTGTTCGAAAACGGCGACAGCCACAAGCCGAACGCTGCCGCGGTGGCTTCGGTTGTGGCCAAGGCTCGCGACAAAGGTCTGATCCTGCTGTCCTGCGGCACCTACGGCAACGTGCTGCGTGTCCTGGTACCGCTGACTGCACCGGACGAGCAACTGGACAAAGGTCTGGCGATCATCGAAGAGTGCTTCTCCGAGCTGTGATCACTTAGTGTGACCTGATCGACAAAAAACCCGCTTCGGCGGGTTTTTTTATGCCAAGCGAAATATAACCCGCGCTTTAGCGCTGTATCGAAAGGCCAGCATTCGCTAAGGTTCAAGCATTGCAAGGGAGAGCCGTATGACAGTCGTCAATTTACCCGCCGTGCCAAGAGTGCTGATCGCCGAGGCCGACCCTTGGTCCCGGGACTTGCTCAAGGAAGTGTTGTTGCACGTTCGCTGTGACGCGCGACTGGACTTGTGCGCCGATGGCCAGGCAGCGTTGGAGTTGTTGGCGCTCAACCCGTATGACCTGGTGATCGTCGATTGGGAGTTGCCCGGCGTCGATGGTCTGAATGTGTTGCGCAATATTCGTCAGCGCAAACGCAATCCGCCATTGCCCTTCATCCTGATGAGCAGCCGCAACGACAGTGCGAGCGTGCGCGAGGCCTTGCCGCTGGCGCCGACCGCTTACCTGACCAAGCCACTGAACATGGAAAGCCTGACCCAACGCCTGCAGGATTTACTGCTCAGCGCCGGTCAGGAGGTGTCGTGCGAAGTGCCGGCGTTGGCGCCGGGGATGACATTGTCGGTGTTCCTGGAGCGTCGTCGTGAGCTGGCCGAGGGCGCGCCATTGATGACCGACGTGCAGTTGGCGGTCAAACGCAGCCTCAATCCCAACGGCCTTGATCTGACGGTGCTGGAAGATGAAATTCGCACCGACCCGCAGATCACCGCCGTGCTCATCGCCGCCGCCAATAGTGCCGCGCATCACCACGGCGCCGCCGTACAGACCCTGTCTCAGGCGCTGCATCGACTGGGCACCGGACAAAGCATGAACCTGATTCTGGGGCTGGCGCTCAAACGCAGTGCGCGGCTCAGCGATCCCTGTCTGGCGGACTACGCCGAGCGTTATTGGGACCTGTCGCTGCACACGGCTGAATACGCCCGAACCCTGGCGCGGTTACTCGACCTGGATCAGGCGCGCTGTTATTGCGCGGGCATGTTGCATCGCTTGGGTGACTTGGCGTTGTTGCGTTGCTTGCAGGAATGGAAGCAGGCTGGTGGCGAATTGGACGAACAGGAAGAGGTCGGCGAAGCGCTGGCCAAATTTGGTGCGGCCTATGGTTCGGCGTTGCGTACGCGCTGGCGGCTGCCGCTGGAGCTGCGAGAGCTGATTGCCGCGGTATACCAGCTCGGTGGCGGGGTTTACTCCCGCGAAGCCTTGGTGATGAACATGGCGGCGCAGCTGGCGCGGCTGAACGAACATGAAGGCGTTGAGGAACTGGCCAGAAGCCGCACGGCGCGGTTGCTCAAGATCGGGCTGCCGGAGTTGATGCGGATGCGCAAGAAGTAAGCGCACCAAATCCCGTAGGCGCGAGCCTGCTCGCTCCAACAGGGGATGTGTGGGTTCTGTCAGCCGGTGACAATCCGGTTCTTGCCCTCGCGTTTGGCTTGATACATCGCTGCGTCCGCACGGGCGAAGAGGCTGTCGATGGTTTCATCCTCGTCTGTCAGGCTGGTCAGCCCCTGGCTGACGGTGATGCCGAATGTCTGGCCATCGTGGTTGAAGCTCAGGCGCTGGATCTCCCGTTGCAGGCGCTCGGCCACTTGCAGGGCCATCTCCGGGGTGCAGCCGGGGAATACTGCTGCGAACTCCTCTCCACCAATTCGCCCGAACAGATCGCCTCGACGCAACGCGGCGCGGCCGCTGTCGGCGATGTGTTGCAGCACGTTGTCGCCTTCCTGATGCCCGTACGTGTCGTTGATCACTTTGAAATCATCGATGTCCAGCATCAGGAATGACAGCGGCGTGCCTTGTTGCCGTGCCAGCTCGAACTCCTGATTAGCGCGGTCGAAGAAATGGCGGCGATTGCTGCTCTGGGTCAGGGCGTCGGTGGTGGCCAGGCGTTGCAGCTCGGTTTCCATCTGCTTTTTTTCGGTGATGTCTTCCGCGATGCCAACAATGATCAGCGGCTGGCCGGGCTCCGCCTGACGGTTGATGAAGCATTTGTCGCTGAGCCAGCGCACCTGGCCGTCGCCGTCGATGATCCGGTATTCGCGGTCTTCCACGGCACCTGTGTCGAGCACCTTTGCCAGGCTGCGCTCGGCGTAGTCCAGGTCGTCGGGGTAGATGCTGTCGCGCCACTGGTTGTAGTCGGACAGCAAAAGATCGGCGCAGCGGCCGAAAATCCGTTCGTAGGCGGGGCTGACATACAGCACCTGACGGGTTTCCCAGTTGAACGCCCAAAGCACGGCGTTGACGCTGACCAGCAGCGTGCTGAACAACTGTTCGCGTTCACTCAGGCGCGCCACTTCACCTTGGGCGTGCATCAGCGCCAGCAAGGTTTTTGCGGCTTCTGGCCACTGCGGTGAAGTGGGGTCTTTCAGATTTTTATTGACCATCGGCACAAATCTCAAAGGGCGTACGCCGCTTGAGATTCGAAAGCGGCCATAGCGAAGCCCGCCAGGATGGCGAAGTGTCTTTGAGAGGGGGTATTTTTGACGAAGTTCCCGCTTTTTTGTGACGAGGGAGCTTGCTCCCGCCGGGCGGTAGGGTTGTCACTATTTTCGGCCAGTCCAAAAACCAGTGTGGGAGCAAGCCTGCTCGCGCTAGCGGTCTTCCAGCCAACATCAATGTTGAGTGTCAGTTCGTCATCGCGAGCAAGATCGCTCCCACAGGTTTTGTGACCTTTTGCTGCAATCAGGCGGCCGTAGGACGCAGGGAGTAGGTTTTCAGCTGATCAGCGAAATCACGCAGGGATTGAATCCCGCTGGCTTCCGCTTCGTGTACCCAGTCCTTGATGGCGGCCAGCATGTCATGACCATTTGAGCTGGTCTTGACCCAGATCTGCTGCAATGCCAGGCGTTTTTCGTAAATTACCTTCAGTGCGTGGCTGTGCTCGAGCATGTTCTGGATGCGTACGTGGTGTTTTTCGTCCAGCAGGCTGGTCTCCCGGGAGAGCAGACGCTTGGCGCGGTGGAATTGGTGACGAACCGAATGATCGACCTTTTCCAGCTCTTGCTTGACCAGCGGGCCGATCACCAATTTGCGGTACTGGGCCATGATCTGG
Source organism: Pseudomonas reinekei (assembly GCF_001945365.1). GTDB lineage: Bacteria > Pseudomonadota > Gammaproteobacteria > Pseudomonadales > Pseudomonadaceae > Aquipseudomonas > Aquipseudomonas reinekei. Next base: position 60,340 of record NZ_MSTQ01000017.1, read on the forward strand.
AAGCGGTTGTTGAGGATCGCCATCGCGGTGTCCATGTCCAGGCTGCCCTTGCCCTCGACGCGGTGAGCTATCGGCGCGACCCGCTGGACCTTGGCCAGGCGCAGGAAGCTGAACACTTGAATCCATGCCCAGCCCATATCGAACTCCCACTTCTTCACCGACAGTTTGGCCGAGTTAGGGTAGGTGTGATGGTTGTTATGCAGTTCTTCACCACCAATGAGAATGCCCCAAGGCACCAGATTGGTCGCCGCATCGCGGCATTCGAAGTTGCGGTAGCCGACGGCGTGCCCCAGACCATTGACCACGCCGGCAGCCCACACCGGGATCCACATCATCTGGATGGCCCAGATGGTGATGCCGATGGTGCCGAACAGCAGCAGGTCGATCACGCCCATGATCGCCACGCCCAGCAGCGGAAAGCGGGAATAAAGATTGCGCTCGATCCAGTCTTCGGGGCAGTTCTTGCCGTAGATGCGCAGCGTCTCGGGGTTTTCCGCTTCGGCGCGGTACAGCTCGGCGCCTTTGCGCAGAACGGTGGACAAGCCTTTGATGACCGGGCTGTGCGGATCATCTTCGGTTTCGCACTTGGCGTGGTGCTTGCGGTGGATAGCCGTCCACTCGCGGGTGTTCTGCGCCGTGGTCAGCCACAGCCAGAAGCGGAAGAAATGTTTCAGGCCCGCATTCAGCTCCAGGGAGCGGTGGGCTGAATAACGGTGCAGATAGACCGTGACGGCGACGATTGTCACGTGGGTCATCAGCAGGGTGACTGCCACCAGTGACCAGGGCGACAAGCCGAGAAAACCTTCGTACCACATAGGCTATAGGGCCCTCGATAAAGAAAAAAACAGCCGTTGCATTATCACTAAGCCCACAGAGAAAACCAGTCGCCCTTTCAGATAAGAGTGGCTGAATGTGTCTTTAGCCTATAATCCCGGCATTTTTGTAGGGACATGGACCGTCGTATGTCTGCCAGCTATCGCGATGCCTTGCGTGCAGCGCTGCTTTACCTGTTGCTCTCTGTGATCTGGTTGCAGGCGAGTGACTATTTATTGAACAGTCTCTTCGATCACTCAGTCGAGCGGATGCGCTGGCAACTGATCAACGGTTACGTGTGGATGGTGTTGAGCGCCGGGTTGATCTTTATTGCCCGCGCTCGACGGCTTCGAAGCCGAATCGGCGCCAAATCGCGTGAACGCAGCGAAGATCGCGAGCGTTTGCAGCAGGCCGCCGCCGTGTTCGATTGCACCCGCGAAGGGGTGTTGGTGACGGATCGCAACGGGCTGATTGTTCATGTGAACCGCGCGTTCATGGAAATCACCGGCTATCAAGGTGAAGAGGTGCTGGGGCAGCGGCCCAACCTGTTCAAATCCGGCCGTCATTCGGCGGATTTCTATCAGGCGATGTTCGCCACCCTGGACCGCTTGGGCGAGTGGAGCGGGGAAATCTGGAATCGGCGCAAAAGCGGCGAGATTTACCCGCAGTGGCAAACCATCCGCATCATTTTCGATGAGCTGGGGCGGCGTAGCCATTACGTGGCAGTGTTTTCCGACATCAGTGCGATCAAGCATTCCGAGCACGAATTGATGCACCTGGCGCACCACGACCCGCTGACCGATTTGCCCAATCGCTTGCTGTTCACCGACCGTGTCGAGCAGGCATTGGCGTCGGCGCAAATGCACAAGCGTGGTTGTGCCTTGCTGATGGTGGATCTGGATCACTTCAAGATGATCAACGACAGCCTTGGGCACACCATCGGTGACCAATTGCTCAAGGCCGTCGCCCAGCGTTTGCAGGCTATGTTCGGGCCGGGCATCGCCCTGGCGCGGCTTGGGGGCGATGAATTCGCCGTGCTGGCTGAAAGTTGTCCGCAGTTGGTGCAGGCAGCGGCATTGGCCCAGCGCATCATCGACGGCCTCAAAGAGCCTTTCCCGATCGACGGGCAGTCGTTGTTTATCAATGCCAGCATCGGTATCAGCCTGTTCCCCAGCGATGCCCTGAACGCCGAGCAACTGTTGCGCAATGCCGATTCTGCCTTGTTCAAGGCCAAGAGCGCGGGCCGCGATGGTTACGCGCTCTACACCGAAGAGTTGACCGCCCATGCCCGGCAGCGGGTTGAGTTGGCGTTCGAATTGCGACGCGCCCTGGAGGACCAACAGCTGCGGGTGCATTACCAGCCGGTTCACGATTTTCAGACCAGTCGTCTGGTCGGCGTCGAGGCGTTGGTGCGTTGGGAGCATCCGCAACGTGGTCTGGTTTCGCCGGCGGAATTCATTCCCGTCGCCGAGCGCACGGGGCTGATCGCCGACATCGACGCCTGGGTGATGCGCCAGGCATGTCAGCAGATGTGCCAGTGGCGTCAGGCCGGTGTCGAATTGTCGTTTGTCGCGGTGAATGTTTCCTCGCGGCTGTTCGCTCGTCGCGAGCTTTACCAGCAAGTTTCGCAGGTGCTGCGTGAAACCGGACTCGACCCGGCCTGTCTGGAACTCGAGGTCACCGAGAGCGCGGTGATGGACGATCCGGAAGTCGCACTGGAACAAATGCATCGCCTGCGGGAGCTGGGCGTATGCCTGGCCATCGACGATTTCGGTACGGGCTACTCGTCCTTGCTGCGGCTCAAGCGCTTGCCGGTGCAGAAGCTCAAGATTGATCAGGGTTTCGTCGCCGGGCTGCCGTGTGATGAGGATGACTCAGCCATTGTGCGGGTCATTATCGCCCTGGCGCAGAGCATGGGCATGCAGGTGCAGGCAGAAGGGATCGAGCAAGTGGAACAGGCGGCATTCCTGCTCGAGCACGGTTGTCATTTGGGGCAGGGTTATTGGTTCGGTCGACCGATGCCGGTCGGGAAACTGGATTGGGCTCATGCGCCGCTGATTCGGTAAAAGAACCAGATTGCAGCCTTCGGCAGCGCCCACAGAGCAACCCGAAGGCGGCGAGCTTTTGATGTTCCCTCGCCGCAAACCCTTGCGCCGTCAAATAATATCTTCTAGTTATATAAAAATTCTTAAATAGTCTTTTTAAGAATATCAGCGCCTCTCTACTATTGGTTCCACGCCGCAAGCAGTGCCGCCCACTGCCTGGCAACCACACAGTCGAAGGAGCAGCACCATGAGCGCATCTCTGCGTAGCGTTGACGGTCAGGACGAGGCAACCATTCTGCGTGAAATCCAGAGCGCTCTGCGCGATCTGCGTTTTGGCGCCGTGGAAATCACTGTGCACAACGCCCAGGTGGTTCAGATCGAACGCAAGGAAAAATTCCGTTTGCAGCAGCCGGGCAACAAGCCGAGCTGATGCGAACAATCAAAAGATCGCAGCCCGATTCCAGCACCCCATAAAAAAAGCCAACACACCAAGAATTCCAGGAGCTTTCACCATGTCGTCGATTCGCCATTTCGCTTTGGCCGCCCTGGCCAGTGCCCTTTTTGCCGGTTCCGCGGTTGCCAAGGATTACGAGCTGTTGAACGTGTCGTATGACCCGACCCGTGAGCTGTATCAGGAATACAACGCCGAGTTCATCAAGCACTGGCAGAAGGATCACGCGGGCGACACGGTGAAGATCCAGCAATCCCACGGTGGTTCGGGCAAGCAAGGCCGGGCCGTGATCGATGGCCTGCGTGCCGACGTGGTGACCCTGGCCCTGGCCGGTGACATCGACGAAATCGCCAAGCTCGGCAAGACCCTGCCGGCGGACTGGCAGACGCGTCTGCCGGAAGCGAGCACGCCATACACCTCGACCATCGTGTTTCTGGTACGCAAAGGCAACCCTAAAGGCATCAAGGACTGGGGCGATCTGGTCAAGAACGACGTCTCGGTGATCACCCCGAACCCGAAAACTTCCGGCGGCGCACGCTGGAACTTTCTCGCGGCCTGGGCTTACGGCCTGAAAGCCAATGGCGGTGATGAAGCCAAGGCCAAGGAATATGTGCAAACCCTGTTCAAGCACGTGCCTGTGCTGGACACCGGCGCCCGCGGCTCGACCATCACTTTCGTCAACAACGGTCAGGGTGACGTGTTGCTGGCCTGGGAAAACGAAGCCTTCCTGGCCCTGAAAGAAGATGGCGGCGCCGACAAGTTCGACATCGTCGTGCCTTCGCTGTCGATCCTCGCCGAGCCACCGGTGGCGCTGGTCGACAAGAACGCCGAGAAAAAGGGCAACACCGAGATCGCCGAGGCGTACCTCAAGCACTTGTACAGCCCGGCCGGTCAGGAAATTGCGGCGAAAAACTTCTATCGTCCACGTGACAAGGACGTGGCCGCCAAGTACGCCAAGCAGTTCCCGAAACTGGAGCTGGTGACCATCGACAAAGACTTCGGCGGGTGGAAAACCGCGCAGCCGAAATTCTTCAACGACGGCGGCGTGTTCGACCAGATTTACCAGGCGCAGTAATCTGAGCAGAATCCAGACTCATTGTGGCGAGGGAGCAAGCTCCCTCGCCACACAACCAAGGACTTTTATGTCGCGTCGTATCTCCCCCGTCATACCCGGCTTCGGGCTGACGCTGGGTTACACCTTGGTGTACCTCAGCCTGATTGTGCTCATACCACTGGCGGCGATGTTCGTGCATGCCGCTCAACTCACCTGGGATCAGTTCTGGGCAATCATCTCGGCGCCAAGGGTGCTGGCAGCGCTGAAGCTGAGCTTCGGCACCGCCCTGTATGCCGCGATCATCAACGGCATCATCGGCACGCTGCTGGCCTGGGTGCTGGTGCGCTATACCTTTCCCGGACGCAAAATCATCGATGCGATGATCGATTTGCCGTTCGCTCTGCCCACCGCCGTGGCTGGCATTGCGCTGACCGCGTTGTACGCGCCTAACGGTCTGGTCGGTCAATTTGCAGCCGACCTGGGTTTCAAGATCGCCTACACCCCCCTGGGCATCACCCTTGCCCTGACGTTTGTGACCCTTCCATTCGTGGTACGTACCGTACAGCCAGTATTGGCCGATATTCCTCGTGAAGTGGAAGAAGCGGCAGCCTGCCTGGGTGCGAAGCCGTTTCAGGTGTTCCGTCATATCCTGGTGCCGGCACTGTTGCCCGCATGGTTGACCGGCTTCGCCCTGGCCTTTGCCCGCGGGGTCGGCGAGTACGGTTCGGTGATTTTCATCGCCGGTAACATGCCGATGAAAACCGAGATCCTGCCGCTGCTGATCATGGTCAAACTCGACCAGTACGATTACACGGGCGCTACCTCCATTGGTGTACTGATGCTGGTGGTTTCTTTCATCTTGCTGCTGCTGATCAATTTGCTGCAGCGACGCATCGAAACCCCTTAAGGAGGCGCGAACATGTCCCAATCGTCTATTGCTGCCGCCTCTTCGGCCAACGCTGCCCGTCGCGGCAGTGCGACGTCGCGGCGTATCCTGATCGGTCTCGGCTGGCTGATTTTTGCGCTGTTCCTGCTGCTGCCGCTGTTTATCGTGGTGTCCCAGGGTCTGAAGCTCGGCCTCGGTGCGTTTTTCACCGCCATCTTCGAGCCTGATGCGTTGTCCGCCTTGAAGCTCACGGTGATTGCCGTGCTGATTTCGGTGCCGTTGAACCTGGTGTTCGGCGTCAGCGCTGCGTGGTGCGTGAGCAAGTACTCGTTCCGCGGCAAGAGCATGCTGGTCACGTTGATCGACTTGCCGTTCTCGGTATCGCCGGTGATCGCCGGTCTGGTCTATGTGCTGATGTTCGGCGCCCAGGGCCTGTTCGGGCCGTGGCTGCAGGATCACGACATCCAGATCGTCTTCGCCTTGCCAGGCATCGTGCTGGCGACGATTTTCGTCACCGTGCCGTTCGTGGCGCGAGAGCTGATCCCGCTGATGCAGGAGCAGGGCACCCAGGAAGAAGAAGCCGCGCGCCTGCTCGGCGCCAATGGCTGGCAAATGTTCTGGCACGTCACCGTTCCCAATATCAAATGGGGCCTGATCTACGGCGTGGTGCTGTGTACCGCGCGAGCGATGGGTGAGTTCGGTGCGGTGTCGGTGGTTTCCGGGCACATTCGCGGGGTGACCAACACCTTGCCGCTGCACGTCGAGATCCTCTACAACGAATACAACCACGTGGCCGCGTTCGCCGTGGCGAGCCTGTTGCTGATCATGGCGCTCTTCATCCTGCTGCTGAAGCAGTGGAGCGAAAACCGTATTAACCGCCTGCGCGCCAGCGCCGCGGAGGAATAATTCATGTCGATCGAAGTGCGTAACGTCAGCAAGAATTTCAATGCGTTCAAGGCGCTGGATAACATCAGCCTGGACATCCAGAGCGGCGAGCTCGTCGCGCTGCTCGGTCCTTCGGGCTGCGGCAAGACCACGCTGCTGCGGATCATCGCCGGACTGGAAACGCCGGATCAGGGCAACATCGTGTTCCACGGTGAAGACGTATCCGGCCACGACGTGCGTGATCGCAATGTCGGTTTCGTGTTCCAGCACTACGCGCTGTTCCGCCACATGACGGTATTCGACAACGTCGCGTTCGGCCTGCGCATGAAGCCGAAGAACCAGCGCCCGAACGAAAGCCAGATCGCGGCTAAAGTTCACGAACTGCTGAACATGGTGCAGCTGGATTGGTTGTCGGATCGCTACCCGGAACAACTCTCCGGTGGTCAGCGTCAGCGTATTGCACTGGCCCGAGCCTTGGCGGTGGAGCCGAAGGTGCTGCTGCTCGACGAACCGTTCGGTGCGCTCGATGCCAAAGTCCGTAAAGAGCTGCGCCGTTGGCTGGCGCGCCTGCACGAAGACATCAACCTGACGTCGGTGTTCGTGACCCATGACCAGGAAGAAGCGATGGAAGTCGCCGACCGTATCGTGGTGATGAACAAGGGCGTGATCGAGCAGATCGGTTCACCGGGCGACGTCTACGAAAACCCGGCCAGCGATTTTGTTTATCACTTCCTGGGTGATTCGAATCGTCTGCACCTGGGCGAAGACAATCACGTGCTGTTCCGTCCGCACGAAGTGTCGCTGTCGCGGCATGAGCTGGACGATCACCACGCGGCTGAAGTGCGGGATATTCGTCCGCTGGGCGCGACGACGCGGGTGACATTGAAGGTTGAAGGTCAGAGCGATCTGATCGAGGCCGAAGTGGTGAAGGATCACGATAGCCTGATCGGGTTGGCGAAGGGCGAGACGCTGTTCTTCAAACCGAAGGTCTGGCAGAAAGTCGCCAACCTCTAAAAGCATCGCGGGCAAGCTCGCTCCCCAGGGATATCGGTCTGTCACAGATTTTGTGCTCAACACCGACCCATTGTGGGAGCGAGCTTGCTCGCGATTGTGATCTAAACAGCTGCACGTTTCGGATTGACCCTCACCCCGCCCGCACGCGCTTCGATCTGCTCTTTGAGTTCATGGCGCATCCCCAGCAAAAACGCCAGTTCAGCCACCACAAACAGCGGCCCGACAATCAAGCCGGTCACATCATCGACGAACGCCGGTTTGCGGCCTTCATAGTGGTGGCCGACAAACTGAATCGCCCAGCCGATCACAAACATCCCGACACCGCTGGCAAGCCAGACCATGGTGCTTTGCTGCGCCAGAACGTGACCCGCCCATACGCACAGCCCCAGCAACACTGTCATCAGCACCCCGAGGCGCCGTTCAAGGCGCAGGTAAAACCAGGCCGATGCCAACGACACCAACACCGCCGGCGAGAGCCAGCCCCCGCCCCATTGCGGACGCGACAGCAGTACGGCGACGGCCGCGACGATCAGCGGAATACCGATGAAGTGCGTGGCGATGTTGCGCGGGTCACGGTGATACGCGGCGTATTGACTGAGGTGGTCGACGAGGCTTTTCATTGTTGTTCTCCTGTAGGGTGATTGATCATGCCCCGGGGCCGTTTTCCGCTCTGTCAGCCAGGCGACAATCTCTAGGAGTTTTTATGGATATGCAGGTCTGGCGTCCACGCCTGACAGGCGGTCAGTGGTTCAGCCATTTGCCGGTTTCCCTACAGGATAGTCTGCTGTCGGCGGCCAGGGTGCGGCGTCTGTCGCCGGGCCAGCGGCTGTTCAAGCGTGGCGACGCGCCCTGTGGCCTGTACGCGGTGCTTGAAGGGGCGATGCGCATCGGTGCCGTGAACGAGCAGGGAAAAGAGGCATTGTTGAGTGTGGTGGAAGCGCCGCACTGGTTCGGTGAAATCGGTCTGTTCGATGGCCAGCCACGCACCCACGATGCGTTCAGCCTGGGTCATAGCACCCTGGCGCATATTTCGCAGGCGACGTTGCTGGCGCTGCTCGAAGAGCAACCGGTGCATTGGCGACAGCTGGCCTTGTTGATGAGCCAGAAACTGCGCCTGACCTTCATCAACCTCGAACAATTGAGCCTGATGCCGGCCCCCACGCGATTGGCCCATCGCTTGTTGATGATTGCCGAAGGCTACGGCGAAATCGACGAGCCACGCCGCGTCCTGCAACTGCCGCAGGAGCAGCTCGCTTCGATGTTGTCGTTGTCGCGCCAGACCACCAACCAGATCCTCAAGGATTTGCAGGGGCAGGGGATCATCGGACTGAGCTACGGCGAAATCGAAATCCTCGATGCCGGGCGGTTGCGGGCACTCGCTGCAATTTAACGGCTTACACCCACCCCATGTGGGAGCGAGCCTGCTCGCGATGGGGCCGGTCCTGCCAACCACCTGCCTGATCAATCAGCGCAACCCATCCCGAAACTGCCCCGGCGTCATCCCGGTCCAGCGCTTGAAGGCGCGGCTGAAGCTGCTGGTATCGGCAAACCCCAGCAGATAACTGATCTCGCTCAGCGAGACCTGCGAGTCGCGCAGGTGCAGCAGTGCCAGGTTTTCGCGGCTTTCGTTGAGCAGCGTATCGAAGCGACAGCCTTCATCCGCCAGATGCCTTTGCAGGCTGCGCAGGCTCAGGTGCAGGGCCTTGGCGATGTGTTCGGCGCTGGGTTCGCCTTCGGGCAGTTGTTCTTCAATGGCGTCGCGGACCTTGCGCTCCCACGTCAGCGGTTTGAGTTGCGCGAGGGTGCGTTTGAGCACGCTTTCGTTGTGCTCGGCCAGCTCCGGGTTAGCGTCATCCAGGTGGCTGTCGAAGTCGACCAGGGCGAATTCCAGCCGGTCTTCGTCGGCGCCGAAGTGCACCGGCGAGCGAAAGACTTTATGCCACTGATGCGCGTCTGCCGGCTCCGGGCGCCGCAGGTATGTCGCCAGTGGCGCGTAGTCCCGGCCCAGGCGATTGCGGCAGGTGCGCACGTAAATCGCCATGAATGCATCGATGGCCTCAAAGGCCGGGGCCGGGTTGCCGCAAGGGATTTTCAGGCAAAAAAGGTAGCGATCCTCGGTGCGGGTCAGCTCCAGTTCCAGGGCATCGCTGACCACCTGGTGGTAGCGCACGATGCGTTCGAACACCTCACGCAAACTGCCGCTGGCCACCAGCGCATAACCCAACGCATGGAAGGTCGTCGGGCTGACGAAACGCGACACGCGCAAACCAATCGCCGGGTCGCCACTGGTCTGTACCGCCAACTCCCACAGACGCGTGGTTCCGGACAATGGATAGCGCGCGTTGGGGTCTTCCATCAACTGTGGATCGAGCCCCGCTTGCCGGCACAGGCTGGTGCTGTCGAAGCCCAGAGCATCGAGTTGCTTGCGCAAGGCGCGGGTCCAGCTGGCGAGTGAGGTCGGTTCAGTCATGCTGATTGGCGCTTCCGGTCAACAGGTTGGCGTTCACGGCTACCGCTGCAAACGGGCGCAGCAGGCAGGATGCGAGCATCCATAATCAGAGGATGGAAGCATGGACCCTACTTCTGCAAGCCCCCAACGACTGAATGCAGCTCAACGATCGGCACATATTCGCGAGGTGGTGCTGGCCAAAGGTGTCGAGTTGCGTGAGCGCTATCCGGTTCTCAAGCATCAGGACGCAATCGGCGCAAGCATTCTGGCTTTCGCGTTGGCCGGCATGCTCGGTTCTGCGGCGCTCTATATCACTGGGCATCTGGCCTGGTGGGCGTGCCTGTTGCTCAACGCGTTTTTTGCTTCGCTGACCCATGAGCTGGAGCACGATCTGATTCACAGCATGTACTTTCGCAAGCAGAAAGTGCCGCACAACCTGATGATGGGCCTGGTCTGGCTGGCCCGGCCGAGCACCATCAATCCATGGATTCGCCGCCATTTGCACCTCAATCACCACAAGGTTTCCGGTACTGAAACCGACATGGAGGAACGCGCGATCACCAATGGCGAGCCTTGGGGGTTTGCACGGTTGCTGATGATTGGCGACAACATCATGTCGGCCTTCATTCGGATGCTTCGGGCGAAAACCCGGGCGCACAAATTCAGCATCATCAAACGCACTCTGAAGGTCTACGCGCCGCTGGCGCTGATGCATTGGGGCGCGTGGTACGCGTTTCTCGGCTTTCATGCGGCCAACGGCCTTGCGCATCTGATGGGCGCGCCTATCGAGTGGTCGGCCACCACGCTGTCGGTGATGCAGGTGGTCGACATCGCGGCAGTGGTGATCATCGGGCCAAATGTGCTGCGCACGTTCTGCCTGCACTTCATCAGCTCCAACATGCACTACTACGGCGACGTGGAACCGGGCAACGTCATGCAGCAAACCCAAGTGCTGAACGCTTGGTGGCTGTGGCCATTGCAGGCGTTCTGCTTCAACTTCGGCAGCAGCCACGGGATCCATCATTTCGTGGTGAAGGAACCGTTTTACATTCGCCAGATGACGGTGCCGGTGGGGCACAAGGTGATGCGCGAGATGGGCGTACGGTTCAACGATCTCGGCACGTTCGGTCGGGCAAACCGCTTTGTGCGCAAGGACATCACAGAATCACAGCAGGTCCGTGCTGCTCAGGTTTGAGCCAGGCACAAGAAACTCGTTTCACGGTTGCTCGTCATCATTTTGACCCAAAGGGAGTTTAGGTTATGACGCAAGCAAGGAGGTCGGCAGGTGTTGGTTATATGCAAGTAAGGTCTAATAAAGTAATTAAATATTCCTTTGTTGGATAACGGTTTTAGCCAATCATCGGCCTCCAGTGCTGTTGAACAGCGCTGACAGAATTCGAGTTTCCGGGGCCGTCTCCTTGGCAGGGTGCGGCCCCTTTTTTTGCTTTGGAAAACACTCGCGGCGCCCGGAAAAAACGGTTATATATTCTATAATGGTATTAATAAATAGCTTCTTATTCCTTAACGTAAATAGCTCGCCTCCCTATACTCGACCGGGAACAGACATGCAGCAGGAGAGCTCCCCCATGCGCAACGAATCAATTCGCTATCTGATTGTGCCGGGCTGGCAAGGATCGCCAGAAGATCATTGGCAAAGCCACTGGCAGAACAGCCTGCCGAACAGCGCGCGGGTGGAACAGGCCGACTGGCTGACCCCGCGTCGCGAAGACTGGGTCGCAGCGTTGGCTGAGGCGATTGCCGCCGACAGCACTCCGGTGATCCTGATTGCCCACAGCCTGGGATGCATCACCGTCGCCCATTGGGCAGCGACCGCGCCTGTGCAGTTTTTGCGTCAGGTTCGCGGCGCCTTGCTGGTCGCGCCGGCGGACGTCGAGCGTCCGGCGTGTGCGCCGGCCTTGCGCAATTTCGCACCGATTCCGACGGACCTGCTGCCATTCCCCAGCCAGGTCGTCAGCTCCGACAACGACAGCGCCGTCAGTGCGGCGCGAGCCCTGGAACTGGCGCGCAACTGGGGCGCGGAGGCGGGCATTCTCGCGGGTGCCGGCCACATCAATGTCAAGTCCGGTCACCAGCGCTGGGAGCAGGGTTTTGCCTATCTTTATCGCCTGCAAAACCGTCTGGAACAACACGCCCTGCGCCGTGCCTGAACACGTTCTTTAGTTAGCGCCCCCGTCTCCCGGCGGTGTTGGGCGGGAGTCTGCCATGAGTATTGAAACCTTCGGTCAGCCACTGCTGACCTTTCCCGACGCTGAAAAAAGCCCCTTGAGCATTCGTGCCAAGGCGCTGGTGTTCATCGATCCGCGTTCCCGGCAATTGCGCCAGGCGCTGGAGCAACTGGCGCCGCGTGAGATCTCGGTGCTGATCCGTGGCGATACGGGTACCGGCAAAGAACTGCTGGCGCGGCACATTCATCGCGCCAGTGATCGTGGTGGCTTGTTCGTGTCGGTCAATTGCGGCGCGATCAGCCCAACCTACGCCGATGCCGAATTGTTCGGCTATGCCGCCGGCAGTTACAGCGGATCGGCCAGCAGCCGTGCGGGATGGTTTGGTTCAGCCAACGGCGGCACGCTCTACCTGGACGAGATCGGCGACTTGCCGCTGCCGATCCAGATCAAACTGCTCGCCGCTCTGGAAAACCACGAAGTGACCCGCGTCGGCGCCCATCAGCCGAGCCCGGTGGATGTGCGGCTGGTCGCGGCCACCAGCATCGACCTGGCCAAGGCGGTTGCCGCCGGTAAATTCCATGAGCGGCTCTATCACTACCTCAGCGAAGGGCAACTCGAATTGCCGGGCTTGCGCGAGCGGGTGGGCGACATTCTGTCGTTGGCCGAATACTTCCTCGGCATTTACAGCCAGCGCCTGGACCTGCCCGTGCCACTGATCAGCGAAGCCGCACAGGCGGTGCTGGAGCGACACAGCTGGCCGGGCAACACCCGCGAGCTGGAAAACGTCATTCACTTTGCGCTACTGGTGAGTACCGGTGACGAGATCCTGCCGGAGCATCTGAATTTGCCCGACGAAGGATTGGCGCAAATCGAACGGCAGCTCCAACAGATCCTCGACAATGGCTCCGCCGCCGAAAAAGAAGCTCTGAAACAAATGCTTAAGCAAGTAGACCGGCTGTAGGCGCGAGCTTGCTCGCTCTCACATGGAATGCGCGAGTTAGAGCTGTATGAGCAAAATGGAATATGAAAGTGAATAAAAGATATTGTTCGGGAATAAAAAATCCCGGTATTGTCCGCTTCACGCCAGCGATAGCACTTCACTGGCACACGTACTATTGGCCGTCGCCACAAGCGACTGTGATTTTCGATAAGGACACTGCATGAAAAAGGTTCTGTTGTTCACCGCTTTGGCGGCTGCCCTGACCGCGGGCCTGGCCCAGGCTGGCGAGAAACTGGTGGTGGCGGCGACCCCGATTCCACACGCCGAGATTCTTGAACTGATCAAGCCAACCCTCGCCAAAGAGGGCGTGGACCTGGAAATCAAAGTCTTCACCGACTACGTTCAGCCCAACGTACAGGTTGACCAGAAGCGTCTGGACGCCAACTACTTCCAGACCCTGCCGTACCTGAAAAGCTTCAACGAAGGCAAAGGCACCAACCTGGTCACCGTGATCGGTGTTCACGTTGAACCGTTCGGTGGCTATTCGAAGAAAGTCAAATCCCTGGCCGAGCTGAAAGACGGCGCGACCATCGCTATCCCTAACGAAGGCAGCAACAGTGGCCGCGCCCTGATCCTGCTGCAGAAGGCTGGCCTGATCGAGTTGAAAGACCCGAAAAACGCGTTGGCCACGCCGAAAGACATCGCCAAGAACCCGCACAACTTCAAGTTCAAGGAACTGGAATCGGCCATGCTGCCGCGCGTGCTGGATCAAGTCGACCTGGACATGATCAACACCAACTACGCGCTGGAAGCGGGTCTGAACCCGGCCAAAGACGCGCTGGTGATCGAAGGTGCAGATTCGCCTTACGTGAACTTCCTGGTGGCTCGTCCTGACAACAAGGACAGCGCCGCCATCCAGAAACTGGCCAAAGCCCTGACCAGCCCGGAAGTGAAAGCCTTCATCGAGAAGAAGTACAGCGGCGCGGTGCTGCCGGCGTTCTGATTCGCGAGGTAAACCCCTTTACGGTTTCCAACGCCGACGGCTAATGCAGCGTCGGCGTTTTTTATGGGGCGTTCTCTGAAACCTGTGGCGAGCGAGCTTGCTCGCGCTGGGTTGCGAAGCGACCCCAAAGCGTGAATGGGCGGTAGAACATGCACGCCGCGTTGCCTGGCTGTGCGACTGCTGCGCAGCCGAGCGGGAGCAAACGCCCTCGCCACCAAAGCCCGACATCAATCAACGATGAAATCAGGCCACCCTGGCCTTCAACGCCCGGCGTAACGCCACCAATAACTTCACGATGTCCTGCGGGCTCATGGGTTGAAGCGCTTTTGCATCTGCCATTTTCTCTTCCTTGTGAGTGATCGGCCGGGGAGTCTGGCCAATAGCGGTCCGTCCTTGGAGGGGCAAATCGAAAAAAAGATCCTTCCTACAGCGCAAAGGAAAATAGACGTCTTACGTCGCCCCGGCAAATGTCGCAGGGCAATTCGTTGTTTATTTGACGCCGCGCAGCGTGCGCGTTTCAAAGCCTGTTCTAAGCTCACAGACGTATTGCGCTCGCATAACGCAAAGGAGTCTGCATGGCTGGTCCTGGAATCAAAATGGCGATCGGCTTGTGCCTTCTGGCTTCGCTGACCGCGTGTGATGAACAAGCACCGAGTGAGAAGGCCCGGCCACGGGTTTTCGTCCAAGAAGTCAAACCTGCCGAATATGCCGCCAACATCACCTTGACCGGCGATGTGCAGGCCCGGGTGCAGACCGAACTGTCTTTTCGCGTGAGCGGAAAGATCATCCAGCGTACGGTCGACGTCGGTGACCGGGTCTCGGCCAGGCAGGTCCTTGCGCGGCTCGACCCGAAGGACCTGCAAACCAATGTCGACTCGGCGCAGGCTCAAGTCGTCGCCGAACAGGCCAAGGTCAAACAGAACGCCGCTTCTTTCGTGCGTCAGCAAAAACTGTTGCCCAAAGGCTATACCAGCCAAAGCGAGTACGACTCTGCCCAGGCTGCATTGCGCAGCAGCCAAAGCTCGCTGGCGGCGGCCCAGGCGCAGTTGGCCAATGCCCGTGAACAACTGAGTTACACCGCGTTGATTTCCGATGCGCCGGGCGTGATCACTCAGCGCCAGGCAGAAGTCGGGCAAGTGGTTCAGGCCACGGTGCCGATTTTCAGCCTGGCCCAGGACGGTGAGCGCGATGCGGTGTTCAACGTCTATGAATCGCTGCTGGCCGAACCGCCATCGGACAAAGCCGTCGTGGTCAGCCTGCTCGACAATCCGGCGATCAAAACCACTGGCACCGTCCGGGAAATCACCCCGGCGGTCTCCGAGCAGACCGGCACCGTACAGGTCAAAGTCACCCTCGACAGCTTGCCACCGGGCATGCAACTGGGCTCGGTGGTGAGTGCCAGTGCCAATACCCGGGGTAAATCCGCGGTGGAATTGCCATGGTCGGCGTTGACCAAGAAAGTCAGCGACCCTGCCGTGTGGCTGGTGGACGGCGAAGGCAAGGCGCAATTGCATACTGTCACCGTTGGCCGCTACCTGACCGGTAAAGTCATCATCAGCGATGGCCTCAAAGGGGGCGAAAAAGTTGTCATTGCCGGCGGCCAGTTGCTGCACCCCGGCGTGACCGTGGAAATCGCTGAAAACACCTACAAGGAATTGGCCGCGGAGAGTCAACCATGAAGCATCTGTTACTGGTGTTCGCCAGTGTGATGCTGGTGGCCTGTTCGAAAGAGGAAGCAGCACCGGAACCGGTCCGCCCGGTGCTGTCGATCAAGGTCGAAGCGCTGGGTGAACAAAACCTCGGCCGCTTCGCGGGGAGCATCCAGGCCCGATATGAAAGCAACGTCGGTTTCCGTGTGCCGGGACGCATCGCCAGCCGTAGCGTCGATGTCGGCGCGGAAGTCGAAAAGGGCGCCTTGCTTGCCTCGCTCGACCCTACCGATCAGAAGAACCAGTTGCGCTCCGCAGAAGGCGATCTGGCGAGTATCCGGGCGAATCTGATCAATGCCCAGGCCACCGCAAGGCGACAGCAGAGCCTGTTCGATCAAGGCGTGGGCTCCCAGGCGCAACTCGACGCTGCGCAGACTGACTTGAAAACCACCCAGGCTTCCCTTGACCAGGCCCAGGCGGCGGTCAATCAGGCCAAGGACCAGCTGAACTACGTTGAACTGCGTGCCGATCACAAAGCGGTGGTCACCGCGTGGATGGCCGAGGCCGGGCAAGTGGTCACCGCCGGCCAGCAAGTGGTCACCCTGGCACAACCGGACATCAAGGAGGCGGTGATCGATCTGCCGGACACCCTGGTCGATCAGTTGCCCCAGGACGTGGTGTTTCAAGTGGCCTTGCAACTGACCCCGGAAATCAACACCACAGCCGTCGTCCGGGAAATCGAACCCCAGGCAGAAAGCACCACCCGTACCCGCCGTGCGCGCCTGACCCTGAGCGAAACGCCCACCGCGTTTCGTCTGGGCTCGGCGATCAGCGTGACCTTGAGTTCGGCGATCAAGCCGCAAATCGAACTGCCCCTGAGCGCACTGCAGGAGGTGGAGGGCAAATCGCGCATCTGGATCGTCGATACGCAGTCACAAACCGTTTCCCCGCGGGACGTCAGCATCGTCAGCCGCACGGATACCACGGTGGTCGTGGCCAGTGGCGTGAAGTCCGGCGAGCGGGTTGTCAGTGCGGGTGTGAACAGCCTCAAGCCGGGGCAGAAAGTGAAAGTAGATGAGGGCAGCCCACAATGAAAGGGAGTTTCAACTTATCCGAATGGGCGCTCAAACATCAGTCGTTTGTCTGGTATCTGATGTTCGTCGCGTTGCTGATGGGCGTGTTCTCGTACTTGAACCTGGGCCGCGAGGAAGACCCTTCCTTCACGATCAAGACCATGGTGATCCAGACCCGCTGGCCGGGTGCGACCCAAGAGGAAACCCTCAAGCAGGTCACTGACCGCATCGAGAAAAAGCTCGAAGAACTCGACTCGCTCGACTACGTGAAAAGCTACACCCGGCCGGGTGAGTCCACGGTGTACGTTTACTTGCGCGACACCACCAAGGCCAAGGACATTCCGGAAATCTGGTACCAGGTGCGCAAGAAAATCGGCGACATTCGCTACTCGTTTCCCCAAGGCATCCAGGGACCCTCGTTCAACGACGAATTCGGTGACGTGTTCGGTTCGATCTATGCGTTTACCGCCGACGGCCTGACATTGCGCCAGTTGCGCGACTACGTCGAACAGGCCCGTGCCGACATCCGTGGCGTGCCGGGATTGGGCAAGATCGAGATGGTCGGGCAGCAGGATGAAGTCCTGTACCTGAATTTCTCGACCCGCAAACTGGCGGCGCTGGGCATCGATGAGCAACAGGTGGTTCAGGCCTTGCAAGCGCAAAACGCGGTGACTCCGGCGGGGGTGATCGAAGCCGGTCCCGAGCGGATTTCGGTGCGCACATCCGGGCAGTTCATTTCCGAGAAAGACCTGGCCAACGTCAACCTGCGTCTCAATGATCGCTTCTATCGCCTGGCCGACATTGCCGATATTCGCCGTGGCTACGTCGACCCGTCGACCCCGGAATTCCGTTTCAATGGCCAACAGGCGATCGGTCTGGCCATTGCCATGCAGACCGGCGGCAACATCCAGGAATTCGGCAAGGCCCTGCATCAACGTATCAGCGAGCTCACGGCGAACCTGCCGGTGGGCGTCGGGGTGCACAACGTCTCCGATCAGTCCGTCGTGGTCGAGGCCGCCGTTGGCGGGTTCACCAGTGCCTTGTTCGAAGCCGTGGTGATCGTGTTGGTGGTCAGCTTCATCAGCCTCGGCGTGCGCGCCGGTCTGGTGGTGGCGTGCTCGATCCCCCTGGTGCTGGCGATGGTGTTCGTGTTCATGGAATACAGCGGCATCACCATGCAGCGGATTTCCCTCGGTGCGTTGATCATCGCGCTGGGCCTGCTGGTGGATGACGCGATGATCACGGTCGAGATGATGGTCTCGCGTCTGGAGTTGGGCGATACCAAGGAGCAGGCGGCGACCTTTGCCTATACCTCGACTGCCTTCCCGATGCTCACAGGCACGCTGGTAACCGTGGCGGGTTTCGTACCGATTGGCCTCAATGGCAGCTCGGCCGGTGAATACACCTTCACCCTGTTTGCGGTGATTGCCGTGGCCATGTTGGTCTCGTGGGTGGTGGCGGTACTGTTCGCCCCGGTCATCGGCGTGCACATCCTCAGCGTCAATGTGAAGCCGCATGCGGCGGAACCGGGTCGCCTGGGGCGTGCATTCAACAGCGGCCTGTTGTGGAGCATGCGCAACCGCTGGTGGGCGATCGGCTTCACCGTCCTGCTGTTCGCGCTGTCGGTTGTCGGTATGCGCTTTGTGCAAAACCAGTTCTTTCCGGCCTCGGACCGCCCGGAAATCCTCGTGGACCTGAACCTGCCGCAAAACGCCTCTATCGATGAAACCCGCAAGGCTGTGGACAAGCTCGAAGCGACGCTCAAGGGTGACCCGGATATCGTGCGCTGGAGTACTTACGTCGGCCAGGGTGCGATTCGTTTTTACCTGCCTCTCGACCAGCAACTGCAAAACCCCTACTACGCGCAACTGGTGATCGTCGCCAAAGACTTCGAGACGCGCACAGCCCTCAGCGATCGCCTGCGTGAACGTCTGCGCAAGGATTTCGTCGGCATCGGCAGTTTTGTCCAAGCGCTGGAAATGGGCCCGCCCGTGGGCCGGCCGATCCAGTACCGCGTCAGCGGCCCGGACATCGACCAGGTGCGCAAGCACGCCATCGATCTGGCCAGCCAGCTGGACAAGAACCCGCACATCGGCGAAATCATTTTCGACTGGAACGAGCCGGGCAAGGTGCTGCGCATCGATATCGCCCAGGACAAGGCCCGCCAGCTCGGTTTGTCGTCCGAAGACGTGGCCAAACTGATGAACAGCATCGTCAGTGGCTCGACGGTGACCCAGGTCGACGACGACATCTACCTGATCAACGTGGTCGGTCGCGCCGTAGACGCCGAGCGGGGTTCGCCGGAAACCCTGCAGAACCTGCAGATTCTCACCCCGGGCGGCACCTCCATTCCGTTGCTCGCGTTTGCCTCCGTGCGCTACGAACTTGAGCAACCGCTGGTGTGGCGTCGCGACCGCAAACCGACGATTACCATCAAGACGGCGGTAATCGGTGACATTCAGCCCACCGATCTGGTGAAGCTGCTCAAGCCGGACATCGACCAATTCGCTTCGGCATTGCCGGCGGGCTACAAGGTCGCCACGGGTGGTACGGTGGAAGAGAGCGCCAAGGCCCAGGGGCCGATCAACAAGGTCATTCCGTTGATGGTGTTCCTGATGGCCACCTTCCTGATGATTCAACTGCACAGTGTGCAGAAAATGTTCCTGGTGGCCAGCGTCGCGCCGCTGGGCTTGATCGGCGTGGTGTTGGCACTGGTGCCGACGGGAACGCCGATGGGCTTTGTGGCGATCCTCGGCATTCTGGCGCTGATCGGCATCATCATCCGCAACTCGGTGATTCTGGTGACCCAGATCGACGCGTTCGTGGCCGAAGGTTCTTCACACTGGGATGCGGTGGTGGAAGCCACCGAACACCGTCGGCGACCGATCCTGCTGACCGCCGCGGCCGCGAGCCTGGGCATGATCCCGATTGCCCGGGAGGTGTTCTGGGGGCCGATGGCCTACGCGATGATCGGCGGGATCATCGTCGCGACCTTGCTGACGCTGCTGTTTTTGCCGGCGTTGTACGTGGCCTGGTACAGGATTCACGAACCGAAGAAAGAAGTGCGATAAGGCGAGCGCTGCGCGCTCATCGCCAGCAGGCTGGCTCCCACAGGTGCATGCGTTCAACGGTGGGAGCCAGCCTGCTGGCGATGGCGTCCGAACTGACTACACCGGCTTACGCCACACACTCGCCAGCCAAGGCTGCTGCTCCCGCGGCAGTCCCGCTGGCCGGTAGTAATGTTCCAGCTCGACAAACCCCGCTTCGGTGAGCAACTGCTGCCACGCCTGAAGATCGTGATACGCCCCATAGCGCGGCCCGATCCAGCCTTCCTGATTCTCGCCACGGGGGTTGGAGCTGAACAACACGCCACCAGGCTTCAGCGCCCCGCGCAACTCCAGCAATACCCGAGGCAGCTCCTGGCGCGGGATGTGGAACAACACCGCGTTGGCAAAAATGCCGTCGAAACGCCCGGCCGGCAGATCGAGTTTCAGAAAGTCCTGCTGCCAGACTTCGCAGCCGCTGTCCTCACGGGCCATCTGCGCGAATTTTTCCGAACCATCGAGGCCGACAGCTTTGTGGCCCATGCGCGTAAACGTCTGCAGATCCCGACCGGGGCCGCAGCCGAAGTCGAGAATGTCGAACGGTGCCTCGCCCTGAATATGCCGGAGCAGAGCATCGATGTTCTGGCTGACATCGTGATCGCGCGTGCCTTCGCGAAAACCCTCCGCCACCGAGTTGTAGTGGCCGAGGGTGGTAGTGGTGATTTTTTCGAGGTCGTCGGGGGTTTGTTTCATGGTCGGCTGCGCAGGCAATTGGGATTTGCCGAATATACGCCATGAAAATTCAGGTCGTGCAATCTGTGGCGAGGGAGCCTGCACCCGCTGGGCTGCGAGGCCGCCCCAAACCGTGTGTCTGAGAAATTGATGTGTCCATTTTGCGATTGCTGCGCAATTGAGCGGGAGCAAGCTCCCTCGCCACAAAGCCTCCTCACGCGCCCCGACTTCTATCGCTTGTTCAATCCCCGCGCCAGTCTGTCGCCACCCAACTGAATCACCGCCACCAACGCCACCAGCAACACAATCACCGTCAACATGATCTGGCTGTCAAAACGCTGATACCCATACCGGTACGCAATGTCCCCCAGCCCACCCGCGCCAATGGCCCCGGCCATGGCCGACGAATTGATCATCGTGACCAAGGTGATAGTGAACCCGCCGACAATCCCCGGCAGCGCTTCCGGCAACAGCACATGCCAAACGATGTGCCCGCGCCGGCAACCCATGGCCTGCGCGGCTTCGATCAGCCCGTGATCGACCTCGCGCAAACTGACCTTGGCAATCCGCGCAAAGAACGGCGTCGCCGCGATGGTCAGCGGCACCACGGCGGCCCACACGCCGTACGTGGTGCCGACAATCAGGCGGGTGAAGGGGATCAGCGCCACCATCAGAATCAGAAACGGGATCGAGCGGAACAGGTTCACGAACGCGCCCAATGCGCGGTTGATCGCCGGGGCTTCGTAGATTCCGCCTCTGGAACTGGTGACCAGGATCACCGCCAGCGGTATACCCGCCAGCAGTGCGATCAGCGATGACACACCGACCATCAAAAACGTGTCGATAAAGCCTTGCAGCAAACGATCAAACCACATAACCCAACACCTCCACCTGTTGCGCCCAGCGGCCGGCGCGTTGCTGCAGTTCTTCGGCGGTGAGGGATGAACCCGTCACCGACAACAGCAATTGCCCGAGGGCGTGCCCTTGAATCCGTTCCACGCCACCCTGCAACAAGCGCACTCGGCCGCCGAGAGCGCCGAACAGGGCCGCGATGTCAGGTTCATCACCGGCGGCACCGGTAAATTGCAGGCGCAATACCACCGCGTCTTCCGCTGACTGTGGTTGAGCCCGCAAGCGGCTTTGCAGCTCTGGCGGCAGGGCGTGTTGCAATGGCGCGAGCAGGGTCTTGCTGACGTCGTGCTGCGGATTGCCGAACACTTCCCACACCGGGCCTTGCTCGACGATGCGCCCATGTTCGAGCACCACGACGCGATCACAGATCTCGCGGATCACTGCCATTTCATGGGTGATCAAAATGATGGTCAGGCCCAGGCGCTGGTTGATCTCGCGCAACAACCCGAGGATCGATTGCGTGGTCTCCGGGTCCAGCGCGGACGTGGCCTCGTCGCACAGCAGGATCGCCGGGTCGTGCACCAGTGCGCGGGCGATGCCGACACGTTGTTTCTGGCCACCGGACAGTTGCGCGGGGTAGGCCTTGTGCTTGGCTTGCAGGCCCACCAGTTCCAGCAGTTCGCGGACCTTCTGATCGCGTTTTTCCTTGGGCACGCCGGCGACTTTCAGCGGTAATTCAACGTTCTGCCAAACAGTCTTGGCCGACATCAGATTGAAGTGCTGGAAGATCATACCGATGCGTCGACGCAGCGCCACCAGACGATCCTCATCGAACTCGCCAATGTCGACCTGATCGATCAGCACCCGGCCCGAAGTCGGTTGTTCCAGGCGATTGATGGTACGGATCAACGACGATTTGCCGGCGCCGCTGCGACCGATAATGCCGAACACTTCACCGCGCTGGATCGCCAGGTCAATGCCGTGCAGGGCGGCCACCGGGCCTTGTTTGCCGTCGTAGGTTTTACCCAGGCCGACAAAGCGCACGTGGGCACGATTGAGTTCCGGGTGCAGCTCGGTCTGTTTTGCATGGCGGGGCTCTGGAATCTCCAGTCGCCGTTGGGTTGCGGTCGTCATGCTCAGCTCTCCCAGCCGGCTTGATAGAGCTTGCCATGGGCTTTATCCAGTGCGGCGCGCACGGCTGGCGAATGCTGGTAGATGTCGACGAACTTGATCAGGCGCGGGTCGGTTTTATTCTTCGGCTGGATCACGAACTGGATCACGTATTCCTTGTGATCGAGGCCGTCGAACAGTAGCGCGGAACCGGCATCGAAGGTCTTCGCCAGGCGGATGTATGCGGGGTAGCCCTGGACCAGATCGGCGTCGTCATAGGCGCGTACCAGTTGCACGGCTTCAACCTGGAGGATTCTGATTTTCTTCGGGTTGGCAATGATGTCTTCTTCGGTGGCCTTGTAGCCGACACCCGGTTTGAGGGTGATCAGGCCAGCCTTGGCCAACAGCTGCAAACCACGACCGCTGTTGATCGGGTCGTTGGCGATAGCCACGCTGGCGCCTTCTGGCAGCTCGTCGAAGCTTTTGTATTTTTTCGAATAGAGGCCGACGTTGTTGATGATCCCCGGCGCGAACGGCACCAGGTCAAAACCGGCGGCAGCCTTGGCGTTTTCCAGGAACGGGATGTGCTGGAAGTAGTTCACGTCGATGTCGCCGGAAGCGAGGCTGACGTTGGGGGCAATCCAGTCGGTGAACTCCACCAGCTCGACTTTCAGGCCTTGTTTGCCTGCTTCTTCGACCGCGGCTTCCAACGGAATGGCGAAGGCAGCGGTGGTGCCGATTTTCAGGGGCGCGTCGGCGGCAAAGGTTACCGAAGTGAAGAGGCCGAGAGCCAGGGCCAGTGCTTTGACTGGGTGAGAGAGGTAGTTCTTTTTCATGATGGTTTTTCCAGTCAGTGCATAAGATTTTTGGTGTTCGGGCGGGCCTCATCGCTGGCAAGC
Organism: Pseudomonas reinekei; assembly: GCF_001945365.1. Classification (GTDB taxonomy): domain Bacteria; phylum Pseudomonadota; class Gammaproteobacteria; order Pseudomonadales; family Pseudomonadaceae; genus Aquipseudomonas; species Aquipseudomonas reinekei. The sequence continues at coordinate 83,425 of NZ_MSTQ01000017.1, forward strand.
CAGCTCCCACAGTGTTCTCGGGTGTTCACGCGACCCCTGTGGGAGCTGGCTTGCCAGCGATGCTTTTAGCGTCGGTACGCCGAGCCGGTATGTTGCCCAGGCAAATGCGCCTCTCGGTGAAACAGCTTTTCCCGCAAGCTGCCGTCGTCGTAGGCGGTCTTGTACGAGCCTCGGCGCTGCAGCTCGGGGATCACCAGATCAATGAAATCCACGTAGCTTTCCGGCGTGACGATCCGCGTCAGGTTGAAGCCGTCGAGGCCGGTTTCGGCGATCCATGATTCCAGCTCATCGGCCACTTGCTCAGGCGAGCCGACCACGGTGATGTAGCGTCCGCCGAGGGCGTGTTGTTCGAGCAATTTGCGTCGGGTCCAGTCGTTGTTTTGCAGGTGTTTGGTGGCTGACTGGATCGCGTTGCTCTTCACGTACTGGATCGGCTCGTCGATGGCGTACTCGGAAAAGTCGATGCCGGTGGACGCCGAGAAATGCGCCACGCCGGCTTCGGCACTGGCGTAGCTCAGATATTCGGCGTGCTTGGCCCAGGCCAGCTCTTCGGTTTCGCCGACAATCACGTTCAAGCCCATGAACACCTTGATGTCCTCGGGATTGCGCCCGGCGGCGACCGCGCTGGCGCGGACCTTGTCCACTTGCACCTGGGTCGACGCCTTGGTCTGGCCGCTGATGAACACACACTCAGCGTGCCGGCCGGCGAACAGCAAACCGCGATCCGAACTGCCGGCCTGGAACAGCACCGGTGTGCGCTGCGGTGACGGCTCGCACAGGTGATAACCCTCGACCTGATAGAACTCGCCCTTGTGCTCGACCTTGTGCACCTTGTCCGGCTGCGCATAGATGCGTTGCCGGGGATCGTTCAACACCGCGCCGTTTTCCCAACTGCCTTCCCAGAGTTTGTAGAGCACCTCCAGGTACTCGTCGGCCTGGTCGTAACGGCGGTCGTGCTCGACCTGCTCGCTCAGGCCCATGGCCTTGGCGGCGCTGTCGAGGTAGCCGGTGACGATGTTCCAGCCCACACGACCACGGCTCAGATGATCCAGCGTCGACATGCGGCGGGCGAACAGGTACGGCGGCTCGTAGGTGAGGTTGGCGGTGAGACCGAAACCGAGGTTTTTGGTCACCGCCGCCATGGCCGAGACCAGCAGCAACGGGTCGTTGACCGGCAGCTGAATCGACTCCTTGAGCGGAACGTCCACCGAGTTTTGGTAGACGTCGTAAACGCCAACGATGTCAGCGATGAACAAACCGTCGAACAGGCCGCGTTCGAGCAACTGCGCCAGTTCGGTCCAGTACTCAATGGTTTTGTATTGGGTCGACGTGTCGCGCGGGTGGGTCCACAAGCCATGGTTGATGTGCCCGATGCAGTTCATGTTGAACGCGTTGAGCAGGATTTTTTTCCTGGCCATCAGATAGTCCCCCGTAGCGGCGGGTTTTCATCGTTGAGGTAGTAATTGCCCACCACGTGATACTTCCAGCGCACCGGGTCGTGCAGGGTGTGCACCCGGGCGTTGCGCCAGTGGCGATCGAGGCCGTGTTCAATCAGGGTCGCCTGGCTGCCGGCCAGTTCGAACAAGGTACTGCCGGCCGCGAGGGAGATTTCGGTGCTGATCGCGCGGGCTTCGGCGATGGCAATCGAAGCCGCTGCGACGGTCTCGGCGTTGGTGTCAGCCTGAGCCCTGTCGAGGCATTCGCCGGCGCGTTCGAGCAGCGCTTCGGAGGCGTGCAAGCGAATGCTCAAGTGGCCGAAGCTCTTGAGGGTCAGCGGATCATCGATGGCTTTTTCATGGGTCGCGTCGATCCACGGCCGGGTCTTGGTGCGCACAAAATGCAGCGCATCTTCATAGGCCGCGCGGGCGATTCCGGTGTCGATGGCAGCGTGGAGAATTTGCGCGAGTGGACCGACCGGCGTCGGGCGCTCGAACGCGGTTTGAAACGGGATCACGTCTTCGGCGGCGACGAAGACATCTTCGAATACCACCGAACCGCTGCCGGTGGTGCGCTGGCCGAAGCCGCTCCAGTCGTCGATGACGGTCAAACCTTTGCTGTTGCTCGGGACGAACGCCAATTGCTGCACGCCGTTTTCATCGATGACCGAGGTCGGGATGCGCTGGGCATAGATTGCGCCGGTGGCGTAGAACTTGCGCCCGTTGATGCGATAGCCGCTGCGCCCTCCATGTAAATCAGGGGTCAGGCGGGTGACGCGATCGTGGGCGGTTTTAGTGCCCAGTTCGGCGAGTGCATTACCGAAACGCTGACCGGCCAATACTTCGGCGTACAGGCGTTTTTTCTGCTCGGGGCTGGCGTTTACGCGCAGCACTTCCAGGGCATAAAAATGATTTTGCGGGATCTGCCCGAGGGAGCCGTCGGCCTGGGAAATCAGGGCGATGACTTTGGCCAGAGTGACGTTGGAAACGCCCGCGCCGCCATATTCCTTCGGCACGCTGATGCCCCACAGGCCCGAGCGGGAAAACACGTCCAGCTCCGGGTGTGGCAAACGGCGTTCGCGATCACGAAGGGCGCTGTCGCGCTTGAAATCGTCGGCCAAGTCGCTGGCGACAATCAGGGCTTGCTCATCGCTGGTGATGACCGCGACGTGGTGAGTACTTGTCATGTGTTTCTCCAGAGCTCTGGTAGAAGTGTTCTGGTCGTTAAATCCAGGAATGGCGAGCCGGTAAAGTGCCGTTCAGGTGATAGGCGCCCACGGCGTGGTACTTCCAGCGCACCGGGTCATGCAGGGTGTGCACCCGGGCGTTGCGCCAATGGCGGTCAAGGTTGAATTCGGCAAGGGTCGCGCGGCTGCCGGCCAGCTCGAAAAGCTTTTCGCTGGCCAGCAGCGAGATCTCGGTGGTCAGCACCTTGGCTTCGGCCACGGCAATCGAGGCACGGGCAGCGGACTCGGCGGTGAGCGGCGCCGCGCTGACCTGATCGAGCACTTGTCCGGCCTTGCGCAGCAGGGCCTCGGCGGCGTGCAATTCGATTTTCAGCTTGCCGATATCGGCGATCACGTACAGGTCATCGCTGGCCCGTTCAACGTTGGCGTCGATCCATGGTCGGGAACGGGTTTTCACGAATTCGATGGCATCGTCGATGGCGTCGCGGGCGATGCCGGCGTCGATGGCGGCCTGAATCAGTTGCGAGACGGCACCCTGGGTGTTGGGCTTTTCATTGATCTTCCAGTTGTCCACCACCAGATCGGCGTCGACCCGCACGTTGTTGAGCAAAATCGTACCGCTGGCGGTGGTGCGCTGACCGAAACCGGACCAGTCATCGACGATGCGCAGCCCCGGCGTACCGCGACGGACGAAGGCCAGCACTTGCTTGCCATCGTCATTGAGCGCCTTGACCGCAACCCAGTGCGCGTACAGCGCGCCGGTGGAATAGAACTTCTGCCCACTGATGACAAAACCGTCGCCATCGGCGGTGATGCGCGCCTTGAGGTCCAGAGTGTTCTTGGTGCCACGCTCTGGCCCGGCATTGCCGATGCGCCAACCGTCGAGCACGCTTTTGAACAGCTGTTTTTTCTGCGCTTCGGTGGCGCTGCCCAGCACCAGGTTCAGGATGCCGAACTGGTTCTGCGGGATCTGCCCGAGGGCCGGGTCTGCCGCGGAAATGATCGCGAACACCTCGGCCAGGGTGACGAACGAAACCTGTGGGCCACCGTACTCGCGCGGGATGCAAATGCTGCCCAGCCCGCTGCGGGTGAATTGTTCGATTTCCGACCAAGGCAGCTTGCGCTGCTGGTCACGTTTGGCCGCTTGCTGGCGGGCGACTTGCGCCAGTTCATGAGCGACCTTGATCGCTTGCGCGTCATTGCGCAGCACTTGCGCGGGCAACAAAAGCGGGGCGATATCCAGATCACTCTGGACGATTGCATCTGCCAGACTGGACATCAGCGCCGCTCCTTGGCTGCACGCAATGCCCTGGCGATCTGCACTGGGGTGATTGTGTTCCGGACCATACCTACCTCACATCTCATGGAAACGCCGCAGTGCGGCGAGCGAAAACAAGAATGTCCGGTGGTCCGGTGCATATACCCTAAGCGTTTATAAATAAGTTATGAACTAACTTTTAGGAATATGAATAGAAGTATGAATACTTCGTTCAGCAGCCTTGAGCACGTTCTTTGGCGTGACGTTGAGGTACGGATTGGCACAACCAATCTTCAGCGTGCGTGCGGGCGCCCACCGTGAGTTGTTGCCGACCCGGTCGAGGATGCAATAAGTCACTTCCAGGCGCAGGTCTTCGCCGGCCTCGACAATGATCGCCGGTGGCACCCAGACCTGGATTGGCTGGCCCACGTCATTCGCCTTGAGTCGTGGCAGGTCCATGCGCACGTCGCCCCAGCGCAGAGTGATTTCGTCGTCGGCCGCCATGTTCAGGTACGGCTCGATGGTCACGGGCACGCCGCGCTTGATCTGGTTGGGATTCACGCCCTGGCGGCGAATCGTTTCGGGGATGCTCACGGGGGCCAGGCACTGGTTTTCATCGCCGCACAAGGCAGAAGGCTCGCCACCCGGACAATCGAGTTTGACTTGCACACGCCTGGCCGCCGAAACCGCCGGCCCCTGGCCGACCTGCATGATCCGGTAATGGACGCGCGATGAGCCATTGACGATGAAGCTCTCCGGCACCCTCAGTTGAACGGATCGCCCAACCTCATCCTTGGTCAGCACCCGAGAGGCGACATAGCAGTTGTCCCAGAACAGTTCGATCAGATCGCCATCGTCCATTGCGGGGTAGGGCGGCACGTCGATCAGCAGGTGCGCGGCGGAGGTGATGTTGATGTCGCTCTTGTGAGATTGCGCCAGGGTCGGCGCTGCGAGTTCGGGGTGGTTCGAAGTGCTTTTCATGGAGTCTCCTTGAAGGTGTTGCGGCGAAGTCCGTTTCTGAAAAATAAAGGCGTGAAAGATGATTAATTATTCTGGCTTTAATCATCGCGGGTGCGGTTTGAAGACTAGATAAGAGTTCGATTGAATCAGTGTCAATAGCGATTGTTAGTTGGGTGAGGAATATGGCGTTATTCAGAAAAATCCTACGCATTGAAGTTAAGAAACGCTATTGGTGCGTAGATTTTGCTTATGAATACGGGGTGTGTCGGCCTTGGATGCGCTGGACGTGGGAATAGGCGGGGGATGGTCGATTGGCCGTGAAAGTTTGTTGGAAACGTATAGATATTTATCGCCAGCTCGGACAAATGATTAATTATGATATTCGGGGTTGTTATAGGTGAGCGGGGGAGGGTGTATAACTTCCATCCGTGGAAGTTAACCGTTTTGCGAAGGAGTATTAGTTGTGCGAGTTGTTAAGGAACTTGCTGAGGAACTGTTTCGTACGTTCTTCTTTCGGGTTGGCAAACAACGCCTTCGCTTCGCCTTGTTCGACGATCACGCCCTTGTCGAAAAACACCACGCGATTGGCCACGTCACGGGCGAAAGCCATTTCGTGGGTCACGATGACCATGGTGCGATTCTCTTCGGCCAGGCCGCGGATCGTCGCCAGCACTTCACCCACCAGCTCCGGGTCGAGTGCAGAGGTCGGTTCGTCGAACAGGATCACTTCCGGTTCCATCGCCAGCGCCCGGGCAATCGCCACGCGCTGTTGCTGGCCGCCCGAAAGACGGCGCGGGTACGCATCTTCCTTGCCTGCAAGGCCGACCTTGGCCAACAGCTTTTTACCCAGGGCAACGGCGTCGGCGTGGGGGATCTTCTTGACGATGATCGGGCCTTCGATAACGTTTTCCAGGGCGGTGCGATGGGGGAACAGGTTGAAGTTCTGGAACACGAAACCCACGTGCTGGCGCAAGTTGCGCACCAGGCTTTGTTGCTGGTTCAACGGGCGGCTGGTATCAATCTCGATATTGCCGACCTTGATCCGGCCACTGGTGGGCGTTTCCAGGAAATTCAGGCAACGCAGGAACGTGGTCTTGCCCGAGCCGCTAGGCCCGATGATCGCCACGACCTCACCTTCCTTCACTTGCAGATCGATGCCGTTGAGCACGACTTGACCCTTGAACTGCTTTGTCAGTTTTTCCACGACAATCATGGGGTCAGGACTCCTGGTCGTGCCGATTGACCCGCTCTTCCAACTTGTTCTGCAGGTGCGAAAGCACCGTGGCCAGAATCCAGTAGATCAGTGCGGCGGCAAGGTACATGGTGAAAACTTCGAAGGTACGGGCGGTAATCAGTTGTGCCTGACGGAACAGCTCCGGCACCTGGATGGTGGCCGCCAGCGCGGTGTCCTTGACCAGCGAAATGAAGCTGTTGCCCAGCGGTGGCAATGCGGTGCGCATTGCCTGCGGCAGGATGGCCCGGCGCAGGGTCTGCGCGCGGGTCATGCCGATGCTGGCAGCCGCTTCCCATTGGCCGCGTTCGATCGAACTGATCGCGGCACGCAGGATTTCACAGGCGTAAGCGGCCATGTTCAGCGAGAAGCCGATCATGGCCGCCGGAATTGGATCGAGTTCCATGCCCAATTGCGGCAAGCCGTAATAGATCACGAACAGTTGCACCAGCAACGGCGTGCCGCGAAAGAACGACACGTAGATGCGGGCGATCCAGCTCACCAGCTTGAAGCGCGACAAGCGCATCAGTGCCAGGCCGAAGCCCAGCACAAGGCCGAAGAACATCCCGCCGAGGCTCAAGATGACCGTGTAGTACGCGCCCTTGAGCAGAAAGGGCGCAGAATCCAGTGCGAGTTGGAAAGCTTCTTCCATTATTGAGTGACGTCAGCGCTGAAGTATTTTTCCGAAAGCTTTTTCAGCGTACCGTCGGCACGCAGCTTGTCGATGGCCTTGTTCACCGCAGCCAGCAGTTCCGGCTCGCCTTTGCGCAGGGCAATACCGGCTTCCTGGCGGGAGAACGCTGCGCCGGCGGCAACGGTGTCGGTTGCCTTCTTGGCGTATTCCAGTGCGGCGAGGCGGTCGATCAGAATGGCGTCGATGCGGCCTACACGCAGATCCTGGAACTTGGTCGGATCATCGTCATAGGTCTTGATGATGGCTTTGGGCTGATTGTCCTTGAGCCATTGCTCGTAGTTGGTGCCCAGGCCAACACCGACTTTCTTGCCGGCCAGGTCGTCAGCGGACTTGATGCTGCCTTCGTTCTTTTTCAGGACCAGCGCCTGAATACCGGAGACGGTGTAGGGCTCGGAGAAGTCGTACTTCTTCTTGCGCTCTTCAGAGATGGTCACCTGGTTGATTACCGCGTCCAGACGCTTGGATTCGAGCGCTGCGAGGATGCCGTCCCATTTGGTCGGTTGCAGTTTGACCTTCACGCCCAGCTCTTTGGCCAGGGCTTCGGAGAACTCGACTTCGAAGCCAGCCAGTTTGCCGTCGGCGTCGACGAAACTGAACGGTGGGTAGGTGCCTTCCAGGCCGACGTTGATCACGCCTTTGTCCTTGATTTGTTGCAGTTGCTCACCGGCCACTGCCTGGCCGATCAGGCCGGCGCTCAGTGCCAGGCCCAGCGAGCCCACCAGCAGATTTCGACGTAGTGCGGAAAAATTCATGACAAGCCCCTGTGTTTTCTTATGGAAGACGCTTAAGGAAAGTTGGCAAATTCGGGAATTGGACGACAGCGATATCCTGCCCTAAAGCAGCGTATGCGTCTCGCTGCAAATTCGCCTGCGGCGTGACTATATGATGGCGTTATTAGATTAGAAAATAATAAATTCTATTTTTATTATTCTCTAAATGAATATGAGTTTTCACCAGTCTGTGGCGAGCGAGCTTGCTCCCTCGCCACAGGGTCAGTCAGTCAGAAAAGCTTTATAAGCAAACAACGCCGGCGCCCCACCGGTGTGCAGGAAGATGATCGGCCCCTCGTCGAATCGCTGACGCCCGATGCCATCAAGTAATCCCGCCATGGCCTTGCCAGTGTAGACCGGGTCCAGCAACAGCCCTTCCTGGCTCGCCAGCAATTTGACTGCCGCCAGCGTCCCGGCATTCGGCTCGCCATAGCGCGGCCCGAAATACTCATCCCACAACTCAACCTTGAAACTGTCCGGCAGGCTCACACCCAACAGTTCTGCCGTGCGTTCGGCCAACCCTTGCACTTTTGGCCGCTGATCTTCATCGCTGCGCGAAACAGTCACGCCAATGACGGGCAATTGCGGCAGTGCTTCACTCAAGGCCAGTGCCAGACCGCTGTGGGTCCCGGCGCTGCCCGAGGCCAGGACGACGGCGGCGAAATCCAGGCCGGTGTCCTTGATCTGCTCGGCCAGTTCCAGGCCTGCACGCACGTAGCCCAGCGCACCCAACGCATTGGAGCCACCGATAGGCACCACATACGGCTTTTTGCCGTTGTTGCGCAGGCGCGCGGCCACTGCCTGCAATTGCTCGTCGGCGTTATCGAGGTTTTCAACCCGCTCGACTTTGGTGTCGAACAGGTCCAGCAGCAGCCGATTGCCGTTGCCGAGATAGTTACCATCGTCGGTACCCAGAGGATTCTCCAGCAGGGCGACACAGCCGAGACCCAGCCTGGCGGCAATCGCAGCGGTCTGGCGCACATGGTTCGACTGCAGCGCACCCGCGGTAATCAGGGTATCCGCGCCCTGGGCCAAGGCATCCGCTGCGAGAAATTCAAGTTTGCGCAGCTTGTTGCCGCCCATCGCCAGTGGCGTCAGGTCATCGCGTTTGACGTACACATCACGCCCCAGCCAGGTCGACAGGCGTTCGAGTTTTTCCAGGGCGGTGGGCTGACCGAGCAGGTCGAGGCGGTTGAAGCGGGCAAGCTGTTGCTTGATCAACTCTTGATTGGACATGGTTCCGTACTGGCGGTGAATGATGTCAGGACTATAGGCACGCCCATTTCACGGGGCAACCGCCATTCGCTTATAGCTGATAGTGCTTGAGACAGCACAATTGGTTCTTAATTTGGCCACAGGCCCTTGCCGTAAAGTAATCGCCGTTGACGCGGCCAGACCGTCCGGCCGCCCGTGAGGAGTTTTTACCGTGAGTGAGCGTTCCAGCCATTGGCAATTGCAGACCATCGTCAGCCAGCTGCGCACGGCCCGTGATCAGTGGCGAGCACAGAACGGCCGCGTCAGCGGCGAGCAGGGCGGTCGCGAATTGCCGTCCCGGGCGGCCATGGCGGACATTCTCGAAGCCTTGTGTGGTGCGCTGTTTCCGATGCGTCTGGGGCCGGTGGACCTGCGGGAAGAGAGTGAAGACTTCTACGTCGGCCACACCCTTGATGTGGCGCTCAATGCATTGCTGGCGCAGGCACGGCTCGAACTGCGTTACGCCGCGCGTCACAGTGCCCAGGCCGAGGCTGAGGTGGAAGCCAGGACCATTCAGATCATTCAGGAATTCGCCCTGGCCTTGCCCGGACTGCGCAGCCTGCTGGACACCGACGTGTTGGCGGCCTATCACGGTGACCCGGCGGCGCGCAGTGTCGATGAAGTGCTGCTGTGCTACCCGGGGATTCTGGCGGTGATTCACCATCGTCTGGCCCACCATTTGTATCGCGCCGGCCTGCCACTGCTGGCAAGGATCAGCGCAGAAATCGCTCACTCGGCCACCGGTATCGACATTCACCCGGGTGCGCAGATCGGTCGCAGTTTCTTCATTGACCACGGAACCGGCGTGGTGATCGGCGAGACCGCCATCATCGGCGAGCGTGTGCGGATTTATCAGGCGGTGACATTGGGCGCCAAGCGTTTCCCCGCAGACGAAGACGGCCAATTGCAGAAGGGTCAGGCGCGGCATCCGATCGTCGAGGATGACGTGGTGATTTACGCCGGGGCGACAATTCTGGGGCGGATCACCATCGGCAAGGGCTCGACCATTGGCGGGAATGTCTGGCTGACCCGCAGCGTGCCGGCGGGCAGTAACCTGACCCAGGCTAATTTGCAGCTCGATGATGGGGCGCAGAAGTAAGGCCGCAGTCCTCCGCTGACGGATCTACCGTCATCGCGAGCAGGCTCGCTCCCACAGAGTTTCCCGTCGATCACAACCTTTGTGTTCAACCCGATCCACTGCAGGAGCGAGCCTGCTCGCGATGCTTTTAAATCCCTGCGTATTCCCTCCTTGAGCTAGCGTAAAAGCACGACCGTCCGACCCTGCGATTAGTCCTTAGCACCCTATTCATGTTTAAATTGAACGTTCATTCAAGTTAAACCGGTGGTTCGCTGCCCGCTCACAACAGGAGGCTTGCCTTTGCTGAGTCCGATTTCTACAGCCACGTTTTTCCTCTGCGAGGTGCACCGTTCATGAGTGCATCGTCCCTTCCTCCAAGCGGCCTGGTCCGCATGAACCCGCCGGTGTTTTACTTTGCGGCGAGCTTTATTCTGTTGTTCGGTGTCGTGGTCATTGCCATGCCCGAGCAGGCCGGTGCCTGGTTGCTGGCCGCGCAAAACTGGGCAGCCAACACGGTCGGCTGGTACTACATGCTGGCGATGACCCTGTATCTGGTCTTCGTGGTGGTCACCGCGTTATCGGGCTACGGCAAGATCAAACTCGGTGCCGACCACGACGAGCCCGAATTCAGTTACCTGTCCTGGGCGGGCATGCTGTTCGCCGCCGGGATCAGCATCACGCTGTTCTTCTTCTGCGTGTCCGAACCGTTGACCCACATGCTGCAGCCGCCCCAAGGCGAGGCAGGTACCGCGGACGCCGCGCGCCAGGCCATGCAGATCCTGTTTCTGCATTGGGGCCTGCATGGCTGGGGCGTATTCGCCTTTGTCGGCATGGCGCTCGCTTACTTCGCTTACCGGCATAACCTGCCACTGGCGTTGCGCTCGGCGCTGTATCCGTTGATCGGCAAACGCATCAACGGGCCGATCGGCTACGCGGTGGATGGCTTCGGCATCATCGCCACGGTGTTCGGCCTCGGTGCCGACATGGGCTTTGGCGTGCTGCACCTTAATTCCGGCCTCGACTACTTGTTCGGCATCGCCCACACGCAATGGATTCAGGTCGGCCTGATCACGCTGATGATGGGCGCGGCGATCATCGTCGCGGTGTCCGGCGTCGATAAAGGCGTGCGCGTGATGTCCGACATCAACATGTTGCTGGCCTGCGCGCTGCTGCTGTTCGTGTTGTTCGCCGGCCCTACGCAGCATTTGCTCAACACGCTGATCCAGAACGTCGGTGACTACCTCGGCGCCTTGCCGATGAAGAGTTTCGACCTCTACGCCTACGACAAACCCAGCGACTGGCTGGGTGGCTGGACGGTGTTTTACTGGGCCTGGTGGATCGCATGGTCGCCGTTCGTGGGTCTGTTCATCGCGCGGATTTCCCGTGGCCGGACCATCCGCGAGTTCGTCTTCGGCGTGCTGTTGATTCCACTGGGTTTCACCCTGGCGTGGATGTCGATTTTCGGTAACAGCGCCATCGACCAGGTGCTCAACCACGGCATGAGCGCGCTCGGCATGTCGGCCATCGACAACCCATCGATGACCCTCTATCTGCTGCTGGAAACCTACCCGTGGAGCAAAACCGTCATTGCGGTCACGGTGTTCATCAGCTTCGTGTTCTTCGTCACTTCCGCCGACTCGGGCACCGTGGTGCTGTCGACCCTGTCCGCCAAGGGCGGCAACCCGGATGAAGACGGGCCAAAGTGGCTGCGGGTGTTCTGGGGGGCGATGACTGCGCTGGTGACCAGTGCGCTGCTGTTTTCCGGCAGCATCGATGCGTTGAAGTCGGCGGTGGTGCTGACCTCATTGCCGTTCTCGCTGATTTTGCTGCTGATGATGTGGGGGCTGCACAAGGCGTTTTATCTGGAGTCGCAGAAGCAGATTGCGCAGCTGCACTCGCTGGCACCGGTGTCCGGCTCACGGCGTGGTGGCTGGCGTCAGCGCTTGAGTCAGGCGGTGCACTTCCCGTCGCGGGACGAGGTGTATCGCTTTCTCGATACGACGGTGCGTCCGGCGATTGAAGAGGTCTCGGCGGTATTCATCGAGAAGGGCCTCAAGGTGATCACGCATCCCGAGCCGGTCAACGACAGCGTCAGCCTGGAAATCGGTCACGGTGATGAACACCCGTTTATCTATCAGGTGCAAATGCGCGGCTACTTCACGCCGTCGTTTGCCCGGGGTGGCATGGGCTCCAAGGAGCTCAACAATCGTCGCTATTACCGTGCCGAAGTGTATTTGAGCGAGGGCAGTCAGAACTACGATCTGGTGGGTTACACCAAGGAGCAGATCATCAACGACATCCTCGATCAGTACGAACGGCACATGCAGTTCCTGCACCTGGTGCGTTGATCGGGGATTTCATGTCTCGCGGATCAGCACCATGAACAACACCAGCGCCGCCACCGGGATACCGAACACGGCGCTGCCCACCACCAGTTCAGTACCCAACGGCTGGCCGGCATGCACGATGCCGACCGCGCCGTTGATCAAGGTCAGCGCCAGCCACAGCACGATAAAGCTGTAGGCGAGGATCTGACGGCTGAAGCCGATCTTCTCGCCGATGTAGAGCATCAGCGCCAGGAGGATCAGGCCGAAGGTGATGATGATCGTGGTGTGCATGGTGGATTTCCTCCAGTGGGTGCTGCTTTTGAGGCGTTCAACATGCCTCCATAGCAGCTTAAACCGGCGGTAGTATTGCGCGAGTTGTCGGCATAGGGTTTTTCGAAAGAAGTGTGAAACGTTTCAGCAATTGGTCGAATCCGGGGTTTTTTGGCGTTTGTCTGGGCGTATGCTGGGCGACTGGCAAAGCAGTCGATACCAGATTCAAGACAGACAAGAGAGGATTCGATGACTTACACCGCTGCCGAAAACCGCTATGACGCCATTCCTTACCGCCGCGTAGGCCGCAGCGGTCTGGTGCTGCCGGCGCTGTCCCTGGGCCTGTGGCACAACTTTGGCGACAGCACGCCGATCGACACCCAGCGCGCGTTGCTGCGCACCGCATTCGACCAGGGCATCAACCACTTCGACCTGGCCAACAACTATGGCCCGCCGTATGGCAGCGCCGAGATCAATTTCGGTCGTTTGCTGCGAGAGGATTTCAAGCAGTACCGCGACGAACTGATCATCTCCAGCAAGGCCGGTTGGGACATGTGGCCAGGCCCTTATGGCCAGGGCGGCGGCTCACGCAAATACGTGCTGGCCAGCCTCGACCAGAGCCTGCAACGCCTGGGCCTGGATTACGTCGACATTTTCTACTCGCACCGCTTCGACCCGGACACGCCGCTGGAAGAAACTGCCAGCGCATTGGCCACGGCAGTGCAGCAGGGCAAGGCGTTGTACATCGGTATCTCTTCGTACTCCGGCGTGAAAACCCGCGAAATGGCGGCGCTGCTCAAAGAGTGGAAAGTCCCGTTGTTGATCCACCAACCGGCCTACAACCTGCTCAATCGTTGGGTGGAAAAGGACCTGCTCGATACCACTGACGAACTCGGCACCGGCGTCATTGCCTTCACGCCACTGGCCCAAGGGTTGCTCACCGACAAATACCTCAACGGCGTGCCGGCGGATGCGCGGGTCAACCGTCCAGGCGGTGGTTCGTTACAGGCTTCGCATCTGTCCGAAGCCAATATCGCCCACGTGCGTGCGCTCAATGAGATCGCCAAACGTCGCGGTCAGAGCCTGGCGCAACTGGCGCTGGCCTGGACCCTGCGCGACCCGCGCGTGACTTCGGCGCTGATCGGTGCGAGCCGGCCGGAGCAGATTATCGAGAACGTCGGAGCGTTGAAGAATCTGCGTTTCAGCGCAGAGGAACTGGCGGAGATTGACCGGTTTGCCCAAGAGGGCGGGATCAATCTTTGGGAGAAGCCTTCGACGGCGGAGTAAGAGTTCGGCGCTGGATTACCCGGCGTCTGTTACATGGCTATCGCTAGCAGGCTAGCTCCCACATTGGAATGCATTCCTCCTGTGGGAGCTAGCCTGCTAGCGATGGGGCCAGAAATGGAAACAAAAAATCAGCGAAAAAACGGCACATCCCCTAGCACCGTCGCCCGCTGCATCACCCGCCGGGCCGGCCGGTAATCATCTACCGCGTAATGTTGTGTCACGCGGTTGTCCCAGAACGCGATGTCATCCTTCTGCCAGCGCCAGCGAATGGTGAATTCCGGCCGGGTGGCGTGGGCAAACAGGAACTTCAAAATCGCCTCGCTTTCGGTTTCCGACAGTTCGTTGATCTTCGACGTGAAACCTTCATTGACGAACAACGAACGGCGCCCGCTCACCGGATGCGTGCGGATTACCGGGTGCGACAGCGGTGGATTCTTGCGTCGTGCTTCCTCCCACTGGGCCAGCGCTTCGGGCGTGTTGCCGTAGCGTTCCAGCGGGAATGAACGGGTGAAGTCGTGGGTGGCGGTCAGCCCTTCGAGCAAGGCTTTCACTGGCGCCGACAAGGCTTCGTACGCTGCAATGCCGCTGGCCCACAGGGTGTCGCCGCCGAACTCCGGCAGTAGCTTGGCGCTAAGCACCGCGCCCATCGCCGGGGTGGGCAGGAAGGTCACGTCGGTGTGCCAGATCGCGTTGTCGCGCACGTCGGTGACAGCGGTGTCGAGGATCAGCACTTCCGGTTGTTCCGGTACGTTCGGGTAGATCGGGTGAATGTGCAGATCACCGAAATTGGCCGCGAAGCGCGCTTGCTGCTGTGGCGTGATCGGTTGGTCGCGGAAGAACAGCACCTGATGCTTGAGCAACGCTTGCTCGATGGCGTCGCGCTGTTCCAGGTTCAGCGGCTGGCTGATGTCGACGCCGCTGATCTGGGCGCCGAGGGCTGAGCTGAGGGGGACGATGGTCAGGTTGCTCATGGTGATTTCTTCAATCCGAGGTGTGCTTTTTGTGGGAGCGAGACTGCTCGCGATTGTAGTGAGACAGGCAATACAACGTTGACTGATGGACCGCTATCGCGAGCAGGCTCGCTCCCACAGGTTTGTTCACTCATCAATGAGCCTGGCCGTGCCACGGCACCAGTTTGCGCTGCAGTTTGCGCAAGCCCATCTCCATGGCAAAGGCGATCAGCGCGATCACCAGAATTCCCAGGACCACCACATCGGTGACCAGGAACTGCGCGGCCGATTGCACCATGAAACCCAGGCCGCTGGTGGCGGCGATCAGCTCGGCGGCGACCAAAGTCGACCAACCAACGCCGAGGCCAATACGCACGCCAGTCAAAATGTCCGGCAGGGCACTCGGCAGAATTACATGGCGAATCAACTGCGCACGGGTCGCGCCCAGAGACTGCGCAGCGCGCAATTTCGCCGGGTCGACCGTGCGCACACCGGTAGCGGTGGCGATGGCAATCGGGGCGAAAATCGCCAGGTAGATCAGCAGCACTTTCGACAGCTCGCCTATGCCGCACCAGATCACGATCAGCGGCAGATAGGCCAGCGGTGGAATCGGGCGGTAGAACTCGATCAGCGGATCGAGAATGCCGCGAGCGATGCGGTTGTGGCCAATGGCGATGCCGACCGGAACAGCTGTCAGCACCGCGAAGCCGAGGCCCAGGCCGATGCGGCTGAGACTCGCGCCCAAGTGCTGCCACAGGGTCGAATCCATGTAGCCGCTGGTCGCCAGCAGCCAGCCTTTTTGCAGCACGGCGGAGGGTGGCGGCAGGAACAACGGTTCGATCATTCCAGTGGCGGTGACAGCCCACCAAATGGCAACGAGCGCGATCAGTGTCAGCACGCTGATCCAGCGCGTGCTCAAACGGCGGCGTACGGGAATGACCGTGGAGCTTGCCTTTACCGCTGCGGCGGGAATTTCGTAGCTGCTCATGCGTGCTCCTGCCGTGGCGCGGCGCTGCGTTGGGAGAACACTTTGGCGAGGACGTGTTCGCGGGTTTCGATAAAGCGTGGGTCGGACTTGATCGAACGTGCCGACTCACCGGCGGCGTAGCGCTGACCGAAATCCAGGCTCAGACGTTCGACGATTTGCCCAGGATTCGGCGCCAGCAGAATCAGATCCGTGGCGAGGAATACCGCTTCTTCAATGTCGTGGGTAATCAGGAACACCGGCTTGGCCGTGCGCCGCCAGACTTGCAGCAACAGCTCTTGCATCTGCTCGCGGGTGAAGGCGTCGAGGGCGCCGAAGGGTTCGTCCATCAGCAACACGCGAGGATCGGCAGCCAGCGCGCGGGCTAGCCCGACGCGCTGCTTCTGCCCACCGGACAGTTGCCAGATGTGGCGGTTTTCAAAACCGGAAAGATCTACCAGTGCGAGCATCTCCCGGGCGCGGATTTCGCGTTTGTCTCGAGCGATGCCAGCCAGTTCCAGGCCGAAGCCGACGTTGGCCAGCACGTCCTGCCAGGGCAGCAGGGCGTCGTCCTGGAACACCACGCCGCGTTCGGCACTGGGGCCTTTGACCGGCACGCCGTCGAGGGTGATGCGCCCGGCGCTGGGTTCGACGAAACCGGCAATCAGGTTCAACAGCGAAGTCTTGCCACTGCCGGACGGGCCGAGGGCAACCAGCAATTGCTGGGGCCCCAGGGTCAGGGAAATATCCACCAGCACAGGTTCTGCTGCGCCGGGGTACTGTGCGCTGATGCGCTCCAGCTGTAGCAAGGCCATCGCGGTTAACTCCCGATCAGTTGGTGATGAACTTGGCGCTGACGTAAGGGGCGTAGTCCGGCAGCACGGCTTCGACCTTGCCTTGTTCCTTGAGGAATACGGCGGTGTCGGTGATGGCTTTGGTGGTCGGTGCGCCGAGGCTGGTTAACTGGTCAGCCGCCAGTGGATAAACATTGCCTTGCAGCAGCAGCGGAATATCGCTGGCCTTGGCGCCAGACAGTTTTACAAGCTTGTCGACGTTGCCTTGATTGGCCAGCCAGGCCTTCGGGTCTTTGCGGTAATCGGCGTAGGCATCCAGGGTCACTTTGGCGAACGCGGTGACGATGTCTGGGTGCTTCTCGGCGAAGTCTTTGCGCACGATCCAGGCATCGAAGGTCGGCGCACCGAACTTGGCCAGTTCACCGGAGGTGATCAGCACTTTACCGTTTTCCTTGGCCACGCCGAGGGCCGGGTCCCAAACGTATGTGGCGTCGATATCCCCGCGCTTCCACGCAGCAATGATCGCTGGTGGTGCGAGGTTGAGGACGGTGACTTTCGACGGGTCGATGTTCCAGTGCTTCAGCGCCGCGAGCAGGCTGTAGTGGCCGGTGGAAACGAATGGCACGGCGATTTTCTTGCCGATCAGGTCTTGTGGGGTCTTGATCCCGGAACCGTCACGGGCCACCAGCGCTTCGGCGGCGCCGATCTGGGTGGCGATGAGGAAGGTTTCCACCGGCACTTTGCGGGTAATGGCCGCCGTCAGGGGGCTGGAGCCGAGGTAGCCGATCTGTACGTCGCCGGAGGCGATGGCGGCGATGATGTCGGCACCGTTATCGAATTTGCGCCAGCTGATGTCGGCCTTGGTGGCTTTTTCATAGGCGCCGTCGGCCTGGGCGACTTTCGCCGGGTCAACGGTGGTCTGGTAGGCGACAGTCACGTCAGCTGCCTGGGCAAAGAAGCTCGCTGCCGCCAGAGAGGCGGCCGCCAGCAGGCGAAGAGGGAAATGCAGTTTCATCGGGAAGCTCCTTGTCAGGCGGACGAGAGTCGGCGTGAAAGGAGACTAAATGATCTAAGAATCCTAAAATAAATAACTTTTTAGAATGAGCATATGAGCGGAAAATTCTAAGCTCGACCGTAGCGCGGCCTTCCCGAGCAGGCTCGCTCCCACAGGGACTGCGCAAATCCTGTGGGAGCGAGTCTGCTCGCGAAGAGGTCCGCAGGACCTTCAGAGGTTAGTTGCTGATCGCCAGGATGCTTGCCTGATACGACCCGACAAACACATCGAAATCACCGACTTCGTTCTGTTCCAGCTCAGCCTGTTCAGCCAGCGACGAACGCGCCCGCTCTTCGAACTTTGCCTGTTCCTCAACCGGCAACGGCTCGCTACGGAAAAACTCGGCATGGGCCTGGCTCTGGCGCAGGGAGAACTGAGCGAAGCTTTCCTTGTGCTCGGCCATGGCCGCCAGCACCTGGGCCGATGGCGTCAGCGACGGGTCCTGAACCTTGGCCAGCTGTGCATCCAGCGCCTTGCTGTGAGCATCGCCGCCATGGCTCTGATCCAGCAACGCCGCCAGTGGCGCGATGTTTTCCAGCAATTGGCTTGCCCACTCTTTCAAGTCGACCGGCTGCCCGTCGCGCTGCAGTTGCAGGCCAGGACGGCGACCTTCCTTGACCACACTGAGGAAGTTCGACGTGGCGTTACCGCAGCTGGTGTTGGTCAGCAATGGGCTGTCGTTCAGCGCGCAGAACAGCAGGAAGGCGTCGAGGAAACGCGATTCGGTGAGGTCGATACCCATCGGCAGGAACGGGTTGATGTCCAGGCAACGCACTTCGACGTACTGAATGCCCCGGGCCATCAATGCCTGAATTGGCCGCTCACCGGAGTAGGTCACGCGTTTCGGGCGGATGTTGGAGTAGTACTCGTTTTCGATCTGCAGGATGTTGGTGTTGAGCTGCACCCACTCACCATCCTTGTGCGTGCCGACTTCGACGTAGGGCGCATACGGCGTGGCGACCGCTTTGCGCAGGCTGTCGGTGTAGCTGGTCAGATCGTTGTAGCACGGCGTCAGGCCGGCCTGGGCGTTGCTCTGGTAACCCAGGTCACTCATGCGCAGGCTGGTGGCGTAGGGCAGATACAGGGTGTCCGGATCCAGCTGTTCCAGCTGATGCGAACGACCGCGCAGGAAACCGGCATCCAGCGCTGGCGATGCACCGAACAGGTACATCAACAGCCAGCTGTAGCGGCGGAAGTTACGGATCAGTGCGATGTAGGACGACGACTGGAAATCGCGGTCAGTGCCGACAAAACCTTCGGCTTCCTTGAGCAGCGGCCAGAGCTTTTCCGGCAGGGAAAAGTTGTAATGAATCCCGGCGATGCACTGCATGGTCTTGCCGTAACGCAGGGCCAGGCCCTTGCGGTACACGTACTTGAGCTGCCCGATGTTGGAGGTGCCGTAATAGGCGATCGGGATGTCTTCCTCGGCCGGCAGCGGGCACGGCATCGATGGGCTCCACAGGTACTCGTTGCCGAGCTTGCTGTAGGCAAAGCGGTGAATGCTGTCCAGGCTCGCCAGCGTATCGGCAGGGTCGGGCAGGGCCGGAGTGATGAACTCCAGCAGCGACTCGGAATAGTCGGTGGTGATTTGTTCATTGGTCAGCGCGGAACCCAATTCTTCCGGGTGCGGCGTTTGCGCCAGCCGACCTTCGCTGGTCACGCGCAGGCATTCACGTTCGATGCCGTGAAGGCACTGTTCGAGCAGAGAGAGGTTAGCGCGCTCGCCGAGCAGGGCCAGGCGGCGGTTGAAAAGTTCGCTCAAGTTGGATTCCTTCACGCGTCAGTCGCCCCAATATGGGGGTGGGCAAGACGGTCTACAAGGGTGAAGTTGAAACTAGCGTTTTCGCCTGGTTTTATGCCGTACTGAATCGGTCAATCACGGACTGCAGTAACCCCCTGTGGGAGCGAGCCTGCTCGCGAAGAGAGTAGATCAGTCAGCATGGTCGCCGACTGACCCACCGCCTTCGCGAGCAGGCTTGCTCCCACAGAGGGCTATTGCTGAAATTAACTCAAATCGATGACATCTAGCTACAGGACAGCGAACGTGCCTTGTGCTTTTGCGACCAATTTGTCGCCTTGCACTACGTCGGCCTCGACCACCAGCGTGCGCCGGCCCGGGTGAATCACCCGCGCCGTGCACATCACCTCGCCGTCAGCGACGGCGCGGATGTAGTTGATCTTGCACTCGATGGTCGCGCTCTGCTGGTCAAAGCCGTGGGTACTGGAGCAGGCCAGCCCCATGGCAATGTCCACCAGACTGAACAAGGCCCCGCCGTGCAGCTTGCCAGCGCGATTGCGCAGCGCCGGTTCCAGCACCAGGGCGACTTGCGCCACCCCGGTTTCCAGGCTGTGCAGGCGACAGCCCAGCAGTTTGAAAAAAGCGCTTTCGGTATACCCGGCAGGGACCTCCATCAACGTTTCTTCAACTGCTTGGCGTTGGCGAAGAGCGAAGCCATGGCGTTGTTGGCCGGAGCCGCCGCCGTGGTTTCCTTGCGCGGTGCGGTGTTCTGGGATTGGCGCGGTGCCGACCCCGGACGCGCGCCGCGAGCACCGTCGATTTTCTCGCCCGGGGTGTCGCTCATGCGCATCGACAGGCCCACGCGTTTACGCGGAATGTCGACTTCCATGACCTTCACCTTCACCACGTCACCGGCCTTCACCGCTTCCCGTGGATCCTTGATGAATTTCTCGGAAAGCGCAGAGATGTGCACCAAACCGTCCTGATGCACGCCGATGTCGACGAACGCGCCGAAGTTGGTCACGTTGGTCACCACGCCTTCGAGGATCATGCCCAGTTGCAGGTCCTTGAGGTCCTCGACACCTTCCTGGAACTCGGCGGTCTTGAACTCGGGACGCGGGTCGCGACCCGGTTTTTCCAGCTCTTGCAGGATGTCGGTCACGGTCGGCAAACCGAAGGTTTCGTCGGTGTACTTCTTCGGGTCGAGGCGCTTGAGGAACGCGGCATCGCCAATCAGCGAGCGAATGTCACGGTCGGTTTCAGCGGCGATGCGTTGCACCAGCGGATAGGCTTCCGGGTGCACTGCGGACGAATCCAGTGGATTGTCACCGTTCATGACGCGCAAGAAACCAGCCGCTTGCTCAAAGGTTTTCTCGCCCAGACGTGCGACTTTCTTCAGCGCCGCGCGGGTTTTGAACGCGCCGTGTTCGTCGCGGTGGCTGACGATGTTTTGTGCCAGGGTCGCGTTGAGGCCGGAGATCCGTGCCAGTAGCGCCACGGAGGCGGTGTTCACGTCGACGCCGACGGCGTTCACGCAGTCTTCGACCACCGCATCCAGGCCCCGCGCCAGTTTCAGCTGCGACACGTCGTGCTGGTACTGGCCGACGCCGATGGATTTAGGATCGATCTTCACCAGCTCCGCCAGCGGATCTTGCAGGCGGCGCGCAATCGACACCGCACCACGGATCGACACGTCGAGGTCCGGGAACTCCTTGGAGGCCAGTTCCGACGCCGAGTAAACCGATGCTCCAGCCTCCGAGACCATGACTTTGGTCATCTTCATGGCTGGGTATTTTTTGATCAGCTCGGCGGCGAGCTTGTCGGTCTCGCGACTGGCGGTGCCGTTGCCGATGGCGATCAGGTCCACCGAGTGCTTGGCGCACAGGGCGGCGAGGATCGCGATGGTCTGGTCCCACTTGTTGTGCGGCACGTGCGGGTAAACCGTGGCGTGATCCAGCAGTTTGCCGGTGGAGTCGACCACCGCAACCTTACAGCCGGTGCGCAGGCCCGGGTCGAGGCCCAGGGTCGCGCGCGGGCCGGCCGGGGCCGACAGCAGCAGGTCGTGCAGGTTGTGGGCGAACACGTTGATCGCTTCGGTTTCCGCGCCATCGCGCAGCTCACCCAGCAAATCAGTCTCCAGGTGGGTGTAGAGCTTGACCTTCCAGGTCCAGCGCACCACTTCGCCCAGCCATTTGTCGGCGGCGCGGTTCTGGTTCTGGATGCCGACGTGCTGGCCGATCATGCCTTCGCACGGGTGCATGGTCCCCGGCAATTCGTCGCCGACTTTCAGCGCAGAGCTGAGAATGCCTTCGTTACGGCCACGGAAAATCGCCAGCGCACGGTGCGACGGCATGCTTTTCAGCGGTTCGTCATGTTCAAAGTAATCGCGGAATTTGGCGCCTTCCTCTTCCTTGCCGGCGATCACGCGGGCGCTGAGGGTGGCTTCCTGTTTCAGGTAGCTGCGCAGCTTGTCGAGCAGACCGGCGTCTTCAGCGAAACGCTCCATCAGGATGTACTTGGCGCCTTCGAGGGCAGCCTTGACATCGGCCACGCCTTTTTCCGCGTCGATGAAGCGGGCGGCTTCGGTTTCCGGGCTCAGGGTCGGGTCGTTGAACAGACCGTCAGCCAACTCGCCGAGGCCGGCTTCCAGGGCGATCTGGCCCTTGGTGCGGCGCTTCTGCTTGTACGGCAAGTACAAGTCTTCGAGGCGGGTCTTGGTGTCGGCGAGTTTGATATCACGCTCGAGCTGCGGGGTCAGTTTGCCTTGCTCCTGGATGCTGGCCAGGATGCTGATGCGCCGTTCGTCGAGTTCTCGCAGGTAGCGCAGACGCTCTTCCAGGTGACGCAACTGGGTGTCATCGAGGCTGCCGGTCACTTCTTTCCGGTAACGGGCGATGAAGGGAACGGTAGAGCCCTCATCGAGTAGCGCGACGGCCGCTTCGACCTGTTGTGGGCGTACACCGAGTTCCTCGGCGATGCGGCTGTTGATGCTGTCCATAAAACCACCTGACAAATTGTGAAAGCAGGCTCGCAGGCGCAGAGTTAGGGCCCTGGCGAGTCTGGTTGAGCGGCCTGACCTGCGCCGCTGCCTGGATCAAAAGGTATCCCGTTGACCCGTGAAATCGAACAATGACTGCCGGCACCCTGAAATAAAAACGGTGCACGACTGTAGTAGCTGTCTGATGTTGCCTGACACAAAAGGCCGCGCATTATAACCAGCGTTCCGGCATTCGGGGGCATCGCGGGCAGTGGCTTCGGTGGCCGGTTTTCTGGCGATAAAGGAAAAATCTGCTAACAATGCACACGGTGCGTATAACGGCAGCTACGCCATAATGCGCGCCGAGATCAAAGGAGCATCTAATGAGCAGCACTGCAAACATTGCTGAAGGTGAAAAAATTCTTATTGTTGATGACGATCCGGGCCTCAGCAGCCTGCTGGAGCGTTTCTTCGTCAGCAAGGGCTACCGCGCCCGCGCCGTGCCGAACACCGAGCAAATGGATCGCCTGCTGGCACGCGAAGTGTTCAACCTGGTCGTCCTCGACCTGATGCTGCCCGGCGAAGACGGTCTGACCGCCTGCCGCCGCCTGCGTGGCGCGAACAACCAGATCCCCATCATCATGCTGACCGCCAAGGGCGATGAGCTGAGCCGCATCAAGGGCCTGGAACTGGGTGCCGACGACTATCTGGCCAAGCCATTCAACCCCGATGAGCTGATGGCCCGTGTCAAAGCTGTTCTGCGTCGTCAGTCGGCTCCGGTGCCGGGCGCGCCGGGCAGCGAAGACGAAAGCGTGACTTTCGGTGATTACGAACTGTCCCTGGCCACCCGCGAACTCAAGCGCGGCGAAGAAGTGCACATGCTCACCACCGGTGAGTTCGCGGTGCTCAAGGCCCTGGTGATGAACGCCCGTCAGCCGCTGACCCGCGACAAGCTGATGAACCTGGCCCGTGGCCGCGAGTGGGATGCCCTGGAGCGCTCCATTGATGTGCAGATCTCCCGTCTGCGCCGGATGATCGAACCCGATCCGTCCAAGCCGCGTTACATCCAGACTGTCTGGGGCGTGGGTTACGTGTTCGTTCCGGATGGCGCCGCCAGCAAGTGATCGGCGATTTGTAGGAGCGGGTCGTGCGGGTGGCAGGTCAATCAGCCTTGCCCGCAGACTCGCGATCCGCAATATGCGAGCATCGCTCGCTCCTGCAAGTATGTAACGGTTATCCATGAAAACCCCGGTTTGGTTCCCCCAGAGTTTCTTCTCCCGCACCCTTTGGCTGGTGCTCATCGTCGTCCTGTTCTCCAAGGCACTGACCCTGGTTTACCTGTTGATGAACGAAGACGTGCTGGTGGACCGCCAGTACAGTCACGGCGTCGCCCTGACGCTGCGCGCCTATTGGGCCGCCGATGAAAACAATCGTGACAAGATCGCCGAGGCCGCGACCCTGATCCGGGTGGTGGGTGCTGGCGTACCTGAAGGCGAACAGCACTGGCCCTATAGCGAAATCTATCAGCGGCAGATGCAGGCCGAGTTGGGCGCCGACACCGAAGTCCGGTTGCGCATGCATTCACCGCCGGCGCTGTGGGTCCGGGCGCCGAGCCTGGGCGATGGCTGGTTGAAAGTGCCGTTGTATCCGCACCCGTTGCGCGGTCAGAAAATCTGGAACGTACTGGGCTGGTTTCTTGCCATTGGCTTGCTGTCCACCGCCTCGGCGTGGATTTTTGTCAGCCAGCTCAACCAACCGCTCAAACGTCTGGTCTACGCGGCACGGCAACTCGGCCAGGGTCGCAGTGTGCGCCTGCCGATCAGCGATACGCCGAGTGAAATGACCGAGGTTTATCGCGCCTTCAACCAGATGGCTGAAGACGTCGAGCAGGCCGGTCGCGAGCGCGAACTGATGCTGGCCGGGGTTTCCCACGACCTGCGCACGCCCCTGACCCGTTTGCGCCTGTCTTTGGAGTTGATGGGCGATCGCAACGACCTCACGGACGATATGGTCCGCGACATCGAGGACATGGATGCGATTCTCGACCAGTTCCTGGCGTTCATTCGTGATGGTCGGGACGAGTCGGTGGAAGAAGTGGACTTGAGTGATCTGGTTCGCGAAGTGGCCGCACCGTACAACCAGAACGAAGAGAAAGTGCGCCTGCGCCTGGAACCGATCCAGCCGTTTCCGTTGCGTCGGGTGTCGATGAAGCGCTTGCTGAACAACCTGATCGGCAATGCGCTGCACCACGCCGGCAATGGCGTGGAAGTGGCGGCATACGTGTCTGGGGATGTGAACGCACCGTACGTGGTGCTGAGCGTCATGGATCGCGGTGCAGGGATCGATCCGTCGGAGCTGGAAGCGATCTTCAACCCGTTCACCCGTGGTGATCGTGCCCGGGGTGGCAAGGGCACCGGATTGGGCCTGGCGATCGTGAAGCGGATTGCTTCGATGCACGGCGGCAACGTTGAGCTGCGCAACCGTCCGGGCGGTGGCCTGGAGGCGCGGGTGCGCTTGCCGCTGGGGCTGATGTTGCCGAGGGATGCGGTTTAACCGCTGACTGTTTCGGTGGGGCTGATGGCCCCATCGCGAGCAGGCTCGCTCCCACATTGGAATGCAATCCCCTGTGGGAGCGAGCCTGCTCGCGATGGCGGCATCCCTGCCGCCACAAGGCTCAAAATTTAACCCTTGCCTTTGGTCCGGGTCATATTCGGCCCGCCATTCTTCTCCAGATGCTCAATGATGATCCCTGCCACATTCTTGCCAGTGGTGGTCTCGATCCCTTCCAGCCCTGGCGACGAGTTCACTTCCATCACCAGCGGCCCGTGATTGGAGCGCAGGATATCCACACCCGCCACCGAGAGCCCCATGACCTTGGCCGCACGCAATGCGGTCATACGTTCTTCCGGGGTGATCTTGATCAGGCTGGCGCTACCACCGCGATGCAGGTTGGAGCGGAACTCGCCGGGCTTGGCCTGGCGCTTCATGGCCGCAATCACCTTGTCGCCCACCACGAAGCAACGAATGTCGGCACCGCCAGCCTCCTTGATGTACTCCTGAACCATGATGTTCTGCTTGAGGCCCATGAATGCCTCGATCACCGACTCTGCGGCCGTGGCGGTTTCACACAACACCACGCCGATGCCCTGGGTGCCTTCCAGCACCTTGATCACCAGTGGTGCGCCGTTGACCATTTCGATCAGGTCGGGAATGTCATCCGGTGAGTGGGCAAAACCGGTGACCGGCAAACCAATGCCCCGGCGTGACAGCAATTGCAGCGAACGCAGTTTGTCCCGTGAGCGGGCGATGGCCACCGATTCGTTGAGCGGAAACACCCCCATCATTTCGAACTGACGCAACACCGCGCAGCCATAAAAAGTAACGGAGGCGCCGATCCGCGGTATCACCGCATCGAATCCCTCCAGCGGCTTGCCGCGGTAGTGGATCTGCGGCTTGTGGCTGGCAATGTTCATGTAGGCGCGCAGGGTATCGACCACCACCATTTCATGGCCGCGTTCGGTACCGGCTTCGACCAGGCGGCGGGTGGAATACAGACGCGGGTTCCGCGACAGCACAGCGATCTTCATGCAACACCTGTGGAGGAGGTAGATACCGGGAACACCGGCTTGTCTTGTACATACTTGATGCCCGGATTGACCACCAGTTGGCCATCGATCAGGGCTTTGGAACCGAGTAACAGGCGATAACGCATGGACTTGCGGCAGGCGAGGGTGAACTCGACCCGCCAGACCCGATCACCGAGGGCCAGGGTGGTACTGATCACGTATCGCACCTGCGCGTGACCGTTGGAGCTTTTAATGGTTTTTCTTGTCACCAGCGGTGCCTCGCAGCGACGGTGACGCAGTTGCACCACCGTGCCCAGGTGCGCCGTGAAGCGCACCCACTGGCTGCCATCGCGCTCGAAAGTCTCGATGTCGGTGGCATGCAGGCTTGAGGTACTGGCACCGGTGTCGATTTTTGCCCGAAGGCCGGCCACTCCCAGATCCGGGAGCGCCACCCACTCGCGCAGACCGACAACGGTCAAATGGTCAAATGTCTTCAAAATGGCTCAACCGGTAGAAACCACGGAGGCCGCAGGCGGCCGAATTCGCGGTATTCACGCAGAATAATGGTTAAAAGGCGACAGATATCTACGGCCCGGATTTCCAGCCCCGCAAGGAGGTTATGGAATGTCAGCATTGTAATCCGGGACGGAGTAATTCTTGGTACGACAGAACGGTAGTACAGTTCACCAATATTTCAGAATGAGGAAATCCCATGGCACAAAAAAGCGATGAGGACGACAAAGTCCGCCTCGATAAATGGTTGTGGGCTGCGCGGTTTTACAAAACCCGTGCCTTGGCCAAGGCGGCGATTGAAAGCGGCAAGGTGCATTGCCGGGGCGAGCGCTGCAAGCCTGGCAAAGAGCCGCGCATTGGCGATGAATTCGTGATCCGCGCCGGTTTTGAGGAGCGCACGGTGGTGGTTCGGGCGCTGTCGATCGTGCGCCGTGGTGCGCCGGAAGCGCAGACGCTGTACGCCGAAACCGAAGCCAGCCTCGCCAAGCGCGAAAACGCCGCCGCCGAGCGCAAGGCGGGCGCCCTGGGTGTGAGCACTGATGGCAAGCCGAGCAAGAAACAGCGGCGTGATCTGTTCAAGTTTCGTGGCAGCAGCATCGAATGATTGACCCGTCCGCCGATCGTTCCAAACCGGCGAAGACTTGTAATTGCGCCTTTGCGTAGCCATATGAGGTAATTCGCCTGCCGTGCATGTGCCATTCGTCGTAAAGCGCACACAGTCGCCGGCCTGTAAGCCATAACCAGACAGCACGACCCGATGGCCAAGGCGTAACCTCGAATTCTGTAACCACTTTTGTCACCACTTCAGATACCCAGACTTATGACCGACCTACCGGATAACGACTTCACCCAACGCTTCATCTTTGATGACAGCGACACCCGTGGCGAGATGGTTTCGCTGGAGCTCAGCTACGCTGAGGTCTTGGCCAAACACGCCTATCCGGAGCCGGTTGCGCAGCTGCTCGGCGAACTGATGGCGGCTGCGGCGTTGCTGGTCGGCACCTTGAAGTTCGACGGTTTGCTGATCCTTCAGGCCCGCTCCGAAGGCCCGATCCCGTTGCTGATGATCGAATGCTCCAGCGAGCGCGACATTCGTGGCCTGGCCCGTTACGAGGCCGACCGCATTGCCCCCGACGCCACCCTGGCCGACCTGATGCCCGACGGTTCGCTGACGTTGACCATCGACCCGAAACAAGGCCAGCGCTACCAGGGCGTGGTCGATCTGGACGGCGAAACGCTGTCCGACTGTTTCACCAACTACTTCGTCATGTCGCAGCAGATCGGCACGCGCATCAAGCTCTGCGCCGATGGCCGTCGCGCCCGTGGCCTGTTGCTGCAGCAACTGCCCGCCGATCGCCTGAAAGACGAAGAAGAACGCGCCGCCAGCTGGCAGCACCTGACCGCATTGAGCGGGACGTTGACCGCCGATGAACTGCTGAGCCTGGACAACGAAACCGTGCTCCATCGCCTCTACCACGAAGAGCAGGTGCGTCTGTTCGACGTGCAGAAACTGCGTTTCCGTTGCAGCTGCTCACGCGAACGTTCGGCCAATGCGCTGGTCAGTCTGGGCATGGAAGATGCGCAAAACCTGGTGGTCGAGCACGGTGGAAACATCGAGATCGACTGTCAGTTTTGCAATCAGCAGTACCTGTTCGACGCCGCCGATGTCACTCAATTGTTCGCCGGCGCGGGTGTCGAGACACCGTCAGATACCCGTCACTAAAACGGTTCAGCGCAGGTAAATTCACTGGTTTGTGCCGGAATAACGCCGTTACGACAGGAGGGGCCTACTCTTTTTGGGCTTTTCTGGCATAATCCGGCCCACTTTTTTCGCGGTAGTAGTGCACGACTTTCTACTACAAAAACGTTTGGAGCACTCGGCCAATGGCCGACGGGGAACCTCATGACGCAAGCCAATAACGCCGTGTACACCGATCTGAGTGTTGATGATCTGGTTAAAGAAGCCCTCAACCGCGGTGAAGGCGAGCTTGCCGATACCGGCGCACTGGTTGTTCGTACCGGTCACCGTACCGGCCGTTCGCCAGTCGATCGTTTCATCGTTGACGAGCCGTCCACCACCGGCGCCATCGCCTGGGGCCCGATCAACCGCAAGTTCCCGGCCGACAAGTTCGATGCCCTGTGGAACCGTGTTGAGGCGTTCAACAACGCGCAAGAGCATTTCGTTTCCCACGTGCATGTAGGTGCGGCCGAAGATCACTACCTGGCCGTGAAGATGACCACCCAGACTGCCTGGCAGAATCTGTTCGGTCGTTGCCTGTTCATCAACCCGGCCCAGTACAACCCGGCTGGCCGTGAAGAGTGGCAAGTGCTCAACGTCGCCAACTTCGAATGCGTGCCTGAGCGTGACGGCACCAACTCCGACGGTTGCGTGATCCTCAACTTCGCACAGAAAAAAGTGCTGATCGCCGGCATGCGTTACGCCGGTGAAATGAAGAAAGCCATGTTCTCGGTGCAGAACTTCCTGCTGCCGGCTGCTGACGTGCTGCCAATGCACTGTGCTGCCAACATCGGCGAAGAAGGCGACGTGACCCTGTTCTTCGGTCTGTCCGGCACCGGTAAAACCACTCTGTCGGCCGACGAAAGCCGTTACCTGATCGGTGACGACGAGCACGGCTGGGGCGAAGGCGTTGTCTTCAACATCGAAGGCGGTTGCTATGCCAAGTGCATCGACCTGTCCGAGAAGAACGAGCCGGTCATCTGGAAAGCCATCAAGCACGGCGCAGTCCTGGAAAACGTTGTCATCGATGACGCCAAGCACGCCGACTACGCTGATGTCAGCCTGACCCAGAACAGCCGGGCCGCTTACCCGCTGGAGCACGTTGCCAAGCGTTCCGAGAAGAACCTCGGTGGCGAGCCTAACGCTGTCATCTTCCTGACCTGCGACCTGACTGGCGTGCTGCCGCCAGTGTCGATCCTCAACGAAGAACAAGCGGCCTACCACTTCCTGTCCGGCTACACCGCTCTGGTGGGTTCGACTGAAATGGGTTCGGGCAGCGGCATCAAGTCGACCTTCTCCACTTGCTTCGGCGCACCGTTCTTCCCGCGTCCGGCTGGTGAATACGCGGAGCTGCTGATCAAGCGTATCCGCGGCTTCGGCTCCAAGGTCTACCTGGTCAACACCGGCTGGACCGGCGGTGGCTACGGCGTCGGCAAGCGCTTCAACATCCCGACCACCCGTGCGGTGATCGCAGCGATCCAGAGCGGCGCATTGATCGGCACCGAGACCGAGCACCTGGACACCATCAACCTCGACGTGCCACTGGCCGTACCGGGCGTTGAGACTGGCCTGCTGAACCCACGCAACACCTGGGCTGATAAAGCCGCCTACGACGAAGCCGCCAAAGCACTGGCCGGCCTGTTCATCGAGAACTTCAAGAAGTTCGAAGTGAGCGACGCGATCAAGGCTGCGGGT
The DNA here is from genome assembly GCF_001945365.1 of Pseudomonas reinekei. Classification (GTDB taxonomy): domain Bacteria; phylum Pseudomonadota; class Gammaproteobacteria; order Pseudomonadales; family Pseudomonadaceae; genus Aquipseudomonas; species Aquipseudomonas reinekei. Next base: position 113,166 of record NZ_MSTQ01000017.1, read on the forward strand.
CCCAAGTTGTAAGTGTTGGTTTGATTGTCTAGTCCTGAAATAGGTTTACACCTGTTTCACCCTAACGCCCGATGCACCGCATCGGGCGTTTTGTATTTTAAAGAGAGGTGCGGCCGCTCTTGGTTGTAGATCGTGACGGCCTCTCGCACCAT
>NZ_MSTQ01000018.1 GCF_001945365.1 Pseudomonas reinekei
GAGCACGAGGCCTGCGGCCTCGCGTTTGAATTCAGCGGAAAAAGAACGACGTTGTTTGGTCATCAGACACCTCTATCTGGCGAGCATTCTCGCCTAAATGGGTGTCCGGTTTCATTAGACCACTACAGTCTGTACCGCATCCTTCACGCCCGAAGCGCGCAGATCAAAGCCTTTATCGATACTGAACTGGGCAGCGAGATCGATGCCCACTTCGCCGGCCAATCGCAAAGTAACGCTCATGACGCGTTAGAAGCCGCACGCGTAAAAGTCGCCGAGACGCTCGGGGAAGATGCTTTCTTACCCACGGGTGAACTGAAGCCTGAATATCGCGGAACCAAGGTCGGTAAGGAATACGAGCTTGCCCAGCAGCACGCACGCGATGGTGGCGGCGTACTGGCTGACGATGCCCAGGTGTACGAACACCTGTACCGCTTCTTCAGCCGCTATTACGACAAGGGCGACTTCATGTCGAAGCGCTACTTTGTCTCCGAAAACGACAGCCGTGCCGCTCCCTATGCTGTGCCCTACGATGGCCGTGAGGTCATGTTGCACTGGGCCAACAAAGACCAGTACTACATCAAGTCGAGCGAGGCACTCAGTAATTTCACTTTCGACCTCACAGCAGCACAGGCCAAGGAACAGGGCCGCCAAAGTGGCTTCGAATTCCAGCCAGCGATCACAACCCCACTGAAGGTGCATTTCCGTCTGGCAGCAGTAGCGGAAGGTGAGCACAACAACGTAAAAGAAGGCCAGGAGCGCTTCTTCATCATCCACACAGCGGAACCGCTGAAGCTGGAAATCAACGATCAAGGGCTACCGGAACTCGTTGTGCAGTTCGACTACAGCCCTGACAGCACTAAGTCCGGTCAAGCTGGCACCTGGCAGCAGAAACGTCTGACAGAGGCCGAACAGGTGGTAGGCGAGCAGCTCGCCAACCTAGTTTTCAAATATCCAGAGCTTCGGGACTTTGAACAGCCGCTATTTGCGCCAGCCCCCACCGATAAGCAGCCAACACGCACAATACTAGCCAAGTATCTGAGCCAGTTCACAGCACGCAACACCATGGACTACTTCATTCACAAAAATCTCGGTAGTTTCTTGCGCCGCGAACTGGATTTTTATATCAAAAACGAGATCATCCGCCTTGACGATATTGAGGCGGCCGATGGTCCGCGCGTGGATGAATATCTAAAAAAATTGCGCGTCCTGCGCAAGATTGCACGGCGCATTATCGACTTTCTCGCCCAGCTCGAAGATTTCCAGAAAAAACTCTGGCTCAAGAAAAAATTCGTTGTCGAGACGCAGTACTGCATCACCCTGGATCGCATACCGGAAAGATTCTATCCAGAAATTGCAACCAATGAGCAGCAGCGGAAAGAGTGGGTTAAATTATTTGCGATTGATGAAATTAAGGGCGACATGGCCCAGCCTGGGTACAGCGCACCTCTCTCTATTGAGTTTTTGAAATTCAATAAATTCCTCACAATCGACACCTGTTTTTTTGATGACGAAACAAAAGCAGAGATACTGGCAACCCAGAGTGAACTTGACAAAACCTGCAACGGAATAATCATCCAGTCCGACAATTTTCAAGCGTTGTCAATTACAAAAGAAAAACTTAGCAATCAGGTTAAACTGATCTACATAGATCCGCCATACAACACCGGTGGAGATGATTTTGTTTACAAGGATAACTACAGGCACTCCAGCTGGTGCTCCATGCAAGCAGATAGACTGAGCCTTGCAAAGGAGCTACTTTCAAACTCAGCCGGCATTGTCTGCAACCTTAACGACATTGAAGACTGGCGATACAGGGGACTACTCGAAAGCTCTCTTGGAGATGAAAGTTACATAACAACTGTGACTACAAAGTGCTCTACCGCCTCCAGCTTTCGCACCGTAAACCTAGGCCCAGTAGACATATCTGACAGATTAATTTTTGCGGCAAAAGACAGAAGCAATTACAGCTACACAACCAGCTATGTAAAAAAACCTGTGGATCTCGCTCACTTTTCAAGATTTATTGTGAACCCGGAGCAAGATTGTTCTCGCTGGGAATTCAAGCCTATTAAGGTTCAAGTTCTTCAAGATCTGGGATTTGAATGTGAAAACTCTGCAGCTGGAATGAAGCTAGCACGCCAGAAATGGGGGGATGCTGCATCTGCAATTGTTGAAAACGCATGCGAACAATTCGCTATAAAAAATGCGAGTCGAGTGTTCGAAACTAAAACTTTACAAAAGCCAGCACCTTGGCTTCGCGATCATATTGAGTACTCGAAAAACAATAAAAATGAAGTAGTTAAAGTTGAGCGTGACACTAGCGAAAATATGTATCTACTCGGAGGAAGACAGTTTTATTTCCTTTCAAAATCCGTAAGAATTGTTGATGGAGCTCAAGCTATAGCCGAGCCTGCATCCACAATATGGATCGACATCGACACCAACAACTTGAAACACGAAGGCGCAGTTGACTTCCCATTAGGAAAAAAACCTATAAAACTGATATCTCGACTTATCGAGATGGCCCAAAATGCAGAAGGGAATTATGTTCTGGATTATTTTGCAGGCTCAGGAAGCACAGGTCACGCAGTTATAAGCACAAACAGAAAAAACCAAACCAATGACAAATATGTTCTTTTTGAGATGGGTGAGCACTTCTCATCCGTACTGCTACCAAGAATTAAAAAATCTGCGTACTCAGACACTTGGAGAAATGAAAAACCCATTTCCCGAGACGGAATTAGCCATTGCTTTAAATATCTGCGCCTAGAATCTTTCGAAGACACGTTAAACAATCTGCAACTGCCAGACGCTCCACATCTAAACACCAAATCGGTCGACTCCGTCGAGATGACACGTGAGTATCTTCTCAAGTATTGGTTGGAGTTCGAAACCGCCGGCAGCCCAAGCCTGCTTAATGTTCGCGAATTTACTGACCCGACGTCCTACAAACTCAAGGTCAAGCAACCTGGTAGCGATGCCCAAGTGGAAAAAAACATCGACTTGGTGGAGACCTTCAACTGGCTCATTGGTCTGCATGTCGCCCACCTCGATCAACCACGCCGCTATGCCATCGAACTTGTGCGTGAAACTGATCCGGAGCTACCCAAAGACCAAGATACGCGCTGGCTTTCAAGCGCCATCAAGGAACGTGCCGATGGCGAGTTCTGGTTCCGTGCTGTGGAAGGCCACATCTTCCGCGCACCGGGAGACGATTTGTCGCGTGAGCGTGCCCTGGTAATTTGGCGCAAGCTGACCGGAGACTCTGGTCGCGATCAAGCTGCACTGGAAGCATGGCTGAACAAACGCGGCATCAATCCGCGTGAAAGTGAATACGACTATATCTACGTGAATGGTAATCATGCTCTGCCCAGCGATGGCGATGCCGCCACACGCGTGCGCCTGATCGAAGAGACCTTCGCCCAGCGCATGTGGGAGGACGCTTGAGATGGCCCGCGCCCCACGTAAAAACAAAGCTCAGCCACCACTGGTAGCGAGTCACTTTCAGGATGCATTGGTACTTAATCAGTACCTCATCAGCCTGTTTGGTATCGACCCGCTGGTGACTCACAAGGATGAAGGCCGCACTGTGCGGCCACTGGAGATAATTGCCAAATCTCTGCGTAGCGTCGAGCCAGGCATAGGACCGGACGGCAAGCACCGCTTTCTGGCGAAGCTAATCTCGCACCTGCCTGCCAATGCGACATTGACCCCCGTTGAACTGGAGCGTTTTGACGCCAATCTGGTTGCGCATACGAGGGTCATCAATGCCCGTCGTAAGTACAAAGGAGAAATTGCCTGGAAATACTTCCAGTGGCTGACTCTATTGTTTGTTGAAATCTACCTCGACCGTTATTTCAACGACCGCCAGGGTCTCTGCGCCGTACTAAATGAGTTTATCGAGCGTTTCAACCTTCATCACCAAGGCCAAGGGCGCGAATCGGGCATCGGCGCATACGCTGTTGAAGACCTCAACAAGCTCTGCCTGCAAAACGCCACGGGTAGCGGCAAAACGTTGCTCATGCATGTGAATTTGCTGCAGTTTGCCCAGCATGCGCGTGCGACCGGGCAGGCTGACGCTTTCAGCCGAGTCATTGTGCTCTCACCGAACGAACGCCTGTCCGAGCAGCACGAGCGTGAGCTGCGCGAAAACGGCTTCTACCCGGAGCCGCTGCGCCAAGAAAGCGACCTAATTTCACGCGGGCAAAATGCCCTTGATGTGCCGCTGCTGACCGAAATCACCAAACTCGCAGACGAGCAGAAGGTCAAGCAGATGGCCGTCGACAGCTTTGGCGATGCCAACTTATTGCTGGTGGACGAAGGTCACCGTGGCATGAGCGGCAGCGACTGGAAAAGTAAGCGTGACAAGCTGGCGGCCAAGGGCTTCACCTTCGAGTACTCCGCCACCTTCAAGCAGGCAGTCAAGGCAGCCAACGACCGTGTGCTGGCCGAGAGCTACGCCAAAGCAGTACTGTTCGATTACAGCTACCGCTACTTCTATGCGGACGGTTATGGGAAGGACTACCGCATCTTCAACCTGCCTAAGGATGAGCTGGCCCACAAGGACACCTACCTAGCCGCAGCCCTGCTGGGGTTTTATCAGCAGCTGCGCATGTTTACTGAGGCGGGCAATCGCTACACCGGCTACAACCTGGAAAAGCCGTTGTGGGTCTTTGTCGGCGCCAGCGTTACTGGACGCAAGGTTGATGAGGAAAGCGTATCGCCATCCGATGTGGCGCAGATCCTCGACTTCCTTGCGCGCTTTCTTGCGCACCGTGAAGCCTTCACCTCGCTCATCCATACCGTGCTCAATGGCAATAGCCAGCAGACAGGTCTGCTCGATGCCCAAGGGCACGATATTTTCGTGCAGTCGTTCCCCTACCTGAAAGGCTTGAAGCAAACCGCAGCACAGTTCTATTCCGACATCTGTCAGCGCCTGTTCCATGCCCCGGGCGGCGGTCACTTGGTGATCGAGCGCGTGAAAGGCGACAGCGGCGAGTTGCTGTTGAAGGTTGGCGAAGCCGACCAACCCTTTGGCGTGATCAATGTCGGCGATGCCGCTGCGCTGGCCAAACACGTTCAGGAAGAACTGGAAAACAAGCAGTCCCTGGCCGAGGTGCGCCCTAGCGAATTTGGCGAGCCCGTATTTGGCGACGTACATAAACCAACCTCTCCCATTCACATGTTGGTCGGCTCGAAGAAGTTCATCGAAGGCTGGGACTGCTGGCGGGTGTCCAGCCTCGGCCTTATGCGCATGGGCCAGAGCGAAGGCGCACAGATCATTCAGCTGTTCGGACGTGGAGTGCGCCTAAAAGGCAAAGAAATGAGCCTGATGCGTACCAGCCGCTATCAACCGGTGAATCCACCAAAGGATATTCACTTCCTGGAAACGCTGAACGTATTCGGTGTGCAAGCCGACTTCATGGCAACCTTCCGCGACTTCCTAGAAAGCGAAGGCCTACCGCCGAACGATGCACCTCATGTTGAGGAAATCACCCTCAACGTCACCCACGACTTTGGCCAGAAGCTGAAGGTCCTCCGTTCCAAGTTCCGCAAGGACACCCAGGAGCAGTATGACTTCCGTAAACATGGCCCCATCGTGGATCTCACTATCGGTGCTCTCCCTCCTGGCTTGACCAAGGGAGGAATGCCATTGGTTGTTGATCGCTTCCCACGCCTGCAGATGATCCAGGCCAAAGAGGTCATGGGCCAGGCCCCTGAGGCAATCGATAACCCACCACGCCATTTCGATGCCCTGCGCCTGTCGATGCTCGATTGGGACAAGCTGTGGTTCGATCTGGAGCGCTTCCGCCGCCAGCGACACCTGGACAACGTCATCGTAAAAGCTGAAATGTTACGCCCACTGCTGGAAACCCCAGACTGGTATCGCATCCTGGTGCCAGCGCATTGGTGGGCACCTTCGATGGCAAATCTCCGCCACTGGCAGTCGATCGCTTTCGAGCTACTCAGCGGCGCACTGGAGCGCTGCTTCAATCACCAAAAGCGAAAATACCTCGATCCCCGAATGGAGCTGGTTCTGCTGACCCGCGACAACGATAACCTGCCGGCTGACGATATTAACTACCACCTGATTGTCGAGGCCACCGAGCAATACCTAATCGACGACATCAAGGCGCTGAAGGAAGAGCTCGCTCAAGTTGGCTGGCGTGATCATGGGTACGTACAAGGCTTGAAGCTTGCCGCTCACCTCTACGAGCCACTGTTATCCAGTGAGAAAGTGAAGATCCAACCCGTCGCCCTCAATAAGTCCGAGTTCCAATTCGTCGACGATTTGCGCATCTGGCTGGAGGCCCACGAAGCAACCCTTACCGAACGCGGCGAGCGTATTTTCCTGCTGCGCAACCTGGTCAAGCAGGGCATTGGCTTCTTTGAGGCCGGTAATTTTTATCCTGACTTCATTCTCTGGTACCTGAAGGCGGATGGCAGCCAACGCATCTGTTTCATTGATCCTCATGGACTAGAACACGAAGGTCCCGGCAGTGACAAAATTCAGCTCTCGCAGAGCATTAAAGATCTGGAAGCGCGCTTGAGTGACCCTGGCGTGAAGCTGGAGTCGATCATCCTGTCGCCGAGCACTAACCGCATGCGGATCGAATACTTGTGGAGCCAACAAGGGCTACCGGTACCTGATTTGAACGCTCTGCATGTCTTCTTCATTGGAGAGCCGGACTACATCAGCAAAGTGATGGCGTTGGTGCAACCTTAATACCCGATCTCTTTTTTGAAGTGCTGGGCATTTATGGCCCATCACTTCGATGAGTGACCGCCATGGCGCGGGTGGTTGCGGCGTTCGGTGCGGCGAAGCTGCACTGTGCTTATCTGTTTACCAACCGCCGCCACTCGCCTGACAGTGCTGTTGCACGACGGTTTACCGCATGGTGAGGTAGATGTACTCCTTCGACGGTTCCAGGCTGTCTGTTAAGCGGACTAACCAGCTAACAGTCATGGACAGAGCGATGGCATTTTGCCTAATCTCGGCGTTGGGTCTACGAAAGATGCACTCGCGAAATAAGGAGCCTGCATGCCAACGTTGGGATGGATTCAGGAAACAGGTCTGGACCGATTATGGGAAAGAGGCACTGAGCCTGGCTCCTCGGCCTTACCGACCGGCTATACATGCCGTTATTGCAACCAGGTTTTCAAGTCGATTGCCGTACGCGAACAGCACGAACTTGAGCACCCGCTGCTAAATCCAACCATGTTCTATCGTGACCGTGAGCTCGGCGCCACACGTCTGCTGATCAATACGCCGATCCAGCTTGGCGACATTGCTGCACGCAATGTTAGCAAGATTGAACTCAACGGCCAGCCACTTGGCTCTATCACCGAACTGACTCTGGCTTTGAAGTCAGTAAGTAGGGGCTTTTTTAGTGTCACCTATGCCAATGAGACTTTGGAAAAAAGCCTCAAGATTGAGGTGTGCATCGCCGACCCTCAGCAACTGACTGAGATTGATCAGGCCTTCAGGGCGCATTTCTCTACCGGCAGTATTGCCGATCCTTTGCTCGAGGGATTCACTGCCTCCGTCAAACACTGTGACACCGTCAGCCGATACGTAGACGGACTGGTGCGCTACCTCCACGGCTTGAAAGCCAAAGATCACCTATCTGACATCACCACGTTCGAAGATTTCGACAAACGCTTCAATCAGGCACTGGATTCTCTGAGAGATTACACTACGCCACTTGCAGCGGCTGTGCGCGCCGTGATCCGATTCAACAGAAACGACTTCAGTTTTATGCAGAAAGCCTCAGGTCTACCCGATATGGACAGGACTATCTCCTTTTTCTGCGGTGACGACTTAGTTGGCAGTACATTCGCATCGCCAGATGCACAACTGCCCGTGGATCAGTCCTCTGAGTTCATTCTTGCAAATCTGATTCCATCTTTTTCCGATTCGACGTTGGCAGATATCGAGGAACGAATCACTTGGTTACCCGTCAAGTACCGGTCGCTGCAGGACACTAGCAAACTCAACTACCTGTGTTTCCGTAAAGCGGTGGCGGTCGAGGACATGACCGCGGTCGAAAAGTACCGCAAGAAGCTCAGGCATGATGATGTGTTCAACACCCTCACTGGAGATAAATGATCCATGACCGGACATGATTCAGATACTGCATTGCCACAACAGCGAGCAGCTGAGGCCAAGCCGGCTAGAAAACAGAAGCCAACTACACAGGCCAAACCGATCGCGGAGATTATTTCGCAGGTCTTCGTAATCAGCGTGGACAAAGATCAGAACATCAAGCCAGCGACCCTGAGCCGGACCGACTTCAAGGCTATCGTCAGTTGCCAAACCACTGCTGAACTAGATGCTCATGTGGCGGATAAAGTGGCTGTGGATGCGAGGAAAACCGACCCGCAACTCAATGCGCTGGCGCTAATGGCAGTTGCTACCAGCAAATGCCGTGAGGGTGCACAGCGTCATGCGTTAATGACTTTTTGTGTTCGACTTGCCAGCGCTTTGTGGATCAACCGGCATCGTGAGTCGCATGACCTGTTTCAGGATATTTTGGACAGCGACAAGGGACTCGACGCCACCCCGCTGCGGTTCCTGTGCAATGCCATTGCAGCGTTATACAGCAGGCGGATCGAACATGTACGGGCCATGCCGGCTGTAACACTGCTGACAGACAGCGTAACAGACACCGTTGCTGGTTCGACAGTCTTGACCCCGACCGAGCTAGCCATTCAGCGCGACAATCTGCTACTGATCGGTGGGCTTTGGCTGCTTGCCAACGGTAAAAGCGATCCATCTGAGGCGATGGTGTTTTTCACAGAACTGCTCGAGAAACGCCAATCACGCAATCGGAGCAATCGTGACGTTGCCCTTTATCTAGCTGAGAAGTGCGCCCAGCACGAGAGTTTGCTGGCCGACACTCTCGACTACTTCAAGCAACGGGCGAACGAGCAGGTTACACATGGCCAACGCCTGCAATCTGCACTTGAACGTAGCGAGCAAGAAGCTGCGCGGCTCAAGACGCAACTAGCTGAACACAAGCGGATCACTGAAGAGCAAACTCAGCGAATTTCTGCAATGGAGGCGGAAATCAGCCAACTGCAGCACATACTTGAGGAGCAGCAGTTGGACGAGCGGGCCAAGCGCACCCACTTACGCGACAACACTGGGCAGGTCAAAGCAAGAGCTTTCAACCTGCTGACTGAAAATGTGCTAGAACCGCTTAAGCTCTCACTCTCGGCCTTGCAACGCGAAAAGCCGAAAACGGAAGTTGCCGCGCATCATATCGAACTGGCGGTGGAAAGCATCGGAAGGGATATCCAATGGTTCAAAGAATAGGCATCGACTTCGGCACCACAAACAGCCTGATTTCTGTCGTCACCCGCGAAAGCAAGATCTCCTCGTTTGATGACACAGGGCGTCCGCACCCCTCGGTAGTGCGATACGAGGGCGATCGGGTAATCTGTGGTCGGAGTGCACGCGACAAGCTAGAGAATCGGGTCATAGGTGTTCTGGGTAATACCGTGCGCGGCCCGAAAAAACTGCTGGGTAAGGAGCATGTGAACGTCGATGGACGGGTGATGACACCTGTTGGCGTAATTGCCGACTACATCAAACACCTGATTGAACATGCTCGCGCATCGGACGAAGAGCAGGTAGCCGACCTTACCCGCGCAGTCGTGACTATCCCGGTTGCCTTGGATGGACGGGGTCGTCAGGATTTGCGCGAAGCGCTGCTGCAGGCGGGCGTGCATGTCGATACCTTTGTACATGAGCCACTAGCGGCCTTGTATGGCTATTTCAAGGATCTGGATAACACTCATGACGCCCTATCTTTCTATGAGGACAGGATGATCCTAGTATTTGACTGGGGCGGTGGAACACTAGATCTCACATTGTGCAAAGTAGTTAATGGTGCTCTGGTGCAGATCCTCAACCGGGGCAACAATTCGGTTGGCGGTGACTATCTGGATGATGCCATCCTCTCCTATGTCACCGATCAGCATGCGGCCAAATTTGGTTGGACCGCCGAGGAAAAGCTATCGGTCAACCCTGGAATGCGCGCCCAACTGCTGACCCAATGCGAACGCGTCAAGATCACTCTCTCCACGCTTGAAAAAACACATATTTTTCTGCCGGATTACTATCAAGGCGAGAGCGCCGAAGAAACCGAAATCGATATTTGGCTCACACGCTATGAGCTTGAAAAAGTCTGCACCAGGTTGATCAACCAGGGCATCAACGAGATCGATGCTCTCCTCGCACCTGACAAGGCCGATGTCGACCCACAAACCCTATCGCTCTGTCTTGCGACTGGCGGCCTAGTCAACATGCCGCTTATAAAGAGCAAGCTGACAGAAATTTTCGGTGTTTCTGCCCTGCACATTTCCGAAAAAGGCGACCGTATCATCTCAGAAGGTGCTGCCTGGATCGCCCATGACAATCTGCAATTGGCACTGGCAAAACCCTTCGAACTGGTCGAGGCAAGAAACTCTTTGTTGACCATCATTCATGAAGGAACACGCTTACCAGTACGCGGTGAGTCCATCCAGAAAAAGCAGTCGATGTACTGTTCTGACCCGCGTGACGGAAAGGCCATCTTTACCTTCAAGCGCCCCCAAATGGTCCAGAAGTCTGCAGCTGCAGACCCCAGGACCACTTATGGAAGCCTGGTAGTGGAAGTGAATCCGGCGTTCCCGCCCTTGGGTGAACGCATCGAGCTGACCGTGACTATTGACGACGACCTTATCCTGCATACGCGCGCGATTGCCAACGACCGGAAAGATACGGTCGAGATTCAGTTCTACGATCTTGAGTTCTCGTTGGTGGTGAATGAACAGCCCGCTGATGCGGAGCAAAAAAAAAACCGCGTGAACCTGCGTATTGATACCAAAGGCCCAAAGCAACTCGTGGTTCAGGCCAATGTGACCAATGATTGCGAGCGCTGGGATACCGTTCCTGGTGAGTTACTAAAGGCCTATAACGATCAGCATATTTATCTGCGCAAACAATTCACACCCCTGCAGAAGGAGGAAGATGTCAGATATCAGCCATGCTCAAACTGCGGCGCGCAGTGGTCGGAAAAGTGCTGTCGGGGTTGATGAAACGGTAACCCGCCGGCAACCTCACCTACTCAATCCATCTTGACTAAATTTGGTGGAAGCCAAGAGAACGTGCTGGCCGGACGGGTTAAACCCTCTTCTCTACGAATTCCTGTCAACAAATCCGAAGAGAACTATGCATTCCTTCACAACCTCTTCCTCCTACAGAAATATAGTCATATAGAAAGCCGAAAAACGGCCAACAAATAAAACCAATATAAAAAATCACTAAACTATTGCCGCATAGCGTTCCATCGAGTTCGCGCCGCCACACGGTTATCAGAAGTTTCGTCATACTGAACCCCGGAAGCAGACGGCGCGGTCAATGTCACCGTCGAGCAGGGTAGGCCTGCCGCATCAAACTTCCGAGCTATGAATTCGCTTTCTGCTCTATCATGACTAGACATGATTAGCTGGTAACCCTTCAACTCAACCATATTGCGCATTACATCAACGAACGCTGCCGTATGAATAATATCGTTATGCTGCAACGGATCATCCAGTAGCAATGCACGCCACCGAGACCAAGGATATGCAGTACTTGCAGCACAGAGAATACTAAAACCGTTTGCGGCAATTTGCCCTTCACTCAGAACTATCTGCGGCGGCAACGACCTGTCGAGCGTCGCATTATCAATTCGATCACGAGAATGTAGTTTCATTTCGAAGCGAGTGGCATCGACGCGGTGCTCTGCGTTGAACCGAATCGTCTCGCCCGGCGCACTTAACATTGCCTCGTTGAAATCATCAATTACTCTATTTAAAGGAACGAGGAATTGCGTAGAAAAATCTATGGCTTCTTTCTTAAGACCAGTAGTAAATTTATTTACTGCTACTTTTGTGCTCTTTGATAATTTGAGCGCATCACGTGCTGACTTCACTCGCTCTTTAAGAACAGCTTCGTACTGAACCTGATCAGCGAATACTGCGTCACTACCTGCCGCTGCGGACATCGCCGCTCGCACAACCTCAATTTCCTGCTGAAGAAGTGTTGCTTCATTTTCACGAGCAAGAACACTGAGCCTGGATGCAATCTGATCCAGATGTCCGAGAGTGCTTAGAGTCGCAACACGTGCCGCTTCAAGACCCGCCTCACTAGGCGATAGTTCGAACCCTGCTGTCATCCATTGGTCACGAATGTCCGCCGCAGACTGTTCTGCCGCTTTACGTGCACTTGATGCTTGGTCTAACACCTGCTCCGCAGCTGTAAGCCCAGCGCGATGAGTAATTAAATCAGCAGCAGTTTTTTCTGCCACTGTATCTAACAGACGCTGCGCCTTTAGAGCTGCTTCTAGTTTTACCTGCTCGCCCCCTAACCTTGCGGCCAGATCCGCAGCATCTGCCCCCGCCATATCCCTAGCGACTAGGCGTTCTGAACAGTTCCTCAGCTCTCCTTCCAATACTGACATCCGCTCTACATAGTAGTCCTGACGCTCAACCATAGCGTCTAGCTCCGTATTTACTACTAACTGTCGCGCGCGAATACCTGCTGTTGCCACAGATGCTTCGCGAAGCTTTTCATCGGCAACAATCCGTATACTTTGTGATTTCGTGTAGTTTGCAGCAGAGACATCGAATAAATCAGCTGTTGATTCCACATGTAGCGATGCGGAGATGGTTCGCCGGATATCATCAACCTTGGCCGCGTCAGCTTGCGCCCTTTGCTTTGCCAATCGCACCTGTTCAATAATTTCGTCGAGCTGATAAATTTGATGATCTAGAGACCTAAGGTCTGAATTTAAGTTTTCGACTGATGCTTGAGCCAATACAAGTTCAGCGTCGACTGCCGAACTTGCAGCATTGATTATAAGCCTTAACTCGCCACGCTCAAAAGGAGTGGTACAAACGGGGCAAACGGTATCGTCTTCATGGATGTGAAGCGCGATACGCGCCACAGCCGCTTCAATTTCTCCCGATCGCCGACGAGCAGCATCCAAAGCAACATCGGCTTCTCCAAGCTGCTGAACGAGTTCTTCACGAGACTCAATAAGACTCTCTCGCTCATTTATAGCCTGCGTACTTTCTTGAAGTGCTGACTGATATGCCGCGACACTAGAAGTTGCTGACGCCTCAACTTCTTTCAGATTTGCACAAGCACCAACGATTTGGCATGCAGCATCAAAGACAGCTTGTGCCTGCGCCTGCTCGTTCTTCGCCAATCCTTCGTAAGCAATTGCTTGATCAATCTTAGTAAGTTCAGAACGGTGACTCCCAATTAAATCTAAAAGTTCACGCAAGTCTTTTTTTACGACAGAAATCAGTGGCTCAAGCTGAGTTTTTCGTTCTAAGTCGTGCCTAGCCAACTCCAGTAGTTCAACATCGCTTTTGATAGCTGCGACTACTTTTTCCTGTTTATCGGCTATTATGGCACTAGATATTGAAGCGTTTTCGCTTTCAGCAACTAAAACCCGTGCCGCTCCAACCGCCGCGAGCGCGCTCGTAAGCACAGGTCCATCGATTTGTGCGTCAGCCATGAGCGAGACATATCTACTAGGAAGTGCTCCAATAGACTCCAGAGAATCTCTTCGATCAAATAATTTTCGCTGAGTTTCCTCGATTTGCTTTGACAACATGTTGAGCCGAAGGCTGTAACTGGCTCCTTCCAGTACGACCAGTGGAACAATCGTAATAGATCCAATCTCTCGCTCAAGTTCAGTGATCGACGCCTTCAACTCTTCAGGTGAGTGGGCACCAGATGCACTTGCAGCCTGCTGCAAACGCTCAAGCCTGGCACTCCACCCTTGCCACTCAGCTAGTTGACGCTGAAGATCCTCAAGAAGATTCTGTTCTTGATCAATTCGTTTGGTAAACGCTAATTGAGTTGACCTGCCACGCAGCCCCTGCCGAACCTCCTCCAACCGTTCGATTCCACTCGGCCCCTTTAAAGCGCTCCATTGCTCATGACCTTCGCGACTAGTGAATCTCTGCTGAGCGGCCTGACCAAGAAAATGCGTAAAAGCAAGATAAGTACCTAGATCATTTACTGGGCCCCATTCACTATTCTTTAAGCACTCAATTATTGCGGCGGACTCTGGGCTTGTCGCACTCCCCCTCGCAAAGGTGGTGCCGTCACTGAAGCCTAGCTCAACCTGATGCGAGCCGGCCAAAGCTCCACGACGGGGAAGATATTGATCTTCTTCGATATTTTTGTTGTAGCGCTCAAAACGTCGAATTTTCCCTGTTAACCCCCACTCAATTGCATCAAAAAAACTACTTTTTCCGAGCCCATTAGTCCCCGTGATTAAGGTAAGTCCGGGGCCAGACGGTAGTGATATTTCGAAATTGCCAAATGTTCGAAAATCCTTAATTTTTACCTTAGAAAGATAAATGCCGCTCATTCTGACAGCCTCCGCTTCCAAGCATTGATCAAGGCATCGACAATTTTCATTGGATCCTCTTCAGGACCTAGCGCGATCTGTTCCCACTCTTCAGCCACATTGCGAGGTAGCGGGCTAATACTTGTTTCACTTGCTGAACTAAGACGATCTAAGGCCGCTGCGGAAAATCTACCTTCAAAGCTCCAAGGACGCGCAAGAAATGTTCGTTTTAAAAAATCACCAAAACTTGCGCCATCATTAGCTTCTTCTTCAGGCATCAGCCAAGCAAGTTTGCGCGCGACGCGGTCATCTCGCTCAACCATAAGCGCTAGCGCTTGCCATTCAGAAAGCCGCTCACTGCCTCTTGGTCCAACTAACATCAACTGTAAATCAAGCGCTTGGTTTGCGGATAAAAAAGAGCGTGCGATAACACATTGGTTTCGATACCTGCGTAACGTTTCACGTATTGCCGGTGCGTTTGGTTCCTCGGGGAGAACACCGACAACAACAGAGTAGCGTCCAATTTTAATTCCATACTTCACAGCAGGTAAGTCACTTGGGCTCAGCCTAGTCGAAGCAGACGCCTCCCCCCCACGAAACGAAACTCCCGCAAGCTCCGGCCAATCACTAACTTGTAGCTCGCATTGCTCCGCCGCAGCTTTTAAGTTTTCGAGAAACCATCCGGGAGATGTAGCATGGACGCTGGAAAATTGATCCGTCATAATTTTTCCTCCTGCACGTCATAAGCATGTTCCTCTCCTTGAGGTTCAATTTTCTGAATTAATTGCGCGAAGTGTGCTCGTTCGATTCCATCAAGAAGGAGTGCAAGCTCGGCCGGGCCTGTTTCGAGCGCCTTGGTCAGCGCAGCATCGATAGACATGATGATTTGCCCGGAACCAAACGACTCAGTGAAGTTTGGTTGTTGTTGATCGGTGGAAGAGAAAGCTTCCTCAGCTCGCATCGCCAGATCTATCGATCCGCGAACGGAGAGAATAACAAATTGAGTTTGCCACATGTAACGAGCAGCACACAGCGACATGGGGACGCCGTCTACTTGATCGGCAGCGCAAGTATGGCCTGTCCATGAAGTAGCCCCAGCCCGCGACCTTAAGAGATTTCCGGGAGCCAAATCACAGGGGGCAAGTGTCTCCCATGCCGCTGCAATTGCGAGTGCAACTGTAGTACCTCGTACCAAAGATGTGAGTTTCGCGGGTCCAACAAGCACATGTGCAAGCTCGATGGAATCATCATCGTCGAGAGCGCAAACGAGCAGACGCAAAAAGCGTGCACGCATTACTTCATCTCTATCGAACGATGCTTTCCAACGAAGCCAGATTGGCCGCATTCGAACTCGTAATGTAATCGCGGCGTTAAAACCTACTCTACGACCAGAATCCCTTCCCGTAGCAAGATACTCCGTAATATGGTTATCGATTGCATCTAATGTCCAGCTGTCGAGTACCTTGTGAATCGTACGCGCCAGTTCGCCTGGATCATCAGTAACAGGATTACGATTGACCGCAGTTGAAGCTCCAGCTTCAATTTCTGGTAACTGTAGCCCTTCCGCATGAAGCGACTCACTACTTAATCGCTCAGCAAAAAACCTCCAACGGGCGGGATCTGCAATAATTTTACAACTGCTTGCGTGCGTTGCCAGACGCACTATTGCTGTGGCTACAGGTCCATATGAGCTGGGGTCATCAGTACAAAATATGTGTAATTGGGAGCCTGTGTTACTCCAGGCAGCCATGACCTCAGGGGCGGCCATCGAACCTGACCATCTTACCCCACCATGAACAGGACGGATCTGAATACTGTCCGTTAGGAGCGCAGCCGTCGCCATTTGAGCGCGTGGGGCTGAAGGAAGGTGCATTTCCCGCGCTCTTGATTCAAAAAAACCTCTTGCCTCTGTAGAGAGACGCGGAACAAGCGTCGCGTCCCCATGTAGATTCAGCCAAGTCTGATGCTCTTCCTCAAATCCGCTCAAAACATTTGCGAAAGGCGCTCGAACAGCCGTCTGATTGGGGCCACGCCTTATAATTACCGAATGAGCACCTACAGTCATGCCACTGCATTCAAGCCAATGCGTAGCCTCATAAGGAGATTCTTCGGGCGGCGCCACGATGCGAACATCGGTACAGTGAATATGTTCAAAGCTGTGCTGCGGGCGTGCTTCACACGCTTTCATTGTGATGTAGGCCGCAAGTCGATTAAGAACTGAGGTCGCCGCAGTGAAAATTTCGGGATGCCGAGTTTGTAGTACTAGCTGTACTCCTGGACGTAAGCGCCCAACCACAGCCTGGATAAGTCCCAACGTCTTCAATTTTGACAAGACTTCGGCGTCATAGGCTGCCACCAAGTCAAAACGCTCACCAGAGGCTTCCACACCACGAGCGCGAAGATCAATTGCTTGTAAACTATCGAAAATCTCTTCAATGCCGGGATGCTTAGTGATAGTAGCGATCATACGCGCATGGTCGAAATCCATAGAAGCAGAAGCGACAAAGTCGATTAATGCTCCATCACCGTTCCCACTAATAAAAAAACGCGGCTTTGTTCTGCCTTCAAACTCAGGAACAGGGACCCCCGCATCACTCCAGTAGCTCTGATTCTGGATCCCTACCAGAGTCTGCGTAGGTTCCAAGCCGAAGCCTATTGCGATAAACACAATATCGAACCGATCACGATCCTCAACGGAATCTTCTACCTCTCCTGGTTCAGCGTCTCTCTCGAAGACTAACTCGAAAGACTTACGTTCAGGGTTAATGGCTGTGACGCGGTGACGCATACGCTTTTTAAGCCGCGGGCTAAGCGCGCCAACCATACGCTCAAATTCGGACGCCACTGCTTTACGCACTCCCTGTGCCGGCCCCGCTGTCCAGTCAAGAATCGGCAAGTCCGCTAGAGGGTCGTCAGTGTCCCATTCTGGCCAATCAAAAATATGAGGATCAATATTACGTCGCAGCGTAGCCTTTTGAATTGGCATCAACTCGTGACTTCGCTCGAATAAAACAACCTCACTATCGGTTATTAGTGCAAGCGCGGCCGCCGCTGTGACGCCCGCCGCTCCAGCTCCAATTACAGCGATACGCTTTGGAGCACTGAGATAACCTTCAGCATGCAATGCGTGCACCAACGATAATGCACGGACTTGCTGGGAGTAAAAGGTAATCCGTTTGTCGTAGCACCCGAGCACATAAAGGCCTGGATGTGTTTGAGATGCTGCGCCAGTGATTACGTCGCGTGGAAATAGCATTTCAATCACGGCTAAGCCTCGCGTTGTAGTCACGCAACGGTTTCAAGACAAGAGAGGCTTGCAAAGCCTTAGTAACCATCGGGTACGGCATAGATTTCCACCAATCTCCCGAGCTGACCTCAAACGTTCCTTGCATATCCCTGTCCCTAAATGCCTGATGGAGTATATTCACTGGGGCGATAAAAAGATGTTAACGCATATTTGTGGTTTGCCGTAAACGTAACGCTAGGGTGAAGGTCACCCTACGGCTACACTTTCTGATGTCGATAGCTAGAGCTCGTTTTTTGATAGAAGATCAGCGCCCTCTCGGGCGATCCAATTTACCCTTGCAAGTCTCACGCATCACACAAGTGGGGGGACAAATGGGGGGACAGACAAAAAAATGAAACAATCACCAACAAACATTATCAATAACCGAAATAAAACGCCGCCCACAAGCCGGCTTTTTAATGCCTGAAAAACAGCGAATTAAAAACGAGCAGTGCCCGCCCTGTCATCACAATCTTCCTCACGGATAACTAAACCCCTTAACCAACGTCAACTCCCCCACCGCCCTCATCGGCACCAAAAAAGTCTCCATCTTCTCGCTCGGCGTGCCCTCTTCCGTTATCACTGTCACCTGCGCCGTGGTCAGCGGTTGCACAGCGTCCTCCTGCCCGTCTTCATCGCTGCGATAGCCGCCGCCGAAGTAGTTCACATACACCAGATACTGCCCCTTGATCGGTGCGGGCATGGCGAAGATCTCCGGGCCGTAGCCGGTGGTGACGTCGACGTCGAGGGCTGCTCCGTTTGCGACGGCGCGGTCGCCGTACCAGATGTGGGCGCCGTCGGGGGTGATCAGGTGCAGGTCGAGGTCGGTGCCGTCGCTGTCCCAGGCCAGCAGTACGCGCAGTTTGGCCGGGGTGGCGCCGCCGCTGGCGTTGAGGAATTGCGTGCGGTGGCGTTGTTGGCCATCGGGGCTGCGCACTTCGACGCTGTTGCTGCCATTGGGAAATGAGAAGGGGCGATCGAAGCGGCCGGCGGGGTCGATTTTCAGGGGCATGCTGACGCCGTTGACGATCAGCCGACCGGGCTCGGCGGATTTCGGTGTGGCGTGGATCTGGCCACTGATTCGCGCGGTATTGGCTTGCCCGGCCGGGGTGTTTACCGACGAGGCGGGATAGTTGACGGTCTGACGGAAACTTTCGCCCTCGCCCTCCGGTGCGCCGGTTCGCCAGCCTCCAGAAGGGGTGTCGAGTTTTACGCCTTGCGCCATTGCCCACGGCAACGCCGTCAGCGAACAGAGCAACAGCAAGACCTGTGAATAACGAAGTGTCATGGTCTATTCCAGCAAAAGGTGGCGGGCGAGCCCTTCGATGTAGGTTTCATCCTGGCCGTTGGGGTGTGCTTCAAAGGCCAGGTGCAGGTATTCGTGCGTCAGGTCGAGGCGGTCCTGCAAGGACAGCACGCCACGCACATAGATGCGCTGGCGTTCGCGGTCGACATAGGGCCGACCGAAGCTCAGGCGGCAGACGGCGAAGGTGCTGACTTCGTTGTAGCCCACTTCGCCTTCCAGACGAGGACGCCAGCCGCGTCGCTGTTTTTGCAGCCACTCTTGCGCGGCGGGCAGTGCATCGCAGGAGGCCACGGGGTTGTCCCATCGGCTGAGGCTGGCGCGCGGGTAGGCGTGCAGCAAAATGGCGTCATAACGCTGGCCGGCGCGGGCCTGCTCGACGGCGTGTTGCCAGGACAATTTGTCCGGCCCGGGTTGATCAGA
Source organism: Pseudomonas reinekei (assembly GCF_001945365.1). Lineage (GTDB taxonomy): Bacteria > Pseudomonadota > Gammaproteobacteria > Pseudomonadales > Pseudomonadaceae > Aquipseudomonas > Aquipseudomonas reinekei. The sequence goes on from NZ_MSTQ01000018.1 coordinate 19,412, forward strand.
ATGGTAAGTGACGGCGCTGCCCGCCAGCACCAGGTCGCTGGTCCACGCAGCGATGTTGCGTGCTTCGGTGGTGGCCGGTCGTGGGGCGACCCGTTGCCGCTGACTGCTGTCGTCGATGCTCAGGCATTCACCGTTTCGCGTGGCGTTTTGCAGCAGGTAAGTGCGGATGGCGACGGCCAGGGCTTTGGCGGCTTCGACCGGTTCAGGGGTGGCTTCGCGTTGAAGCACCCGCGCGACGTATTCCTCGCGATCCAGCCGGGCGACGAGTTTTTTATTGATCAGAAACAGTTCGCCGTCACTGTGGATATCGAGCTGGTTGCCATTGACGAACTCAACACGCAAATCGCCCTGAAGCGGCCCGGAAGACTGCGCACGATCACCCGACATTACGCGCCGAAGCGGGTAGCGAGAGAACAACTCGACCTCCACACACTTCCCGGTTTCCGCAGGCCGGGACGCAGGCACCACCGTCGCCAATGCCTGCGCAAAATCGCGCAGCACGCGCTGACTGGTCCCACGTCCGCCGGCCCAGATCGGCGTGCCGTCCGCTGTCCAGCCCGCGAAACCACCCTGACGTGATGTGGGGTCTTGATCGCCCAGCCAGCTCCAGGTTTTAACCCGCAAGCGGCTACCCAGTTCGCCGACGACAATGCCATCAGCCGCGCTCAGCACCACATCAAGCAACACTCGCCGCGCCTGCACCTGCGCCGGCATCACGGCCAGCGCGCGGAGCAACTCAACCACCGAAACACGGGTCGAGGGCTGCAAAGTAGCCAAATCCACTAACCATGGAGGTGCCTGCCGAGCCTGCCAATAACTCCGCCACTCAACCGCGTCGATCCCCAATCGTGCTTGCTCGAAATACAAACCGCAGGATTTCACCAACGCCTGATCGCGCTCGATTTTGCCACCGGCGGTGCAGCAATAGACTTCCTCTTTCGATTGTCCGTGACACTCATACGCCGGCTCACGGGCGCCGGTGTCTACCAGCCAGCCATAGACAAACAACTTCCACACGCTGCCCAACGGTGTCTGCAACGACTCCGACAACGGTTCGCGGGACATCAACTGCGACCGGTTCAAAGACAACAATTCGTCCTTGAAGGCCAGGCGCAACGGTTCGTCCTGCGCCAGCGTCAGCGCAGGGATCAAACACAGCAGCCAGCAGACCAGAGGCCGGAACATGTCAGTGGACCGTGACCTGACCGAGTGCCGGTTTCTTTTCCTGGGCTTGATGCTGCGGGGCGTACACCTGAGTGAAGCGTGCCGCCGGCAGGTTGAACTGGCCTTTCTGCGAGAAACGCACCAAATGTCGCAAACGCAATTCGCCGCTCAGCGCATCGACGGGCACGGCATAGGCCAGTTGTCCCGGTTCGAAACGTGCTTTCTCCAGTGCCGTCGGTTCAGTGCCGGATTTGCCTTGCAGCTTGATGCCCCAAGTAGTGCGCTCGACATCGGCACCCGGTGGCAGCGGCACTTCGAGCAGGCCATAGCGCAGCGGCTTCGCTGCTTTGCTGGTGAGAATCACTTCGTCCAGGTACAGGCTGTCGCTGGACAGAGGTGCGTTGCCGACAGCTTCCAGTTTGAACGTGAAGGCTTCGTCACCCGGCACCAGTCGCGACAGGCGACGGGTGATGGTCACGGCCATCGGGTCGACTGGCGGCTGTTGGGTCTGGAAGCTCAATGCTGCGCGCAGCGGACGCTCCTGCGCGCCCGACAGCGACAACACACTCGGCACCGGCGTCACGCCCTGCCAGGTCCAGTACATTTCGCCGGTGGCACCGTGTTGCTTCTTCCAGCCCTCTCCGGGCGCCAGTGCGATGGTGGGCGAGGCCTGCTCGATACTGCGTTGCAGCCAGGTCAATGCCAGTCCCCGTTCGAGGGTTGATTGTTGTGGCAGCAGACGTTGCAACAACGCTTGAGCGCGCGCCTGATCAAAGGGTTGCAGCGACAGGTTCAATGCTTCGGCGAACGGCTGCGAGCTGACGGCCAAACGCTCTTGCGCGTCCGCCAATTGACGATTGAAAGAATCCGGCAACGCTACCCTTGACTGACGCGCCAGCGATGCCGTCAACACACGCGCCGCCGCCAGCCCCAACGCCGAATCCGGATCACTCATGACAATGCTGTCTTCGCCATCCTCCATCAGGTTCGCGTCATGGCCCTCGCCTGCTTTCGTCAGATCGTCCATCAAGCCGCTGAGCAAGGTGTCAACCGGCAACTGCATCTGTTTGGCGAACGACACAATCAACGCACGCTGCAACAGCGGCGTGTTCTTCGCCTGCTTCGAATAGACCTCCAGCACCCGCTGCCAATGCTCCGGTGGCAGGCTCAATTCCAGCACCTGGCTGGCATGCCAGTCCGCGTAATAGGCATAGGCCGTAAGGAACGCATCCGGCTCGCCATCCATGCCCCACCAGGTGAAACTCGCCGCAGGCCCGGCCATTTGCACCAGGCGCAAACGGCTGTTCTGCATGATCAGGCGCAAGCGATCACGGATCTGCGGATTCGACGACAGCGTCGGATAGGCGATGCTCAGCGGCAACAAACGACTGGCCGTTTGCTCGACACCGCCGTACGGATAACTCAACAAATCATCCAGCGCCGAGCGGAACAGCGCTTGCGGGCTGTCATCCAGACGCAGGCGAATGTCCGTGGCGTCTGCCGGCATCGCCAGCGGCGTATCACCGCTGGCGACATCCAGGCGTTGGCTTTGCGTCACTTGCCAGCCTTCGCCGCTTGCGCTCAAGCGCACAGCCAGGGCGTCCGCGATTGTGCCGTCCTGCAGCAGTTCGGCGGTCCATTCGCCGCTCGTCAGCGCGAACGAGGGAAGCGGGATGTAGTTGATGCCGCTGTTGAGCGTGACAGGTAGGCGCTGCTCACTGCCCTGGTAATGCGTCACCAGTTCAGCCTTGATCGGGTTTTGCGCCTGACTGAAAGCAAACACACCGAGATCAGGCTGGTCGCCCGTGCGGAACTTGCTCGGCCCGCTCCACTTCAGGTACAGCGGTTTATCCGAACGCACGAATTGCTTTTTCTGCCCGACCTGACCATCGTCGGCGATCGCCCGCGCGGTGATGCGCCAGCGGGTCAGCGAGTCCGGCATCTTGAAGGTGAAACGGGTTTTGCCCTCGGCATCGGTCAGCAGCTCCGGTTGCCAGGCGGCGGTGTCGACGTCTTCGCGACGAGGGCGCTCCAGCACTTTCACCCCGCGTTCGCTGCGGTTGGCTTTGCCCGGCGCACCGGGGCTGCCCGGCAGCGCGACGTCATAACTGATGAACGACAGGCTGGCACTGGTGCGCACGTTATTGCGTCGTGGGTGATAGAAGAACTGGTCGATGGTGGGTGCTACTTCCGGTTGCAGCGCGTAGACCATTTCGTCAACCACGCTGACCGTCAGATGCGCCGGAATCGGCTTGCCGGCGAACTGCGTCGTCAGATCGACAGAAACCGTTTCGCCCGGCTGATACGTTTCCTTGTCCGTGCTGATCGCCACATCGATCTGCGGCGTAATCACCTTGATGCCGGCGTTCTGGAAGCTGTACTGACCGCCCTTGGTGTACAGCACCGAGAACGTCAGGTTCGGTGCAAAACCGTCCTTCACCGGAATGCGCGCGCGGTACTGAGTGTCGCTGAGTTTCTCCATCTTCAACCAGTCGCCGCCCCTGGACAGCAGCGCGGTAGCCTCGACCTTGTCGCGTTCCAGCGACAGCAACGCATCGTTGATCGGCTCGGGGAAGGTGATCAACGCCAGTGCTTCATCGCCGGCCTTGTACTCCGCTTTATCGAGGACGATTTCCACGGTACCCGGTACGGCTTTGACCCCGTCGCCGGTGACTGAATGCCCGGTGGCGCCGAGGGTTCGGCCGTGGTCGTCACGGAGTGTCAGGTTGTAGGTGCCGGGCCGGTCAAAGGCCAGGGTGAAACTTTTATCGGCGGCCGCCAGCTTGCCTTCACCGGTGCTCTGGTCTTCCAGGCGAACCCAGCCGTAGCTGCTCGGGGTAACCGCTGCGCTTTGTTCGCTTTCGTTGACGAAGCTGAACGCAACCTTGTCGCCCACCGCGCTGAACCGCTGTGGTGCGCTCAAGCGGAAATTCGCCGCACCACGATCGATGAGAATTTCCTTGGTGGTCTTGACCCGATACGCCGCGCCGTCACTGGCAAACACGGTGAGCATGTAGCGGCTCGGTTTGTCGGCGGCCGGCAGATCCAGAGTCGCAGCGCCCTTGGCGTCGGTGGTCAATTCGGTGCTGGTCAGCTCCACCGGGAATTGCCCGAGGTATTGCAGTTCGTTGTCAACCATCGACAGTTGCTGGGCACGCAGGCTGAGGCTCAATTTGGCATTGGCCACCGGTTTCCCATCCGGGTACAGCAGCACCAGACTGCCCTTGACCGCCTCGCCGGTGCGGTAATCCTGCTTGGCCAGGTTGAGGGAAATTTCGAAGTGCGGCTTGATGTATTCAGCCACGCGGAAGGCGCTGCTGTAGGCCTGATCCTTGTAGCTGAAGCGCAACTCGTAGCCACCGGCCACGGCGTTGTCCGGCAATTGGAACCGGCCTTGGGTGCCGGCCTTTGAATCAAGCTTCAAGTCCAGGGATTGCAGTGCGGTGCCGGTCGCATCCAGCACGGTCACGTTGACGTCGGCAGCGCTTGGCTGCACCGAATCGCGGGCGTTCTTGAATTCGCGGCCGACGATTTTCAGCGAGACCCAATCACCGGGCCGATACAGCGGCCGGTCGGTGAAGGCATAGAGTTTGGTGTCGTAGATTTCGCTGTCGTAGTAGAAATTTTCCGAGACGAAAACCCCGCCCTCTTCGTCCTCGCCAATCACGAACGAGCGCTCGGGGCTGACGTGTTTCAGGCGCAGCAACCCCTCGGCATCGGTGGCGCCACTGCTCATCACGCCGAGGCCGTCGGTCCAGAGCACATTGACCTTGGGCACCGAACTGCCTTGGTGTTTGCGCGCGGCCCACACCAGCAATTCATCGCCGGCAATCTTGCTCACCGCCACGGTGTTGGAGACGAAGACCATGGTGGTCGCGCGGTACTTGCCGATCAGCGCTTCGACCAGATACAGCCCCGGCCTCAAAGTGCCCAACGGGATGTAAACGTTACCCGGCGCGACGCTGACAAATTCGCTGGAAGAACCGGCCAGGTTCACGCCTTGCGGCGGCTGGATCGGTTTGGCTTGCCACAATGGATAGCGGAACTGGCTGGCCACTGGCAGGCCCGGAATCAGCGCGAATTGTGGTGGCGCGTCGTAAGGCGTCGGCGCGGCCATGGCGGCGCCCATTTTCAGTTCCGGGACTTCCTCGGTAACCTGTTTGCGCGACTCATAGGAGAATGCCCGCTGCATCACGCGACGGGATTTTCGATACCAGTTGTCCCACAGGTACGCGAGCGTGTTGGACAAGCCTTCGCCCTTGAACTGGCCATCGCTGACCACGCGGTGCAGGTTCTTCTGACGCTTGAGGAAATCCAGCGGCTTGTCGATGCGATACACGCGAATGTCGGCGCCGCCGTAAGGCTCCATGCGAAAGCGCCGGTAGTCACGACCTGGCGCTTCCAGGCGCACCATCGCTTGTTCGTCGCTGGCAAAACTGCTGTCGGCCAACAGGAAAAAACTTTCGCCGGGGACCGGCGTGTAGCCGCTGGGTTCGACAGTGTCTTCGGCGTTGACCGCCGAGAAAGGCAACACCATGACCAACAGCAGAGACAGAAAACGCAGCATGCGGGCACCGGTCATTGGGAGAGAAAATTCAGTCGATAGACGCCGATGAAGTTCGGGTTGGCTGCATCGGGTATCCATCGGGTGTCCTTCCATGTCATGAGTTGTTGCAGGCTTGCCGAACGCATGCCGTTGTCGGTGGGGGTGGTGGTACCGGTGTGATAGGCAATGTAGCGGCCCATCCAGATCATCAGGTGCTGGTCGTCGCCCTGATCGAAAAACATCAGGTCGCCAGGCCGTGCTTGCGCGACATCGCGACCGACCAGATGACTGTTGAACTGAATCAACTTGATCGCATTGACGTACGGCCCGACCTTGCCGCCACCCTGTTGCCATTGCTGAGCGAGGCCGCGCTGGGCGTCGCTCAATTGCAATTCCGGCGGCAGATAACGGTTGGACAGGCCATTGCTGCGCAGCCATTTGTCGTCGTGGACTTTCAGTGCCTCGTTGGCGGCAAACCGCACCAGCCCGGCGCAGTCCTGTTGGTACCAGCGTGGGCTCGGGCCCTGGCTCAGTTGCTCCTGGGCGATGCGCACAAACCAGGCGCGGAACACTTGGGATTGCTGCACATTCAGCGCGGGTGTTTCGATCGCCCAGGCACCCGCGCTTAGCAGCAAAGCGAGGAAACCGAGGCTGCGGATCAACGTGTTCACAGGGCTTTCCATTCCAGCGGCAGCCATTGCCAATGACCGTCCGGCTCGCTGCCTTCAGGCAGGGTCAGGGCGTACTTGCCATAGCCGCCGAGCTTGCGCAATTTCGGGATCAGGTAGGTTTGCGCGGCGTTGTAAAACACCGGTTCCATGTCCTGGGGCAGGCTGTCTAGGGTTTCCTGCTGCATCAGTTGCGCCATGGATTCGGGGCCGAAATACACCGGCATCAGCAGGTCTTTGGGCACCACATCGGCCATCGGCGGGAAGCGTTTGTCGAGGGTCCCGAGTGCCTTGTCCACCAGCTTGTCGTCGAGGGAAAACAGCAGCGTCGAACCATGCCGCGCGAGGCTCACGCGCATGAACGCCTTGCCGCTGATCGCGTCCGGATTCTCGGCAGCCTTGGCCGCGTAGGGACCGAAACTGGAGCTGACCTGACGCTGCCATTGATGGCTCTGGCCTTCCTGTTTCTCCACCACCGGGAACGCATGCTCATCAACCTTGCCTTCGTAGGCGCCGACCATCGAACCGAACAACTTGCCCAGATCGCCATCCAGGCTGGCACTGTCTTCATCCTTGAGACTGGCCACCAGCAGCGGCGTGTACAGGCGCGAGTCGGCGTACCAGCAAAGCCCTGCCGCACCGCCCATGTGCTCGGTCAACGCTTGAGCGGCGCGCTCTTCGGCACCGAGTTTTACCAGCAACGGTGTCTGTTGTTCAGCGGCCAGCGGCAGCGCCACACAAGCGCTGGCGCCCATGGGCATGGCTTGCCAGACCGGTTTGAAATCGAAGTCTGGCTGATTCTCCAGCTCATCCATGGCCAGGAAGCTGTGCCAGCCTTTATCGTCCATGTCGAAACGCAAGCCGGCGAAGTTGGGAATGAAGCGCTGATAACCCATGGCCAACACACTGGCGTTGACCGACAGGCGCTGTTTCACCTCCGGCGCACGGGGTGGCAGGCCGAAGGCTTCGGGGAACAGTTTTTCGCCGTTGAGCAGCGCCGCGATGGCCTTGGTTGAAACGCCGCCCGCTTCCAGTGTCACGCCACTGTCAGGGTCGTAAAGCCTGGTCGGGTTGGACAGCACCACCAGTTTGTCGCCATGGGAGCCGAACACCAGCGCCCTGCTGGCGTTGTAGGTGAGCTGATAAAGCGCCACGTCATCGGTGCCGACTTTCACGTCTGCGACTTTGCTCAGTTGCGAATCATCCAGCGCCACTTTTGCCAGCGGTTCCAGCACTTTGGCCAGGCCACCGCGATCCATCACCAGCAGAAATTCCTTGAGCCGCCCATCCGCCCCGCGCCACAGCGCGACGTCCGCCGGTTGGTCGAACAGTTGCTCGATCAGTGTGTCCTGCAACTTCAGGTCATGTTCGTAGATGATCCGCCGCAAGCTGCCGATCAGGCCGAGGCGATCGGCGTGGGCTTCGTAATAGAAGACGAAATCTTCGGTCAGGGTTTCCTTGAGGAACGGCACGGCCAGCAAATCCTTGGGCAATTGGCTCAAGGAACGGGTTTCGAGCAAACCATCGGGGCGGCTCATGCCCAGTTTTTCCGCCGCCAGTTGCGGCGCCGGCGCGGTGCTTTTTTTCATCAGCCAGCCCATGCCAGCGGCCACACCGGCGACCAGGCACAGCCCGACCACAATGGCCGGCCAGCGACGGGACGGTTTGGCGTTCGGTGTTTCGGCAGCCGGGGTAACGGTGTTATCGCTCATTTCACAAAACCCGATGTCATCCGTGGTGCGGGATGCTTAATAGTTGAAAGTCTTGACCAGCAGCAGGTCACCGATGGCCCGCAAGGGCACGATGAAAGTCTCGCGTTTTTCGTCGACCGTGTTTTCGTTGAGCACCAGGTTGATCTGCGAAGTGATCACCTCGTTCTGGTTGCCAGCCTCATCGAAGTTATAGCCGCCGCTGCCGAAGTTGCCCCAATAGTTGACGTAAACCAGATAGGTGCCATGCAGCGGTGCGGTCATGGTGAACATTTCCGGGCCGGGACCGTCGACGCCGTCCGGGTCGAGGCCGCCGCCGTTGGTCAGCGCCGAGTGAGCCCAAAACGCGTGTTGGCCGTCAGGCGTGATGATGTGCAGATCGAGTTCGGCCTTCGGGTCATCCCAGCCCAACACCACGCGAATCCGCGCCGGCGTACGTAAATGATTGGCTTCATAGAATTGAACGCGCTTGAGCGACTGACCTTCGGCACTGCGCACTTCGACGCTGTTGGAACCGGCGCCGAACGCGTACGGCCGGGCGAAACGCCCCTGATCGTCGGTGTACAGGTTCAGGGGGTTGCCATTGACCGCCAGCGTGTGGGGCCCGCGTTGCGTACCGATGGCCTTGAGCTGGCCTTCGATCATCGTGCGATTTCGCTGCACGCCCCGGTCGATGGGTGGCGTGGGATAGGCGACTCGCGGGTTTTCCGTGCGGTCCAGCAAACCATTAAAGCGCCAGCCGCCCACCGGTTCCGACAATTCGGCACCCGGCGTGGCCATTGCCGGCACACAGACCCACCCGATCAGCAGCAAAAAAAATAAGCGCATGTGACGCCTCCTGCCATGCATGACGAAACCTTGCGCCTGATCCTCGGCGCGTTACAGATGTAGATACTGCGTTTCGTCTGAAAGACCCGTGACGGTTGGGTCATCGATGGCGCGAAGGTTAGACGCTGCTGCGCATCATCACAATCGGACCCCATTGAAAATGCGGCGGGAATCACCCCGCTCATTTGCCCATGAACCCCCTATCTGCTAGTGTCGCGCCGGTTTAACGTCAACCGGAAATCGCCGCCATGGCCCGCAAAAAAGCTGCACTGGATTTCGAACAATCCCTCGCCGACCTGCAAACGCTGGTCGAGCGACTGGAGAATGGCGAATTGTCGCTGGAAGATTCGTTGACCGCTTTCGAGCAAGGTATCGGTCTGACCCGCGATTGCCAGGCGGCGCTGGCCCAGGCCGAGCAAAAGGTTCAGGTGCTGCTCGAACGGGATGGCGAGTTGGCCGAGGAACCCTTCGACGCGGACCTGCCAGAATGATTGAAGCGTATTCGGCGACCAGCCAGGGTCGGGTCAATGCGGCGCTGGACACCTTGTTCACCGCACCGAGCCCTGAACTGGCGCGGTTGTACGAAGCCATGCGCTACAGCGTGATGAACGGCGGCAAGCGCGTTCGTCCCTTGCTGGCCTACGCGGCCTGCGAAGCGTTGGGCGGCAAGCCTGAGCAAGCCAACGGCGCCGCCTGCGCGGTGGAGTTGATCCACGCTTACTCGCTGGTGCATGACGATTTGCCGGCCATGGACGATGACGACCTGCGTCGCGGCCAGCCCACCACTCACAAGAAATTCGATGAAGCCTGCGCGATCCTCGCCGGCGACGGCTTGCAGAGCCTGGCCTTCAGCGCCCTGCTCGACCCGCGCCTGAGCGATGCGCATGCAGAGATTCGCCTGCACATGGTCAGCGCATTGGCCAAGGCAGCGGGCCCGGCGGGCATGGTCGGCGGTCAAGCCATCGACCTGGGCTCAGTCGGCCTGAAGCTTGATCAAAAAGCCCTCGAATACATGCATCGGCACAAGACCGGCGCGTTGATCGAAGTCAGCGTCAAGCTCGGAGCCCTGGCCAGCGGCCGTGCCGAGAAGGACGAACTGAAATCCCTGCAGACTTATGCACAGGCCATCGGCCTGGCGTTCCAGGTGCAGGACGACATTCTCGACGTCGAAAGCGATACCGAAACCCTCGGCAAGCGCCAGGGCGCGGACATTGCCCGGGACAAGCCGACCTACCCGGCCCTGCTCGGCCTCGACGCGGCCAAGGCTTACGCGTTGGAACTGCGCGATCAGGCCCTGCACGCGCTGCGACCGTTTGACGCGGCGGCAGAGCCGTTGCGCGACCTGGCCCGGTATATCGTCGACCGGCGCAACTGACGGCGTATCCGCCAAAAAAGACCAACGCGTGGGCAGGGGCCGATGCATCAGGTAAACTGCCGCATCTTTTATACCTATAACGATTCGCCTGATGCCCACGACGTTTCATGAGATTCCCCGCAAGCGCCCGACCACGCCCCTGCTCGACCGCGCGAACACGCCGGACGGCCTGCGCCGGTTAGGCGAAGCCGAGCTGGAAACCCTGGCCGATGAGTTGCGCCTGGAATTGCTCTACACGGTCGGCCAGACCGGTGGGCATTTCGGTGCCGGCCTGGGCGTGATCGAGCTGACCATCGCGTTGCATTACGTTTTCGACACCCCGGATGACCGGCTGGTGTGGGACGTCGGTCATCAGGCTTATCCGCACAAGATCCTCACCGGTCGCCGCGAGCGCATGGGCACCCTGCGCCAGAAGGACGGCATTGCCGCTTTCCCGCGCCGCTCCGAGAGCGAGTACGACACCTTTGGCGTCGGCCACTCCAGCACGTCGATCAGTGCCGCGCTGGGCATGGCGATTGCCGCCCGCCTGCAAAACAGTGATCGCAAGGCGATCGCGGTGATCGGCGACGGCGCGTTGACGGCCGGCATGGCGTTCGAAGCGCTGAACCATGCGCCGGAAGTGGACGCCAACATGCTGGTGATCCTCAACGACAACGACATGTCGATCTCGCGTAACGTCGGTGGCCTGTCGAACTATCTGGCGAAGATTCTTTCCAGCCGCACCTACGCCAGCATGCGCGAAGGCAGCAAAAAAGTGCTGTCGCGACTGCCCGGTGCCTGGGAAATCGCCCGGCGCACCGAAGAATACGCCAAAGGCATGCTGGTCCCCGGCACGCTGTTCGAAGAGCTGGGCTGGAACTACATCGGCCCGATCGATGGCCACGACCTGCCGACCCTGATCGCCACCCTGCGCAACATGCGCGATCTGAAAGGCCCGCAGTTCCTGCACATCGTCACCAAGAAAGGCAAAGGCTTCGCCCCGGCGGAAGTCGACCCGATCGGTTACCACGCCATCACCAAACTCGAACCACTGGACGCCCCGGCCGCTGCGCCGAAAAAGGCCAGCGGGCCGAAGTATTCCGGTGTATTTGGCGAGTGGCTGTGCGACATGGCGGCGGCTGACCCGCGCCTGGTCGGGATCACCCCGGCAATGAAGGAAGGCTCCGATCTGGTGGCCTTCAGCGAACGCTTCCCGCTGCGCTACTTCGACGTGGCGATTGCCGAGCAACACGCTGTGACGCTGGCGGCCGGCATGGCCTGCGAAGGCGCCAAACCGGTAGTGGCGATTTATTCGACCTTCCTGCAGCGCGGCTACGACCAGTTGATACATGACGTCGCCGTGCAGAACCTCGACGTACTGTTCGCCATCGACCGCGCCGGTCTTGTTGGCGAAGACGGCCCGACTCACGCCGGCAGCTTCGACCTGTCGTTCCTGCGCTGCATCCCCGGCATGCTGGTGATGACCCCGAGCGATGAGAACGAACTGCGCAAAATGCTCACCACCGGTCACCTTTACGAAGGCCCGGCGGCCGTGCGTTATCCACGCGGCAACGGCCCGAATGCAACCATCGAGAAAGACCTCGAACCGATCGAAATCGGTAAAGGCGTCGTTCGCCGCCAAGGCAGCAACGTCGCCCTGCTGGTGTTCGGCGTGCAGTTGGCCGAAGCGCTGAAAGTTGCAGAGAAGCTCGATGCAACGGTGGTCGACATGCGCTTCGTCAAACCGCTGGACGAAGACCTGGTGCGCGAAATCGCTGGCAGCCACACATTGCTGGTGACCATCGAAGAGAACGCGATCATGGGCGGCGCCGGTGGCGCGGTCAGCGAGTTCCTCGCCCGCGAGAACATCCTCAAGTCGATGCTGCACCTCGGCTTGCCGGACATCTACGTCGAACACGCCAAGCCTGCGCAGATGCTGGCTGAGTGTGGGCTGGACGAGACCGGAATCGAGGCCTCGATCCGCGAGCGTTTGCAACTGCTGAACATCTGAATCTCTGGATGCATGCACCCCTGTGGGAGCGAGCCTGCTCGCGATAACGGACTGTCAGTCGACTCAGATGTTGACTGATACACCGCCATCGCGAGCAGGCTCGCTCCCACATTTGATTTGTGTGCTCTACGAAACACCCACGGACTGCCGATGAAACTCTCCCCCTTCGCCCTGACGCTGACCCTTCTGCCGTCCGGCCCGCTGCTGGCCGACACCTTTGAACGCGACCAGGCGCTGAAGCTGCCCGACGTGCTGATCAGCGCCAACCGCCAGGTCGAAGCGCGCAACGACAGCAGTGCCGCCAACACCGTGTTCACCCGCGACGACATCGACCGTCTGCAACCAGACAGCGTTACCGACCTGCTGCGTCGGGTGCCCGGGGTGCAAGTCGCGCAAACCGGCGGGCGTGGCAGTCTGCCGGGGATCTACATTCGCGGCACGCAGTCAGCGCAGAGCCTGGTGCTGGTAGATGGTCAACGCATCGGCAATTCGTCCTCGGGCGACAGCAATCTGCAGCACATCAACATTGAACAGGTCGAGCGCGTAGAAGTGCTGCGCGGCTCGCGATCGGTGATTTACGGCAGCGACGCGATTGGCGGGGTGATCCAGATTTTTACCCGGCGTGGCAGCGAACCGGGGTTGCGCCCGCAGATGCACGTTGGCTTTGGCAGCCACCAGACCTGGGAGCGCAGCGTCAATTTGTCTGGCGGCGATGAACAGACTCGCTTCAATCTCGGCGCCAGCCTCGATGAAACCGCCGGGATCGATCGCACCCATGAGTCGTACCCCAGCGACAGCGATCACGATGCGTACCGCAATAAATCGTTCAGCATAAGCGTGAGCCATGCGTTGAGCGATGACGTCGAAATCGGCGCCAACGTGCTGGATAACGGCGGTAAAAGTGAATACGACAATCCGTTCGGCCGCTTCGACCTGAATACTTTCGAATCCGTCCAGGAGCAGCCGTACAACAGATTCGATGTGAGCAGCGTCAGCAGCTACGTCGACGCGCGGGTCAACGACCTGTGGAAAACCCGGATTGAACTCGGCCACAGCGAAAACCGCGAGAAAACCTTCGACAAGCTCAGCGATGAACGCAGCGTATTCAACACCTACCGCGACTCGCTGAACTGGCAGAACGACCTGACACTCAACGAGAGCAACAGCCTGATCCTCGGCGGTGACTGGTACGAAGACCGGGTCAACAGCAGCACCGCGTTCGACGAGAACAGCCGCTGGAACCGTGCGGCATTCATCCAGCATCGTTATCAGGCGGACAGTTTCTCCACCGAACTGGGCCTGCGCCGCGACCAGAACCAGCAATTCGGTGGCCAGAACAGCTGGAGCGGGACCCTCACCCTGCCGCTGAACCCCAACAACGATGTGCTGCTGACCTACAGCGAAGGCTTCCGCGCCCCCACCTTCAACGACCTGTATTACCCCGACTTCAGCAACCCTGACCTGAAGCCGGAAACCTCGAAAAGCTATGAACTGCAATGGCGCAGCCAGTTGACCGAAAACAGCCGACTGGAAGCCTCGCTGTACCGCACGGACCTTGAAGACGCGATCATCTTCGGCAGCAACTCGCGCCCGGAGAACGTCGCCTCGGCCCGGATCAACGGCGTCGAAGCCGCATTGAAACAGGAACTGTTCGGCTGGCAAAGCAACCTCGGCGTGGCGATCATCGACCCACGGGATCGCGACAGCGGGCACACCCTGGCCCGTCGCGCACGACGCACCGTGAGCCTGGACCTGGATCGGCAGTTCGATCGACTGGGCCTCGGTGTCAGTTGGCAAGCAGTGAGCAGCAGCTACGACGACTTGAGCAATCAACAACCGTTGGGCGGCTATGCCTTGCTGGGGTTACGCAGCAGTTGGGCGCTCAATCGCGAGATCAAGCTGGAGTTGAAGGTGGATAACCTGCTGGACAAGGGTTACAGCCGCACGCTGTACAGCCATGACGGCAGCCAGTACGGGTATCGCGAAGAAGGTCGGGCGTGGATGTTCGGGGTGACCTGGACGCCGGAAATCTGAGCTTGAACTGTTAGCGTTTTGACTGGCCCCCATGAGGCCAGTCACTCGCTGAAACGTTCAGATCGGTGTATCAGCTGCGCGCCTGAAGGCCTTCGACAAAGCCTGCGATACGACGACAGGCATCTCTTAACGCGGCATCGGAAACGGTGAACGAGATCCGTACAAATCCGGCGGTGCTGGCGCCGAACGCACTGGCGTCGAGCACCGCAACCCCGGTTGCACGGAACAGCTGCCAGGCGAACTCGGTGCTCGACAGCCCGCTCTCGCGCACATCCACCAACATGAACATGCCGGCCTCGGGCACCTTGCACTTGAGCAACGGCACATTGCGCAAGCCGTCGACCACCAGGTTTCGACGTCGCAGATACAGTTCCCGCGCATGGCTGACCACCTGCTCATCCAGCTCCAGCGCCTTGAGCGCAGCCGCCTGAATAAATCCCGGCAGCCCGTAGAGCATGCACAGCAGCAGGTTATCCAGATGACCGATCAGCGCTCGCGGGCCCACCACCCAGCCTACCCGCCAGCCTGTCATGGCGTGGGACTTGGACAAGCTATTGAGCACCACGGTGCGGTCGGCCATACCTTCGAAGGTGGCCACGCTCTGGTGCGGACGGTCATAGGTCAGCTGACCGTAGACCTCATCGCTGATCACCCACAGGTTGTGACGCTGAGCGACCAGCGCCACAGCTTCGAGCTCCTCATGGGTGTAGACGTTGCCGGTGGGGTTGTTCGGCGTAGCCAGGGCGATGCCGCGCGTCTTGTCGGTGACCACTGCCTCGATGGCCGCGAGGGTCAGGCGGAAATCATCTTCCGCGGGCTGGGCAATCGGTACCAGCAGCGCCCCCGAGGCCTGAATGCTTGCCGCATACGTCAGGTACATCGGCGCCGGCACCAGCACTTCATCACCCTGTTCGAACAGGCACATGGCCGTCGCGTACAAGCCATTCTGCGCACCGGCCACCAGCGCTACGTTGTCGGCAGACACCGGCTGGCCGAGCAAGGCCGTCTGCTTTAAGGCAACGGCTTCGCGCAGTTCCGGCCGACCGATCACATGGGTGTAGTGGGTGTCGCCTGCGTTGATTGCCTGAACCGCTGCGGCGCAAATTTCATCGGCGGTGGCGAAATCCGGATCGCCGATGCTCAGCACGATCGCATCTTCACCCCGTGCCTGCGCATCACACGCGGCGTAGTGGATGTCCCAGGCGGTGACGGTTTCGCCGCTGATGCGCTCGACCATGGACGAGTATTTCATTTGAAGCTCCTTGAAAACCCTCGGGGTGACGTTCTACTCAATGTTGAAGTCAGGCCTGACGTTGGGGCGTTTTGCCGATACGGGCAAAGCCCTGCTCGATGACAATAGTTGGTTCGACGAAACCTGCGGTCACCCGTGGTGGCAAACCGGCAAAAAAGTTTGCCGGTCGTTTCCTGTTAGCGGTACCACGCAGCTGGCGCAGTGGCTGCGCCTCGGCCTAGCGATCGGGGGCGATCAACTGGCACAGCCTGGCAGTCGCCTCGATCATCTGCCCGCTTGGGCGCTCCAGGCCTTTGTCCGTCACCAGGCGCAACTGCCCTTGCTTTACAGCCGCCACCTGCGGCCAGGTTTTCCATGCATCGAGTTGCGTTTGATCGCTGACCAGAATCATCTCGGGATTGCGCTGCAACACCGCCTCCACGCTGACTTGCGGCGCTGGCAATGTCTGCTCGTCGAATACATTTCGCGCCCCACACACCTGCAGCGCATCGCTGATGATCTGCCCACCGCCGATGGTGTACAGCGGCCGATCCCACACCTGGTAGAACACCCGCAACGGCTGATCCCGACGATAGCGTTGGCGCAGGTCCGCCAGTCGCTGACGCAAACCGGTCGCCAGTGCCGCGCCCCGCTCCGGTCGCCCGAGCCGAGCGGCTATCGCTTCGATCTGCGCGGTGAGCTGTTGGAAATCGTGGGGTTCGGCGACATAAGTCGGGATGTTCAAACGCTTGAGTTGCTCACGCTGGGCCGGACCAACGCTGCCGGGCCAGAGCAGCAGCAAATCGGGCTGCAGGCTGAGCAAGCGCTCCATGTCCAATTGGCCGTAGCGGCCAACGGAAGGCAGGCCTTTGAGTTCGACAGGACGCTCACCGGCATCCAGCACGCCCACCAGCAGGTCGGCCGAACCCAGTTCAACGACGATTTCAGAGAGAGAAGGCGCGAGGCTGACGACTCGCTCGACTGCGGCTGCAGAACCGCTGAAGGCCAACAGCAAAACCGTCAGCCAGATCGCACGCATCAACCGAGCTGACGCGGAATACGGTAGAGATAGAACAGCACCGTGGTCGACAGCGCCAGCAACATCAGCGGTACCGCTTCCAGCCCCACGAACACGGCCAGTGCACCGATCCATGCTGGCAGGCCGGCGACGAGGAACGCCGTTCGGCGCTTGGCTGCCAGGCGGATCCACGCGGCAGGTTCTTCAGGGGTATCGAGGGCTTTCTGAGTGGCGATCAATGCGTGTTTGTAGCCACCGAAAAACTTCAGGCTGACAAACATCGAGGCGACACCGGCGATGAACAACGGCATCGCCAGCACCGGCAAAATCGCCTCGCTCTGGCCGAATACGCCGTTGATCACGAACAGCGGCAACAAGGCCAGCGCCAGGTACTGCCACCAGTTGACGGACAGTCGCCGCCGTACCTGACCGCGCGTCACGCCCGATCTACCTCGCCTTGATGTTCGTTACCCATCATGTGGTCGAGTTTGCTGGCCTTGGTCGCCAGGTAGAGTTTGTTGTGCGGGTTATGGCCGGTGTGCAGCGGCACGCGCTCGGCAACCACGATGCCCATGTCGGTCAAGGCTTTGACCTTGCGCGGGTTGTTGGTCATCAGACGCAAGGACTTGACACCCAGGTGCTGCAGCATCGGCAGGCACATGGCGTAATCGCGCTGGTCGGCAGCAAAGCCCAGGCGCTCGTTGGCTTCAACGGTGTCGGCACCGCCGTCCTGCAACTCGTAGGCGCGGATCTTGTTCAACAGGCCAATGCCACGCCCTTCCTGACGCAAGTACAGCAACACGCCGCGGCCTTCACGGGCAATGGCCTGCAGGGCGGCTTCAAGTTGCGAGCCGCAGTCGCAACGCTGGCTGAACAAGGCATCGCCCGTCAGGCATTCGGAATGCAACCGGCCGAGTACCGGAGCGCCATCGGCGATCTCACCCAGGCTCAGCACAACGTGCTCGCGGCCGGTGGCTTCGTCGAGAAAACCGTGCATGGTGAATTGCGCAAAAGGCGTTGGCAGCTTGGAAGCGGCGACAAAAACGACAGGCACCGGTGTGCTCCTGATCTAAAGAGTCTTAAGATTCGCAGGTCGGCATTGTAACAGCACGTTCCAGACGACGCTTAGGCTGAATTATCGGCAATAACTATCAAAAAGTTTGATATCCGCCGTGACAACTTCCGCAAGGGGTAATCGCCGACCGCAACAAACCGTGTTAATGCTCTTCAAATGGGTACGGTTGTTTCCAGCGTTCGAAGATCGGCTTCAGCTCGCCACTGTTCACCAACACCTCCATGCGCTGGTCAAACAGCTTCGCCAGGGCGCGGGCATTGGGGGTCTTGGCGAAACACAGGTACAACGGTAATTCCGCGATATGGGTGCTGCGCAACTGCGATGGATCCTTGGCCCGACTGCGCACGTATTCGACTTCTGTCAGTGCATCGATGTAAAAGTCGGCACGATTTTGAGTCAGCATAGAGACAATGCCGGTCCGCCGCAGCACTTCGTTGTAACGGCGAACGTTGGGCAGATAATCCTGGTAGTCATAACCCCGGACCCAGGCCAGTCGATAGTCGCCCAGGGTTTGCGGCGTGGGCACCGGGCTGCTGGCCAACCCCAGGGCATAGATGTGATCGGTGTCGAAATTCCACTTGGGATAGATCAGCCCGGGCAATTCGTCACGGTAGGAGCCGACACAGGCGTCGACCTCACCGCGCTCGGCCAGGCCCATGGAGCGCAAGTAAGGTTCGGTGCGGATCTTCAGCGTGACGCCTGCCGGCTCAAAGACCTTGCGCAGCACGTCCCAAGCGAGGCCGTGTCCATCGGCGGCGGTGTAGTCTTCCCATTCTTCGCTGGCGAGTTGAACCACCGAAGGCGTCGTCGTGGTCGCGTCACCCGCCTGGACGAATGAGCCAAACAAGACCAACACCATCGCCAACAACCCGCGCCGAGCCATCCCTAGATCTCCCACTTAACCCCTTAGGCGAATATCCACACCAATCCTTGCATCGCCAGCCAGGCAAACACCCCGGCCAATACGTCATCAAGCATGATCCCGACGCCGCCGTGAACGTGCCGGTCGATCCAGCGAATCGGCCACGGCTTGAGAATATCGAAGAAACGGAACACCAAAAAACCCGCCAACAACCACTGCCATCCTTCGGGCACCAGCCACAGGGTAATCCACATCCCGACCATCTCATCCCAGACGATGCCTTCATGGTCGTGCACGCGTAAATCATCAGCCACCTTGCCGCACAGCCAGAAGCCAAACAGCATGGTGATGCCCAGCATCAGCCAGTAGCCCCAATCGGGCAACATCTGCCACAACGGAATAAAGGGTAGCGCAACTAACGACCCCCAGGTGCCCGGTGCCTTTGGCAAGGTGCCCGAGCCGAAGCCGAACGCCAGGAAATGCCAGGGATTACGCCAGACCGACGGCGGTACGAATTCCGCCGGGACCTGCTTGGGATGATCTGTCACGGTGACTCCCGAAAATGTTGATAACCCCGGGTTTGCGGGGTGATGTCCTGCCCATCGGCGTCCAGCAGCGTCACGCCCTGCCCGTTCCCGACACGGCCGATGACATGAATCGGCCAGCCGTTGGCCAGCAGCGCCGGCAACTCGACGGACGGCAAGGTAAACGCCAGCACGTAATCGTCACCGCCGCTCAGGGCCGCGCTTTGTGCATCGGACTGGCCAAGGAATGCCAGCAACGCCTGCGACAACGGCAACCGGTCACGCTCAACCTGAAGACAGACTTTTGAAGCGAGGGCGATATGCCCGCAATCGGCAAGCAGGCCATCGGAAATATCCATCGCCGAAGTGGCCTTGCCGCGCAGAGCCTGGCCCAGACCAAGCTGTGGTTGCGGCGACCAATAGTGCGCCAGCAACGGGCCGGCAATGGCCGCTTCTGCCGTACGCTGGCCGAGCACCAACGGCAATGCGCCGGCGGCATTCCCCAACTCTCCGCCGACACACAACAGATCGCCCGGCTGTGCGCCACTGCGAGTCAACGCTTTGCCGGACGGCACGCGACCGAACACGGTCATGGTCAGGCTCAACGGCCCGCGAGTGGTATCGCCGCCAACCAACGCCACGCCGCAGCTTTGCGCCATCCGATTCAAACCACGGGCATAGGCTTGCAGCCAATCGGCGGTCACCGTCGGCAAGGTCAGGGCCAGGGTAAAGGCAACCGGAGTGGCGCCCATGGCGGCCAGGTCGCTGACTGCCACGGCCAGCGAGCGCTGACCGAGCAGAAACGGATCGCAGGGGTCGGCGAAATGCACGCCGGCCACCAGCGTATCGGTAGAAATGGCCAACTGTTCCCCGGGAGGAACGGCCAGCAAGGCGCAATCATCGCCGATCCCGAGGGCAACACCTTCGCCGCCCTGCGCACAGGGCGCGGCGGCGAAGAAATTGCGGATCAGCTCAAACTCACCCATGGCAATGGCAGTTCAAGCGCAGGTTAGCGCTTGAACGCCTTGACTTCAGCTTCACGCAGACGCGGGGCCAGCTTGTCGAGCACACCGTTGACGAACTTGTGGCCGTCGGTGGAACCGAAAACCTTGGCCAGTTCGATACCTTCGTTGATCACAACGCGGTACGGCACGTCGACGCGCTTGAGCAGTTCCCAGGTCGACAGGCGCAAAACCGCCAGTTCAACCGGGTCCAGCTCTTCGATGGTCAAATCGAGGCAAGGCGTGAGTGCGGTGTCGATTTCGGTCTTGAACTGCGGAACCCCGTGCAGAATTTCGCGGAAGTACGCGCCATCGACATCGGAAAAATCGTTATCGACCCGGAACTGCGCTTCGATCTCGTTCAACGACTGCTTGGCCATGTGCCATTGGTACAGCGCCTGCGTCGCGAGCTGACGGGCTTCGCGACGCTTGACGCTTTTCGATGGCTTGCCGGCATCCGCAGGCTTTGGATCGCGCGGGTTGAAACGATCGCTTTCGTCGCTAATCACTTGGCCTCCAACTGCGCCAGCAGGCTGACCATTTCCAGAGCGGACAGGGCAGCTTCAGCACCTTTGTTACCGGCCTTGGTGCCGGAACGTTCAATGGCTTGTTCGATGGAATCAACGGTCAGGACGCCGAAAGCGACCGGCACGCCAAACTCCATGGACACCTGGGCCAGACCTTTGGTGCACTCGCCAGCCACGTATTCGAAGTGCGGAGTACCGCCACGAATGACCGCGCCCAGGGCGATGATTGCTGCGAACTCGCCTTTCTGAGCGACTTTCTGCGCAACCAGCGGGATTTCGAAGGCGCCAGGGGCGCGGATGATGGTGATGTCGCTTTCGCTCACGCCGTGGCGAACCAGGGCATCAACTGCACCGCTGACCAGGCTTTCAACGACGAAGCTGTTGAAACGGCCCACTACCAAAGCGTAGCGGCCTTTAGGGGCGATGAAGGTACCTTCGATGGTCTTCAGGGTCATTCGTTAGATCTCTTAAAGAGCCGGGACGCGTCTCGTACGCGTCCCTCAGTGATATTTGAACCGCGAATTCAAGGCCGTAAACAACCGGTCATTATTCGGAGGGCACGTATTCTACAACTTCCAGATCGAAACCGGATATCGCATTAAATTTCATCGGTGCCGACATCAGGCGCATTTTGCGCACACCGAGGTCACGCAGGATCTGCGAACCGGCACCGACAATGCTGTAGGTGGTCGGTTTTTTAACTGCCGTGTGATCGGCGGTTTCGCGGATATGCGCCAACAACACATCGCCATCGAGCGGGTGACCGAGCAGCAGCACCACACCGCTGCCAGCCTCGGCAACCTTGGCCATGGCGGCGCGCAGGCTCCAGCGGCCGGGCTGGTTGACCATCAGCAAATCGCGCAGCGGGTCCATGTTGTGCACCCGAACCAGGGTCGGTTCTTCGGCGCAGACATTGCCCAGGGTCAGTGCCATGTGCACATCGCCTTCCACGGAATCACGATAGGTCACCAGGTTGAATTGGCCCAGTTCGCTGTCCAGCGGCTGCTCGGCAATCCGCTGAACGGTACGTTCGTGGATCATCCGGTAGTGAATCAGGTCGGCAATGGTGCCGATCTTGATGTCGTGTTCAGCGGCAAACGCTTCCAGCTCGGCGCGACGGGACATGGTGCCGTCGTCGTTCATCACTTCACAGATCACACCGCTCGGCTCGAAACCGGCCATGCGCGCCAGGTCGCATGCGGCTTCGGTGTGGCCGGCACGAGCCAGGGTGCCGCCGGCCTGGGCCATCAGCGGGAAAATGTGGCCCGGGCTGACGATGTCTTCAGCCTTGGCATCGCGGGCGGCAGCCGCTTGCACGGTGCGCGCACGGTCGGCGGCGGAGATCCCGGTGGTCACGCCGGTGGCCGCTTCGATCGAGACGGTGAACTTGGTGCCGAACCCGGAACCGTTGCGCGGCGCCATCAATGGCAGCTTGAGCAGCTCGCAACGCTCACGGCTCATCGGCATGCAGATCAGGCCACGGGCGTGCTTGGCCATGAAGTTGATGTGCTCGGGCTTGCAGCACTCGGCGGCCATGATCAGGTCGCCTTCGTTCTCGCGGTCTTCGTCATCCATGAGGATGACCATCTTGCCTTGGCGGATGTCTTCAACCAGTTCTTCGATGCTATTGAGCGCCACAAGGCACCCCCCTTCTTTCGAAATTAGAGCTCAGGATTTGAGGTAGCCGTTGGCGGCCAGAAAGCTTTCGGTGATGTTACTGGAAGCAGGCTCTGCGGCCTTGTCGCCCAGCAGCAAGCGCTCCAGGTAACGGGCCAGCAAGTCCACTTCCAGGTTCACCCGGCGACCTGGCTGGTACGACGCCATGATGGTTTCGCTCAGGGTGTGCGGAATGATGGTCAACAGGAACTCGGCGCCATCGACCGCGTTCACGGTCAGGCTGGTGCCGTCGACACTGATCGAACCCTTATGGGCGATGTACCTGGCCAGTTCTTTCGGCGCGCGAATGCGGAATTCCACGGCGCGGGCGTTCTCGGTGCGGGCAACCACTTCGCCCACGCCATCGACGTGACCGCTGACCAGGTGACCGCCCAGGCGCGTGGTCGGGGTCAGGGCTTTTTCCAGATTGACCGGACTGCCGCTTTTGAGGTCGTTCATGGCGGTGCAGTCGAGGGTTTCACGGCTGACATCCGCCGCGAAGCCGTTGCCTGGCAGCTCAACGGCGGTCAGGCACACGCCATTGACCGCGATGCTGTCGCCCAGTTTGACGTCGCTCAGGTCGAGCTTGCCGGTGTCGACGTGAACCCGTACATCACCGCCCTTTGGGGTCAATGCACGAATACTGCCGATGGATTCGATGATGCCGGTAAACATGAGGTTCTCCTCGAGAACAAAGCCAGCGCTATAGCGATGGCCGGGAATTATACGCTGGCTGCTGGCGAAGGAATGGCAGTGACCCGCCAGTCATCGCCCACCGCGCGAATTTCGGTGATTTTAAGCTCGGGCGCATCCTTCATTTGCGCGAGCGGCCAATCCAGCAATGGCCGCGCCGAAGACCCCAGGAACTTGCCGGCGATGAAAATCTGGAACTCGTCCACCAGACCGAGCTGGGCAAAGGCCCCCGCCAGCCGTGGGCCGGCCTCGACCAGCACTTCATTGACCTGACGGTTGGCCAGTTCGACCAGCAACTGACGTAGATCGACCTGCCCATCGTAACCCGGCACGATCAGGCATTCCGGGCCGTTGGCGTATTGCTCTTCCACCGCCACGCAAGTAGCGACCAGCGCCGGACCGGCCTTGAAAAATGGCGCATCCAGCGGCACCCGCAGACGGCCATCGACCAGCACACGCAGTGGCGGCCGACTCATGGCCAGTGCGGTTTGTTCGGCATCCAGACCGAGCTCATCGGCGCGCACGGTCAAACGCGCATTGTCCGCCAGCACCGTATCGGCGCCAGTCAGCACCACGCTGGCCTGGGCACGCAGGCGTTGCACCGCCGAACGCGCCGCCGGGCCGGTGATCCATTGGCTTTCACCGCTTTGCATCGCGGTGCGGCCGTCGAGGCTCATGGCCAGCTTGACCCGCACGAACGGCAAGCCGTGTTCCATGCGTTTGAGGAAGCCTTGATTGAGTTTGCGCGCTTCGCTTTCCAGCACGCCGCTTTTGGTGGCGATGCCCGCCTGTTCCAGACGTTGCAGGCCACGACCGGCGACTTCCGGATTAGGGTCCTGCATCGCCGCGACCACCCGCGCCACACCGGCATTCACCAGCGCATCGGCGCAGGGCGGCGTGCGGCCATGGTGGCTGCAAGGTTCGAGGGTAACGTAAGCCGTGGCGCCCCGGGCCCGCTCACCGGCGGCGCGCAAGGCATGGACTTCGGCGTGGGGTTCACCGGCGCGCTCATGCCAGCCTTCGCCGACAATCTGCCCGTCCTTGACGATCACACAGCCAACCCGCGGATTGGGGTGTGTCGTGTAGTGACCCTTGCGCGCCAATTCCAGCGCGCGAGCCATGTAGTGCGCGTCGAGGACGGCCTGTTCGGCGGATGTGGTCATTCTTTCACCGGCTCACGGGCCAGGCGATCGATCTCTTCGCGGAACTCGTTGAGGTCCTGGAAGCGGCGATACACCGAGGCAAAGCGGATATAGGCGACTTCATCGAGCTTCTGCAGCTCGGCCATCACCAGCTCACCCACCACGAGGGATTTGACCTCGCGTTCGCCGGTGGCGCGCAGTTTGTGTTTGATGTGCACCAGCGACGACTCGAGGCGCTCGACACTCACCGGGCGCTTTTCCAGCGCGCGCTGCATGCCGGCGCGGAGTTTTTCTTCGTCGAACGGCTGGCGACTGCCGTCGGTTTTAATCAGGCGCGGCAACACCAGTTCAGCCGTCTCGAACGTCGTGAAACGTTCGCCGCAGGCCAGGCATTCACGCCGGCGGCGCACCTGTTCGCCCTCGGCGACCAGACGCGAGTCGATGACCTTGGTGTCGTTGGCACCGCAGAAGGGACAGTGCATGGTGGCAGGCAACAAAAAAAGGGAGGGCCATGGTAGCGCATCCCGGTGGCAAGACAAGCCATAGGGTTTGCGGTATACAGACGGGATGATCACTTGATCCATGGATTTCATCTTTCCGGAGCTGCCAATGTCGTTACGTCCGCTCGTTTTGCTCAGTCTTTTTAGCCTGTTGGTGGCCTGCAGCAGCGATGCACCGCAGCCCCAGCCACCGACCCCGGGCCCTGCGCCGCAACAAGCGCAGAAAAAAGCCAAGGAGGCCGCCGAACTCGGCCCGTTGCCCGCGTTTCAGCGCGAGTTGAGCGGCACCCTCCAGGGTGTGCCGACCGGTGCCGAGGTCGAACTCGCACTGCTGGTGATCGACGACAAAGACCGGCCGCAACAATTGCTCGCCAGCTCCAGCCTGATCGGCAACAACCAGGTATTGCCATTCCACCTGCGCTTCAATCCGGAGTCCTTCCCGGCCGGTGCGCGGGTTGAACTGCGTGGTCGCGCCAGCCAGTCCGGTCAGTTGATCCTGCATCTGCCGTCGCAACTGATCAGCCAGCCGACGACCCAGACGCTGGGCCAGTTGCAGTTCGTCAAAGCGCCATGAGTGCACCGCTCGACCTGCAACGGGCGCTGGGTGAGTTGCTCGGTGATGCGCAATTGGTCGCCTGTGAACTTCCGCAGACCGACCTGAAGCTGTGGCTGATCGATGGCGACAACATGGACCGCGCCTTCAGCCCGGAAGAAACCCGGCGCATCCTGCACGAGCCGCCCTACTGGAGTTTCTGTTGGGCCAGCGGGTTGGCGGTGGCTCGTTACCTCGCCGAACACCGCCACTGGGTCGAAGGCAAGCGGGTGCTGGATTTCGGCGCCGGCTCTGGCGTGGCAGGGATTGCCGCTATGAAGGCCGGGGCACTGGAAGTGGTGGCCTGTGACCTCGACCCGCTGGCGATTGCCGCCTGTCGGGCGAATGCCGAACTCAATCATGTACAGCTCAGCTACTCGACCGATTTTTTCACCGAGGCCGATCGCTTCGATCTGATCCTGGTGGCAGACGTGTTGTACGACCGGGCGAACCTGCCGCTGCTCGACGAGTTTCTCAGTCGCGGCCGCGAAGCGCTGGTGGCGGATTCTCGGGTGCGGGATTTTCGTCATCCGCTGTACCGGCGTATCGAAATGCTTGAGGCAATGACCTTGCCGGACCTGGCCGAGCCGGAAGAATTTCGGCATGTGAGCCTGTACCACGCCAGCCGCAGCTAAAAGCATCGCGAGCAGGCTCGCTCCCACAGAGGGAATGCATTCCAGTGTGGGAGCGAGCCTGCTCGCGATGACGTCCTGTCAAACGAAGCATCTCTAACGAACACCCCGCTTCCGGCGCGACCCCACCAAGCCGTATAGTTGCCCCATTCACGCTTCTACGAGATTGCCCATGAGTCAGGAAACGCCGTACATCTTCGACGCCACGACTGCCGATTTCGACCAGTCAGTGATCGAGAACTCTTTCCACAAACCGGTACTGGTGGATTTCTGGGCCGAATGGTGTGCGCCGTGCAAAGTACTGATGCCGATGCTGCAGACCATCGCCGAGAGCTATCAGGGCGAGTTGCTGCTGGCCAAGGTCAACTGCGACATCGAACAGGACATCGTCGCCCGCTTCGGTATCCGTAGCCTGCCGACCGTGGTGCTGTTCAAGGACGGTCAACCGGTGGACGGTTTTGCCGGAGCGCAGCCGGAATCGGCCGTACGCGCCCTGCTCGAACCCCATGTGCAAATGCCGCCGCCAGCCGCCGCCGATCCGTTCGAACAGGCCCAGGCACTGTTTGACGATAGCCGCTTTGCCGATGCCGAAGCCTTGCTCAAAGTGATCCTGGGCGAAGACAACACCAACGCCAAGGCGTTGATCCTGTACGCCCGCTGCCTCACCGAACGCGGTGAGCTGGACGAAGCGCAGGCGGTGCTCGACGCGGTCAAAAGCGATGAGCACAAGGCTGCCCTGGCCGGTGCCAAGGCGCAGATCAAGTTTCTCGGGCTGGCCAGGAATCTGCCGGATGCTGCTGACCTGAAGGCGCGACTGGCGAAAGACCCGCAGGACGACGAGGCGGTTTATCAACTGGCGATCCAGCAACTGGCCCGTCAGCAATACGACGCCGCACTGGATGCCCTGCTCAAGCTGTTCATCCGTAACCGTAGCTACAGCGAAGGCTTGCCGCACAAGACCTTGCTGCAGGTGTTCGAACTGCTCGGCAACGATCATCCGTTGGTGAGCACCTACCGCCGCAAGTTGTTTGCTGCGCTTTATTAAGCTCGCTCCAACGACCAGCGGTAGAGCGGCGTATCCCCGCCGCTCTCGACCTTCACGTCCGGGCTATGGCGCAAACGCACCAACAGGCGTTTGCCCGCCGACGCATTGCCGGTCAGCCCTTCCAGCTGCTCCAGCAAATCCGGCCCACTCAACTGCCCTGCCTTGCGCAACAGGTCCCTGGCGATCTGCCACAGCGCATCGTCCTGATTCTGCGGTTTGGCCGGCGCAGCGCTGACCTCGGTTTTTTCCACGGTCAACTGCGCACCCAGCCGCGCCCAGTCAGCGTCATCCATCTCCAGGGTCAAATCCACCGGCCAGTCGCCGATGCTTCCGCGAATTCGCAACATGAGTCTGCTCCTGCACATTTCTGACTTGCATGCTCCCATGGGACTTGTGCAACGCCAAGCAGCCAGTCAAACTCTCCACACTTACGTTATAAGATTACATAACAAACTCTTCATTTACCTACCGGAGACTCGCCATGCGTCGTCTGCTGCTCGCTTTGCCGTTTGCCTTGTTGCCCCTGGCCGTCGCCCATGCGGCTGACGAGCATGACCACGATCACGATCATGAACACGGCAGCCTTGGCGCCCACGAGCACGGTGTCGGTCGCCTCAACGCGGCACTGGACGGGCAGACCCTGGAGCTGGAACTGCAAAGCCCGGCGATGAACCTGGTCGGCTTCGAGCATGCCGCCACCACCGATGCCGATAAAGCCAAAGTGGCGGCCGTTCGTACTCAGCTGGAGAAACCACTGGCGCTGTTCAACCTGCCGAAAGCCGCAGGCTGCGTGGTCGCGAGCCAGGAACTGGAAAGCCCGTTGTTCGGCGACAAACCAGATGCCGACGATGATCACGATGAGGACGCCAAGGACGCGCATCACCACGACCACAGCGAAATCCATGCCCATTACCGGTTCACCTGCGCCACGCCGGGCGCGCTGAAGACCCTGGATCTGGCGAACATTTTCAATACCTTCCCGGCCACCCAGAAAATTCAGGTACAACTGATCGGACCAAGCGGGCAGCAAGGGGTTGAAGTGACGGCCAAGGCTGCCAGCCTGAAATTCTGAATCCACGGACGATCCCCTGTGGGCTCATCTCTCAACAGACCGGCGCCATATGACCCAAGCACTCATCGAACTGTCTGACCTGGGCTTCAGCTGGCCCGGTCACCCGCCGCTGCTGGACATCCCGGCGTTTCGCCTGGAACCGGGCGAAACCCTGTTCCTCAAAGGCCCCAGCGGCAGTGGCAAGACCACCCTGCTCGGCTTGCTCGGCGGCGTGCAAAAACCCGACCGCGGCAGCATCCGCCTGCTCGGCCGGGAGCTGACCGAACTCTCGGCCGGTGCCCGCGATCATTTTCGCGTCGATCACACCGGCTACATTTTCCAGCAATTCAACCTGCTGCCGTTTCTGTCGGTGCGCGAGAACGTCGAACTGCCCTGCCACTTCTCGAAATTGCGCGCCGAACGGGCGAAACAGCGTCACGGCAGTGTTACTAAAGCCGCCGCCACCCTGCTCGCCCACCTTGGCCTGAAAGATGAAAACATTCTCGGTCGACGTGCCGATTCGCTGTCTATCGGCCAGCAGCAACGGGTGGCCGCCGCGCGCGCGTTGATCGGTCAGCCGGAACTTGTGATCGCCGACGAACCGACCTCGGCGCTCGATTACGACGCACGGGAAAACTTCATTCGCCTGCTGTTTGCCGAGTGCCGCGAAGCCGGCTCGAGCCTGTTGTTTGTCAGTCATGACCAGAGCCTGGCGCCGCTGTTCGATCGCAACCTGTCGCTGGCCGAGCTTAATCGCGCCGCCACCCCGTCCGAGGTCTGAGATGTATTTGTTTCGTCTAGCCATGGCCAGCCTGGCTAACCGCCGCTTCACTGCGATCCTCACCGCGTTCGCCATTGCCCTGTCGGTGTGCCTGCTGCTGGCCGTGGAGCGCGTGCGCACCGAAGCCAAGGCCAGTTTCGCCAGCACCATCAGCGGTACCGACCTGATCGTCGGCGCGCGTTCCGGCTCGGTCAACTTGTTGTTGTATTCGGTGTTCCGCATCGGCAACGCCACCAACAACATCCGCTGGGACAGCTTCGAACACTTCGCCAACAACCCGAAAGTGAAGTGGGCGATCCCGATGTCCCTCGGCGATTCCCATCGCGGCTATCGGGTGATGGGCACCACCGAGGCCTACTTCGAGCATTACCAGTACGGCCGCCAACAACACCTGGAACTGGCCGACGGCCGAGCCTTCGCCACCGACCCCTTCGAAGTGGTGCTCGGCGCCGAAGTCGCGCAGGCGCTGCACTACAAACTCGGTGAAAAACTGGTGCTGGCCCACGGTGTGGCGGCGATCAGTCTGGTCAAGCACGACGACAAACCGTTCACCGTGGTCGGCATTCTCAAGCGCACCGGCACACCGGTGGACCGCACACTGCACATCAGCCTCGGCGGCATGGAGGCGATTCACATCGATTGGCACAACGGCGTACCGGCCCGGGGCAACGGGCGGATCAGTGCCGAGCAGGCCCGCAACATGGACCTGACGCCGCAAGCGATCACCGCGTTCATGCTCGGCCTCAACAGCAAGATTTCAACTTTCGCCTTGCAGCGCGAGATCAACGAATTCCGTGGCGAACCGATGCTGGCGATCCTGCCGGGCGTAGCGCTGCAAGAGTTGTGGAGCCTGATGAGCACGGCGGAAAAAGCCTTGTTCGTGGTGTCGCTGTTTGTCGTGCTGACCGGGTTGATCGGCATGCTTACGGCGATTCTCACCAGCCTTAACGAACGCCGCCGCGAAATGGCGATTCTGCGTTCGGTGGGCGCGCGGCCATGGCATGTTGCAACGTTGCTGGTGCTTGAGGCGTTTGCCCTGGCGCTGTCCGGCGTGGTGGCAGGCGTGGCCCTGCTTTACGCATGCATCGCCGTGGCCCAAGGATACGTGCAAGCCAACTATGGGCTGTTTTTACCGTTAGCCTGGCCCAGCGAATATGAATGGACGCTGCTCGGTGGCATTCTGATCGCCGCGCTGCTGATGGGCAGCGTGCCGGCCTGGCGCGCTTATCGCCAATCCTTGGCCGATGGCCTGTCGATCCGTTTATGAGGACTTTGAAAATGCCCCGCGCTTTCCTTGCGCTGTTGATGCTGGTCGCCCTCCCCCTGTGGGCGGCCGAGCCGAAAGAGCTGACCTGGTCGGAAATGATTCCACCGGACGCGCTGCCGGAAGTGCCGAACATGACACCGCTGCATGACATGTCGAAGATGAGTGATGCACTGTCCGCCGAGTCGGCACCGGCAGCCAGGCAGGACATGCCCAACGCGCCGGTCGTCAAAGCCCTCGACGGCCAGAACATTCGCCTGCCGGGCTACATCGTGCCGCTGGAAGTGAGTGAGGACGGCCGCACCACGGACTTCCTGCTGGTGCCGTACTTCGGCGCCTGCATTCACGTGCCGCCACCGCCGTCGAACCAGATCGTGCACGTCAAAAGCGAGGTCGGGGTGAAGCTCGATGAGCTGTATCAGCCGTACTGGATCGAAGGTGCGATGCAAGTCAAAGCGTCGACCAGCGAGTTGGCGGATGCCGGGTATCAGATGGAGGCGGAGAAGATTTACATGTATGAATTGCCGGAGTGAAATCCGGCAGGTTTGCGCAGTCAGCAACACCGTCATCGCGAGCAGGCTCGCTCCCACATTTGGAATGCATTTTCCTGTGGGAGCGAGCCTGCTCGCGATGGGCACATCAAAAACACCACAAAACTAACCCCATCCCACTTTCATTGAGCTGCGTCAAAAGACCAAATTGTTAGCCGGCTTACCATTGGACATCGAAAGTTTTTAACGTCCTTTGGAGCCCCCATGAACAAGTCCTTGCTCGGCGCCTCGCTGGTTACCCTCGCGCTCGCAGCCCCGCTTGCCCAAGCCCACGAGGCGGGCGACATCATCCTTCGTGCCGGCGCGATCACCACCAACCCGACCGCCGACAGCTCCAGCGTCAAGGTCGATCAAGGTCCGCTGAGCGGCGCCGACCTGGGTGGCAAGGCGACCATGAGCAGCGACACGCAACTGGGCCTCAACTTCGCCTACATGCTCACCAGCAACTGGGGTATCGAACTGCTCGCGGCGACGCCGTTCGAGCATGACGTGAAACTGAAAAACACCGCGCTGAGCGCCGCCAACGGCAAACTGGGTACGCTCAAACACCTGCCGCCGACACTGAGCGTTGTGTACTACCCGCTGGACGCCAAATCCGACTTCCAGCCGTATGTAGGCGCAGGCATCAACTACACCTGGATCTACGACGAACACGTTGGCAGCGATGCCAGTGCCGCCGGTTTCAGCAACTTCAAGGCGAAGAATTCCTGGGGCATGGCCTGGCAGGTCGGCGCCGACTACATGCTGACCGATCGCGTGATGATCAATGCCCAAGTGCGCTACATCGACATCGATACCCGCGCGACCGTGGAAAACAACGCGGTGGCACCGGGCACCCGGGCACGGGTGAACGTGGACGTCGATCCGTTCATCTACATGGTTGGTCTGGGTTACAAGTTCTAAGGATTCACGTGGTGGTGAATGGGTCGTTCCACGCCCTGCACGGGAACGATCAGCAACAAAAGAAGGCGCCTGTACAGGCGCCTTTTTCTATTGTCCCAACAACCGCGCCAGGCCAACGCTTATCGGTGTTTGCGCGGGGGCGTTGAATCGCCCCAGCAATCGCCGGTTATTGGCCCGCGAATGGCGAATGTCCCCGGAGCGCGCCGGGCTGTAGCTCACGGGCGGCAACTGACCGACCACTTCCTCAAGTGCGGCGAGCAATTGCTTGAGACTGGTCGCCTGATTCCAGCCAACGTTCACTGCGCCGACGTCAGCCTGCGGTTTTTCGATGCCCTGCATCAGCAACTTGACCAGATCTTCGACGTAGAAAAAATCCCGGGTCTGCTCACCGTCGCCAAACACGGTGATCGGCAAACCTTTCTGCGCGCGCTCGCTGAAAATACTGATCACCCCGGAGTACGGCGAGGACGGATCCTGGCGCGGGCCGAAGATGTTGAAGAAGCGGAAAATCACCGGTTCAAGACCATGCTCGCGCCGGTAGAAATCGAAGTAATGCTCGCTCGCCAACTTGTCCGAGGCGTAGGGCGTCAACGGTGCCTTGGGCGTGTCTTCATCGATCGATTCGCCTTCGCCGTTATTGCCATAGATCGCAGCGCTGGAAGCGAACAGCACGCGCTTGACGCCCGCCTGGCGCATGGCTTCGCAGACATTCAGCGAACCGATGAAATTGCTCTGGTGCGTCCTCACCGGATCGTCCACCGACGCCTGCACCGACGCCACCGCCGCCAGGTGCGCCACAGCGCGGCAACCGGCCACAGCCCGAGCCACCAGCGCGGCATCGGCGACGTCGCCGACGATCAACTCGACCTTGGGATTGTCCAGCGGCAGGTTGCTGCGCTTGCCGGTCGACAAGTCATCCAGAATGCGTACCGAATGGCCCTTGGCAAGCAACGCGTCGGTCAGGTGCGAGCCTATGAAACCGGCGCCGCCGGTGATTAAAACGGGACTGTCAGCCATGGCGATAGAACCTGTCCAGTAGTCCGGGAAGTGCCGCACGCCAGGCGCGTGGCTTGATTCCAAAGGTGTGTAGAATTTTCTTGCAGGCCAGCACTGCGTGTTGCGGCTCTTCGGCGGCGTCCGGGCGCGCGGCGTGAGCCTGGGCGGTCGGTGCTTCGATGGCCAGCGCATGCAGGGCCCGGGCTTCGGTGAGGATCGCCTGCCCCAGCGCCAGCGGCGTGGTCGCCTCATGCCCGGCGTAGTGATAGGTCCCCCACAACGGCGCGGCGCAGTCGAGTTGCTTGAGCACCGAAATGATCACCCGGGCAGCGTCGTCCACCGGCGTCGGATTACCTCGACGGTCGTCGGCCAGCAACAGCTCTTCAGGCTGCTCGGCCCGTGCGAGGAAACGTCCGAGGCTGCCGTCGGGGCTGTCATCGAGCAGCCAGCCGAAGCGCAGCAGCACGTGCTGCGGGCAAGTGGCGCGCACGCTTTGTTCGATCCGCCACAACGCCTGACCGCGCAGGCCCAAGGGCACCGGTTCGTCTTTTTCGCTGTAGGCGGTGGCGCGAGAACCATCGAACACGCGATAGCTCGAAGGCTGCAACAACACGATGTTGTGGTGCTGGCACAGCTCGGCGAGACGCTCGACCGCCCGCTCTTGCCCGGCCAGACGCTGCTCGCTGACCGCCTCGGCCTGGAACCAGTCGAAGTAGTAGGCGAGGTTGATCAACGCGTCCGGGCGAGTGTCGTCGAGCAGTTGCGTCAGGCTCGCGGCGTCCCAGCCGTCTTGCGGCGGGCGGGGGGCGAGGAAACCGATGTCTTCCTCTGCACCGAGGCGAATCAGCGCCTGCCCAAGGGCATTTCCGCCGCCCAGTAACATAAGGCGCATTCGCATAGAGTCAGCAGGCCCAGTCTGATTGAAACAATGGCTGTATCGACAACGCCCACGGGCGATGCCGTTGATAGATGCCGGAATCGTTGCATTTTGCGGGTTTAGTGCGCAACCGTCATCCGTAAAGTGTAGATGTCCGGGATTTCAATGCGCCCTCACCACATGAGCCGTTAATAAACCGAGCGGTACTTGTAACTTCCAACCCCCACCCGCATAAATCACTCTATGAACCTGCCCATCCCCGCAGACAGTGCACTGAGCGGCTTCCACCCCGCCGTCAGCGCCTGGTTCAATCACACCTTTCCCGCGGTCACCGCCGCCCAGGCCAGGGCGTGGCCGTTGATTCGCCAGCGCCGCTCGACGTTGATCGCGGCGCCCACCGGTTCCGGCAAGACCCTCACCGCCTTCCTCGCCGTCATCGACGACCTGGTGCATCGCGGCCTGGAAAGCCCTGAAGGCTTGCCCGACGCAACCCTGGTGGTCTACATCTCGCCACTCAAGGCACTGTCCAACGACATCCGCATCAACCTGCAAAACCCGCTCGCCGGCATCACCGAACAATTGCGCCTGATGGGCCTGCCGCCATTGCAGATCACCACCGCCGTGCGCACTGGCGATACGCCGCAAAAAGACCGCACGGCGATGCGCAAAACCGCGCCGCACATTCTGGTGACCACCCCGGAATCGCTCTACGTGCTGCTCGGGTCCGATTCCGGCCGACAAATGCTCCGCTCCACGCGCACGGTCATCGTCGACGAAATCCACGCCATCGCCGCCAGCAAACGCGGCAGTCACCTGGCCTTGAGCCTCGAACGCTTGCAGGCGCTGTGCGCCGAGCCGTTGGTGCGCATCGGCCTGTCGGCCACGCAGAAACCCATCGACGCTGTCTCGCGCTTTCTCGCAGGCCGCGACCGTCCCTGCGAAATCGTCGACATCGGCCACGCCCGCCCACGGGATCTGGACATCGAAGTGCCGCCCGTGCCGTTGTCGGCAGTGATGGCCAATGATGTCTGGGAGCTGGTCTACGACCGCCTCGCCGCCCTCGCCCGAGAACATCGCACCACGCTGATTTTCGTCAACACCCGACGCCTGGCCGAACGCTTGAGCCGACACCTGAGCGAGCGCCTGGGCAAGGACGCCGTGGCCGCCCACCACGGCAGCCTGGCCAAGGCGTTTCGCCTCGACGCCGAGCAGCGGCTCAAGCGCGGCGAGTTGCAAGTGCTGATCGCCACGGCATCGCTAGAACTGGGTATCGATATCGGCGATGTCGACCTGGTGTGCCAAATCGCCTCGCCGCGTTCGATCTCCGGGTTTCTGCAAAGGGTTGGCCGCTCCGGACACCAGGTGGGCGGCACGCCCAAGGGTCGTTTGTTCGCCACCACTCGCGACGACCTGATCGAATGCGCCGCATTGCTGGACTGCGTCCGCCGGGGCGAACTCGATACGT
Source organism: Pseudomonas reinekei (assembly GCF_001945365.1). Classification (GTDB taxonomy): domain Bacteria; phylum Pseudomonadota; class Gammaproteobacteria; order Pseudomonadales; family Pseudomonadaceae; genus Aquipseudomonas; species Aquipseudomonas reinekei. Next base: position 54,112 of record NZ_MSTQ01000018.1, read on the forward strand.
TATTGATTCCCGTGGCACCACTGGACGTTCTGGCGCAACAGATCATCGCCGAAGTCAGCTGTCAGGAATGGCAGGAGCAGGCGTTGCTGGAGATGCTGCGCCGCGCTTCGCCCTACGCCGAACTCGACGACAAACACTATCAGGCACTGCTGCACATGCTGGCCGAAGGCTACAACGGCCGTCAGGGTATCCGCAGCGCTTACCTGCACCGCGACGCCGTCACCCGCAGCCTGCGCGGGCGCCGTGGCGCGAAGCTGACGGCGGTGACCAGCGGCGGGACTATTCCGGACAACGCCGACTACAGCGTGCTGCTCGAACCCCAAGGGCTGAACATCGGCAGCGTCAACGAAGACTTCGCCGTGGAAAGCATCGCCGGGGATATCTTTCAGCTGGGCAATACGTCCTATCGCATCCTGCGCGTGGATACCGGCAAAGTGCGGGTCGAAGATGCACAGGGCCAGCCGTCGACCATTCCGTTCTGGCTCGGCGAGGCGCCGGGACGCAGTGCCGAATTGTCGGTGGCCGTCGCCCGTCTGCAAGCGCATCTCGATGAGTTGCTGGGCGCCACGCCGGGCAACTTGCAACCGAGTCTCGACTGGCTGACGGACACCCTCGGCCTGAACCTGGCCAGCGCCGGGCAATTGGTCGAATACCTCGCCCGGGCGCGCCAGACCCTCGGCGCCCTGCCATCGCAAGATACGCTGCTGATGGAGCGTTTTTTCGACGAGTCCGGCGGCACGCAATTAATCATTCACAGCCCGTTCGGCAGCCGCATTAACCGCGCCTGGGGCCTGGCCCTGCGCAAGCGTTTCTGCCGTACCTTCAACTTCGAACTGCAGGCCGCCGCCAGCGAAGATGCCATCGTACTGTCGCTGTCCACCAGCCACAGCTTTGAGCTGGACGACGTCTGGCGCTACCTGCACAGCAACAGTGCCGAGCACCTCCTGATTCAAGCGGTACTCGACGCACCGTTGTTCGGCGTGCGCTGGCGCTGGAATGCCGGGGTCGCCCTGGGCCTGCCGCGCTACAGCGGCGGACGTAAAGTAGCGCCACAAATCCAGCGAATGAAAAGTGAAGACCTGATCGCCAGCGTGTTTCCCGACCAGATCGCCTGCGTGGAAAACCTCGCCGGCGAGCGGGAAATTCCCGACCATCCGCTGGTGGAACAAACCCTCGACGATTGCCTGCACGAAGCCATGGACTGCGAAGGCTGGCTGGCCTTGCTGCGGCGCATGGAGCGCGGCGACGTTCGCCTGATCAGCCGCGACTTGCCGGCGCCCTCGCCGCTGGCGGCAGAAATCCTCAGCGCTCGCCCCTACACCTTTCTCGACGACGCGCCGCTTGAGGAGCGCCGCACGCAGGCGGTGCTCAACCGACGCTGGAGCGATCCGCAATCCACCGACGACCTCGGCGCGCTGGATGCCGAGGCGATTGTCGCCGTGGGCGAAGAAGCCTGGCCTGCACCCTCTAATGTCGATGAGATGCACGAGGCATTGATGAGCCTGGCGTGCATCACCGACACCGAGGCCCGGGCCAATCCGCACGGGCTCGACTGGCTGCAAACCCTGGCCGACAGCGGGCGTGCCTGCCAGATCAATCGTGCCCTGTGGCTGCCACGGGAACGCCTGAACTGCCTGCGGGCAGTCTATCCACAGGCCGAGATGAGGCCGGAGCTGGAAGCGTTGCCGGGTTTTGATGCCCCCTGGGAAGTGGACGACGCCGTACGGGAAGTGATGCGTGCGCGGCTCAGTGCTTTCGGCCCGTTGCCGCTGAAAGCGATTGCCGAACCGCTCGGGTTACCGACGATTCAAGTCAACCAGGCCTTGGCGCAACTGGAGCGCGAAGGTTACGTGCTGCGAGGCCGATTCACCCCGGGCTGCGCCGAAGAAGAGTGGTGCGAACGGCACCTGCTCGCGCGAATTCACCGCTACACGGTCAAGCGTTTGCGGCGGGAAATCGAGCCCGTGGCGTTGCAGGATTTCATGCGGTTTCTGTTCGACTGGCAGCATCTGTCCAGCACGGCCCAAGGTCAGGGCAATGCGGTGTTGCCGGCGATCATCGCGCAATTCGAAGGCTACCCCGCCGCCGCATCAGCCTGGGACAGCGACATCCTCCCGGCGCGCATCAAGGACTATTCGCCGACCTGGCTCGATGAGCTGTGCCGCAACGGCAAACTGGTGTGGACCCGCCTGACCGCGCCCAACAAGAGCGCCGGTACCGCCCTGCGCAGTACGCCCATTGTGTTGTTGCCGCGCAACCGGGTCGGGCTCTGGAGCGAGTTGACCGAGCAAACGCCGGTCAGCGAGCTGTCGCCGAAAACACAAAAGGTCCACGCGGCCCTTAGCCAACAGGGCGCACTGTTTTTTGACGAGCTGACTCATGAAGCACACCTGCTGCGCTCGGAACTGGAAATCGCCTTGCAGGAATTGGTCGGCGCCGGGCTGGTGAACGCTGACAGCTTTGCCGGTCTGCGGGCGTTGATCACTCCGGCCAGTAAACGGCAGAACCGCAGCAGCCGACGCGGGCGCGGGGCCTTTGTCGGGGGGATGGATGACGCCGGGCGCTGGGCGTTGCTCAGGCGTGGTGTCGCTGCGCCGGTTGTGGATAATCCGCGTCCGGCAGCAATACCCGCCGAGACCCTGGAACACATCGCCATGACCTTGTTGCGTCGCTATGGCGTGGTGTTCTGGCGATTGCTTGAGCGGGAGGCAGATTGGTTACCGAGCTGGCGGGAATTGCTGCGCACTTTCCATCGCCTGGAAGCCCGGGGCGAGATTCGTGGCGGGCGGTTTGTCAGTGGCCTGGCGGGCGAGCAATTTGCGTTGCCTGAGGCCATACCGTTGCTGCGCGAAGTCCGGCGCCGGCCCCATGACGGGAGCTTGATTGCGGTGTGCGGGGTTGATCCGCTGAACCTGGCCGGCACGCTGCTGCCTGGCGTGAAAGTCCCGGCGCTGGTGAGTAATCGATTGGTGTATCGCGATGGGTTGCCGGTGGCGGCGCAGATTGCGGGCAAGCAGGTTTTTTGGATGGAACTGGATCAGTCGGTCAGTGCCGAGATCAGTAACAGGCTGATCCGGTATTGATGTTGTCTGGGCCGGCCGCTTCGCGCTATCGCCCGCAAGCCGGCGCCTGCAGGCCTTGTGGCAACCTCAGAAACGCATGCCGTTCATAGCCCCACCGAAACTTTCGTCGCCGCCCCGCAGTCAGCAAAAGAAGGCGGCACTCAGACGGGAGGCGACATGGCGGTGATTCACATCGGAATTTCAGGTTGGCGCTACACGCCCTGGCGGGAGGATTTCAACCCAGAGGGCTTACCCCAGAAGCGCAGTCTGCTCACCGCTCCCGGCCAACCCGTGGTCGAAGGAGTGATGCCATGAGCCTGTCCGAACCGATCGGCGTCACGGACGAGCAAGCGTCCGTCAACACTGCCGTTCACCGCTTTACCGTACTGACGGTCAACACGCACAAGGGTTTCACGGCATTGAATCGGCGTTTCATTTTGCCGGAGTTGCGTGAAGCGGTGCGCAGCGTCTCTGCTGACGTGGTGTTTTTGCAGGAAGTCCACGGCACTCATGAACAGCACCCAAAGCGCTACAGCAATTGGCCGGCGATGCCGCAGTACGAGTTTCTCGCCGACACGCTGTGGCCGCAGTTTGCCTACGGACGCAATGCGGTTTATCCGGCGGGCGATCACGGCAATGCGCTGCTGTCGAAATTCCAGATCGTTCGCCACGACAACCTCGACGTCTCTATCAGTGGTCATGAGAACCGCGGCATCCTGCATTGCGTACTGCGTCTGCCCGGCGACGGGCCGGAGGTCCACGCGATCTGCGTTCACCTGGGCCTGCGTGAAGCCCACCGCAATGAACAACTCAACCTGCTCGCCCGGCGCCTGGCGGAGCTGCCCAGTGAGGCGCCAGTGATCGTCGCCGGCGACTTCAACGATTGGCGCCAGCGCGCCGATGGCCTGCTCAAACCCTGCGGACTGCACGAGGTGTTCGCCCAGCATCACGGCAAACCGGCGCGCAGTTTTCCCGCACGTCTGCCGGCCCTGCGCCTGGATCGCATCTACGTGCGCAACCTCAAGGCCAGCCGTCCGCAAGTGCTGACGACCCGGCCCTGGTCTCACCTTTCGGATCACGCACCGCTCTCGGTGGAGATCGAGCTATGAGCATCCCGTCGATGGAAAAAACTACGCTGGAAACGATTGCCGCGCCGCCCATGAGTGCGCCGACGGCGGTCGACGTCGAGTACGGCTGGCAAGGCAACAACCGGGTCGAACTGCTGGAAAACGGCGAAGCCTATTTCCCCCGGGTGTTCGAGGCGATGCGCCAGGCCAAAACCGAAATCCTCCTGGAAACGTTCATTGTCTTTGAGGACAAGGTCGGCGATGAATTGAAGGAGGTGCTCATCGAAGCCGCTCAACGGGGCGTGCGCGTCACTGCCAGTTTCGATGGGTTTGGTTGCGGCGAACTGAGCACCGCTTATCTCACCGCCCTGAGCGGTGCCGGCGTGCACTTGCAAATGTTCGACCCGGCGCCCAAGCGCCTGGGCATTCGCACCAATTGGTTCCGGCGCCTGCACCGCAAGATCGTGGTCGTCGACGGGACGATCGCGTTCATCGGCGGGATCAATTTTTCAGCTGACCATTTGGCCGACTTCGGCCCCGAGGCGAAGCAGGATTATTCGGTTGAAGTAGAAGGCCCGGCAGTGGCCGACATTCATCACTTCGCCCTGCTGCAATGCGGTCGCCCGGCGCGTGCCAAATATTGGTGGCAACGCCGACGACAACGGCGCTCGGAACTGGCCGTGACCGATCACGATGGCCAGGTGCGTTTGGTGTACCGCGACAACGCCGAGCACTCGACCGACATCGAGGAGGTTTACCGCCTGGCGTTGCGCACGGCGCAGCGGCGCGTGGTCATCGCCAACGCGTACTTTTTTCCCGGCTACCGGTTGCTGCGGGAAATCCGCAACGCATCTCGACGCGGCGTTGAAGTGCGCCTGATTCTGCAGGGTCAGCCGGACATGCTGGTGGCCAAACTGGCCGCGCGGATGACCTACGATTACCTGCTCAAGTCCGGGGTGAAAATTTTCGAATACTGCGACCGGCCACTGCACGGCAAAGTCGCGCTGGTGGACGAAGACTGGAGCACCGTCGGCTCCAGCAACCTGGACCCGTTGAGCCTGTCGATGAACCTGGAGGCGAACGTATTGATCCGCGACCGAGCGTTCAACCGTGACCTGTTCGAACGGCTCGAAGTACTCGCCGATCACCATTGCAAGGCCATGTCGGTAGACAAGGCCCCGCGCGGGCGCATCTGGCACATGACCGTGGGTTTCCTGGTGTTCCACTTCCTGCGGCATTTCCCGGCCTGGGCCGGGTGGCTGCCCGCACATAAACCACGTCTGAAAACGTTCACCCCACCGACCGGGAGCGATCAACATGAGCCGCAGTGAAGCACACGCGGCGCCCCACGCCGATCAACCGGCCAAGTCGCGTCTGGGCCGCTGGAAAAGGCCGCTGACCCTGCTGTTTTTTCTGGCACTGATTGTCCTGTTGACGATGTTTGCCCAGCGCATCGAATGGGCCGAAGTGCTCGAGACTCTGGCAGATTTCAAAGTGCGCACCTTGATCATCGCGTCGAGCCTGACCTTGGTGAGTTTTCTGGTGTATGCCTGTTTCGACCTGATCGGCCGCACTTACATCCGTCAGGACCTGACGTGGAAACAGATCCTGCCGGTGGGGATCATCAGCTATGCGTTCAACCTCAACCTGAGCGCCTGGGTGGGTGGCATCGCCATGCGTTATCGCCTGTATTCGCGGCTTGGAGTGAGCAAAGCCAACATTGCGAAAATCCTCGGCCTGAGCCTGGCGACCAACTGGTTCGGCTACATGCTGATCGCTGGCGTGGTGTTCAGCAGTGGGCTGGTGCGGATGCCGCCAGGCTGGCAACTGAGCAGTGGTGCTCTGCAAGCGGTGGGCGTGCTCCTGCTGTTGGTGAGCGCCGGGTATCTGGCGGCGTGCCAGTTCTCCAGGCGGCGGGAATGGTCGATTCGCGGCGTGGAAATCAATCTGCCCTCGCTGCGCATGGCGATCCTGCAACTGGCCCTCGGTGCCCTGAACTGGTCACTGATGGCGGCGGTGATTTTCACTTTGCTGCCGAGCAAACTGGACTATCCGTTGGTGTTGGGTGTGTTGCTGATCAGCGCCATTGCCGGGGTCATCACCCACATTCCCGCCGGGCTCGGCGTGCTCGAGGCAGTGTTCGTCGCGTTGCTGCAACACGAGGCTTCACGGGGGAGTCTGGTGGCGGGGTTGCTGGCGTATCGGGCGATCTATTTTCTATTGCCGCTGTTGATCACGCTGGTGATGTATCTGCTGGTGGAGGCCAAGGCCAAGTCGTTGCGGATATCGAAGAAACCCAAATGATGAGCAGTGCCTGATCTGCGGCCTTCGCGAGCCGGCTCGCTGCCACACGGGGTCAGTGGTGAACTCAAGATCGACAGACACCGCCGAGCCCTTGTGGGAGCGAGCCTGCTGGCGAAGGTGCCCAAAAGAACACCAGAAAATCACTTGGACTGAATAATGCTCAACCGCTCACCCACCACCATTTCCGTGATCCAGTCCACGAGGATCGAGGTGTAGGCCTGCTGTGAAACGGGATCACTCAACGCATGATCGGCCCCGTCGATAATTCGGTGGGTCAACGAGTGCGTCTGCTGGCACGCCGCGCGGTAACTCATGATGGTCGCGTGAGGCACGTAATCATCGGTTTCCGATTCCACCAACAGCACATCCCCGGTGAACTCCGAGCACGCATGCAAGGCGCGATTGCTCTCGGCGCGCACCAGCGTACTGCGGTAATCGCGCAGGTCGAGCTTGTCCAGATCCCGTTTTGGCGTGTGCCATTTATCGTCGCGATACAGCGCCGGTACCCGCAGCGCCAGCCATCGCACGGGGCGCAACGACGTCAGGATAGAGGCCAGGTAGCCGCCGTAACTGGTGCCCACCACGGCAATGGCCGACGTATCCAGCGCCGGGTGCGCCAGCAAGCGGTCATAGGCCGCCAGCAGGTCACGCAGATTATCTTCACGGGTCACCCGGGACAGGGGAATGCCGGTGCCGCCGGTGTGGCCGCGCAGGTCGAACGTCAGGCAGACACACCCCAGGCCAGCGATGCCCTTGGCCCGCTCCAGATCCCGTTCCTGACTACCCCCCCAACCGTGCACAAACAGCACGCCGGGAACCTTCGATTTGGGACTGAGGAACGTCCCGCTCATTTGTTCATCGTCGATGTCGATTTGAATGCTTTCGCTTCTAGCCGTCATAGGATTTGACCGTTACGTACTTGAGAAGAAATTCACTGTCGTGCGCAGGCCCCCGGTACACCTCGATGGCATCCGCGGGCAACGGCTGGTCGATGTAGGTCTCCACCGAGGACACACCAATGGCGCGCATTCCCGGGTCATTGAAGAAGGCCTGTAACGCCGCCACTTCGGCGCTGCTGGCACCGCCCATGCGCCAGGATTGTTCGAGCACGCCGCTGCGCTGCTTGCCGTCGCTGGCCATTCCCTGGACGATGTCGTAGTTGCGCCGTGAGGCATAGAACGCGGGATAGGCTTCATCAGCGGCGCTGTCGAACACCTGCGCTTGATGAATTGCCAGCTGCACATCCTCCGGCAAGTCCAGTTTCAGCAGCTCGTCATAGTCGCCCTGCACCACCAGCAGATTGGAACCACCATAGACCTCTTCGCCGTGGGCGTCTTTGGTCAAGTATTGATCACCGCAATAACTCAGCACTTTGTCGCCGATAAAACTCTGACCGACGCTGTGGGTGATCACCTGGCCCAGGTCCTGCTCCAGCACGACACCTTCGGCGAACAATGCGTTGGCTTCGGGGCGCGCGAGCACCTCGTCAAATTCATCGAGACTGCTGATCACTTCCTGACCGCGCCCGGCGCATGCATGAATGGGCTTTAGACGGATGGGCCCGGTGTACAGCAAATGCTCCGCCGCCGGCCGTGCATCTTCGAAAGAGAACACACTGAGGCCGTCGAGCACCACACTGCGCACTCGTTCGGAAAACAGCGGCGCCCAGCCTTGCGGCGCATGGGCGTGATGGTTCAACAAACCGTGGCTGATGGCTTTGGTGCAGATGAAATCATGCTCGACATACCCGCCCCATAAATCTTCCGGCCCCTTGACGCCCAATTGCCGAGCGGCCGCGGCGCCCACCAGCGTTTGGGTTGGCAGCAGATAAAGATCGCGACCATCATGCTGTTGCGGGTCGTAGCTGCCACCGAATTTGAGCCCAAGTATTTGCGCCAGCCAGCGGGCCAATGCGCGGTTGGTTTCGACTTCATGCAGCGGCGCATCGGCGTGCACTGAGTGAGCGACCACCAGTTTCTTGCGGTTGGGTGGGGTCATGCATCCCCCTTTCAATCGTCGCTTGATGAATGTAGTGGTGGAGGTGCAGAGATCAGGCCAACCGCAGCGGTTGAAAAAGGGTTTTCCAATCAGTCGCTTGCAGAGTCGATGATAGCAGGACGCCTGCTTTATTCTGCACGACCGCTACTCCCCTTCCTGCAATTTGCACGATTGTCGGGTGCACGCGCTTCTACAGGCGATCTGTGGTGATGCCTCTATCGAGCCGCGACACTCGGCGTCACTCCAAACCGCGTCCGGTAATCACTCGGCGCCAGCCCGGTAATTTTCTTGAACGTCGAACGGAACGCCCCCGGATCCTGATAGCCCACGGTCCAGGCAATGTGATCGATGGTGCCATTGGTGAACTCAAGCATTTCCCGGGCCTTGCCGACGCGCAAATGCTGGCAGTATTCGGTGGGTTTGAGCCCCGTGGCCGCGCGAAACCGGCGCAAAAACGTGCGTTCCTCCAACCCGGCCCGCTCAGCCATCGTCGACAGCGAAACGTCGGTGGCCCCGGTGCTTTGCAGCCAGTGCTGGACCTTGAGGATCGAGCCGTCGCCATGGTTGAGGATCGGCGCAAAGTTGCTGCCGCATTCGCTGGCACTGTCGCTGTGTTCGACCACCAGAAAACGCGCGGTGCCCGTGGCAATGCTCGGCCCGAGCAGGCGATCCACCAGTCGCAGGCCCAGCTCGGACCAGGCCATCAGCCCGGCGGTGGTGATCAGGTCACCATCGTCGACAATCGGCGTGTCGGCCTTGAGCTTGATCGCCGGATAGCGCTCGGCAAAGCTCTTGGCCGAGGTCCAGTGGGTCGTGGCGCTGCGACCGTCGAGCAGACCACTTTCGGCCAACAGCAACGAACCCACGCAGACACCGCCGAGGGTCGCGCCGCTGGCATGTTGTTGGCGAAGCCAGCCCAGCAATGTTTGCGGTGCCTGGCCTTCGGAGAACCCGGCGATCGACGGCGGAATCATCACCGCCACCAATGCGCGGTCGGTGCCGGGGTGGCTGTCGTAGACCCGCACCGGCGCCTGATCACCCTCGACCTGCCAATGGCTGACGCGCAACAACGGCAAATGCGTGGCCTGATGCTCCTCGGCGATCCGGTTGGCTACCCCGAACAGGTCCGTCAACCCATGCACCGCCGCCATTTGCGCGCCGGGATAGATCAACACACCCAGCTCGGCGATTGCCCTTTGTGCATCCATTGTCAGTTTTCCCCTTTCTATTGTCGGTGCGGCCAATCCACGAAAGGCCTGCCAACGCCAATACTTCATTCCACACCCAAACCGCACTTCGAGGAAACAGTCATGGCCAAGCAAGCACTCATCGTAGTTGATATCCAAAACGACTACTTCCCACAAGGCAAGTGGCCGCTGGTCGGCGCTGATGCCGCCGCCGACAACGCTGTTCGCCTGCTCAAGGCCTTTCGCGAAGCCGGTGATTCAGTGGTGCACATCCGTCACGAATTCAACTCCGAGGACGCACCGTTTTTCACCCCGAATTCCGAAGGCGCCAAGCTTCACCCTAAAGTCCTCAACCAAGCCAACGAGCCCGTGGTGCTCAAGCACTTCGTCAACTCGTTCCGCGAAACCGAACTGCAGTCCATCCTCGACGAGCGAGGCATCAAGGAACTGGTGGTCGTTGGCAGCATGAGCCATATGTGTATCGATGGCATCACCCGCGCCGGCAACGACCTCGGCTACAGCGTCACGGTGATCCACGATGCGTGTGCCTCCCGGGACCTGGAGTTCAACGGCACAACTGTCCCGGCAGCCCATGTGCACGCTGCCTTCATGTCGGCCCTGGGCTTTGCCTATGCCAGCGTGGTGTCCACCGACGAGTTCCTCGCCCGTTAATTGAGCGCTTGCCAAGGGCTAGCCCGCATCAAAAAAGCAAAAGCCCATGGCCGCAATGCCATGGGCTTTTTACCGGTGAGTCTGGACGATCTGCATCGAACGCAATACTGCCAGAACCCTGAAAAGTCATGCCGAAGCCAACAATGTCCCCTCTCCCAACGCATCCGCGCAAGAGTGTTGCTTTCACCCCATGCCATTTTCAAGACAACTCACTGGAAGCCTGAACAATGAACAGCACGACTATAAGCACTGACAGCCTGACGAAAAAAACTCTCGGTCTCACCACCATGGCGATCGGGACCTACGGCATCTACTTCGCCCTCGCCGTTATCTACTTCTGGTTCGGCGGTATGAAATTCACCCACTACGAAGCACAGGGGCTGGTGCCGCTGGTGAGTAACAGCCCGTTCCTGGGGTGGGTCTATCAGCTTTTCAGTGTCGACCTGTTTTCCAGTTTGCTGGGTGTCCTGGAGGTTTCGATCGGCGTACTGATTGCCGGTCGCTTGCTCTCGCCAAAGCTTTCATTGATCGGCGGGGTTCTGTCAGCCGGGCTGTTTTTCACCACCCTGAGCTTCATGTTCTCGACCCCCGGCGTGATTGAGCCCGGCCTTGGTTTCCCGGCCATCACAGTCGCACCAGGCCAGTTCCTGCTCAAGGACATCGGTTTGCTAGCCGCCTCCCTGTTCGTGGCAGGCCATTCGCTGACCAAACTGGAAACCGCTTGAGCTGACCCCTTCATCCGCCAATGGCCTGAATCAGTTCACGGGCTCAGGTCATCGCCGTCTTCGACAAATACCGCCCCCTCAACGGTCAGTGATTTCATCCAGTCCCGTGGACTGCAGCCGGTCTTGCGACGAAAGGCACGGGCAAGCGCCGATGGACTTTCATAGCCCACCTCATCGGCGATCAGCGTGATCGGCCGCCCCTCCCGCAGACGCTTCTGCGCCAGACTGATCCGCCAGCTCAACAAATAATCCAGCGGGGTTTGTCCCAGGACCGCACGAAAATGCACTGCGTAAGCGGCGCGGGACATGTTCGATTCGTCCGCCAGTTCGGCCACGGACCAAGGCCGTTGAGGCTCGTTGTGCATCTTCATCAGCGACCGCGCCAGGCGCACGTCGGCCAATCCAGCCATCATCCCGGTACTCAACTGCTGATGGTCGAGCAAATGCCGGAACAGCAGGATGATCAACAGTTCGAACAGGCGATCAAGTACCGCCTCCCGGCCACAATGCCCACCCGAAGCCTCACTGAACAGCCATCTCAAGGTGTCCGCCAGCTGTGGCAGCTCATCCAGGGGCAGCACCAGCAGATCCGGAAGCGAAGCACATATCGGATTACTGACGCCGCCATCAAACAGCATCGACGCGCACAACATTTGAGCACCTTCAGCCTCACTGGCGATGAGCTGGTGACGACTCGGGCGCGGCAGGAAAATCAGGCTGGGGCGAACCAGCAACAAGTCACTTTTGCCAGGCCCTTTGAGCGTGACAGTGCCACCTTGCAACAAATGAATAAGACCGCGTTGATCGGCCCCATCATAGGAAGACACTCCGCACAGCTTGCCGCTGTAAAACAGGTTTGCGCGTACGCCGAACTGTGACAACAACGTGGAAAGGCGATCCATGGGCAACTCTTCACAGGAACTACATCTGAAGGAGAGTATCACCGCACGTAGAAGCTTGGTCAGGCCTGGACCCCGGCAAAATTTGCCAGGTTAAAAAACAAAAAACCCGGCATCCATCAGGAGGCCGGGCTTTTCAGGTTCTATTCCGGGTTGCAGGAATCAGAACGGTTCTATTCACCAAAAAAGCGTCAACAAAAAATTTTCACTTATAAATCAGTAAACTAGAAATCCGGCACGGATCAGCTTCAGAGAAGCGTAAACATAAACAGGATTGAAGGGCGGGTTGTTTACATTTTCCTGATTCAGCACATCGCTCTGCTAGTCCGCAGCCGGGCCGAGGCCCAGTCAGGCTGTCAGGTCTGGACGGTCCTCGACAACCAAGATGCGCTCATGCCCGCCAAGTCCCTGACCTGCTCAGCTGCACGGTAGGCCACGAGATCCGGTTGACACGCCTGTCAACTGCAGGCAAGATTATCTCAACAGCGCCTGATCCTATGTTGCCGGCTTGACCGGCATTACGGTCAGGCCTTCTTGTTTCTGGAACATGGAAGTTGAACCAGCCCATCCCTCCCAAGCCGTTCCTCGCCTACGTTGATCTTGTCGCGCTACTAGCCAGCCGCGGCATGAACATTGTCGACGTAAACGCAGCTGAGCGAGAGATCGCCCGACTGGGCTACTACCGTTTGAGCGGTTTCTGGTACCCAGCTCGTAGATTCGCCCGGGATGGCGCAGGCAATAAAGTCAGTTGCCCACAAACCAATAAGCCAGTTCGCCTGGAAGACTTCCAGCCAGGGACTCGATTCGACAGAGCCGTTGAGCTTTACAAATTTGATAAAGCGCTTCGCTTGCTCATGCTCGATGCAATTGAGTCGATCGAGGTCCACCTCAAGACCGTCGTAGCGCACGAACTAGGCCGAAACAATGAGATGGCGTATACCTCGGCTTCCTACATAGAGCCGAAATGGACAATCGTCAATCGTGGCTATGCCAATAGCAAATGGGATAGCTGGACGATTCGTGAACAAAAGAAACAAGCCGAGTGTCATGAGGAGTGCTTCACATCTCATCGGTTGAAGAATCGCTCTGTGCCGTTCTGGGTGGCTGTTGAAGCTTGGGACTTCGGTACACTGTCTCTTTACTACCAGATGCTCAAGCGTAAACCCCAGGGGTGGATCCTGGCGAGGCTGGGGCTTCACGATGTCAAAGCATTCATCAGCTGGCTCAAGGAATTGAACACCCTCCGCAATCGGTGTGCCCATCACACCCGCATTTGGAACCAATCGTCGAGCAACCTTATTGCTTTACCGAATGGTAGCCCTTACTTCCAAGCCCTAAACCTGAATGCGAATGCGCTAAAGCGCCTGTACGGCCTTATCGCGGTGATCTGGCTGTTGCTCCAACGGATTGAACCTGGTAGCCAGTGGATCCGACAGATCGCTGACTTGATTGACTCCAAACCCGCGATCCCCGGATGCACATTCGTTGCAATGGGTTTCCCCAACGAGGCTGGCTTCCCACGCCACTTCTTTGGGATCTAGCGAACCATCCCCATCTGTAAACAATAAAAAAGCGAAGCCAAATCAATGGCTTCGCTTCTAATGTTTACGGTTCTGAAAAAGCTACACTTCAAAACGGGATATCGTCATCAAAGCTGTCGAAATCCGGAGCCGGTTGCGGTGCAGCCTGTTGTGGGGCTGGACGCTGTGGCTGTTGTTGCGGTGCAGGGCGTGGAGCCTGCTGGCGCGGAGCGGATTGCTGGTAGTTATTGCCGCCGCCCTGGCCTTGCTGGTCGCCCTGAGGACGGCCGCCCAGCAATTGCATGGTGCCTTGCATGTCCACCACGATTTCAGTGGTGTAACGCTTGATACCGTCTTTTTCCCACTCGCGGGTCTGCAGTTTGCCTTCGATGTAAACCTGCGAACCCTTGCGCAGGTACTCGCCAGCAATTTCGGCAACTTTGCCGAACATCGACACACGGTGCCATTCGGTCTTTTCGACTTTCTGACCGGTTTGCTTGTCGGTCCATTGCTCGCTGGTCGCCAGACTCAGGTTGGTCACGGCGTTGCCGTTCGGCAGGTAGCGAACTTCAGGATCCTGGCCACAAGTGCCGACCAATATGACTTTGTTAACCCCACGGGCCATTACGTTCTCCTAGGCTACGCACGCTGCCCCGGCCGGGTTGTTCACCAGGCTCTCAAGGGTGGTGCGATCCAATAGTTCGGTGTCCAATTTGATGTAAATGGCCGCTTCATCAGCGACTATCACTGCATCTGTTACCCCTACGACGGCCTTCAGGCGCTCGACCAGACCCGCTTCGCGGATCGCCTCGGGCGACAACGGCAAGCGCAGGCTCGTCACGTAGGGAGGTTCACGCATGGTAACAGCAAAGACCAGCCAAAGTGCAGCCAGCCCGGCGCAACCGAGGAACACAACCGACAAACCGCCATGCTGGAACAACCAGCCGCCGAGGATACCGCCCAGTGCCGATCCGAGGAACTGACTGGTGGAATAAACCCCCATCGCCGTGCCTTTGCCGCCTGCCGGTGAAACCTTGCTGATCAGCGACGGCAACGAGGCTTCCAGCAGATTGAACGCGGTGAAGAACACCACGGTACCCATCACCAGAGCCCGCAAGCTATCGCCGAACTGCCAGAAGAATAGCTCAGTGAGCATCAGCGTCACGACGGCGCCGAGCAAAACTCGTTTCATTTTGCGTCGTTTCTCGCCGTAGATGATGAACGGAATCATGGCGAAGAAGGAAATCAACAGCGCGGTCAGATAAACCCACCAATGCTGCTCCTTGGGCAGCCCAGCCTTTTCCACCAACGCCAGCGGCAAGGCAACGAAGCTCGACATCAGCATCGCGTGCAAAACGAAAATGCCCAGGTCCAGACGCAGCAGGTCCGGGTGCTTGAGGGTCGGAATCAAAGCCTGGCGCGCCACGCCGGACTCGCGGTGCTGTAAAGGCCCGGTGGAGCGCGGCACCATGAACATCACGATCACGATGCCGAACAGCGCCATGCCGCCCGTGGCGAGAAACAGCCCGGACAGGCCGAAAGCGCTGGTCAACAAGGGCCCGACCACCATGGCGACGGCGAACGACAATCCGATGGTCATGCCGATCATGGCCATGGCCTTGGTCCGGTGCTGCTCGCGGGTCAGGTCCGACAGCAACGCCATGACCGCCGCGGAAATCGCCCCGGCGCCCTGCAGGATGCGTCCGGCGATCACGCCCCAGATCGAATCGGCGTTGGCCGCCACCACGCTGCCGACGGCAAAGACGATCAGCCCCAGGTAAATCACCGGACGACGGCCGATACGGTCGGAAATGAAACCAAACGGAATCTGGAAAATCGCCTGGGTCAGGCCATAAGCGCCAATCGCCAACCCGATCAGGGCGGGGGTCGCGCCTGCCAGGTCCATGCCATAGGTCGCCAATACCGGCAACACCATGAACATGCCAAGCATACGGAAGGCGAACACCAGGGCCAGACCGCTCGCCGCGCGGGTCTCGCTGCCACTCATGCGTTCGCTGTGGGGATCGTGCATGGAAAAACCTCATGTGAACCGGCGGCGATTCTACCAGTCCCATCGATTGGCAGGGTATATCGCGACGCTTTGCCGCGTGTAGATGACAGAGCTTTCATGTAAGCCTGCAATGACATCATTCGATAGTGTGCATCCATCCAGTATTTGGCCGTATACTCCTACGTTTTCGACGCCCGCCAAGCGAGGCCACTTTGGACAAGATCCTGATTCGTGGGGCTCGAACCCACAACCTGAAGAATATCGACCTGACCCTGCCACGGGACAAGCTGATCGTCATCACCGGCCTCTCGGGCTCCGGCAAGTCGTCTCTTGCTTTCGACACTTTGTACGCCGAAGGTCAGCGCCGTTACGTCGAATCCCTGTCGGCCTATGCCCGCCAGTTTCTGTCGATGATGGAAAAACCCGACGTCGACACCATCGAAGGCCTGTCGCCAGCGATTTCCATCGAACAGAAATCGACCTCGCACAACCCGCGTTCGACCGTCGGCACCATCACCGAAATCTACGACTACCTGCGCTTGCTGTATGCCCGCGTGGGTATTCCGCGCTGCCCGGATCACGATATTCCGCTGGAAGCGCAGACTGTCAGCCAGATGGTCGACCTTGTCCTGGCGCAACCGGAGGGCAGCAAACTGATGTTGCTGGCCCCGGTGATCCGCGAACGTAAAGGCGAACACCTGTCGGTCTTCGAAGAGCTGCGCGCCCAAGGCTTTGTTCGCGCCCGGATCAACGGCAAGCTTTACGAGCTGGACGAAGCGCCCAAGCTCGACAAGCAGAAAAAACACACCATTGATGTGGTAGTCGACCGGTTCAAAGTCCGTACCGACCTGCAGCAACGTCTGGCCGAATCCTTCGAGACCGCCCTGAAGCTGGCGGACGGCATTGCCCTGGTGGCACCGATGGACGACGAGCCCGGCGAAGAGATGATCTTCTCCGCGCGCTTCGCCTGTCCGATTTGCGGCCACGCCATCAGCGAACTTGAACCCAAACTGTTTTCCTTCAACAACCCGGCAGGCGCTTGCCCGACCTGCGATGGCCTGGGCGTGAAGCAGTTCTTCGACATCAAGCGGCTGGTCAATGGCGAGCTCACGCTTGCCGAAGGCGCTATTCGCGGCTGGGACCGGCGCAACGTCTATTACTTCCAGATGCTCGGTTCGCTGGCGTCACATTTCAAGTTCAGCCTAGAAGTGCCGTTCAACGAGCTGCCGGCCGATCAGCAGAAACAAATCCTGCACGGCAGTGGTTCGCAAAACGTCGACTTCAAATACCTGAACGACCGTGGCGATATCGTCAAACGCTCGCACCCGTTCGAAGGCATCGTGCCGAACCTGGAGCGTCGCTACCGCGAAACCGAGTCTGCTTCGGTGCGTGAAGAGCTGGCCAAGTTCCTCAGTACCCAGTCATGCCCGGACTGCCGCGGCACCCGCTTGCGTCGTGAGGCGCGGCACGTGTGGGTCGGCGAGAAAACGTTGCCGGCGGTCACCAATTTGCCGATCGGCGATGCCTGCGATTATTTTGGCGGACTGAAACTGACCGGTCGTCGCGGTGAAATCGCCGACAAGATCCTCAAGGAAATCCGCGAACGCCTGCAATTTCTGGTCAACGTCGGGCTCGACTACCTGTCGCTTGACCGTAGCGCGGACACCCTGTCCGGTGGCGAAGCCCAGCGTATTCGCCTGGCCAGCCAGATCGGCGCGGGCCTGGTGGGCGTTCTGTACATCCTCGACGAACCCTCGATCGGCCTTCACCAACGTGATAACGACCGACTGCTCGGCACCCTCAAGCACCTGCGTGACATCGGCAACACAGTAATCGTCGTCGAGCACGACGAAGATGCGATCCGTCTGGCCGACTACGTGGTGGATATCGGCCCAGGGGCTGGAGTGCACGGCGGTCATATCGTCGCCGAAGGCACGCCGGCCGAAGTCATGGCGCACCCTGACTCCCTGACCGGCAAGTACTTGTCGGGCCGGGTGAAAATCCAGGTGCCCGCCAAACGCACGCCCCGCAACAAGAAGCTGACGTTGTCGCTCAAGGGCGCCCGCGGCAACAATTTGCGCAACGTCGACCTGGAAATTCCAATCGGCCTGCTGACCTGTGTCACCGGTGTGTCTGGCTCGGGTAAGTCAACGCTGATCAACAACACGCTCTTCCCGCTGAGCGCCACGGCTCTGAATGGCGCGACAACGCTGGAAGCCGCCCCCCATGACAGCATCAAGGGCCTGGAGCATCTGGATAAGGTCGTCGACATCGACCAAAGCCCGATTGGCCGTACACCGCGCTCCAACCCGGCGACCTACACCGGATTGTTCACGCCGATCCGCGAACTGTTCGCCGGCGTGCCGGAATCACGTTCACGCGGTTATGGCCCAGGGCGCTTCTCGTTCAACGTCAAGGGCGGCCGCTGTGAGGCCTGCCAGGGCGATGGCTTGATCAAGGTAGAAATGCACTTTCTGCCCGACATCTATGTGCCTTGCGACGTGTGCAAAAGCAAGCGCTACAACCGTGAAACCCTTGAGATCAAGTACAAGGGCAAGAACATCCACGAAACCCTCGAGATGACCATCGAGGAAGCACGTGAGTTCTTCGATGCGGTGCCGGCGCTGGCGCGCAAGCTGCAAACACTGATGGACGTCGGCCTCTCGTACATCAAGCTCGGACAATCGGCGACCACGCTGTCCGGTGGCGAAGCTCAACGGGTGAAACTGTCCCGCGAGCTTTCCAAGCGCGATACCGGCAAGACCCTGTACATCCTCGACGAGCCAACCACCGGTTTGCACTTCGCGGACATCCAGCAACTGCTCGATGTACTGCACAGACTGCGCGACCACGGCAACACGGTCGTCGTGATCGAGCACAACCTGGACGTGATCAAGACTGCCGACTGGTTGGTCGATCTTGGGCCGGAAGGCGGTTCCAAGGGCGGCCAGATCATCGCAGTGGGTACACCGGAAGAAGTGGCCGATATGAAGCAATCTCATACCGGCTTTTACCTCAAGCCACTGCTGGAACGCGACAGGGCCTAAATTCGGCTCGCAAAAAAGCCCCTATCACTTCATCAGTGACAGGGGCTTTTTTATATCCGTTGTGCAATCAAGTGTGTGATTGCAGGTAGTTCTCGAGGCCGATCAATTTGATCAGACCCAACTGCTTTTCCAGCCAATAGGTGTGATCTTCTTCAGTGTCATTGAGCTGAATACGCAAGATTTCGCGACTGACGTAATCCTTGTGCTGCTCGCAGAGTTCAATGCCTTTGCACAGTGCGGCGCGGACTTTGTACTCAAGACGCAAATCCGCCTCGAGCATCTCCGGTACGGTTGTACCGACATCAAGATCGTCCGGACGCATGCGTGGCGTACCTTCGAGCATCAGGATGCGACGCATCAAAGCATCAGCATGACCTGCTTCTTCTTCCATCTCGTGGTTGATACGTTCGTAGAGCTTGGTGAAACCCCAGTCCTCATACATCCGCGAATGGACGAAATATTGATCACGCGCTGCCAGCTCGCCGGTCAGCAACGTGTTGAGGTAATCGATAACGTCTGGGTGGCCTTGCATCGCCCTACATCTCCCTGCTTGAAAGACTGTAGTTTGAACCACGAAGGAGGATTGGTCACTCCGTTTACGCGATAAAAGCGAAGATATTCTGAGAAAAGTGGTTGAAATAACGCAAAAACCGCCCAATCAAGGGCGGTTCTGCTTCTCATTTAGACTTCGTTAAGCTGTACGTTGAGCAGCTTTGCGATTGCTTCTCCATACGCCGGGTCAGCCTTGAAGAAATGCTGCAGCTGACGGTCGACCACATCACTTGATACGCCCGCCATCGCTCCAGCGATATTGCTGACCAGCAGGTTTTTCTGCTCATCGCTCATCAACCGGAACAGCGCACCGGCGTGACTGTAGTAGTCGGTATCCTCACGATGATCGTAGCGATCAGCAGCGCCGCTCAACGCCAATGCAGGCTCGGCGTAGCGAGGTGCCTGTTTAGGCGACTCCATGTAGCTGTTTGGCTCGTAGTTCGGAGCTGCACCGCCATTGCTCCCAAACGCCATCGAACCATCGCGCTGATAAGTGTTTAGCGGACTACGAGGCGCATTCACCGGCAGTTGCTGGTGATTAGTGCCTATACGGTAGCGGTGCGCATCCGCATAGGCGAAAACACGCCCCTGCAGCATGCGATCTGGCGACAGGCCTACACCCGGCACCATATTGCTAGGGCCGAAAGCGGCTTGCTCAACTTCAGCGAAGTAATTGAGCGGGTTGCGATTGAGTTCCAGCACGCCGACTTCGATCAGCGGAAACTCTTTCTGCGACCAGGTCTTGGTGACATCAAACGGGTTTTCATAATGAGCCGCAGCCTGGGCTTCGGTCATGATCTGGATGCACACGCTCCATTTCGGGAAGTCACCGCGCTCGATAGCCTCAAACAGGTCGCGCTGAGCGTAATCCGGATCCGTACCCGCCAGGCGCGCAGCATCTGCCGGTGCCAGGTTCTTGATCCCTTGCTGGGTCTTGTAGTGCCACTTGACCCAATGACGCTCGCCGCTGGCATTAATCAGGCTATAAGTGTGACTACCAAAGCCGTGCATGTGGCGGTAACCATCAGGAATGCCACGATCTGAAAACAGGATCGTGACCTGATGCAGTGCTTCCGGAGAGTGCGACCAGAAGTCCCACATCGCCTGAGCGCTTTTGAGGTTGCTCTGCGGCAGACGTTTTTGCGTGTGGATAAAGTCAGGGAATTTCAGCGGATCACGAATGAAGAAAACGGGCGTGTTATTGCCAACAATGTCCCAGTTGCCTTCTTCGGTGTAGAACTTCAAGGCAAAGCCGCGGGGATCGCGCTCAGTGTCCGCGGAACCACGCTCACCACCCACGGTGGAGAAACGCAGAAACGTCGGAGTTTGCTTGCCTACAGACTCGAAGAGTTTGGCGCTGGTGTATTGAGTGACATCACGCGTAACGGTAAAAGTCCCGTAAGCACCCGAGCCTTTGGCATGTACCCGGCGCTCGGGGATGTTTTCGCGGTTAAAGTGGGCGAGCTTTTCGATCAGATGAAAATCGTCGAGCAGCAACGGGCCACGTGGGCCGGCGGAGCGAGAATTCTGGTTGTCGGCGACAGGAGCGCCGCTGGCGGTGGTAAGCGTTTTATTTTGGCTCATGCGATCTCTTCCTTTGTCGGTCTGAACTGCCGACTAATCGGCTGAGAAGAAGTATCAATGATCAAGATGACATCTTCTAATTCATTGACTGTTACCAATCGATAGAAAAAACCTAACCGGTCTTCCAGCGATCAATCCGTCTGGCGAACTTTTCGAGCGCGCACAAAAAACCGGGCACTAGGCCCGGTTTTTTGTTTCAGACTGACGTCTTACTCGGCAGATACAGCTTCGCCAGCAGTAGCACGATCAACCAACTCGACGTACGCCATAGGCGCGTTGTCGCCAGCGCGGAAACCGCACTTGAGGATGCGCAGGTAGCCACCCTCACGGGTAGCGTAACGCTTGCCCAGGTCGTTGAAGAGCTTACCAACGATAGCTTTCGAACGAGTACGGTCGAAAGCCAGACGGCGGTTAGCAACGCTATCTGTCTTGGCCAAAGTGATCAGCGGCTCGGCAACGCGGCGCAGTTCTTTAGCTTTTGGCAGAGTAGTTTTGATCAGCTCGTGCTCGAACAGCGACACCGCCATGTTTTGGAACATGGCCTTGCGGTGCGAGCTGGTGCGGCTCAGGTGACGACCACTTTTACGATGACGCATGGTTCATTCCTTACCAAACACTACGTTCGGTGATTACGACGATCAGGCAGTCGCCTTGTCGTCCTTCTTAAGACTTGCAGGCGGCCAGTTGTCGAGGCGCATGCCGAGGGACAGACCGCGGGAGGCCAGAACGTCCTTGATTTCAGTCAAGGATTTCTTGCCCAGGTTCGGAGTCTTCAACAGTTCTACTTCGGTACGCTGAATCAGGTCGCCGATGTAGTAAATGTTTTCCGCCTTAAGGCAGTTAGCCGAACGTACAGTCAGTTCCAGATCGTCAACCGGGCGAAGCAGGATCGGATCGATCTCGTCTTCCTGCTCGACAACCACTGGCTCACTGTCACCTTTGAGGTCGACGAACGCAGCCAACTGCTGTTGCAGGATGGTTGCAGCGCGGCGGATAGCCTCTTCAGGATCCAGAGTACCGTTGGTTTCCAGATCAATAACCAGCTTGTCCAGGTTGGTACGCTGCTCGACACGGGCGTTTTCCACCACGTATGCGATACGGCGAACCGGGCTGAACGAAGAGTCAAGCTGCAAGCGACCGATGCTGCGGCTTTCATCTTCATCGCTCTGACGCGAGTCGGCTGGTTCATAACCACGACCACGAGCTACTACGAGCTTCATGTTCAGGGCGCCGTTAGACGCCAGGTTAGCGATTACGTGATCGGGATTAACGATCTCGACATCATGATCCAGCTGAATATCGGCAGCGGTAACCACCCCCGAACCCTTCTTCGACAAGGTCAGCGTAACTTCGTCACGGCCGTGCAGCTTGATAGCCAGACCTTTAAGGTTCAACAGGATTTCAATTACGTCTTCCTGTACACCTTCGATGGCGCTGTACTCGTGGAGCACACCGTCAATCTCGGCCTCGACTACTGCACAGCCAGGCATTGAGGACAACAGGATGCGGCGCAGCGCGTTGCCCAGGGTGTGGCCAAAGCCACGCTCGAGAGGCTCGAGCGTGATCTTGGCGCGGGTTGGACTGACAACCTGCACATCAATGTGGCGGGGTGTCAGGAACTCATTTACCGAAATCTGCATGGATGCACCTATTTTCTAGCCCTTACTTGGAGTAGAGCTCGACAATCAGGCTTTCGTTGATGTCGGCGGACAGATCACTGCGAGCTGGAACGTTCTTGAAAACGCCCGACTTCTTCTCAGTGTCTACTTCTACCCATTCTACGCGGCCACGTTGGGCACACAGATCGAGAGCTTGGACAATGCGAAGTTGGTTTTTTGCTTTCTCGCGAACAGCAACCACGTCACCAGCACGAACCTGGTAGGACGGAACGTTAACGGTCTGACCGTTTACGCTGATCGACTTGTGCGATACCAGCTGACGGGATTCGGCACGAGTCGAACCAAAGCCCATACGGTATACAACGTTGTCCAGACGGCATTCGAGCAGTTGCAGCAGGTTTTCACCGGTTGCACCTTTCTTGCCAGCAGCTTCTTTGTAGTAGCCGCTGAATTGACGCTCGAGAACGCCGTAGATACGACGGACCTTCTGCTTTTCACGCAGTTGGGTGCCGTAATCGGACTGGCGACCGCGGCGTTGGCCGTGGATACCAGGTGCTGCTTCAATGTTGCACTTCGATTCGATCGCGCGCACGCCGCTCTTCAGGAAGAGATCGGTGCCTTCGCGACGAGCGAGTTTGCATTTTGGACCAATGTAACGAGCCATTCTTTACAATCTCCTGGATTACACGCGGCGCTTCTTCGGCGGACGGCACCCGTTGTGCGGGATTGGCGTCACGTCGGTGATGCTGGCGATCTTGTAGCCACAGCCGTTCAAAGCGCGGACTGCGGATTCACGACCTGGACCTGGACCTTTGACGTTAACGTCGAGGTTTTTCAGGCCGTATTCCAGCGCAGCTTGACCAGCACGTTCAGCCGCTACTTGAGCAGCGAACGGGGTGGACTTGCGGGAACCGCGGAAACCCGAACCACCGGAGGTAGCCCAGGAAAGAGCGTTACCTTGACGGTCGGTAATGGTCACGATGGTGTTGTTAAAAGATGCATGGATGTGGGCGATGCCATCAACCACTGTCTTTTTAACTTTTTTACGAGGACGAGCAGCAGGTTTTGCCATGATTAAATTCCTGTCGATTCGCTGGGGCGATTACTTGCGGATCGGCTTACGCGGACCTTTACGGGTACGCGCGTTGGTCTTGGTACGCTGACCGCGTACTGGAAGACCACGACGATGACGCAGACCGCGATAGCAACCGAGGTCCATCAAGCGCTTGATTTTCATGTTGATTTCGCGACGCAGGTCACCTTCAGTGGTGAACTTCGCCACTTCGCCACGCAGCTGTTCAATTTGCTCGTCGCTCAGATCTTTGATCTTTGCTGCTGGGTTTACCCCAGTTTCTGCACAAATTTTCTGTGCAGTAGTGCGACCAACACCATAGATGTAGGTCAGCGAGATAACAGTATGCTTGTTATCTGGAATGTTAACGCCTGCAATACGGGCCATTCAGTGGGACTCCAATTGACAGCTACCTACGCCCCGGAAGCCAAGAAATAGGGCGCGAGATAATATCGCTGTAATAACAAATAATCAACCCGGTAGCGCACTAGCTACCGGGCTTGAAGCACAATCACACTCAGCCTTGGCGCTGTTTGTGACGCGGTTCCGCGCTGCAAATTACTCGAACAACACCTTCGCGGCGAATAATCTTGCAGTTACGGCACAGCTTTTTCACCGATGCACGAACTTTCATCACCAACTCCTCGAACCTTATGGGTACTCAGCGCAACATGCCGCTGCCGTAACCCTTCAGGTTGGCTTTCTTCATCAGGGATTCGTACTGGTGCGAAACGAGGTGCGATTGTACTTGGGACATGAAGTCCATCACAACCACGACGACGATCAGCAACGAGGTCCCGCCAAGGTAGAACGGAACGTTGGCTGCAACCACCAGGAACTGGGGCAGCAGGCACACGGCCGTCATGTATAGAGCACCGAACATGGTCAAACGAGTCAGAACGCCATCAATGTAGCGCGCAGACTGCTCACCTGGACGGATGCCCGGAATAAAGGCACCGGACTTCTTCAGGTTTTCCGCTACGTCTTTCGGATTGAACATCAACGCCGTATAGAAGAAGCAGAAGAAAATAATCCCTGCACTAAACAGCAGAATATTCAACGGCTGACCAGGAGCGATCGACTGCGAGATGTCCTGCAACCAGCCCATACCTTCAGACTGACCGAACCAGGCACCCAACGAAGCCGGGAACAGCAAAATGCTGCTCGCGAAAATAGCCGGAATAACACCGGCCATATTCACCTTCAGCGGCAAGTGGCTAGTCTGCGCAGCAAACACCTTACGGCCTTGCTGACGCTTGGCGTAGTGAACAGCAATACGACGCTGACCACGCTCAATGAACACCACGAAACCGATAATCGCTACTGCCAGCAAACCGATGGCAACCAGGGCAAAGATGTTGATATCACCCTGACGCGCAGACTCGAAAGACTGCCCGATCGCTCTCGGAAGACCGGCGACGATACCTGCGAAAATCAACATCGAGATACCGTTGCCTACACCGCGCTCAGTGATCTGCTCACCCAGCCACATCATGAACATCGCACCAGCCACAAATGTGGTTACCGCAACGAAATGAAAGCTGAAGTCAGCAGTGAACGAAACGCCCTGCCCCGCCAAACCGATGGACATGCCAATGGCTTGAACGAGAGCGAGGACGACAGTGCCGTAGCGGGTGTACTGGCTGATCTTGCGACGGCCAGCTTCACCTTCCTTCTTCAACTGTTCCAGCTGCGGGCTGACGGCTGTCATCAGTTGCATGATGATCGATGCCGAAATGTACGGCATGATCCCCAGTGCAAAGATGCTCATCCGTTCCAGCGCGCCGCCGGAAAACATGTTGAACAAGCTAAGAATGGTCCCCTCATTCTGTCGAAACAGGTCCGCGAGTCGGTCCGGGTTGATACCTGGAACCGGGATGTGTGCGCCTATTCGGTAGACGATAATCGCCAGGAACAGAAAACGCAGACGAGCCCAAAGTTCAGACATACCGCCTTTGCCGAGCGCAGAGAGAGCACCTTGCTTAGCCATTTATTCCTCGAACTTGCCGCCAGCTGCTTCGATAGCCGCACGCGCACCTTTGGTGGCGCCGATTCCCTTGCCGATAGTGACAGCGCGAGTCACCTCACCGGACAGCATGATTTTCACACGCTGTACGTTGACGTTAATCACGTTGGCATCTTTCAGGGACTGCACGGTGACGATGTCGCCTTCTACTTTAGCCAGCTCGGACAGACGCACTTCTGCGCGGTCCATGGCTTTCAGGGAAACGAAACCGAACTTCGGCAGGCGACGATGCAGCGGCTGTTGACCGCCTTCAAAGCCTGGAGCAATGGTGCCACCGGAGCGGGAGGTTTGACCTTTGTGACCACGGCCACCAGTCTTACCCAAACCACTACCGATACCACGGCCCGGACGATGCTTTTCGCGACGGGAACCCGGCGCTGGACTCAGATCATTGAGTTTCATCGATTAACCCTCGACACGCAGCATGTAGTAAGCCTTGTTGATCATCCCGCGATTCTCGGGAGTATCCTGGACTTCTACAGTGTGACCGATGCGACGCAGACCCAGACCCTTAACGCACAGCTTGTGGTTAGGGATGCGGCCGGTCATGCTTTTGATCAGCGTTACTTTTACGGTAGCCATGATCAGAAGATCTCCTTGACGCTTTTGCCACGCTTGGCGGCAATGGATTCAGGAGACTGCATTGCTTTCAAACCCTTGAAAGTGGCGTGAACCACGTTTACCGGGTTAGTCGAGCCGTAGCACTTGGCCAGAACGTTCTGAACGCCAGCAACTTCGAGAACGGCACGCATTGCGCCGCCAGCGATGATACCGGTACCTTCAGAAGCAGGCTGCATGTACACCTTCGAAGCGCCGTGCGCGGACTTCATTGCGTACTGCAGAGTGGTGCCGTTCAGATCAACCTGGATCATGTTGCGGCGAGCAGCTTCCATTGCCTTCTGGATCGCAGCAGGCACTTCACGCGACTTGCCACGGCCGAAGCCAACACGGCCCTTACCATCACCAACCACGGTCAACGCGGTGAAAGTGAAGATACGGCCGCCTTTAACGGTTTTGGCTACGCGGTTAACTTGAACCAGCTTCTCAATGTAGCCTTCGTCGCGCTTTTGGTCGTTATTTGACATAACTTAGAACTCCAGCCCAGCTTCACGAGCAGCATCAGCCAGCGCTTTAACGCGGCCGTGGTACTTGAAGCCAGAGCGGTCGAAAGCCACCTGCGAGACGCCAGCGGCCTTAGCACGCGTAGCGACCAGCTGGCCAACCTTAGTGGCCGCGTCGATGTTGCCAGTGGCGCCATCACGCAGTTCTTTATCCAAAGTCGAGGCACTTGCCAGGACTTTGTTGCCGTCGGCCGAAATGACCTGGGCGTAGATGTGCTGCGAAGAGCGGAACACGCAGAGACGCACGACTTCGAGTTCGTGCATTTTCAGGCGTGCTTTGCGAGCGCGACGCAGTCGAGTAACTTTTTTGTCGGTCATTTGCTATGCCCTACTTCTTCTTGGCTTCTTTACGACGGACGACTTCGTCCGCGTAGCGCACACCTTTGCCTTTGTACGGCTCTGGTGGACGGAAGTCGCGGATCTCGGCGGCCACTTGACCTACCAGCTGCTTGTCGATGCCCTTGATCAGGATATCGGTCTGGCTAGGAGTCTCAGCGGTGATGCCTTCCGGCAGTTCGTAATCCACTGGGTGCGAGAAGCCAAGAGCCAGGTTCAGCACTGTGCCTTTAGCTTGCGCTTTGTAACCAACACCGACCAGCTGGAGCTTGCGCTCGAAGCCTTGGCTTACGCCTTGGACCATGTTGTTTACCAACGCACGAGTGGTACCAGCCATTGCGCGAGTCTGCTGATCGCCATTGCGAGCAGCAAAACGCAGCTCACCGGCTTCTTCAACGATCTCAACGGACGAATGGATGTTCAGTTCGAGAGTGCCCTTGGCACCCTTCACCGAAAGCTGTTGGCCTGCGAATTTTACTTCGACACCGGCTGGCAGCTTAACGGGGTTCTTAGCGACGCGAGACATGCTTATCCCCCCTTAGAACACAGTGCAAAGAACTTCGCCGCCGACACCGGCAGCGCGCGCAGCACGATCAGTCATCACACCCTTGTTGGTGGAGACGATAGACACACCGAGACCGCCACGAACTTTCGGCAGATCTTCGACGGACTTGTACTGACGCAGGCCTGGACGGCTAACGCGCTTCACTTCTTCGATAACCGGACGGCCTTCGAAATATTTCAGCTCGATAGACAGCAGTGGTTTGGTTTCGCTGCTGATCTGATAACCCGCAATGTAACCTTCGTCCTTCAGGACTTTGGCAACAGCTACCTTCAAAGTAGAAGATGGCATGCTTACGACGGACTTTTCAGCCATCTGGGCATTACGGATTCGAGTTAGCATGTCCGCTAACGGGTCCTGCATACTCATGGGCTAGACGCTCCTAATACAGAAAAATTAGCCTTGCGGCTACTACGTGTCGCCGAGAATCTCCGAGCGTATAAAAACACGGGCTCAGGCGAGCCGGGTATTCTAGACACACCCCAGAAATGAATCAAGCCCCAAAAGGGGCTTGATTCAGATTCAAGGCCACCGGCGGTCAGGATCTTGCGAACCCGAACACCGAGACTTTGACAGTACTTACCAGCTGGCTTTAACCAGACCTGGTACGTCACCACGCATTGCCGCTTCACGCAGTTTGTTACGGCCAAGGCCGAACTTGCGGTAAACGCCGTGTGGACGACCGGTCAGGCGGCAGCGGTTGCGCATGCGCGAAGCGCTTGCGTCACGTGGCTGCTTCTGCAGGGCTACTGTAGCTTCCCAACGCGCTTCTGGACTTGCGTTCAGATCAACGATGATTGCTTTCAGTGCTGCACGCTTTTTGGCGTACTTGGCAACCGTGAGCTGACGCTTCAGCTCGCGGTTTTTCATGCTCATCTTGGCCATGGTCCTACTCCAATCAGTTGCGGAACGGGAATTTGAACGCACGCAGCAGAGCGCGGCCTTCATCATCGTTCTTGGCAGTGGTGGTCAGGGTAATGTCCAGACCGCGGAGAGCATCGATCTTGTCGTAGTCGATTTCCGGGAAGATGATCTGCTCTTTTACGCCCATGCTGTAGTTACCACGACCATCGAAGGACTTGGCATTCAGGCCGCGGAAGTCGCGAACCCGAGGCAGGGAGATCGACAGCAGACGATCCAGGAACTCGTACATACGCTCACGGCGCAGGGTCACTTTGACGCCGATCGGCCAACCTTCACGGACTTTAAAGCCAGCGATGGATTTGCGAGCGTAGGTCACAACGACTTTCTGGCCGGTGATCTTTTCCAGGTCAGCAACAGCGTGCTCGATGACTTTTTTGTCGCCGATCGCTTCGCCCAGACCCATGTTCAGGGTGATTTTGGTAACGCGCGGAACTTCCATCACGTTCGAAAGCTTAAGTTCTTCCTTAAGTTTCGGAGCGATTTCCTTCCGGTAAATCTCTTTTAGTCGTGCCATGGTCTTCTACCTAGCAGTGTTCAAGCATCAACCGCTTTTTGGGTCGACTTGAAGACACGAATTTTCTTACCGTCTTCTACTTTGAAACCAACGCGGTCAGCCTTGTTGGTTTCGCCGTTGAAGATGGCGACGTTGGAAGCGTGCAGTGGCGCTTCTTTCTCGACGATACCGCCTTGTACGCCCGACATCGGGTTAGGCTTGGTATGACGCTTGACCAGGTTCAGACCACCAACAACCAGACGGTTGTCAGCAAGAACCTTCAGCACCTTACCGCGCTTACCTTTGTCTTTGCCGGCGATCACGATGATCTCGTCGTCACGACGAATCTTTTGCATGTCGGATCTCCTTACAGCACTTCTGGGGCGAGCGAGACGATCTTCATGAACTTCTCAGTACGAAGTTCACGGGTCACTGGCCCAAAGATACGGGTGCCGATCGGCTCTTGCTTGTTGTTCAGAAGAACAGCAGCGTTGCCATCAAAGCGGATAATGGAGCCATCAGCACGACGTACGCCGTGACGAGTGCGGACGACAACAGCAGTCATCACTTGGCCTTTTTTCACTTTACCGCGAGGAATTGCTTCCTTGACGGTAACTTTGATGATGTCACCGATACCAGCGTAACGACGATGGGAGCCACCCAGCACCTTGATGCACATAACACGGCGAGCGCCGCTGTTATCGGCCACATCGAGCATGGATTGAGTCTGAATCATATAATTTCTCCGACCCCTAGTCCTTAGACTTCCACAGCGCGTTCGAGAACATCAACCAGCGCCCAAGACTTGGTCTTGGCCAAAGGACGAGTTTCACGAATAGTGACTTTGTCGCCGATGTGGCACTGATTGGTTTCGTCGTGCGCGTGCAGCTTAGTCGAACGCTTAACGTATTTACCGTAGATCGGGTGCTTAACGCGACGCTCGATCAGAACGGTGATGGTTTTGTCCATCTTGTCGCTGACAACACGGCCAGTCAGCGTACGGACAGTTTTTTCGGCTTCAGCCATGATTACTTACCTGCCTGCTGGTTGAGCACAGTCTTCACGCGAGCGATGTCACGCTTAACTTGCGAGAGCAGATGAGACTGCCCCAACTGGCCAGTTGCTTTCTGCATGCGCAGATTGAACTGGTCGCGCAGCAGGCCGAGCAGTTGCTCGTTCAGCTGCTGTGCGGATTTTTCACGAAGTTCATTCGCTTTCATCACATCACCGTCCGTTTAACAAAGGAGGTGGCGAGCGGCAGCTTTGCAGCAGCCAGGGCGAAAGCCTCACGCGCCAGCTCTTCAGAAACACCCTCGATTTCATACAGGACTTTGCCTGGCTGAATCTGGGCAACCCAGTATTCCACGTTACCCTTACCTTTACCCATACGAACCTCGAGAGGCTTTTTGGAGATCGGCTTGTCCGGGAATACACGGATCCAGATCTTGCCGCCACGTTTTACGTGACGGGTCAGAGCACGACGCGCTGACTCGATCTGACGAGCGGTGAGACGACCGCGAGCAACAGACTTCAGCGCGAACTCGCCGAAGCTGACTTTGCTACCGCGCAATGCCAGGCCACGGTTGTGACCAGTCATTTGCTTGCGGAACTTCGTACGCTTTGGTTGCAACATTTGGCGTACCCCTTACTTAGCAGCTTTTTTACGAGGCGCTGGTGCTTGTGGTTTCAGTTCTTCTTGGCGACCACCAATTACTTCGCCTTTGAAGATCCAAACCTTTACACCGATCACACCATAAGTGGTGTGAGCTTCGTAGTTGGCATAGTCGATGTCGGCACGCAGGGTGTGCAATGGCACACGACCTTCGCGATACCATTCAGTACGTGCGATTTCAGCACCGCCGAGACGACCGCTCACTTGGATTTTGATGCCTTTGGCACCAATGCGCATGGCGTTCTGTACAGCGCGCTTCATAGCGCGACGGAACATTACGCGACGCTCCAGCTGCTGAGCTACGCTCTGCGCAACCAGCATACCGTCGAGCTCCGGCTTACGGATCTCTTCGATATTGATGTGCACAGGCACACCCATTTGCTTGGTCAGGTCCTGACGCAGTTTCTCAACATCTTCACCTTTCTTCCCGATAACGATACCTGGACGAGCGGTGTGGATGGTGATACGTGCAGTTTGGGCCGGACGATGGATATCGATACGGCTTACGGACGCGCTTTTTAGTTTGTCTTGGAGATACTCACGCACCTTCAGATCAGCGAACAAGTAGTCCGCATAAGTCCGACCGTCTGCGTACCAGACGGAGGTGTGCTCCTTGACGATTCCCAGGCGAATGCCAATGGGATGTACTTTCTGACCCATCTCTTCGACTCCGTTACTTGTCAGCAACCTTGACAGTGATATGGCAAGACCGCTTGACGATGCGATCAGCACGGCCTTTGGCACGTGGCATGATGCGCTTCAGCGAACGCCCTTCGTTGACGAAAACGGTGCTGACCTTCAGGTCATCAACGTCTGCGCCTTCGTTATGCTCGGCGTTGGCTACGGCCGACTCCAGCACTTTCTTCATGATCTCGGCGGCTTTCTTACTGCTGAAAGCCAACAGGTTGAGCGCTTCGCCCACCTTCTTCCCGCGGATCTGGTCGGCGACCAAGCGGGCTTTCTGGGCGGAGATTCGAGCGCCCGACAACTTAGCGGCTACTTCCATTTCCTAACCCCTTAACGCTTGGCTTTCTTGTCTGCCACGTGCCCGCGATAAGTGCGGGTACCGGCGAACTCGCCCAGTTTGTGGCCGACCATGTCTTCGTTAACGAGAACTGGGACGTGTTGACGACCGTTGTGTACTGCGATGGTCAAACCGACCATTTGTGGCAGGATCATCGAACGACGCGACCAGGTTTTAACTGGTTTGCGATCGTTCTTTTCCGCCGCCACTTCGATCTTCTTCAGTAGGTGAAGATCGATAAAAGGACCTTTTTTCAGAGAACGTGGCACTGTCGTATCCCTCTATTTACTTGCGACGACGGACGATCATTTTGTCGGTACGCTTATTACCACGAGTCTTCGCGCCCTTAGTCGGGAAGCCCCATGGCGATACCGGATGACGACCACCAGAGGTACGACCTTCACCACCACCATGTGGGTGGTCAACCGGGTTCATGGCAACACCACGAACGGTTGGGCGAACGCCACGCCAGCGTTTGGCACCCGCTTTACCCAGCGAACGCAGGCTGTGCTCGGAGTTCGAGACTTCGCCCAGGGTCGCACGGCATTCAGCCAGGACTTTACGCATTTCACCGGAACGCAGACGCAGGGTAACGTAAACGCCTTCACGAGCGATCAGCTGAGCCGAAGCACCAGCGGAACGAGCGATCTGTGCGCCTTTACCTGGCTTCAGTTCGATGCCGTGTACGGTAGAACCAACTGGAATGTTGCGCAGTTGCAGAGCGTTGCCTGGCTTGATTGGAGCCAGGGCACCTGCGATCAGCGTGTCGCCAGCACTCACACCCTTAGGGGCGATGATGTAACGGCGCTCGCCGTCTGCGTAGCAGAGCAGTGCGATGTGAGCAGTACGGTTTGGATCGTATTCGATACGCTCGACAGTGGCGACGATGCCATCTTTGTCGTTGCGACGGAAATCGACCATACGGTAATGCTGCTTATGACCACCACCGATGTGACGAGTGGTAATACGGCCATTGTTGTTACGACCACCAGTCTTCGACTTCTTCTCGAGCAGCGGTGCGTGAGGAGCGCCTTTATGCAGCTCCTGGTTGACCACCTTGACCACAAAACGGCGGCCAGGGGAAGTCGGTTTGCATTTAACGATTGCCATGATGCACCCCTTCCTTACTCAGCACTGCTGCTGAAATCGAGATCTTGGCCTGGCTGAAGGGAGATAACTGCCTTCTTCCAGTCATTACGCTTGCCCAGACCGCGAGCAGTACGCTTGCTCTTACCCAGAACATTCAGGGTAGTAACACGCTCTACTTTCACGCTGAACAGGCTTTCGACGGCCTTCTTGATTTCCAGCTTGGTTGCGTCAGTAGCAACCTTGAAAACGAACTGGCCTTTCTTGTCTGCCAGAACCGTAGCCTTCTCGGAAACGTGCGGGCCAAGCAGAACTTTAAATACGCGTTCCTGGTTCATCCCAGCAGCTCCTCGAATTTCTTCACGGCCGACACGGTGATCAACACCTTGTCGTATGCGATCAGACTAACTGGATCGGAACCTTGCACGTCACGTACATCTACGTGTGGCAGGTTACGAGCAGCCAGGTACAGGTTCTGATCAACAGCGTCCGACACGATCAGAACGTCGGTCAGGCTCATGTTGTTCAGTTTGCCCAGCAGGTCTTTGGTTTTCGGCGTTTCAACGGCGAAATCCTGAACCACGACCAGACGATCAGTACGCACCAGCTCAGCAAGGATGGAACGCATTGCTGCGCGATACATCTTCTTGTTCAGCTTCTGGGAGTGATCCTGAGGACGAGCTGCGAAAGTGGTACCGCCGCCACGCCAGATTGGGCTACGGATAGTACCGGCACGAGCACGGCCAGTACCTTTCTGACGCCATGGGCGCTTACCGCCACCACGAACGTCGGAACGGGTCTTTTGCTGCTTGCTACCTTGACGGCCGCCGGCCATGTAGGCCACGACTGCTTGGTGAACCAGCGTCTCGTTAAACTCGCCGCCAAATGTCAGTTCGGAAACTTCGATCGCTTGAGCGTCATTTACATTTAATTGCATGTCAGCTTCCCCTTAACCGCGAGCCTTGGCTGCTGGACGTACAACCAAGTTGCCGCCAGTAGCGCCAGGAACAGCGCCCTTGACCAACAACAGATTGCGTTCAGCGTCCACGCGCACTACTTCGAGGGACTGCACGGTCACGCGCTCAGCGCCCATATGACCGGACATTTTTTTGCCCTTGAATACACGACCAGGAGTCTGGCACTGGCCGATAGAGCCTGGAACGCGGTGGGATACGGAGTTACCGTGGGTGTTATCTTGCCCGCGGAAATTCCAACGCTTGATCGTACCCTGGAAGCCTTTACCCTTGGACTGACCGGTTACATCAACCAGTTGACCAGCGGCGAAGATTTCAGCGTTGATCAGATCGCCGGCCTGGTACTCGCCTTCTTCAAGGCGGAATTCCATTACGGTACGACCAGCGGCAACGTTCGCTTTAGCGAAGTGGCCAGCCTGAGCTGCTGTTACACGCGAAGCGCGACGCTCGCCGACAGTGACTTGCACTGCACGATAGCCATCGGTCTCTTCAGTTTTGAACTGGGTGACGCGATTCGGCTCGATCTCAATGACCGTGACCGGAATGGAGACACCTTCTTCGGTGAAAATACGGGTCATACCGCATTTACGACCGACTACACCAATAGTCATGTTGTAAACCTCATGAGTGTACGGGGCTTTCACCCGCTATGGCCGCCCATTTCAGAGCGTTACACGACTAAGACCGAGTCTTAGCCGAGGCTGATCTGCACTTCCACACCGGCCGCAAGATCAAGCTTCATAAGAGCATCAACGGTTTTATCCGTTGGCTGGACAATGTCCAGAACGCGCTTATGAGTACGGATCTCGTACTGGTCACGCGCGTCTTTGTTGACGTGCGGGGAGACCAGAACGGTGAACCGCTCTTTACGGGTAGGCAGTGGAATTGGACCACGCACTTGAGCACCAGTACGTTTCGCGGTTTCCACGATTTCCTGGGTTGATTGGTCGATCAGGCGATGGTCGAAAGCCTTCAACCTGATACGGATTTGCTGATTTTGCATTGGATTTCAGACTCCGGCTGCTATTCCCACCGGGCGCAATACGCCCGTTAAAAGGAGGCGCAATTCTATAGACGCCCCAGATAGGTGTCAACCCAATAAAAAAGCCCCCGCTGAGCGGGGGCCTTTCAAAGCATCGAAGCTATCTCAAAAGAGATGCTTACTCGATGATTTTAGCTACAACGCCAGCACCAACGGTACGGCCGCCTTCACGAATAGCGAAGCGCAGACCGTCTTCCATTGCGATGGTTTTGATCAGGGTAACAGTCATCTGAATGTTGTCACCCGGCATTACCATTTCAACGCCTTCTGGCAGCTCGCAGTTACCGGTCACGTCAGTAGTACGGAAGTAGAACTGTGGACGGTAGCCTTTGAAGAACGGAGTGTGACGACCGCCTTCTTCCTTGCTCAGAACGTAAACTTCTGCGGTGAACTTGGTGTGCGGCTTAACCGAACCCGGCTTAACCAGAACCTGACCACGCTCAACGTCGTCACGCTTGGTGCCACGCAGCAGAACGCCGCAGTTCTCGCCAGCACGACCTTCGTCGAGCAGCTTGCGGAACATCTCAACACCGGTGCAGGTGGTGGTGGTGGTGTCACGCAGACCAACGATTTCCAGTGCATCTTGAACGCGAACGATACCGCGCTCGATACGACCAGTCACAACAGTACCGCGACCCGAGATCGAGAATACGTCTTCGATTGGCATCAGGAATGGCTTGTCGATAGCACGCTCTGGCTCTGGGATGTAGGTATCCAGAGTCTCAACCAGCTTACGAACGGCAGTGGTGCCCATTTCGTTGTCGTCTTTGCCTTCCAGCGCCATACGAGCAGAACCGATGATGATCGGAGTGTCGTCGCCTGGGAAGTCATAGGTGGACAGCAGGTCGCGAACTTCCATCTCAACCAGTTCCAACAGCTCAGCGTCGTCTACCAGGTCAGCCTTGTTCAGGAAAACCACGATGTACGGAACGCCTACCTGACGGGACAGCAGGATGTGCTCACGGGTTTGTGGCATCGGACCATCAGCGGCCGAGCAAACCAGGATGGCGCCGTCCATCTGGGCAGCACCGGTGATCATGTTCTTCACGTAGTCAGCGTGACCTGGGCAGTCAACGTGAGCGTAGTGACGAATGTTCGAGTTGTACTCGACGTGCGCGGTGTTGATGGTGATACCACGAGCCTTTTCTTCTGGCGCGCTGTCGATCTTGTCGAATTCAACTACGGCCGAACCGAAAACTTCGGAGCAGACGCGAGTCAGAGCAGCGGTCAGAGTGGTTTTACCGTGGTCAACGTGACCGATGGTGCCAACGTTGACGTGCGGTAGGGAACGATCAAATTTTTCTTTAGCCACGACAATTAACTCCTTGCCTAAAGGACTGAATCAGCCTTGTTTTTTGGTAACGGTTTCGACGATGTGCGACGGAGCCGTATTGTATTTTTTGAATTCCATAGAGTAGCTTGCGCGACCCTGAGACATCGAACGAACGTCGGTCGCATAACCGAACATCTCGCCCAACGGAACTTCAGCACGGATAACCTTACCGGAAACCGTATCTTCCATACCCAGAATCATGCCGCGACGACGGTTCAGGTCGCCCATCACGTCACCCATATAGTCTTCAGGCGTAACAACCTCTACCGCCATGATCGGCTCGAGCAACTCACCACCGCCCTTCTGGGCCAGTTGCTTGGTCGCCATGGAAGCAGCCACCTTAAACGCCATCTCGTTCGAGTCGACGTCGTGGTAAGAACCATCAAACACGGTAGCCTTCAGGCCGATCAGCGGATAGCCGGCAACAACACCGTTCTTCATCTGCTCTTCGATACCCTTCTGGATAGCCGGGATGTATTCCTTAGGAACCACACCACCCACTACTTCGTTCAGGAATTGCAGACCTTCCTGACCTTCGTCAGCAGGTGCAAAACGAATCCAGCAATGACCGAACTGGCCACGACCGCCGGACTGACGAACGAACTTGCCTTCGATTTCGCAGCTCTTCGTGATGCGCTCACGATAGGAAACCTGAGGCTTACCGATGTTGGCTTCGACGTTGAACTCGCGGCGCATCCGGTCAACCAGGATGTCCAAGTGCAACTCGCCCATGCCAGAGATGATCGTTTGACCAGTCTCTTCATCAGTTTTTACGCGGAAAGACGGGTCTTCCTGAGCTAGTTTGCCCAGAGCGATACCCATTTTTTCCTGGTCATCCTTGGTCTTAGGCTCAACGGCAACCGAAATAACCGGCTCCGGGAAGTCCATGCGAACCAGGATGATTGGCTTGTCAGCGTTGCACAAGGTTTCACCAGTGGTGACGTCCTTCATGCCGATCAGGGCCGCGATGTCACCAGCGCGTACTTCCTTGATCTCTTCACGGGCGTTTGCGTGCATTTGCACCATACGACCCACGCGCTCTTTCTTGCCTTTAACCGAGTTGATCACGCCGTCGCCGGAGGCCAACACGCCCGAGTAAACTCGAACGAAGGTCAAGGTACCCACGAACGGGTCAGTAGCGATCTTGAACGCCAGAGCCGAGAACGGCTCGTTGTCGTCCGCGTGACGCTCCATCTGCTTTTCCTCGTCATCCGGGTCAGTACCCTTGATGGCAGGAATGTCAGTTGGTGCAGGCAGGTAGTCGATAACGGCGTCGAGAACCAGAGGAACACCCTTGTTCTTGAAGGAAGAACCGCAAACAGCCAGAACGATCTCACCAGCAATAGTACGCTGACGCAGAGCGGCCTTGATTTCCTCGGTGGTGAGCTCTTCACCTTCGAGGTACTTGTTCATCAGCTCTTCGCTGGCTTCGGCCGCAGCCTCAACCATGTTGCTGCGCCACTCTTCAGCCAGCTCCTGCAGTTCAGCAGGGATAGCTTCGCGACGTGGAGTCATGCCTTTGTCAGCATCGTTCCAGTAAACAGCTTCCATGGTCATCAGATCGATCTGACCCTGGAAGTTGTCTTCGGAACCGATAGCCAACTGGATCGGCACAGGAGTGTGACCCAGACGCTGCTTGATCTGAGCGATCACGCGCAGGAAGTTCGCGCCGGCACGGTCCATTTTGTTCACGTAAACGATACGCGGAACACCGTATTTGTTGGCTTGACGCCATACGGTTTCGGACTGCGGCTCAACGCCGGAAGTACCACAGAACACAACGACAGCACCGTCGAGTACGCGCAGGGAACGCTCAACTTCAATAGTGAAGTCTACGTGGCCCGGGGTATCGATGACGTTGAAGCGGTATTGGTCTTTGTGCTGCTTGGCCGAACCCTGCCAGAAGGCGGTAATGGCAGCAGAAGTAATGGTAATACCACGCTCCTGCTCCTGCACCATCCAGTCAGTGGTCGCAGCGCCGTCATGCACTTCGCCCATCTTGTGGCTTTTGCCAGTGTAAAAAAGGACGCGCTCGGTGGTGGTGGTTTTACCAGCATCCACGTGAGCAACGATACCAATGTTACGGTAGCGATTAATCGGTGTAGTACGAGCCATAAAGCCCTCGCAAAATTAGTGACGCTAAAATTAGAAGCGGTAGTGCGAGAAAGCTTTGTTAGCTTCAGCCATACGGTGCACGTCTTCACGCTTCTTAACTGCAGCACCTTTACCTTCGGCAGCGTCCAACAGTTCGCCAGCCAAACGCAGAGCCATAGACTTCTCGCCGCGCTTACGGGCGAAGTCTACCAACCAGCGCATTGCCAGAGCGTTACGACGGGACGGACGAACTTCAACCGGAACCTGGTAAGTAGCGCCGCCTACACGGCGCGACTTTACTTCGACCAGCGGAGCGATGGCGTCGAGAGCTTTCTCGAAGATTTCCAGGGGGTCGCTGTTCTTGCGTTCTTTAACCTTTTCCAGCGCGCCATAAACGATACGCTCGGCAACGGCTTTCTTGCCGCTTTCCATCACGTGGTTCATGAACTTGGCCAGGATTTGGCTTCCGTATTTTGGATCGTCAAGCACTTCGCGCTTGGCTGCTACGCGTCTTCTTGGCATGGATAAGCCCTCAAACGGTCTTCAGGTTCGCTCGGAATCGGTGCCCTGTACGGGACGCCTCCGACCTTACTCTTATCGACTCAGAAAATAGAAAATCAGTTTTACAAAAAGCCGCTACTACTTAGGCTTCTTGGTACCGTACTTCGAACGACCCTGGTTACGACCTTTAACGCCGGAAGTATCCAAAGAACCGCGAACGGTGTGATAACGAACACCCGGCAAGTCTTTTACACGACCGCCGCGGATCAGTACCACGCTGTGCTCTTGCAGGTTGTGGCCTTCACCACCGATGTACGAGGAAACCTCGAAACCGTTGGTCAGACGCACACGGCATACTTTACGCAGTGCCGAGTTAGGTTTTTTCGGCGTAGTGGTATACACACGGGTGCACACGCCACGACGTTGCGGGCAGTTCTGCAGCGCAGGTACGTCGGATTTCTCGACGATACGCTTACGCGGCTGACGTACCAGCTGGTTGATAGTTGCCATCTACTAGCTCCACTGTTGTCTTGCGACGCTATTGTCTTGCAAGAAAAGCAAAATGGCAGGAACGAATCCCCGCCAAATTTAGGGGTACAAGAGTCTAAAGAGGATCTTGTCCCCAGTCAAGGCAAGGCCCCGACCTCTCCACCCATCGAACCTCGACAAATTGTCTGGATTCGATGAACGGAGCTGCCAGGGCCTTACGCTCATTTATCGCAGAACTCAGTTACCGCTAGAGTTCAGCGCTTCGGTCAGTGCAGCTTCCACTTCACTGGCGCTTACGCGCAACGGCTTGTCGGCATCACGACGACGCTTACGCTCGCTGTGATAAGCCAGGCCGGTACCAGCCGGGATCAGACGACCCACGACCACGTTTTCTTTCAGGCCGCGCAGGTAATCGCGCTTGCCGGTTACCGCCGCTTCGGTCAGTACGCGAGTGGTTTCCTGGAAGGAAGCCGCCGAGATGAACGATTCGGTGGACAGCGATGCCTTGGTGATACCCAGCAGAACGCGAGTGAACTTGGAGACAAATTTGTCTTCAGTCGCCAGGCGCTCGTTCTCTACCAGAACGTGAGTCAATTCCATCTGGTCGCCCTTGATGAAACTGGAATCGCCGGATTCAGCAATTTCAACTTTACGCAGCATCTGACGCAGGATGGTCTCGATGTGCTTATCGTTGATCTTCACGCCTTGCAGACGGTAAACATCCTGGATCTCGTTAACGATGTACTTGGCCAGCGCACTCACACCCAGCAGACGCAGGATGTCGTGTGGATCGCTCGGGCCGTCGGAGATAACTTCGCCGCGGTTTACCTGCTCGCCTTCGAACACGTTCAGGTGACGCCACTTCGGAATCAGCTCTTCATACGGATCGCTACCGTCGTTCGGAGTAATGACCAGACGGCGCTTGCCCTTGGTCTCTTTACCGAACGCGATGGTGCCGCTGACTTCAGCCAGAATCGACGCTTCCTTCGGACGACGAGCTTCGAACAAGTCGGCAACACGCGGCAGACCACCGGTGATGTCACGGGTCTTCGAAGTCTCTTGCGGGATACGAGCGATAACGTCACCGATGGCGATCTTCGCACCATCCGCTACACCGACCAAGGCGTTGGCTGGCAGGAAGTACTGAGCGATAACGTCAGTGCCTGGCAGCAACAGATCCTTGCCGTTGTCGTCGACCATCTTCACGGCAGGACGGATATCCTTACCCGCCGCTGGACGGTCTTTGGCATCGAGTACTTCAATGTTGGTCATACCGGTCAATTCGTCAGTCTGACGCTTGATCGTGATGCCTTCTTCCATACCCACGTAGGTCACGGTACCTTTCATTTCGGTAACGATTGGGTGAGTGTGCGGATCCCACTTGGCCACGATTGCGCCAGCGTCGACCTTGTCACCTTCTTTAACCGAAATCACAGCACCGTATGGCAGCTTGTAACGCTCACGCTCACGACCGAAGTCATCAGCGATGGCCAGCTCACCGGAACGGGACACAGCAACCAGGTGACCATCCACTCGCTCAACGTGCTTCAGGTTGTGCAGACGGACAGTACCGCCATTCTTCACCTGAACGCTGTCAGCAGCGGAGGTCCGGCTTGCCGCACCACCGATGTGGAACGTACGCATCGTCAGCTGGGTACCCGGCTCACCGATCGACTGAGCAGCGATTACGCCGACAGCTTCACCGATGTTCACCTGGTGACCACGAGCCAAGTCACGGCCGTAGCATTTGGCACAAATGCCGTAGCGGGTTTCGCAGCTGATCGGCGAACGCACGATCACTTCGTCGATGCTGTTCAGCTCGATGAATTCAACCCACTTCTCGTCTACCAGCGTGCCGGCAGGAACGATAACGTCCTCGGTACCTGGCTTGAATACGTCACGGGCAATAACACGACCCAATACGCGCTCACCCAGCGGTTCTACAACGTCACCGCCTTCAATGTGCGGAGTCATCAGCAGACCGTGTTCGGTGCCGCAATCGATCTCGGTTACAACCAGATCTTGCGCAACGTCTACCAGACGACGAGTCAGGTAACCCGAGTTCGCCGTTTTCAACGCGGTATCCGCCAGACCTTTACGAGCACCGTGAGTCGAGATGAAGTACTGAAGTACGCTCAAACCTTCACGGAAGTTCGCAGTAATCGGCGTTTCAATGATGGAACCGTCCGGCTTGGCCATCAGGCCACGCATACCGGCCAGCTGACGAATCTGTGCCGCGGAACCCCGCGCACCCGAGTCGGCCATCATGTACATCGAGTTAAAAGACTCCTGGTCGACTTCGACGCCATGGCGGTCGATGACTTTCTCTTTCGAGAGGTTGGCCATCATTGCCTTGGAAACTTCGTCGTTCGCCTTGGACCAAAGGTCGATCACTTTGTTGTACTTCTCGCCCTGGGTTACCAGGCCGGAGGCGTACTGACTTTCGATTTCTTTCACTTCATCGGTAGCAGCACCAATGATGCGGGCTTTTTCATCCGGGATAACGAAGTCGTTAACGCCGATGGAAACGCCGGAAATGGTCGAATAGGCAAAACCGGTGTACATCAACTGGTCAGCGAAGATCACGGTCTCTTTCAGACCAACCACGCGGTAGCACTGGTTGATCAGCTTGGAGATCGCCTTTTTCTTCATCGGCAGGTTGACGACGTCGTACGACAGACCTTTTGGCACAACCTGGAACAACAGCGCACGGCCGACAGTAGTGTCGACGATACGGGTGCTGGTCACGCTGCCGCCGTCACGGTCGTTGACGGTTTCGTTGATCCGCACTTTGACTTTAGCGTGCAGTGCGGCTTCGCCGGCACGGAACACGCGGTCAACTTCCTGCAGATCCGCGAACACACGACCTTCGCCTTTGGCGTTGATCGCTTCACGAGTCATGTAGTACAGACCCAATACAACGTCCTGCGACGGAACGATGATTGGCTCACCGTTGGCTGGCGACAGAATGTTGTTGGTCGACATCATCAACGCACGCGCTTCCAGCTGGGCTTCCAGCGTCAGCGGTACGTGCACGGCCATTTGGTCGCCGTCGAAGTCGGCGTTGTACGCGGCGCAGACCAGAGGGTGCAGCTGGATAGCCTTACCTTCGATCAGTACCGGTTCAAACGCCTGGATACCCAGACGGTGAAGGGTCGGTGCACGGTTGAGAAGAACCGGGTGTTCGCGAATCACTTCAGCGAGAACGTCCCAAACTTCCGGCAGCTCGCGCTCAACCATCTTCTTGGCGGCTTTGATGGTGGTAGCCAGACCACGCATTTCCAGCTTGCCGAAAATGAAAGGCTTGAACAGCTCGAGAGCCATCTTCTTCGGCAGACCGCACTGGTGCAGACGCAGAGTCGGGCCTACGGTAATAACCGAACGACCGGAGTAGTCAACACGCTTACCGAGCAAGTTCTGACGGAAACGACCCTGCTTACCCTTGATCATGTCAGCCAGGGATTTCAGAGGACGCTTGTTGGAACCGGTGATAGCGCGGCCACGACGACCGTTGTCGAGCAGTGCGTCGACAGCTTCCTGCAACATACGCTTTTCGTTGCGCACGATGATGTCCGGTGCGGACAGATCCAGCAGGCGCTTCAAACGGTTGTTACGATTGATCACTCGACGATACAGATCGTTGAGGTCGGAAGTCGCGAAGCGACCGCCATCCAGCGGGACCAGTGGACGCAGATCTGGCGGCAGAACCGGCAGAACGGTCAGCACCATCCACTCTGGAAGGTTGCCGGAACCCTGGAAGGCTTCCATCAACTTAAGACGCTTGGACAGCTTCTTGATCTTGGTTTCGGAGTTGGTTTGCGGAATTTCTTCGCGCAGACGGCCAATCTCGTGCTCCAGGTCGATCGCGTGCAGCAGTTCACGAACAGCTTCGGCACCCATGCGGGCATCGAAATCGTCGCCGAACTCTTCCAGCGCTTCGAAGTACTGCTCGTCGTTCAGCAGCTGACCTTTTTCAAGGGTAGTCATGCCTGGATCGATAACGACATAGCTCTCGAAGTAGAGAACGCGCTCGATATCACGCAGGGTCATGTCCATCAGCAAGCCGATACGGGACGGCAGCGATTTCAAAAACCAGATATGGGCAACAGGCGAGGCCAGTTCGATGTGCGCCATGCGCTCACGACGAACTTTTGCCAGCGCGACTTCTACGCCGCACTTCTCGCAGATCACACCGCGATGCTTCAAGCGCTTGTACTTACCGCACAGGCACTCGTAATCCTTTACCGGGCCAAAGATCTTGGCGCAGAACAGGCCGTCACGCTCAGGTTTGAACGTACGGTAGTTAATGGTTTCCGGCTTTTTAACTTCACCGAACGACCACGAACGGATCATCTCAGGCGATGCCAATCCGATACGGATGGCGTCGAACTCTTCGACTTGACCCTGGTTTTTCAGCAAATTCAGTAGGTCTTTCAAGGCCTTTCCTCCTGGCGGAGCAGAGAGCGGGCAATCCTGCCCCGCTCTCGATTCGCGTCACGTGTTATTCGGTTTCCAGATCGATATCGATGC
The DNA here is from genome assembly GCF_001945365.1 of Pseudomonas reinekei. GTDB lineage: Bacteria > Pseudomonadota > Gammaproteobacteria > Pseudomonadales > Pseudomonadaceae > Aquipseudomonas > Aquipseudomonas reinekei. Next base: position 97,638 of record NZ_MSTQ01000018.1, read on the forward strand.
CGAGGGAACGAATTTCCTTGATCAACACGTTGAAGGACTCGGGCATGCCCGGCTCCATACGGTGATCGCCATCCACGATGTTTTTGTACATCTTGGTACGGCCGTTCACATCGTCCGACTTCACTGTGAGCATTTCTTGCAGAGTGTAAGCAGCACCGTATGCTTCCAGTGCCCAGACCTCCATCTCCCCGAAACGCTGACCACCGAACTGCGCCTTACCACCCAGCGGTTGCTGGGTAACCAGGCTGTACGAACCGGTAGAACGAGCGTGCATCTTGTCGTCTACCAAGTGGTTCAGCTTCAGCATGTACATGTAGCCAACGGTAACCGGGCGCTCGAACTTGTTGCCGGTACGGCCGTCGGTCAGCTGCATCTGGCCGCTTTCTGGCAGGTCTGCCAGTTTCAGCATGGCCTTGATTTCGCTTTCCTTGGCGCCGTCGAACACTGGAGTGGCCATCGGAACGCCGCCACGCAGGTTTTGAGCCAGATCCAGGATTTCCTGATCCGAGAAGTCATCGAGGCTTTCCTGACGACCGCCGATCTCGTTATAGATCTCGTGCAGGAATTTACGCAGCTCGGCAACTTTACGCTGCTCTTCAACCATACGATTGATCTTCTCGCCCAGACCTTTGGCCGCGAGGCCCAGGTGGGTTTCGAGGATCTGACCAACGTTCATACGCGAAGGTACGCCCAACGGGTTGAGAACGACGTCGACCGGGGTGCCATTGGCATCGTGCGGCATGTCTTCAACCGGCATGATCACGGAGACCACACCCTTGTTACCGTGACGACCGGCCATCTTGTCGCCCGGTTGGATGCGACGACGGATTGCCAGGTAAACCTTGACGATTTTCAGCACGCCTGGAGCCAGGTCATCGCCCTGCTGCAGTTTGCGCTTCTTGTCTTCGAACTTGTCGTCCAGCAGACGGCGACGATCAACGATGTAGGCCTGAGCCTTCTCGAGCTGCTCGTTCAGAGCATCTTCAGCCATGCGCAGTTTGAACCACTGGCCGTGCTCAAGACCGTCGAGGACTTCATCGGTGATGTCCTGGCCTTTCTTCAGACCGGCGCCGCCTTCGGCTTTGTGGCCGACCAGAGCGGAACGCAGACGTTCGAAAGTAGCACCTTCGACGATACGGAACTCTTCGTTCAAGTCCTTGCGGATCTCGTCGAGCTGGGACTTCTCGATCGACAGCGCACGAGCATCACGCTCAACGCCGTCACGGGTGAAGACCTGTACGTCAATGACAGTGCCTTTGGTACCGGTAGGTACGCGCAGGGAGGTGTCTTTAACGTCGCTGGCTTTCTCACCGAAGATCGCACGCAGCAGCTTTTCTTCCGGAGTCAGCTGGGTCTCGCCTTTCGGAGTGACCTTACCAACCAGGATGTCGCCTGCGCCTACTTCAGCACCCACGTAAACGATACCGGCTTCGTCCAGCTTGTTCAGTGCAGCCTCACCCACGTTCGGGATGTCCGCAGTGATTTCCTCTGGACCAAGCTTGGTGTCACGGGCCACACAGGTCAGTTCCTGAATGTGGATCGTGGTGAAACGGTCTTCTTGAACAACGCGCTCCGACAGGCAGATGGAGTCTTCGAAGTTGAAGCCGTTCCATGCCATGAAGGCGATGCGCATGTTCTGACCCAGCGCCAGTTCACCCATGTCGGTGGACGGGCCATCGGCCATGATGTCGCTACGCTGAACCCGATCACCTTTACGCACCAGCGGACGCTGGTTGATGCAAGTGTTCTGGTTGGAGCGGGTGTACTTGGTCAGGTTGTAGATGTCGACACCAGCTTCACCGGTTTCAACTTCATCATCAGCAACACGAACCACGATACGGCTGGCGTCGACAGAGTCGATCACGCCGCCACGACGAGCCACGACGCAAACGCCGGAGTCACGGGCAACGTTACGCTCCATGCCGGTACCTACCAGCGGCTTGTCAGCACGCAGGGTTGGTACAGCTTGACGCTGCATGTTCGAACCCATCAACGCACGGTTGGCGTCGTCGTGCTCGAGGAACGGAATCAGCGACGCAGCAACCGAAACTACCTGCTTCGGCGAAACGTCCATCAAGGTGACGTCTTCCGGCGCCTTAACGGTGAATTCGTTCAAGTGACGAACAGCTACCAGCTCGTCGATCAGGACTTTCTTGTCGTTCATCGTGGCCGAAGCCTGAGCGATCACGTGATCAGCTTCTTCGATGGCGGACAGGAATACGATCTCGTCGGTGACCAGTGCGTCTTTCACCACACGGTACGGACTCTCGAGGAAGCCGTACTGGTTGGTGCGCGCATAGGCAGCCAGGGAGTTGATCAGACCGATGTTCGGACCTTCCGGCGTTTCAATCGGGCATACACGACCGTAGTGGGTCGGGTGTACGTCTCGAACTTCAAAGCCAGCGCGCTCACGAGTCAGACCGCCAGGGCCGAGTGCAGAGACACGACGCTTGTGGGTGATCTCGGACAGCGGGTTGTTCTGGTCCATGAACTGGGACAGCTGGCTGGAACCGAAGAACTCTTTCACCGCCGCAGCGACTGGCTTGGCGTTGATCAGGTCTTGCGGCATCAGGCCTTCGCTTTCAGCCATCGACAGACGCTCTTTGACCGCACGCTCAACACGCACCAGGCCAACGCGGAACTGGTTCTCAGCCATTTCGCCTACGCAGCGAACACGACGGTTACCCAGGTGGTCGATGTCATCGACGATGCCTTTACCGTTACGGATGTCGACCAGAGTCTTCAATACCGCGACGATGTCTTCCTTGCACAGCACGCCCGAACCTTCGATCTCGGTACGACCGATACGACGGTTGAACTTCATCCGGCCGACCGCAGACAGGTCATAGCGCTCAGGGCTGAAGAACAGGTTGTTGAACAGGGTTTCGGCAGCGTCTTTGGTTGGCGGCTCGCCAGGACGCATCATGCGATAGATCTCGACCAGCGCTTCCAGTTGGTTGCTGGTGGAGTCGATCTTCAGCGTGTCGGAGACGAACGGACCACAGTCGATGTCGTTGGTGTACAGAGTTTCGATGCGAACAACGCCGGCCTTGGCGATTTTCGCCAGGATCTCGGTGTTCAGCTCAGTGTTGCACTCTGCCAGGATTTCGCCGGTTGCCGGATGCACGATGACCTTGGCGGTAGTGCGACCCAGAACGTAGTCCAATGGCACTTCCAGCTCTTTGATCCCGGCTTTTTCCAGCTGGTTGATGTGGCGAGCAGTGATACGACGACCTTGCTCGACAATAACCTTGCCTTTGTCGTCCTGGATATCCAGAACAGCGATTTCACCACGCAGACGCTGAGGCACCAGTTCCAGGCTCAGGCTCTCGCCTTTCACATGGAACACGTTGGTGGTGTAGAACGCGTCCAGTACTTCCTCGGTGGTATAGCCGAGCGCGCGGAGCAACACCGATGCAGGCAACTTGCGGCGACGGTCGATACGTACGAACACGCAGTCTTTCGGGTCGAACTCGAAGTCCAGCCACGAACCGCGGTAAGGAATGATGCGCGCGGAGTACAGCAGTTTACCGGAGCTGTGCGTCTTGCCACGATCGTGGTCGAAGAACACGCCCGGGGAACGGTGCAGCTGGGAAACGATTACACGCTCGGTACCGTTGATTACGAAGGTACCGTTCTCAGTCATCAGGGGGATTTCACCCATGTAGACTTCTTGCTCTTTGATGTCCTTGATCGCTTTGTTCGACGATTCTTTGTCGAAAATGATCAGGCGCACTTTTACCCGCAAAGGTACGGCGTAAGTTACACCGCGCAATACGCATTCTTTGACATCAAATGCCGGTTCGCCCAGACGATATCCGACGTACTCCAGCGCAGCATTGCCGGAGTAGCTGATGATCGGGAAAACGGATTTGAAGGCCGCATGCAGGCCCACGTCGCGGAACTGATCTTTAGTCGCTCCCGCTTGCAAGAATTCACGATACGAATCCAGCTGGATGGCCAGGAGGTACGGCACATCCATGACGTCCGGCAACTTGCTAAAGTCCTTGCGGATACGTTTTTTCTCAGTATATGAGTAAGCCATCAGCGTTCCCCAGCTTGGTCACCTGCTTGTTTGGCCCCTCCCGACGGGAGCAGCCAGAAAATCGTGCAAACCCCATGGTTTGCGCCACCACATCGGGTGGTTACAGCACGTTACCGACACCGACCCAGTCGGCTGCCAATAACGGAAAAAGGCCGGTGGCAAGAGCCACCAGCCATCAGCCTGTCGCTTAACGCTCGGGCTGGAGGAGCAAAGTCGATGCTTACTTCAGCTCGACTTTAGCGCCTGCTTCTTCCAGAGCTGCTTTGGCTTTGTCAGCTGCGTCTTTGGCAACAGCTTCCAGAACCATGGCAGGAGCGCCGTCAACTACAGCCTTGGCTTCTTTCAGGCCCAGACCGGTCAGTTCACGTACTGCCTTGATCACGTTAACTTTCTTCTCGCCAGCTTCGGTCAGCATGACGTTGAATTCAGTTTGCTCTTCAACAACGGCGGCAGCAGCAGCTGGACCAGCCGATGCAGCAGCAGCGGTAACGCCGAATTTTTCTTCGAAAGCTTTGATCAGCTCAACAACTTCCATTACGGACATGTTGCCAACTGCTTCAAGGATATCGTTCTGAGAGATAGACATGAATCTAATTCCTGATATTGGGGACGGCCTACGCGACCATCGAAAAAAACAAAAAACGCGAGAAGTTGACGAGCCTTAGGCTGCAGCAGCTTCTTTCTGGTCGCGAATTGCCGCCAGGGTACGAGCCAATTTGCTGGTAGCGCCTTGAATCACGCTCATCAGCTGAGAAATTGCTTCGTCACGGGTCGGCAGAGTTGCCAGTACGTCGATTTGGTTAGCTGCGAGGAACTTGCCCTCGAACGCAGCTGCCTTGATCTCGAACTTGTCCTGACCCTTTGCGAACTCTTTGAAGATCCGGGCAGCAGCGCCTGGATGTTCTTTGGAGAATGCAATCAGGGTAGGGCCAGTGAACACGTCGTTGAGGACACTGAATTCAGTGTCAGCAACAGCGCGCTTGAGCAGGGTGTTACGTACAACACGTACGTAAACGCCAGCTTCACGAGCCTCTTTACGGAGTCCGGTCATCGCGCCTACTGTTACGCCACGGGCATCAGCCACGACAGCGGACAGAGCGACTTTGGCAGCCTCGTTGACTTCAGCGACGATGGCCTTCTTGTCTTCGAGTTTAATTGCCACGGGTTTAACTCCTGCTTGTTACCGTTTCATCTGGTCGAAACCGGATGTCGTTTTGGTGTCTGATTCGGTAAGGAACCGGGAGCACCATCTGCGTAGGCTTGTGGTTTAAGACTTGCGTCGCCTACGGTCTTGGATAGCCCCCGCCAGGCAGGGACCCCAATTTTTCAATTGACGCAATCGCTTGCGCCAATCGTTGTCTTACGCGTCGAGCGAGCTTTGGTCGATGACCAGACCTGGGCCCATAGTGGTGCTCAGGGTAACGCGCTTGACGTAGATACCTTTCGAGGAAGCTGGCTTGATACGCTTCAGATCAGCGATCAGGGCTTCAACGTTTTCCTTCAGCTTGACGGCATCGAAGCCGATCTTGCCAACGGAAGTGTGGATGATGCCGTTTTTGTCGGTGCGATAACGAACCTGACCAGCCTTGGCGTTTTTAACCGCGGTAGCGACGTCTGGAGTTACGGTGCCGACTTTAGGGTTAGGCATCAGGCCACGTGGACCGAGGATCTGACCCAACTGACCCACAACGCGCATTGCATCCGGAGATGCGATAACTACGTCATAGTTCAGGTCGCCGCCTTTCATTTCGGCAGCCAGGTCGTCCATACCTACACGGTCAGCGCCGGCAGCCAGAGCGGCCTCAGCAGCTGGACCCTGGGTGAACACTGCAACGCGAACGGTCTTGCCAGTGCCGTGTGGCAGCACAGTAGCGCTACGAACGACCTGGTCGGATTTACGCGGGTCAACGCCCAGGTTAACAGCTACGTCGAACGACTCGCTGAACTTGACAGTCGACAGCTCAGCCAGCAGGGCAGCAGCGTCTACAAAGTTGTAGGCCTTACCTGCTTCGATTTTGCCGGCGATAGCCTTTTGACGCTTGGTCAGCTTAGCCATTACACACCCTCCACGTTAAGGCCCATGCTACGAGCAGAACCGGCGATGGTACGCACGGCCGCTTCCATATCAGCTGCAGTCAGATCCGCGTTTTTGGTTTTCGCGATTTCTTCCAGCTGAGCACGAGTTACAGTGCCAACCTTAACGGTGTTCGGACGAGCGGAACCGCTGGTCAGACCGGCCGCCTTCTTCAGCAGAACCGAAGCAGGGGTGGATTTGGTTTCGAACGTGAAGCTACGGTCGCTGTAGACAGTGATGATCACTGGAGTCGGCAGACCTGGCTCAAGACCCTGAGTACGGGCGTTGAAAGCCTTGCAGAATTCCATGATGTTCACGCCATGCTGACCCAGAGCAGGACCAACAGGTGGGCTCGGGTTAGCCTGAGCGGCCTTCACTTGCAGCTTGATGTAAGCGGTAATCTTCTTGGCCATGAGGCACTCCAATTACGGGTTCAAACGCCTCGAAAGGCTCCCCGGTTACTTGCGCGTTTATCCCAGTGACGACAAAACCCCACAGCCTAAGGCTGCGGGGTTGGGATGCTTGCTCAGCTAGACCTTTTCGACCTGACTGAACTCCAACTCTACCGGGGTAGAGCGTCCGAAAATGAGCACTGCCACCTGGATCCGGCTCTTCTCGTAGTTAACCTCTTCGACCGTGCCAGTGAAATCGGCAAACGGGCCGTCATTAACGCGCACCGACTCACCCGGCTCGAACAACGTCTTCGGCTTAGGCTTATCGCTACCGTCAGCGACGCGACGCAAAATCGCTTCTGCCTCTTTATCAGTAATCGGCGCAGGCTTATCAGCTGTACCGCCGATAAAACCCATCACACGAGGAGTGTCCTTGACCAAGTGCCAAGTACCCTCATTCATATCCATCTGGACCAGAACATAACCAGGGAAGAACTTACGCTCGCTCTTGCGCTTCTGGCCGTTGCGCATCTCAACCACTTCTTCAGTGGGAACCAGAATCTCGCCGAAGCCATCTTCCATGCCAGCCAGCTTTACACGCTCGATCAACGAGCGCATGACATGCTTCTCGTAACCCGAGTAAGCATGCACAACATACCAACGCTTAGCCACGGGACACCCTTAGCCGACAATCAAGGAGACAAGCCAGCCGAGCAGGGAATCAAGCCCCCACAACAGCAACGCCATAACCAGGACAACAGCCACAACGATCAACGTGGTCTGCGTGGTTTCTTGGCGAGTTGGCCATACGACTTTACGAATCTCGGTGCGCGCTTCCTTAACCAGTACGAAGAAAGACTTGCCCTTAACTGTCTGCAGGCCTACAAAGGCAGCTACGGCAGCAATCACAAGCAATGCAAGTACGCGGTACAGGATCGGCGAAGCAGAGTAATACTGATTACCAACAACGCCAATAACCACCAAAGCGACTACCACTAGCCACTTGAGCAGATCGAAGCGAGAGCCTTGAGCTTCAGCTTTAGGAGTCATCTATGAAGATCCTGTGAAAAGAAAGCCAGATACACCGAGTGAATCTGGCAGGTCAGGAGGGAATCGAACCCCCAACCTACGGTTTTGGAGACCGTCGCTCTGCCAATTGAGCTACTGACCTAAAACAAAATCAGGCCGACCATTATGCAGGCCCGAAGAAGACTTTACAACAATTTACTCTTAGACCCAGGCGACGACACCAACATCACAAGGCAGACATCGAACCTTGCGACGCGATAGACTACAACCTGAACCCCTAAAACAAAGGCAGATATTTTCATATCTGCCTTGTTATATGGAGCTCTTGAGCGGATTTGAACCGCTGACCTCACCCTTACCAAGGGTGTGCTCTACCAACTGAGCTACAAGAGCGAACACTGTGCAAAACCTGTAAACTTGGAGCGGGTAGCGGGAATCGAACCCGCATCATCAGCTTGGAAGGCTGAGGTTCTACCACTAAACTATACCCGCGAGGCTTACAGCTCTCGCTAAAATGGTGGAGGGGGAAGGATTCGAACCTTCGAAGTCGTAGACGTCAGATTTACAGTCTGATCCCTTTGGCCGCTCGGGAACCCCTCCTAAGCGAGCCGGCATTCTACATCATGCCAGCCTTCTGTCAAGCATTTTTCTCATTAAAAACCTGAGCTTAGCTGCGTTGACCTCGCTTCACTTCGTTGACCGTTTCCGGTGTTCGCTGTGGAGCGGGCGCCATTCTATGCAAACTATTCGAAGGGTGCAACCCCCTCACAAGGCATTATTTTATGTTTTAACTCATTGAATTCTTTAGAAAGGTTTATCAACTGCAGGTCATCGAGCCAGCGCCGGCTTTCAGGGGCTACGCGCAGCCAATAGCCCACGGATTCAGAGCTACCCCGAGGCAACGCCTGAAACTTCACCTCCATGCCCGTCAGTCTTCGCTCAAGCCCCTGAGCAACATCCTGGCGCACAAAGCCCCCAACATAAAGACAGCCAGGATCGGCCTGGACCGGCTTATCTTTAGGCGCAACCTCGGTCTCGCTCAACAGCCGGATATCCTGCTGCGACCCTCGATACAGACTCAAAGGTGTTACATCCTTGGCACGCAGCGGAGCCTCTTGTTGATGCCATATGTAATAAAACACATTGAGAACAAGCAGCAGCAGAAACAACCAACGCATAAAAACCTCAGGCCAAAGGGCACGCCATAGCCAAACCGACAAATACGAGATCAGGGACCACCCTGGCCTCAGGCACCATCTCGGAGACCAGGCCCGCGTCACCACCCGTGAGGAAAACCGTGAAGCCCTCCCCCCAATGGCCCCGCGCCAATTCAAGCTGCGTCTGCACGAAACCCCGAAGCATCAACAGACAACCCCGCTCGACAGCCTCAACTGTAGTGCGGCCTGGATCGAGACGTTCCAGCGCACGCTCAGCCGCAAGATCCCCGTAGCGAATTTTGCGAGTATGCGTGCGAAGCTGATTTCGCATTAACGGCATACCGGGACATATGAACCCACCGAGATGCCAACCATCAGCAGCGACGAAATCAGCGGTGACAGCAGTCCCGAAATCCAACACGAGGCACGCACCACCCGCCAAATGGAATCCACCGAGCAGCGCTAGCCAACGATCAAGCCCCAACTTCTCGAACTCATCATATCCGTTTCGTACGCCGGCCATCTCTCGCGCAGGCGACGCGCTAACGACCGACACGTCGAAGGACTCCTTCAGCAGAGAGATCAATAAGCCGGTCTCCTCTGGCGTCCTCACACTGACCAGACGGCAGTACTTGAGCGCCAACCCGCTGAGCAGCTTCAATTCCGCCAGCAAGGCAAGATCCGAATCCACGACCCCACCACCCAAAACCACCCGAGCATTCGACTCGAGCACCCGCCATTTGATGAAACTATTTCCGCAGTCGAGCTCAAGAATCATTGCGCAACCTCAGACTCAGCTCACCACCACTAAAGACTTTTTCCACACCACCCACCTTCAAGCGCAGAGCACCTTGACTATCAATACCCAGCACCTCGCCATCTATTTGATTTACACCGGCAATCAATGACACAGCGCGCCCCTGCCATAAGTGATTTTGCTCCCACTCAGCCCGGATGGTAGAAAAGCCTGCGGCCTGATGACGAGCGAGATACTTCTGGAGCATCTCTCCGAGTGTCGCCACCAGCTGATTACGATCGAACATCTTTCCGGACTCTAGACGCATGGACGTCCATTGCTGATCGACCTCATCGGCCATCTGCATGTTTACATTAATCCCAACACCCAAAACCACATGACAGACATCAGCGGGATCTCCAACCAATTCAAGCAAGATTCCGGCAATCTTCTTTTGATCTACCAGGACATCGTTCGGCCACTTCAAGCCCGCCTCTGAAACCCCAAGCTCACGCAGCGCCTGCATGACAGCGAGCCCCACGACAAGACTCAGCCCCTCCAGTTGACGCATCCCACCATCGATACGCAATACCAGGCTGAAGTAAACGTTCTCGGCAAACGGACTGACCCACTTTCGCCCTCGACGCCCCCGCCCCGCCGTCTGCCGTTCCGCGAGCACCAGAAAAGGCGCGATCTGGAGACGATCAATCGCTCGAAGAGCCTCAGCGTTTGTCGAGTCAATAGAGTCGAAAACCAGCACAGGCCATTGCCAAGAAGGAGAAAGCCTCGCTATCTCGACGGGATCAAGCAGCGTCAATGGCGCCGCCAATTGATAACCACGCCCGCGAATTTTATGAATGGATAACCCCAGGTCAGCCTCCAAATGCTGAAGCTGCTTCCACACGGCGCTACGACTAACGCCGAGGGCAGCACCAAGCGCTTGACCCGAATGGAATCGGCCATCTTTAAGAAGCTTTAACAACGTCAGCATGCAAGTCCTGCCTCACAATGAGGCCCGCATGATAGCCACGCCCCGAGTAATTGCATAGAAATCGAGGAGAACAGATTTTCCTGCGGACAAAACAAAACCCCAACTGCTTTCGCAATTGGGGTTTCGGAATTTAATCTTGACGATGACCTACTCTCACATGGGGAAACCCCACACTACCATCGGCGATGCATCGTTTCACTGCTGAGTTCGGGATGGGATCAGGTGGTTCCAATGCTCTATGGTCGTCAAGAAATTCGGTGTGCCGACTCGTCTTTCGACGCTTCAGCAAATTGGGTATGCGATAGTCTTGCGGTTTTGTGAACGATAC
>NZ_MSTQ01000019.1 GCF_001945365.1 Pseudomonas reinekei
CCTTGCCTCTGGCTAACACTTCCCCTTGCCGGGTGTGTAGAGGACTTTCACCTCCAAGTCACCAGCATGGCCACCACAGCCAAGCTAGTTGCGCTTGCGCGCAACGCGCCATGCCTGGCGCACAAACCAAAAAGCCCGGCACAAGCCGGGCTTTTTAGACGATCAGATTTGCTCAGTGACGCTTGTGACCTTTGGCCAGGTTGTTGCCTACGCCGCCGCCCAGCGCGCCACCCAGGCCTGCGCCGATGGTCGAACCGGTCTTGCCGCCCAGGCTGTTGCCGATGACCGAACCACCGGCAGCGCCAACGCCGCCGCCGATGGCTGCGCTGGTACGGTGGCCTTTTTTAGCCGCTACGGCACTGCCCGCTGCGCCCGCTACACCTGCACCGATAGCCGCGCCGGTGCTGCCGCCCATGCTCTGGCCTACAACGTTACCCAGTGCACCGCCCAAACCGCCGCCGATGGCGGCCGTGCCGTCACCAGCCATTGCACCTTGAGCAACCAGAAGACCCAGAACCAGAGCAGGCAGAGTGAAACGCATGACAAAAACCTCGAAAATAGGGTGTAAACGAAAGGGGCGAGATTGAATGCTTTAGAGGAGAAAAAGTCCAGCCACGCGCGCGCGCAACCTCGTTATTAGCGACGGTTGGACAGCATTTTTGGAAAAGGTTTTATGACAGGCAAAAAAAAGCCCGCTGGGGAACGGGCAGGGTGTTGCTTCTAACGGATGAGTTGAGCCTACGTAGGTCCATGTGAAAACTTTGTGAAAAAAATCCGCATTAAATAAACGTTCACACAATCTTCCAGAGACAAAAAACCCCGTTCGATGACGGGGTCTGTTCAATGTCCATTATTTCCTGGCCGGTGCCGTAACCTTGGGTAGGAATTTTCCCTTCAGCACTCGGCAAGCCCGGGTTTTGATCTTGTCGACCTCGGTCTGATCTTCACCGAAGCTGGCTACATACTGCGTCTGGCCGCACTGTACGAAATTGTTGATCGGAAACTCCGCGCCGTCGTCTTCAATATACGGATCAGCCATCTCTTCGCCCCTCTCAAAAACGGGATCGACACCGGCAAGCCCTATTGCCTGAAAAATATCGACCACCAAGGATTTTGAGACTAGCCGGTCATTACTGGACTTGCTGTTCAGATAGCCCAACGCCCGACGAATGGCCCCTTTCGCATCACCGAAGCTTGACCGCCGTACCCGTAACGAAAACCACCACCATCCCGCCCTTCCCGGCCGGCATGCTGATCTCATAATCGAGCCCCACCACCGCATCCGCCTGCAGTGCCCGCGCCCGCTCCTTGATCTCGTCAGTGGCCTGCTCTCGCGCCTCCTTCAACGCCCGCTCCAGCGTCTGCGAACGCCCACCAAAAATATCCCGCATGCCGGCAAACATATCGCGGATAACGTTGACGCCTTGCACCGACTCGGCACTGACGATGTCGAGGTACGCGGTGATTTGCCGACCTTCGATGGAATGGGTTGTGGTGGTGATCATTTAATTTCCTTGTTGCTCAAAGAATGAAGTGCATTAAACGCTACGCCGCGTCGCTCATTCTGATCAGGGGATTTGAGCAAACGACGAATCAGAGAAACTTGACCAACACCGCCGTGACAGTCGCCACCGTGCCAATCAAACCAGTGGCTACCGCCACCGGGTACCAGAACGTCTCCCGCGTCATCTTGCCAGCTTCAGCGTTCAGCTTGCGCTGCTCAGCCATCAGCTTGACGATCTCCACATGAATCTTCTCCAGCTCCGCCTGCTTCATGGTGAGTTCCTGCATAACGTGCGCGTACCCGTGCTGATGGATGGGCCTGTCAGAGTGCGTTGCCCTTTGATTCACTTTGTACCTCATCGAAGGCGCAAAACGAATCCCCGGCAAGAACGGGGTTATCAAGTGCTGAAACCTCCTAAAACGTCTAAACGTGCGGGTTTGCAGCAGGCGTTCCCACACGCCGAGCCAACGTCCTACATCAATTTCAGAAGCGGCCTGGTTTCTGCCGCCTGAAATTCAGGCACCTGAAACAACAAAACCCCTGGTTTCTTTCGAAACCAGGGGTTTTGTTTACATCGAATTTGGCGGTGAAGGAGAGATTCGAACTCTCGATACAGTTTCCTGTATACACACTTTCCAGGCGTGCTCCTTAAGCCACTCGGACACTTCACCGTATCTCTTCAAACATGTTCTGTCTGTCGAGGCGCGCTAATGTAGTCGAAAGCATTTCTGATGGCAAACATTTTTTTCAGAATTTTCATGCGGTTAACGCGATTGGTTGATTGCGATCGTTCAGGGACAGGGCAAACCGGCCAAACTCCGGCTTCGCGCCCTCCTCTATATAGAGGGCAATGCGTGGCCGGCGTGGCGGGCTACGCTTGCCGGGCGGGTAAAGGGTGACTGGCGGGTCAGTCACGGCGCTTTACCTGGCCGGTGGCGGTGGGTAACTTCTGCCCTACTTTATTAAAAGGAATAGCGTCATGAGTGAGTTGATTTCCTACCATCTCGAAGACGGTATCGCGACCCTGACCTTGAGCAATGGCAAGGTCAATGCCATCTCTCCAGACGTGATTACTGCCTTCAACGCTGCGCTGGATCAGGCGGTGACTGATCGTGCGGTGGTGATCATTACCGGTCAGCCAGGGATTCTGTCCGGTGGCTACGACTTGAAGGTGATGACGACCGGCCCTAAAGAAGCAGTGGCGTTGGTAACGTCCGGCTCGACGCTGGCCCGGCGCCTGTTGTCGCATCCGTTCCCGGTGATCGTGGCGTGCCCTGGGCATGCTGTGGCCAAGGGTGCGTTCCTGCTGCTGTCGGCCGACTATCGCATCGGTGTCGAGGGTCCGTTCAGCATTGGCCTGAATGAAGTGCAGATCGGCATGACCATGCACCATGCCGGGATCGAGATTGCTCGCGACCGCCTGAGCAAAGCGGCGCTGCAGCGTTCGGTGGTCAACGGTGAGATGTTCAATCCGCAGACGGCCGTGGTGGCCGGTTTCCTCGACGCGGTGGTTGCGGCTGACGAATTGCAAGGCGCTGCGCTGGCGGCGGCCCGTCAATTGAAGAAGATCAACATGACGGCCCACAAGAACACCAAGTTGAAAGTTCGCAAAGCTTTGCTGGAGGCCCTGGACAACGCGATCATCCAGGATCAGGAGCATCTGGGTTAAGCCCAAACCTGCGATAGCGAAAAGCCCGACCGTCGTGTCGGGCTTTTCGTATGGGCGATGACGAAAAAGCCTACAACCGCTCTAGAACACGTCTTACCCGAGATTCTGAAACATGTGCTCAAACATCGGCCATCTTCCACCTATATAGCGGCAATTGCCGAAAACAGTGCACATCCGTACACTGCGCCACCTTTTGTCCCGGTGGGGCCTGAAAATGCTGTTTGTTTTACGTATGTCATTGATGGGCCTGCACTTTATCGTGGCGGGTGTGCTGGGTGTGATTCTCGGCCTGTGTCGCCCGTTCAATCCGGACAACAGTCGACTGTGCGCACGCCTCTACGCGTGGCCGGCGATGTGCATTCTGCGTTTGCGAGTGAAGGCCGATGTCGGCCCATTGATGGAGAAACCCGACAGCTGCGTGATCATCGCCAACCACCAGTCCAACTACGACCTGTTCGTCTTCGGCAACGTCGTGCCTCGCCGGACCGTGTGCATCGGCAAGAAGAGCCTCAAATGGGTGCCGTTGTTCGGTCAGTTGTTCTGGCTGGCCGGTAACGTGTTGATCGACCGTGGCAATGCGCAGAAGGCACGCCAGTCGATGTTGACCACCACCCACACCCTGCAAAACGAAGACACCTCGATCTGGGTGTTCCCGGAAGGCACCCGTAATTTGGGCGAAGAGTTGCTGCCGTTCAAGAAAGGCGCGTTCCAGATGGCCATTGCCGCGGGTGTGCCGATCGTGCCGGTGTGTGTCAGCAGTTACGTCAAGCACATGCGATTGAACCGCTGGCGCAGTGGGAAAATTCTGATCCGTTCGCTGCCGGCGATTCCAACGACGGGTTTGAGCCTGGATGACATGCCGATGCTGATGGCCCAGTGTCGTGAACAGATGCGCGAATGCATCGATTCAATGGACCGGCAACTGCAAGCCGCTTAAAACAAAACCCGCCCTGTGCGGGTTTTCTTTTGCCTGTGGATTTTTACCCGCGAACTCGGCAGATTTCACTGACTCTCACACAGTAGACAAGGCTAAGCTGGACACTGCCTGCCACGGCCTTCTTTAGTATTAGAACGCGACCAATAAAAGCTGCCGAGAAGTGAACCAAGACCATGGGTAGAGTTGTTGCTGCTGCGGTTTACAGCGCTGGAAAGAAAGTTACCAATATCACCCTCGATGAAGGCGCGGCCTGGGCAGCAAAGCCTGGTCACTTTGTCTGGATCGGCCTTGAAGAGCCGAATGCAGAAGAGCTGTTCAATCTGCAACGACAGTTCAACCTGCATGAACTGGCCATCGAAGATGCCCTTGAGAAACACAGCCGGCCAAAACTGGAAACCTTTGGCGATGCGCTGTTCATCGTCACGTATTCGCCAATTCGCGAAGACGGCAAACTCAAGTTCATCGAAACCCACATTTTTGCCGGCAATGGCTACATCATTACCGCACGCAATGGTCACTCGGCATCCTACGCCTATGTCCGCCAACGTTGTGAAGCGCGTCCGTTGTTGCTGGAGCATGGGGAAGATTTCGTCCTCTATGCCATCCTTGATTTCGTGATCGAGAACTACCAGCCAGTGGGCGAAGCGATCCATGACGAGATTGATGAGCTGGAACGCAATGTGATGTGCGGTTCGCTGAACGAGCGCGACATACAAAAACTCCACAGCCTGCGCCGCGATGTGTTGCGCTTGCGCCGATTTGCGGCGCCCATGGTGGAGATTGGCGAAGAACTGCAGAAGTTGAGCTTCCCGTTTATCGACAAGAACATGCGTCCGTACTTTCGCGACGTGCAGATTCATGTGACTCGGCAAATGGAAGACCTGACGACCCTGGCTGACATCGCCAGTCAGACCATCGAGGTCGGGGTGTTGCTGGAGGCGTCACGGCAAAGTGTGGTGCAGCGCAAGTTTGCCGCGTGGGCGGCAATTCTGGCGTTCCCGACGGCGGTGGCGGGGATTTACGGGATGAACTTCCAGAACATGCCCGAACTGACCTGGCATTACGGCTACTTTGCCGTGCTGGGGTTTATTTCGGTGGGTTGCGTGAGTTTGTGGGCGAGTTTCAAGAAGTCGGGCTGGCTTTAACAGTCCTTCGTGGCGAGGGAGCAAGCTCCCTCGCCACAATGAATGCACGGGTCTCACACTGATTGAGTTTCCGGCTTGTGCGCCACAAACCGCATCATCCACTCAGCCACCGTGGTGCCGTGATGCTCACTGTCCAGACTGGCGATGCCTTTCGAGTAAATCTGCTCGCCCAGCGCTTGCTGACGGATCTCCAGCAAGGCACGGGAATAGTCGTGAATGAATTCCGGATGGCCCTGGAAGCACAGCACCTGATCGTTGATGTGGTACGCGGCAAACGGGCAGAAATCGCTGGAAGCAATTACCGTGGCGTTTTCCGGCAATGAGGTGACCTGGTCCTGGTGGCTGATCAACAGGGTCAGCTCTTCGCGCACCGGGCTCATCCACGGGGCCTTGGCGGCGAGTTTGTAGTTGTGCGTGCCGACGCCCCAGCCCTGGCTCGCGCGCTCGCTCTTGCCGCCGAGCAACAGCGCCAGCAACTGGTGGCCGAAGCACACGCCCAACAGTTTGTCGCCGCGCTCGTAGCGGCTCAGCAAGTACTTTTTGAGGGTTTCGATCCACGGATCCGTGCCAAAGGAGTCGGCCTTGCTGCCCGTCACCAGGTAGGCGTCGAACGCCAGGTCATCGCTCGGGTAATCCCCCTGCACCACGTTGTAGATGGTGAAATCAGCGGCAATCGGTTGTTGCGAAAACAGGCGCTTGAACATCTGCCCGTAGCCCTGGTACTGGTCGACCAATTCCGGACGCAGGTTGTCGGTTTCCAGAATGCAGATGCGTAACGACATAAAAAATACCTGACACGTGATGGGGATAATGCACACCTCAGAGCCTGCCTTGAAACACGGTATCAAGGCAAGCCCCCAGCGCGTCACTTGCCCCTTAGAACGCCTCCCCTTTGGCAGCCTTTTCCAACAGCAGTGCCGGTGGAGCGAAGCGCTCGCCATACTGCCCGGCGAGGTACTGGGCCCGTGCGACGAAGTCCTTGACCCCGTACTGATTGATAAACTGCAGCGCGCCGCCGGTCCAGGCGGCAAAGCCTATGCCGAAGATCGATCCAACGTTGGCATCCGCCGTCGAGGTCAGCACGCCCTCCTCCACGCAGCGCACGGTTTCGATGGCTTGCACGAACAGCAGGCGATCGCGTACGTCCTTCGGCGAAATCTGCCCATCGGCTTTTTCAAAGCGTGTTTTCAGTTCGGGCCACAGATGTTTCTGCCCCCCAGCCGGATACTCGTAGAAACCGCCCCCGGCCGCCTTGCCTGGCCGCTTGTATTCGTTGAGCAGCAAGTCAATCACGGCGAACGCCGGGTGCTCAATCAGCGGTTTCCCTTCTGCTTGAAGGTCTTTGGCGGTTTGCTGACGGATGTGGCTCATCAGACTGAGGGAAACTTCGTCAGAGATCGCCAGTGGCCCGACAGGCATGCCGGCCTTGCGCGCCTCGGTCTCGATCATCGGCGCGCTGACGCCTTCGCCTAGCATGGCGATGCCTTCGTTGGTGAAGGTGCCGAACACCCGCGAGGTGAAGAAACCACGACTGTCGTTGACCACAATCGGGGTTTTCTTGATTTGCAGAACAAAATCGAAGCCGCGTGCCAGGGTTTCGTCGCTGGTATTGACGCCCTTGATGATTTCCACCAACGGCATTTTCTCCACGGGGCTGAAGAAATGCAGACCGATGAACTTGCTCTGGTCCGGCACTGCCGTGGCGAGGCCACTGATCGGCAGGGTGGAGGTATTGGACGCGATCACCGCGTCCGCGCCGACGACGTTCTGCGCGGCCAACGAGACCTTGGCTTTCAGTTCACGGTCTTCAAATACCGCTTCGATGATCAGGTCGCAGCCCGCCAGGTCGGCATCGCTTTCAGTGGGATGGATGCGCGCCAGCACGGTTTCACGTTGCTCGACGCTCATCTGCCCGCGCGCTACTTTCTTGTCCAGCAGCGCAGCCGAGTGCGCCTTGCCCTTCTCGGCCGCCGCGAGGTTGATGTCCTTGAGCACCACGTCGATACCCGCCGACGCGCTGACAAACGCGATGCCTGCGCCCATCATCCCGGCGCCGAGCACGCCGACCTTCCTGGTTACATAAGGCGCGAAACCCTGAGGTCGGGAACCGCCGGCATTGATTTCATTGAGCTGGAACCAGAAGGTGCCGATCAGGTTTTTCGAGACCTGGCCGGTGGTCAGTTCGGTGAAGTAGCGGGTTTCGATCAGGTGCGCAGTGTCGAAATCCACTTGCGCGCCTTCAACCGCCGCACAGAGGATTTTCTCCGGCGCAGGCATCGTGCCCTGGGTTTTGCTGCGCAGGATCGACGGCGCAATCGCCAGCATCTGCGCAACTTTCGGGTTCGACGGCGTGCCACCGGGGATCTGATAGCCCTTCACATCCCAACATTGAACCGCGCCGGGATTAGCAACAATCCATGCTCGCGCCTTGGCCAGCATGTCATCGTGATCCGCGGCCAGCTCATCGATCAGCCCTGCTTGCAACGCCTGTTGTGGCCGAACTTTTTTACCTTCAAGCAAGTACGGCAGGGCTTTTTCCAGACCGAGCATGCGCACCATGCGCACCACCCCGCCACCGCCCGGCAACAGGCCGAGGGTCACTTCCGGCAGGCCGAGTTGCACCGCCGGATTGTCCAGCGCCACCCGGTGATGGCAGGCCAGGCAGATTTCCCAACCACCACCGAGCGCCGCGCCGTTAATGGCGGCGACCACCGGTTTACCGAGGGTTTCCAGGGTGCGCAGTTGGCCCTTGAGGGTCAGCACCATGTCGTAAAAGGCTTTGGCTTCGGGTTTGCCGACCTTGATCAGTTCATTGAGGTCGCCGCCGGCGAAGAAGGTTTTCTTGGCGGACGTGATGATCACGCCGGCGATGTTGTCCTTGTCGCTCACCAGACGGGCGACGCAATCGGCCATGGCTTCGCGATACACCGCGTTCATGGTGTTGGCGCTCTGGCCCGGCATGTCGATGGTCAGGACAACGATCCGGTCCTGACCCTTTTCGTAACGAATGGCTTGGCTCATAAACAGGTTCCTTGAAGGCGAGACTCAGAGGCGTTCGATGATGGTGGCAATGCCCATGCCGCCGCCGACACACAAGGTCGCGAGGCCATAACGCAAGCGCCGGGTTTCCAGTTCATCGAGCAAGGTGCCGAGAATCGCGCAACCGGTAGCGCCCAGCGGGTGGCCCATGGCGATGGAGCCGCCATTGACGTTGACCTTGTCCGGGTCGACGGCCATGTCCTTGATGAATTTCAACACTACCGAGGCGAAGGCCTCGTTGACCTCGAACAGGTCAATGTCTTCGACACGCAACCCGGCCTTCGCCAAGGCCTTGCGTGTCGCCGGCGCGGGGCCGGTGAGCATGATGGTCGGGTCGGTGCTGGTGACCGCCGTGGCGACGATCCGCGCCCGGGGCTGCAAGCCTAGCGCCCGGCCCTTGGCTTCGGAGCCGATCAACATCAAGGCTGCGCCGTCGACGATCCCCGAGCTGTTGCCCGGGGTGTGAACATGGTTGATCCGCTCCACATGGCTGTAGACCCGCAGCGCCGTGGCGTCGAAGCCCATCTGGCCGATCATCTCGAAACTCGGCTTGAGCCTGGCCAGGCCTTCGAGGGTCGATTCGGCACGGATGAATTCATCATGATCGAGCAGGATGATGCCGTTCTGATCCTGTACCGGTACCAGTGATTTTTTGAACGAACCATCAGCCCGCGCCCGCGCGGCTTTCTGCTGCGAGTGCAGAGCGTATGCATCGACGTCCTGGCGACTGAAGCCTTCGAGGGTGGCAATCAGGTCGGCGCCCACGCCTTGCGGAGTGAAATGGCTGTGCAGATTGGTGGCAGGATCCAGCGCCCAGGCCCCGCCGTCGCTGCCCATCGGCACCCGCGACATCGACTCGACGCCGCCAACGACCACCAGATCTTCGAAACCGGAACGCACTTTCATCGCCCCCAGGTTCACCGCTTCCAATCCAGACGCACAGAATCGATTGATCTGCACGCCGGCCACACTGACATCCCAATCGGCGACTTGAACGGCGGTTTTGGCGATATCGGAGCCTTGATCGCCGATGGGCGTCACGCAGCCCAGCACCACGTCATCGACCTGACGGGTATCGAGGGCCGTCCGCTGTTGCAGCGCCGTGAGCAACCCCGCCACCAGGTTGACCGGTTTGACGCTGTGCAAGGCGCCATCGGCCTTGCCCTTGCCTCGGGGCGTGCGTAATGCATCGAAAATCAAAGCTTGGGTCATGGTGTCCTCGATCTTGTTGTTGTCGATTTTTGATCTTTTGAAGGTGCTCCCACCTTATTCCGTGCTGGCACGGATTCAATGACCGCAACGCTCAGTGACGTTGACGCACACGCTCAGACGGACGGTCATCCAGAGCTCGGTGAACCGGTTCAGGACACGCAGGTGTCTAGCAAAAGGCCGCCCAAGAAGCTGGCAATAGGCCTCATGCCTTTTTGATAGCTATTTTTAAGAACACCATACTAAATGGATCTAAACCAAGTGTGACGCGGGCTCTAAGGTGAAGGTGTACGAAGTTGTCGTCGGGTTTTGCCGAGGCGCTCGTCCTACAGGAAGTGCATCGCGCTGCCGTCATGGAGATATGCAGGCAGGCATCAGGAAATAACAAAAAAGGCGGTCAAGCCATGTTCAAACACTCGAAAGTTCGTCAAGCCGGGCTCATTCTCTTCGCCACCACATTGTTGTTGATCGTGCCGAACCTGACCAAGGTGATCGGCTGACTCACGCGCCAGAGTTGATTATCGCCACATCAAAAATGTGACTGGCTCGCTACCCGGGCCAGCGTGGCTGTGCCAATCTTTGCGGCACTTCCACGACATGGACGGCGATCCTTTGAAAACGCTCCTTCTGTTCGGGGCCTTGCTGCTCAGCACGCCTCTGTATGCCGCACAGCTCAACCTGGAGCTCGGCGCGGACAGCCGCACCTGGCAGACCGAGGAGTTGCTCAAGCATCCTCAAGCCCAGACCATCACCATTGCCAATGACGTTTCCTACAAACGCGACATGAGCTATCGCGCCGTGCCGCTGGCTGCATTGCTGACCGGCATCAAGCCTGACGATCACCTGCAAGCTGTGGCGCTTGACGGCTTTGCCGCAGAACTGGCGGCTGCACCTCTGCTGAACACCGAAGGGGCTCGCGCCTGGCTGGCGATTGAGGATCCCGCCAGGCCCTGGCCGCCCCTCTCCGCAGGCAAGCACAGCGCAGGGCCGTTTTATCTGGTCTGGACCGACCCACGGGCGGGCAACATCAGCCCGGAACAATGGCCGTTCGAAGTCGCCAGCATCAAGCGCATGGCACCGGTGGCCGAGCGCTTCCCGGCCCTGCTGCCGGACCCCGCGTTAAAGGCCGAAGATCCGGTCAATAAGGGCTTCGCGTTGTTTCAGAAGAACTGCCTGGCCTGTCATCGATTGAACGGTGCTGGCGACGCGCAGTTCGGGCCTGACCTGAACATTCCATACAACCCGACCGAATATTTTGGCGCGGACTTCCTCAAGCGCTATATCCGCGATCCGCAAAGTTTGCGCCAGTGGCCGCAAGCGAAGATGCCGGGGTTTTCAGCCGAGGTGTTGCCGGATGAGGATCTGGGGATGTTGGTGGGCTATTTGAAACACATGGCCGGACGCAAAACTAAGCCGTGATGCATTTCCCCTGTGGAAGCGAGCCTGCTCGCTTCCACAGGGGCGGCGGTGTTTGCGCTACTGCTGCTGCACGGAAATCACCGGTGCCGGCGTCGGGGTCACCAGGACCTTGGCGTGCATCTGCTCACACCCGCCGCCCCGACGCATGCCGCGTACCGGGCAGGCATCGAGGTAATCAAGCCCTACTGCCAGTTTCAAGTGTCGTTCGGGGCGCGCCAGTTCGTTGGTCACGTCGAAGCTGTACCAGGCGTCATCGAGCCAGGCTTCAGCCCAGGCGTGGCTGGCCAGGTGTTCACTGTTCTCGCTGTACAGATATCCCGACACGTAACGCGCCGGAATGCCCAGGCTGCGGGTGCAGGCGAGAAATGCGTGGGTGTGGTCCTGGCACACGCCAGAGCGCCCGGCGAAGGCTTGTGCGGCGCTGGTGTCCACTTCGGTGGCGCCAGGCGTGTAGGTCATGTGCTGGTTAAGGCCGTGCATCAAGTCGATCAGCGCCGTGCGGTCCCGGCGTTGCTTGCATTGCTTTTCGGCGAACGCGCGCAAGGCCTTATCAGCCTCGGTCAGACGGGTAAATCGCAAAAACGGCAGCGCCGACTGGCTCTCGTGCTCGGCTTCGCGCAGTTCATCGATATCGACCTGCCCCCGGGCACCGATGATGATCGCCTCGTGAGGCTCGTCCATGGTCAACACATGCAGGATGTTGCCGAACGGATCGAGTTGCGCGCGCACCGGACGCGGCAGGTCGAGCTGCCAACTGAGCACATGCTGACGCTCGCTGTCGTGGGGCGTCAGTCGCAAATACTGGATGCTCGCCCGCACCTGATCTTCGTAGTGATAGGTGGTCTCGTGGCTTATGGAAAGTCTCATGCAGCCTCCAGGTAGGAACTGTGAATCGCGTTGCCCAACTGGCGCACCAGCGGGATGAACTCGGTCAGCCAGGCGTGCAGGCCTTCGTCGAGTATTTCGTTGATGCCGGTGTAGCGAAGACGCGCGTCTATTTCCGCCGCCATACGTTGCGCGGGGCGTCCATTGGCCCCCGGCAACTGGGCGAGGATCTGGTCGATTTCTTCGGTGCAGGCGCGCAGGGAACGCGGCACATCTGCCCGCAGCAACAGCAACTCCGCTACATGCCGCGCGCCGGGAGCGTCACGGTAAATCTCGGTGTAGGCCTCGAAGGAAGAGAGAGCCCGCAGTAGCGCACTCCACTGATAATAGGCGTGTGCCGTACCGTCGCTGACCGCTTCGGCCTGATCACCGGCCATTTCGTAACGGGCGTCGAGCAGACGCAACGTGTTGTCGGCCCTTTCGATGAACGTGCCGAGACGGATGAAGCGAAACGCGTCGTTACGCATGATGGTGCCGTAGGACGCGCCCCGGAACAGGTGGGAACGTTCCTTGATCCACTCGCAGAAACGGCTCATGCCATAGCGGCTGAGGCCTTGCTCGGCGATGCCGCGAATTTCCAGCCAGGTGGCATTGATGTTTTCCCACATGTCGGCGGTGATTCGCCCACGCACCGCATGAGCACTGGCCCGCGCCGCGCCGAGACAACTGTAGATGCTGGCCGGGTTGGCCGCGTCCAGGGCGAAGAAATGCAGTAATCGCTCGGCATGCAATTCGCCGTGGCGTTCGAGGTAGTCGTCCAGCGTGCCGGTAATCAACAGCGGCATGGCCAGTTCGTGCAAGCCGTTGCCACGGCCATCCTGTGGCATCAGTGACAGCGAGTAACTGATGTCGAGCATCCGTGCGAGGTTTTCCGCCCGCTCCAGGTAACGCGACATCCAATACAAATCCGAGGCAGTTCTACTTAGCATGACAGGCTTCCTTCAATCCTCGACCACCCAGGTGTCCTTGGTTCCGCCACCCTGGGAGGAATTCACCACCAGGGAGCCTTCGCGCAGGGCGACCCGGGTCAAACCGCCGGGTACGACCCGGGTCTCACGGCCTGACAACACAAACGGACGCAGATCGATATGCCGCGGTGCGATACCGTTTTCGACAAACGTCGGACAGGTCGACAGCGACAGCGTCGGTTGCGCGATATAGGCGTGGGGCTTGGCGATGATGCGTGCGCGGAAGGATTCGATTTCCGCCGCCGTCGCCGCCGGCCCCACCAGCATTCCGTAACCGCCGGAGCCTTGGGTTTCCTTGACTACCAGTTCTGGAAGATTGGCCAGCACGTGGGAAAGTTCAGAAGGATTACGGCACTGCCAGGTAGGAACGTTCTTGAGAATCGGCTCTTCATCCAGGTAGAAGCGAATCATGTCGGTGACGAACGGATACACCGATTTGTCATCCGCTACCCCCGTGCCGATGGCATTGGCCAGCACCACGTTGCCGGAACGGTAGGACGACAGCAGTCCCGGTACGCCGAGCATCGAATCCGGATTGAACGCCAGCGGATCGAGGAACGCATCGTCGAGGCGACGGTAGATCACGTCGACGGCTTTGGGGCCGTCGGTGGTGCGCATGTAGACCTTGTCGTCACGCACGAACAAATCCGCACCCTCCACCAGTTCCACACCCATTTCCCGTGCCAGGAACGCATGTTCGAAGAACGCACTGTTGAACCGTCCCGGGGTCAGTACCACAACGCTCGGGTTGTCGATCGGGCTCGAGCTTTTCAGGGTGTCGAGCAACAGGTTCGGGTAATGGTCGATGGGGGCAATGCGTTGCGCCGCGAACAGCTCGGGGAACAGGCGCATCATCATCTTGCGATCTTCGAGCATGTAGCTGACGCCGCTCGGGGTCCGCAGGTTGTCTTCGAGCACGTAGTACGTGCCGTCGCCGTCGCGCACCAGGTCGACGCCGGAGATATGCGAATAGATATCGCGGTGCAGATCCAGCCCTTGCATCGCCAATTGGTATTGCTCGTTGGCCAGCACCTGTTCGGCTGGAATGATTCCGGCCTTGATGATGCGTTGCTCGTGATAGAGGTCGGCGAGGAACATGTTCAACGCCTTGACCCGCTGGATGCAACCGCGCTCGACCACTCGCCATTCGCTGGCGGGGATGCTGCGGGGAATGGTGTCGAAGGGAATCAGGCGCTCTGTCCCCTGCTCATCACCGTAGAGCGTGAAAGTAATCCCGGCGCGATGAAATAACAGATCGGCCTCGCGTCGCCGTTGTGCCAAAAGCTCGTCAGGCGTTTCGGCCAGCCAACGGGCAAACTCCCGATAATGCGGGCGGACCTGGCCGCCGGCATCGTACATCTCATCAAAATAGGTGCGGATCATGCCGTACTCCTTGTCACCCGGACATGCAGGCCTTCGCAAGGCCCGTGCCATCGGCATAAACGCTTTGATTTCAATCGGTTGGATATTCAACGCGGACACACCGCACCAATTCTGTGCGGCAAACGCCCCAACCTGATCGCCCCCGCTTCATTGCAAGGCGTTGTTGTCGCCTATCACCAGCATAGTCAGAGTTGATTTCACTGCCCGCTCAACGTTGGGGATAATCCATGCATTCGCTGAAAAGCTCACCGAACTTCCCTTTAGCCGCCCGTTTTGGGCGGCTTTTTTTTGCCTTTTTGAAATGTTGTGAATCAAAAACAAAAACGGCCAACCCAAAGGTCAGCCGTTGCTGATGCTTGTTACTGTTCATAGCGTTATGCGAGTCGCCCTCGTACCTCCTGCTTGACACCCCAGCCCTCAATGATGCCGCCCAATGGCTCGACCACCGCTTCGAAACCCTGTTCGAAATCGCCGATGTCATCGTAAGTGGCGTACATCACTTTGCTCAGTTCGAGCGCCCATGCGCCGTCGTCGCGCACACTGATCTGCGCATTCAGCGATTCACCATGATGAAATTGACGTGCCGCCCTGCGTGCCCGCTCCTCGTCCGGGAAAATGGCGTAGAACTCGATGGGATGGAACCGTGAAAAATCAAAACCGCCTTCTTTCATGCGGCGCAGCACACTGCTGCTGATGTCTTCTTGATGGGCTGTGCTCATGAAACGTCCTCCTCAACTGATGGATAGACTTTCCGTACTCCCTGACGCACGCGCCCCGAGGGTGCGAGCGTTTCGGCAACCGATGTGCCGACGGGAAACAAGCATGGAGCTGACAAGACCAGACCTTAGCGATCCATTCGCTGATCTCGATTGCAGATTAGCCCCAAGATAGAGCTGCTGCCAAGGCCTGGTTGTGAATGTGACAGGAGATGTTCAGATTGGCGTGATGCCGAGGATTTGGATGCTGTTCTGGGCTTTCAGGTTTTTCACGCTGGCGTCAGTGGTCCGCCCTTCGAAATCGTTCAGATCCAGCTTCGCGGCGACAGGAAGGACACGTTCCTTGATGAGTTTGGCGGCCTGCTCATGGCTCGGGCATTCCTCGCACTCGAAGATTTCGTCGACGGTTTCACCGTGATCATCCACGAAAGTGACTTTCCAGTTGGACATCGGAGTCTCCTCGATCAAACCTGCAATGGGCTTACAACTATCTCGACCTGGATAGCTGGCTAATCGTTCCAATGGATCAGTTGCCGTTCAAAATGCGGGAGCGAGCCTGCTCGCTCCCGCAGGGGAAACGCGTCGGGCTCGAGAGCCCGGTCAGATTCTGACATTCCCTCGCGGCCCGGCAATCGCCCAGATGATCAGGCCCAAAACCGGTAGCAACAGGATCAATAGCACCCAGAGGACTTTCATCCCGGTCTCGGAGCCGCTTTTCAGCACATTGATGATGGCCCAGATATCCAGGGCAAGAATGATCAGGCCTACCAGGCTGTTAAAGGTGGAACCCATGGTGACGCTCCTGAAGAGTGGTATGCCCCCTTAGGATAGCCGGCCATGGCCAGGGTTCCCTTTTATTGACAGCGTTGTGGCCTCAGACGTGGATGGCCACTTTCAGCGCTTCGAGGGATGGCGCCGCCGCGATGCCGACTTCGGCGCACAGCTCCAGCACCCGCGGCAGGTCATTGCCGTAGACCAGCACCACCTGCAACTCGTCGTCCAGCAGTTGGCTGAAGTTCATCAGCGTATAACCGCCGCTTTCCTTGTTGAGGCTGCTCATCTGCACCTGGATGCGATTGAGCGCAGTCAGCGCTTCGGTCTTGGCCAGTTGCTTGGGCTTGAGGTTGAAATCGACCCCAGGACCAAACGAGGCGACGATCTGCGCGAACAGGTCCGCGTAGGTATCGGCCTGGAACAGCACGGTTTCCGGCAGGCTGCCGACGACGACCCATTCACCCAACGGAATCGGGAAAGTTTCGTCGTAGTTGATGTCTGGGTTGGCTGTCAGAAAACCCTCTGGATCGGCGTAGGCCTGGGCCGCTTCGTCAGCGACTTTCTGGATTTCGTCATCGCCCATGCACCCGGAGCTGATTTTGCTGATGAGTTCGACGAGTGCGGCTTTCATGGGGTAGATCCTGTAGCGAGGGAATTTTGAGGCGCGAAGGATAACCGCAAAAACGAAAAAGATCGCAGCCTTCGTCAGCGCCTACAGGGTGCTGTCGAAGGTTGCGATCTTTCGCAGGCCCCTCAGCCCAGCAGTTTTTCCAGCTGCGCGATGGTGTCGGTAGCGCCCAATGTCTTCGCAGCATCGAGCGCGGTAATGCCATTGGCGTCCTTGGCTTTCGGGTCAGCACCTTTGCTGATCAGGTAATCGACGACTTCAACGCGGTTGAACATCGCGGCCATCATCAACGCCGTACGGCCGTCGAACGACGAGCCTTCCACCTGCGCGCCGCCTTCAACCAACGCCTTGATCACCGCCAGGTCACCCTTGAACGCGGCGCCGGCAATCGGGCTCTGGCCATTGTCGTTGCGGATTTCCGGGTCGGCCTTGTGTTCGAGCAGGACTTTCACGGTATCGACATGACCGTGATACGCGGCCAGCATCAGCAAGGTATCGCCCTTGTGGTTGCGCAGGTTCGGCGGCAGGCCCTTGCTCAGCAGCGCAGCCATCATGGCCGCATCGCCCTCGCGCGCCTTGTTGAATACCTGTTCGGCAAACTCGGCAGCTTCTTCGGGGGTCATCTGGCGGCTCTCGTCGGACATTGGGCACTCCATTGTGTCATTCGTAAAAGCCGACAGTTTCCCGAGCAGCCCCGACACTGTCACTTCTTTTTTCTGATGCGAGCCTATAGCCACGTTCAATAACGATGCTTGCCGGCCTGAATATCCGATAACACCTGCTCGGTGACCTGCGTGTAAGTATCGGTGCCGGGCAGCCAGGCGTAGATCGGGTCATCTCCGGTTCTGGCCGGGTCGAACGCTTCGTCCTTGAGCCGGGTCTTCTGGTACTTGAAAGTCCCGGTGGTCTCCATTTTCACTTTCACCCGCAGAAACAACGGCACCGCGTAGGCCGGCATGTGCTGGCGGACAAAAGCCAGCAGTTCGCTGAAGTCCAGGGTTGCCAATGACTCCGCCGGCGTGATCGCGGCCATCCCGGCGCGGCCGTTGGTGTTGCGGATCTCTACGCCGTAAGCCACTGCTTCGGAAATAGGCGGGTACTGCAGGAGGATGTTCTCGACCTCGGTGGTTGAGACGTTCTCCCCCTTCCAGCGGTAGGTGTCACCCAACCGATCGACAAACTGGGCGTGCCCGAAACCGATGTTGCGTAGCAGATCTCCGGTGTTGAAGTATCGGTCGCCTTTCTCGAACACGTCGTGAAGGACGACTTTCTCGGTTTTCAGCGGATCGGTGTAGCCGTCCAGCGGTGCCTTGTCGTCGATTTTGGCCAGCAACAAGCCCTGCTCGCCCTTGCCGACCTTGCGCATGAAGCCGTTGGTGCCACGGGTCGGTGCACCAGTGTCGTGGTCATACGCCGCCAACTCCCACGACATCAGGGAAAAACCGACGGTGTTGTCGAAGTTCAGGATGTTGGTGAAACCGATATTGCCGTCACTGGCGGCATACAGTTCGCAGATGTGATCCACGGCAAAGCGAGTCTTGAACTCGGTCCATGCACCGGGGCGCAGACCGTTGCCGATCATTTTCCTGACCCCGTGTTTGCCGTCGTCGGCACTGGGCGGTTGATCGACCAGGTAACGGCACAACTCGCCCACGTAACCGATGGTCGTCGCCCGGTACTTGTGCACGTCGCTCCAGAACTGGCTGGCGCTGAATTTGCGGCGGATGGCGAAACCCGAAGCGCCGCTGACGGCCGAGCCCCAGCACACGCATAAACCAGTGGCGTGATACAGCGGCAAGGTGCAATAGACGACATCTTCGGGGCGCATATCCAGCGCGATCATGCCAAAGCTGGCGGAGCTGCGCATCCAGCGCCCGTGCTTGAACACCCCGGCCTTGGGCAACCCCGTGGTGCCGGAGGTGTAGATGTAGAAACAAGGGTCGTCGAAAAAAACCTGCTGGCTGCTGGCGGGGTTTTCACTGTTGGCGTCGATGCTGGCGGTCATCAGATTGATGAACCCCTGCGGGGCGATTCCCGGATGACTCCAGGTGTCTTGATCGGCGACAAACCAGGTACGCGCCGATTCGATCGACACTTGCTCGCGCACGGTCAGGAACGCCGGGACCAACTCCTCGCCAACGACGATGGCGGCCGGTTTCACCAGGTTTATGCTGTGTACGAGGGTGTCACGGGTTTGCGAGGTATTGAGCAACGCCGTGATCGCCCCAACCTTGGCCACTGCGAGGATCGTCACCAGTAATTCCGGGCGATTTTCGATGAACACGGCTACCACGTCGCCCTTGACGATGCCTTGCTCGATCAGATGGTGGGCAATGCGATTGGCCCACTGATTGACCTGTGCATAAGTCAGCGCAACGTCGCCATGCAACAAGGCCAGGCCATCAGGGTTGCGCAAGGTGGCTTGTTCGAAACTCCACCCCAGGCCACACGGTTGGGTCGGATCCTTGACGTTGGCCACCTTCATCCCCTTCACAACACGCGGAATGGCTTTGGCTATGGAGGGCAGCTTGCGGAGCATCATGCCCCAGGTAATCGTGTCGCTTGGCGTGCGGCTCATGTCTGCTCCCGTTCGATCTTTTTATTGTCGGGCGGCGTTGATTAAGCCCGAAAATACGTCAACGGTTCTTGAGCTGTACACGCGGTTTTTGAAATGTTTTGTATCCGCACCCGTACCGGACGAATGCCTGAGCACCTGCCTGGACAATGGTTCCATCCAATCGCCGAGAAACCTGCAAAATGCAGGATGCACGATGGCCCTTCATGCAAATTGCACGGAACTGAAAAAACATAAAATAACTAACTGTATGTTTTTAAAGGAATTTATAAAGCGGCGGATACTGGCACAATCACTGCAACTCTCTGTACATGCTTGCCATTCAAGAGCTAACGGAGCTGATAGACATGAGCCTGATCCAAGAAAAATTTTCGTCTTTGTTCTCCAACTTCGAAGTTGCCACCCAGCCTCGTCCTGACGGTGGAATTCTGCTGACCCTGCGTGGGGGTGAAGGCAGAGAGTTCAAACGCTCGATTTCCTACCAGCAATTGCACAATGGCGACCAACTGTCGTGGGTCATCAGCGCCATTCGCCGTGACCTTGCCGAACAGGCCAGCGAGCTGCCGCAAATTTCGATGTTGCAGAGCCAGCAACGGTTTGCGCTGCCGACTTATCATTCGCTGTAAACACTGAACAACTGTGGGAGCGAGCTTGCTCGCGATAGCGGTCTGTCAGACACATTGATGTGGACTGATCCGACGCAATCGCGAGCAAGCTCGCTCCCACAGGTTTATGCAGTGCTGAGAAGGTAGCGAGATTCACATACGCTTCGAATCGCCTTAGTCCTCAAGACGCGGAAACTGCCCGGCAATCTTGTCGCCGGTGAAATTCGCTACACGGCCTTGCGGGTGGTTGAACAGGCGAATCGTGACGAAATGCGGGCGCTCGCCCATGTCGAACCATTGCCGGGTACCCGCCGGCACCGAAATCAGGTCGTGTTTCTCGCAGAGCACCGCGTAGACGTAATCGTCGATATGCAGCGTAAACAGGCCACGGCCGGCAACGAAAAACCGTACGTCGTCCTCTTCAAGGCAATGTTCTTCGAGGGATTGCACGCGCAGTTCTTCCACTTGCGGGTGATCGCTGTTGACGCTGTGCACTTCGACATTGATGTAGCCGCGCTCGGTCATCAACTGGTCGATGGGTTGCTGGTAGGCGGCGATCACTTCTTCCTGACTCGCACCGGGCTGGATTTTCGCAGCGGAGTGCCAGCGGTCGAAACGCACGCCGTGCTCGGCCAGGGTCGACTGAATGTCTTCGAGATGGGTCAGCACCTTGTTGGGAATCTCGGGGCTGGAGACGTGATAGACGGACAGGCTGCTCATCAGGGCAACTCCTTAACGGTTAAGAGCGAGCGTGTCTTCAACTCGCACTCGAACAAAAATTCAAAAGCCTCGTTTGCCGGGCAAGCTGTTCACAAGGACGGCTCAAAGCCTGTCCTCTTGCATCCGTGTGGCAATGATAACGGCTGCCGCGACGGCGGCGAGGCTGGCAATACTAAAGGTCCATGCCGCGCCGAGGGCATTCCAGCTGTAGCCGGAATACAGCGCCCCCATGGCGCCGCCCGTGCCGGCGAGCGCGGCATATAACGCTTGGCCCTGCCCTTGCTGGCGCGCACCGAAACTGCGTTGTACGAAGGAAATGGCGGCGGCATGAAAACTGCCGAACGTCGCCGCGTGCAAGACCTGGGCAAACAGCAGCACCCAGAGAAACTCGGCCAGCGAACCGAGCAGCAACCAACGTAGCGCCGCCAGCAGAAAACTCGCCAGCAAAACCCGGCGCAGCGAGAAGCGCGCAAGAATTTTGCTCATGGCCATGAACATCAACACTTCGGCCACCACGCCAACGGCCCACAGCATGCCGATCACGCCGCGGCTGTAGCCCAGACGCTCGAGGTGAAGGGTCAGAAAGGTGTAATACGGCCCGTGACTCATCTGCATCAACGCCACGCTGCCGTAAAAGGCCAGCACACCGGGGCTGCGCAGTTGCTTGAGAAATCCCTCCCCCGCCACGCGGTTGCCCGGTGCCGGCTGAGCGTTCGGTACCCACAGGCTGCTCAGGACGATGCCGGCCATGATCAGCACCAGCGCCGCCGGGTAGATGTCCAGGCTCAGCCATTCGAACAGACGGCCCAGCGCGACCACGGTAATGATGAAACCGATGGAGCCCCACAGGCGAATCTGACTGTAGCGCGAAGTCTGCCCCTGCAAATGCGCCAGGGTGATGACTTCAAACTGCGGCAGCACCGCGTGCCAGAAGAACGCGTGCAGCGCCATCACCATCGCCAGCCAGGCGTAGGTCTTGCTGACGAAAATCAGTGAGAAGGTGAGTAATGTGCACACCCCGCCGAAACGCACGATGGCCAGCCGCCGACCGGTGTAGTCACCCAGCCAGCCCCAGATGTTCGGCGCTACGCAGCGCATCAGCATCGGGATCGCCACCAGTTCGCCGATGCGCGCGGCGGAGAAACCCAGGTGATCGAAGTACAACGCCAGAAACGGCGCTGTCGAACCGAGCAAGGCGAAATAGAACAGATAGAAACTGGAGAGCCGCCAGTACGGGAGCGCCGCCGCAACCATCAGATTGCAGCGGCCGTGAGGTCAGCCATTAAAGCTGACCCAGCACCGGCGTGCTCACGCGCACGTCGGCGTTCTGCCCGCGGTGACGCAGCAGATGGTCCATCAGTACGATGGCCATCATCGCTTCGGCGATTGGCGTGGCACGGATGCCGACACACGGGTCGTGACGGCCCTTGGTGATCACGTCCACCGGGTTGCCATGAATGTCGATGGAACGGCCCGGCGTGGTGATGCTGGATGTCGGCTTCAGTGCCAGATGCGCAACGATCGGCTGACCGGACGAAATACCGCCGAGAATGCCGCCCGCGTTGTTGCTGAGGAACCCTTGCGGGGTCATTTCGTCACGATGCTCGGTGCCACGCTGGGCGACGCTGGCGAAACCGGCGCCGATTTCTACGCCTTTGACCGCGTTGATGCTCATCAGCGCATGGGCCAGCTCGGCGTCGAGGCGGTCGAAGATCGGCTCGCCAAGGCCCGGCATCACGCCTTCGGCGACCACAGTGATCTTCGCGCCGACCGAATCCTGGTCGCGGCGCAGCTGATCCATATACGCTTCCAGCTCCGGCACTTTGTCCGGGTCGGGGCTGAAGAAGGCGTTTTCTTCGACCGAGTCCCAGGTCTTGAACGGAATTTCAATCGGGCCGAGCTGGCTCATGTAGCCGCGAATGACGATGCCTTGGGACGCCAGGTATTTCTTGGCAATCGCCCCGGCCGCCACGCGCATCGCAGTTTCCCGCGCCGAGCTGCGACCGCCGCCGCGATAATCGCGCTCGCCGTATTTGTGGTGGTAGGTGTAGTCGGCGTGGGCCGGGCGGAACAGGTCCTTGATCGCCGAGTAGTCCTTGGACTTCTGGTCGGTGTTGCGGATCAACAGGCCAATGGCGCAACCGGTGGTGCGACCTTCGAACACGCCGGAGAGGATTTCGACTTCGTCAGGTTCCTGGCGCTGGGTGGTGTGGCGGCTGGTGCCGGGCTTGCGGCGATCCAGGTCGCGCTGCAGATCCTCAAGGGAGATCTCCAGGCCCGGCGGACAGCCATCGACAATGGCGACCAACGCCGGACCATGGCTTTCGCCCGCGGTGGTGACAGTGAACAGCTTGCCGTAGGTATTGCCGGACATGCAGGACGCTCCGTGAAATCGAACCCAAATACATAATGCGCGCCAGTATACGCAGGCTACCCAAGTAGTTCATCCTCGAACCTTATGGGTGTCTGCGAGTCCAACCGGCATCTTGTTGATGATGGCGTGATGATGCTGCGAGTTTTGCTCTTGACCCTTACCTTGTTTACAGGCTTTGCCCAGGCCACCGTCCTGCAACGGCCGATCTCGTTGGACACAGGCACCGGAGAGCTTTTCGGCTCGTTGCTGTTGCCCAAATCCGACACGCCGGTGCCGGTTGTCCTGATTATTTCCGGCTCCGGTCCTACGGATCGTGACGGAAACAACCCCGACGGCGGACGCAACGACAGCCTCAAACGGATGGCCTGGGTGCTGGCCAAACACAATATCGCCAGTGTGCGCTACGACAAACGCGGGGTGGCGGCGAGCCTGGCGGCCACCCCGGATGAGCGCAATCTGACGCTGGATGCCTATGTTTCCGACGCCGAAGCCTGGGGTCGCAAGCTCAAGTCCGATCCGCGTTTCGGCAAACTGATTCTTCTCGGTCATAGCGAAGGTGCATTGATTGCCAGCCTCGCCGCGCCGAGCGTCGATGCGACGGCGGTGATTTCCCTGTCCGGCAGCGCCCGGCCGGTTGATCAGGTCATTCGCCAACAATTGAGCAATCGCCTGCCGCCAGCGCTGATGCTGCGCAGCAATGAACTGCTCGACAGCCTCAAGGCCGGCAAAATCGACGACAACGTGCCGCCGCCACTTCAGGTGATTTTCCGTCCGAGTGTGCAGCCCTATCTGATTTCCCTGTTCCGCCAGGACCCGGCTGCTGCGTTCGCGAAGCTGAAAATGCCGGCGCTGATCATTCAGGGCAGTAATGACATTCAGGTCGGCGTCAACGACGCCCGTCTGCTCAAGGCCGCCAAACCGGACGCCGAGCTGGCGCTGATCGAAGGCATGAACCACGTCCTGCGCATCGTGCCCAACGACGTCAAACGGCAATTGGCCTCCTATAAAGATCCGAATTTGCCACTGGCGGCCGAATTGGGCGCGAAAATCCTCGGGTTTATTGACGGACTTCGCTCCAGTTGAGCGAGGTTGCACTCCAGTCCTGAAAAAAACGGCCGATAAGACTTTGTCGCCAGCGCAATGACTGGTGACACGTTGAGCTTGGACAGGATCGCGCCGTTATGACTGATACCCAGACTTCACCCGACGACACCGCTGAAAAAGACGCACCGCCAGCGGTTGAGCTGCCATGGGCGGACGTCAACGTCGAACACCATAAAATGCTCCGTCTAGCGCCGTTGAAGACCGATCGAAACACTGGTGGCCGCCCCCTGCGCTTTGTCGAATTCGGCTATGCCGAACGCAATGACACGCAGCGCAGCCTGATGCGCATGAGCATCACCCTGCCCGGCCAGCGTGTGCGCAAGGAACAGAATCATCTGGACGTGTGGGTCGATCACACCGAAAAAAGCGTGCATTTCGGCCCGGACAGCGGCTTGCAGATCGAGCCGATGAACCGCGGCATCGGCCGCTTCATGGCCGCTCAGGGCATCACTTGGGCGAAAAAGCGCTGGCCCGGCTACACCGTCGACAGCGTCGACCTGAACAACAAGGACGCACTGAACGAAGACACGCGCCTGCGCCGCGATCATTTTTTACGGGTGCATGGGTTTGACGTGGTCTATGCCGACGCCCAGCACTTGAAGGGCAGCGTCAAAGACGTGCGGGTCGGCGATCTGTTGAGTGACTGGAACACGGAAAAACTGCAGATCGTGGAAATTCTTGAAGCGGCGCAAATGCTCCAGCAGGCCGAACAGAACCTGGCCGAGCAGGAGGTGAAGCTCAAGAAGCACGAAGAGAAAGTCAGCAAGTACAAGCGTGAAGACGCCGGGCTGCGGTTCACGATTACCTGTCTGGTGGCGTTTGCAGTGTTTCAGGCGGGGTTGTTGATCTGGATTGCAACGCACCGGTAACCGCCGAAATCGTTCTGCGACGCTTTTGTGGCGAGGGAGCTTGCTCCCTCGCCACAATGTCTGAGGTCAGACGCGGGAAGCGAACAAGGCCTGATGATCGCGGCACTGTTCGGCCGTCAGCATGAACACGCCATGCCCGCCACGCTCGAACTCCAGCCAGGCGAAGTCCACTTCCGGGTACAACGCCTCGACGTGAACCTGGCTATTGCCCACTTCAACAATCAGCAAGCCCTTCTCGGTCAAATGGTCCGCCGCTTCGGCGAGCATCCGCCGCACCAGGTTCAAACCATCATCACCGCAGGCCAGGCCCAGTTCCGGTTCATGCTGGTATTCATCCGGCATGTCGGCAAAGTCTTCGGCATCGACATACGGTGGGTTCGACACGATCAGGTCGAAACGCTGGCCCGGCAAACCATCAAACCCATCGCCCTGCACGGTGTAGACCCGCTCATCAACGCCGTGACGTTCGATGTTCTGATTGGCCACTTCCAGCGCTTCGAACGACAGATCCGCGAGCACAACCTCGGCGTTCTGGAACTCGTAGGCGCAAGCGATACCGATGCAGCCGGAACCGGTGCACAGGTCGAGAATCCTTGCCGGCTCGGTGCCCAGCCATGGCGTGAAACGGTTTTCGATCAGCTCGCCAATCGGTGACCGCGGGATTAGCACACGCTCGTCGACAATGAACGACATGCCACAGAACCAGGCTTCGCCCAGCAGATAAGCGGTCGGCACGCGTTCTTCGATGCGGCGCTTGAGCAACCGCTGCACGTGGACCAGCTCGTCTTCTTCCAGGCTGCAGTCGAGGTAGCTGTCGGCGATTTCCCACGGCAAGTGCAATGCACCCAACACCAGTTGACGCGCTTCGTCCCAGGCATTGTCGGTCCCATGGCCGAAAAACAGATCCTCCCCATGGAAGCGGCTGACGGCCCAACGGATGTGGTCACGCAGGGTACGAAGGCGGGAAGTGATCACGACGGCAAACTCCAGAAAAATCGACTGGCGATTCTACCAGCCAAACGTCGCCACGACGACGCGGGAAAAACCCCGGAGCAAATGTAGGACTAATCTCTTTTATCAGCTGGGTATTGAACAAAACGGGCCACTTGACAACGCTGCACGCCAGTAACGACGGTGCTTACAATAGTAGCGATTCACAGAAGCGCTCAGCCAGAGGACAATGTCGCAAAAGCCCCACTCAAAGGAGCCCCAGAATGTCCGTTCCACAAACGATGTTTCAACTCAGCGGCCGCGGTTATGCAGCAGCCAAACTGAGTCAAGCGACCCTGATCATCATCGATGCCCAGAAAGAATACCTCAGCGGTCCCCTGGCGCTGAGCGGCATGGATGTGGCTGTCGCGAACATCAAAAAACTGCTGACTGCTGCCCGTGCGGCGGGTCGGCCGGTCATACATGTGCGCCACCTCGGCACCGTCGGTGGGTTGTTCGACCCACAGGGCGAGCGCGGAGAGTTCATCCCGGGCCTCGAGCCACAAGGCGATGAAGCTGTGATTGGCAAACTGCTGCCGAGCGCCTTTCACGGTACGGACCTGAAAAATCGCCTGGAAGGGCTGGGCCTGGACCTGGTGGTTTGCGGCTTCATGAGTCACTCCAGTGTCAGCACCACGGTGCGTGCCGCGAAAAACCTGGGGTTCCGTTGCACCCTGGTGGAAGACGCCTGCGCCACCCGCGATCTGCCCTACAAAGGCGGCGTCCTGAGCGCCGAGCATGTTCAGCAGACCGAAATGGCGATCATGGCGGACAACTTTGCCGCCATCGCCCAGACCAACGATCTGGTCTGATCAATACGTCCATGAGCGGTCTGCACCGCCGCTCATCCGCAAAAGTCTCTCATTAGCCGTAATTGTCTTAGCCTCAGGAACATCCCGGTCAACTCCCGGTCGAAGGGCCGATACCCATTGAGGAAGGTCGGAATGAAGTTATCCGATGGTTTTGACGCTCGCCGCCTGCGGCCCAAAGGCCAAAGCAACTGGCGTTTTCGAATCGGCGCAGCGTTCGCTGCGCTGCTGGCAACGAGCGGTGTACTGCTCGCCATGGCCGGCGTCGCCAGCCTGCTCGGCCACGCCCCGGCCCTGGGTGAGATGAATACCAACCGGGTCGGCGCGGCCGTGATTCTGGTGATTGGCCTGTTCGTGCTGTACCTCGGCGTGTGGCTGTGGCGCCGCTGCCGTCGCCGTTCGCGACAGTCGCGGGCGCTGAACATGTCCCCGCATCTGATGAAAAAACACGACTGAGCCCAATGCTGCGCACTTTGTCGCGCGCCCATTCGCTTCGAGTTGGGTAAACTGGCCGCCCTTCGCGGAGGCTGACATGCAAGACGACGATTTTTCCCTGTTCAAAAGCGCGATCCAAGGCGTCAAGCCGATCAAGCACGATCGCGCCGAAACCGGCAAACCCAAAGCTGACCGCGCACAGATCGCCAAGCTGCGCCAGGCCGCCACCGTGCGTACCGATGCCACCACCGTCGACGGGCTGTCTGATCAGTTCGTGATCGACGTCGGCCCGGAAGACGAGCTGATGTGGGCGCGTGACGGCGTGCAGGAAAGCCAGATGCGCAAGCTTAAGGTTGGCCAGATTCCGTTCGAAGGCAGCCTCGACCTGCACGGCATGAATGTGGAAAAGGCCCGGGAAACCCTCTGGGCTTTCCTCGCTGAAGCGACCAAATTCGAAATCCGCTGCGTGCGCGTTACCCACGGCAAGGCCGTGCGCCTGGACGGCAAGCGGCCGATGATCAAAAGCCACGTCAACACCTGGCTGCGCCAGCATCCGCAGGTGCTTGGCTTCACTTCGTGCCAGGCGAAACACGGCGGTGCCGGAGCCGTTTATGTGATGCTCAAACGCACCATGATGGAAGGTCGCGACGAATAAAAGCTGATGCATCACGCTTGCAGCGCCGTGTCCGCCACCGTACCCTTGCCCTTTGCGTAAAATCCCACAGGTAGTTTCATGTCCCTGGAACAGAATTACACCGCCATGTTTCGGGGTATTCGGTAGGTTCGCAGGGTCAATAAAATCAAGGGCTTAGCTCCACCCAACACCCCGGAAACCCATGCCAAAACACGGCCACTGGTACAGAAATTGGTACGGGATATCCTTCTCCAGCTTTGCAACTCTGCGAATTAGCGCATCCTCGCATAGCAAAATTCTCCGGGTGAGATCAGGCAACGGCTGATCCCACCACTAACGCTTTTCTGAATTCCGAAAAGAGAAAGGAATCTTTCTGATGTACCGTATTGTTTTTTTAGCTGCCTGATGGGCATCCTAAGCTTGCTGCAAGGTTGCTCTAGCGGTCCATCTTTAGACAATCGGCCTTATTATCAAGGGCCGGCAGAAGTAAACTCTGATAGCGCTACAGTCTACGTGTTTCGTCCATTACACAGCGCTGCTCGCCGAGTGACCCTGTATATCAAACTAGATGATCAGCAAGTGGCAGAGCTGCCTTCTGGCGGCTATCTGAAACTCCAGGTGCCTGAGGGCTCCCACACTTTTGAGGCCAAAACTCCGCCGCTTGGTGGCCCTTTCATCGGAGACCGCTTCAATCTCACCGTCAAGAAAGGGAACGTATATTTCATCGCCGGTGAGATCCTTGAAACGCGCCCTACTGACAATCGGACTCTGGGGGTTGTTAAGGATGGGCTATTTGGTGGTGAGCGGCTTTTTTTCCGCTGGGCCATGGTTCCGAAACAGACGGCTGAAATGAGGATGAGTTTTTGCCGTCTCGTGCCCCCCTCGCCGATCTAATACTCTATCTATCGCCACTCGCATGACTATGCTCCTGGAAAATCCCTCTCCCTCGCAGCTAGGGATTCGATTCCTTCAAGCATTCCCATGATGGATCGGACCCATCGTCGATCCATTCCCCATTTTATAAAGGCCAAAAGACCGCTTTAAAAAGCCCTGTACCAGCATCGTACCAGCCAAGTGCCCCTCCTCGAAGACTCCGCGATTTCTTCCCTTCTCTGTAGCAATTTTAAAGCAAGCGTTTTCGGCTACGATCTGGGCACTACTGATACTGTCAAAAGCGGGGATAGAAATGCCGGTGCAATGAACACTCTCTTGCCGTCGTTCCGTGAGATCTGATATCGGGCTGTCCCACCATTGTGGTGCGCTAAAGATGTCTATTGCACATGTGTTTATGCCAATGTAATTCCGCAGCATGTACTAGGCTTTTCAAACCCATCGCTCAAGGACGACTTTCATGTCAGATCACTCAGTCTCCAATATCGCAACGGCAGATGCTTTGACATTGCTCCTGCACAACCAGCATGCGTTGGCGGCTGCAATAGAGGAGGTCGCCGTGTGGCTTTCGGCTAATGGAGTGCAGGTAGTTGCAGATAACGCTGTGATGGCTATGGAAACCTTAGACACAAACGCAAAAGCGATTACAGATGCAATTATGCGTATACGGCAGTCCTAGGATGCCTAGCAGGCGGCGGTCGTCCTATTCGACCAAAATCGGTCAGTCGTAGTCGTCAGCTTTCGGCCAAGAGCGATCGTTGGTGATAGGTGCTACGAACTCGGATGTCGGCGCCGGGCATAGAGTATTGAACCACGCACCCCCGACGTTCCTCTCGTTTGCAGTTCAAACGTATCTGGATACCCCTTGATCAACTCACTGAGCTTTTTATACCCATGGGTGCGAGGGTCGAATTCAGGTCTCAATTTGCTGATGTTGGTGCCCAGCGCACCCAAGTGAGTCCAGCCATCCTCATCGGCAATGTCATCCAAGATCTTTGCGATAAAACTTACTGGTGCCTTGGGTCGCCTCTTTACCTCGGGCGTACTAGCGACTTTGACGGCCTCGATTGCGGCGGGCGGCTCGGGCTCGGGTCGATCCTGTCTGTTGTGGTCAACGAAAACTGGACACAGGTTTAGGTCTATCCGGTCAGTGATTCGGTTTCCGCTGGCGTTCTGTACCCGTTGTAGCTGTGTGGCCGCTTTTCGCCGATTTCTGCCCTCCATGAGGGGCCGCTTTGGGGCGAAGGCTGCTGCTCACTAGCTACTGTTTTCGACCTGTCGAGGTCATTGATGACGCCCAAACTTATCCAAACAACGTTCTGCCAACAGGTTTTTGCAACATTGGTGTGACAGTGTAACCATCAATACAGACGTAAGCCGAACGTAGTTTTTTGTCATCTTCTGGCTTACGGATTGGCCTGTCATCAGAAGCGCTCATCGAATATCGCGGGCAAGGTGAGCTCCTTGACGAAGCTTGCTGAAGACAGGCTCAAAGCCATGCGGACTATCTGTACGACGTCATGCACGGGAATTGAGTTGCCTTGACCGCGTTGCTCGGCAAGCCCCCTAGGGGTGCTCATTGGATCTTCGGTATTCAGATAGCCCAAGTTTAAACAGGTCACTCCCAGGCGTTGCTGCCTGTACCCTTCGCGAAGTGCATCGGCGATACCACGCAACGCGAACTTGGAGGCTCCAAAGGTGACTTCTGATCGTCCACTTTGTGGCAAGCCAGAAGTCGAGCCGGTCAATATGATCCTTGGGTTAGCACTTCTGAGCAGAACTGGAAGCAGCCGCTTTATCAGCACTATCGTCGAAGTGATATTGCATCTGACGATAGCCTCAACTTGGTCGTCGTTGTCAGCGAGGAAGTTGTATGCGGGATCAAAGGCAAACTCTTCCCATATTCCTAAGTTGTAGATCAGCGTATCAAGCCCGCCATCCACTACGGCCTGCTCGATTATCTGAGCGGCCTGTGCGGGTTCACAAAGGTCTGCTTCCACCCAATGCACAACGACACCGGCGTTATGTGTAAGGTTTTTGGGGCGGGTACGGGAGACACCAATCAAGGTGTCCCCGTGCTCGCCCAATCCGTCAATCAGGGCTCTGCCCAACCCCTTGCTTGCCCCGACTACCATGGTTTTCATTATTGTCTCCTTGACCTAAATGCTGACCGCTGGGCGTGTATGCAAGCAGACGATTCATGGCTTAGCAACAAAGAGACTGTTTCCTGATATTCGTAGGAAAACGCTGATAATCATTTTGGTAGGGCGGAAGCGGATGTAGAACGACCGTCCGCTAATGGCCGATTGTTGCCTGTCGCGACCGGCTGAAAACGACGCCTAGCTGCCGGTGGCGAAGCAAAACAAGGCCAGAAAGGGCCATTTAAAGGTGTCTACGAATGTAGGGACGATTCACTACTTAAAGCTCCACCAGAGAAAAGCGTTTTTCTGCGCTGTTCCCATCAATGGGCTGCAACTTGTAGGGGACCATTGGGTCGTTTGATTAACCATACCGCTCCAATTGATAATGTCATAAGCAGGGTCGCCCAAGCGTAGAAGTCATTAGTGGCGAGCATTACTGCCTGACCATCAACTAAGCGTGAAAAAACCGCTGAAGCACTTTCACGCGTCAGATGATTCCCCATCGCGCCGGCAATGATTTCTTGTTGTGCCTCTGAAGGGATAACTGCAACGAGCTCAGATCTGCTTTCCTTACTCATGTGTTCCCAATAGGTTTGAGTCAATGAAGAGCCAATTGCCATAGACAATACCCTTAGGAAGTTTTGCAAGCCTGCCCCGCTTGCGACTTTTTCACTGGGCAGGTCAGAAACTCCCAATGAGGTTAGCGTGATCATGCAAGCGGGTATACCCGCTCCCAGCACGAACATGGCGATTGCAACTGTCCCATAATCTGCTTGAGTGGTCATATGGGCTCTCATAAAGAATGAAATTGCTAGTACGCTCATGCCATATGTCACAATCCAGCGCGGGTCTACTTTTGGTAGCAATCTTCCTACTATAGGCGCACTTATAACAGCAAGTATCCCCATTGGCGCGGTAGCCAGCCCCGCCCAGGTAGCGGTATAGCCCATTTGTTGCTGAAGCCAAAGAGGTGTTAGAACAATGTTTCCGAAAAATATTCCGAACATCAAACTCAATGTGACGGTGGAAACCAACCAGTTTCGAGATCGAAACACGCTCAGATCAATCACAGGTTCAACTTCAGTTAATTCCCAAATAATCAAGACAATGAGGCTTACTACTGAAATAACTGCACAAGTGGTGATAATAGGAGAAGAGAACCAATCCAGCTCTCTACCTTTATCGATCATGAACTGAAAACTGGTTACAAAAATTGCGAGCAGTGCTAACCCCACACCATCAATTTTTGTGCGGGAGGTCGGACCGTCCCGCCCGCGTAAAACCTTTAAACTACCAAGCATCACCAACAAACCAAATCCGATGTTGATATGAAAAACCCAACCCCAATGCCAGTTGTCTGAAATAATTCCACCGAGGATTGGTCCAAAAATAGGAGCCACAACGGTCATCATTCCCCATAACGCAAGTGCGATATGCGATTTTTCCTTTGGAAAGACAGCGAGCATCAAAGTTGAGGAAAGTGGAATCAATGGTCCGCCTGCCAAACCTTGCAGTACCCGAAAAATCACCAAGCTTCCCAACGACCACGACAATCCGCAGCAAACAGAAAATACTACAAAGCAAACGAGCGATATTGTAAACAAGCGTACTTCACCGACTTGGCGGACGAGCCATCCGGTAAGGGGAATGGTGATAGCTTCCGCTACTGCGTAGGCGGTGATGATCCAGGTCCCCTCTGTGGTTGAGACACCCAAGAACCCCGAGATGGTTGGCATTGCAACGTTCGCAATTGTGGTGTCGAGAACCACCATGAAATTAGCCAGCGACAGAACCACAGCTGCAATGATCAGATTACCCCCACTCAAAGGGGAATGGTTGGAAGTACTCATAGTGTTTATCGCTTAACCACAGCGTTCTGGTCGCTCTTGTCGCTGACGTCGACACTGACCTGCATAGAGAGCCCCACGCGTAGTGGATGCTGCATTATTTGCTCACGATCCAGAGAAATACGAACCGGTAAGCGTTGAACTACTTTGATCCAGTTGCCGGTGGCATTTTGTGCAGGAATAGCCGAGAACGCTGAGCCGGATCCGCCTGCGAAACCAACAACTACTCCCTTGTAAATGACGTTGTCTCCATAGATATCTGCAGTAAGTTCAACAGATTGACCAGGGTGAACGCGCTGCAGCTGCCCTTCCTTAAAATTTGCGTCAACGTAAATTTTGTCGATAGGAACTACTGTCATTAAACGGGCGCCCAATTGCACTTGCTGGCCGATCTCGACTACCCGCTGCGCAATGACTCCGTCAAAGGGCGCTCGCAATACAGTTCGCTCCAGATTGACTTTAGCCTGGCCAAGCTTCGCCCTGGCCGTCAGTACTGCCGGGTTGGAGTTCAGTGAGCCGTCCTCGACGAGGGCCAAGTTCGCTTGCCTTGCTCCTTTCGCTGCTTCATACGCAGCCTCTGCAACCCGTATGCTAGCTTTGGCCTGACCCAATGCAGCCTGCGCCTCGCGAAGGCGCGTTTGTGCGTTGGTTAATTCTTCCTGCGATATCGCACCTACCGCGGCGAGGTTATGCCTACGGCGCTCGTCAACGAGAGCTTTGTCATAAGAGGCAGTGAATCGGGATAGATCACTGCGGGCTGCAGCAATCTGAGCGCTTCGCAGGTCGATCTGACCAGCATAATTCACGTCGTTACCCAACAACTCCCTAACGTGCCGCTCGGTTCGTGCCACCTCAGATAGTGCTTGTGCGACGTTTAGCTGAGCGTCCGTATCATCCAGCACTACCAGCACATCACCCGCTTTCACGAATTGCGTGTCACTGACTCTGACTTCCTTT
Organism: Pseudomonas reinekei; assembly: GCF_001945365.1. Lineage (GTDB taxonomy): Bacteria > Pseudomonadota > Gammaproteobacteria > Pseudomonadales > Pseudomonadaceae > Aquipseudomonas > Aquipseudomonas reinekei. Next base: position 33,228 of record NZ_MSTQ01000019.1, read on the forward strand.
ACGGGGCCCGCTATCAAAGGGGTGATCTGAGCGCTCTCGGCCGCTGTGTAGGCATTTTCAGTCGTCACAAAATTGCCAGCAAAAAAGAATTTCCATCCTGCGTAGGCACACGCAACTAACCCGAAGCCCAAAATCGCGAACCGGAAAAGTTTTTTACGTCGGTATTGAAGGGTATTTTTCGTTGCGTCAGTCGGTGCCTGGATAGTGCTCATATGTCGCTCGTCACGTCGTCACTTGATTAGAAAGAAGCCGCTCGAAATTCAGACTAAACCGATCGGTACGGTACGGTCAAATTTACTGACCTGTTTAGGCCCTTTTAGCCTGATTTTACCGGTAAGGGTTGACTGTACCGATGGGTCCGGCGACCATTGACCGATATTTCTAATGCGCCCATGCCGTTAGGCACATAACCCATTATCAAATTCAGGCTTAAATCCGCATGCAGGCAACCTCCACCGTCCATTCGGATACCATCTCCCCGAAAGCCAGAATGGTTGTCGCCGGAGCACGTGAGATTTTCTTGGCACACGGTTTCAGCGCAGCCACTACCGACATGATTCAACGTGCTGCCGGCGTATCAAAGTCCACCGTGTACGCGTATTACCCTACGAAAGAGAAGCTATTCGAAGCTGTCGTGGAAGCAGAGTGTGAAGCGGCGATCCAAGCAGTGCACTCGGTGGCTATGCACCTGAATGACTTGCGTGACGTGTTGTCGACTCTAGCCCGAGCCTATATGACGATATTTCTGTCACCGTCGGGCTTAGCACTTTTTCGGGCAATAATCGGTGAAGCACCTAGGTTTCCGCAGTTAGCCCGCCATTTTTACTTGGTCGGGCCGAGTTCTATGAATAATCTAGTTGCACAGCACATCGAACGATCTACTCGGATTGGAGAATTAGATGTCAGTAGCGTGGGACTTGAAACAGCAGCCAGTATCTTTACAAATTTGGTGCGCTCGGAAGCACAGATGCAATGCTTGACCCATCCGGGATCAGTTCCTTCCGCCGCGCAACAGGATCAATGGATTAATACTGCTGTCGTCACATTTCTTCGTGCATTTGGCACCTCGAATTTCAATGCAGGTAAGGCTTGACCGCCCAAGTCAAACGTTACTGGGCAGGCAGTAAAAATATATTAGGCTGGTCCCACGGCCATCAATATGACGCTGAATCTGGCGTTCACATTCCAAAGCATTTTAAACAGATGGAAGTTATGAAAACAAAAGGAAAAGGAATTTCGCTGGATTCAAATAAAGCGGAAAGAGGTTGTTCAGTAACAACAGCCATTGACCCGACAGCAAGTTCTAATGACTCCAAATATCCCCGTGGTTTCCTTTCGCCAGCCACCTATACGTACGTATAGTCGCACATGAATAGCAAATGTGTATGCTTAGACAATGGTCTCGCGGATAGTACACACACCCTAGATTCTGCCATGCCTTCAGGCACGACTGACTCGGCCAAATCTTTGAAATTCGAAACACAATACTTATTCCAATATTTTTAGAAAAAAGTGGACGGTTAAAGTATGAGCACCCTAACGCTGATTTCGATGACCAACCCTGCGCATCACTCAAGCCGGGATCTTCATTTGAACATTCCTGTGCAAAGTGCTCCCACGAGTGAAGTGGGTAGCGATGCGCCTTCGAATGTTCGCGAAGGGGTCAAAGTCAGTATTTCAATTGATGGACGAAGCCTTTCAGAATCTGCAAAAAGCTCTAATCATTCTTCTGAAACGGACCAAGCTAAGATGCTTGAAAAAATTCGCGAACGGATTAAGGAAATACAAGAGCAGATTCAAGAACAACAGGCTCAGCTTCAGGCTATTCAAATGAATCGTAACCTGACGAATGAGCAAAAGGCGCAGCGCGTAAGTGAGATAAATCAACAACTGGCAAGCCTTAATAGCGAGCTTACTAGCGCTACAGCTCAGCTACTGGAAACTTTGAGAGGGAAACCGAAAATTGCCGGTGCGGAAGGAGTGCAGCCGATGCCTTACGTAAAACACGATGTAGAAACACCTACTGCTTAGGACATTACCGTGGGGTATTGAGCGCATGGCGCTTAGCACCTATATGGTGCAGTTATAGCTAAGTCTTGGATGCGTTCGACTGATAAATATAACTTCGACGGCCAAATTTTTCGTCCTCGTTTGTGCCTGACTTAGACGTAAATAATCATCAAAGTTATATTCCTGAATCCGACAGCGTGTCATTAGCGTAGCGTCTGAGCGTAACTGATCACCTCCGATTATAGTTAGACTATTGGATAGAAGTATGCAGATATTATGGGACGATGGTGAGCGTGTCCTCTGCCGGCGGTCGCGTCCACATCTTGGCGGTAGTATCCTAATTGCCCGTACCTCCGCTGAACACCCCCTGCCTGAAAGCCTAAATCGACTCAATCATGAATTTGGCTTTAAGGACGAACTAAGTAGTGAATGGGCAGCGAGACCTCTTGAATTATCTCGTGAAGACGGTAGGACAGTACTTTTACTCGAAGATCCTGGCGGTGAAATACTAGCGGGACTGCTCGTTGCGCCTATGGAGACCGCTCGGTTTTTGCGCTGGGCTATCAGGATAGTCGTCGCGCTTCGCAAGCTTCATCAAAGCGGGCTGATCCATAAGGACATAAAGCCTGCGCACATTTTAGTGAACTGCTTGGATGGACAAGTTCGCTTCACTGGCTTTGGGCTCGCCTCGCGCCTGGTCCGCCAACGGAAGGTATTAGAACCAGTAGAAACGATTGCTGGCACGCTCGCGTACATGGCGCCCGAGCAGACAGGCCGGATGAATCGATCAATTGATTCGCGCAGTGATCTTTACTCGCTCGGTGTCACGCTCTATCAAATGCTAACCGGCTCATTGCCATTCACCGCGTCCGATCCAATGGAGTGGGTGCACAGCCATATTGCTCGTAATCCAGCTGCACCGCGCCTACGGGTTGGAACCGTACCGGAGATGCTGTCGCGGATTGTCATGAAGTTGCTGGCTAAAACCGCGGAGGATCGTTACCAAACGGCCGCTGGTTTGGAGCAAGATCTGCGCCGGTGTCAAGACGAATGGCAACAACAGCAAAGTATTCATGAGTTTACGTTGGATGAATACGGTGCATCCGACCAGTTGCTGATTCCCGAAAAACTTTATGGCCGCGAAGACGATGTCGGCAGTCTACGCGTGGCTTTTGAGCGACTTGTCCGAAGTAGTATTCCGGAGTTGTTGTTGGTTTCCGGTTACTCAGGTATGGGCAAATCTTCAGTAGTATACGAACTTCAAAAATCCTTAATCCCCAACTACGGATTTTTCGCTGCTGGCAAGTTCGATCAGTATAAGCGAGACATCCCTTATTCAACAATTGCCCAAGCGTTCCAAAGCCTTATTCGCACGCTATTAGGTAAGAGTGACGCGGAACTGAAAATTTGGCGCGACTCACTTTTAAATGCACTAGGTGATAATGCAGGGCTCATTACCGATCTCATTCCTGAGCTAAAGCTAATAATTGGCGTGCCACCCGCGATACCGGAGCTCGAACCGCAACAGGCTCAACGTCGCTTCCTCTTTGTATTTAGAAGGTTTATAGGAGTATTCGCGCGACCGGAACACCCGCTTGTATTATTCCTCGATGACCTCCAGTGGCTGGACGCTGCGACTCTAAACTTGATTGAAGATCTGCTGACCAGCCCAGACATTCGCAATCTTATGTTGATTGGTGCGTATCGCAATAACGAGGTCGATGTAACTCATTCTTTGACGTCTAAACTTGAAGCAATACGCAGCACTGGTGTCAGGATCGATGAAATCGTTCTTGCGCCGCTTACCAGGTCGCACGTCGAGCAGTTGCTGATGGAATCATTGCGTAGCGATCTGAAAAGTATCGAGCCGTTGGCTGAGCTAGTGCTGACCAAGACGGCAGGTAACCCTTATTTCGTCATTCGGTTTCTACATGCATTGGTCGACGAGTCACTTCTGGTCTTTGATCATGATGCTCGGCGTTGGTGTTGGGACACGAATCGCATCCATGCCAAAGGCTATACCGATAACATTGTTGACTTGATGATCGGCAAGCTGACACGGTTACCAGATGGGACACAACAGGCTCTGCATCAATTGGCTTGTTTGGGCAGCGTAGCCGAGGTTGCCGTCCTTTCGACAGTCCTGGATCTGCATCCAACGAACGTTCATGCAGCGTTGGGGGAAGCGGTCAAGCAGGAGCTTATCGAGCGCCGGGGGGACCTATACGCATTCTCTCACGATCGTGTTCATGAGGCCGCGTATCTACTGACCTCCGAATCTGTGCGCGTGCAGACACACCTACGGATCGGCCGCCTGCTTGCAGTGCAAATCCCGACTGAAAACCGCGAGGAAGCAATTTTCGAAATCGCTAGCCAATTCAATCGCGGCGCCCTCCTTATCACTGAGCGGGATGAGCGCGAGCAACTTGCGCAATTCAACCTTATAGCCGGCCAACGCGCCAAGGAGTCAACTGCATACGCCTCCGCACTAAACTATTTCTCCATTGGCATTCGGTCTCTAGACGAGGATTGCTGGGAGCATCAGCATGAATTGGCTTTCGCATTGGAGTCAGGTCGCGCGTTGTGTGAATTCCTGACAGGACAAATTTCGGTCGCGGAAGAGAGGCTGAAGAGGTTATTGGCTCATGCGAGAACGATGTGCGAACGCACGTTAATCGCCTGCCTACAAGTAGACGTCTATCTGGTACTCAATCAAAGTCATAGCGCCGTCGCTGTTTGCCTCGATTTCCTTCGCCATCTTGGCATCGATTGGTCACCTCACCCTACCAGCGATCAGGTGAGACGAGAATACAATCAGATATGGCCTACTCTCGGAGAGCGGAGCATTGAGGCGCTCATCGAGATGCCCCCGATGACTGACGAGAAGGCTCTGTCAACGATCGAAGCACTGACTACCCTTTTCTCTCCTGCTTTACATACAGATCCAAACCTTGCTTGCCTGACGATTTGCAAAGCAATCAACCTGAGCCTGGAGTACGGAAACGGCGACGCTTCGTGCGTGGCATACGCGAATATTCCCCGAATCGCCGGTCGCCTTTTCAATAACTATCAGGATGGATTCCGTTTCGGCGAGCTCGGATGCGAACTAGTTGAGCGGCGTAACCTAGAACGTTACAAAGCCCGCACGTATCTCTCTTACGCTCTATTCGTCGAGCGTTGGGCGCAACCTATTCGGTCTTGCGGTCTTCAGATGCAGCAGGCCTTCGAGGCGGCGACCAGGAGCGGTGACGTTGCGTTCGGCGCGTTCACTTGCAACAGCTTAGTCTCCAACCTGTTATTTATTGGTGAGTCGCTGATTGAGGTGCAAAGTGAAGCCGAGCGTGGCTTGGCTCATGCCAGAAAGGTGAATTTTGGGCTGGTCATCGACTTTATCGAAAACCAGCTTGCGTTCATTCGAATGCTTCGCGGCGTGACACCCACCTTTGGTTATCTGGAGGATGCGAAGTTCGGTGAATCCCGTACTGAAAGCCGTCTGGATAAAAGCTCTCAACTGTACTCATGCTGGTATTGGACGCGGAAGTTGCAGGCGAGGTTTTTCGATGGCCAGTACGCAGAGGCCCTTGAGGCTGCCTCTCATGCACAAAAGCTGATCTGGACCTCCCATTCGTTTTTGGAGGAAGCAGAATGCTATTTCTATGAAGCGCTGGCACGAGCGGCTCTTTGCGACACTGCGTCACCTGCCGAGCGATCTCGACATCTGAAGATTATTGCAGAGCACCACGAAGAATTACGTGTATGGGAGAACCTTTGCGCAGAGAATTTCGCGAGCTATTCGGCGTTGATCAGAGCAGAAATTGCCCGCATAAAAGGTCGCAGGATGAATGCCGAGCATCTCTACGAGCAGGCAATAGAGTCGGCACAGAATAGCGGGTTCGTGCATATCGAAGCGTTGGCCAATGAGCTTGCATCTCGACATTACGAAGCGCGCGGCTTGACCAAGATTGCTCGACTTTACATGCAGGATGCCCGTTTCGGATATCGACGTTGGGGCGCCGACGGCAAGGCACGGCAGCTAGAGAAAAAGTATCCGTTCCTGAGGGTGGAAGATCCGACGACCAGCCCGACTACCACCACTGCAACTCATGTTGAACAACTCGATCTTGCGACTGTACTTAGGGTGTCCAAAGCTGTTTCAGGCAATATAGTTTTGGAGAAGTTAATTGATACCGTTATGCGCACGGCTATCGAGCAGGCAGGAGCTGAACGCGGCCTGTTAATTCTCTCGAACGATGGGGATTATCGAATTGTCGCGCAGGCAAAAGCTGGCGACACTTCGACCCTTTTGCAACTGCGAGATGTACCAGTGAGCGCGAGCCTGCTACCCGAGTCGATTCTCTTCCACGTCTTACGTACAGGGGAGAGCGTGGTGATCGATGATGCGCTAGCGGAGGCTTCGTATGCCGCGGTCACCTACATCCGTGAACATCGCATCCGTTCGATTCTTTGCCTGCCACTGATGAACCACTCAAAGCTCACGGGGGCGTTGTATTTAGAAAACAGCCTGACAGCACGGGCATTCAGTGGCTCTCGTATCGCAGTGCTTAAACTAGTGGTTTCTCAGGCAGCAATATCGCTTGAAAACGCGCGCTTGTACCGCGAAATTGCTGAACGTGAAGCGAAAATTCGTCGCCTGGTAGACTCCAATATCATCGGAATTCTGTTCTGGACAATTGCGGGCGACATCATTGAGGCCAACGACGCTTTTCTTCAGATGGTGGGGTACGAGCGTGAGGACGTCAATTTTGGACGTGTCTGCTGGAAAGATCTGACGCCGCCAGAGTTTCGTGAGGTGAGTGAAAACTCTATGTTGGACGCCGTGCAGTCTGGCCGTGCCCAATCCTTCGAAAAGGAATACATCAGGAAAGATGGCAGCCGAGTGCCAGTTATCGTTGGCCTGGCAATGCTCGAAGCAAGTCGAATTGAGGGTGTGGCATTCGTAATGGACCTCACCGATCGGAAGAGAGCTGAAGAAAAAGTCCACGAGGGCGAGCGGCGCTATCGCGATGTTCAGAATGAGTTAGCTCATGCCAACCGGGTCGCGACTATGGGGCAGCTCGCTGCTTCAATAGCTCATGAGGTTAGTCAGCCCATTGCTGCAACTTTGATGAATGGCCACGCGGCACTACGTTGGCTGAAGGCGCAACCACCAGAGATTGGAGAGGCAGAGCAGGTACTTATTCGTCTGGTGACCGATGCAAATCGAGCAGCTGACGTTTTAGATCGAATTCGGTCCCACATCCGAAAAACCCCACCGCAAAAATCGTCAGTGGATATAAATGCTTTGATTCGCGAGATGGTGGATTTTACTCATGGCGAAGCGACTAAAGGGGAGGTCACGGTCGACATTGCACTGGCTCTAGAATTGCCACATGTGGAGGCTGATCGCGTTGAACTGCAGCAAGTCTTGCTCAACCTAATAGTCAATGCAATTGAGGCGATGAGAGCGGTCACTGATGGCGTGCGACAATTGCATATCAGTACGTCACAGGATGAAACTGGTGGCATTCTTGTACAGGTATCTGACTCAGGACCAGGTTTTTCTACGGAGCGAACGGAGCAAGTATTCACTGCTTTTTTCACCACTAAAGACACAGGTCTAGGAATGGGGCTGTCCATTTGTCGCTCAATTATCGAAGGACTTGGTGGCAAACTGTGGGGAAGTGGAAATCGCCCACGCGGGGCGATTGTCCAATTCACCATACCCAATGAACAGCACAAACTCCAAGGTGACCGAAATTAAAATTAACTAGCTCTTAGTATCAAATTCAAATCTGATGCCAGATGAAAGATTTGATACTAACCTAGAAGGGCAACTTCTATGTGGTAAAAAAGTTGCTCTGGATCAAAGGGTTTAGTTAAGCACGCAATAAGTTTAGGAGTATGAGCGTTCAGGTGGGGCGCGGCAGCTGGGTGAGCGGTGATGAAGATGGTGGGGATGCAAAAACCCATCGCGAGCAATCGTGTATGCATCTCGACTCCGTTCATACCCGGCATCTGGATATCGGAAATCAAGCATTGAGTTTCAGCCAAGTCGCTCGCGTTCAAAAAATCTAACGCGCAACTATAGGTTTGGGGTTTATAGCCGCAAGATCTTAATAAGCTTTTTAGAGCATCACGAACATCTTTGTCATCATCGACTACAGCAACGATTGCCGCACACGCTTTATTATTTGGTGTCATTTTATCTTCTCGAGATATCACCTCTTATTTCTACCAAGATACCCGGTTTGGAGATTTAGAGAATCATATCTCCGTATAGCTCTTAAAGATTTAAGTGTTTTTAGCGCACTGATAGTCATTCACATTTGTGCTGCTAGGCATTGAAACGCTTTTAAAGATTGTCTTTGAGGTCAAGGTGAATCACCCCCGAATTTCATAGACGCCTCTGTACCTTAAATTGAAGCCAAGTAGGAGTTGCCAAGAGCAACCCGATCTACCCCGAAGAATTCAAAATCCATGCGGTCAATCAAGTGACCGATCAGAAGCTGCCTGTCGGCTGATGTAGCGCCCCGTGTCGACGTGTCGACGCATAAGAGCTTCGTTGGCGCATGGAATCCTGGCGTTAAGGGCTATCGCGTCCGCTTAAAAATGATCTGACCCCGAAATGTTGGACATCAACATTGAGGGGTGTCATGAAAAAGTACACAGAGCAGGCGAAATTGTCGGTTGTTGAAGATTACTGTTCGGGTAACGCAGGTCACAGAGAGGTCGCGCATCGTCACGGGGTCAATGCTTCTTCGCTTCGAAAGTGGATTGCGGCATATCAGGCGCTTGGTGCCGCAGGCCTCAAAAGTAAGAGAAAGAAGAACTACAGCCCTGAGTTCAAGCTGAATGTATTGCAGCGCATGCGAGAGGAAGAGCTGTCCTATCGCCAAGTCGCTGCTCTGTTTGATATCCGGAAATCCGACATCATTGGCGAATGGGAGCGCAGGTATGATGAAGGCGGTTTGGAGGCCTTGTCCCGGCCGCCAGGAAGCGGACTTCACAAAAAAATGACAAACCCCATCCCGTCCATTCAGCTTGAATCTTCGGACGATGAAGCTCGTACGCGTGATGATTTGCTGGTCGAATTGAGCCAGTTGCGGATGGAAATTGCTTATTTAAAAAAGCTCGATGCCTTGGTTCAAGCGAAGGAACGAGCAGCGCAGCGGAAAAAGCGCAAATCGTGATTGAACTGAGGCAGGAGCACCCTCTGGAAGGCCTTCTGAAATTGGCTGGCCTGGCCCGTAGCACTTTTTACTATCAACAAAAGGTGCAGCAATCCGTTGATAAATACGCGGTGCTGAAGTCCAGAATTTGCTCAATTTTCGACGAGCACAAGGGCCGATATGGCTATCGCCGTATCACTGCTGCCGTTCGGCGAGCTGGCCACCTCGTGAACCACAAGACTGTTCAGCGCCTCATGGGCGAGCTTCAGTTGAAAAGCCGTGTGCGCATAAAGAAATACCGGGCCTACAGAGGCGAAGAGGGTCAGGTAGCGCCGAACCTGCTGAAACGGAAGTTTGATGCCAAACGACCGAACCAGAAATGGGTAACCGATGTGACGGAGTTTCGGGTCGGTGGGCAGAAGCTTTATCTCTCGCCGATCCTTGACCTCTATAACGGCGAAATAATCGCCTTCAAGACCGCGAGGCGCCCGCTGTTCGACATGGTTGGTGCGATGCTACGGCAAGCTTTTGAGAGACTGCGGCCACGCGATAAACCAATCTTGCATTCCGACCAGGGATGGCAGTACCGGATGCCTATCTACCGCCGCGTGCTGAACGAGCGCGCGGTAAAGCCAAGCATGTCCCGCAAAGGAAATTGCTATGACAATGCGGCTATGGAGAGCTTTTTTGGCACGTTGAAATCCGAGTTCTTTTACCTGAACAAATTCAATAGTCTCGATGAGCTTGAAGCAGGTATAGAGGGCTACATACACTACTACAATCATTCGCGAATCAGGCTGAAGCTAAGTGGCCTGAGCCCTGTGGAATACAGGACTCAAGCTCGGCGGGCATAGAAGGCGTCCAACATTTCGGGGTCAGATCAAAATACGCGGACACCATCGCCCTTAATGCTGGAGTTCGGAAGGTGACTTGGCCGGACGCTTACCGCAATTGAGCTCCGCTACCAACATGTGTTGGCTAGTTATTTGTCATGACAACGCCGCATTCGGCCCTTCGCCGCAAGACCCATTACTTCTCCCGTGCCGAGAGGTCTTGTAGTTTTCTTGCTGGCTTTCCGATGCTTATCTACTCTTGCCAGGCCGTTTAGCCATGACCTGGATTGAGCAACTTTTCATACTTTTGCTCAGATCGATCACCCTAATGCCTGAGGCTTCTATACCCGGGTATGGTATCGAGCGCGTTCGCCCCGATGCAGACTATTTCTCCGGGCGACACACCACTCTCAAACCGAAGGTGGAGTGTTCGCCGATCCAGGTAATAGGAGAATGATCATGACGACGCATCTGAACCACAGCGCCCCAAAGGCTGAAACCAACGATCAGCAGGGATCGGGTTTCGAAGAGCTGGTGCCTTCGCGTTATGCCGTGCGGGTCGGCGAGATCGACGTGCTGGTGATCAGCGACGGCGTGCTGCCGCTGCCGACATCAACCATGTCCACCAACGCCGACCCGGCCGCCCGCGCGGCGTGGTTCAAGGACATGTTCCTGGGGCCGGACGCTTTCGACTGGGCGTTGAACGTGCTGGTGGTGCGCAGCGGCGAGCAGGTGATCCTGGTCGATGCCGGCCTGGGCGGGCAGTTCCCCGGTTTCCCGCGGGCCGGGCAGTTCCCCAAGCGTCTGGCGGGTGCCGGTATCGAACTGGAGGCGGTGACCGACGTCATCATTACCCACATGCACATGGACCACATCGGTGGGCTGCTGGTGGATGAAGTGAAGAACCGTCTGCGTCCGGACGTGCGCATCCATGTGGCCGCGACTGAAGTCGCGTTCTGGGAATCACCGGATTTCACCCAGACTGAAATGCCGTCGCCTGTGCCGGATGTACTGCGGTCGACTGCCAACGAGTTCATGGCTATTTATGGCGACAAGGTGCGCACGTTCGAAAATGAATACGAAGTAGCGCCGGGTGTGGTTGCCAAGCTGACTGGCGGTCACACGCCGGGGCATTGTGTGGTGTATGTGAACTCGGGTGGCGAGCGGTTGACCTTTGCTGGGGACGCGCTGTTTCCGGTGGCGTTCGAGCATCCGGATTGGCATAACGGGTTTGAACATGATCCCGAGGAGTCAGTGCGGGTTCGAGTTCGTTTGATGCAAGAGGCAGTGGCGAGCGGGGAGTTGTTTGTAGCGACGCACTTGCCGTTTCCTTCGGTTGGGCGGGTGAAGGTAGATGGGGATGCGTTTCGGTGGGTGGCGGCATTTTGGGATTTTTGATGGCTCGGTGGAGCTCGGCCAAATTTAGAGTGGGCCGCTGTCACCTCGACAATGATGTCGTCCTACTCTCCGTCTAGCCAGTAGGCTCACACAGTTGAATTGCGCAAGAATCTTCATTTGTCGTGAGTGCGGTGACCAGCATGCAATCGAGACTGAGCCGCACCGGAATCGGGATTGAGCTGGCAAATGAGGCGGGGCAGTTGATTCTCGAGATTCAACAGGGCTCGAGGCGTGTGTTATATACGGTCAGCCAGTTCAATTCCACCCTACAATTGAATTGACCACAAACCTGTAGGAGCGAGCTTGGTCGCGATGGAGGCCAACGATAACGCGGGGTGTCAGGCATCCAACGTAAAAGTTAACCATCGTGAGCAAGCCACGCTCCCACAGGGGTTGCAGCCCAGCCCCAACCAGGGTGTGGTCAGAGTGCTGCGAGGAACTTGTCCACCACCTGACTCTTGTTCTGGTCGCCACCCTTCTGCTCTTTCTCCTGCTCGACGATTTCCGCTTTTTCCTGCATGCGCCGGGCGACTTCCTCGCCGATAGCCTTTTGTCTCTCCGGCGGCATCTCGTCGACTTGTTCCTGAGTCAGGCCCATCTCTTCCAGTATCGCGTCGTGGATGCGCTGTTCCGGGGTCTTGCTCATGTATTCCTTGAATTCGGAAGTGGCCGAACCTACGCCATTGACGGCCTCCGCCACGCCTTCAGGCAATGGCGCATAGACCGCTTGCAGATTCACACGGGTCTTAGCGAATGCTTCGTCAACGTTGTCGCTGATCTTGGTAGCCTCGCTGACCTGCTGCGTAGTCTGCCCCGTAGCGGATTCCTGAACCTGTGTAGTGATCTGGGGGTCCTGCGCCTGCACGCTGTTTTGCAGAGCCTGGGTTATGACGCTTTGCAGTCCGGCCGCAGCCTCGGCAGTGGCGTCTTCGCCGGGACGCTTGGGAAGCGGCATGACCAGATTTTGTTTGGCACTGACCAACATGATGAAGTCCTTTTGGATGATTTCGGAGCAGGACTTCTTGCAAAGACTATACCTATAATAAAAACTTTATTTAAATCAATTGATTAAATGTTAAAAGACAGCCTTTCCACCGCGGAATGGGCAAATCTATGCCGACGAACGGCAAAGGTTTGCGGGCGCAGGGAAGGTCGATACCGCACTGTTTCAGAAATCCGGATTGGTGTGTCAATCGCTTGGTCGACAGCTTAATGATGATACCGGCCAGGGTAAATCTGGGCCAGGCGACATAGGCCCTTGGGGATCGCCATTTGAAGTTGAGGATGCCCGTCTTCTGGGTAAAGCCGCGCTCGCTGAGTGCCAAGCGATGCGGGCGCTGAAACTCCGAATCTTTGCGTACAAGCGCCGTGAATGCGTAGCTAAACGCTGAGTTAAGTTCGGTGGCTTGCCGGTGCATCCTTTGTTCCACTCGGGCGCGGGCCGAGGGCCCGGTGGGCTGTTTCGCAGAACATCCACTCGGCCCTCCGACGGTGCAGGTCAAATCATAAGCAAAAAGAGAGTCGACCTTCGAACCGACTTGCCGGGAAGGTATGCTTCTATGTAGGAGCAAACATGCTGGCTTCTAGAGTGGGTTGGACTGTCCACAGAGTGTGCTGGTCCTGCCCACTCGATAACTGTCCCATCATGCTGCATGCTTCCCTGCTGGCCAATGCCGAGATATTGCCGCAGGCCAGACAAGGGAGCTACTTTTTCAACAGAATCGGCCGATTTCTGCCTATCACGAGGGGCAGAGAACGGCCAATAGCGGACGTTCGTCATCCTCGATCGCATCAGCATCAATTGCCTTTCCCGTCATTTAAAAATGGTTGCTAAGAGTCAATAAGAGATATCGTAATTGAGCCGGCAACCTGCGCAGGGGGGCTCGTCGATGCTGAGCTATAGCTTGTTTTTATACTTCTATCCTACTTCCCTCTTGAGATGATTAAAGTCCTCAGAAGCCGCGGGATGCTTAAGTAAATCTTTAATAAAATCTTCAGTGTAGTTGCACTTAATTAACGCATCCCCGATTGATTCCGAATTTAAAAACGCCTCGTACAGTGAAACGATCCCTATACCTTTGGGTGACTTCTCAAGAAGGTAGACTACGAGCGGATGCTTTTCAAATGTTCGTAAAGCCCGACTCCTTAAGTTGCTATTAGAAGACTTAATTATTTGCTCAAAATTATCAGGCTGGAGTTTAGACATAATTGACTCGGTGTAACTCTTAAGTACCGAGCTCAAGTCCTTAAGTCCGGCGACCTGAGAGGAAAGGTCTTCGAGCTCATGGTCCCGTTTTTTTGCTGCAAGTAAATCCGCAAAGAGTCCGGCCCATTGATCCCGAAGCCAAGATGATAAGTCGTCAAACTTCTCAAAATCGCGAACTAAATTGTTTCTTTTCTGAGAGTATATATCGTCGATTAGTTTGAAAATATTGACATTGTCGACATGAGCATATGAAATATCCTTGTTATGTCTGTTTTTTTTGTAGGTGTGGTACTCGGAGTGAACATTTTTCTCTATAAAAATATAAATTGGAATATCATTAACTCTTGCGGTCTCATACTCTTTTTTTGTCACCGAATTAAAGTGCTCTAATCCAGACTCGATATCAGTATCTGAAGACGGACTTCCATATCTCCCTCCGATTATTAGAACCAGTATGTGACAATTTTTTATTTCATCATAGCAAGAAACGTCTAAAGGTGAGTCGTGATGAAATGGAATGTCGCCCTGCTCGTATAAAACAGATTCATAACCTAATCCATCGATGAAAATTTCAAGACTATTTCTAATATGCTTAAGATCATAATAAGTAGAAGATACGAAAACACGTGGTTTGGCCATGGCATTCCATTCCAGATTACTAAAATTCCGCCGATAATATCAAAAAGCCACAGGCGCGTCGATTGGTGCCAGAAAATGAATTGAGCTCTGCAGTACGTATTACGTTCAGTTGTCAAGGACACAGCTGAACGCAAGGGAGCAAATCCGATAGTGCTTGCTCAATGTAGCGCAGCCGATTCCTGGCATACGTTAGGAGCAGCTTAGAGTTGGCTGCCGTCTTTCTTTACAGGCAAAAAACGACCAAATGCAGCCCATCGCCCCCGGTAATAGTCGGCGACGAGCGGCCAATCGTTAGTATTCGGCCAAGTATGACCGGTAGGAATAAACAACCCAAAGCAGCCATTAATGGACCTTAATTTCCATTCAGACTGGACATCAGGCCTACTCCTGACACAAAATTGTAAAATTGTAAAATTTGAATCTTTTGATATTTAGATCTGAGAGTCAATAGTATCTTACACCCCTCCATATATTCTAAGTGTCAGTGATATTAGTGTTTGAGAGGGGCTATTCACGCTGGGCCAAACAGTTAATCCAATATCCTGCTCGATTGCCTAAATGAAATCTACGTGCCCGCCAGATATTCGTCAACTTTAACCCCCCTACCGAATCTATCAACTTAACAAGCCTATCAATAGTAAAAAAATTCACCAAAGTAGCATTCAATATGTGCTCTCCTTCGCCCTCTAAAACCGACATATAAAAAACACCACCCCTATACAATTGCTTAATGATTATTTGGAGTGTGGCACATTCAGAACTTCGGGGGACGTACATCAGGCTAGCTCGTGCCCATATGCCATGAAACTGCATTGAAAACGGCATGTGCTCCGCACTACCGAGAACGTATATTGGCCCCACGACATTTTTTGCAATGCTAAGCATTTGTTCGGAGGGGTCCATACCGACAACCTCGTAGCCAGCTGAGAAAAAATGCTCAGCGTCAAATCCAGCCCCACAACCCAAATCTAAAATGCGCCCATGGGCAGGCATAAGCTCCAGAAATCGTTCCCTAGCTAGCGCTCTCGGAGCCATGAAGTAGTTTTTATTCACCTTCTTCATTTCCTAAATTAGATCCATTACTTGCTTGACTTAAATAGCACTTCATCACGTACTACTTCAAAAATTTGCGACAGATAAAAGGCCGCTTGTGCATTATTTTACGAGACAAAATGAACTGCGCAACTTTAAGCGAAAGAGCTAATAGCTGACCACCATTAGGATAATGAACAATCCAAGCCAAGCCAAAACGAAAACACTTTCCTTTTGCCGGATACCCAAAGTCTCCTTGCGTTTCGTGGCATGGTGTCGACGGTGCAACAAAAGTCGGAAGTGGCGTGGACTGGTTCAATTGCACCTCCTTGCAAAATTGGAAGGAGCGGCTAGCATTCCTAATGCATTGATACGGCATATCTGGAGATGGCTATGAGCAAGACTAGCGGTCCTTCAAAAAAAAAACCAGTCAGAGATGAGCGCTGGAAAGTCGCAGTACTATCTAGCGCTTTAGCTGCGGAGAGCACTGATTTTACACCACTCATTGCACGCTATACCAAAGAGTACGGTGTGACTGACGATGAAGCCAAAGAGCACATCAAAGAAATGTGTCGTTTCCTTGCGCTCTCTGCCAATGTGACCCAGGGACGTTACTCAATTATGGGGGCAGTAGATCATGTTTGGCATATGTTTCTGATCTTCACTAAACTCTACGCTGAATTCTGCGATGCTGTAGCAGGTAAATTTATTCACCATTTGCCTGCACAGATGCTTTCCCAAACGAAAGGCCTCTACAACAAAGGTTACAAACTTCTACTAAGTGACTATAAACTTGCCTTCAATGAGGACCCTCCCGCTCACATTTGGCCACGAGTTAAGTTGGGCACAATGGCTGAAGTGGAATGTATTTCTTGTGAATGCGAAACCTGCTCTCCTGTTAGCCCACCCTGTGATGCAAATTGACCTCCACGGATGCGAACATGACCAAGCGAGCAGCTCGGATATTAGTCGTAGGAAAATTCCCCCCCATTCAAGGCGGAGTTAGTGCTCAGGTTTTTGCTTCAGTTGTTGACCTTGCGAAAGCGGGGCATACAGTTGACGTGGTTACAAACTCAGACGAGGTTGAGATAAATTTCAGATGCAATGTCTCGTTCTCCGACGCCGCAAATCTTGCTAAACGCCTATCTATGGGAAAGGTGTCAGTATATTCAACAACTCCAAATGGTAGCGCAAGAGCGATTCCGCAAAGTCAGTTCTTTACCGAGAAGCTATATGGTTTGGGATGTCGACTTATAGAGCAAAACGAATATGACTTCATTGTCGGCTGGTACTTGGCTCCGTATGGAATGGTAGCAGCTGCCTTAGCAACGAAAGCTAAGAAAGTGTTATTACTTTGCCATGCTGGATCCGATGCCTTTCGTTTAGCACAACATGCAGACATGTCCTTCACAATCAAAGACACCCTTCGCTCAGCACATCGAGTTTTGACGTACGATCATCTGAAAATTCGAAACCAAATGGATTTGCTAGGAGTAAAAGAAGAAAAACGAATATATATTAATGCAACAGCACTACCGGAAATTTATTTCCCTAAAACTAGAATCAGTCCAAAGAGTGTCGACGCGTCTACCCCACTAACATTATTGCATTATTCTAAAATTGGCGAGGCAAAGGGCTCATTTGACTTGGTCAGAAGCCTTACACGCCTGTCAGAAAGAAAGCTTAATTTTCAATTTTTTTGCGTGGAACTAGGCTGGCCTACAGCTATTGAGAAATTTAAGAACGCTGTTGCCACGTCGGAGACGCTCAGCAAGCGGACGAAATTTTTAGCCCCGGTGCCGCCTTGGGAAGTAAATACAATGCTGTCCGCCGCTGACTTAGTAGTTTGCTTAGAGCGTAAATTTGATATTGATTCGCACTCGCCTAAAGTTCCGCGTGAAGTGATGGCGGCAGGAAGTACATTGATTGTGTCAAGAGAGGTGGCTGACAAACAACCATTTTCACGAAGCCTAGTAAATAAACGGACAGCAATTGTTGTTGATGACCCTAATGATATTCAACAATTGGACTGCGCTCTTGAGATGGCAATCTCGAATGCAGTACTAATGCGGTCCATTGCAACCCAAGGCCGCTTTATAAGTGAAGCATTCGAAGGGCACTTACCTACTCAAACTGCATACGCTACCGCGATTGGTAACTGGTGGAATTTATCCAAACCAGCAGGTAAGTGAACAGCGCTGTCCCTTCTTTACCAGTGTAACTCTATGCATTAATTCACTACCAAATATAACTGCTGTTCCAGCAACAGATGGAGCAGATATAGTTCTATCGTAGGGTGAGCGCAATTTGACTTGTAGTTCACCTCCCTCGTAGTCGTTTTCGTCGGAAAGCTGGACTACTAATGTTACCTTTCTGCCATCTTGGTGAACCCGGTCTGCATCGACATGCCAATCATAGAAATCACCGGTGCGGTATAAGGCCAACTGTATGCCTAAACATTTCTCTAATGGGGTATTACAAACTCCATGCTCCGCTCGAATCACTCCGAAAGCCCAATTGCTCCAGGTGCAATTAGTATCTAAGAAAGCAACGACGGATTTCCGATGACTTGGATTGAACAGCTGCGCATGCCCCACGCGACCTGCACTAAAAGTCAAATTGACTGCGAGCGCTCTTAGTGTGTCAATGTCGTGCAAAGTCATAGCATCGAGAATATATGCATAACCAGTTTCAGTAAATTCATTCATTTGCTTTCGCTCGATTATACTGAAGTGTGGGCCCACGAATAGTATGACGCTGAGATTCTCTCACAGAGACAACCGTGCTTTCGTTTCAATACGAAGCGTCTCTGCTACTAAGGCAGACTTCGTCACTTTTGCTTCGTAATACCGGCGTAGCGCCCGCAGGACATACTCCATAAGCGACCCGCCCCTCCTCATAATTTCGAACAGATCCTGCACCTCCCAATTACCAATATCTTTCACCAACAAATAAACCACTTCCGATAACTCTGGCACTAGCATTGGCAATCATCTGGCTGCATGGGCCATGCAGAGAAACCAATTCATCCAGCTACACCATCATTCTGGGCTCAAAGCTGTTCCTATTGGCATACTCAGTTTTCCGTAAGGCGACCAGCAGTCCCAGAGAAACGATGACAGCAATCCATGATATTAACCGCGCCCCGCGAGGCGAGAAATCATCCAGTGGTGGGCACTGGAAACCTGCACGCTGTCTCGACCTCTTCGCAAAGCATAGTCTCGAAAAATCAGACAATGGTAATTAGCGAATGCTCTAGGCCTCTGGGGACCAGTGCACCGGTGCCTTGAAAGCTTCTTACCGCCTGTCGTATGGGGGGCAGAGGCGACGTTATTCACACAACCAGATGAACATCCGCGCGATGATGTTGTGTTGTTGGCATTTTGGGCGGTCCCAACGGGCAGAGTGAATCTTCCCCTTTTTTCGTAGACCCCGAAGGACCGCTTTTGGCCGAAAGCAGACATTTACCATTCCACGTCTTCGCTGAGTTACGGGTGATCTCGTCAAGCTGTCGCGTTCGATTCGGTTAGATGAACTTCAATGGCACTGCGACCTGCCAGCGAGGCCAGCAAAGACGCGAAGACCAACACGGCGGCGCTGAGCTCGAAGGTAGCTTTGTATCCGCTCAGATCAAAGGCCAGACCGCCAATGATTGCGCCTGCGGCGATCGCCAGTTGGACGATGGCTACCAGCAAGCCGCCTCCCGCTTCCGCATCATCCGGGAGCGTCTGCGCCAGCCATGTCCACCAGCCGACCGGCGCGGCCGTGGCGACCAGCCCCCAGAGTCCGAGCAACACGGCGGTCAGCAGCGGTGATTTGCCGAAGCTGACCAACGCCAGCGCGATGGCTGCCATGATCAGCGGGATGATAGTCAGCGTGCGGTAGAGGCCGCGCCCCATAAACCGTTCGATCAGAAAGGTGCCGATAAACCCGGCCAGTCCCAGCCCCAGCAGCATGAAGGACAAGGTTGAGACACCGACACCCGTCACGCCTTCAAGAAATGGTCGCAGGTAGGTGAACAGCATGAACTGGCCCATGAAAAAGACGCTGACGGCGACCATGCCCAAGGCCACTGGCAATTGCTTCATCAGCCGCAGAACGTTGCCGCTACCGACCTGGCGCTCGGCCTTGAAAGACGGAAGGCTGATCAGCAGCCACACGGCGGCAAGCACCGCGACCGGAACCACACAGAAGAATGCACCGCGCCAGCCGATCAAAGAGCCAAGGAAGCTGCCCGCAGGAGCGGCGATGACCGTGGCCAAAGCGTTGCCGCCATTGACGATGGCCAGCGCACGGGAAACCTGTTCAGGCTTCACCAGGCGCATGGCAGTCGCCGCAGACAACGACCAGAAACCACCAATCGCAATCCCGATCAGCGCACGTCCGAACATGAATGACGGGTAGCCCGGCGCAATGGCGACGACCGTTCCGGAGACGATCATCAGCAAGGTCAGGCCCAGCAGAAGCTGCTTGCGTTCGATGCGAGCGGCGACCGAGGCAATCAACAGACTGGTGATCAAGGCGAAGGCACCGGACACGGAAATCCCCTGCCCTGCCTGGCCTTCGGTGATGTGCAGGTCTGCCGCGATGGGCGTCAGCAGGCTGACGGGCATGAACTCTGAAGCGACCAGGGCGAATGCGGCCAACGACATGGCCAGCACGGCGCTCCAGCCGCCTGTTCTTTTAGAAGGATCTGTAGAAGGAAACGTCATGGGAACTACCTGTGGTGCGAAAAACGTCGGGGGTGATGCGCAGGGGCAAGCAGTTTTTCGCCCGTCCGGGCACTACCCCTGTAACAGATAGACACATTCTCCCGGTCAATCCGGTGCTTCCCTAGTGCATTCCTCTTGAATGCTTGCCTGATCCTCTGGGGATGCAGGGTGACGGATAGGAAACGTCTCGCGCGCGCATTAGAGTCCGGTCAAAGGAGTGAGCCCATATGATCCCGACCCCTCTGCCCCAGGAATCACCTTTGGCACGGCACATCGACCCGCGTGTGAACGCACCGGGTGACTTCGCCACGGCCATACCCGGGCTAACGCTGTTTCGTCGCGACCAGCCGGCGCCCCCCGTTGTGTGCATGATCGAGCCCAGCCTGATTCTCGTGGGTCGCGGCGAAAAGCGCTTGTGGGTCGGTGGTGAGGGCTACAGCTATGACCCGTCCCGGTTTCTGGTCACGTCGCTGGATCTGCCCGCCAACTCCGAAGTGATGCTCGCCAGTCCCGAGCGGCCCTGTGTCGGCTTCGTGCTGAAGCTGGATGTCAGCATGCTTGCCGAGGTCATCACCAAGAGCGGCTTGCCGGCCAAGCGCCAGCCATCAACGGGTACGGGCGCCGCGATTGGCAGCCTGTCATCAGCTTTGGAGGACGCGCTCGATCGCCTGCTGGCATTGCTCGATGAACCCGAGGCGATCCCGGTTCTGGCGCCGCTGATTCTCCGAGAGATCCACTATCGGCTGCTCCACACCGACCAAGGCCCACCGCTGCGACAGATGATTGCCGTCGATGGCCAGGGTTATCGCATCGCCAAGGCCATTGACTGGCTCAAGGTCAACTACACCGATGCCCTGCGCATCGACGATCTGGCCGCGCGGGTGCAGATGAGTGCGCCGACTTTTCACCATCATTTCCGCCAGCTCACCGGCATGAGTCCGCTGCAGTACCAGAAATGGCTGCGGCTCAACGAAGCACGGCGGCTGATGCTGGTAGAGCGCCTCGATGTGTCGCGCGCGGCGTTTGCGGTCGGCTATGAAAGTCCTTCGCAATTCAGCCGCGAATACGGCCGGCTTTTCGGCACCGCTCCAAGTCGTGACATCGCCCTTCTGCGCGGGCAACCGTTCGAGGCTGAAGCGCTCGGCACCGTAGCGAATTGATCGAACAACCAGCTTCACCGGTGATGCGCCTCGCCGCATGTCACCGCTCATAACAATGCACGTCAACCGATGATCAGCGGGTGAACCATGGAACTACGAATCAACCAGAAGACCTATCAGGTCGATGCCGACGCCGATACGCCCTTGCTGTGGGTGATCCGCGATGATCTGGGCATGACCGGGACCAAGTACGGCTGTGGACTGGCGCAATGCGGCGCCTGCTCGGTGCTGGTGGACGGCAACGTCGTGCGCTCGTGCGTCACGCCGGTGGCGGGTGTGGTTGGCCGCGAGGTCACCACCATTGAAGCCATCGAAAGCGATGACGTGGGCAAACGAGTCGTCTCGACCTGGGTCGATCTGCAGGTCGCCCAGTGCGGCTACTGCCAGTCCGGGCAGGTAATGGCCGCCACCGCGCTGCTCAAACAGAACCCCAAACCGAGTGATGCGCAGATCGAGGCGGCGATGGTCAATCTGTGCCGCTGTGGTACTTACAACGCCATTCATGCCGCCGTGCATGAGCTTGCCGGCAAGGGGGACGCGTGATGAACGTTCGTATCGACCCTTCACAACACGCTTCAGTACTGGATCTGCATGAACCGATCAATGTGTCGCGCAGACGTTTTCTGACCGGTACCGCCGTCGGCGCATTGGTGCTCGGCTTCGGTCTGCCACTCGGTGTGACACGGGTACAAGCGGCAGCGACGGCCGAGCGTGGCACGCAGGTCCCGGCGTTTCTCGAGATCCGCCCGGACAACCGCGTGCGTCTGCTCTGCCCGTTCATGGAAGGCGGACAAGGGACGTTCACTGCGATGGCGCAGATTGTCGGTGAAGAACTGGATGCCGACCCGGCAACCTTCCTGGTCGAAGCAGCGCCGCCCGGAGAAGCCTACGTGGTGATGGAAAACGGCATGCGCATCACCGGCGGCAGTATGTCGGTGCGCATGAGCTATCCGGTGATGCGCCGCCTCGGCGCCCTCGCCCGCGCCATGTTGTTGCAGGCGGGCGCGCAGCAACTCGGCGTGCCGGTAGGTGAATTGACCACCGAGCCTGGCAAAGTCGTGCACGCCAAGTCGGGCCGCTCGCTGGCCTACGGTGAACTGGCCGAGCGTGCGATGGATCTGCCGGTTCCTGATCCGGCCTCTGTGAAGCTGCGTGATCCGAGCCAGTTCCGCTGGATCGGCAAACCGGTGAAGCGCCTCGATGCCTATGACAAATCCACAGGCAAGGCGCTGTATAGCATCGATCTGAAGATCGACGACATGCTCCATGCTGCCGTTCAACATGCCCCGCGCCTAGGGATGACGGTGGGCAATCTGCGCAACGAAGACCAGGTCAAGGCAATGAAAGGCGTGCATTCCGTGCATCGTCTGCCGGGCGCTGTAGCGGTGGTCGCCGAGCGCTGGTGGCACGCCAAACGTGCGGTCGAGGCGATCCAGGTCGACTGGCAAGAGCCAAAGGCCGATAGCAAAGTGCGGCCGATGCCCGCCGACTTTTCCAGCGATGCCTGGTTCAAGCGCCTCGCCGAAGACAAGGGCCCGGCCAAAGATGATGAAAACGAAGGCGACGTGGCTGCGATGCTCAAGGGAAGCAAAACCCTGATCGATGCCACCTACCACAACCAGTATTTGAACCACGGCCAACTGGAGCCTCCGTCGGCATTGGCCCGATTCAATTCGGACGGTTCGCTGGAAGTCTGGCTGCCGAATCAGGCGCCGGACATGTTCCGTGCCGACATCGCCAAACGCACGGGCCTCGATCTTTCGCGCATCACCTTGCACTCACCGCTGCTTGGAGGGTTCTTCGGCCGGCATTTTCTCTACGACTCGGCCAGTCCCTACCCTCAGGCGATCACGCTGGCGAAAGCGGTTGGCCGTCCGGTCAAACTGATCTGGAGTCGCGAAGAAGAGTTCCTGCGTGATGTGCTCCGTCCGGTTGCCGCAGTGAATTTCCGTGGCGCTCTGGACGCCGACGGCTGGCCGCTGGCAATCGAAGCGATAAGTGCCACCGAAGGCCCGACCGAAGCCCTCGCCGGCAAGCAAGGTGAAAAGCTCGACCCGACGGCGCTTGAAGGCTTGTCGGGCAAGTCTTACGCGATCCCCAACAAGCGCATCGCGCAGATCTACGTCAAAGGCCCGGCCATGCTCGGTTACTGGCGCTCGGTGGGTAATTCGCTCAACGACTTCTTCTATGAATCGTTCCTCGATGAACTGGCCGACAAGGGGGGCAAAGACCCATTCGAGCTGCGCCTGCATTTGCTGCGTGACAACAAACGCCTGACCACGCTGCTGCATGCGGTGGGTGAACTGTCCGGAGGCTGGAAGCGCGGGCCGTTTACCGCCGAGGATGGCAGCAAACGTGCACGCGGCGTGGCCATGGCTTCGCCGTTTGGTACGGAGACGGCGGTGATCGCCGAGGTGTCCATCGAGAACGGCCAGGTCACGGTGCATGACATCTGGCAAGCGATTGATCCGGGCAGCATCGTCAACCCGGCGATTGTCGAGGCTCAGGTGAATGGTGCCGTGGCGTTGGGACTGTCGCAAACGCTGGTGGAGGAAGCCGTGTGGGTGGATGGTAAACCCCGGGCGCGCAACTACGACTTGTATCCGATCCTGCCGCCTGCGCGGATGGCACGGGTTCATGTGCGTGTGGTCGAGAGCGGGGAAAAAATGGGTGGCATCGGTGAACCGCCATTGCCTGCGGTCGCGCCCGCTGTCGCTAACGCGGTGGCAGCGCTAACCGGGCAGCGGGTGCGCAGCCTGCCCATGAGCCGACACACTTTCACTTGATCAGCGCCGGAGCGTTCATGAATAACAGCCGATTCGCAAGAACCGCTGGCTGGCTGGCCGTGCCGTGTCTGGTCGCGGCAGGCCTGCTGGCCTGGTATGTCACCCGCGAGCCCGTCTCGCGCCTGGAAAACCACCAGATCGCCGTGGCCGACATCGACCCGGCATTGGTCGCTCGGGGCGAATACGTCGCCAGGTTGAGTGATTGCGTGGCCTGTCACAGCGTGCCGGATGGCGCGCCGTTCGCCGGTGGGCTGGAAATGGCCACACCGCTGGGCGCGATCCATGCGACCAATATCACCCCGGACATGGAAACCGGCATCGGTCACTACAGCCTGGCGGACTTCGACCGTGCCGTGCGCCACGGCGTAGCTCCCGACAGTCGCCGGCTATACCCGGCGATGCCCTACCCGTCCTACTCCAAGCTCAGTGACGATGACGTGCGTGCGCTGTATGCGTTCTTCATGAAAGGCGTGGCGCCGGTCAAACAGGCGAACATCCCGAGTGCGATTCCGTTCCCGCTGAACCTGCGCTGGCCGATTGCACTGTGGAACGGTGTGTTTGTCGACGCCGAGCCCTACGTAGCCAAACCGTCGCAGGATGAACAGTGGAACCGTGGCGCTTACCTCGTCCAGGGTGCCGGACACTGCGGCAGCTGCCATACGCCGCGTGGCTTGGCGTTCAACGAAAAAGCGCTGGATGAATCCGGTACACCGTTCCTCGCGGGCACCTTGCTCGATGGCTGGTATGCACCGAGCCTGCGCGATGATCACAACACCGGCCTGGGCCGTTGGAGCGAGTCGGAAATCGTGCAGTTCCTCAAGACCGGGCGCAACCAACATGCGGTGGTCTACGGCTCGATGACCGAGGCGTTCAACAACTCCACGCAGTTCATGAGTGATGACGATCTGACCGCGATTGCCCACTATCTGAAGTCGCTTCCTGGGGATCGCGAACGAGATGGCGCGCCGTGGCAGTACCAAGCAGTTTCGGCAGCGCAACGTCTGGACTCGCCCGGTGCTCATACCTACGTGACGCGCTGTGCGTCGTGCCACGGTCTGGACGGCAAGGGTCAAGCGCAATGGATGCCACCGCTGGCCGGCGCGACGTCTGCACTGGCCAAGGAAAGTGCCTCGGCGATCAACATCACCCTCAATGGCGCGCAACGTGTGGTGGCGGCCGGCGTGCCGGATGCCTATCGCATGCCGGCCTTCCGTGAGCAGCTGTCGGATCAGCAGATCGCCGAAGTACTGACCTTCATGCGCAGCACATGGGGCAATCAGGGCGGTGCTGTTGATGCACAGACGGTTGGCAAACTGCGTGAGCACACCGATCCGGCCAGCAGCAGCCCGATCATTCTGCAGATGCGTTAGAGGAAAACCTGATGGAGAACATCGACCTGCTGGTTCTGCGCACAGTGCGGGACTGGCTTGTTGCCGGCGAGCGTGTGTTGCTCGCCACGGTGGCGCGCACCTGGGGTTCATCACCACGGCCAACGGGTTCGATGATGGCTTTGCGTGAGGATGGTCGCGTGGTGGGTAGCGTGTCCGGTGGCTGCATCGAAGACGATTTGATCCATCGCTATACCACGGCCCATGGCGGCAGCGCTTTTAGCGACAGCGCGCCGCAAGTGGTGCGCTATGGCGTCAGCACCGATGAGGCGCATCGCTTTGGCCTGCCCTGCGGTGGCACGCTTGAACTGATTCAGGAGTTCAACCCGGCGTGGCAGTCACTCGACTCGTTGCTAGTGCAACTGGACGCCGGACAACTGGTCCGTCGTCGCCTGAAGTTGGACTCCGGTAAGGTCATGCTCGAACGGACCGCGACGCCGGAACAATTCAGCGTCGATGGCACGCAAATGCTCAACACCCTGGGGCCGGGCTATCGGATGCTGATGATCGGTGCGGGCGCGCTAGCCGAGTATCTGGCCACTATGGCGCTGTTCAACGGTTTCAAGGTGGCGGTGTGCGATCCGCGTCCCGAGTACATCGAGACCTGGGCAGTGGATGGCGTGGAGCGGATTGTCGGCATGCCGGACGACGTGGTCCGCGACTTCGCGGTCGATCTGCGCACCTGCATTGTCGCCTTGAGTCATGACCCCAAACTCGACGATCTGGTCCTGCTCGAAGCACTTCACAGCCCGGCGTTTTACATCGGCGCCATCGGCTCTCGGCGGAACAGCCAGCTGCGCCGCGAACGCCTGATCGAACATTTTGCTGAGACCGAGGCGTCGCTTGAGCGACTGCACGGACCGATCGGCCTCTACATCGGTAGCAAGACGCCTGCGGAAATCGCCGTAAGCGTGATGGCCGAGATCCTTGCGGCCAAGAATGGTGCGAGCTTGCCGAGTGGGCTCAGCGTCGCCCAAGCAAAACACTCCATTGAGTCTGTGGCCTCCTCATCGTAGAGCGATGCTTAGTTGCCGAAGCCCGGTGCATATTAATCAGCACTCCGGCAGCGCAAGCCCATAGTCGTCAGTGGAGACTTGAGCCGCCTCGTTGAGTCGCTGGCGCAACGCAGTAGTTAGTTGCCGCTCCACTTCCCAAGGATCCGACAAGGCGGCGAGTTGCGGCGCTAACTGCGGCGACAGGCTCATCAAAGAATGATTGAGCGCACGTGCCGTTTCAAAAGCAGCTTTCTGCACAAAGCTGATTTCCACCAGTTCGCCCTGCGCCTTGCGAAACTCCATCTCAGCCATCCGCGCCAAGTAGTGCTCGCGATGTGCACGCGCTTTCTGAAAGTCCGGAGTCTGCCCTTGCGCAGGATCAGCGGGCGGCGGCGCAGCCATTTTAGTCGGCTCAGATTGGGCTGCGACGTGACTGTACACATCACGCTGAAGCCGCTCCTGTTGGTGGCGAGCAGCAACGGCAGCCTTGCTCGGGTCGGCGGTATCGCGGATCAGCGCTTCAGTGGCCAGCACGTCGACCTGCTTGCCATTGGGTGACAGAACCAGGCGGCCATTCTCTTTCAGCCAGGTGATGTAGCTGGGTGACCGGCCTATGTGCGCGGCGAAGGCGCTCTTTGACAGGTACGTTGCTGTGCTCATAGGCCCTCCTTTTCAGCGGCTTTTCAATGAATCCTTTCAAGATTTCAATGGATTGAAATTTCAGTAAGCTGGCGGGCCTCCCACTAACAAGATCCCGCGGGTTTCCGACCCCGTGTCCTTTGGAAGTCCCCAGGGTCCCCGGCGGTTTTCCGCCCGGTCCGGTCCGTCGAGTGCCATGCCCTGCCCCCATCCCCTTGGAAAGACGGACATCCCTGCAAAGGTTTCAGCTAGAGAGATTCCGCGAGTTCGATAACCCGTGTAGGGGGCGGCCCTCGGGGAGGACCCGTGAAATCTGCCCCCTACCCGGCCTGCCCGGCTCATGCTTTCGGCTCGGCCTCGCTCAGGTCCAGCCGCTTGGCCACCCAGCGTTCGTACAAACCGATGGCGACATCCGCGCCGGCCATCGCGGTCAGGCAACCCAGGGCGCCCGCTGTCCAGATCGACAGGCCCGCACCGAACAGCAACATCATCGCTGACACGCCGCAGACGATGCAGGCGCCGGACCGAAGTGCGAGGCGGCGCAGTAACGCCCAGCCTCGTGCCCCGTCCTTGTCAGCGCGCCACATCTCGCCGGACACGCCGCCCACCAATGACAGGGCAATCACCAACCAGATCGGCATCTCTGCCAGCGCCTGTTGCTCGTTCGTCATTGCCCTGCCCCTTAAACAAAAAGACCCGGCGCAATGGCCGGGTCAGGTGGTGGGTGGCCTACCGCGCTTTGCGGTCGCACCCATCGAAGATGGCCCCTTTTTACAGGTCGATTCTGGTGGCAGCAAGACCGGTTTAATGCCATCCGGTGAATGTGTGGGTGACGCCCGGTGAACGGCTGGCGAATGTCGGTGAATATCTATCCCGGCTGTCTTTTGCTTTTCCGGCGTCCCATGCGTCCCACCTCTCCGAAACTAGGTGGGACGTCTGAAAGCCCCGTAGATTGGGACTTTGCCCCACCGTCCTACTTTTATCTCTCTTTTCTCGTGTATAGAGAGAATATTTAAAAACACGCGTGCGCGTGAACACGCGCATTGATGCCCGCTACGCATACACGGGCGGGAGGCATGAAAAAGGTGGGACGGTGGGACAGCCCAACAACGACGAGGCCTGCGCCCGTCCCACCACTGCAAAAAGCAGTGGGACGGAGGCAGGCCGGTGGGACGGCGTAAGCCAGAGTAATGCCCACGATCAAGCCGCTTCCCCCAGGAGGAAGTGCTCGACCACGATGTGGGCGTCATGCAGGCGCTGGTAGTAGAGATTACGGGTGCAACCACTCTGAGCCAGACGCGCAGTCAAAGGCGCATCAGGCTGGAAGTAATGCACCTGGACCACCGTCATCAGCTCGGGATCCAGGCGTTTCTTCACGATCCGCTCGATGTCCAGAGAAGCCTCCAGCGGCACCCTGCTCCCACGCCTGCCTCGCACCAGCTGACCACCGCTCTCCATCATCATGGCGACCATGTTGCCACCTGAGTATCCAGCGGCCACTTCGTCGCTGTGCAGCTCCTGCGCCCATTGCTTGAGAGCCATATCGATCGCTTTAATCATCGAAGCACGGCTCCTCGAACTCAGGTTGTTCCAGCGCCGGCGCCCTGCCCCAACCCTCAGGTTTCTTGTACGCCCAAGGCCGCTGGCCGCTCTTGCTCAAGGCGCCCAAACGGAACCGTCGCCAGCCCAGTCGATGGAGGATCGCTCCCACACGCATCTGCTCGGGTTTGCCCCAATGAGCGGGATCGAGCTTGAGCGCCTGACTCATCACCTCACTGCCGGTGGTGGTCTCGCCGATCTGCGACTCTTCCAGCCAGGTCAGGATTGGCGTTTCCCATTCGTCCACCACAAAGCGTTCGTCCTGTTCCTCGCTGAACATCGGCGCCTCCTCTCGCGTTACCCACCAGAGGTCACCGGCCTCAAAGCAGAACATCGCTTCAGCCCAGAGTTGGTCGCGGATCTCGCGCAACAACGCCACGTCGACCTTGGTACAGGCCACCGGCCAATAACGTCGGTTGCCGGTGGCGTCCTTGAGGTACTCGTCCTGGTTGGTGGTGCCGACGAAAACACACTGGCGTGGCACGTCCAGCGTTCTGCGGCCATAGCTTTCGCGGTAGGTGTCAGTCGATGCCGAGAAAAACTGCTTGGCCTTGGTGCTCTCGGCCTTGTTGAAGCTGTCCAGCTCGCCCAGCTCAACAATCCACTTGCCACGGATTGCCTGAAAGCCGTCCTTGTCGCCGAGGGCAAACGGCGTGTCCATGAACCACTCACCGCCGAGCACGCTCATGGCAGTCGACTTACCGGCGCCTTGTACGCCTTCGAGGATCATCACCGAGTCAGCCTTGCAACCGGGCTTCATGACTCGCGCCACGGCCGAGATCATCCAGCGTTTGCCGACCTTGGACGTGTAGTCGGTTGTCTTCACACCCATGACATCCGTCAGCCAACGCTCCAGGCGCGGTACACGATCCCATTCGAGTTTTTTCAGGTACTCGCGCACCGGGTGAAACGCGTGGTCGTGGGCCACGACGCTGACAGCCTCGATGACGTGCGAGGACTTCACGCGCAGGTTGTACTGCTGCGCAAGCCACTTCATCACGCGCACGTCGTCGATGTCGGCCCACTCGCCGGTACCACCGCCATAAGGGGCGGCGCGTAACTTGACGATCTTCGAGCTGAAAGCGCAGTAGCTGATCACCCCGGCCCAGCGTTCGTCATGAGCCAGGATCAGTTCGACGTTCTGCATGTGCGCGATCAAGGCGCCGCTTTCACTGCGGGCGAGTTGATCTTTCCAGCCACCAGCCGCCGGTGGACGGACCACGGCCAGCACCTGACGACGCACGGCCTCCAAACCTTCGGCGACGTGCAGGTCGTTGAAGTCGGTCCACTTGTCCTGGCGCTCGACGGAGAAGATCGGCGCAACGACTTGGGCGCCGACGATCAGAGCAGCATTGCTGGCCTTCTCTTCACCTGGGTTCCAGGCATCGCCATTAGGCTTGGTGGTCTTCCAGTCGTCATCGCGGCAGATGATCAGCGGGCAACCGGCGAAGCGTTCGCGCATGACCTTGCACACGGCCAGCAGGTTGCCCGCATCGAAGGCCACCGCTACGGCGAGCGACGTCGCCATGTGCAGGCTGGCGCCGGTGGCGTAACCCTCACAGACCAGCACCGGTTCGCCCGGTACCGGATGCGGACCGAGCAGAAGAAAGGTGCCCTCCTTTGCCATCCCGTAAGGCCAGTAGGATTTGTCGCGACCGGTGTCTTCCTGCTTGTTCGGGAAGATCACCTGCAGGCCCATGATCTGATCACGGGCGTTCTTCATTGGGACCAACACGGCACCGGTGCGCGGCGCGTAACGCACGTTGATGCCAACGATCTGTTTACGGTCCAGATAGTCGCTGCGCCCGGTGGTCGGCATACGCTCGAACAAACCCTGCGCCCTTTTCGCGGCCCGCCGCGCAGCGTTACTTGCGATTTCGGCGGCGCGGCGCTTGGCCTCTTCCTGGCGAGCGCGCATCACTTCGCGTTCTTCCGGCGACATGCGCCCGGCCTTGACCTTGATCCTCTGCGTCTCCCCCGAACGCCAATCACCGAAGGCGCCGAAGATCAGCGTGTCGCCCTTCGCCGTGCGCTGCTCGTGGACCACGTACCAGCCGTTCTTTTCCTTGCCCTTGTCCTGCGATGTCTTGCAGCGGGTCAGCTTGCCGAACACCAGTGGTTGCGCTGGCTCCAGACCGTAATCGGCGAATTGGCCCAATACCTCATCGAGCATGCTGAATCCCCCGCTCAGAGAGGGATTGGCAACTGATGCACTGCGAGCAACCCGGTGAGGCCAGGCGACGGGCTTCCGGAATCGGATCGTCACACGCTTCACAGAACAGCAAGGAATGGGAAGCGCTTTCTGCTTTGGCAGCGCTGCGCGCAGCCATGGCCTGATCGATGCGTTCCTGCACCAGATCGTTAGCGAAATCGGCGATGTCAGCCACGGTCAGCACCTCGCGTCGTCTGGTTGACGTAGGTGGCGCGGTTGAACAACCCGAGCAGCCCTTGAATGCCCCGGAACACCTGCAGGCGAATCGCCGCGAGTTCCTGATCGGTGACCACACCGTCGCCGATGCTCTTGGCCCAGGTCTCGGCCAGATCAGCAACCTGGCGGAAGTATTCGGCGATGCCCGTCGTGAGCGTTTCGGGCATGTCGTGGGTATAGGTGTCGGCCAGTTCCTGCCAAATCGTGTCGCCGACCAGCGCATGCACCGCATCGAGAATGCGGCGGTCCTTGGTCAGTTCGAGGATCTCGCCGAACTCCTGAATGTTAATGGAGTGGCTCGGGTGGGTCGGCGACAGTTTGTGCTGCAGCGTGGTCGGGTTACGACCGGTCGTGGCAGCGATGGCAGCAGCACCGCCCGGGTAATCGCGAGCAGCGTGGTACAGCGCTAAATCGAGCGGCAGGATTTCCCGCTGCGCCCGTTCCAGAGAACTCAGAGCAATTCGGCTCATGGCATTAATCCTAAAAGTTGCCAGTGCCGCACGACAGAAGTTGGTGATACATTTGCCGCGTGGTCTGGAGAGGCCCAAAGCCGGCTAGGTTCGTAAGACCAACACCGGCACCGTGCCGGGGCGAACAATCCGTTGTTCACCCCTGGCGCAACAGCTGCCAGCTCTGTGGTAAGAACGGCAGCAACACCAAGGCTTCCGAGCCTTGGAAACGCGGTGAAGGTCGGCGGCATGTGGTGTGCTCGCCTTCCGACATCGCGACCCGACCGCATTGTGGTGATGCTATCGGGAGAAACTGGGCGACCCTTGGGTCGCCTTTTTTCTATGCGGCTTGGGACTCTTCCATTTCCGGAGGAAATACGTCATCAAGACTGCATGGCGCTCCTAGCTTATTGAGCGCTCTGACTATGGCTCTGCACTCCGTAAGCCCTGCGATTCGACGTCCTGCTTCGTAATTGCTTATACGTGCCTGAGTCCATCCAAGAGCTACAACGAGTTCCTTTTGCTTGATTCCGGCTTTCTCTCGATGTTCAGCGATCAGATTCATGATGCCCTCCAATTAGCCGGAGCCATCTTAATCACGAATCGCAGATATTTCAACACGCAAAGTGATGATAAATAATTTCAGAGCGTGGTAAAAAAAGCACATGAACACACTCGGCGAACGTATTAAGCAATACCGCAAAGCCAAGGGCATGAGCCAACAAGCCCTTGCTTTCGCTTGCGGTTGGGAATCCCAGTCTCGGATAGGCAATTACGAGAAAGGGGCTCGTCAGCCCAATCTCCACGACTTGCAAAAGATAGCGACAGCACTGGGAGTATCTTTTCCAGACTTGGTAGCAGGAAAAAATCGTTCCGACGTTGAGTCGTACTCAGACGCCATTCAAGGTCGGATTCGGTCTGAAGACCGTCTTGTGAGGGACTACGGAAGATCGAAAGACAAAGACCAACCTGTTAGCAGCCTTGTAGGCTGGGCTAAGGATGGAAAGGTGCCTGTGCTATCAAACGCGCAGCTTGGGAATCAGGGCTTCTTCGACACGGTAGAACCGCCACCAGGGCAAGGTGAAGGTTATCTAAACATTCATAGCGATGACCCAGATGCCTATGGCATAAGAGTCATGGGCGATAGCCTGATGCCCCGCATAAAAAATGGCGAGTTCGTTCTTATAGAGCCGAACAAACGCTTCAGTAGCGGTGACGAGGTCATAGTCCGAACGTCCTCCGGCAAAGCGATGATCAAAGAGTTTATTTATCTCCGAGACGGAATGTACCGGTTGGATAGCGTCAATACCGATTACGAAACTCTTCACATTGCAGAACAAGAGGTGGAGGAAATCCATCTCGTAGGCGGAATATTGAAGTCATCACGATTTCTACACAGTGCCGCACCAATTTAATCACACTATGTGTTGACACAAGCAAGCACATTACGTGATATTTGCCTCACTCTTTACCACAGAGCGAGGCAATACCAATGCGTACCACCGCAACCTTGCATGTCCATCCGGCATGCGTCAGCAATCGCAAACTGATCGAACAGCTGCAGCTCGCCACGGGCTGTATGGTCGTCATTCATAACAGCAAACCCAAGCTTGTTGCCAAGTCCTGCCAGCCCTCTCCTATCGATCCAAACGGTGGAGGGCACGCGGCATGACCAAGTACAAAATCGACAACCGCACCCTGCAGTTGCTAAACGCCCAGGTCAACCTGACCGAGACCTTCAACCACGTCCTGCGCACAGCACAGAAGCGTGAATGCCTGGCATTCCGTCTCAAGGTTGAGCGCGGCGCAGTGGAAAGCACTTTTGTCGTGGAGCTGGGCAGCGAACGCCACACGCTGACCCTGCAGAACGACAAGACGATGCACCTCAAACTGGCCGGCTTTATTGAAGAGATTGCCAACGGTCCGTTCGACGCGAGCAACTCCAGCGACCTGGTGCATCTCCCGCATGCCGATCGTCAATACGGCCATTTTGATGTCCAGGACAAGCAGCGTGTGTTCGAACTGGTGCACACCGGGGGCGTGCTGAGCCTCGACATGGGTTTTGAACTTCCCCTGCATGTGGCGCTGCATCGCACCCATTCGCGCCGCGGCGTCACCGCCATCTTGAGCATCGGCAACAAGAGCCCGCATACGCGCTGCTTCACCTTGTACGACTCCGATGCCGAGATCTACGCAAAGCTCACTGAGTCCATCAACCATCTTGCTGCAGCAGCCACTCCAGCTGCGCACGCTGCATAGGAGGACGCCATGGAACGCACCCTCGCCCAAGCAGCCGCTCAACTCGGCCTCACTCGCCCCAAACTGATCACTCTCATGCGGGAAAAAGGTTTGCTCAAGGGAAACTTGCCGGCGGACCCGAAGCGCGACAAAGCGTACCTGCGGGTCAAGGACAGTCCCTGGTATGACGAGAAACACGGAATGCAGTACAGCCAGTCGACTCGGGTGAAGCAGGCCGGTATCGGCTGGCTGGCCGAGCAGTTGGACATCGATCTTCCTGCAATCCCGGCAGATCGCCGTGACGTGGCCTAGGGAGTACGCCCGCCAGATCGTTGCCATGCGCACACGCGAGGAGCGCAACGCCGCGCTCCTCGAAGTGCCCGAACATCTGCGCGAGCTGACCAGACGCCACTGCCTGAACGCCTGGAACCACCCGGCACGACAACAACGCAAGGAGGCTCGACAAGCCCATGAGTAACGCTGCACAGAATCCGCTTCGCCTGCATCCGGCGCCCGAATCGGCCACCGTCGAACTGCTGTATCGAATCTTCGGTGACGTCCTGATCCCGCTGGAAAAAATCCGCGAGCAGTACTTTCGCAATCTCAACGAGCAGTCGTTCGTGACAGAAATCAACAGCGGCCGGATCCAGCTCCCGATCACCACGCTGGACACCAGCCGCAAGGCGCTGAAGTACGCGCACATCCGCCACGTTGCCTCGCTGATCGACATCCGCGCCTACAAGGCTGATGAAGATATGCAGCGGCAGCAGGACGGCCAACGCCAAACGGCACCCACACCATTGACGGTTGTCACCACCAGCCAATGACTTACGAGGAGCACATAACATGACAGCAATTCAAATTTGCGCACTCATCACCCTGATCGCTTTCGCCGGACTACTCATTTGGGCTGGTTACAAGATGGGCCACATCGACGGAAAATCTGCGGGACTAAAAGAAAGAGACGAAATTCAGCGCGCCGAAAGCGTCAAGCCCATTCGTGAACTACAAGCAAAGCTCGACTTCTTCCAGCCAGACCATCAGCGCCTGGTACAGCGATGCAAGCAACAGGATAAGGATCCGCGCCTCGGCGAATTAGCGCGTCCAACACTGCTGGATATCGCCGAGAAGCTCAGGATCGCAGCCGAGACATTCGCCGCACTCCGTACCAGGAAAAAAAAACTGGAACGCGAAACCAGAGCCTTGCGCCAACTAGCTCTCGCCATGGCCTGCTCTCTGGACGCAGCAAGTGAAGGAGAAGCAGCATGAACGGCACGCTCTCCTACTTCGGACCAACTCATTATCGGATCTCAGAGCAATGCGGCGAACAATCTCGCCTGCGAGCACGAATGTCGACCGCTTTGCTCTTCGACGACACGCGAGTCGATACCCACGAAATTAAAAGCCTCTGCTGCGCAGCAGCAGGCATTAATGCTTTTCCTCAAGCCGCTACCGAGGCATCTACCCCACACCAAAAGCTGCGCCGGGCAGCGCCTCCCAATGCAACGCTGAACGCTCAGAAACGCTCGCCCGCACAGCTTGCCGAGGGGTATACGCAGTGTAATGAGGCGGCAGAACCATCGCTGCCGACCTATCTCCTCGACAAGATTCCAGAAGACAAGATGGCCGAACTGGTCGGTACCACGCGCCGGGCATTGCAAGGCAAGCGCGCCCGAGGCGTCATTCCCAAAGGGGTTTGGAACAGCATCGATAGCCGCATTTATTACAGTCTAAGGAGATACGAAGCATGGCTCGAGAGCCAATGGGATTGCCCACCGGAGTTGAATTTGCTGGACAGTCCGTCCGCATTCGCTTCACCTGGAACGGGCAACGCCGTTGCGAAACCCTCCCCTATCCCCAAACGCCGAAGGGGATTAAGGCTGCCGCCGACCTACGCGCTAACGTAACCAGCCTGATCAAGCACGGCGTGCTCGATGATGAACGCTACGCCGAACTGTTCCCCAACTCCACCTATGCCAACTACTCGGCGACTCCCCGTTTCGGGGAGTACGCCCAGGAATGGCTCAACAGTCGCGAGATCGTGGCAGGCACACGCAAAAATTACCTCGGCTCGCTCAATCTGTACTGGATGCCGTATCTGGCAATGCTGCCCATCGACAGCATCACGTCGGTGATGCTGCGCAAGGTGGTGGCCAATACCGAATGGCCGACGCCGGGCGTGAAGCGCGCGGCGATCCAGCGTCTGACCACGGTGTTCGGTACCGCAGTGAAAGACGGCCTGATCAACCGTAACCCGGTGGAGTCCATCGAACTGCCGGTGAAGGCCAAGAAACCCATCGATCCCTTCACCGTGGGTGAGGCCAACCAGATTATCGATCACCTATATAAGACGCTGACCCATTCGATGCGGATCTACGCGGCGTACTTTGAGTTCGCCTTCTATACCGGCATGCGTCCCAGCGAGATTGCTGCGCTGCGCTGGGAAGAAGTCGACAAGGAGAAGCGACTGGTCAACGTGTGTCGGATTGTCGCGGACTACAAGATCGAGGAGCGCACTAAAACCCGCAACAGCCGACAGGTCATGCTCAACAGTCGCGCCTTGCACGCCGTCAACGAGGCTGAGCGCATGGCTCAGGAACGTGCCAAGCAAGGCCGCCGCAAGCAGGCGGAATCGCCTTTCGTGTTCCCTCCGACCAAGAACTTCGAGTTCATTCAACAATCGAGCGTCACCGACAAACATTTCCGGGCCGCGCTGACCGCCCTGAAGATTCGCGCCCGTCGGCAATACAACTGCCGGCACACTTACGCTACCATGTGCCTCATGGCGGGTATGAACCCTGCATTTATTGCCACTCAGCTCGGTCATAGCGTTCAGATGCTGCTATCGACCTACGCCCGATGGATTAACTCCAGTACCGACTGGCGCGAACTCGGGAAGCTCGAAAACAGCCTGATTGGTACAAAATTGGTACAGACTGAAACAGTACCCCTCTGAAACCCTTATGGAATCAGCCCCTGTGACACTGGAACAGAACTACACCGCGATTCTCGGCCAATTGGGCGAGGACGTGTCCCGCGAAGGCCTGCTCGACACGCCAAAACGTGCCGCCAAAGCCATGCAGTATCTCTGCCGCGGTTATGAACAGACGCTCGAAGAAGTCACCAACGGTGCCTTGTTCAGCTCCGACAACAGCGAGATGGTGCTGGTCAAGGACATCGAGCTGTACTCGTTGTGCGAACACCACCTGCTGCCGTTCATCGGCAAGGCGCATGTTGCCTACATCCCGAGCGGCAAGGTGCTGGGCCTGTCGAAGGTCGCACGAATCGTCGATATGTACGCTCGCCGCCTGCAGATCCAGGAAAACCTCAGCCGCCAGATCGCCGATGCGGTCCAGCAGGTCACCGGCGCCCTGGGCGTTGCGGTGGTGATCGAGGCCAAGCACATGTGCATGATGATGCGCGGTGTGGAAAAGCAGAATTCGTCGATGATCACGTCGGTGATGCTCGGTGAGTTCCGCGAGAACGCCGCGACCCGCAGCGAATTCCTCAGCCTCATCAAGTAATTGGCAACACAAAGAAAACCGGCATTCATCGCCGGTTTTTTTTCGCCTGAAAAAAATCAGGTAAGCTGCGCGCCTTTCTTTGTTCACACCGTGAGGCTTTCAACGTGTTCGTAAAAGCGCTTCGTGTCGGCCTTGGCCAACTGATCATCTTCATCGACATCATCACCCGCCCCAGCAAAAAGAAGCGCTCCGCCGCTGCTCAGGCTCAGGTCGAATCCGCCGCCAAGGGCCTGACCCTGTATCAATTCCACGCCTGCCCGTTCTGCGTGAAAACCCGCCGCACCCTGCGCCGCCTGAATGTGCCGGTGGCATTGCGTGACGCGAAGAACAACGAGCAGGACCGCCAGGCTTTGCTGGAGCAAGGCGGCAAGATCAAAGTGCCGTGCCTGCGGATTGAAGAGAATGGCGAGACCACTTGGATGTACGAGTCCAAGGTGATTATTGATTATCTGGATAAGCGGTTCGCTGCGGCCTGATGTTTTTTGTGGCGTTCTGACGGACGCCATCGCCAGCAAGCCGGCTCCTACAGGTTGTGCGGCGTGAACAGATCTTGTTTGCGCTGCCTATTTGTAGGAGCCGGCTTGCTGTTGATAGGGTCCGTCCAGACACTACAAAACCCGGACCAAAATAAACCGGCCCATGAGCCGGTTTATTCGTTTCAGGCCGCTTGCGCCGCCTGAGCCTCTCGCACTACCGCTGCCAATCGCCCAAGCCCCTCATCCAGCCGCGCCGGATCGATATGGCTGAAGTTCAGCCGCAGATACCCGGGATGCTTGTCCGGTTCAGGGAAGAACGGCTCGCCCGGCATGAACGCCACATCGTTGGCCAGCGCGGCATTGAGCAAGGTTCGCGTGTCCAGCGGCTGCTTCAGTTTCAACCAGAAAAACAGCCCGCCCTGCGGCTCGTTCCACTCCGCAAGATCAGCAAAATGAGCGTGCAGCGCCACCTGAAACGCATCCCGACGCCCCCGGTAAAAATCCCGCAACTCACTGCGATGCTGCTGATACCGCTCGCTGCCGATCCATTGCAAGGCTTGCCACTGGCCAACGCGATTGGTGTGCAAATCCGCCGATTGCTTGAGCTTGAGCAGATGTGGGAACAAATCCGGGCTGGCGATCAGGTAGCCGACACGCAAACCGGGCATCAGGGTTTTCGACACGGTACCGGTGTTGATCCAGCTGGATTTTTGCAAGCGACTGACGATGGGCGTGGCGCTGCCGCCATCGAAAGTCAGTTCGCAGTAGGGCTCGTCTTCAATCAAGGTCACACCGAATTCATCCAGCAGTGCCGCCACGGCATCGCGCTTGGCCTCGCTGTAACGCACGGCCGATGGATTCTGAAAAGTCGGGATCAGGTAGATGAACGCCGGACGATGTTGTTCCAGGCGAGTACGCAACTGCATCAGGTCCGGGCCGTCGGCCTCCAGCGGCACGGTAATGCAGTTCGCGCCGAACAACTGGAAGATTTGCAGGGCCGCCAGGTAAGTCGGCGCCTCGAGAAACACCTCGGTGCCTTTGTCGATGTACAGCTTGGCGGCCAGGTCCAGCGTCTGCTGGGAACCGCTGACCACCAACACCTGGCTCGCCTCACACGGCACGCCCAACTTCCGGGCCTCCATCGCCAACGCTTCGCGCAATGCCGGCTCACCTTCGCTCATGCCGTATTGGCCAATGGACACCGGCATGTCGGCCCAATCGACCTTGGGCAGCATGGCTTCAGCGGGCAGGCCTCCGGCGAACGACATCACCTGCGGTCGCTGGGCGGCGGCAAGGATTTCACGGATCAAAGAACTTTTAAGGCGCGAGACACGTTCGGAAAAAGCCATGGAGGTCACCGGTAGCGAGGCGTGAAGAAAATGAGTCAAACTGGTTGACCGAAATTACGATAGCTCAAGCGGATACGTCAACATGATTGACCTTAAAAACCCGATTTCCCAGCAACAGGCCATGGAAGCGTTTTTCTTCGGTTACCAGGCGTTCACGGCCAAGGCCGATGAAATGCTTGAGCGGCGAGGCTTGAGTCGGGTCCATCAACGCATCGTGTTTTTCATCGCCCGATACCCGAACCTCAGCGTCAAGGAGCTGCTGGGGTTGCTCGGCGTGAGCAAACAGGCGCTGAACATGCCGCTGCGGCAATTGGTGGAAATGCATTTGGTGAACAGCGTTGCTTCCGAAAGGGACAAGCGTAAACGCTTGCTGGAGCTGACCGATGACGGGGCGCGGTTCGAGCAGTTGCTGCGTCGCGAGCAGGTGAAATTGTTGGAGCGGGTGTTTGCCGAGGCCGGGGAGACGGCGGTGAATGGGTGGTTGGCGGTGAATCTGGCGCTGGGGAAAAGTCAGTAAGGACCTAGCTGTCCTCACGTCAGTCATCGTGGCTTGCCCGCGAGGGCGTCTTAACAGGCGATATATCCCTAAAGCCAAATTTTTCGTCGACAAAACCAAAAACATTATTTGCTTTATTTGTATACAAAAGCATAATCCACTTCGTGCGAGTTCCTGACCAGACAGTCAACAAATTCGCAAGTGCCTCAAAGGGCCGCTGCCACCCTCATGGGTCCGGCCCTGGAAATAAAAATAAAACTCTTGAGGAGTACTCGCTGTGGAAAGCCGCAAATCCGAAGCATCGACGCTGGATCTCTCGCCGCCATTACGCAATGGCTTGCTGGAACGCCTGTTCAAACTCAGCTTGCATGGCACCACGGTGAAGACCGAGCTGATTGCCGGTCTGACTACCTTCATCACGATGGCCTACATCATCTTCGTCAACCCGAACATCATGGCCGACGCAGGGATTGACCACGGCGCAGCCTTCGTCGCCACCTGTATCGCCGCCGCCCTGGGCTGCCTGCTAATGGGCCTTTACGCCAACTGGCCGGTCGGTCTGGCACCGGGCATGGGGTTGAACGCTTTCTTCACTTACACCGTCGTCGGCACCATGGGCTACAACTGGGAAACCGCACTCGGTGCGGTGTTTGTCTCCGGTGTCCTGTTCATGATCCTGACGTTCTCCCGGATTCGTGAATGGCTGCTCAACAGCATTCCGGTGAGCCTGCGCTACGCCATGGGCGCGGGCGTCGGTTTGTTCCTCGGTCTGATTGGCCTGAAAACCGCCGGCATCGTTGTCGATAGCCCGGCTACCCTGATCAAACTCGGCTCCCTGCACGAGCCAGGTCCGCTGTTGGCGGCCGTGTGCTTCCTGATGATTGCCATCCTCAGCTACCACCGAGTGTTCGGCGCGATACTCATCAGCATCGTCACCGTCACCCTCGCCGGTTGGGGCCTGGGCCTGGTGCATTACGAAGGGATCATGTCGGCACCGCCGAGCCTGGCTCCGACCTGGATGGCCATGAATGTGGCCGGCGTGTTCAACGTCAGCATGATCAGCGTGGTACTGGCGTTCCTCTTCGTGCACATGTTCGACACCGCCGGCACCCTGATGGGGGTGGCTCAACGCGCCAATCTGGTCGGTGCTGATGGCAAGATCGAAAACCTCTCCCGCGCCATGAAAGCTGACAGCGCATCCAGCGTATTCGGTGCCGTGGTCGGCGTGCCACCCGTTACCAGCTACGTGGAAAGTGCTGCCGGTGTTGCAGCAGGTGGTCGGACTGGTCTTACCGCGGTGACGGTAGGTGTGCTATTTATTGCAGCCATGTTCTTCGCTCCGCTGGCCGGCATGATCCCTGCCTATGCCACCGCTGGCGCGCTGATTTATGTAGCGATGTTGATGATGGGTGGCATGGCCCACATCGAATGGGACGAAGCGACTGACAGCATTCCGGCGATTGTCACCGCCATCATGATGCCGCTGACCTTTTCGGTCGCTGACGGCATCGCACTGGGCTTCATCACCTACGTGGCGCTGAAGGCCGGTACCGGCAAGTACAAGGAAATTTCCGTCAGCCTGTGGGTGCTCTGCGCGATCTTCATCGCCAAGTTCATCTTCTTGTAAGCCTTGCGCGGGACACGTTTCAAAACAGCCTCACCCCGTCGGGTGAGGCTTTTGTGCAAATGGAGGAAAGTGATGAGTCTGGAAACCTGGCTGCTGTTCAGCGGCGCTGCGCTGGTAGTGATCCTGATCCCGGGGCCACTGTCGCTGTTGATGATCAGCAACAGCCTGAACTACGGCCTGCGCCGGTCCTACCCGGCATTTCTCGGTGGCGTCATTGCCTCGATCTGTCTGTTGAGTGCCTCGGCACTGGGACTGGGCGCGTTGTTGCTGGCGTCAGAACAGCTGTTCAGCGCCTTGAAAATCGTCGGCGCGCTGTACCTGTTCTACCTCGCCTGGCAGAGCTGGCAACAATCGCGCCAACCGTCCCATGGCGCTGAAGTGCCGTTGGCAGCACCTGTGCCCCGCTTTCGCGCACTGTTCGGTCGCGCGTTCATGCTCGGTGCCAGCAACCCGAAAGACATCCTGTTCTTCGCTGCGTTTCTACCGCAGTTCTTGAGTGCCGAACAACCGTTCCTGCCACAGTTGCTGGTGATGATTGCCACCTGGACCGTACTGGACCTGCTGTGCAAATTGGCCTATGGCCTCGGAGCCCATGGCGCGGCGCGATATCTGCGAAGCGGTCAGGGGCAGAGCTGGTTTAACCGGGTCAGTGCCGGGTTGTTCAGTGGCGCGGGTGCGGCCTCCCTGCTGAGCCGTTAAAAGCATCGCTGGCAAACCAGCTCCCACAGAGTTCGGGTCGTACATAGAACATGTGTCCCCCCCCTGAACCTGTGGGAATTGGCTTGCCCGCGATGGCGTCAACACAGGCACCACTTATCTCCAGACGAAAAAAAGCCCGCAGTGTGAGCGGGCGAAAGACCAAAGAAGCTATATGCGCAGTCGCTTCCAGGTGGTGGCAGCTGCTTGGGGGATCAGCTGCCGCGGTACGTCGAGTAGCTGTAAGGCGAGATCAGCAGCGGAACATGGTAGTGATCCTGCTCGGCGGAGATGCCAAAACGCAGCACCACGACATCGAGGAACGCAGGCTCCGGCAGCTGAACGCCACGGGCGCGGTAGTAGTCGCCCGCATCGAACTGCACCTGGTAAACCCCGGTACGGTAATCATCGCCCTGCAGCAGCGGTGCATCGACACGGCCATCGCTGTTGGTTATCGCACTGGCGACCAATTCCAGTTGCGAGCCTTCAACGCGGTACAGCTCGACCTTGATCGAGCTGCCCGGGCAACCATGTGCAGCGTCCAAAACGTGTGTAGTCAAACGTCCCATTGATTCTGCGCGCCTGCCTGCGTGGAGCAGTCAGACTTCGCGCCTCCCGAAGTCAGGTGAAAAGGAGACCGCACCGATTCGGAGCACGAAAAGCTGCGGCGAGCGATTGATTAAGACATTTCCAATAAAAATTGTACACAATAAAAACGACATTTTTGCGACTGACAGCGCCCTCGCAGTAAATTTCGCCGGTTTCCTGGGAATCCTTCTACGCTCTGGACCGTGCAATCATTAACTGACCAGTCAGGCAGGTTTCTTGCAGGTGCGTGTGGATACCACGTAAAGATGACCGTTAACGAAAAATGCAAAAAATCAGGCTTACAAATTGAATATAAAGTTGTATACAATCAACCCATCGCTGTGACGCCAGCCAGTGATCCATCCTTTAGTCGCGTCACACCAACTGTCACCACGCCTATAAGAAGGAAGACTGCAGTGAGCGCTGACTACCCTCGCGACCTGATCGGTTACGGCAGTAACCCTCCGCACCCACACTGGCCGGGCAATGCCCGCATCGCCCTGTCGTTCGTACTCAATTACGAAGAAGGCGGCGAGCGCAATATCCTCCACGGCGATAAAGAGTCCGAAGCATTCCTCTCGGAAATGGTGTCCGCCCAGCCGCTGCAAGGCGCGCGCAACATGAGCATGGAATCCCTTTACGAGTATGGCAGCCGCGCCGGCGTCTGGCGGATTCTCAAACTGTTCAAGGAATTCGACATCCCGCTGACCATCTTCGCCGTCGCCATGGCCGCCCAGCGCCACCCGGACGTGATCCGTGCGATGGTCGATGCCGGCCACGAGATCTGCAGCCACGGCTACCGCTGGATCGACTACCAGTACATGGACGAAGCGCAGGAACGCGAGCACATGCTCGAAGCGATCCGCGTCCTCACCGAAATCACCGGTGAACGTCCGCTGGGTTGGTACACCGGCCGCACCGGTCCGAACACCCGTCGCCTGGTGATGGAAGAAGGCGGTTTCCTCTACGACAGCGACACCTACGACGACGATCTGCCCTACTGGGAACCGAACAACCCGACCGGCAAGCCGCACCTGGTGATCCCGTACACCCTGGACACCAACGACATGCGTTTCACCCAGGTCCAGGGTTTCAACAAGGGCGACGACTTCTTCGAATACCTCAAGGATGCGTTCGACGTGCTGTATGCCGAAGGCGCCGAAGCCCCGAAAATGCTGTCGATCGGCCTGCACTGCCGCCTGATCGGCCGTCCGGCGCGTCTGGCTTCGCTCAAGCGCTTTATCGAATACGCTAAAAGTCATCAACAGGTGTGGTTTAGCCGTCGCGTCGACATCGCTCGCCACTGGCAAGAAACCCACCCGTACCAAGGGGCCGCGAAATGAGCGCCTTTCAAACATTGAAACCGTCGACATTGAGCCGCGACGCCTTCGTCAAAGCCTTTGCCGACATCTACGAACATTCGCCATGGGTCGCCGAGAAGGCCTTCGACCTGGGCCAGGATTCTTCGATCGACGAAATCGAAACCCTGCACCAGCGCATGAGCGACATCCTGTTGAGCGCCGATCGTGAAAGCCAACTGGCCCTGATCAACGCTCACCCGGACCTGGCCGGCAAAGCCGCCGTCCAGGGCCAACTGACCGAAGCCAGCACCCATGAACAGGCTGGCGCCGGTATTCACCAATGCACGGCCGAAGAGTTCCAGCGCTTCACCGAGCTGAACGACGCCTACAA
Organism: Pseudomonas reinekei; assembly: GCF_001945365.1. Lineage (GTDB taxonomy): Bacteria > Pseudomonadota > Gammaproteobacteria > Pseudomonadales > Pseudomonadaceae > Aquipseudomonas > Aquipseudomonas reinekei. The sequence goes on from NZ_MSTQ01000019.1 coordinate 77,357, forward strand.
AGCCAAGTTCAAGTTTCCCTTCATCATGGCGGTAAAAGGCAGCAACCGGCATCAGATCCTCGCAGCGTTCGAAACGCGCATTCACAACTCGGCAGACACCGAATTCAAATGCGCGCTGGCAGAGATCAACAAGATCGCCCTGTTCCGTTTACTGACCCTATAGCGATCCTGGCCCGAGTGTCCTTAAACGCGAAAAACACCCAGGGCCCTGAGAGCATCCCAAGCCACTTATTTAAAGGCAGACAAGAAGAATGAAAGCTTACGCCGTACCTTTCGAGAAGTTCGTCAACCTGGCCGACGCCCGCCTGGGCACCAAAATAATCTCGGTCACCGATGACTGGTTCGCAGACGCCAACCGTCTGTTCCAACCGACCCCGGCCGTGTGGAAGGAGGGCGTGTTCGATGACAACGGCAAGTGGATGGACGGCTGGGAGTCGCGCCGCAAGCGCTTCGAGGGCTACGACAGCGCTGTGATCCGCCTCGGCGTACCGGGTTCGATCAAGGGCGTCGACATCGACACTTCATTCTTCACCGGCAACTTCCCGCCGTCGGCCTCTCTGGAAGCCTGCTTCCTGGCTGAAGGCGAACCGAACGAAAACACCCAGTGGACTGAAGTACTGTCTGCCGTCGAGTTGCAAGGCAACAGCCACCACTACCACGAAATCAGCAACGACCAGGCCTTCAGCCACCTGCGCTTCAACATTTACCCGGACGGTGGTGTTGCCCGTCTGCGCGTGTACGGCATTCCGTTCCGCGACTGGTCGGCTGTTGGCGACAACGAGCAAGTCGACCTGGCTGCCGCCCTCAACGGTGGCCGCGCCCTCGCCTGCTCCGACGAACACTTCGGTCGCATGAGCAACATCCTCAACCCGGGCCGTGGCATCAACATGGGCGACGGCTGGGAAACCGCACGTCGTCGTACGCCGGGCAATGACTGGGTGATCGTCGCGCTGGGTCACCCGGGCGAGATCGAGAAAATCATCGTCGACACCCTGCACTTCAAAGGCAACTACCCGGACACTTGCTCGATCCAGGGCGCATTCGTCAAGGGCGGTACCGACAGCCAGATCGAAACCCAGTCGCTGTTCTGGCGCGAACTGCTGCCAAGCCAGAAGCTGGAAATGCACGCCGAACACACCTTCGCCGAGCAGATCAAGGCGCTGGGCCCGATCACCCACATCCGCCTGAACGTGTTCCCGGATGGTGGTGTGAGTCGCCTGCGCGTATTGGGCAAGGTCGCTAAATAAGGGTTGATGAAAACCTGTAGGAGCCGGCTTGCCGGCGATGGCGCCCTCACCGACGCCATCGCCGGCAAGCCGGGCTCCCACAAAAGCAACACACCAACACATTTGAGATTAAGAAGAACAGCATGCGCACACTACAGATTGAACCGCTGACCAAAGAAGCCTTCGCCCCTTTCGGTGACGTGATCGAAACCGACGGCAGCGATCACTTCATGATCAACAACGGTTCGACCATGCGCTTTCATAAACTGGCGACGGTAGAAACCGCCAAGCCAGAAGACAACGCGATCATCAGCATTTTCCGCGCCGACGCGCAGGACATGCCGCTGACCGTGAGCATGCTGGAGCGTCATCCGCTGGGCAGCCAGGCGTTCATTCCGCTGCTCGGCAACCCCTTTCTGATCGTGGTCGCGCCACTTGGCGATGTACCTGTATCAGGCTTGGTCCGCGCCTTCGTCACCAACGGCAGGCAGGGCATTAATTACCATCGCGGCGTTTGGCACCATCCGGTGCTGACGATCGAAAAGCGGGATGACTTCCTGGTGGTTGATCGCAGTGGCACAGGCAATAACTGCGATGAGCATTTTTTCAAAGAGGATGAGCGTTTGATCCTCGCCCCCCACCAATAAGAGAAGGCCTGATCACTCGACAACAGAGTGACAGGCGAGAGGTAAAGACTGTGGAAGCACATCTGTTGGAATGGCTGAACCTGAGCGTGCGCTGGGTTCACATGATTACTGGCGTGGCCTGGATCGGCGCTTCGTTCTATTTCGTCTGGCTGGAAAACAACCTCAATCGGGTCAATCCGAAAAGCGGTCTGGCCGGTGATTTGTGGGCGATCCACGGCGGCGGTATCTACCACCTGGAAAAATACAAACTGGCTCCACCGACCATGCCGGACAACCTGCATTGGTTCAAATGGGAAGCCTACTTCACCTGGTTGTCGGGGATCGCGCTGCTGTGCGTGGTGTTCTATTCCAACCCGACGCTCTACCTGCTGGCTCCGGGCAGCAGCCTGAGCGGTCCTGAAGGCGTGGCCATCGGTATCGGCTCGCTGTTCATCGGCTGGTTCGTCTACTCCTTCCTTTGCGACTCGGCCCTGGGCAAACGCCCTGCCCTGCTAGGCTTCATCCTGTTCGTGCTGATCATTGGCGCGGCCTACGGCTTCAGCAAAGTGTTCAGCGGTCGTGGTGCGTACCTGCACGTCGGCGCGATCATCGGCACCATCATGGTCGGCAACGTGTTCCGCATCATCATGCCGGCGCAACGTGCACTGGTGGCGGCAATTGCCGAAAACCGCACGCCGGATCCGGCGCTGCCGGCCAAAGGCTTGCTGCGTTCGCGTCACAACAACTACTTCACCTTGCCAGTGCTGTTTATCATGATCAGCAACCACTTCCCGAGCACCTATGGCAGCCAGTACAACTGGTTGATCCTGGCCGGGATCGCGGTGCTGGCGGTGTTGGTGCGCCACTACTTCAACACCCGTCACGACAGCCACAAGTTTGCCTGGACCCTGCCAGTGGCAGCGGTCGGCATGATTTGCCTGGCGTACGTGTCCGGTCCGAAGCCGATGTCCAGCGCCCCTGAAGTGGCCAAGGCTCCTGCCGCCATTGAGTACCAGCCACTGCCGGAAACAGCCGTGGGCGGTGGCTTGAAACCGGCCGAAGCCAAACCTGCACAAGCGCCTGCCGCCGCCCCGGCGCAAGCGTCCAATGCCGGTCCTGGTTTCGACAAGGTCCACAGCGTGATTCAGGAACGCTGCACGGTTTGCCACTCGTCCAAACCGACCAGCCCCCTGTTCAGCGCAGCCCCGGCCGGCGTGATGCTCGACACCCCCGAGCAAATCCGCCAGAACGCCGCGCGCATCCAGGCTCAAGCCGTCGCCAGCCAGATCATGCCACTGGGCAACATCACGCAGATGACCCAGCAGGAACGTGATCTGATTGGCGCCTGGATTGTTCAGGGAGCACAGACCAATTAATTGTTGAAAAGCATCGCGAGCAGGCTCGCTCCCACAGGGGATTTGTGATCGACACAAAATCAATGTGGGAGCGAGCCTGCTCGCGATTGGCCGCGCCGCGGTCTACCTGATGCACAAAATCACAAGAATAAAAAAGATCCGAGGTGTTGCATGTCCGAGCTCTCCCAAGCACGCATCCCCGACGCACCCGCCATTCAGCGTTTGCCCCTTTTGCAACTGATCCTGGTCGGTCTGCAACATGTTCTGCTGATGTACGGTGGTGCCATCGCGGTGCCGCTGATCATCGGCCAGGCCGCTGACCTGAGTCGTGAAGAAATCGCCTTCCTGATCAACGCCGACCTGCTGGTCGCCGGCATCGCCACCATCGTTCAGTCGCTAGGTATCGGGCCTATGGGCATCCGCATGCCGGTGATGATGGGCGCCAGTTTCGCTGCGGTCGGCAGCATGGTCGCGATGGCCGGCATGCCTGGCATCGGCCTGCAAGGGATCTTCGGTGCGACCATCGCCGCCGGGTTCTTCGGCATGATCATCGCCCCGTTCATGTCCAAGGTCGTGCGTTTCTTCCCGCCCCTGGTGACCGGCACGGTCATCACCTCGATCGGTTTGTCGCTGTTTCCCGTGGCCGTGAACTGGGCCGGCGGCGGAGCGGCTGCCACTCAATTCGGCTCACCGATTTATCTGACCATCGCCGCGCTGGTGCTGGGTACCATCCTGTTGGTCCATCGTTTCATGCGCGGTTTCTGGGTCAACATTTCCGTGCTGATCGGCATGTGCCTGGGTTACGTGCTCTGCGGCATTATCGGCATGGTTGACCTGAGCGGCATGGCCAACGCGCCCTGGGTTCAGTTCGTTACCCCGCTGCACTTCGGCATGCCGAAGTTCGAACTCGCACCGATCCTTTCGATGTGCCTGGTGGTGGTGATCATTTTCGTCGAGTCCACCGGAATGTTCCTCGCGCTCGGCAAAATCACCGGCCAGGAAGTCTGCCCACGGATGCTGCGTCGCGGTTTGCTGTGCGATGCCGGCGCCTCGTTTTTTGCCGGGTTCTTCAACACCTTCACTCATTCCTCCTTCGCCCAGAACATCGGCCTGGTGCAGATGACCGGCGTGCGGTGCCGCTCGGTAACCATCGTCGCCGGCGGTTTGCTGATCGTCCTGAGCCTGTTGCCCAAAGCTGCGTTCCTGGTGGCGTCGATTCCGCCGGCAGTACTGGGCGGCGCAGCCATTGCGATGTTCGGCATGGTTGCCGCCACCGGCATCAAGATTCTTCAGGAAGCCGACATCGGTGACCGTCGCAACCAGTTGCTGGTAGCGGTGAGCATCGGCATGGGTCTGATCCCGGTGGTGCGTCCGGAGTTTTTCGCCCACCTGCCCCTGTGGATGAGCCCGATCACCCACAGCGGGATCGCCATGGCCACCCTCAGCGCGCTGACCCTGAACCTGCTGTTCAACATCCTCGGTGGCGCCGAACGCGCGGCCATCAACGACTGCCACGCCCACTAACAGATCACGACCACCCTCCCCCTGTGGGAGCGAGCCTGCTCGCGAAAGCGGTATATCAGCCAACAGTGATGTTGAAGCCGATGGCCCCTTCACGAGCTCTCTCGCTCCCTCGGGTGGGGACACCTGCGCCACATATAATAAAAACAAGAGGGAGCAACAGATGATTCGTACACAAACCAGCATGCTGTTGGGCGGTGGACTTCTGGCGGCGAGCCAAGCCATGGCCGGCGATTTACTGCTGTGGCAAACCAACAGCCTGAGCTATTTGTACGGCAAGGATTTCGCGGTCAACCCGTCGATCCAGCAGACGATCACCTTCGAACACGCCGACCGCTGGAAGTACGGCGACAACTTCCTGTTCGTCGACAGCACCTACTACAACGGTGAGAAAGACCGCAACAAAGGCTCTCACGCTTACTACGGCGAGTTCAGCCCACGCCTCTCTTTCGGCAAAATCCTCGACCGCCGTTTCGAATTCGGCCCGATCAAGGACGTGCTGCTGGCCATGACTTACGAGAATGGCGAAGACGACACCGAAGCCTACCTGATCGGCCCCGGCTTCGACCTCGCGATCCCCGGCTTCAACTTTTTTACCCTGAACTTCTATCACCGCCAGACCGAAGGCTCGCGCCCCGGCGACGATGTCTGGCAGATCAGCCCGGCCTGGTCCTACACCATTCCATTGGGCAATTCGAGCCTGCTGATCGACGGCTACATCGACTGGGTTGTGGACAACGACGAGAACTCGCGCGGTACCTACCACGCCAACGTACATGTCAATCCGCAGATCAAATACGACCTGGGCAAAGCCCTCGGCTGGCGGGAGAAGCAAGTGTACGTCGGTGCCGAGTACAGCTACTGGAAAGACAAGTACGGCATCGAAAACACCACCCGCTTCGACACCAATGAAAACACCACCAGCCTGCTGGTGAAGGTGCATTTCTAAGATGACCCGCAACCGTGCCCCAAACCTGTCGTCGGTGCGCTGTTGCGGGGCACTTGAGACCTGGCCGAGGAGTCAGTATTCTCCGCGACCGCCTGAATCCGCTTTAAAAAAAAGCCCGGATTTAATTCCTGACCAGAAAGCCAACTTATCCCGGCTCTGGACGGTACCAAGGCATCCCCAAACCACTCTCAATCGACTGTTTTTGAGCAGCCGAGCGGGAGTTTTTTTGTTTTTTACATGCCTTGGCGCAGCTCTTGCTAACAGCATGAAAGCTGACCGAATGGACGATTTTTACCTCAACAGAAAAAGGCGCCACACCAGAGCGCCGATCTTAAAAAACACGTGGAACACTTACTTTTTGGGAGCAACCGAATGAAACGTACGTGCACTAGCCTGATGCTGGCGGGTTCGATGCTGGCTGGGGGCCAGGCCATGGCGGGCGATCTGCTGCAATGGCAAAACAACAGCCTGACCTACCTCTACGGCAAGGACTTCCAGGTCAATCCGCGCATTCAGCAGACGGTGACCTTCGAACACGCCGATGGCTGGAAATACGGCGACAACTTCTTCTTCTTCGACAAGATCTTCTACAACGGCAAGGAAGACGCTTTCGCGGGTGAGAACACCTATTACGGCGAGTTCAGCCCGCGTTTGTCGTTCAACAAGATCTTCGATCAGAAGCTGGAATTCGGCCCGATCAAAGACGTGCTGCTGGCCATGACCTATGAGTTCGGTGAAAACGATACAGAGTCCTACCTGATCGGTCCCGGTTTCGACCTGGCCATTCCCGGTTTCGACTACTTCCAGCTGAACTTCTACAACCGCCACACCGAAGGAAGCCGCGCGGGTGATGATATCTGGCAGATCACTCCGGTCTGGTCCTACACCATCCCGGTGGGTGACTCGGACGTGCTGATCGACGGTTTCATGGATTGGGTTGTCGACAACGACGTGAACGACAAAGGCGAATACCACGCCAACCTGCACTTCAACCCACAGGTCAAATACGACTTGGGCAAGGCGCTGAACCTGGGCGCCAAGCAGCTGTACGTCGGTGTCGAGTATGACTACTGGAAAAACAAGTACGGTATCGAAGACAGCCAGGGCTTCAAGACCGATCAGAGCGTGACCAGCTTCCTGGTCAAGGTTCACTTCTGACCCTATAGGAGCGAGCCTGCTCGCGATGGACCAGAGAGCGCCACGGAGCATCAGGTTCCCAGCGTTATCGTTAACGTCCATCGCGAGCTGACTCGCTCCTACTGCAAGCCCAAAAACCGGCTCAGCTCTTCCTTCTTGGCCAACGCGTCCCGCCGCCCCAAATCAATCAATTCGCTGCAATATCCCGCCTCGAACAGCAGATAACTCAACACCCCCGCCCCGCTGGTCTTGGTCGCTCCCGGTCCGCGCAGAAACAGGCGCAGTGCCGCCGGCAGTTCCTGGCGATGGCGTGCCGCGATCTCGTCGATCGGCTGACTCGGCGAAATCACCAGGACCTCCACAGGCGCCACGCCCAAAGTGCGTTTGGGCGTACCGTCGGGCATCAGGTGGCTGAACTGATTCAAGCGCTGCAACAACTCGATGTCGCTTTCCAGGCTGTCGATGAACGTACTGTTGAGCATGTGCCCGCCGATCTGCGCCAGTGTCGGCTGTTGCCCGGTGTAGGCGCGTTGCAGGGGTTGCGCGGGGTCAAAGCCACGCGGGTTGCCACTCACGCCCACCACCAGTACACGACTGGCGCCCAGGTGCAGCGCCGGGCTGATCGGTGCGGACTGCCGCACCGCGCCATCGCCGAAATATTCTTCACCGATCTTTACCGGTGCGAACAACAGTGGAATCGCCGAACTGGCGAGCAGGTGATCAACGGACAATTGCGTCGGCTCGCCAATCCGACGGTGGCGCAACCACGCATCAATGGTGCCACCGCCCTGATAGAAGGTCACCGCCTGCCCCGACTCGTAGCCGAACGCCGTCACCGCCACCGCCTGCAACTGCTTTTGCGCGATGGCGTCGGCGATACCGTTCATCAGCAACTTGTCGTCGAGCAAACCTCGCAGTGGCGAGCTGTCGAGCAGCGCCACCGGCACTTGAGCACCGAGACCCAGCAAGCTGTGGCTGACAAAGCGACTGGCCTGACGGATCACGCCAGGCCAGTCGCTGCGCAGCACCAGATGACTGCGAAAGGCTTGCCAGAAAGCGGTCAACCGCTCGATGGCGGCGCGAAAGTCCGTGGCCCCGCTGGCAAGACTGACTGCGTTGATCGCCCCGGCCGAGGTGCCGACGATCACTGGAAAAGGATTGTCCGCGCCCAAGGGCAAGAGCTCGGCAATCGCCGCCAGCACGCCCACCTGATAGGCCGCCCGAGCCCCGCCACCGGAAAGAATCAAACCTGTTACCGGTTCAGCAGGACTCATCGCAACGCTCCATGGTGCATGTCGGTGTCGGCCGTTCAGCCGCGTTTTGCGTACAGCTTCGGCTCACCGGGCGGACGACTCTTGAAACGGCGATGCGCCCACAGGTATTGCTCCGGACAATCGCGCAGCACGCCTTCGATCCACTGGTTGATGCGCAAGCAGTCGGCCTCTTCGGTTTCGCCGGGGAAGCCTTCGAGCGGCGCATGAATCACCAGGCGATAACCGCTGCCATCCGCCAGACGCTCCTGAGTGAAGGGCACCACCAGCGCCTTGCCCAGCCGTGCAAACTTGCTGGTGGCGGTGACGGTCGCGGCCGGAATGCCGAACAGCGGCACGAAAATGCTTTGCTTGGCGCCGTAGTCCTGATCCGGCGCGTACCAGATCGCGCGGCCCGAACGCAGCAACTTGAGCATGCCGCGTACGTCTTCACGCTCCACCGCCAGCGAATCGAGGTTGTGGCGCTCGCGCCCCTGGCGCTGGACATAGTCGAACAACGGATTCTTGTGCTCGCGGTACATGCCGTCGATGGTGTGATGTTGGCCCAGCAGCGCCGCACCAATTTCCAGGGTGGTGAAATGCACGGCCATCAGGATCACGCCCTTGCCTTCGCGTTGGGCCTGCTGCAAATGCTCGAGCCCTTCAATATGGGCCAGCTTCGCCAATCGCTCGCGGGACCACCACCAGCTCATCGCCATTTCGAAAAACGCGATACCGGTGGAGGCGAAATTTTCCTTGAGCAGGCGCTTGCGCTCAGCCGCGGACTTTTCCGGGAAACACAGCTCCAGATTGCGCTTGGCAATACGCCGTCGGTCGCCCGCCGCGCGATACATCAAGGCCCCGAGCACGCGACCCAGCCACAGCAACGCCGGGTATGGCAGTTGCACAATCAGCCACAACAGCCCCAAGCCACACCACAGCGGCCAGAAACGTGGAGATAGAAAAGCTTTTTGAAAACGCGGGCGATCCATTAATACATCCGTAAAGACAATGGCCGCGCATTCTACATCGTTCGACCCGGCTTGCGGCCTGCGGGCGTTCTCGTTATAAGTCTCGGCACTTTTAGTGACAAGTCGTTGTATGCCGACCATGAGCCAAACCGAACCGCTAGACCAAGATCCCGTGTTCCAGCTTAAGGGCAGCATGCTCGCCATTACGGTGTTGGAACTGGCCCGTAACGACCTTGAAGGCCTCGACCGGCAATTGGCCGCCAAAGTCGCACAGGCGCCTGGTTTTTTCAGCAATGCGCCGCTGGTCCTGGCCCTGGACAAACTTCCGGCCAGCGAAGGCGCGGTCGATTTGCCGGGCCTGATGCGTGTCTGCCGCCAGCATGGTCTGCGCACCCTGGCGATCCGTGCCAGCCGTATTGAAGACATCGCCGCTGCCATCGCAGTCGATCTCCCGGTGCTGCCGCCGTCCGGCGCCCGTGAGCGTGCGCTGGACCTGAACGAAGGCGTCGTCGCCAAAAAACCGGAGAAACCACCGGAGCCGACGATCAAACCCACGAAAATCATCACTTCGCCAGTACGGGGTGGCCAGCAGATCTATGCACAAGGCAGCGACCTGGTGGTGATCTCCTCGGTCAGCCCGGGGGCGGAACTTCTCGCCGATGGCAACATCCATGTATACGGCCCCATGCGTGGTCGAGTGTTGGCCGGGGTCAAAGGCGACACGAAAGCCAGGATTTTCTGTCAGCAGATGAGCGCTGAACTGGTCTCCATCGCAGGACATTACAAGGTCTCCGAAGATCTGCGCCGCGATCCTTTGTGGGGTTCGGGCGTCCAGGTCAGCCTGTCGGGCGATGTGTTGAACATCATTCGGCTTTAACGGATACTGCCGCATTTTCCAAGCATCTCTAAAACGTAGCGAAAACGGCTCAAACGAAGTAGGAAACAGGCCGAAAGCAGTGTTTACCGGGGGTAAACGCCGCTCAAAACCGAACTCCAGCCAAGGCTGTCCGACTGCAGTAGTTTTCAAGAGATGTTTTTCAGGGGCTAAAAGTCCTTTTTCCTTAGGGGTGAAACACCTTGGCCAAGATTCTCGTGGTTACATCCGGCAAGGGTGGTGTGGGTAAGACCACCACCAGCGCCGCTATCGGTACCGGCCTCGCTCTGCGCGGCCACAAAACAGTGATCGTCGACTTCGACGTGGGTTTGCGTAACCTCGACCTGATCATGGGTTGCGAGCGCCGCGTGGTGTATGACTTCGTCAACGTGGTCAACGGCGAAGCCAACCTGCAACAGGCCCTGATCAAAGACAAGCGCCTGGAAAACCTCTATGTGTTGGCTGCCAGCCAGACCCGCGACAAAGACGCACTGACCGTCGAAGGCGTGGAAAAAGTCCTGATGCAACTCAAGGAAGACTTTGAGTTCGTGGTCTGCGACTCCCCGGCCGGCATCGAGAAAGGCGCCCACCTGGCCATGTACTTCGCTGATGAAGCGATCGTCGTGACCAACCCGGAAGTGTCCTCGGTACGTGACTCCGATCGCATGCTCGGCCTGCTGGCCAGCAAGTCCCGTCGCGCCGAGCGTGGCGAAGACCCGATCAAGGAACACCTGCTGATTACCCGTTACCACCCGGAGCGTGTGAGCAAAGGCGAAATGCTCGGCGTAGAAGACGTCAAGGAAATCCTCTCGGTTGCCCTGCTCGGCGTGATCCCGGAATCCCAGGCGGTGCTCAAGGCATCCAACCAGGGCGTTCCTGTGATCCTCGACGACCAGAGCGATGCCGGCCAGGCCTACAGCGATACCGTAGATCGCCTGCTGGGCAAGACCGTCGATCATCGATTCCTCGATGTACAGAAGAAGGGATTCTTCGAGCGCCTGTTTGGAGGCAACTAAGCAATGAACCTTTTTGACTTCTTTCGTGCCAACAAAAAGCAAAGCACCGCGTCGGTAGCGAAAGAGCGTCTACAGATTATCGTGGCGCACGAACGCGGCCAACGCAGTACCCCGGACTACCTGCCAGCCTTGCAGAAGGAACTGGTCGAGGTGATTCGCAAGTACGTCAATATCGGGTCCGATGACGTGCACGTCGCACTGGAAAGCCAGGGCAGCTGCTCGATTCTGGAACTCAATATCACCTTGCCAGATCGCTGAGTCGATCCGGCTGGAGCCACGGCGGTTCAGGTCCCATGCACGAGTGCGGGGGGCCTGAATCGCCGTTGGCGTTTGTTACGAGGCTGTTTTAATGCCGCTGTCCAACGTCCACATTATTCATCAGGACGCCGCCGTACTGGTGGTGAACAAACCCACCTTGCTGCTCTCCGTCCCGGGCCGGGCCGATGACAACAAGGACTGCCTGATTACCCGCCTGCAGGAAAACGGTTACCCGGAAGCCCGCATCGTCCATCGCCTGGACTGGGAAACCTCTGGCATCATCCTGCTGGCCCGCGATCCCGATACGCACCGCGAACTGTCCCGCCAGTTTCACGACCGCGAGACCGAAAAAGCCTACACCGCACTGTGCTGGGGCCAACCCGAACTGGACAGCGGCAGCATCGATTTGCCGTTGCGCTATGACCCGCCGACCAAGCCGCGCCATGTGGTCGATCATGAGTTCGGCAAGAACGCCCTGACCTTCTGGCGTGTACTGGAACGCTGCGGCGACTGGTGCCGCGTGGAGCTCACCCCGATCACCGGGCGCTCGCACCAGTTGCGTGTGCACATGCTTTCGATCGGCCATCCTCTGCTGGGCGACGGGCTCTACGCTCACGAGCAAGCCCTGGCCGCCTGGCCGCGTCTGTGCCTGCACGCGAGCATGCTCAGCTTCACCCACCCGCAAAGTGGCGAGCGCCTGCGCTTCGAGTGCCCGGCACCCTTTTGACCAGCGTGCGACGAACAATAAAAAGTCCTTGAATTTAAGGGCTTTTTTATTTCATGTTACAAATAATGCGACATATAAATGGCGTGAAAATATTGTCATAAATTTGTAAAAAACCGTAAAATGCTAGCACTTTGATAGTAGGCAGGATGCCCTCGTGCTCAGCAGTAAAGCGCTCCAATGCGATTACCCCATCACCTTTGTTGTCGGCAACACCACCCTGTACCTGACGGAACAGCCTAGCGTCGAAGCGCGTCGGGCCCTGGAACAGCTGATTGAGAAACGCCGCTCAAGCAAACTCACACGGGCCAGCGCACCCTTGGCCTCGGGTTCTACCCCACTGTTTGCCAAAGTCCAGCCACTGGATACATTCAAGGCAAAAGTGCGGGTTACCCTGGGCAAACCCCAGCGCAACGGTCGATACGACTGGCCACTCGAAGAGCTGAAAAACACCCTTGAAGCGCAACGTCGAGGCATACGGATGCCGCCGCTGCAAGGCTTCGGCTACACGCGGGATCGGCTCGGGCTCGCCCAGGAGTATTTCATCATCACGCAGTTGCTCGACGATCATATTGACGGCGTTCGCTGGCTCCAACGCAATCCGGACAAGGTCGAGGCGTTCATTCTCGATGCATTCGAACTGCTGAGCTCACTGGCCCGCAAGAACATCACCCACATGGATTTCTGGATCGGCAACATCATGATCCCGCATGCCTCGCACGAGCCGCTCAAAGCCATCGACTTCGAAAACTGCTTCGCCGGGAAAACCGCTCACCTGAGCGAAACCCTCGGATTCCAGTTGGGTTTCTTCTACCGCCGGGACATCTACAAACTCATCACCGAAGCCGATTACGATCGACTGGTGTATGGGTATGTCGAACAGCTGTGCGGCATCTCCCGTGCAAAATTCGACGCAGTCTATTTTGCGAGCAAGCATGAATATGTTGGCCGCAAGCAACGTCGCGAGGTGTTTCTCAGCGGCACACTGATCACCGGTTGATTCCACGCGCGCGCTAAACGGCATTGTGTCTGCAATGCTGTGGGCCAATACGTTAAACTGGCGCCATTGCTGTCTGGAGCTACTTATGCGCGAAGAGTTGAACCAAGGCCTGATCGACTTCCTCAAGGCCTCCCCTACCCCGTTCCATGCCACCGCCAGCCTTGTTCAGCGACTGGAAGCGGCGGGCTATCAGCGCCTCGACGAGCGCGAGCCCTGGACCACCGAAGCCAACGGACGCTACTACGTCACCCGTAACGACTCATCGATCGTCGCCATCAAAATGGGCCGCCACTCGCCGCTGCACGGCGGCATCCGTCTGGTCGGCGCCCACACCGACAGCCCGTGCCTGCGGGTCAAGCCGCAACCGGAACTGCAACGCCAGGGATTCTGGCAGTTGGGCGTCGAAGTCTATGGCGGCGCGCTGCTGGCACCGTGGTTCGACCGTGACCTGTCCCTGGCCGGCCGCGTGACCTTCCGCCGCGACGGCAAGGTCGAGAGCCAGCTGATCGACTTCAAGGCCCCCATCGCGATCATTCCAAACCTGGCCATCCACCTCAATCGCGAAGCCAACATGGGTTGGGCAATCAACGCCCAGACCGAGTTGCCGCCCGTCCTGGCACAATTTGCCGGTGACGAGCGCGTGGACTTCCGCGCCGTGATCACCGACCAACTCGCCCGCGAGCACGGTTTGAACGCCGATGTGGTGCTCGACTACGAGCTGAGCTTCTATGACACCCAAAGCGCCGCCGTCATCGGTCTGCACGGTGACTTCATCGCCGGTGCTCGCCTGGACAACCTGCTGTCGTGCTATGCCGGCCTGCAAGCACTGCTGACTGCCGACACCGACGAAACCTGCGTATTGGTTTGCAACGATCACGAAGAAGTCGGTTCGTGCTCGGCCTGCGGCGCCGACGGCCCGATGCTGGAACAAACCCTGCGTCGCCTGCTGCCCGAGGGTGATGAATTCGTACGCACCATTCAGAAATCCCTGCTGGTTTCGGCTGACAATGCCCACGGCGTACACCCGAACTACGCCGACAAGCACGATGCCAACCACGGGCCGAAACTCAACGCCGGCCCGGTGATCAAGGTCAACAGCAACCAGCGCTACGCCACCAACAGCGAAACCGCCGGGTTCTTCCGTCACCTGTGCATGGCCGAAGAAGTGCCGGTGCAGAGCTTCGTGGTGCGCAGCGACATGGGCTGCGGCTCGACCATCGGCCCGATCACCGCCAGCCATCTGGGTGTGCGCACCGTGGACATCGGCCTGCCGACGTTCGCCATGCACTCGATCCGCGAACTGTGCGGCAGCCATGACCTGGCGCATCTGGTCAAAGTGCTGAGCGCGTTCTACGCCTGCCGCGAGCTGCCATAAACTTGTAGGAGCTGGCTTGCTGGCGATCCGCACCGCGGTCTTGCTGAGCACCGCGGTGATGTAATCGCCAGCATGCCTGCCCTATAAGGTTCATGCATGCACCGACCACCGGTCGCCCAAAAGCGCACTAGACTTTAATTATCCCCTTCGACAAGGCAGTCGCCATGATCACGATGTCCTCATTCCACGCCATGCTGATCCCCATTCTTATCGGGATGCTCATGCTGGCAGTCGGCTTCAACTTTCGTGACAAAAACGCCGGCGTACTCGCCATGTGGCTCGGCATGCTGCTGATCCTCGCCACGGTGATTTTCAAGATCCTCGCCAAACTCAACGAATAAACCCCTCACCCCGACTCGCTTTGATTTTGACGGACTCGTACACTCAATCGACCCGCTCACTCTGAGGTTGACCGCCTGGTGTCCGCTCGTCTTTTAGCTCTGCCGTGCTTCCTACTTATCTGCCTCATGACGCTGCTGCCAATGGCGTCTGCCCAGGCCGTCGGTTTGCCGAGCCTGCTCAACAGCTCCTCTAAAGCCCAACCAGAGGCGCAAGAGCCACTGGGGCAATCGCTGGACGAAGTGATCAAGTCTCTGGAAAACGATCAGCAACGAACCAAATTGCTGGCGGACCTGAAGAAGCTGCGCGACGCCACGAAAAAAGCGCAACCCGTCACCGAAGAGGGTGTACTCGGCCTGATTGGGGGTACGCTCACCAGCTTCGAAAAACAGTTTACCGGCCCTGACAGCCCGCTTACGCGCTGGTCCAAAGAGTTCGACCAGGCCAAGGACGAACTCACAGCACTGATATTGCCGGCCAACGAATGGCTGCCGATCATCTTCGCGTTCGCCATGATTCTGATGGTCTGGAGCCTGCTGGCAGCGGCGCTGATCTGGATCAGCCACCGGGTGCGCATGCGGTTCGGGCTGACCGAAGAACTGCCGCAACACCCCAGGGCCCTGGACATGTTGCGCTTCGCGTTGCGCAAGCTCGGGCCCTGGCTGATTGCCTTGGTCATCACCGTCTACATGAGCTACGCCCTGCCGTCCTCATTAGGCAAAAGCCTGGCCATGGTGCTGGCCTATGCGCTGGTGGTCGGCACCTGTTTCTCCGCAATCTGCGTGATCGCCTTCTCCCTGCTCGACGGCCCGCACCGTCACCGCGCTTTGTACATCTTGCGGCATCAGGCGTTTCGTCCACTGTGGCTGATCGGCAGCTTCGCCGCTTTTGGTGAAGCCCTGAACGATCCGCGCCTGATCGAAAGCCTCGGTGCACATCTGGCGCACACCGCCGCAACGGTGGCCAACGTCCTGGCGGCGCTGTCCACCGGTTTGTTCATCCTGCGATTCCGTCGCCCGATAGCGCACCTGATTCGCAACCAGCCATTGTCCCGCCGCCTGACCCGCCGCGCGCTCAGCGACACCATCGAAATCCTCGGCACCTTCTGGTACGTCCCGGCACTGGTGCTGGTAGGCATTTCACTGTTCGCCACTTTTGTTTCGGCAGGCGATACCAGCACGGCCTTGCGCCAGTCGCTGATCTGCACGGTGTTGTTGGTGTTGTGCATGGTGATCAACGGCCTGGTACGCCGCCATTCACTCAAACCGCAACGCGGAGTCAAACGCCACGCGCTGTATTCCGAACGCCTGAAGAGCTTCTTCTACACCCTCGCCCATCTGCTGGTATGGCTGGCCTTCATCGAGCTCGGCCTGCGGGTCTGGGGCATGTCGCTGATTGCGTTCACCGAAGGCGAAGGCCATGAAGTCAGCGTCAAACTGTTCAGCCTCGCGGGGACACTGATCTTTGCCTGGCTGATCTGGATCCTCAGCGACACCGCCGTACACCACGCCCTCACCCGCTCCCGCAAAGGCCTGGCCAACGCCCGCGCGCAAACAATGATGCCGCTGATCCGCAACGTGCTGTTCGTGGCGATTTTCATCATCGCGCTGATCGTCGCGCTGGCGAACATGGGCATGAACGTCACGCCACTGCTGGCCGGTGCCGGCGTGATCGGCCTGGCCATCGGCTTCGGCGCGCAATCGCTGGTGGCCGATCTGATTACCGGGTTGTTCATCATCATCGAAGACTCCCTGGCCATCGACGACTACGTCGACGTCGGCGGCCACCTCGGCACCGTCGAAGGCCTGACCATCCGTACCGTGCGCCTGCGGGACATCGACGGCATCGTCCACACCATCCCGTTCAGTGAAATAAAAAGCATCAAGAACTACTCCCGGGAATTCGGCTACGCGATCTTCCGGGTGGCGGTGCCCGCGAGCATGGACATCGACAGCGCGATCAAGTTGATGCGCGAAGTCGGCCAGAAAATGCGCACCGACCCACTGCAACGACGCAATATCTGGTCGCCGCTGGAGTTTCAGGGCGTTGAAAGTTTCGAGTCAGGCAATGCGATCCTGCGCGCGCGCTTCAAGACAGCACCGATCAAACAGTGGGAGGTTTCACGGGCGTTCAACCTGTCGCTGAAACGGCATCTGGATGAGGCCGGGATGGATTTAGCAATGCCGCGAATGAGTGTGCAGGTGATAACCGCCGGGGGTGGGGAGCCGAAGGAATAAGCGGCCGGCCTGGTTACCTGTAGGAGCTTTCGCAGCCTTCGGCAGTTCCTAAAGGGGTGGGTACATTCGATAGAGATTGGTTGCTTGGGAGAGCGTAATCGCCAGCAAGCCAGCTCCTACAACAGGAATACATACACCCGGGAAATTGGTCGGCTGTCAGGCCGCCATCGCCAGCAAGCCGGCTCCTACAGCTGGAATACATACACCCCGGAAATTGGTCGGCTATCAGGCCGCCATCGCCAGCAAGCCGGTTCCCACAGATGATCGGCGCACACCCACCGCTTTCCCCCACTCAACAGGCCGAGCGTTAGCTCGCCTGCAGCTTTTGATCTTGATTCACCCGCCCCCTCGGCAGGCTGAGTGGAGGCGTTTATCCGGGGGTGGGCGCGCAGCGCCGTGCGGCGAAGCCGCACACATCGAGAGGAGGTCGTCGCGAAGCAGACCGGAGGCGATGCCCCCGGATGAATGCCGGAGCGAAGGAACCCCGAGCCCCAGCGAGGGGCCGTACGAAAGGGGCGAGCGTTTTTTGCTTACTTTTTTAGGCGCTTGTAAAAAAGTGAGTCGCCGTAAGGGCGAAACCATAAGCCGCCGTTACCGCAGCAACGGATATGTACTCAACCACCCCAGCGCATGGTCGGCCCAGAGGCCGCCAAGGTCAAAAGCTCAAAAGCTCAAAAGCTCAAAAGCTCAAAAGCTCAAAAGCTCAAAAGCTCAAACCACATCAACCCCGACATGAATCGCATCATGCCGCCAAAACTCCAAATCACAGTCAATCAACCGCTCATACTGATCATAATTAACCCGAGCAATCCGTAACCCCGGACTCCCCACCGACACCCGCAAAGCCGCCGCGGCATCCGCCGACAATGCCGTCGGCACGATTTCGAAGCGCACCCGCCCGTAGTGCAAATCGTAATGCCGGGCATAAAGCTCGGTGATCGACTGGTTCAGATCAAACTCCAGAATCCCCGGAAAGTACTGCGGATTCAGATAATGCTCCACGTACAAGACCAGGCGCCCGTCGATACGCCGCGACCGGCAGATCTGAATCACGCTCGACAGCGCCGGCAACTGCAACCAGGCACAGACCGCCGCCGACGCCGGCTGCAAACGCGCCGAAATCACTTCGGTAGAAGGCACTCGCCCCTGGGCACTGACCATCGCGTGAAAGTGGCTGCGCTGCATCAGGTTGTAGGCCAGGCGCGGTGGCGAGACAAACCAGCCCCGGCGCTCCTCGCGATAAATCTGCCCCTGAGCCTCCAACTGCAATAACGCCTCGCGCACAGTGATGCGCGTTGTTCCAAACAACTCACTGAGCTTGCGCTCGGCCGGCAGCTTGCTCCCTGGGGCCAGCAGCCCATGGTCAAGCTGTTCCTGAAGCACCTGACCAATCGCTGTCACCGCTTTTGTTGCCTCGTCGCGCATCAGCGTTACCTATCTGGACTAGACCAGCACTGTTTCGGGGCAGAACCGCACTGAAAATCGGCTCAATCTACGTTCTACAAGCGTAGGCAGTGCAGATGACTGATAGATGACAAGTCTCCAGACGGTCATCTCGGCCGTGCATCAAAAACGCTGCAATACACCGGCCAAGTCCTTACGCAGCGGGCCTTTTAGTATGGTCTACGCTTAGTTGGCAGCCGTCAGTACCGGGCAAATAAAACGCCTGTCGGGCGACGAACGACATCAAAGTGTCATCCAGCCCTCTTAAATTGGCTCAGGTATTGCTGACCTAGACCAACACAAACCGCAATCGCAGCGTTGAACACGACCCAAGGAGCTTCGGAATGAAACAGTTTTTCCTGGCATCACTGTTAGGCTCGACCATTGCCATGTGCACCACCGCCATGGCGGCTGATGATTTGAAAACCCTGGAAGCCGCGGCCAAAGCGGAAGGCGCAGTCAACAGCGTCGGCATGCCCGATGATTGGGCCAACTGGAAAGGTACGTGGGAAGACCTGGCCAAGAAATACGGCCTGAAGCACATCGACACCGACATGAGCTCCGCTCAGGAAATCGCCAAGTTCGCCGCGGAAAAAGACAACGCCAGCGCCGACATCGGCGACGTCGGTGCCGCTTTCGGCCCGATCGCGGTCAAGCAAGGCGTGGTGCAACCGTACAAACCGTCCACCTGGGATCAAGTACCGGACTGGGCGAAAGACAAGGACGGCAATTGGGCGCTGGCCTACACCGGCACCATCGCCTTTATCGTCAACAAGAAGCTGCTGCACGGCTCCGAAGTGCCAACCAAGTGGGCTGACCTCAAGTCCGGCAAGTACAAAGTGTCCATCGGTGACGTGAGCACTGCGGCCCAGGCGGCCAACGGTGTCCTGGCGGCAGCACTGGCCAATGGCGGTGACGAGAAAAACCTGCAACCCGCGTTGCTGTTGTTTGCCGATATCGCCAAGCAGGGTCGTCTGTCGATGGCTAACCCGACCATCGCCACCATGGAAAAAGGCGAGATCGAAGTCGGTGTGGTTTGGGACTTCAACGGCTTGAGCTACAAAGCGAAGATGGCCAATCCGGATGACTACGTAGTGCTGATCCCGTCTGATGGCTCGGTGATCTCCGGCTACACCACCATCATCAATAAATACGCCAAGAACCCGAACGCTGCGAAGCTGACCCGCGAGTACATCTTCAGCGACGCCGGCCAGATCAACCTGGCCAAAGGTAACGCCCGTCCAATCCGCGCCGAACACATCACGCTGCCAGATGACGTGAAAGCCAAGTTGTTGCCGAACGAGCAGTACAAAAAGGTCACGCCGATCAAGGATGCGGATGCGTGGGAGAAAACTTCCAAGGCCTTGCCGCAGAAGTGGAACGAAGAAGTCCTCGTCGAAATGAAGTGATGCTGGTTCTGTAGCAGCCGGCTCGCTGGCGACTGGATCTCCACGGTGCTCGGAAAGACCGAGGTGTCTGGATCGCCAGCAAGCCGGCTCCTGCAGGTTTGAGAGAACCCACGGAGTTCCTCCTCTATGAAACACAACGTCATCCTTGTCGTGCTCGACGGCCTCAACTACGAAGTCGCCCGACACGCCATGGGGCACCTGCAGGCGTACGTCGGCGCAGGACGCGCAGCGCTCTACAAACTGGAGTGCGAGTTACCCGCCCTGTCCCGCCCACTCTACGAATGCATCCTGACCGGCGTCACCCCGATCGACAGCGGCATCGTTCACAACAACGTTTCACGCCTGTCGAACCAGCGCAGCATCTACCACTACGCCAGGGATGCCGGTCTGAAAACCGCCGCGGCGGCCTATCACTGGGTCAGCGAGCTGTACAACCGTTCGCCGTTCGTGGACGCCCGCGATCGTCACACCGACAACCCCGACCTACCCATCCAGTACGGGCATTTCTACTGGAGCGATCACTACCCGGATTCGCATCTGTTCGCCGACGCCGAAAACCTGCGTCTGCGCCATGCGCCGAATTTCTTGCTGATCCACCCGATGAACATCGATGACGCCGGGCACAAGCATGGCCTGGATACCCCGCAGTACCGCAACAGCGCACGCTTTGCCGATATTTACCTCGCCGACTATCTGCAACGCTGGCTGGATGCCGGTTATCAGGTGCTGGTGACTGCCGATCACGGCATGAATAACGACCGCTCGCACAACGGCCTGCTGCCCGAAGAACGCGAAGTACCGCTGTTCGTGCTTGGCGACGCCTTCAGTTTCGATGCCCATGCCGCACCGAAACAGACGGACATTTGCGGCACCGTGTGCCAACTGCTGGGCGTCCCCCACGACAAACCTGTATGCCGGGAGCTGCTCAAGTGAATTCCATCACTCGCGGCAAATGGCTGGCGGCTTTGTGCCTGGTGCCCTTCGCACTGTTTTTTATCGTGTTCGAAATCGCCCCGCTGATGTGGGTGATGATCAACAGCCTGGAGTCTGAAGAGTTCGGCTGGGGCGTGGCCAACTTCATCAGGATCTTCAATTCGAAGTTCTACTTGCAAGCGATCCAGTACAGCCTCGAGATCAGTTTCTGGTCCAGCTTCTTCGGCATCATCATCGCGGTACTCGGCGCCTATTCCCTGCGTCGGGTGGACTCGAAGCTGCGCAACTTCGTCAACGCATTCGCCAACATGACCAGCAACTTCTCCGGCGTGCCCCTGGCCTTTGCCTTCATCATTTTGCTGGGCTTCAACGGCAGCTTCACCATCATGCTCAAGCAGGCCGGGATCATTGAGGATTTCAACCTGTACTCGAAAACCGGGCTGATCATTCTCTACACCTACTTCCAGATTCCACTGGGCGTGCTGCTGCTCTACCCCGCTTTCGATGCCCTGCGCGAAGACTGGCGCGAGTCCGCCGCGCTGCTCGGCGCCAACGGTTGGCAGTTCTGGCGGCACATCGGGTTGCCGGTGCTGACCCCGGCACTGCTCGGTACTTTTGTAATCCTGCTGGCCAACGCCCTTGGCGCCTACGCTACGGTGTACGCCCTGACCACCGGCAACTTCAACGTGCTGCCGATCCGTATCGCGGCGATGGTCTCAGGGGACATTTCCCTCGACCCGAACCTGGCCAGTGCCCTGGCCGTGGTCCTGGTGGCGTTGATGACCCTGGTGACCATCGTCCATCAACTGCTGTTGAAGAGGAGCTACCATGTCTCGCGCTGAATTGGGGCCTGCCGGCATCTACCATCGCGTGGTGGTTTACCTGCTGTTTGCCATTATGTTGATGCCGCTGCTCGGCACGTTTATCTACTCGATTTCCAGCAGTTGGTCGGCAACCATTTTGCCCAGCGGCTTCAGCATCAAGTGGTATGCGCAGCTATGGAGCGATCCACGCTTTCTGAGCGCATTCGGTCAATCGTTGCTGGTGTGCGTCGGCGCGCTGGTATTGGCGGTAGTGCTGATTCTGCCGCTGCTGTTCGTGGTGCATTACCATTTCCCGAAACTCGACGCGTTGATGAACATCCTGATCTTGCTGCCCTTCGCAGTGCCGCCCGTGGTGTCGTCGGTGGGGCTCTTGCAGCTCTATGGTTCCGGACCGTTCGCGATGGTCGGTACACCGTGGATCCTGATCGGTTGCTACTTCACCGTGGCGCTGCCCTTCATGTACCGGGCGATCACCAACAACCTGCAAGCGATCAACTTGCGCGACCTGATGGACGCCGCCCAACTGCTCGGCGCCAGTACCTTTCAGGCTGCGTTCCTGGTGGTGCTGCCGAACCTGCGCAAGGGCTTGATGGTAGCGTTGCTGCTGTCGTTCTCGTTCCTGTTCGGCGAGTTCGTGTTCGCCAACATCCTCGTCGGCACCCGTTACGAAACCCTGCAGGTCTACCTCAACAACATGCGCAACAGCAGCGGTCACTTCACCAGTGCGCTGGTGATTTCCTACTTCTTCTTTGTGCTGGTCTTGACCTGGATCGCCAATATCTTGAACAGGGACAAAAGCGAATGAGCTATGTCAGCGTCCAACATCTTCAAAAAAACTACGCGGGCACCACGGTGTTCAGCGACATCAACTGCGAAATCCAGAAAGGCGAATTCGTCACCCTGCTCGGTCCATCCGGGTGTGGCAAATCCACGCTGCTGCGCTGCATCGCCGGACTGACGCCGGTGGATGGCGGCAAGATCCTGCTCGACGGGATCGACATCGTACCGCTGAGCCCACAAAAACGCGGGATCGGCATGGTGTTCCAGAGTTACGCACTGTTCCCCAACATGACCGTGGAACAGAACGTCGCCTTCGGATTGCGCATGCAGAAGGTCAACGCCGACGACAGCCAAAAACGCGTCGCCGAAGTATTAAAACTGGTAGAGCTGCATGATTTTGCAGCCCGCTATCCGCATCAACTGTCCGGCGGCCAATGCCAGCGGGTGGCCCTCGCCCGCTCGCTGGTGACCCGGCCTCGCCTGCTGCTGCTGGATGAACCGCTGTCGGCGCTGGATGCGCGAATTCGCAAGCACCTGCGGGATCAGATTCGTCAGATCCAGCGCGAACTGGGCCTGACCACGATTTTCGTCACACACGATCAGGAAGAAGCCCTGACCATGTCCGACCGGATTTTCCTGATGAATCAGGGAAAAATCGTGCAAAGCGGCGACGCCGAAACCCTCTACACCGCGCCTGTCGATGTGTTCGCTGCCGGTTTCATCGGTAACTACAACCTGCTGGACGCCGAGAGCGCGAGCAAATTGTTGCAGCGGCCGATCAATCATCGAATTGCGATTCGCCCGGAAGCCATCGAACTGAGCCTCAACGGTGAACTCGACGCACAGATTCGCAGCCACAGCCTGCTGGGCAACGTGATTCGCTACCGCATCGAAGCCCGCGGCGTGGAACTGGTGGTGGATGTGCTCAACCGCTCAGCCTCCGACCTACACCCCGATGGCCAGCGCTTGGCACTTTCCATCGATCCGACGGCCCTGTGTGAGGTAGCCTGATGACCTTGCTGACGTTGAAGAGAGAACTGCACTGATGGCCCTGGCAATTTTTGATCTGGACGAAACCCTGATCCACGGCGACTGCGCCTCGCTGTGGAGCGAACAAATGGTCCGCCTCGGCTGGGTCGACGGCGAATCCTTCCTGCGTCGTGACAAGGAATTGATGGACGCCTACGGCCGAGGCCATCTGGCGATGGAAGACTACATGGCCTTCAGCCTGGAGCCGTTGATTGGTCGTACGCCTGAAGAAGTCGCGCATCTGGTCGGCCCGTGGGTGGAAGACTTCATCGAACCGATCATCTTCAGCGACGCGACCAAAACCATCGCCGCCCATCGCAAGGCCGGTGATCGTATTCTGGTGATCTCCGCGTCGGGCACGCACCTGGTCGCACCGATTGCCGAGCGTCTGGGCATCGACGAAATTCTCGGGATCGAACTGGAAGTGGCCCACGGCGCTTACACCGGCAAAACCGTCGGCACCCTGACCTACCGCGAAGGCAAGATCACCCGCCTGCTGGAGTGGCTGGATGCGCAAGAGGAAAATCTCGAGGGCGCAAGTTTCTATTCCGACTCACGCAACGACCTGCCGTTATTGCTGAAAGTCGATTTCCCGCATGTGGTAAACCCGGACCCGGTGCTGCTTGAGCAGGCCGAAAAAGCCGGCTGGCCGATCCACATCTGGAAATAACCGCGATCCCCTGTGGCGAGGGAGCAAGTTCCCTCGCCACAGGGGATCGCAGGTTTCAATGTTGTCAGGTGAGGTTCTCGTCGATCACCAACACCAACTTCCCCGCCACCGTGTTACTCGCCAACGTCGCAAACGCCGCTTCGGCATCCTTGATCGGGAAGGTCCTGGCCAGTTGCGGGCTCAATCGACCTTCAGCAAATAACGGCCATACGTGCTGGCTCAGATCGCTGAACAGATCGGCCTTGAACTGATCATCGCGGCTGCGCAAGGTCGAACCCAACAGCTGCACGCGCTTGGCCAACACCTGCGCCAGGTCCAGCGTGGCCTCACGGCCGCCCATCAACCCGATCAGCACCCAACGACCATCGAGCGCCATCAACTTGAGGTTCAGCGCCGAGTAGTTGCCCCCTACCGGGTCGAGGATGACATCGAACGGCCCTAGATCCCTCAGGCTTTCCAAATCGCCAGTGCGAACCACACCACCCTGAGCGCCAAGCTTTTCGCAATAGGCCAACCGTTCGGCGGACCCGACACTGACCCAGCACGGATTACCGAACGCTTTGCACAGCTGAATGGCAGCTGAACCAATTCCACTTGCTCCAGCGTGCAGAAGAACTTTCTCACCCGGTTTTAGCGCAGCGAGTTGAAACA
This sequence comes from Pseudomonas reinekei, assembly GCF_001945365.1. Taxonomy (GTDB): domain Bacteria; phylum Pseudomonadota; class Gammaproteobacteria; order Pseudomonadales; family Pseudomonadaceae; genus Aquipseudomonas; species Aquipseudomonas reinekei. The sequence continues at coordinate 101,954 of NZ_MSTQ01000019.1, forward strand.
AATTCAACCAGACCGTTGCATAGACTTCCGGCAACGCAGCCGCTTCCGCGAGCGACATTTCGTCGGGTACTGGCAGCACGTGCCGTCCGTCGACAACCACTTCCTCGGCCATCCCGCCCCCGGCCAGCAAGGCGCAAACCCGATCGCCGACGTGCCAGGACGAACCGGCGCCGACCTCGCTGATCACCCCTGAACACTCTAGACCGAGCACCTGGCTGGCCCCTGGCGGTGGTGGATACAGCCCTGCCTTCTGTAATAAATCGGCGCGATTGAGACCCGCTGCCGCCACTCGAATGCGCACTTGTCCTACATCACACGTAGGACTCGACTCTTCAACCCACTCCACTTGACCGTCAACGCCTTGCAATGCTTTCACAGTGCCTCCATAGTGAGTCTGGACTGAGCCCGAAGCTGTAGCGCCGGGCTTTTTGCATTATGCGACCGGCCCTTGTGGAACCGGCGACTTCAAAGACGGCCTAATATGCGTTATCAATTGTCCCCGCGTCGAATCAACATGAAGCGTTTGTTCCCCAGCACCGCCCTCGCCCTTTTCATCGGTATCGGCCTGCTGCCGATGTCCGGCACTACTTTCGCAGCCAATAGCTGGGACAAACTTCAACCTGATCGTGACGAAGTCATCGCCAGTCTGAATGTCGTGGAACTGCTCAAGCGCCACCACTACAGCAAACCGCCGCTCGATGATGCGCGCTCGGTGATCATCTACGACAGCTACCTGAAATTGCTTGACCCATCGCGCAGCTATTTCATGGCCAGCGACATTACCGAATTCGACAAGTGGAAGACCCAGTTCGACGACTTCCTCAAGAGCGGCGACCTCAACGCCGGGTTCACCATCTACAAGCGCTATCTGGACCGCGTCAAAGCGCGTCTGGACTTTGCCCTTGCCGAGTTGAACAAGGGTGTCGACAAAATGGACTTCACCACCAAGGAAACCTTGCTGATCGACCGCAAGGACGCCCCTTGGCTCAAGTCCACCGCAGAACTCGACGACCTGTGGCGCAAGCGCGTCAAGGACGAGGTCCTGCGCCAAAAGATCGCCGGCAAGGATTCCAAGCAGATCCAGGAAACCCTGACCAAGCGCTACAAGAACCAGCTGGCGCGTCTGGACCAGACCCGCGCGGAAGACATCTTCCAGGCGTACATCAACACCTTCGCCATGTCCTACGACCCGCACACCAATTATCTGTCACCGGATAACGCGGAAAACTTCGACATCAACATGAGCCTGTCCCTCGAGGGCATCGGCGCCGTGTTGCAGAGCGATAACGACCAGGTAAAAGTCGTGCGCCTGGTGCCGGCAGGCCCTGCCGACAAGACCAAGCTGGTGGCACCGGCCGACAAGATCATCGGCGTCGCCCAAGGCAACAAGGAAATGGTCGACGTGGTCGGCTGGCGCCTGGATGAAGTGGTCAAGCTGATCCGTGGTCCGAAAGGCACCGTGGTGCGCCTGGAAGTGATTCCGGCCAGCAATGCGCCGAACGACCAGACCAGCAAGATCGTGCCGATCACCCGTGAAGCGGTGAAGCTTGAAGATCAGGCCGTGAAAAAATCGGTTCTCAACCTCAAGCAGGATGGCAAGGACTACAAGCTCGGCGTCATCGAAATTCCGGCCTTCTACCTGGACTTCAAGGCGTTCCGCGCCGGTGACCCGGACTACAAGAGCACCACTCGCGACGTCAAGAAACTGCTGACCGAGTTGCAGAAAGACAAAGTCGACGGCGTGGTTATCGACCTGCGTAACAACGGCGGTGGCTCCTTGCAAGAGGCTACCGAGCTGACCAGCCTGTTCATCGACAAAGGCCCGACCGTGCTCGTGCGTAATGCCGACGGCCGCGTTGACGTATTGGAAGATGAAAACCCGGGTGCGTTCTACAAAGGCCCGATGGCGTTGCTGGTCAACCGCTTGTCCGCCTCGGCTTCGGAGATTTTTGCCGGCGCCATGCAGGACTACCACCGCGCGCTGATCATTGGCGGCCAGACCTTCGGTAAAGGCACCGTGCAGACCATTCAGCCGCTGAATCATGGCGAGCTGAAGCTGACGCTGGCCAAGTTCTACCGGGTTTCCGGCCAGAGCACCCAGCATCAGGGCGTACTGCCGGACATCGATTACCCGTCGATCATCGACACCAAGGAAATCGGCGAGAGCGCCCTGCCCGAAGCCATGCCGTGGGACACCATCCGTGCGGCGATCAAGCCTGCGGTCGACCCGTTCAAGCCGTACATCTCCCAGCTCAAGTCCGATCATGACGTGCGTACGGCCAAAGACGCCGAGTTCGTGTTCATCCGTGACAAGCTGGCGCTCGCCCAGAAGCTGATGAACGAAAAAACCGTCAGCCTCAACGAAGCCGAGCGTCGCGCCCAACACGCCGACATCGAAGCCAAGCAACTGACCATGGAAAACATCCGTCGCAAGGCCAAGGGCGAAGAACCGCTCAAAGAGCTGAAGAAAGAGGACGAAGACGCTATCGCGGCCGAGCAAGACAAGACCAAACCGGAAGACGATGCCTACCTGAGTGAAACCGGGCGCATCCTGCTGGATTACCTCAAGCTCAACACGGCGGTGGCCAAGCACTGAGACTTTATCCGCAACTGATGGCAATTTAATGCTGACGCTCCCCGGAGCGTCATCATACAGTCATCAATCTGTCGTGAAATACAGGGCTGGGCGTGCTCTCTTTTACCGAGAACATGCCCAGCCCTTTTTTATCGCCAGAGATCGCCATGACCACAACCGAACAGCTGAGTGCGTTGAGCTCAATTCTGACTCAAGGCGGCCTGCACAGCCTGTTCCAGCCCATCATCAGCCTCTCTGAGCGTCGAATACTCGGCTATGAAGCCCTAAGCCGTGGCCCCTCGAACAGCCCGCTGCACTCCCCCATCGCGCTGTTTGCCGTCGCCCGCCAGGCGGGTCGTTTGAGCGAACTGGAAATCGCCTGCCGGCAGAGTGCCTGCCGACGTTTCAATGAACAGCAATTGCCCGGCAAGCTGTTCCTCAACGTCTCCCCCGAATCCCTGCTCGAAGCCGCACATCAACCGGGACGCACCCTGCAATTGCTGCAGGACTTCGGTATCCCGCCGAGTCAGGTGGTGATCGAACTCACCGAGCAAACACCCATCGACGACTTCCAGTTGCTGCAAACCGCCCTGCATCACTATCGGGCGATGGGCTTTTCGATCGCCCTGGATGACCTGGGGGCGGGCTATTCGAGTTTGCGCCTGTGGTCGGAATTGCGGCCCGATTACGTCAAGATCGACCGGCACTTCATCGACGGCATTCATCAGGATGCGCTCAAACGCGAGTTCGTCGGTTCGATCCTGCAAATCGCCAAGGCCTCGCGGGCGAAGGTGATCGCCGAAGGTATCGAATTGGCGGAAGAACTGGCGGTATTGACCGAAATGGGCGTCGATCTGGTTCAGGGCTATCTGCTGTGCCGCCCACAGGAGCATCCACCCAGGGATGCGCGGACCTTGATGCCAAGACAGGACAGTTCCGCTGTGGTGTTGAATGATGAAGTCAGCGACCTCAGCGCCCTGCTCAACGACCAGCCTGCAGTGGGCCGCAACACGCCCACCGCCACGGTATTGGAAGCCTTCCGGCGCCAGGCCAATCTCAACTCGCTGGCGGTGCTGGACGAACAGGGCCAGCCCTGCGGCATTGTCCATCGGCACTCCCTCTCCGACGCGCTGCTCAAGCCGTTTGCAACTGATCTGTTCGCCCGCAAACCCATCAGCCGCTTGATGAACGATGACTTCCTGGCCGTCGAGATGAGCCAGTCGCTGCAACAGGTCAGCCGCCTGATCACCAGCCGGGCCCGGCAACGTATCGAAGAAGATTTCATCATCACCCTCAACGGCGGCTATCTGGGCCTGGGACGGGTGATCGATGTGCTCAAGCTGATTACCGAGTTGAAGATTCAGCAGGCTCGCTACGCCAACCCGCTGACCCTGTTACCGGGCAACGTGCCGATCCAGCAATGCCTCACGCGGCTGTTGCAGCAGAAGCGCGAATCGGTGATCTGCTACGTCGACATCGACAGCTTCAAACCCTTCAACGACATCTACGGCTACGGCCGCGGCGACGAAGTCCTGCTGTGTCTGGCGCAATGCCTGAACGACCGCGTCGATCCGTCCCGCGACTTCGTTGGCCACATCGGTGGTGATGACTTCCTGCTGGTACTCGGCCCGGAAGACTGGGGTAAACGTCTGAATCAGCTATTGGACGACTTCCAGAGCCAGTGCCGCCGCTTCTATCGCCCCGAACACCTCGAAGCCGGCTGCTTCATCGCCCCCAATCGCCAGGGCGTGCGCCAGGAATTCCCGTTGCTTTCGCTGTCCATCGGCGTGGTGCACCTGCATCCAGAAGCCTGCGGGGAAATCGATGCCAGCCAGTTGGCGGAAATGGC
>NZ_MSTQ01000001.1 GCF_001945365.1 Pseudomonas reinekei
GAGCACGAGGCCTGCGGCCTCGCGTTTGAATTCAGCGGAAAAAGAACGACGTTGTTTGGTCATCAGACACCTCTATCTGGCGAGCATTCTCGCCTAAATGGGTGTCCGGTTTCATTAGACCACTACACAAATGCCATCATTTGCACGGCGCTGAGGCGGCCCATGACACCGTTCTCCCCTTATACAGACTCCCGGAGTAACCGTTATGGTGACGGATGCCAACAGCGCTTTGTTTCCTGACCATCACATGTACACCGATGCAGTGGACGCTATGAAGCGGTATCACCAAGCCCAAGCAGACGGTATCAGTGGCGCTGAGCTAGAGAGTCTACGGCTGTTAGCGGAACAAAGGTTTCAAGCAGTCACTGACTACCAGCTTCGCGCGCTTGGCGGGCCAATAGAGCCCAGCCAATAGGAATGCAATGAATCGCCCCCAAGTTTCGTAGACACCTCTTTCCCTTAAACTGAGGCCAATTAGGAGGTGCCATGAGCAACCCGCGTTACCCCGAAAAACTCAAAATGCAAGCAGTCAATCAAGTGACCGAAAAGGAACTGCCTGCCGTTGAGGTAGCGGAGCGTTGATTATTCCGTTACCGACGTGGCGGCAGATCCTTTGTAACATCCAAGTCCCCGAACCTGCGCACGTATCTGACGTAGTACGTGATTATACAAGTGGGCGATGTCAGATGTTCATAAATAGCTCACGGGGCCGAGATTGCTGACTAAATGTTCTCGGAATTAGCGAGATTGTTGATCGATAGATGTTCATACACCTAGTTTTTCCGGCGCCTTTAGCCTCGTCGCGACTACCTCGACGGCCCCAGTCTAGATGCTGATGGATGTTGGCTCTCAAAAAACCATGCTTTTGGATTTGGTTGAAAATCACGCAGAAGCTGGCCGGCTCAGCATTGAGCAGTGTGGTTTGTTCCAGAACTGGTCATTCATGGCCCTCCTGACAGCCTCAATGGTGAAGTTCGGACTTGCCTCTAAGGACGTGGGGCCTGTTCAAGGATTAGCGTGAGTCGCTATCGACACTGGCGCGGATCTTGTCCGCCAGCGCCATCAACGGCGCGGCGTAACACGTCACGACAGCATCGATAGACTTTGGTGTGGATAGGCTGATATTCAAAATATGGTCCTGATAGTTACGGATGCCGAGTGGGGTTGAAATAGCCACGACTTCGGCCTGCCAGGACGCAGCGCAATACCCTCGAAGTCGCACGCTTTCGCAGGCTTCGGCAATCTCCGTTTCCAATACTGTCCACCTGGCATCGCAGCGTCTCGACTTGAAGTTCGCCATCAGCGCTTGCCGCTCTTTCGTGCCAATCGTCGCCAGGTAAGCGCGCCCCAAGGAAGTGAACTCCATGGGGACTCGCTGCCCGGTTTGTACGGTTCGTGGGGTGTTTTTACGGCTCAGTCGGATGGACTCCAGGTAAATCATCTCATCGCGGTCGGCGGCGGCCAGCCCCACATTCACGCCTAACGCGTGGGCCGCTTCGCGCATTAAGGGCGCAGCGATCTGCACCAGCGAACTGCTGTTGTACATGGCGTTGGCGAAGCAGAGGGTGGCGGGTGCGAGGCGATAGGCACTGTGTTGGCGGTCGTACACCAGCATGCCGCTGTGGATCAGCGTTTGGGTCAGGCGACTGATCGTGGACTTGGACAAACCTGTGCGTTCGCTGATGTCGCCATTCCCCAAGTACTCGGTGCCCGCGCGAAAGGCTCGCAGGATTTCAAGGCCGCGCTCCAGCGAACGGTTGATCGGCGCCTTGCCGGCACCCGGCGTATCAAACCCGTCGTCCTCTTTCATCGTGTTCCATCCAGTGGAATTGCCGGATTGTCAATCATGGGGAGCTCCATAGACTCGGGATCAGCGCAAGGCCCTTCAGTTTGGGCTGCTGCCATGCCAACAACAAGAGAGAGATTCCCCATGACGATGTTGCAAAGTGTTACCTCGCCCATCCACATGGCCGTCGATGACGATGGCATCGCGGTGCTGACCCTTAATCGACCCGAAGCGCGCAACGCCATCAGCGACGAGATGCGCAGCCACATGATCGAGTTGCTGGAAGAAGTGGCCGCAAACAGCCAGATTCGCGCCCTCATCATCACCGGTACCGGCAAAGGCTTCTGCGCAGGCGGCGACATCAAGGGCATGGAAAAACGCATGAGCGCACCGGCGGGCGAGGTGGCCTATAACGGCTGGAAGCGCCAGCAGCGCGTGCATCATGCGGTCTCCCTATTGCTCAACCTGCCCAAGCCGACCCTGGCTGCTGTCAATGGTGCCGCCACGGGGCTGGGTTGCGACCTGGCACTGAGCTGCGATTTCGTGGTGTCCTCCCGGCAAGCCAGCTATGCCATGAGTTATATCGCTCGGGGCCTGATCCCCGACGGCGGCGGCTTGTACCTGTTGCCGCGTCGAGTCGGATTGCCCAAAGCCAAGGAACTGATTTACACCGGTCGCCGCGTAGAGCCCGACGAAGGGCTGGCGATCGGCCTGGTGGACCGAGTGGTCGAACATGACGATCTCCTGGACGAAACCCGGCGCTGGGCATTGGAACTCTCCGCCGGCTCGGCGACCGCACTGGCATTGAGCAAATCCATCCTTAACAACAGCTTCGAACTCACCCAGGCCCAGGTCTTGGCCATGGGCAGCCAGGCGCAAGGCATTTGCTACACCTCGGCCGAGCATCAGGCGTCGGTGGCGGCTTTTCTGGCGGCCAAAGCGAAGAGGGCATGAGCATGGATAATATTTCCCGCCTGATGAACCCGCGCAGTGTCGCGGTGATCGGCGCTTCCGGCGATGCACAAAAAACCTCCGGACGGCCCATCGCATTCCTGCGCAAACATGGCTTCGAAGGCCGCTTGTATCCGGTCAACCCGCGGTACACCGAGATCGATGGGTTGACCTGCTATCCCTCTATCGCCGCACTACCAGAGGTGCCGGACGCCGCTATCATCCTGCTCGGGCCTGAGCGTGCCAACCAGGCCGTTGCCGAACTGGCGGCCATGGGCACGCCGGCGGCCATCGTGCTTGCCGGTGGCTATGGCGAGGCTGGCGAAGCGGGCGTCGCGCGCCAACAGGCCTTGCACAAGGCGCGAGGCAACATGCGCATCCTGGGTCCGAACACCATCGGCCTGATCAACCTTACCCAGGGCATCACCTTGTCGGCCAGCGGTGCGCTGGATCAGGATGCATTGAGAGCGGGTAACATCGCAGTCATTTCCCAGAGTGGCGGGATCCTGGGATCGCTCCTGTCCCGTGGTGCTGCCGCCGGCATCGGCTTTTCCAAGCTGGTGGCAACCAGCAACGAAGTCGACCTGGACGTCGCCGATTTCGTCGATTACTTGGTAGATGACGACGCCACCGAAGTCATTGCTCTTTACCTTGAAGGGCTGCGCGACACCGAGAAATTCAGCCGCGCAGCACTCAAGGCGCGAGCCGCCGGCAAGCCCATCGTGGTGTTCAAGGTCGGGCGCTCCGAAGCTGGGGCCCGTTCAGCTGCTTCCCATACCGGTGCCCTGGCCGGCGCCGACGCACTCTACGACGTGTACTTCAAACAACTGGGCATCGTGCGGGCACAGACGTTTGCCGATCTGCTCGACCTGCCGTTCGCGTTGGCCAGCCGGCGCACGATGGCGGGTAACCGGGTGGCGATTCTGACCTCGACCGGCGGCGCGGGCACGCTGATTGCCGATGCCCTGGGCGCCAATGGTTTCGACACGCCGCCGCCGGGGGAGGCCACCGCTGCACGTTTGCGTGATCTGGACCTCGGTGACCAGGCGGTGCTCGACCGTAACCCCATCGACCTGACCCTGGCCGGCCTGCAGCCGCAGATCATGCAAGAAGCCATGCGCATCCTGCTGGAAAGCGCGGACTACGACGCGGTGATCAGTGTGGTGGGATCATCCGGTGTCGCGCGCCCGACGCTGATGGCGGACGCGATCCGTGACAGCCAGCGCGACAGCAGCAAGCCTGTGCTTGCCTATGTCAGCCCGTACGCACCGCAAGCCTTGCTACGTATCAACAGCAACCAGGGCGTCGCCTTTACTGCGCCGGAGGCTTGCGCGAGTGCATTGCTGGCACTCAAAGCCAAAGCCTGCATTGTTCAGGACACGCCGCGAGCGCAATCAAGCCGTCAGCATATGAGCGCCGAGGACGTCGAGCAGTTGCCCAGTGGAACCCTGGATGAACAGCAGAGCAAAGCCCTGTTTACTCGTTTCGGCGTGCCCGTCACTCGTGAGCAGGCGGTCGCGGATGCCGGCGAGGCAATCGAGGCCGCCCGGGCGCTCGGCCCGAACGTGGTGCTCAAGGTGCTGTCCGAGCGCATCCCTCACAAGACCGAAGTCGGTGGTGTTGCGCTCGGCCTGAGCGAACACAGCATTGGTCAGGCGTTGGACGACATGCGCGGCGTGGTCACGCAGAAGGCCGGGTTCGCGCCCGAGCGTTTCCTTGTCCAGGAGATGGTCAGTGGCGGACATGAGCTGATCCTCGGCTTCCATCGCGACCCACAACTGGGGCCGGCGTTGCTGCTGGGTATGGGCGGTGTCAGCGCCGAACTGCTGCGCGATACCAGCATGCGATTGCTGCCGATCTCGCGCAATGACGCGGACGCAATGCTGCGGGAGCTGAAAACCTTCGCGCTGCTCGACGGTTATCGCGGCGCGCCCAAGGCCGATGTCAACGCGTTGGTCGACTGCATCCTCGCCTTCGCCGATATGGCCACCACCCTGGGAACAAAGCTGCAAGAGGCCGAGATCAACCCCTTGCGCGTGCTGGCCGAAGGGCAGGGCGTGAGGGCCGTTGATGGCCTCACGCTGCTGGCCTGAGGCGCCACCTGTTCCACTGTGTGGAATAGGTGGATTGACCCTCACCCCCCCGGTTTCATAATCAAGACAGCTTCATCAACGACTCATAAAAACAAGTAGGTCGCTATGAACATACTGAATTGCACATCGAATCAACGGCTCCCTTTGGGCAACCTCCATTTTCAGAGCGGGGGCCCATCATGCCTGTCGCATTGAAAGCCATTACCCAGCCTAAAGGCGCTGAAAGAGAAGAGCAGGTTTCATCGCTCATCCAGTTCATCGGCGTGTCCAAATCCTTCACCGTCAAGGGTGTTGCCAAGCAGGCCTCGCATAGCATCAACCTGTCGATCAAGAAGGGCGAAGTGGTCACCGTGGTAGGGCCGTCGGGCTGCGGCAAGTCCACCTTGCTGAACATGGTCGCGGGGTTGTTTGCGCCCACCGAAGGGCAGGTGGTCTACAACGGCAAGGCCGTTTGCGGGGTCAATGGCCGTACCGGCTACATGACCCAGAGTGACCACTTGCTGCCTTGGCGTGATGTGGTCGGCAACATTGCCGTGCCTTTGGAGATCCAGGGCATGGCTAAGGCCGAACGCCGCGTACGCATCCAGGAACTGGTTCGCCTCGTGGGCCTGGAAGGCTTCGAAAAATCCTACCCCAGTCAGCTATCCGGTGGCATGCGTAAACGTGCGGCGCTGGCCCGCCTGCTGGCGTATGACCCTGAAACCCTACTGATGGACGAGCCGTTCGCGGCACTGGATGCGCAACTGCGCATGCGCATGCAGACCGAGCTGATCCGTCTCAGTCGCCGGTTGAACAAGACGGTCATCTTTGTCACCCACGATTTGGATGAGGCCGTGGCACTCGGCGATCGCTGTCTGATCTTCGCCGGCCGCCCCGGCACCATCGTCAAGGACGTGCAGATTCCCCTGGGCGAGGAGCGAAACATTCTGCAGTTGCGCAAAGACCCGCGCTATCACCAGCTCTGCGGCGACTTGTGGGACTTCATGACCCCGTCTTTGAACGATGCAGCAAAGGATAACCAAGCATGAATATTTTCCTTGGACGCCTGGCGATTTTCATCGTGCTTTTCGGCACCTGGCAACTCGCCTCGGGGCCGTTGATCGACCCCTTCTTCGTCAGCTCACCCAGCGAGATCGCTGGCAAGTTCTACGAGTTGGTCATCAGTGGCAGGCTGTTTTCCCATGGCGGGATCACGGTGGTGGAAACCCTTGCAGGCTTCGTACTGGGGGCGACCGTCGGGATTGGGGTGGGGCTGTTGCTGGGGCGTAACGAATTGCTGGCCAAGCTACTCGATCCGATCCTGATCTCGATCTACAGCTTGCCCAAAGTGGCCCTGGCGCCGCTGTTCATCATGTGGTTCGGCATTGGCATCGAGATGAAGATCATCCTGACCGCCACCATCGTGTTCTTCCTGGTGTTCCTCAACACCTACAGCGGCGTGCGTGCGGTTGACCGCGAGCAGTTGGAGATCCTGCGCCTGATGGGCGCCCGCGAACATCACCTGATCACCAAAGTGGTGTTCCCCTCGGCGATCCAATGGGTGTTCACCGGCCTCAAGCTCTCGGTGCCGTATGCCCTGATCGGCGCCATCGTCGGCGAAATCATGGCCTCCAATCGCGGGCTCGGTTACCTGCTGCAAGATGCAGCCGGGCAGTTGGACACCGCCGGCGTATTCGCCGCACTGGTCGCGATTATCGCCCTGGCACTGCTGCTGCAAGCGGTTGTACGGATGGTGGAAACCCGTCTCATGCCGTGGAAAAAAGACCTGGGTGATCGTGAAGCTTCGGTTTGACCTGTTCATAACGCACAAGAAAATACAGGTGTACATATGTCTATTAAAACGCTGATTGCAAAGATGGGCCTGGTCGCTTCGCTGGTGGCCGCGAGCGCCGGCGCACATGCGCAGGACATCAAGGTTGCCCTGGGCACCGACGGCTTCGTGCACATGCCGCTGTTCGTGGCGGTGGATGGCGGCTATTTCAAGAAGCAGGGTATGAATGTCGAATTGATCAAGTTCAAGGGCGGTGGCGCCGCGACTTCGGGCCTGGCCAGTCGAACCGTGGAGTTCTGTTCGTGCGCGATCCAGAATTCGATCAACGCTAAATTGAAGGGCGCTGATCTAACCCTTCTGGGGCGCCTGGTGGGACAGTATGCAAGTAACGTGGTCATCAGCCAGAAGAAAGCCGACCAACTCAGCCTGACCGCGCAGACCCCTATGGAAGAACGCCTGAAGGCGATGAAAGGCTTGAAGATCGCCGTCAGCGGTGCGGGTGGCAGCGCCGATTTCCTGGTGCGCTTCCTCGGTGAAAAGGGTGGCCTTTCGGCAGAGAAAGACTTCACCCTGCTTTACCTCAACAGCGCCAGCGCCATTCTGACCGCGTTCTCCCAAGGACGAATCGATGGCTTTGCCTTGTCCTCGCCCACCTCGGACAGCGCGATTATCGAGCACAAAGGGTTCACGCTGTTGGACATGGCCGACGGGCAGGTCAAGGAGCTTGATGGCTACCCTTCGATTGCCTTGAGCGCGCGCAAACAGTGGGCCGATGAAAACCCGAAAACCGTCAAACAGTTCCTCGACGGCCTCGCGCAAGCGACCAAGCTGATCAACGAAGACCCTGAGCAAGCGATGAAACTCGTGCGTGCTCGTTTTGAAGGCACGCCGGACAATGTCTACGCAGCGGCGTGGAAGTCCAACAAACACTCGTTCCCGCAAACGCCTTATCTGAGCGAAGACGACGTGGCCCGGGCCATTGCGTTTCTCGGCAAGATTCAGGGCCAATCGATTCCTGGCAAGGCCAGCGACTACATGACCTCAGTACGCTGATACCCCTCTCAACATTGACGCACGTATCGGCCCACCGACCTCAGCCGAGTTCGGTGTGGCTGAGTACGGCCCGGAATCCCTCATGAATAATAAGAAAACAGCTGCATCCTGGGGCGTGATCGTCGCCGCCGGGCCATGGCTTGCCAGTGCACAGGCCGCGGATTTCCTGGCGGATGCCAAAGTCGACCTGGAGCTGCGCAACTTCTACATGAACCGCGACTTTCGTGATGGCAGCGGCCAATCAAAGCGCGATGAATGGGCCCAAGGCTTCATTCTTCGCGCACAGTCGGGCTACACCCCAGGATTCGTCGGCTTCGGCCTGGACGCAATCGCCATGGTCGGACTGAAACTCGACTCCAGCCCGGACCGCACCGGTACCGGCTTGCTGCCGGTTCATGATGACGGCAGGGCACCCGATGAGTATTCCAAGGCCGGGCTGACCGCAAAAATGCGCGTGTCCAAAACCGAGCTGAAGGTGGGCACCTTGATGCCCAAGCTGCCCACCCTGCAATCAAACTTCGGTCGCTTACTGCCGCAGACCTTCCGCGGCGGCATGCTCGAGTCCCGAGAGTGGGGCGGCTTGGAGCTGATAGGCGGGCACCTTGACCAAGTGACTGACCGCGATGTCACAGGCGCGCAAGGGTTGGCCATCAATAATAAGAACCGGCGCTTCAGCGGCCAGCTGGATGGCGGTGCCTTTGAGTTGGCAGGCGCTGCCTATCGTTGGAAGACGGTGCAGCTGACTTACCAGGTCGGTCGTCTGGAGGATGTCTACCAACAGCATTACCTGGGGTTCAGCAGCGCCAACGAAGTCGGCGAGGGCAAGTTTAAGTCAGACCTGCGGCTGTTTATCACTGATGATCAAGGACAGGCACGCGCCGGGCAGATCGACAATCGCGCATTCAGTGGGATGGCAACATACGAATGGCGTGGCAACGCATTCAGCCTGGGTTATCAGGCCATGAGCGGGGATTCGGCGTTTCCCTACGTCGAGGGCACCGACCCGTATCTGGTCAACTTCGTGCAGGTGGGCGATTTTGCCGAGAAGGGTGAACGCTCCTGGCAACTGCGTTATGCCCGTGACCTGGCGTCGTGGGGCTTGCCGGGGCTGACCTTTATGACCCGCTACGTCAAAGGCACTGATGCACAGGTTCTGAGTACCGATTCAGGCCGCGAGCGCGAGTTGGATATCGAATTGCAGTACCGGGTACAAAGCGGACCGCTCAAGGCCTTGGACATACGCCTGCGCAACGCCGCGTATCGCTCGGACTTCTCGCGCAATGCCAACGACACGCGGGTGATCCTCAGCTATCCCATTTCCTTCCTCTGACTGGTAACCCTCATGGATGCATTGGTAAGCCTGAAAACAGATGACGGCATCGCTGTCATCGCAATCAACAACCCGCCGGTGAACGCTTTGTCCCAAGGCGTTCGGCAACAGCTCTCGGCCTGCCTCGCTCTGGCCGGGTCCGACCCTGCGGTGCAGGCCATTGTTATCACCTGCCAGGGCAAGACGTTTGTGGCCGGCGCCGATCTCAAGGAATTCGACCAGCCCCTGATGGAGCCCCATCTGCCGGACGTTCTGAGTGTTATCGAAAACAGCCAGAAGCCGGTCATCGCGGCCTTGCATGGTTCGGTGCTCGGTGGCGGCTTCGAGTTGGCGCTGGCGTGTCATCTGCGTATTGCCGATGAACACACGGTGTTGGGCTTGCCGGAGGTCAGCCTGGGTTTGATACCTGGCGCGGGAGGTACGCAGCGGCTGGTTCGCCTCTGTGGGCCGCTGGTCGCCGTTGATGTCGTGATTGGCGGGCAGCGCCTGTCGGCGACGCAGGCTCAGGCCGTCGGGCTGGTCGACCACTGTGTGGCCGACGACCTGCCAGGTGCAGCCATCGAACACGCCAGGCGCTTTATCCTTACCCATCCTTTTTGGGAGCGCACGCGGGATCGGTTGATGCCCGCCCACAACAGCGCTGAATTCGAAACGAAAGTTACTGCGGTGATGAAGAAGCTGGCTGGGCAAGAAGCACCCCAGGCCGCGCTCAAGGCCATCAATGCGGCTCTGACCGAGTCGTTTGACGCCGGCATGGCGCTGGAGCGCTCGCTGTTTATCGAAAGGCGGCAATCGGCCCAGGCCAAGGCCTTGCGGCATCTGTTTTTCGCCGAGCGAGCCCTGGCGGGGCGCACGCGCACGCTCGCCGCTAACGGCCAGGGACGTGGGATTGAAAAGGTCGCGGTCATCGGTTCAGGCACTATGGGCAGCGGGATTGCTATCTGCGTGGCCAATGCAGGTGTTGCTGTGAGCCTGATCGATGTACAGGACGCAGCGCTGCAACGCGGCGTTAAGCACATTGATGACTATTACCGCGACGCGCTGCTTAAGGGGCGTATGGATGAGCAAGTCTGTCAGGAACGCCGGGCTTTGATCTCGCCATCGACGTCAATGGACGCTGTGGCGGACGCCGACCTGGTCATCGAAGCTGTTTTCGAAGACATGGAGGTCAAGCGCGAGGTATTTCGCCAGCTGGATACGCTGTGTAAGCCGGACGCCATCCTGGCAACCAATACCTCATATCTGGACGTCGAAGCCATCGCCGATTGCACCCGTCGCCCGCAGCAGGTATTGGGGATGCACTTTTTCAGCCCGGCGCCGGTGATGAAACTCCTGGAAGTGGTTCGCACGACCCAAACCGATAGGTCTGTGCTGGCTGCCGTGCTTGGTTTGGCGCTGCGGCTGGGCAAAGTGGCGGTCACCGTGGGGGTATGCGACGGCTTTGTCGGGAATCGGCTCTTGGCGGCGCGAGAGCGAGAAGCCATGTTCCTGCTGGAGGAGGGCGCGTCTCCCGAAGCCGTCGATCGAGTGATGCGTGCGTTCGGCTTTCCCATTGGCCCCTTTGAATTGCGGGACATGGCTGGCGTGGACGTCGCCTGGCGTAACCGTCAGGGGCGTTTGTCGCAGTTGAGCGAGCGTGAGAAACGCTGCGATTGGGTCGATACGTTGTATGCCGCAGGTCGGCTCGGGCAAAAGGCTGGCCTCGGGTTCTATCGCTACGCGTCAGGCAGCCGCCAAGCGTTGCCGGACCCTTGGCTGGCAGAGTTGTTGGCGGATCATCGACAACAATGGAGCATCACCCCCCGCAGCATCACCGATCACGAAATTGAAGAGCGCTGTTTGTTTGCGATGGTCAACGAGGCCGCCTGGTTGATCGAGCACGATATCGTGGCGCACCCTGCGGATATTGATCTGGTCTGGATTCATGGCTACGGCTTCCCCCGTTACAAAGCCGGGTTGACCTACTATGCCGACCAGGTGGGGCTAGGCGTTGTGGCGAAGGCCCTCAAGCGCTACAACCGGGAGGGTAGAGAGCTTTCGACGTTCATGGCTCGCCAGAAGAAGTTCCACTGCAATTGATGAGCAACCCCGGCGGTTTAATCAGCCCGCCGGGGCCTTGGTGTATCAGGCTTCCTTTACCACGTAGCGCAAAATCAACGTCAACACCGTGGCGACACACAGCATGGCCGCCATCGCAATGAGACCGGCATTGAATGAGTGTGTGACGTCCTTGAGCCAGCCCACTGCATACGGTCCCACCAGGCCGCCAAGGCTGCCCACCGCGTTAATGAACGCAATGCCACCCGCCGCTGCCTGCTTGCTCAGGAACGTCGCCGGAATGCTGTAGAAGCAGGTGCGCACCGAGCTTAAGCCAATCAACGCGACCGTCAGGCCAATCAGCGCCGGAATCAGGTCGCTATAGACCACCGAGAAGATAAAACCGGCCGCCCCCGTGGCGCACGTAATTGCAAGGTGCAGGACATAACGACGCTTGCGCGCTAGCACTTTGGCCCACAGCAGCATGGCAACACTGGCGATCAGATAGGGGATCGCCGACACCCAGCCGATTTGAGTGGTGGTCAGTGAATGGGTCTTGAGGATTTGCGGCAGCCAGACGCCGATGCCGAGGATGCCAATGATGTAGCTGAACAGAATGGCCGCCAGCAGCCATACGCGCACGTCGTTGATTGACTCGCGAAAGCTGTGGGAACCCTTCGATTCGTGCTCGGCATCGAGGGCCGATTGCAACGCGTGACGCTCGTCCACGGTCAGCCATTTTGCGTCAGCGGGCCGGTCGGCCAGCATGTTCAGGCACATCACACCCAGTACGCAGGCAGGCAGCCCTTGCAGCACCAGCAGCCACTGCCAGCCGTGGAAACCCCAGATGCCATCCATTGCCAGCATGGCAGCCGACAGAGGCCCGCCGAGAACCGAAGACACAGGGATGGCGAATAGAAACCAGGCCATTACCCGCGTTCGATACTGGATGGGAAACCACAACGACAGGAAGAAGATGACGCCGGGGAAAAAGCCGGCTTCGGCGATGCCGGCCAGCAGGCGGATGACCGAATAACTGACAGGCCCTTGCGCCAACGCTGTGGACGCCGAAAACAGCCCCCACGTAATCATGATCCTGGCCAGCCATCGGCGCGCACCGAAGCGGTAAAGCGCCAGGTTGCTGGGCACCTCGAACAGGCAATAACCGACGTAAAAGATGCCGGCCGCAAAACCGAACTGGGACGCGGTGAGCCCCAAATCGTCGTTCATCGTCAACGATGCGAACCCGACATTGGTTCGGTCCAGATAGTTGAAGAAATACGCGATGGCCAGCAACGGGATCAAGCGTATCGCGGCTTTGCGACAAGCGCTGGACTCCAGCGCCTCCTGGGGCGTGACTTGAGCGGCGGTGAGTGTATTCATGGGGCTCCATTATTGTTGTATTCAGGAGCTTGGAAGCATATGGGCGGCGTTCTGGTTCGCGCCAAGACCTTTAAACCATAGGTGTCCATAACGGCAGGGCATGGGACTTGGAGGGGATCCATGCAGGGTAGGGCCATGCCCGACAGGCATCGAACACCATGAGATATCGGTATTGGTTATTTTCTTCCCGGTGCATAAACCTGAGTGTTCACACCCATAATAAAAAGGCTCATCCAATGCACTACACTCGCGTCATGCAATCCTTAATCGTCGCTGGCCTCGTAGCCTATAGCCTGCCGGGAAATGCCGATGATTCGGTACGTACACTGGTGGCCGAGAAGGGCAACGTCCATATCGAAGCGCTGGACCAGGGCAAGGGCCATGTGATCGTGATCCTGCCCTCTAAGGGGCGCGGCGCAAATGATTATGACGAGGTCGCACGGTACCTGGCCGCTGACGGCTATCGCGTGATCCGCCCAGAACCACGCGGGGTCAAGGGCAGTAAGGGACCCATGGACACACCGACGCTGCATGACTTCGCCGCCGACGTCGCGCTGGTAATGGACATGGCCAAGACCGGGCCTTCGGTAGTGGTCGGGCATGCCTGGGGCAGTCAGCCCGCACGCGTGCTGGCGGTGGACCGCCCGGACCTGGTCAATGGCATCGTATTGGCGGCCGCATCGATAGGAAAGTTGCCCGCCGGCTCATCGGAGAAACCCTATGGGCGCATGGTCGAGGCGATCAAAGGCGCGGGTAATTACTCGTTGCCGGAAGCCAAGCGTATCGACTATCTCAAAGAGGCGTTTTTTGCCCCCGGCAATGACCCGCGTCCCTGGCTGAGCGGATGGTATGACAAGACCCACCAGGCGCAGGACCATGCGCGAGACAGCACGCCGGTGGAACTTTATTGGTCGGCCGGCAAAACCGTACCGATTCTTGACCTGCAAGGACAGCATGACGCAGTGGTGATTCCGAACATTCTCAAGTCCATGCTCGGCGACCGGGTCGAACACAAGACCATCGCCAACGCCGGACACGCCATGGCGCCCGAGCAGCCGCGTGCAATGGCGGATGCCATCGCCGAGTTTGCGCAGCAGGTGTATGCGAGCCAATAAACTGCACCAGTCTTAAGCCCATGTTTTCCCGGCGGATAATCGCCTGGGCAAACATGGGCCAACTCCTTCAGCGCTAGACTGCCTGTTGCCGCTCCCGGCACAGGCCTGTCGCTGCCAGGTGTTGCACCACGTATTGAGCATCGCGTGCCACCCCGGAAAACCGTCCGGAGCCCCAAGTGTGCAGCCATGGCAAACCGAGGAAATACAAGCCTTGCCGAGCGGTAACCCCGCGGGTATGGCCGGGATAGCTGCGGCCATTGAAGACAGGCACATCGACCCAGCTGAAATCTGGCTGGAAACCGATGCACCAGATCACGCTGGTGATGGCGCTGGCGGTGAGCTCCAGTTCACTTCGCTCTTCTTTCGGCGCCCACAGCGGCGTGTAGGGCGTGCCGATTGGCGCATCGATCGAGTGCTCGGCAATGTACTTGTCAATGCTGGCGTTGATGCGATTGTAGACCGCGTCGGCAGCTTCCAGATTGGCGCCCAGGTCGCAGGCAAATTTCAGCGTGGTGCCTTCCAGGCTTTCGAGCCTGCCAAACAATTGCATGCCTTCGTGGGCGAAGCGGCGCAGGTCGATATCGCGTCCGCCATCACGCCCTGTGACGTAGTGGTTGGTGTTGTCGCGCACGCCTTCGCGAAGCGGGTGAGTGTCCACCCCAATGTCGTAGTAGCCCATCTGCGCCAGCCAGTCGACCACGTCCTTGCCACGGTAGAGGCGTGCGCAACGCGGCGCATCGCCGACGGCCAGGTAAACCTTGCGCCCGGCCAGATGCAGGTCTTCGGCGATCTGCGCACCGGATTGGCCCGAACCCACGACCAACACGGCGCCCTCGGGCAAGGCCTGCGGGTTGCGATACTGCTCGGAATGAATTTGCGTGATCTGCGTCGGCAAGCGTTCGGCCAGACGCGGAATGATCGGTGTGTGATAGCCGCCGCTGGCGATAATGACGTGGTCGGCGGTGAAGTCGCCCTTGGACGTATTGAGCAGGTAGCCGCCCTCCGGGCGTGCGGTCATGCGCTGTACCGCAACCCCTTCCTTGGTCGGGGCATTGACCTTGGCGATAAAACCGTCGAGGTAGTCGATGATCTGATCCTTGGTCATGAAACCATGGGGCTCATTACCCGTATAAGGATAGCCTGGAAGGGCGCACTGCCAGTTCGGCGTCACCAGGCAAAAGGCGTCCCAGCGCTGGCTGCGCCAGGTGTGCGTCAGTGTATGTTTTTCCAGAACCACGTGATTGATGTCCTGTTGTTGCAGGTAGTAACTGGCCGAAAGGCCGGCCTGGCCGCCGCCGACGACGATGGTTGTGTAGTGAGTCATGGTGAAGTCCTCTTCAAATTTGAACAGCGCCGTCAGATGTCGCCGAAGCCTGAGTAATGAACCGTGCCGGTGCCCTGATGTTTGATTTCCACGACCTCGACCCGGGCGTGCGGGTCGGCAAAGTTGCGCGCCCGTATACGCAGGCCGCCCAGGCTGTCCATTGCCGAACTGCAGTAGAAACCCTTGACCTGTTTGACACGTTCCGAGGCCGCGTTCAGGCCGGTTTCCGCGCGCTGTAAAAATTCGGCCATGGAATACGTGCAGCCTTCCTGGAGGTGTTCGTAGATGGTCGTTGAAGGTGAATAGGTGTTGCTTTCCTGGCCATCGGGCCAACGCAGGCGAATGTTCACGGCGGGCATGTCAGTGCTCCTTCGAGAGGGCAGGGTGAGCGAATTCGGGATAGCTGAATCCGGTAAAGGGGTGGCTGGCCAAGTTCCAGAACTCGACTTGTTCGTGGCCTTGAATCACCTGCAGCCGGGCGCTGTCATCGACCTCGCCGATGCAGGCACAGTGAATGCCTTGAGCGGCGAACGCTGCCTCCACGGCAGCTAGGTTTTCGTGCTCAAGGGTGAGCAGGAAGCCGTAACTGGGGAATGCTTGCAGCCAGCGCTCCATCGGCGTCTCGACCGGGATGGGCAGCGCCTCAAGGTGAATCCGTGCGCCGCAGTGGGTGGGTTCGAGGAGCATCAACAGGGTGCCTAGAATTCCAGCGTTGCTGATGTCCTTGGCCGCGAGTAACAGGCCGGCTTCTGCCATTAGCGGGATCACCTCGAGTTTCTCGCGCAAACGAGCTCCGGGCACGTTCTCGAAGGCTTTCCAGTAGGGCGCGTTACCATGCCACTGGCCATCCAGGTCCACCGCCATGACGATGATCTGGCCCGGCGCGACGTGCAGGGTCGAGAGTACGCTGCGCGCCCAGCCCGTGATAGCGACTGCCAGCGCCACAGGATTGCCGGCCGCCAAGCTGGTATGGCCGCCAGCTATGATCAGGCCGTAGGCCGCGCAGGCGTCACGGATACCGGCCAATAGGCTGTCGGTGGCGTGTGGATCATGGTGCCAATAGGCATTGACCACCGCAGTGGCGCGCCCCCCCATGGCGGTGATGTCGCTGACATTGGCCATGACGGCCGACCAACCGGCGAACCAAGGCGCCTGTTCGACAAAAGCCGGGATCATGCCTTCGATGGCCAGCAGTTGGTATTGATCGCCGCAGCGGATAGCTGCAGTGTCGTCACCGGGCAATGCGTACAGATCGTCGCCCCTGATACCCTGGCTCGGCTGCGCCGCCGCAGCCTGGCCGATGGCTTGCTTGGCCAGCATGGCCGGTGAGTCGCGCAGCGTCGCGAGCAGTTCGTGCAGGTGTGTCTGGAGGTCAGTCATGCCGCACCACCTTGCGTGTCGGCAGTGCTACGTTGCGAGGCATGAAGGGGTAACAGCCCAGTTGAGCCTGCATCAGGCAGTGCGCGTGTCCGCACACGTCCACGGCTTGTAAGGTTTGCCAGTGCAGGCCCTGGAAATAGCTCTCGTTGGCGTGTTGCACGGTGGCTAGAAAGGTGCGGCAGCCCAGGTCGATCGCGCGTGACACCGCCTCATTGATCAGTGCCTTGCCGATCATGCCGTGGCGTCGATAAGCGCGCTCCACACACAAACGTCCGCCGTACCAGACGCCCGGTTCGGTTTCATAGATGCGCACCGCACCGACCACCCGTTCGGGCATGCCGCAATGATGCGCCACGGCAACGATCGGAATCGCCTGGAAGTCTTTTTCGTCGCGGTCTTGAGCCAGTAATTGCTGCTCATCGGAAAACACCGCGCGGCGTAACGCGTAGTAGTCCTGACGCTCCCATGTGGCCAGTGCTGGCTTGACCAGCAGGTCGTCGGCGAGGAAGTCGGCGAACGTGTCGTCGATCAGGGCAAAGGTCTGTATTGGCATGCTGGCGGCTCCCGTTACTCGTGATGTTTCAGGGCCGAGCACGCGCCGCATTTGGCGCAGCCGGCGTTGATGTTATCCGAGTGCAGGCCGTGCTTGCGCAGGCTGGCGCCAATTCGCGGGTAGAGCCGCTGCATGAAGGCGCTGTCGGGCTTGGGGTGATGGGCCAGTGGGGTACCGTCGATGGGCACGAACGGCACAACAAAGGGATAAACGCCGGCGCGGGCGAGGCGCTCGCTCATCTGCACAATTGCCTCTTCGCTGTCACCCAGCCCGGCAAGAATGTAGGTACTGACCTGACCGCGGCCGAATACGTTGACAGCGGCTTCAAAGGCGCTGAAGTAGCGCTCCAGGGGCACTTGAGCCTTGCCAGGCATGATGCGTTGACGCACGGCATCAGTGACCGACTCCAGATGCATGCCCAGCGATACCACGCCACTGTCCTTGAGCCGCATGAACCAGGCATCGTCATCTGGCGGCTCGCACTGTGCCTGGATCGGCAGATCGACAGCGGCGGTGACGGCCGCCGCCGACTCACACAGAATGGCGGCTCCGCGATCGGACGTCAGCGGCGTACCCGTGGTCATGACCATATGCTTGACGCCGTCGAGTTCCACCGCCGCCTTGGCCACTTGCGCCAATTGCGCCGGGCGTTTACGGGCAATGGTTTTGCCTGCGGCCAGGGAGTGGCCGATGGCGCAAAACTGGCAGGCCGTGGCGGCCTCGTTCATGCGAATGCAGTGCTGTAGAACGGTCGTGGCCAGCACATCCTTGCTGTGCAAGGTGGCGATTTTCCAGTACGGCGTACCGTCTTCGGTGTTCAGGGCGTAGAAGTTAGGGATGCCCGGCAACTGCACCTGGCCCACCTGCAGTCCTTCGCGAAAGATCAGCGCCTGAGCCCCCGACGCATCAGGCACGGCGGAGTAGGGTGAGCTTTGCGACGCCTGGTTGAGCATCGGTACCATCGCGGTGTGTTCGCCCAGGGTCAGAGCCTTATGGTCAGACGGGCCGGCGCCGCCTTTACGCGTAAGGCCGTCGGCACCCTGCCAGCGCACGCCATGGCATTGCAATGCGCTCAGAAGCTGGCTGTCTGGCGGTGATGCATTCAGATTATTCATGGAGGGCGTCCTCGACGCTTTCCCGCCGCTCTTGCACATGTGCCGTGACGCGACGGTCAATCAATAGGCTGAGCAACTCGGGGCGGCTGTAATGACCCACCGAATCCATCATGCGTTTGCGTTTGTTGATCAGCGCGAAGTCGAGATCAGCGATGATCACGCCTTCGCCAGTACACAAAGGTTCGCCCAGCAATTTCCCTTCTGGCGAGACAATGGCGGTGAAGCAGCCACCGGAAATCGGTTCGACGGCACAGCCGGTGTCGGCCATGATCTGCGCCTGCTGCTCGGGATCCAGCCACGCCGTGGCGTTAACCACAAAACAACCGGACTCCAGCGCATGGTGGCGGATGGTGACCTCGATCTGGTCAGCGAAGATCTGCCCGACCAGTGAGCCGGGGAACATCGCGGCATGGATTTGTTCGCCGTCGGCCATCAGCGCATAACGCGCCAGCGGGTTGTAATGTTCCCAGCAGGCCAGCGCGCCGATGCGACCGACTGCACTGCCGGTGGCGCGCAACCCTGAGCCATCGCCTTGCCCCCAGACCATGCGCTCGTGATAGGTGGGGGTGATTTTACGGCGATGCTGGATCAGCGTGCCGTCAGCGTCGAACAGCAGTTGGGCGTTATAGAGCGTGCCGCCATCCCGCTCGTTGACGCCAATGCAGGCAACGATACCGGCTTCGCGGCACGCTGCGCCTATTTGCCGAGTGACATCGGAGGGCACGATGACCGCTTGCTCAAGCAGGCGCAGATGCTCCTGCCCATGGCGAAGGGCGGTTGCACAAAAGAAAAGTAAGGGTAGTAAGGCACCACGGTTTCCGGGAACACCGCGAACTGAACGCCCTTGCGACCCAAGTCCAGGAGCGTGTCACACAGTTTGGTGACCGTGGCTTCACGGGAATACAACACCGGACTGAACTGGACGGCTGCGGCGCGAATGGTAGGCATGTCATGGGATCCTGTCAGGGATGATCGACGTTTCAATGGCCTTGAGCGTTCGGTGTCGGCGATGGCAAGGAAGGTTGCCATCGCACGCTCCTTTCAGAAGGGGGCGTCAAGCCGTCCAGGTATCAATGATCATGGCGCCCTCACGACGCATCAGCAGGCGAAGGTCCATGACGTCCAGCGGGTTGATGGGGCGGATGCCTTCGATCAAGGCTTTCTCGGTTTGGCCATACAAGGCTTGAAGGGCGAAGCGACAGGCGTATACCTCACCGCCTTCGGACATGAACGCCTTGATCTGGTTGTTGACGGCCAGATGCCCAGGGAAGGCTTCGGCGCCCAGCGTCGGAAAACCCCGCTGCACGCCCAGTTGCACGCCAGGCCCGTAGAGCAGGATCTTGGTTTCGAAGCCTTTGCGCAGGAGGCGTTTGGCTTGCAGCATATTGACCAGGCCAATGGAGCCTTCAAAGGCGATGGTATGAAACGTCAGCAAGGCTTTTTCGCCGGGTTCGGCTTTGACGTCCTCGAACACTTTCTCCTCGTAATTGACCAGAAAGTCACCGTCCTGATAGTGGGCAATTTCTACATTTGGCATGTCTTACTCCGCTGTGCTGAGGGGCTGTCATCGACGGCCGGAATCGGCGAGTCGTCGAGAGACAGATAGCGAAGGGCGTGCCAGTTGGTTCATGGCAACTTGGTGATCTTTTATCTGACTGATAAATATAGATATTTATTTTTTATCGATAAATAAAGGATCAGTTCTGGCTGGACAGAACACTACTTAATTACGTAGATATACGAATGTTCGTGATGCGTTTAACGAGATTTCGTAGTTTTGGATCGAGCTTGAACTGAGAGGTGAACTGGTTTTTTAAGCGCAAACCGGGACTATTTGTGGGTTACGAAATTCCGTATAAATGAACCTGGTCACACCTTGTAATTACGGGATTTCGTAGGCATGCGCGACACTGACTCCTTAGACGGCTGGACGGACCTGGCCTATCCCTCACGCCACATGGTATTCGAGCACTGTGCCGAGGCCATTGCGCTACTGGACCCTTATAACGATCGCTTCGTGGACTTGAACATTGCGGCCTGCCAACTGCTGAGCTACCCGCGCCAGGAGCTGCTGGAGTTTCCCGTCAGCAAGCTGTTCGGTCACCAATTGGCGGACCTGATCGTGTTCACTCAGGCGGTCATGGACAAAGGGCGGGGCTGGACCGATGAGCTGCGTTGCAATTGCAAGAGCGGCGAGCGGATCGAGTTGGAAATCTCCGCCACCCGCCTGGTGGTCAAGGGCGTACAGCAACTGATACTGGTGCTGCGTGAAAAGAGCCAGCAGCGCTACCAGCGCGATCAGGCTGAAACCGAACGCACCATGCGTGGCGGCCTTATCGAGTGGCGCAATATCCTGAACCTGTTCAAGGAGACTGAACGTGACAAGCAACTACTGCTCAGTTCGGTGGGTGATGGCATCTACAGCATCGACAGCGATGGGCTAGCGACCTTTGTCAACCCAGCGGGTGCCCGCATGCTGGGCTGGGCCCCCGAAGAGATGATCGGCAAGAACATCCATCGCATCCATCACCATACGCATGCCGATGGCGCCCACTATCCGGTGGAGGACTGTCCGATCTACAAGGCCGTGCATGACGGCATGGTGCATGAGGGGCGGCAAGAGGTGTTCTGGCGGCGCGATGGCACCTCATTTGCGGTGGAGTTCACCAGTACGCCGGTGATCAGTGACAGCCGAATCATCGGAGCGGTGGTGGTATTTCGCGATATCACCGAACGGCGCACCACCGAATTGCAGTTGCAGAACGCGCTGGTTGAACTGAAAACCCTGAAGCAGCGACTCGAAGAGCAGAACGCCTACCTGCAGGAAGAAATTCATATTGAGCACAACTATCGCGATATCGTCGGGCAGAGCGAGCCGATTCTGAAGATCGTCCAACAGATAAATGTCGTCGGCCCCACCGATGCCAACGTATTGATCCATGGTGAATCAGGCACCGGTAAAGAACTCATCGCCCGGGCCATTCACCAGGCCAGCAAGCGTCGGGATCAGCCGCTGATTCGTGTCAATTGTGCGGCTATACCGGCAGAACTGTTTGAAAGCGAATTTTTTGGCCATTTGCGTGGAGCGTTCACCGGCGCAGTACGTGATCGTGTCGGTCGCTTCGAGCTGGCCAACGGCGGCACCTTGTTTCTGGATGAAATCGGTGAGATTCCCCTGGAGTTACAAAGCAAACTCCTGCGTGTATTGCAGGAAGGGCAGTTCGAGCGTGTCGGTGAGGAGCGAACCCGCAGTGTGGATGTACGGATCATTGCCGCCACCAACCGCGATTTACGTGCGGAAGTGCAAGCCAAGCGCTTTCGTGAAGACCTTTTTTTCCGGCTGAATGTATTTCCCGTTCACTCACCGAGCCTGCGTGAGCGCCGTGCCGATGTCCCATTGTTGGCCTTGCATTTTCTCCATCTCATCGGTGCCCGCTTGAACATGCCCGGTCATCGCTTGAATAAAGGGGACATGGCGCGCCTGCAGGCTTACGAATGGCCAGGCAATATCCGCGAACTGCAGAACGTCATCGAGCGCGCGTTGATTACAGCGACCGGAGCGGAACTGAACATAGACCTGCCCAACACCGCGACGACTGAGCAAGTGGCAGTGGCGCAGGTCAGTGAACGGATCATGACCGAGCAGGAGCTACGTACACTTGAGCGGGATAATTTGAGCGCCGCAATGGCGGTCTGTGGCGGCAAGATGTTCGGCAAGGATGGTGCAGCCCAGTTGCTGGGGATCAAGCCAACGACATTGGCGTCACGCTTGAAAAAAATGGGGCTCGATTGATCAAAAAAATGCTCCGAACCTTTCGATTCGGAGCACTCATTCAAACTTACGAAAACACGCTCGATGCGCTTTTGCGCTCTACAGCTTGCGGGCGTACTGCGCCTTGGCAAACGCGGCGATTGCATCCGCCATCGCCTTGGGTTGTTCCGGAGCCATGGCATGGCCGGCATTTTTCAATACCACCACCTGGACCCGGTCGCCGAGCATGCTTTTGAGCACGCCTGAGAAACGCCGTGGAGCCACAGTGTCTGCCTCGCCCTGCAAATCGAGAATCGGCGCACTGCCGGCGGCGAAGTAGTCGTCCACCGGGGTGATGTTGCGCGCATGGCCTTCGGCATCGTGGGTCGCCTGGTGCCAGCCGCCCAGCCATACCTTGGGGTCGTTGCCGGGGGCAAAGAATGCCTTGCGCAGATAGATAAGGCGTTGTTCTTCGGAAAGCGACATATCGCCCGCGCCGTCGATGGCCTGACGCATCTCTGCGTTGATGGGTTTTTCAGTGGAGCCTGGCGGAACCTTGCCAGCGGACGCAGCAGCCATGACCACGCCGCGCACCAAATCGGGACGATCCGCCGCGAGCATGCGCGCCGCGAAATTGCCCCAGGCATGACCGACCACCACGATGGGGCCTTTATTTTCATGCTCGACCACCGCCGCGACGTCACGGGCAAAGTCGTGCACGGTCAGGTTTTCCATCGGCCCTTTGCTTTGCCCTATGCCCCGTGGCTCCGGCCTGACCACACGGAATCCGTCGGCCTGGAGATAATCGGCGACCTGATCATAATCGCGACCCGAGCGACCCAGCGAGGGCAACATCACAATCACCGGCCCGGTACCTTGGGCATTGACCTCGATTTGTACATTGTCGTAGCGAACCAGCTCTTGCTTCAGTGGAGCACCAGCGGCCATCGCAACGGCAGAAGCCAGGCCAAAGGTGGCTCCGAGTAGAAGACGCGAGACTATTTTCATTATTTGGACTCCTGGGTATTCGCGTTTTTCGCTGGCTCAAGGCCGCTCTCTTCAAGCAGACGGCGTGCCGCTGGGCTGTTGAGAAAGGCAATGAATTCACGCGCAGGCAGCGCATTTTGGGTTTGGTGTGCAACGGTGGCGCAGAAACGGCTGACTTTCTGCACCTCCTCTGGCAGCGGGCCCAGGAAATCGACACCGGGGGTGACTTTCAATTCGCTAATCTGTTGCATGCCGATATCCGCATCTCCCCTGGCCAGGGCTGTGCCTACCAGTTCCTTGCCGGCGATTTCGACGGTCTTGTTTTTCACTTGATCGCTGATACCCAAACGCTGGAACAGCTCGGTGCGGATGTATACGCCGCTTGCGCCCTGGGAATAAGCGATTTTGTCAGCGTTCAGCAGGGCTGCTTTCAACGCCGCGACGCTTGAGACATCCGGCTTCGCTTTGCCGTGAGGTACGCCAACACCAATGCGTGAATCCGCGATTTCGCGGCGGGTCGTCATGTCGAAGGCGCCGGTGGCCGAGAGCAGTTCCAGGGTTTCGTCGGCCATGATCGCCAGGTCCATCGGCTCTTTATGCCTGATGCGCTCTGGAATGGATTCCGGTGAGGTGCCCATCGAAGGCCCCCAACTGAAACTCAGGGTGTTGCCGCTGGCTTTTTCATAGGCCGGTTGAAGGTGTTCCATGGCGCCCCGGAGTGCGCCACTGGCAATGACCTTCAGCTCGGCCGCTTCGCCTAACTGAGAGAAACCGAGCAAGCTGACCAGGCCGGTGGTCACTAACATCGGGGCAGATCTTGTTTTTTTCATGGTGCTACCTTCTCTATTTAGGCGCTCGTTTCAAGCGCCACGGGTGTTGACGAACAACGCATACAGCGAAGTGGTTGAGGCCATCAGCAGACGATTACCGCGAGGCCCGCCGAAGCACAAATTGGCGCAGCGCTCCGGCAAGTCGATATGCCCGATGGCGCTGCCGTCGGGGGCGAAGATGCGCACGCCATCCATGCCTGGCTCCGGTGCGCCCCAGCCGCACCAGAGGTTGCCGTCCACGTCCACGCGTAGACCATCCGGCAGCCCGCTGCCGGCATCAATCAGCTCGCGCCTTTGGCTGAGGCAGCCCTGGCTATCGACGCTGTAGGCCACGATCCGCCGCGGATGCGCGCGGGATTCGACCAGGTAAAGGGTTTTTTCGTCTGGGGAGAAGGCGAGGCCGTTGGGGCCTTCGAGGTCTTCAGCGACGCAGTGCAGCGTGCCATCCGCATCGAGGCGATAAAGGTTGGCCGGCAGTTCCGGCGTACCTTGACGGCCCATGTAGTCGCTGATCAGGCCGAAAGGCGGATCAGTGAACCAGATGCTGTCGTCAGACCTCACCACAATGTCATTCGGCGAATTCAGCGGTTTTCCCGCGAAGCTATCGGCAAGCACCGTGATGCTGCCGTCGTACTCGGTGCGGGTCACTCGCCGCCCGCCGTGTTCGCATACCAGCAAGCGGCCTTGACGGTCGCGCGTCATGCCATTGGCCTGGTTGGCGGGCTGGCGAAACACGCCCAGGACGCCGGTGGCCTCGTCCCAGCGCATGATGCAATCGTTGGGCAAATCGGTGAACAGCATGAAGCGTCCGTCGGCAAACCAGGCCGGGCCTTCTGCCCAGCGCAGACCACCGCCGAGACGCTCGACCTTGGCATGGGCAATACGGTAATGCGCAAATCGAGGGTCCAGTTCGCGCACCCTTGGGTCTGGCACGCGCACGCTGGGAGCCCAGGTGATATCGTTCATCTTGTCACTCCGCAAGGGGCAGACGTCAGGTGTAAAGGCGCGCCGGGTTATCGATCAGGACCGCCTGCTGCAGGGCAGGGCTGTCGCACACCTGGCGAATGAAGGCGAGTAGCGCGGCGTCATCAGGCACAGGCCCCTTGATGTTCGGATGCGGCCAGTCCGACCCCCAGATAGCGCGTTCCGGCGCGCACTCAAGCAGCGCACGAACCTGGTCCAGCGCCTGCGGCCAGGGGCCGGGCCGACCTTGCATGGCGCGGTCGACGCCCGATAGTTTGAGCCAGCGATTGGAATGGCCCAGCTCAGCACGCAGTTGACTCATCAACAACGGATCAACAGGCTGAGTGAGGTCCGGACGTGCCATATGATCGATGACCAACGGCGTTTTCAGGTCGCGCCAGGCTTGTAGAAAAGGCAGTAGCGTAGGTAATTCACCATGCACCAGTACATGCCATCCAAATGGGCCGACGCGCTCAGCCAGAACGCGCAGTTTTTCAGGATCACGTGCGCCAGGCAGGTGGCCCATCAAATTGAAACGGATACCGCGTAGGCCCCCGTCATGCAGCGCCTGCAACTGCGCATCGGTGGTGGTTTCATCAATGATGCCGACACCGCGGTACGCACCTTGGCTGCTGGCAATCGCTTCCAAAATGGCAGAATGATCGGTGCCATACGGCGCGGCCTGTACCAGCACGCCGTGGCGGATGCCCAGCCGACGATGTAGTGCCAGCAGCTCGGTAAAAGGCGCCGGTTCAGGTGTATAGGCTGCATCGGCTGGTAGAGGGAACTGAGCCCAAGGGCCGTAGATATGGGTGTGGCAATCCCACGCGCCCCCAGGGTTGGATAAAATCGGCATGTTGGCTCCGAAAGTTTGCTCAGATGCACCGCCAACCAGGCCGATACCGGCTGCAGCGATCAGGCTGCGTTTAATGAACAGACGGCGTGCCGCCTGAACGAAAGATAGATCGTCCATGTTCGACTCTGATTGGTTAGGTGGGCAGGGCTGCAATCTGTGCAGCCTTTACAGTGACTTAGTCGCAACGCGCGGTCATGCCGCCATCGACGATGATTTCAGTGCCGGTGACAAAGCGCGATTCATCGCTGGCCAGGTACAACGCCGCGTAAGCAGTGTCGCGGCCATCGCCCATGAACCCGAGGGGAATGCGGGCCAGGCGGGTGTCGAGTAATTTGCTCACATCACCGCCGGTGCGTTGCCCGGCCAGGCGTACTTCGACCATAGGTGTGTGCAACTGCCCGGGTACCACGGTGTTCACGCGGATGCCCTTGGGCGCGTATTCCACTGCGGTCACACGCGACAACTGGATGATCCCGGCTTTGCTGGCCGCGTAGGCCACTTGGGCCGAACCCGTCCAGCGAATGCCGGACGTTGAGGCGGTGTTGATGATCGAACCGCTGCCCTGGGCTTCCATCAGTGGCAGCACGTGCTTGCAGGTCAGGAAGACGCTGCCGAGGTTCAGGGCAATCTGCGCATCAAACTTTTCTTCAGCCAAGGCAACGGCGCCGCCCGCTGCCGAGCCGCCGACGTTGTTCACCAGAATATCAACCGTGCCATAGGTCTCTTTGCAGGCGGCAACCATTGCGGCGACGGCCTGGGTGTTGGTGACGTCGCAGGCATAAGGCGTGACTTCCCCGCCCGCATCGCGAATGCGCTGCAGCGTTTCCTCCATGGCTCCGAGATCACGATCAACCGCGAACACCTTGGCACCGGCCATGGCGAATAACACCGCGACTGCTCGGCCGTTGCCCCAGCCACTGCCAACACAACCGGCACCGGTGACGATGGCGATCTTGCCTTTGAGACGGTCGCTTTTTGGAAGAGTATCGGTCATGTACATATCCTCAGTTCAATGTAGTCGGCAGTTCGGCAGTGGCGCCGGCGGGCGGGGGCACTTCGAATACCTTGATGGTCATGGAGATCAGGCTGTAGTAGCCCGCGATGCCGACCAGGTCGACAGCCGCATCGGTGCCCAACAGCACGGTGAAT
The DNA here is from genome assembly GCF_001945365.1 of Pseudomonas reinekei. Classification (GTDB taxonomy): domain Bacteria; phylum Pseudomonadota; class Gammaproteobacteria; order Pseudomonadales; family Pseudomonadaceae; genus Aquipseudomonas; species Aquipseudomonas reinekei. Next base: position 26,428 of record NZ_MSTQ01000001.1, read on the forward strand.
TCGGCGTACAGGTCGTCGCTGATTGCACGCTGGGCATGCAGTTCGCGAATGAAGCGGTAAACCAGCGCTTCATCGGCGTTTTCGAACGCTGGCGGCAGGTCATCGCGAATGGCATCAATGATCTGCGGCGCCAAACCCGCCTCCAGCGCGAACGGCTTATGGGCGGCCCATTCGTATTCGGCGAGCCAGTGGCGCCCCATCATCAGGATGGCCAACTCGGACAGGCGCGGATCCAGACAGGTGTCATAGCGGCAGTAGCGGCCCAACGCCTGGGCGCACTCGGCCAGTTCAGGCCGATGCAGCCAGATGGCCAAGGGGCCTCGCACGCCTTTGCGCGGGCCGTTGGCGATGCGCTCGTAGACCGGGCGCTGCGCATCGCTGAGGTTGTTCGGGTCGATAGGGGGCAGACGATTCATGGAGCTTTCCTGTCAGGGACGCGGTGACTGAATATGAGGTTTATGCGCCGGCTCGATGGGCAACTCGGCCGACTGGGCTTCCACCGGCGGGCGCAGCAGGCTGCGGCTCGGTTTACGGCCGGTTTCGCGCTCGAAGTCTTCAGGGTTGAAGGCGCCTTCCCAGCGGGCGATGGCGAATACCGCGACTGTGTTGCCGACGATATTGGTCAGGGCGGTGGCGGTGGCCATGATGCGGTCGATGCCGAACAGAAGCCCGAGGCCACTCAGCGGCAGGGTTTGCACTGATTGCAGAGTCGCGGCCAGTTTGATGAAGGCGCCGCCTGCCACGGTGGTTCCGCCCTTGGAGGTGATACTCAGGATGGCCAGCAGACCCAATTGCTGCATCAGCGAGAACGGTGTGTCGGTGGCCTGGGCGATGAAGCCGATGGCAATCGCCATGTAGATCGCGGTGCCGTCGAGGTTGAAGCTATAACCTGCTGGAAGCACAAAACCGACCACCACTTCATCGCAACCGCTGCGCTTGAGCTTTTCGATCAGTCGTGGGAATACCACTTCGCCGGAGGCGGTGCCGAATACCAGCAGGATTTCATCGCGAATCAGGCGCAGCACGCTGCCGAACGGCAAGCCGATGGACCAACTGATCGACCCCAGAATGCCGAACACGAAGATCAGCGAGGCGGCGTAGTAGACAACGATCAACTTGAGCAAGTAGAGAAGGGTGTCACCGCCGTAGCTGCCGATGGCCGCAGCCATGGCGCCAAACGCACCCAGAGGAGCGAGCTTCATGATGAAGCTGAGCATTTTGAACAGGATGTTCTGCGCTTCGCCAAGGGCTTTTACCGCGACAGAATCCGGGGCGCATACGCGATTGATCGCTATACCGGCCAGCACTGAAATAATCAGTACTTGAATGATGTCGCCCTTGGCGAAGGCGTCGACCAGTGTGTGAGGGATCAGGCCCAGCAGGTAGTTGATCATGGACACACCGCCTGCGGCGGAGGTTGCCTTGATCGCCTCACTGGACTCATTCAGGCTGGTCGCATGCAGGCCCACTCCCGGTTCAACGACGTTTACGAGGATGAAGCCAATGAGCATCGCCACCGTGCTGACCACTTCAAAGTAGACCAGCGATTTGATACCGAGCCGCCCGAGTTTACGCATGTCCTGAACGTGGGTAAGACCATGCACGAGGGTCACGAAGACGATCGGCGCCAGCATCATTTTCAGCAAGGCAATGAACGCTTGTCCGAGGGGCTTCATGGCGACCGCCCATTGTGGTGCGGCAAAACCGAGAATGACGGCAGCGACAAGTGCGATCAGCACCTGCACGTGGAGCTTCTTTAACTGATTCATGGCATTTCCTGACCCAATAGTGGGCATCATTATTCTTGTGGTAACACGTCCCTTGAAGGGCGAGCTGGGCCTTCAGCTATCTGCGTTGAGCATAGAAAAAACTAAGTCTAGGCACAAAAACCTTATTTTGATACAAAGCTATGCCATTACGGCATGGTGAGTACGATGGACATTCGAGAACTCCGCTCCTTTGTAAAAGTGGCTCAGTGCGGCGGCTTCAGCCGAGCCGCAAAAGAGCTTTTTATCGCTCAACCGGCGCTCAGTCGGCAGATCGCCAAGCTTGAAGAGCAGCTTCAGGTTGCACTGTTCATTCGCCATGGCAGGGGAGTGGAACTGACGGCCGCCGGGGCACGTCTGCTGGAGCGCGCGGACGTCATGCTGCGCTACATGGAAGAAACCGCCGACCATGTGCGTAACAGCGCGGTCGAGGAGCGCGGGCACCTGGCAATCGGGCTGCCCCCTGCGATCGGGACCATCGTCGGGCCGCAGTTGATCCGGCGTTTTCACGAGCGTTGGCCCAAGGCCTCATTGCATGTACTGGAAGGCTTGAGCACGTCGCTGCAGGAGTGGTTGCTGGATGGACGCATTCAGGTCGCGGTGGTGTACAACCAGCCGTTGCTTGAGGCCTTTGATGTCAGGCCGATTTTCAGTGAGCGAATGGTACTGGTCGGGCCGCCAGGCGAAGCGCCGAAATCGGTGCGCATCATGGGGTTGGCGGATTTCCCGCTGATCCTCCCCGGCTTGCCCCACAGCAACCGGCGGCTGATTGAACAAGTGGCCGCGCAGAGCGGATTTCATTTGAATGTGATATTCGACGTTGACAGTGTCAGCCTGACCAAGCGCATGGTGGCGGAAGGCATGGGGTACTCGATCCTGGCCCATGCGGCAGTGCAGGAAGATATCGCCAAGGGGATCTTGGTCGGCCATGCCATCGAGAGGCCAGGTATTCGGTCGACGGTTTCGTTGACCACGCTCAAGGAGCGCAGGAGCAGTCGCCTGGCATTGAGCTGGGAAAAAATCCTGCTGGAAACCCTGGAAGAGTTAGTGACCGTCGGGGCGTGGAAGGATGCCACGCTTTGGTTAGGGAGCGACGGCCAGGACAGCTTTGCGCGACCCGCACGGACGGTGGGCAGGACAGGGTCCCATTAGCCTGGAACCCTGCCCGTTACCACGTTATTTCATGTCCCTGGCCTGATTCCTAAGGGTGGGATTTCCTGTTCCAGGGCGGCTTTCGCAAACGCTTCCAGGGTAAAATCGCGTCCAACTACGCCGGTTCAGTAACGTCGAATATGCAGATCAACGACGTGCTGCTCTCTGTTCGGCCAACCGAGAAATTGACCCTGAACGCGATGGCCTTTGACTACCACCAACTGTCCCGTCGCAATGAACGGGATTTCGCGGCGCGGGAGGTGGACCTGTTCCTGGATTGGTTGGTCACGGATAACGTCACACTCTCGCCGTTGATCGGCCTCTATAAACCCGAGAAATGGTTTGGCAACGGAGGCGGGCAGAGCGGCAGCGCGTCGACCAACGCGTACATGCAGTTCATTGTGTGGGCGACGTTCTGAGTCGTCATTGAGGTTTGTTGCAGGTCCAGGCAGGCGTTGACGTTTTGCGTCAACGCCTCATGCATTCAGAGCATGCGGCGCAGCACGTCGTTGCGCGGATCGCGGTCGTAGAAGCGATGCTTGAGGGCCCCCGCCACATGCAGCACGATCAGGACCAGCAACGTATAGGCGAGGACTTTGTGCAGCCATTGGAACACCGCAAACCAATCGTCATTCTTTGGCAACAGTTCCGGCAGGTTAACCCCGAAAAAGAACACCCCGTCGCTCATCGTGTAGGTGCTCGACATGGAGTAGCCCATCAACGGCACGATCACCAGCAGCACGTACATCACGCGCTGCGTCAGGCGTGACAGGAACCGTTCATACCCCGCCAGGGTTTCCAGTGGCTGCGGCAGCTTGGGGGTGCGAAAACGCACGGCGAGCTGAGTCAGGACCACCAGGAACGTCAACACCCCGAAGGACTTGTGCCACGGGTAATAGAGCTCGTATTTGCTCGCCACTTCATCATTCATGCCGGTCATGTGCCAGCCGACCCACAGCAGGCCCAGGACCAGCACCGCACGCACCCAGTGCAGCATGCGCAAGGAAGTCGGGTACCGATCGATTGTCGGTTGATCTATTGGGTTCATATCAGGCTCTCCACGGAGCGATGCACGGTTCAATGGCCACCCTCAACGTTGGAGGGTGGCTCGGTCAGGTCAAGGCGTGTGCTCAGGCCGGCAGCAGCACGGTGATGACTTTCTCCTCGGTGTAGGCCAGCGCGCCGCTGAACCCGCCTTCACGCCCGATACCGCTGGTCTTGACGCCACCCCAAGGCAGGTTGGCGTCCAATGGGCTCCAGCAGTTGATACCCACGGCGCCGGCTTTCACCGCTGCCGCGACACGGTGCGCTTTGACCAGGTCGCGGGTCCAGACCGTGGCCGCTAGGCCGTAGCTGCTGTCGTTGGCCAGGGCGATCGCTTCGTCTTCGCTGTCGAACGTAATGAGGGTGCCGACGGGACCGAAGATCTCGTCCCGGGCGATTTCCATGTCGTTGCGGGCGTTGGCGAAGATCGTCGGGCGCACGAACCAGCCCTTCTTAGGCGCCGAGACGCCGCCGGCGAGCAGTGTGGCGCCTTGGTCGATACCCAGTTGGATGTAGCGGTTGACGCGATCGAATTGCGCCTTCTTGGCCACTGGGCCCATCTGTACGCCGGGCTCGCGAGGATCGCCCACGTTCACGGCCTGTGCGGCCTCGGCCAGTGCGGCACCGAAACGTTCGGCGAGGCTGCGCTGCACCAGGATCCGCGAACCGGCTGCACACACCTGGCCCTGGTTGGCAAACAGACCGAGCGTACAGCCGCGCAGGGCGTCGTCGAAGGAGGCATCGTCGAACACAATCTGCGGGCTCTTGCCGCCCAATTCCAGGGCCACGCGCTTGAACAGCACCCCGGCGGTGCGCTGGATTTCACGCCCGGCCTCGGGACTCCCGGTGAAGCTGATCTTGGCGACATCCGGGTGTTCGCACAGGGCGCGACCGACTTCGTTGCCGTAGCCGGTGACCACGTTGATCACGCCGTCCGGGAAGCCGGCTTCCTGCGCCAGCAACGCCAGGAGCAGGGCCGACTGCGGGGTTTCTTCCGATGGTTTGATCACGACGGTACAGCCAGCCGCCAGCAATGCGGCGAGCTTCCACACGGTGATCATCAGCGGCGAGTTCCAGGGCACGATGGCACCGACTACGCCGACGGGCTCGCGTACCGTGTACGACAAGGTCTTGGTGCCAAAGTAGCCACCAGTGGGAATGGTGCGGCCTTCAAGCTGGTTGGCCCAGCCAGAGGCTGCGCGCAATCTCAGGACGTTCCAGTAGCACTGAGATGGAAGGAAATATCCAAATGCAGGAACAATTCCGCAATTTAGATTTTTACTTCTCTGAAATTTCGATCTTCACTTCCGGGTACCTTTGACCTTGCAATTCTGTAAAATAGCGAAATTTTGAATTTGAAACTTTTCTAGCCGTTTGTTCGACTATTGTTTTTTGCATATGTTATCTCAATTTTTGGTCATATTTGAATATTGCAGATAAAGATTTTGTCTTTATCAGCGTGCGTTATAGCCTATTCAGCTAAATATGAATTTTTAACTAACAAATATTCTAAGCCAAAAAAGGCCTCTGGAGCATAATTTCTGTAAATTTGCGAAACGCCCGGCCGGTGCGCAAATGTGAAACTTTGTAAGCTACTGTTTTAAATCGACTATGCAGCGGTCGAGTCGAGCAGGATGATGAAAATGACTACATTTGTTTCATTTGAATCGTGTCTTCGTCCAAAGGGGGCGCCAGAATTTGTGGCGTTCAGTTTGAAAAAGAATGAGCGGGTGAAGTTCTTCAACCGCGCCAGCCTCTGGCGATGGGCTTCAGTGGAATTCGATCCATTAGCGGTATCTCTGAGACTCAATGAGCAGGTTTTCACGAGCACCTACGGAAAATTCGCTATTCCGGTAGCCTATGAAACTAACGTATCAGATTGTTTGGTTTTTTTTGAAAAAGGCATCAACGAAGATGTTCGTAGTGAAATAATTAGCTACGGCGAAAAAAAATGGAAGTTGTATTGAGTTCATAGGGCGGCAGTTTTTGGATGGCCGACAGGTAGAATCGGTTAATTATTTAAATATGTTGTCCTATATTGTTAAACGACGCGATTCGTTGACTAACCGAAATTTGGATCGTGGCTTGAGAATTGTTAGAGATAACGCTAGGACGGTGCAAGATGCCATTCGGGCACTGAATCTGGATTTCGCAGACAGAGCAGCGGCGTTGTTCTTTGAGATGGTCCGCCGCGGCTCAATAAACGTTCCCGATATTAAGACCACAAAGATCTATGGCCAGATGAGATTCGAGATCAGAGGCGACGCTCATGAGCCAAGGTAAGAGGTTTTCACGGGTTCAGTTCAAGGTCGATGGTGGCGACTGCAATCTCTGGCCACCCGTTGATGCCGACCTCATACCTGAAGACCTGCGGGCTGATGCGCTCTCACGTGTGAATGCAATCAAAGCTTATTTGAATGAAGATGCAAGCGTTGAGGAGGTGGAAGAAAAATATGGAATTCATCGGTCGACGCTGTATCGAATGATCAAACGCTGTGAGTCCCGAGACGACGATGGACGGGTGCTAGGTTTCAAAGGCGCCATACCTTACTGGCGAAACTCAGCTGATAAATATAACCGCTTGAAAGAGATAGAACAGCAGGTCGACTCCGAGGAGAGGGGCGACGCAGGCGTTTTTCAACAGCTAATCGATGAGCACAATGCCCTCAGGGAGTGGTTGGGTGCTCAGGCGCGCAAGTATAAACCGCGCAAAGAGGGGGGGGAGCACTTTGCTGTGCTGCACTCCGCATTTTTGGCCCTTTGTGCCTCTCTTGAGATACCGGATACAAAGTATCCCTTCTGTAGAAAGACCAAAGCGAGGTCGGCTCTCAGATCTCATCTGATCAAAACTGCGAAAACTCTCAAATCGCAGTCCGAAGCTGACTACAACGAATCAAGAGTGCGAGATATTGTAACGCCTACCGATATCATGGAGGATGTTGAAGCGGACGGGCACGAAGTTGATATTCGACTTGTAATTGAAGAGACCGATCGGTATGGCCAGCCCGTGCGATATGAGATTTTAAGAATTTGGCTCATAACACTGATTGATGTATTTTCTCGTTGCGTGCTTGGCTATTCGATTGCACTTGGACGAAGTTATGATCAGATAGATCTTTTATCAGCTGTCTACAATTCAATGGCCCCTCACCGCCGGCCTCCACTGTGCATACCCGAAACATCTTACATGATGGAAGGTGGTTTCCCGTCTGAAGAGGGCTGCGCCTGGGAAACCTGGTCTACGCTTAAGCTGGATAACGCTTGGGCACATAGAGCTAAACACGTATTAACAGTACTTCAAGACCGTGTCGGCTGCGTAGCTGAGTTCGGCAGAGTACACGTTCCAAATGATCGACCTTTTATAGAACGGTTTTTTAGGTTTTTAACTGAGCATTTTTCCCACCGAGTCATAGGGACGACAGGCAGTAATAGTCTGGATAAAATCATTGAGAGACTTTCACCGAAGTCGAAAGATCCCTTGAAGTTGCTCATCACGTTGGATGAGCTACACAGTGCGTTGGATATTGTATTATCAGATTACAATGGCTGGCCGCATTCATCCCTGCAAGGGCACACTCCGCTTGACATATTTCATTTAAGGATGAGTGCGCGAGCTATGCCCGCCAACTCACTGCCTGAAGAATTCCAAAATGCAGACGAGTTCGTTATGGTTCGCGAAAAGGTGGTGATTAAAAGCTCCTCGAAATATGGAGGCGCTTACGTTAATTTCGCCTATCTAAAATACCGGAATGCGGAGATATTACGTAGCGACTCGACCGGGCGAACTATGTTCATAGAATATTCGCGCACGGACATCTCGATAGTCCGCTTGTTGGATGAGGCAGGATCCTTAGTTGGTATGCTGATACCGCCGGACCCTTGGTCTCGAACTCCCCATAGCCTTAAGCTTCGCCTTGAACTGTGCAAGGCGATCAAGGATGGACAGCTTAAATTCGAATGTAACGAAACCGTGCATGATGCATTCCGCCGAAGTAAAGTTGCAGGGGAGGGTGTATCGCGCAGCGTCGCCACTACTCTATTCAAACAGTCTGGCAGCGTATTTAAAGACTCTGCGCCGCCACTTAGTTCGAACCACGAAGAAGATGTAGATACGCGTGTAAAGCCACCTCGGCTGACAAAAGTGTTTACATTTTAACGAGGAGATTTTTCATGGATATCGGTGAACTCAGACCAATTGAGCCCTATCTGCATCCGTTGAGCCTGGAACGCTACCTAATTCCGACTGATTCGATAAGCGCTACGTATGCATTGGTTCTGAAGGTCATCCGTCATAGGGATTCAGGGCTCGTCATATACGGTTATCCTCGCTATGGTAAAACAAGTGCAATGATGTATTGCCAGCACTGTCTCAAGGCGGAGTTCCCTCAAATGCCTGTAGCGATATTTAATACAAAAGATGAGATATCTCCGAACAAGGGCGGATTTTACACCACGCTCTTGGAAGTTGTACATCACAAACTAGCAAAGCAACAATGTTCTGTGACTATTAAACACATCCGCCTTGTCGAACTTATGGCTGAGGAAGCAAAGAAGGATCCGCGTGGACTTTTTATTTTGTTCATAGACGAGGCGCAGCGCATGATGTTGCCTCACTACCAATGGATAAAAGACATTTACAATGATTTGAATCTCAGAGGCGTTACGTTGTTGCCCATACTCGTTGGGCAGAAAGAGTTAATAGACCAGAAGGCAGCACTCGAGAAGGCGGGCAAGGATGCGATACTAGATCGCTTTATGCTATACGAGCATGCATTCAGAGGCATCCTTGACAGGGTGGACTTCGAGACATGCCTCGGTTACTACGATAGCTCCGTATTTCCGGCGAATACGAACTGGACTTATACGCGATTTTTTTTCCCCCTAGCTTATGCAAACGGATTTCGACTGGCCTCATCTGTTGATGTCTTATGGGACGCCTTCAAAGAGTCATACGAAGGAATTGGCTTTCAAAGTCGAATGGAGATTCCAATGAAATATTTTACCAAAACAATCGAAATTCTGATGACGGATTTCTCAGAACGTGACCAGCCCGAATTCTCAGTTTCCAAGGACCTTTGCAAGGAGGTGATTAAAGAGTCCTGGTATCTGGCAGCTGGCGGAAATATGAAAAAAACGAATCCGAGCATGTAGTTTCGTGATTATCACATTGGATATTAATGGAGAAGCGGTGGAGCCCCGTTACTGTTCTGCCTCTCCGAAGTATATTCCGTTTGAGTCAGCCTACTCAATATTATCCCGGTTCGGGCTGTACAATGTGCTTTATGGTGAAAGGCTAATTGATATATTTCGCAATTCATGTCACTCTAAACAGCGTATTAAAAGCCATCCTAGACTTATACACCTTGCATGCACGCAATCTGTTGATCTTGACGTAATGGCGCGCACACTGAGCTTGCCCGCTTGGAAAGTGGAAAGTCTTTTTCTTTCGCCTACGTATGTAAAATACGATAAACATATATCCGAGACGCTAAAGATCTGTCCCTTGTGCTTGGCGCAAGGCAGGCACTATACAATATTCCAACATGGACTCGTTCATCAATGCCCTATTCACCGAGTTGACCTTAGGCAGCGGTGCCCAACTTGTTCCGCTGTGGTCAGGTACGCACTAACGTCTAGTCTATTTAAAGTGCCTTATGGGTGTTGGCATTGCGGTGAACAATTAGGTGAGCGTCGGAGCGCCGCTCAGATGCATTTCATTAATTCGGCAGGCATTGCGAATTTACAGAAAAGCTATAGAGCGCTTGAGTTGTCTAAGGGTAAACGTTTTGTTTTTTCAATTGGCGAAATTTCGGAATTATACTACGACAGTGTCTTGCAGTTCTCGACATCAATCCGCAAATTTGCGAGATTAGAATCAGACTTATTTCGAGAGATTCAGGTCCTTGCCGCAGAACTAACTCCGAAACGCATTGGCGCGCGTTATCCCTGGTGTCGATTACGCAACAAGACACAATCCAAACAACTGAAAGACGTTCCTGCGATCGCACCAAGATATCTGTTAAGTATTGCGAAGTCGATTTTTCGACATTTCAGAAAACATCGCGTCGGACGCTTCAATTGGTCAAATCGGACGCTCCGCCAAATGTGGCGACCAATTGAGGCTTGCTCGGTTCCGCCGGACTGCTACGCGGCATTGGCGCTGTTGGATTGGCATTGCTTTTGGTGGGGTTCCAAAACCCCCAGTTGTTTATCAAGTCCTATCAGCGACAACAAGCATAAAGTGGCGGAGTGGCTGGCTGAAATAAATCAGCACTCAGTGTTTTTAAACTGTCCCGATAGTGCAAGTAAGAATTGGCTTACACAACATATTTTTGGGCGAGATGTGCTCGCCATGTTAACCCGCCAGTTAGAGGAGGGGTGGCGGCAATCAGATGCCTCTGGGGATATCGCGGCGACCATGTTCACCTATGAACGAATGATCAATCCAGTTTGTTGGGCGGCTTACTTTTCCGAACACCAAAATAATATGCGTATTTTTTTTATTGGACGACCGGCAACCACGACGCCCATGCCAATTGTTGCTGGACATGGCGATCTCGGGGCGCGGTTACTCAAAGAATGTGTCGATCTCTCGGGTTTTAAATATTTTTGATGTTGCCAAGGTTCAGAGCCATTGATAAATGACGTCGCCCAATCAACCCGTTCGTTCCTTTAATGAATGATCCGATGCTCGTCAAAATTCGCCGGCCGGATACTCTCTCGCGTCACACCTTCCGTTGTATCGTAGCGCCCAATCCTCACAATGATCTGTAAAGGCCAAGTCGTGGGGTGGCGTTCACATTTTTTACCGACGGGAGTACTTATCAAGGTTGGAGTGTCCTGCTCAGTCTCGGTTCCAAGTGGGTCAAGTGGAACATCGTGCCTGATTGCCCAATCAAGTTATGACGTTTTGAATAACAATCCCCCTCCAGTGGGCTACTACTTCTACACCAATGCTTCATCGGATGTGTCTATTTCAATTAGCCCGGCAAGAATACGTCACATCCGGTGACGCTGTTTGCCCTATCGAATTTATAGAAGGCCCGGCAATATTTAATGAGTATGCAGGAGAGATGCGCCTAGATGTGGGGCGGGTACCTCTGTGATGTGCTCGCAGCGGCTAAACACGGGAAGGAGTGATTGATCTGAATGTTTTGGATCGACTCATCATTTTTAAAACGGCAGTGGCCGAAGTCAGGCGGAAATGTCTGACTACGTCAGGACATTTCCTGGGCTTACGGCTTCAAATATTTTCAGGGTGAACCGTGAGATTCAAATTTTTTGATAATCGCGAGGTCCCAGTCCTCTTGCTCTACGTACTCTGCTGGTAGGCCTGTATCTCTGTTGGGGGCAGTAGCTACATTTATCTTTTCGTCGCTAAGCGGGTCAGACAGCAAGTTTGTCGCGGGACTATTTACTAGCAAACCGTTCTGGTAATAGCCCATGATCGAACTAACGCTACGATGCTCGGTCATGGCCATGATTTCGCCCAAGTGGACGCCCTGCCGGCTGGCCTCGGTGAAAAAGCCGGAGCGCAAGCTGTGTGCAGCCCAATCCCCCTCAAGCCCTGCTAACTTTGCGCGATGCTGGACAATCCTGGCGACCTGGTCTGCGGACAGTCCCTTTTTGCCGACCTTGCCGCCCCTGTACATGCGGCGGAACAGCGGGCCGGATTCGGCTGGTAAAACCGCCAGCCACTCGGTTAAGGCCTTTGCCGCCGGCCCGCGCAGAGGTTTCTCTCGGCGAACGCCGTCAGTATCGGTTCCACCGAGGGCGAAGAGCCAAGTATCGGCGTCCAGTCTGCGCACATCACTCAGTTGCAAGGCGACTACCTCGGAACGACGCCGGCCGCCGCCACTCCAGGCCAGCAGGAGCAGGGCGCGGTCACGAAGGCCGAGTACGCCATCCGTACAGGTGGCGAGCATCGCCTGCAGCGGCTCCAGCACCGCTGCGGTTTTTTTGCGGACCGCTACGCCCTGGCGCGATTGCGACTTGCGCGCCTCAGCCAACAGCGTTTTTAGCGCCCGCGTATCAGTTGGGCTGTCCCAGTTGTTGAGCCTATGCCACTGGCACAGTACCGTCAGGCGGTGACTGACAGTGTTAAAGGCGAGGGGCCCTAACTTGGCCTTGAATCCCGCCGCCACCAGAATGGCATCGATGTCGGGCGGCAGTAGGTGCGTCCAACAGCCGTTCTCCAAAGGTAGTACCAGATGATCAAGAACGAACTGCCCCGCTATCGAGGCAGTCAGCGGGGCATCACCCAGCACCTGGCCATAGCGCAGTTGCAACCAGGTTGACCAATAGGCGAGAGCACTGCAGTAACTGCGCAACGTATTGTCTGCGACGCCTGCGGTGAAAAATACTGCGGCGGCTTCTTGGGCGTGGAGCGCGAGGAGATGTGGGTTCAGTTCCGCTTTGCCTACCTTCGGCAACTGATCGGTAATTTTCATTACGTCCACACCTCAGTTTTGAGATTCGACAATATACCGCGGACATCATTCCCTTATCAGACCCAATATAGCCGGAGGCGGGCCTTGGCAGTAGGGGTGCCGGAAAGCGACGTGTTTGCCGCCGCGGATGCGGTGCTGGCCCGTGGGGAGCGGCCAACGGTGGAACGTGTGCGCTTGGAACTGGGGGGCGGCAGTCCGACGTGCGTCGGCGGGTTGCTCGTTCAATCTTGGGCGAGGCTGGCCGAACGGCTGAGCGGCGAGACTCGCCTGCTGACGTTGCCGGCGGAGGTCTCGCAGGCCTTTGTCGCCCCGTGGCAACAGGCGATTCATCTGTCCCATGGCGTTGCTGAGCAGGCGTTGTCCGAAGAACGTCAGGTCTTGGCTGCCGAACGCGAGCGAGTCGCCGCGGTGGAGGGCCAGGCGCGTCAAGTCGCCGCACTAGCGCGGCAACATGCGACGACTGCGCAGGTGGCCCAGCAAGTGAGCGAGACTCGCTTGGCGGACCTGGAGTTGCTGCTGGAACAGCGTGCGACGCAGATTCAAGACCTGAGCAGCGCGACAGCCTGCTGCGGGAACGCGGTGACGCGCAGCAGTAAAGCCAGACCTTGCAGCAGGAATTGCAGGAGTTGCGACTTAAGGCCGAGTAGGAACGCGTCGCGCAGGAGATCTACGTGCTCGGGGTCGAGGATCGTGCGCATCGTGAAGTCGATCGTGCCAGAGAAGAGAGCAAGCGCATGCCCCCCCAAGTGAAGGAAGCAGGCAACCAACTTGAGCAGTTGCAGCAAAAGATTGAAGGTGCGCAGGCCGCGCTGGGTCAAGCACTGCAAAACGCCGCAGCACAGCAAGCGCGTGGCGACGCGCTGGAGCAGAAGTTAGTGCATCTCGCTCATCGCCGGTCAGCGAACGCAAGACACGCGCGAGGAAAAAGCCCGAACCCAAGTCAGCGAAGTAAGCACCCCAGGCTACATCTTCAGCATACGGCGCCTACGCTTCAACGGCTGGACATGACACGACACAGGGAATGAGCGATGGATGAATTGGGTTTCGCGAATGACCGACCGATCAAAGCTGCCGAGCAGGATCTACTAGGGCGATCCACATTTGCTAAAAACCTAGCGGCGGCGATTGTCGGCTGGAAAAACCAAAGAGCCTGGTCGTTGCCCTGACGGGGCTATGGGGCAGCGGCAAGAGTTCGATCAAGAATCTGGCCATTCAGGAGTTAACCGCCACGCCTCAGCTTGACGTCATTGAGTACAACCCTAGGGAGTGGACTGGCCAGGAAAAACTGAGCGCGTCGTTTTCCGATGAGGTCTCGCGTGCCATTCGGCGAAAGGACAAAAGCAAGGACGGTAAGAAACTGGCCAAGGTCCTGCGCCAGTATGGGCAACGGATCAATGCCAGCGCAGAGTTGGTGGACGGAATGACCCGCTACCTACCGGTCTGGTAGAAACCGGCTCCGCGAGGGCATACTACTTGCGGGAAAATCTGATCAGGACACGTATTTCTTTTTAAGAGCAGGCCATCCAACGCGCTCCCCGAAGTGATCAAAGTCCGAGCGCAAGATGTTGGATCCGTCTCTCCTGAGAGGTCGTAGGGGGCCGGACTACAAAAATTCTTTGATGACTCTGTGGTTGGGCGATGCTCTCGTGGGAATTAATAGCTCTTGTCACAATTGTGGGACTGGTGCCGACGCCACACATAGGAGAGGTTCACCGGCCACACCAAGCGGCGCAGCTAGGCCAGAAGTTGATTCCTGTTAGAATAGAATCAAACGCTGACCCCGCTGTCACGGTTCGCGACAGTTCCACAAACTACTTCTCACGACGTAGTTTTCCCGGCGCTTCCCCGTAAAACTCTTTAAATTTTTTGCTGAACGCGGACTGCGACTGATACCCGACCTGTACGGCAATATCGCTCAATCCCAGATGGGAGTGGCTCAGCAGGTTGAACGCCATTTCCATGCGGACCTGAGTCAACAGCACCCAGGGTGATGCGCCCGCCACGCGTGCAAATGTGCGCAGAAAAGTTGCGCGGGACATGCTCGCCATTTCCGCCAGCCCTTCAACGGTCCACTCGAATGCAGGGTCGGCCAGCATCGCCTGCCAAGCGCGTCCGAGGCGTTTATCGCTGAGCAAGGCCAATGAGCCGGCGGTCTGGCCATCGCTTGCCAAGTGCGCTCGCAGGATTAGGGTGAACAGCGCCTGGGATAGCGCGTCGAGCATGAATCTGGAGCAGACCTGGTGGCCGTCCGCTTCGCCACGCAGCATCTCCACCAGCGCAGGCAACTGCCCACTGGCGGTGGGCGGGACGACCAGATACTCGGGCAGCGCGGCGAAGAGTAGTGACGTGCGATTGAAGTGAAACCCGCCACAGAGCATGTCAAAATCGCGACTGGCCCCGCCAATACGATGCATCGGCACGACACCACCTTCGCTAACGTACGGCACGGTCGGCGCTACGGTTTTGCCTGTGCTGTGCATGACATGCGGCGCGCCTCGTGGAAGCAACAAAATGTCCCCGGTCTTCATGGGAACACGCTGGCCATCGGGAAAATAAACCTGGCACTCTCCGGCCAACACGATGTGATAGGGCGCCTTGCCCAAGGCTTCCTGCTCATGCTCGCGCGCCCAATCCCCCTCGAACTGGCAGCGTAAATCCAGGCTGCCGCGTACGTTGGCCAAGCTGATGAGTTTATCGATTGAATTCATTTTGAGTCTTTCGCAATAAAAGCTGAGCCGATTGAACAAACCTGAATCGCGCCACTGGAGAAAACTGAGTCTGTCGAAACAGTACACTCAACCTGTTCAGGAATTAACGCTATGTTCAATAATTGGTCTGAATTATTGCCCACTATCCAGAAAGCCTTCGGCGCACTGGGCAAGAGCAACCCTAAGATGGTCAAAGCCTACATGGCACTCGGTGAAGCCGCTGCCGAAAACGATGTGCTGGATGTCAGGACACGCGAGTTGATCTCGATCGCCGTCGCTGTCACTACTCGTTGCGATGGTTGTATCGCCGCACATACGAACGCAGCGATCAAGGCAGGCGCGAGCCGCGAAGAGGTGGCGGCGACCCTGGCCACGGCTATCTCGATGAACGCGGGTGCTGCGTACATCTATTCGCTACGCACGCTCGAAGCGTTTGATACGCTGAAAAACTAGTCTGACATCGCGTCCACCGCAGCCTCGGCACTACAAAGAGCCGAGGCTTTTTTACGTCATTGAAACGTTAAGGTCACGTTGAGACGATCAAGCAACAACTTGAGCATGACGAACAAAAGCACCGGTCTCCAAACCAGCAGACTAGCTCCACATTCAATGTTCTGGAGAAGTCCCATGCTCACCTCATTTACAACCTGGTTATGGTTCCTCAGCAAAGTGGATACCTTTGGCGCTTCGCTCATGCGACTGGCCATCGGCATCGTTTTCCTGTGGATTGGCGCACTAAAATTCGTCCCATACGAGGCCGATAGCATCACGCCGTTTGTCGCCAACAGCCCCTTCATGTCGTTCTTCTACGAACACCCGCAAGAGTACAAGGCTCACCTGACACATGAAGGTGAACTGAACGTCGAGAAGCGCGCCTGGCAGACAGGTAACAACACCTACGGATTCTCGACCGGTCTGGGCATTGTCGAACTTCTGATTGGGCTGTTGGTTCTATCCAACCCGATCTCACGACGCACCGGCTTGCTCGGTGGTGCGTTGGCCTTCGGTACGCCGCTGGTGACTTTGAGCTTTCTGATCACCACGCCCGAAGCCTGGGTGGGTGCCCTAGGCGACGCTCAGCACGGTTTTCCCTACCTGTCCGGTGGCGGTCGTCTGGTGCTTAAAGACGTATTGATGCTGGCAGGCTCTCTCACTGTGATGGCCGACTCCGCTCGTCATCTGCTGCGAGAAAGTCGCGCATGAATCGCTTATCGGAAAACATATTGAAACCCGCGGTTGCTCTGGCGTTTGCCATCGTATCCAGCAGCATCCTGGCAGAACCGACCGAGGAGGTCGCACGTCCCGGGGTTCCCTTGGATATTGCCAAAACCATTAGCATTACCGATGTCAGTAATGCATGCGGAATCGTCCCCGTGGAGCTGACGTATGACGATTCACATGGACAGCGTCACACCGTAACGTATCAAGTCTGGGGGACGGCGTGCAGCGGTGGCTAAGCGTCCCTGGCAACACACGATAGGCCTCCGTTTCCTTCCAGCGACCTCATAGTGGATGGTCGCTGGAAGCGACGGTCTCAGCTTTTGACGCCCAGATCGACCTGGGTCATGTGGCTGCGAATGGTGAACAGGTCATCACCCGAGAGAATCGTACTGCGCGCAAGCAAATGTCCGCTCTTCCAGTTCGACAAACCCAGTTCCGGCTTGTTGAGCGCGTTTTAACCATCAACCCGACGGGTGATGCCGTTGCCAACAAAAGGCGCGTTGACGGCGTTGTAGAAGCGCGCTCCTTCGTCGCGGCATCGTCGCTGATCAGCGATACGGCGAACTGCGGGCTGTAGCGATTGAACCGACCAAGCGCCACCAATGCCGTGCAGGCTGACGGCGGTGCCGGCCTGTTGCGCGATGCTGCCCAACTGACTGGCGGCGCGATGCGTTCAGAAAGCGTTTTGCAGGCTTGGACTTTTTTGAATATCAATGACCTCGCATAAGACGCTGATGTTCGGGCCTTATGACAACGCCTCGCTAGATTATTTCACCCAGCACAATTAAGTCATGACATCCCTGCTGGTTCTCTAATTGTCCATAGATGGGGAGACTTAATTCAGAAGCAATTGACTCATTTCGGGTTAATGCAGTGTCCATCCAGGGAGTTTTCACATGATTGATGTCGCTCATTCCTGCGACGGTAACCGCTGGTTGGACGCCCCAGCCATGGCCGATACCGAATACGAAGGTGGCTTTCTGCTGCCCCAATTGATGGGAGCGCTGGCTAGCGAGTCCAGAGCGGCCCCTGTTACGCACCGATCTAGTAAGTATCAGAACGATACTTCGCTTTTGACACCACGCGCGACGTTTTTGCGTGCATTGAAACTTCGTTTTCCTCCCCTTTAACGACAATCAACAGTTCATGTGTTGTGTGCCTTGCAGAGAATTGAGATGACCTACGATTTTGATTTATTTGTAGTTGGTGCAGGTTCCGGCGGTGTGCGGGCAGCGCGTTTTGCCGCCGCGTTCGGCGCGAAAGTAGCGGTAGCCGAGAGTCGCTACCTCGGTGGCACATGCGTCAACGTCGGTTGTGTGCCAAAGAAACTGCTGGTCTACGGCTCGCATTTCGCTGACGACTTCGAACAGGCCGAGGGCTTTGGTTGGACGGCCGGCAAGGCGCAATTCAACTGGGAAAAATTGATCTCTAATAAGAATCGCGAGATCGAACGACTCAACGGGATTTACCGCAATTTGCTGATCAACAGCAGCGTGACCTTGCTCGAAGGCCATGCACGGCTGGCCGATGCCCATCACGTTGAAATCAACGGCCAACGTTATAGCGCTGAGCACATTCTGATTGCCACCGGCGGATGGCCACAGATCCCGGATATTCCAGGTCATGAGCACGCAATCACTTCGAATGAAGCATTCTTTCTGAAACAACTGCCCAAGCGAGTATTGGTGGTTGGCGGTGGTTACATCGCCGTCGAATTTGCCGGCATCTTCAATGGACTGGGTGCCGACACCAGCCTACTGTATCGCGGTGAGCTATTCCTGCGCGGATTTGACAAATCGGTTCGTATGCACCTGGTGCAAGAGCTGACTAAACGGGGTCTGCAATTGCAGTTCAACACCGATATCGTGCAGATCGACAAACAAGCAGACGGCAGTTTACTGGCGACGCTTAACGACGGTCGTCAACTGGAGACCGACAGCATTTTCTACGCCACTGGCCGCCGCGCCATGCTCGACAATCTGGGCCTGGAAAACACCCGCGTCGTACTCAATGACAAGGGTTTCATCGACGTCAACGACAACTTTGAAACCCGCGAACCATCGATTCTGGCATTGGGCGATGTGATTGGCCGGGTGCAATTGACCCCGGTCGCCACGGCGGAAGGCATGGCGGTCGCGCGTCGCCTGTTCAAACCCGAAGACTATCGCCCGGTGAATTACCGCCACATTCCCACCGCGGTGTTCAGCCAGCCCAACATCGGCACCGTTGGGCTGACGGAGGAACAGGCGCTGGAGCATGGCCACAAAGTGCTGATTTTCGAGAGCCGGTTCAAGCCGATGAAGCTGACGCTCACAGAATCGTCCGAGCAGACGCTAATGAAACTGGTGGTGGACGCCCAGACGGATCGTGTGCTGGGCGCCCACATGGTCGGCCCCGACGCCGGTGACATCATCCAGGGGCTGGCCATCGCGCTCAAGGCCGGTGCTACCAAGCGCCTGTTCGATGAAACCATCGGCATCCACCCGACCTCGGCAGAAGAGTTCGTGACCCTACGTACGCCTGTATCCGGCAGATGATGGCAGGCAACCAACTCACGACTTTTACTAACAGTCTTGCTATGAAGTCCACTTATCTCGTCACGAAGGACCTGAGCTCGTCGACCTGCATCTGGCACCAGCTTGCGCTCACCTGTCGATGACCCGGAGGTCGAGCAAGTATTGGCCCTGTAGGAGCTGCCGCAGGCGGCGATCTTTTGATTTTGTTTTTAAAACAAGATCAAAGGATCGCCGCCTCGTTTCACTCGATAACTCCTACAGGGGCCAACCTGTCTGCAGTTAATCAATAACAGTCCACTTCGCTATACAATGCAGCGCATAAGCAGTGCTATAGAGGAGAGTTCTTATGCTGCTGCGCCATTTGCGCTATTTGTTGGCCGTCGCCGATAACGGCGGCTTCACCCGCGCTGCAGAGGCGCTGCATGTTTCCCAGCCGACCCTGTCGCAACAGATCCGGCAACTGGAAGAAACCCTGGGTGTCGTGCTGTTCGACCGAACCTCGCGTACCGTCAAACCGACCGATGCGGGGCAGGCTTACATCGAATGCGCGCGTCGCGTGCTGGTGGAACTTGCGGCCGGCAAGCGGGCGCTGCACGATGTAAAGGACCTGTCGCGCGGCACCCTGCGCCTGGCCATGACGCCGACGTTCATGGCGTATCTGGTCGGGCCTTTGATGCGCGACTACATGGCCCTCTATCCCAACATCCATCTGGAAATCTTCGAGTTGTCGATGGACGATATCGAAACCGGCCTGGCGGATGATTCGCTGGATATCGCCATTGCGTTCGATGATGTGAGAAACGCCGACATCGAAACGATCCCGGCCTATACCGAAACCCTGGGTTTGATGGTGGGACGCGATCACCCGTTGTACGACTGCAGGACGCCGTTGACCGCCGAGCAGGTGGCGCAACTGCAATTCGCACTGCTGACGCCGGACTTCGCCACCCGCGTATGCATCGATGAGTATTTCGTCAAGACGCAGATCACTCCCCAAGTGGTGATCGAGGTCAACTCGGTCAATACCTTGCTGGAAGTGATTCGGCACACGGCGGTCGCCACCATTCTTCCGGAACCCATCGCTACCCAGGACCGCGCCCTGCGCAAGATCGCGTTGCTGGATAAGGGACCGCAACGGGGCGCCTCGTTGCTGCGACGCAAGAACAACTACCACAGCGCGGCGTCAGTGGCCTTCATGGACTTGATGGTAGGCGTGTCAGTGGGTCAGTAGACTCGATGCAAGAGTGCTGATTATTACTTCCCGTGAAATGCTGGATTGTAATTGCTGGTCATTCCTCAGTTTGGGAGGGCAGGGGAAGATAGCTCCATCGACGCGATGACCGGGTCGAACTCAAAAACAATCGGAGTACGTCATGTCCCAAGCGATCAAACTTTATCGTCACCCATTGTCCGGCCACTCTCATCGGGTTGAATTGATGCTGTCCCTGCTCGGCCTGCCGACAGAACTGGTCTTTGTGGACTTGATGAAGGGCGCACACAAAACCCCCGAGTTCCTGGCGATCAACAGTTTTGGACAAGTACCGGTGATCGATGACAACGGCACCGTACTGGCCGACTCCAACGGCATCGTGGTTTACCTGGCCGCCAAATATGGCAACGGCCAATGGCTGCCGACCGATCCGGTAGCGCTGGGCAAGGTTCAACGCTGGTTGTCAGTAGCCGCCGGTCAAATCAGTTCGGGCCCTGCCACCGCGCGATTGATTACCGTCTTTGGTGCCGGTTATGACCCAGAAGAAGCGATCAAACGTTCTCACGCCCTGCTTAAAGTCATGGAAGATGAGCTGGGTCAAAGCAAATTCCTGGCCGGTGACAAGCCGACCGTGGCCGATGTTGCCGCCTACACGTACGTGGCTCACGCTCCCGAAGGTAACGTGGCGCTGACTGACTACCCGAATGTCCGTGCCTGGCTGAGCAGCATCGAAGCATTGCCAAACTTCGTTGGCATGCAACGTACCGCGGTAGGCCTGCAGACGGCTTGATTCGATCCTCAAAGCGCTTGCCGGGAGAATACTTCCGGCAAGCTGCTTTTCACGGGTTGCGCATATCCCTCAGGATTACTTTGCGTACATGCAGCCAGCCCGACGGCGCGTGCGAAAGTTGCTTTGGCCGACGATACTGGCAACCAGGTCTTACCGCTTAAGCGGCCAGACTCCTTGCGGTTCTCTCATAAAGACAAGGTCGTCTATGGATCGTTTTCAAGAAATGCAGATATTCATGGCAGTAGCCGAGGAAGAAGGTTTTGCCGCGGCCGCTCGCCGGTTTAACATTTCTCCCCCCAGCGTGACCCGTGCCATCGCCGCGATGGAAGAGCGCATCGGCACACAGCTCCTTTCTCGAACCACTCGCAGCCTGCACCTCACCGAAGCGGGTCAACGCTATCTTGAGGATTGTCGGCGTATCCTCAGTGATATCGACGAGGCGGAGGAAGCAGCCGCCGGCAGTTACTCGATACCGTGCGGGCATTTGACCGTGACCGCGTCGGTGCTATTTGGCGAGTTGTTCATCGCTCCGCTGCTGGCCGACTACGTGGATCAGTTTCCTTCGGTGCACATCAATGCCTTGCTGGTGGATCGCGTCGTGAATATGGCTGATGAGGGTATCGATGTGGCCATACGCATTGGCCATTTGCATGAGTCAAATCAGCACGCAATCAAAGTCGGCGAGGTACGCCAGGTGATCTGCGGTACGCCCGATTATTTCGAGCGCAACGGCAGGCCGCGTCATCCCGGTGAACTCAGTACCGCCAACATCGTCATGTCTTCGGCCAGTCATTTGCTGAGTGACTGGCAATTCGTCAACGACGGCAACGCACTGAGCTTTCGATTCGAACCGCGATTGGTGGTTACTGCCAATCAGGCTGCGATCAATATCGCCAGCCTGGGCTGGGGCGTCACACGGGTGTTGTCCTACCAGGTGGCCAATCAGGTGGCAGCTGGTGAACTGGAGTTGGTGCTGGAGGATTTCGAACCGCCTGCGTTGCCCATTCAAGTGGTCTACCTCAAGAGCGCCAGAATTGCGGCGAAGGTTCATACCTTCGTGGATTTTCTCGCGGATAGACTCGCAAAGGATTCGGCGCTCAAGGCTGTGGTGAGGGGTTCCAACTGATGGATCGCTACCATGAAATGCTGATGTTCGAAGCATTATCGGAGCGACCCAGCCTGGCTGCTGCGGCCCGTCGTTTGAACGTGTCAGGACCTACGGTCGTGCGCGCCATTGCACGGCTGGAGGAACGTCTTGGCGTGCAGCTGTTACTTCGAAGTACCCGCGGGGTATCGCTGACTGAGGCCGGTGCCGGCTTCATGGCCGATTGTTCACGCATTATCGAGGCCATCGAAGACGCGGAGGCTTCGGCCAAGGGCTTGCACGTTCAGGCCAAAGGCAATCTCAAGGTGCTGATGCCTTTGCTGTTCAGCCGTTACGTCATGACCTCGATTCTCTCGGACTACATGAATCTGTACCCCGAGGTAAAGGTTTTTGCGCAATACCATGATCGTTTTCCGAACATGAACGAAGAGGGCATCGATGTGGCTGTGCTGGTCGGGCATCTGCCCAGTTCGTCATTGATCGCACGACAAGTAGGCCATGTGCGCGCGATGGTCTGCAGCAGTCCTGCTTATTTGGCTACTCACGGTGAGCCCGGCGTACCGGAGGATCTGCGAGATCATCGCCTGGTCGCCACCCATGCTTATCGAGACAGGGTCCAGTGGGGCTTTCACCACAACGGTGAGGTCAATCACTTGAAAGCCCGGACACGGATCAGTTGCGCGACAGTGCAGGCGGCCATCGATGCGGCCGCACATGGCGCCGGTATTACCCGCTGCCTGAGCTATCCGTTGTACGAGTATTTGAATACTGGGCGATTACGCCGTGTATTACAGCCCTTTGAATTACCGGCGCTGCCGGTGCATGTGGTGTACCGCGAGGGGCGCAAGGCCTCGATGCGGGTACGCAGCTTCGTTGACCACATCGTCGAAGGCCTGCGCGAACATCCGGCGATGCAGCCGGATGCTGATTAAGCGTGTGCAGCGCACGCAACTTGCACTGATACAGATGCCCATTGGGTATTTCAGTGAGCGAAATAGTGGATTGTATTTTGTGGTCGTTCTTTGTACGGCAGTTAAGGCGGAGCATAAGCACACGCTCTTCCATGCTGCACAGCAGAGGTTCATGACCGATGAAACGCGTGCTTATGTTACTGGCCAACGGTGTAGAGCCCCTGGAAATGGCCGCTTTTACCGATGTGCTTGGCTGGGCCAACCTGCTGGGTGATCACCCTGTGGAACTTGTCAACGCCGGCCTTCGCAGAAAGATCGTGACCACCTTCGGTCTCATGCTCAATCCGAGTTTTTTATTGAGCGATCTGGACGTGAGCAGCTTCGATGCCCTGGCACTGCCGGGTGGTTTTGAACCGTCGGGTTTTTACGAGGAAGCCTTGAGCGAACCCTTCCTGGCGACCATCCGGCATTTCGTCGAAGCCGGTAAACCCGTTGCCAGCGTTTGCGTGTCTTCCGTGTGCCTGGGCGTGGCCGGCGTGCTGCGTGACAGGAACGCCACGACTTACCACCAGGAGGGCGGCAAGCGGAAAAACCAACTGTTGGAAACCGGTGCACGCTTTGTCGATCGCCCCGTGGTTGTCGATGACCAGATCATCACTTCAAGCGGGCCGGGGACTGCCACCGAAGTTGCATTCGTACTGCTGGAAAAAATAACCAGCGTCGAAAACGCCGCTTTTATCCGCAAGAAAATGCGCTTCGCCACCCCCGACCGTGATTGGTATGACACGCCGCAAGTGCCCTGAAATGATCAACCCACTCCTGATCGACTTTTTACCAAGGTAACCGTATGACTAACACAGCACTCATCGTCGTTGATATTCAGAACGACTATTTTTCCGGCGGCAAATGGGAACTCAATGCTACTGACGCGGCTGCTGACAATGCGGCTCGTGTGATTGGAGCAGCACGTGAGCGGGGTGACTTGGTCATCCATATCCGTCACGAGACTTTAGCCCCTAATGCACCGTTTTTTGTTCCAGGCTCCGACGGCGCGCAATTGCACGAGAATGTGCGCAATCTTGGGGACGAGTTGGTCATCGTCAAACACTTCATGAACCCGTACCGCGAAACTCAATTGCTCGAAGTGCTTGAGCACAACGAGATTGAACGGGTCACCGTGGTCGGCAACATGAGCCACATGTGCATCGATGCAGTCACCCGCGCGTCTGACGATTTCGGGTTTGAGACGACCGTTATTCACGATGCCTGTACGACCCATGATCTGGAATTCAACAACGTCAAGGTTCCTGCGCATCTGGTGCATGCGGCGTTCATGGCCGCCTTAAAGTTCGGGTACGCCGAAGTGCTGAGCACTGACGAGTATGTGGCCTAGGGTTTCGATTCTGCTGGCGAAAAGGGTGACCCAATGTTCAGTCTTTCCAATGCTGTCGATTACTACTGGCCAACACCCGACGGGCAGAAAGTCGCCATTTTTCTGGAAGAATCGGAACGCTTCATGAGGCTGTAAAGCACAGAGTTGAAGATCACCGGCAACTGCGTATCAGACCCCGTTGCCGGGGATTCAACCATTCCTCGCCGGGCGGCGGGTGAAGGGCACCTGTTTACGAATGCGTAGAGGTGATCATGAATCAGTCGGACGCGCCAGGAGTATCCCCTTGGCATGCGGGTGAGCGTGAATTGCAGGAAAGCGTCGGTGTCGTCGATCAAATGGAGATATTCGGGCGCAAGGTCGTACGTGACTTCATGCCTGATCAGCATCGATTGTTTTACAACCAGTTGCCTTACCTGGTGGTGGGCGCGGTCGATGAACAAGGGATGCCTTGGGCCACGTTGATCGAAGGCCCCCCTGGCTTCATCCATTCACCCGATCCGCGAATGCTGCAACTCGACCGCCTGCCTGCCAAGGGTGATCCGGTCAGGGCAGCCCTTAAGCAGGGCGCTGCGGTGGGACTGCTGGGTATTGACCTGAAGAGCCGAAGGCGCAATCGCATGAACGGTAACATCAGCACCGCCTCGTCAGGCGGTTTTGCCGTTTCTGTGGTGCACGCTTTCGGCAACTGCCCGCAATACATTCAGTTGCGAGGCGTTGAGCCGGTCAGCCTTGGCCAAGCCTCAGCAAATGTTGCGGCCGAATGTCTCAGCGAACTGGATGAAGCCGCGAAGGCGGCCATCACCAAGGCCGATACCTTTTTCATCGCCAGCTATGTCGACCTGGATGGCGATGCATCCCGGCGCTCGGTGGACGTTTCTCACCGGGGTGGCAATTCAGGTTTCGTCAGGATCGAAGGCAACGTGCTGACGATTCCTGATTTCGCCGGCAACCTGCACTTCAACACCTTGGGTAATTTCCTGCTCAACCCGCGCGCGGGGCTGGTGTTCATCGATTTTGAAACAGGCGATATGCTGCAAGTCAGCGGGCGTACCGAGATCATTCTCGAGGGACCGCAGATTGCCGCCTTTCAGGGGGCTGAGAGGCTCTGGACGCTGACCGTGGAACAGGTGGTTCGACGTCAGGCTGTGTTGGCCCTCCGTTGGCGGTTTGAAGGTTTCTCGCCTAACAGCCTGATGACGGGCAGTTGGGAGCAAGCCGAGGGCCGATTGCAAGCCGATAACCTGCGCGATCAATGGCGACCGCTGAGGGTGACGCGGATCGTTGACGAGAGCAGCACCATTCGCTCTTTCTACTTTGAACCGGCCGATGGCGCGGGCATACCACGGTTCGAGGCTGGCCAACATCTGCCGGTACGCCTTTGCCTTGCTGAAGGACAGGCTCCTCTGGTCAGAACCTACAGCCTGTCGAGTGCGCCGTCGGACATTTTTTTCCGCATCAGCGTCAAGCGTGACGGACTCATCTCGTCGTATCTGCACGACCGCGTTCAGGTCGGGGATCTGGTTGAAGCCCGTGCCCCTCAAGGGCGCTTCACGGTGCAAGCCGATGAGCATCGTCCGTTGGTTTTGCTGGCCGCGGGCGTGGGCGTGACCCCACTGCTGTCGATGCTGCGTGAAGTGATTTATGAAGGCGAACGTATCCGTCGCACTCGACCGACCTGGTTCATCCAAAGTGCGCGCAGCCTGAGTGAACTCGGGTTTCGCGATGAGCTGTACGAACTGGCGACCCGTGCCAAGAATAAAATTCATGCGCTGCGTCTGCTCAGTCAGCCGGAAACTCACGCTCGCGTTGGTGAGGATTTTGAGGTGGCGGGGCGGGCGGATGTCGAGCTGCTCAAGGCATTGCTGCCCCTGGACGATTACGATTTTTACTTATGTGGCCCTGGTGCTTTTACCCAGGCGCTGTACGACGGCCTGCGTCAGTTGCGTATTGGCGATGATCGTATTCAGGCGGAGACTTTCGGCCCTTCGACTCTGGTTTGCCAACGGGATCATCTAACCCCGGCGGTCGAGCAGATACCCGCGGCAAGCAGCCCGGTCAAAGTGCTGTTTTCGGCGTCGGCAAAGGAAGCTCGTTGGGAGCCGGGTGGCGGGAGTTTACTGGAACTGGCCGAGAGCCGTGGCCTGAACCCGGACTTCAGTTGCCGGGGCGGATCGTGCGGTACATGCCGGACCAGATTGGTCAGTGGCCAAGTGCATTATCTGAACCTGCCGGCTGAGATGCCGGCCGAAGGAGAGGTACTGATTTGCTGTGCGGTACCAGCGCAAGCCAAGGGGGGCGACGCCCCCCTGGTGCTGGATGTGTGAGCTGGCGTCATCGGTGCTCATCCCGCCATGCGCGGGTTGAGTACCTGGTCGATGCCGCCTTCGCTTTCAAGTTGAGCCAAGTCATCGAAGCCGCCAACGTGCCAGTTGCCGAAGAAGATCTGCGGGACGGTACGGCGACCGCTTCGGCTGACCATTTCGTTCTTCACATCGACTGAGCGTACATCGATTTCCTTGTACGCAATCCCTTTGGCATCAAGCAAGCGCTTGGCATTACGGCAGTAGGGGCAGGTCGTGGTGGTATACATGGTGACTTCAATCATGTTGAGGACTCTCGAAAATTAGAGGCTGATTCAGGCAACAGCTTTTGCTGGACGGGCATGAACGGCAACGGTGTTCGGATACTTGACCAGTGACTTGAAGGTCTTGTTGTCGGCGTCCAGGGCGTCGATTGAACCGGTCCCGATGTCGTAGACCCAGCCATGCAGATTCACCAGACCTTTTTCCTGAGCCAGGCGCACGCTTGGATGAGTCTGAATGTTGGCCAGTTGGGCGATGACGTTTTCACGCACCATGGAACTGACTTTGGCGGCTTCACTGGCGTGAGGACGGGATTCGTTGATGACTTTCGCTGACTCGGCATGTTGCAACCAACCGGCGACCGCTGGCAGGTGATCCATGCACTTGCACTTGGCGACAGCGGTCATCGCACCGCAATCGGAATGGCCGCAGATCACGATATCGGTCACGCCCAGTACGGCGACCGCGTATTCGACCGTGGCCGACACACCACCTGGATGCGGGCTGTAGGACGGCACGATGTTACCAGCGTTCCGGATCACGAACAGTTCGCCAGGTTCTTGCTGCGTTAGCAGTTCCGGTACAACGCGGCTGTCGGAGCAGGTGATGAACAATGTGCCTGGATGTTGCGTGGCGGCCAAGTGTTTGAACAGGTCAGTGCGTTGAGGGAATGCTTCTTTCTGGAACTTCAAGAACCCTTCGATGAGCGCTTTCATGGTGTGTGCCTTCAATAAGTGGTGTGTGGGGAACGATCAGTTGGTGCAACCGCTGCCGATCACGCTGTATTCCAGAACATGGGTTTCACCATGGGAATCGCGGTAGGTCATTTGCACCGGTGTCGGGCCGCAGACATCCGCCGCCGACGTGATATTGACGACCTTGGCGATATCCAGATGCATGCCGTACGCAAATGGAACGGCCTCGGGTGCGACCACGGCTGGCTGGGCGTAGGCCGACAGCGAAGCGGTCAGAGACAGGGCCAGCGACAGAATTTTTCTCATGATGAATCCTCCATTCAAATGTGGTGATTGATCGAAAGGGCTTAGTCGTTTTTTGAAGCAGGCCCGCAAGGCTGCGGGCCGATTTACAGCTGTGGTTGCATCCTTAGAAAGGACGCAGTGGCAGGAACTTGCCGTCGAGAGTGATCACTGCGCGGTGGCCGCCTTCAGGGTCTTCGACTTTCTTCATGTCGAGCTTGAAGTTGATTGCGCTGATAATGCCGTCGCCGAACTGTTCGTGAACCAGGGCTTTCAACGTGGTGCCGTAGATCTGGATCATTTCGTAAAAACGGTAGATGGTCGGGTCGGTCGGGACACCATTGAGGCTGCCACGCAGCGGGATGATTTGCAGGCGGGCCACCGAATCGGCATCCAGCTCCAGTTTTTCACCGATCACTTTGGCAGCGGCTTCAGGCAGCGGGTGCTGGCCGAGGAGGGCGGCGGTGACGTAAGCGAGGCCGAGGCCGGTGCCTTCAGTCACTTGTTCGAAGGACAGATTCTTGCGCGCCTTGGCGTCGAGTATTTTCGCGGTCAGTTCGAGGCTGGTGTCGTTGTAAGCGTGGGACTGTTGCATGGTGTTTCTCCTGTCCGGTTGGCTCGGTTGCTGTTGCTTGGGTGTGAAGCAATCTTCTGCCATTCGATCAATAGCGTCCAAGACCGATAAACAATCCATCGCATAAGTCCTACCTATAGGTGCATCCCGGAGTGCTCACAAACGTTGAAGACTCAGAAACGCTACCGTTGACCTTCAACGGCTACCCGGTTCGGATTGACGTGGCTGAGGAAAGCGTCACCACGCACTCATCGGACCCGAAACGACCACCAGCAATCATTCCTGCGAATCGACACAAGTTCGACGCAAGCCTCAAATATGAAAGTGAATGACTCGACAGCGCAATGACACTCGGCTGTTCCCAGGAGCAAGCGACGCAGGAGGCGGGTTTATATGGGGTATTACAGTTATGTTCGACGATACAAGGGGGCATAAAAATCAACCCACCGTGGGCCGCAACTTCTGCGCCAGTTCAATCAGTGCGCGCAATCGCGCTGGTACGAAACGATGGCCCGAGTAGTAGAGCCTCAACCCGCCAAATGAAGGGCACCACGGCATCAACACCGGCACCAGTGCGCCGCTTGCCAGTTCATCGACGATGAACCACTCGGAAATAAATCCAATGCCAAGGCCCAACAACACGGCCTGTTTGATGGCCAGCAACTCGTTGGAGGCGAAGCGCACCGGCAGATCCATCTGCAGCTTTTGGCCATCGCGCTCCAATTCCCACTGGTAGAGGCCACCATGGGCCATGCGCATGCCGATGCTCCGGTGGGTGAGTAGATCTCGCGGATGCTCGGGCACGCCGTGGCGTTCGAGGTACTCGGGCGTTGCGACCACGAGCATCCGGATGTCACCTGACAGTGCCACGGCGATCATGTCTTGCGGCACAGACTCTGCCAGGCGAATCCCGGCGTCGAAGCCCCCAGCGACGATGTCGACCATGCTTGATTCGCTGACGATGTCGATGCGCACTTCGGGATAGCGCTCAGCGTACTGCTTCAATAGCGGCTCCAGCAGCAGGTAGGCCGCGCCATGCGGCGCATTGATGCGCAATGTGCCGCTGGGTTCATCGGGGCCGACGCTGGCTTCTTCGTCGGCACTTTTGATCTGGGCCAACGCAGGTGCGATGCGTGCGACATAGCGTTGCCCGATGTCGGTGAGGGCAACGCTGCGCGTTGAGCGATTGAACAGGCGAACTTTCAGGCGTGCTTCCAGGCCGGCCACCGCGCTGCTCACGGCGGTAGTGGACATTCCCAACTCCTGTGCTGCGCCGCGAAAACTGCTGCGGCGCGCAACGGCCAGAACCACTTCCAGCTCGGTCATTCCTGTTCTGTGCATGGATTGTCCTGAATATAAGGATGCTTCGTAAGCAAAAGGATGGCTTATCGGAATAATGAACTCTTCTTAGACTTCATCACAGAGGCTCGATTCAGGCGAGCCATTTTGAGCGAGGAGTCGCGATGCAACGCATTGAACACATCTACATCAACGGCGAGTTCGTCATTCCACACGGTCAGGAATGGTTCGACCTTCATAACCCGAGCACCGAGAAAGTCATTGGTCAGGTTCAATTGGGCGATGCACTGGACGCTCAGCGTGCCATCGCAGCCGCCAAGGCTGCGTTCCCGGCGTGGGCTCGTACAAGCAGGGAAGAACGAATTTCGGCATTGCAACGCATGCACCAGGCCGTGGCGGCAAAGGAGGAAGAGTTGCTGGAAGCCATCCTCACGGAATACGGCGCACCTGCAGTTCGCGGGCGCTGGATGGCGACTTATCCGGCTGATGTGATCGCGCAAGCAATCGATGCACTGGAGGCGTTCGATTTCGAGGAGCAGGTCGGCATGGCCAGGGTCATTCTGACGCCCGTGGGCGTTACCGGTCTGATCACACCTTGGAACAGCAATGCGGGCTTCATCTGCAACAAACTGGTCACCGCGCTGGCAGCAGGCTGCACCGCTGTCATCAAGCCCAGCGAAATGAGCGCGTTGCAGACGCAGGTGGTGGTCAGGGCGTTGCACGAAGCGGGGCTGCCACCGGGTGTATTCAATATCGTCAACGGACGAGGCGATGTGGTAGGCGAGGAAATCGCCCGTCATCCCGACGTTGCCAAGATCTCGTTCACGGGGTCGTCCGCTATCGGCCAACATCTGGTAAAAACCGGTGCTGACACCATGAAGCGCGTGACGCTTGAACTCGGCGGAAAGTCGCCCACCGTGGTGCTTGATGATGCGGATTTTCAGGCCGTCATGCCGCTGGTGCTGCAAGCGGGATTTCTCAACAGCGGCCAGGCTTGCATCGCAGGCACTCGCATTCTCGTGCCGCGCAGTCGGTTGGCAGAGTTCGAGCGGATTGCGAAGGAGGGTGTCGCACAGATTCAATCGGGCGATCCACGCAACGCCGACACTGACATCGGTCCGATGGTGAGCCAGAAACAATGGGAACGGGTGCAGCGCTACATCCGTATCGGCCAGGAAGAAGGCGCGAGGTTGCTGGCGGGTGGCGAAGGTCGCCCGGAAGGCTTGCACGCCGGATGGTTCGTGAAGCCCACGATCTTCACTGATGCCAACAACCGGATGCGCATCGCGCGTGAGGAAATCTTCGGCCCCGTGCTGACGATCATCCCCTACGAGGATGATGCTGATGCGATCAGCATTGCCAACGATACGGACTATGGACTGAGCGCCCTGGTGCTGGGAAAAAGCTCCCAACGTTGTATGAACGTCGCCCGGCAGATCGATTCGGGGCGCGTGCTCATCAACACGCTGGCCCACGAACCACGTGCCCCCTTCGGTGGATTCAAGCATTCAGGCCTTGGGCGCGAAATGGGCAGGTGGGGGATGAGCGCGTATTTGGAGCCGAAGACGTTGATCAGGTATGACCCGTTGAAATGACTGGGTCAGGTCCCTGTCTGGGAGCACTAGATGGGGATGGGCAGTTAGCGTCCGCTAATGGCCGATTGCTATCCGTCGCGAAAGGCTGAAAACGGCCAGGAACTGCTACTCAGATCACCATTAAGACTGTTTTACACGTTAACCAAGCACCCCAGAACAGACTGCTGAAAAGCGGGTAGCGTCCCCAAAAAACGCATCATGCAAAAGCTTCTGAACAGCCGCCTCAGAATGTGGAGGGTCAGCGCCTTGAAGAATTTTTCCAAGTTTGACTTTCACTTCATCCGGACTAGCTCCGTGCCGAAGCCAACGTTGCGTATAGACATCGAGGAGACCGGCTGAGTGGCATAGGCATATTAATCAAAAACAATAAGCCAAGTGGATCGACTTATTTTTCCTTTGGGTGGATGCATAAAAGATACCTGAATAAACCCGGATGGTATCCGGGTTTATTTAAGCGTTAATCCGCGTGCAATATGTGGCCACCCTTAAAATATTTCATTTCATGTTACCTCCTGCCGGTTTGCCGAAACGGGTTCGAGTATGATGTCCTGAGTCACCAACTTTGGCTTTTCGGGCATGAACCATATAACGCATGCCGAGACGAAAAAAAATCCGGCGCAAACCATCAAACCAGCCGCCAAACTGTAGTATGTTGCGATACCGCTTAGCAATAACGGCGCAAGAGCGGCCAAGCCGCGCCCGGCGTTGAAGCAAAACCCGGCGCCCAGCGTTCGAACGTGAGTAGGATACAATTCGCTGAAATATGCACCGAACAAACCCGCAAAGGCGATGAAAAATGCATACAGGGCACCAAGCCAGAGCAGTGTGTTTGCCTGGGAGGCATAAATATAAACTGGTAACATTACCGTGGTGCATACGAGGGAAATGATGATAACTTTTCGCTTTCCAATAATGTCCGCCAAGTATCCGAAGAAATTCAGACCAATAAAGTTGCCAATATTTAGTATGGCCATGAAGGTTGCCATGGAACTCAAACTCAAGCCTCGTTCTTGGACTAGATAGGTAGGTAGCCACGTATTGGCACCCCAGTAGCCGAGCAGGGCAAAACTGGCTGCTGTAGTACCCAGTAGAGTCGATTTTATGAGCGCCGGTGAGAAAATCTCAGTAATCGTAGCGCTTTTTTTGAGGCTAAGATTCTGCGCCTTGGCTGCCTTCCATGCAGGTGTTTCTGGAACCCAGAAATAGATGTAAAGCACAGGAATAACGACCATGCCGCCTGCGTAAACAAACATGGTCCGCCATTCGGGTAGCATGTATTTTGCCGCTAATGACGCCGCGATAGCACCAATGGCAAACGCGCTGATTGCAAGTGACGTCGCTCTGGCCCGTTGATGTGATGGCCAACTTTCAGCGATGTATACTGCGACAATTCCCCACAGGCCGCCCAGCCCAAGTCCGGAAAGAAAGCGCAGACCCATGAATACATAAAGATTTTCAATGCTCGAGAGTATCGCTGTTAATGAACCAAACAGTAGCAAACAGGTAAGCATAGCCTTTCTTCGCCCAAAGGTGTCTGCGTACCAGCCAGCAATAACACTACTTACTCCAATACCTAAAAGAGTGGCGGTTGCCAAGAGTCCCCCTTGGTTAATATTGAGGTCCATGTCCTGCCTGATCACTGGCAGTGAAAGTGAAAGCATTACAATTTCGATCGCATCAAAGAAATATGCTATAAAGCAACCTATCAATACATGCCATTTCGATATTTTATTCATTTTTATTTTCCTATCTGTTTGGATGTGGCGATTGACATATTTATGCATTGGTAGATTGGCAATGGTCAATGTGACACGTTGCCTAATGCAATCAATCATAGAGCCGAGAGTTTTTATTTTGGCGTTGAAGGGATGTGGAACGTTAATGAGTTTTACTTTTTGGGAAGATGAGTTTTCAAATCTAGCGCAAGTGCCATTTTAATGTGAGGTTTGGATGATCGGGCTCTAATAATCTGCGTCAGCGGATCTAGATGTGTGGAATAGTCATATTCAAGCCTTATTTTTAATTATTATGTGCAAAAGTAGATCTGCTTTGAGGACAAACTAGAGGCTAAGGAAGCTGGAAACAAATAATCTGGTTTATGCTTATGAATAAATCTCGTTTATAGGATGAATGCGAAGGTACATGCGGAGACTGCCTCCTTGGTCAATGCGTTATAAAACGGCCACTTAGCGCATTTTCTGAGCCTTGTGGGAGTGCTGACGTCCTTCAGGAGCGGTCACGGAAATTGGTAACTGAATGTGTAATATTTGATGGTGACCCGAAAGGTCGCGGTTTCAAACCAGACAAACGTCACTCCAAGCGTGAGAGGCGAGATTTTAGCTGCCCTTCCATACTCGTCTTCCCAAGATGAGTTGGCTGACTCTCGTTAAACGGGCTGAGCCAATCTCATAACTGAACGTGTTTCAGCCTGGCATTCACACCATTGGCCAAGTCGGCTAGAGCGTCGCTGGCCCTGCAGGTCTGAAAGGAACGCACCGCTGATTGTGCGGATAAGTCGCGGATGCGTACCAAATTGCTGTCCACCTCATGCGCCACTTGCACCTGTTCTTCATAAGCGCTGGCAATCACGGTGTTGCGCTCGTCAATGGCCATCACCGAACTTGCGACCAAGGCTGTAACTGCTGAGCATCAACGCGCTCATTTCGTGGGTGGCCGAGGACAGCTGGTTGGCGGGATCACCCGCATGAATCAGGGTGCCGCGAAGGATTTTCCGCATGCGCTCCATGGATTTCAGCAACAGGGCCGCCCGTCGCTGCCGGTGATGTGGATACGAGAAGGGCGCAGGTCACCGCCGGCGACCGTTTCCGATGCAGTCAGTGTCTGGCTGATGGGCAGGCCAAACTCAGGGTCAATCGCAAGGCCAGCAACAGAGTGGTCCGTTTGGCATTCAGGTAAAACTGCGTGGCTTCGGTGCTGGACTTGATTTTCGACGCGTCGTGAAGTTGTTCAAGCTTTTCCAGTTGATCGATCATGGTCCGAGCGACCTTGTCCATGTCGGCCCACGCCAACTGAAGACCTGCATCGCCTCGGCCGTTTTTGATCAGTTCATGAATCACATCCGCCTGGCTGACGCAGCGTTGGTAAGTGATTTTGAATCCCTCGATCAGCGCCCGTTCCTCCGGCTAGGTCACCAGCAGTAGGTTGTTTCCAGGGCTTTGTTCCGCGAGCAAGCTAGCTCCTGCAGGTTTTATTTTAGCAGGAGCGAGCCGGCTGGCGATGGACTCTAGCGGATGATAGGCCAAACGGTGGCGCCGTTCGCTTAGCCTTTGGCCGCCATGAAACTACCCAGCAGGTTGCCATAGAATGGCAGGTGTAAGCCCATGATCTGGGCCAGTGTTTCGCCGGTGACGTTACGCCAGTCCGCTTGCAACTCGGCGGCTACTGCGACCCATGTCATCGGAACGACACCTGCCTGGACCATGCGGGCGAGGGCGACTTCCTGCACCAGCTTGTTCCAGGTACCCGATGCATCAATCACCGCGTACACGTCATAACCGGCCTTGATCGCCGACAACGCGACGAAGGTGACGCAGACTTCGGTGGAAACGCCCGCCACGATCAGTTTCTTGCGGCCGGTTTTCTCGATAGCCTCGACAAAGGCCGGGTTACCCCACGCATTGATTTCACCCGGGCGGTGAATGATTGGAGCATCGGGCAGCGTCTGGGTGATGATTGGCAGCACCGGACCGTTGGGGCCATCTGCGGCGCTGGTGGTGATGATTGCGGGCAGGTTGAAGGCCTTGGTCAGCTTTGCCAAGGCGGCCACCGCAGTCATGTATTCGGGCAGGCTTTGGTCCTGCACGCCGTTGGACAGGCCGGTCTGGTGATCGACAAACACGACGGCGGCGTTGTCAGCTGACAGACGATCGTAGCTCATTGGGTTTCTCCTGGGTTTTCAGTCGGCTTGCAGCCGGTGATGCGGCCATGGAATCCATGGCCGTTGCGACGATTCGTGGATCGCCGGGATGATTTCAGTGAGGTTCAGAGGGGAGGCAGTTTGCCCATCTTTCCTTCCACGTAGCGGGAGTAGGCGGCCTGGAGTCCGGCCTGATCGTTCATGATGAATGGGCCGTACACCGCCACCGGCTCTTGTGGGTCGAAGCCGGAAAGAATCAGCACATGGGCGTCTTGGTCAGGGACAAGGTGTACATCTTCCGGCTGCGACAGACTTCGGGCGGCAATCGCTTGATGTGCCGTTAATGATCGTTGTTCGCTAAAGGCGCTAAGAGTGAGAGCACCCGACAGCACGTAGATCAGGACGTTTTGCCCGTTGGGTACCGAGTAGGTGAAGCTGGCGCTTAGGGTCACATCCAAGAAAGTAAACGGCTCAACCGGCGCGATGGGCCCTTCGATTTCATTGAAGCACCCCGTCAAAATCCGTACCCGCGCTCCTTGCCCGGTGACCACGGTCGGAACCTGGTCTGCGGATGCATGGATCACGCGCGGCGGCAGATTTTTGTGCGACCGGGACAGGTTGACGAACAGTTGCAGTCCGTGTACTTCCTCGCCGTTGACGGCAGGGTGCTCATCGTGGACCACGCCGTGGGCAGCTTGGGTCCAGACCATGGCGCCGGGCTCGATGACCAAGTCGTGGCCAAGGGAGTCTCGGTTTCGCAGGCCGCCAGTGGAGTCTTCGAAGAGATATGACACGGCGGAAAAACCGGCATGGGGGTGCGGTGCAAAGGTCGGGCCGCTCGCACGGAAATGATCAAATCCCATGATTGGGGCGCTGAACCCCGTCAGTGCGTCCAAATCAAGGCGATGTGCGGAAAATTGAGCACCCAGTTCAGCCTTTTTGGCTTCAGCTATTGGGGAAAACTTGATCGACATCTTTGTCATCCTTCGCACGTATTTATAGCGCTGTTTTCATGCGATGAACTGTAAACTAGGCATTAATCATCGATAAGATGGTCAAATCACCCAAGACTGTTGCAGGGCAGCACCAATGATTGATGACCTCAATGACCTTCAATACTTCGTCCTCGTGGTGCGCCATAAAGGCTTTACCGCTGCCTCAAAAATCTCGGGTGTTGAAAAAACGCGTTTAAGCCGCAGGGTGGCTATCCTCGAGTCGCGTCTGGGTGTACGCCTGCTAAACAGAACTACCCGTCAAATTGCCTTGACTGAGGCAGGCTCGCACTTTTATGCGCAATGCCTGACCGTGGTCGAAGGGGCCAATACGGCGTTCGACAGCATTGCCAACCTGCAAATCGAGCCGGCGGGTATGGTCCGGCTCAGTTGCCCGCAAGTGATGGCGGAGACGTATTTGTCGCCGATTCTGCCGGGCTATCTGTTGATGCATCCCAAGGTACGCCTGGAACTCAATGCAACGGATCGCGAGGTCAACTTGATCGAGGAGGGCTTCGACCTCGCGCTCAGGGCCCGCCCGCAAATCGAAGATTCGGCCGGACTGGTTGCGCGAAAACTCGGCGTGGCTCGGCGTGTGCTGGTGGCCAGCCCTGCATTTATCGCACGTTGTGGCCAGTTGGAGTCGCCAGAAGATCTCAAGCAAGTAGACACACTTTGCCGTCCGGGAGACGTTCAGGATGGTAAGGGGAGATGGTTGCTGGAAAATGGGGGAAGCAGTTGTCTGGCTGCTCACACGCCGCGGTTATTATCGGATGACTTGAGGATGCAACTTGAGGCGTCGATTCATGGTCTCGGTGTAGCGCTCCTTCCAGAACCCATCGCTTCATCAGCTGTTGCACGCAATCAAGTGGAGTTGGTACTTCGTGGCTGGACAGGTGCGGAACATATTATTCACTTGTTGTTTCCAAAGCCGAAGGGAATGCTGCCATCGGTAAG
This sequence comes from Pseudomonas reinekei, assembly GCF_001945365.1. GTDB lineage: Bacteria > Pseudomonadota > Gammaproteobacteria > Pseudomonadales > Pseudomonadaceae > Aquipseudomonas > Aquipseudomonas reinekei. The sequence goes on from NZ_MSTQ01000001.1 coordinate 63,547, forward strand.
GAGCTTGATTGACTACCTTTCCATCCATTTGCCCGCGAGCATTCAAGAACACAGCGTCGTTATCTGAGTTGAATATTATTCAATGACCAACGTTCAGGTCATTGAAGATGAACGCCTGGACTCTTTTAGTCTTGGGTTATCTCCACGTCCTGCTGCGATCACGCTGACACGAACGCGATGGGGTGTCAGCGACTGGGTCAAGGCTCGGCTCATGCGGATCAGGCTACTGTTGGGCCGCAGACATGGATTGGGTTCGCTTATGGCGCTCGGTGGCGGCTCAATGGTCACAATACTGCCGCCATGTTCGCTATTCATCATGTGTAAATTGGTGCAGTGGACGATGTGATCGTTCAGTGGAGTGTATTCGTGTTCGCCGCTGTTGTTGATCAGTACATCGACGTTGCCCAAGCACTCTTGAATCGTTGCCAGCGCTGCCTCCACACTGACACGGCATTCGCTGTTTAGGCTGACGGTCAACACCACGGCGCCTTCGCAGCGCAGATCCGCCGCCAGTTGAACCAGTTGCCAGGAATGCTGTGCACCAATGGCCACCTGCGCTCCGGCGCGGGCGATGAGGCGAGCGAAACGCGCACCCAACCGGGTTGAGGCATCTACGACCCATACGACTTTTCCTTCCATGGAAAACGATTGCTGCGGGTCGGTCATCGGCATAGTTCCCTTGGCACGACTCTTCGAGTAATGGAAGGTCGGCGGTCTGGTACACCGGCCACAGCGACTAGAGTGGGGCTGAGCATTCTCATCACCAGTTCGGAGTAATGTCGGATCACCTCATCGATGCCCCAGCGTTCATCGGCCTGATACCAGACACAAGCGTGGGTCAGCATATTGAGCAAGGTGCGCGCCATCTGCTTTGAATCGGCGCAAACGAAAGCCCCCTCCCTCGCGCCCTGCTCGAGTAAGTCCTGCAAGGTTTTCAGGTATATCTGTCGAGCCTGGCAAACCTGTGATAACGATTCCTCGTCCAGGCTTCGGAGTTCGAGGTTGCCTAACATCGCTTGGTCTTGATGTTCCAGGTGGTAGCGTATATGGCACGAAATAAAGGAGCGCAGTTGTATGCTGGCGCTGACATTAGCGGCGGGGCAGTTGCGATTCCACTCGTGACCCAGACTCTGGAGGTACTCCAGGATTAGTTCCAGCAGTAACTCACTTTTGCTTTTGTAATACAGATAGAGCGTCGAGACATTGACCCCGGACTCAGCCGCCAGTTGACGAAGACTCATCGACTCATAGCCGTTACGGGAAATCAGTTTGATGGCAGCCAAGCGAATGGTGCTTTCAGTCCTGTTCATGATGTGATCCTGCGGTCATCCAATTCAACCAGTATCGTTTCGCCAACAATCGCTTCGTCATGAGCAGTCGGGGAGTGGTGCGCGCCATACTTGGCAGTTTTGAATAACTTAATCAGCCCTTCCATCATTGAAAGAGCTGATTCGGTCGCGTGTTACAGGCTCAGGCAGAGGTATTTGATTTCCAGGTAATCTTCGATGCCGTACTTGGAGCCTTCACGCCCCAGGCCCGACGCCTTGATGCCGCCGAACGGCGCGACTTCGTTGGAGATCAACCCGGTGTTGACGCCGACCATGCCGTATTCCAGGGCTTCGGCCACACGGAACACACGGCCCAGGTCGCGAGCGTAGAAGTACGAGGCCAGACCGAACTCGGTGTCGTTCGACATCGCAATCACTTCGGCTTCGTCTTTGAAGCGGAACAGCGGCGCCAATGGACCGAAAGTTTCTTCCTTGGCCACGGCTGCGTTCTTCGGCACGTTGGTCAGGATGGTCGGCTCGAAGAAGTTGCCTTCCATGCTTTTGCCGCCGGACAGCACGGTGGCGCCTTTGGAAACGGCGTCAGCAATGTGCTCTTGCACCTTGGCCACGGCTTTTTCGTCAATCAGCGGACCGGTGGTGGTGCCTTCTTCCAGACCGTTGCCGATCTTGAGTTTGGACACCGCCACTTTCAGCTTCTCGGCGAACGCGTCGTAGACCGAATCCTGAATGTACAGACGGTTGGCGCATACGCAGGTCTGGCCGTTGTTGCGGTATTTGGAAATGATCGCGCCTTCGACGGCCTTATCCAGGTCCGCATCGTCGAACACGATGAACGGCGCGTTGCCGCCCAGTTCCAGGGAGACTTTCTTGATATCCTTGGCGCATTCGGCCATCAGCTGGCGACCGATTTCGGTCGAGCCGGTGAAGGACAATTTACGCACGATCGGGTTGCTGGTCAGCTCGCTGCCGATGTCGCCGGCGCTGCCGGACACAACGCTGAACACGCCCGCAGGAATGCCGGCACGCTGGGCCAATTCAGCCAGAGCGAATGCGGAGAACGGCGTTTGCGAAGCAGGCTTGAGCACCATGGTGCAACCGGCGGCCAGGGCCGGGCCGGCTTTACGGGTGATCATCGCGGCCGGGAAGTTCCACGGGGTGATTGCAGCGGTCACGCCGATTGGCTGCTTGATCACGATCAGGCGCTTGTCTGGCTGGTGGCCCGGAATCACGTCACCGTAGACGCGCTTGGCTTCTTCGGCGAACCACTCAATAAAGGAAGCGGCGTAAACGATTTCGCCCTTGGCTTCGGCCAATGGCTTGCCTTGCTCCAGCGTCATCAGGCGAGCCAGGTCGTCCTGGTTTTCGATGATCAGCTCGAACCAGCGACGCAGCTTGTTCGCACGGTCCTTGGCGGTCAGCGCACGCCAGGCCGGCAGCGCCTCGTCAGCGGCTTCGATCGCACGGCGGGTTTCGGCAGCGCCCATTTTCGGCACGGTGCCCAGAATTTCGCCCGTTGCCGGGTTGTTGACCTTGATCGTCTGACCATTGTCCGCATCGACCCAAGCGCCATCGATGAAGGCTTGCTGGCGGAACAACTGGGTGTCTTTAAGCTGCATCATGAACTCCAGTGTTGTCATTGAACGCGGGCGGCACGGCATCCGGCACCGCCCCTGAGATTGAATGATGATAGAAGGATCAGACCAACGCGCTTCTTCTCTTGAGTTCGCTGTTGAGAATGAAATCATTCTCCGAGTAGTCCACGGGGCAATCGATCACGTGCACACCCGGCTCACTGATGCAGCTCTCCAGCAGTGGAAGGAAGCCTTCGGCGCTTTCTACCCGGTGGCCTTTAGCGCCATAGCTTTGTGCATACATGACAAAGTCCGGGTTGCCATAGTCCAGACCGAAGTCGGTGAAGCCCATGTTCGACTGCTTCCAGCGGATCATGCCGTAGCCGTCGTCGCGCAGGATGATGACCGTGAGGTTCATCTTCAAACGCACGGCCGTTTCCAGTTCCTGGCTATTCATCATGAAACCACCGTCACCGCACACGGCGACTACCGGGCGGTCCGGGTAGACAAGATGCGAGGCCATGGCCGACGGCAGGCCCGCGCCCATGGTCGCCAGGGCGTTGTCCAGCAGCACGGTATTGGGCTTGTGGGCCTTGTAGTTACGCGCGAACCAGATCTTGTAGATGCCATTGTCCAGGGCGACGATGCCTTCTGACGGTAAGGCGCGACGCACGTCAGCAACGAAACGCTGCGGGTAAATCGGGAAACGCTTGTCGTCCGCGCCCTCGATGATCTGTGCTTCGTTGGCTTCGCGGATCGCCATGAGGCGACTGAAATCCCAATGAGTCTGGATCTGCAGCGCTTCACCGATCTGCCACACGGCGTTGGCAATGTCGCCCACCACCTCGATTTGCGGGAAGTACACAGGATCGACTTCGGCAGAACGGAAGTTGATGTGGATCACTTCGGTACCGCCACGGACCATGAAAAATGGCGGCTTTTCAATGACATCGTGGCCGATATTGACGATCAGATCGGCGGCTTCGACAGCGCGGTGCACGAAGTCTCCAGCGGAAAGGGCAGCGTTGCCGAGAAAGCGTGGATGACGCTCATCCACCACGCCCTTGCCCATTTGCGTGGTGACAAAGGGGATGCCGGTGCTGTCAATCAATTGCTTGAGCACCTTGGCCGTCATCTTGCGATTGGCACCTGCACCGATAACCAGAATCGGGCTACGGGCCGCCTGCAGTTTCTGAACGGCTGCTTCGATGGATTTGTGCTCGGCCAAAGGGCGTCGATGCAAGCTCGGCGGGACAGGCAGGCTATCCGTCTGCTCGGCGGCGATGTCTTCTGGCAACTCCAGGTGCACGGCACCGGGCTTTTCTTCCTCCGCCAAGCGAAACGCTTCGCGTACACGGGACGGAATGTTGTCGGCAGAAGCGAGCTGGTGGGTGTACTTGGTCAGTGGCTGCATCATGCCGACCACATCGAGGATCTGGAAGCGACCCTGTTTGGACTTTTTGATCGGTTTCTGGCCGGTGATCATTAGCATCGGCATGCCGCCCAGGTAGGCGTAGGCTCCGGCGGTGACCAGGTTGGTGGCCCCTGGACCAAGAGTCGACAGACTCACACCAGTCTTACCTGTCAGCCTTCCATAGGTGGCAGCCATGAAGCCGGCGGACTGTTCGTGGCGAGTCAGTACCAGCTTGATTTTCGATTTTCGCAGGGACTCAAGCAGATCGAGATTTTCCTCGCCAGGAATGCCGAATACAAACTCGACACCTTCATTTTCCAGACATTGCACAACGACATCGGCAGCCTTGGCCATTTTATTGATCTCGAATTAAGGGGCAGCGGATTGAGGTTCCATTAAAGACTCGCGAAGCTGAAAAACGGTTAAGTGGGTAACACCATTGTCCTCCAGCATCTGCCACATGATCCCTGCAATCGGACCGGCGAACGGTTTTCCACTTAAACGAACCTCAACATACAACGAGGATTTAACTCATTTTTATGGGGGGAATAATCCTCGCGCCGCCGCATAAATAATAAAAGCGAATTGTACGCATTGATACTATTTGCTTTTGTTATATATATTAAGAGGCCCTATTCAACCCTCTGGTCATTCCTGATATTTAAACCAGCGAAACCATTTCGGGCACAGCTTCAAACAGATCAGTCACCAGCCCGTAATCGGCCACCTGGAAGATCGGCGCTTCTTCGTCCTTGTTGATCGCCACGATCACTTTGGAGTCTTTCATGCCGGCCAGGTGCTGGATCGCGCCGGAGATACCGACCGCGATGTACAGCTGTGGAGCAACGATCTTGCCGGTCTGACCGACCTGCATGTCGTTGGGTACGAAACCTGCGTCGACCGCGGCGCGCGAAGCACCGACGGCAGCGCCCAGCTTGTCGGCCAGGGCGTACAGGTGTTTGAAGTTGTCGCCGTTCTGCATGCCGCGGCCGCCGGAAACGACGATCTTGGCAGCGGTCAGTTCAGGACGATCGGACTTGGCCAGTTCTTCGCCAACGAAGCTCGAGGTGCCAGCGTTGTGCGCAGCAGCAACCGCTTCAACAGCAGCCGAACCACCTTCAGCAGCCACCGGGTCGAAACCGGTGGCACGCACGGTGATCACTTTGACCGCAGCGTTCGACTGAACGGTAGCGATGGCGTTACCGGCGTAGATCGGGCGCTTGAAGGTATCAGCGCTTTCCACCGAGATGATCTCGGAGATCTGGTCAACTTCCAGCTGAGCGGCAACGCGCGGCAGGATGTTTTTGCCGTTGGAAGTCGCGGCAGCCAGGATGTGGCTGTAGCCAGCGCCCAGCTCGGCTACCAGCGGCGCTACGTTTTCCGGCAACTGGTGAGCGTAGGCAGCGTTGTCGGCCACCAGCACTTTGGCCACGCCAGCGATTTTCGCAGCGGCTTCAGCCACGGCGCCAGCGCCCTGGCCAGCGACCAGAACGTGGATGTCGCCGCCGATTTTGGCAGCGGCAGCCACGGTGTTCAGGGTGGCCGGAGCCACTACCTTGTTGTCGTGTTCAGCGATTACCAAGATAGTCATGATTAGATTACCTTCGCTTCGTTTTTCAGTTTCTCGACCAGTTCAGCCACCGACTTGACCTTGATACCCGCGCTGCGTGCAGCAGGCGCTTCGACTTTCACGGTCTTGTTGGTGGAGGCGGTGGAAACGCCCAAAGCGTCCGGAGTCAGCACTTCGAGAGGCTTCTTCTTGGCTTTCATGATGTTTGGCAGGGACGCATAACGCGGCTCGTTCAAACGCAGGTCGGTGGTGACGATGGCCGGCAGTTTCAGGGAAACGGTCTGTGCGCCGCCGTCGATTTCGCGGGTCACGGCAACGCTGTCGCCGGACACTTCGACTTTCGAAGCGAAGGTGCCCTGACCGTAACCGCTCAGTGCAGCGAGCATCTGGCCAGTCTGGTTGTTGTCGCTGTCGATGGCTTGTTTGCCAAGGATTACCAGCTGAGGCTGTTCCTTGTCGACAACAGCTTTGAGCAGCTTGGCAACGGCCAGGGAAGTCAGATCTTCAGCGGATTCGACGAGGATGGCGCGGTCGGCACCCAGAGCCAGCGCGGTGCGCAGTTGCTCTTGAGCGGTGGACGGGCCGACGGAAACGACGACGATTTCAGTCGCAACACCTTTCTCCTTCAGGCGTACGGCTTCTTCCACTGCGATTTCGCAGAACGGGTTCATCGACATCTTGACGTTGGCGAGGTCGACGCCGGAGTTGTCCGCTTTCACGCGGATCTTGACGTTATAGTCGACCACACGCTTGATCGATACCAAAACTCTCATAGCAGGGGGCCTCCAAACAAATTTCATGCGCAGTATCAGTGGGCGATATCGGTGTCGGCCATGGAGCCCGCGTTGCTGGGCTCACAGACCGCGTGAATACCTCCTGAGTTACCGCCGCCGGTGGGCGTCGTGGGCGTACCGGCGGAGGCAACTCTTTATGGGTGTCTTTTAAATCGGGTGTATTCGGACGTATCAGCGATCAGCGTCAGGCTTCGTCGGTGTGGTCCATGCACTCAGGGACAGAAATTGCCTAGCGCGCGCCATCACCGGGGCATCGATCATTTCGCCATCGAGTCTGAAGGCGCCTCGGCCATCGGCCGCATCGAGGACGTGGCGGGCCCAAACCAGTTCTTCCTCCGTCGGTGCCAGGGCGGTGTGAACCACGGCAACCTGTTTCGGATGAATACACAGCATCCCGGCGAAGCCCATATTGCCAGCGGTGCGGGCGTAATGTTGCAGACGCTCGCTGTCTTCGATGTTCGAGAACACGCTTTCCAGCGGAGCGGCCAGGCCGGACAGACGAGTCTGCAACAGCAAGGAGTACCGAACTTGATCGAACATGCGTTCTGCGCCATAGCTGGTCACGTCCAGGCCCAGATCCAGCCCAAGGTCCAATCGGCCGTAGGTCAGGCGCACGACACCGGGTACGCGTGCCATAGCCGGTAGCGCATCAAGGCCCAGGGCACTCTCAACGATAGGAATCATCATCTTGCCCGTCGCAGATACCCGCAGCAGTTGCTCCGCCGTTTCAGCCTTGGGTAAAAAGATGCCTTCGACGCCTGGGTGACAACACATTTCCAGGTCGGCTTGATGTTCGGCATGGCCGGCCATATTTACCCGAACCCAGACGCGGGCAGTGGTGTTGGTGTCAAGGAACGCGCTCAGGTTGGCGCGCGCCTTGGCTTTTTGTTCTTCTTCGACCGCGTCTTCGAAATCAACGATAACGATATCTGCGCCGCTGATCAGCGCCTTCGTAAAGCGCTCCGGGCGATTCCCCGGAACGAAGAGGGCAGAACGCAATGTTGGGTTATGCATCGGCATCTTCCCTCAGAACGAGCGGGGCAACTCGAGCAGATGCTCGGCCACGTACGACAGGATCAGGTTGGTTGAGATCGGTGCAACCTGGTACAGACGGGTTTCGCGGAATTTTCGCTCTACGTCGTACTCGCAGGCGAAACCGAAGCCACCGTGGGTTTGCAAGCAAGCATTAGCCGCTTCCCAGGACGCCTTGGCTGCGAGGTACTTGGCCATGTTGGCGCTTGCGCCGGCGTTGATTCCGCTGTCGTATTCTTCGCAGGCGCGCCAACGCATCAGGTCAGCCGCTTCGATTTCGATGTGGGCTTCCGCGATCGGGAACTGCACGCCCTGGTTTTGTCCGATCGGACGGCCGAATACCACACGGTCGCGGGCATAGGCGCTGGATTTCTCGGTGAACCAGCGTCCATCGCCGATGCACTCGGCAGCGATCAGGGTACGCTCTGCATTGAGGCCATCAAGGATGTAGCGGAAGCCTTTGCCTTCTTCACCGATCAGGCTGTCGGCCGGCAACTCAAGGTTGTCAAAGAACAATTCGTTGGTTTCGTGATTGACCATGTTGGCAATCGGCTGCACGGTCAGGCCCTTGCCGATGGTCTCGCGCAGATCGACGAGGAAAATCGACATGCCTTCAGACTTCTTCTTCACCTCCGCTAGCGGTGTGGTGCGGGCGAGGAGGATCATCAGGTCGGAATGTTGGATACGCGAGATCCACACCTTCTGGCCGTTGATCACGTACTTGTCGCCCCTGCGCACGGCGGTGGTCTTGATCTTGGTGGTGTCGGTACCAGTGGTAGGTTCGGTCACACCCATCGATTGCAGGCGCAGTTCGCCACTGGCCAGTTTCGGCAGGTAGTAGGTCTTCTGCGCGTCGCTGCCATGACGTAGCAGCGTAAACATGTTGTACATCTGGCCGTGAATGGTGCCGGAGTTGCCGCCACAGTAATTCACTTCTTCCAGGATCACCGAGGCTTCGGCCAGGCCCAGGCCGGAACCGCCGTACTCTTCGGGGATCATTGCCGACAACCACCCGGCCTGGGTCATGGCGCTGACGAAGGCTTCAGGAAAACCTTTTTCTTCATCGATCTTGCGCCAGTAGGCAGCGTCGAACTCGGCACACAGGGCGCGGACGCCTTCACGGATGGATTTGATGTCTTCGCTGTTACGGTGGCTCATGGAGCGTTCCTCGAATTGGGCGTCCGCGACCAAGGCGGGCGCATTTTTTATAGAGTCAGTCGAAATGCACTTCGGCTTGCTGGCAAAGGCCGCTCGCATTGCTTGCCCACAGTTCGGCGGTGCCGGAACCCGTGTGTCGTCCACCGAGTTGGAAGTCGTCCGGGGCAATCAGCGGACGCAGCCCGCGGAAACTAAAGCGGCGCACGCGGGCCAGGGGATTGGCGCGCACGAAAGCAGTCATGCTCAGGGTGGCGGTCAATGGGCCATGAACTACCAAGTTGGGGTAGCCTTCGGTCTCTGTGACGTAGGGCCAGTCGAAGTGAATGCGGTGGGCATTGAAGGTCAATGCGGAATAGCGGAACAGCAACACCGGAGTGGGGCTAAAGTTCTCCCTCCACTCGGATTCAGGCACTGGCTCACCTTGCCCCAGCTTGGGTGGGCTAGGCTCGCGGTAGACAATGTCTTGTTCTTCCGAGATGCATAGCTGGCCGTCCTGCCAATACTCATGCTTGAGTGTCACGAACAGCAGCGAGCCCGTGTGACCGGTCTTTTCCGCGATCTTTTCGATCCGGGTCTTGCGGGTGGCTTGCAACCCCACGCGCAACGGCTCGATGAAATCCAGGCGCCCGCCAGCCCACATCCGGTTGCGACCATGAGCCGGCGGCATGAAAGTGCCGAGTGCCGGGTGCCCGTCCGTACCCAGATCGCTGCTGTCGGCTGGCTCCGTAAAGAAGCACCAGTGCCAGAGCCACGGAAGTTCTTCACCCTGACCAGGAACTTTCACGTTGAAAGTCGCGGCAATGCGCTGGATCAGGTTACGGCTGAACTGGTCGTGGGCTTCCTGGGTACGTCCCAGCCATTGGGATGGATCGAAACTGAGCATGTCTGGCATCCGCTGATGTTGTGCGATGCATGATGCTAGGAGCGTGGCGAGAGGGGGAATTAGCTTTTGCGGAAGAGGGGGTCAACTAATGGCTAAGGAGGTAGGCCATTCAGTTTTAGCGGTGAGGGTTTGAGCGGCAAGGCAAACGCATCCGCTGGATCACAGGCACAACTCAGGAGCTTAAGCCAGGCGAAACGCGGGCTTTCGCGATGCAAAATTGCCGGCGCGTTCGTTGACCGCCCATGCTGTGCGCATTGCCCCCATTGAGGTTGAGCTGCAATGAAAAACGCGCTGATCGTTTCGCCCCTTCGCACACCCATCGGCAAGTTTGGCGGCGCGCTGGCTCCGCTCACAGCCGAGCATTTGGCCTCGTTCATGATTAGCCAGGTGATGGCGCGCACGGGAGTGCCGGGACACTCACTGGACGAGGTGATCGTCGCACAGTCCTACGCCTCCAGTGAGGCACCGTGCATCGGTCGATACGCTGCGTTGTCCGCGGGCCTACCTGTTGAGGTGCCGGGCTACACGCTGGATCGTCGTTGCGGCTCGGGCCTGCAGGCGGTGATCGATGCTTCCATGATGGTCAAAACTGGCAATGCCGAAGCGGTGCTGGTGGTTGGTGTAGAGAGCATGAGCAACATTGAGTACTACAGCACCGACATGCGCTGGGGCGCGCGAGCTGGCAGCGTGCGCTTTCATGACCGCCTGGAGCGCGGTCGCGAGCGTTCGCAGCCTTCCGAGCGATTCGGGCACATTTCCGGGATGCCGGAAACCGCCGATAACCTGGCCCTGGACTATGGCATTAGCCGCGAGGAAGCGGATAGCTTCTCCGTGCGCAGCCACCAGAATGCCGCGGCTGCCTGGCGAGAAGGGCGCTTCGCCGATGAAGTGGTCGCGGTAGATGTGCCCGGCAAGCGCGGCGCCGTCACGCGGGTAACAATAGACGAGGGCATTCGTGAGGACGCCAGCCTCGAAAGCATGAAGGCCCTCCGCCTCATTCGCCCCGAAGGCGTGTGCACGGCGGGCAATTCCAGCCAGCAGAACGACGCGGCAGCGGGCTGTCTGGTGGTGTCGCCGGAGTACGCCGCGCGTCACGGATTGACGCCAATGGCGCGTCTGGTGGACTGGGCCGCCGCGGGTTGCGAACCCTCGCGTATGGGCATCGGGCCAGTACCTGCCACGCAAAAGCTGTTGATGCGAACCGGGTTGAGCCTGGCCGAACTGGACTTGATCGAGCTCAACGAAGCCTTCGCTGCCCAGGCCCTGGCGGTGCTCAAGACCTGGGGCCTGGACGACTTGTCCCGGGTGAACGTCAACGGTTCGGGGATTTCGTTGGGCCACCCCATTGGGGCCACGGGTGTGCGCATTATGACCACGCTGTTGCACGAAATGCGTCGGCGCGAGGCACGCTATGGCTTGGAAACCATGTGCATCGGTGGCGGCCAGGGACTGGCGGCGTTGTTCGAGCGCGTTTGATCGACCGATGCCGTTTGCGCGGCTGTACACTCGCCTTAAGCGCTTCTTAAGGTGCTGTTAACGAGATATCAACTGCGCAGTCGGTACCGGCAACGGATAATCCGGAAAAACCAGCGGCACAGCCGCGAACTAACAAAAACCGTTGAGGTACAAAGCCATGATGCAGTCCCGCATGATCGGAGACATTAAAGTTACCCGTATTCTTGAATACGCGGGCCCGACCCATGATCCCGCGTTCCTGTTTCCGGGCATGGAGGAGGGTGTACTGCAACAGCACCGTGACCTGATGGCGCCAAATCACTGGATCGAGCACATGAACAAGTTGCTGGTCACTATCCAGTTCTGGATCGTGCACGTGGGCAGCAACATCATTGTGATCGACACCGGCGTCGGTAACTTTAAGCCGCGGCCGGGCATTGCGCGCATGAACATGCTCAACACCCTGGTCAAGGAGTGGATGATCGCCGCTGGCGCACCGCCCGAGAAAGTCACACACGTGGTCATCACCCACCTTCACTCCGACCATGTGGGCTGGAACACCACCTGGCAGGACGGCCGCTGGGTGCCGACGTTCCCCAATGCGCGTTACTACCTGCCCAAGGACGACTTCGATTTCTGTCACCAGGGCAAGAACAAGGAAGCCGGCGTGATTGACGTGTTCGGAGAGTCGTTTTTCGACAGCGTGATGCCGATCGTCAACGAAGGCCTTGCAGAAATGATGTTGCCAGGTGAAGAAATCGCCGATTGCCTGGTGGTCGAAGCTGCGCCGGGGCACAGTCCTGGTCAGGTGGCTTTCCGTGTGCGATCTCAAGGGCAAGAAGGTATTTTCTGTGGCGACATCCTGCACAGCCCGATCCAGATCGTGCGCCCGGACATCAACTCCGGTTACTGCATCTGGGAAGACATCGCTCGCCGCACCCGTCTGGAATTTCTCAATAACGCGGCCGACCGCGAAGCGCTGATCATGCCGGTGCACTTTGGTGAGCCGCATTGCGGTTTCATCCGTCGCCAGGGCAACGGCTTCGTGTTCGAGCCGTCGCACTGGGTTTGATACCGGCTTGTTTGCCGTGCTTGTAGTTTGCCGTGCTTGTAAAGTAGCCGCGACCGCGCCGGTCGTGGCTATGTTGAATGCCACTAGGCAGACTCAATGTACTGTGAGTACAGTAAGTCTCACTTGGCAGGAACCGTGCGACCATGGCGATGCATTTCGATATCACCGATTTCCGTCTGTTCATCAACATCGCGGAAACCAGCAGTCTTACCCGCGGCTCCGAGCGCTCGTTCCTTTCGGTGCCCGCAACAAGCAACCGTATCAAAAACCTGGAAGAAAACCTCGGCGTGCGCTTGCTCGAGCGCTCGCCTCAGGGTGTGACCCTGACCAACGCCGGCAAGACCTATTTACAGCACGCGCGGGTGATCCTATCCCAGCTGGAAATGCTCACCGGCGATCTACAGCAATACACCGACGGCCTCAAGGGGCAGTTGCGCCTGCAAGCCAACACCACCGCGATTACCGAATACCTGCCACCGGTGGTGGGTGAGTATCTGATCAGTCATCCGGATGTGCACATCGACATGCGCGAGCGTCTCAGTGACGACATCGTGCGTGCCGTTCGCGAGGGCAGCACCGATCTGGGCATCGTGTCCGGGAGCGTGGTTACCGACGGCTTGCAGAGTGTGCCGCTGGTATCCAGCCGTTTGATGGTCATCGCGCCGCTGGATCACCCAATTCTGTTGCGCGGTGATGTGTTTTTTAAGGAAACCCTGCAATACGCCTTTGTATCGTTGCTCGAGGGCAGCGCAATCAATGTGTTCCTCAGCCGCGCCGCCGCCGCGTTGCACCTGCCGCTGACCATTCGGGTACAGGTTGCCAGTTCCGACGCCATCTTCCGTATGGTCGAAGCAGGGGCCGGTATTGCCATCGTGCCTCAGGCCAGTTACGACCGGCTCAAGGGGCGGCAGGGTATCGGTGCCTGTCAATTGCTTGATCCCTGGGCGGTGCGGACCTTCCAGCTCTGTTCCCAGGATTTCGACGGCCTCTCGACCTTCGCCCGCGAATTCGCCGACGCGCTCATCGAGCGTTACCGCACGGTCTAGATCCGCCTGAATTGCCTCCCCATAGATGCAGAAATCCACTGTAGGAGCTGCCGCAGGCTGCGATCTTTTGATTTGTTTTTAAAAATCAAAAGATCGCAGCCTCGTTGCACTCGATAGCTTCTACAGGGTTTCGCGCATGTTACGCAGGCAGCCATTAATCGATCGTTAATTCGCCCTTTCGAAGTCCGAAATTGTGGGCCTCGGGCCGCACTGGCAAGCTGATTCAAACGCGGGGTAGCGCCTTGCACTGCTTGCCAGACTCCGGCCTGGCCCCAAGAACGAGAAAGGATGTATAGCGATGATCAACAAGCTGTTGCCTAGCGCCATTGAAGCGCTGGCGGACATTCCCGACGGGGCTGTGGTGGCCGTGGGCGGCTTCGGCGGCGCTGGCATGCCCGACGACCTGATTCAGGCATTGATCGCTCAGGGCGCGACCGACCTGACTCTGGTCAGCAACAACGCCGGCCAGGGCGATACCGGTTTGGCCGCGCTGCTCAAGGCGGGCCGCGTTCGCCGGATCCTTTGCTCCTACCCGCGAATGAACGGTTCTCATGTGTTCGAGACCCTCTACCGTGCCGGAAAAATCGAACTGGAGATCGTCCCTCAGGGCAACTTGGCCGAGCGCCTGCGGGCCGCCGGCTGCGGCATCGGTGGTTTTTACACGCCGACTGGCTTTGGCACCTTGTTGGCCAAAGGCAAGGAATCGCGCACCATCGACGGCCGCAACTACGTGCTCGAATACCCCATCCACGTTGACTTCGCCTTGATCAATGCTGAGGAGGGCGATCGCTGGGGCAACCTGGTGTACCGCAAAACCGCGCGCAATTTCGCCCCGATCATGGCCATGGCCGCGCACAACACCATTGCTTCGGTCGGTCGCGTGGTGGAGTTGGGTGAGCTTGATCCGGAGCGGATCATCACCCCCGGTATCTTCGTCAAACACATTGTCCAGCGCACCGATGTTGCGCCGGCACAGCAGCAGGTGGGATGAACAAAAATGGACAAAAACATTCGCAACGCAATGGCGGCTCGCGTCGCCCGCGACATCCCTGAAGGCGCCTACGTCAACCTGGGCATCGGCCTGCCAACCCTGGTGGCCAACCACCTGCCACAGGAGAAGGACATTTTCCTGCACAGTGAAAACGGCGTACTGGGACGCTGGGTGGCCGCGCTTCCCGGTCAGGAAGATTGGGACATGATCAACGCCGGCAAAGAGCCGATCCAGCCGCTACCGGGCGTCGCATTCTTTCACCATGCCGACTCCTTCGGGATGATGCGCGGGGGCCATCTGGACATCTGCGTCCTTGGCGCATTCCAGGTCGCAGCCAACGGCGACCTGGCCAACTGGCATACCGGCGCTAAGGATGCCATTCCCGCAGTAGGCGGTGCGATGGACCTGGCGATCGGCGCCAAGCGCATCTTTGTGATGATGGATCACCTGGGCAAGGACGGTCAGAGCAAGTTTTTGTCCGCCTGCACCTACCCATTGACCGGGCTGGGCTGCGTCAGTCGGGTCTACACCGACATGGCCACCCTGGAACTGACCGATGACGGTGTGTTGGTGCTGGAGCTGATTGGCGATGTCACTGCCGAACGCCTGCAGGAGCTGACACCCGTGCCACTGGACTTTTCCATCCTCAACTTAGCATCAATGGCTAAGATATAAGGCGCCGGTCATGGAGCTGCATACCTCTGGACAGTACTGGGATCAGCGGGACCTGACCGAATTGCTTGCGCTGGATCTGGATGGGCAAAACCGATACCGCAGCCATACCAGTGACGTCGACAACCACGGACATGTCTATGGCGGACAATTGATCGCCCAAACGCTTTGGGCGGCGGCGCAAGGCTTGGAAGGGCGCAGCCCCAGTCTGTTGCAAATGACCTTTCTCAATGATGCCAGCCCGCTGGACACCATTGAGTACAGCGTGGAGTTGCTGCAGGACGGCCGATGCTTCTCCAACCGGCATATCTATGGCGTGCAGGGCACCGGCCTGGTGTTGAGCGCCAACGCGTCATTCCAGAAAACCAGCACTGACAGTGGCAGGGTCTATCACTTGGACCGCCTGCTGCCGACACCCGAAAGCCTGCCGACTCTCGCCGAATCGGCCGCCAGTCAGATGCATCAGGGCCACGCTCTTCGTTTGCGCTT
Source organism: Pseudomonas reinekei (assembly GCF_001945365.1). Taxonomy (GTDB): domain Bacteria; phylum Pseudomonadota; class Gammaproteobacteria; order Pseudomonadales; family Pseudomonadaceae; genus Aquipseudomonas; species Aquipseudomonas reinekei. The sequence continues at coordinate 78,983 of NZ_MSTQ01000001.1, forward strand.
AATTGACCGGCCTGTTCTTGACGTGCGGCCAATCCACGCTGAAAGAGCGGGCGGGCGACCAGACGATCAGCCCGAGGTCGGCTACTGGGTGCGTTTGAACCAGCCGCTGCCGAACGAAGGTTGTCTGCACCCTGCGGCGCTGGCCTATATGTCCGACTGCTGGCTCAACCGATGTCTGGTGCCGTCGCCTTCGATGCCTGATCCGTGGCAGCACGGCCGCGTCAGTCAGCTCAATCACAGTCTGTGGTTCCACAGCTCGTTAATCGATGCCAACGACTGGCTGCTTTTTCTGAGCGAGCCTGTTCGTAGCCTGGCCGGTCGCGGTTTGGTCACGACCCACATTTATCAGCGTTATGGCCGGCTTGTCGCGAGCATGACTCAAGACATGTTGCTGTCGCCGTTGGTTGCGTGAATGAGATGGTCTTAGCTATTGCGAAAGAGGGACTTCCACAACGGCAAATGGGCAGAAGCAACGAACTCCCTCATGCTGCGAATGCGGATTGCGCATCGGTAACAGAAACACCCATGGCGTTGCTCTGAGGCCATGAGCAGTTCACCAATAACAATAAGGAAGGTCATCATGTTCGATTGGTACAGGAAAGGCTCGCCTCGTGAACGCAAGACATTCTGGGCCTGCTACTCCGGCTGGGCGCTGGATTCCTACGACATGCAGATGTTCAGCTTTCTGCTGCCAACGATCATTGCCCTGTGGGGGCTGACCAAGGCCGAAGCCGGCATGGTCGGCACTGCCGCATTGCTGTCGGCGGCCATTGGCGGTTGGGCCGCCGGTATTCTCAGCGACCGCCACGGTCGTGTGCGCATCCTGATCTTCTCGATTCTCTGGTTCACTTTTTTTGGTGTGGTAGCCGGCTTCGCGCAAAACTTCGAACAGTTGCTGATCGCCCGGACCTTGCAAGGTTTCGGCTTCGGCGGTGAATGGGCGGTAGGTGCTGCGCTGATGGCTGAAGTGATCAACCCGAGTAATCGCGGTCGCGCGATGGGCTTTGTGCAGTCGGGCTTCGCACTGGGTTGGGCAGGCGCGGTAATTATCATCACCGTCATCCTCAGCCAGTTCCCGGCGGAACTGGCTTGGCGTGTCGCGTTCTGGTTCGGGGTCATCCCGGCACTGATGGTGTTGTTTATCCGCCGTCACGTCAAAGACTCCGATGCGTTTGTTCAGGCCGTTGCAAGCAAGGCGCCCAAAGCCTCTTTCTCGACCGTGTTCAAACCGCAGTACCGGCGGCTGACAATGCTATCGAGCATTCTGGTGGTCGGTCTGCAAGCGGGCAGCTACGTGATTCTGGTGTGGATACCGTCGTTGCTCAAGGACCGTGGTGTGGAGTCCGGTTCGTTGATCGCTACCATCCTGGTCATGGCGCTGGGCTGCTTTGCCGGTTTCGCCAGTACTGCTTATCTGGCGGACAAACTGGGACGGCGTCCGACGCTGATCGTGCTGTCGCTGATGTCGTGGATCGTGACCGTCACCTACATGATGATCCCGCTCAATCCACTGGTCACCCACGTCATGGGTTTCCTGGTGGGCTTCGCCGCCATTGGCATGTACGCGGCGCTGGGGCCGTTTCTCAGTGAATTGTTTCCCACCCATGTGCGCACCACCTGCATGGGCTTTTCCTACAATGTCGGCAAGTCGGTCGGTGCCACGGCGATCACAGGCGTCGGTGTGCTCTCGGTGCATGTCGGCCTGGCGCAAGCGATCGGCCTTTTTTGCCTGTGTGCTTATGCAATCTCCGTGGTGGCCTTGTTGCTGCTACCGGAAACCAAGGGCATCAGCATTGAAGTGCTGGATGCACAAGACCCGGCCGCTGACGCTGCCGCCCCTACAAATTCCACAACGCCGAAGACCGCCTGAGCGCCGTTCTTTAGCCATTCATCGAGGTCCCCATGATTCGTATCCTTTATCTGTTGGTTAAACCGGAAAGCATGAGCCACGAGCAGTTTCGAAAAGAGTGCGTGGTGCATTTCCAGATGTCCGCCGGAATGCCGGGGCTGCACAAATACGAAGTGCGACTGGTTGCCGGTAATCCTACGGATACCCACGTGCCGTATCTGGACGTAGGCCGTATCGATGCGATCGGTGAATGCTGGTTTGCCAGTGAGGAGCAGTATCAGGTCTACATGGAATCCGATATCCGCAAGGCCTGGTTCGAACATGGTAAGTATTTCATCGGCCAGCTTAAGCCCTTCGTCACTGAAGAGCTGGTTTGAGGTTTCGCGCCGCCGCTGGCAGGGGGCGCTCGTTCAACAACAATATCTGGAGTTCAACATGCTGTATTGCGTAGAAATGACCGTCAGTATTCCCCGTGACATTCCGCTGGACGAAGTGGAGCGGATCAAGGCGTCGGAGAAGGAAAGGGCCATCGACATCCAGGAGTCGGGCAAGTGGCCCCACCTGTGGCGCGTCGTGGGCGAGTACTCCAACATCAGCATCTTTGACGTCGAAGGTAACGATGAACTGCACAGCCTGCTGTCGAGTCTGCCTCTGTTCCCTTTCATGAAGATCAAAGTCACCCCGCTGGCCAAGCACCCGTCGTCGATTTTCTGATTGTCGCGGCGGCCCGCAACGGGCCGCCATTTTCCATTTGAGCCCTGTCTGCCTTGGGTCCTGTACCACAGGGCCCGGCTCGCTATTGCCAGGGTTTTGCCATGCCTCTCGAATTACAAGCCAATGCACCGGACCTCTCCAGCCTGATCCGACCCGGGGACACCGTGTTATGGGGACAGGCGAACGCCGAGCCGCTGACCCTGACCCGTGCGCTCATGGCACAGCGTCATGATTTCAAGCGCATCCGGGTGCTGCTGGGCATTGCCAACAGTGACACCTGCCGGCCCGAGCATGCCGATGCCGTGGACTTTCTCGCCTATTGCGGTGCCGGCGCAAATCGTGCGCTGGCTGACGCCGGTGTGCTGGACATTCTTGCTTGCCACTACTCTGAAATGGCGTCGCAGTTGAGTTCTGGGCAATTGCGCGTCGATGTTCTGATGCTGCAGCTTTCGCCGGCGGATGCCAACGGCCGGCACAGCCTCAGTCTGGCCAGCGAATACTTGCTCTGTGCGCTGGAACAGGCGGCCGTGGTGATCGGGGAGGTCAATCAACAGGCTCCCTGGACCTATGGTGAGCGTACCCTGGGTCTGGATGAACTGGACGCTGTGGTCTACACCGACCGTGCGCCCCTGGCGAGCGAAAGCGCGAGCATTCGCGAGGTAGACATGAAAATCGCCAGGAACATCGCCGACTTGGTCGAAGACGGATCGACCCTGCAGACGGGCATCGGTGCCATACCGGATGCAGTGCTCAGCGCCTTAAATGACCACCACAATCTGGGTGTGCATTCGGGCAGCATCGGCGACGGCGTCATGCGGCTCATGCAAAGCGGCGTGGTCAATAATTCACGCAAGAGCAGGGACGCCTGGCTCAGCGTGGGCGGCGTGCTGATTGGCAGCCAGGCATTGGCGCAGTTCGCCCATCGCAACCGGTCAGTGCATATGCGTTCCAGCGCCTATACCCACGACGCTCAGGTGCTGGCCAGTCTGGATCGTCTGGTGGCGATCAACTCCGCGGTGGAGGTCGATCTCACCGGGCAAGTGAACTCTGAGGTCGCGGCAGGCAGTTACCTGGGCGCGGTAGGGGGATCACTGGACTTCATCCGCGGCGCCCATCGTTCACGGGGCGGTCTGCCGATCATCGCACTGCCGTCCAGCGCACGGAGCAACAGTCGAATCGTTGCCCGCCTCAATGGTCCAACGACCATTCCCCGCAGTGATGCCGGGCTCATCGTCACCGAGTTTGGCGTCGCCGACCTGCGTGGACTGACCATGAAGCAAAGGGTCGACAAAATGCTCAGCATCGCCGCCCCGCAGCACCGAGCCGATCTGGAGGCGGCGTGGGCGCGGGGAGGGCTCGCAGGATCCTGACGGTACCGACAGTCCCGAGCGAGGGCGGAGTCAGTCGTCGAAAACCACTTCCTTTCCTGGCAGATCGTGGGGCAGCGCGGCGCTGACACCCGGTTGGTCGTTCTCGAACAAGGTACGCACGGTCTGGCGAATCCATTGGTGACGCGGGTCGTTCTGAAACCGCGCATGCCAGTACTGCTTGATGTCGTAAACCGGAAAGCCGTCGGGCAATTCGACGCTGCGAACATTGGCGTATTTCGCGTAAAGGCTGGCGACGGTCCGGGGCAGCACGACCACTAGGTTCGACCGCTCGATAATTGAAGCCGTACTCATGTAGTGACCCATCTGCAAAACGATATTTCGCTTAACACCGGCCTTAGCCAGGTAGCTCTCATACATCTCCTGATTACGCCCGCCATCGCGCACTTGTACATGTTCCAGGGTGCAGAATTCATCCAGGGTCAATTGTTCGTGCCGGATCTTGTGCCCCCCTCGGATCAGGCAGACCAGGTCATGGGAGAACAATCTTTGCTGATAGATGTTCGCCGCGCCGAGGTCAGGAAAGTAACCCATGACCAGGTCGACCTTGCCTTCGCGCAGATGCTCGTCCACGTCCTTGGCGGCCAGACTCAGGCTGCAAATCTGCGCAAGCGGCGCGACGCTGCGAAGGTGCCCGAGCAGCATCGGTAGAAAGGCGATTTCGCCAATCTCGCTCAAACAGAACATGAAGGGGGCGGTGCTGGTGGATGGGTCGAACACCGGATTGCTGAGGATGTCGCGGTCGATGATGTCGATCACCTCCCGCGTGCGATCAATGATGCTTTGGGCTCGTGGCGTTGCGGCCATTGTCTGACCCGAACGTACGAACAGCGCGTCTCCCAGTGACCGCCGCAAACGGGCCAGTGCCGCGCTGGCGGCTGGTTGACTCATGCCTAGACGTTGTGCCGCGGCGGTCACGTTGCCGGCTTCATGGACGGCCAGAAGCACTCTGAGAAGATTCAGATCGGTTTTCATGGGTATAACCAAAACAAATAAAATGAATAAAGATAATTTGCTATTTTTATTTTTGCCGCGACGCGAGGATTAAGTCCACATAAAAATAACGTTCGAGGCCGCTTCATGATCAATCTTCACGACATCCGCTATGTCCGTCTGGGGACGCCGGATCTGGAACAAACCCGCCTCTATGCCACCCAGATTCTGGGTCTGGAAGTGGCCCGGGTTGCCAATGGCGCCATCTATTTCCGATCCGATGATCGCGACCACACTTTGTGTTACTACGAAGGTGACCCGCAGGAGGCCACCGCGGCTTTCGAAGTGAGCACGCCCGAGGAGATGGACCATGCCGCGCAGGTGCTCGAAGATAATGGCTTTGCTGTTCGTCATGGCACTCGCGAAGACATCGAGTTGCGTGCGGTCAATGACCTGATCCAGTTCCGCGACCCGAGTGGCAACCGCATCGAATTGGTGCTCGGCCCTCATGCCAGTGGCGTGCGGCATTTCCCCTCGCGGGATGCCGGCAATACCGGTTTCAACCACATCGGCCTGCGCACCACCAACGCAAAACGCGACGAAGCGTTCTGGACACGCCTGTGCAACGCCAGGGTCAGTGACCGCATCGGCGAGGCGGCGCTGCTGCGCATCGATGAGGTGCATCACAAGATTGCGCTGTTTCCGTCCTCGCATGCGGGCGTGCAGCACATCAACCATCAGGTCGAAACCGTCGATGACATCATGCGCGCCTGGTACTTCCTTCGCGAGCGTGGCATTCGGATTCTCTTCGGCCCCGGTCGCCATCCGACTTCGGGCGCCTACTTCCTGTATTTCGAAGGGCCCGATGGCATGACATATGAGTACTCCTCGGGGGTCAGGCACATCAGCGCCGAGGAGGAAGCCGGTTACCGGCCACGGCAGTTCCCGGCGGTCCCTACGTCGTATTGCTGCTGGGGGTCGAAACCCGATATTGCGGAATTCCGTTCGTGAGTGGCGTGACCGCCACGGCCGCCCAGCAACGAGAAGTGCGGCTAGCGGCACGGGCATTGGCTCGGGCGGGCCTGGTGCATGCCTATGGTCATTGCAGCCTGCGCCTGGACGCGCATCACTTCCTGGTGTGCGCAGCCAAACCGATGGGGCTGATCGGCCCGGGAGAACCCGGTGTGGTGGTCCCCGTCGAGGGCCCGTTGCCGGAAGGCGTGCTGGGTGAGGTGCGAATCCATCAGCAGATCTATCAGCGTCGTGCCGATGTCGGTGCAGTGATTCGCAGCATGCCCGATCAGGTCATGACGTTGTCCTGCGCCGGTATTACGCCAAAGTCACGGCATGGCGCTGGCGCCTATTTTCACTCGTCCATACCTCTATGGGATGACCCGCAACTGTTGCGCGATGACGTTCAGGCGGCGGCGCTGGCCGAGCAACTGGCGGACGGTCCGGCATTGGTGATGCGCGGCAACGGCGCCGTTGTGGCCGGTGCCTCGCTGGTCGAGGCGCTGACGCTCAACTGGTACTTGGAGGATGCCGCTCATATCGAGTTGCAGCTGCATGCCGCGGGGCTGGCTGACCGGGTGCCGCCACTTGACGATGAGCAAACACGACAACGAGCGACTTACTCCGGTCGGATCTTCGAACGTATGTGGGATTACCTCACTGCCGGTGACATCGAGGCGGTCGAGCTCACACAGCAAGGAAACTGAACATGGCCACACTGCCTCTTAATGAGTTCCGCAATTTCATTGATAACCAATGGTGCGAGGGCGTTCGCACGTTCGATAACCGCAACCCCGTGGACAATAGCCTGATCGGCAAGGTCCACGAAGCCGGCCAGGCACAAGTGGACGCGGCGGTCCAGGCAGCCCGGGGCGCCTTGCAGGGCCCCTGGGGCAGTATGACCGCTGCGCAACGCATCGCTATTTTGCACAAGGTCGCCGAAGGTATTGAAAGTCGTTTCCAGGAATTCGTCGCCGCGGAAATCGCCGATACCGGTAAGCCTTACGATCTGGCCAGTCACCTGGACATTCCCCGTGGCGCGGCGAATTTCAGGGTGTTTGCAGACCTGCTGAAAAATGTCCCGAACGAATGTTTCACCATGGACACCCCCGATGGTGGCAAGGCGGTCAATTACGCCGTACGTGCACCGCGCGGCGTCATCGGGGTGATCTGTCCGTGGAATCTGCCGCTGTTGTTGATGACCTGGAAAGTCGGCCCCGCGCTGGCCTGCGGCAATACCGTCGTGGTCAAACCGTCCGAAGAGACGCCGGCGACCGCCACTTTGTTGGGTGAAGTCATGCTCGAGGCGGGGGTCCCGGCGGGTGTCTACAACGTCGTGCACGGCTTTGGTGAAAACTCGGCCGGTGCGTTTCTGACCGCTCACCCGGACGTCAACGGCATCACCTTCACCGGTGAAACCGGCACCGGCGAAGTGATCATGAGGGCAGCGGCCAAGGGCCTGCGTCCGGTGTCCCTGGAGCTGGGCGGCAAGAATGCGGCCGTGGTATTTGCCGATGCCGATCTGGAAAAAGCCGCCGCGGGCGTCGCTCGTTCGGCCTTTGAGAACAGCGGCCAGGTCTGTTTGGGCACCGAGCGCGTGTATGTCCAGCGTCCAGTGTTCGAACGTTTTGTCGCAGCGCTCAAGACAAAAGCTGAATCCCTGCGCGTGGGCATCCCCTACGAACGGGGGGTGAACATGGGCCCGCTCATTTCTCTGGGCCACCGTGAAAAAGTGCTGGGTTACTACCGTCAGGCCGTCGCCGATGGCGCTACCGTGGTCACCGGCGGAGGCGTTCCTGAGTTCAATTCCGAGTTGGCAGAAGGTGCCTGGGTACAGCCCACCATCTGGACCGACTTGCCGGAAAACTCAGCGGTGATCCGTGAGGAGATTTTCGGCCCGTGTTGTCACATCGCCCCCTTCGACGAAGAAGACGAGGTCGTGCGTCTCGTCAATGACACGCCGTACGGCCTGGCGGCCAGCGTCTGGACCTCCAACCTGCAAGTGGCCCACCGCATGGGCTCGGTTCTCAACGTCGGTGTCTGCTGGATCAATTCGTGGTTCCTGCGCGATCTGCGCACCGCTTTTGGCGGTGCGAAGCAGTCGGGTATCGGCCGAGAGGGCGGAGTGCATTCCCTGGAGTTCTACACCGAATTACGCAACGTTTGCGTGCGCCTGTGAGGTCTTTCATGAATACCCAGACACTGCATGCCTTGGGCAGCGAGTTGCACAATGCACTGACCAGCCGTGAGGCGATCGATCCCCTGAGTGAACGGTATCCGCAGCTGACGATTGAAGACGCCTACCAGATCCAGCTGGGCATGATCCAGGCGCGACTGGATGCCGGTCAGACCATCATCGGCAAGAAGATTGGGGCCACCAGTAAGGTCGTGATGGACATGCTGGGTGTGGATCAACCGGACTTCGGCCACCTGCTCAGCGGGATGTTGTACAGCGACGGTGCGGCGATCGAATGCGCCGGACTGATCGCCCCCAAGGCTGAAGGGGAAATCGCATTCGTGCTCAAACACGATTTGACCGGCCCCGGTGTCACGGTGGCGGATGTCATTCGGGCCACGGACTTTGTCATGCCTTGTTTCGAGATTGTCGATTCGCGCATTCGAGACTGGAAAATCCGCATTCAGGACACCGTCGCCGATAACGCTTCGGCCGGTGCATTCGTGCTGGGCAGCGAGTGCGTCGATCCACGGGATGTCGACCTGGCCTGTGTCGGCATGACACTGGAAAAAAATGGCGAACTGATTGCGACGGGCGCTGGCGCTGCGGCACTGGGTCACCCAGCCAATGCCGTCGCGTGGCTGGCCAATACGCTGGGGCGCTTGGGTATCGGCCTGAAGAAAGGCGAGGTGATCCTGTCCGGCTCACTGGCCGCCATGGTGCCGGTCAAGGCCGGTGATCAATTGCGCATAAGCCTGGGCGGTATCGGCTCTGCGTCCGTTCGTTTTGTTTGAGGGGATCCCATGAAACTGACACACGAGACGGTCATCGAGCTGGCCCTGCATCTGGAAAGAGCTGAGTTGACAGGTGTGGCCGTGACCAAAATAACTGACAAATTCCCTGATATGGACTGGGAGGACGCGTATGCCATTCAAGACACGATTCGCCGCCACAAAGAGCAGCGAGGTGTGCGCATCGTCGGGCTAAAGATGGGGTTGACCTCGTTCGCAAAAATGAAACAGATGGGCGTCAGTGAACCGGTCTACGGCTTTCTGACGGACTACGGTTCGTGCATGGATGGCTCGGCTATCGATGTCGATCATTTGATCCACCCCAAGATCGAGGCGGAAATTGCCTTTGTCCTCAAGCACCCATTGAAGGGCCCAGGCTGTCATGTGGGCGATGTGCTGGCCGCCACCGACTTCATTATTCCCGCCGTGGAAGTGATCGACTCGCGGTACGAAAACTTTCGCTTCGACCTCAAGAGTGTGATCGCCGATAACACCTCGGCGGCGCGCTTTGTTGTGGGCGGCAACGCCCTCGACCCCAAAGGGATCGACCTCAAATGCCTCGGCGTGGTGCTGGAAAAAAACGGCGAGGTGGTGGCAACCGCCGCAGGCGCGGCGGTGCTGGGGCATCCGGCGCAAAGCGTGGCCATGTTGGCCAACATGCTGGGCGCGCGGGGCCGTGAGCTGCCCGCGGGCACTTTCATCATGACTGGAGGCATGACCGAAGCGATCGCCGTTCAGGCGGGCGATCAGATCAATGTGCGGTATCAACATCTGGGCAGCGTTTCGATGCGCTTTCAGTCCAGCCTTCTGTGAGAACAGTCCCATGCCAATCATGCAGGTATTTCTGGTCGAAGGCCGCAGCGAGGAACAGAAGGCTCGATTGATAGCCGCACTGACCGACGCGGCCGTGAGCTCGCTGCAGGCGCCCATCGAATCGGTGCGCGTCATCATCAACGAAATGCCGAAGACAGATTTCGGTATTGCTGGCAAAACCGCCAAGGCGCTCGGGCGTTAGGTGCGAGGAAACCGTTATGAATACAAACAAGAAGAAAGTCGCGATTTTGGGTTCGGGCAATATCGGCACGGACTTGATGATCAAGATTCTGCGCCAGAGTCAGCACTTGCAGATTTCGGTGCTAGTGGGCATCGATGCAGCTTCGGACGGCCTGGCGCGAGCCAGAAAAATGGGGGTGGCGGTGTCCCACGAAGGCGTCGAAGGCTTGATCGGCATGCCTGAGTTCGCCGACATCGAATTTGTCTTCGATGCCACCTCTGCCAGTGCCCATCTGGACAATGAAACCTTGCTGCGTCGACATAAACCCGACATCCGGATCATCGATCTGACACCGGCGGCGATCGGTCCGCTCTGCGTTCCGGTGGTGAATCTGGAACAGAACCTCAGCGCCACCAACGTCAATATGGTGACCTGCGGCGGCCAGGCGACCATTCCCATGGTGGCAGCCGTGTCTAGGGTAGCCGAGGTTCATTACGCGGAAATCGTGGCCTCGATCAGCAGCAAATCGGCTGGGCCCGGTACCCGTGCCAATATCGATGAGTTCACCGAAACCACCTCCAGGGCCATCGAAAAAGTCGGTGGCGCAGCCAAGGGCAAGGCCATCATTGTGCTCAATCCGGCCGAGCCGCCGTTGATCATGCGCGACACCGTCTACGTGTTGTCCGCGATGGCCAATGAGGACGAGGTCAGGAGATCCGTGGAGGAGATGGTCCGTGCCGTCAACGACTATGTTCCGGGTTATCGGCTCAAGCAGCGTGTGCAGTTCGAGCAGATTCCAGTCGACGCACCCGTGAACATCCCTGGGCATGGACGTTTCAGCGGGCTGAAAACGTCGATCTTTCTCGAAGTCGAGGGTGCCGCACATTACCTGCCGGCCTATGCGGGCAACCTCGACATCATGACTTGCGCCGCTTTGGCCACCGCAGAGCGCATCGCGCGTTCGATGGTTAACTAAAGGAACACACCATGACGTTCAATCCCGGAAAAAAACTCTACATTTCTGACGTTACGTTGCGTGACGGCAGCCATGCGATTCGTCATCAGTACTCCATCGACAACGTCCAGACCATTGCCCGTGCACTGGACAAGGCACGTGTGGACAGCATCGAAGTGGCGCATGGCGATGGCCTGCAGGGCTCCAGTTTCAACTACGGCTTTGGCGCGCGCACCGACCTTGAGTGGATCGAAGCGGTCAGCGATGTGATTTCTCACGCGAAGGTCGCCACGCTGCTGTTGCCCGGCATCGGCACCGTTCACGACCTCAAGGCAGCGTACAACGCCGGCGCACGAATTGTCAGGGTCGCCACCCATTGCACCGAAGCGGACGTTTCGCGCCAACACATCGAATATGCGCGCGAACTGGGAATGGACACCGTAGGTTTTCTGATGATGAGCCACCTGACCAGCCCGCAGAATCTCGCGACCCAGGCCAAGATCATGGAGACCTATGGTGCCACCTGTATCTATGTGGTGGACTCCGGTGGCGCGATGAGCATGCAGGACATTCGCGAGCGGTTCCGCGCGCTCAAGGAAGTGCTCGACCCTACGACACACACCGGCATGCACGCTCACCATAATTTGTCGCTAGGCGTAGCCAACTCGATCGTCGCCGTGGAGGAGGGCTGCGACCGCATCGACGCTAGCCTCGCAGGCATGGGCGCCGGCGCTGGAAACGCGCCGCTGGAGGTCTTTATCGCCGCCGCCGATAGGATGGGTTGGCATCATGGCACCGACCTCTACACCCTGATGGACGCCGCCGATGACATCGTCCGTCCGCTGCAGGACCGGCCGGTGCGCGTCGATCGCGAAACCCTGGCGCTGGGGTATGCCGGCGTCTATTCGAGCTTCCTGCGCCATGCTGAAGTCGCCGCCAGGCGATATGGTCTCAAGACTGTGGACATTCTGGTGGAGCTCGGCCAGCGGCGCATGGTGGGTGGCCAGGAAGACATGATTGTCGATGTGGCGCTGGACTTGCTCAATTGTCCGAAGATCTACCCGACCTGAACCCCGGGCTTGATTGGTGCACTGGCGCAACAGGCTTTGGTGATTTTGCTGTATTGCGGTATCAGGGCGCGGAAAATAAAGTCGGGTGAAAGAAAACAACAACAAAAACGAGGATTGCTGGATGAATTACGCAATGAAAGCGATGTTTGACTGTGTCGACAGCAAAAACATCGAAGGCTTCCTGAGCTACCTGGCGGATGACGTCGAATTCCGCTTTGGCAACGCACCGAAACTGGTGGGCAAGGTGGCGATCAAGGACGGTGTGGGCGCCTTTTACTCGCAGATCCAGGGCCTTGAGCATGTCATGACCGGCGTGTGGGAACTCGATCACGTGACTATTATCGAGTTCGACAGCTACTACACCAAACACACGGGCGTCACCGTTGGCGTGCCGTGTTGTGTTGTCCTGCGTTTCAATGCCGATCGACTGATCAACGATTACCGGATCAACATCGACCTGTCCCCGGTGTTCGCTAGTGTGCCCGACAGTCATCTGATCCGCGCCACCGCCTGACCTTCGTTCCAGGTTCCCCTGCCAGTGACCTGCCAGCTGCCTCTCTCGAGGCCGGCAGGTCGCCGGCGTTCTGGAAAGACGTGATCAAGGCACCGTGATGAAAGATCTGAATTTGCTGTACATCTTCGAAGCGCTTTGGCGGGATCATTCGACGTCAATCGCAGCGCAGAACCTGGGCGTCACTCAGTCGGCCGTCAGCAGTAGTCTCAAGCGCCTGCGCCAGACCTACAGCGACCGGTTGTTTACGCTGGTCGGCCGGCGGATGGAACCTACACCTTTTTGCGCTCAAATCGCGCCGCGCCTGTTGCAGTCACTAGCCCTGATCCGGGCTGCGGAAAGCCAGATGATCGAGTTCGATCCGGGACTTTGCCGCAAGTCGTTTACCGTTAGAATGCTCGATGTGGGGGAAGTGGTGTGCCTACCGCCGATTCTGAAAAAGCTGGCCGCCGATGCCCCCCTGGCGCGCATGAACACCGTCGGAGGCGGCGTGGAGGAAACCCTCAACGGCTTGGCCACCGGCAGGATCGATCTGGCAATGGGCTTCATGCCGACTTTGCAAACCGACATACATCGATTGCCGGTGTTTTCCCAGCACTACGTGTGTGCCATGCGCCGCGACCATCCCTTGGCCAACAAGGTAATGTCCCTGGACGAGTTCATCGCTTGCGACCATCTACTGGTGGAGGCGGGCGGTACCGGCCATCAGGCGCTGGAGCGTGCCTTGATCGATGCGGGGGGCGCGGACTGCGTCAAGATGCGCGTGCCTCATCATCTGTCCAGTCCGCACCTACTGCTGGACAGTGACCTAATCTGGACGCTGCCATGTGCGCTCGGCAAGACGCTGGCGCGCTTTTACCCGTTGGCTATCCAGCCCTTGCCGCTGCAGATTCCTTCGTTCGAGATTGATCTGTACTGGCACGATCGCTTTCATCGAGACCCACAGAATAAATGGCTGCGCGAAATGATGGGCGGGGTTTTGAAGAGTCAGCAGGCGCAGTGGCAATAACTCAATCGGACGCTTTGCCGCTCAGCGTGCCATCGAGTATGAGCTGCGGCAGATGTAGGCTCAGGTAGTCGATCACACTGCGCACCGAGGGCAACATGCCCTTGGGTTTCGGATACAGCAGATGAATCAGGTGGGGCGGTCCGGCCCACGAGGGCATCACCACCTCAAGCGCACCGCTGCGCACCCACCCTACGACGATCGGCTCCGGCAACATCGCAATGCCTAGGCCATTGAGCGCGGCGTCCAGCTGCATGCTCAAATCGTCGGAAATCAGGCAGGGCAGATGGGGCATCAGTCGTTCTTCGTGAACGCCGTTGTGCAGCAGCCAGCGGCCGAAACCATCGTGCATGTCCGCTGGCAGGCACAGGGTCGGCAGGCCCGATAAGGCCTTGAGGGTGTCGGGGCGGCCCACGCGATCGAGCAGCGTCGGGCTTGCGACCATTAATCGCCTGGCGCTGCCCAGGGTTTTCGCCACCAGCCCGGCGGTTTCGTCGATATGGGTGCGGGCACGCAGAGCGATATCGAGTCGCTCCTCATACAAATCGACCTCGCGGTCTACCGCGCTCAGCTCCAAGCGAACCTTTGGGTACTTCGCCATGTAGCTGGGCAGGAGCGGTGACACGTAGGTCTTGGCCATGACCTGAGGGCAACTCAAGCGCACCAGACCTACGGGTTCACGGCGCATGCGCTCGACGCTCTCATAGGCGGTCTGCGCGCCCTCGACCACAGCCTGGCTCAGTGCAAAGAAATGTTGGCCGGCTTCCGTCAGCGACACCTGGCGCGTGGTGCGGTGCAACAGGCGCGCACCAATGCGTTTCTCCAGAAGGGCAATGTGCCGGCTGAGCAGGGTTTTCTCGATGCCCGTGGCCCTGGCCGCGGGTGAAAACCCTCCATGCCTGACGACAAGGACGAAGTAGTGCAGATCGTTCAGGTCATTCATGCAACGTCCCCCCTTTTTCGGAACCAATAGCAACCCTGTAGGAGCGAGCACGCTCACGATGGACGTCAACGATAACGCGTGCCCGCAGGATGAACGCGGCGCCCTTGAGTTCCTCGCGAGCATGCTCGCTCCGACAGGGATCACCGTGCTCACGATGATCGTGTTCGCGCCGCATTGGAGCATGGACCCCTTCGGCAGTGGAAGGGTTTTGCGGCATTTCATTGGTGCATTAAAGCAACAGTCTTTAGTGATTTATTCATCTAGTCAGTGACCGGTCGCCTACCTAAAGTTGAACCACTGACCAGCCCCCGATGTTGGGCAGCAGCATCACCGAAGGCAGTCATGGTTGTTGGCCAGATTCAGTGCAAGGGCTTAATGCGGCACTTGGCCAGGAACGAGATGAATAACAAAAAAGTCGCCAATGGAAGCTAGCTATGAGTGATTTGAACCAACGCAATATCATTGTCACTGGCGCATCCGGTGGCATCGGCAAAGCTTCGGTCATTGCGTTTGCCGAGGCCGGCGCCCGGGTCATCATGCTGGACCGCGATACCGCCGGTTTGAACGATATCGTTGAAGTGGTGCAGTCCTGCGGCGGTGCCGTCCATGCCATACCTTGCGATATCACCGACGAAGCCGCGGTCAAAGACGCCGTCGACGAGGTGATCAGCCGCTTCGGTGTGCTGCACGGCGCTTTCAACAATGCTGGCATCGAACAGAGCCACCTGCCGCTGCATGAAATCTCCGCCGAAGCCTGGGACCGCATCATCAAGGTCGACCTGACCGGCGTCTTCTACTGCATGAAGCATCAGATCCGAGCCATGCTCGCCTCCGGCGGCGGCTCTATCGTCAACACGGCATCAGCCCTGGGTGCGGTGGCCATCGCCGCCGCCTCCGACTACATCGCGGCCAAGCATGGCGTACTCGGCCTGACCAAAGCCGCCGCCGTTGATTACGGCCCGCAGCGAATCCGCGTGAATGCCGTCCTTCCCGGAATCATCGAGACCCCGATGATTCTGCGCCTGAGCCAGGAAGACAACTTTGCCAATCAGTTCCAGGCATTGCGCGAGCGCCACCCGATAGGTCGCTTCGGCAAGCCCGAGGAAATCGCCGCCGCTGCGTTGTGGCTGCTGTCAGACAAATCCAGTTTCGTGACCGGGACATCCTTGTCCGTGGATGGCGGCTACCTCGCCATCTGAAAACCGCTGTTGTGTGGTGTGCGGCCACTCATGAACGGGCGGCCGCGTCATTTGAAAATAAAAAGGTGAGCAAGATGATCATTGTAAGTAAGCGTCTGGAAATCAATCCGGCCGGTGAAGTTGAGTTGACCCGAGCCCAGGTCTGGGAAGGTCTGGAAGAAAAGGCGCGCAATCCTATCGGTTATGTCGGCCCGATCGAGCAATGCACGATCGTTGAAGAAGCCGAAGGCCGCAACCCATTCATTCGCGAAGTGGTGCTGCACGGTGAAACTCTGCAAGAGCTAATCACGCTTTTCCCGCAAGAGCGTGTCGAGTTCGTGCGTATTTCCGGCGGCGCACGCGGCATCATCAAGAACATCATCGAAGAAGAGAACGGCACGCTGTTCCTGCGCTTTACCTTCACCTTTTCCCTGGAAGGCGTGAAGGCTGGCAGCCCGGAAGAAAAAGCCTTTGCCGAAGGCATGGAAATCTCTTACTGCGAAGCGGTAAACACCACGCTGGGCCGTATGCGCGCGAAAAAAAACGTCGCCTGACGGACGAGGGCAAGCGGTGCGGCGATGGCAAGGTCACGCAGGACCTCGGGTTTGATCTCAACCTGTTCTGGGTGAACGGAGAATGAGAACCCGACCTTGTCCATCGCTCGCTTTGCGCTCTGCCATCAACGGTTGATCGCAACGGAGGCGACCGTGACACGTTGACTTCCCATCAAGCAGGAGAACGTCATGAGTGATCGTCTGAAGGGTAAGGTTTGTATCATCACCGGCACCGGTGGTTCGATGGGACGAGCCGCAGCACTTATGTTCGCCCGCCAGGGCGCAAAAGTGGTCGGCTGCGATATCAACCGCGAGTCGGCTGAAGCGACGGTCGACGAAGTGCTGTCGTTCGGGGGGGAGATGGTGTCCCTGAGCGAATGTGACTTGACCGATACGCTGCAATGCAAGGAACTGGTTGAACTGGCCGTCTCGACCTATGGTCGTGTCGATGTCCTGTTCAATAACGCGGCCATGGCCTATTTCGGCTGGGTCGACGAGATTTCCGACTTCGATTGGCACCGTACAATCGACCAGGAGCTGAATCTGGTTTTCCACCTGGTACGAGCCGCCTGGCCTGAGCTGATCAAGACGCCGGGCTCGTCCATCATCAACACTGCATCGGTGTCCGCCTGGTCGACCTATCGCATGTTGCCCGGCATCGCGCATTCCGCAGCCAAAGGCGCCGTGCTGTCGATGACCCGACAACTGGCGATGGAAGGCCGTACCTATGGATTGCGTGCCAACAGCATTTCACCCGGCTTGATCGAATCCAAGCAAACGCTTCCGCTGCTGGAAGATCCGGAGTGGGTCGATGTGATGGTCGGCAAGATCATGTTGGGTCGTATCGGCAAGCCCGAGGAAGTGGCCGCAACTGCGCTGTTTCTGGCCTCGGAGGAAAGTTCGTTCATCACCGGCACGGATATAAAAATCGACGGCGGAACTACCGCGTGGTGAAACACGCAATGTGCTAAGTCGCTAACTTCAAGGGATTGTAAATCACTAAAAATATCGCTGTCTTTATGGCCAGCGAGCGTCACGGCTTCTTCAAAACCAAGCACTAATAATAACTAAGTTGGTGAAGAGAAAATGATCGTCAAGAAAACAAGAGAGTCAGGTGCGCTTGCGTGCGCGCAACGTCAGGATTCGGAAAGTCATCAGTTTCAACACCGGGCGCTGGCGTGTGCCGTTGTGACCGCGATGACTGCATTCGCCGCCCCCATGGCCAGTGCGTTCGAGTTCAATACCGGCGTCGAAGATTTGAAGATTCGCTGGGACAACACGATCAAGTACAGCGCCGCCTGGCGTGTAAAGGATCAATCTTCGAAGTTGACCGGCGACGCCAACCAGGACGACGGTGACCGCAACTTCGACAAGGGCATGATTTCGAACCGGATGGATCTGTTTTCCGAATTCGACCTGACCAAGAACAATATGGGGCTGCGCGTGAGCGGCGCCGGCTGGTATGACAGCATCTACAACCGCAAGAACGACAACGATTCACCGTTCACCAATAACTCGCGCTCTGTGGACTACAACGAGTTCACCTCCGAGACCGAGAAACTGCACGGTCGCAAGGCGGAACTGCTGGATGCGTTTGTCTTCGGCAAGACCGAAATCGGCGACATGCCCACGACCATTCGTGTCGGTCAACATACTGTCCTCTATGGCGAAAGCCTGTTCTACGGCGCCAACGGTATTGCGGGAGGCCAGGCACCGACCGATATCGTCAAGTTGCTGTCTGTACCGGGTACGCAGTTCAAGGAACTGGTGCGTCCGGTGCCGCAGATCTCCGGGCAAATCCAGCTGCGGGACAACCTAGCACTCGGCGCGTATTACCAGGTGCATTGGGAAGCAGATCGCTTACCAGCGGCGGGCAGTTACTTCTCCACTGTGGACATTCTCGATGACGGCGGTGAACAGATTCTCGCTGGTCCCGGTTCGAGTTTTATCCGTGGTAAAGACAAAAAGGCCAGCAACTCCGGCCAGGGTGGTTTGCAACTGCGCTTTCGGCCAGAAGATATCGACGGCGAGTTTGGTCTCTATGCCATTCAATACAACGCCAAGAGCCCGGTGGTGCATGCCAGTCTGAGCCCGGCCTTTGCGCCGGACACGTACGAGCTGGTGTACCCGGAGAAGATCAAGGCCCTGGGTGTCAGCTTCAGTACCACGGTGGGTGACACCAACGTTGCCGGTGAGTTTTCGGTGCGGGACAATATGCCTCTGGTGCCGCACGCCGGTTCGGTGACCGTGTTGCCAGGGGAACAAATCAACAATAACAACCACCCTTTGTATCCCGTCGGCCGTACTGCTCACGGCCAGGTCTCATGGATTGCCTTGCTCGACGCTGGCCCGTTGTGGGAAGGCGGTAATTTTCTCGGTGAAGTGGCGTGGAACCGCCGCCTGAGCATCACCAAGAACGCCGACGCACTGGACCCCAATGCCACCCGCGATGCCGGTGCGGTGCGCATGATTTTCGAGCCTGCCTACTACCAGGTGCTGGACGGGGTCGACCTCACGGTGCCGATCGGCGTGGGCTATGGCCTGTTCGGCAAGTCCTCGGTGATCAACCCGGGTTTCAGCGTCAATCATGGCGGTGACTTCAGTGTCGGGCTCAAGGCCGACTACCTGAAAACATGGAAGCTCAGCCTGATGTACACCACGTTCTTCGGCACTGAAGAAACCGGCGTGGTGCCGGCCAACTCCGCGGATCAATCCTACTCCTACGACCAATCCCTGAAGGATCGCGATTTCATCGCGTTCTCCGTGCAGCGTTCGCTCTAGTAAAAACAATAAGCCGAGCAGGAGATGTGAAGATGCAAGCAAAACACACGATTTTATGCGCTGCGTTGTGGAGCGTGATGTTCGCGACACCACACGTTCTGGCGGCGGTGTCCCCTGACGAGGCCGCACAGCTCAAATCGACCCTGACCCCCATGGGGGCGGAAAAGGCCGGCAACAAGGAAGGCACGATTCCCGCTTGGGATGGTGGCTACACCACGGTGCCGGCCGGTTACAAAAACGGCGACTCACGGCTGGACCCCTTCGCCAGCGAAAAGCCGCTGTACACCATCGATTCGAAGAACATGGACAAGTACGCCGACAAGTTGAGCGATGGCATCAAGGCCATGTTGAAGAAGTACCCGGACAGCTATCGCCTGGACGTGTATCCGACTCACCGCACGGCGGCGGCACCACAATGGGTCTACGACAACACCTTTGCTAACGCGACCCGCGCCAAGTTGACTGACGACAAGGTCTGGGTCGAAGGCGCCTATGGCGGCATTCCATTTCCGATTCCGAAAAACGGCGCCGAAGCCATGTGGAATCACAAGTTGCTCTATGCCGGGGAGGCGACCTCATACGCCTTCAACAACTACGTCGGCACGCCGGACGGCAAGCTGGTGCTGTCGGTGCGGGGCTATAACAAGGCCATGTTCCCGTACTACAACAAGAATGGTTCGCTTGAAACCTTCAAGGGCCAATCCACTCTTTTGCGCGTATGGATGACTGATCCACCCATCAAGTCCGGTGAGCAGTTCGTGCTTATCGACTCGACCAACAAACCGCGTCAGGCCTGGCAATACCTGCCGGGGCAACGTCGCGTGCGCAAGGCGCCGACCCTGGGTTACGACACGCCTTCGGATGTGAACTCGGGGATGGAATATTACGACGAGTCGTACATTTTTCTGGGCGACCTGGACCGTTACAACTGGAAGCTGGTCGGGAAAAAAGAGCTTTATATTCCCTATAACAACAACAAGTTCCTGCAAAAAAACGTGTCGATCGACAAGCAGTTGATGCCCCACCACATCAACCCGGATTCGACCCGTTGGGAACTGCACCGTGTCTGGGTCGTGGAAGCCGATCTGGCGCCAGGCAAGCGGCATGTGGTGCCCAAGCGTCGTTACTACCTGGATGAAGACACCTGGGGCGCGATTCTGGCGGATGGCTGGGACGGTCAGGGGCAACTGTGGCGTACCCAGATCTCGTTGCCTTTCCTGATCCCGGACGGTCCTTTCGTGTACCCGAACCTGCAATGGTCGACCCACAACCTGCAAACCGGCGGCTGGAGCGGCGAGGGCGCGACAGACTGGAGCAATCCTTCCTACACCTTCCACCTCAAGATGCTGACCGATGCCAGGTCCGGCGATTTCACGCCTGAAGCGATGTCGGGCGAAGGCGTGCGTTAAAGCAACCTGCAATTCCCCGTAGGAGCGAGCTTGCTCGCGATGGACGTCGACGAAAGCGCGAAGCTTCTGGATTAACGCGTCACCTTTGAGTCCATCGCCAGCACGCTCCTGCAGGGCCCGATAAAAGGTTGTAGATCCGCGTCAGATAACAATTATAAAAAAAGCTGGAGAATGTCTATGCGCTGTAATCGAACGGTCGGTGATTTGCTCACTGCCGCATTTTTGCTGGCCTCGTCCTGGTCCGCTCAGGCAGTCGTTCCCGGACCGCTTGAGCGTCCGGCACAGCTTTCGCCCCATGCCGAAAACTCAGTGCTGGTAGCCGTGACCTCGACGCCTGATCGCCTGGTAGCGGTGGGCGAGCGGGGCATCGTCGTGCTGTCGGACGACAACGGCATCTCCTGGCGCCAGGCGAAAGTCCCGGTAAGCGTGACACTGACCTCCGTGCAGTTTGTCGACGCGAAACAGGGGTGGGCCGTCGGTCATGGCGGTGTTGCATTACATAGCAAGGACGGTGGCGAAACCTGGGAAAAACAGTTCGACGGTATCGAATTGGCCCAGACCCTGTTACGTATTGCCAAAGAACGCCAGCAGAGCAACAACGGCGATCCGGATGAGCTTGAGCGCCAGGTGAAGGCCGCCGAGCTAATGGTATCCGATGGTCCGGACAAGCCATTGCTGGACGTCTATTTCGTCAACAGACGCACCGGCTACATCATCGGTTCCTACAACCTCATTTTGCGTACGGACGATGGCGGCCATAACTGGCAGCCATGGCAGGCACACGTCGACAACCCGACCGGGTTGCACCTCTATGCCATGGGAGGCAGTGGTTCGAGCCTGTACATCGTCGGTGAGCAGGGCAGCGTGTTTCGCTCGCAAAACGACGGCGCCGAATTCGAGGCGGTCCAGACGCCTTACGAGGGCAGCTACTTCGACTTGATAGTGGACGCCAACGACCAACTGCTGGTCAGCGGCCTGCGTGGCAGCACCTACCGCTCCAGCGACAGTGGCGCCGACTGGACCAAGGTCGAGGTGCCGTCCAGCGCTTCGATCACCGGCAGCGTGCGCTTGAAGGACGGCGGTTTTGTTTTGGTCAATCAGTCCGGCCAACTTCTGCTCAGCCGCGACAAGGGCAACAGTTTCCAGTTGTCGCCAATGAAACAACTGCCGCCGCTGGCGGGCATCACCCAGGCAGCCGATGGCGGCCTGGTCGTGGTGGGTATGCGGGGTGTCACGAAGGTCAGCTTGTCCAGCGTTGTCGGGAGTAAGTAATGAAATTTGATAATTGCGCGGACGGCAAACCCGTCATTTGCAACCTGGAAGACTTTGACAAGCAATCCGGTTCGATCGTGGAGCGCCTGTTCTTCAATCATCGGATGATAGTGCTGGTGGTGTGCCTGCTGGTCACCCTGGTGCTGGGTTTTTACGCGACCAAACTGAAGCTAAATGCCGATTTCGAAAAGATGATCCCCACGGGGCATCCGTACATCGAGCAATACCTCAAGCACAAAGGCGATATGAAGGGCTTTGGCAACGCGGTGCGCATCGCCGTCGAGGTCAAGCAAGGCACGATTTTCAATGCGGCGTATCTGGAGACCCTGAAGGAACTCAACGATGAAGTGTTCCTGATCCCGGGTGTCGATCGTGCGTTCCTCAAGTCGCTGTGGACTTCGAATACGCGCTGGCTGGGGGTGACCGAAGAAGGGCTGGACGGTGGTCCGGTGATTCCGGACAACTATGATCAGTCGCCGCAAAGCATCGACCAGACCAGGACCAACGTCGAGCGTTCGGGAGATGCCGAGCAATTGGTGGCCTCGGACTACAAGTCCAGCATCATCTTCGTGCCGCTGCTGGACGTGAATCCTGAGACAGGCAAAGCCCTGGACTACAAGCAATTCTCCGAGCAACTGGAAACCCTCAGGGACAAGTACCGAGGCCAGGGTGTCGAACTGCACATCACCGGTTTTGCCAAGGTCGTGGGGGATCTGATCGATGGCATTCGCCTGGTGCTGTGGTTCTTCTTTCTGACTATCGTGATCGCCGGTGCCGCGGTGTACTGGTATACCCGTTGCGTGCGCAGCACCTTGCTGGTGGTCGTCACCTCACTGATTGCGGTGACCTGGCAGATGGGCATCTTGCCGTTGCTAGGCTTCGAACTGGATCCCTATTCGATCCTAGTGCCGTTCCTGGTCTTCGCCATTGGCATCAGCCATGGCGCGCAGAAGATGAATGGGATCATGCAGGACGTCGGCCGTGGCATGCACAAGCTGGTGGCGGCGCGCTTCACCTTTCGCCGGCTGTTTCTCGCAGGTCTGACGGCGTTGCTTTGCGATGCAGTGGGCTTTGCCGTATTGCTGGTCATCAACATCCGGGTGATTCAGGAACTGGCGATTACCGCGAGCATCGGCGTGGCGGTGTTGATCTTCACCAACCTGATCCTGCTGCCGGTGTTGCTGAGCTTTACCGGGGTCAGCCGCAGTGCAGCCGTGCGCAGCATGAGGGACGAGGCGGGTGAGGCGGCCGGCGTCGAAAAACATGTGGTCTGGCGTTTTCTCGATCTGTTCACCGAGCGCAAATGGGCCAGTGTGGCGGTGGTGGTTTCGATCATTCTGGGCGTGGCAGGGTTCATGGTCAGCCTGCATCTCAAGGTCGGTGATCTCGACCCAGGCGCACCGGAGCTGCGTGCCGATTCGCGCTATAACCTGGACAACGCGTTTATGGCCAAGGCCTATTCAGCGAGCAGTGACGTGCTGGTGGTGATGGTCGAAACGCCGAATGATCAATGCACCGCCTACAAGACTCAGGCGCTGGTGGATGCGCTCGAGTGGGAATTGCATGACGTGGCGGGCGTGGAGGGGACCAATTCGCTGCCGTTGCTCAGCCGCCGGATCACCGTAGGCATGAACGAAGGCAATCCGAAGTGGTATGAACTGGTGCCCAACCAATGGACGCTGAACACCGTGGCCAACCGCACGCCGCGGGAAATCTTCAACCAGGGCTGCAACCTGCTGTCGCTGTTCGTGTACCTGCAAGACCACAAGGCCGACACCCTAGCGGGCGTGGTGGACAAGGTCGAAGCCTTCGCTGCGAAAAACAACACCGACGGCGTGAAGTTCGTGCTCACGGCGGGCAACGCCGGCATCGAAGCGGCGACCAATATCGTAGTGAAAAAGGCCAGTCACGAAATGCTGTTCTGGGTGTATGGCGCGGTGATCCTGCTGTGCTTTATCTCCTTCCGCTCCTGGCGCGCCGTGGTCTGCGCCGTGGTGCCTTTGGCCTTGACCTCGATCCTGGCCGAAGCCTTGATGGTGTCCCTGGGGATGGGCATCAAGGTTGCGACCTTACCGGTGATTGCGCTGGGCGTCGGGATCGGCGTGGATTATGCGCTGTATGTGCTGACCATCGTCCTGGGGCAACTTCGCCAGGGTTCCACGCTGTCCGAAGCCTATTACCGGGCACTGACCTTCACCGGCAAAGTGGTGATGCTGACTGGCGTGACACTGGCGCTGGGCGTGGCGTCCTGGGCGTTTTCGCCAATCAAGTTCCAGGCCGACATGGGGATTCTGCTGGCGTTCATGTTCATTTGGAACATGCTCGGTGCCTTGATCCTGTTGCCGGCGCTGGCGCACTTCCTGTTGCCTCAGGCGCAGGTATCGTCCGAACCGTCACGCGGTGAACCGGCCACCAAGGTCAATCTTGCCACGGCGAGCAAACCGGGCATTTGCCCGCCCCATCAAGCGACCTCGTCGGCGATCACGCTGTCGTGAGCGCTTGAACCAGAGCTGGCAACCCGGCGCCCACTGCGCCGGGCTCCCGGCAACACATTCTTCCGCAGCTTTCGGTTTGTGACTGGTTCACAGGCCGATTTTTGCGTCAGCCCCAAGGGCAATACCGACCGTTGAAAACAGGGAGACAGTATGAACAGCCAACATAACCCCGAGATCGGCCGTAGCGTTCAAACCGGGTCCATCATGACCAATTACCATGATGTGGGCAGTGGAGAGCCGATGCTGCTGTTGCACGGCTCCGGTCCCGGCGTAAGTGCCTGGGCCAATTGGCGCCTGAGCATTCAGAGCCTGCAATCGGACTTCCGCTTGCTGGCCCCGGACCTGGCGGGTTTCGGCTTCAGCCAGACGCCGGCGGATATCGTCTATTCGCGCAACCTCTGGCTGGAGCAGATCGTCGCGTTTCTGGATGCCACCGGCGTCGATAAAGTCAATGTGATCGGCAATTCGTTCGGCGGCTCCATGGCCCTGGCCCTGGCGATCCACCACCCGCAGCGCGTCAACCGGCTGATCCTGATGGGCAGTGTCGGCGTGCCGTTCGAGCTTACGCCGGGCCTGGATGCGGTTTGGGGGTACGAGCCGAGTGAAGACAACATGCGCGCCATCATGCAGGTGTTCGCCTATGACCAGGCGCTGGTGGGGGATGACCTGGTGCGCATGCGCTATGAGGCGAGCAACCGTGCCGGGGTTCAGGAAGCGTTTTCAGCTATGTTCCCGGCGCCACGCCAGCGTTGGGTGGAGGCGATGGCGCATCCTGAGGCCGATATACGCGACATCGGTCACAAGACGTTGTTGATTCATGGTCGTGACGACAAGGTAATACCTCTTTCCACCTCGCTGACCCTGCAGCAATGGATTGATGACAGTCAGTTGCATGTGTTTGGCCGCTGTGGGCACTGGACACAGATCGAGCACGCGGCGGCGTTCGCGCATCTGGTTACGAATTTTCTCAAAAGTACCTGAGTGGGCGCGAACCCCTTGTAGGAGCGAACTTGATCGCGAATAACACCCGTGCAACGCGGGCATTCAGGCAGCCAACGTCATCGTTAACGAGCATCGCGAGCCTGCTCGATCCTAGAGGTTCCGCAAACGACAAGGCCCCATCATTGGATGGGGCCTTGTCGTTCGCGCTTTACAGATACCGCAAGATCATTGGCCGGCGCGTGGACGCTGGCTGCGGTGTTCATCGTCGGCGTTGACCGCCGGTTGCAGAACGAAGTCGAATTCGAGTTCAGCGAACTGTCGCCCGTCCAGACCATGGGCTTTCGAGGCGTCGGCGTTGTCGAGCAGTCTGGCTTCGCCGACCAGCCCTTCACGGGTGGCGTAGGCGAAGTCGTCCCACAGGTATTTGTCGCCGGCAAGGTTGATCTGGCTGGTCAGATGACGATGTTCCGGTGCGGAAACGAACACATGGATATGTGCCGGGCGCTGACCGTGGCGGCCCAGGGCGCTCAGGCATTCCTGGGTCGGCCCTTCGGGATTCACACCGTAACCGCTCGGAATGATGCTGCGCGCGGTGTAACGGCCTTCAGCGTCGGTCTTGATCCGGCGACGCAGGTTGAACGCCGACTGACTCTCGTCGAAGTAGGAGTAGGTGCCATTGGTGTTGGCGTGCCACAGATCAACGATCGCACCGGCCACCGGCTTGCCGTCCGTATTGAGGACCGTACCCTTGATGAACAGCGGGATGCCGACGTCATCTTCACTGCCATCATCCATGCGCGCAAAACCTTCGCTGAGCGGCGCGTTAGCCACGTACAGAGGCCCTTCGATGGTCCGCGGGGTCCCGCCGGCCAGGCCTATCTGCTGGTCCTTGGCGTCCTGCAGCAGGTCCATGAAGTGCTCCATGCTCAGGCCCGGCAGCAGCAAGCCGAACTCAGCGTGGGCGCCGACCTTGTTCAGGCGATCCACCGCCAACCAGAATTCGTCTTCGGTCACTTCCAGGTCTTCGATGATCTTGAAGGCGTCGCTGATCAGGCGATGCATCAGTTGCTTGAGGCGCGGGCTGCCCTGGTCGCTGTTGAAACCGGCGGCCTCCTTGATCAGGTCCTGCACTTCAGCGGTGTGGCTGATTTTTACGGTCATGTCTCAGTTCCTCGTTTTTTGTTTTAGATTCGGCGAGCTATCAAGGGCTGCGCGTTAAATCGCCTTGGCTACCGGCGACGAAACAGCGCGAGGCGTTCTTCATCCAGGCTCACGCCAAGACCCGGTGTATTGGGGACGTGCAATTCGAAATCGCGGTAAACCGGTGCCTCGTTCACGATCTCTTCGGTCAGCAGTAGCGGGCCGAACAACTCGGTGCCCCAGGCCAGCTTCTTCAAGGTCAGGAAGGCATGGGCGGAGGCGAGGGTGCCGATGGCGCCTTCGAGCATGGTCGCGCCATACAGCGCGATGCCCGCCGATTCAGCGATCTGAGCAGTACGCAGTACCGCGCGTGGACCGCCGTTCTTGGCGATCTTCAGGGCGAACACGCTGGCCGCGCCATCCGCTGCGAGACTGAATGCGTCCTCCACCGATTCGATCGATTCGTCGGCCATGATCGGGGCCAAGCTGCGCTGATTGAGGCGCACCTGGCCGGCACGGTTGATCCGCGAAATCGGTTGTTCGATCAGGTCAATGCCGTTGTCGCCCAGCACCTGGCAGCCACGAATCGCCTGCGCTTCATCCCAATACTGGTTGACGTCGACCCGCACGCTGGCTCGATCGCCCAGGGCCTGCTTGATCGCCACCACGTGCTTGAGGTCCTGCTCCAGCGGATTGGCACCTATCTTCACTTTGAAAATGCGGTGGCGGCGCACATCGAGAAAATGCTCGGCCTCGGCGATGTCCCTGGCCGTATTGCCGCTGGCCAGAACCCAGCCCACTTCCAGGCTGTCGCGCACACGACCGCCCAGCAATTGGCTGACGGCCACACCCTGGCGCTTGCCCTGGGCGTCAAGCAAGGCGCTCTCCAGGCCGGACTTGGCGAAGGTGTTGCCCTTGGCAATCCGGTCCAGACGTTGCATCGCGGCATTGAAGTTACTGGCGTCCATACCGATCAAGGCCGGCGCCAAGTGCACGTCGATATTGGTCTTGATGCTTTCCGGGCTTTCGTTGGCGTAGGACAGCCCGCCGACCGTGGTCGACTCGCCCAGGCCTTCGATACCGTCGCTGCAGCGCAGGCGAATGATCACCAGGGTCTGCTGCGAAATGGTGTGCATCGCCAACTTGTGCGGGCGGACGGTGGGCAGATCGACGAGGATCGTCTCGATGCTTTCGATTTTGGCTTGGGTCATACCGGCTTCCAGATGCAGGTTGCAAGAACGTCAGGGGTCATTACGGATTGGCCTGTGGCACGGAGGAGGGCGACAACGGTTGAACGGCCTTCACGTCCGGGTCGGTGGGGCGCTGGCGCCTGACCCGAATCAGGAACAGTCCGATCGCCCCGGCACCGATCAGCCCCGGGACAGCGAAAGCCAGAAAGGAAAACTGCAACGGCAGTTCCGCGGCATGCATGGCCGCCCCGAGCATCGGGCCGATGATTGCGCCGATGCGGCCGATGCCCATGGCCCAGCCCAGTCCGGTGGAGCGGATGTGCGCCGGGTAGTACTGCACCGCGAAGGCATTGGCGAGGATCTGCGCGCCAGTGGTGCCGCCGCCGGCTATGGCGATCAACACATAGAGCACCGACAGTGGCGCCTTCACCGCCATCAATGCCAAGACCAGCGCACTGGCGGTCAGGAAACACAGGAGCACCCGGCCGAGACCGAAGCGGTCGGCCAGCCAGCCACCAAACAGAGAACCGAAGATCGCGCCGAAATTGAGCACCAGCAAAAAGCCGATGCTGGAGTTGATGCCGTAACCGGCGGTGTTCATCAGCTTGGGCAGCCAGGCACTGATGCCGTAGATCATCAGCAGGCTGCAGCAGAACGCCAACCAGAGCAGCAGGGTATTGATCAGGCGTCCGTCCTGGAAGATCTGCACGACAGAGACCTTGGGGGCCTGGCCAGCCTCGCGATGCAGTTCGTCATCCATGTGCGGGATGTATTCAGGTTCTGCCCGGTGCAGCAAATGCTGGGCATCTATGACCCTAGTCTTGCGCAGCAGAAAGTTGATCGACTCCGGCAGCTGGCTGACCAACAGGGGCAACACGACCAATGGCACGGCTGCGACTAAGAACACCGACGACCAGCCATATTGCGGAATCAGCCACATGCCAAGCCCGGCGGACAACATGCCGCCGACGGAATAACCGGTGAACATCACGGCGATCAGCGTACCCCGCAACTTTTTCGGCGCGTACTCGTTCATCAGCGCGATGACGTTGGGCATGACCCCGCCGATGCCGATACCGGCCAGAAAACGGAAAAAAGCGAACTCTTCAGGGGTGCGGGCAAAGCCGTTGATTACGGTGATGCCGCTGAACAGCACCACGCACATTGTGATGGTCTTGCGCCGGCCGATTCGATCCGACAATTGACCGAAAAACAGCGCGCCGACCATCATGCCCAGCAGCGCGCAGCTACCCAACAGACCGGCCTGCAACGCAGTGAGGCCCCAATCCTTCATCAGGGCGGGCAGCACCACGCCGTAGATGACCAGATCGTAACCGTCGAAAATTATGATGAGCGCACCCCAGAACAGCAGGCGTGCGTGAAAGGCATTGAATCGGGCCCCGTCGAGCAGGGTGGCTACGTCGATAGTTCGCATGGCATGGCTCTTCTTGTAATTGTTATTTGAGCCGGGGTGTCGCCTGGGCGCACCCCGGTTTGAGCGCAGACGATCAGGATGCGTCTGACGGCATCCCCCAGCCCAGACGCGCGCGCGCCTCGACCACATCGGTTTCCGGGTCGTGGTTCCACAACCAGTTGAAACGGCTTTCCAGCTTGGCCGCCAGGGCCTGCTCATCAGCGCCGATCTCGGGGTCGCGCATCTCGTACAGCTCGCCTGCCTGCCAGGAGGTGCGTTGTACCTTGCACGCTCGCGGACGGCGCAGTTCGTCGTAGGTGGTGAGCACGGCGGGGAGGTTGTCGGCGGTCAGCCGCGAGTCGCCCAACAGGCGTGCCAGGAAGTAAGCATCTTCCAGGCCCTGGCCGGCACCGGCACCCTGGTGCGGCAGCATGGCGTGGGCGGCGTCGCCGATCAGCACCACGCGGTTGTGCACGTAGCCCGGCAACTCGGCCAGGTCATGCAATGCCCAGTAGGTCGGCTCGGGAATGCACTCGAGTAGCGTGCGGGCAGCCTCACCCCACTCGGCGAAGTCTTCGAGCATCTGCGCCTGGGTGGTCTTGCGCACCCACGGGGCGTCGGCCGGCCATTGCGGGGTGGCGCTGGAGCGGTCGGAAAGGAACGCCACCACGTTGATAATGCGACCCTGTTTCACCGGAAAGGTCAGGATGTGCCCGTCCTTGACCAAGTACATCTGCGGCACGTCCACCAGATGAGTATTGATGCCCTTGGCGCGGTAGGCGGCACGCAGGGTGTCGCTGTCGATCATGCCGCGATAGGCGCAGGTGCCGGTGAAGCGCGGCTCGGCCGGTTCAGCGTTGATACCTTCGAGTACGTGAGCGCGCAGCGCCGATTTGATGCCGTCTGCGGCAATCAGCAGGTCGCAACGGTAGTCGGTACCGTCGGCGAACGTGACACGGGCCTCGTTGCCGTTCTGCTCAACACCCACGGCGCGTTTATTGAACTGCGCGATACCCGCAGGCAGGTGCGTGGTCAGCACATCGAGGAAGTCGGCGCGGTGCACCGTAGACTGGCCCATGCCCGGCATTACGGTGGTCGCCAGGTACTTGGATTCGCCGGTGCCGTGGCGCCATTCGAACCAAACGTCTTCCCAGGGGGCAGGGGTGCGGTCTTCGACTTTGCGGTAGGCGTCGCCGATACCGAGGCCGTTGAGAGCACGCACCGAGTTAGCGCCGAACGCGACACCGGCACCCACTTCACCGAAGGCCGGTGCAGCTTCAAACAGCTGCACCTCGACGTCACTGTTGCGGCAGAGATCAAGGGCCAGGGCGACGCCGGAAATGCCGCCGCCGACGATACCTATACGCAGGGATTGCTTGGAGCTGTTGTTATTCATTGGGATACCCATGACGGAAATTCTTGTTGTGGGAACCATCATGAGTAACGCAGTGACATTGATAAATGCACTGACCCGTATAAGATCTATCACCAGTCTGAATATTACTTTTGCGGACCTGCCCAGCCCCGATTTAGAGCGTAACCATGGAACTGCATGACCTGGATTTGAACCTGCTGGTGGTTTTCAACCAGCTGTTGCTCGACCGTCGCGTCTCGACTGCGGCGGAAAACCTCGGGCTTACGCAGCCGGCGGTAAGCAATGCGCTCAAGCGCCTGCGGGCGGCGCTGGGGGATGACCTGTTTGTGCGTACTTATCACGGCATGCAGCCCACACCGTACGCCGAGCAACTGGCCGAGCCGGTGTTGCAGGCCATGGACACGCTGCGCGATGCCTTGAGTCGGGCCAACACCTTCGACCCCCTAAGCAGCGCGCGGACATTCACCGTGGCGATGACCGATATCGGGGAGATCTACCTGATACCCCGGTTGATGGATGCCCTGGCGCGCCTGGCCCCCGGTTGCAAGATCAGCACCGTTCGCGACAATGCGATGAGCCTCAACGAAGACTTGCAGAATGGTACTGTGGACGTTGCAATCGGCCTGATCCCGCAATTGCGCGCAGGCTTCTTCCAGCGTCGTTTGATGCGCCAGCACTATGTGTGCCTTTGCCGCAAGGATCACCCCGCAACCAGGGAACCGCTGACCCTGGAGCGGTTTTGTGCCTACGGTCACGTGCGGGTCGTTGCGGCCAACACCGGCCACGGCGAAGCGGATACACTGATGATGCGCTTGGGCATCGAGCGTTCGATTCGCCTGGAAGTGCCGCACTTCGCCGCCATCGGCCACATCCTCAAACACACCGATCTGGTGGCCACGGTGCCGGAGCGTTATGCCACGGTGAACCTCGAACACTTCGGCCTGACGGCGCTGCCGCACCCGGTGGACATTCCCGAGTTCACCATCAACATGCTGTGGCATGCGCGGTACCACCGCGACCCGGCCAACCGCTGGTTGCGTCAACTGATGTTCGAGCTGTTTTCCGAGGCCTAACGGTCGACCCGCTCTCAGTCTGCAAGGGACTCGCGCAGGGCGGCCGCCAACATCTCGCGAAACCATTTGTTCTGCGGATCGCGGTGAAAGCGGTCATGCCAGTAGAGCGCGATGTCGAATTCCGGCAGCACCAGGGGCAGGGGTTTGAGTAGCAGGGGAAAGAATCTCGACAGGGTCTTGCCCAGCACGTTGGGCACTACCCACAGCATGTCCGACTCCAGCAACAGGTGCGGGGCCGAGAGATATTGGGGAATGCGCACACCGATGTTGTGGCGCGCGCCGGCTTCGATCAGCGCGCGCTCGAGCAGCACGTGCCCGGTGCCGCCGGTTTCCACCAGCAAGTGTTGCTGCGCCAAGAAGCGCTCTAGGGTCAACTCTGCGTCGGCCAACGGGTGGCCCCGGCGCAGCGCACAGACGTAATGCTGCGAAGACACGATAGTCCGGTGGATGTCCGTCTTCAGAGTCGGCAGGTAACCAATCGCCAGGTCAATGCGACCCGTGGACAGTCCGATCAAGGTCTCTTCGACACTGCTGGCGACGGTATTGATGCGGCTCATAGGCGCCTGGGTTTGCAGCATCTTCAGAATCGTCGGCAGGCACACGGCCTCGCCGATGTCTCGTGTGCGCACGGTGAATACTTTGCGGCAGTGCTGCGGGGAAAACTCAAGGGCGCGGCTCTGTGCCTCGCGCACCAGGTCCAGGGCTTCGAGAAGCGTCGGTGCGATTTGCACGGCGAACGGCGTGGGTTCCATGCGCCGGCCTACTACAGTGAACAGACGGTCGCCGTACTCCTGGCGCAAGCGTTTTAGCGAACTGCTGACCGCACCCTGGGTGACCCCCAGATTATCGGCTGCGATGGACACAGAGTGGTCACGCCACAGTGCCTCGAACGCAAACAGCAGGTTCAAATCCTTCATCGCAGCGCCTCGTATCACTCTCATTACTAGTTATAAATAACTCAGGCTATTTGTTCTCGATCAAAGCCGCGCCTAAGTTAGCAGCCAATGACGCGTTGCGGTGTACAACCGCAACAATAACAACAAGAGAAGCCTAAAATGAGCGCTATCACTATCGGAATGGTGGGTATCGGCCAACTCGGCCTGCCCATCGCAAGTAACCTGCTCGCTGCCGGATATCGAGTGGTTGGTTACCGTCGCCGTGACCGTGAACCCTTTGTGCAATTGGGTGGTATTGCCCTCAACAGTCCTGCCGAAGTCGCCGCCGAGTCGGACTTCATCCTCACCTGCTTGCCGAGCGAAGCGTCCCAGATCGAAATCATGGAGGGGCCTGACGGACTGCTCGGTGCCTTGCGCCCGGATCACACTCTGATCGAGATGGGCACCTATGAGCGCGACTTCAAAGTGCAGATGGCCGAGCGCATTCAAGGCAAGGGCGCCCGCGTGCTGGAAGCGGAAGTCAGCGGTTCTCCACCCCTGGTGCTCGCCCGCAAGGCGTCGCTGTTCCTGGGAGGTGACGAGCAACTGATCGAGCACTGCCAACCGGTGCTCAGTGCCATCGCGGACATCCAGTTCAGGATCGGCGAGTTCGGCAGTGCCGTGGCAATGAAGCTGATCGCCAACTACCTGCTGACCATCCACACGCTCGCCGCCGCTGAGGCCATGAACCTGGGCGTACGCGCCGGCTTCAGCGCCGAAAAAGTGGTCGAAGTGATCCGCCAGAGCGCGGGCAGTTCGACCATGTTCATGGTGCGTGCCCCAATGATGGCCAGCCGCACCTTCCAGCCAGCGCCAGGCCCGATCGTGACGCTGGAAAAATACCTGCACATGGCCGGTGACCTGTCCGCGGACCTGGGCTGTGCATCGCCGCTGTTCAGTGCAGCCCAATCCTACTTCAACCGTGCGCTGGACTTGGGCATGGGTGAAGAAGATATCTCCGCCGTGATCAAGCTGATCGAAGCCGATTCCCGTGTACGTCCCCAACAAGAGTGAACGACATGCTTATTGAACAACGCACCTACCAACTCAAGCCTGGCACCCTGAATGAATTCCTTCGTGTGTACCAGGCCGAAGGCCTGAAAATCCAGAGTGAAGCGCTGGGTAACCTCATTGCCTACCTCAAGCCTGAAACCGGTGACGTAAACAGGGTCATCCACATCTGGGGCTTTTCCAGCTATGAGGACCGCGCTCAACGGCGCGCCGCTCTGTCGGGCAATCCGAAATGGCACGAATTCCTCGGCAAGGCAGGGCACATGGTGACGGCGCAGCAGGTCGAGTTGCTGACCGGCGCACCGTTTTCCCCGATTCAGTAAAGGAGATACCGTCATGATCCGTTTTCTTCATCACGTAGGTTTGTCTGTTCCGGATCTGGAAGTAGGGCGTGCGTTCTATGAGGCCTTCGGCCTGGAAGCGCGCGTATCGGGCGAGCATCTGGTGCTGCGATGCAAAGGTCGCGGCCAGGATCAGATTCGCTTGATGCCCGGCAGCCCTAAGCATTTGAGTTACGTCGCCTATGGCACCGATGCCGCCGGCATGAAACAGGTGCGCAAAAACCTTAAGAGCCATAACGTTACCCTTGAAGATGCGCCGTTCAATATCGATTCAAAGGGCATCTGGTTCCGTGATCCGAGCAACGACTGGGTCCACATCTGTGAAGGCGTAGAAGCTCCTGCGGCGCCACGGCCTACCCCGGAAGTGAACACCCATGGCCGTTATCGCCGGATCGGTCAGCGTGCCTGCGACCTGACCTCGTCGTCGCGCATCGCTACACCGCTGCGCCTGGGCCACCTAATCAAGTTCAGTCCGGACGTGGACAAGTCCATCGCGTTCTATACCCAGGTGCTTGGCATGAAGGTGTCCGATCGCGCCGGCGATATCCTCGGTTTCCTGCGTTTCGGTTGTGGTGGCGATCACCACGCGCTGGGCCTGGCCAAGAGTTCCCACAGCGGCCTGCACCACCTGAGTTTCGAAGTGATGGACATCGATGAAATCGAGATGGGTGCCCAGAGCCTGATGGCCAAGGGTTACATCAGCGCTTTCGGCCTGGGTCGCCATGTTGGCGGCTCCAACTACTTCCACTACATCCGCGATCCGTGGAATAGCCTGGTGGAGTACTTCTGGGATATCGACGTGATCCCCGAAGATGACAGCGACTGGGTCGTGTTGAATGCTGCGGGCCCGCATGAGCTGGCCGCTGTGTGGGCTGTCGGTCCACCCAAGGAAGACTTCGCCCACAACTACGAAGTGCCTGATGGTGCTGAGCAAGGCCCGTCCATGGCTCTGAATGAGGCGCTCGCCCATGGCTGACACGACTCCGGAGCAAGCGTTGCTTGCCGGCATGCTGAACAAACCCCTGTTCGTGGCTTTTCGTACGCCCAAGGACTTGACACGCATGTCGGAGTTGTTGGGGGCCCACCTGCAGTGGGCCATCGCCGCGCAGAATCGTGGCGAGCTGTTTGCTTCCGGGCCGTTTGTCTCCGAGCAGTACGCGCCGGGGCAACTGGGCGGCATGACCATTCTGCGGGCTGCGGACCAGGCTGAGGCTGAACGGCTGGTCCAGGCCGACCCGTTCATTGCCAACGGTGTGTTCGGTGCGGAGGTACGCAAGTGGATGCTCATGGAAGGCGGCATCACCGTACACATGACCTTCTCGGATAAACGCGGTTCGCTTCTTTAAGGTGACTTATGAAATATCAACTTTTCGCCTATCAGTCCGACGCTGTCGTTCCTGCGACAGGGCTGTTGGTCGGTGAGCGGGCCTACGACTTGGGCCGGGCGGCAAAGTCGGCTTCGGTTGATCTGCAGGTGATCGCGATCGATGGTTTGCTGGAGGACTGGGCAGGCGCCAACGAGCAGCTTCAGATTCTTGCTGACAGCATTGCGGCCAACCCGAGTAATTTTGATGCTCATCTACTCGACTTGCAGGCACTGGAACTAGCGTCACCCTTGCAGCGGCCGGGCACTATCTACGCGGCCGGTGCCAACTACCGCGATCACGTGGCAGCCATGGCCTTGGCCTTCAATATGAACCTGTCCCTCGATCCGCGCGCCGATGGCATTGCACCTTGGCATTTCATCAAGGCCGGCCGTGGCAGTCTGGCGGCGCACAAACAGATCGTCGAGATGCCTGAGGGCACCAAGAAACTCGACTGGGAAGCCGAACTGGCGGTGGTGATTGGACGCCGCGCGTATCGTGTCAGTGCTGACAAAGCGCTCGATTATGTCGCCGGCTACACCTGCGCCAATGACCTTTCGGCTAGGGACAGCCTGGTGCGTGACGCGGTCGATGCCAGTTCGCCGTTCCGCTTTGACTGGATCGGTCACAAGGTTTTCAATGGCGCGTGTCCGCTGGGGCCTTACCTAACACCGGCACAGTTCGTCGCAGACCCGGAAAACCTCGACATCAAATTGTGGCGTAACGGCACGATCGAGCAGGACTCCAACACCTCCAACCACCTGTATGGCATTGCTGATCAGATCGAATACCTGAGCCAGCGCGTCGAACTGTTTCCAGGTGATGTCATCCTGACCGGCACGCCGGCCGGTGTGGGCATGGAGAAGGGCGTGTTCCTAGCCCGGGGCGACGTGCTGAAAGTCTGGATCGATGGTCTGGGAGAGTTGGAAACGATTATCGCCTGATATCAGTGCGAACTGCCGATCGCTATTGATCGGCAGGTTTTATGCCACAAGGTTGCACACTTTTTAAATAGCGAGACTATTTATTAAGTCGATGCCAACATGTCTGTAGCTCCAAATATCAGTAGTTCCCAAATCAGGGAAGGGTTTGGTGCTGCCTGTAAATGGCAAGTAAGCAAGAAACGACCGCTATAAAAAATACAACAAGGTATATAAAAATGAAGCCTGTAGTCCGATTCTCCAACACTGAGTCCAAGTACTTTGCCGCCTTGCTGTTGGCCGGCGTAGTACTTCCTTCTAGCGCCCAAGCGACGGAAGGCGGTGGAAGTGTTTATCCGGTTGGCGTCAATACCGTAGCCTCCGGAAGGTTGCCACCGCCGGGCCTGACGTCGTTCTGGTATCTTAGTGATTATGTTGCCAACTCGACCAAAGACAGCGACGGTCACGACAAAGCCGGCATCCATAATTTCGATCTGAACGTGCAGGCCATTTCTCTGCGTCTGGACTATGTCTATACGGATTTCACTTTGTTGGGCGCCAAGGTTGAGACCCGCATGGCATTGCCGCTGGTCAAGGGCGAAATCAGTTTCGACGTGGACACTCCGCGCGGCCGGGTGCACAAGACCGAGCATCAGGACGGCATGGGCGATCTGACGCTGGTTCCGCTAATCCTGAGTTGGAGTACTCCACGGTTCCACCAACTGCTAGGTCTGGATATCGTCGCGCCGATCGGTTCCTACGACGAAGATCGGCTCTTCAACCCGGGTCGAAATACCTGGTCTTACGGGCCGTGGTATTCGTTTACCGCTTATCCAATAGACAACTTGGAAATAAGTTCCAAGATGGTCTATTTCGTTAACACCAAGAACGATGCAACCAACTATAAATCCGGTGACGAATTTAACGCCGACTACAACATTGGTTATAACGTCACCAAGGAATGGCAAGTAGGTGTCAACGGCTACATCTACAAGCAAATCACCGATGATGAACAAAATGGTGAAACCTATCTGGACGGAAACAAGGGGCAAGTATTTGCCATTGGTCCGGCCGTTAAATATCAAACGCCGCAATGGGGTTTCGCCATGAAGTGGCAGCATGAAATGAAAGTGGAAAACCGGTCCGAAGGTGATCGTTTCTGGGTGCAGGCGGTCTTTCGCTTCTGAAGCTGCGCTGTTTCACAGTTGAGTTGGGCTCGGGAAAGGAATCACGGGCTCGGCAATCTCGACATCTTCGACCAAAGCCACGAAATGAATCTTTCACTGCGAAGCAAATGCCTGCTGATCTGCATTGTGCCTGTCGACGTTTTGGCGAGCTTGCTCGCCAGCCTGTCCATTATTTTTTTGCAGCGGACCACTGACGCGCGGGTCCGTCGCCACAAAACGGTGTCGAAAAAATGATCCACTCCATCCGTAGCAAACTCGTGTTGTTGTGTATCGTCCCTGTCGTACTCCTTGCCAGCATCATCACCGCGGTATCCATCGTACTGTTGCA
Organism: Pseudomonas reinekei; assembly: GCF_001945365.1. Taxonomy (GTDB): domain Bacteria; phylum Pseudomonadota; class Gammaproteobacteria; order Pseudomonadales; family Pseudomonadaceae; genus Aquipseudomonas; species Aquipseudomonas reinekei. The sequence continues at coordinate 116,233 of NZ_MSTQ01000001.1, forward strand.
GCAGGTTACGGATGAACAGGTGCTTCATACCCGTGAAGTCCTGATCAACGAGCGCAAAGTTGCACTCGAGCAAGCCATGCAGGTCGCGCAAAGTGCCATTGCGCCGATCTACGCGGCTTCGGCGCAGGGTGACCTGGCAGCACGGGACAAGGCCGTGGCGATACTTAAGCAGCTGCACTACGGTATCGATGGCATTTTTTTCGGTTATGACAGCCAGAGCACCCGCGTGTTCTGGGCAGACAAGGACCTGAAAATCGGTGAGAGCTTCAGGAATCTGCGTGACGCCGACGGTGTCAACGCCATCAACGAACTGATCCGGAAAGCCAAGGAAGGTAGCCACTACCAGAATTACAAAATCCCGATGCCTGACAGCGGTCGCATAGTCACGAAAATCGGATACGCCGTGTACCTGGAAAAGTGGGACCTGATCATTGGCTCCGGCCTGAGCCTGGATGACGTCGAACCCAAACTTGCCGACACAACTGTGCGGATCAAAACCCTCAGCGAGCAATTCATCACCGTCATGCTCGGCCTTACCGTGGTGTTGGCCGTCAGCCTGGCGTTCTTTGCGTTGTGGATGGTTCGACGCTTGCTGTCACCGCTTAAATTGCTCAGGACCCAAATGGAACAGGTGGCTGCCGGCGATGGCGACCTGACCCGTCGACTGCAGGTCCTTCGCAACGACGAGGCGGGGCAACTGGCGGGCTCTTTCAACCGTTTTGTGGACAAAGTCCATGGCCTGATCCGGCAAATCACCCACATGTCACGGGAACTCAATGTGTTGATCACCGATGTCGCCGAACAAGCCAGCCGATCGGAAAAAGCCATGAACATGCAACGCCAGGAAACCGAACAAGTGGCCGCAGCGATCAACCAAATGTCCGCCACCGCATTGCAAGTGGCGCGTAGCGCGCAAGAAGCCGCCGAAGCGGCGAGTCAGGCGGAAGGCGAAGGCGCTTCGGCCAGCCGTGTGGTGGATGCCAGCGTGGACAATATCTACACCCTGGTTGGCAATCTGAAAATCAGTGGCGAATCCCTGGACCACCTGCAACACGATGTTGGATCGATCGTCGGCGTACTCGGGGTCATTCGCTCCATTGCCGAACAGACCAACTTGCTGGCGCTCAATGCCGCCATCGAAGCCGCCCGCGCCGGTGAGGCGGGGCGCGGGTTCGCGGTAGTAGCCGATGAAGTGCGCGCCCTGGCCGGTCGCACGCAAACCAGCACCCAGGAAATTCAGGCCATGATCGATCGGCTCAAGCGAGGCACGATCGACACCGTCAACGCCATGAAGCAATCCAGTGACGCCGGCAGCCGCACCAGCGAGCAGGCTGCGCATGCCACCGCGTCGTTGCGCGTCATCGCGACCCAGATCGAAACCATCAACACCATGAACACGCAGATCGCCAGCGCGGCCGATGAGCAGACCATGGTCTCCGAAGACATCAATCGCAGCATCCAGCAGATCGCACAGGCAGTCGAAACGGTCGCTCAGGAAACGCAACACGGCGCTCAGACTGCGCGGGACCTGGCGAGTTTAAGTGAGAGCCTGAACCTGGCGGTCAAACAGTTCCGGGTATGATCCCGGTAGTGATCGTACTGGGCATGCACTCAGGAACGTAACGAGCTGCGCCCTCTCGGCAAGTGCCATTCGATGGTACTTGCCGAGAGGGCGCAGCTCGAGGGGCGATGGTTTACGGCTGAACGTCTATCAACACTTTGCCCTTGACTGCACGGGTCTCCAACGCCCCATGCGCCTGCGCGATTTGCTCCAGCGGTACCGTCAAACCGATCGTAGGTTTGTACGCGCCTTGGGCAATACACGATGTCACATCTCCAATTGCACGACGCTTGGCTTCATCGGGAATGTTATAGACCAGTACAAAGCGCAACACGGAGCAGTTGCCCATGGATTTCATGACGGGAATGGATAATTCTGCATCTGGTGTAGTTACCGCGTAAACACTAATGGTGCCGCCCCTGGCCAGACAGTCCATGTCGATTTTCAGGTTGGCGATTGGGTCAACCTCGATGATACGGTCGACGCCTTTGCCATGGGTCGCTGCTTTGATTGCCACACTGACATCCTCCTCGCGCATGTTGATGATCAGGTCTGCTCCCGAGGCTTTTGCCGTTTCTACATCTCTGGCATGGCGAATTGTGGTTGCTACCCACGCGCCAGTCCACTTCGCCAACTGAATCGCCGCTTCGCCCACTACGCCTGCGCCACCCTGAACCAATACTCTTTTGCCAGTGAGTTCGCCATCGGCGAACAGGCAATAGTGAGCAGTGAGCGCAGCAATGCCGAGGCTCGCGCCGGTTTCGAAAGAGACGTCATCGGCCAGACGAACGACGTTGCCTGCGGGCAGCACCACGAACTCGGCGGCGGTACCGAATGCGCGGCCCGATTGAGCTTCGAACATCCATACCCGTTCGCCGATTCTGGATTCGCAAATTCCTTGTCCCACCGAGTCGATGACACCAGCGCCATCCTGATGAGGAATGATGCGTTTGAAAGGCATGGCACCTTTGAAGCCGCTCCGGCCCTTGATGTCGCTAGGGTTCACGCCGGACATGGCCACTTTGACCCTGACTTCTCCAGGGCCGGGAGCCGGCGTCGGAACATCACCGACTTTCAGTACTTCGACCGCAGTTCCCAGTTGATCGTAATATGCAGCTTTCATACAAAGTGTCCTTGAGTAGTAATAATGCGAACACCTTATTGGTCACTGACTCAGGTTATTTCACAAGTAGGCACATCACTGATATATAGGGAAAAAATGTATACCAACGGGACCGTAAATGACTGAGAGAACAGCCTATCGTTGTGGCGTAAAAGTGATGCTCGAGGTAACAGGAGGGAAGTGGAAGCCGCTGGTGTTGTACCACTTGCTCAGCGGTACGAAGCGCTTTGGCGAGTTGAAAGGCCTCATTGGCGAGGGGATTACGCAACGCTCGCTGACTCTGCAACTTCGCGAACTGGAAGCCCACGGGGTTCTCGCGCGAAAGGTGTACGCCCAGGTGCCTCCCCGGGTGGAATACACACTGACTGATCTGGGGCTTACGCTGGGGCCGGTCATGCTGGCGATGAAGGAGTGGGGTGTTGCGTTTCAGGCGCATGTGGGCATTTTTCCGCCTGATACGGTGTTGAGTTTTGACGACTGAAAGCACAAAGCAGTGTCGCGGACTGGTCCACGCAGTCCTCAAGGCAGCCAAAGAAAGGCCCGCGTAAAGCGGGCCTCCTGCAGGTAATCGCCAGTGATCGAAACACGCAGGCTGGCGTAGATTGATGAATTGACTATTACAGGCCCAACTCGCTAAGGCCGGGATGATCGTCAGGGCGGCGTCCCAGCGGCCAGCGGAACTTGCGCTCCGATTCCTTGATGGGCATGTCGTTGATACAGGCAAAACGGTGCGCCATCAGACCGTTTTCAGCGAACTCCCAATTCTCGTTACCGTAGGAGCGGAACCAGTTTCCTGAGTCATCATGCCATTCATACGCATAGCGAACGGCGATACGATTATCCGTGAAAGCCCACAGTTCCTTGATCAGTCGGTAGTCCAACTCTTTGTTCCATTTACGCGTCAGGAATGCTGCTGCTTCGGCCCGGTTGGTTGCGAAGTCGACACGATTTCGCCACTTCGTGTCGGGTGTATAAGCCAGCGATACTTTCTGCGCATCACGGGTGTTCCAGCCATCTTCGGCAAGACGGACCTTGAGCAGAGCGGTTTCACGAGTAAAGGGAGGGAGAGGGGGGCGGGTTTCAGAATCAGCCATGCTTAAAACTCCAGTGGGTGAATAACGGAGAGCATTTTCATTAACTTCAAGCGAGTGTAGGCGAGGATATACTCGCATACATTATTTTTTAAGTTGCCGAATTTTGATGTTCGCGCTGATGGCAATACTGGTGCAGGGTTATTTAATGTATTTTCAATAGTTATAGATATGTATGGCTGTCGTTAATAGATATCGATAATTCGAGTTGTTGATTGCTCTTTTCCAGAGTGCAACTCATCCGCCGTGTCGAGTTGTAGCAAACGCTATCGCATTGTTGCGATCAGTGACCTGGTGTCAAGGGTGAGTGGACGTACCTTGCTAATACAGCGCCCCTTGCAAATGCCCGATCGCCTCTTCAACAAACTTGCTGACTGCCAAGGGGATTTGATTGCGGCTGGGGAAGACGATGAATAAATCATTGGTTTGCTGGCCGTAGTCACACAGCACCTCCGCCAGACTGCCACTGCCCAGGCTTGCACGCAGAATGGGGTCCGGCAAAAAGCAGATGCCCAATCCGGCTACGGCTGCTTTCAATTGCGCCTGGGCGCTGCTCGCGCTGAATCGGCCGGTCACGCTCAACTGTGTGGCGCCGTGGGGGCCGACAAGGTGCCAGGTGGCTTGACCCGACGGGTGCGCCGGAAAAATGCAGTTGTGTTCGCTTAACGACTGAATATCCTTTGGCACACCATAAGCTTCGAGGTATCGCGGGCTGGCTGCGAGTATTCGGCGACCGGTGTTTATTTTGCGCGCGACCAGGCTCGAATCGGACATGACGCCGGACCGGAACGCGATGTCGATACCTTCGGCAATCAGATCCACCCGCTGGTCACTCAAGACAAAATCCAGGCTGACCTTGGGGTAACGGGCCAGGAAATCCGCGACGAAATCCATCTGGAATACTTCAAAAAAATCAGCCGGCGCCGCGATCCGCAGCCTGCCGACCGGTTCCCGAACCCCACCGATGAGTTGACGGCTGAGCTCGAACAACTCGTTTATCTGGCTGGCGCTTTGCCTATAGAGCGATTTTCCAGCGTCGGTCAGTACCAGCTTGCGGGTGGACCGATGCAGCAGTCGCACGCCCATGGATTCTTCCAGCTGCTTCATGCGCCGGCTCAGCGTGTTGGCGGATGCGCCGGTGCGACGGGCCGCATCGGCAAAGCTACCGGCGTCGACGATCTGAATGAAAATGGCGACGTCGTTCAAGTCGAACATTCGATTAGGCCAAATATGGATGAGTGAAACTCTACTCTAGCCGCTAATCAAACGAATACCGACTGTCTATGATGAATTCACGTTACAGGTCACCGCAGATTGACTCCGGCGCTTGTGGGTACTCACATCATCAGAGGACATCGCATGAACCTCACCGCCCTTCGCAACACTGGCCATACTCGTCAAATCAGCCACCGCAACTCCGGAAGTAGCCACGGCCCCATCGTCCGGCTGATGAGCCCCTCGGATTTCGGTCAGTTGCTCAAGCCGTTCGTGTTCCTGGACCTGTTCGATGCGCCCAGTTCATTTCTGGGGCAGATGCCCGTGCATCCGCATTCGGGCATCGCGACAGTCACCGTGATCACTGAAGGCAACATGCACTTCGATGATCCGGACGCCGGCAGCGGAACCATTGGTTACGGAGGCGTTGAATGGCTGCGAGCGGGGGCAGGGGTCTGGCATGGCAAGGAACTGTCCAGTGGCACATCCGCGCGAGTACAGGGTTTTCAGCTGTGGCTTGCCCTACCTGCTGAGCTGGAGAGCGCTCCGGTCGACAGTCAGTATCTGGAGGCGAGTGCAACGCCCCAGGTCGGTCCTGCTCGAGTCATCGTCGGACGCTACGAAGGCGTGCAAAGCCCCATCCGAGCGCCTGCAGGCGTGAACTATTTGCTGGTGACAATACCTGCCGGCGAGTCTTGGACCTACACACCGCCCAAAGGACACCGCACGTTGTGGCTATGCGTCAGCCGAGGTGCTGTTCACACGCCAGATAAGATCGAATCCGGGGAAATGGTGGTCTTCCAGCCAGGTCATCAGGCGTTAACGCTGGAAGCCGGGAACAGGGACGCCGTATTCGTCCTGGGGTCGGCCTTTCCTCACCCGTACGATCTCAAGCTTGGCTACTACTCGGTGCATACCAACGACGAAGCCTTACGCGCCGGTGAGGCGAAAATCGCCGAGATTGCCAATCGGATGCGTCAGCAAAAAACGGCTCGCCAGGCTTCGGCCTCCATTCCCGTTTTCAAGTAGCGTTTTGCGCAGTAGATCCATCACCCATAACGGGCAATGTTGCTCGTCCATAGCGATTCAGGAGAAAGCACGATGGCAAAGGTACTGGTTCTTTATTATTCGATGTACGGCCATATCGAGGCCATGGCTCACGCTGTCGCCGAAGGCGCCCGCAAGGTGGCCGGGGTGGAAGTGACCGTCAAGCGCGTCCCGGAAACCATGGACCCGCAAGCGTTCAAGGCCGCTCACGGCAAGACCGAGCAACAGGCGGCCGTTGCCTCGCCGAGCGAGTTGGGCGATTACGACGCGATCATCTTCGGCACGCCCACACGCTTCGGCAACATGGCCGGGCAGATGCGTACGTTCCTGGATCAGACCGGCGGCCTTTGGGCCAAAGGCGCGCTGGTGGGCAAGGTGACCAGCGTGTTCACCTCCACTGGCACCGGTGGCGGTCAGGAGACTACCATTACCTCCACCTGGAACACCCTGGCGCACCACGGCATGGTGATCGTGCCCATCGGCTACGGCGACCCGGCGCTGTTCGATATTTCCCAGACGCGCGGCGGCTCACCGTACGGCGCGGCCACCATCGCCGGCGGTGACGGCTCGCGCCAGCCGGATGCCAAGGAACTGGGCATCGCACGGTACCAAGGTGAGTACGTGACGAGGATTGCCGCGAAACTCGCCGCTTCCTGAATGTAGTGAAACTCACACCGGCCTGAACGCCTTTCTGTAGGAGCGTGCTCGCTCCTACAGTCAGGCAACGTGGAGCAGATCGATCAGTTGGCCGACCATCTGCGCTACCTCCTGTCCCGGTCCGAAGCAGGCCTTGACCCCCCGTTGCAGCAACAGTCGTACATCGGCCTGCGGAATAATGCCGCCGACGACCAGCGGAACGTCAATCCTTCGTTGATTCAACAAACCCAACAGTTCAGTCAGCAGTTCCGTGTGCGCTCCGGCCAGGCTTGAAACGCCGATCAGATCTGGTAAATCGGCATCGTCCAAGACGTCCAGCACCTGCGCCGGCGTTTGAAACAGCGGCAACAGGCGCACCTCGAAACCGGCATCGGCCAGCGCTGCAGCCATCAAGCGAATCCCGCGGTCATGCCCGTCCTGGCCCAGTTTAGACAGCAGGATCCTGGGCCGGCGACCACTCTGGGCGACAAAGGTCGACAGGCGCTGCGCAACGATCGCCCAATCGGGCTGCTGACTCATAGACGGTCCATAGTGCCCCACACTGAAATCCAGCCCTTGCCTGAACCGAGGCCAGACCTTTTCCAGTGCCTGGGTGCACTCACCAAGTGTCGCCCGCGCGCTGATGGCCGCCACGGTATTCTCCAGCAGATTCCCCTGGCCCGAGCGTGCGCACTCGGTGATCGAATGCAGCTGCGCCTCAACCCGAGCGTTGTCGCGCTTGAGTCGCAGGCGGTTGAGGCGTTGGCCCTGGCGGGCGCGCAGTGCCTGACTGTCCACGGGCGTCACCGGCTCCTGCGCGGGTTCATTTGCAGCGACACGCCGTGCAATCCCGCTATCGAGACGTGCCTGGGTAGCCATGGCCTGATGGTGAATGGCCCGGTTGATCGCGCCGGACTCAATCGCCTGGAACACACCACCCAGGGCATCGATCTCGGCCATTTGCAGACGCGCCTGTTGCGCCAGCTGCGCCGTCAAGGCTTCCATCATGTAAGACCCCGCCCACGGGTCGACCACGTCGCACAGGCCGGTTTCCTGTTGAAGGATGTGCTGGGTATTGCTCGCCAGTCTCGACGAGGCCTCACTGGGCAGCGTCAGGGCTTCATCCCAGGCATTGGTGTGCAGCGACTGGGTGCCGCCGAAGACCGCGGCCATGGCCTGGACGGTGGTGCGCACGACATTGTTCAGCGGGTCCTGAGCGCTAAGGGACCAGCCGGAGGTCTGGCAATGCATGCGCAGCGCCTGGCCTTTATCGAGGGTGACTCCAAGGTCCCGGGTAATTTCCCACCACAACAGGCGTGCCGCACGACACTTGGCGACTTCACTGAAAAAGTCGCTGCCGATGCCGAAAAAGAAACTGATGCGTTCGCAGAATCGCTGCACGTCCAGGCCGTTGTTTTGCACTTGCTCGGCGTAAGTCCTTGCGTTGATCAGGGTCAGTGCCAGCTCCAGCACGGTGTCGGCCCCGGCCTCTTGAAAGTGATAACCGGACACCGAAATCGGATTAAACCGAGGTACGTGCTCATTCAAGTAGCTGATCACATCAAGAGTGATCTGCATTGAAGGTTTCGGCGCAAAAATGTAGGTGTTGCGAACCATGAACTCTTTGAGAATGTCGTTCTGGATCGTGCCACTGAGCCGTTCCGGCGCGACGCCGGATTCCTGAGCGGCAACGATGAAGGCCGCCAGCACTGGCAGTACCGCGCCGTTCATGGTCAATGACACCGAGACCTGGTCCAGGGCGATGCCGTCCAGCAACTCGATCATGTCCTCAACACTGTCGATGGCCACGCCTGCCTTGCCGACGTCGGCTTGCCAGTGTGGATCGCTGGAGTCGTAGCCGCGATGGGTCGGCAGATCGAAGGCGAGCGACAGGCCGGTGGCGCCTTCGGCCAGGCGCTGGCGCAGGCGCTGATTGCTCGCCTCGGCGCCGGCGAACCCGGTGTATTGACGCACGGTCCAGGGCTTTTGCAGGTACATGCTGGCGTAGGGGCCACGCACAAAGGGTGCCTTGCCGGGCAGGCTGTGCAGGTGCTCAAGACCTTCGACGTCACTGCTCTGGTACAACGTCTTGAGTCGCAGACCTTCGGGTCGCCAAAGGGGAGAATGGCTCATCGGCTGCAGTCCGAAAGATGGTGTTTGCGGGTGAACACATCGGCCAGCTTGAACCCGTCGCTACGCCGAAATACCTCGCACCAGTGAAGCTCGCGATGGCTTGGCGATGTCGTGTGCAAAAGCAGTTGCACGCTGTCACCGATATTGAGGTTGCCGTAGAAATGCAGCTCGCGTTGGCGGACATGACCTGGGCGGCGCAACCCTAGCAGGGCCCATTCGGCACGCTCGACCATGGCCTGGAAGTTGGCGAAGTACAGCAGGTCGGCACCGTTGAAATCGATGTCGGGGCAGGGCGTGAAATCGAATGCCTGCGCCGCGGTTGCCTGGCGATCGATACCGTAATGACTGTGCCAATTCCCGCTGCGTATCCGACGGTTGTCGACATGCAGCACTTGCAGTGCCTGCGGCAGCTCGGTCACTGCTGCCGTCGAGCCCCTGAGGCAAGCCTTGCTGACACTGCGATTGTCCCCCGGTACATGCCGGCTGATGAAGGTCGACAGTAGCGCCAGTTGCCCCACGACGCGATCGCCCAGCCAGACTTCATGTTCGCTGAAATGCCGGGCCTGGCCGCCGCGACCGATCCGGGTATGAATCCGGAACTCGCGATTTTCGATGATCGCTTCCAGCTTCAAATCCCAAGTATTGACCGCCGTGAACGCGGCGTAGGCGATGCGTCCTTGGTCATCGACGAAATCAGGCAACGCTCGATCATGCAATTGCGCCAGGGCGAGCCAGTGTTGATGGCCGCACTCTTTCAACAACCAGTTTTCCTACAACCCGGTGAAGGCCAGGTTGGGCATCGAAGCCAGGTAGGTTTCTGTACGGGAAGCGATGAGCGTGGTGGCTGTTGGCATGGCAGGAATCCGTCGTTTCGCCGCGGAGGGCGGCTGACGGCTACCCAATTGCGAATGACGTACCACTTTGTTGGTGATTTCATATCGTTATGATTAATAACGGTATTTTTGATTTGTGGGACGTTCCGTTCTGAGCCGGCCCGCTACGTAACTCCGTAGGAATACGACATTTCGTAGCGGGTTTTACGAAGTTGCGTGGCGACCGGGCCCACGCTTTATTCGAGCTTGATCTCCAGCCGTTTGAACCGCGACGCCAATGTCGTCGGTTTCAGTCCCAGCAATTGCGCTGCGCCGCCTTTGCCGAACAACTTGCCATCCGCCGCCTTCAATGCGGCCTGCATGTTGCTGCGTTCAAGTTCGCGAATTTGCGCGTCAGTCATGATCGCAACTTCGGAGGAGGGTTGCTGTGGTGCAGGCAGGCTGGTTTTGGGCTCGTCCGGCAGGTCCAGGTTCAGGTCGGCGCCAATCGAGGTGATCAACGCGCGCTCGATGACGTTTTGCAGTTCGCGAATATTCCCCGGCCACGAATAGCGTTGCAGGCGTTCGATATCGCTATTGCGCAGGCGCCGGCCGGGCATGTTCAGGCGTTTGCCAGTCTGCTTGAGGAAGTGCGCGGCCAGGGCGCCGATGTCCATCAGGCGATCGCGCAACGCCGGGGACTGGATCGGGAACACGTTGAGGCGGAAATACAGGTCTTCACGAAAGTGCTTGGTCGCCACTTCCTGGCGCAGGTCGCGGTTGGTCGCGGCGACGATCCGCACATCGACCTTGCGCGTGCGCTCTTCGCCGACCCGTTCGAATTGCCCCTCCTGCAACACACGCAGCAGTTTGCTTTGCAGCTCAAGGGGGATTTCGCCGATTTCATCGAGAAAGAGCGTGCCGCCATCCGCCAGCTCGAAGCGGCCGACCCGATCGCGCACGGCGCCGGTAAAGGCGCCGCGGATGTGGCCGAAGAATTCGCTCTCGAACAGTTCTGCGGGGATCGCCGCACAGTTGACCCGGATCAGCGGGTGGCCGTTACGGCGGCTGGCCTGGTGAATCGCGCGGGCGATCAGTTCCTTGCCTGTGCCCGATTCACCGTTGATCAACACGCTGGCATCGGTGGGCGCGACCACGTCGATCTGCCGGATAATTTTCTTGATCGGTTCGCTCTGGCCGACGATCTCGCGGTAGTTGTGCTCGATGTGAATCTCTTCCTGCAGATAGGCGTTTTGCTCTTCCAGCCGATCCTTGAGCACCTTGAGTTCTTCGAGGGCGCTTTGCAGCTGGTTTTCCGTGCTGCGCCGCTCGGTGATGTCACGGAACACCACCACGGCTCCAACGATACGGCCATCGGAGATCACCGGGGTGCTGGTGAATTCCACCGGGAACGAACTGCCGTCGCGGCGCCAGAAAATCTCCTGACGACCTTCGTGGATCACACCGTCGTGCACCGCTTTGTAGATGGGGCACTGTTCCACCGGGTAATGGCTGCCATCGGCATGGGTATGGTGGTGAATGCGGTGGATGTTCTTGCCGATCATGTCCTGGGTTTCCCAGCCCAGCATGCGCGCGCAGGCTGGATTGACGAAGGTGGCCAGGCCTTCGCTGTCGATGCTGTAGATGCCGTCGCCCACGGAGCTGAGCAGCAACTGGTTATCGCGCTCGTTTTCCTGGAACAGGTTGAGGATATTGCGCCACTCGATCAGCCCGCCGCGCATGGTGCGTTCGGTGTCCGCCTGGTCGCGCTGGTACTTCTGCAGGCTGAGTTCGCGCATTACCAGAATCAGCTGCTGCTCGCCCTTGACCTGCAAGGTGGTGGCGGAGATTTCCAGCTCGATGCGTTCGCCGCTCTTGCAGTTGCAACTGAGCTCGTCGCTCCAGCCGCGTCCCTTGTCCATCACCGCCTGGGTGAAGACGATCAAGTCTGCCAGTTGATGACCGAAGAGTTTGCTCACCGGCAGTTCAAGAAGCTCCTGCCTGGGATAGCCGAGCAGTTTGCAGGCGGCGATGTTGAGGTCCACCAGCCGATCGGCGTAGGGATTGAGCAACGCGATGGCTTCGGCGCAATGCTCGAACACCATGTGCCGCGAGGAATAGGCCAGGTCGGCCCAACCGCTGAGGGAGTCTGCTTCGTTCATGGCTACGAAATCTCGTGTTCTGTGGCTACGAATATTCGTATTTCTACGGGAATGCGTGGTTCGGCGATAGCATCAGATGCCGGAACAAAAACCGGATCAGATTGGTATCTTCATACAAATCAGATGCTTAACCCACTGCAGAAAAACGTTTTATTTTCTGGCACGGCGTTCGCTCTATCTCCTGCAACCCGGCAGCCAACCCAGGCTGACGTTCAAGCACGAAGACACTGGAGAGCGACACTATGCCAACCGTGGACATCCCCCATTACAAAGACGGCGACTTCCTGGTCAATTACGAAGAGAAAGTCTTTGAGGACATCAAAGCCGAACCGGGCGAAAAAGTATTGATCACCTTCCACACCATCGCCTTCGAAGGCTCCATCGGCCTGGTCAACATGCTTCAGGCCAAGCGCCTGCTGCGCAAAGGCTTCGAAACCAAAATCCTGTTGTACGGGCCGGGCGTGCAACTGGGCGTGCAACGCGGCTTCCCGACCTTGGGCGCCGAGGCGTTTCCCGGGCACCTGGCGGTGAACAAGCAATTGATGCAGTTCATGGAGGAGGGCGGCGAGGTGTACGCCTGCCGCTTTGCCCTGCAAGCCCTGTACGGCCAGACCGAAAAAGCCCTGATCGAAGGCATCCGCCCGATCAACCCGCTGGACGTGATGGACCTGCGCCTGCTGATGCGCCGCGAGGGCGCAATGATCATTGATACCTGGACGGCCTGACAGCGCCGCTGAAATACCCCTGTGGCGAGCGAGCTCGCTCGCCACAACAGCGACATCGATCTTGTGAACACACAACACTTCAGGACCCCCATCATGCCCATCATTCGCGCAGCAGCCGTTCAACTGAGCCCCGTGCTTTACAGCCGCGAAGGCACCGTGGACAAGGTCTGCCAACAGATCATCGCTTTGGGCCAGCAAGGCGTGCAGTTCGCCGTGTTCCCGGAGACGGTGGTGCCGTACTACCCGTATTTTTCCTTTGTGCAGCCGGCCTTCACCATGGGTGCCCAGCACCTGAAACTGCTCGATCAATCGGTCACTGTACCGTCCGCCGCCACCCTGGCCATTGGCGAGGCGTGCAAGCAGGCGGGGATGGTGGTGTCCATCGGCGTCAATGAGCGCGATGGCGGCACGATCTACAACGCCCAGCTGCTGTTCGACGCCGACGGCACGCTGATCCAGCATCGCCGCAAGATCACCCCGACCTACCACGAGCGCATGGTCTGGGGGCAGGGCGACGGCTCCGGCCTGCGCGCCGTCGACAGCGCCATCGGGCGCATCGGTTCGCTGGCGTGCTGGGAGCATTACAACCCGCTGGCGCGCTACGCCTTGATGGCCGACGGCGAGCAGATCCACGCGGCGATGTTTCCCGGCTCCCTGGTGGGCGACATCTTCGCCGAACAGATCGAAGTCACCATTCGCCATCACGCCCTGGAGTCCGGCTGTTTCGTAGTCAACGCCACTGCTTGGCTGGATGCCGATCAGCAAGGCCAGATCATGCAGGACACCGGTTGTGGCCTGGGCCCGATCTCCGGTGGTTGCTTCACTGCCATCGTTTCACCTGAGGGCAAGTTGCTCGGCGAGCCGCTGCGTGCCAACGAAGGCGTGGTGATTGCCGACCTCGACCTGGCGCTGATCGACAAGCGCAAACGCATGATGGATTCGGTCGGGCACTACAGTCGTCCGGAACTGCTCAGCCTGCTGATCGACCGCACGCCCACGGCCTATGTGCATGAGCGTGCTGCCCATTTGGCAACGGCTGCTACCGAGGAGCTCGATCATGCAAACAAATGAACTGCTGGCCGAGTTGCAGTGCCACGGCGTCCGCTGGCCAGCGGCGCAAAACGGCCTGTCCCGCCAGGGCGGCGCCGGGCCGTCGGACCACAAGGCGCTGACGTTCGGCAGCCGGACCATGATGGTGCCGATCCTCAACCAGGCCTCGCAGACCTCGCCTTACCAGGCGCAACCCAGTGCTGATGGCAGCCAGGCGTTGATCTTCCGTGAAGGCTTGCAGGTCGGTCAGGTACAGATGCCCGGCGTGCCGAACTTCTACGGCTTGAGCACCTCCGACGGCATTCCCTACTGGAAAATCGCCACGCTGCACAGCCGCGACGTGTTGGCGACCACGGTATTGCAGCACTGCATTCGCTTCAACGATCGCGGCAGCTCCTGCCAGTTCTGCGCTATCGGCCAGTCGCTGGCAGCGGGCAAGACCATCGCTCGCAAGCGTCCGCAGCAATTGGCGCAAGTGGCGAAGGCCGCGGTGGAGCTCGATGGCGTCAAGCATATGGTGATGACCACCGGCACGCCGCAAACCCCGGACCGCGGTGCGTCGATCCTGTGTGAATCCGCCGCAGCCGTGACAGCGGCAGTCGACCTGCCGATCCAGGCGCAGTGCGAGCCGCCGGACGATGATCGCTGGTTCCAGCGCCTGGCCGACAGTGGCGTGGTATCCCTAGGCATGCACCTGGAAGCGGTCACCGACGAAGTGCGCCAGCGGATCATGCCGGGCAAGGCCGAAGTACCGCTGAGTCGTTACTTCGAAGCCTTCAGCGCGGCGGTCGAGGTGTTCGGTCGCGGCCAGGTCAGCACCTACATCCTCGCCGGCCTGGGTGACAGCGAAGCGGCCATCAGCGAGATGAGCGAGCGTTTGTGCGCCCTTGGCGTGTACCCGTTCGTGGTGCCGTTCGTGCCCATCGACGGCACACCGTTGGCCCATCACCCCAAACCCGACAGCGCCATGATGGCTCGCCTGTATCCGCAGATCGGCGCGAGCCTGCGCCGTCATGGTCTGCACTCCGATCAGATCAACGCCGGCTGCGCCAAATGTGGCGCGTGCTCGGCCCTGAAAAACTACGAATAAGCCGGAGAACTCCCATGGCCCATTCCGTCTTTGCTTTGGTCGACAGCACGTTCGAGCCGTTTCGCGCCGGTGAGTTGCTGGTCAAGCCCGCCCGTGAACACTGGGAGAAACAGGCGTATTTCGCCCTGCGCCGCTCGGTGTTTTCCGAAGAGCAACAACTGTTGGTGCAGGACAAGGACAGCCATGACTTCCAGGCAATTGCCATCGTCGCCCTGGCTGGCAATTGCGGGATCGCCGATCAGGTGGTGGGCGCGGTGCGCATCTACCAGCCGGAGCCGGGTCTGTGGTTTGGCGGACGCTTGTGCGTGGCGCCGGCGTATCGGCGGCACAGCATGATCGGCAAGGCGTTGGTCAACGAGGCGGTGTCACGGGCCAAGGACCTGGGCTGCGAGGTGTTCCGCGCCACGGTTCAGGCGCAGAACGAAGGCTATTTCCATGGTTTGCGCTGGCACAGCCTGGAACAACTGGAGTTGCTCGGCCAGCCTCATTGCCTGATGCAGGCGGATCTGGCGAGCTACCCGTTGATGCCGCGTCAGGTGTCGTTGCGGGCGCTGAAGGTGGCGCGCCATGAATGATCTCGCGATTTTGATCGACACCCTGCGCAGCACCCCGGCGATGCTGTCGAAACAGGCGATCCAGCAGCCGGCGGCGGTCATGGGCAGCACTAAACAAGCCCTGACCCGTGAACAGCTTTATGCCTTGCCCGGCGATGACACGGCGGCCATTGCTTGTGGCAATCACTTTCAACTGCTGGCCATTGAAGGCATGTTGCCGGCCTTCGTCGAGGCGGCGCCGTGGTTTGCGGGATGGTCGGCGGTCATGGCCAATGTCAGCGACATCACCGCCATGGGCGGCCGCGCGACGGCGGTGGTTAATGCCTATTGGCACCACGACAACGCGGCTGCGCAGCAGATTCTGGCGGGTATCTGTGCGGCGTGTGAGGCCTACGGCCTATTGCTCGCCGGAGGGCATACCAGCCTCACCCGCGGTAACCCGACGGCGCTGGCCGTGGCGATTACTGGCACAGCGCAACACCTGTTGTCGACCCTCCATGTCGCGCCAGGGCAGGTTATCGCCATGGCCGTGGATCTTGAAGGTGCCTGGCACGCTGACAGTACCTATTGGAAGGCGTTCGAAGGCGTGCCCGCCGAACGCCTGCGCAGCAAGCTCGACGTGCTGCCGCGCCTGGCCGATGCCCGATTGCTACACGCCGCTAAGGACATCAGCAACGCCGGGGTTCTGGGCAGCCTGTTGATGCTGCTGGAAACCACCGGTTGCGGCGCGAGCGTCGATCTGGCGGCGCTGCCGTGCCCGCCGGATGCCGACCTTGTGCGCTGGCTGCAGGTGTTCCCCAGCTACGGCTTTCTGATGACCCTCGATGAAGGTGACTGGGACCAGGTCCAGACCGCTTTCGCCTTCGAAGGGCTGCGCTGTGAGCGCATTGGCGCGGTCGATGCCAGCGGCGTCATGACCGTCCGCCACGGCGAACAACGCGGCCTGTTCTGGAATCTGCGCGAGCAGGCCTTCACCGGTTTCAGCTATCCCCATCTGGACCTGACCCCTTTAAACCTCAAGCAACAGGAGCACTGACATGCCCGCCGTCAACTTCAAGATCCGCTGGCCCAATGGCCGCGAAGCCACCGGTTACTCGCCTTCAACGGTGATTTTCCAATACCTAGAAGAGGGCGCCAGTTACCCGCTGCCGGACTTTTTGCAGCGCATCGAAAGCGCGCTGAACAACGCCTCGGAACGGGTCAAGGAGGTCAAGGGGTTCTATTGCAGTTCGGCCATGGACACCTTGAGTTCGCTGAAGGGTCAGGCCAGTTATCTGGTTGAACCGGCCGACGTCGAGGGGCGGGTGAACGTGATCAGCATGCGCACCGAGGGCGCGGGGCAAGTGATCGGTGCGGGCTGGAGCTCGTTCTGATTTTTCTGAATTTTTATCGTCACCGATGACCGGAGCAACGTTATGACCAGCCACCTCACTTCCATCAAAACTCAACACCACAGCGTGATCGTCGTCGGCGGCGGGCAGGCCGGATTGTCTGCCAGCTACTACCTGCAACAGGAAGGGGTCGATCATCTGGTGCTGGAAAAGCACAGCGTCACCCACACATGGCGCAACCAGCGCTGGGATGCCTTCAGCCTGGTCACGCCGAACTGGCAGTGCGCCTTACCGGGTTACACCTACGTCGATGATTTCAAGGGCGCCGATCCTCACGGGTTCATGAAAAAAGACGAGATCAACGCGTACCTGGCGGGCTTCGTTAAAGCGGTGAATGCGCCGGTGCGCGAGGGCGTGACAGTACAGCGCGTGGTGCCGCGCGCCATCGGTGGTTTCGAGGTGCATACCTCCCAGGGCGAGTTTTCGGCCGATCAGGTGATTGTTGCTTCGGGTGGTTATCACACGCCAATCATTCCGCGCCTGGCCGAGCGTCTGCCTGCGGGCGTTCATCAGTTGCATTCGGAGCAGTACCGCAATCCCGCGGCCTTGCCTGCCGGGAATGTGCTGGTGGTCGGATCTGGACAATCGGGGGCGCAAATCGCCGAAGACCTTCACTTGGCCGGGCGCAAGGTCTTTCTGGCGGTTGGTGATGCACCGCGTTGCGCACGCTTCTACCGGGGCAAGGACGTGGTCGATTGGCTGGCGGAAATGGGCTACTACGAAATCGGGGTTGACACCCATCCGTTGCGCGAAGGCGTTCGCGATAACACCAACCACTACGTCACCGGGCGTGACGGCGGGCGCGACATCGACCTGCGCAAGTTTGCCGTGGAAGGCATGGAATTGCTCGGTCGACTAGAAGGCTTGCAGGGCACGCGGATGCAGTTCGCGCTTAACCTAGCGGAGAGCCTCGACAGCGCCGATGCGGTGTACAACCGCATCAACGGCTCGATCGACAAGTACATCGAACAGCACGGCATCGAGGCGCCGGCCGGTGAGCGCTATGTTCCCACCTGGACGCCTGAGCAAGAACGCAGTGAAGTGGACCTTGTGGCGGCTGGCATCACCAGCATCATCTGGTGCATCGGCTTCAGCCCGGACTTCACCTGGGTCGAGGCACCGGTCTTCAATGGCCGTGGCCATCCGGGCCATCAGCGCGGCGTGACCGCGCAGCCGGGGTTGTACTTCCTTGGGTTGCCTTGGTTGTACACCTGGGGCTCGGGGCGGTTTTCCGGGGTGGCCAAGGATGCGCGTTACCTCGTGGACCAGATCAGCTCTGACCGGGCCGAGAGCTTGATTCAGGGAAAACGGGCAGCGGCGAGGTGATTGAGCAAAGGTTTTGAGCCATGCCTCAGACCCAATGGGAGCAAGCAGGCGCTGACGATGATTGAGCAAGTTGGCTGATTGCCAGTTCGCACCGACCTCCGGTAACTCGGTCATTCAGGCAGCCTGCGTCATCGTTTGCGTCCATCACGAGCTGGCTCGCTCCCATGATCCAGGTTATACCTGATCCTGTACCCGTCACATCACCCCTGTGGGAGCGAGCCTGCTCGCGATGGTCTCATAGACGCTGCGGATAACCAGACGAAGCCCGTTATCACTCGCGGCGACCGGGTTTGTAATTCCGCGGATCAATGTTCCATTTGCGCAGGCGTGAGGCCAGGGTGGTCGGTTTGAGCCCCAGCAGTTGCGCAGCTCCGCCTTCGCCGGAGACTTTGCCTCCAGTGCGTTTGAGCATCGCCACGGTGTTCAGGCGAAGTTGCTGTTGCACAATCTCATCGCGCAGCGGTTCGCTGTCGTCCAGCGGTTCTACGGGTGTCTCAATCTGCTCGCGAGCGGCGGCCGGCAATAGCTCATCGAAGCGTAAGCGGCCATCCTGCGAGACGATGATCTGTCGCTCGATCACGTTTTCCAGCTCTCGAATATTGCCCGGCCACGGATAACGCTTGAGCACCTCGACCTGGGTCAACGGCAGACGCACTCCCGGTTTGTTAAAGGCCTGGCAGGCGCGCTCAAGAAAGTGGCCAGCCAACAGCGGTATGTCGCCCAGGCGTTCGCGCAAGGGCACCGAATGCAACGGAAACACGTTCAAGCGGAAGTACAAATCTTCACGAAATCCGCCAGCGGCGACCATCTCCCGCAGGTCGCGGTTGGTGGCGGCAATCACCCTCACATCCACCGCTCGGGTCAGGTTATCGCCCACCCGTTCGAACTGCTGGTCCTGCAGCACCCTTAGCAGTTTGCTTTGCAGCTCCAAGGGGATTTCGCCCACCTCATCGAGAAACAGCGTGCCGCCATCGGCCAGTTCAAAGCGTCCGACCCGATCATTGGTGGCCCCTGTGAAGGCGCCTTTGACGTGACCGAAAAACTCGCTTTCGAACAAGTCCCGAGGAATCGCCGCGCAGTTGACGCGAATTAACGGGCGGTCGCTGCGCCGGCTGCTGGCGTGGATCGCCCGGGCAATCAATTCCTTTCCGGTCCCGGATTCGCCAGTGACCAGCACGTTGGCGTCAGTTGGCGCCACCAGTTCGATCTGGCGGATCAGATGCAGCACCGCAGGGCTGTCGCCAACGATCTCGTGGTGATTGCGCTCCGCCTTGATCTCTTCCTGCAGGTATTGGTTTTCCAGCTCCAGACGTTGCTTGAGTTGCTCCACTTCATTCAAGGCTTCGCGCAACCGCAGTTCGGCCCGCTGCCGCTCACGAATGTCGCGGAACAACACCACCGCCCCCACCAGACGGCCCATCTCGAAAATCGGTGTGCTGGTGTACTCCACGGGTATGGCTTCGCCGTTCTTGTGCCAGAAAACCTCGTTGTCGACACGGTGCACCTGGCCGTCGCTGAACGAGGTGTGAATGGAGCACTGCTGTACTTCAAACAGACTGCCATCACTGTGGCTGTGGTGAAACAACTGGTGGGCGTCATGGCCGACCATGTCCCCTGCGCTCCACCCGAGAATCCGTTCGGCGGCCGGGTTGATGAAGGTGGTTTGCCCAGTGGCGTCCAGCCCGTAGATGCCTTCACCTACGGCGCCGAGGATCAGGCGGTTCTGTCGCTCGATGCGTTCGAACACTTGGGTGATGCGCTCCCAGCCAACGTGGCCCAAGCGATGCTGGCGGCGGGCTTCGGAACGGTTGCGGCGGGTTTCCAGCTGATCGCGGTCTTGGATCATCAGCAGGATGCGCTGGCCATCCTCCAGTGCCCGGGCGTTGACTTCGACGGCGTGGTGTTTGCGGGTCAGGTCGAGCAGGCTGAGATCGTCGGACCAGGCTTCGCCCTGAGTTAGCACCTCGTCGGTGAAGCTGACCCACAGTGCGATGGCGCTGCCGAAGAAATGGCTGAAGCGGGTGAGGGAAGTAGCATTCTCTTCGCAGCCAAGCAGAGCGAGGCCGGCGGCGTTGACCTGGACCAGAGCGTCCGATGCCGGGTCCACCACCAGCATGGCGAGCGGAGCGTACGCAGCGGATATTTTGTCGATGGCGGTGGACATGGTCCGGGAGCCCTAGCTGATACGGTACGTCGAATATACGAAAAATCGTAAATTAATTAACCAAGTTTCGTTATTTACGATAATTCGTTAGTTTCTTTTGAAACTGTTCTGAGAATAAACCTCTAAAAATCAACGTGATAAGAATAATTTAGCAATTGGCACGACTCTCGCTATCTCTCCAGTATCGCTAAAACCCACAAGAGAGATCTTCAACATGAACAAAGTCGAAATGCATCACACCGTCATGGCAGCCAAGGCTCGCAAGGAAATGACCTGGGACCACTTGAGCGAGCTGGTCGGAAAGGCGCCGGTGTGGCTGGCCTCTGTGTGCTACGGCATGAACAGCGCCTCGCAGGATGTCGCCGCGCGTATTTGTGAGGCGCTGGAGTTGGGTGAAGACGTGGCCATGGCCATGACCGAGTTCCCGGTCAAGGGTTGGGAAAAGACCGTGCCCCAAGACCCGCTGATCTATCGCCTGTACGAGGTGGTGGGTGTCTACGGCCCGACGCTCAAGGACGTGATCCAGGAAAAATTTGGCGACGGCATCATGAGCGCCATCGACTTCTCCATGCATGTCGAAAAAATTGAAGACCCCAAGGGCGATCGCGTCCTGCTGACCCTCAATGGCAAGTTCCTGCCTTACCGATCCTGGTGATCGAGCAGCCGTTCCGCTTTTGAAAAATCAGCTACGAGGAAAGCCCAATGTCCTATCTACTTCCATTCGAATTCGTCACCAAGATGCTCGATGCCGGCGAATCGAAAATTCACATGTCGACCCGCGACACCCTGATTCGCAGTTTCATGGCGGGGGCGATTCTGGCTCTGGCCGCAGTGTTTGCGGTCACCATCGCGGTGCAGAGCGGTTCCGCGCTGCTCGGTGCGGTGCTGTTCCCCGTGGGCTTCTCGATGCTGTACCTGATGGGTTTCGACCTGCTGACTGGGGTATTCATGCTCACGCCACTGGCGCTGCTGGACAAGCGTCCGGGCGTCACCGTGCGCGGTGTGTTGCGCAACTGGGGGCTGGTGTTTGTCGGTAACTTTGCCGATGCGCTGACCGTGGCGTTCATGATGGCGTTCGTCTTTACCTACGGCTTCAATACCGGTCCGGGCGCGGTCGGGGAAAAGATCGCCAGCATCGGCGAGGCCCGCACCCTGGGTTATGCACACTATGGCGTGGGCGGCTGGATCACGATTTTCCTGCGCGGCATGCTGTGCAACTGGATGGTCTCCATGGGTGTGGTCGGCGCGATGATCTCGACCTCGGTGAGCGGTAAGGTGATCGCCATGTGGATGCCGATCATGCTGTTCTTCTTTATGGGGTTCGAGCACTCGGTGGTCAACATGTTCCTGTTTCCGTCGGCGATGATCATGGGTGGCGGGTTCTCGGTGATGGACTACCTGGTCTGGAATGAGATCCCGACCGTGCTGGGCAACCTGGTTGGTGGCCTGGCGTTCACCGGGTTGACGCTGTACAGCACCCACATCAAAACGGCGGCCAAGCGCGCTCTGGCGTGATATGAAAAGTCACGCCAAGGCGACAAACGCTCACCGCTGATTATTTTTACAAGGCGTGAGCGTATGGTTAGGCGGCAGTTGTGATTCATGAGCTTGAGTCGACAGGAACGCACCAGTGCGGGGTTCTCGAACTTTGCGAGCTAGGCGTCATCGTGGAAAACCTTGGAGGTGTCGTGAATCCAGACGAAGTCGATGCTGTCCACGTCCATGCACGTAAAGCGATCCTCGAACGACTTTTAGCTAACGCCTTCGGAGTAGTCATACGGGGTGCCTTCGCCAACTCGCTCTACAGGGATTCACAAACTCGCTATTGACGCCCCAGCATTTCATTTTCTGAAATGCTGGATTGCATTTTGTGCCCATTCCGTCACAGGCACTTCAGCGTCAACATGCGCCTGACTCAGTTCACCTCCACGTTTGAGGTGACGAAGCAGACAGACCGTTACGGCGGGCGCAAGGGGAAAGCGAATGGACGACACCTCAAAACCTCGATCTTCACCTTGGCATGAAGGTGAATTGACTTTACAGCGCGCCGTCGGTGCAGTGGACATGATGGTGGGTGTCGGTCAGCGGCAGATGTCGCGGACGTGGATGCCGGACCAGCATCGCGAGTTTTATTCGCAACTACCTTTTGTGGTGTTGGGCGCCGTGGATCGGCAAGGCGATGTGTGGGCCACCCTTCGCACCGGGCAACCGGGCTTCATGATCTCTCCCACACCGGAAGTTTTACAGATCAAGCTCGAACCACAGCCTAACGATCCTGCTCATGAAGGCATGCAGCCGGGCGATGCGATAGGTATGTTAGGCATTGAGTTGCACACTCGCCGCCGCAATCGTATGAATGGCAATGTACTGCGGGCGCTGGACGATCGTATCGAGATCGTCGTGACTCAAGCCTATGGTAACTGCCCACGCTACATTAATCTGCGTCAGTACGAGTTCGTCGAAGAGACGGCAGACATCGCTCAAGAGCTGACCGTGACCGATCCACTGATACGCCGCATGGTCACATCGGCGGATTCGTTTTATGTAGCGACCTACGTCGTGCGTGATGATCAGAACCAAGTCGATGCCTCTCATCGCGGCGGCAAGGCGGGTTTTGTACGAATGGAAGAAGACGGCTCGCTCACTATCCCGGACTTTTCCGGCAACCTTTTTTTCAACACCCTGGGCAACATCTTGCTCAACCCCCGTGCCGGGCTGACGTTTATCAATTTCGAGAACGGTGACCTGCTACAAATGACCGGCACCGCTGAAGTACTGCTAGACGACCCGGAAATCGCCGCGTTCCAAGGCGCCGAGCGGCTCTGGCGTTTCACGCCGCAGCGCATCGTTCACCGTCAGGCTGCGCTGGCATTGCGCTGGGCCGACCAGGCCGAAGGCGAATCACTCAACTCGACAATGACAGGAAGTTGGGAGCAGGCTGCGGAGCGATTGGAGGCCGAAGCCCTTCGTACTCACTGGCGTCCGCTGCGGGTGGCGCGCATCGTCGATGAAAGCCGCAGTATTCGTTCGTTCTATTTTGAGTCGTGCGATGGCGTTGGTTTGCCCAGATTCGAGCCGGGCCAACACATGCCTGTGCGGCTGTTGCTGGATGGGCAACCGCCGACGATTCGTACCTACACCGTGTCCAGTGCACCCTCGGATCAATTTTTGCGCATCAGCGTCAAGCGTGATGGCGTGGTGTCTTCACATCTGCACGATCGGATTCAGGTCGGTGACTTGATCGAAGCGCGGGCACCCCAGGGGCATTTCACGGTTCAACCCTCGGAGCGGCGTCCTCTTGTGCTTCTGGGGGCGGGCGTTGGCATTACGCCGATGTTGTCGATGCTGCGGGAAGTAGTCTACGAAGGAAAACGCATTAACCGCATGCGCCCGACCTGGGTGTTACAAAGCAGTCGCTCGGTGGACGACCTGGCCTTTCGCGAGGAATTCGAAGAGTTAGTGGCGAGGGCAGGGGACAAGGTCAAAGTCCTGCGGGTGGTCAGCCAGCCGCCGACCGAGGGCGGTGGCGAGAGTTATGACCTGGCCGGCAGGATCGATGTCGAACTGCTCAAGACCCTGCTGCCGCTCAACGACTACGACTTTTACCTGTGCGGGCCGGGGAGTTTCACCCAGGCGTTGTATGACGGCCTGCGCAAAATGCGCATCCCAGATGACCGCATTCATGCCGAGACATTCGGACCGTCCACGCTAGTGCGTGACGCCGAAGTCAGCGTTCCCGCCGCACTGCAGGTGCCTATCGCCAGTGAGCCTGTGAAGGTGCTGTTCGCCACTTCCGGCAAGGAAGCGCGCTGGGAGCCAGGCACCGGGACTCTACTGGAACTGGCGGAAGCCCGCGGCCTTAACCCTGAGTTCAGCTGCCGTGGCGGCTCCTGCGGCACCTGTACTACCAAGATGACCAGTGGGCAGGTCCACTACCTCAACACCCCGGAACAAGGCTTGGCGGCGGATGAAGTACTGATCTGCTGCGCCGTGCCGGCCGCAGGCAGTGAGACCCTAGTACTGGACATCTGATTCTCACAGCAGACCGAGTTCTCCTGTAGGAGCGAGCTTGCGAGCGATGGGTGTCTACGATAACGCAGGGCAACTGCCTCTATAGTGCTGGATGAGGCAGAACTCTCGACGACGCAGTTCCCCTGACACTGTATGCGGCCTTTAGGAACAACCGTCGGGCCTGGGTTGCTGGCACAAGACTATGGTTGCGTCGCGCGCGCTTTAAGGATGCGCTTAAAAGGATAAAGACTTCAGTCAGAGCGGTACTAGTCGACAACCATCACGATTCGGCAACCTCCATCGGCCCACTAGTCAGCCGCGCCCAAGTTGACCGCGCACAACATTTCATTCGATGGCGCGCAACCACGCGAACCGAGTCCATCCGCTCCATCAACGGTGAAACAAATTTACTCGCGACACTTCATCCGGCCCTTAGGGATTTTCAGCCACTTTCAACGCTTGCACTTGGGAAATAGCTGATGAAGTGAGTGGCCGACTTGTCGCCAACTCCCCAAAGGAATCTGCCGTGTCGATGTAGCGCATGGCTGACTTCATGTCCTTCCAGCCGACGTACGTCATCATCGCTTTGATATCCCAGCCATTGGCCGCTGCCCAGGTGGCGAAGCCGCGACGTAATGAGTGACTGGTGTAAAGATCGCCAGACACCCCCGCGCGATTAAAAATTCGCCGCAGCAGTGGAATCAGGCTGTTAGCGTTAAAGCCGTCTTCAGCTAGATGCCCCCAACGATCGAGCTTTCTGAAGACTGGGCCATGTGCAATGCCGGCGATGGTGATCCAGTTCACATAGGCTTGCACCGGACAAAGCTTCTTCAAGGCAGGTGTACGGAACGTCGTGCCGCGGTGCTGGCGATCGCCCTTGCTGTGCGGTAGGTAGAAGGTAATGCCCACCCCTGCCTGCGCTTGGGTGTTCTCAATCTGCAAGCGCGACAACTCATCCCCGCGAAAACCACGCCAGAACCCGATCAGCACCAAGGCCATGTCACGCCGGCTGCGCAGCAGGGTGGTCAGATCCTGGCGGGCAGCTGCTTTCTCCGCGTCCTGCTCCAGCCACTGAACAGCTTGTTCCAGGTGCTGCAGGAGCAGGGGAGTCGCTTGTTTCTCCTGAGCGGGATGCAACGCGCGGATGCCCTTGATCATCTGCCGCACGGTAGGTGTTTTGGTGGGGTCGGGGAATCCCTGCGTGATGTGCCATTGGGCGAGGGCGGCCAGGCGCTGCTTCAGCGTGCTGATGGTGTGCTTGTCCGCGTACTCGGCGAGGTAGCGCACGATGCCATCGCCCGTCGTGGGGAGGAAGCCACCCCAAGTCACTTCAAAATGTTCCACCGCTGCACGATAGCTGCGCCGGGTATTTTCCCGGGTGCCGGCCTGCAGGTAGCGATCCGCCATGTTCATATCGTTCCTACGCCAAACGTACCTTTCCCACGCTGGAAAAAACGAAAACCAGCTCTATGATGCGATAACGCTCCATTATTTTATCAAAGAATCACTCTTATATTGTTCTTTTTATAGTAGTAAAGTGCTATGTATATACGTGGTATGTAAAACAGTACGAAATCGTAGGAGAGGCAAATGGCACGCGGCGGAATTAACAAGGCGATTGTCCAACAAGCCCGGGAATCGCTGCTTGCTCGGGGAGAGAACCCAAGCATCGACGCCGTGCGCATCGAGCTGGGCAATACCGGCTCGAAGACGACTATTCACCGATATTTGAAGGAAATCGAAGATTTTGACCCTCGGCCGCGGGCCTCTAGAGAGCGATTGAGCGATGAACTGACCGAGCTTGTGGCCGGTCTCTTAGAGCGAATGACGGAGGAGGGAGGCGAAGCTCTCGCGCATACCCAGGCGCGTTTCGACGAGCAGCGCAGCGAGCTGGAGCAAAAGCTCGACGGCTTGAATACCGAACTCGCCTCTTTGCAGCGGGAATTTGATAGTCAGAAAGGGGCGTTAGGGCTTCAGGCGGATGAGTTACAGATTTGTCAGGCAAGCCTGCAAGCCGAACTCACCCGCAATGCACGCCTAACCCAAAACTGCAGTGACTTGGAACTCCGTGTTCAAGAAAAGGACGAGCAGATCCGCTCCCTGGAGGAAAAGCACCTTCACTCCCGCGAGGCGCTGGAACATTACCGCAACGCGGTCAAGGAGCAGCGTGAACAGGAGCAGCAACGACACGAAGGACAGGTGCAGCAAGTTCAGGTTGAGCTGCGACAGCTGCAGCAAACGTTGATGCTCAAGCAAGATGAACTGACTCGACTCAACAGAGATAACGAGCGCTTATTAAGTGAGGCGCGACAGCAGGCCAAGGCGGCGGCGACGCATGAAGATGCGGCGCTTCGTTTGAGCGGTGAGATTGCAGCCATGAAGACAGCAGTTGCCAAGGCAGACGGGGCGAAAGAAGCGCTTCAGGAGCAGCTAGGCATGTCGCGTGCGGAATCCAAGCGGCTAGAGGAGGGTTTGGCGCAGGCGAGCTCGCAACTGGCCGAAGCCACGAGGTTGTCGGAGCAATATTCTGTGGAGCTCACTCAGCTTCGATACACCACGAATCATCCTGAAACTGACAATGAAAGCATCCCAAAATAAGACCAAGGGAGAGTTCGATTGAGCAAATTTGACGTGGCGTGCAGCGGTTCCGTTGGAAACACTCTTGACCTCAAATATGCGCATGAGCGCCTAAGTCAGATGGTTTTTTCGGACGATTGTTCGGGCCTACTGAAGCGTATTGGTCGAGTCGCGTCACGCGTGAAGAAAGTGACGCCCGAAATGAGCAGAGAGGGTCTTGGTGCGTAGAGGGGCTATATTTTAGTGGATGTTTTGACCTGCGGCCTTTGAGAGGGGTGGCCGCCTAGATAACGGGTCGCTTTCATCCCTACTAAGGAGCTTTTATGCAGTGAAAGAAGGTTGCATGCTCGTTCCCGCCCTTATCGGCTCGTCATCAGTATGACGTTCCTGGTCGTGCAAAGCTGGATGTTCAATCTGATTGGGTGGAATTACAACTTCTGGCATGCGCTGTACCGCTTTACCTTTCCATTCGTGATCAGATATCTCTCATTCGCACTCAGCAAAGTACAGAGGTTGCCCCAGCCTCAGATCTGAAGCAGATCCAGAGCATCCGTTGGTACACCTGGCCGTCAGAATTTGTGCGTGTGCTGTGGCGATCATTTGCGCGCGACTTTAAAGAAGGGTCTGCTGCCCCCGTTTTGTTGGCGTTGCCTATATTCTTCTGGGCTCGATTGGAAAAGAAAAGTTAGTCGACGCAGCCACCAATGGAATCCCGATCACCTTACTACTGCGCAATTGCATGGCCGTTTTCTGCCTGTCGCGACCGGCTGAAAACGACCCAAAGCTGCCAGTCAGATCCCGTGGATGTCGGACAAATAGCCCAAACGCCTACGCATTCCCAGGCTGATATTTGAGAGGGTAAACTGAGCACCTTTCCATCTGTGTGGTACCGATATGGACATCAATCTACTGACCGAATCCATGCTTGGCCACTGGCGTGCTCCCTCGGGTGTCTGGCAATGCGAATTCCAGTTCGGCAGCCGATTGATTTACGTCCAGCACCACAGTGACGAGCCATCTTACGCCAGGCTCGCCGCTGCGCAACGCGCGGTCAAGGCTACGTGGGATGATTTGCCCCAGGCACTGACGTTTGCCGAACAGCACTGTAAAGCACAGATGCCGGAACTGATGCGGTTGTACGAAACCCACATGCCGTGGGAATCTCCGTTGTTCGTGTACTCGATCCACTTCGATCTCGACAAACCTTACCCTAGCTATACCATTTCCAAGAACCCTGACTTCGATTGGGATCGCATCCTGATCGACGAAGATGAACTGTGCCAGGAACACAGTGTTTGCATGGAGCAATATGAGCCAAAGGATAACTTTTGGGTTTACGTCAGGCGCGTGGGGTTTCAGCAATTCGAGCTTGGGGATTAGCTTGGCAATCAACTATATATACCCCCCCCAGCCCCTGAATCACCGCTGATTAAGTAGACACTGGAGAGCGTCCGCTTCTGGCCGATTGTTGCCTGTCGCAAAGGGCAGCAACCGGCCAGTAATGGCCGTTGGCGGAAAGCTCACATGACTGAATGACAAAACGCTCAGGTTTGCCATCTCTCATGACGCCGTCAAACAGGCCAAGCACGATTTCGCAGGCCTGCTCGGCGGTTAGCACGACGTTGATCTTTGTCACGCTTTGCCAAAGCCGAACAATGAACGCAGCCAGCCTGCCGACTTCCGTTCATAGAAGGGTGCGGTTTGCTTGAGGAAGTAATCGCTAAGGCCTGATTCCCCTTCGTGAACGCGATAGAGGTCAACGGGTTCGCCATCCGGAGCGGAATCCCCGGCAACGTTACCGGCTTCGCGCATGACCAGTTCAATATCTCCGTCCGCTTCAATACCAATGATCAGATGAGGCTTTTGATCAGACGATGCGTCATGCATCAACGCCAGAAATGCACGCTTTACGTTGCGATGTTTGGCGAGTAATTGTGTGAGCGAGTTGACCATCTTCGACGGATATTGCGACGGCTGTCCGAGCAGCACTTTGGTGTCTTTTTCGACCGTGCGCTGCACCGGCTTTTGGCCGATCTCGTTGGAGAGCAGATGGCGCACTTCCTCCGGGAAAAACTCTTTCCCGTAAGGAGACTTTGGATTGAGGAAAAGAGGGGTGCCTAGTGTGATTTCAAACAGCGATCTGGCCGGGATCTCTACGTAGGACTCTTCGCTATCTATGGATCTTTGTAGTGTTTGCAACGAAGAAAAAAACGGGATTACAGCGGAGCCGTCAGGCCTTTGCCAATGCGCGATGCTGATGTTGCTACCAGCCTCGAGGTTGACTTGACCTTCGCCAGTGCCGGCAGTGCCAAGGACGTAGATAGTGGAATTCAACAGAGTCTTGAAAAAGTCAGATCGATGGGCCGGTTCATCGCGTGGTTTCAGCTGCACACGAAGAAGCTAGCGGTGTCATGCATGGCTAGGTCCGCGAGGGCCTCGCCATAGGACGTCACGTAGTCCCGCGGTATCCAATCGCCGGAAGCCCACGAGCTAAATTTCTATGACGGTAAGCTTTTCGCCGTGCTGTCTGGATCGCACGGTGAAAACGTGGGAACTGAAATTCAGAAGCGGTAACGTCGACACCAGTTTGGAGTTTTACATGCTCCGAATTCTGAGCATAAGTTTGGTGTACTCAAGACGGGCAGGATGAAGAGCAAAAAAGTTTCAAATTTAGAGACAGATCTAAGCGAGATTCCCAAATTTACTCGCGAGATGGGGATTTCAGAAGCGGATCGGAGAAATTAGTTTCAATTTCGCGAAGTCGCAAGCTTTAGGATGCTCATGAACATATTTAACATAGCACCTCGTTTAACATAATATACATTATGCGTAACAAAATATTACAGCATCAGGCTCGTTGCACACGGATTTCAAGGCTCAAATCGCCCCCCTGACACCTCAACGGTTTGTCAGACTTTCAATCAATCCCAAATGCTCTGGAAACTGCTCACTGAGTGTTCGTCGGCTCGCCATTTCCATATCCGCAAAATCAAACCCCGGCGAAACCGCTTCACTGATCAAGCCGAATCCCGAAGAGCTCGCCATCAACCGTGATGCTTTCCAGATACCGCCCGGTACGTGTAGCTGTAAACTTTGCCCAGCGATTACGTCGTTGCCCATCACTATCGTTTTCAATCTGCCGTCTGGAAAAATCAGCGTGTATTCGATTGCATCACCCAAATGGTAGTAATGCACGATGTCTGACTTGTTCAGGTGGAAATGACCTATGGGTGAATCCTGGGTCAGCAAGTAGTAGATAGACGTCATGCGGTATCGTGGGCCGCCCGCAGTGCTCAGCATGGTTTGATTGTCGGACTGAAACGTTCGGCGGTAATAGCCGCCTTCCTGATGTCGAACCAGATCGAGTGCGGCAATTAATTGCTGGGTGGCGTCTGTTATGATCCTGCTCACGCACTTTTTCCTTAATTATGATTTTGCCTGAATTTAATAGATTTTCGCCGACGTTTGGCGATTAACTCGACTAAACAGGCATTTAGCGTAGTTATCCGGATTTGGAGTTCATCTTTCCATCAGTCAGTTCGGGTCCAGCAACCCGCCCCTCCAATGACGGGACACTTGGCTGCCGGTGAACTTCGCGACCACTACGCCCTGCGAGATCAATCGATCGCGATATCGGGTGACCATGCGCCCGGTTTGTTCGGCCACCAGCACCACTTCTGAAGTCGGATCCCCCGGGCGGCGAAGGATCCGTGCGAACCGCTGGCCTTGCTTCACGACGTCACCCAGCTCTTTTTCAAAGATCAGCACGCCGGGTTGTGGCGCGAGAATGGTCTCCATTTGCGCCATGTCCCTGACCTCCACGGGCCACTCGGGCCGTGCGTTTGCGCCGTCGATAACGCCGAAACCGCACAGCCAGGCGTACAGACCTTGTGCATCTTGCGTGGCGTACCGGTCACTAACGTCGCCCTGCCCTCGCAATTCCAGGGTCGCGGCCAGTCGGCCCTGCGTGGCGCCTTCGCGCAACCACGGCGCGATGATGGTTTCCTCGAAGGAGCCATCGCCACCTTCGTCCCAGATAATCGCCAGGTCCATCTTCATTGCCGCCGCCAGTTCGTACCCTTGGGGCCAGAAGCTACGGTGTACATAGATATAGGGAAGTGCTTCGTCATCGGTGTGCAGATCGAGCATTACGTCTGCCGGTGCGGCCAGTTGCACCAGTTTTTTCTGCCATTCCTGGACATTGGTGGACGGTTGCTCCATCGCCGCAGACTGGTCAAAGCCTCGATTGAAGTTGTGGCCGGTAGCATCGTGAAAGCGTCCCAGAATCCGCCCCTGGCGAAACTGGCCGATGCCCAGCGGATTGGCCTGTGGCACCACGGTCACGCTGCCGTTGAGTCGGCCCTCAGCCTCCGCTACCGCAAGATGTTGCATCAACAAATGCAGGACCAGCATCCCGGCAATTTCGTCGGCATGCACCCCGGCCTGCAGGTGCACCTTCGGCCCGCCGCTGGCGCCCTGGAAACGCCAGGCGCCTACCTGCACCGTATCGCCATTGTTGTTGCGAATCTTGAACGAAATATCCTGCGCCATGTCATTGCCCTCCCTACATGAACGTAAATAACCGAAGCGCCGATGTGGAGAAAGGTTTAGCGCCCCGACACGCGCCTGTTCGCCATTGGTTTATCGGCGATGTTCGACGGTTTCTGGATCGAGTGGTGCCTTGACCCCTTCGGTCCGGCCAACGGAATCCTCATCTGCCGCTGCTGGATAAAGCGGCTGCGACACGGAGCATTCAGCACCGACGACGTCCTGTGCGGGATGCCGGCCGAAAATCATCGCCAGGGTGCCACTGACCGCGATCAAACCGGCGCCGATCATCAGCGACACATCCATCAGCGTGCCCCAGATCAGGCTCGACAGCAGGAACGCCCAGATCAGTCCGGTGTACTCGAACGGCGCCAGCACCGTCGCGGTGGCGCGCTGGAAACTGGCGAACAACAGGAACTGGCCGACGCCACCCAGCAGCCCTGCCCCCAGCATGCCCATCCATGCCGGTGTCGGCGCCGGTGTATGGGTCCAGGGCAAAGCCACTGCCATGCAGATGACGAACACCACATTAGTGATCAGCATCTGCTCCAGCACCGAGGTCTGGTCATCCACCTGGCGCAGCTGGATATAAGTGAACGCCCAGCACATCGCCGCCAGCAACGTCAGGACAATCGGCACAGGGTTGGCCAGGTTGTTCGGGCGGCAAGCAATCACCACGCCGACAAAACCGATGATCAGGGTGAACCACTGCCCACCGGTGACGCGCTCCTTGAGAATCGCCGTCGCCAGCACCGTGACCATGATCGGCGCGGAAAAATACAGCGTGGTCATCTCTGCGAGCGTGAGATCGCGTGCCGCCGTGTAGTACAGCAGCCACGCGGCAATCGACAGCAACCCACGCACCACCAGCAAACGCCGGCTGGACGAACGCCACGCGCGGCGCACCAGTGACAAGCGCCCTATCAACAAACACGCAATCGCCACCACCAGTGCACGCCAGAACAAAATGGTGACCACCGAATAGTCGGCCACCAGCCACTTGATACCGGCGTCCTGCAACGACAGAAATGCGTAGCCCAGTGTGCACAGGCCAATGCCTTGCAGCGAGCGGTCCACCAACAGTTTATTCATCATGCGGACCTGCGAACCGGGGTGCCCCGGCGTTCAACAAAGGCAAACAAGGCTTCGATCAGGAACGTCAGGCAGACGTAGACACCGGCTACCAACAGCAACGGCTCGTACACTTGCAGGGTTTGCGCGCGAACGACGTTGGCCGCGCCCAGCAAATCGATCACGGCGATGGTCGAGGCCAGTGCCGTGGACTTGAGCAACATCACGGTTTCCCCGGCCAGGGTTGGCAGCAGTAAACGCAGTGCCCGGGGCAACCGCACGCGCAACAGTGACTGGCGAGCGGTCATGCCAAACGCGGAGGCGGCTTCCATCTCGCCTTTGGGTACCGCCAACAGACCGCCGCGAATCACTTCGCCGACATAGGCACCCACTGACACCACTAGCGCAAACACGATGTACCAATAACCATCACGCAGGTACGGCCAGAGGAAACTGCCGCGAATCAGCGGGAACTGCGCAAACAGGCTGCCGAGGCCGTAGTAGAAAATGTAAATCTGAATCAGCAACGGCGTTCCGCGGGTCACGCTGGTGTAGAACAGGCTGACCTTGGCGATGAACTTGTTTTTCGAGATCCGTGCCAGTGCCACCAGTATTGCCAGGACAAAACCGAACACGCTGGAAATCAGCAGGATGGCGATGGTGGTCTGCAACCCCCTGATCAACAGCGATGCGTATTCAACTGTCCACGCTGGAATCATTTCATTTACTCAGCCGGTTTAGTCAGCAAGGGGCATCCAGCGACGAATGCGCCGCTCAAGCCGTCCCGACAGGTAGTTGGACACCAGCGTCACCGCGTAATACAACGCCGCGGCCGTGAGGTAGAACAACAGATAGTGACGCGTCGAGCCCGCCGCTTGTTTGGCGGTGTACAACAGCTCGTTGGTGCCGACCACGCTGATCAGCGCGCTGTCCTTGATCAGGTTGATCCACAGGTTGGCCATCCCCGCCATCGCGTAGGGCGCCATGATCGGTAGAGTGACACGGCGGAACAGGCCGAAACCGTGCAGTCCGAACGCCTTGGCCGCTTCGATCTGGCCATAGGGAATCGCCTGGATCGCCGCGCGGAAAATCTCCGAGGCATAGGCGCCCTGCACCAGGCCCAGTACGACGATCGCTGCCAGCGGGCCGCTGACGTTGACCACCTCGTAACCGAGGGAGGTCATCAGCGAATTGAGTAGCATGGAGCCGACGTAGTACAGCAGCAGAATCAGCAACAACTCCGGCACTGCTCGGAACAACGTGGTGTAACCGCGAGCCAGTGCGGCAATGGGCTTGGGCGCTCCCAGTTTGAGGCAGGCCACCACCAGGCCGATCGCCAGCCCGAGCACGAAGGCCCCGGCCGAAATCTGCAGGGTCATCCAGAGCCCCTTGAGCAGCGCCCCGCCCCACCCTTGCTCGCTGAAATTGATCAAATCAAACATGGCTGGCATTCGAATCTCCGGTTGGCACACGCGATCCCTTGCAGGAACTGGCTTGCCAGCGATGGCGGTGTGTCAGGCACACCGCGTTGTGCCGATCGCCAGCAAGCCGGCTCCCACGGTCAGAATGTCGGTTTTACGCTGGTACCGAAGTAACTCTGTGACAGGTCGTCATAGTCCTTGCTCGCCAGCAGTTCCTGGATGGCCTTGTCGAGTTTGGCCTTGAGCTCTGTGTCGTCCTTGCGCATGCCGGCGCCCACACCTTTACCGAAGATCGGGTCATACGGCACTGCGCCGAGGTAGGCCAGGTCTTTGGCATCCGGTGTTTTGACGAAAGCGGCCATGGCGGTGCCGTCGGCCATCATCAGGTCGATACGGCCGGCAATCAGGTCGGCGTTGGCTGAGTCCTGGGTGTCGTAGTACTTAACGTCAGCAATTTTTTCGTAGTAGGTCTTCAGGTAGCTGGCGCTCACTGTCGAGTTCTGCACGCCGATGGTCTTGCCCTTGAGGTCATCCGGGTATTTCTTGACGGAGGCGTCTTTCGGCCCCACCACCGCGACCACCGAGTCGTAATAAGCCTTGCTGAACGCGATCTGTTTTTCCCGCTCTTCGGTCACCGACATCGAAGAGAAAATCACATCGATCTTCTTCGCCAGCAACGACGGAATAATCCCGTCCCACGCCACTTCCTTGATCTCGCAATCGGCTTTCATTTCGCTGCACAGCTTGTGGATCAGGTCGACTTCAAAGCCCTTCCACTCACCGTTAGCCTGTTTCTCGGTGTATGGCGGATACGGTTCGGCGGCGACCGCAAAGCGGATGGGTTGTGCCTGTGCCGCGCTCATGCCGGCCAGCAGTACGCAGGCGGCGCCGGTCAACCAGTGTGCAAAACGTCGATTTCCCATGGTGTTTTCCCGTCTTTTTATGTGGCGTTAGCGAGTTTGATGAGCGTTGACGAACTGCCGGCAACGCTCGCTGCGTGGGTGTACGAACACTTCGTCCGGCGAACCGGTTTCCTCGATCAGCCCTTGATGCAAGAAGGCGACTTTGGAAGAGACATCGCGTGCGAAGGCCATTTCGTGGGTCACCAGGATCATGGTCCGGCCTTCTTCGGCGAGGGAGCGGATCACCCGCAGCACTTCCCCGACCAGTTCCGGGTCGAGTGCCGAGGTGGGTTCATCGAACAGCATGACCTTGGGCCGCATGGCCAGGGCCCGGGCGATGGCCACCCGTTGTTGCTGACCCCCGGAGAGAAACGCCGGGTACTCGTTGCGCTTGGCGGCCAGCCCGACGCGTTCAAGCAAGGCTTCGGCCCGTTCGGTGGCTTCCGCTTTGCTTTCGCGCAGGACCTGGGTCGGCGCTTCGATGAGGTTTTCCAGCACCGTGCGATGGGGCCAGAGGTTGAAGTTCTGGAACACCATGCCCAGGCTTGAACGGATGCGTACCAGTTGCCTGGCGTCGGACACCAGCGGCGCCCCGGGACGGGTGTGGTTGAGGTGAATGCTTTCGCCGTCCACCAGAATCCGCCCCTGATCCGGTACTTCGAGCATGTTGATGCAGCGCAGCAAGGTACTTTTGCCCGAGCCGCTGGCGCCGATCAGCGAGATCACTTCGCCTTCGCGGGCGGTCAGCGATACGCCCTTGAGCACCTCGATATTGCCGAAGCGTTTGTGCAACTGTTCGACCTGGATCATGGTGCGGCCGGCGACCGGTTCGACCACTGCTGAAGGGGTCTCGCGGCTGATGATCGGCCGGGGCGCCTCACCTTTGAGCACCAGGACGAAATCACGAATCCGCTGGCAGGCTTCCGCCAGGCGTTCTTCACCGAGGGTGAACGACAGCCGCACAAAACCTTGCGCCGGTTCGCCGAAGGCCGCGGCATCCAGTACCGATACCCGCGCCTCGCGCAACAGGCGCCAGGCGAACTCCAGCGACGTCAGGCCGGTGGCGCGGACATCCAGCAACACGAACATGCCGGCGTCGGGCTTGAGTACTTCGATCCCCGGGCAATCCGCTAACCCCGCCACCACCAGATCGCGACGACGGCGATAAATGTCGCGCATGCCGTGGGTCACTTCGTCGTGGGCCTGCACGGCCTTGAGCGCGGCTTCCATGACAAACCCCGGCAAGCCGTAGAGCATGCTCAGCACCAGGGTTTCGGCATGCGCGACCAAGGCCGGGTGGGCAACGATCCAACCGATGCGCCAACCGGTCATGGCATGGGACTTCGACAGGCTGCCGATCACCACACAGCGCTCGGCCATGCCCGGCAAGGCGGCCAGGCTCAGGTGCTCGCGCTCGAATGTCAGGCTCTCATAGACCTCATCCACCACGACCCACAGGTCATGGGCGATGGCCAGGTCGGCGATGGCTTGCAACTCTTCGCGGTTGAGCACCACGCCAGTGGGGTTGTTGGGGTTGGAAAAGAAAATCGCCTTGGTGCGCGGGGTAATGGCCTTGGCCAGCACCGCCGCGTCAAGGCGGAAATCGTCGCGCGCCGAACAGGGCACACGCACCAGCGTGGCGCCGGAGGCCTTGAGGGTGGCCTCGTAGGTCACGTACATCGGATCGAGGGCAATCACTTCGTCGCCGGCACTGAGCAGGCACATCGAGGCGACGAACAAGGCGTTCTGCGCACCGGCCACGGTAATCACGTTTGCCGCTTGCACCTCACGCTCGAACAGCTTGCCGTAGCGTGCAGCGATGGCGTCGCGCAACGCCTGACGGCCGGCGATCTCGGTGTAGTGGGTGTCCCCTTCGCGCAGCGCCTGGATGGCGGCATCGGTAATGAAATCAGGCGTCGGGAAATCAGGATCGCCAACACTGAGAATGATCACATCCTCACCGTTGCGGCGAGCTTCGAACGCCGCATTGTGAATATCCCAGGCCGCAACGCCTTGTCCTGAGATCCGTTCAACAAAGGGTGAAAACCGCATGCCAGTGCCTCGTTCAAAATAGAAGAAACGCAAGCCCGCAACCAGCCGGGAAAGAAGGTGGAACGAACATAGACCAGGCTGAACACTCGTTCAACAGAAAAGTCACAACGGTTCGCGTTCAGCGTAAACAGGTCGTTTTTACGACAGTGGTGGCGTTTTTGCGCAGCGCGGCGTTGAAACTGAGCGGCGGCCATTCAGGCGTCTATGCTGCTGTGATGTCTATTGGTTGGAAGAAGACGCGCGATGCATTCAGGTACCCGCCCGCTGTTGCTGTTTGCCGTGCTTGTCCTCGGCGGTTGCGTGCGGTTGGGGCCGGACTTTCAACCACCGGGCGAAGCGTGGGTCGACCACTGGAACACCCCGGCCCTCGACCAAGCCAGCCAACGTGCGGTGAACCCGGACATCCGCCAGTGGTGGCAAGTGTTTGCCGACCCGGCGCTCAACCAGTTGATCGCCGAATCCGATGCCCACAACTCGAGCCTGAAAATCGCCGGATTGCGCGTCATGGAAGCCCGCGCGCAATTGGGCATAGCCCAAAGCAACCTCTACCCGCAACTGCAGCAGGTCAGCGCTGACAGCGTGTATGTCAACCGGCGACAGTACGGTGGCAATAACCCGGTCGACAGCCATTTCTGGCAGCACAGTGGCGGTTTCGATGTAGGTTGGGAGCTGGATTTCTGGGGACGTTTCAGCCGCGCGATCGAGTCATCCGATGCCAGTTATTTCGCGGCCGAAGCCAACTATGAAGATGCGCTGGTGTTGCTGCGCGCCCAGGTGGCCGACACCTATTTTTCCCTGCGCACCACCGAAGCGCGTCTGCGCGTGGCCCGGGAAAACGCCCGTCAGCAACTGCGCAATTACGAGATTACGGAAAAACTGTTCAATAGTGGCCAGACTGCCGAACTCGACCTGCAACAAGCCAAGACCCAATACCTGGGCACCTTGAGCACCCTTCCCGGGCTTGAGGATCAGATCGGTCGTATCCGCAATGCACTGGGTGTGTTGATCGGTCGTCCGCCGGGGGCGCTCCCGCTGATGGCTGAAAACACCGGACTGATTCCGCTGGTGGACCGCGCCGTGTTGCAGGACGTCCCGGCCAATCTGCTGTTGCGCCGGCCCGATGTGCGGGCTGCCGAACTGAATGTCGCTGCACAATCGGCGCTGATCGGCGTGGCCGAAAGCGATTTTTATCCGTCGTTGACGCTGTTGGGCAGCATTGTCTGGTCCACTGATACCCTGAGCGGTACGTCCCGCAGTCTCGATCTGGTGGGGGGCCCCAGCCTGCGCTGGAACGTGTTCGATTACGGGCGCATCAGCAACAACGTGCGCGTGCAGGACGCGCGGTTGCAGCAGTTGATCGAAGCCTACCGCGACAAAGTACGCCAGGCCGCACGCGAAGCGGATGACGCGGCCAATGGCCTGACGCGCTCATTGCAGCGCGAACGCATCCTGCGCCAGGCCGAAGGTGCTGCCAAACGCTCACTGGAACTGGCCAACACGCTGTACCGCGAAGGCTATTCGGATTTCCAGCGTGTGCTCGATGCACAACGCGCGCTCCTCGAACTCCAGGACAGTTACCTGCTCAGTCGCGGCGATGCCGTGAGCAACGTGATTGCCCTGTACAAAGCCCTCGGTGGCGGTTGGTACAGCGCCCAAGTCAAAGTCGACTCCACGACGCGCCAGCAGATGGAGCAACGCACAGACTGGGGCAATCTGCTGGCCGAACCCGCCGCCCCGCCCGCCTACCCTTTGCCCGATCAGGTGAAATCCCATGAGTGAAGCCGCGCCCGTGACGCCCGACGCGCCCTCCCCGCCGCCCGCGGAAGCGGCTGCCGATCCGACCAAAAAAGGCACCAAGTGGGTGCTGCTGCTGATCGTCCTCAGCCTCGCGTGGTACCTGCTGGCTGACCGTTTCACACCGTATACGCAACAGGCGCGGGTGGGCGCGTTTGTGATCCCGGTGGCGGCGGAAGTCTCAGGGCGGGTGATCCGCGTCAATGTGCGCAACAACCAGGACGTCAAGGCCGGGGAAGTGATTTTCGAGATCGACCCGCAGCCGTATCAGATTGCCGTCGACCGGGCTCGAGCGGACCTGGAATCCACCCGCCGGCAGATCGGCGCCAGTACCGCCGGCATAGCTTCGGCGCAGGCCAACTTGCGCGCGGCGCAAGCCAATGAGCTCAAGGCTCGCCAGGACAATCAGCGGTTGGAGGGGTTGTATCGCGAGGACCCGGGAACCATCTC
The DNA here is from genome assembly GCF_001945365.1 of Pseudomonas reinekei. GTDB lineage: Bacteria > Pseudomonadota > Gammaproteobacteria > Pseudomonadales > Pseudomonadaceae > Aquipseudomonas > Aquipseudomonas reinekei. Next base: position 155,139 of record NZ_MSTQ01000001.1, read on the forward strand.
CGTGCGCCTGCTGGAAGTCTCGCGCGCCAACCGTGAGGCGGCGGTCAGCCAGGTCGCTGCCGCCCGCGCCGAGGTACAACGCGCCCGTGAAACGGAAGGTGGCAGCGAGGAAGACAACGCCCAGTTGCGCAGCGCCGCGACCGCGTTGTCGAAAGCCGAGCTGGATTTGTCCAACACGCAGATCCGCGCTCGCTCGGCCGGGTTGATCACCGACCTGCGCACCGATGTCGGTCAATTCGCGGCGGCCGGTAATCCGGTCATGACCCTGATTGCGATCCACGATGTGTGGATCAGCGCCGACATGACCGAGAACAACCTCGCCCTGGTCAAACCCGAAACCCCGGTGTCCATTGCCCTCGATGCGTTGCCCGGCGAAGTCTTCCACGGTCGTGTGCGCAGCGTCGGCTACGGCGTCAGCGTGGGCCAACCGGCAGCCCCCGGCAGCCTGCCGACGGTGCAGAACAGCCGCGACTGGTTGCGCCCGGCGCAACGCTTCCCTGTGATCATCGAGTTCTCGCCGGACGCCTTGACCCTGCTCAAGGACAACCGTGCCATTCGCGCCGGCGGCCAGGCCGAGGTCATGGCCTTCCCGTCCGAGGGCAATGTCCTCAATCCCCTGGGCCGCATGTTTCTGTGGCTGATGAGCTGGCTGTCGTATGCCTACTAAGCGCTCGCCAAGGGTTCAGCGCGCGCTGCGCCTGGCCTGCGGCACCGCGCTGTGCCTGGCCGCGAGTTTCGGCCTGGGGCTGCCGATTCCGTTCCTGGCGCCGGTGCTGGGGGCTTTGCTGTTGGTCAGTCTCAATCGCCCGTTGCCGGTCAAGGCAACCCTCGTCCTGGCGGTGACCGCGATGCTGACCACCGGTATCGGGCTGCTGTTGATCCCGGTCCTGCGGTATTACGCCTTCAGCGGTGTGCTGTTGATTGGCATCGGTCTGCTCATGGTCTTTCGATTCGGCCAACGGGGCGGCAACAGCATGGTGGTGACCTTTCTGGTGATCGGCCTGACCATGATCCCTTCGGCCGGGGTCGCTGACTTCGGTCTGGCAGCGATGGTCATCAAGGCCCTGATCTGTGGCTTGTTGCTGGCCGTGATGATTGGCGGATTCAGCCACTGGCTGTTCCCCGAACCGGACAACGCCCCAGCGCCACCCCCCGCCGCCGCACCGCCAGAAGCCGAGGTCGACCGGGTGGCGCTAAGGGCCACCCTGATCGTGATGCCGACCTTTCTGCTGGCACTGATCGATCCCGCCAGCTACCTGCCCATCGTCCTCAAAGCCGTCAGCCTCGGCCAGCAGAGTTCGAGCACCAACACCCGCGATGCCGCACGCGAACTGATCGGCTCGACCTTGCTTGGCGGGCTGCTGGCGATCCTGTTCTGGAGCGCACTGAGCGTTTTCGTGCACCTGTGGATGTTCTTTTTGTGGATGCTGCTGTTCGCCCTGATCCTGGCCCGCAAGCTCTATGGCCTGAACCCGGGCCGATTAAGCCCGGGCTTCTGGCTCAATACCTTGGTCACGCTGATTATCCTGCTGGGGCAGTCGGTTCAGGACAGCCTGTTGGGCAAGGACGTGTACACCGCGTTTGCGGTGCGCATGGGGCTGTTCATTGCGGTGACGCTGTACGCGTGTTTGATGGTGCATTGGCTCGATCAGCGACCGGCCACAAAAATCAGCGCGAGCCTGTACTGATCTTGAGACCTGTACTGAACCTGTGGCGAGGGAGCTTGCTCCCGCTGGATTACGCTGCAGGCCCCTCTTTTCACTCAGCGTAGCGCCAGTGGCTCAAGGATTAACCTGATACCCCTTCCCCTGCAGACAGCTGATATAAGCGGTGGACGTGGTCGAGGCGTTGGTCTTCTCCTGGGCTCGCCGTTCCTGACGCTGGCGCGAACCACCGACCACGGCACCGGCCGCAGCGGTCTGCTTGGCGCGGTCCTGTCGGTAGTCCTGCTTGGTGTCGTCATCGACGCGATCATAGAACTCGTCATGCTGACGCCCGCGCACCTGCGCCGCCGTGGCACCGGCGGCAGCCCCCGCCGCCGCGCCCTTGACCCGGCCACCGGAAGGCGTCGAGGTCGTCGATGTACTACTGGCGGCGATGCTGTTGCATTCATTGATGTCGAGTTGGGTCTGTTGTGAGCTCTGGCCCTTCATCGGTACGACCGTTTGTGCCCAACCCTGGACACTGAAAACCGACAATACGATGCACAGGCCGATGGGCGACAATCTGTTCATGATGTCCTCCGGATGGGCGCGAGTGGCCCAAAGAGAGTGTAGATCAGCCCTCCTCGCCAACCTCCATGACCAGACAATTTCCGACCCAGCGCACCGGCACCGCCTCCAGCTGTGCGCCCTTGCACGGCCCGTCAATGCAGTGCCCGTCTTCGAAGCGAAACATCGCACTGTGGTGCGCGCACATCAGCACCTTGCCGCCATAGGTGCAAAATGTTTATTAGGCGCCAATCCCCCGAAGGGGTATACGGCCGAAAGCAAGGTATGACGTCTTGATGAGCCCTGGCTCGGGCTCCACCCAATCGTTGGCGGATCGTGGTGTTCGGCGTCATGGAGGCTACAAGCGCACCCCGACGCCAACAATTCCAATCTCGGCGACTTCAGTGTTTGCGTATTTAGAACAATGCAGGCGTCGTTGATTTTGAAAATGGCGCTAATCACCTGTGTGCGAGCCTGCTCGCGATGGCGTCAATACAACCCACGCAATCTACGGCGTTTCTCCTATCAGTTCTGCTAGTACCCGCCCCTTTCCAAATCCTTGATACTCAGACCCTCCAGTCCTTGAAAGTCCGGAGCGCCAAATGTCCCAATCAAAACAACCCTGGGTCATCCGGTATCACTATGATCCGCTGGATCAAATGACCAGCCATACCCTTTCGGGTACCCCGGCACGTCATCGCTTTTATTGCAAAAACCGACTGGCAACCGAAATACAAGGAGCGGTCGAATACTCCATCGTGCAGCACGGCGATCTGTTACTGGCTCAGCAACAGCACCAACAAGATGCGCACGACACCACCGTATTGGCCACTGATCTGCAACGCTCAGTGCTGCATACCTTCAAGAAAGACACCCAACCAGAGCTCATTGCCTACTCTCCTTACGGACATCGCTCCGCTGTGGCTACGATGCTCAGTTTGTTGGGTTTCAATGGCGAACGACCGGACCCTGTGACTGGAGGTTATTTATTGGGCAATGGTTATCGGGCTTTTAATCCGGTATTGATGCGGTTTAACAGTCCAGACAGTTTGAGTCCTTTTGAAAGGGGGGGATTGAATGCCTATACGTACTGCGTGGGGGATCCGATTAATCGAAGTGATCAAGACGGACATGCCTCTTTACCCTTGCGCATAACACTGCAACTTGCAATTAAGGCTCGCAAGATAACAGCTCGAAGAATGGCAAACAGCATATTTGAAATCCCAGGAATTCCCGGCAGATATAAGTTAAAACCTGGAGTGCCCGATATTCAGGGTGCGCGTATGCGTTCGCACATACAGAAACAGCTACATCTGGAGTCAACAGACTATCTTTTTGACCAGAAACTGCTTGCAGATCTTGCCGAACCTAAAAAAACACTCCCTGAAGACATTGGAAATACCGATACATTACTCCAAAATAGATACTTAAAAAACAAGCATAAAATAGTTCAGCATATATACGAAAAAGACCAAACCAAATTCCCCTTTAGTCGTGGAGTTTTCAGTGGGGAAAAGTTATTTGATGCCGTAATGGACGGTCCTCTGTGTAATTACGCCCGTAAATATGTTGAGGAAACATGGCACAACCCCATATACAAAAATATAGACACACCATCTCAAAAAACTATTCAACTGGTCGAGGCGTATTTTATCCGAGTCAACTGATATGTCGTCCCCAATACGCAGATCTGAAATCCGCTCATAAAATGCCGCCCAAATCCAGCTACGTAACCACCTAAAAGCCCTGTGGGATTAAGCCTGCTCCCACAGGGTAAGCGGTGTCGGTCAGGAATTTTTAGCCAGCGGATACAATTGGTCATCAAACTGTGCCAGTTTCGGAAACACCCGTGGCTGGTCGTCGCTCAGATGCTGCAGCCGCTGGCTGTAATCCACCAGAAACTGCTGACGCGCTTCATCGCTGATGTACGGCACATGCCAGGCCACAAACGGCTCCAGCACATCGAAACCGACATACGCCAATGTCCCACGCAGTATTGGGCGCAACATGTCTTCCAGCGGACCATGAATCGCGTCTTCGCCGAACATGTGTTCGCGCCCGCCCAAGGTCACCGTCACCAGCGCCTTCTTGCCGGCCAAACCACCCTGATCGTAGAAACGCTTGCCGCCGTAGCAGATACCGGACACCAGCACCCGGTCGATCCAGCCCTTGAGGATGGCCGGGGTGGAGAACCAGAAGATCGGGAAGTTGAGGATCAGCAGGTCGGCCCACAGCAGTTTGTCCAGCTCGGCCTGGATGTCCGCCGCCAGCGACTGGCTTTTCACCCCCAGGCGTTGCTCCAGGGCGTACACCAGGTACTCGGGGTTTTCCCGCGAAGAGAAGTCATTGGCGCTGGCCACCGGGTTCCAGTTCATTTTGTACAGGTCGCTGACCTGCACTTCATGGCCCTGGGCTTCAAGGGTCTCGACCGCTTGATCGCGCAAGGCCGCGGTGAAGGATTTTGGCTCTGGATGAGCGTGGACGATCAGTACTTTCATGGTGATTCCTTAGGCTTTTTCCAGCGTAGGGTTTGAATTCGGGAGCGCGCGGCTGGCCAGCAAGCGGTCGAGCCAGTCGGGGTCCATTTGCGGTTCGGACGAAAACAGCAGTCCGGTGTAATCCTGGTGCGGCGGAGTGAAAATCTGGCTGCGTGAGCCGTGGTCGACCACCCTGCCCCGTTGCATCACCAGCACCTCATCGGCGATCGCCCGCACCGTGGCGACGTCATGGGTAATGAACAGGTAGGCGACGCCGAGTTGTTGCTGAATACGATTGAGCAGTTTGAGCACGCCTTCAGCCACCAGTTGATCGAGGGCCGAGGTAACTTCGTCGCAGATGATCAACTGCGGATCGGCCGCCAGTGCCCGGGCGATACAGATCCGTTGTTTTTGCCCACCGGACAGTTCCCGGGGCTGACGCTCCATGAAGGTCGCCGGGTCGAGTTCGATCATCTCCAGCAGCTCAGCCACCCGTGCACGCATGGCCTTGCCTTTGAGGCCCAGGTAAAAGGTCAGTGGCCGACCGATGATGTCGACGATGCGCTGACGCGGGTTCAACGCCGTGTCCGGGATCTGGTAGATCATCTGGATGCGCCGCAATTGCTCTTTACTGCGCTGGCGAAAGTCCGCCGGCAACGGTTGGCCGTCGTACAGCACCTCGCCATGGGTGGGTGGCAACAAACCGGTGATCAAGCGCGCCGTGGAGCTCTTGCCACTGCCGGATTCGCCGATGACTGCCAGGGTCTGCTCGCGATACAGCTTGAGCGAAACATCATGAAGCACCGGTTGGTGGCCGTAACTGGCGCAACTCTTGCGCAATTCCAGCAGCGGTTGCTCTTGCTGTGGCAGTGCCTTGGGCTCAGTGCGGAAACTGCGTACCGCCCACAATGACTTGGTGTAATCCTCCTGTGGGTCACCGAGCATCTTGCGGGTCTCGGCCTCTTCCACCAGTTTGCCGTGGCGCAGCACCATGATGCGGTCGGCCATTTGCGCCACCACTGCCAGGTCGTGGCTGATGTAGATCGCAGCGCTGCCGTAGGTTTTCACCGCATCGCGGATCGCCGCCAGCACTTCGATCTGGGTGGTGACGTCCAGCGCGGTGGTCGGCTCGTCGAAGATGATCAGATCGGGATGGCACGCCATGGCCATCGCTGTCATGACCCGCTGCAACTGACCGCCGGAAACCTGATGCGGATAACGCTGGCCGATCTGTTCGGGATTGGGCAGGCGCAACACGCGGTACAGTTCCACGGCTTCGGCCATGGCCTGATCACGGCTCATGCCGCCGTTTATCACGGCGGTTTCGACATGCTGATCGATCAGCCGATGGGCCGGGTTGAACGAAGCGGCCGCGCTTTGTGCGACGTAGGCGATGCGCAAGCCGCGCAACTTGCGCAGCGCTTCGGGCTTGGCCTTGAGCAGGTCAATGCCGTCGAAATGCACCGAACCGCCGGTGATTTTGCAGCCGTCTCGGGTGTAGCCCATGGCCGACAGGCCGAGGGTCGACTTGCCCGCCCCCGACTCGCCGATCAGCCCCAGCACTTCGCCGCGCTGCAGGGTCAGGTCGATGTCCTTGATCAGTGGGTGCCAGGCGTCTTCGTAGTGACCTTCGATGTGCAGGTCGCGAATTTCCAGCAAAGGTTTGGTTGTCGTCATGTTCAGCACTCCTTGAGGCCACTGGATTTGTGCAGCATCCAGTCGACGACGAAGTTGACGCTGACCGTGATCAACGCCACGGCCAGGGCGGGCAGCAACGGGCTGATGTCGCCGAAGGTGATCAGTACGGCGTTGTCACGCACCATGCTGCCCCAGTCGGCGGTTGGCGGCTGGATGCCCAGGCCGAGGAACGACAGCGCACTGATGAACAGGAACACAAAGCAGAAGCGCAGTCCGAACTCGGCAATCAACGGCGCCGCCGCGTTCGGCAGCACTTCGCGGGTCACCAGCCAGTAAAGGCCTTCACCGCGCAGGCGAGCGGCTTCGACGAAGTCTTGAACCACCACGTTCATCGCCACGGCGCGTGACAGGCGAAACACCCGTGTCGCGTCCAGCAGCGCGATCACCAGCACCAGCGAAGTCGCGGTGGTGCCGACCACGCTGAGGATCAGCAAGGCGAAGATCAGCTGGGGAATCGCCATCAGAATATCCACCACCCGCGACAAGCCCTGATCGACCCAGCCGCCCTTGATTGCCGCGACTAGGCCGCTCAACCCACCGAGCAGGAACGCCAGTACCGTAGTCAGGAAGGCAATGCCCAGGGTATTGCGCGCGCCGTAGACCAGGCGGCTGAACATGTCGCGCCCCAGGTTATCGGTGCCCAACAGAAATTGCCCGCCCCACGGCGCGAAGCCCTCGCCCACCACCTGGGTTTCGCCGAAGGGCGCCAGCACCGGAGCGAACAGCGCCACCAGGATGTACACAACGATGACCAGCAATCCGAACTTGGCACTCAGCGGCGCCCGGACCATTTGTTTAAGCACGCTCATGGTCTACCCCTTTGGATGCATCAGACGTGGGTTGCTGGCAATCGACAGCACATCGGCGCTGGTATTGAGCAGGATGTAGGTCGCCGCGAAGATCAGGCTGCAAGCCTGCACCACCGGGATATCGCGCTTGGCCACCGAGTCCACCAGCAACTGGCCGAGGCCGGGATAGACGAACACCACTTCGACCACCACCACGCCCACCACCAGGTACGCCAGGTTCAGCGCCACCACGTTGACGATCGGCGCCAGCGCATTGGGCAGCGCATGGCGGAAGATGATCCGCGACTGACTGATGCCCTTGAGCCGGGCCATTTCGATGTAGGGACTGGCCAGCAGATTGATCAGCGAGGCGCGGGTCATGCGCATCATCTGCGCGATCACCACCAGACTCAGGGTTGCCACCGGCAGTACCGAGCGTTCCAGCACGGTGCCGAGGGACGCGTCTGGCGACAGGTTGGAAATGCTCGGGAACCAGTTGAGCTTTACCGCGAACACCAGAATCAGGATGTAGGCGACAAAGAACTCGGGAAACGACACCGCGCTCAGTGCCGAGGTGTTGAGCAAGCGGTCGAACCAACTATTGCGATACAGCGCGGCGAGCATCCCCAGCAGCAACGCCAGTGGCACTGAAACCAATGCTGCCAGCAACGCGAGGCTGAAAGTGTTGCCCAAACGCGCGCCGACCAGGTCGGCAATGGGCCGCTGGTTGGCCAGCGACACACCCAGATCGCCGTGCAGCAATTGCCAGATCCAGTGGCCGAAACGCGTCAGTGGCGGCAGGTCCAGGCCCAGTTGCGCGCGGTAGGCCGCCACGGTTTCCGGCGTGGCGGACTGGCCCAGCATGGCCTGGGCGATATCGCCCGGGAGCAGGCCGACGGCGAGGAAGATGATGACTGAAACGGCGAACAGCGATAACAGGCCTAACGCCAGGCGCTGCCCTAATAGCTTGAAAATACTTCTCATCGTGCGGTTCCTTGAATGGGCACGTTTGCAAACTGCAAATTTCTACTGTGGGAACACGCCCCCCTGTGGGAGCGAGCCTGCTCGCGAAAGCGGTGTGTCAGACACCAAAAATGTCCGCTGACAGGGCCTCTTCGCGAGCAGGCTCGCTCCCACAGTTGATCTCCACAGAGTTCAAGACCGGGTTTACGCCTGCCACCACCGCTCAATCACCCGCAACCCGTCCAGCTCGCCATAAGGCGCTGTCTGCCCGCCATGGGCGATTTTGTTGGAGCGCGCCGCCACCGAGCTGGCGAACAACGGCACAATCGCCCCGCCCTCGTCGCGGCACAGGCTCTGCATTTCGTTGTACATCTCGCGGCGCAGCGGTTCGTTCATCTCGCCACGGGCGGCGTTGAGCAATTGGTTGAAACGCGGGTTGTCCCAGTGGGTTTCGTTCCACGCCGCGCCTTTGGCATAACCGATGCTGAACATGCGGTCGGCGGTCAGGCTGCTGTACCAGAACGACGTAGTGAACGGCTGCTTCATCCACACGTTGGAGAAGAAACCATCCGCCGGTTCGCGCACCACATCGATCTCGATCCCGGCGGCGCGGGCCTGCTCCTTGAACAACACCGAAGCGTCGACCGCGCCGGTATACGCCGCGTCGGAGGCTTGCAGGCGAACCTTGAGCGAATCCAGACCGGCCTTCTTCAGATAGAAACGCGACTTGTCCGGATCGTAGGTTCGCTGCTCCAGCGCGGTGTTGATGAAGCGGCTACCTGGCTGGATCGGGTGGTCGTTCCCCACAAGGCCGTAGCCGTACAGCACCGATGCGAGCAACGTTTCACGGTTGATCGCGTGCTTCATCGCCATGCGCACGTCGTTGTTCTGGAACACCTGGCTGTCGGTAAGCATCGGGAAGGTGTAGTGCTGCGCGCCCTTGGTTTCTTCGATGAACAGGTTCGGGTTGCGCTTGAGCAACGCCACGGTTTTCAGGTCGACCTTGTTGATCACGTCCACTTGCCCGGTGACCAACGCGTTGATGCGCGCGGCGCCGTCGCCAATCGCAATCAGCTCGGCACCGGCGAAGTGCGCGCGCCCAGCCTTCCAGTAATCCGGACTGCGCTCCAGGGTCATGCGCACACCCGGCTCGAAATCCTTGAGACGATAACCACCCGTGCCGACACCAGCCTGCCAGTCCGGCAGGCCATCCTTGCTCGGCATGATCACCAAATGGTAATCGGCAACCACGTAGGTGAAATCGGCGTTGCCGGATTTCAGTTCGAACACCACGCTGTCGCTGCCATTGGCACTGACCATGTCCACATCGCCCAACACGGTTTTCGCCGCCGAACTGGATTTGTCCCCGAGGTGATGCTGGATCGAGGCAACCACATCGTCGGCGGTCAGGGTCTTACCGTTGTGGAAGGTCACGCCCTGGCGCAATTTGAAAGTCCAGACCCGAGCGTCCGGGGTCGAGGTCCAGCTTTCGGCCAGTTCGGGGATCGCCGTGCCGTCGACCGCAATTTCGGTGAGGGTGTTATAGATCGCCGAGAACCCGACGAAGGTGAACGTATCGACCCAGGAGCCGGGGTCTTTCGAATCGGTGGTGCTGCCACCCGCCAGGCCCAGGCGCAATACGCCACCGGGTTTCGGCGTCGACTGCGCCGCCATGGCGCCAAACGGCAGCCCCATGGAGAACGCCCCGGCCACGGCGGCTGCAGCGGCGCTGTACTTCAAGAAGTCGCGACGCGGGAAGCTGAATTCATGGTTCGCTTGAGTAATCTTGTTTTTGTTATCGCTCATTGCATTGCCCCTGATGAAAGCTAATGAAATACCCGTTCAAAGCCACGCCAGACACCGGGCCATGGCCCGGTGCGTACAACGTTTGAATCGCCAACGGTCACACCTGGATCGCCTTCACTTCGACGAATTCGTTCAGCCCTTCTTCCCCCCACTCCCGACCATTACCCGATTGTTTGTAGCCGCCGAACGGCGCCTGATAATTGAACGCCGCACCATTGAGGAAGCACTGGCCAGCCCGCAGTTGCCGCCCCAGATGCAGGGCGCGCTCGGTACTTCCGGCCCAGACACCGCTGGACAGGCCAAAAGGCGAGTCGTTGGCGATCTGGATCGCGTGGCCTTCATCGGTGTAGGGAATCAGGCACAGCACCGGGCCGAAGATTTCTTCCTGGGCAATGCGCAGGCGGTTGTCGACGTCGGCGAACAGCGTCGGGCTGACGTAATAACCGCGCTCGAACGCCGGTGCTGCATCACCGCCGCACAGCAGGCGCGCGCCTTCCTGTTGCCCGACCTTGATGTAGTCGAGCACGGTGCGGCGTTGCCCCGCCGAACACATCGGCCCGAGGAAGCTTTGTGGGTCGAGTGGATCGCCCATTTTCAGGCTCAGGGTTTCGGCCAGCGCCAGCTCCACTGCTTCGGCATAACGACTGGCCGGCAGCAGCATGCGGGTCAACGCGGTGCAGGTTTGACCGGAGTTGATCATCACGTCCTGCACGCCATAGCGAACCGCAGCCGCCAGGTCAGCGTCTTCGGCAATCAGCAGCGGCGACTTGCCGCCCAGTTCCAGGCACACCCGTTTCACCGACGGTGCTGCCGCTTGTGCGACGCGAACACCGGCGCGGGTGGATCCGGTGAACGACACCATGTCGACGTCCGGGTGTTTGGCCAATGCTTCGCCGACTTTCGAACCCGGCCCGCTGACCAGGTTGAAGACCCCGGCCGGCAGGCCGATGGCTTCGATCATCTGTGCCAGCAAAAACGCATGCAGCGGCGTTTCCTGGCTCGGCTTGACCACCACCGTGCAACCGGCAGCCAGTGCCGGGGCGAGTTTGCCGATCAACTGATGCAGCGGGTAATTCCACGGATTGATAAAGGCGCAGACGCCCACCGCTTCACGCATCACCAGCGAGTTGCCGACTTCGCGTACGTCATCCATCAGGCGGGCCAGTTCGACGTATTGCTCGAGGCCAATGATCGGCCCGTCGACCTGTACCGAGCGGCACCATTGCACCGGCATGCCCAGTTCAGTGGTGATGACCGCGGCCATTTCATCGGCACGGCTGCGCAGTTGCTCAGCCAGTGCACGGATATACCCGGCGCGAACGCTGGACGGTGTTCGCGACCATGACGCGAAGGCTTTGCGCGCGGCGGCTACAGCGTTGTCGACGTCACGCTCATCGCCCAGCGGCACGCTGCTGGCGACTTCTTCGGTGGCCGGGTTGATCACTTCGGCCATCCCCTGCCCAGACGGCGTTTGCCAGCGGCCATCAATAAACAATGTCTTGTGGTTAAGCATGAACCTCGGCCTCCATCAATTCCCGGGCACAACGGGCAATACGCTGACAGGCATCGCGCAACGGTTCGGCGCCGACCACCAGCCCCAGGCGAATATGCCCCGCAGCGCTCGGGCCGAAAGCTTCGCCGGCCAGTACAGAGACGCCATGGCGATCGAGCAGGCGGTCGGCAAACGCCTGCGCGCTGAGCCCGGTTTCGCGGATATCCACCATCACGAACATTCCGCCATCAGGTTTCAAGGCGCGCACGCCCGAACATTCGGCGAGGCTGTCGCACACCAGGTCGCGGCGCTCACGATAGGCTTCGCGCATGGCGTGCAGTTCCGGCAGAGGGCTTTGCAGCGCGATCACCGCGGCGTCCTGAATGAAATCCGGCGAACCGTAGAGCATGCACAGCGCAAGGTTTTCCAGGTGTGCAGCCAGTGACGGCGGCGCCACCACCCAGCCGACGCGCCACCCGGTCATGGCGTGGGACTTCGACAGGCTGTTGAGGGTCGCCGTGCGCTCGGCCATGCCCGGCAAACTCGCCGGGCTGACGTGCTCGCCTTCAAACAGCAGTTCGCTGTAGACCTCATCGGAAATCAGCCACAGATCGTGGGCGATGCACAGTTCGGCCAGCGCCTGCCAGGTGCTGCGCGGCAGGCTTGCGCCTGACGGGTTATGCGGACTGTTCAAGGCCAACGCCCGGGTGCGAGGCGTGATCCGCGCGGCGACGTCTTCGGGCAATACGCGAAAACCGTTTTCCGAACGCACCGGCACCGGTACGACCACGGCGCCGCAGGCACCAAACACCGCTTCGTAAGTGACATACATCGGTTCGGCGACGATCACTTCATCGCCCGGGTTCAGTACGCATTGGGCAACGGCGAACAGCGCACACTGCGCGCCGGCCAGCACCGTGACCTGATCCGCCGAAACCGCTTGCCCGCTGCGTTGCCGATGACGCCTGGCGATGGCTTCACGCAGGGCCCGCTTGCCGCGTACTTCGGCATAGTGCGTGTTGCCGTTGAGCAGGCTGTCGATGGCGCCCTGAACGATGGGTTGCGGTGTGTCGAAATCCGGGTCGCCCACGGACAGCAACAGGATGTCTTCACCCTGCTCGCGCAGTGCCAGGGCCCGGTAGTGAATATCCCAGGCGGCGGCGCCGTCTCCCGCGATACGTTGAGTCAGATCGGAAAAGCGCATGGCTTCATCCCCCTTAAATACAGTTCAATGGGCGCAGGCATGCTTGAGTTCGATCAGCGTCACGCCGTTGCGCTTGAAGCCGTGACGCAAGTCGGTTTGCAACTCCGCCAGGCTTTGCGGCTGAGTCACGGTGCAACCGAACGCGCGCGCAAGGGCGGCGAAATCCGGGTTGCGCGGCAGCACGCCGATCGGCTCGATATCGAGGCCGAGCATGTCGTCGCGGATCTGTCCCAGTGCGTCGTTGTTCCACAGCAAAACGACCAACGGGCTGTCGAGTTCTTCCACGGCGGTGGCCAGTTCCTGGGCCGTGTAAAGGAAACCGCCGTCGCCCACCAGCACCAGGCCCGGACGTTGCGGCGCGCCGAACTTGGCGCCGATGCCGGCGGGCAAGCCGTAGCCCAAGGTGCCGTAGCCGGTCGGGTGCAACCAGCTACGGATGGCCAGACTGTCGAAGGCGTAGTTGCCGGTGTAGGCCAGTTGGGTCATGTCGGTGCTGATGAACGCGTTGTCCGGCAACTCCGCAGCAATGTGCTCGAGAATTGACTGATGGATCCGTTGCAACGGGCCATGGCTGGCCTTGACCGCTTCACGCAATGCCGCAACCGAGGCAATCGCCGCGCTGGCGTCACGTACGCTGGATGGCAGGCGCTCGAGCAAGCCGCTGAGGGTTTGTTGCGCATCGCCATGCAGGGCCACGGTACAGGGATAGAAGTCGTTGAACTTGCGCGGATCGATGTCCACTCGCAGCAGTGCAGCGTTGAGCGGCAGGCGCTCGCGCCAGAAATCGGTATCGGCCATTTCGGTGCCGACCGCCAGCACCACGTCGGCATCGGCAATCAGCTTCCAGCCCGGCTCCACGCACAACGACGAACCGGCATTCAACGGTGCATCCGGTGGCAGCAGGCCCTTGCCGGCGACACTGGTAAACAGCGGCGCCGCGAGTCGAGTGCTGATGTCCTGCAGTTGCGAGGTGGCGTGCAAGGCGCCGCCACCGGCGATGATCATCGGGCGTTTGGCGCCGTTGAGTTTGGCCACGGCTTCATCGAGCGCAGTGGCGGATGCCGGACCACGCCCGGGACGACGCACCACGTCGTTGCTCCAGTCATTAGCAATCGGCGCCGACAATACATCCAGCGGCACCGAAATGTGCACAGGACGCGGACGCTCGCTGTCGAACACCGCATAGGCGCGGGCGATCAGTTCCGGCAGGTCTTCAGCGGTAAGCGCCACGGCCGAGAACGCAGTGATCGGTGCAGTCATCGCCCGCTGATCCTGGCACTCATGCAGGCTGCCCCAGCCCTTGCCGAGGCTGGCGCTATGGTTGACGCTGGAAATCACCAGCATGGGAATCGAGTCGGCGTACGCCTGCCCGATGCCGGTGGCGGCGTTGGTCACGCCGGGGCCGGTGATGACGAAGCACACGCCGGGTTTGCCGCTGACCCGCGCGTAACCGTCGGCCATGAAACTGGCGCCTTGTTCATGACGCGTCAGCACGTGGCGAATGCCGCTGCCGGGCAAGCCGCGATACAGCTCCAGTGTGTGTACGCCGGGAATGCCGAACACGGTATCGACACCGTAATTGGCCAGCAGGCGCACCAGCGCCTGGCCACCGGTCAAGGGTTTGCTTTGCATGTTCAGGTCCTCACACATGGCCAAGGCGAATTAACGCATCGACCGCCGTCGTGCCATCGGCGCCGACCAACAATGGGTTTACATCGAGTTCGAGCAACTGCGCGGCGTTTTCGCAGGCGTAGTCGGCCACGGCACGGATCGCCGTCACCAGCGCGTCGAGATCCGCCGCTTCGCGACCACGGAAGCCTTGCAGCAATGCCGCGCTGCGCAGGCTCAGCAAGGCCCGGCGAATGGCCCCGTCGGTGGTCGGCAGCAACAGGCTGCGACTGTCCTTGAGCAGTTCCACCAGAATGCCGCCAGCGCCAATCACCAACGCCAGGCCAAAATCGTTCTCGCGTTTGATGCCAACGATCAGTTCGGCCAGCGGCGCTTTGGCCATGGGCTCCAGTAGCAGTTGATCGAAGGCCACGCCCGGCGCATACGCGGCGATGCTGGCGCGCATGGTCTCCAGTGCAGTGCTTAATGCGGCGCTGTCCTTGAGGTTCAGCGCCACGGCGCCGGCCTCGGTTTTGTGCGGCAATTGGGCGCTGACCGCTTTGAGCACCAGCGGGTAGCCCAGCACTTCGGCGTCCTTCAAGGCATTGGCCGGGGTGCTGAGAACGCCGTTTGGCGTTGGCAGACCAAACGCTCTTAACGCCTGTTTGGAATCCCATTCATTGAGCAACTCACCCTCGCCGTTCAGTGCTTGCGGACACAGCGGCAGCAACGCCGACTCACCCCGCGCCAACAACGCCTGGCGATTGCGCGGGTAACCGGCGATTCGACCCCACGCGGCCAAACCATCCTCGACGCCTTGCAACGCCGGGACGCCTTGGGCATGCAGCCGCTCACGGGCGTGGGCTGGCAGTAATTCAGGGAACGCCGATGTGACAAAACCGCTCTTGCCATGACGCTTCAATGCGGCGCAATACAGCTCAAGCAGCAGGTCGCACTCCTTGCGCTCGCCGGTGAACTCGGCGGGATAATCGAGCACCAGCATCGCCGCGTCGGCTGGCGTGCGCAGGGCGCTGTCGAGCATGCGATTCAACGCCTCGCCATCGCCCCAGATCGCGGTGGTGAAGTCCAGCGGGTTGACCAGGTTAGCGTAACCGGGCAACACCTGCGCCAGTTCACCCACCTGCCCGTCATCGAGTGTGGGCAAGCCCAGGTCATTGCGTTCGGCGTAGTCGGCAATCAGCCCGGCATCGCCACCGGAACAGGCCAGCGCGATCAGGCTGTTGCCCGCCGGCAGATTGCCGCAGGCGGCGGCTTTCAGGGTTTCGACAAAACTCACAGGGCCACTGACGCGAATCACGCCCAGGCGCTCAAACAGCGCGTCGTACAGCGCATCGGAACCGGACAGCGAACTGGTGTGACTCAAGGCCAGTTCGGCGCCGATCTGCGACACACCGGTTTTCAAGGCGATGATCGGAATGCCCTTCTCCAGGGCCTTGTGCGCGGCGCGGGCGAACCCCGGGACGTTCTTCAATCCTTCGAGGTGCAGGCCGATGGCGGTGACGCGCGGCTCGTCGAGCAGCACATCCATCAATTCAGCCACGCCCAGTTGCGCCTGATTACCGACCGACGCCATATAGGCCACCGGCAGCGAACGGTCGCTCATCGACAGGTTGTAAGCGAAATTGCCGCTCTGGGTCAGCACTGCCACGCCCTTCTCCACCGTTTTACCGCCATGGGCCACCGGCCACAGCGCGGCGCTGTGCAGGTAGTCGAGCAAGCCGTAGCAGTTGGGGCCGAGCAACGCCATGTCGCCGGCGGCTTCAAGCAGTTGTTGTTGCAGCGCCTGGCCCTCGGTGCCGGTTTCGGCGAACCCCGAGGCATAGCAGATCGCGCCGCCGGCACCGATGGCGGCCAGTTCGGCGACGCAGGTCAGGGTCAAATCACGGTTGGTGGCGATGAACACCGCGTCCGGCCCGCAGGGCAAATCGGCAATGCTGCGCACGCAGGGCACGTCTTCAAGGCTGTCGTGCTGCGGGTTGACCAGCCACATTTGCCCTTGGTAGCCACCTTCGGCGCAACGCTTGAGGGCGCGCGCCATGCTGCGGCCGCCGACAAACGCCACGTGTTGTGGCGCGAGCAGGCGCTGGAGGTTGTCGCGAATGGTTTGGGACATGACAATTCTCCAGGCCGATCAGCGCAGCAGTGGCCGCAACAGCTCGCGGGAAATGATGTGGCGCTGGATTTCCGAAGTGCCTTCCCAGACTCGCTCGATCCGCGCGTTACGCCAAATGCGCTCCACCGGACTTTCATCCATCAGGCCCATGCCGCCAAAGATCTGCACGGCTTCATCCGCCGCACGTCCGAGCACTTCACTGGCGAACAACTTGGCCATGCCGGCCTCGCCGTCGGTCATGGTGCCCTGGTCCATTTTCCACGCGGTGTGCAGGGTCAGCAGTTCCGCGGCGCGGATCTGAGTCGCCATGTCCGCCAATTTGAACGACACGCCCTGGAAGTGACCGATGGCCTGACCAAACTGCTTGCGGTCGGCCGCCCATTGCAGCGAGCAATCCAGTGCACGCTGGGCCTGCCCGACACAGTTGGCCGCGACCATCACCCGTCCGGCAGTCAGCCAGGCGTTGGCGACCTCCCAGCCTTTGCCAACTTCGCCCAGCACTTTGCTGGCCGGAACGCGGCAGTCGTCGAAGAACATTTCGAAGGTGTGGTAACCACGGTTGCTCACGCATTTCGGGCCACGGCGGATGGTCATGCCAGGGGTGTTGCGGTCGACCAGGAACGAGGTCACGGCGTTGCGCTTCTTGCCGTTTTGTTCGTAGGTGTCGGTCACCGCGAAGACGATGGCGAAATCAGCGTGGCCGGCGTGGCTGATGAAGTGCTTGCTGCCGTTGAGAATGAAGTCGTCGCCTTCACGCACGGCGCGGGTCTTGATCGCATTGGCGTCGGAGCCGGCACCCGGTTCGGTCAAGGCGAAGCAGTCGATTTTCTCGCCCTGGATGCACGGCAGCAGGTAGTCGTTGATCTGGTCGCCTTTGCAGGCCATGAGGATTTTCGAAGGCCGGGCGACGAACACGTGCAGTGCCCATGACACCTTCGACAATTCACGCTCGATCAGCGCCTGGGACAGGTAATCCAGCCCGCCGCCACCGACGTCTTCAGGCATGTTGAAAGCATAGAAACCAGCGGCAATCGCCTTGCCGCGAATCTGCGCCGCCAGCTCCGGGGACACCTCATCGGCGCGTTCAACTTGCTCTTCATAGGGCAGCAGTTCCTTCTCGACGAAGCTGCGTACCGAGTCCACCAACATTTCTTGTTCTTGGGTCAGTTGGAAATTCATGCGGCTACCTGTTGTTCGTGTGCTGATACGTGGATGCGGGGCTTAGCGACCCATGAAGCGTGCCGGGCGTTTTTCCATGGCGGCGCGCAGGGCTTCGCTGCCGTCTGCGCTGCGACCGCAGAGCAACCCGGCGGCAAGTTCGGCTTGCAGCTGTTGGGCGAGCGTGCGTTCGGCGCCCTCGCGCATGAGTTTTTTGGTTTGGGCGAAGGCGAAAGTCGGCCCGACAGCCAGGCGCGCAGCCAATTCGCTGGCGACGGTCAGCAGTTGATCATCGGCGCAGACTTCGCCGACCAGACCCGTGGCCAGCGCACGGTCGGCGCCCCACAATTCATCGAGGAACAGCAGACGTTTGGCTTGTTCGCTGCCGATCAGCCGTGGCAAGTGCCAACTGGCGCCGGCGTCCGGCGAGTAGGCCATGCTGGTGTAGCCGGCCTTGAATCGCGCCGATTGCCCGGCGATGCGCAGGTCGCAGCACAAGGTCAAATCCATCCCGGCGCCAACGGCAGTGCCGTTGATGGCGGCGATGGTCGGTTTTTCCAGACTGTGAAGACGGGTCATCAAGGCGTGGGCGGTTTCGGTCCAGCCGTAGGTTTCCAGCGCGCCGCGGGCTTCGGCGTCGGCCCACTCGTCGAGGTCAGCGCCGGCGCAAAAACTGCGACCGCTGCCGGTCAACACCACCACGCGTACCGCTGGGTCGGCGTTGAAGCTGTCGAGCAACCCATGCAGGTTGTTCAGGGTCGGGATGTCCAGCGCGTTGCGCTGAGCGGCGCGATTGAGCGTAATCCTGGCAACGCCTGCTTCGACCTGACTGAGCAGCGAATCATGAGTAGTCATGCGAATCCTCGAATTATTGTGATGGGTCTGAGGTGATGCGACTTGAGGCCATACTAAACGAGTGTTCAGCAAGGCGGCAATCGGGGAAGAATTGAGCTGTAACAGCCTCGTAAAATGTTTAACGCATTGGTTTTATTCAATTATTTCTCGGCCACCCCGATAAGGGCGGCGTCGCTGTTACAACTTCGAACAACTCACGACTAAAAACACTGTGGGAACGAACCTGCTTGCGCTGTCGGTACCCCCTTCAACATGACTGTTGACTGATAGACCGCTATCGCGAGCAGGCTCGCTCCCACAGGGGCTGCGCTTGATTTAGAGAGTCAGGACGTTGGCAGGCTTGGTGCCAACACGCCCTGGCGCTTGCGATGAACCAGGAAGTACGCGCCATAGCACAGCGCGATGAACCCGAAGCCCCAATACAGCGATGGACGCTGGGTTTCATCCAGGGCCAGGAACACGAACAGCGAGCAGCACAAGGTGATGCACATCAGCGGCAATACCGGGAACCACGGTGCACGGTATTTCAGGTCGCTGAGTTTGTTGCCGTCACGCAGCCAGGCTTTGCGGAACTTGTACTGTGCCAGCGCGATGACAATCCAGGTTACGGTGCCGGACATGCCGCTGACCGCCATCAGCACCATGAACAAGGTGTCGGCCGCGACGAAACTGGTCATCAACGACACCAGGGCAAAGCACAACGTGATGCTCAATGCACGCAGCGGCACGCCACGCTTGCTCAGCGGCGACAGGCTCTTGGGCGCCATGCCGGTTTTCGACATCGCCCACAGAATGCGCGTCGAGGCATACAGGCCGGAGTTGCCCACCGACAGAATGGCGGTGAGGATCACGAAGTTCATCAAGTCAGCCGCGTATGGAATGCCAACCATATCGAACACCTGCACAAACGGGCTTTCCATCAACCCCGCCTGCTGCCATGGCACGATGGCCGACAGCACGATGATCGCCAGCACATAGAAAATCAGCACGCGGAACACCACGTTGCGCACGGCACGCGGGATGCTCTTTTCCGGCTGATCGGTTTCGCCGGCCGCCACGCCCATGATCTCGCAACCCTGAAAGGCGTAGACCACAGTCATCATCACTGCGAACACCGCCGACAACCCATTGGGGAACAACGAATCGCCAATCAGATTGCTCGCCATCGGCGCGGGCGCGCCGCTGCTCAGCGGTATCGCGCCAAAGATCACCAACACGCCAACCACAATAAAACCAAGAATCGCCGCGACCTTGATCCCGGAAAACCAGTATTCCGCCTCACCGAATGCGCGGGTCGCCATCGCGTTGATGCCGAACAACACCACCACGAACAGCGCTGACCAATACCAAATTGGCACTTCAGGAAACCAACGGGTCATCAGCATGCCGGCGGCGGTGAATTCCAGGCCAACGGTGGTCGCCCAGCTCATCCAGTAGACCCAGCCGATCATGAAGCCGGTGGCCGGCCCGATGTACTGGGTGGCATGGGTTTGAAACGAGCCCGACACCGGCATCTGTACCGACAGTTCACCGAGGCAGACCATCACCAGATACATCAGGAAACCTGCGACCAGGTACGCCAGAATCGCCCCCACCGGGCCACCCTGATTGATGATTACACCGGAGCCCATGAACAGCCCGGTGCCAATCACCCCGCCCAGGGACAGCATGAAAATGTGCCGGCTTTTCAGGGCCCGGGTCAGTTGGATGCCTTTGCGATCAGTATTTTCGTTCATGTCTGCACCTCAGCAGTCGGTGAGGTGCGCAGTGCATGACAGGACGTCAGGGCACGGGGAGGAATCAGCTTTACGGCAATTCATTATTATTATCTCCAATAAGCTTCGAAGACCGCGCTGCGGCGGTTGCGTCGATTATTGGAAAGCCATGTAAGGTCGGGTTGTACGTAAAGATCGAAGTTGTGCAAAGTCGTAACAAATTTGTACGTCAGCTGTGCAACAGCTGTTCGAGCGTGTTCAACGAACGTTGGCATTGCCCGTCTATCCTTGGTGCAAGCAAGCGGACCGCCGCCTCGTCGTTGCTCCGTGCCGCGTCTTCCAGCCATCTCAGCTCATTGGCCAATGCACGAAAGCCCAGCGAATCGCAGCTGCCGGCCAGTCGGTGCGCCAGATGCGCGACTTCGGTGCCGTCATCGGCGCCCATGGCTTCGCGCAACGCCTGACGATGCTGCAGGATCGAATCGCGCAGCACGGCCAGCAGCCCCTGCACTTTCTGCTCGCCCAGCAAGGTGCGATGGGTTTGCAGCAGCGGCCAGTCCATGGCGCTGTCTTCCGGCATTGGCTCGGGCGTCAGTGGCTGTTCACTCAAGGCTTTACGCAGCTGGTCCAGTTTCAGCGGTTTGGCGAGCACGCCGTCCATGCCGGCATCCAGATACCCGCGCACCAGCGCCGGCTGCACGCTGGCGGTCAGGGCAAAAATACGTGCGGTTCGGTTCGGCCCCTCGAGGCTACGCAGTCGTTTGCACAATGCCACACCGCTCATGCCCGGCAGATGCACGTCCAGCAGAATCAGATCGAAGGCCTGCGCGGCGCATTGCAGCAGCGCCTGTTCGCTTTCTTCGGCCAGCCAGACCCGATGGCCATCCCGTTGCAGCAAACCGCTGACCACCTCGCGATTGAGCGCCACGTCCTCAACCACCAGAATATCCAGCGCTGGCCCCGGCACATCCATCGGCAGCTGAGCCGTCGCACCGACGGCAGGTTGCAGCGTCAGCTCAAACCAGAAACAACTGCCCCGATCGACTTCGCTGGCAACGCCGATGCTCCCGCCCATCTGCTCGACCAGGTGTTTGCAGATCGCCAGTCCCAGCCCGGTGCCGCCAAAACGCTGCGCCACTTCATCGCTGGCCTGAGTGAAACGCTCGAAAATCTTTGCCTGCATGGACGGCGCGATGCCGATGCCGTTATCGGTGACGCTCAACCGCAACTGATCTGCGCGACTGCCTCCCGCCTGCGTGAGCAACGCGACGTCGACACTGACCTCACCGTTTTCGGTGAACTTGATCGCGTTGGCCAGCAGATTGCTCAAGACCTGGCGCAAAAACTGTTCGGCGCCGTGGTAACGCTCAGCCACCCGCTGATCGACTCGACAGTGCAGCACTGTGTCATTGGCCAGCGCCTTCGGTTCCAGCAAGGTCAGCACTTCTTCGAGCAATTGGCGCAGCGAGAAATCCACCGGCTCGGGCAGGCTTGCGCCCTCCTCCAGCTTGGCGAAGAACAGCACTTCATCGAGGATGGTCAGCAAGCCTTCGCCGGCCTTGTGCAACGCATCGAGCCGTTTGCCGTCGCGCTCGTCGAGACGCGCGTCGCGCAACAGCTCAGCCATGCCGAGAATGCCGTTGAGTGGTGTGCGCAACTCATGGCTCATGGTCGCCAGGAACCGTGACTTGGCGAGGTTGGCCGCTTCGGCTTCGTCCTTGGCGCGCATCAGGCTGGCGGTCCGCCGTTCGACCCTTTTCAACAACTCGTCGCGGTTGTCCTGCAAAGCCAGCCGATCGGTTTCGCGGCGTTCGATGTCACTGAGGATCGCCCGACGCATGTCGTCGAGGGCGTTGGCGACCGTGTCGATTTCGTCTTCGTTGGCGCTGCGGCTCTTGCCCAGGCGCAGGGGCTCCTGCCACTGTCCGGCCGCAATGCGCCGGGCAAATTCGGCCATGACCTGCAAGTGGCGGGTCACCAGGCGATAAAACAAGCCAGACAACGCCACCGCCAGGCCACACAGGAACGCGCCCATCCACAACAGGCTGGTCAAGCCACTGGCATACAGACGCTGATACACCGCCCCCAGATCGGTGCTGACTTCCAGCTCGCCAAGTTGGCGCAACGGCCCGGACGGAGGCTGGTAATCCAGCACAAAACGCTCGACCCGCAGCGGCCCGACCGGTTGCGGATTGCCCTGCACCAGATTGAAATCGCTGCTGATCAGATGCACCCGGGCGACGTCAGAGAAATCCACCAGCCCGCGCAATTGCACGTTCAACTGTTCCTGGTTGAGATCCCACAAACTGCGCTCCAGACTCGCCAGATACCCGGCGCGGATCAGCTCCATGCGTGAATCGATCTCGCGCATTTCCCGGCGGTACTCGATGTAGAGCTGCACGCTGCTGGCGAGTACGGTGAAGCACAGGCTGAACAAAAGAATGAATAGCAGCAGACGCCGCAACAAGCCACCGGATCGGCCGCGGATCATGGGCTGTTCGCCGGTAAATTGATCATGTCGCGGTAGGTCACTTCGCTCTCGTTAAGCAGACGCTCGATGTCACCGGCATTGACCATGCGCTGCAGTTGCGCATCGATATCCGGCATGCGTTCAGCCAGGGGTGAGCGACGGGAAACAGCGACCCGCAGGTAGTCAACGCTGAGGGCGGTGGGCAACGCCACAATGTCTTGCGCGCCGGCGAGGTTTTCGACGTAAAGCTGGCCGGTACGGCGTTCCTGGGTGATGAAGTCGATGCGCCCGCGAATCAGCTTGCCGAAGTTCTGGCGGCTATCGGAGACCCATTCGATGTTGTTGTTTTGCGCGACCATGCGATCGAACTCCACGCCGTAGCTTTCACCGAACAGCAGGCCGCCACGGTAACGGGCCAGGTCTTGCACCCGTTCGAACTTCACCGGGTGTTGGCGATTGATGAACAGTGCCACTTCTTCACGCAGCACCGGGACTTTGGAAAACAGCAGGCTTTGTTCGCGTTGCGCGGTGCTGTAGGCCAGGACCACGTCGACCCGGCCTTCGGCGGCATCGAGCAGGCAGCGTTTCCAGTTGCCGAGCACCACGACTTCAACTTGGTAGCCGAGCTGGCCGAACAGGTTTTTCACCACACTCGGTGCCAGGCCACGCACTTGTTTCCCGTCGCTCCAGGAAATCGGTGGGTACACCGGATAATCGCAATAGCGGATCTTTTCCGCTGCCTGGGCGGTGCCCGCCAGCAGCATCAGCAGCCAGAGCAGCCGCCTCAGTGTCATCACGCCGCCAGGCTGGCGGTAAACAGATAACCGGCGCCGTGAATGGTGATGATCAACTGTGGCTCGGCCGGATCGTCATGCAACTTGCGGCGCAAACGACCGACCAGCACGTCGATGGAGCGATCGTTGGGCACCCATTCGCGGTTGCGGATCTGATCCATCAACTGATCGCGACTGAGGGTGTGGCCGCTATTGCGCAGGAACACGCTGAGCAACTGATACTCGCCGTGGGTCAGCAGGGTTTCACTGCCGGACGGATCGATCAGCCGACGACGGTCGGTGTCCAGCGCCCAATCGGCGAACTGTTTGACGGGTTTGGCAACGATGGCAACCGGTGGCGGGATCTGCGCATGGCGAACCCGGCGAATCAGGTTTTTCGCCCGGGACACCAACTCGCGCGGATTGAGCGGCTTGATCACGTAGTCATCGGCACCGCATTCGAGGCCGACGATGCGGTCGACTTCATCATTGCGGCCGGTGATCAGGATGATGCCCACTTCCGAACGCACCCGCAGCTCGCGGGTCAGGGTCAGGCCGTCCTTGCCCGGTAAGCGGATATCGAGCATGACCAGGTCGACGGCCTGGCTGGCCAGGAAGGCTTCAGCCAGTTCCGCCGTGGCGGCGCTATGCACCTCATAGCCTTCCTGGGACAGGTAGGCATGCAACAGTTCGCGAATCAGCGGATCGTCATCGACGACCAGTACCCGAGGTGTCATTGCTGGTGTCCTGCTTGTTTCTTATTAGAGGGGTGTTGCATCAACGCCAGAGAGTAGCCACTGCTGAACGGGTGATCAACAGCTACTCGTCTGTCCGCAAAAACGCTGGCGCCCCCCGGCCTGCAATCCGTCGACCCAGGCTTCACAAATCTGGATGCCCTGCTCCGGGGTGAAGGTGCCGGGGTTGAGTCCGGACTCCAGCCACAAGCCATCGAGCAATGCGCTAAGACTGATCGCGGCGAGATCGGCGTCGAAGTTTTCCCAGTCCTCTTCCTGTGCCAGTTCCATCAGCACCTTGCGCAGGATTGCGCGGTACTCGCCATAGGAATGATCGTGGGCCTTGTTGATGGCCTCAGCGGTTTTCACGGCCCCCCAGAATGCCAGCCAGGCGTCGATCAACTGCGGGTCGAGCAATTCAGCCGAAAACGAACCGCGAAAAAATGCTGACAGGCGCTCGCGTGCGTTGGGGGCGGCTTGCTCCATGGCGTCACGCAGCAGGGTCATGACCCGGCCGGTGATCGCCATGTAGGCTTCGGCCACCAGTTCGTCCTTGCCGGAATAGTGGTGGCTGATCAGGCCGACGGAGACACCGGCCTCGGCGGAAATCTTGCGGATCGAGGCGCCCTGAAAGCCATGACGCTTGAGGCACGTCAACGTTGCCTCGATCAGGTTGGCCTTGCGCAACTCCGGTTCCATGCGGGAAAAACGGGCTTCCTGATTCATCGGCGACATGCTCCTTGGGCTCATTCGTTGGGGCCCGCTGGGGCAAGCTGCGGGCTGAACGACTGTACAGCAACAAGGTGGCTTGGCGTAAGCCTGAGAAACTGCGTCGTCTGCGTCGCCAGCAAGCCGGCTCCTACAGAATTTCTGCGTACACCCGCAAACCCTGTGGGAGCTGGCTTGCCAGCGAGGGCGCTAACCGATTCAACACCGGGCTTCGGTCAATCCCGATACCCGGGCGCCACCCGATCCAATAATCGCAACAACGCCGCCCAAGCCAGCTGCATGGCATCCGGGTCATTCAATTCCCCCTCCTCCAACGGCCGCCCTGGGTCATTGAACTGCCGCTCGGTGTGCGCACACACCTCATGTGACGGCAAAACAATTTCGCCGGCCGCCTGCGCTGCCAGCTGAATTTCACAGGCTTTTTCAAGGTAATACATACGCAAAAACGCCTGGCTCACAGTTTCACCCACGGTCAGCAAACCATGGTTGCGCAGCATCAATACCGGCTTGTCGCCCAAGTCCGCCACTAACCGCTGTTGTTCGCTCATGTCCAGCGCCACGCCTTCATAGTCGTGGTAGGCCACGCGGCCATAGAACTCCATGGAAATCTGGTTCACCGGCAACAACCCACACTTCAACGCCGCCACCGCGCAGCCGGATTTGGTGTGGGTGTGCAACACGCATTGCGCATCCTCCCGGGCACCATGGATCGCGCTGTGAATCACGAAACCGGCCGGGTTCACCGGGTAAGGCGACGCTTCAACGGCGCGGCCATCCAGACCGATCTTGACCAGATTCGACGCCGTAATCTCATCAAACATCAGCCCATAGGGGTTGATCAGAAAATGATGCTCCGGCCCCGGGATGCGCACCGAGATGTGGGTGAAGATCAAATCGGTCATCCGGAAGTGTGCGATCAGCCGATAACAGGCGGCGAGCTCTTCACGCAGGCGTTGCTCAATGGCACTGCGCTGCGGCGCGGTCAGAGAAGTAGCGATTTTATTCATTGTTGTGGTCTCCAGACTGAAATCGGCTGCGCAGGACAGTAAGGCCGGTCGTGTCACATCGTCCAGCCGACGATTCAGGCTAACGCAGCAGAAAGTAAATAAACAGGTTGATTTTTTACCATAGGTAAATTTCTATACGCCAATAATAACAACGCCGAAACCCGGCCTTTCGGCTTCAGCCTGCCTGGAGTACCCGCACCATGCCGACCTCGACCCCTGCCTTCGCGCACCTGTTCGAACCCCTGGAGATTCGTGGCAAACGCCTGAAAAACCGCATCATGTCCAGCGGGCACGACACGTCGATGCCCACCGACAACCTGGTCAACGAGCAACTGATCGCCTATCACCGGGCGCGCGCCGAGGGCGGCGTCGGGCTCATCGTGCTGCAAGTGGCCGGCGTGCATGACAGCGCGCGGTACACCTCCCATGTGCTGATGGCCACCGACGACGCCTGCATCGAGGGTTATCGCAAACTCGCGCAAACCTGCCACGCCCACGGCACCGTGGTGTTGTCCCAGGTGTTCCACCCCGGACGGGAAATCATGGAGTCCAGCGATGGTCTGCTGGCGGTGGCCTACTCCGCTTCGGCGGTGCCCAATGAACGCTTCCGGGTGATGCCCCGTGCGCTGGATCAGGCGATGATCGACGAGATTGTCGCCGGCTATGCCGCCGCAGCCCGACGCCTGCACCAGGCCGGGATCGATGGCGTTGAGGTGGTCGCCAGCCACGGTTATTTGCCGGCGCAATTCATCAATCCACGGGTCAATCGTCGTACCGATGGCTACAACGGCGGGCTGGAGCAGCGCCTGCGGTTTCTGCGCGAAATCATCGCGGCGATACGGATCGCCACTGACGAGCAGTTCATCATCGGCCTGCGCATCTGCGCCGATGAGCGCGATCCCGAAGGCCTGACCGAAGACGAGTCCCTGGCTGCCGTCCAATCGCTGCAAGCACAACTCGATTACGTGCACATCGTCGCCGGCACCTCAGCTTCGTTGGGCGGCGCGGTGCACATCGTGCCCCCGATGGCGATCGAGGCGGCTTACCTGGCCAAGGAAGCCGGGACGTTCAAGGCCCGTCTGGATATTCCGCTTTTCGTGACCGGACGCATCAACCAGCCCCAGGAAGCCGAGCTTATTCTGGCCCGGGGCCAGGCCGATGTCTGCGGCATGACCCGCGCATTGATTTGCGACCCGCAAATGCCCAACAAAACCGACACCGGCCGCGCCGAAGATGTGCGCGCTTGCATCGCCTGCAATCAGGCGTGTATCGGGCACTTCCACAAGGGCTTGCCGATCTCCTGTATCCAGCACCCGGAAACCGGTCGTGAGCTGATCTTTGGCGAGCGGCAACCGGCTAAAACCCGCAAGCGCATTATGGTCGCCGGTGGTGGTCCGGCCGGCATGAAAGCGGCCGCCGTCGCCGCGCAACGCGGGCATGAGGTGACGCTGTACGAAGCCAGCTCACAACTCGGCGGTCAGGTGTTGCTCGCGCAATTGCTGCCACGGCGCAGCGAGTTCGGCGGGGCCAGCACCAACCTGCAACGGGAGATGGAACTGGCCGGTGTTCAAGTGGTTCGCAATACCCGCGTCGACCGCACGCTGGTGGAACAGGAAAAGCCGGACATGGTGATCATCGCCACCGGCGCCGAACCCTATTGGCCAACGTTCGAACGCGGTGGCGAGTTGCAGGTGGTGGACGCTTGGCAAGTGCTGCGTGGCGAGGTGCAGATCGGCCGTTCAGTGGTGGTGGTTGACTGGCGCTGCGACTGGATCGGCCCGGGCATCGCCGAGCATCTGACCCGCGCCGGGCATCAGGTGCAACTGGCGGTCAACGGCACCCATTGCGGGGAAAACCTGCCGTTGTATGTCCGCGATCAACTGGCCGGTGAACTGCACAAACTGGGCATTGCGATTATTCCTTACGCCCGGCTGTATGGTTGCGACGACAACACGGTGTACCTGCAACACACCGCCAGTGGCGAGCCGATGCTGCTGGAAAATATCGACACGCTGGTGCTGTGCCAGGGACACCAGCCAGTGGACACGCTGGGTGCCGAGCTGCAAGGGCGGGTGGAGTTTTATCGGATCGGCGATTGCCTGGCGCCACGCACCGCCGAAGAAGCGATTTATGAAGGCCTGAAAGTCGCGTGGCAGCTTTAAGGCTGTTTATACTCCGGTCCTCGTAACCTCCTGTGGAAGCTAGTCTGCTATCGCGAGCAAGCTCGCTTCCACAGGGATTGTGGTCAGTAGTTCAGCCCCGGTTCGGAATTCTTATGAGCAACAACAGCAACACCCAACCCGCATCCGCCAGCTCCGAGCCGCACTTTCTCGGTACCCGCATCCGCGGCCTGCGCAAGCGTCGGGGCATGACCCTCGCGGAACTGGCGGGCTTGAGCGAACTGACTGCCGGCTACATCAGCCAACTGGAACGCAACCTCGCCTACCCGTCGATCCCGGCACTGTTCAACATTGCCCGCAGCCTCGGCGTGACCATCCAGTGGTTCTTCGCCAGCGAGGCCAACACCGCGCCCGAGGACGACGGCGTGGTGGTGCGCAAGAACAGTCGCCTGAGCGTGCATTACGAAGATGGCATCGTCGACCAGTTGCTGACCCCGCAACCCAATCAACAGCTGGAAATGCTCCATTCGCGTTTTCCACCCGGCACTTACAGTCAGCAAAGCTACAGCCACGAAGGCGAAGAAGCCGGGTATCTGCTGTCAGGCCGTTTCGAGTTATGGGTCGGCGAACGCCACTTTCAGCTCAGCGAAGGCGACAGTTTCAGCTTCTCCAGCCAGGAACCGCACCGCTACGGCAACCCCGGCGACGTCGATGCCGTGGTGATCTGGGTGATCACCCCGCCGACCTTCTAGCGCCTGCCGCGTTCACTTGCCTGGGCGACAGTTGCGCGCTTGAGGGTGTCGCTCGGCAGTTCCTTGAACAGCGCGCGATAGCTGCTGGAAAACCTCCCCAAATGCCAGAACGACCAATGCATCGCCACTTCGGCGACGGTGGTCTGAGTTGGCGTGCAGCTGAGTAATTCGCGGCGGGCACTGTTCAGGCGGCGCAGGCGCAGCCATTGGGTCGGCGCCATGCCGGTGTAGGTCTTGAACGCATGCTGCAACTGGCGCAGTGAAACCCCGGCGACCCGCGACAGCTCCAGCAGGTTCAGGTGTTCTTCCGGCGTATCCGCCGCCCACTCCCCCACTCGTTTCATGATCGCCCGTTCCCCGGCGCGGCGCTGCAGTGCGCCGTGGTCAAGGCAAACGCAAGCGTTGTCGAGAATGAACAGGCAGTCATCGAGTAATTGCTGAGTGAGCGCCTCCCGAGTCGGCGGATCGAACGTCTGCGACAGTCGCGTCAGCGTGCCGCTGAGCCAACGGCAGAACAACGCATTCTGCTGCGAATTGAGCGGCGCCATGAACAGCCCTTCGAGCCGGGCGACATCGAGGCTGTTGCGCTGCACGAACTCCGGACCGAACACCACGGCGATTTCCTGGTAGTTCTCCGGGGTGATCCAGATGTTGCGGCTCTCGCCATTCAACACATACAGCGCGTTGTCGCTGCGATCGAAACAGAACGCCAGTGAACCCTGTGGTGCACTGAAATTCTGCTCGACGCGGGTATTCATGTGCTCTTCGTAAATCTCCACGCCCTGTAAATCCAGATAGCGCACCAGACCTGCGAAATGCCCTGGCGACATCTGTTGGTAATGCTGGGTCCAGCCCGGCGTGGCGCGGATTTGCTCGGCCACATCGGCGGTGCTGAATGCTTGAACCTGTAGTGAATTGCAGTGTGTCATGGGTGACCTTGCGCACTCTTTTGGTGCGCTTTGTGCTGCTTAAAGTGGATAGATGGAACGTTGAGCCTCGCCCAAGATAGACGTCAACGCGCTACAGGGGAAGTGTCCTACAGCCGAATCGGCTTTCTCCCGCGTTAACAAAACCAATAACGAGGTCTTTATGAATGTCCCTTTCGATCAGCTGTTCACGTGGCTGAAAGATCACAAGATTACCGAAGTCGAGTGCGTCGTCAGTGACCTGACCGGCATTGCACGCGGCAAAATCGCACCCACCAACAAGTTCCTGTATGAGCGAGGCATGCGCCTGCCGGAAAGTGTGCTTTTGCAAACGGTAACCGGGGACTTTGTCGACGACGACATCTACTACGACCTGCTCGACCCCGCCGACATCGACATGGTCTGCAAGCCGGATGCCGATGCAGTCTACGTGGTGCCATGGGCCATCGAGCCAACCGCCATCGTGATCCACGACACCTTCGACAAGTTCGGCAACCCGATCGAACTGTCGCCGCGCAATGTGCTGAAAAAAGTGCTGCAGCTGTACACCGATAAAGGCTGGCGGCCGATTGTGGCGCCGGAGATGGAGTTCTACCTGACCCAGCGCTGCGAAGACCCGGACTTGCCGCTCAAGGCCCCGATGGGCCGTTCGGGCCGTGCTGAAAGCGGACGTCAGTCGTTCTCGATCGATGCCGCCAACGAATTCGATCCGCTGTTCGAAGACGTCTACGACTGGTGCGAATTGCAGGGGCTGGACCTCGATACGCTGATCCACGAAGACGGCCCGGCGCAGATGGAAATCAACTTCCGCCATGGCAATGCACTGGACCTGGCCGACCAGATCACCGTGTTCAAACGCACCATGCGTGAAGCCGCGCTCAAGCACAACGTGGCGGCGACCTTCATGGCCAAACCGGTCGGCGACGAACCGGGCAGCGCCATGCACATTCACCAGAGCGTGGTGGACATCGCCACCGGCAAGCCGATCTTCGCCGATGCCGATGGCAACATGAGCGAATTGTTC
The DNA here is from genome assembly GCF_001945365.1 of Pseudomonas reinekei. GTDB lineage: Bacteria > Pseudomonadota > Gammaproteobacteria > Pseudomonadales > Pseudomonadaceae > Aquipseudomonas > Aquipseudomonas reinekei. The sequence goes on from NZ_MSTQ01000001.1 coordinate 185,782, forward strand.
CTGCACCACATCGGTGGCTTGCAGAAGTACATCCCGAAAGTGCTGCCGATGTTCGCGCCGAACGTGAACTCGTTCCGTCGGTTCCTGCCGGATACTTCGGCACCGGTGAACGTCGAATGGGGCGAAGAAAACCGCACCGTCGGCCTGCGTGTACCGACCTCAAGCCCGGACGCCATGCGCGTGGAAAACCGCTTGCCGGGCGCCGACGCCAACCCGTACCTGGCCATCGCGGCCAGCCTGTTGTGCGGTTACCTCGGCATGGTCGAGCGTGTCGAACCGAGCGCCGCAGTCCAGGGCCGGGCTTATGAACGCCGCAACCTGCGCCTGCCGATCACCATCGAAGACGCCCTGACCAAAATGGAAGAGTGCGAAACCATCGGCCGTTACCTGGGCGACAAATTCGTGCGCGGCTACGTCGCGGTCAAACGCGCCGAGCACGAAAACTTCAAGCGGGTGATCAGCTCGTGGGAGCGTGAGTTCCTGATGCTGAGTGTCTGAGATCTTCGCTGTCTGCAAGGGCCTCTTCGCGAGCAGGCTCGCTCCCACATTTGCAATGCATTCCCCTGTGGGAGCGAGCCTGCTCGCGATGACGGCCGCGCAAACACCAAAGAACGCCCTGAAGAATCCAATAATTCCAAGAAGGTATCGATATGCGTCTATTGAAATCCATGGTCCCGGCCGCGCTGGCGGTCCTGTTCAGCGCCGTTGCCCAGGCCCAGCCCCAGGTCAGCGTCTACAACTGGACCGACTACATCGGCGAAACCACCCTCGCCGATTTCCAGGCCAAAACCGGAATCAAGGTGATCTATGACGTTTTCGATTCCAACGAAACCCTGGAAGGCAAACTGCTCGCCGGCCGCACCGGCTATGACGTGGTCGTGCCGTCCAACCACTTCCTCGCTCGCCAGGTCAAGGCCGGCGCATTCATGAAACTGGACCGCGAGCAACTGCCGAACTACAAGAACCTCGACCCTAAACTCCTGGCGCTGCTGGAGAAAAACGACCCGGGCAACGAGCACTCGGTGCCGTACCTGTGGGGCACCAACGGCATCGGCTACAACGTTGAAAAGGTCAAGCAAGTGCTGGGCATCGACCACATCGATTCCTGGGCGGTGTTGTTCGAGCCGGAAAACATCAAGAAGCTCAGCGCGTGCGGCGTGTCGATGATGGATTCGGCGGATGAAGTGTTCCCCGCCGTGCTGAACTACATGGGCATGGACCCGCGCAGCGAGAATCCTGAAGACTTCAAAAAGGCCGAAGCCAAACTGTTGAGCATCCGCCCGTACATCACCTATTTCCACTCGTCCAAATACGTTTCGGACCTGGCCAATGGCGACATCTGCGTAGCCTTCGGTTACTCGGGTGATGTGTTCCAGGCCGCCAATCGCGCCAAGGAAGCCAAGAACGGTGTGAACATCGCCTACGCCATTCCCAAAGAAGGCGCCAACCTGTGGTTCGACCTGCTGGCGATTCCCGCCGATGCCAGCAACCCGAAAGAAGCTCACGCCTTCATCAATTACCTGCTCGAACCGCAAGTGATCGCCAAGGTCAGCGCTTCGGTCGGTTACGCCAACCCGAACCCTGCCGCCAAGCAGTACATGGACCCGGAACTGGTCAACAATCCTGAGGTTTACCCGCCTCAGGAAGTCCTCGACAAGCTCTACATCTCCACCACACCGCCCCAGTCGATCATGCGTCTGATGACCCGTTCCTGGAGCAAAGTGAAGTCCAACCAATGAACCAGTACACCCAGGAACACGCGCGCTCGTATTACGCCGCTTCGGCTCATGGCATGGCGAACCGTCCTGCGCTGACGTCTGATCTGGTCGCCGACGTTTGTGTGGTTGGCGGTGGTTTCACCGGGATCAACACGGCGATCGAACTGGCCCAACGCGGACTCTCGGTGATTGTGCTGGAGGCCCGGCGGATTGGCTGGGGCGCCAGCGGGCGCAACGGCGGGCAATTGATACGCGGCATCGGTCATGACGTCAGCGGTTTCGCCAAACACATCGGCGCCGAAGGTGTGCGCTACCTGGAGCACGCCGGAACGGAATCGGTGCAGGTGGTGGGCAACCGCATCCGAGAACACGGTATCGACTGCGACCTGCGTTGGGGGTTCTGCGAGTTGGCCAACACCCCGGCGCAGTTCGCCGGGTTAAAGGCTGAATACGCAACGCTCAAGGCGTCGGGCTACGCCTTCGAAACCCGCCTGGTCGAGCCTGAGCAGATTCGCCAGCAGGTGGTGAATTCAGGTGTGTACGCCGGCGGTTTGGTGGACATGGGCTCGGGCCACTTGCACCCGCTGAATCTGGTGCTTGGCGAAGCGAAGCTCGCGCAATCGCTTGGGGTCAAGATTTTCGAGCAAAGCGAGGTGCTGGAATTGACCCATGGCAGTACCGTGAAGGTGCGTTGTGCCGGTGGCACGGTCCGCGCCACCACGTTGGTGCTTGCCTGTAATGCGCATCTTGAAGACATTGAGCCGAAACTCAGCGGCAAAGTGCTGCCCGCCGGTAGCTACATCATTGCTACGCAACCGTTGTCGGCGGAGTTGGCCGCGCAACTGATCCCGCACAATTTGGCGCTGTGCGACCAGAAAGTCGGTCTGGACTACTACCGGCTTTCGGCGGACCGTCGCCTGTTGTTCGGCGGTGCCTGCCATTATTCCGGGCGTGATCCCCAGGACATCGCGGCGTACATGCGCCCGCAGATGCTCAAGGTCTTCCCGCAGCTGACGAACGTGCGCATCGATTATCAATGGGGCGGCAAGATCGGCATCACGGCCAACCGTTTCCCGCAGGTTGGGCGTTTGAGCCAGCACCCGAACGTGTTCTACGCCCAGGGTTATTCCGGACATGGCCTGAACGTCACCCACTGGTGCGCCAAGTTGCTGGGCGAGGCGATCCACGTCGGCCACAGCCAAGGCTTCGACGTGTTCAGCGCCGTGCCGCACATGACCTTCCCCGGCGGTCGGGTCCTGCGCTCGCCACTGCTGGCACTTGGCATGCTGTGGTATCGGATGCGGGAAATGCTCGGCTGACAGCGCATGGATCGCAGCTGCGCTGCACTCGACAGCGCCTATGGCAGGAACGCGGTCTTCTGTAGGCGCCGGCTTGCTGGCGCCTACAGGGGGGCGCGCGTATGCCTTGTAATCTTGTGCGGTTAGCCTGGTCGCCAGACCTTTCGATTTGCTCAATTGCGAGTGGCTTCTATATTGAGGGGGGGCTCATCCTTTTCCGCCCTCTGTCGAGCCTGGCCATGGCATCTACTGATCAACTGATCATTTGCGAGCACTGTGACTGCGTGTACGAAAAAGTGACGCTCGCCAAACATCAGAAAACCCTGTGCACGCGCTGCGGCGGCGTACTCCAGCGTTATAACGGCCTCACGGTGGAGCAACGTCTTGCGCTGACCTTCACCGCCTTGATGCTGTGGATCTTTGCCAATTTCTATCCGGTCATGAGCATCAGCCTCAAAGGCCTGAAAAACAGCGCAACGCTCTGGGATTCGGTGCTGGCCCTGAGTCTTGGCCCCATCACCTTCATTGCCCTGGTGGCGGCCATTGCCATGATCATCGCGCCGGTCATCCAGCTGGTACTGCTGATCTGGGTACTGAGCTTCGCGCTCGGCAACAAACGCTCGCCCGCCTTCAAATTCTGCATGCGCTGGCTGGAAACCCTCCGGCCCTGGAGCATGCTCGAAGTATGTCTGTTGGGGGCCATGGTGGCGGTGATCAAACTTGCCGGGTTGCTGGACGTGCTGCCGGGCATCGGCTTGTTCGCCCTGGCCATCCTCAGCCTGATGATGATCCGCATTGCCGGCCGCGATATCCGCGAGCTATGGGACATCCAATGACAACGCCCCCGGTCGCCGATGATCTCAATCTATGCCTGTGCCACACCTGTGGCCTAGCCTGCGACGTAACCCGCCAACCGCACGAATGCGAACGCTGCGGCGCGCCGCTGCATCGACGCAAGACCAACTCATTGACCCGAACCTGGGCCTTCATGATTGCGGCCCTGGTGTTTTACATCCCGGCCAATCTGTTGCCGGTGATGAACACCAAAATGGTCGGCAACGGCGCCGACAGCACCATCATGAGCGGCGTGCTGGAGTTCTGGGAAGCTGGCGCCTGGGACATCGCCCTGATCATTTTCATCGCCAGTATCGCGGTGCCGGGCGTCAAGTTCGTGGCGCTCACATTGCTGTTGGTCACCGTACAGCGTGACAGCGACTGGGCACGCAAGGAGCGCTCGCAGCTGTACCGCTTTGTCGAGGTGATCGGCTACTGGTCGATGCTCGATGTAATCGTGGTGGCCCTGGTGGCCTCGCTGGTGAAGTTCCAGGCCCTGGCCGACATCGAGCCGCGCCCGGGCATTCTTTTTTTTGGCCTGGTGGTGGTGTTTACCATGCTGTCGGCGATGAGTTTCGACCCGCGGTTGATCTGGGATAAAGAACGGCAAGCTCCGCACAATCAGGAGGTCTCGGATGCAGTCGCAAGCCACTAACGAACCACGTACCCCAGGGCAGGCACCCATCAAGACCCGGCGTTTCAGCATTTCGCTGGTCTGGATCGTGCCCATCGTCGCGGTGCTGGTGGGTATTTCGCTGGTGGTGCACAGCATCCTCCAGGAAGGACCGACCATCGTCGTCACCTTCAAGACCGGCGACGGCCTGACGGCGAACAAGACCGAGGTCAAGTACCGCAACGTGGTGATCGGCCACGTCACTGACGTCGAACTGAGCAACGATCAGAAAAGCGTCAACGCCACCATCAAACTGGCGAAGCAAGCCGAAAGCTTCACCCGCGACGATTCGCAGTACTGGGTGGTAAGGCCGCGTATTGGTGCCGGCGGCGTATCGGGGATTGATACCTTGCTGTCCGGCGATTACATCGGTGCCGATATCGGTCAGGCCAATTCCCGCGCCAAGCACTTCAAGGGGCTGGAAAACCCGCCACCGATCACTTATGGCGAGCCGGGCAAACGCTTTACCCTGCACACCCAGGACCTGGGGTCGCTGGATATCGGCTCGCCGGTGTACTACCGCAAGATTCCAGTCGGCCAGGTGGTGGCTTATGAGCTGGACCCGGACGGCAAAGGCGTGAATATCGAACTGTTCATTCATTCACCCAACGATCAATACGTCACCGAAAACACCCGGTTCTGGAATGCCAGCGGGATTGACGTGAACGTCGGCGCCAATGGTTTTGCGGTCAAGACTGAATCCCTGTCCTCGATCCTGGTGGGCGGCATTGCCTTCCGTGCGCCGGAATACAGCCCCAACGACAAGCCGGCACCCGAGGAATATGCCTACGAACTGTTCGACGACCAGCAAACCGCCCTGGCCCCGCCCAATGGCAAGCCGCAATACCTGGCCCTGCGCTTCGATCAAGCACTGCGCGGGCTCAAGGTCGATGCCCCGGTAGAGTTCCTAGGGGTGGAATTCGGCAGAGTGGTGTCGATCAACCTCGACTTCGATGCGAAAAAGCGCAGCTTTCCGCTCAACGTCGGCATCGTGATCTACCCGCAACGTCTGGGTCAGGCTCACATGAAAATGCTCGCCGCGCTCAACCATGACCCCAATGATGAAGCCGCAGGCGTGCGCTTGATGGGCAGCTTCATCGAAAACGGCCTGCGTGCCCAGGCCCGCACGGGCAACCTGTTGACCGGCCAGCTCTACATCGCTCTGGATTTCTACCCCAAGGCCGACAAAGTCGCCTTCGATGCTACGGCTCGCCCGGTCATGATTCCGACCGTTCCGGGTAGCCTGGAGCAGTTACAGGAAAAACTCGAAGCCATGGTCGACAAAATCAACAAACTGCCGGTGGAACGGATTGCCGGCAATCTGGATGGCAACCTTGTCGAGATGCGCAAAACCCTGAGCCAATTCAACAGCAAGACACTGCCCGGCGTACAAAGCACCCTGTCGAACGTCAGCAAGACGCTGGAATCGGCCGACACCACGCTGAAATCGGCGAACTCGACCCTGGCCGAAGATTCGCCGCAACGCGAGCAATTGGGGCAAACCCTGGACGAGCTCGGGCGCACATCGCGGTCCTTGCGTGATCTCGCGGATTACCTGGGTCGCCATCCGGAATCACTGATTCGCGGTCGCCCCGCAAATGCTGCCCCCATGGATCTGCAAGGGCCACCGAGCAAATGACTAGAGGATTAACACCCATGGCTTTTCCATTGAAGTTGACTCTGGTCGCCACGTTGTCTCTGCTCGCCGCCTGCCGCAGCGATCCGATCGAGTTTCACACCCTGACGCCAGCGCAGTTGCCCGCAAATACCAGGGCCGCGACGGATATCCAGATCGAAGGCCTCACGGTTCCGCCGCAGGTCGATCGACCACAAATCGTGGTGCGCGAGGGCAACACCGGCATGGCGATCCTTGAAACCCAATGGTGGGGCGCCAGTCTCGTGGATGAGCTGCGCAGCGCCCTGACCGACCAAATGGTCAACGGCAACCCCAATCGCAAAGTCTCGGTGCGCCTTGAGGTGCAGCGCTTCGACTCGATCCCGGGCCAATACGGGCTGATCGATGTGAAATGGCGTCTGCGGGGCGCCAGCGTCGACGAAAACTTACTGCTGTCCTGCCGCAGTACGTTGCAGACCCCTTCGGGGCCATCCATCGACGAACTGGTGGCGGCTCAGCAAAACAACGTCAAGCGCCTGGCCGCGGTGATCAGCCAGGCAGCCAGTAACCCGCAAAAAGGTTGCCCGTCGACCCCATGAATTGACGAATGCTGTCCATGTCTCGACCATCGGCCATGCTCATGTATTGAGTTGAGGGTTTAATCGCGCTGAAGCTCAGAGATCAAAACGGTCAACCGCCCGACGCCGCTCGTTGTCATCGCGCACATCGTACTTGGCGGTGGTCTGGATGTTGCTGTGATGGGCAAGCTTCTGAGCGATCGACAGATCGTGTTCTTCAATCACCCGAGTAATGAACGAGCGGCGGAAATCATGGGGCATGATTTTCACCCCGACCTGCGCTCCCCGCTGCCGGGCAATGTAGTAAATCGCATGCTTGGTGATGCGCTCGCGGGTGATATGGCTGCCGCGCCGGATGCGATTGAACAGGAACGGGTCATCCTCTTCGCCTTCCTTGAGCATCGAGCGGCGCAGCTCCAGCCACGCGTCCAGCTTGGCGAAAGCCCAGGCCGGGGCGTACTTGATCAACTGTTTGTTGCCCTTGGCGGTCACCCGCAGGCTGCGTTCGGCGAAATCAACCTGGTTGAGGTCGAGGTTGACCGACTCAGACTTGCGCATGCCCGAACCGTACAAAATCCCGATGATCGCCGCATCCCTCAGGCCCTGCGGGCGTGGATCGGCAGCGCAGACTTCCATCAGTTCCTGAATCAGCGTGCGCCGCAGGTTGCGCCCCTGGGACAGACGCGTACCGGCAATGCCCTTGACCGAACGCATTTTCAACAGATGTTCCTGACTGATCAGGCTCATGCGCCACGCTTCGTTCATCACCCCGCGCACGGCATTGACGTACAGCGACGAGGTGTTGGGCGCGTAGCCATCGGTGCGCAAAGTGGCGACCAGGGCAATCACGTCCTCGGGTTGCAGGTTATGCCAGGGAATCTCTTCGATGTTCACTTCATCGAAACCCAGGCGATCGGCAGCGTCCTGCAGCACATAGCGCATGGTCAGTTGGCTGGAAGGCGCCAAACGAGCCAGATAGACAGTCAGCGGGTTGGTCTTGGGCGTACTTGAATCAGCAACAGGTAAGTCAGTCAAACGAAACGGCCTTGAAAAAAAGAAGTCGCCACAAACGGTGTGCAAACAAAGAGGGTCGTTACGCTGCCGGTCATGGCCGATAAAGTCAAATTACGCCGACAAGGGCCAACGGCCAGGCGATAGATGAATTGAAACATGACGATGCAATTCTGTTTGCGAGTCGATCGCGGCAGGAGCAAGCCATGAAAATCAGTGTATTTGGTAGCGGTTACGTAGGCCTGGTACAAGCAGCCGTTCTGGCTGAAGTCGGGCATGACGTCGTGTGCATGGACATCGACCCGAAAAAAGTCGAGTTGCTGCAACAGGGGCTCGTGAGCATCTTCGAGCCGGGGTTGGCCAGCCTGGTGCGCGAAAGCCTTGACGCCAGGCGCTTGCAGTTCACCACCGACGAAAAGCTCGCCGTGCAACATGGCCAGGTGCTGTTCATTGCCGTGGGCACGCCGTCGCGGGAGGACGGCTCGGCAGATTTGCGCTACGTCATGTCGGTGGGCGACGCCGTGGCGCGTCATCGCGAGCAACCGGTGATTCTTGTGGAGAAATCCACGGTGCCGGTGGGAACCGGCGACAGCTTGCGCGCGCACATCGACAAATGCCTGATCAAGGTCGGGCGCTTGCTGCAGTTCGATATCGTCTCCAACCCCGAGTTTCTCAAGGAAGGCTCCGCCGTGGCGGATTGCCGGCGCCCGGACCGCATCATCATCGGTTGCGAGCGCGATGAGGTGCGCGAGGTGATGCGTGACCTGTACTCACCGTTCAACCGCAATCATGACCGCATCATGTTCATGGACCTGCGCAGCGCCGAGCTGACCAAGTACGCGGCCAACTGCATGCTGGCGACCAAGATCAGCTTCATCAACCAGATCGCCGAACTCGCCGAACACCTGGGCGCGGACATCGAATCGGTGCGGCTGGGCATCGGCGCTGATTCGCGCATCGGCTACCATTTTATCTACCCCGGCTGCGGTTACGGCGGCTCGTGCTTCCCCAAGGACATGCGTGCGCTGATCCACAGCGCTGAACAAGCACACTGCTCCAGCGATTTGCTGCAAGCGGTAGAAGCCATCAATCAGCGGCAGAAACACAAGCTGTTCGAGCGGATCAAGGCCTACTACAAAGGCGATTTGCGCGGCAGGACGTTTGCCGTGTGGGGGCTTGCGTTCAAACCCAACACCGACGACATGCGCGATGCGCCGAGCCGCGTACTGCTCGAAGCACTGTGGGCAGCGGGTGCCAACGTGCGGGCGTTCGACCCGGAAGCCATGCAGGAAACCCAGCATCTGTATCCCGATGAAAGCAAACTGATGCTCATGGGGACACCGGAGTCGGTTTTGAACGGCGCGGACGCCTTGATCATCTGCACCGAATGGCAACAGTTCAAGGCGCCCGACTTTGATTTGATTCGCCAACGACTCAATGCACCAGTGATCTTTGACGGCCGCAATCTATATGACGCGGAACGACTGGCTCGCAATGGTTTCATGTACTTCCCGATGGGCCGGGGCGAGTCGCGCAAGTTGCCAATACCCTTGCAGCGCTGGCCAGCCGTGTCGGTGGCTTGAGGACACTGTTAGCGACAACTGAAACGATTTTGCAAGTTACTGTTTGCTTTATGCGTAATGTTATTCATTGGCCACTAACCCCCATGAATCAAATGCAAATCCTGTGGGAGCCAGCTTCCACAGGAACCTCATCAGCCATCAAACCGTGGCTTTCAAGTCGACTCCCAGCGCCTGCGCAAATGCCTTCACCAACGGACTGCGGACAGTGTTGTGGCGCAGGATCAGATTGAACGGTGTGACGATGTGGATCAGTTGCGGACGTATCGCGCGAAACTCTCCCTTAGCGACCATCGGCGCAGCGTAATGCTGGGGCAGGAAGCCCACGAAACGGCCGGTTTTGATCAGCAGCGCCACGGCTTCCACCTGGGTGGCGGACGCGGAAAAACTGTCGTAGTGGGCAAAATTCAATTTGTCTCGATGGATCGCGTACCGGTGGTTGACGCACTCGTAATCCTTGAGCACGTTGTCGCCAATGTCCGCATCCGCCCTGTCGAACAAGGGGTGACCGACCGCGCAATAAACCTCCGAGCGTTCCTCATATAACGGGTAATAATCAAACTCTTCGCGCTTTTGATAAACGGGACAATACCCGCCACTAAACGTCCTTCTACGACGCCTCTTTCAACTTCATCAAGCTGCGTTGCCTGAAGTTGAAAGCGCACCTTGGGCGACTGTTCGTTTATTCGTCTAAGCGCAGCAACTAAAGGCGAATTACAGTCGCCAATTGTATTATCAATCACCCCCACACCAAGATCGCCGATCAGTTCGTTCTGCGCAGAACTAAGCCGATCGCGAAAGTTATCGACCGAAGCAAATAAATCAATGGACGCCTGATACACCAGACGCCCCTCTTCGGTCAGGTGAAAGCCCTCTCGCCCCCGAGTGCACAGACGCATACCGATGCGGATCTCAAGGTCGGAAATCTGTTTGCTGATCGCCGCCAGCCCCACATTCAGCTCGTTTTGCGCGGCACTGAAACCGCCAGCCTCGACCACTGCCTTGAACACCTTGAGCAATTTGAAGTCCAGCCCACTCAGGGCCAAAGGTGCCCGCTGCAGCGTCTTCGGCGCCGGGTTTCCGGAATTGGAAAGTGGGGTTTCCATAATGCTTATTTACCTCTGGCGCGCTATTCAACACTCTGTGCTCAACAACAAAAACATAGCTGGCCTAATAATAATGAACACAGAAAACCAGGCTTGGCAACCGCCAAAAAAAACCGGACATCAGTGCCAACTCACTGATCTCGAAACATAAAAAGCTGACACTTCGCTCAGCTCTCGCAACGAAGCAACTGCATTTATCCCCTGCCCTCGAATATTGATTAGGCCTGATTCCGTCCGGAAGAATTTCGGCAGATGGATCAGGTCTGGCACACCGATTTCAGCTCGCGTTACCACGAGGAAAACAACAATGTCTCAAACCACCGACCGTCTCTGGGGTGCTCGCTTTAAAAGCGGTCCGTCCGAAGCCCTGGCCGCCCTTTCCCGTTGCCCCGAGCGCTACTTCCGCCTCACCCCTTACGACCTCGCCGGTTCCAAGGCTCACGCCCGGGAACTGCAGCGCGCCGGCTTGCTGAGCGAACAAGAAGCCCAAACCATGCTCGACGCCCTGGAACATATCGGTGCTGACTTCCGCGCCGGCAGCATTGCGCCGACCCTGGACGACGAAGACGTCCACACCTTCATCGAACGCCTGCTGACCGAGCGCCTTGGCGCGCTGGGTGGCAAGCTGCGGGCCGGCCGCTCGCGCAATGATCAGACTGCCAACGACCTGCGTCTGTTTTTGCGCGATCACGTGCGCACCCTCGCCGTTGAAGTGTTGGCCTTGCAACAGGCGCTGGTGGCTCAGGCCGAGCAACACATCGAGAGCATCTGCCCCGGTTTTACCCACTTGCAGCAGGCGCAGCCGATCGTCTTCGCGCATCACTTGCTGGCCCACTCGCAATCGATGCTGCGTGACGTACAACGCCTGGTGGATTGGGACGCGCGCACCTCACTGTCGCCTCTTGGCGCGGCAGCCATGGCCGGTTCGGCCATCGCTCGCCTGCCGCAGCAATCGGCGAAAGAAATGGGTTACAGCGGGGTTTGCGAAAACTCCATCGACGCCGTGGCCAGTCGCGACCACGTCGCCGAATTCCTGTTCATCGCCAGCATGCTCGGTATCAATATCTCGCGCCTCGCCGAAGAGTTCTGCCTGTGGTCGTCACGGCAATTCCGCTGGGTTGCGCTGGACGATGCCTACGCCACCGGCAGTTCGATCATGCCGCAGAAGAAAAACCCGGACATCGCCGAACTGGCCCGTGGCAAGGCGGGACGCCTGATCGGCAACCTGACCGGTCTGCTATCGACGCTCAAATCCTTACCGCTGTCCTACAACCGCGACTTGAGCGAAGACAAGAACGGCGTACTCGACAGCGTCGACACCCTGTTGCTGGTGTTGCCGGCGATGGCCGGGATGGTCGCGACCATGAAGGTCAACGTTGAAGAGCTACGGCGTCAGGCGCCACTGGGCTTTACCCTCGCCACCGAAGTCGCCGACTGGCTGGCGGTACGCGGCGTGCCGTTCAAGGAAGCACACGAGATCACCGGGGCGCTGGTTCAGGCCTGTGAGAAACACGACATCGAACTGTGGGAAGCCTCGCCGGCGCTGCTGGCCGAGATCGACCCACGGCTGACCCCGGAAGTGCGCGACAGCTTGACGCTGGAAGCCGCCATCGCTGCTCGCAGTGGTTGGGGCGGTACCGCCCCGCAACAAGTGCGCGAGCAGATCGGCCGACTGAAAACCGCCCTTGGCGCGCAACAGCAGTGGACCGAAAACTACCAGGGCTTCCGCCTCTGAAGCTGCACACGAAACCTGTGGGAGCGAGCCTGCTCGCGAACGCGGTAGCCCATTCAATCAGTGTTGACTGATCCACCACATTCGCGAGCAGGCTCGCTCCCACAGGGGAATGTGGTGGACCAGAAAAAAAGTGTATGGAGAACCAAACATGAGCCAGACACAGGCAGAACGACTCCAGGCGGAGCGCAAACTGGCGGAAAACCAGTTTGATATCACCCAGTACGACCACGTACCCCGGCGCTATTACGGACGGATTTTTTTCGCCACGGTGATCGTCATCGCCATTATCGGCCTGGTGCGCGCCTTCGCCGAAGGCAAGATCGAATGGTCGTACATCGGCCAGTTCCTCACCTCCCAGGCGATCATGTGGGGGTTGCTCAACACCATCGTCATGGCCGTGCTGGCCATGGCCCTGGGCATCGTGTTCGGGGTGATCACCGCGATCATGCGCATGTCAGCCAACCCGATCCTGCGCTACGTAGCAGTCACCTACACCTGGCTGTTTCGCGGCACGCCACTGATCCTGCAACTGCTGTTGTGGTTCAACCTGGCCCTGATCTTTCCCACCATCGGCATTCCCGGGTTGTTCGAAATCGACACCGTGAGCGTGATGACGCCGTTCGTGGCCGCCCTGCTCGGTTTGAGCATCAACCAGGGCGCCTACACCGCCGAAGTGGTGCGCGCCGGCCTGCTGTCGGTGGACACCGGTCAGTACGAAGCCGCCAAGTCGATCGGCATGCCACGCCTGCAAGCGCTGCGCCGGATCATCCTTCCGCAGGCCATGCGCATCATCATTCCGCCGGTGGGCAACGAGTTCATCGGCATGGTGAAAATGACCTCGCTGGCGAGCGTCATCCAGTACTCGGAACTGCTCTACAACGCGCAGAACATCTACTACGCCAACGCCCGCGTGATGGAGCTGCTGATCGTCGCCGGTATCTGGTACCTGGCCACCGTCACCGTCCTGTCCTTCGGCCAGAGCCGCCTGGAGCGTCGTTTCGCTCGCGGCGCCGGCAAGCGTTCTTGAGGAGCCCCACATGAGAAGCATCGTCAAGGCCGTGAGCCTGAACAAGTATTACGACCAGTACCACGCGCTCAAAGACATCAACATCGAAGTCGAGCAAGGCGAAGTGCTGTGCATCATCGGCCCGTCCGGCTCCGGCAAAAGCACCTTGCTGCGCTGCGTCAACCAGCTGGAAAAGATCGACAAGGGCGGCCTGTGGGTCGACGGCGAACTGGTGGGTTACCGCATCGTCGGCAACAAATTGCACGAGCTCAACGAAACGCAGATTGCCCGCCAGCGCCTGTCCACCGGCATGGTGTTCCAGCGCTTCAACCTGTTCCCGCACATGACCGTGCTGCAAAACATCATCGAAGGGCCGTGCCAGGTGCTCAAGCGTTCGCCCAAGGAAGCGCACGAAGAGGCCCTGGAATTGCTCGCCCGCGTCGGCCTGGCCGACAAACGCGACAGCTACCCGATCGAACTCTCGGGGGGTCAGCAACAACGCGTGGCCATTGCGCGTGCATTGGCCATGCGTCCCAAGCTGATGCTGTTCGATGAACCCACTTCGGCACTCGACCCGGAACTGGTCGGTGAGGTGCTGTCGGTGATGCGCGACCTCGCGCAAACCGGCATGACCATGATCGTCGTCACCCATGAACTGGGCTTCGCTCGCGAGGTTTCCAACCGCATGGTGTTCATGGACGGCGGGCAGATCGTGGAGGCTGGAAGCCCCGAAGAAATACTAATAAGTCCGCAAAACCCGCGCACCCAAAGCTTCATTTCTGCCGTTCGAACCTAAGCGTTCATTGACGCTCACAACACTCATAAGAGAACGACCATGAAGAACTTCGTTATCCCAGCAGTACTCGCAGGCGTGATGGCATCCGGTTTCAGCACCGCCGCCCAATTGCCGGCCAGCATCAAGGACAAGGGCGAGATCGTTGTGGCGATCATGCCGAACTACCCGCCGATGGACTTCAAGGACCCGGCCACCAACACCCTCACCGGCTTCGACTATGACCTGGGCAACGCCCTGGCCGAGCGTCTGGGGGTGAAGATCAAATGGCAGGAAACCGGCTTCGAACAAATGATCAACGCCCTGACCACCGACCGCGTGGACATGGTGCTGTCGGGCATGACTGACACCGCCGAACGTCAGGCCAGCGTGACTTTCGTCGATTACTTCACCAGCGGCCCGCAGTTCTACACCTTGCAGAAAAACAAGGACACCAACGAAATCGTCGACCTGTGCGGCAAAAAAGTCGGCACCAGCCGCCGTACCACCTTCCCGTCGGAAATCGCCGAGTGGAGCAAGGCCAACTGCGAAGCAGCCGGCAAACCGGCGATCAACGTAGTCGGCACCGAAGGCTCCGCCGACGCCCGCGCGCAATTGCGCCAGAGCCGTATTGACGCGGCCATGCAGGGCAGCGAAACCCTGTCCTATCTCAAGACGCAGGAAAAGGACATGTACAAAACCGTGGGCCTGCCGATTTCCGAGCAGTTCACCGGGATGGGTGTAAGCAAGAAAAAGCCTGAGCTGAGCGAAGCGGTGAAGGTCGCATTGCAAAGCATGATCGACGACGGCAGCTACCAGGCCATCCTGAAGAAGTGGGACCTGGAACTGGGTGCGATCAAGACCGCGACCATCAACGCCGGGAAGTAATCGCGCAGGCGCCCCGAATCCAATGTGGGAGCGAGCCTGCTCGCGATTGCGGTGTGTCAGGCAACCAGGATGTTGACTGGCCCGGCCTCATCGCGAGCAGGCTCGCTCCCACAGGAATCGGGTGTTTACTTGAAGATAACTGGAGCACCACAGATGTCCGCCTCCCCGCAACCCACCTGGCCCGACCGGCACAAGGCTTGCCTGGCCCTTGCCTTCGACCTGGATGGCCCGACCGGTGATGCCATGCTCAACGGTTCGATCTGGCGCAAGCCCGAGTATTTTGGCTTCGGCGGATACGGTCCTTACCGCGCATTGCCACGGATTCTCGATCTGCTCGATGCGTTCAAGATCCCGACCACCTTCTTCGTCCCGGCCTGGGTGGTGGAAAACTGGCCGAAACAATGTCAGGCGATTGTCGAGCGCGGGCATGAAGTGGCGTATCACGGCTATAAACACGAATCTTTCTACGCCCTGACGCTGGAACAGCAAAAGGACGTGATGAAGCTGTCCCGCGAGGTGTTCTGGAAGCACCTGCACATCCGCGCCGAAGGTTTTCGCACGCCTTCCGGAGACTGGCGCGCCGAAACACCGGCCATGCTGGTAGAGGCCGGCGTGACTTACTCCAGCAGCATGCGCGGCGATGACCGGCCGTACCTGGTCAAAGTGCCGGGTCATGACACACCGCTGGTGGAAATCCCCGGTCGCTGGGAAATGGACGACTACGCCTCACTCGCCTACACCCGCGCACCGAACTTCCCCTCAGGCCTCGACCGCACGGCCAGTTACGCGTTGACCCTCGACAACTGGTGCCGCGAGTACGACGGTGCGATGAACGAAGGCTTGTGCCTGACCACCCTGTTCCACCCCAAGATCACCGGTAAACCAGGACGCATCCTGTTGCTGGAAAAACTCTTCGAACACATGCGCCGGCGCGACGATGTGTGGTTCGCCACCTGCCGCGATGTCGCCCAGT
Source organism: Pseudomonas reinekei (assembly GCF_001945365.1). Lineage (GTDB taxonomy): Bacteria > Pseudomonadota > Gammaproteobacteria > Pseudomonadales > Pseudomonadaceae > Aquipseudomonas > Aquipseudomonas reinekei. Next base: position 201,569 of record NZ_MSTQ01000001.1, read on the forward strand.
GGTGGCTGAAGGAGCATCACCATGGCTGATTCCAATGCCTGGCCCAAGGGCTATCGCTGCGCAGTGGTACTGACGGTCGATTACAACGACATCCACGGCATCCTCACCCAGGCCCCGGAAGTCGCCGGTCGCGACAAGACCCTGTCGGTCTGGCGTTACGGCACCCAGCGCGGGGTCGAGCGTTTGCTCGGCCTGTTCAAGGAACTTGGCGTCCCGAGCAGCTGGTTCGTGCCCGGCATCGTCGCCGAGGAAAATCCCGGACACATCCATGCGATCAGGGCTGGCGGTCATGAAATCGCCTGCGCCGGGTATCGCCATCAGGACTACGATACGCTTGATCTTGCTGCCCAAAGCGCTGAAATCGCCATGGGTTGCGAAGCGCTGACGGCTCTGACGGGTGAACGTCCAAGCGGTTTTCGAATCCCCGCCGGCAATGGTGCGCCGGGCTTCATCAAGGCACTCAGCGCTCAGGGCATTCGCTGGTCGTCGTCATGGCGCGGCGATGATCTGCCGTTCGCCCACCCGACGGCCCCGCAAGTGATCGAACTGCCGCTGCACTATGAACTGGAGGACGAACCCTACTTCGCCTTCAACCTGAGCCCTGCCGTCCCTCCGGCGCAATCGCGGATCGCCTCCTACAGCCACACCTTGGGCAACCTGCAAATGGACTTCGCCGGCTTTCACCGCTTCGGCCTGTGCTACGTGCTGCGCCTGCACCCGGAAATCATCGCCACGCCGGGGCGCATTGGCGTGTTGCGCGAATTGCTCGAAGGCATGTTGCAGCACGACGACGTATGGATCACCACCGGCGGCGAAGTCGCGCAATGGTGGGCCGAATCAGCGCCCCCCGTGACCGACGACCATCCGGCCTCAGTGTATGAGCGGCACTACCGGGATCGAATTGAAGAAATGGGCCCGGTGCGTACACTGGATCGGCGGCAGACTTGAAAGGTGCAATCAGTACCGGCCTTATCGCAAGCACGCTCGCTCCGACGGTTGAAATGCGATCCCCTGTGGGAGCGAGCCCGCTCGCGATTGGCTACGACGCGGTCCATCGGCGAACACTAAACATCTGAATAAGGACATTTGCACCCACCGTGGCCACTTACTCGCTCGTTATTCGTCGGTTGATGATCGTTTCACTGACCATCGTCGTCAGCCGCGCCATCACCAGCCCGTTGCTCACGCTGTTCCTGAGCAACAAACTGGGCCTGAATCAACAGGACGTCGGCCTGCTGCTGGGTATCGCGGTGTTCGTCGCCACCCTGCTCGCCCTGTATGGCGGCTACATCATCGACCGCCTGGAAAAACGCCGGTTGCTGATTTTGGCGATGCTCTCCAGCGCCGTCGGCTTTGTGCTGCTGACCTTTGCTGAAAACCTCTACCTGACCACCGCTACACTGGTGATCACCGAGACCGCGTCTGCGCTGTTTCTCATCGGTTCCAAAGCCATCCTCAGCGAAAACCTGCCCATGGGCCAACGCGCCAAGGCGTTTTCCCTGCGCTACACGTTGACCAACATCGGCTATGCCACCGGCCCCATGCTGGGTGTGGTGATTGCTGGCGTCTATCCGATTGCACCGTTCCTGATGGCCGGCGGCATCGCTTTTTTCAGCATTTTCCTGATGATCGGCATCCCGAAGGACTCGGCACAGACGCCGACGATTGGCCCACCGCAGAGTTTTCTCAAGACCCTGGTTACCCTGAAAAACGACCGAACCCTGATCATGTTCACCTGCGGCTGCCTGCTCAGTACCGTGGTGCATGGCCGCTTCACTCTGTACCTGTCGCAATACCTGCTGGTGACCCACGATTCCAAAGACGCCCTGAACATCATGGCCGCGCTGCTCGCCTGCAACGCCATCAGCGTGATCCTGCTGCAGTACCAGATCGGACGGTTCCTCAATCGGGAAAAGCTGCGCTTCTGGATCGCCGGTGGCACCAGCCTGTTCATCCTCGGCCTGATTGGCTTCAGCCTGGCCGACAACCTGGTCAGTTGGTGCCTGGCAATGTTCATCTTCACCCTCGGTGAGATGATCATTTACCCGGCCGAATTCCTCTTCGTCGACACCCTGGCCCCGGAAGAACTGCGCGGCAGCTATTACGGTGCACAAAACCTGGCGGCCCTCGGTGGCGCCCTGAGCCCGGTGATTTGCGGCTTCCTGTTGATGCATACCCCGGCGCCCACCATGTTTTACGCCTTGAGCGCGCTCACCGCGATGGGCGGATTCTTGTGCTTCATGAGCGGACGACGCGTAGCTTTACATCAGAATTAATGAACTGAAGCTTCATTAATATGAATTTGTCAGCATCAGCAATGATCGGCACACTGTCGTCGTTCCTCCCCCAATAGTTGGAACAACTTCAAGGGCTTTCTGGATATCCCAGATAAGCCTTTTTTTTTCCTGAAATTTTTCATTGGAAAATTCACCATCATGCTCGCTCGCTGGCTGCCCGCCGCCATTAACACCCGCCCTTCCGAATGGAGCCGCGCCGCCATCGGCATGGCCCTTGGCACCTTGCTCAGTGTCTGGCTGTGTGGCCAGGTATTTGGCATCGAAGTGGCGCACCACCTGATCGGGCCGCTGGGGGCGTCGGCGGTGTTGCTGTTTGCCGTGTCGTCCGGTGCACTGGCGCAGCCGTGGTCGGTTGTTGGCGGTTACCTGAGCGCCAGCGTGGTATCGCTGCTGGTGGCCCATGTGCTGGGGCGAACACTGGGCAGTGCTTGTCTCGCAGCCGGCATGGCGCTGGTGCTGATGTGCTGGCTACGCTGCCTGCATCCCCCGGCTGGCGCGTTGGCGCTGATCCTGGTGCTGGCTGACCCGGCAACCATTGCCATGGACTGGAAAGCCCTCGGCCCGGTGATGCTCGGTGCGTCGATCATGCTGCTAAGCGCCCTGGCCTATAACAACCTGACGCGCATCCGATACCCCAAGGGCGCCGCTGAGCCGGTGGCGGTGGTGCCTGCCGACCATCCTCCCGTGGAGTCCCAGGCCATCACTGCCCAGGACCTGAAACTGGCCCTGGCCGAGATGGAAGCCTTCTTCGACGTCACGCCTGAAGACCTCGAACAATTGATCCATGCCAGTGAACTGCACGCCAAGCGGCGCAGTATCGGCGAAGTGTTGAGCCGTAGCGCCTGATCACACTGGCCCCTGTGGCGAGAGAGCTTGCTCCCTCGCCACAGAGGTGTGGGATCATCATGCAAAAATGCAGTAAGCGCCTGCACATATCCCGGTTGTACATCACAAATTTGCACTGTTACGATCCTGCAACGCTCGCGCGCGAGCTACTCAAATAAAGAACAATAAAAGCAGGGAGTTAGTGATGACTGCTCAGGTTTCATCGAAGGGCACGCAGACCCTGGAGGCCACGCAACATGAAGTGCTGGCCGAGGTACGCAACCACATCGGGCATCTGACCCTCAACCGCCCCGCCGGCCTCAACGCCATTACCCTGGACATGGTGCGCGACCTGCACCGCCAGCTCGATGCCTGGGCTCAGGACTCGCAGGTGCACGCGGTGGTTTTGCGCGGTGCCGGTGAAAAGGCTTTTTGTGCCGGTGGCGACATCCGCTCGCTGTACGACAGCTTCAAAAGCGGTGACACCCTGCACGAAGATTTCTTCGTCGAGGAATACGCCCTCGATCTCGCGATTCACCATTACCGCAAGCCGGTGCTGGCGCTGATGGACGGTTTCGTCCTCGGTGGCGGCATGGGACTGGTGCAAGGCGCCGATCTGCGGGTAGTTACCGAGAAAAGTCGCCTGGCGATGCCGGAAGTCGGCATCGGCTATTTCCCGGACGTCGGCGGCAGTTACTTCCTGCCGCGCATTCCCGGCGAACTGGGGATTTACCTGGGGGTCAGCGGCGTGCAGATCCGTGCCGCGGATGCTCTGTATTGCGGCTTGGCTGACTGGTACCTCGACAGCAGCAAACTGGCCACGCTGGACGAAAAACTCGATCAGCTCGAATGGCGAGATACGCCGCTCAAAGACCTGCAAAGCCTGCTGGCGAAACTCGCCGTACAGCAATTGCCCGATGCGCCATTGGCGACTTTACGCCCGGCCATCGACCACTTCTTCGCCCTGCCCGACGTGCCGAGTATGGTTGAGCAAATGCGTGAAGTGACGGTCGCCGACAGCCACGAATGGGCGACAGCCACCGCCGACCTGCTGCAGACCCGTTCACCGCTGGCCATGGGCGTGACCCTGGAAATGCTCCGTCGCGGACGGCACCTGAGCCTTGAACAATGTTTTGCCCTGGAGCTGCACCTGGACCGCCAGTGGTTCGAGCGCGGCGACCTGATCGAAGGCGTGCGCGCCTTGCTGATCGACAAAGACAAGAACCCGCGCTGGAACCCGCCGACCTTGCAGGCGCTGGACGCCGAACACGTCGCGAGTTTCTTCAACGGTTTCGATGAGAGCGGGAGCTGAACCATGCACGATCTCGAATTGACCGAAGAACAAGTCATGATCCGCGACATGGCCCGGGACTTTGCCCGCGGCGAAATCGCGCCTCACGCCCAGGCCTGGGAAAAGGCCGGCTGGATCGACGACGCCCTGGTGGCGAAGATGGGTGAACTGGGCCTGCTCGGCATGGTGGTTCCCGAAGAATGGGGCGGCACCTATGTCGACTACGTGGCCTATGCGCTAGCGGTCGAAGAAATTTCCGCGGGCGATGGCGCAACCGGCGCCTTCATGAGCATCCACAACTCAGTGGGCTGCGGTCCGGTGCTCAACTACGGCAGTGAAGAACAGAAGCAAACCTGGCTCGCGGATCTTGCCAGCGGCCAGACCATCGGCTGCTTTTGCCTGACCGAACCCCAGGCCGGTTCCGAAGCGCACAACCTGCGCACCCGCGCCGAACTGCGCGACGGCCAGTGGGTCATCAACGGCTCCAAGCAATTCGTCAGTAACGGCAAACGGGCCAAACTGGCGATCGTGTTCGCGGTGACCGACCCGGACTTGGGCAAGCGCGGTATTTCGGCGTTCCTGGTGCCCACCGACACTGCCGGTTTTATCGTCGACCGCACCGAACACAAGATGGGCATTCGCGCATCGGATACCTGCGCGGTCACTTTGAACAACTGCACCATTGCCGAGGCCAACCTGCTGGGTGAACGCGGCAAAGGCCTGGCCATCGCCCTGTCCAACCTCGAAGGCGGCCGCATCGGCATCGCCGCGCAAGCGCTGGGCATCGCCCGCGCAGCCTTCGAAGCGGCGCTGGCCTATTCCCGCGATCGCGTGCAGTTCGACAAACCGATCATCGAGCACCAGAGCATCGCCAATCTCCTGGCCGACATGCACATGCAGTTGAACGCCGCACGGTTGATGATCCTGCATGCCGCACGCCTGCGCACGGCGGGCAAACCCTGCCTGTCGGAGGCTTCGCAAGCCAAATTGTTTGCCTCGGAAATGGCCGAGAAAGTCTGCTCCTCAGCGATTCAGATTCATGGCGGATATGGCTATCTGGAGGATTACCCGGTGGAGAAGTACTACCGGGATGCGCGGATCACCCAGATCTATGAAGGGTCGAGCGAGATTCAACGGATGGTGATTGCCCGCGAACTGAAGAACTACCTGGTTTAAAAACCTGCAGGGGTGAGCTCGCTCGCGATTGAGGTCAACGATGACGAGGGGACCTGAATCCATCCGGTGTCCTCAGGTTTTTCGCGAGCAGGCTCGCTCCCACAGTAGATCCTCGGTGTATATGAGGTCCACTGTGGGAGCGAGCCTGCTCGCGAAGAGGCCCACAAGCACGCTACATCATTTGCCTTGGAACTCGGCCTCACGCTTGGCAATGAACGCCGCCATTCCTTCCTTCTGATCCTGCGTCGCAAACGCCGCATGGAACACGCGACGCTCAAAACGAACACCTTCGGACAGGCTCACTTCAAAGGCGCGGTTGACGCTTTCCTTGACCATCATGGCAATCGGCAAGGACTTCCTGGCGATCAACGCTGCGACTTTCAGCGCTTCGTCCAACAGCTCATCGCTCGGCACAATCCGCGCCACAATCCCGCAACGCTCCGCTTCCACCGCATCGATCAGCCGACCACTGAGGCACATTTCCATAGCCTTGGCCTTGCCCACGGCGCGCGTCAGGCGCTGGGTGCCGCCCATGCCCGGCAACACGCCAAGGTTGATTTCCGGCTGGCCGAATTTGGCATTGTCGCCGGCCAGGATAAAGTCGCACATCAACGCCAGTTCACAACCGCCGCCCAAGGCGAAACCGTTGACCGCCGCAATGATCGGCTTACGGCGGTTGGCCACGCGGTCGCTGTCGCTGAACAGGTCGTCGAGGTAGATCTGCGGATAGGTCAGCTCGGCCATTTCCTTGATGTCGGCGCCGGCGGCGAAGGCTTTTTTCGAACCGGTCAGCACGATGCAACCGATGTTCGAGTCAGCCTCAAAACCATCGAGGGCATGGTTCAGCTCGCTGACGAGCTGCGCGTTCAACGCGTTCAGCGCTTGCGGACGGTTCAGGGTGATCAGGCCGACACGGCCGTGGGTTTCCAGCAAAATCGTTTCGTAGCTCACGTAGGTGTTCCTTCTTTCAAAGATTGCGCGAAATGACCATGCGCTGAATATCGCTGGTGCCTTCGTAGATCTGACAAACCCGCACGTCGCGGTAGATCCGCTCCAGCGGGAAGTCGTTCAAGTAACCGTAACCGCCTAGGGTTTGCAACGCCGAGGAACAGACTTTCTCGGCCATTTCCGAGGCGAACAGCTTGGCCATCGACGCTTCGACCAGCGCCGGTTGACCGCTGTCACGCAGGGCGGCGGCGTAATGCACCATTTGCCGCGCGACGGCGATCTGGGTCGCCATATCAGCCAGTCGGAATGCGACAGCCTGATGCTCGATGATCGGCTTGCCGAAACTCTCGCGCTCACGGGCGTAATCGCGGGCCGCTTCGAACGCGGCGCGGGCCATGCCCACCGATTGCGAGGCGATACCGACGCGTCCGCCTTCGAGGTTGGCCAGGGCGATCTTGTAGCCCTCGCCTTCTTCGCCCAAGCGGTTGGCCACCGGGACTTTGACGTCCTCGAAGAGGATCTGGCAGGTGTCCGACGCATGCTGGCCGAGCTTGTCTTCGACACGCGCGACTGCGTAGCCCGGCGAGTCCGTGGGCACGATGAAAGCGCTGATGCCGCGCTTGCCGGCACTCGGGTCGGTCACCGCAAACACAATCACAACCCCGGCGTTTTGCCCGGAGGTGATGAACTGTTTGCAGCCGTTGAGCACGTAGTGATCGCCGTTCAGGTTGGCGCGGGTTTTCAGGCCGCTGGCGTCGGAACCGGCTTGCGGTTCGGTCAGGGCAAATGCACCGAGCATGGCGCCGCTGGCCAAGGGCTTAAGAAAACGTTCTTTCTGATCATCGTTGCCGTAATGCAGGATCGGCACACAACCCACCGAGTTGTGCACGCTCATGATGGTCGAGCAGGCACCGTCGCCGGCGGCGATTTCTTCCAGGGCCATGGCGTAGGCCAGGTAGCCGGTGTCGCAACCGCCCCACTGCTCCGGCACCAACATGCCGAAGAAACCCAGCTCAGCCATCTCGCCGATGGCTTCCTTGGGGAAACGGTGCTCCCGGTCCCATTCGGCGGCGAAGGGTTTCAGCCGCTCCTGGGCGAACTGCCGGGCCATGTCACGGATTTGTTGTTGGTCGTCATTGGGGATCATGGTGAATCCTTACAAATCTTGAACAAAGAAACGGGTTGAAACACAGAACCTGTGGGAGCGGGCTTGCCCGCGAAGAGGCCGTACCCGCCAACATAAATGCTGTCTGACCCACCGCCATCGCGGGCAAGCCCCCTCCCACAGGGAATTGCATTAGCCGTACTACACGCATTCCACGGCCATGGCCGTCGCTTCGCCACCACCGATGCAGATCGCTGCAACGCCGCGCTTCAGGCCTTTCTGGCGCAATGCCGAAAGCAACGTCACCAGAATCCGCGCACCCGACGCACCAATCGGGTGACCCAAGGCACAAGCCCCGCCGTGCACGTTGAGTTTCTCGTGGGGGATTTCCAGATGCGTCATCGCGGCCATGCCGACCACGGCGAAGGCTTCGTTGACTTCCACCAGGTCCACGTCATTGAGCGACCAGCCGGTTTTCTTCATCAACTTTTTGATGGCGCCAATCGGTGCCACCGGGAACAGGCCCGGGGTATCGGCGAACGCCGCGTGACCATGGATCACCGCCAACGGCTTCAGCCCGCGCTTATCGGCTTCGGAGCGACGCATCAGCACCAGCGCCGCCGCACCGTCGGAGATCGAGCTGGAGTTCGCCGCCGTCACCGTACCGCCTTCGCGGAACGCCGGTTTCAGTGAAGCGATCTTGTCCAGTTTGGCCTTCGGCGGCTGTTCGTCATTGCTGATGGTCACCTGCTCTTTGCCGACGGTCACGGTCAGCGGCACGATCTCGTCCTTGAAGCGGCCGTCCTTGATCGCCTGTTGTGCGCGTGTGGTGGAGGCAATGGCAAAGGCATCCTGCGCCTCGCGGCTGAAACCGTTGGTTTCGGCGCAATCCTCGGCAAAAGTGCCCATCAGGCGGCCCTTGTCGTAGGCATCCTCAAGGCCGTCGAGGAACATCGAATCCTGCACCTTGCCGTGGCCCATGCGATAGCCGCTGCGGGCGCGGTCCAGCAGGTACGGCGCGTTGGACATGCTTTCCATGCCCCCGGCGATCACCACTTCGGCGCTGCCGGCAACCAGCATGTCGTGGGCCAGAATGGCCGCTTCCATGCCCGAGCCGCACATTTTGTTGAGGGTGGTGCAGCGGGTGGATTTGTCCAGCCCGGCGCCCAGTGCCGCCTGGCGGGCCGGGGCCTGGCCGAGGCCGGCAGGCAGTACGCAGCCGAACAGCACTTCATCAACCGCATCGCTGGCGACACCGGCGCGTTCGACCGCAGCCTTGATCGCCGCAGCGCCGAGTTGCGGTGCGGTGAGGCTTTTCAAATCGCCCTGAAAACCGCCCATCGGGGTGCGGACGGCGCTGACGATGACAATCGGATCGTTGGAAAGGCTCATGTCAAATCCTCCTTATTTCGCGGCCATGCGCAAGGCACCGTCGAGACGGATCACCTCGCCATTGAGCATGCTGTTTTCAATGATATGCCGCACCAGCGCGGCGTATTCGGCAGGCTTGCCCAGACGCGGCGGGAACGGCACACCAGTGGCCAGGGAATCGCGCACTTCCTGGGTCATGCCGGCCATCATCGGCGTTTCGAAAATGCCCGGGGCGATGGTCATCACACGGATGCCGAAGCGCGCCAGTTCCCGGGCGGCAGGCAAGGTCAGGCTGACAATCGCACCTTTGGACGCTGCGTAGGCCGCCTGGCCGATCTGGCCGTCGTAGGCTGCTGCAGATGCGGTATTGATGATCACGCCGCGTTCGCCATCGGCGTCCGCCTCGGTTTCGGCAATTGCCGCCGAGGCCAGGCGCAGCATGTTGAAGCTGCCAATCAGGTTGACGTTGATCACCTGACTGAAGCTGACCAGAGCGTGCGGACCGTTCTTGCCGAGGATCTTCTCGCCGCGCACGATGCCGGCGCAATTGACCAGGCCATTAAGGCCGCCAAAAGCTTTGACTGTCGCCTGCACCGCCGCTTCAGCCGCCGCTTCGTTGCTGATGTCCGCGACCACGCTGTGCGCGCCCAAACGCTGGGCCTGGGCGGCAACCGCTTCGGCATTCATGTCCACCAGCATCACTTTGGCACCCGCCGCGACCAGCATTTCAGCGGTGGCCGCACCGAGGCCGGAAGCACCGCCGGTGACGAGAAAAACCTTGTTTTCGATCTGCATCATTGTTTCCTTGGATTCAAGCTGAAACGTTCTTCGCCGCGGCCTCTTGAGCCTTGGCGATCTCCTGGTTGCGCAAGATAAAGCGCTGCAATTTGCCGCTTGGGGTTTTCGGCAACTCGCTGACAAATTCGATTTCACGGGGGTACGAGTGCGCCGCCAGACGTTTGCGCACGTGTTGACGCAGCTCTTCGGCCAATTCGGGTTCGGCGCGGTACTGCGCACTGAGCACGACGAAGGCTTTGACCAGCTCGGTGCGCTCCGGATCGGGCTTGCCGACGACGGCCGCTTCAACCACGGCCGGGTGTTCAATCAGCGCACTTTCCACATCGAACGGGCCGACGCGGTAGCCTGAGGTGGTGATGACGTCATCGCTGCGACCGACAAAGCTGATGCTGCCGTCCGGGTTCCACTCGACCGTATCGCCGCTCAGGTAATAATCACCAACGAAAGCCTTGGTCGGCGCACCTTCGTAACCGGCGAACCAGCACATCGGCGACTGGGTGCGGTCGATGGCGAGGATGCCCGGCTGGCCGACGTCCAGTTCCTTGTAGTGGTCGTCCAGCACCACGATGCGGTGTCCCGGCGAGGCAAAACCGGCAGCGCCCATGTGGATCGGGTGTTCCAGCGCGTGGTGATTGCACAGCACCATGCCGAGCTCGGTCTGGCCATAGTGGTCGTGAATGACCACACCGAGCTGGTCGGCGAACCAGCGGATCACCTCTGGATTCAACGGCTCGCCGGCGCTGCTGACGATTCGCAGCTTGCCCTTGATCGACTTGGCGAACTCATCGCCGCCGGCAATCAACAGACGATAAGCCGTCGGCGAACCGGTGAGATTGGTGATGCCGTACTTGTTGATGACGCGGCAGGTGCTTTCGAGGGTGAACGGGCCGTCGTAAAACGTGATCGGGTGCCCCATGGCCATCGGACCGGTCACGCCGAAATAAATGCCGTAGGCCCAGCCCGGATCGGCCACGTTCCAGAACGCATCTTCCGGACGCAGATCCACGGCGTCGCGGGTGTAACTCTGGAACGCGACGATGGCTTTGAGCGGCACCGACAGTGCTTTCGATGGGCCGGTGGTGCCCGAGGTGAACATCAGCAGGAATGGATCTTCGCCGGTCAGCATCACCGGTTCGCAGTGGTGGGAATAGTTGGCCAGTTCGGCCCAGAAACTGAAGTCGCCCTGAACGATGCCTTGGCCTTTTGGGCCAGCGACGGTAACGATGGTCGGGCAATCGGCGACTTCGGCGAGTTTCGAGCGGTTGCCTGCATCGGTAACCACGACTTTGGCGCCGGAGCAGCCGAGGCGATGTTCGATCGCCTTGGGGCCGAACGCCGTGAACAACGGCTGGTAGACCGCGCCGATGCGCCAGGTGGCAAACACGGTGATGAGCAATTCGATGTTACGGGGCAACAGGCCGGCGACTTTGTCGCCTTTTTTCACGCCTTGGGCCAGCAGGAAATTGGCAAAGCGCGCGGCTTTGTCTTGCAGGTCGGTGAAGGTGTACGTGGCACTGGCGCCGTCGCGTCCTTCCCAAAACAGTGCGATTCGACCGGGCAACGCATGGCGGTCGCAACATTCGACGCAGGCGTTGACGGCTGTCAGATCACCCGCGAGTGCGGCGTCGACGGTGTGCTGATAATTGAACTGTGAAACAGCAGACAAGTAATCGCGCATTGCCAGAATCCCTCTGTGTTTTTATTAGGTTGGGGGAACCGTAACTAACAGGGAAATACTCGCTCTGCGCGGGGCGCCGGGCAATGGTCAAAGTTATCAAGTTGCTTGACTGGTTTGGCCAAGATCCAGAAGTGCAGTGCCTGTGAGGGCCTCATCGCGAGCTTGCTCGCGATGACGTCAGCCCGGACGATGCAAATCTCGGATCAATGGGATTCGTTCAGAATCAAACTCCGGTAATGCCCCGGATTGGACCCCGACCACTTGCGAAACGCCTTGTAGAACGAACTCGCATCGGCAAACCCCAGCCGCGCGGCGATGTCGGCGAAGCTGATGCTCGGCTCGGCCAGCCAGACAATCGCCAATTCCTTGCGCACGCTGTCCTTGAGCCCTTGATAGGTCTGGCCTTCCTCTGACAACCGACGACGCAGGGTCGAAGCCGACATGCACAGGCGTTGGGCCAGGGCTTCGGTTTCCGGCCATTGTTCGGCGGGCAGTTGCCGCAGGTCGTGCTTGATACGGTTGGCCAGGCTTTGCGGATCGCGATATTTCACCAGAATGTTGGCCGGCGCATGGGCCAGGAATCGCTTGAGTTCTTCCGCCGTGCGCTTGATCGGCAGGTCGAGGCAATCGGCAGAGACAATCATCCGCGTGCGTGGCCGGTCGAAACGCAGGTTCTCGGAAAACATCACCTGATAGTCATCGCAAAAATCCGGCGGCGGGCAACGCAACTCGATGGCCAGGATCGGAATCCGCCGCCCCGCCAGCCAGCACGCCACGCCGTGCACGATCATCCAGTAAGTGAAATAGGTGAAGGCGCGGCGCGGATCGTGGTCGCTCTCCAGCAGCACGATTTCTGCCAGGCTTTGCTGGCGAACCAATTCGGCGGGCATGCGTTCGAGCATTAACGACAGGAAGCCCAGGCCGCTGGTGAGGCCCGCCGCCACGTTCGGCTGGAGCATGGCGCAGCGGCACAGAAACTCGAAGCTGCCGGCCTTGAGCTTGCGTGGGTCCATGCCGAAAAACTCATCGTCGCCACGCCGGGCCAGCAAGCGCCACAGTCGCGCGTAGGACGTAGCCGGGACCCGCGCGACGCTGTTGTCCAACAGCGACGGATCAATGCCGACCTTGTGCAACACCTCGTCGGTGACAGCGCCCGGGGCGCAGCTTTGCAACAGCGCTTCACGCACCAGTTGGATGGAGATGGTGTCTTTTTCCGACATTGAGCCAGGCATGCCCTGTTCGTGTTTGAGTGGTGGGCATATTAGCGCAGCCCGTTTGTGCAAAGGAGATCCGTGTAGGAACTGCGTGATCTTGCAAACTGTTCAGCTTAGGTTCAGCCAAATGTCAATCAATCACATATGGGAATGAGTGTCATTATGTTACAACTTAGCACCCTATCTAAATCCTTGACGGTGCTGAATGCTCGTTCCTTTTCTGATCATGCTGCGCGAAGGTATCGAGGCCGCGTTGATCGTTGGCATCATCGCCAGTTACCTTCAACAGACCGGTCGCGGGCAGTGGATGCCCGCCGTGTGGATCGGCGTCTTTCTTGCGGCCGCCCTCGCGCTGCTGGTGGGCGGCGGCCTGGAACTGGTCAGCGCTGAATTCCCGCAAAAACAACAGGAGCTGTTCGAAGGCGTGGTCGGCCTGGTGGCCGTGGGCATCTTGAGTTCCATGGTGTTCTGGATGCGCAAGGTGGCGCGCTCGATCAAGCATTCGCTGCACGCGTCTCTCGATCTGGCGCTGACCGGCTCCAGACATCAGGTGACCGCACTGATCGCCATGGTGTTTTTTGCCGTGGCCCGGGAAGGCCTGGAAACGGTGTTCTTCCTGCTCGCAGTGTTCCAGCAAAGCGAAGGCCCGGCGGCACCGCTCGGCGCCCTGCTCGGCCTGATCCTGGCCATCGTCGTCGGCTTCCTGATCTACACCGGCAGCATGCGTCTGAACCTCGGCGCGTTCTTTCGCTGGACCGGTCTGTTCATCCTCGTGGTGGCGGCCGGGATTCTCGCCAATTCCGTGCAGGCGCTACATGAAGCCGGGGTGTGGAACCACCTGCAAACCGTGCTTTTCGACATCAGCGCCTCGCTGCCGATGGATGGCCCGCTGGGCTCGGTGCTGGCCGGCATGTTCGGTTATCAGGATGCGCCGACCGTGAGCACCCTCGGCGCCTGGCTGATTTACCTGCTGGTGGCGCTGGTGATGTTTTTCCTCCCCGCCCCTGCCCCGTCCAGACAGTCTTCTTCCGTTTCCAGCCAGTAAGGGCAACCATGCCAAACCAATTTCCTTCCCAGCCTTCCCCTCCCCGCGCCTTGCGCTGGGGGGTGGCAGGTTCGGTAATCGTGATGATCGCCGCCGGTGGCCTGTTCTATTACGCCTCGAAAATCGCCGCCGCCAGACGCCTGGCCAACCACGACGAAGTGCTGGTGGCCATTCACCCCCAACGCTGCGAACCCAATGCGTTGACGGTGCCGGCCGGTCGCACCAGTTTCCGCATCGTCAACCGCTCGGAACGTGCCGTTGAATGGGAAATCCTCGATGGCGTGCTGGTGGTCGAGGAGCGCGAGAACATCGCGCCCGGTCTGAGTCAGGTGATCAACGCCAACCTCATGCCCGGCGACTACGCGATCACCTGCGGCCTGTTGAGCAACCCACGCGGCACCCTGCACGTCACGCCGACGGCGGCGTCCGATGCAGCGGCCAAGGCCAAGCCATCCATGGTGGCGTTTGTCGGACCGTTGTCAGAGTTTCGCGTGTACTTGAGCCTGCAGGGCACAGCGCTGATCAAAGCCGTGACCGCCCTCGAGCAAGCCATCGACGCCGGCGACTTGAGCGAGGCGCAAGCCCTGTATCCGCCAGCCCGTGCGGCTTATCAACGACTGGCTCCCGCGGCCCAACGCCTGGCCGAGCTGGACAACACGATCAACGCCCGCGCCGATTACTTCGAGAAGCGCGAGCAGGATCCGGGTTTCATCGGCTTCCACCGCCTCGAATACGCGCTGTTCCAACAGCGCGACATTGATGGACTGGCACCTGTCGCCCAGTGCCTGCTCGCCGACGTCACCCGCCTCAAACAACAACTGCTGGCCCAATCGCTGCCGCCGGAACAGCTGGTGAGCATCGTGGTGCGCAACCTCAACGGCCTTGCCGAGGTACGCGCCATTAGCGGCGAAGAGGAACGCTACAGCCACACTGACCTGAACGGTTTCAGCGGCAACCTCGACGCCGCCCGCAAGGTCGTCGACCTGTTGCGGCCGTTACTGGCGAAATCCGCAGCGCAGTTGCTGCCGAAGATTGACTCGGCCCTCGCCGCCTTCGATGCCGAGCTCAACGGTTTTAACGTCAGTGACGGCTACGCCAGTTACGACAGCGTAAACGCCCAGCAGCGACAGCAAATCGCCGACAAGGCCAAGGCTCTCGCCGACGCCCTCGATGGCATTGATCCCGCCCTTGGCCTTTCCGGCCTGTAAGCAGAAGACCCTTTTCAGATGAACGATTCAGAGCCATTCAACCTTCAACGTCGCCGGGTACTGATGGGCATGGGCGCCGCCGGTGTCGCCCTGGCCGGTACAGCATTGAGCTGCCCCGCCATGGCCGCCAGTCCCGCGCAGGTCACCGAAGCCCCGCGCAGCGATAAAACCGAAGACCGTCACGACTTCCACGGCAAACGGCAGAGCGGCATTGTCACCCCACGCCCGGCGTCCGGCATGTTGGTATCGTTTGATGTACTCGCCACCGATCGTGAAGACCTGGAACGCCTGTTCCGCACCCTCAACGAACGCATCGCGTTCCTGATGAAGGGCGGCCCGGTGACTCAGGTCGACCCGAAATTGCCACCGGTGGACTCGGGGATTCTCGGCCCGGTCGTCACCCCGGATAATCTGACCATCACCGTCTCGGTTGGCGAGTCTCTGTTCGACGAGCGATTTGGCCTGGCCGCCGTCAAGCCCAAGCGCCTGATCCGCATGGTCGGTTTTCCCAACGATGCGCTGGACGCCGATTGCTGCCACGGCGACCTGAGCCTGCAGTTTTGCGCCAACACCGCCGACACCAATATTCACGCCTTGCGCGACATCGTGAAAAACCTGCCGGACCTGTTGCTGGTGCGCTGGAAACAGGAAGGCAGCGTGCCGCCCCAGGCGCCGGCGAAACCCGGCGTGCCGGCGCAGAGCGCACGCAACTTCCTCGGTTTTCGTGATGGTTCGGCTAACCCTGATTCCAACGATGCCGAGGCCATGGACCGTATCGTCTGGGTCCAGCCCGGCAGCGACGAACCGGCCTGGTCCACGAACGGCAGCTATCAGGCGGTTCGGATCATCCGCAACTTTGTCGAGCGCTGGGACCGCACACCGTTGCAGGAGCAGGAAAGCATACTTGGCCGAGTCAAAAGCAGCGGCGCGCCCATGGGTGGCACCCATGAAACGCAAGTCCCGGACTACGCCAAGGACCCCGAAGGCAAGCTGACCAAGCTCAACGCGCACATCCGTCTGGCCAACCCGCGCACGGCCGCAACCCAGGCCAACCTGATCCTGCGCCGGCCATTCAACTACTCCAACGGCGTCAACAAAAACGGTCAGCTCGACATGGGCCTGTTGTTCATTTGCTATCAGGCAGATCTGGAGAAAGGCTTCATCACCGTGCAAACCCGCCTCAATGGCGAGCCGCTGGAGGAATACCTCAAACCGGTGGGCGGCGGTTACTTCTTCACCCTGCCCGGCGTGACGGGCGACCGGGACTTCATCGGTCGCGCCCTGCTGGCTGCCATACAACCCACAAAAACCGCCTGAACAACCCAACACGGAGCCGTCCCATGAAAAAGTCGCCACTGGCGTTAATGCTGACCCTAGGCTTGCTCAACACCCCATTTTCAGCGTTCGCGGCCACGGCGCCGCTGGCGTTGGTGCAGCCGATTTCCGATTACAAGATCTACGTCACCGAGCAGCTCGATGAACTGGCCAGCCACACCCAGCAGTTCACCGACGCGGTGAAACAAGGCGACCTGGCCACTGCGAAAAAGCTCTACGCGCCAACCCGGGTTTACTACGAGTCGATCGAGCCGATCGCCGAACTGTTCAGTGACCTTGATGCCGCCATCGACTCACGTGTCGACGACCATGAAAAAGGCGTGAGCGCCGAAGACTTCACCGGTTTTCACCGCATCGAATATTCGTTGTTCTCGCAGAACAGCACCCAGGGGCTAGGCGACCTGGCGGACGGCTTGAACAAAGACGTCAAAGACCTGCAAACCCGCGTCGCCGGCCTGACGTTCCCACCGGAAAAAGTTGTAGGCGGTGCCGCTGCATTACTTGAAGAAGTGGCGGCCACCAAAGTCTCCGGCGAGGAAGATCGCTACAGCCACACCGATCTGTATGACTTCCAGGGCAACATCGACGGCGCCAATAAAATCGTCGATCTGTTCCGTCCGCAAATCGAAAAACAGGACGCTGCGCTCGTCGCCAAAGTCGACAAAAACTTCACCACGGTGAACACCATCCTGGCCAAGTACAAGACCCAGGATGGCGGTTTCGAGACTTACGACAAAGTGAAGGAAAACGACCGCAAAGCGCTGGTCGGTCCGGTCAATACACTGGCTGAGGATTTGTCGACGTTGCGGGGCAAGCTTGGTTTGAACTGAATATGTGAAGCCTACAGAATGCGGTACAACAATCGCTCGATCCGCACCCGACTGACACGTTTGAGAAACTTAGCAACCCCCGCCGGGTACTCGGGCAAGGTGTCCAGGTCCTGATAACGCTCGATACGGCTGGTGTGCTGAAAGATCTGCGCCAGTTCAGTCCGACGCGGTTCCAACAGCTCGCCTTTCGGATCATCGATCAGCAAGGCGTTTTCCAGATCGAGGCGGAATGCTCGCGGATTGAGATTGTTGCCGGTCAGCAAGGTGTAGCGCTGATCGATCCACATGCCTTTGAGGTGGTAGGTGTTGTCGCCATCCTTCCACAGGTGCAGGTTCAACTGACCGCTGTCGATGTTGCGCTGATGGCGCTTGGCGAAGCGACGCAGACTGATTTCGTAGAGGTACGGCAACGCCGAAATCACTTTGAACGGCTCGCTCGGCGGGATGTAGAAATCGTTGGCGGTCTTGTCGCCGACCACGATGTCGATCTTCACGCCCCGCGCCAGCGCCCGGTTGATTTCCCGAGTGACGGCCAACGGCAAGTTGAAGTAGGGCGTGCAGATGGTCAGTTGATGCCTGGCGCTGGCGATCAACTCGCCGATCACCCGGCTCAGTGGATTGTTCTTGCCCACGCCCAGTAACGGACTGACGGACAAACCGCTCTTGTCCGTGGAACCCTGGGTGGTGTCATACGCAGCGTGCTTGAGGCGGCTGCGCAGATCGCCGATGTCGTTGCGCAGGCTGCGGGTGGTCGGCAGGTTCGGCAAGTCGAGGCGATGCACTGCTTTGGAGGCCACCAGGCCATGCTGAACAAGATGCTGCATCGAATCGGCCAGGGGGCTGTTGTACAGCAGGTGATAACGGTCGTAGCGGTACTTGTCGAGTTTGTGCAGGTAGACGTTGTTCAGACTCGCACCGCTGTAGATCACGCAGTCATCGATAATGAAGCCCTTTAAATGCAACACGCCGAACAACTCGCGGGTTTGCACCGGCACGCCATACACCGGCACTTCACTGGCGTAGGTACGGGTCATCTCCTGGTACCAGGCCGAGTTGCCCGGTTGTTTGCCGGCACCGATCAAACCGCGCTGGGCGCGCAACCAGTCAACGACCACCACCACGTCAAGTTGCGGACGCGCCAGTTTGGCGGCGTGCAAGGCATCGAGAATTTCCTGACCGGCCTCATCCTGTTGCAGGTACAGCGCAACGATATAGATGCGCTGAGTGGCGCTGGCGATTTTTTCCAGCAGGCAACGACGGAACTCGGCGGCGCCGGAGAGGATGGTGACGGCATCGGCGGTCAGCGGGAAACTGCGCAGTTTAGGCAGCAGGGAGCGTTTGAAAAGCGACGGCATAGGGCTCGCAATGGGTCGAATCCAGAGAGTTCGAGAGCTTACACCATGGATCGGCTTGGGTCTTGTTGCTGTCTGTAATGGCCCCATCGTCAGCAGGCTGGCTCCCGTCTTTGGAACGCGTCCATCGATGGGGACCAGCCTGCCGGCGATGGCAATTCATCTGTTCACAAAAAATAATTTGACCAAGGAGAACGATCGTTCTACTATTTTCCCCATGAACGAAATCACTCGCAACGACACACGCGACATCATTCTGGATGTCACCGAAAAGTTGATCTACAAAAGTGGCATCGCTGCCACTGGCATGGATCTTCTGGTGAAGACCGCCGGCGTCTCCAGAAAAAGTATCTACCGCTACTTCGCCAACAAGGAGGAGCTGACTGTCGCCGCCCTGCAACGCCGCGACCAACGCTGGATGCACTGGTACAGAACCGAAGTCGGACAGGCCGCAACCCCGACCGAGCGCCTGCTCAACCTGTTCACCGTGCTCAAGTCGTGGTTTGTCTCAGAAGGCTTTCGGGGCTGCGCGTTCATCAACACCAGCGGGGAAACCGGCGACCCGCTAGATCCGGTCCGTCTGGTTGCCAGGGACCACAAACAAAAGCTGCTCGACTACGTGTGCGAGCTGTGTACCGAATATGGCGCCGAGAATCCGCAGTTGCTGGCCAAACAACTGCTGATCCTGATTGACGGTGCCATTACCGTGGCGCTTGTAATGGGTGATCACAGTGCCGCCGATAATGCGCAATGCATGGCGCGAAAGTTATTGGACCTGTAGCCACTTAATCGAGCCCGACAACGTGTTTACAACTTTAAATTGATTCGGAGATTTTATAATGTCCAACGCCGAAGTTCGTCCGCCATTGCCGCCCTTCACCCGTGAATCGGCCATCGAAAAAGTTCGCCTGGCCGAAGATGGCTGGAACTCCCGCGACCCGGCACGCGTGTCGCTGGCCTACACCCTGGACACCAAGTGGCGTAACCGCGCCGAGTTCGCCTACAACCGAGAAGAAGCCAAGGGCTTCCTGACCCGCAAGTGGGCCAAGGAACTGGACTATCGCTTGATCAAGGAACTGTGGGCCTTTACCGACAACCGCATCGCCGTGCGTTACGCCTATGAATGGCACGACGATTCGGGCAACTGGTTCCGCTCCTACGGCAACGAGAACTGGGAATTCGACGAGAATGGCTTGATGGCTAACCGGTTTGCCTGCATCAACGACATGCCGATCAAGGAAAGCGAGCGCAAGTTCCACTGGCCGCTGGGTCGTCGTCCGGATGATCACCCAGGCCTGTCGGATCTGGGCTTGTAAACCTGGCGCGTCAGCCCTTTATTTAAGGGCGGACGAGCTCTGTGGCGAGGTAGCTTGCTCCTGCTGGGCTGCGAAGCGGCCCCAACATCTTGTGAGCGCTACGCACTCAAGCGGGAGCAAGCTCCCTCGCCACAAAAGCTTGCAACGCTCAAAGCGTCAGCCAATAAACGGGCCTGAACGCAAGTGATGCAGGGCTTATCCGTCAGTCTTCGCGTGCAGGCCAGACGGCTCGCCGCATCAGTTGGATATAGGTAACATACCGGCCCTTCCCCGCAGCCCTTTTCTGCGCCCCTGCCGATTAAGCCGATCTTCCATGCCTTTCGAACTCAGCGTAGACCTCAGCACCCTGGCCATTCTGGCCTTCGTCGCATTCATTGCCGGTTTCATCGACGCCATTGCCGGCGGGGGCGGTCTGTTGACCACCCCGGCCCTGCTCACGGCCGGCCTGCCACCGCACCTGGTGCTGGGCACCAACAAACTCAGCTCGACCTTCGGCTCGGCCATCGCCAGTTTCACCTTCTACCGCCGCAAATTGTTCCACCCACGGCTATGGGTGCACGCCATCGTCGGCACCTTGGTCGGCGCACTGACCGGTGCCGTGGTCGCGCATTACCTGCCGGCAGAATGGCTGAACAAGATGTTGCCGGTGATCGTTTTCGCCTGTGGCCTTTATCTGTTGTTTGGCGGCACGCCGAAAGCGCCGCTGGACAGCAACGCGCCGATCAGGAAAAAGTGGCAATCGACCCAGGGTTTCAGCCTCGGTTTCTACGATGGCGTGGCCGGTCCCGGCACCGGTGCGTTCTGGACCGTCAGCAGCCTGTTGATGTATCCCATCGATCTGGTCAAGGCCAGCGGCGTGGCGCGCAGCATGAACTTCGTCAGCAACGCGGCGGCGCTGTCGGTGTTCATTTTTTCCGGGCAAGTGGACTGGATCATCGGCCTGAGCATGGGGCTGTCGGTGATGGTCGGTGCCTTTTTCGGGGCTCGCACCGCCATCAGCGGCGGCGCGAAATTCATCCGTCCGGTGTTCATCACCGTGGTGCTGGGGCTGACCGTGCGGCTAGCCTGGCAACACTGGTTCAGCGTGGCCTAAACGACGGGCCACGTAGACGTCGATCAAGTAACGGGCAATCGAACGTGATGCCGGCAACGGCGGCAGTTCGTGCACGTTGAACCACTGGGCGTCTTCGATCTCGTCTTCCTGGCAGACGATTTCCCCACCGGCATACTCGGCGTGGAAGCCGAGCATCATCGAATGCGGGAACGGCCAGCACTGACTGCCCATGTACTGGATATTCTTGACCTCGATCCGCACTTCTTCGCGCACCTCGCGAATCAGGCAGTCCTCGGCCGATTCGCCCGGTTCGGCGAACCCCGCCAAGGTGCTGTAGACCCCGCTAACGAACCGTGGCGAGCGTGCCAGCAGCACTTCATCGCCACGGGTCACCAACACGATCATGCTCGGCGAGATCCGTGGGTAGCTGCGCAGTTCGCACGGCTGGCAATACATCGCCCGTTCGCGCGGCACCTGGGTCATGGCTTGACCACAGTTACCGCAAAAACGATGCTCACGGGCCCAGGTGCCGATCTGCGCGGCGTAGCCGAGCACCTTGTACACCGTGTGATCGCCGTCGAGCATGAACGCCCGCAAGCCTTTCCAGTTGCAGCCCGGCACCGCAGCGGGGCTGCGTAATTCCAGCAGGTACACCGGCTCTCCGTCGAGGTGGCCGATGCCATGTTCGGCAAGCATCGACAGGTCCTGACGTTTGAGCCATTCCCGGGGAAACAGTGCGCCATTGTCGTCGAACAAAAAACCTTCCGGGCTACGCGCCACGGCCCAGCCGCCGGGTTGGTCGGTGTCCAGTACTGCAGTGGTCCAGCGTGAAGTCATTTTTCAATCAATCCAGAAATTCGGGTTTCTGTTTGCTCATATGGGCGGCCATGGCCACGCGCAAGTCAGTGGATTGCAACATGGCGGCGTTCCAGGTGGCGACGTATTCGAGGCCGTCGTCGATGCGGTGATCGCGCATGTAGCTGATCATTTCCTTGGTGCCGGTGACCGCAATCGGCGACTTGCTGGCAATTTCCCGGGCAATGCCCATGACGCCGTCGAGCAGGTTGGCGGTGTCGCTGTAAACGCGATTGACCAGACCCATGCCCCGCGCTTCGTCGGCGCCGAAGGTGCGGCCCGTGTAAGCCAGTTCACGCAGCATGCCGTCCCCGATGATTCGCGGCAAGCGTTGCAACGTTCCAACGTCGGCGGCCATGCCGATGTCGATTTCCTTGATTGAGAACTGTGCGTCTTCGGCGGCGTAACGCATGTCGCAGGCGGCGATCAGGTCGATGGCACCGCCCAGGCAATAACCCTGGATGGCGGCGAGCACCGGTTTACGGCAGTTGTCGACAGCGTTGAAAGAGGCTTGCAGGGTGAGGATTTTGCGTCGCAGCAGGCGCGCGTTGCGCCCGACGTCCTTGCCCAGTTCATTGGCCACACCGGCCAGCATCATCAGGTCGATGCCCGAGGAAAAATGTTTACCGGCACCGCTGAGGACCACCACGCGCACTTCGTCGGTGTCGTCGATCCACTGGAAAATCTCGACGATCTCACGCCAGAACGCAGCATTCATCGAATTGATCTTTTCCGGGCGATTGATCTGTACATGTGCAATTTTATCGACCAGTTCGACGTTGAACGCAGTGTATTGAGTCATGCCAGTGATCCTTTAGCGGGCGAAAAAGAGGCCCGAACTATAACAAGGCATTGTGGGAGGCAGTAAGGCAGTGGTTCGGCCAAATGCGGGACCAGCCGGGAGAGGATGGAGTGCATAGGCCGCAGCCGATCCGATCTGTCGTTACATACAACCGCACAAAAAAATGAATAAATGCTCACGCTGGCGTGTTCACGTTCTGACAGTCAACGCGATGCCCCCCCCCCTGACATGCATGGAGCTTCACTCATGAATAACCGTTTATCGATTTTTACGGCACCGTTGATGCTTGCTGTCATGCTGTCCGGTTCACAGGCATGGGCCAATGGCGAGGAAGATACGCCCGCCAAGCCGCAGTGCCCCAGGGATCAGGTGTTCGATACCAAAGCGCAGAAATGCGTCAAGCAGACCAGCCAGCATGTATCGGACGCCGATCGCACCGATTACGCCTATCAGTTGGCCAAGGACGGGCGCTATGCAGAAGCCCTGGCGCTGCTCGACACGCTCAAACAGCCGAACACAGCCAAAGCGTTGAACTATCGTGGCTACGCGACGCGTAAACTGGGTCGCACTGACGAAGGTATCGGTTACTACCTGCAATCGGTGAAACTCGATCCCCACTATGCGCAGGTTCGCGAGTACCTGGGTGAAGCCTACGTGATCAAGGGGCAACTGGCCCTCGCACAGGAGCAGTTGCAGCAGATCAAATCGATATGCGGCAACACCGTTTGCGAGGAGTATCAGGACCTGGCTGAAGCCATCAACGACTCATCGAAAACCTGACCTATCGAACACGCGGAGGTCGCTATCGCCAGCGATCAGGCAATACGGGCAGAACTGGGCCAGCATCTGGCGCGTTTGTGGCGTTACGGACTGCTGTTGTCTCGACAAAGGCATGTGGCCGAAGATCTGGTGCAGGCCACCTGTGTGCGGGCGTTGGAACGGGCCGCGCAGTTTGCGCCGGGGACGCGCATGGACCATTGGCTGATGAGCATTCTGCATTCGATCTGGCTCAACGAAATACGAGCGCGTCGGGTGCGGCACGGGCAAGGCACGATAGAGGGTGAACAGGTGTTGTCGTTCGACGGTGAGTACGCAGCGCAAACCCATGTGATGGCGGCGCAAGTCATCCGCCGCGTCGATGCGCTGCCGGAAACCCAGCGGGAAACCGTGTTTCTGGCTTATGTCGAAGGCTTGTCCTACCGCGAAGTCGCCGAAGTGCTGCAGGTGCCCATCGGCACCGTGATGAGTCGCCTGGCCACTGCCCGGGCCAAACTGGCCGAGTACCCGCCCTTACAAGCCGTACCGAACCCCTCCACTCACGGAGAACGTCGATGAACGTGAACCCCACGGATGAGCAACTGGTGGCGTATCTCGACAACCAACTCGACAGCGAACAGCGCCAGCGCATCGACGCCGCCGTGGCCGAAGACCCGATGCTCGGCCTGCGCCTGCAATGGCTGAACCGCAGCAGCCTGCCGTTCAAGTCCGCCTATGACGAGTTGGTGAACCAGGCCCCGGTGGATCGCATGCAAGCCATGCTCGACACCTTGCCCTCGGCAACCCGCCCGCCCCTTGGTCGGCGCCGGTTCCTCGCGGCGGCAGCCGGGCTGGTGGTAAGCGGCGTGCTCGCGGACCGTTTGTTCCTCAGCTGGCAAGCCAGCCAGGAAAACGATAACTGGCGCCAGTTGGTGGCCGATTACATGGTGCTCTACATCCCGCAAACGCTCGACCATTTGCCCAACGACGAAGCCACCCAGCGCTCGCAATTGCACACGATCGAGACCAGCCTGGACTTGAGTCTTTCACCGGTGCAGCTGGCCTTGCCTCGCGCTGAAATCAAGCGAGCGCAAATCCTTGAGTACGACGGTGTGCCGATCGCCCAGATTACCTACCTCGACCCGGTCCACGGCCCGATGGCGCTGTGCATCACCCGCTCCAACAGCGGTAGCCGGCATTTTGTCCGGGAACGTCGGCACGGGATGAACATCGTTTATTGGGCCGGTATGCAACACGCGTGGATGCTGATCGGGCATAACCCGGCGGCAGAACTGGAGGCGATGGCCACGACGCTGCGCGGTCGATTGAGCGCCTGACCCTCCGGCATGTACCGGCTTCTGTGGCGAGGGAGCTCGCTCCCGCTCGGCGGCGCAGCCGTCGTCAATCCGGCTTGCACCGTGTAACTGAAAGAATGCCGGGGGCCGCCGCGCGACTCAGCGCGTGCAAGCTCGCTCGCCACAGGGGAGGGTCTGTCAGAACGTGTTGATGTCGGCGGACTTGACTAAATCCTGCACCCTTGGAAACTCCCCCGCTGGTTCCGTCAGCACGGTGAATCTCACCTTGTCGCCGACGCGAAAGCTGTCCTCGCCATCCGCCGTGAGGTTCGGCCCGATGCGTACAGCCACTTTGGAACTGCCTTCGTCAGGCAGGACCATCGCGAACCGGGTCCACGTCGAATCGATCCAGACGTTCCTGATGGCGCTGATCGTGCCCTCGCCTGTTGTTTTTATTGTAGGTGTTCCCATCACTCGCCTCCGGTCATCAGTGGGTGGCGCGACAGCTTGACTGCGTGTTTTCCATGAAACGCCGAATTGACGCGGTTGGCTACTGTCAGGAATGACAGGTCGAGTGACGCTAAACCGGTGCCGGCAACCACAAGCGAAACCTGGCCCCACCCAACGGAGAAGCTTCGACCGTCAATGTACCGCCCTGCGTCTCAATCGCCCGACGACTGATCGCCAGCCCCAGGCCAAACCCGCCGGTGGCCCGGTCGCGGCTGCGGTCGAGGCGGTAGAACGGTTCGAAGATCCGTTCGCGCTCATCATCCGGGATGCCGATACCGTCGTCATCGACCCAGATTTCACAACCTTTGGGGCACACCTGCACGCCAATCTGAATGCGCTTCTCGCAGTAGCGCATGGCGTTGCGCAGCAGGTTTTGCAGGGCGCGGGCGGTCAGTCGCGGATCGAGGCTGAAGCGTTCGAGCTGGCCGTGGAGCAGCACGTCGATGACGATGTCCGGCGATTGCTCGTCATCGACACTGCCCAGAATGCTGTCGATGAATTCATCCAGCGAAACCTCGACCTGTTCCGGCACTCGCGCCGGATTTTGCAGGCGACTGTACGACAGTAACTCCAGCACCAACTCATCGAGTTCACGAATGTGATCAACCAAGCCTTGCAAGCGCTCGCGGCTGGTAGCAGGCAAGTCATCGGAAAGCGCCAGCGCCAGGCCAAAATCCAGCCGGGTCAGCGGCGTGCGCAGCTCATGGGAGACCGCGTTAAGCAAATCGCGCTGCTGGTTAAGCAGGTTTTCGATGTCACCGGCCATGGTGTCGAAGACGTTGGCCAGGCTGCCGATGTTGGAACTGGGGGCAATTTGCGTACGCTCACTCAAGTGGCCCTTGCCGAAACGCTCGGCGGCACGTTTGAGCCGTTCCAGATCGCGCCAGTGCGGGCGCAGCCACAGCAACAGGCACGCGAGCATGGTCGCGCCGATCAGCACGTTGATGCTCCAGTACAACAGGCTCACGTCCATCGGGTCCGGCGGCACGACCATCTGCACCACGGTGCGCTCGTCCAGCGGTGCCACCGCCAGGGTGCGCCAACCCCAATCCCCCACGCGCACCACGTATTCGCCGCGTTGCAAGCGTTGCTGCTCGTCTACGGAAAACCCTGCGTCGTCATTGCCGCTGAGGACGATCTGCAGTGGATGAAATTCCTTGTCCATTTGCGCCGCCAGCGCCGGCCATTGCTCGGTCGGTACGGCCTTGAATTGTTTGACCATGAGGGTTTGCAGCCCTCGGGAATAATCAAGGTTGTAGGTGACAAAGCGCTCGTGGAAGACCTTGATCACCAGATCTGGCACCAGGTAAATCGCCGCACTGAACGAGACGATGGTCACCAGGGAAAGACGAAAGAGGATTCTGAACATCGGCTCAGCATTCCCACTCGGAACGGCTGAACAGGTAACCCTTGCCCCACACGGTCTTGATCTTGCGAGCCTCGCCGGCGTGGTCGTCGAATTTGCGCCGCAGCTTGGAAATCGCCACGTCCACCGAGCGGTCGGTGCCGTTGAACTCGATGCCGCGCAGGCGTTGCAGGATCTGGTCACGGCTTAGCACTTCGCCGGCATGCCGGGCCAGCACCACCAGCAGGTTGTATTCGCCGCTGGACAGTTCGACCAATTGCCCGCGCCAGGTGACGGTGCGCTCGGACAGGTCGATGCACAGGTTGCCCATGAGGATGCGGTCGTTGGCGGTCTGGGGTTCGCTGAGACTGCTGCGGCGCAGCAAGGTGCGCACCCGGGCCAGCAGGACGCGCGGCTCGCAGGGTTTGGTCACGTAGTCATCGGCGCCCATTTCCAGGCCCAGCACCTGATCGTGGCTGTCGTCGCGGGCGGTGAGCATCAGGATCGGCAACGCTGCCGAATCGGCGCGCAGCAAGCGACAGACTTGCAGGCCATCGAGGCCGGGCAGCATCAGGTCAAGGATCACCAGGTCCGGCGGATTGAGCCGCGCCCGCTCGCGCACGTGGTCGCCGCGGCTGATCACGCTGACGGAGTAGCCGTTGCGTTCCAGATAACTGGCGATCAGTTCGGCGAGGGCGGTGTCGTCTTCGACCAGGAGGATGTTGGGCATCAGGTGCTTCCAGAAAGTGCGGTGGCGTTCGATAGACCGCCTTCGCGAGCCTGCTCGCGAAGGTAGTCGACCCAGCGCAAAAGTAATCAAGGCTTGCAGGATATACGCCCTCATGCACGCTCGAGCAAAACCCTTACACAATTTCACACAGCGCCTACAAAGCTTCACCGCTACCCTCGCCGACGCCCGGTAGGATGCTGGGGTCATTATTGGGGTCATTCATGTCAAAGAATCTGTTAGCCAGGCTCAGCCTGATCGCACTGGCATTGGCGCTGAGCGCGTGCGACAAGGCTCCGACAGCCGAAGAGCAGCCGCCACTGGCCAGTGTTCGTATCGAAACCATCGAAGCCCGACCGCTGTCGATCAGCAGCGAACTGAGCGGACGTATTGCCGCGCCGCGCATCGCTGAAGTGCGCGCCCGGGTGGCGGGCGTGGTCCTGCAACGCACCTTCCACGAAGGCACCGACGTGAAAAAAGGCGATGTGCTGTTCCGCATCGATCCGGCACCGTTCAAGGCTGACCTGGACAGCGCCGAAGCCGCGCTGCACAAGTCCGAGGCCAATGCGTTTCAGGCAAAGCTGCTGGAACAGCGCTACGCCCAGTTGATCGAAGGCAATGCCATCAGTGGCCAGGACTATGACAACGCCCGGGTCGCCGTTCGGCATACCATCGCTGATGTCGCCGCCAACAGAGCTGCTGTCGACCGGGCGAAACTGAACCTGGGCTACGCCACCGTCACCGCGCCGATTTCCGGGCGCATCGGTCGTGCGCTGGTCACCGAAGGCGCACTGGTGGGCCAGAACGAAACCACGCCACTGGCGTTAATTCAACAGCTGAACCCGATCCACGCCGACCTGACCCAGTCGACTCGCGAACTCAACGAACTGCGTCGGGCCTTCCGCTCCGGTCAGTTGAAAGAAGTCGGCCAAGGGCAGGCCAAAGCCACATTGATTCAGGACGACGGCAGCCTCTACCCGTTGCCGGGCAAGTTGCTGTTCAGCGACATCAGCGTCGACCCGGGTACCGGCCAGATCATTCTGCGCAGTGAATTCCCCAACCCGGACCTCGACCTGTTGCCCGGCAGTTTCGTGCGCGTTCGCCTGGAGCAAGCGGTCAACCAGCAAGGCATCAGCGTACCGCAGCGGGCGATCCAGCGGGACAGCGCCGGCATTGCCCAAGTGCTGGTGCTCGACGCCGAACAGCGCATCAGCCAGCAAACGGTTGAACTGGGCCAGGTGCAAAACGATCGCTGGGTCGTGACCAACGGCCTGAAACCCGGCGATCGTATCGTCACCGAAGGCCTGCAACACGCCCGTCCCGGCGAGAAAGTGCAGATCGACGACTCCCCTCTTCCACTTGCCCAGGTTTCTGGTCAGTAAGCAGGACGCTTGTTTATGCCGCAGTTCTTTATCGACCGCCCGGTATTCGCCTGGGTGGTCGCGCTGTTCATCCTGCTGGCCGGTGCCCTGGCCATTCCGCAGTTACCGGTGGCGCAGTACCCCGATGTCGCGCCGCCGCAAATCGAAATTTACGCCGTATACCCGGGCGCTTCGGCACAGACCGTTGACGAAAGCGTGGTCAGCCTGATCGAGGAAGAACTCAACGGCGCTGATCACCTGTTGTATTTCGAATCGCAAAGCAGCCTCGGCAGCGCCACGATCAAGGCGACTTTCCAGCCGGGCACCGATCCGGAGATGGCCCAGGTGGATGTGCAAAACCGCCTCAAGGTCGTGGAGTCGCGCCTGCCGCAAGCGGTGAACCAACAGGGTTTGCAGGTGGAAAAAGTCTCCGCCGGTTTTCTACTGTTGATCACCCTGACGTCCAGCGACGGCAAGCTCGACGACGTCGCGCTCAGCGACTATCTGGCGCGCAATGTGATGAACGAAATCAAGCGTCTGGACGGCGTCGGCAAGGCGCAGCTGTACGGCGCCGAAAGGGCGATGCGCATCTGGATCGACCCGCGGAAGCTGATCGGCTTCAACCTCACGCCCGCCGACGTCAATGCCGCCATCGTCGCGCAAAACGCCCAGGTCTCGGCCGGCAGCATCGGTGACTTGCCGAGCCGCAGCACCCAGGAAATCACCGCGACGATTCTGGTCAAAGGCCAGTTGTCGACGCCGGAAGAATTCGCCGACATCGTGCTCAAGGCCAATCCCGACGGCTCCACCGTGCGCATCGGTGATGTGGCGCGAGTCGAGATAGGCAGTCAGGACTACCAGTTTTCCACGCGCCTGAACGGCAAGCCTTCGACCGCCGTCGGTGTGCAACTCTCGCCCGGGGCCAACGCCCTGAGCACCGCCACCCTGGTGCGGGCGAAGATGGATGAACTGTCGCGCTACTTCCCGGCGAACGTGGAATACAAGATACCGTACGACACCTCACCCTTCGTCAAGGTCTCGATCACCAAAGTGGTCTACACACTGGGCGAAGCAATGCTGCTGGTGTTCGCGGTGATGTTCCTGTTCCTGCAGAACATCCGCTATACGCTGATTCCGACGCTGGTGGTGCCGGTGGCGTTGATGGGCACCTTTGCGACCATGCTGGCCCTGGGGTTCTCGATCAACGTGCTGACCATGTTCGGCATGGTGCTGGCCATCGGCATCCTGGTGGACGACGCGATTGTGGTGGTGGAAAACGTCGAGCGGATCATGGCCACCGAGGGGTTATCGCCCAAGGAAGCCACGCGCAAGGCGATGAAGCAGATCACCGGGGCGATCATCGGCATCACCTTGGTACTGGTCGCGGTATTCATCCCGATGGCGTTCATGCAGGGTTCGGTGGGAGTGATCTACCGGCAGTTCTCGTTGTCCATGGCCACCTCGATCCTGTTCTCGGCGTTCCTGGCCCTGACCTTGACCCCGGCGCTGTGCGCGACCTTGCTCAAGCCGATTGCCAAGGGTGAGCATCACGAAAAAACCGGCTTCTTTGGCGGCTTCAACCGTTGGTTCGAGCAACTCACTGACCGGTATCAAGGCTGGGTTGCCTATGCACTCAAGCGCACTGGCCGCTACCTGCTGATCTACGGCGTGTTGCTGATCGGTCTGGGGCTGTGCTTCGTGCGTCTGCCCTCTTCGTTCTTGCCGACGGAAGACCAGGGTTACACCATCACCGACATTCAATTGCCGCCGGGCGCAACCAAGAACCGTACCGTGCAAGTGGCCGAGTTGATCGAGGCGCACAACGCTGGCGAACCCGGCGTCGGTGACAGCGTGGTGATTCTTGGCTTCAGCTTCTCCGGTAGCGGGCAGAATGCGGCGTTGGCGTTCTCGACGCTGACGGATTGGTCAAAACGTGGCAGCGATGACTCGGCCAGTTCGATTGCCGACCGCGCCAACATCGCCCTCAGCCAGATCAAGGACGCAATGGCCTTCGCCGTGTTGCCACCACCGGTGGATGGCCTCGGTACGTCGAGCGGTTTCGAGTTCCGTCTGCAAGACCGTGGCGGGCTTGGCCACGCTACGTTGATGCAGGCACGCACCGAGTTGCTGGCAGCCGCGCAAAAGAGCCCGATCCTTATGAACGTGCGCGAAAGCGCCTTGGCGGAAGCGCCGCAGGTGCAATTGATCGTCGACCGCAAACAGGCCAATGCCTTGGGCGTGTCTTTTGCCGACATCGGCAGCGTGCTCTCCACCGCCGTCGGTTCGACCTACATCAACGACTTCCCCAATCAGGGGCGAATGCAACGCGTTGTGGTGCAAGCCGAAGGTGACCAACGCAGTCAGGTGGACGATCTGCTGAAGATCCACGTGCGTAACAACACCGGGAAGATGGTGCCGCTGTCAGCCTTCGTCCAGGCCAGGTGGATTCAAGGTCCGGCGCAGCTCACCCGCTACAACGGTTACCCGGCAATCAGTATTTCCGGTGAACCGACACCCGGTCACAGCACCGGCCAGGCCATGGCTGAGATCGAACGGCTGGTGGCGTTGGGGCCGGCGGGGCTTGGCCAGGAATGGACCGGCCTGTCATTGCAGGAGCGCTTGTCCGGCAGCCAGGCGCCGATCCTGCTCGGCCTGTCGTTGCTGATCGTGTTCCTGTGCCTGGCGGCGCTGTACGAGAGCTGGTCGATCCCGACCTCGGTGCTGCTGGTGGTGCCACTGGGCGTGCTTGGCGCGGTGCTGGCGGTGACCTTGCGCGGCATGCCCAACGATGTGTTCTTCAAGGTCGGGCTGATCACCATCATCGGCCTGTCGGCGAAGAACGCGATCCTGATCATCGAATTCGCCAAGAGCCTGTACGACGAAGGTCATGACCTGATCGACGCCACGTTGCAGGCAGCGCGCCTGCGGTTGCGGCCGATCGTCATGACCTCGTTGGCGTTCATCCTTGGCGTAGTGCCGCTGGCGATTGCCACCGGGGCCAGCTCGGCGAGCCAGCAAGCCATCGGCACCGGGGTGATCGGCGGGATGATCACCGCGACCCTGGCGGTGCTGTTCGTGCCGGTGTTTTTTGTGGTGGTGATGAAGCTGGTGCGCAAGCGCCATCAATAGACCTGACCGAAACTTATCCTTGTGGGAGCCGGCTTGCCGGCTCCCATAAGGAGCTCATCGTCTGCGGACTGTGGTCATAACAGACTGCGCTGGGCTAAGGTGTTCACACCGTTGCGACCCATTGAGCCTTCATGCCCTACCTCACCCACACCCACCCCCGACTGTCTGCCGCCGCAACGCTCGGTATCGCAGCGGGTATCCTGGTGCCAGCCGATTCGATCATCAGCAAAATCCTCATCGGCTGGGACGCCGGGGTCTGGACTTACCTGATTCTGATGTTCTGGCTGGTCGCGCGCTCGAAAGCGGCAGACGTCAAACGCATTGCCGAGATCGAAGACGAAAACGCCGGGCTGGTGCTGTTCGTGGTGTGCATTGCGGCGATTGCCAGCCTGGCGACCATCGCCTTCGAACTGGCCGGCGGCAAAGACCTGGAAACCACCCGCAAGCTCCTGCATTACGGTTTCACCGCGTTGACGGTGATCGGTTCGTGGCTGCTGATCGGGGTGATTTTCAGCGTGCATTACGCGCGGCTGTTTTATACCTGGGAAGGCAAAGACCCGGCACTGCGTTTTGCCGAAGGCCTGACAACGCCCAACTATTGGGACTTCCTGTACTTTTCGTTCACCATCGG
The DNA here is from genome assembly GCF_001945365.1 of Pseudomonas reinekei. GTDB lineage: Bacteria > Pseudomonadota > Gammaproteobacteria > Pseudomonadales > Pseudomonadaceae > Aquipseudomonas > Aquipseudomonas reinekei. The sequence continues at coordinate 233,823 of NZ_MSTQ01000001.1, forward strand.
CGTGGCGGTGCAGACCTCGGATGTCGGCGTGGCCACCCGTGATTTGCGCAAGATCGTACTGGCGCAGTCGCTGATCGGTTTTCTGTTCAATACGGCCATTCTCGGGTTTTCGATCAATATCGCCGCCGGGCTGTTCAGCTGACAAGCTGCACAAACGTTCTAGGCTTCGAGGCTGGTGCGGGGGTTAAATCGTTCGGCAATCCGTCCCACAGGTGCAGCATGACGTCTCACAACTGGATCGATCTGGCCCAGGATGTCGACACCGGCATCGAGACCCTGCGCGCGCATTTCGAAGGGCACGCCTACGACCCGCACTGGCATGACAGTTATCTGGTGGGCGTAACCGAGCAAGGCGTGCAGCAATTCAACTGCCGGCGCGCCAGACACCGAAGCACACCGGGCAAGGTGTTCCTGATCGAGCCGGGAGACATTCACGACGGCGAAGCCCCGACCGATAGCGGTTTCACCTACCGCATGCTGTACCTCGACCCACAGTGGTTGCAGCGCGAACTCGCCGCCGTGTTCGACAAGGCCCCCGACCACGGCCAATTGAGCTTCGCCAACACCCTGGCAACCGATGCACGCCTGGCTCAGGCCACCAGCCTGGCGTTCGAAACCCTGCACCGCGGCGAACTGAAAATCGTCCGGCAAACTGCCCTGGATGGTTTGCTCGAACGCCTGACCAGCCATTTGCACTGGCGCACGCGCTATGGCGAAGATCCACGCCTGCCCCGGGTCGCGCAGAAAGCCCGGGAATACCTGCACGCCCACGCACAATACGACATCGGCCTCGATCAACTGGCCACTGCTACGGGCGTCGACCGTTTCCGCCTGACCCGCGCCTTCAAGGCTGCGTATGGCATCGCGCCCCATGCCTACCTTGTCCAGTTGCGCCTGGCCAGGGCTCGGCGAATGCTCGCCCAGGGCGAACAACCGGCGGCGGTAGCCATGGCGCTGGGCTTCGCCGACCAGAGTCATCTCGGCCGCTGGTTCGTCCGTGCCTACGGCCTGACACCGGCCCTGTACCGTAAACGCTGCTCAAATCTTCCAGACAGGTAGCGCCGGGATTGTGAAGATCGACTTCAATGATCTTCACCGGAGTTTGCCCTCGATGTTCGCCACTTTCCCGACGTTACCGCCCTTCTTGCTGTTTGCCTTTGTCGCCGCGATCACGCCCGGCCCGACCAATATTCTGTTGCTGAGCAACAGCGCTCGGTTCGGCGTGGCGGCGGCCATTCCGATCATCCTGGGTGCCTGCGCCAGCGCTGCGATCCTTGTGCTGCTGGTGGGTGCCGGGTTCGGGTCTGCGTTGACGGCCTGGCCGCCCTTGCAAACCGTCATGCAATGGGTCGGCGCAGGGTGGCTGAGCTATCTGGCCTGGCAGATTTTCAGCGCTCCGGCCGAAGCCGTCAGCGCTCGAGCAACCGATGCACGCCTTGGCCTGTGGGGCGCTGCCAGTCTGCAATGGATCAACCCGAAGACCTGGATGATGGCGCTGGCAGTGGTCAGTGTGTTTGCCGGGGTGGGCGAAAATCGACTGGTCCATGTGTTCTACCTGTCCCTGGCGTTCTTTGTGATTTCGCTGCCGTGCCTGAGCGCCTGGGCGCTGCTCGGTGCCGCGTCCTCGCGCTGGCTGCGTTCGGCCACGGCCGTGCAGCGCTTCAACCGCGGCATGGCCCTGTTGTTGCTGGGTTCGGCGTGGTGGAGCGTGCTGGGGTGAGCCCCACTCGTCGCCGGTTGTCAGACAATTGTTCATTCGGGGCTTGACGCCGAAATGGCTTTTGGTGTCTTCTGAAACCGGTTTCAGAGGTGCTGCGCACGCACCCAACCTGATAAATCCAATAAGAAGGTTTCAGACCGTGAACGATTTCTCCGCCGCCCAGCGCAGCCGCGTGACCATGCTCGACGTGGCCGAACACGCCAAGGTCTCCAAGGCCAGCGTTTCGCGGTTCATCGGTGAAGACCGCGCTTTGCTCTCCGATGCCATTGCCCGGCGCATCGAACAATCCATTGCCGAACTGGGCTATCGCCCGAACCAGATGGCCCGGGGCCTCAAGCGCGGGCGTACCCGCCTGATCGGCATGCTGGTGGCCGATATCCGCAATCCTTATTCAATCGCCGTGATGCACGGAGTGGAAACCTCCTGCCGTCAGCACGGCTATAGCCTGGTGGTGTGCAACACCGACCGCGACGACGAGCAGGAACGCCAGCACCTGGCCCTGCTGCGCTCGTACAACATCGAGGGCCTGATCGTGAACACCCTCGGCCATCACCGTGACGAGTTACATGAACTGCACCGGGAAATGCCCCTGGTGCTGGTCGATCGCAAGGTCGCGAACCTCGAGAGCGACATGGTCGGGCTGAACAATCCGCAGGCCATCGACATGGCACTCAATCATCTTGAAGAACGCGGCTATCGCGATGTGTTGCTGGTCACCGAACCGGTTGATGGCACCAGCTCGCGAATCGAGCGGGTCAGCCGCTTCAAGGCGCAAATTGAACAACGTCCGGCGCTTCGCGGTTCGCACATCGAAACCGGTAGCGATCTGAATGCCCACCTGAAAACCTTCCTCGACACACCAGGCCCTGGCCCGAAAGCGCTGTTTTGCGCGAACGGGATTGCCGCGCTGGCCAGCACCCATGCGTTGCGTGAACTCGGGTGCAATCTGTTTGAAGACGTGGGGCTGATTGCCCTTGATGACCTGGATTGGTATCCCTTGGTGGGCAGCGGTATTACTGCGTTGGCGCAGCCGACCACCGAGATTGGCGCCAGCGCATTCGAGTGTTTGCTCAAGCGCTTGCGCGGGGATAACGGGCCGGTGCGGACCCTGGATTTTTCGGCGCAGTTGGTGGTGAGAGGGTCGACCCTTGGGGTTCTTCGGTGAATGTCCCGGCTCCTTCGCGAGCAGGCTCCCGCATTTGATTTGCGAACACAGATCCATTGTGGGAGCGAGCCTGCTCGCGAAGGGGCCCTAAAGATCACTCTTTTTTTGAACAAAAATGAAACCGGTTTCAGAGGTAGAAAAACCATGAACAAACCCGCCGTTTCCATCAGCCTGTCCAGCTACGGCGCCGATCTGGTGCGCCAGCGCGGCCAGGGCAGTTTCATCTCAGTGCTGGCTGCCGCCGGGGCTACACGCATCGAATGGCGCGAAGAACTGCTGACCTTTGAGAACCCCGAGCACCTGGCCGACGCGACTCAGGCCGAAGGCCTGGAAAGCGTCTACTCATCACCGATGGAACTGTGGCTGGCCGGTCAATCCAGACCCAATCCCGAACTGATCACCGCCCTGCAGCGCGCCCAAATGTTCGGCGCCAAATGGCTGAAAGTGTCGCTGGGTTACTTCACCGACAACAGCGACCTGCAAAGCCTCGCCCGCCTGCTCGGCGACAGTGCCGTGCAACTGCTGGTGGAGAACGACCAGACCCTGCACGGTGGCCGCATCGAACCGTTCCAGCGCTTCTTCAATGAAGTCGAGCAACACCACCTGCCGATCAAGATGACCTTCGATATCGGCAACTGGCAATGGCAGGACCAATCCGCCGCCAGCGCCGCGCGGTTGCTCGGTCGGCACGTCGGTTATGTGCATTGCAAAGCGGTCACGCGCCGCGCCGACGGCAAACTGGTTGCCATTCCACCCGCCGCCAGCGACTTGCAACAGTGGGAACAACTGCTGCGACACATGGCCCAAGGCGTCATGCGCGCCGCGGAATACCCGTTGCAAGGTGAAGACCTGGTGCAACTGACCACCGAACATGTCACCGCCCTCGCCCACCTCGGCCAAGCGCCGCTGGAGACCGCTGATGTCTGAGATCGATATCCTTTCGTTCGGCGAGACCATGGCGATGTTCGTCGCCGAGCAGGCTGGCGACCTGGCCAGCGTCAACGCCTTCCACAAACGCATTGCCGGCGCCGACAGCAACGTCGCCATTGGCCTGTCGCGCCTGGGTTTCAACGTGACGTGGCTGAGCCGCGTCGGCGCCGATTCCCTGGGTCGATTCGTGATTCACACACTGGAGAAAGAAGGCCTGGATTGCCGCCACGTTGACATCGACCCCGCGCACCCCACCGGGTTTCAGCTCAAGTCGCGCACCGACGATGGCAGCGACCCTGTGGTCGAGTACTTCCGCCGTGGCTCTGCGGCCAGTCACCTGTCGCCGCACTCGATCGTGCCGGACTTGCTCAAGGCTCGCCATCTGCACGCCACGGGCATTCCCCCGGCACTGTCGGAAACGGCGCGGCAGATGTCGTTCGAACTGATGACCCGCATGCGCGATGCCGGCCGTAGCGTGTCGTTCGACCCGAACCTGCGCCCGAGCCTGTGGGCCAGCGAACAGCAGATGATCACCGACATCAACCGCCTCGCCGCCCTCGCCCATTGGGTGCTGCCGGGGCTGAGTGAAGGTCGTTTACTGACCGGTTTCGAAGACCCGGCCGACATCGCCGCGTTCTACCTCGACCAGGGCGCCGAAGCCGTGGCGATCAAGCTGGGGCCGCACGGCGCTTACTACCGAACCCATCTTGATCAGGGTTTCGTCGCCGGCGTGCCGGTGGAAACGGTGGTCGATACGGTCGGTGCCGGCGACGGATTTGCCGTCGGCATGATCAGCGCTCTTCTGGAAAACCACAGCTTTGCCGAGGCGGTGAAGCGTGCCAACTGGATTGGCAGCCGCGCGGTGCAGAGCCGCGGGGACATGGAAGGATTGCCGACCCGGTCTGAAATGGTCAGCGAATTTGAGGCCGCCATCGCGGGCAAGCCCGCTCCCACAGGGGATTTGTGTCGAACATAAATCAAATGTGGGAGCGGGCTTGCCCGCGATGAGGCCAGCACAGTCAATCAAGATCTAAACACCTGCTGCGACAAAAACAACAAGCTCAGGAGCATCACCCATGAAAACCGCAACGCTCGCCACCCGCCGCTGGTGGTACATCATGCCCATCGTCTTCATCACCTACAGCCTGGCGTATCTGGACCGCGCCAACTACGGCTTCGCCGCCGCCTCCGGGATGGCTGCCGACCTGATGATCACCCCGGGCCTGTCGTCGATGCTCGGCGCGCTGTTCTTCCTCGGCTACTTTTTCTTTCAGGTGCCGGGGGCGATCTACGCGCAGAAACACAGCGTGAAGAAGCTGATCTTCGTCAGCCTGATCCTCTGGGGCAGTCTGGCGACGTTGACCGGGATCGTCTCCAACGCTTACTGGCTGATCGTCATTCGCTTCATGCTCGGCGTGGTCGAAGCCGCGGTGATGCCAGCGATGCTGATCTACCTGTGCCACTGGTTCACCCGTGCCGAACGCTCGCGGGCCAACACTTTTCTGATCCTCGGCAACCCGGTGACCATGCTGTGGATGTCGGTCGTCTCGGGCTATCTGGTGCAGCACTACAGCTGGCGCTGGATGTTCATCATCGAAGGTCTGCCGGCAGTGCTCTGGGCGTTCATCTGGTGGCGTCTGGCCGATGATCGTCCGTCCGAGGCCAAGTGGCTCAATGATCAGGAAAAACAGGACCTGGAAAGCGCACTGGCCGCCGAGCAGGTCGGCATCAAAGCAGTGAAAAACTACGCCGAAGCGTTCCGTTCACCGAAAGTGATCATCCTGGCCCTGCAGTTTTTCTGCTGGAGCATTGGCGTATACGGCTTCGTGCTGTGGCTGCCGTCGATCCTCAAGGCCGGTGCACAAATGGACATGGTCGAGGCCGGCTGGCTGTCCGCGCTGCCGTATCTGGCAGCGGTAATCGGCATGCTGTTGGTGTCCTGGGGTTCGGACAAGCTGCAAAAACGCAAACGTTTCGTCTGGCCGCCGCTGCTGATTGCCTCCATCGCCTTCTACGGTTCCTACGCCCTGGGTGCCGAACATTTCTGGTGGTCCTACACCTTGCTGGTGATTGCCGGTGCCTGCATGTACGCGCCTTACGGGCCGTTTTTCGCGATCATTCCGGAAATCCTCCCGGCCAACGTTGCCGGTGGCGCCATGGCGCTGATCAACAGCATGGGTGCCCTCGGTTCGTTCGGCGGATCCTATCTGGTCGGTTACCTGAACAGCTCCACCGGCTCGCCCGGAGCCTCGTACCTGTTGATGAGCTGCGCGTTGATGCTCTCGGTGGTCCTGACGATTTTCCTCAAGCCCGGTGCCAGTGATCGGGAGCGGCCTACGGTCGCCTTAAAACCCACCACTGCACATTCCTGATTGAGAAAATGACGATGAAAAAGCAGGTTGTTCTGTACAAGAAACTCTCGGCGCCACTGATGGCTCGCCTGCACGAGCAGGCTGAAGTGACGCTGATCGAAAGCCTCGATACCCAGGGGCTGGCCAAGCTGCGCGACGCCCTGCCCCGCGCCCAGGGTTTGCTCGGTGCCAGCCTGAAACTGGATGCCGAACTGCTCGACCTGGCGCCGCATCTTGAAGCTATCGCCAGTGTGTCCGTGGGCGTCGACAACTACGACATCGGCTACCTGACCGAACGGCGCATCCTGCTCAGCAACACCCCGGACGTGCTGACCGAAACCACCGCCGACACCGGTTTCGCGTTGATCCTGGCCACTGCGCGGCGTGTAGTGGAACTGGCGAACATGGTTCGTGACGGCCAATGGACCCGCAACATCGGCCCCGCGCATTTCGGCACTGACGTGCACGGCAAAACCCTGGGCATCATCGGCATGGGACGCATCGGCGAAGCCCTGGCCCAGCGCGGGCACTTCGGCTTTGGCATGCCGGTGATCTATCACAGTCACTCGCCGAAACCGGCGGTCGAACAGCGCTTCAATGCCCAGTACCGCAGCCTCGACGACTTGCTGCAGCAGGCCGACTTTGTCTGTCTGACACTGCCGCTGACCGCCGAAACCGAAGGGCTGATCGGTACGCGGCAGTTCGCGTTGATGCGTCCAGAGACCATCTTCATCAATATTTCACGGGGCAAAGTCGTGGATGAAGCGGCGCTGATCCGGGCCTTGAGTAACCGACAGATTCGCGCCGCCGGGCTGGACGTGTTCGAGCGTGAACCGCTCAATCATGATTCGCCGTTGCTGCAACTGAACAATGTGGTGGCTACGCCGCACATGGGCTCGGCCACCCATGAAACTCGGGAAGCGATGGCCCGGTGTGCGGTGGACAATCTGTTGGCGGCGCTGGCGGGTCAGCGGCCGGTTAATCTGGTCAATCCGCAGGCATGGCGCTAAAGGCCCTGACCAGCACCATGGTGGGATCGGAAATGTTGTTGGTACTGGCACGTGCCCTTACCTCGAACAGGTATTCACGGGTCGCAACGAGGCCTGTTATTTCGTATGGCGGTCGCGTCACATTAATGGGTGTGATGCCACCGCCGGATATTTCGTACCCCACGGCGTTCGGGCACAGCGCGCAAGTCCCATAGGGCTCATCCCAACTCAACACCGCCCTGCTGGCTGTGTTGCGAGCACCTAGCAAATTGCCAGGCGAGCAGATTCGGACTCCCGTGTAGGCCATGGTCTTGAATGGCTTGGACGTGTACCCCGAGAAATAATCGCCCAGGCCATAGTTACCCCCGACCCTGGCACGCACCTTGACCTCGTGATCGGTTGCTTGCACCAACCCGGTCAACCGATAGCTTTTTTCCGAGAGCGTCGCCAGACGCTGATTACCCAGGTAAACCTCGTACTGCGTTTCTGCCAAGTAATCATCGCCGCTGTTCCAGCGCAAAAGCGCCGATTCATCGGTCACCTCACTGACGCTCAAGTCCTGGGGCGCCTGAAAGGTCCTCGTCGAAGCACTGGAAACGGCGGGCTCGGATTCGCCGGTCGAACTGGTGGCGCGTACCTCGATGAAATAGCGGGTGTCGGGACGAAGACGCTGAAAGCGGTGATTCATGTAAGTGGTCGGTACGCTGGCCAAAACCTGACGCTGCGGGTTATCGATGCCGATGCTGACCATATACCCCGCAGACTGCGGCGGCCCCCAGATGACAGTGACCGCATCATGGGTGGTCTCGACGTGCAAGCTACCCGGTTTTGGCGGCAATGCCGGCCGCTCCAGAGTCCTTTGGGTGATGCGCGCCGGGGATGATTCGCCGTTGTTGTTTCGCGCACTGACCTCGATGAAATAAAGCGTGTTTGGGCTGAGGTTGGTCAGAGACTCCCGAAACAGGCGCGTAGTGAGTGTGGTCACTGCTCCACCGGGTTCGATGCCATGGCGAATGAGATAATCGACGGCGCCGGTGACCGCCGTCCACTCCACGTCCATCGTCGAGATCGCTGGCGTCGCCCGCAGCCCGGTTGGGGTCGCGGGCACTTGCAGCGTCTGTTTGACAATTCGCGCCGGCGACGAGTCGCCGACATTGTTAGATGAGCGAATGTCGAAGTAATAGTTCGTGCCAGCGCTCAGGCCATTGAAGGTATGAGCACGTGTCGAAGAGGTCGCGGTGCCGATGACCGCCCCGCTGGGCGCAAGCCCATAACCGAGTTTGTAGCTGGAGGCATCGGCAGGGCCGGACCAGGTCAGCGCCATCGAGTTCTTGCTCGGGGTGGCGACAAGACTGGTCGGCGGTGCCGGTACGGAAGTGCCCGGTTTGGTGGTGGCTTCCACGTCCTTGCTCGCAGGCGACACTTCGCTGCCCTTGAGCCCGAATGCCTGGATCTGGTACCGGGTCTCGGGACGCAGGCCATTGATCACATAGCGCAGGCCAGTGATCGGTACGTCGAACTCGCCCACCGGTGCCCCTGACGTGCTCCATTTCAAACGTGTGCCGGTATGCCCGCCACCCGCCGTGTAGCCCCAGGTAACGGCAATCGAAGACTCTGTTTGCGCGGTGGCGGAAATGGCGATCGGGGCAGCGACATAAGTCGCTGGCGACACGCTTGATTCATCTTGATGGCTGCTCATTCAGAAGCCTGCGGAAATGGTTGTCATGCCGCCTATTTAAATGCCATTTGCCTCAGTTGCACCACTGACAGAACTGATAGTGGCACGCAGGCGGTTTCTATGCTGGCACCTGCCAGGTGGCATAACCGATGAGGGTATGGGCCTATCGCCTAACCAAAAACCGCACGCGGGTGGCAGTGCGGCGCCCTGCTCGCGTCATTGCAGCGCTCGATCATGAATCTGCCAGGCCGCCGCTCCGTCACCGGCGATTCGTTGGGTCAAGGCTGAATAGCGCATGTCGATCTCCTTTCGCGCGAGTTCCAGTGTCTACCCTATCTCAATTCGAAAAACCCGCCGGCACGATGTGCAAATCGACGGACGGACACTGCGCCATTCGGTGAGAGCGGGTCAGGTCGCAGTCGGGTGTTCTCCGCAGAGCATTCATGCCGTGGGGAACCGATGGAAAAGCCCCTGTAATCAAAAAATTAACGCGCATCTCGCAGAAGAGAAAGATGCAACGAAATATCCTACAAAAATAAGCGACGTCTCTGACATCCATTTCAAGGAAGTCTGACTAAAGTGCCGCACCTGTAATTTCTGACAGGTTCCATAGCGGATGTTTCGCGCTATAACGAAACCGTCCTTACGACCCTGTGCCAGGCGCCTGAAGGACGGCCGCGCGAACCATGCCATTACGAAGTAGGAAGATTCTGCCGCGCCCACGTCGTCAATGAAGATGAATGGGAGATTCATTTATGTATCGCAGCCATACCGCCGCAGTTCGATCATCGCCAGCCACGATTGATTTCCCGTTCCAGAAGAGCATGCAACCGCCACCGATCAAACTGACCAAGCGGGAAAAGGAAGTGCTGCAATGGAGCGCCGCCGGTAAATCGTCCTGGGAAATCGGCAAGATCGTCAGTTGCACCGAGGCCGGTGTGAACTACCACTTTTGTAACATTCGCCGAAAATTCGGCGTGCGCTCACGCTGGGTCGCCATCCTGTTAGCACTGGAACAAGGTTTGATTCATTTGCCCTGAACCAATGCCGTCGGCAATCCTCAGCGTGGCATCGTCCTCGTTGAGATGTTTATGAATCCGGACCAGTCGCTGCACACTTCAATGCGTTCCTCCTCCCGTACAAGTGCCTGTCACGATACATCGCCATCGCACAGGCACCGTCCGAACACGGTGCTGCGCATCATCCTTGCCGACGATCACCCTGTGGTGCTCAGCGGCATTGAAGTGGTCCTGTCCCCCGCGTCCGAGCCGACGTTCACAGTGGTCGCCAAGGCGCACACGGCCGATGAACTGATCGGCCTGCTGGTGTGCACGCCTTGCGATCTGTTGATCACCGACTACTCGATGCCCTACGGCGAATTTCCCGATGGCCTGGCGCTGATGGGCTATCTGAAGCGCCATTTCGAGCACCTGCCGGTGATCGTGATGACCATGCTGCGCAACCCGTCGCTGTTGCAGGCGTTGCTCAATGCCGGGGTGCGCGGCCTGTTCGATAAACGCAGCCCGTTGAGCGAGTTGAAACGGGCTGTGCAGCGTGTCGCCAGCGGGCGCCAGCACCTGTGCCCGGGTTTTGCTGAAGCGCTGCAGGCCCAGATGTTGTCCTCCACCGGCAGCGATTTACCGTCGGTGAACCTTTCCGAACGTGAACTGGAGGTGGTGCGGCTGTTTGTCCAGGGGCTGTCTGGCCGGCAGATTGCCGCGCAACTGAACCGCAGCGAAAAAACCATCAGCCGCCAAAAAAGAACCGCCATGGACAAGTTGGGACTTGACCATGACGGTGGGTTGGTGGAGTTTGCGCGGGTGAGTGGGTTATGGAATTAGGCGATCATTGACGGACCTAAAGGAGAGTCCTCAGTTCAGCCTGCCACTTTTTGACTTTGTTGTGATCGATGTTGTACTCGTGGCGTTGACCCAGCATCTTATTGACTTTTGATTTTAAGACATCTATGCGTGCCTGGTTAGGGTTGGGCACCTTCGTAGCCTTCGTGCCTGCTTTGCGAGTTGCTGTCGCCGTTTGAGTGGGCACCGCCTTCGGTTTTGGCGCAGTCAATGGCCCTGATGCAACATCCTGCACTACCTTGACTGTCTCATCAAAAGTTACATTCAAAGCTTTTCGAAACGCTGGACTACTTTCCTGCACCCACTGGCCCACGGGATTATTCGGATTGCGACTCAAGTATGAAGGCAGATTCGGCTTTGGGGGAGGCGCTGGAGGCCGCCCCGCAACCGAGCGTCCTTCTGAAGCCAGAGCGCGCGCAGAACCAGCGGTTGACGCAGAATTGTTGACCGCACCCTGGCTTGCTGCATTTGGAATCAAAATACTTGCATCCTCACTATTTCTTGCCAACCGCGCTACCGCGGAAGCAGCGGCATCGTCGGCTGACGCAACTAGTCCCCTAGCAGCCAATATGGTTGCTTTTATGCCCAGCGCCATATGCCCCGTCGGATCGGCGTATTTGATGGGATCCCCCGCCACATACCCATACGCATTCACCCCACCCTCTCCAAACGGACTCCAACTGTCCGGGCTGTAGAACCGCATCATCTGCGTACTGAACAACCGATAGCCCTTGCCCAGAAAATATTCGCCGGTATTGGAGTCCCTCAGCTCGCCGTTATAGCCAAGCCCGCTCTCGGACGTCGCCTCATCGGCGCTGTAGCCATACGCCGAATACGCCCGCGCCTTGCGGCCCGCCCCGCTGACTTCCGACAACACGCTGTTCATGTTGTCAGTCGCCAGCATCAGGACTTTGGGTCGGCACCGCCCTGGCGCTCGGCGAGCGCGACTCCACCCGCAAACACGAAGGTGCTGTTCCGATCACCGTCGATCCGGTTGGCCGGTTCGTCGCCACGGTAGAACAGCTGTTCGTTGCCTGCACCGCCGCGCACGTTGGACAGGGTGTCCTCGCCGTCGTAGCCGTAGGTTTTCGTCGAGCCACCGCCGAGGGTGCTGACGGTTTCCAGGCGGCCCAGGCTGTCGTAGCCCAATTCAAACTCCCGATCCTGCAGCAGGTTGCCGTTGGCGTCGTAATTCAGCTCGATGTTCGGGTAATCGGCATGGCTGTTGGTGATGGCCCCCAGCTGTGCCGGGTCATCCCTGTCGTAGACGAACTTGGCGATATTTCTGCCGCCGGCAAAGCGGGTCCTGACCTCTTCGAGGTTGTCCAGCGCGTCGAAGTAGAACTCCTGCTCTTGAATAGTCTTGCCATACGGATCCACCGGCGCCAACGGCCCCGTACAGGTATAGAACTCAAGGCGCCCGCGAAGCTCGTATTCGTATTGCTCGTCCCTCAGCGTCGCTCCGCCGGCGCTGGCCCCTTCGCTCAGCAGACGGCGTTCCACCTGGTCCAGGCCGTTCCAGGTCTGGCTCAAACGTTGCGCCGAGTCACCGAAATCAAACACGCGCAATGTTTCGTGGCCCTGGGCGTCGTATTCCAGCGTGATGGTCAGGCTCTGCTGGCCGCTGGTGTCCACCGTTTGGATACTGCTTGTCAGGCCCTGGTCGTTGTAGGTGAACACGGTTTTCACATGCCCCGGCGAGCCCTCGTTGCCAAACTCGGTCCAGACCATCCGTCCGGTGGCGTCATGTTCATAATGCTGGACCTGACCGAGCACGTCGGTGTATCGCAGCAGGCGTCCGGTACGGCTGTACAGGTAGTGCATCTCGTGGCTTTGGCCATCCTGATCGCGTTTTTCGCTGGCCACTTCACCCTGGCTGTCATAGGTGCGGATGAGCGCCAGACCTTGTTCCGCCGACTCGATCAGGCGGGCGTTTTTACGATCGTAATCGTAGGTGGCTTCGATAGGCGCCAACGTACCGGACTTTGGAATCACCGTGCGTTTGACCGGCTCTTCCGTCAGCTCCGGCAAATACTCATAGGCAATTACATCTCTGCTGGGACGGATCACCCGGGCAGGCTGGCTGTTGCTGGAGTCAAATTCATAGGTGGTGACACGCCCGCCAGTCACCGACTCGGTCATCCTTTCCAGACCGTCGAATGTCTGCGTACCGAGCACCTTGCCGTTGACGCTGATCTTTGTCGGCAGGTCTTCACGGCTGTGAACGGCATATTCACGCACCACCTTGGCGCGGTCCGGCAGCGTCGTTTCAATCATGCGATCGAAGGCGTCATAGCGATACAGGGTTTCGAAACGCGCGGCGTTCATTTCGGAGGCGGTTCTGCCCAACCCGTCATATTTGTAGCTGTGCAGGCTGACGCGCTGCTCGGCCAGATTCAGACGTTCGATCGATACCGGTTTTTCGAAGCGGTTGGAAACGGTGACCGCCTTGCCCATACCTTCGACCCACTCTTCACGGGTGAAGGTGATCGGATCGTCGAGGGTATGGGTTTTAACGCCGTCCGGGCCGGTGACGCTGTCTTGCTGGCCCCACAGGTCATAGGTGTAGCGGCTGGTCAACCGCAGATCCTTGCGCTCCAGCCAATCGATCTCGGTTTCAGTGGTCAGCTCACCCAAGGCGTTGTAGGCCGCCTCGTAAATGGCGCGATAAACCGCTGGCTGACCGCCTGCGTTGTCAACGTCATAGTGTTCTTCCTTGATGGCGCGACTGAGCCCGTCGAACAGGGTGCGGGTCTTCACGCCCTTGACGTTTTCGACTTCCTGGTCGGCCAGTTCAGTCACGGGGGCCTCGCCTTGCCCTGCCGGACGGATCAAGCGGTAGCTGTAGGTTCGCGTCGCGGTATGGTCCGCGCTGTCCGGCGCCACGGTTTCGGTCAGTACGCGGCCCAGCACGTCATACGTGGAGCGGATTCTGACATCCTTGTCGCTGGTCAACACCGGCAAGCCGCTGATGAGCGAGCGTTCCTCGGTGATTGTTTTGGTGACACCATCAAAGTCGGTGCTCAGGGTCTGGATCGTGCGCAGCACGGCTTCATTGGCGAACGTGGCATACGTCGCGCCGGGTTTGCTGTAGGCATAATCGGTAAAGGTCGTGTCACCTCCCAAAGTCACCGCCCTGCGCTCCAGTTGCCCGTGCAGGAAGGCGTTGCCCCGTTCATTGATGTAGTTATTGACCGTACGCTGCAGCAGGTTTTCGGCTTGTCCATTCACCTCCAGCAAACGTTCTTCCGCCAGCGCGACCCAAGGCGTCGTGCCAGTGCCGATGGCGGGTTGTGCCACGTACCGGTAGCGGGTGCGCAAAACCGGCGCCCCGGCTTGCAGATCAGGCACCAGGGTCGAATCAGCCGCAGGTGTGACGGTATTCTCGCGCACATGGCGGACGAAACCGTAAGGGTCTGGCGGGCAATCGCCTGCTACGCCTTCGGCCGGATAGTAGGACGTGCTTTCAGTAACGCCATTGGCCTGCACGCTCAAGGTCTGGTTGCCGTGGATGTCGTACTCGCTCAGCTCCTTGTCTTCACGCCACTCCCGTGCATCGTTGGTCAGTTCCCAGCGGGTCACCACTTGCTTGGGCAACTGGCACTGACGAACCTGGTTTTCGAAGGAGTCCGTGTCGTTGGCGTAGTAAGTGGTCGTGACCGTCTTTTGGTGAGTGCCCTGGGTCGTCACTTCCGACTTCAGCAGGTGAAAGCGGTTAAACGTACGGGTCACGCTTCTGGCCGTGGCCGCACCGACCATCAGGCTTTCGGTAGAGCTGTAATCATAGGCGCCGATGATTTTGTACAGGTTGTCTTCACCGTTGCTGTCCCAACTGATCGGGGCGTTGTAGCCGAGGAAGTTGTTGCCGCTGTAGCTGTATTTCACCGCGATCGGTGGCTGGCCACCGCCCGGATCGGTGACGTGATCGGTCACCCGCGGTAGATTGGGGTAGCCGGGGTTGCCCGGAAAGCCGTGGCCGGCGTCGTTGTACTGAATCGTTTCGTGGGCCCCCAGCGGTGTCCAGACTTCCTTGATGCACAGTTGCTCGCGTTCCAGGCCGTAGAGAAAACGCCACCCGGCGCCATTCGCGGTTGGCAGGGTGATTCGCGTCATCCGGTCGTTTTCCAGATGCAGGGTGAATACCGCCAGGGGCACGCCTTGAACCGGTTTGAGACGGATCTCGACGGTGCCTGCGGTCAGGTTGCGAAGCACTTCCAGCAACACGCCCTGGCTGTCACGGATCGTGCTCAACATGCGGCCTTGCCCCGCCGCCTGATAAGCCAGGGTCACTTCGTGGCCCAGCGGTGAGTACATCTTCACCGGCATCGCAACCTGCGGCGTGGAGCCGGTGAGTTTGAGAATTTCCACCAGGCCGGAGGTGTGCACCACCTTGAAATCACCCTGCGGGTCGCCGGTCAGTTGGTACAGTTTGAAGCTCTGGATCTTCTGCTCTTTCATCTTCAGGCGCGTAGGCTCACCGTCGCCTGCGTAGTTGCCGGTCACCTTGAAACTTTCCCCCGAGTGCACCGCGATGATCTGCGTGCTGGGGGTGTATTGCGTCGAGGCCAGGCGCCAGTTCAAGCCGAAGCCGTTGTTGATCGTGCTGATCGGGCTGTAACTCAGGTTCAATGGCACGACCGGCCCGCGCAGATCATTGACCTCTACCTCGTGCAACGAGAGCCCCACCGTGTATAGACCGGTGCGCGGATCGACGCCCGACTGAACGAAGCTCTGAAAGTTGAATGCGTTGGAATGCACCGCGGTTTTTTCTTCGGTTGTACTGTTCATGTCCATGACCTCGAAAAACTAAAAGCGGAAAACAGTGGAGGCGTAGTGTTCGTGCACCGCGCTCGCTCAATGTTCAAACAGGGGTTCGACGACAGGCCGGTTCCGGTTATTCGTCGGGAAACTGATCCGTACGGGATGACGGTGGCCTTCGGTATCGGTCAAGACCACCTTCAAGCCTTCTTTGAGTGGATACAGGTCCGGGTTCCCGGATGTGCCGTTGGAATCGGCCTGGCGAATATCGATACGGCGGAACACGCCGATCAGGAAGGCGCCTGCCGCAATGGGCCGGTCAAGATTCTGGTCCAACACCGGTTTGAGATTGCGGTTGGCCTTGATGATCGAGTCAAACGCCATGACGCCTTCGTCGCCTGCAACCCTTGGGTCGTTGAAGGCGTAACCTGTGTAGGTGAACATCTTTTCGTTGTCGTAGGGGCTTTCCCATTTGACCATCGAGGTTGTAACAGGGGAAATTCCCACGCCGAAGGGTGACTGAAACTCGACCGCCTCGAAATTCAAGGGCATTCCACCCTGCTGCCCGCCTTTTTTATAGGTCAGCGTGAAGTAGTCCGTGGTTTCCAGGAAGAGCTCAAAACCGTCGTCGTTTTCGCCGTTTTCCGGATCGTCAGGCCCTCCCCCCTTGACACGGCGACGTGTCATTTTGAAGGAATCCGGGTGCACTTCCGGCGATGGCACAGGTTCCAGTTTGATGGTTCCGTCTTCATGGCCGGGGTGAGCATCCGATCGAAACGGTGCTTGACCACTCGGGTCGTCCACCACCGCATAGAAGTCGCCGACTTGCACATCCCGTGTCACCAGATAGACCGTTATCAGGTTCGGCGTAGCAGTCGTTGAAACACCGGTTGCCTCGTTTTGCCCATTACTGACAAAGCTCCGGAACCGGTTGGGAATCCGTGTCTGGGCCCACAGCAACGGTGCCAACGGATCGTATGGAATACCTTCCTGGCCGGCTGCGACCTCCGCAACCTGCTGCTCGGACCGACGGTGATAAATCATCATCGTGTCCTCTTCCTCGGGTGTCAGAGGACGGCCATCGGTTTCGATGCGGACTTCAACGGCCAGCTGCTGATAGCCGTTGGCGTACACCTTCGGTGAACGCAAGGCTGTCAGGGAGAACTTGGTGAGCATTGTCCAGTCGGACTCTACATCGATGTTATTCAACTTGATGATGCTGTAGCCGGTCCTGACAATGATCCCCATGTAGGAGATGTCGCACTTGACCACACTGAATGGCCGTGAAGTGATGGTCGGTGCAGTGAACACCCCGTCTCGCACCGTGCCATCACCCAACACCTCCCAGCTACGTTCAAATTCTGGCGGTGCATCGGTCACCGGTTCCAGCTTCACCGTGGCCGAGCGCGCAATCGAACTGACGAACGCCGGTTCAATGGTCATGGTGGTCGGGAATTTGGACAACACCACACAGGCGCGTACGGTTTCACCCGAAGCATCGCGCACTTCGATCGGCTGCACCATCAAGTGCTCCGGCAAGTCGTCGGCGTTACTCGGCGGCGTGTAGACAGCGCTGTTGCCGTTAGCGACCAACCTGCCGTACGCCGGTTGACTCCAGGTCAGCGCACTGCCGCTGAGCGCCGTGGCCACGAAAGTCACCGAGGGACCACCCACCTGACGCGGGACACAACCGGGTGACAGGGTCATGGCCTCGGCGGTGACCAGCAACAGCGCCGACACGCGATGGACGCGAGCTGGAATGTCTCCGTTGGCAGGCTGGGTCCAGGTCGCGGTGACAATGTTGCGTACCGACTCCTTGCCAAGCTTCGCGGCCGTCACTGGTTGATAAACACCGGTCGTCGCATTGATGCTGCCCGCCGACTCAATGGTATTGAGGCTCCTCACGCTCCAGGTCACGCCACTGACCGGCGCTCCATTGAACAAAGCCTTGTACGTCAGCGGGCTCCCGCCGGCCTTGAGGCTGTGCATCGCTGGCTCAATGGTCAGCGAGGTCCTCGACGGGTCCAGGCTGCCAAAGATCACCATGTCATGGGGCGTGTGGCGAGAATGTTCGACGAACACATTCTTCTGCCCGGGAAACAGGACACTGCGGATCAGGTCGAGTTTCTCATCGTCGGAACGCTCGATGAACTCCTTGGCCAGGACCATGGTCGCGGAATATTTACGAACACCGTTTTCCTCATCGTCCGGGATCAGGTAGGGGAATCGGTCCCTGGAAGGAATATCCCCCCCCGTGGCGTTGCCCCTGAGTTTGATCAGTACGACCACGGCGCCATCACCCACATTCAACGCCCCAGGCAATTGCGCACCCGGCGCTCGCTGCGTCAGGATGATGAAGTTGGTGGGGCTCAGGTCGCTGCCGCCCTTGAGGTCGAGAATGCCAAGCTCGTAAACCTGGCGCTCGACTGGCAGGTTGTTGAATTTTTCCTGGAAAAACCCGCCGATTTTTTGTTGGCTGGCCACGGGCGCCGCAAGGTCGCAGACGAATTCGGTGCCCTTGGACAGATCGAGTGTGACCCGCCCGAGGCGATCGATCGAACCCACGACCAGTGACAGATCCAGTTTGATTTTCAGCGTATAACCCTGGGCCTCGGTGATCTGGTAGCTGTACAGCACCCCGGTTTTGATTTCGAACGCGGTGAATGAGCCGCCCAAAATACTGAAGGTCAATATTGCCCGGGAGTTGTCGAGCGCGGCCGGCTCAAATGACAACAACGGTTTACCGATCATCACATCTTTGAGAACGCCTTTTTCAGTCAAGGAGTCATTCAAGTGCACTTCGCCGGAGAACACCGGCACATAATTGGAACCGTCATACTTTTCCAGCCACTGTTGAAGCAACACCCGATTAAGACGTTCACGGTCGAAAGCACAAACGGCGCCCCAGCGTTCAGTAATGGCGCGGTCTTTCATCTTTTCAAGAATACTGGCGAGTGAATTGCTGGCCATGTCAGTTACCCTCAATAACAATTTTTCGGTGCATTTGGAGAGCCCTCTGAACTATTCAGCAGGCTCGACAACATCTTTTATGTATCGATTAAACAGCCGTATTAAATTTGCGGCAGTCCATCGAGTGAACCTGGAGGTATCTCCGGTACCGGTTGTGCAGGCAAGGCTGCAAGTGGCAAGGGTTGGATCGAGAAGGCATCGCCGAGGAAGAAGTCCCCCATTGTTGCTCTGGCGGTGATGATCACAAATTGATGTGGGCTGTTCGGGCTTGGCGTATAAACGCCAGTCGCATCAATCGAACCTGCGTCGGTTGGCGGAAAGAGATCCCAGGTGGGCTCCAGCGATTGCCCGTTGAACTTCGCTGAAAACTTCGCCTTGCCAGCCGCTTGCAACTCCATATTTAAAACCAGGTTCTGCTTGTCATGGGTCACCACAACAAACGAAGACTGCGTTTGTTGGGTGGCTGTATTGGTCACCTTCACTTCATCAATGGTGAAGGTTCGCTTCGTAGTGCCTACGTCCTCCTTGGGCGGTGCGGTATAGACATTGGTGCGATCGGGGCTGGCGTTTTCCGGAATGCTGCCGCCACCGATCACCGTCCATTTCAACGCGCCACTGAGGGAGTTGGCGCTGAATTGCCGTGTTTGCACCTGGTTATCCGAGGCGGAACAGGTTTGTACCAGCGGATTGAGGGTCACGGCGCGGGCGGCAATGGTGACCAGGGCCTTGCTGACATGGGGATTACTGCCGGTGCCGGTGGCGGTGATTTTGACCCGTTTGAAGGTGCCACCGATCTGGCTCAAACCCGGCGCGGTATAGCGACCGGTGTTGGCATCGATCTGGCCAGCGTCGGTGGTAGTGCCGTCTAGGTTGCTGACACTCCACTTAAGGCCCGGCACTGCCGGGTTTGTGGTGAAAGTGTGAGTGGCGCTGTAGCCCAGGAGCTTTTCGGCCGGGTCGATACTGAAAGTGGTCAGTCGGGGGCTGATGGAGCCGAAGCTGATCATGTCGCCAGGTACGTCGATGGTTTTAAGTTGTACAGAGTCTGTGCTGTTGAATAAAAGGCTGTGCAATACGAAAACGTCAATGGGTTCAAAGGCTGCAGACAAAGCCTGCGCAAAGTGCTCTTTGCAAACGGTCGATTGATGTCTGGAAAAATCGGTATATAAATTAATCCACTCTGCAAACACGTCATCCGGCTTTGCACTCACAGTTTTAATAGTTGACTGAAAATCAATAAACTCCACACCTACCGTACCAGCAACCAAATCAATGTTAAGCGAAAAATCCGCACCGAGCTCAGCGTTCAACTCGAGTTCCATTTGAAACGGATTTCCATTTGACAGCGTAATTACCGCATCACACCAAATTCCTCTTTTTGCGCCCATAACAATTCTAAAGCGATTCCCCCCTACCCTCGTTATGGTCATCCTTTCGGTCGCCCCAAAATACATAGGCAAGAAAAAACCATTAAGCCTCAATTCATGGACTGAAGGCTCGCCAGGAAAAGTAGGAGCACCATTAAAATAATAATGACCCCAGCCTAACTCCAACCCCCCTGTGGTTTGCCGGGCTGTGATTGACTCAACAAACCCATGATTATTATAACGCACGTCAAACGTCGCATCGGGATCCCTAAAAGCTTTCGCCAGAGACCCAGCGATAATATTCTCCATCAAAAACGACTCTTTCAACATCAAACTTGAATTCAATTCCGGCCGATCAACAGGTAACGGATAAAGCCAATCTTCACCCGGAAACCCACCCTCCAACTCCCCCTTCATCGCAATCCGCAACTCCAGCGCGCCATTGCCGAAATTGGCGGCACTCCTGAGGTTGGCACCCGCCTCCATCACCGTACGCATCTTGAACTTCGCCGGCTTGAGAAACTCCTGCTCGGTGTAAGTCAGTTGCCCCAGCTTGTAAGTCCGGCGCGCCGGTTCGGCCTCGCGGAACTTGCGTTTCAGATAGGCGCCGCCCATCCGACGTACGTGCTCGACACGCGAGTTGGTCAACTCCCAGACGTGACGCTGCGCGGCCGGATCCCCCAGGTCCAGCACCACACTCCCTCCCTGGTCAACCTGGCCGATGATATCCTTGAGCGATACCCGGTTGGCCGTGAGCTCCGGATGATCCAGCGGGTCGAACGAACTGATCTTTGTCACTTCGGCGCCTCCGCCGGGACCGCTGTAGAGCTCGATCTCGGTGCCCCCGACAACCGCCATGCTCATGTTGGCCTCGGCCACATTGGCGCCGTTGCTATCCGGGTTGTTTTCAAAACTCAGGCGGGGAACATCGGTCTGGTAGTTATTCAGCCAGTACCAGGTGGTTTCTCCAGTGGCGTAAGTGTCGTCGATCGGTGGCATGTAGGCATTGCTGTCAAACTTCTGGATATATTCCTGCTGCAACAAGTGATTGCACTTGTCGCGGTCGTAGGCGACAAATGCACTCCAGTCATTGGTACGCGGACGCAATGCCGCCCATTCCAGATATTCGCGATAAGTGACTCTTCGGGCTGCCATGGTGTTCATCCTTATTTATTAAACGTTTGGTGTGTCGCAAGTTTTATGACTGCGAACAGCGTCCGATCAAACGGCCAGGGTAAACCTGGCATCGACCAGTTTCGTTTCAGCACCGGGCTCATAGGTGATCGTCACGCCAACGGTGACGCTGCCTGTTTGAAACTTCTGCAACTCGGCTTTGCTGACAAATGTTTCAACCAGATTCGCGCTCGCTTGCGCTTGGGTCACAACATGATTGTTGAATATCGGGTAAGTCAGGGTCGCACCCGCCGTATCTTTCCCGACGAGTAATGCATTGAGTGTCTGGCCGGCACGGATATAGGCCCAACCACGGGGGAAAGAGAACTTCTCGCCCTGGGCAGGAACGGCAGAAATCGAAATTCGCCCGCCGCTGGCCTGGGCTTGTGCCGATTGAATGGCCAGGTAGCGGTTCAGCGGAACCGGCAATACGCGGAGCACATAAATGTCCGACGGGTAGGCAAAGGTTTCACCTTGCGGCGTGACCTTGTAATACACGTTGACCAACTTATCCATGTTGGCGGGAATGAACTGTGGCGGGATATTGAAGAGGCGGCCGCCCGGGGTGACAGGTGCAGTCACAGAATGGGCACCGGTCGTGCCGAACCCCTCGAAGAACACTTCGATTTTGTCGTTGGGCCCATAGCTGGCTTCGTCGTCGATCTGGATATTGATACCTGAGCTGACAAGCCCGTCGGCGTCGATTTCGCCTGCGCCTTCGACCGGATCGTCCCCCGGCCGTGCGTCCACCACAATGGCCATCGGCAGGACCAACGGCCCACGGATGGTTGCCGGGTAAGGTGTCGCCGACAGAGCACTGCCCATCCAGGCGAACTGATATTGCAGCTCGATGGGCGAGCGATCGGTGGCCTTCACCCACTCCGGCGGCACGACCAGCTCGATGAACCCCTTGTCGATGGTCGAGACGTCGACCCGTGCCTGCAGGACAAGCGGTTCCACCAGGTCCAGGTCGGAGCGGACGTAGCACAGCAGTTCATCCCCGACACCGATGTCGGGCCAGGCATTGATACGCAGCGGCAGTCCCTGAGGAAATTGCACCGGATTGATAGGCCCGCCGGTATGACCCACGATGGTCAACGCCGGCAGTTGTGCTGAGGTCGGTGGATTGAGCTCGATGGTTTGCGTGGCCGACAGGGTTTGTTCCAAGGCCGTACCGGCGTACTGAATACCGTAGCTCAACTCGATCCTGCCGCCATCGACCCGACGCAAGTCACTTTTGTTGAGAAACAAGGCCAGCGGCTTGTCGAGATCGGCCTTGGTGACAGTCGTGGGATAGGCCAGGGCCGGCAGATATTCGTCGCCGTCGGAGTCGAAGCGTCGGCAATGCAAGGTGACGATGTCCCCCACCGACATCGCTTCGTAAGGCACCAGGCGCACACCCAGCGCCGCCGGCGCTTCGCTTAGATCCAGATGCAGATCATGGGATTCCTGGATCTGTAAAACGGGGAGTGCCGGCCTCGCCCGCGGACGTTTGCCGACATAGAAATACATCCGCCGGGATTCGTCGCCAGGGGCTCCACCGGCGATCGCCACACGATAGGAGTAGAACGCCAGGCCCCCATCGAGGTCGACAATGGTGTGATTTTCGATTTCGGCGGGCATGCCGTAGGGCGTCAATTTGCTCAGGTCCACCGCCACCTGATCATTCAGTTCGTCGACCACCGCGCCATCAGCGGCGCAGCCGCGAAAATTCAGAAGGAGCAAATGATCGTCGCCGGTTTCTATTCCGGGATACTTGATATAAGTCATAAGCTTGGAGCTGCCCAACTTAACCAAATCGACGGCATTATCGGGGCCCAATGACGGGATCGTCGGCGCAGGGTTATCAATCATGAATAAGCTTCCTTACATTCAGGCAGTTGTTGTCCGCGAGTGGACGAGTGCCGCTTTCATTGAGCACAGTTTTTACGCCTGAATAAGGGGCCTGGGTACTATCAGAACTGCTAGGTTCGCGTTCTTTTAAATGCTGGTAGTGTTTTGCTTCAGTCAACTGTGGCTTTTAAATTATCAAAAAAAACACAGACAGACAGTCCAGGACTCTGCTTTAAAAATCGAACTCAAAGCAGTGACTCATTTTTACAAAGTATTAAACAACCGAACACTACCGAGGCAGAACATCGTCTTTAGTTGCGCGCTATTCACGAAACGTCTGCCGCTGCTAGCTCATTCCCGTTTTGAGGTTTGACGCATGACCACCACCAACGCCCAACCCACTTCCGTGCACTCCAACGCATTCAACTTTCAAAGTTTCGTTCAATCCGGTGTCGACCAACGCACCGGTCTATACACGGTGTCGCTGTCTTTTCCGGAAGTGAAATCCTGTGATCTCAGCGGCCCGGCGGTGCCCCTCTCGCTCGGTTATAGCCCCATCAACACGGTCGACGGCGGTTATGGCAAGGGCTGGCGTCTGGGATTGACGCAGTACACACCCAGTACACAGATCATCTCGGTGTATTCGGGAGAAAGCTTCAAAGTCACAGGCAGCGACCCGTCCGTTGCCGGCCGACTGGTGATGAAGGAACAGAAAATCGAGACCTTCAAACTGTACGAACTGGTCAACAGTCCCCTCGGTCAGTTCAAGGTCGTGCACAACTCGGGGCTGGTAGAGATCCTCAAGCTCACCGGTGCTGCGCCGCAAGTCGCGATGCCGGTAAAAATGTACTCCCCTCAAGGCCACGAAGTGACCCTGGACTACCAGTCCCCGGGCCAAGGTCGCATGCTGAGCACGATCCGGGACAGTCAGGGCGTGTTGCTGGAAGTCCTGCGCAACCTGGTGGCCAAAAGCGTTGACATCCGGGTAAGACCGGTCGCCGGGGTGCCGGCAGCCATGTTTGTCCTGCAACTGGAAGGCGACCTCATGACCCGGGTCACCCTGCCGACCGCCAACAACGCCGGCTGGCGCTTTCTGTACGGACTGGAACGCGAGCAGTTGTGCATCAAGGAAGTCTGGACGCCGCTGGGCGCGCACGAAACGATTCAATATAACGACGCAGGACATGGATATCCGGGCAACCCCGGCTATCCCAACCTGCCGCGCGTCACCGACCATTTCACCGATCCGGGGGCTGGACAGCCACCGATCGCCTTGAAATACACCTACAGCGGCAACAATTTCCTTGGCTACAACGCACCGATCAACTGGGACGACTCCGGTGAAGACAACCTGTACAAGATCATCGGCGAATACCTGTACGAATCCACCGAAAGCCTGATCGTGGCCAATGCCGCAGTGCGGACCGTGACCCGGACATTCAACCGTTTCCACTTGATGACCCAGGAAATCACCACCCAGGGAAATGCAAAGAAAACCCTGAAAACCCTCTACTACGCCAACGATATCGACACCTTCGAGCGCCAGGATCGACGCTGCCAGTTGCCCCGGCAAGTCACCGAACTCTGGGAACTGAATGACGATCCGCGCTATTGGCGGCAAGACAAAAAAATCACGGAATATGACATTCACGGCAACCTGACGTTGACGGTGCAGGCCAATGGCATCACGGAAGCCATCGCTTATTACCCGGCCAGCGGCGCGGCGGGTGATTGTCCGCCAGACCCCTACGGTTTTGTACGTCATGTCCGGGAAAAAACCGTGACGCCCAGCGCAGACACTTCCCGGGTGCCCGAACTGCAAAACGGCGCGGCAACCCTGCGCTCGCGCTACCGCTACGAATCGATGCCTCCCCTCAGCGGCAGTACCACGCCCTGGGTCGCGCTGATTGAGGAACGGATGCTGGAAGTGCGGGAATCCGGGGAGCATTTGCTTCAGCGCGCGGTTTACGCCAACGTCAACGCGCCGACCAATCAACTTGCCCATGGCCGCCGCCAGCGGCAGGCCGTGACGGTCGGTGAAGCGCCGGGCCATACCACGTTCACCGAGTTCACCTACAGCAAACAGGCCGCGACCTTTGCGACCTTTGCCGGTGAAACGGTGCTACGCACGGAAGAAACCCTCAGCACCGACTTTGACAGTGTCAGCAAAAGCGTCACCCATGAACGCTCGATGATCCACGGCGAACCCATGCTGATCACCGACAAGGATGAACAATTCAAGTACACCTACGATGCCCTGGGCCGTGTGCTGACAGAAACCGAAGCACCCAATACGCCCTACCCCGCGACCCGCTCCTTCACTTACAGGCTGATTCGCCCGGCAGGACAAGGCGAAACACCGGTGACCGAACTCGCCGGGCAAGAGATGGAAGACGTCAAGAAAGTCAAAATCCGCACCTGGTTCGACGGGCTGAGCCGTTCGATTCGCGAAGAGCAACAGGACCTGGACAATGCCGCAGGCAACCCGCCGGTGTTCCGTCGCACTTACGAGGCCGCCTACGATGCCTTGAGCCAGTTGGTCAGGGAAACCGAGATCGACTGGCTGGAAAAGACCGACCTGCGGCTGACCAGTACCTTCACCTATGACTTGTGGGGTAATCAGGACAGCGCCACCGGGCCGGACGGCATTACCCGTCGTACCCGTTCCAGCCCGATTACCTTTACCACTGAACAGTGGATCGAAGGCATCGGCAAATCGGTGACGGTATCCAATCGTTTCGACAAACCGGTGAAGAGCGAGCAGTTCGATCTGAATGGACAGCGCCTCAGTCTGCACCGCTATAAATACGACGGGCTGGGCCACTGCACGGAACAAATCGACGCGCTGGGCCGCATCACCCGGTTCACCTACGATGCCCACGGCCGTTTGCTCAGCAACACCCTGCCGGACAGAACGGTGATCCGCCGCGCCTATGCTGCCCATAGCGCCACACCGCTGATAAGCAGCCTGTCGGTGCAACCGGGCAATGTCCTGCTGCCCGCCATCGTCGTCGGAAAACAGGAGTTCGACGGCCTGGAGCGCCTGACGAAGACGACCGTGGGCGGCCGCGTCGAGCAATTGCACTATGAAGGCGGCCGATTGCAGGCAAGTCGGCGAATCACCCCGGCCGGCAAGCAGATCGACTATGAATACAAGCCCGGCCTGACCAGCCAGCCGACCATGATCAAGCCGCCCGAAGGCAACTCGACCTTCGACTACGACCTGCTCAACGGCAACCTGCAATCGTCGAGCAATGCGCGGGGCACCTACAGTTTCAGCTACACCAACGCCGGGCATTTGAGCGTAGAAAGCTGGAAAGACGCCGGCCACCCGGACCCATGGGTCACCCGTTACTCCAGTTCGCTTAAAGGCCGTCAGCTGAGTCGCACCGACGTCGGCGGAGAGGTCACCGAAGCCGATTACGACCCGGTCAATGGTCGCTTGCGCAGCGTGCGCCAGTGCCAGTTGCAGGCCGACTTCGCCTACGACAACTGCGGTCGCCAGTACCGCACCATCAGCACCGATCTGGGCACCGGAAATCAACTGACCACCACCCTGGCCTTCGACGATATCGGTCGCGAAACACACCGCACGCTGACACTGCGCAACGCTCGGGGGCTAGCATTGCAACCTGATCGAAGCATTGAGCTGACCTACCTGGCCGACGGCAGCGTCAGTACCCGACACCTGCGCGTGGGCGGCATCACGGCGTTGTTGGAAACTTTCGAATACGACTTGCGCGGTCGACTGGAAGTGCATGGGTATTCGGGGCCCGAGCTGCCCAAAGATCGATTTGGTCATGGGATGCTCAAGCAGTTTTTCGAATTCGATGCCCTGGACAACATCATCTACAGCCGCACCGATTTTGCGGACGGCAGCCGCAATATTGCCCAATACGGCTTTTCAACCGACGACCCCTGCCAATTGGTCCGCGTCATTCACAGTCATCCGGACTATCAACAGTATTTGTTGACCGACTTCACCTATGACGAGGACGGCAATTTGACCCATGACGAACTGGGCCAACAGTTGCATTACGACAGTCAGGGCCGGTTGCTGAAGCTGAGCACACCGGCAGGTCAGCCGGTGACGACCTACGACTACGACGCCCATGACCACCTGGTGGCGGTCAAAACGCTGGGGCAATCGGAGCGCCTGCGTTTCTACGAAGGCACCCGGTTAAGCGACATGGTCCAGGACGGGCAGCACACTCAATTGCTCCATCAAGGCGCTCAGCCCCTGGGTCAACAGGTGCCGGGGGACGACAGCAAAACCCTGTTGCTGTTGACCGATGCCAAGCAATCGGTGATTGGCGAAAGCCAGGCCGACGAACTGCGCACGGCGTCGTACACCGCCTATGGCGAAATGAGCAGTGACGCCGCTTTGCAAAGCCTGCAGGCCTTCAACGGCGAAGTCCGCGACCCGCTCAGTGGCTGGTATCTGCTCGGTCGTGGTTATCGGGCGTACAACCCTTTCCTGATGCGCTTTCATAGCCCGGACTCCCTCAGCCCGTTTGGTGCCGGTGGCATCAACAGCTACATGTATTGCTCGGGCAACCCGATCGCCTTCAGTGACCCGACGGGGCATGCCGGAGAGAGCAGCAGGCTGATTCGCGACCCAAGGTTCATGTATGGCGCCGGGGGCGCTGCGATTGCCTTGGGGATTATCTTGAGTATCGTGACGTTCAACCCCGTACCGCTTGCGCTGGCGGCCGGGGTCGTTGCCAGTGCTGCAGGTGCGGCCGCTGCCACTGTAGTGAGCGTATTCAACGGTGTGCTCGCCGTCACCGCGGCCATTACCACCGTGGCGAAAGTGGTGACCTGGTCGACGTTTGTCACCGGGTTTGGCGTCGAAGGTGCATCAATGGCAGCAAAAGGCCAGAGGCAACAGGATGAGTTGCTGTGGGTCAGTTTTGGATTGAGCTGGGTTATGTTGCCGAGTTTCAAGGCCTTGAAGGTTCCTTTGCCGGATATCCCGGTCCAGGCGATAAAAAGCGGCAGCCCGAGGGCGAGCAGATCGCCTTCCGTTTCGAGTACATCCAGTTCTTCCAGTTCTTCCAGTTTTTCCAGTGGTATTAGCGGAACCAATAGTGCTGGCAACTCCAGTGGATATCATGGTTCCCGATCTGGCTCGTCATCATCCGGATCCACGCGTTCAAGTGGGTCAACCCGTTCAAGTAGTTCGACCCGTTCAAGCAGCTCGAGCAATATAGCCACTCAGCAGGCCGCTCAGGTTGCACTCGGTGAAAGCCGCGCTATGGATTTTGAGGCAATTTTCGACCTCGATTTTAATTTCGTATCGACTGATCGGAACATCAGCTCAACACGGGTTGAACTACCTCCAAGCATTCAGGCGGGTATTCTTGCCTCAATAAACGAAACAACCCTCACGCGATACGCTCCGGATTCAGGCGTTCTACCCGGACAGGAGTATTTCCGGGGAAGGCAGAATAGTCATAGACCAAAAGTAGTACCGCCGATGGTACCCTTAAAATACTTGTACTCCTGACTTCTAACTTGCCAGGCAATCACCGCTGATTGCCTGGTTTTTTATGCACGAAACATAAACAAATAACTCTCAACGACTCACCCGCCAAATTGAGAGTTTTCTCATATATCCCCTCCCCCCGCCCTCCTAAAATGCGCACCCCGAGACACTGCCTCACCCCTCATCAACGATTAAAACACTCAACAAGAGTGCCGCACCGGAGTTGTCTCAGTTCAATCTCGCCGGGCGGATAGACAAGGACATACAACATGAACAAAACCCTACTCGCACTGACCCTGGGCCTGGCTGCCAGCGTCGCCGGCACTTCGGCATTCGCTAGCAGCGTTGGTCAGATCAACTTCACCGGCAACATCAACGCCAACACCTGCCCGATCGACGCGATCGACCCGGGCACCGGCGCCACCGGCCCGATCAACCTGGGCAGCGTGGCAGCACCTGATTTCGGCGGCGCGGCCGACACTGAAGTGGGCGGTCGCGAGTTCGCACTGCGCATCAAGGACGGTGCGGTCTGCGGCTTTGCACCGGGCGATACCGCCAGTGTGCGATTCGACAGTACTCACGGTAGCGCCGGTACCGGTGGCCGCTACTACGCCATCCAGACTGGCGGCGCCACCGGTGTTGCACTGGCGATCAAGGACAACGACGGCAAGCACGTCGACAGCGGGACCCAATCCAAGGATTACCCGCTCAATGCCACCGGCGAAACCCGCATGATCTTCAACGCCAAGTACCGCTCCACCGCAGCGACTGTCGTACCGGGCCCGGTGATCGCCAACATCAACTTCCTCGTCACCCTTCCGTAACGTCCACCCCCTTGAGCGCAACGCCCGCTTGCGCTCAAGGGGCACGTGCGTCACAGCTCCAGCGCCCGCATCGCCCAGAGGTATTTTCATGTTCGGATCGATCAAAGCATTCTGTCGTCACCGCAGGACGCGCCCCTGTGTCATGGCCGCGCTGCTGCTGGCCGTGCACGCACCGGCCAGCCATGGTGCATTGACCCTCAGCGGCACCCGTGTGCTGTTCGAGAGTGACAAACGCAGCGTTTCGCTGGTGGTCGCCAACCCCAGCGACAAACCCTACGCCGTGCAGACCTGGGTCAATACCACGGCCGACGACACCACCACCGCGGTGCCGTTCATGGTTTCGCCGCCCCTGTTCAGGGTCAACCCCGGCAAGGAACAGCAGGTACAAATCAATGGCCTGCCCAACTCACTGCCGACCGATCGGGAGTCGCTGTTCTATTTCAACGCGCAAGAGATCCCGCAGGTCGAGAACGATCAAAGCAACGTGCTGAACATTGCCATCCGCACGCGCATCAAGCTGTTCTATCGCCCCAGCCAGTTGAAGGACACCCCGAATGTTCGCCTCAAGGATCTGCAATGGTCGCTGCAGCGGATCGACGGCAAATCCAGCCTCGTGGTGAACAACCCGACACCTTTTCACTACACCTTCCACCGCGTTGAAGTGACTGCCAACGGCCAGTCGCGGACGCTGGAAAACCGTCCGATGGTGCTGCCGTTCGACCGTCAGGTATATGCCCTGGATGACATCAAATCCGCCCCTGACCTGCGCGTGTCGTTTACCACCATCAACGACTACGGCGGCATCACTCCGCTGATGAGCCAGCCACTCCAGAACAACCGCTGATCGCCCATAGCATTCATAGCCAGGAAAATGACAATGATCCCTTTCCCGGGTCGCTGGCGCGTGCTCGCTCGCCAGCGCTTTGCCCAACTTTTTCTTATCGGCAGTGGCGGCGCCGCCCTCGTGGAGGCAGGACCGGCATTGGCGAATGCGCCATTGAGCTTTCAGAGCGGTTTCATGCATCAGGGCATCGGCCAGCCAACCGATGCCGGGCATCTGGCACTACAGGCGCTGGCCAGCCATCAGGACCTCGGCCCGGGACGCTATCGTGTGGAAGTTCGTGTCAACCATGAATATCAGGGCCGCCATGAACTGGACTTTGTCCAGGTGGGAGCGAATGACCTCACGCCGTGTCTGAGTGCCGACCTGCTGGAGCAGTTCGGCGTCAAGCTCGATGCCGTTGCCCAACCCGAACAACTGAAGTCGAGCTGCATCAACCTCGTCACACTCATCGACGGCGCCCGTAGCGAGTTTGATGGCGGGCAGTTGCAGTTTGCATTGTCCGTTCCGCAGATCGCCATGCGCCGCAACGTCGCCGGCTATGTCGATCCCGAGCGTTGGGACGAAGGGATCAACGCCGCGTTCCTCAACTACCAGGTTTCTGCCCAACAGGGCTCCAATCGCTACGGCGCGCACAACAGCCAGGACCTGTACCTCAACGCCGGCCTCAATCTGGGCCCATGGCGTTTGCGCACCAACCAGAGCGGGCGTCAGGACAGCCATGGCGATCGTGAATGGACCCGTGCCTACACCTATGCGCAACGGGATTTGCCCGGCATGCACGCCAACCTCACGCTCGGTGAAGCGTTCACCGGTGGCGATGTGTTCAAGAGCCTGCCGATCAAGGGTGCGCTGCTCAGTTCGGACGTCGGCATGTTGCCCGATGCGATGCAGGGCTATGCGCCGATCATCCGCGGTGTGGCGCTGAGCCGGGCCAGACTGGAAGTCCGGCAGAACGGTTATCCGATCTATTCCACCTATGTCAGTGCCGGCCCTTACATCATCGACGATTTGAACACCGGTGGCGGCAGTGGCGAGCTGGAAGTCGTGTTGACCGAAGCCGACGGTCAAGTACGGCGATTCATTCAGCCCTATGCATCCCTGGGCAACCTGCTGCGCGAAGGCACGTGGCGCTACAGCGCAGCCGTCGGCCGCTACAACGCCGCCAGCCACGTCGACGATCCTCTGCTCTGGCAAGGCACCATGGCCATGGGCACCGGCTGGGGTACGACCTTCTATGGCGGCTTGATGACCAGCGAGCACTATCGGGCCATTAACTTGGGCGTCGCCAAGGATCTGGGCAGCGTCGGCGCCTTGGCCCTGGACGTCACACGCTCCGACGCCGATCTCGATACCCGCGACATCGACGCGGTGCAGGGCATGAGTTATGCGGTCAAGTACGGCAAGACATTCCCCACCCGTACCAGCCTGCGTTTCGCCGGCTACCGCTATTCCACAGAAGGCTATCGCGACTTCGACGAAGCCGTTCGCCAGCGCAGCCAGGACAGCAGTTTCCGCGGCAGCCGGCGTAGCCGCCTGGAAGCCGCGGTGTATCAAAACCTGACCCCGCAAAGCTCGTTGACGCTGACCCTGTCCCAGGAAGAATTCTGGCGCACAAACTATCAACGCCGTCAGTTCCAGTTGAACTTCAATACCCAGCACCGCGGTATTGGCTACACGCTTTACGCCAGCCAGTCCCTGACTGACACAAACGCGCATAGCGATCGACAGATCGGCTTGAGTGTGTCCCTGCCCTTGGGGTTCGGGCACACCAACTCGGCGACATTCGATATGCAAAGGAATGGCAACGCCTACAGCCAGCGCGCCAGCCTCAATGGTGTGCTTGACGAGAACCGCTTCAACTACCGCGCGGCGGTGGCCAACCAGGACAACCACCAGCAATCGGCAGAACTGTCCATGGGTTATCAAACCCACTTCGGCAATCTGGGCGCGGGTGTGAGCCAGGGCAATGATTACCGCAACCTGTCCGTCAACGCGACCGGCGCGCTGCTGGCGCATGGCGACGGTATCGAGTTGGGGCCATACCTGGGAGAAACCGCAGGCCTGGTGGAAGTGCCCGGCATCAAGGACGTCGCCATCGCCAACGCACCGGGTGTACGCACCAATGAGCGCGGTTATGCCCTGGTGCCGTACCTGCGTCCTTATCGGGTCAATCAGGTCGAACTGCAAACCGATCAACTGGGCCCGGACGTCGAAATCGACAACGGCACCACTCAGGTCGTGCCTCGACGTGGCGCGGTGGTCAAGAGCACGTTCGCTGCCCGCACGGTCAGCCGCCTGGTCATCAGCGCCATGTACGGCGAGCAGCCACTGCCCTTCGGCGCGCAAGTGCGCGATGACGAAGACGCCGTGATCGGTCTGGTCGGCCAGGCCGGCCAAATCATGCTCACTACCGATGACAGAGCACAGACGCTCAACGTCCGCTGGGGTGAACAGCCCAACCAGCAATGCCGGTTGGACGTCGACCCGCAACGCATGGAACTGGCTCAAGGCTATCGGTTGCAGACCTCGATCTGTCGTTGACACGCATCCATTGAAATGGCGCCGACCGCAAGGTCACGGCGCCTGGCTCATTGAAGGAAAACATTGATGAAATTTTCTCTGCGTCAGGGCTTGAGCCTGGCAGCGATCCTGGCCGGGTGGCAGCTTGCGGCGCCTGCCCTGGCCAACATGTGCTCATGGGATACGACGCCAGGCCCGCTGGATTTCCAGGCCGATGTGGGCAGTGTCTACGTCCCGCGGGACGCACCTGTGGGCAGCGTCATCGGCGTGATCGACAAGTTCGTGCAGACGCCCCATCCCGGGCCCCAGGGCATCTCTTGCAGTAACGATGGCAGCGTCGTGCTGAACTTCACGACCGTTCCGACTGCACCCTCGGACCGCAGGGCCCACGAAATCATCGGAGATCCGGCCACCCGCGGCACGGTGTACATGACCAACATTGCTGGCGTTGGTGCCCGCATAACCCTGGAGTTCGGTTTCGATGGCAACGCGGGCAACTCGTTTGTGCCGATAGGCGGATCGCCGATCGTGCCCTTCGATGCTCATATCAGCCGCACCCTGCTCTCACCTTTCATGCTTTCACGACTCAGGAGCAAGGTGACGCTGGTGAAAACCGGAGTGATTGCCCCCGGACCGCACACGCTGAGCCAGCAGATATTCGACGGACATTTCTCGGATATCGGCAAGGGTTTCGGCTATGGCATTCGGGGGACAGTCATTCAAGCGCAGTGCACGGTCGGCGCCAAGCCGGTGAGTATCGATCCGGTGCCGCTGGGCGACTGGGATGCCAAGGACTTCACGCATCCCGGCTACACAACGCCCCCGACCGGTTTCACCATCAGCCTGTCCAGTTGCATAGCCGATCCCTTCGACAACAATCGGGCCAATGCTCATATCCGCCTGGACGGTGCGGCCGGTTCGATACCCGAAGGTGACGGCCGTCACGGTGTGGTCAATCTCAGCCCCGGTTCGACCGTGGCCGGCATGGGCATCCAGATTCTGCGTGGCGACGGCATCACCCCGATTCCCCTGGGTACCGATGTTTCGTTCGGCGCCATTGAAGACGGCAAGGACAAGACCCTGGATTTCAAGGCACGGTTCTATCAGATCAAAAACAGCCCGGACATCCGCCCCGGCAAGGCCGAAGGCGCGATGAGTTTCACTATCACCTATCAATGAACCATAACGAGCCCCGAGAACACGGGCTCGTTACATAGTCGGCGCAGTCAGGCCCGCAGCATTGGGGACAGCAGGGTAAAAGCAAACCAACTGCGGCCGTTATTGAAACTGACCTGGGTCTGCACCCTGAAACGCGTGTCGTTCCTCAAGGTGTACATGAACGCCAGGGGCACGGTCGCCAGGACGCCCTCCGTGACCTGCGCACTGGTGACAGGTAGCGCATTGATGATCGTTGCGGATTTCGGCTGATCGTCAGTGCCCGTGCCAGTCACTGTGATGGTGATCAGGCACTGGGTACTGATGTAGGCCCAGGTACGCTGGAAAATCGGCAGTCCCGGCGAAGTAATGCGACTCTTGTACACAGGATCGCTATGGGGTGCGACGAGTTGAGCGCCAGGCAACCTGGAGGGAGGGAACGCCGCGATGGCCAAGGTCAAGGACCTGGAAGGTTCAGTCGTACCATCCGCCAAATGAACGAGATAGCTTACCGGCAAGGTACTGTTCAAATAGGCGGCGATACTCTCCTTGGGAATCGATACTTCGCGTGTCCCCGCCACGACGGGCACCTTGATGGAGCCGGCAACACCCGGCTCGCCAAACAACACTTCGAGCCGATCATCCTCGTAATACACCGCTTCTTGCGGAATGCGCACGGTGGCACCTCGCAGGGTCTTCTCCGGATCGAGACTGCCATAGTCGGACGGTTCCCCACCCACTTCAACGACCCAGGGGTTGGGCAAGTAACGGGGCGCCCTGATCACCGCCACCAGCAGCTCGGCGGGAACGGACTCGGCGCTCACATTACCGGCACGATCTTGCACCCGGTAAGACACTTCCCGTTTTCCGTCACCGCTCCTGAGAATCAACTCTTTGTCGAATTCAAGGTAGATCGGGTACTGATAGTTATGCCGGGTCAGCGGCTCGGTCCGGTACTCTTCCGAGGCGCCGCCCAAGGGATTTTTCCATGTGGCGATCACCACGTCCCCTGGTGTGCGGGGCAAGTGAAGCGGAACTTCGACCTTTACAACATCATCGTGGTTATTCAGATAGTCCTGGTCGACCGTATCGGTATCG
Organism: Pseudomonas reinekei; assembly: GCF_001945365.1. Lineage (GTDB taxonomy): Bacteria > Pseudomonadota > Gammaproteobacteria > Pseudomonadales > Pseudomonadaceae > Aquipseudomonas > Aquipseudomonas reinekei. Next base: position 268,545 of record NZ_MSTQ01000001.1, read on the forward strand.
AACGCGAGCTTGCTGTTGGCATCGAGTTCGGCGGGCTCGGTGTCGACGGTCAAGACACGGACCTCCGACATTTCGGTTTGCCCGGTATGCAGGGTCAACAGATAGTCCACGTGATGTTCACCATCGAACAACCAGGCAGCAGGCACATCAATGAAGTAGTCATCCGCTGCAATCGGTGCAGTCCACGTCTTTGTCTCAACGGGTGCGCCATTCCAGTACATCTCCACCGATTCCGGAGACTCCACTGAAGGAGCGGTGTTGGCCCATGGGTCAAACTCCATTTTCAGTCGTTTGCCCTGGATACTGGTTGGCAGCAAGCCTTCCTGGCCACCGTCAATATTTTCTAGCATCACCTGCGTGAAAGGTTTGGGCCGAACCCGAAGTGAATGTTGCTCGCTGGAGCTTTTTTGTGTGGACATGATGACCTCCGTCAAATAGGAGCACCCAACAGGCGTCATGCCTGCCTGCGTGCAAGAGTGACTATTAATGCCCAAATCCGGATATCGGGATACTGTCACTTCTGACAGGTCAGACCGACATCAACAGTGATCCCCACGAAAAAAGCGCAGGCACCTGTGGGGTGACCTGCGCTGTTTGTTCAGCGGTTTGAACGGTATTACCAGTGATAACGCAAACCGACGTTAACCCCCCACGGCTGTTCAATCTTGTCGCCATTGCTGTACTCAAGATCGAGGTGGACCGAGGTGCGGTCAGTCGCCTGCATCGCAATGCCCGTGCCCAGTTCGCCACGGGAGCCCGACAAGCCGGTATTAAATGAGTTGTTATTGACCTGCACGTCACTGTTGGCGCCGAATTCGTGCACATAAGCCGCGCGCACATACGGCTGGACTTCGTAGCCCTTGCCGACCGTGAAGTTGCGACCGGCCGTGGCACCGACTTTAGCGAGCATCGAACGGACGCGATCCCCTTCGGCGGCCATGCCGTTATCCAGGTCGTAGTCGGCGCCTTCAACAATCACGCCGGCCCACTGGGTGTAAGGCTCGACGAAATAACCGTTGTCCAGCTTGATGTGCCGCCCCAACTCCACGGAAGCCCCGACACCGTTGTTGTCGTAGTCGCCCTTGGTCTTCCTGCCGTCGCTGAGTTGCACGTCAGAGGAGTTGCGGAAGCGGTTGAACTTGATCACTGCGTCAGCGTAATAGCCATTTTCATTAAGCCAGGTGGTGTAGGCACCGAGGTAATAGCTGTCGACTTCGCCGGAAGTGCCACGGCTCATGTTCAGGTCCGATTGGCTGTAACCACCAAGCAGGCCGACCAGCCATTGTCCATCCGCCACTGGCAGCGGCGCATCGGCACCGAAGGAGAAACCATGCTGGGTTTGCTGGTAGGCCAGTTCCTGGCTGGCACTGACGTCGTATTTGTTGCCATAGGTACGAATCCAGCCCCCGGCCTTGCCCTGATCCATGCGCACTTCACCCATGCGGCTGCGCAGAGTGCTGAGTTCGCCGTACCAGACAGTCGGCGCGGCATTGAACAAGGCCATGACCGATTGGGTACCCGGACTGATCGAGCGCGTAGCCGTGTTCAGGACCCAGTCGTTGTCGCCCTGCTTGATCAGGTCGTAATCGTAGGCACCCAGGCTCACCGCACCGCCCAGCAGCGAGAACGTTGCGTCGCCGCCGCCAATGTGGACTACCGGCCGCGATCCGGCGGCAACAGGCTCCGAGCCACTACTGTCGAGCGCCACCGTGTGATTGCCGCTGGCGTTTCCAGTAACGGTCAGCGTATCGATCTGCCCGGTGCTGAAGTCGTTGTGCATGTAAAAGGTGCCGCCGTTGCCCGACAACTCGCCCACGGACAGCTTGAAAAACTCCCCCGGATTGCCGAATTGCACGCCGCCACCGTTGAGCGTCAGGCTCTGGACACTGCCATCGCCCACCATCACCCAGCGCGCGTTGTTGTTGACGGACAGGCCTTGTACATTCTCGAGACGCCCGGTCAACGTCGCGGAATTGTCCAGCTGGACATTGGCCGTGCTGCCACTCGCGACAACGACATCGCCTACCAGATGCGTGTTGCTGTCACTGACAGAGAGATCGGCCGACCCACCGTTTCCGACATCCAGCAAGATGCCATTGCTGGCAGTCAGGTTCGTACCGTTGCGCGCCGTGATTGCGGCATTGCCACCCTGAACAAAAATGGCCGAACCACCCGAACCCTGGACCTGCGTGCTATCGAGATTCAACACCGTCCCGCCCGGTTGGCTCGCGTCGTTGCGCACGACAATACCGTTAAGTCCGCCAACGATCGTACTGCCGACCGCCGAGGTCGTGCCATCGAACATCCGCAGGCCTGCGCCGTTTGCGCCTGTACCCTCTAGCCGGCTATTAAGCAGTGTCAGGGTACTTTCCGCACCGACCTGGGCACCCGTGTTGACACCGCTGATGAGGCTGTTGCCATCTACGGTTGCCTTCGAACCAGCGCCCGTCGCGGTGAAACCCAACTGCAACCCGGTCACGCTGCTGTTGATGCGACTGCCGGTGATCTGCGCATCGCTGTCGAACAGCGCCAGGCCGTTGCTGCCTGCCGTTGCATTGACCGTACTGCCGATGAGATTGACTTTGGACCCGCCACCGGCGGTGATTTCCCGGGTGGTGGCGGCGTTGGCATTCAGGGTGGCGGCGTTGGTCAGCGAATAGCTGTCGGGCGATGTGTTCTGGTCGATGTTTACGACAACGCCGTTGATCGGTCCGGCCATGACCTGCTGAGCGAAAAAAAGCAGGGGTGCAAGGCTTGCCCACTTCACGGCTTTCGAAAGCGGATTCAGATTGAAAACATTGCTTGCCCACATATCCAGGTATACCTCGAGCAAATAAAAATCCTGGGGCCTGCGGGGTGTCATCCGCTGGGCCGTACGTTACAAAGGCGGCGAGAATATGTTTACCCTTCCGTGATGTATGTAGGACTAATCCGAAGTCAACGCTGATCAAGGAACCAGCCCGCGGTTGTCCGTCAGGCAGAGCATAGGCCGGCCCTCGGAAGTGTCCTCCAGGAGCCGGCCCGCGCCACATCGGCAGTTAGGGCACCCGGCAAGGGATGTCACCCAAGTACATGCCGAGCCATGCCGTCGCGATCTTGGACGTCACGGTTTTGCCCCTGTACTCGAACGAGTACGTCACTTTCGTATTAGCGTCGGAATGAAGCGGTGGGTTATAGGCCGGAGCAATGTAATCGGCATACGGCTGGACGCGCCATTGGAAGCCGGTGACCGGATAGGCACCGCCGGCCGCCGTCAGCGTGATCGTGTCCTCAAACAATGTTCCGGCAATCGGCGTTGTTCCTGCGCGTCCCTGGAACAACTCCCAAGACATCTCGACTTCGTCGCCCACCTGCAACCAGGCCGACAGATCAGGAACATCCACGACAATCGCACTTTCTGGTGGTTGCAGTGAATCGCAGATCAGCCACATGCCATTGATATGAGGGAACGTCGGTGCATCAGGCGTGAGCACAATGGCATCGTTGACATTGACCAGGGTGATCAGGGACTTTTGCCGATTCGGCGTAACGCTCGCTTTACCGACGGTGTAATACACTTCCTTGCCCGGGCCGTTATCGGTTGCCAGCACGTAGCGCCAGGGAACGTTTATGGTCTTCTTTGAGCCCGCCGTTTCTGTCGTGATCGTGAGGTCCGCCTCAACGATGTGCGTGCCCTCCCAATAAAATTCCAGGGTTTCGCCGGCGTCGACCGGGTCATAGACGGTGAATTCAAACGGAACATCCTTGTCGGCATCGGCGACTACCAGCACGTTATCGCCCGTAGAGCCCTTGACGACCCCTGCCAACAGATCCGGATTGGTCGGGTCTGGAAAGTCGGGAAACGGGTTGGGTGGGCCGACCACTTCAAAGTTCACCACAAAGTCATCCTCCTCCGGACCGAACGTACGGCCGAGGCGATCGATGACATAGCTGACTGTGGTGACTTTTTCTCCCGTTGACCCGATATAGGCGGCAAGCAATGTCGACGCAGGTACGGGAATTTCGGTGGTGCGGTTTTCAATCGCGAAAGTCACGGGCAAGGGAATATCACCCCACTTCGCGACAATTTTGTCGCCGTCCTTCCAACCGCTGTACGGTTTGATTTCGATGATTACACCGCCTGCCGCCGTTTCCAGGTCAATCACCGCACCACCAGCCGCCACCGGAACTTCCGGTTTCTTCAGGGCGGTTGGCAAGGCCCCCAAGGTGACGACAAAACGGGTCCAGCCTGAGAGATTACTGCGGTTGAACGCCTTGTCGATCAGCGCATAAAGCACGTAAAAAACACCATCGCCCTTGCCTTCGATATACGCCCTCGGGATCGTGACGCTGCGGTTGGCCGGAAGAATGACAGGTGGTGCGACCGGATCGAGCAACGATGGATCAGACGGTAAGGGATCACTCGCGTACCAATAGACGTATTTGTCCTCTCCGGCCTTGTCACTGTAATCGGGGATGATGCCGGTTACCGTGGCGACGTTACTGTCGTCCAGTTCGGTTGCGGTAAATGTCATGGCCGGCGGTTCAGGTGGATTGGTGAGTTCATAGGGCGCAGTAATATCGCTGATGACATGGATCAACAGACTTCTGACACGTTGAGTGGTATGCAGCACCACTTCATGTTTGAACGTATATTCACCATTGGGCTGAATGATATTCAAAGGAATGGTGTAATCACCTACCCACGTATCCGCAAACGGATAATCCAGTTCGATTTGCTGGACTTTAGTGAAGGCCGGCCAATTAACGTCGGTGATATGCCCCTTGGCGATAAACAATTCAAGTATCTGCTTGTCACCAGGAAAGTCACCCGTATTCGCCCAAATTGGAACATTCAGCTCCATCCCCTTGAGCTTGATAACAGGTCCATTCAACAGACCGTCGGCATTGATGACCTCCCGTATTGTCGCGATTGGTAGTTCGTCCGCTGCCTGAGCTGCACGCTCCAGATTGCGTTGATTACGCAACTCGCGATAGGCATCACGCGCCTCCTTCGAGCCGAGCCGGGTTTTCAAGACTGTCATGTTCATTGCCCTCCACAGAACTATAAATGGCCATCATCCTGCGATGGCGCTGGAGGCTGTGCGGCGGCTTGAACACTGCGAGGGAAAACCCGATAACCGTCCCTTCGATCTGCACCACGGGGCCTTGGGGCCGATTAAGCATCAATTTTTTAAAATCCGATACTGTCAAAGTTGACAGGTACCCAGTCTGCAACCAAGCGCTGTCGTCGCATATTGTCAGAGCGGCTTCCATCTTTAAGTACTAACTGTTCTGCTAGGTTTCGCGATTCAAAAACCCTGTTAGTGTTTTGCCCAACAAGCCTTGATGGCTCTATCAGAACGACAAAGGAGCAAGACATGCATTATTTAAAAATGCTCACAAGTGCAGTAGCACTTGGCTGCAGCCTGATGTTAACCAGCAGTAGTATTTTTGCCGATACTGCCAAACAGGAAAACTTAACTAATGGTTTTATTGTTTTTGGTGATGTTGAAGGTAGCGTCATTGATTTTCCAGTTTGTCGTATCCCGGCCATTGAAGGAAAATATTATTTTGGCGACCCAGTGGGTTGTCGCGACAATGACTACAACGCAATGATATTTATCAATGTACCTTCGGCACTGACGGTGACGGTATTTGACGACGGCGGCTGCGAGAGGGACAACGACGTACCTAACAACTGGGAGTTCGCCATCACGACCGTCAAAAACCCAACCACCAGCGGTGATGGCGATGTCAGCATTCCGGGTAATTGGATTACCTTCTATAAAATCTGGTTGACTCCGGATAACACCGTTGTGGAGCCTGGCGTGATGAAAAGCGGACGCTGGAAACGCCCGCCTCCGTCCACCATGCCTAACTTGCACAACGAAGCCAGTTGCGTGTTAGTCCAGCGCAAATAGCCTGTTGACCCGAGTGTCGGGTTCAAGGGCGTTCAGACTTATTCCTGCAAGCTGCATGACCGTGCTCCATTAGCTATGGGTACGTCAGAATCCGCGGGTTAAAGGGCATTTGTGGCGAGGGAGAGCAGACTCCCTCGCCACAGGTTGAGTCAGCGCTGGCGGGCAGCCGTTCGCCAGACCCGTGCAATGTCCGTCGCTCGCTCACGCAACAAACGCGGCGCTTCGGTACATGCCTGTTCCAGCGTCATTGGACCGCTCGCCAGGGCAAACGCGGCGTCGATGCCATGCGCATACAACGCCTGATAGCCCTCGCCCAACGTACCGGCGATAACGATGACCGGCACGCCGCGCAGTTGAGCAATGCGCGCGACACCGAACGGTGTTTTGCCGCGCAGGGTTTGTGCGTCGAAACGCCCTTCCCCGGTGATCACCAGATCGGCAACTTTAACCGCGTCCGCCAGGCCCACCAACTCGGCAACCACCTCAACCCCGGCCTTGAATTGCGCCCCCAGGAACGCCTTGGCGCCAAAGCCCAAACCACCCGCCGCACCGCTGCCGGCTTCATTGCGCAGGTCTTTTTCCAACACCTTGGCGCAGTGATCGGCGAAGTGCCCCAGCGCCAGATCCAGTTGTTGAACCTGCTCGGGCGATGCACCTTTTTGCGGACCAAATATCGCCGAGGCGCCGTGAGGGCCGCACAGTGGATTGTTCACATCCGCCGCGATGTCGAAACGCACGTCGGCCAAACGAGGGTCGAACTCGCTGAGATCAATGCGCGCCAATTGCGCCAGCGCCAAGCCGCCCGGCGCCAAAGGTTCACCTTGTGCATCCAGCAGCTTCACGCCCAATGCCTGCATCGCACCGGCGCCACCATCATTGGTCGCACTGCCACCGATGGCCAGAATCACCCGTTGCGCGCCGGCATCCAGCGCCGCGCGAATCAGCTCACCGGTGCCGAAGGTACTGCTGATGCACGCATCGCGCTGCCCCACCGGGACCAATTGCAAACCGCTGGCTTCGGCCATTTCGATGATCGCGGTGTGGCTGTCGGGCAACCAGCCCCAGGCGGCATTGACCGCCGCACCCAAAGGCCCGCTAACTCCAGTGCGGCGCAGTTCGCCATGACAGGCCGCCAGCACCGACTCGACCGTCCCCTCCCCGCCGTCGGCCATCGGGCATTTGATCAACTGCGCATCGGGCCAGACCTCGGCGAGTCCAAGGGCGATAGCATCAGCAACGCCTTGAGCACTCAGGCTGTCCTTGAACGAGTCGGGGGCGATGACGATTTTCATGGGTACTCTCCGGTTGTTATGGAGATCATGCTGCCAGCAGGCCCGAACAATAACGCCAGTCCGCTGCACAAGCCGCACAGAGGATTATTGTTCATTTTCACAAAAAGCCGTATTCACACGCCCGGGATCGTGTTCAGCTCTGGGGTAATAGTTGAACGCCGAGATACAACGCCAGCATGCCGTCCAGCTTCAACGGATCAACGCCGCTGAGTTCAGCAACGCGCTCCATCCGATAGCGCAAACTGTTGCGATGAATGCCCAAGGCATCAGCACAGGCCTGGCTCTGGCCGTCGTGTTCGCACCAACTGCGCAAGGTCGCCAGCAACTGGCCGTTGTTGTCCTTGGCGATGACTTTGCGCAGTGGGTTGAGCAACTCGTCCAGCGCATCGTCGTTGCGATGTCGCCAGAGCATCACGGGCAATCGATAACGGGTCAGCGTCAATAAGCGTGATTGGGGCAGGACGTCACGCCCGTAGGCCAGCAAGTCGCCGACCCGACGGTAACAGCGGCGCAATCCTGTGAGCCCGTCGGCCTGCCCGCCCACGGCAATGCGCAGGATGTTCCAGCCCAAACCGTCGAGCTTTTCCAGCAGCCGATCATTTTCGATGGACTGGTTGGCCGGTCGGCACCACAGCAGCGAGGACTTGGCTGAACTCACGCACCAACTGTCCGGGTAGCGCGAAGTGAGCCAGGCGCTGAGTGCCTCGACGGTTTGCCCCGGCCCGTGTTCCATGCCCAATTCGAACAGGTACGGCACTCGCGTCATTTGCGGTTTGAGGCCGAGCTGTTGCGCCTCGTCGATCAGGCGCGGTGAGCTGCCGGCGTCACTGAGCAACAACGCCAGCAGGTCATCGCAACGCTGGCGCCGCCACTGCTGCTCGGCTTGAAGGTTGCGCTGGCCCACCAGCATCTCGGCGGTCATGCGCACCAGTTCGGCGTAGGTGCGTAACTGCTCGGGTTCGCCAGTGATGCCGAGCACGCCGATCAAGCGCTGGTCGAGCATCAGCGGCAGGTTGATCCCGGGCTGCACGCCTTTGAGGTGAACCGCGGTTTGCGCATCGATCTCCACCACGCGGCCATTGGCCAATACCAATTGCGCGCCTTCGTGGCGGGTGTTGACCCGCTCCGGTTCGCCGCTGCCGAGAATCAGCCCCTGACTGTCCATGACGTTGACGTTGTACGGCAAGATGGCCATCGCGCGGTCGACGATGTCCTGGGCCAGGTCGTGATCGAGTTCGAACATAACGGTGATCCTTGAAAGCGTGAGGGCCAAGCGGTTGTTCACCCGCACAGGCCTTGGTAACAAACCCTGTGCTCAGGCACAAAGACAGCAGCCCCGAGGGTGGTCGAGACTCTCTGGGCGATCAACGTTACCCTTGCATCGCAAAAAATCATAATAAAGAGAGAGCCGCCATGTCACAGAGCGCCGCCGCTACCCAGGCCATCGTTGACGAGAAAAACGCCGTCTACAAACGCATTACCCTGCGTTTGATCCCCTTCATTTTCATCTGCTACCTGTTCAACTACCTCGACCGGGTGAACGTTGGATTTGCCAAGCTGCAGATGCTCGACGCACTGAAATTCAGCGAAACCGTGTACGGCCTCGGTGCCGGGATTTTCTTTATTGGCTACGTGCTATGCGGCGTACCGAGCAACCTCGCCCTGACCAAATTCGGCCCACGACGCTGGATCGCGCTGATGATGATCACTTGGGGTACGCTGTCGACCTGCCTGCTGTTCGTCACCACCCCGACCGGGTTCTACACCTTGCGCCTGTTCACCGGTGCGGCCGAAGCCGGGTTCTTCCCGGGCGTGGTGCTCTATCTTTCCCAGTGGTTCCCCACCTTCCGCCGTGGCCGCATCATGGCGCTGTTCATGTCGGCGATCCCGGTGTCGGGCCTGCTCGGCAGCCCGTTCTCTGGCTGGATTCTCAATCACTTCGCCGCAGGCCAGGGCGGTTTGGCCGGTTGGCAGTGGATGTTTTTGCTGCAAGGCGTGCCGACTGTTGTACTCGGTGCACTGGCGTATTTCCTGCTCAGCGACAGCTACGCCAATGCCAAATGGCTGACGCCGTTCGAGCGCTCGGTGCTGGAAGCCGACCACGCCGAAGACCTGGCCAACAAGCCGAAAACCACCACCGATTCCCTGCTGGCGGTGTTCAAGAACCCGGCGATCTGGGCGTTCGGCCTGATCTACTTCTGCATTCAGAGCGGCGTCTACGCGATCAACTTCTGGCTGCCGTCGATCATCAAGAACCTGGGCTTCAGCGATAACCTGGTGATTGGCTGGTTGAGTGCTATTCCGTATCTGCTCGCGGCGCTGTTCATGTTGTTCGTGGGCCGCTCGGCCGACTTGCATAAAGAACGCCGCTGGCACTTGGTCGTGCCGATGCTGATGGGCGCGCTCGGTCTGCTGATCGCCGTGAACTTCGCCGCCAACCCGGCCATCGCCATCCTTGGCCTGACCATCGCCACCATGGGCGCCCTCACCGGCCTGCCGATGTTCTGGCCGGTGCCGACTGCGCTGCTCAGTGCGGGCGCTGCGGCGGGTGGCCTGGCGCTGATCAACTCCATGGGGCAAATGGCGGGTTTCCTCAGCCCTTACCTGGTGGGTTGGGTCAAGGACAGCACCGGGTCGACCGATGCGGCGTTGTACTTGCTGGCGGGCGTGATTGTCTGCGGTAGCTTGCTGGCGTTGCGTATGACTCGCACCCTGCGCGTCTAAGCACAGCAAATCCCCTGTGGGAGCTAGCAGGCTCCCACAGTTGTGTCGTGCGTGTGTTTGAGATTTGCGTTGGCTCCCGGCGGTGGTTCTGGTATTTGATTGAGCCTTTCCCTCCGGCAAAAGGATTTCCTCATGAGCTACCGCACACTGGGTCATTCGGGCTTGCAAGTGTCTACCCTGACCCTGGGCACCATGATGTTCGGCGAACAGACCAGCACCGAAGAGTCCCTGCGAATCATCGAAAAGGCCTGGGACCAAGGCATCAATTTCATCGACACCGCCGACGTCTACACCAACGGCCGCTCCGAAGAAATTGTCGGTGAGGCCATCGCCAGCCGCCGTCATGAATGGGTGCTGGCGACCAAGGTCGGCTTCGGCCCGGTGGACGGCGTGCCGAACCGCAGCGGTCTGAGCCGCAAGCACATCTTCAATGGCATCAACGCCAGTCTGACGCGCCTGGGCACTGACTATCTCGACATCTACTACCTGCACCGCGAAGACCACAACACGCCGCTGGAAGTCACGGTATCGGCCATTGGCGACCTGATTCGCCAGGGCAAAATCCGCTATTGGGGCCTGTCGAATTATCGCGGCTGGCGCATTGCCGAGGTGATTCGCATCGCCGACAAACTGGGCATCGACCGGCCAGTGATCAGCCAGCCGCTTTACAACATCGTCAACCGCCAGGCCGAAACCGAGCAGATCACTGCGGCGCAGAATTATGGTCTCGGTGTGGTCCCTTACAGCCCCTTGGCGCGCGGCGTGCTCAGCGGCAAGTACGCGCCGGATGCAAAACCCGATGCCGACAGCCGAGCCGGCCGCGCCGACAAGCGAATTCTGGAAACTGAATGGCGTGTGGAATCGCTGCGCATCGCTCAGCAGATCCAGCAATACACTCAGGAGCGCGGCGTCGGCATTGTCGAGTTCGCGATCGCCTGGGTGCTGAACAACGCCGCCGTCACCTCCGCCATTGTCGGCCCGCGCACCGAAGCACAATGGGACGCCTACACTAAGGCAAAAGCGGTGAAGATCACGCCTGAAGATGAAGCCTTCATCGATTCGCTGGTGACACCGGGGCATGCCTCGACACCGGGGTTCAATGACGTGAGCCACTTCGTGTCGGGCCGTAAACCGCGTACAGCCTGACGACATATGTACCCTGTAGGCGCTGGCAAGCCAGCTCCCACAGGTTATTTATTGATTGATCGGTCAATGTCCGGCTGAAAACCCCGTATCCTCTGCGCCCGTTTCACACTCACTCAAAATCACGCGAGGACAGTTTGTCTAAAGGTATCGCTCTATCGGTTTCAGCCTCGGTGCTGTTTGCCGTCATGTATTACTACACGTCGCTGCTCACCCCTTTGAGCGGCGTGGAAATTTTTGGCTGGCGCATGCTGCTGACCGTGCCCTGCATGACCGTGTTCATGCTGGTGTCCGGGGAATGGCGGCGCGTGGTCGACCTGTTGCGGCGCATCGGCGCGCAACCCAAGTTGATCGCCGGCCTGCTGCTCTCTTCGGCGCTCCTGGGTGTACAGCTTTGGCTGTTCATGTGGGCGCCGCTCAACGGCTACAGCCTCGATGTGTCGCTTGGGTATTTCCTGTTGCCGCTGGCCATGGTGCTGACCGGGCGCATCGCCTACGGTGAACGCCTGTCGTACCTGCAAAAAGTCGCGGTGTTTTTCGCCACGCTGGGCGTGATCAATGAGTTGTATCAGGTGGGCGGATTTTCCTGGGCCACGCTGCTGGTGGTCGTCGGCTATCCGTTGTATTTCGTGCTGCGCAAATGGCTGAAAGCCGACAACCTCGGCGGGCTCTGGCTGGACATGACCCTGATGCTACCGATCGCCTACTGGTTCGTGCACGGCGGCGAACAAGGCTTTGGCGTGTTCGATCAGCATCCGGCGCTGACGTGGCTGATCCCGCTGCTGGGCTTGATCAGTGCGTCGGCCTTGGTGGTCTACATCATCGCCAGCCGCTTGCTGCCGTTCAGCCTGTTCGGGTTGTTGAGCTATGTTGAGCCGGTGCTGTTGCTGGGCGTGGCGTTGTTGCTGGGCGAAAGTATCAAGCCGACTGAATGGCTGACCTATATCCCGATCTGGATGGCGGTGCTGGTGTTGGTGTTTGAAGGGTTCAAGCATCTGATGCGGCAAAGACGCCCGTAAGCTCACCCAAAAACAACTGTGGGAGCGAGCAGGCTCGCTCCCACAGGTTTATCGGTGTAACGGCTTAGTCGGTGGCGAGAACACCACGACGAACCTGATCACGCTCGATCGACTCGAACAGCGCCTTGAAGTTGCCCTCACCGAAACCATCGTCGCCTTTACGCTGGATGAACTCGAAGAACACCGGCCCCATTAGGGTTTCCGAGAAGATCTGCAACAGCAGACGCTTGTCGCCCGACTCGGACGAACCGTCCAGCAAAATGCCGCGCGCTTGCAGTTCGCCCACCGGCTCGCCGTGGTTCGGCAAACGGCCTTCGAGCATTTCGTAGTAGGTGTCCGGCGGCGCGGTCATGAAGCGCATGCCGATGCTTTTCAGGTGATCCCAGGTCTTGATCAGGTCATCACTGAGGAAGGCCACGTGCTGGATGCCCTCGCCGTTGAACTGCATCAGGAACTCTTCGATCTGCCCGGCGCCCTTGGACGATTCTTCGTTCAACGGGATGCGGATCATACCGTCCGGTGCAGTCATCGCCTTGGAAGTCAGGCCGGTGTATTCGCCCTTGATGTCGAAGTAACGGATTTCACGGAAGTTGAACAGCTTCTCGTAGAAGTTCGCCCAATAGGCCATGCGACCGCGATACACGTTGTGGGTCAAGTGGTCGATGATCTTCAGGCCGGCACCGACCGGGTGACGGTCGACGCCTTCGATGAACACGAAGTCGATGTCGTAGATCGAGCTGCCTTCACCGAAACGGTCGATCAGGTACAGCGGCGCACCGCCAATGCCTTTGATCGCCGGCAGGTTAAGCTCCATCGGACCGGTTTCGATGTGGATCGGCTGGGCGCCGATTTCCAGGGCGCGCTTGTAGGCTTTTTGCGAATCCTTTACGCGGAACGCCATGCCGCACACCGACGGGCCGTGCTCGGCCGCGAAGTACGACGCGACGCTGTTGGGTTCGTTATTAAGGATCAGGTTGATCGCGCCCTGACGGTACAGGTGCACGTCTTTGGAACGGTGGGTCGCGACCTTGGTGAAGCCCATGATCTCGAAGATCGGCTCCAGGGTATTCGGGGTCGGTGATGCGAACTCGATGAATTCAAAGCCCATCAGGCCCATCGGGTTTTCGTATAAATCTGCCATGGTTGGCGCCTCATCATGCTTTCAGGAATTAACAAACGTTAGTTGCTAGCAATGCTGAGACCGGTGGGTGGCGCGCAGGAGATGCCCCGCACGCTGCGGGCGAGGAAATCACCGTAGATCAATTGAAACCCAAATATCTTCATTGTCGACCCAAGGCTATTGCGGGCGAGGCTTCTGCTGCCAGAAGACGATTATTCTTGTATTCGTAACCTGATTCTACACAGCGTAAATCAGTTTGTCCGCCCTCTCTATAAAATCCGCCTTTTTCCCGCACGTGCAAGGGGTTTGTTGTCCAGACATATCCTGACCAGAATCTGCCCGTTCCCCGGATACACCGCCAACGCCAGTTGTTCGCCCAACAGCTGCGCGGCCTGTCCGTGCTCGAGCGACGCCAGGCATTACCGGCGAAGCTGGCCATCGTCAAACTGGCTGAGCGACTTGATTATCGTTGATCGGCATAATGGCTCCATGCGAACTATCATGGCTCGTACCTGAACTCTTTTTGGGAGGCATTTGGCCCTGCCAGCATTTGAGAGCTCCATTTCATCGCTACAGGTTTTGCAAATGCCACTAAAAACCAAACCCCGAAAACGCAGGCTCAAAGTTGCGGTGACCTTGCTCAGTGGCTTGCTTCCGGTACTGCTGGGCTCTTTCATTCTTTATATGCAGGCCGGGCGCGCACTCGTGCAGCATGCACAGGAAACCGCCGAAGAAGCCATTCGCCAATTTGAACTGATGCTCGACAACACGGCTCAGGCGGCGCACGAGTTGTTGCCACTGGCCGGGCAAAGTTGCCTGGACGTCAACCTCGCCTTGCGCGAGCAAGTCACCCGACGTCCCTTCGTGCGTTCGACCAACCTGATGTGGGACGACACTATTTATTGCAGCTCCCTGTTTGGCGACTATCACGAAAAAGTCGCTTCCGGCGGCTATGCCGGTGGACGGTTGTTGCTGATGAAGGGCAATCCGGTCACGCCCGATACCGCCTTGTTGGTCTATCGGATCGAGGATGGCAAACGCGGTGCGTTGGCGACACTGGATGGTTACCACTTGAGCAACGTACTGCGCCTGATCGGGAGGCACACATTGCTGATACTGCAAGTCGGCAATAACTGGTTAACCGCCGATGGTCATGTTCAGGAGGGCACCCTACCCGACTTTTCCGTCGCCCAAAGCATGCTCAAATCGACTCGGTATGATTTCAGCGTGGCGGCCGGTTTCCCGGACGGTGAAACCTGGCGCTACATGACCAATGAATACCCGACGCTGTTCAGCTTACTGATCTTTTTCGGGGTCATTTCCGGCGCGATCGGCCATGTTCTTCAGAAGCGTTCGAACTCACCCACCCTCGAAATGCAACGTGCGCTGGACGCTGTAGAGTTCGTTCCTTATTTCCAGGCTGTGGTGCATGGCGACAGCAAGAAACTCTCGGGCATCGAGGTATTGATGCGCTGGAATCATCCGAAGGAAGGCCTGGTGCGTCCGGATCTGTTCATCCCGTTTGCCGAGCATTCCGGGCTCATCGTGCCGATGACCCGTTCTTTGATGCAGCAAACCGCAACCTTGCTGGGCCCGCTGTCCGGTTCGTTCACCGAGCCTTTTCATATCGGTATCAACATCACTGCCAGCCACTGCCAGAACCTTGATCTGATCCAGGACTGCCGCCAGTTCCTCGGTGCTTTCGCGCCTGGTTCCATTCATCTGGTACTGGAGTTGACCGAGCGCGAACTGTTTGAACCCACTGAGCTCACTCATCAACTGTTCGACCAGTTGCATGAACTTGGCGTGATGTTCGCCATTGACGACTTCGGCACCGGGCATTCCAGCCTGGGCTATTTGCGCCAGTTCAATGTTGACTTCCTGAAAATCGACCAGAGTTTTGTCGCGATGATCGGCATCGACACACCTTCCAGCCATATTCTCGACACCATCATCCAACTTGCCCGCAAGCTCGAGCTGTCAATGGTTGCAGAAGGTGTAGAAACCCAAGAGCAAAGTGATTATCTGACCGCGCACAACGTCAACTTCCAGCAAGGCTTTCTGTTCGGCCGACCCATGCCGGGCGCGGAATTCATTAGTGCATTAAGCGATCATTAACCCTCAGGGTTATGCGACGAGACGGCTAAAGGGCGCACCAATTTGAATCAAAACACTACTCTTGTTACATGAAGAAAAAGACATGATTTACTCTTGATCAATTAACTACTACAATTTTTCATGCCTGCGGTAATTTGGCAGGTGAGCCACTTATCACCGAGTCGCTTCAAGGCTCTTGGCTTATAGCTTTGTTTGCGGTTGGTATCAGCCAAACACACTATTGGAGTAAAGATATTGTCCAGACTCGCTGAATTTCGTGCAGCTGAAAAGGCCCTTCAAGAACAGCTCAAGCAGCTTGAATCCCTGAAGAACGATGCCGGGCTCAAGAAAGAAATCGAATTCGAAGAAAAGCTCCAGGGGCTGATGAAAACCTACGGCAAGAGCCTGCGCGACATCATCGCCATTCTCGATCCGAACCCGGCTAAATCCGGCTTGCAACAGGCCGCTGCACCTAAAACCCGCCGCGCTCGCGTGGTCAAGGTTTATCAGAACCCGCACACCGGCGAACTGATTGAAACCAAGGGTGGCAATCATCGCGGCCTGAAAGCCTGGAAGGAACAATACGGTGCTTCCACCGTTGATTCCTGGCTGCGCGGCTAAGCACTCGCGGCAACGAAAAAAGCCCTGCCATGCAGGGCTTTTTCATGGATACCCTCTAAATGCAACGATCGGCGCCGATCGACTCACTACTTGCTGACTAACTTTATGCTTAGTCCCTTTGGGTATCTAAAAATGACAAAAAGCACCGAGAGCGATGGCTCCTGAAATCGTTCACTAAAGTTTCAGACTGTTACGGGCAGCCTCTATTTCGTCCTGACTTGCCTTATAAACCTCAGCCTGCCCCGCACAGGAAAAAACATAGGCTTTATCAGCATCGACTGCCGCGACCAATGTTTGAGAAAGCACATGCCTTCCGTTTTGGGTGATCGTGCAGGTAGTTTCCAGCGCCGTTAAACGGCTCAAGGTCGTCGGGTGAATCTTCGTGCAAACACTTTGATAACCGCCTTGAAAAAAGTCCTTCTGCACCGACTTGCGCATTTCCAGCAGCACGCCCTGCAGGTTCACCTGATGACCGCTCTCCACCTGGCTCATGGTCAACTCCATCACCATCACCGGCGTACCGTCCTGATCGTTTTTTACCGCACGCTGGCGGGACACTGCTGGCCTGGACTCATCGTGCGGGACGACTTCGATTTCCCAGCCACTTGGCCACGTTACCGTCGGCTCGTCTGCATGAGCGATGGTGATTCCTGAAAGCAGACACATCAACACGAACGCCGATTTACAGAATCGAATCATTGCAATGAACACTCACAAAATAAGCCGTAAAGTCTGAGCCTACCCCGCCCGTCAGGCAATAGCCGACGCTTTCAGTTTGGTGATGTCAGATCCCTTGCGTATCATTGTCGCCATTCGTTAGCCCCACTTATTTTCCGGAGGGCCCATGAGCCTGCACGAATTGAACACTTTCCCAGGCGTTACCGCCCAACCTGACACTGCCACCCAGAACTTCGTCTTCAACCACACCATGCTGCGGGTGAAGGACATCACCAAGTCCCTGGATTTCTACACGCGCATCCTGGGTTTCTCGCTGGTTGAAAAACGCGACTTCCCGGAAGCCGAGTTCAGCCTGTACTTCCTGGCGCTGGTCGATAAAAGCCAGATCCCGGCCGATGCCGCAGCACGTACCGAGTGGATGAAATCGATCCCGGGCATTCTTGAGCTGACCCACAACCACGGCACCGAAAACGACGCGGACTTCGCCTATCACAATGGCAACACCGATCCGCGTGGTTTTGGCCATATCTGCATCTCCGTTCCGGACATCGTTGCCGCGTGTGAGCGATTCGAAGCACTGGGCTGCGACTTCCAGAAGCGCCTGACTGACGGCCGCATGAAGAGCCTGGCATTTATCAAGGACCCGGATGCCTACTGGGTAGAAATTATTCAGCCTGCGCCGCTGTGATGCAAAATACCGTCTTGTGGGAGCTGGCTTGCCAGCGATGGCGTCCTTGAAATCGCCATCGCCGGCAAGCCGGCCCCAACAATGATCGCGGACACAAAAAACCCCATGATCACTCATGGGGTTTTGTTTTTTTCAGCGTCCGGATTTACGCCGGGGCGGAAGTCCGGATCAAGTGGTCGAACGCGCTGAGGGAAGCCTTGGCGCCCTCGCCTACCGCGATCACGATCTGCTTGTACGGCACCGTCGTTACGTCACCGGCGGCAAACACACCCGGTAGCGAAGTCTCGCCACGTGCATCTACGATAATTTCGCCGCGAGGTGACAGCTCTACGGTGCCTTTGAGCCAGTCAGTGTTCGGCAGCAAACCGATCTGCACGAAGATGCCTTCAAGGTTGATCGTGTTGAACTCACCCGAGTCGCGATCCTTGTACACCAGACCGTTGACCTTCTGGCCATCACCTTTCACTTCACTGGTCAGTGCACTGGTGATGACGTCGACGTTGGGCAGGCTGTGCAACTTGCGTTGCAACACCGCATCGGCGCGTAGCTTGCTGTCGAACTCCAGCAGCGTGACGTGGCTGACAATGCCCGCCAGATCGATCGCCGCTTCAACACCGGAGTTACCGCCGCCGATCACCGCTACGCGCTTGCCTTTGAATAACGGGCCATCGCAATGCGGGCAGAAACAAACGCCTTTGGCTTTGTATTCCTGCTCACCCGGCACGCCCATTTCGCGCCAGCGTGCGCCGGTAGCCAGGATCAGTGCCTTGGTTTTCAGTGTGGCACCGCTTTCGAAGCGAACTTCATGCAACTCGCCGGGATTTTTCGCCGGGATCAACGCGCTTGCGCGTTGCAGGTTCATGATGTCGACGTCGTATTGCTTAACGTGCTCTTCGAGGGCACTGGCCAGTTTCGGCCCTTCGGTTTCCTGCACGGAGATGAAGTTCTCGATGGCCATGGTATCCAGCACCTGCCCACCGAAACGCTCAGCCGCCACACCGGTACGGATGCCTTTTCGGGCTGCGTAGATCGCCGCCGAAGCACCGGCCGGGCCACCGCCGACAACCAGTACGTCAAAGGCTTCCTTGGCGCTGATTTTCTCGGCTTGGCGTTCGATACCGCTGGTGTCGATCTTGGCGAGGATTTCTTCCAGGCCCATGCGGCCCTGACCGAAGTTCACGCCATTGAGGTAGATGCTCGGCACCGCCATGATCTGGCGCTCATCGACTTCAGCCTGGAACAGCGCGCCGTCAATGGCAACGTGGCGGATGTTCGGGTTCAACACGGCCATCAGGTTCAGCGCCTGGACAACGTCCGGGCAGTTCTGGCAAGACAGCGAGAAGTAAGTCTCGAAGTTGAACTCACCCTTGATCGAACGGATTTGCTCAATGACTTCGACACTGGCCTTCGAAGGGTGGCCGCCGACTTGCAACAAGGCCAGCACCAGGGACGTGAATTCGTGGCCCATCGGGATGCCGGCGAAACGCAGGCTGATATCGGCACCCGGGCGATTGATCGAGAACGATGGCTTGCGTGCATCGTCACCGTTGTCGAGCAAAGTAATCTGGCTGGAAAGACTGGCAACGTCTTTCAACAGCTCAAGCATTTCCTGGGATTTCGCACCGTCGTCGAGGGATGCAATGATCTCGATCGGCTGGGTGACCCGTTCCAGGTACGATTTCAACTGGGCTTTAAGATTGGCGTCCAACATACGGGCGATTTCCTTTGTATTCACAGACATAAAAAAACGCCCGAGCGAATCTCGCCCGGGCGTTTTTATTGGGCGGTGCAGCTTGCTTAGAAGGTGCGGATGTCCGCCCTGATGAAGCGCGTCACAGACTTAGATCTTGCCGACCAGGTCCAGGGACGGAGCCAGAGTGGCCTCGCCTTCTTTCCACTTGGCTGGGCAAACCTGGCCTGGGTGGGCAGCAACGTATTGAGCAGCCTTGATCTTGCGCAGCAGCTCGGATGCGTCACGGCCTACACCGCCATCGTTCAGTTCAACGATTTTGATCTGGCCTTCAGGGTTGATCACGAAGGTGCCACGGTCAGCCAGGCCTGCTTCTTCGATCAGCACGTCGAAGTTGCGGGAGATGGCGTGGGTCGGGTCGCCGATCATGGTGTACTGGATTTTACCGATGGCTGGCGAAGTGTTGTGCCAGGCAGCGTGAGCGAAGTGAGTGTCGGTGGAAACGCTGTAGATCTCGACGCCCAGTTTCTGGAATGCGTCGTAGTTGTCAGCCAGGTCTTCCAGCTCGGTTGGGCATACGAAAGTGAAGTCTGCTGGGTAGAAGAAAACGACAGACCACTTGCCTTTCAGGTCAGCGTCCGAGACTTTTACGAAGTCGCCGTTTTTGAATGCGTCAGCTTTGAACGGTTTTACTTGGCTGTTGATGATAGGCATCGTTGACTCTCCGTCAGGGGTTAAGAAGTTGATGGAGAGAACTTTACCCACTCGATCGATAGAAGGCTCATTGGCAAACTTGATGCTGCTGATGGGTTTTAGCTATTAGCCCACAGTATTAATAGAAGAAATCTGAATTTAAGTAGCCAACGGCTTTTCGGGCAAGCGAGTCATGCCCAGGAACGGACTGGCCTCGATGTAGCGCATGGCCGACTTCATGTCCTTCCAGCCGACGTAGCTCATCAACGACTTCAAGTCCCACCCGGCCTGATGGGCCCAGGAAGCAAAGCCGCGACGCAACGAGTGACTGGTGTAGAGCTCGGCGGCAATCCCTGCGCGTTCCAGCGCTTGTCGCAATAACGGAATCACACTGTTGGCGTGCAACCCCTCCTCACTCAAATGCCCCCAGCGGTCGATGCCGCGAAACACCGGCCCGCGTACCAGCGCAGCTTCGGTGATCCAGTCGATGTAGGCCTGCACCGGACACAAGCGTTGCAGGGCGGGTGTCTGGTAAGTCTTGCCGAGATTTTCGCGATCACTCTTGCTGCGCGGCAGGAACAAGGTGATCCCCGAACCGGCAGTGGCTTGCACATGCTCGATCTGTACGCGGCACAACTCGTCGCTACGAAAACCGCGCCAGAAACCCAACAGGATCAGCGCACTGTCGCGCTTCGCACGCAGCAAACCGGGGCGATCACCGGCCGTTCTGGCAACGACCGCCTCCTGCTCGAGCCAGCCAATCACTTGTTCCAGATGCTGAAGCTGCAGCGGTTGCGCCTGTTTTTCTTGTGCCGGGTGCAGTGCGCGAATGCCTTTGAACACCTTGCGCACCACGGGTGCCTTGGTTGGGTCGGCGAAACCCTGGCTGCTGTGCCATTGCGCCAGCGCCGATAAGCGCAACTTGAGTGTGTTGATCGACAACACACCGGCATGGGCAACCAGATAGCGCGCGACGCTGTCGCCGGTAGCCGGCAGAAACCCGCCCCAACTGACTTCGAAGTGCTCGATGGCCGCCCGATAACTGCGACGGGTGTTATCGCGGGTTGCAGCGTGCAGGTAGCGGTCCAGCTCGGTCATGGCGCAGATCTCAAAAAACGTACCGTTTCAGCGGGCATATTACCGGTCGATGGCTTATCACACGGGGTAATACCAGTATATCCCGTGTTAAAAACGCCTTGTATTTAACTTTCAAGATTGAATGGTACAATGTGTATTCTGGTAGTACGTACCACATTACGAAATTGTAGGAGTAGTCATGGCCCGTGGCGGTGTAAATAAGGCAGTCGTGCAAGCGGCCCGTTTGGCGATTCTTGCCCGCGGTGAGAACCCGAGCATCGATGCAGTACGTATCGAAATGGGGAACACCGGTTCAAAAACCACGATTCATCGCTATCTCAAAGAGTTGGATGACGGCGCTCAGCGTGTTGAAGCCGAACCCGCTGAACCCATCGACGATGAGCTTTTGGCGCTGGTGACACGACTGGCCCAACGCTTGAAAGAACAGGCGCAAGCGCCCATCGACCAGGCTCGCGAGCAGTTCGAGGAGCAACGCAAGACCTTGGAGGCCCAGCTGGCAAAAGCACAGGAAGCCAATAACGAACTCCACGAGCAGTACGAAATCCAGAGCCTGGCGTTGACTCAGGAACACGAAGCCCTGCAAGACACCCTCGCCACGCTGCAGACTGAACAAACCCGCAATGCCGGGCTGAATCAGGCGCTGGCTGATTTCGAATTACGCTTGCAAGACAAGGATGAGCAGATCCGCTCGCTGGAAGAAAAACACCTGCATGCCCGTGACGCGCTGGAGCATTACCGCAATGCCGTCAAGGAACAGCGCGAGCAGGAACACAGCCGCCATGAAACTCAGGTGCAGCAATTGCAGATGGAGTTGCGCCAAGCCCAGCAAAGTGCACTGGTGCGCCAGGACGAAATCACTCAGCTGCACCGCGACAACGAGCGCTTGCTGACGGAGAACCGTGGGACATTGCGTGAGCTGAGCCTGTTGCAGGATCAACTCAAGCAAAGCAATAACCGTCAGGACCAGCTACTGGAGCAAGCCACCCGCGTCGATGCCGAGCGCACCCTCCTCCAGGAACGCTTGCGCGTGGCGCTACTGGAAAGCCAGGCGCAAAAACAGGATATTGATGAGCAGTCGCAGATCAACAAAACACTGGAGATTGAACTGATCAAGACCCAGGCAGAACTGGAAGAAAGCCAGCGTCTGGCCGCCGCCGTTGCAGCAGCGGCAGACGCCGCCAAGGACAATTAACGGGCGACCGGCGTACGCATGGTGACGAACTCTTCGGCGGCCGTTGGGTGCACGCCGATGGTTTCGTCAAAGTGGCGTTTGGTGGCGCCGGCCTTCAGGGCGATCGCCAGCCCCTGGATGATTTCACCGGCATCCGGCCCGACCATATGGCAGCCCAACACCTTGTCGGTCTTGGCATCTACCACCATTTTCATCAGTGTACGCTCCTGGCATTCGGTCAGGGTCAGCTTCATCGGTCGGAAGCGGCTCTCGAAGATCTGCACCTCGTAGCCCGCGTCGCGCGCCTCTTCTTCGGTCAAGCCGACGGTGCCAATGTTCGGCAAGCTGAACACCGCCGTCGGGATCATCTTGTAGTCCACCGGGCGATATTGCTCTGGCTTGAACAGGCGTCGCGCAATGGCCATGCCTTCAGCCAGGGCTACCGGTGTCAGTTGCACACGTCCGATCACATCGCCAAGAGCGAGGATTGACGGCTCGGCGGTCTGATATTGCTCATCAACCTCGACGAAGCCTTTCTTGTCGAGCTTGACGGCAGTATTTTCCAATCCGAGATTGTCCAGCATTGGCCGGCGGCCAGTGGCGTAGAACACGCAATCAGCTTCCAGCTGACGACCGTCCTTGAGCGTGACTTTCAAGCTGCCATCAGCCTGCTTGTCGATGCGCTCGATGTCGGCATTGAATTGCAGGTCCATGCCGCGCTTGGTCAGCTCTTCCTGCAAATGCTTGCGCACCGAACCATCGAAGCCACGCAGGAACATTTCACCGCGATACAACAGCGTAGTCTGCGCACCCAAGCCGTGGAAGATCCCGGCGAACTCGACCGCGATGTAACCACCGCCAACCACCAACACACGCTTGGGCAACTCTTTGAGGAAGAAGGCCTGGTTGGAACTGATCGCATGCTCATGCCCCGGAATCTCCGGAATCTGCGGCCAGCCGCCAGTGGCGATCAGGATGTTTTTAGCGGTGTGGCGCTCGCCATTGATCTCGACAGTATGCGGATCGACGATCTTCGCGTGCCCTTCATGCAGCGTTACGCCGCTGTTGACCAGCAGGTTGCGGTAGATCCCATTCAGGCGATTGATCTCGCGGTCCTTGTTGGCGATCAGCGTCGGCCAATCGAACTGCGCTTCGCCCAGAGTCCAGCCGAAACCGGACGCCTGTTCAAAATCTTCGGCAAAGTGCGCGCCGTAGACCAGCAATTTTTTCGGCACACAGCCGACGTTCACACAAGTACCACCCAGGTAGCGACTCTCGGCCACCGCCACCTTCGCGCCGAAACCGGCCGAAAATCGAGCAGCCCGCACACCGCCGGAACCGGCACCAATCACATAAAGGTCAAAATCGTAGGCCATTTTCAATCTCCTCGGCAGGTCAACAGCATACCTGCAGTCATCTGTTGGGCAAGCGTTGCAATCGATATGGAGTCAGAAAATGAAAAAGCCACCCGAAGGTGGCTTTTCAATACAAGCAACTAACGCGCTATCAGTAAGCCTTACCCGTCTTGTAGAAGTTCTCGAAGCAGAAGTTGGTTGCGTCGATGTAGCCTTCGGCGCCGCCGCAGTCGAAACGCTTGCCCTTGAACTTGTAGGCCATTACGCAGCCGTTCTGGGCTTGTTTCATCAGGGCGTCGGTGATCTGGATTTCGCCGCCCTTGCCTGGTTCGGTCTGTTCGATCAGGTCGAAGATGTCCGGGGTCAGGATGTAGCGACCGATGATGGCCAGGTTCGACGGCGCATCTTCAGGTTTTGGCTTTTCAACCATGCTGTGGACGCGGTAGATGTCGTCGCGGATCATTTCGCCGGCGATTACGCCGTACTTGTTGGTTTCTTGCGGATCGACTTCCTGGATGGCCACGATCGAGCAGCGGAACTGTTTGTACAGTTTGACCATCTGGGTCAGTACGCCGTCGCCCTCGAGGTTGACGCACAAGTCGTCCGCCAATACCACGGCGAAAGGTTCGTCACCGATCAGCGGGCGACCGGTCAGGATGGCGTGGCCCAGGCCTTTCATTTCGGTCTGGCGGGTGTAGGAGAACGAGCAGTTGTCGAGCAACTTGCGGATACCGACCAGGTATTTTTCCTTGTCGGTGCCCTTGATCTGGTTTTCCAGCTCGTAGCTGATGTCGAAGTGGTCTTCAAGAGCGCGCTTGCCACGACCGGTGACGATGGAGATTTCGGTCAACCCGGCATCCAGTGCTTCTTCGACGCCGTACTGGATCAGTGGCTTGTTTACCACCGGCAGCATTTCCTTGGGCATGGCTTTAGTCGCTGGCAGGAAGCGAGTACCGTAACCGGCTGCTGGGAACAAGCATTTCTTGATCATATAAGTCCTTGAAAGGGCTGTGTGTACGAGTTTCGGCGCAGTCTAATCAGGCGGCGGGCACCTTACAATGCCCCGCGCTGGCTAACCGATGTCAACATAGAGAAATATTCGCACGGATAGTTCCGCACAGATCCGCGCAGATCGCTGCGTCGCCCCTTATTGATAGCAGAGACCGGCCAACTTGCACGGTTATCATTTGTCGGCAATCGGACCCACCCTACACCCATTGGCACCCGTCCGGTGCGTTTGGCGCTATTATGGCGTGATTGAACCAGCCAACGAGGCAGATAGATGTCGGCAGCAAAAAGCGTCAACGGGTACTTGATCAACAAGGCGAAGGACGGCCAATGGTGGGTAGACAGCGCCAACGGCGAGAATATTGCCGGGCCTTTCCCTACCGAAGCCATGGCGGTCGAAGTGGCATCGGTGTTGCAGCTTGAGCATCCGGAACCCAAGCGACGCGGCAAGGACAAGAACTGATCGAGGCCTGACACGCCCACAGCCCTGCCATTGCGCAGGGCTTTTTTTGTCTTTTGCGCGGGAAGTGGCCTATGGCTATAACCTTTTGCGCATGGCGCTGTCACAGCACTTGCCCACCCCTTTTAATGACGACTACGACATGACTAAATTTTTGCCGCTGCTTGCAGTACTGGCCCTCGCTGGCTGCGCAACATCCGAAACCACTTACCTGAACAACGGCGAGCAAGGCCTGGCCATTGATTGCTCCGGCGAAGCCAACTCATGGGCGACTTGCTACGAAAAAGCGGATGCGTCCTGCGCGGGCACCGGTTATCGCATCGTCGGCACCGACGGCAGCCCGGCCCCTGCGGAAAGCGACAAGACCCTCGGCGTCGACGTCGGCAACTACAAGAACCGCAGCGTCGTGGTGGTCTGCAAGTAAGGCACCCTGCTCGCCTTACATGTGGATTTCGGCGAATTTGATCCCGAGGCCGCGCACGGTCTCGATCAGATCGTCAAGACTGCTGAAGGATTCGACTTCGTCGTTGTCATCGACCAGAAAAAAACTGCGACCGGCGCTTTTTTTGAAAAACACGATCCACTCCCCCGGATCAGCCGGATTCTGAATCACATGGGTGGCAGAGATATGCCCCTCTGCGTGCCGCTCCCGTACCCGCTCTCGCTTCATGCCTGACTCCAGAAATGACAATGCCGCCAAAGCATCGCTTTGGCGGCATCGATCTTTATGCTCGACAGTTTATCAGCCAGAAATGCAGGCTGTGGCAGCATTGCGCACATCCCGGGGGCGTAGCGGCACATTGGAGATACGTTCATGTAACTTGATGCTGCTGCCACCGGACCGTTCTTCGATATCAAAAACGGCGGCCGGACCGGACGAAAGCTTTTGCGGAACGATCACCCGCACACCGTCTTTCTGCGGCTCGACTTGCAAGGCGCCTCGACTGCTGGCGAGCTTTTCGCTCAGGCATTGCGCGTACTCGTGGGGTTTCTTGCCTGAAATCACACTCATGGTGGGCAGCGACTCGTTAATGTCCTCGACGCTTGCACAACCATTCAATGCCAAGACCAATGGCAGGACCCACGCACCCCACTTCATACAAAACCTCCGATAAAGATCGTCCGACAGCAGCGATGCGGTTTTTCTCCGAGGCCTGGTGCATTTATCTCTCACGGGATGCGAAATAACTGTTTTTAATTGTCAAACCGCGGCCCGGTGGCCGGATTTTCAGACGCCAGGGCTGATAAACTGCGCCCATTGACCTGTATGGTTTTGATTTTGTAGTAAAAGCCCTTCTGGAGGCGCCCATGAAATTTATTCACCAGCGCGAGCACCTCAACGAAGACGACATCGTCGTCATTCAATGCTCGCAGATGTGCAACATCCGTTTGATGAACGACGCCAACTTCCGCAGTTTTAAAAATGGCGGCCGCCACACTTACCACGGCGGCGCGTTCGATACGTTCCCGGCCCGCATCACTGCGCCGAGCACCGGTTTCTGGAACATCACCATCGACACCGTCAACCGTCGGGCGATCAGCGTGACCCGCAAACCGACTTTGACCCATTCGATCAAGATCATCCGCCGCTCCAGCTCGAAACTGAGCTGAGTGACGTTTCACTAAGCCTATAGACAGGTATGACCGTGGCTCAAACGACCAAATACGTCATCAAGTACAAACTCAACGGCGAACGTCGCTTCGAATTCGCCCAACTGGAAAATGGCACCGAAGCAGAAGCCAAGGCTGCGCTGGACGCCCTTCACGGCCAGAGTGACGACGTCATCAGCGAAATCAGCGTCAGCAAAGCGCTGTAACTCGAACACCATGAAACCGCCCCTTCTCGATTTGTTCGCTGACGCGCAGCCGCAGCAGGCGCCCCGCAACGAGCAGATCGGCGAACAATCCTGGGTGCTGCGGGGCTTTGCCCTGCCCTGGCTCGACCGCTTGCTGCCTGCACTGAATACGGTACTGGCGGCGGCACCGTTTCGGCAGATGGTCACGCCCGGCGGCTTCACCATGTCAGTTGCCCTGAGCAGCTGCGGCACACTGGGTTGGACCACTGACCGCAGCGGTTATCGCTACAGCGGCAACGACCCGCAGACCGGGCAGCCTTGGCCAGCCATGCCCGAGGTGTTTGTGCAGTTAGCGCAAGCAGCGGCCCGGGAAGCGGGTTTTGCCGAGTTCGTCCCGGATTCCTGCCTGATCAATCGCTATGTCCCCGGCGCAAAGATGTCCTTGCATCAGGACAAAAACGAAACCTCCTACGCAGCACCCATTGTCTCGGTATCGCTGGGTTTGCCGGCCATGTTCCTGTTCGGCGGTTTCGAACGCAGCGACAAGACCCAAAAAGTGCCCCTGCTGCACGGCGACATCGTGGTGTGGGGCGGAGTCGATCGCTTGCGCTATCACGGCGTATTGCCGATCAAGGACGGTCATCACCCGCGTCTGGGTGAACAACGGATCAACTTTACCTTTCGTACCGCAGGCTGAAGCCCTGGAATTTGACCGCAAGCAGCGGAGTGTGACGACACTGTCGCGTGGTTAATCTGCAGGAAACCGGTCAAGGGACATTTCGCCATGACAACCCAATCGCCAAAAGTCGCCATCGAAAACGATCCTCGCTGGGCCGCCGTGGTAGCGCGTGACCCGCAAGCCGACGGGCAGTTTGTCTACGCCGTGAAAACCACCGGAATCTACTGCAACCCCAGCAGCCTGGCACGACTGCCGAAACCGCAGAATGTCGAATTCTTTGATAGCGCTGAGCTTGCACAAGCCGCGGGTTACCGGCCGAGCAAACGCGCGGCCAAGGATCAAAGCGACCTCGCCGCGCAGCACGCCGCCATTGTGGCCGCCGCGTGCCGACAAATCGAAAATGCCGAAACGCTCCCGGCCCTTGGTGAGCTGGCCGACGCCGCCGGCCTCAGCAGCTTTCATTTCCATCGGGTGTTCAAAACCATCACCGGCCTGACTCCGAAAGGCTACGCAGCGGCCCATCGCTCCCGGCGGGTGCGCGAGCGCCTCGCGGACGGCCATTCAGTGACCGAAGCGCTGTACGACGCGGGCTTCAATTCCAACAGTCGGTTCTATGAAAGCGCGGATCATCTGCTGGGTATGAGGCCTGCCGAGTACCGCGCAGCCGGCCACAACAACGACATTCGCTTTGCCGTCGGCCAATGTTCCCTTGGGGCAATTCTGGTGGCGCAGAGCGAGCGTGGGGTCTGCGCGATTTTGCTGGGCGATGATCCCCATCAACTGGTCTGCGATCTGCAGGACAAGTTTCGCCGGGCCAATCTGATTGGCGCCGATCAGGACTTTGAGCGCCTGATTGCCCAGGTCGTTGGCTTCATCGAAGCGCCTGCCTTGGGCCTGGATTTGCCGCTGGACGTACGCGGCACGGCGTTCCAGGAGCGGGTCTGGCAAGCCTTGCGAGAGATTCCCGTCGGCAGCACCGCCAGCTACGCCGATATTGCTCAGCTGATCGGTGCGCCTAAAGCGGTTCGCGCGGTGGCGCAAGCGTGTGGCGCTAACAGCCTGGCCGTGGCGATCCCTTGCCATCGCGTGGTGCGTAGCGATGGGAATCTTTCGGGGTATCGTTGGGGGGTGGAGCGCAAGCGGCAGTTGTTGGAGCGTGAGTTGCAGTGAATTGTGCGGATCACAAAATCAACAGATCGCAGCCTTCGGCAGCGCCTACAGGGGGCAGCTGCCGCGGGTTGCGGAGTGTTTAGCGATTCACGTCGACGACGACCCGTCCGCGTAACTGTCCGGCGAGCAAACGGGGCGCCGCGTCGATCGCTTCGCTCAAACCGATTTCGTGGCTGATCAGCGGCAACAGACTGAAATCCAGATCCTGAGCCAGACGGCGCCAGGCTTCCACTCGTTTGGCCTTGGGTTGCGTCACGCTGTTGATACCCGCAAGGGTCACGCCGCGCAAAATGAATGGCGCAACGGACGCCGGAAAATCCATGCCTTGTGCCAGCCCGCACGCAGCCACCGTGCCATTGGCTTTGGTGCTGGCGCAGGCGTTGGCCAGGGTGTGGCTGCCGACTGAATCGATGACCGCTGCCCACCGCTCCTTCGCCAGGGGCTTGCCCGGCTCCGACAACGTTGCGCGGTCAATGATTTCACTGGCACCCAACTGTTTAAGGTACTCGTGCTCGGACGTGCGCCCGGTAGACGCGACCACCCGATAACCCAGCCGGCTCAGTAGCGCGATGGCAAAGCTGCCAACGCCGCCGTTGGCGCCAGTGACCAGAATCTCACCTTGCTCGGGCGTGACACCGTTGTGCTCCAGCGCGAGGATGGACAGCATCGCCGTGTAACCGGCCGTGCCGATGGCCATGGCCTGAGCCGCAGTGAATGCCGCAGGCAGCGGGATCAGCCAGTCGCCGCTCAGACGCGCTTTCTGTGCCAGACCGCCCCAATGCCCTTCACCGACACCCCAGCCATTGAGCAGGACTTTGTCGCCAATCTTGTAGTCCGGATGCCCACTGACTTCGACGGTTCCCGCCAGATCAATCCCCGGCACCATGGGGAATTTTCGCACCACCGGGCTGCTGCCGGTAATCGCCAGGCCATCCTTGAAATTCAACGTGCTGTACGCCACGCGTACCGTTACATCGCCCTCGGGCAGTTGATCGTCGCTGATCTGTTGCAGCGTGGCCCGGTAACCGCTTTCGTCTTTATCGATCAAAATACCTTGGAACATGACTGCCTCCTGGTGAGAGCACGTGTTGTGGTGGGATTTAAATACCACGTCGCAAAAAAATACAGTACTCGACTTTAAGCCAATTCTCTTCCCGAGTGATAAACCGATCCTTCGCTGGCAGTGACCAATTGCATCGGCGCTGGCAGGGTTAGCCGGACGAAAACATGGCTGGCCTTGGGTCAGTCATTACTGCTACAAAACGGCTTCTACCGCCCTGCCCGGTTTCAATGTCGGAGAACAGTCAACATGAGCCAATGGCCAGACACCCGTATTCTTGACCTGCTCGGGATCGAATTGCCGATCATCCAAGGCCCCATGGCTGGCGCCACCCACTCGTCGATGGTCATCGCCGCCAGCAACGCCGGCGGGCTGGGGTCGATGCCAGCCGCCATGCTGAGCATCGAGCAACTGCGCGAAGAATTGAAGACCATTCGGCAACACAGCCAACGGCCACTCAACGTCAATTTCTTTTGCCATCAGTCGCCGCCCGTTGACGAGCAGCGGGCGCAAGACTGGAAAAATCTGCTGGAGCCCTATTATCGGGAACTGGGCGTCGACTTCGACGCGCCGACACCGGTGTCGAATCGCGCTCCGTTCGATCACGCAAGCTGTGAAGTCGTCGAAGAATTTCGCCCGGAAGTGGTGAGTTTCCACTTTGGCCTGCCGGAAAAACCCTTGCTTGATCGGGTAAAAGCCACCGGCGCCAAAGTGCTGTCATCAGCCACCACCGTCGAAGAAGCCATCTGGCTGGAGCAGCATGGCTGTGACGCGATCATCGCCATGGGTTATGAAGCGGGCGGACACCGCGGGATGTTCCTCAGTGATGACCTGAGCAGCCAGGTGGGTACTTTTGCCCTGGTGCCACAGGTTGTCGATGCGGTGAAAATCCCGGTGATCGCCGCTGGCGGGATTGCCGATGCGCGCGGTGTCGCAGCGGCTTTTATGCTGGGCGCTTCGGCGGTGCAAGTGGGCACTGCGTATCTGTTCACGCCGGAAGCCAAGGTCAGCGCTTCGCATCACAAGGCATTGCGTACTGCCAAGGAAAGCGAGACGGCGGTCACCAACGTTTTCACCGGTCGCCCGGCGCGGGGCATTCTCAATCGGGTGATGCGCGAGCTGGGCCCGATGAGCGCCAAGGCACCGGCCTTCCCGCTGGCCGGTGGCGCACTCATGCCCCTGCGCGGCAAAGACGAAGCGGATTTCAGTAACCTCTGGGCCGGCCAGGCGTTCACCTTGGGCGTGGAATTGACCACCGCAGAACTGACCCGACGCCTCGCCGAAGAAGGCTTGGCAAAACTGCTCCGCCGTTAAGCTTGATGGCGAGGGAACAACTTCTCTCGCCAAACCCGTTGCCGCACGTTCCGTTTGCAGGCATTCCGCTATATATTCTGATATATAGCGAATCACACCCTTGCAACACATGTTTTAACGGAGCCGTTTCATGACCATTCGTGACTCACGTTTTGCCCCCGGTTGCCTGGCAACCGTGCTGGGTGTTTTGGCGCTTGGCCCTGCCCAGGCTGACGAAGTCCAGGTAGCGGTCGCGGCCAACTTCACCGCGCCGATTCAGACGATTGCTGCGAATTTCGAGAAAGACACCGGCCACAAACTGGTGACGTCGTTCGGCGCGACCGGTCAGTTCTACACCCAGATCAAGAACGGCGCGCCTTTCGAAGTGTTCCTCTCGGCGGACGACACCACCCCAGGAAAACTCGAAAAAGAAGGCGAAACGGTCAAGGGCTCGCGCTTCACCTATGCCATCGGCACCCTGGCACTGTGGTCGGCCAAAGAAGGCTACGTCGATGCCAAGGGCGAAGTGCTGAAAATGAATGAGTACAAGCACCTGTCCATCGCCAACCCGAAAACCGCGCCTTATGGCCTCGCGGCAACCCAGGCCCTGGCAAAGCAGGGCCTGACCGACAAGGTCAAGGACAAGATCGTCGAAGGCCAGAACATCACCCAGGCCTTCCAGTTCGTATCTACCGGCAACGCGGAACTGGGCTTTGTTGCCTTGTCGCAGATCTACAAAGACGGCAAAGTCACCAGCGGTTCGGCATGGATCGTTCCGGCCGAACTCCACGACCCGATCAAACAAGACGCGGTGATCCTCAACAAGGGCAAGGACAACCCGGCCGCCAAGGCACTGGTTGACTACCTCAAGGGGCCAAAAGCCGCTGCTGTCATCCAGTCCTACGGTTACCAACTCTAAATGACGCTGACGAGTGCCGATTTTTCCGCCATCTGGCTGACCCTGAAACTGGCGTCGCTGACGACCGTCATCCTGCTGATCATTGGCACCCCGTTGGCGTTATGGCTGTCGCGCACCCAATCCTGGTTGCGCGGCCCGGTCGGGGCGATCGTTGCCCTGCCTCTGGTGCTGCCACCCACGGTGATCGGTTTTTATCTGTTGCTGGCGCTCGGCCCTCACGGGTTTGTCGGCCAGTTCACCCAATCATTGGGGCTCGGCACCCTGACGTTCAGTTTTGCGGGGTTGGTGATCGGCTCGGTGCTGTACTCGATGCCGTTCGTGGTCCAGCCGTTGCAAAACGCCTTCTCCGCCATTGGCACCCGCCCACTGGAAGTGGCCGCGACCTTGCGCGCCAATCCCTGGGACACGTTTTTCAGCGTGACGCTGCCGCTGGCCCGCCCCGGTTTCATCACCGCCGCCATCCTTGGCTTCGCGCATACCGTCGGTGAGTTCGGTGTGGTGCTGATGATCGGCGGCAACATTCCTGACAAGACCCGGGTGGTCTCTGTGCAGATCTACGATCACGTCGAAGCCATGGAATACGCCCAGGCCCATTGGCTGGCCGGGGCGATGCTGGTGTTCTCTTTTGCGATCTTGCTGGCGTTGTACTCCAGCCGTAAAACCAAAGCGGGCTGGAGCTGATCAATGATTCACACACGCTTGAAGCTGAGTTATCCGGGATTCGCCCTTGACGTTGATTTGCAGCTACCCGGCCGCGGCGTCACGGCGCTTTATGGTCACTCCGGTTCGGGCAAGACCACTTGCCTGCGCTGCATCGCGGGCCTGGAACGCGCCGATCAGGGATTAATACAGGTCAATGACGAAGTCTGGCAGGACAGTGAACAGAAGATCTTTGTCGCGCCGCACAAACGCGCCTTGGGTTACGTGTTTCAGGAAGCCAGTCTGTTCCCTCATTTGTCGGTGCTGGCCAACCTGGAATTCGGTCTCAAACGCATCCCCAATCCACAGCGCCGGGTCCACATGGCCGATGCCACTGAACTGCTGGGCATCGGCCACCTGCTGGATCGTCATCCGCAACATCTTTCCGGTGGCGAGCGGCAACGGGTGGGGATCGCCCGCGCGCTGCTCACCAGCCCCAAACTGTTGCTGATGGACGAGCCATTGGCGGCGCTGGATGCCAAGCGCAAAAGCGAAATCCTGCCTTACCTGCAGCGGCTGCACGATGAACTGGACATTCCGGTGCTGTACGTCAGTCACTCCCAGGACGAAGTGGCGCAACTGGCCGACCACATTGTCTTGCTCAGCGAAGGCCAGGCGCTGGCCAGCGGCCCTATCGGGCAGACACTGGCGCGTCTGGACCTGCCACTCGCGATGGGCAGTGACGCTGGCGTGGTGATTGAAGGTCGGGTCAGCCGCTATGACAGCGAATACCAACTGTTGACCCTGCAACTGCCCGACACGTCGCTGGCCATCCGCGTGCCCCACTCGCCCATGGCCCCGGGCCAGACATTGCGCTGCAAGGTACAGGCGCGGGATGTCAGCCTCAGCCTGCACGGTGCCGAGCAAAGCAGCATCCTCAACCGCCTGCCGGTGACCATCGTCAGTGAAATGAATGCCGACAACGCCGCCCATGTATTGATTCGGCTGGACGTTGAGGGCACGCCCCTGTTAGCGCGTATCACCCGCTACTCGCGGGATCAGTTGAACGTCCATCCGGGCCAGCAACTGTGGGCGCAGATCAAGGCTGTGGCCGTGCTGGCATAACTTCGCCGGCACCACTGCGTTGGCGTGGGGTCAATGGCTGTAACGGCCCCTGATCCCTTGCCAAGGACAATCGCCATGCCCGATGCGCTGCCTTCCGACCTGCACTACGTCGATGACGCCCTGCCCGGAATCACCCGCAGAAAACTGCGCGGTAAATTCTGCTATTTCGATCCGGCGGGTCAACGCATTACCGACCCCGAGGAAGTCCGGCGCATCAATGCCCTCGCCGTACCGCCGGCCTACACCGACGTGTGGATCTGTACCGATCCGCGCGGTCATTTGCAGGCCACCGGCCGCGACGCTCGCGGCCGCAAGCAATATCGCTATCACCCGCGCTGGCGCGAAGTGCGCGACACCGACAAATACTCGCGCCTGAGGGACTTCGGCCAGGCCCTGCCGAAACTGCGCAAGCAACTGGAGGCGTTGCTGGCTGCGCCAGGTTTCAGCCGCGACAAGGTCATGGCCACCGTCATCACCTTGCTCGATGCCACGCTGATTCGCGTTGGCAACACGCAATACGCCCGGGACAACCGCTCCTATGGCCTGACCACTTTGCGTAGCCGGCATGTGGAGGTCAACGGCAGTGCGATCCAGTTCCAGTTCCGCGGCAAAAGCGGCGTGGAACATCAAATCACCGTGAAGGACCGTCGCCTGGCGCGGATCATCAAGCGTTGTCAGGAGATTCCCGGGCAAAACCTCTTTCAATACCTGGATGAAAACGGCGAGCGTCACACGATCACCTCGGCCGACGTCAACGCCTACCTGCAAACCTTGACCGGCGCCGACTTTACCGCCAAGGACTACCGCACCTGGGCCGGCAGCGTGCGGGCGCTGGCGGTATTGCGCAAGTTGCAGTGGCAACCGGAATCCGAAGCAAAGCGCCATATGGTGGAGATGGTAAAAAACGTCGCCAAACAGCTGGGCAACACCCCGGCAGTCTGTCGCAAGTGCTATATCCATCCCGGTGTGCTCGACGGCTTTTTGCTCGGCGCGTTGGCGCAATTACCCAAACCGAGAACGCGCAAGGGCCTGCGCGCCGAAGAAGTCGCGCTGGCGATGTTGTTGGAGCAATTGGCTTCTGAGCCGACGAATTGACCTGCCTATTTTTTGCACGATGACAAATGACTTCTATAGTTGATCTGTACACGAATCAGCTGCGGTGAAGCCATGGAAGACATATTCGTCGTAAAGCGCTGCAACAAGATCATCATTCATGGCCGTCGGGCCGGAGAAACCGATCATCAGCCGCCTGACGCTGCTGTCTGGTACCGCATCAAAGACACCCGCACCAACGGTTTCATTGGTGATGGCTACGATCTTGAAGAGGACGCGCGGCGTTACTGTCGACAGCTGAACGCAAAATCACAAGTCACGGCGCGGCAAGGTTGATGAGCCTTGACGGGCCTTTAACGGGTCTATACTGAAGCGAGCTGAAGGAGCGGCCCCCATCGGTAGAAAGCTCGCTCCCAGCGGGCTTTTTACTGCCCTGCCAGGTGTCTTCAACGGAGGTGTTTCCCGTGTCCGAAAAAGAGTCCATCACCACCCTGCTCACCCTGCTTGATACCCGCCAGGTTCGCTTGGCCGCTGCGTGCAAGGAAATCGCCGATTGGGTCGACCATCAAGGCGGCCATCCGACAGCCCTTAGAATCCGCGATCGTTTGAACGACATCGAAAAGGACACGCCGCTGATCCGTAACACCCTGTCGTCGCTCAAACCTGTTGAGCGTCCGCTGCCACGGTTCAGATGACTTGAGACGGAAACTTGATGCATTACGCAGGCTGACGCGGGACACGTGATCGGCGACAACCTCGTCATCGGGGGGCTGCATGCCTGACATTTCGTGCGACTCCCCACCCAGCCACGCGCTGGGATTTTTTTGCCCGCGGGACAGCAGCGAACGTCAAGGGTTACGTGAGGTCCAACGATCACACGTCGCCAAGGAGACGTTCGATGGTTACTCACTTCAAAATCAGCGGTCATCTGGCCTGCGGTCACAAAGGCAGCAACCTCACCTCCACCCGAGAACTCAATCGGGTGAAATGCAGGAGCTGCCGCAACACCGAAGCGTTCAAGGACGCACGCAAAACCGAGCGCAATGCAGCACGACGCGCCGCGCGCAAGGCCAAAGCCATTCATGTGGTTAACGACTGGCGCCAGGCCTGGACTGAACGACTGACCGCCATGACCGGCCAGCAACGACTGCCCCGCGGCTTCACGGGGCAACCTTTCGTTTGACTCATCGGTTTGGCGGCTGGATCGATTCATTTCGACTGGCCGCCAAACGCCAGCAAACTGATGGAATGAACCTCAGGATAAGTCCGACACGCTGCATTGGCGGCATCAGGCTTCCTCGTCTAGGGTCTCCTTCGTATCGAACTGAAACGCCGACTAGGGCGGGATCCCGATCCAGGAGGAAGCGATGTCATCCATTCGTAGTGCCGAACACACCTATCGCCAGTGGTCCAGCCCGATCTTGCTTGAGCTCAAGGAGCGGGAGCATCAACTGGCCCCCACGGATCGCCAGGCGCTGCAAAACATTTTGCTGGAAAGACGCCTGATAAACAGCGGCAATCCCGCGGGTGAAGATCGTCGCAAGCCGGTTCCCATGGGGAGTGCCAAACATCCGTGAGCAAAACCAAATAAGGGCTTGCATGAAGAAAATCACACAAGCCCTTGATAATTAAAAACTATTCAAACCAACCGGGGCGAAAATATCACGTGCGTGCAATTTCCAGTGTGGCGCGCAGTCCTGAAGGACTACGATTTTCCAGTTTGACCTGCCCACCCAGGCGAGCGGCAATGGCCTGCACGATGGTCAGTCCCAATCCTGCCCCCTGGTCATTTCCACGGCTGTAGAAACGCTCGAAAAGCCGATCGCGGTCCTGCTCATTGATACCCGGCCCCTCGTCCTGGACGGACAGTTCATAGCCGTTTTGCGTCGTGTGCAGACTCACTGTGATCAGTCCATTGAGCGGAGAGAAATTCGCCGCATTAGTGACAAGGTTGTTCAACGCAATATCGATGGCCGTAGGGTCGACCCTCACGAGGCCGATATCGTCAGTGGCGTCGAAGACCAATTCCAGATCCTTGCTCAACAACCACGGTGTCAACTGAACCAGGCTGGCACGAACCGTGGCTGCCAGGTCAATGGGGACAGGCGGTTGCGCTCTTGCTTGAGGTTCGATACGAGCCATCGTAAGCAATTGATTCACCAGTCGACTGGTACGGTCCACACCGGCAATCAAGTGTTCGAGCGACGCACAACGTTCGCTGTCACTGCCCGCTTCCATCAGATTTTGCGCATGCACCCTGAGCACAGCGAGGGGTGTACGCATTTCGTGGGCTGCGTCCGCGATAAAGCGCCGCTCACGCCCCATGACTTCCTGAATCTGAGCGAGCATTCGGTTAAGGGCTGCCTGCATCGGCTCCAGTTCTGTGGGCAGCGGCGTTAATTGCAAAGGTTCGAGTGAGCCGGGCGGCCTCGCCCGGAGTGTCGCCGCCATGTTGACCAGCGGTTTCAATCCCCAGCCGATGGCCAGCCAGATCATGGCGGCCAGGATCAAACTCCCCAGAATATTGGGCCACAACGTATGGCGTACGATTCGATCGACCAAATCCGACCGGACGTCATCTCGCTCGCCCACCCAGATCCGCAGGTTGTTCTGTTTATCTTCGAGCAGGAAAGCGCGCCAATGGCGGTTGTTCAGATCGCTGACATCGCTGAAGCCCGGCGTCCGCGGCACCACATTGAAGGAGGGCGCGCTCGCCGTGTGCACCAGCACTTGATCTCTGAGATTCCAGACCTGAAAGGCGATCTTCGTTTCATAGGGATGACCGTCGATCCTGGGCTCCGCCTCGCTCAGGGCCTGATTGAAGGCCTGATACAGATCTGCGTGTTCCTTACTGGCCAAGGGCATACGCATGACGCCTTGCAACAATCGAGCATTCTGGGCCAGTTGAGCGTCGTAGACTTCAGCAATTTCATGGTTGCTGTCGTGCAGGTTTAGCACGCTGATGAGTGTCAAACCGGCGAGCATCAAGCCGATAATCAACGTCAGCGTGCGACGCCTGATTGAGGTCATCGACGTTCCTCCACCAGGTAGCCGATCCCTCGGATGGTGCGGATCAGGTCAGCCGAGAACTTCTTTCGCAGATGATGGATATGCACCTCAAGTGTGTTGCTTTCTGCCTCTTCGCTCCAGCCGTAGAGCAGTTGCATCAGATGATCGCGAGTCATGACGCGTCCGGGTGGCGAAAGCAATTCGTGGAGCAACTGATATTCCTTGGGGGTCAGCGCGACCGGATCGCCCTTGTAGCTGACTTGCTGGGTGCCAGGGTTCAAACTGATACCGGCGTGTTCGATCAACGATTGCGCGCGACCGGCACTGCGCCGAAGCAGTGCACGGATACGGGCTTTGAGTTCCGCCAACTCGAAAGGCTTGATCAGGTAATCATCGGCGCCGGCATCCAGCCCCGCGATGCGGTCTTCGGTGGCATCACGTGCGGTCAGTATCAGCACCGGCAGCGTGGAGCCACTATCACGCAGGCGCCTGAGCACTTCGAGCCCATCCATGCGAGGCAGTCCCAGATCGAGTACCGCCAGATCAAACGTTTCGCTGAGCAGCGAATGCAAAGCACTGCTGCCGTCCTGCAACCAGTCGACGGTGTAACCTTCGCGACTGAGGGCCTGGTGGATGCCCTCCCCCAGCGCCCCGTCATCTTCTATTAGTAATAAACGCACATGGACTCCTGTCAGCCAAGTTTCTTGTTCACGTCCACCAACAGCATTTCGATCTCTTTACGGCGCCCGGCGTCAGCGGTTTCTCGACCGGGGCGCGGCGCGGCCATCAGGGCTTTTTGCAGTGCCGCTTTAGCTTCACTGTATCGCTTTTGACGGTAGAGGTGATCGCCCCAGAAGTACAGGCTGTCGATGCCATTCGGATTGAGTTGCAAAGCTGTTTTGAGCAACTGTTCGGCCTTGTCCGAATCCCCGAAACCGATGGGCCAGCCGGGCACCCGATCATAAAGCGCGCCAAGGCTGGTATAGGCCGAGCCTTGCAGCGCCTTCGGGTCCAGAGCCAAGGCCTTTTCCAGGTCGACTTTCGCGTCCTTGACCTTGCTCAACGCCCCCAAGCCTCCCTGGGCGCCCGCCCAGCTACTGGTGACAATGCCCGACCAGATCCAGGCTTCAGCCACGGTCTGGCGTTCCTGTGTGAAGCTTGAAGCTTGGGCGGCGAGCTTTTCGAACGCTGCGGTTCGTTGACTTTCCGGCAACTCGTACTGGATGTGCGCCCAACTTTGTTGAATGCCGCTAAGGCGTTGCTGGTCAGCGGCATCCAGTGCCCAGACACTCTGGCTCAATGCGCCGAACAGCAGACAGGCGATGATTTTCTTCATGGTTTGAGATGCTCCTGATCGGGTTTCTGACTCAAGCGACGTATCAACGGCAATTGCTTACGCAGGCCACGGTCCACCAAATGCGGTAGCAGGCTGTTAAGGCGGACAAAAAAACGTTCCGGCCACCCCAGGTACAAATCGCGTCGGTCACCGGCTATCGCGTGTATCACCGCGGCCGCCACGGTCTGCGGATCGTCGACATTGGTCTTGAGCGCATCGTTTAGCGCTTGGGCTGCCGGGCTGTTCATGCTGGTGCGGGTGGCGCGCGGGGCCATGTAGAGCACGCTGACCCGGGTGTCCGCCAGCTCTCGACGCAGCGCTTCGGAGAACCCGCGCAAGGCAAATTTTGTCGCGCAGTAAGTGGCGTAGCCAGGGTAGCCAATGGAGCCGTAGGTTGAACCGACGTTCACCACCATCGCTGAGTCGGCCTGTTTAAGCAGCGGTAACAGCAACCTTGTCAGGCAGATCGGCGCACTGATGTTTACCGCCAGCATCGCGTTGATCTCACTGTCTTCGAGCTGTTCCAGCATGGCAAAGTGATTGACCCCGGCAGCGTTGATCACCAGGTTGATGCCGCCAATGCTTTCTGCCTCTGCCAAAACATCTCGTCGGTCTGACTGGGACGTCAGGTCTGCACCGATCCAGAACAGGTTACGAGGATAACGCTCAAGCAATGGCAACAACGGCTCCCGATGTCGAGCGACCGCCAATACCCGGGCACCACTGGCGCACAGCGCCGTGGCGATGGCCAGGCCGATACCGCCACTTGCACCCGTCAATACGACGCGAGCTTCAGAAAGGCGCATGCAGGTTCTCCCCGTCACGCGGCAAGCCACGGAACATATCGGTGTAGAGCCTGTACACGACTTTGGACGCGTGAATGACGGCAGCCTGGTCGGCAGGGTCTTCCAGCTTGTTCATCAATCGGCGGTAAGTCTGCATGTGCTCAATATCCAGCGACCCGTGTGAACTGAGGTAGCTGAAGGCGCTTTCCGGCAGAGCCAGACGCTCGCGAATACTGTCGGCGGCATGGGTGGCCAAGGCGATGCTGGTGCCTTCGAGAACGTTGACCATGCCGAACAGTGCCACAGGGTTGTCCCTGGCGATCTGGTCGTAGAGGAAGCTGACCATCAACTCGATCGGCAAGGACGGCTGTCCGTCCGTTACGGCGCCCCTATCGCCCCCGCAAACTTCTATGTCATTGAGTATCCACTGTTCGTGACCATACTCGTCCTCGATGTATTCGCAGACCGCCTTGCGCAACCATTCCAGGCGCAATGGCAAGCGCGCGCCACAAGCCATCATCAATGGCACGGTATGGCGCACATGGTAATAAGCTTGGGTCAGAAAGGCCCGGTAACTTACCAGGCTGACCCTGCCCTCCAGAGCATCACGAATGATCGGCAAGTTAAACAACTCCGTGCGCTCGTGTTGCGTGGCTTCTTGCAGCGTGTCAAAAAAACTCATAGTGCGGATTCCTCGGAAAAGGCAGATTCGGTCAATACTTCCCGGTAGCGATCGACGATGGCATCACGGCGAGGCCGGCCATTGGCGGTGAGCAAACCGTTGTCGGGAGTAAAAGGTTGAGTAAGCCGGGTCCATCGCCCGACCTGGGCGTACTCGGGCAGCGCTTTGTTGGCCTGGGCCACGGCGGCGGCCAGTTGCTCGTCGGTACAGTCCGGATGATGTGGCCAGAGCAGCGCATGGTTGTTAGGCATGGCTTCGCCATAGACGAACGCCTGAGCAACAGGTCCACGCTGGGTCAATTCGGCTTCCACCCACTCGGGGTTGACGTTGCGCCCGAAACTGGTCACGAACTGATGCTTTTTGCGGCCCTTGAGGTAGAGAAAACCCTCGGCATCGAACTCGCCGAGATCTCCACTGGGCCACCACTCGGTGCTGCGCGGAGCTTCTCCCTGATAGCCCAGCAAGGCTGAGCCCTTGATCAGTACTTCGCCGTCGTTTGCCAGTCGAAGCTGGACATGGGGCAGCGGTTTTCCAACGCTGCCCGGACGGCGCGCACCCGGGCGATTAAGGCACACCACCGAGGCGCACTCCGACAGTCCATAACCCTCATAGACCGGCAATCCCGTGCGTTGGGCACGGTGCAGCAAATCTTCAGAAACCCGTGCGCCGCCGACGGCAGCGAAACGCAGGTGCTGCGGGTTGAAAGCTTTCTGTTCGGCCGCGCTGACCAGCATCAACAGCAACTGCGGCACCAGAATCAGGCTCTGAGGCGTCCGGCTGGCAAGGCATGCCAACAACTTAGCCACATCCACGCTGCTCGCACCCTGGATGCCCAGGGCTTTCTGTCCAGGCAGACTCAAGGTCGCACCGGCGTACAACGCGGCATAACAGCCGATGTTTTCCAGCAAGATGGCCAGCGGCAGCAGCGCCAAGTGATGCTGCGGATCGGTGGGTTTGCTCGCCAGATCCAGCTCGCGGGTTACTCGCAAAATAGTCTCGGCACTCAAGCACACCCCTTTTGGGGTGCCGGTAGTTCCCGACGTGAATGTGAGTTTGGCCGTTCCTTCAGGCATGCCGTTGGAACCACTAAAGGTGCGACACCAGAACTCGCCACTCTCTTGATACCCGGCTGCTTGTAATTCGTCGTGCAGCCACGGCTCGGCGATCACGCGTTCGGCGTGGCTTTGCTCCAGGCAATGCCGGCGTTGCGCCGGACTGAAAAAAGGCGGCAAGGTCACGCAAACGAGGCCTTCGAACAGTGCGGCCAGATCCCACAGCATGGCCTCAACGCCATTATCCAGTGCCAGTGCGATCACCTTG
The DNA here is from genome assembly GCF_001945365.1 of Pseudomonas reinekei. Taxonomy (GTDB): domain Bacteria; phylum Pseudomonadota; class Gammaproteobacteria; order Pseudomonadales; family Pseudomonadaceae; genus Aquipseudomonas; species Aquipseudomonas reinekei. The sequence continues at coordinate 310,171 of NZ_MSTQ01000001.1, forward strand.
ACCTGCTCATCGCGCAGGCGCTCCTGGCGATAGCTGACCTCGGCATAGAGCGTGGCGTAGTCCAGTTTCAGCTGATCGCCCCACAATGCGGTGACGCTGCCATTTCGTTCAGCGTGGGTGCGCAGGGTCAGATTGAAACGCTGCATTTCAGGCGACATGGCAAGCCCCCTCAATGGAGGTCGGCAAGCCTAAGCGACTGAATAAACCGATGTTGCGCAAATGAATGAATCCAGCGCGAATATTGCCAACATGAACCCAAGGCTTGCTTTCGTAGTAGCTGCCCCAGGCGTGGCGCTCCTCGCCGAGGCGCGCCGGGTCGGCAGCGCACAGGGTCACTGGCTTCAATCCCAAGCGATGAAAACTGTTCACCAACCCAAGACTTCCCGTAAAGGCCACCCATTCCAGTCCCCCCATGGCCAGCAGATAGGTCATCACGATGATGCTCAACCGTGCGCTACCGGTGTCGCTGGCCGCCAGATTGCCGACTTCGACGACGGACGTGCGGGCGACGGGTTGTCCTGCAGCAGCACTGATCAGCGGTTCAATCGGTTCATCCAGGTACCCCTCCAGAAACAGCGGGCCGTCGCTTGCCAGTCGTACGCCGACCACCGCAGACAACGTCCCGTGCACATCGCTCATGCCAAACAGTTCCGGCATGAAATGGCGAATGTCGGCACCGTGGGCCTTACGAAAACGTTGCTGGATAAAGGTTTCGAATGTGGACCGAAGCGTGTCCTCCTGCAAGGCTCTGACGAATTGCATTGGCGGCGCTTCGGCTTGGCCGAAATGCAACGGCAACTGAATATTCCAGTTGAAATCGGACATTGCAAAATACCTCCCCGTGACAATTGAGGTGAAGTATCAAAGGCAATTCTTAACGAAGTCTGAAGGTGAGAAAAATTGACGCGAGCCTGGATGGTGGAGGAAAAGAACATCGAGCCGCACCGCATTCACAGACCTTCGAACAGGCCCAGTGGTGCTGGAATTGCCCGCTGCCAGTGAAGAAGGCAGCGTGTACGGGCAAGTGGTGGATGCCTGACAGTTCACCATCGCCGATGTAGGGCCGTCAGGAATAGACAAAGGCAAAGGCGGCAAAATGCTGTTTACCCCTCCTGGATACAAAGGCGCGCGCCCATCTACATCGGCCCCAAAGCACCTGCTGGACTCGAAGGTAACTGGATACCTACTGCCGGGAAGCGTCCGTTACCAGCCATGCGCTTCTATGGGGGCACCGAGGCACTGAACAACAAGACATTCAAGTTGCCGGATTTCGAACCGGTCGATTGAACGGTGCACCAGCGCGGATAGCTGAGCGCTCTTAAGCCAAACATTTGCTAATGACCGAGGGTGCTGCGGGTTAGTGTTTTTTGATTTATGCGTGGCTAAGTAAGCACGCCTGAATCAAGTCCGCGCGCTTCCAACCTGATGTCAACGTGACTTAGCCGGACGCTTACTTCGATGTAGCGTTCCTTGCCTGTCGGTAGCGCTATCCACACGTCGGGATTGCCGCCAAGGCTACGAGTCTTGCAAAAAGGAAGCGCTGCTCGGCTGACCGAGCGCTGTCGCGCAAGGCAGCGAGCCCGTGGCATCGCTGCTGGAGGTGGCACCTTACGGTGGGCCGGCGGCTTCGCGCAGAAACTTGCCGTTAACCCAGCCAGTGAACTTCTGTTTGAGGCCAGCCTCGATTTGGCACCAACGGCTGGAACCAACCGGTTTGCAGCCCAGGTTGCGTACCCGGTCGCCAATCACTAGCGCGCCGACGATCTGCTTGCCAACACCTGGCTCGCTGCGCACGTTAAGAGTTTCGCCGCTTGAAAGGTTTGCGACGTCCCAATAATCGGGGCCACCGGAAAACCCGTCGGCAAAGTCGGTCGTGTCGCCCTCCTTGGCTTGCTGGAGTTCCTCGTTTACACCTTGGGCAACCACGCAGGTCAAACCGAAGAGCGCCACAACTGCCATGAACCCAATGGTTCGCATCCCTGTACCTCCTCATCTAACTTGAGTGGACATCTGGTCGGTGGGGCAACGGCAACCAGTGTACCGCGATCAACTGAAGTTATTAGCCGGTCGGGTGCACGAATCCATTTATGGCCGAGGTTCGCGTCAAGGCTATGGTGCTGCGCGACGTTGGCAATCGAAGCGCCGTGCTGGGCACAATCCTGCACGACCAGGGCCTAGAGGGATTTGTAATAGGAACGGCGTTGTGGCTGTATGGAAAGAACCGCTTTAAAGGCTACAAATGGTGTCCACTTCAAATTAGGTGGACTCCATTTGTAGCCTTTGGCTTCGGGGTCAGGAAGGTGAGTTGGCCGGACGGTTACTTTTGAAATCCATCATTTCGATATCATCGAAGCTACATAATTGTGCTCGAAAAAGAGCTCATTCAAGCGAGAAATGTCCATCTACAGCCTCGAAAATAGCGGAGGTCTGGCTCTCAGAGCAGCGGGAGCTACTACGTACAATTTCGTGTAGGTCACTCCTGTGAAAATGCTGGCAATGCAGCACCCTGCGTATTCCACGCTCATTCGGACACCCATTCCACGCACATCCGGACATTGATTCCACGACTATCCGGACACTTTTAGGCAGGCAGCAACGCAGGACTAACTTCACTACCATCGACCTCTTTTTTCGAAGCAAGGAGGTCGTCTTGGAGCGTTTATCCATGCGAAAAATACGAGAGGTACTGCGTTTAAGATTCGACGGCGGCCTGTCCGTGCGTAAAATCGCCCGCAGTCTCGTTATCGGACATTCGAGCGTCGGAGATTATCTCAGTCGCTTTGCCGCAAGCGGTTTGTCTTGGCCCATTAACCTATCCGACGCCGAATTGAACCGGCGTCTTTTTCCGTTGGTAGCGACCGTCCCCAGCGAGCAACGACCGATGCCTGATTGGGCGTGGGCTCACGCCGAGTTGCGCCGCCCCGGCGTTACCCTGGCTCTGCTCTGGCAAGAATATCGGCTCAGCCACCCGCAAGGTTTCCAATACAGCTGGTTCTGTGAGCACTACCGGCGCTGGGCCGGTAAGGTCGATGTGGTCATGCGCCAGGAGCATCGTGCTGGCGATAAGCTTTTCGTCGACTACGCCGGCCAGACTGAAACCATTGGTAAGCTCAAAGTCGTAATCGATCGAATCATGGCGCGAAAGGCCGGACAGAAAACCAGATCAACACGCCTGGTAGTAATCGACTCTGGGCAGCCAAAGACGACCAGCACGCTCAGAAAAAGGTTCGATGACGCCAGGGAAGCAGCCGGGATTCCAAAAGCAGAATTTCAGATGCGCGACCTAAGAGCGAAAGCGGCGACAGATAAGGAGGAGTCAACAGGCTGTATCCGGAAGCTCGGGACCAGCTCGGACATACAACTGTCGGGATGACAGAACAGTACATCCGAATGCAAAAGGGTGAAGGTTACCCCTACGAAGTGACTGACGGTCACGAATTGCGGAAAAGATTTTTTTGATTGCGGAAAAAGAAATAAGGGCTTGCATGAGGTATGCCATGCAAGCCCTTGATATTCATGGTGCCCGAAGCCGGAATCGAACCGGCACGCCCTTACGAGCGGGGGATTTTAAGTCCCATGCGTCTACCAGTTTCGCCATTCGGGCGGTAGCGCGGTGAATCAGAGGGTGGAAATATATACATCCCTTCCCGGTGAAGCAAGGACACATTGGTATTTTTCGAGACTAATTCTTGCTGGCGCGAAAAATAAAAAAGCTTCGTAAATCATGGATCTACAGAGCTTCTCTACAGTGGTCACCGAAGTCGCAATCGGCGCAACGCACCAGGCTTAAACGCTGCCCAATAAAAAACCCCGTAGATCATCGATCTACGGGGTTGTTTATAGTGGAGGCCGAGGTCGGAATCGAACCGGCGTAGGCGGATTTGCAATCCGCTGCATAACCATTTTGCTACTCGGCCTCAAAACATTTGCTGTCAGTAGCGCGACATCAAATGCGTACAAACTTGGAGCGGGAAACGAGACTCGAACTCGCGACCCCGACCTTGGCAAGGTCGTGCTCTACCAACTGAGCTATTCCCGCGTCTTGGTGTGGCGCATTCTATAGAATCCAGAAGCCCCGTCAACCCCTTGATTCAAAAAAGTTTTATTTCTTTTCAACGTCGGTCTTCAGGTGCGGCCAAGCAGCCCGCAGGTACTGGACCATGGACCACAAAGTCAGACCGGCAGAGACCATCAACAGGGTGTAACCCAGCAGTACCCAGAAACTGAAGTTGGACGGATTGGCCAGCAGAATCACCAGCGCGAGCATTTGCGCGGCGGTTTTCCATTTACCCAGGTTCGATACGGCCACGTGGGCACGGGCGCCGAGTTCTGCCATCCACTCGCGCAGGGCCGAGACAACGATCTCGCGACCGATGATGACCGCAGCCGGCAGCGTGAGCCAAAGATTGCCATGCTCTTGCACCAGTAGCACCAGGGCAACGGCAACCATCAGTTTGTCTGCAACAGGATCCAGGAAAGCACCGAATGGCGTGCTTTGCTCCAGGCGGCGGGCCAGATACCCGTCCAGCCAGTCTGTGGCGGCGGCAAATGCGAAGACCGACGCGGACGCCAGGTAGCTCCAATGGTACGGCAGATAAAACAGCAAAATGAAGATCGGTATGAGCAGGACGCGTAGAACGGTAATCAGATTAGGGATATTCATCGGCACAACTGGCTACGAGGTGAGGGGGCATTCTACTCGCTGTGCAGATTTGCATAAATCAACTCAGCGAGCTTTTTACTGATCCCGGGAGCTTTGGCGATCTCTTCGATGCTGGCACGAGACAGCTCCTGCAATCCACCAAAATGTTTCAATAAGTCGCGACGGCGTGTCGGCCCTACCCCGGCAACGCCTTCGAGCGTAGACGTTCGGCGGGTTTTGCCACGTCTGGCGCGGTGTCCGGTGATGGCGAAGCGGTGAGCTTCGTCACGAATTTGCTGGATCAAATGCAAGGCGGGCGAATCACCGCGCAGGGTAAATTCGTGGGCGGCGTCGTTCAGGTAGAGCGTTTCGAACCCGGCCTTGCGCGTTGCACCCTTGGCGACACCCAGCAGGATCAGATCAGGCACCGCCAGCTCATTGAGCACGTCACGCGCCATGGACAGCTGCCCTTTGCCGCCGTCCACCAGCAGGATATCCGGCAGTTTGCCCTCCCCGTCCTTCAATTTGCTGAAGCGCCGGGTCAATGCCTGATGCATCGCCGCGTAATCATCGCCGGCGGTAACGCCTTCAATGTTGTAGCGACGGTAGTCCGCCTTGATGGGCCCTTCAGGACCGAACACCACGCACGACGCCACCGTTGCTTCGCCACTGGAGTGGCTGATGTCGTAGCACTCGAGGCGCTGCGGCGGCTCGTCCAGCTTCAGCACTTCTGCCAGCGCATCGAAACGCGCCGTAATGTGCTGACGGTTTGCAAGGCGTGCGCCGAGGGCCTGCTCGGCATTGGTCACCGCCAGTTGCTGCCAGCGTGCTCGCGTGCCACGCACCCGGTGGCTGATAGTCAGCTCGCGACCGCGCAACTCTTCAATGGCTGCAATCAGTGTCGGAAAGTCTTCGTGAACCACGTTGACGATCAATTCGCTCGGCAAGTCGCGCTCAGGACTGCTGATGAAGTACTGGCCAAGAAATGCCGCCATGACCTCGGACACGTCTTCTTCTATACCGACTTGCGGGAAGAAGTTCTTGCTCCCCAACACCCGCCCGCCACGCACGCTGATCAAGTGGACACAGGCACCGCCCGGATTGACGAAAGCCGCGATCACGTCGACATCACCGGTTCCGCCTTCCATGCTCTGCTGGTCCTGTACCCGGCGCAGCAGCGAGATCTGGTCGCGCAACTCGGCGGCGCGCTCGAACTCGAGATTGATGGCCGCCTCTTCCATGCCGGCGGACAACTCATCGGCCAGCGCATTACTGCGGCCTTCGAGGAACATCACCGAGTGCCGCACATCTTCGGCATACACCTCGGGCTCCACCAGACCGACACAAGGCGCCTTGCAGCGCTTGATCTGGTATTGCAGGCAAGGACGCGTGCGATTTTTGTAGTAGCTGTCTTCGCACTGACGAACGAAAAACGCCTTCTGCAGCAGGCTGAGACTTTCGCGAATAGCCCCTGCGCTGGGGTATGGACCGAAATACTTGCCCTTGGCCTTTTTAGCGCCGCGATGGATGCTCAGGCGCGGAAACTGGCCGTCCGAGAGGAAAACGTAAGGGTAGGATTTGTCGTCACGCAGCAGGATGTTGTAGGGCGGGCGCCATTCCTTGATCAGCGTTTGCTCGAGCAACAGGGCTTCGGTTTCGTTGGCGGTGATGGTCGTTTCGACCTGGGCGATACGCGCCACCAGCGCTGCGGTTTTCGGCGCGAGGCCGGTTTTCCGGAAGTAACTCGACAGCCGATTTTTGAGGTTCTTGGCCTTGCCGACGTAGAGCAGGCGCGCCTCGCTGTCGAACATGCGATACACACCCGGACGCCCACTGACGGTTGACAGGAAGGCGCCTGGATCAAAGGATTCGGTCATTTTCTTTAGAGACTGGCATCGACCATGCCGTGACGGACCGCCAACAGCGTCAACTCGACATCACTGCTGATCGAAAGCTTTTCGAAGATGCGGTAACGGTAGGTATTAACGGTTTTCGGCGACAGGCACAACTTGTCGGAAATGATTTGTACTTTCTGGCACCCGACGATCATCAAGGCGATCTGGATCTCCCGCTCGGACAAGGCATCGAACGGCGAATCATTGGTCGGCTGGAAAGACTTGATTGCCAACTGCTGGGCAATTTGCGGGCTGATGTAGCGTTGACCGGCAAAGACCAGGCGGATGGCCTGGACCATCTCCGGCAAACCCGCGCCCTTGGTCAGATAGCCTGCCGCACCCGCTTGCAACAGCCGTGTTGGAAACGGGTCTTCCTCGCATACGGTGACTGCGACGACTTTGATGTCCGGGTGGCTGCGCAAAAGCTTGCGAGTGGCTTCAAGACCACCGATGCCAGGCATTTTGACATCCATCAACACCACGTCGGGCTTGAGCTCACGCGCCTTGAGCAGGGATTCCTCGCCTGATTCAGCCTGGCCGACCACTTGCAGGCCATCGATGTCAGCCAGCATTCGTGTAATGCCTGTACGAACGAGATCATGGTCATCGACTACTAGCACCCTAATCAAGCAGACACCTCGCGATATGGTCTTATTGGGTTGGCGACACCTTAGCAAAAAGCAACTGGCAGACCTAGCGGAAAGCAGCATATAAAAAGTATCAATTCATCTTGAAAGGCTTGTGGCGTGCGTGTTTCAGCGATACGAGACCGTGACGTCACGCTGCATCAGCAGGAAACACTCGTCCACACCCACCACCTGCAGTCCCTTTCTTTCATACATCGCCCGCGCGGGATTATTTTCAAACACTGTCAACCGTAAAGCAGGACGTCGCTGCGCAATGGCCAGGGCAAAAACCTGATCAATCACCCAGGATCCCGCCCCCTGCCCCCGAAATGCTTCGCCAATCTGTAATTCGCGAATGTACAAGGCCCTGGCGTCACCACTCAGGCTGACGTATCCGAGTCGCACATCGCCGCTCACGATCAATCGGTTGTCTCGCCCCGCCCAAGCCACATCGAATGCTTCGTCCTGCCACAACAGATCGTGCTGGATGTAGTAGCGCAACATATTGCTGCAAGTCAGGTTTCGCGCGAATTCGAGATCATCATCGGTCGCTGCTTGCCATTCGAACTTCATCGAGCCACCGCGAGGTCGTCAGTAGGTTGGCGTGCAATCTGGATCATGGCGTCTTGTTCGTCCGGTTGATGCTGTTGTTTTGAAAGAGCGTGAAGTGTGTCACAACCTTCGGGCCGCTCAACCGATAGAAAGCGCCCTCGATGAGCAATAGCATTTTCTGATTGAATCCTCGCACCGGCCTCTAGTAAGCTCGGCGCATCCATCGGAGACAGACCATGTTCAAAGCCCTCTCGCAGCATTCAACCTCCAGCGCCCTGCGCTCGGTTGCGGCTGCCCGGGTGAACGACGTTCTCGCTCCGGTCAGCTTTTATTTTGGGTATTGGTTTAGCCACTGGCGCGCCTGATACCCAAACGGCGCCCACTTTAGACGGGGCGCCACCAGAGAATTCTCAACCCCCGGCCGGCCTCCCGACCGGGGGTTTTGTTTTTCTGCACTGAAGCAAATAGCCCCAGACACCTTTAGCGACACACCAGACAATTCGAGGATTCACGACATGAACTACGCCACCTATTACCGTTACGACATTTCTACCGCCTGGCGATTTACCACCCTCCGCTCGGGACAGCCTGCCGCCTCCGATCGGTCACCTACAGGTGGCAAGCACATACACGCAGCCAATCCGGCCAATTGTCGAACACCCCACTAGGGCCGAGCGCGCGGGAACGAACCCGCCGCCTGCCCAGGAAGCCTGAATATGAACTCGTCCGTCTCTGCTCTGCCACTGTCCACCCTGAGCCCAGCCAATGAAGCGCTGACCCTGCGCCTGCCCAGCTCATTGCAACTCAAACAGCAACTGCCTCTCACCCACGCCCTGACCCAACAAGTCGCTGCCCACCGCCAGGCGGTCCGCGCGATTCTCAATGGTGAAGACTCTCGCTTGCTGGTCATTGTTGGCCCTTGCTCGATTCACGACCCACAATCTGCGCTCGAATACGCTGGTAACCTCGCCCGTCTGGCCGCCGACGTCAGTGACGACATGCTGCTGGTCATGCGCGCCTATGTCGAAAAACCCCGCACCACCGTCGGCTGGAAGGGCCTCGCTTACGATCCGCACCTCGACGGCAGCGACGACATGGCCGCCGGGCTGACACTGTCTCGCGAACTGATGCGCGAAATGCTACAGCTGGGATTGCCGGTGGCGACCGAACTGTTGCAACCCATGGCGGCCGGCTACTTCGATGACCTGCTCAGTTGGGTTGCCATCGGCGCCCGCACCACGGAGTCGCAAATCCATCGGGAGATGGCCAGTGGCTTGAGCATGCCGGTCGGCTTCAAGAACGGCACCGATGGTGGTGTAGCCGTGGCCAGTGACGCCATGCGCTCGGCCGCCCACCCGCATCGCCACTTCGGTGTCGACAGTCAGGGGCATCCGGCAATCATCCAGACCCCGGGCAACGCCGATACCCACCTGGTATTGCGTGGCGGCCATCAGGGTCCGAACTACGACCGTGCCAGCGTTGCCAAGGTGCATAACGACTTGACCAAGCTGAAGATTCCTGCGCGCATCATGGTCGATTGCAGCCACGCCAACAGCGGCAAGGATCCGTTGCGTCAGCCGGCGGTGTTCAATGACGTGCTTGAACAACGCCTGCAGGGTGATCGTTCGCTGATCGGCATGATGATCGAAAGTCATTTGTTCGAGGGTTGCCAGCCGCTGAGTGCGTCGTTGAAATATGGTGTGTCGGTTACCGATGGTTGCCTGGGGTGGAATGGGACGGAAGCATTGTTGCGCCAGGCATCTGATCGCCTCCGTGCACAGCGAATAGCACGATAAGCATGCCCATCACCCGCCCACCAGTCCTCGCGTCGCGACTGGTGGGTGGGCGGCAGTTTCAGGACTGCACCTGGACCAACACCTCATCTGACGCCTGACTGACATCGTCAAGACGCTCTACTGAGTAGGCGACCCGAATCGTCGTGTCCCGATGCTCTCGCCAAAACCTGTAGGGAACGATGAACACCAGTGGCTCGCCGGCGATTTCCCTGGTTATCTCGCGGTCATCGCGATGATTGAAATAGTCGCCATCGCACTTCAGGTACACCAACTCGCCCTCTTCGGCCCGCGCGCCGTTGATCACGACGGTGATGCCATCCATCGCATCCTGCAGGTCCAGCCGGCCCTCATCAGCCTCCAGAATCAATGGTGGCAACAGGGGCTCGCGCGACAACGGCCCGATCAGCAATTGCACCGGCTCAGAGTATCGAGGGGCCTGACCCGCTTGCTGGACGCAGTAACTGAGGGTGACATTTGACCCAAGGTTGGGGGCGATGCAGTCCGGACTGATCCAGAAGGACAGTTCACTGCCCACGGCAAACACCTCTACTTTCAGCGTATCGCTGAAGCTCGCTTGCGAAGAAATACCCGCCCACGCCAACAGGATCTGGTCTCCCTCGGCCATCCGCGCATAGGGCCTGATCGTGACAAGCGAGCCTTCAGGTACGCGGTCCGGGTCAATCGTCCCGCCCACTGCATCGGCGGCAATGGCCGGCAGCAAGTCCGGACTCACATCTCCAACGCTCAACTGCAATCGCGCTGAATGCGCCGGGACCGCCCGCAGGACACTTTGCAATGTGTAGAACACCTCCAGCGAACCACCATCGAGTGCGGCAATGTGAGTGGCCGGCACCACAAATACAGTGTCGAGCCCGACCTGCTCTTCGCTGACAAAGCGAGTCACTTGATGCCGGTAAAGGAGACCTTCGACGTCCAGTCCCTCCCAATGCAACAACAGTTTGTCGCCACAGGCCATGCCCGGATAGGGACGGACCCTGATGACGACCCTTCTTTCCGAGGGGTCCAGCACGGCGTTTTCCGCCGGTTCCAGCAGCGGTGGCGGTAACAGTTGCGGGGCAATGCTTGCTTCATGAGTGGTCATTGAATGGCTCCGGTCCTTGGAAACAGTGCTGCCTTGAGGGTCAGGCAACGAACGAAACCTATTGGACCCGATGCCCGCCCGTTGCGATGCCGGAGATCCACGTTGCATGAAGAGGAAAAACGACACGCGTGAAGTAGGTCGTTGTTCACGCAAGCTCAGGACTCGCTGAATGGATGTCTGGAGATTCCGATCAAGGCTTCGTACATGTCCGAGCTTTCTTACGGCTTCTATTACGTTTTCATCAACTTACAGCGGTTTTTTCATACACCGCGCGCCCGTCTTAGTGCTTTAGAGTGAGGCGCATCGCACCCCCTCAATCCACTGAAAAAGGTAAATACCATGCAACGGAATGCAAACACCCAGTATCCAGTTCTGCTGGTCCATGGCCTGTTCGGCTTTGACCGGATCGGTACGTTTGAGCTCTTCCACGACGTGAAACAGGCCCTCAGAAACGCTGGTGTGCGGGTTTTCGTGCCTCATTTATCGGCCACCCACAGCAACGAGGCACGGGGCGAACAACTGCTGGCGCAGATTCAACGGGTGCTGGATGGCACAGGCACAGCCAAAGTCAACCTGATCGGACACAGTCAGGGTGCACTCGCTGCCCGTTACGTGGCGGCGGTTGCCCCACAGTCGGTTGCTTCGGTGACCTCAGTCAGCGGCCCGAACCACGGCTCGGAGCTGGCAGATTTTCTGTGCAAGGCCCTTGAACCTGGACGCTTGCCAGAACAGATTGCGGAAACGGTCGCGACCTTGTTCGCAGACTTCCTGTCGTTGCTCAGCGGTCACCATCGCCTGCCGCAGAGCGCCGTCGCCGCGTTGAATGCCCTGACCACCGAAGGTGTGGGCGAATTCAATGACAAATACCCTCAAGGCTTGCCAAAAACCTGGGGCGGCAAGGGCCGGGAGTTGGTCAATGGCGTGCGGTACTACTCCTGGAGCGGCATCCTGCCGGACAGTGTCCTGAATGAAGGCATGAATGCCCTGGGTCCTGTTCACGGTTTCCTTCGTTCGCTTTCCCGATACTTCATTACAGAAGCCGAGCAAAATGACGGCATGGTGGGCCGCTACAGCTCGCATCTGGGCACGGTCATCCGGTCTGACTATCCACTGGATCATCTGGCGGTCATCAGCCCATCAGCCGGCATGATCAGCAAAACCATCGACCCGATTGACCTCTACGTGCAGCACGCCGCCCGCCTCAAAAAGGCCGGTCTGTAAAGAGCGCTGGCGCTCCAGGCCGCATACAGCGGAACTTTGAGAAGAAATCGCTCACTGAATCCGGTAGGCTCACCACTTTACCGAATATTGAAAGGAGTATTTCCCCATGGCTAAAGCCACTGCCCGCCACATCCTTGTTGCCAGCGAAGACAAGTGCAACGAACTCAAAGCCCAAATCGAGGCTGGTGCGGATTTCGCCGAAGTCGCCAAGGCTAACTCCACCTGCCCCTCCAGCCGTCAGGGCGGCGACCTGGGTTCGTTCGGTCCTGGCCAGATGGTCAAGGAATTCGACACCGTCGTCTTCAGCGCACCGATCAATGTCGTGCAAGGCCCGGTCAAGACCCAGTTCGGTTATCACCTGCTGGAAGTGACCAGCCGTCAGGACTGATCGACGCCTGATGTCCGTATGCGACGGCCCGCCTTTAGGTGGGCCGTTGTGCTTCAGATACGCAATACGGCTGGCGAGGGACGCGCCGCTAGCGTACAAATTGTCGTTAACGACCACCCGGCTCTAAGGCTGACAATGCGACTGGCTTTCCCAACTTTGTTATTCACTGCCGTGGCCCTGCTGATGGGCGCCGCTGGTGTGAACGCCGCACCGCAACATGCGTTAACCGTCTACGGCGAACCGGCCAAGTACCCTGCCGGTTTCAGTCACTTTGCCTACACCAACCCGCAAGCGCCCAAAGGCGGGACGATGCGTCGCTCGGCAATCGAGATCGGGCATTTCGACCATGTCTTGCCGTACATCGACAAGGGCATCGGCGTCTCGCAGATCGACGGAATGCTGTACTCGCCCTTGGCCCAGCGCTCGCTGGACGAGCCTTATACCGTGTATGGCCTGGTGGCGCAGAAGATGGAGCGCTCCGATGACGGGCTGTCGCTGCGTTTCTATCTCAACCCCAAGGCGCGTTTTGCCGATGGCAAGCCGATCACCGCCGAGGACGTGCGCTACACCTTCAACTTGTTGATGACCCAGGGCAGCCTGCGTTATCGCACGCAATTCGCTGACGTCAAAGGCGTCGAAGTGGAGTCGCCACTGTCCGTGCGCTTCGACTTCAAGAACAACGAAAACCGCACCTTGCCACTGGATATCGCCACCTTGCCGGTGTTCCCCGAGCACTGGTGGAAAACCCGCGACTTCGCCGGCGGCGGCGGGTACGAGCCGCCGCTGGGCAGCGGCCCTTATAAAGTGGGAAAAGTCGACTCCGGACGCAGTATCACTTTCGAGCGCAATGCCGACTGGTGGGGCAAGGACCTGCCGGTAAGCCGTGGCCTGTACAACTTCGATCACTTCAGCATCGAATACTTCGGCGATACCGACGTTGCCCGTCAGGTGTTGCGCGGTGGCGCCTATGACTATAACCGCGAATTTTCCGCCACCGGCTACTCCATCGGTTACGAAAGCCCGGCCCTGAGCGATGGTCGACTGCAAAAGGCCCACCTCGCCGTCGAAGCGCCACAGCCGTCCCAAGGTTTTGTGTTCAACCTGCAAAAGCCGATGTTTCAGGACCGCAGGGTGCGTCAGGCGCTGGTGATGCTGTGGGATTTCGAATGGAGCAATCGGCAGATGATGCGCAACATGTACATCCGCCAGCAGAGCTTTTTCTCCAACACCGAACTCGCCGCCCGACAGCTGCCGGACGCTGGCGAGCTGGCGATTCTCGAGCCGTTGCGCGGGCAGATCCCGGATGAAGTGTTCACCCAGGTGTTCCAGGCACCGAAAACCGATGGCAGCGGCATTATTCGCGACAAACAGTTGCAAGCCCTGGCGCTGCTGGAACAGGCCGGCTGGACGCCAAAAGGCGATCAACTGGTCAACGCCGACGGCGAGCCGCTCAGCTTTACGTTCCTGATCAGCCAGAATGGCCTGGATCGTTTGCTGCTGCCCTACAAACGCACCCTCAAGCAAATCGGCATCGACCTCAACATCCGGCGCATTGACTCCTCGCAGTACGTCAACCGCCTGATGAGCCGTGATTACGACATGATTGTCACGGGCTACCCGGTCACGACTTCCCCGGGCGGCGAGCTGTTCAACTATTTCGGTTCGGCCGCGGCCACCGATTCCGGCTCCAACAACTACATGGTGTTGAAGAACCCGGCGGTCGATACGCTGCTCACCGGGCTGGTCCGCGCAAATACCCAGGCCGAGATGCTGCGTTATGCCCATGCGCTGGACCGAGTGCTGCAATGGAACTACTACTGGATTCCCAACTACTACCCGCCAGGAACGTCCACCGTGTGGTGGAACCGTTTCGGCATACCGAACGTGCAGGCCAGCAATGACGAAGCCATCGAGAGTTGGTGGGAGATGAGCAGCACGCCGCTGACCAATCAGGAAATGACCGCCGAGCGCATCCGCCGTGGCACACCCGGAGGACCGCATTGATGTGGGGCTATATTCTTCGGCGTCTGCTGCTGATCATTCCGACGCTGGTGATCATTCTTCTGGTCAACTTCGTGATCGTCCAGGCCGCGCCGGGCGGGCCGGTTGAACAGGCGATCGCGCACTTGCAAGGCATCGGCGGCGCCAGTGTCGGCGGTGGTTCTAGCGAGACCATGACCAGTTCCCGGGCTAGCCGTGGCCTCGATCCGCAACTGATCAAGGACATCGAAAAACAGTACGGTTTCGACAAGCCCGCGCACGAGCGCCTGTGGCTGATGCTGACCAGTTACGCTCAACTGGATTTCGGCAAGAGCTTTTTCCGCGGCGCCACGGTCACCGACCTGATCCTGCAGAAAATGCCGGTGACCATCTCCCTGGGCCTCTGGGCTACGCTGATCACTTATCTGGTATCGATTCCGCTGGGCATCCGCAAGGCTGTGCGCCACGGCAGCCTTTTCGACATCTGGAGCAGCACGGCGATCATCATCGGTTACGCAATGCCGGCGTTCCTCTTTGCCATGTTCCTGATCGTGGTGTTTGCCGGGGGTACTTCGCTGAACTGGTTCCCGGTACGCGGACTGGTGTCGGACAACTTCGAATCGCTGTCGACCGTGGGCAAGATCGCCGATTATTTCTGGCACCTGGTGTTGCCGGTGTCCGCGCTGGTGATCGGCGGCTTCGCGACCCTGACCATCCTGACGAAAAACTCGTTCCTCAATGAAATCACCCGTCAGTACGTGGTCACCGCCCGCGCCAAAGGCCTGAGCGAACGCCGGGTGCTGTACGGACACGTGTTTCGCAATGCCATGTTGCTGGTGGTGTCCGGGATTCCCCAGGCCTTCATCAGCGTGTTTTTTGCCGGCTCACTGCTGATCGAAGTCATCTTCTCTCTTGATGGCCTGGGCCGCATGAGCTACGAAGCGGCAGTGTCGCGGGACTATCCCGTGGTGTTCGGTTCGCTGTTCATCTTCACCCTGTTCGGCCTGCTGATAAAACTGGTGGGCGACCTGTGCTACACCCTGGTCGACCCGCGTATCGATTTCGCCGCGAGGAACGCCTGATGTTCAAGCTCTCGCCGTTAGGCCGACGTCGTTTCGAACGCTTCAAGAAAAACCGCCGTGGCTGGTGGTCGCTGTGGTTGTTTATCGGCTTGTTCCTGCTGACCCTGGGGGGCGAACTCATTGCCAACGACAAACCTCTGGTGGTCAGTTATCAAGGTTCGTTGTACTTCCCTGCCCTCAAGCGCTACACCGAGCAGGAATTTGGCGGACAACTGCCGTTCCAGGCTGACTACCGCAGCGACTACGTGCAGAAACTGATCAAGAAAGACGGCGGCTGGCTGTTGTTCCCGCCGATTCCCTTCAGTGATGACACCCCAAACTATGACCTGAACAAACCTGCCCCGAGTCCGCCGTCGGAGGTCAACTGGCTGGGCACCGACGATCAGGCGCGGGACGTCCTGGCCCGGGTGATTTTCGGTGCACGGGTGTCGATTCTGTTTGCCCTGATGCTGACCTTCGTCAGCGCGCTGATCGGCATCGCCGCCGGTGCCCTGCAAGGCTATTACGGTGGCTGGGTCGATTTGCTTGGCCAACGGTTGCTGGAAGTCTGGTCCGGTCTGCCGGTGCTGTACTTGCTGATTATTCTGTCGGGGTTTGTCGAGCCCAATTTCTGGTGGCTGTTGGGGATCATGGCGCTGTTTTCCTGGCTGGCCCTTGTGGATGTGGTGCGCGCCGAGTTCCTGCGCGGACGCAATCTGGAATACGTCAAGGCTGCCAGGGCACTGGGCCTGAGCGATCGCAAGGTGATCGTGCGGCACATTCTGCCCAACGCCATGAACGCGACGTTGAGCTATCTGCCGTTTATTCTCACCGGCGCCATCTCGACGCTCACGGCGCTGGATTTCCTTGGCTTCGGCATGCCGGCCGGCAGCGCGTCCCTGGGCGAGTTGATCGGTCAAGGCAAGCAAAACCTTCAGGCGCCATGGCTTGGGCTGACGGCGTTTTTTACCCTGGCGCTGATTCTTTCTTTACTCGTGTTCATTGGTGAAGCCTTGCGCGACGCCTTTGATCCGAGGTCTTGAGGCGGACTGTTGATATGACCAACCTGATCGAAATCCGTGACCTCAGCGTGTCCTTCAACGGCCAGACGGTCGTGCGTAACCTGTGCCTGGACATCCACCCGGGCGAATGCCTGGCGTTGGTGGGCGAGTCGGGCTCGGGCAAATCGGTGACCGCTCACTCGATCCTGCAATTGCTGCCCGAATGCGGCACTGAAACCACCGGCAGTATCCGTTATCGAGGTCAGGAACTGGTGGGCGCGGACGCCAGGAAATTGCGCGAATTGCGCGGCAACCGCATTGCGATGATTTTCCAGGAGCCGATGACCTCCCTCAATCCGCTGCACAGCATCGAAAAGCAGATTGGCGAAACCTTGCTCGTGCACAAAGGCATGGCTGGCAAAGCCGCACAGGCACGGATTCTGGAATTGCTGCACCTGGTGGGCATACAGAAACCCCAGGAACGGCTCAAGGCCTATCCCCATCAACTGTCCGGCGGCCAGCGTCAGCGGGTGATGATCGCCATGGCCCTGGCTTGCGAACCGGATTTGTTGATCGCCGACGAACCCACCACCGCCCTTGACGTCACCGTACAGCGCAAGATTCTGTTGTTGCTCAAATCGTTGCAACGGCGGCTCGGCATGTCGCTGCTGCTGATCAGCCATGACCTCAACCTGGTGCGCAGCATTGCCCAGCGCGTGTGTGTGATGAAGGCCGGCGAGATTGTCGAGCAAGCCACCTGCGAGACCCTCTTTACCGAACCCAAACACCCCTACAGCTGCGTGCTGCTCAATGCCGAGCCAGAGGGTGAGGCCCTGCCCCGTGACGAACGCGAGAACGTCCTGGAAGTGGACGACCTGCGCGTGCAATTTCCCGTGGGCGGCAGTCTGTTTCGGCGCAAGACTTACTTCAAGGCTGTCGATGGCATCAGCCTGAATATCCAGCGCGGCAAAACCTTGGGCATCGTCGGCGAGTCAGGTTCCGGCAAGTCCACGCTTGGCCAGGCGATCCTGCGCCTGCTGGACTCTGAAGGCAGCATTCGTTTCCAGGGTGAGGCGCTGGACGGTTTGTCGCAGAAGCAGTTACGGCCGTGGCGCAAAAAAATGCAGGTGGTGTTCCAGGATCCCTACGGCAGCCTCAGCCCGCGGATGTCAGTGGCACAGATCATTTGCGAAGGCCTGGAGGTGCATAGCCAGTTGAGCGACGAAGAATGCAACGCCGAGGTGATTCGGGCATTACAGGAAGTTGGTATCGACCCGCAAAGCCGTCATCGCTACCCCCACGAGTTTTCCGGCGGCCAGCGCCAGCGCATTGCGATTGCCCGGGCACTGGTGTTGAAGCCGGCGCTGATTCTTCTGGACGAACCGACCTCGGCGCTGGACCGTACCGTGCAAAAACAGGTCGTCGCCCTGCTCCGTCAGCTTCAGGAAAAGCATGGCCTGACCTATCTGTTTATCAGCCATGACCTGGCGGTGGTTCGCGCCCTGGCGCACGACATGATCGTGGTCAAGGATGGCAAGGTGGTGGAAAGCGGCGCCAGCCATGATCTATTCGATGCGCCGCAACACCCGTACACCAAGGAGCTGTTGGCGGCAGCGCATGTAGGGCAGGCATAATCCAGCCAGACCGCGTCGCGGCCTTCGCGAGCAGGCTCGCTCCCACAGGTTTTGTGTGATTCCTGTGGGAGCGAGCCTGCTCGCGATGAGGCCGGTACTGGCAACCTAAAATCAGGACCGATATCCATGAACACCACCGAAAGCCTCAAGGACTACCAGCGCGTGCGCCTGCTGGCGATCCGTTCGTTGTTCGAGATCATCGAGCAGTCGAGTGAAGGCACGGTGATCGTCGACCGCGACGCCAATATTGTCTGGATGAACGAGCGCTATGCCCGGCGTTTCGGCCTGCAATCGGCCGAGGGCGCCATCGGTAAAGCCTGCGAAAGCGTGATCCCCGGAAGCCTGCTGCGTGAAGTGGTGCGCACCGGCCGGCCAATCCTGCTCGACATGCAGGACACCCCCAAAGAACCTCTGGTGGTCATGCGCCTGCCGATTCACGACGACGCCGGCGAGGTGATCGGTGCGATCGGTTTTGCCCTGTTCGATGAACTGCGCAGTCTGTCGCCAATGCTCAAGCGCTACATGAGCATGCAGGAAGAACTGGCGTCGACCCGTTCGCTGTTGCGGGCGCGGCAGACCAAATACAACTTCGCCCACTTCATTGGCACCAGCGCCGCCAGCCTGGAAGTCAAACGTCGTGCCCGGCGCAGTGCCAGTACCGAGTCGCCGGTGCTGCTGCTCGGTGAAACCGGCACCGGCAAGGAATTACTGGCGCAGGCGATTCACAATGCTTCGCCGCGAGCACACAAGGCATTTGTCAGTATCAACAGTGCGGCGATACCGGAATCGTTGCTGGAGGCCGAATTTTTCGGCACCGCGCCCGGCGCCTTCACCGGCGCTGATCGCAAGGGCCGTGCCGGCAAGTTGCAAATCGCTCAGGGCGGCACCCTCTTCCTCGATGAAATCGGCGACATGCCACTGCCGCTGCAAAGCAAGCTGCTGCGGGTATTGCAGGAAAAGGAATTCGAGCCGGTGGGTTCCAACGAGGTGATTCAGAGCGACGTGCGGGTAATCGCTGCAACTTCGACTGATCTGGAGGCGGCGATCAAGCGCGGCGAGTTCCGTGCCGACTTGTATTACCGCCTCAATGTCCTGCCGATCCAGGTGCCACCGTTGCGCGAACGTCTCGACGACTTGCCCGCCCTCAGTGAAGCCATTCTTGAGGAACTGCGCAGCCAGCACGAACTGCACGGCGAAGCGCTGGCCTTGCTAAGTCAACATGCGTGGCCTGGGAACATCCGCGAACTGCGCAACGTATTGGAGCGGGCCGCATTGCTCAGTGATGACCTGCGGCTTTCTGCAACGGACATCCGCGCCGCGATCGGAACGTTTTCCCCGGTTGAGCGCGTGGCACCATTGACCCTCGAACCGCTGGAGCATGAGACGTTCAGTGCGGCGCGGGAGCGCTTCGACCGGCACTTGATAGAAACCACTCTGGCGCAATGCGGGGGTAAGGTGATTGAAGCCGCAGCGCGATTGGGGCTTGGGCGGTCGACGTTGTACAAGAAGATGGTGGCGTTGGGGATTGCGGAGTCTCAATAGCGAGACGTAAATCTCTATTGGTAGATATGACCCCATCGCAGGCAAGCCCGCATCCGCAGCGTCAATAAAGGGTTTGAAAAACGCGTTAAATATGGGAGCGCCTGCCCGCGAGGGGCCGGAACATTCGCCGAAAATCTCCAAAAAGAGACAGAACTATTCACCCCCCACTCGCCAAGATTGGATATTTCATTATATTTCAATGACTTAGCCACATGGCACGAAACTCGCTATAGCCCCTCCCCACAACGTACCACCCTAAAAAAATAACAATCCAGGAGACACACCATGAGTGTGATCATTGCCTTGGCAGCCCTCGCGCTGCTGATGCTGGCTGCTTACCGTGGCTACAGCGTTATCCTTTTTGCCCCGATCGCCGCCCTCGGCGCCGTCCTGCTGACTGACCCTTCCGCCGTCGCACCTGCCTTCACCGGTGTGTTCATGGAGAAAATGGTCGGTTTCATCAAGCTGTACTTCCCGGTGTTTCTGCTCGGTGCGGTGTTCGGCAAACTGATCGAACTGTCCGGCTTCTCGCGCTCCATTGTCGCCGCCGCCATCCGCCTGCTCGGTACCCGCCAGGCGATGCTGGTGATCGTGCTGGTCTGCGCCTTGCTCACGTACGGCGGCGTGTCGCTGTTTGTGGTGGTGTTCGCGGTCTATCCGTTTGCCGCTGAAATGTTCCGCCAGAGCAACATTCCCAAGCGCCTGATCCCGGCGACCATCGCCCTGGGTGCGTTCTCGTTCACCATGGACGCCCTGCCCGGCACTCCGCAGATCCAGAACATCATCCCGAGTACGTTCTTCAACACCACCGCCTGGGCTGCGCCATGGCTGGGTGTGATCGGTACGATTTTCGTGTTCTGCGCCGGCATGCTGTTTCTCCAGCGTCAGCGCAACAAGGCCCAGCGCGCCGGTGAAGGGTATGGCACCGAACTGCGCAACGAGCCGGAAACCGCAGCTGACATCAAGCTGCCCAACCCGTGGATCGCGCTGTCGCCGCTGTTGGCCGTGGGCATCATGAACCTGCTGTTTACCCAGTGGATTCCCCAGTGGTACGGCAAGACCCACAGCCTGGCGCTGCCGGGCATGGCCACGCCGGTCACCACTGAAATCGCCAAACTCACCGCCATCTGGGCGGTGCAGGCCGCGCTGCTGGTCGGCATCCTCATGGTGCTGGCGTTCGGCTACAAGGCCATCAGCAGCAAACTCGCCGAAGGCAGTAAAAGCGCCGTGAGCGGTGCGTTGCTGGCAGCGATGAACACGGCTTCGGAATACGGCTTTGGCGCGGTCATCGCCTCTCTGCCAGGCTTCCTGGTGCTGGCCGACTGGCTGAAGAACATCCCCGATCCGCTGGTGAACGAAGCGATCACCGTCACCTTGCTGGCGGGCATCACCGGTTCCGCGTCGGGTGGCATGAGCATCGCCCTGGCGGCCATGTCCGAGCAATTCATCGCGGCGGCCCACGCCGCCAACATCCCGCTGGAAGTGCTGCACCGCGTGGCTTCGATGGCCAGTGGCGGCATGGACACCCTGCCGCACAACGGCGCGGTGATCACCTTGCTCGCGGTGACCGGCCTGACCCACCGCGAAGCTTACAAAGACATTTTCTGTATTACGCTGATCAAGACCCTGGCGGTATTTGTAGTGATTGGCACTTTCTACGCCACTGGCATTGTGTGAGGTATTGATGACGACTCTTTCGGGCAAGACCGCGCTGGTCACCGGCTCCACCAGCGGCATCGGCTTGGGGATCGCCCTGAGCCTGGCCAAGGCTGGCGCCCACCTGATCCTCAACGGTTTCGGCGATGCGTCCAAAGTGATCGCTGAAGTCGAACAGTTCGGCGGCAAGGTCGGCCATCACCCGGCCGACGTCAGCGACCCGGCGCAGATCGCCGACATGATCGCCTACGCCGAGCGCGAATTCGGCGGTGTCGATATCCTGGTCAACAACGCCGGCATCCAGCACGTGGCGCCGGTGGACGAGTTTCCGGTGGAACGCTGGGATTCGATCATTGCGATCAACCTGTCATCGGTGTTTCACAGCACTCGCCTGAGCCTGCCGGGCATGCGCGCCAAGGGCTGGGGCCGGGTCATCAACATTGCTTCGGTGCACGGCCTGGTAGGTTCAACCGGCAAAGCCGCTTACGTGGCCGCCAAACACGGTGTGATCGGTTTGACCAAGGTGGTGGCCCTGGAAACCGCCACCACTAACGTGACCTGCAACGCGATTTGTCCCGGCTGGGTGTTGACGCCGCTGGTGCAGAAGCAGATCGATGACCGCGCCGCCAGTGGGATCGACCCGCAGCAGGCGCAGCATGATCTGCTGGCCGAGAAGCAACCTTCGCTGGAATTTGTCACCCCGCCGCAATTGGGCGAACTGGTGCTGTTCCTGTGCAGTGAAGCCGGGGCTCAGGTACGGGGCGCGGCATGGAATATCGATGGAGGATGGTTGGCGCAGTAAGGCGCCGCTGCACCCTGTGGCGAGGGAGCTTGCTCCCGCTGGGTGGCGAAGCCGCCCCAAGCGATTCCCGGACAAAACCGGTTGCCTGTGTTTGCGACTGCTGCGCAGCCGAGTGGGAGCAAACTCCCTCGCCACAAAAGGCCTGTGCGTGTGTAATAAGAAAAACAGGGGGACACCCATGTCAGAAGTTCTGTGGCAACCCACCGCCGAGCGAATCAGCAAGACCCGCATGGAAGCCTTCCGGCGCTTCATCAATCAGCGGCATCATCTGCACATCGACGACTACCCGGCCCTGCATCAATGGTCCATCGATCAACGCCAGGATTTCTGGCAGGCCATCGTCGACTTCTTCGACCTGCGCTTTCATCAGCAACCCGACGCGGTGCTGTTCGAAGGTGCGAAAATGCCCAGCGCCCAATGGTTTCCCGGCGCCACCCTGAACTTTGCCGAACACTTGCTGCGCCGTCGCGATGATGCGGTGGCCGTGGTGGCCGTGGCGGAGAACGGTCAGCGCGAACAATTGACCTGGGCCGAACTGGCAGAACATGTCGCCGGTTTTCAGAACGGTTTGATCGCCGCAGGCGTCGGCGTTGGCGACCGGGTGGCGGCGTGCATGCCCAATACCTGGCAGACATTAGTCGCCATGCTTGCCACCACCAGCCTCGGCGCGATCTGGTCCTGCTCTTCGCCGGACTTCGGCACCCAAGGGGTGATCGACCGCTTCGGCCAGATCGACCCCAAAGTGCTGCTGACCTGCGCCGGTTATCGCTACGCCGGCAAAGAGATCGACCAGCGTGCCAAGGTCAACGAAATCCTTGAGCGACTGCCATCGTTGCAGCAATTGATCATCGTGCCTTACGCGCGGCCAGAGGCACACATCGAAGACTTCCAGACAGCCGCCAACGTCACACTGTGGGACGACTTCTACTTCCCCGGCGGCGAGCCGGATTTCACCCCGGTGCCCTTCGACCATCCGCTGTACATCCTGTATTCCAGCGGTACCACCGGCGTCCCCAAATGCATCATCCACAGCACCGGCGGCGTGCTGCTGCAGCACGTCAAGGAACACGGCCTGCATGGCGACCTCGGCCCCGGTGAACGCCTGTTTTACTACACCACTTGCGGCTGGATGATGTGGAACTGGCTGGTCTCGGCCCTCGCGGTCGGCAGCGCCGTGGTGCTGTACGACGGCTCCCCCTTCCAGCCAGGCCCCGAACGTTTGCTCGACCTGATCGACGACGAGCGCATCAGCGTCTTCGGCACCAGCCCCAAGTACCTCGCCACCCTGGAAAGCAGCAGCGTCAAACCCAAGCAAAGCCATGATCTGGGCAGTCTGAAAACCCTGCTCTGCACCGGATCGGCCCTCTCGCCCCAGAGTTACGATTACGTCTATCGCGACTTCAAGCAGGACGTGTGCCTGGCCTCGATGTCCGGCGGTACGGACATCGTCTCCTGTTTCGTCAATGGCAACCCGATGTCGCCAGTCCGGCGTGGGGAAAACATGGGCAAGAGCCTGGGCATGGCCGTCGAAGTATGGAACGACAACGGCCAACCGGTGATTGGCGAAAAAGGCGAACTGGTCTGCACACGACATTTCCCGGCGATGCCCATCGGCTTGTGGAATGACCCCGACGGCGAAAAGCTCAGGGCGTCATATTTCAGCCAGTTCCCCGGCGTGTGGGCGCAGGGCGATTATGCCGAGCAACTGGCCCATGGCGGAATGATGATCCACGGCCGCTCCGACGCCGTGCTCAACCCCGGAGGCGTGCGTATTGGCACCGCGGAAATCTACCGCCAGGTGGAGAAAGTCCCGCAGGTGCTCGACAGCGTCGCCATCGGCCAGCAATGGCACGATGATGTGCGGGTGGTGTTGTTCGTACGCTTGACGGCAGGCATCGAGCTGGATGAAACACTGCAAGACCAGATCCGCCAGGTCATTCGCGCCCACACCACGCCGCGTCATGTGCCGGCGAAAATCGTCGCAGTGACCGATATCCCACGGACCATCAGCGGCAAAGTCGTTGAACTGGCGGTGCGCAATGTGGTGCATGGGCAGAAGGTGAAGAATACCGACGCGCTGGCCAATCCAGAGGCATTGGAGCAGTTCCGAAACCGCCCCGAACTCGACACCTGAAAAATCGCCTGCTGGGGGACTTTTGTCAGTCGACGAGTCCCCAATCGCCAGGCGGGGCGTGGGCGTTTGATGTGGCTTCGGCATGGAGTTTCAAACGCAAGCGCAAGTTGTTCACCGAATCGGCATGTTTGAGCGCCTCTTCCTCATCGATCACGCCTTCGACGACCCGTTCGAACAGTGCCCCATCAAACGTCTGCATCCCCAGCGCCGTTGATTTCTCCATCACGCCCTTCAATTCGGAAAACGCATTGCGCCGAATCAGATCGCCAATCGTCGGCGTTCCCAGCATCACTTCCACTGCCACCCGGCGTTGCCCGTCGCGGCTACGGACCAGGCGTTGGGAAACGCAGGCCTTGAGATTGTTGCCCAGATCATTGAGTAATTGCCCGCGCCGCTCCTCGGGAAAGAAGTTGATCATGCGGTCCAGTGCCTGATTGGCGTTGTGCGCGTGCAGCGTGGAGATCACCAGATGCCCGGAGTCGGCAAACGCCAGCGCGTGCTCCATGGTGTCGCGATCACGGATCTCGCCGATCAGTACCACGTCCGGTGCCTGGCGCAGGGTGTTTTTCAACGCGGCGTGAAAACTACGGGTGTCGACGCCGACCTCGCGCTGGTTGATGATGGATTTCTTGTGCCGGTGGATATACTCGATCGGGTCCTCAATGGTGACGATATGGCCACTGGCATGCCGGTTGCGATAATCGATCAGGGCCGCCAACGAAGTAGACTTGCCCGAATCGGTGGCGCCGACGAACAACATCAAGCCTTGCTTGAGCATCACCGTTTCCAGCAATACTGGCGGCAGCTTGAGGTCTTCGAAACGTGGAATGTCGAGTTTGACGTTGCGCACCACCATTGAAGTGTCATTGCGCTGCTTGAAAATATTGACCCTGAAGCGGCCAATTCCCGGTAAAGAGAGCGCCAGGTTCATTTCCAGCTGACGATCGAACTCCAGTCGCTGTTCGGCGTCCATGATGGACGCGGCAATCGCCGCAATGTCTCCCGGTTTGAAGGGTGGGTCGGCAAGGGGCGTCAGTACACCGTCGAAACGCGCACTGGGTGGCGCGCCGGTGGACAGGTAAAGATCGGAGCCATTCTGGCTGGCCAGGCGTTTCAACAATGCATCGATTTCCATGGCAAAAAGCACCCGCAAAGCATTCAATGAAAAAATGACCCGAAACCGGTCATTCAGCGTCTAGCCGTAATAGTAGACGCCGTCACACCGACTTTTGTGCAGGACACCTTGATGAACCCATCACCGACCGGCAGCGATGCCCAGGCCCTGATTGCCCGACTTGACTGGGCGAACAGTCCGCTGGGCGCCGCCAGTAACTGGCCGCAAAGCCTGCGAACCGCCGTGGATATAGTGATTCACTCGCCGATGCCGATGTTGCTGCTCTGGGGGCCGCAACTGACGCAGATCTACAACGACGGCTTCGCCCTGCTCGCGGGCAGCAAGCATCCGCACGCTTTCGGACAGCCAACACACCAAGTCTGGCCGGAACTTCAGGACTTCACCGACCCGATTTACAGTGCCGTCCTACAAGGCCAGGTGCGAACCTACAGCGAGCAGCGGTTCTCCCTGCAGCGTAACGGCGTCGATTCCGACTTCTGGCTTGATCTGACCTACAGCCCGATCCGGGACGAAAACGCCGAAGTCGCCGGAATCCTGGTCACTGCCATTGAAACCAATGAGCGCCGACGCATAGCCCTGGAACTGGAGCAGCGTTCGGCCGCCAGCCTCAAGGCGCAACAGGAAACCGAAGAGCGCCTGCAACTGGCCCTCGCCGCCACCGACGCGGTGGGTACCTGGGATTGGGACATCAGCGAGGACCGTTTTATTGCCGATGCGCATTTCGCCCAATTGCACGGTATCGATCCGGCCATGGCCGGCCAGTTGCCGATCAGCGATTACCTGCACGGCGTTCACCCCGAAGACCGCGCCATGATTACCCGCAGCATCAAGCACTGCATCACCCACGGCACCGAATATGCCGAGGAATATCGCCTGTTGCAGCCCGATGGCCAATTGCGCTGGGTGTTTGCCCGCGGGCGCTGCTACAAGGACCATCATGGCCGGCCGATCCGTTTCCTCGGCGCGGCCCTGGACCTGACCGAACGCAAAAACACCGAGCAGGCCCTGCGCCAGAGCCAGACCGAGTTGCAGCTGATCATCAACGCCATGCCAATCCTGATCAGCTACGTCGACCGCGAGGAACGCTTTCGCCTGAACAACGCCGCGTATCTGGACTGGTACGGCCTGACACCTCAAGAGCTCTATGGCCGGACAATTCTGGAGGTCCTGGGCGATGAAGCCTACGCCCTGCGCGCCGAGCACATCGCCCAGGCGCTGAGCGGCAAGCCGTGCTGTTTCAGCATCAATACACCGCACCGCGACGGCAGCATCCGCCATGCGCTGATGAACTACTTGCCGCGCCACGGTGCCAACGGCGCGGTGAACGGTTTCTACATCTTCGTGATCGACGAAACCGAGCGCAAACAGACCGAAGAAGCCCTGCGCAATCTCAACGAAACCCTCGAAGAGCGGGTCGCCGCGCGCACTCAACAACTGGCCGAAAGCAACCAGCGCCTGCAAAACGAAATGTTCGAACGCGAACGCGCCGAAGATGCCTTGCGCCATGCGCAGAAAATGGAAGCGGTGGGCCAGCTCACAGGTGGCATTGCCCATGACTTCAACAACATGCTCACCGGAATCATTGGCAGCCTCGACCTGATGCAACGCTACATTGCTGAAGGGCGCACGGAAGAAATCGGCCGTTTCACCGAAGCTGCGGTTTCATCGGCCAACCGCGCCGCCGCCCTCACCCATCGCCTGCTGGCGTTTTCCCGGCGACAGTCGCTGGATCGCAAACCGTTGAACGCCAATGACCTGATCCACTCCCTGGAAGACTTGCTGCGACGAACCAAGGGCGATCACATCGAGCTCCTATTGCAACTGACCGAAGATGTCTGGCCGGTCAGCACTGACGTCAGCCAACTCGAAAACGCCCTGCTCAACCTGGTCATCAACGCCCGGGACGCCATGCCCGACGGTGGTGAGCTGCGCATCGAAACCGCCAACGTCTACCTCGACAGCAGCGACATCAATACCCTGGAACCGGTCAAGGCCGGTGATTACCTGATGATCGCCGTCACCGACAACGGCACCGGCATGACGCCCAAAGTCCTGGCCAAGGCGTTCGACCCGTTTTTCACCACCAAACCCATCGGCCAGGGCACCGGACTTGGGCTATCGATGATCTATGGTTTTGCGCAACAGTCGGGCGGCCATGTCAGTCTGTTCAGCCTGCCGGGCCAGGGCACCAGCGTGCGTTTGTATTTGCCGCGACTGCAAGCAATGGAACAGGAAGACGTTTTGAAGCCGGTCATCAGCGAAGCGCCACCAGCGATTGCCGGGGAAACCGTGGTATTGGTGGAAGACGACCCGGCGGTGCGCATGCTGGTGCTCAACCTGCTCAAGGAGCTGGGTTATCACGCCTACGAAGCCGACGATGCGAAATCCGCCCTGCCCTTGCTGGAGTCAGGGATGCGGGTGGACCTGCTGGTGACGGATGTCGGCTTGCCGGGCATGAACGGACGGCAACTGGCCGAAATCGCCCGGCAGCATCGTCCGGAACTGAAAGTGTTGTTCATGACCGGGTATGCGCAAATGGCGGCCGAGCGTCAGGGTTTTCTCGAAGAAGGGATGGACATGGTGGCCAAACCGTTCTCCATTGATCTGCTGGCCCACAAGATTCGCACGATGATCGGCCAAGCGGGGTGAGTTAGGGCATAATCCCGCGCCCCGCCGTCAACACCGTTACAAGGTATTTGTCCCATGAAAGCTCAAGCACGCCACATTCTGGTGAAAACCTCGGAAGAAGCCGAGCAGCTCAAACAACGCATCGCCAAGGGCGAAGCCTTTGATGTGCTGGCCAAGAAGTACTCCACCTGCCCGTCGGGCAAGCGCGGCGGTGACTTGGGTGAAGTGCGGCCGGGGCAGATGGTCGGGGCCATTGATGCGGTGATCTTCAAAAAACCGCTGCGGGTGGTGCACGGGCCGATCAAGAGCAAGTTCGGTTATCACCTGGTGCAGGTGTTTTACCGGGATTAATCGATAGGCTTGATGGCCCCTTCGCGAGCAGGCTCGCTCCCACATTGGATCTGCGTTGTTCGCCATTTCCTTGTGGGCGCGAGCCTGCTCGCGAACCGATGGCGCAGCCAGCGGCCATCCTATTCTTACCTTGGAATTAAGGCTCCCGGCACCTGAATCACCCGGCTCGCCAAGCGGTGTCCTGCCTCGGCCGCCTCCACCGGGCTCCCGCCCTTGAGCCGTGAGGCCAGGTACGCGGCACTGAACGAATCCCCCGCCGCCGTCGTGTCCACCACCTGCTCGACTTTCTGCGCCGGCACCTTGAATGACTCGCCCGCACAACGAATCAGGCACGCCTCGGCACCACGCTTGAGCACCACTTCCGGCGTGCCAATCTGCTCGTACGCCTCAAACACTGCCTCGCAATCGGCAAAATGGAACAGCGCCTGCTCATCATCGACGGTCAGCAGCGCCAGGTCTACGTACGGCAAAACACTGCGATAGGCAGCCCGTGCCTCTTCAATCGAAGCCCAAAGCCGAGGCCGGTAATTGTTATCGAAGACGATCCGCGCATCACGCTGGCGGGCTTCGATCAAGGTTTCGAGCAACTTTTCCCGGCCTTTCACGCCCAGCACCGCCAGGGTGATGCCACTGAAATACAGCACATCGTAATCCGGCAGCGCCGCCAGGATCGGCGTGGCGGCCGGGGTGGTGAAGCAATCGCGCACGGCCGCTTCGTTGCGCCAATAGAGGAAACGGCGTTCGCCGGCGGCGTCGGTCTGAATGCAGTACAAACCCGGCAAACGCCCGGGCAAACGCTGGACCATGCCCAATCCGATGTTTTCGTCGGACCAGCTCCGGCACATGGCATCGCTGAAACTGTCATCGCCCAGGGCGGTGACGTAGTCCACGCTGCCGGCGGTACCCAGCTCACGAGACAGGTAAACCGCAGTGTTCAAGGTATCGCCGCCGAAACTTTGTTGCAGGCTACCATCAGCGCGGTGTTGCAACTCGATCATGCATTCGCCGATCAGGGCGATGCGTGGGGTGTTGGGGCCGAGGGTGTTGATGGTGTTCATTCTTGTCGGGTCTCTGGTGTATCGCTTAGAAACAGGTTTGCATGGCCTCGATGACATTCAACTGTTCATCCACCAGACACCCCACGCGCCATTTGTCGAACGTCAGGCAAGGGTGCGAAGTACCAAACGAAATGATATCGCCCACGCGCAATTCAACCCCCGGCGCCACGGTCATGAACGCGTGCTGGTCCATCACCGCCGTCACCTTGCAGGCGCCGACATCGTCCCCCTTGGCCGGCACCACGCCAGCCTTGTAACGCAGCAGCGGCACCGGCAAACCGGCGTCGTAGGCCACGTCGCGTTTACCCAGGGCAATCACCGCAAAACCCGGCTCCGGCAACGACTGCACGTGCGCCCAGACTTCCAGCGCCGGCCGCAGCCCTTCGTGTAAATCGCTGCGACGGTCGAGGACGCAGCATTGCGCCTCCTTGTAGATGCCGTGGTCATGGGCAACGTAGCTGCCTGGACGCAACACGCTGAGGAAACGACCCGCCGCGTTTTGCGCCTCGAACTCTTCGGCAATCAAGTCGTACCAGGCCGAACCGGAAGCGCTGATGATCGGTTTGGCGATGGCGAACGCGCCGCTGTCCTGCAACTGCACCGCCAGGCGCACCAAAGACCCGGCAAACGCGCGGATGCCGCTGACGGCGTGATCACCGTGAATGACGCCTTCGTAGCCTTCGATCCCGGTCAGGGCCAGCGCCGGTTGCGCCGCAATGGCTTTGGCCAGGTCCAGCACTTCCTGCTCGCTGCGGCAACCGCAACGCCCGCCCACCACGCCGTACTCAATCATCACGTTCAGTCGCACGCCGCGCGAGGCGAAATACGCGCCCAGGTCAGCGACGTTGTCCGGGTGATCGACCATGCAGTAAAAGTCGAAAGTCGGGTCAGCCAACAGATCCGCAATCAACGCCATGTTCGGCGTGCCGACCAGCTGGTTGGCCATCAACACCCGACGCACGCCATGGGCGTAGGCCGCGCGGGTTTGCGTGGCGCTGGCCAGGGTGATGCCCCAGGCACCGGCATCCAGTTGTCGACGAAACAGCGCCGGGGTCATGCTGGTTTTGCCGTGGGGCGCGAGCTCAGCGCCACTGTTGCTGACAAAATCCTGCATCCAGCGGATGTTGTGCTCCAGCGCTTGGCGGTGCAGCACCAACGCAGGCAGGCTGACGTCGCGCACCAGGTTAGCGCCCGTATGGGCAAAGCCCTTTTCCACGGCGGCAGTATTTTTGGCAGAAGACATGGTTGAACTCCTCACATTCGCGGCCACAGGTGGCCGCTGTTATTCGTTGATGCGACGGGCCAGGCTGTTGGCGCTGTCGATCAGCACCCGGCGATAGTCGTTGTAATTGTTCTTGGCATCGGCCCGGGGGGCGACGATGCACAGGGTCGCGATGGCCACGCCGTTCGCGTCTTTGACCGGGGCAGCGAAGCAATGGGTAAAGGTGTCGGCGACGCTATCGAAAGAGAAAAACCCATCGCGCCCGGCCTGACGGATTTCTTTCAGAAATTGCTCCAGCGGCAAACGCTCGCCGTCAGGCAGAACGAAATCGTCGGGGTCGATCAGGTCAACGATTTGCTGGTCACTGAGGTGCGCCAGCAACAGGCGCCCGGACGCGGTCCAGGGAATCGGCGCGTTTTCGCCGATGTCCGAAGAAATACGGAAATGCCGCTCGCCCTCTTTCATCAATGCCACGGTGTATTTGCGGCCGTTGAGCAGGCACATTTGCGCGGTTTCATGGGTCTGGCTGACGATTTCCTGCAGGGCGTAATCGGCCTCGCGGGTCAGGTCGAAATGCCGCAGATGCGCCTGCCCGAGGAAGTACAGCTGGCGACCGAGGTAAACGTGACCGTCTTTGCCCACCGGTTCCAGAATCCTGCGCTCAAGCAATGACGCCACCAGTTCGTAGACCGTGGATTTGGGGCTGCCGATGCCGTTGGCGATGTCGTTCGGGCGCAGGGGCTGGCCGACTTCCTTGAGGAAATCGAGAATATCGAACGCCCGGTCCAGACCGCGTGCCCGGCGCTTGATGGTGTCTTCGGTCATTTCAGTGGTTCCCATTCAAAATGCCGGGAGTTTAACCAGAGTGATGCAGTGACGGTTAGGCCACCTTTGCGAGCAGGCTCGCTCCCACCTTTGGAATGATCTCCCCTCTGGGAGCGAGCCTGCTCGCGAAGAAGTCACCACGGACTCAAGCCTTTTTCTTGTACGCAATGCAGTCGATCTCAACTTTGCAGTCGACCATCATGTTCGCCTGCACGCAGGCACGGGCCGGGGCGTGTTCAGGCTTGAAGTATTCGCCGAAGACCTTGTTGAAGCTGGTGAAATCCCGAGGGTCTTCCAGCCAGACCCCAGCACGCACCACGTCTTCCAGGCCATAACCGGCTTCTTCGAGAATCGCGATCAGGTTTTTCATGGTCTGGTGGGTCTGTTCGACGATGCCGCCAGTAATGATCTCGCCGTCCAACGCCGGCACCTGCCCGGACACGTGCAGCCAGCCATCGGCTTCAACGGCACGGGCGAAAGGACGAGGCGTGCCGCCTGCAGCGGCGCTGCCGGTGCCGTAACGCGTAATGCTCATGAGTGTTTCTCCTGATTGAAAATTAAAGGTTCAAAAACGCGTGTTTTTGAGAAATTCCGCCAGACGCGGCGATTGCGGGCGCTCGAACAATTCCTTGGGAGGCCCCTGCTCCTCGATGCGCCCCTGATTCATGAAAACGATCTTGTCCGAGACCTCGAAGGCAAAGCGCATTTCGTGGGTCACCAGCAGCATGGTCATGCCGTCTTCGGCCAGGCCCTTGATCACGTTGAGCACTTCGCCCACCAGTTCCGGGTCGAGGGCCGAGGTGACTTCGTCGAACAGCATCAGGCTCGGGTTCATCGCAATGGCCCGGGCAATCGCCACGCGCTGTTGCTGACCGCCGGACAACTGACCGGGAAAGTGATCGCGGCGCTCCAGCAGGCCGACCCGCTCCAGCCATTTCTCCGCCAGGGCCACGGCCTCGTCCTTGTGCAGTTTTTTCACTTTGAGCAAGCCAAGGGTGACGTTCTGCAACGCGGTCAGGTGCGGGAACAGGTTGAACTGCTGGAACGCCATGCCGGTCATGGCGCGATGACGGGCAATGACTTTTTCCGGGTGGCGGATACGCTTGCCGTTGACTTCGTCATAGCCGATGGACTCACCGTCGAGCAGGATCTGCCCGCCCTGGAATTCTTCGAGCATGTTCACGCAACGCAGCAGCGTGGTCTTGCCCGAGCCGCTGGAGCCGATCAACGTCACCACGTTGCCGCGCTGCAGGGTCAGGTCGACGCCCTTGAGCACTTCGAGCTGGTCGTAACACTTGTGCAGGCCACGAATGTCCAGCAGCGGCTGGCCGTTTTGGGTATTGGATTGAACGTGAGTCATGGCAAGGCCACCCGCTTTTCAATGTGCCGGCCGAGTAATTCGATGCCGAAGTTGATGACGAAGAACAGAAATCCGGCGAACAGGTAAAACTCCAGGGTCATGAAGTTGCGGGCGATGATCTGCTGAGTGCTGAGCAGCAGCTCGGCCACGCCGATCACCGACAGCAGCGTCGAGGCCTTGACGATCTCAGTGGACGAGTTGACCCAGGTCGGCAGGATCTGCCGCAGCGCCTGAGGCAACAGCACGTAGCCCAGGGACTGGTAGAACGTGAGGCCGATGGCCTTGCTCGCTTCCATCTGCCCACGGGGCAATGCCTGCAACGCACCGCGCACGATCTCGGCGACGTGGGAACCGCAGAACAGCGTCAGCCCCAAAGCACCGGCCTGGAACGCGCTGATTTGCCAACCCAGTGCCGGCGCCATGTAGAAGCACGCCAGCACCAGCACAAACACTGGCGTGCCGCGAATCACGTCCACGTAAAAACGAAACGGCGCGCGCATCCAGAACTTGCCGTAGGTCAGCACCAGACCGGCAAACACGCCGACCACCGTGCCGAGCAAAATCGCCAGCGCGGACACCTGCACACTGGTCAAAAAGCCTTGCCAGAGCGGCTCACGTGCAATCCACAACTCATGCAACCAACTGGGGGATTCGTACATGGGGCCTCCTATCGGCGGATTGCCAGACGCTGCTCGAGGTAACGCAGCATCATGGCAATGAGGTAGCAGGCCGCGACATACAACGCCGTGGTCACCAGCCAGGTTTCGATCACCCGGTAGCTTTCGACATTGATCTTGCGCGCGTAATAGGTCAGTTCAGGTACGGCAATCGCGGCCGCCAGCGAGGTGTCCTTGAACAGCGAAATGAAGTTGTTCGACAGCGCCGGCAGCACGTTGCGCAGCATCACCGGCACGGTGACATAAGCCTTGACCTGCCATTCGCCCAAGCCGATCGCCAGGCCTGCTTCACGCTGGCCCTTGGGAATGCTCAGCAGCCCGCCGCGGAACACTTCGGTCAGGTACGCCCCGGCATACAACGACAGGGTGATGATGAACGACGGGATCTTGTCCAGACGAATCCCCAGGCTCGGCAACGCAAAGTAGATCAACAGAATCAACACCAGAATCGGCGTGTTACGGACCACCGTGACATACACCGATGCCAGCACCCGCAACGCGCGGTGCTTCGACAACAAAGCAAACGCCATCAGCAGGCCGATCACGCAGCCGATGGCGATCGACACCAGCGCCAGCTCCAGGCCCAGACCGAGCCCCGCCAGCAAGGTGTCGAAATCGCGCCAAACGGCGGCAAAGTTCAACTGATAGTTCATGGTCGGCAGTACCTTGAGCGGGGCGCATGGCAGCGCCCCACTCTCACGGGATCATTTGAATTCGACAGGGAAACCGATGGCAGGAGACGGCAGATCTACGCCAAACCACTGCTTGAACGATGCCGCGTAAGTCGGGAACTCGACGCCGGTCATGGCTTCATGCAGGGCCGTGTTGACGAAGTTCAGCCAGTCCTGATCGCCGCGCTTGACCGCGCAGGCGTAGGTTTGCGGACTCCAGGCGTAGGCCGGGCTGCGATAGCGTCCGGCGTTCTGCACCATCAGGTATTTCACCGAAGACTGGTCGGTGGCCGCCGCATCGGCGCGTCCGGAGTTCACGGCCTGATACATCAGGTCAACGCTGTCGTACTGATCAACCTTGGCCTTGGGCAACGCCTGGTGCACCAACTCTTCGGCATAGACGTTCTGCAGCACCGCCACGGTCAGGCCATCGCCGGCGGCTTGCATGTCCTCGATTTCCTTGTACTTGCTGTTGGCCGGCAGCAACAGGCCAACACCTTCGCGGTAGTAAGGCAGGGTAAACGCCACTTGCTGTGCACGGCTCGCCGTCACGGTGATGAACTGGCAGCTCATGTCGACTTTGTCGGTCAGCAGGTTGGGAATCCGCGCATCGGACGACTGCACCACGAACTCGACCTTGCTCGGGTCATTGAACAACCCTTTGGCCACGATGCGCGCAATGTCGATATCAAAGCCCTGCAACTTGCCATCCGCTCCCTGGAAATGCCACGGCGCATTGGTACTGCCGGTGCCCACAATCAGCTTGCCACGGGCCAGAACACTGTCGAGCTTACTGTCCGCTGCCTGGGCCACACCCATGGCAGCAGCCGAAGCTGCGAAAAGAAAAACACACGCTTTGAAAAAGGAAGGTCGGCGATGCATGGCAAGCACTCCAGGATGATGTTTATTCCGCTATACCGGAATATGGTATGTAACAACGGAATAGACAGCAGAAAGTGTGCCACAGGATGTGGGCGGAATGTAGGGGGGATTGAAAGTGTTTTGAATCAGGGGGATGGAATGATGTGAGGAAAAGGCGTTACCAAAAGAGACGCTGGCGTAGCGCTACCGTTGGCTACGGATGGCGGGTAGCGGGTTCACAAATAGTGCTTAGGTGTTTCTGTGGGAGCGAGCCTGCTCGTGATGGACGTCAACGATAACGCAGGCAGTTTGAATGCCCGCGTTGTACGGCCGTTTTTCCCGAGCAGGCTCGCTCCTGCGGGTTCAGCGCCGGCCAGGGGTACAATCACCCGCCGACGCGATTGAGGAACACCCGCGTCACCCGCCGCTCTTCAACCTTCAGGACCGTCATCCGCCAGCCTTCCCACTCATGGCTGTCACCGATCATCGGCAGGCGATCGAGCAGGCTGACCACCAAACCGGCGAGGGTCTGATAGTCCTCGGTAGGCTCGGCGGCAAACCCGGTGCGCTGGCGAACCCGCGCCAGGTTCAATGCGCCGCTGACCACGAACCCGCCCTTCTCCTCGACCACGTCCGGGCCTTCGATTTCACTGGCGTCGGGCAATTCACCGGCAATCGACTCGAGGATGTCGGTCATGGTCAACACGCCGACGAAGTCACCGAATTCATTGACCACAAACGCAATGTGCGTCGACGCCTTGCGCATCTGCTCCAGGGCATTGAGGATCGAATAGCTCTCCAGCAGGTTGATGGTCTGGCGCGCCAGGTGCGCAAGATCCGGTTCGTTACCGGCCAGGAACTCCTTCAACAGTTCCTTCTTGTGCACGAAGCCCAGCGGTTCATCCACGGCACCGTCGCGGATCAGCGGCAAGCGCGAGTAAGACGAATGCATCAGCCGCGTGCGAATGGCCTCGGCGTTGTCGGCCAGGTCGATAAGATCGACATCGGCGCGCACCGTCATCAACGTGCGGATCGGTCGTTCAGCCAGTTGCAACACACCGCTGATCATCACCCGCTCACGACGGTCGAACAGCTCTTCGTTCGGCGCCTCGCCGTTGTCGAGCATGTCGGCGATTTCCTCACCGACTTCTTCCACCGCCAGTTTGCGCCCGCCCAGCAGGCGCATCACTGCGTGAGCGGTACGTTCGCGCATCGGTCGCAGGCCCTGCATCGAGCGCTTGCGCCGGGCCCGGGCGATCTGGTTGAAGACTTCAATCAGGATCGAGAAACCGATGGCCGCATACAGATAGCCCTTCGGAATATGGAAGCCCAGGCCTTCGGCCGTCAGCGCAAAACCGATCATCATCAGGAAGCCCAGGCAGAGCATGATCACCGTCGGGTGGGCGTTGACGAATCGGGTCAGCGGCTTGCTGGCAACGATCATCAGGCCAATGGAAATGATCACCGCGATCATCATCACCGACAGCTCATCGACCATGCCCACTGCCGTGATCACCGCGTCGAGGGAGAACACCGCGTCCAGCACTACGATTTGCGCAACGATGGGCCAGAACAGCGCATAGGCGGTATTGGACGAACGCTGGCCGACATGGCCTTCGAGCCGTTCGTGCAGTTCCATGGTGGCTTTGAACAGCAGGAACACACCACCGAACAGCATGATCAGGTCACGCCCGGAGAAACTCTTGTCGAACACCTCGAACAGCGGCTGCGTCAGGGTCACCAGCCACGAAATACTCGCCAGCAGGCCCAGGCGCATCAGCAACGCGAGGGACAAACCGATGATCCGCGCACGATCGCGTTGGTGCGGCGGCAATTTGTCCGCGAGGATCGCGATAAACACCAGGTTGTCGATGCCCAGTACCAGTTCCAGCACAATCAGTGTCAACAAGCCCAGCCACGCGGTGGGGTCAGCTAACCATTCCATAAAAACGTCTCGATCTCTTCAGTGAATTCAGAATGCCGAGCACGGCAAGGCGCGGCACAGAGGCCGTGAAGCTGCAATGTCGGGGGAAAACGGAAGCCAAAAGACCGGGTGTTTCGCGTGCATCAAGACCGCGCAATGGCACGTGGGGAAAGGATAACTGGGAGGCTCCGAGAGGGTGTTCATGCAAGTCCTGAATGGAAAAATGGACTTGAATCGTACAGGCGAAAGTGACGAATCCTACAGCCCGAAATCATTTCAAGATCTGTAGGAGCAAGCTTGCTCGCGATGCTTTCAGCTGTTTTTTACCTGCTCGATATAGCGGACCACGGCCGGCGACTTCTCGAACCGCCGATGAATCAACGCCAGCCAAGACACTGCCTGGCAATCCGGGATCTGCCGATACACCACATCCGGCAGACTGACATGCCCGACCACCGACGCCGGCACCACCGCCACGCCCTGCCCCAGCGAAACCAACGCGATCACCGCGACCAGTCCGCCCGGCTGCGCCCCCAGCTTCGGTACAAAACCACCCTGCGCGGCCACCTGCAAAGTACCGGCCATTTGCTCGGGGAGGATGAAGTTTTCGTTTTGCAAGTGCACCGACGTGATCATCGGCAGCCGGTTGAGCCACGAATCGACCGGTAACGCCAACACAAAGCCTTCTTCATTGAGCCGGACACTTTCGATACCGTCGGGCAACGCCAACGGACAGCGGACATAACCCAGATCGAAACGCCCCTCAAGGATCATGTTCGGCAGGTTGGCCATGGGGCTTTCCCGCACATTGAGGCTGACATCCGGGAATTCACCGGCAAAACCCCGCACCTGTTTTTGCAGCATGCCGGAGTACACCGCCGAAGCCACATAACCCAGCTCGATATGCCCGACTTCGCCGCGACCGGCACGCCGGGCATTGCGTTGCGCAGACTCGAATTGTCGAACCGTGGCTTCGGCTTCGATCATCAGCGTCGCACCGGCCTCAGTCAGGCTGACATCGCGCGACTGACGCAAAAACAGACGCGCCCCCAATTCCGCTTCCATGTCCTGAATCTGCCGGGTCAGGGTCGGCGGCGCGATACCCAATTGCTCGGCGGCACGGGTGAAATTGCGCTGCCGGGCGACGGCGAGGAAATAGCGGAAGTGGCGGATGTCCATGGTGCATTAGCTCAAAGGTAATGAAGTGATGGGGCG
Organism: Pseudomonas reinekei; assembly: GCF_001945365.1. Taxonomy (GTDB): domain Bacteria; phylum Pseudomonadota; class Gammaproteobacteria; order Pseudomonadales; family Pseudomonadaceae; genus Aquipseudomonas; species Aquipseudomonas reinekei. The sequence continues at coordinate 348,130 of NZ_MSTQ01000001.1, forward strand.
CGCCTAACAAAGACACCGACAGCCAGCGATAAGCTGCACGAACCGTCACAGTAGAGAACCCTGGCCATGTCCGTCAAACCCAAGGCAAGTCAGCGCCTGACCTTGCTTACCGCATCAGCGGTGTGCTCGCTGATCGTGCTCGACACCAATATCGTCGCCGTTACCTTGCCCAGCATTGCCCGTGATCTGGGGGCTAATTTCGCCGACATCGAATGGGTAGTGAGTGCTTACATGCTGGCGTTCGCCGCGTTGCTGTTGCCGGCCGGCAGTCTGGCGGACCGTTTTGGCCGGCAGAAAACCCTGATGTGGGGCCTGGGCATTTTCATCCTCGCATCGCTGGGCTGCGGTGCGGCACCGAACGCGCTGTTTCTTGATATCGCTCGCGCGATCAAAGGGGTTGGCGCGGCATTGCTGTTGACCTCGGCGCTGGCGTCCATCGGCCACACCTTTCACGATGAAGCCGAACGGGCCAAGGCCTGGGCATTCTGGGGTGGCTGCATGGGCGTCGCCATGACCGCCGCACCCACCCTGGGCGGGTTGATTACCGAATATGTCGGCTGGCGCTGGATTTTCTACCTCAACCTGCCAGTCGGCCTGTTTCTGATGTACATGGTCTGGCGCGCGGTGCCGGAATCACGCGATGCGCAAGCGGCACGCCTTGATCCATGGGGTAGCCTCGCCTTCAGCGCCAGTCTGCTGTGTTTGATCTGGGGCTTGATCGAAGCCAACCGGATTGGCTGGGCCAATCCGGTGACCTATGCGCGGCTGATCGGCGGTGCGCTGCTGTTGGGTTTGTTCGTGGTGATCGAACGGCTGCAACAGCGGCCGATGATCGACTTGCAACTGTTCCGTTACCCGCGCTTCATCGGTGCCCTGCTGGGCATGTTCGCTTACGCTGCGTGCGCCCAGGTGATGATGACGATGCTGCCGTTCTACTTACAGAACGGCCTGGGTTTTACCGCGATCTCGGCGGGACTCGGTATGTTGCCGTTCGCCATCACCCTGCTGATTTTCCCGCGCATCGGTGCTCGCCTGACGGGACGCATCACCCCGGCCAACCTGATGGCGATCGGCTTGACGCTGGTAGGCTGCGGCAACCTGCTCAGCGCCTGGGCAGTCAACAGTGGTGGCTATCTCCCGTTCGCCCTGGCGATTGCCGTTACCGGTGCTGGCGCAGGCCTGCTTAACGGCGACACGCAGAAAAACATCATGGCCTGCGTTCCCCGCGAGCGCACCGGCATGGCCTCGGGCATGAGCACCACCATGCGCTTCAGTGCGGTGATGCTGGGCGTCGGCATCTACGGTGCGTTGCTGTCGGGCCATAGCGAACAGTTGCTGCACGACAGCCTCTCGGCCCAAGGCGGTCAATGGCTGGAACATACCCAGGCGCTGGCATCGCGGGTGGTTGCCGGCGACATGCCGGCGGCGCTGGAGCTGTTGCCTCAGGACGCACGGCCGGTGGTCGAGCCGCTGGCTCGCCATGCCTTTGTCGGTGGCTTCAGTCTGTTGCTGTGGGTCGCGGGGCTGGCGGGATTGGTGGCTGCGCTGGTGGTGGGGACGTTGATGCGTCATCCGATTCCCGCGATCAACACCCATCGATCGACGACATCGGTCGCCTGATCTTTTCACGTCATTGCAATTCGTCGATATGCCGATACTCGGACTGCAACTGCGCCGCCAGCGTTTTGCTGCGTCCGAGTCGAATCGGCCCGCGTTCGATATCGATCAGCAGCCCCGGACAATCCAGTGGCACCAAAGCGGCCCCATCCTTGAGCCGGCCGTCGGTCACCACCAGCAAACGTTGTTGCTCCGCCGGGAAACGCTTTTGTCGCACACTCAGCCATCGCCCCGCTTCAGCCAGCGCCGCCAGCAACGGCGTGCCCCCTCCTGCACCAAGGCCATCAAGCCAATGACGCAAACCGCCGGACGCTTTCAAGCCTTGGACCTGCCACGTTGGCGCGGCACCACTGGCGGTCATCAGGGCCAGCCGGGCACGTTGGCGATAGGCGTCATCAAAGAGTTGCGCCAGCAAGCCTTTGGCATCGCTCAAGGCCTGATGGCGTCGCGTTGAAGCCGATGCGTCGACAATCACCAGCCACAGTTCATTTGCCGAGCGCGTGCGCAGGTAGAACAACAGATCCTGACGCACCCGTGGCCGCCCCTTGAGCAAGGTGCCGGGCCAATTGACCGAGCCGCTGCGGGCGGCGTGACGTTTACCCTGTTTGCCGTGATCGAGCCGTCCGGCGCGGGGTCTGGCATTCGCCCCCGCGTCAGTTCGGGGGCGAATGCCTAAGGCTTTTTTGGCCAGCTCGGCACTTCACGGCGGACACCGACGGGCAATGCCTGAGCGGGCATTTCACCCCACTGGCCCTGGCCTGCGCCCGGGTTGGCAGTTTGCGGCGAAGACGACTGCGGCGCAGGTGTCGATTGTGGTGCCGACGGGGGAAGTTCACGGCGACGATGGCGCAAGGCGAATTCGGCGACAGCGTCGATATCTTCGATGCTGATGGCGCAAGCGCCACGCCAGGCCGCATGGGCACGTGCCGCGCGCAACCAGACCAGATCGGCGCGCATGCCGTCGACGCCGGCGGCGAAGCAACGTTCGGTGATTTGCGCCAGCGCTGCATCGTCGAGGGGAATACTCGCTAAAGCGCTACGGGCCTTCTGGCAGCGTTCGCGCAAGTTCGCTTGCTGACTCTCCCACTCGGTGCAAAAGCCGTGGGGATCGCTGTCGAAATCCAGACGCCGACGGATAATCTGGCCACGCTCTGCCGGCGCGGTGTGGCCACCGAGGGCCACGTTCAAACCAAAGCGGTCAAGCAACTGCGGACGCAACTCGCCCTCTTCCGGGTTCATGGTGCCGATCAACACGAACTTCGCTGAATGCCGATGGGAAATGCCATCACGCTCGACCAGGTTGGTCCCGCTGGCGGCGACGTCCAGCAACAGATCGACGAGATGGTCAGGCAACAGATTGACTTCATCGACGTAGAGCACGCCGCCGTCAGCCTTGGCCAGCACGCCGGGGGAAAATTGCGCACGGCCATCGCTCAGTGCGGCGTCCAGATCGAGCGTTCCGACCAGGCGCTCTTCGGTGGCGCCCAAGGGCAAAGTGACGAACTGACCGCTGGCCAGCAAATCCGCCAGTCCACGGGCCAACGTCGATTTGGCCATGCCACGCGGGCCTTCGATCAGCACCCCGCCGATCTTCGGGTCGATGGCGGTCAGGTACAGCGCGAGTTTCAAATCATCGGCGCCGACCACGGCGGAGAGCGGGAAATGCGGGGTGTCGGTCATCTTCAATACTCAATCATGGTCGGGGTTAATACACATTTCCCTGTGGGAGCGAGCCTGCTCGCGAAAGCGGACTGTCAGTCAACGATGATGTTGATTGTGCTGGCCTCTTCGCGAGCAGGCTCGCTACCACAGGGGTGTTGTTCTAGCCATTTTCTTCTATATCCAATAGCAGGTTTTCCAGCGCCTCGCGGTACTCACCCGGCTCCTTCCACATCCCCCGTTGCTGCGCTTCCAGCAGCCGTTCAGTCATGTCGCGCAAGGCATGGGGATTATGCTCGCGAACAAATTCGCGAGTCGCCGGGTCGAGCAAGTAGGCATCAGCCAGCAAGGCGTACTGGTGATCGTCGATCAGCTGCGTGGTGGCGTCGAAGGCGAACAGGTTATCGACGGTCGCAGCCATTTCGAAGGCGCCTTTGTAGCCATGCCGCTTGACCCCGTCGAGCCACTTGGGATTGGCCGCCCGTGAGCGGATAACCCGGTTCAACTCTTCCTTCAGCGTGCGGATTTTCGGCAAGTCCGGTTGACTGTGATCGCCGTGATAACTGGCTGCCACCTCGCCGCTGAGACTTTCCACCGCCGCGAGCATACCGCCCTGGAACTGGTAGTAGTCATTGGAATCGAGCACGTCGTGTTCGCGGTTGTCCTGATTGTGCAGCACTGCCTGCACCTGGCTCAGGCGCTGGGCGAATTGCTCACGGGCCGCAGTGCCTTCATCGGAACCGCCATAAGCGTAACCACCCCAGTTCAGATAAACCTCGGCCAGATCCTCGCGGCGCTGCCACAGCCGGCCGTCGATAGCGCCCTGCACGCCGGCACCATACGCGCCGGGTTTGGCCCCGAAAATCCGCCACCCGGCCTGACGCCGGGCTGCTTCTGCATCCAGCCCGGATTGCAGCAGCGCCTCACGCTCGGCGCGTACCTTGGCCGCCAACGGGTTGAGATCGTCCGGTTCGTCGAGCGCGGCGACCGCTTGCACGGCCGCGTCGAACAGGCGGATCAGATTGGCGAAGGCATCGCGGAAAAAACCGGACACGCGCAAGGTCACGTCCACTCGCGGGCGGTCGAGCAAACTCAATGGCAGGATTTCAAAATCGTCGACGCGCTGACTGCCGGTGGCCCACACCGGGCGCACGCCCATCAGCGCCATGGCCTGAGCGATATCGTCGCCACCGGTGCGCATGGTCGCAGTGCCCCAAACCGACAGGCCGAGCTGACGCAGGTGATCGCCATGGTCTTGCAGGTGGCGTTCCAGAATCAGGTTGGCGGACTGGAAACCGATGCGCCAGGCGGTGGTAGTAGGCAGGTTGCGCACATCCACCGAATAGAAGTTGCGGCCGGTGGGCAGTACGTCCAGGCGTCCGCGACTGGGTGCGCCGCTCGGACCGGCCGGGACGAAACGACCGCTGAGGGCGTCGAGCAGGCCGCGCATTTCGGCGGGGCCGCAGGCGTCCAGTCGCGGCGCGACGACTTCGCGCAGGTTGTCGAGGATGGCGCTCACTGCAGACCAGCTCGCCTCCTGTGGGAGCGGGCCTGCTCGCGAAAGCGCTGTGTCAGTTGATATTGTTGCCGCTGACACGCCATCGCGAGCAGGCTCGCTCCCACTGGGGTCGTTCAACACGTGCGAGATCAGTTGCGTGGCGAACAGTTCGAGGCGTTCGCGGGTGTCGCCGGTGGTGCGCCAAGGGTCATCGCTGATCGACAATAAGGCCAGCGGCCGCGCCCCGGTCCACGGCTCGGCCAATGCACAATCCAGCGGATCAACATCCAGTGCGAACGACTTGGCCAGCGCCCGCAGCACACTCGAATGCGCACCACGCCCATCCCCCCGGGGAATGCGCAACAGCGCAAGCAAGGTATCGATGCGCAAGCGCCCGACCGGCGATTCGCCAAAGACATGCAAGCCGTCGCGGATCTGCGATTCCTTCAAGTCACACAGGTAAGTGTCCAGACGTGGCAACCAGATCGCCGCATCCGCGTCACTGTCGAGTTGTTCGTCCAGTTGCAGTTCGCGGTCGATGTGGGTGTCGCGCACCAGTTGCAGGATGTCGCGCTGCAACTCGCGGGCGCGGCGTGGATCGAGCAATTGCGCTTCGTAATATTCGTCGGCGAGCAATTCGAGATTGCGCAGCGGACCGTAGGTTTCGGCACGGGTCAGCGGCGGCATCAAGTGATCGATGATCACCGCCTGAGTCCGCCGTTTGGCTTGGGCGCCCTCGCCCGGATCGTTGACGATGAACGGATAAATGTTCGGCAGCGGTCCGAGCAATGCATCCGGCCAGCAGTTTTCCGACAGGCCGACGCCTTTGCCCGGCAGCCATTCGAGGTTGCCGTGCTTGCCGACGTGGATCAGCGCGTGGGCGCCATAGGTGTTGCGCAGCCAGAAATAGAACGCCAGGTACCCGTGGGGCGGCACCAGGTCCGGGTCGTGATACACCGCGCTTGGGTCCACTTGGTAACCGCGCGCCGGCTGAATGCCAACGAAGGTCAGGCCAAAACGCAGCCCGGCGATCATCATCCGGCCGCTGCGGCACATCGGATCGTTTTCCGGCGAGCCCCAACGTTCCATCACCGCAGTGCGATTGGCTTGGGGCAGTGCGTTGAACATCGTCAGGTATTCGTCCATGCCCAGGCTTTGCTGGCAAGGACGCTGGTCCATGGTGTCCAGATCATTGCTGACGCCGCCAAGCAGTTGCCGGATCAACGCGGTGCCACTGTCCGGCAGTTCGGCGGGGAGCGGATAACCCTCGTCATGCAGCGCCCGGAGAATGTTCAGCGCCGCCGCTGGCGTGTCCAGGCCCACGCCGTTGCCGATGCGACCATCGCGGGTCGGGTAATTGGCGAGGATCAGCGCCACGCGTTTTTGCGCATTGGGCAGGCGTGCCAGGTCGATCCAGCGCCGCGCCAGTTCGGCGACAAAGTCCATGCGCTCGGGTTGCGGCCGGTAGCAGACCACATCCGATTGACTGCGCTCACTACGCCACGCCAGATCCTTGAAGCTGATCGGCCGGCTGATGATCCGCCCGTCCAGCTCAGGCAAGGCAATGTGCATCGCCAGATCCCGCGGGCCGAGGCCTTGTTCGCTGGCGCGCCAGCCCGGCTCGTTGTCTTGGGCGCATATGACCTGAATCACCGGGATATTGCGGCGAAACGGTCGCAAATGCGGCGCTTCGGGGCTCGACTGGGCAAAGCCGGTGGTGTTGAGGATCACTCCGGCCTCTGCTTCATCCAGCCAATCCTCGACGGCCGCAAGACAGCCGGGCTCTTTCAAACTGGCCAGCGCAATCGGCAACGGATTCAACCCCGCCGCCTGCAAACGCTGGCAAAAAACATCGATGAAACCGGTATTCGCCGCTTGCAAGTGCGAGCGGTAGAACAGCACCGCCGCGACGGGGTGATCGACCTGCCAGTCGGCTTGCCAATCCTGAAGTGTCACGGGGCTTTTATGGGGATGGTAAATCGCCGTGCGCGGCAAGGCTTGCGGCTCGTCCCAGGCATATTCTCGCGCCAGCCAACGGTTGGCCAGGCAGCGGAAGAAATCCAGCGCATTGCCCATGCCGCCCTGGCGCAGAAACTGCCAGAGTCGGTCACGATCTTCGACACCGACAGTGCTCAGGTCGCTGAGCTCCGGGTCCGGGCGGTCATCCCCCGGCACCAGAATCAACTGCACCCCACGCTGGGACAACTCCACCAGTCGCTCGACGCCGTAACGCCAATAGGCAATGCCACCGTGCAGCGAGATCAGAATGACCTTGGCGTGGCGCAAGACTTCATCGACATACAGGTCAACCGAGGCATGGTTCTGCACCTGCATCGGGTTGGCCAGGCGCATGCTCGGGTAATCGCCTGGTAACTGTTGTGCCGCTTCGGCGAGCAGCGCCAGACTGGAATCGCCGCTGCACAGGATCACCAGCTCGGCGGGGGTTTGTCCAAGGTCGGCAATGTTGTCATCCGACACGAAACCGCCGGGCTGGGTCCTGAGCAGGTGCATGGTTTACACGCTTAGCGCGGCGCGCAATTGCGCTTCGAGCAAGGCGGCATCCAGTGCCTGGCCGATCAGCACCAGACGCGTGGTACGTGCTTCTTCAGCGCCCCACTGACGGTCGAAGTGCTTGTCGAAACGCGTGCCCACGCCCTGGATCAGCAGGCGCATCGGTTTGTTCGGGATCGCCGCGAAGCCCTTGACCCGCAGGATGCTGTGCTCGATCACCAATTGCGTCAGCGCGTCCATCAGAAGGCTTTCATCGGATGCCGGCAATTCAATGGAGATGGAGTCGAAAGCGTCGTGATCGTGGTCATCATGATCTTCATCGTCGTGGTGATGATCGTGATGGCTGTGGCGGCTGTCGATGTGTTCTTCGGAACCCGCGCCGAGACCGATCAGCACGTCCAGCGGCAGGCGACCGCTGCTGGCTTCGATGATCTTGACCGCTGGCGGCAATTCTTCGGCAACTTCCAGGCGTACGCGGGCAAGGTCTTCCGGGCTGATCAGGTCAGCCTTGTTGAGGATCACCAGGTCGGCGCTGGACAGTTGATCGGCGAACAGTTCGTGCAGTGGCGATTCGTGGTCCAGGTTCGGGTCGAGTTTGCGCTGGGCGTCGACCTGATCCGGGAATGCGGCGAAGGTGCCAGCCGCCACGGCCGGGCTGTCGACCACGGTGATGACCGCATCGACGGTGCAGGCACTGCGGATTTCCGGCCACTGGAAGGCTTGCACCAGCGGTTTTGGCAGTGCCAGGCCCGAGGTTTCGATCAGGATGTGATCGAGATCGCCGCGACGGGCGACCAGTTCGCGCATCACCGGGAAGAACTCTTCCTGAACGGTGCAGCACAGGCAGCCGTTGGCCAGTTCGTACACACGGCCGTTGGCTTCTTCTTCGGTGCAACCGATGGAACACTGCTTGAGGATTTCGCCGTCGATGCCGAGTTCGCCGAACTCGTTGACGATCACCGCGATACGGCGCCCCTGAGCGTTGTCGAGCATGTGCCGCAACAAGGTGGTTTTGCCTGAGCCGAGGAAGCCGGTAACGATGGTGACAGGGAGTTTGGCCAGTGTTTTCATCGGATGCCCTTTGGCAAGGTGGCGGGCATACGGGACGAGAACCGGCAACGCACATGCGCGCCGGAAGCGTTCGCCACCGGATCACCCCGCCCGGTTGTAGTGAGAATCTGTATCGAGGCAGGTCTCCTGGCTGACGGTGTGCCAGTCGCTTGACTGGCGTTTACTGCGCCTTCCCGCGGGCTCAAGGGTTGAGCGTGCAGTGGCGTGGCAGCGAACATCACCGTTCACAGTTGCGGGGGCAGCCGCGGCATTGACCGCGTTCCCTTCTTAGCTTCGACAAATGCCGAAGAACCTCGAAAGCTCAAGGCTACGCATGGTATTGGGGCGGGTCAATGTCTAGTGACGCCTGTAGGGGCCCCTTCGCGAGCGGGCTTGCTCCCACAGGTGATCGCATTTCCCTGTGGAAGCGAGCCTGCTCGCGAAGGGGCGCCTCGGTGCCAAGTTGAGAACCCTTGCCAATTGACGCCCCACCCTCGCCCATGCTCTCCTACGCATCTTGTTACGGGTGCCCTTCACAGGGTGAAACGGGAAACCGGTGAATCATGTGCTTTACTCAAGGCCATGTCAGTCCGGTGCTGCCCCCGCAACGGTAAGCGAGCGAAGTGTCAGATCCACTGTGCCCATCGGGCATGGGAAGGTGACGCTTGCAGGTCAAGGCGAAAGCCTGCGCCCCTCGTGAGCCCGGAGACCGGCCCGCAACACAAAGTGAAATCACAATCACTGAATGACAAACCCGCGGTGGGCGGGCGCTGTTCGAATCCTCTGCGCGCCCGTTCGTGTGCAGGATCTTGCATGCGCTTTTGATTCCCCGCTGACAGACCAGAGGGAAACGCCATGTCGACCATCAGCAGCACCGGCCACAGCAGCTCCGCCAGCGCCACCACCCTGACTCAACGCCTGACCGCCGCCGTTTTTGCGTCGATCCTCGGCGCGTGCCTGGTGTACTTCGCCGGTTTCTCGCACATCGAAGCGGTGCACAACGCCGCCCACGATACCCGTCACAGCGCCGCGTTCCCGTGCCATTGAGACCTGCTGACATGATCAAGCGTATTGCGCAAACCGCAGGTTTCACCGGGCTGCTCGCCGCCCTGCTGCTCACCCTGCTGCAAAGCTTCTGGGTTTCCCCGCTCATTTTGCAGGCCGAGACTTACGAGAAATCCGAACCGGCCGCTGTTGAAGTCCATGAACACGCCCACAGCGAAGGCGCCGTCGCCGCTCATACCCACGATGGCGAAGCCTGGGAGCCGGAAGATGGCTGGCAGCGCGTGTTGTCGACCACCGGTGGCAACCTCGTGGTGGCCGTCGGTTTCGCCCTGATGCTCGCCGGCCTCTACACCTTGCGTGCGCCGACCAAAACGTCTCAGGGTTTGCTCTGGGGCCTCGCCGGCTACGCCACATTCGTCCTGGCGCCGACCCTCGGCCTGCCGCCTGAATTGCCGGGCACCGCTGCCGCCGATCTGGCGCAACGGCAACTCTGGTGGATCGGCACCGCAGCCTCTACCGCTGTCGGAATCGCCCTGATCGTATTCAGCCGTCACTGGCTGATGAAAGTCCTTGGCGCGGCGATCATCGCCGTTCCCCATGTGATGGGTGCCCCGCAACCGGAAGTGCATTCGATGCTGGCTCCCGAAACACTGGAAACCCGGTTCAAAATCGCTTCGCAGTTGACCAACGTGGCGTTCTGGCTGGCCCTGGGCCTGATCAGTGCCTGGTTGTTCCGCCGCAAAAGCGATGGCCAATACCACGCATGACTGATGCCAGCACAGCGCCGATCCTGGTGGTCGGCCTGGGCTGCCAGCGCGGCTGCCCCGTCAATACGGTGCGGGCGCTGCTGGATCAGGCACTGCAAGCGCATCAAATCCAACTGCATGAAATCAAGGCCCTGGCCAGCATCGACCTGAAACGGGACGAACCGGCGCTGAGCGCGTTGGCCGCGCAACTGGCGCTGCCGCTCATGTATTTCAGCAGTGAACAACTGGCCGCTTATCAGTCCCGACTCAGTCACCATTCGCAGATCGCTTTCGAACGCACCGGCTGCTACGGCGTGGCAGAAAGCGCCGCCCTCGCGCTGGCCGAACAGCTGGCCAATGCACCGGCAAAACTGCTGATCTCGCGACAAAAATATGCCCAGGCCACTCTGGCATTGGCCTGCGCTGCGTAAAATCCCCGATAATCCGCGTATCCGATCATGAGCAATCTTCATCTGAAGCCTTGCCCAGCCCCCTTTTTCCCACAGGAATCGACGATGACCGTCTATTTTATTGGCGCAGGTCCCGGCGACCCGGAACTGATCACCGTCAAAGGCCAGCGGCTGATTCGCAGCTGTCCGGTGATTGTCTATGCCGGCTCATTGGTGCCTGCGGCGGTGCTTGAAGGCCATCAGGCCGAGACGCTGATTAACAGCGCCGAACTGCATCTGGAACAGATCATCGAGCTGATCAAGACTGCCCACGCCAACGGCCAGGATGTGGCGCGGGTGCACTCGGGTGATCCGAGCTTGTATGGCGCCATCGGTGAGCAGATCCGCCACCTGCGCGGACTCGGCATTCCTTTCGAAATCATCCCCGGCGTGACCGCCACCGCCGCCTGTGCTGCGCTGCTGGGGGCGGAATTGACGCTACCGGACGTGTCACAGAGCGTGATTCTGACCCGCTACGCCGACAAAACCACCATGCCAAAAGGCGAAGAATTCTCCAGCCTGGCGCAGCACGGCGCGACCATGGCGATTCATTTGGGGGTTAATCATCTGGCGAAGATTGTCGAGGAACTGCTGCCGTATTACGGCGCGGATTGCCCGATTGCGGTGGTTCATCGCGCGAGCTGGCCGGATCAGGACTGGGTGGTGGGAACGCTTGAGGACATTACCGGGAAGGTTGAAGCCAAAGGGTTTCGACGCACGGCGTTGATACTGGTGGGCCGGGTGTTGGGGAGCGATCAATTCAGCGAGTCGTCGCTGTATCGCGCGGGGCATGCACATTTGTATCGTCCATAGACCCACATCGCTGGCAAGCCAGCGATGTGGCCAGCACATCTTTGTCCATAAAAAACGGCGCTCACGGGGCGCCGTTTTTTTTTGCAGCGAACACCTTAGTAGTAGGCGTTTTCTTTCTGCGTGTGGTCGGTGACGTCACGGACGCCTTTGAGCTCCGGGATGCGCTCGAGCAAGGTACGCTCGATGCCTTCCTTCAAGGTCACGTCTGCCTGGCCGCAGCCCTGGCAACCGCCGCCGAACTGCAGAACGGCAATGCCATCCTCGACCACATCGATCAGGCTGACCTGACCGCCGTGGCTGGCCAGCCCCGGGTTGATCTCGGTTTGCAGGTAGTAATTGATGCGCTCGTTAACCGGGCTGTCAGCGTTGACCATCGGTACTTTGGCATTTGGCGCCTTGATGGTCAGTTGGCCGCCCATGCGGTCGGTGGCGTAGTCGACAACCGCGTCGTCCAGAAAAGCTTCGCTGAACGAATCGATGTACGCCGTGAAGCTTTTCAGCCCCAGTGCGGTGTCTTCAGGTTTTTCTTCGCCCGGTTTGCAGTAGGCAATGCAGGTTTCTGCATACTGGGTGCCGGGCTGGGTGATGAAGACGCGGATGCCGATGCCCGGGGTGTTCTGCTTGGAAAGCAGATCGGCCAGGTAATCGTGGGCGGCGTCGGTAATGGTAATAGCGGTCATGGAAACTCCTCGCAGGCTTGGGCGCAGTTTACGCCAATCATCGCCGCGGACAAAGTCCTAGTATTTTTGTCGGGAAAGATTGCGACGATCCCCCGGCAGGCGCTGCCGGAGGATCGCTGGCTTTTCACAGGTTTTCGTAGCGATTCATGTCCAGCACGCCCTCTTCCACCGGTTCGGTCTCGTGGATGTAGCGGCTTAAATCATGAAAGTACTGCCAGAACTGCGGATGGCTGCGACGGATCCCCCAGCGTTCGACGACTTTCTCGAAATGATCGGCGTCCTTGGCATTTTCCATCGCCGCTACAAACGCCGGAACCTCTCTGGCCGGGATGTTGAACATGAAATTCGGGTAGCTGCTCAGTACGCCCGGGAAAATCGTCAAGGTGTCCAACCCTGGCTGATAACGCAGTGATTCGCCGAGCAGGAAAGCCACGTTGCTATGGGCGCGGTTGCGCAGCAGGCTGTAGACCACACGGGTTCCGCTCGACGATTCGATACGCAACATCGTGGCTTCCGGCAGTTGATCGATGACCCTGAGCCCGGCTGCCGGTCGCGCCGTGAGTGCGCTCAAGGCTTGTTCGGCATTTTGCAGCTCAGGATCGATGTTCGGCCGCGAACAATAGGCGCCGTCACAGCGATTGATCGGGTCAGGTTTAGCGTTGAGGTCGCCGTAACGCGCCAGCAATTGCATGGCGAAATCACGCTTGGGGTCTTTTTCGTCGAGCTTCAGCGCGGTCGGCTTGTCGTTGTCGATGGACTCGTAGTCCAGCCACATCTTGAATTTGCCGCTGCTTTGGTACCAGTCGTCGAGATAATCATCGCGCGAATCCGCCGGCATCAGGCGCAGGAAGTTCTGCTCGGCGCCATTGCGGATCAAATCGAAATACAGGCGCGTCTGCGCTTGATGGGACACGTTACCGAACACGTCGAAATTCACCGCCAACTGGTAATAGGTGCGCTCCAGCAACGGGTAATCGAACAACCACATGGTTTGCGGCACTTCACCGATCAAGCCTTTGGTCACGGCGGCACTGTCGAAATGGCGGAAAATGCTCAGCAACGCATTGTCGTTGCCTGCCCACAGCGTCGACCAGCTCGGCGCCGGCACATCGGCGTAGCTGTCGCGGCGCAAGGCTTCGTACTCGTTACGCTTGTCGCGGTAGTCGTGCCACAGGCTCAAGACACTGCCGACATCGTCGTTCTGCCCCGGCATCGCCAGCAACGGCGTGGCCTGGCCACGATAGTTCGGGTCGGTGATGTAGAGGTCGTGCTCCGGCGCCTGGAACAGTGCCCAGAAGTTGTCACGGATCACATCCGTGGCGATCTGCCCCCGACATACCGGGCCGCGAATAAAGGTGCGCACGAAGTATTCGGCGTTATCGAGCATGAACTGATAACGCGCCTGGGCGGGGATCGCTTCAAAGGTCGCAAACGGGTTGGCCCGGCTTTGCGGCCCATAACCCGGCAGCGCAGTGGCCTGCCAGTTACCGCTGTAGAACAGGCTCTTGACCCGCGCCATCTTCGCCGCGCTCAACGGATAGGTAATGTGGGTCTTATGGACGATCACGCCCTGCACCGGCCATAAACGGTAGTAGAACTGGCTGCCCGGATCATCGTTCGGACGACGGGTCTTGACCATGTCAATCGGCTGCCCAGTCGGCGTGCGCGATCTCACCCACTGAAAGAAATGCCCCGGCTCGCCATCCTTGAAATAGATGTGCGCGAGAAACCAGTGCTCGTACAACCAGCGCCCTACCAGGCTTTGCCGGGCACCCGGCGAGTTGAGCAGGTTCTCCCACTGCACCACCTGCAACGACTCTTTCGCGCTCGGCACCAGGCCCTGCTCATCGATCGGCGCACCGGAGGCCAGCCAGCGTTGCAGCGTCTGGTACTGCTGATCGGTGAGGCCGGTGACGGCCAGGGGCATGCCCTGGTTCGGGTGCGTGCTGGCGTAGCCATCGAACTCCGCCGGCATGGCGCAGGTGTTTTCGCGGCTCAAACCCAGGACGATGTCTTCAGGCAATTTGGCATTGGGCGGCCACGGGGTTTTATGACCCAGTTCGAGCATGCGCGCCATTAATGACGCTTGGCCGCCCTGGGCGTCGAGCACCGAATAGAAGCCCTTTTGCTGCCACGCGCGCTTGCCGACGGCGTCATAAAACAGCCGGGTTGGCGCCGCGGCCTGGCTGCGTTCACCGTCGTAGACCAAGGATTTATTGGCACCGCGAGAGGCGCCCTCGCCGCTGCCGAGATTAAGCTGGCAGGGGGAGTCATAACAGGCGTGGCAGGCCACGCACTTCTCAGTGAAGATCGGTTGAACATCGCGGGTGTAGGATATTGCAGCGCCACTCACCGGATCTTGCGCCACGGCGCCCCAGCTTAAAAACAGCAATACACTGCTGATGACAACGCGATACGACATGTCCCTGGTCCCGATCCTTAAAAAACGCCGCGATTCTACCGGTCTGGCACCGCCTTCAACATGAACGATATTCATGCAAAACCCGGACATGCTCTAAAACCGCACAGGTTTGCTATTATCCCGGCCCTTCGTCATGGTCTTTCCGAGTAGTCCTAATGTCCGATCGCAGTGTTCGCCTTCAAGCTCTCAAGCACGCCCTCAAAGAGCGCATTCTGATTCTCGATGGCGGTATGGGCACAATGATCCAGAGCTACAAGCTCGAGGAGCAGGATTACCGTGGCAAACGCTTCGCCGACTGGCCGAGCGATGTCAAAGGCAACAACGACCTGCTGGTGCTGACCCGTCCTGACGTGATTGGCGGCATCGAGAAAGCCTATCTGGATGCCGGCGCCGACATTCTGGAAACCAACACCTTCAATGCCACCCGGATCTCCATGGCCGATTACGGCATGGAAGAACTGGCCTACGAATTGAACGTAGAAGGCGCTCGCCTGGCGCGCAAGGTCGCCGATGCGAAAACCCTCGAGAACCCGGACAAGCCGCGTTTTGTCGCCGGCGTACTCGGCCCGACCAGCCGCACCTGCTCGCTCTCGCCGGACGTCAACAACCCTGGCTACCGTAACGTCACCTTTGATGAGCTGGTGGCAAACTACACCGAAGCCACCAAAGGCCTGATCGAAGGCGGCGCGGACCTGATCCTGATCGAAACCATCTTCGACACCCTGAACGCCAAAGCGGCAATCTTCGCCGTGCAAGGCGTGTTTGAAGAGCTGGGCGTCGAATTGCCGATCATGATTTCCGGCACCATCACCGACGCCTCCGGCCGTACCCTGTCCGGCCAGACCACCGAAGCCTTCTGGAACTCCGTAGCCCACGCCAAACCGATTTCCGTCGGCCTGAACTGCGCCCTCGGTGCCAGCGAACTGCGTCCGTACCTGGAAGAGCTGTCGAACAAGGCCGGCACCCACGTTTCCGCGCACCCGAACGCCGGCCTGCCGAACGAATTCGGCGAGTACGACGAACTGCCGTCGCAAACCGCCAAGGTCATCGAAGAGTTCGCCCAAAGCGGCTTCCTCAACATCGTCGGTGGTTGCTGCGGCACCACGCCGGGCCACATCGAAGCCATCGCCAAAGCCGTGGCCGGTTATGCACCGCGTGAGATTCCGGAGATTCCGAAGGCCTGCCGCCTGTCGGGCCTGGAACCGTTCACCATTGATCGCAGCTCGCTGTTCGTGAACGTCGGCGAGCGTACCAACATCACCGGTTCCGCCAAGTTTGCCCGCCTGATCCGTGAAGACAACTACACCGAAGCCCTGGAAGTCGCCCTGCAGCAGGTCGAAGCCGGCGCCCAGGTGATCGACATCAACATGGACGAAGGGATGCTCGACTCGAAGAAGGCCATGGTGACCTTCCTCAATCTGATCGCCGGTGAACCGGACATCTCCCGCGTACCGATCATGATCGACTCCTCCAAGTGGGAAGTGATCGAAGCCGGCCTGAAATGCATCCAGGGCAAGGGCATCGTCAACTCGATCAGCATGAAAGAAGGCGTCGAGCAGTTCATTCATCACGCCAAACTCTGCAAGCGCTACGGCGCTGCAGTCGTGGTAATGGCCTTTGACGAAGCCGGCCAGGCCGACACCGAAGCGCGCAAGAAAGAAATCTGCAAACGCTCCTACGACATTCTGGTCAACGAAGTCGGCTTCCCGCCGGAAGACATCATCTTCGACCCGAACATCTTCGCCGTGGCCACCGGCATTGAAGAACACAACAACTACGCCGTGGACTTCATTAACGCCTGTGCCTACATCCGCGACGAGCTGCCGTACGCGCTGACCTCAGGTGGCGTGTCCAACGTGTCGTTCTCGTTCCGCGGCAACAACCCGGTGCGCGAGGCGATCCACTCGGTATTCCTGCTGTACGCGATCCGCGCCGGCCTGACCATGGGTATCGTCAACGCCGGTCAACTGGAGATCTACGACCAGATCCCGGTGGAACTGCGCGATGCCGTGGAAGACGTGATTCTCAACCGCACCCCGGAGGGCACCGATGCCCTCCTCGCCATCGCCGACAAGTACAAGGGCGACGGCAGCGTCAAGGAAGCGGAAACCGAAGAGTGGCGCAACTGGGACGTCAACAAGCGTCTGGAACACGCGCTGGTCAAAGGCATCACCACCCACATCGTTGAAGACACCGAAGAGTCCCGCCAGTCGTTCGCGCGCCCGATCGAAGTGATTGAAGGCCCGCTGATGTCCGGCATGAATATCGTCGGCGACCTGTTCGGCGCCGGCAAAATGTTCCTGCCGCAGGTGGTGAAATCCGCCCGTGTAATGAAGCAGGCCGTGGCCCACTTGATCCCGTTCATCGAACTGGAAAAAGGCGACAAACCGGAAGCCAAGGGCAAGATTCTCATGGCCACCGTAAAAGGCGACGTACACGACATCGGCAAGAACATCGTGGGCGTGGTGCTGGGTTGCAACGGCTATGACATCGTCGACCTTGGCGTGATGGTCCCGGCGGAGAAAATCCTTCAGGTGGCCAAGGAAGAAAAATGCGACATCATCGGCCTGTCCGGGTTGATCACACCGTCACTGGATGAAATGGTCCACGTGGCGCGCGAGATGCAGCGCCAGGACTTCCACCTGCCGTTGATGATCGGTGGCGCCACCACGTCCAAAGCCCACACTGCAGTGAAGATCGAACCCAAGTACAGCAACGATGCGGTGATCTACGTTACGGACGCCTCTCGTGCGGTCGGTGTGGCCACCCAGCTGCTGTCCAAGGAACTCAAGACCGGTTTCGTCGAGAAAACCCGCCTGGATTACATCGATGTCCGCGAGCGCACCGCCAACCGCAGTGCCCGCACCGAACGCTTGAGCTACGCGGCGGCGATCGCGAAGAAGCCGCAGTTCGACTGGAGCACCTACGCGCCGGTCAAACCGACATTCACCGGCACCAAGGTGCTCGATAACATCGATCTGAAGGTCCTGGCCGAATACATCGACTGGACGCCGTTCTTCATTTCCTGGGACCTGGCCGGCAAGTTCCCGCGCATTCTGCAGGACGAAGTGGTGGGTGAAGCGGCCACGTCGCTCTATGCCGACGCCCAGGAAATGCTCGCCAAACTGATCGACGAGAAGTTGATCAGCGCCCGTGCGGTGTTCGGTTTCTGGCCGGCCAATCAGGTGCGCGATGACGACATCGAACTCTACGACGATGACGGCAAGCCGTTGGCCAAGCTGCATCACCTGCGTCAGCAGATCATCAAGACCGACGGCAAGCCGAACTTCTCCCTGGCCGACTTCGTCGCGCCCAAGGACAGCGAACTCACCGACTACGTGGGTGGCTTCATCACCACTGCCGGCATCGGCGCCGAAGAAGTGGCCAAGGCTTATCAGGATGCAGGCGACGACTACAACTCGATCATGGTCAAGGCCCTCGCCGACCGTCTGGCCGAGGCCTGCGCCGAGTGGTTGCACCAGCAGGTGCGCAAAGACTACTGGGGTTATGCCAAGGATGAAGCGCTGGATAACGAAGCACTGATCAAGGAACAGTACAGCGGTATCCGCCCTGCTCCGGGTTACCCGGCCTGCCCGGATCACACCGAGAAAGCCCAACTGTTCGCCCTGCTCGATCCAGAAGCCGAGGAAATGCGCGCCGGCCGCAGCGGCGTGTTCCTCACCGAGCACTACGCGATGTTCCCGGCGGCTGCCGTCAGCGGCTGGTACTTCGCTCACCCGCAGGCGCAGTACTTCGCCGTGGGCAAAATCGACAAGGACCAGGTGCAGAGCTACACCTCGCGCAAAGGCCAGGAACTGAGCGTAACCGAACGCTGGCTGGCGCCGAACCTTGGTTATGACAACTGAGTGATCCACGGAAAAGCCCCCGTTGCCGGTAATGCTGTTCAGTGAAGGACGAACACTGTACTTGTGGCGAGGGAGCTTGCTCCCGCTGGGGAGCGAAGCGCCCCCAAAAAAGGGACTGCTACGCAGTCCAGCGGGAGCAAGCGCCCTCGCCACAGCCTACTGATTGCTCGCTCTATCTCTTAACTGAACAGCATTAACCGTTGCCGGGGGCTTTTGCCAGATTGATTGACTCGACCGAAGCCCCCGACAGCGTCGACACTTCCTGTCGCGACAACTCGATCATCTTCGCGTTGCGTGCGGCGGCCTGCTCGAAAAGCTGACTCAAGAACGCCGCTTCGTCCGCGCTATCGCCCCCCTCCTGAATGTCCACCTCATCAAGTGCCTTGAAGACCTCAGGGTGTTTTTCCTTGAGATAACTCACCCCGTAATCGCGCTGGATCAAATCTTCAAAAAAACCATCAGACTGCTCTGCGTTGGCGATCTCGATGCGCGCGTCCGCCAGTTGTCGAGCGCTCACTCCCGAGGCATAGGTCATGTGTTTGGGTTGCCCCGGCAACTCCAGGCCGTCGGCCCATCCTTGTGTCAGGCCGATTCGATAGCCCAAGCGCACCTCGGCCTCATCCTGACCGGTTTGCGCGGCGACTTTCCTCGCAAGATCATCGACCTTGTCCAGTCGAAACAGCTGCCGGGACAACGTCAGCAGCGCTTGACCCTTCGCATTCGGGCGCCCGAGCGGAACATCAAGCAAGGCATTGTGGGTGAAGACTCTGCTTTCCAGCCCGCTGAACGTCAGGATTCGACCGTCGACGCAGGTGCCGTGGGTGTTGGAACCCGCAAACAGGATTTCCCGCAGTTCGGTATTGCTGGCGGCGGCTTCCATGACCGTCCATACGCGCCGAGTCAAATCGGCGTTTGCCACCCTGAACTCCTGGGTATCCTGCAATCGTTCAAGCAAATGAAAGAACGCTGCATTGTCCGGCTCTGCCGCGAGTTGATCCCATACCTCGGTTTTGCGGGCTAACTGCTCGGGAGGAAGATTGGCCAACCAAGGCGTTTTCTGCTCGAGATCCGGCTGGGCCTCGGGCAAGTCCTCATCCGTTTCGAAGCTTTCACTGCTGTCGCCGCCAAAGCCGGTGGCGTCATCGATCAACTCATCAAGATCGGCACGCGAGATCCCCAGAACGGTCTCGTGCAACCCCGATTCACGGTAAGCCCTGAGGCGTTCGAGGCTCTCAAGCGATAGACGGTAGTTGTCGGTCAGATCCGTACCGGACAACAAGACCCCGTGGTTGCCACTCAGGATTTGCTCGGGAATCGACGTGATGTCGTTGCCGCTGAGATTGAGCGTGCCGAGGTGAGGGCTGTCGAACACCGCGTCCGGCCATTCGGTCAAGTTGTTATTGCGCAGATCCAGCGTCTCCAGCGCCTCAAAAGCACCGACATCGAACGCATCCAGTTCGTTGTAGCTCAAGTCCAGCCAGCGCAAACGCTCGAGTCCGCTCAATGTGGCATACAACTGCTCGGTATCGGCTATCTGGTTTGAGGACAACTCCAGACGCTCAAGCCTGACCATGTTCCGAACCGGCTCTGGAACGGCGTCCAGCCCATTACCATTGAGGTCCAATGTTTTCAGTCGGGTAAATGCCTTGAGGAACCCATCGGAACCCGCAGGGGTCAGTTTTACGCTCGTGAGCCTCAACGTGCCGACATGCTCGAACATGGCCGGCAGCTCAGGCAGGTCACCCAGTTGCAGCCCGTTGAGATCGAGCACCGCATCTGCCGCCGCGCCCGGCCCCGTAACGCTCAGCCCTGCACGCCAGCATTCGAGGATCCGTGAGGCAGCCTGCCGGCGAATGCTGGAGGATGTCATCCAGCCCGCACCGCGAGATCCGCGGGTGAACAGCCAACCATTCAATCGACGTGTGAGCGTTTCAAAGGCCTGCTCCCATTCGGTAATTTTCTTCTTCGCCGCCCCGCTCGCCTGCAACTGATCGATCATTTGCAAGGCTTCATCATCAGCGAGTGTCGGTTTCAGGCGTTGCAGGCGCTTTGTTAAAACCCCGTCCCCTTCTCCTGCGGGCACATCTGGCAGCGGCAGCAATTGACGTGCGATCGAACTGCCGCTTTCGAACAACGGGAAATCCTGGGGCACCTGTTCCAGGTCGAATCGCTCCAAAGCGCCAGCCGGGAGGCCTTTGGCAATTTCCAGACGTTGCCGGGCCGCATTGCGCAGTGCGACGGCTTGCAGGGACAAAGGCGCGCCCGTCAGATTGGTCTTGAGCAGCGTCTCGTCTGCCAGCGGCTCCGGCAGTGCGTAGACCTTGCTGTCTCGCAAATCCAGCCAGTAAAGCTCTGGCAGGTTTTGTGCCCCCTTCGGCCATTCCCGCAAATCTGTGCCACGCAGATTCAGGGCCTTGAGGCGAGTCATCGCACTGACGTCCAGAACCTGCAACGGGTTGTAACTCAGGTCCAGGCATCGGACTGAGTGCAATCCATCAATTGCTTGCTGAACCCCGGCGTCGACGACGATCCGGTTATTGGAAAGGTCCAGATCCGTCAGTTCCCCAAGATCACCGGGCGCAATGGGCACTTCGGTCAAGCCGCTGCCACTCACGTTGAGCTTTTCAATCCCTGGAAAACCCTTGACGAAACGGCGGATCTGTTCGACAGGGGCTTTACTTCCACTCAAATACAAGGTGCGTACTTCAGGTAAGACGACGTCCGGCAATGGGGGATACTCACTCAATTCAAGGCTCGGCAAGTCGAGTACCGAGGCATCGGCGGTCGAGCCGTAGCGTTTGAAAGCACCGTTGCGCCAGCAGGCTCTCAGGGTACTGGCGATCCATGTACGCCCCACGATCTCCTTGGCCACTGCGGGCATTTGCAGCGCGCGTTCGGACCAGCCATTAAGGTGTTGGTTGAGCCGATGATGCTGCTCACTCAATGCTTCGACGGCGTCGAACCTCGCCCCTGCGCCTTGCCATTGCTGAACAAATTGAGCGAACAATTCCTCGAACGGATCGTTGATGCCTTCAGCAAGCCGCCTCAGTTCGCCCTTGCTGTAACGCCTGACCATTTCTTCCAGATCAACCAGGTGTTGCGGTTGACGCCGGATGTACTCGTACGCGGGTTTGAAGTTTGTACGCAGGAAATTTGACCAATCCAGCGACAGCCCGGACCAGAGTTTTTCATGCCCTTCGAATACACCCTCGGGTAGCGTTTTGATGCCTGTCCCGCTGAGATTCAGACGCTCAAGCCGGGGCAGTTCCAGAACCCCGGCGGGCCACTCTTCCATAGCCGGCGCAATCACGTCGAGCTGGCGCAGATTGCGTAGCCGGCTGACATCCAGAGCGATCGGTGCGCCCCAGGTTGAATACACGCTGAGTTCCTCAAGTGCCGTCAATGCACCCAGTCTCGATGGCATGTCTGCCGCGAAGGGAGCGGCTGAGTACAGGCTCAGTCCTCTGAGGTCCGGCATCGCGCTCAACGCTTCAGGTACGTTGCTCAGACCGTTGCCAGTGGCATTGATCCGCAGTCGGTTGAGCATCGGAAAATTCGCCAACAGCGCATCGGCATTGGCGTCAGTGATGCCTTGACCCCGGACATCCAGATCACGCACATGGGAGAAATCCGCCGACAATGAAGGGATCGCTTCGTCACACACCAGATCAAGCATTCTGTAGCGCGAGCGCTCTGCGGCCAGTGGCGAATTACGCCAGCATTGTTTGAGACTCTGGGCGACCGAAGCCCTGCCTCCCAACATCGACTGTAAGACAACCCCCTGCATCGGCTCGCCGACCCATTGATCGAGCGTAGACTCGAGGTTTTGCCACTCGCGCAGGCGTGCTTGCAAAAGGTTATAGATTTGCCCATCGGTCTTGCCGGCGCGCAGTTGCGCCAGGATAAATCCGTTGGCCTGCTGGTCCGTCAGCGCTGGATAGACATCCTGAACCCGGGTCACCAGAGACGGGTTCAAACCTTGCCCGCGTCCACTGGCGTAATAACCCACCCGGCGCTCAGCGATGCGTGCAGGGGGTTTGAATGCCTTGCCTCTCCCGCCGCGCTGCTCCAGCATCTGTGACAGTCGCGCCCGATGCTCAAAGGCCGAGTCGATCACAGCCTGCTTCAGAGCAGCACTTTGACTCACGTGTGGAAGCCCCAAAGCTCGGCGGGATTCATCGGGTAGTGCATGCATGATCGAGGCGAAAAAGTTATCGCCAGTGGGTGGCACGCCGTTTAGCGTCTCGCCACGTTCGTCGAATGCCTGATAAGACGGGCCGTTTTTAACCACGTATTTACGGACGGTCGCGGCCTCACTACCGATGCCGTCAATCAATGCACCCTCGATGTGGCCGTCGCGAATCTCCAGCCGCACCTCACCGGACCAACCTGGCATTTTTTCCAGGGCATGCAGGGCAAGCCACGTGCTGTCAGCCGAACCCAGTTGTTCCATGCGCAGGCCAGTAAACGCCCGGGCCTGGCGCCCCTGCTGCGCATGCCAACGCGCCTCCTCCAGCATATTCAGGGGAATTCGACCCGTAGTTTTCAAGCGGTTGAGCTCTTCAGCATTGGCATCGAGCAGTACCCTGCGGG
Organism: Pseudomonas reinekei; assembly: GCF_001945365.1. GTDB lineage: Bacteria > Pseudomonadota > Gammaproteobacteria > Pseudomonadales > Pseudomonadaceae > Aquipseudomonas > Aquipseudomonas reinekei. The sequence goes on from NZ_MSTQ01000001.1 coordinate 371,039, forward strand.
CGGCGGCATGACTCAGTCCCGGTGTGGCGCGTTGTATTTTTTCAGCCAAGGGCTCGCCCGACACGGGATCAGACTCAAACAGCTGCAGGGCCTGCACCAGTTCTGGTGGCGGTGCCAGATGATCCATGTGCATCTTGCGCAAGGCATTGTCGTCGACATCGCACGCCTCGGCGATGCCGAGCAGTTGCTCATCGGAAAATCCCTCGGTGATGGAGCCGATGCGCCGCAGCAGGGTCAGACGATCCCATGCCAGGGGACGCTCCAGCGTATGGCGCCAGGCGCCGTGACCGTTGTGTTCGAGTATGGGTTGCCAGGCGCCAGTGTCGGTTGGGTGCTGGATGCGCCATTTCTTCAGCGAAGGGTCAAAGGTTGTTTCGTAAGTCTTGCCGCCCAGCCGGATAAAGGTTCTGTTATTGACCCGATGCAGTCCTGACGCATCAGGGACTGAGTTGTGATCCAGCCGGGTGATGCTTTCGTAGGCGCTCAGGTCCGGTTTCCACAAGCGGGTCTCGCCGTCGGCGCGCTTGACGGGCTCCAGACGCTCGACCACCGGTTCGGGTTTGACCGCCCCCAGCCTGGCCAGCCCTTTGCCTGCACCCGCCATGACCGCGATCAGCGCCAGATTCTCAGCCACGTCGACCAGATGCGCCTTGGCCGCCGTGCGATCCCCCTCACTCCACTCGATCGCCCCTTCGAACGATTCGTACAGCAGCTGACCGGCCATGACCGTCAGCATGACCTCCCCCAGCACCGGCACGAACATCGACACCATGTTCAGGCCCAGCAAGCCGATTTCCAGCAGATGATTGAGCTTCTCAGCCCGCACTCGCGCATCGACGTCAGCCGTGGGCACCGCGTGGCTGCGGGCGTCGGCGATGACTTTTTTGCGGTTTTGCTCATAGAGATAAACCCACAGGTCGCTGTTGGCGGACCAGATGCCCGCCACACCGTCGCGAACGATCCCGAATGGATTGAGATAAGGATCGTCGACCGGCTCACGTTTACCCGCAGGCTCTGGCGGCAGCTCCTTGATGCGGGCGACGGACGAAAACGGGGGCACGTATCGAGCGACCTTCATCCAGAACGAATGCAAAGGGTCAGTCGCAGAGTCGGCAGCCTTGCGGGTGAACTGACTGAAGTAATAAGGCCGGTCGGCGTAGGCCACAAACTGGCTGAAGAAGCGCTGGTGGACAGTCGGCCCGCCGTCACCGGCGGGCAATGCATCGCGGGTGGTGAACTGGCGCTTGAACTCTTTGCGCATCTGTTCGGAGGTGTAGCGCTTGAGCGGGTGTTCCGGATCGTGGGGAATGTAGACGATGAAGTCGCTGGCATAGCGATACTGCTCACTGATACTGAACACCACGCAGCCGGTCATCCTGCGCTTCATCAGGCTCAGGTCACGAAACCAGACCGGTCTGTTGCCGACCCTGGGATGGATTTCGCCATCAATCACCGAAAGGATCATTGTGTAATCGTCGGGTTCGATGTCCTTTTTCAGCAGCGCCATTTCGGCGGCCGCTCTCATTGCCGCTTTCTGGCTGGCAACGAATTGCCCGGCCAGGGTCGTGTCCTTCTGCGCATCCGTTGTCTGAAAAAATGCCTGCACACGGGTTTGATACTGCGCGCCGATATCCAGTTGGCGGCAGAGCGAGAGGAATTGCGTGACCGACACGTTAAGGGTCGCGACCTCGAACGTACCGGGCGTCGACGTTTCGACCGCAAACCCCGACCCGCGATGAAAGGCGCCCGCCTTGCATTCGGACGCTTCGAAGTTATGCAGTGCCGCCTGCAACAACGAAAGTTTCAACACCTCGAACGAGTCGATCTCGATTTCAAAATCGCTGACTTCCAGCGCTCGCCTCAGACATATGAAGGTTTTGTTGACGTCGGCTTCGACCCCGAACTGATCCTTCAGCGCCTTGCGCAATATCGGCTCGGCAAAGCTTTCGGCGTCAGGCAGCGACGACAGCGTTTTGTCGAGCCGGGACTGGGACACAAAGCTGTCGTTGAAGCGCTCTTGCAGCGCCTGCTGTTGCGCGCTGGTTGCCCGCGAATACCACTGCGGCGCGAGCGAGCCACTGGCTTTTATGGCTGCCCGCCGCTGCGGCGTAGCGTCCACCAACCAATCAGGCGTCAGTTGCTCAACAAGTTCGCTATGAATGCTGCTTCGGCCCGCGATCAGAGGCTGATGGGGTAATGAGGGGGAATGGCTAGACATGGTGTCGCTCCAGAATAATGGAACGACAGGACATCATTTCGGCGCACCGTATCTACGGTAGATAGTTACCGCATCGGCCCAGACTGATTGCAAAATGCGTCGATCCGCACGCCGGCAGATTGTCTATGCTTTGAGGACTTACTGACAGACGAGGGATGTATGGACGATCCAGTCGACAACAAGCCGCCGACCTTCTGGCAGATGCTGCACAGCGTCATGGCGGCAGCGTTTGGCGTGCAGAGTGGCAAGAACCGGGCGCGGGACTTCACCCACGGCAAGCCGAGTCATTTCGTGATCCTGGGGATTCTGTTCACAACGGTGTTTGCCCTGACCCTGTTTGGCATCGTCAAACTGGTGCTGCTGCTGGCAGGAATCTGAAACGGCTCAGTGCATCAGGGTTTGCAGGCTGAACGGGTATCGGTAGGACATTGGCCGCCCCTTGGCCGATAGTTTGTGGAAGTCCACCCCGAAGTCCTGTGTGTTGCTCAACGCCAACAGTCGTTTGGCTTGCGCTCGGTCAATCCGTTGCAACAGCGGAATCTGTCGGTCCCGGCCGCCGTACCGGCTGATGTCGACGCCCTTTTCATAGTCATGCAACTCAACCATGGCCCAGCCACCCAGGCTGAAATGCCCGCCCAGCAACACGCTCAGGCGATTGTCGAGTAACGCTCGCAATGCCGCGGGCGAATTGTTGATGGTGCCGAACAACGCACCCTTGCCCGGAACCCCACCCGATTCGACATACGCCTGCATGACGCCAAACGCCATTTCGTCGTTGGCCGCCCATACCAGTGAAGTGTGCGGATAACGCTTGAGTAGCAGTTTGGCCTGCTCGTAGGCGCGCTGATGTGTCCAGCCGCCATACACCAATTGCCTCAATCGCACTTCCGGATGTTCGGCCAGCGCCCGGCGCATGCCTTGCTCGCGCAACTGCGCCGACGGCGTGACTTTCAAACCGGAGAAAGCCAGCAGCTCGATCACCTGGCCCGGGGCCACCGGAGGACGCAAGCGAATCAACTCCTTGAGCATCAGGTAGCCGCCCTCCTCATCGTTGGGCACCAGACTGCCGATCAGGTCGGGATACTTGTCGGATTGCGCGCCGAGCAGTTTTGCCTGATCCACAGTCAGGGCATTGTTGACCATAAACAGTTTCACGCCGCTGCCGTGCGCCAGGCGCAGCACTTCGGGGGCGACGGATTGCTCATTCACGAACACCAGGTAGTCGGGACGATTGGGTCCCTGAAGCGCTTCGCGCGCCTGTTTGACGATGTTTTCGGGCACCCGGTCGGCATACTGGATGCGCAGGTCCATGCCCAGATCCCTGGCGGCGGCCTGCATGAACTGCGAGTAACTGACCCAAAAAGCTTCCCGGGTGGTTCCCGGGTTCAGGAACAGTACCGACGCGGCTTGAGCGCAGGGTCCCGCGACCATGCCAAGCGCCAGTAATGCTGCCCTTAGAAACTTCAACATTGTATCGACCAAGCCCCCGGAAATTCGCTGCGCATTATAGCCAGCCAACGTCCGCAAAACGGCGTTTATTCCGGTTTTTGTCCGACAATCGTCGGACCGAGGCCCGGTCGGGTCGTTTACTGGTGACTCACCCAAAAGACAGCGGTGCCAACGACCAGAATGATCAGGAACAGAATCGCCCAGGCATCGACGGAGCTATCGCTTTTCCTTGCTTTGGTTGGGTTGCTCATTGCATCGCCTCTTGTCGGTTTTATCGGTGATTGCATAAGGACTCGACCACAGTTAAGACGATGATTGTCCGCACGACAAATGTGGATTAGCTAATAACTGATCTCGTTAGTCGTTTTGGTTCTTTTCATATACTCAAACATCACTTTTGCGCATAACTGCAAACTGGTATCTTGCCCCGGCTCCATCAGGAGTGCGCGGCCGTGCGCGCAGAATTGCAGAGGCTCTTGGACTGCGGCAAGCAAAAAACGCAGCTGTATCCGAGCGACCCAAGCCTGAGAACAGGACTTATATGTACGTATACGACGAATACGATCAGCGGATCATCGAGGACCGCGTCAAGCAGTTCCGTGATCAGACCCGACGCTATCTGGCAGGTGAGCTGAGCGAAGAAGAGTTCCGCCCCCTGCGCCTGCAAAATGGCCTTTATATCCAGCGCTTCGCTCCGATGTTGCGAGTGGCGGTGCCTTACGGCCAACTGACTTCGCGCCAAATGCGAATGATGGCCAAGATTGCCCGCGACTATGACAAGGGCTACGCACACATCAGTACCCGGCAGAACGTGCAGTTCAACTGGCCGGCCGTGGAAGACATCCCGGACATCCTCGCTGAACTGGCCACCGTGCAGATGCACGCGATCCAGACCAGCGGCAACTGCTTGCGCAACGTCACCACCGACCAGTTCGCCGGTGTCGCCGCCGACGAACTGATCGACCCGCGCCCATGGTGCGAGATCGTGCGCCAGTGGACCACGTTCCACCCGGAATTCGCCTACCTGCCGCGCAAGTTCAAGATCGCCGTGAATGGTTCGACCTCCGACCGTGCCGCCATCGAAGTCCACGATATCGGCCTTGAGCCGGTGCACAACGCCGCCGGCGAACTGGGCTTTCGTGTACTGGTGGGTGGTGGTCTGGGCCGTACCCCGGTGGTTGGCGCGTTCATCAACGAATTCCTGCCGTGGCAAGACCTGTTGAGTTACCTCGACGCCATCCTGCGTGTTTACAACCGCTATGGCCGTCGTGACAACAAGTACAAGGCGCGGATCAAGATTCTGGTGAAAGCGCTGACGCCTGAAGTCTTCGCCCAGAAAGTCGATGCGGAAATGGAACACCTGCGCGGTGGCCAGACCACACTGACCGAAGCTGAAGTACATCGCGTTGCCAAGCATTTCGTCGACCCGGACTACAAGGCCCTGGAAAACCAGAACGCCGCACTGGCCGAGCTCGACCAGCAACACCCGGGCTTCGCCCGCTGGCGCGTGCGCAACACCCTGGCCCACAAAAAGCCGGGGTATGTCGCCGTGACCCTGTCCCTGAAACCGACCGGCGTAGCACCGGGCGACATCACCGACAAGCAACTCGATGCCGTTGCCGACCTCGCCGACCGTTACAGTTTTGGTCAGCTGCGCACGTCCCACGAACAGAACATCATCCTGGCCGACGTCGAGCAGGAAAAACTGTTCACGCTGTGGGGCGAATTGCGCGAGCAAGGTTTCGCCACGCCGAACATCGGCCTGCTGACCGACATCATCTGCTGCCCGGGTGGCGACTTCTGCTCCCTGGCCAACGCCAAGTCGATCCCGATCGCCGAATCGATCCAGCGTCGTTTCGACGACCTGGACTACCTGTTCGACATCGGTGAACTGGACCTGAACATCTCCGGTTGCATGAACGCTTGCGGTCACCACCACGTCGGCCACATCGGCATTCTCGGGGTGGACAAGAAAGGCGAAGAGTTCTACCAGGTTTCCCTCGGCGGCAGCGCCAGCCGCGACGCCAGCCTGGGCAAGATCCTCGGCCCGTCCTTCGCCCAGGAAGCCATGCCGGACGTGATCGAGAAGCTGATCGACGTGTACATCGAACAACGTACCGAAGACGAGCGTTTCATCGACACCTATCAGCGTATTGGCATCGACCTCTTCAAGGAACGCGTCTATGCAGCGAATCATTAAGAACAACGCCGTCGTCGACGAAACCTGGCACCTGCTGCCCAAGGATTTCAACATCGACGAGATCAGCAACTGCGACGACTACATTGTCCCGCTGCAACTGTGGCGCGAACACAGCCGTATGCTTCTGGCCCGCGACGGCGGCTTGGGCATCTGGCTGGATGCCGATGAAGAAGCCGAAGAAATCGGTGAAGACGTGGCAAATTTCCAGGTCATCGCCTTGAATTTCCCGGCCTTCACCGATGGCCGCAACTACTCCAACGCCCGTCTGCTGCGTGACCGTTACGGTTTCAAGGGCGAACTGCGGGCGATTGGCGATGTGCTGCGCGATCAGCTGTTCTACATGCGCCGCTGCGGTTTCGATGCGTTCGCTGTACGCGCCGACAAGGACCCGTATGAAGCGCTGGAAGGTCTCAAGGACTTCTCGGTGACCTATCAGGCCGCCACCGACGAACCGCTGCCGCTGTTCCGTCGCCGTTAATAAAACAAAGCCTTGATGATGTTGGTCATCAAGGCTTTTTTACATCTGCAATACACTTTCGCTTATAAGAACGAATTAAAACTCGACTTGCTGGAGTCCTCTTTTTTGAATGGCATATGCCAGTGCAGCGACATCATCAAACAACGTACCGTTCAAACTTCCCCAGTTTTCGCCTTCGATAAAAACCTTGAACTCCGGCTTCCACGCACTGGGCTGATGGCGCCTGATAAAGGTGATCAATATCTCATCATTCGCGGATCGATGGACAACCTTGTGATCCCTGTCGGGCCGTGAATCGACAAGAAACATGAGCTTTTGCGGTAGTAACTTTACGAAAAGAGCGAAGTCATCCGAATTAACATTGTAGTGAGCGATCACTTCCATTGTGCAACTTCCTTGCTGCTGATTAGGGAAAGCCGATTCTAATCAAACCTTCTGAAAAATAAACATCTTTAATAAGCACAAAATATTTATCAAACTTCGTAGTCGTGTGTTTTTTTATTTAAGCCATTCAATTTTTATCTCATAAAAAAACCGCAGCGTCTGCTGCGGTTTCGTTTAGTACAGTTGCGTCTCAAGCGTCACCAGAAACGATTTTGTGTCAGGCGCCCCCACCAGCTCGTCAGCACGCGATCGACTGAACTGCTGGCCGCCATGCCGATGCGTTCTTGCAGGCTTTTACGCTCGGCGTAGTGCAGGTGATACAACTCCGACTGCTTGGCGCGCTCGGCGAGGTATTCGTCGCTGGTTTTTAGTTCGTCCACCAGTTGCTTGTCCAGCGCCGCGATACCCAGCCAGATTTCGCCGGTAGCCACTTCATCGATGGCCAATTGCGGGCGATAGCGGGCCACGAAGTTCTTGAACAATTGATGGGTGATGTCCAGGTCTTCCTGGAACTTCTCCCGGCCCTTCTCGGTGTTTTCGCCAAACACGGTCAGGGTGCGCTTGTATTCGCCGGCGGTCAGCACTTCGAAGTCGATATCGTGTTTCTTCAGCAGTCGGTTGACGTTGGGCAGCTGCGCAACCACGCCGATCGAACCGAGGATCGCGAACGGTGCGCTGATGATCTTCTCGCCGATGCACGCCATCATGTAACCGCCGCTGGCCGCCACTTTGTCGATGCACACGGTCAACGGCACGCCGGCTTCGCGGATACGCGCCAGTTGCGAGGACGCCAGGCCGTAGCTGTGGACCATACCGCCGCCGCTTTCCAGGCGCAGCACCACTTCGTCTTTCGGGGTGGCGAGCGTCAACAGTGCAGTGATTTCGTGACGCAGGCTTTCAGTGGCGGACGCCTTGATGTCCCCGTCGAAATCCAGCACGAAAACCCGTGGTTTGGCCTCGGGCTTTTTCTTCTGTTTTTTCTCGGTCTTGACCTGGGACTTGCGCAGGGCCTTGAGCTGATCCTTGTCGAGCAAGGTTTGCTCCAGGCGTTCACGCAATCCTTTGTAGAAATCATTGAGCTTGCTGACCTGCAACTGGCCGGCCGTTTTACGGCGACCCTTACTGCGCATTGCCGCAAAACTGGCCAGGACCACCAGAATGGCGATCACCAGGGTCACAGTCTTGGCCAGAAAAACGGCGTACTCGGAAAAAAACTCCACAGGGACTCCTCAAACGATGCGCGACATCTACGCGCGCGGGATGCCTTCAGCATACCCATGCGCCGGCCTTGCGACCAGCCGTGAAACCTCTGGCAACATGCCTGTAACGGGCATTTCAAACAAGCGTATGTTTTTTCATTGACAGCTCACCGCCATCCTCATAACCTCGCCAAACCTTCAACGTACCGGGATGACGCGGACGTGGGCAGTATCTATTTGATTCGACATGGCCAGGCCTCCTTTGGTGCAGACGACTACGATGTCCTGTCGCCGACCGGTATTCGTCAGGCGGAAATCCTCGGTCAGCACCTGGCCGAACTCGGCATCAACTTCGATCGCTGCCTGGCCGGCGACCTGCGTCGCCAGCAGCACACGGCTAACAGCGCACTGGAACAATTTGCGGCCGTAGGGTTGCCGGTTCCCATCCTCGAGACCGATTCCGCCTTCAATGAATTCGATGCCGATGCGGTGATTCGCTCGCTGCTGCCCGCCCTGCTGCCGGACGAACCTGAAGCCCTGGACATCCTGCGCAATGCCGCGCAAAACCGTGGCGAGTTCCAGCGCATCTTCGCGTTGATCATCGAGCGCTGGCTGGCCGGCACCTATGACACACCAGGCCTGGAAAGCTGGCTGGGGTTTGTCGAACGTGTGCAGGCAGGTCTGCACCGGATCCTCGAACAGGCCGACAATACGCAGAAAATCGCCGTGTTCACTTCCGGCGGCACCATCACTGCCCTGCTCCACCTCATTACGCAAATGCCTGCCAGACAGGCTTTTGAGTTGAACTGGCAAATCGTCAACACCTCGCTCAACCAGATCAAGTTTCGCGGTCGCGAGGTGGCTCTGGCTTCCTTCAACAGTCACGCCCACCTGCAACTGCTGAAGGCCCCGGAACTCATCACTTTCCGCTGAGTCCGGACTATTGTGACCCTGGCTGTAATCACCCAGCTCTTATCACCCTGCTTTAAATACCAGAAAAAGGATCAAACCATGACCTCCGTAGCAGATGCAGTACAAGCAATGAAAGCCAAGTTCAACCCAGCCGCTGCCGCCGGTCTGGACCTGGTCTTCGGTTTCCGCATCGACGACACCAAGAACTTCTCGCTGATCGTCAAGGACAGCACCTGCGAGCTGCAGGAAGGCGAGAACCCGGACGCCCAGGTGACCCTGGTGATGGACGGCGAAACCCTGCAAGGCATCGTCGACGGTTCGACTGACGGCATGCAAGCGTTCATGGGCGGCAAGCTGCGCGCTGAAGGCGACATGATGCTGGCAATGAAACTGTCCGAGCTGTTCCCAAGCTAAGCACGTAGCTCCCGGCTTTCGGGAGTCGTATGGCTTGATACGAATCCCGCCCTTGTGGCGGGATTCGTCGTTTCAAGCGCCTGTAGCCTGCAAGGGATAGCGCTCTTACAATGCCACCACTCTCCGCTCTGGCCGCCCCATGGACATCGATCTCGCCCGCACCTTCCTGGAAATCGTCCGCCACGGCAGTCTTGCCGCCGCCGCCGAGAAACTCCACGTCACTCAAACCGCCATCACCGCCCGGGTACAGAAACTCGAAAGCCAGTTGGGCAGCACTCTGTTCGTGCGCAACCGTGCCGGCGCGCGCCTGACGCCCAATGGCGAAGCCTTCGTGGTGTACGCCAATCAACTGGTGGAAACCTGGGCGGCCGCGCGCCGGGACTTGCCGTTGCCCGAGGGTTATCACGATGTACTGCACATCGGTGGTGAAGTCAGTCTGTGCAATCCGCTGATGCTGAGTTGGGCCGGCGAGTTGCGCGAGAAGATCCCCAGTCATGCCCTGCGCATGGAGATTCGCGACGGCGAAAACCTGCTGCGCCAACTGGAGCTGGGGGTGCTGGATGCGGCGCTGGTCTATCAACCCGAGTATTGGCCGCGTCTGCAAGTGGAGCAGATTCTCGAAGAAAAACTCATCCTCGTCCGCCATCCGACACAGCCTGATCCTTACGTGTATATCGACTGGGGTCCGGACTTCCGGCGCCAGCACGATGCCGCGCTCCCGGAAAAAGCCAAGGCTGCGCTGAGTTTCAATCTGGGCCCGCTGGCCTTGCAGTACATTCTGGAAAACGGCGGCAGTGGTTATTTCCGTACCCGCGTCGTGCACAGCTACCTGGAAAACGGCGTGCTGGAGCAAGTGCCCAAGACCCCGGAATTCAGCTACCCGACCTATCTGGTTTATTCCCGCGACCGCGACTCGGAAACCCTGCAACAGGCGTTCGATTTACTGCGCGAAGTGATCAAGTCCGATGATGATTGGTCACAACGCTGGAATCCACTGACGTAGGTGCGCTTTGCACCGGATCATGGCCATTGTGTCCTCAATGTTGGGCCGGACAACACATCGAAATCGTCTAATCTGCTGGAGATAACAATAACGACAGGTGATTGCAGTGAGGCAGACCACCGAAGCATTCCGCAGCCGATACCGCGCCGACATCCATCCACGCTACAACCCCTGGTTACATGGCATCTTCGTGCTGCTTTTCGGCATGTTTGCGATCGCTGCGTTCTTGAGCACCGTGCACCAGGTGCAACCGCTGCAATGGCTGGCGGTGCCGCTGACGCTGCTGTTGTTCAGTTTCGGCGTGTACATCGTGCACCGGCATCTGGGCCATCACAAAAAGGCTTTCGCACGGATGTTCTATGCCCGCCATGCCGGCGACCATCACAGCTTTTTCGCCCCCGGGCACATGACTTACGACTACGCACGCGACTGGCGGGTGATCCTGTTTCCCGCGTGGCTGATCGTGTTGCACACACTGGTCATCACCCTTCCCCTCTGGTGGCTGCTCGCGCAGTTTGACGCCAACATCGCCGGCCTGGTCGCCGGTTGCATGGTCCTCGGCTACCTGACTTATGAAGTGTTCCACGCCTGCGAGCACCTGCCGCCGCACAATCCGCTGACGCGCCTGCCGTGGATTCGTCAGATGCGTCGCCTGCATGAACTGCATCATCGCCGCGAGATGATGCAGGAGCGCAATTTCAACATCGTATTTCCGTTGATGGATTACCTGTTCGGCACCCTCTACTGGGAACCGGAACAAGCCACCCCGAACCTGACGAGAACGCCCATGACCCGCATGCAGCACCAGATCCAGATCGCTGGCAGCCCCATCGACGTCCTCGCCTACGCCAGCACCGTAAGCCGCTGGCCGGAGTGGCATCCATCCTCCCTGAAGATCAACGGACAGAAAGGTGCGTTGCATGCGGGCGCCCGGTTCGAAGAGGACATCCGCGCCGGTGGTCGCGACGGGCACTTGAGCTGGCAAGTCGACGAGTATCTGCCAGGGCGGCGCTGGAGTGCCCGGGCCGAGGGTGATAACGGGCTGTCGCTGGTGGTGACTTACGAATGCGAGGCCGAGGGCGACCGCACCCGGTTCGTCCGCACACTGGAGTATCAATTCAGTGGCCTGATGATGCGCATTGCCAATCGCCTGTTGCTCCGGCGGCGGATCGACCGCGAGTCAGCGGCGTCGATGCTGGCATTGCGTGAGATGGCGCAAAAATATCTGGCACAGTCAGGCGTCGGCGCGTGAGCCGATCGATCAGGGTTCACCATGGGGTGTTGCTGCTGATCGTTGCCATCGGCGGGTTCCTGCTGCTGATGCCGACCAAGGTGCAACCGGTCGCCTGGACGCCGGCGCCGACGCCGTCCCTCACCGAAGGCCTCTATGCCGATAATCAGCGACTCAAAGCCGTGGAGCGCGTGGGCGCTGCTGACATCGACGGGCCGGAAGCGCTACTGCTGGAGAATGACGCGCTGATCACCGGCCTGCATGACGGCCGCGTGATTCGCACCAGCCTTGATGGCAAGGTCACCCAAAAGCTGGCCGATACCGGTGGCCGACCGTTGGGACTGGCCCGCCACCCGAATGGCTTGCTGGTTATCGCCGATGCGGTCAAAGGCCTGCTTTCGCTGGACGCTCAGGGCCGTTTGGCGGCGATGACCACGGAGGCTGACGGCTTGCCCTTTGGTTTCACTGACGATGTGGTTATCGATAAGCCCGGACACTTCGCTTATTTCAGCGATGCTTCCAGCCGCTTCGGTTATGGCAAGGATGGCGAGGCCATCATCGAGCACGGTGGCGATGGTCGGTTGCTGCGTTATGACTTCCAGACCGGCAAGACTTCGCTTTTGCTGGACAAACTGGAGTTTGCCAACGGTGTGGCACTTGGGCCGGACGATGCGTTCGTTCTGGTCAATGAAACCGGCGCCTATCGCATCACTCGCTATTGGTTGACCGGGCCGAAAGCCGGCACTCACGACATCTTCATCGATAACCTGCCGGGTTTGCCGGACAACCTGTCGTTCAACGGCCGTGACCGTTTCTGGGTGGCCCTGTATGCCCCGCGCAACGCGCTGCTCGACGCCACCGCGCCGCATCCCTTCATTCGGATGATGATCGCGCGAGCCATGACCGTACTGCCCAAACCGGTGGAGAAACGTGGTTTTGCACTGGGTCTGGATCTGCAGGGGAAAGTCATCGCCAATCTGCAGGACGGCAGCAACGGCAACTATTCGCCGATCACCACTGTGCGTGAGTATGGCGAGTGGTTGTATTTTGGTTCGTTGAAAGCAAAGAACATGGTGCGATTGCCATTGGCCAACGCATTGCAATAATCGCCGCAAAACAAAGTGGGAGCTGGCCTGCCAGCTCCCACAGGGGGCACGGTGTTCAGTTCAGAGACGATACCTTCGTGAACGTTCGAGGTGCCGTTGTCACTCGCCGTTCCAATAGTTCAGTCACCGATCGTCGGTGACGCAAGGCCCTGAATCACGACGGGGACTGGAGTTGTCTGACGATCTTGTCCTTGACCTCCAGGCGCTTGGCCTTGAGCTTTAACACCGCATCATCGCTGGATTTGGCCTGCTCCGCCTTCACCACCTCGGCGTCTGCCAGGGAATACTTGTTGATCAGTGAATCCAGTAACGGATCCTTGGTGCGTTTCTGCTGGATTTCTTCCTTTGTGCAACTCAAGTCCTGAAAAAGGTCGTGGGGCACCGGCATGGAACACCTCCGTTAGTTAATCGGTAGCAAACGCGACTGATTGCGCTCGCCAACTATCAGAATGGTCTCGGTTGCACGGTTCTGTCGACCATCTGTCAGACCAGCGGTGTCCATTCGTCGTCCTGTCGCAAATGCCGATAAAACCTTTGCCCGCACCCCGGCCTCCACAGCTTAACGATCACACCAGATCGCCCATGAAACCGAGTGGAGAAAACCAATGGACGGATTTAACCTGCGCAACCTCGCCCTGGCCGTAGCCCTGAGCACCAGCATGGGCGCGGCATTCGCTGCCACCTCAAATAACTTCGTGGACCACGCCGCTGCCGGTGGTATCGCTGAAATCGAAACCAGTCGACTGGCCCTCGAAAAAAGCCAGTCGGCAGACGTAAAGGCGTTCGCCAATATGATGATTACCGATCATGGCAAGGCCAACGACGAACTGACGACCATCGCCAAGAAAAACGATATCGAAGTGCCCGACACCACAACGCTGGTCAAGCAAGCAAAGGAAAAGATTCTCGACATGCGCGATGAATCCTTCGATGCGGCCTACGCCAACAACCAGGTCAAGGCCCACGAAGAAACCATCGAGCTGTTCAAGAAAGAAGCCAACACTGTGACCGATGACAAAACCAAAGGGGCGGTCGAGCTAAAAGCCTTTGCACAGAAAATGCTACCGGGGCTGGAAAAACACCTGGACATGGCGAAAAAACTGCAGGCGGCACATCCAAGCAAATAATCGCAGCGCGAAAAAAGCCGCATTCAAGATGCGGCTTTTTCGTTTTCCGGCTCTAGCCGCCATCGGTATCGATATCGGCATCAGTGTCATCACTGGGCTTTGGACGATCGGGATTGGGCTTGAAGCCCGGGCTGAATTCATTGTCGTTGTCGGTATGGCGATTCTTCTGATCGACCACGTCATCGCCGCTTTGCGGTTGCGCCGTGGTTTCTTCCGGTTCGCCAAGGTTGTCGCTTGCGGTTTGATCCTGATGCGGTGTGCCGATTTGTTCTTTCATCAATCACTACCTCACTCGTCACTGCAGGGGCGCGGCTGAAACAGTCAGGCCATTTGAAGGTTGGAATGGCGCGACTTCGCTAACGTTCCATCGGATCGACCACTTGCGACAACTTGATCAGGCGAGTGTGCGGGCTAAAAACGGCGCCGTCCGGCTCTTTCTACTCTTCGCCACTTTCTGCGGCGTACCGGCCACCACTATCTTGCCGCCCTGATCCCCGGCCCCGGGACCAATGTCGATCACCCAGTCGCTCTGTGCCACCACGCGCATCTCATGCTCGACGACGATCACCGTATGCCCCGCTGACACCAGGTTATTCAACTGTTCCAGCAAGCGATCAACGTCCCGCGGATGCAAGCCGGTGGTGGGTTCATCGAGCACATACAGCGTCGCCCCACGTTGATTGCGTTGCAGCTCGGTGGCCAATTTGATGCGCTGGGCTTCGCCACCCGACAGCTCGGTGGCCGGTTGGCCCAGGCGCAGATAACCGAGACCGATGTCGCGCAGCACCTCCAGTGAGCGGCGGATCGAAGCTTGCTCGGCGAACACCTCAACGGCCTGGTCCACGGTCAACTGCAGCACTTGGGCAATCGTGCGGCCCTGCCAGATGATCGCCAGCGTCTGCGGGTTATAGCGGGCGCCGTGGCACGTCGGGCAAGGCGCGTAGACGCTGGGCATGAACAGCAACTCAACGCTGACGAAACCCTCGCCTTCGCACGTCGGGCAACGGCCCTTGGCGACGTTGAAAGAAAACTGCCCGGCGTCATACCCCGCTTCCTGAGCTTCGGGTGTGGCGGCGTAGAGCTTTCGCACGTTGTCGAACAGGCCGGTGTAGGTCGCGAGGTTGGAACGCGGAGTGCGGCCAATGGGTTTCTGATCGACTTGCACCAGACGCTTGATCGACGCCAGCCCCGCGGTGACCTGCCCGCCACTGACTTGCGGCGCGTCGTCTTCCAGGCTCAGCTCTTGCGCATCATTGTCGGTGGTCGGGCGTCCCAGGTGCGCACCGACCAGCTCCAGCAGCGCCTGGCTGACCAGGCTGGATTTGCCCGAACCCGAGACACCGGTCACCGAGGTGAAACACCCCAACGGAAACTCGACACTGAGGTCGTTCAGGTTATTGCGCGTGATGCCTTCCAGACGCAGCCAGTCGCTCGGCTTGCGGGGTGCGCGAAGCGTGCGGGTTTGCCCGGCGAACAGATACGCGCGAGTTTGCGAGTCGGCGACGTCAGCCAAGCCGGCGGGCGCGCCGCTGTACAGCACGCGTCCGCCATGCTCTCCCGCTGCCGGGCCGACGTCGATCAGCCAGTCGGCGCGGCGCATGGTTTCCAGATCATGCTCGACCACAAACAAGGTATTGCCCGCCGCTTTCAGACGTTGCAGGGCTTCAAACAGCGCCTCGCCATCCGCGGGATGCAGGCCGGCGGACGGCTCATCCAGCACATAGATCACGCCGAACAGCTGCGATCCCAATTGCGTCGCCAGGCGCAAACGCTGCAACTCACCCGAGGACAGCGACGGCGTGCTGCGCTCCAGCGCCAGATAACCGAGCCCCAGATCTGTCAGGGTGCTGACCCGCTCCAGCAAGTCCTGGGCGATGCGCTGAGCAGCCAGGCGTTTCTCCACGGACAGGTTCGGCGTGTGGCGCACGTCCGGGGCATTGGCGTGGCCGCTCGCCCCGTGGGCCACCCGTTGTTCGCGGGCCTCGCGGGTCTGGTCGTGTGTCAGCACTTCGCCCGCCTCCTCGCCTTCTTCAAGGTAGTGCCGGGCCGCTACGGGTTTGAGTACTTCGGCCACTTGCAGCAACGGCATCCGCGACAGTTCGCCGATGTCGTAGCCGGCAAACGTCACCGACAACGCTTCGCGCTTGAGGCGTTTGCCGTCGCACAAGGGACAAGGGCTGCCGAGCATGAATTGCGAAACGCGCTTCTTCATCAGCGCACTTTGCGAGTGGGTGAACGTGTGCAGGATGTAGCGTCGCGCCCCGGTGAACGCGCCCTGGTAGCTCGGCTCCATTTTGCGCTTGAGGGCGACCCGGGTTTCTTCCGGCGTCAGCCCGGCATACACCGGCACCGTGGGCGTTTCTTCCGTGAAGAGAATCCAGTCGCGCTGTTTTTTCGGCAGTTGGCGCCAGGGAATGTCGACGTCATAACCCATGGTCACCAGGATGTCCCGCAGGTTCTGGCCCTGCCAGGCCAGCGGCCATGAAGCCACGGCACGCTGGCGGATGGTCAGGCTCGGGTCCGGGACCATCAGCGCTTCGGTGACCTCATAGACCCGACCAAGGCCGTGACATTCGGGGCAGGCGCCTTGTGGTGTGTTCGGCGAGAAGTCCTCGGCATACAGCATGGGTTGCCCCACCGGGTAGCTGCCGGCACGGGAATACAACATGCGAATCAGGCTCGACAGCGTCGTTACGCTGCCCACCGATGAACGCGTACTCGGCGTGCCCCGCTGCTGTTGCAAGGCGACTGCCGGCGGCAAGCCTTCGATCGAGTCCACATCCGGCACGCCCACCTGATCGATCAATCGCCGTGCATAAGGCGCCACCGACTCGAAGTAGCGCCGTTGCGCTTCGGCGTACAACGTTGAAAACGCCAGTGACGACTTCCCCGAACCGGACACACCGGTGAACACCACCAGGGCGTCGCGGGGGATATCGACATCGACGTTCTTGAGGTTGTGTTCCCGGGCGCCACGCACCCTGACCATGCCGGAGGTTGGGTGGGAAGTGCGAGTGGCAGTCATCGGGGGAGCCTTGATTGGTAATGGTCGTTGTTTAGCCACTAAGGACGGTGCGAACCATGCGGGTCAGCGCGTCGGGACCGTAGGGTTTGCTCAGTAGGTAGGTATCGGGGCTAAGCTGGTGATTGCGCGAGATAATGTCACGGGTATGCCCCGAGGTGAACAGCACCGCCACCGGAGGATTTTGCACCTTGGCCCATGCGGCCAGGTCCGTACTCTTGATCAGGCCAGGCATGACGACATCGGTGAAAATCAGGTCCACCGTTGCCCCCTCCAGCAACATTTGCATGGCCGCATCAGCGTTCGCAGCCGTCAGCACCTGGTAGCCTTCTTCACGCAGCAGGTCCTCCGACGAAGTACGCACCGCTTCGTTGTCCTCCACCACC
Organism: Pseudomonas reinekei; assembly: GCF_001945365.1. Lineage (GTDB taxonomy): Bacteria > Pseudomonadota > Gammaproteobacteria > Pseudomonadales > Pseudomonadaceae > Aquipseudomonas > Aquipseudomonas reinekei. The sequence continues at coordinate 388,168 of NZ_MSTQ01000001.1, forward strand.
AGCACCCGTTCATGCCCGCCGCGCTGCTGCACGTCCGGCGTGGTGGTTTCACTGTCCATCGAACGCAGACTGCGCGGGAAATACAGCGCTACCCGAGTGCCCTGGCCAACGACACTGGACATTTCGATATGACCGCCACTCTGTTTGACGAAGCCGAACACCATGCTCAACCCCAGGCCCGTACCCTGGCCGTCGGGTTTGGTGGTGAAAAACGGTTCAAATGCCTGTTCAAGCACCTGCGGCGCCATACCGCCTCCGGTATCGGCTACGCAGACCCGCACGTAATCACCGCCGACAATGCCTTTGCCTGCACAGAACTCGCGGTCGAGGCTGATGTTGTCGGCGCTCAGCTCGATGGTCCCCTCGCCCTTCATCGCGTCGCGGGCGTTGATGGCGAGGTTGAGGATGGCGTTTTCCAATTGATTGCGGTCGACGTACACCCTCCAGGATTCGGCGGGGGCGGTCATATGGACCTGGATGGTTTCCCCGAGCGCGCGCTGCAACAGCTCACCAACGCCGTCGAAAATCTGCTGTGGCGTGCAAATCGCCGGTGACAGCGGCTGACGGCGAGCGAACGCCAGCAATTGCGAAGACAGTTTGGCACCGCGCTCGACAGCGGCAATTGACGCGCTGACCCGGCGTTGCACGTTGGCGTTGTCCGGTTCGTGTCGGGCCAGCAAATGCAGGTTGCCGGCGATCACCTGCAACAGGTTATTAAAGTCATGGGCCACGCCGCCGGTGAGGCCGCCAATGGCTTCGAGTTTCTGCGACTGGCGCAATTGCTCCTCCGCCGCCATCCGCGCCTCGACTTCGTTGGCCACGCGTTGTTCCAGATTGCGGGTGAACTTGAGCAAGGATGCTTCAGCGATTTTGCGTTCATGGATGTCGATCAGCACACCGGGGAAACGCAACGGCTCACCCTGTTCATCAAACTCGCAACAGCCACTGGCCAGCACCCACAAATAATTGCCGTCGGGGCTCAATATCCGGTATTCAGCGTTGAAAGGTGAGCCGGTTTGCACGGATTGATTGACTTGTTCCCGAACCCAGGCGATGTCATCGGGATGAATGCGCGTTTCTGCAACCTGCTGCGGCAGGTCCAGCAGGTTCTGTCCGGCGGGATAGGAAAAGGTCCGGGCAAAGCGTTCATCGCCACTCAATACGTTGGACTTGATGTCCCAGACGAATGAGCCGAGCAAGGCCCCGGCATTGAGCGCCAGGCGCACGCGCTCGTTATCGGCGCGATAGGCGTTTTCCGCGGCTTGGCGCAGACGCTCGGAGATCATGAACTCGGTGGTATCGACGACCATCGCCATGACACCGGCGGGGCGACCGTCATCGTTGGAGACCGGGCTGTAATAGAGATCCAGCCAGACGTCTTCCGGTACGCCGTCGCGCAGCAATACCAGCTCCTTGTTGCGATACGACAACGTGCTGCCCGCCAGGCAGGTATCGACCACGTGCCGATTGAATTCGGCAACTTCCGGCCAACCCAACTCCACCGGGGCACCCAACAGGTAAGGATGACGCCCGCCGGCGAACGCCGAGTAGGCATCGTTATAGATCATGTAGCCGGGCCGGCCCCAGAGCATCACCATCGGCAACGGAGATGCGAGCATCAACAGCACCGTGCTACTCAGGCTCCTGGACCAATTGTCGATCGGCCCCAACTCCGTCCTGCTCCAGTCGAACGCACGAATGCGCTCGGCCATTTCGCCGCTCCAGCCGGAACACCCATGGCTATCTTCAAGAAACTGCATAGGCTGACTCGCCCCGGTTATTGCACCCGTTTGATTCGAGCATCGTGCACGCCAATCGTTTCATAGAGGTATAGCTGAATCCTGCTGACCGCTCTGGACCCCCTGTGGGAGCGAGCCTGCTCGCGAAGCGGTAGGTCAGACGACATCAATGCTGCCTGTGCCGGCGCGATCGCGAGCAGGCCTGCTCCTACAGTTTGATTTTCAGTGTGCTTTACACCTCAATCAGATGTTTAAGCGGGTTGTAGCTGCTTTTCAACGTCGCCGCCACATCGAGGATGGCCTTCTCGATGCCGTTCAAGTGCATGCAAGTGAGCTCGATCGCCGCGCTCTGATTGCCAGCTTCGATGTATTCGATCAGCCGCAAGTGTTCGTCGTCGCGACAGGCTTGGTGACTGTCGTCATCCAGCGCCGCCGCGTACAGGGACGCGCGCGAGATCAATTTCTGGAACCAGTCGAGCAACACCGGGTTGTTCAGGCTGCGCGCCAGTTTGATGTGAAACTCGCCGAGCAGATGGATCAGCCGTTCGTGATCGCCGCTTTGATGCGCCTCATCCTCCAGCAACAAGTGATCGCGCAGGTCCCGGGTCACCGCCGTATCACGCCGCCGACACAGCTCACTGACGATGCCGATCTCGATCAAGCGTCGGGTTTCGAACAGCGAACGAATCTCTTCGTCACTGGGCAATGACACCGAGGCACCTTTGTTCGGCTCGATGGTGACCAGTCCATCGGCTTCCAGTTGCTTGAGCGCGGCCCGGACAGACGTACGGCTGACATTGAACAGTTCGGCCAAAGAGGCCTCCCCAAGCTTCATGCCCGGACGCAACGAACGCTTGCTGATCGCCTCGTAAACCCCTTGGTAGACGCGGTCGACCGTGGTTTCCAGTTTCTTTTCCGACATTCATCAACTCCTTGCGCCCTGTGCATTGCGACCCTGGCGAATAAACAGCCGTTGAAAAAGGGGCTTGCACGAGCAGGTTAATCCGGGTATTTCTAAATTGCATCCAGATTTTGCATACAATAATTAGAGGAATGCACCATTATGGGTCATCCAGTTGCAATTGAAGTGCGAAACGTCTCAAAGCGTTATTCCGACGATCCCGGACTGGCTCCAGCGCTGGATAACGTTTCTGTCGACATTGCCGACAACGAATTCTTCACCCTGCTCGGCCCTTCCGGCTGTGGCAAAACCACCTTACTGCGCACCATCGCCGGTTTCGAGCATGTCAGCGACGGCGAGATCCGTCTGGCCGGTGAACCGGTCAATGATCTGCCGCCGTTCAAGCGCCGGGTCAATACGGTATTCCAGAGCTACGCGCTGTTTCCTCACATGAGTGTTGCGCAGAATATCGCCTTCGGCCTCGAGATGCAGGGCCTTGATCGCAAACTGATTCCGCAGCGCGTCGATGAGATGCTGGCACTGGTGCAAATGCAACACCTGGCCAAGCGCAAACCGGCGGAACTGTCGGGCGGCCAGCAGCAGCGGGTTGCTCTGGCCCGGGCCCTGGCGCCAAAGCCCAAAGTATTGTTGCTGGATGAACCGCTGTCGGCGCTGGACCTCAAGCTGCGCAAGGAAATGCAGGTCGAACTCAAGCGCGTGCAGAAAGAAGCCGGGATCACCTTCATTTTCGTCACCCACGATCAGGAAGAAGCCCTGACCCTGTCCGATCGCATTGCGGTGATGTCGGCCGGGAAGATCCTGCAAATCGGCACGCCCAATGAAATTTACGAGCGCCCGCAGCATCAGTTCGTCGCGCAGTTCATCGGCGACATCAACTTCCTTCCCGGTCACCTCAAGCGTGGCCAGCAAAACCAAAACCTCTTCGTGCCCAACGGCATGCCGGTGGAAATCCCCTGCCCGGCCCACGGCTTCGATGGCGGCAAGGTGCAACTGGCGTTTCGCCCGGAGCGCTCGCAACTGGTCGACCCCACGCAACCGCATCACCTGCGCGGCGTGATCGAAGCCGTGTTGTATGTCGGCACGGCGACGCTCTATCAGTGCCGCTTGAACAACGACATCAAGGTCATGCTGCGCGAGAACAACGAAGGCCTGAACCATGGCCGGGTGGTCGGCGATCGCGTCGCGGTCAACCTGCCGCCCCACGCCTGCCTGTTGATGGAGGCCTGAGATGAGCGTCAGCAGCACTTCCCCTGCCCTTAACCGTGCGCTGTTGCTCAGCCCGGTGGTCCTGACCCTGCTGGCCCTGATCGCCGTTCCGCTGGGCATCATGGGCTACATCAGCCTGTTGCCGCGCAACGTCTACGGTGGCGTCGACTGGCAGGCCGACTGGCAATTGCAAAGCTACGTGCAGCTGTTTTTCCAGGAAGGTTTCGATGGCGAACTGGAGCTGAACTGGGTCTATGCCCAGGCGCTGATCCGGTCGGTGTTCCAGGCCGGTGGCACCACGATCCTGTGCTTCCTGTTCGGCTTTCCGGTGGCGTTGTGGATGTCGAGCTTGACCCCGCGCCGACGCAACCTGATGGTATTGCTGATCACCATCCCGTTCTGGACCAACCTGCTGATTCGCAACTACGCCTGGTTGATCATCCTGCGCGAACACGGCTGGGTCGCCCAAAGCCTCAACGCGCTGTTTCCCCAGGCCGGTGGCATCACCCTGCTCTACAACGACTTCGCGGTCAGCGTCGGGCTGGTCTACAGCTTCCTGCCGTTCATGATTTTGCCGATCTACTCAACCCTGGAAAAACTCGACTGGCGCCTGGTGGAAGCCGCGTATGACCTCGGCGCCAATCGCTGGCATGCGTTACGGCGGATCATCCTGCCGCTGTCGATGCCGGGGGTGATTGCCGGGTCGCTGCTGGTATTTGTGCCGAGTCTCGGTGCGTTCATCACCCCGGCGATCCTCGGCGGCGGCAAGACGCTGATGATCGGCAACCTGATCCAGCAGCAGTTCGGCACCGCGCGCAACTGGCCGCTGGGCAGTTCGCTGTCGTTCCTGTTGCTGGGCATTCTGCTGCTGTCGCTGGTGCTGTACGCCCTGTATAGCCGCAGCGCCGCCAAAACCCTTCGTCGGGGAGCCACCACATGATTGCCCTGCACTTGAAAAAACTGCCGCTGACCCGCGAAGTCAGCCTGCTGATCCTGGCCTATCTGTACCTGCCGATTGTCGTGTTGATCGCCTACAGCTTCAACGCCAACCGTTCGGCGACAGTGTGGACCGAGTTTTCGTTCGCCTGGTACGGACGGATCCTGGCCAACCCGTCGATCCAGACGGCGGCACTGAACTCGATCATCGTCGCCAGCATTGCCACGGTTTGCGCCACCGCCATTGCGCTGCTCGCGGCACTAGCGACTTACCGGCCGTTCTATGGGCAGAGAATGGTCGAAGGCGGGATCAACCTGCCGCTGATCCTGCCGGAGATCGTCACTGCTGTGGCCACGCTGCTGCTGTTCATGGCGCTGGGGATCAAGCTCGGGTTGCTGACGGTGATCGTCGCGCACATCGGCTTTTGCATTCCCTTCGCCTACCTGCCGATCCGCGCGCGGCTCAATGACCTGGACAAGAGCCTGCTGGAAGCGGCCAACGACCTCTACGCCAACCCGTGGCAGGTGTTTCGCCGGGTGACGCTGCCGCTGTTGTGGCCGGCAGTGCTGTCCGGGTCGGTGCTGGCGTTCGTGGTCAGCCTCGACGATTTCATCATGACCTTCTTCGTCGCCGGTCCCGGCTCAACGACCTTGCCGGTGTACATCTTCTCGGCGATCAAGTCAGGCGTAACGCCGGAGATCAATGCGATCTCCACCCTGATGCTGGTGATTTCCATCGTGCTGGTGGTGCTGGCCTTCTGGCTGGGACAGCGCGGCAAAAACCAATGAACCTGGAGCGTTCTCTAATGAAAAACAAAAGCATGCGTGACGGCATCGCCGGTCTGGCCCTCAGTTGTTTGACTGTTTTTACCGCACAAGCTGCAGAGCCCAAGCAATTGTTCTTCTACAACTGGACCGACTACTACCCGGTCGAGCTGCTGGCCAAGTTCGAAAAAGAGACCGGCATCAAAGTCACCATGGACGGCTACGACAGCAACGAAACCCTGCTGGCCAAGTTGCAGGCCGGCGGCGCGGCGTATGACGTGATCGTGCCGTCGCAGTCGATCATGCGCACCCTGATCAACCAGGACCTGCTGCTGGAAATCAACGCCTCGGCCCTGCCCAACTTCCAGTACGTCAAACCGGCGTTCCGCGACCCGAGCTTCGACCCGGGCCGCAAGTTCTCCGCGCCGTACCTGTGGGGCACCACCGGGTTCTCTTATGACAGCGCGCGGGTGCCTGGCGGCAAACTTGACGATTCGTGGAAAGAATTCTTCGAACCACGCAAGGAACTGCAAGGCCAACTTGCCGCCCTCGACACGTCCAGCAGCGTGATCAACGCCGCCAGCCATTACCTGAATGTCGACGAATGCAGCGAAAACCCGCAGGACGCCAAGCGCATTCTGGAGCTGCTGCAAAAACAGAAACCGTTCCTGAAGATGTACAGCTCGGACAACACCGTCGACCGCATGGCCAGCGGTGAAGTGATCATGATGCAGAACTGGAACGGCTCTACTGCCCGGGCCACCTTGCAGAAGAGCACCATCAAGTACGTGTATCCGAAGGAAGGCCTGGCGATGTTCCAGGACAACTTCGCCGTACCGAAAAGCGCGCCGCATCCCGGCAACGCGAAAATCTTCATCGACTGGATGATGAAACCGGAAAACGCCGCCGCCGTGTCCAACGCCATCGCCTACGACAACGGTATCCAGAGCGACAAGCTGATCGACGCCAAATGGCGGGTCATGGATGCGATCAACATGCCCGACGAATTCGCCTCGCGCCTGCGTCCGGAAAAGGAATGCAGTAACAAGGCGCGGGAGCTGCAGGACCGGATTTGGGCAAAGCTCAAGGGCTGATCCGAGACCGAGTCGCGGCCATCGCTGGCAAGCCAGCTCCCACAGTGATTTGTGAACACGTCCAAATCCTGTGGGAGCTGGCTTGCCAGCGATGAGGCCCTCCCCAACCACACAAATTTGAGGTTTGTATGACCCAACCCCGCTGGCTGCGCAACGTGCGCCCCTACGGTTTAACCGCCGAAGACCTGCTGATCGAAAACGGCCGGTTCACCCAACGCCGTCCGGCTTCGACCAACGAACTGCTGGCCACCGACATCGACGGCCAAAACCACTTGCTGACCCCAGCCCTGGTGGAAAGCCATGTGCACCTGGACAAAACCCTGTGGGGGCAACCCTGGCGCCCAAACAGCGCCGGGCCAACCCTCAAGGATTACATCGCCAATGAGCGCAGAATCCTGCGTGAGGTCACCTCGCCGATTGCGCAACGGGCCGGCGCGCTGCTGGAAAACTGCATCGCCCGGGGTTCGCTGACCATGCGCTGCCACGTCGACATCGACCCGGAGTTCGGCCTGCGTCACGTCGAGGCCATGCAGCAACTGCGCGAAAAATACCGGGATCTGATTGACCTGCAACTGGTGGTGTTCCCGCAGACGGGTTTGATCAGCCGCCCCGGCACCGCCCAATTGATGCGCGAAGCCATGGCCCTTGGCGTGGAAAACGTCGGCGGACTCGACCCTTGTGGCATCGACAACGACCCTGTCGCACAGCTGGATTTCGTGTTCAAACTGGCCAGCGAATTCGACCGTGGCGTCGACATTCACCTGCACGACAAGGGTGAACTGGGCCTGTGGCAGATTGCACTGATTGCCGACTACACCGAGCGTTTCAGCCGCCAGAATCGAGTGATGATCAGCCACGCCTACTGCCTCGGCATGCTGCCGTGGAGCCAGGTCAAACCGGTGGCCGAACGCCTCGCCGCCTTGGGCATTTCGCTGATGAGTTCGGCGCCCGCCGATTGCGCGGTGCCGCCGTTCCTCGCTCTGCGCGAAACCGGGGTGAATGTATGCCTGGGTTCGGACGGCATCCGTGATGCCTGGTCGCCCATGGGCAACGGCGACATGCTGGAACGCGCGATGTTGCTGGCGTTTCGTTTCGATTTGAACAAGGACGAAGAACTGGCGGCGGCGTTTGAGGCCGCGACGGTGAATGGCGCCCAGGCCCTGGGGTACGAAGCGAATCGCCTGGAAATCGGCCAGCCAGCGGACTTCCTGCTGATGCCGGTACAGACACTGGGTGAAGCGGTGGTTTCGCGGCCGCTACGGCAGGTGTATCGCGCGGGCCAGTTAATCGCAGCGGGTGGCCGCTTGCTGGACAGCCGCCTGTGAAGCGCATCGGGCTTCGGGCCAGTTGCGTGGTCGGCTTTGACGGTGCCCAGCATGTGCTATGGCGCGACGGCGAAGTGATCTTCAACGGTTCACGCATCGAGTTTGTCGGGCGCGGTTATGCCGGGCCGGTGGATCAATGGATCGACTACGGCAACGCGCTGATCGGCCCCGGCTTCATTGATCTGGACGCCCTCGGCGATCTTGATTCCACGGTATTGACCCTCGACAACGGCGATGAGCGCGACATGGGCCGCCTGTGGTCCGCGGAGCATCTGGCCCGCGGTCCACGGGAGAGTTATGGCCCCGAGGAGGAAGTTTTCAAATATCGCTACGCCTTCACCCAGTTGATCCGCAACGGCATTACCACCGCCATGCCGATCACCTCGATGTATTACCGCGAATGGGCGGAAACCTACGACGAGTTTGCTGCGGTGGCCGGTGTGGCGGCCGAGTTGGGCCTGCGCACTTACCTCGGACCTTGCTACATGAGCGGCATGAGTTACTGGCAGGCCGACGGTACCCTGGCGCATCACTGGGATGAGCCACGGGGCATGGCCGGACTCGACGCTGCCGAGCGTTTTTTCCGTGATTTCGACGGCGCCAACGGCGGCCTGATTCGCGGCGCGCTGCTGCCCGACCGCATCCAGACCTGCACACCCGCGCTGCTGCAACGCACCGCCGCGTTGAGCCGCGAACTGAACGCGCCGATGCGTTTGCATTGCTGTCAAGGCCTCGACGAAGTGGCCATGGTCGAGCAACTGCGCGGCACGTCACCGCTGGGCTGGTTGCAGCGGCTTGGACTTTTGAATCCGCGTAGCCTGCTGCCCCACGGCCTCTACACCCGTGGCGATGAAGATCTTCAACGGGTGGTGGATGGCGGCGCGAGCCTGGTGCATTGCCCGGTGGTCTTTGCCCGGGACGGCGAGGCGTTGAACTCTTTCGGTCGCTACCGGGCCAAGGGCATCAACTTCGCCCTCGGCACCGACACCTGGCCGGCGGACTTGCTGGACAACATGCGCCAAGGCCTGAACATCGCCCGGTTGATGGAGGGCGGCAATCAACTGACCAGCGCGCTGGACCTGTACAACGCCGCCACCCTCGGGGGGGCCAAGGCTCTGGGCCGTGACGATATCGGTCGCTTGGCGCCGGGAGCACAAGCCGACATCACCGTGTTCAGCCTGCGCGGCCTGCACTTGGGGCCGTTGTTCGATCCTTTGAAAAATCTGCTGCTGGCCGGTCGCGGTGACGACTGCATCGCCAGTTACATCAATGGCCGCTGCGTGATGCAGGACGGCCAGGTTCAGGGTGTCGACTACCCCGCCTTGCAACGCCAGGCCCAACGGCAATTCGAAACCCTGATGCGCAGCCACAGCGACCGGGCCTTCGGCCAACCGGACTGGAAGACCCTGTTCCAACCGGCCATCCCGTTCGCCGACGACTTCAGCGCACAGGCGCCACTCTGCGCCATTGATCCTCTCCTTTAGAGATTTTTGCCCATGCAAAGCTTCGACTTCAGCCAACTGAGCCCACGGGACAAGTACAAAATTCTGATCGGCAGTGTGGTGCCCCGCCCCATCGCGCTGGTCACCACCGTCGATCGCGAAGGCCGGGTCAACGCCGCGCCGTTCAGCTTTTTCAATGCGCTTTCCGCCGATCCGCCAATCCTCGCGCTGGGCGTTGAAAACTATGGCGACCAAAGCCCCAAGGACACCACCCGCAACATCCAGCTCAACCAGGAATTCACGGTGAACATCGTCAGCGATGCATTGGTGGAAGCCATGAACGTCTGCGCCGTACCTTTTGCGCCTGGCTTTGACGAACTGACCGCAGCTGGCCTCACCGCCATTGCGGGCACGACCGTCAAATGCCCGCGCATCGGCGAAGCCCCGGTAGCGCTGGAGTGTCGACGGATGATGGCGCTGTCCATCGGCCAGTCGCGGGAGATCATTTTCGGCGAAGTGCTGATGGCCCATGTGCGTGATGAACTCATCGACCCGAAAACCCTGTACATCGATCAGCTCGGGCTCGATGCGATCGGGCGGATGGGCGGGCATGGCTATGCGCGCACCAGGGATTACTTCGACCTGCCCACCCGTTCTTTACAGGCATGGACCGATGCACCAGGCGGTGGCGAGCGATTCTGGCCTGTTACCAAATAAACAGCTTTCACACCTCACCGGTGGGAGCGAGCCTGCTCGCGAAAGCGGTTGATCAGACACCACAAATATTGATTGCCAGACCGCCATCGCGAGCAGGCTCGCTCCCACAGGTTTTCCATTTCAAATGACAAGCATTGAAGACATCGCTTCGCCACAGGTCAGTGGAAGTCGCGGCTGCGCACGCTGATGCCGTCAAGGAGTGGGCTCAGATCACTCAAGCGTCCGGCAATCAGGTGGCGCACTTCGCCCTCCTTTTCCCAGCGACCATCGACCTTGAGCAACTGCGAACCCACCAGCACCTTTCGCTGCCGGTCAGCCAGATCGCGCCAGACCACCACGTTGACGTTGCCGAACTCGTCTTCCAGAGTGACAAAGGTCACGCCGCTGGCGGTGCCTGGCCGTTGTCGGCCGGTCACCAGCCCGGCGACGCTGACCGGGCGCCCATGCTCCACATCCAGCAGCTCCTTCGAACTGCGGCAGCGCCGGGTTTTCAGCTCTGCGCGCAGCAGCGCCAGCGGATGCGGACCGAGGGTGGTGCCGAGGCTGTTGTAATCGGCCTGCAGGTCTTCGCCGACGGTGGGTGTGGGCAGCACGATTGCGCCCTCCTCCTGACTTGGCAGACCGGCAAACAAGCCGAGCTGTTTCTGTACCCCCGCGACCTCCCAGCGCGCCCGATGACGATCACCCGCCAGCCCGCGCAACGCACCCGCATCGGCCAGTTGCTCCTGGGCGCGGGCATCGAGTCGCGCACGCTCGCCCAGGTCGGCGATGTCGGTAAACGCGCCTGCGCTACGGGCCGCTTCAATACGCCGGGCATCGCCCTCACGAAAGCCCTTGATCATCCTCAGGCCCATGCGAATCGCCGGTTGCGCGCCAGTGACCGGCTCCAGGCTGCAATCCCAGTCGCTGGCACGCACGTCCACCGGACGAATCTGCAAGTGATGGCGACGCGCGTCCTGCAGAATCTGGTCCGGGCTGTAGAACCCCATGGGCCAACTGTTGATCAGCGCACAGGCGAACGCCGCCGGTTCGTGGCATTTCAGCCAGCAACTGGCGTAGGTCAACAAGGCAAAACTCGCGGCGTGGGACTCGGGAAACCCGTAACTGCCAAAGCCTTTGATCTGCTCGAAAATCTGCGTGGCGAACTCGGCGCTATAGCCGTTTTTCTTCATCCCGGCCGCCAGCCGCTCCTTGTGCGGTTCAAGCCCGCCATGACGTTTCCAGGCGGCCATGGAGCGGCGTAACTGATCGGCCTCACCGGGGCTGTAGTCGGCGGCGACAATCGCGATCTGCATCACTTGTTCCTGAAACAACGGCACGCCAAGGGTGCGTTTGAGCACCACTTCCAGTTCCGGCGACGGATAAACTTCGGGTTCTTCCTTGTTTCGTCGTCGCAGGTACGGGTGCACCATGCCGCCCTGGATCGGCCCGGGGCGCACAATCGCCACCTCGATCACCAGATCGTAGAACGTCTTGGGCCGCAGCCTCGGCAGCATCGACATCTGCGCCCGGGACTCGATCTGGAACACGCCGACGGTATCGGCACGGCCGATCATTTCGTAGGTGGCCGCATCTTCGGACGGGATCGTCGCCAGGCTCAGGTCGAGGCTTCGGTGGTGGCGCAACAGGTCGAAGCAACGACGAATCGCGCTGAGCATGCCCAGCGCGAGAATGTCGACCTTGAGCAGGCCCACCGCGTCGAGGTCGTCCTTGTCCCACTGGATGATGGTGCGCTCGGCCATGGCCGCATTTTCCACCGGGACCAGGCTGTCCAGCGGCTGCTCGGAAATCACGAAACCACCGGGGTGCTGGGACAGGTGCCGGGGGAAACCGATCAGTTGCCCCGTCAGGCTCAACACTCGTCGAAGTACAGGGCTTTCGGGATCGAAACCGCCCTCGATCAACCGTTCTACCGGTGGAGTTTCGTCGCTCCAGTGACCGCAGCAGTCGGCCAGGGCATTAATCTGGTCCGGCGGCAAACCCAGCGCCTTGGCCACGTCGCGCACTGCGCCCGCAGCATGGTAGGTGCTGACCACCGCCGTCAGCGCCGCGCGGGCACGGCCATAACGCTGGAACACGTACTGCAAGACTTCCTCACGCCGCTCGTGCTCGAAATCAACGTCGATGTCCGGCGGTTCGTTGCGTTCTTTGGATAGAAAACGCTCAAACAGCAACGTGGTGCGATCCGGATCGATTTCGGTGATGCCCAAGGCAAAACACACCGCCGAGTTAGCGGCAGAACCGCGTCCCTGACAAAGAATCTGCTGGTCACGGGCGAAACGCACGATGTCGTGGACCGTCAGGAAATAGCTTTCGTAACCCAGTTCGGCGATCAGCTCCAGTTCTTTGTCGATCTGTTTGAGCACCTCGACCTTCGGGCCTTTTGGCCAACGCCAGGCGATGCCCTTCTCTGTCAGATCGCGCAACCACGATGAGGCCGAATGCCCATTGGGCACCAGCTCCCGGGGATATTGATAGCGCAACTGGCCGAGGTCGAACGTGCAGCGTCGGGCAATGGCCAGTGTTTCGTCGAGCAAGGCTGGCGGATACAGACCGGAGAGCACGTCGAGGCTGCGCAGATGCCGTTCACCGTTGGGGTGCAGACGCAACCCGGCGTCGGCCACCGGCAAGTGATTGCGGATCGCGGTCATGGTGTCCTGCAAGGCCCGGCGTCCGCGCGCGTGCATGTGCACATCGCCGCTGGCCACCGGCGTAATCCGCAGCTCCCGGGCCAGGGCCAGCAGGTCGTTGAGGCGGCGGGTATCGTCCTGGCACCGGTGCAATTGCACCGCCAGCCACAGGCGTTCGGGGAAGGCCTGCTGCAACCAGCGACCCTGTTCGACGTCATTGACCGCGTCGGGCACCCACAACGCCAACAGCCCCGGCAAGGGTTCGCTGAAATCCTCACGCAATACCCGGTACTGGCCTTTCTGCGTACGACGTCGGGCGCGGGTGATCAATCGACACAGCGTCTGATACCCCTCGAGGTTCTCCACCAGCAGCACCAGTTTCGGGCCGTTTTCGATGCGGATTTCGCTGCCGATGATCAGCGGCAGTTCCACGGATTTAGCCGCTTGCCAGGCACGGACGATCCCGGCCAACGTGCACTCGTCGGTGATCGCCAGGGCTTGGTAACCCTGCTTTTTCGCCCGTTGAAACAGTTCGAGGGCGCTGGAAGCACCGCGCTGGAAACTGAAGTTCGACAGACAGTGCAGTTCGGCATACCCGGCACTCATGCGAACCAGCCTTGCAGCCACAGCGGACCGTCCTCGCCGACCACCCGATAAGCCCAGCCCTGCTGGCCGGCGCGGGTTTCGATCAGGTAGTAATCACGGCGCACGTCATCACCGTCCCACCAGCCGGACTCGATACGTTCCGGCCCCATGAGAATGCGGGTCGACCCCTCATGCACCGTCAGCGGTTCGGTCAGCAGCCAGCCCGGGCGCTGCACGGTCGGGAATGCTGCGCAGGGCTGGCTGTCGGCACTGGCCTGCCACGCGCACTCGGGGCGGTGATCGGCCTGAAAGCGCAAGCCATGCACCGCCTCATCCCCAAGCCGTGCACGCAAGCGTTCGCGCAGTTGTTCCCAGGGCAAGGATTGCTGCGGGCGATCATCGAACAGTTCCTGAAACTGTGGCACGAAGGCCGGCAAGTCTTCGGCGCGCAGGCGAAAACCGCGCACCGGCGCCTCAACCTGAACCTGCTCCAGTCGCCCCCGGGCCAATTCGAAGAGCATCGCCGGATCGCGTTCAGCGCTGAGCAGACCGACCTTGATGACCGTGTCCGGCAAGCCGGCGTGTTCCAGGTGCAGGTCAAAACGCTGCACGCCGCTGTCGCGACCACAGAGAAACGCCGACAGGTCGCCGGTCAAGCGGCGCAATGGAAACAGCAAGGCCTGATGGGACTGCACATCGAAATTGAGTTCGATGCGCACATCGAAGCGATCCGGCGGCAGGTAGAACGCCAGCGCCAACCGCCGCCGCCCAAGCAAGGTGTCCAGATGCCTGAGCACCTGGGCTTCGAAACGCCGGGCCAGGCTGTGCCGCGGCAAGGCCTGCACCTGACTCAGGGTGCGCAACCCCATGCGCGATAAAGCCGTGGCGACGCTGGCCTCCAGGCCAATGCGGTCGACGGGCATTTGCCCGAGGTGATACTGCAAGGCTTGATCATTGGGCACCACCAGGCCGTCATAGGCATTGGCCAACATTCGCGCCGCCGCCGGGTTGGGCGCAGCGACAATGCGGTGACGAAAGCCCAGCTCGCCAAGCTCCCGGCGCAGGCGTGCCTCGAATTGCGGCCAGTCGCCAAACAGGCCCAGGCTCGACTCGATTTCAAACACCAGCGCCCGCGGGTAATGCACGCTGACCTGGGAACTGAACCGATAAGCCCAGGCCGCCAGAAACTGCTGCCAGTGTTCAATGTCGGCGACGTCGTACTCCGCCGTGGCGAATCCTTTGCTAAGGGCCTGGGCGGCGCTCATGGACTGACCGGGGCGCAGGCCCAGTTCGCGTGCCGGACCGTTGACCGCTTGCAGCATCCGTCGCTGGGCCGGGCCTGTCAGCAGCGCCAGCGGCTCATCGGGGTCGGCGCGCTGACGCAATACCGCGTCCAGCGCCAATTGCGGGAAAAGGATACAAACCCAGCGCATGGCAACCTCAATGCCCTACGGCGAAAGCAATCGGCGCCGAACGGGCCAGCCCGCCCCGACACTTGAGCACGCGCAATTGCGCCGGTTTGGCATCGATGGCGATTCGCAGCGCCGCAGGCGAAGGGTTGACTGCTTCACTGAGCGAGCGATAGGCGAAGGCCAGGGTCGAGCCGGTTTCCGCCGCCACCTGCAAACGGCGCAAGGCGCGGTCATCAGCCTTGTGCGGCCAGCACAGCACCGCGCCGCAACTGCCCGAACGCAAACATTGTTCCGCGGCCCACAGCGCATCGCGCTCGCTGGCCTGGATGATCGACAACTGGCGCAGATCGACCCCGGCACTCTGCCAGGCCTGGGGGTACGGCACGTACGGCGGCGCCACCAGCACAATGCGCTCGCCTGCCGCCGACAATCGCGCCAGCGCCGGCCACACCAGTTGCAACTCGCCGACGCCCTGCCCGGTCAGCAGAATCTCCGTCAGCGCCGCCTCGGGCCAGCCGCCCGTGGGCAGCGCCGCGTCGAGCGCCGCATGCCCGGTGGGTTGCGGGCTGACGGCCGGCGGCGCAGGCCGGCCCTTCCAGACCTGGCCACCATTGAACAGCGTATCCAACGCAACGACGGCGCCCATCAGCCTTGCCTCACCAGGCCGCAGAACACCCCTTCGATAGCCAGGTCGCGGTCGGCTTCGACGATGATCGGCTGATAGGCCGGGTTGCGCGGCAACAGCCGAACCGTGTCGCCGACCCGCTCGAAGCGCTTGATGGTGACTTCGCCGTCGAGGCGCGCCACGACGATCTGGCCGTTGAGCGCTTCGGGATTGCGGTGCACGCCCACCAGATCGCCGTCGAGAATGCCGTCCTCGATCATCGAATCCCCGCGCACCCGCAACATGTAGTCCGGCACCCGGGAAAAGATCGACGGATCGAGCAGCAAGCGGCTATGAATGTCGGCATCGGCCCCGATCGGCGCACCCGCCGCCACTCGGCCGAGTACCGGGATGTCCAGCAACTCGGGACGCGGCGGTTGCCCGAGCAGGCGAATGCCCCGGGCCTGATTCGGGTTGACCTCGATAAACCCGGCTTCGGTGAGCGCCAGCACATGCTTGCGCGCCACACTGCGGGAGGCGAAGCCGAACGCCTCGCTGATTTCGGCGAGGCTCGGGGATTGACCGTGCTCCGCGATGCGCTCGCGGATAAAGGTCAGGATGGCGGTACGGCGGGGAGTCAGATGGGTCATGGAGTACATTTGTACTCTTTCGGCATTTTCCTGGCAAGGACTTCTAGAGCTGTCGAGTGAAACGAGACTGATCCGATGTCGCTGCATACCTATCAGGATCACTGATTATCCGGCAACACGCTAACCTATAAGACCGGGTCACGCTTGTGGCTCCCCAGGCGCACCATTAGATTAGCCAATGATGTCTGGCCTCCAAAATAAGCAGAAGGGATAAGCATGGCGCTTACTGACCAGTCCACCCGTATCCGTACCGGCGAAGAACTCGATGCCAGCCTGATCGATCCATACCTCAAGGCCCACATTCCGGGCTTGAGCGGCTTGCCGCAGATCAGCCAGTTCCCGGGCGGTGCGTCGAACCTTACCTATTTGCTGGAATACCCCGGGCAGGAGTTTGTCCTGCGTCGGCCGCCGTTCGGCCATAAGGCCAAATCCGCTCATGACATGGGCCGCGAATTTCGCATTCTCAATCAATTGCGCGACGGTTTTCCGTACTGCCCGAAAGCCTATGTGCACTGCACCGACGAATCGGTGATCGGCGCCGAGTTCTATGTGATGGAACGGGTCAACGGCATCATCCTGCGCTCGGAACTGCCGCCGGAACTGGGGCTCGATTCAGCGAAAACCGAAGCCCTGTGCAAGAGTTTCATCGACAAGTTCGTCGAGCTGCACCAGGTCGACTACAACGCCTATGGCCTGGGCGACCTCGGCAAACCTGAAGGCTATGTGGCGCGGCAGATCAAAGGCTGGAGCGACCGTTACGAAAAAGCCCTGACCCCCGATGCGCCGCTTTGGGAAGTGGTCAAAGCCTGGCTCCACGACAAGATGCCCGCCGATCACCCGACCTCCAGCATCGTTCACAACGATTACCGCTTCGACAACGTCATCCTCGACCCGAACAATCCGATGCAGATCATCGGCGTGCTCGACTGGGAACTGACCACCCTCGGCGACCCGCTGATGGACCTTGGCAACACCCTCGCCTACTGGATCGAAGCCGGCGACCCGGCGCCGGTGCAGTTGATGCGCCGTCAACCGAGCCACGCCCCGGGCATGCTGACTCGCCGCGAGTTCGTCGACTATTACGCCCAGCGTTCCGGCATCCAGATCGACAATTTCGATTTCTACTACACCTACGGCCTGTTCCGCCTGGCCGGCATCGTGCAGCAGATCTACTACCGCTTCTACCATGGCCAGACCCAGGACAAACGCTTCGCGCAGTTCATTCACATGAACAAACTGCTGGAGCAGATGAGCTTGCAGGTCATCCAGACATCCAGCCTCTGACCCCGCCTTTGGCCCCATAACAAGACTTCATTAAAAGGGAATCCCATGTCCAAGACTCAGTTGTTCGACCTCGACGGCAAGATCGCATTCGTCTCCGGCGCCAGCCGTGGCATCGGTGAGGCCATTGCCAAACTGCTGGCCCAGCAAGGCGCCCATGTGATCGTCTCGAGCCGCAAGCTCGACGGTTGCCAGCACGTGGCCGACGCGATCATCGCTGCCGGCGGCAAAGCCACCGCCATCGCCTGCCATATTGGCGAAATGGAACAGATCAGCCAGGTCTTCGCCGGGATCAAGGAACAGTTCGGTCGCCTGGACATTCTGGTCAACAACGCCGCCACCAACCCGCAGTTCTGCAACGTGCTGGACACTGACCTCGGCGCGTTCCAGAAAACCGTCGACGTGAACATTCGCGGCTACTTCTTCATGTCGGTGGAAGCCGGCAAGCTGATGCGTGAAAACGGTGGCGGCAGCATCATCAACGTCGCTTCGATCAATGGCGTTTCGCCGGGGATCTTCCAGGGCATCTATTCGGTGACCAAGGCGGCGGTCATCAACATGACCAAGGTCTTCGCCAAGGAGTGCGCGCAGTTCGGCATCCGCTGCAACGCGCTGCTGCCGGGTCTGACCGACACCAAATTCGCTTCGGCACTGGTCAAGAATGAGGCGATCCTGAACACCGCACTGCAGCAAATCCCGCTAAAGCGCGTAGCCGACCCGAGCGAAATGGCCGGCGCCGTGCTGTACCTGGCCAGCGACGCCTCCAGCTACACCACGGGCGTTTCGCTGAACGTGGACGGCGGCTTCCTGTCCTGATGGTCTAGACCACACAACCCCTGTGGGAGCGAGCTCGCTCCCACAGGTTCCATGTGTTTTCCCTACTGGGTAATACAGCGAGTGGTCGTGGTGACTCGTGTCACCTCGCCATTTTCGCCACGCACATCGCCCATGACATCGGTTTTATCCAGGGTCTGGCAGGTACGTTCAGGTGGCGGCGGTGGGGTGACCGGTGGAGGTGGCGGCGGACTGGCGCAACCACCGAGGATCGCTACGCAGAATGCCAGCGACAGAGGTGTACAAACGCGTTTCCCAAGATTTTTCATAGGTTGACCCGCGATAAGTGATCGACACTTTTTTGTGACAACAAAACCTGCGCGCAAAATCCACAGACCTGTCACAAAAAAACCAGTGGCGTATCACTTATAGCCCAATCAATGACCAGAACCATGAAAACCTGGCAGTTCTTACATCACTGGATCGGGACGATGCAGGGTATTGCTTTGCAATTCGTAGCGTAATTCTTCAATCAGGGTCGCCACTGCTTCAGCCGATTGCAGTCTTGTCATGTTCAAGCCACTGACCACCAGGTCCACACGTCCCGAAACCGGGTGATAGAGTTTGACCGTCAATGAGTGGTCGCCTGAGATGCTGCACTCACAGGCCAGCGGTGAAAAACTGTGCTCGATCAGGGTCCGCAGTTGGGCCAGCGTAATCATTGCGGTTGACCCTGGCGGTGTAAATCGTGGTGTTGCAGGTTCATCAGGCCGTTCCTTTAGCGGTTTCGAAGGAGACAGGCTGGCGATCCGCGAACACCTGCCCTCCTCCAATAGCCTAAAAGCCGCGGCAATCGGTCAACACATTAAATTGCACCCCGTTAGTTAGTGCATTTGCACCTTAACGTTGGCCTTTATTTCGCCACGCTCCGGCGAACAATCCTCGCTCGCGCGCCCAGACGATCGCTTCACTGCGGCTGTGCACATCCAGCTTGGAGTACACCGTTGCCACGTGATTTCGTACGGTATTGGGCGCCAGTTTCAAGCGCGCGGCGATTTCCTTGTCGGCCAGGCCCTCGCAGATCAGACCCAGTACATCACGCTCACGCGCCGTCAGATCGGTGAATGAAACGCTGGGCAATCGCGGTGAATTGACGCTTTTTACATTGGCCAGCTTTTCAATCAGCGTGCGGCTGAACCACGAGGCGTCTTTCATCACTTCTTCGATGGCCGACACCAGCTCCAGCTCGGTGCGCTTGCGCTCGGTGATGTCCATCAACACCAGCAGATAGCACGGTTTTTCCTGAATGTTCACGGTGTCGGCCGACACCGCGCAATCAATCAGTTCAGAGTCTTTCTTGCGCACACGAACATCGATGCGATCCAGGCTTCCGATTTTCTCCAGTGCCGAGAACAGCCGCGTTCGGGCGTTCTTGTCATCGAAGAAATCAATTTGCGCAATGCTCTCGCCCAAGACCTGTTCACTGGGGTAACCGAGGGTGTCGAGAAATGCCTCGTTGACATCGAGCACGACCTGATCACCCGCGCCGCACAGCAGAATAGGCACCGGGGATAGGCGAAAGGCTTTGGCGAAACGCTCCTCGCTCTGGCGCAAGGCAACTTCAGCCTTGTGCCGTGGCTCCATGTCGACGAAAGAAAACAACATGCAAGGCTGGTCGTGTAGCTCAAGGGGTTGACCGGCGACGATCACCTGTTTGCCTGAGCCGTCAGCCATGCGCAACTCGGCCTGCATTTGCGGGATGGTGGCCCCTTCGCGCAGGCGCTGTTTGGCCAACTCCTTGTTTTCGGCCTGCTCCAGCACGTCCAGCTCGTAGGTGGACGTGCCGATCACCTGATCGCGGGTGAAACCGGTCATTTCAAGGAAGCCCGGATTGACCTTGATGTAACGCAAATCACTGAGACGACAGATCACTGCCGGCGCGGGGTTGGCGGAGAAGGTTTTTTCGAAACGGTGCTCGGCGCTGGCCCAATCGGTGACGTCGTCCATGATCAGCACCAGCGATTCCGGCTCGCCACGGCTGTCGGCCAACACCAGGCTGCGCACGCGATGCACCCAGTTGCGTTGTTCCTGGTCCTGCGCACAGGTCAGTTCAACCAGCACGTCGCTGAAGGTCTCCCCCCGGGCAACGCGGTTGATGGGGTAGCTGTCGACCGGCACCACATGGTTGTTGCGGTAGCGCAGGGCAAAACGCTTGGTGTAGGCCCTGGCATTGGCGCCGAGGTCGCTGACGTGTTCCACGCCGTGCATGGCCAGTGCCGCATCGTTGGCCCAGAGGATGCTCTGATCGGGGTCGAGCACGATGACCCCGTCGGACAGCCCGGCGATAATTTGTTGCAACTGGCGACGATTGGTTTCGGTGCTCAGGATGTCCTGACTCATTGTGGCTCCACACGTGTTGTGACCCTGTGAAGACTACGACCGCCCGGTGTTTGGATAGTGCAGATAACCCTGTGGGAGTGCAAACCTGATGATGCAGCGATGACTCGAAAAGCAAAACATCGCAGCCTTAGGCAGCGCCTACGAAAATCACCAGTAGGGACTGCTGAAGGCCGCTTTTTATTGCGGGTTCAAGCCGCCAACTCACCTTTTGCCAATGCCGCCGACGCCGCCAGCATCGCCCGCAACAGTACCGCGCACCCGGCAGCCAGATCATCCGGTGCGGCGTTTTCGATTTCGTTGTGGCTGATGCCGCCTTCGCACGGCACGAAGATCATGCCGGCCGGGCCGAGTTCGGCGAGGAAGATCGCGTCGTGACCTGCGCCACTGACGATGTCCATGTGCGAAAGGCCCAGGCCCTGGGCAGCGCCGCGCACGGCTTCAACGCAACCCTTGTCGAAGTAGAGTGGCGGGAAGTCCGCCGTGGGTGTGAGTTCGAAGGTCAGGCCGTGTTCTTCGCAGGTGGTTTCGATGACTTCACGGACTTCGGCGATCATCGAATCCAGCCGTGCCGGCTCCAGATGGCGGAAGTCCAGGGTCATGCGCACTTCACCGGGAATGACATTGCGCGAGCCGGGATAGGCCTGCAGGCAACCGACGGTGCCACAGGCGTGGGGTTGATGGCCGAGGGCGGCGCGATTGACCGCGCCGACGATCACCGCGGCGCCGACCAGGGCGTCCTTGCGCAGGTGCATCGGCGTCGGGCCGGCATGGGCTTCGACGCCGCGCAGTTTCAGGTCGAACCATTTTTGCCCGAGGGCACCCATCACGACACCGATGGTTTTACGTTCGTCTTCGAGAATCGGGCCTTGCTCGATGTGGGCTTCGAAGTAGGCACCGACATTGTGCCCGCTGACCTTGCGTTCGCCCGCATAGCCAATGGCGTTGAGCGCCTCGCCCACCGTCACGCCCTCGGCGTCGACCTTGGCCAGGGTTTCTTCAAGCGTGAATTTTTCCGCGAACACACCGGAGCCCATCATGCATGGAGCGAAACGCGAGCCCTCTTCGTTGGTCCAGACCACCACTTCCAGCGGAGCCTCGGTTTCTATCTTCATGTCGTTCAGCGTGCGCAGCACTTCGACGCCGGCCAGTACGCCGAAACAACCGTCGAACTTGCCGCCGGTGGGCTGGGTGTCGATGTGGCTACCGGTCATCACCGGCGGCAGGTTCGGGTTACGTCCAGGGCGGCGGGCGAAGATGTTGCCGACGGCGTCGACGCTGACGGTGCAGCCCGCCTCCTCACACCAGTTGACGAAAATGTCCCGGGCCTGGCGGTCGAGATCGGTCAGGGCCAGGCGACAGACGCCGCCCTTGACGGTGGCACCGAGCCTGGCCAGTTCCATGAGCGATTGCCACAAACGATCGCGATTGATGTGCTGATGGGTGGATTGCAGAACGTCTACGGCCGCGTTCATGGTGATCTCCTCAGGCTGTTCTTATGGATTTCTTCAGGTGTTTCGTTGGTGTTTGTGCCTCCGCCTTCGCGAGCGGGCTCGCTCCCACATTGCAATGCATTTCCCTGTGGGAGCGAGCCTGCTTGCGAAGAGGCCAGTCTTCACACCGCAGATTTCGCAACAGACGGGCTAGGCCGCATCACACTCAACCCGTAATAAATCAACCCGCCCAGCGCCGAGCCGGTAAACCAGCCATAGCTGTAGAACCAGCTGAACGCATCGCTGCCCAGCGACAACAACGTCAACACCACTGGCACACCAAAAGCGATGAAACCGCTCCAGTTCCACGCGGGATACACGTCATCGCGATACAGGCCGGCGAGGTCCAGTTGCTGTTTCTTGACCAGGAAATAGTCCACCACCATGATCCCGGCGATCGGCCCGAGCAGGCTGGAATAGCCGAGCAACCAGTTGGAGTAAACGGTTTCCAGGCTGATGTCCGAGACGATCAGGCCGAGCTTTTTCAACAGTTCATGGGCCATCAAGGCCAGACCGACCAGCCCGGTGAGCAGCACGGCGTTGGTGCGGTTGATCACCTTGGGCGCGATGTTCTGGAAGTCGTTGGTCGGCGAGACGATGTTGGCCGCGGTGTTGGTCGACAGGGTGGCGATGATGATCAACGCCATTGCCAGCGCGACCCACATCGGGCTCTGGATGTGTCCGATCAGGGTCACCGGATCGGACACCGTTACCCCCACCAGTTTCACCGACGCCGCGGTCATCACCACCCCAAGGGAGGCAAACAGGAACATGGTCAGCGGCAGGCCGATGATCTGCCCGACAATCTGGTCCTTCTGGCTTTTTGCATAGCGGCTGAAGTCCGGGATATTCAACGACAGCGTGGCCCAGAAGCCGACCATCGCTGTCAGCCCGGCGGCGAAGTAACTCGCCACGCCGGCGCCTTCGGGGCGCTTGGCCGGGATGGCCAGCAGTTCGCTCATCGACACGTTTGGCATCGCCCACACCAGCAGCCCCACGCCCACGGCCACCAGTAACGGTGCAGAAAGCGTCTCCAGCCATTTGATCGACTCGGCACCGCGAATCACCACCCACAGGTTCAGCGCCCAGAACACCATGAAGCCAATCACCTCACCGGTGCCACCCAGGGATTTCCAGCCTTCGAACACCGAACCGAGGAACAGGTGAATCGCCAGGCCACCGAACATCGTCTGGATACCGAACCAGCCACACGCCACCAGCGCACGGATCAGGCACGGGATGTTGGACCCGAGGATGCCGAAGGACGAACGCAGCAATACTGGAAACGGGATGCCGTACTTGGTGCCGGGAAAGGCATTGAGCGTCAGCGGAATCAGCACAATGATGTTGGCGAACAGAATCGCCAGCAGCGCTTCACCGACGCTGAGGCCGAAGTACGCGGTCAATACGCCGCCGAGGGTGTAGGTCGGCACGCAAATCGCCATGCCGACCCACAGCGCGGTGATGTGCCATTTGTTCCAGGTTCGTTCACGCACCTTGGTCGGTGCGATGTCGTGGTTGTAACGGGGACTGTCGAGGACATCGCTGCCGGCTTCAAGCTCAAACAAGCCGTCGCGCTCGGTCACTTGCGATCTGATCTGTTGCATGGCCGCTCCACTGTTCTTTTGATTATTGTTGCTCATCAGGGACTGGCGGAATCAATAAACGTGCCGAGTGCCCCGCTTGCGCATCGGGCAGTTCCATAACACTTTGCAACTAACTGGTTTTTATCGATTTTATTTACTGCCTGGACTCTTTGCCGCGCCCTTCGGGCTGTGTCTCAGGCAAGTTGTCCAAACAGTCAGGACTCAATCTGGTGCGCGGATATTTTTTTCAAAGTCGCGCATCAATCATAGACCCTTCTCAAACAGCTGATTTCACATAAGAAATCTTGACCATATTTGGATCCTGTCAAGTGCGTCAAAATGGTGAGAGGTCTCACCATTTTGGTGATTTAAGTTTTAATCCTTTATTTTTCAATGCTTTAAAACATCAATAAGCTTATAAAAAATATTCTTGCTGATTCCATAAACTGCAGCTAGCGTTTAATCCTGACAGTGCTGACAGGAATATCCCTGTTGGCACTCGCTGTATATAAAACACCTAGAACCGGTACCAGCCGGTCATTGCCTGCGAGGAACTCGGCATGTCTCTGTTGATCCGTGGCGCTACCGTTATTACCCATGATGAAAGTTATCGCGCCGATGTGTATTGCGCAGACGGCGTGATCAAGGCCATCGGCGATAACCTGGCTATTCCCGCCGGCGCAGAAGTACTCGACGGCAGCGGTCAGTACCTGATGCCCGGCGGCATTGATCCGCACACGCACATGCAACTGCCCTTCATGGGCACGGTGGCCAGCGAAGACTTCTTCAGCGGCACGGCGGCGGGACTGGCCGGCGGCACGACTTCGATCATCGACTTTGTGATTCCCAACCCGCAGCAGTCTTTGATGGAGGCGTTTCATCAATGGCGTGGCTGGGCCGAGAAGTCGGCGTCCGACTACGGATTCCATGTGGCGATCACCTGGTGGAGCGAACAGGTCCGCGAAGAAATGGCCGAACTGGTGGCCCACCACGGGGTCAACAGCTTCAAGCATTTCATGGCTTACAAGAACGCGATCATGGCCGCCGATGACACCCTGGTGGCCAGTTTCGAGCGCTGCCTGGAACTGGGTGCCGTACCCACCGTGCATGCCGAAAACGGCGAGTTGGTCTATCACCTGCAACGCAAACTGATGGCCCAGGGCATGACCGGGCCGGAGGCACATCCGTTGTCGCGCCCCTCCCAGGTGGAAGGTGAAGCCGCGAGCCGGGCGATCCGCATTGCCGAAACCCTCGGCACGCCGCTGTATCTGGTGCACGTGTCGACCAAGGAAGCCCTCGACGAAATCACCTATGCCCGGGCCAAGGGCCAGCCGGTCTACGGTGAAGTGCTGGCCGGGCACTTGCTGCTGGACGACAGCGTCTATCAGCACCCGGACTGGCAGACCGCTGCCGGCTACGTGATGAGCCCGCCGTTCCGCCCGCGCGGTCATCAGGAGGCTCTTTGGCATGGCCTGCAATCGGGTAGCCTGCACACCACCGCCACCGACCACTGCTGCTTTTGCGCCGAGCAAAAAGCCGCCGGCAAGGATGACTTCAGCAAAATCCCCAACGGCACGGCCGGTATCGAAGACCGTATGGCGGTGCTATGGGATGAAGGCGTGAACACCGGGCGTTTTTCGATGCAGCAATTCGTCGCCCTCACCTCCACCAACACGGCGAAGATCTTCAACCTCTACCCGCGCAAAGGCGCGATCCGCGTCGGCGCCGATGCCGACCTGGTGCTGTGGGATCCGCAAGGCACCCGGACCATTTCCGCCAAGACCCATCACCAGCAGGTCGATTTCAACATCTTCGAAGGCAAGACCGTGCGCGGCGTGCCGAGCCACACCATCAGCCAGGGCCGTGTGGTCTGGGCCGATGGCGACCTGCGGGCCGAACGGGGCGCCGGGCGCTATATCGAACGGCCGGCGTACCCGGCGGTGTTTGATTTGCTGAGCAAGCGAGCGGAGTTGAACCAGCCGGTTGCCGTGAAACGCTGACCCGATTCTCTGTGGCGAAGCAAAAAAACATGCCCATCAGAGGCAGCACCTCAATCACCGTGAGGCCAAAACCGTGATCAAGACCCTGGACCACCTCCCGCATCCCGCTGAGAACGCGGCCACCCTCGCCGGCCATTTCACCGACCTGGCGCCGCCACTCAATGATCGCCAGGCGCACCTCGAGGCCTCGCGCTGCCTGTATTGCTACGACGCGCCGTGCGTGAACGCCTGCCCGAGCGAGATCGATATTCCATCGTTCATCCGCAATATCCATCAGGACAACGTGCAGGGTGCAGCGCAAAAAATCCTGTCGGCCAACATCCTCGGCGGCAGCTGCGCACGGGTCTGCCCGACGGAGATCCTTTGCCAACAAGCCTGCGTGCGCAACAACGCCCACGAATGCGCGCCGGTGTTGATCGGCCTGCTGCAACGCTATGCCGTGGACAACGCACACTTCAGCGAGCACCCGTTCCCCCGCGCCGCCGCTACCGGCAAGCGCATCGCCGTGGTCGGGGCCGGTCCGGCCGGGCTGTCCTGCGCCCACCGCAGTGCCATGCATGGACACGACGTGGTGATTTTCGAAGCGCGAGAGAAGGCAGGCGGGCTCAACGAATACGGGATCGCCAAATACAAACTGGTCGACGATTACGCACAGCAGGAACTCGACTTCCTGCTGCAGATCGGCGGAATCGAAATCCGCCATGGGCACCGACTCGGGGAGAACCTGACACTCAGCGAATTGCATCAGCAATTCGACGCGGTGTTTCTTGGCCTCGGTCTGGCGGCGAGCAAGCAACTGGGACTGGCCGACGAAGAGGCGCCAGGGCTTGTGGCTGCCACCGATTACATCCGCGAATTGCGCCAGGCCGATGACCTGACGCAACTGCCGCTGGCTGACCGTTGCATCGTCCTTGGCGCGGGCAACACCGCCATCGACATGGCCGTGCAAATGGCCCGTCTCGGTGCTCACGACGTCAATCTGGTGTACCGCCGGGGCGTCGAGGACATGGGCGCGACTCATCACGAACAGGACATCGCCAAAGCCAATCAGGTACGGCTGTTGACCTGGGCGCAACCGGACACCGTTCTGCTTGACGACAACGGTCGGGTGCGCGGCATGCGTTTCGCCCGCACGCATCTGGTTGAAGGTCGTCTGCAAACCACCGGTGAAACCTTCGAGCTGGCTGCCGACGCGATCTTCAAAGCCATCGGCCAGGCCTTCGACGGCAGCGCCCTCGCCGACCCGCTGGCCCGTGAACTCAAGCGTCAAGGTGAACGGATTGCCGTGGATGCAAACCTGCGCACCAGCATTCCCGGCGTGTATGCCGGCGGCGACTGCACCAGCCTTGATCAAGACCTGACCGTGCAAGCCGTACAGCATGGCAAGCGGGCCGCCGAGGCCATGCACACTCAATTGATGCTCAACGTGGAGGCTGCATAAATGGCCGATCTGTCGATTGTCTTCGCTGGCATCAAGTCACCCAATCCGTTCTGGCTGGCCTCCGCGCCACCGACCGACAAGGCCTACAACGTGGTGCGCGCCTTCGAGGCGGGCTGGGGCGGCGTGGTCTGGAAAACCCTGGGTGAAGACCCGGCGGCGGTGAACGTGTCGTCACGCTATTCGGCGCACTTCGGCGCTAACAGAGAGGTGCTTGGATTTAATAACATCGAACTGATCACCGACCGCTCGCTGGAGATCAACCTGCGGGAAATCACCCAAGTGAAAAAGGACTGGCCGGACCGCGCGCTGATCGTGTCGTTGATGGTGCCCTGCGTCGAAGAATCGTGGAAGCACATCCTGCCGCTGGTGGAAGCCACGGGCGCCGACGGTATCGAATTGAACTTCGGTTGCCCCCACGGCATGCCGGAACGCGGCATGGGCGCGGCGGTCGGCCAGGTGCCGGAATACGTCGAACAGGTCACCCGCTGGTGCAAGACCTATTGCTCGCTGCCAGTGATCGTCAAGCTCACACCGAACATCACCGACATTCGCGTCGCTGCCCGCGCGGCACACCGTGGCGGTGCCGATGCGGTGTCGTTGATCAACACCATCAACTCGATCACCAGCGTCAACCTGGAGCGCATGGTCGCCAACCCCATGGTCGGCAGCCAGAGCACCCACGGCGGCTATTGCGGCTCGGCGGTCAAGCCGATTGCCTTGAACATGGTCGCTGAAATCGCCCGCGACCCACAGACCCACGGCCTGCCGATCAGCGGGATTGGCGGCATCGGCAACTGGCGCGATGCGGCGGAGTTCATGGCGTTGGGCTGCGGTTCCGTGCAGGTGTGCACAGCGGCGATGCTCCATGGTTTCCGGATCGTCGAGGAGATGAAGGACGGCCTGTCGCGGTGGATGGACAGTCAGGGCTACAGCCGTATTTCAGAGTTTTCCGGACGCGCGGTGGGCAACACCACCGACTGGAAGTACCTGGACATCAATTACCAGGTCATCGCGAAAATCGACCAGGAGGCCTGTATCGGTTGCGGTCGTTGCCATATCGCTTGTGAGGACACCTCGCACCAGGCCGTGGCCAGTCTGAAAAATGCCGATGGCACCCACCGCTATGAAGTGATCGATGAGGCGTGCGTGGGCTGCAACCTGTGCCAGATCACCTGCCCGGTCCAAGATTGCATCGAGATGGTGCCCGTGGACAGCGGCAAGCCGTTTCTGGACTGGAACCATGATCCGAGGAATCCGTATCACGTCAGTCCTTGAGGTTTGCGGCGTCTGAACCGACGCCTTCGCGAGCAGGCTCGCTCCCACAAGGATTTTTGGCGGACTCAGGATGGATGTACGCCACCAATCCACTGTGGGAGCGAGCCTGCTCGCGAAGGGGCCATAAGCTGCGCCAGAATTTTATGGCTCCAACCCGATCCCCCGCAAAATCACACTGGTCACGGTCTGTATCGCCCGCTCGAACTGCATGTCCGACAGCGGCTGATGGTCATTGAGAATGTTCACCTGGTGATCGAAGTCGGCGTAGTGCTGGGTCGAGGCCCAGATCATGTAGAGCAGGCTTGAAGGCTCCACCGGGAGGATGCGCTTATCATCCACCCACTGGCGGATTTTCGCTTCTTTCATCTTGGCCCAGTCATACAGGCTCACATCCAGCGCTTCGCCCAAGGTCGGCGCGCCGTGAATAATTTCGTTGGCCCAGACTTTCGAACCGTAGGGCCGGCTGCGAGAGTGGTTCATCTTCGCGCGGATGTAACTGCTGAGCACCACGCGCGGGTCGTCGAACATCTCGAAGCACAGCGCATCCTGCTTCCAGACTTCCAGCAGGTCGAACAACACCGCGCTGTACAGCTCGGTCTTGGTACTGAAGTAGTAATGCAGGTTGGAGCGCGGCAGTTGTACTTCGGCAGCGATATCGGCCATGGCGGTGCTGCCGAAACCTTTTTCGGCGAAGACCTTTTCGGCCCCCAGCAGGATTTTTTCGACGTTACTGCGACGAATCTCGATCTTGTGATTGCCCATGAGGGCTCCCTGACAACAGCGTTAAACAAGACTAGCACCCGCTCTAGCTCGGGGCGACAGGGTAAAACCAAACATTTGCTCCCCTCGTCGCCTTGGCGAGTCATCGTATAACTTCCGATTGACAACACTGAAAGGCCCCGTAAATAATCGCCGCCAATGTTGTACGACGACGTATGACAAAAAATAAAAACAAAAAACCAGGGAGCGTCACAGTGAGCAAACACGCCTGCAATTCGTCCATCCGCAGTTCACGCCCAACCTTCGCCCGTCGCCACACCCTCAGCCTGATCGGTTGCAGCGGCCTGGCCCTCGCCCTGCCCATGACCAGCCAGGCCGAAGGCTTTACCGATGACGCCAAAGCCACGCTGAACCTGCGCAACGCCTACTTCAACCGCAACTACACCAACCCTGCCTACCCCCAGGGCAAGGCTGAAGAGTGGACGCAGAGCTTCATCCTCGATGCGAAATCCGGTTTTACCCAGGGCCCGGTCGGTTTCGGTATAGACGTGCTGGGCCTGTATTCGCAAAAACTCGACGGCGGTAAAGGCACCGGTGGTACGCAACTGCTGCCGATCCACGGCGACGGCCGCCCTGCTGACAACTTCGGGCGCCTGGGTGTCGCGCTCAAAGGCAAGATTTCGAAAACCGAATTGAAAGTCGGCGAGTGGATGCCGGTGCTGCCGATCCTGCGCTCCGACGACGGCCGTTCGCTGCCGCAAACCTTCCAGGGTGGCCAGGTGACCTCCACCGAGATCAGCGGCCTGACCCTTTACGGTGGCCAGTTCCGCCAGAACAGTCCGCGCAACGATGCGAGCATGGAAGACATGTTCATGAACGGCAAGTCGGCGGCCTTCAGCTCGGACCGCTTCAACTTCGGCGGCGGTGAATATGCGTTCAACGAGAAGCGCACCCAGGTCGGTGTGTGGTACGCCGAACTCAGCGACATCTACCAACAGCAGTATTTCAACCTGAGCCACAGCCAGCCCATCGGCGACTGGACCCTTGGCGCCAACCTCGGCTATTTCATCGGCAAGGAAGACGGCAGCGCCCTGGTCGGCGATCTCGACAACAAAACAGCGTTTGCCCTGCTCTCGGCCAAGTATGGCGGCAACACGTTCTACGTCGGCTTGCAGAAACTCAGCGGCGACGATGCGTGGATGCGCGTCAACGGCACCAGCGGCGGCACCCTGGCCAACGACAGCTACAACTCCAGCTACGACAACGCCAAGGAAAAATCCTGGCAGGTGCGCCACGACTACAACTTCGTCGCCCTCGGCGTTCCGGGCCTGACCCTGATGAACCGCTACATCAGCGGTGACAACGTGCACACCGGCACCATCACCGACGGCAAGGAATGGGGCCGCGAATCGGAACTGGCTTACACGGTGCAAAGCGGGCCGCTGAAGAACCTCAACGTCAAATGGCGCAACGCGAGCATCCGCAAAAACTTCAGCACCAACGAGTTTGATGAGAACCGGTTGTTCATCAGCTATCCGATTTCGTTGCTGTAAGGAAGATTTGTTGCAGGCACAGAAGCACTGTGGCGAGGGAGCTTGCTCCCGCGGGGTCGCGTAGCGGCCCCCTGCATACTTCCAATGGAATCGATGTGTCTGCATTGACGACTGCTCTGCAGCCGAACGGGAGCAAGCGCCCTCCACAGGATCAACGGATGCCGGATGACACTCCGTCTATTTCCACCAAAGTCGCGTTGACAAGACACGGAAAGCCTAACGATACTCCGATATAGTCGTACGACAACCTACAACGAACCAATAACAACAATCGCTTGTCCAGGGATTCCCATGACGACCACTGCAACCGCCCAAACGCCCTTCAATCGCCTGCTGCTGACCGGCGCCGCCGGTGGCCTGGGCAAAGTCTTGCGCGAAAGCCTGCGCCCGTATGCCAACGTCATTCGCCTGTCGGACATCGCCGACATCGCCCCGGCCATCGATGACCGTGAAGAAGTCGTGCTGTGTGATCTCGCCGACAAGCAGGCCGTGCATCAACTGGTCGAAGGCGTGGACGCCATCCTGCACTTCGGCGGTGTTTCTACTGAGCACTCGTTCGAACAGATTCTCGGCGCCAACATCTGCGGCGTGTTCCACATCTACGAAGCGGCTCGCCGTCATGGCGTCAAGCGCGTGATCTTCGCCAGCTCCAACCACGTCATCGGCTTCTACAAGCAAGACGAAGTCATTGATGCCCACTCCCCTCGTCGCCCCGACAGCTACTACGGCTTGTCCAAGTCCTACGGCGAAGACATGGCCACGTTCTACTTCGATCGCTACGGCATCGAGACCGTCAGCGTGCGCATCGGCTCGTCGTTCCCGGAGCCGCAAAACCGCCGGATGATGAGCACCTGGTTGAGTTTCGGTGACCTGACTCAATTGCTCGAACGCGCGCTGTACACCCCGAATGTCGGCCACACCGTGGTCTACGGCATGTCCGACAACAAGGACATTTGGTGGGACAACCGTTACGCCGCGAACCTGGGTTACGTACCGCAGGACACCTCCGAAGTGTTCCGCGAAAAAGTCGAAGCCCAGCCGATGCCGGCCGCTGATGATCCGGCGCGGGTGTATCAGGGCGGTGCTTTTTGCGCAGCCGGCCCGTTCGGTGACTGAAACCAGAACGCGTACCACTTGATCCCACAACAAAAAACAAGGGAATGAGTTGCCATGCAAGCCGAATTGATTGTCGATGCCCGTAACGCGGTCGGTGAAAGCCCGGTGTGGGTCCCCGAGGAAAATGCCCTGTACTGGGTTGATATTCCTGCCGGGGGCCTGCAACGCTGGAGCGCCGACAGCGGGCATGTCCACGCCTGGAAGACCCCGCAAATGCTCGCGTGCATCGCCCGGCACAGCCAGGGCGGCTGGGTGGCCGGCATGGAAAGCGGGTTCTTCCATTTGGACACCCACAACGACGGCAGCCTTGATGTTGAAGTGCTCGCCGAGGTCGAACACCGCCGCCAGGACATGCGCCTCAACGATGGTCGCTGTGACCGTCAGGGGCGTTTCTGGGCCGGCAGCATGGTACTCAACATGGGCGCCAATGCCGCCGAAGGCGCGCTCTATCGCTACAGTGCCGGGCAACGCGGGCCGGTCGAAGCACAGCTGAACGGTTTCATCGTGCCCAATGGCCTGGGTTTCAGCCCGGACGGCAAGACCATGTACCTGTCGGACTCGCACCCCAATGTGCAACTGATCTGGGCCTTCGACTACGACACCGTCAACGGCACGCCATCCAACCGTCGCGTATTCGTCGACATGAACCACTTCCCCGGCCGTCCTGACGGCGCGGCGGTGGATGCCGACGGCTGCTACTGGATTTGTGCCAACGACGCCGGGTTGATCCATCGCTTTACCCCGGACGGCCGGCTCGATCGCTCACTCGTCGTGCCGGTGAAAAAACCGACCATGTGCGCCTTCGGCGGCAGTCGACTGGACACGTTGTTCGTGACGTCGATCCGCCCGGGTGACGACCATGACGAACAGTCCCTCGCCGGCGGCGTATTCGCCCTCGACGCCGGCGTCAAAGGCTTGCCCGAACCCCAGCTCAACCCTTCACCCACCGGATTCAAAAGCTGATCGTTTCTGCTGCATCGCTGTGCCTTGAATAAAAAAAACAACAAAACTGGAGACCCCCCATGAACTTCAAACGTACCTTGCTCGCCGCTGCACTCCCGCTCGCCTTCTCCCTCAGCAGCGCCGCCCATGCACTGGAGATCAAATTCGCCGACATCCATCCCGCCGGTTACCCGACCGTCGTGGCTGAAGAGCAACTGGGTAAAACCCTGGTGGCCGACAGCGACGGTAAACTGACCTTCAAGATGTTCGCCGGCGGTGTGCTCGGCTCGGAAAAAGAAGTGATCGAACAGGCCCAGGTCGGTGCCATCCAGATGGCCCGGGTCAGCCTTGGCATCGTCGGCCCGGTCGTACCGGACGTGAACGTGTTCAACATGCCGTTCGTGTTCCGCGACCAGGCACACATGCGCAAGGTCATCGACGGTGAAGTCGGCGACGAAATCCTCGACAAAATCACCAATTCCGAATTCAACCTGGTCGCCCTGGCCTGGATGGATGGCGGCACGCGCAACATCTACACCAAGAAACCGGTACGTACCCTGGAAGACCTCAAGGGCATGAAAATCCGTGTGCAAGGTAACCCGATGTTCATCGATACCATTAACGCCATGGGCGGTAACGGCATCGCGATGGACACCGGCGAAATCTTCAGTGCCTTGCAGACCGGCGTGATCGACGGCGCGGAAAACAACCCGCCGACCCTGCTGGAACACAACCACTACCAGAACGCCAAGTACTACAGTCTGACCGGCCACCTGATCCTGCCTGAGCCGATCGTGATGTCGAAGATCACCTGGGAAAAACTCACGCCCGATCAGCAAACCCTGGTGAAAAAAGCCGCCAAGGCCGCCCAGGCGCAGGAACGTACCCTGTGGGACGCAAAATCGGCCAGCAGCGAGGAGAAACTCAAGGCAGCTGGCGTCGAGTTCATCACCGTCGACAAAAAACCTTTCTATGAGGCAACCGCCTCGATCCGCGAGAAATACGGCGCGCCTTACGCCGACCTGATCAAGCGTATCGAAGCCGTTCAGTAATCCCTCTCTGCATACAAGAAAGGCCCGGCGCCACTGATGTGGGTATCGATCAGTGCGCGCCCGGTTACGGTGGAACCCGATGAAGAATCTGCTGTTACGTTTCAATGACAAGCTCTACATGACCTGTATCTGGGTCGCCGGGCTCTCCGTATTGGCCATTGCGCTGATCATTCCCTGGGGCGTGTTTGCCCGTTATGTGCTCGGCACCGGCTCCAGTTGGCCCGAGCCCACCGCCATCCTGTTGATGATGGTCTTCACCTTCATCGGTGCGGCCGCCAGCTATCGCTCCGGCTCGCACATGGCCGTGGCGATGCTCACCGATCGCATGTCGCCAAATGTGCGCAGGGTCATGAGTGTGTTTGCACAATTGCTGATGGCGACCATCAGCCTGTTCATGGCGATCTGGGGCACCAAACTGTGCCTGTCGACGTGGAACCAGTTCATGAGTGCCCTGCCGACCCTGCGCGTCGGCATCACCTACATGCCGATTCCGGTGGGTGGCGTGCTGACGCTGATTTTCGTTCTGGAAAAACTCATGTTCGGTGACCAGAGCAACCGCCGGGTCGTACGTTTCGACGTCGTTGAAGAAAACGAAGGGGCTGCCTGAATGGACGCTTTTATTCTGTTGGGCAGCTTTATCGCGTTGATCCTGATCGGCATGCCGGTCGCCTACGCGCTGGGGCTTTCTGCGCTGATCGGCGCGTTCTGGATCGACATTCCGTTCCAGGCGCTGATGATTCAAGTGGCCGGGGGCGTGAACAAGTTCTCCCTGCTGGCGATTCCGTTTTTCGTGCTGGCCGGTGCGATCATGGCCGAGGGCGGCATGTCCCGCAGGCTGGTGGCGTTTGCCGGTGTGCTGGTGGGTTTCGTGCGCGGCGGCTTGTCACTGGTCAACATCATGGCCTCGACCTTCTTCGGTGCGATCTCCGGTTCTTCGGTGGCGGATACCGCTTCGGTCGGTTCGGTGCTGATACCTGAAATGGAGCGTCGCGGTTATCCGCGTGAATTCGCCACGGCGGTGACCGTCAGCGGTTCGGTACAAGCCCTGCTCACCCCGCCAAGTCACAACTCGGTGCTCTACTCACTGGCCGCAGGCGGCACAGTGTCGATTGCCTCGCTGTTCATGGCCGGCGTGGTGCCGGGCTTGCTGATGAGCGCGTGCCTGATGGTCCTGTGCCTGATCTTCGCCAAGAAGCGTGACTACCCCAAAGGTGAAGTCATTCCGATGCGCGAAGCGCTGAAGATCTGCGGCGAAGCGCTGTGGGGCCTGATGGCGATGGTCATCATTCTCGGCGGCATTTTGTCGGGTATTTTCACTGCCACCGAGTCTGCGGCGATTGCGGTGTTGTGGTCGTTCTTCGTGACCATGTTCATCTACCGCGACTACAAATGGAGCGAACTGCCGAAACTGATGCACCGCACGGTGCGCACGATTTCGATTGTGATGATCCTCATCGGCTTCGCTGCAAGCTTCGGCTACATCATGACGCTGATGCAGATTCCGGCGAAGATCACCACGATGTTCCTGACCCTGTCGGACAACCGTTACGTGATCCTGATGTGCATCAACGTCATGCTACTGTTGCTCGGCACCGTGATGGACATGGCACCGCTGATCCTCATCCTGACGCCGATCCTGATGCCGGTGATTCTGGGGATTGGTGTGGACCCGGTGCAATTCGGCATGATCATGCTGGTGAACCTGGGGATTGGTTTGATAACGCCGCCGGTGGGCGCGGTACTCTTCGTGGGGTCGGCCGTGGGTAAAGTCAGTATCGAAAAGACCGTCAAGGCGCTCCTGCCGTTCTATGCCGTGCTGTTCCTGGTGTTGCTGGGCGTGACTTACGTTCCAGCCTTGTCGCTGTGGTTGCCGCATTTGGTGTTGTAACGAAGTTCAGCAAAACGCCCTGTGGCGAGGGAGCAAGCTCCCTCGCCACAAAAGCCCCACAATGAGCCAATCAGATGACACTGCTCGAACTTGAAGACGCCTTCACCCGCCTCACCCTCGCCCCCGAACTCGGCGGCAGCATCGTCAACTGGGTGGTGCGCAGCACCGGCAAACCCTTGTTGCGTCACACCGACACCCACGCCCTCAACACCGGTTTGCCGGGCAAGCTCGGTTGCTTCCCTTTGGTGCCGTGGTCCAACCGGATTGCCCAAGGCGGTTTCGACTGCCCCGATGGCTGGCTGGCCCTGTCGCCCAACAGCGTCACCGATCCGCTGCCGATTCATGGCAGCGCCTGGCAGCAACCCTGGCAAGTGGTGTCGACGACCCCGGATGAAGTGATCCTGCAACTCGACAGCGCCTGCCCCTTTGCCTATTGCGCCCGTCAACGGTTCCATCTGAGCGAAGGCAAGCTGAGCATCGAACTGAGCGTTACGCACCTGGCCGAACAGCCGGCCTGGCATGGCCTGGGGCTGCATCCGTATCTACCGCGTACCGCCAACACCCAATTGCAGGCGCCCGCCCGTCAGGTGTGGTTTTGCGATTCGGCAAAACTGCCGACTCACCTCGACGAAGTCCCCGCGCACTGGGATTTCCAGCAACTCAAGGGATTGCCCGAAACACTGGTCGACAATGGCTTCTGCGAATGGGATGGCCACTGCCTGATCCAGCAACCGGACCTCGGTTATGAACTGCAGTGCCAGGCCAGCGGCAGTGATTACTACCTGCTCTACTGCCCGGTTGACCTGGGGTTCTTCTGCATTGAGCCGGTCAGCCACCCGGTCAACGCGCACCACCTGCCCGGTCGGCCGGGGTTGCGTTTGCTCGAACAGGGGCAAAGCGCTGAACTGGGTTTCAGCCTGCAATATCGCGCGTTATAAGGCGCGCGCGAGCATGTAGAGGGCAACCACCAGACAGATGCTGGCAAACCCGACTTGCAACGCCCGCGCTGGCACCTGCGCACACAGCTTGCGGCCAATGATCATGCCGACAATGCTCGACACGATAAACGCAATGCCCAAACCGTCGATGCTCACCCCGGCATGGAACGCGCCGATCACGCCGATGGCCGAGATCAGACTGATCACCATCAGCGACGTCGCGACGATCCCGCGCATCTGCACGTCGGTCAGTTGTTTGAAGGCCGGGACGATCAGAAAACCGCCACCGACACCCAGCAATCCCGACACCACGCCGGTCACTGCACCGAGGGCCGCCAGGGTCGCGGTGCATTTGGCGGTCCAGGAAAAGCGCCCGGTCTGTTGATCGAGCATGCAGTTCTTCTGACCCCAGTTGGCATGGCCATGGTCGCTCGGCCCCTCGTCCTGGCGTTCACGACGCAGCATCCGCGCGGCCACCATGACCATCAGCAGGCTGAACAGGATCATCAGGATTTTTTCCGGCAACTGATGGGCAAAGTAGATGCCCACCGGCGAAAACACCGCGCCGAGTGCCGCAATCAAGAGTGCCGCGCGATAGCGCACCAGACCATGCCGCAAACCGTCGATGGCCCCCACCAATGCCGCGCTGCCCACCGCAAACAATGCGACGGGCGCCGCGGTAGTCATGCTCCAGCCAAGGCCAAGCACCAGCGCCGGCACGGCAAGAATGCCGCCGCCGGCTCCGGTCAACCCCAACACCAACCCCATGACCACACCAAAAAAACTCGCCAGCCACATAAAACGCCCGTAATCCATGACAAAGGCCGGGAACGCCCGGTATCGATAGAGTGACAGGATAGAGCCCGCCCGGGTTTTCGTTAACAGAAATGACGCAGGGACTGGTCAGCGCAGGGAGAATGAAACTAACCTCATGGCTTGTTCACCAAGAAACAACTCCCATGCCAGCCCTGATTGAAGCCTTTTTCGACGACGCCTCATCCACCTACAGCTACGTGATCTACGAAGCCGATGGCGGGCCATGCGCGATCGTCGACCCGGTGCTCGACTACGACCCCGCCGCCGGGCGAACCACCACCGTGCAGGCTGACCGCATCATCGCCTTCGTGCGTGAACATCGCTTGCAAGTGCAGTGGTTGCTGGAAACCCACGCCCACGCCGATCACCTGTCCGCCGCGCCCTATCTGCGCCGGGAACTGGGCGGTCAGATCGCCATCGGTCAATCGATCTGCAAGGTGCAAACCGTATTCAAGACCCTCTTCAATCTTGAGCCGGGATTCTGCATCGACGGTTCGCAGTTCGATCACCTGTTCGCCCCGGACGAGTCATTTTCCATTGGCAACCTCAAGGCCAAGGCCCTGCATGTGCCCGGCCATACCCCGGCGGACATGGCGTACCTGATCGGCAACGATGTGATTCTGGTAGGCGACACGCTGTTCATGCCCGACGTCGGCACCGCGCGCTGCGACTTTCCTGGAGGCGATGCTCACCAGATGTTCACCTCGATCCACAAACTGCTGGCCTTCCCCGCCAGCGTGCACCTCTACGTCTGCCACGATTACCCGCCCGAGGGCCGCGCTCCCCAATGTATGACCACCGTCGGTGAACAACGCAGAAGTAACATCCATGTGCGTGACGGCATCGACGAGGCAGCTTTCGTTGCCATGCGTACTCAGCGCGATGAGGGGTTGGGCATGCCGACGCTGTTGCTGCCGGCGATCCAGGTGAATGTGCGGGCCGGGAATCTGCCCCCGGCGGAGGACAATGGCGTGACCTACCTGAAGATTCCGATCAATCAGTTTTAAGATCGACAGTAAGCGGCTCCCTCAAGGCACTCAGGCTCCCAAGGTCAATCCATTCGCCGGCAACGGCAACGCGGTTTTGTAGCGCACCTGCTTGAGCGCAAAACTCGACCGAATGTTCGCCACCCCCGGCACCTTGGTCAGAAAGTCCATCATGAAGCGCTCCAGCGACTGAATGGTCGGCACCAGCACCCGGATCAAGTAATCCGGGTCGCCGGCCATCAGGTAGCACTCCATCACTTCGGGGCGGTCGGAAATCGCCTCTTCGAAATGCTGCAAAGCCTCCTCTACCTGCTTCTCCAGGCTGACGTGGATGAACACGTTCACATGCAGCCCCAGCAGATCGGCATCCAGTAGCGTGACCTGCTCGCGAATCAGGCCCAGTTCTTCCATCGCCTTGACCCGGTTGAAACACGGCGTCGGCGACAGGTTGACCGAGCGTGCGAGGTCGGCATTGGTGATGCGGGCGTTCTCCTGAAGGCTGTTGAGAATGCCGATATCGGTACGGTCCAGTTTGCGCATGAGACAAAACCACCTGTTTTTTATGTTTATGCAGATTTTTTATCTGCAAATGATCTTGAGCGCAACGAAACAGAGAGAAATATTCTTCTTGGCCGGGCCTATGATGTTTGTAGGACAAGATTTCTTCTACCGAACGAAATCTGTCAGCTCACTACAAGAAATTCACAAGATCGAGCGTAGAAGCCATGACCCAAGCGTACGAACCGCTGCGCCTGCACGTCCCTGAACCCTCGGGCCGTCCCGGCTGTAAAACCGACTTCTCCTACCTGCACCTGACCGATGCCGGCACGGTGCGCAAACCCCCAATCGACGTTGAACCCGCCGACACCGCCGACCTGGCCAAGGGCCTGATTCGCGTGCTCGATGACCAAGGCAACGCTCTGGGCCCTTGGGCCGCAGACGTACCGACGGAGATTCTGCGCAAGGGCATGCGCGCCATGCTCAAGACGCGCATCTACGACAACCGCATGGTGGTCGCCCAGCGTCAGAAGAAAATGTCGTTTTACATGCAGAGCCTCGGCGAAGAAGCGATCGGCAGTGCCCAGGCACTGGCGTTGAACATCGACGACATGTGCTTCCCGACCTACCGCCAGCAAAGCATCCTGATGGCCCGTGAAGTGCCGCTGGTGGACCTGATCTGCCAACTGCTGTCCAACGAGCGCGATCCGCTCAAGGGACGGCAGTTGCCGATCATGTACTCGGTCAAAGAGTCCGGTTTCTTCACCATCTCCGGCAACCTCGCCACCCAATTCGTGCAAGCCGTGGGCTGGGGCATGGCCTCGGCGATCAAGGGCGATACCAAAATCGCTTCGGCGTGGATCGGCGACGGCGCTACCGCTGAATCGGACTTCCACACCGCCTTGACCTTTGCCCACGTGTACCGCGCGCCGGTGATTCTCAACGTGGTGAACAACCAGTGGGCGATCTCCACTTTCCAGGCGATTGCTGGTGGTGAAGCCACCACCTTTGCCGGTCGTGGCGTCGGTTGCGGCATCGCTTCGCTGCGGGTAGATGGCAACGACTTCTACGCGGTCTACGCCGCCTCCGCCTGGGCCGCCGAACGTGCCCGGCGCAACCTCGGCCCGACCATGATCGAGTGGGTCACCTACCGTGCCGGCCCGCACTCGACCTCCGATGATCCATCCAAATACCGCCCGGCCGATGACTGGAGCCACTTCCCGCTCGGTGATCCGATTGCGCGTCTCAAGCAGCACCTGATCAAGATCGGCCAGTGGTCCGAAGAGGAACACACCGCCGTCAGCGCCGAACTGGAAGCCGAAGTGATCGCCGCGCAAAAAGAAGCCGAACAGTACGGCACCCTTGCCGGTGGCCAGATTCCAAGCGCCGCGACCATGTTCGAAGACGTCTACAAAGAGATGCCGGAGCACCTGAAGCGCCAGCGTCAAGAGTTGGGGATCTGACATGAACGATCACAACAACAATATCGAGCTGGAAACCGCCATGACCACGACCACCATGACCATGATCCAGGCCCTGCGCTCGGCCATGGATGTGATGCTTGAACGTGATGACAACGTCGTGGTGTTCGGCCAGGACGTGGGTTACTTCGGCGGCGTGTTCCGCTGCACCGAAGGCCTGCAGAACAAGTACGGCACTTCACGGGTGTTCGACGCGCCGATTTCCGAGAGCGGCATCGTCGGCGTCGCCGTGGGCATGGGCGCCTATGGCCTGCGCCCGGTGGCCGAGATCCAGTTCGCCGACTACGTGTACCCGGCCTCCGACCAGATCATTTCCGAAGCCGCCCGCCTGCGTTATCGCTCGGCCGGCGAGTTCACCGCCCCCATGACCCTGCGCATGCCTTGCGGCGGCGGCATTTACGGCGGTCAGACCCACAGCCAGAGCATCGAGGCGATGTTCACTCAGGTGTGCGGTTTGCGCACGGTCATGCCGTCCAACCCGTACGACGCCAAGGGTTTGCTGATCGCCTCCATCGAGAACGATGACCCGGTGATCTTCCTCGAGCCCAAACGCCTGTACAACGGCCCGTTCGACGGCCACCACGACCGCCCGGTAACCCCGTGGTCGAAACACCCGGCCGCGCAAGTGCCGGACGGTTACTACACCGTGCCGCTGGATGTCGCCGCCATCACCCGTCCGGGCAAGGACGTGACCATCCTGACCTACGGCACCACCGTGTACGTCTCGCAAGTGGCTGCTGAAGAAACGGGCATCGACGCCGAAGTCATCGACCTGCGCAGCCTGTGGCCGCTGGACCTGGACACCATCGTCAAGTCGGTGAAGAAAACCGGCCGCTGCGTGGTGGTCCATGAAGCGACCCGCACTTGCGGTTTCGGTGCCGAACTGGTGTCGCTGGTGCAAGAGCATTGCTTCCACCACCTGGAAGCGCCAATCGAACGCGTCACCGGATGGGACACCCCCTACCCGCACGCGCAAGAGTGGGCGTATTTCCCTGGGCCGTCCCGAGTGGGCGCGGCGTTGAAACGGGTCATGGAGGTCTGAATGGGCACGCACGTTATTAAGATGCCGGACATTGGTGAAGGCATTGCAGAAGTTGAATTGTCGGTTTGGCACGTCAAGGTCGGCGACATGGTCGTCGAGGATCAGGTGCTGGCCGATGTCATGACCGATAAGGCGATGGTGGATATTCCATCGCCGGTGCATGGCAAGGTCATCGCCCTCGGCGGTCAGCCGGGCGAAGTCATGGCGGTGGGCAGTGTGCTGATCAGCATCGAAGTCGAAGGTGCGGGCAACGTGAAGGCGTCAGCGCAATCGACTCCGGTTAAAGAAGCGCCGGTTGCCGCGCCGAAAGTCGAAGCCGTGGTGGAAAGCAAACCGGTCGCTGCCGCTGCGCCAAAAGCCGCCGTGTGCCAGGGCCCGATGGTGGCCCGTGAAGCGAATGAGCGTCCATTGGCGTCCCCAGCCGTGCGCAAGCATGCGCTGGACCTGGGCATCCAGTTACGTCTGGTACGCGGTACCGGCCCGGCCGGCCGCGTGCTGCATGAAGACCTCGACGCCTACCTGGCACAGGGTCAGTCGAATGCCTCAACGGTCAGCAGCGCATATACCCAGCGTACCGATGAAGAACAAATCCCGGTGATCGGCATGCGCCGCAAGATCGCCCAACGCATGCAGGACGCCACCCAGCGTGCCGCGCACTTCAGCTATGTCGAAGAAATCGACGTCACCGCCGTGGAAGAGCTGCGTACGCATCTCAACGAAAAACACGGTGCCACTCGCGGCAAGCTGACCTTGTTGCCGTTCCTGGTC
Organism: Pseudomonas reinekei; assembly: GCF_001945365.1. GTDB lineage: Bacteria > Pseudomonadota > Gammaproteobacteria > Pseudomonadales > Pseudomonadaceae > Aquipseudomonas > Aquipseudomonas reinekei. Next base: position 430,242 of record NZ_MSTQ01000001.1, read on the forward strand.
CGCGCCCTGGTCGTCGCCCTGCGCGACTTCCCGCAGATCAACGCCCGTTACGACGACGAAGCCCAGGTCATCACCCGTCTCGGCGCGGTGCATGTGGGCATCGCCACCCAGGCCGACATCGGTTTGATGGTGCCGGTGGTACGTCACGCCGAAGCCCGCAGCCTGTGGGACAGCGCTCAGGAAATCTCCCGTTTGGCCGCTGCTGCTCGTAACGGCAAGGCCAGCCGCGATGAACTGTCCGGCTCGAGCATCACCCTGACCAGCCTCGGCGCCCTCGGCGGCATCGTCAGCACCCCGGTGCTGAACCTGCCCGAAGTGGCCATCGTCGGCGTCAACAAGATCGTCGAACGGCCGATGGTGATCAAAGGCCAGATCGTGATCCGCAAGATGATGAACCTCTCCAGCTCCTTCGACCACCGCGTGGTCGACGGCATGGACGCGGCGCTCTTCATCCAGGCCATCCGTGGCCTGCTCGAACAACCCGCCACCTTGTTTGTGGAGTAACGAATGCAAACGTTGAACACCAAGCTGCTGATCATCGGCGGCGGCCCCGGCGGTTATGTGACGGCAATTCGAGCCGGCCAACTGGGCATCCCGACCATTCTGGTGGAAGGCCAATCCCTGGGCGGCACCTGCCTGAACATCGGCTGCATTCCCTCCAAGGCACTGATTCACGTCGCTGAGCAGTTTCACCAGACGCAGCACCACAGCCAGCATTCGGCGCTGGGCATCAGCGTTTCGGCGCCGACCCTGGACATCAGCAAGAGCGTCGAGTGGAAGGACGGCATCGTCGATCGCCTGACCACTGGCGTCGCGGCGCTGCTGAAAAAGAACAAGGTCCAGGTTGTTCAAGGCTGGGCCAAGGTAGTCGACGGCAAGACTGTCGATGTCGGCGACACGCGCATTCAATGCGAACACCTGGTGCTGGCCACCGGTTCGAAAAGCGTGAACTTGCCGATGCTGCCGATTGGCGGGCCGATCATTTCTTCCACCGAAGCCCTGGCGCCGACATCGGTGCCCAAGCGTTTGATTGTGGTGGGCGGCGGTTACATCGGTCTGGAGCTGGGCATTGCCTATCGCAAGCTCGGTGCGGACGTTAGCGTGGTGGAGGCTCAGGATCGGATCCTGCCGGCCTACGACGCCGAACTGACCCAACCAGTGCACGATGAACTGAAAAAACTCGGCGTGAAGCTTTACTTGAAACACAGCGTGCAAGGCTTTGATTCTACGAATAATACCTTGCAAGTCCTGGCGCCAAGCGGCGACACGCTGAACCTGGAAACCCATCAGGTCCTGGTGGCCGTGGGCCGTAAACCCAACACTCAGGGATGGAACCTCGAAGCGCTGAATCTGGACATGAATGGCTCGTCGATCAAGATCGACAACCGCTGCCAGACCAGCATGCGCAACGTCTACGCCATCGGCGATTTGAGTGGCGAACCGATGCTCGCGCACCGGGCCATGGCCCAGGGTGAGATGGTTGCCGAGCTGATCAGCGGCAAGTCCCGCGAGTTCAACCCCACCGCCATCGCCGCCGTGTGCTTCACCGACCCGGAACTGGTGGTGGTCGGCAAGACCCCGGACGAGGCCGAGGCTGATGGCCTTGACTGCATCGTTTCCAGCTTCCCGTTCGCCGCCAATGGTCGAGCGATGACGCTGGAGTCGAAAAGCGGTTTCGTGCGCGTGGTCGCCCGTCGGGACAATCATGTGATTGTCGGCTGGCAGGCAGTGGGCGTCGGCGTGTCGGAGTTGTCCACGGCGTTCGCCCAAAGCCTGGAAATGGGCGCGCGACTGGAAGACATCGGCGGCACCATCCATGCGCACCCGACGCTGGGTGAGGCAGTGCAGGAAGCGGCGTTGCGTGCGCTGGGGCACGCACTGCACCTGTAGAACGCGACCTGTAGGAGCCGGCTTGCCGGCGATGGCGGTGAATCTGATACACCGTGCCGTCTTGATCGCCGGCAAGCCGGCTCCTACAAGGATCGAAATCCGGGCTGCGAAACCGGCCCGGAATGAAGTATTGTTGTCCCCATCCAAAAAACGTCAGAAGCCTTGAACCGTTTCGACGGTTGTTCAGTGATAGAGGGTGTCATGGGTAACGAAAGCATCAATTGGGACAAGCTGGGTTTTGACTACATCAAGACCGACAAGCGCTATCTGTCGTATTTTCGCAATGGCGAGTGGGACAAAGGCACCCTGACCGAAGATAACGTGCTGCACATCAGCGAAGGCTCGACCGCTCTTCATTATGGCCAGCAATGCTTCGAAGGCATGAAGGCCTATCGTTGCAAGGACGGCTCGATCAACCTGTTCCGCCCGGACCAGAACGCCCTGCGCATGCAACGCAGCTGTGCGCGTCTGCTGATGCCACTGGTAGACACCGTGCAGTTCATCGAAGCCTGTAAAGCAGTGGTTCGCGCCAACGAGCGTTTCATCCCGCCTTACGGCACCGGCGGCGCGCTGTACCTGCGTCCGTTCGTGATCGGCGTGGGGGACAACATCGGCGTGCGTACTGCACCCGAGTTCATCTTCTCGATCTTCTGCATTCCGGTCGGCGCCTACTTCAAGGGCGGTCTGACCCCGCACAACTTCCAGATTTCCAGCTATGACCGCGCGGCGCCGCAAGGCACCGGCGCTGCCAAGGTCGGTGGCAACTATGCCGCCAGCCTGATGCCAGGCTCCAAAGCCAAGAAAGCCAACTTCGCCGACGCCATCTACCTCGATCCGATGACCCACACCAAGATCGAGGAAGTCGGATCGGCCAACTTCTTCGGGATCACCCACGATAACAAGTTCGTGACCCCGAACTCGCCGTCGGTACTGCCGGGCATCACCCGCCTGTCGCTGATCGAGCTGGCCAAGACCCGTCTGGGCCTGGAAGTGGTTGAAGGCGACGTGCTGATCGACAAACTGTCGGACTTCAAAGAGGCCGGCGCTTGCGGCACCGCTGCAGTGATCACGCCAATCGGCGGCATCAGTTACAACGACCACCTGCACGTGTTCCACAGCGAAACCGAAGTCGGCCCGGTCACCCAGAAGCTCTACAAAGAGCTGACCGGCGTGCAAACCGGCGACATCGAAGCGCCAGCGGGCTGGATCGTCAAGGTTTGATCTGACTCCCCCTGCGAAATAAGGAACGCCGCTCTCGGTACTCGAAAGCGGCGTTTTTTTGCCTGATCGACGGACGAATCTAGTCGAGTTGCCCCACGCGCTCCGGGTCTGGCCAGAACAACGCCGCCTGGCCACAGCGAGCGCCCTGCTCGTCCAGCAACGTCCAGACACTGCCTTGATGAATCATGAACGCTTGCCCCATGCGGTCCACCCGATAGCCGCTGTAGCCGTGGGCGATGCCCTTGGCCGTCACTTGCTCCAGAAGGGCCTGGCGCATTTCCCGGTCCAGCGGTGATGCACTGAACCGCGAAGGCATGCCGACGAACTGCTCACGCGGGTATTTGAAGCTGGCGAGGGCTTGCTCGTTGGCGTAATAAAACAGCGGATCGGCCTCAGTGCCATGAGCCAACAAGGCATACGGCGCGTGGCTATGCAGCCAGACCAGCCGCTGGTCTTCGCTCAGCGAGTCCGGCGCAGGCAATCGTGCGCCGGTCCAGTGTCGGTAAGCAGCATCCAGCTGTTGGACCATCTCCCGGAATTCATTGAATGACGCCATGGTTTTCCTGTCAGGAATTGCTTGATTGAAAGGTGAGCGGCTCCGACGCTACTGAAAATCCGTGCCAAAAAACAGACCCAGTTTCATTTCTTTTAATCAGCTCATAGATTTGAAATACGTTCCAAGTCACTGTAAATCCGAGATTTTCAACCCAGTCAAAAAGACCAAAAGACGTCTTAATGACAACATTCAGATAGAGTCATATTAACTACAACCTAGCTGAAACGCCTGTGCTGCAAGTCTCTTCAGATTGGCCCGCTTTTTGGTACATGACCTGTGAAAGCTCACTGACCAAAAAGGAACTCGTTAATGAACACTACGTTTCAGGATCGTCTCGCCGTCGTTACCGGTGCCAGTTCGGGCATTGGCCTGGCCGTCACCGAACGACTGTTGGCACAAGGTGCCCGAGTGTTGGCGATGTCACGCCAGATCGGTGGCCTTGGGGAGCTGGCAGATCGCTTCGCGACGCAACTGTCTTGGGTCGCAGGTGACGTGACCCAACCCGCCGATCTGGCGCGGCTGGCCAAACAGGCAGCGACCATGGGCCCCGTGAGTTATCTGGTGCCGAACGCGGGGATTGCGGAACTGGCCGATGGCCTTGATCTGACGGCGTTTGACCGGCAATGGGCGGTCAACGGAGCCGGTGCGCTGAACACCCTGGCGTGCCTGCGCGAACACTTGGCGGCTTCGACTTCGGTGGTGTTCATCGGCACGTTCCTGGCGCAAGTGACCTTCCCTGGCCTCGCCGCCTACATCGCCTCCAAAGCCGCGCTGATTCACCATGCCCGCACCCTGGCCGTCGAGTTGGCGCCCCATGGCATTCGCATCAACACGGTGTCCCCAGGCCCGACCGCAACGCCGATCTGGTCAACACTGGGCTTGAAGAGCGAAGAGCTGAACGAAGTCGCCACCGCGGTTAACCAGCGGCTGTCAGGTGGTCAATTCCTGGAGGCTGGCGCCGTTGCCGACGTCATTCTGTTCCAGCTCGGCAACGGTGCGCGCAACGTCATCGGCCAGGACTGGGTCGTCGATAGCGGTTATACGATCCGTTAATATTTCTATAGATATCAATAAGTAGAGATACATATTTGATGCTTGTTCGAGATTTTTCGAACGCTCATCTGATATCCATGCCTTCAACCCGAACAGCGCGCTGATCTCCTTGCGACCCAAGGCGGTCAGCGCCAGCCCTTCACACTCGCCAGCAACCGGCACGGAACCGAACGCGCGCAGGCCGGATCACATCGGTATCGACATCTATCAAGCCATGGATGCACTGATGACCGACTCACCAGCACTGCGCAGTTTCATCCCGCCTTACATTCTCAACCGCATCATTGCCCACGGTTCAGAGCCGCAGCGCACGGCGGCGATGACCACCCTGCATCACGTCCAGGGCCTGCTGCCCAATCCCGGCGTACCTTCGCGGCCACCGCAGCGGGCGATTCTGCCGCCGCCCGGAAAACCCGGAGTGGCCCAGCGCAGCGTGCACGATGCGCAGAACAAGATGCTCCTGCCAGGAATGCCGGTGCGCCTGGAAGGTCAGCCGGCCACGGGCGATGCGGCAGTCAATGAAGCCTACGATGCGTTGGGCGCCAGCTATGATTTCTTCTGGAAAGTGCTGGGCCGCGATTCGATCGATAACAAAGGCTTGCCGCTGGTCGGCAGTGTGCATTACGGCCAGGGGTACGAAAACGCTTTCTGGAATGGCGCGCAAATGGTCTTCGGCGACGGCGATGGGGAGATATTCCAGCGCTTCACCCGCTCGCTGGATGTGGTCGCCCATGAATTGGCCCATGGTGTGACCGAAAGTGCGGCAGGGTTGATCTATGCCAACCAGTCTGGGGCATTGAACGAGTCGCTGTCGGATGTGTTCGGCATCCTCACCAAGCAATTCGTCCTCGGCCACACCGTCGAACAGGCAGACTGGCTGATCGGGGCGGACTTGCTCACTGCCAGGATCAACGGCAGGGGCCTGCGCTCGATGTCCCATCCCGGCACGGCCTATGACGACCCGCTGCTGGGCAAGGATCCGCAACCGGATCACATGCGCAAATTCGTCATCACCCAAGAGGACAATGGCGGCGTGCACATCAATTCCGGCATTCCCAATCGCGCGTTTTATCTGACGGCACGTGCACTTGGCGGGTTCGCCTGGAAGAAGGCCGGAGTAATCTGGTACGACGCCCTGTGTGACAAACGCCTGAGTCCGGACGCCAGTTTCAATGCGTTCGCCCGGTTGACCATCGAACATGCCGGCAAGCGCTTCGGCGCGCGGGAAGTCGACGCCGTGCGCCAGGGCTGGGCTCAAACGGGTGTTGAGATCACGGAGAACGTATGAAAACTCTACCTGCATTGGGCGACGACGCCCGGGTTCGCCTGTCCCGCCAAGGCGGCTTTGCGCCGATTCACGCCTTGAGCCGACCGCGCGAGATTGAGTTTGCACAATGCGATATCAACCAGCGCACCCGCATCTACTCGGTGCTGGAGGGTTGCCTGCCCCTGGACAGTGTGGTTTCCGGACGTAGCGACCAGCGCTTCTATCAGATTGAAGTGAGCTATCGGGCGGGCGAGCAAGAAAACCAGATGGTGCTCAAGGTACCGGAGGACCGGGCGCCGGGAGAGCTGGTGCATTTGTGGGATACGGGGGAGCTGGTGTAGATCTCCCCCGCTGCTGTCAATCATCCCGCGTCAGCACTTCCAGTAACTCGATCTCGAAAATCAGGTTCGAGTTGGGCGTGATCTTGCCCATCGTGCGCTCGCCATAGGCTAGGTGCGCCGGTACCAGCAACTTACGCTTGCCACCGACCTGCATGCCCACCAAGCCCTGGTCCCAACCCTTGATAACCCGCCCTGTGCCAATCACGCACTGGAACGCTTTGCCCCGACTGTAGGAAGAATCGAACTCAGTACCATCCTCCAGCCAGCCACGGTATTGAGTGGTGATCAATGCGCCTTTGACCGCGGCTTTACCCTCACCCACCCGCAGATCGATTACTTGAAGCTCGTCATTCATTAAATTCACTCGTCTGCTCATTTGCCCAACGGCCTGATGGGCGCCGTTTTCCCAGATTTGCCCGCGGATGGCAACCATAGCCGCCTCTGACCTCGGCGACATAGCGGCTCCGACCTTGGTGTAGCAGGCTCACTCCCACATTGATCCGCTTCACGCATCAATGCATTCCAACAATGCAATTAACATATCGATCGCCTTGCTCCACCATTCGCCTCAATAAGAACCGTGCGCCGCGTCCAGGTAGCGCACGTCATAAAAGCGGTGGAGTATTTATCGATGACAGCTTCAATCCCGCGAGGGCGCTCGCGCGCCAGCGCCATTTTCCGGGTCACCTCGGGTAACTTTCTCGAACAGTTCGACTTCTTCCTTTTCGGCTTCTACGCCACACAGATCGCGGCCGTGTTTTTCCCGGCCAGCAGCGAGTTCGCCTCGTTGATGATGACCTTTGCGGTGTTTGGCGCAGGGTTCCTGATGCGACCGCTGGGCGCGGTGGTGCTGGGTGCTTACATCGATGATGTCGGACGGCGCAAAGGGCTGATCGTCACCCTGTCGATCATGGCCAGCGGCACAATCCTGATTGTGCTGGTCCCCGGGTACGAAACCATCGGCCTGTTCGCCCCGGCGCTGGTGCTGATTGGCCGGTTGCTGCAAGGGTTCTCCGCCGGTGCAGAAATGGGTGGCGTCTCGGTGTATCTCTCGGAGATCGCCACACCGGGCAATAAAGGCTTTTTCACCAGTTGGCAATCGGCCAGCCAGCAAGTGGCGATCATCGTTGCTGCGGCGTTGGGCTATGGCCTGAACCAATGGCTGGCGCCGTCGGAAATTGCCGACTGGGGCTGGCGGATTCCGTTTTTCGTCGGCTGCATGATCGTGCCGTTCATTTTCTTCCTGCGCCGTAACCTGGAAGAAACCGAAGAGTTCGCCGCCCGCAAACACCGCCCAAGCATGGGCGATGTGTTTCGCACGCTCGCGCAAAACTGGGTGATTGTGTTTGCCGGGATGATGATGGTGGCCCTGACCACCACGGCGTTTTACCTGATCACGGTGTACGCGCCGACGTTCGGCAAAACCGTGTTGCACCTGAGCACGTCCGATGCATTGCTGGTGACTTTACTGGTGGGCGTCTCCAACTTCTTCTGGCTGCCGATTGGCGGTGCGTTGTCCGACCGCATCGGCCGGCGTCCGTTGTTGATCGCCATGGCCTTGTTGGCGCTGGCCACTACCTATCCGGCGCTGTCGTACCTGGTACAGGCACCAAGCTTCATCAACATGCTGTTGGTGTTGCTGTGGCTGTCGTTCATTTACGGTTTGTACAACGGCGCAATGATCCCGGCGCTGACGGAGATCATGCCGGTCGAAGTGCGGGTCGCAGGTTTCTCTCTGGCTTACAGTCTGGCCACCGCCGTGTTTGGCGGCTTTACCCCGGCGATGTCGACCTTCCTGATCCAGTACACCGGCGACAAAGCGGCACCCGGGTACTGGATGAGTTTCGCCGCGCTCTGTGCGCTCTGCGCGACGCTGTATCTCTATCGCCGCGCCAGCGGACGCCTGCAACCCGCCCTTTCGTAACCCTGCCTTGTTAGAGAAAACTTCATGAAAAAGCTATTCAACGTTGCAGCCCTGAGCTTGCTGGTCAGCCTGGCCCTGAGCACGGCGGCACAGGCCGAAGAGATACGCGTGATGACCTCCGGGGGCTTCACCGCGGCCTACAAGCTTCTCGGCCCGAAGTTCGCCGCCGCCACCGGCAACACCCTCGACACCGCCCTCGGTCCGTCGATGGGCAAGGCCCCCGAAGCGATCCCCAATCGCCTGGCCCGCGGTGAACAAGCCGACGTGGTGATCATGGTCGGCTACGCGCTGGACGATCTGATCAAGCAAGGCAAGATCGACCCGTCCTCCCGGGTTGAACTGGCGGATTCGCGGATCGGCCTTGTGGTGCGCGAAGGTGCACCCAAGCCCGACATCAGCACCGTCGACAACCTGAAAAAAACCTTGCTGGAGGCCAAGTCCGTGGCCTATTCCGACAGTGCCAGCGGCGTGTACATCGAGCAGCAATTGTTCAAGCGTCTGGGCATCGAAGCCCCCCTCAAGGCCAAGTCGACCATGGTGCCGAAAATCCCCGTGGGTTCGGTGGTTGCCACCGGGGACTATCAGTTGGGCTTCCAGCAGGTCAGCGAACTGCTGCCGGTGCCAGGGGTAAGTTTTGTCGCGAAGATTCCGGAATCGGTGCAGTCGGTTACCCGCTTCGCCGCGGGTATTCCGGTCGGCGCGCAACATCCGGCGCAAGCCAAGGCGTTGCTGGAGTACATGGCATCAGCCCAGGCACAAGCGGATGTGAAAGCCACCGGCCTGGACTCCGTCAGCCGCTGACTGTCGGCGGCTGAGCTTTCATTTCCACCACCAAACGCTCCAGTTCCAGTGCTGCCGGGGTCAGGGTGCGACCCCGGCGCTTGATCAAACCGACGCTGCGCATCACTTGCGGATCGGTCAGCGGCACCCGCGTCAGAATCGGGTGATCTTCGCCCGGCATCGCCATCAAGGGCACCGCAGCGACTCCCAACCCCGCTTCCACCAGACCAATCATCGTCGTCACATGCCGTGTTTCGCAGATGCTCGGCCGCTGTGGGACCACGCCGGTCAACGCCTGATCCAGCAAAAAACGGTTGCCCGAGGTCTTGTCCAGCGAGATGTAGTCCTGCTGATAAAACTCGTCCCAGGTCACGCTGGTGCGGCCCGCCAAGGGATGATCGCGCCGACAGGCCACGACGTAGCCCTCCTGCACCAGCGGCTCGAAATCCACTTCGGCCTCCAGTGTCCCCATGAAGCTCAGGCCGAAATCCGCTTCACCATTGACCACCGCACTCAACACCTCATGGGCACTGGAGTCGAGCACCTTGACCTTGATCCGCGGAAATTGCCGGTGATAGTGCGCGACGACGCGGGGCATGAAGTAGTACGCCGCCGACGGCACGCAAGCGACGGTGACATGGCCCAGCCGGGTCGAAGCGACTTCGCTGATGCCCAGCAAGGCCACATCGAGATCGTCCAGCAGGCGCTCGACGCTGGGCATGAAGCCACGCCCGGCCTGGGTCAGGCTGACCTTGCGGGTGGTGCGCTCGAACAACCTGACCCCGAGGGCGTCTTCGAGCTTTTCAATACGTCGGCTGAGGGCCGGTTGGGAGATGCGTACGGTATCGGCGGCCTTGCGAAAGCTGCCCTGCTCCACCACGGCGCGAAAGGCTTGCAGATCGTTAAGGTCGAAATTGATGGCCATGGTGGATCTCGGCGCCTGGATCAGATTGATCCGCTTATTCTATGAATGTAACCAATTAATGCAAAATGTAACACCTAAATTCAAACGCTATGCTGACGCCACCGGGTCGAGCCTTTATCCTTGTCGCCCCCCGCCGTACCGAGTTAATGGAGTTTTAGCCATGCCCCATGAAGGCAGTCTTTTGCAAGCCGCAGTCGTATTTCTGCTCGCGGCCGTGCTCACCGTCCCCCTCGCCAAGCGCCTGCAACTGGGCGCGGTGCTGGGTTACCTGTTTGCCGGGGTGATCATCGGCCCGTCCGTGCTGGGGTTTGTGACCAACCCGGAAAGCGTCGCCCACATTTCGGAACTGGGTGTGGTGCTGCTGCTGTTCATCATTGGCCTGGAGTTGTCGCCTCGACGGTTGTGGGTGATGCGCAAGTCAGTGTTCGGCGTCGGCCTGGCACAGGTGCTGCTGACCGGCATCCTGTTGGGCGTGCTGGCGCTGTTTGTGTTCGGGCAACCGTTGAACAGCGCCATCGTGCTGGGCCTGGGGTTGGCACTGTCCTCCACCGCGTTCGGCTTGCAGAGCCTGGCCGAACGCAAGGAGCTGACCAGCCCCCATGGACGCCTGGCCTTTGCGATTCTGCTGTTCCAGGACATCGCCGCGATCCCGTTGATTGCCATGGTACCGTTGCTGGCCGGCAGCGATCAAAACGCCACGGCCGTCGACGATGTGAATCAGGGCCTGCGGGTGCTGGTCAGCATCGCCATCGTGGTCATTGGCGGCCGCTACCTGCTGCGCCCGGTGTTCCGCGTGGTCGCCAAAAGCGGCTTGCCGGAAGTGTCCACCGCAACTGCATTGCTGGTGGTGATGGGTACCGCCTGGCTGATGGATCTGGCGGGCATTTCCATGGCCCTCGGCGCGTTTCTTGCGGGCCTGCTGCTGGCAGACTCCGAATACCGCCACGAACTGGAATCGCAGATCGAACCGTTCAAAGGCCTGTTGCTGGGGTTGTTCTTCATGAGTGTCGGCATGGGCGCAAACCTCGGCCTGCTATTGCGCGAGCCCATCGTGGTGCTGGGGCTGACGCTGCTGCTGATCGCCGTCAAGTTGCCGCTGCTGTATCTCGTGGGGCAACTGGCCGGCGGCTTGAACAAGGTCAGTGCGATACGCCTCGGCATCGTGCTCGCCGCAGGCGGTGAGTTTGCCTTCGTGGTGTTCAAGATCGGTCGTGACAATGGTCTGTTCGACCTGCGGCTGTACGACTTGCTGGTGCTGGCGATCACCCTGTCCATGGCACTCACCCCCTTGTTGCTGCTGGTCTGTGCGCGCCTGGCCCGGCCCAAGGTGCAACCGGTGGAAGTGCCAGAGAAATTCCGTGAAATCGACGCCGATAAACCCCGGGTGGTGATCGCCGGCATGGGCCGTATGGGCCAGATTGTGGCGCGTATCCTGCGGGCGCAGAACATCAAGTTCGTCGCCCTCGACACCTCGGTGGAAACCATTGAACTGTCGCGCAGCTTCGGCGGCGTGCCGGTGTTCTACGGCGACCCGATGCGCCCGGAAATCCTCAGTGCGGCCAAGGTCGGTGAAGCCGAGTTCTTTGTCATCGCCACCGACGACCCGGACGCCAACATCAAGACCGCCGAACTGGTGCACAAGCTTTATCCGCACATCAAAATCATCGCCCGGGCGCGTAACCGTCAACACGTGCATCGGCTGGTGGATGTGGGGGCTCACGCGGTACGTGAAACCTTCTACTCAAGCCTCGAAATGAGCCGGCAGACGTTGATCGGCCTGGGCTTGACCCAGGCTCAGGCTGATGCGCGGATCAAGCGATTCAAAGATCACGACGAACAGGTCCTCGAAGCCCAGCATGCGATTTACGACGATGCGGTGAAGGTCAAGCAGACGGCGCAGGAAGCGCGGGCGGAACTGGCGCGGTTGTTTGAGTCGGATCAGCTGGAGGAGCAAGCCAGTAAACATTGAGGTGGCTGTACTGGCGTCATCGCGGGCAAGCCCGCGATGAACGATGACGCGGTCTACTGGATAAATAACGACGAACAAGGGACTTACAATGGCTGCCGAGCAATCCTCCCCCGCGCTCAAAGAAATCTTCAACGCAGAACGCCTCCAGCACATCGCCACCGAGATGACGGCGGTCTATCCGGCGTTCGACGCGAAGGGCTTCCTGAAACTGGCCAGAATCGGCCTGGCGGAGCTGTCGGTGATGCAACGCATGGCCCGCGTCAGCGAATGCCTGCATGCGGTGCTGCCACTGGGTTATGACGCATCGCTGGAGGTACTGCGCGCCCTCGCGCCGCGCCTCAACAGTGGTTTTGTCTGCATGTGCCTGCCGCAGTACGTGGCGACCTACGGCGCCGATCGCTTCGACGTATCGATGGACGCGCTCAAGTACTTCACCACGTTCGGCTCCTCGGAATTCGCCATCCGCCATTTCCTGCGCAGGGATCTCGAACGCTCGCTGGAGCTGATGCACGACTGGTCACTGGACGATAACGAGCATGTCCGGCGCCTGGCCAGTGAAGGTTGCCGTCCGCGCTTGCCGTGGTCGTTTCGCCTGGAGCAGGTCCAGGCCGACCCGCGTCTGGCGGCGAAGATTCTCGATAACCTCAAGGCGGACACCAGCCTTTATGTGCGCAAGTCCGTGGCCAACCACCTCAACGACATCACCAAGGATCATCCCGACTGGGTACTGGACGTGATCGAAGGCTGGTCGCTGGACAACAAACACACCGCGTGGATCGCCAAACATGCGCTGCGCAGCCTGATCAAACAGGGCAACCAGCGGGCGTTGGCTATCATCGGCGCCGGTGGCAAGCCAGAAGTCGAGATCGTCGATGTGCGAGTCAACCCGCCAGTGATTGGCCTGGGGGAGAAAATCACCCTGTCCTTTGCCGTCAAATCCACGGTCGCAGACAGCCAGCGACTGGTGATCGACTACGCCATCGATTACGTGAAAGCCAACGGCAGCACCTCGGCCAAGGTGTTCAAGCTCAAGGCCCTGACGTTGCCCGGTAATGGCACGGAACACCTGAGCCGTGGTCAGCACATCAAAGAGCTGACTACTCGCCGGCATTATGTCGGTCGCCACGCCGTGCACATCATGGTTAACGGCGAACGGCTGGCCAGCACAGCCTTCGACATCCTCCCCTGAAACACCTAACGTAGGCGCAGCCTTCGGCAGCGCCTAGAGCGGTGGTTGTCCGAGCAGCAATGCTTGCTCGCGCTCGCACAACTCGACCACATAATCCCACATCACCCGCAGCCGCACTGACTTGTGCAGCTCCCGCCGGGTGCTCATCCAGTAACTGCGCAAAATGCTTTCATCGGGAAACAGCGGCACCAATCCGGGGTCGTCGCTGGCCATGTAGCACGGCAAGACAGCAATCCCCAGGCCCGCTCGCGCGGCCTGTTGCTGGGCGATCACGCTGGTGCTGTGAAAGACCACCTGTGGATTGCGGCAGAAGCTGTTGAGGAACATCAATTCCTGGCTGAACAGCAAATCGTCGACGTAGCCAATCCAGGCGTGGCGCCCCAGGTCCTCGCGGCTGCCCAGCGGTGGCGAACGGTCGAGGTAGTCCTGACTGGCATAGAGAGCCAGCCGATAGTCCGTGAGTTTGCGGGTGACCAGCATGTCAGCCGAAGGGCGTTCGAGGTGGATACTGATTTCCGCCTCACGGTTGAGGATGCTGACAAAACGCGGCACCGCCACCAGTTCCACTTCCAGCCCCGGATAGCGTTCGAACAAGCCGTTCATGCGGCTGGAAAGGAACATGATGCCCAACCCTTCGGTAACCCCGACGCGGATCTTGCCCAGCGGCGCCGTGGACTGAGTGATTTCCTCCTGGGCCAGCAGCGCGACATTTTCCATCGCTTCCGCATGTTTGAGCAGCGCTTCGCCGGACGGCGTCAATTCATAACCCTGGGCATGCTGCACGAACAGCGCGGTGCCGAGGCTCTTTTCGATGGCCTCGATGTGCCGCGCCACGGTGGCGTGGGTGGTGTTCAAACGACGGGCCGCCGTGAGCAAACGCCCGCTGCGCTGCAACTCGAGAAAAAACCGCAGGTCATTCCAGTCGAACATCGTCCATCCTTAGGTCGTCGTTGTTTAAAAACGCACAGCAGCTGCGCAAAAACTAACATTCTTTTGACGAAAGCTAACAACTAGGATGACCGACAACAAGAACAACAAGACGAGGTCAGGGATGCAGTCTTCCCTTGATGAATACGATTACGTCGTGGTCGGGGCCGGGCCTGCCGGTTGTCTGCTGGCCAATCGATTGTCGGCCAATCCGCAACAGCGAGTGCTGCTGCTCGAAGCCGGTGGCCGCGACAACTATGCATGGATTCATATTCCTGTCGGCTACCTGTTCTGCATTGGCAACCCGCGCACCGACTGGTGCTTCAAGACCGAAGCACAAGCGGGCCTGCAAGGCCGCAGCCTGAGTTACCCGCGCGGCAAGGTGCTGGGTGGCTGCTCGTCCATCAACGGCATGATCTACATGCGCGGCCAGGCCGGGGACTACGATGGCTGGGCGGCCGACGGCAACCCCGGCTGGCGCTGGCAGGACGTGTTACCCCTGTTCAAGAAAAGTGAAAACCACTTTGCCGGCGATTCCGAATTTCACGGTGCCAGCGGCGACTGGCGGGTCGAACGCCAGCGGCTGTCATGGCCGATCCTCGATGCGTTCCGCAGCGCCGCCGAGCAAAGCGGCATCGCCAGCATCGATGACTTCAACCAGGGCGACAACGAAGGTTGCGGTTACTTCCAGGTCAATCAGAAGGCGGGCATTCGCTGGAACGCGGCGAAGGCTTTTCTCAAACCCGTGCGCCATCGTCCCAATCTGACCGTGTTGACCGGCGTTGAAGTCGACCGCGTCCTGCTGGAAAACGGCCGCGCGTCAGCAGTCGGCGCCCGCTGGCAAAATCAGGCGAAGACGTTCAAGGCGCGCAAGGAAATTGTCCTGTGCGCCGGCTCCGTGGGTTCGCCGAGCATTCTGCAACGTTCTGGCATCGGCCCTCGCCCGCTGCTGCAACGCCTGGGCATCGGCGTCGCTCACGAACTGTCTGGTGTGGGCGACAACCTGCAGGATCACCTGCAACTGCGGCTGATCTACCAACTGGAAAACGCCCGCACTCTTAATCAAATCGCCGGCAGCCTGTGGGGCAAAATGGGCATGGGCCTGCGCTACCTGTACGACCGCAGCGGCCCGCTGTCGATGGCGCCAAGTCAACTCGGCGCATTCGCCCGCTCTGGGCCGGAACAGACCTCGGCCAATCTTGAATACCACGTGCAGCCGTTGTCGCTCGAGCGTTTTGGCGAACCGCTGCATGCATTCCCGGCGTTCACCGCGTCGGTCTGCGATTTGCGCCCGCAAAGCCGTGGCCGGGTGGAAATTCGCTCTGCGAACCCGCAGGAAGCACCGCTGATTCAACCGAATTACCTGAGCCATCCGGAGGACTTGCGGGTCGCCGCCGATGCGATTCGCCTGACCCGGCGCATCGTTGCCGCCCCGGCCCTGAAGCCGTTCAAACCGGTGGAATACCTGCCCGGCGAGAGCCTGCAGAGTGAAGAACAACTGCACGAAGCCGCCGCTCGAATCGGTACCACGATTTTCCACCCGGTGGGCACTTGCCGAATGGGCAATGACGCCGATGCGGTGGTCGACGCCGAACTGCGCGTACACGGCATCCCCGGCCTGCGCATCGCCGACGCTTCGATCATGCCGCGCATCACCTCGGGCAACACCTGTTCGCCGACGCTGATGATTGCCGAAAAGGCGGCACAACTCATTCTGAGTTCGGTTGCAAACACAATCCCTGTGGGAGCGAGCCGGCTCGCGATGACGGAATGACATTCAACATCAATGTTGCCTGTTCTAACGCTTTCGCGAGCAGGCTCGCTCCCACAGAGTTGGCCTTAGATACACAGACATCGAGCACCACCCCTGCAAGGAATACGCAACATCAGTGGAACAACAAAAACAATCACTGTGAGGGATACCGATATGTCAGAACATGCTCAGCCCCTGGAAGCCGTGCGCAGCGCGGGCACCAGCCAGGAAACCCAGAAAGTCATCTTCGCCTCGTCACTTGGCACGGTGTTCGAGTGGTATGACTTTTTCCTGTATGGCGCCCTCGCGGCGGTGATCAGCAAGCAGTTTTTTGCCGGGGTCAACGACACCACGGCATTCATTTTTGCCCTGATGGCCTTTGCCGCCGGTTTCATCGTCAGGCCGTTCGGGGCCCTGGTGTTCGGTCGATTGGGGGACATGATCGGCCGCAAATACACCTTCCTCGCCACCATCGTCCTCATGGGCCTGGCCACCTTCTGCGTCGGTCTGTTGCCGACCTACGCCAGCATCGGCATCGCCGCTCCGATCATCCTCGTGGTGCTGCGCATGCTTCAGGGCCTGGCCCTGGGCGGTGAATACGGCGGCGCCGCGACCTATGTAGCGGAACACGCCCCCATCGGCAAACGCGGCTTCCACACCAGCTGGATTCAATCCACCGCCACCCTCGGCCTGTTGCTGTCGCTGCTGGTGGTACTCGGTTGCCGCTACTTCACTGGCGATCAGTTTGAAGTCTGGGGCTGGCGTATCCCGTTCCTCTTTTCGATCGTTCTGCTGGGCATCTCGACCTGGATTCGCCTGAGCCTGCACGAGTCGCCCGCCTTCGTGAAAATGAAAGAGGAAGGCAAGCTCTGCAAGTCGCCGATCCGCGATTCCTTCGGCAAATGGGAAAACCTCAAAGTCGTGCTGATCGCCCTGTTCAGCATCAATGCCGGGCAAGCCGTGACCTTCTACGCGGCGCAGTTCTACGTGCTGTTCTTCCTCACCCAGTTCCTGAAGATGGACCCGGCCGTGGCCAACGGTTTGCTGATCGTCAGCGTGACCATTGGCGCACCGTTCTTCATCTTCTTCGGCTGGCTGTCGGACAAGGTCGGGCGTAAACCGATACTGATGCTCGGCCTGTTGCTGGCCACCGTGCTGTACTTCCCGATCTTCAAGACCCTGGCCCACTACGCCAACCCGGCCATCGACCTGGCCAGCCGCCAGGCACCGATCACCGTACTGGCCGACCCGGCCACCTGCACCTTCCAGTTCGACCCGGTGGGCAAAGCGAAATTTGATAGCCCGTGCGACAAGGTCAAGACCTTCCTGGTCAAGCAAGGCCTGCCCTACCAGAGCGCTGAGGGCCCGGCCGGCAGCGGCGTGCAGGTCAGTGTCGGCGACGTGAAGATCGACGGGTTCGACGAGGCCGCATTGCGTGGCGCGGTGACCCTCGCCGGTTACCCGCAACAGGCTGATATGCAGCAGATCAACAAACCGATGATCGTCGCCCTGATCGTGGCGCTGATCATTATTTCCGCCATGTGCTACGGCCCACTGGCAGCGCTGATGGTCGAACTGTTCCCGACCCGCATCCGCTACACCTCGATGTCGCTGCCCTACCACATCGGCAACGGCTGGTTCGGCGGGTTCCTGCCGACCGTGTCGTTTGCATTGGTGGTCTACACCGGGGATATTTTCTACGGGCTGTGGTATCCGGTGCTGATCACCGGGGTGAGCCTGGTGGTGGGAATGATCTGCCTGCGTGAGACGCGCAACGTCGATCTGAACAAGAACTGACACCTACCCAGGAAAGGAGCCGGCTTGCTGGCTCCTTCAGCTTTACCATCGTTTATTAGGCTAACCTGACGCCAAGAATCGTCACTATCAGATCAAGGCAAGCGCATGATCATTTCTTCTGCATCCGACTATCGCGAGGCAGCACGTCGCAAACTCCCACGCTTTTTGTTCGATTACATCGATGGTGGTGCTTACGCGGAACATACGCTGAGGGCTAACAGCGCCGACCTGACCGGGATCAGCCTGCGCCAGCGCATCCTGAAAAACGTCGAAACCCTGAGCCTCGAAACCACCCTCTTCAATCAGCCCCTTTCAATGCCGATCATCCTCGCACCCGTGGGGCTGACGGGCATGTTTGCCCGCCGCGGTGAAGTGCAGGCCGTGAAGGCCGCGCAGAACAAGGGCATTCCCCTGTGCCTGTCCACCGTCTCGGTGTGTTCGATCGAAGAAGTCGTGGCGCACAGCGAGCAATCCATCTGGTTTCAGCTGTATGTGCTCAAAGACCGCGGCTTCATGCGCAACGCCCTGGAGCGGGCGAAGGCTGCCGGGGTGAAGAACCTGGTGTTCACCGTCGACATGCCCACCCCCGGCGCCCGCTACCGCGACGCGCACTCGGGCATGTCCGGCCCGTTTGCGTCATCGCGGCGCATGCTGCAGGCGATGACCCGTCCCGACTGGGCCTTCAACGTCGGGCTCATGGGCCGCCCCCATGATCTGGGGAACATCTCCAAGTACCTCGGCAAAGCCGTGACACTTGAGGACTACATGGGCTGGCTGGCCAACAACTTTGACCCGTCGATCAGCTGGAGCGATCTGGAATGGATTCGTGATTTCTGGAAAGGCCCGATGATCATCAAAGGCATCCTCGATCCCCAGGATGCGAAAGACGCAGTGAGTTTCGGCGCCGATGGCATCGTCGTGTCGAACCACGGCGGCCGGCAGCTGGACGGCGTGCTCTCGACCACCAAGGCATTGCCGCCGATCAAGCAAGCCATCGGCGATGACCTGACGGTGCTGGTCGACTCGGGTATCCGCTCGGGGCTGGACGTTGTGCGCATGCTTGCGCTGGGTGCCCAAGGCGTGTTGCTGGGGCGTTCGATGGCTTATGCGTTGGCGGCCGATGGTCAACGCGGGGTGGAAAACATGCTGGATATTTTCGCCAGGGAAATGCGCGTGGCGATGACGTTGACCGGGGTAACATCGATTGCCCAGATCGACGAAAGCACGCTGGTGCAGGCTTTCAAAAGTGCCGACTGACGATGATCGTTCCAGCGGTCTGCGCAACCACTCGTCAGCCGGAACGGCCATCACTCGTCGAGTTCAACGACCTCGAATTTAACCTGGTCAGGATAAAACGCCATGTAGTTCTGAATCGGTGCCACCGACACCTTGGGATGTTCATAACTCCAAACCGCATTCGCACCTTCATGCCCTGGAATTTGCAAACTGAAATAGCTGGCATCGCCCTTGTACGGGCAATAACTGGTGTGATCGGTGCGGGCGTAATACTTCTCGTCGATGTCCTCGCGGGGCACGTAGTACACCGGCGGATAATTGGCCTCAAGCAACACCAGCGCGCGGGAGGACGCCGCGACCTGGATCCCGTGAAACTTCACCAGCAGGCAACCGGGCTGCTCGGCGATGGTGATGACAGGGCTGGGACCTGAGCTTTTCATGGAAATCTTCCTCATGACGGTGATGGAATGGTGGGAGCCCCACCCGCTTGTGGCGAGGAGCGTGCTCCCGTTGGGCTGTGAAGCGGCCCCCGATAATCGAATGCGTGATCAGTCAGGTATAAACCATCTTTAGCCATCACGACTGCTTCACAGCCGAATGGGTGTCAGAAACACCAAGCTGTACATCCATACAGATAATGATTGCTCCGGCGCGCATCACCGGCCATTCTGTGCACCTCCCCGGACACTGATCGACGATGGTGGTTATGCGGCTGTACCTCTGTGAAAAACCTTCCCAGGCCAAAGACATCGCGGCCGTGCTCGGCGCCAGACGCCGTGGCGACGGCTGCTGGCTGGGCACGGACGTCACGGTGACCTGGTGCATCGGCCATCTGCTGGAAACCGCACCGCCGGATGCCTATGACGCGCGCTACAAGCGCTGGGTGCTGGCCGACCTGCCGATCATTCCGGACAAATGGAAGATGACCGTCAAACCGCGCACAGCGAGCCAGTACAAGGCGGTCAAACGCCTGCTCGGCGAAGCCTCGGAACTGGTCATCGCCACCGACGCCGACCGTGAGGGCGAGATGATCGCCCGGGAACTGGTGGAACATTGTCGGTATCGCGGGCCGATCCGCCGCTTGTGGCTGTCGGCGCTGGACGACGCCTCGATCCGCAAGGCCCTCGCGGCGCTCAAGCCTGGCGCCGAAACCTTCAGCCTCTACCATTCCGCGCTGGGACGCAGTCGGGCCGACTGGTTGATCGGGATGAACATGAGCCGGTTGTTCACCCTGCTCGGCCGCCAGTCCGGGTATCAGGGCGTGTTGCCGGTGGGCCGGGTGCAAACCCCGACCCTGCGCCTGGTGGTGGATCGCGACCGCAGCATTGCCGACTTCGTCCCGGTCGCCTACTGGGCCATCGACGTGCAATTGCTGCATGACGGCACGGCCTTTACCGCGCAATGGCGAGCGGCATCCGGGGTTTGCGACGATCAGGATCGCTGCTTGAATCAGGCCCTGGCCCAGCAGGCAGCCGCCGCCATGATGGGCGCAAAAAGTGCCAGGGTGATCAAGCTGCGCACCGAGCGCATGCGTGAAGTCGCGCCACTGCCGTTCGATTTGGGCACGTTGCAGGAAGTCTGCTCGAAGAAGCTCGGGCTCGGCGCCCAGGAAACCCTCGACATCGCCCAGGCACTCTACGAAACCCACAAGGTGATCACCTACCCGCGCAGTGACTGCGGCTACTTGCCCGTCAGCCAGCACAGCGAGGCTCCGGCCATTCTCGCCGCGCTCAGACAAGCCGACCCGGCACTGGATGCCTTGCGCGATCATCTGGAGCCCCATCGGCGCTCACGGGCCTGGAACGATGCCAAGGTCAGCGCGCACCACGGCATCATCCCCACCGCGGCGGCGAAAAACCTCGAACGCCTGACCGGCAAGCACCGCGCGGTCTATACGCTGATCCGGGCACGGTATCTCGCGCAGTTTCTACCCAACCACGAATACGACCGCACCCAGGCCGATTTCGACTGTGCCGGTGAAGCCTTGCGCGCGGTTGGCAAGCAGATCGTCGAACCCGGCTGGAAACGCGCCCTGCCCGAAGCCCTCGCCCCGGCCAAGGGTCGAGAAGCCCCGGCGCCGCAAACCTTGCCCAACCTGCGCGAAGGCATCGATTGTGCAGTGGACAACGTGCAACTCAAGGACCTCTGGACCCAACCACCCAAACCGTTCACCGAGGGCGACCTGATCAAGGCGATGAAAAACGTCGCCAAACTGGTGGAAGATCCGCTGCTCAAGCAAAAACTCAAGGACACCACCGGCATCGGCACCGAAGCGACCCGCGCGTCGATCATCCAGGGCTTGCTCGACCGTGGTTATCTGATCAAGAACGGCAAGGCGCTTTCTGCCACGCCAGCCGCTTTCAGTTTGATCGATGCGGTCCCGCGCGCCATTGCCGATCCGGGCACCACGGCCATCTGGGAGCAGGCGCTGGACATGGTGCAGAGCGGTGAAATGAGCCTCGAAGAGTTCGTCACCAAACAGGCGGCGTGGATGAGCAAGCAGGTCAGCCGATGTGCCGGCCTGAGCCTGACCATCAGTGGCCAGGCGAGCCCTGCCGGCCGCGCTGCCACGCCATGGAAAAACAAACGCAAACCCACCAAGCGCAAAGCGGCGGCTGGCAGCAAGCGCCCGGCAAAACCGACGAGCAAGGCTTGAACCGTTTGCTATCGATACCTAACACCTTTAGGCGCCACGCGGAAAATACGCCGGACTATCCTTGACCGAAGGACATCAGGAGCCTCTCGTCATGCCCTCGATAGAACTTCACGCCGCCCATCGCGATGAGCTGGAAACCATTGAAAACCTGATGCAGTTCTACACCTACGACTTCAGCGAATGGTTACCGCTGCCCTTGGGCGAATCCGGTTTTTTCCAACTCCGGCCCCTGCCGGCCTATTGGCACAGACCCGCGACCCGTCCGTTCTTGATCCGGGTTGACGGTGAACTGGCTGGTTTCGTAACCGTAGATGGTGACACTCACCTGCCCGGCGCCCAATTCAACATCGGCTACTTGTTTGTCAGCCGTCGCTTTCGTGGCCAGGGTGTCGAGAAGTTTGTCGTTTCTACCCTATTGAGCCGATTTCCCGGTCAATGGCAAATTTTCCACATCGAGGCGAACCCGCCTGCGCGGCTGTTCTGGGCCGCCGTGATGCCCGATATCAGCGCAGGCCGATTCTCTCGGCACTCCCTCATGGCAGAAGGTTACCCCTGCACCTTTTACCGCTTCGAGGCACCCTCGCCGTCAGCCTGACCGGCGTTATTTTTAATTCCCCACAGCTTTGTCCGACAATATGTAGTGCCTAAAAATAATCACTACAAAACCGTTGACGAGCACGATTTGCCCTTGCATGATGCAGACGTCTCCCCGATCGGGAGTACACGCAACACGCTTGAGCAAGCTCGTCTGACCGCCGAGCTGTTTTTTCCGGATACACGCTGCCCACAAGGCAGATTGAAGAAGCTGACCTGGCCTGAACGTCCAGTACAAGGACGAGAAGCGCTGGCGATCCATCCTCATGAAGCTTGTGGCCGACCCTGAAAACGTCGGCAGGGGCCAAAGGTAATCGCTGCTTCTCTTCGTTGTGACGCTATTGCGTAGCAGTTATTCAACACGACTACATGCAACAGACGCGGGACCTCGTCGCTTATGACGGACGACTGCTGACGTCCTGGTTTCGGTGCCAGGGATCAACTAACCGATGGGCTACTTGTATTAGCGAATCAACTTTGAAAGATCACCAAATGGTCAAGGGGGCTTTATCATGAATCTGAACAATCAACCGACTATCGAAGAACTGGCTCGTATGTTCGCTGCGCAAAAAGACAGCCACGACAGCCATATCCTGTGGATCAGCAAAACGGGTCAGGTTCACATTGACTGCCTGTCGCCACATGCCCATGAAGCAGAGTTTGACCAGAACAACCAGAACCTGCTCGCCCGACTGAAGATGTACCGTCGCGGCCAGGGCTATGTCGGCAAGAAAGCCGCGGCCGACAAAGACTTCATCGGTAATGTTCTGCAAACGCTGAAACAGGCCTGGGACTCGATGCAGAACAAGAACGAAGTTCGGGTGATTGATCGGTTCTACTAATTGAAATGAGTCATTGCTGACTTATAAATAAAAAGGGCCTGCTCTTAATTAAAGCAGGCCCTTTTTTTGTCCAGCAGGATCACTCAGCGTTTGACGCCCAGATCGACCTGAATCATGCGGCTGCGAATGGTGAACACGCCATCGCCAGAAAGAATCGCACTGCGCGCAAACAGGCGCCCGCTCTCCCAGTTCGACAAACCCAGTTCCGGTTTGTTGAGCGCGTACTGACCATCGACCCAACGGGTGATGCCGTTGCCAACAAAAGGCGCGTTGACGGCGTTATAAAAACGCTCCTGCGTCGACGCGTCTTCGCTGATCAGCGACACCGTGAACTGGGGGCTGTAGCGATTGAACAAGGCGATGGCGCTGTGCAGATCGTCGACGATTTTCAGGCTGACTTCCGGGGTTTCTTCCCATTCCCACTCGCGGCCCAGTTGATCTTCGGGCAGCGGTTCGGCCAGTGCTTCGGTCTGGTAGCCTTCGGCGCGATACACCTCGACGGTTGCATCCAGCCAATCCGCCGGCAGGAAGGCTTCGCTGCCTTCTACGATGTGCAACTTGCAGCCCTGGCCCCGTGCCTTGCCGGCCTGTTGCAAGGCATCGAGAAACACTGGTACCAGCTCGGCGGCGCGATCGCGCTGGATCAGGCACACATTCAGGGTGTTGCAGACTTTGCGGTCGAGGGAGTTGCGCACCACGCTGGCAAAGCGGCTGGTATCGGCGTCGGTATCAGCGACGAGCCACGCGCCACCGGTGCCGTGCAGGCTGACAGCGGTGCCGGCCTGTTGCGCGATGCTGCCCAATTGGCTGACCGCACGCCCCGAACCCCGGGCCACGGCCAGCGACAGACGTCGGTCGGCGAACATCGCCCAACCGGCCGCGTGATTGACGCTTTCCACCAACGACACCGCGCCGCTCGGCAACCCGGCATCGCAGAGCGCCGGATTCAGCGCGTGGGTAACGATGGCCTGGGCGGTGCCCAACGCATCACTGCCGATGCGCAGCACTGCGGTGTTCCCGGTGCGCAACACGCCAGCGGCATCGGCGAAGACATTCGGCCGGCCTTCGAAAACAAACGCGACGATGCCCAGCGGCGAGACCACTTGCTCGACTTTCCAGCCATCGTGCTCGACGCAACTGATTACCTGGCCGCGCGTGGCCGAGGCATCACGCCAGGCGCGCAGGCCGGCAATCATGTCGCGGCGCATGCGCTCATCGGCCAGCAACCGCGTGGTCGAACGGCCTCGGGCCTTGGCTCGCTCAATGTCGGCCAGGTTGGCCGCTTCGATCAAGGCCCAGCATTGCGCAGTTTCAAGGCGCTGGGCGAACAGATCGAAGAAGTGGCTGATCGCCTCATCCGACACCGCCGACATCGCGGCAAACGCGACTTCAGCACGCTCGATGGCCACGGCGGCGGCCTGCTGGTCCGCCACCGGGATCAGCAACAATTCGCCGCTGACCTGCTCCACCAGCAGGTGGTCCCCGGGCTGGAAGCGTTCCGCCAATTCGGGGCTGACCACAGTGACACGGTTACCAGCGAAAGGGATCGGCGTGCCAGCAACTAGACGTTCGAGCGCAAGAGACATGAAGCGGATTCACCATGTAATGGGCGGGCAGAAAATGTATAGCAAAAGTCCCCGAGCGTCATCCGCTCCCAAGGCATACGCCTCCAGAACACCGGTGATCCCTGTGGGAGCAAGCTCGCTCCAACAGGAATTTGCGGCGTTTTCAGATGGCTACGTATCACAGTGTGTACAGCCCCGCCCCTGACACAACAGGCCTTCAATTCCCGACGTGCAAGACACATCGCAGATACACCCGCCTGCTGAAATTCACTGGTCGCTAACGGGCGTACGTCGCCCACCCTCACTGAATTGAAAGAGACTACCGTCCATGAACACTTCGATTTCGTCGGCCGTCAAAGGCCTGCACCTGAACCTGGATCGCGCCGGCAACTGGATCGCGCCTTTGACGCTGCGAGTGTTCCTGGCCTGGGAGTTTTTCGAGTCGGGCCTGGAGAAATTCAATGGCGAAAACTGGTTCGCCGACATTCAGGACCGCTTTCTGTTTCCATTCAACCACCTGCCGGCCACGCTGAACTGGGAACTGTCGATGTGGGTGGAATTGATCTGCGCCCTCGCCTTACTGGTTGGTTTGGCGACCCGGTTTTCGGCCATCAGTCTGATCGTGGTCACCATCGTCGCAACCGCCGCCGTGCACTGGCCGGCCGACTGGTCGAGCCTGAGCGAACTGGCACAGGGTTACTCGATCACCAACAAAGGCTACGGCAACTTCAAACTGCCACTGATCTACCTCGCCGCACTGGTGCCGCTGCTGCTCTCGGGGCCGGGCAAACTCAGTCTCGATGCGTTGCTGGCCCGGTTCTTCTGGCGTCGCAGTCATAGCTGATACCCACTGGCCAAACAAAAGGGGACTTCCATGAAGTCCCCTTTTTAACCTCAGCGATGGGTCACCTGCCCGGGCACCGTTGCGCGCCACGAAAACCGATACACCGTCGATGTCGAAACCGACCCGCACTGCCCATTATCCGCAGCCACCCCAACAATCGACCACTGCGCCCGGGAGTTCTCCCCCAACTCCCGCGCAACCTCGGGCTTGAAGCAACGGCTCAGCACGTTGTCCGGCACCAATGCATAGTCATCGGGATGCTCACGCAACCATTGCGCCGCCCGCTCCACCGTGGAATCAAGCATGCCGAAATGCACGATCGGCTGGCGGGCGAACAGCCAGTGCCCTTCGCTCCAGTTGACCAGCACCAGGTCCGCGCCATGGGTCATGGTGCTGGCCTGCGCCATGATCGTCTGATTGGGATTGATGCCGTCCTTGACCGGTTCGACGAACCCCCGGGCAAACCACAGCACGAACCAGGTCGCGACCAGCGCCGGGAACATTTTTCGAAAGCGAGGGCGCGGACGGAACCAGCGTTGCAGCAACCACGGCACCAACGGCGCGGCCACCAGCACCAGACCCGGGAGTGCCGGGTAGATGTACAACTTGCGCTTGCCACTGCTGATGCAGAAAAACAGCACGACCAAAGCCAGCCAGCCCAGCAGCACCAACACCCGACCGTCACGTTTTTGCAATTGACGTCGCCAGGCAGGCACCAGCCAAGGCAACACCAGCACAAGCGGCAGCCAATACTGCGGAATGACGTTGGTGAAGAAGTACCAGAACGGTTCGCGGTGATGCCACGCGGCGGCATAGCGCCCTGCCGTCTGGCGCAGGAGGATTTCTCGCGCATAGGCGATTTCATCAGCGCTGCCATTGAACGCGATGGACAAGGCCAGGGGCAGCAGCCAGATGGCAATGGCCGCCAGCATGATCACCCATCCGAGCAGCCACTTGCGCGCTTCGCCCGGCATTGCCACCACGCCTGGCCAGCCTTTGCGAACCGCATAGGCATACGGGATCAACATCAACGCCGGGAGAAACCCGACGCCTTTGGTGATCACGCCGATCCCCATCGCCGCGCATCCCACATAGAACCAGCGCCAGGCCGGCCCGAGCAGTAAATGTCGCGCCAGCCCGTAAAGACCAAGAGTCGTGAACAGAATCAGCAAGCTGTCGATCTGCCCGGTGCGCAGGATGCTGTAGGTCTGGTAAGTCGCCAGGTACAGCAGCGCGGCGATGCGTCCGATGCGCTGGGTCCACAAGCGACGGCCAAGGTCGTAAACCATTGCCGTCACCGTTACCGCCGAAAACAGCCCCGGAATATAAAGCGCGATATTGGGTTTGCCGGTCAGCCAGACGAAGAACGCCACCGTCCACATGAAAATCGGCGGTTTGTCGCCGTAGATTTCCCCGGCCCGGTGCGGGATCAGCCACGAGCCGTTGTCCAGCATCTCCAGCGCCACGCCAAGGAAGCGTTCCTCATCGACGTTCTGCGCCTGACGCAACCCCAGGCCCGCGCCGATCAATATCAGGGCGAAGAGCATCAGGCCCAGGCACTCGATCCGGGGCGACAGCGTTCTGTGCATGACTTATTCCTTGAGGTCTTTGCTTTTCTTGATCAATTGCAGATTGCGCAGATAAACGATCGAGCCGAACGCCTGACCGGCGATGAACACCGGGTCCTGGCGATAGATCGCATAGGCGAACAGCAACGTGCTGCCGACAATGCTCAGGTACCAGAAACTGGTCGGGATCACGCTGCGTTTCTTGTATTCGCTGTACAGCCACTGCAAGACAAAACGACCGGTAAACGCAATCTGGCCGGCGAAGCCGACCATCAACCACAGGGCTTCACGGGTCAGCATCATCCTTCGATCTCCTGCGCATGGGTGTTCAGGCGGGTCCGGCGAATCAGCCACCACACCCCGACAAGATCGAGAATGCCCACCAGGGCACGGTCGAGGTTGCCGTACTTGGACACCCCGGTCGTCCGTGGCCGATGGTTGACCGGGTGGACGATCATTCGACCGTTGTGCCGCTGGATCAGGGCCGGAATATAGCGATGCATGTGGTCGAAATACGGCAGGCGCAGAAACGCCGTGCGCTCAACCAGCTTCAAACCGCAACCGGTGTCCGGCGTGGCGTCCTTGAGCAAACGGCTGCGCAAGCCGTTGGCGAAGCGCGACGCCCAGCGTTTGCTCGCGGTGTCGCGACGATTGACCCGGTGCCCGGCCACCAACTGCACGTCGCCCCTGCCCGGCTCGCCGCGCACCAGCGCCAGCATGCCGGGGATGTCCGCCGGGTCGTTCTGCCCGTCGCCATCGAGGGTCGCCAGCCACTGGCCGCGCGCTTCGCGGGCCGCGTGGTAAAGCGAAGTGCTCTGCCCCAACGAACGCTCATGGTGCAGGATGCGCAAGGCGTTCAAGCCGTTGTGCTTGATCTGCCGCAGTTCGTGCAGGGTGGCATCGGTACTGCCATCGTCGACGACGATGATTTCGTAGGCCTCGCCGGCCAGCGCCACGCGGATTTCCTCAAGCAATGGCTTGAGGTTGTTCGCTTCGTTTTTTGCTGGAATCAGTACGGATACAAAAATGTCCTGGCTCATGGAGTCTCCTCGCCTCTTGGTTTAACCGTTATCAGTGGCGAACGATTCATCTCTGATAAAACTGCCGATACCACTTCACAAATTGCGCGACGCCCGTTGCCACCGACACCTGCGGCTGGAAGTCGATCCACGCGGTCAGCGCCGAGACATCGGCCCAGGTCTTGACCACGTCACCGGCCTGCATCGGCAGGTAATGGCGCTCGGCCGGACGATCCAGCGCCGATTCCAGGCACTCGATAAAATCCAGCAGCGCCACTGGCTGGCCGCGCCCGATGTTGAACAATTGATTGATGCCCCGGCCCGGCTCGGCGGGCAGCGGCGGACGCGTGCGCAAACGACAGAGGCTTTCGACGATGTCGTCGATATAGGTGAAGTCGCGCGCCATTTCGCCGTGGTTGTAGACATCGATGGGCTGGCCCTTGAGCATCGCGTCGGTGAACTTGAACAGGGCCATGTCGGGCCGGCCCCAGGGGCCGTAAACCGTGAAGAAGCGCAGGCCGCTGGCCTTCAGGCCGTATAAATGGCAGTAGCTGTGCGCCAGTAATTCATTGGCGCGTTTGCTCGCGGCATACAGCGAAACGGGATGATCGACAGGGTCCTGGACGCTGAACGGCATCTTGCTGTTGCTGCCGTAGACCGAGCTGCTCGACGCGTAGATCAGGTGCGCGGGACGATGGTGTCGACAGGCTTCCAGCACATTGAGGAAACCCACCAGGTTCGATTGCGCGTAGACATCGGGGTTGTCCAGTGAGTAGCGCACGCCGGCCTGAGCCGCCAGATGCACCACTTCGCTGAAGCCGTGATCGCGAAACAGCGTCATCAACGCAGGCTTGTCGACGATGTCCAGTTTGAGGAAGCGAAACCCCGGTAACGATGCGAGTTCGTTGAGCCGGGCTTGCTTGAGCGTCACGTCGTAGTAGTCGTTGAGGTTGTCGATCCCGACCACCTCATGCCCCTCCAGGCACAAACGCCTGGCTGTGTGAAAGCCAATGAATCCGGCGGCGCCGGTGACGAGAACCGTCACGAGGCACTGACCCGTGCGCACGCACCGATCGGTGCGGTGTTACTGCTCGATAACCACGCCTGTTCCATGTTCCGTTCCACTCATGACGTTTCTAACGCGTTGTTTTGTCATGAAGCTTGTAGAACAGAAATGTTTCAGTTTCGGTGGTCTAGATGAATGGCGAACAGTGTTCCCGCTTAAAAGCGACTACTTCGCATCCCCGCCTTGGGGCTTGTAAAACTTGAACAAACCGATGTTCGCCGTGTTGGTGTACTCCTTGGCCCAAGTCGGTTTTACCGTTCGGTCGTGGAAGTAAAGTGCGCCTTTGGTGCGATCCGGCAGTTGCTTGTTCAGCGCCTTGCGCGCGATCTCCTTGGCCAGCGCGTAAGGCACTTCCTCCTGAACCGAGTCGGCGCGCCCGTCGCACCACCAGGAAAACTGGCAGCTCTTGGTTTCCGAGCCTTGCTTGACCACACCGCAAACCGTATCGGGAAAACCCTCATGACCGAGGCGGTTCATGACCACGTTGGCCACCGCTTCCATGTCGGCAGCGTCCTTGCCTTTGGCCTCCCAGTAGATTGACCGGGCGAGACAGGTAATGGCGTCGTCCAGCGGCGCCTTGCCCGCCGGGTCCACGGCCTGCACTTCGGGTTGGGTGATGGCTTCAGACTTGGGGACCGGTGCCGGACTGCTGTTGTCGGCAGCCTTCTGCTCCAGTACCTCGGCCTTGTCTTCGGCGACTTTTTGGGTTTGCTGTTGATCGGCGGCGAATGCCGGACCGGCAAGCACTATCAGGGCGACGCAGGTTGCTATCCAGTTATGGCGCATGGCTGGGCACTACTCTGTTGGCAGTTCGTTTGAGTGTAGTAGTGAAATGATTGCACTTGTGCCACAACTTTGGGGAAAATCCGTTGCCTGTGACAGGGTAACTTCGCGCATCATGGGCGCAGTCAGCTCAAGGAGATTTCCATGCGTTTCCTACCATCCGCCCTGCGCTTTGCCGGTTTGTCAGTGGGCCTGCTGTTGGCCACCAGCGCCGTGGCGAGCGAAGAGTCGCAATTGATCGAATCGATCAACGTCTATCGCAGCCAGTTGCAACGTTGCGCCGGTCAGGTCTCATCGGAACTGCCACCGCTGGCGGCCGACCCACGTTTGGCGCTGTCGGCCACCAGCATCGGCAATTTGCAGCAGGCCATGGTGACGGCGGGCTACCCGATGAAGAACGTACAAGCGATCAGCCTCTCCGGGCCGCGTGATGCGCCATCGGCGATGAAAGCCATTCAGGAAAGTTTTTGCCAGATCGTGCTCGACCCGCAATTTGTCGATGTCGGCGTCAGCCGTCAGGACCGTGAGTGGCGCATTGTCGTGGCGCGTCCATTGTTGAGTGCACGCCTGGGAGACTGGCAGGCTGAAGGCCAGAAGTTACTTGCCGAACTCAATGCCGCACGCACCCAGCCGCGCCAGTGCGGCACGCAAGCGTTCAACGCGACCACGCCTCTGGCCTGGAACGCTACGCTCGGCGCCGCCGCCGAAGCCCACGCCCGCTCGATGGCCAACAACAATTTCTTCGACCACAAGGATCGCGACGGCCGTACCCCGGGCGACCGCGCAGAGCTGGCTGGCTACAACTTCCAGCAAATCGGCGAAAACATCGCCGCCGGACAAGACAGCGTGCGCAAAGTCGTCGACGGCTGGCTGGCCAGCCCTGGCCACTGCGCCAACCTGATGAACCCGCAGTTCAACGAATTGGGCGCGGCGTATGCCAATGATCCGAAGAGTGATGCGGGGATCTACTGGACGGCGATGTTTGGCGCGCAGTAGATCCCATCATAGACCCGCTCGATCAAGCAGTTACTGATACTGATTGGACGTCCCTGCCAGATGCTTTTAGTCTGCGCACAAAGCCGTTAATCGCGGAGTACGCCACTCGAGACGCCACGCGGAGATGTCATGTCAGAACGAATCTTGATCGATGGCTTCTCCCGCCGCGTGGACTATCTGCGGATGTCGGTCACTGACCGGTGCGATTTCCGTTGCGTGTATTGCATGGCCGAGGACATGCAGTTTCTGCCACGCCAACGGGTGCTGACCCTGGAAGAGATTTATCAAGTAGCCGAAAGCTTCGTCGCGCTGGGCACCCGCAAGATTCGCCTGACCGGTGGCGAACCGCTGATTCGCAAGGGCGTGGTGCAACTGTGCGAAAAGATCGCCGCCCTGCCCGGCCTGCGTGAATTGTGCATGACCACCAACGGCTCGCAGTTGGCCAAACTGGCCCGGCCGCTGTTCGAAGCCGGGGTCAAACGCCTCAACATCAGCCTTGACTGCCTGGACCCGCAACGCTTTCGCGAACTGACCCGCACCGGTGATCTGGCCCAAGTGATCAAGGGCATCGACGCCGCCAACCATGCAGGTTTTCGCAACACCAAACTCAATTGTGTGGTGATGAAGGGCCGCAACGATCACGAGATCAACGATCTGGTGAGTTTTGCCATCGAGCGCAATCTCGACATTTCCTTCATTGAAGAAATGCCGCTGGGCGTCATCAATGAACACAGCCGCGCCGAATCGTTTTTCTCAAGCAGCCAGGTCCGCGATCGGATCGCCGAACGCTACACGTTGATTGAATCCGCCGAGTCGACTCAAGGCCCGTCGCGCTACTGGCGGCTGGCCGAGGCGCCGCAGATTCGCCTGGGGTTCATTTCGCCCCACAGCCACAACTTCTGCGGCACTTGCAACCGGGTGCGGCTGACGGTCGAGGGTCGCTTGCTGCTGTGCCTGGGCAATGAACATTCTGCGGATTTGAAGGCCGTGTTGCGTAGCCATCCAGGACAGCCCGAACGCCTGGAGAAAGCCATCATCGAAGCGATGAAACTCAAGCCCTATCGACACAGTTTCGAGGTGAACGACGAGGTCCAGGTCGTTCGTTTCATGAACATGACCGGCGGCTGAAACCGATGATCGTCAGAGCCAAACCATCGGTCTGCTTATCCAGCAAGCGGTTCAGATGAAACATCGACTTTCCAAATCGCTCAAGCATCGCTAGTGTCATCGCCTCCACGCGCATCGACACAAGGAGCAAAGGCTTGAGCGTCTCACCCGAACCGGAACAGCCCCAGCCTCAAGCCATCAGCCTGCGCGAAGCCTTGCGCTTCTGGATCAAGCTCGGCTTCATCAGTTTCGGCGGGCCGGCGGGACAGATTTCGATCATGCATCAGGAACTGGTCGAGCGCCGGCGCTGGATTTCCGAGCGCCGCTTTTTGCACGCGCTCAACTACTGCATGTTGCTGCCCGGGCCCGAGGCCCAGCAACTGGCGACCTACATCGGCTGGCTGATGCACCGCACCTGGGGTGGCGTGATCGCGGGCGTGCTGTTTGTGCTGCCTTCGCTGTTCATCCTGATCGGCTTGTCCTGGGTGTACATCGCCTTCGGTGAAGTACCGGTGGTGGCTGGCCTGTTTTACGGGATCAAACCGGCGGTAACCGCGATCGTACTGCAAGCCGCCCACAGGATCGGCTCCAGGGCGTTGAAGAACGGCTGGCTGTGGGGCATCGCCGCCACTTCCTTCGTGGCGATCTTTGCGTTGAACGTGCCGTTTCCGCTGATCGTGCTCGGTGCCGCGGTGATCGGCTACTTCGGTGGGCGCCTGGCACCGGAAAAATTCCGCGCCGGTGGCCACCGCGCTACGCAAAAAACCTTCGGCCCGGCACTCATCGACGATGACACGCCGCCCCCTGAACACGCCCGTTTCAGCGGCCGGAAGGTGATGCGCCTGGCCGTGATCGGTGTGTTCCTGTGGACCTTGCCCATGGCCATACTGACCGCGTTGTTTGGCTGGGACGGCACGCTCACGCAAATGAGCTGGTTCTTCACCAAGGCGGCGCTGCTGACGTTTGGTGGCGCTTATGCGGTGTTGCCGTATGTCTATCAGGGCGCCGTCAGTCATTACGGATGGCTGACGCCGACGCAGATGATCGACGGCCTGGCCCTCGGTGAAACCACGCCTGGGCCACTGATCATGGTGGTGGCGTTCGTCGGGTTTATCGGGGGCTACGTGCTGCACGTCTTCGGCCCGGACCAGGCCTTTGTCGCCGGTGCCGTCGCGGCAACGCTGGTGACCTGGTTCACCTTCCTGCCGTCGTTCCTGTTCATCCTCGTCGGCGGGCCGCTGGTGGAATCGACGCACAATGAACTGAAGTTCACCGCACCGTTGACAGCGATCACCGCTGCCGTGGTGGGGGTGATTCTCAACCTGGCATGCTTTTTCGGTTACCACGTGCTTTGGCCCAAAGGCTTCGACAATCCCCTGGACTGGCCTTCGTTGCTGATCGCCGTTGCAGCGGCCATTGCCTTGTTCCGCTTCAAGCGGGGCGTGATCGAGGTGTTGCTCGGCTGCGGATTGATCGGTCTTGGCGTGCACCTGCTGCGGTGAATGAAACATTTACAGGCGTCACATTCCCCCCTAGTATCCAGACACGCCCGGCTGGCAGGTCCACCTGCCGCCGACGAACTCCAATGCCGGAAACATCCGTTATGAACCGCATTGTCAACCTGCCCATGGCCTTGAGCCGTTCCAAACTCCGTCACTCCGCACGTCCGCCGGATAGCACCCTGCTCGCCTGATCGCGCCCCAAACGCGTAGAGCCCCCTCCTTCGCTAATCCTTTGCCTGCATGCTCCGGATCTTTGTATCCGTCGTCATGCCGAGGCCCGTATCCGCGCGTCCGCAGGACGCCAACGTGAGTGACGAACCATGAAATTCGCAGCCCTTGAAGACGCCCAGACTTTTCTGGCGAACAACCCTGACATCGACATGATCGAGCTGTTCATTCTCGATGCCAACGGCGTGCCGCGAGGCAAACTGTTGCACCGCGAAGAACTGCTGGCGGTGTATGAAAGCGGTCGTCCGCTGCCCAGCACCATCCTCGGCCTGACCTTGCAAGGCGACGACGTCGAGAACTCCGGGCTGGTCTGGGATGTGGGCGACATCGATTGCCGTGCCTACCCCCTCGAAGGCAGTCTGGTGCGATTGCCGTGGCGGCAGATTCCGACAGCTGCGGTGCAAGTCAGCATGCACCCGCAACAAGGCATGCCAGCGAGCATCGCCGACCCGCGCCACCTGCTGATCAACGTGATCGAGCGTTTGAAGGCCGAGGGTTACTACCCGGTCATGGCGTGCGAGCTGGAGTTCTACTTGCTCGATGCCAAGCGCGATCATCTCGGTCGCCCACAACCGGCGCTGGATGCTGACGGCGGTCGACCGCGACACACGCAGGTATACGGCCTGCGCGAGCTGGAACAGATCGAACCGTTCCTCGCCGACCTCTATTCGGCGTGCAAACTCCACGGCATTCCAGCGCGCACGGCGATTTCCGAATACGCGCCGGGCCAGGTGGAAATCACCCTGGAACACGGCGATGCCTTGCAGGCGATGGACCAGGCAGTACGCTACAAACGTCTGGTCAAAGCCATTGCCCACAAGCACGGCATGCAGGCCACTTTCATGGCCAAACCCTTCGATCATCTGGCGGGCACCGGCATGCACATTCACGTCAGCCTCGCCGATGCCGAGGGCCGCAACCTGTTTGCCTCCGAAGACCCGGCAGGCACACCACTGCTGCGCACGGCCATTGGCGGCATGCTCGCCTCCTTGCTCGATTCGCTGTTGCTGTTCTGTCCTAACGCCAACTCCTACCGGCGTTTCCAGGCCAACAGCTACGCGCCGCTGGCACCGACTTGGGGGGTCGACAACCGCACCGTGAGCCTGCGCGTACCGGGCGGCCCGGCCAACAGCCGGCACATTGAACACCGCATCTGCGGCGCCGACGCCAACCCGTACCTGGCGGCAGCGGCGATCCTCGCCGGCATTCATCGCGGCATCAGCGAAAACCTTGATCCGGGTGAACCGGTGGAAGGCAACGGCTACGCACAGGCCACGCAATTGCTGCCCACCGACTGGCTGACGTCGCTGACGGCACTGGAAAACTCGTCGTGGGCGCGGGACGCGTTGGGGCAGGAATTTCTTGGGGTGTATCTGGCGGTCAAACGGGCCGAGTACCGGCAGTTCATGGCGCAAGTGGGTGAGCAGGATTGGCGTTGGTATTTGACTGAGGCGTAACCCGTCGGTACCCCAATCCCTGTGGGAGCGAACTGCTCGCGAAGAGGCCGTGTCAGCCAACATCATTGCTCAATGACACACCGCTATCGCGAGCAGGCTCGCTCACACAGGTAAATCTCTTTACCTGGACAACACCATGACTCAACAACGCTGCAATTCCTACTACACCGCCACCCTCAACCAGGACACCGATTACCCGCCCCTGCAGGGCCAGCACCGGGTCGACGTGGTGATCATCGGCGGCGGTTTTACCGGTGTCGCCACCGCTGTCGAGCTCGCGGAAAAAGGCCTGAAAGTCGCCATCGTCGAAAGCCATAAAATCGGCTGGGGCGCCACCGGGCGCAACGGTGGCCAGGTCACCGGGAGCCTGTCGGGCGATGAAGCGATGCGCAAACAAATGCGCCGCACCCTCGGCGAGGACGTCGACGACTTCATCTGGCACCTGCGCTGGCGCGGTCACCAGATCATCAAGCAACGCGTCGCGAAATACGGCATCGCCTGCGACCTCAAGCACGGCCATCTGCACGCCGCTTACAAGCCCGCCCACATGGAGGGCCTGCGCAAGGATTACGACGAAGCCGTAAGGCGTGGCATGGGCGATGAAGTCAGCCTGCTCGACCGCAGCCAGGTACGTGACCTGCTGCAAAGCGACCTCTACCACGGTGCAATCAAGAACACCCGCAACATGCATTTGCACCCGCTCAACCTGTGCATCGGCGAAGCCCGGGCGGCGCAAAGCCTCGGCGCGCTGATCTTCGAGAACAGCGAAGTGCTGGAAATCATCCATGGCGCTACGCCGGGGGTGCGCACCGCCCACGGTCGCATCGATGCCAATCAGGTGCTGCTGGCCGGTGACGTCTATCACAGGCTGGAGCCGGGCAAGCTCAAGGGCAAGATTTTCCCGGCCATGGGTGGCATCGTCACCACCGCACCGCTGGGGGATCTGGCCAAACAGATCAACCCCGAAGACCTTGCCGTGTACGACTGCCGTTTCGTGCTCGACTACTACCGCCTGACGGCCGACGGGCGCTTGCTGTTCGGCGGTGGCGCCAATTACAGCGGCAAGGATTCACGGGACATCGCCGCAGAATTGCGCCCGTGCATCGAGCAGACTTTCCCGGCACTCAAAGGCGTGGCCATCGACTACCAGTGGAGTTGCGCGATGGGCATTGTGATCAATCGCATTCCGCAACTGGGCAAGCTCTCGGACAACGTCTGGTATTGCCAGGGCTACTCCGGCCACGGCATCGCCACCAGCCACATCATGGGTGAAATCATGGGCCGCGCGATCACCGGGCAGCTGGAACACTTCGACACCTTCGCCGCCTGCGAGCACATTCGCGTGCCGATGGGCGACTGGCTGGGCAACCCGATGCTGGCGGCGGGCATGTGGTACTACCAGATGCTCGAGCGATTGCGCTGAGTCGTCTGTCTTGGTACCGGGGCACTTTCAACAGGGATGTTGTCAGCGCCACCGCCCCTGTGACAGCCGCGATGGGAATACCCAACGGCGACGACGCGCAAGCTGTCCAAACCACCCGTTCAATACAAACCCTCTGGTCAGGTATCAATTGTTTCGATCTTTCAAATCATGAAGCCGAATTTTTTATTGGGTGATGGGCTGTTCAAAATGGCGCCTACCTCCCTCATTCCGGATGAACACTTCATGAATCTGAATTTTGCATTTGCCTGCATGATCGTGGTTTCGTTTACCATCGCGCTGGTACACACCTGACCCCTAACGGGCCTGCCCTCCATCCAGAGTCGATTCATGCTTTTTTCCCTTGTATCGAATGGCACCTTGCTCACGCCTCTACGGCCAAAGACGAAGGTGCCCTGGTGGAGCTTTACCAAAACCGTGCTGTCGGCGGCAGCCCTGTCACTGGTGCGAGACGGGCGGATCGGTCTCGATGATCCCCTTCCGGAGGGGCCGTTCACACTGCGACAGCTGCTGCGGCACGAAGCCGGGCTGGCGGATTATTCCGAACTCGCGGACTACCACGCCGCCGTGGCCCGTCATGACACCCCTTGGCCCGCCGATGAAATGCTGCAGCGCCTGGATGCCAGTCGATTGCGATACGCACCGGGTGAAGGCTGGCGCTACTCGAACGTCGGCTATCTGTGGGTTGCACGCATCATTGAGCGCATCACCGACCTTTCCCTTGAACAGGCGTTAACGCAGCGAGTGTTCGTGCCCCTCGACCTGTCAAATGCGCATCTGGCAAAGACCCGGGATGATTTGAACGGGGTGAGCATGGGAACCGCCGCCACTTACGACCCTGGCTGGGTCTATCACGGCTTGCTGGTCGGCCCGCTCGATCAGGCAGCGCTGTGTCTGGATCGAGTACTGAGTGGCGACTTCCTACCTGCGCCGCTGTTGCAGGACATGCAGACAGCGCGCGTGCTCGGCGGACCGATTGCCGGACGCCCATGGACCGCCCCTGGCTACGCGCTCGGCCTGATGCACGGCACCGTGGCGAGCGGCTTGACCCTGAGCGGACACACCGGCGTCGGCCCCGGCAGCAACGTCGCGGTTTATCGCGGCGTTCATGCCGGTAGATCCGCGAGTTGCGCAGTGTTTCATGAGGGCAGCGACGAAGGGTTGGTTGAAGCCGAAGCGGTCAACCATCTGGCGGCAAGCCTGGGAGTTCTTTAGCCGCATCAATTGCTGGCAACATGCCTCGCAGTATCGGCATTCACCAGCGCCTTCAACGACGCATCGAATTGCTTCAGCGCATTGACTTGCAACTCGGTCTGCTGACCAATCTGCGCGGCAATCTGCGGCGCGGCCTTGCCATGCACCCACACCGACGGCATTTGCTGGGTGCGCGAGCCTTCGGCCTGGCCGATGTACTGCAGGTTCGCATCGTAGAACCTGGCCATGAACCGCGCTTCAACCTGGCTGTTGCGCTTGGAGACCAGGCGGCTGTAAGTGTCGAGCATCACCACCACATCGGGGTGGGCCTGCACCGCCGCATCAAGGTTGTCGTAGACCGTCACCGAAGCGAACTCCTTCTGCAACGAGCCCATCAACCAATTAATCGCCCGCTGCGGATCGGAGCTGTCAACGAACGCCTGGCTGATGCGTGAATCCAGCTGCGGATTCTTCGCACCATTCATCGCCACGGCGTGGTAGCGCTCCAGATATTCCTGGGTATTGAGGGTGTTTTCGCTATAAAGCACCGCCACGGTTTGCGCCTTCTTCAAGCTGGCAGCGCTATCGGCTATGGGCAGGAAGTGGCAGGACGGATCGGCCGCAACGGCCGGAGCGGCAACAGCAACGCTGCCGCTGAACACGGCAACAAAAGCCAGCAAGGTCGAGATTCTCATCGCGCTGATTCCTTCAAAGGCGAGATTGGTATGACCCTATCCTCCTCTGATGACAGAAAAACAGAACTTGCATTCTTTAATGATGGATATCGACCAAATGAATGGTAGCTATGAGCGCAGCCCCCAATCGCCCGCCGATACTGTTCAATCCGCGCCCAGACCCTCCCAGCTCGGCTGGGCGATGCGCCACAGGTCGCTGAATCCGAGCCGCGTCAGATTTTTTGATCTGTAAAAGCTGTAGGAAATCTCCCTTTGTGGCGAGGTAGCAAGCTCCCTCGCCACAATCACCCGGTTCGGTCCTACAGGTGGGTGGCGCGATGTGTTTGCCGTGATCGAGCAGCGCGGCTTTGAAGTGCCTAAAGGGCAATAACGAAACCCCAGACGAAAAAAACCCGCATCACTGCGGGTTTTCTGGCAACCGTTAATCGAACGCACCATTGAGCACTTCATAAATAAGCCCGGTCGCCAGCGCCACAAGGATCAAATCCGTACCGACTTGCTGCCACTCATACCCGTCGTAGTGCGGTAACTTGCCGACCAGCCGGCCATCGAGTTTCTTGGCGATGCCCGGCGGAAGCGGCTTGCCGTGGGCGAGGTTTTTCTGGATGCCGGGAGGTAATGCCGGCCCGGGACTCCAGTAATTACGGTGGCTGTCAACAATCCCGATGACGCTGGTACGACTAATGCTCGGGCCATGACTCCAGTCGCCGCCCCCTGAATTCTTGCCCTTGTTGCCATGCCCACCCTGGTTGCCATGATCCTGGGCGTATTGCGGGTTGCCCTTGCCGTTCCCCTGACCTTTTCCATTACCGGGATCCGCCAGTGCAGTCACCGAACCGCAAACCAACACCAGACTTGTAAAAGCTGCAATCATAGATCGAGACCTGATCATGAGTCGTTCCTTCGTGACGGGAGCAGTCCCTGAAATTTAGACGATGTTCAGAGCGTTGGTTCAATCCGCCACCGTATGCCGCCTCATCTCTGTCTTGGAACTTTCTTCGAACGGGTGTCGGTATGATGGCGTGGAGCCGTAAGTTAATCCGAATCAACCTACTTTGAATCAGAAATTCGCCGGCGTATTCGCGCTGATGATTTCCGCCTCATCCTGCCCGATATTGCGAAACCGGTGCGGCAGCGTGGTGGGGAAGTAATAACCATCCCCGGCGTTCAACACGCTGATCTGGCCGTCGACGGTCAGCTCAACCGTGCCCCGCGTGACCAACCCACACTCCTCGCCTTCGGAGTGCACGATCGGCTCTTCGCCGGAACTGGCGCCCGGTGCGTATTGCTCGCGCAGCAAACGCATTTGCCGGCTCGGTACGGAGGCGCCGATCAGCAGCAGACGCAGGCCATGGCGACCCAGATCGGGTTGTTCGCTGGCGCGGAAAACGTATTGGTGTTCGCGGGGTGGCTGGTCGAAGGTGAAGAAGTCGGCCAGGGACATCGGGATGCCTTCGAGCAGCTTTTTCAGGGAGCTGACAGAAGGACTGACGCGATTCTGTTCGATCAGGGAAATGGTGGCATTGGTGACGCCGCTACGCCGGGCCAGCTCGCGCTGGGACAGTTTGTAGCTTTCGCGTACTAATTTGAGTCGTGAGCCCGTATCCATGACAGCCTTATGTAAGAACGACTTAAGGGTAATGGGGGTGAAAAACAGGCGCAGATCCTGCCATTCCCCCTGTCCCTGAACCGTGAAAGGCGGCTATTAAATCACGTTTGTTGGTGTTGCTCAGCAGGTTCGATAAACGGTGGTCGAAAATGGCCTGTGCCTTGATGCAGTACAAACTGTGGGAGCGAGTCTGCTCGCGATTGCGGTGTGTCAGGCGACTGACATGTTGGATGAACTGCCGCCATCGCGAGCAGGCTCGCTCCCACAGGTTAAAAAGCCAGCGACAACTTTTGGGGTGGTCGCCGGCGAGGTAAAGCTTAGATGCCGAAACGGTCGCGCAGCGAGTAATACACGGCGCCCATGGCGGTGAGCGGCGCCGAAAAGGTGCGCCCGCCGATCATCGGCATGTGCGGCAGCGAGGCAAACGCGTCGAAGCGCTCGGCGTCGCCGCGGATCATTTCCGAAATCAGTTTGCCGGCCAGGTGCGAACAGGTGACGCCGTGGCCGCTGTAGCCCTGCATGTAATAGGCGTTTTTCTCGATACGGCCGAATTGCGGCATGCGCGACATGGTCAGCAGGAAATTGCCGGTCCAGCGGAAGTCAATCTTCACGTCCTTCAACTGCGGGAAGGTCTTGAGGATTTTCGGGCGGATCAGTTGTTCGATGTCGTCCGGCTCACGGGCGCCGTAGACCACACCGCCGCCATACAGCAAGCGGTTGTCGGCCGTCAGGCGATAGTAGTCGAGCAGGTAGTTGCAGTCTTCGACGCAGTAGTTGTTTTTGATCAGGCTACGCGCTTGCTGCTCCGACAACGGCTCGGTGACGACGATCTGCGAACCACACGGCATGCTCTTGCTGGTCACGCGGTTGTCGAGGCCTTGCGGCAGGTAGGCGTTGCCGGCGATCAGCAGGTACTTGGCTTTTACCAGGCCTTTGGCGGTGCGCACGGTGATCGGTTCGCCGTAGGTGATTTCCACCGCCGCCGACTGTTCGTAGATCTTGCCGCCCAGGCCGATGATTGCCGAAGCCTCGCCAAGCGCCAGGTTCAGCGGATGAATGTGACCGCCCTGCATGTCCAGCAGGCCGCCAACATAGGCATCGGAGCCGACTTCGCGTTTGATGTCTGCTTCGCCGAGCAGGGTCAGGTTCTTGTTACCGTAGCGTTCCCAGCTTTTCTTCTGCTCGGCCAGGCCTTTGAGCTGCTTCTTGTTCATCGCCGCGAAAATGCCGCCGGGACGGTAATCGCACTGGATGTCGTAGTGTTGTATGCGCTGACGGATGATGTCGGCGCCTTCGAAAATCATGCTACCGAGGACTTCGGCGGTCTTGTCGCCGTAACGTTCCTCGATCACGTCGACGTCGCGGCTGTAAGAGTTGACCAGTTGCCCACCGTTGCGACCGCTGGCGCCGAAGCCGACTTTGGCCGCTTCGAGCACGGTGACGCTGTAGCCCGCTTCAGCAAGGAACAGTGCCGAGGACAGGCCGGTGTAACCGGCGCCAATCACGCAGACGTCACAGTCCACCGCCCCTTCCAGCACCGGAAAATCGCCGGTGAAGTGGCGGGTGGCGGCGTAGTAGCTGTTTACATGTGTTGTTTTCATACGATTCTCCGATGATCGCCGGCAACGTGCAGGCGACCGCCGCTTAAAAGGTCTTAGAGCTTGATCCAGGTCGCTTTGAGCTCGGTGTACTTGTCGAACGCGTGCAGCGATTTGTCCCGGCCGTTACCCGACTGCTTGAACCCGCCGAACGGCGCGGTCATGTCGCCGCCGTCGTACTGGTTGACCCAGACGCTGCCGGCGCGTAGGCCACGGGCGAAGGTGTGGGCCTTGCTCAGGTTGGCGGTCCAGACACCGGCGGCCAGGCCGTAGATGCTGTCGTTGGCGATCGCCAGGGCTTCTTGCGCCGTGTCGAAGGTGATCACCGACAGTACCGGGCCGAAGATTTCTTCCTGGGCGATGGTCATGGCGTTGGTCACACCGTCGAAAATCGCCGGTTCCACGTAGAGGCCACCGGTGTCTTCGAGGGTGCGGCTACCACCGGCGATCAATTGAGCGCCCTGCTCTTTACCAATGTTGATGTAGCGCAGGATGTTGTCCAGTTGACGCTGATCGACCACCGCGCCCACGGTGGTGGCGGGATCGAGCGAGTGCCCCGGCTTCCACGCTTGCAGCGCCTCAACCAGCAGCGCGATGAACTGATCGCGGATCGAACGCTCCACCAGCAAGCGCGAGCCGGCGGTGCAGACTTCGCCTTGGTTGAACGCAATGGCGCCGGCCGCTGCCTGTGCTGCGGCACGCAAATCCGGGGCGTCGGCGAACACCACGTTGGCGCTCTTGCCACCGGCTTCGGCCCAGACGCGTTTCATGTTGCTTTGCCCGGCGTAGATCATCAGTTGCTTGGCGATCGCCGTGGAGCCGGTAAAGGCCAACACGTCGACGTCCATGTGCAACGCCAGCGCCTTGCCGACGGTATGCCCGAAGCCCGGCAGCACGTTGAACACGCCTTTGGGGATGCCCGCGTCCAGCGCCAGTTGCGCGATGCGAATCGCGGTCAGTGGTGACTTTTCCGAAGGCTTGAGGATGAACGAGTTGCCCATTGCCAGGGCCGGGGCGAATTTCCAGCTGGCCATGATCAACGGGAAGTTCCACGGCACGATGGCCGCGACAACGCCCGCGGCTTCACGCGTCACCAGGCCCAGTTGATCGTGTGGCGTGGCAGCGACTTCGTCGTAGATCTTGTCGATGGCTTCGGCAGTCCAGCGGATCGCGTTGGCGGCTGCCGGAATGTCGATGCTCATGGAGTCGCTGATCGGTTTGCCCATGTCGAGGGTTTCGAGCAGCGCCAGTTCTTCCTGATTGGCCAGGATCAGGTCGGCGAAACGAATCAGGATGCGCTTGCGCTCGGCCGGGGCCAGGTTGGCCCAGACGCCGGATTCGAAAGCACGGCGTGCGACTTCGACGGCAAGGTTGGCGTCGGTTTCGTCGGTGCTGGCGACGTTCGCCAGGAAGCGGCCGTCTACCGGGCTGATGCATTCGAACGTCGCACCGCTGGCGGCTGCGCAATATTGGCCGTCGATGAAGGCACGGCTTTCGAGGGTGAGGGACTGGAAGCGTTGCTCCCAGTCGCTGCGAGTGTTTGTCATGGTTGTGACTCGACGCAGGAGTTAGGTGGTTGCTGGACTGATGCCAGTCAACTCAGGATTTGTAATGCGGTCCCCTGTGGGAGCGAGCCTGCTCGCGATGGCGGCGGATCAGTCAATACTGATGTCGCCTGGCGCTCTGCCTTCGCGAGCAGGCTCGCTCCCACAGTTGATCGGTGTGATCCGTCTTAAACGGTGTGCAGGTACCAGTTGTACTCAAGGTCCGAGATGGAGTTTTCGAACTCGGCCAGCTCACTTTCCTTGCACGCCACGAACACGTCGATGTACATCGGGTCGATGTATTTGGCCATGACCTCGCTGTCGTCCAGCTCGCGCAGGGCATCGCGCAGGTTGTTCGGCAGGCTCTGTTCGTTTTGCTCGTAGCTGTTGCCTTCCACCGGGGCGCCCGGCTCGATCTGATTGGTCAGACCGTGGTGCACGCCCGCCAGGACCGAGGCCATCAGCAAGTACGGGTTGGCGTCGGCACCGGCCACGCGGTGTTCGATGCGCACGGCGTCCGGAGAACCGGTCGGCACGCGGACCGCCACGGTGCGGTTGTCGATCCCCCAGCTCGGCGAGTTCGGTACGTAGAACTGCGCGCCGAAACGGCGGTACGAGTTGACGTTCGGGCA
The DNA here is from genome assembly GCF_001945365.1 of Pseudomonas reinekei. Taxonomy (GTDB): domain Bacteria; phylum Pseudomonadota; class Gammaproteobacteria; order Pseudomonadales; family Pseudomonadaceae; genus Aquipseudomonas; species Aquipseudomonas reinekei. Next base: position 474,010 of record NZ_MSTQ01000001.1, read on the forward strand.
GAGGAACGCCATCTGCGCCGGCAGGGTCTCGAGCACACCGCCGATCGCGTGTCGCAGCGCGGCGTTCTGCTCGGGATCCTCGCTGGCAAAGATGTTGTTGCCTTCTTTATCCAGAATCGAGATGTGCACGTGCAAACCGTTGCCCGCCTGGCCCGGATACGGCTTGGCCATGAAGGTGGTGTCCATTTCGTGGTCGTAGGCGATGTTCTTCACCAGACGCTTGAGCAGGACGGCGTAGTCGCACGCCTTGATAGGGTCGGCCACGTGGTGCAGGTTGACTTCGAATTGCGCCGGGGCGCTTTCCTTGACAATGGCGTCAGCCGGGATGCCCTGCTCCTTCGCACCTTCGAGGATGTCTTGCAGGCAATCGACGTATTCGTCGAGGTCGTCGATCAGGTACACCTGGGTGGAGATCGGACGCTTGCCGGACACCGGCGAACGTGGTGATTGCGGACGACCGTTCACGTTGTCCTGGTCAATCAGGTAGAACTCCAGTTCAAACGCGGCGCAGATGGTCAGGCCCAGATCGTCGAACTTGCGCACGACATTGGCCAGCACTTCACGCGGGTCGGCGAAGAACGGTTCGCCTTCGATTTCGTGCATGGTCATCAGCAGTTGCGCAGTCGGGCGCTTCTGCCAAGGCTCGATGCTCAGGGTGCCGGGGATCGGGTAGCAGATCCGGTCGGCATCGCCGATGTCCAGACCCAGGCCGGTGCTTTCCACCGTGGAGCCATTGATGTCCAGAGCAAACAGGGAGGCCGGCAGGTTGATGCCTTTCTCGTAAACCTTATGAAGACTGGTGCGTTCGATGCGCTTGCCGCGCACCACACCGTTCATATCCGCAATCAGAAGGTCGACGTACAAAACCTCAGGATATTTCTTAAGGAATGCGTTTGCTTCGTTGAGTTGAACGGTACGCAGAGGGACCGACATGATGCACCTATTTTTTACTGTTAATTATTATGTTCACCGCCCTTTCACGCAGCCAGTCAATCCGAAAGGCAAAGTGAAGTCAATAGCGAACACTTAGCCTTTCAGCGTTTATTTTCGGGCCTCTCAGAGGCAAGAGAGTGCCAGATCATCGCCGGAACACGCGCAAATCCTCAGCTGCAGACGTGTGGCGTTTAGAATTTTTTACATGGGAGTTGTTAATTAAAATCAACAAGGCTAAGCTCCGGAAAAGCTCGTTCAAGTGTCAAACTTCGAGGTGATAAAAATGGCATTCAAGCCATTGATCGGCGTTACTGCGTGCGTCAAACAGATTGGCCTGCATCCCTACCACGTCAGCGGCGACAAGTACTTGCGCGCTGTCAGCGTTGCGGCGCTGGGGCTGCCCGTCGTTATTCCTTCCCTGGCTGAACTGACCGAAATCGAGGACCTGCTGCCGCAGCTCGACGGTTTGTTGCTGACCGGCTCGCCGTCGAATGTGGAACCCTTTCACTATCAAGGCCCCGCCAGTGCCCCCGGCACGGATCATGATCCGGCGCGGGACGCCACCACCCTCCCCCTGATCCGCGCCGCGATTGCAGCCGGCGTCCCGGTGCTCGGCATCTGCCGCGGTTTCCAGGAGATGAATGTGGCGTTCGGTGGCAGCCTGCATCAGAAGGTTCATGAGCTTGCTGGGATGCTCGATCATCGCGAAGCCAACCATCCGGACCTGGCCGTGCAGTACGCTCCCGCCCATGCGGTGAACGTGCAGCCCGGTGGCGTGTTCGAAGCGCTCGATCTACCGTCGGTGTTCCAGGTCAATTCGATTCACAGCCAGGGCATCAACCGACTGGCCCCCGGCCTGCGCGCCGAAGCCGTCGCGCCGGATGGCTTGGTCGAAGCGGTCTCAGTGGAGAACAGCCTGGCGTTTGCCCTCGGTGTGCAATGGCACCCGGAATGGCAGGTGCTGGACAACCCGCCCTACCTGAAGATTTTCCAGGCGTTTGGCGACGCGTGCCGGCAGCGGGCGGCGCGGCGCAACAAGCGCTGACATCACCCAGGATTTCATCACTGTTTACTGCCACCACGAGGTCGGCGGTTGCGCGTGCGTGCATCCGTCATCCGTGAAAACAACAAACCGTAATAACAACAAGTACGACCCAGGCAGCCAGGACGGCGGCGCCGAACAAGCCGGATCGGTGCGGGTAATGCCAGTCAGGTAAACGCATTTCCCCTGTGGGAGCGAGCCTGCTCGCGAAAGCGGTGTATCAGCAAACAACGATGTCGACTGACACGCCGTCTTCGCGAGCAGGCTCGCTCCCACAGGCTCTGCGCCATAGCTGACAGGTATCCCGCACAGCTCTGCAATCAACTATTAAGTCAGGCCGCGTTGGCCCGACGACTGAAACCTGTTGGGAGTTTCACATGGCAAACGCCTCCAGCATCTACAGGAAGGCTCTTGAAGGTCACCAGGCACCGAAAAAGGTGTTGGTGAAAGTCGACCGCGTCACCAAGAAGTTCGACGAAACCGTGGCTGTGGACGATGTGTCCCTGGACATCCATCAGGGCGAAATTTTTGCCCTGCTCGGTGGTTCCGGTTCCGGTAAATCGACGCTGCTGCGCATGCTCGCCGGCTTCGAACGCCCGACTGAAGGCCGGATCCTGCTCGACGGTGTCGACATCACCGACATGCCGCCGTACGAACGGCCGATCAACATGATGTTCCAGTCCTATGCGCTGTTCCCGCACATGACGGTGGCGCAGAACATCGCCTTCGGCCTCAAACAGGACCGTTTGCCCGCGGCTGAAATCGATGCCCGCGTGGAAGAAATGCTGCGCCTGGTGCACATGACCCAATACGCCAAACGCAAACCGCACCAGTTGTCCGGCGGTCAGCGCCAGCGCGTGGCACTGGCCCGCTCCCTGGCCAAACGTCCGAAGCTGTTGTTGCTCGACGAACCGATGGGCGCGCTGGATAAAAAGCTGCGCTCGCAGATGCAACTGGAGCTGGTGGAAATCATCGAGCGCGTTGGCGTGACGTGCGTGATGGTGACCCACGACCAGGAAGAGGCGATGACCATGGCCCAGCGCATCGCGATCATGCACCTGGGCTGGATCGCCCAGATCGGCAGCCCTGTCGACATTTACGAAGCACCGGTCAGCCGCATGGTCTGCGAATTCATCGGCAACGTGAACGCCTTCGACGGCACCGTGGTGGAAGACCTGGAAGGCCACGCAATCATTCACAGCCCGGATCTGGAGCAGAAAATCTACGTCGGTCATGGCGTCAGCACCTCGGTGCAGGACAAGTCGATCACCTACGCCATCCGCCCGGAAAAATTGCTGGTCAGCACCACCAAGCCCGACGCCCGCTACAACTGGTCCAGCGGCAAGGTGCATGACATCGCCTACCTCGGCGGTCATTCGGTGTTCTACGTCGAGCTGCCTGGAGGCAAAGTCGTGCAGTCGTTCATGGCCAACGCCGAACGCCGTGGCGCACGTCCGACCTGGGACGATCAGGTCTACGTGTGGTGGGAAGACGACAGTGGCGTGGTACTGCGCGCATGAGAACCTTCAATCAGCAATTCCTGCGCCTGGTGCCCAGTGGGCGAAAACTGGTCATCGGCATCCCGTTCGTATGGCTGTGCCTGTTCTTCATGTTGCCGTTCTTCCTGGTGATGAAGATCAGTTTTTCGGAAGCCGCGCTGGCGATTCCGCCCTACTCGGAGATCTACACCTACGCCGAGCAGAAATTCGAGTTGATGCTCAACATCGGCAACTACACCTTGCTCGGCGAAGACGAGCTGTACCTTTCGGCTTACCTCGGTTCGTTGAAGGTCGCGCTGTTCAGCACCCTGGCGTGCCTGGTGATCGGTTTCCCGATGGCTTACGCGATCACCAAGGCGAGCAAGGAAGCGCAAAACGTCCTGCTGCTGTTGATCATGATGCCGACCTGGACCGCGATCCTGATCCGCGTCTATGCGTGGATGGGCATCCTCAGCAACAACGGCTTGCTCAATGGTTTCCTGATGTGGACCGGCCTGACGTCGCACCCGATCGAGATCCTCAACACCAACACCGCCGTGTATATCGGCGTGGTGTATGCGTATCTGCCGTTCATGATCCTGCCGCTGTACGCCAACCTGGTGAAGCACGACCAGAGCCTGCTGGAAGCGGCGTCGGACCTGGGTTCAAGCACCTTCAACAGCTTCTGGAAAATCACCGTGCCGCTGGCCAGGAACGGCATCATTGCCGGTTGCATGCTGGTGTTCATTCCGGTGGTCGGTGAGTTCGTGATTCCGGAATTGCTGGGTGGCCCGGAGACCCTGATGATCGGTCGCGTGCTGTGGCAGGAGTTCTTCAATAACCGCGACTGGCCGGTGGCGTCCGCCCTGGCGGTGGTGATGCTGTTGATCCTGATTGTGCCGATTCTGCTGTTCAACCGCAGCCAGGCCAAAGAGATGGAGGCACGGGGATGAAACGCTTCGGATTTTCAAAGTTCATGCTGATTTTCGGCCTGTCGTTCATCTACCTGCCGATGCTGATTCTGGTGATCTACTCGTTCAACGCCTCGAAGCTGGTGACAGTGTGGGGTGGCTGGTCATTCAAGTGGTACGCCGGCCTGCTCGACAACTCGCAACTGATGGGCTCGGTGGTGCGCTCGCTGGAGATCGCCTGCTACACGGCAATTGCGGCGGTGGCGCTGGGTACATTGGCGGCGTTCGTCCTGACCCGCGTCACCCGTTTCAAGGGCCGCACGCTGTTCGGTGGCCTGGTGACCGCGCCGCTGGTCATGCCTGAGGTGATCACCGGTCTATCGCTGTTGCTGCTGTTCGTGGCCATGGCGCAGTTGATCGGCTGGCCGATGGAACGCGGCATCGTCACCATCTGGATCGCCCACACCACGTTTTGTGCCGCTTACGTGGCGGTGGTCGTCTCCGCCCGCCTTCGCGAGCTGGACCTGTCCATCGAAGAAGCGGCCATGGACCTCGGTGCCAAGCCGTTCAAGGTGTTTTTCCTGATCACCATCCCGATGATCGCGCCGTCACTGGCGGCCGGCGGCATGATGTCGTTCGCCCTGTCGCTGGATGATCTGGTACTGGCGAGCTTCGTCTCCGGCCCGGGTTCCACGACCCTGCCGATGGAAGTGTTCTCGGCAGTGCGCCTGGGCGTGAAACCTGAGATCAACGCCGTGGCCAGTCTGATTCTGTTGGCCGTATCGATCGTGACCTTTATGGTCTGGTACTTCAGCCGCCGTGCCGAAGCCAGCCGCAAACGCGCGATCCAGGAAGCGATGGACCAGACCGCCAGCGAATCGTGGCAACAACCCAAAAAGCAAATGCTGGAGGCCACCGCCTAAGGTGCTGTGGTTTGCTCTTTGTGGCGAGGGAGCTTGCTCCCTCGCCACAGGTTCGCTGTGATTTTGCATTGTGTTTTGAATAAAAAGAAATGGAGTTGTACCGATGAAAATGTTTGGCAGGACTCTGCTGACACTGTCCTTATTGGGCGCGATCGCCTCGGGCGCCCAGGCCAATGACAAGGTTCTGCGCGTCTACAATTGGTCGGATTACATTGCCCCGGACACGGTCAAAAAGTTCGAAGACGAGACCGGCATCCGCGTGACCTACGATGTCTTCGACAGCAACGAAACCCTTGAGGCGCGCCTGTTGGCGGGCAAGTCCGGCTACGACATCGTCGTGCCGTCCAACAGTTTCCTGGCCAAGCAAATCAAGGCCGGCGTCTATCAGGAACTGGACAAGTCGAAACTGCCGAACTGGAAAAACCTCAATCAGGTGCTGCTGAAAAACGCCTCCGCCAGCGACCCGAATAACGCTCACGCGTTCCCGTACATGTGGGGCTCGATCGGCATCGGCTTCAACCCGGCCAAGGTCAAGGAAGTGCTCGGGGCCAACGCGCCGACCCACTCCTGGGACCTCCTGTTCAAACCGGAAAACGCAGAAAAACTCAAAGCCTGCGGCATCAGTTTCCTCGATTCGCCAACCGAAATGATCCCGGCGGCGCTGCACTACCTGGGCTACCCGGTGAACGATCAGGACAAGGCGCACATTGCCGAAGCTCAAGCGCTGTTCATGAAGATTCGTCCGTCGGTGTCGTACTTCCATTCGTCGAAGTACATCTCCGACCTGGCCAACGGCAATATCTGCGTGGCCGTCGGTTATTCAGGCGACGTGCTGCAAGCCAAGGCCCGCGCCGAGGAAGCCGGCGACAACGTGAAGATCGACTACAGCATCCCGAAAGAAGGTGCCGGCAGTTTCTATGACATGGTCGCCATCCCGCGTGATGCGGCGAACGTCGAAGAGGCCTATCAGTTCATGAACTTCCTGATGCGCCCGGACATCATCGCCGAGATCACCAACAACATCGGCTACAGCAACGCCAACGCGGCGGCGACGCCATGGGTGGATGAAGCCATTCGCAACGAACCGGGCTCGTACCCGTCCGAAGCGGTGATGGCAACGTTGTATGCCATTCCTGACCAGCCGATTGCCGTGCAGCGGATCATGACCCGTGGCTGGACCAAGGTGAAGCTCGGAAAATAATCGCTCAAGCGCAAGGTGCTATCGCCAGCAAGCCGGCTCCTACAATGATCCCTGACCGAACACATCTCCTGTAGGAGCCGGCTTGCCGGCGATGAGGCCATATCATTCAACACACAAATCAGATCAACCCTTTCTATCCATGCAGCGCCTTACCACCGCTGCATCACTCACCTGGCTCCTCGGTTAAGGTGAAGTTTGGCGCCCTCGGGCGCCTTTTTTTGTCGGGCATCACTCAGTGCCCAAGGGCCCTCGTTACAGGTCCTTTTCTGGCATCGCTGCGCAGGCACGTTATAGTTCAAGCAAGCGAATCAGCCGGAGGTTGTCATGCGCCAGATCCTCAGCAAAGAACCCTGGTGGGCCGCGCCACCCCAACCCGGGCAGGACGAGTTCGAGCTGGAATGGGGCTGGCTGGTGCATTACAGCGAAGGCGAACCGCGTTTCGAGTTCATCCGCGAGCGGCCGACGGACGATGAAATCCGCGGGCGCAAGAGTTGCAGGATCACCCCGGCGCCAGAGTGACCCTGCAATGTCGGTTCAAGCCTTCACGATCATTTCAAAACCGCCAAAAATCATCCGTTGACCATCGAACGGCATTGGACTGACGTCAGGTTGCACCCTTGGATCAGTCATCAGCTTCGCCATTCCGGCGTCGCGGGTTGGCTTGTCCGGCCAGACAATCCAGGAAAACACCACGGTTTCATCCTCCTTGAGTTTCACCGCCATGGGCAGTGAGGTGACCTTGCCGTCGGGGACATCGTCACCCCAGCACTCGGCCAGGCTGAGCGCGCCGTTCTCGATGAATATGGCAGCGGCCATCTCGGCGTGTTTCCTGAATTTTTCGCGGTTGGCGGTGGGTACGGCAGCGACAAAACCATCGACATAAGACATGAGTGTTCTCCTTGTTTCATGGGTTGATCTGCTTGTTAGTCGATTCGCTGGGGCTCCAATCGACATGTCCTTCGCTGCCCCCGACCGGCGGTTGCACACTCTGCGCCAGGCTTCCCTCGATCTGCCCCGCCATGTACAGCGTCCCGGCCATCACGCCGGTGGTCGGGTTCTGCACCAGCTTGGTCCAGGCTTTGTCGAAGGTGTTGCCCAGGCTGCCGCGAATCAACGCCTCGCTGTCCGGGCGGTCGCTGGCCTGGATCAACGCGCGTATCCCGGCGACCCCGACGGTGATCAAGCCACCGGCGAGTTTTCCCGCCGCCGCCGCCACGGCACTCGCCGCCCCGCGCGGCGCCATTTCGGCTTCCATTCGTTGACTGGCGCGCCTGGCAACCGGCGCCATGGCGGTGTCGGTCGAGTCAACGCCCTTGTCGCCCCCGGCCTTGTGCACTTTGTCGACCAGCGCGGCGAAGGCCGGCAGCGCGTTCAGCGGCTCGGCGCGCACCACCTGATACAACGAGGCATCCCGGGCCGCGGGTGGGCCAAGGGCAATGGCCGGGACTTTCTGGATTCGGCCATTGAGTTGGGCCATCGGCACGCCGTGACGTATGGAGATTTTCTGCAATTCTTCCTTGAGGATGTCGACGTAGAACGCCGCCGCGAGGCTGAGTATCGCGTCCGGATCAATCTCCACCGCCACCGGGGCCAGGACCTTTTCCTGGTATTGCTCGAGCAAGTAAGCGGCCAGGCGTTTTTCCGAAGTGTCCTGCTCGCCCTTGGCGCTGACGGTGTACCAGCTCACCTTCATCGACAACCACTCCTGGGTCCAATAGCTGCTGAACCAGGGAATGAAGTTCTCTTCGGTCAACTGATAGACCCGCGTGCGCCAGTAATCCATGGCACCGCGGGCGTAGATTTTGGTCTGTTCGGTGGCGGACTGCGAGGCGCTGACGATCTCCTGGTCGACTTGCTGCCAGGTGCTCGGCGAAACCATGACCTGCGACACTTGCACCGGTGCACGTGGCGTCGCGACGCATCCCGCCAATACCAGCAGCACAAGGACGATCAACGAACGCCGGTTCAAGATCGCGATTCCCTAAAGTCTGCGCCAAACCCAATGCCCGACGCTCAACGGCCCCTGGCTTGAGTATAGGTGGCGGCCCTTGCCCGCGATGGGGCCAGTCGTGACATCACTAAACCCGACCATCACTCCCATCGATATTCACCATCGCCACGAATGCCTTCCGCCGCGCAACCGTCAGCGTAGGATCACTTTCAACCCAACACGAAACCCTGTAGCGGAGGGTCGAATCATGCTGATCCATCTCCTGACCTGTCTGGCCCTGACGGCCTTCACGATGAGCGTGTTTGCCTGGTTCGTTCTCTCCGAGGAGCGCACGTCATGATTAACCAAGTCACCCTGGCCGTGAGCTTCCCGGTGTTCGGCAACAACTATTACTCGCAGCAATACGAGTCTCGTAAGGTGATGGCCCTGGTGTTCGACGATAAATTCGAAGCCCTGCTGATTCCCGCTGCGGGCAACCACTTCAACAACGAAGTGGTCGGGCTCAACGATCAGTTCCGCTTTCTCAATGACGTGCTGGCCGAGCATTTGCTCGAAACCGAAATGGCCCGGCATGCCCCAGGCTCGGCTCGCTCCTTTACGTTCTAGAGCGCCCCGTTTGCTGCTTGCCCGCACACCTCTCGCAAGCAGCCGCGCAACCAGCGATGAACCGGATCGGCATCCAGCCGCGGGTGCCAAAGCATCGCCACGGTAAATTCCTCCACGGACAACGGCAGTTCGAAGCTGTGCATGCCAGTGCGCAGGTTAGCGGTATGACGTTCGGGCACGCTGGCAATCAGGTCACTGCCGCGGGCCAATGCCAACGCCATGGAGAAACCGCCGACGATCGTCGCGATCCGCCGCTTCAACCCAAGCGGTTCCAGGGCCTCATCAATTTGTCCTGTTTGCAATCCCCGGCGTGACACGCTGATGTGGCTTCCCGCCGCATAGCGCGCAAGCGTGATCGCGTCATCGCCCAGCGGATGTCCGAGCCGCACTGCACCAATGAAACGATCGCGAAACAAGCCTTGGGTGCGCAGCTCCGGGCTGGCGGCCTTCCCGACTACACCGGTTTCCAGATCGACCGTACCGTCGCGCAGTGACGTACTGTCCTTGTCGGGTTTATGCACGAAACGCAGGCACACGCCTGGTGCCTGTGCGGCGACGAGGGCGATCAGCGCAGCGCCGAAGTTTTCGACGAAGCCTTCGCTGGTGCGCAAAGTGAAGGTGCGTTCCAGGTGCATGAGGTCGGGTTGCTCGGCCGGGCGCAGCACCGCTTCTACCTCCTGCACCAGCTGACTGACCCGCTCGCGCAGTTCCAGTGCTCGCGGCGTCGGCACCAGGCCGCGCCCGGCCCGGACCAGCAGCGGATCGCCCGTGGTTTCGCGCAGACGTGCCAGCGCCCGGCTCATCGCCGACGGACTGAGGCGCAAGCGCTTGGCGGCCCGCGCCACGCTGCCCTCGTTCAGCAATACATCCAGGGTGATCAACAAGTTGAAATCGGGAGCGGACATGGATCGCACCGTTCTTGGGTTGAGTGGCGCCATACGCACGTATTAAGTGCAATCAGTGCGTCTTCCGCCATGTTAGGCCCGGGCGTAGATTTGCGGTAGCTCCAATCGGGAGTGGCCACAAAAGAGATAGAGCATGCCATCCACTACAGCCATCACACCTACGCTTTCAGTCAGATGGGCACTGGTCAGCCTGTCACTGTCGATGCTGCTGTCATCGCTCGGCACCAGCATCGCCAACGTGGGGTTGCCGACGTTGGCCACGGTGTTCGACGCGTCGTTTCAGCAGGTGCAGTGGATCGTCCTCGCCTACCTGCTGGCCATTACCACCCTGATCGTCAGCGTCGGTCGCCTCGGTGATCTCATCGGACGGCGTCGTTTGCTCTTGTCCGGGATCGGTTTGTTCACGCTAGCCTCAGCCCTGTGCGGTCTGGCGCCGACCCTTGATCTGCTGATCGGCGCCCGAGCTCTGCAAGGGCTCGGCGCAGCGATCATGATGGCGCTGACCCTGGCGTTCGTCGGCGAGACCGTGAGTAAAGAAAAAACCGGCAGCGCCATGGGCCTGCTCGGGACCCTGTCGGCCATCGGTACGGCGATGGGGCCGTCCCTCGGGGGTGGGCTGATTGCCGCGTTCGGCTGGCAGGCGATTTTTCTGATCACCGTGCCCTTGGGCCTGATGACCCTGCTGCTCGCCCACCGCTACCTGCCCGTTGACCGGCCGACAGCAAAACGCGCCGTGTTCGATCCGCTGGGCACGTTGGTTCTGGCCCTGACGCTCGGCGCCTACGCACTGGCCATGACCCTCGGACGCGGCCATTTCGGTGCACTGAACATCGCCCTGCTGTTGGCGGCTTGCGTCGGCGTCGGTGTGTTTATATGGGTTGAAGAGCGCGTGGCTGCGCCGCTGATTCGCCTGGCAATGTTCCGCGATCCTCAGCTCAGTGGCAGCCTGGTCATGAGTTTGCTGGTGACTACGGTATTGATGACGACACTGGTGGTCGGGCCGTTCTATTTGTCCCAGGCGCTTGGGTTGAACGCCATCGGGGTCGGGCTAGTGATGTCGGTCGGGCCATTGGTTGCGGCGTTGACCGGCGTACCCGCCGGACGCATTGCCGACCGACTCGGTGCCCGGCGCATGACCTTCGCCGGACTGATCGCCATCGCGCTTGGCTGTTTCCTGTTGTCGGTGCTGCCGAGCAGTTACGGCATTGGCGGTTATATCGCACCGATGGTGGCGATCACGTTGGGCTATGCCGTGTTCCAGACCGCCAACAACACGGCCGTCATGGCCGATGTCCAGGCGGAGCACCGCGGCGTGGTGTCGGGCCTGCTCAACCTGTCGCGCAATCTGGGGTTAATCACCGGAGCCTCGGTGATGGGTGCGGTGTTCGCCACGGCTACGGCAACGGTCGACCTGAGTAGCGCACAACCTGCCGTGATTGCCAGCGGCATGCGCCTGACGTTTACCGTGGCTCTGGGGCTGATGGGCATTGCCTGTCTGGTGGCCGTGGGTGGCCGGGCGCTCACCACGGGGCGTGATCAGCGCTAAGCCTTTCGGAGCGCTTACTGTTCGATTTTCAACAGCGGCGTGTCTTTCTTGACGATGTAGGTCGCCAGTTCCGAAGCCTTGTCCTTGCCGACGTTCTTCGCGACATGGGCGGTGCCGGCCGGGATGTAGAGGGATTCACCCGCCTTGAGCGTGACGTTCGGCTGGCCTTCGAGTTGGTACTCGAATGTCCCTGAAACGACGTAAGCGACTTCGGCACCGGGATGCGAGTGTTTCGGCGATGTGACACCCGGATCGAAATCCACGAGCACCTGAATCACTTCGCGCCCTTCCACGTCGAGGTCGTGACGCACCAGATCGGTACGCTTGATGCCGCTCTGCCAGCTTTTGGCTGGCGCCTGGCCGGCGTCGGCGGGCTTGGCGTCCTGAGCCTGGGACAGACCCGCGAAAGCGGTGAGTGCCGCGGCGACGATGGCGACGCCGAGCAGGCTGGCGGCGTTGGTTTTGTTATTTCGGGACATCGCAATTCTCCAATGAGCGCGGGGTAAAAAATGCGCGGGATGCCTTTGTAAGGCAGCCCCATTACGCGGTCCCCATGTATCGCGCGCGTGTCACGCAGGGCTGTTTTTGTATGCGCACGTAGCTGCCGGCCAAACAGATACGTTGGGATACAGGCCTGCGAGCGACGCCTGAAAATAATTTCATATGGACGCAATTAGCCCTGGCGCTGCGCAAATTTAATGAACCCTGCCGCCGCACGCTCACCTAACTGAATGACCATCAGGAGGTGACACATGCATTTTGAACCAACGTGGATCGTACTCGCGGTAGCGCTGCTACTCGTTGAATTGTGGGCGATCAATCGGCTGCGCAAAAGCGAGGGCAAGGCGAGCACCCGTGGGGTGTGGATGGTAGTGATCGTGTTCGTACCGCTGCTGGGGCTGATCGCCTGGGCCTTGGCCGGGCCGAAGCAAATCGCACACAACCCGCGGTCGGCACAGGCCCGACAATAGCGCGAGGTGCACTGAAGCATGACCGGGGATCATGCGTTAGCAGGCTGGCAAAAGACGTTGAAAGAGTGAGTGAACCGCTGTTGATTTGTATCGCTCTGTATTGGGTGCCTGGGAGACTACACAGCGATACACAACGGCGGGTCCACGACACATACGGTGTACATGAAGGTGAAAAAGTGCGCGGGTCGCAGTCCAACCTTTGCAGGAATCACTTCATGATCAATCAAATCGATACCGTGCTGTACACCGGCAAAACCGTTACCACCGGCGGCCGTCAGGGCGAATCGCGCAGTGACGACGGGCGCCTGGACATCAAGCTCTCCCCGCCAGGTTCTGCCGGCAGCGGCACCAATCCTGAGCAACTGCTGGGCGCCGGCTGGTCGGCGTGTTTCATCGGCGCGCTGGGCAAGGCGGCACTGGCACTGAAAGTCAGCTTGCCGGCTGACGTCAGCGTCGCGACCGAAATCGATCTGGGCAAGACCGATAACGCCTTCTTCCTCCAGGCACGCCTGAATGTCAGCTTGCCGGGTGTGGAGCCGACGCTGGCCCGCTCCCTCGTGGACGCCGCCCACCAGACCTGCCCGTACTCCAAGGCAACCCGCGGCAACATAGACGTGACGATCAATCTGGTTTGATGGCATAGAGCGGACAAACAAATGCCCCGGCAAGCGGGGCATTTGATCCTGGCGAGCTGCTTTGGCACAGCTGCACAAGCAGGCTTCGAGAGCCAAGTAGGTGGCCAGTGCTGGTCTCTGGCTTACGAGGTTTATCAGGATTCCCACAGCACAGCTATTTATGCACTGTCCTGCTTCACACGGCCTAAGGGCTGGATCTCAGCGCGGAGATCTTTCTAACCGTGTACCCTTCGGAGCGCGCCCCACGCGTCCTCGCTATCCGCTTGCGCATCAGTCTGCGTTTTCACCTACACCTTCAGAGTAGCAAAACGCTCACAGTGTGGGCCGCTGTTTTTAGACCGATTTCCTTTTTCAGGCCGTGCCGCAGGACACAAAAATGCTATGCCTGCCGAATCTCAAAGCGACCGCTGGCTGTTGCCGATGCCCTTGGCGATATCGATGCCCCAATCCATTGCCGCTTCCATGTCGAGCATGTGCGGTTTGGGATCGTGGTTTTCGTCGATAGCGCTGCCGTCCGGACGGTAAACCCCAATGAACATGCCCAACGAACCGTCCTTCAATATCTCGGCCTTGACCTTGATGCTGCATCCGTTCGATAGCGTTTCCTTGTGTTCCAGATGGCGCTCAGTCATCGCGATTTTCCTCCAGCGTCAGGATTTTCGACCATACAGGCAATGCTAGCTCAGCCCCTGATTTGCGCTGCTTCACGGTTCTGAGCACTTAGCCTGACAGCGGCGAAATGCCTCCTATACTAGAGGCCACCGCCCCTTCGGGGTCTGCACATCGAACAATAAAAAGCAGAGGTGGAACATGGTTTGGCAGCAAATCTACGATCCGTTCAATAGCCCGGTACTGTCCACCCTCATGGCCGCCGTGCCGGTGGTGGTGATGCTGGCAGCTCTCGCGTTCTTCCATGTCAAGGCACACCTGGCGGCACTGCTCGCCCTGGCCTCGGCGCTGGTGATCGCCATTTTCGCCTTCGGCATGCCCGCCAACATGGCCGGGTCCGCAGCACTGTATGGCGCCGCCAACGGGCTGTTGCCAATTGGCTGGATCGTGCTCAACATCATTTTTCTGCACCGTCTGACCACCGAGAACGGTTCGTTCAAAGTGCTGCAGGATTCCCTGGCGCGAATCACCGACGACCGACGTCTGCAATTGCTGTTGATTGCGTTCTGCTTCGGCGCGTTCTTCGAGGGCGCAGCCGGCTTCGGTACACCAGTGGCGGTGACCGGGGCGATCCTCATTGGTCTGGGCTTTTCGCCATTGGCGGCTTCGGGCCTGGCGCTGATCGCCAACACCGCACCGGTGGCCTTTGGCGCACTGGGCACGCCGATCATCACCCTGGCCAAAGTCACCGGGCTGGATGAAATGGAGCTGTCGATGATGGTCGGGCGGCAACTGCCGTTCTTCTCGGTGATCGTGCCGTTCTGGTTGATCTGGGCCTTTGCCGGGTGGCGCAAGATGCTGGAAATCTGGCCGGCGATCCTGGTCGCCGGGGTCAGTTTTGCCATCCCGCAGTTCCTCGTGTCCAACTATCACGGGCCGATGCTGGTGGACGTGATTGCCGCGCTGATTTCCATGGCCTGCCTGACCGGTTTCCTGAAAGTCTGGAAACCGGCCACGGTGCACACCTCCGCCGCCCTGACCGGCCGGGTCGACAACTCGAAAATCGATGCGGAATATGAATCCAAAACCGAACCGAGCGCGGCTTTTTCCAGCGACACGAAAAAAGCCGTGATGCGGGCGTGGATGCCGTGGCTCATCCTCACCGTGTTCGTGTTCGCCTGGGGTACCCAGAGCTTCAAAAACCTGTTCGACACCCGCCCGGCGATTGATCCGGTGACCCACTCGGCCAAGCTCGACCCTCAAGGCAAGCCCATGCGCGAAGCCAACCCGGTGTTCGCTCCGGTCCTGACCTTCACCACCATCCACCAGCAAATCGAGAAAGTGCCACCGGTGGTGCCGACGCCTAAAGTCGAAGAGGCGGTCTACAAATTCACTTGGTTCACTTCCACCGGCAGCGGCATCTTGCTCGCCGCGATTGTCGGTGGCTTGCTGATGGGGTATTCCATCCCCCAACTGATCAGCCAGTACCTGCGAACGCTGTGGGTGGTGCGCTACTCGTTGATCACCATCACCGCGATGCTCGCCTTGGGCTTCCTCACGCGCTACTCCGGGCTGGATGCCACCATGGGCCTGGCCTTTGCGGCGACGGGGATTTTCTATCCGATGTTCGGCACCTTGCTCGGCTGGCTCGGCGTTGCGCTGACCGGTTCGGACACCGCGTCCAACGTGCTGTTCGGCGGTTTGCAACGGGTCACCGCCGAGCAGTTGGGCTTGAGCCCGGTGTTGATGGCGGCGGCCAACAGTTCCGGCGGGGTGATGGGCAAGATGGTCGATGCGCAGTCAATCGTGGTCGCCTCCACGGCTACGCGCTGGTACGGCCATGAAGGGGAAATCCTGCGTTACGTGTTCTTCCACTCGATCATCCTGGCGATCCTGGTCGGCGGGCTGGTGACGTTGCAAGCGTATGTGGCGCCGTTCAGCCACATGGTGGTGGGGGGACATTGAACCGACAGGTCTTGTGTTTCGTGCGCTGAAGTTTCATCCCGGCCCGGGAGGTTCGCCTCCCGGGCTTTTTTCTCACAAGGCATTCAACGGCAGGCTCGCTCCTGCAGGGGGACCGGTTTTTTGAATGAATTGTCCGTCTGGCAGACAAAGATCCATGGACAGCTGAACCCGACGGGCCAATGATTAAAACACTGGACCGCAAACAGACCTCACATAACTACAAAACGAGGGTCGAGCGCCGATGAACATTCTTTACGACGAACGCGTTGACGGCGCCCTGCCCGACGTCGACAAACATGCGCTGCTGCAGGCCCTGCGCATGCAGATGCCTGAGCTGGAAATCCTGCACCAGCAGGAAGAACTCAAGCCCTACGAGTGCGACGGGCTTTCCGCCTATCGCACTACGCCGATGCTGGTGGTGCTGCCGCGTGAAATTGCTCAGGTTCAGGGGGTGTTGCGCCTGTGCCACGAGCACCGGGTGGCGGTGGTTGCCCGGGGGGCCGGGACCGGTTTGTCCGGAGGAGCATTGCCGCTGGAAAAAGGCGTGTTGCTGGTCATGGCGCGCTTCAATCAGATCCTGCACATCGACCCCGCCGCCCGCACTGCACGGGTCCAGCCGGGGGTGCGCAACCTGGCGATTTCCCAGGCGGCCGCGCCTTTCGGCCTGTACTACGCGCCCGACCCTTCCTCGCAGATCGCCTGTTCCATCGGCGGTAACGTCGCGGAAAATGCCGGTGGCGTGCATTGCCTCAAGTACGGGCTGACCGTGCATAACCTGCTCAAGGTCGACATCCTGACGGTCGAAGGCGAACACCTGACGCTGGGCTCCGACGCCCTCGACTCTCCCGGGCTCGACCTGCTGGCCCTGTTCACCGGTTCCGAAGGCATGCTCGGAGTGATCATCGAAGTCACGGTCAAGCTGCTGCCCAAACCGCAGTCGGCCAAGGTGCTGCTGGCGGCGTTCGACTCCGTGGAAAAAGCCGGGCGCGCCGTCGGCGACATCATTGCTGCCGGGATCATTCCCGGGGGACTGGAGATGATGGATAACCTGGCCATCCGCGCCGCGGAAGACTTCATCCACGCCGGTTATCCGGTGGAGGCCGAAGCGATTTTGCTGTGCGAACTCGACGGCGTTGAAGCCGACGTGCATGACGACTGCGACCGCGTGCGCCAGGTGCTGGAACAGGCCGGCGCCACCGAGGTCCGCCTGGCCAAGGACGAGGCCGAACGGGTGCGATTCTGGGCTGGGCGCAAGAATGCGTTCCCGGCGGTAGGCCGCTTGTCTGCGGATTATTACTGCATGGACGGCACCATCCCGCGTCGGGAACTGCCCGGTGTCCTCAAGGCCATCGCCGACCTGTCGGCCGAATACGGTTTGCGCGTGGCCAACGTGTTCCATGCCGGCGACGGCAACATGCACCCGCTGATTCTGTTCGATGCCAACCAGCCCGGCGAGCTGGATCGTGCCGAAGCCTTGGGTGGCAAGATCCTGGAGCTGTGCGTGAAGGTCGGCGGCAGCATCACCGGCGAACACGGTGTCGGGCGCGAGAAGATCAATCAGATGTGCGCACAGTTCAACAGCGATGAGTTGACCCTGTTTCACGCGATCAAAGCCGCGTTCGACCCCAGCGGCTTGCTCAATCCCGGCAAAAACATCCCGACCCTGCACCGCTGCGCCGAATTCGGTGCGATGCACGTGCATGCGGGGCAACTGCCCTTCCCTGACCTGGAGCGATTCTGATGCACGGATCAGCCGAAATGGACGACAGCACGTCGCTGCTGGAGCAGGTCAATCAGGCGTTGGAAAGTGCCACGCCGCTGCGCATCCAGGGCGCCAACAGCAAGGCGTTTCTGGGGCGGGTGACCGCGGGGGAAATACTCGACACCCGCTCACACCGCGGCATCGTCACTTATGACCCGACTGAACTGGTGATCACCGTGCGCTGCGGTACGCCGTTGGCCGAGCTCAAGCAAGTGCTGGACGCCGCACAACAGATGTTGCCCTGTGAACCGCCGGCCTTTGCGGATGATGCCACCGTGGGCGGCATGATTGCCTGCGGGTTGTCGGGGCCGCGTCGGCCGTGGTCCGGCTCGGTGCGCGATTTTGTCCTCGGCACCCGGGTGATCACCGGTCTCGGCAAGCATTTGCGATTTGGTGGCGAGGTGATGAAAAACGTCGCCGGTTACGACCTGTCGCGGCTGATGGCCGGCAGTTACGGCACCCTGGGGCTGATCACGGAAGTCTCGCTCAAGGTCCTGCCCAAACCCCGGCAGGCCTTGAGCATCAGCCTGGAAATGAACGCCGAACGCGCGCTGTTGCGCCTGGCGGAATGGGGCCAGCAACCGTTGCCGATCAGTGCAGCCTGTCACGACGGCTTGCACTTGCACCTGCGCCTTGAGGGCGGTGAAGGCTCGGTGGCCGCCGCTCATGACCGTTTGGGCGGTGAGCGGCTGGACGCCGCGTATTGGGCCGACCTTAATGAACAGCGCTTGAGCTTCTTCGATGAGGACCAGCCGTTGTGGCGGCTGTCGTTGCCCGGCAATACACCGCGCCTGTCCTTACCCGGCCGCCAGTTGATCGACTGGGCCGGCGCCCAGCGCTGGCTCAAGTCCGACGCCGAGGCGAGCTTCATTCGCCAGGTCGTCGAAGAAGTCGGCGGACACGTGACCTGCTACAGCCATGGCCTCAGCGACAGCCCGTTCCAACCGTTGCCCGAGGCGCTGATGCGCTATCACCGCAACCTCAAGCAGCAACTCGACCCCCAGGGCATTTTCAATCCCGGACGCCTGTACGCGGAGCTTTGAACCATGCAGACCACCTTGAGTGAAAACGCCCGCCGACTGCCGCGCGCCGAAGAAGCCGACAGCATTCTGCGCAGCTGTGTGCACTGCGGTTTCTGCAACGCCACGTGCCCGACCTATCAATTGCTCGGCGACGAACTGGACGGCCCGCGCGGGCGCATCTATCTGATCAAACAGGTGCTCGAAGGCAACGAAGTCACGCAGAAAACCCAGCAACACCTCGACCGTTGCCTGTCGTGTCGCAACTGCGAAACCACCTGCCCGTCCGGTGTCGATTATCACAACTTGCTGGACATCGGCCGGGCGGTGGTCGACGCGGCAGTACCGCGCCCGCTAGGCCAGCGCCTGTTGCGCGAGGGGCTGCGCGCACTGGTGCCGCATCGGAATCTGTTCAAAGGCCTGGTCAACAGCGGCCAGATGTTCCGGGCGCTGCTGCCCGGCGCGCTGCAAAGCAAACTGCCGCGCAGTACACCGGAGAATAAAAAACGTCCCATCCCCCACCATGCCCGCCACGTATTGATGCTCGAAGGCTGCGTGCAACCGGGGCTGTCACCCAACACCAACGTCGCTGCCGCGCGTGTGCTCGACCGGTTGGGCATCAGTGTCACGCCGGTCAGCGACGCCGGTTGTTGCGGGGCCGTGGATTATCACCTCGACGCCCAGGCGGCCGGACTGGATCGCGCCCGGCACAACATCGACGCGTGGTGGCCGGCGATTGAAGCCGGCGCCGAGGCCATCGTGCAGACCGCCAGTGGTTGCGGGGCCTTTATCAAGGACTACGGGCATCTGCTCGAACGCGACCCCGCCTACGCCGACAAAGCCAGGACGGTCAGTGCGCTGGCCAGGGATCTGGTGGAAGTGCTGCACGACGAGCCGCTGGAACAGCTCGGCATCCATAGCGCCCGCCGCGTGGCGTTCCATTGCCCGTGCACCTTGCAGCACGCGCAGAAACTCGGTGGTGCGGTGGAGGCACTGTTGCTGCGCCTGGGTTTCAACCTGACCACCGTTCCCGATGCTCATCTATGCTGTGGCTCGGCGGGCACTTATTCGCTGACCCAGCCGGCGCTGTCCCGGCAACTGCGCGACAACAAATTGAATGCCCTGGAGAGCGGCTACCCCGAAGTCATCGCCACGGCCAACATCGGCTGCCAGTCGCACCTCGACGGCGCAGGCCGGACCCCGGTGCGGCACTGGATCGAACTGGTCGAAGCCGCCCTCTCCCAATAACGCCCCGGAGATTGCCCATGAACAGCAAAGCCATCCTGAGCCAGGCCGAAGTCAGCCAGATCCTCACTGCTGCGCGCAGCGAAGCCCAGGCCAACCAGTGGCCGGTGACCATCGTAGTGGTCGATGACGGCGGTCATCCCCTGGCGCTCGAACGCCTCGACGGCGCGTCGCCCATCAGCGCCTACATCGCCACCGAAAAGGCCCGCACCTCGGCACTGGGCCGGCGTGAATCGAAGGGCTATGAAGAAATGGTCAACGGCGGACGCACGGCATTTCTCTCTGCGCCGCTACTCACTTCGCTGGAAGGCGGGGTGCCGATCATCGTCGACGGCCAGGTGATCGGCGCGGTCGGGGTGTCGGGGGTCAAGGCCGAGCAGGATGCGCAGGTGGCGAAAGCCGGGGCGCTGTGTCTAAAGTGAAACCCCATCCACTGTGGGAGCGAGCCTGCTCGCGATGACAACGGCAAGTTCGATAAACCATTGCCTGACACATCGCTATCGCGAGCAGGCTCGCTCCCACAGGGTGCCGTCTCCAACCCGTTGAAAGAGGAATCGCACCGATGACCCGCCTCACTGCGAAAGACTTTGCTCCGGAGTTGCTGGAGCTCTACGACTACTACGCCCACGGGCTGATCAACCGCCGCGAGTTTCTCGACCGCGCCGCGTTGTTCACCCTCGGTGGTTTGACCGCCAGCGCGCTGCTTGCGTCCCTGAGCCCGAACTACGCGCTCGCCGAGCAGGTCGAGTTCACCGACCCGGACATCATCGCCGAGTACATCACCTACCCCTCCCCCAAGGGCCACGGGCAGGTGCGCGGCTATCTGGTGCGCCCGGCCAAAGCCACCGGCAAAGTCGCCGGCGTGGTGGTCGTGCATGAAAACCGTGGGCTCAACCCCTACATCGAGGACGTCGCCCGCCGTGTGGCCAAGGCCGGTTTCATCGCCCTTGCCCCGGATGGCCTGACGTCGGTGGGTGGCTATCCGGGCAATGACGACAAGGGCCGCGCGCTTCAGGAAAAGGTCGACCCGGAAAAACTCATGAATGACTTTTTCGCGGCCGTGGAATGGATGATGAAACACGACGCCGGCACCGGCAAAGTCGGCATCACCGGGTTCTGCTATGGCGGTGGTGTCACCAATGCGGCGGCGGTGGCCTACCCGGAACTGGGCGCGGCCGTGTCGTTTTATGGCCGCCAGCCCGAGGCCAAGGATGTGCCGCGCATCAAAGCGCCAGTGATGCTGCATTTCGGTGAACTGGATACGCGGATCAACGAAGGCTGGCCGGCTTACGAGCAGGCGTTGAAGGCTGGCGGCAAGACCTACGAAGCGTTCATCTATCCTGGCGCCAACCATGGCTTCCACAACGACTCCACCCCGCGCTATGACGAAGCGGCGGCGAAGCTGGCGTGGGATCGTACGATTGAATGGTTTCGCAAGTATTTGGTTTGAGCGTTCGGCAGCGCCGGCCTCTTCGCGAGCAGGCTCGCTCCCACATTTGATTAGCGACAAAGATCCAATGGGGGAGCGAGCCTGCTCAGGATGACGGTATCACGGCCGCTGATTACTTGGGCTGCGCAACGGTGCGCAGATACGGCTTCAATGTCTTGAACCCGTCCGGATACTTCTTCTTCGCGTCCTCATCGGACACCGACGTCGGAATGATCACGTCGTCACCCGGACGCCAGTTCACCGGTGTGGCAACGGTGTGCTTGGCGTTCAGTTGCAAGGAGTCGAGCAGTCGCAGCACTTCATCGAAGTTGCGCCCGGCGCTCATCGGGTAGATCAGCATGGCCTTGACCTTCTTGTCCGGGCCGACCAGGAACACCGAACGCACTGTGGCATTGTCCACGGCGGTGCGCGAACCACCACTGGCATTCGGGTGAATCATGTCGTAAAGCTTGGCCACCACCAGGTTTTCGTCGCCGATCAGCGGATAGTTGACAGCATTACCCTGGGTCTCCTCGATGTCGCCAACCCACTTTTCGTGGTCGCTGACCGGGTCGATGCTCAGCCCGAGAATTTTGGTATTGCGCTTGTCGAACTCTGGCTTGAGTTTGGCCAGATAACCCAATTCAGTGGTGCAGACCGGCGTGAAATCCTTCGGATGAGAAAACAGGATCGCCCAGCCGTCACCGATCCACTGGTGAAAGTTGAGCTTGCCTTCGGTGGTGTCGGCGGTGAAATCCGGTGCTTCGTCGCCAATACGGATTGCCATGTTCGATCTCCTTGCAGTAATGGACAGGGGCGCCCGGACGGAGCCGCGGGCAGTCAGGAACCGATCGTCGCGAAACAGTATAGGAGAGCATTCATGACACGCCCGCGAGCGGCGAAATCAGACTGAAAGCCCCGGATCCATTGCCTATTCCACCAATGCGATCAACTGATGGCGTTGCGCATCGGTGAGCATCGGCCCGAAACCGGCACCGGCGTTTTCCGTCATGTAGCGCGGGTTGCCGGTGCCGGGAATCACGCAGGTCACCGCCGAATGCGACAGCAGGAACTTGAGCGCCAGCTGCGGCCAGCTCTTGACCCCGACCTGTGCGGCCCAACCGGGCAGCGGTTTGTCCTTCAATCGACCGAGCAAACCACCGCCGCCGAACGGTCGGTTGCAGATCACCGCCACGCCACGCTCGCGACACAGCGGCAGGATGCGTTTTTCGACACCTCGATCATCCAGCGCATAGTTGATTTGCAGAAAATCCAGTTGCTCAGCCTTGAGCACCGCCTCCACTTCTTCATAGGCCGATGGCGTGTAATGGGTGATGCCGATGTAACGAATTCTCCCCTCTTCCTTCCACTTGCGCAGTGTCGGCAAATGGGTTTGCCAGTCCAGCAGGTTGTGGATCTGCATCAGGTCGATGCGATCGGTCTGCAACAGCTTGAACGACTGTTCCATCTGCGCGATGCCTTCTTCGCGGCCCCGGGTCCACACTTTGGTCGCCAGAAACGCCGGCGAGCGCGGCTCGTGGATCGACAGCAGTTCACCGGTCGTCTCTTCGGCCCGGCCGTACATCGGTGAGCTGTCGATCACCGTCCCACCCTTCTCGAACAATGCACCCAGCACCGCGGGCAATTGCTTGTAGGCCGGGTCGTGCGGGGCCACATCAAAACCGCGATAGGTGCCCAGGCCGACGATGGGCAATGACTCCTGGCTGGAAGGAATGACGCGGGTCTGCATGGTCTTGCCTCCTGTTCCCGTCGACGGCGGGGTTTGTGCGCCGGTCGGACCGAACGTGAAGACCGCCGAAACACCGGCAGCCAGCGTGAGTATTTTTCTACGTGTGTACCCCACAGGATGGCTCATAAATCGTCCCTCGCCCGCCAATCAGGTTTCGACTTGTTGCGCCTGGCGCCGCGCCAGCCACACACATAACCCGCCCCACAGCCCGGCGAACGGCACGATCATCAACGCCACCAGGCCGAACCCTGCGCCCATCGTCGTCAAACCGGCGGACAACCAGCCACTGGCGGCATCGCCCCCGCGATAGACCAGGGTCTCGATGACGTTCTTGGCCTTGTACTTCTCTTCGCGGCTGACCACCGTCCACAACACCTCCCGCGCCGGCCGCACAATGGCGAACTCCACCGCGCGACGCAGTCCCTGGGCCAGCGCCACGGTGGTTGGCACCGGTGCCAGGGCCATGGCACCGAAGGCAACGATGGTCGCCAACGGCATCGCCACCAGCGCGCCGCCAATCCCCACAAAACGGATCAATGGCGCCGTCAGCAGCAGTTGCAATGTCAGGGTCAGTGCCGACACGATCAAATCGACCACGGCGAAGAATTGCGTCCTGCTGCCCGTATCAGCGTAGCTGCCAGCGACGATCCGTCCCTGCTCGAAATACAACAGGGTCGCGGCGCTGGTGTGTAAAAGCATGAACAGCACCAGCCCCAACAGGTACGGAGAGCGCAGGATCAGGGTGATGCCGGCGAGTACGCTGCCGCCCATGCGCCGTTCGTCGAGTAGTGGCTTGCCCGACTGCGACTGCGTGCGCGCCAGCAGCGCCCGATAGCAGCGTACGGCGATTTCCAGCAAAAGCGCCGCCGCGACGGTCAATGCCATCGGGCCCAATCGGGTGGCCATGGTCGCCGCGAGCAACGGCCCGATAAACGTGCCGAGGGTGCCACCGGCCGCGATGCAGCCGAACAACCGTCGTCCCTGTTCACTGGAGAAACGGTCGACCAGCACACTCCAGAAAATCGAGACGATGAACAGGTTGTAGATGCTGATCCAGACAAAAAACACCCGCCCGACCATCACCGGCGCCACATGGTTGGCGATCAACAGACCGAAAACCAGCATCGAAGCGGCAATGAGGCGATAGATCAACGGCACGAAGCGCGTGGCCGGCAACCGTGACGCCAGCGCACCGAACACCGGCACCATCAGCAGCATGACCACGAACGTGGCGGTGAACAGCCATTGCAGTTTATCGGCGCCGCCTTCAAGCCCCAGGGCATCGCGCAGCGGTCGCACCAGGTAATAGCTGGCGAGCACGCAAAAGTGAAAAGCAAAGCCCAAGGCCAGGGCCGCTCTTTCCGATGGCAACACATTGAGCCACTTGAGACCGATGGGCATCGGTGCCCTCCTTCACCGCCAGCTACACTCTGACAGCACCCCGGAGCCGTCAATGCCGCCCACTAACGTTAGCCGAATGTCCCGAACCCTGGTGTTACTCGTCGTCATCCTCGCAGCGGTTTACCTGGCGCTTTGCGTTGCGCTGTTCGTGTTTCAGCGCGCGCTGATCTATTACCCGCAACCCCGCTCCGCCGGTTCCGCCGAAACACTGCTCACGCTCCCCGTCGATGACGCGCAGGTGCTGGTTTCAGTCAGACCGCGCGACGGCCCCAAGGCGCTGATTTATTTTGGCGGCAATGCCGAGGACGTTTCGCGCAGCCTGCCGGAGTTCGCCGAGGCCTTTGCTGATCATGCGCTGTACTTCATGCATTACCGAGGCTATGGCGGTAGCAGCGGCTCACCCTCCGAGGAAGCCATTGCCCGCGATGCCATGAGCCTGTTCGACAAGGTCTACGCCGATCATCCGCAGGTTGTCGTGGTCGGCCGCAGCCTGGGATCGGGGGTCGCCGTGCGCCTGGCCAGCGCACGCCCGGCCACCCGGCTGTTGCTGGTCACGCCATACAACAGCCTCGAAGAACTGGCCGCCCGGCAGTTTCGCTGGTTCCCGGTGCAGTGGTTGTTGCAGGACAAGTTCGAATCCTGGCGCTATGCCGAACACATAACCGTGCCGACACGACTGATCGCCGCCGAACATGACGAAGTGATCCCGGGTTCCAGCACCCAGCGGCTCTACAGCCATTTCGCCGAGGGCGTGGCGTCGCTGCAGGTGATCAAGGGCGCCGGGCACAATTCGATCAGCGACAGCCCTGAGTATTTCGAGGCGCTGGGGGATGGGTTGTAGAGCGGCTCCTGCAATAGAACGCCATCCCCAAGCACGTTCGTCGGACACAAACCGTCATCAACCAACAAGCCCACCCGCCCCGTGAACCTTGTTTCGCGGCGCCAGTCTTAGACCGGCATTTGTACTTCCTCCTTAACGTTGTCACCTCATCCGAGCTGTCCGCACCATGCGCCAAACCGCCCTTGCCTTGCGCTTCACTTCACTGTGCCTGTTGACCTCGCTACCCTTTTTCATCAGCCCCGCCCACGCCGGCGCGGAGCGACAACTGGTGGAAGCCATCAACGATTACCGCGCCCATCCGCAAGATTGCGGGCGGCGTCCTGCCAAGCGTTTGGCGCCACTGGCCTTGAAATCAAACCTGGCATTGCCGGTGGGTCACGGTGGCAGTTTGCGCGATCGTTTGAAGGCGTCCGGTTATCAGGCGGTGGCCGTACGATCCATCCGGGTCATCGGTGCCCAGGATGCCGAAGAGGCTTTCGACCTGTTGCAGGATGACCATTGCACCGCCCTGCTCGACAGCCAGTACGCCGACATTGGCGTCAGTCGCAGACGTGGTGAGTGGCAAGTGGTGTTGGCGCGTCCGGTACTGGACAGCCAAATGGGCGACCCGCGTTCAGTCAGCAAAGCCTTGCTGGCGCAGGTGAATGCCGCACGGGCCAAACCGCGAATGTGCGGCCGTCAACGTTTTGCCGCCACGCGGCCACTGGCGTGGAATGCCAGCCTCGGTGCCGCCGCGCAAGGACACAGCAAAGCGATGGCCTACGGCAACTACTTCGCCCACCGCGATCCCGATGGCGACACCCCCGCCGACCGGGCGCGCGCCGCTGGTTACCGTGGTCGGCAGATCGGCGAGAACATCGCCGCCGGCCAAGGCTCTCCAAACAAGGCAATGGCCGGATGGCTGGCCAGCCCCGGGCATTGCGCCAACCTGATGAACCCGATCTTCACTCAAGTCGGTGCCGGTTATGCCACCGAGGCGCGCAGCGATGAAGGGGTTTACTGGACAATGCTGTTTGGGGCGAACTGATCTGCCCTGAGCCGTTACTTGACCAGCCGGGTTTCCTTGGACGGCCGATAACCAAAATAGGCGCTGTAGCATTTGCTGAAGTGGCTGGGTGAGACAAAACCACAGGCCACCGAAACCTCAACAATGGTCAACGTGGTGTGTTGCAGCAGTCGACGCGCCTCGGTGATCCGCAAGTCCATGTAGTAACGCTGTGGCGTTGTGCCCAGCTGCTCTTTGAACAGGCGCTCGATCTGCCGTCGGGATCGGCCGGCATACAGACACAGCGCCTCCATCTCCAGCGGCTCTTCGAGGTTGGCATCCATCAGGTTGACGACCTCCCGCAGCGGGCCGCTGACCGAGACATTCAGGCTGGGTTTGATCCGTCGATAGCGCGACGCTTCAAACGCCAGAATGTCTTCGATACCGTCAGTCAGCGCCTTGTCATGCAAACCTTTGATCCACTCCAGTGCCATGTAAAACGCACCGTTGGGACTGGACGCCGTCAGCCGGTCGCGGTCCACCACATAGGCTTCGCTGGTGACCTGGGTAAGCTTGGCGATTTCCGCCAGCGCAGGACGATGCTCGGGATGAATCGCACAGCGATAGCCGTCCAGCAAACCGGCTCGCCCGAGAAACCAGGCACCGTTCCATATCCCCGCCAGCTTCACGCCTGCTTCGGCGGCCCCGTGCAAAAGACTGACAAACACCTCGTCAGCCTGGAGGGCCGTACGGTACCCGCCACAGATGACCAACAGGTCCAGGTCTTGAATTTCCGCATGACCCAGGCAGGCGTCCGGCCGGATCACCAACCCCAGATCGCTGATCACTTCGCCTTCCGACAAACCGAAGGTCTTGGTGGTAAACAGCCCCGGCCGCAGCAGGTTTGCGGTGATAATCGTATCGAGGGCCTGGGTAAACGCCGGCAACGAGAAATGCTCCAGCAGCAAAAAACCTGCCCGGGCGCAGATGGGTTGGCCTTCATGCTCATTGAGATAGCGAAGATTCTTGCCCTTCATCGCACCGCTGAACTGACGTCGTTCTACCAATGCTCGCCTCGCTTCGCCCTGCTGACGAACCTGTGATTTAGCGCCTTGATATCCGTAACCCCTGATCACAAAAATAAACCGCGCACCCGCGCACGGCTCGGTGCGCATTGTTTACGCCAGTTGAAACCGGCGAGCAAGAGCTGCAGGGCAAGTTGGCTTTTAGCCTTGACTCGTAAGTGAAAAGGGGACAGATTTATTTTACCCCGCTCCTTGGTCTGCCTCGACCACGTTGTTCTATCCGTAAACCCACTATCTGCTCAACCTCGTCCACGAAACGACGCGTCCCTGTCAGCTGACCACGCTGCAGAGCATTCCGAATCAATCCGATCTCATCATCGGGAATGGCCTGGCGCATGAATAATTCGTAGCGATAGCGCCGCTCCATTAGTGTGTTACCCAAAGCAGCAAAGCATGGGTCAATGTCCAGCCAATGGTCATCAGGCTCACTACTGATTCGAACGCTAAAACTGGACCACGGATAATCTCCGGCATCGACCACCATTTGTGCGCGGACAGGATTCAATTCAATGTAACGACAACAAGCGAGCAAGTAGGAATCTGACTGCACCACACTGGATTTGTACCGACTCTCCCACAAAGTGCCTGAACGCCCTTCCAGGCGATTACGATAACGCGTCGCACGCGCTGCAAGGGCTTTCATTAACTGCCCAAGCCCAATAACAGAGTCACCTGGAGCGAGCAGCAAATGAACATGATTGGTCATCAAGCAATAGGCGTAAACCTTTACACCGAATGCCTCTTTGAGTTCACGTAAATCCGCCAAATAGCGCTGATAATCCTCGGCGACCGCAAACACCACCTGACGATTATGACCACGTTGCACAACGTGGTGCGGATAGTTTGGTAATACAATACGGCCCATCCTGGGCATAATCGACTCCTTGTTCCATCGAATTTTTCAGCGTTGTAAAAAGATAAATAAATCTGTCCCCTTTTCCATTTGGAGCTTGGTCGCAGTACCAACTGTCGTACGTCTGTTCAGCTATCTCGCCAACTAATTGATACACATCCCCTCCAAGAATCGAAATTCCGAGAGCTTCAAGTTCATAAATAGCACGTAAAGCGTCATCGCGACGCAGAGCCCAGTTCCGCACCCCCAAATGCTCTAGGGATATCCCGCGACTTAGAATAGGATCAATTTGTTCCGACCATATAACACTCATAAGTCACTCCGCCCGGCTCGGCTTGAATAGTAGATGATTGATTGACCCATCCGACTCCTTTATTGAAAAAAGGGGACAGATTTATTTTCCAACTATAGTCCCATTCCGAGCATTAATAAAAATAAATCCGTCCCCTTTTCCAGTCTTACACGTCACGTAACGTCCACCACTGACAGCTAACTTCGGGTTCTAACGTCACTCTAGCCTCTGAAGTTGTTTCGCATATATCGAAGACAACACGAACACCCGCACCTGAATTATCCCGCACTAGCTCAATAGCTTTAACATTTTCCGAGGAAATAATTGCTATCTCTTGCATAGCAAGTCTCAGCACAACCTGAAACGACCCAATTACAGCACTAAAAGAAATTTCAACTTCAAGCCCACTATTTTTTGATGTTTTTATATAGCGACATAGAGCCAAGCTAGGATCCACCTCAGCAGGCTCAATACCAAACTCCTCCAAAAAATCATTTGTGCTTGGAAATTTCATCGTAGCCTCCTCAATGAAGCGGTATAACTGTACTTAGGTTACGCGAAAAAAGGGGACAGATTTATTTTCCAACTATAGGTCCATTCCGAGCATTAATAAAAATAAATCCGTCCCTTTTTCCACCATCTTTTTGCACGATTAAATTTTAGGCACTAGAGCAAAAATCTCCCTTTGCATTAAGTAGCTGCATATATAATTCGCTGCCTTATCTAAACTTCGCTTTAAAAAAACAGAATCCAACTCATCTGGAGCTTGGTCGCAGTACCAACTGTCGTACGTCTGCTCAGCTATCTCGCCAATTAATTGATATACATCCCCTCCAAGAATCGGAATTCCGAGAGCCTCAAGATCATAAATAGCACCTAAAGCGTCATCGCGACGCAGAGCCCAGTTCCGCACCCCCAAATGCTCTAGAGATATCCCGCGACTTAGAATAGGATCAATTTGTTCCGACCATATAACACTCATACGAAAAAAGGGGACAGATTTAGTTTCCAACTACAGGCCCATTCCGAGCGTTAATAAAAATAAATCCATCCCCTTTTCCCTTTCTTTTCTTCCCATTTTATTCGTGTTCTCGCCTAGAATATATAAATCCACTAATCGGCTCTAAATCTCGCTTAGCACCCGCCGCATGCACGCACTGGATATCAATTTTGTTGATCGCCTGCTCTTTCCCTCCAAGCGCATCTAAATTTGTAGCTACAACCTTCAAGCTCTCAAAATCAGAGTCTGATGGCTGGCGATCAAGATAGTATCGAATTAACACAAAACCACTATCATGATATCCGACGGCTATGGCCCTAATATTAGGGTATATCTCGCCAAGTAGCGCAATGCGGAAGCACGCCACGAGCCAATCCGGCAATTTTGTCGCGAATAGCATTTCAGTTTCTCGCATCTGAAACAATATGGGCACCATTTTTCCCATAGTGGATTAGACCTTTGATTACAGACTGCCCTGTTCGCCCGTCAATACCTATCGGTCTTCCAAAATCCACCACTGGGTTACCACGAGCCCCGGCACCAACAATCGGATATTTACCACGCTGGACTCCACCTAAAAGTTCAACCGGGTCAACGCCATTATTAAAATAACTACGTCCTTCCTCAAAGTTATTGTGGCCTCTGATATGTTTCCCCTGCTGTCCTGCATGGATATTTGTCGGAAGATCGTTGGAAACAGGTAATTTTCCTGTTGCTTTTGCACCAAAGCAATCAGACTTTACTTACGCACGTTACATCTACGGTAGCTAGAGCAAAGTCGTTTTGACCTGGAATGAAAAACTCAATCTCATAGGCCGATGGCTGGTCAGGATTGCCATGTACAAGAACTATTGTACCTATGGTCCCTTTAGGTACAAAAATCTCATCCCCGGTAATTATGCTTGCCTCTACCTCCTCCCGGAGGCGAATGACATCATTTTCACGAAATATATTCATTTTTTCGCCGGAATCCCTGTTATAAGTTTAACGGTACCCGAGGCATCTTTCAAAAAGATGAAAGGTACGTCAATGGTTCTCCCATTAGTTCCAAGAATAGAAATCCGCTGCTCAAAAGTCCGACCGTATTGAGTTGTTTTCGTTACTACTGCCTTCGTTTCATCAAATTTAATCTGCGACGCCAACCCCTCCCAATTACTCTTGTCAAAGCCGAGAGCCTGCTGGAACCAAGTAGCTTTGGTCTGGTTCTGGGGATGTTCTGCATCTAGCAGGTACCCCTGCAATTTACTCTGAAGGTTAGCAGTATCAAAGCCAGCGTCAATGGCACCTCCCGAGCCTTTTGCACCAACCGCCTTCCCAGCCCCAAAAAGTATAGCCGTCCACTTGGCAAAAACACCTACGGTTTCGGGATCGACGTTTATACCAGCCTGTCCTGCAGCATTGCTACCGGCTTGCGTAAGCCCTAAGGCCAGTCCCATTTCCAGCAATCGCACCTTGGCAACCGCGTTCATCATTTGCGCGGTAGCAAGGACACTTTTCATCCCGGCAGGTACATCGTCAGAGGCTCGTGCTTTGGAAAGGAGGTCGTGCGTGTCGTTGTAATCCTCCACAAACTTTTGGAGCTCTGGAGATCTACATCCTTGAGGGTTGTCCAGACAAAACAGCGCAAAACGTTTTTCGTTTGCGTCATTCAAATCGGCAAATTTATTTCGAACCTGATCCCAGCTGTTGCTTGCGACACAGGTTTTCGCCTCTTCGATTAAGCTCTCAACCTCCTTATGATTCAGGTAATTATTGACCGTTGCCTGCTGCGCCACCCACCCTGCAACCTGCTGGTCTTTTTCACTGCCGCCAGCCGCTGCAGCAACTGTCATGCCCAAGAGCTGGGAGGTCATGGCCAGTACTTGCTCGTGTGCCACACCTGGAAAAATCTTATCCCCGACCATATCGATCAGAGCCTTGTTAGCTCCGGCGGCCATCGCAGAAATAACGAAATCACCACCAGCCGCCTCTCCGATCAAGCCACCCACGATGGCATGAACGGCAACTTTGGTGGGTAGACCACTTCCTAACAGGCTGGTACCCACTTGCTGATAGATGGCGCCAGCCATCATGTCGGCGACCAGTCCTATCGCGGCCTGGCTAAGGTTGTCTTTGAATTTTCCGCCATTCGCTACTGTTTGAAGCGCGGAGTTGACTGCCAGGCGTACACCTATATTTTGGCCAGCAATGCCCCCACTTACACCAGCGATCACATAGCCTTTCAGACTCTCGCTGGAAGTTACATCTTTAACGACCGCTCCAAGATCACCCTTATTGTTGATCGCACTGATTGCAGCCCCGCTGGCCGCCGAAGTGGCCACAGCCGTCAGCGCTACATTTCCCCAGCCTGCCGCGACGGCTGTACCTGCGGCTGAAGTTCCCGCAGCGGCCATGGCAGTACCGGAAGCCGCCGCTGCGTTGGCCGCTGTTCCTATTGCAGCACTCGCAGCGCCAGCCGTCAGCGCCGTGACGATAATCATGATTGCCAGCATCGCCCCTTGGCCCAGCCCGGAGTGGCTGTACTTGAAGCTCTCGTGTACCTCCTGAACTTTTCGCCAATCCACATCCCCACGCTGCTCAGCTTCTTTGAGCCATGCGAGTTGCGGATCTGCCTGCACCATCGCATCAATAGTCTGACCCACCGTTTTCTGGTCGATCTGTTTGATGTCGATGTTTAAGCCGTCAACTGCCTTGATTGCCAGGTTTCCCTGCGCGACCAGCTGACTCTGCCTCAAGGTCTCATCGGTATTACCCTTACCTTTGGCACTGGTCCACGCCAGGCTGTTGCTGCTCTTCTCGTGACTCTCCTGATGCAGATCCTTCACGCCCTCAAAGGTGATCGCACCACCACTCTGCAAGGTCAGGTCATTACCGCTGTTGAGTTTCGCCACCTGATAGCGTTGATCTCCCCCACTGACCAAGGTCAAATCGCCGCCTGTAGTGATTTCGCTGCCGACGTGGGTCACCTTGGTGATTTCATCCCGGCGGGTTTCCTTTTGGCCGAAGCTGCCTTTTTTCTTTTTGTCGTAGAGGGAGTAATCACTGTCTTGCGCAGCCAGCAACTCGAGGTTGTTACCTGCCACCAGATAGGCTTCGTTGCCTGCGGTAATACGACTGGAGATCACAGTCAGGTCATTGCCCGCACTTAGCACCACATCGCCGCCGGCATTGAAAGTGCTGGCGATCTGTTTGACGTGGTCTTCCTGGGCGGTGACTTTTTTGGACTTGTAATAGGAGTGAGTTTCGTCGGCACCCGAGGCAATTGTCACACTGCCCTCCGCCACCAGATCAATGTTGCGCTTGGCGTTGACATCACTGGCGATTGCGGTGAAATCCCTGCCAGCGCTCATGGCGATATCGCGCCCCGCCTCCAGACTTGAGCCAAACTGAGTAACCGAGCTTTTTTGCTTGCCACCGGTGTCAGCGCTTTGCTGCTCGGCTGAAACGATGCTGATGTCTCGTCCGGCCTCAATTTGGGTATCGCGGCCACTTTGTATGACGCTCCCTGAACTCAGCACGTCCCTGCCAGCAACGATGCTCAGATCGTTGGTTGCTTCGATGCGTGCTGCGTTGTCCAGGTAATCGCGGTGCTGGGTATAGCCTTTGTTGCTGAACTCAGCGCTGGTGATGGTGCGCTCATTGATGACATCACCTGACACGGCTTCCACTGTGACGTCACGTCCGGCAATGACTCCTCCGGATTTGTTGATGATGTTGTTGCCGGCCAACAGGTCGAGACGGTTTCCAGCCTCAATCAGGCCACTGCTCGTCAGGTCTTGCGCGGCATATGCCGCCAGATTGTTGGTGGCCCTTAAGGTGCCTGAGTTACTCAAATCCTGGCCGGCGATCAGTGTGACGTCGCCACCCTGTATCAATGCACCGTTCGGCGCCAACCGGTTGTTTGCCTGGGCCAGATAAAGCACCGGCACCAGCACCTTCTCGCCATTCACTTCGTGCGCCTCGAGCCACACGATATCGTGCGTCAACGCGGCCACTTGCTGCGATGTCAGGGTCACGCCAACGGAGAGGCTAAGTTGATCTTTGCTGGCGATGGCGTTGTTCATCAGGTATTTGAACATCGCTTCGTCGGAAGTCTGACCGTCAAGGAAACGTTGGCCGGTGCGTGCAACCACAGCCTGTTGGATTAATCGTTGTTCGTAAAAGCCGTCACCAAGGCGTTTGGCGCTGATATCGGGGTTGTAGCCCAAATTGCTCAACAGGTAATCCGAGCTCATGAACTGCTTGAGATCGGTGAGTACCGGATTGGTCTCAATCAGGTATTTGTGAGGTTTTGAGCGAAAGCTGTTGTCCAGCAGGCCCTGAACCCGTGGCACGCCCAACGAGTTGGTGACGTCAAGGTTTGTCATGGAAGCGGAAGGCGCAGGCGCTGATTGCCCGAGCCCGCTTTGATCGCTAAGACGAAATAGACCGTTCTGTCCCGTTGGTATATTGAAACCAGGTAGCGCCAGCGGGTTAACTTGTTGCTGCGCTAAATCGGCGGGCAGTTGACCGTTCAAGGTAACAACGGTGGGACTGCCGGTACCTGATGCTGCAATGTCAGCAGCACGCTGCTGACTGGACATTCCCGAACTAAATGGACGTTCAACACCATTGCCGATCTTGTTTTTGGCGTTTATCGAGACGTCACCACCTGATTGTATAACTGCTGGAATATCGCTCGTGGTGCCTGATGAAGTTACCACCTGATTGAAGGGCGTAGCGTTTTTCAGGAAGTCAGGCAGTTCAGTTCGAACACCTGAAGAATATTGCGAATCAGCAAAGTCGATTTTCGGATGAAGCGCTGCGGTGCCCCCTCCGAGTAACAAAACAACGGGGCCTATTATCTGAAAGAACTCTTTTTCAAACGGTTTTGCCCCTTGTACCCCAATGCGAGGGTAAATAATCGACTCAACGCCGGCCGCATTCCAGAAACGCATATTTTTGTCGTAGGTTGCGTCGTTGAAAATGTTGTATCTGACAATCTGAGAAAATGGATCTAACCGATTCCTGTATTTCGGATCCTCATAATTGAAATATTGGAGACTGGAATAATCACCTAGTGCCGTGCCTGAATTCTCAAAGTCATTAACTGTGATGCTCAGGTTGCCTGTCGCTGCAACGGTCGAATTAGAATTGAGGAATGATGTGCCAACAAGGTCCATATTACTGCCTGAGGTCATCAGGGCAGCCGGAGAGCTGGAGTCACCGGATACATTAACGCGGTACTTTTGCTCGAACACTAAATGCCATTCCGGCTGGCGATCAACCCAAGACCTCGGAAGCTCATCACAGCTATAGCAACGCACACCTATGGCTGACGAATACATCTCAGCCTGTGTGCTGAACTGATCACGCTTATTTACTATCAAGTCCGACTTGATGGAGAACCGCCCCACACTTTCCATCGTGCCGGAAAGGTTCTCCACCAAGGCGGCACGATTACCTGCGTCATCGCGGGCAATATCGATGGCGCCCAAGCTGTAGACGTCGGACTTTCTATTGGTAAAGCTCTCCACTCGCAGGGCCATATCGCCGCCGCTGAAGAGAAATCCGCCCTGATCATTCAACAACCTGGACGCACTCAGCTTCCACCCGGTGCCACCGGCGAGGGTGCCGAAATTATTAACGGTGTTTGCCTTCAACGTCAGTCCGTTTGCGGCAGTGAGGCGACCATAATTATTCAACGTCGCCAATGCACCACGAGCGCCCACGGTTGTATTGCCACCACTGGAAACATTGCCCGCGCTACCGAGATTGATGGCAGCCGAATCGAACTGCATGTCTCCCAGACTGGACATGCGTCCATTGCCGCCATAGGTTCCAGACAACAGCACATCAAGGGTGCCGTCACTGGCGATCACCCCATCGTTGGTCCAGCTTCCCCCCCGCCCTTCGAAGTGGTTGGAGGCCAACAACTGTCCGCTCGCGGTTTGCACGAAGTTGTTGACGTTGACTTTCAAGCGTGCGGCCTGGATGACACTGGTATTGGTCCAGCTATTGGCTTCGAGCGTCAGATCGCCACGGGTGACCAACGTGCCACCGGCGCCCATTACATTGCCCATGTCGATATCGAAATTGCCGATACCCACATGGGTCACGTTACCGCCCGAATTGAGAAAGCTTGAGGTAGCCAGCGTCAATTGGGTATTGGCGGTCTCCAATAGGCCATTGCGATTGTCGAACAACCTGCCGATCTGAAAAACAGTTTTGCCATTTTTCCCCAAGGCGCGCAGTGTGCCGCCCTGGTTGTTGACGCTGGAGGCATTCAATTTCAGAGTGCTGGCGCTTTCGATGAGGCCATCGTGGTTGCTCAGTTCATCTGCCAGATCGATATCGATGGACCGCCCGCTGATCTCGCCAGCATTGTTTTTCAGGGCACCGCCAACAACCTTGACCTGGCCTTCGGCATAGATACCGCCACCGCTGTTATCGAGTTGCGAGCCACCCGTGTCGAGCAGAATGTCACCGGCATTGGCGGCGATGCGTCCACCCTCTGTGTAGATGCCTCCCAGCGCTTGCAGGTCCAGGCGATTGCCTTCGATCTTTCCGCCCAGGCCATTTCGTAGCACACCCGTCAGACGGCTTTGCGTCAGGCCTTTGAGGCTGGATAACGAACCACCGCGATTGTCCAGAACCGCAGCGCTGATGTTCAGATCGCCAGTCCTGGCGATGATCTCGCCGTGCTGATTATCAACAGTGCCGCCCTGTACCTTCAGCGTCAGGGCGTCATGACTTTGTATTGCACCCTTGGTGTTGTTGATGCCGAGCGCACTCACGCTTACACCAGCGTCGCGGCTATGGATCAGTCCACCCTCACTGTTATTGAGGTCGCCCGTGACGATGAGATCGAGTTGCTGATTGGAGGCAACAGTACCTTGCAGACGGTTGTTCAACTGACCAGTGCGCAGGCTCATAAGCTGTTGGCTGATGAGCTGACCACCCAGGTTGTCGATCTGGCCAGAGCGCTTGATGACCAGCGGGCCTGCGCTGGAAAGTACTCCCTTGGTGTTGGTCAGAATACCGAGTAGATCGAGGGTTACGCTGCCGGCACCCGCCAGCCTGCCATCGGTGTTATCCAGATTCGTAGCGGTAACGTTCAGGGCACCCTGCGCGTTAATAGTTCCGGAAGCGTTGTTGATGCTCGATGCACTCAGTTCGAGAGTACCGCTGCTGTCAATCAAACCTTGCGCACTGTTGTCGATGCTGGCCGCGTTAAGCGAAACCCCGCCTTTCCCCCCGAGTCCGCCCTTGGCGTTGTTGATCAGCGCGCCGCTGAGGTCGACGCTCAACTGACCGAGCAAACTCGACAGCGTGCCTCCTTGACTGTTGTCGAGAGTGCCGCCGGTAATGGTGACTGCGTTCCAGCCGGAAATCAGGCCACCCTGGTTCTGGAGATTCGCCGCATCAAGCGTCAGGTGATCGTGGCTGATCAGATTGCCGCCCCGGTTATCGAGGGTGTTGCCTTTCAGGCTGAAGCTGTTGAGGCTGGAAATTTCACCTTTCTGATTATTGAGGTCGCGCAGGTTTGCGATGCTCAACATGCCTTTGGCATTGATCTGGCCAGCCTGGTTATCAAGTCCTCTTCCGTTGAGTTCGAGGCTTAAAGAGCCGTTGCTCAGCAACTTGCCGCCCTGATTGCCGAACGTATCCTTGGTATCGAGCTTCAGCTCATTGACACCGGAAAGGGTGCCACTCTGGTTGTTGATCGCACCGCTGGCGGTGATGTCCAGCAGACGCCCTGCGGTCATCAGGCCCGCGACGTTGTCCAGTGAGGCCACGTTCAACACCACATCGGCCAGGCTGCTCAGTTGGCCCTCGCTGTTGTTCAAACCGCCGACGTTGCCAGCCAGATTGCCATTGCTGTTGATCACACCCTTGGCGTTGAGCAACTGGTCGGCCTTGAGGTTCAGCGCGCTGTTGCTCAGCACCCGGCCATTGTTCCGGTTGTCCAGAACACCGGCATTGATATTGGCCGATTGCCCGCTGAGGGTGCCGCCCTGGTTGTTCAGCGTCTGTGTGGTCGCGACCGTCAGGTTGCGACTGGCAACCACACTCTTGCCGGCATTGCCAAGATTTTGCGCGCTCAGGCTGATATCGCCATTGGCGTTGCGGCTGTTATCGGCATTGACCCCGGCTTCGATGATGCCGTTGTTGGTCAACTGGCCGCCGGCACTCAGGGTGATGCTGTCGCGGGCGGCGAGGGTTTGCTGGTTGGTCAGGTTGCCTTGGGTCTGGACGTTGATGGCAGTGCCGGCGTAAACCGGTCCGCGCGCATCAAGACTGCCCGCCTTGACCTTGACCGCGCCGCTGGCCGAAGTCTCGACCATGCTCAATTGACCATTGGCGTCGAGCTGAATGTCGCCGCCGCTGGCGATCAATT
The DNA here is from genome assembly GCF_001945365.1 of Pseudomonas reinekei. Classification (GTDB taxonomy): domain Bacteria; phylum Pseudomonadota; class Gammaproteobacteria; order Pseudomonadales; family Pseudomonadaceae; genus Aquipseudomonas; species Aquipseudomonas reinekei. Next base: position 511,728 of record NZ_MSTQ01000001.1, read on the forward strand.
TGCCGTCGAGCTTCACCCCGACCCCGGCTTCGGTGCCCACCAGTTTGATCGCCCCGGCGTACATCCCGCCCAGCGCCGACGAGTCGATGGCCAGTTGCGGTTTGGCGCTGCCGTCATCGGCGCGGGCCGTGGCGTTGAGGCTGTCGGCGTTGACGTCGTTACGTCCGGCAACGATGGTCAGGTTGCTGGCCTGAATTTCGGCGTTGATTTTGGCGCTGCGAGTGATGATTTCGAAGCGGTCGACGTTATTGGCGTTCAGCCCGGCGCCGTCAATGGAAACGCTGCCCTGATCCACCTGAAAACGGTCCAGGCGACCATTGCCGTCGAGTACCAGTTTGCCGGTGGTCAACGTCACGCGCGGAGTATTGATGAAACCGCAGCCGTTGCAGCTGATGCCATACGGGTTAGCCACGATCACGCGGGCTGACTGCCCCGCGACTTCGGTGTAACCGCGCAACTGACTGGGGCTGCCACCCACCACTTCGTTGAGGATGGTTTGCGCTGAACCGCTGTTTTTAAGGTTCGGGTTACCAATGATGATCCCGCCCAACTGGGTGGCCGAGGTCTGAGTCGCACCGTTGTTGAGGATTACCCCATGGGCGCCGACGTTGTAATCGTGGAACTGGTTGTGCGATAGGCCGCTGCCATTCGGCGTCGCGATGTTGACGATCGGCACGCCATTGCCGGCCTGCCCGAGACTGGTGCCGGGATTGGCCACCACAATTCCGTCGGCCTGCGCCCAGACGGGCTGCCAGAACATGACGTTGGCCAACACAAACGCCAGGCCACGCTTGGGCATGCCGCAGAAACGATCACGGGTATTCACCCTGGCAGAAGGCTGGCGGGCGAGAAAGGCAAAGTGGCGTACGTCCATGTGGAAGGTCTCGAAGAAGCGTTGTCAGATAAAGAAATCCACGCGGAAGTAGATCGGTGCTTCGCGCTCGGGCAGCGCGTCCGGTCGTTCCAGGGAATGGGCAAAGGTCACGCTTGCAGCGACATACCGACCGCGGGCGAACAGCTCCAGCGAGTTGCTCGACAGGCGTCCATGCTGATCACCGTTGTAGCGATCGTCGCGAATCACGCCCTGGTCGTAGCCAAGGCTGGCACCGTATTCGGCAAACGCCGGGCGCAACCATTCAGCGCTGACAGGTCGACTCCAGCGCAGGTCATTGCGCCAGTAACCGCCGCTGTCTCCGGACAAAGATTGATCCTTGTAGCCACGGATCGACGACTGCCCGCCGAGGCTGGTGCGTTGCGGGCTGAACAGCACGTCTTCGCTGCGCTGGCCGGTCATCAGGCTGCTGAAGCTGAGCGACTCGCCCCACAGTTTGAATGGCTGCAGATAACTCGCCGTGGCGGTGTATTTGCGATAGCGCGCGTTCGGTTCGCCCGGCCCCGGATGACCATTACCTTGCGCATCGAACGCGCCGATACCCTCTTGCAGGCCGAGGTCCAGGTTGACGAAGGCGCTGCCCACCCGCCGACCATGGTTGATGCCGTACTGCAATTCGCTGATGCGGTTGCTGCTCAGCTTGAGTTTGCTGTCTTCGATGAAGTTGTTGGTGCGCAGATAGGAGAGCCCGGCATTGAGTGAGGTCTTGCTCACGGAGTCGCGATGGATCACCCGTTCGGCGCGCAACTGATGGTTTTCGCTGTCGCCGGTCTGTTTGAAGTTGTAACCGTTGCCAGCGATCTGCGAGCGGTACTCACTTTGGTTGAAGCTGTAACTGAAATTCCACCAACCCCACGGCAGGTTGTAATAGAGCATTGCGTTGTTCGACGTGTGCTGGTGATCGCTCATCGCGTCGTGACCGCCGCGCAGCATCAACTGATCGCCCAGACCCAGCGGGCTGTCCCAATCGAAGGTCGTGCCCCACTGCTGTTCGCCGGTGCTGCGCTGCCCATCGTTGCTGCGGGAAAGCCCCGCCCGCCAGGGTTTCTGCGCGGTGTTGGTGACCAGCACCTCACTGCCGCCGATGTTCTTGCCGGGAGCCAGTTCCATCGTGGCCTGGTTCGAGGGCAGACGATTGAGCTGATCGACCATCTGCTCGATTTCGCGCAGGTTGACCAAGTCACCCGCTTTACCGGGAAAGGCCATCGCCAGTTCGCGTTCGGACAAATGACTGTCCGCGGCGCTCTTTAAACTTTCGAGCCGGCCCTCGACCACCAACACTTTCAAATGTCCGGCCGACAAGTCCTGCTGCGGCAGGTAGGCTCGACTGGTGAACAGGCCTTTTTCGATGTAGTGATCGGTAATGACTTTCAGCAGTTCATTGAGCTGCGTGACACCCAGGCATTGGCCGATGTAAGGCATGAGCAGGCGATTTTGCTCGCTGTAGGAGAGACTGTCGGCACCGTTGAGCTCGATGTCCTTGATGGGGAAACAACGGCTGTCGGAAGGCGCCGCCGGTTGCGTCGGCTGGATTTGTTTGCCGGGCAACTCCTTGAGTTCTTCAAGACGCCGGCGCTGTTCTTCAAGCAAGCGATCCTGACGCTCGCGGATCAGATCGGTATCCCCGGGAGTAGGCGCAGCGTAAGCAGGTTCATTGGCGAAAGGCATAGCAAAGCCAGGCACAACCTCGCCACAAGGGCGGGTGAGGACATGTTCGATCCCTCGAAAACAAAAGTGATATCAAATTAGTGGCGCGCTAGTAGTGAGCCGCAATTTTGGCGTCAATAAATGACTCCGTTCAAAAACGTTAACCCATGACCTGCAAGGCTGAAATCGGAGGCGTCCGAGGCATCAGCGAGAAAGGTCTTGATCAGATGCAGGAAGAAACCGGGGGCTGTAGGAAGCGTCTTAAGACGCGGAGATTGGCAAGACTCAGAACGTAGCATCGGCATCGGTTAGCCAAGCCGGCCTTTTCGCAGTGGATGTCGATCGCCTTCGGTACGCTGGATTCGCCGTTCTCACCGAAAAAGCAGAAGCAGGGTGGTGTCGGTTCAAAGGCGAGAGGGTATGAGTCAGCGGATCGACATCCATAAACGATTTAAAGAAGTGACTCGATCAGGGGCGACGAACCGCCCTCACCCGTCCGCTACTCCCACCACCGCAGAAAAACCGCTCGCCGCCATCGGACTCAAGACCGGAGACGCCAACGCCCTCTGGCATTTTCAGGCTTTCGAGCACCTCGCCGGTTTTTGCGTCGATGCGCCGCAGATCGCTCTCGTCGCCTTCCCAGGTGCCATGCCAGAGCGCGCCCTCGACGAAGGTTACGCCGGTGACGAAGCGGTTTGACTCGAGGGTGCGCAGGATCTTGCCGGTCTCGGGGTCGATCTGGTGAATTTTGCGCTCGCGGTATTGCCCGACCCACAGCGAGCCTTCCGCCCAGGTCATCCCGGAGTCGTTACCGCCGCCGGGGGCTGGAAGGGTGGAGAGTACGCGACCGGTTTGCGGGTCGATTTTCTGGATACGGTCCTCGGCGATCTGGAACAAGTGCTTGCCATCGAATGCGGTGCCCGCGTGAGCGGCGACATCCAGCGTTCGCACGGTTGCGCCGCTCGAAGGGTCCAGGGCGAGGAGTTTTCCGGTGGTGGCAAACCAGACCTGTTCACCATCCCAGGTCACGCCATGCACATCGTCGACGCCTTCAAAAGGCCCATATTCACGAAGGATTTCAGCAGCTGACTGTTTCATCTCGGTGTTCCTCGCAAAGGGGTGGTGGCGTTCATCCTAGCCACGGGGCAACGGAACCGGGAGTAACAAGGTCGTCGCGAAACCGGGCACCGGTGGCGTCATCCAGCGCCGCGCCCTGCCATGCCCGAATGATTGCACCTTGCCCTGCGCCGCCAGTGTTTCGAGCACCCGTTGCACGCTGCGCTGGCTGTTGCCCAGAGCCAGGGCAAGCGCCGAACTCGACCAGGCTTCACCGTCGGCGAGCAACGCAAAGACCGCGGCATGTTTTTCTTCGACCGGAGGCGTGAGCAGTTCCACGTCGGGTGAAACCTGCGTGATCAGTGCAAACCCGCGCCGGGTTGCGATTACGCTGGCCAAGGGTTTCAGCGCTGCGCGCAATCGGCCGATTTCCACCCGTAGCCGGGCGCGATGGGATTCGTCGCTGAGCTTCAGGCGAAAGGCCCGGGCGATGAGCATTTCCCTCGAAACATCGTTCGGCCAGGCTTCCGCCAGGGTCCGCACGAGGCGGAACAGGACCGGGCGCTTCGACAGGGCAACCGACATGCCTGCACCGCGCACGACGTACCGGCAGGCATCCACCACCAGCGATGTCGAGGCCAGCAATGCTTCCACTTCATCGAGTAGCAGGGGCCGCGTCTGGCCATTGCTCATCACGTGCGCGGCGGGACTGTTGAGCAGCTGCACCGCGCTTTGGACTTCCGCTATCAAGGCGGGAATAGCGGATTGCTGCGCCGCCAGTCCGGCACGGATCAAGGCCGCGCGGGCAGCGTGTGAATGCAGGTGACGCATGGCGATGCCCGCGACCACGAGCTCATGGGTGGCGCGCAACGACGGTGGCAATGTCGACGGATCGAGTTTCGCAAGGCGTTGCTGTGCGTCATCCAGTTGGCCGATCAGCAGAAGACGGCGGATGTGCAGATATCGCGCATGGGCCGCGTTGACACCATCGCCGTGGGCGTCCAGCGTGACCCGCGCCGCATCCAGGGCTTTCACCGGCCAGCCGAGGTCCCGTGAGGCCAATGCGATCTCCGCTTCCGCGACGATGCAGCGCGCGCGGGCCAGCGTTTCCTTCGGCCCGAACGCTCGTGCCGCCCGACGCACCAAGACCTTGGCCCGTACCAGATCGCCCAGTTGCGCCATGGCGATCCCGCGCAGCGCCAGGGCCTGTGCATCGTCACGCAACGCTACCCGGTCCAGCGCGCCAAGTGGATTCCCCGCTGCCAGCGCCTGGGCGGCGGCGGTGATCAGCGAGTCCATTGCCGCGCTGCCATGGGGAGCACTCCTTCGACTTGATACCCGTGTTTAGTCTAATTCACGACTATTGACCAGCAACGCGCTGTCGACTCATGGATGCAAAACACGTTCGGAAGGAAGATATTGCCTAATCGAACACCACCCAAGCCAGGACTAATGCGATGAACACATACCAGCCCATGAATTGCGACTTGTATGACTATCTGGAGGTCGCCTGTATGCGCGGTTATCGACTGGATGTCGAACTGAAGGACGGCACGCGCCTGGAGGCGAAGGCGCTGGACACGCGCACCTCCGCCGAAAAAGAAGAGTTCTTGCGCGTTGAAACGGCAAACGGCCAACAGGAAATCCGTCTGGATCAACTGCTGGCCGTCACGCCGCTGGACGCCAATGCGCAGTTCGGCCGGGTGGTGTTTACCGATGCCGTTTGCACGTTCTGAGGCGGGTTTCAGACCAGCGACATGCCGCCGTCGACGTGCAATTCGATGCCGTTGACGAACGAGCTGTCGCTGGACGCCAGGTAGAGCGCCGCTTGCGCGAGTTCGTCGGCCTCACCGAGTCGACCGGCGGGAATCATGCCTGCCATCATTTGTTCAAAACCGGGGCGGTCCTCCTCGCAAACACCCAGTTTGCCAATAATCGCCGTATCGACCGGGCCCGGGCTGAGCACATTGACGCGTATGCGCCGCGCACGCAGCTCCAGCGCCCAGTTGCGCGCGAAGGCAGCGATGGCTGCTTTGGAACCGGCATACACCGCATGCCCATCGAGCACTTTGGTCGCCGCCAGGGAACTGGTCAGAATGATGCTGCCACCGTCGCGCAACAACGGCACGATCGCCTGCACACCGAAGAACACGCCACGGGTGTTGATATTGAATTGCGCGTCGAACTCCGCGGGCGTGACCTGCTGTGATGGCGTCAGGGTGATGACCCCGGCGTTGGCCATGTAGATATCCAGCGCATCGAAGCGCGCCCGGACTTGCTCGGCCACCTCGGCATGGTGCTCGAGGCTGGCGACATCGCCCTTGATGCCAATCGCGCCGTGGCCGATGTGGCGAACGGCTTCGTCCAGCACCTCTTGGCGACGTGCCGTGATAATCACCTGCGCCCCCTCTTTGGCGAACAGGCACGCCGAGGCCAGGCCAATGCCGCTGTTGCCGCCGGTGATCACCGCGACCTTTCCTTGAAGACGTTGCATTTACTGACTCCGCTTGTTGAAGGAGCGCAGTATTATGTCGCTCGCCCCGCGCCAACCAGTCCAGAAAAAGGCACATCTGTTGTGCTTGGGAGTCACAAGATGTCCAGCCTGTTGAACCAGTCGGCCAGCCTGATTGCCTTCGTCCGCGCGGTGGAAGCCGGTTCGTTCAGCGCCGCCGCGCGCAACGCCGGGACCACGCCGTCGGCCATTTCCAAGAGCATCGCCCGACTGGAAACCGAACTGAACGCCAAGCTGTTCCGCCGCTCCACGCGGATGCTCAGCCTGACGCCCGAGGGGCAGGCATTTTTCGAGCGTGTGGCGCCGCTGTTGCAAGCCATCGATGATTCGGCCGACGCGCTGCGCCACACCGGCGGCGCGCGTGGTCACTTGCGGGTCAGCATGCCCAGCGATCTCGGGCGGTTGCTGATGCCGAGGATCCATTCGGTTTTTCTCAGCGACCACCCGGACGTTGAATTGGACCTGACCTTGCTCGATCACCATGTGGACGTGATTCGCGAAGGCTACGATGTGATTTTCCGTGCGGGCAGCCTCACTGACAGCGACCTGAAAAGCCGCACCCTCGCTCAACTCGACATGGCGCTGGTCGCGTCCCCGGCGTTCCTCAGCGAATGGGGAAACCCGGGCACCGTCGAAGAACTGCGTGCGCTGCCTTTTGTGCGCTACCAACTGAACGGGCGTACCCTGCCCATCGTCTTTGCCGACGGGGAAACCCTGGTGCCTCGTGGCCGTATCGGACTGGACTCGGGGTTTGGTCTGCGCGCCGCCGCTCTCGGCGAGATGGGCGTCGCCTACTTGATGAAATGCACGGTGCAACAAGAGCTGGATTCCGGGGCGTTGGTGCGGGTGCTGGCCGACCGTCCCCTGCCATCGCTGGCGATACATTCGTTGCATGCCTTCGGCGCGCTGACACCGATCCGGATCAAGCTGTTTGCCGATTTCGTACAGCAAGAGTTGCACCGGTTAGCAGGACACGCCCTCTAGTCATACGATCTCTTGATTAACCTCCAGATGCCCCACCCCCTCTAAAAGCGCCTAAACCTTGTTCCACATCGTCAAATGCGCTACAACTCACGCCAAGTTGTACGACAACATAATAAAAACTCGCACGCCATTTCCTTTGATGGCGCACTTGATTCGAGAACCTGCCATGACCCACCCAACCGCCCGGCCAGAAGCGCCGCTTCCTTTTCCCCGTCACCTCGCCGTATTGATTTTGTTGTGTATGGGCTGCGCCTTCGCCGGAAACCACGTCGCGGCGCGGGTGGCCTTTGATGACGGCGCCGGCGTGTTGCTGGCGATTCTGATGCGCTCGGGCGGGACGTTGCTGGTATTGGCCGCGCTGGTACTGTGGCAACGCCAGACCCTGCGCCTGCCGAAGGGTGCCTGGCGCTGGCAGTTGCTGCTGGGCTTGCTGATCGCCACCCAGAGCCTGTGCCTGTATTCGGCGGTCGCGCGAGTGCCGGTGGCGCTGGCGCTGTTGGTGGCCAACGTGTTCCCGATCCTGCTGGCGCTGCTCACCTGGGCGTTGGGTGGTGCCAGACCCACCGCGCGCACCGCCTCGCTGATGGGCCTGATTCTGCTGGGGCTGGTGTTTGTGCTGGACGTACCCGGCCGACTCGCCGACAGCGCCAGCGTCGGCTCGCAATGGTGGCTGGGCGTGACCCTGGCCTTTTGCGCCGCCAGCGTGTTTGCCTGTGCGTTGTGGATCACCGATCACAAATTGTCCGAGGTTCGCGGTTCGGTGCGCAGCCTGCTGACGATTTTCATCGTGTTCAGCAGTATCAATCTGGCCGGCGTGAGTGGCGTGCTGCCCGGCGGCTTGAACCTTCCGGCCACCAGCACCGGCTGGCTGGCACTGGCAACGCTGGTCGTGCTGTATGGCACCGGTTTTATCGTGCTGTTCATTTCCGTGCCGCGCCTGGACATGCCGCGCAATGCCCCGGTGATGAACATCGAACCACTGGCCACACTGTTGATGGGCTGGGTGGTGCTGGACCAGATGCTCAGCGCCGGTCAGGTGCTGGGGGGCGTGATCGTGGTCACCGGTATCGTGCTGTTGACGTACCGCAAGAGCTCCGCCGCCTCTCAGGTGAAGCGTCCAGCCGGCACCCGGTGTCGAGAATCTTCCAGTCGTTGAAAACAGTTACCCAAGCGTAAAAAAACAAGCCCCGAACCTTAACGATTCGGGGCTTGTTTATGCACAGCGTTGCGAACCTTATTTGGCGAAAGGTTCAGGCATCAACCTTCTCTACGGTCAAGGCATTGACGGAGGGTGCACTGGCAGACAACCAGTTCTTCCGGTCAGCCAGTGGCCAACGATCGTTGTAGAACCAGGTCAGGACGGCACCGTCCGAATCACGCACCAAGCGGTTGCCTTCTATTTTCCAAGCGACGGCGTAGTTCCAGTACGACATGTAGAGCAGGTTCCAGAGGCTCTCGTAAGAGACCCAGTCGCCCTGCTCATCCTGTAAATAGATCTTGCCATCGCTATGGGTGTAAGGCTTGAGAACCGCCGCCCTCGACCCGGGCACACAGTAGTTCTCATAAGCCATCGCGTCGCCGTTGTTACGGCACAACCACTGGCCGCCGATGTCCTTGCCCGGCAAACTGATCTTGATTTTGAAGGGGTTGCCCCAAGCGCTGGCATTTTTCAGGTCAGGTTGGTCCTGGCGGGCAACAGCGCCCACAGGTGCAACCAGTGGTGACAAATTTTTGGGATCGAGTGATTCGTTCACAGTTGTTTCTCCGATAGTGCCGGGCACGCCGGCGGGGGTCATGAGTCAGTACCCGCTTGATGGACTACGGAGCACAACTGCTTGCTCGACCACGTGGCGCGAGATCCAGACGTCTTCCAGTTGCAGCAATTTCAAGCACGACAAAAAGTCGCCCGGATTCTCTACAGGCAAAGGCTGCCTGTGCAAAAACGAAGCTAGGTCGTTGGAGGGAGGCGTTGAGTGTTACTGGGCAGGTTTCGACATAGGCAGTCCTTTGGCAGATCACACGTCCAGAGTGCAATGCCCGCAGGCGGGACGCGCGTCCCGTCACAAGCGTGAGGAGACTAGTAGACGATCCAGGCATCCGCCAGTGCGGTCGGGTCGAAAATGGCGGGTAAGTCACAGTTTGCCCGCTGAATGTCGGCCCACCGAAACTAACGCCCTGATAAACAAGGATCACATGAAAAATATTTGCCGCAGCAACAAGCGTAACCAGAGATTGCGGTGTCAGTCATCCCACAGGTAGTATTGAGAACGACTCTCACTAACATCTGGAAATGAATCCGGTGCAACCTCCTTCGCCCAGCAAGCTGAGTTACTTTTTCAGCGATCACCACCGTTGGCTGCTGCAGCATATTCAGCGACGGCTGCGCAATCATGCGGACGCCGAGGACACCGCCGCCGATACGTTTTGCCAGATACTGGCGGCGCGTGTAGACCCCGACAGCATCGAACAGCCACGCGCCTATCTGTCGACCATCGCTCGCCGCCTGATCTTCGATCGACACCGTCGGCGCAAGCTCGAACTGGCCTACCTTGAACGCCTGTCCGGCCTGCCCGAATTGTTGGCGCCCTCCCCGGAAGAACAGTTGCAGTTGATCGAAGCGCTGGTGGCCATCGACAAGGCGCTGGATGGCTTGCCCATGGTGGTGAAGGCAACGTTCCTCTACAGCCAGCTGGACGGCATGAGTTACGTGGCCATCGCTCGCAAGCTGGATTTGTCAGAGCGCACGGTCAGCCGCTACATGAAACAGGCCTTGCGCCAGTGTTACCTGAGCGAGCAGATGTCATGAGCAAGCCGCGCCTGGACCCCGTCAGCGAGCAAGCCATCGACTGGATGGTGCGCCTGCGCGCCGATACACCGAGCGCCGCGTTGCAGGAGCGTTTCAACGCATGGCTGAACATGGACCCCGCACACGCGCAGGCCTGGGCCAGGTTGCATGAGCGACTCGGCGGCTCGTTCAACACGGTGCGTGCACTGGATCGACGTGTGCCCGGCCAGACCGAACACGCCCGCCAACTGCTGCTGCAACCTCAAGGTTCGCGACGTGATGCGCTGCGGGTGATCGCAGGTTTGGGTCTGCTCGGAGGCGGTTTGTGGCTTGGCGCGCGCAGCCCGCTGGGCGACTCGCTGCTGGCGGATCTGCACACCGGTCGGGGTCAGCGCGAGGCCTTCAATCTGGCTGATGGCAGCCGTCTGAGTTTGAATGCCGACAGTGCGGTGGATCTACATTTTGACGATCAGCAACGGCTGGTGATTCTGCGTCGCGGCGAATTGGTCATCCAGGTGGCGGCCGATCCGATCCGCCCGTTGCGCGTGCGCACCGCCCAAGGCGAAGTGCGCGCACTGGGCACCCGTTTCCTGGTGGCTCAGGAGCAAGAGGCCACTCGCGTGGTGGTGCTGGAGCATTCGGTCCGGACCCGTTTGTTCGATGGCAGCGAACGCGATTTGCAGGAGGGTCAAGCCGCCCTGCTCTACGTCGGGCGCATTGAGCCTTTGGCCAGCGATCAGCGTCATCGTGCCGACTGGCTCAGCGGACGGCTCAACGTACTCGATGACCCACTGGAAAAAGTCGTCGACGCCCTGCGCCCTTACAACCGTGGTTTTGTCCGCGTAGCCCCCGAGGTTCGCGACTTGCGCGTTCAGGGTGTGTTCCCGCTCAACGACCCCGAACGAACCTTGACTGCCCTGGCGGAAACCCTGCCGATTCGCGTGGATCGCTACAGTCCCTGGTTGACGTTGATCCGCGCAAAACCAGACAGACAATAATTATTTTTGGAAATGACTCTTATTTGTGTCCGGTTTTCATTTCTCATCCCACCTATCTCCTGACACCTTTCACATGCTTCAGGAGAATGCTGTGCTCAACCCGTGGTCCCACTCTCTTTCGCTAACCGTTGCCCTGGCAACCCTGGCGAGCCCTGCGATGGCGCAGGCACAAACACTGACCTTCAATCTGCCCGCCGGCCCGCTTGCGAGTACGTTGAACGCCATCGCCAGCCAAAGCGGGCACATCATTTCTCTGGAGCCTTCGCTGGTTCAGGGCAAACAGGCACCGGCGGTCGTCGGCCAGTTCTCGCCTGAAGACGCGATGCGACAGGCGCTGTCGGGCAGTGGCCTGCAATTGCGCGTGACCGGGCAAGGCAATTTCAGCGTCGAGCCGGCCATGGGCAGCAACGCCACCCTGCAACTGGGCGTGACCAACATCGTCGAGAACAGCGCCGAGGCCACCACCGAAGGTTCGGGCTCCTACGCGGCAAAAGCGGTGACCATCGGCAAGGGTACCCACACCCTCAAGGAGATTCCGCAATCGGTCACGGTGATGACCCGCAAACAGATGGATGACCAGAACCTGGTCGATCTCAAGGATGCGGCCAACCAGACCACCGGACTGGTGGGCGTACAGGGCGTCGGCAAAGGCCTGATCCTGACCTCGCGCGGTTTCCAGATCGATGACTGGCAGTACGACGGCGTGCCGATCCCGCGCAACACCTACGCGCTCGGTAACTGGGCCACACAGGACCTGATTTTCTTCGATCGCATGGAGGTCCTGCGCGGCGCTTCCGGATTGCTGCAAGGCACCGGCAGCCCTGGCGGCGCCATCAATCTGGTGCGCAAGCGCGGCCAGAATGCACCGACCGTGAGCGTCACCGGCAAGGCCGGCTCCTGGGATCACTACGGCCTGCAACTGGATGCCGGCGGTCCGCTGAACCAGACCGGCACCGTGCGCGGACGCATCGTGGCCGACGAAGACCAAAGTGATTCCTTCATCGATTACGAATGGAGCAAGACCCACTCGTTGTACGGGGCGCTGGACATCGATCTGCGTGAGGACACTACCCTGGGCCTGGCGGTCAGCCAATCCAAGGGCGAGTCGCGCCCGATGATCCGCGGCCTGCCGCGCTATGCCGGCGGCTCGCCGGTCGATATATCACGCTCAACCTACACCGGCGCGCGCTGGAACCATTCGGACATCGATGTCACCACGGTCTATGCCGATCTCGAACACCGCTTCAACGACGACTGGGCGTTCAAGGTCGGTGCCGTGCGCATGACCGAAGACAACCAGGCGAAAAACCAGCGCGTGCAAAGTGCCGGCGATGGCCTCGAAGCCGATGGCAGCGGCGTGCAATACGCCGACTTCGTGACCGATTTCGATTCGACCAAGCTGGGTCTGGACATGAACCTCATCGGCCACTTCGACGCCTTGTCCATGCAGCACGAAGTCATGATCGGCGGTAACTACTCCAAGTACACGTCTGACGACACGTTCGCCCGCACCTTCAATAACAGCACGGACACGATTTTCGGGATCGACCACGATCATCCGGAAATCAGCTACGACAGTTTGCTCAATACCGCTGGTGGTCGTGGTACGCCGAGCAAGTACGACATCCGCCAAAAAGGCCTTTACGGCAGTTGGCGAGTCAAGCCGATCGAGCCGTTGACCCTGGTGCTCGGCTCGCGGGTCAGTTGGTACGACTACAGCTACAAGTCATGGACCCAGGCTGCGTTCAGCGACGTCGTGACCGAAAACCCGGAAAGCACCGCCAACGAAACCGGAGAAGTCACGCCCTACGCCGGTATCGTCTACGACTTGACCCGTGAGTGGGCGGTGTATGCCAGCTACACAGACGTATTCGAACCACAGACCGTGCGAGATGCCGGCGGCTCGATGCTCAAGCCGGTGATCGGCAGCAACTACGAAGTCGGCCTCAAGGGCGAGCTGATGGATGGCCGCGTCAACACGTCCCTGGCCGTGTTCCGTTATGACCAGGAAAATCGCGCGCTCAACGATCTGGCATCGGGCTTCGCCTGCGATGGCTGGTACTGCTCGGTAGCCGCGGGGAAAGTGCGTAGTCAGGGGATCGAAGCGGAAATCAGCGGCGAAGTACTCACCGGCTTGCAACTGTTTGCCGGCTACACCTACAACACCACCAAGTACCTCGACGACCCGGAAAACGAAGGCAAGGTCTTCAGCACCTGGACGCCCAAGCACATGTTGCGGGCCTGGGGCGACTACCAGTTCAGCGGCGACTGGCGTCGTGTCAGCACCGGCCTGGGCTTCACCACCCAAAGCCATACGCTGGGTTACGAGCACACTTTCGACGTACCGGGTTATACCGTGTGGAATGCGCGGGTCGGTTACCAACTGACGCAGGAAATTGGCCTGGCAGTGAATGCCAACAACCTGTTCGACAAGCACTACTACACGGCGGGATACAACCAGCTCGACGGCAACAACAACTTCGGTGACCCGCGCAATGTGATGTTCAGCGTGAAATACACCCCGGAGTTCTGACAAGGAACCTGTAGGAGCCGGCTTGCTGGCGATTGGCCTCGGCACAGATGCCGCCGATCCACCGCCATCGCCAGCAAGCCGGCTCCTGCGGGGCGGGTTATTTGTCCGACTTGATCGCCGTCCACACACGCGTGCGTACCCGCTCGAGCTTTTGCGGCAACGGTTGTACGACGTACAGGGTTTTCAGCGCTTCGCTGGTCGGGGTCAGGTTCGGGTTGCCGGTGATTTCCTTGTTGATCAGCGGCAGCGAATCCTTGTTGGCATTCGGGTAACCAAGGAAGTCGCTGATCGGCGCGATGACTTTCGGCTCCAGCAGCGTGTTGAGGAATTCGTGGGCTTCTTCGACGTTCTTCGCGCTTTTTGGAATGGCGAAGGTGTCAAACCAGATCGGCGCGCCCTCCTTCGGCAAACGCCAGTCGACGACCACACCGTTACCGGCCTCTTTGGCGCGATTGCCGAACTGGTAGAAGCTGCCGGAGTAACCGATGGCCACGCAGATATCACCGTTGGCGATGTCGGTCATGTACTTTGCGGAGTTGAAGTAAGTGACGTACGGCCGAACCTTCATCATCAAGGCCTTGGCTTTTTCGTAGTCGGCCGGATTCTGGCTGTTCGGGTCCAGTCCCAGGTAATGCAGGGCCAGCGGCAGGATCTCCGAAGGCGAGTCGAGCATGGCTACGCCGCAGGCCTTGAGCTTCTCCATGTTTTCGGGTTTGAACACCAGGTCCCAGCTGTCCACCGGCGCATTATTGCCCAGCGCAGCCTTGACCTTCGCCGGGTTGAAGCCGATCAACACGGTGCCGTACATGTAAGGCACGCCGTATTGATTGCCGGGGTCGTTCTTGTCCAGCAGCTTGAGCAGTGCCGGGTCCTGGTGCTTCCAGTTGGGCAACTTGGACTTGTCGAGTTTCTGGAAAACGCCGGCCTTGATCTGGGTTTCGATGAACTGGTTAGACGGCACCACCAGATCGTATCCGGAGTTGCCGGTCAGCAGCTTGGCTTCCAGGGACTCGTTGGTGTCGAAGGTGTCCCAAGTCACTTTAATGCCGGTTTGTGCGGCAAAGTCCTTGGGCACGGACGGCAGGATGTAGTCCGCCCAGTTGTACACCCGCAGTTCGCGCTGTTCGGCTTGCACCGCACTGGCGAGCAGCGTCAGCCCACACACGGTGGCGCCCAGTATGCGTTTCATAGTGTCCATGGATCAGTTCCCCAATGTCAGCTCGTCTGGTTTTTATAGTCGGTAACGGCAGTGGCCCTGAAGGTGGCCCGGAGCAAAGGAAGCTAAAGATTCTGGTTATGGATGCCGTCGGCACGGAGGACCGGCGACGCGTTTTTGATTCTTGCTGACAGCTTGGTCGGTTCACAGCGTGCGATCGGCCAAAAGGGGATCGAAATGGCCATTATCCGTGTCCGGATGGACAGCCATGGCGGCGCCGTGCCCCGGCTTAGTGCAAAATACGCGGCCAAACTTGAAATCCGCATCCCGTCGCGCAAGGCTGTGCCACGAGATCCGTCATGAAATCCATTTAGAGAGAGCCGGTGGTAACCGCATGATTGAAGTCACCGAAGTTTCCATTGCCCAACTGCGGGATGCGCTCGAGTCCGGCCAGACCACGTCGGTCGAGCTGGTCAAGGCTTACCTCGCCCGGATCGATGCCTACGATGGCGCCGACACCGACACCGCGCTCAATGCTGTGGTGGTGCGCAATCGCGACGCACTCCAGGAAGCGCAGGCATCCGATGCCCGCCGGGCCAAGGGCGAGACCCTGGGTCCGCTCGATGGTATTCCCTACACGGCCAAGGACAGTTACCTGGTCAAGGGCCTGACCGCCGCTTCGGGCAGCCCCGCCTTCAAGGATTTGCTCGCCTATCGCGATGCGTTCACGGTCGAGCGTCTGCGCGCCGCCGGGGCAATCTGCCTGGGCAAGACCAATATGCCGCCCATGGCCAACGGCGGTATGCAACGCGGAGTCTACGGCCGTGCCGAGAGCCCGTACAACGCCGATTACCTCACCGCCCCGTTCGCCTCCGGTTCGTCGAACGGTGCGGGAACGGCAACGGCGGCCAGCTTTGCGGCGTTCGGTCTGGCGGAAGAAACCTGGTCAAGCGGTCGTGGCCCGGCCTCGAATAATGGCTTGTGCGCCTACACGCCTTCGCGTGGCGTGATCTCGGTGCGCGGCAACTGGCCGTTGACGCCGACCATGGACGTGGTCGTGCCGTTTGCCAGGACCATGGCCGATTTGCTCGAAGTGCTTGATGTGGTCGTGGCGCCCGACCCGGACACCCGAGGTGACCTGTGGCGCATGCAACCCTGGGTGCCGATTCCGAGTGTCGCCTCGGTTCGTCCTGCTTCCTATCATGAGCTCGCCGCGAAACCTGATGCCCTTGCCGGCAAACGCCTTGGCGTGCCACGCATGTACATCAATGCCGACGCCGAAGCGGGCACCAGTGAAGCCCCGGGGATCGGTGGCCCGACCGGGCAACGGATCAACACCCGCGAGTCCGTGATCGGGCTGTGGCAACAGGCGCGCAAGGCCCTCGAAGCCGCTGGCGCCGAAGTGATCGAAGTGGATTTCCCGCTGGTGTCCAATTGCGAAGGTGATCGCCCCGGTGCGCCGACGGTGTTCAATCGCGGGATCGTCTCCAAGGAGTTCCTGCACCACGAATTGTGGGACCTGACGGCGTGGGCGTTCGATGATTTCCTGCAAGCCAACGGCGATCCGAAGTTGAACCGACTGGTCGATGTCGATGGCCCGAAAATTTTCCCCCACGACCCGGGCACCCTGCCCAACCGCGAGGGCGATCTGGCCGCCGGCATGGACGAGTACGTGAAGATGGCCGAGCGCGGCATCACGCCGTGGGACCAGATCAGCACCGTGCCCGATGGACTGCGCGGGCTTGAGCAAACGCGCAAGCTCGACCTGGAAGACTGGATGGACCGGCTCGCTCTGGACGCCGTGCTGTTCCCGACGGTCGCCGACGTTGGTCCGGCGGATGCCGACGTCAATCCCGTCTCTGCGGACATCGCCTGGAGCAACGGGGTTTGGGTGGCCAACGGCAACCTGGCCATCCGGCATCTGGGCGTGCCGACAGTCACGGTGCCCATGGGCATCATGCCGGACATCGGCATGCCGGTCGGGCTGACCTTCGCCGGCCGCGCCTATGACGACTCGGCGCTGCTGCGCTTTGCTTCGGCGTTTGAAGCCACCGGTTCGAAACGGCAAATTCCGCCTCGCACCCCGCCACTGTCGGCAGGTCAATAAACGGTTTCGTTAGCCATCGACATCCGTGGGCTGAGACTCCACGGATTGGCCCGTCCCTTGCTTTGGCACATTCGTACAATGACCAATCGGTGGGGGGTGTTCATGGCAGGACAAGCAACGATGGCAGTGTTCATCACTGCCCTGGTCGCCGCAGCGATCATCCTGGCCACGGTATCCGCAGCCGCGGTGGCCGTCTGGATGACGGGTGCGACATTCGCGGCGATTGGACTGGTCGAGAAAGTTGCACCGGATATTCAACTGCTGTCCGCGTTGTCACTGACGCCGCAGCCGGCAATGCTCATGGCGGCGATGCAGGCCACGGGCCTGGTGACGATTACGGAACTGATGCAGAAGGTGAATCTGGTGATGATTACCGCCAGCCTTTGAATCATTTTTTCTGCTCGTCTCTTGCGTTAAAGCGCCCCTTCCAATCGACTCAAGCCCCCCAAACAGGTCACCGGATTCAGGGCATTTCCCCAATCTCGGGGCCTTGAAACTTTCGCCGTCGCCAGCCCGACAACTCGACTGACTGACCACGAACGGTTGCGGATGGGCCGATCCCGGCCTATGGTCCAGACACAACTCTAACGACGTCCGGCGCCACGACTCGCCGACCTTTTTGTTCATCCTGTGCGCATTTGCGCTGCGAGGTGACCACATGCCTAATGACTCCCGCCCTGCCGTACTCGAACTGATCGGCAACACGCCGCTGGTGCGTGTCAGCCGATTCGATACCGGCCCGTGCACCCTGTTTCTCAAGCTCGAATCACAGAACCCCGGCGGTTCCATCAAGGACCGCATCGGTCTGGCGATGATCGACGCCGCCGAGCGCGACGGTCGTCTGCGCCCCGGTGGCACCATCGTCGAAGCGACCGCTGGCAATACCGGCCTGGGGCTGGCGCTGGTCGGCCGCGCCAAAGGTTACCGGGTGGTGCTGGTGGTGCCAGACAAGATGTCCACCGAGAAAGTCCTGCACCTCAAGGCCATGGGCGCCGAAGTGCACATCACCCGTTCCGACGTCGGCAAGGGTCATCCCGAGTACTACCAGGATGTTGCCGGACGGTTGGCGAAGGACATTCCCGAGGCTTTTTTCGCCGATCAATTCAACAACCCGGCCAACCCGCTGGCCCACGAATGCAGCACCGCCCCGGAAATCTGGGCGCAGACCCAGCACGATGTCGATGCCATCGTCGTGGGGGTCGGTTCGGCCGGCACGCTCACCGGGCTGACCCGGTTCTTCAAACGCGTGCAGCCTGAGCTGGAGATGGTGCTGGCCGACCCGGTGGGTTCAGTGATGGCCGAATACAGCCGCAGCGGCACCCTCGGCACTCCTGGTTCCTGGGCGGTGGAAGGGATTGGCGAGGACTTCATTCCCTCGATTGCCGACCTCTCCAGCGTGCGCCACGCCTACTCCATCAGCGATGAAGAGAGCTTCGATCACGCGCGCCAGTTATTGCGCGCCGAAGGCATCCTCGGTGGTTCTTCGACCGGCACCCTGCTGGCGGCAGCGTTGCGTTATTGCCGCGAGCAAACCGAGCCGAAACGCGTGGTCAGCTTCGTCTGCGACACCGGTACCCGCTATCTGTCGAAGGTCTACAACGACCAATGGATGAGTGATCAAGGCTTGCTGCAAAGCAAACGCTACGGCGACCTGCGCGACCTGATTGCACGGCGCTTCGAGGACGGCCGGGTGATCAGCGTCGGCCCCGACGATACCTTGCTGACCGCGTTCCAGCGCATGCGCCTGGCGGATGTCTCGCAACTGCCGGTGCTGATCGATGGTCAACGACTGGTCGGGGTAATTGACGAGTCCGACATTTTGCTGCGGGTGCATCAGGACGCTTCGCACTTTCGCATGACCGTCGCCGGTGCCATGACCGACAAATTGCAAACCCTGGCGCCTGCCGCCAGCCTCGCCCAATTGCAGGCAGAACTCGACCGCGGGCTGGTGGCGATCATCGCCGACGCCTCAGGCTTCCACGGCCTGATCACCCGGTTCGACTTGCTCAATCATCTTCGGAGATCCCTTGCATGAGTCAGCACGATAAAACCGGCGCCGCCCACGGCTTTGCCACCCGGGTGATTCACGCCGGTCAAGAACCGGACCCGTCCACCGGGGCGTTGATGCCGCCGATCTATGCCAATTCCACCTATTTGCAGCAGAGCCCAGGCGTACACAAAGGCCTCGATTACGGGCGCTCGCACAACCCGACTCGCTGGGCACTGGAGCGTTGCGTGGCGGATCTCGAAGGTGGCTCCAGGGCGTTTGCCTTCGCCTCCGGCCTGGCGACCATTTCCACGGTGCTGGAACTGCTCGATGCGGGCTCGCACGTTGTTTCGGGCAATGACTTGTATGGCGGGACTTTCCGCCTGTTCGACAAGGTGCGCCAACGCAGCGCCGGGCATCGATTCAGCTTTGTCGACCTGACCGACGTGTCCGCCTTCGAAGCAGCGTTGCAGGACGACACCCGCATGGTCATGGTCGAGACGCCGAGCAATCCACTGCTACGCCTCTCGGATCTCGCCGCTATCGCCCGAATCTGCCGCGCCCGCGGCATTATCTGTGTGGCCGACAACACGTTTGCCAGCCCGTGGATTCAACGCCCGCTGGAGTTGGGTTTCGACATTGTGCTGCACTCGACCACCAAATACCTGAACGGTCACTCGGATGTGATCGGCGGCATCGCCGTGGTCGGACAGGACGCTGAACTGGCTGAACGCCTGGGCTTCCTGCAAAACGCCGTGGGCGCCATCGCCGGGCCGTTCGACGCCTTCCTCACCTTGCGCGGGGTCAAGACCCTGGCGCTGCGCATGGAGCGCCACTGCAGCAATGCGCTGGAGTTGGCGCAATGGCTGGAGCGCCAACCGCAAGTGGCGCGCGTCTATTACCCGGGCCTGGCTTCACACCCACAGCACGCACTGGCGCGTCAGCAAATGCGCGGTTTCGGCGGAATGATTTCGGTCGACCTCAACACAGACCTGGCCGGGTCGAGACGCTTCCTCGAAAACGTACAGATCTTCGCCCTCGCCGAAAGCCTGGGCGGCGTCGAAAGCCTGATCGAACACCCGGCGATCATGACCCACGCCACCATCCCCGTGGAAACCCGCGCGCAACTGGGCATCGGCGATGCGCTGGTGCGGTTGTCGGTGGGGGTTGAGGACATCGAAGACCTGCGCGCGGACCTCGCACAGGCACTGGCACGAATTTAGCGCGAACCGAGCGAGATGCCGGCATCTGCAACATCGATGGCGCCTGACACGCCGCCATCGCGAGCAGGCTCGCTCCCACTTTGTGATCTTCAGGGAACACAAATTTCGCGTTCCCCCCCAAACCACTGTGGGAGCGAGCCTGCTCGCGATGAGGCTGGTACATTCACCATCGATGGCGCCTGATGCGCCGCAATAAACTTCGATGGAATTTTTTAGGATACTCAAGACATGCCCAACCCAGATACCTCCCTGCAAGACACCGCGGCACCCGACGGCGTTTGTTATGGCTGCGGTGGCAGCAACCCTCACGGGTTGCACATCAAGAGTTACTGGCATGAAGACGGCGAGCATGTCGTCGCCGAATATGTGCCCGAGGCCAAATACTGCGGCTGGCCGGATCTGGTCTACGGCGGGCTTATCGCGATGCTGGTGGACTGCCATTCCAACTGGACAGCGATGGCCTATCACTACCGCCAGGAAAACCGCGAAGTCGCGAGCCTGCCGCGCATCAACTGCGTCACCGGCAACCTGGGCATCAAATTCATCAAGCCGACGCCCATGGGGATTGCGCTGACGCTGCGGGCAAAAGTCGAAGGCGACGTCGGACGCAAAACCCGCGTCATCTGCGAAGTGTTCGCCGGGGATGTGCTGACGGCGGTCGGCGACTCGGTTTTCGTCCGGGTCGACACCGGCCAATTGGCTGACGCCGCGCACGGTCGCTGAATCCAGCGCCGGTCTTTATCACTCTTCTTCTATGAGCGCTGTGATGCGCCCGGATCGCTCTGCGGCAAGCAGCGCGGCATAGTCCTTGGCGTTCTGGTTGGCATAGGCCATGGCAAATTGGCCAATGGCCTGATCGAAGGAGTCCGATTTTCCCAGATAGCCGCTGATGAGCGCCGCGTCCCCGGATTTGGCATGGGCACGGGCCAGGGTCTGCCCGCACCATTCGGCGTACCGCTTCAAGCGCGCCGCCGTTATGCCTTCGATGGGCGCCGACATTTTCATGTCGCGCAATTGCCGGACAAAAAAGTCCCGACCATTCTGGCCCCGTGTCCAGCCCAGGAAAATGTCACTTGAGGACTGCATCAACCGCTGCCCGGTGACCACCCGCTCGCCTTGATTGTCGTAATCGCTCTTGCCCGCATACGGTGCCAGCACCGAGGGGCAGGCTTCCTTGAATTGCAGGAGCAGCGGATGGTTTTCGGCCGAGAAAAACAGTCCGACAAAACAATACGTACCGACGCTGCCGATCCCCACCGCTTTGACCGCAATGTCTTCAAGACGATAACGATCAAACAGCACACGACGTTCGTGGGGCAACGACAGTCGATAATCCTGCAGAGCCTCCCGCGCCCGTTCCAGGAAGTTTTTTTCATCGATATGAAACAGAATCGGCGGCTGATCGATCAACCGTCGGCGCCCTGCCACTTCGCTGCTGATCTTGGGATACAGATAATCGCCAACTCGCACCTTGGCCTTGGCCACCACCTGCTCGCGAAACTTCTTGATCTCGGCCGTGGGCGCCATGTCGATGATCGCCTGGGCATCGAGACGGTCATACCAGACTTCCAGCGGGCTCAGTTTCGACAGCTTGCGCAGGCGCTCACGGTAAGCACGCACGCACTCCATTGCAGCCGATATCGAAGCCTTTTTGCCGAGCCGGTTATCCCCTGCCGCCACGACAAAACTGATCGCCAGGCGCTTCACATCCCACTCCCAGGGGCCTGGGAGCGTTTCGTCAAAATCATTGATGTCAAAAATCAGGTTGCGCTCGGGCGTCGCGAACAGGCCGAAGTTCAACAGGTGGCAATCGCCACAAGCCTGCACGTTGATGCCTGTGATCGGCGTGGTCGCCAGGTCATGGGCCATCAACCCTGCAGAGCCGCGCAGAAACGTGAACGGGCTGCGCATCATGCGCCCGTAGCGTACCGGCACCAGATTGGCCAGCCGATAGCGGTTGGATTTTTCCAGCAACTCAATCGGGTCGCGGTGTTTGCGCGGGGGTTTCCATTCGGCGTGCAGCGCGTGCGGCAGGCTCTGACTCAATCGTTCGCCGGCACTCAAACGCTCCTTGCGCGAGCGGAAGACCGGCTCATCCATCGAGACGACAGAATTGCCGGCTGGCGTCTTGGCAGACTTGCTTTTGCGGGGAGGCATGTCCACTCCTTTGCTCATCGAAATGGATCGAGCCGTCGATGAAGTAAAGCGTAGCATCCGTGTTTGCGGGGCGAGGCGCCGACTGAAAAAATATCTGCAGCGCCTGTCGACTCATCACGCGGATGTTCTCGCTACGTGCTCATCTGCCAGCCGGCGAGTGATTAATGAGCTATACCCGCTAATCTCCCATAGCCGTTACACAACTCAGGAGTTTAGCTATGAAACTCAGACATTCGCTGGCGGCTGTGATAGTCACCACCAGCCTCTTCGGCTGCACCTCATCCTCAAACCATGGCGTCTTCGTCAACCTTGATGCCACACGGCAGAATGCCGGTCAGATCGGCAGCGTCACGTTGTCCGACTGGGGCAAGCAGACCGGCTTGAGTTTCTATATCAGTGGGGCGCCAACCGGCGCCGTTCTGCCCTTGCGTCTCTACAGCTTCATCAACAAAGGCAGCTGTCAGCAACCCGGCCCCGTCGCTTACGCCATGAACGATAAGGTGAACACCGAGCGGCAACCCGTACGCGGCTGGACCTTCTCACGAAGTGCACCGGTGGCATTGCCTGAACTGCTGTCCAGCGAGCACCACATTGTGGTGCGAACGGCAGCGACCGATGGCAGCGTCGATATTTTTTGCGGGGATATCAAGCCGTCGGCCACAGCGAAATAAGACCGATGATGGCGTGAGCTCGCCATCTCAAACCGGCGAGATCGTCGCGAGCACGCCAATCAGAATCGTCACCAGCAAAAAACCACCGAGGAAAATCGCCATTTTGCCCATAGGGCCTCCTGCATATTGAGGTTGCGGTGCACCGCGGCCAAACCGCGGAACTGGTCACTATTGTGGGGGGCAAACTGAGTGCATTACAGGGGCAGAAAACCTAAAAAAATACGGATCAGATGCGTATCACTGTAGGAGCGGGGCTGCTCGTGAGGAAGGGTCCTACATCCGACGGCCAAAACAGAATCAGACGTATCTGATTCTGTTATTTCGAAACGTCTTAATGCGCCATTGCTGGCGTCGACTGCCGTACATTCGTACCTGCAAACATGGATCAATAATCTCATTGCCAAGGAGCGATCGTATGGCATTTGACGCTTACATCAAAATCGAAGGTATTCCGGGCGAAGCCCTGGACGAGCAGTATCGTAACTGGATCGAAGTCAACAGCTAAAACTTTGGCACTCAACAAAGTACTTGCGCCACCGCCAGTTCTGCGGGTGGTGCAACTGCCGGGCGCACGACGTTGAGCACATTCACTTTTACCAAAGTACTCGACAAGTCCAGCTGCAAGTTGATGGAAGCCAGTTGCGCTGGTGAACACTTGAAAGAGGTCACTCTGGTTCTTAGCCGTGCAGGCGGCGACAAGCTCAAGTATTTCGAGATCGTCCTCGAAGAAGTGATCATCGCCGACTACATGCAAAACGCTGCTTCCGGCATTCCCGTTGAAATCGTGCAACTGGATTATGGTCGCATCAAGACGGTCTATACCCAGCAAAAACGCAGCGACGGTGCCGGTGGCGGCAACATCGCGGGCGGCTGGGATCGCATCAACAACAAGCGCTATTCGTGAGGCTGACATGGCACAGCCTCTGGCGTTCATCAATGCGCAATCCCAAACCTACGCGTCGCTCAAGGCTCAACTGGGCCTGAACGGTATCGCCAACAGCAAGTTCGATGCACTCAATAGCCATATCAGCAATTCGGTGGTGCTGGCGGGCGAGCTGGTGATCATCGGTGATGTGTCTACGCCACTGAGCACCAGCGAAGAGGCCTACTTGATGGCCAGGGCGCGGGACATCCATATCGGCCTGCTGACGAATCAGGTCGATGCGGACGACTTCTTTCTCGATAACTTCGAACTACTCCAGGGCATGCTTGCTCACGGCGCTATCGGCGCAGGCGCCGTCAGTGACGGCTGGAGCAAGCACTTGGCCGCAATCAAGACCACTCTGGAGGAAATCGAACAAGCCCATAAGGACTATGTGCGTAGCGGGTCAATAGCGGCCCGGGACAGGTTTTACAGTGAGCGCGCCCTGTTGTTCAGCAAGCTGGAAAATCAAATTGGCAGTGTAGCGTCCTATGGTTCCGGGCTTCGTTATCAAGGGTCGATAAAACGGATGCTGGGTATTTCGACCAAGCGTTACATGAGTACGGGTGAGATTGCCGGGTATGCGCAGAAGGTCAGTGGCGTGGCAAAGGCGGCGAAGCTGATCAAGCGAGGGGTTTATATCGGCGTCGCTCTTGACGTTGCTTCCGCTGGGCTGGATATCCGGCAAGCATGTGCGTTGGGGCGGGAGGATGAGTGTACAAGGGCAAAGTATGTTAACGGCGGATCGCTCGCGGGCGGCTTAGGCGGGAGTGCAGTGGGAGGATCATTCGGTAGCATGGTTGGATCGGCTGGTTGCTACTTCGCATTGGGGATTGTCACAGGGGGCCCTGGGGCTTTGACCTGCGTGGTTATTGGAGGTGCAGTGGGAGGATGGGTCGCTGGTAAACAAGGTCAAATAGGCGGCGAAATGATCGGGGAATTTCTTTATAACATGGTCAAAAAATGAATAAGATAGAGCCCGGACTTATTGCATTAGTTATATTCACCCCAATGTTTATCTCACTATTCAGCGTGTTTTACCTGGCTTACTTTTACACGGAGAAAATAGAGTCATTATTGTCCCGCAGCGAATTCGTAAAACACCATAAGCGAACCTTTATTGGCCTAGGCCTCATGGGAAAAGTGATCCGCAGTGGCTTTATAGCAAGCGTACTGTTAGTACCCCGACTGATGGCAAGGAGGGGCGGCGTCGACACAGATCAAGTAAAAAATTTTCCGCGCACGCTGAAGAGGCTCCTTTTGGGTTCGTGGATTGCTCTTACCTGCTCGTTTTTCGCTTTGATATTTTTTTTACCTGCCAAGTGAATACTGGAAGGGATTGTTTTGTGTCGTAGTAGGTGGCGCACTTGATATTACCCTGATGATATTGGGCGCTTACCTCAGATACATTGAGTGAATTAAATCCTCTTTTCTGGTGTGATCGTCACACGATGGAGAGTCCATAAAAAACCCGCGAACCATTACTGGTCCAGCGGGTTTTTCATATCAAAGCCAAGTAATTGAACACCTCACCGTCACCGGCGCGGCATCCTTTTACAAAGCCATATCAGTCGCAGCATTTTCCTTCGGTGCTTTCGGC
This sequence comes from Pseudomonas reinekei, assembly GCF_001945365.1. Classification (GTDB taxonomy): domain Bacteria; phylum Pseudomonadota; class Gammaproteobacteria; order Pseudomonadales; family Pseudomonadaceae; genus Aquipseudomonas; species Aquipseudomonas reinekei. The sequence goes on from NZ_MSTQ01000001.1 coordinate 536,958, forward strand.
GCTTCAGCTGGCGCAGTCACCGGTGCAGTTGCCTGACCAATCGCCGGTGGCGGGGTCAGTTCCAGCACCTTGGCGGTGTAGGCCCATTCCTGCGCAACCTTTTCAGGATTGCCGTTCAGCTGGGTGCCATAGCTCGGCACGATCTGGTGCAGTTTTTCCTGCCAGGCCGGGGTGGCGACCTTGTCCTTGAAGACTTTCTGCAGCACGGTCAGCATGATCGGCGCAGCGGTCGAAGCACCTGGGGACGCGCCCAGCAGGCCGGCGATGGAGCCGTCTTGCGAAGCGACGATTTCAGTGCCCAGCTTCAGCACGCCACCGGCGGCTTCATCACGCTTGATGATCTGCACGCGCTGGCCCGCTTGCCACAGACGCCAGTCTTCAGCCTTGGCGTTGGGGAAATATTCTTTCAGGGCGTTGAGGCGGTCTTCGTCAGACAGCATCAGTTGACCGGCGAGGTACTCGACCAGCGGGTATTCCTTGATGCCAACCTTGGTCATCGGCCACACGTTGTGCGTGGTGGTGGTGGTCAGCAGGTCCAGGTACGAACCTTCTTTCAGGAACTTGGTGCTGAAGGTCGCGAATGGGCCAAACAGGATCACGCGTTTGCCGTCCAGCACGCGGGTGTCCAGGTGTGGCACCGACATCGGCGGTGCACCCACCGAAGCTTTACCGTAGGCCTTGGCCAGGTGTTGCTCGGCGATGGTCGGATTTTCGGTCACAAGGAACGAACCGCCAACCGGGAAGCCTGCGTATTCCTTGGCTTCAGGAATGCCGGACTTCTGCAGCAGGTGCAAGGCACCGCCACCGGCGCCGATGAACACGAACTTGGCGTCGGTTTCGGACTTGGTGCCGTCTTTCAGGTTTTTGTAGCTGACGCGCCAGGTGCCGTCATCATTCCTGGTGATGTCCTGCACTTCGCTGGACAGCTTCAAGTCGAATTTCGGCGTGGTTTGCAGGTGCGCAACGAACTGGCGGGTGATTTCGCCAAAGTTCACGTCGGTACCGATCGGTGACCAGGTGGCCGCGATTTTCTGGTTCGGGTCACGCCCTTCCATCATCAGCGGGACCCACTTCTTGATCAAGGCCGGGTCTTCGGAATACTGCATGCCGGCGAACAGCGGGCTCGCTTGCAGGGCTTCGTAGCGCTTTTTCAGGAACTTGATGTTGTCATCGCCCCACACGAAGCTCATGTGCGGTGTGGAGTTGATGAACGAGCGCGGGTTTTTCAGCACGCCTTGCTGAACCTGCCAGGCCCAGAACTGACGGGAGATCTGGAAAGCTTCGTTGATTTCAACAGCTTTCGGGATCGAGACGTTGCCTTTGTCGTCTTCCGGGGTGTAGTTCAGCTCGGCCAGGGCGGAGTGACCGGTACCGGCGTTGTTCCAGCCGTTGGAGCTTTCCAGGGCGACGCCGTCAAGACGCTCGATCATTTCCATCGAGGTGCCGGGTTCCAGCTCATTGAGCCACACGCCGAGGGTCGCGCTCATGATGCCGCCGCCAATTAGCAGCACATCGACTTTCTTGGCTTCTTCAGCTTGCGCCGACGTCATCCCCAACGACAAAGCCAACCCCAGCAGGGCTGTGTTTACTTTTTTAAACATCTGTAGCACCTATGATAAAACGCCATCCGCCCTTCCATCCTCGCGCACACGGCCCATGTTTCACGGCAGATCATGGGTGCGGCACAGCAGGATTACAGGGTGGGCACACAAGGCCGACATAACTGCATCGACCCCAGTTATATGTCCCTACTGAACTGACTTCTTATCTTTTTTGGCTTCAGCTGCTTGAGCGACAGTGATTCTGTTCGCCTGTCTCGCGGACAGGCAAACTGAATAGGTCAAACCAAGTTGCGCCAAGAATATCACGACATGGCTAACCCGCGCGTCTGTTCCCGACTCGTTAGTCCGGATAGACGCGGTGGGAGCTCTATACTGATCCTGTTTGCCTCAATGGGTGCATTGTCATGAGCGATACAGACTATCTGCGCAAATATTCCTCCCAAGTAATCGACGGCATCGAAGCCGCGCCTGCGCGAGCCATGCTACGCGCCGTGGGTTTCACCGATGACGACTTCAAGAAGCCGCAGATCGGTATTGCCTCGACTTGGGCGATGGTGACGCCGTGCAACATGCACATCGACAAGCTCGCGCTGGAAGTGGAAAAAGGCGCGAACGCTGCCGGTGCCAAAGGCGTGATTTTCAACACCATCACCATCTCTGACGGCATCGCCAACGGTACGGAAGGCATGAAGTATTCGCTGGTGTCCCGCGAGGTCATTGCCGATTCCATCGAGGTCGTGGTCGGTTGCGAGGGCTTCGACGGATTGGTGACCGTGGGCGGATGCGACAAGAACATGCCGGGCTGCCTGATCGGCATGGCGCGGCTCAATCGGCCGTCGATCTTCGTCTATGGCGGCACCATCCGCCCGGGCGCCGGCCACACCGACATCATTTCCGTGTTTGAGGCCGTCGGCCAGCATGCCCGCGGCGACATCAGCGAAATCCAGGTCAAGCAGATCGAAGACGTGGCGATCCCCGGCCCCGGTTCCTGCGGCGGCATGTACACCGCCAATACCATGGCCTCGGCCATCGAAGCGCTGGGCATGAGCCTGCCGGGTTCCAGCTCCCAGGACGCTGTCGGCGGTGACAAAGCCTCAGACAGTTATCGCGCTGGCCAGCAGGTCATGGAACTGCTCAAGCTCGATTTGAAACCCCGGGACATCATGACCCGAAAGGCCTTCGAGAACGCCATCCGCGTGGTGATCGCCCTCGCCGGCTCAACCAATGCCGTGCTGCATTTACTGGCCATGGCCAATGCGGTGGATGTCGTGTTGACCCTTGATGACTTTATCGAGCTGGGCAAGATTTCCCCGGTGGTGGCCGACCTGCGCCCCAGCGGCAAATACATGATGAGCGAGCTGGTGGCCATCGGCGGCATCCAGCCCTTGATGAAACGCATGCTGGCGGCCGGTATGTTGCACGGCGACGTCATGACCGTCACCGGCAAGACCCTCGCCGAAAACCTGGAAAACGTACCCGACTACCCCGAAGGCCAGGACGTGATCCTGCCCTTCGACCGGCCGATCAAAAAGGACTCGCACCTGGTGGTGCTGCACGGCAACCTCTCACCCACCGGCGCGGTCGCCAAGATCACCGGCAAGGAAGGCTTGCGCTTTGAAGGCACGGCCCGGGTCTATCACGGTGAGGAAGGCGCGCTGGCCGGCATTCTCAACGGTGAAGTGCAGCCCGGCGAAGTGATCGTGATCCGCTATGAAGGCCCCAAGGGCGGGCCGGGCATGCGCGAGATGCTTTCACCGACGTCGGCGGTGATGGGCAAGGGATTGGGCAAGGATGTGGCGCTGATCACTGATGGGCGTTTTTCCGGTGGCTCCCACGGATTCGTGGTCGGGCACATTACGCCTGAGGCCTTTGAGGGCGGGCCGATTGCGTTGATCGAGAATGGCGACAGGATCACCATCGACGCCGAAACCCGGCAGATCACGGTCGACGTGTCCGATGCCGAACTGGCCTCGCGCAAATCGCGCTGGGTGCGGCCGGAAGCGAAGTACAAGCGCGGGGTGTTGGCCAAGTATGCGAAGACCGTGTCCAGTGCTTCGGAGGGGGCAGTAACCGATAAGTATCTTTGACCGGTCGTTCTATGGTGTCCGGTCTGACGCTATCGCGAGCAGGCTCGCTCCCACAGTGGTCCGGCGTACACCAGACATGTGGGAGCGAGCCTGCTCGCGAAGGGGCCTTTATAGGCAATGCAACATGAAGGGATCTATCAAAGGCGGAAACGATCCACCGTCTGCGACAACTGCCCCGCCAGGCTCGACAACTCATCTGTCGTCGTCGCCGTCTGCCCGATCACCTTGCTATTGCCTTCGGACATCCCGGCAATCATCTCCACCTGATGGGCGATTTCGTTGCTGGCCAGGCTTTGTTCGCCGGCACCCGCAGCACTGCATGCCAAAATGAGGGTTCAAAAAGAAGTCTTGGCCGTTCGACAGAAAAACCTTTAGCGAACGTCGCTTTTTTCATCAGCCTCATGCTAGGTTGTACGACGACTGACGAACATCTGATCCATCGTCAATCCCCCCTACAACAATAAGGAAACGCCCATGAAAAAAGCCAAAGTGTTGATCGGTTTTATATGCCTGTTCAGTGGCTACGTCGCCGCCTCAACTTCCTCCCCTGACAAAGATGTGGCGCAAGCCGTCGATCATCTGACCGACGCCATGCTGCACAAGAACATCATGCAGCTTCAGACATTGACCGCCGAGAACCTGACCTATGGGCATTCCAGCGGCAAGATCCAGAACAAGAAGGAATTCATCGCCGACATCGAAACCGGCAAAAGCGCGTTCAAGACCCTTGAGATGCAGAACCAGACCATCACCATTTCCGGCGATGTCGCGCTGGTCCGCCATCACTTCTCGGCTCAGGCCTTGAAGGGTACGGAAGTGGTTCCCACCGAGATCGAAAACTTTCAGATCTGGCAGAAACAAGGTGGGAAATGGTTACTCGTAGGACGACAAGCCTTCAAATTCTGACGCTGGTTTAAGTGAGAAATGAACGACTTCTAACTGCACCGAACCTGTGGCGAGGGAGCTTGCTCCCTAGCCACAAGGTCAGATTTCAGGCCACGCCGACCTCTACCCTGCCCTCATTCAACCGCACTGGCCAAACCCGCAAGCGCTGTTGCGGATACTCCAGGCAACTGCCGTCTTCCAGGCGGAAATGCTGTTTGTAGATCGGCGACGCGACGACCAGTTCCCCCTTGATGCTGCCGACCAGCCCGCGCCCGATGACATTGGCTCCGGATTGCGGGTCATGGTTGTCGATGGCGTAGAGGTTTTTGCCCTCCGCGCCCGGCAGGTAAAACAGCGCCACTTGCGCGCCGTCGAGCCACACCACCACACCGGAATCGCTCACCAGATCCTGCTGGCTGCACACCGATTGCCAAACGTCGATATTTTCCAAAGGTACAGCGCGCTGCGTATTGGACAGGCTCATCAGACAGTCTCCTCGGTGACAGGGATAAGGTTGAGTTCGGCGGCCATGATCGGGCGCCGCTGACCGCGTTCCTGGACAAAGTGGATGTCCGGGTCCGGGCGTTTGTCGTTGACGAAGGTGCGGAAGCGCTTGAGTTTTTCCGGGTCTTTGAGGGCGTTGGCCCATTCGCATTCGTAGCGGTTGACCACCAGTTGCATCTGCGACTCGAGTTCGGCACCCAGGCCGAGGCTGTCGTGGATGATCACGTCCTTTAGGTAGTCCAGACCGCCCTCCAGGCTTTCGCGCCACACCGAGGTACGCTGCAGTTTGTCGGCGGTGCGGATGTAGAACATCAGGAAGCGGTCGATGTAGCGGATCAGGGTCGCATCGTCCAGATCGGTGGCGAACAACTCGGCGTGGCGCGGGCGCATGCCGCCGTTGCCGGCGATGTAGAGGTTCCAGCCTTTTTCGGTGGCGATCACGCCCACGTCTTTGCTCTGCGCTTCGGCGCATTCACGGGTGCAACCGGACACCGCGAACTTGAGCTTGTGCGGCGAACGCAGGCCCTTGTAGCGGTCTTCGATGGTCAGGGCCATTTGCACGCTGTCCTGCACGCCGTAACGGCACCAGGTGCTGCCGACGCAGGACTTCACCGTTCGGGTCGATTTGCCGTAGGCATGCCCGGTTTCGAAACCGGCTTCGATCAGTTCGGCCCAGATGTCTGGCAGTTCATGCAACTGCGCGCCGAACAGGTCGATGCGCTGGCCGCCAGTGATTTTGGTGTAGAGGTCGTATTTCTTCGCTACGACGCCGATGGCGATCAGTTTGTCGGCAGTGATTTCGCCACCGGGAATGCGCGGCACCACGGAGTACGTGCCGTTTTTCTGCATGTTGGCCATGAAGGTGTCGTTGGTGTCCTGCAATGGCACCAGTGACGGGTCCATGATCGGCTGGTTCCAGCACGACGCCAGGATCGAACCCACCGCCGGTTTGCACACGTCGCAACCGGTGTGACCCTTGCCATGTTTGGCCAGCAGTTCTTCAAAGGTGATCACCCCTTCTACCCGCACCAGCGCATACAGTTCCTGACGGGTGTAGGCGAAGTGTTCGCACAGGCTCTTGTCGACACTGACACCACGGGCGATCAGTTCGTGCTCGAACACTTGCTTGAGCAACCCGGCGCAACCACCACAACCGGTACAGGCCTTGGTCTGCGACTTGAGCAGGCCGAGGTCGGTGCAGCCGCCGTCGATGGCCGCGCAGATGGCGCCCTTGGTCACGTTGTGACACGAGCAGATCGTCGCCGCCTCCGGCAAGACGCCCGGGCCGAGGGTTGGCGCGCCTTCGGACGACGGCAGGATCAGGGCGGCCGGTTCCGACGGCAAGGCAATCGCGTTCTGCATGTATTGCAGCAGCGTGTCGTAATAACTGTTGTCGCCGATCAGCACGGCGCCAAGCACGTGCGTGCCGCTGGCATCGACCACCAGGCGCCGGTAGCTGGCGGTGGTTTCGTCGATGAACTGATAGCTGCGCGCGCCCGGCGTGTTGGCATGGGCATCGCCGATGGAGCCGACGTCGACACCCAACAGTTTGAGCTTGGTCGACATGTCGGCGCCCCGAAACGGCTCGGCGGCGTCATCGCACAAACGGGCGGCGACACTGCGGGCCATCTGGTAGCCCGGCGCAACCAGGCCGAACAAACTGCCATTCCACGAAGCGCACTCGCCGATGGCGTAGATGTTCGGGTCGCAGCTCAGGCACGTATCATCGATCACCACGCCACCGCGCGGGCCGATCTCCAGTGCGCATTGGCGCGCCAGCGCGTCTTGCGCACGGATCCCGGCAGAGAACACGATCAAATCGGTTTCGAGGAATTCGTCGTTGGCGAAATTCATCCGGTAGCGATACTGCTCCCCGGCGCTGATCGATTGCGTGGCGCGGGACAGGTGCACACCGACGCCCAACCGTTCAATCTGAGCCTTGAGCGACAGGCCGCCCAGTTCATCGAGTTGAACCGGCATCAGGCGCGGCGCGAATTCCACCACGTGTGCTTCAAGGCCCAGGCTTTTCAGGGCATTGGCCGCTTCCAGGCCGAGCAAGCCGCCGCCGACCACCACACCGCGCCTGGCGTTCGCCGCTGCAGCACGGATGGCGTCGAGGTCTTCGAGGGTGCGGTACACCAGACGCGAATCCCCTTCGGCGCCTTCGATCGGCGGCACAAACGGATAGGAACCAGTGGCCAGGACCAGTTTGTCGTAGGCCACGCAGCCTTGCGCGGTGATCACCTGGCGACGGGCGCGATCGATCTCCAGCACCGGCACACCCAGGTGCAGCGTGACGCCCGGCGTCTGGTACAACGCCGCGTCACTCAGGGCCAGCGATTCGGCATCGCGACCGGAAAAATACTCGGACAGATGCACGCGGTCGTAGGCTCGCATCGGTTCTTCGCTGAAAACGTGTACGCGATAGCGCTCAAGGGCCCCACGCTCGATCAACTGCTCGACACAATGATGTCCGACCATGCCATTGCCGATCACGATCAGCGTTTGATGCTTGTTCAACGCGGCTACATTGGAATTCATAAACGACCCTGCCCAAAGCCCATCACGGTTCAAAAAGCAAAAAAAAACGCCTGAAACCTTGCGGTTCCAGGCGTCTTTGCCTGTTCTTTTGCGGTGTTGAAACCAGACGGCCATGCCTGATCCACCGATAGTGCCCACGACCTGCACGGTTGATCGATCGTCGTTGACCGAGTGGGCGGCTGATCTTTTCCAGATAGCGCTGAGGGGGTTAATGCAGTGTTTGTGCCAGTCGAACGCAGGCACTGTAAACATCCGCGCCAAGCCTTGCAGGTAAGGCTTTTGGCGAAGCACGTGGGGTCGTCAGCGGTTGATGTCGCAGGCGGCAATGGTTTCGAAAACCGCTTCCCACTGGTGCACGTTGCCGGACATCGCGCTTTAAAAGTGCGCAAAAAACCGTGGGGAGCCAGCCTGCTGGCGATGGCGGATATTACGGCGGACCGGGTACTGGATCAGGTGGATACACTTGGGTGGACACAGTCCAGCGTGGCGAGGGAGCTTGCTCCCTCGCCACAGGTTTTTGGGTGTCAGTTGTGCATATTCAGTTCAGCAACACCGCGTATTACATTTGCCACGGCCAAAACGCGCTTCCTGGCGCTCCCGGAAGAACGCCTCATAACTCATCACCGGCTCGCCCGGTTGCTTGATCGCCATTTGCGCAACGTAGTTGTCGTAATCGGGCATGCCCACCATCGAACGTCCGCTCTGACTTAAGAAACGCGCGGCTTGCTGCAGTTTACGGAACATGGCAATGCTCTCTTCAAGGTATTGGACGACCCTATCAAAACCCATGTTTGTATCTGCAATGTGTCGAGGCGCAGGGGCTTTGTAATTTCCTGTAATCCGAAGACCGCGACCTTTTGGCGCATGACCGGCTGGCCATCGATTGAGCGCCAATGGGCAACAGTTTGTTAACATCCCTGCGCTTTTTTTCGTCTGATCCGTCAGGCACTGTGTCCCATCTGTCGCTACACAGGATGTTTTTTTCCATGAGTACGTTGTATTCCCGTCGCACGGTCCTGCAAGGCATGAGCCTGCTCAGCCTTGGCCTGCTCGCCGGCTGCGATGACAGCAGCAAGCTGTCGTTCAAATACGGCAAGGACCTGAGCGACAAGATCATGGGCCGTTCCTTCAAGCTCAAGGACACCGAGGGCGAAACCCGGATGCTCGGCAGCTATCAGGGCTTGATGCCGATGATTTTCTTCGGTTTCACCCAGTGCCCGGCCGTCTGCCCGACCACGCTGGCCCGCGCCGCCCAGGCGAAAAAACTGATGGGCCGCGATGGCGAGCGCCTGCAGGTGATCTTCATCACCCTGGACCCCGAGCGCGATACACCCGAATTGCTCGACAAATACGTCAAGGCCTTCGACCCCAGTTTCGAGGCGCTGTACGGCACCCTGGAAGAAACCGCCGCCACCGCCAAAGAGTTCGGCGTATTCTTCGAGAAGGTTCCAAGTGGCGACACCTACACCCTGTCCCACACGGCTACCAGTTTCGTGTTCGACTCCCGGGGCAACTTGCGCCTGGGCCTGTCCGCGTCCCTTACCGCTCAAGAGTGCGCAGAAGACCTGCTCACCGTCATGGAGGTTTGCTGATGATTTCGTTCTGCGCGCCGCGCATCAAACAACTGGCTCTGGGCCTCTCGCTGCTCGGCATGGCCTGGCAGGTGTCGGCGCAAACCCAGGTCAACGACGCCTGGGTCCGCGCAACCGTGGCCGGCCAGCCTTCGAGCGGCGCCTTCATGACCCTCACGGCAGACACCGACAGCAAGCTGCTGAGCGTTGAGTCGCCGGTGGCGAAACTGGTGCAGATCCACCAGTCGAGCATGAAAGACGATGTGATGAGCATGCAGCAGGTCGAGTCCGTTGCCCTGCCCGCCGGCAAAGCCGTGAGCCTCGACCCCCAGGGTTATCACGTCATGCTCATGAACCTGACAGCGCAGATCAAGGCAGGCGACACCGTGCCCCTGACCCTGACCGTGGAAAACACCAAGGGCGAGAAGGAAACCATCAGCGTCCAGGCATCGGCCCGTGCGCTCGACACGATGGACCACGGCAGCATGGATCACAGCAAGATGGACCACAGCAAGATGTAATGAGGGTCTGACGGCCTCCCCCACGAGGCCGTTCTTTGAAAGGAGGTGCTTACCATGACGACGAACACCGAAACCGCCATCCTTGCCGGCGGCTGCTTCTGGGGTATGCAGGATCTGCTAAGGCGTTACCCGGGGGTGATCTCCACGCGGGTTGGCTACTCGGGTGGCGATGTGCCCAATGCGACTTACCGCCACCACGGCACCCATGCCGAAGCGATCGAGATCGTTTTCGACCCGGTGCTGATCAGCTATCGACAGATCCTCGAGTTTTTCTTCCAGATCCACGACCCGAGCACCATAAACCGTCAGGGCAACGATCTGGGCACCAGCTATCGCTCCGCCATTTATTACCTCAGCGAAGCGCAGCAGCGCGTCGCGCTGGACACCGTGGCCGACGTGGATGCCTCTGGGCTCTGGCCGGGCAAAGTGGTCACCGAAATCGAACCCGCCGGACCGTTCTGGGAAGCGGAACCTGAACATCAGGATTATCTGGAACGACTGCCCGAGGGCTATACCTGCCACTTCATCCGGCCGAACTGGACGCTGCCCAAGCGCGGGTAATACCGCATCGGCTGTCTTCGATTGACTGTGGGAAATCTAAGTTGCAGGGCAACCCTGCAACTTCAATTCCGGCTACTTTGCGCTTTGAACCGGCGCGTGCTGCGCCATCAGCTCAGTCACCCAATCGATGAATACCCGCACCTTGCGGCTGATATGCCGATTCGGCGGGAACGCCACGTAAAGCGGCATCGGCTCAAGGCGCCAGCCCTCGAACAGCGGCACCAGTTCGCCACGCGCCAGCCACGGTTTGGACAGGTAGTCGGGTAACCAGAGAACGCCCATGCCGGCCAGGCCCGCTGCGACGTAGGCGTTGCCATCGTCGACCGCCAACACGTAACGCCCCTTGATCTCCAGACTTTCGGTGTGATTGCGCATCGCATAAGGCACGGCCCTGCCGGTACGCGCCCACAGGAATCCGACGATACGATGCTCGGAATCTTCCAGATCCCTGGGATGCAAAGGGGTGCCGACCCGCTCCAGATAGCTGGGCGCCGCGAACACCCCCAGTTGCAGGTCGCCCACCCGCCGCGCCATCAGCGACTGATCGGTCAACTCGCCACCGCGCACCACGCAATCGACGTTTTCATCGATCAAATCGACGATGCGATCACTGACGCCCATGTCGATCTGGATATCCGGGTAGCGGGCATGAAAGGCCGGCAATGCCGGGACCAAAATCATGCTGGCCAACGGACTGGGCACGTCGACCCGCAGCCGCCCCCTGGGCACCGTTGAAGCGCTCGACAGGCTGGTTTCGGCATCGTCCAGATCGGCCAGCAGCCGTACCACGCGCTCGTAGTAAACGGCACCATCGGCGGTGACGTTGACCTTGCGTGTCGTACGGTTGAGCAACTTGACCCGCAGGCGCGCCTCCAACTGTTGCACGAGTTGCGTGACAGTCGTTTTGCTCATGTGCAGTGTCTCGGCGGCCTTGGTGAAGCTGCCGGCCTCCACCACCCGGGCAAACGCCTGCATTGCATCGAAACGGTCCATACCTGCCCCGAATAGCTGTCGGATTGTTTGGGATATACAAACAGTGATAGTTGCAGTTGCTCGTTTATCGGGCAAGTGCCTGCCCGTAGAGTCCCTCCATCGTTAATCGAAGGAGGTTGTCATGAGTCAGCGTGATGTTGTTTTCCCAGCCGGACGCCAGGCGCTATACGAGCGCAATCGCTACTCGCCGGCGATCCGCTCCAATGGTTTTTTGTTTGTGTCGGGGCAAGTGGGCAGTGCCGAGGATGGCTCGCCCGTGGCAGATCTGGAGGAACAGGTCCGGCAAGCGTTCAACAACCTGAACGGGATTCTGAACGCGGCCGGTTGCAGCTTCGACGATGTAGTGGACGTCACCGTCTTCATGGTCGATCCCCAATCGACGTTCGAGAGGATCTGGAAGGTGGTGCCGGAGTTCTGGGGCCGGGCACCGCATCCGACGTTGACCGCCGTCGGCGTCACCTGGCTCTACGGCTTTGAGTTCGAGATCAAGGTCATCGCCAAGCTTGCCTAAACCTCTGCAAGCCAAGCCGCTGATAGCCGGTGCAGGCGCAAGCTTGCTCGCGATAGCGTCGGTTCAGTCAACGCCATCGCCAGCAGGCTCCCCCCACAAGCCCCTTCAGCGCTTAGTGAGGCGCGCGCGGGATGGTTTTGAGCAGGTCTTCGGGGCTGATGTGGCCGACCACCGGCTGAACGCTGCCCGGTTGTGGCAGGCCAAGGATGTGGCCTTTCATCTTGCCGATGATGTGCATTTCACACGGCTTGCAGTCGAATTTCAGCGTCAGCACTTCATCACCGTGAATCAGTTGCATCGGCGCGACCTTGGTGCGCACGCCAGTCACACCCTTCGCCTGTTTCGGGCAGAGATTGAAGGAGAAACGCAGGCAGTGCTTGGTGATCATCACCGGCACCTCACCGGCCTCTTCGTGTGCCTCGTACGCCGCGTCGATCAGCTTGACCCCGTGACGGTGATAGAAATCGCGGGCCTTCTGGTTGTAGACGTTGGCCAGGAACGACAGGTGTGACTCCGGGTACACCGGTGGCGGTGAAGTTTCGGCCTTGCGTGCACCACGGGGATGGGCGGCAACCCGTGCCTCGGTCAAGGCTTCAATCACCTCACGGCGCAAGGCCTTGAGCTGCGAGTTCGGGATGAAGAAGGCCTGCGGCGCATCGAGCTTGATGTCGATGGCGTGGTACTGCGTAGTCCCCAACTGACCGAGCAGATCCTGCAATTGCTCCAGTGCCTGTTCCGGCTTGTTGGCGGCGCCGAACGGGCCATTCAACGTGACGCTGGCGCTGACGCCCTCTTCACTGGTCGCCGTCAATTCAAGCTGCTCTTCGCGCAGGCGAGCGACCCAACGCAGGGCCACACGACGCTCGGCAGAGGTCTTTTGCAACGCCTGCTGCCAGTTGTGATCGAGGTTGCGATTGAGCGGATGGTTGGGGCGCAGCTTGTACATCCCTTCCGGCATTTCGTTGGGCTCGACGCGATAGCGATAACGCTTCTCGCCGTCCTCCTCGAACTCGCCTTTGGGTTCGGCGATGTTCGCACGAAAACCCACGACTTCACGCTTGACCAGCACGTTGAGACCATCACCGTTGGACAACGGCTCGTGCGTCACGACCTGCATGTCGCGCTTGGCGACTTTTTCGACGATGCCCACGGGCAAACCGGTGAAGGTCGGCGAGTCAAACGCGCCAATGTCGATCTTGCGGTCAGTGACGAAGTAATCGGTGCTGCCACGGTGGAAGGTTTTTTCCGGGTCGGGCAGGAAAAAGTGCGCGGTGCGGCCGCTGGAGGCGCGGGCCAGATCCGGACGCTCTTCGAGCACGGCGTCGAGGCGCTGGCGGTAATAGGCGGTGATGTTCTTCACATAGCCCATGTCCTTGTAGCGGCCCTCGATCTTGAACGAACGTACGCCCGCTTCGACCAGGGCGCGGATGTTGGCGCTCTGGTTGTTGTCCTTCATCGACAGCAGGTGCTTTTCGTAAGCGATCACGCCACCCTTTTCATCTTTGAGGGTGTACGGCAAACGACAGGCCTGGGAGCAGTCGCCACGGTTGGCACTGCGGCCGGTCTGCGCATGGGAGATGTTGCACTGCCCGGAGAACGCCACGCACAGGGCGCCGTGGATGAAAAACTCGATCGCCGCGTCGGTCTCGTCGGCAATGGCGCGGATTTCCTGCAGGTTCAGTTCGCGGGCCAGAACCAGTTGCGAGAAGCCGGCCTGGTCGAGGAATTTTGCCCGCGCCAGGGTGCGGATATCGGTCTGGGTGCTGGCATGCAGCTCGATCGGCGGGATGTCCAGTTCCATCACGCCCAGGTCCTGGACGATCAGCGCATCGACACCGGCATCGTACAGTTGGTGGATCAGCTTGCGGGCCGGCTCCAGCTCGTTGTCGTGCAGGATCGTGTTGATGGTGGTGAACACCCGGGCGTGGTAACGACGGGCAAATTCCACCAGTTCGGCGATCTCGCTCACTTCGTTGCAGGCGTTGTGGCGGGCGCCGAAGCTCGGGCCACCGATGTAGATCGCATCGGCGCCATGCAGGATGGCCTCGCGGGCGATGGCTACGTCGCGGGCGGGGCTGAGCAATTCCAGATGATGTTTGGGCAGGGACATAATATTTTTTAGTCAGGCTGTCACGGTCGAGGCGCGCATTGTACCGGTGAAACGCCTGACCGGCACCCGTAGGCTGCCGGGTGGCGTTCGCTTGGGCCTGACTGGCCCCAATCCCTTTGGGAGCGGGCTTGCCCGCTCCCACAGGTTTTGTGTGTTGCTGCGGTCAGGCCTTGGCCGCCATCGCGGTGACTTCCACGCGCATGCCTTCCACCGCCAGTGCAGCCACGCCAACAGCGGCGCGAACCGGCCATGGCTTGGCGAAGAAGCGCTTGTACACCTCGTTGAAAGCCGCGCGGTCGGCCATGTCGGTGAGGTAGATGGTCAGGTGCAACACGCGATCCATGGAGCTGCCGGCACGCTCCAGCGCCACTTTGAGCGCTTGCAGGGTGCATTCGCTTTGCAGGGTGATATCGCCCAGCTCCAGGCTACCGTCGGCGCGGGTGGGAATCTGCGTGGAGACCAGCATGCCGCCGAAACCGGCCACGTCGGAGGAAATGGAGTCTGCGTCGGGATCGGGCGTGAACGTGATGTCTTGGTTGGCCATGGGAGTCTCTTGCTGATTAGGTAAGGGGCGCCGCCGCGGTACATCGCAGCGACGCCTTTGCGCAGGGAGTTTACCGCATGTTTTTTGTTCGCCTATCCACCCGGTTGGCTATTCGCGCTGTTGCCGCCGCTGTTGCCGGGGCAATGGTGCCTTCATCAGTCCGCTTGCACAGTGGTTTGAAGCTGCTCACCCAGCCCGGTGATTCCCAAACGCATGGTTTGCCCCGGGCGCAGGAAGACCGGATCGGGCTTGATCCCAAGCCCGACGCCGGGTGGCGTGCCGGTGGAAATCACATCGCCCGGTTGCAGGCTCATGCAGCGGCTCAGGTAGGCAATCAACTGCGGCACAGTGAAGATCAGGGTCCGCGTATTGCCCTGCTGGTAGCGATGGCCGTCGACATCGAGCCACAGATCCAGTGCATGCGGGTCGGCCACTTCATCGCGGGTCACCAGCCATGGGCCGAGGGGACCGAAAGTGTCGAAGCCCTTGCCCTTGTCCCACGTGCCGCCGCGCTCCAGTTGCCATTCGCGCTCTGACACATCATTGATGACGCAGTAGCCGGCAACATGCTCCATGGCATTGGCTTCGTCGATGTAACGCCCGCCCTTGCCGATGACCACGCCGAGTTCCACCTCCCAATCGGTCTTGCGCGAGCCGCGCGGGATCTCGATGTTGTCGTTCGGGCCGCAAATGGCGCTGGTCCATTTGTTGAAGATGATTGGCTCTTTCGGCACCTCCATGCCCGACTCGGCTGCGTGGTCGGCGTAGTTCAAACCGATGCAGATGAATTTGCCCACCTGCCCGACACACGCACCGATGCGCGGATGGCCCGGTACGATCGGCAGGCTGGCGGGGTCAATGGCGGCAAGCGCCGCCAGACCGGCCGGGCTCAAGACCTGCCCGGCGATATCCGTAACGTGACCCGAAAGGTCTCGCAGCTGATTGTCGGCATCCAGCAAGCCAGGTTTTTCCGAGCCTTTTTCGCCATAACGCAACAGTTTCATGGGGTTCTCCTGCTCAAACCAAAAAAACACATCCGGGTTCAGATACTCATGCCGCCATCGATGACGTGCACACCGCCCGTGGTATACGCCGAAGCATCGCTGCCCAGGTACAAGGCCAACCGGGCGATTTCCTGTGCGGTACCGATTCGGCCCATGGGCTGGCGATCGAGGAATTGCTGGTAGACCTGCGCTTCATCAACCCCCTGCTGTGCGGCTTGAGCGGCGATGCGCTCGCGCAGGGACGGTGACTCCACGGTGCCGGGGCAGATCGCGTTGCAGCGAATGCCTTGGCCGATGAAATCGGCCGCGACCGCTTTTGTCAGACCGATCACCGCCGCCTTGCTGGCAGCATAGGCGAACCGGTTGGGCACGCCCTTGACGCTGGAAACCACCGACGACATGTTGATGATCGAGCCGCCGCCCCGCACCAGCATGCCCGGCAGAAACGCGCGGATCATGCGGTACATGGCGGTGGCATTGATGTCCATCGAACGCGCCCAGGCCGCTTCGTCACACTCGAGAATATTGCCGCTGTGCACGTAGCCGGCGCAGTTGAACAACACGTCCAGCGCACCGATGCGTTCACAGGCGTCGCTGATGGCGCTGGTCGACGTCACGTCCAGGGTCATTGCGTTGATGCCTTCGATGCCCGCCAGTGCGTGAATGTCGATATCACTGGCGTACACCTCGGCGCCCGCCTCGGCAAAGGCCATGGCACTGGCCAGGCCGATGCCCTGGCCGGCCGCCGTGACCAGTACCCGTTTGTTCTGCAGGTTCACGCAGTTTCCAGTTTGGCGCTGGTGGCGGCGGTTTTCGGGGTTCTGCCGAGCATCGCGGCGGGGATCATCAGGATCAGGCCACCGCTGATGAACAGGCAGGCCGCCAGTACGTAAGTGCCGTTATTGATATTGCCGGTGAGGTTTTCCGCCACGGCGGTGATCATCGAGCCGGTGAAGCCCGACAGGTTGCCGATGGCGTTGATCATGCCGATCCCGGCAGCCGCCGCGACCCCCGAAAGCACGGTACCCGGCAGGGTCCAGAAAATCGGCATCAGGCTGAGAATCCCCGAGGCGGAGACGCTGAGGAACAGCACCGACAGCACCAGGTTGTCAGCGAAATACGCACTGAGGATCAGCCCCACGCCACCGATGAAAGCCGGAATCGCTGCATGCATCCGGCGCTCGCCGGTGCGGTTGGAATGACGGGCATTGAGCAGCATCGCCACCACGGCCACCGCGTAAGGAATGGCCGTCAGGAAACCGATGTGCAGGCTGTTGGTGATGCCGGTGCTCTTGATGATCGACGGCATCCAGAACGCCAGGCCGTAAAAACCGGTGTTGAAGGTCAGCAGGATCAGCACCAGCAGCCACACGCGGGGGTTGAAAAACACCTCGCTCAGGCGTGAAGCCTTACCCTGATTGTCGGTTTGCAGATTGGCCTTGAGCATGGCTTTTTCAGCCGCCGACAACCACTTGGCCTTGTCGATGTTATCGGCCAGGCAGACGATTACCACGAAGGCCATGATGATCGAAGGGATGCCCTCGATGATCAACATCCACTGCCAGCCGGACATGCCGTGCACGCCTTGCATGCTGTTCATCAGCCAGCCGGACAAGATGCCGCCCAGGGTCAGGCTGATCGGCATGGCCATCAGGAACCCGGACATCACCCGGCTTTGACGGTGGGTCGGAAACCAGTAGTTGAGGTAAAGGATCACGCCAGGGAAGAAGCCGGCCTCGCAGATACCCAGCAAGAAGCGCAGCACGTAGAACATCGTGCTCGATTCAATGTGAAAGAAGCCCGCCAACGGCACGGTGTAGGCCACGGCCATGGAGATCACTGCCCAGCTCAACATGATCCGGGCAATCCAGAATCGCGCGCCGAAGCGATGCAGCAACAGGTTGCTCGGCACTTCGAACAGGAAGTAGCCCCAGAAAAACATGCTGGCGCCAAGAGCATAGATGGTGTTGCTGAATTGCAGTTCGTTGAGCATGTCGAGCTTGGCAAAGCCGATGTTGACGCGGTCCAGGTACGCCGCCATGTAGCACAGCAGCAAGACGGGCAGGATGCGCCAGATGACTTTGCGGTAGGTGCGGTCTTCAAAATCGAGTTGGCTGGCTTGCGCCTGCGCGGGCAAATGCTCGGATATCGTTTGCATGGAGGTAACCCCTGGGCATGTGGACATGCCTGATTGTTTTTATCGAATGGGTCACGCCGAGCGAGCGGTTCGCCCGGCGGTAAAGCGATGACTAGAGCGCCTGGGCGGTTTTTTCTCCGTTGACCAGGCGCGTCAGCCCCAGTGGATTGCTGTTCTTCAGGGCCTCGGGGAGCAAGGCGTCGGGGAAATTCTGATAACACACCGGACGCAGGAAGCGCTCGATGGCCAGGGTGCCCACCGAGGTGCCACGGGCATCGGACGTCGCCGGCCAAGGGCCGCCGTGGACCATCGCGTCACAGACTTCAACCCCGGTCGGGTAGCCGTTGATCAGTACGCGACCGACCTTCTGCTCCAGCGTCGCCACCAGATCGTGGGCTTGCTCCAGTTCTGCCGCTTCACCGAGCAAGGTCGCGGTCAGTTGCCCGCGCAAACCCTGCAGTGCCGCCAGCAGTTCAGCGCGGTCAGCCACCTCGACCACCACCGTGGCCGGGCCGAAGATTTCTTCCTGTAGCAGCTCATTGCCGTTCAACAACAGGCTGACATCCGCCTGGAACAATTGCGCCCGCGCCTGATTACCCTGCTGCGCCTGCCCTGCCAGATGGGTGATCTGTGGATGCGCCAGCAACGTTTCACAACCCTGTACGTAGCTGCGCAGGCCGCCGGCATTGAGCATGGTCTGCGCCGGTTGATCGGCGATCAAGGCGCCGAGCACCTGCACAAAATCCGTGAACGCCGGCGAGCGTATGCCAATGACCAACCCGGGGTTGGTGCAGAACTGCCCCGCCCCCATCACCACCGAGGCAGCCAGTTCAGCGGCAATACGTGGGCCGCGAACCTGCAAGGCCTCAGGTAACACCAATACCGGATTGATGCTGCTCATTTCGGCGAACACCGGGATCGGTTGCGGGCGCGCTGCCGCCATGTCGCACAGCGCCCTGCCCCCCTTAAGCGAACCGGTGAAGCCGACCGCTTGAATCAGCGGATGCTTGACCAATGCTTCACCGACGCCAGCACCGAAGATCATATTGAACACACCCGCGGGCATGGCGGTTTTTTCAGCGGCACGAATAATCGCCTCGGCCACCCGTTCCGCTGTCGCCATATGGCCACTGTGCGCCTTGAACACCACCGGGCAACCGGCCGCCAGCGCAGCAGCGGTGTCACCGCCAGCCGTGGAGAACGCCAGGGGAAAGTTGCTGGCGCCGAATACGGCCACCGGGCCGACACCCATTTGGCACTGGCGCAGATCGCCACGGGGCAATGGCTTGCGCTCAGGCATTGGCAAATCGATACGCGCGCCGTGGAAATCACCGCGACGCAGGGCCTGGGCGAACAGACGCATCTGGCCGCTGGTGCGGGCTCGTTCACCCTGGATGCGTGCCGCAGGCAAAGCGGTTTCCTGGCAGACCAGGCTGATGAAGTCTTCGCCCAGTGCATCCAGCTCGGCCGCGATGGTCTCAAGGAACTGTGCACGACGCTCGGACGGCAAATGCCGATAGATCGGGTAGGCCTGATGGGCCGCCGTGGCGGCAGCCTCCACTTCTTCGATTGTGGCTTGCTTGAACGCGGTGGGCAGTGATTCACCGGTAGTGGCATCAACGCTGTACAGCGTCACCGTCCCGGCAGCACGGCGGCCACCGGCGATGAAATTGTGTCCGGACAGTTCGGGCATGACAGTCTCCTGACCCTGATTGATAGCTGGTCGATACTCTACTGTCGCGAACCGATTCTTTCCCAATGGCATTTTTGGATTAACCGATAACGGATCGTTATCGAAATGCACCCACGGTTTTGCGTCGTTCAATTGGCCGAATCACGGGCCAACCGCGCATTCTCCTTGAGAATTTCGGCAAATTCCAGGGCGGCGCCTACCAGTTTCTCGCCCTTGCGGGTGAGGATCCCGTAATCCTGCGGGACCAGGTGCAGCGGCGTGTCGAGGGTCTTGAGCTGGCCGCTGTCGAGCAGCGGGTTGACCATCGCTTTGGGCAACATGCCGATCATTGGGCCGCGCTGCAAAACCTGCAGGAAGGTTTGCATCGAAATCGTGTCGACGGTGTTGCGCGGCATCCCGACCCCGGCTTCGGCAAAGGCCAGTTCCATGCGTGCGCGAATCGGCGTGCCGACCGGGTAGAGAATCCACGGCAGGTCCACCAACTGCTGCAACGACGTCGGGCCGGCGTCGGCCAATGGATGGCGATTGTTGACCACGATGCAGAACGGTTCGGGCGCCAGCGGCTGAAAGTCATAACGTTGCTGCTGGCTCTGATCGGTGAAGCGCGCAACCGCCAGGTCGAGCTTCTTCTGTTCGAGCATTTCCATCAGGTGATTACTGGTTTGCTCCACCACTTCGATCGACAGCAATGGCGCGCGCTGCTTGATTTGCAAAATGGCTTCGGGCAAGGCGACCGCCGTCGCCGCAAAAATCCCGCCGACCTTGAGATGACCATGCCCGCCTTCGCGCAGGCTGCTGATTTGCTCGACGAACGAGCGCGCATCGTTCAAGGCAATCTGCGCATAGCGCAGCACATGTTCGCCCAACGCCGTGGGCGGCATGCTCCGTGGCTGGCGTTCGAACAACGCAAAGCCCAACAGGCTTTCGATTTCCTTGAGCATCTTGCTGATGGCCGGCTGGCTCAGGTTCATCTGCTGGGCTGCCAGGTGCATGTTGCGCGTGCGGCCCAACGTGTCGATCAGCAGCAAATGCCTGAATTTGAGCCAGCCGCAAACGCTGGAAAAGGACAGTTCTGACATGTGCGTTCCTCGACGAAGTAATAACCTGGCGTTATCGAATACTGAATATATCTCATTGGAGTTTATCGACTGCCCGCCCTAGCGTGAAGGCTTTACGAACCAGGAAGATCCGCCATGTCACTAATGCTTACCCCCGAAAACACCCTGCCGGCTGACGGTGTGGCCGGCACTTTGATCGGTCGCGCCTGGGTTCCGGGCACGATCGCCGGGCCCTCGCCGATCGTCCTGCGCGCGGATGGCGTTTTTGACCTGTCGGAACGTTTCGCGACACTCAGTGACTTGCTGGAATCGGACGCGCCATTGTCAGCGGTGCGCCAGACACCGGGGACTTTCATCACCAGCATCGAAGCGTTACTGGCCAACACCGGCCCTGACGCCGATCCGTCAAAACCCTATTTATTGCCACCGCTGGACTTGCAGGTGATCAAGGCCGCCGGCGTGACCTTTGCCGCCAGCATGATCGAGCGCGTGATCGAAGAGCAGGCCGGCGGCGATGCCGCAAAAGCCGAAGCCGTGCGGACTACCGTACACGCGGTGATTGGCGACAACCTGCGCTCGATCGTTCCGGGCTCCGAGCAGGCCATGCGCTTGAAAGCCCTGTTGATTGAACAAGGCATGTGGTCGCAATACCTGGAAGTCGGCATCGGGCCAGACGCGGAAATTTTTACCAAAGCCCCGGTGCTGGCCGCCGTCGGCAGCGGCAACCGAATCGGCATTCACCCAGGTTCCCAGTGGAACAACCCGGAACCGGAAGTGGTGCTGGCGGTGAACAGCCGGGGCCAGATCCATGGCGCAACGCTGGGCAACGACGTCAACCTGCGGGATTTCGAAGGCCGCAGCGCCCTGCTGCTGAGCAAGGCCAAAGACAACAATGCGTCCTGCTCGATCGGACCGTTCATTCGTTTGTTCGACGAACACTTCAGCCTCGATGACGTGCGTGCCTGCGTGGTCGACCTTCAGGTGCAGGGCGAGGACGGTTACCGCATGCAGGGTTCCAGCTCGATGAGCCAGATCAGCCGCGACCCGCAGGATCTGGCCGGCCAGACGTTGAATGCCAATCACCAATACCCCGATGGTTTCCTGCTGTTTCTCGGTACCCTGTTCGCCCCCACCGAAGATCGCGATCATGTCGGCAGCGGATTCACCCACAAGCTGGGTGACCGGGTCAGCATCAGCAGTCCGTTGCTGGGCAGCCTGCACAACCAGGTCACCCACAGTTGCGAGGCCGCACCGTGGACCTTTGGCGTCAGCGCCCTGCTACGCAACCTCGCCGCCCGAGGACTGCTCGCCCGCTGAAACCGCAACAGATTGTCGAACCATCCAATGACAAGAGAGACCTGAATCATGAGTGACACCCCCAAGCGCCGCCTGCGCAGTGAGCAGTGGTTCAACGACCCTGCCCACGCGGACATGACTGCCCTGTACGTCGAACGCTACATGAACTACGGGATGACCCGCGAAGAACTGCAATCGGGCCGCCCGATCATCGGCATTGCCCAGACGGGCAGCGACCTGACCCCGTGCAACCGTCATCACCTGGAGCTGGCGCAACGGGTCAAGGCCGGCATCCGCGATGCCGGCGGCATTCCCATGGAATTCCCGGTGCACCCGATTGCCGAACAGTCGCGGCGCCCGACCGCAGCGCTCGACCGCAACCTGGCTTACCTGGGGCTGGTGGAGATCCTCCACGGCTACCCGCTCGACGGCGTGGTGCTCACCACCGGTTGTGACAAAACCACCCCGGCCTGCCTGATGGCCGCCGCCACCACCGACCTGCCCTCCATCGTCCTGTCCGGCGGGCCGATGCTCGACGGCCACCACAAGGGTGAGTTGATCGGTTCCGGGACAGTGCTCTGGCACGCGCGCAACCTGATGGCTGCCGGGGAGATCGACTATGAAGGGTTCATGGAAATGACCACGGCGGCATCGCCGTCAGTCGGGCACTGCAACACCATGGGCACCGCCTTGTCGATGAACGCTCTGGCCGAAGCCCTGGGCATGTCGCTGCCCGGTTGCGCGAGCATTCCGGCGCCGTACCGTGAACGAGGGCAAATGGCCTATGCCACCGGCAAGCGCATCTGCGAACTGGTGATGCAGGACGTGCGCCCGTCGCAGATCATGACCCGCGAAGCGTTCGAGAACGCCATTGCCGTGGCTTCGGCGCTGGGCGCCTCGAGCAACTGCCCGCCACACCTGATTGCCATCGCCCGGCACATGGGCGTCGAACTGAGCCTCGACGACTGGCAACGCATAGGCGAAGACGTGCCGCTGCTGGTCAACTGCATGCCGGCGGGCAAGTACCTGGGCGAAGGCTTTCACCGTGCGGGCGGTGTGCCGGCGGTGATGCATGAACTGCAAAAGGCCGGACGCCTGCACGAAAACTGCGCGACGGTCAGCGGCAAGACCATCGGCGAGATCGTCAGCAGCACCCTGACCAGCAACGCCGACGTGATCTACCCGTTCGAAACCCCACTCAAGCACCGCGCCGGCTTCATCGTGCTCAGTGGCAACTTCTTCGATAGCGCGATCATGAAAATGTCGGTGGTGGGCGAGGCGTTTCGCAAGACGTATCTCTCCGAACCGGGCGCGGAAAACAGCTTCGAAGCGCGTGCCATCGTGTTCGAAGGGCCGGAGGATTATCACGCACGGATCGACGACCCGGCGCTGGATATCGACGAGCGCTGCATCCTGGTGATTCGTGGCGCCGGCACTGTGGGCTATCCCGGCAGTGCCGAAGTGGTGAACATGGCCCCGCCAGCGGCGCTGATCAAGCAAGGCATCGACTCTCTACCCTGCCTGGGCGATGGTCGCCAGAGCGGCACCTCGGCCAGCCCGTCGATTCTCAACATGTCCCCGGAAGCCGCGGTGGGCGGTGGCCTGGCGCTGCTCAAAACCAACGACCGCCTGCGTGTGGATCTGAATGCCAGGTCGGTCAACCTGCTGGTCGATGAAGACGAAATGGCCCGCCGCCGCGCCGAATGGACGCCAAACATCCCGGCCTCGCAAACTCCGTGGCAGGAACTCTACCGGCAACTGGTCGGCCAGCTCTCCACCGGCGGCTGCCTGGAACCGGCCACCCTGCACTTGCGAGTGATCGCCCGCAGCGGTGGCGAGCCTCGGCATTCGCACTGACCGGCCCGTGAGCGTCCAGCTAACCCATGGCTTGGCTGGACGCCATCAAGGATCGACTTGCCCCATCAACTCGGGCACCGATTCCGGGCGATTGGCGTAGCGCTGCGCAAGTACCGCGCAGACCATCAACTGAATCTGATGGAACAGCATCAACGGCAGGATCAGCACGCCGATGGTACTGCCGGCGAACAGCACCTGAGCCATCGGCACGCCGGTGGCCAGGCTTTTCTTCGAGCCACAGAACAGGATGGTGATACGGTCCTCCTGGCTGAAGCCGAAGGCTTTGCCGAGTACCGTGGAGGCCACCAGCACCAGCCCCAACAGCACGCAGCAGGCCACCACCAACCCGGCCAGGTCGCGCAACGGAATCTGATGCCAGATGCCTTCGATCACGGCCTCGCTGAACGCACCGTAGACCACCAGCAGAATCGAACCCTGATCGACGAACTTCAGCCAGCCCTTGTTGCGCGCCACCCAGGCGCCGATCCAGCGGCGGGCGATTTGCCCGGCAATGAACGGCAGCAACAGTTGCATGCTGATTTTCAGGATGGCATCGAGTGTCGAACCGCCGTCGCCATGCACGTCCAGCAACAACGTCACCAGCAATGGCGTGAGAAAGATCCCGAACAGGCTCGACGCCGCCGCGCTGCAAATCGCCGCCGGAATGTTCCCTCGTGCCAACGAGGTAAAGGCAATCGCCGATTGCACCGTGGCGGGCAATGCGCAGAGGTAGAGCATGCCCATGTAGAGGTTGTCGCCAATCAACGGCGACAGGACCGGCTTGAGCGCCAGGCCGAGCAATGGGAACAGGACGAAGGTCAGACCGAACACCAGCAAATGCAAACGCCAGTGGCCGGCGCCGGCGATGATCGATTCGCGCGAGAGCTTGGCCCCGTGCAGGAAAAACAGCAGGGCAATGGCGATGTTGGTCAACCAGCCGAAACCGACGGCGACCTGGCCGCTGGCTGGCAGCAGACTGGCGAGAATGACTACACCGATCAGGGTCAGGGTGAAGTTATCGGGTAAGAAGCGCGGGCGAGTCATCGGGATCATCCGGGTTGGCCAGGAACGTGATCTCGACTGTACCCCCGCGGCGAATTACCGACTAACGCTAACAAGCCAGAACCCGTCGCCTAAAGGACAAATCAGCGCCTCAAGCCATTCAAACCCACGGCTGATGGCTGGTCACGCAGTGAATGCCACCGCCACCGGCAGCGATCGCATCGATATTCAGCTGCACCACTTCCCGGTCAGGATAAAGCTGCGACAGCAGGTCGAAGGCTTTGCGGTCGGCGGCCTTGTCACCGAACTCGGGAGCGATGATGGCGCCGTTGATCACGAAGTAATTGATATAGCCCGCGGCGAAATCCGGGTTGTGACGGCTGAATTTATTCTGCCGCGGCTTGAGCGGTGGCGACACCGTATGCACCTGCAACGGCCGGCCATCAGCGTCCGTAGCCTTTTTCAGGATGTCCAGGTGGGCGCGGGTGACCTTGTAATCGTAGGACTGCGGATCATTGTCGAGGTTGGCAATCACCACGCCCGGCTTGACGAAGCGGGCGTAAAAATCTACGTGGGCGTCGGTGATGTCCTTGCCCTTGATGCCAGGCAACCAGATGATTTTGCGCAAACCCAGGCGCTCTTTCAGTGCTTGCTCGACGTCGGCCTTGCTCCAGTCGGGGTTGCGATTGTGATTGATCCAGCTGCTTTCGGTCATGATCCCGGTGCCGTGGCCATCCACCTCGATGCCACCGCCCTCGCCCACCAGTTCGCTGCGCAAGTAACGTGCTTCTTGGGTGTCGGCCACCAGCGCGGCCACTTGTGCGTCCTTGTTGTGGCGCTGCTTGTTGCCCCAGCCGTTGAAGTTGAAATCCACCGCGCCCAGCCCGCCCTTGCCATCGACAACAAAATTGGCGCCGATGTCGCGCATCCAGATGTCGTCGAGCTCGGTGATCACATAGGTGATGTTTTTCGTGCCGCAGTGTTCTTCGGCCAGATCCCGCTCATTTTCGCGACAGAACACCGTGACCGGTTGAAAATCGGCGATGGTGCGCGCGATCACGCCGAGGGCCGCTTGCACGTCGCCCGTGAAGTCTTCCCAGATGGCGTCCTGGGCGCCAAATGCGATAAACGCCTGTTGCTGCCGATCGCCTTCATCCGGCATATACCAACGGCCCTCGCCTGCTGCCAGCACTTGCACGGGGCTCAGCCCCAAGCCGATGAATGCGGCGGTCATACCGGCGGCAACCGATACGTGCTTGATGAATTCGCGACGCGTTGTCATGTGTCTGTTTCCTGAAGGGTGGGCAAAGGCCGGCGTGGGTGTGCCGGCCGGCAATCATTGGCTTGTGGCCGTCTTGAACTTGGTCCAGGTGCGCATGCGGGCGCGCATGTCAGCCTGGGGAATGTCCTTGCCCGGGATCAATCGAGCAAAGGTGGCTTCGTCGATGTAGATGTCCGGGTTATCGCGCATCGCGGCATCGACATCGGCCCGCGCCTTGGCGTTGGAAGTCGGATAACCGGTGAAATTACTGATGGCGGCCATGTTCTGCGCACGCATGACAAAGTTGATGAACGCGTAGGCGTATTCCGGGTGCCTGGCATCGACCGGGATTGCCATGGTGTCCATCCACACCGTGGTGCCTTCACGGGGGATGCGGTACTGGAACGTGGTTTTCTTGCCAGCGGAATCCGCCGTGCGTTGCGCCTGCGTCATGTCACCGCTGTAGCCGAGGGACAGGCACAGGTTGCCATTGACCAGATCCGTCACCGGTTGCGACTGGAATTTGCGAATGTACGGTCGCAACTTCATCAGCAGTTCGCTCGCTGCCTTCAGGTCTTCAGGCTTGGCGCTGCGCGGCTCACGACCGAGGTAGTTGAGCACCACCGCCAGCACTTCGTCCGGCGAGTCGATCATCGAGATGCCGCAATCGGCGAACTTCGCCGCCAGTTCCGGTTTGAACAGCATGTCGAGGCTGTTGACCGGAGCATCCGGCACGCGTCGCCTGACCTGCTCGGCGTTATAGGTCAGGCCGATGGTGCCCCAGGTGTACGGGACGGTGGCCTGGCTGGAATGTTCGTATTGCTTGCGTAATTTTTGCAGGCCGGGATCGATATCGGCCAGCTCGGTGAGTTTCGAACGGTCCAGCGGCATCAGACTGCCGGCACGCACCAGCCGCTCGGCCACGGTGTCGCCGGGGAAGATCAAATCGTAGCCGCTGCCGCCCGCGAGCATCTTGGCTTCCAGGGTTTCGCTGCCATCCATCACGTCGTAGATCACCTTGATCCCGGTTTCGGCAGTGAACCGGCTCAGGGTGTCGTCAGCAAAATAGTCGGCCCAGTTGTACAGCCGCAGGGTTTTCTCCTCGGCGTGCAGCGATGGCAGAACGCAGCACAATGAAAAACCCAAAGCGGTGAGCAAGCGTTTGTGAGAAACCTGCATATCAAACTCCTTCGGTGTTCCAGCGAGCGTTGAGATGGCGACCGTCCTGACTCAACAGCGCCCCGTACATTTCCGGACGGCGGTCGCGGTAGATGCCCCAGCTCAGGCGCTCTTCGTGCATGAGCGCCAGGTCGAGGCTGTGCACCAGCACGCCGGTGCTGTCGCGGTCGGCTTCGGCGAGCAATTTGCCCTTGTGATTGCAGATAAAGGACGAGCCGTAAAAGCTCATCTGCAAGGCAGGCTCGGTGGTCGCGGCTTCCCGGCCAACGCGGTTGGACGCCACCACCGGCAGGATGTTGGCCGCCGCGTGGCCGCGCATGGTCATTTGCCAGTGGTCGCGGGAATCGAGGCTCGCGCAGCCCGGTTCAGAGCCGATTGCCGTCGGATACAGCAGGACTTGCGCGCCCATCAGCGCCAGGCAACGCGCCGTCTCGGGGAACCACTGGTCCCAGCAGATCGCGGCACCGATACGCCCGAACGCGGTGTCCCAGACGCGGAAACCAGTGTCGCCGGGGCTGAAATATTCCTTCTCCTGATAGCCGATGGCATTGGGGATATGGGTTTTGCGGTACACGCCAAGCAACTGCCCGTCGGCATCGGCCACGCTCAAGGAATTGAAGAACGCATTGCCGGCCTTCTCGAACCAGCTCAGCGGCAGCACCACGCCCAATTCCTTAGCCAGCGCAGCGAAACGCTTGAGGACCAGGCTGTCGCGAAACTCCTCGGCCAGGGCCAGGTGGTTATGGTTTTGCTCGATGCAGAAATAAGGCGTGGCAAACAGCTCTTGCAGCAGGATGACCTGGGCACCTTTGGCCGCGGCCTCGCGAACCAGTTGTTCGGCTTGATCGAGGTTGTTTTTAAGGTCCCAACTGCAGGGCATCTGGGTGGTGGCGATGGTCAGGAGCGTCATTGCATCAGCCCTCCACCGGCCAGGCAGGCTGTTGCTGGGTGATGCAGTGCACACCGCCACCGCCATGGGCCAGATGATTGATTCGCACCGGCACGATCTCGCGTCCGGGGAAAGCCTGGGCGAGCGTTTCGGCGGCGACGCGGTCGGCATCAATGCCGTAGGCCGGCATGATGATTGCGCCGTTGGCGATGTAGAAATTGGTGTACGAGGCGCAGAACACTTCGGTCTCGGTGTCCACGGCGTCACTGGCTTCATACAGTTCAATCAGTTCGAATTTGCGTCCTTGCGCATCTGTCGCCAGTTCCAGGGCACGGCGGTTTTCACGGGCGACTTCGGCGTACACCGATTGAGTGTCGTGAGTCGCGTCGAGCAGCAGCACGCCGGGACGGGCAAATGCGCATACGCCATCGACATGGCCATCGGTCATGTCGCCGGTGACATGGTCCGGATCGCCCGGTAGCCAGATGGTTTTCTTCACGCCGAGCCGCCGCGCAAAGATTTCCTCCATCTCGGCCTTGCTCATTCCGGGATTGCGATTACGGTTGAGCAACACCGATTCGGTGGTGATCAGCGTGCCTTCGCCGTCGACATGAATCGCCCCGCCTTCGTTGCTCAGCGGTGAGCCAAAGCACGGCAGGCCGAGGTGATTGAGTGCGCGACGGGCCAGCCCCTCGTCCAGCTCATGGGCCGACTTGCCGCCCCACGCATTGAAACGCCAGCTCACCCCCGCCAGACCTTGCTGCGGATGGCAGACAAAGGTCGGGCCGGAGTCGCGGCACCAACTGTCGTTCACCGCCAACTCGATCAGTTCGATGTTCGACCCGCACAACGCCCTGGCGCTGATCACGGCAGACGGGTCAACGACCATTTTCACCGGTTCGAAACGGGCAATGGCGTTGGCCACGCGGGCGAAGTCTTCCTGCACCAACGGTAGCGTGACGCCCCAGCCAGATTCCCACAACGCCTGGTTGTGCGGCCAGACCATCCAGGTCGCCGTGTGCCGGGCCCACTCCGCGGGCATCATCCATTCGCTGTTTTTAGAGTTGTTGTGCTGCATGATGCTCTCCAGGTTAATCAGCCATATAGTTAAGCCATTGTGTTCAATGACAGCTGCTTCGGCGGTCTTGGCATGCATGCTACGGCTGTAAAAACAGGCAAACAAACGATGGATTTTGTAGAAAACTGATTAGAGGAACTTATCGATATGCTTAAACACTGGCCGCCACTGAGTACGCTTAGAGGCTTCGAAGCTGCTGCCCGGCTGGGGAGTTTTCACAAGGCTGCCGAAGAGTTGCACCTCACGCAGTCGGCCATCAGCCAACAGATCCGCAGCCTTGAGGCGTACCTTGAGCAACCGCTGTTTTTTCGCAGTGGGCGCAGTGTCAGCCTGACCGATGCCGGTCACGACCTGCTCAGCACCACCCAGGCGCTGTTGCAGCAACTGGCGGTGGGCATTCGACGGCTGGGGCAGTATCAAAAGCCCAATCAATTGGTGCTCAACACCACCCCGGCCTTTGCCCGGCACTGGTTGCTGCCACGCCTGGCGGATTTTCGTCGCCACCATCCGGACGTCGACCTGTGGATTTTCAGCACCGATGAAGTGCCGGACATGACAACCCAGACCATCGACATCGCCGTGCGCGATGACATCAGTTCCCAGGCCGAATGCAGTTTCAAGGTGCTGCACGCCGACCGCCTCTACCCGGCCTGCCACCCGAGCCTGCTGGCACAGCCACAGGAACAGCGCACGACGCTGCACGGCGAACGGGAGATGGATTGGAGCCACTGGGCGGTCGAGGCCGGGATCGATGTCGGCCAGCAGGATCAGGGTTTGAACTTCTCCGACCCCGGCCTGTTGCTGGACGCTGCCAGCGCAGGCCTGGGCATCGCCCTGGTCAGCCAGTTACTGAGTCGGCAGGCGCGCGCCAATGGCTTGTTGCAACCGTTGGTGGAGCAAACCATTCGCGGGCCGAACTGGGCGATGCTGACCCATCGCGACAGCGAGACCAATGCGCGCAGTTTCACCGAATGGCTGCTGAGCAACCTGGAAAACGACAGCGCGACGATGCCGGGCTGAGGGGCGGGAAACCGGCGCGCCTGATCGGACGCGCCGGAATTGGTTCACTTGGTCGACTGGACGATAGCCTTGAGCTTGTCCAGCGCGTCGCTGGCGTTTTGTTCGTCCGACTCTTTCTTGTCGAACCAACTGGTGCCGTTCTGCAGAATCTCGGCGAGGATCGGGAAATACAGCTGTTTTTTCTTCGCCAGTTCCACCGGATCGGCCGCCGTCGCCTGATCCAGCGCGGTTTGCAGTGTGTTGCGCTGGGACAGCCATTGCGGTGTGGCCTTTTCCTCGGGACTCATGTTGTCCATAAAGTTCAGCGCAGCCTTGGCCCGACCGACCGGGTCGTTGGCGAACGGATCTCTCCAGTTCTTCTTCTGGTCTTCCGGTCCGACGTAGTAGCCGGTGGCGAGTTGAGCCTGCTGACGCATCACCTCCTGCGCGGCCGCTTGCTCGTCCTTGGAGAAGTGCCCGCCTTCGTTGGTGGCGACGGCATACAGCGAACGCCGGTCAAGGTCGCCCATCAACGCATTGCGATCGGCCATGCTGTTGTCATAGGGCTTGCCGCTGTCCTTCATCAGCGCGTACTTCTCATCCATGCGCTTGCGGGCGTCGAGGGCGACGTCAGCGAAGGTTTTGTCCTTGGAACTGGAAATCGCACCGGGCTTGGCCACACCGAGAATCAGCGCATCGGCGTTCATCCCCGCGCGCACCGGAAAGTACGGCGCGTTGCTGGCAATCGAATCGCTGTAGTCGGTGGCCGTGCTGGAGAAGCTCACCGCGTCATCATTTTGTGTTTGATCCGTGGCCGTGTTGCTGTCCGCCACTTTGCCCCGGGCCTCTGACGTCCTGCTGTTGGCGGCAGAGGTGTAGGCAGCGATCAAGGCGCTGGATGACGACGAGGACGAAGTGACGTTCATGGTTCTTCCCTGGATGTGTAGCTCAAATGAGGGCACAGCGGACGGTGTCATTCTATATCGGCACGTTGCGCCGATCTTTATACCTTGGCGTTAAATAATCACACCCTTGTCTGGTGGTCAGCCCCCGGTTTTGTCCATAAATTGCTGCCGCCCGAAACCTGCGCCGCCACCGGCAACACCCACGACCCGTTGCTTGCAAAAAAACGTGTCGCACTTTGTGCTGCCGGATCTAAAATCGGAAGTAGCGGATGCGAGTTCATGTGACGCAGAGTCTTGCTGAAGTGGAAGGTACACGACAACGGCCAAGGGATTGCATTGCCACCTGTTGCTGCTGCTCAATGCGCTCCACGACCTTGCCTTTACCTGCTTCTACAACGGACATTCATCCATGGACATCGCTCCACATTTCATCATCCATGAAACGGCACATTGGATACTCAACCATCACATGTCGTCGAAGCTCCCTGGCTATCTGGTGCTGGGGACGCGCCACAACGCCAGCTCGCTAGGTGACCTTCCCGAAGCGGCGCTCACCGAACTCGGTGGCCTGCTCGGCAAAGTGCAGAGAGTCCTGCAAACGCAATTACAGCCCAAGTGGCTCTACATCAGCCGTTTCGGCCATGATCCGGCGTTCCCCATTCATTTCCATTGCATCCCGGTCTACCCGTGGGTCGAAGAGTTGTTCTGGCAGGATGACCGCTACCGACTGCTGAAGAACTTCGGCGCCGCTGCCAGCGCTCACACATTGACCGATGGCGCGGAGCTGACGCTGTTCGTCTGGCGCGAATTTGGCGAGAGCCCGGAACCACCGAGCATCCAGGGCCCCGGCGTCGAACAGATCATCGAGCGTTTGCGCCTGTCATTCCGCAGTGAAGGCTGACCGCAAGGTTCGCCTTGGGCTGGTGCACCGTTGCGTGCATCGCCATATAAAAGTGCATGCAGCCAGCGTGCTGAACCGCCCCTTCTTCCCTTGAACCCCTGATCCGGCGCGGCCCCAGACATTCTGGCGCGCTGTTTGCTAAGTACCTGCATCGCAGTCAACGCTGATTGCATTTATACGACAAAGGCGCCGTGTAGCCCCCGTTTCATGACGGAGGGCCGCATGGCGCCTTTTGCGTTTGCGCACCGCTCAGGTGCCGGCAGAGATTCGAGGGGCGAGGATGGCAAACAAAACCGTGCGCAGTGTGTGTCCCTATTGTGGCGTGGGCTGCGGCATCGTCATGCAGGTCGAAGACAACCGGGTGGTCAAGGTGACGGGTGATAAGACCCACCCCGCCAACTTCGGCCGGTTGTGCACCAAGGGCACGACATGCGGCAAGGCCATCGCCGAATCCGGCCGCATGGAAAATGCCTACCTGCGCCAGGAACGCAACCGCGACCCGGTGCGCATGGCGATGGATTCGGCCATCAACGAAACGGCGGCTCGCCTGCGCAACATCCTCGACCATCACGGCCCCGATGCACTGTCGTTCTACGTGTCGGGGCAGATGTCGCTCGAGGCCCAGTACCTGATCAACAAACTGGCCAAAGGCTTTGTCCGCACGACCAACATCGAGTCCAATTCGCGCTTGTGCATGGCCAGCGCCAGCAGCGGCTACAAGCTGTCTCTCGGTGCCGACGGGCCTCCGGGCTCCTATGAGGACTTCGATCGTTCCAACCTGTTTTTCGTGATCGGCGCCAACATGGCCGATTGTCATCCGATCCTGTTCCTGCGGATGATGGATCGGGTCAAGGCCGGGGCGAAACTGATCGTGGTCGACCCCCGGCGCAGCGCCACGGCGGACAAGGCTGATCTGTTTTTGCCGATCAAACCGGGCACCGACCTGGCGTTGCTCAATGGCCTGCTGCACCTGCTAGTGAAAAACGGCCACACCGACCCGGCCTTCATCGCCGCCTTCACCGAAGGCTGGGAAGCCATGCCCGGCTTCCTCGAGGATTATCCACCGGCCACCGTCGCCGAAATCACCGGCCTGCCCGAAGCGGACATCCGCCAGGCCGCACAGTGGATCGGCGAAGCCGCCGAGTGGATGAGTTGCTGGACCATGGGCCTCAACCAAAGCACCCACGGCACCTGGAACACCAACGCCCTGTGCAACCTGCACCTGGCCACCGGCGCGATTTGCCGTCCGGGCAGCGGGCCGTTTTCCCTGACCGGCCAACCGAATGCCATGGGCGGCCGCGAGATGGGCTACATGGGACCAGGCCTGCCCGGCCAGCGTTCGCTGCTGGTCGAGGCGGATCGCGCTTTCGTCGAGGATTTGTGGAGCATCCCCCACGACAGCCTGCCGCGCACCGCCGGTGCCGGCACCGTGGCGATGTTCGACCACATGCGTACCGGCCAGATCAAGGCTTGCTGGATCATCTGCACCAACCCGGTGGCGTCCGCGCCCAACCGCCAGACCGTGATCGAAGGTTTGCAGGCCGCCGAACTGGTGATCACCCAGGACGCCTTTCTCGACACCGAGACCAATCGCTACGCCGACATCCTTCTGCCGGGCGCGCTGTGGGCTGAGGCCGAGGGGGTGATGATCAATTCTGAGCGCAACCTCACGCTGATGCAGAAGGCCGTGGACGCGCCCGGTGAAACCCTGCCCGACTGGCAGATCATCGCCAGAGTCGCGTGCGAAATGGGCTTCGCCGAGGCCTTCAGCTACGCCGACGCCAACCAGGTGTTCGAAGAGATCAAACGCGCCTGGAACCCGCAAACCGGTTACGACATTCGCGGCGCCAGTCATGCCCGCCTGCGTGAGCAGCCGCTGCAATGGCCTTGCGCGTCCGCCAGCGCCGACGTGCGCAACCCGGTGCGCTACCGCAATGACGGCGAGAGCCAGGCACTCAAGGTCGAGGCCGACGGTAGCTGCCCCGCCATCGTATTCCCGAGCGCGAACGGCAAAGGCACGTTCTTCCCCCGCCCGCACATGTCGCCGGCGGAAATGCCCGATGAACGCTTTCCCTTCGTGCTCAACACCGGTCGCTTGCAGCATCAGTGGCACACCCTGACCAAGACCGGCAAGGTCGAAACCCTGAACAAACTCAACCCCGGGCCGTTCATCGAGGTTCATCCCGACGACGCCAGCCGCCTGGGCATCAAGGACAAAGACCCGGTCGAAGTGTGTTCGCTGCGGGGGCGTGCGGTATTGCCGGCGGTCGTGACCGAGCGTGTGCGCCAGGGCAACTGTTTTGCGCCTTTTCACTGGAACGATGTGTTTGGCGAGAACCTGGCCATCAACGCCGTGACCAGCGACGCCGTGGACCCGATCTCGCAGCAGCCAGAATTCAAGTTCTGTGCCGTCGCCCTGCAACGGGTCGAACTGATCAACCATCAGTTTCTCGAAACGCCCGCGCCTGCCGCCGCCCCACGCCCCGCTTGCACACACTCGGAGGAACTCGCCATGTCGAGCATCGAGACCTTTGCCGATCTCGCGGGCATTCGCAGCCTGCCCTCCCCGCCACTCAACGATAAGGAACGCACATACCTCGCCGGGTTTATCACGGGCCTGCAATCCACTGCGGGTCGCCAGGCCGTTGGCGTGCCGGTGATGCCACCCAACGCGCCCCTGGCAGCTGAAACCCGATTGTGGCTGGACGGTGTGCTGGGCGGGTTGTTCAGCCGCGTCGAACTGGCCGACAGCCCCGTGTCTTCGAACGCGATGGCGACAGACTGCACGCCCGCGCTGACCCTGCTCTGGGCTTCTCAAACCGGCAATGCCGAAGCGCTGGCCGAGCGTTTTGCCGCGCGCTTGCGCGACGACGGGATTGCCGTGGAGCTGAGCCCGATGGCTGACTTTGCAGCCAGCAAACTGGCGCGCACCCAAAACCTGGCGCTGATCAGCAGCACCTTTGGCGACGGCGATCCCCCTGACAATGGCGAAGGTTTCTGGCACACCCTGAGCACGGCCGAGATGCGCCTGGAATCCCTGCGTTTTGCAGTGCTGGCCTTGGGTGACCCGAACTACGACCAGTTCTGCCAGCACGGCAAGCAACTCGATCAGCGCCTGCATGAACTGGGCGCCACACGCCTGCTTGAACGGGTCGATTGCGACACCGAGTTCGAAGTGCAAGCCGACAACTGGCTCACTCAATTGCACCGAGCCCTTAAGCCTGCGCCGTCGGTGGTAGACGCGCCGACCGGCAATACTGCGCCCGCCCCGGCCGAAGCCCCCGGCAAAACCCGACCGCATGCCTCTCGCCTGCTGACCAACCTTCACCTCAACCGCCAAAGCAGCAACAAGGACACCCGGATGTTTGCCCTGGACCTGGCGGACTCGGGCATCCGTTACGAGGCCGGGGACGCGCTGGGGGTTTATCCGCGCAACTGCCCTGAACTGGTCGACGAATTGCTCTCACTGACGCGGATGAATGCCGACACCTGCGTCCACCTCGACAAGCTCGGTGAAGTGCCCTTGCGCCAGGCGCTGACCGAGCATCTGGAAATCGCCCGCCCCAGCCCCGACACCCTGGCATTCATCGCCGAACGCAGCGCCAACCCGGCACTGAAACAACTGCTGGGCAGCGAGCGCAAGGCGCAGCTGAAGGAATGGCTGTGGGGCCGGCAACTGGCGGACGTGCTGCAAGCGTTTCCGCTTGAGTGCTCGGCCAGCGAATTGCTGGGCACCCTCAAACGCCTGCAACCGCGCCTGTATTCCATCGCGTCCAGTCCCAAGGTGCACCCACAGGAAGTGCATCTCACCGTCGCCGCCGTCCGCTATGGCAAACGCAAAGGCGTGTCTTCGACCTTTCTCGCCGACCGGGCCCAGAACGCTCATGTGCCGGTTTTCGTGCAGCCGTCGAAGCACTTCCGCGCCCCGGCCGATGGTGATGTGCCGATGATCATGATCGGCCCGGGCACCGGCGTGGCGCCTTTTCGCGGGTTCTTGCAGGAGCGTCGGGCCCGGGGTGATCAGGGCCGTAACTGGCTGTTCTTTGGCGAGCAACATGCCGCGAGCGACTTCTACTACCGCGATGAATTGCAGGACATGCAACACGATGGCCTGCTGACCCGGTTGAGCCTGGCGTTTTCTCGCGATCAGGCACAGAAAATCTACGTGCAGGATCGCATCCGCGAACAAGGCGCCGAACTGTGGCGCTGGCTGCAGGAAGGCGCGCAGCTGTACATCTGCGGTGATGCCAGCCACATGGCCAAAGACGTCGACCAGGCCTTGCGGCAGGTCGCGCAATGCCATGGCGGACTTGACGCGCAATCCGCTGCCGATTACTGGCGGCAGATGAGCGAGCAAAAACGCTACTTGCGGGATGTTTACTGACCGTTTGATGACCGGCGTCCGGCGACCTCTTCAGGTCGACGGGGCGCCTGATCAAACACCTCGCCTGCCATGCAGGAGTTCATGCTGACCCTCCGTTTCGGCTACCCTCTCACTGCGCCATGCCTCTCATCGTCCATGCGAGTCGCATCGCCTTATTTTGTAGTGAATGAAACGGAGAACTTTCATGCTCAAGCGTACCCTCGCATTGGCCGTCGGCTTGACCCTGTCCATCAGCACTTTGCTGGCGCAAGCCGCCGACACCCTGAAAGTCAGCGCGATTCCCGACGAAGCCCCCACCGAACTGCTGCGCAAATTCAAACCCCTGGGCGCCTATCTGGAACAACAGTTGGGCATGAAAGTCGAGTTCGTGCCCGTGAGCGACTACCCGGCGGTGGTCGAGGCGCTGGCCACTGACCGAATCGACCTGGCCTGGCTCGGCGGTTTCACCTTCGTGCAGGCTCGACTGAAAACCGGTAATGCCATCCCTCTGGTCCAGCGTGAACAGGATGCCCAGTTCACCAGTAAATTCATCACCGCCGACCCGGCCGTCAAATCCCTTGCCGATCTCAAGGGCAAGACCTTCGCCTTCGGTTCGGTGTCTTCCACGTCCGGCAGCCTGATGCCGCGTTATTTCATGCTCAAGGATGGCATCAAGCCGGAAAACTATTTCAGCCGCGTCGGCTATTCCGGCGCCCATGACGCCACGGTTGCCTGGGTCCAGGCCGGTAAAGTCGATGCCGGCGTGCTCAACGCCAGCGTCTGGGAAAAACTGGTGGCCGCCGGCAAGGTCGACACCAACAAGGTCAAAGTATTTGCCACCACCCCGGCCTACTTCGATTACAACTGGACCGTGCGAGGCACGCTCGACCCGGCGCTGGCCGCAAAAATCAAGGCGGCGTTCCTGGCCCTCGATCCGGCCAAACCGGCGGACAAGGAAATCCTCGATCTGCAGGCTGCCAGCCGCTTCATCGAAACCAACCCTGACAACTACAAGGGCATCGAGGAAGCCGCGCGCGCTGCCGACCTGCTCAAATGACCTTGCAGCTGAACCGGGTCAACCTGACCCATGCCAATGGGGTCCACGCGCTGCATGGCGTGGACCTGCACATCGGTGCGAACGAACAGGTCGCCATCATCGGTCCTTCCGGCGCGGGTAAATCCAGCCTGCTCAATCTGCTGGGCACTGCCCTGCAACCGAGCAGTGGCGAGGTACAAGTCCTCGGGGAACGGGCGTGGCAGCTGTCTGCCCGCCAGCGCCAGCGGTTGCGTGCGCGCATCGGCCTGGTGCACCAGTCGCCGCCGCTGCCACCGCGTCAGCGGGTGGTCACGGCGGTGCTGGCCGGCAAGATTGGCCAGTGGGGGTTGGGCAAAAGCCTGATGAACCTGCTGCATCCGCTGGATATTGCCGGCGCACGCGCGGCGCTGGCCCGGCTGGACTTGAGCGACAAGCTGTTCACCCAGTGCCAGCAACTGTCCGGAGGCCAGCTACAGCGCGTGGGCATTGCCCGCGTGCTGTATCAGGCGCCCGAGGTATTGTTGGCCGATGAACCGGTGTCAGCGATGGACCCGGTACTGGCCGAACACACCCTTTCAGTGCTGTGCCGTCATGCCCGCGAACACAACGTCACGCTGGTCGCCAGCCTGCATGCGGTAGAACTGGCGCTGTCGCATTTTTCACGCATCATCGGCTTGCGAGACGGGCAGATCCTGTTCGATCTGCCGGCCAGCGAAGTCGACCGCGAACGGCTCGACAGGCTCTACGCCAACGAACAGTTGCTTTCCCCACCGGTGCCGCCGGCCCCTCTGGTTGTGCAGATTCCCCGATGCTGAAGCGCGATACCCGAGACCCGGCCACCCGCCCCCGCCTATTGCTGACACTGTTGGCCATTGCCTTGCTGTGGCCTGGCATTCGCTTCAGTGAGCTGGACTTGAGCGTGCTGGTAGCCAGCGACAGTCAGAGCGAAATGGGCCGTTTTGTCGCTGCGTTCTGGCCACCGGCCCATGGCGAAGACTTCCTGCCGTTGCTCCTGCAAGCCACCCTGCAAACCCTGGCCATCGCCACGGCGGGCATGGCCCTGGCGCTGTTACTGGCGGTGCCCGCCAGCCTGTTGGCCAGTCGCGCATTGTCGCTGTCGGCGGCGTCGCGCTCCGGGCGTCCTGACTATGGGGGGCAATGGCTGCGCTGGCCGGTGCGCGGTCTGCTGATCTTCCTGCGCAGCGTGCCGGAGATCGTCTGGGCGTTGCTGTTCGTGCGCGCCGTCGGCCTCGGCCCCACGGCCGGGGTTCTGGCCATCGCCATTACCTACAGCGGCATGCTGGGCAAGGTCTACGCGGAAATCTATGAATCGGTGGACCAGCGTCCGGCCCACGCCCTGCTGCAAGCCGGCAGCGGCCGCCTCGCGGCCTTCGCTTACGGGATCCTGCCCAATGTTGCGGCGGAGCTGGTCTCGTACACGGTGTACCGCTGGGAATGCGCGATCCGCGCCTCGGTGGTGATGGGGTTTGTCGGTGCCGGTGGCCTCGGCCAGCAAATGGACCTGTCGCTGCGCATGTTCGCCGGGGGTGAAGTGGCCAGTCTGCTGCTGACGTTCCTGATGCTGGTGTTGTTCGCCGATCAACTCAGCCGCCTGCTGCGCTGGAGGCTGGCATGAATCGCCTGATCAACCTGACGCTGCTGCTCGGCATCGGCGCGGCGGTCATCGCCTCTTTCATCTATTTGGGCATCGACCTGGGCGAGTTGGGTGCCACCGGCAATCTCGAGCGCATGGCGGCGTATGCCCAGCGCTTCCTTAGCCCCGACCTGAGCACCGCTCACCTGCAGGCCATTGTCCACGGCGCACTGGAAACCATCGCCATGTCGGCCCTGGGCACGTTGCTCGCGGCGGTGTTTGGCCTGATGTTGGCGTTGCCGGCGGCGGGACGCTTCGGCTGGCCGCTGCAGAGCGCCTCACGCCTGGTGCTCAATGCCCTGCGCGCGGTGCCGGAGCTGGTGTGGGCCGCGCTGATGGTGCTGGCCGCCGGGCTCGGCCCCAATGCCGGCACGCTGGCGTTGGCCCTGCACACCACCGGCGTCCTCGGCCGGTTGTTTGCCGAAGCGCTGGAAAACACCCCGCCGCAACCGGCCGAAGCGATTCGCCTGCAAGGCGGCAACGCCGTGTGGGCGTTCTGTTACGGCACGCTGCCCAACCTGTGGCCGCAACTGGTGGCCTACATCCTGTACCGCTGGGAGAACAACATCCGCATGGCCAGTGTGCTCGGTTTCGTCGGTGCCGGCGGTCTGGGACAGATGCTGTACGTCAGCCTCAGCCTGTTTCAGGAGGCTCAAGCCAGCACGGTCATCCTGGCCATGCTATTACTGGTATTCGCTGTCGATACGTTGAGCAGCTGGAGCCGTCAACACTGGGTCAAGGCCTGACGGCTTTGCACAACAGCTCGCCCCTGAAAGATTTCACCTATCAGCGACCAATACTGTGGCTATTAGCTGACTTCCCAAGGGGCGACTAGCATTATCTAACGCCGGCGCCATCTGGCCGGCCAAGACCTGATAACGAGATAAGAACGAGTCAGCAACTGACTGGGCGTACCGTGGGTCATCCTGTCGGCAAGCGCGTTGCCTGTGTTCAGAATGCCCCCATGGCCACAACGATCAAAGGATCGAAATGCAGGGCCAGAAGCCTGAGTCATTGATTTCAATCACCGCTGTCCGTCCATCAACCGGGGCGGATAGCTGAATGACACGACCGAGGGTAGCTCACACATGGCAACTGAATCGAAATGCCCGTTTCATCAGGCCGCTGGCGGTGGCACAACCAACCGTGACTGGTGGCCTAACCAACTGAATCTGAAAATCCTGCACCAGCACTCGTCCCTGTCCGACCCCATGGACGAGGGCTTTGACTATGCCGAGGCGTTCAAGGCGCTGGACTTTGCAGCCGTCAAGCGCGACCTGACGGCGCTGATGACCGACTCGCAGGACTGGTGGCCCGCCGACTTCGGCCACTACGGCCCGCTTTTCGTGCGCATGGCCTGGCACGCCGCGGGTACCTATCGCACCGGTGACGGGCGTGGCGGCGCCGGTTCCGGGCAGCAACGCTTTGCCCCGCTCAACAGCTGGCCTGACAACGTCAGCCTCGACAAGGCGCGCCGACTGCTCTGGCCGATCAAGCAAAAATACGGCCGCAACATTTCCTGGGCCGACCTGATCGTGCTCACCGGCAACGTCGCGCTGGAGTCCATGGGCTTCAAGACCTTCGGCTTCTCCGGTGGCCGTCCGGATGTCTGGGAACCGGACGAAGACGTCTACTGGGGTTCGGAAAGCAAATGGCTGGCCGGTGACTCCCGCTACGGCAAAAACGATGAACCCATGCAGAAACCCGGTGAAGGCCCGCTCGTGGCCGAGCCAGGGGAAAACGAAGACAGCCGTGTCGAGCCTGGCCGCAATCTGGAAAACCCCCTGGCCGCCGTGCAAATGGGCCTGATCTATGTGAATCCGGAAGGCCCCGAAGCCAATCCGGACCCGGTCGCCGCCGGCCTGGACATTCGCGAAACCTTCGGCCGCATGGCGATGAACGACGAAGAAACCGTGGCGCTGATTGCCGGTGGCCATGCCTTCGGTAAAACCCACGGCGCAGGGCCTGCGGACAATGTCGGGCCGGAACCCGAAGCGGCCGGCCTCGAGGAACAGGGCCTTGGCTGGCGCAACACATTCGGCACCGGCAAAGGTGCCGATACCATCACCAGCGGCCTGGAAGTGACCTGGACCACGACCCCGACCCAATGGAGCAATAACTTCCTGGAGAACGTATTCGGTTTCGAATGGGAACTGACCAAGAGCCCGGCGGGCGCCCACCAGTGGAAGCCAAAAAATGGTGCCGGTGCAGGCATCATCCCGGATGCCCACGACCCGTCAAAACGTCGTGATCCGACAATGTTGACCACCGACCTGGCGCTGCGCTTCGACCCGATCTACGAGCCGATTTCGCGACGTTTCCTGGAGAATCCGGATCAACTGGCAGACGCCTTTGCCCGCGCCTGGTACAAACTGATCCACCGCGACATGGGGCCATTGTCGCGCTATCTCGGTCCGGAAATGCCCAACGAGGTGTTGCTGTGGCAAGACCCCATCCCTGAGGTCGATCATGAGCTGATCAATGACAGTGATGTGGCGGCGCTCAAAAGCAATCTGCTGGCGTCGGGGCTGACGGTTTCGCAGCTTGTCTCCACAGCGTGGGCGGCGGCTTCGACCTTCCGTGGTTCCGACAAACGCGGCGGTGCCAACGGCGGGCGCCTGCGTCTGGCCCCACAGAACGCCTGGCAGGCCAACCAACCGGAACAACTGGCCAGTGTGCTGGGCAAACTCGAAGGCATCCAGCAGGCGTTCAACACGGGCGGCAAGAAGGTCTCGCTGGCTGACCTGATCGTGCTGGCCGGTTGTGCCGGTGTCGAACAGGCTGCGAAAAACACCGGACACACCGTCACGGTGCCGTTCACGCCAGGGCGAATGGACGCCAGCCAGGAGCAGACCGATGTCGACTCCTTTGGCTTCCTCGAACCCATCGCCGACGGCTTCCGCAACTTCCTCAAGGGCCGCTACACCGTCCCGGCGGAAAAACTGCTGATCGACAAGGCACAGCTGCTGACCCTCACCGCACCAGAAATGACCGCGCTCATTGGCGGCATGCGCGTGCTCAACACCAACGTCGGCAAAACCGCCCACGGCGTCTTCACCAGCCGACCGGAAGCGCTGACCAACGACTTCTTCACCAACCTGCTGGACATGGGCGTGGAATGGAAGCCCGTGTCGGAGGCTAATGAAGAATTCACCGGTCACGACCGCAAGACCGGGCAACAGAAATGGACCGCGACCCGCGTCGACCTGGTCTTTGGTTCCAACTCTCAACTGCGGGCCCTGGCCGAAGTCTATGCCAGTGCCGGCGGACAGGAGAAACTGGTCAAGGACTTCGTGGCCGCGTGGACCAAGGTGATGAACCTGGATCGCTTTGATCTGAAGAAATAGTCAAGCGTCTGTAAACCACCCCGGCATTGAACGTGTCGGGGTGGTTTTTTTTGCAGCGTCGTTACTGGATCACTCTGGCGGATCGATCTGATCCAGCACCCGGTTCGCCGTGATTTCCGCCAGCATCACGCTGTTGGAAATACCCAGCAGCGCGTTGCGCGACCCGCCGTCCAGATGATCCACCAACTGGTGAACCATCACGTCGACCGAGGCCAGCGTTTCGACCAGATACACCATCAGGGTTTCGCTCGTGGCTTCGGGATCGACCGTAAACAGGGTGCTGACCGTGCGCGGCGTCGCTTTGATATCGGCCGTCGACGGAAAATGGAAGTTGAGCGCGCGTTCGGCGGCTTCGTTGAGCTTTTTTGAGTCGGGTTCGTACGGGGATGCTGGATCGGATTCGGGTGGGTTTGGCGTAACTTTGAACATAGTGGATCTCCTAGAGTAATGGAGCTGCCACCATTCGCTGCGAAACGAAAATTAGGTGGCAGCTGTACGCGGGTTCGCAGACCAGGACTCTAGGAACCTGGCAGACCCTGGGGTCTCCCACGCACAGCCGCCATGACATGAGTGACAGACCCGACGAGTCTGCTCACGGACGGTAGACGATGCGCGCCTAGAGATTAGCGGGCTGCGAAACCCGATCACTGATTTGCAGTGACGCGAATCAAGTTACCGAGCAGCTCCTAGACGCACAAGCCGGCGGATTCTGGCGTAACCGTAGGCAACGGCGCAAGGCCACGTAGCTTTCAGGAAGTAAGCGCCCGAACGCTTAAACACATCTACTTAACAACGTTTAAAACAGCAAGGGAACTCGAATTTAGGGCACCAGGTCTGAGGTTCAACAGCCTCCCTAGATCATAGGGGCCGAAAAATGGCTGCTGCGTTCGCAGGTGCACCCTCTGATTCAGTAGATAGTGTAGGCTCGCTGGACATTTCGTTCGGACCAATTTTTCGCCACTCCGGCTTTTCTCCAGCCTTTTCGTATGGTGAATAAACATAATAATTAGAAGGCTTTGGCGTGAAATCTTCATCTAAAAGTGCCTCATCGATTCAAAGCACACATGGCAGCGCCAAGTGGGATTTGAGCGATGCCGTAAACCAACTTTCCTGGGACGATCTACGCATCATCAAAACGCTCAGCGAATGCCGCAATCGTTCCGCTACTGCCAAGAAGCTTGGAATCAATGTATCCACCGTGTCACGCCGAGTGGCTCAGGTTGAGAAAACTCTCGGGGTCGCCCTATTCGATCATCGCAGTTCTGGATACATGCTCACGGCTGAAGGCGCAGAATTGCAGGCACTCGGTGAGCGTGTGGAACTCGATATCGTCAGTGTGACGCGACGTGTATCACGAGCAAGTCAGGGGACACTTGGAAAGCTTCGAATTACGACCAGTGATTCACTGCTGCTGTACTTTCTCACCCCTATCATTGCTGACTTCAAGGCGCTTAATGAAGGGATAGCGATCGAAGTTTTGGTAGGCAATCCGACGTTGAGTCTTGCTCGAGACGAATCGGATATCGCGGTGAGAGCCACCACAAAACCGTCAGAAAGCCTGGTAGGAAGAAAACTTGCAACCATTGCCTGGGCGCCTTACGGCTGCGCCAGAAACAGGTCCTCCGCCCTCCCCTACGCTGAAGATCAAGCGTGGGTTTCTTACTCAGCGGGTTTGTCGAACCTTAAGGCAACGAGCTACGTCGAAAGCAGAGTTGCCGCCAACAATATCTCGTACCGTACTGATTCAGTCGCTGCTGCGAGCGCTGCAATAGCGGCGGGACTCGGCTTTGGGTTTCTTCCCTGCATGCTTGGAGACATAACGCCAGGGTTGGTGCGGGTCGGCCCGGTTGTAGATGAGCTTGATGACGAACTGTGGCTGCTCACTCATCAGGACATTCGGAAATCTCCACGAGTAAAGGCGTTCATGGTTTTTTGCGCCGCTGAAGTTGCCAGGCAGAAGCCCTTGATCGAGGGGTGCAGCGCTCTCCCGGCCGCCTCGGTCTGAACCAGGAGTCTTAGGCTGTTTTACCTTTTGAAAAAAATCGGTAAGCGTCTGCCACACACCTGCTGGCTTTAGAAAGTTCTAGCGCGCCCGAGTATTTTGGGGGATACAAATACCCCGAAAAACAAGGACGCCCAAGAAGTTCAAGCTGTTAAAAAGTCTAAAGCCCGGCCCTTCCGTGTCGGGTGCAGCCAGGAGTCTTGGCACTTATAGCCCGCTATCGTTTAACTGCTTGGTAGACGGTATCGCCCTCTTTGATCGTCTCGAGAACCATGATGTTATTGATAGTTTCAGGGGGAACTTTCGTCGGATCTTTATCCAGGATGACGAAGTCGGCGAGCTTGCCAGGCTGTAAAGTCCCTTTGCTACGTTCTTCGAAATATTGATAAGCCGCAAAGGCTGTAATCGACTTCAAGGCCATATAAGGGCTGATGCGCTGGTCAGGCCCGATTACCTCTTGCGTTCGACTGGTGCGGTTGACTGAGGCAAAGATGATCATCATTGCGCTAGGCGTTGCGACAGGCGCGTCGTGATGTTCAGTGAACAACATTCCACGCTTGATTGCAGAAGCGGCAGGATCCCAGCGAAATGCACGCTCTTTGCCCACGGTCACGTCACGGTGCCAGTCCCCCCAATAGAACATCTGCATGCCGAAGAAAGATGGGATGATGCCTAGCGTTTTCATCATGTCTAACTGATCTTCGCGAACAGCCTGAGCATGGATCATGACCGTGCGACGATCACCTTTGCCAAACTTCTTCTCAGCTTTTTCCACCGCGTCAATGAACGCATCGGACGCTGCATCGCCATTGCA
Source organism: Pseudomonas reinekei (assembly GCF_001945365.1). Lineage (GTDB taxonomy): Bacteria > Pseudomonadota > Gammaproteobacteria > Pseudomonadales > Pseudomonadaceae > Aquipseudomonas > Aquipseudomonas reinekei. The sequence continues at coordinate 581,823 of NZ_MSTQ01000001.1, forward strand.
ATGGGCTAGCAGTTGCCAGTTATTCTCGAATGCGGTGTTGACAAGCTCTTCTCTGACTTTTTCCTCGGGAATTGCTGGGTAGCCTTTGTAGTCGGCTGGCATACCTGGCGGTGGAATCTTGTACGGTTCTGTCAGCCAAGCAGTGCGCCCTTGAGGAGAACCATCTAGGCTGAGCTTGACCCCGGCGATTCGGAAGTGGTTGTCATAGTCGGTCCCCGCAGAAACCGTTTTCATGAACTCTCCCTCCGCCTGAAGATCAGGATAGGCCGCCACATCAATCTTCATCTTTTTTTGGCTTGCCAGTTTTTGCCAAGTCTCTACCTGCACTTTGCTAGCTCGCCCCTCCTGAGCCGTAGTAAATCCGTATTGTGCGTAGTAATCGGCTCCAGCCAAGGCAATTGTTTCATTCACCGAAGGATCAAACGTTGCCATTAGTTTGAAAATAGGGGCGAAAAACGCCATTTCCTCTAATACGCCGTTAGGCGTTTTGCCGTCGCTTGTACGGCGAATCACGCCACCCGGGGGATTGGGGGTCTCCGCCGAAATACCGGACATTTCCAGGGCTTTATGATTCATCACTGCCAAGTGGGCTGACTGATGAATGATGACAACAGGCAAGTCGGTGGAAACGTGGTCAAGATCATCTGCCGTGGGATGCTCCCCCTCCTCCAATTGAGAATCGTCATAACCAAATCCGATAATCCAGCCAACCTTGTCGATTGCGGCAGCGTTCTTTTGCTGCCAGCTTTTTAACGCTTCTAATACAGCGTGAATGGATTTCCCCCCTCCATCCGGAGGGGGTAAAAGGTTAGCGGAAAGTTTCTGAAAGCCCGTCGTCCAGGCATGACCATGTGCATCAATAAATCCAGGAAGTAGTACCTTACTTTGCAAATCCACGAGACGGCTGTGTTCGCCCTGATCTTTCAGGACATCGATCTTTTTTCCAATAGACAGAATCTTTCCGTCTTTCACGGATATCGCTTCAGCATAGGTTGGACTATCGCCCTCCATGGTCAATATGGATCCGCCGAAATAAACGGTGTCCGCCACTTGAGCAGCAGCCTTGGTGGAGGCAGCGCTGAGGCCGCTGAAGGAAAAGCCCGATACCAGAATGCCAATGGATGCCCATCGTAATGTGATGAGTTTTTTAGAGGATTTTCCCGGATAACTTTTTTTCAATCGGATGCACTTCATTGATCATTCCCTGATGCTGACTAAATCAAGGCCAGGTCGCGATCGACCACACCTGTCCGCTCGAAAGTAAAGACCAAAGTTAAGCGTCCGACCAATTCATCATGCATGACACACCGGACACTACTCGTGCGGCAATAGCCCCCCAACCTCACTCGCTCGCTGCGCAGGCAGACAAGTCAACACATCTTTCAGGCAAGCATGCGGATCTTGCCTATTGTTCTGGGCCGACTGGATCAAACACATGATCGCAGCAGCACATCGATCAGTGGGTGCAACTGCGCCGCGAGTGCACGCATTTGTTCGGGACTCAGCTGGTCGAGGCCGACATTCAGGTTTTAGCCCAAGGCGATTTTGGCGATGGAGGCGCCGGGCTCGGAGCACTGCTGGATGACCTGGGCTTTGAAAGATTTGCTGTAGGTACGCCGCGAGGGTGCATGAAAAATCCGCTTGATGGGCCAGAAATGGGTCAGATCAATTTAGGTGGACACCTGGAGTGCATGCAATCCAGAACCCTCCATCCTACGGAGACGCCTTACTGCGAACTTGAGCAGATGATCTTCGAGCCACGCGGAATGAACTATTTGAACGCCTTACGCAGGTCAGCAATTACCTGACTGACCGAAGGCCCTTTTATAGCGCAAGGATCAGAGCGCTCTCCAAATTCGCGCCAGACGAACAGCGTCAGCTCCGCCCCATCAGTCAGGGCCTGCGCGGTTTCCTTGGACCCTAAGGTATTTAAAAATCTATAGCGGGCATCGTTCCAAAATAGCTCTTCAACCCAGTGGTACACCGGAATGAAATGAAAGTGGATGGAGTAGCCGGGATCATGACCGAACCGGCTGATGTATAGCCATTTCGGGTTCATCTGCAACTGGAGGATTGTCTGAACCGTTGCTAATAGGGTGCCCAATTCCATCAGCGCGTCGCAGGGAAGATCGCCCAACGAATGCACGTGAGCTCTAGACCCAAGTACCAAGTAACCGGGAAGGGCGGATGACATGTGATGGTTAACGATCCAGTGATCGGTTTCATGGATGATAAATTGTGTGGAAATTTCCATGCGTGATGCCTTTGACTCAAAAGCCGCGCGATCCGCGATGAGTCGTTCAATTAGGTGAGGGAGACCGGCCGGTTTCCAGTCAAGTCGTTCAAAGTGCGCCTGCACGTCGACGTCAGGCTGACCACGTAGCCTTGAGGAGAAATCCTACCACCAGGAAAACGCCCCCTGAGAGTGCATTTCAGTGCTATTCAAAACGCATAAATGCATTCCAGAATCAGCTGGATTTCGCATAATTTGGTTTCTAACTCCATTATTATTTCTTGAAGGCACCAGCGCCCCACTCGGCAAAAATTTATAGGTCGTTACGACGCTTTGAGGGTTAATGTGAGGAACATCGGCATTACTCAAGCCGGCCCGTAACTTTCTTCACTTGCACCTGAATACCATTGCCGCTGAGCGGGAGAACATGCTGATCAACACTGAAATGTCGGGCAACTTCGGTGGTTGTATTCGCTAAAGCGAATTACTTCATCAGATAGTCAAGTGTACCGGGCGAAGAAAGATATTCCGGAAATGAGTCAGAGGCCTGGACACCACTCAGCCTGTGCACCAATCGCCGCGGGGAATGCGTGAGCCCATACGTTCATCGTTCCTTTTGCAACGGCCGCAGCTAGCCATCACCCCTTGATCGAGGGGCAGAGAGTTCTCCCGGTTGCGTAGATCGCAACCGGGAGTCTTACTTAGTCGGCACGAGCCCCCATGACTGCCTTGCAGGCGATTTCAATGAGTTGCGAACGTTGAGCCAACCTGGATACGCCAATGATGTTGCTGGCGCATTGGGGATGTTCACTGCCAAAGGCGGCCTTGCGAACATTACCTACAACGGCGAACGCCGCATCCATATCCAATACATACAACGTCTCTTCAACGACGTCATCCAGTGACGCGCCATACAAAGCGAGTAGTTTGGAGATGTTGTCGTAGGCCTTGCTCATCTGCTCTCCCATAGTGGAGAAATCGCTGGGCTTACCTTCGCTATTCAGCGGTGCAGGAGCGACAAGGTTGCCGTCTTCGTCGTGGTTGAATTGGCCGGAGATATAAATATCGTTTCCAACCTGCCTTGCCTGCGGATAGCCATAGTTCTCCTCCCATGGAACACCCCAGTAAGCGGTTTTCTTGCTGATCGGACGTGAAGCTGCCATTGCATTCTCCTTGTACGTACAGAACGAACCGCGCGAATAGCGGTGTTCGAAGTTATTGAGCGGAAAATGCTAGCACCGTAAAAACACCCTACAGGGTGCATTTTTGCGCTACTCGAAGCACATAAATGCACACCAACGGTATCTGGATATCGGCTAAGTTGAAGTTGAATCACGGGCCGTGATCGTTTTGAAATCTCCGTCGCCTAACTTGGAAATAACGAAGCACAGCGGCCGCCAGTATTTGCTTTAAGACCATCGATTTACTGACAGGTAACTATAATGAATAATCAAAAAACCGAAGTCTTGACCCCCCAGAACAGCCAGCTGATCTTCATCGACCAGCAGCCACAAATGGCCTTCGGCGTACAGAGCATCGACCGGCAAACCCTGAAAAACAACACTGTAGGCTTGGCCAAAGCAGCCAAAATTTTCAACATTCCGACTACTATCACCACGGTGGAGACGGATAGTTTTTCCGGTCACACCTATCCCGAACTGCTCGCCGTATTCCCCGATGCGCCAATTCTGGAGCGCACCTCGATGAATTCGTGGGACGACCAAAAAGTCCGCGATTCGCTGAAGAAGAACGGCCGCAACAAGATCATCGTCTCCGGCCTGTGGACCGAGGTGTGCAACACCACCTTCGCCCTCTCGGCCATGCACGATGCCGGCTACGAGATCTACATGGTCGCCGATGCTTCTGGTGGCACCACACAGGAAGCACATGACTACTCCATGCAGCGCATGATCCAGGCCGGCGTGGTACCGGTGACCTGGCAACAGGTGCTGTTGGAGTGGCAACGCGACTGGAAGAATCGCGACACCTACGACGCCGTCATGGCACTGGTCAAAGAGCACTCTGGCGCCTACGGCATGGGCGTGGACTATTGCTATACCATGGTTCACAAGGCACCTGAGCGTGTGGAACATGGCCCGACCCTGGCACCCGTTGCCGCACCTATCTGAGCCAATGCCAGCCCCCATACCGGGGGCTGGTCCCCAACTCGCAATAGATGCGGAGACAGCTGAATGAATGAGACATCCGCGGATACCGTCACCCTGGTGGTACGTCATCAGGTCAGCCAACAGCATGAAGCTCTCTACGAAACCTGGCTGCGGCAAATCATCGAAACCGCCGGTCGTTGTAATGGTCATCTGGGCGTCGATGTGGTGCGTGAACGCCAGGCCGGCTTCGTGAACTTCACCAGCGTGCTGCGTTTTGACCAACTGCAACACATGAAGAGCTGGATCGATTCCGAAATACGCAAACAGCTGGTCACCAAGGTGCAGCCCTTACTGCATGCTGGTGACAATACCGAGGTCCTGCTGGGCAAGGATTTCTGGTTCGTACCTGGCAACGCCCAAGAGCCACCACCGCGCTGGAAACAGGCCGTTGTGACTTTCTTGGTGATCATGCCGCTGAGCATACTCGTACCACTTTTATGGCAACCCGTGTTCGGCCTTGTCCCTTGGCTCACCGGCCACCTCATGAGCACACTGCTGATTACCCTGAGCATCGTCTTACTCGTGGTGTACTTGTTCATGCCCATTGCCACGCGTGTGTTTGCCGCTTGGCTGGCCCCCGAGCCCAAGGCTGGTCAGCCATGACCCATGAATCTTTTGACCACAAGCGCCGGCGCCTGCTCGCCGCTGGCGGGGTACTAGGTGCTGCTGGAGCCATCTGGTCCGCCCTGCCCATTTACGCTTTCGCCAACGAATCCTTCAGCAGTTCCCAAGGAGGCGCCATGAGTGCCGATCTCATCCTGTTTAACGGTCGCCTGCACACGGTCGACCCCGAGAAGCCACACGCCAGCGCTGTGGCTATCAAGGACGGCCGCTTCATCGCCGTGGGTAGCGATGCCGAAGCCATGGCCCTGCGCGGCGACGCCACCCGCGTGGTCGACCTGCAGAAGCGCACCGTTATCCCAGGCCTCAATGACTCTCACCTGCACCTGATCCGCGGTGGCCTCAACTACAACCTGGAACTGCGCTGGGAGGGCGTGCCGTCGTTAGCCGATGCCATGCGCATGCTCAAAGAGCAGGCTGATCGCACGCCGACGCCACAATGGGTGCGCGTAGTCGGTGGCTGGACCGAATTTCAGTTCGCCGAGAAGCGCCTTCCGACACTGGATGAGCTGAACATGGCTGCGCCGGATACCCCGGTTTTCGTCCTTCATCTTTACGATCGCGCGCTACTCAACCGCGCCGCGTTGCGCGCTGTAGGCTACGATAAGAACACCCCCGCCCCTCCCGGCGGCGAAATACAGCGTGATGCCAGCGGCGTGCCCACTGGTATGCTGATCGCCCGGCCCAATGCGCTGATCCTCTACGCCACCCTGGCCAAGGGGCCGAAGCTGCCGCTGGAATACCAGGTCAACTCCACACGACAGTTCATGCGTGAACTCAATCGTCTGGGCGTGACCAGTGCGATTGACGCCGGCGGCGGCTACCAGAACTATCCGGACGACTATCAGGTGATCCAGGAGTTGGCTGAGAGGGACCAGCTCACTGTACGCATTGCCTACAACCTGTTCACCCAAAAGCCCAAAGAAGAGCTGACCGACTTCAAGAACTGGACTGGCAGCGTCAAGCTGCACCAAGGCGACGATTTCCTGCGTCACAATGGCGCCGGCGAGATGTTGGTGTTCTCCGCCGCCGACTTTGAAGACTTCCTCGAGCCGCGTCCGGACTTGGCGCCGACCATTGAAGATGAACTGGAGCCGGTGGTACGCCATCTGGTCGAGCAGCGCTGGCCGTTCCGCCTGCACGCCACTTATGACGAATCCATCTCGCGCATGCTCGACGTGTTCGAGAAAGTCGATCGCGACATTCCCTTCAACGGGCTGCCGTGGCTGTTCGACCATGCCGAGACCATTAGCCCACGCAATATCGAGCGCGTTCGTGCTCTCGGTGGCGGCATTGCCATACAGCACCGCATGGCCTTCCAGGGCGAGTACTTCATTGACCGGTACGGCGCCAAATCCGCCGAGACCACGCCGCCTATCCAGCGCATGCTGGCTGAAGGCGTGCCGGTTGGCGCCGGTACCGATGCCACCCGTGTGGCCAGCTACAATCCCTGGACCGCGTTGTACTGGCTGGTCAGCGGCAAGACCGTTGGTGGCACCACGCTCTACCCGCAGGGCCTGCCACGCGCCACCGCCCTGCAGTTGTTTACCCACGGCAGCGCCTGGTTCTCCAGCGAGCAAGGCAAGAAGGGCCAGATTCGCGTAGGCCAGCTCGCCGACCTGGTGGCCTTGTCGGCGGACTTCTTCAGCGTCGAGGAAGAGCAGATCAAATGGCTGGAATCGGTGCTGACCGTGGTCGGTGGCAAAGTGGTGCATGCCACCAGCGAGTTCGACAAACTGGCTCCGCCGACCCTGCCGGTGATGCCCGACTGGTCGCCTGTTGCCATCGTGCCAGGCCACTGGAGCCCCCACGCCGCGCCGCTAACCGCCAGTATCCACCAGTGCATCGGTTCCTGCGCTGTGCACCAGCATCAGCATGACCGCGCGCGCCGCAGCAGCGTGCCGGTCAGCGACTACCAGGGTTTCTGGGGCGCCTTCGGCTGCTCGTGCTTTGCATTCTGACATGGTCAGCGTAAAAGCCTCGCGGGGGGGGGCGCGCGCTCAACCACAGTGCTTTCCGCTGAATTTGGCTGGCCAGCCATCGCCTCGAACATCGGCACCTGGATGTAGGAGGTAAGCGCCGGCTCGCTGATGACCAGCCTGGGACGATCAATCTGGAGAGCAGCTTAGCTTTTTGGGTTTCTTGTCTGGGGTTCAAGGTAACTTATCAACGCCCGGAAGATGGATTTGCATACCTTAATTTGAATGGCACTCAAGTAATGCTTGAGTAGTGATTCGGATGCGGGTCAATGGTTGACAGCGTCGTTGACGAGGCTGTTTGGAAGAGGCATGAACCTACAGATTGATGTTGAAGCTGTCGCCCCTATCATCGAAAAACTTGATCAGGCTGGATTTTCACTCTACCGAGAATGCAAAGACACTTGGTATCAAGCTGAAAATGTAGAAGTACGTCAGCGAGAATTCATCGTCCAGGATGTCGACGGTTATCTCGTAAGGTTGGTAGAGCGGTTGGGCGAGCGACTGGCTTGCTCAATCTGAATCTGGGCCAAGCCGACCGTTAACTTCAGGTCGTAGTGGACAAGTCGAACGTCCACATGGCCGGCTGCGCCCTTCGTGTTAGTCAGAGCGCGCCTTGACCTTGCGAAGGTCTTTGTCCACTGATTGCTCCTGGCTGCTTTCAGCCAGTTGCGACAGGCTGAATATCGCCTGAAAAGATCATTCACTGGATCCGTGACGAGGCGATTTGTGAAGACAAGTATTCGGGAAGGTCATTGATTTCCGGTAGCCTGGGTCAAATCCACATCGGCGCCAACATTTCTGATTCATCATTGCTCTCCCGTAACCCGTGTTTTGCTCTTCGTTAAAGTCAGGCTCAACAGGACGGAAATCAAGATGATGCCGCCGACTGTGGACAGCGACCATTGGATCGGCACGTGCCACCAGGGCGCGACCAGCATCTTGCCGCCGATGAACACCAGCACGATGGCCAGGCCATATTTGAGCAAGTGAAAGCGGTCGGCCATGTCGGCAAGCAGAAAATACAGTGCACGCAGGCCCATGATGGCGAAGATGTTGGAGGTGAACACGATGAAGGGGTCGGTGGTGACGGCAAAAATAGCCGGGATGCTATCCACCGCGAACACCAGGTCGCTGGCCTCGACCAGTACCAGCACCAGGAACATCGGTGTCGCCCAGAGCAGGCCGTTCTGGCGCACGAAAAAGCGCTCGCCGTGAAAGCCATCGGTGATGCGAATATGACTACGCAGCCAGCGCAGCAAAGGGTTCTTCTCGAGGTCTGGCTGCTGGTTGGCGAAGATCAGCATCTTGATGCCGGTGATGACGAGGAAAGCACCGAAGACATAAAGCAGCCAGGCAAACTCCTGCACCAGCCAGACACCGGCGAAAATCATACCGGCGCGCATGACGATGGCGCCGAGCACGCCATAGAGCAGGACTCGGCGCTGCAACTCTGGTGGCACGGCGAAGTAGCCGAAGATCATCACGAAAACGAACATGTTGTCGATCGACAGCGACTGTTCGATCAGGTAGCCGGTGAGAAATTCGAGCGTTGTTCGCTTGGCCACTTCGGCGCCGACATGGCTGTGCAGATACCACCAGAGCAGAGCGGCGAAGACCAGTGCCAGGCTGACCCAGGCGATGACCCAGGCCAGCGCTTCGCGGACCGAAACACGATGCGCCTTGCGCCCCCCGAAGACGAACAGATCGAGCGCCAACATGGCAAGGACGAACACGATGAAGGCGGCCCACATCCAGGATTGGCCAACGCTGATGGCGGTCATTTACTGTCTCCGTATGAAGCAGCAATAGGCTGGTGGGGCCATGCTAACGAGCCAGTTACCACAACAAAAATCGTTTATTCGTGGGGAATAGTTCGTTTTTTACGAAGTATTGATTAAGGTGTTCAACGACCCGCAACCGCATTGGTTAAGCCCCGTGGTCAAGGCAGGTGGCGTGGCGCGCTTACAGAAGTCCCGTCTTCTGCTCGATTGTGATGGGCAGGAAAAGGCATCAATGTGACCACCCAAGTTGCTTTGACCCGCGACCCGTTGCAAGCGGTCCTTGAGCCTGTGGCTGAAATGCAGCCGGACCTGATCATCAAGGACGCCCATCATGAAACAGCACTCAAACGCGGATTCGTCGCCCCTTTGGGTCCAAACGAGTCGCTTTATCGAACCCCTTGCGAAGCAATGAGTCTGTTGTTGTATAAGCCCTCGGAAATAATCCAATGTCCGCTCAACACACCCTTGTCGTCCTCGCTCGGGGCGGATATGCCGCTCGAGGTGTTCTGTATCTGATCATTGGTATCTTCGCTCTGCTGGCGGCTCAAGACTCGACAAGGCCAAAAGACAGTCACAAAGCCCTTGAGGCCTTACTGAGCCAGCCTTTCGGATATGTCCTCGTCGGCCTGGTCGTGGCTGGTTTACTCGCCTTTGCCGGGTGGCGAGTGCTGCAAGCGATTCACGACGTCGATCATCACGGTACGAAATTCAAGGGTTTGGTGATTCGGGCAGGTTTGTTGGCGGGAGGTTTGGTTAACGGTGCGCTTGCGTTTTTTGCAGTGGGCCTCCTGATCACTGGCGTGCGGAGTTCAGGCCGCTCCGCAGGTGGGGAGACAAAGGATTTACTGGCCCATCTTTTGTCCTGGGATCATTCAAACCTGTTGATCTACTTCGTGGCCCTCATCCCGTTAGGCGTAGGCGTTGCTCACATCATCAAGGGATGGAAGGCGTCGTTCGAGAAGTACTTTGAGGCTGATGAAGACGTCATGCGTTATATACGCCCCGTGTCTCGATTTGGACTCATCGCCCGAGGCGTGGTGTTTATCGAGATCGCCCTGCTTCTGGCGATAGGCGGTTCCCGCTATAAGGCCACGGATCCCCCTGGCATGAAGGAAGCCCTAGATGCTCTGCAGAACCTGCCAGCCGGAGCCTTGATTTTGATGGTGATGGCACTGGGTTTAATCGCTTTTTCGGCTTACAGCTTCTCCGAAGCTGCCTGGCGCAAAATAAACATGGATGTGCCCGGCGTCTCTGGATCTTAGTCGCCCGCCCCTATTCCTGGCGCTTCATCGGCGTGCTGCCAGAGGGTGCATCGAGCATTCCGGCGGAACATACCGTCAGAACGTGTAAAGGTCTTGACTCTCGGGTGTAGATCGAAGTTCTGTCGGATGTGATTCCGTCACGTTGAATTCGCGGGTCAATTGTAGTGGTCTAATGAAACCGGACACCCATATAGGCGAGAATGCTCGCCAGATCGAGGTGTCAGATGACCAAACAACGCCGTACCTTTTCCCCTGAGTTCAAACGCGAGGCTGCCGACCTCGTTCTCAAGCAGGATTACAGCTTCATTGAGGCCAGCCGCTCGCTTGGTGTCGGCGAGTCTGCTTTGCGCCGATGGG
>NZ_MSTQ01000020.1 GCF_001945365.1 Pseudomonas reinekei
TGAGACCGCCGACTGCCGGGGTCGAAGTATTGCCACCGGCACGCACACCGATCACCGCGCCCAGACCGTCGGCGCCGCCGATGTCGTTGTCCAGCACATTGCCGCTGACGGTGCCGCCTTCCTGTACGGAGTCCGCGTCAGGCTTGGCGGTGGGCAAATCATCGACGATGTTGACGTTGATCTGCCCGGACGCGGTGCTGCCATCGGTGTCAGTCGCGACGACGTTGAAGTTCTCGGTGATGCTGTTGGTGCCGTCGGCATCCGGATGGGTTTCGTTGTCGACCAGGGTGTAGCTGTAGCTGACCACGCCGGTTTCGGGGTTGAACCCGGTGATGGTCAGCGTGCTGCCCAACGGGGTGGTGATCGATTGTGGGAAACCGACGGCCACGCCACCGCTGACCACGGTAATGCCGCCCACTGTCAGGGTTTGCAGGCCATCGAGTGCAGTCACCGTGAAGGTGCCGCTTTGGGTCAGCGCCGGAGTGTTTGGACTGGTGCCGTCCGTGAGGTTTTTCTCGTAGACCGTGAGTTCACCGCCAGACACGTCGAGGCCGTTGAGGGTCACCCCATCGTCATTGTTGTGGATGTTCAGCACCAGATTGGCCGTGCTGGTATCGCCATCGGCATCGGTCAGCGTGTAGGTGAACGTCTCGGTGCCGTTGCCACCGCCGTGCAGGGCTTTGAAATCGGCGTCGCTGGTGTTCAGGGTGTAGGTGTAAGTGCCGTTGGCATTCAGCACCAGGGTGCCGTACGTGCCGACGAACGTACCGGGGGTGATCGGCCCGGAGTTTTCACCGACCGGCACACGGTCCGCGCCTTGCACATCGTTGGTCAGCACGTTGCCGTTGAGGGTCAGCAAGGACTCCGACGCGGTCGAAAGGTTACTGTCATCCACGCCTTTGGGCAGGTCGTCGACGATGTTGACGTCCAGGCTGCCGTTGGCGGTGGTGCCGTTGTCGTCGACCACGGTGACCGCGAATTGCTCGGACAGGCTGTTGGCACCGTTGGCGTTCGGATGCGCTTCGTTGTCGGTCAGGGTATAGCTGTAGCTCACCACACCGGTTTGCGGGTTGAATCCGGTGATGGTCAGCGTGCTGCCCAACGGCGTGGTGATCGATTGCGGGAACCCTGCGCTCACACCGCCGACCACCACGTTGATGCCGCCGATGGTCAGGGTCTGCACGCCGTCGAGGGCGGTGATGGTGAAGGTGCCGCTCTGGGTCAATGCCGGTGCATCAGAGCTACTGCCATCGCTGAGATTTTTTTCGTAGACGGTCAGTTCACCGCCCTCGACCTCGAGGCCGTTGATCGTCACCCCATCGTCGTTGTTGTGGATGTTGAGCACCAGGTTGGCGGTGCTGCTGTCGCCGTCGGCATCGGTCAGGGTGTAGGTGAACGTCTCGGTGCCGTTGCCACCGCCGTGCAGGGCTTTGAAATCGGGGTCGCTGGTGTTCAGGGTGTAGGTGTAAGTGCCGTTGGCATTCAGCACCAGGGTGCCGTACGTGCCGACGAACGTACCGGGGGTGATCGGCCCGGAGTTTTCACCGACCGGCACACGGTCCGCGCCTTGCACATCGTTGGTCAGCACGTTGCCGTTGAGGGTCAACTGGGTTTCCGACGCCACGCCGTTATCGTCGTCGATGGCTTTGGGCAAGTCGTCGGTGATGTTGATGTCCAGCGACCCGGTAGCGGTGTCGCCATCGCTGTCACTGGCCACCACGGTGAATTGTTCGCTGAGGCTGGTGCCGTCATCGGTGGTGTGGGTTTCACTGCCATTGAGGGTGTAGCTGTAACTCACCACGCCGGTGACCGGGTTGTAACCGGTGATGGTCAAGGTGCTGCCCAACGGAGTGGTGATCGACTGCGGGAAACCACTGGCCACACCGCCGCTGATCACGTTGATCCCGCCGATGCTCAGGCTGCTCAAACCGTCAGGGGCGTTGATGGTGAACGTGCCGTTCTGTGTCAGGGCACCTGGATTGCTGGCCGACCCAGTGGCGAGGCTGGCTTCCTTGACGGAGAGTTCACCGCCTTCCACCGACAGGCCGTTGAGCGTGACCGGGTTGTCTGCCGCCGGGGGAACCTGTGGGGTAACCACTGGCGGCAGCACTGGGGCAGTTACCGCCGCCGGGTCGCCGTCTGGATCAATATCGCCCGCGAGGCGCTCGTCCGGAAACTCGGGGATGCCATTGAACCCGGCAGTGGGAAACCCGATGTTCGGATCGACGCGCCCACCGACCTCTTCGAGCATCACGAAACTGTGCCCGCCCCCTGCCGCACCACCCGGTGCTCCGGTCGATGGCCCGGCCGCCGTGGCTTCGGCGGTTTGCGTCGGGTCGTCACCGGCAGCAATGGCTTTTTGCAGTTGTTCGACATCGCTCAGTTGCGCCTGGCTTGGCGTCACCGCTTCGGCGGTGTCTACGTGAGGCACTTGATTGGCCAGCAATTGAGGGGTCATTTGCAGGCTGCTGCCGCGGCCGAGGGTCAGCTCCTGGCCATTTTGCAAACGCACCGCTACCGCGCCTTCGGCTCCGGTATTGAGTTGATCACCGGCGAACAGCCGGTCGCCCTCGACCAGGACACGACGCGTGCCGTCGCTCGCTACCGCGAACACCTGACCGATGATCTTGCTGACTGTACCGATGAGCGTAGCCATGTGCATTTCCTCCGCTGCCAACCGCTGTCGGCACCTTTTTCTGTTGCGGAGAACATGCACATGGCTCAAGCGGGCTGCCGGGCGGATCGCCCACCGGTCAATGGCGCAACCTGAGTCAGCCACTGCCCTGGCGATGATCTCGCCCTGCGTGTTGCTCACCGGCGGTGGTGAGGTTTTTGACCTCAAATGCCTTTGCAATCAATGGCATCGAAATCCCGAACAAAAACAGTCCGCCCTGTGAGCGTTGCGTAACGGTTTTGAACTACCAGAGTGACAAAAAACCGTCACCCAATCCGCTCCGCGTCCCTCCCCTCCAGCACTTCTCCGCCCATGTCGATAAGTGGATTGGAACTTTCCATCAAGCCCCCGATGAGCGCCCTAAAGCTCATAAAACAAGGGCTTTCGAATTGAACAATGTCTTGGATTTGGCAGAGCGCATAAGTTTTTTTTGGCATAGGCGTTATGAAAAATACTTCTTAGGTTCTCTCCAGAATGTTCTTAGCTCTTCTGTAAAACGCGTGAAACGGTTGACCTATAAATGTCGTCAAATAAATGGCGACTTATAAAGAACCATCAGGACTCCAGGGAGATGCACCATGCGCCTATTAACCCCCCTCTGCAGCGCAGTTTTATTGGCCATGGCCTGCACGTCTCAAGCTCACGCCATGTCATTGACCGAAGCCATCCAGAGCACCATCGCCACCCACCCGGAACTGGCGTCGCGAGTAGACAGCCGTTTGTCGGCTGACGAAGACGTGAAGGTCGCGAAGGGGGGCTTTTATCCATCAGTGGACTTGAATGCCGCGTACGGGCGCGGGTACAGCGATAACACCAACACCCGCGCGTTCGGTAACCATCACACCGAAATCCTCAATTACACCCAGTCGGAACTGCGTCTGCGGCAGATGCTCTTCGACGGGTTCAACACGGCCAACGAAGTCGAACGCACCAAAGGCGTGGTCAACTCCCGAGCCTACTACGCCCAGGGCACCGCCCAGGACCTGGCCCTGCGTACCATCGAGGTCTACCTCGAAGTGCTCAAGCGCCGCGAACTGGTGACGCTGGCCAAGAACAACCTGCAGGCTCACTTGCGCGTCAACGATCAGATCGGCCTGCGTACCGAGCGCGGGGTCGGCAGCAACGCTGACGCCGACCAGTCCACCGCACGTCGGGCACTGGCGGAGAACAACCTCGACACCGCCGAAGTTGACCTGGCGGACGCCGAATCGAACTTCGCGGCTGTGGTCGGACGCCTGCCCGACGAGCTGGAAACACCGCCGTCGACCCGCGGCGAACTGCCGGCCACGCTGCAGGAAGCTCAGCAAAGCATGGTGGAAAATAACCCGTATCTGAAATCCGCCCAGGCCGACGTGCAATCGGCCGAGAGCCAGTACGAAGTCGCCAAGTCGCCGTTCTACCCACGTTTCGACGCCGAGGCGGCAGTGGGCGCGAACAACAACATCGCGGGCGAAGAAGGCCATGACAACGAATGGCGGGTCGGCGTGGTGATGAACTACAACCTGTTCCGCGGCGGCAGCGACAAGGCGCGCCTGCAATCGGATGCGCACAAGATCAATCAGGCGATGGACATCCGCAACAACGCCCTGCGCCAGCTCAACGAAAACATCAATCTGGCCTGGAACGCCATGGTCAACGCCAAGAAACAAACCCCGACCGCCCGTGAATACGCCGACACCAGCAAACGCGTACGCATGGCGTATCAGGATCAGTTCGGCCTCGGCCAACGCACCCTGCTCGATCTGCTGGACAGCGAAAACGAGCTTTACAACGCCAACCGCCGCTACACCGAAGTGCGCTACACCGAAGAGTTTTCGATGTACCGGGTGCTGGCGAACATGGGGCAGTTGTTGAGCAAACAACGGGTCGTCCTGCCCGCCGACGCCATCGCGCAGACCGAAGTGAAAAGCGATGCCCGTCTGCCTGCTCTTAGATAAACACCACCCGCAGGCTGCGGCCGCCCTTAAAGGGTGGACTTGTAGATATCCGTACCCATTGTTGTAGCGCAAACGGAGCGATCAAATTGACCAGCATGGAACCTGGCAACACGGGTGTCGATCCGCGCCTGAGCTTCGATGACCCGCTTCTGGACGGTCTGCTGATTCTCTGCAAACTCCACGGCGCGACGGTCAGTCGCGCCAGCCTGAGTGCCGGGCTGCCAATGGCACACCAACGCCTGAGCCTGGACCTGCTGCCCCGCGCTGCAGCCCGGGCCGGTTTGCAGGCGCGCCTGCTGCGCCGTGATCTGAAAGACATCTCCCCGCTCAACCTGCCCGTGATGCTGCTGCTCACCCATGGACGCACCGCTGTCCTGCGCCGCTATGGCGAAGACGGCCGGGTGCTGATCCTGCCCAGCGAAGCCGACGGTGGCGAACAATGGATCAGCCCGCAAGAGCTGGCAGAACATTACACCGGGCAAGCCTTGTTCGCCCGGCCACGGCACGAACTCGAAGACCTGCGCTCGCCACTGGTGCCCCGGGTACAGGCGTGGTTTCGCGACACCCTGAAACTGTCGAAATGGCTGTACAGCGATGCGATCCTCGCCAGCTTCCTGATCAACCTGTTGGGCCTGATGGTGCCGCTGTTCGTGATGCAGACCTACGACCGCGTGGTGCCGAACCAGGCCACTTCGACCTTGTGGGTGTTGTCCATCGGCTTGCTGATCGGCACCGGTTTCGAACTGGTGCTGCGGGTGGTACGCGCCCACTTGCTGGACACCGCCGGCAAGAAGACCGACGTAATCCTCTCGGCGACTTTGTTCGAACGCATCACCGGCATGGCGATGAAAGCACGGCCGGCGACCATCGGCGGCTTTGCCCAGAGCATCCATGACTTTCAGGGCCTGCGGGAGTTTCTCACGGCCGTGACCCTGACCAGCCTGATCGACCTGCCCTTCGCACTGCTGATGCTGGTGGTGATCGGCCTGCTCGGCGGCTGGCTGGTGGTGATTCCGCTGCTGGCGTTTCCGATCACCATCATCTTCGCCATGATCATTCAGACACGCCTGCGCGACACCGTGCAGAAAAGCTTGAGCCTCGGCGCTGAACGCCAGGCGCTGCTGATCGAAACCCTCGGTGGCCTGGAAACCCTCAAGGCATGCAGCGCCGAAAGCGAGCGCCAGCACAAGTGGGAAAGCACCCACGGCGCCCTCACCCGCCTCGACAGCCATGCGCGCAACCTCTCGGCACTGGCCACCAACGGCACGTTGTTCATCCAGCAGTTTTCCGGCATGGCGACCATCGTGGCCGGGGTGTACAGCATCATTGCCGGTAACCTCAGCGTCGGCGCACTGGTGGCGACCTACATGCTCGGCAGTCGCGTGCTGGCACCGCTGGGGCAAATCGCCGGGCTGATCACCCGCTACCAGCAAGCGCAACTGACCATGAAAAGTACCGATGCGCTGATGTCGCTGCCCCAGGAGCGCGATGCCCGGCAGCGGCCTCTCGAACGCACGCAACTGCGAGGCGCACTGGATGTGGTCGGCGTGACGTTCCACTACAACGGCCAGGCCGCGCCGGCGCTGGCCAACATCAGTTTCAGCGTCAAACCCGGCGAACGTATCGGCATCATCGGTCGCAGCGGTTCGGGCAAAAGCACGCTGGGGCGACTGGTGATGGGTTTTTATGAGCCGCAAGAAGGCCAGCTCCTGCTTGATGGCCTGGACCTGCGGCAACTGGACGTCGCCGACCTGCGCCATCAGATCGGTTATGTCGCCCATGACTTGCCGCTGCTGGCCGGCAGCCTGCGCGACAACCTGACCCTCGGCGCACGTTACATCAGCGACGCCCGCATGCTCGAAGTCGCCGAACTCACCGGCGTCACCGAACTGGCCCGGCAACACCCGCAAGGCTTCGACCGGCCCGTCGGCGAGCGTGGGCAGCTTCTGTCCGGCGGGCAACGCCAGGCCGTGTTACTGGCCCGGGCGCTGCTGCTCGACCCGCCGATCATGTTGCTCGACGAACCCACTAGCGCCATGGACAACAGCAGCGAGGATGTTCTGCGGCAAAAACTCCACAACTGGGTCCAGGGCAAAACCGTGCTGCTGGTCACGCACCGCACATCGATGCTCAGCCTGGTGGATCGACTGGTGGTGCTCGACAACGGGCGGATCGTCGCCGACGGGCCGAAAGAAGCGGTCATCGATGCATTGCGCAAGGGCCGCGTCGGCTCTGCCGCGGTCTAGGAGACGCTCATGTCTGCTTCAACGGATGCTTCCAAAGATCGCGGGTACTTCGAGAGTTTCGGCAAAAGCGCCGAGGCCGAATTCATGCCGGAAACCGCCGGCGCCTCGTTGCAGGACTCGCCGCGCTGGTCACGGGTGACCGTGTGGCTGGCGGCCGCGCTGCTGATCAGCGCGCTGGTGTGGGCCAAATTTGCGGTGTTGCAGGAAGTCACCATGGGCGAAGGCAAGGCGATACCGTCGAGCAAGGTCCAGGTGATCCAGAACCTGGAGGGCGGCATCGTCACTGAGATCTTCGTGCGCGAAGGGCAAATGGTGAACAAGGGCGACACCTTGCTGCGCCTCGATGACACGCGCTACCTGTCGAACAAGGGCGAAAGCGAAGTCGATCGTTATGCACTGACCGCGCAGGTCGAACGGCTGTCGGCGGAAGCGGAAGGCCGGCCCTTCAAGCTGTCGGACGAAGTGATCGCCAAGGCGCCGCAAGTGGCCGAGGACGAGCGCTCTTTGTACGAACAACGGCAACGCCGACTGGCCAGCGAGCAACGCACACTGTCAGAACAACTGAGGCAAAAAACCCAGGAACTGGCGGAATTCCGCTCGAAAGCCGGTCAGTACAGCTCGAGCCTGGCGCTGGTCAATCAGGAGATGAATATGTCCGAGCCCCTGGTCAAGACCGGCGCCGTGTCGCCGGTAGAGATCCTGCGGCTCAAGCGCAGCGCCGTGGAAATCCGTGGCTCGCTGAACGCCACGACCCTGGCGATTCCCCGAGCGGAATCGGCGATTGCCGAGATCAGGAGCAAGATCGACGAATCGGAACAGTCCTTCCGCTCGGACGCGGCCAAGGAGCTCAACGAGAAGCGCACCGACCTGTCGAAAATCACTGCATCGAGCATCGCCATCGACGACCGCGTGACCCGCACCACCGTGACCTCGCCGGTCAAAGGCATCATCAAGGTATTGAAGGTCAACACCATCGGCGGCGTGGTCCAGCCCGGCAGCGACATGCTGGAAATCGTGCCGCTGGAAGACAACCTGCTGATCGAAGCCAAGGTCCGGCCACAGGACGTTGCGTTCCTGCATCCGGGCCAGAAAGCCATGGTCAAGTTCACCGCGTACGACTACACAATCTACGGTGGCTTGAGTGCGAAGCTGGAGTTGATCGGCGCCGACACCATCACCGATGACAAGGGCAACAGCTTCTACCTGATCCAGGTGCGCACCGATAAAAACCATCTGGGCGGGGACGTGAAACCGCTGCTGATCATTCCTGGGATGGTGGCGACGGTGGATATCATTACCGGGGAAAAGACCGTGCTGGATTACTTGCTGAAGCCGGTACTGAAAGCCAGGACCGAGGCGATGCGGGAAAGGTAGTCTTGCCCTGAGAGCTTCGGTGATTGAGCCGCCGCCTTCGCGAGCAGGCTCGCTCCCACAGTTGTTCGCGTTTCTTCTTAAGGAACCCAATCAACAGTGGGAGCGAGCCTGCTCGCGAAGAGGCCGGCGCATACAACGATCATCTGTCAGCATGATTACGCTGGTAAGTCTCCTCCCCCATCGCCGCAATCTGCCCCTCGATCAACGCCTCGAACGGCTTCAGCAACGGCGCAAATGTTGCCGGTGCCTCGAGGGTTTCCAGCGCCTGCGCAATTGCCTCTACTGTCGACAATGCTCCCGGTCCCGGTGCCTTGCGCAGTCGATAGCGGGACACGCCGCCCTCGGCCAGCGTCACCCGAGGCAGCGCCGCCAGCAGCGGATTGAGGTGCAGCATCTTGCGCGCCTTGCGCCAGGTGCCGTCCGGGACCACCAGCAACAGCGGCTCATCGGCGGCGGTATACGCCTGCATCGGTTGCGCGTCCTCGCCGGGAAACAACAGCCGCGCCCGATAACCTGGCTGATTCAGCAGCGCCGGCAAATCCTCAAACACCTCACCGACGATCAGCTCGGCCTTCTGCAACCCGAGCGCTGCCAGTCGTGCGGTGTTCAACGCATGATTGACTTCACTCGGATGCTGCAACAACAGCACCCGGGTGCGGCTGTCGAGGCTGGGAATCAGCGGGCACAGGCAATGGCTTTGCGGGCGCAGGCAACGGGGACATTGAATTCTGGACATCGTCTTTACGCCTGATTCAGTTGTGCTTTGAGCAGATCACGGAAAGTCTGGATCAACGGCTCGCGGCTGCGGCCCCGGCGCACGATCATCGAGAACGGCGCCTGATAGCCGAAAGTCGCCGGCAGCAGCACGCGCAAATCGCCCTTGTCGGCCCAGGCCTGGGCGTAGTGCTCCGGCAGGTAGCCGATGTAGGCGCCGGACAGCACCAGGATCAGTTGCGCCTCCATACTCTCCACCGTGGCGGCGCTGTGCTTGAAGCCGTGGCGGGCCAGTTCGGCCTGGCTCCAGTAGCCGCGACCGACCATGCGCTGTTGGGTGATGACTTGCTCGGGGATGCGCCGCTCATTGAACAGGGGATGCCGCGAGCTGCAATACAGCCAGTGCTGCTCGCGATACAGCGGCATGTACACCAGGCCGCTCATACGCGTGGAGAACGCGCCGATGGCCAGGTCGAGGCGGTTGTCCTGTACGCCGAGCTGCAATTCATAAGGGCTCATGACCGAGAGGTGCAAGTGCACCGCAGGATGTTCCTGGCTGTAGGCGCCGATGGCTTCGGCGAACGGCAAGGCCTTGTCGCTGACGGTGGAGTCGATCACCCCGAGGTTCAGCGTGCCGCGTAGTTCGCCCTTGAGCGCGGCGGCGTATTGTTCGAAACCTTCCAGCTCGCCCAGCAGGCGCAGGGTTTCCTGATGGAACAACTCGCCTTTGCTGGTCAGGCTGAAGCCGCCCCGGCCGCGATGGCACAACACCAGGCCCAGGGCCGATTCGAGCTGGCTCATGTAGGTGCTGATGGCCGACGTCGAGAGGTTGAGCGCTTGCTGGGCGTTGGCGAATCCCTGATGGCGCACCACGCTGACGAAGATGCGCAATAGTTTCAGGTCGGGTAAAGCGTTGGCCATGCGGGCTCCGAATACAAGCTAATTCAGGTTGCTCTTGTGGCGAGGGAGCTTGCGCCCTCGCCTCAGGGCTTCTTTGCAGAGCAAGAAGTCTATCTCCGCTCTCGCCATTAGTTTAGAAAAATCTGAACTAAGTATTTGCCCGTAGCGATTCTTCCCGCCCACTACATTTCGCAGAATCGGCCCACAAGGTTCGCCCGTCCCGTCCGTGAACGGCGCAACCCAATAAATAAAACAACGACGATGAGGCCCTACCCGTGGACAAGATTCTTCACCAACCACTGGGCGGCAACGAAATGCCGCGTTTCGGCGGCATCGCCACCATGCTGCGACTCCCCCATGTTCCTACCGCTGCTGGCCTCGACGCCGCCTTCGTTGGCGTGCCGCTGGACATCGGTACTTCGCTGCGCCCCGGCACTCGCTTCGGGCCGCGTGACATCCGCGCCGAATCGGTGATGATCCGCCCTTACAACATGGCTACCGGTGCAGCACCGTTCGACTCACTGTCGGTTGCCGACATCGGCGACGTGGCGATCAACACCTTCAACCTGCTGGATGCCGTACGGATCATCGAAGAATCCTACGACAACATCCTCGAACACGATGTGATCCCGCTGACCCTGGGCGGTGACCACACCATCACCCTGCCGATCCTGCGTGCCATCCACAAGAAACACGGCAAGGTCGGCCTGGTGCACATCGACGCCCACGCCGATGTGAACGATCACATGTTCGGCGAGAAAATCGCCCACGGCACCACTTTCCGCCGCGCCGTCGAAGAAGGCCTGATTGAACCGGACCGCGTTGTGCAAATCGGTCTGCGTGCCCAGGGCTACACCGCTGACGACTTCAACTGGAGCCGTAACCAGGGCTTCCGTGTGGTCCAGGCCGAAGAGTGCTGGCACAAATCCCTCGCGCCATTGATGGCCGAAGTTCGCGAGAAAGTCGGTGGCGGCCCGGTTTACCTGAGCTTCGACATCGACGGCATCGACCCGGCCTGGGCACCAGGCACCGGCACCCCGGAAATCGGTGGTCTGACGACCATTCAGGCCATTGAGATCGTTCGCGGCTGCCAAGGCCTCGACCTGATTGGTTGCGATCTGGTAGAAGTCTCGCCCGCTTACGACACCACCGGCAACACTTCGCTGCTGGCCGCCAACCTGCTGTACGAAATGCTCTGCGTACTGCCTGGCGTGGTCCATCGCTGAGGATCGGTGATGAACGAACGTGATCAGGTGTTGAAAGCGGCTGCCGATCTGGTTTCCGCCTTCGCCCGTAACGATCGCGAAGCCTACTTCGGCGCGTTCAGCGTCGATGCCAGCTTCGTCTTCTACACCCTCGAACAACCGCTGCTGTCGCGCGATGCCTATCAAGCGTTGTGGGACAGCTGGCGTACCGAGGATGGCTTCGAAGTGCTGTCGTGCACGTCGAGCAACGCCTTCGTCAGCCTGCAGGGTGACGTGGCGATTTTCATCCATGACGTGGCCACCGAACTGCGCATGCAAGGGGAGCAACACTTCAGCCAGGAGCGCGAGACGATTGTTTTCAAGCAACAAGCGTCTGGCCAAGAACAACAAGGCCTATGGCTGGCCTGCCACGAACATTTGTCCGCAATGCCGGAAGGGCTGCCACCCCCTTAGCCAAACAGGTGACGCTCACACACGATGAGCGCGCCTTTATGATCGGAGCAGATCATGAATAACAACAACAACGAAAAAAGCCTTAGCAGCATCGAAACAAACGGGGTCGAACAGATCCCGGACAATGAGCGTACCGCCCGGCCCAGCGACCTGTTTCGCTTGATCTTCGGCGGCGCCAATACCTTTGCCACCGCCGTACTCGGCAGCTTCCCGGTACTGTTCGGTCTGTCCTTTCAGGCAGGCGTCTGGGCGATTGTGCTGGGCGTGGTGCTCGGTGCATTGATCCTCGCGCCGATGGGTCTGTTCGGCCCGATCAACGGCACCAACAATGCCGTGTCGTCCGGCGCACACTTCGGCGTGCACGGGCGGATCGTCGGTTCTTTCCTGTCGTTGTTGACCGCTATCGCGTTCTTCTCGCTCTCCGTCTGGAGTTCGGGCGACGCACTGGTGGGTGGCGCCAAACGCCTGATCGACCTGCCGGAAACCGACCTGACCCTGGGCCTGGCCTACGGTCTGTTCGCGCTGTTGGTACTGACGGTGTGCATCTACGGTTTCCGTTTCATGTTGTGGGTCAACCGCATCGCAGTGTGGGCGGCCAGCCTGCTGTTCCTACTGGGCATCTTCGCGTTTGCCCCGGCGTTCGACAGCCAATACGCCGGCACCGTGGCCATGGGTCAGGCGGGGTTCTGGGCGGCGTTCATCGGTGCAGCATTGGTCGCCATGAGCAACCCGATCTCCTTCGGTGCATTCCTCGGCGACTGGTCGCGCTACATCCCCCGTGAAACGCCGAAGGGCCGGATCATGGTCTCGGTGATTGCCGCGCAACTGGCGACGCTGATTCCTTTCCTGTTCGGCCTCGCCACCGCGACCATCGTGGCGATCAAGGCACCGGACTATATTGCGGCCAACAACTATGTCGGCGGCTTGCTGGCAGTTTCGCCCACCTGGTTCTTCCTGCCGGTGTGCCTGA
Organism: Pseudomonas reinekei; assembly: GCF_001945365.1. GTDB lineage: Bacteria > Pseudomonadota > Gammaproteobacteria > Pseudomonadales > Pseudomonadaceae > Aquipseudomonas > Aquipseudomonas reinekei. The sequence continues at coordinate 12,474 of NZ_MSTQ01000020.1, forward strand.
TTGCGGTGATCGGTGGCATGTCCACCGGCACCACCTCGCTGTATGGCACCGGGCTGGACATGTCCAGCGTGTTTCCTCGGGTGCTGTCGCGGGTCAAGGCCACGCTGCTGATCGGTGTGATGTCGATTGCCTTCATCTTCATCGGTCGCTTTGCGGCGAACCTGGTGCAGAGCGTGTCGACTTTCGCCGTGTTGATCATCACCTGCACCACGCCATGGATGGTGATCATGATCATCGGCCTGCTGGTGCGTCGCGGCTTCTACTGCCCGGATGACCTGCAAGTCTTTACCCGTGGCGAAAAAGGTGGCCGCTACTGGTTCACCCACGGCTGGAACTGGCGCGGCATGGGTGCCTGGCTCCCGAGCGCGGCCGTCGGCCTGTGCTTCGTCAACTTGCCGGGGCAGTTCGTCGGCCCGCTGGGCAACCTGGCCGATGGCATCGACATCAGCTTGCCGGTGACCCTGGGCCTGGCCTCGGTGGTGTACCTGGTGCTGCTCAAGATGTTCCCGGAAGCGAACGTGGTGTTCGGCCCGAATGATTCACGCAGCAAGAGCACGGACCCGCTCGTAAAACCGGCGATGCACCCAGTCGCCTGATTTTTAGCCTCACATAAAAAAGACAATCGGAGACACGCCATCATGGCTTTGGATTTATTCGTCGTACTCATTTACGCCGCCGCGATGCTGATACTCGGCTACTGTGGCATGCGCAAGGCCAAGACCCATGAAGACTACCTGGTTGCGGGCCGAAACCTCGGCCCGACCCTGTACATGGGCACCATGGCTGCCACGGTCCTCGGCGGCGCGTCCACCGTGGGCACCGTACGCCTGGGCTACGTGCACGGTATCTCCGGTTTCTGGCTCTGTGCCGCACTGGGTTGCGGGATCATCGCGCTGAACCTGTTCCTGGCCAAACCCTTGCTCAAACTGAAAGTGTTCACCGTCACCCAGGTGCTGGAAAAACGCTATAACCCAATGGCCCGTACCGCCAGTGCGACCATCATGCTGGCTTACGCCCTGATGATCGGCGTGGTCTCCATCCTGGCCATCGGCACCGTATTGCAAGTACTGTTCGATCTGCCGTTCTGGGTTTCCATACTGGTGGGTGGCGGTATCGTCGTCATCTATTCGACCATCGGCGGCATGTGGTCGCTGACCCTGACCGATATCGTGCAGTTCGGTATCCAGACCGTCGGCCTGATGTTCCTGCTGTTGCCGATCTGCCTATACCGCGTGGGGGGCTGGGACCAACTGGTCGCGCAACTGCCGGCCGCCAGCTTCAACTTCACCAGCATTGGCTGGGACACCATCATCACCTACTTCATGATCTACTTTTTCGGCATTTTGATCGGTCAGGACATCTGGCAACGGGTATTCACCGCCAAGAGCGAAAAAGTGGCGAAGTACGCCGGTACGTCAGCCGGTATCTACTGCATCATCTACGGTCTGGTTTGCGCCTTGATCGGTATGGCTGCTCACGTGCTGATACCGGACCTGGACAACGTCAACAACGCTTTCGCGGCTATCGTCAAAGTCTCGCTGCCAGACGGCATACGGGGCCTGGTGATCGCTGCTGCACTGGCGGCCATGATGTCCACCGCCAGCGCCGGCTTGCTGGCAGCGTCCACTACCCTGACCGAAGACCTGCTGCCGAAACTGCGCGGCGGTAAAGAGTCGAACATCAGCACCAACCGCTTGTTCACCCTGCTGACCGGCCTCGTTGTGCTGGGCATCGCCCTGGTCGTCAATGACGTCATCAGCGCCTTGACGCTGGCCTACAATCTGCTGGTAGGCGGCATGTTGATCCCGCTCATGGGTGCAATCTTCTGGAAGCGCGCCACCACCGCCGGAGCAATCACCGCCATGGCGATGGGCTTTATCACCGCCCTGATCTTCATGTTCAAGGACGGAATGGATGCCAACTCGCCGATCTACTACAGCCTGGGTGTCAGCCTGGTGAGCTTCGTGCTGGTCAGCCTGATGTCCCGTCGCCCCGCGACACTGGCCAGCGCCGTTTGATCTGAACATAACGACTTGATGCTTTCTTCGACGGGTGTGGCGTCGGTTGCCACACCCGTTTTTTTCATCCGCAGAAAACCCGTGAAGCGGGTTGACCAGCGGCAACGCCTGCACCGTTGAAGCCTGCTGTACTCAATGGCAGGAACAAGCCCGCAGGGACAAAAAACCGCTTCAGCCTCGAAGAACCGCCATGAACAAAGCCGCCGTACGCGCCGCCGTGCATCGATTCATCAGCCGCTCGCTCGAAGGCCGGGATGACTTCGACGACAACGCCAGCCTGGTGCAATTGGGATTGGATAAAGCGGATATCGAGGACCTCATCTTCCACCTGGAAGACGAGTTCGGTTTGACGGCCTTCACCGCCGAGGAAGACCGGATGCTCAAGACCGCCAGGACGGCAAATGACTTGAGTCGGTTTCTGATGGAAATCGGGCGGCATTGACACCCTGCATGAGCCTTTCGACCGCCAGGCTCACAGCCTGCGGCAGCGCCTGCAGGTGCACCGACAATCGCAGCATCAGAGCAGCACCTGCAGGCGCTGCCGAAGACTGCGATCTATTCAGCCCTTGATGGACTTATCGACGGCGCTGCTGGCGTCGGCGCTGTTCGTCATCTGTACGGATGGGCACAGGTTGCAGAGGCGGTTCGATCAAACCGAGTGCGACACCCAGGTCGTGCAGCCAGTTCTGGATTTTCTCTTTCATGATGCCCCCTTCAGGGTAGTGCCGAGCGGCCAAAATTCTGTAGCCCCTTCGCACTGATAATAGTCCGAAGTCCGGAGCAATGCTCGCCGAAAGTGGCAATGATCTGTTACTGAATGGATCACAATCGAACGCCATTAAATCATGCAATCGCCCGGGTCTGGCTTTGCGCCGACGGATAGACCGCTTGCTGCTCCTCGATCCACGCGTTCAGGTTGGCGCCGACCATGCCCTTGCGCCACATCAGCCAGGTGGTGGCGCTGGCAAATGGCTCGGGTAACGGATGCACCGCCACACTTTCACGGCCCGGCAGGCTGGCGAGCATCGACTCCGACATCATCGCCACGCCGGAGCCGGCAATCACACACGCGAGCATCCCCGGGTAGGACTCGATTTCCATCGCCCGGCCCATGACCGCGTGATCGTGGGAGAACCAGGATTCCAGGCGCATCCGATAGGAGCAGCCCTGACGAAAGGTGAACACCGAACGCCCTTCGATGTCCCGCGCACTGAGCACCGGCGGGTGGTCGGCCTCGCTGATCAGCACCAGCCGCTCCTCGCACAACAGCACGCCGTCGATCACTGCCAGTTCTGGCGGCCCGTCCACCAGCGCCGCATCGAGGCGGCCGGTGAGCAAACCTTCCAGCAGTTCACCGCTCGGCCCGGACTGCACTTGCAGGTTCACCGCCGGATAGCGCCGGTGGTAGCGCGCCAACAACGCCGGCAGGTGAATCGCGGCGGTGCTGTACATCGTGCCAAGGACGAAGTCGCCAGCCGGTTGCCCACCCTGCACCGCCGCGTTGGCTTCATCGTGCAAGGCGAACAATTTGGCGGTGTAGTCCAGCAGGACTTTCCCCGCAGGCGACAATTGCAAACGCTGACGCTCGCGCACGAACAATTCAACGCCAAGTTGCTCTTCGAGCTGCTTGAGCCGTGTCGACAGGTTGGATGGCACCCGGTGCAGGCGTTCGGCGGCGCGGGTGATGGAGCCTTCTTCCGCCACCGCCTGGAAGATTCGCAACTGGCTGAATTCCACACCTTTCTCCAAACATGAACAAGTCACCAACTATTGTTCTTTAAAAAAGAAAGTCAATCACTCCCGGCCTGACGGTCGTCGACCTTCCCGGCTCAGCTTTGCCCCAGTACTTTGCGCAAACGGCGGCGGACCCACTGCTCAGCGCTGACAAAGGTGATCCCCAGCAACACCAGCACCGCGCCGATCACAAAGTTCAGGCTCAATTCTTCACCCAGCAGCAACACGCCGAACGTGACACCGAACAGCGGCGTCATGAAGGAAAACACCGCCAGATTAGCCGCCAGATAGCGGCGCAACAGCCAGAACCAGATCAGATAGCTGAAGAACGACACCACCACGCCTTGAAACAGCACGCTGGCCACCGCCACGGGGGTCAGGCTGACATGGGTGATCTGGCCGCTGAGCAGCGCGATCAATACCAGGCCGACAAACCCGACAAGCAACTGATAGAACAACGTCAGCGTCACCGGCGCCTCCGACAACCGCGAAGCGCGCACCACCACGGTTGTTGCGCCCCAAGCCGCACCCGCCAGCACGCCCAGTGCATCGCCGAGCAGCATGCGGCGGTCAAGGTTGTCCCAGGAAACCCCTCCGGCAAACGCGATGCCGATCCCGATGAACGCCAGGATAATCCCCAGCCATTGCACCGGTCTCAATCGTTCACTGGGCAACAACCAATGCACGCCCAACGCGGTGAAAATCGGCGCGGTGTAGAGAAACACCGACATGTGCGCCGCGGTGGTCAGTTGCAGTCCTTCAGAGATAAAGAAAAACTCCACGCCAAACAAGGCACCGGCCAACAGCCCGCCTCGCCATGTAGCGCTGACCTGATCCCAGCCACCCTTCCAGCAGATCAACAATCCTACGAGCAATGCAGAAATGCCCGACCGAGCCGCCGCCTGCATGACCGGCGCGATGTCGGGCGCCGCCCACTTGATCATCACCTGCTGGACACCCCAGACCAGGCACAACCCCAGCATCACTTGCAGGGCAAATCCATCGGCGCTGCGCCGGGTGGCGCTCACCTTGAAACCTCGACAACACAGAACATGGCAGTGGCTCGACAGTAAAAAGCAAAGCCCCGGCCTGCTTGTTGACCAAGCGGTGCCGGGGCGAATTTTCATGCTGTCGATTATTAACCAGATGGCGTGAAATTGCCGCCTGTCACAGACCTTTATGTAGCGGGTTGCGTCATCCCGCCGTGGCTAGCGCAACGGGCTGCTGCGCCTGTTCACGTTTGGCCAGAATGAAAAACAGCACGCCACCGAGGAAACAACCAGTGAACCAGGCAAAGTTGGCCATTGGCTGCAGGATTGGGGTGAAAGTAATCGCCACCCCCATCAGCGTGGCCGGCACCAGCGCCTTGACCGCTGTCCAGTTCACCCCGCCGCTGTAGTAATAACGCCCGCCCGGGCCGTCATTGAACAGCGCATCGACGTCGATCTGTTGTTTTTTGATCAGGTAGTAATCCACCAGCAGGATGCCGAACAACGGGCCGATGAACGCCGCCAGTACATCGAGGGTGTAGTGGATCACTTCCGGGTTGTTGAACAGGTTCCATGGCGTGATGAAGATCGAAGCCACTGCCGCGATCATGCCGCCGGCGCGCCAGCTGATTTTGCTCGGGGCGACATTGGCGAAATCGAAGGCCGGGGAAACGAAATTGGCAACGATATTAATGCCGATGGTCGCGGTGACAAAAGCGAATGCACCGAGCAACACCGCCACACTGTTGTCGATGCGCGCCACGGTGGCAATCGGGTCGTGAAGCATCTCACCGAACACCGGCAAGGTCCCGGAAACAATCACCACGGTCACCAGGGAGAACGCCAGAAAGTTTACCGGCAGGCCCCAGAAGTTGCCGCGACGCACGTCTTTCATACTCCGGCAGTAACGACTGAAATCACCGAAATTCAGAGTCGGACCGGAAAAGTACGACACCACCAGGGCCATGGCCACGATCACTTGTCCGAAAGCTTCCCAACCCGACAGGGATTTTTCCGCGAGGGTGAAACTGATGTTGCTCCAGCCGGCCTGCCAGACAATCCACCCTGCCAGCAGGAACATGACGCCGTATACCACCGGCCCGGCCCAGTCGATGAACCGACGGATCGACTCCATTCCGGCCCAGAACACCAGCGCCTGAACAAACCACAGGCTGAGGAACTCGAACCAGCCGAGATAAGACAAACCGGCGAAGTGCGGTTCGGCGTAGGCAGCCATCGAAGGGAAGAAGCGCAACACCACGATGATTAGCGCACTGGACGCCAGGTACGTCTGAATGCCGTACCAGGCCACGGCAATCAGCCCGCGAATAACCGCCGGAATATTCGCCCCGAACACGCCGAAAGCCAATCGACAGATCACCGGATAGGGCACTGCTGCTTGCTGGCTGGGTCGGGCCACCAGATTGGCGATCAATTGCACGATGCAGATACCGCCGAGCAACGCGATCAACACCTGCCAACTGGCCAGACCCAGCGCAAAAAGGCTGGCCGCAAATACATAGCCGCCAACGCTGTGCACGTCGCTCATCCAGAACGCAAAGATGTTGTACCAATTCCATTTCTGCGGCAGCGGTCCCAGGTCCTGGTTATACAAGCGCGGGCTGTAGCCGTTGGGCATTTGCTCGGTCATCGCGGAGCTCCTCGAAAGCGCCCCCGTGTCGATGTGACAAGCACACTGCGTACGGGAGTCGTCATGGTTTGTATACGAGTCCCTACGCAGAATGCGTGCCATATGTAGGAAAGGTGTGACGAATCGCGGCTTTCGGGTGATTTAACGAGGGTCAAACCGGGAGCATTGCGGGAGATTTGTGCCCACCCACAGGGCATCCGCGCTTATAAACGGTGCAAAGATTTTGTATACATGAAGGATGAGTGACTGCAACCCTATCAATTGCGAGCAGGCTTGCTCCCACATTGCTCCGGCTGGCGCGGACCAGATGTGTGGGAGCGCGCCAGCACTCAGGGGTGCTGGCTGTAATGCAACATCAGCTCAGTTCAATGCGATCGGCATGAATGACAATCTGGCCATTCTTGTACAACGCACCAATGGCTTTCTTGAAGTTACCTTTGCTGACCCCGAACAGGCTGCTGATGACAGTCGGATCGCTCTTGTCGCTGACTGGCAGAGTTCCGTTATTTTCGCGCAACTTGGCGAGGATCTTCGAGTTCAGGCTGGTGGCCGCTTCCTGGCCGACCGGTTGCAGGCTCAGGCTGATCTTGCCGTCGGTGCGAACTTCCTTGATAAAGCCCTTCTCTTCTTTACCGGCGCGCATGAACTTGAATATTTCGTTCTTGTGGATCAGGCCCCAGTGCCTGTTGTTGATGATTGCCTTGAAGCCCATATCGGTGGCTTCGGCAACCAACAGGTCAACTTCCTGACCCGCCGTGTAGTTGGCCGGCGTCTTGTCCAGGTAGCGGTCCAGACGCGCTGTCGCGGTGATGCGGCGGGTGTGCTTGTCGAGGTAGACATGCACCACCACATATTCACCGGCTGTCAGCTGACGCTTTTCTTCCGAATACGGCAGCAACAGATCCTTTGGCAGCCCCCAATCCAGGAACACACCGATGCTGTTGACTTCAACAACTTTCAAACTGGCGAATTCACCGACTTGAACTTTCGGCTTTTCAGTAGTTGCGATGAGTTTGTCATCGCTGTCCAAATATACAAATACGTTGAGCCAGTCTTCATCTTCGCTTGGAATATCTTTTGGAATATAACGGTTCGGCAAAAGAATCTCGCCGTCCGCGCCACCGTCCAGATATAAACCGAAGTTAGTGTGTTTAACCACTTGCAAACTGTTGTAACGCCCGACTAAAGCCATGTCCAATACCCTCATTGCGTGGCGGCATTCTACCCGGTTTTGCAGGCCGCGTTCGGTGGCCGGTCCGGCGGCAGGAGAAAAACCTGCGCAGGCCTTAATTTTTCCGGGTTTTGCGCTAACAAACGGCCGCTCGTCTGACCGAACCGTCGACTTCCGCGCCGGCCGGAGCAGTGCATAAAGCGTTTTTTCAGAGACTTGTTTTTATTTAAAACAGCGACTTAGGGAAATATACCAACAACAATCCGCCATTTATTTTGCTCCTATGCCGTATTCCGCACGGGATATTTGCCAAGCAAATTGCGGGTATTTCCTGTACGATGCCTGGCCAAGTTAATTTTCTACAGGTTAATGGCCGCCATGCGCGTAAAAGCATCCAACAGCAAAGCAAAGCCAGCTCCAGCCGTCGAAACCAGCGAGTCGATCAACAGCCAGATCGCTGCATTCCTCAAATCCGGCGGTGAAATCCAGCAAATTGCCAAAGGCGTCAGCGGCCAGACGTTCGGCCCGTCCAAGCAGATCACGCTGGGCAAGAAGTAAACACCACGCGTTACCTGGTCCCTGAGCGCTTTGAGCATCGAAGCGCCTGGACTGGAACACTCGCAACAACCTCCCCGACCCCCTCAATATTGTAAAAATCGACGAACGGCCCTCGATGGCTGTCATTCGTCGGTATCCTTGCACGCGTCTAGATCAAGCGTTCCAGTGGGCCAAACCGCCCGCACTCGCTGTTCATGGAGTGACGCATGCTCAAATCCCCCTGTTTATCATTACTGCTCGGCGGCCTGTTGGCTTGCCCTTTCGCCCATGGGCAAGTGTTCCAGCGCGAACTGGGGGATTTCGACCTCAAGCTCGGCACCAGCCCCAGTCGCAGCATGGCCCAAGGCCTGGTCAAACCCTCCGCCGCCGGTTCGTTCCATGGTGGCCTGGACCTGACGCATGACAGCGGTTTCTACTTCGGCCAGTGGTCACCCAGCATGGGAATCACCCCGGGGAAAAATCTCGAAATCGATTCCTACGCGGGTTTTAAACAACCTTTCGACCAAACCTTGGGCTACGAGGTGGGGATCATTCACTACAGTTACCCCGAAGTGGACACCCTCGACAGTCAGGAACTGTTTGGTGGTTTGACCTTGCTGGGCAGTCGCTTCGGCGTCGCCTTGAGCAACGACCCGGATAAACAGAACAGCACCTTGTTCGCCGACCTCAGCGGCAATCAGCCTTTCGGTATCGGGATCAGCATGAAGTACACCACCCACCAGTTGAATGCGCCGGTGGCGGTGGACGGTGGTTACGTAGGCAGTTTCACCGATTGGTCGGTGAAACTGTCCCGTCCTTTCATGGGCATCGACCTTGACCTGATCTACAGCGACTCCAGCCTCAGCGGCAGCTATTGTTCGGCCTATTCAGGGCACAACAGCCAATGTGACGGACTCGTCACCCTCAAGGCCGAACGCAGCTTCTATTGATTCGCTGAACTGCCGGCCTCATCTTGCGTTCACATGAGAATCAGATCCCGAAGCCAGGCTTTCGCAAGGATTCGCCCATGTCTCGCTGGTTGAAATACATCACTTTTGTGCTCATGTTCAGCCTCACCCTCGGCGGATGCAGCCGCATGGGCCTGGCCTATCGCAACCTCGACGTGATCATTCCCTGGACGCTCGGCGACTACCTGGACATGAACGGCGAGCAAAAAGGCTGGTTCAACGAACGCCTCAAAGAACACTTGAGCTGGCACTGCACCACGCAAATGCCCAGCTATCTCGATTGGCTCGACCGTTTGCAAAGCATGGTGGCCAGCAATCAGGTAACCGATGACGCGCTGCAGGCCCGTGCGACCGAAGCCAAGCAGGCAATCGCCGAAACTGCACGGGAAATCACTCCCTCAGCCGTGGAATTACTGCAAGGTCTGGATGACAAACAGGTCGCGGAAATGAACGAAGCGTTCGCCAAGGACCAGCGCAAGCGTGAGGTGCAATATCTCAAACCGTCTCTCGATCAGCAGATCAAGGAACGTGGCGAGCGCATGGAAAAACGCCTCAATGACTGGCTCGGCCCGCTCAGCCCGACGCAGCGGCAACGCGTTGCGGCGTGGTCGAACGCGCTGGGCGATCAGAATACGCAGTGGATCGCCAATCGCGTTCATTGGCAGAAGCAGTTCAGTGCAGCGGTGGCCCAACGCCAGAGTCCGGAATTCCCACAGCGAATCGAGACACTTCTGGTTGACCGAGAGCGTTTATGGACGCCGGAATATCGTCAGGCCTTCGCCAAAACCGAGGCCCAGGCACGTTCGCTGTTCGTTGAACTGATGACAGAAAGTACACCGACGCAACGTCAGCGTTTGCAGACAAAGATTGAAGGGGTGAAGAAGGATTTCAGTGACCTGAAATGCCTGAAAGCGGCCAAGCAGAGTTAAAGATCAAAAGATCGCAGCCTGTGGCAGCATCTACAGGGGTCGAGTGATTCTGTAGGAACTGCCGCGGGTTGCGATCTTTTGCTCAGGCAATCTGCGCCTTCGAGGCCACTTCATCGAACGTCAGCTCATCCAGCGCATCTTCTTGCTCGTCCAGCACCTGCCGCGGATGGTCATTGCCCGGAATGCTACTGTCGATCAGACTCAATAAACTTGAGCCTCGGGGCGTCAGGATGTAATTGGAACCGGTACCGCCCTGCTCCTCCGGCCGAGACTCGATATAGCCTCGCTCCAGCAGTAATTTTTCGTACTCCCCCGCCACCGCTTTCAAATGGTCAAGGTTCTCCGTGCGCTCACCTTCCGACGCTTTTTCCGCAGCGTATTGCTCGGCATAGGGCCGTGGGGTAAAGCTGGCTTCACCGCGCTGCACTTCGTGCAACAGGCGTTCAATCAAATCCCAATTGTAAGTCGTCATCCTGCAACCTCCGGTGCCCGAGAGTGGGGCCTTCATAGGTTGTGACCGGTATGCCCGACGGCCGTTCACCTGAGTTTATTGTCACGACCGACCGGCGGCGTGTCGAATTCCAGGCAAGCCGAACGACTAGGCTGTGTAAGTCCCCTCCCAGCCCCACGCAGGAGATATCACCATGAACGTCCAGAATCATCCCGTCGTGTCCCGGGAAGAATGGCTCGCCGCTCGCAAACAGCACCTGGCCCACGAAAAAGCCTTCACCCGCGAACGAGACAAACTCAGCGCCGAACGCCGCGCCCTGCCTTGGGTGAAAATCGACAAGGACTACCACTTTCAGGGCCCCAATGGCGAACTGAAGCTCGCCGACCTGTTCGGCGATCACAGTCAGTTGGTCATTTATCATTTCATGTTCGCCGAAGGCTGGGACGAAGGTTGCCCGGGATGCTCATTCCTTTGCGACCACATCGATGGTGCCAACCAGCACCTGGCCCACCATGACGTGGCCGTGGTGGCGGTGTCCCACGCACCGTTCGGCGAATTTCAGGCGTTCAAGCGACGCATGGGCTGGAAGTTCGATTGGGTCTCGTCAGAAGGTTGCGACTTCAACTACGACTTTGGCGTCTCGGCCAGAGCCGAAGACGTCGCCGCCGGAAAAGCGACTTACAACTACGAAAAAACTGACGGCTCCGAGGAAGAACTCCCAGGCCTCAGCGTGTTTTATCGCGACGACGCCGGCGAAATTTTTCACACCTACTCCACCTATGCCCGAGGCCTGGACCTGTTGGTAGGTGCCTACAACTACCTTGATTTGACGCCCAAGGGGCGCAATGAAGAGGAAATCATGGAGTGGGTGAAACATCACGACAAGTACGATGACGCTGCCCCGGCCAGTTGCTGCCACAGCGGGTGAAAATGCGCCTGAACTTTTTTCCTCTTTCAGGCCTCAACCGGTTAACCCGCCTTAACCGGAACTGAGGCCTGACTCATGAAAACCCTGCTCAAACTCACCCTCGCCGCCTCCCTCGCTTGCGCCCTGCCCGCCTGGGCCTGTACCCCCGAAGAGGCCACGGCCAAACGCGAACAATTGGCCAAGGAAGTCACCCGACTCACCGAACAGAATCCGGACAAGGCAAAGGAGATCAACGATGAGTTGCAGAAGATGGATCTAGGCACCGCTTCCAAGGATCTGCCGGACAAGTGCCAGTTGATTGATCAGCGCCTGAAAGAGTTGGGTTCGGCGCAGAAGAAAGCCGAGACCTGATGAACGCCGATCATAAAAAAACCGGACGTTTTTCCGGTTTTTTTATGATCGACTAAAGCGCTTACTCAGCCGCCGGCGCTTCCGGCTTGCGGCGCTTGAGCGGGGCCATGCCGTCCTTGCTCACCAGCGAATCGCTTTTCGGGCGATTGGCGCTCTTGCGCTTGGTCGGGGTCTTGGCGGCGACTTTTTTCTTGTCACCCTTGGCGTCGGTCTTTTTCTTTTTTACGCCAACAGCCTTGCCCGAAGCCTTGACCTTTTTCGGTCCGCCGTAGGTGCCTTTGACTTCCTTGATGGTGCGGCGCTCGAAGCTCTGCTTGAGGTAGCGCTCGATGCTCGACATCAGGTTCCAGTCGCCGTGGCAGATCAGCGAGATGGCCAGGCCATCGTTGCCGGCGCGACCGGTACGACCGATACGGTGTACGTATTCGTCGCCGCTGCGCGGCATGTCGAAGTTGATCACCAGGTCCAGGCCGTCCACGTCCAGGCCGCGAGCGGCGACGTCGGTGGCCACGAGGATTTTCACCCCGCCCTGCTTCAGGCGATCGATCGCCAGTTTGCGATCCTTCTGGTCTTTCTCGCCGTGCAGCACGAACGCTTTGTATTCCTGCGCCACCAGACGACCATAGATGCGGTCGGCCATGGCCCGGGTGTTGGTGAACACGATGGCCTTCTGATAGGTCTCGTTGGCCAACAGCCAGTTAACGATTTGTTCTTTGTGCTGGTTGTGGTCAGCGGTGATGATTTGCTGACGGGTGGTTTCGTTCAACTGGCTGACCGCGTTGAGCTGCAAGTGCTCAGGGTTGTTCAGGACCTTGGCGATCATCTCGCGCAGGCCGGAACCCCCGGTGGTGGCGGAGAACAGCATGGTCTGCTGACGGTGGGTGCATTCGTCGACCAGACGCTGCACATCGTCGGCGAAGCCCATGTCGAGCATACGGTCGGCTTCGTCGAGCACCAGCACTTCAACTTCTTTCAAGTCGAGGTTGCCAGCGTTCAGTTGCTCGATCATCCGGCCCGGCGTGCCGATCAGGATGTCCGGCACCTTGCGCAGCATGGCAGCCTGGACCTTGAAGTCTTCACCACCAGTGATCAGGCCGGACTTGATGAAGGTGAACTGCGAGAACCGTTCAACTTCTTTCAGGGTCTGCTGGGCCAGTTCACGGGTCGGCAGCAGGATCAGGGTCTTGATGCTGACGCGGACTTTGGCCGGGCCGATCAGGCGATTGAGGATCGGCAAAACGAATGCAGCGGTCTTGCCGCTACCGGTTTGCGCTGTCACCCGCAGGTCACGCCCTTGGAGCGCCAGCGGAATGGCCGCTGCTTGCACAGGCGTTGGCTCGACAAATTTAAGCTCGGCCACGGCTTTGAGCAGGCGTTCGTGCAAGGCGAATTCGGAAAACACGGGTGCTACCTCGAAGAAATGCAAAAAAACAGCTGCATAGGGTACCGGTTTCGAGCGCCCAGGCCGAGTTTCTTTATGCAATCGACCGTAAACAGTGGCTTTTTTGTTGCCTGATTTGTCCCCAAACGCAATACAAAGCGTCTTAAATGCTCTAATCGCCCGTCGCGTCTCATAGAAGAATCGTTTTTGCACATGGATATCAAACAGCTCTGGCTCAATGCCCAAGACCTTTGGGGCACTCTCGACCAACATCCGCTCCTGCATGCCAGCCTGGCGCTGATGGTGTTGCTGATCATCGCGCTGCTCCTCGGACGAGTGGCCCGCTACCTGATTCTGCACGCCAGCCGAATGCTCGGCCGTCAGCCCGCCCTGCACTGGGTCAACGACCTGCGCCACAACAAGGTGTTTCAACGCCTGGCGCAAATGACACCGTCACTGGTGATCCAGTTCGGCCTGCACCTGGTGCCGGAGCTGAGCAAAACGGCGATGGTGTTCCTCGGCAACGTAGCGTTGGCGTTCACCATCCTGTTCCTGCTGCTGTCCGTCACCGCCCTGCTCAATGCGCTGCTGGACATCTACGCCCGCACCGAACATGCCCGCACGCGCTCGATCAAGGGCTATGTGCAACTGACGAAAATGGTCTTGTACGTGTTTGGCGCGATCATCATCGTCGCCACATTGATCGATCGCTCGCCGCTGTTGCTGCTGTCGGGTCTGGGTGCGATGTCGGCGGTGATCCTGTTGGTCTACAAGGACACCTTGCTGTCTTTCGTCGCCAGTGTGCAGTTGACCAGCAACGACATGCTGCGCGTCGGCGACTGGATCGAGATGCCACAGGTCGGCGCCGATGGTGATGTGGTGGACATCACGCTGCATACGGTCAAGGTGCAAAACTTTGACAAGACCATCGTCTCGATCCCGACCTGGCGCCTGATGTCCGAGTCGTTCAAGAACTGGCGCGGCATGCAGCAGTCAGGTGGCCGACGGATCAAGCGCAGCTTGTTCATCGACGCCAGTGGTGTGCGTTTCATCCGCGATGACGAAGAATTGAAACTGTCCCAGGTGCATCTACTGACCGACTACATGAGCCGCAAGAAGGCCGAGCTTAAGGCCTGGAACGAAGCCCAGGGTAATGTCGCCGCCATGTCGGCCAACCGCCGACGCATGACCAACATCGGCACGTTCCGCGCCTATGCACTGGCCTACCTGAAAAGCCACGCCGAGATCCAGCCGAACATGACCTGCATGGTCCGGCAGATGCAAACCACCGCGCAGGGCATTCCACTGGAAATCTATTGCTTCACCCGCACCACGGCCTGGGCCGATTACGAGCGGATTCAGGGGGATATTTTCGACTATCTGCTGGCGGTGCTACCGGAGTTCGGACTGAATCTGTATCAGCAACCGAGCGGGACGGATTTACGCGCCGGGCTGCTGCCGGCCGTGTTGGGCACGAGCCACATTCCCGAGGCGGAAAAACACGTGATGTGACACCACAAAAAACTGTGGGAGCGAGCTCGCTCCCACAAGGTTTAGTTGACGGTCAAAGATTTGCGCATACCCAGCCGACTGATCCAGACCGCCATCAGAATCACCGACCCACCCAGCAGCAACCGTCCCAGGTCCTCATGCTGATTCCAGATCAGCAGATTGATCAGCAACCCTACCGGCACATGCAGATTGTTCATCACCGCCAGCGTCCCGCCATTGACCAGGCAAGCACCTTTGTTCCACCAGTACAGCCCCAATGCGGTCGAAACAAGGCCGAGGAACAACAGCACGCCCCATTGCAGCGGCGCCTCCGGCCAGAAGTTCTGTTTACCGAACAACAGAAACGCCGGCAACACCACCGCCAGCGCGCCCAAGTAGAAGTAACCGAAGCGCCGGTAGTGCGGCAGATCGCTGGGATGGCGTGCCACCAGGTGCCTGTAAAGCACCTGCCCGGCGGCATAGGTGAAGTTGGCCAATTGCAGCAGCAGGAAGCCCATGAAGAAATCCGGATTGATCCGGTCGTAGCGAATCACCGCCGCGCCCGCCACCGCCACCAGTGCAGCGACCAGCGCCCAGGGATTGAAGCGACGGTTCAGCGCATCTTCGATCAGGGTCACGTGCAACGGCGTGAGGATGGTGAATAGCAGCACTTCCGGTACCGTCAACACGCGAAAGCTCAGGTACAGGCAGACGTACGTCACCCCGAACTGCAGCGCGCCGATCAGCAACATGCCGCGCATGAACGCCGGCTCGACCGAGCGCCAGCGCGTCAGTGGAATGAACACCAGCCCCGCCAGCAGCACCCGTACCAGTACCGCGAAGTAACTGTCGACATGACCGGCCAGGTACTCGCCGATCAAACTGAAGGAAAACGCCTGGATCAGCGTGACAAAAAGTAGATAGCCCATGCTCGCCTCGTTTTGAATGGCGGCGAAGATAGCGGGTTTTGCCGATGATCGCGAACGCTAAACCAACACAAACCCTGTGGGAGCGAGCCTGCTCGCGAAGACGCTACGCCAGACACATGGATGCTGGATGTGCCGACGCTTTCGCGAGCAGGCTCGCTCCCACAGCGTTGCGTGGATGCCTATAAATCGCAGGCAAAAAAAAGCCCGATCTCGCTAAAGCGTTCAATCGGGCTACAGCACTCAGGAGCAATAAGTGCAAAGGGAGGTTCGATGCGCGTACAGGCTTGAAGGGGTGCGCCAGGTCACTAGACCATCCAGCGATTATCTGGCGATTAACGGGTCAGGCCACTTGCGAAAGCCTGGCATTGGCCTGGTTCAGGCCTTTCTCCTGGAAGTCGCCCCCCAGGTTCATGCCTTCGGCGTGGATGAACGTCACGTCGTGAATCCCGATGAACCCCATGACCTGACGCAGGTACGGCTCCTGGTGATCCGCCGTGCTGCCGGCGTAGATACCGCCGCGGGCCGTCAGCACGTAGGCGCGCTTGCCGCTGAGCAGACCTTGGGGGCCGGTTTCGGTGTATTTGAAGGTCACGCCGGCACGCAGCACATGGTCGAGCCAGGCCTTGAGGGTGCTCGGAATGGCAAAGTTATACATCGGTGCGGCCATGACCAGCACATCGGCGGCCAGCAGCTCATCCGTCAGCTGATTGGAGCGCTCCAGCGAAACCTGTTCGATGTCGCTGCGTTGCTCGGCAGGTTTCATCCAGCCACCCAGCAGGTTGATGTCCAGATGCGGCACCGGGTTGACGGCCAGGTCACGAACAGTAATCTGATCGTTGGGATGAGCGGCTTTCCACTGGCTGATGAAGGTCTGGGTCAGTTGACGGGAAACCGAGTCTTGCTGACGGGCACTGCTTTCAATGATCAGAACGCGGGACATGGGATGTAGGCTCCATCTGAGAATGCTGTAAGTCGATGGAGTGAAGGTTAAACAGAGTCATATCGATGAAAAAGCGCAAATAACTGCTATAAACCATCAATAAATTCGTTTATAAGCGGAGCATGCCCGTCAGGTTTGCTCCGTTTTGTTTTATTTCGGGGTGCAGATCAACTCGATACGCAGCTTGATGATGTTGCGATTGAACTTGGCGGTGGCGCTTTTGTGCTTGCCGGCCGGTACCTCGATCTTGCGGGTTCGTGGTGCTTCCGGGCCATTGCTGAACACCGCCTTGCAGCTCGCGTCGACGTCACCATAGTTGGCCACCCGAATGGAGCCGATATCGCTATCGGTGTCGAAGGTTTCGTAATCGATCTTCAGGCCGTTGAGGTCTTTTTTCACATCGATCGGGTACGCCATCGCCGTTAGCGGCAACAGCGCCAGCAACACACAACACATTTTTTTCATTCAGCAGTCTCCAATAAGAACTGCCCAGCTTAGGACAAGAGGAGCTCATCATGAAAGCGCCCCGCGTGACCCTTGATCAATGGCGAACACTTCAGGCCGTGGTCGACCACGGTGGTTTCGCCCAGGCCGCCGAAGCGCTGCATCGCTCGCAATCGTCAGTCAGCTACACAGTAGCGCGGATGCAGGACCAGCTCGGCGTACCTTTGCTGCGCATCGACGGGCGCAAAGCCGTGCTGACCGAAGCCGGTGGCGTGCTGCTGCGCCGCTCCCGGCAACTGGTGAAACAGGCCAGTCAACTGGAAGACCTGGCCCACCACATGGAGCAAGGCTGGGAGGCCGAAGTGCGCCTGGTGGTCGACGCCGCCTACCCGAGCGCCCGCCTCGTCCGCGCCTTGACCGCGTTCATGCCGCAAAGCCGCGGATGTCGGGTGCGCTTGCGCGAAGAGGTGTTGTCGGGCGTGGAAGAAGTGCTGCTCGAAGGTGTGGCCGACCTGGCCATCACCGGGTTCAGTATTCCAGGCTACCTGGGTGCGGAATTGAGCGACGTCGAATTTGTCGCCGTCGCCCACCCCGAACATTCCCTGCATCGCCTCAACCGCGAACTGAATTTCCAGGACCTCGAAAGCCATATGCAAGTGGTCATCCGCGACTCTGGTCGCCAGCAACCACGGGACGTCGGCTGGCTAGGCGCCGAACAGCGCTGGACCGTCGGCAGCCTGGCCACCGCCGCGACATTCGTCGGCAGCGGCCTGGGGTTCGCCTGGTTGCCACGGCACATGATCGAACGGGAACTCAAGGAAGGCACGCTCAAGCTGCTACCGTTGGATCAGGGCGGCAGCCGTAATCCGAGTTTTTACCTGTATTCGAACAAGGACAAACCGCTCGGGCCCGCGACGCAGATTCTCGTCGAATTGCTGCGAACCTTCGACACCGCACCACTGGACGCACCGTTCGCCGCCCCCGAACAAGCCTGACACGGAGTGTATGCATGGCCTATTTCGAACACGAAGGTTGCAACCTGCACTATGAGGAATACGGCCACGGCACGCCGTTGCTGCTGGTCCACGGGCTAGGTTCAAGCACTTTGGACTGGGAAAAACAGATCCCCGCGCTGGCTGCCCGCTACCGGGTGATCGTCCCGGATGTGCGTGGCCACGGGCGCTCCGACAAACCTCGCGAGCGCTACAGCATCGCCGGCTTCAGTGCCGACCTGGTCGCGCTGATGGAGCATCTGAACCTGGGCCCGACACATTATGTGGGACTGTCCATGGGCGGCATGATCGGTTTTCAACTCGGTGTCGATCAGCCACAACTGCTGAAAAGCCTGTGCATCGTCAATAGCGCGCCCGAGGTCAAGCTGCGCAGCCGCGATGATTACTGGCAGTGGTTCAAGCGCTGGAGCCTGATGCGCGTACTCAGCCTGCGTACCATCGGCAAAGCCTTGGGCGGCAAGCTCTTCCCCAAACCCGAGCAGGCAGATTTGCGACAAAAAATGGCCGAACGCTGGGCAAAAAACGACAAACATGCTTATCTCGCCAGCTTCGATGCCATTGTCGGTTGGGGTGTTCAGGAACGACTGTCGAAGGTGTCCTGTCCAACCCTCATCGTCACCGCCGACCACGACTACACTCCGGTCGCGCTGAAAGAAAACTACGTAAAACTGCTGCCCAATGCGCGGCTGGCAGTGATTGCCGATTCGCGTCACGCCACCCCGCTGGACCAACCCGAACACTTCAATCAGACGCTGCTCGAATTTCTCACCGCAGTCGACACTACCCATCAGGATCACTGACCCATGCTGAAAAAAATCGCCCTCGCCGCTGGCTCCGTTCTGTTCGCCGCCAACCTGATGGCGGCAACGCCTGCCAAGGCGCCGCACGTTTTGCTGGAAACCACCAACGGCCAGATCGAAATCGAACTGGACCCGGTCAAAGCCCCGATCAGTACCAAGAACTTTCTTGCGTACGTCGACAGTGGCTTCTACAACAACACGATTTTCCACCGCGTGATTCCGGGCTTCATGGTCCAGGGCGGCGGTTTTACCCAACAGATGCAGCAAAAAGAAACCAAGGCGCCGATCAAGAACGAGCACAACAACGGCCTGGTCAACGTGCGTGGCACCTTGTCCATGGCGCGCACCTCGGTGCCTGATTCGGCCACCAGTCAGTTCTTCATCAACGTCAAGGACAACGACTTCCTCGACCAGGGTGACGGCTACGCAGTGTTCGGCAAAGTGGTCAAAGGCATGGATGTGGTCGACATCATTGTCAACTCGCCGACCACCGTGCGCAGCGGCATGAAAGACGTACCGGCTGACCCGGTGTTCATCAAGTCGGCCAAGCGCATCGACTGAAACCAGGCTGGACAAGGATGTCCGAGCCGTTGCCGGTGCACCCGGCAACGCTCAAACCGTTGAAGGAGAGCCCGTTCGCGGGTAAATAACCGATGCTTTATCGCCGTTTTGAACAACTGATCGACATCTTCCGCGACGCCCCGACAGCCGCACCGCCGGATCGCGTCCTGCCCTTCTATACCTATTACCTCAAGCAGGTCTGGCCGAGTTTCGCCGCCCTGCTGATCGTCGGCCTGTTCGGCGCATTGATCGAAGTGGCGCTGTTCAGTTACCTGAGCCGCATCATCGACCTGGCTCAGGGCACACCCAACGCTGATTTCTTCAAGGATCACGCCCTGGAACTGACCTGGATGGTGGTGGTAGCGCTGATCCTGCGACCGGTGTTCGTCGGCCTGCATGACTTGCTGGTGCACCAGACGCTGAGCCCCAGCATGACCAGCCTGATCCGCTGGCAAAACCACAGTTACGTGCTCAAACAGAGCCTGAATTTCTTCCAGAACGACTTTGCCGGGCGCATCGCCCAACGCATCATGCAAACCGGCAACTCCCTGCGCGACTCCGCCGTGCAAGCGGTGGACGCGCTTTGGCACGTGTTGATCTACGCCATCAGCTCGCTGGTGCTGTTCGCCGAAGCCGACTGGCGCCTGATGATCCCGTTGCTGACCTGGATCGTCGCCTTTATCAGCGCCCTTTACTACTTCGTGCCACGGGTCAAGGAACGCTCGGTCGTGTCCTCCGATGCGCGCTCCAAGCTCACGGGGCGAATCGTCGATGGCTACACGAACATCACCACGTTGAAGCTGTTTGCCCACACCCATTTCGAACAGCAATATGCCCGCGAAGCGATCAAGGAACAAACCGAAAAAGCCCAGCTGGCCGGTCGTGTGGTCACCAGCATGGACGTGGTCATCACCAGCATGAACGGCCTCTTGATCGTCGGTACCACCGGCCTCGCCCTGTGGCTGTGGACGCAGTCGCTGATCAGCGTGGGCGCCATCGCCCTGGCCACCGGGCTGGTAATCCGTATCGTCAACATGTCAGGCTGGATCATGTGGGTGGTCACCGGCATTTTCGAAAACATCGGCATGGTTCAGGACGGTTTGCAGAGCATCTCGCAACCGGTCAGCGTCACCGACCGCGACCAGGCCAAACCCCTGACCGTGGCCAAGGGCGAAGTGCGCTTCGAGAACGTGGACTTCCACTACGGCAAGCGGAGCGGGATCATCGGCGGGCTCAACCTGACGATCAAACCCGGCGAGAAAATCGGCCTGATCGGACCGTCCGGTGCCGGCAAATCAACACTGGTCAATCTGCTGTTGCGCCTCTATGACGTAGAAGGCGGGAAGATTCTCATCGACGGCCAGAACATTGCCGATGTCAGCCAGGAAAGCCTGCGCGAGCGTATCGGCATGATCACCCAGGACACGTCGCTGCTGCACCGCTCGATCCGCGACAATCTGCTTTACGGCAAACCTGACGCCACCGATACCGAACTCTGGGAAGCGGTACACAAGGCCCGGGCCGACGGGTTCATCCCAACGCTGTCTGACGCTGAAGGCCGCATCGGTTTCGATGCCCACGTGGGTGAGCGCGGGGTGAAACTCTCTGGTGGTCAGCGTCAGCGGATCGCCATTGCACGCGTGCTGCTCAAGGACGCGCCGATCCTGATCATGGACGAAGCCACATCGGCACTGGACTCGGAAGTCGAAGCGGCCATTCAGGAGAGCCTCGAAACCCTGATGCAGGGCAAAACCGTCATCGCCATTGCCCACCGGCTCTCGACCATCGCCCGCATGGACCGCTTGGTGGTACTGGAGAACGGCAAGATCGCCGAGACCGGCAGCCATGCTGAATTGCTCGCATTGGGCGGTTTGTATGCGCGGCTGTGGCAGCATCAGACGGGTGGGTTCGTGGGGATCGATTGATTCCCTGAATCAATACTCGCGCCTACAGAAGTCGAGTAATGCCTAAAACTCCAAAAAACCGCCAGACGCCTTGAACAACGGGGGCTGGCGGTTTTTTACGCCTGCTGGAATTCTGAAAAAACCGTGCTGTACTTACTTCAACGTTCTGAAGATGGTTCTGCAGTCCATCGGCTGGGCTCAAGGCTGCATAATCTCGAAAGGACACACTCCTATGTCTCTGTTAAAACGTTCGGCGACTGAGTTGGTAGGTACTTTCTGGCTGGTGTTGGGGGGTTGTGGCAGTGCAGTGCTGGCCGCTGCGTTCCCGGATGTCGGTATCGGTTTGCTGGGGGTATCCCTGGCGTTTGGCTTGACGGTACTGACCATGGCATTCGCCATTGGCCATATATCCGGTTGTCACCTCAACCCGGCGGTGTCATTGGGGTTGGTGGTTGGCGGACGCTTCCCGTCCAGGGAACTGCCGGCCTACATCATTGCGCAGGTCATTGGCGGCGTGATTGCAGCCGCCCTGCTGTACTTCATTGCCAGCGGCAAACCCGGTTTCGAGCTGGCGGGAGGCCTGGCGTCCAACGGCTTCGGCGAACATTCCCCTGGCGGCTATTCGATGGCGGCGGGGTTTGTCTGTGAGCTGGTGATGACCGCCATGTTCATCCTGATCATCCTCGGCGCCACCGACAAGCGTGCGCCCGCGGGGCTTGCGCCGATTGCCATAGGTCTGGCCCTGACCCTGATCCACCTGATTTCGATCCCGGTCACCAATACTTCGGTCAACCCGGCGCGCAGCACAGGCCCGGCGTTGATTGTCGGCGGTTGGGCGATTCAGCAATTGTGGATGTTCTGGGTGGCGCCGCTACTCGGCGCAGTCGTCGGTGGTGTGCTTTATCGCTGGTTGGGCAAGGAAGAAACCTGACCGGGCATCTCGAGGATCAGCCTTGCCGGTAAGGCAAGGCCGTCCTCGCCTCGTCCGCGTAGGCCAATACCCCAATCCGCTCTTGCTGCAGAAAATCCTTCACGGCCGCTTTCAATCCCGGATGACGCAAGTAATGCCAGGAGTGCGTGATGACGGGCTCGAACCCGCGAATCAACTTGTGTTCACCCTGCGCGCCGGCATCGAACCGCTGAAAGCCATGGGCAATCGCGTAATCCATGCCTTGATAAAAACAGGTCTCGAAGTGCAGGCGATCGAACTCCGCCAGACATCCCCAGTAACGCCCGTAAAAACTGTCGCCCCCAACCAGACTGAAGGCCATCGCCACCGGCCGTGAGCCTTGCCTGGCCAACACCACGCGGATGGACTGCGGCATGCGCTCAGCCAACAAACTGAAAAACGCTCGTGTCAGATAGGGTCTTTGCCGACGCACCGCGTAGGTATTGGCATAGCAGGCATAGACGAAATCCCACAACGACTCGGTCAATTCCCGGCCTTCGAGCCACTCGAAATCGAACCCCTGCCCCGCCACCTGTTCCCGCTCCTTACGCATCTGTTTGCGCTTGCGTGAGCTCAGTGCATCAAGAAAATCCTGAAAGTCTCGGTAACCACGGTTTTGCCAGTGGTACTGGCACCCGACACGTTGCAGCCAGCCCGGCTGCCCGGCAAGTGCGGCGTCGGTGAATGGGTCGGTGAAGTTGATGTGCGCGCTGGAGAGTTGTTCGATTTCAAGATAGCCCGGCAGGCTGTTCAATAGTTCGAAACCGTCATCGACGCTGGCGGCCAGCAAGCGCGGGCCGCCTACCGGACTGAAGGGTACGGCGGTCAACAGCTTGGGGTAGTAATCGATTCCGGCACGTTCGCAGGCGTCCGCCCAGGCGTGATCGAACACGTACTCGCCGTAGGAATGCCACTTGCGATAACTGGGCAAGGCAGCGATGAGATGATCACCTTCGATGTGCAGCAAATGCTCGGGTTGCCAGCCGGAATGAGGCCCGACGCTGCCGCTGTCTTCCAGCGCACTCAGGAAGGCGTGACATAGAAATGGCTGTGTCTCGGGCACCAACACATCCCACGTTTGCGCAGCGATGTCGGACAGACTTTCCAGGCGTTGCAACGGCATTACACATCTCACTCATTGATGGCGTGGAAGCTTCGCGAGTATCGCCTATCGCCATCCATTGCACACGATCAATTCGACGACAACGCTCTAATTCAATAGTTCGCAACAACTTTGCTTCGTCATCGACATGACATCACATTGCCACCGCCTTGTCATAAACCATCGCGATACTGGCGCCTGTTTTTAGAGCGTCGGGTTCTAACCCGGCCACTGTTTTCCGTCCATCAATGGTCGGTTGTGCCCTGGATGGCTCAGCCATCCACTCTCATCTTCGGAGATTGATATGCGTCTTGCTTCCACGAAAACTGCGGCAGCCCTGTGTGGCGGTCTACTGCTGGCCATGAGTGTTCCAGCCAGCGCCGCAGTCGACGCCAAACTGCTCGACATGCTCAAGGCAAACGGCTCGATTACCAACGCGCAGTACGGCGAACTGCAAGCCGAGCTGGCCCGGGATCAGAAAGAACAGCAAATCGCCCGCCAGGCTCAGCAAGAGACCAACGAGCAGATCGCAGCGACCGCGAAGAAAACCAACGAACTGAGCTCTTTCGACCAGAAACTGGCGTGGGCGGCCAAGACCCAATTCAAGGGTGACGTGCGCTTCCGTCAGGAAAACGTGCACAACGATGGCGTTTCGAACAACAAAGACCAGGACCGTCAGCGAATTCGTGCCCGTCTGGGTGCCTACACCGAAATCAACCCGCAAGTCGACACCGGTATCCGCATCGCCACCGGCAACAACGATGACGCGCGTTCCACCAACCAGAGTCTGGACAACTACTTCGACAAGAAGCAGATCTGGCTGGATCAGGGTTACGTCGACTACCACCCTGACGCCATCAAGAACCTGCACATCGTTGGCGGCAAGATGCCACAGCAATGGGTGAGCATGGGCGACGTGATCTGGGATGGCGATATCAGCCCTGAGGGTCTGTCGGTCTCGTACAAATACCCGCTGAGCGGCAGCACCGAGCTGTTCGGTAGCGCCGGTCACTACACCCTCAAGGACAACGTCGACGGCGATGGCGTGCAATTCAAACACGACCTGCGCCTGTACGCAGGTCAGCTGGGTGCGCGCTTCGGCATCACCGACAACCTGAAACTGACCCTGGGTGGCAGCATCTACGGCTACGACAACGACGACGACATCACCGCGGGCGGCACCACAATCCCGGCTGCACTGGCCGTCAACGGCAACAGCCCGAACGAGCAGTTCAAACTGTTCGAAGGTTTTGGTCAGCTCGACATCGGCGGCTTGCCAATGCCGCTCTCGTTGTACGGTCAGTACGTCAACAACGACGACGCCAGCAACGATCAGGATACTGCCTGGCTGGCCGGTGTGAAGACCAAGGTCTACGGTTTTGCCATCGACTACAACTACCGCGACGTACAGCGTAACTCCGTGGTTGGTGCTTTCACCGACTCCGACTTCGCCAACGGCTTCACCGGTTCGCGCGGCAGCAAGTTGAAAGTGAGCTACGAGTTGGACAAGAACTTCAACCTCGGCGCGACCTACTTCATGGCTAACTCCGACTACACCAACGCCACGCTCAAAGACTCCGACATCAACACCCTGCAACTGGATGCTGAAGCGAAGTTCTGATTCACCCCGCTGTACGACTCGGGCAAGGAAGCCCGAGGCGTTTTTTCAGTCTTGCGTTGGTCTGACGGTCCCCATCATCCGTCCGCCGGACCAGCGCGAGTCTGTTTACTGACCTAACGCCCTATCGCATCAATTCAGCGACGATCCTCTACCCGCGAGTGGCTTTTGCTCCAGTCGGTCAACAGGCTGTACGCCACTGCCAGCAGCGTCGGACCAATGAAGAGCCCGATGAAGCCAAACGCAATCAACCCGCCAAACACCCCTAGCAGCACAATCACCAGCGGCAAGTTCCCGCCGCGACTGATCAGGTATGGCTTGAGCACGTTGTCCACGCCACTGATGATGAAGGTGCCCCAGATCCCGAGGAAAATCGCCATCCCGTAGTCGCCTTTCCAGGCCAGCCAGGCGGTGGCCGGAATCCATACCAGCGGTGGCCCCATGGGAATCAGGCTGAGCATGAACGTGACGATACCGAGCACCAAAGCCCCCGGCACTCCGGCAATCAGGAAGCCGATCAGCGCCAGTACGGCCTGGGCCGCGGCCGTACCGATCACGCCGTTCACAACCCGCTGCACCGTACCCGCCACCAATTCGATGTAGTACCCGGCGCGCTTGCCGATCAGGCGCTCCAGCAAGCCATGGACAAATGCCGCCAGTCGTGGCCCGTCGCGATAGAAAAAGAACACGAAGACAATACTCAACGTCAGTTCGAGAATGCCGCCGCCAATTTGTGCGCTGCGCGCCAGCAGCCAGTTGCCGACCTGACCGAAGTAAGGCTTGAGCGAAACCATCATGGCCGCGCCCTGCTGATCGATACTGTCCCAGATCCCCACCAGGCGACCGCCTACCAGCGGAATGCTACCCAGCCAGGCCGGCGCTTCCGGCAGGCCATCGACCTGCACATCCTTGATGAACGCCGTAGCGTCACGCACATGATCCGCCAGGTTGAAACCCAGCCACACCAACGGCGCCGCCACCAGCAACATCCAGCCCACGGTCAACAGCCCCGCTGCGAGGGATTCTCGACCATCGAGCCAACGGGTCAGCAAGCGCATCAGTGGCCAACTGGCAAATGCCAGCACCGCGCCCCAGAACAACGCCGACCAGAACGGCGCCATCACCCAGAGACTCGCGCCAAACAGCACCAGGAGCAGGATCTGCACCAACAGCCGATCGTTATTGATCATCTATAGTCTCGAAAAAATCAGTCAGCAAAAGAGTCGGCGAACGCGCTGCACGCGTTCGCCGGGTAAAGCCTAGCGCAATAGCTGGATGTGCAGGCCTGAACCTTCGACGCTGCCGGTTTCCAGCCGCGCGGCACGCACGCCCTGAACGATCAGCGCCTGCCGCCAGGCTTCAGCGCTCGGCCCGGAGACACTGACCCGCAAAGTCGTGTCAAGGTTCAGGCCGCGGGAGATCAAGCGCAGCCAGGTGTCATCCGGTGCGTTCGTGAGTTGGGGGAAGTCGAGTTCGCCGGTGCTTTTGAGTTCACGCAGCAAGGTCGCCGAGGTTGGCAGCAAATCGCCCAGCGGCGCGGCGGCTTCAAACTGTTCGACGTGCAGGTAGGCCTTGCGATTGCCGCGGGTGATGCTGTAGAGCGCCACCAGGGTGTTTTCTTTGGGTGCGGCCAGGCGCAACAGCAAGTACGCCTGCTCATTGTCGGCGCCGTAGAGCTTGGCGTTGCCGAACACTTCGTTGGCCCACAAGCTGCTTTCGCCGCAATCACGGGCCTGGCACCAGAACAGCAACTGCGCGTCCTGTTGCTGCAAGGCTTCGCGAGCGGCCGTGAAGGCTTCGGTGGACGAATGCTCCGGTGGCAACTCGTAAGTCACCGACGTTGCATTGCCACGGGCGCTGACCTGGCCATCGAAACGCAACTGACCGCTGATCTTGCGAATCGACCCCAGCGGGTAAATTCGCTCGATCTCGACCGCAGGGCGATAGTCGACGATCTGCGCATCGACCATGCGCGGCACGATCGGCAAATCCTGACTGCCCGGCATATCAGCGGCAATCAACAAAGGACTGAAACTGCACAGCGCCAGCAGACTGAAGGAACGTATGAATAGACTCATCGGATCAGCATGGCCTGGGCTCCCTTGACGACACTCGCTTCATCCGCGCGTTGCGGCACCAGCAAACCACGCTTGACCGCAGGACGGGCTTCCATGGTCGCCATCCAGCGTTGCAACGCCGTCAAGCCCTCCACCGACACCCCCGACCACTCGTAGCCACGTACCCACGGGAAGGTCGCAATGTCGGCGATGCTGTACTCGCCGGCCAGAAATTCAACGGCTTGCAGGCGCGTGTCGAGAACTTCATAGAGGCGGCGGGTTTCATGTTGATAGCGATCAATCGCCCCCTGGAGCTTTTCCGGAAAGTACCGGAAAAACACGTTGGCCTGGCCCTGCATCGGGCCGATACCCCCCATCTGGAACATCAGCCACTGCATGACCACCGAACGCCCCTTGGGGTCGGCTGGCAACAATTTGCCAGTCATTTCAGCGAGGTAAACCAGGATGGCGCCGGACTCGAACACGGCAAAATCGCCATTGGCGCGATCGACAATCGCCGGAATCCGGCCATTGGGGTTGATCTTGAGGAAGTCCTCGGACTTCTGTTCCTTTTTATCGAAACTCAGGGCATGCACCGTGTAGGGCAGGCCGAGTTCCTCGAGCACGATAGAGACCTTGTGGCCATTCGGGGTCGCAGCGGTGTACAGATCTATCATGGTTGTCTCCCATTTCAACCCGCCCAGCCTCGACAGTTGCCCGGTGCAAGTCAAGGAATGGCGAAGAACCGATTGAAACAGTCTGCGACAAGGTCGGCACCGGCTTCATCATTCAGATGCAAATGATGGCCGCCTGGCAGCTGTTCACGGCTAAAGGGTAGACGCTCCAGCAATTCAGGATGCCTGGCGAGCATGCCGTCGGCAGCCACCACCAGTTTTGCCGGACAACTGAGCCGCTGGACGAAGGCCATTGCCTGTTCGGTCGTAAGACGCAGCGGTGATGGCAGTGTGAGGCGATTGTCGGTGCGCCAAGTGTAACCGCCCGGTACCGGCATCAAGCCACGTTGAGCCAACAGCTCGGCGGCTTCGCGGCTGACCGCCACCAGCCCTTTCATGCGAGCCTCGACGGCACGGTCGAGGGTAGCGTAGACCGGTTTGCGTTTTTCCCGCAGATCCAGCTGCGCTTGCAGGGCCATGCCCATGCGTTCGGCAGCATTTTCGCCCTTGTCTGTAGGAGGAATGACGCCATCGATCAGGGCCAGATGCGTAACACGTTCCGGCAGCGACCCGGCAATGATCAGGGAAGCGATCGCGCCCATGGAGTGCCCCAGCAGCGCAAAGCGTTTGAGTCCCAATTGTTCGGCGACTTGCAGCACATCGTGGGCATAGTCCCACATGGCGTAGCCCGCGCCGGGCGGCCGATGCCCCGAATGGCCATGCCCCGCCATGTCCAGTGCAATGATGCGCAAGCCTTTGAGCTTCGGCGCCAACCGGGCAAAGCTGTTGGCGTTGTCGAGCCAGCCATGCAGGGCAATCACTGGCAAACCGTCTTCGGGGCCGAACAGGTGCGCCGCCAATTCAATGTGCGGCAGGCTCAGGCGGACTTCTTCGACGACATTGCTCATGCGCAATCCTGTTGGCGAGCGTCCCAGCGGCTGAACAGGTTTTTCAGCAGTCGGGCGGTGTCCTGCGGACGCTCGAGTGGAAACATGTGGCCACCGGGCATGGTCAGAACTTCACCCTGCGGCAGGCGTCCGACCGAACTGACGTGATGGCGCATCACCACTCGGCTGTTGTGGCCGCGCACCACCGCCAGCGGCACCTTCAACTGTCGTGTGCTGCCGGGGCTGGTGTGTGGCACTCCGCGGAAGATGCTGATTTCCGTCGCAGGGTCGAACCGCAGGCGCAGTTTGTTTCCGACCTTGTGCAAACCGTGCTGCAGGTAGGCTTCAAAACATTCGGCGTCGAAACCGCGAAACAAGGTTTTACCGGCGAAATAGCGGCGGGCGCTGTCCAGGTCGGCGAATTCCTCGCGCCGCCCCAGGGTGCGACCGGCCGGGGTCAGGCGATCGATGAAACCGAAACGTTTGGCGGCGCGGATCACCCATTGATCGGTGCGGGTCAGCACGGGTGAGTCGAGCATCACCACCCCACGATAGAGATGAGGGCAGCGCAGCGCTGCGTGCTGGTGCAATACGCCACCAAACGAGTGGCCGACGCCCCAGACCGGCTCCGGTTGTCGCTCCAGGTGATGAATCAGCTCATCCACCAGGTTGTACCAGTTGTCGTCCGCCGGAAAACGCGGGTCATGGGCGTGCTGCTCCAGATGCGTCACCTGATACTCGGGCGCCAGCGCCGCGAACAGTTTGCCGTAGGTGCCCGAAGGGAACCCGTTGGCGTGGGCGAAAAATATCTGTTGCGACATACCGACGATCCATCCACGAAAACAGAACCCGATTGTCCGTAAGTCGGCGCCCCGCAGCAATGACCGTAACTGACAGGAATGATGACAGTCCGGTCAAACCCATGAACCTGTGGCGAGCGAGCCTGCTCGCGTCCGGCTGCATGGCAGTCGCCACGAGCAGATGCCCCGGGTGAAGGTGATTGGGGCCGCTTCGCGACCCAACGGGAGCAAGCTCCCTCGCCACAACAGAGGGATCAACGCGCTGGCGGATTCTCACCCAGCGGCACCACCGCCATGGTCAACCGCGACACGCAACTGGCCTTGCCCTCATCGCTGGTCAGCCGAATGTCCCAGACATGGGTCGTGCGCCCGATGTGAATCGGCTTGGCCACCGCCGTCACTCGCCCACTGCGCAGGCCGCGCAAATGGTTGGCGTTGATTTCCAGGCCCACGCAGTAAAACTTGCTGGCGTCGATGCACAGGTAACTGGCCATGGAGCCCACGGATTCGGCCAGCACCACCGAAGCACCGCCGTGCAGCAAACCGTAAGGCTGATGGGTGCGGTGGTCGATGACCATGCTCGCGGTCAGCGACTCTTCATCGAAGGTTTCGAAACGGATGTCCAGCACTTCGCCGATGGTGTTTTTCTGGATTGCATTCAGCTGTTCGATGTTGGGGGTGGTGCGCCACAGACTCATCGCTGTTTTCCTTATTGGTTTTGTTCGTGACTCAATCCTGCCACAGCACCGCTTCACTGCGCTCGCTCCATTCTTCGAATTGCCCACCGTAAGCCGCTTCGATGACGTTGCGCTTGATCTTCAGGGTCGGCGTGAGAAAACCGTTTTCCACCGCCCAGCTGTCCTTGACCACCACCAGACGCCGCAAGCGTTCGTGCTTGTCGAGCGCGCCGTTGACCTCTTCGAGGAGTTTTTCCAGGCTTGAATGCAACCCTGCACGCGCCTCCTGTTGCCCGACGGCCGAAAGCACGCACAGCCCCAACGGCGCGCTCAAGCCATCCCCCACCACACAAACCTGTTCAATGCGCGAATGCACCGCCAGGCGATTTTCAATCGGTGCCGGCGCCACGTATTTGCCCTTGCTGGTCTTGAAGATTTCCTTGAGGCGCCCGGTCAGGCGCAGGTTGCCTTCGGCGTCCTCTTCACCTTTGTCACCGGTACGCAGGAAACCGTCCTCGGTAATGGTGTCAGCGGTTTTCTGCGGCTCCTTGAAGTAGCCGAGCATGGTCGCGCCGCTGCGCACCAGCACCTCGCCCGAATCCTCAATGCGCACTTCGACCTCGGGGCACGGCTTGCCGATCCAGCCGGGTTTGTTCTGGCGGGGCAGGCAGATGTGCGAGTAACCACAGCTTTCGGTCATGCCGTAGACCTCCAGTACGTCCAGCCCCAGTTTGCGGTACCACAGCAGCAAGGTCAGAGGCACCGGCGCCGCGCCAGACAAGGCCACGCGCAGCGCATCGAGCCCCAGCCCGGCGAGGACCTTATGCCCTACCCGCTTGCCGATAATCGGCAAACCGAGCAAAAAATCGAGGCGTTTTGCCGGGATCTTGCTGTACACGCCCATCTGGAATTTGGTCCAGATGCGTGGAACGCCAAACAGCGCAGTCGGCCGCGCACGTTTCAGGTCGGTGAGAAAGGTGTCGAGGCTCTCGGCAAAAAATACGGTTTGCCCGGTATAAATAGAGGCCAGCTCGACGAACATCCGTTCGGCCACATGGCACAGCGGCAGGTAGGACAACAGCCGGTCCGACTCGTTAAGGCCAAACAACGAAGTACCGCGCGTGGTGGCGAACCCCAGGTTACCGAAGCTGTGCATCACGCCTTTCGGCATGCCGGTGGTACCGGAGGTGTAGATGATCGTCGCGAGTTGATCGGCGGCAGGCTTGGGGTCGTCCTGGATCGGCGAGCTGACTTGCAGGTCGGCCCAGCTGAAATCGAAGGTGCCCGGCGGATGCAGCGGCAGACTGATCGTCACCAGTTCCGGGCTGACCCCGCGGGACATCCCGGGCCAGTCGTCGAGTTTGCCAATGAACGCCAGCGCCGCTTCAGAATGCTCCAGCACCTGGGCCACGGATTCGGCCGTCAGGTTCGGATACAGCGGCACCGAGACATGGCCTGCCATCCAGATCGCAAGGTCGGCAATGATCCAGTGCGCGCAATTCTTCGAAATCAGGGCGATGTGGCTGCCTTGGGGCAATTCCCGGGCCCGCAACCAATGTGCCGCGCAGCGGGCCTGATGGCCGACATCGGCCCAGGTCAGGGTCTCGACTTGCCCACCACCGATGGGCTGAACCAAAAAACGCTGGCGCGGATGACGCGCCTCACGTTCGTAGAAAACGTCCAGCGGCAAACGAAAGGCAGCAGACATGCGACTCGCTCCTGTTTTTTTGGTCTGGAGCAAGCGTAGTCAACCAAGCAAGTGCTTGGTTAAATATTTGTAAGGAAAAAACAGATCACCCGATCGCAGCCTCCGGCAGCGCCTTTTAAAGGCGCACCCTCCAGTGTGGAGGCTGCCGCAGATTGTGATCAGGTGCTTTCAGGGATGCTTGATGCTGTCGAGCTTCATTGACCCGACCAGCAGTTCGTCACCGCTGAGCTCTGCCAGCCCGGCGGTGCTGACCCTCTCCGGCGGATGCCCGGCGCCATGCTGCAGGTAGCTCAGCAGATTCCCGACCAACGGGTTGTGGCTGACCAGCAGCACATCGCTTACCGCGACCATCTGTTCGGCCACTTTGTCCGGGTCGGTGTCCGGGGTCAGCCATTCGACGGTGCGGATTTCCGGCTCGAAACCCAATGCTTCGCGCACCAGCTGCGCCGTTTGCTGTGCCCGCAGGTACGGGCTGGCGTAGATGGCACTCAGCGGTTGGCCGATCAATTTTGCAGCGCTGCTCAGCACTTCCTTTCGACCGTGTTCCGTCAATTCGCGCTCCGAATCGTGAGCGCGGGAGCCGTGTGGCACGGCTTCACCATGACGCAATACCCAGAGTTTCATAGCTTGGGTTCCTCATCTCGGGCCGGATGCGCAGCAGGCGCCACGACGTGCGGCGCTTCACCTTCCGGCGTACGCGGCGTCGGCCAATCGGCGAACGGCCAAGGCTTCTGGTCGCTGTGAAAACTGCCGAAACGACCGATCTGCGCCAGGAACTGGCTCAGACTGTCGCCGAAGTTCATCAAACTGGCGCTCGGCGCGCCGTAAATCAAACGATAGATCAATTGCACCAGCACCACGGCGCCAAGGATGAATTGCGCCACTTGCCAGACCAGCACGAAAACGACCATCCACAACACCCGCAGCAGAATGGATTCGTACTTGGCTTCTACTTTCTGATCGTTCATGTCTCACTCCGTTCCGGTTAGGTGGTGGGCTCAGTTGAATCCGCTGGTGGAAATAAAGTCGACATCGGTTTTCGGCTCGCCGCGCATCAGCAGTTCGATCACCTGTTCGAGCGTGCGCCCTTCGAACAGAATCGCGTGCAACCCGGCGACCAGCGGCATGTACACGCCCACTTCCTGTGACTTGGCCTTGAGCACCTTGAGGGTATTCACGCCTTCGGCCACTTCGCCCAGTCGATTGACCGCCTCTTCCAGGCTCAAGCCCTGACCGAGGGCAAAGCCGACCTGATAGTTGCGGCTTTTTGGCGACGAGCAGGTCACGATCAAATCGCCTACACCCGCCAGGCCGAGGAAAGTCATCGGGTTGGCGCCCTGATTCACTGCGAAACGGGTCATTTCCGCCAGTGCCCGGGTGATCAGCATGCTCTTGGTGTTTTCGCCCATCTCCAGTGCCACCGCCATGCCGGCGATGATCGCGTAGACGTTTTTCAACGCCCCGCCCAGCTCCACGCCGAAGCGGTCGGCGCTGGCGTACACGCGAAAGGTGCGGCCATGCAGCACGGCCTGGACCTGCTCGCAGAGTGCTTCGTCTTCGCTGGCGACCACCGTCGCGGTCAGCGCGTGTTCGGCGATCTCGCGCGCCAGGTTCGGCCCGGACAGCACGCCAATGCGCGCTTGCGGGGCGATCTCTTCCAGAATCTGGCTCATCAGTTTGAAGGTGTGGGCTTCGATGCCTTTGGTCAGGCTCACCAGCATCTTGCCGCGCAGGCGTTCGGCGTGCGGCGCCAGTACCGAGCGCAGTGCGCTGGACGGCAGCGCCACAAAACATAGATCGCAGGCTTCAAGGGTGGCTTGCAGGTCGGTCACCGGCATTACGCCGGGCAGAATCTTGATACCCTTGAGGTAACGCGGGTTCTCACGATTGACCCGAATGGCCTCGGCCTGTTCGGGATCGCGCATCCACTGCAGGACCTGATGCCCGTTTTCGGCCAGCAGGTTTGCCACGGCGGTACCAAAACTTCCGCCTCCCAGGACCGCAATCGGGCGCTGTTCAGTCATATGTATTCCGTTAATCCATACCAGTGGCGATGCCGGCATTATACGGAGCGCCCCAGTGTCGGCCAGCCCCTGCGTCAATTACCGGCGCATGTTGAAAGAAGCCGGATAAAACCGAGGAAAATGCTGACATCGTGACTGGAAAAGTCGACGGCCTCGGTTAACATGCGCGCCATCAATTGTTAACAAGGATGTGTGGTGTCACTGGGTTCCGCTTCTCCCCGCTCGCCGTTGGTACTGGCGCTGGTCTTCAGTTCGCCATTGCTGGCTGACGATTTGTTCCTCGACAGCGAGCCGTTGCCGCAGGTGCTGACGGCCACGCGGCTGAAACAGTCGCCGGCTGCCGTACCCGGGAGCATGACCGTGATCGACAGCGCGCTGATCAAAACCAGTGGCGCCCGGGACATCAGTGAAGTGCTGCGGCTGGTGCCGGGGATGATGATCGGCAACATCAGCGGCAACCAGGCGACGGTGAACTATCACGGCACCAGCGCCAGCGAAGCGCGACGCCTGCAGGTGCTGATCGACGGTCGCTCGGTGTACCGAGCCGGCCTGGCCACGGTGGACTGGAGCGACATTCCGGTGGCCATGGAGGATATCGAGCGCATCGAAGTGTTCCGCGGCCCGAACACCGTCAGCTATGGCGCCAATGCATTGATGGCGGTGGTCAATGTCATCACGCGCAACCCGGCCGATAGCCATGGCACGCGGATGAAGGTCACTCGCGGCCAGCGCGGCATCAGTGACTTTTACGCCAGCCAGGGCGTGGGATGGCGTGACGGCGATATGCGCTTGTCCCTGTCCGGCCAGCAAGACGACGGCTTCGACAGCGACCGCAACGGTGCCGATTATCGCGACAGCCGCCGTTTGAATCGTTTCAACCTCGCCGTCAGCCAGGCGCTCGACGAACGCCAAAGCATCGATTGGCAGTTGAACGCCAAAGAAGGCAGTAACCAGCGGCCTTATACCTACCGGCCAGTGTTTTCGGGAGTTACCCGCGCCGGCGACAATTCCGACGTCAGCGCCAAGGACTACGCCGGTTCGTTGCGCTGGAACCTCGACATCAATCCCGATCACAGCCTCTACATACAGGGTTCGGCCCAGCATTGGGATCGTCAGCAGACCTGGCGTGCGTGCGATGCCGAGGTGTCGTTCAGTCCGCAACTGACCGAACTCTGGCAGCTCAACCCCAATTACACCGAACGCCTGGCACGCAACATCGAAAGCTTTACCGGCCCCGGCGCCCCTCCCGGCGATCCAGCCCAGCAGGCGCTGGCCAACCAGGCGCTCGCCCAATGGCGCAATGGCGCCCGGCAGACCCTCTGTGGCGACATCGACCAAAGCACCCGGGAAACCCGCTACGATCTGGAATTGCAGGACACCCTGAGCCTTTCCGATAGTCTGCGACTGGTCAGCGGCTTGAACTATCGTTATGACCGGGCAGATTCCGAGACTTACTTCAATGGCACGCTTGATGACACGACGTGGCGGGCATTCGGCCAACTCGAGTGGCGCGCCAGCGAACACTGGTTGCTGCAAGGCGGGGCCATGTTCGAAGACACCCAGTTGATCGGCAGCTCGCTGACTCCCCGCGTGGCAGTCAATTACCTGATCAACCCGCGTCACGGCTTGCGTGCGGTGTACTCCGAAGCCATCCGTTCGCCGGACATGTTCGAGAACAGCGTCAACTGGAGCTACCGTGTTACCAACCTGCAACCCGCTGCCTATGGCCAGTCCAGCGCGCGCTATTTCGTCAAGACCCGTGGCCCCGGCGATCTCGACCAGGAACACATGCGCTCTCGTGAACTGGGCTACAACGGTTACTTTGCGCAAGAGAGGCTGGCGGTCGATGTGAAGCTGTTCCACGACGAAATCACCGGCATGATCAGCGAACCGCTGCGCAACAATCAGTTCATCGCCAGCAACGCCAACACGGCCCGATTTTCCGGAGCGGAAACTCAGCTTGACTGGCGAGTCGGCACAGCCGACCGTCTGCGTTTCACCTATGCCTACATCAATGCCGACGCGAGCAATCCTCAGGATGCACAACAGACCGCACGCCACAGTGGCTCCACCGGCTGGATGCGTGACTGGGGAAAAGGCTGGAACAGCGCGCTTTTCTATTACGGTGACGACGCCTTGAACGGCTACCGATTCGAACGGATCGACACGCGTATCGCCAAACGTATCCGCCTGGGCAAGGCCAGCCTGGAACTGGCCGGTGTGCTTCAGCAGCGCCTGGATCATCAACCGACCACCTTCGTCGACAACCATTATGACGAGCGCCGAGTGATGTACTTCAGCGCGGAGCTGGCGCTTTAAGATGGCCCAGTGTCCGCCACGCCTGACGCCAGGCATGAGCCATCTGCTGGCCATGCTGTGCCTGGTGATCAGTGGTTGGTTAGGCAGCCTTTCGGCCAATGCCGCGGACATTCTGTTGACTGGCGCCGAAGACAGCGCCGGCGCGCAATCCTTCGTCGAGGCACTGCGCGAGTTGCGGCCCGCGGACAGCGTGCGTTTTCAGCCGCTGGCCGATCTGCCGGCGCCGGGCAAACTGCCGGCGGATATCCGTTTGATCCTGCTCGACCTGCCAAGCCTCGATTGGCGCCTGCAAGACAGCCATGGCCCGGCGACTCTGGTGCTGCGCATCAGCCGCCTGCAAGCCCGGCAACACTTGGGAGACGCACAGCCCCCGCGCCTGAGTCTGCTCTGGAGTGATCCGCCCCTGGATCGCCAATTGCGCCTGACCCGACTCCTCCTGCCCCAAGTGAAACGGATTGGCGTGCTGTATGACAATCACAGCGAGTTCCTCTTGAAGGAGCTGCGTCAGGCTGCACGCCCGCTGGGACTTGAGGTGGTCAGCGAACGCTGGGACAACACTCAGGACAGTCGCCCCTTGCAAGCCTTGCTCGACAAAAGCGACGTGTTGCTCGGCCTCGATGATCCCGACCTGTACAACTCGAAAACCGCGAAAAACCTGTTACTGAGCAGCTATTCACGACAACTGGCGCTGATCGGCCCCAACGCCGGGTTCGTCAAGGCCGGAAGCCTGGCCAGCAGTTACAGCGATCAAGGCGATTGGCTGGCGATTCTCGATGGATTGCTCGACCAGCCAACCGCCACCTGGCCGCGCACGTATTATCCGCCGCGCTTCAAAGTTTCAAGCAATCCGCAGGTCGCTCGTTCATTAGGTATTGAACAGATAAACGAAGCATCTGTCGCAACACTGTTGGCTGAAGGAGAACGCCGCCCATGACCTTCCGTCGCCGTTGGGACATCAATACCCGCACCCAGATCATCAGCCTCGGCCCGGCGCTGCTGCTGACGTTGCTGTTGATCAGTTTCTTCACTTTCGTGCGGATCCAGGACCTGCGCCAGGAGCTCAACCACACCGGCCAACTCATCGCCAACCAACTGGCGCCCGCCACGGAATACGGGGTGATTTCCGGCAACAACGAAGTGCTGGAAAGCCTGCTCAAAGCCACGCTTGCCACGCCCAACGTGCGTTTTCTAGAGATCCAGGACAGCGCCAACCGGATTCTGGTGTACGTCGAGCAGCCATCGGCAAGCCATAGCCACCCGCATCAGGTCGAAGTGTTCCAGGCACCCGTGCGGCTGCAGCAGGTTCCGCTGCACAACGATTTTTTCCAGAACAGCAAAGTCGCCACCACCGCGCCCGCCGAGGATTATCTTGGCCGGGTGATCGTCGGACTGTCCAACGACGCGTTCAGCCAGCGCCAGCAGGAAATTCTGCTCAAGGCGGCCATTCTGGCGCTGTTCGCCCTGCTATTTACCTTCCTGCTGGCCCGGCGCCTGGCCGGGAGCCTGTCGCAGCCGATCCGAGATATCGGTAACGCGGTCAAGGCGATCCAGGACGGCGACTACAAGACGCCGTTGCCGATCGTCGACGACACTGAACTGGGCGCACTGTCGCAACACATCAACAACCTCGCCAGCGGCCTCGAACAGGCCAGCCGCGAACAGCATCAAGCAATGGCGCAACTGATCCAGACCCGCGAAGAGGCGGAAAAAGCCAACAACGCCAAGTCGGACTTCCTGGCCATGATGAGCCACGAGTTGCGCACGCCCATGAATGGCGTACTCGGCATGCTGCAACTGCTGGAAACCACCGAGATGACCGAGGAGCAGGTCGAGTACGCGGCGCTGGCCTCGGAGTCCACCGAACACTTGCTCAAGGTCATCAATGACATTCTCGATTTCTCGCGGATCGAACGCTCGGAGCTGGAGCTGGAGCACATCCCGTTCAACCTTGCCGACCTGATCAGCGCCTGCGCCCAATCCTTCCAGCATAGCGCTGCGCAACGCGGGCTCGAATTGCAGTTGCAGATCCCCGACGACATGCGCGGGTTGCAAGTTCAGGGCGATCCGACGCGGATTCGCCAGATTCTGGTGAACCTTGTCGGCAATGCGTTGAAGTTCACAGAACAAGGCCGCGTGACGATCGAACCGCAGTGGCAATCGCTGGACCACGAGCTGCTGTGGTTTACCTGCAGCGTGCGCGACAGCGGCATCGGCATTCCGGCCGACAGCCTTGAGTTGATGTTCAATGCGTTCCAGCAGGCCGACAGCTCTATTTCAAGACGCTACGGCGGCACCGGCCTGGGCCTGCCGATTGCCCGCACGCTCGCCGAACGCATGGGCGGGACGTTGCGGGCCCAGAGCGAAGAAGGTCGTGGCTCGGTATTCACGCTGGAAATCCCGCTGGCGCTCTATCAACAGGCATTGCCGGTACTGGCCTCACGCACGCCCACGGGCAATGGCGATGGTGAGGGCCGCAATGTGCTGCTGGTCGAAGACAACCCGGTCAATCAAACTGTCATCGAGGCCATGCTGCGCAGCCTGGGCTTTACTGTCAGCGTCGCTGCCGATGGCGCGCAGGCCGTGCGCAGTGCCGAAACTCTGATTTTCGAAGCGATCCTGATGGACTGTCGCCTGCCGATCATCGATGGTTATGAAGCGACCCGACAGATCCGCCAATTGCCCGGTTGCACCACCGTGCCGATCATCGCCCTGACCGCCAATGCCTTGCAGGGCGACAGGGAGGCCTGCTTGTCGGCAGGTATGAACGATTACCTGGCCAAGCCGTTCAAACGCAATGATCTACAGCAAATTCTGCAGCGCTGGGTGCAGTAGTACAGGCCTTTCGACCATCTGTGACTGGCGTGAAAGGCGAAAGTGCGGCAGTCTTAGGCACCCGAACAGGCCCGAAAAGGGGCTTGAATAAAAATTTCAGTGCACAAGTGTACATTCATGTCCTTGGTGCTGTGACTTTCACCACAACGCAATAGTCTATGAGTAGGCTGCCGGTTCGAGGCATGAACGCTTCAATCGGCCGGGAAGATTTGCCCCACCTGCCGCATGGGACTATTGAGGAGCTCGCATGACCAAACAAAACGCCTTTACCCGGGAAGATCTGCTGCGCTGCAGTCGCGGTGAGCTGTTCGGCCCAGGTAACGCGCAACTGCCCGCCCCGAACATGCTGATGGTTGATCGCATCACACTGATCAGCGAAGAGGGTGGCAAGTACGGCAAAGGTGAATTGGTCGCCGAGCTGGATATCAATCCGGACCTGTGGTTCTTTGCTTGCCACTTCGAAGGTGATCCGGTGATGCCGGGCTGCCTGGGCCTCGACGCCATGTGGCAACTGGTCGGCTTCTTCCTGGGCTGGCAGGGCCTGCCGGGCCGCGGTCGTGCATTGGGTTCGGGCGAAGTGAAATTCTTCGGTCAGGTCCTGCCGACCGCCAAGAAAGTCACCTATAACATTCATATCAAACGCGTCCTCAAGGGCAAGCTGAACCTGGCCATCGCCGACGGTTCGGTGACTGTCGACGGTCGCGAAATCTACACCGCCGAAGGCCTTCGGGTCGGCGTGTTCACCTCCACTGACAACTTCTAAGGGTTATTCGCATGCGCCGCGTCGTTATCACTGGTCTGGGCATCGTTTCGTGCCTGGGCAATGACAAAGAGACCGTCTCCGCTAACCTGCGTGCAAGCCGCCCTGGCATCCGGTTCAACCCGGAATATGCTGAAATGGGTCTGCGTAGCCAGGTTTCCGGCTCCATTGACCTCAACCTTGAAGAACTGATCGATCGCAAGATCTATCGTTTCGTCGGCCACGCGGCAGCTTATGCCTACCTGGCCATGAAAGACGCCATTGCTGACTCCGGCCTGACCGAAGAGCAAGTATCCAACCCGCGTACCGGCCTGATCGCCGGTTCCGGTGGCGCATCGACCCTGAACCAGATGGAAGCGCTGGACATCCTGCGCGAGAAAGGTGTCAAGCGCGTCGGCCCATACCGCGTAACGCGGACCATGAGCAGCACCGTTTCCGCCTGCCTGGCCACTCCGTTCAAGATCAAGGGCCTGAACTACTCCATCGCTTCTGCCTGCGCCACCAGTGCTCACTGCATCGGTACCGCCATGGAACAGATCCAGATGGGCAAGCAGGACATCGTTTTCGCCGGCGGCGGTGAAGAAGAGCACTGGAGCCAGTCGTTCCTGTTCGACGCGATGGGTGCCCTGTCCAGCAAACGCAACGACACCCCGGAAAAAGCTTCCCGTGCCTACGACGCCGACCGTGACGGTTTCGTCATCGCTGGCGGTGGCGGCATGGTCGTGGTTGAAGAGCTGGAACACGCTCTGGCCCGTGGCGCGAAGATCTACGCGGAAATCGTTGGCTACGGCGCGACGTCCGACGGCTACGACATGGTTGCCCCGAGTGGCGAAGGCGCGATCCGCTGCATGCAGCAGGCGCTGTCCACCGTCGACACCCCGATCGACTACCTGAACACCCACGGCACCTCGACTCCGGTCGGCGACGTCGCGGAAATGAAAGGTGTGCGTGAAGTGTTCGGCGACAAGGCTCCAGCCATCAGCTCCACCAAGAGCCTGTCGGGTCACTCCCTGGGCGCCGCCGGCGTTCACGAAGCGATCTACTGCATGCTGATGATGGAAGGCAACTTCATTGCCGGCTCCGCCAACATCGACGAGCTGGACCCTGAAGTGGCCGACCTGCCGGTGCTGACCAAGACCCGCGAAAACGCCACCATCAACACCGTGATGAGCAACAGCTTCGGTTTCGGTGGCACCAACGCCACGCTGGTGCTGAAGCGCTGGGAAGGCAAGTAATTCCCCGCTGCTGAGCTTCACAAAAAAACGCCCCGACTGGTTCGGGGCGTTTTTTTATCCCTCAAAAACTCTCCCTTGTGGGATCGACCCGCTCGCGAGGGCGGCGTGAGCGTCGATAATTTTGTTGAACTTGATGCACTCTTCGCGAGCAGGCTCGCTCCCACAGGGTCAGCGTTTTGCCCACCGGTCTTGAGCATGAACATGAAGCTTTTGTCATGAAACTTGAGGCCCTGCGACTGAATGTCGCGTATTTCAAGGCCTGCAGGATTTTTTCCGGTTTTGCAAAAATCCCTTTCCAAATTCAGTCGTTTACTTAGCAAGCTACCAAATCATATAACTGAGTCCTGCACACGCCTTGCTGCAGATAACAGAGATTGGAGCTAGCAGATGACTGTAAAAGTAACTGAACGCGACGATTCACATATGTCCCATGAAGGCGTAGCCGCCGGCATTCGGATCTGGGACGTGTACCAACAAGACCTGCTGGTCGGGATGTTCCACTCAGAGACTGACGCTCACAATTACAAGGCCGAACTGGAAACCCAGGAGCAACAACGAACGCTACGCTCCGCTTGAGCAATGACAGCATTGAAAACGACAAACCCCGCCATGAGCGGGGTTTGTCTTTAA
Source organism: Pseudomonas reinekei (assembly GCF_001945365.1). Classification (GTDB taxonomy): domain Bacteria; phylum Pseudomonadota; class Gammaproteobacteria; order Pseudomonadales; family Pseudomonadaceae; genus Aquipseudomonas; species Aquipseudomonas reinekei. Next base: position 53,936 of record NZ_MSTQ01000020.1, read on the forward strand.
TGCAGACTTGAACGGCTTACCACATCAGATCGTCAGGGATCTGATAGGCCGCGTACGGATCGTCCTCAGTGCTGACCTCCTCGGTCTTGACGTTCAGTTGCACGATCCGCTGCGGATCGCGCTCCTGGATCTTCAATGCCGCTTCACGCGGAATGACTTCATAGCCGCCAGCGTGATGGACGATGGCCAGCGAGCCATTGCTGAGCTTGTTACGCATCAGCGTGTTGACCGAGAGGCGCTTGACCTTCTTGTCGTCGACGAAGTTGTAGTAGTCCTCGGTCGTCAGCTTCGGCAGGCGCGAGGCTTCGATCAATTGCTTGATCTGCGCAACACGGGCCTTGGCCTCGGCTTTTTCCTTCTGCTGACGATTGAGCTCCTGATCGCGCTTGACCTTCTCGGCCACGGCTTCCTGAGCGGCACGTTGCTGGGAATCATCCAGTTCAGCCTGACCTTTGTGGGCCAGACGCTGTTGCTTCTGTTTGTCTTTGCTGACCTGCTTGGCCTGCTTCTGGTTGACCAACCCTGCTTTGAGCAACTGGTCGCGAAGGGAAATGCTCATGGTGCTTATTACTCACTTAGGCAACTGCTCAACCGCAGCTGGGCACATTCTTTTCCTGACGTTTGGCTTCACCCCACAGGGCGTCCAACTCTTCGAGGGTGCAATCTTCTATGGGACGCAGGGTATCGCGCAATGCCTGTTCGATAAAACGGAAGCGTCTTTCGAACTTGTTGTTGGCGCCACGCAGCGCGGTTTCGGGATCGACCTTGAGATGTCGCGCCAGATTGACCACGGAAAACAGCAGGTCGCCAATCTCGTCGGCCACCGCTTCAGGATCGTTCTCGGACATGGCTTCGAGAACTTCGTCGAGTTCTTCGCGCACCTTATCGAGTACCGGCAGCGCGTCCGGCCAGTCGAAACCGACCTGCCCTGCACGCTTCTGCAATTTTGCCGAGCGTGACAACGCCGGCAACGCAGTGGGCACGTCATCGAGCAACGACAGCTGCTCGGGCGCCGAGGATTTCTGCGCACGCTCCTCGGCCTTGATCTCTTCCCAGCGCTGCTTGACCTGCTCTTCATTCAAGCGCGGGATGTCCAGCGGTGCATAGATATCGCCCGTAGGGAACACGTGGGGGTGTCGACGGATCAATTTGCGGGTGATGCTGTCGACCACGCCATCAAACTCGAAACGCCCTTCTTCCCGGGCGAGCTGGCTGTAATAAACCACCTGGAACAGCAAGTCGCCCAACTCACCCTGCAGATGATCGAAGTCGCCCCGCTCGATGGCGTCGGCGACTTCGTAGGCTTCTTCAAGTGTGTGCGGGACGATGGTGGCGTAGGTTTGCTTGATGTCCCACGGGCAACCGTACTGCGGGTCGCGCAGGCGGTTCATGAGGTGCAGCAAGTCTTCAAGGCTGTATGTCATTTTTCTGTCTCACCACAAAAACCTGGCGTGCCAGCGATGGCATCACCTCGAGGCTCCAGAGAGACCGAGTTGTCTGCATCGCTGGCAGGCCAGCTCCCACAATGAATCGAAGTCATCTTCAAGGCGTACGGTTACGCCGGGTTTCGATGATGTTCGGCAATTGGGAAATCCGTCCCAGCAACCGCCCCAACGCGTCCAGCCCCGGAATCTCGATGGTCAGGGACATCAGCGCGGTGTTGTCCTCCTTGTTCGACCGGGTGTTGACCGCGAGCACGTTGATCCGCTCGTTGAGCAGCACCTGCGAGACGTCACGCAGCAGGCCGGAACGGTCGTAGGCACGAATGACGATGTCCACCGGATAGGTGAGTACCGGCACCGGCCCCCAGCTGACCTGGATGATCCGCTCCGGCTCGCGCCCGCCCAGTTGCAGCACCGAGGCGCAGTCCTGGCGGTGAATGCTGACGCCACGACCCTGGGTGATGTAGCCGACGATGGCGTCCCCCGGCAGCGGCTGGCAGCAGCCCGCCATCTGGGTCATCAGGTTGCCCACGCCCTGGATCTGGATGTCACCGCGCTTGCCCGGCTTGTAACCGGTGGCCTTGCGTGGAATCAGTTCCAGTTGCTCGTTGCCGCGCTCCGGCTCGACCAGTTGCTGCGCCAGGTTGACCAGCTGTGCAAGGCGCAAATCGCCAGCGCCGAGGGCGGCAAACAAGTCTTCGGCGGTTTTCATGTTGGCTTTGTCGGCCAGCTTTTCGAAATCCACCGCCGGCAGGCCGAGGCGATTGAGTTCGCGCTCAAGCAGCGTTTTACCGGCCGCGACGTTCTGGTCGCGGGCCTGCAATTTGAACCAGTGAACGATCTTCGCCCGCGCCCGCGAGGTGGTGACGTAACCCAGGTTCGGGTTCAGCCAGTCACGACTCGGGGTGCCGTGCTTGCTGGTGATGATCTCGACCTGTTCACCGGTTTGCAGGCTGTAGTTGAGCGGAACGATGCGCCCGTTGATCTTGGCGCCACGGCAGTTGTGGCCGATTTCGGTGTGCACGCGGTAAGCGAAGTCCAGCGGCGTCGCGCCCTTCGGCAGGTCGATGGCGTGACCGTCCGGGGTGAAGATGTAGACCCGGTCAGGCTCGATATCGACACGCAGCTGTTCCGCCAGACCGCCGATGTCGCCCAGTTCCTCGTGCCACTCGAGCACCTGACGCAGCCAGGAGATTTTCTCTTCGTAGTGATTGGAACCAGATTTGACGTCGGTGCCTTTGTACTTCCAGTGAGCGCAAACCCCCAGCTCGGCCTCTTCGTGCATGGCGTGGGTGCGAATCTGCACTTCCAGCACCTTGCCCTCAGGCCCGATCACCGCCGTGTGCAGCGAGCGGTAGCCGTTTTCCTTCGGGTTGGCGATGTAGTCGTCAAACTCTTTCGGGATGTGCCGCCACAGGGTGTGGACGATGCCGAGCGCGGTGTAGCAGTCACGCATCTCCGGCACCAGCACGCGCACGGCGCGCACGTCGTAGATCTGGCTGAACTCCAGCCCCTTGCGCTGCATTTTGCGCCAGATCGAATAGATGTGTTTGGCCCGGCCACTGATGTCGGCATCGACGCCGGTGGCCTGCAATTCGTTTTTCAGCTGGCTCATCACATCGCTGATGAAACGCTCGCGATCCAGTCGCCGCTCATGCAGCAACTTGGCGATCTGCTTGTACTGGTCAGGTTCGAGGTAACGGAAGGACAGGTCCTCCAATTCCCATTTGATATGACCGATACCAAGACGATGGGCGAGCGGCGCGTAGATGTCGAAGACTTCACGGGCCACGCGGTTGCGCTTTTCGTCGTCGGCGGTTTTCACCGCACGAATCGCGCAGGTGCGTTCGGCCAGTTTGATCAGCGCGACACGCACGTCGTCGACCATCGCCACGAGCATTTTGCGCAGGTTCTCGACCTGGCCTTGAGTGCCCATCACCATGGATTTACGCGGACTCAGGCTGTCGCTGATCGCCGCCATGCGTTGCACGCCGTCGATGAGTTTGGCCACCACTGGACCGAAGCGCTGGCTGACCGCCGGCAACGGGATCTGGCCTTCGCGCACGCCTCGGTACAGGACCGCGGCGACCAGCGAATCCTGATCGAGTTTGAGGTCGGCGAGAATCTCGGCGATCTCAAGGCCGGTGCGGAAACTCGAGTTCCCTTCCGACCACAGATTCTTGGCCGCATTGGCCTGCTGCTCAGACTCGCGAGCGAACTCGCAAGCCTCCTTCAAGGCTTCGCGATCCAGTGCCAGATCGACACTGACCGCATGATCGAGCCAAGCCTCGAGATTGATACTGCCGTCCGTGTTGATCGGCTGGTGTGCTCTCACCTGTACCATCTTGCTTACCTTCCCTACGACGCAGATTCAATGCGTCAAATCGCTGACCTTCGTTGCCCGTGCGCCCACGTAGGGCTGGTGCGCGGCTGCACGGGCGGGCCAGTCGGACCAGACGAGCATCCTAGCTCGCTTCAAATAACGCCATGGCCTCGACATGTGCCGTCTGAGGAAACATATCGAGAATCCCGGCACGTTTTAACCGGTAGCCCTGCTTGATCAATTCGACCGTGTCGCGCGCCAGAGTTGCAGGGTTGCACGACACATACACCAACCGTTCGGCACCCAATGTCCTGAGTTTGCGCACGACCTCGAAAGCACCGTCACGCGGTGGGTCCAAGAGTACCGCACAAAAGCCTTCCCGCGCCCATTCGGCGTCGGTCAAAGGCTGGGATAAATCGGCCTGAAAAAACTTCGCGTTATGCAGATTATTGCTAGCCGCGTTCGCCGCCGCCCGGTCAACCATTGTCTGCACGCCTTCCACCGCCACCACTTCGCGAGTGGCTTTGGCCAGCGGCAAGGCAAAGTTGCCCAGACCACAGAACAGATCGAGAACGCGTTCAGCCGCCGTCGGTTTCAACCAGTCCAGCGCCTGGGCAACCATCGCTTCGTTGACCCCGGCGTTGACTTGAATGAAATCCCCTGGACGATAGGCCAGTTCCAGATCCCACTGTTGAAGACGATAGCCCAACGACTGATCGGCCTCGACCGGTTGCGGCTCGCCGTCGCCGTGCAGCCACAACTGGGCTTGATGGAACGCGCAGAAATCCTTGAGGATCACCAGATCGGCTTCCGACAACGGCGCCATGTGCCGCAGCAACACCGCCAGCGAGGAACCGCTGAACAACTCCACATGCCCCAGTGCCTGAGGTTTGCTCAGGCGTGGCAACATCTCCGGCAAGCCGGTCATGATCGGTTGCAAGGGCTGTACCAGCACCGGACATTCATTGATACCAACAATGTCCTGGCTGCCAGCGGCGCGGAAACCGACTTCGAGCTTCCTGGCCTTCATGTCCCAGCGCACGGCGACGCGGGCGCGACGCCGGTAGCCGAACTCCGGACCGCTCAATGGCGCGGCCCACTCTTCGGGCTCGACACCCGCGACCCTGGACAACTGCTCGGCGAGCATGCGCTGTTTCAGGGCGAGCTGTTCGTTATGAGGCAGATGCTGCACGCTGCAACCGCCGCAACGACCGGCATGGGCGCACGGCGCCGGCCGGCGCAATTCACTGGCCTTGAATACCCGTTCGGTGCGCGCTTCGACCACCTTGCCGTGAGCGCCAAGTACACGCGCTTCGATCTCCTCACCGGCCAGTGCGCCGATGACGAACCAGGTCCGACCTTCGAAAAACGCGATACCGCGACCGTCATTGGCCAGGCGCTCGATCGTCAGGCGCTGCTTTTTCCCGGTCGGGACTTGCGGGGCCTTGCTGCCGCCGGTGGGCTGGAAGCGCAGGCCTCTCTCTTGCTTGGCCATCAGTTGGGCGCGTCGAAAATGCCGGTCGACAGGTAACGGTCGCCACGGTCGCAAATGATCGCGACGATCACCGCGTTTTCAACTTCTTTGGACAGACGCAGCATCGCTGCCACGGCGCCGCCCGAGGACACGCCGCAGAAGATGCCTTCTTCACGGGCCAGTCGACGAGTCACGTCTTCAGCTTCGCTTTGTGCCATGTCGACGATCCGGTCCACGCGATCAGCCTGGTAGATCTTCGGCAGGTATTCCTGAGGCCAGCGACGGATGCCCGGAATCGCCGAGCCTTCCATCGGTTGCAGTCCGACGATCTGCACGTTGTCGCTCTGCTCTTTCAAGTAGCGCGAAACGCCCATGATGGTGCCGGTGGTGCCCATGGAGCTGACGAAATGGGTAATGGTGCCCTGGGTCTGACGCCAGATTTCCGGGCCGGTGGTGGTGTAGTGCGCCTCGGGGTTATCGCCGTTGGCGAACTGATCCAGCACCTTGCCGCGGCCTTGCGCTTCCATTCGCTGAGCGAGGTCGCGGGCGCCCTCCATGCCTTCTTCCTGGCTGACCAGAATCAATTCGGCGCCATAAGCAGTCATGGCAGCCTTGCGTTCGGCGCTGGAGTTGTCCGGCATGATCAGGATCATCTTGTAACCCTTGATCGCGGCGGCCATGGCCAGCGCAATGCCGGTGTTACCCGAAGTCGCTTCGATCAGCGTATCGCCAGCGTGGATCTGCCCACGCAACTCGGCGCGGGTGATCATCGACAGCGCCGGACGGTCCTTGACCGAACCCGCCGGGTTATTCCCTTCGAGCTTGAGCAAAAGGGTGTTGCTGGTGGCGCCGGGCAGGCGCTGCAAACGAACCAGCGGAGTGTTGCCGACGCAATCGGCGATGGTTGGGTACTGCAAGGTCATGGCGTATTCGCAATCCAGACTGCGGGGGCGCCTATCATACCGGCAAACGTTCGCCGGCCATATCACGCAAAGTGCGGTGCTTATGGCTTATGGGAATAAGCCGTAGATTTCCTGTTCGTCCGCGTGCGTAAGACGTCTCTCACCTACCTCCATCCTGCCCCTGACAACTCGGGTAAAAAATCGCCTACAAACAACGCGCTTTTCTGTAGGAAAAAAGAATGTGCTCATCGGAAACTTCCTGCACCTTGCAACGGCATGCATGAACTAGTGGACACCAGAAGTAGCAGATAATCTTTTTCAATGTTCAGTCGGACATGACGTCTCGCTGAGCATGGGTACCGGGCAGCACGAAATTTCGTTTGCGATGCTCACCCCCTAATTTTTTGCAATGCTGGATTTAACTCAAGGAAGAAAAAATGAAAACTTTACTCGCCCTGGCTTTCGCTGCCCTGATGTTCACGACCGGCCACGCTTCTGCTGCATGCGTTTACATTCAAAACACTTATAGTGGAATAGTGCCTGCCAATTCATTTGTAGTTGTACAGGGACCATTCACCATCACGGGTGCAAATGGTTGTCGACAGGCAAATATCACTTCTACCATTACAGGTTTGGGACTTGGTTCTCCACCAAGTCTTGTAATCGAAAAACTGGATGGTTCAGTCTGGAAGCACATTGACGGTGGCAACCGCAGCACTGCTTCCACACTTGGAGCGCTAGGGACTTATCGGGTTCGTCATGTAAACGATCATAACGTAGCAAGAGGTTATTCAGGCACAACGCGTTATGGACGCTAAGCTGTAAGATCAACGGCGCCCATAGGCTCTAGCCTCGGGCGCCGGTGATCTCAAGCTTGAATGCTGATGGACAGGTCGCTTTGAACTGAGCTAGCAAAATAGGAGAGCGCGCCCAATACATGATTTGCGCGAATCAGGCCTTTGGTGAATTCATGAAACCCCGCGGCTTCAGTTGCGCCATGTTCCAGTCTTTCCTCAAGCATCTGATTGAGCATGGCTATCGCATTAAATTTGACATCTGCTCCGGCTTGATGACCATTGTCATCCGTCGCCATACTGCCTGAAGTAAAAATGATCGACACATAATTGTCTATCAAACCATTCTCACGAAGCAAAGAGCCAACCTTGGCAAGTTCATAGGTACTCACCGACGTGAAATCATACCCCTTCAAGGAGTTTTTCAACTCATCAAGAGAAAGCTTGCCATTAAGCGCCAACACATCACTAGCATCTTCGGCCGTCGTCTTTGTGTAGCTATTTGTCATCTCAAGTGGATTCTTGACGAAATAGGCCTCTGCCCTCATCGACAAGACTGGATAATTAATATTCATCAACCATCTCCCTGAATTTTATTCTCAAATTGGATATCGCCACCCAACTTCAAACCTTGAGAACTTTACCCAGCGATTGACCTGCGAAGATGTTGCGAATCATCTCAAAACAACAATCTGAACCTCGTCGATTAAACCGGCGACGCATGAACCAACAACTGGATATTCATCCGCAACCCGCTCCCGGTGTTCTGTGCCCACAATTTTCCGCCCTGTCGCTGCACCGCATTCCTGGCGATGCTCAGGCCCAGACCAAACCCGCCGTTGCCCGGTCGCGAGCCATCCAGGCGAGTGAACGGCAGGAAGATTCGCTCCAGATCAGTTTCTTCGACACCGCCGCCCTGGTCCTCCAGCCACAGGTGCCAGAATTCGCCCTCCCGTCGGCCACCCAGGGCGACGACACCACCGGCCGGCGAATGCCGGATGGCGTTGCGCAGCATGTTCTCCAGTGCCTGGGCCAAGGTGTTGAGATTGCCGCGCACCCAACAGCAAGCATCGACCTCGCAGCGTAATTGAGCGGCCGGCCAGCCACTCTCATAACAGGCGTTTTCCGTCAGCATTTCCCACAACGCCTGGATCTGGATCGCTTCGTCAGGCAGTCGGGTGCGTTCAGTGTCGAGCCAGGCCAGTTGCAGCGTATCGTCCACCAAGCGCTGCATGCCGTCGACTTCACGACCAATGCGCTCGCGCAACGCGTCCAGGCTCTGCTCGCTTTCACTGGCCACTCGAAGCCGACTGAGCGGCGTGCGCAGTTCGTGGGACAGGTCGCGCAGCAATTGCTGTTGCAATGCCACCGTGCTTTGCAGGCGCTCGGACATGTGATCGAACGCTCTGCCCAACTCACCCAACTCATCCGAGCGATTGGTCGTCCGACTCGACAGGCGCACATTCAATTGGTCGGCGCGCCAGGCATTGGCCTGCGCTCGCAGGTGATTGAGCGGCACCACCAGCAAACGGTAGAGCCCCACGCACAGCAGCAGCGTGAACAGCCCCGGAATCACGCCGTTGGTAATCACCCGCCAGAAAACCCGGTATTGTCCCGGCAAAAAGCGTTGCGGCAACTCGATCACCAGACTGCCGGTGGACGGATCACCGGGGAACGGTATACGCATCCACGGTCGTCCTTTTTTGTGCACGGGCCAATCGAGGCCGCGCAGAGAGGTCAGGCGTCCGATTTCCTTGTCCGTCAGTGACTGGTTGCTCAAGGACTGCAAATCACCGCCAATGACACCCACCCAGCCTTTTTCCCGCTGATGCATGGTCTGCAGCCAGTCATCGATGCCGGCGCTCTGGCGCTGGTGCCAGGCCTGCTCGGCTTCGGCGGCGTAACGCGTCAGGGTGCCTCGGGCCTCATCGGAGAGGAACTGGTTGCGCTGCTCCATGTAACGCCCCCAGGACCAGCTCAACCAGATCATCAGCAGACAGAACGCCACCAGCAAGCAGGCGAGCTTCCAGAACAGCGAATGCCGGCCCGGCACATTACATGTCATCACTGGCGCTCAGGATGTAGCCCTTGCCCCAGACCGTGCGCACTTCGCGCTCGGTATAGCCGATGGCCTTGAGCTTGCGACGAATCTGACTGATGTGCATGTCCAGGCTGCGATCATGGGCGGCGTAACCGCGTTGCAGCACATGTTGATAGAGGAAGGCTTTGCTCAACACTTCATCGTCGTTGCGGTTCAGGGTTTCCAGCAGCCGGTATTCGCTGCGGGTCAGGCCAGCGGCTTGCTCGCCGTAGAAAACCTCGTAACGTTCATCGTCGAAATGCAGGCTGCCTGCCGACGGGGAGATCGCTGCCGGCGTCGGTCTACGGTCGAGCGCGACGCGGCGCAGAATCGCTTCGATGCGCACCCGCAATTCGACCATGCTGAAGGGCTTGGGCAGATAATCATCGGCACCCAGCCGAAAACCGCTGATGCGATCAGCCTCGGCCCCCAGCGCCGACATCAGCAACACCGGGGTCGAGTGGCTCTGGCGCAATTGCGTCAGCACCGACAAGCCGTCCAGCCCGGGCAACAAAATGTCCATCAGCACCACATCGAAGGCTTGCGCGCGGGCGGCGGCGAGGCCTTCCTGGCCGTTCTGGCACCAGGTGACCTGAAAGCCGCTAAGGCCCAGATGCTCATGAACATAGGCACCGAGTACGAGATCGTCTTCGATGGAAAGGATGCGTGGATGACCAGAGGCGATGGGAGTCATGAGTATCTGTAAATAATTCTCAGTTGATAATTATTGAAGATTGCACCGCCCGAGGCAACCCGACGCTTGTGCAGCCAGCGAAAACACTTGAATTGGCCGACGAATGACGACATCAATTTTACGAAGATTGCCCGCCTGCAAATCGCTACACTGCTCAGGTGGTGCGTGCCGCGCGCCAGTGCAGGTCTATCGATAGCTGGATGCAGGAGAGATGCGTGCTCAAGAAACTGGGAATCAAAGGCCGCGTGCTGCTGCTGACGTTATTGCCCACCAGCCTGATGGCGTTGGTCCTGGGTGGTTATTTCACCTGGATGCAGCAATCCGACCTGCAAACCCAACTCATGCAGCGCGGCGAAATGATCGCCGAGCAACTGGCGCCGCTGGTCGCGCCGGCGATGGGCCATAAGAACAGCGAGTTGCTCGAACGCATCGCCACCCAATCCCTCGAGCAACCGGACGTGCGCGCCGTGACCTTCCTCGCGCCTGACCGCACGCTACTGGCCCACGCCGGTCCGACCATGCTTAACCAGGCGCCGCTGGGCGATGGCTCGCAAATGTTGCGACGCAGTGGCAGCGATGCAACGCGTTATCTGCTGCCGGTGTTCGGCAAACACCGCAACCTGGCCGGTGATGTGATTCCCGAAGAGACCGATCGGCTGTTGGGTTGGGTCGAGCTGGAACTGTCGCACAACGGCATGCTGCTGCGCGGTTACCGCAGCCTGTTCGCCAGCCTGATGATGATTGCCGCCGGCCTGTGTGGTGCGGCGTTGCTGGCCTTGCGCATGGGCCGCACCATCAACCGGCCGCTGACCCAGATCAAGCAGGCCGTAGCCCAACTCAAGGACGGTCACCTCGAAACCCGTCTGCCGCCCCTTGGCAGTCAGGAGCTGGACGAACTGGCGTCCGGCATCAACCGCATGGCCGGCACCCTGCAGAATGCCCAGGAAGAATTGCAGCACAGCATCGACCAGGCCACTGAAGATGTACGCCAGAACCTCGAGACCATCGAGATCCAGAACATCGAACTCGACCTGGCGCGCAAGGAAGCACTGGAAGCGAGCCGGATCAAATCCGAGTTCCTGGCGAACATGAGTCACGAAATCCGCACGCCACTCAACGGTATCCTTGGCTTTACCCATCTGTTGCAGAAAAGCGAGCTGACTCCACGCCAGCTCGACTATCTGGGCACCATCGAAAAGTCCGCCGACAGCCTGCTGGGGATCATCAACGAAATCCTCGACTTCTCGAAAATCGAGGCCGGCAAACTGGTGCTCGACCATATTCCGTTCAACCTGCGCGATCTCCTGCAGGATACCCTGACCATCCTCGCCCCCGCCGCACACGCCAAACAACTGGAACTGGTGAGCCTGGTGTATCGCGACACGCCGTTGTCGCTGGTGGGCGACCCGCTGCGGCTCAAGCAGATCCTCACCAACCTGGTCAGCAACGCCATCAAGTTCACCCGCGAAGGCACCATCGTCGCGCGCGCCATGCTCGAAGAAGAACACGATGACAGCGTGCAACTGCGCATCAGTATTCAGGACACCGGCATCGGCCTGTCGAACCAGGATGTGCGCGCGCTGTTCCAGGCCTTCAGTCAAGCGGACAACTCGCTGTCCCGGCAACCGGGCGGCACGGGGCTGGGGCTGGTGATTTCCAAGCGCCTGATCGAACAGATGGGCGGCGAAATCGGGGTCGACAGTACACCGGGCGAAGGTTCGGAATTCTGGATCAGCCTGAGCCTGCCGAAAACCCGCGACGACGCCGAAGACTTGCCCGGCCCGCCGCTGTCCGGTCGTCGCGTGGCGGTGCTGGAAAACCACGACCTGGCGCGTCAGGCGTTGCAGCATCAACTGGAAGATTGCGGCCTCGCCGTCACCCCGTTCAACACCCTGGAAAGCTTGACCAATGGTGTGACCGGCGCCCACCAGACCGACCAGGCCATCGACCTCGCGGTGTTGGGCGTGACCAGCAACGACATGCCGCCCGAGCGCCTCAACCAGTACATCTGGGACCTCGAGCATCTGGGCTGCAAAGTGCTGGTGCTGTGCCCGACCACGGAACAGACGCTGTTCCACCTCTCGGTGCCCAACCCGCACAGCCAGCTCCAGGCCAAGCCGGCCTGTACCCGCAAGTTGCGACGCGCCCTGTCTGATCTGGTCAACCCGCGTCAGATTCGCAGTGAACCCGGCGAACCGGTTTCCAGTCGAGCGCCCAAAGTGCTGTGCGTCGATGACAATCCGGCCAACCTGCTGCTGGTGCAGACCCTGCTCGAAGACATGGGCGCCAAGGTGCTCGCCGTGGACAGCGGTTACGCCGCGGTCAAAGCCGTGCAGAACGAGACCTTCGACCTGGTGCTGATGGACGTGCAGATGCCGGGGATGGACGGACGACAAAGCACCGAAGCGATCCGCCAGTGGGAGAGCGAGCGGCATTGCACGCCGTTGCCGATCGTGGCGCTCACTGCCCACGCCATGGCCAATGAAAAACGCGCCTTGTTGCAAAGCGGCATGGACGACTACCTGACCAAACCGATCAGCGAACGGCAACTGGCGCAAGTGGTGCTGAAGTGGAGTGGCCTGGCGCTGCGCAATCACAGTCCGGAGCGCGCCAGCGATAACCACGCCGGCGCCTATGAGCTGCAGGTACTCGATCACGAAGAAGGCCTGCGTCTGGCCGCGGGCAAGGCCGATCTGGCGGCGGACATGCTGGCGATGTTGCTGGCTTCGCTGGAGGCCGACCGCGAAGCGATCCGCATGGCCCAGGAAAGCCGTGATCACAACGCGCTGATCGAACGTGTCCATCGCCTGCACGGCGCGACCCGTTACTGCGGCGTACCGCAACTGCGCGCCGCCTGCCAACGCAGCGAAACCCTGCTCAAGCAACAGGACCCGAAAGCCTTCGGCGCACTGGAAGAACTCGACCGGGCCATCAATCGCCTGGCTGCCCAGGCACGCATCAACGCCTGACGTGGCGCAAAGACGCCGCTCGCGCGAAGGGCTAATGTAGGAGCTGCCGCAGGCTGCGCCTGCACAGAAAGTGAATACGCCGAGTCTTCAGGGAGAACACATGCGCACAATTCTATTCAGCAGCCAGACCTACGACCGCGACAGTTTCCTCGCCGCCGACCTGCCCGCCGGCATCGAGTTGCACTTTCAACCGGCGCGTCTGAGCGTTGATACAGCGACGCTGGCCGAACAGCATGAGGTGGTCTGCGCCTTCATTAATGATGACCTCAGTGCGCCGGTGCTCGAGCGCCTGGCGGCGGGCGGCACACGTCTGATCGCCCTGCGCTCGGCCGGTTACAACCATGTCGACCTCGCGACCGCGAAACGTCTCGGACTGGCGGTGGTGCGCGTGCCGGCCTACTCGCCCCATGCGGTGGCCGAACATGCCGTGGCGCTGATCCTGGCGCTCAACCGGCGCTTGCACCGCGCCTACAACCGTACCCGCGAAGGCGATTTCAGCCTGCATGGGCTGACGGGTTTCGACCTGGTGGGCAAGACTGTCGGCGTGGTCGGCACCGGGCAGATCGGCGCAGCGTTCGCGAAAATCATGCACGGTTTCGGTTGCCAGTTGCTGGCCTACGACCCGTACCCCAACCCGCAGGTCGAAGCGCTCGGCGCCCGTTACCTGAGCTTGCCGCAACTGCTGGCCGAGTCGCAGATCATCAGCCTGCATTGCCCGCTCAATGATCAGAGCAAACATTTGATCAACCGCGAATCCTTGGCGCACATGCAACCGGGGGCAATGTTGATCAATACCGGTCGCGGAGGCCTGGTGGACACGCCCGCGCTGATTGACGCCCTCAAGAGCGGGCAACTGGGTTACCTGGGGCTGGATGTGTATGAAGAAGAGGCGCAACTGTTTTTCGAGGATCGTTCCGACCTGCCGCTGCAGGACGATGTCCTGGCGCGGTTGCTGACGTTCCCTAACGTCATCATCACGGCCCATCAGGCATTCCTCACCCGCGAGGCCCTTGGCGCGATTGCCGCGACCACCTTGCACAACATCGCGGCCTGGCATGCCGGTGACCCGCAAAACCTGGTCATGGCTGACTGAACCTGATCGAAGGTCATGCGCCCGCGCCATGCAACGCGAATGCCCGTGCTAGCATATCGCGCATATTTGGAGGACCCATGGTCGAACACGATTTCCGCTACAGCCTGATGAACCCGCAACACACCCTCACCGAATGCCGCGCCCTGGTGCCGGGGCGTTATCAAGTCACCGGCAACGGCGGCTCGATTCGTAACAACGACGTGTTGATTGTGACCCTCAAGGGCGCCAAGGACTTGTCCATGCGCCTGAGCGTCGAAACGGTTCGCCACTTGATCAATCCGCCCGGCCAATGGGTCGCGGTGGCCAGTGGCCCGGTGTTCGGCGAACTGGCGATCCACACCTGGCAAGTCAACTGCGACAACTGTGCGAAAGAGCTGAGCTTCGAGTTCGCGGTCGATGCCAAGCTGGGCAACAAGGCTGAGAAGCCTGCCGCCACCGCGCGGATTGCCGAATTGGGCTGGACCACCGTTGGCGAAAAGCACCTGTGCCCGACATGCCAGGAGTCTGCGTGATGAAACGCCTCGCTCTGGCCGCCATGGTCGGTGCAAGCCTGATGGGCTGCGCTGCCGAGCCGGTGCAATTGCAACAAAACCGCAGCTACATTCTGGAATGGATCGGCGAACGTCCATTGATGGATTACAGCCACCTGACCATCACCCTCGGCGATGATGGTCGCGCCTATGGCAATGGCGGCTGTAACCACTGGTTCGCGCCGTACACGCTGGAAGGCAACAAGCTGAGCTTCGGTAAAATCGGCAGCACCCGCAAACTCTGCGCGCCGGCACTGATGGAGCAGGAAAAACGCTTCCTTCAGGCGCTGGAGAACGTGCAACGCTGGGACGTCTCGTCCATCGAGCAGATGCGTTTCTGGCCGGCCGAAGGCAAGCCACTGCGCTGGTGGCTTGAAGAGGGTTGATCCCCTTTTCAACCTGCAGGAACCGGCTTGCCGGCTCCTGCAGAGTTCGTCTGCTCGTCATCATCACTGCGATTAATTCTTTGCCTGCAACGCCTCCAGCTTCGCCATCACCCCCGCCGCTGTCTGCTCGCCCATCAACTGCTCGCGCACCTTGCCCTTGTCATCGATGATGTAGGTCACCGGTAGCGCCTCACTGCGCGGCAACTCGAACACCTCGGCAGGGTCCTGCGCCAGCACGGTGAATTTGATACCGAGTTTTTCACTGGCGCCTTTCAGTTCTTCGCCCTGCACATTGTCGAAGTTGACCCCGAACACACCGATCTTCTTGTCCTTGAGCTGATCGGCCAACGCGTTCAGTTCCGGAATCTCGGTACGGCACGGTCCGCACCATTCAGCCCAGTAGTTAAGCACCAGCCACTTGCCGTCCAGGCGCTCGGCGGCGACCTTCTGCCCATTCTGATCGTTCCCGAAGTCGTTACCGCAGCCCCCCAGCATCAACGCCCCGATGATCGTCAATGTCGCTGCCAGTCGCCTTGTCATGTCGTGTTCCTTGTCAAAAATTGATTGCGCCTGCGACCCCATCGCCTCCCAAGGTTCTGGATTACGCGCTGCACAGTTAGAATAGCCGCCACCTTACGCAAGATGCGACCCGCTCATGACCGATCTGACGCTTTATCACAACCCGCGCTGCTCGAAATCCCGCGGTGCGCTCGAATTGCTCGAAGCCCGTGGCCTGACCCCGACCGTGGTCCGCTACCTGGAAACCCCACTCGACGCCGCGCAAATCCAGCGCCTGCTGGGCAAACTCGGCATCAGCGCCCGGCAACTGCTGCGCACCGGCGAGGACGAGTACAAAACCCTCAACCTCGCCGACAGCAGCCTCGGCGAAGCGCAATTGATCGCCGCCATCGCCGCCCACCCGAAACTGATGGAGCGGCCGATCCTCGAAGTCGGCGACAAAGCCGTCATCGGTCGTCCACCGGAGCAGATTCTGGAACTGTTGCCATGAGTGCGCCGTACATTCTGGTTTTGTATTACAGCCGCAGTGGCTCGACCAATGAAATGGCCCGGCAAATTGCCCGCGGTGTCGAACAGGCCGGCCTGGAAGCGCGGTTGCGCACCGTGCCGGCCATTTCCACCGAGTGCGAAGCGGTATCGCCGGACATTCCGGACGAAGGCGCGCTCTACGCCAGCCTCGACGACCTGAAAAACTGCACCGGCCTGGCGCTCGGCAGCCCAACCCGCTTCGGCAACATGGCGGCACCGCTCAAGTACTTCCTCGATGGCACCAGTAACCTGTGGCTGACCGGCGCGTTGGTGGGCAAACCTGCGGGGGTATTCACTTCCACGGCGAGCCTGCACGGCGGCCAGGAAACCACCTTGCTGTCGATGATGCTGCCGTTGCTGCACCACGGCATGCTGATTACCGGCCTGCCCTACAGCGAATCGGCCTTGCTGGAAACCCAGGGCGGCGGCACGCCGTACGGCGCCAGCCACCACGCCGGGGCCGATGGCAAAAGCGGTTTGGACACTCACGAAGTGGCGTTGTGCCGCGCGCTGGGCATGCGCCTGGCCAAGACAGCTCAGAAGCTGGAGGGCTAAGGATGGCCAAGAAGCCGAAGATTCTGCCCGCCATCGAATGGCTCGAACCGCGCGTCAAGGCGATGCGCGTCATCAGCCTGCTGTGCTTCTTTGGCCTGGTGGGATTGCTCTGCGTTTACTACCTGATGGTCGCCGATCTGCACGGTGCGCGGCCGTGGGTGATTCTGCTGATCGAGCTGGTGCCATTGCTGTTGCTCGCACCGGGGATGATTGTCGGCAACGCCCGGGGGCATTCCTGGATGTGTTTCGTGGTGAACCTGTATTTCATCAAGGGCGCATTGGCTGCGTATGACCCGAACCGGCAGATCTTCGGGGTGCTGGAGATGGCCGCGAGCCTGGCGGTGTTCTGTTCGGCTTTGTTGTATGTGCGGTGGCGGTATCAGCTGAACCGCAAGCTGGCTGGCGAGGGGGAGGTTTCCGTCGCCTGACAGATTGCAATCGCTAGCAGGCTAGCTGCCACAGGGGACTTGTTCGGCACAGATCCAATGTGGGAGCCAGCCTGCTGGCGATTGATCACAACTCGGTCTCAATGATTGACGGTATAAGCCAGCATCATCGAAATCTCGCTCATCGGCCGCCCGCCACTTTGTTCGTGCCACTGGTTGAACACCTCCTGCACCAACGCCAGGTCGCGCAGACTGGTCGGCACCTTGTCGATGATCTTCTGCGCATTCAACGCCGCGACCACGTCGTAGCTCGGCACAAATGTGTCCTTGCCCACCATGCGCAGGAAACGCGGCGCCGACAGACCACCCAATTGATGGCCGCGCTTTTTCAGGAAGGTCCACAACCCGACGATATCGGTCACTGGCCAGTCGGCGATCATGGCACCGAAACTGCCCTTCTCGTGGGCCACGTCCAGCACGAACTGCGCGTTGCGCGGCACGCTCTTGAGCTTGCCCAGGTGGCGGATGATCCGCGCGTCCTGCATCAGGCGCTCCAGGTGTTCGGCGCTCATCAACACGACTTTTTCCGGGTCGAACTTGAAGAACACTTCTTCGAAGGCCGGCCACTTGGCGTCTACCAGGCTGTGCTTGAGCCCGGCGCGGAACACGCGCAAAGCCATGGTCGAGAGGTAGCGGTCGTCGCTGATCTTGCGCAGTTGTGCCGCAGATTTGGGAACGGGCAGATGGGCTTCCAGTTCAGCCGCCGAACCAAAACGGTTCAAGCAGTATTCATTCAGCCACTTGTAATCGCGCATGCCCTCTCCTGGGGATTGAAAAATGAACGGCCAACTTGTGACAAAACCTGTGGGAGCCAGCCTGCTGGCGATGAAGGGGTGTCAGTCAACAATAAGTGCCTGACACCCCGCCATCGCCAGCAGGCTGGCTCCTACAGTGATTACGGTTAGAGGTTGACCACGTTGACGAAACGCGAAGCCGCGGTCTCGTCGATCTTGAGGTTGGTGAAGTCGAACAGGTTGCGGTCCGCCAGTTGCGACGGAATCACGTTCTGCAAGCTGCGGAAAATGCTCTCGGTGCGCCCAGGTGTCTTGCGGTCCCACTCCTGGAGCATTTCCTTGACCACCTGGCGTTGCAGGTTTTCCTGGGAACCGCAGAGGTTGCACGGGATGATCGGGAACTGCTTGAGGTCGGAATAGGCCTGGATGTCTTTTTCGTTGCAGTAGGCCAACGGGCGGATCACCACGTTGCGCCCGTCATCGGCGCGCAGTTTGGGTGGCATGGCCTTGAGCGAACCGTTGAAGAACATGTTGAGAAAAAAGGTCTCGACGATGTCGTCGCGGTGATGACCCAAAGCCATTTTGGTCGCACCGATCTCGTCAGCAAAGGTGTACAGCGTGCCGCGACGCAGGCGCGAGCACAGCGAGCAGGTGGTTTTCCCTTCGGGAATCAGTTCCTTGACCACCGAATAGGTGTCTTTTTCGACGATGTGATATTCGATGCCCAGCTCTTTGAGGTAAGCCGGCAGGACGTGCTCGGGGAAACCCGGTTGTTTCTGGTCCATGTTCACGGCCACGATCTCGAACTTGATCGGCGCGACCTTCTGCAAGTGCATCAGCACGTCGAGCATGGTGTAGCTGTCCTTGCCGCCGGACAGGCAGACCATGACCTTGTCGCCGTCTTCAATCATGTTGAAATCGGCAACAGCCTCACCGGCCTGACGGCGAAGGCGCTTTTGCAGTTTGTTCTGGTTGACCGTAAGAGTGCCCATGACGCGAAATCCGTGAGGTGTGACGAAAGGCGGGCATTTTACGCAAAAACGCCCCAAGGGCGAAGTCCCTGAGTCCCACAGACACTTCCGCGATTACCCCACCTGTTTACAGCGCAATTTGCTCTAAGCCCCCTCTCCTTGTGCGGTTAACTCCTTTCTATACTGCGACATAAGGTCGCATTCGAATTCAGACCTATGACTTGCTGGGCCGCATTGGCCCGTAGGCGCTCCACTGGGGGGCGACGGTAAAAAAAGAGGAGTGACTGGCATGATCCATCACGTAGTGGGACTCTTCACCCACCCTGACCAAGAATGGAAAGAAATCCGTGGCGACCAGGAGGAAAGCATCAGCCACATGTACCTGACCCACACCCTGATTCTGGCGGCGATCCCTGCCGTGTCGGCGTTTATCGGCACCACGCAGGTCGGCTGGGTGATCGGTAATCGAGCGCCAGTGATGTTGACCATGGAAAGTGCGCTATGGATGACGATCATGTCGTACCTGGCGATGCTCGGTGGCGTTGCGGTGATGGGCGCGTTCATCCACTGGATGGCCCGCACCTATGACGCCAATCCCAGCCTGGCACGCTGCGTAGCGTTTGCGACCTACACCGCGACACCGCTGTTCATTGGCGGCCTGGCGGCACTGTACCCGCATATGTGGCTGGGGATGATCGTCGGCACCGCGGCGATTTGCTACACGGTCTACCTGCTGTATGTCGGGCTACCGACGTTCATGAACATTCCAACTGACGAGGGCTTTCTGTTTTCCAGTTCGGTACTCGCCGTAGGCCTGGTCGTGCTGGTGGCGATCATGGCGTTCACCGTCATTGTCTGGGGACTCGGCGTGGGGCCGGTCTATACCAACTAGCGACAAACCACCTAATAATCAGATCTGCCGACACAGGCCGCCGCAAGGCGGCCTTTTGATGCATCCGCCAGGAGAAACGCAACGACCATTCGGCGCTCAGACGATTCGCAAGGCCCGAGCGTTGCGGCATACTCGACGTCTCTGGAGATCCATCAAGCATGCCCGAGCAACTCTACACCCGCGTCGAAGACTGTTTTCAACAAGCCGAATCATTTTTCAAACGACCTTTCAAACGCCCCGTGGTGAGCCTCAAGCTGCGCGGGCAAAAAGCCGGGGTCGCGCATTTGCACGAGAATCTGCTGCGTTTCAACCCGCAGTTGTACCGGGAAAACACTGAAGATTTTCTCAAACAGACCGTGGCCCATGAAGTGGCGCATCTGATTGCTCATCAACTGTTCGGCGACCGCATCCAGCCCCACGGCGAAGAGTGGCAATTGATCATGCGCGGTGTGTACGAACTGCCGCCCAATCGCTGCCACACCTACGACGTCAAGCGCCGCAGCGTGACTCGTTACATCTATAAGTGCCCGTGCCCCGACAGTGATTTTCCCTTTTCGTCACAGCGCCATGGCTTGGTGCGACAGGGGCGGCGGTATTTGTGTCGGCGCTGTCGCAGTACGTTGGTTTTCAGTGGGGAAATGCGGGTCGAGTAGCTGGGCTTTTGTTGTGGCTGCACTGGCCTCATCGCCAGCAGGCTGGCGATTGCTATTTATCAGGCACTAAAGAACCACCTTGGCCCGCCGCAACTCTTCAATCCGCTGCGCATTGAATCCCAACTCTCCCAGCACCTGATCCGTATGTGCCCCCAACGCCGCGCCAATGTGCCGAGGCTCCGGCAATCCATCCGAGAACTTCAACGGGCACGCCATCTGCGCCTGGCTTGAACCATCGCCCCGCGGCACTTGGGTGACCAGCTCCCGCGCCTGCAACTGCGGATGCCGCAACGCCTCGCCCATGCTCAATACCGGCTCGACACAGGCATCCAGCTCGGCAAACAACGCGCAGAGTTCGGCAAAGTCATGCTTCTCGAACTCAACCGTCAACGCCTCCTTGAGCTTCTTCTGCTGCGCCGGTTGTGGCGACAGTCCGAGTCCCGCCAGTTCCTCCAGGCCCAGCGCCACGCACAATTGCTTCATGAACGCCGGTTCCAGACTGCCCACCGACAACCAGCGTCCATCCCGCGAGCGGTAATAGTCGTAAAAACTGCCACCATTGAGCACCTGGTCTTCCCGGCCCGGCTCGACACCGCAGGCCAGATACCCGGCGCCCGCCATGGCGTTCAGGCTGAAGGCGCAGTCGGTCATGCTCACATCCAGGTGTTGCCCCTGCCCGGTTTGCTGGCGGGCAATCACCGCCGCCAGCAAGCCGATCACCCCGTGCAGCGAACCGCCGGCGACATCCGCAACCTGCGGCCCCAAGGGCAACGGCCCACTGTCGGCTCGGCCTGTGTAGCTCGCCAGCCCGGCCAGCGCCAGGTAATTGATGTCATGGCCGGCGCGATCCTTGTAGGGGCCGGTCTGGCCGTAACCGGTGATCGACACATAGATGAGCTTCGGGTTGATCGCCTTCAAGGCTTCATAGCCCAGCCCCAAACGCTCCATGACACCGGGGCGAAACTGCTCCAGCACGATGTCGTAGTCCTGCAGCAACTGCTTGATGATCTCCTGCGCCCCAGGCTGCTTGAGGTCCAGCGCCAGGCTGCGCTTGTTGCGGTTGAGGTAGGCATGGCTGGCCGATACACCCTGGTCATGGGGCGGCAGCACGCGCAGCAGGTCCATGCGGGTCGGCGACTCGATGCGCAACACTTCGGCGCCCATGTCCGCCAGCAACAATGAGGCGAACGGCCCCGGCAGCAGCGTCGAGAAATCCAGAACCTTGAGTGATGCCAGTGGACCGAGCATGGATGTTCTCCCTGAATGATGCTCCCAGACTAGGCAGCCGGACGCTCAGGGGCAATAACCTTATGTGCCAGTGACGCTGACCGTTGCGCTCAGGTCGCAGGCAGAAAAAAACCCGCCGAAGCGGGTTTTTCATTGCAGCCGATTTACTTGGCGTTAACCGGGGCCAGCTCATCGGCGTGGCCCAGAACGTCGTCTTTAGGCTCTTCGGCAATACCGCGACCGCCCGAGGCCAGCTCGGCTTGCAGCACGTCGGTGTCCAGTTCCTTGACCCACTTGGCCACGACGATGGTCGCCACGGCGTTACCCACCAGGTTGGTCAGGGCACGGGCTTCGGACATGAAGCGGTCGATACCGAGAATCAACGCCAGGCCGGCAACCGGCAGGTGGCCCACGGCGGACAGGGTGGCAGCCAGTACGATGAAGCCCGAACCGGTCACGCCAGCAGCGCCTTTGGAGGACAGCAGCAACACCACCAGCAGGGTGATTTGATGGGTGATGTCCATGTGGGTGTCAGTTGCCTGGGCAATGAACACGGCCGCCATGGTCAGGTAGATCGCAGTACCGTCGAGGTTGAACGAGTAACCGGTCGGGATCACCAGACCCACGACGGATTTCTGCGCACCCAGACGCTCCATCTTGATCAGCATGCGCGGCAGTACCGATTCCGAAGAGGAAGTACCCAACACGATCAGCAGTTCTTCACGGATGTAGCGGATCATTTTCAGGATGCTGAAGCCGTGAGCGCGTGCGATACCGCCCAGCACGATCAGGATGAACAGCAGGCAGGTGATGTAGAAGCAGATCATCAGTTGACCCAACTGCACCAGCGAGCCGACACCGTAGGCACCGATGGTGAACGCCATGGCACCGAAGGCACCGATTGGCGCGAGCTTCATGATCATGTTGATGATGTTGAACATCACGTGGGCGAAACGATCGATGAAGTCCAGCAGCGGCTTGCCGTAGGCACCCAGGCGATGCAGGGCGAAACCGAAGATCACCGAGAACATCAGCACTTGCAGGATGTCGCCCGTGGCGAACGCGCCGACGATGGTGGAGGGGATCACGTTGAGCAGGAAGCCAACGACGCTTTGGTCAGCACCGGCCGACACATAGGCAGCGACTTTGGAGGCGTCCAGCGTGCTCACGTCGATGTGCATGCCATTGCCTGGCTGCACGATGTTGACGACGACCAGGCCCACCAGCAACGCGATGGTCGAAACGATTTCGAAGTAAAGCAACGCGTAACCACCGGTCCTGCCGACCGACTTCATGCTCTGCATGCCGGCGATACCGCTGACAACCGTACAGAAGATGATTGGGGCGATGATCATTTTGATCAGTTTGATGAACCCGTCACCCAGCGGCTTTACGGCCACACCGAGCTGTGGATAGTAGTGACCGAGCAAAATACCGATGACAATTGCAACGATCACCTGGAAATACAGGGATTTGTACAGTGGCTGACGAGTCGTCATTGCAAAGTTCCTCAAGAGTGCGCGCAGACAACATCCATCTGTTGCCCGGGACACCTCAAATGCGAACCCTCCTGCACTGGAGGGATTTGTTTTTTCGAGCTGCGCGACGGCAGGCCTCTGCTCGTTGTATCGCAAAGCCCGTGCCACCTCCGCTGAAACACCCGCAAGCCTTTTGATATCAAGGGTTGCCGGTCGTGCCTGGTCATTGCTCGACTCAAGGGCAATGGCGGATTTCCGCCCTTCAAACAAATCAGGTCCTGCAATCTGGCGGATATCCGCCTTGTTCATCGAGTGGAACCGCAGCTACCATCCGTCGCTCAATGGACGGATTTGCCAGCTATGCGCGAACGCACTATCGCCAGTCACTTTGCCCGCGCCGTCCTGGGTGGCGCGCAACGTCGTGGCCTGGACTACTCCAGCCTGTTGCAACAATTGGCGATCAGCCCCGAATTGCTCGACGAGCCGCGCGCGCGCATTGCCCCGGAACAGTTCACCCGGCTGATTCAGGGGTTGTGGCTGGCACTGGATGACGAATACCTGGGTTTCGGACGTGGCCCCAGCAAGCCGGGCAGCTTCGCGATGATGTGCCATGCGGTGATCCACTGCCGTAACCTGGAGAAGGCGCTGAATCGTGGTTTGTTGTTTTATAGCCTGTTCCCCGACGCCCCGCGCCTGACCCTGAAGCGCGAAGACGACATGATTCGCCTGAGCCTCGACGATTCGCAGCTCTGGGACCCGGATCATTTTCTCAGCGAGAGCTTGTTGGTGATCTGGCATCGCTTCGGCAGCTGGCTGATCGGCCAGCGGATTCGCCTGGAACAGGCTGCCTTCAGTTACCCGCGACCGGAGCACGGTGCCGAGTACGACTTGCTGTTCTCCTGCCCGCTAGCGTTTTCCGAGGATCAGAGCAGCCTGCTGTTTCACAGCCGCTACCTGAACATGCCGCTGCTGCAGGACGAACGCACCCTCAAGCAATTTCTCGAACACTCGCCGGCCGATCTGCTGTCACGCCCGGACGACGGCAACAGCCTGAGTAGCCAGTTGCGCCGCTTGCTCAGCCGCGACAGCGCTCGCTGGCCGGACCTTGACGCCGTGGCCGCGCATTTACACATCAGCCCGCAAACGCTGCGTCGGCATCTGCGTGACGAAGGCACCAGTTTTCAGGAATTGAAGGATCAACTGCGTCGGGACATCGCGATTTATCACCTCAGCCGCGCGGATCTGTCATTGCAACAGATTGCCGAGCAACTGGGGTTTTCCGAGCCTTCGGCGTTTCACCGGGCGTTCAAGAAGTGGACGGGGTTGACGCCAGGGGCGTATCGCGCGCAGGAAAATTGAGCTTCAGACTCGACTTTTTCGGTGCTCAAACCACCCTCAGCGCGGGCAAGCAAGTGCAGTAACGATCTACCGGTCAAACCACCGGAAAATGAATCCGGAACGCCGCGCCGCCTAAGGGTGAATCGTCCAGGGTCAATGTGGCGGTGTAGCTCTCGATAATGTCTTTGACCACCGCCAGGCCGATGCCCTGCCCGGGATGTTGGCGATCCAGACGCTCGCCGCGTTCGAGAATCCGCGCACGCTGGCCCATCGGCACGCCGGGGCCGTCGTCTTCGACGCACAACTCGATACCGATGAAAGATTCCCGCACGCTGATGCGCACTTCGCCCAGGCACAGGCGATAGGCGTTCTCCAGCAAGTTACCGAGCATTTCCAGCAAGGCACCCCGCTCGATTGGCACGAAGCATTCTTCCGGCAGATCGAAGGTGACCCGCACACGCTTGTCGCGGTAAACCTTGTCCAGCGTGTCGCACAGGCTTTGCAGCACCGGCTGCAGGCGCACCTGGTGCCGCACAAGGCCGCTTTTGCGCAGGCTGGCGCGCTGCAGCTGGTAGCTGATCTGCTGGCTCATGCGTTCGATCTGGGTTTGCAGCACCCACGCCTGATCGCGATCTTCCGGGCGTTGCGCCATGTCTTCACTGACGCCTTGCAACACCGCCAGCGGCGTTTTCAGGCTGTGTGCCAGATCATCCAGGGAATCCCGATAGCGACTGCGCTGTTCGCGCTCGCTGTGCAGCAAACGGTTGAGCGAGCCGGTCAGACGCAACAGTTCGCGGGGATGCTCTTCGCTGAGGCTTTCACGGGTGCCGCCTTCAATCTGGTCCAGTTCCTGACTCAACCGGCGCAAGGCTTGCAAACCCCAGGTCAGGCCGAACCACAGTAACGCCAACAGCACCAGCAACGCCGCGCCGAAGCCCAGGTAGAGGTTTTCCCGCAGGCCTTCGAGGGTGACTTCGTATTCGCGCACCGGTTGCAGGGCAACAATGCTGAACGCCGCACTCTTGCCCCCCAGCAGTTTGACCTCGACGTCATAGACAAAGAATTCCGCGCCGTTGGCCTCACTGATTCTCGCGAACTCGTTGCCGCGCCCGTCGTAGCGTGGCTTGTAGTTGATGTGTTCTTCCTGAGTGGCCCTCGACCGCCAGACCAGACGCCCTTCGCGGTCGTAGATGTAGCCGAGCAAACGGCTGTCGGTGAGATTGAAGCGCTCGTCGGGCAGTTGCGCCGGCATCTGCAAGCTGTTGTTCTCAACCCGGGCGGCAGAGATCAGCGTCGTCACATCCGACGCCAGGCGCTGCTCGATGGAGTCCTGCAAGGCGAGACTGAACGCGCCTTGCATGGCCGGCAGCAATGCCAGCATGAACAACACCGCCAGGAGGGTGGCGGCGAGCATCAGGCGAACGCGAAGAGAACGAATCAAGTGCAGCGCTCATTGAACAGGTAGCCAAGGCCACGCACGGTGTCGATCGGCTTGAAGCCTGCCGGGCCTTCAAGTTTGCGGCGCAGACGGCCGACCAGCACTTCGATCACATTCGGATCGCGCTCGTCGTCATCCGGGTAGAGCTGCTCCATCAACCGGTCCTTGGCCACCACTTGTTGATGGTGGCGCATCAGGTATTCGAGGATGCGGTACTCGTAGGCTGTCAGCGCCAGCGGTTGCTCGTCGAGGGACGCCTGCTTGCGATTGAGGTCAAGCAGCAACGGGCCTGCGACGATGGTCGACTGGGTAAAGCCGCTGGAGCGGCGCAGCAAGGCATTAAGCCTGGCGTCGAGTTCTTCGAACTGGAACGGCTTGACCACATAGTCGTCGGCCCCGGCGGCCAGGCCTTCGACCTTGTCCTGCCAGTTGCCCCGGGCGGTGAGGATCAGGATCGGGAACGTCTTGCCACCCGAACGCAACTGGCGAATCAGATCAAGCCCGCCCATGCCCGGCAGACCGAGGTCGATCACCGCCAGATCAAAATTGAACTGTCCGGTTTGATACAAGGCTTCTTCGGCATTGGCCACGGACTCGACCACGTGGCCGCTTTCCTTCAGGCGGGTCTGCAGGTGATGGCGTAACAGCGCTTCATCTTCGACAACCAGCAATTTCATAACGCTCTCCCGGGCAAATCAGAATCTCCAGACCTTAGTAGTCTGTGGGAATTAGCCTGCAAGGCTCCTCCAGACTACTAAGGCGAACCGCTTTAGAACGCGTAGTTGGCCGACAGGTAAGTCTGCGCGCTGCTGGTCAAATCCAGCGAGCCCTGTTTATTACCACCGTTCACACTCATTTCGGTGCTGGCATTGCTGCGCAGGTAGCGGTAACCCAATTCAACCGAGGTGTTTTGCGAAACCTGTTGCAGGACGCCCAGTTGCCCGCCGATGGCGTAACCGATATCGCTGTCGCGGCTGTAGCCGGGCGAGTCCTGGGTCAGCTTGGTCAAACCGGCCGTGACGCCCCCGAACAACTTGGTGCTGCCGCCCACCGGATAGAACAGATCGTAGCTGCCCAGCAGGTTTTCCTGACGCAGTTTAATCCCATTGTGCGAGCCAGACACGTTGTCGTAGGTGGCGTAGTAACGGCCCTGACTGTTTTGCTGCCCCAGACGCACGCCCCAGGTGTTGTCCTTGCCGATCACACCATCGGCATTCGGGTGGTTGAGGTTGGAGTCCAGCGCGTTGGACTTTTTAACCTTGTCGCTGGTCTGTCCAAAAGTAAGGCTGGCAAAATTTTCATCGGCCGCGTGGGCAGCGACGCTGGCGCCCATCACAGTGAAAGCCAACAGCAGTTTTTTGAAAGTAGTCATTGCGGAGTTACCTCATGCGCTATCTTGCTTTTCGGGTATGGCGCAAGGTTACGGCCCCCGCCCTGAACTCCCCCTGAACGCTCTCTGAACCTGAGCTGAACCCACTCGACCTGACTGTTTCGGCACGTTTCAACAGGAGATTCGCCCCTGCGCATGTTTCTCGTTGTTCTCTTGCTGGCCCTGAGCAGCCCCGGCCAAGCCGCCATCAAGCCCCCTCGCCACAAAAGCCCTTTTGCACTACCCAGCCGCAGCTCAACCCGGCAAAATGTCCGCCATGAATTCCGTCCCTGCCCTGCCCGCCTGCTGCTCCGACCTTGATGCCCAATGGCCGCTACCGATTGCGCTGCCCGATACGGTGCTGCTGAGTACCCACTTCGATCCTGCACAACTGCTTGGCGATGACTTCCAGCGCAATGCCATCGAGGTGCCAGCGAGTATTCAGCGCTCCGTCGCCAAGCGGCAGGCAGAGTTTCTCGCCGGGCGAATCTGCGCCCGCGCCGCCCTGCAACAACTCGAAGGTCTGAGCTTCAGTCCGGCCATCGGCGAAGACCGGGCGCCCGTCTGGCCGGCGCACATCACCGGTTCGATCACCCACAGCACCGGTCAGGCAGCGGCCATCGTCGCGAAAAAAAGCCATTGGCGCGGGTTGGGCATGGACCTGGAGAACCTGCTCAACGCCGAACGCGCCGAACGTCTGGCCGGAGAAATCCTCACCGCCCCCGAACTGCAGCGCATGGCCACCGGCCGACGCGATCAATTGGCGTTGTGGGTAACCCTGACCTTTTCGGTGAAGGAAAGCCTGTTCAAGGCGCTCTACCCGATCGTTCAAAAGCGCTTTTATTTTGAACACGCCGAAGTGCTGGAATGGACCGACACCGGTGCCGTGCGGTTGCGGTTGTTGACGGATTTGTCCAGCGAGTGGCGTAACGGTACGGAGCTCGACGCGCAGTTCGGAGTGCGGGATGGGCAGTTGTTGAGTCTTGTCAGCATCAAGGCTTGAAGCCGCCAGCGCCAGCACACCTCTCAACGCTGCTCCTGATTCCTCGGCCAACTCAAGCTGAAACAAGCCCCGCCCAGGCTTTTGCTCTTGCCGATCAACGCCCGTCCGTCATGCCAATGGATAATCCGCCGCACAATCGACAAGCCCAAGCCATGCCCGCCCGATGCCCGGGTGCGACTGTCGTCGAGGCGCAGGAACGGGGTGAAAATTTTCTCCCAGGCGATTTCCGGGACGCCCGGCCCGTCATCCTCGACATCCACCCGACAGCGCTGCTGCCCCACCTGATAACTGATGGTCACCCGTGACTGCGCGTGGCGCATGGCGTTGCTCACCAGATTCTGGATCGCCCGGTGCAGGTAACGCGGTTCGGCCTCGACCCAGGCGTCGTCGTTATCGGCCGCCGACAGGCACAACCCGCGTTGCACCGTAACATCGGCGCGCAACGGCGCCAGTTCCTCGATCACCTGATTGACCAAAGCATCCAGATCGATGCGCTGAAAATTCAGCGCCGGCGATCCCTGCTCCAGTCGCGCATACGTGAGCATTTCATCCACCAGGCGATCAAGGTCCTCGATGTCGTGGTCCATGCCCTCGCAGTACTTTTCCAGGGCTTGCGGCGTCGTGGCCGAGCCGATCATCTCCAGGCCAAACCGCAGTCGCGCCACCGGTGTACGCAGCTCGTGGGACACCGCGCGCACCAGTTCACGCTGGATCGCCAGCAGTTGCTGCAAGTGCTCGGCCATGCCGTTGAAGGCCGAAGCCAGTCGCCCGACCGAGTCCGCGCCGCGCGCCGATACGCGGGTTTCCAGACTGCCCTTGGCAATGCGCGTGGCCGCCGCTTCCAGGCCACGCAGGCGCCGCTCGAGCTGACGCACCAGCAGGTAGACGATCAAACCGATCAAGGTCAGGCCCAGTGCCGCAATCAGCACCAGCCACTCCGGCGGATAAGGATTCATCTGATACAGCGGGCCGATTTCCAGCACCCACGGTGTGCCGACCATACCGGCAAACACCCGGATCGAATCGCCGCCCTTGCCCAGCGCCATCACCGTGTCACCTTCAGACACGCGGCGGCTCTGGTCTTCGTCCATGTCAGCGTCTTCGACCGTCACCAGACGCAAGTCAAAACCGAACCCTTTGTCCTGTTTCAACTGCGCCAGCCGCACCGGTTGCTCGCCTACCGGGTAGCGCACCAGTTCGTCGGCCAACAGGTAAATGGTCGCCCGCGCCAGTTGCTCACTGATTTGCTGCACTTCCCCGGTAAGGATCAGTTGCTCCTTGTCGCTGACCAGGCGGTAAACCTTCGCCGCATGCGGTCCGGTCTGCTCCACCAGCGCTTCGCCATGCAGCACGCGGGTGCGTTGACGCAAGTCGAGGTCGGTTTCGTTGAAGGTTTTCAGCGCCAGCGGAATCCCCAGCAAGCGCTCCCACACCAGCAACGCCCGGTGGCGCTCGGTCTGGTTCATCGGTTGCAGGTTGTCGGCCATCAGCGAAAACGTGCCGTGGGCCAGACGCTCGCGGTACTGCTCGCTGCGCACCTGGTTGAGCATTTGCAATGCCAGCACGCCAAGAACCGCCACCAGAATCAGCGCGGCGCACATGCCGCCGTAAATACGCAGGAAGATCGAGTTCACAGGGTTGGGTCTACGCAGGCCTCGGGAACGAACAAATAACCTTTGCTACGCACGGTCTTGATCAGCCGTGGATGATCCGGGTCGTCGCCGATCTTCGGCCGGATGCGCGAGATGCGCACGTCGATGGAGCGGTCCTGGCCGTCATAGCCGATGCCGCGCAGCGCGGTAAAGATTTCTTCCCGGGACAGAATGCGCCCGGCGTTGGCCACCAGCAGCCAGAGCAAGTCGAACTCGGCGCTGGTCAGTTCGATACCATTGTCATTGAGCCAGGCTTCGCGCAAGGCGTTGTCCACCACCAACGGGCCGAATTGCAGACGCCGTTGTTTTTCCGGGACCGGCTCAGGGGTTTCACTGCGTCGCAGCAACGCCTGGATCCGCGCCAGCAGCAGGCGCGGACGCACCGGTTTGCATACGTAATCGTCGGCGCCCAGGTCGAGGCCGAGGATCTGGTCGGTGTCGTCACTGCGCGCGGTGAGCATCAGGATCGGGCCGTCATAGCGGTCGCGGACCTTGCGGCAAATGCTCAGGCCGTCTTCACCGGGGAGCATCAGGTCGAGGATCACCAGGTCCGGCTGTTCCTTGATGATGCGCGCCGCCGCCAGGGCGCCATTGCCCTCGATCGACACACGCAGGCCATTGGCTTCCAGGTAATCGCGAGTCAGTTCGGCCAGACGCTGGTCGTCCTCCACAATCAATACCTGCCAGGCTTCTTGCTCCACGGATGACCTCTGCTTGCCAATGACTCTTTATAAGGAAGGATCCGCCCGTCTTTTTGTAATGATTCGGGGGATAAAATTGCATACACGCTGGCCGATTGTATAAACGTCGCCCGCGCAGAACACAAGCCGGTAAATGCGTTCGGACATGTCGGTTTTTTGTGATAGGGTTCGCGCCCTTAAAAATCCGCCCGGCCGATTTTGATCGATGAAAATTGATGAAAAAAGGTCCGGTCCAGCAGCATCGCGGCCTACACGCCGATTGGCCCTTTCACACACAATTTACGCACAGGTTTATCCACAGGTAGTACGTTGCAATCGCCCCCCAAAACGCATTATCTTGTACCCCAGCGCCAAAAAAACCCTAGATGTAGGGTTTAGCGCAAAAAACCAAACACAAACCGGACACCAATTTCAAGCGCTTTTCTTGCCTCTGTCCGGTTGATTCAAGCGTATTTTCAAAAGACCAAACCGCGAGTGCGGGTGGCTACTGTATTTCGGCCCGATGGGGTGGAAACGGTACGGGTGTTGCAGTCCTGAACTGTCACCTCAAAGGACTCCGGTCTTGCGCCCAAGGCGCAAGACCAAAGACTTCGGCATGGAAGCGGCGCCCAATAGCCCCCTTCCTGATCTGTCCCGAAGTTGGTATGCCCGGCCCTTGCCGGTTGTAGTGCTTCAGGACGGAACGGTGGGCACTGTGATGGTGCCCAAACAAACATAGAGAATGTGGAGACAACCCCCATGCAAACCGACACAACTCGCGAGAACCCGCAGGGCACCTTGCCGCAGGCTACCGATTCGAATTCGGATCTGTCCGCCACCGCGCCTGGCCAACTGCGCGTGATCAAGCGTAACGGCACTGTCGTTCCTTACACCGATGACAAGATCACCGTCGCCATCACCAAAGCGTTTCTCGCAGTTGAAGGCGGTACCGCTGCCGCTTCGTCGCGAATCCACGACACCGTGGCCCGCCTGACCGAACAGGTCACCGCCACCTTCAAGCGTCGCATGCCATCGGGCGGCACCATCCACATCGAAGAAATCCAGGACCAGGTCGAACTGGCCCTGATGCGTGCCGGCGAGCAGAAAGTCGCTCGTGACTACGTGATCTACCGTGACGGTCGTTCCAAAGAACGCGCGGCCCACGCGCCGGCCGAAGAAGCCGTCAACGCTCACCCGTCGATCCGCATCACCCGCGCCGATGGCACCTTTGCACCGCTGGACATGGGTCGTCTGAACACCATCGTCACCGAAGCATGCGAAGGCCTGGAAGAAGTCGACGGCGACCTGATCCAGCGCGAAACCCTGAAAAACCTGTACGACGGCGTGGCCCTGACCGACGTCAACACCGCCCTGGTGATGACCGCCCGCACCCTGGTCGAGCGTGAGCCGAACTACTCGTTCGTGACCGCCCGCCTGCTGATGGACACCCTGCGTGCCGAAGGCCTGGGCTTCCTCGGTGTGGCCGAAAGCGCTACCCACCACGAGATGGTCGACCTGTACGCCAAGGCCCTGCCGGCCTACATCGCCAAGGGTATCGAATTCGAATTGCTGAACCCGGTCCTGGCCTCCTTCGACCTGGAAAAACTGGGCAAGGCGATCAACCACGAGCGTGACCAGCAGTTCACTTACCTGGGACTGCAAACCCTGTACGACCGTTACTTCATCCACAAGGATGGCGTGCGTTTCGAACTGCCGCAGATCTTCTTCATGCGCGTGGCCATGGGCCTGGCGATCGAAGAGAAGCACAAAGAAGACCGTGCGATCGAGTTCTACAACCTGCTGTCGTCCTTCGACTACATGTC
The DNA here is from genome assembly GCF_001945365.1 of Pseudomonas reinekei. GTDB lineage: Bacteria > Pseudomonadota > Gammaproteobacteria > Pseudomonadales > Pseudomonadaceae > Aquipseudomonas > Aquipseudomonas reinekei. The sequence continues at coordinate 85,929 of NZ_MSTQ01000020.1, forward strand.
GTCGACTCCGACCCTGTTCAACGCCGGTACCCTGCGTCCACAGCTGTCGAGTTGCTACCTGACCACCGTGCCGGATGACCTGTCGGGCATCTACCACGCGATCCACGACAACGCCATGCTGTCGAAATTCGCCGGTGGCCTGGGCAACGACTGGACGCCGGTTCGTGCGCTGGGTTCGTACATCAAGGGCACCAACGGCAAGTCCCAGGGCGTTGTACCGTTCCTGAAAGTGGTGAACGACACCGCCGTCGCCGTTAACCAGGGTGGCAAGCGCAAAGGCGCTGTCTGTGCCTACCTGGAAACCTGGCACATGGACATCGAAGAATTCATCGAGCTGCGCAAGAACACCGGTGATGATCGCCGTCGTACCCACGACATGAACACCGCCAACTGGATCCCTGACCTGTTCATGAAGCGCGTCTTCGATGACGGCAAGTGGACCCTGTTCTCGCCATCCGAAGTACCGGACCTGCACGACCTGACCGGCAAGGCTTTCGAAGAGCGTTACGAGTACTACGAAGCCCTGACCGAGTACCCGGGCAAGGTCAAGCTGTTCAAGACCATCCAGGCCAAAGACCTGTGGCGCAAAATGCTGTCCATGCTGTTTGAAACCGGCCACCCATGGCTGACTTTCAAAGATCCGTGCAACCTGCGTAGCCCGCAGCAGCACGTCGGCGTGGTCCACAGCTCGAACCTGTGCACCGAAATCACCCTGAACACCAACAAGGACGAGATCGCCGTTTGCAACCTGGGCTCGATCAACCTGCCGAACCACATCGTCAACGGCAAGCTGGACACCGCCAAGCTGGAACGCACCGTCAACACCGCCGTGCGCATGCTCGACAACGTGATCGACATCAACTACTACTCGGTGCCGCAAGCGAAGAACTCCAACTTCAAGCACCGTCCGGTCGGCCTGGGCATCATGGGCTTCCAGGATGCGCTGTACCTGCAGCACATTCCTTACGGTTCCGATGCTGCCGTGCAGTTCGCCGACACGTCCATGGAAGCGGTCAGCTACTTCGCGATCCAGGCGTCCTGCGACCTGGCTGACGAGCGTGGCGCCTACGAGACGTTCCAGGGTTCGCTGTGGTCCAAAGGCATCCTGCCACTGGATTCGCAACAGATCCTGATCGAAGCCCGTGGCCAGAAGTACATCGACGTTGACCTGAAGGAAACTCTGGACTGGGCACCTGTGCGGGCCCGTGTGCAGAAAGGTATCCGTAACTCCAACATCATGGCCATCGCACCGACCGCGACCATCGCCAACATCACTGGCGTATCGCAGTCGATCGAACCGACCTACCAGAACCTGTATGTGAAATCGAACCTGTCGGGCGAATTCACCGTGATCAACCCGTACCTGGTTCGCGACCTGAAGGCTCGCGGCCTGTGGGACTCGGTCATGATCAACGACCTGAAGTACTACGACGGTTCGGTGCAGCAGATCGAGCGTATCCCGCAAGAACTCAAAGAGCTCTACGCGACAGCCTTCGAAGTGGACACCAAGTGGATCGTTGACGCGGCCAGCCGTCGTCAGAAGTGGATCGACCAGGCTCAATCGCTGAACCTGTACATCGCTGGCGCTTCGGGCAAGAAACTGGACGTGACCTACCGCATGGCCTGGTACCGTGGCCTGAAAACCACTTACTACCTCCGTGCCCTGGCCGCGACCAGCACCGAGAAGTCGACCATCAACACCGGCAAGTTGAACGCTGTTTCCAGCGGCGGCAACCACGGTGACGACTCGGTCCTGGCAGCGCCTGCCGGCCCAGCGCCAGTACCGAAGGCTTGCGCCATCGACGAGCCGGATTGCGAAGCTTGCCAATAAGCTGAGCTGATAGGCGCCTGAAGGCGCTTATCTAAAACCCCCGATCAGTCCTCTGGATTGTCGGGGGTTTTCTTTTGCCTTGCCTAAAGTGCTGGCCGGCATGGCGTCTTCGCGGGCAGACCTGCTCTCACAGTTGATCGCGTTTCGCCAAAGCAACTCGGTCACCTGTGGGAGCGGACCTGCCCGCGAAGGCGCCAGACCTGACCACACAAAAAGCCGGTTACACATGACAAATCACGGCCACAAAAAAGCCCCTATCGCGAGGGGCTTCCTGTGCAGCTCAACCCAATATCAGGTCATCTGAATGATGGTCTGCATGATGGTGCTCTGGGTAGAGATGGTCTTGGCGTTCGCCTGGTAGTTGCTCTGCGCCTTGATCAAGTCGACCAGTTCGTTGGTAACGTTGACGTTCGACTCTTCAAGGGAGTTGGAGTGGATCTCACCGAGGGAACCGGTTTGCGGTGCGTCGTAGCCCGGCTGACCCGAGGCGTAGGTTTCCTTCCAACTGGTGCCGCCCACAGGCTGCAGGCCTTGTTCGTTGGTGAAGCTGGCCAGCGCCAGTTGACCGATCGGCTTGGTCTGGTAGTTGCTGAAGTTGGCCAGCATCACACCGCTGCCATCGATGGTCAGGTTGGTGATCTGGCCGGTGGCGTAGCCGTTTTGATCAGGAATGGAACGAGCGCTGTCAGCGTTGAACTGCGTGGTGTTGCCCATGGCGACAGTCACACCCGCCGGGTCGGCGGCTGCGCCGTTGGGTGCCCAAACGCCATTGGTCACTTTGCCCGGAATCCAGCCAGTGATTTTCAGATCAGGGCTGACGACTGGAGGAGTGCCCGGCGTGGTGACCGAAACCAGCTTGCCACTTGTGTCAAAAGCCATGGTCGAAGGGACCGGACGCGAAGCCGCGTTCATCGGATCGCTGCCGTCCGGGTTGCGACCATCGATCAACGTATAGACATCCCAGGTATTGGCCCCCGTCTTGACCATGTATTGGTCCATCTGGTGCTTGTTACCCTGAGTATCGTAGATCTGGGTAGTGAACTGCTTTGTGAAAGCGGTTCCCGGCTTGCTCGGGTCGAACGGGTTGGCCACTTGGTCGATCACATCGGACTTGGAGTCCAGGTTGATCGTCGACGAAACGTTGGTGGTGGTTTTCGGCGCCAGGTTGGACGTGTCGATGCGCAGGTCCGTCAGCACGCCATTGATGATCTTGCCATTGGCGTCCACACCGTAGCCTTGCAAGCGGGCAGTGCCGTCAGTGTTGGTGACGTAACCTTCCTTGTCGACCTTGAAGGTACCGGCACGGGTGTAGGACAGCGAGCCGCTGTCGTTGAGCACGAAGAAACCCGAGCCATTGATGCCCATGTCCAGCACGTTGCCGGTGTTGTTGATGTCGCCCTGGGTGAACTGCTGGGAAACGTTGGCCAGACGCACGCCACTGCCGGTGGTCTTGCTGCCGGTGCCCAGCCTGGTGGCCGAGTACACGTCTTCGAATTCCGCACGGGACGATTTGAAGCCAACGGTCGCGACGTTGGCGATGTTGTTGCCGGTCACGTCCAGTTGCTTGTTGGCGGCATAGAGACCGCTAAGGCCGATGTTGAAAGACATGTTCCACTCCTTTGTGCCGGGTTAGTCGGCTCTATATACCAATGGTTTGCACTTTGGACAGGGCAATGCTGCCCAGCCCGGCGAGGTTGAGCATCAGTTCACCACCGGTCTGGCTGAGCGTCACACTGGTGACGGTCGCCGGCAGGTTGGTGATCAGCGCAACAGCCTGATCATCGATGGTGGTGGTTGCCGCGAAGGTGTAAGTACCCGCCGGAGCCACGTTGCCTGCTTCGTCCTTGCCATCCCATGTGAAGCTGGCATTGCCGGCTTTCTGGTCGGACAGGGTGATGGTGCGAATGACTTTGCCGTCCTTGTCGGTGATTTTCACTTCGGCTTGAGCCACCGACTGTGGCAGTACGACCGCCCCGGTCATTCCCTTGGTGGTGTCGACCACAGCCTTGTCACCCGGCGCGATGACCGAACGGCCCACCAGCGACGAGGCCTGAAGTGCCTGGGATGAACCGAAGGCGCCGGCAATGCCGCTCACCGTATCGTTGAGTGTGGTGATGCCTTCAAGGCTGCTGAACTGCGCCAACTGCGCCACGAACTCGCCGTTGCCTTGCGGCTCCAGCGGGTTCTGGTTTTTCAGTTGTGTCACCAGCAGCTGCAGGAATGCGTCTTTGCCCAGGGCCTTTTTACCGGTGGCGCTGCCGGCCGCTGACGCCAGGGAATCAGTGTCCTTGTTGGTCTTGATCGAGGAGTTGGCCAGGATGTCGTTGAGGGACATACCGCTGGTGGTATCGCTAACACTCATCTGAGTCGCCCCTTATCACTGACCCAGGGTCAGGACCTTCTGCATCATGGTTTTGGCGGTGTTCATCATTTCGGCGTTGGTCTGGAAAGAACGGCTCGCGGAAATCATGTCGGCCATTTCTTCCACCACGTTGACGTTCGGGTAGTAGACGTAACCTTTGGCATCGGCTGCCGGATGGTTCGGTTCATAACGTGCGTCAAGGTTGCTCTGGTCTTCGACTACGCCGAGCACCTGCACGCCTTGACCGGCGGCATCCTGGTTCTGGAACAGTGAATCGCTGCCGCCGCTCTGGCCGCCCTGGAACATGGTGGCGAACACCGGGTGACGTGCGCGGTAGGTCTGATCGATGCTCGACGAAACGGTCTCGGCGTTGGCGATGTTCGACGCGACGGTGTTCAAGCGAGTGGTCTGGGCACTCATGCCGCTACCGGCAATGTTGAAAACACTGGATAGAGACATGGCTTACTCTCCGCGCAGGGCTGACACCAGCCCTTTGAATTTGCTATTGAGCAGGGTGAAGCTGGCCTGGAAGTTCACGGAGTTTTCCGCGTAGTTCGATTGTTCCAGTTGGGCATCCACGGTGTTCTGGTCGATCGAAGGTTGCATCGGCGTGCGGTACATCAGCGACTCGTCGCCATTGCCCAGGCCTTCGGCTTCGATATGACGGCTGTTGGTCATGTTCAAGGCGAACGTGCCGTTCCTGGCTTTGTCGTTCTGGGCCTCGAGCACTTTCGAGAACTCCAGATCCCGCGCCTTGTAGTTCGGGGTGTCGGCGTTGGCGATGTTGTTGGCCAGGACTTCGGCACGCTGGGCGCGGAAGCCCAAAGCCTTTTCGTGAATGCCGAGCGCTTTATCGAAGCTGATGCTCATGTCGGGAAACCTTCGGGTGACCTGATTTTTCGTACGATGAACATAGCAAGCGTCATGCCAATTCAAAAAAGCCCGTAAACCGGGGCTTTACGGGCAGTGGCAAGGCGGCAATGCCAGAAAAGCGGCAACCGGTTTCCGCTGAATGCCGCTTTTCTGCCGCTTTCTCAAGAGCAACGCAGATCCCCTTGTGGGAGCGAGCCTGCTCGCGAAGGCGTCTTGTCAGTGGACATCTGCGTTGCCTGACCCACCGTTCGCGAGCAGGCTCGCTCCCACAGAATTTAGCGGTGTTGCCGGGAAATCATCGGGCATAAAAAAACGGGAGCCCCTGAGGACTCCCGTTTTTCGTTACCGCCAGCCAATCATTTCGCCTGGTAAATGATCCCCGGGCTGCACTGGACCATCTGGTAATGATCCGGCAATCCGTTCAGCGCCTCGGAAGCCCCCAGGAACAGATAGCCACCCGGCTTCAAGGTGCTGTGAATGCGCAACAGGATGTCCTTCTTCACTTCAGCAGAGAAGTAGATCAGCACGTTGCGACAAAACACGATGTCGAACTTGCCCAGGCTCGCGTAACTGTCGAGCAGGTTGAACGAGCGAAATTCAACCCGGTTCTTGATCGGCGCCTTGATCGCCCAGCGTCCCGGCCCTTTCGGATCGAAGTAACGCTGTAAACGCTCCGGTGACAGCCCGCGGCCGATGGCCAGGCTGTCGTACTCGCCGGTCTTGCAGTTGTTCAACATGGTGCCGGAAAGATCGGTGGCAACAATCTGCACGCCCATCCTCAACTGCCCGGCATTGACCCGCTCGAACTCGTCGATGGACATCGACAGCGAATACGGTTCCTGCCCCGACGAACACGCCGCCGACCAGATCCGCAGACGCTGGCCGGGACTGGCTTTGATCGCCTCGGGCAGCACCTTGTTCTTCAAGACTTCAAACGGATAGGTGTCACGAAACCACAGCGTTTCGTTGGTCGTCATCGCGTCCACCACCATCTCGCGCAAACCACTGCGCGGCTGGGTCTGGATGCGCTGGACCAGCTCACCCAGGGACTTGATGCCTTGCTGCTCCATCAGTTTGTTGAGACGGCTCGAGACCAGGTACTGCTTGTTTTCACCGAGCAAAATGCCACAGGCTTTTTCCAGGAATACCCGGAACTGTTCGAAATCCAAATTACCCGTAGACAATGCTGCCGCCTCTTAAATCGTGTTGACTGCCAGGGGCCGAACGCCCCTAGCTGATATCTGCTGCTTTGATCCGGTCAACTACCCGGGATGCCAGGTCATCAGGCCGGAACTTGGCCAGAAAGTCATCGGCACCGACTTTCTTGACCATCGCCTGATTGAACACACCGGACAACGAAGTATGCAGGATGATATGAAGCTTTTGCATGCGAGGGTCGTTGCGGATCTCCGCCGTCAGCGTGTACCCGTCCATCTCCGGCATCTCGATGTCGGAAATCATCATCAGGAACTCTTCTTCCGGCTTCTTGCCCTCGTCGACCAGTTTGCGCAGGTAATCCAGCGCTTGCCGACCGTCGTTCAACGCCACAACTTCAACACCGACGGTCTGCAGGCAACGCGTCACCTGCTTGCGCGCCACCGACGAGTCGTCGACCGTCAGCACGCGCAACGACAGCGCCTTGTGCTGGGTTTCGACATCCACCACGCCAGCCGAAATCGCTTCCGGTGTCGGTGCCACTTCCGCGAGCACCTTCTCGACGTCGATGATTTCCACCAACTGATTGTCGACCCGCGTCACTGCCGTCAGGTAATGATCGCGTCCCGTCCCCTTGGGTGGCGGATGGATCTCCTCCCAGTTCATGTTGACGATGCGTTCAACCGAGCGCACCAGGAAACCCTGGGTCTTGGTGTTGTACTCCGTGATGATCACGAAGGGATTGTTCTTGTCCTTCAAAGCACCGGAGCCAGTCGCCATTGCCAGATCCAGGATCGGAATGGTCGCCCCCCGAATATTTGCCACGCCGCACACGACAGGACTGGATTTGGGCATCAGCGTCAGTTGGGGGCATTGCAGCACCTCCCGAACCTTGAACACGTTGATCCCATACAGCTGCTGGCCGTCGAGACGGAACAGCAGCAGCTCAAGGCGATTCTGCCCCACCAGTTGCGTGCGCTGGTTCACCGAATCCATTACACCAGCCATGCCCAGACTCCTACACCAACGCTAAGTGTTGTTGCGACGCACATTCATCACTAAACGGCACGGCGCTTGCTTTTTATCTTTCTATGAACACAGAACCGACATTTTTCCGACGCCTGATCACACCCTGCCGCCAATGGCTCGGTGTACTGGCCGCTGCTTGCCTGTTCAACGCTGGCAGCCCTGCCCTTGCCGACACGGTTACCTTGCCTGACATGCTTATCGGCGTCACTCAGGGCTTTCTTGAGTTCACCGTAGAAGACTATCTGGCTACCAGTCAAACGGAAGGTCGCTACGAGATCCAGGTCAACCAGCTCGATCCCCGCCTGCGCATGCCAATGTGCGACAAGGAATTGACAGCCACTCTGGAGAGTCCGGCCAAGCCATTGGGCCGTGTAACGGTCAAGGTCCGCTGTGAGGGAACATCCCCGTGGACCGTCTTCGTACCCGCTCAAGTTCGCCTGTTTCGCGACGTTGTGACCACCACCCGGCCCCTGCGCCGCGCCGGTATTGTCGAACCCGCGGACGTCACGTTGCGTGAGCGCGATGTCAGCCTGCTCAGCCAGGGCTACTTGACGTCTTTGGATCAGGCGATCGGGCAGCGATTGACCCGACCAATGGTCAATGATCAGGTGATCAGCCTGGTGCACATCGAACAGGCGGAAGTCATCCGCAAAGGCGATCAGGTGGTGATTACCGCCCGCAGTGGTACGCTCAGCGTGCGAATGCCCGGCGAAGCACTGGCCAACGGTGGCTTGAGTGAACAAATCCGGGTGAAAAATCTAAATTCAAATCGAGTGATCAAGGCGCAAGTCATCGCGCCGGGGCAGGTCGAGGTGTCCATGTAGGGGGCTCTGCCTGTGCAGATGTGGCGCTAACCGAGGCTGTTCCCTAAACTGTGCCCTGTGCAGGGCAAGCGCTGGCGCGCGCAAGCTCATTGATAAATGAGCCTAAAGTTTTTCCGGGTATGGCCGAAAACATGGCAAGCGTCCAAATTCCCAGAGGTTTTTTATCATGGTCATCGATTTCAGCCGTTTGAACAGCTCCTCGTCACTCACGGGCAGTACACGTACCAGCGTTGCCAAGGAAACCGCCGATGCCGGCAAATCCACGCCGCTGAATACCCCGGCCGAACAGGCCAGCACCGTCACGAGCGGGGAATCGGTACATCTCAGCAATGAGGCTCAACAGTTGCAGAAGGTCACTGATACGCTGCGCGATCAGCCAGCTGTCGACAAAGCCCGGGTGGCCGAGTTGAAAGCAGCGATTGCCGATGGCAGCTATAAAGTCGACAGCAACCGTGTAGCCAGCAAACTGCTCAACTTCGAAGCCCAGCGCTAGGCCACGGCCGGCGCGAGGCTTTTGGACGCTTAAAACCCAAGGCCAGCCATGCACGACACTAATTTACTGCAACTGATCACCGACGACTTTGCTCCGGCGCAACAACTGCTGGAGCTACTGCGCACCGAATCCCTTGCCTTGCATGGTCGCGACATGAACCTGCTCGAAGGCATCCTGGCGCAGAAGCAGGCATTGATCATCTTGCTTGAACAGCATGGCCGCAAGCGCAGCGAAATTCTTGCCAGTCTTAATTTGCCAACCAACCGCAGCGGTCTGGAGCAACTCGCCAGCCAATCCAGTGTTGGCGAAGCGTTGCTCGCTCAAAGCGATGTCCTCACCGACCTTCTGTCCCAGTGCCAGGCCGCCAATGCCAACAACGGTCAGTCGATCGTGGTTCAGCAGGTCGCCACGGCCACCCAGCTGAAAATCCTTACCGGCGGCGAACCTCCAGCGCTCTACGATGCCAGCGGAACATTTTCCAAGCTTGTGAAACCGCGTCCGCTCAGTCAGGCTTGAGCCTGTCGATGAGCGCGCTCTATCAAGACGCGATACATGCTGGCAAAATGCTGGCTAGCCGTAGTCAAAATTTGTCTGGAGATTGATTAACCGTGTCCAATGCCTTAAATGCGGAAGATGCTCCGCAGCCACCCAAGGTGCTCAGCACGCCCCTGGAAATCTCCGGCAACCTGCGCCAGCTGCAAGAAAGTCATGACCCGCTGATCATCACGTTCCATGAGCGCACCCAGCGCTTCCAGAGCTATCTGGTGGACATCGACCGTGAAAACAACATGATTGCCCTGGACGAAATGATCCCCCGTGACGGCGAGCGCTTTCTGCTGGCCGGCGAACCCTTCAAGGTCGAAGGCTTTCACGAGGGCGTGCGCATCGCCTGGGAAAGCAATGGTCCGCTGACCATCGACGAATCCGGTGGCGCTCGCTGCTACCGCGGCACGCTGCCCGATGAAGTGGTCTACCACCAGCGCCGCAATGCGTTCCGCGCGGCGTTGAAGCTGGCCCAACTGGTCAACGTCGACCTGGACGGCGAAAAACTCAAGGCGCCCATCAGCGGCAAACTGCTGGACATTTCCGCTACCGGCTGCAAACTGCGTTTTGACGGCGACATCACCGGCAGCCTGCAGCTGGGTCAGGTTTATGACCGTTTCTCGGCCGCCCTGCCGTTCGGCAAAATGACGGCCCCGGTTGAACTGCGCTACCTGCACTTCGAAGAAAGAATCTCCACGACATTCGCCGGCGTTCGCTTCCATAACATGAGCGGGCTGGTGCAACGTCAGGTCGAGCGATTCGTCTATCAGTTACAGCGCGAAGCGCGGCGCTTCGACAAAGACGATTTCTGATAGCAGCACATCAATAAAAACGGGCAGTCCCTCGCGGTGACTGCCCGTTTTTTTGTGCCCGCCGCTTAAGGTCTGGCTTCGGTGAAGCTTTGCTCCCTGCCCGAATCCGGATCGTCATCGGCCGGTGTATCCGATACCGGCTCAGGTTCAGGCGCTGGATCGTGCTCGGAAGGCAGCGGATTCTGCATTTGATCCTGCACCACTTGTTCGTCCACCCGCGGATCGAGTGCAGCCACCAGTGGTGAGCTCGACATACTGTCTGGCATCGCAACGTGATGCAGCGGTGCATCGTCCACCTGATGCAAGTTGGTCACCGCTTTCGGACGAATGCGCCACACCAGTACCAACGCAAAGAAACTGAAGAACGCATAAAGCATCTGACTGCCGAACAACTTCATCAGCACACCAGCCACCAGCGGCCCAATGCTGGCACCCACGCCGTAGGTCACCAGTAACATGGCCGTCAGCGAGACCCGGCGATCCCCCTCGACGTGGTCGTTGGAGAACGCCACCGCCAACGGGTAAAGGCAGAACTGCACCAGCGAACACAGGAAACCGGCGATGAACAACACCTCCAGTGGTACCTGCGTCATGATCGCCAGCGGCATGGCGGCCAGCGCCAGGCTGAACGCAAAACAACGAATCAATAGCGCCCGGTCATAGCGATCGGATAGCCAGCCCAATGGCCACTGCACCAGCAACCCGGCAAAAATGCAACTACCCATGAACAGACCCACCTGCTCGGTGGACAACCCTTGCTGCGAGGCATACAGCGGCGCCAGACCGTAGAACGAGCCAACGATCAAGCCCGCCCCCAGCACCGTACTGAGCGACTGCGGCACCCGCTTGAGAAAGAACCGTGGCTCCATTGGTGCTGGATGCAAAGGCGCAGGGTGAATCCGTCGTGTCAGGGCCACCGGCACCAGGCACAAAGTGAAGCACAAGGCGACCAACATCAGCAGTTCAAGACCGAGCCCCGGGTGCATGACCAGAATCAGCTGACCCAGCACCAAGCCGAGGTAGGAAGCGATCATGTAACCGCTGAATACCAGACCGCGCTGCTTGGCCTCGGCCTGCTCGTTGAGCCAGCTTTCGATGACCATGTACTGGCACATCATGCCAAGGCCGACGATCACCCGCAGGAACAGCCACGCGGGCAGCCAGTTGACCAGTCCATGGCCCAGCACTGCCGCACCGACGATCCCGGCGCAGGCGGAATAGGCTCGAATATGCCCGACCCGGGCGATCAGCCTGTGGCCGATCTTGCCGCCCAGCACCAAGCCGAAATAGTTAGCGGCCATCAGCGCACCCACCCAAAGGCTGTCGACATTATCGGCAGCCAGGCGCAACGCCAGGTAAGTACTCAACAAGCCTGAGCCGATCAACATCATCAGCGAGGCGAAATACAGCGCTCGAAAGGATTTCCAGATTTGGCGCATCGGCGTTCCGAGCGGCTCCTTGCAGTGAGTAACGGGCTATCAAACGATAGCCCGGTGTCGATATTTCGTCAGGCCTGAGCGGCTAGAACACGTCGCTCCCAGGGCGTGATTTCATCATAGAAGCTGGTCAGCTCCATGGTCTTGGAAGCGATGTAGCCTTCGATGAACTCCTTGCCGAACAGTTCCTTCGCCAAGTGACTACGCTTCAGACGTTCGAGAGCAGCGTGCAAGGTACACGGTAACGAAAGATTATCCGGCACGTCGAATTCGCCCTGGATCGGTTCGCTCGGCTCCAGTCGTCGTTCAATACCATGCAACCCCGCTGCAAGGCTCGCGGCAATCGCCAGATAGGGGTTGGCGTCGGCACCTGGCAAGCGGTTTTCAACCCGACGAGCGACCGAAGAACTGGCCGGAATGCGTAAACCTGCCGAGCGATTGTCATGGGACCAGCACGCATTGTTCGGCGATGCGAAGGGATGACACAAGCGCTGGTACGAATTGACGTTCGGAGCAAACAATGCCGTGAAATCCGCCATTCCAGCCTGCTGTCCAGCGATGAAATGCCGGAAGATCGCCGTCGGTTGCCCGGCGTCATCACTGAACACGTTCCGCCCGGTATCGATGTCTACGATGCTCTGGTGAATGTGCATCGAACTGCCCGGCGTGTGCGCCAGCGGTTTGGCCATGCACACCACGGTCAAGCCATGCTTGAGTGCTACTTCCTTGAGCAAGTGCTTGAACAGAAATGTCTGGTCGGCCAACAACAGCGGATCACCGTGCAGCAGGTTGATCTCGAACTGGCTGACACCCATCTCGTGCATGAACGTATCGCGAGGCAAACCCAGCGCCGCCATGCACTCATACACTTCATTGAAAAACGGCCGCAAGCCGCTATTGGAACTGACACTGAACGCCGAATGACCGTCTTCGCGGCGACCATCCAGGCCCACTGGCGGCAGGAAAGGTTGAGTCGGATCAGGATTGGGGGCGAAGACAAAGAACTCGAGCTCAGTCGCTACCACCGGCGCGAGGCCGAGCGCGGTGTAGCGCGCGATGACAGCCTTGAGTTGGCCGCGAGTCGACAGGTTGGAGCTTTCGCCGCTCAGTTCATCTGCATCACAGATGGCAAATGCGCGCGGCTGCCTGCTCCAGGGTAAACGGTGAATCTGCATCGGATCCGGCACCAGTGCAAGATCGCCGTCATCGCTGCCGTAAAAACGCGCTGGCGGATATCCGCCCATGATGCATTGCAGCAGTACGCCCCGCGCCAACTGCAAACGCCGCCCTTCGAGGAAACCCTCGGCAGTCATCACTTTGCCACGTGGCACGCCATTCAAATCCGGCGTAACACATTCAATCTCATCAATCCCCGTCAATCGCTGCGCGAGTGAACCCAGGCCATCGGTTGTCATGACGCTATCCTTGTTATCGTGCAAGCCGCGAACGGCGACCCGTACAAAATAGGCTTCGCGTGTTTGGAATATCAAGCAGCGCCCCTCAAAAAGCTCGCGCGGGAAAAATCAGGGCAGATAAATACTGAACACGCCGCCACCCAACGGGCCGCCGTTGCTGATTTCAGTGCGCCCGCCGATACCGTTGCGCTGATGCAAAGCGGCAATCCGACCGGCAAAATACAAACCAAGGCCAGTGCTGCCACTGCTTTGATTGATGCCCTGTACGTAATCAGCCTGACGCTCGATCATCTCGCCAGGGTAACCGTCACCATCATCATTGATAGTCAGCACCAATTGGCCTGCCTCGTCGCTGACACTGATCAACAGCGCATGACGCGCATAACGAATGGCATTGTTTATGGCGTTGGACAGCACTGACGCGATCAACTCACGGTCGAAGAAACCCAACGGACTCAACGGATCCACTTCAAACGTCGCGGCGATACCGCGACTGACGAACACATCCTGATGACACGCCAACTGCGCCTCGATGAAGTCGTCCAGTTCGTGATAGGCGGGCTGCAAGGGCAGCTGATTGACGCCCAGCTTATACAGGCCGAGTAACTGCACGAGCATTCCGTTGAGGTGAGCAAACTCGAATTCGATCACACCCTGTTCCGGCGAATGCCGAGCCGGCTCTGGCAACCCGGTCAGCCACTGACTGTGGGCCTGCATCAGCATGGCCAACGAGTTCTTCATGTCGTGCACGGTGGATGCGATCACCGTAGAGAAGTCGAGGGATTGCGAGTCGTTATTCATTCGCCAAACGCCTTGCTTTTGAGCTTCTGATATCGCGGATAACGTGCGTCGGAGTCAGGCATCAAACCCACCATTTTCAGGCAGGTAAGGCATTCTTCAAGTTCAGCCGACGCGACGTTTGTATCAGTGCCATGCAACAGTGCTTGGGCCAGGTTCAGCGCGATACTGATGTTCTTCGGCTGCAACGCCAGAGCTTTGCGGAACACCTGTCGGGCCTCTACCAGATTGCCGGTCTTGTACACGCGCACGCCCTGACGATTGAGTTCAGCAGCATCGTTACCCAAATTGAGAATGCTCGGGTCATCGGTGAGTTTGGCAATGCCCTTCATGACCGTCGGATCATCCCCGTAGATTTCCGCACAGTTTTTCAACATCGAGGCGCCCGCATCGGCTTGTCCAAGCATCTGCAATTGCTTGGCGACCAGCAGCGCCGCCTCGGCGCTCATGAACTGTTCCATGCCGTCGAGGCGCATCATCGCTTGCTCAGTGAGCTTGTCGGCGGTTTCGGCATCGTTGAGCAACAAACTGGTGGCCTTCATCAACCGTGCGCGAATCTGCAGGCCCGGATCGGTTGGATTCTCCTTGGCCACGGCACTCAGCGTTGTGTTGATCTCCAGACGGGTCCGGGTATCCAGACCTCTTTCGCTGCCTTTGCTGATCAAGGCATGGGCCAGTCCGAGGTTGCTCTCCGCATCCTTGAAACGGGATTGCGCACCTTGAGCAACAGCCTGGCGATAGGCTTTGGAGGCGGTATCAAAATCCTCGTTGGTCATTGCCAGCTTGCCTAGCTGCGCCTGCCGACGCACTGCCAAGGGCGAGAGGCGAATCGCCTCTTCCAATACTTTCTGGGCGGCCTTGGTATCCCCTTCCGCGACCAGTACATCCGCCATGCCATCGTAGAGCGCCGGCATCATCGGGAACACCTTCAATGCCTTTTCGTAGACACCTTTGGCCTGAGCGACCTGGCCGCGCTTGAACAGTAGCTTGCCAAGCCCGGCGAATGCCCAAGGCAAAGGTCGATCGGCAATGATGCTGTCGTATAGGCGCTCCAGCGCCTCATTCTGATTGAGGTCACGCAGGGCGTCGGCACGGTAACGCAGGCACAACGGCGAGTAACGAATGTCTTGCTTGCACAGGGCGATGCAAGCGTTGAGCACTTCAACCGGTTTGCCCCGATCGAGCGCCTGAAGAATCGGCTTGAGCAAGGTTTTGCGCTGCTCCAGCCGCTCGAGACGCTGGGCCAGACCGGAACGGTTGAAGGGTTTGGTCAGGTAGGCGTCGGGCTCGTGTTCCAGGGCACTCAGCACCATGGCCTGGCTGGTCTCGGCGGTGACCATGACAAACACGCTTTCATGGCTGATCAGCTTTTCGATCATCAGATCTTCAAGCACTTGCTGGCCATTCTTCTTGCCATCGCCCAAGTGAAAATCCTGCAAGATGAAATCATAGGACTTCTGCGAACACATTTTCAGTGCCTGTTCGCCAGTGTCTGCAGTGTCCACATCCTTGACACCCAGCTCCCGCAGCATGGACCTGACGGAACTGCGGAAATCCGAGAAATCATCGACGATCAGAAAACTCTTTTGGTGATACGACAGCATCGAAGATTTCCAGGCAGATTAAGAAGAAGAGCCAAAAGACAAATACACACAGAAGATCAACTGCCCCCTTTAAGGCGCGCAGATGATAGCTAGTAGCCATAGCCTATCAAGCGTTTTCTCTTGAACTGCAATTACGAATGGAAACGGCGAGAAGTGAATATCGCTTGACCCTAAGGTTATCGGCCAGTGGTGGCGTTCCCTTGAAGCCTCATTAGCGCTCGAGCACAAAAAAGGGATGGCCCAATGGGCCATCCCTTTTTTGATTTCGCGACTTTTTTACGCGCAAAACAAAACCCCAACTGCTTTCGCAATTGGGGTTTCGGAATTTAATCTTGACGATGACCTACTCTCACATGGGGAAACCCCACACTACCATCGGCGATGCATCGTTTCACTTCTGAGTT
>NZ_MSTQ01000021.1 GCF_001945365.1 Pseudomonas reinekei
CGAACGCACGCGCGCCGTTCACCAGCGGTTCGAACGTCGCGGGCACCGGATGGTATTCGGTGTTCTGCACGAACCACGGCAGGTTGAGCTGGCATGACATGGTTTTGCTGGTGGCGATCGGGACAGTAATCGTGGGGATAGTCATCTTCAAGCCTCCGGCTTCGGCGAGTTCAGTTGGGTATAGGCCTGGCGGAACTGACTGGCGTCGTCCGGGGGCGTGATCTCGGGATGTGTCTGGCTCGAATGGCGTTGAAAACCCTGATTCGCCCGTTCGGCGTTGTCCGGATCATTCGTGTAGTCGCCGGTCACCGGAACGTTGTACTTGACCCCGTTAGCCAGCTCGATGCGGTAACGGCCGGTGGTGACATGATGATCAACGGCGATTTGGCCGCTGGCATCCATGACGCCGTTCCCCGCCGGTGCGCCATCGGCGAACACCTTGTAAGGCATGCCTGCCCAAGGCTGATAACCTGCGACACTGCTTTGACCCGCCATCAACGCGAGCGATTGCCTGAGCGAGGCCGTGGGCCACGCCGGGCTGTCGCGATTGAGTTGCGCCGGACCGCTGAAGTTTTTTTTCACGCCCTTGACGTCCACGCTGCCGGGCGCATGGATTTCGATGTTGCCCTCCTTGATACGGATGTAGGCACCACCGCTGGTGAGAAGGATTTCATCCTGCGCGGCGATCTCGACGCTACGGGCCGTGGACGTAATGCGCACGCTGTCCTGGGCGGTGAGCTCGATGGATTCGCTCTGCGCCTGTATTTCGATTTTTCCTTTGGCCGCAAACAGTTTGGCGCCCGCGGCCTGGGCGAACAGGCTGATGCTGTGTGCCACGCTGGCCAGTAACGATTGACCACTGGCGAGGTTGATGTCTTCGCCGGTCGAGAGCGTCAACTGCTTGCCGCTGTGCAGGTGGGTATTTTGGGGTGTCGCTGTGACGATGTCGGCAGGGGCCGAGGCGATCAACAGCGGCTTGTGGTAGCCAGACGTCTGGCCCCGCCCGCCGCTACTGATTGCCGCAGCCGTGTCGCCGCCATTGCGCAGTTGCCGGTCGTTGCTCGCCAGGCCCCTGTCTGCGCTGCCGTAGCGCATTTGCGTGTCAGCGTTCAGTTGATCAAGGCTGTCGATGCCTCCCGGCATCGGCAAGGCATTGTGTTGCTGAGCCAAGCCGGAGAGTGCCTTGACCCGCTCTTGTGCGTCAGTCAGTTGCTTGCGGACTTCCTGAATATCAAGCTGGCCGCCCTGAGCGTTGTTGCGTGGCCATGTGCTGAGATACAACCCCTGTTGTGCACGCAAGGCCCCGTAGGCATCCGTGCGCAACTCAAAACCGCTGCCACGCAAGGCGCCACGCTGATTACCTTGCTGATCGATCAGGTAACCAAGGTTCAGCTGGCTGTGCCCATGACTGCTGTGAATCTGGGTCCGAACCTGTTCGGTGGAGTCGTCCATCACCCACTGGTTGTACCCACGCCCCTGGATTTCCTGGCTTCTATAGCCACTCATCAAACCACTGGAGTGCCAGGCGGGCTTATGTCCTCCGTAGACCTGGCCCATCACCAAGGGTCGGTCGATGTCATTGTCGAGAAAGGTGATCACGACCTCCTCCCCCGAGCGAGGTACGTTCACACTGCCCCAGCCCTCGCCACTGCTGGCCTGCATCATGCGCAACCAGCATGAGCCCAGCTCGCCATCCTTGACCAGCCGGTCCCAATGGAAGCGCACGCAAATCCGGTTAAGGCTATCGGTAAAGACTTCGCGACCGCTCGGGGTCACGACGACGGCCGTCTGCGAGCCCGGATTGGCAGGTTTCGCATGATCGAACGGGCTGCGATAGGCAACGTCCAGACGCTGGGCCTCAAACCGGTTCAGGTAAAAACCTTCGCTATCCAGGGAAAGCGGTGTCCGCACGTCCTCAGGTTCGAAAGGAGATTTCAGGCTACCGGGCGGCCGGGGTCGATTTTTGCCTATTGGCAGGTTGCTTTGGGCATAGAACTCGACGGCGATGATCAGGAACTGGCAGTCCTTACCGGTCTTGTATGCGTACAACGGGTGTTGGGTCAGCTCGAAGCCTCGGCCCGGTTGCATATGTCGCACGCCACCTTGTCCATGGATGCGCCTGGCCGCTGATTCGTCCTGCTCAATCTGCACCCGGCCGAGCCAGTTGCCTCGATCATGATTCTGCCAGGCGTATTGCCCCCGATATTGATATCGCTGGAGATCGGGCGGCGCCGATGCCGCAGGCAGAGCGCGTACTTGCGTGAACTGTGCTCGGGCATGAGAGAAATAGTCGTTGCTGCTGGATTGCACCACTCCATTGAGCAACCGGGCACCGGGGCTCCACTGAGTGACGCTGTCCAGCCGGTCTGCTGCGTGTTGCGTATGGAACCGCAGGGTCGCAGGGTCAAGCGTCGGCAGGTGCAAGTTATTATCGGTAAATACGATGCAGTGCCTGTCCACCTCATGTTCCACATACCAGAACAAACCTTCTTGCTCGCACCAGCGTTGCACGAAATTGGCATCGCTTTCGTTGAACTGGGTGACATAGGACAGCCGCGGATATTCCTGTGACAGCTCGAAGCGATAAGCATCACGCGCCTGGCTGTAGTGCTGGAACACCTGAGCGAAAATGTCGGGAAGGCTCACTTCCTGCCAGATCCTGCAATCCATTCGATGCTCCAGCAGACTGAACCAGGGAGCAAAGACCAGTTGCCAATCCTCGAAAGCGCCGTCGCTGCCAAGGTAACGCACGCTTTCTATCCAGCCATGCCGGGGACTCAGACTGCCGTCATCCAGCTTGATGCTCAATTGCACCGCTTGACCGATGAGTTGCTCCGGATCGAATGCCGTGGATTGGTTGATCACGTCGACCGTGTAACGAGGCACACGCCCCAATCGTTCCTGAGCATGGGCACGCAGCGCATACAGTTGTTGTCCCTGCGGCGTCGTGATGTGCAACAGTCGCCCGGCCTGGCTCAGCGACGGATCAACCGAAGCCAGTGCGATGTCAGTAATGGAATTCACTCTTGAAACTCCCTGTTTCAACTGTCCTTGAAGTTTCAGCCAATCAGCCAACCTTGCGGCTGGTTGAGCTGAGTACGGTCCAGCAACCAGACAACGCAATCAGCGTCCGCACTGGCGATAAGTCCGGCAAAGCCTATTTGCACCCATTGCTGTGTCACAGTCCCAAACCGGGTGCGAATCGGGTTGATGCAAGTCGGCTGATTGAGATCCAAACGAGGCAAGCAATCCCCGGCGTATTGACGCAACTGGCCGATGCCCTGGCGATCAAGCGCACTCTCACCGATCAGCACGTTTACCCGCGTCGGATCGATGCCCGTTCGCTCACCCAGTTTCAGCATCATTTGTTCAAATGCCTGAGTGTCGTTGCATCCCCGGGAGCTGTGCGAGCCGTGATCCAGACTGATCGGCGCGAACAGTGTTGGGCAGTCCACGGTCGTTCGTTCCAGCTGTTGCGGCTGACGACGCAACAACACCGCGCAAACCGCTTCGCCCGCCACCTCATCTGCCGCACAGGCTGTTACTCGTTCTTCACAGGCCCAGGAATCGACGCTCAGGCACAGGAGAAATTGTGCGGCGGCCCGGCTTCCAGGCAACGCTGCCAGCCACTGCGCTGGCGCTTGCATCTGTAGGTCAAAACCACGCATGGGCGACAGTTCAGGCGGCCAGAGGTACACAACTCGGTCAAACCAGTCGAGGGCACTCACTGCATCAGGAACAAACAACACGACCTGGGTGTTGGACCAGTCGATAGACGCCCGCAAGGCTGTTGACCATTGATTCAAAGCTGCGTGGAGAACCTCGCTGCAGCGATTGAAAGCCCCGAGTTCCGGTCTACCCGCAGCGGGGGTCGCAAGACGGCTGATGGGTTGACGCAGGCCGCACGCATTGATCAGGCGTGAATCGTGAGTGAAGCCACCAAACATGCCAGACAGCTCACTGGCGTCTAACGGAGAATCAAAGACGCCATAGGGCAACCAGATCCAGGTCCGGACCATGCTGGCGCAGGAGGCGTTGAAATCGGCCGTGGGAAACACAGCCTCAAACTGGCGCTGTCTGTTCTCCTGGGCCAATCGCCGCTCGGAGATGCGATCGTAAATACTTGTGCGGGTTGTCATCTCTAGCCCTTAGAGAACACCGGTGTCGTTCTGCGTAGCAACCAGCGTCGCACCACAGGCGGTTGAATCCCCTTCGCGAGCGACCGCTCTGTCGTCGACCTGCAGGGTTTCGTCGCCACTGACAATGGTGCATTCACCATGGGCACAGGAAACGCGATCGCCGAGCCTCGCCACGGCAAGATCATTGATGAAAGTCGAAGGAGAACCCTCAAGCACTTGTCCTCCTTCAGAGGTCGGGTCGTTGATCACAATGATGGGGCGCAAGAAGGACGTCCGTGTTTGAAGCTGGGCGGTCAAGAGACGCGCCAGGATTGAATGAAGTCGTGGCAGATCGAGAATTCCCGGGATCGATCCCACCCACGCCATCGCATCAGCTCAAAACAGTAAGCAATTGCGACCGCCGAACGTTACTGATGGCAGTGAAGTGTCACAAGTCGGACCATTCCTTGATTCATGTAGCCCGCGTCCTAGGACGTGTAGCCTGCGTCCTAGGACCGAGTCTGAATGAGGGTTTGGAGTGAGGCGTTACTAAAACGCCGAGAATCAGAAAACGGCAACCGAGGCGGGTTTTGTGATGAATCGCTACTTGACGATTGCCGAGATCATCGCGTTTGCGTGGAATCTCAAAGGCAAGTTTCCAGCGGGGCAGGATCCGGATGCGCCGATGGTCGAGAAGGATGTGACTGAACGCGGGGATGATTACTGAGGTTTCATAGGCCTCATCGCGAGCAGGCTCGCTCCCACCATGGATCTTCAGTGGACACGAATATGGTGTCCGTCCTCGAATCCCTGTGGGAGCGAGCCTGCTCGCGAAAGCGATTTCGGCCAGTACGCCAAAATCAGTTCTTGTGAAGCTTGCTCATCAACTCCGCCTCAGCCTGGGTCAAGCCGCAGGACTGGGTCAGTTCGTCGACGCTTGCGCCCATGCCAACCAGTCGTGCCGCCTGGGCGAACGACAGGCTGGTGGGATCGCGTTGTTCCAGCTGGACCAGTTTGTCCGGCAATGGCGCGACGATCGCGCGCAGTTCGTGCAGGTCTTCACCCATGCGCACATTGCCATTCTGATAGTCGTCAACACGCTTGTTCAGGTCCTTGATGCGCTGATCGCGCAGCGCATCAGCTTGGGCCTGTTGTGCGGCGATCTGCTTCTGAGCGCGAATGTACGCCAGGAACATTGCCAACGTGCCTGCCCAAAACAGGAACAGGACAATGACCGCAACCTCAAGAATCAATCAGATACTCTCCAGTTCCGACCATTCTTCTTCGCTCATCATCTTGTCCAGTTCGACCAGGATCAGCAGTTCGTTGTTCTTGTTGCACACGCCTTGAATGAACTTGGCGGACTCTTCGTTACCGACGTTCGGCGCGGTTTCGATTTCCGACTGACGCAGGTAAACCACTTCGGCCACGCTGTCGACCATGATCCCGACGACTTGTTTGTCGGCTTCGATGATGACGATACGGGTGTTGTCGCTGATCTCGGCATTCATCAGGCCGAAGCGCTGGCGGGTGTCGATCACGGTGACCACGTTACCGCGCAGGTTGATAATGCCCAGCACGTAGCTCGGGGCACCCGGGACCGGGGCGATTTCGGTGTAGCGCAGGACTTCCTGAACGCGCATCACGTTGATGCCGTAGGTCTCGTTATCCAGCTTGAAGGTGACCCATTGCAGGATCGGATCTTCGGAACCTTTTGCCGCCGTTGCCTTGTCATTCATACCCTGACCCCTCAAGAAACCGCCCTAGCGGTGTTGTTCTGTTATGTAGTTTTGTGGGTCGGCTTGCTGCCGCCCATGTGCTTTGCCCCACCGCTGGCAATCAACTCGGCCAGCGCGGAAACGTCGAGCAACGCACACATGTGTTCAATCACCGTGCCCGCCAGCCATGGCCGTTGACCACGGTGACTGCGCCACTTGATTTCGTTCGGATCCAGACGCAACGAGCGGCTGACCTGATGCACCGCCAGCCCCCATTCATAGCCCTGGACGGAAATGACGTATTGCAGGCCTTGCTTGAAATCGTCGCGATAACGGTCGGGCATGACCCACCGTGCGGTATCCAGCACTTTCAGGTTGCCGGCCTGGCTCGGCAGAATGCCGAGGAACCACTCCGGTTGACCGAACAACGGCGTCAACTCGTGTCCGGCCAAAGAATAAATCGAGCCCAGGCACACCAGCGGCACCGCCAGGGTCAACCCGGCGACATCGAACAACAGGCATTCGAACGGCTCGGCAGCCCAGTATGGACGACCGTCGGTTTCCACTGGTGGCGGTGTGATGGCGGGCGGCAAATGAACTTCGACCACCGGTGCAACCAGGGCTTGCTGGACTTCGACGACTGTCGGCTCCGGCGCGTGCTGCACTTGGGCAACAGGCGTGACCAGTGTTTGCAGCAATGGCGCGATGGTCGAGACCGGCGACAGGATCGGTGCGGACGCTTCCATCACGGCAACGGCCAGGGGCGCCGGCACGTCCACCGGCACAGCGGCCTTGGCGACAGGCTCGGCAGCTAGCCTGGCCTGCTCGGCATCACGGGCCTGCTCTTCAAGTACCGCGGCCTGGAACTCATCGATTACCGCTTCGGCTTCGGCTTCGGCTTCGGCCAACTCAGGCTGCGCTTCAACCGCCGATAACAGGTCGTCGGTCACCTCTTGCAGCAGGTTGTCCAGGTAAGACTGCAGCGCCAGTTGCGGGCGCGACGTGAGCTTCAATGGCCGGTCAAGACTCATCTCACGCCACCTGCGGAACGAGTTGTGCCGCCAGCAGATGCTTGAGCAGGGCGCGATAAGCGAGGACGCCACGGCTCTTGCCGTCGAATTGCGAAGGGGTCAATCCGGCCCGGCTGGCATCGCGCAGGCGGGTGTCCACCGGGATGTAGCCTTGCCAGATCTCTTCCGGAAACTTGTCTCTCAGCACACGCAGCGTGCCGAGTGAAGCTTGCGTGCGACGGTCGAACAAGGTCGGCACGATGGTGAACGGCAATGCCTGTTTGCGCGAACGGTTGATCATCGCCAACGTGTTGACCATGCGCTCCAGGCCTTTGACCGCCAGGTGTTCGGTCTGCACCGGAATCACCAGTTGCTGGCTCGCCGCCAAGGCGTTGACCATCAGCACGCCCAGCAGCGGCGGGCTGTCGATCACGGCATAATCGAAGTCTTGCCACAACTGCGCCAGGCTCTTGGCAATCACCAGGCCCAGGCCGCTCTGCCCCGGCGACTGGCGCTCAAGGGTCGCCAGCGCGGTACTGGAAGGCAACAGGGAAATGCGTGGGTCGCTGGTCGACAGCAACAGCTGGCCCGGCAAACCCTGGGGAACGTTGCCCTTGTGCAGGAACAGGTCGTAGTTGCTGTGCTCGAGGCTATCGGGGTCGTAACCGAAATAGCTGGTCATCGAGCCATGGGGGTCCAGGTCGACCACGACCACGCGCTTGCCCGCCTCGGCCAGTAAACCGGCTAAAGCGATGGAGGAAGTGGTTTTACCGACACCACCCTTTTGATTGGCGACTGCCCAGACTCTCATTCGGATTGTTCCACCCGGTCGGTGTCAACCGGGAAATAGCTCAACGTGTTAATGCGGGTGACGGAGAATTGACGGCGCTCTCTCGTACCGGCGACTTGACCGGGGTCGGTGCAGTTTGTGTGCCAGCACGCTTCAACGCGGCATCCGGTTGCGCATTAGCCGTACCAGTACCGGTCAGGCTGCGGCGTACATCGAGATTGCGCGACACCACCAGCACCACGCGACGGTTACGCGCCCGGCCTTCGGCCGTGGCGTTATTGGCCACTGGCTGGAACTCGCCGTAGCCCACCGATGCCAGGCGACCGGGGTTCACCCCTTGCATCGCCAGCATGCGCACAATGCTGGCCGAACGGGCCGATGACAGTTCCCAATTGGTCGGGTACTGCGCGGTGCGAATCGGCTGATCGTCGGTAAAACCTTCGACGTGGATCGGGTTGTCGAACGGCTTCAGGATGGCCGCAACCTTGTCGATGATATTGAAGGCGATGTCGCTGGGCATGGCATCGCCGCTGCCGAACAACAAGCTGGAATTGAGTTCGATCTCGACCCACAACTCGTTGCCGCGCACGGTCATCTGGTTGGACTGGATCAGATCGCCGAATGCCGCGCTGATGTCGTCGGCAATGCTTTTCAGGGGATCGCTGGCACCGGCAACACCGGCGTCCACCTGCTCACTGTCCTTGACCAGTGGTTTGGCCGGGGTCACGGTCTTCGGTCGCTCTTCACCAATCGGAATCGGCTTGAGCGCACGGTCGGAGTCGGTGAAGACGCCGATCAGCGCCTCGGAAATGACTTTGTATTTGCCTTCGTTGATCGAAGAGATCGAGTACATCACCACGAAAAAAGCGAACAGCAGCGTGATGAAATCCGCGTAGGACACCAGCCAGCGCTCGTGGTTAACGTGTTCTTCCTGATGTCGACGACGAGCCATGAGGTTATTCCCTTAGTCCATGAAGCCTTGCAGCTTCAACTCAATGGAGCGTGGGTTTTCACCTTCGGCGATCGACAGGATCCCTTCCAACAACATTTCGCGATAACGCGATTGGCGCAACGCAATGGATTTGAGTTTGGCGGCAATCGGCAGCAGCACCAGGTTGGCACTGGCCACACCGTAGATGGTGGCGACGAACGCCACGGCGATACCGCTGCCCAGTTGCGATGGATCAGCGAGGTTGCCCATGACATGAATCAGGCCCATGACCGCACCGATGATACCGATGGTCGGCGCGTAACCGCCCATGCTCTCAAAGACTTTGGCAGCCTCGATATCGCGGCTTTCCTGGGTGTAGAAATCCACTTCGAGAATGCTGCGGATCGCTTCCGGCTCGGCGCCGTCTACCAACAATTGCAGGCCCTTGCGCGAGTAATTGTCGGATTCGGCGTCAGCGACCCCTTCCAGGCCCAGCAAGCCTTCCTTGCGTGCCGTCAGGCTCCAGTTGACGACGCGATCGATGCCACCGGCCAGATCGACACGCGGCGGAAACAGAATCCACGCCAGAATCTGCATGGCACGCTTGAAGGCGCTCATCGGTGATTGCAGCAGGGCCGCGCCGATGGTCCCGCCGAGTACGATCAAGGCCGCCGGGCCGTTGGCCAGTGCACCGAGATGACCGCCTTCGAGGTAGTTGCCGCCGATGATCGCGACGAACGCCATGATGATGCCGATAAGGCTCAGAACATCCATCAGATACACGCCTCGACGATGTGCCGGCCGATATCGTCCAGGCTGTACACCGCGTCGGCGAGTTCAGCTTTGACGATGGCCATCGGCATGCCGTAGATCACACAACTGGCTTCATCCTGTGCCCAGATCGAACTGCCGCCCTGCTTGAGCAGGCGCGCGCCTTCGCGACCGTCGGCGCCCATGCCGGTCAACACGACCGCCAGAACTTTGTCACCGTAGGACTTGGCCGCCGAACCGAAGGTGATATCGACACACGGTTTGTAATTCAAACGTTCGTCGCCCGGCAGGATTTTCACCGCGCCACGGCCGTCGATCATCATTTGCTTGCCGCCCGGTGCAAGCAGGGCCAAACCTGGGCGCAGGATGTCGCCATCCTCGGCTTCCTTGACGCTGATGCGGCACAGCTTGTCCAGACGCTCGGCGAACGCCTTGGTGAAGGCGGCGGGCATGTGCTGGATCAGTACGATCGGTGCCGGAAAGTTGGCCGGCAACTGGGTCAGGACCCGCTGCAAGGCAACCGGACCGCCCGTGGACGTGCCGATGGCCACCAGTTTGTAGGCTTTGCGTTTCGGCGCGGGCGACGATGCCGTCGGCACAGGGGGACGCGGCGCAATAGGTGTCGGCGCCGGGCGTACAGGCGCACTGCTGCCGTAACTGCCGACGCTCGAAGGCGCAGGTGTCGGAGCGGGAGCGGCCACAGGGGCCGGTGCGCTATATGTGCTGACGCGACGATTGCTGCGCGAGATGCTCAGGATCTTTTCGCACAGCAGTTGCTTGACCTTCTCGGGATTGCGCGAGATGTCTTCGAAATTCTTCGGCAGGAAGTCCACCGCGCCGGCGTCCAGCGCATCGAGGGTCACCCGGGCGCCTTCGTGGGTCAGCGAGGAAAACATCAAGACCGGGGTCGGGCAGCGCTGCATGATGTGCCGCACCGCCGTGATGCCGTCCATCATGGGCATCTCGTAGTCCATGGTGATCACGTCCGGCTTGAGGGCCAGTGCCTGATCGATCGCCTCTTTTCCGTTGGTCGCCGTGCCGACGACCTGGATATTCGAATCCGCTGAAAGAATTTCCGAGACGCGGCGGCGGAAAAACCCCGAATCATCCACCACCAGGACTTTGACTGCCATAAACACTCCGTTAGACGGAGCGAGGCTCAGTCGCCCCGCTCCACCAGAATCAAATACGCCGTGCGGCGTAACGCTTGAGCATGCTCGGAACATCGAGAATCAGCGCAATGCGACCGTCACCGGTGATGGTGGCGCCCGACATGCCCGGGGTTCCCTGGAGCATTTTGCCCAATGGCTTGATGACGACTTCTTCCTGGCCCACCAGTTGATCGACGACGAAGCCGATCCGCTGGGTGCCCACCGAAAGGATCACCACATGGCCTTCGCGCTGCTCTTCGTGAGCGGCCGAGCTGACCAGCCAGCGCTTGAGGTAGAACAATGGCAGTGCCTTGTCCCGCACGATCACCACTTCCTGACCGTCCACGACGTTGGTGGTCGACAGGTCGAGGTGGAAGATTTCGTTGACGTTCACCAGCGGGAACGCGAACGCCTGGTTGCCGAGCATGACCATCAGCGTCGGCATGATTGCCAGGGTCAACGGCACCTTGATGACGATCTTCGATCCCTGGCCCTTGGCCGAGAAAATGTTGATCGAACCGTTGAGCTGGGAAATCTTGGTTTTCACCACGTCCATGCCCACGCCACGACCCGACACGTCGGAGATCTCGGTCTTGGTCGAGAAGCCCGGTGCAAAGATCAGGTTGTAGCACTCGGTGTCGCTCAGGCGATCGGCTGCATCCTTGTCCATCACACCGCGTTTCACCGCGATGGAACGCAGGACGTTCGGGTCCATGCCTTTGCCGTCATCGGAGATCGACAGCAGGATGTGGTCGCCTTCCTGCTCTGCGGCCAGGATCACCTTGCCGCCACGGGCCTTGCCCGATGCTTCGCGTTCTTCCGGCGATTCGATACCGTGGTCGACCGCGTTGCGCACCAAGTGGACCAACGGGTCGGCAAGGGCCTCGACGAGGTTCTTGTCGAGGTCGGTTTCTTCGCCGACCAGTTCCAGGTTGATCTCTTTCTTGAGCTGGCGAGCCAGGTCGCGAACCAGACGCGGGAAGCGCCCGAAGACCTTCTTGATCGGTTGCATCCGGGTCTTCATGACCGCTGTTTGCAGGTCGGCCGTGACCACGTCAAGGTTGGACACGGCTTTGGACATGGCTTCGTCGGCGCTGTTGGCACCGAGTCGGACCAGGCGGTTACGCACCAGCACCAGTTCGCCCACCATGTTCATGATTTCGTCCAGGCGAGCGGTGTCGACCCGCACGGTGGTCTCGGCTTCGCTGGCCGGTTTTTCCGCCGGTGGCGCGGCCGGGGCACGGGCCGGAGCCGGTGCAGCAGCGGCAGGTGCCGGTGTTTCGGCTTTCGGCTCAGGGGCCTTGGCCACCGGTTTCGGTGCCGCAGCCTTGGCGACAGGCGCCGCAACCGCTGCGCTGGCAGCGGTTGCCGTTCCTGCGGTCGCGCCCACTTCAGTGAACTTGCCTTTGCCGTGCAGCTCGTCGAGCAGCGATTCGAATTCGTGATCGGTGATCAGGTCGCTGCCGGCCGCCGCAGCGGTTGGCGCGGCAGGAGTCGGCACCGAAGCGATGGCCGATTCCAGCGCATCAACGGCAAAGTTACCCTTGCCGTGCAGCTGGTCGAGCAGTGCTTCAAATTCGTCGTCGGTGATGTCCGAGCTGTCGCCCGCCGCTTTCGGAGCCTGCGGCGCGGCAGGGGCAGCCGGTGCAACGGCATCAACGGCGAACTGGCCTTTACCGTGCAACTGGTCGAGCAACGACTCGAACTCGGCGTCGGTGATTTCGTCGCTGGCCGCCGCATCGCCAGCCGGTACCGGAGTAGCCGTCGGCGCCTCGGCCTGGGCCTTGACGGCGTTCAGCGAGTCCAGCAGTTGTTCGAATTCATTGTCGGTGATATCACCCGACTCGCTTTCAGCGGCAGGTTCTTCAACCACGTGGGCGACAGGCGCAGGTGCAACCTCGTCGGCCGATTGCGGCTCGGCCAGACGGGCCAGCGCCGCGAGCAATTCTGGTGTGGCAGCCGTGATCGGGCTGCGTTCGCGGACTTCGCTGAACATGCTGTTCACTGCGTCCAGCGCTTCAAGAACCACGTCCATCAATTCCGAGTCAACGCGACGCTCACCCTTGCGCAGGATGTCGAACACGTTCTCGGCGATGTGGCAGCACTCCACCAGCTCGTTGAGCTGGAGGAAGCCGGCGCCCCCTTTTACAGTGTGGAAACCGCGAAAAATTGCATTGAGCAAATCCGCATCATCCGGCCGGCTTTCCAGCTCGACCAGTTGCTCGGACAGTTGCTCTAGAATCTCGCCGGCCTCAACCAGGAAATCCTGAAGGATCTCTTCATCGGCGCCGAAGCTCATTAATGGTGTGCTCCTACAGGTCTAAAAACCCAAAAAACCTAAAATTCTAAAACGCTAAAATCCCAGGCTGGATAACAAATCGTCCACATCGTCCTGACCGGACACAACGTCTTCTCTTTTATCGGCATGAATCTGCGGACCTTCACCCTGAGAGAGATGTTTTTGTGGATCTTTTTCTGCAAGCATCGCTTCACGGTCATGTTCGATGCCCGCAAAGCGGTCCACCTGACTGGCCATGAGTACGAGCTTGAGCAGGTTGCTTTCAACTTCGGTGACCAGTTGGGTCACACGCTTGATCACTTGACCTGTGAGGTCCTGATAATCCTGGGCCAGCAGGATGTCGTTGAGGTTGCCCGACACGGCACGGTTGTCTGTGCTGCTGCGTGCCAGGAACCCGTCGACGCGCCGGGCCAGTTCGCGGAACTCTTCAGCGCCGACTTCGCGACGCATGAACCGCCCCCAATCCGTGCTCAAGGCCTGGGCTTCGTCGGCCAGGCTGTTGACCAGCGGCGTGGCGTTTTCCACCAGGTCCATGGTGCGGTTGGCCGCGGCCTCGGTCAGCTTGACCACATAGCCCAGACGCTCGGTGGCGTCGGTGATCTGTGACACCTCCTCGGCTTGCGGCATGTGCGGGTCAATCTGAAAATTGACGATCGCGCTATGCAGCTCGCGGGTGAGCTTGCCCACTTCCTGATACAGGCCGCGGTCACGGGTCTGGTTGAGCTCATGGATCAATTGCACAGCATCGCCAAACCTGCCTTTTTCAAGGCTCGCGACCAGTTCGACGGCGTGTTTTTTCAGGGTCGATTCAAAATCGCCCTGCGAAGATTCGTTATGCCCCATAGCTCCCCCGTGGCGCAGTTCAACCGATGCGTTCGAAAATCTTCTCGATTTTTTCTTTCAACGCCTGGGCCGTGAAGGGTTTGACCACATAGCCGTTTACACCGGCCTGGGCCGCTTCGATGATTTGCTCGCGCTTGGCTTCAGCGGTCACCATCAGCACTGGCAGGTGCTTGAGCTTTTCATCGGCACGCACGTGGCGCAGCAGATCGATACCGGTCATGCCAGGCATGTTCCAGTCGGTCACCAGAAAGTCGATGCTCCCGCTGTTGAGTACCGGAATGGCGGTAGTGCCATCGTCGGCCTCGACCGTGTTGGTGAACCCAAGGTCACGCAACAGGTTTTTTATGATCCGCCGCATCGTTGAGAAGTCATCAACGATGAGGATTTTCATGTTCTTGTCCAATTCGACCTCCAAGCAGACTAAAACGCGCCCAGCACCTGGACGCGCCATTTCAATCAATCTGGCAAAGCACTCGATGACTGTCTGGAGTGCAACGAAGCGAGACCGGCGCGGTTCATCACCCCCCCAGCCACGTCGCAGTGCCCCCACACTGCCTTCAGCGCGCTCGCCACTCTCCCAAACGCCCCCGCAAACGGGCCGCGCACTGGCTATGTAACTGGCTGACCCGAGATTCGCTGACCCCCAGGACCTCACCGATTTCCTTGAGATTCAACTCTTCGTCGTAGTACAGCGCCAACACCAGTCGCTCACGCTCCGGCAAATTGGCAATCGCGTCCGCCAGCGCTGCCTGGAAGCGTTCATCTTCCAGATCGCGTGACGGCTCGAGATGAGCACTCGCACCATCCTCATGCAGCCCTTCGTGTTCGCCGTCCTGCAAGAGGTCGTCGAAACTGAATAAACGGCTGCCCAGGGTGTCGTTCAAAATCCCGTAGTAATCGTCGAGACTCAATTGGAGTTCGGCCGCAACTTCGTGATCTTTAGCGTCACGGCCGGTTTTAGCTTCAATCGAGCGGATGGCGTCGCTGACCATTCGGGTATTGCGGTGGACCGAGCGTGGCGCCCAGTCACCTTTGCGCACTTCATCGAGCATGGCGCCGCGAATGCGGATGCCCGCGTACGTCTCGAAACTGGCGCCTTTGCTGGCGTCGTATTTGGTCGAGACTTCCAACAGGCCGATCATCCCGGCCTGGATCAAGTCTTCGACCTGGACACTGGCCGGCAGACGCGCCAGCAAGTGGTAGGCAATGCGTTTGACCAGCGGCGCGTAACGCTCGATCAGCTCGTACTGCGCATCGCGCGCCGATTTCTTGTAGAGGTTGTAGCCGCTGGCTGTCATAGCACGGGTCCTGCCGTTTGTTGCACGAGGCGCTCGACGAAGAACTCCAGATGCCCGCGCGGGTTGGCGGGCAGCGGCCAGGTGTCGACCTTCTGCGCGATCGCCTTGAAGGCCAGCGAGCACTTGGAGCGTGGGAACGCTTCGTAAACGGCGCGTTGTTTTTGCACGGCCTTGCGCACGCTTTCGTCATAAGGCACGGCGCCGACGTATTGCAGGGCGACGTCGAGGAAGCGATCCGTGACTTTGGTCAACTTGGCGAACAGGTTGCGCCCTTCCTGCGGGCTCTGGGCCATGTTGGCCAGGACACGGAAGCGGTTCATGCCGTAGTCGCGATTAAGCAGTTTGATCAGGGCGTAGGCGTCGGTGATGGAGGTCGGCTCGTCGCAGACCACCAGCAACACCTCCTGGGCCGCACGGACAAAACTGACTACCGAGTCACCGATACCCGCAGCGGTGTCAATCACCAGCACGTCGAGGTTGTCGCCGATGTCGCTGAAGGCCTGGATCAGGCCGGCGTGTTGCGCCGGGCTCAAGTGAACCATGCTCTGGGTGCCGGACGCGGCCGGAACGATGCGGATACCGCCTGGGCCCTGCAACAGGACGTCGCGCAGCTCGCAGCGACCTTCAATCACGTCGGCCAGGGTACGTTTGGGTGTCAGGCCCAGCAGAACGTCGACGTTCGCCAGCCCCAGGTCGGCGTCAAGCAACATGACGCGCCGGCCCAGTTCAGCCAAAGCCAGGGACAAGTTCACTGACACGTTAGTTTTCCCGACGCCACCTTTGCCGCCGGTCACCGCGATCACCTGTACGGGATGCATGCTGCCCATGTTATTTCTTTACCTTGTCTTGCATAGACGGAGGCCACATTACTGGCTGCGCGTTCGTAAACCGAACAATGCATGGCAGACCATCGATGTAGGTACAAAAACTATTCATTGTTACCTCAGCCTACCTGCTTGGTGGGGCTGTGGTAGATATCAGCGAACATGTCAGCCATGGCTTCTTCGCTGGGTTCTTCCTGCATTTGCACGCTGACGGCGCGGCTGACCAGTTGATGACGACGCGGCAGATGCAAATCATCCGGAATCCGCGGGCCATCCGTCAGGTAGGCCACCGGCAATTCATGGCTGATGGCCAGGCTCAACACCTCGCCCAGACTTGCCGTTTCATCCAGTTTAGTCAGGATGCAGCCAGCAAGCCCGCAGCGCTTGTAACTGTGATAAGCGGCGGTTAGAACCTGTTTCTGGCTGGTGGTTGCCAGAACCAGATAATTTTTTGATTTTATGCCTCGTCCGGCCAGGCTTTCGAGCTGCATGCGCAGAGCCGGATCGCTGGCCTGAAGGCCGGCGGTATCGATCAGCACCACACGCTTGCGCAGCAGAGGTTCCAGCGCCTGCACCAGCGATTGCCCCGGGTCGACGTGGGTCACCGGGACATTGAGAATCCGACCGAGGGTCTTGAGCTGTTCCTGGGCACCGATGCGGTAGCTGTCCATGCTCACCAGCGCGATATTCTGCGCGCCGTACTTGAGCACGTAACGGGCAGCCAGCTTGGCCAGGGTGGTGGTCTTGCCCATGCCGGCAGGGCCGACCATGGCAATCACCCCGCCCTCTTCCAGCGGCTCGATTTCCGGCGTGGCAATCATCCGCGCCAGGTGCGCCAGCAACATGCGCCAGGCCTGACGGGGTTCTTGAATCTCGGAGATCAGCGCCAGCAGGTCGCGCGACAACGGCCCGGACAAACCGATACGTTGCAAACGACGCCAGAGGTTGGCCTGGCCCGGGCTGCTGCCTTGCAGCTGATTCCACGCCAGGGAGCCCAGCTGTACTTCCATCAGCTCGCGCAGGCTGTTGAGCTCGAAACGCATGGAGTCAAATACCCGGGAATCCATCGCGGCCGCCGGAGCCTGCGCTGGCGCAGGGCGGCGAGGCTCGGCGTAGGTCGGCTCGATCAGCGGCTCGGCTGCGGTGAGCGGCAAACCGGCGAACAACTGGCGATTGGTGGCGTTGTCGCTTTCGCCGTCGCTGCGCAGGCTCAACTCGGCCTGGGCGGTGACGATGCGCGACTGGGTCTTGCGCAGCTCGTCTTCGAGCTCCATGTTCGGCACGCGTGGCGCCAGCGCCGACAGCTTGTAATCCAGAGCAGCCGTCAGCTCGACGCCACCGGCAATGCGGCGGTTGCCGATGATGGCCGCATCAGCGCCCAGCTCATCACGAACCAGTTTCATGGCCTGACGCATATCGGCGGCGAAAAAACGCTTAACTTGCATAAACCACTACCTCAGCCGTTGGGCCCTACTGTCGCAACGATGGTCACTTGCTTGTTGTCAGGAATTTCCTGATAAGCCAACACGTGCAAACCCGGGACTGCCAGCCGGCCAAATCGCGAGAGCATCGCGCGTACCGGACCGGCCACCAGCAGAATCACCGGTTGACCTTGCATCTCCTGGCGCTGCGCCGCATCGATCAGCGAGCGTTGCAGCTTTTCAGCCATGCTTGGCTCCAGCAGAACGCCCTCTTCCGAGCCTTGTCCTGCCTTCTGCAGACTATTGAGCAATATTTGTTCCAACCTTGGCTCCAGCGTGATAACTGGCAGCTCGGAGTCAGTGCCTACAATGCTTTGGACGATTGCGCGGCTTACGCCGACGCGCACAGCGGCCACCAATGCGGCAGTATCTTGACTCTTGGAAGCATTGTTAGCGATGGCTTCGGCAATACTTCGAATGTCACGCACCGGCACCTGTTCGGCCAGCAGCGCTTGCAGCACCTTGAGCAGTTGCGACAGCGACAACACACCCGGCACCAGCTCTTCAGCCAGTTTCGGCGAGTTTTTCGCCAGCAATTGCATCAATTGCTGCACTTCTTCGTGCCCGATCAGCTCGCTGGAGTGCTTGTACAGAATCTGGTTCAGGTGCGTGGCCACTACTGTACTGGCATCGACCACTGTATAGCCAAGAGATTGTGCCTGGGCACGTTGACTGATTTCGATCCAGACCGCCTCCAGGCCGAAAGCCGGATCTTTGGCGGTAATGCCGTTGAGTGTGCCGTAGACCTGTCCCGGGTTGATCGCCAGTTCGCGATCCGGGTAAATCTCGGCTTCGGCCAGGATCACCCCCATCAGGGTCAGCCGATAGGCACTCGGCGCCAGGTCGAGGTTGTCTCGGATGTGCACGGTGGGCATCAGGAAGCCCAGATCCTGGGACAGCTTCTTGCGCACCCCCTTGATCCGCGCCAGCAATTGCCCCCCCTGGTTGCGGTCCACCAATGGAATCAGGCGGTAGCCGACTTCCAGGCCGATCATGTCGATCGGCGTCACGTCATCCCAGCCCAACTCCTTGGTTTCCTGGGCGCGGGCCGGCGATGGCAGCAACTCTTGTTGACGCTTGACCTCTTGCAGGGCCTGGACCTTGACGATGTTCTGCTTGCGCCAGAACAGGTAGGCACCACCCGCCGCCAGCGCGGCCATGCTCAGGAACGAGAAATGCGGCATGCCGGGCACCAGGCCCATCACTGCCATCAAACCCGCGGAGACCGCCAGCGCCTTGGGCGAGGCGAACATCTGGCGATTGATCTGCTTGCCCATGTCTTCGGAACCGGAAGCACGGGTCACCATGATCGCGGCAGCGGTGGACAACAGCAGTGATGGCAATTGCGCCACCAAACCGTCACCGATGGTCAGCAAGGCGTAGACCTTGCCGGCGTCAGCGAACGACATGTTGTGCTGGAAGATACCGACAGCCATGCCGCCGATCAGGTTGATGAACAGAATCAGCAAGCCGGCGATGGCGTCACCGCGCACGAATTTGCTGGCACCGTCCATGGAGCCGTAGAACTCGGCTTCCTGGGCCACTTCCGTACGACGGGCCTTGGCCTGGTTCTGGTCGATCAGGCCAGCGTTGAGATCAGCGTCGATGGCCATCTGTTTGCCGGGCATCGCATCGAGGGTGAAGCGCGCGCTCACCTCGGAAATCCGCCCGGCCCCCTTGGTCACCACGACGAAGTTGATGATCATCAAAATCGCGAACACCACGATACCAACCACGTAGTTACCGCCGATCACCACCTCACCGAACGCCTGGATCACCTTACCGGCAGCGGCGTGGCCATCCTGACCGTGGAGCATCACCACCCGCGTCGAAGCCACGTTCAACGCCAGTCGCAACAGCGTCGCCACCAGCAGAATGGTCGGGAACACCGCGAAATCCAGCGGCCGCAAGGCGTAGACGCAAACCAGCAGCACGACAATGGACAGGGCGATGTTGAAGGTGAAGAACACATCGAGCAGGAACGGCGGAATGGGCAACATCATCATTGCCAACATGACCAGCAGCAACAGCGGCACGCCCAGATTGCCTCGACTGAGGTCTGCCATGTTCGTGCGGGCACTGTTGATTAACTGAGAGCGATCCACCGGTATTCCCCGTTCCTTTGAAGCAAACTTTTGACGCCTGAAGCAGGCTCGGGGCGGCTACTGCAAGAAGCCTTCCAACTTTTGCAGGGGAGAAATAGATCGTTTTTTCAGGGGGATATGGGTCGGCCTTAATGGCCGTGAAAAGGAGCGACGCTCACGGACTATCAGTTCTGCTAGTACCCCACTCCGGCACCTGCGCAGATACTAAAGCTCTCGATTTTTTATCTGCGGAGTAAGCCAATGACCGCCCCATCCACAACCCTGCTTTGCCAATATCGCTACGATCCACTGGATCGACTGCTCCACCAGGCACAGCCTGATACACCGGTACATCAGCGTTTCTACTGCAAAAGACGGTTGGCTACCGAGATTCACGGGGCGATGCAGCAATCGATCATTCAGCACGACGACACCCTATTGGCTCAGCAGCAACGCGAAGGTAATGCACTCGATACCACGCTGCTGGCCACCGACCTGCAGCGTTCGGTACTGCATACCCTCAAGAAAGGCACTCAGCCGCGCCCCATCGCCTATTCCCCCTACGGCCATCGCCCGGCACCCAGTGGCTTACTCAGCCTGCTGGGCTTCAACGGCGAACGGCCGGACCCGGTGACCGGGTGTTATTTATTGGGGAATGGTTATCGCGCGTTTAATCCGGTGTTGATGCGGTTTAATAGTCCGGATAGTTGGAGTCCCTTTGGGAAAGGGGGATTCAACGCGTATACATATTGTGGCGGAGATCCCTTGAATCGGACAGATACAACAGGGCATAGCTGGTTTAATGTTTTTTTGAAAAAAGTCATACAAACAATGCCTTACACCGCTGACGACCATGACATCCACCACATCATAAATAAGTTAACCACCACCGCAACAAAAAATAACATCAACACAGTAGAAACATTGCCCCCGGAGCTTGCCCATATAGCCGAAGAAAGGTTAATCGGATTTGCAACTCTCCACGAGAGCAATAAAATCAACAAAGCGCACAGTAAAATCAATCATTTGTTGGAAGCGCCAGAGTTCGTTGGAAAATCTGAGCGCCTGGAAGAGCTGACAGCGAAGGTTGACAAAAGAATCAAGATACTTGAGTACCTCAAAAAACACACAGACATGACGAGAAACAACTTAACGGGAATCAGCATTGAAAACCGAGCTTTGGAACACTCAAACTTGAAAAAACGTCTATACGAATCGCGTCCCCCTTCATACGGCAGCCTTTTTCCAAACACTAAGCTTCCGACCTCATCCATACGAGACATTCGCAGCTGACGAATAACAAATATGAAGCTTTATTCTAAATAACTGTCGCGACTACCGCAGGCACTTCATGAAGACAGCAAAACGAAAAAATCATTGAATGAATGGCATAATGACGCGAGACTAAGCGGGCCGCTATTGACGCATCAACTGCGAATCACGACAAAGGTGAAGCACTCATACATCCCGCCGCAAATCCGGCGGAATCGGCAAATCATCTTTAAGCGGCTCCGGCCGCTTGCCTTTGCCCGCGCGGTATTGGCGAATCTGGTAGACGTACGCCAGCACCTGCGCCACCGCCAGATACAAACCGCCCGGAATTTCCTGCTCAAGTTCCGTCGAGTAGTAAATCGACCGCGCCAAGGCCGGCGATTCCAGCAACAGGATCTCGTTGGCCGCCGCAATCTCTCGAATCTTCAGCGCCAGGAAGTCGCTGCCCTTGGCGATCAGCATCGGCGCGCCGCTCTTGTCCGGGTCGTATTTGAGGGCTACGGCGTAGTGGGTCGGGTTGGTGATGACCACGTCGGCGTCGGGGATTGCCGCCATCATCCGCCGCTGGGACATTTCACGCTGAAGCTGGCGAATGCGCTGTTTCACCTCAGGCCGACCTTCCTGATCCTTGTGCTCATCGCGCACTTCCTGCTTGGTCATTTTCAGCTTCTTGATGCTTTCCCAGAGCTGGATCGGCACGTCGACCGCCGCGATGATGATCAACCCGCAGGCCATCCAAAGGGAGCTCCAACCGACCACTTGCAGGCTGTGGATGATTGCCCGATCCAGCGGCTCATGGGCGATACGCAGCAAGTCGTCGATGTCCGCCGACAACACCAGCAGGGCCACGAACAGAACAACAAAAAACTTCGCCAAAGCCTTGAGCAACTCGGCAATCGCCTTGGCCGAGAACATGCGCTTGAGCCCGGCGCCGGGGTTCATGCGGCTGAACTTGGGGGCCATGGTACCGGCGGAAAACAGCCAGCCGCCCAGGGAAATCGGACCGATCAGCGCCGCCAGTAGCAAGGTGATCATCACTGGCTGAATGGCCAGCAGGGCGATCTGTCCCGAGTGCAGCAGATAGGTGCCCATCGAACGCTGGTCCAGCACCACCTCTCGCGACAGGGAAAAGTTCAGGCGCATCAGGTCCATCATTTCCTGGGCCAGCGCCCCGCCGAACACCAGCAAAGCACCGGCACCGGCGAGCATGATCGCCAGGGTGTTGAGCTCCTTGGAACGGGCGATCTCACCCTTCTCACGGGCGTCCTTTTTCTTTTTCTCCGTGGGGTCTTCTGTTTTGTCCTGACCGCTTTCGCTCTCAGCCATGACTCAGCGCGCCTGTGCCAGTTCGCGTAAAAACTGCAAGGCCTCGGTGGCCAGCGGTTGATACTGATTGAGAATGTCCGCCAGCCCGACCCAGACGATAAACAGCCCAAGCACCAGGGTCAGCGGGAAGCCGATGGAGAAAATATTCAGTTGCGGCGCCGCCCGGGTCATCACGCCAAAGGCGATGTTCACCACCAGCAGCGCGGTGATCGCCGGCAGCACCAGCAACAACGCCGCGCCGAGTACCCAGCCCAGTTTTCCAGCCACTTCCCAGTAGTGGTTGACCATCAAGCCGCTGCCTACCGGCAGCGTGGTGAAGCTTTCGGTCAGCACTTCGAACACCACCAGATGGCCATTCATCGCCAGGAACATCAGCGTCACGAGCATGGTGAAGAACTGCCCGATCACCGCCACCGACACGCCGTTGGTAGGGTCGACCATCGAGGCGAAGCCCATGCCCATCTGGATGGCGACAATCTGCCCCGCCACCACGAACGCCTGGAAGAATAGCTGCAAGGAAAAACCGAGGATCGCGCCGACGAGGATTTGCTCGGCAATCAGCAGCAGCCCACTCAAATCCAGCGCATTCACCGGTGGCATAGGCGGCAGGTTGGGCGCGATGACCACGGTGATGGCGAGGGCGAAATACAGGCGGATGCGCTTGGGCACCAGCGATGTGCCGAAGACCGGCATGACCATCAGCAAGGCGCCGACGCGAAACAGCGGCAACATGAACGTCGCCACCCAGGTGCTGATCTGGGTGTCCGTCAGCTGCAATAACGACGACATGGCTTAGCCGATGACCTGCGGAATACTGCCGTACAACTGTAGGATGTACTCCATGAACGTCTGCACCAGCCATGGTCCGGCGACGATCAGCGTCACCAGCATCACCAGCAGGCGCGGCAGGAAGCTCAGGGTCTGCTCGTTGATTTGGGTCGCGGCCTGGAACATTGCCACGATCAGGCCCACCAGCAGGCTCGGAATCACCAGTACCGCCACCATCAACGTGGTCAGCCACAGCGCCTCGCGGAAGATATCGACCGCAACTTCAGGCGTCATGGCGATACACCGCCGAAGCTACTGGCCAGGGTGCCGATGATCAGCGCCCAGCCATCGACCAGCACGAACAGCATGATTTTGAACGGCAGGGAAATGATCAACGGCGACAGCATCATCATACCCATGGCCATCAGTACACTGGCCACGACGAGGTCGATGATCAGGAACGGGATGAAAATCATGAAGCCGATCTGGAACGCGGTTTTCAGCTCGGAGGTCACGAACGCTGGCACCAGAATGGTCAGCGGCGCCTGATCCGGCGAAGCAATAT
This sequence comes from Pseudomonas reinekei, assembly GCF_001945365.1. GTDB lineage: Bacteria > Pseudomonadota > Gammaproteobacteria > Pseudomonadales > Pseudomonadaceae > Aquipseudomonas > Aquipseudomonas reinekei. The sequence goes on from NZ_MSTQ01000021.1 coordinate 23,250, forward strand.
CCGTGCGCTTGGACAGGCGCATGAACAGCTCCAGATCACTGGTGCGGGTCTGCGCCAGCATGAAGTCCTTGATCGGCACCTGCGCCTTGGCCACGGCATCCTGGGCAGTCATTTTTTCCGCGAGGTACGGCTGCAAGGCGTCCTGGTTCACCCGGTCGAACACCGGCGCCATGATGAACAACGTCAGGAACAGCGCCATGCCCGTGAGGATCTGGTTCGACGGTGTCTGCTGCAAGCCCAGGGCCTGACGCAGGATCGAGAAGACGATGATGATCCGGGTGAAGCTGGTCATCAGCATGACGAACGCCGGGATGAAACTCAGCGCAGTCATGATCAGCAGAATTTGCAGGCTGACCGAGTATTCCTGCGCACCTTCGGCGTTGGTGCCCAGCGTGATCGCCGGGATCGACAGCGGATCGGCGGCGAACGCCAAAGGAGCGGCCAGCATCAAGGCCAGCGTCAAGACGATGCGCAGCGCACCCATTACTTCTTATCCTTTTGATCTTTACCGAGGATCTCCAGCAGGCGCTGGGCAAACTCCGGCGTCGTCTTATCGATCGTGCCCGGCACTTGCACCGGCTCCTTGAGCACATGCAATGCCGTGATGGTGCCGGGGCTCAGGCCGAGCAGTATCTGCTCGTTGCCGACCTGTACCAGCATCAGCCGATCACGCGGGCCGAGGGCGCGGGAACCAATCAGCTCGATCACCTGGCCCTTGCCGGCCGGGCCTGCCTGTTGAACCCGGCGCAACAGCCAGGCGAGGAAGAAGATCAACCCCAGCACCAGCAGCAGGCCGAAGACCAGTTGCGTCAATTGCCCGGCCACACCGCTGCTCGCGACAGGCGCAGCAGCCGTGGCGGCGGTCGCGACAGGCTCCGCCGCCAGCACGCTCAATGGCAATGCCAGAAGAACCCCGAGAAACCTTTTCACTCAGCGCAGCTTCTTGATGCGTTCGCTTGGGCTGATCACGTCGGTCAGGCGGATGCCGAACTTCTCGTTGACCACGACCACTTCGCCATGGGCGATGAGCGTGCCGTTGACCAGCACGTCCAGCGGCTCACCGGCCAGACGATCGAGCTCGATCACCGAACCCTGGTTGAGTTGCAGCAGGTTGCGGATGTTGATGTCGGTGCTGCCCACTTCCATGGAAATCGATACCGGGATATCGAGGATCACGTCCAGGTTCGGCCCTTCCAGGCTCACCGGATCGTTGTTCTTCGGCACGCTGCCGAACTCTTCCATGGGCAGGCGATTGTTCGAAGAGCCGGCGCTATCGGCCGCCAGCAACGCGTCGATATCAGCCTGCCCGGCATCACCGGTTTCTTCCAGGGCCGCAGCCCACTCATCAGCCAGCGCCTGGTCGTCCTGAGTATTCATATCGTCTGCCATCATTTGTCCTCGGCGGGCCACCTTTGGAGGGGAAGCCGTCAGTTAAAAGCGAATGTGTGGGGCGTCGATCAACGACGCTCGATCGGCTCGATCACTTGCAGTGCAAGGTTGCCTTTGTGCGAGCCCATCTTGACCTTGAAGGCCGGCACGCCGTTGGCGCGCATGATCATGTCTTCCGGCATTTCCACCGGGATGATGTCACCCGGCTGCATGTGCAGGATGTCGCGCAGTTTCAACTGGCGGCGAGCGACCGTGGCACCGATCGGCACGTCGACATCCAGCACGTCCTGGCGCAGGGCATTGACCCAGCGCTCGTCCTGGTCGTCCAGGTCCGACTGGAAGCCGGCGTCGAGCATTTCGCGCACTGGTTCGATCATCGAGTAAGGCATGGTCACGTGCAGGTCGCCGCCACCGCCATCGAGTTCGATGTGGAAGGTCGACACCACAATGGCTTCGCTTGGCCCGACGATGTTGGCCATGGCCGGATTCACTTCCGAATTGATGTACTCGAAGTTCACTTCCATGATCGCCTGCCAGGCTTCCTTCAAGTCGACGAACGCCTGCTCCAGCACCATGCGCACCACACGCAGTTCGGTCGGGGTAAATTCACGCCCTTCGATCTTGGCGTGACGGCCGTCGCCACCGAAGAAGTTGTCCACCAGTTTGAACACCAGTTTGGCGTCGAGGATGAACAGCGCGGTGCCGCGCAGCGGTTTGATCTTGACCAGGTTGAGGCTGGTCGGCACGTACAGCGAGTGCACGTATTCGCCGAACTTCATCACCTGCACGCCACCGACCGCCACGTCCGCCGAGCGACGCAGCATGTTGAACATGCTGATGCGCGTATAGCGGGCAAAACGTTCGTTGATCATTTCCAGGGTCGGCATGCGTCCACGGACGATGCGATCCTGACTGGTCAGGTCATAGCTTTTGACGGTGCCGGGTTCGGCAACGTTATCGGTCTGTACCAGACCATCGTCCACGCCATGCAACAGCGCGTCGATTTCATCCTGGGACAGCAGGTCCTGCACGGCCATGTCGTGTTCCTACTGCAGTACGAAATTAGTGAAAAGCAACTGTTCGATAACCACTTTGCCGAGCTCTTTTTGCGCCACTTCCTGAACGCTGGCCGTGGCTTTCTGGCGCAGCATTTCCTGGCCGACCGGCGACGCCAGCGTGGCGAAGTCCTGACCGGAGAACAGCATGACCAGGTTGTTGCGGATCACTGGCATGTGCACCTTGAGCGCTTCCAGATCGGCCTGGTTACGGCCGAGCATGGTGATACTCACCTGCATGTAGCGTTGACGGCCGTTCTGGTTGTAGTTGGCGACAAACGCCGGCGCCATCGGCTCGAAAATCGCCGGCTGTTTGCCCTGCGGGGCGGTTTCGACCACGGCGGCAGGCTTGCTCTGGGCGCTGTGCATGAAGTACCAGGTCGCCCCCACGGACAAACCGATCGCCAGCAGCAGGGCCACCACGATCAAGATAATCAGCTTGAGTTTGCCTTTGGTTGCGGGGTCTTTTACTGCTGCGTCGCTCTTCGCCATGCCAATAATCCGTCACTATTCGGGTTTTCACAGTCGCACGGCAAGGCAAGAGCAAGTGTTATGCCAGAAGTGTTGCGAGGGAGATGGGTGGAACAAGACGCCCTTTGCAAAGCATCACAAATCATTGTCGGAGCGGGCTTGCCCGCGATGAGGTATGACAGTCAACATCTTCATCGACTGCTACACCACAATCGCGGGCAAGCCCGCACACAGGATCGGTTTTGAGGCTCAATCAGGCGTAATAATCGACGGCGCTGGAGCCGATCACGCTGGTCACCGGAGCAGCGACTTCAGCGACGCTGGCAGCGATGTCGTCATCCATCGAGTCAAGACGCCCCCCAGCGGCGTTGGTACGACCACTCTGCGTTTGCTGGTTCTGCCCTTGATCCGGCGAACCACGGTTCTGGTCGGACACGTTGACGTCAACCTGGCCCATGCCCTGCTGGGCAAACATGTCACGCAGGCGATGCATCTGCCCGTCCAGCGCTTCGCGAACACTTGGGTGAGCGCTGACGAAGGTCACCTGGGTCTGCTGATCCGGAACCATGTTGACGCGAATGTCGAGACGCCCCAGTTCAGCCGGCTGCAACTGGATGTCTGCCGCCTTGAGATTGGCGCTGGACAGGTACATCACGCGGTTCACCACCTCTTCGGTCCAGCCACTCTGATGCATGGCGATCGGCTGATTGACCGGCAAGGCGTTGGCAGTCTTCGGCGTGGCGGCCTGGGTCAAAGCTGCGAGACGGTTGGCAAAATCGTCAACCCGGGTATCGCTGCTGGCGGATTTCAGGTCCTTGAGACCGTCATCGATCAAACCGCTGAACGCCTTTTCGCCGCCCTGGCTGGTGCTGTCCTTGTCGCCCTGCACCTCGATCATGCTGGCCATGCCGGCGGCAAAGTTCTGTGCGGCGGTTGGCTCACCATCGGCCTGGGCCTGGGCACTGGTCGATGCTGCTTTAGGCTGCGCCTGGCTGGAGGCGGAAACGTGGCCGCTTTGCTCCATGGCCATGCGCAAGGCCGGCAATGCATCGAGCGGATCAGCCTCGGGGTCGAATTCAGTGTCTGTGGTGACAGCCACCGGCGCGGCGGCAACCGGTGCGGCAAGCGGTGCGTCATCCGGCAACTGAGCGGCATCCACGACCGGTGCAGTGACCGGTGCAGGCGTAGCTACGACGGGTTGAGCCACCAGCAGCAACGCAGGATCAAGCGCCGGATCAACAGGCGCGGCATCGACCACCGGCGTTTGCGCGGTATCGGTCGCATCGTCGCTGGCTGCCTGTTCGTCGGCCTGCGCCGGTTTGTCGGCGGGCAAGGTTTTGCCGCTATCGGCAACCTCAGGTTGTGCGGCGGCAGACTTGTCGTCGACGACGTCCTTCTTGCCGGCGCTGTCCGCAGCCTTGTCACGTACCGTTTTGACGGAACCATCAGCCGTCCCGACAGGCTTGCTCTGGGCTTGCCTGGCGTACACCTGAGCGAAGCTGGAAGCCTTGTCCCCGGGCTCAGCGGTCAACGCCGTGGAATTGGCAGGGGCAACCTGTGCCTTGGCCGGCGCGACGGCCTGAAGAAGATTATTGGGGGTAACGGGCATAACGGTCTCCGCTGCACTGGGATCGTAGGTACAGGTGGAAGAGTTAACTGCAAGGGTCGCGCCAGTTTTGCCAGTGGACGACGAAAGGCGTGGAAAGCGTCAGCTGGCTGCCGGTGATCGCTGACGTTCAGTTTCATAGAGAGGTCGCACGATGGCGAACTCGCTATCGATCTCGGCGATCAATTGACCAACAGCGTCGCCCGGAGAAATGGCGGCATTTCGCTCAAGCTGACCACAGAGCTCGGCAAGCCTGACGGCCCCCATGTTGCTGCTGCTGCCTTTAAAACTGTGGGCAGTCCCGATCAATTGCTCAGCCGTACTCGCCTGACGCAACACTTGCAGGCGCGTTTCGCAATCCGCGAGGAAGGTATCGATCAACGTCGAAAACCCATCCTCCATGACTTCCCGCAACGCGCTGAGCACGTCCGGGTCAAGATGTTTGTCAGCCACTTGCTCACTCCTTGATCAAGAATGCGCGGATTATGCCAGAGCCTCCCAGAAAAACTCCACGCGGGCACTGCGACCGTCGTCGGACCAACTGGCGTTGCGCCCCAATTGACGGATCAAACTCACACCACGCCCCGACAGACGGACAGGATCAACCGGCCGCGCCAGCACGCGCCCAACGTCAAATCCCTTGCCGCTGTCCTCGACGCAGATCACCAGACAACCACCCTCGCCTTGCGGCGTGACCTGCAGATGCACCCGCACGAAGCCGTCCTGCAGCTCGTCCAGGCGGGTGTTGCGCTGTTGATAGTAACGGGTAAAACCGGAGAGATCGCGCTTGAGGCTGGAGTCCAGGCCGAGGACACCATGCTCCAGGGCATTGGAATACAACTCGGCCAACACACTGTAGAGCGCCCCGCTCTGCGCCCGCAGACCGTGCACCTCAAGCAGCAATTGCAACAGGTACGGCAGCGGATTGAAGCGTTTCAGCGTCTGCGCGCGAACCTCGAAACTCACCGACCAGTCCAGCGGGCACGACTGACCGCTGTCGGAATACACCGGCACCGGCGCAATCAGCTGCGACGACTCAAGCAGGCTGATTTCAACCATACTGACATCGTCGCGCGTCTCACCGCCAAAGTCCCGCAACGCCTGACCGATTTCCTCGAACAACGCATCCGGTTCACGATTGGCCGCAAAAACCCGTTGCAGGCGCTCCACACCGAACAACTGCTCGCTGGCATCGCAGGTATCGATCACCCCGTCAGACAACAGGAACACCCGATCACCCAACGCCATCGGGAACACTTGCGTGCTGTCGTCGAATGTTTGCGCGCTCAGCACACCCAGCGGCAAATGCCGCGCCGCCATCGGCGTTCGCTCGCCACTGGCGATGCTGTGCAAGTAACCGTCGGGCATCCCGCCGTTCCAGACCTCCACCGAACGGCGCTGGAAGCTCAGGCACAGCATTGTTGCGCAGCAGAACATGTCCACCGGCAAGATGCGTTTGAGCTTGGCGTTCATCTCGCGCAGGGTTTCGGCCAAGCCGTACCCCTTGGCCGTCATCCCGTAGAAAACCTCGGCCAGCGGCATGGCGCCCACCGCCGCAGGCAAACCATGGCCGGTGAAATCGCCGAGCAGTACATGCATGTCGCCCGCAGGCGTATAAGCGGCCAGCAGCAAGTCACCGTTAAACAGGGCGTAAGGCGATTGCAGATAGCGGATATTGGCAGCGTTCAGGCAACCGGAATGGGCCACCTTGTCGAATACGGCCTTGGCCACCCGTTGCTCGTTGAGCAAATAATCGTGATGCCGGGCGATCTGATCGCGCTGTTGCAACACGGTAGCCTGTAACCGCCGCAAGCGATCCATCGCCTTGATTTTGGCGGCGAGGATCACTTGGTTGTAAGGCTTAGCCAAAAAGTCGTCGCCCCCAGCCTCCAGGCAACGAGCCAGTGCCTCGCTCTCGGACAGCGAGGTAAGAAAGATGATCGGCACCAGGGTTTCCCCGGCCAGCGCCTTGATCTGCTGCGCAGCCTCGAAACCGTCCATCACCGGCATCATGGCGTCCATCAACACCAGTTGCGGGCGCTGCTGACGAAATGCCTCGACCGCTTCGGCACCGTTGGCTGCCGTCAGCACTTCGTGGCCCTGACGGCGGACGATGCTCGACAGCAGCAGGCGATCCGCCGCACTGTCCTCGGCGATGAGGATCGTCAACGATTCGAGTGCAGCGTGCACGCTGCTCAACTGATGTCGAACAGTTTGTCGAAGTTGGAGATGGCGAGGATTTTCCTCACGTCAGTGCTGCTGTTAACCACGCGTATATCGGAATTTTCACCACCGGCGTGATCACGCAACAGCAGCAACATGCCCAACGCAGAGCTGTCGAGATAAGTTGCCTCTCTGAGGTCGACCACGACCGCCGATAGCTGTTTATCTTCGTAGGATTCACGAAATTCCTGATGCTTGGCGAAATCGAATCGTCCTTTGACCGATATCGTCAGCTTTTGGCCGTCGGGAGATACTTCTGTAACAACTGACATGTCATGGCTTCCTTGTCATTGGTGAACCTGCTTGTACAAGGTTTAGCATTTGGTAGAGGTTGCGGCAAGGCAGGTTATCAGGCTGCAATCTTTTCGAAACGCTCTATCAATACTGATCCTGCCGCGGCAACCGCTGGGACAATTCGTCCAGCAACTTCTGCTCGCGTTTGTCTTCGATGGCCCGCGCTTCATCGGCATATCGCTGCACCAGTTTGCGCAAGCCTTCGACCCGGGCAAACGCTTGCTGCCAAGTGTCCCGCGCCTTGTTCAGGTTGTTCTGGTGCCAGGCCAGGCTTTGCCGCTGCTGATCGATGGCCGTGCCCAATTGCGCGAGAAACCCCTGATACCCGAGCAACCATTGGCCCGACACGCCGCTGCTGCCGCGTACGATCCACTGTTCTTGATAGTCGAGACGAAACGCCTCCAGGTCGGCGAGCTTGCTTTCAGCCAGCCGCACCTGCCCCTGAAAGTGCCCCAGACGCTGGACCGCGGTTTTCTCGGCCTTCTCAGCCATTTCCACCACGGGGGCCAGACGCCCTGCCCGAGTCTGTGCCACGACCGGTTAACCGCCCGCCGCGGGCGCGAAGATCGAGGCGAGGTACGCTTCGCTTTCGCCCAGGCTGATGCTGTCGTTGAGGCCCTGACGCAAATATTTGACCAATTGCGGTTGCAGGGAGATGGCGAGGTCGGTCTCGCGATCGCCCCCGGCGACATACGCGCCGACACTGATCAGGTCGCGACTCTGCTGATAACGCGACCACAATTGCTTGAAATACTGCGCACGGGTCATGTGCTCCGGCGACACCACGGCCGGCATGACCCGGCTGATGGACGCCTCGATATCGATGGCCGGGTAATGACCTTCTTCGGCCAGTCGCCGCGACAGCACGATGTGGCCGTCGAGCACGCCCCGCGCCGAGTCGGCAATCGGGTCCTGCTGGTCATCGCCTTCGGACAGCACGGTATAGAACGCCGTGATCGAACCACCGCCCTTCTCGGCATTACCGGCGCGCTCCACCAGCTTCGGCAACTTGGCGAACACCGACGGCGGATAACCCTTGGTCGCCGGCGGCTCGCCGATGGCCAGGGCGATTTCCCGCTGGGCCTGGGCGAAACGGGTAAGCGAATCCATCAGCAACAGGACGTTCTTGCCCTTGTCGCGAAAATATTCGGCGATGCGCGTGCAATACATCGCGGCGCGCAAACGCATCAACGGCGCGTCGTCCGCCGGGGACGCCACGACCACGGAACGCTTCAATCCTTCTTCGCCGAGGATGTGCTCGATGAACTCTTTAACTTCACGACCCCGCTCGCCGATCAGCCCGACGACGATGATGTCGGCCTCGGTGAAGCGGGTCATCATGCCTAACAGCACGGATTTACCGACACCGGTACCGGCGAACAGACCAAGCCGCTGACCACGACCGACCGTCAACATGCCGTTGATGCAACGAATGCCTACGTCGAGCGGCTCGCTGATCGGTTCGCGCTTGAGCGGGTTGATGGTCGGGCCGTCCATCGGCACCCAGTCTTCGGCCTTCATCCCGCCCTTGCCGTCCAGCGCACGACCGGCGCCATCGAGCACGCGCCCGAGCATGCTCATGCCCATCGGCAAGCGGCCGGTATCGGAAAGGGGAACGACGCGGGCGCCGGGGGCGATACCGGCGACACTGCCGACCGGCATCAGAAAGACTTTGCTGCCGGAAAAGCCCATGACTTCGGCTTCCACCTGCACCGGGTGATAGCTGTCGTCGTTGATGACCATGCAACGGCTGCCCATGGCCGCGCGCAAGCCTTCGGCCTCGAGGGTCAGGCCGACCATGCGCAGCAGCCGGCCTTCGAGAATCGGTGCGCCCGCCAGTTCCGTGGCCTCGGCGTAGCTGCCCAGGCGCTTGGCGAAACTGGTGCGTTCAAGGCGCATCGGGAATGTCCGGATCGGCGATGGCGGCCGGCTTTTTTTCGACCGGCAGTTCCAGACTCACGTCCGGCGCAGCGGGGTGCAAGGCCTGTTCGTGGAGCTGATCGAACAGTTTGTCCATAACCTGCTTGACCCGGGTTTCCACCGAGGCGTCGATACGGCTGTGTTCGGTCTCGACCCGGCAGCCGCCCGGCAACAGCGCCTCATCCTCGACGATGCGCCAGGACTCTTCGTGGCGTTCGCGCAAGGCCTTGACCTGCTCGAAATCCTGCGGATTGATGTACAGCCGCACATTGCCCACGCCCAACGGTAACAGCTTGAGCGCTTCGCGCATGACGTGTTCGATCTGCGTCGAGTCGATGGCCAGTTCGCGCTGAATCACCTGTTTGGTGATGTGCTGCACAAGGTCGACCAAGGACTTTTCAATCAGGGTGTCCTGTTCGGCGATCGGCTCGAACAGGTGCGCCATCAGCTGTTCCAGCCCGGCAATCTTCGCCGACAGCGCCACTTCGGCTTCCTGGCGAACCTTGAGGGTGGTGCTGTGGAAACCTTCTTTTTCACCCACCGCGAAGCCTTCGTTATAGGCTTCCTGACGAATGCTTTCGAGTTCTTCGAGGGTCAGTGGCTGGACTTCCTCCAGCGGCACTTCTTCCATTTCCGGCGGTTCGGGTTCCGGCTCCGGTTCCGGCTCGGGTGCGGGCGGGTCGAAGCTGGGCAGCGCCCAGGTATCGAAACCACTGACATCCCTGGCCCGGATCAGGTCAGTGGGTGAATCATCATGCTTGGCCATGGTGTTAGATCATTTCCTCGCCGCCCTTGCCACCGAGAACGATTTCTCCGGCTTCGGCCATACGGCGGGCGATGGTGAGGATTTCTTTCTGTGCGGTTTCCACGTCGCTGACGCGCACCGGGCCTTTGGCTTCGAGGTCGTCGCGCAACAGCTCGGCCGCACGCTTGGACATGTTCTTGAAGATCTTCTCCTTGACGCCTTCGTCGGAACCCTTGAGGGCCAGTACCAGCACGTCGGAGGACACTTCGCGCAGCAATGCCTGGATACCGCGGTCGTCGACATCGGCCAGGTTGTTGAACACGAACATGAGGTCTTCGATCTGACCGGACAGGTCTTCGTCGACTTCGCGGATCGAGTCCATGAGCTGGCCTTCGATCGAACTGTCGAGGAAGTTCATGATGTCCGCCGCACGCTTGATGCCACCCAGGGTGGTGCGCGATGCGTTCGAGTTGCCGGAGAACTGCTTCTCGAGAATCTGGTTGAGTTCTTTCAGGGCCGCTGGCTGCACGGTGTTCAGCGAGGACACCCGCAGAATGATGTCCAGGCGCACCTTGTGGTCGAAGTTGCCGAGCACTTCACCGGCCTGATCCGGGTCGAGGTAGGCCACGACGATTGCCTGGATCTGCGGGTGCTCGTAGCGGATCACATCGGCGACGGCGCGCGGTTCCATCCATTTCAGGCTGTCGAGGCCGCTGGTGTTGCCGCCCAGCAGGATGCGGTCAATCAGGCCATTGGCCTTGTCTTCGCCCAGTGCCTGGGTGAGCATTTTACGCACGTAGTCGTCGGAGCCGACGCCCAGGCTGGTCTGGTCGCCGACGATGTCGACGAACTCACTCATGACCTGTTCGACCTGCTCGCGGTGCACGTTCCCCATTTGCGCCATGGCCACACCCACACGCTGGACTTCTTTAGGCCCCATGTGGCGCAGCACCTGGGCGGCATCAGTGGAACCAAGGGACAGCAGCAGAATCGCGGCTTTGTCGACCTTGGACAACTTGGCGGCAACGGCTCGGTTATCACTCATCTGCGTTAATCCACTCTTTCACGACCTGGGCCACACGACCCGGGTCTTCTGCCACCAGACTCTTGATTGCGTTCAACTGTGCGTCATAGCCTTCGCTTGGGCTCGGCAACAGAATGCTTTGCGGGCCGCCGAGGCTCACGCGATCGTTGGCCAGTTCGCCGTCCAGGCCGCCCATGCCACCCAACTCGACATCACTGCCGATGCCGGCCAGTTGTTTGTCCTTGCCACCGCCGGTGATGTTGTTGAGCACCGGACGCAACACACCGAACACCAGCACCAGAATGAACAGGACACCCAGCACTTGCTTGACGATGTCCCAGAACCAAGGCTGGGAGTAGAACGGAATGTCGGCGATCACTTCGCCGCGATCAGCCGAGAACGGCATGTTGATCACGCTGACGCTGTCACCACGGCTGGCATCGAAACCGACCGCGTCCTGAACCAGACGGGTGAAGCGCGCCAATTCGTCGGCGGTCCACGGCGCGCGGGTGGTTTCACCGTTGGCCGGGTTGACCTTGACCTGGTCATCCACCACCACCGATACCGAGAGGCGATTCAGACGGCCCTGTTGCTGTTTGGTGTGGCTGATGGAACGGTCGAGTTCGAAGTTCTTGGTGGATTGTTGACGCTTGTCCGCCGGGTACGGCGCGAGCATTGGCTGACCAGTGGCCGGGTCCATGATTTGCTGGCCGTTGGCATCGATCAGCGGCTGACCTGGCTGCACCATGCCGGCAGCAGGCGCGGCGCCAGCGGTGGTTTGCGGCGCGGAGGCCGGCGCTGGCGGCTGGTTACTCAGAGCACCCGGTACACCTTGCGGGCCATTGCTGGCGGTACGTTGTTCGTTGACCGACTGCTCGCTGCGCAGCGCCGGTTGATCCGGATTGAACTGTTCAGACGTCGACTCGACAGCACTGAAGTCAACATCGGCCGAGACTTCGGCTTTATAGCGATCGTTGCCCAGCACCGGTTGCAGGATGTTGTGCACACGCTGGGTGAGCATGCTTTCCATGCGGCGGCTGTAATCGAATTGCTTGCCGGCCATGGTCAGTTCGGAGTTTTCCGCCTGATCGGAGAGCAGGTTGCCCTTTTGGTCGACGACGGTGATCTGCGACTTGCTCAGCTCAGGAACGCTGGTCGCCACCAGATTGACGATGGCCACAACCTGGCCAGGCTCCAGCGAGCGACCGGAGTACAGTTCAACCAGTACCGACGCACTTGGCTTGCGCTCGTCGCGCACGAACACCGAACTCTTCGGAATCGCCAGGTGCACGCGGGCGCCCTTGACGTTGTTCAGGCTGGAGATGGTCCGGGCCAGTTCACCTTCGAGGCCGCGACGATAACGGGTGGCCTCCATGAACTGGCTGGTGCCCAGGCCTTGCTCTTTATCGAGAATCTCGAAACCGATGTTGCCATCGCTGGGAGTGACACCAGCGCCCGCGAGCTTGAGGCGCGCGCGGGACAGGTCTTCAGCCTTGACCAGCAAGGCACCGGAATTCGGTTCAACGGTGTAAGGAATATCAGCGGCGGCCAGGGTGTCCATAACCTGTTTGGCGTCCATCCCGGCAAGGCTGCCATACAGCGGACGGTAGTCCGGCTGCTGGGACCACAACACCACGGCAAAGCCAATCGCCACGCTCGCAGCCAGGCCGACCAACAGGCCCACCTGACGCAGCATGGTCATCTCGGAGAGGTTTTCCAGGAAGGACAAGCCGAACAGCGGCGGTTTGCCGTCTATTGGAGTGGCCTTGGCCGGAACGTTATCGGCGACTGCTTCTGCCATGACTCAATCTCGTCCTTAAACCGGCATCTGCATGATGTCTTGGTAAGCCTGAACCAGCTTGTTACGCACTTGGGTCAACGCCTGGAAAGACACGCTGGCCTTCTGCGAAGAAATCATCACGTCCGTCAGGTCAACGCCGCTCTTGCCAATCTCGAAGGCACTGGCCAACTGACCGGCAGCCTGCTGGGTGTCGTTCACTTTATTGACGGCCTGACCGAGCATGTCGGAAAAGCTGCTGCCATTCAGTTCAGGGACGGCGGCAGTCGATTTCGGCGCAGACATGGCGTCCATTTGCATGGCACGCATATCCAGCATCAACCGATTGAATTCAATACCTTGGCTCATGATTTCTCTCTTTGGCGACCCGCAATTTTTTGACACTCACTCGGCGGGTAATGAGGTGTTAGCAACAAGGGTGCCAGCTCCATGGCTGCGCTCTACAAAAGCCAATCGCGGGTTCTGAGCCGCGCTCCTGCCGGGACAGGGTCAGGTGGCGAACAAATACGCCTCGACGTCCATTCCGGCATCACGCATCTGCGCCAGCTTGTAGCGCAAGGTGCGCGGACTGATGCCCAGTCGTTCGGCGGCTTCCTTGCGACGGCCGCGCTCGGTGCGCAGAGTGTCGATGATCATCTGGAACTCGCGACGTCGCAGGTCATCGCCCAATGCCCCGGCGGACTCCGCGTCGACTTCCACCGCCCGCATCGTTGTCGAGGCGGGCGCCTGGGTCGGCAGCGGCGCGCAGGCCACGGGCCCGGCCAGACAGAAATCCTGAGGCTGAATCACGCCGCCCTGTTGCAGAATCAACGCGCGTTGAATCGCGTTATCCAGCTCACGCACATTGCCCGGCCAGGGGTAACCGATCAGACACGCCTGGGCCCCGGGCGACAGTCTCGCCGCGGCATGCTTCATTTTATTGACGTGCCTGGTCAGCAGCCGCTCTGCCAGCGGCAGAATATCGGCGGTACGTTCGCGCAGCGGTCGCCAGGCGAGCGGGAAAACCGACAGTCGATAATAGAGATCTTCACGGAAACGCCCCGCCGCGACTTCCCCGGCCAAATCCCGGTTGGTGGTGGCGACCACACGAATATCCAGCGCGATGGGTTTGCGCGCACCGACGCGCTCGACCTCGCGCTCCTGCAGCACACGCAACAGCTTGGCTTGCAGACCGAGGGGCATTTCGGAGATTTCGTCGAGCAGGAGAGTCCCGCCGTCGGCCTGCTCGAATTTTCCGGCCTGCGCCGCAATGGCGCCGGTGAACGAGCCCTTCTCGTGACCAAACAGCGTGGCCTCGAGCATGTTGTCCGGAATCGCCGCGCAGTTGATTGCAATGAACGGCTGGCTGGCGCGGTGCGAGTGCTGGTGGATGTAGCGCGCCAACACTTCTTTACCCGTGCCTGACTCACCGGAGATCAACACCGTGGAATCACTGCGCGCCACTCGCGCAGCCAATTCCAGCAATTGCGCACTGGCCGGCTCGACAGCAATCGGCCCTTCGCTGTCGCTGGCGCCGAGACTGCCCAGCGCATGCCGCGCCACCAGATCGAGCAAGGCCTTGGCCTCGAACGGCTTGACCAGGTAATCAGCCGCGCCTTGGCGCATGGCGTCGACCGCACGCTCCACCGCACCGTGCGCGGTCATCAGCAACACCGGCAGTTGCGGCTGACGCGCCCGCAGCAGGCCGAGCAGTTGATGCCCGTCCATGCCCGGCATGTTGACGTCGCTGACCACCAGATTGAACGCCTCTGTTTCCACCGCCGCCAAGGCGTCCTCGGCGCAACCAACGGCTTTGTAATCGTGGCCGGCGAGCAATAGCGTATCAGCCAGTGCCTCGCGTAGCGCGCGGTCATCCTCGACCAGTAGAACCTTGATACCCATGACCTTCACTCCGCTCCCTGAGCGTTGCTTCTTTCGCTGACGAAAAGCGGCAGGATCACCTGCGCGCACGTGCCGCGACCGATCCGCGAACGCAGGTGCAATTCTCCCTGGTGAGCACGGGCAACGGCCTTGACCACGGTCAGGCCGAGCCCGGTGCCGGTAGCCTTGGTGGTGAAAAACGGCTCACCCAGACGCGCCAGCACAGCGCCGTCGATACCGCTGCCGCTGTCGCTGACACACACGCGCAACTGGTTGTCGCGGGCATACAGATGCACCTTCAAGCGCACGTCGCCAGCACTGGCCTGAATGGAGTTTTCGATCAGGTTGAGGATGGCGCCGACCAGAGTGTCGCGATTGCACAGCAGATCGCCAACATGGCTGTCGCACTGCCAGCGAATCGGCAGATCCTGCACGTGGGTCAGCGCCGCGGCCCGCAACGACTGCATCAATTGTTTGGGCGTGACGCGATCGGTCAGCGGCAACTCGCCGCGCGCGAACACCAGCATGTCGCGCACCTGATGCTCCAGCTCGTGCAAGCGCTCTTTGAGACGCCCGGCAAAACGTTGCTGGGTCTCGACAGGCAACGCTTGCTCAGTCAAATGACTGGCGTAGAGCAACGCAGCGGACAAGGGGGTACGAATCTGATGGGCCAGCGAGGCAACCATGCGCCCCAGGGACGACAGGCGTTCATGCCGAGCCAGTTGATCCTGTAGATGGCGGGTTTCAGTCAGGTCGTTGAGCAGCACCAGCTGCCCGGGCTCGGCGTCCAGCGAACGCGTGGCAATCGACAGGCGCCGGCCGTCCTTCAGGGAAACTTCGTGACCGTCATCTTCACGCGGCGCAAAGCAGCGGGCAATGACATGGCGCCACAGCTCGCCTTCGAGCGGCAGGCCGAGCAGCTCGCAGGCCGCCGGGTTGGCTTCACGCACGATGCCTTGAGCGTCGATGACGATGACGCCACCGGGCAATAGATCGAGGAGGTTCTGCAGACGGTTGGCCAAGCGTTCTTTTTCCGCCAGTTCCTGCATGCGCTGGGCACTGACGACCGCCAGCTCACCCTTGAGCTCGGTAACCCGTGCCTCAAGCATGCTGTAGGAGTCGGTCAATTGACTCGACATCTGGTTGAACAGCGCGAAAGCCTGCTCGAGGCCAATCCGGCTGGCCTGTTCTACGGACGATGATTGCCCCAGGGCGTCAGGGACATGAGACATCTGGGCGGCTTGGGGCATCGTGCTCTCTCGCTTGGCTGACCGTCAGTGAAACGGAACGTTGCGAGGGATGTAGCAATACCCGTGCCTAAAAAAAACAGCCTATAAATGAATGACTTGAAAAACAGGCGTCAATCATCCGCCTGTTCATCGCCATCGCGACGGCTCATGCCGTACTTGCGCATCTTCTCCACCAGCGTGGTGCGTCGGATCCGCAGGCGTTCGGCCGCACGCGCCACGATGCCGTTGGCGTCGTCGAGCGCCTGTTGAATCAGCCCCTGCTCCAGGCCGCCCAGGTAGTCCTTCAGGTCCAGCCCTTCTGGCGGCAACATGGCGCCAGCACTGAAGTCAGGCGTGTGGCCATTGATCGCCACGCGCTCTTCGAGATCACTGCGCAGAGTGTCGACCAATTGCTCGTCTTCGTCGTCGACGTAGCGGAATTTCTTCGGCAGTTCGACCACGCCGATCACACCGTACGGGTGCATGATCGCCATGCGTTCCACCAGGTTCGCCAGTTCACGTACGTTGCCCGGCCAGCCATGACGGCACAGGGACATGATGGCGGCGGAGTTGAAGCGGATAGAACCGCGCTTCTCGTGCTCCATGCGCGAGATCAGCTCGTTCATCAACAGCGGAATATCTTCGACGCGCTCGCGCAGCGGCGCCATCTCGATCGGGAACACATTCAGGCGATAGTACAAATCTTCGCGGAAGGTGCCGATCTCGATCATGCTTTCGAGATTTTTGTGGGTCGCGGCAATGATGCGCACGTCGACGCTCTGGGTCTTGTTGCTGCCCACGCGCTCGAAGGTACGCTCCTGCAATACGCGCAGGAGCTTGACCTGCATCGGCAGCGGCATGTCGCCGATTTCATCGAGGAACAGGGTGCCGCCGTTGGCCAGTTCAAAACGTCCGGCACGGCTGGTGATCGCGCCGGTGAAAGCGCCCTTCTCGTGGCCGAACAATTCGCTTTCCAGCAACTCGGCCGGGATCGCACCGCAGTTGACCGGTACGAACGGCGCCTCACGGCGCTTGGAATGGTAATGCAGGTTGCGCGCAACCACTTCCTTGCCGGTACCCGACTCACCGAGGATCAGCACGCTGGCATCGGTGTCGGCGACTTGCTGCATCATCTGACGGACGTGTTGAATCGCCCGGCTGGTGCCGACAAGGCTGCGGAAAAGATTGGGTTCGCGATGACGACCGCGCTCGCGGGCCTGGTCGTACATCTCGCGATAGACCTGGGCACGGTGCAGGGAATCGAGCAATTTGCTGTAGCTCGGCGGCATTTCGAGGGTCGAAAGCACCCGGCGACGCTGGTCTTCAGGCAAGTCAATGGAAGAATTATCGCCCATTAGCAAAATCGGAAGGAACTCATCCCATGTCGACAGTGTCTTTAGCAAGCCCAGAAGCGCACCAGGAGCATTGACCGTCCCGATGAGGACACAGATTACTTCTCGACTAGACGACAAAGAGCCGACTGCCTGCTGCCAGTCATGGCTACCGCAGGGTAAATTTTCTTCACCGAGAAAATTTAAAATCACCGCCAGGTCGCGGCGGCGGACGCTATCGTCATCAATCAGCAGAATTTTGGTTTCACGCCACATGCAATCGCAACTTCCCTAGTCAACTCGATGCCCAAAATGCTGGGGCAAGCTAAACGCTTGCAGGCACAAATATGCCTGAAGACGACTGAAATCTGGAACAGCCACTAGTTAAGTCAAAAAACCGTGCACAGTCAAATTTATGGCGCACTTTGTTTGGATTAACTGGGGTCAATTAACCAAACAGATGGTAAACCTTTGATGCCTTTTGTGCTTGGTTGATCTGCGACATCTCGTCGACTATCGCCTGACGCTCGCCCATCGTCGCCGTCAGCAAGTCTTTGTACACCGCCAATAACCCTTCCAGATTCGCACGCACCGCGTCTTCATCGATCGGCGCTTCGCTGAGCACCTCATCGACGCACTCCCGGCAAGCTGCATCCAGCTCACCGATGGCATCCCAGTTTCGCGCCGCCAGGGCGTCGACCAGGGCTTCACGGGTTTCTTCGATCCGCTGCAGTGCTTGACTCATGACGTCATCCTCGGCCGTCAGGCCTGTGGGGTGGCAATGGCATCCCAGCCGCTTTTCAGGGTTTCGAGCAGACCGGAGACTTCGTCGATGATTGCTACATCGTTATTGAGGTTGGCTTCGGTCAGACGCGACGTCATGTAAGCGTACAAACTGTCGAGCTGTTCGATCGCAGCAGGATCCTCGGTTTTCTCCGGGTTCAAACCGTCTCGCAGACCGATGACGATGTCGACGGCCTTACCGAGCATCAACCCCTTGAGTGCAATGTCACCACGCTCCAGGGCGCCTTTGGCTTGTGCCATGCGATCCAGCCCCCCCTCCATCAGCATCTGCACCAGGCGATGAGGACTGGCTTCGGAGATCTGAGCGTGGGAATTGACCTTCTGATATTGGCGAAGGGCTCTCATGGGGTTCATGTTTCTACCTCGGCAGACGACAGCTGAAAATGAATTGCGCTGACCATTATGTCGGCGCAACAGCCCATTACTTTAACCAGTCGGCACACAATGAAAAACCCAGGCACTGTCTTTTTCGACAAGCCTGGGTTTTTTTGTGCCGAGGCGCTGTTAACTTTGTTTCGGGTTATTCAAGGCGTTCAACGTGGTCATGATGCTGTCGCTCTGCGCCCGCAGTTTGGCGACCAGCGAGTCCATCGCGTTGTATTTAGCGCTCAGACTGAGCTGCAACGTGGCGATCCGCTCGTTCAGCGCCGATTGTTCCTTATTCAAATCCGTCAATGTATCGGCGAGGGATTTGGTGCGCTCTGCCAACATTCCGGTGCTGGCCTTGGCGTAGGTATCCGTGGCAGTGCCCAGACGCGCCAACAGACCGTCCTTGCCGCTGAAAATACTGCTGATGTCCGCGGCATTGGTTTCAACGGCTTTGGAGAAACGCTTGTCATCGATGACCAGCAGACCGGTTTCGGACGAGGTACTGATACCGAACTCGGCCAGCGACTTCATGCTACCGGTGCCGGACAGCGCGTTCATCTCGTTGCGAATCGAAGTGACCAGACTGCGCATCATTGAGTCCCCGGTCAGGGATGCGGCAACGGAAGTGCCGTCGGCATTCTTGGTGACTTTGGTCTGCGCGTTGATCTCTTTCATCAATGCGTTATAGGTGTCGACAAACCCTTTCACGCCGGACTTCAACGCCGGGGTACTGGTGCTCAATGTCAGCGTAGACGGTGTCTGTGGACCACCCCCGGTCGGCGTTGGCGAAACCGCCAGCAGCTTGAGATTCACGCCGCTGATCGCGTCGGTAATCGTGTTGCTTTTAGAGATCAGTTCAGCACCGTTATCGATCTTGTACTTGGCGTCTTTGGGCACTTCGATCACCGTTGAACCGGTGTTGATCCCCGAGTTGCCCGACATCGTCAAGTCTGAACCGACGCCCATGGTGGTGGAGGTGAGCACCAGCCGCGAGCCGGTGGAGTCGGTGAGGATGTTGGCGCTGAGCCCGGCAGTGGAGAACTGCGCGTTGATGCTTTCGCGCACTTCCTGCAGCGTCGCATTGGGCGGAATGCTGACGTCGAAGTTTTTCCCCGACTGCGAGATCGTCAGTGTGGTCGCCGTTGTGCCAGCATTGACAACGGACGTAGGACCATCCACGAAGGTGCGGGTCGACAGCTTCGATGCCGACGCCAACTGCGTGACCAATAATGAATAGGTGCCGCTGGACGCGCCTTTGCCCATGGTGACTGTGGCGACTTTTTCATCCGAAGACGTGGCCGACAAGCCACTGAAGCTGTTGTCGGTGCCCATGGTCGTCAGTGCACCACGGAAGGCGTCCAGGGCTGCCTGAATCTTGCCGATCGATGACAGCGTGGTGGTCGCTTTCGCACTCTGAGTATCGATCTGTGCCTGCTTGGGCGCGCGCTGGGCGTCCACCAAAGCTTTTACGATCGCCTGGGTATCGATATTTGAACCAATACCGCTAACCGTTGAACCCGCCATCATCAATCTCCATATGCAGTGGCCGCTGCTTTACTGACGCAATGTGCTTCATAGGGCAACAGCAACAAAATTCATGCCAGTTCAGACTTTGTCATCAAATAACAAGCTGCTTGCCTGGCTCAGGCTTTGCGCCAATTTCAGCGCGGTTTCCGAAGGGATCTGACGAATCACATCACCGCTTTCAGTAGCGATAACCTTGACTACGACCCGCCCGGTGGAATCATCAATGGAAAAATCAAGCTTGCGCTGGCTTGCCTGAACGAACTCGCGAATATCGGTGACTGCCTTTTCCAGCTCGTCACGCTTAGGCTCGGTTGCAGCTGGGGTAACAGCTTCAACCTTGGGCTGAATCGCCGCATCAACCGGTGCCGCTGGATTCTGCTGTGCAACCGCCGGGTAGGACTGGTTCAATCTGACGCTCATATCCATGTCCAATCTCCTCAATACGGAAAAGACAAAAGGGCACGTAAACGCGCCCCTCCGTCAATTACCAGACGCTGAAATTACTGAAGCAGTTTCAGTACAGCGGATGGCAGCTGGTTGGCTTGCGACAGGATGGCAGTCGAAGCCGATTGCAGAGTCTGCTGCTTGGTCAGCTCGGCAGTTTCCGAAGCGAAGTCCACGTCTTGCACGGTGCTGCGAGCAGCAGTGGAGTTTTTCTGGATGTTCTGCAGGTTGTCTACGGTGGTGGTCAGACGGTTTTGGGTAGCACCCAGACCCGAACGAACGCTGTCGATCGAACCGATAGCCTTGTCGATTACAGCCAAAGCGTTTTGTGCTTTGGTGGCATCGGTAACGTCGGTTTGAGCGATGGTGGTCTTGACGGAGCTGGTAGCAGCACCGAACACACCAGCCACGCCAGCGCCAGTCAGGGAGAAGCCTTTGGACGAGTCCAGGTTCACAGCACCGGTAGCGATGATGCCGTCAGCCAGAGCAACGCCTGCGCCGTACGCGCCGGAGCCGTCTTTGGTAGCGATGGTGATCGAACCAGGAGCGGTCGAAGCGCTGAATGCAACGTTCTCACCCGAGTCGGACTTGATCGACAGAGTGCCTTTTACCGAATCGTAGTTGACGCTGATGCCCAGTTTAGCGGAGTTGGACTTCAGCTGGTCAGCCAGGCTGGCAGTGTCGGTTACGCCGACGAAAGCAACAGCGGAAGTACCAACGGTCATGGTGAACGAAGCTGGAGTGGCTGCAGCAGCTGCACCTACGACGAATTGAGCTTCGGTGCTTGCAGTAGCGCTCAGGCCGCCGACGGCGCCATTGAGCTGCTGAGCGATGGTTTTGGCCGATGCAGCAGCACCCAGGGTGATGGCAGCAGTTTGACCGTTACCGGTTACGTTAACGACACCACCAGCAATACCGGCGCCTGGAGCGATTGCAGCGCTTTTCATCTGCTGCGAGCCGATGTTGTTGGCCGCTACGTTGTCCAGGCTCAGGTTGATGGTTTCGTTGGCGTTGGCGCCAACCTGGATAGCCTTGGTGCCGTACGAACCGTCCAGCAGCTTCTGGCCACCGAAAGTGGTGGTCTGGGAGATACGGGTCAGCTCGGAAGTCAGAGCCTGGTACTCGTCGTTGTTCGACTTACGGTCGTCTGCGCTCAGGGAGCCAGTGGCCGAGGACAGCGCCAGGGTACGCATTTTTTGCAGAATGTCGGTCGAAGCCTGCATTGCGCCTTCAGCGGTTTGCGCGATGGAGATACCATCGTTGGCGTTCTTGACAGCCTGGCCCAGGCCGTTGATCTGGCTGGTCAGGCGGTTAGCGATTTGCAGGCCAGCAGCGTCGTCTTTGGCGCTGTTGATACGCAGGCCGGAAGACAGGCGCTGCATGGAAGTAGCCAGGGCGCCGCCGGCTTTGTTCAGGTTACCCTGGGTGCTGATGGAGGCAATGTTGGTGTTTACGGTTAAAGCCATGACGAAATCCTCGTTGGATGGATACTGCGGCTTCCGGCCCTGGCAACCGCCGGGTGTGGCCTAGAGAACCTACGTAATAGTTATCGTCGTGGGATCCGTTTGCTTGAGGGGTTTTTTCGAATTTTTTAGTGGCAGCGTGCCAGCCCTTTATTTTCAAGGCTTTACAGACAAAAAGTCGGCGCCAGAAAAACGCAAAACGCCCGGCAACTTGGGTTGCCGGGCGTTTTTTTGCGCCTGTATTCGGATTGATCAGCCGCGATAAAGAATCGCCGATCCCCACGAAAGGCCCACGCCAAAGCCGCTGATCGCCACGCGCGTCCATTTGGAATCGAATACGTGGTTCTGCAACAGCAGTGGAATGCTCGATGAAACCGTGTTGCCGGTTTCGAGCATGTCTTTGACGAACTTCTCCGGCTCGCCTTCTTCGAAACGACGCGCCACGGCATCGACGATGGCCGCGCTGCCCTGGTGAATGCAGAAGGCATCGATGTCGCCGGCTTGCAGATTCGACTCGTCCAGCAGTTCATGCAAATGCGCCGGGACTTTGAGCAAGGCAAAGTTGAAGACCTGGCGGCCATTCATGAAGAACACACCGTCGGTGACTTTCAGGTGCGGCGCGCCGGAACCGTCGGTACCGAACTTCGACTTGCCCAGCTGCCAGACAGCGTTTTCGCCCATCCAGGTCGCGGTGGCGGCATCGCCGAACAGCATCGTGGTGTTGCGGTCTTCCGGGTCGACGATCTTCGAATACGGGTCAGCGGTGATCAGCAGGCCGTTTTTCAGCCCCGCCGCTTCCATGAAGCCTTTGATCGCGTAGATGCCGTACACGTAGCCGGAACAGCCGAGGGAAATATCGAAAGCGGCAACGTGGGTCGGCAGGCCCAGTTTGTCCTGAACGATCGCAGCGGTGTGCGGCAGCCCTTCTTCATCACCGTTCTGGGTGACGACGATCAGGCAGTCGATGGATTCACGCTTGAGCGCTGGACTGGCGGCGAACAGCGCGTTGGCGGCTTCGACACACAGGTCGGACGTTTCCTGATCGGCATCCATGCGCGGCAGAAAAGCCGAACCGATCTTGCCAAGGATGAAGGTTTCATCCTTGTCGAACTTTGCACCCTGGGCGTAGTTATCAACCCCGGTTGCCGGCACGTAACTCGCAATATTTTTTATGCCAATCATTATGGCTTCCCAATAATAAACAGCTGAACATCGCCGCTCGCTGAATCGAGGGCGTCTACAGTCAGGGCCTGGCATCGTCGGCGCTCAAGCAAACGCCTTGAACATTCCGCCACCTTTCACCGCCCGCAGACAGGATACAGTGAAGATGCGCGTTTTGACTGACGGGTCACTCAGAGATCGGTGCTTTATTTGATTTTATGGTCCAGATCTCGCCTCTTCAGCTCCGCCGCCGGCTGAAAAAAAAGCAAAAAAAAGCCAGCCCCCTATGACAGGGACTGGCCGCGAGCGGTCAAGACCGACTCAAAGCTTGTTGAACAGGCTCAACTGGGAAACCTTGGCGAACGCCAGTTGCGCGGCGTTCAGCATGGTTTGCTGCAAGGTCAGGCGTGTCAGCACTTCGGCAGGGTCGGCCTCTCTGATCGAAGATTGCGTAGTAGTGTTGATCAGATCCGTGCTTTGAATGGCATCCCGCTGCATATCCATCACGTTGCCGCGAGCGCCGATGGCACCCCGCGCCAGATCGACCTGGTTCTTCGCATTGCTCAAATTGGCGATAGACGAAGCGATGACGCCCTGCAGATTGCGCGCCGCCCCCGGATTACCTGCAGTAGGCACTTCAAGTGCCTGACGCAGCTGGCTAATGGTATCGAGCACGTTCTGAGTCTGGTGGGTATTGACCGAGATATCGAACTGGTCACCTGCCGCCGGAACGGGCGGCGTGCCACCGAGCGTAAAGCTGACGCCGGCCGCCGTTGCAACGCCTGCCGCTACAGTTCCGCTGGAGACCGGAGTGCTGCTACTGGTCAACGGACGAGTGTATAGCTCAAAGGTAGTGGGGCTGGTGAATTTCAGAACCGCCCCGCCTTCCGGGAAGAAACTCTTGTAATCGGCCGCATTGGTCACTGTAGCTTGGCTGATCAGCGCTGTTGAGGTGTTGCTCGCCGCTCGGGTGCCAACGAAACTGTCTGGCTTGGCTTCCAGCTTGAAACTGTGACCGGCGATGACGGCGTCCGCGTTTGCGGGCGTGTCAGTCGCTTGATAGGTGATATCCAGCGCGAAGGTCACACCACGAAAGCTGATATCGGAACCGTCCTTGTTATCCGGATCAAATTTCCCTCCCCCGCTTGCCTCAGCTGTCACGTCGTTCCCCAAGCTATCCGTGATCACAAATTGGGTACTGCTGGTGAATGACATTGTGTAAGGCTGACCGTTGCGAAAACTCGCATCAAAAGCCGGGCCGGAACTCACCAGGCCTTGGGATACGGATACACGTCCGTCGTCCACTGCCGGCGCGGTCATCGTGGTCGAACTGCGAGCAGCGTTGATCGCCTGCTGGAATACATCCCAACCGGTATCGTTCAGGCCCAGCGACATCGAATCGCCGATTTTCAACTGCAATTGCGTCTGGTCACCTTGATAACTGTAGGTACCGTCGCTGTTGCGAATAAAAGGCTGAGTGCTGTTGCTGGCGCCGGCAAAGATGTACTTGCCGTTGGCGTCCTTGCTGTTCATCAAGCTCAGCAGTTGCTCTTCAGCCTGGGCAACTTCTGCACCAATGGATTTGCGATCGTCATCGTTCAACGATGCACCCCCAGCACGTACAGCCAACTCGCTGACCTTTTGCAGCACAGTGTTGATGCTGTCCAGCACGCTTTCTTCCTGCGCCTGGGCGGTACCCAACGCTTGGATATTGCCAGTGTACTGCCCCAACATTGCTTTTTGCTGCTCAAGTTGCAACAAACGGGCGGCACCGACTGGATCGTCTGCGGCGGTCGCTACCTTGATACCACTGCTGGCCTGCTCGGCCGTCTTCACCACGTTATTCAGGTTGCGAGAATAGTTGGCGGCCGTCGTGGCGTAATACTGTGCTGTAGAAATGCGCATGTTCTACGGCTCCTTAAAGGGCATTGATCAGGGTGCTGAAAATTTCCTGCGCAGTCTTGATGATCTGCGAAGAGGCCGTGTAGTACTGCTGGTATTTGGTTAGGTTGCCCGCCTCTTCATCGAGGTCGACGCCCGACAGCGAATCACGGGCATTGCGCGCACCGGTCAGGATGGTGTCGGTCGCCGTGGCATCCAGCTGACCCTGCTTGGTCAGGGAGCCGACGGTCGATACCAGACCACCATACGCATCGGTAAAACTCACTCCCGGATTGGTCGCGGTAGTGCCGACAGTGGCCTTGGTTTGCAGAGCGAGAAGCGCCTGGGAGTTACGGTTGTCCGTGCTGTCAGCCGCCGTCATGGCAATGTTGAAACTGTCGCCCGACTTCGGGCTACCGCTGACAGTCATACCTACACTGAAGGTTTTGGCGTTGCCACCGGCGTCGGTGTAAGGCACGGAAATGCTCAGATCGTTGTCTTGCCCAGGCACGATGCTGCCGGTGCCAAGACTGTTGCCCTTGGAGTCGAACACTTCATAGGCCGTGTCGCTGGTCATCAGCATGCGAACAGGCATCGAAGCCTTGACCGCTGTCTGCACTTCCAGACGCTGGACCGGATCATAAATATCCAGAGTCGTCTTGAGATTCGGCTGGCTGACAACACCGGTACCGTCATTGCCCGAAGCCTTGGTCGACGTCAGTGGCGCGGACGTGGCCAGTGTCTTGGTGTCGGTCATGACCGTGGCCATGTCGGCGGCGGAGCTGCGGGTCGGAGTGATCTTGAACGAATCGCCGACAGCCACTGTGCCCGAATTGATGCTCAGGCTGAAACCATCGATAACCGGATCGGCGGCAGGCGGTGTCGCGAAAGCGAAGTTGCCCATGTCGGAATTATCCGACAGGCGACGCACGTTGTAGCCGGTCGCGGTGATGGTCACCTGATAATCACTGGCCGCCAGTTTGCTGGTGTCCTTGATGGTGACGTTCAGGTTACCGGATGCCGGGTTGTTGCCGGCGTTGGCGATGCTGCGCTCGCTGATGGCTTTCAAGCTGTTGATGTTGTTGAACAGATTCGCGCCGAAGTTGCCGTTCTGATCCAGGCCCTGGCCCAACTGCTTGTTGACCTGATCGGCCACGACCATGGCGATGCGACCCAGGCCATTGACGGCTGGCGTCAGCACTTCGTCGCGATAACGCAACAGACCGCCCATCTCGCCGCCGCTCATCACCGACGTGATATCCACCGACGAGCCGTTGCGATCCATGATGATCGCGGAACGAGTGGGATCGGCAGGATCCGGCGCCACGCGCAATTTGTTGACGGTATCACCGACCACCAGTGGCTGACCGCTGCCCAGATAGATATCGAGGCGGCCTTCGGTTTCAGTGACCTGAGTGCCAACCAGCTCGTTGAGCTGGCGAATGGTTTCGTTACGCTGGTCCAGCAGTTCGTTGGGGGTGCCACCCGAACCGCTGACTTCGGCGATTTTTTTGTTGTAGGCCGCAACGGTCGACGCCAGTTTGTTGACCTGATCGGCCATCGAGCCCAACTGATCGTTGATGTACGTGCCTTGCTGCTTCAACTGCTGGGAGATCGCGTTGAAGCGGCTGCTCAGGCCCTGAGCGTTGGTCAACAATGCCTGACGTGCGGCGTTGTCGTTGGAGTTGCCGGCTAGGGTCTGCAAGGACGCAAAAAACGATTGCAGGGTCTTGGTCACACCGGTGCCGCTGTCGGACAGCAACTTGTCGACCTGAGTCGCTTGCCCCAGATAGGCCTGGGCATCGCTGTTGAGCGAGGTAGTGGTCTGCAACTGCGCATCGAGGTAGCTGTTGTACACCCGACGCACATCGGCCAGCGTCGTACCGGTACCAATGAACACATTGCCGTACTGAATAGAATTCTTGCTGTTCTGTACAGTTTGCTGGCGCGAGTACCCGACGGTATCGACGTTGGAAATGTTATTACCGGTAGTCACCAACGAGGCGTGGCTAGCGGACAAACCCGACATTCCGATGTTGAGTAAACTCATGGTTCAGACCTTGATCCTTAATGCCTATAAAGGCGTGGTGGAAACGCCCGCCGCAGCGTAGTTCTGGTAACTCGTCATCTGCTTGGCTATCTGCGAAATCTTGCTCGCGTAGTCCGGGTCGGTTGCGTAACCGGCCTTTTGCAACTCGCGTACAAACTGTTCTGGGTTATCGGCCGACTTCACGACATCTTGATAGCGATTATTCGTCTGCAACAACGTTACGAGGTCATGGAAACTGTCCTTGTAAGAGTCATAGGAACGAAACTCGGCCGTCTCCTTGACCATCTCGCCATTTCTGAATTCGCTGGTGATCGCCCGCGCCGAATCGCCCTTCCAACTGCTGCTGGCCTTGATGCCGAACAGGTTGTGACTGCTGCTGCCGTCCTGGGCGCGCATGACCGATTTTCCCCAGCCGGTTTCCAGGGCAGCCTGGGCCACCAGGTAACGCGGATCGACACCAATGCGCTCGGCCGCCTCCTTGGCCATCGGTAGCATGGTGTTGACGAATTCGTCGGCGGAGCTGAACGCTTTCTTCGCTGGCGCCAGCGGAATCTGGGCGATGGCGCGACCGTGAATCTGCAAACCGCCGTTCGACGCAGCTTGTGCATTGGCCAGCCAGTCGCCGTTGTACAAAGGCCCGGTACCGGTGATCGTGGTGCGCTGCGGCAATGCCGTCTTGTTGGCAGCCGCAGTCGTCGCCGAAGGCACCAGACCGGCGAGCAAGCGATCAGCCAGTTTCGGTGGCAATGCCAGGCGCCGCTGATTGATCAATGCCATGTCATTGCTGTGCGCACCCTCGCCTGTCGGTGCGCTGACCGAGCGTGAAGCCCACAAAGGACGCTGACCGTTGACTCGCGACAGCGGCCCGTTGACTGCCACCGTGCCCGCCGCGATCGGCGTGTGTGCAGCGGCTTTCGCAGCCTCCTGCTTGGCAGCTGACAACGTCGCCGCTTCACCCGGCGCCAGCGGTTTGTTCTTCGACATCTGCCGCATCAGCACGTCGGCCAGCCCGATGCCACCGCCCTCGCGGGACATGGAGACGGCCAGTTGCTGGTCGTACATTTCCTGATATTGCTTGGCCTCGGCGGTGTTGAGCGGGTTGTCCTTGCCCAGGGCTTCGGTGGCCGAGCGCATGGACTTGAGCATTTCGCCGAGGAACAGCGACTCGAATTCCTGCGCGACTTTGCGCATGTTGGCGTCACTGTTCTTGTCGCCGACCTTGAGCTGGTTCAGTCGGTTCAGGTCGGAAAACGCACCCGAATCACTGCTGCTGACCCGCCCACTCTTGAACATGTCCATAGGATCGCCGTCCTTAAATCACGATCAGGTCGGCTTGCAACGCGCCGGCCTGCTTCAGAGCTTCGAGGATGGCCATCAGGTCACCCGGCGCCGCGCCGACCTGGTTCACCGCACGGACGATTTCGTCGAGGGTGGTGCCCGGGCCGAACTTGAACATCGGCTTGGCTTCCTGCTCGGCGTTGACCCGCGAGCGCGGCACGACGGCAGTCTGGCCATTGGACAGAGGGCCGGGCTGGCTGACGATCGGGTCTTCGGTGATGGTCACGGTCAGGCTGCCGTGGGTGACGGCGGCCGGAGAAACCTTGACGTTCTGACCGATCACGATGGTGCCGGTACGGGAGTTGATGATGACTTTCGCCACCGCCTGGCCCGGATCGATTTCGAGGTTTTCGAGGATCGACAGATAGTCGACACGCTGGCTCGGATCGAGCGGCGCGGTCACGCGGATCGACCCGCCGTCGATGGCTTGCGCCACGCCAGGGCCGAGCATGTCGTTGATCTTGTCGACGATGCGCTTGGCCGTGGTGAAGTCGGATCGATTGAGGTTCAGGGTCAGGCTGTTGCCTTGGTTGAAACCGCTCGGCACGGCTCGTTCAACCGACGCACCGCCAGGGATACGACCGGCCGACGGAACGTTGACCGTGATTTTCGACCCGTCGCGACCTTCGGCGTCGAAACCGCCCACCACCAGGTTGCCCTGGGCCACCGCATAGACGTTGCCATCGATACCCTTGAGCGGCGTCAGCAGCAAGGTGCCGCCACGCAGGCTCTTGGAGTTGCCGATGGACGCTACGGTAATGTCGATCTGCTGTCCCGGTTTGGCGAACGCTGGCAGGTCGGCACTGATCGATACCGCCGCGACGTTCTTCAACTGCACGTTGCCCGAACCCGGCGGCACCTTGATGCCGAACTGCGAGAGCATGTTGTTGAAGGTCTGCAGGGTGAAGGGGGTTTGCGTCGTCTGGTCACCGGTGCCGTTAAGCCCGACCACCAGGCCGTAGCCGATCAATTGGTTGGAACGCACGCCGGAAATGCTGGCGATGTCCTTAAGCCGCTCGGCTTGAGCGCCGAAGGATGCGGACAGCATCAGGGCAGCCACCATCAGGTGTCTAAAGTTCAACATGCTCAACTGGAAAGCCACCTAGAAAGGGAACAGCGGGCTGAGGAAGAAACGGTCGAACCAGCCTGGCTGACTCGCATCGGCAAACGAACCGGTGCCCGAATAGGTGATGCGCGCATCGGCGACACGGGTCGACGACACGGTGTTGTCGGTGGAGATATCGTCAGCCCGCACGAGCCCGGCAATTCGCACCAGCTCATCACCGGTGTTCAGCGTCATCCACTTTTCGCCACGTACGGCGATGATGCCGTTGGGCAACACGTCAGCCACGGTCACGGTGATCGAACCGGTCAGGGTGTTGCCCTGCGCGGCCTTGCTGTCACCCTTGGTCGAGCGGTCGCCTTCGTAGCCGGCGTCGAGGCTCAGGTCGCCACTGCCGAACGGGTTGTTGGTGCTGGGAGTGGAGCCGAACAGCGAACTCAGGCCGATGCTGGCCTTGCTGTTCTTGCCAATTTGCGAGTTGGCGTTTTTGCTGGCCTGGGTCCTCTCGTTCAGGGTGATGGTGATGATGTCACCCACGCGGAACGCCTTGCGGTCGCTATAGAGGTTCTGCTCGAAACCGGCCTGATAGATCGAACCGTTGTTCGCCGCAGCCGGCAACGGCGTGCGCGGCAACACCGGGGCGTAGTAAGGATCATTGGGCTTGGGTGTCGGACCGACACAGCCAGCGAGCACAGTGATCCCACTCAATGCCAGAACAGAAACGAAGCGATTCATGACCCTTACCTCACGGTGTTGCAGGCGGTCGCATGACCGCCCCGAAGACTTGATTACAGATTCTGCGTTACGAACGAGAGCATCTGGTCGGCGGTGGAGATCACCTTGGAGTTCATCTCGTAGGCGCGCTGAGTGGTGATCATGTTGACCATCTCTTCAACGGTGCTGACGTTGGACGTTTCCAGGGTGTTCTGCAGCGTGGTACCGAAACCGGCCAGGCCCGGGGTACCGACTTGCGGTGCACCACTGGCGGCGGTTTCCAGGAACAGGTTGTTACCCACCGCTTGCAGGCCGGCCGGGTTGATGAAGTCGGCGGTTTGCAGGTTACCGATCACCTGGGAAGCCGGGTTGCCGGCGACGGTGATGGACACGGTGCCGTCCTTGCCCACGGTGAAGGTCTGGGCGTCGTTCGGAATGACAATCGCCGGCTCCAGGGCAAAGCCGCTGGCGTTGACGATCTGGCCGTTGGAGTCCAGGTGGAAGGTACCGTCACGGGTATAGGACGTGGTGCCATCCGGTTGCAGGATCTGGAAGAAACCGCGACCGTCGATGGCCATGTCCAGTGGCTGCTCGGTGGTTTGCAGGCTGCCGGCGTTGAAGTTCTTCTGCGTGCCGACAATGCGCACACCGGTACCCAGTTGCAGGCCCGAAGGCAGCTCGCTGTCCTGGGTCGACTGGGCGCCTGGCTGACGCTTGATCTGATAGAGCAAGTCCTGGAACTCGGCGCGGTCACGTTTGAAACCCGTGGTCGACACGTTGGCCAGGTTGTTGGAAATGGTGGTCAGGTTGGTGTCCTGGGCGGACAGACCGGTTTTGGCAACCCATAGAGCCGGAAGCATTCGATTCTCCTCGTGCGCCTGTTTTACGGCGCGACGTTCTGGTAATTAGCTGATCTGCAAGACCCGAGCCATGGCCTGGTCGTCTTCTTTGGCGGTGTTCATCATCTTGATGTGCAGTTCGAATTGCTTGGCCAAGGCCAGTACCGAGGTCATTTCGTCCACGGCGTTGACGTTGCTCGACTCAAGAAAACCGGACACCAGCTTGACGTTGGCATCGGCTTGCGCCGGCTTGCCGTCCTTCGTGTGGATCGAACCGTCCAGGCCCTTGGTCATGTTCTTGAAGTCCGGGTTGACCAGCTTGATGCGGTCGACTTCCGCCATCACTCGCGGGCCTTCACCCATCGCACGGATGCTGATGGTGCCGTCCTCGCCGACTTCGATCTGCTGCTCGGGCGGCACGGCAATCGGGCCGCCGTTGCCGATCACCGGCATGCCGTTGCCGGCACGTAGCACGCCCAACGCGTCAACCACCAGGCTGCCGGTGCGCACGTAGCTTTCGCCGCCATCGGGGTTCTGTACCGCCAGCCAGCCGTTGCCTTGCACGGCGACATCGAGGTCGCGGCCGGTTTGCACCAGCGAGCCGGGAGAGAAGTCGGTGGCCGGGCGTTCGGACATGGCAAACGCACGCGCCGGAAAGCTGTCGCCGAACACCGGCATCGAACGCGCCTGCTCCAGGTCTTTCTGGAAGCCGTTGGTGGAGATGTTCGCGAGGTTGTTGGCATGAGCCTTCTGCGCCAGTGCATTCTGGCTGGCGCCGGTCATTGCCACATAAAGGTACTTGTCCACAATCTTTCCTCTGCCTGCCGGACGTTTGCCGCCCACTGCTGTACTGACGAGGCATAAGCAATTTGCAGACCAACTTGTTTTGCACGGCGCGCGGCCCGGCAAACAAAGGACTTGAGGGGATTGAGCGGAAATGAAGGGTTTGTATCAGAGACGAAAAACCGGCGGTGTTATGCCGGTAAGTGGCAAGGCTTGACCTGTTGAAGCCACAGGGTCAGGTGTTGTCCTTGCCCACCTCATAATCGCGCAGCTTATTGGCAATGGTGGTATGAGAAACCCCCAGCCGCTTGCCCAGTTGCCGACTGCTCGGGTGCTCGGAATACAGACGCTCCAGCACCGCTTTTTCGAAGCGCCCGACAATCTCGTCGAGCCCGCCCTCCAACGAGAAATCGCCAAGCGGCTGACGCACGCCATAGTCCGGCAGACGAATGTGTTCGGCCTTGACCGTCCCGCCCTCGCACAGGGAAACCGCCTGAAACAGCACGTTCTCCAACTGCCGGACGTTGCCCGGCCAATGGTAATGACTGAGGCGATCCATGGCCGCTGGCGCCAGTTTCGGCAGCGGGCAACCGATCTGCCGACTGGCCTGATCGAGGAAGTGCTCGACCAACGGGGTCAAACCGTCGAGGCATTCGCGCAGCGGTGGAATGTGCAGCGACAACACGTTCAAGCGGTGATAAAGGTCCTGGCGAAACTCGCCACGCGCGCACAACTCGGACAAGTCGACCTGGGTCGCGCAGATCACCCGAACATCCAGATACACCTCTTCATCACTGCCGACACGACGGAAGCACCCGTCCTGCAGGAAACGAAGCAATTTGACCTGCAAGCGCGGGCTCATTTCCCCGACGCCATCGAGAAACAACGTACCGCCCGCCGTCAGCTCCAACAGCCCGAGCTTGCCCTCGGCGCGCGCGCCCTCGAAGGCACCGGGGCCGTAACCGAACAACTCCGTCTCGGCCATGGACTCCGGCAAGCCGGCGCAATTGAGCGCCATCAACGGCGACTGCCCGCGCGGACTCGCCAAGTGGCAGGCACGCGCCAACAGTTCTTTGCCAGTGCCGGTTTCACCTTCTATTAATAGCGGCGCATCCAGTGGCGCCATCCGCCGTGCTTCGCGCACCACCGCGGCCATCACTTTCGAGCTTTGGAAGATGCTGTCGAAACCTCGTAACTCTTGCTTGCGTACGTTATAGATGCGCTCACCCACCCGGTCGGCGCGGTGCAGCGTCAGCACGGCACCGGCCATGGCTTCGCTGTCGTCATGCTCCGATTGCAGCGGCGCGATGTCGGCCAGGAACACGTCGCCCTTGACCTTGACCCGCAACCCGTTGATTCGCGATTTGTTGGCGCGCACCAGTTCCGGCAAGTCGAAATCCTCGGCGTAGCGCGACAACGGTATCCCCGGCACTTCATCGACCCGCACACCCAGCAACTGCGCCGCCGCCCGGTTGGCCGCCACGATGGAGCCGCCCATGTCGATCGACAGCACCGGAAACTCCAGGGCGCCGAGCAACGCATTGAGCTCCATGTGCCGACGCTCACTGGGCATCAGCCCTACACGCTTGACGCCAAACACCCCACCAATGGCTTCGAATTTCGGCCGCAACGCCTGGAACTGAATATTGATCAGGTTCGGGCAGTGCAGGTAGATGGCGTTGCCATGCTCACCGCCCACTTCACCGCGAGCGACGTTGATGCCGTACTCAACCAAGAGGTTGAGAATGTCGCGAAGGATGCCGATGCGGTTTTGGCAGTGGACTTTGATACGCATAGGAAAGACCTGATAAACGAAGATTGACCTGTGGGAGCCAGCCTGCTGGCGATGGCCTCGCATCAGGCAATATTGATATTGAATGACACGCCGCTATCGCCAGCAGGCTGGCTCCCACAGGTTTAGCCCGACTTTTCTGTCGAGACACGCAGATAGTCGTCAAGATTATGTGACAGGCACGGCGATTTTCAAACCCGAAAATCTCAGCATCTACGCGATGACTGCCAATTCGTAACGAATACTTTACGAATATCAGCGAATTTTCCTGCGCACACCTCCAACTACCTGCTGCATGAACGCAATCCTTGGGGTATTCCTAGGTCTATAGCAGCACATAACAAGAACGAATCCCCTAGCAGGAGAGCAGCATGAAGCAGACGCAATACGTGGCTCGCGAGCCCGATGCGCAAGGTTTTATCGACTACCCCGCCGAGGAACATGCGGTGTGGAACACGCTGATCACTCGCCAACTGAAAGTGATCGAAGGGCGTGCGTGCCAGGAGTACCTGGACGGTATCGAAAAACTCGGCCTGCCCCACGACCGCATTCCGCAACTGGGCGAGATCAACAAGGTCCTCGGTGAAACCACCGGTTGGCAGGTCGCCCGCGTGCCGGCGCTGATCCCCTTCCAGACCTTTTTTGAATTGCTCGCCAGCAAGCAGTTTCCGGTGGCCACCTTCATCCGTACCCGTGAAGAGCTGGATTACCTGCAAGAGCCAGACATTTTCCACGAGATCTTCGGCCACTGTCCGCTGCTGACCAACCCTTGGTTCGCTGAATTCACCCACACCTACGGCAAACTTGGCCTGCAGGCGTCGAAGGAAGAACGCGTGTACCTGGCGCGTCTGTACTGGATGACCATCGAGTTCGGCCTGGTCGACACCCCGCAAGGCCAGCGCATCTACGGCGGCGGCATTCTGTCCTCGCCGAAAGAAACCGTTTACTGCCTGTCGGACGAGCCTGAGCATCAGCCGTTCGATCCGCTGGAATGCATGCGCACGCCATACCGCATCGACATCCTTCAACCTCTGTATTTCGCGCTGCCGAATCTCAAGCGTCTGTTCGATCTCGCCCACGAAGACATCATGGGCATGGTCAAGCAAGCGATGCAGATGGGTCTGCACGCACCGAAATTTCCGCCCAAACCAAAAGCTGCGTGAACCGCGACTTTTAAGATCAAGTGAGCCTGTCGTAAACCCACGCTTTGCATTAGCGTGGTGTTACTGACGGCCGATTTCCCAACATTCGATTTCAGGAATACATCATGACCGCACTTACCCAAGCCCATTGCGAAGCCTGCCGCGCCGATGCTCCACAAGTCAGCGACGCAGAACTGCCGATCCTGATCAAGCAGATCCCGGATTGGAACATCGAAGTCCGCGACGGCATCATGCAGCTGGAAAAGATTTTCCTGTTCAAGAACTTCAAGCACGCCCTGGCGTTCACCAACGCTGTCGGTGAAATCTCCGAGGCCGAAGGTCACCACCCTGGCCTGCTGACCGAGTGGGGCAAAGTCACCGTGACTTGGTGGAGCCACTCGATCAAAGGCCTGCACCGCAACGACTTCATCATGGCCGCCCGCACTGACATCGTTGCCAAGGACGCCGAGGGCCGCAAGTAATGCACTTCGATGCCATCGGCCGCGTACCCGGCGACCCGATCCTGGGCCTGATGGAGGCCTATGCGCAGGACCCGAACCCGCGCAAGTTCGACCTTGGCGTGGGTGTCTATAAAGACGCCCAAGGCCTGACGCCCATTCCGCAGTCGGTGAAACTGGCCGAGGCGCGTCTGGTGGAGCGTCAGAACACCAAGACCTATATCGGTGGTCACGGCGAACCTGCATTTGGCAAAGCGATCAACGCATTGGTGCTTGGCGCCGACTCGGCACTGATCGCGCAACAGCGCGCCGGCGCCACCCAGACCCCGGGCGGCACTGGCGCGCTGCGTCTGAGCGCCGACTTCATTGCCCAGTGCCTGCCCGGCCGTGGCGTGTGGTTGAGCAATCCAACCTGGCCAATCCACGAAACGATTTTCGCGGCGGCCAAGGTCAAGGTCAGCCACTACCCCTACGTGGGCAGTGACAACCGGCTCGACATTGACGGCATGCTCGCCGCGCTCAACGAGGCGCCCAAGGGCGATGTCGTGTTACTGCACGCCTGCTGCCACAACCCGACCGGCTTCGACCTGTCCCACGACGATTGGCGCCGTGTGCTGGAGGTTGTGCGCAAACGCGAACTGCTGCCGCTGATCGACTTCGCCTACCAGGGCTTCGGCGATGGCCTGGAGCAGGATGCCTGGTCGACCCGATTGTTCGCCGCCGAGTTGCCGGAAGTGCTGATCACCAGTTCCTGCTCGAAGAACTTCGGCCTGTACCGCGACCGCACCGGTGCGCTGATTGTCTGCGCGAAAACCGCCGACAAGCTCACCGATATCCGCAGCCAGTTGGCCAACATCGCCCGCAACTTGTGGTCGACGCCTCCGGACCATGGTGCCGCGGTCGTGGCAACCATCCTCGGCGACCCGGAACTGAAACGCCTGTGGGCCGACGAAGTGGAAGCGATGCGTCTGCGGATCGCCCAACTGCGCAGCGGCTTGATGGAAGCGCTCGAACCCCACGGTTTGCGCGAGCGCTTTGCCCACATTGGCGTGCAGCGCGGGATGTTCTCCTATACCGGCCTGTCGCCGGAGCAAGTGAAAAACCTGCGCGATCATCACAGCGTGTACATGGTCAGCTCGGGCCGGGCCAACGTGGCGGGGATTGATGCGACGCGTCTGGATTTGCTGGCCGAGGCAATCGCCAGCGTCTGCAAGTAACCTTCAGGCACGGCAAGCCCCTGTGGGAGCGAGCCTGCTCGCGAATGCGATCTATCAGTCAACTTCACCATTGAATGACACTCCGCTTTCGCGAGCAGGCACGCTCCCACATTTGTTTTCGGTCGCTCCCCCAGTCATGTCTAGACAACCCCGTCTGTCGAAACAAATGGATTTAAAAGTCTGTTTGTCATTTTTACTGCTGTATCCTGCCCAAGCTTTTTAAAAGCGCGGATCTACCAGATCTATCAACAGACTTAGCGAGGAGCGCAACCATGCACGAGATTCCTAATCTCCCCTTCCCAAGCCTGCACGTACCTGAGCAGACGACCACGCAACAAGCCGGTGCACAACAGCCCGAGCCCAAAGAAGCACCTGACAGCTGCCAGGCTGACAGCGAAGACTGAACCACCCGCCGTACAGACCGTGTGGAAAGCGCTAACATGCGCTTTCCACACTGCCTGATGAGCCCTTGACCATGACCGATGAATTTAGCGAAGCCCAGGCCAGCGTCCTGATCGGCACCGCCGAGAAAATGATCGAGATCTGGAATCGCCTCCCTCCCGCGAAACAAGCCGCTTTGCTAGCCCGCTTCGGCACGGAAGAAAATGCCTTGGCCGCGCTGGTCACCACGCAACTGGTAGCCCCTGCCAAGCCCGAGTGACACCGCCCGGCAATTAGTTTTACTTTTACACAACCCACGACAGCCAGCCCCGCTATCATAAGCAGCCTATCTATCCTGCTTTACCGTGGACCTTTACCCATGTCTGAAAACCAGCGCCCCCTGGCGGTCACGCTGCAAGTTGTATCCATCGTCCTTTTCACTTTTATCGGCTATCTGAACATCGGCATTCCCTTGGCCGTATTGCCCGGTTATGTCCACAGCGACCTGGGCTTTGGCGCTGTGATCGCGGGTCTGGTAATCAGCGTGCAATACCTGGCCACCCTGCTCAGCCGTCCGTATGCCGGGAAAATCATCGACAACAAAGGCAGCAAGCTGGCGGTCATGTACGGCCTGGCCGGGTGTGGCTTGAGTGGTGTGTTCATGCTGATTTCAGCCTGGACCCAAAGCTTGCCGATGCTCAGCCTGATCAGCCTGCTGATCGGCCGCCTGGTCCTCGGCAGCGCCGAAAGCCTGGTGGGGTCCGGTTCGATTGGCTGGGGCATCGGCCGGGTGGGCGCGGCGAATACCGCCAAGGTCATCTCATGGAACGGCATCGCCAGCTATGGCGCACTGGCGATCGGTGCGCCGTTGGGTGTTTTGCTGGTCAGTAAAATGGGCTTGTGGAGCATGGGCGCGAGTATCGTGCTGCTGGCCGTTTTGGGTCTGCTGCTGGCCTGGCGGAAAACCGCCGCGCCGATCGTTGTCGGCGAGCGCTTGCCTTTCATGCATGTGCTTGGCCGAGTGTTGCCCCACGGCTGTGGCCTGGCCTTGGGCTCCATCGGGTTCGGCACCATCGCCACGTTCATCACCCTGTATTACGCCACGCAGCACTGGGACAACGCAGTGCTGTGCCTGAGCCTGTTTGGCGCCAGCTTCATCGGCGCGCGCCTGTTGTTCGGCAACCTGATCAACCGCCTCGGCGGCTTTCGCGTGGCGATTGCCTGTTTGTCGGTGGAAACCCTGGGCCTGTTGCTGCTGTGGCTGGCACCGGACGCGCACTGGGCGCTGGCAGGTGCGGCATTGAGCGGTTTCGGTTTCTCGCTGGTGTTCCCGGCGCTTGGGGTGGAAGCGGTCAACCTCGTACCCGCCTCCAGTCGTGGCGCTGCGGTGGGGGCTTATTCGCTGTTCATCGACC
Source organism: Pseudomonas reinekei (assembly GCF_001945365.1). Classification (GTDB taxonomy): domain Bacteria; phylum Pseudomonadota; class Gammaproteobacteria; order Pseudomonadales; family Pseudomonadaceae; genus Aquipseudomonas; species Aquipseudomonas reinekei. The sequence goes on from NZ_MSTQ01000021.1 coordinate 61,036, forward strand.
TGTCGCTGGGGATCACCGGACCACTGGCCGGTGCGATTGCCGCCGGATTCGGCTTTGCTTCAATCTTCCTGTTCGCCGCACTGGCGGCACTCAGTGGCCTGGCGCTCAGCGTGTACTTGTACCGTCAGGCACCGAGGCAGCGTGAAACCCGCGACACGCGTTAGAAGTCGACCTTGCCGCGCCCGGCCTTGATATGGCCGCGCTTGCTTTTGGATTCGAGCCGCCGCGTCTTTGAACCAAGCGTCGGCTTGGTCGGGCGGCGTTTCTTTTCGACCTTGGTGGCGCTCTGGATCAGCTCGACCAAACGCTCCAGGGCATCGACGCGGTTCTGCTCCTGGGTCCGGTATTGCTGGGCCTTGATGATCAGCACGCCATCGCTGGTGATGCGGCTGTCGCGCAGCGCCAGCAGCCGTTCCTTGTAGAACTCGGGCAAGGACGAGGCCGCAATGTCGAAACGCAGGTGCACGGCGCTCGACACCTTGTTGACGTTCTGCCCACCAGCGCCCTGGGCACGAATGGCGGACAGCTCGATCTCGGCATCCGGCAGATGCACATTGTTGGAAATCACCAGCATGGAAAAGCGTCCGTATTCAGAGGGTGCAGGATACCGCGAATGACGACCCCACTGTGGGAGCGAGCCTGCTCGCGATGGCGTCGGCACGTACAACATCAAGTTGGCTGATCCACCGCTATCGCGAGCAGGCTCGCACAGGATTTTGTGTGATCCTTGAAAACAACAAACCCGGCACTTGGCCGGGTTTGTTGTTTTTGCGGGGAATTACTCCACAGCGGTTTGCATTACACGCTGTGCACTGCGCTTGTTCTTGATGCCGTAGCACACCCACATGAACACGACCCACACCGGAATCGCGTACACCGAGACTTGAATCCCCGGAATCAACAGCATGACGCCAAGGATAAACACCACGAACGCCAGGCAGACGTAGTTCCCGTACGGGTACCACAGGGCCTTGAACAGCGGCGTTTGTTTGGTCTTGTTCATGTGCTGGCGGAACTTGAAGTGCGAGAAGCTGATCATCGCCCAGTTGATTACCAGGGTCGCAACCACCAGCGACATCAGCAGTTCCAGCGCGCTGTGCGGAATCAGGTAGTTCAGCAGAACCGCGATCAGGGTCACCGCAGCCGAAGCCAGGATCGAACGTACCGGCACGCCGCGCTTGTCGATCTTCGCCAGCGCTTTCGGCGCATCGCCCTGCTCAGCCATGCCCAGCAGCATGCGGCTGTTGCAGTAGGTGCCACTGTTGTACACCGACAGCGCCGCGGTCAGGACCACGAAGTTGAGGATGTGCGCGGCGGTGTTGCTGCCGAGCATCGAGAACACCTGCACGAACGGGCTGCCGCTGTAGGAATCACCGGAGGCGTTCAGGGTCGTCAGCAGACTGTCCCAAGGCGTCAACGACAGCAGGATGACCAGTGCACCGATGTAGAAAATCAGGATCCGGTAGATCACCTGGTTGATCGCTTTGGGGATCACGGTTTTCGGTTTATCCGCTTCGGCGGCGGTGAAACCGAGCATTTCCAGGCCACCGAAAGAGAACATGATGATCGCCATGGCCATCACCAGACCACTGATGCCATTCGGGAAGAAGCCGCCGTGGGTCCACAGATTGCTGACCGCCGCTTGCGGGCCGCCGTTACCGCTGACCAGCAGGTAGCTGCCCAGACCGATCATACCGACAATCGCCACGACCTTGATGATCGCAAACCAGAACTCGGCTTCGCCAAACACTTTGACGTTGGCCAGGTTGATCGCATTGATCAGCACGAAGAAGGCAGCTGCGGAGGCCCAGGTCGGGATGTCCGGCGCCCAATAGTGGATGTATTTGCCGACCGCGGTCAGCTCGGACATGCCCACCAGAATGTACAGGATCCAGCAGTTCCAGCCAGACAGGAACCCGGCAAAACCGCCCCAGTATTTGTGCGCGAAGTGGCTGAAGGAACCGGCCACCGGCTCTTCGACGATCATTTCGCCCAGTTGGCGCATGATCATGAAGGCAATGAAGCCGCAAATGGCGTAGCCGAGAATCATCGATGGGCCGGCGGATTTCAGTACCCCGGCCGAGCCGAGGAACAAACCGGTACCGATCGCGCCACCGAGGGCGATCAGTTGAATGTGGCGATTTTTCAGGCCGCGTTTCAGCTCGCCTGAGTGCGAGTTTTGTCCACTCATGAAAAGGGTCTCACGCAAGGTTTGATGATGTTCAGAAGACGTTGCTGCTCAAGAAAGGCGTTAAGCGGCACCGATCAAACCCCAGCGCAGGCACCAGGAGTTCAGCGTATTTACAACGGTCATGCGTCACCTGTTTGTTTTTATCTGTGACGAAATCGAACCCGACACGCTCGTGACGCGGCGGAGTGAACAAGGCGGATAGCCTTGAGAATTGCGCAGATGCGCAGGAGGTCACAGGTAAAACGCGCGCATTGTACACCGCTAACCCCCTGCCGCCAGACCCGCTGGACAAGCGTGTCTATTGCCGGGATTGCCTGTGTCCGCCCCGAGCGACTCGGGCGGCTGCAAATAAAGGGTCAGACCCTTGCGGGTCATTGGCGGGGGCGACAGAAAAAACACCCCTGGCGGAGAACTGGAAACGGATTGCGGCGTTCATTGCGCCTCCCTTTTTGTTATGCACCTGCACGACAGGCATGGCGCGCATAACACCTTGCATGGGGCGCGAAAACAAGCGGGTTAGAGAGGTGGAAGAAGCTCCGGAGAGAGTTGAGCGTAAAAATTTTCTTACGACATCCGCGAAGCTGAGGTTTCACGGGACTAATCTGCGAATTCCGTAAGATTTTCTTTACAAGGCGTAATTCAGTCTTTCCACTTCGGACAATTCGTTGTGGCGACTGGCGCTTTCGCGAGCAGGCTCGCTCCCACAAGGGATCGCATTTCTATGGAACAAACCGGTCTCCTGCTCGCGTAGGCGCCCCCCGAATACACCACAGGGCTAAAATCAGGCACAAAAAAACGCCAACCCGAAGGTTGGCGTTTTTTATCAAGCGCTTACTGATTACTCAGGCTTGCGACGACCAAAGCCCGGACGCTGACCCGAACCGGCCGGTGCACCACGGCGCTTGCCCGACGGGGTATCACCGTCGACCAGCTTGATCCCCGGACGCTTCGGCGCCGGCTTGGCCGGACGCTTGGTGTCGGCTGGACGATCCGCTACCGGCGTCCCACGTCCTTCGCCACGCTCGGTACGACCAGTGGCCGGACGCGGCGTACGCGGTCCGCGTTCACCGTCCTGACGGGCAGCAGGCTTGCGACCCGGACGCTCGCCTTCGATCTGCGGCTCACGGCTTGCGCGCGGCGCGGCCGGTGCGGCGGTGCCAGCAGCAGGACGCAGAGTACGTACGCGCTCGGTCTTGGCCATCGGCCGCGACGATTTGCGCTGCATCCGGTCAAGCTTGTCTTTGCTCTTGGCGTTCATCTGCGGCATCGCGACCGGCGTCAGGCCGACTTCGGCACTCAGAATGTCGACTTCGTACTGGCTCATTTCGCGCCAGCGGCCCATCGGCAGGTCGGAGTTGAGGAACACCGGACCGAAACGCACGCGTTTCAGACGGCTGACCACCAGGCCCTGGGATTCCCACAGGCGACGCACTTCACGGTTGCGACCTTCCATCACCACGCAGTGATACCAGTGGTTGAAACCTTCTCCACCGGGTGCCTGTTTGATGTCGGTGAATTTGGCCGGGCCGTCTTCGAGGACAACGCCAGCCTTCAGGCGCTCGATCATCTCGTCATCGACTTCGCCACGCACGCGTACCGCGTATTCACGGTCCATTTCGTAGGAAGGGTGCATCAGGCGGTTGGCCAGCTCACCGTCGGTGGTGAACATCAGCAAACCGGTGGTGTTGATGTCGAGGCGACCGATGTTGATCCAGCGGCCTTCTTTCGGCTTTGGCATCTTGTCGAACACGGTCGGGCGACCTTCCGGGTCGACACGGGTGCAGATCTCGCCATCGGGCTTGTTGTACATGATCACGCGGCGGACCGACTCGGCAGCCTCTTCGCGCTTGATCACCTTGCCATCGATGGTGATGGCATCGTGCATGTCGACGCGCTGGCCAAGGGTGGCGTCTTTGCCGTTGACCTTGATGCGGCCGTGGCTGATCCAGGCTTCCACATCACGGCGCGAGCCGACGCCGATACGGGCGAGGACTTTCTGCAGTTTTTCGCCTGCCGGGCCGATTTCCTGGTCGTCTTTCTGGTCTTTGATACTCATCTGGGCACCTCCCGGTGTGTTCTGAAAACGGGGTACTCGGGCGAAGGGATCGCCGAAGGGTCGCGAATCATACGCGCATGCGGGCGTTTGCGCATCAGAGACTAGCTGAACAATCGGGACTTACGGGTTTTTCCGCCGACCGGTGGTGCGATGTTTTCCATAAATACAGCACCCTGTGGGGGCGAGCCTGCTCGCGATAGCGGTGTGACTGCCACAAAGATATTGAATGTGCCGCCGTCATCGCGAGCAGCCTCGCTCTCACCGGAGAATCTCCATTGCCAGCAGGCATCGGGTCAGTCTTCGAATGCGCGGCGTTCGGCTTCGATGGCTTCGGCCAGGGCCAGGGCTTCGGCCTCTTCGTCGGACAACGCCGGCTCCGGTTTCGGCTGCTCCAGGGCAGCAACGGCGGCCAGGAGTTTTTCACGGGCTTCGGCAACGCCGAGGATGTCGCTTTCCTGCTCTGGTTCTGGTTCTGGCTCTGCTTCGGCTTCCGGTTCTGACTCGATTTGCTCGACCCCGGATTCCGGCTGCGCATCACCCAGCTCCGGATCCGGCTGGAACTCCAGCCCATCGCGCAGCAAATCGTCGAAGTCGGTCTTTATCCCCTCTTCCATGCTGTCCAGCTCCAGCAACAGCGTGTGGAAACTGGTTTCTTCCTTCGGTTCTTCCGGTTCGGCGCTGGCGTCCGCCAATTCTTGCAACGATGCCGGCACAGGCGCGTCATCGAAATCGAGCACCGGATCAGGTTCCAGCTCGCGCAGTTCCGCCAGCGGTGGCAGGTCGTCGAGGTTTTTCAGGTTGAAGTGATCGAGAAACGCCTTGGTGGTGGCGAACATCGCCGGTTTGCCCGGCACGTCGCGGTAGCCGACGATGCGAATCCATTCGCGCTCCATCAACGTCTTGACGATCTGGCTGTTGACCGCCACGCCCCGCACATCCTCAATTTCGCCCCGGGTGATCGGCTGCCGATAGGCGATCAGCGCGATGGTTTCGAGCATGGCCCGCGAATATCGCTGCGGCCGCTCTTCCCACAGTCGGCCGACCCACGGCGAGAACTTCTCGCGTATTTGCAGGCGATAGCCGGAAGCCACTTCTTTGAGCTCGTACGCACGGCCGTCGCAGGATTTACCCAGAATGGTCAGGGCCTTCTTGAAAACCGCCGGTTCCGGCCGCTCGCCTTCTTCGAAGAGTTCGAACAGACGTTCCAGGGATTGCGGCTTTCCCGAGGCCAACAGAAAGGCTTCAAGCAATGGCGCCAGCTCGCGGGGTTCACTCAGGTTCATGATTAAACTCGTTATTCGGCTCGGGCTCGCACATGGATCGCGGCGAACGGCTCATTCTGCACCAACTCGACCAAGGATTCCTTCACCAGTTCGAGGATGGCCATGAACGTCACGACAACCCCCAGGCGCCCTTCTTCAGCGGTGAACAGCTCGACAAACGGCACGAAACCGCCGCCCTTGAGCCGCTCCAGCACATCGCTCATGCGTTCGCGGGTCGATAGCGCTTCGCGGCTGACCTGATGGCTTTCAAACATGTCGCCTCGGCGCAACACCTCGGCCATGGACATCAACAACTCGGACAAACGCACGTCCGGCAACAGCTTGCGCGCCCGCGCCTCCGGGGCGTCGAGTTTGGGCACCAGCACATCGCGACCGACGCGGCTCAGGCCGTCGATGCCTTCGGCGGCGGCCTTGAAACGCTCGTACTCCTGCAAGCGGCGGATCAGTTCGGCACGCGGGTCGTCTTCCTCTTCTTCGACGGTTTCGGCCCGCGGCAGCAACATCCGCGACTTGATCTCGGCCAGCATCGCGGCCATCACCAGGTATTCCGCGGCCAGTTCCAGGCGCACCGACTGCATCAGCTCGACATAACCCATGTACTGGCGGGTGATTTCCGCCACCGGGATGTCGAGGATGTTGATGTTCTGTTTGCGGATCAGGTACAGCAACAGGTCGAGCGGGCCTTCGAACGCCTCGAGAAAGACTTCCAGCGCATCCGGCGGGATGTAAAGGTCCAGCGGCATTTCCATGACCGCCTGGCCATAGACCATGGCGAAGGGCAGCTCTTGCTGGGCTCCGGCCTGACTGTCGACGGGTTCTACTGCGGACATCTACGCCTCGGCCATGAACGGCGTTGGATCGCCGCAACCGACGCGGATCACCTCCGGTTCGCCGTCGGCGAGGTTGATCACCGTGGACGCCTTGATCCCGCCGAAACCGCCGTCGATGATCAGGTCGACCTGGTGCTCGAGCAATTGGCGCATTTCGTAAGGATCAGACATCGGGTCAGTCTCGCCGGGCATGATCAGGCTCACGCTCATCAACGGTTCGCCGAGTTGATCCAGCAAGGCCAACGCGATCGGATGGCTGGGCACCCGCAGGCCGATGGTGCGTTTTTTCGGGTGCAGCAATAGCCGCGGCACTTCACGCGTGGCGTTGAGAATGAAGGTGTAAGGCCCTGGCAGGTGAGCCTTGAGAATACGGAAGGTGCCGGTGTCGATCTTGGCGAACAGGCCCAATTGCGACAGGTCGCTGCAGATCAACGCGAAGTTGTGTTTGTCGTCCAGCCCACGCAAACGGCGCACGCGTTCCACGGCGACCTTGTCACCGATCTGGCAACCGATTGCATAGGAGGAGTCCGTGGGATAAATCACCACCCCGCCGCTACGAATGATCTCGACAGCCTGCTTAATCAGGCGCGCTTGCGGGTTTTCCGGATGAATCTGGAAAAATTGACTCACATTTTCTACCTGTTCAGACGGCGGCAATAACTGGGTCATGTTTGAATCGACACCACAGGGGTGGCAGATCCTCCGGAAGCGGGCGGTACTCACCGATTTCCGACCACCCGCCTGGGCCATGGAAATCGCTGCCGGCGCTGACCAGCAGACCGAACTCGCGGGCAAGAATGGCCAGGCTGCCCACTTGGTCGGCGGGCTGGTAACCATTGACCACTTCGATCGCGTGGCCGCCTGCTTGAATATAGTCGGCAATCAGGCGACGACGCTTGCTGCGAGTGAACTCGTAATGCCAGGGGTGGGCCAGACTGACCCAGGCCTTGGCCGCGCGCAGGGTTTCGACGGTTTCTTCCAGGGTCGGCCAGTGTTGCTTGACGTCCCCTAGCTTGCCGGCGCCCAGCCATTTGCGGAACGCTTCGGCACGATCCTTTACAAGCCCTTCGCGTACCATCCAGTCGGCAAAGTGCGGCCGGGCCGGTGCATTGCCACTGTCGCCCAGCTCCTGCTGGATTTCCCGGGCGCCTTCCAGCGCGCCGGGCATGCCTTTGAGCGCCAGCTTGCGGCTTATTTCTTCGGACCGCAGCCAGCGGCCATCGTGCAATCTGGCAATCGCTTCGACCAACGGTGCGGCATTGACATCGAAACCATAGCCCAGCACATGAATGGTCGCGCCGCCCCAGGTGCAGGACAATTCGACGCCGTTGACCAGTTGCATCCCCAGCGCATTCGCCGCTTCCCGGGCCTCGGCGATGCCTTCGAGGGTGTCGTGATCGGTCAAGGCCAGGACTCGCACGCCTTTCTCGAACGCACGCGCAACCAGTACCGCAGGCGCGAGGGCGCCATCGGAGGCCGTGCTATGGCAGTGCAAATCAACATTCACAGGGCTTTGTAACCTCAAATCAGCTGGCGCTATCGCGCGCCCATATGTTTGTTATTATGCCGCCACATCCTGCTTCTGGCTGCCACTGTGAAACAATTCATCGATTTCATCCCGCTCCTGCTGTTTTTCATCGTTTTCAAAATAGATCCACGGGTCGTCGACATCGCCGGCCACGAGGTAACTGTAGGCGGTATTTACAGCGCCACCGCGATGCTGATCATCAGTTCGCTGGTGGTCTACGGCGCACTGTTCATCAAGCAGCGCAAGCTGGAGAAGAGCCAGTGGCTGACCCTCGTCGCCTGCCTGGTCTTCGGCAGCCTGACCCTGGCCTTCCACAGCGAAACCTTCCTCAAGTGGAAGGCGCCAGTGGTCAACTGGCTGTTCGCCCTGGGTTTCATCGGCAGCCACTTCATCGGTGATCGCCTGCTGATCAAGCGCATCATGGGCCATGCCCTGACATTGCCGGACCCGGTCTGGACACGCCTGAACATCGCCTGGATCGTGTTTTTCCTGTTTTGCGGTGCCGCCAACCTGTTCGTCGCGTTCACCTTCCAGAGCTACTGGGTCGACTTCAAGGTCTTCGGCAGCCTGGGCATGACCTTGCTGTTCCTGATTGGCCAGGGCATCTACCTGTCCCGTCATCTGCACGACGCCGATACCACATCGCCAAAAACCGAGGACTGACATGCTTTACGCAATCATTGCCACAGACGTCGCCAACTCCCTGGAAGCCCGCCTGGCCGCACGGCCTGCGCACCTTGAGCGTCTGCAAGCGCTCAAGGGTGAAGGCCGCATCGTTCTGGCCGGTCCGCATCCGGCTGTCGACAGCAATGATCCGGGCGCAGCAGGTTTCACCGGCAGCCTGATCGTCGCCGAGTTCGATTCCCTGAGCGCCGCACAGGCCTGGGCCGACGCCGATCCGTACATCGCCGCAGGCGTCTACGCCAACGTTCTGGTCAAACCGTTCAAACAAGTCCTGCCGTAACGCCCTCCCCCGCGGTGAACCTCATCGGTTCATCGCGTTCTCAATCGCTCATTATTCTCCTTTGCCGGCCGACAACTTCCCAATACTCGTATTGGAATCAGGAGTCGCGATGCGCAAAGGTCCGTTGTGTCTGTTATTGGTCACGTTGTCGATCATGGCCCCCGCCCACGGTGAAGAAAGCGCCGAGGGCGGCAGTTCGACGCCTTTGTCCCTGAGCGCCGGCAGCCAGATCAACGAGTTGCAGCAGCGTTTGAAAGAAAGTGAACGGCAACGGGAAGAACTGAGCAAACAATTGCAGAATGCCGATGGCGAACGCGAAAGCGCCCAGCTGGCCCGGTTGCGCCAGGAGAACCAGCGTCTGAAGCTGCAACTCAAGGAAGCCCAGGCCGGCAGCGTGTTGCCGCGGTTGCTCACCGATCAGCAGCAGTGGTTCGTTATCGGCGCCGGGGTAGCGCTATTGGCCCTGCTCTGCGGTATCTTCGCCAGTGGTGCAAGTCGAAAACGTCGACAATGGCTAAATTGAGTGAGTCATGAGCGAGCTGTTACTAATTGATGATGATCAGGAGCTGTGTGAGCTGCTGAGCAGTTGGCTGAGTCAGGAAGGCTTTCAGGTCCGCGCCTGTCACGATGGCCAGAGCGCCCGTCGCGCGCTGGCCGAAACCTCGCCGGCGGCCGTGGTGCTGGATGTGATGCTGCCGGACGGCAGTGGCCTGGAACTGCTCAAGCAGTTACGCAGCGATCACCCGGATTTACCCGTGCTGATGCTCTCGGCCCGTGGCGAACCGCTGGACCGTATCCTCGGCCTGGAACTGGGCGCCGACGATTACCTGGCCAAACCGTGCGACCCACGGGAACTGACTGCCCGCCTGCGCGCCGTGTTGCGTCGCAGTCATCCGGCGGCGGTGTCCAGCCAGCTCGAATTGGGCGATCTGTGTTTCAGCCCGGTGCGCGGCGTGGTCAGCATCGATGAAAAAGAACTGACCCTGACGGTGTCCGAAAGCCGTCTGCTCGAAGCCCTGCTCAAGCAACCCGGCGAACCACTGGACAAACAGGAACTCGCGCAAATCGCTCTCGGCCGCAAACTGACCCTGTATGACCGCAGCCTGGACATGCACGTCAGCAACCTGCGCAAGAAGATCGGCCCACACCCCGATGGCCGTCCGCGCATTGTGGCCCTGCGTAGCCGCGGCTATTACTACAGCCTCTGAACCGAAAAAAGCCGGGGTTATGTCAGCCACTGATGAAATCTTCTTTACTCAAGCTTTACCTACCGCTGACCGCCGCTGACCTTGATCTCCGTAATCTGTACTCATCCGGAACGTACCGGGAATGAGACAAGGAGATTCACCATGCGCAAGACTCTTATCGCTCTGATGTTCGCTGCCGCTCTGCCGACCGTAGCCATGGCCATGCCTGAAGGCGCCGGCCCGTTGGGTGGCCCGATGGACGGCCCGCGCCACGGCGGTCAGATGCACGGCATGCACGGTAAAGGCCCGTACAGCGAGCTGGACCTGAGCCGCGAACAGCGCGAGCAGATCCGCAAGATCATGGGCGAGCAGATGCACGAGCGTAAGCAAGTGGTCGACAAGTACCTGGAAAAACTCTCGCCAGCCGACCAGAAAGCCATGAAAGACGAAATGGCCGCGAACCACAAAAAAGCCGAGGCGGATGTACGCGCCTTGCTGAAACCGGATCAACAGAAGCAATTCGACGAGATCCAGAAAAAGAAGGCTGAGCGTCGCGCCGAATGGGCTGAATTCAAGGCCTGGAAAGCGCAACAGCCGCAAAAAGCGCAATAATGCGTTAACGCCAGACCCAACGGCTGAACACCGTTGGGTCTGATGTTTTTGATCTACTGTGGGAGCGAGCTTGCTCGCGATAGCGTTCGTTCAGTCACGTTGATATTGAATGTGCCGACGCTTTCGCGAGCAGACTCGCTCCCACACCGGTTTGTGTCAGTTCGAGGATTTTCTGTGCGCTCATTGTTCTGGCGGATTCTGGCCAGCTTCTGGCTGGCCATCGCTCTGGTGGCAGGGCTTTCCATTCTGCTCGGGCACATGCTCAACCAGGATGCGTGGATCCTGAGCCGCCACCCGGGCCTCAATACCCTGGCCGAACAATGGACTCAAACCTACGAAGCCCAAGGCGAAGATGCGGCCCAGGAGCTTCTGCAAGAACGCAAACGCCAGTATCACATCGACGTCCAGGTGCTCAACGAAAGTGGCGACCCGGTGGTGCGAGGCACATTCCCGCGCCGTGCGGCAGCCTTCGAAGCACGCCAGAACAACGATGACCGCCGCCTGCCGTGGCGTCGTCTGACCGACGAATACACCAGCGGAAAAACCGGCGACACCTATCTGCTGATCTACCGCATCCCCCATCCTGAACTCGATGCCTGGCACCGCGAAAGCCTGCTCTGGCCCTTGAGTGCATTGGGCATTGCGCTGGTGGTGCTGACGCTGTTCAGCCTGCTGGTGACCTTTTCCATCACCCGCCCGCTCAGTCGTTTACGCGGCGCAGTGCATGACTTGGGACAAACCACCTATCAACAGAACAGCCTGGTCAAACTGGCCAACCGCCGCGATGAATTCGGCGTGCTGGCCAATGACTTCAACCGCATGGGCGCCCGCCTGCAAAGCCTGATCGGCAGTCAGCGGCAGTTGCTGCGTGACGTGTCCCACGAACTGCGCTCGCCCCTCGCCCGTCTGCGCATTGCGCTGGCATTGGCCGAAAGGGCGACGCCTGAAGAAAGGGAAAAGCTCTGGCCGCGCCTGACCCGTGAATGCGACCGGCTCGAAGCATTGATCAGCGAGATTCTGGTGTTGGCGCGCGTCGATGCCGATAACGCCAGCGCTGAAGAGGTGGATCTCAATGCGCTGCTCCATACCCTGCAAAAGGATGCTCAACTGGGTGTGCCCGACCAGTTCGTACAGCTGGACGCTGAACCGCAATTGAACCTCAAGGGCTGGCCGACCATGATCGAGCGCGCCGTGGACAACCTGCTGCGCAATGCCCAGCGCTTCAATCCGCCTGGGGGGCTGCCGATTGAAATACAGGCGCTGCGCAACGGCGAGAAAATTGTCGTGACCGTGCGCGATCACGGGCCGGGGGTAAACGCCGAGCATTTGAATCAGCTCGGTGAACCGTTCTATCGTGCCCCCGGCCAGACAGCCGCCGGCCATGGCCTGGGCCTGGCCATTGCGCGACGTGCAGCGGAACGCCATGGCGGGAGCCTGGTACTGGCCAATCACCCGGAGGGCGGGTTTATTGCCAGCCTGGAATTTCCGTTGGTGCCGGGAGTCGCCGCTTAGGCGGCTGGCCAGGCGCTGACGAACTCGGCCAGATTCACCTTCTCCGCCACCCGCGGTTCTTTCTGCGGTGTGCCCAGGTACAGGAAGGCAATCACCTCTTCGCCTTCCGCCAGCCCCAGGCCCTTGGCCACATGCGGCGAGTACGCCAGGTCGCCGGTGCGCCAAACGGCGCCGATGCCTTGGGCAAAAGCCGCCAGCAAAATCCCGTGGGCCGCACACCCCGCCGCCAGCAATTGCTCGGACTTCGGGTACTTGACGTGATCCTGCACGCGAGCGATCACCACAACCACCAAGGGTGCGCGCAACGGGCCGTTACGCGCCTTGTCGATGGCAGCCTCAGTGACTTCGCCGTCCTGCAGCTTCGCGGCTTCTGCCAGCAACTCGCCCATTTGCTCGCGCGCCGCGCCTTCTACCGTGAGGAACCGCCAAGGTTGCAAGTGACCATGGTCCGGTGCGCGCATGGCCGCGCCAAACAACACTTCGCGCTGCTCGGCAGTGGGTGCGGGATCAAGCAGTCGTGGAACGGAAACACGGTTGAGCAAAGCGTCGAGAGCCTGCATCGGCCACCTCCAGAAAAAATTGTGCAGCTATTCTAGCGGTAACTACTCTGGCAGTGCGGTTTACATGCCCTGCCTCGCAGGTAGAATGGCGCCCTTCCTAATTCAGCCCGAGCGGACTTCATGGCGTTGCCGACCTTACGTCTCATTGGTTTCATCATCGGCATCTTCCTGATCACCCTGGCCATCGCCATGGTCGTGCCCATGGCCACGCTGGTGATCTTCGAGCGCACCGGCGACCTGCCGTCCTTCCTCTGGGCCAGCATGATCACCTTTGTCGCCGGCCTCGCCCTGGTCATCCCCGGGCGCCCCGAACACGTACACCTGCGGCCACGGGACATGTACCTGCTGACCGTCAGCAGCTGGCTGGTGGTCTGTATCTTCGCCGCGCTGCCATTCCTGCTGACCCAGCACATCAGCTACACCGACTCGTTCTTCGAAAGCATGTCCGGCATCACCGCCACCGGTTCGACGGTGCTTAATCACCTGGACACCATGTCCCCCGGCATCCTGATGTGGCGTTCATTGCTGCACTGGATCGGCGGCATCGGGTTTATCGGCATGGCGGTCGCGATTCTGCCGCTATTGCGTATCGGTGGCATGCGTCTGTTTCAGACCGAATCGTCGGACCGTTCCGAGAAAGTCATGCCTCGCTCGCACATGGTGGCGCGCCTGATCGTGGCAGCCTATGTCGGTATTACCATACTCGGCAGCCTGGCGTTCTGGTGGGCCGGGATGAGCCCGTTCGATGCGATCAACCATGCGATGTCAGCGATCTCCACCGGCGGTTTTTCCACTTCGGACCAATCCCTGGCCAAGTGGACGCAACCGGCAGTGCACTGGGTGGCGGTCGTCATCATGATTCTCGGCAGCTTGCCGTTCACCCTGTACGTGGCGACCCTGCGCGGTAACCGCCGGGCGCTGATCAAGGATCAGCAGGTGCAAGGCTTGCTCGGCATGTTGCTGGTGACCTGGCTGGTGCTCGGCACCTGGTATTGGTGGACCACCCAGCTGCACTGGCTGGATGCGTTGCGGCATGTGGCGCTGAACGTGACATCGGTAGTGACCACCACCGGCTTCGCACTGGGGGACTACAGCCTGTGGGGCAATTTCTCGCTGATGCTGTTCTTCTATCTGGGATTCGTGGGTGGCTGCTCCGGCTCGACCGCCGGCGGAATCAAGATTTTCCGTTTTCAGGTGGCCTACATCCTGCTCAAGGCCAACCTTAATCAACTGATTCACCCGCGCGCGGTGATCAAGCAGAAGTACAACGGTCACCGGCTCGACGAAGAAATCGTCCGTTCGATCCTGACCTTCTCGTTCTTCTTCGCCATTACCATCTGCGTGATCGCGCTGCTGCTGTCGCTGCTGGGCGTGGACTGGATGACCGCCCTGACCGGCGCCGCCAGTACCGTGTCGGGCGTTGGCCCGGGCCTGGGCGAGACCATCGGCCCGGCTGGCAACTTTGCCACCTTGCCGGACGCTGCCAAGTGGATTCTCTCGTTCGGCATGCTCCTTGGTCGACTCGAGATCATTACGGTGTTTGTGTTGTGTATTCCGGCGTTCTGGCGCCATTGACCACCGCTGGCGTTTGCAGCAGCCGCGCCCGGTATTCGCCGGGCGTGGCGTCGAACCAGCGACGGAAAGCGCGGAAGAAATTGCTCGGGTCGGCGAAGCCCAGCAGGTAGGCGATTTCCAGCAAGGTCATGGTGGGTTGCGCCAGATACTGTTCGGCCAGTTCGCGCCGGGTGTCGTCGAGCAACGTCTGAAAACTCGTGCCCTCTTCCTGCAAGCGTCGCTGCAGCGTGCGTTGTGACAGGTGCAGCGTTTGCGCCACGGCATCACGCTTGGGTTCGCCCTGGGGCAGCAAACGGCACAACACCTGCCGCGCCTTGTGGGTGACCCGACTCTCGGAAAACCGCGCCAGGTATTCACCGGCAAACCGGTCATGCAACAGCGCCATGGCTTCGTTGGCCGTCGGCAGCGGCGCTTCCATGTCAGCGCGTTCGAAGATCAGCGCATCGTAAGGTGCGTTGAATACCAGCGGCGCATGGAAGGCTTGTTTGTAGGGTTCGAGATTGGCCGGTTGATCGCCCTGCACCAGCACCTTGCGCGGGTGCAGCGTGCGTCCGGTCAGCCAGCCGCACAGCGCCAGGGCGCAGGCCAGCGAGGCTTCGGCGCTTTGACGGGTCGGCGGTAAATGATCGCCATGCACCGTCAGGATCAGCGCATACCCCTCGTCCAGCAGGCGAAAACTGAGGTCGGCGCTTTCAGCAATGATCCGCTGGTAACGGACTAGGCGCTTGAAACCTTCGGCCAGGGTCTGGCTGGACATCAAGGCGTAGCCAGTCACATGAAACTGCGCAGGCCGCACCACCTTGCCCATGTTCAAGCCAATCGCCGGGTTGCCGGACAGCTCAACCGCACGTTGCCAGAGTCGTGTCATGGAATCTTGCGGGAAGCGCGCATCCGGATCATCCAGTGCTGCATAGTCGAGCCCCAGCTGCTTGAACAGTATCTGGCAATCCAGGCCGTCCATTTCCAGTGCTTTGACAATCCCCATCGCCCAGCTTGCAGAAGTCGTTCTTTCGCTCATGTCGGTGTCTTACATGATGGCCGCGTGCTACAGCCCATTTCCGAAGGATACTAAAGTGGCGCCCATTGTCACTGGCTGATGCCAATGATCACTCTAGACTCAAATAAGCTACCCGCAGAACAAGTTGCAGTCAGAACAATAACCACAGAGATCGCAGTCGTGGAAAACATCAAGCGTTTCAATAGCTTTGCTGAGTTCTACCCTTATTACCTCAGCGAACACAGCAACAGTACCTGCCGACGATTGCATTTTATCGGTACGACACTGGTTATTTTCATTCTGGCGCTGACCATCGGCCGAGGCGCGTGGATGCTGTTGTGGGCCTTGCCGTTGGCCGGATACACCTTTGCGTGGGTCGGGCATTTCTTCTTCGAGAAGAATCGTCCTGCAACGTTTCAGCACCCTTTCTACAGCCTGCTCGGTGATTTCGTCATGTATCGCGACATGATCCTGGGACGCGTGCCGTTCTAGATCACCCGGGGATTGCCAATGAATGCCAACGCTCGATTCACCCACATGAAAGACGGCACCCAGGAAGACTGGGCAATCATCGCCGCGGATTTCAGTGCCTACGCCCGCCAGTTGCCGGCCCGAATCACGGCGCACCTGAAGCTACTGGAAGGTGATTTTGGCGGTTTTCCGGTGGATCGCCTGACCCACTCCCTGCAAACCGCCACCCGCGCCTGGCGTGATGGCCGCGATGAAGAGTACGTGGTGTGCGCCCTGCTCCACGACATCGGCGACACCTTGGGTTCCTACAACCACCCGGATATTGCCGCAGCGATCCTCAAGCCGTTCGTCAGCGCCGAGAATGTGTGGATGGTGGAGAAACACGGGATTTTCCAGGGCTACTACTTCTTCCATCACCTGGGCATGGACCGGCATTTGCGTGAGCAATTCCGCGACCACCCGCAGTATCAGGCGACCGTCGAGTTTTGTGCCAGGTACGATGCGGCGGCGTTTGATCCGGCGTATGACACCCTGCCGTTGAGCTTTTTCGAGCCGATGATGGAGCGGTTGTTTGCGCAGCCGAAGAACTCGATCTACAAGGCGGCGATGAAAGAGCATTCGACTGCCTGACAGATCCAGCGGGCCCGCTACGCGGTCCAATCGCGAGCAGGCTCGCTCCCACATGGGATCGGCACTGAACACCTATCTTGTGACCACCCAGGATCAACTGTGGGAGCGAGCCTGCTCGCGATAGGGCCAGTACAAGCCGAGCAGGTTTCAAGCCAGCTCTGCAACCTTCGCTGCCTTCAACACCGCCTCCCGCGCCTGCGCATCCGCCAGCCGATACAACTCGATCGTGCCGTCCCAATGCTCGATCAGCGCCGTGCACGACTCCACCCAGTCACCGCAATTGAGGTAATCCACCTCGCCGACCTTGCGGATCTCGGCATGGTGGATGTGCCCGCACACCACGCCATGCAGCTCACGCTTGACGCATTCATGGGCGATGGCTTCCTCGAAGTCGCTGATAAAGCTGACGGCGGTTTTCACTTTGTGTTTGAGATACGCCGACAGCGACCAGTAGCCGTAGCCGTAACGCGCACGCCAATGGTTGAGCCAGCGGTTGAGGGTCAGGGTGAATTCGTAGGCCGAGTCGCCAAGAAAAGCCAGCCATCGGTGGTAGCGGGTAATCACATCGAACTGGTCGCCGTGGATCACCAACAGGTGTCGGCCATCAGCGGTCACATGCACCGCTTCATCGACCAACTGGATATTGCCCAGAATCAGTTTCGAATAGCGGCGCAGGAATTCGTCATGGTTGCCGGTGACATAAATCACCTCGGTCCCGCGTTTGCTCATGGTCAGCAGGCGCCGGATCACGTTGGTGTGCGCCTGTGGCCAATACATGCCGCCGCGCAGTTTCCAGCCGTCGATGATATCGCCGACGAGGTAAATCTTGTCCGCGTGATAGCCCTTGAGAAACTGTGACAAGTGCTCGGCCTGGCAATCGCGCGTGCCCAGGTGCACGTCGGAAATCCACAAGGTCCGGACACGTTGCTTACGGCTGGGTTTGGCGAGCTCGGCGCTGGTCATGGGCAACCCTCAGGACAAGTTTTGGCAAGCTTGCGCCGGCCGGGTTAATGGCCCATGACAGCGCCGAGTCAGTCTTGTGACAGCGCGCTTAAGCCGCGCCGGTGTAGACTGGCGCCCAGAACCGGGAGACCCGCGATGAGACCGATCCTCACCCTGCGCCAATACACCGAAGACCTGATCGTCCACAGCCACGAACACGCGCAACTGGTGTTCGGATTGACGGGTGCACTGGATTTCGAAGTCGATGGGCGCGGCAGTCAGGTGGTTCAGCAAAGCTTGGTGGTGATTCCGTCCGGGTTTCATCACGCCTGCGGTAGCCCCAATGGCAGCCGTTGCCTGGTCCTGGACGTGCCCGACGATCAATGGATTGGCCAATCCCTGGGCGAGCATGCCGAGGCCAGTCGTCGCTTGCTCGACAACGCCGGTCGCTTGTCGCTGGATGCCGGGCAAAGCCAATTGGTCAGCTGGCTGGCCAACAGTCAGGTGGATGATCCGCTGATCGCGCAACAAGGTGCGGTGCTGTTGCTGGCCAGCCTGAACAAGGCCAGGCCCGACAGTGTCGGCGGTCGACGCCTGCCGTACGACGCGCTGAATGCGCACATTGACCAGTACGCCGCCTACCCGCTGCAAGTCGCCGACCTGGCCCGCGTGGCCGGTCTCTCCAGCGCTCGCCTGCATGCGCGGTTCGTCGCCGAATGCGGCCAGACGCCGATGGACTACATTCGCAGTCGACGCCTGCATAAGGCCGTTGCATTGTTGCGCAGTTCGGACCTGCCCATCGGCGAGATTGCTTCGCGGGTTGGCTACAGCTCCCAGAGTGCCTTTGCCGCCGCCGTGCTAAGGGAGTTCGGCACATCACCGGGAAAACTGCGGCGCGAGGCTGGCGACAAATAACAATAGTCCGGCGACAGACATGACGGATGTTTGCGCGTTCAATGCATGAACTGCCGAAGGCTGTGCCTACGTGATCGGCGTAGTGTCGATCGGATTGAGACTTTTAAGGATTGCCATGACTCCCCGTACCGCCCTTGGTGCCCTGCACATTGGCGCTCTGATGTTCGGCCTGACCGGTGTGTTCGGCAAACTCGCCGCCGCGTCACCCGCGATCATCGTCTTTGGCCGGGCTGTGTTCGCGGTGGTGGCGCTGGCATTCTTTGTCCGTTTTGCCAGCAATACCCGCTGGCAACGACTTGCAGCGGTGGATGTGCGTCGATTGTTGCTCAGCGGCTTGTTGCTGGCCGGGCACTGGGTGAGTTTCTTCATTTCCGTGAAAGTCGCCGGCGTGGCCATCGCGACGCTGGGCTTCGCCAGTTTCCCGGCCTTTACCGTGATCCTCGAAGGGCTGATTTTCCGTGAGCGAATCCGCGCCAATGAGATCGTGCTGGTGGCGCTGGTCAGTGTCGGGCTGGTGTTGGTCACGCCGGAGTTCGATCTGGCCAGCGGCGCCACGACCGGCCTGCTGTGGTCGGTACTGTCCGGGCTACTGTTTTCCCTCTTGTCCCTGACCAACCGCGCAAGCTCGGCACGGATCCCGCCGGTGCAGGCAGCGTTGTGTCAGAACCTGGTGGTCGGCTTGTGCCTGCTGCCGGCGGCGGCACCGCACTTGAGCGAGGTGCGCGCCATCGACTGGTTGTGGATCGGCCTGCTCGGTGTGTTCTGCACCGGTGTCGCCCACAGCCTTTTTGTTGCCAGCCTGGCGGTGATCAAGGCGCGTACCGCTGCGGTGGTCTTTGCCCTGGAGCCGGTTTATGGCATCACCATGGCCTGGCTGTTGTTCAATGAAAACCCGAGCCTGCGCATGCTGTTCGGCGGTGCGCTGATCATTGTCGCGATTGTGGTGTCGAGCAGGCTCTCTGGCGGTTCAAGTCGCAAAGTCGTAGCGGCGGAAGCGGCGTCTCACTGAGTGCGCTCGTTGTGCCCCAGGTCGCGGTCCGGGTCAATCTGATCGCGGACCCGCTGCTTGAGCACCTTGGCCTCGGGGAAGCCACCGTCAGCCTTGCGCTCCCAGATCTGCACATCGTTACAAAACACATGAAAGACCCCGCCCGTTCCGGGCACCAGGGACACTTTGCCCAGGTCGTCGCCAAAGGTACTGAGCAGTTCCTGCGCCAGCCAGGCGGCTCGCAATAGCCACTGGCACTGGGTGCAGTAGGTGATGATGATTTCCGGTTTGCTAACGGTCATGACAGGCAGATCTCTTGAGTCAGCGGGCGTCGCTATCATAATCATCTTCATCGCTGGCGATCTTTGGATTTTCAGCGAATACCGGCCAACAGACTCCGAGCCGTCTGTTTCAGCGGTTCCTCGGCGTCCCTGAGTAATTCGTTGAGCAGTGCGATGGCACTGTCGAGATCGCCGTCATCGATACAGGTCTGGGCCTGCTCCAGTTTTTCGGCGTTGTCAGGTTCGACCGGTTCCAGGTTGAGCGCCTCAAGCTCCAGCGAAGGGCCTGGCTCGCGGAATTCGTCGAGGAAACTGTCGTCCAGCGACCGGGAGGCGGGTTCGATTTCCCATTCAATCTCGGGTTCAGGCAATGCCGGATCGCTCGCTAATGGCGCGTCCGGCGCAACAGTGTCGATGAGTTCGATCAAGTCCCAGTTCGAATCCATCGCCAGGTCATTCGGGTTCAACGGGGACTCATCCATGGGCGCTGTCACCAAGGGTGTGACGACGGCGGCCAGCGGTGCAATGGGTTTCAATTTAGGATGGCTGGCACGAATGTCCTGGAGCTTTTGTCCATCGAACCCGGTGTCTCGCAGCGTGGCTTCCTGCGCATCATAGGCCGTGGTATCGCCCTGTTTACCGAGCACTTCCAGCAATTGCACGGCAAGATCAGTACGTTCCGGCTCTTTGGCCATCGCCTCTCGCAACAAATCGGCAGCCTCGGTAAATCGACCGTAGGCCAGATAGACCGCCACCTCCTCGAACACATCGCTGACCGGCAGTTCATCACTGTGCGCGGGAATCGATGAAAGCGCTGCTGTAGCGTTCTGCGGTTGCGCAGGCGGATGCGGCAGCGGCGCCTGGGGTGACGACGTCTCGATGGGGGCCTGCGCCGATTGCTGACTTCGCCACACGAACCAGCCAAGCAACACCAACCCCGCCAGCGCCAGCAATCCGCCAATCAACAGCCCGTTCGTGTTGGCCTGCTCAACCGCAATCGGCGCTGGCGCGACCACAACCGGGGCCGCTGGCTCCGATGCGGCGTTTTGTGCCTCTGCCAACCGGGTCTGTAGCTCGATAACCTGTTTTTTCTCGCCGGCAATCTGCTCATCCTGTGCTCGCAGCTTCCCGTTGAGCGCTTCGATGGTGGCTTGCAATTGCTGGACTTGCAGCACGCTGGCGGCCAGTTGCTCGGCCAGCGGGTCAGTGACAGGGACTACGGCGGATTGGGGTGCCGGTTTTGTTGGCGCGGGTGCGACGGGGGTCGCGCGCTGGACACTCGGAAAGGCAGAAGCGCTGCGATCGATCTCCGGTTCTTCATCGATCGGGACAATGCCCGGCGTTCCCGGAGGATCAATCAGCACGGTGTATTCGCGCAGCAAACGTCCGTTGGGCTGCTTGAGCTGCACAAGAAAATTCAGGAAAGGCTCATTGACGGGTTTGCTGGAGGTCACCCGGATCACATTGCGCTTGCCGCGCAGGATCGGCGTGAACTTCAAGTCGTTGAGAAAGAACACCCGGTCGACGCCAGCGCGACTGTACTCGTCAGCCGTTGCCAGGCTGACGGACAGTTCGCCCTCTTCCAGACCAGCGGCATCGATCAACGCAATTTCCGCACGCAGGGGCTGATTCAGCGCCGAATGCAGAGTGATATCACCCAGGCCCAGTGCCGGCGCCAACGCCGACCAAGTGACCGCAGCACCGCCCAGCAAATACCTGGCGCCAAACCGAACAACGACTCGCCAACTCTCTAGCATGAGCATCCCTTAACTAACCAAAACCCATCTGCACGCGTTCGCACATCCGGTACGAACACGATATTGCGCAGTAGTTCTTATAGTCGGCTCGACGCGCTATCTCAAAAACCTGGCGAAAGGTTATGCCTCAAGACTTTTCAAGGTTGGCCAGGATGTGCCCGTGAACCCGCATGCAGATCCGCAAATCCGCCTCATCGACACCGTCGAACAGCTCATGGCGCAGTTGGGTGGCAATGGTTTCAATCTGATCGATCAGAGGGCGCGCCGTGGCGCAGAGGACGATTTTTTTCGCCCGACGGTCTTCCAGCACCGATTGACGCTGAACCAGCCCCTGGCTTTCCAGGCTGTCGAGCAACCGCGCCAGGGTCGGCCCTTCCACGCCCACACTTTGTGCCAGTTCGCGCTGGGTCGGAGCTTGTTCGAAGCGTGCCAGGTGCAACAGCACCAGCCAGCGCGCCTGGGACAATCCGAGACCGGCCAGACGGCGGTCCAGTTCGGCACGCCAGCCGCGCGACATCTGGGCCAGTTGCATGCCAAAGCGGTGTTGATCGGTTAACGGCATAAAACACTCATGATTAGACTGAAATAGAGAAATGCTAATTATTAGTCAGCTAAGCATGGGCCTTGGCTGTAGGCAAGGCTTGTTCTGTACTGAATCGTTACATCAGTAGAACCCATGACTCAAATTTCGAATTCCGACTGTAATGCAGCCCGAACGCAGTACAAGACCCCTTCCGGCACTCGGCCTGCAAACAGTTCGGAAATCTCCGAAACCGCTGGCAACTCACCTTCGCCGTCGAGGAAAGCGTCCTGGACTTCGCCCATCAAGTCTTCCGGCAGATCCAGCGCCTGTTCCAGTGACAACTGCTGCTTGCCGATCGCTTCGGCAAGCAGGGTGTAGACGTTCTTTTCCGAGCATTGCAGTTGCCCGGCGATCTGCACCGGCGTCATGCCCGCGCGCGCCAGCGTGATCAGTTCGTGGCGTAAGTCGGCCACCACCTTGGGCGCCTCGGCCTGGCCACCGAGCACTTCGAGGAAGGCTTCGCCATAACGCTCCAGCTTGCGCGCACCGACGCCGCTGACCGTGGCCATTTCCGCCAACGAGGCCGGCTGGCTGCGCAGCATTTCGAGCAAGGTCGAATCGGGGAAGATGACGTACGGCGGCACGCCGTGCTCTTCGGCGAGTTTACGCCGCAGGGCACGCAACGCTTCCCACTGCTCGCGCTCTTCGCCACGCACCAATTGGCTCGCCTGGCTCTTGCTGCTCTTGACGGTGGTTTGCGCCTTCAGGTCGCGGCGCAGTTCCAGGGTCACTTCACCCTTGAGCAGTGGCCGGCAGGTGTCACTCAGACGCAGGCCGCCGTAGCCTTCATGATCAACATCGGCCAGGCCGCGAGCCACCAACTGGCGGAACAGCGAACGCCACTCGCTCTCGGCCCGCGCCTTGCCCACGCCGAACACCGACAGGTGCTGATGGCCAAAGCTGCGGACCTTTTCATTGTCCTTGCCGAGCAGCACATCCACCAGATGCCCGACGCCATATCGCTGGCCGGTGCGGTAGATCGCCGAGAGCGCCTGCCGCGCCGGTTCCGTCGCGTCCCAGGTCTGCACACCGTCGACGCAGTTATCGCAATGGCCGCACGGCTCGGGCATGCCTTCATCGAAATAGGCGAGCAAGGTCTGGCGGCGGCAGCGGGTTTCTTCGCACAGCGATAGCATCGCGTCGAGTTTGTGCTGTTCCAGACGCTTGTGGCGTTCGTCACCCTCGGAGTTCTGCAGCATCTGCTTGAGCATCACCACATCTTGCAGGCCGTAGGCCATCCAGGCATCGGCCGGCAAGCCGTCACGGCCGCCGCGCCCGGTTTCCTGGTAGTAGGCTTCCAGGGATTTCGGCAAGTCCAGGTGCGCGACGAAGCGCACGTTGGGTTTGTCGATACCCATGCCGAACGCCACGGTGGCCACCATGATCAGGCCTTCCTCGTTGAGGAAGCGCTTCTGGTTGTGCGCGCGCAAATCGTTGGGCAGGCCTGCGTGGTACGGCAACGCCGGGAAACCTTGCTCGCTGAGGAACGCGGCCACTTCCTCGACTTTTTTCCGTGACAGGCAGTAAACGATGCCTGCATCACTGCGGCGCTCGGCAAGGAACGCCAACAACTGCTTGCGCGGCTGTTCCTTGGGCACGATGCGGTAAAAAATGTTCGGGCGGTCGAAGCTCGACAGGAAGCGTTCGGCATTTTGCAGATGCAGACGGGTGACGATTTCTTCCCGGGTACGCTTGTCTGCGGTGGCGGTCAGGGCGATGCGCGGCACGTCGGGAAACATTTCCGCCAACTGCCCCAGTTGCAGGTATTCCGGACGGAAATCATGCCCCCATTGCGACACGCAGTGCGCTTCGTCGATGGCGAACAGGGCAATGTTCAGCCCTTGCAGGAAATTCAGCATGCGCGGCTGCACCAGGCGCTCCGGGGCGAGGTAAAGCATTTTCACTTCACCGCGCTTGATTCGGGCAGCCAGGTCTCGCTGTTGTTCGGCACTGAGGGTGGAGTTCAACGCTGCGGCGGCCACACCCAGTTCTTCGAGGGTCGCCACCTGGTCGTCCATCAACGCGATCAGCGGCGACACCACCACCGCCAGGCCTTCGCGCAACAGCGCCGGGACCTGGAAGCACAGGGATTTACCGCCACCGGTAGGCATCAGCACCAGGGCATCGCCGCCACTGGCCACGCGCTCAATGATTGCACCCTGACGGCCACGGAAACTGTCGTAGCCGAAGATGTCCTTGAGGACGCGTTGAGCCTGCTCGAGCATAGAAACTCCAAAAATCACCGAAACATCCCTGCAAGGCTGGTTCAGAACCCGCGACGCTGCACTGACAAATAGTAAGTGCGCATTGCATGACGCTTCACATCTCAGCCGAGAAACCAGCAGGGCATCACAAAACGCGCGAGTATACCCGAGGCCTACCTCGCGCAGGGCACCGCTGATAAGAGTGAGCGAACACGATCGCCTGCAGGAGCAGCCTTCTGCAACTTCTACAAGGAGCAGCGGTGGGCAAATATGCAGCGCGGCTGGCCCAAGCGCTCAAGAAGGCCTAGAATTCCCGCATCGAACATTCCCCAAGGTAGTCTTTTAATGTCCTTCGCTGAGCAACTAACCCGCCTGCAAGTCTTCCTCGACGCCGATGAACTGCATGACGAGGCGCTGGACTACGTGGCCGCACACGGCTACCTCACCGCGCTGTCGATCTGCTCCGAAGTCGTTCCGGATCGTGAGTGGATCGATGCCCTGTTTGCCGAAGAGCCGCATTACAGCAGCGAAGCTCAACGCGAAGAGATCGAAGCCACCCTGATCGGCCTCAAGGCCCACATCGCTCGCCAACTGGCCTCCGATGAAGAATTCGAGTTGCCGTGCGACCTGGACCTGGGTGAAGACCCGGATGATTCCGAGTTGCGCGGCTGGTGCATCGGTTTCATGGAAGGCGTGTTCCTTCGCGAAGAAGCCTGGTTCGAAACCGCCGAAGACGAAGTCAGCGAAATGCTGCTGCCGATCATGGTCGGTTCGGGCCTGTTCGACGAACAACCGGAGTTCTCCGACATTGCCGCCGATGCCAACCTGATGGACGACATGATCGTGCAGATCCCGGAAGCCCTGACTGCGCTGTACCTGCTGTGCAACGCGCCAGACGAAAAACCGGCGATCCTCAAGCCACGCCACCACTAAGGTCCTGCCTATGGACAACCCCATAGGCAACCGCTCCCTGATGTTGCGCTACGTGCTGCTGGCCATCGGCTGGCTGAGCGTAGCGTTGGGGGTGATCGGAATTTTCCTGCCGGTATTGCCCACGACGCCTTTCCTGTTGCTGGCGGCCGCCTGTTTCGCCCGCAGCTCGCCGCGTTTTTATCGGTGGCTGGTGAATCATCCTAGGCTTGGGCCGTGGATTCGTGACTACCTCGAGGGCAATGGCATTCCGCTCAAGGGTAAGGTTTATGCCATTGGGTTGATGTGGGTGAGCATTGTGTTTTCCTGCTATCTGGTGCCGATGGTTTGGGCCCGGGGGTTCATGCTGACCAGTGCGGTGTTGGTGACGATCTATATTCTCAGGCAGAAGACTTTGCGTAAGGTTTGAGGCTTGTTTGGGTTTGGGTTTGGGTACATATCCGTTGCTGTGGTTATGGCCACCCAGGGTTCCGCCCTTACGGCGGGTTACTTGGAAAAGCGCCAAGTAACCAAGCGCTTTTGCCCCTTTCGTTCGGTGCCTCGCTGTGGCTCGACATGCCCTCGCTCCGGTCCTGCTCCGTGGGCCCGCCGCCATCGCCAGCAAGCCGGCTCCTACAGTTGGATCGGGGGCATCTGGTAAAGATTGGTTGGCTGGTAGGGCGTCCTCACCGAAACCATAAGCCGCCATACCCGCAGCAACGATAAAAAAGACAAGTCGGCTACCAGACCGCCTCGACCCGACGACCAGCCCCACCTTTCAACAAACACCACCTAGACTTCACCAATCTGCATCCGAGCAGCCCGACATGCCCCGCGGTCCGCGTAGTCCAGGATGGCAAACGCCCCGACTTCGGTTCGGCGGATGGCTGCTGATCGCTTTCCTGCTGGCAGGACTGAACAGCGTCCAGGCTGACTGGGATTTTGCGCAGATCCTGCAAATCGCCGAAAAGCGCTACGGCACCCTCGGCCCACCGCGCGGGCGAATCGAAGCCTGGAGTCAGATGCTGCAGAGCGAACGCGACGCACCGGAGCGCGAGCAGTTGAGTGCGGTCAATCGCTTCTTCAATCAGCAACTGAATTTTCAGGACGACACCCGCATCTGGCGTCAGACCGATTACTGGGCCACGCCCGTCGAGGCCCTGATCAAGGGTGCCGCCGACTGCGAAGACTACGCGCTGGCAAAATATTTCAGCCTGCGCCAGCTCGGCATTCCCAGCGAAAAACTGCGCATCACCTACGTCAAGGCACTGGCTCAGAACCAGGCACACATGGTGCTGACGTTTTACAGCAGTCCCACCGCCGACCCATTGGTGCTGGACAATCTGATCGGCGACATCCGCCCCGCCTCGCAGCGCAAAGACCTGCTGCCGGTGTACGCCTTCAATGCCGAAGGCCTGTATTTGCCAGGAAAAAACGGTGGTCAACGCAGCAGCGACTCGAAAAAACTGTCGCGCTGGCAAGACGTCCTGCAAAAGATGCAAGCCGAAGGGTTCGCCGTGGGCGAGGGCTAATCGCTGGAGCAAGGAGCGATTCATGAAACTGCGCAATCAATTGTTTCTCGCCATCTGCCTGTTCTTGCTGGTGGCGTTCAGCGGCAGTTTTTTTGTCGGCCTGGAAAGCTCTCGCGAGCAGACCCTTGGCCAGTTGCGCGCTCACGCTCAGGATGCCGCCACCGCCCTGGGTTTATCACTGACCGCCCAAGTCGATGACCCGGCGATGATGGAGTTGATGGTCAGTTCGATTTTCGACAGCGGCTATTTCAGCAACATCCGCATCATCAGCACCGATAACCAACAAGTTCTGATAGAGCGCAGCGCCCCGGCGCCGATCAACGGTGTGCCTGGCTGGTTCGTCAGTCTGGTCAATCTGCGTCATGAGGGCGGCGATGCGCTGATCATGCGCGGCTGGCAGCAGGTGGCGCGGGTCGAAGTGCTGAGCAATCCGCAGTTCGCCCAGGCCAAACTCTGGGACAGTACCCTGGGCAGCCTGATCTGGTTGCTGGTGTGCGGAGTGCTCAGTGCCGTGCTCGGTGGCTGGCTGTTGCGGCGCCAACTTCGTCCGCTCGACAGCATGGTCCGCCAGGCCGAAGCCATCAGTAATCGCGAGTTCTTGAGCCTGCCGAAGTTGCCACGCACGCCGGAACTCAAACGTGTGGTGCTGGCGATGAACCAGATGGTCGAGAAACTCGCGGCGTTGTTCAGCGAAGAGGCGGCACGCAGTGAGAAGCTGCGCAGTGAGTCTTATCAGGACAGCCTGACGGGGCTGGCCAATCGGCGCTTGCTCGATGAGCAATTGGCTGACCAGTTGCTGGTCGCCGAACAAAACTGTGAGGGTCATTTGTTGACGCTGCGGCTCAACGACCTCAACGGCCTCAACCAGCGTCTGGGCGGTCAGCGGACCGATGCCTTGATCGGCGCGGTCGGCGAGTTGCTCAAGCGCCTGACGCGGTTGCCGGAGCGACGCACCTGGTTGGCCGCACGCAATCGCGGGGGCGAGTTCAGCCTGCTCACACCGGGTCTGGGTACAGTAGAGGCGACGCGCCTGGCCTCCGAGCTCAGTGCCACCCTGGAAAACCTGCGCTTGACCGGTGCCAGCGATTGCATGCCCGTCGCCCATTTGGGCGTCGTCGCGTACCACCCCGGCGAAGCCGCTACCGATGTGCTGTTGCGCCTCGATCAGGCGCTGACTGAAGCCCGCCAACGTCCCGAACGTCCTTGGGCGCTTGTGAGCTACCGCGAAAGCACTCCGAAACAATCCCATCACGACTGGCGAACCTGGATCGACGACGCCCTGGTCCAAGGCAAATTGCAGTTGCACTTTCAACCGGTGGTGCAATGCGCCGACACCCGTGAGGTGCTGCATCACAAAGTCCTCGCTCGCCTGCTCGACTCGCAGGGCCGGGCGATTGCCGCTGGGCAGTTTTTGCCGTGGATCGAGCGCTTCGGTTGGTCGGCGCGGTTAGACCTGGCGATGCTCGAAGCGACTCTCGACTACCTTGCGGTCAATCGCCGGCCGCTCGCCTTGAGTGTGTCTGGCGGCACCTTGCGCGATCAGTCGCAACTGAAGTTGATCGTCGACATGCTCGAATCACTGCCGGAACTGGCTCCGCTGCTGACCCTGGAAATCGACGAACGCCAACTGCCGCCTCCCGACGAGCTTCAACGAATGAGCCATAGCCTGCACAACACCGGCTACCGCGTCGGCCTGCAACACTTCGGCGGCAGCTTCAGCCAAATCGGCAACCTGACCCAGCTGGGCCTGGCGTATCTGAAAATTGACGGGGCCTATATCCGGCACATTGACGAGCAGCCGGATAAACGGCTGTTTATCGAAGCGATCTTCCGCGCGACCAACAGCATTGACCTGCCGTTGATAGCGGAAATGATCGAGACTGCGGGTGAGCTGGAAGCGATCAAGGCGTTGGGCGTGTTCGGCGCGATGGGACGGTTGATCGGGTCGCCGGAGCCGATGTGAATTTTTACCAATACACCGCGTTTTCGTTCATCGCGAGCAAGCTCCCTCCCACAGGTATTCGCGGCGAACACCCAATCCCGGTTCACTGAAAACCCTGTGGGAGCGAGCTTGCTCGCGATTGCGGTTTCACATTCAACAGTGAAGTTGACTGATCCAACGCGATTGCGAGTAGCCCGCTTTTCAGATCAAACAGTATCCACCTTCAACGAATGATCATTGAGCATCCCGTTGATGATGGTCGCCGTGTCCGCCCCCGCAATCACTCCACCCGCCCCCGGTGTGACGCCGTAATGGCTGGCCAGGTCGACACCAGCCAGGTCGATGGTCTGGTTCGGCGCTGCGCCGGCCATGCCGCTGACGTCGATGCTGGTGACCAATGAGGCGCCGCTGCCGCTGACGGTGAAGTGCAGGTAGTCATCGAGCGACGCGGCGGTACCGTTCTCCCCTTGCAGCAGTTGCGACAGGTCGAGTTTGTCGGTGCCCGGGGTGAAGTCGGTGATCACGTCGTGGCCGCTGTTGCCCTTGAGCCACTGGAAGGTGTCGGCGCCGCTGCCGCCGGTCAGGGTGTTGTTGCCCAGGCCGCCGATCAGGAAGTCATCGCCGCCCTCGCCCTTGAGTATGTCGTTGCCCAGGCCGCCGGTGATGATGTTGCTGTTGTTGTCGCCGGTGAGGTTGTCGTTGAAGTCCGAACCCACCAGGTTTTCGATGGCGGTCAGGGTGTCGGTGCCGGCGCCGAAAGTGTTCTGCGGCCCGAGCTGGCCGAGATTGACCGTCACCCCGGCGCTGGCATGGGCGTAGCTGGCGGTGTCGTTGCCGATACCGCCATCGAGCACATCGTTGCCCGCGCCGCTGAACAACACGTCATTGCCCGCATCGCCATGCAACGTGTTGTTGCCGTTGCCCGCGGTGAGCACGTCATTGCCTTCACCGGCATTGATGATGTTGTCACCGGCACCCGCCACCAGAGTGTCGTTGCCCGCAGTCCCGGTGAGGGTGTGACCGTCCTGATAGCTGATGCTCAGGTTGGCGCTGTCGCTGCCGCCATGGTTGTCACTGGCGGTGTAGGTGCCGTGGTAATCCGGGGTCGTGTCGTGGGCGCCGGAATAATCGAGCTTCATGGTCAACTGATAGTCTTCCGCTTTGCCTGCACCGCTGCCGCCACCGGTGTTGGTAATGTTCGTGACATGAATCTGATAAATGCCATCGGCGTTCGCCGTAATGGTCTGGCCATCGGCGAGGGCGATCCAGGCACCGCCATTGACGGAGTACTCCATGGTGATATGGCCGGCAGCCAGGTTGTGGTCGAGGTTGAGGGTTTCGCCCTGCTTGAGGTTGACGGTGATGCGGTCCTCATCGTTGGTGTTGGCCGCAGTGACCGGGCCCAGATAACCACTGATCACCAATAGAGCCGTCATGGACGCCGTATTGGCCGCGAACGAGCCACGCACGTTGCTCAGGCTCTGGTTGCTCGGCTTGACGCCGCTGCCGGAGAAATCGATCGCGCCGGTCCCGGTGAAGTCGGCACCTTTGGCGATCCAGCCCGTATTGAACGTGGTTGGCGAGGCTTTGAGCGGGTCGCCATCGGCGTCGGTATCGTTGGCCAGCAGCAATTCACCCGGCACCGTCACGCTGCCAGAAAGTACGTTGGTGATGATGTGATCATCGGTGGCCACCGGTGCGGCGTTCGGGATGACTTTGATCACCAGGGTCGAACTGGCGAGATCGCCGTCGTTGTCGCTGAGTGTGAAACCGATGTTTTCCGTGAGTACCACCGAAGTGGTTTTCTGCGACACGTAGTTGTATTCACCGGTGTCGAGGTTCACCACCAGCGTGCCCTTGTTGTCGGTGGCGATGCTCAGGGTGTTGTTGGCCGTGTTGAACGTGCCGTGGTTGGTGCCGCCGCTGAAGTTCAGCGAACCCTGGTTGCTGTTGCCTTTCGGATCGTAGGTGTAGGTCGTGCCGTCGACGGTGATGGTTTTGATGAAGCCGCCATCCGCTCCGAACGACCCACCCTCGCCCAACAGCGAACCGGTGACCGGTGCACCAATCACCGTGCCCGAGAGCACTGAGTTGAGTTGGCCAAGGTCAGTCACGATCACGGCGTTGGTATTGGTGCCCGTGCCAGTGCCGTCATACGCCAGCGGATCGAGGGAATCATTGTCGACGTTCTTGCCCAGGCCGATCGCGTAGTTCTTGATCTGATTCTCGGTAAGAAACTCTTTCCAGTTCGCCTCGTCTTGCGTCCCGATCGAACCTTCATTGGGTTTACCGTCGGAGAAGAAGTAACCGACATTCTGTGCGCCCGTCAGCTTGCCGTTGGTGTTGAACGCGTCTTGCGCCACATCCACCGCCGCGTCGTAGTTAGTGCCACCACCCGCTGTCAGGCCGGCGACGATCGCTTTGGCGGTCGCCACGTCGACCCACACTGAGGTCTTGTCGGTGGCACTGCTGCTGAACGTCACGATTTGCACTTTGACGTCGCCGAGGTCGTCGTACTTGTCGAGCAGAGCACTGATCGCCTGCTTGGCCAGCGCCAGCCGCGACAGGCCTGGCACACCGGATGCGTCGGCCATGCTGCCGGACACATCGATCACCAGCAGCAGGTTGGAGTCGATCTCGACCGCCGCCACCGAACGCTCCGAAGCCACCGCCTTGGGCACGTCGTCGACGATGTTGACTACGATGGTGCTGGTGGTGGTGTTGCCCAGCGCATCGGTAGCTTTGTAGGTAAACGTGTCGCTCAGGGTGTTGGGGCCATCGTTGGCACCCGGGGTAGTTTTCGGTGCCGAGGTCAGGGTGTAGGTGTAGGTGCCGTTGGGATTGAGCAGGATTTGCCCGAACGTGCCGTTGGCACTGCCGACCAGGGTGTAGCTGATCGCGCCAGCAGCGCCGCTGACCGAACCGACCAAGGTGCCGGACGCGGTTTCACCCGTGTTGCCCGGTTCGCTGCCGGTAACGGTACCGGCCGCCAGGTCCTGGCCGTCCTTGCTCAGATCGAGGGCTTTTTCGTAGACGGTTACATCGGTATCGGTGACCGCTTTGATGTTGCTGTTGCAGACATCGATGGTGATGGTGGTGGTGCTTTGATCGCCATCGGCATCGCGCACGGTGTAAGTGAAAGTGTCAGTAGCGCCTGGCGCGGCGACCGAGTTCGGGTTGCTGTGATAGACCGCATTGCCGTTGGCGTCGAGGGTCAGGTAGCCGTAGTTACCGTTGATCTGCGTATTGAGACCGCCGACTGCCGGGGTCGAAGTATTGCCACCGGCACGCACACCG
>NZ_MSTQ01000022.1 GCF_001945365.1 Pseudomonas reinekei
CACCGGCGTCATCACGCTTGACTTGGTCCGGCGCGGCCCGATAGCCCCAGTAGAACGGGATCATCAGGCTGCGGATTTTGGGATCGTCGGTGTCGCGCTGATACAGATACGTGTCAGGGTCGTCGAGTATTTGCTCTTCTTTGTCTTTCCATGTTTCCCGAGCCGTTTGCCGGGCCTTCTGGTATTTGGCCCCATACCGCCCCGCCTTCAGATCCGGTCGATCCAGCCGTTCGTTGACCCCCTGACACAACCCGGTTTCCACCGACTCATAGGACGCCCCGGGGTCATTCACGCCATGCAGGAAAATCACCACCCCCGGCAGATCGGCGGGTACTTCCAACTTGCGCACGGTGTTGCAATTGGGCATCAACCGGGTCGTGAGTTGCGCCACGCAGTACATGTCTTCGTGGCTCATTGGCTGCCACCTTTCGGATCTTCGCCACGCACCGCGGCCATTTGCGTCAGATGCATCCTTTCTCTCTCCGTCAGTCCGCTTGAAAATTTCTCTCCTTGCACAGTGCTGCCATCCTCCAGATCGATTTGTTACGTCCGGGATGATGATGGTTGACTGAGCCTTATTGGCTGGACGTTAGCGGGCGCAAATTCACCGGCACAATCATGGCGATGTGGTGGCTCTGTATGGTTTTTTAGCGGATGAGAGGCGGGAGAGTGCGTAGATGCTGGGGCGTAGTTGGAAAGCAGATTTAATGTTCAAAATGTAAATCAGAACAGTCCTAGGAACCGTCTTACGTACACAACGAGTGTTGATTGAGGTGCGCCGTGTTCTGCTCGCAAGATTAATACAGGCGGGAACGGCGGGATTACCCCGCAGGGGCGTGGAGCGGGCAAAAAAAAGCCGCCTCGAAAGGCAGCAGAAAAAAAGCACGCGTTGTATGGCCAGAGTATGACCTGTACAAAGTTACAGAACGATGACGACTGGATGTCCGCCTGGATCTATAGCGATCCAGGCGGGCAAGGGCGCCTCAGTAAACCTGGGGTACGATGATTTCCGGCGGCGTCGGGTTGCGCGAATAATCTTCCTGACGCACCCGTTGCGGCAGCTCGATTGTCGGCACTTCCACTTCCTCATAAGGCATTTGCCCGAGCAGGTGATGAATGCAGTTCAGGCGAGCCTTTTTCTTGTCGTCGGCCTGCACCACCCACCATGGCGCTTCGGCGATGTGGGTGCGGTCGAGCATGATTTCCTTGGCCTTGGTGTAAGCCTCCCAGCGGCGCCGGGATTCAAGGTCCATGGGGCTGAGTTTCCACTGCTTGAGCGGGTCGTGAATGCGGCTGAGAAAGCGCAGGTGCTGTTCCTGATCGGAAATCGAGAACCAGTACTTGATCAGCTGGATGCCTGAGCGCGCGAGCATCCGCTCAAACTCCGGCACGGTACGGAAGAACTCTTCATATTGGTCAGCGTTGCAAAAGCCCATGACTTGTTCGACACCGGCGCGGTTGTACCAACTGCGGTCGAACAGCACGATTTCACCCGCCGCCGGCAGGTGCGAAACATAGCGCTGGAAATACCACTGTGTGCGTTCGCGGTCATTGGGCGCGGGCAGGGCGGCCACGCGACACACTCGAGGGTTGAGGCGCTGGGTAATGCGCTTGATCACGCCGCCTTTGCCCGCCGCATCGCGGCCTTCGAACAGTATCACCACCTTGTGCCCGGTCTTGACCACCCAACTCTGCAACTTCACCAGTTCGCCTTGCAGGCGGAACAGTTCGCTGAAGTAGCGGCGTCGTTGTTCTTTTTCGCGGCTGTCGCCAACGTGATCGGCAAATAGTGCGTTGAGGTCGTGGTCGTCCTCGAGCAGCTCCAGTTCCAGTTCTTCGTCGCTGTGATCGAGCAGTTCGCGGTGGATGCGTTGCATCAGGTTGTCATTGCTTGACAGCATGGTCAGAACTCCCGGCGACGTTGTAAGCCGCCATGCTAGCCCCGGGTATGTGACGAGCTGGTGACGCAAAGAAGGCAGCGAAATTAACCCCGCCGTCAGCCGCCTCAAGCCTCGCTGATCTGGCTCACACTGGTGATCTGTCCGTTCCAGACCATCTCGTAATGGGCAGTCTGGATGATCGATGTCACCGGTTTGGGCGTCATCAATGCCCAGCAGACACTGCCCGGCAGGCGCACCGAGTGATAACGCAGCCCTGGGCAACGCGCCTTTCTGATTGCCCGGCCCAGCACTTGCGAATGGCTGTAGTCGTCTGGCGCGTACACCGGATCATTCATCGGCAGGCGGGTGGCGTCTTTCATCCCCGTATCAACAAAAGCGCAAGTCAGCCCGCGAAACACAAAGCGTTCATAGTTCAGCCCAGGCACCTTCGACCAATACAGGCTCTGGTGATGCTTCACCTCGGCCAGTGCAGTTTCCATCGAATCCGCCACATACAACACTCCGAAGCTGCCATCGCTGAACCGCGAACCCGCCGGATTGACGTGGGTAAACGGCGCCGTCGCATAAGAACAGCCCGTAATGCCGAACGGAATTTCACGGCGTGGAATCAACTCCAGCTGACCCACTTCATTCTTCAGCCGCGGATTGGTCAGCGCCTGAATCTCGAACAACAGCTCAAACTCATCGGCGTCCGCCACATCCTCAAACAACGCAATCGGCGGAAACTTCGAATTGACCAGCCGATACGCCTGCAATGGCTTGCCGGCCAACACCGCCAGCTCGGCCACCTTCACCATTGCGCGCCCCGCAGCACATCAATGCGCCGGAAGGTTTCGTACAGGGAAATCATGTCGCCCTGGGCCATGATCTCCAGCGGGCTGCGGCCATTGAAAAACTCGTTGTCATTGGCCATCGACGGGAAGCCGTAGACGTTATCGGGATTGTCGAACACCAGGCGCAGCGTGGCGTGGATGTTCAGCACAAAACTGATGCGCTGCATCTGGTCCGCATCCAGCGCCACCGCCCAGTCCGGGTCACGCTGCCGCGCGCGGGTGTAGGTGCTGCGGGAAATACGCAGGATGCGACAAGCCTGTTCGCTGCTGGCCTGCCACTTTTCCAGAATGCTCACGGCGGCGCGCAGCCCGGTGACGCACTGACTTTTACTGAACGATTGCGCTTGCGCGACGACGGCCATGCCATTACCTGCCTTTTGATCCATAGAGTCAAAGGTAGGCATATTGAGTCTGTGGATCAAGTAACGCGCGACAGGCGGGCAGCGTCACTCCGGCAGTCCGGCCAGCCTCAGCCCATTGGCGAAACTCGCGAGATCCTCGGGGCGCTTGATCGGCAGCCAGTCCTTGAGATTGCTCAGGCGCATAGTCGGATCCAGCTCCCGCAGGCGCTGCATGGCCAGTTGCGCTTCATCCATTCGGCCGACATGGGCAAGGCTGGCAGCCAACAGGGCCACCCCGACCAGCAGGCTGGGCAAATTACCCAGTGCCTTTTCCGCCCATTGCGCAGCGACATCGAAGTGCCTGGCGAAGAAGTTTGCCAGCGCCATGCCGACTTGCATCCGGAACATTTCCGGGTCCAGCGGACTCAAGCGAACGGCATGGCTCAAGTCCTTGATGGCAGCCTCTGTTTCACCGTGCAGTGCGCGCAGGGTGCCGCCGAGGTACCAGGCGGGGGCCAGATTGGGGCTAAGCAAGCGGGCCCTGTCGAGCAGTGCGATGCCGCTGTCCAGTTCGCCGGCGAGATGGCTCAGTGCATGGCCGCCACGGGTCAAGGCAACCGCATCATCGCGCCCGAGGGACACCGCCAGACGCGCCAGACGAATGCCCTCGGCAATCTCGCTGGGCCGATCGGTCATCCAGCCGTTGAGCTTGCGCCAGAAGTGGCACCAGGCGGCCATGCCATAGGCCGAGGCAAATTCCGGATCGAGTTCGGTGGCCTTGTAGAGCATCGACAGCGCCTGCTCGACGGCTTCCCGGCTGCCGCTGTGCAGTTTTGCCATGGCACGCAGGTAATAATCGTAGGCGCCCAGGCTTTCCGTGGGTTTGCGTTTGGCGCGTTCGATTTCGGCCTGTTCCAGTTGCGGCGCGATGGCGCCGACGACACTTTCGGTGATGCGATCCTGCAGCTCGAAGATATCGTCGAGCAGGCCTTCGAAACGCTCCGCCCAGATATGCGCTCCGCTGGTTGCGTCGATCAGCTGCCCGGTGATGCGCACCTTGTTTGCGCACTTGCGCACGCTGCCTTCCAGCACATAACGAACCCCCAGCTCCTGGCCGACACCCTGGGCGTCCACCGCCCGGCCTTTATAGGTGAAGCTGGAATTGCGGGCGATCACGAACAGCCAGCGGATACGCGACAGGGCGGCGATGATGTCTTCCACCACGCCGTCAGCGAAGTATTCCTGCTCCGGATCGCCGCTCAGGTTGTGGAAGGGCAGGACCGTAATCGAGGGTTTGTCCGGCAGGGCGAGGGCAGAAGGGCGCGCGGTCGGGCGGACGTTAACCTCGGGTTGTAGCCCGCTATCGTCGACCCTGACTTGCCCGACGAAACGGTAACCCTTGCGGGCGACCGTGCGCACCAGGCGCTGTTCCTCGCCTGTATCGCCAATGGCCTTGCGCAGCGCATTGATGTGGCTGGTGATTGTCGATTCCGAGACGATCCGGCCGCTCCACACTTCTTCAAGCAGCTCATCCTTGCTGACCACCCGATCAGGGTTGCTGACGAACAGCAGCAACAGATCGAAGACCTGCGGGCCAACGGCCACGACGTCCCCGCGCAAGGTCAATTCCCGGCGATCCTGATTGAGCACGAAGTCATCAAAAGTGAACTGCAAAGCAAGCATCCCCAGGCGCCGCGCCCTCAACTCCGTGTCCCAGGCGATTGTTGATGTGTACGCTGATAATAAGGCAGCTGGAAACCCGCTGCACCGCTTCTGTTCTGCGATCAGGGCGTCTGGACGAACGATAGCTGCTT
Organism: Pseudomonas reinekei; assembly: GCF_001945365.1. Taxonomy (GTDB): domain Bacteria; phylum Pseudomonadota; class Gammaproteobacteria; order Pseudomonadales; family Pseudomonadaceae; genus Aquipseudomonas; species Aquipseudomonas reinekei. Next base: position 4,890 of record NZ_MSTQ01000022.1, read on the forward strand.
TGGACGTAAATCCAAGGGTTCGCCAAGGAAAATTCAAGGCCGTTGCAAGGACTCGGCCCGCGTGCCCAGGCAATCTCGCTTTACGCCGACGCAATGGTTGCTGTCGACACATGGAGAAAACCCATGAAGATCGTCGTCATCGGAGGCTCCGGCCTTATCGGATCGAAACTGGTGAACATCCTCCGGGAACGCGGGCACGACGCGCTCGCCGCCAGCCCGAGCACCGGGGTGAACAGCATCACCCGCGAGGGCCTGGCCGAAGCGATGGATGGCGCTGATGTGGTGGTCGATGTGGCCAATGCGCCGTCGTGGGAGGACCAGGCCGTTCTCGATTTCTTCGAAACCTCGAGCCGCAACCTGCTGGCCGCCGAAGCGGCTGCCGGGGTAGGCCATCACGTTGCGCTGTCGATTGTCGGGACTGATCGGCTGCCCGAAAACGGTTACTTCCGGGCCAAAGTCGCACAAGAAAAACTGATCAAGGCGTCCGATGTGCCTTACACGCTGCTGCGTGCCACGCAATTCTTCGAGTTTGTCGGCGGCATTGCCCAGTCGTTCGCCGTCGGTGACGAGATTCACGCTTCACCGGCGCTGATTCAACCCATCGCGTCCGATGACGTTGTGGCGGCGCTGGCCGATGTCGTGCTGGCGGCACCGGTCAATGGCACGGTCGAGGTCGCAGGCCCCGAAGCCCTGCCGATCGATGAACTGGTGCGGCGCTTCCTGCAGGCAACCGGGGACAACCGCAAGGTCGTCCCGGATGTGAACGCGCGCTATTTCGGCTCCGTGCTCGACGACCAGTCGCTGACCGCCGGCAAGCACGCGCGCCTGGGCGCGATCGACTTCGACGACTGGCTCGCGCAGTCCTCGTCCCGCTAACCCTCGCGCCACCCTGTTCGCCCCACCAAGGAGCAAACCTCATGGTTACTCGTCTGCTGTTAGCCGCTGTCCTCGCAACGCTCTCGATCGGCGCCGCTTGGGCCGCTGAACCGCCTCCCGGCAAGGTCACCGTCGTGTTCGACCGTCCCATCCCCAACATCCCTGGCAAGAGCATGAAAGGCGTGGTCGTCGAATATGGGCCGGGCGGCGCGTCGCCGTCCCACACCCATCCGCAATCGGCGTTTATCTATGCAACGGTCCTGGAAGGCTCGTTTCGCATCCAGGTCAAAGGCGAGCCTGAAAAGATCTACCACGTCGGCGAAAACTTCGTAGAGGAACCGGGCTCCGTGCACTTGGTCAGCGCCAACGCCAGTGACACCGAACCTGCAAAGCTGTTGGCGGTGTTCGTCGTCGACACCGGTAACACGCCTCTGGTGACACCACTCAAAAAGTGAGGCGGATTCATCAGCGCACTACAGCCGGGTGGCGGGCAACTGCCGCCCTTTCGCTGTTGAAGTACTGGCGATCAACAGGATTCGTATCGGTGACAGCGGGATATTCAATGGCGCTGAAGGAGCGCGGCTTCGATGCAGTTCAGCAGTTTGTCGGCGTCGCAGGGTTTAGGCAGGCAGGCCACCAGGTCTGGAGTGTCGGCGCTCAGGGTGGGCGCCGCGCCGGGATAGGCCGTGATGAAAATCGTCGGAATGTGGTAGCCCGTCGCAACCAGCTGTTCGAGCATCTCTACACCGCTCATCCCCGGCATCTGGATATCGGAAAGCAGACAATCGGTTTGAGTCGAGGCGTTGGCGGCGAGAAACTCAAGGGCGCTGCAATAGGTTCTGGTTTTATAGCCACTGGACCGCACGAGGCTTTCCAGGGCACCTCGAACGGAATCGTCATCGTCAACAATTGCAATGGTTGTAGCAGTGCGCATAGGAGTGTTCTGCGTCATGTGATCGGCTCGTGAATGCGCCTGTCGTCACCACAAGATACGCGGTCCTGAAAGGTGGAAAAGTATATCTATGTATAGGTCGCTGAGATCTGATTGTTGATGTAGCCCACGCCGTTCAATGACATTGTGGTCGGTGTTCAATCGTGCGCGTGCCGGCAATGAACACTTGGCGCGTAGCGATTAAGCGTTAATGTGATTCGGCGTGAGCGTTACCGGTGGATGACTCGGCGACAAACGGCAGGCAAAACACGACTTTTGTGCCCTCAGCGATGGAAAACAACATGCAAATACTTTGGGACGATGGTGAGCGTATTTTCTGTCGGGAACTGCGCTCCAGCGCCAGCGGTGAAAGTACTGTCTTGGTCGCGCGTCCCGCTGCCGAGCAGCCACTGCCGGCCTGCCTTGGTCGTCTCGCCCATGAGTTTGCCTTGAAGGGTGAACTGGAGGGCAGTTGGGCGGTGCGCCCGCTTGAGATGCTGCGCGAAGCCGGGCAGATGCAGCTGGTGCTTGAAGATCCCGGTGGCGAGCCGTTGTTGCAGTTGCTGGCGGCGCCCATGGAGATCAGCGTTTTTCTGTGTCACGCCATCGGCATTGCCGTGGTCCTGGGCAAGCTCCATCAACGCGGACTCGTCCATAAAGACATCAAGCCCAGTCATATTCTGGTGAACTGTGCGGATGGCCAGGCACGGCTAACCGGGTTCGGCCTCGCGTCACGGCTGCCCCGTGAGCGGCAGGCGCCGGAAACCATCGCCGGCACGCTCGCGTACATGGCGCCCGAACAAACCGGCAGGATGAACCGTTCGATCGACTCGCGCAGCGACCTCTATTCTTTCGGCGTCACCCTGTACCAGATGCTGACCGGCTCCCTGCCGTTCACCGCCACCGATCCCATCGAATGGGTGCATTGCCACATCGCGAAGAAGCCGCTGCCACCGAGTGCGCGGGTTGAAACCATTCCCGACGTGCTGTCCGGCATCGTCATGAAGCTGCTCGCCAAAACTGCCGAAGACCGCTATCAAACGGCCGCAGGCGTCGAGCATGACCTGCGTCGATGCCTGGCCGACTGGCAGCAGCAGCGCCAGATCAACGCCTTTATGCTGAGCGAACATGGCACCAGCGATCGTTTGATGATCCCTGAAAAATTGTACGGCCGTGAGCAGGAGGTCGAGACACTGGTGGCCGCGTTCGGGCGTATCGTGGCAAATGGTGCGCCGGAGCTGGTGCTGGTCACCGGTTATTCCGGCATCGGTAAATCGTCGGTGGTCAACGAACTGCACAAAGTGCTGGTGCCACCGCGCGGGATTTTCGCCTCCGGCAAGTTCGATCAATACCGGCGCGACGTTCCCTATTCGACGCTGGTGCAGGCGTTTCAAAGCCTGGTGCGCTCACTGCTGGGCAAGAACGATGCGGAACTGGCGCACTGGCGTGACGCCTTGCACGAGGCGCTGGAGGCCAATGCAAGGCTGATTACCGACCTCATCCCCGAACTCAAGCTCATCATCGGCGAGCCGCCACCGGTCCCGGCGCTGGACCCGCAACAGGCGCAACGGCGCTTCCTACTGGTGTTCCGGCGCTTCATCGGTGTGTTTGCCCGGGCCGACCATCCGCTCGCGCTGTTTCTCGACGATCTGCAGTGGCTCGACACGGCGACCCTCGATCTGCTGGAAGATTTGCTGACCCGTTCGGATATGCGCCATCTGATGCTGGTGGGGGCCTATCGCAGTAACGAAGTGGATGTCACGCACCCGCTGACGAGCAAGCTCCAGGCCATTCGTGATGCGGGCGGCAGGGTCGATGAGATCACGCTGGCGCCGCTGACCAAGGCGCATATCGAGCAGTTGATCACCGAGGCGCTGCATGACGAGGTGGCGCGTATCGAGCCTCTGGCGCAGTTGGTGCTGGATAAAACCGCCGGCAACCCATTCTTTGTGATCCAGTTCCTGCAAGCGCTCGCCGAGGAGCAACTGCTGACGTTCGATCATGCTGCGCGGCGCTGGTGCTGGGACCCGGATCGCATCCATGCCAAGGGCTATACCGATAACATCGTCGACCTGATGGTCGATAAACTCACCCGCTTGAAGCCCGAGACTCAGCAAGCGTTGCAGCAGCTTGCCTGTCTGGGGCACGTCGCCGGTATCGCTGCACTGTCGACTGCCATGGGCGTGCCCCAGGCACAAGTGCGCACGGTGTTGTGGGACGCGATTCGCCAGGAACTGGTCGAGCGACTGGACGATGCCTATGGTTTTGTCCATGACCGGATCCATGAAGCCGCTTACTCACTGATTCCCAAGGATTCACGCGCTGAGGCCCACCTGCGAATCGGCCGGCTGCTCGCATCGCAGACGCCTGCGCAAGAATTGGAAGAGGCGATCTTCGACATCGTTGGCCAGCTCAATCTCGGCGCGTCTCTGCTCACGGAGCGGAGTGAGCGGGAGCAGTTGGCCGAGTTCAACCTGATTGCCGGCCAGCGCGCCAAGGCGTCGACGGCGTACGCTTCCGCGCTTAATTATCTGACCACGGGTGCGCATTTATCCGGCGACGATTGCTGGGAGCGTCGGCATGGACTGGTCTTCGCACTGGCGTTGAACCGGGCCGAATGCGAGCTGTTGACCGGAAAGCTCACCCTCGCGGACAAACGCCTGGCCGCGCTGTCAGGTCGCGCCAGGACGGTGACGGAACGCGCCAGCGTTGCTTGTCTGCAAATGGACGTCTACCTGCTGCTGGATCGCAGCGACGCCGCGGTCGCGGTGTGCCTTGACTACCTGCGGCATGTGGGCATCGAGTGGTCGGCACATCCGAGTGATGATGAAGTGCGTCGCGAGTACGACCAAATCGGCTCGTTACTGGGGGACCGGGCCATTGAGGATCTTATCGACCTGCCATTGATGAAGGACCCTACATCCCTCGTGACGGTCAATGCGCTGGGCAAACTCTTCGCGCCAGCCTTGCAGACGGACGCGAACCTGTCGTGCCTGACGATTTGCAAGGCGGTCAGCCTGAGCCTTGAGTGGGGCAATTGCGATGCGTCCTGTGTGCTTTACGCGAATGTGTTCAGGGTCGCGGGTCGGCGGTTCGGTGACTACCAGATAGGGTTCCGATTCGGTCAGCTGGGGTGCGACCTTGTTGAACAACGAGGCCTGACGCGATTCGAGGCCAGTACCTATCTCTGCTTCTCGTGTTTCGCCGTGCGCTGGATGAAACCTGTGGGGCAATGCCGCGACCTGCTGCGCCGTTCGTTTGTGGCGGCGAACCGCATCGGTGATCTGCCGTATGGCGCCTACGCGGGCAATAACCTTACTGCCGACTTGCTCTTTGCCGGCGAGCCGTTGTCCGAAGTGCAGGGTGAATCCGAACAGGGTCTGGCTTACGCCAGGAAGGTGCGCTTCGGGTTGGTGGTTGATTTTATCCTCACCCAATGGCTGCTGATCCGGATGCTGCGCGGCTTGACGCCGACCTTCGGACGCCTGGACGACGGCGAGTTGAATGAGCAGGCCACTGAAGCCCACTTGTCCAGCACCCCGGATCTGGTACTGGCGGAGTGCTTGTACTGGGTTCGCAAGCTGCAGGCGCGCTACATGGCCGACGATATTGAAGCGGCCATGGACGCCGCCGCCAAGGCGCAGGGGTTACTCTGGGTCTGCCAGTCGTTCTTCGAAGAAGCCGAATTCTATTTCCATGACGCGCTGGCCCGGGCAGCCTGGTGCGATGGCATACCGGTGAGCGAGCAAACGCAGCATTTGCTCGCCATGACCGCCGATCACCGGCAACTGCAGACCTGGGCACAGCAGTGTCCGCAAAACTTTGCCAGCCGTGCGGCATTGGTCGGTGCCGAAATTGCCCGTGTCGAAGGGCGGTTGGTTGATGCCGAGTTGCTGTACGAGCAGGCTATCAAGTCGGCGCAGGACAGCGGCTTCAGCCATATCGAGGCGCTGGCCAACGAACTGGCCGCGCGTTTCTACGCCAGGCGTGGACTCGGCAAGATCGCCCATGTCTATTTGCAGGATGCCCGCTACGGCTACCTGCGTTGGGGCGCCGACGGCAAGGTGCGGGAGCTCGACGCGAAGTATCCATCGCTGAGGACCCAAGCGCACACGCTCGGCCCGACCACCACCATGGCCACGGCGGTCGAACACCTTGACCTTGCCACGGTTCTCAAAGTGTCCCAGGCCCTGTCCAGCGAAATCGTTCTGGAGAAACTGATCGATACGGTCATGTTCACCGCCATCGAACAGGCCGGCGCCGAGCGGGGATTGTTGATCCTGTCGGACGGTGGCGAGCACCGGATCGTCGCGCAAGTGACCACCGCTGACGACACCACCCTGTTGCGCGATACGCCGGTGAGTTCGCAATTGTTGCCGGAGTCTGTTCTCTATCATGTCCTGCGCACCCGTGAGAGCGTTGTTCTCGACGACGCCGTGGCCGAGGCGATGTTTGCCACAGACCCGTACATTCGTCAGCAGCGCGCGCGCTCGATTCTGTGTTTGCCGTTGATGATCCAGGCCAAGTTGGTGGGGGCGCTCTACCTCGAAAACAATCTGACCGCCCGGGCATTCAGCCCCGACCGGATCGCCGTGCTCAAACTGGTGGCGTCGCAGGCGGCGATCTCGCTGGAAAATGCTCGTCTGTACCGCGAGGTCGCAGAGCGCGAAGCGAAGATCCGCCGATTGGTCGACGCCAACATCATCGGTATCGTCGTGTGGAATGCCGAGGGTGACCTTGTCGAGGCCAATGATGCGTTCCTGCGCATGCTGAGCTTCAATCGCGAGGATCTGGTCTCGGGCCGCATGAACTGGCGCGCATTGACGGTGCCGGAGTATCGCGAAGTCAGCGAGCGTTCGATGCGGCAAGCGGTGCAAACCGGCCACGCTCAACCCTTCGAGAAGGAGTACTACAAAAAGGATGGTAGCCGCCTGCCGGTCATTGTCGGTTTGGCGATGTTCGAGGCCAACAGCAAGGAAGGGGTGGCTTTCGTGCTGGACCTGAGTGAACGCAAGCAGGCGGAAGAAAAAATCCGTGAAAGCGAGCGGCGCTATCGCGAGGTGCAGACCGAGTTGTCCCACGCCAACCGCGTCGCGACCATGGGCCAGCTCGTGGCGTCGATCGCTCACGAAGTCAATCAGCCGATCGCCGCCGCCATCCTCAACGCCAATGCCGCGCAGCGCTGGCTGAACGCCCGGCCGCCCGAGCTCGACGAAGTCCGCCATGTGCTCAGCAGTCTCATCGAGGATGCGAACCGGGCTGCGGATGTGTTAGGGCGGATCCGCGGGCATATCCGCAAGGCGCCTCCGCAGAAAGGTCCGGTGGACATCAATGCGGCCATCGGCGAAATGATCGGCTTCACCCGGAGCCAGATCCTGAAAACTGGCACCGTGCTGCAGACACAACTCACCGATGGGCTGCCGCTCATCGAGGGCGACCGCGTTGAGCTGCAACAGGTGCTGCTCAACCTGATCATGAATGCACTGGAGGCCATGAGCAGCACCCGTGAAGGCGAGCGGCACTTGCAGGTCCGCGCGGAGCCGGGCGATGTCGGTTACGTGCGGGTCAGCGTCAGCGATTCAGGCCCGGGCTTTCCGGTGGAAAACACCAATCAGGTGTTCACTTCCTTCTACACCACCAAGCCGACGGGGCTGGGGTTGGGATTGTCGATCTGTCGCTCGATCATCGAGGCCCATGGCGGCCGTTTATGGGCCGGCGCCAACCAGCCTGGCGGGGCCACTGTGCAGTTCACGCTTCCCGTGGTGCAGCGGTGAGTATGGTTGGCCAATGCCCACGTCATACCTAAGTTTATGTGGGGCATATTAATGGGTCTAATCAACTAATCGGATGTACAAATGAATCTCCGCAACCCCGACGATATAGTGAGTCTCAAGGGTTGCGGAGAACGTTATCGTGAAAAACTCAATAGCTAATCTCATCGAAGGATTTTCATTACTGCGTTCGAAAGCACTGGAACTCTTGAGGCTGACGACCAGCGTATTGGGCCGATATTCAGATGCCCGCCTTTTGCACAGCTACTTGCTTGCCGAACCCTTGTTGAATAGCGAACGGGCATTTGTTCACTCACCGGTCGGCTCGCACCTGATCAGCCCGCGCCGGTTCTACATCCATCACGGCATTCACTTGGGAGGCGGCCGCGTCGCTCATTACGCCGGGTACAGCGGTTCAATCAAACCAGGGCCGATCGAGGTCACCGATCTGGAAAGCTTCGCCGGCGGCAGGCCCGTGTGGATACTCCAGGAACGCAGCGAATATTCCAGCGCTGAAATCGTCAGTCGCGCGCGTTCGAGAGTCGGTGAACGTCACTACCGGATTTTTTCCAACAACTGCGAGCACTTTTGCAGTTGGTGCACCCGTGGCAAAAGTTACAGCGTGCAGGTGGAAGCGTTGCTGCGTTCACCACGGGGGTTCTTTTCGATGATTTCAGCCCTGCAACCGCGCTTCATTGCATAACCTGAGCAAGGCCCGCCATCATGCTACAACCGCACACTAGGGGCATGCCGGACGCACGATGGGGCTGTGCTACACTTTTTTTCGTCAATTTCACGAAGAGCGTCGTGCATGAGCGCCCCAGCCTGTGAGCCGCAAAGCAATGGTTCTATCGTGTACGTGGTGGATGATGACGCCTCCATTCGCGACGCACTGAGCAACCTTTTGCGCTCGGCCGGCATCCGTGTCGAAACCTTCGCCTCCACGGCGGAATTTCTCAGCCAGCCGAAGACCGGCAGCGCCAGTTGCCTGGTTCTGGATGTACGCCTGCAAGGCAACAGCGGGCTGGACTTCCAGCGTCAACTGGTTGAAACCAACACGACCATTCCCATTATTTTCATCACCGGCCATGGTGACATCGAAATGTCGGTCAAGGCGATGAAAGCCGGGGCCGTGGACTTCCTGGCAAAGCCGTTTCGTGAACAGGATCTGCTGGACGCGGTATCCAGCGCACTGCAAACCGATATCAAGCGCCGTGAACTCGAACGGCAATCTTCGAACCTGCATGCTGACTACCAATCACTGACGGCCCGTGAAAAAGAAGTCATGACGCTTGCCGTCAAAGGCCTGATGAACAAGCAGATCGCCGGGCAAATGAACCTGAGCGAAATCACCGTCAAAATTCACCGGTCCCATGCCATGAAGAAGATGCACGCCCGGTCCTTTGCGGACTTGGTGCGCATGGCGCACGCACTGGGAGCTGGGAATAGTTGATGAGTTGCGTCTGACGCGCGAATACCTTGTTGCCCGTCTCATACTGGGTACTCAATCGATAAAGTGATTGAAAAAAATCCCCATACGCTTTAAACGGAAAGATCACTGGCACATTGCTAGTAATCAGTAAGTATCGCCAGGTTTGGCTCAGGGAGCGCTGATGAGTTTTGGTACACTGACCGACTCCCCACAATTGACCGATTGCGAAACTGTTTCACCTCAATCAACAGGCAACCCGGATACGGTCTGCGTGGCGGGCGTTGCCCGCGAGGACACGATCGATCAATTGCTGGAGACGGCGCGTAGCTGGAGCTACACCAACACGTGGGTGTTTTATCGCGCCGGTGAACAATTGCATTGGGTCGGACAAGGTGACCCGCAGGTGCAGTGGCCTGCAAACATCGACAATGAAGCGTTTGAAACCTTTTGCCAGACCCGGCATTTGCACCGCTGGCCGACCGGCAGAGGCGAAAGTGAATTGGGTTGGCTGCTGGCGCCAGAGGATCAGGCCGCAGAACCGGCACTCGCCGAATTCGCCCTGCGCCTGGGCGTAGAGTTACAGACCAGCACCCTTGCCCGTGCGCAGATCACACAGCGTGTGTTGTATGAAATCACCTACCTGGCCAGTTCAACCCGCGACCGCTCGGTTTTCCTGGTGGGCGTGCACAGGCTGCTGGCCAGCCTGATCGACGCGGAGAACTTCTATCTCGCGTTGTATGACCCGCACAGTGGCAAGATCGACTACCCGTATTACGTCGACATCATCGACGCGGATGCGGTGGAGTCCTCGCACTACGAATACCTTGACCCTTCGCACCTGTCGCTGACCGGTCAAGTCCTCACCACCGGCCAGCCGTTGCTGATCGATGCCGCCGGCATTCTCGCGGCCCAGGCCGAGGAGCGCTTTTACTGCGTGGGTGATCGTCCCGAGTTCTGGATGGGCGCACCGTTGAAAAATGCCTCGGACGACGTGTTTGGCATGTTGGCGATGCAGGTCTATGACGTTTCGCGCATCTACTGCGCTGAAGACCGCGCGCTGTTTCTGGTGGTGGCGCGCCACGTGGCCATGGCACTGGACCGCATTCTGCATCGCGAGGACCTGGAACAAACGGTGATGCGCCGTACCCTGGAGTTGTCGGCACTCAACGACGCCCTGCGCCAGGAAGTGACTGAGCGCGAGCGCGCCGAGCATCTGCAGAGCGCGTTGTTCCAGATTGCTGAGTTGTCGAGCCAGCCAGGCGACATGGCCGAATTGTTCCAGACCTTGCATGGGATCGTCGGTGACTTGCTGTTTGCGCAGAATTTCTACATTGCGCTGTTTGACGATGCCACCAATGAAGTGACCTTTCCCTATTACGTGGACGAGCGACAGACCATCTGCCCGGCAGCGCGGCGAGGGCGCCGGGGGCTGACCGAGTACGTGATCCGCCAGCGTCGACCTTGCCTGATCGACGTCGGCGAGGCTGAGCGATTGGCCGCATACGGGGAGATTGAACTGGCCCCGTTGGCTGTCCGGTCGCATTCGTGGCTGGGCATTCCATTGTTCGATGGCGATGTGGTGCGTGGCGTGCTGGCGGTGCAAAGCTATACCTCGCAGGTGTTGTACACCCAGCGTGATCAGGAACTGCTGACCTTCGTGTCGCGCCACATCGACACGGCGTTGTCACGACGCACCGCCGCCGAAGCAATCCACGCCGCCAACCTCAAGCTCGAGGCCCGGGTGCAGAACCGCACCCGCGAGCTCGATCACGCCAATGCCAAGTTGCAGCACGAAAACGCTCACGATGCACTGACCGGGCTACCGAATCGCACCTACTTGCAACAGCGCCTCAACCTGGCCTGGTCGCGCTTCGGCAGCGAAGGCGGACACCTGGCGGTGATGTTCATCGACCTCGACCGTTTCAAGATGGTCAACGACAGTCTCGGCCATCATTTTGGTGACCTGCTGTTGATGCAGGCTGCCCACCGTCTGCGCGGCTGCCTGCGCGAAAGCGACATGTTGGCGCGCCTGGGCGGCGACGAGTTTTCGGTGCTCGCGCCCGAGGCGCCGCTGGAGGTGGTGATTGAAATCGCCGAGCGGATACTGGTGGCGTTCGACCTGCCGTTTTTCATCAATGGCCATGAAGTTTTTTCGTCCTGCAGTATCGGTATCGTCAGCGCTGACAATCAGTTCCACCACGAGCCCGCCGACTTGCTGCGCGATGCCGATGCGGCGATGTACCGGGTCAAGAGTGCCGGGCGAGACAGCTACGCGGTGTTTAACCAGGAAGTGCGCCGTGAAGTCTCGGACCAGGTCGAGCGGGAAGGGGCCTTGCGCAACGCGCTCAAACGTTCCGACGAACTGCTGCCATATTTCCAGCCGATCGTCAGCGTCGAAACCGGCGAACTGCTGGCCCTTGAGGCGCTGATCCGCTGGCATCAGCCGGGCGGGCGGGTGATCGCACCGGGCGAGTTCTTGCCGGATGTCGAGGGGTTGCGCCTGATCGGCCGCCTGGATTTGTACATGCTGGCCAGCATCGCCGCGATCCTCGCCCAACCCGAGCACGCCAACTGGCCGGCAGTGCACGTCAATTGCTCCAGCTACAGCATGACGCGCCCTGACTTCGCCAGTGATGTCCTTGCCCTGCTGGCGCAACACCAGGTCTCGCCCTCGCGGATCTGCCTGGAATTGACTGAAGGTGCGCTGGTGGCCGAGCCGGCGATTGCCCGCCAGACCATGCAGCAACTGGCTGACAACGGCATGACGGTGGTGCTCGATGACTTCGGCGCGGGGTTTTCATCCCTGAGCTATGTTCATCAATACCAATTCAGCGGCTTGAAAATCGACAAGTCATTCATCCTCGAACTGACCACCAGCGCCCGCAGCCGCGCAATCGTCCGGGCCATCGTGCGGATGGCCGAATCACTGGACCTGAGCGTGGTGGCCGAGGGGGTAGAGGATCAAGCGACTCTGGATCTGCTGCGCGAAATAGGCGCAGGGCAGGCCCAGGGTTATTTCTTTGCCAAGCCGATGGGGCTGGAGGCGTTGTTGGCGAGCGCGGTGATGGAGCGTTAAAAACTGCATCGTCGGCTGAGTTCTGCAATGCTCTGCACCAACTTCCAGTGTGGGAGCAAGCCGGCTCCCACAAGGATTACCGCCAGCCTCCGCAAGTACCTGCAGGCAAAACACCGCCCACGAAAAAGCCCGGCTGATCAGGCCGGGCTTTTCGAGGTGTTGCGGTGAAGCGATTCAATCAGGCGACAGCGTTGCCTTTCAGACGATCCGAGCCATCAGCGGCAACGGTGTTGCCTTTCAGGCGGTCGGAGCCGTCAGCGGCAACGGTGTTGCCTTTCAGGCGGTCGGAGCCGTCAGCGGCAACGGTGTTGCCTTTCAGGCGGTCGGAGCCATCAGCGGCAACGGTGTTGCCTTTCAGGCGGTCAGAACCATCGGCAGCGACGCGTTTTTCGATCAAACGATCCGAACCGCCTTCAGCCTCACGATTCTGGATCAAACGATCCGAACCCCCTTCAGCCACACGGCTTTCAATCAATCGGTCCGAGCCGCCTTCAGCGACTACGGGTTGAGCAGAGGTCGCGGCAAACGCGTTAACTGCGAAGATCGAGAATGCGATGCTGAGGATGGTCTGGCGTTTCATGATCGTGTGCTCCGGGGTGTTTGGTTGGTATGGAGCCAATGTTACGCCGCACAATTTTTAAGAGAACTTCATTGAAGTGATGTTGAACATCGATGGCATTGATAGGGCGACCGCAGCGCCTATGGTCATGGTGATGATGGGGCGCAGTCTGTCGAACCGGGTGCGCCAGGTCATTGGTTACATCGCGGATCAACTGTATTGCGCGACCGCATCATTATCAGCCACGCCAATCACCCCTACAGTCACCCTGACGATACTGTCCACTGCATCGCTAAGGTGTCTCCAATGATTCAGCACATCCTCAAAACCACGTCCCTGGCAGCACTTCTTGTCGCCAGTGCAGCCGCGCCGCTTGTCCAGGCGCAACCCTTGCCCCTCGATAAAGTCGGCGCCGTACACAACGAAGACGTGGAATGGCGCAGCTTTCCCGCATTCCCGAAAGAAGTAAAACTCGCCATAGTGGCCGGCGACCCCAGCAAACCCGCGCCTTATGTCGTTCGAGTCAAAGTGCCCAACGGCACCAAATTAATGCCCCATACCCACCCTGAAAGCCGGATCTATACCGTCATGTCCGGTGTGTTCTACATCGGGTTCGGTACGGTTTTTGATCCAGACAAACTGGTTGCCTACGGGCCGGGTAGCGTCGTGATACTGCCGGCCAACACGCCGCACTTTCACTGGGCGAAATCCGGCGAGTACATCTCACAGGTTTACGGGACAGGGCCGCTGGGGCTCGAGTATGTTGATAGCCATGACGATCCCCGGAATGCGCCGAAGTGAGCGTCGCTAATCCCTGAACCGGCCTGGAGCCCTGCATGAAAATCGGCGTGATTTCCGATACCCACGGTCTACTCCGCCCCGAAGCCCTCGCGGCGTTGCAAGGCTGTGAGCGGATTTTTCACGCCGGTGGTATCGGCTAACCAGACACAGATCTATCTGCGTGGCTGCCCGTAAGTGACTTAAACAGATGATGGCGGTAGCGATTGCTCCTGCCCACGCTCGTCGTCGATGTTGCCCTGGTCTCAGATCTCGTCGATGCGTTTATGTCAGGTCCGGAGTGGATGCTTGGGGTTATTGTTGGGCGACAAAATCCCCCGATAACCGAGACCGTACTCATTCACCAGCGACAGTAAGGCTTCGCACCAAGCTCCGAATCAAGGGCGCTGCGAGCAGCACCACCGGCACAATCAGCGCCCATGACAACATCCATGAGCTTAGCCAGCGGCCAACGAATGCGATCTCGAATGCATGAGGTCTAGTAGCGATGGCGGCGGCGACCAGGCAAGTGAGACCAGATTGCACGATGCCGAAAACGAAATGTTCGTACCGAGACGGGATTTTCATGGCGGTTCTCTCATAGACAGAGATCGTTGAGCGGCCGAACAACGTGCTCGACCACCCTTGCGTCAAGTCAAGCGTGCAAGGTCGCCCGCTGCTGGTTTAGATGCGCGACGGTTTCTTCTGTCGTCCACAAGCCGTGGGCGAGGAAGCGGTAATTGATGATCGCCGCGAGGTATCCGTCGCCATCCGGCAGACGGGGTCCCGCAGTGGCGTCACGCACCACAACAATTTCAAAGCCCTGTTCCAGTAATTCACGCAGGTGCGATTCCACGCACAGGTTGGCGGCCATGCCCGCGAGGATGATTTGCGACACGCCCTTCTTGCGCAGTTGCAGGGCCAGGTCATTGGTTTCCGGGCCGTAGACTTTGTGCGGTGAAGCGATGATGGTTTTGCCGTCGAGAATGTACGGTTTGTAGATCTCCAGGAAATCGGCGCCGGAGCCTTCGAAATCTTCCAGGGTGTTCGGCCCTTTGCGATCGAACATGCAGATGCTGTGCATGACTTTTTCCAGCGGCCCGCCGAAATGCCAGTCGTGGTCGTGCGGGTAGTAATAGTGCGGCGACACGGCGACCGGGAGGTCCAGATCCTTGGCGGCTTTGAATAGTTTTTCCAGGTTTTCGACAGTGTTGTTCTCGACGATGCTCTCGCCGAACACGGCCCAACTGGCGCCGGTCGGGCTGAGAAAATCGTTCTGTGGATCAATGACCACCAACGCGGCTTTCGCCAGGTCGAGTTGAAAACCAGTGGCCGGCAGTGCGGGTTCAGCGGGGTCTGCGTAGAGGCTGCTCATTTCGGTTTCACCTGTGAGGTTTTTCATGGAAGAACGGGTGGTTAATGAGGTCATAAATGACCAGTCGGTTTATTAAGTGAGCAAAAAAACTCACTCCAGTAGCCGTGGCAAAACGATGGAAACGAAACGCTGCAACGGCGCGCTGTCCTGCAAGACCTTGCCGCGCATTACCGCGCCTTCCCAACCTTCGACGATGACACAGGCCAGTTCTTCGGCGTCGCGCTCCTCAGCCAGTTCGCGGCGCTGTTGCGCCTCTCGCAGGCAACTGGCGAGCAAACCTTCCCAGCGCGCCAAAACGTCGGCCAGACGCAGGCGGGTCTGCTCGCTGCCTTTGGACATTTCCAGCGACAGATTGCCGATCAGGCAACCCAGGCTGTACGCATGCTCGCCGTGCTCGTGCACCAGGGCCTGGAAGAACTGGCTGATACGCTCCAGCGGCTTGATTCGCGCATCGTAGAAAATCGGGCCGTGACGACTTTCGATCGAGGTCCAGTATTCCTCGAGAATCTCGGCGGCGAAGTCTTCCTTGCTGGCGAAGTAGTTGTAGAAGGAACCCTTGGGAATCTCGGCGGCGGCAGTGATGTCCTGTACGCCACAGCCATTGAAGCCATGGTTATGCACGACCTGACGACCAATCGACAGCAAACGGGATCTGACTTCAAGGTTGACTGGGCGAGCCATGGCAATATCCGACTGAGAGAAGGTTTTAGTAAACTAACTGGTCATCTATTTTAAGTCAACCATCTTTGAGCGTGAAAAAACCAAGGGGCCGTGTGTGCGTTTCGTATCAGAACATTCGCAGCGGGCGCTGCGGTGCTGCAATGATCAGGCGAATGGACGTTTGGTCCGCCGAGCCAGCCAAATGACGTATATCCCGATCGTGACATCAACGCTGGCGCAGAACACCGGATACCAGTCTGGTACCGCTGGGTTAATGAAAAACCGTTGGTGAACCAGGTCATAGAGGGCATGCAATATCCATAGCGTGCCGACAATCGTCATTGACGCGGGCGTCGCCTTTGTTTGGCGTGTGAGAATTGCTCGGCCAGATAGATTAGGATGGCCCCGGACTCGAACAACGTCCTTCCATGGCGATGATCGACCAACACGGGTATGCGGCCATTGGGATTGAGCGCCAGGAACCCCGGGTTGAACTGTACCCCTCGGTCATAACTCACTGAAGCTATCCTCATTTCAGCCCTCACGCCGTCGAGATGGACCTCCAGCTAATGCAAACCCCAGCGCAATCCCAACATCCACTCTGGAAAATCTACCTGCTGTTCCTCGCGCCCATGGTCCTGTCGAATTTCCTGCAATCCATGTCCGGTACGGTCAATAGCATCTACATCGGCCAAATGCTTGGCACGCAAGCGCTGGCGGCCGTGTCCGGCATGTTTCCCATCGTGTTTTTCTTCATCGCGTTGGTCATTGGCTTGGGCGCTGGCGCAGGGGTGTTGATCGGGCAGGCGTGGGGGGCGCGGGAGACGCATTTGGTGAAAGCGATTGCCGGGGCGACGCTGATGTTGGGGGTGTTGATCGGGCTGGTCGCGGCAGTGGTGGGGGGTGTGTTTGCGCGGTCGTCGCTGGTGGGTTTGGGGACGCCGGCGGATGTGCTGGACGATGCGGTGGCGTATGCCCATGTGATGTTGTGGTTCATGCCGACGCTGTTGGTGTTTGTGTTGTTCACGCAGTTGCTGCGCGGGGTGAGCGATACGTTGTCGCCGCTGTTGGCGCTGGTGGTGTCGACCGCGATTGGCCTGGCGCTGACGCCAGCGTTGATTCGCGGGTGGCTGGGGTTACCGCCGCTGGGGATTCAGAGTGCGGCGTTTGCCGGGTTGGCGGGCAACCTGGCGGCGATGGGGTGGCTGGCCTGGCGCTTGATTCGTCGTGGCCATCCGTTGGCGCCGGACCGCGAGTTTTTTGCGGCGATGAAGCTGGATTGGGTGATCCTCGGCAAGGTGTTGCGCATCGGGTTGCCCACCGGGTTGCAGATGGTGGTGTTGTCGCTGTCGGAGCTGGTGATTCTGGCGCTGGTGAACCAGCACGGTTCGCAGGCAACGGCGGCGTATGGCGCGGTGACGCAGATCGTCAATTACGTGCAGTTCCCGGCGCTGTCGATTGCAATCACGGCGTCGATCCTTGGGGCGCAGGCCATCGGGGCAGGGCGCATCGAGCGCATCGGGCCGATTTTGAAGGCCGGGCTGATGATCAATGTATGCCTGACGGGCGGTTTGATCGTGCTCGGTTATTTGTTGTCGAGCGGGTTGCTGGCGTCTTTCCTCACCGAAGAGTCGACGCTGAACATGGCTGAGCACCTGTTGCACATCATGCTCTGGAGCCTGCTGGTGTTCGGTTTCCAGGCGATCATCGGCGGCATCATGCGCGCCAGCGGCACGGTGATGGTGCCCGTGGCGATTTCAATTGTGTGCGTGGTGGGCGTGCAGTTGCCGGTGGCGTATTGGCTGGATGCGCGGTTCGGATTGCAAGGCGTATGGATGGCGTTTCCAGTGGCGTATCTGGGGATGCTGGTGTTGCAGACGCTGTATTACCAATTGGTGTGGAAACATCAGAAGATTGAGCGGCTGGTGTAGCAGAGCGGCCGCGGGGCGTGTGTATCGCTCTGTAAGATCGGCGCTGAACATACAGGGGATTACAAATCCGGTACGGGGTGGATACATCGAAGTGGCACTGTTTGCCAGGTCACTTTTGCACCTTGAATCGGAGTTTCCCATGAGTAAATTGCTGTCTGCCCTGGCCCTCGGTTGCGCCTTGGGCCTGTCGCTTTCCAGCGCCGCCTACGCTGCCGAATCGGCGAGCTCTGCGGTGGAGCAAATGGCCGTTGCCTACCGCAGTATCAAAGTCGATGACCTGACGATTTTCTATCGTGAAGCGGGTCGGCCGGATGCGCCAACGTTGTTGTTGCTGCACGGCTTTCCCAGTTCTTCGCGCATGTATGACCCGTTGCTGTCACGGTTGGCGCAGCACTATCACCTGGTGGCGCCGGACTATCCGGGGTTTGGTCATAGCGATGCCCCGGATTCGAAGCGGTTTGCCTATACCTTCGATCACCTGGCCAGTGTGATGGAGCATTTCACCGAGGCCCTGGGCCTGAACAAATATGCGCTGTATGTGCAGGATTACGGCGGCCCGGTGGGCTTTCGAATGATGCTCGCCCATCCCGAACGCCTGCAGGCACTGATCGTTCAGAATGCGGTTGCGCATGAAGACGGGCTTGGGCCGCTGTGGCAGAAGCGACGTGAGTTTTGGGCCAATCGAGCGCCGAACGAGGCGGGGTTGCGAGCGAGCTTTTTCTCGTTGGCGACCACCCGGCAACGGCATGTCGGCGCCAATCCGGCGATCGAGGTGTTCAACCCGGATTTATGGACCGACGAGTTCAACTTCCTGAACCAGCCAGGTCATGCAGATATCCAGAGCGATCTGTTCTACGACTACCGCAACAATGTGGCCAGCTATCCGAAGTGGCAAGCCTGGCTGCGCGAGCATCAACCGCCGACGCTGGTGGTATGGGGCAAGTTTGATCCGTCGTTTGACGTCGCCGAAACCGAGGCTTATCGACGAGACCTGCCGAATGCGGAAATTCATGTGCTGGAGGCCGGGCATTTTGCGCTGGATGAAAAACCCGGGGAGATCGCGCGGTTGGTGGGGGATTTCCTTGGCAGGCAGGTAGGGAAACAGCCCTGAAGCTTCATAATGCATAGGGTGTAGCGCGTCATACCGCTTCGGCCTGGGCCGACTACACCTTCCACGATGGCGTCGCCAAAAGCTTCGGCGTGGGCGGACAACCTCCGCCTGGCCTTGAACGCCAGCAACCTTGCCAACAAAGAGTATGTGGCTCTCTGCTATTCCTGCTCGTGGTGCTGGTACGGCGCGCAACGCACGGTGCAGACGAGTGCGACGTATCAGTGGTGAGCATCAATGTGATTCGCTGAAATGGGCTGCCCGTGAGGCTGCCCTTTTTTGCGGGTGGCATAAACGGTGGTTCTTTGCTTTAGTCCACCTACTGTCGCCTGCACCCCGGAGAGCCCAATGAGCGCTCATGCTTCGCGTTTTTCTACATGGGCTTGCGTCCTTTTGTTCAGTGTGTGTGCGTGCGCCCATGCAGTCGAATACACCGAAGTAAATCCCGCGGCCAGTACCCTCAGTTTCACCTACAACCAGATGGGCTCGCGGGTGTATGGCACGTTCGGCAAATTCGTCGGGGTCCTCGATTTCAACACAACGCACCCACAGAATGCGCGCGCCAAGTTGATCATCGACCTCGACAGCATCGAGGTGGACGACAGC
The DNA here is from genome assembly GCF_001945365.1 of Pseudomonas reinekei. Lineage (GTDB taxonomy): Bacteria > Pseudomonadota > Gammaproteobacteria > Pseudomonadales > Pseudomonadaceae > Aquipseudomonas > Aquipseudomonas reinekei. The sequence goes on from NZ_MSTQ01000022.1 coordinate 23,992, forward strand.
GATGCCAAAACCGAACTCCCCAAGCCTGCCTGGTTCGATACAGCCACCTATCCGAAGGCCACCTTCGAATCGACTCAGGTCAAGGACCTGGGCAACAACCAATACTTGATCACCGGCAGTCTTACGCTCAGGGGCCTCACTCAAGAGGTGGAGGTGCCAGTGCAGCTGAAAGCGGAGAATGCCGTTGGCATTTTCGATGGCGAGTTAACGCTCAAGCGCAGTGACTTCAAGATCGGTTTGGGTGAATGGGCTGACAGTGTGGTCTCCAACGACATCAACATACGTTTCCGCATCGTTGCGCCCGAGCGTTGACGTAAGTCGAGCAAGTGCCAGGTGACGAAGCGCTGGGTTGGGAAAGCCGGAGTCAGTCGGGGTTATACGAGCTGCGCAGTGGATGCACGCACGACGTTTATGGTGAATGGCTTACCAACAGCGAACGGAGATTATCATGCCAAAAAAAATCATTGTCGCCTTCGACGGCACCTGGAACTTACCCGATCAGGCGCCGGAAATCGACGGCAACACCAGCACTAACGTCGTCAAGCTGCGTGATGCAGTTTTGCCGACGCACAAAGACGGAACTGTCCAAAAAACCATTTATATCACTGGGGTAGGTACCGATTGGTACGACAAGCTCGAAGGCGGTGTATTCGGTGTCGGGTTGTCGAAAAAAATCAAGGAAGGCTATTCGGAACTGGCGAAGAGCTACGAGGAAGGCGACCAGGTCTACATCATTGGTTTCAGTCGTGGTGCCTATTCTGCACGTAGCCTGGTCGGCATGATTCGAAACGTCGGCTTGCTGACTAAAACGCACCTCAAGCGCATTGACGACGCTTACAGCCTCTACCGCAACCGTGACTCCAGCGCGGATACCGAAAACGCCAGATTCTTCCGCCAAAGTTATTCCCGGGAAATCAATATTCATTTTCTGGGCGTCTGGGACACGGTGGGTGCCTTGGGCGTCCCGTTTAAATCTGCTGAGAGATTCAACCATCAATATTATGAGTTCCATGACACGGAACTCAGCGGGATTGTGCGCAATGCATTCCATGCAATAGCCATTGATGAGCATCGGGAAAATTATGTGTGTGCACTGTGGTGTCCGATTGCCAAGCCTAATCAAGTCATGGAGCAGGTTTGGTTCTGCGGTGCTCATGCCAATGTCGGAGGCGGGTATGCCAAGAATGCGTTGTCGGATATCCCCCTGCGATGGATGGCGAACAAAATCATGGACTGTGGATTGGAACTGGACCCGAACAAGATTCCCCGCGAGCCGAAAACCATTCCGCAAATCACCGATTCCTATAGTGAGTTTTTAGGTGGCACCTACCGATTGTTGAATTCACGGTACTTCCGAACCATTGGAAACACACAGTTCGGTCAGGAATGTTTTGATGAGAGTGTGCAGCAGCGGGTGATCGCCATGGGAAACTACCGGCCCAAAAATAAAGTGCACGTCTATTTGTCCGGTTCCTATTGCCCGGTGAACAAAATCAGTTGAGTCACCGGCGAGCGCTTTCGCGACAGAACAAGGTGCTCCTTGATCGAACGGCGCCCCGTTCACATGGCATGAACCGGGCGCCATCGAACTCCATCAATGCGCCACGACCGGCACCGTCACCGCCTGGCCGAACGCCGAGCGAAGGGTCACGGTCGGGTTGGGTGTCGGGCCTGCCCCGGTGGTGGTCACTGACACTCTCCAGCGTGCACCGGTACCAATCGGCGTGAGGATTGCGTTGCCGAGGCTGAGTGGGCCGGCGGTGGTGGTAGCGGTGACCGTCAGCGTGTTGCCGGTGCCCCGTGAGGTGGTGCCGGCCAGTTCCCAGGTGTAGCGGCTGTTGCTGCGGGACGTGACCGAGGCACTGGTGACCACCAGGTCTTCATTGACCGCTGCCGGGGTAACGGCCACCGAGACCGTTGCCGGTTCCGAGACGGCGTCCTTGGCGTCACTGGCCTGGTAGGTGAAGGCCGCGGTAAACGGTGCCGTAACGGTTGGCGGTGGCGTGTAGACCACGCGCAGGCCGTCAGTGCTGACCGTGCCCCGGCCGGAGTCAGGTTGCGCCAGGCCCACCACTTTGAGCGGCACGTTGCCGTCCGGATCGCTGTCGTTGGCCAAGACGTTGATGGTCGCCGGTTGGCCGTTGCTGCTGGCCGCGCTGTCGGCGATGGCTATCGGTTTCTTGTTCTGGGTTTCGTCATCATCGTCATCACTGCCGTTGCCATCGCCATTGCGGAAGGTTGGCAGCGCGGCGGAGTTGACGTAGGTAACACCGTCCCAACCTGGCAGGGGCGTTGGCATCAACTGGAACTGGCCGGGATGCTCGATATCCCAACGCAGCAGCATCGACGTGTCCTCGTGCTGGGTGTTGTGGCAGTGCTCCATGTAGGTCCCGGCGAACTCGCGGAAGTGAATGGCCATTTCCACATCCACCGAACTGTCGATGCCTTCGCCGATGCGATAGACGTCCTTGCGTGCGCCTTTTTCCCATTCCGGTGGCGCCTTGCCGTCTCGACTCAGGATGATGCCTTCTTCGAAGTGCACATGCACCGGGTGGTTCCAGCCGTTGCCGCCGTTCTTGATTTTCCACACTTCCAGCGTGCCGTCGCCGCTGTAGCCACCATCGGTCGGGCCGTTGGCCAGTTGCGGTGCTGCGCTGATCCGCCGCGAGTCCATGGCGTAGCCAAAGCCGCCGTCGGTCTTGATGGTCCACGGTGCTTCATCGGTGCCGTCGGAACGGCCGAAGACGAACTCGCGGTGCCGCGCCAGTTTAAGCCTGGCCTGGACCTGCGGATCGTCACGATCGAGGGTCAGCGGGATCATGATTTTCCCGGCGGTTTTGCCGGGTTTGGCCGGCTCGTAGTCAGCGGGGTTCATGCTCACATCGGTGCCGGAGTAAGGCTGCACGACCATTTGCATGAACTTGCCAACCACCGGGTCACCCTTGTCCCATTCCGGACCTTTGCTGCCCTGTTTGATCACGGCTTTGTACTTCTCGGACAACACATCGGCCAGGCTCAGCAGGTTTTTCTCCGGACCCTTGCCGGTCTTGTGTTCCATGAGGTTGACGAAGTAGAGCTTGTCACCGGTCTTGATGCCGTTTTTCGCGAAGTTGATGATGATGTCGAAGCGCTCGGCGATGCCCTGGGTTGGCAGGATCGCGTTGTGGTTCTGCTTATCGCCGTCGCCGTCCAGGTCCATGCTGCCGTCGAACGGAATGGCGTGTTCCATGAGGTTGCCGTCGTTGCCGATCATGTGGAACGGCACGCGGGCGTAAGACACGTTGGAACCTGCCGGCCCTGGAAATTCGCCACCGTTGCCGGCGATTTCACGCACCACGGCGATTCTGAAATAGCGCGACACCGAGCCGTTGAGGATGCGGAAGCGATAACTGCGCGCGCGCACTTTCAGGCGCGGCTCGTACTGCCAGTTGACCAGGATCTGATCGCCGAGAAAGCCGTCGGTGTTGAACGGGTTGAACCACAGTTGACCGTTCGCGTCCCAGGCCTTGTCGGCCACCACCAGGTTGACGTCGTAGTCGCGATTACCCCACGGCAGCGCCGAACCACTGGGCAAACGCAGGTTGACGCCGTCTTCGACTGCTTCGTTACCGCGATCCAGGGCGCTGTAGTAGTTCATCATCACTGCATTGCCCTTGTAGACGTTCTGCGCGGTGAAATCGAGCATGTGGTCGTGGAACCAGTGGGTGCTCATGGTTTCGCGCCAGTCGCCACGTATCTTGATGGTGCCGTTGTCGCAGGTCTTGAGGCCCGGGTGGGCGTCGTTGACGAACAGCGTTTCACCCGGGGCGCAGGGGAACGCCGCGCGTGGGTCGTGCGCGTCGGTATTGATGGTGTCGTAGCCGGCCAGTTGTAGCGGCCAGCGATAGTCGTAGTACTGCCCCGGAAAGAAAAACGCGTTGGTGTAGCCGTCGCTTTCGGCCGGGGAGTGGCCATTGTGTTCGTGGGTGCTGATGGTGTGCAGACCGAATCCCATGTTGGCCGCCGGGTCGATCGGCAGGGCGTTGTAGTGCCGCATCAGCAACGGTTGGCCGTAACGGACCATGAGCAATTTGGGCGGAAAGGTGCCGTCGAAGGTCCACAGTGCATTGTGATTCTGAACCGGCATGCTGGGGTGGAATCGGGTATCGATGCCTTTGGTCGTGCCCGTCGTGGTCGGAATGTCCGAGGTCTGGTAGTAGAGCCCGCCTGGCCCGAACTCACCAACGGCATAGTTGTGCAATTGCCGGCGGTCACGCATGCCGCCATTGAGCTTAGCGCCTGCTTGCACGGTTTTGAAGGCGACCTGTGGATAGAACTCGTTCCAGCGTTGATGCGACCAGCCTTTTCCCGGTGGCCGGCCCTCTGCCGGCGAACCCACCGGATGGCGGTTGAGGAAGGTTTCGATCTGCGCCTTCCACGGGTTGCGGTCCAGCACGTTGGAGAACTGCGATGGAAACGGGTACAGCCCGGGCTGGCGCATGAAGGCTTCCAATGCCGAACTCGAAGGGCCGCTGCGGGCGACATTGTCCGGGTCTTGCTGCGGCAATGGGCCGACGGTGGGTACCGGGAATGTCAGTGGTGGTGCAGGCAGGGTGGGGTCGAGTTTTTCCGTACCGAACTCCTCGAACAGCAGCAATTGCTGGGTGTAAGGCTGGGCGCCGAACAATGGGCTGGGCTTGCCGTTGGTAGGGAAATTAAACGAGGTCTGAATGCTCGGCGGCAGCACGTTCTCGGCCCGCGGTGAATTGCGATCACCGTAAACGCCGTTGGGGTAGGCAATCGCCCCCTGGTTGGCTTCCGGCATGCTTTTCAAGGCTTCCAGCGCGGCGGCCGCAGCGATCGGGTCAGCGGGCGGAGGGTAGTAGGCCGAGGGGTCTGTCGGTGGCGGCTCGTTTACATCGTCGAGCGGCACAGCGTTGGCCGTGGCCAGAGTCACGAGCATCGCAGAGGCCAGGCCTGTCATGCGTAAACCGCTCACGGGGTGAGTCGGTGGAGTAGCACGTTTCATTTTTTCCCCTCGCGTCATGCCAAATCGGCCAACCCTGTGATCCCGTTCGGGATCGACAGCTGCTGCGGTATTGGGGCAAGTGCAACTGTTGGGCCATCATTCAGGCGCGGAGAAAAAGTGTTAATTAATTAGCAAGTTGTTTCAGATTGTTTCAGGGTGCTTGGAAAAAACGTGTGGGGCATATTCCGCATTTACGGGGGAACCCCCCATTTTTCATCGGGTTGGATTCACCAATCCTGGGGTGGTCTTGCCAACGCCCGCGTGAACACCCAAATACCTATGGGAGCGAGCCTGCTCGCGAAGGGGCCGGTGCCAGCTCCCCGCCAAATCATCATCACCCTCGATACCGCAACGCCTCCAGCAACAACGCAAACGCCGGCGACACCTGTCGACGGCTCGGGTAATACAAATGAAACCCGGCAAACAACGGACACCAGTCCTCCAGTACCCGCACCAGTCGGCCATCGGCAATATGCGGGGCCACCAGGTCTTCAGGGATGTAGCTCAAGCCAAAACCATCCAGCGCGGCAGTGAGCAACGGATACACGCCGTTGAACGTGACCTGCCCGGAGACTCGGGCCTTGAGACTTTCCTTACCCTTTTCGAACTCCCAGGCATACAAGCCGCCGTGGGTGGGCAGGCGCAGGTTATTGCATTGATGATCGGTCAGGTCCCGCGGGGTTTTCGGCAGCGTCCGATGGGCAAAGTAGGCTGGCGATCCCACCACTGCCATGCGCATGTCCGGTCCGATGCGCGTAGCGATCATGCCTTGCGCTACGTCTTCACCCAGACGCACCCCCGCATCAAAACCCTGGGCCGCGATGTCGACGAAGCGGTAATCGCAGCTCACCTCGACCGAGATGTCCGGGTATTGCGCCAGAAAGGGTTTGAGCACCGGCCACAGAATGTATTCCAGGGCATGATCCACCGCATTGATGCGGATGTTACCGGCAGGCGTATCGCGCAAATTACTCAATGCTGCCAGGCCGATTTCGATTTCTTCGAAGTGCGGAGCCACGCTGTCGATCAAGTGTTGACCGGCTTCTGTGGGCGAGACGCTGCGGGTGGTGCGCGTCAGCAGGCGCAAACCCAACCGGGCTTCCAGGCTGCGGATGGTATGGCTCAGCGCCGATTGGGAAACCCCGAGTTTACCGGCCGCCTTGGTAAAACTTCGCTCCCGCGCTACCGCGAGAAACGCGAGCAGGTCATTCGCGTTCTCGCGCAACATTCATGAGTCTCCCTCATAGGTCATTCCTGATTGTAACGCCGAGAACGGCTCAAAAGCTTCTATGAAGGGGCCGAGCGATTATTTGACCGGGTGCGGGTCGAGGCGCCAATCAAGGAAACCGGTCAGCGCGGCGGATGATCCCGACGCGCCGTGACCCGGCGAGCGAATTAGATCATTGGCGGCAATTTATCGAGCATTTTGTCCAGCGTGATGGGGTATTCACGGACTCGAATGCCCGTCGCGTTGTAAACCGCATTGGCGATCGCGGCACTGACCCCGCAGATCCCCAGTTCACCGACACCCTTGGCTTTCATTGGCGATGAAATTGGATCGGTCTCGTCGAGGAAAATCACTTCCTGATGCGGGATGTCGGCGTGCACCGGCACTTCGTATCCGGCGAAATCATGGTTGACGAAAAAGCCCAGGCGCTTGTCGACTGCCAGTTCTTCCATCAGCGCCGCGCCGACGCCCATGGTCATGGCACCGATCACCTGGCTGCGTGCCGAGGTCGGATTGAGGATGCGCCCGGCGGCACAGACCGCGAGCATCCGCCGCACGCGGATTTCACCAGTGGCGCTGTCCACGGCGACTTCGACGAAGTGCGCGCCGAAGGTCGATTGCTGGAATGTCTTGCTCAGCTCGGCAAACTCGATCGAATCCTCGGCCACCAGTTCCCCGCTTTTCGCGGCCGCTTGCAGCGGCACGCGTTTATCGGCGGAACGGACTTCGCCTTCGGCGAACGTTGCATCGTCCAGCTTGATCGCAAGGCGCCGGGCAACGGCTTCGCGAAGTTTCAGGCACGCCGCATAGACCCCGGCCGTCGAGCAGTTGCCACCGAACTGGCCACCGGACCCTGCCGACACCGGAAAGCTCGAATCGCCGAGGCGCACCACGACCTTGTCGAGATTGACCCCCATCATCTCCGCTGCGGTCTGGGCGATGATCGTGTAGCTGCCAGTGCCGATATCGGTCATGTCGGTTTCAACGGTGACGATGCCCTGATCATTCAGTCGAACCCGGGCTCCCGACTTCACCAGCAGGTTGTTGCGAAAGGCAACGGCCATGCCCTGGCCGATCAACCAGCGGCCTTCGCGTTGCGTGCCCGTTTGCGGCTGACGTTTGCTCCAGCCGAAACGTTCGGCCCCGGTGCGCAGGCATTCGATCAAGCGTCGTTGCGAAAAGGGCCGTTGCGGTTTGACCGGGTCGACCTGGGTGTCGTTGAGGATGCGGAATTCGATCGGGTCGAGTTTCAGTTTCTCGGCCATTTCATCCATGGCGATTTCCAGCGCCATCATGCCCGGTGCCTCTCCCGGTGCACGCATGGCATTGCCTTCCGGCAGGTCGAGGGTCGACAGGCGCATCGTCACCCGGCGATGTTCCCCGGCGTACAGCAACTGGCTCGGTTGCGTGGCACTCTCGACCTTGCCGCCTGGCAAGTCACCGGACCAGCCTTCGTGGGCCATGGCGGTGATCTTGCCGTCTGCGGTGGTGCCAATGCGAATGCGCTGAATGGTGGCGGGGCGGTGGGTCGAGTTGTTGAACATCATTGGCCGCGCGAGCGCGACTTTCACCGGCCTTGCGGCCATGCGTGCGCCGAGCGCGGCCAGCACTGCGTCGGCACGGATGAACAACTTGCCGCCAAAGCCGCCGCCAATGTACGGCGAGATCAATCGCACGTTCTGCTTCGGCACGCCGAGGGTGGTCGCCAGATCCGAGACGGACCAGTCGATCATCTGATTGGATGTCCACAGGGTCAGCTTGTCGCCGTCCCACGCCGCCATCGAGGCGAATGGTTCCATCATCGCGTGGGCCTGATCGGGGGTGGTGTAAGTCGCATCCAGTTGCACCGGCGCAGCAGCGAAAGCCCCTTCGAAGTCGCCATGTACGGTGTCGGGCATTTGGTCCTTGGCTTCTTTACCCGAATCACGGGTAGCCGCGAGATCGAACACGCCCTCGGCGCGGGCATAACTGACGTTGACCAATTCCGCGGCGGCCCGTGCCTGCTCAAAGGTTTCTGCCACTACCAAAGCGACGGCCTGGTGGTAATGCTCGATATCCGGCCCGGCGAGCAATTTGGCGGTGTTGTATTTGCCTTTGCCAAGCGTGCCGGCGTTGGCGGCGGTGACGATGGCGAGCACGCCCGGCGCGGCTTGGGCGGCCTCAAGGTCCATCGAGGCGATTCGACCCTTGGCGATGGCCGAGCCGACCACCACGCCGTAAGCCTGGTTTGGTACGGCGTCGTGATGCTCGTAGGCGTAATGCGCCGTGCCGGTGGTTTTCAACGGGCCTTCGATGCGCGTGGTGGCCTTGCCGACGACCTTCATCTGGTCGATCGGGTTGGTGGTGGCTGGTGTGTCGAATTTCATGCGTGCTCCCTCGCTTGGGCCATCACCGCCGCGAGCGTGCGCTCGACCAGGGTCAGTTTGAAGGCGTTTTGATGGGTGGGTGTCGCACCGGCGAGCAGCTGTTCGGTCAAGGCTTTCGCGCCTTGTGGCATGACCGACTCGGCACTTTCGACACGCCATGGCTTGTGCGCCACGCCGCCGAGGGCGACGCGGCCGCTGCCGTCGTTCTGGATGATCGCACCGACTGAAATCAGGGCGAACGCATAGGACGAGCGGTCCCTGACCTTCTGGTAAATGTGAGTGCCGCCAATCGGCGTCGGCAGGGTGACAGCGGTGATCAATTCGTGAGCTGTCAGCGTGGTTTCGATGTTCGGTGTGGCGCCGGGCAATCGATGCAACTCGGCGAGGGGAATGTTGCGGGTGGTGCCGTCGGGTTTCACCGTTTCGACCAGGGCATCCAGTGCACGCATCGCCACGGCCATGTCGCTGGGGTGGGTGGCGATACAAGCGGTGCTGACGCCGATGATACCGAGCTGTCGACTGAAGCCATCGATGGCCGCGCAGCCACTGCCCGGCTGGCGTTTGTTGCAGGCCTGATGGGTGTCGTAAAAGTACGGGCAGCGTGTGCGTTGCAACAGGTTGCCGGCGGTGGTGGCGACATTGCGCAACTGCCCGGAGGCGCCGGCGAGCAGGGCGCGTGCGAGCAAACCGTAGTCTTTACGAATGCGCGAGTCGGCGGCGAGGTCAGTGTTTCTCACCAGGGCACCGATGCGCAGACCGCCTTCGGGCGTGGCTTCGATGCGGTCCAGGCCGACGCCATTGACATCGATCAGGTGCGTGGGCGTTTCGATGTCGAGCTTCATCAGGTCGAGCAGGTTAGTGCCGCCGGCGATGAATCGCGAGTCACTGACTTGGGCTGCCAGTGCGGCCGCTTCAGCGGGGGATTTCGCGCGCAGATAAGTGAAAGGTCTCATGCGCTGGCCTCCGCGGCTTCATTGATCGCCTCGATGATGTTGGAGTACGCCCCGCAGCGACAGAGGTTGCCGCTCATGCGCTCCTGGATTTCGCTGGCGATCAGCTTGGGTGGTTCAGTGAGACTGGGGCTGGCATGACTGGGTATGCCATCGCGAATTTCCCCCAGCACGGCGACCGCCGAACAAATCTGCCCCGGTGTGCAGTAACCGCACTGATAGCCGTCGTGCTTGATGAACGCGGCCTGCATGGGGTGCAGCTGTTGCGGTGTGCCGAGGCCTTCGATGGTGGTGATCTTCGAGCCCTCGTGCATGACGGCCAGGGTCAGGCACGAATTGATCCTCCGTCCATTGGCGATCACCGTACAGGCGCCGCATTGGCCGTGATCGCAGCCTTTTTTGGTGCCGGTCAGTTGCAGGTTTTCCCGCAGGGCATCGAGCAGCGTGGTGCGGGTATCGAGGTCGAGGTCGCGCGGTTCGTCGTTCACCCAGATCGTCACCGAGGCTTTGATCGGGCGCGCGGCATTGGCGATGGATGCCTGTACAGAAATGAACGGCGGCAGCGCCACGCTGGCCGCCGTCACTGCACCGACAATCAAAAATGTGCGTCGGGAAATCGTCATCAGGTCAGTTCCTCGGGTTATTTTCGCGTGCAGTGCCCTGTGGCACTTCGCAGCCCTCATCAATAGGAGTGACCTGTGGGTTGATGAAAATGTTTTTGCGGTTTTCAGCTATAGAGTCATGCGCGTGGTTCATGAATCCAGAAAGGGGCCGGAACGCGTTAAGATGGCCGCCCGCAACGAACGCTTTACGCCACCCCGGAGCCAACCCTCGCAATGCCGCAGATCACGCACTTCAAAACGCCGTGCCCCGAGCACATCAACAGCCAGATCCTGCAGATGGTGGTCGACAACCTGACCGACATCAGCATGGTCGCGATACCGCCGAGCAACCTGCTCTACAACGTTTACCAGTACGCGATCGGCTACGAGGTGCATCTGTACCTGGAAGCGTTGAACGGTGCGAAAGGCATTGATGTAGAGTTGATCGTCGCCACCGATCCGGACGATCCGGACACGGTGACTGGCTTCTTGTTGTACCTGCCGGTCAAGGACGATCCCGAGGCGTGTGGCGTGGCGTATATGGCGGTTCAGGCGGAACATCGGCGCCAGGGCGTTGCGCGCCGGATGCTGCGGGAAATGGTCGGCCGTTACCCCCATGCCGAGCTGACTTGCGCGGTGGCCAAGGTGCCGTATTTCGAGGCAATGGGGTTTCAGGTGGTGGGCGTGCGGGCGCCCCAGGTCCTGATGAACACCCGCGACCACGGCAGCGACGGCTTGATGGCGCTGCTGGACGTGGCACCGATCTACAGCTCGCTGGAAGTGCGACAGATTCATACCTACCTGCTGCAAAAACATGGCAAGCGGGCAATGGTCGATGCCGAGAAACAGCGGGACCGGCATCTGGATCAGTTGACGTTCAAAGCCAATGAGTTTGTGCGTGGACGGTTGGGTGATGACGCGGTGCCAGCCAGCGGTCCGCGATTGCGCCTGGTCTGATCACCCTCTGTTCCACAATCCAGAACCCTGTGGGAGCGGGCTTGCCCGCGATGGCGTCGTGTCAGTCACCTTGATCGCGACTGAAACATCGCTTTCGCGAGCAGGCTCGCTCCCACAATGAAAGAGGGTGTTTTTCGAAGGTAAAAAAAGAGCCTCAAAGCTCTTTGATGGGGAGTAAGTAGAGCCATTGAAGCTCAAGATGCGCATGAAGCAAGCGGTGAGCTTGTAGGGGGTTCAGTGCACTCACCACTTACGCAACGGCTTGTTGAGCAAACAAGCGGCTGCGTAAGTTCATCCTAGAAAGACCGAGTGTTTCACTCAAGTACCGCTAGTCGAATCCCCCGGCCAGCCGGCCCGACGCAGCGCCTTGAGCAGCGTTTGAGCATCCAGCCCCGGCACCGCATGGCCATTACCTTCAGCGGTATCGGCGGCGAGCATGGCGTTGATGATGGCTTGCGGCAGCGTTGAAATCACGCGTTCATTTTCAGTTCCCGAGTTTGAACACCAATGCCTTCAACCCGCATTCCACATCCGCATCGGGAAACTCCGGCGGATTCTCCAGCCTTTGTTCAAAGTGCAGGCTCGGTGCTTCGCGGGTGACGCCGTCGATCAGGAAGTCCGCGCCGAACGCCGGGTCGTTCATGCAGGCCAGCACCGTGCCGTTTTCAGCGAGCAATTCCGGCAAGCGGCGCAGCACACGCTGGTAATCCTTGGTCAGCAAAAAGCTGCCTTTCTGAAACGACGGCGGATCGATGATCACCAGGTCGTACGGGCCTTTGCCGATCACTTTGCCCCAGGACTTGAACAGGTCGTGGCCGAGGAACGTGACCTGGCTCAGGTCATGGCCATTGAGCCGGTGATTGTCGCGGCCACGGCTCAGCGCCGGGCTGGACATGTCGAGGTTGACCACGTGGGTCGCACCGCCTTCGATCGCTGCCACCGAGAAGCCGCAGGTGTAGGCGAACAGGTTCAGCACCCGTTTGCCGTCGGCATTGGCCCGCACCCAATCGCGGCCATAGCGCATGTCGAGGAACAGCCCGGTGTTCTGCTTGCGCCCCAGGTCCACCCGGTATCTCAGCCCGCCTTCGGTGATGGTCATTTCGTCGATGACGTCGCCCAGCAGCCATTCGGTGGTGCTTTGCAGCAGGTAGCGGTGTTGCAGCAGCAACGTGTGTGCGCCGGATTGCGCCCACTGCGGTGACTGGGTGATCGCCATCAGCCGTTGCTTCAGGTCTTCCAGTTGCTCAGCTTGCGGTTCCTTGAACAACGCCACCAGCACCACCCCTTGCAGCCAGTCCACGGTCAGCTGCTCCAGCCCCGGCCAGCAGCGACCCCGGCCGTGGAACAGGCGGCGGGTTTCGGCGGGCGGTGTTGCCAGCGCCGTCAGCAAGTGGTCGTGAAGGGTGGAGAGGGCGTCTGCGTTCATGGGTTTGGGTCGGCAATTTGCGGGGGCGGCATTTAACCATAGATGCGCTTGTTACAGATCACACAAACCCCTGTGGAAGCGGGGTGTCCGCAGAGGCCATTTATCACATTAAATTTAACTTTACGTGAGGATTTGGCGATCTTCCGGCTCCCATACTCGGCTCCAACGAACAACAACATCGGGAGCCGGACATGGCGCAGTCATCTGCCTCACCCAAGGCCAGTCATCCACGCTGGCTGCGCCTGACCCATTGGCTCAATGCCCTGGCGGTTCTGGTGATGGTCACCAGTGGCTGGCGCATCTACAACGCCTCGCCGATCTACGACTTCAGCTTTCCCACGTCGATCACCCTCGGCGGCTGGCTCGGTGGCGCCTTGCAATGGCACTTCGCGACAATGTGGTTCCTGGCGATCAACGGCCTGGTGTACCTGATGATCAATCTGTTCAGTGGTCGGCTCAAACGACGCTTTTTTCCGCTGTCGCCCAAAGGCGTGTTGCACGACCTGTGGGCTGCATTGCGCGGAAAACTCGGGCATGCCGACCTCGGTCATTACAACCAGGTGCAACGCTTCGCCTACCTGTTTGTGATCATCGACATCACGCTGCTGGTGCTCTCCGGGCTGGTGCTGTGGAAGTCGGTGCAGTTCCCGATCTTGCGCGAATTGATGTGGGGTTACGAAGGTGCGCGCCGTGTGCACTTCTTCGCCATGGCGCTGTTGGTGGCTTTTGTCGCGGTGCATCTGGTGATGGTCGCGCTGGTGCCCAAAACGCTATTGGCCATGATTGTTGGCCGCAAGGAGCCGGTATGAAAAAGCGCATTCAGGTGCCCGGGCTGGATGAGGCTTCGATCCTCACGGATGCCCGCAAGATCCTCGCACCCCAGATCGAAGATCGCTCGCGTCGCTCCTTTCTCTTGCGGGGCCTGACCCTCGGCGGCGTGGCGATGCTGTCCGGTTGCAACATCACCGACAATGACAGCGTCGAGACGGCGTTGTCGTCGATGTCGCGGTTCAACGACCGGGTGCAGGGCTGGCTGTTCAACCCCAATGCCATGGCACCGACCTACCCGGCGTCGATGATCACCCGGCCGTTTCCCTTCAATGCTTTCTACGGTATCGAAGACGCGCCGACGGTGGAGGAGGAAAGCTATCGCCTGGAAGTCACCGGGCTGGTCGCCGACAAACGCAGCTGGCGCCTCGAAGAACTGCGCGCCATGGCCCAGACCGAGCAGATCACCCGGCACATTTGCGTGGAAGGCTGGAGCGCGATTGGCCGTTGGGGTGGCGTGCGTTTCAGCGATTTCCTCAAGCGCATCGGCGCCGACACCGATGCCAAATACGTCGGCTTCAAATGCGCTGACGACTACTACACCAGCATCGACATGGCCACCGCGCTGCACGCGCAAACCCAGTTGTCGCTGACTTACGACGGCGCGGTGCTGCCGCGTGAGTACGGCTTCCCGATGAAGCTGCGCATGCCGACCAAGCTGGGCTACAAAAACCCCAAACACATTCAGGCGATTTTCGTCAGCAACACCTTCAGCGGCGGCTACTGGGAAGACCAGGGCTACAACTGGTTCGGTGGCAGCTGATGAACGTCCGACACCTTCACCGTCCGCAAACCCATGCTCCAAGGAGTTTCATCATGAAAAAGTTGACCACCGTCGTTTTGTCCATGTGCCTGGCCGTAGGTGCCGCTAGCGTGTTCGCGGCTGACACCATGAGCAAGGACAGCATGAGCAAGGATTCGATGTCCAAGGATGCCATGTCCAAAGACGCCATGAAGAAAGATGCCATGTCCAAGGACGCGATGAAAAAAGACGCGATGTCCAAGGATTCCATGAGTAAGGACGGCATGAAAAAAGACGCCATGTCCAAAGACGCGATGAAAAAAGACGCGATGTCGCAATAACCATAAATAACGCAATCCCCTGTGGGAGCGAGCCTGCTCGCGACGGCGGTGTGTCAGCCAACAGATGTATTGGCTGACACTACGCAATCGCGAGCAGGCGCGCTGCCACAGGTTTTTTTATCGCGCTTGAAAGGGTATGACCTGAACTCATACCCCCATGACTTTTAATGGTTACAGCCCCGCCAATCCCCAGTGTTAAAAAATCGCAAACCAGCTCATCAACAACAAAAAAGAGCGTTTGCAACCATGATCAATCATCACTGCCGCGTCTTCGCCAGCGTCCTGCTGCGCTCTTCGAATCCACTCCGTACTCACGCCATGCCCTGTGCATGCGTGTGCTTGTGATCATCCAGAAAACTCCCTGAAGAGTAACCGCTCATGAAAGAACTCGACCTGTACATCGGTGAAGGCTTCGAAGGCCCAGGCGTGAACGCCGCGCACATCAACATCTTGATCGGCCCGCGCAACGGCCCGGCAGGGCAGGCGTTTGCCAACAGCCTGGCTTCGCCTAGCCAGGGTCATTGCCCGTTCATGGTCATCGCCCAGCCGAACATTCCGGTCAAGCCGATGACCCTGTACGTCAACAAAGCCGCGATTGGCAGCGACCTGCACGGCAACGCCACGTGGGGCGCGTCCCAGGCCGGTATCGCCAAGGCTGTTCTCGAAGCACTGCTCGACGGCACCCTGCCGCCGGAAGCCGAAGACGAGTGGGCCATCGTCACCGCCAACTGGGTCAACCCGGCCTGCGATGACCTGGATGCCGTGTACCTGAACAACTACAACGCCTGCCGCACCGCCATCCGCGCCGCCCTGACCGGCAAGCCGGAAACCGCGCAGCTCAAAGATGTGGTCAACCACATCAGCAACCCTTTCTACACGCCAAAAGCCTGAGGTCCGCGCCATGCAATACATCCGTTTGGGCAACTCCGGCCTCGAAGTCTCCCGCCTGTGCCTGGGCACCATGAACATGGGTACACCGGACTGGAAACCGTGGATCTTCGACGAGAAGAAAAGCGAGCCGATCGTCAAACACGCGCTGGACAACGGCGTGAACTTCATCGACCTGGCGGACTTCTATTCCGCCGGTGTCGGCGAAGAAGTGGTAGGGCGCATCGTCAAGCGCCTGGCCCGTCGTGAAGACCTGGTGATCACCACCAAAGTCGGCTACGGCACCCGCACCGGCATCAACGCCAGCGGCCACTCGCGCAAGCACATCATGGACAGCATCGATGCTTCGCTCAAACGCCTGGACATGGATTATGTCGATGTCTTCATGCTGCATTACTTCGACGTCAACACCCCGGTCGAAGAGACCATGAGCGCCATGAACGAGATCGTGCGCTCCGGCAAGGCGCGCTACATCGGCGTGTCGACCATGCTCACCGGGCAACTGGCAAAAATCCTCATGGCCTGCGAACGCAATGGTTGGGTCAAACCGATCAACATGCAGCTGCAACTGAACTGTGCCTACCGCGAAGAAGAGCGCGAGATGATCCCGTTCTGCCGCGATCAGGGCCTGGGCGTTTCAGTGTTCAGCCCGCTGGCCCGTGGCTTGCTGACCGGTGATGCAAAATCGACCCGCAACCAGACCGACTTCTTCACCCAGCAGATGTACAGCGACGAAGCCTCCTTCGAAATCGCCCATTCGGTACAACGTGTGGCCCGTGCCCGCGGCGTGTCCAATGCGCAGATTGCCCAGGCGTGGGTGGCCAATCACCCAGGCGTGGATTGCATGCTGGTCGGCGCGGACACCACCGAGCAATTCGACAGTGCCCTGGCTGCGTTGGAGACCAAACTCGACGCCGAAGAACTGCACGAACTGGAACGCAACTACACCCCGTGCGACGTGATCAACGATTACACCGCCGGCAAACGTATCCTGCGCACCGCCCGTCCGGGCCTGGAGCGCTTTAACCTGACCGAGGCCGTGGCATGAGCGCGCTGATCCGACACGGCAACTTCATCGATGGGCACTGGTTTACCGGCGAAGGGTCCGGCGGTGGCGCCACTTACCCGGTGCTCAACCCGGCCACCGGCGAGCTGATCGCCAATGTGCAAAAGGCCGGCGCCGAAGAAACCAACCTGGCCATCGACGCGGCCAATCGCGCGTTGCCGACATGGCGCAAGCTGACCGCCAAGGAGCGCAGCCAGCGCATCAAGCGCTGGGGCGAATTGATGCTGAGCAACCAGAAGGACCTGGCCACGTTGCTCAGCCGCGAGCAAGGCAAACCGCTGGCTGAAGCCATGGGCGAAGTGGTCTACGCCGCGAGCTTTCTGGAGTGGTTCGCCGAAGAAGCCAAGCGCGCCTATGGCGACGTGATTCCGAGTCACAAAGCCGATGCGCGGATCATTGTGGTCAAGGAAGCCATCGGCGTGGTCGCCGCGATCACGCCGTGGAACTTCCCGCTGGCGATGGTCACCCGCAAGGTCGGCCCGGCGCTGGCGGCCGGTTGCACGATGATCCTCAAGCCTTCGGAGGAAACCCCGTTGTCGGCGTTCGCTTTGGCGGTATTGGCCGAGCAGGCCGGGATTCCCCCGGGTGTGTTCAACGTGGTGTCCGGCGATGCCGTGGCGATTGGCGGTGCGCTGCAGGCCTCCGGCATCGTGCGAAAATTGTCGTTCACCGGCTCGACCCGAACCGGCAAATTGCTGATGCGCCAGGCCGCCGAGACCTTGAAAAAGGTATCGCTGGAACTGGGCGGCAACGCGCCGTTCATTGTGTTCGACGACGCCGACATCGACGCGGCGGTCAAAGGCGCGATGGCCTCGAAATTCCGCAACACCGGGCAAACCTGCGTTTGCGTGAACCGCTTCTTCATTCAGGACGGCGTCTACGAAACCTTCACCGGCAAACTGGCCGAGGCCGTCGCAGCGATGCGCGTGGGCAATGCGCTGGACGGTGAAACCGAGCAAGGTCCGCTGATCAACGCAGCGGCGCTGGCCAAGGTTGAACTGCACGTTGGCGATGCTTTGGAGAAGGGCGCCAAGTTGCTCTGCGGCGGTCGTCGCCATGCTTTGGGCGGCACGTTCTACGAGCCGACCATCCTCGCCGAAGCCCGCAGCGACATGCTGATCGCCCAGGACGAAACTTTTGGCCCGGTGGCCGCGTGCTTCCGCTTCACGGACGAAGCCGAAGTGCTGCAACGCGCCAACGACACGCCCTACGGTTTATCGGCCTACTTCTACAGCCGCGACATCGGCCGCGTGTGGCGTATGGCTGAAGGCCTGGAGGCCGGCATGGTCGGGATCAACGAAGGGATCATTTCCACGGAAGTCGCGCCGTTCGGTGGCATCAAGGAATCGGGCCTGGGCCGCGAGGGGTCGAAGTACGGTCTGGAGGACTACCTGGAAATCAAATACCTGTTGATGGGTGGCCTCTAACCTCCCCTAAACCCCTGTGGGAGCGAGCCTGCTCGCGATAGCGGTCTCGCGTTCAGCATCATTGTTGTCTGACACGCCGCCATCGCGAGCAAGCTCGCTCCCACAGTTAGAAACAAGCGTTATCGGCTTCATTTCTCCGTCAATAACAACAATTGGAGACTTACATGTCCGTACAACCGGTAAAAATCGACGACCTGCCTATCGGGCGCTTTCACATCAAGATCGCCGGCCTGACCTTCGGTGCGCATTTCACCGACGGCTACATCCTCGGCCTGATCGGTATCGCGTTCACCCTGCTGAGCCCGCAGATGCAACTCGACGCCTTCTGGCAAGGCCTGATCGGTGCCTCGGCGCTGATCGGCCTGTTCCTCGGCAGTCTGTTTTTCGGCTGGATCTCCGACAAGGTCGGCCGGCAGAAAATCTTCCTGGTCAGTTTCGTGCTGATCACCGTCGCTTCAGTGATGCAGTTCTACGTTGAATCAGCCATGGCGCTGTTCCTCTGCCGGGTGCTGATTGGCATTGGTCTGGGCGGTGACTTCAGTGTCGGCCACGCCATGCTCGCCGAGTTCGCGCCGAAGAAACATCGCGGCGTGTTGCTCGGTTCGTTCAGCGTGATCTGGACCTTCGGCTACGTGGCCGCAACCTTCGTCGGCACCGCGATGCTCAGCCTTGGCGACGATGCCTGGCGCTGGATGCTGGCGTCATCGGCAATCCCCGCCGCGCTGATTCTGATTGCCCGTATCGGCACCCCGGAGTCACCACGCTGGCTGGTCAATCAAGGCCGGATTGCCGAGGCTCGTGCCATCGTCAAGAAGCACCTGGGCGCCAATGTCGAGCTCGACGAAACCCAGTCCACCGAAACCCGTTCCGGTTATGCGGTGTTGTTCAGCCCTGAATACCGCAAACGCACGGCGTTCAACTGCCTGTTCTTCGTCTGCATCGTGATGCCGTACTTCGCCATCTATACCTTCCTGCCGTCGATCCTGCAGAAAATGGGCCTGGCCGAAGGCTTTGGCACCGAGCTGATGCTGAACATGCTGCTGATCCTCGGTGCACTGATCGGCATCTGGTGCACCATCAAGTTCACCCGACGCGGGTTCCTGATCAACTCGTTCATCATCCTCGCCGTGGCGCTGTTCCTGCTGGCGGTGTTGCCGAGCAGTGCAGCCTGGCTGATGGTGTTGGTGTTCGGCTTGTTCACCCTGGTGTTGTCGGCGGTGAGCAACCTGGTGGGCGTGTTCCCGGCCGAGAGTTTCCCGACCGAAGTACGCGCCAGCGGCATCGGCTTGGCCACGGCGGTCAGTCGCCTGGGCTCGGCGGTCAGTACGTTCCTGCTACCGGTGAGCGTGGCAGGCATCGGCCTGAGCCCGACCATGGGCATTCTCGCGGCGATCCTGGCGATTGGTGCGTTGCTGTCGTGGGCCTGGGCGCCGGAAACCAAGTCGCTGACCTTGAGCCAGGCGTGCAAGGCGCAGAGTCCGGTGGAGGGGGGGGCTGCGGTGGCGGTGAAAGTGGCCGCCTCAGTCTAAATACCTGCACCAGCCCAATGTGGGAGCGAGCAGGCTCGCTCCCACAGGGGAGGCAGGGGGGTATCAGGGATTGCTGACTAAACCGAGCCACTCGGTAAACAACCGCACTTTCGACAACCCCCATTTGTCATTCGCCACATCCAGCCAATAGCCATACGGCCCGATCACTTCCACAGGGGTGATGGGCAACAGGCTGCCACTGGCCAGTTCCTTCTCGATCATCTGCCGGTCGATCACCGCCAGGCCGCCACCGGCCAGCGCCGTGTGGATCACCTGGTCCAGGGTGCTGAATTCCAGGCCTCGCGCGGCATCGACATCCTCCCGGCCCATCGCCGCCAGCCAGTTTTCCCAGACCTTCAAGCGTTTTCCGTTGTGCAGGATGTGCAGCAAGGGAAACTGTTGCAGGTCGGGTGGTTGACGGTCGATGAACAATTCTGGGCTGGCCACGGCGATGTGCCGTTCCATCACCAGCAATTGACTGTGGCAGTGGCTGTTCGCTTCGAGGCCGAAACGGATATGGCAATCGATCTCGGCGAGGCTGTCGTGACTGGCCTGGTTGGTCACGCTCAGGCTGATGTCCGGGTAGCGTTGGCAGAACACCCGCAAATGCGCTGACAACCAACGCGTCGCCCAGGTCGGCGGCGCCAGGATTCTCAGGCGCTGACGCAGGTTGGGCACGCGCACGGCTTGCAGTGCGCGTTCGATGTGGTCGAAGGCATCGCTCAGTTGCGGGGATAGGGCGCTGCCGGCTTCGGTCAGCGACAGGCCTTGCGGGGTGCGGACGAACAACACCACGCCGAGGTAGTCTTCGAGTTGTTTGATCTGCCGGCTCACCGCGCCCTGGGTGACGTTCAGCCCTAACGCGGCCTGACTGAAACTACGATGCCGCGCGACCTCTTCGAAGACGCGCAGCATGTTGAGCGAGGGCAGTTGTCGCATGGGAGGGAAACTCGGTTATTGTTTTTTGTCGGGTGTGCCTATCTGACTATTGGCCAAGGGCCGATGCAAGTGTTGTTTGGGCGGACGCCGTCGCGGGCAAGCCCGCTCCCACAGGGGGCACCGAACCTGTGGGAGCGGGCTTGCCCGCGATGGCTTACTTGAAAAAAAACTACTGGATCAGAAGTAGTACCCGATGTTCATGTACAACTGATTCTCCCACTGATTCGTCCCGCCAGCCCCCAGGCTCTGGGTGTAGCTGCTGCCGCCGATGTACGGATCGTTCTTGCCGAATATCCATTCTGTGGCGATCCACAGTTTGCTCAGGGAGAACGACGTCCCGAGGATTGCCCGTTGCGACGTCTGGAAGCCACTGGCGGATTTGTCGAAGCCGCTGTAGTTGGCGTAGAGCTTGATCCCGCTGAGCTGGTCGAACAGGTATTTGCCGGCAATGTCGTAGCTGATGTCCGCGACATACAGATTGCCGCGACTGGCAACGTTGTAGGTGCCGTCGTAACCGCCGAGAGTCACCAGCTCATCGGAGCCGGGGTTGCGTGGCGACATCTGCTGGCGTGCCGCTTGCAGTTGTACGGTCCACGGGCCGTTCTTGCCCAGGTAGTGCACGGCGACCGCGTTGCGCCGGCCGTCGTCATGGGTGTCGCGGTTTTCCAGGGTCGAGGTCAGGCCTGAGAGGCCGACCTCGGATTTCCACGGCCCCAGGTCCAGTGCCTTGGCCACGCGCAATACCACGGTGTTGCGCTCCTGGTTGTCGCTGCCGTCGGCCACATAGCTGTCGGCTTCGGAAACAATGCTGGAGTAGCTGACCCCGTTGCTGGTGCCTTTGCCTTGCCAGGCCGGGCGCAAGTAGTAGCCGGCCTGGACGTTCCAGTCACCCGATTGCTGAATGTATTTGGCACCGACCTGTTGCACATCTTCAAGGCCAATGACGTTGCCCAGGGTTTCGTAGAAGGTGCTGCCGAAGTACGGCTGCAAACCGAACGGCACGGTGTTCAGGCCCACTTGCACCTGCTGATCGGGATTGAACTTGTAGCCGACCCACGCGAACTTGGCGAACTGGATATCGCCGTAATCCTTGGTGTACTGGTACGGATAGGAGCGACCATAGAAACGGTACTGGGCCTCACCGATCCAGGTGTCGGAATTGTACCTGGCGCTGAGGAACACGGTGTCCAGGCCGAACTTCTGGATGTCGCGATCGGGATCGTAATCCCAACGGGCGCGAACGGCGCCGCCGAGGTCGAGGTTGTCGGTGACTTGCACGGCCATGGCAGGGGCCGCAAAGGTGCAGAGTAGAGCGAGGTATAACGGACTGTGGCGCAAGTACGCGGGGAAGGGCATGTGACGGCTCTCGTTTATTTTTATTAGAGATGCCGACAAGTCTTGCGATCTGCGCAGGGATGAACAAACGATTAAAAATCCACTGAAACCTTCCTCGAACGCATGTTACTGAAAAAATCCTGTAGGACAATGTGGCGGCGACGTGGGATCCTTGGGCCTTGTCACCGGTCCTTGAGAGCCTTTCATGAAACGCAAAATGCCCGGCCTGAATGCCCTCAAAGCATTCGAAGTGGCTGGTAGCACCGGCAGCTTCACCCGCGCCGCCGAGTTGCTCAACGTGACCCAGAGCGCAGTCAGCCGCCAGGTGCGGCAACTGGAAGAACAGCTGGGCGAGAACCTGCTGGAGCGGCGTCACCATCACCTGGAGTTGACCAGCGCCGGGCGGGTGTTGCTGCGAGCGCTGCACCAGTCCTTTGACAAAATCGAGCTGACGGTGCGCAGCATTCAGCAGAAATCCCACGCCAATCGCCTGCACATCAACGCACCGCCGACCTTCACCAACCGCTGGCTGATGCCGCGCCTGGGGCGCTTGCGCGAGAGGCATCCGGAGCTGGAATTGAGCATCACCACGCGCCTGCAGGACAGCCTGGCGGAAACCAGTACGCTGGATTGCGCGATCCGTTTTGGCGACGGCGAGTGGGACGGTCTGGACAGTTCGTTGTTGTTTCAGGAGCGGCACATTGCGGTGTGTGCACCCACCTTGTATGCGCGGGAATGGAGCGAGCAGGGCATCGACCTCAATCGCCTGACGTTGCTGCACGTGCTGGCCAGGGAAGACCAACGCTACCTGACCTGGAAACACTGGCTGGACGCGGCGCGCATCAGTGGCGTCGATACCCAGGGCGGCTATGAGTTCGACCTGCTCGACCTGGCGATTCGCGCGGCGACCGACGGCTTGGGCATCACCATCGCCGACTGGCACATGGTTGCGTCGGAACTGGCCAGCGGACAGTTGACCCAGGTACTCAACGTGCACGTCGAAGGCCACCAGTCATATTGGCTGGTTACACGCCCCGAGCAGTCGCTGCCACAATTGCAGGTGTTCAGCCAGTGGCTGCAGGAAGAGATCTGGCTGGCGCAAAGGCAGCTCGAACCCTCTACCGCCGCTACCTGAACGTCAGCAGCCCCTGTAGGAGCCGAGCAAGCTCAGCGCCTACAGGTAACATTCATTTTTAGAATGTTACCTCGCTCAATAAATCGTTTGTCCAACACGCGCCGGACGCCAAAACTGCCCGGACTGGATAAAAACAACGATGGGCGATTCACATGCGACTCGAGCGAAACTTTGTTAACGGCCACTTCATTGAACCTGCCAGCGAAGCGCTGATCGCGGTCTATAACCCGGCGACCGAAGCGTTGCTGGGCCACGTTTCGGCGGCGACCCGGGACGAGGCCACTGCTGCCGTCGACGCGGCGGCAGCGGCGCAAAAAGTCTGGGGCAAACTGACCAGCATCGAACGCGCCGAACACCTGCGCGCTTTCGCCGACGCCCTCGAAGCCAACGCGATGAACATCGGTGAAGCGCTGGCAGCCGAGTCCGGCAAAAGCGTCAGCGATGCCAGCAACGAAGCCCGCTACGCCGCGCAGATCACCCGCTATCACGCCGAATGGGCACGCCGTATCGAAGGCGAAATCATCCCCAGCGACAGCCCGAACGAAAACCTGTTTCTGCACCGCGAAGCGATTGGCGTGGTCGCTTGCCTGATTCCGTTCAACTACCCGGTCTATACCTTGCTGCGCAAAATCGCCCCGGCGCTGATTGCCGGCAACACCGTGGTCGTTCGCCCGAGCAACAACACGCCAACCTCGGCGTTCGAGATCGCCAAGGCAGTGCAGCAATCAGGCTTGCCGGCAGGTGTGGTCAACATCCTGACCATGGACCACGGCACGGCGGCAGCGGTTTGCACGCACAAGGCCGTGGGCTTGATCACGCTGACCGGCAGCGTTAACGCCGGGCGCATCGTGCTCGATTACTGCAAGGCCAACATCGCCAAGCCGTCGCTGGAGCTGGGCGGTAAAACCCCGGCGATCATCGAAGCCGACGCCGACCTTGAAACAGCCGCCAACGCCATCGTGGCCTCCAAGACCACCCACTGCGGTCAATTGTGCACGGCGGTGGAGCGGGTTTATGTGCAGGAAAGCGTGTACGACAAATTCCTCGGCCTGCTGAAAGAAAAAATCAGCGCCGTGAAATTCGGTGACCGTGTCACTGACGCGAGCCAGATGGGCCCGCTGGTCAACGCCAGTTCGCGGCAGAACATCCACGCCATGGTCGAGCGCGCCATCGCCGACGGCGCGGTGCTGGAAACCGGCGGTTTCATCCCGCAAGGCAAGGGCCATTTCTATCCGCCAACGCTGCTCAGCGGTTGCCGCCAGGACATGGAAATCATCCAGGAAGAAATCTTCGGTCCGGTGCTGCCGGTCCTCAAATACCGCGACATCGACGAAGCCCTGGCCATGGCCAACGACCACCAGTTCGGTCTGGCCTCGGTGCTCTACACCGAGAACTACCGCACCGTGCAAAAAGTCGCCAATGCCATCGAGGCCGGCGAGTTGTACGTCAATCGCACCCCGGCCGACCCGTATCAGGGCTTCCACGCCGGCTGGAAACGCTCGGGCCTGGGCGGCGATGATGGCAAGCACGGCATGCTCGAATTCACCCAGACCCGCCTGGTGGTCATGAAGTATTGATCCAACCGCAACACGCCTCACGCTGCACCCATAAAAACAATTAACACGGCCGCCCGGACCACCGGGCGCCAGAGGTCTACTCGATGTCCAAGCATGCATCCACTGCTGCCGCTGTTCAGGGTTCGAACGCGGTTACACAACGCCAGAGTGACAAGGGAAGTCGCTATTTCCAACTGATGCTGCTGGTGCTGGCCGCCGGTGCGATCTACCCGATCCTGTACCTGCGTCAGGTCTACCAGACCACCATGCTCGAAGTGTTCCAGATCAACCACAGCGAGCTGGGTTATCTGTACTCGATGCTGGGAACGATTTTCCTGTTGTCGTACCTGCCCAGCGGCTGGCTGGCGGATCGCATTGCGCCACGTTTCCTGATTTTCTTTTCGCTGGTCGCCACCGGCGCCCTCGGCTTGTGGTATTCCACCGCGCCGTCGATGACCGGCCTGATGATTATCTTTGGCTGCTGGGGCCTGACCACCGGCCTGACCTTCTGGGCCTCGGTGCTCAAGCGGGTGAAGATGATCGCTCACCACACTGAACAGGGCCGCTTCTTCGGCATCCTCGATGGCGGTCGCGGTCTGGTTGAAGCCTTGCTGGCCACCGTGGCGCTGGGGTTGTTCGCTTTCGCCACTGAAACCCGTGGCGAATCGGCCGCCGAAGGCTTCAAGCACGTGGTCTATCTCTATGCCTTCACCTGTATTGCCATCGGCTGTGTGCTGGTGCTGATCAAGGATCCGAAGTCGATGGAAGACACGGCGGCGGTGGAGAAGGGCAAGTTCAACCTGCTCAGCGACCTGGCCACCCTGGTGAAAATTCCGGAGCTGTGGCTGGTCACCGCGATTGTGTTCTGCGGCTATCACATCTTTTGGGCCACTTACAGTTTCTCGGACTATTTGCAGGGCGGCGGCATGACCGCGGTCATGGCCGGCACCATCACCACCATCAAGTTGTGGATGCGCCCGATCGGCGGTATCGGCGGTGGCTGGCTGGGTGACAGGTTCTCGAACATTTCGGTACTGATCGTGGCGCTGTTGCTGGCGTCCCTGGCGATGGTGGGCCTGATCGTATTCCCGGCGCTCAACAGCATGGGCCTGCTGATCGGCACGGTGATCTTCATCGGCCTCATGACCTACGCCATTCGCGGCTTGTACTGGGCGATCCTCGACACCTGCAACATTCCGCTGCGCATCACCGGCCTGGCCATCGGCATTGTCTCGGTCGTGGGTTACCTGCCGGACGCGTTCATTCCATTGATCAACGGCTACCTCACCGAACATTACCCCGGTGCCTTTGGTTACAAGCTGTATTTCGGCTACATCGCTTTCGTCGGCCTGCTCGGAACCCTGGCGGCCCTGACTTTGCGCGCACGTATCAATCGTAAATCTTTGAAGAAGACAGGTGCCTGAGATGAAAATCGTCGCCCTTGAAACCCATATCGTTGCCGTGCCGCCACCGCACGTCGGTGGGATGTACTGGCTGTTCGTCAAGATCAAGACCGATTGCGGCATCGAAGGCGTGGGCGAAATCTACGCCGCCACCTTCGGCCCCAAAGCCATGCTGCCGATCATCGAGGACGTGTTCGAACGCTACCTGTTGAACCAGGATCCGCACCACATCGAGCGTTTTTTCCGCCAGGCTTATTCGAGCGGTTTCACCCAGCGTCCGGACCTGACCATGATGGGCGTGGTCAGCGGCCTGGAGATGGCCTGTTGGGACATCATCGGCAAAGCGGCGAACAAACCGGTTTATGAACTGTTGGGCGGCAAGGTCAACGAACGCCTGCGTTCCTACACCTATCTGTACCCGGTCAACAGCAAGGGCGAGTACGACTACGACGACCCGGACCTGGCCGCCGAGTGCGCGATCGAAAACATGAACAAAGGCTTCACCGCCTTGAAATTCGATCCGGCCGGACCGTACACCGCGTATTCCGGGCACCAGATCTCGCTGGAAGTGCTGGAGCGCTGCGAAACCTTCTGCCGCAAGATCCGCGAAGCGGTGGGCGACAAGTGCGACCTGCTGTTCGGCACCCACGGGCAAATGGTGCCGTCCTCGGCGATCCGCCTGGCCAAGCGTCTGGAGAAGTACGACCCGCTGTGGTTCGAAGAGCCGGTGCCGCCTGGCCAGGAAGACGCCATGGCGCAAGTCGCGGCCAAGACCAGCATCCCGATTGCCACGGGCGAGCGACTGACCACCAAGTACGAATTCTTCAAGTTGCTGCAGGCGGGCGGAGCATCGATCTTGCAAATGAACGTCGCCCGCTGCGGTGGCCTGCTGGAGGCGAAGAAAATCGCCAGCATGGCCGAAGCCTACTACGCGCAGATCGCGCCGCATCTCTACAACGGGCCGATTGGCGCGGCGGCCAGTTTCCAGTTGGCGACCTGCACGCCGAACTTCCTGATCCAGGAAAGCATCATGACCTGGGGTGGTTTCCATGCCGAAGTCCTGACCAAGCCGCTGCAATGGGAGGACGGCTACATCATCCCGTCCACCGAACCGGGCCTTGGCGTAGAGCTGAACATGGACGTGGTGCGCAAGCATTCGCCCTACACCGGAGAGCGCCTGCACCTGCAAATGGCACCGACCCCGGCGGACGTCAAAGACACATCGCCAGCCAGGGGCTGACAGGAGATTGCGGCCTGGCGCACTCCATGTCGGCGCGAGCTTGCTCGCGATGAGGGCCTGACATTCAGCATTGATGTTGACTGATACGACGCCATTGTCGGAACGCCGCCCGGAGCAAGTTCGCTCCCACAGGGATGTGCGCCTGGCCAAGGTTTTTTTTGTACAACGACTTACGCGGTAACCGTGCATGACATACGACTACATCATCGCTGGCGCTGGCGCCGCGGGCTGTGTTTTGGCCAATCGCCTTTCGGCCTCGGGAAAACACACGGTGCTGCTGCTGGAAGCGGGCGGGAAGGACAGTTCGCTGTGGTTCAAGATCCCGGTCGGCTTCGCCAAAATGTATTACAACCCGACCTTCAACTGGATGTATTACAGCCAGCCACAGAAGCAACTGGGCAATCGGCAAATCTACGCCCCGCGCGGCAAAGTGCAGGGTGGTTCGGGCTCGATCAACGCGATGATTTATGTCCGCGGTCAGGCCCATGACTTTGACGACTGGGCGGCGAACGGCAACGACGGCTGGGGCTTCAAGGACGTACTGCCGTACTTCCGCAAACTGGAAAATCATCCGCTGGGCGACAGCGAATATCACGGTGGCAGCGGACCGATCAGCATCACGCCGATGAAGGGCCAGACCCATCCGATCTGCGATGTGTTCCTCAAGGGCTGCGATGAACTGGGCTATCCGCACAGTGACGATTTCAACGGGCCGAAATTCGAAGGCGCGGGCATCTACGACGTCAACACCCGTGACGGCCAGCGTTGTTCCAGCAGCTTCGCCCATCTGCACCCGGCGTTGAGCCGGCCGAACCTGACCGTCGAACATTACGCCCTGGTCGACCGCGTGCTGTTCGATGAACAACAGCGGGCCACCGGGATCTCCATCACCCAGCACGGCGTGGCGCGCACCTTCACGGCCAACAAGGAAGTGATTCTCTGCGCCGGCGCCGTGGACACACCAAAGATTCTGCAACTGTCCGGTGTCGCCGATCAGGCACTGCTGGCCAGGCACAACATCCCGCTGGTCAAACACCTGCCGGCGGTGGGGCAAAACCTGCAGGACCACCTGTGCGTCAGTTACTACTACAAAGCCAACATTGCGACGCTCAACGATGAACTGAGCTCGTTGTTCGGTCAGTTCAAGCTCGGCTTGAAATACCTGTTCACCCGCAAGGGCGCGCTGGCGATGAGCGTCAACCAGGCTGGCGGTTTCTTCCGCGGCAACGAGCAGCAGGCCAACCCGAACCTGCAGTTGTACTTCAACCCGCTGTCGTACCAGATCCCGAAAAACAACAAGGCCAGCCTCAAGCCCGAGCCGTACTCTGGCTTCCTGTTGTGCTTCAACCCGTGCCGGCCGACCAGTCGCGGGCACATCACCATCGCCTCGAAAAATCCGCGTGATGCAGCGCTGATCGACCCGAACTACCTGAGCACCCAGAAGGACATCGACGAGGTGATCCAGGGCAGCCGTCTGATGCGCAAGATCATGCAGGCGCCGGCGCTCAAGGGCATCACCGTTGAAGAGGTGTTGCCGGGCCCGGTGGTCGAGACTGACGAGCAAATGCTGCAGTACTTCCGTGAAAACAGCGGTTCGATCTATCACCTGTGCGGTTCGTGCGCGATGGGTGCCGACGAGCAGAAGTCGGTGGTCGACAAGCGCCTGAAGGTGCACGGGCTCAACGGACTGCGCATCGTCGATGCGTCGATTTTCCCCAACGTCACCTCGGGCAACACCCATGCCGCGGTGTTGATGGTGGCCGAGAAGGGCGCTGATCTGATCCTGCAGGACGCTTGATTTATCACCTGGGTGTATCAAAAATGAATTTCCGCTGAGTCCGCTGCTCCTACTTGTAGGTAGCGGGTTCAGACCCGTGAAATCATAGGTGCAATCAGGGAGCGGCAAGTTCATGAGCCAAGTGACGACGGCGGGCGGTATTCTTCCTGAAGGGTTGATTCTGGTGGTTGAAGACGATCCGCTGATCCTGGAATTTCTCTGTGAAATTCTCCAGGAAGAAGGCTTCAAGGTGCAGCCGCAAGACAGTGCCGATGCTGCAGCGGAGTATCTGGAGCAGCATGCTGCGCAAGTCAGTTTGCTGCTCACGGACATCACCATGCCCGGCAAACTCAATGGTGCCGATCTCGCCAACCAGTTTGGCGATCGCTGGCCGGACAAGCCGATCATGATCATGTCCGGCTACGAAACCCCGCAAAGCTCCGGGGTCCGGCACGAGGTGGCTTTCATCAAGAAACCCTGGGCGCTGGGGCAATTGCTCGATTGTGTGGAAGGCGCACTCAAGTCCCGACCTGTCCTGTAGGTGTTGCGACGGATCATGTAGATTGCGCAAAACATCCGTCAGACTCTTGAGACAGGAAGGACCTTTTGCCAGCTCAAACATCCGTCTTCGATACCCCTTACCGTGCCTTCCTCTTCGACATGGATGGCACCATCCTCACTTCGATTGCCGCCGCCGAGCGCGTCTGGACCACTTGGGCCTTGCGCCATGGTGTCGACGTCGAAACCTTCCTGCCGACCATCCATGGTGCCCGCGCCATCGACACCATCACGCGCCTGGCCTTGCCCGGTGTGGATGCCGAAGCCGAAGCGGCGTGGATCACCCAGGCGGAAATCGACGATGTCGAGGGCGTCGAGGAAGTGGCCGGCGCTGCGGCGTTTCTCAAGTCGCTGCCGGCTGATCAATGGGCCATCGTCACCTCTGCGCCGAGGAGGCTGGCATTGCGTCGAATGGCAGCGGCGGGGATTCCCGAGCCGGACGTGATGGTCACCGCCGAAGACGTCAGTCTCGGCAAACCCGACCCTGGCGGTTATCGGCTCGCGGCTGAACGGCTGGGCGTGGAGATTACGCAATGCCTGGTGTTCGAGGACGCGACGGTGGGGATTCTCGCGGCCGAAGCGGCGGGTGCGGATCTGCTGATTGTGACGGCGGCGCATGAACAACCGATTCAAACGGAGCATGCGACGTTGGCGGGTTACGATTGGGTCGAGGCACATTTGGCTGAGGAACGTCTCAGCCTGCGCCCGCGCTAAATACAGGCGCGCGCCTGCCGGGATCAAGTCGACGCTGATCGCGCACTGCGCCGTATCACCTGCGGTGGCTGTCCAAATGCCCGCAGGAACGCTTCGCGCATGCGGCGGCGATCGCTGAAGCCGGTTTCCAGGGCGATCTGGTCAAGGGTCAAACGCCCGCGCTCGAGCATTTGCCGCGCCGCTTCCAGGCGCAGGTTTTCAATGGCCTTGGCCGGCGACTGACCGGTTTCGGCGCGGAATGACCGGCTGAACTGCCGTGGACTCAGGCGCGCCACCTCGGCCAGTTGCTCGACCGAAAGCGCTTGGTCCAGGTGTTCGCGGGCGTAGGTCAAGACGGTCTGGATGCGATCGGATTTCGGTTCCAGTTCCAGCAGCGCCGAATGCTGCGACTGACCGCCCGCGCGGCGGTGATACATCACCAGCTTCTGCGCCACCGAACGGGCGAGGTCGGCGCCATGGTCTTTCTCGACCATGGCCAGCGCCAGGTCGATGCCGGCAGTCATGCCGGCGGAGGTCCAGATGGCACCGTCAATCACGTAGATCCGGTCGGCCTCCACGTGGATCCCCTCGAAACGTTCCTGCAGCTGCCGCACATACGCCCAATGGGTGGTCGCGCGTTTTCCCTCAAGTAAACCGGCTTGAGCCAGGACAAAAGCCCCGGAACAAATCGACGCGGTGCGGCGCGCGGTGTTGACGCTGGTGCGCAGGTATTCAAGCACCGCGTCGGGCGCCTGTTCGAGGATGGAATCACCGCCGGCCACGATCACCGTGTCGAACACGCGCTCATCGAATGCTTCAGTGCCGATACTCAAACCGCCGGAGGCCCGCAACGAGCAGCCGTCCGCGGATAGCACGCGCACGTCGTACAGCGTTTCGCCAGCGCTGAAGTTGGCGTACTCGAACACCGGCATCGCCGCCAGTGCCATGGACTGGAAGCCTTCGAATACCACGAACGCCACGGTGATCATCAGGATGTCCTCAAATGGTGATGTCCTAAAACCGTACTTTAAACGTCATTTGAGACGCAGGCGAGGGCCTTTATAACGGTATCCAACCGGCGAATATCTCGCCCCACTGTGAAGGAAACCGATTATGGCGCTCTCATCCAAAGGCACTGCATTGATCACCGGCGCTTCGTCGGGAATTGGCGCGGTGTACGCCGACCGTCTCGCCCGCCAGGGCTATGACCTGATTCTGGTCGCCCGCAGCCAGGCAAAACTCAATGCCCTGGCCAGACATTTGAGTGACCAGACCGGTCGCACCGTGGAAGTGGTCGCCGCCGACCTCAAGGAAAAGGCCGATGTGCGGCGGGTAGAAGACATTCTGCGCAACGATGCCAGCATCACGCTGCTGGTCAATAACGCCGGGGTCGGCGCAGTCATGCCGTTGCTTGGCAGCCCGGTGGATGAGATGGAAGACATGATCACCCTCAATGTCACCGCATTGATGCGACTGGCCTACGCCGTGGTGCCTGGCTTCGTCGCGCGCGGCGCCGGGACGGTGATCAACATTTCTTCAATCGTTGCCATTGCCCCGGAAATCCTCAACGGTGTGTACGGTGGGACCAAGGCATTTGTGCTGGGCTTGAGCCAGTCGATGCATCGGGAGTTGTCCGACAAAGGCGTGCGCGTCCAGGCAGTGCTGCCGGGAGCCACCGCGACCGACTTCTGGAGCGAAGCGGGCAACCCGGTGGAAAATCTGCCGCCGGAGATCGTGATGTCCGCGCAGGACATGGTCGATGCGGCATTGGTGGGGTTGGCGAAGGGTGAAGTGGTGACCATCCCGGGGTTGCACGATGGCAGCCAGTGGGACCGCCATGAAGCGCAGCGCCAAGTGTTGAGCGGGCTGTTCGGCAACTCCACGGCGGCACCGCGTTATCGCTGAACAGTGTCCGGTCAAGTCTGGGGCAGGGGACGGTCAACCGACAGCAAGGCAGGGCTGGAAACGCAATCCAGGTGTCACGAGCCCCACCGCTGAGGTTGGTCGTCTTCAGTGATCGGCAGCAACGCCTTGCTGGACAAGAATGGCTTGCGCCAAATCTTCATCGCTGGCATTGAGGCCGGGGTTTTCCTGCCGGATACGCTGTAAGACCTGCTCCAGATAAACACCGCGAATCGCACCGCCACTGGCGACGAAGCTGGAGGCGTCGTCACGGGCGGGAATCATCATTTTGTCGTCCTTGAACGTCGAGTAGAGCGAAGCGGATACGCCGGCCGAGGTGGCAACATCACCCGCGTCCACTTTGGCCATGGCCGAACCGAAAGGCAAACAAAGTACCAGGGAAGAAATGATCAACAAACGTCGCATGACGGTGTCCTCCGAAAGCGTGGAGCATAAAGGAAGTACCACAACGATTAGGATGCCCGGTGACCCCCAGGAGTTCCCTGCCGATGCAACGGGCCGTTGATCAACGGGAAAAGCGGTTGCGATAGTCCCTTGGCGAGACGCCCAGGTTGCGCTGGAATGTCAGGCGCATGCGTTCTTCATCACCGAACCCGCACAGTCGGGAAATTTGATCGATGTTGCGCTCGGAATCTTCCAGCAGGCGTCGGGCGGCCTCCACGCGCAGCACCTCCACCGCTTTGGCCGGGGTGCGGCCAGTCTTGAGTTTATAGACCCGGGCGAAGTTGCGCGGGCTCATCTGCACCTGCTGGGCGAGCAGGTCGACTGTCAGGTTATTGCTCGCAAGATTTTTTGAGATCCACAGGTGCAGGTCGTCAAACACGGCGCCGTCGGTGGTCTGCGATTGCAGTAATTCACTGTATTGAGCCTGGCCCCCGGGACGTTTGAGGAACACCACCATTTCCCGCGCCACCAGCAGCGCCAGTTCACGTCCACAATCTTCTTCGACCAGCGCCAGGGCCAGGTCGATGCCGGCACTGACCCCGGCGGAAGTCCAGACCGAGCCCTGCTGAATGAAGATCGCATCGTTGTCGACTTCGATCGACGGGTGACGCTCCTTTAGCAAGCCGCACATCGCCCAATGGGTAGCGGCGCGCCGGTCGTCGAGCAATCCGGCTTCAGCCAGCAGGAACGTGCCGCTGCACACCGAGGCGGTACGTCTGACCTTGGTCGCGGCGTTTTTGAGCCAGCCGACAACGTCCAGGGAATTGTTCATGGCCAGAATAATCTCCGGCGCCCCGGGGACGATCAGCGTGTCGATCAAGTGTTCGGATAAACCACTCAACGGCACGGTGTCGACTGCCAGGCCTTCGGCAGTCTGAATCAGGCCGCCGGTGAGGCTCGCGGTTTGCAGTGTGTAACCCGGCAGATTGCTGCTCTTGAGATAACGGGAGGCCGCCCAGAACACGGTTTGCGCGCCGGTCAGGTCCAGCAGGCCCATTTCCGGGTAAGCGAGGAAGACGATCAGGCGCGGTGCTTCGGATTGGATTTCGTGGGGGGCGGACGAGTTTGCGATGTTCATAGGCTTCTGTTTCAGCGAGTGGGAATAATCATAATTCGCAAACGCCTTAAAGGTTAACGCAATTGGTCGGCTGTCATTATTTCAGGGTTTTATGTCAGTCGAACAAGCGGTTTTACTCTAGCACTGCCGGCAGGTACAGAAATCGTGCCGATCATGACTGGCTGGATCGTGCAGTCCACCGGGTCGGATTTTCTGATGCGTACCGATGATCAGCACCCGCGGCATTTGGCGTGGATAGCGCTATCCTTGGGAGAAGCGCTATTCGCCATCGGAGAAGTTCGATGATCAATGCCCGCACTGCCCGCATGCTTGCCGATTACAAACAATGGGCCAACCAGCGCCTCTTCGACAATCTGGCGCAGTTACCGCCAGGCGAAATCGATAAGGAGCGCGCCGGAATCTTCAAGAGCATGATCGGCACGCTCAATCACATGTACGTGGTGGACTGTCTCTGGCAGGCTCACCTTGAGGGCCGAGGGCATGGTTTCAAGACTTCCCATGACCTGGTGCACCCGGCATTGCCCGACCTGCGCCTGGCGCAACAGAATGTTGATCACTGGTACTGCGACTGGAGCGCCCGGCAGACCGATGCCTCGCTGGACAAACCCCTGCGGTTCACGTTTATCTCCGGTGAAAGCGGCACCATGAACGCCGGCGCGATGCTCATGCATGTGGTCAACCACGCCAGCTATCACCGGGGCTGGGTGATCCAGATGTACTTCGAAATACCGGCCATGCCGCCGATGACCGACCTGCCGATCTACCTGCGCGAGACCGACCCGAACTTCAATTCGCTCAATGCTTCGGCAGTGGAGCAGACATGTGCTCCGCAATACGCGAGCGCAACCAACGTTCTGCCGGATCGTTATCGCTGACGCCGTTCCAGACCATCGACAGTTCCGACAGATTGATATCGAACGGCGGGTCATCGGCACGCAACTGGTCGCTGCCTTCGATCAGAGCAGTCGCCGCATAGTCCGGCACCGACGCAAGCATGTCAGTGCCTGCCAGCAACGCCCGCAGGCCGGAAAACTGCGGTACCGCCAGCACCACTCGACGGGAGCGACCAATACGGGACAGGTCGTTATCGATCGCACCGCTCAAGTCCCCGGAAAACGACACCAGCGCATGGGGACGCTCGCAGAATTCATCCAGTGTCAGCGGGCCGGGGCGATCATCACCGCGCAGCACCTTGACGCTCAGGTCGCGCAATTTTTTGCGTTTGGCATTGGCCGGCAACTCTGTGGTGTAACTGATGCCCACCGAAATTTCCCCGCTGGCGAGCATCGATGACATCAACAAGTAATTCACCCGCCGGACCACCACCACAACGTTCTGTGCTTCTTCGCGGATCTGCTTGAGCAGCGGTGGAAACAGACCAAACTCGGCATCGTCGGACAACCCGATGCGAAACACATCGCGGCTGATCGACGGATCAAAATCCTTGGCCCGACTCACCGCGCCGGAAATGGTGTCCATCGCCGGCTGCAACTCCTTGAGAATGGCCAGCGCCCGGGGCGTCGGCTCCAGCACACGACCGTTACGCACCAGCAACGGGTCATCAAACAAATCGCGCAATCGGGCGAGTGCCGCACTGACGGCAGGCTGGCCGAGGAACAGTTTCTCCCCGGCGCGGGTCAGGTTTTTTTCGAACATCAGGGTTTCGAAAATCACCAACAGGTTCATGTCCACGCGGCGCAGATCGTTGCGGTTCATCACGGCTTACTCGCTTGGGCTCGGTTTTTTCAAGTAAAGCACCAAACCCCGTGGCGAGGGAGCTTGCTCCCGCTCGGCTGCGCAGCAGTCGTAAACCCTGCGTAGGCGGGTTGCCTGAATGACCTGGGCGGCAGGGTTCAGGGCCGCTGCGCGACCCAGCGGGAGCAAGCTCCCTCGCCACAGGGATGGCGTTTACTTTGGTAGGTCACGCAGGGGTTTCTTTTTGGTTGCCATACATGCACCTCTTACTCATGTTATGCCCGAACACAAAATTTCTGACACCCTCGTAATCCCAGGAATCCGGCGCTTCCGAAGACGCCCTGCGCATGGCCACCATAAATGTAAAGACAAAAAAGCCTTCACAGAAGGTCGCACTTGCACACCTGGAAGATCCGGGCTACCAAACCCGATCACTGTTTTTCAGCGACCGGCCAACGATAGAACCCGGCCCCAAGGCGCACAAGCCGGCGGATTCTGGCGTAAGCGTAGGCAACGACGCAAGGCGTTGTAGCTTTCATGAAGTAACGCTGACAGCCATTAAACAAGCACTCGAAATGCAATCGCTAGGAGCGAGCAGGCTTGCTCCTGCACAGGTTCTGCATACGGCTTTGATCGGCTGTGGAGAAGGGCAGTTTATCCGCGGTGTTTATTCAGTGACCAACCGGTAGAACGGCTCGCTTCTGAGCATCTGATTTTGTGCCTCGTTTCCTTCACGCTGACTGCGCAGTTCGTTTCTATAGCTGACGTACTGCCAGGACGAGGGGCGAATGTCTGAGTCCGGGTGCTGGCCAGGCTGGATGTTGCTTTCGGTCAGTATCGACTCCAGGCATTCCACAAAGTGCCGCACGCGATGCAGTTCCTGTACCAAGTTTTGCTCGCTCGCCAGGTCCAATTTTACGTAGAGGGTGAATTGGGCTCCCTCGCTGACGCGACTCGCAGGTTCTGCTCTCTCCATATCTGTGACTTTCCACTGGTCAATTGGACTGTCATCGGAAAAGAGTAGCCCACGTAATGCGTCAAATGCCTCTGGCACCTCATCGGGTTTGATGCTGAGGTGAAACTTATCGCCGTCAAACGGACCTGTGCATTGAGCTGGTTCACGACGCGCGTGTATGAACACGTCTTCTCCACTGTTGTTCAACATGAAGCTGTTATGTCGATCATAGAACCCACTTCGAAGTATGTTGCAGTAGTCCGGAGCATGAGACGCATGCTTGAAGTCAGGCACCGGCTCGATGCGCATCTGGTGTATCAAACTTTCAAAATTGGAGTTCAAGTACCTATGTGTGGACTGTGGTGTAGCGGCATCAAGTACGTTCAATTTCAGTTGAGTGAGCTCCAGGAGAGCTGGGCGATTTTTGATGGGCATGAGCCATTCTCGGCGCAATGTAAGGGGCCGGCACTCTACGCAGCATTCTAGGAGCAGCTCTTCCAAAAACAGCTCAAACCCGCAGGGTTATAGAGCAGGTTTTGAGTTCATCAACGCTTTCCTGAACGCCCTAAACCCTGTGGCGAGGGAGCTTGTCGGATCGCCGCACTGTCCCGCTCGGCTGCGCAGCAGTCGTAAACCCTGCGTATGCGGTGTGCCTGAATGACCGAGGTTGCAGGGGTTAGAGCCGCTGCGCGACCCAGCGGGACGGTGCGGCGATCCGACAAGCTCCCTCGCCACAGGGGATTGCGTTTATGCAGGTGGGTCGATTCGATCCAGAGCCCGGTTCACTGCCAGTTCGCCGAGCATGATGACTTGGGCGATGCCCAGCAGGGTGTTGCGGCTTGATCCCTCTGTCCGATCCGCCAGGTCCAGGGTCATGACATGGGCCGAGGCCAGTGATTCGCACGCATCGCCCAGGAGGGTTTCGACGTCGATTTGCGGGTCGATGACGTACATCGTGCAGAGTGTGCGTGGGGTGGCGCGGATGTCGGTGGCGGAGAGGATGTGGTCAATGTGTTCTTGGTTTTTTTGTGAATGGAGGTTTTCGTTCGGGGCGATTGGATCGGTGTTTGGTGGCGTGGGTTTGCACATACATAGAACTCCTCTCATCGTAATAAAGGAGCCATCACCGTTCGCTACCAAACGAAGGTGGCGGCCATGCACAGGTTGGTAGACCGGGATGCGAGGAGACCGGCGCGCCCGAGGGCACCCTGTGCATGACCACCATAAAACAGCGACGGAGAATCATCGCAAATGATGTTGTGCACTTCGCAAGCCGGGCTACCAAACCCGATCACTGTTTTCCAGCGACCGGCCAACGATAGAACCCGGCCCCAAGGCGCACAAGCCGGCGGATTCTGGCGTAAGCGTAGGCAACGACGCAAGGCGTTGTAGCTTTCATGAAGTAACGCTGACAGCCGTTAAACAACCTTGAACGGCTGCCATAAACCCTGGGCCGAGTCTGGTTCGGTCAGCACTTTCCTGAATGTCTCCACCAACGGCCGCAAATTGATCCGGTGCCACGCCGCCCACAGTGGTCTGGAGAGGGAAATCCATGGCACCTCCCGCAGCACCACGCCCGGCGGTGCGTTGCGGCTCAGGCCCTTCTGAATCATCG
This sequence comes from Pseudomonas reinekei, assembly GCF_001945365.1. Taxonomy (GTDB): domain Bacteria; phylum Pseudomonadota; class Gammaproteobacteria; order Pseudomonadales; family Pseudomonadaceae; genus Aquipseudomonas; species Aquipseudomonas reinekei. Next base: position 61,696 of record NZ_MSTQ01000022.1, read on the forward strand.
CGATGCCCAGTCCCGAGGCCACCAGCGCCATTGCCGTGAAGGGGCCGGTGGCCTCCATGCGGATGTCCGGGGTGAAGCCGGCGCGGATGCAGGCGCTGACAAAGTTTTCGCGGCCGCTGACATTCTGGTGGTGTTGCACGCCAATCCACTCCTGGTCGGCGAGATCTTCCGGCGTCAGCACGGTTTTCTGTGCGAGCGGATGTTCCTCGGGCATGGCCAATAGCATCGGGTCATCCAACACCTGAAAACCCAGCAAGTCCGGATCGTCGTCCGTCGGCGGCTCGCTGACCAGGGCGATATCCAGACTACGCTGACGCAGACCTTCCAATTGTTCGGCGGAACTCAGGTTGTACAGCGCGACATGCACATTCGGCCGGTCAACCCGCAACACGCGCAAGGCATTGGGCAGGACGCCCGCATGCATGGCATTTTCGATATAGCCGATGCACAACCCGCCTTCCTCACCACGGCCCAGACGTTTGCCAAGGGATTCCAGGCGATTGGCGTGGGTCAGCAGGGCGCGGGTTTCGGCGAGGAACGTCTGGCCGTCGCGGGTCAGGCGGATGCGTTGCTGGCTGCGCTCGAACAGGGTCAGGCCCAGGCGTTCTTCGAGCTGGGCGATCTGCCGGCTCAGGGGCGACTGGGAAATGTGCAGGCGTTCGGCGGCGCGACCGACGTGTTCTTCTTCGGCGACGGCGACGAAGTAGCGCAATTGGCGGATGTCGATCATGTCAGACCTATAGGGACTCAAGTGCTGCACATTATGTCTTGGACGGTCCGAACGGCGCAATCTAGGATTGGCCCATCGGTAAGACAAATCACCGTTCTCTGTAGGAGCCGGCTTGCTGGCGATAGCGTTGAACCAGTCGCCACAGGTATCGCCGGCTAAATCGCGATCGCCTGCAAGCCGTTTCCTACAGGGTCAATCCGCATTCGAGAGGAATTGATGATGAGCTTGAAAGACAAACTGCCCGGCGCGCTGGGTTTCGGCACTGCACCACTGGGCAACATGTTCCGTGCCATTCCTGAAGAGCAAGCGCAAGCCACCGTCCACGCTGCCTGGGATGCCGGCGTGCGCTACTTCGACACCGCGCCGTTCTACGGTTCGGGCCTGTCGGAGATTCGCCTCGGCGCTGCGCTGTCGCGCTACAACCGCGACGACTACGTACTCAGCAGCAAGGTCGGGCGGGTGATCCTCGATGAAGTCGAAGACGCCGCTGCCCGGGATTTGGGCGAGAAGAGCGGGGTGTTCGAGCACGGTCGCCCGAACAAGATCGTCAACGACTACAGCGCCGACGCCACCCTGCGTTCGATCGAAGACAGCCTCAAGCGCCTGCAGACCGATCGACTGGATATTGTCTGGGTGCATGACATCGCCCAGGACTTCTACGGTGATCAGTGGCTCGAGTACTTCAACCAGGCCCGCACCGGCGCGTTCAAAGTGCTGACCCGCCTGCGTGAAGAAGGCGTGATCAAGGGCTGGGGCCTGGGCGTGAACAAGGTCGAGCCGTGCGAATTGACCCTTGATCTGAGCGAAGCGCAACCGGACGGTTTTCTGCTGGCGGGTCGCTACACTCTTCTCGACCATGACCGCGCCTTGCAACGCTTGATGGACGCGGCCCTGGCACAGAACGTCGAGATCGTGGTCGGCGGCCCGTACAGCTCGGGCATCCTGGCCGGTGGCGCGCACTTCGAGTACCAGAAGGCCAGCCCGGCGATCATCGACAAGGTCGAGCAGATCAAACGCATCGCGGCAGCCCATGGCGTTGATATCAAAGCCGCTGCGTTGCAGTTCTCGTTGGCAAACCCGGCCGTGGCGGCGGTGATTCCAGGTTCCAGCCGCCCGGAACGGATTGCCGAAGATGTGGCCGCGTTGTCGGCGGTGATTCCCGCAGCCTTCTGGCAAGCGATGCGCGAAGCGAAACTGGTTTCCGAGCGCGCGCCGTTGCCGATCATTGGAGCTTGAGCATGAAAATCGATCTGGGTGGAAAACTGGCGATTGTCAGCGGCAGCACCGCTGGCATTGGTTTGGGCATCAGCAAGGCACTGGCCGAATCCGGCGCCACGGTGGTGGTGATCGGTCGCGAGTCGGCCAAGGTCGAGCAGGCGTTGGCGAGCATTCGTGAGCAGGTGCCCGGTGCTCAATTACGTGGACTGACCGCTGACCTCGGTACGGCTGAAGGCGCGGAGAAACTGTTCGCCGCCGAACCGCGGGCGGACATCTTGGTGAACAACCTCGGGATTTTCAACGCGGTGGATTTCTTTGAAACGCCCGATAGCGAGTGGACGCGCTTCTACGAAATCAATGTGATCTCCGGTGTACGCCTGGCCCGGCATTACGTGCCGGACATGGTCAAGCAGGGCTGGGGGCGGGTGATTTTCCTGTCCTCGGAATCCGGCATCGCCATTCCGGCCGACATGCTCAATTATGGCGTGACCAAAAGCGCCAACCTGGCGGTGTCCCACGGACTGGCCAAGCGGCTGGCGGGCACCGGGGTGACGGTCAACGCGATCCTGCCAGGCCCGACGTTGACCGATGGCGTGGAGCTGATGCTCAAGGATGCCATTGCCGCGTCCGGTCGCAGCCTCCAGGAGGAAGCCGACGCCTTCGTACGTGAGGCGCGGCCGACCTCGATCATCCAGCGCGTTGCCCATGTCGATGAAGTCGCGAACCTGGTGGCGTACATTGCTTCGCCGCTATCCTCGGCCACCACGGGCGCTGCGTTGCGAGTCGACGGCGGTGTCGTCGACAGCATGGCCATCTGAACCTTATTCATTGAGGGCGCTTTACATGGCAACTGCATCAGCATTCATCGACATCCCGGCCTCGGCCGATCAGGTCTGGCAATTGATCGGTGGTTTCAACTCGCTGCCGGACTGGCTGCCGTTCATCCCCAAGAGCGAGCTGAGCGAAGGCGGGCGTGTGCGCAGTCTGCAAACGGCGGACGGTGGCGTGGTGGTCGAGCGCCTGCAAACGTTCGACAACGCCGCCAAGACGTACAGCTACTCGATTTTGCAGGCACCGTTTCCGGCGTCCGAATACCTGGCGACGATCAAGGTTGAAGCGCAGGGCGACGGGGCTCGGGTTACATGGTCCGGCCGGTTTGAACCGGTAGGTGTGAGTAACGAGGAAGTAGAGGCGTTGTTTGCCGGGATCTACCAGGGAGGCCTCGAGGCGCTGCGGGCCAATTACCCGACCTGACAACACCACAGGGGGTGGTTTGTCTGTGAGCAGCGTCAGGCGGGAGCAATCAGACGCTGCTCACAATCGAGCACCAACCGCGCGCCCCCCAATTCGCTGCGGCCCACCTCCAGCGTAAACCCGTGCAGGCTGACAATCGCCGCGACGATCGACAGCCCCAGGCCAAAACCGCTTTTCAGATTCCCCGCCTCAGCGCGGTAGAAGCGCTGGAATACCGCTTCGCGCTCGGCCTCGGGAATGCCCGGGCCGGAATCCAGCACTTCGATGCGGGTGTGTCCGCCTTCGTCGATCCCGCGCAAAATCACCTGGCCGCCGGGCGGGGTGAATTTGATCGAGTTGCTCAACAGATTGGCCAACGCTTCGAACAGCAAGGCCCGATCACCATTGAGCGGCGGCAATGATTCAGGCAATTGCAGCTCGAACGTCAGGCCGTCGTCTTCCGCCAGTGGCAGATAAAATTCATGCAACTCTTGCAGCAACGACACCGGATCGAGTTGCACGAAGCCGGAACGGCGCTGGCGATCCTCCAGTTCGGAAATCCGCAGCAAGCCACGAAACCGCGCCATCAACGTGTCGGCCTCGCCCAATACCAGATCCAGTTGCGCCGCCTGCGCCGAACCTTCGCCGGCCTGTTGCTGCATGCGGTAAAGCTGGGCGCGCAGGCGGGTCAGGGGCGTGCGCAGGTCATGGGCAATGTTGTCGCAAACGCCTTTGACCTCGTGCATCAGGCGCTCGATGCGTTCGAGCATGGCGTTGACGATGGCCGCGAGCATGTCCAGTTCATCCCGGCGATTGGACAGCGGCAAGCGTCGGGTGAGGTCACCGGCGACGATGGCTTCTGCGCTGGCCTGAATCGCGCGGATCCGCCTTAGCGGACGGCGGCGCAACAGGTGCCAACCAACGATGCCCGGCAGGATGGTCAGGGTCACGCCCCAGAACAACGCGTGCAAAATGATCCGGGTTACGGCGAACAGCGAGCCGTTGTCGCGCACCAGCACCAGCAGGAGGCCGTCCCGGGTCTGGGTCGCCACGGCGTCGCAGCTGTCATTGGGCAGCGTCGGGTCGTCGGAGTCGGCGCAATCGCTGAGCATGTGAATCTTGCCGTCCAGCGGCAGGCCACGGGGGATGTGGTCCAGGGCGCCGCTCAGGTAACGCTGTTGCTGATCGAACAGGCCATAGCCATCGATGCCGCGGATGTCGAAGGTCATGCTGACGGCGAGGGCGTCCACCAGTTGTTCGCCCTGGAAACGCGAAAAGAGGTGCTGGCGCTGCATCAGCGAATGCTTGGCCAGGTTGTCCAGGTAAGCGGATACTTCGAAGTACATGACGCCCATCAGAATGCCGCTCCAGGCGACGAACAGCGCACTGTAGAGCGCCAGCAAGCGACTGCTGGAAGAGCGCCAGCCTTTAGACGGGTTCGGCAATGACATAACCCGAGCCTCGCACGGTTCGAATCAATGGGACATTGCCAGGCGGGTCGATCTTTTTGCGCAAGCGGCCGATGTGCACATCAATCAGGTTGGTGCCGGGGTCGAAGTGGTAACCCCAGACCTCTTCGAAAATCATCATCCGCGACAGGATCTGCCCGGTGTTGCGCATAAGGAATTCCAGCAGCTTGTATTCGGTGGGCAGCAGCGTGAGCAGTTGACCGTCGCGGCTGGCTTCGTGGCTGATCAGGTTCAGCTCCAGATCCGCCACCCGCAACGTGGTGGCCTGGGCGGTCACGGTGTTCTGTCGACGCAGCAGCACTTCAACCCGGGCAGCCATTTCATCGGTGGCGAACGGCTTGGTCAGGTAATCGTCGCCGCCAGCGCGCAGACCGCGAACGCGCTCATCGACGTCGGACAGGGCGCTGATCATCAGGATCGGCGTGGCCACTCCCATGGTCCGCAACGTGGTGACAATCGCCAGGCCATCGAGCTCGGGCAACATGCGGTCGAGGGTGATCAGGTCATAGTTTCCGCTGACCGCACGCTCCAGCCCTTCACGGCCGTTGTCGACCCAATCGACGTCGAGGCCATGGCTGCTCAATTCGGCGACGATTTCACGGGCGGTCACGGCGTCGTCTTCGATGGTCAAGATGCGGGTCATGGATTTGGCCTGATTAAATGTTCACAACGTTGTGGGGCATTTTGCCAAGAAATGGTCGCAGGCTTTCTAAATAAAAGTTCATGGACGCTTCAATGCATAAAACCCGCTGAGTCTGCCTATTCGTTGCAAATTGCAAGAATCGCCGAAGTTCAAACTTTGTACCTCACTGAAAACCTTGGGGTTTTTCAAAATGCGCGCCTGGCACGGTGTCTGCAATTGCTCCTTCGAGAGTTGTAACACCATTTTTCTGCCTGGAGCGATATAACAATGAATAGATCCTCTGATGGTTTCTATCCTGCCGAAGACGAATCGACGACGCTGTCCGGCGTGTCGTGGGGGGCGATTTTCGCCGGGGCCGCGGCTGCCGCGGCGTTATCGCTGATCCTTGTGCTGCTGGGTTTCGGCCTGGGATTCTCGGCGGTCTCGCCGTGGGCCAATGAAGGTGTAAGCGCCAAGGGCCTGGGTATTTCGACCATTGTCTGGCTGGCTGTCACACAAATCATCGCTTCTGGCGCCGGCGGTTACATCGCCGGGCGGCTGCGGGTGAAGTGGGCGTACATGCATGGCGATGAGGTGTACTTCCGCGACACCGCCCATGGCTTTCTCGCCTGGTGCGTGGCGACGCTGGTGACGGCCACCTTGGTGGCTGGCTCGGTCAGCAGCCTGGTAAGCGGCGGGGTGCAGGCAGGGGCAAACATGGTCGGTGGTGCCGCCACTGCAGCCACGCAAGCGGCGGGCGCTGCGGCTGGTAATTCCGATGGCGATCAATACGGTTACTACATTGACAGCCTGTTTCGCGATGATCGTCCGGCCGCCGTCAGCGATGACGCCGCGCGGGGCACGGTAACCCGGATCTTCGTGCGCTCCTTGAGCAACGACGGGCAACTGGCCGCCGAAGATCGCGCTTATCTGGCGCAACTGGTGGCGCAACGGACCAATTTGACGCAAGCGGACGCAGAACGTCGGGTCGATGAAGTCTATGCCCGCACGCAAAAAGCCGTGGCCGACGCCAAGCTGGCTGCGCAGCAAGCGGCTGACACTGCCGCCAAAGTCGCCGCCTGGACCACCCTCTGGATGTTTGTTGCCCTGTTGGCCGGTGCGTTCTTCGCCAGCCTTGCCGCGACCTTCGGTGGCCGTCGCCGGGATGCCGTGGTGTATCTGGAAACCGACACCTACGTAACCACCCCAACGATTCGTTAAACCAGGAGAATCATCATGCGTTCATTATTGCTGTTCTTTCTCGGCGTACCGATCCCGATCATCATCCTGATCGCTCTGTTCATGCATTGATCGACTGAGGCTCGTGCCTCTGCCGCTTCCACCTTGGGTGGAAGCGGCGACTTTGTTTATGCAGGGCCGGTACAGGGACGTGCAAACACAGCCGTTTATCTTCTATATACCTGTGCTGGGTTGAATTTCTTGCTATAAACGCACTCCGATATCCACCTCAACGCCTGCCGTAAAACATTTTCGAGGCTTTGTCGGACAAATTCGCTGTCTTTTCAGTTGCTGAGGCCTCAACTCGGCCTTAGACTGCCGCCCCTCGTAAATTGAGTGCCGGGTGGCGCTTGGTATAAACGGCGCCTTTCCGATGACCCGTCCAGGTCTGCCGGAACGCTCCCTAATTCGCCTTAATGCACGTTTTTTATAGAGATATCAATGACAAAGGACAAGTTGCTGGCCATGCCGGCGGATGACTACATGAACGCCGAGCAACATGCTTTTTTCAGCGAGCTGTTGCAGAACATGAAAGTCGAAACCCATGAGCGCATCGAACAGAATCGCATCGCCATCGAAAGCCTGGACACCCCGGCCGATCCGGCTGACGCGGCTTCCGTTGAAGAAGAGCGTACCTGGCTGGTGAACGCGATCGATCGCGACCAGCGCATGCTGCCTCAGTTGGAACAAGCCCTTGAGCGCATCAAGGAAGACAGCTTCGGCTGGTGTGACGATAGCGGCGAGGCAATCGGCCTCAAGCGCCTGCTGATCAGTCCAACCACCAAGTACTGCATCGAAGCTCAAGAGCGTCACGAGCAGATCGACAAGCACCAGCGTCAGGCCTGATTCTGCGAGGCAGCCCGTTTAACGTGGGCTGCCTTGAAAAGATCGCAGCCTTCGACAGCACCTGCATGGGTTCACTTAACCCTATGGGCGCTGCCGAAGGCTGCGATCTTTGCTTTCCGACGTCCGTAGAAACCTCCGTCCTTCTATTGATCTGTTGCAACGTCCACGACTAAAGGCTCATAGATAATGGCCCTATAGTGGCGTTTAATCCGAAGACAACAATTAGAAGATGTTTGGGGTGACAACGATGACGAGAGACGAGTCTCTGGTTGCGGCCGTGCCTGCACCAGTGTTTTTGCCGAAAAACCGCTGGTTCACACCGACGCTGCAAAGCATCGCCCTGATGCTGTTGCTGTGTGGCATGACGCTGGGGGGCTGGTCGCTTTACCTTGGTCTGCCGTTGGTCATCCTGATTATCTGGCTGCCACGCCTGCGGTCGCGCGCAACGCCCGAAACCGCGCCTGCGGATACGTCCAGCGCCATTTCTGCTCTGACCCGGGATCTTTCCTACACCACCAGTCACAATGCGCTGTCAGCCGCTGGCGTAGCCTTTTCCGTCAAACAGCTGGCCGACAAGCTGCAGTCGCAACTCGGCGCGGCCGCACAAATCGTCAGCAACGCTGAAGTCATGATCGCTACCGAACAGGCCACTTCGATCCTCAGTCGCGAGGCGTTGAGTGCGGCCAGCGAGGCCCATCAGAGCGGTGCAGCAGGGCGGGTCGAGCTGATCGAGTCGATTGCGCGCATGCATCAACTCAGCCAGCGCGCCAACAGCAGCCGTGAACTGATCGAAGCGTTGAGCTTGCGAAGTGATGATATCCAGCGCGTCACCCTGGTCATCCAGTCCATCGCCAGCCAGACCAACCTGCTGGCGCTGAACGCCGCCATTGAAGCCGCACGCGCCGGCGAGCATGGCCGTGGTTTCGCGGTGGTCGCCGACGAAGTCCGCGGGCTCGCTGCGCGAACGGCGACGGCGACGGGAGAGGTCGGGGAAATGGTGGCCGACATCCAGCACCGAACCGCCCAGGTGGTGGAACAGATTCGTCAGTTATCCAGGGACCTGGATACCGGCGTCGAGCAAGTCGAGCACACCGGGCAACACCTGGAAAACATCGCCCGACTGGCCGCCAGCGTCGAGAATCAGGTCGGGGAAATTGCCCGTGGCGCCGACACCAATCGTGAGCAACTCGACAGTCTGTTTCACGCTATCGAACAGATGCGCAGCGACCTGGCGATCAGTGACCAGCAGACCCGGCGCCTGGCCGAAGCCGCGGTGCAGATGGAAGGTCAGGCCGAAACCATCAGCGAGCGCTTGGCCGAAGTCGGCCTGGATGACTATCACCAGCGCGTGTATGACCTGGCCCGGGAAGGCGCAAGCCAGATCTCGGCGCGTTTCGAGGCGGATATTGAGGCGGGCCGTATCAGCCTCGACGACCTGTTCGACCGCAACTATCAGGCGATCCCCAACACCAGCCCGGCGAAATTTCAGACACGCTTCGACCGCTACACCGATCAGGTCTTGCCGACTATCCAAGAGCCGTTGCTGCCACGCCATGAAGGTTTGGTATTCGCCATCGCCTGCACTCAGCAAGGCTACGTACCGACCCATAACGCGGTTTTCAGTCAGCCACTGACGGGTGATGCCCAGGTCGATACCCTGCAAAACCGTACCAAACGCAAGTTCGCCGATCGCACCGGGATCCGTTGCGGCAGCCACCAGCAACCGGTGCTGCTACAGACTTACACCCGTGACACGGGTGAGCTGATGCACGACTTGTCGGTGCCGATCATGCTCAAGGGGCGTCATTGGGGTGGCTTGCGCCTGGGGTACAAGCCAGAAAAACCGCGTTAGCCCATTTGGCCCGGTGAACGATTGTTACTAACCCTGCAATTAATCTGTGCAGGGTCTTTGCTGTTTCCTCGCGACGAACCTGATTAACCTGTCTACTAATCAGGTTGCTAACCATAGGCGAGGGGGCAGCATGCAAGGCAAAGTGGATGTCGCGGTGATGATCGGCAGCGGCGTACCCGCCAGTTTGCGGGCGCTGGGGCAGAGTGTTTGCTGGGTGGTGTTGCTCAACGGTGAACGCCGGGGGACGGCATTTTCCAGCCGCACCGAAGCGGAGGAATGCAAGGCTGCCTGGTTGGCGCAATTGAACGCCGACAGATCAGCCAGCCTGCATTGAGGCTCAAACTAGTGAACCTGATGCATGCGCAGGTTGAGGTCGTCGACCACCCGCGCCCAGTCGGCATCCTCGCGCAATTGTTCTTTGAGGAAACCTGCCTGTTGTGGCGTCCAGAAATCGGCATCGATGAGCTTCTTGTCATCGGGCAGCGGTGAATGGCTGGCAATGAAATCGTCGATAGCTTTCTGGGTGGAATCCAGGCCGAGCTGGTCGAACAAGCCTTTCAAGTCGTGGGTCGGTGATTCCATCTTCATCTCCTTGCAGATAATCGGTCGCGTACGAAGCCTGAGCTACGGCTCCATTACTTCTGAGCGGGTAGCGTTTCAGTAAGTTCGAAAGCGATGTTCAAACGCAGCGATGAGCATAGACGCCACAAACCCGGGCATCAGGCTTTCAATGCCCCGGCGTCGACGGCAGCCTTCAATTCCCGGGCGGATTCCTGGGCAGCGATGGCGGCAATTTCAGAACTTTTGAACCAGCGATCTTTTTCGACCTGGTGATAGGTCACGGCTTTTTGTGGTGGCTTGGCGCGCATGACTATCACTGCCTGGAACTCGCCTTCGATTTCTCTGGCTTCGCCCCGGATAAAAAACTCGCCGATATCAAATTCCGTCACGTCGCAGCCTTCCCTTGGAAATATATTGTTGTGTTCAACGTCGTCCTCTTTGGCGGGACGCGTTTGATTGGTCGGGCAGTATGGCAGCAGTTGCAGGCCGGCGGCTGAGTTAAGTCGCCGGCATGACGAAACGTATTCAAGGGAGAGGAGCGGTAAAGCAGTCAAATGCGCGACTCAAGCGAACGGGCGAGGGCGCAGGCGTCGTTGTGATTACCCCGGAAGCCTCTTACATGCCCCGTGGAAATTTCCTTGATATGGAAAAATGCATTCCCGGCCAGAATCACCTGAAACCTGGGCGGCTGGTGGTCTGGCAGATGCGTGTCAGGGGCATGCAATGCCACCGGATACAGGGCCGAAGGGTTGCCGGAGCAGGGAAGTTGCGGGTGGGCGAAGTGTGTCATCGTGCACATATGAAGTCCTTTTCGTAGTTTTGCCGACGTATGTACGTCGTTATGGGTAGTCTCGGTGAGCATCGCTGCTCTAGAATCACCCTCACTGGTGGGGATTGAGGGGTATCTAAAGCAATTTTCGGCGGGCGATATGTCAGAAAAGTGCTTTTTTTTAAGAGTTTTTTCCCTGAAGTTGATAGTCCGTATTTCTCTGGCTGTAAGAAAGGCGTTTTCCTTCAACCCTTGACGAATGCCAGGCAAAGCGATTTGAGCGACGTTCCAGTAGTCTGCTCTAGCCGCTTGATGGATGAGTCCTCTGCTCATTCAGGCTTTCAACCTCGGGTCTTTTGGTTTTATTTTCGGCATTGCCGCCTTTTTCGGCTGTGCGCTTTTTCGCGTGCAGCATCATTTTTAGATGTGGGGATGTTTCCTTGGCAGTAAGTAATCTCGATATGCATGCTTTGTTCGTTCTGGGTGATTTGCGCGCAAAGCTGGTCAAGCAGTTTCAGTCACGTTTCGTCTACATCACCGAACAAAATGCCGAAGGCATCTACGTTGCCGAAATCGACACCGAGTCAGCACTGGTGGTGGATGACAAGCCGGGGCTCAAGCTCAAGGTCGGTGATCATTTCAGCGCTTCGGTATTGCCCAGCCGTGAGGGCGGCAAGCTGGAAATCAAATTCCGTGAAATCAAACTGACGGTCTATGGCCTGGGCGACTACGCCTTCGTCACCACCGCCGACGGCCAGGCCGTTTTGTTCAAGGAAGGTCATAGCGTGGTCACGGTGTTTGCCGCCCACCAGCAGTTACAGGAAGGCCTGACCAAAACCTTGAAAGCGGTAACCGCCAAAGCCGCTAAATGGCGCAAAGGCGAGCTGGTGACCTTCAAGGCCAGCGAGTAATGACCCAGACCCGCGCCGACTTCCACGAACATTATCAGGCGAGCGCCCAAGCCGAAGCCCTGCGGTTGTTCGAGCAGAAAGCTGTTCTGCAGGGAGCCTGGCTGAACTGGGTGGCGTCACAGATCTACGCGTTGCGCCCGGCGGCCTACGCCAGCATGGTCAGAAGAGAGTTGATGCGCTTGCAGGAAATTTCTGAAAACTGATCCATGCCCCTCGAAAGCAGGAACCTCTACTACAGTCAGTTGACTGATTATTCAGAGGCTTTGCGGTCTTCTGCCAGGCCATCCTGAGATTGCTGTGAACAGCACGAGGTGCAAAAGCATGAAAGGTTTTAGACGGTTGCTGGCTGCGGTTCTGGCCACTTGCGGTTTGTTGACGTCTCCCGTTCCGGTTCTGGCCGCCCAGGCGCCGATTCATTTCGCCGACCTGAACTGGGAAAGCGGCAGCCTGATCACGGACATCCTGCGGATCATTGTCGAGAAGGGTTACGGCCTGCCGACCGACACGTTGCCGGGCACGACCATTACCCTGGAAACCGCCCTGGCCAACAATGACATTCAGGTGATTGGCGAAGAGTGGGCCGGACGCAGTCCGGTGTGGGTCAAGGCCGAAGCGCAAGGCAAGGTCGTCAGCCTCGGCGATACGGTCAAGGGAGCCACCGAAGGTTGGTGGGTGCCGGAGTACGTGATCAAGGGTGACCCGGCCAAGGGCATCAAGCCGATGGCGCCGGATTTGCGCAGTGTCAGCGACCTGCCCAAATACAAGGACGTGTTCAAGGACCCGGAAGCGCCGAGCAAGGGACGCTTCCTCAACAGCCCCATTGGCTGGACCTCGGAAGTGGTCAACAAGCAAAAGCTCAAGGCCTATGGGCTGGACGACAGCTATGTGAACTTCCGCAGCGGTTCGGGGGCGGCGCTGGACGCCGAGATCAGCTCGTCGATCCGCCGGGGCAAGCCGGTGCTGTTTTACTACTGGTCGCCTACGCCCTTGCTCGGTCGTTTCAAGCTCATCCAGCTTGAAGAGCCACCGTTCGACGCCGAAGCCTGGAAAACCCTGACCGACGCCGACAACCCCAATCCCCAACCTACGCGTTCACTGCCCTCGAAGCTGTCCATTGGCGTATCCACGCCGTTCCAGAAACAGTATCCGCAGATTGCCGAGTTCTTCGCCAAGGTCGATTTTCCGATTGATCCGTTGAACAAGGCACTGGCCGAGATGAGCGAGAGACACACCGCGCCCCGTCAGGCAGCCGAGAACTTCATGAAGAAGCATCCGGATGTGTGGAAGGCCTGGGTGCCGAAGGATGTGGCGGACAAAGTGTCTGCCGAATTGAAGTGATGCGGCGAGTCTGACACCGCCATCGCGAGCAGGCTCGCTGCCACATAGGGTTCCCGGTCGTTCGCAGAATCTGTGATCACTGAAGAACCCCAGTGGGAGCGAGCCTGCTCGCGATGCTCCTGATTTTTGTTGCCCCCCACGTTTGTCAGGTTGTGCACCAACGGTCGTGCACATCAAAAAATGCCGACTAGGATGATTTGACCAAATCCCTTTCAAGGATCCTCAACCATGACCTTTGCGTTGGCTCAATGGCTGGTGACGATATTTGCGGCGATTGCTCTGGTTCACGTTTATTGGGCGCTGGGCGGTGAATGGGCCGCGGTGGCGGCCGTTCCCCAAGTGCCACTGGAAGGCGGCACGCAACTGCGTCCGGCCTTCAAGCCGCGAGGCTGGCTCACGCTGCTGGTGGCCGCAGCCCTGATGGTGATTGCCCTGTTGGTGTGTTTGCGGGTCGGCTGGTGGCTGCCGCAGGTGCATCATCAAATGTTGCAGTGGGTGATCAGTGCGATTGCGCTGTTGCTGTTCGCCAGGGCAATTGGCGATTCGGAGCTGATGGGTTTTTTCAAGGAGATCAAGGGCTCCAGGTTTGCCCGTTGGGATACCTGGGTTTACTCGCCGTTGTGCGTGGTGTTGGGCAGTGGATTATTGGCAGTGGCCTGGAGCTGAGACAGGCGGGTCTGCGGTGTTCAATGGACGATTGCTATCGCGAGCAAGCTCACCCCACAGTGATTGCTGTCGTTCACACAATCTGCGTACAGCCTATAACCTGTGGGAGCGGCCTTGCTCGCGATGAGGCCCGCTCAGTCCCTGCATATTCTTAACTTAGCTACCACTCTCGGTCCGCCGACTACTCACCTCCGCCGGCACATCATCCCCCGCCATGCGCTTGCGAAACAGCGCCGCCCGCGCCAGTAGCAGGGTGGTCACCGGTACGGTGATCGCCAGCAGGATCGGGATCAGCCAGGCGTGCAGAACCGGTGCGAACTTCAACGCCGAAAAGTAGATGATCGAAGCCAGTGCCACGCACCACGCGCCCAACGTGGAGGCCAGGGCCGGTGGGTGCATGCGCTGAAAATAATCTTTCATACGCAGCAGGCCCGTGGCGCCGATCAGCGCGAACAGGCCGGCGAGCACCAGCAGGATCGCCACCGGGATTTCCACCCATAGAGACAGTTCTGCGTTCATTCGATCACCTCGCCACGCAGCAGGAATTTCGCCAAGGCAAAGGAGCCGACGAAGCCGAACAGCGCAATCAGCAACGCCGCTTCAAAGTACGTGTCACTGGCGTAGCGAATGCCCAGCGTCAGCATCATCAGCATCGCAACGATGTACAGGTAATCCAGCGCCAGGACCCGGTCCTGGGCGGAGGGACCTTTGAACAGGCGGATCAGGGTCAGGATCATCGCCACGGAAAACAGAAACAGGCTCAGCAGAATCGCATTTGACAGCAGGGCGCTCATTCGAAAATCTCCATCAGCGGGCGCTCGTAAGTCACCTTGAAGTGTTCAATGAACTGCGCTTCGTCATCCAGATCGAAGACGTGCAGCAACAGAATGCTGCGGTCCAGGGCCAATTCCGACCAGACGGTGCCGGGCACCACGGTGCAGATCATCGACAGCGTCGCCAGGCCGTTGGCATCGCGCAGGTCCAGCGGCACCTTGATGAAGCGCGAGCGGGGCGGGCGGCGGCCGGCATTGAGCACGCTCCAGGCCACTGCAAGGTTGGACACCAGCACATCGCGACCCACCACCAACAACAGGCGCAGCATCACACCCGGCCGGCGAATGCGGATCGGCAACGGACGCAACTTGCGCATCATCAGCGGCGCACAGAAGCCCAGGGCAGCGCCCAATAGCAGGTTGCCGGGGCTCATCGACAAGTTCAGCACCAGCCACAATAGCCCCAGGGCCAGTGACAACCACGGCGCAGGAAACAGACGCTTCATGGTTGCACCTCCAGCAGTGCAGCCCGAGCTTCCGGACTCGGCACGGCACGGGTGCCGAGCACGGCCATCACGTATTGCTGCGGGTTGTTCAAGGCATTGGCAGCGGCCTGGGTGTAGCGCAACAGCGGCTCGGCCTGGAACGTCAGCGCGATGCTCAAGCCCAGCAGGGCGAAGATCGGCACGCACTCAAACCGCCGCAGCACCGGCGAAGGCCGTTCTGCCGGGGTCCAGAAACGCTGGATGCCCAGGCGCGAGAAAGCCAGCAGCGAGGCCAGCCCGGAAAGAATCAGCAACGCCAGCAAACCCCACGCCGCATTAGAGATCGGCGCGTCACTGCCATTGCCCAGGCCCATCGGATTGAGCAGGGCGCTGAGCAGGCTCAGTTTGCCGATGAACCCGGACAGCGGCGGCATGCCGATGATCAGCAGGGCGCAGGCAATGAAGCTCAGGCCGAGGAAGGCCATGGTCCACGGAATCACCTGGCCGACCACGGCTTTGCGGTCGTCATCGAGGTTGACGCCCTTGGCCGGGTGCAGCGATTCCAGCGGCCGCGGCAGCATCTCGTTTTCATCCTCCAGCGGGATTTCATTGGCGGAGCGCGAGCGCTCGATCAACTCGGCCAGAAGGAACAGCGCGCTCAGGGCCAGGGTCGAGCTGACCAGGTAAAACAACGCCGCGCCAATCAGGTTGGGCTGGGCGAAGCCGATCGCCGACAGCAGGATCCCGGCCGACACCAGAATGCTCAGGCTGGCCATGCGTTCCAGGCGTTGCGCGGCAACGATCGCCACGGCAGCGCAAATGATGGTCGCCATGCCGCCGTAGATCAGCCAGTCGCCACCGAAGTACGCCGACGCCCCGGCCTGACCCGAAAACAGCAGGGTCCACAGGCGCAGCAGGGTGTAGATGCCAACCTTGGTCATGATCGCGAACATCGCCGCCACCGGCGCGCTCGCCGAGGAATACGCCGGCACCAGCCAGAAGTTCAGCGGCCACATGCCGGCCTTGGCCAGGAATGCCACCGCCAGAATCCCCGCGCCTGCATGCAGCAGGCCGCGATCGGCTTCCGCCACCAGCGGGATTTTCAGTGCCAGGTCAGCCATGTTCAGGGTGCCGGTGACGCCGTAGATCAGCGCCGCGCCGATCAGGAACAGGGTCGAGGCCAACAGGTTGATCGAGATGTAATGCAGCCCCGAAGACACCCGCGCCCGGCCCGAGCCGTGCAGCATCAGGCCATAAGAAGCGGCCAGCAGCACCTCGAAGAACACGAACAGGTTGAACAGGTCGGCGGTCAGGAACGCGCCGTACAGGCCCATCAACTGAATCTGGAACAGTGCGTGGAAACTCGAACCCGCGCTGTCCCAGCGGGCCATGGCAAACAACAGCGCGCAGACGCCGATGATCCCGGTGAGCACCAGCATCAGCGCCGACAGGCGATCGACCACCAGCACCAGGCCGAACGGCACTTGCCAGTTGCCCGGCAGGTACACGCCGATGGAACCGGGCACGTCGGTGGTTTGGGTCCATTGCAGCAGCAGAACGGAGATGCCGAGCCCGAGCAGGCTGGAGAACAGATTGATTTTGGCTTTGAGCGGGCGGTGTTTCTCGCCGAGCATCAGCATGATCGCGGCGGTCAGCAGCGGCAGCAGGATGGGCGCGGCGATCAGGTGCGTCATTGCATTCATTCTTTAGGCTCCCGGCCATCCACATGGTCGGTGCCGGTCAGGCCTCGGGAGGCCAGCAAAACCACCAGAAACAGCGCGGTCATGGCGAAGCTGATGACAATCGCCGTCAGCACCAGCGCTTGCGGCAACGGGTCGGTGTAGTGCAGCAGGTCCTGGGGCACACCGTCCTTGATGATTGGCTCTCTGCCGATGAACAGGCTGCCCATGCTGAAGATGAACAGGTTGACGCCATAGGACAGCAGGCACAGGCCCATGACCACCTGGAATGTCCGTGGGCGCAGGATCAGCCAGACGCCGGACGCGGCCAGGACGCCGATGGCGATTGCGATGACTTCTTCCATCAGACGGCCTCCTTCATGGCGACGGGTTTGGGCTGGGACGCGGTTTTGTGGCCGCGAACCGATTGGTGGGCCAGGGCGGTGAGGATCAACAGCGTCGAACCGACCACCACCGCGTACACGCCAACGTCGAATAACAACGCGCTGGCGAGGTGTATGTCACCCAGCAGTGGCAAGTCCAAGTGCCAGGTGTGCGTGGTCAGGAACGGATAGCCAACCAGCGTCGCCCCCAGGCCAGTGAGCGTGGCGAACAGCAGGCCGACGCTCATCCAGCGCAGCGGACGCAGGCTCATTTGCGCCTCGACCCACTGGGTGCCGGCCACCATGTATTGCAGGATGAACGCCACCGACATCACCAGCCCGGCGACGAAACCGCCGCCCGGCTGGTTGTGCCCGCGCATGAACAGATAGAACGACACCACCAGCGCAATCGGCAGCAACAGACGCACCAGCACCGCCGGAACCATCATGAAACCGAGCGCGGTATCGCTGGCGTGCCGCGGGTTGACCAGATCGGTGACCACGTCGGGTGCGAGCAAGCGCTGCTGGGCGGGCAATTGCAGGCTTTCCTTCGGCGGGCGGAAACGCCGCAGCAGGGCGAACACGGTCAACGCCACTGCCGCCAGCACGGTGATTTCACCGAGGGTATCGAAGCCTCGGAAGTCCACCAGCATCACATTGACCACGTTGCTGCCGCCGCCCTCGGGCAGGGCACGGCTCAGGTAGAACGAAGAAATGTCGTTGGGCGTCTGCCGCGTCAACATGGCGTACGACAGCAGCGCCATGCCGCCGCCGACCACGGTGGATAACAGCAAGTCACGGAAGCGGCGGATGCGGGCTTTGCGCAGGGTGCTCGGCAGCGGCGAAACCTCTTCGATCCGCCGTGGCAACCAGCGCAGGCCCAGCAGGATCAGCACGGTGGTCACCACTTCGACCACCAGTTGCGTCAGCGCCAGGTCCGGCGCCGAGAACCAGACGAAGGTCACGCAGGTCATCAGGCCGCAAACGCTGACCATGGTCAGTGCGGCGAGACGGTGGTACTTGGCTTGATAGGCTGCGCCAAGCGCGCAGGCGATTGCCAGCAACCAGAGAATGACGAATACAATCGAACCCGGAATCTTCGGCCGGTCGCCCCAGCTCAGGCTGCTGTGCAGCATCGGGATCAACCCAGCCAGCACGGCGGCGAGCACCATCAGGAACAGTTGGGTTTGCAGGCGCCTGGTGCTGACTCGCTGTTCCACACGGCGGGCCAAGCGCATCTTGAGCACCAGCGCCCGTTCGAACAGACGCTTGCCGTTGAATCGACCCACCAGTGGCGGATGGTTGAAGCGACCGCGCTTGAGCTGGTTGCGCAGCAGCAGGTAAAGCAACACACCGCAGGACATGGCGATCAGGCTCATGATCATTGGCGCGTTCCAACCGTGCCAGATGGCCAGGCTGTATTCCGGCAACTGCCCGCCAACGACCGGTTGCGCCGCAGCGGCGAGCAACGGGCCGACCACCTGCGCCGGGAAGATTCCGACCACCAGACAGGCGAACACCAGCAACTCGACTGGCGCCCGCATCCAGCGCGGCGGCTCGTGCGGAGTGTGGGGCAGGTCGGTGGCGGGCGGGCCGAAGAACACGTCCACAGTAAAGCGCAGGGAGTAGGCGACGCTGAAGGTCCCGGCGATGGTCGCGACGATCGGCAAGGTGGCTTCGACCCAGGCCGTGGCGTTGATGAACACGGTTTCGGCGAAGAACATCTCTTTCGACAGGAAGCCGTTGAGCAGTGGCACACCGGCCATGGAGGCGCTGGCGACCATGGCCAGGGTCGCAGTGAATGGAATCAGTTTGACCAGACCGCTGAGTTTGCGGATGTCACGGGTGCCGCTTTCGTGGTCGATGATCCCGGCGGCCATGAACAACGAGGCCTTGAAGGTGGCGTGGTTGAGGATGTGGAACACCGCGGCCACGGCAGCCAGCGGGCTGTTCAGCCCGAGCAGCAGGGTGATCAGGCCGAGGTGGCTGATGGTCGAATAGGCCAGCAGACCCTTGAGGTCATTCTGGAACATCGCGCAGTAGGCACCGAGCAACAGGGTACAGGCCCCGGCGCCGCTGACGATGTAGAACCATTCTTCACTGCCGGACAGCGACGGCCACAGCCTTGCCAGCAGGAACACACCGGCCTTGACCATGGTTGCCGAGTGCAGATAGGCCGACACCGGTGTCGGTGCGGCCATGGCGTGGGGCAGCCAGAAGTGGAAGGGAAATTGCGCACTTTTGCTCAGTGCGCCAATCAGGATCAGGGGGAGCAGGATAGGGTAGAGGGCATGTGCGCGAATCAGATCGCCGGCGGCCAGGACCTTGTCCAGGTCATAGCTGCCGACCACATGGCCGAGCAGCATGACCCCCGCCAGCAAGCACAGACCGCCCGCGCCGGTGACCATCAACGCCATGTAGGCTCCGCGCCGTGCGTCGGCGCGGTGGTGCCAATAGCCGATCAACAGGAACGAGAAGAGGCTGGTCAGCTCCCAGAAAAACACCATCTGGATCAGGTTGCCCGAGATCACCAGCCCCAGCATGGCGCCCATGAACGCCAGGAAAAACGCGAAGAACCGTGGCACCGGATCGTCCGGCGACATGTAATAACGGGCATACAACGACACCAGCGTGCCAATGCCCAGCACCAGCATCGAGAACAGCCAGGCGAAACCGTCCATGCGCAGGACAAAGTTCAAACCCAGGCTTGGCAGCCAGAAGAATTCTTCACGGATCACGCCGCCATGGGCGATTTGCGGGTACAGGAGAGCGACCTGGAGGGTGCCGATCAGGGCAACCAGGCCAGCCAGTAGCGATTCGGTGTTACGCGCATTGTGTGGCAGCACCGCTGCCAGACAGCTACCCAAGAAAGGCAGAAGCAGTAGAACTATCAGGGACATAGGCTTCTAATCTGCGGAAGTTTGTGAAGCATCATACGTGCCAGCTCCCGGATCACCAAACGCCAAGCTGTCGCAGAATCCTACAAGGTAGACGGAAAAAGCCTGTTTAACATTGTTTCGGGGATATGGATTTCGCCTGTGCCGGCCCCATCGCGAGCAGGCTCGCTCCCACAGGAAATGCATTCCAGGAGTGGGAGCGAGCCTGCTCGCGATGGCTGTCTATAAAACGCAGAAAAAAAGCGGTTAACCCTGGGTCTCCCGCTCCAGCGCTTGCGCCGCCGTAACAGTTTTACCCTTGGTCTTCAACTCACTGACAATCACCGCCGCCACAATCAACCCTGCCCCCAGCAGTGCAATGGCCGGCAAACGTTCCCCGGCGATCCGCCCGACAATCCCGGCCCATACCGGCTCGCCGGCATAAATCAAGGTGGCGCGAGTCGGCGAGACACTCTTCTGCGCCCAGTTCATCGCCACCTGAATCGCCGCACTCGCCGCGCCCAGCCCCAAGGCACTGCACAACAGGAGCCAGGAGAAGTCCGGAATAGGTTCCTGGGTCGGCACCACCAACAGGAACGACAGCACCGACGTCACCGCCAGTTGCACCACCGTTACCCGTTTAACATCCACTTGGCCGGCAAAATTGCTGATCAAGATGATCTCGGCGGCAATCGCGATGGCGCTGATCAACGTGGCGATTTCACCGGGGCTGAAGTTCAACTCAGCGCCGGAAGGACCGGACAACAGCATCAATCCGGTAAAGGCCAGCATGATCCCGATGCTCGGCATCAGCCCCGGTCGACGTCCCAGCACCAGCCACTGCAACAGGGGCACGAATGGCACGTAGAGCGCGGTAATAAAAGCCGACTGGCTGCTGGGAATGCTCTGCAATCCGACGGTCTGCAAGCCGTATCCGAGCATGATTGCCACGCCGATGAAGGCACCGGCCTTGAGTTCGAACAGGGTCAGGTCCCGCAGGCTGCGCCAGGAGAACAGGGCGACGATGATCGCGGCGGCGGCAAAGCGCAGGCCGACGAAAAACATCGGGCCGCTGACGGTCATCGCATGCTGGACCAGCAAAAAGGTCCCGCCCCAGACCATGGTGATCAACACCAGTACGCATTCGGCCTTGCTGAGCCGAAGGAAGCGGGAAGGGTTCTGGGAGGTATTCACCGACGTCATAATCTTGCGTGCTACCTGAGGGGGACGCACAATGCGCCGGAAGTTGGGCAGTATACTGCGCAGCACCACTGAGTGAGCAATATAGTGCACAAAGATTCTTCGCAGCGGGCTTCGGTCCTTCAGCACGTCAGCCAGAATGTTCGACGTCTGCGCCATGCGGCCGACATGAGCCAGGCTGCTTTGGCGGAAAAGTCCGGGGTCAGTCGCCGTATGCTGGTGGCCATCGAAGCGGGCGAAAAGAACGTCAGCCTGACGACCCTCGACCGCGTGGCCGAAGCGTTGGACGTGGCGTTCAGCGATCTGATCCAGGCGCCCGATGTTCGTGACCACAGCCGCATCAACGAACTGGCCTGGGCCGGGACGATCCCCGGCAGCAAGGCGGTGTTGCTGGCCAAGGCCAACGCCTCCCGTGAAGTCGAACTCTGGGAATGGCGCCTTGAACCGGGCGAGCACTACCCGTCGGAGCCGGATGCCGATGGCTGGAGCGAGCAGTTCTATGTCTTCGAGGGTTGCCTGACGCTGATGGTCGGCGATGTGCCGCACAAGATTGCCGCAGGTGAGTTTTTCATGTTCGCCAGCAACCAGCCACATTCCTATCGTAACGAGGGGGCGGTGGCGGTGCGGTTCGTACGTAACGTGGTGATCTGACTGTCGGCCCGTCAACAGTGGCGATCAAGTCCGCGTCCACGGCCCCCGCCCTCGATACCGGCCAGAGGGTGTTGTCCGGCAGCGCCAGCGAGCTGCTGGCCCGGGGCGATTTGCATGATTTTTATCCAGGCAAACATTGATCAGTGAGAACGGCATGAGCGAAACCCAAAGCGGACAGCCGACCGACGTCATCCGTCACGCGGACATCCTGATCATCGGCGGCGGCCTTAGCGGCGCGATGCTGGCGGCGCAATTGTTGCGCCTGCCGGGCAAACGCCAGGTGCTGGTGATCGAACCGCGCGCCGAGCTGGGGCGCGGCGAAGCCTACAGCGCCGTGGAACTGGGCCATACGCTCAACGGCAACGCCGCGCGCATGAGCGTCGACCCGGACAACGCCGATGACTTGACGCAATGGCTGACCGAATACATCGCCGCCGGAGGGTGGCCAGAGTCGAACGAGCAACCTGTGCCGATCAGTGAACTGTTCCCGCCCCGGGGGATTTTCGGCCTGTATGTGCAACAGCGTCTGGCCGAGGCGCAATCGGTGGGGGCTTTTAACGGTTCGACGGTCGAGCACGTGCGGGCTGAAGTAGTGGACTTGCAAACCGATGCCGAATCGGTGCGGCTGACGTTGAGCGATAGCCAGCGTTTGCAGGGTGCATGTGCGGTGCTTGCCACAGGGATGTTTCCGGCCGCGCGCACACCGCAGACCGAATCCAGCGGCTTGAACGCGGCGGCGCTCGACCCGTGGGATGTGGCGGCCATGCAGCAGCTCGACCCGCAATCGACAGTGCTGATCATCGGCTCGGGCCTGACCATGGTCGATGCCGTGGTGTCGCTGGAACAGGCCGGGCATCGCGGGCCAATCGAGGTGTTTTCCCGTCACGGGTTGTTGCCTCATGTGCGGCGGCAGCCACCGGCCTGGGTGGATTTCCTGGCCGAGGATCACAGCATTCGCACACCACGCCAGCTGGTGCGTGAACTGCGTCGGCACTGCCGCGATGCCATTGCGCAAGGGATTGATTGGCAAGCGCCGCTGGACACGGTGCGCGCGCACATTGGTCGCTTGTGGAATCAGGCCACCGATGCGCAACGCCGGCAGTTTGTGCGCCATGTGCGTCCCTGGTGGGAAAGCCATCACCACCGTTCGCCACCCTTGAGCGCCGAACTGGTGGAACGCTTGCACGGAGAAGGGCGCTTGCGGATTCAGGCCGCGTCGTTCAAAGGGCTGGAGCCTGCTGCGGGCGGTGGCGTGAGTATCCGTATTCGTCGTCGAGCTGAGGCGCAGACAATTGTCGTCAGGGGCGCGGCGTTGATCAACTCCAGTGGCATCGAGTACGACTGGCGCCGGGTCGCCCGGCCGTTGCCGCAGCAATTGCTGGCGCGCGGGCTGATTCGGCCGGGGCCGTTGGCGCTGGGGATTGCCGCCGAGGTGGATGGCGCGGTGCTGGATGCCGAGGGACGGGTGGCCGAGCGGCTGTTCGCCATGGGCCCGCCGTTGCGCGGTATGTGGTGGGAAAGCACCGCCGTCACTGACGTCGCCAGTCAGGCCAAGGCGTTGGCTGCACGATTGGCAACTGTTTAATTGCTGTTGGAATAACCCAGTGATGAGCGAGTTTGCCACATTGGAAATGAAGAAACCCCGCACGTTGGCGGGGTTTCTTGTTTCAAGCAGCCCAAGGCCGTTGATCAATAGCGCTGATATTTGGAACCGAACTCAGGACGATTTTCGGCGACGTAGAGTTTGCTCGCCTGGGTGTCTTTCTGGTCAACGCTGACGGTGTTCACGTTCAGGATGGCCGGTTGGCTGACTTTGGCTGCTGCTACGACGGGGGTCGTTGCGTGTGGGGCGGCGATGGCGGAAGTGGCGCCAAGAACCGAAAGGGCGAAGCCGATACCGATGATGCTTTTCATGATGTTGCTCCAGAGTGTGGGGAGAAGATGTGCCTACTTTAGTGCTGGAGCGTCGTGATGAAAAAACACCCTGACGCATAGTTATTATCGAGAGCGATGATCTTCAAAAAACAAAACTGTGTGGGCTTACCCGCGATGGGACCTGACAGTCGACGATGATGTCGCCTGGTGTTCCATCATCGCGGGCAAGCCCGCTCCCACAGGGATATTTGCTGATTGGGCAATCGTGATCAGTAGCGCTGATATTTTGAACCGAACTCGGCACGGTTTTCGGCAACGATCACGCCGCCGAGCAGCGCGTTGTGAGGGATCGAAGCCACTCGCTCACGCAGTTCTCGCAAACGATCGGCACCACCTTCGGCGACACGGTTCTGGATCAGGCGGTCAGAGCCACCTTCGGCGACGCGGTTCTGGATCAGGCGGTCAGAGCCACCTTCAACCACGCGATTTTGTTGCAACCGGTCAGAGCCACCTTCGGCGACGCGGTTCTGGATCAGGCGGTCAGAGCCACCTTCAACCACGCGATTTTGTTGCAACCGGTCTGAACCACCCTCTGCCAGCAGCGACTGAATCTGGCTGTTTGACACGGTGTTCGAGGTGTTGGCCGATGCCAGGCTGGACAAGCCAAGACCGCCCACCAAGGCGAGACCGAGTGCCAGGGACGAAACTTTCGAGAAGTTGAACATGGGTAATTCTCCGTGCGCTTAAGTGTGAGGGGTCAGTAGCTCGTGCTAGCTGGTGTTCACAGTTAAACGCCGGGGTGTATCGCTGATGTGTGCCTGAAACGCTCGAAATCGGCGTTTAGGTATCCGGGGGAGGATTTTATACAGACGGATACAAAACCCTCGGTAAATGCTTATACCTGGGTATCGAGCATTTCCACCGGATAGGAAAAAACGTAGCCCTCGCTGCGCACGGTCTTGATGTAGGTCGACTCCCGCGAGTCATCCTTGAGTCGTTGGCGCAGGCGGCTGACCAGCAAGTCGATGGACCGGTCGAACAGGTCGGCATCGCGGCCTTGGGTCAGGTTGAGCAATTGATCACGGCTGAGCACCCGTTGCGGGTGATCGAGGAATACCCGCAGCAGCCGGTATTCGGCGCCGCTGAGGGCGACCAGGGTGTCGTCTTCGTCCAGCAAGTGGCGCGCGGTGGTGTCCAGGCGCCAGCGGCCGAAACTGAGCAGGCGGCCGCTTTCGGTGATCAGCAGGTTCGGTGGCAGCATCCGGGTGCGGCGCAACACGGCGTTGATCCGCGCCAGCAGTTCGCGGGCGGCGAAGGGTTTGGTCAGGTAGTCGTCGGCGCCCATTTCCAGGCCGAGGATGCGGTCGGTTTCGTCGTTGCGCGCGGTGAGCATCAGGATGGGCGTGGCTTTGTGTTTGCCTGAGCGCAGTTCGCGGCACAGGACCAGGCCGTCATCGCCGGGGAGCATGATGTCGAGGACGATCAGGTCGACCTGGCTGGTTTCGAGGAAGCTGCGCATGTGCCGGCCGTCGGGGACCATGGTGGTGCGCAGACCGTTCTTTTTGAGGTAGTTGCCGACCAGTTCGCGAATTTCACGATCGTCGTCGACGATCAGGATATGGTTGGTGTGGTCCATGGGGTGATCCTTTTGTTATTCGCGGTTTGGGGCATTCTAGAGGAGCGGCGGCGATTGTGGTTGTCGGATTTTTTGGGCTTGGCGGCCTTGTAGCCGACCATGCTTTGGGTGGGTTGCGTACATATCCGTTTCTGCGGTAACGGCTGCTTAGGGTTCCGCTCTTACAGCGGGTCACTTTGGAAAAGCCCCAAAGTAACCAAAGGGCCCTTGCCCCTTTCGTTTGGTGCCTCGCCTGGGCTCGGCATGCCCGCGCTCCGGTCCTGCTCCGTGGGCCCGCCGCCATCGGCCATCCATGGCCGGGGGCGGCTAACCCGGCATCCATGCCGGGTTGCCCACTGCGCAGCACCTGCGCTCGGCCTCACGAGGGGGCAGGTGAATCAAAAGCCAAATCAAATGCGAGGCGGCCTGACAGCCGACCTGGCTGTTGTGGCCACACCCGATTTCCGTGGGAGCTGGCCTGCCAGCGATGACGGCCTGACAGGCGACCTTGATGTTGCGGTCGTACCCGATTCTTGTGGGAGCTGGCCTGCCAGCGATGGCGGCCTGACTGTCAGCCTTGCATTTGCTGGTGTACATATCCGTTTCTGCGGTAACGGCTGCTTAGGGTTCCGCTCTTACAGCGGGTCACTTTGGAAAAGCCCCAAAGTAACCAAAGGGCTCTTGCCCCTTTCGTTCGGTGCCTCGCCTAGGCTCGGCATGCCCGCGCTCCGGTCCTGCTCCGTGGGCCCGCCGCCATCGGCCATCCATGGCCGGGGGCGGCTAACCCGGCATCCATGCCGGGTTGCCCACTGCGCAGCACCTGCGCTCGGCCTCAC
>NZ_MSTQ01000023.1 GCF_001945365.1 Pseudomonas reinekei
GCGACATCAGTCATTACCTGATGCATCGGTACAACTGGATTAGACCGCACCAATTCAACAACGGACTGGCCCCAGCTCAGGCCGAGAAAAAACTTAACGTCGTGTCCGGGATTAGTTGACCACTACATAAAGCCTCTGCTCGTCGTCGCTCGGGGTAAATGGGGTGGTCAGCGCATGGCGCTGGGTATAGGGCACGTACTCAAGTACATCCCTACGCAGGGTGCGCTTGATAAAGTGTTGCAAACGACGGCGTAGAGCTGCCAAGTCACCATCAGTGTTGTTGTACTGAGCACGAAAGCTGCGCTCATCGCCGAAGATGTCCTCGTCAATCAGCGAGCTGAGACCATACAACTCCATGAGTGAGTTCTGCAGCGGTGTGGCAGTTAGTAAGAGCTTGCGTCGCCCGGCCAGTGAGCGCTTGAGGGATTGCCCCGTTTCGTTGCTTTTTCTGTGGGCATTACGCAGCTTGTGGGCTTCATCAATGACGACTAGATCCCAGGGAATATTGCCTAGCTGCTCCTCCATACGGGCAGCGAAGTGGAGTGACATGATGCTGATAACGTCGCGGTCCAACGGATCGTAAATGCTGTCTTGGCGAAGCTGTTTCCAGGTGCGGGCATCCAGCACTTGAGCGGGTAAATTGAATTTGTCGGAAAGCTCCTGCGCCCATTGCTTGCGCAGTGCCGCAGGGCAGATAACCAAGAGGCGGCGACGGCGTTCGGCCCAGAGCTGTCCTAAGACCAGAGCGGCTTCAATTGTTTTACCCAGACCGACTTCATCAGCCAGCATCACGCCTTTGCTCAGTGGGTTTTGCAGGG
This sequence comes from Pseudomonas reinekei, assembly GCF_001945365.1. Taxonomy (GTDB): domain Bacteria; phylum Pseudomonadota; class Gammaproteobacteria; order Pseudomonadales; family Pseudomonadaceae; genus Aquipseudomonas; species Aquipseudomonas reinekei. Next base: position 819 of record NZ_MSTQ01000023.1, read on the forward strand.
CAAAAAGGGCGGCATCAATCTGATGAGGGTTGAGGTCGACACTGGCATCGAAAAGCGACTGGGAAAGCCGGTCCTCCTCGCTGGCTGCACGGCGACGTGTTAACTCCCAAGCGAAATACTTGGCGTGGTGGGGGGTGAGCGAACCTTTTGATTCAATGGTCGGCATTGATTGCTCTCGATGGTTTCTATCAACCTGTTCTGCTTCAAAGTGGCTTGGTATGCAGAGTTTTATTGAAACGACTATAGCCAGTTGCTTGGGAGTTACAGGAGATGGTTTTTTCGCTACCCGTTCTAGGTGGCTGATATTGCATGGTGTCGAGCTGTGTCAGCAGGCTGCCATGTTGAGCGTCTATCCGACAAGGTTTTCAGCTCAGCCAGGTTGTGCATCCCCAAGCAATGGAGGTTGTCCCTGCTTAGTGCGATTGCAACAACGTCGCTTGGCGGTTATTGCCGAGTACATGGTTTGTTCAACGAATGACGGGTAAGCCTAGAGCTTATTCAGTATGTGGTGGGGGTCTGGGATTTCGACCAGGTACGGAAACTCAAGCTTGAGCGCGTGATTGCGCCTGTGCCTGCGTGAGCTTGATATCCTGGGTCAAATGTCACCGCAGTCCGGATAAAAAAGAAAATAGCACTTGGCAGACAGGAGGCGCTTCAGCCTCCTGTCTGCCTTATGTTGTTTATCCGATTGTGGGGAGGCGCTTGAGCACCCAGTGAAAGACTACGAAGGCAATGCTTACTGCGATCAATATTGGCGGAAACCGCAGCATCAGAATCACAGCCAGCACTACCAGTGAAGCACTTGCCAATACACCGATGAAGGTGAGAAGTACGATCAGGAAACGTATCAGCGCCATGGGAGTCTCTTTGAATTGAGGCGATATTGGTTCATGTAGGGGGCGTAGCTGCCGCCCTCCTTGCTGGGGCGGCTTGCCTAGTGCATGCCAAGGGTAAAGCGCTTCTACGGATGTCTCTGTTCTGCCAGCGATACACAGCCCTCATCACCCACGACGACATGATCCAATATTTGGGTACCAATCATGTTGAGGGCAATTTTGAGGATTACGGCCAATGCGCGATCTGCTTGACCGGGCTTCGCATCACCGGAAGGACGGTTATGCACTAGGATCACCGCCGAAGCGTTGTGCTCCAAGGCGATCTTGACCACCTCTCGAGGTGACACGCAGGCAACTTCCAATGCGCCCCTGAATAGTTCCTTGAAGCCAATAACCCGGTGCTCGGTATCCAGCAATAACAAAGCGAAGACTTCGTATTCATGGAATTGCATTAGCGTTTGTAGGTGACTGAAGACGAGTCTGCGCTCAGTCAACGACCGTCCTTTAGACAGACGATACATTGCGAGTTGTTGAGCCATCTGCAGGATGTCGGCCTCAGTGACCGGTGACTCCATGACATAGGTGTCGGGCGTTTCGCCAACTTTGAGCTTGGGATATTTCATGCTGGTATTCCTATCCGAACGCGTAAAAATACTGGAGGGGCGGAGTTATTGGAGGGGGTGTGGGGAATAGATGATTCCGGACGCCCCTATAGGCGAGAGCGCTCGCGAGTGCTGTAGCTCGGTGGTTCAAGCAACGAGTTGTAAAGCTGCATCTAGTGCCTTTTGCTTGATTAATGCGCCTTGCCCAAACCACGCCGAATCCATTCGATACTCGGAGCTTGTTGCACGTCTTTCATGGTCCACGTATTCAGTCACTGCGTTCAGTAAGCCCCATGCTGTTCCGCGGGCAGACTCCAAATCAGATCCTCGGCCTTTACCTTCGTACAGGTTTTGTACCTTCTCCAAAGCTCGCTTGTTGGGCAGTACAGGGGGAATGGGAGCATGGGCGTTGGTGTCGCACAGCACGTCCATAAAGAAACCGAGGGCCTCTTTCGTCTGAACCTTTCGTTCGGCGAGGGTGCGCATCCGGTACATGAATTCGTCCCAATGCGAGACGGCGATGCCCAGTTGCTTTTTGACCGTTCGCGGATCAAAACGTGTGCTGTGCGGAGCCTTGATGGCGTGAGTGGTGCCGTTCAGGGAAATGCTCAAAGTGTTATTGCAGACCACGCGAACGGTGGTGGGAGTGGCGGTGGTCGCCAGTGTGCCGTCGCAGGAAGTTGCAAGCAGCAGATAGCCGTTTACCTGATCATTGCCTTTCAGAGCTGTTGCCTGACCGGTCTTGGCGAGTGCCCAGAACTTGCGACCACCTTTGAGCACGCCAGCAGTTTCCAACTCGTAACCCGAGAACTCCGTCAGGTCTCGATAGAACTCCAGAACGTCACGAGGCTGCACGACCTGATACCGATGCGAGACCACTGACAACGGTGCTTTGGTGTCGGAGCGGTACAGCACTTTTTGTTCCGGGAACGAGTGAGTGCTGCCCAGATGGCCAGCGGCATCGGCCTTGAAATGAACCGGGCTGTCCTGAATCTGCCAATTCATGCCTGCTTCACGTTGCCAGACTTCCAGTGGTTGTTTCGGTGACAGCGCAGAGCCCAGGCCATGCCAAGGGGTAGCGCCAACGTAAGCCATTTGTTCAATTAGATGAGCCATGGGAAAGATTCCTTTGGATGCAGGTCGGCATAAGCGCTGCGCAGAGCGCAGCACGGACCGGGATTAATGTGAGGGAGAGGAGTTGGTTGCTGATTAAGTAGGCAGGTTGAAGCGATGTCCGCAGACCAAGCAGAGATTGTTGGCCAGCACATGGCGATCCAGATTTTCGCCGAGTTGAGCGCCAAGAGCGCAGCCACGCACACCGGCAACTAGGCGTCCGAGGATGGCGCTGAAAACTGTACCGATAATGATGCCAGATGGACCAGCAATAGCGTCGAAAGTGGCACCCATTTGACTGCCGGCGAATGCGGGGTTCGCGCTTCGTGCAGCACCGCCGATGGAGCCAACAATAGCGCCAACCGTCATGGCTGTTCTGAGAGAGGCGACTTTTCTAGAGTTACAGCAAGGGCACTGAAATGACATGGTATTGGATTCCATGATGGATATTCAGTGTCGTGATATAGGTGTGAAATGCGTTTCAATGTGGCGTTTGAATGGAAGCGAGGAGTTGGTAATACCCCGAGCGGCCAGCGTTTTTCAGCCAAAAACGTGCGGAGTTAGTTCCTGTCAGCTACGTAGTTAGTTCCTATGGCACAGAAATGGCAAATTGCGAGCCACTGTAGGTTCTTGATCAACGGCTTGGAATGGATCGCATCGCAGGTAAAAAACTACGCGTGAGTGCTATGGCAAGTTCATTGACTAACCTTCCAAATAGCGCCTCCTGATTGATCAGTACGCTACCCCAAATGGGGTGCGACTCTGGAGCCCAGTCAGATACAGTCGGTGGACTTTTAACAAAACCAGCAGGGCTCACTCCGCTTTTCTCGGGGTAGGGGCGGAAGGCAATACCGGTGGTTTGTCGCCAGCCAGCAGCTCAAGCGGCTCTTCTGGGTAGATACCGTGCTCGCCACGCTCGTTTCTGAGCATGCTCCGGAATCTCGGGAAAAAAATACTTGTCGCTGTAGCCTTTTTGCAAGGGTGAGAGAGGCTTAAGGTTTCATCCCCGCTAGATATCCAACGAGAATGCAGTGATGAGCACACCGACTATTTTCTACCCGAAGATTTTGCGCCTCAAGCAATTAACCGAGCGTATAGGTCTAGGGCGGTCAACGATCTATGACCGCATGGACGTCCACTCCCCGAGGTACGACGCTACGTTTCCTAAACCGATCAAGCTGGGGGCTGCGGCCATAGGTTGGATTGATTCAGAAATCACTACTTGGATTGAGCAACGTATGACTGCCAAGGATATGCACTAATCATGGAAAGGCTGCTTAAGTGGTGAACATGCTGAAAAAAACCTTGCTGTTTAGTGCGGAATTCGAGCGCTAACTCTGTATAGCTTTTAAATACGTATTTTTGCGGCGAAGTGTACTGCTGGCAGTGCTTTGAATGCTGCTTGTCCGTCCTGATAATATTGGTTTATATGTTATTAGTTGTTGTTAGTTATATTGATGATTAAATATTGAGGGTGGCCATTGATAGTCAGTTGTTAGTATTCAGCCGATATTGATGAGTAGCAAACCTTGATAGTTCAATATCCTAGTGGTTGGTGGCGTATGCCTACTGATGGAGTGATAGAGCGACTTGATATTCAGTCAAGTCGATCGCTGTTGTTTCTAATGTATTTTTAATTAGTGGGTGGAGTGCCATGGTGGATATTGGTGAAGAGCGCTTTATGGCGTTAGCATGTAAGGAGGCAGTGGCGGTAGAGGGTGTTGGGGAGATGGGATCCCTAGACTTAAAGCTAATTTGCCTCTTGAATAATTCATCAGCTTTAGTACAGGAGCTTATTGAGTCGACGGGGGATGCATTTGGGATTACTCCCAAAGCTGATGGTATTGCTTGCTTGAGCGTTAACAAACCGGGAAGGATACTGAAAAAGATAGCCAACATGTCAATTCCTGATGATCCTCGGTTCAATGCTTTGTATAAGCTTGAGCCGTATGTCGGGATGGTGGTAAATCGCTTTAAGGAATGTGGTGTTCATCAAGTTTTACCTGCGGCGAGCTTGGATGCATATGTCGATACTGCTGTCTTGCGTATGAATTATTTAAATGATTTTGTGGAGGCCCTTCGTCAAGAGGTGAAGTCTACTCGGTTTCAATCTAAGCTCAACAGCTATCATCGGTCGAGCAATAAAAATTACAAAGAGCTAATGAAATACGTGGAGGTGTTGTTTGAGCGTTATTCCAGACTGCTGGTGCTGAGAGTTGATCTGTCCTATTCGAAAGAAAACTCCAATGTTACGCAGGCTGAAGCTAAGCGTGACCGAGAGCGGTTATTCCAAAACGCAAGATCGAATAATCTTTTTGACGCGATGGTGGGCTATATCTGGAAACTGGAGCATGGACCAGAAAAGGGGTTTCACTACCATGTTATGTTTTTTTTTGATGGGGCAAGAGTTCGAGAGGATGTGACTCTAGTCATGCGGATTGGCCAGTATTGGATGGATGTGATCACGAAAGGTCGCGGGCTTTATTTTAACTGTAATGCTGATAAGCGAAAATATAGAAAATGTGGTATCGGCATGCTCAACTACTATGATGAAACCCTGCGTGAAGGTTTGCGCGAAGCGGTAGTCTACCTTGCCAAGACGGATCTTTTTATGAAGCTACAGACTGAAGGGCGTGGTATGGGAAAAGGGTTGTACCCAAGCCCCAAAGACCCCCGTGGTAGGCCTAGGGCTGCCCCTCTTTCAAAAAACGCATGACCTAGGGGGGGACGCCGTCAAGGCCCTCAATCGAACTGAGGGCCTATGGTCACCGTCAAAGCCGTATTCGCGGCGTATCTAAATTTTTATTATTTTATTGAGTGATTTTTATTTTTCTCCCAAGCGCGAGCGACGAGCTTATCCTCACGTAACCAATCCCCTAGCCAACTTTCAATATTTGATACGCGTATGCGAGGGATTTTGTTTTTTTTGATAAATTCAGCCAAAGGCGGCTCAAGCGAAACAAGTACTTCCGACTTAGATGGCCAGCCTGTTTCTGGCCTCATCGCCACTAGCAATTTTGCAACTTCCTCTTTGACCAGTAACGTAGATTTGTTTCCTTCCATGGCATTTTTACTATTTTGCTTGGAGACTCTGTCAGACTCCATTTCGTTGAGGTGGGTGTTTATTTTTTCTAAAATACCACCGACTATCATCGTCGCATAATTGTTGAACGCCCAAGCTCGCTCATGGTTTTGTCCTTCCTCGGCAACGGTTGCCAGTTCTAGGTATAGGCTCGCATGCCTGACGTCTTGCAGTAGCATAGTGAATGCTCCGCTATGCTGACTTATCTCATTTTCCCAGCTTTGCACGAGCTCTGCTTGTAGCGCGACGTTGCTTGTGACTGCACGAATGTCCTCTAGAAGCTTGAGGTGTTCGCTGCGCTCAAAAAGCGGTTCAAAAAAATGCTCTCGGAGCAATAGTTTATTTCTGCCAATAGATGAGCTAATAGTAATATTGGTAATTTGCTCATTGCTTATCGTTGTGTATTGAGTTGGAGAGAATAGCGGTGGCTTAGCTTCTGTCATTCTCTATCTCTTGATGAAGGTTGTCAGGTGGTTGTCTGGAAATACTAAAGTCTGCAAATACCCGAGTCATTCGTAGAGCCAAGGTTTCAGCTCCTTAAGGTTCGTCACCACGATCTGCTGCGCCTCAGGATTTGGGTTGAGGTTTTTTGGATCGATTTGATAACGCTGCAGTATGTATTTCACCAACGCCCTACGACTCGGCACCATTAATTGGCCGTCAACCATGCCGAAGTCGGTCTCAATTATCGCCTGCTGCGCCTTGTTCAATCGCTCATCCGGAGCGATGACGACAGGAAGTTTAGTATTCCAGTCATCATCCATCGCGCTGAGGTTGTCAGACTTGCCGAGTAACCCCGGCTCACCACGCAACCGGCTGAGTACAAAGTCACGGTACTGCCGATTTTTTTCGCAGTACGCGCGCACATGCCATCGCATACCGGTGTAGATCAGCGTATGCGGAGCGATAAGGCGGATTTCGGTGTCAGGGTTCTTAAGCGAGACGTACTCGATTTCCAAGCGTAGTCCGTCACGACACGCCTTCAGCAGCGGACGCAAGATCTCGGGGCGAATTGAACGGTCCGGTACTTCCAGCACCTTAGTATGCGCATACGCTAGCGCCAGGCCTTCAATATGGGGCGCGCGCTCATTGTTCTGATTAAGGAGATGCAAATAGGCGCTGGCACTGTCGTCGATGAAAAGCGGTTTAAACACCTTGCTCGGCACGTAACCTTTTATTTTTTTGTCATATGTAAGGTTTTTAGGCGCGTGTTCGGTGATGTAGGTGTTGATGTCTTTTGATGCCTGTTGCCGGCTGATTCCGAAGCTCTGGATCAGGTGTCCCGTGGTAAGCCGGCCTTCCCACCAGGCCACGGTTTCGATCAAACGATAGCGAAGTGCCAGATCCCAGCGGACCTGTTCAATGGATTGCTTGCGTTTCATGTCCCCTCCATGTGCGTGAATACTTTACCTGTATAAGTCTACATTGTAGACCTGTCGCTTAACGCTACATATCGTGTGGGTGTCTTCGAGATTTCTCGAACTCACCAAGGAAGCGGACATGAACGTGTTAGACGTAGTTTCTATAGGTGCATTGATATTGCTGGTAGTGATCCTGCTGGTGCTGGTAATGCAGGCCCTGAGGTTACGAGAAATCTGGCAGATGTTGCTCGGCTGCCAAAAAACTGCGCGCTTGGCGAGCATCTGGGAACTGGAGAATAAAGAGCTGCGTTCGGCCTTGCGAGCGGAGAAAGAGCATGTCGAACAGCTCAAGGGGAAGGTGGTGATTTTACAGGCACTGGTACCGGCGGTTTGAGGTGGAATGACATGAACAGACTCGACAGAATCAAAGGTTGCTTGCTGGGTGGTGCCGTTGGCGATGCATTGGGTGCCCCAGTGGAATTCCTTGAATGGCCTGCCATCGAAGCGAAATTCGGCCCCGCTGGTATCATCGATTTTACGCTGGCTTATGGTCTCACCGGCGCGATTACCGACCACACACAGATGATGCTGTTCACCGCTGAAGGCCTGCTGCGTGCTTTTGTGCGAGGTAGCCTGGGGTATACCTGCCACGTGCCCAGCGTTATTCATCATGCTCTGCTGCGCTGGCTGATGACCCAAGACTGCCAGTCTGCAATACCTGTGAGTAGAGACGGCTGGCTAATCGACGAGCTCGCCCTTTGGTCCCGTCGTGCCCCCGGCACTACTTGCCTGAGCGCCCTCAAAGCCAGCACCCGACTCGGCATGCTGGCAGACAATGACAGCAAAGGTTGCGGCGCAGTCATACGCATCGCGCCCTGCGCCTTCTTCGGCAACGCTTTTGAATATGCCGCCGAATCCGCCCGCCTAACTCACGGGCATCCTACGGGGTACATGGCCGCTGGACTGTTCGCTGACATTCTCCAGCGCATGGTTGATCGTCAAGGCAGCCTGGAGCATGTGGTGACTGAAAGCCTAGCAAAACATGGGCAGAAAGTGGGAATTGAAGAGACCCGCAGCATGCTCGAACGTGTGTTGTTCTTTTTCTACGAAGACTATCGCCCGACGCCGCAACGCATAGCCGACTTCGGAGCGGGGCGGGTGGCGGAAGAAGCTTTGGCCATTGGGTTGTGGTGTGCCCTCAGCGCCGACTCCTTCGAACAAGGTGTGATCAACGCAGTGAACCACAGTGGGGACAGTGGCTGTACCGGGCTGATCGCCGGGCATCTGCTCGGTATTCAATATGGCCCAGTCGCGATCCCAGCGCGCTGGTATGAAAAGCTGGAATTACGCGACGTTATTGAACAAGTCGCCAAGGATATCGAAAGCGTACCTCGAGATTTCAGCGGGTACGGCGGGGATTTTGATTCGCAGATCGAGCAAGCCTATCCCCATCACTGAGAGGGAAGGTAATGCAAAACCCATTAAGTAAAGACGTGATGCTGGCTGACGAAGTCGGACTGAGTAAAACGATTGAAGTTGTCCAGGTGCTCTGCCTGCTGAGAGCCGTCGCTGGCTATTGTATCTGCCCAGCAGCACTGCGTAAGCAATGGGCACGTCAAGATGTGCACCACATAGTCGTTGTGGGTCAGGTACAGCGCCATCCAGCAAGCGACGCAGAATGTCGCATGGCTGGTGGAGCATGTTCCCCAGTATCCCAGTCAACCTGCGAGGAGTTCCCCATGAAGGAGTTGGTCTGCTTTGCCATCGGTTTGGTGATCGGTGCAGTGGTGATGAAAAAAAGCCAGGCGATCGATGAGCTGAAGAAAGAATTGGACCGCGAAAGGTTTCGTAACAGTCCTTCGAGCAGCCCCGAGCAGATATGAGGCTGCTATACGCTAATGGCGAACAGAGCTAGATAGTGTTAAAAAGCCATTAAATGGAATGTTCGCCGGGTATGTGATGCCCGCGAACCATTAGGTCAAGGTCGATTCGAGCACAGTCCCTCATGTCAGATCCCAAAGACAGGTTGTTCAGGCACCTAGCCTTGCTCCGCCTCATCCCGCGCGCGCCCAAGAGCATTTCCACCACAGAACTGCTGCAAAGACTTAAGGCCGAGAATTTCGACATTGACCGTCGGACCTTGCAGCGGGACCTCATCGGCCGCCTCGCTCTAGACTTTCCACTGCTCTGTGACGAAAGCCATCGCCCGTATCTCTGGAGCTTTCCCAAGGACACTCCACAATTCGACTTTCCGGCACTGGACACCCCCACCGCACTGGCATTCGTACTCGCCGAAAGTCACCTGAGCAAGCTGCTGCCGCCCAGTGTGCTGAGCCTGCTGGCGCACCATTTCGACCTGGCGCACCGGCAACTCCAAGGGCTAGAACATAATAACCTGGCGCACTGGGCCAAACGTGTACGCACTTTGCCCAACGGTAAGGCGCTCCAGCCCGCCGAAGTGGACTCGGCCATCTGGTCCCAGGTGGCGACTTCGCTACTGGAAATGCGACAACTGGAGATCGTTTATCTCAGCCGCAGCAAAGGCGAGCACAAGACCCTACGCATACACCCCGCTGGCATGATCTCGCGCCACTCCGTCAGCTACCTGATAGGTACTGTCGAAGGCTACACAGACGTTCGCCAATTCGCCCTGCACCGCATCCAGCAGGCTGCGTGCCTCGATGCGCCGACCCGCGAACAACCCGACTTCGAGATCGATCATTACATCCAGAGCGGCGGCTTCAACAGCTCCGGCCCGATCAAACACAACGAACTGATCGCCGACGTATCCCCGCATATCGCCTGGCTGCTGAACGAAACCCCGCTTAGCCCCGAGCAAAGCCTGAAGCCGTTGCCAGGCAGCGACTGGCAACGCCTGCGCGCGCGAGTGCCGGACGATCAGGAAACGCTTTGGTGGGTGTTCGGGCTGGGGGAGAGCGTTCACCTGCATGAGCCCAAACGTTGGGTAGATGTAATCAAAGAGAAGCTGACAAAAATGAGTGGGCTGTATACGCAACCTATGCAACACCACTCCGCCACCATTATCGATGCACACGCCTGCCAGGAGGCCCCATGAAGTCCCACGACACTTTTACGCCTGCTTCAACTGCGAGCGTGCAAGACGACAGCAGAGACGAAATCAAGCGGGATATCGGGCACACCGCAACGGCACTTTCCACGAGTGAAACCGTCAGCCGCTATGGCAGTGCCAATGCCGAGTTCGTCAAAGCCTATAGAGGCGTCGACAATGAAGCCGGGAAAGTACTGAGCAAGGGCCTGAAAGGCATCAGCCAGGAAAAAACCGGCGTCAAACAACGAGCGGGCTGGGCTGGCGAAGTTGCCGGTACCAGTCGTGACAACGCCGAAGCCATCATCAACAAATCTTCTGAGCGCACGATTCGCAGCGATGATTTGAAGCATTACGGCATTGATACCGATTCCAAGTACCGCGAAGCGGTGGATCGGGTCCGCGTGGATGAAAACGGCAAGATTATTTACGAAGCCCAGACCAAGTTGGAGGCTAGCGGAAACAAGGTTGCCAACCAGGTTAGTCATGAGGATCACAAGTACAGTAAATACTTCGGCAAAAAGCTGGAGCTACCCAGCGAACAGGTCGAAGACGCCAAGACTTACTGTCACAAGCGTGCAGAAGGCTTGAGAAAACACGCACTGCTGGCGGAGCAGAAGGGAAAACCGGAACTCGCCGAACAATTCCGCGACCGTGCCGACAGATTCGACAAGCTTGCCGAAGAAGACATCGTTGACCTTGGCTTCACTACCAAGCAGGCCATCGACTACGCTGAAAAGCCGCTGCGCGAGACGGTGAAAGATATCGCCCGTACCAGCCATCGGGCCGGTATAGAGGGCGCGAAGTATGGCGCGGTGATCGGTGGTGTTATTTCGCTGTTGACCAATGCGTTCAACGTCGCCCAAGACAAAAAGCAATTGGGTGAAGCTGCCCAGGATTTAGCCCTCGACACAGTTAAAGCCGGTGCCCTTGGATACACCACGGCTTTTGCTGGCTCCGCGCTCAAAGGTGGCATGCAACAATCAAGCAACCAAACCTTGCGTACGCTCGCCGGCACCAACGCTCCAGCGCTGGCGATCAACATCTGCCTGTCACTGGGCAGTTCGGTGAAACGCTACGTCACCGGCGAGATCAGCGAGGCACAATTACTAAGCGAAGTGGGTGAGAAAGGCGCAGGCATGCTTTCCAGCAGCATGATGGCTGCACTCGGACAATTGGCCATTCCCGTGCCCTTTGTCGGTGCTGCCATTGGCGGCATGATCGGCTACACCCTCTCTTCGCTCTTCTACCAAAGCGCATTGGACGCCGCCCGTGGCGTCGAGCTTTCCCGTCAGCAATTGGCACGCATTCGTGCTATTGAGGCCGCCGCCCGCGACCAAATTGCTGAAGAACAAGCGCAACTGAATGACTTCACGCGCCGCGAAATCCCCCAATTGCAGCAAGAAACTCAACACTTGTTTGCCATTGTGAATGTCGCCGGCAGCGGCAGCGTTGATGCCTTGGCAGCCGCTATTAATCAATACGCCACTTTGCTGGGAAAACAGCTGCAATTCCAATCAATTGAAGAATTCGACGACTTTATGGGCTCCGACAGCCCGCTGTCGCTGTGACCAACGTTGCTTGCCCTGACAATTCACCTGAAAAAAGGACGCCCCTACAATGCTGATCAAACTTCTGTCCGATTCGGACAAAAAACATCTGCTTGAACTTTCGAAACTGCTGGCCCTTGCCGACAAACCGCTGCTATGGGACGGAAAGACATCAGATGAATTCACTTCCAGTACCGATCTCAGTGCGCTTTCCATTCAGGAAGGCGCACAAGAGCGCGAGCTGATCGCCGAACTTGAAAAGTCTATCTCCCCTCCCTCCTCCACCGTTAGCTTACCTAGGATGATGAGGCCCGTTGACGTAGGGACACGACTCATCGAAGCCCTCAAAAAGTATCCCATTCCCAAAGCGGAAAAGCCTGAAACCCGCGTACAAGCTGCCACGACCGTTCTGAAAGAGATACTCAAAGGCAAGAAATTTGAGCTGCCGACCGCGCCCAAGGTCATCCTATTCGAGTTGCTATTGGTCGCCCTCCGTGACGGCACTATCACCAGCGTTGAATGGGCACTCCTCAAAGAGTTTCAGCTTCACCATCAATTGGAAGACTTCATTTTCGATGATCTCTTGGAGCGTGCAGAAACGCTGAATCAGGAAGTCAGCAAAACCATTTCGATTATTCTTGAGTAAGGAAACGACCATGCCTATTCCCCTGATCATTGGTGCTGTCGCAGCGGCTGCTGGTATTTACGGTGCGGCCAAAGGCGTCAGCGGTGCGATCGACCATAGCAACGCCAAAGACTTAAATAACGATGCACGCTCCATGGTGGATGCTGCCAACCACAAGGTGGAAGCGCAGCGCAAGGCCGCTAACGCCACACTGGAAGACTATGGCCAGCGCAAGCTGCGCGCGTTCAATGGTGTAATCGCCGAGTTTATTGAAACCTTCGAGCGCCTGAAAAACATCGAGCTCAGTCAGAGTCCAGAGTTGGACAAACTGAACGCTGGTGACTTTTCCAATAAGACCCTTGCTGGTCTGCGTCAAGACTATCAGGCACTCAAGGATGCAGGCCTCGGCCTGGGTGCTGGCATGGGTGGTGGTGCAGCGCTGGCCTTTGGTGCCTACAACGGCACCATGCTGTTGGCCACGGCCAGCACGGGCACGGCCATTTCCTCGCTCGGCGGCGTGGCAGCCACCAACGCCACACTGGCCTGGTTGGGCGGCGGTTCGTTGGCAGCCGGTGGTTACGGCATGGCCGGCGGCATGATGGTACTGGGTGGTATTGTCGCCGGGCCGGCGCTGGCCATCTTTGGCCACGTGCTGGGTAACAAGGGTGAAGAAGCCCTGAACAATGCCCGCAGTAACCTTGAGCAGGCCCGCACCATAAGCGATCAAGCCAATTTAATGGCCGGCAAACTGCAAACCATTGAGAGCGTGACCTCCCTGGCGAACACCACGTTCTCCAAGATTAGTTCGCAACTGCGCCGGGCCGTGAGCGAGCTGAAGAAAGTCATCGAGAACAATGGTGTGGATTACCGGACCTTCTCGGATGAAAGCAAGGAGGTCGTTTTCCGCTCGGTCAAGTTTGCTCAGTTACTCAAGGCCATGATCGACACTGCGATCCTGGATCAAGACGGAAATCTGGTACTGGCAACGGAAAAGCGCATCAAGGATGTCGCAGCCGTGGCGAGCGGGCAGAAAGCGAGCCTGGACACACCCTCTGCATAAAAACATTGCCCGCGTGTATGCGCGGGCAACTCCCCAACTGCTCCGGTTGCTTATGGCACTACTTCATCGCGGTAATACTTTTATATGCACAGCCATATCACGCCACCCTCCACCTTCCCATGCACCCAATGCGGGTTGTGCTGCAAGCACGTGCATGTGGCTGCGGAAACCCAATTTCTGGATCGTGGCGACGGCACTTGCAGGCATTACGATGCAACTAGCAAGGGCTGCACTATTTACACGGAGCGCCCGGACATCTGTCGGGTGGATAGGCAGTACGCCGTGCGTTATGCCCAGCATTACACCTGGGACGAGTATGTCACTCTGAATCTGCAGGTCTGCATGTATTTGCAGGCGCAAGAGGAGCCGGTAGTCCTTCAAACGATCAAAACATTGCCCATCCATTGATGACATAACTCAGATCTGAACTGTATCCAAGCTCCTCTTGTTCTCGCGTCCAGCTGAAGCGGAGTATTGCTTTACCATGCCCAGAAAAACTCATCAGGCAGTTGCCCCAAAAAGCTAGCTGTGATCGACCAGAACTCAGGCTCTGAGTCATTGGCTAGTCGCTACTCCACTTTCCAGAGAAAGGGTATTACGTGCAAAAAAGCGAAATGGGCTGGGTGGACTTCTCCGCTGATGACCGGGAACGGGTTAAACATGCTCTCAAACAGCTCGCCGAACCTGGCACTCTGGACGAGTTGGGCATTGGCAGCCTCCGAGACGGTTTCGCTGACCTGCTTTTTCCGGGTTTCTCCACCATTCAAACCCGTGCCAAATATCTGATCACAATTCCCAGGATGCTTAGGGACTATCTGGCGCTTCCAGTTGTAGTGCGTCGCCGCCAGTCTCCGGAGCAATATCTCGTGGAGCGTGAAAATAAACTCGCCGCTTCACTCACCAAACGCCATGTGGGTGAAGGGGTGACCGGGATTATTGGTTCGTCGATGGGTGAAGGGGAGGGTGTGACGCGACACCCGTCCTCGGTGTATTGGGTTGCATTGCGAATCTGGGGAATAGTCGCGACGACTGCTTCGCGCAATCAGTTTCTTCGATCGCTGCGCTCTGATGAGGACCCGCTTGGCAGCACCCTCCTCGATGAGGTGGATGACCAGGACGCAGGCTCATGGGGTAGTCGCATCAAACTTGATCGTTACGCGCACGACTGGTTCGAGAATGTTGGCATTCATTTGACGAATTCTGAAGCTGCCTTCCTAAGCGAAAAATTAAGAGCAGGGCCTTTCCATAGCTTGCCCACTCAGTTTGAACATCATGACCTTTGCAACGAGATGTTGGGCTACCGAAGTTTCCCCGCGCTGGCGGAGGGCATTCGAAACAAGACGGATCTGCCGGTTAAAACCCGCGATGCTGTTGAAATGGCCCATAGCTTCAGCGAGTTGATTTGCGGCGCTCATATCCGGTTCAACCACTTGGTTGCGGTCAAAGGCGGCCGTGATGATCTAATTACTGCCTACGGGCAAGAATGGGAGGTCTGGAGCCAGTCACCCCATGTGGGGCCTGAAAGCGTCGCACAATGGGTGCGCGAGACAGGGGCAAGACCGAATGTCTATACGCTGCAGTTTCTCAACGATTGGAGCGGGGCGGTGGCTAAAGGCGCAACGCTTTCAAGCCTAGATGAGCTCGTACGCCAACAGGCAGTTCGCAACAAGCGGGAGCGCTCAATCCTGAACAAACCCTTACCCAGAGAGTTCGGCTGGATAGGCATGAAAAGGCTGGATTATCGCTGGTCCCAAGTGCGGACAATACTTAGCGACATCCGCGAGGGCCTAGCATGCTAAATCCTCGTACCGATCGCTTAGATTACGGCGACAAGCTGCGCTCCCCTCCTGGGTTTGAGCTGACGTATGCGTTGGCCACCAGTTATTCACTCGAACTGGATACGTTGTTGTGCCTGCCTATGGCGTTATCGTTCGACGCCACCCTTGAGGGTGATTGGCGTGAAAAGGAGCTGGCATTGCTGGAAGCGATCGGCACCCTGAAGGGGCGGCTGAAGGTGTTTTTCCAGCAGGGCTGCATAAAGGTGCCGCGTCAGTTTCACAAGCTGTTCACTTTGCTTGAACCCTGCCTGGTGCCAATGGTTCCGACCCAGACCTACAGTTCTTTTCACCCCAAGATATGGCTGCTGCGCTTTACGAACGACTCTCGGGACGTTCATTACCGTCTTCTTGTGCTCTCCCGAAACCTAACTTTCGATCGCAGTTGGGATCTTGCAATAGCGCTCGAAGGCAGGCTGACCAATACAGTGAAATCGGAGAGCGAAAGTCAGGGATTGCTCGATCTCCTCGGTGATCTGGCGCCCCAGGCCAAGGACTTCGTCCAAGCGTTCAAATGCTTCAAAAAAGAACTGCCGAAGGTGGAATGGCAGCGGCCGGTTGGATTCCATGGCTTGAAAACCTTGGCTGGAGTGCACTCCCGGATGCCCCTGGACTTTGGTTCAGGGACCGACACAGTGTTGGTGATGTCGCCGTTCCTGCATGCCGAAGCGTTGACGATGCTACGGGCTAGAGGCGCGCGGCATTGGCTTTTCAGTCGTGCCGAAGAGCTCGAACGTCTCGGTGCCGCTCTGTTGGAAGGCTGGGAATGTTTTGCCCTCAACGCCCGTGTAGTCGAAGGGGAAGACGAACTGGAACACCGTAAGCCGCAGAATCTTCACGCCAAGTTGATACTCGTTCAGAACGGCGCGACGAGTCACTGGCATGTTGGTTCCGCGAACGCCACCAAAGCCGCGTTGGGGGGAACTAGTCCAGGTTCTGCGCGGAACACCGAATTCATGCTGCGTCTGTCCAGTTCCTCTCCAGAATATTGCGCTGAGCAGTTGAAAACCCAGTGGGTCGGTACTGCGGATAATCCCACCAGGATATTCCTACCCTATTCCTTTGATCTTTCGGCTGTGCGCGAACCGGCTGATGACGAGCTTGTCTCCCGTGAAGTGCTGCAGACGCTCATCAGCGCGAAATGGAGGCTTTCGGCGCATCCAGATGAAATGGGCACTTATACCTGCGCCATGGAGTGCAGTGCCGATCTGCTCGTACTTCCGATCGGTGTTGAGGTGCAGTTGTTGGCTGGGTCTAAGCGCCAACCACTGGCTGCACAAATTAGTTGGGAAGGTCTTGGGCTGACTGATTTGACGGCATTCCTGGTGCTTCGGTTAACTGCGAATGGGGAAAGCGTCGAACGAGTCGTTAAGGCTGAGCTGGATATCGTCGGCGGTGATGGTCGGGAGCGCCAGATTGTGGCCGGCCTTATCGATAGCCCTCAAAAACTCATGGCCTATCTGCATATGCTGTTACAGCCGAGTCGAGAGAAAGGCGAATGGCCTACCAACGATCAGGGCGGCACGATAAATACTCCAGCCGATGGACTCGAAGCGTTCATGAGTGGGCGGGTCTACGAGTCACTGCTTCGTTGCGCGGCCCGAGAGCCAGAGAGGTTAAACCGCATTGAGGCAGTACTGGAGCATCTGCGAGAAATCGAGGACCGGATACCGGCCGACTTCTCGACATTATGGAAGCACTTCAAACCCTTCATGGTTAAGGAACGATCATGAGCTCAACAAGCTATCTGCCGGGCTCTGCTCACCACCAGCTTGCCGCCACACTGTCGAGCCTAAAGGATTTCCAGCGGGCAACCGTCGATCGCATCATCGGGTTGTTTAAGAATCCAGAACACAGCCAGCGAATTTTGGTAGCCGACGAGGTAGGTCTGGGAAAAACCATCGTCGCCAAAGGCGTGGTCGCCTCGCTGTTAATGGAGTGGCACGAATCACGGCCATTCAGGGTCACCTACATCTGTTCAAATCTGGCGCTGGCTAGTGAAAACCGTACCAAACTTGCTGTTTTCAAAAAGAACAGCCAGGCCAGATTCGTCCGAGAGCCGGCTTACTCACGACTCGCTGAAGTAGCCCTGTTACCGGAGGCGAGCGCCACGGATGATGCCCTGCTTGAGTTCTGTACGTTAACTCCCAGCACTTCATTTTCGATGACCTATGGCGCGGGTAACCGAAGAGAACGTCTGATCATTTTTGCTGCGTTGTTGAAAGATCCTGAAATAGGTCCTTTGCAAGACCAACTCTCGGATCTGTTTCGCGAGCGAGTACAAGATGTGAATGGCTGGGTGTCAGATCTGAAAGCCATCAAGGCTCGCACTCTAGATGTTCAGGTGGTGGCTGATTTCCACCGCAAGCTACGCAGCACGAAAGTCCCGTGCGAACGCTCGATGCTGGAGGTGTTACAGCACATTGCCCAATTTGGGGTAGACCGTGATAGGTCTGAAGAGCGCGGTATATTGCGTGAGATACGGCTAGTGTTTGCTCACTGCTGTGCCGCGCAGTTGAAGGCTGATCTCTTTATTCTCGATGAGTTTCAACGCTTCGATAGCCTCCTGGACCAGAGCGATGAGAACGAGCATTCACTGATCGCCCAGCAGGTTTTTCGCAATCGTCGTCGCGACAAGATCCTGCTTCTGTCCGCAACGCCGTTCAAGGCAATGAGTACAATCAACGACGATGAAAACGATGACGGTCACCTGATCAAGCTTCAGCAGATACTTCGGTTTCTCAATCTGACACCACTAACCACCTATGAACCGGCGCGAAAGTCGTTGCAGTCGGAATTGATGCGTCTGAGGCAACCCGGTATCAAGGTCGACCAGCTTTCATCTGAACCACGCCATGCCTTGGAAGAGCTGTTGCGCCCATTGATCTGTCGTACCGAACGTAGCCAGATCGCCGGTAAAGGTGACGGGTTGACAGCGGACTTCGAGATTGACTGCACTGCCGAGGTCAGTCCCGATGATGTACGTGCCTACATTGAGCTTGATCAGCTCAGTAAACAACTCGAGCAGAAGGCTCAGATTCGGGTGTCCGGGCAGATGATGGACTTCTTCAAATCCGCTGCATGGCCACTATCGTTCAGTACTGGCTACAAGCTACAGGAGGTATTACAACGCTGTTACCAAGCTGAAAATCGGGATGTTTATCGGCAGGTAAGGCGTAGCAAGACGTTATGGCTACCTCGGGAGCGGGTTGCCAGCTATCAACTGAACGTTGCGCTTGAGGCACCAAACCCGAGCTTTCGAGCATTGACGAAACATCTGTTCACCAGCACCCGAAAAAATGGGCCCGAGATGCTTTTGTGGGTCCCACCCACCCGCCCGCATTACCCTTTGGCAGGCTTTTATTCCGGGCATGAGAACTTCACCAAGACCCTGGTCTTCTCCGCTTGGGCGATGGTCCCGCGCATGATGAGTGGGCTGCTCAGCTATGAGGCGGAGCGCCGCGCATTAGGCAAGCGGGCGGCGAAGCTAGAGTATTTTCCAACCAGAGGGCGTGGCGATGACTATACCCGGACCAGCCAGCACCAGGAGACCCATAGACTGTTCCGCCTGGAGTCCTGTGATCTCGCTATCTGGTCACTGCTCTACCCTAGTAAAATGCTGGCGAAACTACCTTTGGATGTAGGCGGGGCTTCACTTGAGTCTCTGATTGCCTCGCGCATCACGCACTTCAAATCGCTGCTTGCGCCGCTAGGGGCGGGCCATGCGGGCACGCGGAATCAAAACCACTGGTATCTACTCGCGCCCATGTTATTGGACCAGTGCCATTTTTCGGGTTGGTGTGAGGCTTGGTTGGCGAGTGAAGAAATTGCGCCAGAGCGTGCCGAAGAAATTCAAAAACGACTGAACAATACGAATCTGCTTGGCGTCATGCCCGATGATCTGCCGGAATATTTGGCGTGGCTATCCGTTGGCTCGCCCGCAGTATGCGCTTATCGAGCGCTGCTGGTATCCGGTAGGGAGAGCGACGGGCACCAACAGCAAGCAACCCAGGTTGCCCACTCGTTCATGACATTGTTCAACACCTTGAATGGCAGCGCCGCCATCCGCCGTATGCCTGATCGCCAGCACTGGTGGAGCATGGTTCGCTATTGCGCAGAGGGCGGATTGCAGGCCGTACTCGAAGAGTACTTTTATATGCTCGCGCCTGAAGGCAACGCTGAGAAAGTCGTCGAGGCGGTCAGCAACGTTTTGCATACCCGCGCTTCGAGCGTCAAAGTCTGGAAGGCGGGTGACAAGACCGATCACACGCATCTGCGCTGTCATTACGCTGTGCAACTCGGCACACAGAGCATCAGCGATAGTAAGGGACAGGAACGTGTGGTCAGCATCCGAGAGAGTTTCAACTCGCCGTTCCGTCCATTTGTGCTCACCTCCACGTCCATCGGCCAAGAAGGTCTGGACTTTCATTGGTATTGCAGTGACATCGTGCACTGGAACCTGCCCGGTAATCCAATCGACCTGGAACAGCGGGAAGGTCGCGTGAACCGCTATCAATCGCTGGTCGTGCGTAGGCGTGTAGCCCAAGCACTTGCTGACCACCCTGAGGCGCCTCAAGGATGGCACGCTTTGTTTGAAACGGCTGCAGGGCAAGATCGGAGCACTGATCTCGTACCTTATTGGCACTACCCAACCGGCGACGCCAAGATTCGCCGCTTGGTGCCAATGCTTGCCCTCAGCCATGAACATCAGCGATATCCGCAGATGTTGAAAATACTGTCGTTGTATCGACTGGCGTTCGGGCAGCCTGGCCAGAGTGAGTTGGTGGCGTATTTGAATGGTTTGAATCTCAGCGAAGGGGAGCTTGATGAACTCAAACAGCGTCTGATGATTCAGCTGGCACCAGTATTGTACGGAGGCGGGGGGCAATCCGGTGAGTACCAGCAAGCGTCGTACTCCCAAGAGCCGATTTATGCAGTGTGATCATTCGAGGTTTTCAGTCACTGGATGTGTTACCGGCAAATAAGGATGGGGCGCCAGGACTGTCTGTCACAGTGCCGGAGGGGGACAAAAAATGTGGTCGAGCAGTACTTGTAAGAATTAGGCCAAGTGTGAGACTTGGCCTGATATGGGGAGTATTCAGATAGCCTTATATTTGCCATAGAAGGGCGGCCTCTGATTGAGTTTGTCGTCATAGCACCCGTATGTTTTCAAAGGATCAACAGAGAAAGATGGGTTGTGTCAGTCTCAGGCATTGGCTCGCAGTAGCTGCTGCTTTCTTCCCGAAGCCGGATTAGCGGCTTTTTCGAGATCGACAATTGGTTTGCTGAAGAAGTCGGCCCAATCTGACATAAGTGCACGTCGCTTATCGAGAAAGTCGGAGCGAGAGTAGGCCCCTTCAGTCTGATCCCGCTCATCATGGGCTAGGGCCATTTCGCAAACCTCGCGTGGGTAGTGAGTACATTCACCGGCCCAGTCTCGAAATGAGGATCGAAAGCCATGTCGCGTGATGTGTTCGTATCCCATTCCATGAAGGAGCGTGCGTATGGCATTTGCGTGCATTACCCCGCTCTTGCCCTGGCCTGGGAATAGATAAGGACTTCCCTCATTTCGAGGAATGCTCTGCACCAGCGTTACGACTTTATCGGCAAGTGGGATTACGAATGCTACTCGCATCTTCATGCGCTCATCTGGCAGCGACCACGTAGCAGCTTCCAAATCAAACTCATCCCACCGTGCAAACCTCACCATATGGGCTCGTGCACTGGTGAGAATGAGCAATTGAGCAGCCAGTGACGCTGGTGTGTTGCTTGCTCTGAGTTTGTTCATTAGTGCTGGCACGTCCTGCCATCGCAGCGCTTCAAAGTGCTCGCGTTTCCGTGCCTTCTTCTTTTCAGCGCGACTCAACAGATTGTCTAGGTGCCCACGCCAGCGAGCAGGGTTTTCGCCTTCTCGTAAATTCCGTGCCTTGGCGGCGTCCAGAACCTGCTCAATCTGCCCTCGTACCTCGTCGGCCGTTCTGGTCTTGGTGGTCCAGATGGGTTGCAGCACCTTGAGCACTTGGGGCGTGCCTACTTCCTCGGCAGACAGTTTGCCAATATGGGGAAGCGCATACAGCTCCAGCTTCCGTAGCCAGCCCTTACGCCACTTCTCTGACCAGGTGCCTCCGTGGGCCTCGCAGTATTCTTTCGCGAGCGTCTCGAACTTCAGCTGTTTTGCCTCGCTGGTTCGTTGGGCTTCGCGTTGAGCGGCGCGCTCGATGTCGCGAGCGGCTAGAGGATCTACACCATCGCTTAATTGACTGCGTTTGGCGCTGGCTTCAAGCCTCGCTTTCTTTAAACTCACTTCAGGGAATGAGCCCAGGCCCATCTCCCTACGACGCCCCGCTAGTTGAAAGCGAAGCAGCCAGGATTTACGCCCGGTAGGTTTGACAACCAAGCGAAGCCCATCACCATCTTCATAGGTGCCGGGTTCGGTTAGGTTTTCGACTTGTTTCGGATTCAGCTTACCCATTGGATTTCCCCTTTCGTCCCTTTTGTCCCCCCACCTGTCCCCCCACTTCATCGTCGGATGAGGTCAAATGGCGTTGAACACCATCGGACAGGGGAATGCCTGAAACCCCCGGAATAGCTAAGCTATCAGGAAGATTCTCGGGCGGGATAGGATTATTTTGGACAATTAAAAAGCCGGCTTGTGGCCGGCTTCTCGGGGACTGGCTTGGATCATTTTTGGTAAACCGCGCCAGCCTTCAAAACGTACACCCGGATCTTGCGTCCGGCTGCGGGACTTGGCGAGAAAATCATCTGCCTTGTCGGTGCGATCTGGGCCGCGGGGCGGGTCGATGCGCAAATGTGGGGCGCAGCATACTGATTTTTTTGGGGAATTCCCAGTCTGGTGTACGGGCGCTAGAGGAATGGCACTTCCGGCCTGCGCTTGTTCAGTGTCGACCACCAGAACACCCAACCCAGGACTCTGATGTTCTGTTCGTCGATTTGCGCGGCTCTGAAGATTTCGTCCGGGTGCTCGGCGCTGTTGTGGCTGCGCATGCGCAACGCGTTGCCAGGGACTCGGTGCAGGTATTTGATTCGTAGCATGCCGTCGTGCTCGATGGCGTAGATCTCGCCATCGACAATTTGCGTGAGTCCGCGATCAATGGCGAGCAATGAGCCGTCTTCGATTTTTTCGGCCATGCTGTTGCCGATCATGCGGGTGCAAATGGCATCCGCGTGGTTGATTTCCAGGGAGTCGAGATCGCTGCGCAGCATGCGTATGGATTGCTCGGGATCTCTGATAACGTGGGTTTTGAGCTCGCCGGGTGTTATCGCCACTTCTTTATAGAAGGGCAGTTCCACGTCATTCGGCTCGATGACTCTGTAGGCGCCGCGCATTGCCTGAGCGTCGAAGGTGTTGCCGGAATCGTCGAGCAAACGCAGTTCCATTGCGTCTTTGGGCCCTTCGCCGATTTTTAGCCACTTGACGTTGACGGACAGTTTTTTTGCGACTTCTTCCATGCGGTAGTGGGGCACTCCGCGGGTATACCAGTTGTGGACATTTTGTGGCTTGGGAATATTCAGGAATTCGGCAAATGCCGTCGTCGTGATATTCGCCTCTTCGAGGAGCATTTTGAATCGTGGACCGCAGGTTTTGTTCTTTTTCATAAACGCGAGTCTACCGGCGTCGCGTAAGGCTTTGGTTCAACGAGGCGTTCAAATTTCGCCAGAATTTTACGACCGGATGTAAGACGCTCCCGGGGAAAATTAAACAAGAAAAACCGAAGCCAACCTAGCCTAAACGGTCGGTTTAGTCAGGCTTTATGAGCGCCCACAAAAAACCCCGGATCAACCGGGGTTTTTCTTGAAGCCTGAAGCTCGCAGCAGTGCTCAGCCTTTGTAGGCAGCAACCGACTTGGTGATCGCTTCGCGGGCGGCGTCTGCACCGGCCCAGCCTTCGATCTTCACCCACTTGCCTTTTTCGAGATCTTTGTAGTTCGCGAAGAAGTGCTCGATCTGCTGGATCAGCAGCGGCGGCAGGTCGGTGTATTCCTTCACATCGACGTACAACTGGGACAGCTTGTCGTGTGGAACCGCGATGACTTTGGCATCGCCGCCGCCGTCGTCGGTCATGTTCAGGATGCCAACTGGACGAGCGCGGATCACCGAGCCTGGCGCAACCGGGTAAGGGGTCACGACCAGCACGTCGAGGGGGTCACCGTCGTCAGCCAGGGTGTTCGGGATGTAACCGTAGTTGGCCGGGTAGAACATTGGGGTGGCCATGAAACGGTCAACGAACAGGCAATCGCTGTCTTTGTCGATTTCGTATTTGATCGGCGCGTGGTTGGCCGGAATCTCGATCGCGACGTAGATGTCGTTCGGCAGGTCTTTGCCAGCCGGAATCTTGCTGTAGCTCATTGGGCGTTGCCCCCGTTAGTTGACCAGAAACACTTGGCCGGATTGACCAAAAAGTGGCGGCGATTATAGGCATATTCCTACGCCGACGCCATGTACCAGAGGTCGTGTAGACCTTAGTCGTGTGCCTGATAGACCGGATCATGCGCCTGAAGTTGCTTCAGTCTCCCGAGCGGGTCCTGACGATAGAAAAGCTGCAACTGCTCATACACCTGCGGGTAAGCCTCATGCAGCAAATCCGGAGCGCTGAAGAAGTATTCGCTGGTGACGGCGAAGAACTCGGCAGGGTTTTCGGCGGCATACGGATCGATTGCGGTCTCGGCGTCCGGATTGCGCTCCAGTTGCCGGTCGAGGTCGTCGTAGGCGTCCTGCATGACGTTGGCCCACTCGCTGATCCGCATGTCGGCGTGCAGCGGTGGCAAGCCGTTGGCATCGCCGTTGAGCATGTCGAGTTTGTGCGCCAGCTCGTGGATGACCAGGTTGTAGCCTTCCCAGCCGCCGCTGGCCATCACGCCCGGCCAGGCGAGGATGATCGGCCCTTGCTGCCAGGCTTCGCCGCTGTGCTCGCCGTCCCATTCGTGTTCGACGCCACTGGCGTCACGATGACGCTGGGGGCTGAGGAAGTCGTCGGGGTAGAGGACGATTTCGTGAAAACCCTGGTACCAGTTCAGGTCACCCAGGTTCATCAAAGGCAGTTGCGCCTGGGCGGCGAGCAGCAGGCGTTCCTCCTGGTGCAATTCGACGCCGGGCAGGGCGGTCAGGTGCTTGTCTTCGAGGAACAGCACGCTGGCCTCTCGCAGCCATTGGTCCTGGGCCGGGGTGATACCGTCGAGAAAGGTCAGATGATGGCGCACCCGCTGCCACATGTCGTCGGCAATCGGGTGTCTGGCCAGGATGCGCCGGCGACGCCAGGCGCTCAGGGACCACATCTAACGTCAGCGCAGGTGAGCTTTGGACGCTGCGTTGCCGAAGCGACTGCGCACGACCCCGATGATCATCGGCACGAGCGACAGCAGGATGATGCCGACGACCAGCAACGACAGGTTCGACTTGATGAACGGAACGTTGCCGAAGAAGTAACCGAGGGTGACCAGGCCACCAACCCAAAGGATCGTGCCAAGTACGCTGAACCCGAAGAACCGCGGGTAAGGCATCCGTGCAACGCCGGCGACGAACGGTGCAAAGGTGCGAATGATGGGCAGGAAGCGCGCCAGGGTCACGGTTTTGCCGCCGTGCTTTTCATAAAAGTCGTGAGTTTGCTGCAGATAGTCGCGGCGGAAGATCTTCGAGTTCGGATTGCTGAACAGGCGTTCGCCGGCCGTTCGTCCGATCACGTAGTTGGTGCTGTCGCCCAGTATCGCCGCCAGCATCAGCAGGCCACCCAGCAGCACCGGGTCCATGCCGCCGCCTGCGGCGACTGCGCCGGCGATGAACAGCAGCGAGTCGCCCGGCAGGAATGGCATCACCACCAGGCCGGTTTCACAGAAGATCACCAGAAACAGAATGGCGTAGATCCATGGCCCGTAATTGGTTACCAGCAAATCGAGGTAAACATCGAGATGCAGGATAAGGTCGAGCGGGTTGAAATCCATGGAAAGCACCTGTGATAACGGTCCGGGTCTGCGGGCCTGTGCGGATGACTTCGCGAAAGCCTACGGAGGGGTGTAGTTTTTCTTACAAGCCGGAAAGGTCGGCATTATACGAGTTGGGAGGTGAAAAGCGCGTCGAGATTGTAGCGGGGCATGTCGAGGGCGCGATGAGCTACCGAGTGACAATTAATAACGTACAACCCTGCGGGAGCGAGCCTGCTCGCGTTGGTCATGAACGATAACGCGGGGAATTTGATACCCCGCGTAGTCCTTGAGTCCATCGCGAGCAGGCTCGCGCCTACAGAATCTTCAACTTACAACTCGTCGCTGATTGGCAACACGTAGTTCTTGAACTCGGTGTCTTCCTTGAACCCGATGGATTCGTAGGTTTTCTGTGCCACTTCGTTGTTGCTGCTGGTGGACACCCGCATGCGCACGGCGTTGGTTTCCTTGGCCATTTTCTTCGCGGTGCGAATCAGGTTATCGGCAACCAACTGGCGGCGTGCGTCTTCGGCGACGTAGATGTCGTTGAGGATCCACACGCGTTTTAGCGAAAGCGATGAGAAGCTTGGGTACAACTGACAGAAGCCCATCAGTTTGTTGTTGTCATCATCGGACAGGGCCAGGTAAATCACCGACTCCTTGCGACGCAGGCGTTTTTCGAGAAACGCCCGGGACGAGTCCGGGTAAGGCAGGGAGCCATAAAACTCGCGATATTTGACGAACAACGGGGTCAGCAGGTCCAGGTGTTCGAGGGTCGCTTGAATAATCCGCATGGTAGGTCTCGTCTTCAAGTGGCTGTCTTCACGTGCTCTGGCGGCAAAGGGTACACACTGGCAGCCGTGGGTCGATCCTGCCTGAAACTGGAACGAATGTGCAATGCGGAAGCGCTTCAGGCATCCGGTGGGCTCAGTAGGAAATTACCTTTCATGTCCGCGCCGGCATCTGACTCCAGCGTCTGAACGTGCGCTTCGTCCTTCAGATTGACCCCGGATAGCTGCCGCCGACAGGCTTCGCGCATCAAATACAGCAAACGATGTGCCGCCATGCCGTAACTCAAGCCTTCCAGGCGCACATTGGAGATGCAATTGCGGTAAGCGTCTGTCAGACCGACCTTTGGATTGTATGTGAAATATAACCCCAGACTGTCCGGCGAGCTCAGGCCAGGGCGCTCGCCGATCAGAATCACCGTCATTTTGGCGCCGAGCAATTCGCCCACTTCATCGGCCACGGCAACGCGCCCCTGTTCCACCAGCACGATCGGGGCGACGGACCAGTTTTCGGCGCGGATCTGTTCCTCCAGCCGTGCCAGAAACGGCAACGTATGGCGATGCACGGCCAAAGCGGACAAACCATCGGCGACCACAATCACCAGATCTACGCCGCCCGGATGGGCCGAAGCGTGATCACGTAAGACGTGTGCCGATGCATCGCTCAGTTTTCGCCCAAGGTCGGGACGTTGCAGATAGCTGTTGCGGTCGATTGCCGCGCTGTGCAGCAAAACACTGTCATGCCCGCGTTCGGCCAGTTGCGAGCGCAGTACGCCGTGGTCAAACGGCAGATGCACCGCATCCCGCGCCTGGGCGTGGGCGTATTGAAAGTCCAGCTGTGCGCGGGTGGGCAGGCTGGTGCCGGTGCGGCCAAGGGCAATGCGCGCGGGTGTCAGGCGTCGCAGTTCCAGCCATGGGTTGTGGGGGTCGTAGGGTGGTTTTTCCATATCAACACTTATCCCAGTTGCGCCAAGGCCTGGCGGAAGGCCGGTGGCAGGCTGTTGCCGAAGAGCACCCGGCCGTCCGCCTGGGTGAAGATGCCCATTTTCGCCAGCCACTGCTCGAACTCCGGCGCTGGCTTGAGCCCCAGGGTCTGCCGGGCATAGAGCGCATCGTGGAACGAGGTGGTCTGGTAATTGAGCATGATGTCGTCGGAACCGGGGATGCCCATGATGAAGTTGATCCCGGCCACGCCCAGCAGGGTCAGCAAGGTGTCCATGTCATCCTGGTCGGCCTCGGCGTGGTTGGTGTAACAGATGTCGCAACCCATCGGCACGCCCAGCAGCTTGCCGCAGAAGTGATCTTCCAGGCCGGCGCGGATGATCTGTTTGCCGTTGTAGAGGTATTCCGGGCCGATAAATCCTACGACAGTGTTCACCAGGAACGGGTTGAAATGTCGCGCTACGGCGTAGGCCCGAGTCTCGCAGGTCTGTTGATCGACGCCATGGTGGGCGTTGGCTGACAACGCGCTGCCTTGGCCCGTTTCGAAATACATCAGGTTCTGCCCAAGGGTGCCGCGATTGAGGCTCAACCCGGCGTCGTAACCTTCCTTGAGCACATTCAGATTGATGCCGAAGCTCGCGTTGGCAGCCTCGGTGCCGGCGATCGACTGGAACACCAGGTCCAGAGGCACGCCGCGATTGACCGCTTCGATCGACGTGGTGACATGGGTCAGCACACAGGCCTGGGTCGGAATTTCGTAGCGCTGGATGATCGCGTCGAGCATTTCCAGCATCGCGCAGATCGAGGCAATGCTGTCGGTGGCCGGGTTGATGCCGATCATGGCGTCGCCGTTACCGTGTAGCAGGCCATCGAGAATGCTCGCGGCAATGCCGGCCGGTTCGTCGGTGGGGTGGTTGGGCTGCAGGCGAGTGGACAGGCGGCCGCGCAGGCCGAGGGTGCCGCGAAATTGCGTGACCACGCGGATTTTCTGCGCCACCAGCACCAGATCCTGCACGCGCATGATCTTCGACACGGCTGCAGCCATTTCCGGGGTCAGGCCGGGGGCGAGGGTGCGCAGGACCTGTTCGTCGGCGGCATCGCTGAGCAGCCAGTCGCGAAAGCCGCCCACGGTGAGGTGGCTGACGAGGGCGAAGGCCTGCTTGTCGTGGGTGTCGATGATCAGGCGGGTGACTTCATCGTCTTCATAGGGAATCAGGACTTCCTGCAGGAAATGGCTCAGCGGAATATCGGCCAACGCCATTTGCGCCGCGACGCGCTCACCATCGTTGAGGGCGGCGACGCCGGCCAGAAAATCCCCGGACCGCGCCGGGCTGGCCTTGGCCATCACGTCCTTGAGGTTGTCAAAACGATAGGTCTGGGCGCCGACGGAATGGGCATATACGGCCATGGGCGGTGTCCTCCAATTCGTTGAGAGCACTGACAATCCCTGTAGGCGCAAGCTCGCGTCCAGAAGGGGCCTCTGTGCACTGTAATAAAGCAGGCATCGGTCCATATTCCGGTGCCGGTGTATTTAAATACTGTCGAGCATAGCGTCCTGTGGTGCCTGCGCGCATTCGGTTGGAAATCCAGATAGCCGGCGCATTTGCGTGTAAAGCGAGTACGCAAGGCGCGTGCCAGAGCCGCCACGCTGTGGGTGGGGTGTGGTTCAAAATGCCATCGCCCGCCAGCCGGCTTCTACAGGTATACGCGGTCTGTAGGAGACGGCTGGCGGGCGATGGCAGTGTCGTGCTTAGAAGAAGCCCAGCGGATTGATGTCGTAGCTCACCAGCAGGTTTTTGGTCTGCTGATAGTGGTCGAGCATCATCTTGTGGGTTTCACGGCCGACGCCGGATTTTTTGTAACCACCAAACGCGGCGTGCGCCGGGTACAGGTGGTAGCAGTTGGTCCACACACGACCGGCCTTGATGGCGCGGCCCATGCGATAGGCGCGGTTGATGTCGCGGGTCCAGAGGCCTGCACCGAGGCCGAACTCGGTGTCGTTGGCGATGGCCAGGGCTTCGGCTTCATCCTTGAAGGTGGTGATGCTCACCACCGGGCCAAAGATTTCTTCCTGGAACACGCGCATTTTGTTGGTGCCCTTGAGCAGGGTCGGCTGGATGTAATAGCCGCTCGCAAGATTGCCCTCGAGCTTTTCCACCTTGCCGCCGGTGAGCAGCTCGGCGCCTTCGCCCTTGGCGATTTCCAGGTACGAAAGAATCTTGTCGAATTGCTGCTCGGAAGCCTGGGCGCCGACCATGGTGTCGGTGTCCAGCGGGTCGCCACGTTTGATCGACAGGACTTTTTTCATGACTTCTTTCATGAAATCGTCGTAGATCGACTCCTGTACCAGCGCACGGGAAGGGCAGGTGCAGACTTCGCCCTGGTTGAAGAACGCCAGCACCAAGCCTTCAGCGGCTTTTTCGATGAAGGACGGTTCGGCCTTCATGATGTCTTCGAAGAAGATGTTCGGCGATTTGCCACCCAGCTCCACGGTGGACGGAATGATGTTTTCGGCCGCGCATTTCATGATGTGCGAGCCGACCGGGGTCGAGCCGGTGAAGGCGATCTTGGCGATGCGTTTGCTGGTGGCCAGGGCTTCGCCGGCTTCTTTGCCGAAACCCTGGACGATGTTCAAAACGCCCGGTGGCAGCAGGTCGCCGATCAGTTCGACCAGCACGGTGATGCCCAGCGGCGTTTGCTCGGCAGGCTTGAGCACCACGCAGTTACCGGCGGCCAGGGCCGGGGCGAGTTTCCAGGCGGCCATCAGGATCGGGAAGTTCCACGGGATGATCTGCCCGACCACGCCCAGCGGTTCATGGATGTGGTAGGCCACGGTGTTGCCGTCGATCTCGGCAGCACTGCCTTCCTGGGCGCGGATGCACCCGGCGAAGTAGCGGAAGTGGTCGGCGGCCAGCGGGATGTCGGCGTTGAGGGTTTCGCGAACGGCTTTGCCGTTGTCCCAGGATTCGGTGATTGCCAGCAGTTCCAGGTTTTGCTCGATGCGGTCGGCGATTTTCAGCAGCACCAGCGAGCGAGCCTGGGCGGACGTGGCGCCCCAGGCATCGGCCGCTGCGTGGGCAGCGTCCAGGGCCTTGTCGATGTCTTCGGCCGTGGAGCGGGGGAATTCGGCAATCGGTTGGCCATTCACTGGCGAGGTATTGGTGAAGTACTGACCTTTGACAGGCGCGACGAACTCGCCGCCGATGTAGTTACCGTATTTGCTCTTGAACGAAACGATAGCGCCTTCAGTACCGGGGTGAGCGTAACGCATGATGTTTTCTCCTTGGCTTTTTGTATTTGTAAGGAAGAGCGCATGTGCGCTTGCTATAAGCGTAGAGCAAAGGTCGGGCCACTGCCCCGCAGCTCAGGCAAATCAAGGCCTTGCGCAATTTTTCTCGGACGGGCGGGTGGCGCCTGTGACGCTTTCGGTACACCCGCTGTGACAGTTTGTACCGCTTGTGGCACATCCTATGACTGACGCGTCTTGCCAGCATTGCAATGCGCGCCCGGCTGGAGGATGCTCGGCGACGGGACGCCATAAGGTGCGTGCCCATTCCTTTAAGGGCGGGCACTGCTTTCGGGGAGAATAATAAGAAATGCACGACAATCATTTGAGTCGCCATGCCCAGCAAGTGTTGACCGTCAAGCAGGGGAAAACCCACCTGCACGGTCCAGGCAGCGATCCGTCCATCGCCCGTTCCTGGCTGCGCTGTCTTGAGGATTATCACCTCGACCCGGCCCTGACCATG
Source organism: Pseudomonas reinekei (assembly GCF_001945365.1). Classification (GTDB taxonomy): domain Bacteria; phylum Pseudomonadota; class Gammaproteobacteria; order Pseudomonadales; family Pseudomonadaceae; genus Aquipseudomonas; species Aquipseudomonas reinekei. The sequence goes on from NZ_MSTQ01000023.1 coordinate 31,364, forward strand.
GCGCCGACGGTGCTGGAGCATGGGCGCGTCCTCGAAAGCCGCGAGCGCCTGCAGCAAGTGCTGCACATCGCCGGCAATGAAATGACCAGCCTGCATCAGCAACTCTCCGGCGCCGGTCATGCGGTGCTGTTGACCGACGCGCGCGGGGTGATCCTCAATTGCGTGACGGCCCCCACCGAACGGAAGATTTTCGAGCGCGCCGGCCTTTGGCTCGGCGCCGACTGGAGCGAAGCCTGCGAAGGCACCAACGGTATCGGCACCTGCCTGGTGGAGCGCCAGGCGCTGACCATTCATCAGGACGAACACTTCCGTGGTCGTCACACGGGCCTGACCTGTTCGGCGAGCCCGGTGTTCGACCCGCATGGCGAATTGCTGGCCGTGCTCGACGTGTCCTCGGCACGTCACGATGTCTCGCGCCAGAGTCAGTTTCACACCATGGCCCTGGTCAATCTTTCGGCGAAGATGATTGAGAGCTGCTATTTCCTGCGATGTTTCGACAACCAGTGGCTGCTGCGTTTTCATTTGCAGGCCGAGTCCGTCGGGCTGTTCAGCGAAGGGCTGCTGGCGTTTGACGGCGAGGGGCGGATCAGCGCGGTCAACCAGAGCGCCCTGAACCTGCTGGGTGTGGTCCGCGGTGGCTTGCTGGGCAAACCGGTGGAAGCGTTTTTCGACTGCACGCTGGATGAATTGCTCGGCCGCGCGAGCATCAATGCCAGTGCGAGCTGGCCGCTGCGAACCCGTGACGGGCGCCGACTGTTCGCCGTGTTGCGCGGAGAGTCGCGACGCGCACCGTTGCCGCTGGTGCCTGCCCCGGTTATTGAGGACCGGGCCGCGCTGGCGGGTATCTGCCTGAGCGATAGCGCCTTGCAGGCGGACTTTCGCAAGGCCTTGCGAGTCTACGAGCGGGACGTGCCGCTGCTGATCAACGGTGAAACCGGCTCGGGCAAAGAGGCCTTCGCCAAAGCGGTGCATCAGGCTAGCCAACGCGCGGAAAAAGCGTTCGTTGCCCTCAACTGCGCCGCCATTCCTGAAAGCCTGATCGAGAGCGAGTTGTTCGGCTATCGCGGCGGCAGCTTCACCGGCGCACGCAAGGACGGCATGCGCGGAAAGCTGCAGCAGGCCGATGGCGGCACTTTGTTCCTGGACGAAATCGGCGACATGCCCCTGGCTCTGCAGACACGTTTATTGCGGGTGCTGGAAGACCGCCTGGTGGTGCCGATCGGCGGCGAGCCGGAATCGGTCAACGTACGGATCATCAGCGCCACCCACCGCAATCTGCTGGCACGGGTGCAGGACGGCAGCTTTCGCGAGGATTTGTATTACCGGCTCAACGGGCTGGAGGTGGGACTGCCGGCATTGCGTGAACGCAGTGACAAATCACAACTGCTCGACTTTTTACTGGCCGAAGAGGCGCGCGGTGAAACGGTGGTGATTGATGGGCCGGCGCGGGAAGCCTTGCTGGGCTTTGTCTGGCCGGGCAACGTGCGGCAGTTGCGCAATGTGTTGCGCACGTTGGCGGCGTTGTGTGACGACGGGCGGATCGGGTTGGAGGATTTACCGGCGATGATTCGTTCGGCCCGGTCGGCGGTGGCGCAGGTTGTCGAAGAGCCATCGGAGCATCCGCTGGAGGACGCCGAACGGCTGGCGTTGCTCAATGCGCTGGAGCAGACGCGCTGGCATATGACCAATACCGCCGAGCAGCTAGGCGTAAGCCGCAACACCCTCTATCGAAAACTGCGTAAACACGGTATCGCCCGGTAAAGCGCCCTCGCCACACGGATCGCGGTTAATCTCAGCTAAAGAGTGCGAATTTTCCCACCCTAAGCTAACCTGCGGCCATGTTTTACGAGGTCGACTATGCACATTCATATTCTGGGTATCTGCGGCACTTTCATGGGTTCGATGGCGGTTCTGGCCAAAGAGCTGGGCCATCACGTGACCGGCTCCGATGCCAACGTCTATCCGCCGATGAGCACGCAGCTTGAGGCTCAAGGCATCGAGTTGACCCAAGGTTACGACCCGTCGCAGCTCGACCCGGCCCCTGACCTGGTGGTGATCGGCAATGCCATGTCCCGTGGCAATCCGGCGGTTGAATACGTACTGAACAAAGGCCTGCCTTACGTCTCCGGCCCACAATGGCTGGCCGATCACGTGCTGCAAGGTCGCTGGGTGCTGGCGGTTGCCGGTACCCACGGCAAAACCACCACCAGCAGCATGCTTGCCTGGGTGCTGGAGCACGCGGGCATGAGCCCGGGCTTCCTGATCGGCGGTGTGCCGCAGAACTTCTCGGTGTCGGCGCGTCTGGGCGATACGCCGTTCTTCGTCATCGAAGCCGATGAATACGACAGTGCCTTCTTCGACAAGCGTTCCAAGTTCGTTCACTACCGTCCGCGCACGGCAATCCTGAATAACCTGGAATTCGACCACGCCGATATTTTCCCCGATCTGCCGGCCATCGAACGCCAGTTCCACCATTTGGTGCGGACCATTCCGAGCGAAGGCCTGGTGATCCATCCGACCACTGAGCCGGCCTTGCAACGCGTCATCGACATGGGTTGCTGGACCCCGGTGCAAACCACCGGTGCGGGCGGGCAGTGGCAGGTCAAGTTGCACAGCGAAGACGGCTCGAAGTTTGAAGTGATGTTCGAAGGCGTTTCCCAAGGCGTGGTGGAGTGGGACATGACCGGCCAGCACAATGTCGCCAACGCGCTGGCCACCTTGGCTGCCGCGCGTCACGTGGGTGTGGTGCCGTCCATGGGCATCGCCGCGTTGAGCGCTTTCAAAAGCGTGAAGCGGCGGATGGAAAAAGTCGCGGAAGTCCGTGGCATCACCATTTATGACGACTTCGCGCATCACCCGACCGCAATCGCGACGACACTGGACGGCCTGCGCAAACGCATCGGTGACGCCCCGTTGATCGCGATCATCGAGCCGCGCTCCAACTCGATGAAGCTCGGCGCGCACCGAGACGGCTTGCCGGAAAGTGTGGTCGATGCCGATCAGGTGATCTGGTACGCACCGGCCAACCTGGGCTGGGACCTGGCCGGCACCGCGGCGCTGTGCACCGTGCCATCGATCGTCAGCGATTCGCTGGAAGGCATCATCGAACGCGTGAAGAGCCAGGCCCAGCCCGGCACTCATGTGGTGATCATGAGTAACGGCGGCTTCGGTGGCCTGCACGGCAAACTCGCCGAGGCGCTGAAATGAATAACGGTCCGGACCGCATCACGCTGGCAATGACGGGAGCTTCTGGCGCTCAATACGGCTTGCGTCTGCTCGACTGCCTGGTGCGCGAAGACCGCGAAGTGCACTTCCTGATTTCCAAGGCGGCGCAGTTGGTGATGGCCACCGAGACTGACGTGACACTGCCGGCCAAGCCACAGATGATGCAGGCCTTTCTCACCGAATACACCGGCGCTCAGGCCGGGCAGATTCGCGTGTACGGCAAGGAAGACTGGATGTCGCCAGTGGCTTCGGGCTCCGGCGCTCCGGCGGCGATGGTGGTGGTGCCGTGCTCGACGGGCACCTTGTCGGCCATCGCCACCGGCGCCTGCAACAACCTGATCGAACGCGCTGCCGACGTAACGCTCAAGGAGCGTCGTCAGCTGATTCTGGTGCCCCGTGAAGCGCCGTATTCAAGCATTCACCTGGAGCACATGCTCAAGTTGTCGAACATGGGCGTGACGATTCTGCCGGCCTCGCCGGGCTTTTATCATCAGCCGCAAACCATCGACGACCTCATCGATTTCGTCGTGGCGCGAATCCTGAACCTGCTGAACATTCCCCAGGACATGCTGCCTCGTTGGGGCGAACACCATCTGACCAGCGATGAATAAGCTGTTAGTTGTTGTGCTGGCATTGCAGCTGGCCGGATGCGCCACGGCGCGCACGCTGGATGCGGCGAAGCCAGGCGCGCCGGTGGTGTATGCCGGAACGCGGCTGGATTTGTATGCGATCAATGGCGGCTGCTGTGCGATGGATCGATTCGGCGCTGAGGCACCGAGCTATCCGGGTGTGGATCTGCCGGCCAGTGCGTTGCTCGACACGCTGCTGTTGCCGCTGTCGTTGTTGACGGTGATCGGTGTGAGTTTTCAGGCGACGGGCGGGCTGTAGGGCGGACCTGGCTTTTGTGGCGAGGGCGCTTGCTCTCGCTGGACTGCGCAGCAGGCCCTCATTGGGGCGGCTTCGCCACCCAGCGAGAGCAAGCGCCCTCGCCACAAGGCTCGTCGATTATTTGCCCAGCTTCCTCAATTCATCCGACTCGACAATACGCACCCCATCCTGCTCCTCCAGCGCCAGGCGCCACATCGCTCGGGCCAGTTGGCAGGCTTCGATGCCATGGTATTTGCCGGGGATCAGTCGAGACAGCGGACCGGCGACTTTCTCGGCCAGGCGCGGTTCGAGCCGCTCGCCCAATAGCAGTGATGGTCGGCAAATGGTCAGTTGCGGCCAGTCCTGCGCGCGCAATGCGTGCTCCATCTCGCCTTTGACTTTGTTGTAGAAAATCGAGGATCTTCGATCGGCGCCCAGGGCACTGATGACGATCAGGTGTCGTGCGCCCATCTCCCGCGCACGTTTGCCGAAGGCCACGACCATGTCCAGATCCACGGCGCGAAACGCCTCTTCGGAACCGGCCTGCTTGATGGTGGTGCCCAGGCAGCAGTAGGCGATATCGACCCGGCCATTCAGCTGCGGCAGGAACACCGCCGGGTCGCCGACCGGGTTTTCAAGGTGCGGATGCTTGGCCAACGGCCGGCGCGAGGGGGCCAATACTCGCGATATCGTAGGCTCGTTGAGCAAGCGGTCCAGTAGATGTTCACCGGTCAAACCGGTGGCTCCGGCAAGCAGCACATGCTGAGGCGTCAAGTACATAGTGTTTCTCCCTTGATACTGATCAGCTTAGTTGTTCTTTGCGTCCTTGTTGTCAATGGAGACACTTTGCAGTGCTTTTCGTGCCTGTTGTTTACGCAAAAGCTGCCAGTGTGAGAGGACGGTTTTCGGTGCCCAGATCTGCGGCTCGGAGGCTTCGAAGTTGTCGGCCAGCTCCCGCTCGGCGACGGTGGCCTTGGCCAGCTTGAAGGCTTGCTCCAGGTCGTCGGTCTGGTTCAATGCCTGGGCGAACAGGGCATCGCCGAAGTAGGTGAAATTGGCTTCCTCAGAGCAGCCGAACGACACGCGGTCGGCCCGCGATGCGGTCATGATCAGGGTGCGCTCGTCCTTGAGGGCGGGGATGAAGCCGCCGGAGTAGCAGGTCGAGATCACGACGATCTTGTCACGGTTCTTCAGCGGGGCGAGGACGGCCGCCAGTTCATCCGCCGGCAGATCGGCCAGCTCCATGCGCGGCTGGTCGAGTATCAATTCGTGTTCGCTGGTGCCGTGGCTGGTCAGGTAGATGAAGACCAGGTCTTCCGGGCCGCTGCGTTCGGCCAGGGCAAGCGCGGCGCGGCGCAGGTTTTCCCGGGTGGCCATCGGCCGGTCGCTGAGGTGGTCGCGATGGTTGACCAGGCGGATCTGGCCAAAGGCGCCGAATCGACTGGTGAGCATGTTGGCGACATAGTCGGATTCGCGCAGGAATACACTCTGCTTGCCGTCGCCGCCAAGGGTCAGGGTGTACAGCTCTATCGCCGGCGTCGAGGCCGGTACGTTGCCCAGTGCTTCTTCAAGCAGGCGCCCCTGGGCCAGCAGGCCGAGTTCGAGGGGGGCCGGCAGCAACTTGCCATCGGCATCGCGCACGCGCTGGCCGTTGACCCATGTGCCGCTGAGCACCGAGCCATCGGTCAGCACCAGAGTGCCGCGCCCCTGATAGCTGTCGCTGTCGAACTGGCCGACGTAGAAACTGCCGTCGGCCAGGTTCAGTCGGCCCTGACCGCTGAAGCGCCAGTCGTTGAAGAGGCCGATGTAATGACTGCCGTCTGCGCCGATCAACTCGCCTTTGCCGTTGAGCGAGCCTTCCTTGAATTGACCCAGCCAGACGTCGCCATCGGCGTTTTCGTAGCGACCTTTGCCGTGCAATTGATTGTTCTTGAAACCGCCGACGTAGATATCGCCGTCGGCACTGTTGAATGTTCCTTTGCCTTCCAGCTGACCGTCGACGAAGTGCCCGGTGTATTGGTTGCCGCTTGCGTCGCTGCGCTGGCCTTCGCCGTTGGGTTTGCCGTGGGCGAACTGGCCTTGATAGGCGCTGCCGTCTTCAAGCTCGAGACGGCCGAGCCCGGAAAACTGATCGGCCTTGAACTCGCCGCGGTAGGTCATGCCGTTTTCTTTGAGGGTGCCTTCACCATCGCGCCGACCGAGTTTGAAGCCGCCGTTGTAACTGCTGCCGTTGGTCGTCAGTGTGCCTTGACCGTCGAACAAGCCCTGATTGAATTGCCCGCGAAAGACCTCGCCATTGCTGCCGTGCCATTCACCCTGGCCGTGCCATTGGCCCTTGTCGAATTCGCCCGCGTACCAGCTACCGTTCGGGTAATCGATGCGGCCCTGGCCTTGCAGCAAGCCATTGACCATGTCGCCGCGATAGCGTCCGCCGTCCGGCAGGCGGGCGTCAGGTGGCAGCAGCGATTCGCCGTCACCGCAAGCGGTGAGCATCAGGGTCAAGGCAATGAGTGCAAGTGAGCGCATAGCGGGTTCCGGGCAATTAGGCGACCGAGTATGCCGCAGCTATGTGTCCTTATACAGTCGATACAGAGGCGGGAAGCGCGAAACAGCGGGAGCTGCTTCGCATCCCTCAAGATTTATACGAAGCAGAGTGACAGCGGTTCGGCGATGTACGCCGGTTTGTCCGAGCCTTCGATTTCCAGCGTGGCGGTGGCCTTGAGCAGCCATTGGCCGGGTTTTTTCTCGGTGACTTCGGTCAGGTCGACCTTGAGGCGCACTTTCGAATTGACCTTGACCGGTTGAATGAAACGCACGCTGTCCAGGCCATAGTTGACCACCATTTTCAGGCCTTCAGGCAGGACGAGAATGTCTTCCATCAGTTTTGGAATCAGCGACAGGGACAGGAAACCGTGGGCTATGGTGCTGCCAAAGGGCGTTTGCGCGGCTTTGATCGGGTCGACATGGATGAACTGATAATCCCCGGTGGCTTCGGCGAACAGGTTGATACGCTCCTGATCGATGGTGAGCCATTCGGAACGTCCAAGTTCCTTGCCGACATAATCATTGAGCTCTGCAACTGGAACATAGGGCATTGAGACTCTCCTTGGGTTCATCGGTTTTATAGTTTTAAGGTGCGGGATTCGACTTCCCGGATTACCACTTTAGATCAACATGGCAATTCGCTCCGGTCAACCGACCATGCTTTTGGCGAATGCCGATGTATAGCGCAGGCATGCTTATAATGCCCGGGCCAATGCGGGTGACGGATTTGCGGGAGATGAAAGATGTTGTTACGTGGCCTGACCTGGCTGGTGCTGTTTCAATTGCTCGGCACCGCGATCAACCATTTGTTTTTGCCGTTCCTGCCGGGGCCGATCATCGGCCTGCTGCTGTTGCTGGTGTTTCTGATCAGCCGGGGGCAGGTCGGTGAACCGCTGAACCTGGCGGCCAGCAGCCTGTTGCGCTACCTGCCCCTGCTGCTGGTACCGCCGGCCGTGGGTGTGATGGTGTATGCCGCCGACATCGCCGCGGACTTCTGGGCCATCGTTGGTGCGCTGTTCCTGTCGCTGCTGCTGTCGATGGCGTTCGCCGGTGTGCTGATGCAGCGGCTGGTCAAACGCCACGTTCATCCCGAGGACAGCCAATGATCTTCGACTGGCACGGCGCCTGGGCGTCGGTGATTCATCATCCTCTGTTCGGCATCGGCATCACCCTCGGCGCCTATCAGCTTGTATTGGCCGCCTACGAGAAAACCCGCTGGATCTTTTTGCAGCCGGTGCTGGTGTCCATGTTGCTGGTGATCGGCGTATTGGTGGGCTGCGGCCTGACCTATGTCGAGTACCGCAAGAGCACCGAGATCCTCAGCATTCTGCTGGGGCCGGCGACGGTCGCGCTGGCTGTGCCGCTTTACCTGAATCTGCGGCGGATTCGGCAGTTGTTCTGGCCGATATTTACTACGCTGGTGATAGGCGGTGTGGTCGCCACCGTTCTGGGCGTGTTGCTGGGCTGGTGGTTCGGTGCCGAGCACATGATCCTGATGACCATGGCGCCGAAGTCGGTCACCTCGCCGATTGCGATGTTGGTGGCCGAGCAGATTGGCGGTGTCGCCGCGTTGGCCGCGGTGTTTGTGTTGATCACCGGGGTGATCGGCGCGATCTTTGGTCCGAGTCTGTTGACCCGTCTTGGCGTCCACAGTCCCGAGGCCCGGGGCATGGCGCTGGGGATGACCGCCCATGCCGTCGGCACGGCGGTGGCGATGCAGGAAAGTGAAGAATGTGGTGCCTTCGCGGCGCTGGCGATGAGTTTGATGGGCGTGGCCACGGCGGTGTTGCTGCCGTTGGCGGTGTCGATGGTGGTGTAAAGGAAATGTCTATGAACATGCCGCTTTTCCCGCTGAACACAGTGTTGTTTCCCGGCTGCATCCTCGACTTGCAGATTTTCGAGGCGCGCTACCTGGACATGATCGGTCGCTGCATGAAGCAAGGCGGCGGCTTCGGCGTGGTCTGCATCCTCGACGGCGATGAGGTCGGCATCGCCCCGGCAGGGTACGCGCTGGTTGGCTGTGAAGCGCTGATCACCGACTTCAAGACCCAGGACAATGGTCTTTTAGGGATTCGGGTTCAGGGCGGGCGGCGCTTCAACGTACTGCGCACCGAATTACAGCGTGACCAGTTGATCGTGGCCGAGGTCGAGTGGCTGGACGAAGGGCCGGAACAGCCGCTGCAGGATGAAGATGCCGATCTGGTGGCCTTGCTCAAGGCCTTGGCTGAACATCCGATGGTTGAAGCCCTGAACATGGGCACTGAAGCCACCGGGCAGCAGTCGCTGGCCAACCAGCTGGCTTACCTGTTGCCCTTTGCCGAACTCGACAAGATCGACTTGCTGCAACTCGATGATCCGCAGCAACGACTGGATGCGATTCAGGCGCTACTGGATGAGTTGCAGGGCGAGTTGTTTGCCTGAGCAGATGCGCATGCTTCAACGTGCTTGAGTGGTGATGGGCTGAAGATGTTTTAAAAAGCACCCCGGCCTGACAGGTCGGGGTGTTTATTTAATAGGCGTAGCGCAGCATCGTGTGCGGTAAATGCCGCAACACGAAGAACCCGAACAGAGCCACCAGCGACGGCAATATCAGCCACCATATTTTCGGCGGCATCGCATTGAGCGATGCCTTGCGCTGGATCAGCCACAGGCTCGCCGCGCAGACGCATGACGCCAGCATGGCACCTGCCAATACATCCGTTGGCCAATGGGCGCCGAGGTACACCCGCGACAGGGCGATCGCCAGCGCCGGCAGACAAGCCACCAGCAACCAGGTCAGGCGCATCCGCGGGGGTTGTCCGCGACCCGCCAGCACGGCCAGGGTCAGGAACAGCGCAAAGGCACCTGATGCATGGCCACTGGGCATGCTGTAGCTGGTCAGGGGGTCGCTCAACACCTCCGGGCGCACGCGGGCGAAAAAGTTTTTGGTGGCGGTGTTGGCCAGCGCAGTGCAAAGCAGCGTACTGCAAGCGAAGATCGCCTGACGCCATTGCCGGGTGATCAGCAACAGCGCCACCAGCAGGACGCTGAACAACAGCATATTGCGGAATTCGCCGATCAGCGTGAGGACCACCGCCACTTCATCCAGCATGGGCTTGCGATGTTCCTGGACCAGGGTCATCACACCTTGATCCAGTGCGTTCAGATGCGGATAGCCGATAAACAGTCCGGCGAGAATCAGCAGACTCAATCCGGTAATGAATACCGTGGCGTTGCGATGTCGACGCAAACTGCTGGTTGCACTCAACCCGACCATGACGGCGATGGCGCCGGCAACGATCCCTGCTTCCGGCCAGAAACCTTCGGGCAACGGCAAGCGAATGGCTGCGCCGGTGGCCCAGCCCGGCAGCAGATACGCCACCGACCATCCGGCGCCAGCCAGCAGGCTGACGGCGAAGAAGCGCGGGAAGGGCATGTCGAACATCCCGGCCACCATCGGCAGCATGGGGCGCAGCGGGCCGATAAAGCGTCCGACCAACAGGCTGGCGATGCCATAGCGCTGGAAGTACGACTCCGCCCCGGCGATCCACTCGGGGTGATGGCGCAGGCCTGGCAGGCGCCGGATATTTTGATGGAAGTGGCGTCCGAGGAAATACGACACCACATCACCCAACACGCCGGCCAGGAAGCCCAGTAACAGGGTTTCACTCAGCGACAATGCGCCACTGCCGGCCAGTACCGCGACGGCGAACAGCAATACCGTGCCGGGCACGATCAGGCCGGCAATCGCCAGGCATTCGACAAAGGCCACGAGGAACACCGCCGCCGCCAGCCATTGCGGGTTGAGCGTCAGCCAACCGGTCACGCTATCGAGCCATGGGCCCATAAAAACAACTCCATTGAAATTTCAGTCCGCCCTCGTGAGAGCGAGCAGGCTCGTCCTCACGAGGGATCTTTCCATTCTCAAGTCAGCACAAAATAGTCGCGCCCTTCGACCTGCCCCCGTCGCAGCGGGTTCCGCGTGCACCAGGCTGCGTAGGTCGCGTCGACGAAGCGGTACATCAAATGTTCGTCTCGCCCATGGGGAATGCCCAGGCGCGTGGTCTGGATAATGTGGGCAGGGGACTGGCCGACGTCCTCAACCAGCAGCACCTCGTGGTCGAAGCGTTTGGCATCCCAGACCGGCACCTTCAAACCCAGCGACTTGCACAGCAGCGTTTGCCCGGCGCAGAGCTTTTGCGCCGGGCGAGGGCGCCCTTGGGCGTCGGGGTTGTTCAGCAGCATCTGCGCCAGGCTGGCCGGCCCGCTCAGTTCATCGACCCAAGGGTAGGCGGACTTGATCAGCACCGCATTGCCCGGCCCCTGGGCGCTGAAGTTCAGCGAATCACCGCCACGGGCGTAATACATATAGATGTGGCCGCCATCCAGAAACAAAGCCTTACGCTTTTCTGTGTAGCCAAGGGACGCATGGCTACCTTTTTCGGCGCAGTAATAGGCTTCGGTCTCAATGATCCGGGCACTGAGCCACAGGTCGCCGACCCGATGGCGGATGATTTTGCCCAGTAGATCCCGTGCAAGAATTTGCGCATCGCGGTCGAAAAACGCGTCCGCAAGGCCCGCGGGCGGGCTCGTGGCGGACGCTCGAACAGTCAGGTTGGACATGATGAACGGCATTTGTCAGGGCTGATTGAGTCGTGATGATAACAATTTGCAGCTTAATCCCGGCTTAACGTCGGCTATTTGCCCTCCATTTCGACCATCCGCCCGTCACCGCTGTTAGTCAGGAGACACGACAGCTATAATCTGCCGCTTTACTCTTTACCAAGACCTTAGAAAAGACCACGCCCAGACCATGACTGAGTCCGTTCTTGACTACATGACCCGCTTGGGTCGCGCCGCCCGCGAAGCGTCTCGCGTGATTGGCCGCGCCAGCACCGCGCAGAAAAACCGCGCCCTGCAGGCTGCCGCCAACGCACTGGACGCCGCCCGCGCCGAGCTGACGGCAGCCAATGAGCTGGACCTGGCGGCCGGTCGCGCCAGTGGTCTGGAGCCGGCGCTGCTTGAGCGTCTGGCGCTGACCCCGGCGCGCATCGACGGCATGATCGTCGGTTTGCGTCAGGTGGCCGCGCTGCCGGACCCGGTTGGTGCGATCCGCGACATGAGCTTCCGTCCGTCGGGTATCCAGGTCGGCAAGATGCGCGTGCCATTGGGCGTGATCGGGATCATCTACGAATCCCGTCCCAACGTGACCATCGACGCCGCCAGCCTGTGCCTGAAGTCCGGGAACGCGACCATCCTGCGCGGCGGCTCCGAAGCCATTCATTCCAACCGTGCCATCGCTGCGTGCATTCAACGCGGCCTGGCCGAGGCCGATTTGCCGGCCGCCGTGGTGCAAGTCGTCGAAACCACGGACCGTGCTGCCGTTGGCGCGCTGATCACCCTGCCTGAATACGTCGATGTCATTGTGCCTCGCGGCGGTCGTGGCCTGATCGAGCGTGTCAGTCGTGACGCCCGCGTGCCAGTGATCAAGCACCTGGACGGTATCTGCCATGTTTATGTCAGCGAACACGCCGACCTGGCGAAAGCCCGGCGCATCGCATTCAACGCCAAGACCTACCGGTATGGCATCTGCGGTGCCATGGAAACGCTGCTGGTCGACCACACCGTTGCCAAAGATTTCTTGCCCGCCATGGCAGCCCAGTTCCGCGAAAAAGGCGTCGAACTGCGTGGCTGCGAACGCACCCGGGCGATCATCGATGCCGTGCCGGCCAGCGAAGACGACTGGAGCACCGAGTATCTGGCGGCGATTCTGTCGATCCGCGTGGTCGACGGTCTGGACCAGGCCATCGAGCACATCAACCATTACGGCTCGCACCACACCGATTCGATTGTCAGCGAACACCAGGGCGACAACCGGCGTTTCGTGGCTGAAGTCGATTCGTCGTCGGTGATGATCAACACCCCGACCTGCTTCGCCGATGGTTTCGAATACGGATTGGGTGCCGAGATCGGCATTTCTACTGATAAGCTGCACGCCCGCGGCCCGGTCGGCCTCGAAGGCCTGACCTGCGAGAAGTATGTCGTGGTCGGCGATGGTCAGCTGCGCGGACAGGAGCCGGCCTGACTTGGGCGACTTCGACCCGTCAGCCCCGTCGACCGTCAGCGAGCCATTGCCTCGCCGTATTGGTGTGCTGGGCGGAACGTTCGACCCGGTGCACATCGGTCATTTGCGTGGTGCGCTGGAAGTCGCCGAAACCCTGGCACTCGATGAGCTGCGCCTGACACCCAGTGCCAGGCCGCCTCATCGGGAGACGCCGCAGGTGTCGGCGCAGGACCGTCTGGCGATGGTCGAGTGCGCGGTGGCCGGCGTGGCACCGTTGGTGGTGGATGACCGCGAATTGCAGCGGGACAAACCGTCCTACACCATTGATACCCTGGAGTTGATGCGTGCCGAAATGCTCGCAGAGACCCAGGTTTTTCTGCTTTTGGGCTGGGACGCATTTTGCGGCCTGCCCACTTGGCACCGCTGGGAAGAGTTGCTCCAGCATTGCCATATCCTGGTGTTGCAACGCCCGGATGCCGACAGCGAACCGCCGGATGCCTTGCGCAACCTGCTGGCAGCGCGCTCGGTGAGCGACCCGCTGGCCCTCAAAGGGCCGAGCGGACAGATTGCATTCGTCTGGCAGACACCGCTCGCGGTATCCGCCACCCAGATCCGTCAACTGCTGGCCAGCGGTAAGTCGGTACGTTTCCTGGTGCCCGACGCGGTCCTGGCCTACATCGATGCGCACGGACTCTACCGTGCGTCGAACTGAATAGGAGTGCCTCAAGGCACGTAGCAACAACGTGTATTGAAGCGCCCGAACATACGAGCAAAACGAGTTTTATATGACGAGCAACAACGAAAGCAAAGTAAAACGCAAAGGCACCTTCAAGAGCGCCCCGCTGCCTGAGAAAGTGCTGGCTGCCGAGCCGCCTAAAGGCGACGAGCTGGTCAAGATCGCCGTAGCCGCACTGGAAGATGTCAAGGCCCAGGACGTGCTGGTCATCGATGTCCGCGACAAGCAGAGCATCACCGACTTCATGATCATCGCCACCGGTACCTCCAACCGCCAGATCGGCGCGATGCTGGACAAGGTTCGCGAAGCCGTCAAAGCCCTGGGCATCAAGCCGCTGGGTGAAGAAGGCAAGGGCGACAGCGACTGGGTGCTGCTGGACATGGACGACGTGATCGTTCACATGATGACTTCCAACGCCCGTCAGTTCTACGACCTGGAGCGCCTGTGGAAAGGTGCCGAACAGAGCCGTGCCGCCGACGGCAAACACCACAGCCCTGAAGTTGGTCACGAGCATTTCACCAAGCTCAACAAAGACCAGGAATAAGGAACGGCTGTGCGACTGCGACTGATCGCCGTCGGTTCTCGCATGCCCAAGTGGGTGGAAGAAGGCTGGCATGAATATGCCAAGCGTCTTCCGTCCGAGCTGGCGCTGGAACTGGTGGAAATTCCGCTCAACACCCGGGGCAAGAACGCCGACGTGGCGCGCTTTATCCGTCAGGAAGGTGAAGCCATGCTGGCCAAGGTCGGGCCGAACGAGCGTGTTGTCACTCTCGAAGTCCACGGCAAGCCCTGGAGCACAGAGCAGCTGGCGGTGGAACTCGATCGCTGGCGACTGGACTCGCGCACCGTCAACTTCATGGTGGGTGGCCCCGAAGGGCTGGCGCCGGAAGTCTGTGCCCGTGCCGATCAGCGCTGGTCACTGTCGCCGTTGACGTTGCCGCATCCGTTGGTGCGAATCCTCATCGGCGAACAGCTGTATCGTGCCTGGACAGTCCTGTCCGGCCACCCTTACCACAAGTAGTTCTGCCCTCATGCCTCAGCCGATCCGCATCAAGGACCACGAAAAAGACGCCCGTCTGGTGCGTGGCCGTGTCGTGTTCGGGGCCATTGCGGTGGTGGCACTGATCGGCGTGCTGATCGCACGTCTGTATTTCCTGCAGGTGATCCAGTACGAGTACCACTCGACCCTGTCGGAAAACAACCGGGTCCACGTGCAGCCGATTCCGCCGACCCGTGGCCTGATTTTCGACCGCAACGGCGTCGTGATTGCCGACAACCGGCCGAGTTTCAGCCTGAGCATGACCCGCGAGCGGTCGGGCGACTGGCAGCAGGTGCTTGACGTCATCGTCGAAGTGCTGGAGATGACGCCCGAGGACCGGGTGATTTTCGAGAAGCGCATGCGTCAGGGGCGCCGGCCGTTCGAGCCGGTGCCGATCCTGTTTGAGCTGACCGAAGAGCAGATCGCCCGGATCGCCGTTAACCAGTTCCGCCTGCCGGGGGTGGAAGTGGTTGCGCAGCTGGTTCGTCACTATCCGCAGGGTGCGCATTTCGCGCACTCGGTGGGTTACATGGGGCGGATCAACGAGAAAGAGCTCAAGACCCTGGATCCGGTCAATTACAGCGGCACCCACCACATCGGCAAAACCGGTATCGAGCGCTTTTACGAGCCTGAACTGCACGGCCAGGTGGGCTACGAAGAAGTGGAAACCAACGCTCGGGGCCGGGTATTGCGGGTGCTCAAGCGTACCGATCCGATTCCCGGCAAGGACATCGTCCTGAGCCTGGACATCAAGTTGCAGGAAGCCGCCGAGGCTGCACTCGGCGGGCGGCGCGGCGCTGTCGTGGCGCTGGACCCTAAAACCGGTGAAGTGCTGGCGATGGTCAGCCAGCCGAGTTTCGATCCGAACCTGTTCGTCACGGGCATCAGTTTCAAGGCGTATTCCGAGCTACGCGATTCCATCGACCGGCCGTTGTTCAACCGCGTGCTGCGCGGTCTGTACCCGCCGGGTTCGACGATCAAGCCGGCGGTGGCGATTGCCGGTCTGGACGCGGGCGTGGTGACAGCTTCGTCCCGGGTGTTCGACCCGGGCTACTACATGCTGCCCAACTATGATCACAAGTATCGCAACTGGAACCGTACCGGTGACGGTTTCGTCGACCTCGATACGGCGATCATGCGTTCCAACGACACCTACTTCTATGACCTGGCGCACAAGCTGGGGATCGATCGGTTGTCGGCCTACATGACCAAGTTCGGCATTGGCCAGAAAGTCTCCCTGGACATGTTCGAAGAGTCGCCAGGCCTGATGCCGACGCGAG
Organism: Pseudomonas reinekei; assembly: GCF_001945365.1. Lineage (GTDB taxonomy): Bacteria > Pseudomonadota > Gammaproteobacteria > Pseudomonadales > Pseudomonadaceae > Aquipseudomonas > Aquipseudomonas reinekei. The sequence goes on from NZ_MSTQ01000023.1 coordinate 47,098, forward strand.
AGTGGAAGCGTGCAACACGTCGTCAGGCCTGGTTCCCGGGGGAGACGCTGATTCTCGGGATCGGTCAGGGCTACATGCAGTCGACGCCGTTGCAACTGGCCCAGGCCACTGCGCTGGTGGCCAACAAAGGGGTCTGGAACCGTCCGCACCTGGCCAAGACCATCGAAGGCGAGAAGCCGGTGGACCATAACCCGATGCCGGACATCATCCTGCGCGACCCGGCGGACTGGACCCGAGTGAACCATGGCATGCAGCAGGTCATGCACGGTGCCCGAGGCACTGCACGCAAGGCCTCGATTGGTGCGCAATACCGGATTGCCGGCAAAAGTGGTACGGCTCAGGTGGTCGCGATCAAGCAGGGCGAGAAATACGACCGCTCCAAGGTCCAGGAGCGCCATCGCGACCACGCATTGTTCGTCGGCTTCGCACCGGCCGACGATCCGAAAATCGTGGTCTCGGTGATGGTCGAGAACGGTGAGTCGGGCTCCGGCGTGGCTGCGCCGGTCGTGCGTCAGGTCATGGATGCGTGGCTGCTGGATCAGGACGGTCACCTCAAGGCCGAGTACGCCAACCCTATCAGTGCTGAGGCTACTGCCCGTGATGAATAATTTTGATCGCATGCTCTCCAGCGAGGATGTGATGCGGCGTCGCGCGACGTTGTTGCAGCGCCTGCACATCGACGGACCGCTATTGATTCTGCTGCTGACGCTCGCCGCGGGCAGCCTGTTCGTGCTGTATTCGGCCAGTGGCAAGAGCTGGGATTTGCTGGCCAAACAGGCCACTTCGTTCGGTATCGGCCTGGTGTCGATGATCGTTATCGCCCAGCTCGAACCCCGTTTCATGGCCCGTTGGGTACCGGTCGGGTATGTGGTCGGCGTGCTGTTGTTGATCGTAGTGGATGTGATGGGTCACAACGCCATGGGCGCCACGCGCTGGATCAACATCCCCGGTGTCATCCGCTTTCAGCCATCGGAGTTCATGAAGATCCTGATGCCGGCGACCATCGCCTGGTACCTGTCCAAACGCACGCTACCGCCGCAGCTCAAGCACGTGGGCATCAGTCTGCTGTTGATCGGCGTTCCGTTCATATTGATCGTGCGCCAACCGGACCTCGGCACGTCGCTGTTGATTCTGGCCGGTGGCGCATTCGTGCTGTTCATGGGGGGGCTGCGCTGGCGCTGGATCCTCAGCGTGCTCGCCGCCGCGGTGCCGGTGTCTGTCGCCATGTGGTACTTCGTCATGCACGATTACCAAAAGCAGCGCGTCCTGACGTTCCTCGACCCGGAGAGCGATCCGCTGGGCACTGGCTGGAACATCATCCAGTCGAAAGCCGCCATCGGTTCCGGCGGCGTGTTCGGCAAGGGTTGGCTGCTGGGCACCCAGTCGCACCTGGACTTCCTCCCGGAAAGCCACACCGACTTCATTATTGCGGTGATGGGTGAAGAGTTCGGCCTGGTGGGCATCTGTGCGCTGCTGCTGATCTATCTGCTGTTGATCGGGCGCGGGCTGGTGATTACCGCCCAGGCCCAGACATTGTTCGGCAAATTGCTGTCCGGCGCGTTGACCATGACGTTTTTTGTTTATGTTTTCGTCAATATCGGTATGGTCAGCGGCTTGTTGCCGGTGGTGGGGGTGCCGTTGCCGTTCATTAGCTACGGAGGAACTTCGCTGGTGACGCTGCTGTCAGCGTTTGGGGTTTTGATGTCGATCCATACCCATCGTAAGTGGATCGCACAGGTTTGAATAAGGTGAAGAGTTCAATGCAAGTAATGCGTGGCTGGGCGACTCGATATGCGCCGTGGGTCGGCCTGGTAAGCATCCTTGGCACTGCGCAGGACGCATTGGCCGGCGATTACGAAGGCTCACCGCAGGTCGCCGAATTTGTCGGTGAAATGACCCGCGACTACGGTTTTGCCGGTGAACAGCTGATGGGCGTGTTCCGCGAGGCCGAGCGCAAACAGTCGATCCTGGACGCCATTTCGAAACCCGCGGAGCGGGTCAAGCAGTGGAACGAATACCGCCCGATGTTCATCACCGATGCGCGCATCGCGCGGGGCGTTGATTTCTGGCGCCAGCACGAAGCGGTGCTGGCCCGGGCGGAACAGGAATACGGCGTGCCGGCCCAGGTGATCGTCTCGATCATCGGCGTTGAAACCTTTTTCGGCCGCAATACCGGCAATTTCCGGGTAATCGATGCCTTGTCGACCTTGGGTTTCGACTATCCTCCCCGTGCCGAATTTTTCCGCAAGGAATTGCGTGAGTTCCTGCTGCTGGCCCGTGAAGAACAGATCGACCCGTTGACCCTCAAAGGCTCCTACGCCGGGGCGATGGGGCTGCCGCAGTTCATGCCCAGCAGCTTTCGCGCCTATGCGGTAGATTTCGACGGTGATGGCCACATCAATATCTGGAACAACCCGGACGATGCCATTGGCAGCGTCGCCAGTTACTTCAAGCGTCATGGCTGGGTCGCCGGCGAACCGGTGGTGAGCCGCGCCGATGTGCGGGGCGAGCAGGTCGATGAAGGTTTGACCACCGGCATCGAGCCGACTAAAACCGTTGGAGAGTTGCTGGCCTTGGGCTGGTCAAGTCATGATGCGCTGCGCGATGATATGCCGGTTACCGCATTCCGACTGGAAGGCGACAATGGCCCTGAATACTGGATGGGCCTGAAGAATTTTTACGCGATCACGCGATATAACCGCAGCGTGATGTACGCCATGGCCGTACATCAACTGTCTGAACAGCTGGTCCAAGCACGGGGCGTCAAGTAATGCGGGCATTGCCTATGAATAAACCCCTGAAGCTCATGGCATTTGCCGCGTTGGCGGTGCTGGTCGCCAGTTGTTCGACCAGCCGCGCGCCGGCCCAGAAGTCCTCCACTGCCGTGCGTTCGACACCAGGGCTGGACATCAACCGGGCTCACAAAGATGGTGCACCCTGGTGGGACGTCGACGTTTCGCGCATCCCGGATGCCACGCCGACCCTGCACACCGGCCCGTACAAGGCCGCGCCGTATTCGGTACTGGGCAAAACCTATTTCCCGCTGCAAGAGTCCAAAACCTACGTGCAGTCGGGCACGGCGTCCTGGTACGGCACCAAGTTCCATGGCCAGAACACCGCCAACGGCGAAGTCTATGACCTGTACGGCATGAGTGCCGCCCACAAGACTCTGCCACTGCCAAGTTACGTTCGGGTGACCAACCTGGACAACAACAAGACGGTGATCCTGCGGGTCAATGACCGCGGGCCGTTCTATTCGGACCGCATCATCGACTTGTCCTACGCGGCCGCCAAGAAGCTCGGCTACGCCGAAACCGGCACCGCACGGGTCAAGGTCGAAGGCATCGATCCGCAACAATGGTGGGCCGCCAAGGGCCGTCCGGCGCCTTTAATGCTCAACGAGCCGCAAGTCGCGCAGAATAGCGCCCCGGTTATCACGGCTTCGGCCGGTACCGTTGAGCAATGGACTCCGCCGCCGCAGCAACACGCCGCCGCTGTCGTTCCTGTACAAATCGATGCAAAAAAAAACGCTTCTGCACCAGCGTCTGGCCAGTATCTGCAGGTGGGCGCGTTCGCCAACCCGGACGCTGCAGAACTGCTGAGGTCGAAGCTCAGCGGGATGGTGAGCGCTCCGGTGTTCATCAGCTCGATCGTGCGCAATCAGCAGACCCTGCATCGGGTGCGCATGGGGCCCATCGGTTCGCCGGGTGAAATCCAGCAAGTGCAGAACAGTGTGCGCCTGGCCAATCTCGGTTCGCCAAGCGTAGTGACCGAGTAAGCCACTGAGTAATATGTAGAACTTGATTGACGGTTCATCTGCGGTTTTGGGGGGTGAACCAGGTTGTTGGCTCGTTGAAGAACAAAAGCCCGGCAAGGGTTACTGAGTGAGCAGCTGAACACGCGATGGCCCGTTAGAAGGCTGTCTGAATAGTTTTGCCCTCGGGCAAGTTTCCATTAGCGATTTCGAGAGACGGATGAACATCACCACCTTTGCCAAACGCCTGTGCCTTCTAGTCCCGCTGCTCCTCTCGCCTGCCGCCTTCGCGGTCGAGATGATGCCGTCCCCACCGCAACTGGCCGCCAAGGCCTACGTGCTCATGGACGCCAGCAGCGGCAACGTGCTGGTCGAAAACAACGGTGATCAGCGTCTGCCGCCAGCCAGCCTGACCAAGCTGATGACGGCTTACATCGCGACCCTGGAAATCCGTCGCGGCCAGATCGGTGAAAACGATCCGGTTACCGTCAGCGAAAACGCCTGGCGTACCGGCGGTTCGCGGATGTTCATCAAGGTTGGCTCGCAGGTGACTGTCAGCGACTTGCTGCACGGCATCATCATTCAGTCGGGCAACGACGCCAGCGTTGCACTCTCCGAGCACATCGCCGGTAGCGAAGACGCGTTCGCCGACATGATGAACAAAACCGTTGGCGACCTGGGCATGACCAACAGTCACTTCATGAACCCGACCGGTCTGCCGAACCCGGAGCACTACTCGTCGGCTCACGACATGGCCGTGCTGGCTCGCGCGATCATCCACGAAGACCCGGCTCACTATGCGATCTACTCGCAGAAAGAGTTCTTCTGGAACGGCATCAAGCAACCTAACCGCAACCTGCTGCTGTGGCGCGACAAGACCGTCGACGGCCTGAAAACCGGCCACACCGAGGAAGCAGGCTACTGCATGGTGTCCTCGGCCGTGCGTGATGGCATGCGTCTGATCGCCGTGGTATTCGGTACCAACAGCGAAGTGGCTCGCGCCGCTGAAACCCAGAAGCTGCTGACCTACGGTTTCCGTTTCTTCGAAACCCAGACCTTCTATCAGAAAGGCGCCGAGCTGGCTCAGGCACCTGTCTGGAAAGGTTCGACCAACCAGGTCAAGGCCGGCCTGGCTGAAGACCTGACCATGACCCTGCCGAAAGGCCAGCTGAAAAAGCTCGCGGCCAGCATGACCATGAACCCGCAACTGGTTGCGCCAATCGCCAAGGGCGACGTGATCGGTAAAGTCGAAGTCAAGCTGGACGACAAGGTGGTGCACAGCGCTGACCTGATCGCTCTGGACGGCGTCGAAGAGGGTGGTATCTTCCGTCGCATGTGGGATAGCATCCGTCTATTCTTCTACGGCTTGTTCAACTGATAGTGTGCACCTGCAAAACCCCGCGCTGATCCGGCGCGGGGTTTTGCCGTCGCCACGGCTTACGCTTACGAGGCCGTTACGCCATGACCGATACTGAAGTAAAGGCGCCCAAGATCGAATTCCCTGCCACTGATTATCCGGTTAAGGTGATCAGCGACACGGGTGTGGGCAACAAGGACAAGATCATCGACATCGTCCGCAAACACGCCAAGATCAATGACGAGCGTGTTGACGAGCGTCAAAGCAGCAACGGCAAATACACCACTATCCAGTTGCACATCGTCGCGACCGACCAGGACCAGCTGTACAACATCAACAGCGAACTGCGGGCCACCGGTTTCGTACACATGGTGCTGTGATGTCCGGCACGCTGGGCTTTCGCGAACTTGGTCAGATGGCTTACGAGCCGGTCTGGCATGCCATGCAACGCTTCACCAACGAACGTGGCACTGATGCTGCCGACGAGATCTGGCTGGTCGAGCACCCGCCGGTCTTCACCCAGGGCCAGGCTGGCAAAGCCGAGCATTTGTTGCTGCCGGGAGATATCCCGGTGGTGCAGGTCGACCGGGGTGGGCAGGTTACCTATCACGGCCCCGGACAACTGGTGGCGTACCTGTTGCTGGATGTGCGCAAGCTGGGTTTCGGTGTGCGTGACCTGGTGAGCCGCATGGAGTCATGCCTGATCGAGCTGCTCGCCAGCTACGGCGTGACGGCGGCAGCCAAGCCGGATGCGCCGGGAGTCTATGTCGACGGCGCGAAAATCGCTTCTTTGGGTCTGCGGATCCGCCACGGTTGTTCCTTTCATGGCCTGGCCTTGAACGTGGACATGAACCTGGAACCGTTTCGACGGATTAATCCCTGCGGCTACGCCGGGCTGGCGATGACCCAGCTGAGCGATCACGCAGGATCGATTGAATTTGCCGAGGTAAGTGCCCGGCTGCGCGCGCAGCTCGTCAAACACCTCGACTATGCTGAGCAGACGACCCTAACGGGCGGAATCGACTGATATGACTACTGATGCAGTGCAAACCATGATCCCGACGCAGGATGTCACCGAGCGTCCGGCCCCGCGTGCCAAGGTTGAAGCCGGCGTAAAGCTGCGCGGCGCCGAAAAGGTTGCACGCATCCCGGTCAAGATCATTCCGACCACGGAGCTGCCGAAAAAGCCTGACTGGATTCGCGTGCGCATCCCGGTGTCCCCGGAAGTCGACCGTATCAAGGCGCTGTTGCGCAAACACAAGCTGCACAGCGTCTGCGAAGAGGCTTCCTGCCCGAACCTGGGCGAGTGCTTCTCCGGTGGCACGGCGACCTTCATGATCATGGGCGACATCTGCACCCGTCGCTGCCCGTTTTGCGATGTCGGCCACGGCCGTCCGAAGCCACTGGATGTCAACGAGCCGGAAAGCCTGGCCATCGCCATCGCTGACCTGAAACTCAAATACGTGGTGATCACCTCCGTAGACCGCGACGATCTGCGTGACGGCGGTGCCCAGCACTTCGCCGACTGCATCCGTGAAATCCGCAAATTGTCGCCGAACGTTCAGCTGGAAACGCTGGTGCCGGACTACCGTGGCCGTATGGACATTGCCCTGCAGATCACCGCCGCCGAGCCGCCGGATGTGTTCAACCACAACCTGGAAACCGTGCCGCGTCTGTACAAGGCTGCGCGTCCGGGTTCGGATTACCAGTGGTCGCTGACCCTGCTGCAACGCTTCAAGCAGATGATGCCGCACATTCCGACCAAGTCCGGCCTGATGCTGGGCCTGGGCGAAACCGACGAAGAAGTCATCGAAGTCATGAAGCGCATGCGCGAACACGACATCGACATGCTGACCCTCGGTCAGTACCTGCAGCCGTCGCGCAGCCACTTGCCGGTGCAGCGCTTCGTGCACCCGGACACCTTCGCCTGGTTCGCCGAGGAAGGTTACAAGATGGGCTTCAAGAACGTCGCTTCCGGTCCGCTGGTTCGTTCGTCGTACCACGCCGACGAGCAGGCGAAGCTGGTCAAGGCCGAGCTGATGTCGTCCTGATCCGCCCAAAGAAATACAATACGCCCGCAAGGTCTTCAGCCTTGCGGGCGTTTTTTTGCCTTGCCCACGGCCACTGCCGTCTTTTCCTGCAACCTGCGGGGCGACAATCGCTCTTCTGTTTGTCCCCGTTCCTGACTACTGTGTGCTCAAGTGTTCACGCAGGGAGATTCATGGATGACCGTTCGACCGACCCACACCCTTTGTCCTCACACCCCGGTTCCGGCCTTGCCGTTGGAAGGGGTGATCGGCGTCATTGCGCCTGCCGGGCCGGCGCCGCTGGACACTGATAAAGCCGTGCAATGGATGCGCGCCCGAGGCTATTCACTGAAGATTTACCCCGGTGTCTACCAGAAGGAGGGTTACCTGGCCGGCAGCGACGAGGTCCGCCTCAAGGACTTGCATGCCGCATTCGCCGATGACGAGGTCGATGCGATCATTTGCCTGCGCGGTGGTTATGGCACGCCGAGGTTGCTCGATCGCATCGATTTCGAATTGCTGCGCCGTAACGCCAAACCCTTCATCGGCTATAGCGACATCACCGCGCTGCACCTGGCGATCAGCCGCTATGCAGGCTTTGTGACGTTTCATGGCCCGTTGCTCAATGCCGATCTGCTGGGCGACAGGCAAAAGCCCACCGAGCCTTCTTTTTTCAACATGCTGCGCGGGCAGGTGAAGGCGGGTAGCGTTTTGGTACATCCGGTGGCCTACCCCTTGAGCACAATCGAGCCTGGCATCGCCCATGGGCGTTTGCTGGGGGGCAATCTGTCGATGATCGCCGCGACCATGGGCACGCCCTACGAAATCGATGCCGAGGGCGTCATTCTGTTCATCGAGGACATCAACGAGCCGCTGTATCGCATTGACCGTCTGCTGACTCACCTGCGACTGGCCGGCACGCTGGGCCAGCTGCGCGGGGTGCTGGTGGGCGATGTGGCGGGGGTGGACGTGCCCGCGCTGGAGCGGTTGCTCAAGCAGACGTTCGAGCCTTTGCGGATCCCGGTGTTGTCCGGGTGGCGCAGCGGCCACTGTGATCCGAACCTGACGCTGCCGATGGGCGCGCTGGTCAGGCTGGATGCGGGGAGCAAGGCGTTGATGCTGGAGCAGGATGTGGTGGTCAGGCCCTAGAGCTTCATCGCCTGATAGTCAGTCATCGCGGGCAAGCCCGCTCCCACGGGGATTGCGAATGACCTGTGGGAGCGGGCTTGCCCGCGAAGCTTTTAACGGTTACGCAACCCTTCCAGCAATTTGTGCGTCGGATATCCGTCCGCCGGCCAGCCAAACGACTGCTGGGCGCTGCGGATCGCTTTGCGTGTGTTGGCGCCGATGATGCCGTCTGCCGTGCCTGCGTCGTAATTCTGCGCGCTCAGGAGGTTTTGCAGCTCGATCCGTTCGGTACGGCTCAGCGGCAGATCATCCTTTGGCCACGAGCCGTTGATCAGGCCCGCGCCATTGAACCGCTCGGACAGCAGGCTCACGCCCAAGGCATAGGACGAGGAGTTGTTGTACTTGAGAATCGCGCGGAAGTTGTCCAGCACCAGGAAGGCCGGGCCACGGTAGCCGGCCGGCAGCAGCAGCGCCGCGGACAGGTTTTCAGAGCCTGCCGGAACCCGGCCGCCGTTGGGCAGGGTGACGCCCAATTGCTGCCACTCTGCGACGCTCTTGCGGATTGTGCCGTCGGCCAGCACGTAGTTGAAGTTGCCTGGCAGTTGCACTTCAAAGCCCCACGGCTGGCCTTTCTGCCAACCGGAGCTTTGCAGGTAGTGGGCGGTCGAGGCCAGTGCATCGGTGGCGCTGCCCCAGATGTCGCGACGCCCGTCACCATCGAAGTCCACGGCGTGGGTGTTGTAGGTCGTCGGGATGAACTGGGTCTGACCCATGGCGCCGGCCCACGAGCCGAGCATTTTCTCCGGCGCGATATCACCCTGTTGCAGGATTTGCAGCGCCGCAATCAATTGTGCGTGGGCGAAGCCCGGGCGGCGACCTTCATAAGCCAGGGTCGCCAGCGAGTTGATCACCGACTTGCTGCCCTGGAACTGGCCGAAATTACTTTCCATGCCCCACACGGCAACGAGGGCCTGACGATCGACGCCATAGCGCTGTTCGATGCTTTGCAGGATATCGGCGTACTGGTCGACCAGCGCCTGACCTTTGCGAACCCGCAGCGGCGACAGGGCGCCATCGAGGTATTCCCACACCGGTTTGGCGAACTCCGGTTGGCTGCGGTCGGCACGGATCACGCTGGCGTCGAAGCTGATATTGGCAAAGGCACGGTCGAACAAATCGGCCCGAATACCGGCTGCCAGGGCATCCTTGCGGAAACCCGCCTGCCATTCGGCGAAGGTCTGGGTGGGCTGGATGTCGAGGTTTTCACCGTTGGGAACCACAGGCGGAAGAACCGCGGGGGCGGTGGCGACAGGCAGGGTCTTTAATGGCTGGGCATCGGCGGCGGTGGGTTTTTCCGCGCAGGCGACTAGCAAAACGAGGCTGGAGGCAGCAATCAATTGGCGCAGGTGCCAACGACGGGAAAGACAAAGGGGCATGCACGGGTCCAGGGAAAACGGATCAAGTGCAGACCTTAACATGTTGAGCGGGCGCATGCCTTTCAGGCCGCCAGAAAGTAAGAAGCCTCCCAGTTGTCAGACTGGAAGGCTTCGCGGCGGTAGCTGCCTTTGCCCTTGCCGGCTCGTTCCTGGCGGCTGCGGAACAGGGGCTGGGCGATGATGGATTTGGCCTTGTTGGGGCCGCGTTTGGACGGCTTTTTGCTCATGATGATCTCTCGCAGGTAATGGTTTTTGCGGGGCAAATCATCGGCCGAACTTGGGGTTCTGTCCAGCCCCGCGACGTAGGAAATGACGACCTGTAGCGAGGGAGCTTGCTCCACCCGGCGGAAGCAAGCTCCGTCGCCACAAAAGCTTTACTCGGCAGGCAACGTCAGACGCTGCCCCGCCATCAACAGCGTCAACCGACTCAAGCTCATCCACGGCGAACCTGCCGCCTGGCCCTTGATCTGCGCGTCGATGCGCTGTGCTTCGAGCAACAACTGCGCCCAGCGTTGCGCCGAGTAACGTTGCAGGGCTTTGCTCATTAGCGGTTTACGCTTGTCCCAAACCGGTGGCTTGGCCTGGCTGAAGGCTTTGTCCAACGGGGTGCCCTGGCTGTATTGCAGCGAAATATTGGCCAGCAGCCGCAATTCGCGAGCAAGGGCCCAAAGGATCACCGGTGGCTCGACACCTTCGCCGCGCAGTCCTTCGAGCATGCGCAGGGCATGGGCGGCCTCGCCGTTGAGAATCGCGTCGGTCAGCCCGAAGACATCGAATCGCGCACTGTCGGCAACCGCAGCCTGTACGGTTTCGACAGTGATCTGACCGCCTTCGGCCATCAGCTTGAGCTTTTCGATTTCCTGGGCGGCAGCCAGCAAGTTGCCTTCAACCCGTGCGGCAATCAGCTCTACGGCGTCCTGGCTGGCGGACAACCCGGCCTGGGACAGGCGCTGACGGATCCAGCTCGGCAACTGGCTGACATCCACCGGCCAGATTTGCACGAACTGGGTGTGCGGGCCTTCGACCAGCGCCTTGCCCCACTTGGTTTTCTGAGCACTGCCGTCGAGCTTGGGCAGGCTGATCAACAGCACCGTGTCTTCGGCCGGTCGTGAGCAGTATTCGATGAACGCGGCGGCACCTTTGTCACCGGGCTTGCCGGAGGGCAGGCGCAGTTCCAGCAGACGCTTTTCGGCGAACAGCGACATGCTCGCACCGGCTTGCAGCAACGTGCCCCAGTCGAAACTGGCGTCGGCGGCAAAAACCTGGCGTTCATCGAAGCCCTGTTGACGGGCAGCGGCACGGATAGCGTCGGCGGCTTCCTGGCACAGCAAGGGGTCATCGCCACTGATGACGTAGACCGGCGCGAGAGCGCCTTGCAGGTGTTTGCCGAGTTGGGCGGGAGCGAGTTTCATAGAAGGCGGCAAACGGGGCGCCTGAGCGCCCCGCAAGACTTACTGCTGCGGCAGTTCGAGAGGCGACTGGCGCGGGGTTTCCGCTTCAGCCTTCTGTGCCGCTTCCAGTGCCGCGGCTTCTGCCTTGGCCTTGGCATCAGCGGTTTGCTGCAACTGGTCCAGCTGGGTCGGCGTCAGTTGTTGCAAGCGCAGCATCATGCGCTGAACCAGCTCCCGACGGATTTCCTTGCGAGCGTCGGTCGCTTCCTGGTCAGAACCCACCAGGTTGTTGCCGTCGTGGATGAAGATTTTCTGCACTTCAAGCTTGTCGCTCATCAGTGGCAGGTTGCCTTGGCCGAGGATGTCGTAGTTGAGCACCGTGGTGACCTGGTACTCGCCGGTACGGCCCGCACCTGCATAGCTGAGGATGCGCTGGGATTCCTGTTCGTCGGCCAGGAACAGCTTGTAAGGTGCGCCGGTGTAAACCTTGACGCCGCTGCTTTCCAGAACCTGGCGCATTTGGGTCACGGTTTCGCCGTAGGCGTTGCGGGCGCTCAGGTCGAGTTCCTTGATCGCCAGTTCGGTGGTGCCGGTGCCGCGCAGCTGGAAACCGCAGGCGCTCAACAGGACTGCGAGGCCCATCACCAGCAAGTTGCGTTTGATCATTGTGTTGCTCCCCTTGAAACCATGTGGGCCGATGATGCGGCCCGAAAGGTTTTACTCGGCGCCAGGCATGACCTGGCGCCTGATCCAATTAGCTGGCGACGATGTTGACCAGTTTCCCGGGCACCACAATCACTTTACGAATGGTCAGACCGTCGACGAAGCGCAGCACGTTTTCGTTGGCGCGTGCGGCGGCTTCGACTTCTTCACGGGTCGCGGTGGCCGGCATTTCGATCTGGCCACGCAGCTTGCCGTTGACCTGGATCACCAGCGTCAGGCTGTCCTGCACCAGTGCGCTGTCGTCCTGCTCCGGCCAGCCAGCGTCGATCACCGGGTCGGCGTGACCCAGTTGATTCCACAGCTCGTGGCTGATGTGCGGCGTGATCGGAGCCAGTAGCAGCGTCACGGTTTCCAGACCTTCGTGAATCAGCGCGCGATCCTGTTCAGTGGCTTGTGCGGCTTTTTCCAGCACGTTCATCAGCGTCATCACTTGGGCGATGGCGGTGTTGAATTTGTGGTTCTGGCCGACGTCCTGGCTGGCTTGTTTGATGGCCAGGTGGATCGAGCGACGAACGGCTTTCTGCTCGTCATTCAGGCTGGCGACGTCCAGTTTGCCCGGAAGGCCCTGGCTGACGTGGGCTTGCGCCAGACGCCAGACGCGCTTGAGGAAGCGGTGCGAACCTTCGACGCCGGAGTCAGACCATTCCGCGCTCATGTCAGGTGGCGAAGCGAACATCATGAACAGGCGGCAGGTGTCTGCGCCGAACTGGTCGATCATCGACTGTGGGTCGACGCCGTTGTTCTTCGACTTGGCCATCTTCTCGGTGCCGCCGATTTCCACCGGCAAACCGTCGGTTTTCAGTTTGGCGCTGATGACCTTGGCCTTGCTGTCACGCTCAAGTTCGACGTCCGCCGGGTTGAACCAGGTATAGGCACCGTTGGCTTCGCGACGATAGTAAGTCTCGGCGATCACCATGCCTTGGGTCAGCAGGTTCTTGAATGGCTCGTTGGAGCTCACCAGGCCTTCGTCGCGCATCAGCTTGTGGAAGAAGCGCGCGTAGAGCAGGTGAAGAATCGCGTGTTCGATACCGCCGATGTACTGATCCACCGGCAACCAGTGGTCGGCCGCCGATTTTTCCACCAGGCCACCTTCAAAGTGCGGCGAGGCGTAGCGGGCGTAGTACCACGAGGACTCGACGAAGGTGTCCATGGTGTCGGTTTCACGCTTGGCAGGCTGGCCACATTTCGGGCAGTTGCACTCGTAGAACTCGGGCATGCGCGCCAGTGGCGAGCCGGCACCATCGGGTACGACATCTTCGGGCAGCACGACAGGCAGTTGATCTTCCGGCACCGGCACGTCACCGCAAGCGGCGCAGTGGATGATCGGGATCGGGCAGCCCCAGTAGCGCTGACGGCTGATGCCCCAGTCGCGCAAGCGGAACTGGGTGCGCGAGGCGCCCAGTGTTTTCTTGATCAGTGCCACTTCGATGGCGTCGAAGGCACCGGCGAAGTCCAGGCCGTCAAACTCACCGGAATTGATCAGCGTGCCGTGTTCGCCATAGGCGTCTTGCCATGGCGCAGGGTTGGTGTCGCCTGCGCTTGTGCGCACCACCGATTTGACCGGCAGGTTGTACTTGTGGGCGAATTCGAAATCGCGTTCGTCGTGGGCCGGAACAGCCATCACCGCGCCGTCGCCGTAGTGCATCAGGACGTAGTTGGCGACCCAGACCGGCAGTTTTTCGCCAGTCAGCGGATGTTCGACGAACAGGCCGGTTGGCAGGCCTTTTTTCTCTTGGGTGGCGACGTCGGCTTCAGCAACGCTGCCGCCCTTGCATTCGGCGATGAACGCTTGCAGCTCGGGATTGTTGCGGGCGGCCAGGGTGGCCAGGTGGTGCTCGGCGGCTACGGCGACGTAGGTCGCGCCCATCAGGGTGTCCGGACGGGTGGTGAACACTTTCAGCGTGCCGGCTTCGCCGATGGAATCGACGTTGTACGGGAACTGCACTTCCATGCCCCGGGACTTGCCGATCCAGTTGCGCTGCATGGTCTTGACCTGTTCAGGCCAGCCCGGCAGGTCGTCGAGACTCTCCAGAAGCTCGTCCGCGTAGGCGGTGATCTTGAAGTAGTACATTGGGATTTCGCGCTTTTCGATCAGCGCGCCGGAACGCCAGCCGCGACCGTCGATCACCTGTTCGTTGGCCAGGACGGTCTGGTCGACCGGGTCCCAGTTCACGGTGCCGCTTTTCTTGTAGATCACACCTTTTTCGAACAGGCGGGTGAACAGCCATTGCTCCCAGCGGTAGTAATCGGGCTTGCAGGTGGTCACTTCACGCGACCAGTCCACTGCCAGGCCCAGGCTGCGCAGCTGGGATTTCATGTAGGCAATGTTCTCGTAGGTCCACTTGGCGGGCGCTACGTTGTTCTTCATCGCGGCGTTTTCCGCCGGCATGCCGAAGGCGTCCCAACCCATTGGTTGCAGAACGTTTTTGCCTTGCATGCGCTGGTAGCGGGAGATCACGTCGCCGATGGTGTAGTTGCGCACGTGCCCCATGTGTAGCTTGCCGCTGGGGTAAGGGAACATCGACAGGCAGTAGTAGGTCTCCTTGCCTGGCTGTTCACTGACTTCAAAGGACTTTTGCTCGTCCCAGAATGACTGGGCGGCGGCTTCGATCTCACGGGGCTGATATTGTTCGTGCATGGCTACTTTTGAACTGAATAGGGGTGGCCTAATCCTCTTCAATGCAACGCTGGACGGTGATCACGCCAATTCGGCGTTTCGGTGTCCAGTCGCGCTGGAAGTGGAGTTACAGGAAGCGCCGTAGCATACATGACCGCACTCTACCGAGGGAAACCCTGATTGCTGCCGCGCGTCTCGCGAAAAACGCCGCGAGGGCCGTTGGTCGCGGCGCTCAGCCGGTTTGTGCATGGAAGCTAAGCTCTAACTGGGGAGTAGGTCTTATCTTCCAATGAGGTGAGGGATGGTTGAGTCACAACGAAAAGCTACTAAACCGGAGTTGTACGAAAGACTGATCGATCGTCTTGGAATGGCCCTGGAAGCGGCAAAAACCGCAGGCCGGTTGCGTGATGAACGTCCACTGGAGCTGGAATTGCGCGGCTTGAGCCCCGCAGAGTTTGCTCTGGTCAAGGCGTACCTGGATCGCAGCGAGCGTGAGACACACGGATGCCTGTCCGAGGCAATAAAGCAACTCGACGCACCACGCTCAGCCAAAATTATCTGGCTCAAGGACAAAGTACCCGGCAAAGACGCGGTAAAGGTCCGGTCCCTGCAATTCAAGTAAGACACCGAGCCATGCTCCAGGGTTTTTTCAAGCATAGTCCTTGCGTATTTATTGTCGCACTGCATCAACCCACTTAGGCTTCGGGCATCTTCAAGGAGATGCTCGATGCCTTTTCGCTATTTTGTGAAACAACTTCTCTTGCCCCCCGGCGTTCTTTTGCTGCTGCTGGCGCTTGCCTGGTGGTGGCGGCGCTCAAGGCCAAGGCTGGCTGCCGTGTGTTTTGCCTTGGGTTTTGGCGGCTTTTTTCTGATGAGCCTGCCGATTGTCGTGCAATGGAGCGCTGCATTCCTGGAGCGCGAGCCGCCGCTGGCGCTCGACGAATGGGCGACGCTGGCGCAACACGCTGATGCGATTGTGGTGCTGGGGTCGGGGCGCGAGCGCGGTGATTTCGCGTGGGGCGCCGATCAGCCGACCGGCGTAGGCCTGGAGCGTCAACGCTATGCGGCGCGCCTGGCCAAAGCCTCGGGCCTGCCGATTTTGACCAGTGGTGGCTTGCATTACGGTACGCCGCCCACCGAGGCCAAGATGATGGCTGACTCGTTGCGTGATGATTTCGGCGTGTCGGTGCGTTGGCAGGAAGGCCGTAGCCGCACGACTTGGGAAAATGCGCAGTTCAGCGCCGAGGTGTTGTTGCCCGAAGGGGTCAAGCGCGTGGTGCTTGTGACTCACGCCTGGCACATGCCGCGAGCGGTCTGGAGTTTCCAGAAGGCCGGGTTTGAGGTGGTGCCGGCGCCGATGGGCTTTTTAGGCACGGATGACGCCCAGCTATTCGGAGGCTGGTTGCCGGAGTTCAAGTCGATCTGGCAGAGCGGGCAGTTGATGAATGAGGCGGTGGGGCAGGTGGGGTATTCGTTGTTCTATCGATAACAGCGATAGTCAACAACCTGTGGCGAGGGAGCAAGCTCCCTCGCCACAGGGTTTAGACCGTCTTCGCCATCCGGTTGGCAATCAACGCCCAGCCAAACAGCAACACGCAAACAATGATCAACGGCCACGAGCGCCATTGCAGATAAGGCGTCAGGTTGTGCATCGGCACCACTTCGCCGTACAGGATGCCGCGTTCGAATTGCGGGATCTGTTCGGTGATCTGGCCAAAAGGATTGATCAGGCCGGTAACGCCGTTGTTGGTGGCGCGGATCATCCAGCGTCCGGCTTCCAGGGCGCGCATCTGTGCCATCTGCAAATGTTGCAGCGGGCCGATGGAGGTGCCGAACCAGGTGTCATTGCTGATCGTCAGCAGCAGCTCGCTCTGGGCGGCCAGGCCCGCGGCGAATTCCGGGTACACCACCTCATAACAGATGAACGGCGCGATCTGGTAACCCTTGGCTTGCAGCATCGGCTGATCGGCCGGGCCGCGGGCAAAGTCCGACATCGGCAGGTCAAAGAACGCGATCAACCCGCGCAGTACATCCTGCAGGGGCACATACTCGCCAAACGGCACCAGTTTTTGCTTGAGATAGGTGCCATCGCCTTCGCCGACCACGGTAATACCGTTGAAAAAGCGCTTCTGCTGATGGACGACCTGGCGGATCGGGACGCCGGTAATCAGGGCTGAGTCCCGTTGCGCGGCGAAGCTCCCCATCATGTCCAGGTAGCCCTGGGCGGACTCCTTCAGCACCGGCACCGCGGTTTCCGGCCAGATCAGCAAGTCGACGCGCTTGGAACTCATGCTCATGTCGCGGTACAGCGCGAGCTGTGCGTTGAGCTGCGCCGGGTCCCACTTCATGCTCTGTTCGATGTTGCCCTGAATCGCCGCGACACTCAGGGGTGCACCCGCCGGGCTGGTCCAGGCGTGGTGCTTCAAGGCCATGCCGGCGATCCATGGGGCGACCAGCAGCAACGCGCCCATCACGATGAAGCCTTTACGTGCGCTACGGATCAGGCGCATGCCGTTGTAGATCAGCGCAGCGGTCAGGGCCAGGGAGAAGGAAATCAGCCACATCCCGCCGACGGGGGCGAGCCCGGCCAGCGGGCCGTCGAGCTGGCTGTAGCCAGAATATAGCCATGGGAAACCGGTCAGGAACCAGCCGCGGAAGGCCTCCTGGCCGACCCACAGCGCTGCAAATGCCAGGGCATCCGCCAGCGGGGCTTCGTTACGCCGTAGCCAGCGCGCCCAAAGCCAGGCTGGCAGCGCGAAGAACCAGGCAATCGCTGCCGTGAAGATCAGCATCAGGAAACCGGCCAGTAGCACCGAAGCGCCACCGAAGTGGTGAATGCTGTAATAGATCCAGCTGGTACCCGCGCCAAACAGGCCGAAGCCGAAGCACCAGCCACGGCCCAGGGCCTGGCGTGGCGTCAGCTCGCGCAGACCCGCGTAGAAAAGCCCGACCGCCAGCAATGCCAGCGGCCAGATATCGAACGGCGCCAACGCCAGGGTGGTGATTGCACCGGCCGCCACGGCCAGCAGGTTACCGGGCCAGCCGGGGCGGGTTGTCCAGCGCATTTCAATCCTTAGCGAGCAATGGGCGTCAGGCGCAGCAAGTGAATCCGACGGCTGTCGGCATTCAGGATACGGAAACGATAGGCACCGATTTCAGTGATTTCGTTGCGCTTAGGCAGGTGCCCGAACGCGCTCATCACCAGGCCGCCCACGGTGTCGAACTCATCATCGGAGAATTCGCTGTCGAAGAACTCGTTGAAGTTCTCGATCGGCGTCAGCGCCTTGATCAGGAAGTCACCGCTGGGCAGCGGTTTGATGTAGCTGTCTTCTTCGACGTCGTGCTCGTCTTCGATGTCGCCGACGATCTGTTCCAGCACGTCTTCGATCGTCACCAGGCCGGCAACGCCGCCGTACTCGTCGATGACGATGGCCATGTGGTTATGGTTGGCGCGAAATTCGCGCAGCAATACATTCAGGCGCTTGGACTCCGGCACGAAAGTGGCCGGGCGCAGCAGGTCCTTGATGTTGAAGCTGTCGCCGTTCTCCTTGAGGATCAACGGCAGCAAGTCCTTGGCCAGCAACACGCCCATCACGTCATCATGGCTTTCGCCGATGACCGGGTAGCGGGAGTGAGCCGAATCGACCACGGCCGGCAGGAACTCGCGAGGTGTCTGGGTCGCCTTGATGCTGATCATCTGCGAGCGCGGGACCATGATGTCCCGTACTTGCAGGTCCGCAACCTGGATGGCGCCTTCGACAATGGCCAGCGCTTCGCTGTCCAACAGTTTGTTCTGGTGTGCGTCGCGCAGCAGCTCCAGCAGCTCCTGGCGGTTTTTCGGCTCGTGGGCAAAAGCCTGGGTGAGCTTACCCAGCCATGACTTCTGCCCGTTGCTCGATCGATCTTCGCTCATAGCGATTACTCTGAATCCTTTGTTGTTTCGGTAGGGAATGCGTCGGTTTCGTCGTCCGCGTACGGATCGGGAAAGCCCAGCTCGGCAAGCAACGTTCGTTCCAGTGCTTCCATTTCTTCGGCTTCTTCGTCATCTATATGGTCGTAACCCAATAGATGCAAGCAGCCGTGAATCACCAGGTGGGCCCAATGGGCCTTGAGCTCCTTGCCTTGTTCGGCGGCTTCGCGCTCAACCACGGCCACGCAGATCACCAGATCGCCCAGCAGCGGGATGTCGAGAAACTCGTCCGGCACGTCCGCCGGGAACGACAGGACGTTGGTTGCGTAATCTTTTTGCCGCCACGTGTGGTTCAGCTCGCGGCCTTCGGCTTCGTCGACCAGCCGAATGGTCATTTCCGAATCCGCGGTGCGCTGGCGCAGAGCCAGTTCGCACCATTGGCGGAACTCGGCTTCGCTGGGGGCGCTGGCTTGGGTGGCGATTTGCAGGTCAAGCTCAAGCATCGCGGCGGCTTTCCTTGGCGGCTGCATCGTCGGCCGCTTTGGTTTCGAAGCGCTCATAGGCTTCGACGATCCGCTGCACCAGTGGATGGCGCACGACGTCCTTGGGCTGGAAGTGAGTGAAGCTGATGCCCGGTACGTCCTTGAGCACTTCAATCACGTGGTGCAGACCTGACTTGGTGCCGCGGGGCAGGTCGACCTGGGTGATGTCGCCAGTGATGACGGCCGTCGAGCCGAAACCGATCCGGGTCAGGAACATTTTCATCTGTTCGACGGTGGTGTTCTGGCTTTCATCGAGGATGATGAAACTGTTGTTCAGCGTCCGGCCGCGCATGTAGGCAAGTGGCGCAACTTCGATGACCTGGCGCTCAATCAGCTTGGCCACGTATTCGAAACCGAGCATCTCATACAGCGCGTCGTAGAGCGGGCGCAGGTACGGGTCGATCTTCTGTGACAGATCGCCCGGCAGGAAGCCGAGTTTTTCACCCGCCTCAACCGCCGGTCGCACCAGCAGGATGCGGCGAATCTGCTCGCGCTCCAGCGCGTCCACCGCGCAGGCAACGGCCAGGTAGGTCTTGCCGGTACCGGCCGGGCCAATGCCGAAGTTGATGTCGTTACCGAGGATTTCCTTTACGTAGCGCAGCTGATTCAAGCCGCGAGGGCGAATCATGCCTTTTTTGGTGCGCAGGGCGACGGAGGCTTCGGCGGGCGCGTGATTATCCAGCTCTTCAACAGCGGATTCCTGCAGAAACAGGTGAACCATGTCCGGCGACAGCTCGGTACCCTTGGTTTCCCGGTACAGGCGGCGCAGAAGGTTTTCCGCGGAGGTGGTGTGTTTGGGCTCGCCGATCAGCTCGAACTGATTGCCGCGGTTGCGGATCTCGATAGTCAGGCGCTGTTCGATAAGACGTAGGTGCTCGTCGAATTGCCCGCACAGATTGGCGAAGCGGCGAGCTTCAAAAGGCTCGAGGATGAAACGATGTGGTTCGATGGGTGCGTTCAAGGTCGTATTTAGCCGCCCTGGGGCAATAGTGATGATTCAAGGATAGCGCCAGTGGCGCGGGTGCGAAAGCTCTTAAATGGATCAACCCGTTCTCACGAACAATGCATTTCACTGTGGGAGCTGGCTTGCAGCGATGGCGATGTCACTGGCGACATCGTTGTCGGGCTTGCTGGCCCTGTCGCTGGCAAGCCAGCTCCCACAGAGATCGGTGTTACTGGATCAGCGAACCGCGCAGCGAGTGCGGTTGCGCCGCATCGATGTGCACGTCGGCGAACTGGCCGATCAGGGTTGGATTGTCGCAGCGGAAGTTGACGATCCGGTTATTCTCGGTCCGGCCCTGCAGCTCGCCGGGATCTTTCTTGGAATAGTCGGTTACAAGAATCCGCTGGATCGAGCCGACCATTTGTCGGCTGATTTCGAAACCCTGCTGGTTCAGGCGATGTTGCAGGGCGTTCAGGCGTTCTTTTTTCAGCTCTTCCGGGGTGTCGTCAGCCAGGTCGGCGGCGGGAGTACCCGGGCGCTGGCTGTAGACGAACGAGTAGGAAAAGTCGAAGCCCACGTCCTGAATCAGCTTCATGGTTTGCTCGAAGTCTTTCTCGGTCTCGCCCGGGAAGCCGACGATAAAGTCCGAGCTGATGCAGATTCCCGGTACAGCGGCGCGCAGTTTGCGCAGTTTGGATTTGTATTCCAGCGCCGTGTGGTTACGCTTCATCGCGGCGAGCATACGGTCCGAGCCTGATTGCACGGGCAAATGCAGGTGTTTGACCAGTTCCGGCACGTCGGCGTGGGCCTGGATCAGGCTGTCGGAGAATTCCAGAGGATGCGAGGTGGTGTAGCGGATGCGGTCGATGCCGTCGACGGCGGCGACCACGCGGATCAGCTCGGCCAGATCGGCCAGGCGCCCGTTGTGGGTCTTGCCGCGATAACCGTTGACGTTCTGCCCCAGCAGCGTCACTTCGCGCACGCCATTTTCGGCCAGGTGAATGATCTCGGCGATCACGTCGTCGAACGGCCTGCTGACTTCTTCTCCACGGGTGTAAGGCACCACGCAGAACGTGCAGTACTTGCTGCAACCTTCCATCACCGACACATAGGCGCTTGGCCCGTCGATGCGCGGCTCGGGCAGGTGATCGAATTTTTCGATTTCCGGGAACGAGACGTCGACTTGCGGCAGTTTGCTGCTGCGCGCGGCGTCGATCATTTCCGGCAGGCGGTGGAGGGTTTGCGGACCGAACACCACATCGACATAGGGTGCGCGATCGCGGATCGCCGCGCCTTCCTGGCTGGCCACGCAACCGCCGACGGCAATGACCATGTCCGGGTTGGCCAGTTTCAGTTCGCGCCAGCGGCCCAGCTGCGAGTAGACCCGGTCCTGGGCACGTTCGCGGATCGAGCAGGTGTTGAGCAGGATCACGTCTGCATCTTCAGCGCGAGCGGTGACTTCCAGGGCCTGGTGTTCACCCAGCAGATCCACCATGCGCGAGCTGTCGTACTCGTTCATCTGGCAACCGTGGGTTTCGATGTAAAGCTTCTTGGCCATGGAATAGAGTCATCACGTGATTCAAAGAACCGCGCATTATAGGGAACATGAACCCAGGTTCCTACCGCTACGCGTCCGATGGCTATGCTATAGTTCGCGCCCTCATTTTTATCCCCCGATGTGTTGCTCGCCCACCATGACCAAACGTGAAGCTCCAATCTACAAGGTGATTTTCCTCAACCAGGGCCAGGTGTTCGAAATGTACGCCAAGCAGATCTATCAAAGTGATCTGTGGGGCTTTCTGGAAGTGGAAGAGTTCGTCTTTGGCGAGCGCACGCAAGTGGTCGTCGATCCGAGCGAAGAGAAGCTCAAGGCTCAGTTCGAAGGCGTGGTGCGCAGTTTTGTGCCGATGCATTCGATCGTGCGCATCGATGAGGTCGAGCGTCTGGGAACACCGAAAATCAGCGAAGCCCGCGGCGCGGTCGGCAATGTCATGCCGTTTCCGATGCCGATGCCTGAGAAGTAAGGTTTCAGGCCGAGTCGGGCCCATCGCTGGCAAGCCAGCGCCTACAGAATTACGCGAACCCTGTAGGAGCTGGCTTGCCAGCGATGGCGTCAGTAGCCAGAGCAGAAATCAGGGAAGTGGCGCGAACGGCGTACGCCCGTCAACGCTTTGCAATTCCATCAGATATTTACGGAAAATTTGCCCAAGCACCTGGGTAGCGACTTCCAGTTCCTCGCGGGGCATCTTTTCGGTGACTTCGTCCGCCGTATCCAGTGCCTCTTCAGCGCCGTTGACCGCCGCCATTTTCAGCAGGATATACGCCTGAACGTTATTGGCCGGGACGCCTTCGCCATGGAAGAACATGCTGCCGAGTTTGAATTGCGCCTGGGCGTGACCTTGCAGCGAGGCCTTCTCGAAATAGCTCAGGGCTTGATTGAGGTCGCGCGGCGCATTTTTACCTTCGTAATAAAACTCACCCAACTCGTATTGCGCTTGTGCATCCCCTTCATCCGACGCTTTTTGGCAGGCAGCGAGTGCCTGTGCCAGGTCTTGCGGCTGGGTATTGAGGGTGCAGCGACCCATCGCTGGGATTAACAACGAGTTACCGCCTGCTTGTGCGAGCGCGAGCAGGGGCTGAAGGAGCAACAGGCAGCCCAGTGAAAGGGCGCGGCCGGTGCGGTTCATGGGAATCGACTTACCTCTGAAGGGCGCGCGGACCCATCGAGGGGATCCAATAAGCGCGCATTATGAAATAAGCAGGGGCAACCTTACAAAGTCTTTACTCGTTTTTCTGCTGCGCGGGAAATATATCGCCCACTTTGCGGGGGATTATTAGCAGATGAACAGGAAAAAGGGCAGGAGTGCAGGTAAAAGCTGACGCCAGCGTTGGCCGGCGTCAGTGCAACAGCGTTACTTCAGTGCAGCAAATGCGCGCTCGGCGGCATCCAGGGTCAGCTTCAGTTCGGCTTCGCCATGGGCGATCGAGGTGAAGCCCGCTTCGAAGGCGCTCGGTGCCAGGTACACGCCGCCTTCCAGCATCAGATGGAAGAAGCGGCCGAACAGGGCGGCGTCGCTGGCCATCACGTCCTCGAAGGTCACGATGTCGTCGGCACCGCTGAAGTACAGGCCGAACATGCCTCCGGCCTGGGTGGTCACAAACGGAATGCCCGCCGCATCGGCGCGCACTTGCAGGCCATCGAGCAGGCGCGTGGTGTAGTCGGTCAGCTCGGCGTGGAAGCCAGGGCGGCTGATCAAGCGCAGGGTGGTCAGGCCTGCGGCCATCGCCAGCGGGTTACCCGACAGCGTGCCAGCCTGGTAAACCGGGCCGAGCGGCGCAATGCGCGACATGATCTCGCGTTTGCCGCCGAAGCAACCCACCGGCATGCCGCCACCGATGATCTTGCCGAAGGTGGTCAGGTCCGGCGTTACGCCGTAGTGAGCCTGGGCGCCACCGAGGGCAACGCGGAAACCGGTCATCACTTCGTCGAAAATCAGCACCACGCCGTATTTGTCACACAGGGTGCGCAGGCCTTCGAGGAAGCCCGGGGCAGGAGGCACGCAGTTCATGTTGCCGGCCACGGGCTCGACGATGATGCAAGCAACGTCCTCGCCGACTTCGGCGAGCATCGCTTCAACGGCATCGATGTCGTTGAACGGCAGGGTCAGGGTGTGTTTGGCGAACGCTGCCGGTACACCGGCCGAGCTCGGTACGCCTTGGGTCAGGGCGCCGGAACCGGCCTTGACCAGCAGGCTGTCGGAGTGACCGTGGTAGCAGCCTTCGAACTTGATGATGCTGTCGCGACCGGTAAAACCACGGGCCAGGCGGATCGCACTCATGGTCGCTTCGGTGCCGGAGCTGACCATGCGCACCATTTCCATCGACGGCACGAGGGAACAGACCAGATCCGCCATCTGGGTTTCCATCTCGGTCGGCGCGCCGTAGGACAGGCCGTGCTCCAGCTGCTTGCGTACTGCGTCCAGCACGTCCGGGTGGCTGTGGCCGAGGATCATCGGGCCCCAGGAGCCGACATAATCCACATAACGCTTGTCGTCTTCGTCAGTAACGTAGGCGCCTTCGGCGTGTTTGAAGAACAGCGGCGTGCCGCCGACGCTCTTGAACGCGCGAACCGGCGAGTTCACGCCACCGGGAATGTGTTTCTGGGCATTGGCAAACAGGGTTTCGGAACGAGACATGATCGGGCTCTCAAATCAGATTTTCAGTAATTCGTTGAAGGCGCGGGCGCGGCGGGTCACTTCTGCCGTGCTCTCGGCGCCGAACAGGCCATGCACCACGGCGAGCAGGTCGACCCCGTGGGCCACCAGCGGCGCGGCATTATCGAGGGTGATGCCGCCGATCGCGCAGATCGGCAGGTGCAGTTGCTTGCGGGCCTGGTCGAGCAGATCGAGGCTGCAGGTCGGTGCGCCGGGTTTGGTGTTGGAATTGAAGAAGCGGCCGAAGGCGACGTAGCTGGCGCCTTCTTTTGTTGCTTGCTCAGCCAGTTCGATTTGCGCGTGACAGGTCGAGCCGATGATCGCTTTGGAACCGAGCAGTGCGCGGGTCGGCGACAGCGGGCCATCGGTCTGGCCCAGATGCACGCCGACGTTCAGGCGCGCGGCGAGTTCGGCATCGTCATTGATGATCAGCTGGGTCTTGTAGCGATCGCACAGGTTGCGCAAGGCCTCGGCTTCGCGCAAGCGACGGGCCTCGTCGCTGCTCTTGTCGCGGTACTGCAGCAGGGTGACGCCGCCTTCCAGCGCCGCCTCCACGTACGAAAGAAATCTACCGGCCAGTAGCTGGCTGTCGGTAATGGCGTACAGGCCACGTAGTTTCATCAGGCAAGCCTCACCGCATCACGAATTGAAAGTTACGAACAGAAATCCAGCGGCAAGCGACGGGGTACGAACTGACCTTTGCCCAACTGCTCGGCATCGCGCAGGGTGCGCCACGTGTAGTTAAGCGCGGTCTGTACGGCGCTGGCGAGGTTTTCGCCCTGTGCCAGACGACCGGCAAGCGCGCTGGCCAGGGTGCAACCGGAACCATGGTAACTGCCCGGCAGACGCTGGCAGATAAAGGTTTCGCGCAGACCGTCGCGGGTGTACAGGCGGTTGTGGATTTCAGTCTCGTCGCCGTGACCGCCGGTGATCAGCAGGTGTTTGACGAACGGCAGCAGTTTTTCAGCGCATTCGTCCGCGGTGCCTTCAGGCAGTTCGGCGAGAATGCGGGCTTCGGGGAGGTTAGGGGTGGCGATGATCGACCGCGGCAGCAGGCGTTCGCGCATGGCGTAGCCAACCTCATCCTTGCCCAGTCGTCCGCCGCCGCCGGCGCGCAGCACCGGGTCGCAGACCACTGGCAGGTGCGGGTTTGCCGAAAGCAGTTCGACCACGGTGTCGACCATTTCCAGGGAACCGAGCATGCCCAGTTTGACGGCCGCCACCTCGGAATCGTTGAGCACGGCATTGGCCTGGGCCAACACCCACTCACGGTCGAGGACGCGGAAGTCAGTGACATTGACCGTGTCTTGCACGGTCAGGGCGGTGACGGCCGGAGCCGCATGGCAACCCTGAGCGAGCAGGGCTTCGATATCTGCCTGCAAGCCGGCGCCACCACTTGGGTCGTGGCCGGAGAGACAGAGGACAACGGGGCGAGAGCTGTAGATATTCATGGTGCGCGAGCTTACCACCAAACATTCTTTTTCGGGTGTAGCGACAAGCGGTCCGGGCGATACATTGTGGCGAGGGAGCAAGCTCCCTCGCCACGCTGTCCGCGATGCCTTGGAAGATCTGATCAAGTCAACAGTTTTATCTCAATAATCTTCGCTGGAACGCCCGTTCTAGAGCCTTTTCAGGAAAAATTCCGGTAGTGCTCAATAGCCATCAGCGGCTATGCTAGAGTGGATCCAAACAAATAACAGAAAACACCGGTTTTACGTCTGCTCAAAAGGAATGGGGGGCTTCCTGACAGAACCGGACAGGCCACGCTGGGGCATAAATGCGCTATTTGCTGATGTTGCTGTTGTGTTTGCCCCTTTTGGCGAACGCCGTCGAATTCGATGAGTTCACACAGAGCCTTCCCCTGGGCCGATCCCTGCAAGTGTTTGAAGATGCAGACGGTCAGGCGAGCATCGCCCAGGTGCGTGCGCAAGCGGCCGCCGGCAACTTCCAGGCGCATGACAAAGCCACGCTCAACGCCGGCTATTCGCGCTCTGTATTCTGGCTGAAAATCGACCTGCAATACCGCCCGACTAACCCGGCGGCGCAACGCACCTGGCTGCTGGAACTGGCCTATCCGCCGCTCGACCACCTTGATCTCTACTTGCCCGATGCTCGCGGCGACTACCAGAAGGTCTGGCAGACGGGCGATGCCTTGCCGTTTGCCAGTCGCGAGATTCGCCAGAACAACTACCTGTTCAATCTGGACTTCACGCCCGGCCAGACGCAAACCGTGTACCTGCGCCTGCAAAGCCAGGGTTCGATCCAGGCGCCGGTCACGTTGTGGTCGAGCACGGCCTACCTCGAAGAGCAGCCCGTGCGGCTCTATGTGCTGGGGCTGATTTACGGTGTATTGCTGGGCATGTTGATTTACAACCTGTTCATCTACCTCAGCGTACGTGACACCAGTTACCTCTATTACATCTTCTATATCGCTTCGTTCGGCTTGTATCAGCTGTCGGTAAACGGCGCGGCCGTGCAGTATTTCTGGCCGGACAATCCCTGGTGGGCGAATGCCGCGACACCGTTTTTCATTGGCTGCGCCGGGTTGTTCGGCAGTCAGTTCGCCCGCAGTTTCTTGCAGACGTCGACCCACAGCCGCTGGCTCGACCGCTTGCTACTGGCGTTGGTGGCGTTCAGTGCGCTGGTGGTCGGGCTGTCGCTGATGACCAGTTATGCCTTGGCCCTGCGCCTGGCGACAGCCCTGGCACTGACCTTCACCGTGGTGATCTTCGCCGCCGGGATATTTGCCTGGCTGCGCGGGTTGCGGGTTGCACGCTACTTCATCATTGCCTGGTCGGCATTTTTGCTGGGCGGCATCATCAACACGATGATGGTGCTGGGGTATCTGCCGAACGTCTTCCTGACCATGTATTCCAGCCAGATCGGCTCGGCCATCGAAGTGGCGCTACTGTCCCTGGCCCTGGCCGACCGCATCAACGCCATGCGTGAACAGCAGGCGCAAACCCTGTTCGACGCAGGGCAAAAACTTGAAGTGCTCAATCAGCAATTGGCCCACAGCAACAAGCTCAAGGACGAGTTCCTCGCCACCTTGACCCACGAGCTGCGTACGCCGATGAATGGCGTGATCGGTTCTCTGGAGCTGATGCAAACCGTCGAGATGGACCCGGAGCTCGAGCAGTATCAGCAAACCGCTGCCGGATCGGCGCGGGAGATGATGCGCATGGTCAACGGCATCCTCACCCTGACCGAGTTGCAGGCCGGCAAGCTCAAGGCATCGCCGTCGACGTTCAGCTTGCGCGGCTTGGTCGAGGCATTGCGTGTGCAGTTCGACGGCAACGCAACGAGCAAGTCGCTGGACTTCAAGGTCGATGTGGCACCCGGGGTGCCGGATCGGTTGCAAGGTGACAGCGCCAAGTTGGCGCAATGCCTGGAATGTCTGCTGGATAACGCGATCAAGTTCACCCGGGTCGGCGGGCTGGCATTACGGGTGTCCGGAAAAACAGTCTCGCCCGATCGGCTGGCGTTGTCGTTTGCAGTGATCGATACCGGTATCGGCTTCACCGATCTGGGGGAGGCGACGATGTACCAGCGCTTCTTCCAGCTCGACGGCTCTATGACCCGTGAATACGGAGGTCTGGGGGTTGGCCTGGCGATTTGTCGCCAATTGGTCGAATTGCTCGGCGGTCGCTTGACTCACCGCTCGGAACCGGGGCGCGGCAGTCGCTTCCAGCTCGACGTCGAGTTTGAAGTGCCACCGCTGGAGCGCCCTTCAGCGTCTTTCATGCCCCGGGATCTTTCGCGTCTGCGCCTGCCTCAGGACTGCGCGGTATTGCTGGTCGACGACAACAACGTCAACCAGTTGGTGATGCGCGGCATGTTGCTCAAGCTCGGATTTCGGGTGCGCACCGCTGACAGTGCCAGCGCTGCGCTGGATTTCCTGCAGCGTGAAACGGTTGACGCCGTGTTGCTTGATTACGAGTTGCAGCCGATGGACGGCGTTTCCGTCTGCTGCCAGATTCGTGCATTGCCGGGGTGCTCGCAATTGCCGGTGTTCGTGATTGCGCAGGGTGTGGATCGCGAGCGCTGTCCGACCGGTGCGCTGATTGATTACCTGAACAAACCGGTGAAGTTCGAAGACTTGCAGGTGGCGCTCTACCGCCGGGTGCTCTGTTCACAGCAGGGCGAAAGCGCCGACAGTTAGGCGGGTATGACACTTTTTTCAGTCGGGGGGCGGTGCTTAACTGAAATCCCTTGGCTGACCAGAGGAGCCCGTCATGAACCTGCATCAGTTCGCCGAAACCCACGAAGTCACCAATCAGCCGCCGTCACTGGACGGTGCCAACCTGTATCGCATCGACTTGCCGTTACAGGAGTGGTCGCGGCGTTTCGGTGCCGGTTGGGCCGAGTCGCGGATCGACGCGTACGGCGCACTGGCCGGTGGACCGTTGATGGACGCCGGGTTTCTGGCCAATCAGAACAAACCGGTGTTCAGCAGCCATGATCGATACGGGCACCGCATCGACCTGGTGGAGTTCCACCCGTCCTATCACGAATTGATGCGCACGGCGGTCGAGCATGGCTTGACCTCGTTGCCCTGGGCCCATCCGCAGTCCGGCGCCCACGTGGCCCGAGCTTCCATGACGTATTTGCACAGTCAGGCCGAAGCCGGCAGCGGTTGCCCGTTGACCATGACGTTCGCCAGTGTTCCGGCAATGCGTCTGCAAGCGGATCTGGCGGAACAATGGTTGCCAAAAATCCTCGCCACCGAGTACGACCCGCGCAACGTCGGCATGGCGCATAAGGCGGGGGTCACCATTGGCATGGCCATGACCGAGAAACAGGGCGGCACCGATGTGCGCGCCAACACCACCAAGGCCTATCCGGTGGGCGCCAGCGGTCCGGGCCAGGCCTACGAACTGGTGGGGCACAAGTGGTTCTGCTCGGCGCCGATGTGCGATGCCTTCCTGACCCTGGCGCAGACCGACAAGGGCCTGACCTGTTTCCTGTTGCCGCGCCATCGTCCGGATGACACGCGCAATCAGTTCTACATCCAGCGTTTGAAAAACAAGCTCGGCAACTGCTCCAACGCTTCCAGCGAAGTGGAATTCCGGGGCGCGCTGGCGTGGATGGTCGGCGAAGAGGGGCGTGGCGTTCCGACGATCATCGAAATGGTCGCCATGACCCGCTTCGATTGCATGGTCGGTTCCAGTTCCCTGATGCGTCAGGCACTGACCCAGGCCAGTCATCACTGCGCTCACCGCTCGGTGGGCGGTAGATTGCTCAGCGAACAACCCTTGATGCAAAACGTGCTGGCGGACCTGGCGCTGGAAAGCGAAGCGGCGCTGGCGTTGAGTCTGCGCATGGGCCGGGCGCTGGATCATCTGGACGATGCCCAGGAAGCCAAATTCGCCCGACTGGTGACGGCGGTGGGCAAGTACTGGATCTGCAAACGGGCGCCGGCCATGATCAACGAAGCCGCCGAATGCATGGGTGGGGCGGGGTATGTCGAGGACAGCATCCTGCCGCGCCTGTACCGCGAGGCACCGGTCAACTCGACGTGGGAAGGTTCCGGCAACGTGCAGTGCCTTGATGTGCTGCGTGCGTTGTCGAAAGAGCCGGGTGTGCTGGATGCGCTGTTCAGCGAATTGGGGAACGGTCATGGCGACAAGCGTCTGGCAGCGCACATCGGTCAATTGCAGGCCGCGTTCAAGGACACCAGCGACATTCAATATCGCGCCCGGCAGTTGACCGAAGACATCGCGCTTGGGTTGCAGGCCAAGCTGTTGCTGGAAGCGGGGAATTCGGCGGTCAGTGATGCTTTTATCGCCAGCCGCTTAAATGGCGGTGGCCGGGTTTATGGCGCGTTGCCACGCGGCATGGATGTGCAAGCCATTGTCGCCCGTTCGACCCCGCAGGGTTTCTGATCACCACGGGACCCCTGTGGGAGCCTGCTCGCGATGACGTTTCAACATTCAACAGTGATGTTGACTGATACACCGCCTTTGCGAGCAGGCTCGCTCCCACATTGGATCTGCGGCGTTCAAGGCATTTGTGTCGTGGCCACTGTTCCCGTGAAGCTTTGATGCAGGCAAGATGAAGGCCTGCAAGTCAGAACACAGGATGCTGATCGTGACCGAAGCTTTTATTGTCGTTCAAACCGCCGAGCAAGCCGTGGATCGGCTTGCGCTTTTGCACAATCGTGCAACCACCGCGCTCAATCAGGCGCTCAAGCGCTACCTCAAGGATCGTGTCGAGCCCGATGCCGAGCAGCGTGCGCTGTTTCGTTATCCCGAATTGCGTCTGACCTACAATTGCCAGGGCGAAGTCCCGCAGACCACCCGCGCCTACGCCAAGGTTCAGTTGCCAGGCACCTACAGCGTCACCGTCACCCATCCGGCGGCTTTTCGTAAATACCTGCTGGAACAGCTCGTGCCGTTGATGCACGACTTTACCGTGACCGTGGAAGTCGGTGTCAGCCAGCAAAACATTCCTTATCCGTACGTGGTTGAGCAGGGCGATGAGCTGGCCGGCTCCGGCGTGACCGCTGCCGTGCTGGCACGGGTGTTCCCGAGCACTGATCTGTCGGCCGCCACTGATGGCATCGCTGACGGCCTGTACGATTGGGAAAACACCGATCCGCTGCCGCTGGCGTTGTTCGACGCCGCGCGAGTGGACTTCTCCCTGCGCCGCCTGGTGCATTACACCGGCAGCGACTGGCGCCATGTGCAGCCGTGGATCCTGCTGACCAACTACCACCGTTACGTTGACCAGTTCATCGTCCATGGCCTGGAGCAGTTGCGCAGCGATCCGCGTTTCGTGCGCATGGTGCTGCCGGGCAACGTGATCATCGAAAAGAGCATGGATCACGGCGAAGCCTCGGCGATTGCCGCCGGTGTGGTCTGGCACCGCTACCAGATGCCGGCCTATCACCTGATCGCCACCGACGGCCACGGCGTGACGCTGGTGAATATCGGCGTCGGCCCGTCCAACGCCAAGAACATCACCGACCACCTGGCCGTGCTGCGTCCACATTGCTGGCTGATGATCGGTCACTGCGGCGGCTTGCGTCAGTCGCAGACGATTGGCGACTACGTGCTGGCGCATGCTTACATGCGTCGCGACGGGATTCTCGACCGGGTAGTGCCGCCGAACATTCCGATCCCGGCCCTGGCCGAAGTGCAGATGGCTTTGCAGCAAGCGGCGGCAAACATCACCGGCGAGAAGGGCGACGAACTGAAGAAGCGCCTGCGCACCGGCACCGTGTTGACCTACGACGACCGTAACTGGGAGTTGCGTTGGGCTCAGGAGCGACCGCTGATCAACCTGTCCCGCGCCGTGGCGGTCGACATGGAAAGCGGCACCATCGCCGCCCAGGGTTATCGTTTGCGGGTGCCTTACGGCACGTTGCTCTGCGTTTCGGACAAACCGCTGCACAGCGAGATCAAGTTGCCGGGCTCGGCCAACGCCTTCTATGAACGCGCGGTCAGCCAGCATCTGAAAATCGGTATCGAAGCGGTCGATCTGTTGCGCACCGAACTCAATTCGCTGCACTCGCGCAAACTGCGCAGCTTCGACGAGCCGCCGTTCCGCTGATTGTTCTCGTGGTCATTTGGCGGTCAGGCCACTAGCATAGTGGGCCCTGACCGCTAGATGTTCTCTTCGCCATGTCCCGTCCACAACGTCCCGTTTCCCGCCGCCCTGGCGCGAAGCCAGCCCCCTCAGCCGCGCGCCGTGTTGCCAAGGCACCACCGGCCGAGCCGAAGCTGATCCTGTTCAACAAGCCGTTCGATGTGCTGACGCAGTTCAGCGACGGCGAAGGGCGCGCGACACTCAAGGATTACATCGAGATTCCCGGGATCTACCCGGCAGGACGACTGGACCGCGACAGCGAAGGCTTGCTGTTGCTGACCAACGACGGTCAGCTTCAGGCGCGCATCGCCGACCCCAAACACAAACTGGCCAAGACGTATTGGGTGCAAGTGGAGGGCGAGCCGAGCGCCGAGCAGTTGCAGCGCTTGCGTGATGGCGTTGAATTGAACGACGGCATGACCTTGCCCGCCGAGGCGCGGCAACTGGATGAGCCCGAGTTGTGGCCACGCAATCCGCCGGTACGCTTTCGCAAAAGCGTGCCGACCCGTTGGCTGGAGTTGGTGATTCGCGAAGGTCGCAACCGCCAGGTGCGACGCATGACGGCAGCTGTGGGCTTGCCGACGTTGCGGTTGGTGCGGGTCAGGATCGGCGACTGGACGATCGAAGGTCTCGATCAGGGCCAGTGGAAGGAAGTGCCGGCGCGCTTATAAGGAGCCGGTTTCGATCAGGCCGATCACTACGCTCTTGATCACGAACGCCGCCACGCCCAGGCCCAGCACGAAGAACAGAATGAACGAGCCGAAACGCCCGGCCTTGGACTTTTTCGCCAGATCCCAGACGATGAAACCCATGAAAATGATCAGGATGCTGACCAGTCCGGTCATCATCCACTCTTCGAATACTGCAGGATCCATCGAACTTCTCCAGCGCGGGCGAGGCTAAAAGGGCGCGGGGAGTATACGCCTGGCAGGTCGCGTGCAGTATTGGCCTGCGGCAGTGTGTCGCGGCTGTGGCGAGGGAGCTTGCTCGCGCTGGGGCGCGGAGCGGCCCTGAAATCTGCAATCGAGTTATCTCTGGCACACCGCATGTGTTGGGCTTGCGACTGCTTCGCAGCCGAGCGGGAGCAAGCTCCCTCGCCACAGTCAGCCCCACAACCCTCTATCAGCTGCGCAAATGAGTCAAAGGCAGTTCGGTGCTGTTCAAAACCTGATTCAACACAAAACTCGACCGAACACTGGTCACGCCTTCAATGCGCGTCAAATGCCCCAGTAGCAATTTTTGATAGTGATCCATGTCCGGCACCACGACCTTGAGCTGATAGTCGGCGTCCATACCGGTCACCAGGCTGCATTCCAGCACTTGCGGCAAGGTGCGGATGGCCTGTTCGAAATTCTCGAAACGCTCCGGGGTGTGGCGGTCCATGCCGATCAGCACGTAAGCGGTCAGGCTCAGGCCGAGCATCTTGCGGTCGAGCAGGGCGACCTGACGGGAGATGTAACCGTCGTCTTCCAGTTGCTTGACGCGACGGGAGCAGGGCGAAGGTGACAGGCCGATGCGTTCGGCCAGCTCCTGATTGGAGATGCGCGCATCGCGCTGCAATTCAGCCAGAATGCTCAGGTCGTATCGGTCGAGTTTGCTCATCAAACGGTCCCTTGTCATATCTATTGCGGCAGATTATCTATCCAGGGTTAAAAATTGCGCAAGTGATGTTTATTTCAGCAATCTTCGCAATCCTCTGCCGGCGACTCGAGCCTATTCTTATCACCAGAATCACTGCTCGGACAAACAGTCCAGTGCGACTCGCCCAATCAGGCCAGTCGCGGCCGTCACCCCACCGGGGATGTTCAGGCCCCCGAGCTACACACTGTCCAGAAGACGGCGTGAGGTGAGCCGATGCCACAAGCATCGAGCACGGACGAAGTTCTCAAGGGGAGGCCGACGGGTCTCCCCTTTTTCTTGCCTGAAATTTGCCCTTCACCCCTCAATAAATAAGTTTCGCGACTGATAACCTGTTGCAGAACCGGCCTGTGCATTTCCAGTCTTACGTACAAGCCCTAACCCGCAGTGAGGAAAAGCATGAAGTCGCGCATCTGGCGTTTGGCCGGTGTTGGTTTGCTGTGTGTCAGTGTGACTGCGCAATCGCTGGCCGATGAGCCGCAGAGCCGTAGCCCCGATGGCGGCCAGTACGGCGACGGCGGTCGTCAGGGCAACAATAATCAGGGGCATGGCGGCAACAATCAGCCGCGCCCGCAGAACAACGACATCATCCGTGGCGACAACAGCCGCCAGTTCGAGCACAACGGCCAAGGCCAGAACAATGGCCCGAATCAAAACCAGAACAACGGCCAATGGCAGAGCCGTCCACCGCCTGACTACAACAGTCGGGTGCGTTCGCCACCCCCACCGCCGCAACTGCCGGCCAATGATTTGCCCATTCAGCCCCGGCCCGACACCGTGCAGCAAACCCAAGAGCCGCGCCGTGGATACTACAAGGACGAACCGCGGCGCAACGATCCCAACCCGCACTGGAATGGCTACATAGGTGCACCGTCCAACGGTAACAACCATTGGCAAGGTCGCCCGAGCGGCCACGGCAATGGTTGGGGCCCAGGCCCCCAGTATCGGCCGGGGCATGTGATCGACCGCTTCCCGGATCGGGACTATCGCGTGCCTTATGGCGGTCGCGATTATTTCTACTCCGGTGGCTACTGGTATCGCCCGCAAGGTCCGCGCTACGTGGTGGTACAGCCGCCCCGCGGGATTCGTATCCGGTATTTGCCTGATTACGCCCGGGAAGTCTGGATCGGCGGTTCGCTGTTGTTCCTGGCTGCCGGCTCGTACTACGCCTATCAGCAGAGCACCCAGGATTACGTGGTGGTCGAGCCGCCCGGACAGCCGCTGGTAACCGGTAATGGCATCGACGTTGAAGCCTACCCGGCCAACGGCCAGACGCCGGAGCAGGTCAATCAGGATGGCTACGATTGTTACCGCTGGGCGGTCGAGCAGAGTGGTTTCGATCCGCGTGTCGACACCTACCAACCGGACCCGACCGTGGTGCAAACCTACCGGCAAGCCCAGGGCGGTTGCCTGAGCAGTCGCGGTTATCGCGTGACGTTGTGAGCCCTGGCGGCTTTCACCACTTCCTGCGGGTCGGCGTGCACCAGCACTTCGGCTCGCGGGTAAGCGGCGTGAATCGCATCGGCGGCTTGATCGCTGATGCCGTGGGCGACTGACAGGGTCAATTCCCCCGGCAATTCCAAGTGCAACTGCACAAACCACTGATTGCCGGAAATCCGCGTACGCAGGTCATGTGCACCCAACACCCCCGGCACGCTGCACGCCAGTTCCAGCATGTGCTGGCTGACGTCCGGCGGCAGTTCTTCATCCATCAACACCGCAAAGCTTTCCCGGGCGATTGTGATCGCGCTCCAGAGGATGTACGCGGCAATCCCCAGGCCGAACCAGGCATCGACCTGATACCAGCCGAATCCGGCCAATACCAGCGCCACCAGGATGCTGCCGTTGAGCAGCATGTCCGAACGGTAGTGCAACGAGTCGGCGCGTACGGCGTTGGAGCCGGTGGCCTTGACCACTCGATGCTGCAACATCAGCAGCGCCAGGGTCATGGCCAGCGAAAAGATAATCACGCCAATGCTGATCCACGGCGCGCCCACCGGTTCCGGATGCTTGAGACGTTCGTATGCCTGCAATGCAATCAGCACCGCACTGCCGCCGATGAACAGTGCCTGCGCCATGCCGGCCAATGATTCCGCCTTGCCATGCCCGTAGCGATGATCGTCATCGGCCGGACGCAGGGCGTAGTGCACCGCCAGCAAGTTGAGCAGCGAAGTGACGCCGTCGAGTGCCGAATCGGTCAA
The DNA here is from genome assembly GCF_001945365.1 of Pseudomonas reinekei. Lineage (GTDB taxonomy): Bacteria > Pseudomonadota > Gammaproteobacteria > Pseudomonadales > Pseudomonadaceae > Aquipseudomonas > Aquipseudomonas reinekei. The sequence continues at coordinate 82,569 of NZ_MSTQ01000023.1, forward strand.
CCCGGCGAGCATGCTCACCGAGCCGCCAAGCCACCAGGCGATGGCTTTGGCGATGATCAGCGTGCAGGCCACCCCCACCGAGGCACGGGTCGCCAGCCGCAGCAGGCGGGCGTGTTCGGAGCTGGAAATCATGAGGGCGGTCGTTCCTTCAAGTGCACCGATTACGCGGCAGGTTGCAGGCCGAGCAGGGCCAGTTGCTGGGTGCTGCCCTTGTGCTGGATCAGGCGCGGATCATCCAGCGGCAGGCTGCGGCCCAGTTCACGTTCCAGAATAGTCTGCAACTTGAGGTTATCGACCTTGCCGTCGGCGCCGATGGCTTCCTGGAGTTTTTCCGGGGCGACCTGGGCTGTCTCGCCGGGTGCGAAGTAGATCGCGCCCGTGGCGAAGTCCACGGCAAACGCGATCAGGCCGGGGATGATGTAGAACAGCAGGCCCACGGCGTCGAGCACGGCAATCGCCGGGTCAATCTTGCCGTCGATCTGGCCACGGCGATCGGGATAGAAAATCGAACCACAGGCGGTCAGTTGAGTCAGCAAGGTTGCGACCAAAACACCGCCGATCAGGCGAAAGGGAACACGCATATGAAATCTCCTGAGTAGAACGCTAAGAGCGTTACTGGTTTGAGCTCAGACTACGCCAAACAGTTCGCCGTTATACTCGCCCCTCTGTTTGGGAGCCAGCATGATTTCTTTGCCGATCGATGAAGTTTTACCCGCCCTGCGTGAAGCCCTTGCGACACGTCATGAAGCCGTGCTCGAAGCGCCGCCCGGTGCCGGTAAAACCACCCGCGTGCCGTTGGCCTTGCTCAATGAGCCTTGGCTGGCCGGGCAAACCATCCTGATGCTCGAACCGCGTCGCCTGGCGGCGCGGGCGGCGGCGGAGCGTCTGGCCAGTGAGCTGGGCGAGAAGGTTGGCGAGACCGTGGGGTATCGCATTCGGCTCGACAGCAAGGTCGGCCCCAACACCCGAATCGAAGTGGTCACCGAAGGTATTCTCACCCGGCGCTTGCAAGACGACCCGGCGCTGGAAGGCGTGGGGTTGCTGATCTACGATGAATTTCACGAACGCAGCCTCGACGCGGATCTGGCGCTGGCCCTGAGCCTGAACGGTCGGGAACTGTTCCGTGACGATCAGCCGCTGAAAATCCTCTTGATGTCGGCCACGCTTGAAGGCGAACGCTTGGCTGGGCTGCTCGACGACGCGCCGATTTTGCGCAGCGAAGGGCGCATGTACCCGGTGGCGATGCGCTGGGGCCGACCGTTTCAGGCCGGTGAATTCATCGAGCCACGCTTGGTGCAAACCATCCTTGAAGCCCTGAACGACGAAACCGGCAGCGTGCTGGTGTTCCTGCCGGGGCAGGCGGAAATCCGGCGCGTGCATCAGCAATTGACGGATGCACTGGGGAACGACACGCAAACGCTGCTCTGCCCGTTGCACGGTGAACTAGACCTCGCCGCGCAGCGTGCGGCGATTGATCCGGCCCCAGCGGGCAAACGCAAAGTGGTGCTGGCCACCAACATCGCCGAGACCAGCCTGACCATCGACGGCGTGCGCGTGGTGATCGATGCCGGGCTGGCGCGGGTGCCACGATTCGATCCCGGCAGCGGCATGACCCGCCTCGACACCCAGCGCATCTCCAAGGCCAGCGCCACGCAGCGCGCGGGTCGGGCCGGGCGACTGGAGCCGGGCGTGTGTTATCGCTTGTGGTCGCAGGATCAGCACGAGCAACTGGCGGCCTACGGCAGCGCGGAAATTCTTTCGGCGGACCTCGCCGGGTTGGCCTTGCAACTTGGTCGTTGGGGCGTAACGCCGGGCCAGTTGGTTTGGCTGGACGTTCCACCGGCAGCCGCTTATGCACAGGCTCAGGATTTGCTCGAACGCTTGGGTGCGCTGGAGGGCGAAGCGCTGACCCGCCACGGTCAGGCCATGGCCGAACTGCCGGCGCATCCGCGCATCGCCCATTTGCTGTTGCGCGGTCAGGCGCTTGGTTTGGCCGACATGGCGTGTGACGTCGCGGCATTGCTCGGCGAGCGCGATATCTTGCGCGGTGCTGGCGCGGATCTGCACAGCCGATTGGTGCTCTTGTCCGGCGAAGAACGGGCCGCTCGCGGCGCGCAAGGTGGGGTGCAGCGAGCCCGGCAACTGGCGCGGCAGTATCGCGGTTATCTGCGGGGCACGGCGTCGGAGCCGGTCAGCGATCCCGATCATCCGCGCTGGCTCGGCGCGCTGCTGGCGCTGGCCTATCCCGACCGCGTTGCTCAACAGCGCCGAGCCGGTGGCGCCGAGTATCGGCTGGCCAACGGTCGCGCGGCGTTGTTCGCCGAAGCCGACAGCCTGATGAAACAGCCGTGGCTGGTGATCGCCGATCTCGGCAGTCGTCAGGGGCAGCGTGAAGAGCGGATTTATCTGGCGGCGGATTTCGATCCGGCGCTGTTCGATTCAGTGCTGGCCGAACAGGTGCGCGTTGTCGACCAACTGGATTGGGACGAACGCGAAGGCGTGTTGCGCGCCGAACGCCAGCGCAAGGTCGGCGAGCTGATCCTCAGCCGCGAGCCGCTGACCGGCCTCGACGAAACCGCCCGCAGCCAGGCGTTGGTCAACCTGGTGCGACGCAAAGGCCTGGAGCTGTTGCCGTGGACGCCGGAGCTGCGCCAATGGCAGGCGCGGGTAGCGTTGTTGCGTCAGCTGGATCTGGCCGGCAAGGGCGAAAGCGAATGGCCGGACGTTAGCGACGCTGCGCTGCTCAAAAGCCTTGAGCACTGGCTGATGCCCTATCTGGGCAAGGTCTCGCGGCTCAGCCACTTCGCCAACCTCGACCTGTCGAGCATCGTCCACAACCTGCTGCCGTGGCCGCTGCCGCAACGGCTTGATGAACTGGCGCCGCATCATTTGAGCGTGCCGTCGGGCTCATCGATTCGTCTGGATTACAGCGAGCAACCGCCGATTCTCGCGGTGCGTTTGCAGGAGTTGTTTGGCCTGGCCGAAACCCCGCGCATCGCCGGCGGCCGGCAAGTGGTCAAGCTGCATCTGTTATCCCCGGCGCGGCGGCCGGTGCAGGTGACGCAGGATCTGGCGAACTTCTGGCGCAGCACCTACGCCGAGGTGAAGAAGGATTTGAAGGGGCGGTATCCGAAACATTATTGGCCGGATGATCCGCTGGTGGCTGAAGCTACTGCGCGGATCAAACCGCGTAAGTAATGCCACCGAAATCTTTAGCAGCTTGCGAAGACTGCGTCCGGCTGCGCAGCATTCGTAAAACCGGTCAACGCAGTCTAACAGGATGTTCTGCTGATACAGGATCTGGCGAAAATGGAGCCGATCTGTTTTCGTGACTCTTTGGTTATTGCCAAATCAACAGTGGACATCAACAGAAAATCAGCTATTCGGCAAATAAGTCTGTCGGCAGCTTGGTCGTATCTTTCTTGCTTGGACAGTTAGTTTGTGACGGGGACTCTGAGCTGGATTCCAAACTCTTTGGCATAGATCCGGCGGAGATAACCTTCGACTTTTCGGGTTTCATGAGCGAGATCAACGTCGAGGTCTGCGAGTCTACCTTCGTGCAATATCTCGCTTCGAAGCTTGTAGGCCGAATCAATCTGATTCCGAGCACCGCGGTCACCAGGGAACCAGTTCTCGCAAAGCCGAAACAAGGCTTGTCGGACAGATTCCCGTTTCAACTGAAGTATTCGTCCGCGTAATGAGTTCTGAATTTCAGGTGAGATGGTCGGGTCGGCTTTAAGGTCCGAGCACATCTTTGAGACAAAGTCGGCGACTTCTCGTCCCAAGTCGATTTGTTCGGCGAGTGGTTCGAGAGCGGAGACCGCCATGACGAATCTTGCTCGGTCATTTGATTCCAGGGCTGCCGCGGCGAAGAGCTCCATGGATAGGATTTGGCGGCGAGATCGGACGGTATGGGAAAAGGCGTCCGTGAGCTCTTGCACAACTATCTCTTGAGACCATGAGCCGAACGCCTCCCCTTTAACTGTGCTGAGACCACCGCGCTCTAAACGATCAAAAACGGTTGGTGGCTCATTACTTTGGTAGTTCAATCGCACTCCAAAGTCGAGGGTTATAGCCGCAAGTAGTATTGCTTGGGCAGCGCTCATTCCAGCCTCTTCTGCTAAGGCCGCAGTTGAAAACCCCTCGACTTCAAGCTCGTAACGGATGCCAGCTTCTCGACTGAGGCTGAGACCAGGCCGAAGTGTGGCAATAGCGCCGCTTGGCAGGAGAAACGTAACGTTCTCAAAAGAACCCAGGTATTCGGAACGCAGAATTTGAAACGTGATTCTTGCTCCGTACTTGCGTCGGTGATCTTTCTTAACGATCAAGCTGCGTTCAATGCAAGGTGGCTTCGACTGCATGGCGGGATGCCTCAGTAAGGGAACAAGTGGATAAATCTATTTTCGACCATGGTGGTTGTCTCAGGACGATCAATACACTTCGACCTGGAATGCAGGTCTGAGCCCTCGTCAATTTTTCAGGCTTTTACCTTTTGTGGGATGCGTGCATCAGCGTGTTAAACATTGGCGAAGCGCGCGTGTTTAAACGTCCTTGAGATTACCCCCTAAAAGCTACACAAGCTTGCGCCGTTGCCTACGGGTACGCCAGAATCCGCCGGCTTGTGCGCTCCGGGGGTGTAGTGGTCTAATGAAACCGGACACCCATTTAGGCGAGAATGCTCGCCAGATAGAGGTGTCTGATGACCAAACAACGTCGTTCTTTTTCCGCTGAATTCAAACGCGAGGCCGCAGGCCTCGTGCTC
>NZ_MSTQ01000024.1 GCF_001945365.1 Pseudomonas reinekei
ATCCCGAACTCAGAAGTGAAACGATGCATCGCCGATGGTAGTGTGGGGTTTCCCCATGTGAGAGTAGGTCATCGTCAAGATTAAATTCCGAAACCCCAATTGCGAAAGCAGTTGGGGTTTTGTTTTGTCCGCAGGAAAATCTGTTCTCCTCGATTTCTATGCAATTACTCGGGGCTTGGCCAGAGATCGCCGTTAGAGGAAAACGCACTAAAGTGACCGGGCAGTTTTTGGTATGGTGCAGCTCGTTTTTTAACGGACTGTTTCGAAGCCCACGGATCGGCGTTTCCCTTTTCAAAGAGTTGCTACAGAAATGCCCCAGCCGATTCCGATCAAAGACCACGAAAAAGAAACCCGCCTGGTCAACAAAAGACTCATGGCTTGCGCCTTGTTCGTCGTCGCCATTACTTGCGCGCTTGTGGTGCGCCTGTACGTTCTACAAGTCGTCGAATTCGATTATCACTCCACGATTTCCGAAAACAATCGCGTGCATGTCCTGCCGATTCCGCCTACCCGCGGCTTGATCTATGACCGCAATGGCGTGGTGCTCGCGGACAATCAGCCCAGCTACAACCTGACCATCACCCGCGAACGCGCAGCCGACGTCAATGAAGAGCTGGATGAAGTGGTCAGCCTCCTGCATTTGCCCGCAGAAGACCGCACGCTGTTCGACAAGGCCATGAAGCAGGCACGCCATCCGTTCGTACCCGTGACGCTGTTCTATGAGCTGAGCGAAGAGCAGATTGCGGTGCTCGCGGTCAACGAGTTCCGGTTGCCGGGCCTGGATGTCGAGCCGCAGTTCGTTCGGCACTACCCACTGGGCGAGCATTTCGCTCATTCGGTCGGTTACGTCGGGCGCATCAACGAAAAAGAATCCAAAGTGCTGGATACAGTCGAATACCGTGGCACCCAATCCATCGGCAAGACCGGGATAGAAAAATTCTACGAATCACAACTGCACGGCCATGTTGGGTACGAGGAGGTCGAAACCAATGCCCAGGGCCGCGTATTGCGCGTGCTCAAGCACACTGATCCGGTGCCGGGTGAAAACATTGTTCTGAGCCTCGACATCAAGCTTCAGGAGGCCGCCGAACACGCCTTGGGTGATCGTCGTGGATCGGTCGTCGCACTCGATCCGTCGACTGGTGAAGTGCTGGCCATGGTCAGCAATCCAAGTTTCGACCCAAATCTGTTTGTCACCGGTATCAGCTCCAAGGAGTACTCGTCGCTACGCGACTCCATCGACCGGCCACTGTTCAACCGTGTGCTGCGCGGTCTCTACGCGCCGGGTTCGACCATCAAGCCCGAAGTGGCGATTGCCGGGCTCGACGCCGGTGTTGTCACGCCACAGACCCGGGTGTTCGACCCGGGCTATTACCAATTGCCGGATTTCGATCACAAGTACCGCAACTGGAACCACAGCGGCGATGGCTGGGTGGATATGGACGCGGCGATCATGCGCTCCAACGACACCTACTTCTATGACCTGGCGCACAAACTGGGCATCGATCGCCTGCATGACTACATGGCGATGTTCGGCCTGGGTGAGAAAGTCTCTCTGGATATGTACGAAGAGTCGGCGGGGCTGATGCCATCCCAGGCTTGGAAGCGCGCCACGCGCCGTCAACCATGGTTCCCGGGTGAGACGGTGATCCTCGGCATCGGCCAGGGCTACATGCAGGTCACGCCGCTGCAATTGGCTCAGGCGACGGCCTTGATTGCCAACAAAGGGGTGTGGAACCGCCCGCACCTGGCCATGACCGTGGACGGTGTCGCGCCGGTGGATGAGCACCCGATGCCAAACATTCTGCTCAAGGACCCGCGTGACTGGGAGCAGGTCAACCACGGCATGCAGATGGTGATGCACGATGCCCGCGGGATTGCCAGAGCCGCAGCGGCAGGCGCGCAATATCGTATCGCCGGCAAGAGCGGCACCGCGCAGGTGGTGGCGATCAAGCAGGGCGAGCGTTACAACCGCGAGAAAACCCGCGAGCGCAACCGCGACAATGCCTTGTTCGTAGGGTTTGCCCCGGCCGAACATCCCAAGATTGTGATTTCGGTCATGATCGAAAACGGTGAGGCCGGGGGGCGGGTCGCAGGACCGGTGGTGCGGCAGATCATGGATGCCTGGCTACTCGATCAGGACGGTCATCTGAAGCCGCAATACGCAGCACCCAGCAAATCCCCCGTCGACCCTCACGTCTGACTCGTCGCGCGGGCGTTTTTTGTCGGGCCTGAGGTGTGGCACGCTGATAATCAGAGTGCCTGTAAAAAAATCGCACTTAAGGGGCTGATGGCACCGGACATCCCAAATCCCCCTCCTGACACTTCAGGTATGTCTTGAACGTCTCAACCCGCGCCTGGGTCAACTCCGTCACGCAATTGCGATAGATCAGCGGGTAAACACTGCCGCCTTCAACGCCTGAGGCCGAAAATTTGCACTCGGCATCGCGAAACGCAATCCACGAACGCTGCGCGCTCAACATCAGCTTCTTGCGGTCGGGATCACCCTTCAGGCGGTCGGTAATCTGTTGGTAAAGCGCATTCAACTCCTTGTCGGCCGCTGCATGCTGCTGCGATGCACACTGGTTCATCGTCGCCTGGTCGGTGGCGTTGTCGCAGTTCACGGCGGCGTAGGTCTGGGAGGTGAGCATCAATGGCGTCAGCGCCAGGAGAAAGCGTAGGTGCATGGAGAAACTCGCTGTGACAAGGGGGCGTTGAGGGGCAGTGTAGCGAAGCAAGCGTCGCTGCCAGGGGGTACTATTACGACAGCTTAAACCGCTTTCATACAACTTTCGGGTTGGACTTGTGGTCTTACAGGCCTACTGTTGTTCAGTACAGGAGGTGACAAATGAAACCAGTACCCAATAGTTTTGAGCGCAAAATCACGCTTAAATCGCCGCGCTCCCATGTTTGGCGTGCATTGGTCGATGCAGAGGCGTTCGGACAGTGGTTCGGCGTAGCGCTTGAAGGCAGGCGCTTCATTGCCGGCGAGTGGACGCAGGGTCAGGTGACATATCCCGGATACGAACACGTGCTGTGGAATGTGCTGGTCGAGCGGGTGGAGCCGCAGCAGTTGTTTTCCTTTCGCTGGCACCCTTATGCGGTGAATCCGAAGATCGACTACTCCCAGGAGCCCACTACGCTGGTGAAATTCGAACTGCAAGATTTTGAGGACGGCACACTGCTCAAGGTTTCCGAGTCGGGGTTCGCACACATTCCCGACGTCCGCCAGAAAGAGGCGTATTACATGGACAGCCGTGGCTGGGAAGAGCAGTTGAGCAGGCTCGAACAGTTTCTTGTCGAAAACGCCAAGGCCCGCGAGCGTGAGGGCGGCTGACGGCTATGCCTTTGAGACTTGGCTGAAACGCTGGACGCGGGTGCCGGACGCCTGCAGGTCATGGAACGCATGGCTTCGAGGCTGCATACCTGAGGTGTCTAAGGGTTTTCGGAAGGGGGCTATGGCGAATGTCTTACACGCAGTAACAACTATGTCGTCTATTGCAGCTTGGATCCGATGCGTATTCTGGCCCCATCCACTGAAGCACAAGGAGTGCTCAGGATCATGGATGATCGGCCATTTGCATGGATTGCTCACGACAGGGAGTTGTAATGGTCTTGGAAGAACCCGCTTCGGCGGGTTTTTTTATGGGCGCAAGAAAAATCTGGCTGCGAGATGCTCATCTCGCAGCCATTTTTTTTCATGGGCGATGGAGTTTCGCGGCCGCGCGTTCGGTAATTTCTGCGCGCAATTGCAACGAACCGGCGGCACGTTTGCGGGCATCTTCCAGTACGCTGGCCGGCGCCGTTTCCGGGCTGCCTGCCTGAAACGGTGGAGCCGGGGCGTATTCCAGCTGCAACTGCACCCGTTCAGCGGTGGCTTGATCGTACAGCTCAGCGGCCAGAGTCAGGGCAAAATCGATGCCGGCGGTGATCCCGCCCCCCGTCAGCAGATTGCCGTCACGCACCACGCGGTCGTTCACCGCAATCGCTCCCAGCGGCGCCAGCAGTTCGTGGTAGGCCCAGTGAGTGGTGGCGCGTTTGCCTTTAAGCAGGCCCGCCGCACCGAGCACCAGCGCACCGGTGCAAACCGACGTCACGTAACGCGCGTTGGCAGCCTGAGCCTTGATGAACGCCAGCGTTTGCTCATCTTCCATCAGGGACCCGACGCCGCTGCCACCGGGAACACAAATCACGTCCAGCGCCGGACAGTCGTCGAAGGTGACAGTCGGTTTCAGCATCAGGCCGGTGCTGGCGGTGATGGGTATCAAGTCCTTCCAGATCAGATGCACCTTCACATCCGGCAACGAGGCCAACACGTCGTAAGGGCCGGTGAGGTCGAGTTGTTGCACTTGTGGAAACAACAGAAAACCGATCTGCAAGGTCATGGTGTTTTTCTCCTGAAGTGGGTGGACGCCTTCACTGTAGGCGCCTAGGATTTGGCGTATACGCCAATCACCCCACGAATTACGCCAATATGCCGAAAATCATTCATGTGCTCGCGTTTGCCAATGTGCAACTGCTCGACGTTACCGGCCCGTTGCAGGTGTTCGCGTCCGCCAATGACATCGCCCGCCAGCAAGGCGCACCTGCGCCGTATGCGCCGTCGGTGATTGCCAGCGGCGGCGGGACGGTGATCTCGTCAGCGGGCCTGGCATTGTTGGCCGAGCCGTTGCCCGAGCAGGGCAGTGACACCTTGATCATCGCCGGTGGCTGGGGTGTTTACGCGGCGGCGCAGGATCAGCCACTGGTGACCTGGGTACGCGAGCATGCAGCAGGATGCCGACGGGTGTCCTCGGTGTGCACCGGCGCATTCCTGTTGGCAGCCAGCGGCTGGCTCGATGGCCGTCGCGTGGTCACCCACTGGACCCGATGCGAACAGTTGGCGCAGCAGCATCCGCAATTGCGGGTCGAGCCCAATCCGATTTTCATCAACGACGGCCCGGTCTGGACCTCAGCCGGAGTGACCGCCGGTATCGATCTGGCGTTGGCGATGGTGGAAGCCGATCTGGGTCGTAACATGGCCCTGGAAGTCGCCCGGCAGCTGGTGGTGTTTCTCAAACGCCCCGGAGGCCAGTCGCAATTCAGTGTGACCCTGTCCCTGCAAAAAGAAGGGAGCCGCTTTGACGAACTTCACGCCTGGATCAGTGAAAACCTCACCCAGGACCTCGGCATCCCAAGCTTGGCCCTGCAAGCGGGCATGAGCGAGCGCAGCTTCGTGCGCCACTACCGCGCCGAAACCGGCCAAACCCCGGCCCGGGCCATCGAACTGATCCGCGTCGAGACCGCACGACGCCTGCTCAGCGATACCGGCGTGCCGATCAAACGGGTCGCCGTGCAATGCGGATTCGGTAGCGAGGAAACACTGCGCCGCAACTTTCTGCGGGCGATGGGCGTGACGCCGCAGGCTTATCGCGAACGGTTTAGCGTCAGCCTTGCAGACGGCTGAAGCCACCTTTCCAGCCCAGCACTGGCCGCTCGACGATTGAGGCCGGTTCGAAGAGGTCAAAGCTGTGTTGGGCGCCCGTTTTGTTGAAGTCTTGCGGGAAGTAGGTTGCGCCGAACCGACTCTCAAGGCTGCCAAACATTCTTCTCGCCACTCAATTTCCGATCGAGAAAACACGCCGCGCTGATCAACGCCAAGTGCGTCAACGCTTGCGGGGTATTGCCCATGTGCCGGGCGTGGCTGTCGAACTCCTCGGCATACAGCCCTAAAGGGTTGGCGTAGCGCAGCAGTTGCTCGAACTCCAGATGGGCCTTCTCCACCCGGCCAGCGCGGGCCAGGCATTCGACGTACCAGAAGGAACACGCGGCGAACGCGCCTTCGGTGCCCGGCAAGCCGTCGATATGGGTGTGTTCGTTGCGGTAGCGGTAAACCATGCCATCGCGCACCAGGCTTTTTTCGATGGCGTCCAGGGTCGCCAGCCAGCGCGGGTCCTTGGCACTGACGAAACGCACCAGCGGCATCAGCAACATTGAACCGTCGAGGCCGGTGCCGCCGATGTGCTGGACGAAATGGCCAAGGTCTTCGTTCCAGAAGTTGTCCCAGATGTCGGCGTAAATGGCCTGACGCGTCTGGTCCCAACGGGCGAACGGGGCGGGCAGCGAGCGTTTTGAGGCGAGTCGGATCGCCCGGTCCAGGGCCACCCAACACATCAGGCGCGAGTGCAGAAAGTGATGTTGCTCGCCGCGCATTTCCCAGATGCCAACGTCCTCCTGATTCCAGGTTTCGCAGACCTGATCGATCACTTTCGTGGTGTGTTTCCAGCCTTCATGGGAGATGGCTTCGCCGTACTTGTTCACCAGATACACCGCATCCATCAGCTCGCCAAAAATGTCGAGTTGTACTTGCGCATAAGCCAGGTTGCCAACGCGCACCGGTTTTGCGCCGCCATGCCCGGACAGGTGCGTGAGTTCGATTTCCGGCAGTTCCTGACGGCCATCGATGCCATACAGAATATTGAGTTTCATCGGCTGGCCCCGGCAGTCGCTGACCCGCCCGCGCAACCAGCGCATGTAGGCGTTGGCCTCTTCGACGAAGCCCAGGCGCATGAAAGCGTAAACGGTGAACGAGGCGTCACGGATCCAGGTGTAGCGGTAATCCCAGTTGCGCTCACCGCCGACGGTTTCCGGCAGGCCGAAGGTTGCGGCGGCGAGGATGGCGCCATGTTTGCGCGAGGTCAGCAGCTTCATCGCCAGGGCCGAACGGTTGACCATTTCCCGCCAGCGGCCGCGGTAGTTGGACTGGCCGATCCAGTCACGCCAGAACTTCAGGGTGCGCTCCAGGCACATCGACGCAGCGTCTTCCATGAAGCGTGGATCGTCGACGGCACCCAGCAGGAATTCGGCGTTCTGGCCCTGTTCGAGGGTAAATTCGGCGACGGCGGCATCGGCTTCCATGCGTAACGCCTGATCCGCAGACAGGCGCAGGGGCGGCTGATTGTCGGCTTCGAAAATTACGGTTTTTTTATCAAGGCGGGCGCGGGTTGTGGCGCGGGCATAGTCGTGTCGAACGGCGCAGCGCAGGTGAAACGTTGCCTTGCCACTGACCACCCGGACCTGGCGCATCAACAACGGCAGATCATCCTCGCTGTCACCGATGGGCAGCAGGTCGGTGACTTCCACTACGGCGCTATCGCTGAGCCAGCGGGTCTGCAGGACATTGGTGTCCGGCAGGTAAATCTGTTCGCGACGGGCGTCGGGCAAATCCGGCGACAACTGAAAAATCCCGGCCTCGGGACTGTCCAGCAGCGAACAGAAAATCGACGGGCTGTCGAATTCCGGCCAGCAGAAAAAATCCACGCTGCCCTTGTCATTGACCAGCGCAGCACTGCGCATGTCACCGATGATGCCGTGGGCGTCGATCGGGCTTTGGCGTTCGGGTTGATCTGCCATTGTCGCGAAACTCCGGGAAGCAGGGACCTAAGTAGCTGACTGGTCTGGATGGGCTGGAGTTCATTTGTGCGGTGACTGTTCTGGCTTCCTCGCGGGCAAATATGGGCGCGAGCCTGCCCGCGAGAGGGCCTTCACATTCAACCAACAATTCCACCCTTTCCCCCCATACGGCCTTATGGCAACTTGCAGGCCCCTGACGAGATCTGCACCTATGGCCAACCCCTATCGCGAACTGTTCAACGCCCCTGGCGCCCGGGCCTTCGTGCTGGCCGGGATGATTGCGCGCATGCCGATTTCCATGACGGGCATCGGCCTGATCACCATGCTTTCGCAGTTACAGGGCGGCTACGGTTTGGCCGGTGCGGTGGCGGCGACGTTTGCATTGGCCACGGCGTTTTGTGCGCCGCAAGTGTCGCGGCTGGTGGACCGTTTTGGGCAGCGGCGGATTTTGCCGGTGTCGGCACTGATCGGTGGCGGGGCGTTGTTGCTGGTGTTGTTGTGCACGCGTTTGCAGGCGCCAAACTGGACGTTGTTTGTGTTCGCCGCCATCGCCGGGTGCATGCCGAGCATGTCGGCGATGGTGCGGGCGCGCTGGACCGAGTTGTATCGCGGTCAGCCGCAACTGCAAACCGCCTATGCGCTGGAGTCGGTACTGGACGAAGTCTGCTTTATTGTCGGGCCGCCGTTGTCGGTGGGCTTGTGCGTGGTGGCGTTTCCCGAAGCGGGCCCCTTGGCGGCGTCGTTGATGTTGGCGATCGGCGTCACGGCTTTCGTGTCGCAACGCAGCACCGAGCCTGCGGTGCACCCCCATGAGGAACATCATGCGACGTCGATCATTCGTTCCGTCGACATCCAGCTGCTGATGCTGTTGATGGTCGCCATGGGCACCATCGTCGGCGTGGTGGACGTGGTCAGCGTAGCTTTCGCGCAACAGCAGGGCCAACCGGCGGCGGCAAGTATTGTGCTGTCGGTGTACGCCATCGGTTCCTGCATGGCCGGTCTGGCGTTCGGTGCCTTGCGCTCGAAAGTGCCGTTGCCGCGCCTGTTTCTATACGGAGGCATCGCCACGGCGGTGACGACGTTGCCGCTGTTACTGGCGGTGAACATTCTCGGTTTGTCATTGGCGGTGTTCGGTGCCGGACTGTTTTTCGCGCCGACATTGATTGTGGCCATGGCGCTGGTGGAACAGATCGTGCCACCGGCAAAACTCACCGAAGGCCTGACCTGGCTGGTCACCGGATTGAGTATCGGGGTGGGCATCGGGGCGGCGGGGTCGGGCTGGCTGGTGGATGCGTTCGGGGCGAGAAGCGGATTCTGGCTGGCGATTGGCGCGGGTGCGGTAGTGCTGGGTTCTGCGGTACAGAGTTATCGTCACCTGAAAAATTGACCCTGTGGGAGCGGAGATGTCCGCTCCCGGGCCGCATCGGGTTTATACCATCAGGCGCCAAAACCGCCGTCGATGGTCAGACTCGCGCCGGTGATGTAACCCGCTTCAGGGCCGACCAGGTAGGCGACGAAACTGGCGATCTCTTCAACCTTGCCGTAACGACCGACCGCCATCAGCGGGATCAGGCTGTCGGCGAAGTCACCCTCGGCCGGGTTCATGTCGGTGTCGACCGGGCCCGGCTGCACGTTGTTGATGGTGATGCCTTTCGGGCCGAGGTCTCGGGCCAGGCCTTTGGTCAGGCCGACCAGTGCAGACTTGCTCATTGCATACGGGCCGCCACCGGCGAAGGGCATGCGGTCGGCGTTGGTGCTGCCGATGTTGATGATGCGACCACCTTCGGTCATGTGCCTGGCGGCGGCCTGGGTGGCAATGAACACGCTGCGCACGTTGATGGCCAGGGTCCGGTCGAAATCTTCGAGTGTGAAATCTTCCAGCGGCGCCACCGCCAGCACGCCGGCATTGTTCACCAGGATATCCAGGCGACCAAAGGTTTCTACCGTCGCGTTCACGGCGTTGTGGATGGCTTCGGCGTCGGCGCTGTCGGCCTTGATGGCGAGGGCTTTGCCGCCGTCGGCGATGATGCCGTTTTGTAATTCTTCGGCCTTGGCGGTGGAGCTGACGTAGGTGAAGGCTACTGTCGCGCCTTGCGCGGCCAGGCGTTTGACGATGGCCGCACCGATGCCGCGGGAACCGCCTTGGATCAAAGCCACTTTGCCGCTGAGGTTCTGAGTAGTCATTTCGTTCTCCAAAGTCCCGAGGCGAGATGTCCCGGTTGATGGAGCCTAGTATCGATTGAGGATTGCAGGCTGAGTAGACGGTAATTGCTATAGTCTGTGTAAACCAGAAGTTTATAGTGATGCACCATGGAAACCTTTAGCAGTATCGAATGCTTTGTTCGCAGTGCCGAGGTCGGTAGCTTTGCCGAAGCCGCGCGGCGCTTGAGCCTGACACCGGCGGCGGTGGGTAAAAGTGTCGCCAAACTGGAGGCGCGGTTGGGGGTGCGGTTGTTTCAGCGCAGCACCCGCAGCCTGACGCTAACCGAGGCCGGTCAGCTGTTTTTGGGGCAGGTCAGTGCCAGCCTGACGACCATCCAGAACGCGGTGGCCCATCTGGCTAACGCCGAAGGCCAGCCGGCGGGGACTCTGAAGGTCAGCATGGGCACGGTCTTCGGGCGGCTATATATCGTGCCGCTGCTCGGCGAGTTTCTAAGGCGCTATCCGGCGATCAACCCGGACTGGCATTTCGACAATCGCCAGGTCGACCTGATCGGCCAGGGTTTCGATGCGGCGATTGGTGGCGGATTTGAGCTGCCCCAAGGCGTGGTCGCACGCAAGCTGGCACCGGCGCATCGGGTATTGGTGGCCTCCACAGACTATTTGAAGCGACATGAAGCGATCACGGAGCCAGACGATCTTCACCATCACGACGGCATCCTGATCCGTTCGCCGCAAACCGGACGCGTGCGTTCCTGGCAGTTGATTGGCAGCAGCCCCCAACACTGCCGACCGTTGATGCTCAAGGCGCGAATGACCATGAGCGATTCGGACGCCGCTTGCGCCACAGCCGCCCAGGGCCTTGGCATTGCGTTGGTGAGCATGCCGTTTGCAGTGAATTATCTGGAAGCAGGCACGTTACAGCGAGTGTTGCCGGACTGGTACATCGATGACGGTAATATTTCGATCTACTACGCCGAGCACAAATTGTTGCCGGGCAAGACGCGGGCGTTTGTCGATTTCATCATTGAGCAGTTTGCGCAGCAGGGGTTGGCGCAGCGGTTCAGTGCGGTTTGAGCATGGCTGTAGACCGAGGCGTGGTCATCGCGGTCTACCGCATGAACTTCTGCGGCCAGCCAATAATGTTCTTCGGCCGTGGTGTCGCATACGTGCGCACCTTCGACGTCGACAGGCCCAATCGCACCAGCGACTCGGCAATGGTCACTGCCGCGGTCACGCCATCGATCACCGGCACACCGGTACGCTGGCGAATCTGCTCATCAAGCCCGGCCATGCCGCCGCAGCCCAGGCAGATGACTTCCGCTTTGTCCTGGGTCACCGCCAACTCGGCTTGATGCACGATGGCCTCGAGTGCGCGTTGCGGCTCGTGTTCCAATTCCAGCACCGCCAACCCGCTGGCGCGCACCGACGCGCAGCGATCCCAGAGGCCTGAGAGTTTCAGGCGATCCTCGATCAGTGGCACGGTGCGGTCGAGGGTCGTGACCACCGAGTAAGCATGGCCGAGGAACATCGCGGTGCTGGCCGCCGCATCGGTGATGTCCACCACCGGCACGTTGAGCAGCTCCTGCAAGCCTTCGCGGCCGTGTTCGCCGTAACCGGCCTGAATCACCGCATCGAAGGGCTGGTCGTAGGACATCACCCGGTCCATGACCGCGATGGCGGCCAGGTAGCTTTCGAAATTGCCTTCGATGGAGTCGGCACCGAAGTAGGGCGTCAAGCCAACGATTTCGGTGCCGGGCGCGGCCACGGACTGGGCCGAGCGGGCGATGGCCTGGGTGATGGATTCGGTGGTGTTGACGTTGACCACGAGAATTCGCATGGGAAGTCCTTATAGCGGGTGGTTCCGCGGCCCGACGCTACTGCCGGGCCACGATGGAGTTAATGGCTGACGTTGTCGACCGCAATGGCTTCGCCGCTGACATCGGCGTAATGCGATTGGCGTTTGGCGATGATCAGGTAGAGCAACCCTGCAATCGCGGCGCCAATCAGCCAGGAGAACGGCGACACCAGGTGGAAACCCGGCACCAGCGCCAGGACGATGGCGATCAAGGCTGCGGGAAGGAACGCCGCCACCGCGCGCAAATTGACCCCACGGCTGTAGTAATAAGCGCCGTTCGGGTCTTCGCTGTACAGTTGCGGCACGTTGATCTGACCTTTTCGTAGCAGCCAATAGTCGACCATGATCACGCCATACAGCGGGCCGAGCAGGGCACCGAGACCCGAAAGGAAGTACACGATCACCAGCGGGCTGTTGTAGAGGTTCCACGGCAGAATCAGCACGGCGATGGTCGCGCTGATGAGGCCGGCACGCCGGAACGTCAGGTGCTTCGGCGCCAGGTTACTGAGCACGAAAGCCGGGGCGACGAAGTTGGCCATGATGTTCACGGCCACGGTGACGATCAGGAACGCCAGGCAACCGAGGACCAGGAAGAACGTGTTGGGGATCGAGGCGATAATCTCTGTAGGACTTTCAATAATGTGGCCGTTGATCTGAAATTGCGCGCCGCACAGCAGGACGGTGATGACGGCGAACACCAGAATGTTCACCGGCAGGCCCCAGAAATTTCCGATCTTGATGGTTTTGCGGCACGGCGACGAACGGGCGAAGTCGCAGAAATTCAGGATCAGCGTGCCGTAGATCGCCAGCCACAGCGCGCCACCGGCAAAGATGTTGCGCCACATCTCGCCACCGGTGAGCGGTTCGCGGATTGACCAGGCAATGGTCGCGTCGGCCTGAAAGTACATCCAGGCCGCGAGGGCGGCGACGGTCAGCAGAATCACCGGCCCGGCAAATGCTTCGTAGCGACGCACCATTTCCATGCCGTAGGCGAGGATCGCCAGTTGCACGAACCAAATCGCTACGAAGCATATCCAGCCGAGGGTCGACAGGCCGAGGATGGAGTCGTGGTCGTAGTCGGCGAAACCGGGGTGGATGGCCGTCAGCAAGACGCGAAAGACCACCGAGGCCAGGTACGTCTGAATGCCGAACCAGGCGATGGCGATCACGGCACGGATCAACGCCGGAATTTGCGCCCCGTGAATGCCGAAACTGATCCGGCTGATGACCGGAAACGGCACACCGGTCTTCTGGCCCATGTAGCCGGACAGGTTCATGAAAAAGTACACCAGCGCCGCGCCAATCCCCAGTGACAGGAGAATTTGCCAGCCACCCAGGCCCAACGCATAAAGGCCGATGGCGAAGGAGTAGTTGGCGATGTTGTGCACGTCATTGGTCCACAGCGCGAAAATACTGTAGCGACCCCAGCGTCGCCCCTCGGCTTTGGTCGGCGCGAGGTCTTTGTTGTGCAGGCGAGGGCTGAGAACCACGGGAGGTTCAAGCGTTTGATCAAAAGCGGTCTGGGTGGCGTGGGTGGAGGGTAGATCCAGCGCAATATTGTTGTTTGAGAGACTTGTACGCATTCCGGCAGGCTCCTGATGCTCGACGCCGCGATGACTGTGCATGAGCGTTGGCTCGACAAATCTTCGTCGTGGCGTAGCGAATATCATTGGTTACGGGGCATCTGCAGCCTGTACGGGATAGGGCGCTTCAGGCTTGCGGATCTAAAGTGTGTGTATGTCTTGAATTTATTGTATACAAAACATGCATGCACTTAAGCCAGTTCCATGCCAGTGGAGATATCTACGAAAGGCGCTGCTCATTTCGTTTAGTTATGTCGTATTGCCAAATTATTGAAAAATAAGGAATATAAATTGACCGCTTGAACAGGTATTTATTTTTAGCGCGCATCTGGGGTAAACGCAGGTGATCCGCGTTGGGAAGGAAATGTAACTTTTAGGGGCGTGGAAACGAAAAAGTGCACACATAAATGGCACCTATGGTGACATTCGTGTGTACACATTCGTTTGGCGCATGATACAGGCCAATGTGGGAGCTAGCTCCCACAGGGGATGTCACAGGGCAAGAAGGTAGGTGTTACGCCTTGCTGATGATATTCCCCGCATGCAACCCGCATTCTTTCTGGGTTGCTTCTTCCCACCACCAGCGGCCTTCGCGCTCATGCTGGTTCGGCAGCACCGGCCGGGTGCAGGGTTCGCAGCCGATGCTGATGAAGCCGCGCTCGTGCAGGCTGTTGTACGGCAGTTCCAGCATGCGGATGTAACCCCAGATCTCTTCGCTGGTCATTTGCGCGAGCGGGTTAAATTTGTACAGGGTGCGTTCCGGGGTGGAGAACGCGGTGTCGATCTCCATCACCGCGACGGCGCTGCGGGTGCCCGGGCTCTGGTCGCGGCGCTGGCCGGTGGCCCAGGCTTTCACGCCGGAGAGTTTGCGGCGCAGCGGCTCGATTTTGCGGATACCGCAGCACTCGCCATGGCCATCCTTGTAAAAACTGAACAGGCCTTTTTCCTTCACGAACGGTTCGAGTTTGGTGTAGTCCGGCGACACCAGTTCGATGTCGATCTTGTAGTGCTCGCGCACCTGATCGATGAAGCGATAGGTCTCGGGATGCAGACGGCCGGTGTCGAGGCTGAACACTTTGACGTTCTTGTTCAGCTTCCAGGCCATGTCCACCAGCACCACATCCTCGGCGCCGCTGAAAGATATCCACAGTTCATCGCCGAACTCGGCAAAGGCGAGTTTCAGGATGTCCTGGGCGGATTTATTGGCATAGGTCGTGGCGAGTTCCACGACGTCGAACGTTGGGCTCATCAGGGCGGCTTCCTACAGGTCGGTGGCGCTGGGCGCTCTATAGGGGGCCGATGGTAACAAAAAGCGGCGTTGCTCGGGGCGTCCCGTGCGTTGCGCGGTGGGGGCGGAATCGCTAGAGTTCGGCAGTCTTTTAGCTCGCTCGACCAATAAACAATACAAATGGGAGTGTCTTGTGGAAATTGCCTGTCTGGATCTTGAAGGTGTGTTGGTTCCGGAAATCTGGATCGCCTTCGCCGAAAAAACCGGGATCGAATCCCTCAGGGCCACCACTCGGGACATTCCCGACTATGACGTGCTGATGAAGCAGCGCTTGCGGATTCTCGACGAGCACGGCCTGAAGCTGTCGGACATTCAGGAAGTGATCGCCACCCTCAAGCCGCTGGACGGCGCCATTGAGTTCGTCGACTGGCTGCGTGAACGTTTCCAGGTGGTGATTCTGTCGGACACGTTCTACGAATTCTCCCAGCCGCTGATGCGTCAACTGGGCTTCCCGACCTTGCTTTGCCATCGTCTGATCACCGACGACACAGGGCGTGTGACGAGCTACCAGTTGCGCCAGAAAGATCCCAAGCGTCAGTCGGTCCTGTCGTTCAAGGGGCTTTACTACCGGGTGATTGCGGCAGGGGATTCCTACAACGACACGACGATGCTGGGCGAGGCCGATGCAGGGATTCTGTTCCATGCGCCGGATAACGTGATTGCCGAGTTCCCGCAGTTCCCGGCGGTGCACACGTTCGAAGCGCTGAAGCACGAATTCATCAAGGCTTCGAATCGGACGTTGAGTTTGTAAGCATGAGCTGTGGCGAGGGAGCAAGCTTCCTCGCCACAAAAGTCTAAAGGTTCTGCAGGGTATCGAGCAGCACTTTCACCTTGGTGATCGACTCCTGATACTCGGCCTGCCACTCGGAATCCGCGACGATTCCGCCACCGCCCCAGCAACACACCTGCCCATCCTTGACCAACAAACTGCGAATCGCGATGGAGCTGTCCATCTCGCCGCGCACGTCCAGATACAGCAACGAACCGCAATACAGTCCGCGTCGGGTCGGTTCCAGCTCATCGATGATTTGCATCGCGCGGATTTTCGGCGCGCCGGTGATCGAACCGCCCGGAAAACTGCCGGCGATCAGGTCCAGTGCATCCCGACCATCCGCCAGCTCACCCGTCACGCTGCTCACCAGGTGATGCACGTTCGGATAGCTTTCGAGGCTGAACAATTCTGGCACCGAAACCGAACCGGTGCGGCAGGTGCGGCCAAGGTCATTGCGCAGCAGGTCGACGATCATCAGGTTTTCCGCGCGGTCCTTGGGGCTGTCCAGCAGTTCGGCAGCGTTGGCCGAGTCTTCGGCAGGCGTCAGGCCACGCGGGCGGGTGCCTTTGATCGGGCGGGTTTCGACATGGCCTTCGCTGACTTTGACGAAACGCTCCGGGGACAGGCTGAGCACGGCGCCCCCGTCAGGCAGGCTCTGGAACCCGGAAAACGGTGTCGGGCACGCCAGACGCAACGCGCAATAAGCCGTCCACGGATCACCCTCGCACGCTGCGCGGAAGCGCTGGGCGAAGTTGACCTGGTAGCAGTCACCGGCCTGGATGTATTGCTGAATCCGCTCGATTGCCTGGCGATACTGATCGGCACTCAGGTCGGCATTCATCGGCGTTTGCAACTTGAACGGTATGAGCGCTTCGGTAGTCGGTTGGCTGAACAGCTGGATCAGGCGCTGACGTTCGCTGTCGGCCAATGTCGGGTGAAACACCAACTGGCTGGTCATCTGCTGGTGATCGCTGATCAGCGCCCAGTCGTACACACCAAAACGCGCATCCGGCAATTGCAGGTCGTCCAGCGCCTGGCTTGGCAGGGTCTCCAGATGTCGGCCGAAGTCATAGCTGAGGTAACCGATCAGCCCCCCGGCGAACGGCAGCTCATGGGGAACAGTCGCTTCACCGAGTCGAGTCAGATTGTCGCGAAGGCGTTGCAGGAAATCGCCGCCACTTTCGTCGGGCGCAACCGTGAGTTGTTCCAGCGGCCATGCGCTGAGCAAGTCGTAGCGCCCGCGGTCGGCGCTGGGGCGGCCGCTGTCGAGCAGTACGGCGCCAGGGGCATGACGAATGGCCGCGAAGTACTCGGCGGGGTTGGCGCGGTAGGGCAGTGGGTGTACGGAGCAGGTCAGCATGGGCGGGTTGGATCAGCCATCGAGGCGGGGTGGCGATTGTAGTCCCCTCGGGGAATTGCTCCTAGAGGGGATGTCGGGGATTGGCAGGTGGGTGGCTTCGAGAACCTGTGGCGAGGGAGCAAGCTCCCTCGCCACAAAAAAAGCAGGGATCAACCCTCGACCGGCGGAATATGCCCAAACATTTCCTGTACGAACGCCATGCGCTCTTCCACGGTTTCGGTCACGCCGCGCGCCTTCAACTCTTCCAGCCGCGCCTCGACGGCGTGGGTGCGCAGCGTCAACCCGCAATCGTTGGCAATCTGAATGTTCAAGCCGGGACGGGCGTTGAGCTCCAGAATCAGCGGGCCTTTTTCCTGGTCGAGCACCATGTCGACGCCGATGTAACCCAGCCCGCACAGCTCATAACAACCGGCGGCGAGTTTCATGAAACCGTCCCAGTAGGGCAGTTGCACGCCGTCCACCGCGTTGGTGGTGTCCGGGTGCTTGGTGATGATGTTGTTCAGCCAGGTGCCGCGCAGGGTCAGGCCGGTGGCGAGGTCGACACCGACGCCGATCGCGCCCTGGTGCAGGTTGGCCTTGCCGCCTGACTGACGGGTCGGCAGGCGCAGCATGGCCATCACCGGGTAGCCCATCAGCACGATGATGCGGATGTCCGGCACGCCTTCGTAGCTGATGCTCTTGAAAATCTGGTCCGGGATCACGCGGTATTCGATCAGCGCCCGATCACGGTGTCCGCCGAGCGAATACAGCCCGGTGAGGATGCTGGAAATATGGTGCTCGATCTCTTCGTGGGCGATGATTTTACCGGACACCGTGCGATAGCGGCCCTCGAAGCGGTCGGCCACGACAATGATGCCGTCGCCCCCGGCGCCCTGTGCCGGTTTGATCACGAAGTCGTTGCGCCCGCCGATGATCTCGTCGAGCTTTTCGATTTCTTTCTCTGTGGAAATCACGCCATACAGTTCCGGCACATGAATGCCGGCGGCGATGGCGCGCTCCTTGGTGAGGATCTTGTCATCGACGATCGGGTACAGGCTGCGCTTGTTGTACTTGAGTACATAGTCCGCGTTGCGCCGATTGATACCCATGATGCCCCGGGCTTCCAGGGCCTTCCAGGTTTTCCAGAAGCCGAACATCAAGTGTCAGCCTTTTTCAGGAAGGCCTTGAAACGCACCAGTTCAGTCAGGCGATAACCGCGATAGCGCCCCATCGCCAGCATGAAGCCCACCAGGATCAACAGGACCGCCGGGAAGGTGAACACGAAGTACACCAGTTCCGGCACGCTCATGATCAAGTGCGCCAGGGAGGCGGCGAACAGCGTGCCGATCGCCACTTTCATGGCATGGCCACCGCCACGCTCTTCCCAGGTGATCGACAGGCGTTCGATGGTCATGGTCAGAATCACCATCGGGAACAGTGCAACCGACAGCCCGCGTTCCAGACCGAGCTTGTGGCTGAACAGGCTGATAGCAGCGATCAACACCACCACAAACGTCAGCACCACCGACAGCCTCGGCAGCATTTGCAGCTTGAGGTGTTCAAGGTAGGAGCGCAGCGACAGCCCCAGTGCCGTGATGATGGTAAACAGTACGATGCCGAAGCCGAGCTGGGTTTCGCGGAAGGCCAGGGCAATCAGTACCGGCGTGAACGTGCCCAGCGTCTGGATGCCGATCAGGTTGCGCAGGACCAGGATCACCAGCACGCCGATCGGGATCATCACCATGATCATGAAGGTCTGCTGGGTTTGCAGTGGCAAGCCGTACAGCGAGTATTCGAGGAAGTTGGCGTCGGTGTTTTCATCCGTCAGCTTGGCCAGGCGAATGGCGTTCATTTCGCTGTTGTTCATGCTGAAGGTGACAGAGGCTTTCTTGCCGCCATCGACGGTGATCAGGTTTTCATCGCCGGTCCACCACAGCAGGCGGTCGGTCGGCAGGCCCTGTTCGCCGGTTTCCGGGTTGAAGTACAGCCAGTCGGTTCCGTTGAAGCTGCGCAACCAGAGTTCCGGTGTCTGCGGCTGGTCGGCCACCAAGCGGACGGTGTGGACTTTTTCCACCGGGACGTGGGCGATCGAGAGCAGCAGTTCGACGATCTTCGCCTTGTGTGCCGGGGTCGGGTCGCCGGCCAACAGCATCTTGGCGTTGTCGTCGTTGCTGTTGTTGACCCGCTTGATGGCTTCGCTGATGAAGGTCTCGACGTCCGCCGAATGCTGGCGGATCGGCGCGAGCAGGGCTTCGGCGGCGATTTTCTCAGGGCCTTCGATGGCGATGCTGTCGCGGAAGGTCGGGCCTTTGATCTTGGCTTTTTCAGCGGTGTAGCGCTTGGTCAGCACCAGGCGGTAATACAGCGTCTGGTTGCCCTTGGCCCGACGCGCCGACCAGGTGACTTTGCGGTTGCCGTCGACGCGGTTCACGGCCACGCCGTAGTTATTGGAGATGAAGCTCTCGTTAAGACTGACGTAGTCGCGGCTCAGGGGTGGCACGAACATCTGGATCTTGACCGGGTCTTTGGCACTGGCGACGAACTCAACCTTGGCGTCGATGTTCCACAAGTCGTCGGTGGCGTCTTCGGTCACGGGAATGCCGAGCACGAAGATCTGATAGGCCGTAACTGAAATGCCCAGCACCACCAGGATGGCGATCAGCATTTTCAGATGAAGGGTAAGAGAGCGCATTGGAATTACTCTGCGGTATGAGCGTCGGTAGCGCAGGCGGGTTTGCCGGCAGCGTATTTAAGACTGGGATCGACCAGCGCATCGAAGCGTTTCAGTGCTTCGGAGCCAATCAAGAGCGGATATTGGAAGGCGCTTCGGTCGGTTAGGTTCACTTCGATGGTGCGTAAAGCCGAACCCATGCAGATATCGAGCTCGATCACCGGACGAGCGGTGTACTTTTTGCCTTCTTCCGGATCGTAGTCGCCGGCCCGGCGCTTGATCTTGCTGACACGGGCCAGCGGTCGTTCAATTGGGTGTGAGTGGGCGGCGTCGATGGCCAGGTAGAAGCGCACCCAGGACTCGCCATTGCGCTTGAAGCGCTTGATGTCGCGGGCACTCAGGGAGGCGGTCTTCGCCCCGGTGTCGAGTTTGGCCGCCACTTCCAGGTCGATGCCGCCCAGGGAAGCGTACTCATTGAGACCGTACACGGTCTTTTCCCCCGCCGCTGCAAACCCCGGCAGGCAAAGAAGATAAAGGAAGGTGGGAAAAGGCTTGAGTCTCATAAATCCTGGTGCGCAGCGGGCCATACTTCGATTCAAGACCCTGGCATTACTGCGCAAGCTCCTTCGTATGCCTATCAGTGTTTTATGACAGACAGTGCAGATGTGACAAACAAATGCGGGCGGCATTCTAGCACGGTGGTTTGTTGGCGCCAGCGCTGGCGGGTGGCTATAAACCGTAGGGCTGCTTTGTTATGGTGCGGCCGGTTATTAGACGATTGTCGACAATATCCAATTATCCTTTGACTATACTCGTCGTATTCGCTAGTTTTTGCGGCATTGGCTTTCAAGGTGTCGACAATATGCTGGATCAACTCGATCCCCCGGTTTCTACCCAAGACGATTCGGAGACGCTTTCCGAGAACGTCTTCCGCCGTATTCAGGCGGCCATCGTCAAAGGCGATATCGCGCCGGGCAGTAAAATCTCCGAGCCAGAGCTGGCCCGTACCTACGGCATCAGTCGCGGCCCGCTGCGCGAGGCCATCCACCGTCTGGAAGGCCAGCGCCTGCTGGTGCGCGTGCCGCACGTCGGGGCGCGGGTGGTGTCGCTCAATCATGCCGAGTTGATCGAGCTTTACGAAATCCGCGAATCCCTGGAAGGCATGGCCTGCCGCCTGGCCGCTGAACGCATGAGCGTAGAAGAAATCGACGAACTGCGTCGGGTGCTCGAAACCCACGAGCGCGACGAGGCGTTCCAGGCTGGCCGGGGCTATTACCAACAGGAAGGCGACTTCGACTTTCACTACCGGATCATCCAGGGCAGCGGCAACCGCACGCTGACCCAAATGCTGTGCGGCGAGTTGTATCAACTGGTGCGCATGTACCGCATCCAGTTTTCCACCACGCCCAATCGCCCGCACCAGGCCTTTGCCGAACACCACCGAATTCTCGATGCCATCGCCGACCGTGACGGCGAGCTGGCCGAGTTGTTGATGCGCCGCCACATCGGCGCCTCCAAACGCAATATCGCCCGTCATTACCAGGACGGCGTTAACCCGACAGCCAAACGAGGTGAGTCATGAGTTCCAACAAGAGCACTCCAGGCCAGCGTTTCCGCGATGCGGTCGCCAGCGAGCATCCATTGCAAGTGGTCGGCGCAATCAACGCCAACCACGCGCTGCTGGCCAAGCGCGCCGGTTTCAAGGCGATCTACCTCTCGGGTGGCGGGGTGGCTGCCGGCTCCCTTGGCGTGCCGGATCTGGGCATCACTGGCCTGGATGACGTGCTGACGGACGTGCGCCGCATTACTGATGTTTGCGATTTGCCGCTGCTGGTGGACGTGGACACCGGTTTCGGTTCCTCGGCGTTCAACGTTGCGCGCACCGTCAAGTCGATGATCAAGTTCGGCGCGGCGGCGATTCACATTGAAGACCAGGTCGGCGCCAAGCGCTGCGGTCACCGTCCTAATAAAGAGATCGTCTCCCAGCAGGAAATGGTCGACCGTATCAAAGCAGCCGTCGATGCCCGCACCGATGACAGCTTCGTGATCATGGCCCGTACCGACGCCCTGGCGGTGGAAGGTCTGGAATCTGCCCTGGATCGCGCCGCAGCATGCATCGAGGCCGGTGCTGACATGGTGTTCCCGGAAGCCATCACCGAACTGGACATGTACAAGCTGTTCGCCAGCCGCGTGAAAGCACCGATCCTGGCCAACATCACCGAATTCGGCGCGACGCCGCTGTACACCACCGAGCAACTCGCCGCGGCCGACGTGTCGCTGGTGCTGTACCCGCTGTCGGCCTTCCGTGCGATGAACAAGGCAGCGGAAAATGTCTACACCGCGATCCGCCGCGACGGTACGCAACAGAACGTCATCGACACCATGCAGACTCGCATGGAGCTTTACGATCGCATCGACTACCACACCTTCGAGCAGAAGCTCGATGCGTTGTTTGCGGCGAAGAAGTAAGTCGAATAACTCCCTAATAAATTCAAGATTGGAGACAACAATGGCCGAAGCAAAAGTACTCAGTGGCGCCGGGCTCCGTGGCCAGGTGGCCGGGCAAACCGCACTGTCCACCGTGGGCCAGTCGGGCGCAGGTCTGACCTATCGCGGCTACGACGTACGCGAACTGGCGGCTGACGCACAGTTCGAAGAAGTCGCTTACCTGCTGCTGTACGGTGAACTGCCGAGCAAGGCGCAACTGAACGCCTACACCACAAAGCTGAGCAAGCTGCGCGACCTGCCGCAAGCGCTGAAAGAAGTGCTGGAGCGCATCCCCGCCGATGCTCACCCGATGGACGTGATGCGCACCGGCTGCTCATTCCTGGGCAACCTTGAGCCGGAGAACGACTTCTCCGAGCAGCACGACAAAACCGACCGTCTGCTGGCCGCGTTCCCGGCGATCATGACTTACTGGTATCGCTTCAGCCACGAAGGCAAACGCATCGAGTGCGTGAGCGACGAGCCGTCCATCGGCGGCCACTTCCTGCACCTGTTGCACGGCAAGAAGCCGAGCGAGCTGCATGTCAAAGTGATGAACGTTTCGCTGATCCTCTACGCAGAGCATGAGTTCAACGCCTCGACCTTCACCGCACGTGTCTGCGCGTCGACCCTGTCCGACCTGTATTCGTGCATCACCGCGGCCATCGGTTCGCTGCGTGGTCCGCTGCACGGTGGCGCCAACGAAGCGGCGATGGAAATGATCGAGCGCTTCTCTTCGCCTGAAGAGGCAGTCGAGGGCACCCTCGGCATGCTGGCGCGCAAGGACAAGATCATGGGCTTTGGCCACGCGATCTATAAGGACAACGATCCGCGTAACGAGGTGATCAAGGGCTGGTCGAAGAAACTCGCCGACGAAGTGGGCGACAAGGTGTTGTTCCCGGTTTCCGAAGCCATCGACGCCACCATGTGGGAACAGAAAAAACTGTTCCCGAACGCCGACTTCTACCATGCCTCGGCGTACCACTTCATGGGTATCCCGACCAAGTTGTTCACGCCGATTTTCGTCTGCTCGCGCCTGACCGGCTGGGCGGCCCACGTCTACGAACAACGCGCCAACAACCGCATCATCCGCCCGAGCGCCGAGTACACCGGCGTCGAACAGCGCAAGTTCGTGCCAATCGAACAACGCTGAATGGTGAGCTGACCCGGCGCCGGAGAGCACCGATATACCCTGTGGGAGCGAGCCTGCTCGCGAAGACGGATTGACATTCAACATCAATGTTGACTGAGACACCGCATTCGCGAGCAGGCTCGCTCCCACAGTGAGTGGTGCGAACTTCAAGTCTGGTACCAGGCCCACCCTTTGTATTTACCGTGACCCGAGTCCTGACCGATGAACACAGAATTCCGCAAATCGCTGCCCGGCAGCCACCTGGATTACTTCGACGTCCGTGCGGCCGTCGAGGCCATTCAGCCCGGCGCCTACGACACCCTGCCTTACACCTCTCGCGTGCTGGCGGAAAACCTTGTGCGTCGCTGTGACCCGGCCACGCTCACTGAATCCCTGAAGCAATTCATCGAGCGCAAGCGCGACCTCGACTTCCCGTGGTTCCCGGCCCGTGTGGTGTGCCACGATATTCTCGGCCAGACCGCACTGGTCGACCTCGCGGGCCTGCGTGACGCGATCGCCCTGCAAGGCGGCGATCCGGCGCAAGTCAACCCGGTGGTGCCGACGCAGTTGATCGTCGACCACTCCCTGGCCGTCGAGCGCGGCGGCTTCGATCCGAAAGCGTTCGAGAAGAACCGCGCGATCGAAGACCGCCGCAATGAAGACCGTTTCCACTTCATCAACTGGACCAAGAAGGCGTTCAAGAACGTCGACGTGATCCCGCCGGGCAACGGCATCATGCACCAGATCAACCTGGAGAAAATGTCTCCGGTGATCCAGGTGCGTGACGGCGTGGCGTTCCCTGATACTTGCGTCGGCACCGACAGCCACACCCCGCACGTCGATGCGCTGGGCGTGATCGCCATTGGCGTCGGAGGTCTGGAAGCCGAGAGCGTGATGCTCGGCCGCGCATCGTGGATGCGTCTGCCGGAAAGCGTCGGCGTCGAACTGACTGGCAAGCTGCAGCCGGGCATCACCGCCACCGACATGGTGCTGGCGCTGACCGAGTTCCTGCGCAAGCAAAAAGTGGTGGGTGCATGGCTGGAGTTCTTTGGTGAGGGCGCAGCAGCGCTGACTTTGGGCGACCGTGCGACCATTTCCAACATGGCCCCGGAATACGGTGCCACCGCGGCGATGTTCTACATCGACCAGCAGACCATCGACTACCTCAAGCTCACCGGCCGTGAAGACGAGCAGGTGCAGTTGGTCGAGAACTACGCCAAGACCACCGGCCTGTGGGCTGACAGTCTCAAAGGCGCGCAATACGAGCGCGGCCTGACGTTCGATTTGTCTTCGGTGGTGCGCAACATGGCCGGTCCGAGCAACCCGCACGCCCGTGTCGCGGTATCGGATCTCGCGGCCAAAGGTATCTCCGGCAAGTGGGAAAATGTGCCTGGCCAAATGCCTGACGGCGCGGTGATCATCGCGGCCATCACCAGTTGCACCAACACCAGTAACCCGCGCAACGTGATCGCCGCTGGCCTGCTGGCGCGCAACGCCAACAAGCTGGGTCTGACCCGCAAGCCATGGGTCAAGTCGTCCCTGGCACCGGGCTCGAAAACCGTGGCACTGTACCTCGATGAAGCCGGCCTGACCCATGAGCTGGAACAGCTCGGTTTCGGTGTCGTGGCCTTCGCGTGCACCACTTGCAACGGCATGTCCGGCGCACTGGACCCGGTGATCCAGCAAGAGATCATCGACCGCGATCTGTACGCCACTGCCGTACTGTCCGGCAACCGTAACTTCGACGGCCGGATTCACCCGTACGCCAAGCAAGCGTTCCTCGCGTCGCCGCCATTGGTGGTCGCTTACGCCATCGCTGGCACCATCCGTTTCGACATCGAAAAAGATGTGCTGGGCGTGGTGGATGGCAAGGAAATCCGCCTGAAAGACATCTGGCCGAGCGACGAAGAAATTGATGCTGTAGTGAAAGCCTCGGTGAAGCCTGAGCAGTTCCGTCAGGTCTACATCCCGATGTTCGCCATCCACGAAGACACCGGCCCGAAAGTCGCGCCGCTGTACGACTGGCGCGAGATGAGCACCTACATCCGTCGTCCGCCGTACTGGGAAGGCGCATTGGCCGGTGCGCGTCCGCTCAAGGGCATGCGCCCGCTGGCGGTACTGCCGGACAACATCACCACTGATCACCTGTCGCCATCCAATGCGATCATGCTTGACAGCGCCGCTGGCGAATACCTGGCGAAAATGGGCCTCCCGGAGGAGGACTTCAACTCTTACGCGACGCACCGTGGCGACCACCTCACTGCACAGCGCGCCACCTTCGCCAACCCGAAACTGTTCAACGAAATGGTTCTGGAGAACGGCAAGGTCAAGCAGGGTTCCCTGGCTCGCGTGGAGCCGGAAGGTAAAGTCATGCGCATGTGGGAAGCCATTGAAACCTACATGGATCGCAAGCAGCCGCTGATCATCATCGCTGGTGCCGACTACGGGCAGGGCTCATCCCGCGACTGGGCTGCCAAAGGCGTACGCCTGGCCGGTGTCGAAGCGATTGCCGCCGAAGGTTTCGAGCGCATCCATCGCACCAATCTGGTGGGCATGGGCGTGTTGCCGCTGGAGTTCAAACCCGGCACCAACCGCCACACCCTGGCGATCGACGGCAGCGAAACCTACGACGTGATTGGCGAACGTACGCCACGCGCGGAGCTGACACTGGTGATCCATCGCAAGAACGGTGAACGCGTCGATGTGCCGGTGACCTGCCGTCTCGACACCGCCGAAGAAGTGTCGATCTACGAGGCCGGCGGCGTGTTGCAACGCTTCGCCCAGGACTTCCTCGAAGAATCGGCGGTAGCCGTTTAACACTTGCTGCGCTGACACGGGACTTTGAGTCCCGTGTCTGTTTTCTAGCTAAGGAGTAAGCAACACCATGGCTCATGCACCGCAAATCAAAATTCCAGCGACTTACATGCGCGGCGGCACCAGTAAAGGCGTGTTCTTCAGCCTGAAGGATTTGCCAGAAGCCGCCCAGGTGCCCGGCCCGGCCCGCGATGCGTTGTTGTTGCGCGTGATTGGCAGCCCCGACCCGTACGACAAACAAATCGATGGCATGGGCGGCGCGACCTCCAGTACCAGCAAAACCGTGATCCTGTCGAAAAGCATCAAGGCCGATCACGACGTCGATTACCTGTTCGGTCAGGTCTCGATCGATAAGCCTTTCGTGGACTGGAGCGGCAACTGCGGCAACTTGTCGGCGGCGGTCGGTTCGTTCGCGGTCAGCAATGGCCTGGTGGACGCCAGCCGCATCCCGCACAACGGCATTGCCGTGGTGCGCGTGTGGCAGGCCAACATCGGCAAGACCATCATCGCCCACGTGCCGATCACCGAGGGTGAGGTGCAGGAAACCGGCGATTTCGAACTCGACGGCGTGACCTTTCCGGCGGCAGAAGTGCAGATCGAGTTCCTCGATCCGGCGGCGGACGAAGAAGGCGGTGGCGGTTCGATGTTCCCCACCGGCAACCTGGTGGACGACCTCGAAGTACCCGGTGTAGGCACTCTCAAGGCCACCATGATCAACGCCGGCATTCCGACGATTTTCGTCAATGCCGAAGACATCGGCTACAAGGGGACCGAACTGCAAGGCGCGATCAACGGTGATCCGAAAGCCTTGCTGATGTTCGAAACCATCCGCGCTTACGGCGCAGTGCGCATGGGCCTGATTGCCAATGTCGACGAAGCGGCCAAGCGTCAGCACACGCCGAAAGTGGCGTTCGTGGCCAAGCCTGCGGACTACGTATCGTCCAGCGGCAAAGCGGTTGGCGCCGGTGATGTCGATCTGCTGGTGCGTGCGTTGTCCATGGGCAAGCTGCACCACGCGATGATGGGCACGGCGGCTGTCGCCATCGGCACCGCGGCGGCGATTTCCGGCACCTTGGTCAACCTGGCTGCGGGCGGCGTAGAGCGCAACGCTGTGCGCTTCGGGCATCCGTCCGGCACCTTGCGCGTCGGCGCCGAAGCCAGCCAGGTCAACGGCGAATGGACCGTGAACAAAGCCATCATGAGCCGCAGTGCGCGGGTGTTGATGGAAGGGTTTGTGCGAGTGCCGGGTGATTCGTTCTGATTCGCTCCCTGTAGGAACCGGCTTATTGGCGATAGCGTCCTTGAAATCGCCATCGCCAAGCAAGCCGGTTCCTACAGAAGACACCACCTCCTTGTAGGAGCTGGCTTGCCAGCGAAGAGGCCGTCAAATTCAACATCATTGTTTTGTGTGACACCGCTATCGCTGGCAAGCCAGCTCCTACAGGTGAATCGAACATGAGCGCCAACGTCGACCTGAACAACCGTCCTGACTACGACAAGGTCCTGCAGGACATTGCCGATTACGTACTCAACTACAAGGTCGAATCCAAAGAGGTGCTGGAGACCGCGCGCAACTGTCTGGTCGATACCTTGGGTTGCGGCCTGTTGGCCTTGCGTTTTCCCGAGTGCACCAAGCATTTGGGGCCTGTGGTCGAAGGCACCGTCGTGCCGTTCGGTGCCCGCGTGCCCGGCACCAGTTACCGGCTCGATCCGGTGAAGGCGGCGTGGGACATCGGTTGCATCGTGCGCTGGCTCGATTACAACGACACCTGGCTCGCCGCCGAATGGGGGCACCCGTCGGATAACCTCGGCGGCATTCTCGCGGTGGCCGACCATTTATCACAAAAGCGCCTGGCCAATGGCGAAGCACCGCTGACTGTTCGTATAGTTCTTGAAGCGATGATCATGGCCCACGAGATTCAAGGCGTGATCGCCCTGGAGAACTCGTTCAACCGCGTCGGCCTCGATCACGTCATTTTGGTGAAAGTCGCCTCGACGGCCGTGACGGCGAAACTGATGGGCGCCAATCGCGAGCAGTTGTTGTCGGCGATATCTCACGCCTTTGCAGATGGTCAGGCACTGCGCACGTACCGGCATGCACCGAATGCCGGTTCGCTTAAATCCTGGGCGGCGGGGGATGCGTCCAGTCGTGGTGTGCGCCTGGCGGACATGGCGATGCGCGGGGAGATGGGTATTGCGGGTGTTTTGAGTGCCAAACAATGGGGTTTTTACGACGTGTTGTTCAGCCACACCAACAATGATCTGGCGCTAAAACCCGAAGACAAGCGGGCATTCAGTTTTTCCCGCACGTACGGCAGTTACGTGATGGAAAACGTGTTGTTCAAAATCAGTTTCCCCGCCGAGTTCCATGCGCAAACGGCGTGTGAAGCGGCAGTCACCTTGCATCCGCAGGTGCGCAATCGCCTGCACGAAATCGACAGGATCGTGATCACCACCCATGAGTCGGCGATTCGCATCATTTCCAAGGTGGGCCCGTTGGCCAATGCCGCTGATCGCGATCATTGCATCCAGTACATGACCGCTGTGCCGTTGGCTTTCGGCAATCTGGTGGCCGAGTATTACGAGGACGATTTCCACAAGGCGCATCCGATCATCGATGTGCTGCGCGACAAGATGGTGATTGTCGAGGATCCGCGATTCACCCGTGAATATCTGGAGCCCGATAAACGCTCGATTGCCAACGCGGTGCAGGTGTTTTTCAAGGGTGGGACCCGCACCGAGAATGTGGTGGTGGAGTATCCGATTGGGCATCGGCGGCGCCGTGCCGAGGGTATTCCTCTGTTGGAAGAGAAATTCAAGGCGAACCTGCTGACACGATTCACCGGGCAACGCAGTGGGGAGATTTTTGAGTTGTGCAAGGATCAGCGGAAGCTTGAAGCGACCGCAGTGAATCGGTTTGTGGATTTGTTTGTTATCTAGGAGATCGCGTTATCGTTCATCGCGGGCAAGCCCGCACAGGGTTTTGTTTTGAATGCAAAATCTGCATACATCAGATAACCCTGTGGGAGCGAGCCTGCTCGCGATGAGGCCGGAACAGGCAATAAGGACTTACTTGAAGCGCCGTTCCACACCTTTTTCCACAAGGATTTTCGCGGAGATTTCTTCCACCGAAAAATGCGTGGAATTGATATGCGGGATGTTCTCGCGGCGGAACAGGTTTTCCACCTCGCGCACTTCAAACTCGCACTGGGCGTAACTCGAATAGCGGCTGTTGGGCTTGCGCTCGTTGCGGATCGCGGTGAGACGGTCGGGGTCGATGGTCAGGCCGAACAGCTTGTGTTGATGGGCGCGCAGGGCGTTTGGCAGTTGCAGGCGCTCCATGTCGTCCTCTGTCAGCGGGTAGTTGGCCGCGCGGATGCCGAATTGCATGGCCATGTACAGGCACGTCGGTGTCTTACCACATCGCGACACGCCCACTAGTATCAGGTCGGCCTTGTCGTAATAGTGCGTGCGGGCGCCGTCGTCGTTGTCGAGGGCGAAGTTAACGGCTTCGATACGCTCCATGTAATTGGAACTGGTACCGATGGAGTGGGATTTGCCCACGGTATAGGAAGAATGCTCGGTCAGTTCCTGTTCAAGGGGTGCCAGGAACGTCGAGAAAATGTCGATCATGAAACCATTCGAGGTAGCGAGAATCTCACGAATGTCCTGATTGACGATGGTGTCGAAGATAATCGGACGAAAGCCGTCGGTTTCGGCGGCTTTGTTGATTTGTTGTACCATGGCCCGCGCTTTGTCCACGTTGTCGATGTACGGCCGCGTGACTTTGCTGAAGGTAATGTTTTCGAACTGCGCCAGGAGGCTTTGACCCAGGGTTTCGGCGGTAATGCCGGTGCCATCGGAGATAAAGAAAGCAGATCGTTTCATTTGCACCTTGGGCCTTAAGCTAGTGACGAATCTTGGATATGATAGGCGCGATTTGTCGGCCGCCATTGGCCCGCATTCTCACTTATTTTCCAGGTCCAGGCCATATAGCCGGCAAATGCCCATTCAAGCAGCCGGTTTCTGAGCTTTTCCAACACAGTTAGTGGAGAGATCACCTTGGTAGAGTACGTAGTTTCCCTCGACAAGCTCGGCAAACACGACGTTGAGCACGTGGGGGGCAAGAACGCATCCCTGGGCGAGATGATCAGCAACCTTGCGGGTGCCGGCGTATCGGTGCCCGGTGGCTTCGCCACGACCGCTCAGGCATACCGTGACTTCCTGGAACTGAGCGGCCTGAACAAGCAGATTCACGACGCCCTCGATGCCCTTGACGTCGACGACGTGAATGCCCTGGCCAAGACCGGTGCCCAGATCCGTCAATGGATCATGGAAGCCGAGTTCCCGGAAAAACTCAATGCCGAGATCCGCACCGCGTTCGCCACGCTGTCCGCCGGCAACCCTGACATGGCCGTGGCCGTGCGCTCTTCCGCTACCGCCGAAGACCTGCCGGACGCTTCCTTCGCCGGCCAGCAGGAAACCTTCCTGAACATCCGTGGTGTCGAAAACGTCATTCGCGCCGCCAAAGAGGTGTTCGCTTCGCTGTTCAACGACCGCGCCATTTCCTACCGCGTGCACCAGGGCTTCGACCACAAGCTGGTTGCCCTTTCCGCTGGCGTGCAGCGCATGGTCCGTTCCGAAACCGGCACCGCCGGCGTGATGTTCACCCTCGACACCGAGTCGGG
The DNA here is from genome assembly GCF_001945365.1 of Pseudomonas reinekei. Taxonomy (GTDB): domain Bacteria; phylum Pseudomonadota; class Gammaproteobacteria; order Pseudomonadales; family Pseudomonadaceae; genus Aquipseudomonas; species Aquipseudomonas reinekei. The sequence continues at coordinate 30,182 of NZ_MSTQ01000024.1, forward strand.
CTTCCGTGACGTGGTGTTCATCACCGGCGCCTACGGCCTGGGTGAAACCGTCGTGCAAGGCGCGGTGAACCCGGATGAGTTCTACGTCCACAAAGGCACGCTGGACGCTGGTCGCCCGGCCATCCTGCGCCGCAACCTGGGCAGCAAGGCCATCAAGATGATCTACGGCGACGAGGCCAAGGCCGGTCGTTCGGTCAAGACCGTCGACGTGGACAAGGCTGATCGCGCCCGTTTCTGCCTGAGCGATGCTGAAGTCAGCGAACTGGCCAAGCAGGCGATGATCATCGAGAAGCACTACCAGTGCCCGATGGACATCGAGTGGGCCAAGGACGGTGACGACGGCAAGCTGTACATCGTGCAGGCCCGTCCGGAAACCGTAAAGAGCCGCACCCAGGCCAACGTCATGGAACGTTACCTGTTGAAAGAAACCGGCACCGTGCTGGTTGAAGGCCGCGCCATTGGCCAGCGCATCGGCGCCGGCAAGGTCCGCATCATCAAGGACGTGTCCGAAATGGACAAGGTCCAGCCAGGCGACGTACTGGTTTCCGACATGACCGACCCGGACTGGGAACCGGTCATGAAGCGCGCCAGCGCCATCGTCACCAACCGTGGCGGTCGTACTTGCCACGCGGCGATCATCGCCCGTGAACTGGGCATCCCGGCCGTTGTGGGCTGTGGTAACGCCACCCAGCTGTTGAAAGACGGCCAGGGCGTAACCGTTTCCTGCGCCGAAGGCGACACCGGTTTCATCTTCGAAGGCGAGCTGGGCTTCGACATCAAGAAGAACTCCGTGGACGCCATGCCGGAGCTGCCGTTCAAGATCATGATGAACGTCGGCAACCCGGACCGCGCCTTCGACTTCGCGCAGCTGCCGAACGCCGGTGTGGGCCTGGCCCGTCTGGAGTTCATCATCAACCGCATGATCGGCGTGCACCCCAAAGCACTGCTGAACTACGACGGTCTGCCGCTGGACATCAAGGAAAGCGTCGACAAGCGCATCGCCGGTTACGACGATCCGGTGGGCTTCTACGTCGAGAAACTGGTTGAAGGCATCAGCACCCTGGCAGCAGCGTTCTGGCCGAAAAAGGTCATCGTGCGTCTGTCGGACTTCAAGTCCAACGAATACGCCAACCTGATCGGCGGCAAGCTGTACGAGCCGGAAGAAGAGAACCCGATGCTGGGCTTCCGTGGCGCTTCGCGTTACATCAGCGAATCGTTCCGCGACTGCTTTGAACTCGAATGCCGCGCCCTCAAGCGCGTACGCAACGAGATGGGCCTGACCAACGTCGAAATCATGGTGCCGTTCGTTCGTACTTTGGGCGAAGCGAGCCAGGTTGTAGACCTGCTGGCCGAAAACGGCCTGGCCCGTGGCGAGAACGGCCTGCGTGTCATCATGATGTGCGAACTGCCGTCCAACGCCATTCTGGCCGAAGAATTCCTCGAATTCTTCGACGGTTTCTCCATCGGTTCCAACGACCTTACCCAGTTGACCCTGGGGCTGGACCGTGACTCCGGGATCATCGCGCACCTGTTCGACGAGCGTAACCCGGCGGTCAAGAAGCTGTTGGCCAACGCCATTGCCGCGTGCAACAAGGCTGGCAAGTACATCGGCATCTGCGGTCAGGGACCTTCGGATCACCCGGACCTGGCCAAATGGCTGATGGAGCAGGGCATTGAAAGCGTTTCGTTGAACCCGGACTCCGTACTGGAAACCTGGTTCTTCCTCGCCGAAGGTCAGGCGCAGGCTTGATCAGCATGTGAACGACGGCCTGACCCTGTGGGAGCGAGCCTGCTCGCGAAGACGGAGCAACATCTGCCATGGATGTTCGCTGATACACCGCTTTCGCGAGCAGGCTCGCTCCCACATGGGGCGGGCCTTGAGATTGAAGTAGGGCGGGCTCCATCTGGATGCCGCCCTTTTTTGTGCAAGAGATTATGCAAAGCAGCAGCAACCTATTTCCTGTCGCCCTGATCAGCGCCGAGCGGCGCGGCGATCTGAGCGAAGACGTGTATCGTTTGAAACCGGCCAACAGCCCGGACCCGAGTGTCGAGCTGGCGGTCACCCGCTTGGGCATGGCCGATGAGCCTGCCTTGCGTGGCGTGCCAGTGATCCTGCTGCACGGCAGCTTTTCCAATCGACGCTTCTGGTTTTCCCCCAAGGGACTGGGCCTTGGGGCGTATCTGGCGCGCCTGGGGTTCGACGTATGGATCGCGGAAATGCGCGGTCACGGCCTGTCGCGGCGCAACCAGAACTATCGCAAGAACCGCGTCGCCGACTATGCGCGCTACGATCTGCCGGCCATTGGTGCATTCGTGCGTGAGCAGAGTGGACAGGTCCCGCACTGGATCGGCCATTCGCTGGGCGGAATCACCCTGGCGGCGGCGCTGGGCGGTGAGTACATCGGCGAGCCGGTGGTGGCGTCTGCAGCGTTCTTTGGCACCCAGGTCAGCCGCACCTACTGGCCGCTGAAAATTCCACCGGTGGAGTGGGGCGGGCGCTTTATCCTCAAGCGTTTCGCCCAGCTGTCGGGCTCACGGCTCAAGCGCGGCCCGGAGGACGAGCCGATTGGCCTGGCCCTGGAAAGCATGCGCTGGTATGGCTTGTTCGGCCGCTTTGGCGACGCTGACAAGGACTGGTGGGCGGGGCTCGCCGAGGTGAACATGCCGGTGCTCGCCGTAAGTGCGGCGGGTGATCATCAAGATCCTGCCTGGGCTTGCCGCAAGTTGTTTGAGCAAGTGGGCTCCGAGCACAAGCAGTACATCAATCTGGGCCGCGAGCAGGGTTTCGGCGAGAATTTCGGCCACGTCGAAATGCTCGTCAGCAAAGCCGCACAGGTTGAAGTCTGGCCTCTGGTGGCGCGCTGGCTGGCGGATCCGCACACGCCGTTATTCGCTGAACAAGCGGATCTGGCCAAGGCGATCTAAGCTGGGCGCTCTATCAAGGGCATTTCGCTCTCATCGGCTTGCGGCTAAGATATGACGCATTGAGCTGTTCTGGTCATTTTCGATGACTGATTCATCAGTGAAGTTCGTGCTGTCTCCCTTATTACAGGAGTTTCTCGATGAACCATTACCTCACGCCTGACCTGTGCGACGCCTACCCGGAACTGGTCCAGGTGCTGGAACCGATGTTCAGCAATTTTGGCGGCCGTGATTCCTTCGGCGGCGAAATCGTGACCATCAAGTGCTTCGAAGACAACTCGCTGGTCAAGGAACAAGCCGAACTCAAAGGCAACGGCAAGGTGCTGGTGGTCGATGGCGGTGGCTCCCTGCGTCGTGCGCTGCTGGGTGACATGATCGCCGAGAAAGCCGCGAAAAACGGCTGGGAAGGGCTGGTGATCTACGGTTGCATCCGTGACGTCGACGTCATCGCCCAGACCGATCTGGGGGTCCAGGCCCTGGCCAGCCACCCGATGAAGACCGACAAGCGTGGGCTTGGCGACCTCAACGTAGCCGTGACCTTCGCCGGGGTGACCTTCCATCCAGGGCACTACCTCTATGCGGACAACAACGGTGTGATCATCTCGCCGAGCCCGCTGAAAATGCCTGAATAAAATACCGATTGACTGAAGGAATGCGGATGTTCGAGGAAGAAAACGCGCAATGGGGGCTGGTGCATGCCCTGGTGCTGGACGGTAAAGGTGGCGCGCGTTCGATAGCCCGGACTGAACTCGATGAACTGCAGCTGCAGGCCCATGAAAGCCTGTGGCTGCATTGGGATCGCAGTCATCCGCAAACCCAGACCTGGTTGCGTAAATACAGCGGGTTGAGTGAGTTCAGCTGCGATCTGCTGTTGGAAGAAAATACCCGTCCGCGGCTTTTACAGCTTCCCGACAGCGAACTGCTGCTATTTTTGCGTGGGGTCAACCTCAATCCGGGTGCCGAGCCAGAAGACATGGTGTCGGTGCGGATCTTCGGTTCCGCCCAGCGCGTCATTTCCTTGCGCCTGCGGCCGCTGCGCGCCACTGAAGAGCTGCTGGCGCAACTTGAGGAGGGCAAAGGGCCGAAAACTGCCTCCGAGCTGATTCTCTGCATGGCGCAGTACCTCACCAACAAGGTGCAGGATCTGGTCAGTTGCCTCTCGGAAGTGGTCGATGAGGAAGAAGAAAAGCTCGATGCCGACGAACGGTATACGCCCGAGCATGGATCAATCTTGCAGATCCGTCGCCGGGCCGCTGCGTTGAAGCGTTTTCTTGCTCCGCAGAGGGACATTTTCGGTCAACTGACACGGATCAAACTGCTCTGGTTCGTTGAGGACGATGCTAACTACTGGAACGAATTGAACAACAGCCTGACCCGCTATCTTGAAGAGCTCGAATTGACCCGAGAGCGCGTGGGGCTTGTGCTGGAGGCTGAAGATCGGCGATTGAGCGTGCGCATGAATCGCACGATGTATCGTTTCGGTGTCATCACCGGGATCTTTTTGCCGATGAGTTTTTTGACCGGGCTTTTGGGGATCAACGTCGGTGGTATTCCATTCTCTGCGAGCCCGTATGGTTTCCTGATTGCATGCCTGTTGGTGGTTTCGGTGGCATTGGGGCAGTGGTGGTTATACCGACGTTTGCGCTGGGTCTGAAGGAGTGGCATGTGACCCGAGCAAATTTCACCGCGTCTTTCACAGACATCACGAGAGGTGCGTATGCACGATCCGTTTGAACAGTCTTTGCGCGACATGCTCAACGCATCACCGTCCACCCGGGACGACGATGCGTGCCTGGGGCGTGTACTGAAAACCGCCAACCGCCAGGTCGGCGCCGGTGATTTGTTCAGCCTGCTGGGCCGTTGGTTGCCTGCCCTGATGATCGCCCTGAATAACGGATCGGCCCACGTGTCGCCGGTGTCCCGTCTTCGTAAACCTACCGCTCGCACTGCTGATAAGGCTGATTGAATATGGAACTTGATCTCTGGACACAGAGCCTCGTCACTGCAATGACTGCGTTATGGACCAAGATTGCCAACTTCATTCCGAACCTGTTCGGTGCACTGGTTGTGCTGCTGCTGGGTTTTGTCGTGGCCAAGCTGCTGGACACGCTGCTTTCCAAGTTGCTCGCCAAGCTGGGCCTTGATCGCCTGATGGGCGGCACCGGCCTGACCAAGCTGCTGTCCCGCGCCGGCCTGCAAGTCCCGATCTCGACATTGATCGGCAAAATCGTCTATTGGTTTGTTCTGCTGATTTTTCTGGTTTCAGCCGCAGAATCCCTTGGACTTGAGAGAGTTTCAGCTACGCTGGACATGCTGGCGCTGTATTTGCCGAAGGTATTTGGTGCCGCGCTGGTGTTGCTGGTCGGTGTTTTGCTGGCGCAACTGGCCAATGGGCTGGTGCGTGGAGCGGCAGAGGGCGTGGGCCTTGACTACGCTTCGGGGCTGGGGCGAATTGCCCAGGGCCTGGTGATCATCATCAGCATCTCGGTGGCGATCAGTCAGTTGGAGGTCAAGACTGACCTGCTCAACCATGTGATCGTGATCGTTTTGATTACCGTTGGTCTGGCAGTTGCGCTGGCCATGGGTTTGGGAAGCCGGGAAATTGCCGGTCAGATTCTTGCGGGAATCTATGTGCGTGAGTTGTATCAGGTTGGGCAACAAGTGCGAGTTGGAGAGGTCGAAGGGCAGATCGAAGAGATCGGCACGGTTAAAACCACATTGCTGACCGATGAGGGTGAGCTAGTCTCTCTCTCCAATCGGATCCTGCTTGAGCAGCATGTGAGTAGCCGCTAACCCGGCAAACCCTGCTAATGTATGCCGCCGCAAAATGCCGCCTGATGCTGGCTGCGGCGGACATTGACCTGACTGTCGGCCCGACTTGTTTTGAATAAAGCCCAATCGCTATCCATGCGCTACGACCCCCGCGAGCTCTCTGATGAGGAGTTGGTCGCGCGCTCGCATACCGAGCTGTTTCACGTAACGCGCGCCTATGAAGAATTGATGCGACGTTACCAACGAACATTATTTAACGTCTGTGCACGATATCTCGGGAACGATCGCGACGCAGACGATGTCTGTCAGGAAGTCATGTTAAAGGTGCTGTACGGCCTGAAGAACTTCGAAGGCAAATCGAAGTTCAAGACGTGGCTATATAGCATCACGTACAACGAGTGTATAACGCAGTATCGGAAGGAACGGCGAAAGCGTCGCTTGATGGACGCATTGAGTCTTGACCCCCTCGAGGAAGCGTCTGAGGAAAAGGCGCCGAAACCCGAGGAGAAGGGCGGACTTGATCGCTGGCTGGTGTATGTGAACCCGATTGACCGTGAAATTCTGGTGCTACGATTTGTCGCAGAGCTGGAGTTTCAGGAGATCGCGGACATCATGCACATGGGTTTGAGTGCAACAAAAATGCGGTACAAACGCGCTCTAGATAAATTGCGTGAGAAATTTGCAGGCATTGCTGAAACTTAGTTCGGCGCAAATATCTCTTACGTGTAGGCAAGGTCTGATAGACTTGCCGCCGAGTTGTCCCCCGGTTTGCGGGACTGCTTCACAATCACCAGATGGGGATTTAACGGATGAAACTGAAAAACACCTTGGGCTTGGCCATTGGTTCTCTTATTGCCGCCACTTCGTTCGGCGCTCTGGCACAGGGCCAAGGCGCAGTTGAAATCGAAGGCTTCGCAAAGAAAGAGTACTACGACAGCACTCGTAACTTCAAAAACGACGGCAATCTGTTCGGTGGTTCGGTTGGTTACTTCCTGACCGACGACGTTGAACTGCGTCTGGCTTACGACGAAGTGCACAACGTACGTTCCGATTCCGGCCAGAACATCAAGGGCGCCAACACCGCTCTGGACGCTCTGTACCACTTCAATAACCCAGGCGACATGCTGCGTCCTTACGTCTCGGCCGGTTTCTCCGACCAGAGCATCGACCAGAACGGTTCGAACGGTCGTGACCGTTCCACCTTCGCCAACGTTGGTGGCGGCGCCAAGCTGTACTTCACTGACAACTTCTACGCCCGTGCCGGCGTTGAAGCTCAGTACAACATCGACCAGGGCAACACCGAGTGGGCTCCTAGCGTCGGTATCGGTGTGAACTTCGGTGGCGGCTCCAAGCCTGCTGCTGCTCCAGTTCCAGCACCCGCTGAAGTTTGCTCCGACAGCGACAACGATGGCGTTTGCGACAACGTTGACAAGTGCCCGGACACCCCAGCCAACGTAACAGTTGACGCTGATGGCTGCCCGGCAGTTGCTGAAGTAGTTCGTGTTGAGCTGGACGTGAAATTCGACTTCGACAAGTCGGTAGTCAAGCCCAACAGCTACGGCGACATCAAGAACCTGGCTGACTTCATGAAGCAGTACCCATCCACCACCACTACTGTTGAAGGTCACACTGACTCCGTCGGTCCTGACGCTTACAACCAGAAACTGTCCGAGCGTCGTGCAAACGCCGTTAAGCAAGTTCTGACCAACCAGTACGGTGTTGAATCGTCCCGCGTTCAGTCCGTCGGCTACGGCGAATCCCGCCCAGTTGCTGACAACGCAACTGACGCTGGCCGCGCTGTAAACCGTCGCGTAGAAGCGCAGGTTGAAGCTCAAGCTAAGTAATTAGCTCGCCGCTCTTAGAAAAGCCCGGCTTAGGCCGGGCTTTTCTTTGTCTGCGATTTGCTGTTGAGGCGTGAGATGCCGGTTTACAGCCAAAAGATCGCAACCAGTGTCTACACCAGCTGCGCGTAGACACCTGCAGGCGCTGCCGAAAGTTGCGATCCTTCGATCTTTCCGCTAGCCGCCACTGCTCCGATGACCAATATCGCCGGACTCTTCAGGCCGAAGGCGTAAGCATCCTCTTCCATCGCCGTCAGATCACTGCGGCATTCCCGTTGCTGTGGCAGTGATGCGTTTTCAATCATTGCCACTGGCGTATCCATCGCCATCCCCCCGGCCAACAGCTGCTCGCGAATTTCGCTGAGCTTGGCCACGCCCATGTAAATCACCAACGTCGTACCGCCCTGGGCCAGAGCCTGCCAGTTCAGGCTGCTGCCGTCCTGAGTATGTGCGGTCACCAGTGTCACCCCGCGCGCGACACCGCGCAGCGTCAACGGGATATCGCATTGCGTGGCTCCGGCGAGCCCCGCCGTGATGCCATTGACCAGCTCGACCTCAACCCCGCGCTCACGCAGCCACTGCGCCTCTTCACCGCCGCGCCCGAAAATGCACGGATCGCCGCCCTTGAGTCGCACCACGCATTTTCCCTGGCGCGCGTAACGCAGCATCAGACGATGGATGAACGCTTGGGGCGTGGAGCGGCAGCCACCGCGTTTACCGACAGGAATGACTCGCGCCTGCTGGCAATGTTCGAGGACCGCGGTATTCACCAGATCATCGATCAATACCACATCCGCCTCTCTCAATGCCCTTACGGCCTTGAGTGTCAGCAGTTCCGGATCACCAGGTCCCGCGCCCACCAACCAGACTTTTGCGCTCATTGTGAGTTCCTCAAATGAAATGGCATCAGCCATGAAATACCGCAAATAACAGCGCCAGATTCGCCAGCAATGACACCAGTGCCAACGTTCGCCACACCTTCAACGGCTCACGTTCAAGCAGTGGGCGAGGGCGTACAGTCAAGCTGTGTCGTTCGCCTTGTTCGATCAGTAATAACCATTCTTCCGCCGTTTCAAAACGTTGTCCGGGATCGGCGGCAACCGCCCGTTCCAGACTTTGCGTCAACCAATCCGGCAGGTCGGGGCGATAACGGCTGGCGCTGATGGGTCTGCCGAACCGTGGTCGTTGAAACGCTTCGATTTCGCCGTAGGGAAAATGCCCGGTCAGCAGGAAAAACAGGGTCACGCCGACCGCATAGAGATCCTGCTGCGGTGTCGGTACTTCGCCGCGAAACGCTTCCGGTGCAATGAAGCTCGGCGTGCCGGGGAGGGCAGAGGGTTGGTCTTCAGACAAACCGGGGCAATAGGCGAGGCCGAAGTCCAGCAAGCGCAGCTCGCCATCGTCTCCCAGCAGCAGGTTCTCCGGTTTGATGTCGCGGTGGAGGATCTGCCGACGGTGCAGCAGGCCGACCGCTTTTAGCAGGCGTTCGGCCAGGTCCTGCCACTGGGCCAGTGGCAGCGGGCCGGTTTGCGCGTGCAACTGCGCCAGGGTCGTGCCGGAATATTCGCGCATCACGTAGTACAAATGCTGACGCTGGCTGGCGGCATGGACTTCAGGGAAATGCCGGCCTGCCACACGCTTGAGAAACCATTCTTCCGACAGCAAGGCTTGCCCGGCCCGATGATCGTCGTGCAGGTGGCCGGGCAGGGTTTTCAGCAGCCATGGTTGTTGCTGACTGTCGCGCACTCGATAGAGCAGCGACTGCTGGCTCTGGCCGCGTATCCCATCCACCTGCCAGCCCTCGAAATCCTGTCCGGGTTTCAGGGCCGGCGGCAATGGCCATTGCTGCAGGTGAATCAAGGCATCGCCAATACTGGTTTCACCGAGGCCGTCGACCCGCACCAGCAGCGCACTGGCGTTGTCCTGGCTGCCGGCCAGGTGCGCGGCATGTACCAGCGTCTTTGCGGCGCTATCGAGATCCGGTTGATCGCGCAGGATCGCGGCGATCGCGGTGTCACCGAGAACCGCCCAGATGCCGTCGCTGAGCAGCACGAAGCTCTCATCCAGGCGCAATTCACCGTCGAGGAAATCCAGCACCAGGTGTTGATCCAGTCCCAGCGCTCGCTTGAGCACATGCTGCATGCCCGGTTGATCCCAGACGTGATCCTCGCTGACGCGCTGCAATTGCTCGGCGTGCCAGCGATACACCCGGCAATCGCCTACGTGAGCCAAAGTAAAACGCCTGCCACGCAGCACCAGAGCGCTCACCGTGGTCAGTAGCGGTTGCCCGCCACCGTTGGCCTGCAACCAGCGGTTCTGCGCCAGCAGCAGGCGATCAAGGGCTTGTGCCACGCCCCAGGTTTCCGGGGTGGCGTAGTAATCCAGTGCGAGCGCCTGCAATGTCGAACGGGCTGCCAGGCCACCATCGGCGCACTGGCTGACGCCGTCGGCGATGGCGAACAGGTAACCCTTGCTGGCCGCCAGCGCCGGGGCTGGCGTCACCAGGCGCAGGGCGTCCTGATTCTCTTCGCGAGGGCCGGTGGCGCTGGCTTCGGCGAAGCTCAGTTGCAGGCTCATTTAAGACCTCAAACCCGCGCAGCAGTCACGGCTGCCGAACCCCAGGTGGTTCTCCAGCGACGTTTCACGCCGTGCAGGCCGAACCATGCGAGCACTGCCAGGCTGGCGAACAACCACAACGCCAGCTGGTAACTGCCGGTGCTTTGCTTGATTGCGCCCATGCCTGCTGCCAGGGCAAAGCCACCGATTCCGCCGGCCATGCCGATCAAACCGGTCATGACGCCGATTTCGCGGCGAAAACGCTGTGGGACCAATTGGAAAACTGCGCCGTTGCCTGCACCCAAACCGAGCATGGTGCAGACGAAAAGCGCCAGGGCGGCGTAGGAACTTGGCAGGTTGAACCCCACGGCTGCAATGCAGATCGCCGCGACGGTGTACATGCCCAGCAAGGTGCGGATGCCACCGAAGCGATCTGCCAAAGCACCGCCCAGTGGTCGCATCAGGCTGCCACCAAACACGCAGGCAGCGGTGTAGTAACCGGCGGTCACCGGGCTCAGGCCATATTGGTCGTTGAAGTAGCCGGGCAGGGCGCTGGCCAGGCCGATGAAGCCACCGAAGGTCACGCTGTAGAAGAACATGAACCACCAGCTGTCGCGGTCGCCCAGGGCCTTGAAGTAATCGGCCATCGACTTGGCTTTCGGCCGTTCAGGGGCATTCTTGGCCAGCCAGGCGAACACGATCAGGGTCAGGATCAACGGGATCAGGGCGAAGCCGAACACGTTGCTCCAGCCAAACGCGGCCGCCAGCACCGGCGCAATCAGCGCGGCAAGGACAGTGCCTGAGTTACCGGCCCCGGCGATGCCCATCGCCTTGCCCTGGTGCTGCGGCGGATACCACTGCGACGCCAGCGGCAGAGCCACGGCGAAGGACGCGCCGGCCATGCCGAGGAACAGTCCCAGCAGCAGTGCTTGTTCGTAGGTGTGGATGCCGAGTTTCCAGGCACCGAACAATGCGCAGATCACAATGACCTGGCCAATCAGGCCGGCGGTTTTTGGTGACAGGCGATCAGCCAGCATGCCCATGGCAAAGCGCAGTATCGCGCCGGCCAGAATCGGCGTGGCCACGACCATGCCGCGCTGTTGGGTGGTCAGGTGCAAGTCACCGGCAATCTGAACTGCCAGGGGGCCGAGCAGGTACCAGACCATGAAACTCAGGTCGAAATAGAGGAACGCCGCGAACAGGGTCGGGGTATGGCCGGATTTCCAGAAGCTTGAATTCATCGCGCACCTCAGCTGATAGGAGTCTCGAACGGGAGCCAAAACAAAAAAACGCCGCCACCTGATTCGCCTTGGGGCAAATGAGGTGAGCGACGTCTTTGTCGTAGATTGGGCAACCGCCGTTGGTTACCTGTGGTGATTTCTTTGCGAGATTTGTGCCAATAGTTCGCTTTTGTGGCGAGGGTGCATGCTCCCGCTCGGCGTCGAGGCCGTCCTGTAACCGAGTGTGCCTGATTCACAGAGGCCGCAACTTTTGGGGCCGCTACGCTGCCCAGCGGGAGCAAGCTCCCTCGCCACAGTGATCGTGTCAGCCGAGCAGTTCACTCATGGCGATAATCTGCTCCGCCACCTGAATCAGCTTCTGCTGGCGGCTCATGGCCTGGCGGCGCATCAGGGTGTAGGCCTCTTCTTCGTTGCAGTCCTTCATTTTCATCAGCAGCCCCTTGGCCAGCTCTATGCGCTTGCGCTCCGCCAGTTGCTGGTCGCGGGCGTGCAGCTGCGCACGCAGGGCTTGATCGCTTTCGAAGCGCGCCATGGCGACATCCAGAATCGGCTGCAAGCGTTGGGCATGGATGCCCTCGACGATGTAGGCACTGACCCCGGACTTGATCGCCTGGCGCATCACGCCGGGGTCGTGCTCGTCGGTAAACATCACGATCGGCCGTGGCTGGTCGCGGCTGACCAGCACTACTTGCTCCATGACGTCGCGGCTCGGTGACTCGGTATCGATCAGAATCACGTCCGGACGCACCGTTTCGACGCGCTCGGGCAGGTCGATGGTCAGGCCTGATTCGTCGATGACCTCGAAGCCGGCTTCGGTGAGGGCCGCTTTCAGGCGTCCGACTTTCTTGGCGGTGTCGTTGATCAGCAGGATACGCAACATGTTCGCAGTCTCCTGTCAGCGGCTGGCGAGTCGGGGCGAGCTGTCGCTCATGGCGTGCAATTTGAAGCTGCGGGCATAGCCGGCGGGGTCTGAGCCGTCCCAGACCTTGCCGTCGATCAACTGGCTGCTGCGCATCTCTTTGCCCAGTGATGCGACACCGACGGCACTCGCCGCCTCTCGGTACAACTCCAGTTGCTGGACCTGACGAGCGACGGCGAGGTAATCCGGGTCGTCGCGCAACAAGCCCCAGCGACGGAACTGGGTCATGAACCACATGCCGTCGGACAGGTACGGCAGGTTCACTTCACCTTCACCGTGCAGGCGCAGGGCGTGCGGGTCTTGCCAGCGATTGCCCAGGCCGTCGTCGTAATCGCCCAGCAAACGGGGTTCGATGCATTCGAGCGGAGCGTCGAGGTACTGCGGGGCGCTGAGCAATTGCGCGGTGCTGCGACGGTTCTCGACGCTGTCTTCGATGAAACGGCTGGCTTCGAGGATCGCCATCACCAGTGCCCGGGCGGTGTTGGGGTATTGCTCGACGAACGTGCGGGTGCAGCCTAGGACTTTTTCCGGATGATCGGGCCAGATGGTCTGGGTGGTGGCGAGGGTAAAACCGAGACCCTGTTGCACCGCGCTGGCGGACCACGGCTCGCCGACGCAGAAACCGTCAATGCGCCCCGCCTGCAGGTGCGCGACCATTTGTGGCGGCGGGACCACCACGCTGTCGACCTCCAGCAACGGATGAATGCCCTGACTGGCGAGCCAGTAATACAGCCACATGGCGTGGGTGCCGGTGGGAAAGGTTTGGGCGAACGTCAGTTTTGGGCGAGTTTGGTGCACGTGCCGGTGAAGTGCCTCAGGACCGGTCACGCCAAGGGTCTGCAAGCCCTGGGAGAGGTTGATGCTCTGGCCATTCTGGTTCAGGCCCATGAGTACGGCCATGTCGGTCGCCGCCACGCCGCCGATGCCCAGATGCACGGCGTAGATCAAGCCGTACAGGCTGTGGGCGGCATCGAGTTCACCGCTCACCAGTTTGTCCCGCAGGTTGGCCCAGGACGACTGGCGCTTGAGGTTCAGCGTCAGGCCGTAGGGTTGGGCGAAGCCCTGGGTGGCGGCAACCACCACCGAGGCGCAGTCGCTCAGGGCCATGAAGCCGAGGTTGATTTCGGTCTTTTCCGGGGCATCGCTGCCGTTGACCCAGGCCAGAGGGCCGGCGGATGGTTCGTTCATCGATTTCGCACCTTCAAAAAAAACGTCGCCCCAGCCCTTGAACCCGCAAGGCCGCGTGACGACGCCATTGTCCTTGCACACATTCCGTCGTTGGTCTGTGTGCTGATGCCTGAACGGGTGCAAGGCATATGCCATCCCGGGTTCATCAGTTTTACATCAGGATTCAACGCGCCATGTCTTTCATCCTGCCGACCCCTAACGTCAGGCTGCAAAGGAGGTTGGCGTGCACATCGAATCACTTCGCGTCACAGGTTCCCCCGATGCCCGTCTCAGCGAGCGGGTGCTGCATCTGAGTGTCGGACAATCCCCCGCGTATCTGGTCTCGCCTCAGTGTGCGAAGGCCTGCCAACTGCCCGTCGGGTGGGAAGGGTTGATTGCGATCAGCGCTGCCATCGAAGTGAGTGGCAGTGTGCAAACCCGTCCGATTCAAGAAGCGCCGCTGGTGAAGTTGCAAGTGTTCATCGATCTGGGTGAAGCGCTGGTGGACCGACAATCCGGCCCTGCACCGTGGGCGGCACTGCCGATGCCTGATCCAGCCGCGCAGTCGCACAAGGCACTTGAGCGCTGGTACATCGAGCAGGCGATGGCGGGTGGCCCGGCCTACCAGGCATTTGCCGGCGTGCTGCGCAACTGCGAGAGCTACGGGCTTGTGCGCTTTTTGCTGGAGCAGGGCACCCACAGTGAAAAACTGACCACGCTGGCGCAGCGTTATGGCGTCTCCGTTTCGCATTTCCGTCGCTTGTGCCGTCAGGCGCTGGGTACAGCGGCCAAACCCGCCTTGCGTGGCTGGCGGACGGCCCAGGCACTGCTGAACATGAGCCAGCACAACGGCTCCCTGACGGATGTCGCGCTGGAGTTCGGTTTCGCCTCTTCTTCGCATTTCTCCAAGGAAATCCGCGAGCTGGTGGGCTTCACGCCCAGCAGTCTGGCCGATATTACCTACCTTCCAGGCAAGTGAGCCGATGAACCGCCGATTGTTCTCTTTTTCCCTTTTGCCCGTCTGCCTGAGCGCAGCGTTGCTGTCCGCACCGGTTGTCGCGCAGTCCGCAATCAAGTTCGAGGCCCGTGAACAGAGCGCGCGTACGTTTTTCAGTGAGCTGTCGGGGCCGCTGGGCAAACCGGTGATCGTGAGCAAGGCAGCCGCGGCCAAGCGGATTTCCGGAACGTTCGATTTGCTCACGCCACAGCGGACCTTTGAGCGGGTCAGCTTGCAGATGGGCCTGATCTGGTACACCGATGGCCAGGCGATTTACCTGTACGACGCTACGGAATTCAAAAGCTCGATGATGTCGCTGCAGACCCTTACCGTTGCCAGGCTCCAGGCGTTTCTCGAACGTTCCGGACTGCACGACAAGCGTTACCCGTTGCGCCACGACGGCCTGCGCACGTTCCATGTGTCGGGCCCGCCGATGTATGTCGACCTGGTCGTGCAAGCCGCCGGGATGATGGATAACCAGCGCTCGGAACTGTTGCTGGGCAAGCAGCAGATCGGTGTTATCCAGGTGCGCAACACCTTTGTCAGCGACCGCAAATACGAGCTGCGCGATGACAAGGTGACCATCCCCGGCCTGGCCACCGTGATCGAACAACTGCTGCGCGGCGAAAAACGCGAGGTCGAACCGTCGGTGGCCCAAGCCGTTGCGCTGCGACCGCAAGGCCAGATGCCGGCGTTTCCCCTGGAAGGCCTGGCCAGTGCGCCCTCCGATCAAGACCCGGCCGCGCCGCGCGTTATTGCGCGGGATGTGGCCGCCGGAAATATTCG
The DNA here is from genome assembly GCF_001945365.1 of Pseudomonas reinekei. Taxonomy (GTDB): domain Bacteria; phylum Pseudomonadota; class Gammaproteobacteria; order Pseudomonadales; family Pseudomonadaceae; genus Aquipseudomonas; species Aquipseudomonas reinekei. Next base: position 45,383 of record NZ_MSTQ01000024.1, read on the forward strand.
GGTGGTGGCTTATCCCGACACCAATAGCCTGTTGGTCAAGGGGTTGCCGGAACAAGTGCGATTCATCGAGAACCTGGTAAGTGCGCTCGACACGCCCAAACGCCACGTGGAGTTGTCGTTGTGGATCATCGATCTGCACAAGGACGAACTCAATCAACTGGGCATCAATTGGCAGGGCACGGTGAATTCGGGCGGGACCTTTTCCGCCTCGCTCAATGCGGGCTCGGCGACCACCCTCGATGGCGCCTCGTTCGTAACCCAGGTCATGGCGCTGGAACGGACCAACCGCGCCAACGTGGTCTCGCGACCGGTGATCCTGACCCAGGAAAACGTGCCGGCGATCTTCGACAACAACCGTACGTTCTATGCCCCGCTGGTGGGGGAGCGCAGTGTCGATTTGCAGCACGTCACCTACGGCACGCTGGTCAGTGTCCTGCCGCGTTTCGCCAAGGCCGACGAGGTGGAAATGTCGCTCAATATCGAAGACGGCAATGAGGTGGAAAACCCCGGCCAAGGTGAGCGTCCGAACGCATTGCCCACGGTCGGGCGCACACGGATCAGCACGGTGGCGCGGGTGCCCCAGGGCAAGAGTCTGCTGGTGGGCGGGTTCACCCGCGATGACCACAGTGAGCAAGTCGGGCGGATACCGGTATTGGGTTCGATTCCATGGGTCGGACGCTTGTTCAGCTATCGCCAGAACCGCTCGGCCAACACGGTGCGCGTATTTTTGATTCAACCCAAGGAAATTCTCGACGCCCTTGAACCCGTCACCGAGCCGGCCCCGCAGCTACTTACACCGCAGCAGCATGAGCGTGTGCGTCGATCCTACTTGCGGCCTGAACAAAGATGATCCTGCCACCGATTTCCACCGGGGGGCGGGCGGCCCAGGCGCGGCTGAATAGCGAGAAAGCCGCCGAACAACCAGCGCCGCAAGTGGCGGAGCCCGAACTGGACGACAGCGGAACGGCGGCGGCTGCGCAGCGTTTTGTGCAAATCAGCGACGAAATGTCGGCCGCGTTGGCGCAGTTTCGTAGCCGGCGGCATTTCGAGCTCAAGTCCGACACCCTGACCGACAACTTCGAGCGCGTGCTCGACGACGACACGCTGCCCAAGGTGCAGCGGGTACTCAGCCTGGCACGGTTGGCGGACAAACCCGTCACCTGGCTGTTGCAGCAGTTGCGCAGTTTGTTCCCGGATGACAGCGACCTCGTGTTGGTCCTGCGGGAATTGTTACGCCGCAAACGGCTGGATGCCGGGTCTCGACGGCGGCTCGAACGGGCATTGCAGGCGGTGCTCGCCGAGGCCTCGCCAAAGCGAATGAATGCCGGCATCAACACGGCCCTCAAAGCCCGGATGTTCGGCGCGAGCATGGCTGTAAGTGCGGGTTTGCTGCGCGAAACCTACCGGGATTTTCTCGAGTCCGACGACGGCCCCGTCAGCGCCTACCAGGACTGGATTGCCCTGTACGGCGCGCCAAATCGCACGAGCGTGCTGATGTTTATCGAAGACGCCTTGCTCACTGACATCAGTGCCCAGGACCCGAGTTGCTCGCGCGCGGAGTTTGGTGACCTGCTGGCCAGGCTGGCCGACCTCAAGCGTCTGCGTTCGGCCGATGATCTGTTCATCGGCAGCCTGCTCGGCGATGAACTCATCTGTCGGCACAACCCCGAGGAAACCGACTGGCTGGTATTGCTCATGGGGCTGCTGACCTACCCCGACGAACTCGATCAGCTGCTGCTCGGCGCGCTGGGTGAACGCCTGTTGTTGAGCCCTCACCGTGAGCGCGGGACGGTGCTGCAGACGCTGCGTCGACTCAGTCTGCAATTGCCGTTGCCACTGTTTGCCGATGAAGCGGCGCCGCAGCGTCTGGTCGAACAGTTCACCCGCCTGGCTGACATTGCCTACGCCCACGAATGTATTGAACGGCGCCGTCTCGGCGGGTGCCCATGATTTTTTTCCGGAACTGACCTGCCATGCTCAATGTGTTTTTACGCAATGTCAGCGCTCGCCCGGAGCTGCTGATTCTGTCGTTGATGGTGATGATCATCGCCATGTTGATCATTCCCTTGCCGACGGTGCTGGTGGATTTTCTGATCGGCTTGAACATCATCATTTCGTTGCTGGTGTTCATGGGCTCTTTCTACATCGAGCGCATCCTCAACTACTCGACATTCCCGGCCCTGCTGCTCTTGACCACATTGTTTCGCCTGGCGCTGTCGATCAGCACCAGCCGCCTGATCCTCAGCCAGGCCGATGCGGGCGAGATCATCGCCTCGTTCGGTGAGTTCGTGATCGGCGAAAGTCTGGTGGTGGGTTTCGTGATTTTTTCCATCGTTACCATTGTCCAGTTCATCGTGATCACCAAAGGTTCGGAACGGGTTGCCGAAGTGGCAGCGCGCTTCTCCCTGGACGGTATGCCGGGTAAACAGATGAGCATCGACGGCGACCTGAAAGCGGGCGCCATCACCGCCGAAGAAGCCCGGGAAAAACGCAGCGTACTGGAGCGCGAAAGCCAGTTGTACGGCTCCTTCGACGGGGCGATGAAGTTCATCAAGGGCGATGCGATTGCCGGCATCATCATTATTTTCGTCAACTTCATCGGCGGCATGGCCATTGGTGTCGGGCAAATGGGCATGGACATGTCCACCGCGCTGTCGACCTACACCTTGCTGACCATCGGCGACGGTCTGGTGGCGCAGATTCCGGCGTTGTTGATTGCCATCGGTGCCGGTTTCATCGTCACCCGCGTCAACGGCGATGACAGCAACCTGGGGCGCAACATGCTTGCGCAAATGCTCGGCAATCCATTCGTACTCGGGGTGACCGCACTGCTGGCGGTGGGCGTCGGTCTGCTGCCCGGCTTTCCATTGTTAACGTTTTTGGCGATTGCCAGCGTGCTGGGGCTGGTGGTGTTCATGCGCCATCGAAAGTCCTCCAGAGCCGCCGGACAGGGTGAGAGTCTTGCTGCACCGGCTGTCCAGGGCGCGCTGCAACCCGAGTCGGGATTGCTCGATGACGTCGACAACATCGCCACCGAAACCGTGGCCCTGATGTTGCTGGTGCCGACGTCGCGTCTGGAGGCGTTGAACAAGGCGCGCTGGGCGGCGCGCTTTCGCAGCCAGTTTTTCGTCGACTACGGCTTGCGCATTCCCGAACCGCAGCTGCGTGCCAGTGAGGCATTACCGGCCCATCAAGTCGCGGTGCTGATCAATGAAGTCCGCGCCGAGCAATTCGATATCCATTTCGATCACTGGCGATTGCTTGACTATTCGCCGGAGCTGGAAGCCTTGGGTTTTGCCTTGGTGCGCGGCAACGACAGCAATCGCCTGGGCGGTGTCTGGGTCAACGCCACCGACCGCGAGCGGGTGCAACAGTTGGGCTATCACCTGCGCCCCGCTGACGAAGAATGCTATCGCTGCCTGGTCACGCTGCTGGCGCGCAACATCCAGGAGTTTTTTGGCGTGCAGGAAACCAAGCAACTGCTCGACGAAATGGAAGCGCGCTACCCCGACCTGCTCAAGGAAGTCTATCGCCACGTCACCGTGCAGAAGATCGCCGAAGTGCTGCAACGGCTGATTGGCGAGCGGATTTCCGTGCGCAACATGAAGCTCATTCTCGAATCACTGGCCCATTGGGCATCGCGGGAAAAGGACGTGCTGGCGCTGGTTGAACACGTTCGCGGCACGATGGCCCGTTACATCAGCAACAAATTTGCCCAAGGCAATGATTTGCGTGTGCTGCTGTTGTCGCCGGAGTTCGAAGAGGTGGTGCGGCGCGGGATTCGGCAAACCTCGGGCGGCAGCTTCATCAACCTGGACCCGGCCGAGTCGGAAGAGCTGATGGACCGGCTGAGCGTTGGCCTGAACAACCTGCACATTGCGCAAAAAGACATGGTGCTGCTGTGTTCGATCGACGTGCGGCGCTACATCAAGAAACTCATCGAGGGACGCTTCCGGGAGCTGGACGTGATGTCGTTCGGCGAAATCTCCGAGACCGTTTCCGTCAATGTCATCAAAACGCTGTAAGGGGAACCTGTAAATGATTCCGATGGATATCGCTGATCTATTGCGCGAAGCGCTGCGTCACAGTGGTTGCGAAGACAGTCAGATAGGGCACTTCGACAGTCACAGCACCATTGAGATGCAAATGAAAAACCTGCCCGATATCAGCGTGGCGGTGGTCGAAGGCGATGTCTGGATCTGGTCGGTGGTCGCAGAGGCGAGCCCGAATGTCATGAACCAATGCGCCTTCGAGTTGATGCAGTTTTTGCTCGAAGGCAATGCGTTTTCCCGCACGGGGCAATTGCATCTTTGCGTGGTTGAGGAGCGGCTTGAACTGCGTCTGATGGCCAATGCTCACGCCCTGAGCAGTGCGTCGTACTTCGCCCAGGCCCTCGATGGTTTCGTGCAGTCCACCGAAACGCTGTGTGAGCTCTTGCGCCGATGACCACTCGGTTGGAACGGCATGCGGCTCATCCCCTGCGCTTGAACGGTCCCTTGATCGAAGCGGCGCTGGGCGATGTTGTGATTGGCGAGGTCTGCGAAGTCCGTCGTCATTGGCGCATGCCCGGGGTCGCGGCGAGGGCGCAGGTCATCGGCTTCAAGCCCGGCTCGGTGTTGCTCAGTTTGCTCGGTGATGCCAAGGGCTTGTCCAGGGAGTCGATGATCGTGCCCACCGGTGCGACGCTGCAATTGACCTGCAGTGATGCCTTGCTCGGTAGCGTGATCGATCCCCAGGGCAACATCGTCGAGCGCCTGGCACCGTCAACGGCGGTTGCCCGGCAAGACTATCCCGTGGACGCTGACCCGCCGTCCTACCAGCAGCGGCGCCCGGTGGTTGAGCCATTGCGTACCGGCATTCGCGTCATCGACGGTTTGCTGACCTGCGGTGTCGGTCAGCGCATCGGCATTTTTGCAGCCGCGGGCTCCGGTAAAACCACCTTGATCAACATGCTGATCAGCCACACCGATGCTGACGTTTTTGTCATCGGCCTGATCGGCGAACGCGGGCGTGAGGTGACCGAGTTCATCGAGCATTTGCGTCAGTCCGAAAAACGCTCCCGTTGTGTGGTGGTGTTTGCTACGTCGGATTTTTCCTCGGTCGATCGTTGCAACTCGGCCCTTCAGGCCACGGCTATCGCCGAGTACTTCCGCGACCAGGGCCGGCGCGTGGTGTTGTTGCTGGACTCGTTGACGCGTTATGCCCGAGCGCGGCGCGACCTGGCGCTGGCGGCCGGTGAAGCACCGGCGCGGCGCGGCTATCCGGCCTCGGTGTTCGATGCCTTGCCGCGCCTGCTGGAACGACCGGGTGTGACCGGCTCCGGCAGCATCACGGCCTGGTACACCGTTTTGCTGGAAAGCGACGATGAGCCGGACCCGATTGCCGAAGAGATCCGCTCCATTCTGGATGGCCACATTTACCTCAGCCGGGCCCTGGCGGCCAAAGGTCACTACCCGGCAATCGATGTGCTGCACAGCGTCAGTCGCGTGGCAACCCAAGTCACCACGCCCCAGTTGCAGCAACTGGCGGCGTCGACCCGCGAAATACTGGCGCGCCTTGAACAGTTGCAGATTTTCCTCGACATGGGCGAGTACACCCAGGGCGCAGACGCCGCCAACGACCACGCCTTGCAGTGTCGCGAAGCGCTTACCCAATGGCTGCGTCAGCCGACGGACGAATGCTGTGAACCGGACGAAACCCTGCGGAGCTTGCATGAACTCATTGGCTGATCGGCGGCGCCTGTTGGCGTTCAGTCAGTTCCGTCGGCAACGCGGCGAACAAGCGTTGCTGCGTACCCAGCAGCAACTGCAACCGCTGCTTCGGGAACGGGCCGGTCTCGAGGGGCAAGAGGCGTCGCTGCAACGACTGTTGGCCAGTCACCGGGCGAACGACTGCGTGCTGGATCATGGGCAACTGTTGGCGCTGTTGCGCAGGCAGGCCGTGATCCGTCGCCAGCTCGATCTGTTGCGTGTCGAGCGTGAGCGCGTGGATCAGCAGTGCTGGCAAGTCGAGCAACAGTTGCAAGCGCAGCGTGAGCAATTGCGTTGCTTGCAGGGCAAACACGACAAATACCAACGGTCTGTCCAGCAGCTTTTGCGCGTGCAAAGGCTGGAGCAGGTGCGCCGAGAAGAAAGAGACGTAGAAGAGATGAGCGGAGTGCGGCGATGAGCGATGTATCAGTAATTTCACCTGTGCCGGTTCAAGTCCTGGATCCCGTTACCGACGGTTCGATGGATGAACTGCGGGACACGCTTGTACCGACACAGGAAGAGGACCTGCCGCAAGGTGTGCTGGATCTTCTGGCGGCGTTGATTCAGCGCCATCGATCGACAATGAAAATGGACGGCGCGCAGGCACCGCAATCGATGGGCACCGTCCATGGGACGCTGGATGCAACGCAGGAAAAAGTACTGGCGTCCGTTTCGCAGGCGATGACTTATCCGCAAGTCGAACGGTCGATCCAGCAACTGCCCTCTCATCTGAAGGCGTCTATTGAGCTTTCCGTCGACAGACTGGAAATGCCTGTGCCAGCGAAGGTCGGCGACACCGATGTGAACCCGCGTCGATCAACTCAGGCACCAGGCCCGTCAACCGAACGCGTGTCGATCGCTGCAGGACTGCCGTCTTTCGAACTGACGTCGAGCACCAAGGCATCGCCGCCTGCCGAAAGAGTCACCATTGCGTTTACCGCTGAGCCGACTTTGCCGCAAGCACTGCCACTGCCGCCCGCCACCACCCGTCAAGCGGTCACGGGGTCACCTCCCAACGCTCCGGCCACCCCGGCACTGCGACGCGTTCAGCCGCCGGATGTGAAGCTCGAAACCTTGCCGGGAACGGACCGTGGCCTGCTGCAGGTGCCGTTCACCAGAGGCACCGTCAGCGGGCAAGTAACGATCAGTCGAGTGCCGGACGAACCCTACCGCAGCCTGCAATTGAGCCCCAGCAATGCCCTGGTCTTTGATCAGCTCAAGGTGCCATTCGATCAGCTTCGTGAACCGGTCTGGCGACTGACTGACAGCGGCGGTGAGCAACAGCGGCAGAGCTCACGGCAGTCGCCGGAAGACGAACAGAGCGAGCAGTCAGAGCTTCCCGCATGAGCGTACTGACGTTGCGCCAGGTCGATCCCGCGGCTCATGCCCGCGCGCGGTCGGTCGAGCGCTGGCGGGGGGCCGGCCATGACGCTGGTTGCGATGGTCTACAACGCATGCCCGGTTATTTGCGATTTAGCGCGGAGTACGAAGCAGGGGAGTGGCACGGTCTGATCCTGGCCCGCGAATGGTTACATCACTCGCTCCCACAGTTGCAGGCACTGCTGACGGTCGAGACTCCGTTGACGAGCATTGCCGGCCTGTTCCGGGCCGTGCCACAGCCATTAGTGCTGGCGCTGGACGAGTTGCACTACCAAACGCTGAGCGATGTCGCGCTGGTCGATCCACTGCTGTTGCCGACCCACCGTGTGCCCTGGCTGGAAACGCCTCAAGGGCGCGTATGGGTCACGCAGTTGCCATTGGCTCGTGCCGTCAGCGAACCCCTGGACCCCAGCGCCTGGCTGAGTGATTTACCCCTGCGCCTGACGCTGAAACTGGGTGTCAGTCACCTTGACCCTGCGAGCCGGATCCGACTGAACGAAGGCGATGTCCTGCGCATCACCCAGCGCGCTCAACACGGCTTCGTGGCGCAGCGATGCATCGGCGCTTTTACCTTTACTGAACAAGGATTACTCATGCAATCGACTGATACTGCTGCCCATTCGGAGGTCGCGACTGAATCCGGTGCGCAGGTCGAGCTTGGCGCTTTATCTGTGCGTCTGGAGTTCATTCTCGCGACCCATGACGTCGACCTCGCCACGCTGTCGCAGTTTGTCGATGGGCAACTGATTCCACTGGCCGACGATGCCGCGCGACACATCGAGGTTCGCGCCAATGGCAAGCGTGTGGCCCGGGGCGAGCTGGTGCAACTGGACGGGCAATTGGGTGTCGAGTTGATCGAGGTCTATCGGGACACTTTTTCGGAACAGTCGCGATGAATGATGTTTCGCTGATTGCCCTGTTGGCCTTCGCTTCGCTGTTGCCGTTTCTGGTGGCGGCCGGCACCTGCTACATCAAGTTTTCCATTGTCTTTGTCATCGTGCGTAACGCCCTGGGCTTGCAGCAGGTGCCGTCGAACATGGCCCTTAATGCGATTGCCTTGATGCTGGCGATTTTCGTGATGACGCCGGTGCTGAAACAAGGCTATGGCTATTACAAGGAAGAACAGGTGGCCTTTACCGATATCGGGTCGGTGGTGAATTTCGCCGAGAACGGGTTGGGGGGCTACAAGGCATACCTGCGCCAATACACCGACCCGGAGCTGGCGCTGTTTTTCGAGCGTGCCCAAGCCGTGCAGAGTGAAACCGATGCCGGGCTGCCCGCCGATGAAGAACTCACGCCGTCGCTGTTTTCCCTGTTGCCGGCCTACGCGCTGAGTGAAATCAAAAGCGCCTTCAAGATTGGCTTCTATCTGTACTTGCCGTTCGTCATTGTCGATCTGGTGATCTCCAGCATTCTGCTGGCGCTGGGCATGATGATGATGAGCCCGGTGATCATTTCGGTGCCGATCAAACTGGAGTTGTTTGTGGCACTGGACGGCTGGGCGTTGCTCTCGACCGGGCTGGTCAAGCAATACCTGACCTTGCTGGCGTAGGAGTGGCCGATGAACGATCTGGTCTATGCCGGCAACAAAACCCTGTACCTGATTCTGTTGATGGTGGCCTGGCCAATCATTGTCGCCACGGTGGTTGGCCTGGTGGTCGGCTTGATCCAGACCGTGACGCAGTTACAAGAGCAGACCCTGCCGTTCGGTTTCAAGCTGCTGGCCGTCGCCGCATGCCTGTTCCTGCTGTCGGGTTGGTACGGAGAAACCCTGCTCGATTTCAGCCGCGAAGTCATCCGACTGGCGCTGGGCTAGCGCGATGTCGGTCACGTTGTTTTTCGACCTGTATGCCTGGTTCGCCGCCGCCATCCTGGGCGTGGCGCGCCTGGCGCCGATTTTTTTCATGTTGCCGTTTCTCAACAGCGGTGTGCTCACGGGGGCGCCACGCCAGGCGGTCATCGTGCTGGTGGCGACAGGGTTCTGGGCTTATGTGGGGGTGCCGTTGCCAGCGCTCGACGGCTTGGCTTTTTTCGGTCTGGTGTTACGCGAGGCCGGCATCGGCGTGCTGTTGGGATGCCTGTTGTGCTGGCCATTCTGGGTATTGCACGCCATGGGCAACCTGATCGACAACCAGCGCGGGGCCATGCTCAGCAGCACCGTGGACCCGGCCAACGGCAGCGATACTTCGGAGCTGGCGAATTTTCTCCAGTTGTTCGCCGCCGTGGTTTATCTCGAAGGTGGTGGCATGTTGCTGATGCTCGAAACCGTCGGCCACAGCTATCGCATTTGCACGCCGGTCAACGGTTGCGTAATGCACCTGACAGCGATTTTGAGCCTGCTGAATGCGCTGGTCAGCAAGACCCTCGTCATCAGCGCTCCGGTGGTGGCCGCGTTGTTGGTCAGCGAAGCACTGCTCGGTTTGCTCTCACGGTATGCGCCGCAAATGAACGCGTTCTCGGTGTCGCTGACGGTCAAGAGCCTGGTGGCGTTGGTGGTGTTGATGCTGTATTTCGGTGCGCACCTGCCCGACGAAGTCCTGCGCCTGGGCGCCAGATCCCAAGGGCTGGAACATTATCTGGGCCGTGAAGGGGAGGCCGTCGATGTCGTCCAGCGCCTCGAAGACTGAGAAACCCACCGCCAAACGTCTGCGCGATGCCTCCCGCAAAGGTCAGACGTTCAAGGCCAAGGATCTGGTGATTACCTGCCTGACCCTCTGCGGCATTTCCTACATGGTGTTCAACAGTTCACTGTTTGAGGTCATGGAAGTCTATCGGCGGATCATCGCCAATGACTTTGACATGGACCTGCAAGCGTATTCGGCGATGCTGGTGCTGGTTGGGCTCAAGGCGTTGTTGCCGTTGCTGCTGGTGTGTGTGTTGACCAGCGCATTGCCGGCGCTGTTGCAGAGCGGTTTCGCCCTGGCCAGCGAAGCCTTGAAACTCAATCTCGGCGCGTTGAATCCGATCAATGGCTTTAAAAAACTGTTCAGCATGCGCACCGTCAAAGACACCGTGAAAGCGCTGCTGTACCTGGGCAGTTTTGCCCTGGCGCTGTGGATCGTCTGGATCACCCAGCGCCAACTGGTGTTTGCCCAGTTGTTCGCGCAGGCCCCGGACCTGTTCGCTATCTGGGGTCATTTACTGTTGGTGTTGGTGCTGGCATTCCTCGGCTGCGTACTACTGATCGTCGTGCTGGATGCGCTCAGCGAATACTGGCTGTTCATGAAAGATCAGATGATGGACAAGGACGCGGTCAAGCGTGAATACAAGGAGCAGGACGGCAACCCGGAAATCAAGGGACGCCGTCGTGACCTGCATCGGGAGCTGCTGTCGGAGCAGATCAAGTCCGATGTGCGCAGCTCACGGATGATCATCGCCAACCCGACCCACATCGCCATCGGGGTGTACTTCCGTCCGGAAATCACCGTGCTGCCGTTTATCTCCCTGATGGAAACCAATCAACGCGCCCTGGCCGTTCGGGCCTATGCCAAGGAGGTCGGTGTGCCGGTGATCAACGACATCGCCCTGGCTCGACGGATCTTCAAGACCCACCAGCGCTACAGCTTCCTCCAGGTCCAGGAAGTCGAAGAAGTCCTGCGTCTGTTGATCTGGCTCGAGCAGGTCGAGAACGCCTGATTTTCCACCTTTCCCTTTTCCTCCGAACGCCGGCATGAGCGCAATTTGGCAGCGTGCTCACCGGCGCTTTGGCTCAATGCAGTCGTCAGCAACGCTGACGTTTTTCAGGAGTGTGGCTGATGAGTCGCGATAAACAACCCGATGAACAAGTGGCCCTCGACGTCGTGGAAGCAGTGCTCGGTGGCGCGGCTTTGAAAGACGTGCAAGGCATCAGTGACGAGCACATGAGCAGTCTCTATGCCTTCGCGTTCCAGTTCTATGAACAGGGGCGGCTGGACGATGCGCAAAAGTTCTTCCACTTCCTGTGCATCTACGACTTCAACAACAGCCATTACTGGATGGGGTTGGCCGCTGTGCACCAACTCAAGGAGGACCACCAGAAAGCGATTGACCTGTATGCGATCGCCTTCGCCCAGGGCAAGAACGACTACCGGCCAATGCTGTACACCGGCCAGTGTCACCTGGCGCTGGGCAAGATCGGCAAGGCCCGGTTGTGTTTCGAGTATGTGCTTGAACAAGCCACGGAAGAGGATTTGCGTGAACAGGCTCAGGTGTATCTCGACACCTTGAGTCAAATTGAAAAGGAATGTTCGGAGACTGAGCATGAGTGAAATCAGAAGTACTTTTACCCCGGCCGTTTCGGGCCTGATAGCTCGAACCGAAGCCTTTGAAAAATATGGCAAGGCAGCCAGCCAGGCCGCCAGAACTGCCGATTATCAGAAGGCCGGCCAGGACGCTTTGGCCCGCCTGATGTCGGTGAGCTACGAAGGCCAGCCCGGGCCTTCCGTCGCCAGCGCGGGCAGGCCCCTGCTGCATGCGCCACCACCACGCGCCGACGGCAATAAGCAGGAAACCAACGGTGATCTGTTCACGCTGTTGATGGCGCTCATCAGCGAGCTGATTGGCGAGGTCGACGTCAACAAGCTGAAAAACCGCCTGGCGATGTTGCAAAGCATGGCCGGCGCCAGGCAGCAGGGGCACGAAAAACTGGCGGCGGAATACGCGGCAGCCGTTGAGGCGCTGGAGGCTGCCGAAGGCCAGGTCGGGAGCAGCCAGGAGCATCTGGATCTGTTGCGCGAACGTGTTCTGAATTGTCAGGGGCTGCTGGATGAGAGCGAAGCACGGCTGGCGGGGCTGGATCCTGAGTCACCGGAATACGCTCGCGAACTGGCACTGCGCGACACGTTAAAAGGTGAACTGGCAGGGCATACCCAAACGCTGCAAAAAGCCGCCGAGGCACATCTGAAACTGATCGAGATCGCCAACGCCTGCGCCAGAACGCTGGCCGCGGTGGCCGTGAAGGTGCAGGAGGCCGGGCTCGCCGGACCTTCGGTAAAGGAGTCCAACGAAAAGGCGTTGAGCAGCAGCGCATTGGCGTTGCTCAATCGCTTGAAGATTATCGAGTTGCTCGGCGAGTCGGCGCAGACCAAGGAAGAGCTTAATCAGGAGTTGTTCCAGGAGCTGCAAGCCAGGCTTCAGGAACACATGAAGCTTGAGTCGGAAAAATATCTGGAAGAGGTGCGCAAGGCCGAAGCGCTGCAGAAAACCATGGGCTGCATTGGCAAGATTGTCGGTGCGATATTGACCGTTGCGACCATCGCTGCGGGCGTGTTGACCGCCAACCCGGTGCTGATCGCGGTGGGCGTCATTGGCGCTGCGGTGATGATCTCCGATTCGGTGATTCAGCAAGCGACCGGCGTGTCATTCATGGCCGAAGCCATGAAACCGCTGACAACCGTAATGCAGGAAGCTATCAAGCTATTCACCGACCTTTATACAAAATTGCTGGTGGCGTTCGGTGTCGACCCTGAGACCGCAAAAGACATCGCGCAAATTCTCGGCATGATCCAGGGCATCGCCGCAACGCTGGCCGCTGTTGCATTGGTCGCGGTGGTCGGGGCGCAGGTGATCGGTCCGATGGTCGGTGCCATCGCTTCGAAACTGTCCTCAATGATCGCCAACGCTGCGCCTGCTGCCATGCAGGCATTCAAGCAGCTGGGCTCATCGGTCAGCCACTCGCTGACGCAAATGCTCACCCAATTGCGCAGCTTCATCACCAACGGTGCCGATGCCGTGTCCCTGGCCCGTTACGCCGCCAATCTGCAGACGGCTCAGGCCGTCACCGAGTTCAGCAATGTGGCCGTGCAAGGCGGGTTGCAGATCAAAAGCGGCCATCACCAGGCCCAGGCCGCTGTACATCTGGCCGATGTGCGGGCGCGCATGGCGATCAGCGAAGAGGTCACTTCCTACCTCTCCCGATTGGTCGAGGACTACGGCCAGGCGATGCAGGTCCGCACCCGACAGATCGAACAGGTGCTTGCTGACATGCAACGCAGTCATTCCGTCAGTCAGTACATGGCCCGGCACGTTTGAACTCACGGATAAAAGGTGATTTTTCATGGCTACCATTCACACCACAACCAGGCCTGCACCATCGGTATTGACTCACGATCCAGTGAGCACCGCTGGGGTGAGCGAGTTCATCGCCCAGGAGCAACTCTCCAAGGATCTCAAGGGCAAACGCCTCTCGGATGCGGCGTTTCTCAACCAGATCACCGCACAGCAAGTGCTTCAGAAGGGGAGCTTCATAGCGCCTGCGGCGGCGGAACTCGAAGATGCAATCAATGCCTGGCAGCCCACTGAGTCGGCCTGGCAAGACGTTAACGGCGCACTGACCAGGCTCAACGAAGACCAACGCAATGAGCTGATGTTTGACCCCGGTGCCTGGGAAAAACATGCAAACGTATTGATTGCGGCAATTATTGCGTTGAATGTTGCACGGGTCGTCAACGCGCAGTTGCGCGGGCATTTTGGTGTCATGGCCGCGGACGCCGCCAAGGCCCAGGGTGAGGCCATTGTCGAATCAGGCAAGGCCGCCTTTAACAGCGCCATCACGGGCGCCGTGGTGTCCGGTGCAATCGCCGGTTTTGCCATGTTCAAGACTGTTCAAGGTCAAGGCCTTAAACATGCGGATATCAACCTGCACAAACGCAACGCGCTGGACGCCAACAATATCGAGCGCGACCTGAAGCACCATCGCTCCCGCGATGACTGGGACCCGCAAACAACCTACAAGATAAAGTCCTTCGATGATTTCGGTCGGTCGACTTCAGTCGATTTCAAACCCAAGGGGGCCACGCTCACATCTCAGGAGCAGGCCTGGTTCGACCGGGAAATTCTCAAGGCGCAGAAGATCGGTCAGACCTCCGACTGGCTGAGCCAAATGGGCATCAAGGGGATTGAGAAAAAACTTGAAATCGGCCGCACGCTCAGTGCCATGTCGATGAGTATGAGCCAGGTGGTGTCCAGCATGGTTCGTATGAGCGAGCACGCCGCGCGGGAGGAAGAAGTCCTGCAGCAAAGTGCACAGAACACGCAAAAGAGCTTGAGTGACGAGGTCGGCCAGAAAGACTCGGCCGATGGCGCGCTGCTGCAAAAACTCATGGACATGGTGATGCAGATACTCCAGTCGCGCGTTGAAGTGATTGGAAGGATTTGAGTGAGGGAAACGATATGAGAATTTCAGATTTCACCCATCCAGCGGCCAGGCCGCCAGCAGACTTAAACCTCAATACTGAAGCACCTCCGCGACCTGAATTGCCCATCGAGCGTCATGCTGCATTTTCCCTTGCGCAGTTGCTCGAGCGCTCGGTAAAAACACTGAATCGCAATCTGGAAACTATGCTCAAGCGCCCGACGGGCGACTTGGCCGAACAACGACAGGCTAAACAGATTCGATCGCAAATGTGGGTGCAGCAGGTAAAACAGAGTGCAATGGTGTTCACCCATTGCCTCGAAACACTGCCGATGGAACAGCGCCAGCGACTTTACGATGAGCAAAGCCGTATTCTCGGTGAGCTGAAGCAAATGCCGGTGCAGTTGGAAAACCCTGGGACATTCGACGCTGACGTGAACTCATCCAATGAGTTTTTCGACAAACTGCTCGAACTCATCGACTTGATCAAGAACGGCTATCTGGCCGGTTATGAGCACATCATCGCGGCGTACTCTGACTTTTTTTCCGACTTCAATACGGAAATCACGGCGAAGCTTAAAGACTGGATCGTAGGCGCCAACGACGGTAAAGAGGTCAAGCTCGACGCAGGTGCATTGCGCGCCGCGCTGGCCAGTCTGATCGAGAAATACACTCATCCCAACCCTGCATCCGTCCTGTATCCAGAACCCGGCAAAGGCGGAACCAGCAGGGAAGACGCTGAAAACTGGCGCCAGGCACTGGGCCTGCCCGCCAGCTGCCTCAAGCAAAATGCCGATGGCACTTACTGCGTGGTCATCGATACCGGTCCGCTGTGGACGATGAGAAACAGCTTGCCGGCGGGCGGCGTAGTGACCTGGGATACCGCCAGATTCCAGGCCTGGCAAACCGGCTTCAATGCTCAGGAAGAACGCATGAAGAACACCCTGCAGTCCTTCACGCAGAAATATTCAAACGCCAACTCTTACCACGACAACTTTAATAAAACGCTGTCTTCACATTTGAGCCAGTTTTCGGACATGTTGAAGGCGATGTTGAATTTTTGATCCGGATCCGTTGTTCGGGGTAGATAGGTAAATTTTAATTGTGCAGACGTGGAGCCAGTTCTGTGACTGGAGTTGCGTCTGCTTTTTAATTGTTGGAGACGTAATGGCGAAAGTTTTTAGTGATGAGCTTGATATTCTGGTTATAGAGGTTTTGTCGGATTATCTTGCGCCTTGCCAATGGAGAGTTGAAATGAGTTCCCGATTGGTGGAGGACCTGTGTGTCGATTCTGTCGGTCTAGTGGAAATTGTGATGTGTCTCAATCAGACATTTAACATTGATTTACCTGAAGCTGAGGTGGCTGAGTGGAACACCGTTGAGGATATCTGTTATTTGGTCAGATTTTGCAGAGGGTTATGAGCCTGTGGGTGATGCATTAACTATGAGTGTGAAATTTATAATTGATCAGTTTGTAGAAAAAATTGAGGAGCGGTTCGGTACAAGAAATTTACGGGGTGACGAGTGTTGTAGTGTTGAGTTGAGTCTGGAGGATGGCAATTTTTTTTGTCTTGATTTTGATGCGATGGGAACAGCGCTGATGATGTTTTTGTTTCGATTGCCCGTTGTGAAGACAGAAATGGAACTGCAAATAATCAATGAGGCTCTGGATCCGCAATGGGGCGACTTGGTGGGTAGCGTGGTTGAGGTGAGAGAACGAGACTTAGCGTATTTTAGTATGGTTGAATCAACGTCTTTGTGTGCTGAGTCGTTGATGGCGAATTTGATAAAAATGATATCGGGTCGAAAAAAAATAATAGAGTGTTTGGCTGGCACTATTCGCTGAGGGAGACTTGTTATGCTTAATGTTTCTGATTTTGGTGTGTCGCGCGCATCCAGCATGAGTAGTCTGTCTGCGGACGTTCAAGTCAATATTTTCAAGGGAGCGCTTGTTGCACTGGCAGATGACCGTGTGCGTATTAATCAAGTTGTTAGACTCATACGAGAAAACCGATCCTCTGAATGCGCCACTCATGGCTTGATGCCAAGGGGACGGTCGGGCTCTACGATTTTGCCGTCAAAAGAAATTCAGGATTTGAAACAGCGTGAGTTGGAAAAAAAAGCAAACGTATTTGACCACAGCCCCTATAAAGAGACTGCGAGTGAAAATAAAAAACTTGAGAGAATATTGGGTAAAAGCCTAAGTTGTAGCCGCGAATTGGCGTCGATCGCAAAAAGAATCAGGGAGGTTACAGGCAGCCCGATGAGATTCAATGATTTTTCTCCTCAGCAGCAGCAGAAGATCATCGAAGAAAGTGCGTACATTGGAGGGGCGCATGAGTTACTCGCGGATATGGATACGTTGGATGCACATGTCCTTGCGACTCTGATAAAAGCAGAGAGTAAGGAATATGATGTTGGTGACATGGAGCGAAGAAAATGCATGTTCAATCATGTTCGTACTCCTGATAATCCAATTTACCCTTGGAATAGTCATCGATTTGATCTCGAGATTTTTGAGGTGACAAATCCAATTCAATATACTGAGGAGGTTCGAAATTTAATTGCTGATCGATGGAATGATTTTCTTGTCAGGACAAAGGATGTCGAAGCATATTTGTATGAGGAAGTAGGTCTGTCGTTGATTGATATTGATGATGGTATTCTAGGTATTATTCAAGGGTTGAGTACGTCGGATAGAAAAAAATTGCTGAAGGATGTATTGCATATTAATTGGAGTACTGAACGTTTTGTTGAGGATGAAAAAAATAATCGACTTAACAATCCGCTAGGCCCTCAATTCCGACAGCACACCACTGGCGCGAAAACGAATGTTGTAAGAGTCTCGGATAAAGAAGATAAAAATGTAAATAAGTGGGTTTTTGAAGCAATTGTACACGGCAAGCCTGTTGCCTCTGGGCCAAGTGGGCATACGTTGCGGTATCTGAATCATTATGCGATGTGCAGTGAAATGCATGGGTTATCAAACGAAGCCCCCAAAGATCTTCCAAGTTTGGAAGAGGCGCGGCTCGTCATGCTTGGCAATTTAATGGCACCTAAGGATCATCATTCTTATCATGAAATAATGCTCGCTTCGATAGGGGTTTATAATGGGGTGGATATTTTAGAGTATAAATATAAAGAGTCATATGATGATATTGGTTCAACTAAAGTTGGCGCAGATGCGTTGAAGTGCGCTCAAGCCGAACTGGCCTTGAATAAAAGATGAGTGTCGGCACGTTATAGGATTGGCAAAACAGCAACGCAGGTGGCCAGAGTGGTGTCAGAAAAGTGTTATAGGTCGAATGTTCAAAAACTAGGTGACTTGATTTTTGACGGAGGCTACGAGCTATGTCGTAATTTCCCACATCTATGGAGTGAATAGTCCTACGGAATCCCCCCACTCAACTTCCTATAGTCACGCAGCTTGTTATCTCGAGCCTGGCCCTTCACAGGCTCGATTGCGTTTCAGTCCCTTCCTATAGAGAAGTCTCAAAGTATGGACAGTGCCACTGATCAATTGCCGGTCCCGTCGTACGTTTTTGACCACTGGCAACTGCAAAGCGACGGAACGCTGATGCGAGATGGACAAGGCGTCCACATCCCCCCAAAAGAGTTGAGTGTTTTACGTCTGCTGCTCGGTTCGGCGGGCACGGTGATCAGCAAGGACCACTTGCTGGACCGTGTATGGCCCGAAACCGATGCGGCGGAAGAGTCGTTGACCCGTTGCATTTACGCGTTACGCAAGTTGCTCAGGGAGAACAAGGATTTCATTGCGACCGTGTACGGCCAGGGTTATCGCTTTACCTGCGCGGTTGTCGCACTGGACACGCCTGGCCACACAAAGGTTGCGGCGCCGACGCTGGCCGTTCTGCCATTTCGCCATCTCGACGAGGGTGCCGCTCTGGATCTGCAGGATGCGATGATCCGTCAGTTGACCACGGCGTTCGGCGAGGCATTGCACGTCATTCCCGCGGGATTGATGGCGGCTTACGGCCAACCGGTCGAGGTGCGGGCGATGGCTGGGCAATTGCCTGTCGATTACTGTTTGAGCGGCCGCGGTTCCGGCACCCGTGAGCGAGCACTCTGGTCGGTCGAGCTGATCCGTGGTTGTGATCATGTGTTGCTGCATGGGCAGACATTGGATGCCGGTGATCCGGCAGAGGCACTGAGTGCGTTGGCGTGTTTGTTGGCGCAGCGCATTCCCGGCTTGCGTCCTGTCGGTGATGCCTGTGCTTCATACCCGGCTGCCGTGGCCTACCTGCGTGGTTTGTGCAGCGTGCAGCAACACACGCCACAAAGCCTGCGCGATGCCCTTGTGCAGTTTCGGTACTGTTTGCAGTTGGCCGGAAATTACGCAGCGGCCTGGTGCGGGTTGGCAGATGCCTGGCTGGGGAAGGCCATGCTCGGTGTGTGCGAGCAAGGGCGTGCCATCGATGAGGCGGGATCCGCGATTTCCAGAGCCATGTCGCTGGATCCCGCCAGCGCCCAAGCGCTTGTGCGTCTGGCCCTGCTGACCAGCCTTCGTGGGTGCGAGGATGCTGCCAACGCGCTTTTTCGACGTTGTCTACTGGGCGCCGAACAGGCCGATGTTCATTTTTTCTACGCCTGGCATCACTGGTTTTGGCGACGGACCGAGCAGGCGACGCACAGTCTGGAAAAGTGCCTGCGACATGATCCCGAGTGTGTGCGGGCGAAGATATTCAAGGAGCGTATTGCACTTGCCAGCAAAGGCGCGGATGTCGTGCTGATGGGGCGACAAACCTTGCAGGGCGCTGAGCCGTCGCCTGTGCTTGATCGCTGGCGATCTCTGGCATGAGTCGGCGCACATTCAAACCGATCCTTATCTTGATGTGCCTTGGCTCCGGGGCCGCGCATGGGTTTTGTTGGCATTCGGCTGGCGAGAAGCATGCCATTGAGCCGGAACTGCTCCAGGCGATCGCCGAGGTGGAGTCGGGCCAGTCGGCGCGAGCGATGAATTACAACAAGGACGGCAGCCACGACATCGGCTTGATGCAAATCAACAGTCATCATCTTCCTCGTCTGAGCGAGCAGGGTATAACCGAACAGCGCCTGCTGGATGAGCCTTGCCTGTCGGTCGAAGTCGGTGCCTCGGTGCTCGCCGGTTTTGTCGCCCGTTTCGGCTACAACTGGACCGCGGTGGGGGCGTACAACGCCGGCAATTCTCCCCATCGGCAAGCCGCGCGCCTTCGCTATGCGCGCAAGGTCTGGCAGCGCTATCAGGTGTTTATCCAGGCGCGTTAGTGGCGGGCCAAGGGAAGGCTGGCCGCGGATTCTGATCCTCCGTGGAGCGCAATCGGCAGAATTCGATCAGGAATTCTGCGATCAGCCTTTCTAACATGCCTGCTCAATTTCACAGCGCTGGAGCTTGACCGGTGACAGACACTGCCCGACAGACCTGCGTTTTACGGATACTCAACGGTCCGCTGCAGGGATGCGAATTTCCCCTCGGCGACACCACCACGTTGTTCGTGGTCGGGGCTGCGGATCTGTTGGGGCAGGGGGCGCTGACAGCCAGTGTTCCTGCCGATGCAGTCTTCGTTCCGCTGGAGGAGGGTGGCTGCAATTTCGAGGTACTGGCGGATCAGGCGACGCCCGATGGCTTGCCGGTTCGGTTGCTCGACGACGCTGCAGAGCTACGTCATTGCGCCTTCCAGTGCAGGGTACAGATCGGCGGCCTGCAAATCGCCTTGCGCCCTGAGGACCAGACCTGGGCTCCTGAAGTGCTCGGACAACCCGTCTGGGCTTCATCCGAAACGTACAAGCCTGCGTGGTGGCGTAGCCCGTTGCCTCGATGGATCGCCGGTGGGCTGGCGCTAGCCGCGCTGGTCGCCACAACCCGTCTGTTGTCGGTACCCCAACCGGCGCCTGAAACCGATATCCGTGCGTTGATTGCCGGTGTCAGTGCCGAGGCCCGGGTGTTGAGCGGTCGTGACAATGCAATCTATGTCTTCGTGGCTTCCGAGCGCGATGCTGGCTGGAGTCGGCAGGTGCTGGTGCGCCACAACGCACTGAGCGGCAAAGTGTTGGTGACGGACCAGGAGCGCCGTCGACTGGAGCAGTTGCTGATAGACCATGATCTGCAACTGGCCTGGCACGCCCTTGATCTCAAGGATCCCTCGGCGCCGCGCCTGTTACTCAGTGCCCAACGTAATCTGCTGACACCTCAGAAGCAGGCGAAGCTGATCGAAGCACTGCTCGCGGCCGCGCCCTATGCCCGAGACATAACCCTGCAAGTGCAGGATGACAACCTGCTGGCTGATCTGGCGCAGGAGGGGCTGCAACGCCTTTCACTGGGGTTCAACCGCTCGGAGCAGGAGGGCAGTGTCACCTTCGCCGTGACGGGCAACCTGCAGGATTCCGAACTGGCCGCCGCTCGCCGTTTCGTCGACAGCTTTTACCAGCAGTGGGGTGATCGTTACGTGAACTTCACGGTCGAGCTCAAGGACGATGCGCTGAGTGACAAGTCGTTTCAAACCGGCCCCCAGGGCTACATCAAGATGACCTCGTCATCCTGGCATTTTCCAACACAACACTAAAGGTGACCCATGTCTGGTATTGGTATTCCGATCGATTTCTCCGATGACTTTCTCGGGCGTCAAGCCGCAGCGTTCGAACTTGGGGCAGAGAATCTCAAGATAGCGCTGGATAAGGCTTTGGACGAACTCAAGGATGATGCTTCCGACCCTTCGAAGCTGGCGGCCTATCAGGCAGCCTTTTCGTCCTACACGGTGTTCCGTAATGCCCAGACCAACACGATCAAGGGCTTCAAGGACATCGACATGGCGATCATCCAGGCGGCGCGTTGATTCTTTTTTTCGGTCGGCCATCGATGTAGATCGATGGCCTTTTTGAGTGCATCCCATGTCCATTCAGAACATTTCCCAGTCCTTCGTTGCGCGTACGTCGTTCACTGAGTTGCGTGGTCCGCAGGAAGGGCCGATCGTGTCCCTCGAGTCGCGCTTGATCGATGCGTTTGCCGGTTCTGCCGTCAACAGTGAGCAGCAAGTCTCGGCGATCAATCAGCTGATGCAGCGCCCGGATATCACCAGTCCTGAAGTGCTGACTCAATTGCAGGAGCAAGTGGGGCAGTACAACGTCGACATCAACTTGCTCAACGTGCTGGTCCGCAAGGCGGTGGGCACGGCCGAAACCCTGTTGCGTGCGTCATGAAGGTTGGGGCGTTACTGGTTGTCATGTGCGTGGCGTTGATCGGCTGTCGCCAGCCAAGTCTGCTTGAAGGGCTCGATCAGCAACAGGCCAATGAAGTGCTTTCGGTTCTGCAACGCAACAACATCGCCGCGGTGAAAGTCGACGCCGGCAAAACCGGCTATGCGGTGAAAATCGATCAGGTCGATTTTTCCGCGGCCGTCGATTTGCTCAACCTCTATTCGTTACCTTCCCGGCCGCGCTTGCAAGTGGCACAGATGTTCCCGGCCGATTCACTGGTGGCCTCGCCTCGTGCAGAAAAAGCCCGGCTGTATTCGGCGCTGGAGCAGCGGATCGAACAGTCGCTGGGTGTGCTCGAAGGCGTGGTTTCAGCGCGGGTCCATGTCAGTTACGACCTGGATGCCGGCGAAGGCGGGCGCAAATCACCGCCCATTCATCTGTCGGCGGTAGCCGTCCATGAACGCGATATCGAACCGCAATTGCTGATCACCGATATCAAGCGCTTTCTCAAGAACAGTTTTGCGGCGGTGGAGTACGAGAACATCTCCGTGGTGCTGTCGAGACGTTCGCCGACGCAGCACGTCGCGCCGTCCGCTAAAGCGACGCAAGGGCACTCGCAGTGGGTGTGGTTGTTGGCCGCGGTGAGCGGATTGCTATTGGCCATTGGTGCAGCCTGGGCCTATCGCCAGTCGAGTACAGGACAGCGTGATGGCGCACGCTGAATGTTTGCAGCGAATTCTCGCCCAACCTTTGAGTTATCTACATCCGCAGCGCCTGTCTTTACCGGCGCAGTTCGATGGGGCCGAGGCCCGACGCCTGCTCGACCGGATGCTGCTCGAAGGGCTTGATTTGCAAGGTTCGTGGCCTTCGACACCGCTGTCAGCCGTGGGGCATCTTTGGATTGACCATTGGCGAGCGCTGCCCTACATCGCAAGGCTGATGGGCACCTATCGGGTGCTGCCGGATCTGGCGCAAGGCGCCGCGCTGCTGCGCTTGCCGTTATCGCTGCGCCGGTTTGCCGGTTACCGGCTGGGCACCCGAAGAGGCGCGTCGATCGAGGGCTCCTCCGATCCTCTGGAGCAAGTCGAAGCCGCCGGCCTCAATGCATTGTGGAGCTGGCGCGAGCAGGTGCCGCCGATGTTGCTGGAACGCCTGATCCTGCAATTCTCCGAACCGGTTGTCAGCTTGTCCAGGCAATGGCCGATCACTGAACCCGATCCAGCTCTTTTCTTCTTGGCGGTGCAGCATGCTCGACGCTATCCGAACCCTGACTGAACTCCCCGACTCCCATGCGGTGCATCTGCCACGCGAGGATATTATCGCCGCACGTGAACGTCGCACTTTGCAACGCCAGGCTCAGCGGTGGGCCCGTGACTGTGTCGACCAGGCCCGGTGTGATGCCGACGCGGTGCATGCCCAGGCGTTTCAGCAAGGCTATGCCGAGGGCGTCTTGCGCGCGGTAGAGCATCTGGCGAACGGTTTGCTGGAGTCGCAGGCGCTGGGGCAAACATTACGCAAAGACCTCACGCAGGCCGCGCGCGCAATACTTGAAGACGCCTTGAGTCGTCCCGAGTGGCTGGACGAAATGCTCGAGCGCTGGCTGGCGACGCAACCGGGCGATGCGGGCGCTGTGCTGCAAGTGCTGCTGCCGATGCATTGCCGTCCCCGGAGTGATGAGCTGCGTGAGCGATTGTGCAGGCAGTGGTCCGGCGAAGTGGTCTTCGACTATCACTCACAGGAGCGTTATGTGGTGCGCCTCGCGGATCAGCTGCTCGAATTCGATGTGGAAACCAATCAAAGGCGCCTGGAGCCATGGTTGCTGGCGAGCGTCGAGAAACTGCCGGACTCGGTTCGTGCTTTGGACCAGTCTGCCGTTCAGGCGCTGACAGCGCTGTGTTCGACCTTCGGCGCGCGCGTGGCCGATGGAGTCAGCCATGAAGATTGATAGCCTGAGTAATCACGGCGCGCTCAAGCAGGAGAGCGGCGTTCAGACGCTTGAATCTCGTTTTCTTGCTGCGGGCCAGAATGTGTCTGAACACCGGCGTCCGGACCCGGAGTTCGAGCACCTGTATCAATTGCTGTTAACCATGGAAGGACAAGGAGAAAAGGCGATCTACGATTTTCTCCGCACGTTGCGTAGCGCCGACGGCACCTCTGCCGCCTATCCAACGGCTCAGAAACTGATGACCGTCACCCTCCAGGTACTGGTTCGCCTGAAAGAAGAGAAGCTTGAAGGCTCGCAGCTGTTCAAGGAAATGCGCGGAGCCAACAACCTGGCGTTCAGCATGGATGTCTTCGTCAAGGCGTTCATGCGAGAGGTGTTTGAGCCGATGGGGGATGAGGCGCGGGAAAAGAGTGATTGGTGAGCCAATACGCTGCGCTGTCAAACCGGTCAGACATTGGCGGCAGGCTTCGTTCCCTGGTTGGCGTATACGAATCCGGGACGACTCGCGAACACCACCGCGGCAACCAGCGCATTGACGATGTGATCGACTTCGGTTTTGGAGATTGGCAGTGTGGAGAAGTAGCGACTGGCTGAAACCACGACGGTGATGATGGTTTCGCTCATTGAGGTGCGGATCGCATTGGTGGTCAGGAATTGGTTGGCCACGTGTTCCGCGGAGGGAATGCGAGGCGCCATGAGCTTGATCCGGAAGCCTTCAGGGTTTTTCTCCGGTTGAAGGGCATGCATGATTTCGCCACCGAGGACCTGGCTGGCGATGTCGGCTCCAGCATTGTAGGTGCCGCGTAAAACATCATGGCCGATGACCGGAGCCAGGGATTCGAGAATCTCGGTGGTTCGGTTTTCCGTTGACAGGTCGACACTGGCCGCTGCCTCGGTGTTGCGTGCAAGCCAATCCGAAAGTTGGGTCGCGAACACCTCATTGGCTGTGGAAGGCGCACTGCCCGCCGACATCGCATAGCCGGGGCCGGAGTTCGGCGCCGTATTGCTCATGGCTGTAAAGGCCAGAAACTGCAAGGCGCCATTCAGACCTGCAGTGGCTACCGTTCCGGTCGGATTGGGGGTCGAATTGTCGCTGATCGGCAGGAACAGATTCACCAGATCGGAGGCGAAGCTGTAAAAGGCCGTTTGCGAACCGTACGAGGCCAGTGCCGGCAGCGCTTGGGGCGCTGCTGCCGCCATTGCCAGTGCGGCCATCGATAACGTGAGGGTAGCGAGGCGGGCCAGGCGCGTTTGTGTATTGGCGGTGCCGTTGCACTCATCCCTGACCGCGCCAATGATGTTCAGCGCGGGCCCCATCATCAGTGAAATCGCACCGAGCACATTGCGTGTCAGCGGCGAGGCGGCACTGGATTGCAGGGTTTTTTCCAGGGTGAATCCGATCAGCTGGCGAATCGTTGTCAGGGTGCCCACGACAAGGCCGGTACGCAGGCCGGAAATCGTCAGGTTGCAGGCCCAGCGACCGAGATCCCCCTCGAATTCGTTACGGCCCAGTTTGCCCAGTAGTTCGCCGAGGCAGTCGGTTATGGTTTGTGCGCGCTGGATGGTTGCTGTCGGCGACTGCTCTGTTTTTATCGATGGGTCCATTTCAGCGATTTTAATAGCGATGTATTCCTCGATTGAGCCGTCACGAGCATTGTCGTGTGCTTCCTCTATCTCACCTGCGAGAAGCTGCTCAATGGTTTGCGCGAGATTGGCTGAAGCAACAGCGTGATCGGTGGATTCCGTCGTGATGATTTCACTCAGGTTCAGGTCAATGCCCTCGAGCACGCCCTGCATTTCAACCACAACGGAGCTATCGCCCTGTCTGTCCGGATAGGGAGCGTGCATCATCAAGGCATTTTCAATCTGATGAGACGACGCGTAGCCGTCCAACGCTATTATCGTGTGGTTTTTGGGGGGCGTCCGCGCCGAGCGGTTTGTGTCAGGTTGAGTCGGGAGTCTGGATACCGGTAAACCTGTGGACAATAGAGGCATTTTTTTCATCCAGTGAACGGGAATGAGGCTACGTCATTGCAATCGCATCGATCATTGGGTGCTGTGCGGCGGCGGAACTATCAAAAAACGCTCACGGGCGATGCCTGCACTGATCGCCGCAACAACAGGTCTCTAATTAACCGGGGTTCTCGCCGGTTACCTCCTGGGCCGGCTATAATCCCCGCCACTTTTTATTAGCCCAGAGTCAAACCCGCCCATGTACACCCTGGCCCGTCAGCTGTTGTTCAAACTTTCCCCGGAAACCTCCCACGATCTGTCCCTGGACCTGATCGGCGCGGGAGGGCGTCTGGGACTCAACGGCTTGCTGTGCAAGGCCCCGGCAAAGAAGCCGGTGAATGTCATGGGCCTGGATTTCCCGAACCCGGTGGGGTTGGCGGCCGGCCTGGACAAGAATGGCGCGGCCATTGATGGGTTCGCTCAGCTGGGTTTCGGTTTTGTCGAAATCGGCACCATCACCCCGCGTCCGCAACCGGGCAACCCGAAGCCACGGCTGTTCCGTTTGCCGGAAGCCGAGGCGATCATCAATCGCATGGGCTTCAACAACCTCGGCGTCGATCACCTGCTGGCCCGTGTGGCGGCGGCCAGGTACAAGGGTGTTCTGGGTATCAATATTGGCAAGAACTTCGATACGCCGGTTGAGCGCGCGGTCGACGATTATCTGATCTGCCTGGACAAGGTCTATGCCCACGCCAGCTATGTGACGGTCAACGTCAGTTCGCCGAACACGCCGGGCCTGCGCAGCCTGCAGTTCGGTGACTCGCTAAAGCAACTGTTGGCCGACCTGGCCACACGCCGCGCGGAACTGGCGCTGCGTCACGGCAAACATGTGCCGCTGGCGATCAAGATCGCCCCGGACATGACCGACGAAGAAACCGCACAGGTTGCGCAGGCATTGATCGAAACCGGTATGGATGCGGTCATCGCCACCAACACCACCCTGAGCCGCGCAGGCGTCGAAGGCATGGAGCATGGTGACGAGGCGGGCGGTCTGTCCGGGGCACCGGTTCGCGACAAGAGCACGCACACGGTGAAGGTGCTGGCGGCGGAGCTGGGTGGTCGCCTGCCGATCATTGCGGCCGGTGGCATTACCGAAGGTAAACATGCGGCCGAGAAAATCACCGCCGGTGCGAGCCTGGTGCAGATTTACTCAGGCTTCATCTACAAAGGCCCGGCGCTGATCCGCGAATCCGTCGACGCAATTGCTGCCCTGCGCTAATCCCTGTGGGGATCGGGCCTTTGTGGCGAGGGAGCTTGTCGGATCGCCGCACCGTCCCGCTCGGCTGCGCAGCAGTTGTATTCCGGCCAATGCGTTCTAACGGGTACACCGGGTGTCCAGTTTTGGGCTGCTACGCCGCCAGCGGGAGCACGCTCCCTCGCCACAATGGAATTCACAGGCATAAAAAAGGGCCCCTTTAAAGGAGCCCCTGGGCCGCAGCCCGCCGTCCGGATGGGACGTGCGTGGTTAATTCGTTACGTAATCAGATTGTCGTGTCGGAGTGTTGTGCCCTGTGTTAGCCGACGGCGTGAAGTTCGTTGAGTCTGTGGATTCCCGCAGTGCCGGTCATACCGTCCCAGTTGTCGCCGCGTCCTTCTCGCCAGCCGTTAATCCAGGCTTGACGTACCGACGGTAGAGTAAATGGGCAAAGCTCACGGGATTTGCCACCAACGCCATATTGATATCCGCGCAAAAATGCTCTTTCCAACGGATCACGCTTAAGTCTTCTCATAGGGTGTTGCCCTCACTTGTTGACTGTATTTATCGCGTCGACCTCTACTGAGGTCTGGCAGAAAAACTCTGCCGTTGGGGGCTCGTTGCCGGCGTGACGAGCCAAGGTGTTGGCGTCATTGCGGCGCCAACCTGTATGGAGTTCTAACCAATGCGTCACATCGAGGGAATGATCGTTTTGTCATAAGGACGTAACTGTTCATGTGCTAAGGCCATAAGTAACCGGATGTTCGCTGCGTATTTTTTGGGCAAACCCCGGTATGATCGGCCCTGCGCAGGATGAACAGGTTAATCCTTTGGTGAGAATGCCTCCCGTTGCCGGGAAGGACTATTCGACGAAGGGTCGATTTATGAAATTTGTTGCATCAACTTTTTTATCTGTCCTTGCATCTAAGCTCACTTAACCGGGCAGCAGGGGTGGAACGGCACACCTTCGTGCCACGCGGGCGCTCTTCGAGAAAAGCGCCTGATTGAAAACCGGTCCGGCAATGCGTTGTCGGGCCACTCAGCCAAAGGCTCCGAATTCTCATGTCCGATCGTTTCGAACTCTTCCTCACTTGCCCCAAAGGCCTTGAAGGCCTGCTTATCGAGGAAGCCGTCGGGCTTGGCCTTGAGGAAGCACGTGAGCACACGTCTGCCGTGCGCGGCATGGCCACCATGGAAACCGCTTATCGCCTGTGCCTGTGGTCGCGTCTGGCCAACCGGGTCTTGCTGGTGCTCAAGCGTTTCCCGATGAAAGATGCCGAGGACCTCTATCACGGCGTACTCGACATCGATTGGCAAGACCACATGCTCAATGACGGCACCCTGGCCGTTGAATTCAGCGGTCACGGCTCCGGCATCGACAACACCCACTTCGGCGCCTTGAAGGTCAAGGATGCCATCGTCGACAAACTGCGCACCCCGCAAGGCGATCGTCCGTCCATCGACAAACTCAACCCGGACCTGCGCATTCACCTGCGTCTGGACCGTGGCGAAGCGATCCTCTCCCTCGACCTGTCCGGCCACAGCCTGCACCAGCGCGGCTACCGTCTGCAGCAGGGCGCGGCGCCGCTGAAGGAAAACCTCGCAGCCGCCATCCTGATCCGTTCCGGCTGGCCGCGTATCGCGGCTGAAGGCGGCGCACTGGCTGACCCGATGTGCGGTGTCGGTACGTTCCTGGTGGAAGCGGCGATGATCGCTGCCGACATCGCGCCGAACCTGCGTCGCGAACAGTGGGGTTTCACTGCCTGGCTCGGTCACGTACCGGCGCTGTGGAAAAAGCTCCACGAGGAAGCCTCCGAGCGCGCCGCCGCCGGTCTGGCCAAGCCACCGCTGTGGATTCGCGGATACGAAGCCGACCCGCGCCTGATTCAACCGGGCCGCAACAACGTCGAGCGTGCCGGCCTCAGCGAGTGGATCAAGATCTATCAAGGTGAAGTCGCGACCTTCGAGCCGCGTCCCGACCAGAACCAGAAAGGCCTGGTGATCTGCAACCCTCCCTACGGCGAGCGTCTGGGCGACGAGGCGAGCCTGCTCTACCTCTATCAGAACCTCGGCGAACGCCTGCGCCAGGCCTGCCTGAACTGGGAAGCGGCGGTGTTCACCGGCGCGCCGGACCTGGGCAAGCGCATGGGCATCCGCAGCCACAAGCAGTATTCGTTCTGGAACGGCGCCTTGCCGTGCAAGCTGCTGCTGATCAAAGTGCTGCCGGATCAGTTCGTCACAGGCGAGCGTCGCACCCCGGAACAGCGTCAGGCCGAGCGAGAACAAGCGGCCTACGATGAAGCGCCGAGCGAACCGCAAGAACGCAAGTACAACAAAAACGGCAACCCGATCAAACCAACGCCGGCCCCGGCGCCGGTGATCGAGCAGCCGCGCCTGAGCGAAGGCGGGCAGATGTTTGCCAACCGCCTGCAAAAGAACCTCAAGGCAATGGGCAAATGGGTCAAGCGCGAAGGCATCGATTGCTACCGCGTCTACGATGCCGACATGCCGGAATACTCCATGGCCATCGACCTGTATCACGATTGGGTCCACGTCCAGGAATACGCCGCGCCGAAATCCATCGATCCGGAAAAAGCCTCGGCGCGGATGTTCGATGCCCTGGCCGCTATTCCGCAGGCGTTGAACATCGACAAGAATTGTGTGGTGGTCAAGCGCCGCGAGCGGCAGAGCGGCACCAGGCAGTACGAGCGTCAGGCGGCGCAGGGCAAGTTCGTCGAGGTCAACGAAGGTGGCGTGAAGCTGCTGGTCAACCTCACGGACTACCTGGATACCGGTCTGTTCCTCGACCACCGTCCGATGCGCATGCGCATTCAGAAAGAGGCGGCCGGCAAGCGCTTCCTCAATCTGTTCTGCTACACCGCCACGGCCAGCGTGCATGCGGCCAAGGGCGGCGCGCGCAGCACCACCAGCGTCGACCTGTCGAAAACCTACCTCGATTGGGCGCGTCGCAACCTGTCGCTGAACGGTTTCTCCGACAAGAACCGTCTGGAGCAGGGCGATGTGATGGCCTGGCTGGACGCCAGCCGTGACGAGTACGACCTGATCTTCATCGACCCGCCGACGTTCTCCAACTCCAAGCGCATGGAAGGCATTTTCGACGTGCAGCGTGATCAGGTGCAGTTGATCGACCTGGCGATGGCTCGATTGGCCCCGGGCGGGGTGTTGTACTTCTCCAACAACTTCCGCAAGTTCGACCTGGAACCCAACCTCAGCGAGCGCTACGCGGTCGAAGAGATCACGGCCCAGACCATCGATCCGGATTTTGCCCGCAACCCCAAGATCCACCGCGCCTGGAAAATCACGGCCCGCTGACACTTGAATTGGTTGGATCCACAGAGCCTTGATTTTGAAAGGCTCTGTGGGTTCTTTCAGCGCTGGTCAAATTAGTGGCTAATAGCTATAACTCAACTCAGGGCCAAAGGGCTTTCCCGCACCTGGCGTTTTGAGTTGCGTCTATGTCGTTGCACGCCGTGCGCCCAAAAATCCTGGGTTTTATCAGCGAAGATGTCTCGGCCTGGCTGGTCGCGCTCCTGGTATTGCTCGTCGGCGGGATTCTCACGGGCCTGCTGGCGTGGTCGAACCTCAACTTGTTTCAACATCAATTGCGGCAACGTTTTCAACTGTTGGCCAATGAGCGTTACAGCCGTATCGAAGAACGTTTTGAAGATCAGGAGCAGCGCCTCGATGGCCTGCGCCGGTTTTTTGCCAACTCCGGTTCGGTCTCCCGAGACGAGTTCGATGGCTACACCCGACCTTTATTACACCGGACCCAGGCGTATTCCTATGCCGAACGGGTGAGCCATGGCCAACGCGCGGCATTCGAAAGCCGTGTTCGTGGCGAGGGCTTGAGCAATTTTAGCTTTCGCGAGCTCAACGCCGACGGCCAGTTGCAACTGGCTGCCGAGAGGGATGAGTATGTGGTCGTGGTGTACAGCCAGACACAAAGCAAACTCGGCGCGCCGCTCGGGTACGATTTACTGGCCCAGCCGATGCGGCGTGCCACGCTGGAGCGAGCTGATCAGCATGGCCAGATGGCCGTTTCGCAACCCATGCACTTGATCGGTACCGAGCCGGCGTATGCGCGGGGCGTGCTGCTGGTCGCGCCGGTCGTGTTGCGCAATCGTCCAGTGCCAGCCAAACCGGTCGGTTATGTCATGGCCGTGATCAGCATGCGCCAGTTGCTGGCAGACGGTCTGCCGGAGGCGGGGCTTGACTATCTGACGGTGCGTATCCTCGATCTGTCCATCGATAATCAGCATGAAGTGCTGTATGAGTCGCCAAACGTGCCGGCCGTCAGTGAGTTGTCGGCGACCCGGCTGTTGCGTCTGGCCGACCATGATTACCAGGTTGATATCCAGCCCAGCGAGGCGTTTCTCAAGGCCAACCATTCGTCGGTGACCACCCTGGTGGTGCTCGGTGGTTTGCTCAGCATGTTGCTCAGTGCCTTGCTTTACGTGCTGGTCAGCCAGCGGCAGCGGGCGCTGAAAATGGTTGAACAGCGGACCGAAGAACTGCGCGCCCGCGAACAGGAACTGCGCGGCACCCATGGCCAGTTACGCGGTGTGCTGAACGCTGCAACCCAGGTGGCGATCATTGCCACGGATTTGCGCGGCGTGATCAGCACCTTCAATGCCGGTGCCGAGCAGATGCTCGGCTACACCGCTACCGAGGTGGTGGGGCAAATGACCCTGGAAAACCTGCACCTGCCCCGGGAGCTGTCGGCACGCTCGGCAGAACTGAGCGCGCGCTTCGGCAAACCGGTGCCAACCTGCCATGCAATGCTGGTCGAGGGCAGCGAGGGCGGCAAGCACGAGGCGCGTGAATGGACGCTGGTGCGGGGCGACGGCAGCCATTTGATCGTCAACATGCTGGCGACCCCGGTGCTTGATGAGCAAGGCCTGTGGGTCGGTCATCTGGCGGTGTGCATCGATATTACCGAACGCAAACGGGTCCACGAGGCCCTGGCCGCTCGGGACGTATTGTTGAAGAAACTCAGCGCCCATGTCCCAGGCGGAATCTATCAGTTCAAGATGGAATTCGACGGCCGCTTCAGCGTGATCTACGCCAGTGACGGTATTCGCGAAATCTACGAACTCGAGCCGGACGTATTGCTGCTCAATGCCGAGGCGATCTTCACGCGGATTCATCCCCAGGACATCACCCGTGTGCGCGCCTCTATTCGCGACTCGGCCGATACCATCAGCCCCTGGCGCGAAGAATATCGCGTGCAGTTGCCGCAACGCGGTCTGCGCTGGGTACGCGGCGAGGCGACGCCGGAAGAACTGCCTGGCGGCGGCGTACTCTGGCATGGCTACATTTCGGACATTTCCGACATGAAGCGGGTGGAAGAAGAACTGCGCGCGCTGTCGGTCACTGATTCCCTGACCGGCATTCACAACCGGCGGTATTTCCAGGAGCGCCTGACCACGGAAATGGCCCGGGTCGAGCGCGGCGGCGGCGAGCTGTCGGTGATCATGCTCGACATCGACCATTTCAAACGCATCAATGACCAGCATGGCCATGCCGTAGGTGATCGGGTATTGCAGATCGTCTGCGAGCGCATTGGCCATCGGTTGCGCCGCACGGACGTGTTTTGCCGATTGGGTGGCGAGGAGTTCATGGTGCTGTGCCCCGACATCAGCGGTGAACACGCGTACGGGTTGGCACTGGAACTGTGGCAAGGCTTGCGCAGTTCGCCGATCGACGAGGTCGGGATCGTCACCGCGAGTTTCGGGATTGCCAACTGGCGAGTCGGTGAGGGTGCGGATGCGCTGCTGCTGCGGGCGGACTCAGGGGTCTATGCGGCGAAACAGGCGGGCAGGGACCGGGTGCAGGGCGAGACGAACTGACCCGGCCCACACACAAACCCGGTTGGAGCCGGCAAGCCGGCTCCTACTGTTTACAGGACCGAGGCGGTCTGCGGCAGTTTTGGCTGGCGGTACAGGTCCAGCAGCACTTGGTCGAGCACCGACGATGCACCGAACGGCGCCTTGTCGTTGAGGATCGCCACGACCGCCCACGTGTTGCCATTGACGTCACGGCTGAAGCCGGCGATGGCGCGCACAGTGTTCAGGGTGCCGGTCTTGACGTGGGCTTCGCCGCGCATCGCGGTGGTCTTCAGGCGTTTGCGCATGGTGCCATCGGTGCCGGCAATCGGCATCGAGCTGATGTATTCGGCGGCGTAAGGGCTGCGCCATGCGGCCTGCAGCATCGAGGCCATTTCCCGGGCGCTGACGCGTTCGGAGCGGGACAGGCCGGAGCCGTTCTCCATCACCAGATGCGGCGCGGTAATACCTTTCTTCGCCAGCCACTGGCGTACGACGCGTTGTGCCGCCTTGGCGTCGTCACCGTCGGCATCGGTACGGAATTTTTGCCCCAGGCTCAGGAACAGCTGCTGGGCCATGGTGTTGTTACTGTACTTGTTGATGTCGCGGATGATTTCCGCCAGATCGGGCGAGAATGACCGCGCCAGCACCTTGGCGCCTTTCGGCGTAGGCGCCAGCACATCCTTGCCCTGGATGCTGCCGCCCAGTTCTTTCCAGATCGCACGCACGGCACCGGCCGTGTAGGTTGCGTGATCAAGCAGCGACAGGTAGGTCTGCGAACTGCAGCCTTCGCCCAACTGGCCGCCAACGGTCACAGTCACGCTGCCATCGGCCTGGGGCACCGGGTTGTAGCGTACGCCGCCGGTGCATTGTTTAGAGTTGATGGCCTTGACCTGATTGTCGATGCGGATGCTGGCAATCGGCGGTTCCACCGAGACCAGCACCTTGCCCGAATCGTTGCGCGCGACAAAGCGCAGGGCCTTGAGATTGACCAGCAGCGCATCGGGTTTGACCAGGAACGGTTTGTTTTCGTCGTTGCCGTCATCATTGAACTCGGGCAGTTGCGGCTGCACGAAGAAGTTCTTGTCGAGCACCAGATCGCCGGTGACCTGGGTCACGCCATTGGCGCGCAGGTCGCGCATCAGCAACCAGAGTTTTTCCATGTTCAGCTTCGGATCACCGCCACCCTTGAGGTACAGGTTGCCGTTGAGAATGCCGCCGCTGAGCGTGCCGTCGGTGTAGAACTCGGTCTTCCACTGGTGGTTCGGGCCAAGCATTTCCAGGGCCGCGTAGGTCGTCACCAGCTTCATGGTCGACGCCGGGTTGACCGATACGTCGGCGTTGAAAATGGTCGGGGTGCCTGGGCCGTTGAGCGGGAGCATCACCAGTGACAGGGCGTTTTCCTGCAGCTTGCTGGCCTTGAGGGCTTTTTCAACGTTGGGTGACAAAGAGGTGATGATAGGGGCAGCAGAAACGGGAAGGGCCAGGGGGAGCAGCAGGCCGGCCAGCAACAATGGACGCAACGATTTGATCATGTGAAATAGAACCCTGCAGCCGAGGGGAAAAAAACGAGGGCATGAAAAAAAATTCCCTCAGTGGTCATGAAAGTGTCGGCATTATGCCCCAAGGTGTCACGGCTTGTGCCGTGCCTTGCCCCTCTAATCGGCTATTTTTTTACCGGCGGTAGCTGTCGCGCCCCAGAGAGTCGGGCAATCGGCCGCTTAAACTGCTAAAGTGCCGCCCGTTATTACTTAAGAGGATTGTTCCAATGGCGACTAACCGTTCCCAGCGTCTGCGCAAAAAACTGTGCGTCGATGAATTTCAAGTTTTGCTAATTAGCACAAAATAGTTCGAATGTTGTCAAAAACACTTTTGCCCTCTTACCTCTGAATCCCCGGTCTCCCCTCAGGCATCCAGCCGCTTTCAGCCAATCACGCTCTAGGCTCTGAACGAAAACCTTTGAAATTCTACTAGCGCCCGTCAACGCGCGTGTTGCCGTAGAGTTCTGGTGTTTTCAGCCACGACACTGTCATCTCTAAACAATACGAACTTTCCGATGCAGACCGGGAGTTGTTCGCGGATCTTTTCGCTGTAACCCGCCGTACCTAACGCCCCAGAGCTGATGACCGACGGATGCTGACTTTCAATTGCCACGGCGGATTTTTAGCACGCTTGTAGAGCGTGAGCCCACGCTAATAGGCGGGTTATGCTTCGGTGTGGCGATGAGTAATTAACGTGGGGAGGACGAGCCAAGAAGCGTTTGACGCACTGACTGCGTCGAAGGGGGGCACGTGAACATTGAAGGGTATGCGAGTCGGCATCCGAGTGCAGCAACATTGCGGGAGAAGGCCCGCGTTTCGATTACTAGGAGCCGGTGATCCTTTCCGCTCGAATAGGATGGCTTTGGCATGGCGCCTAATCCTCAGTGAAATCTGAAGCAGGCGTAGGCGGCCGTCCACGTAGGTGGGTAAGTCAGAAATCGACTTGGCCTAATTGGCAAGCGTAATTCCATGGCTAGGAAGGGCGAACGGCTTCAGAAAGTAACCACACGCAAAACCAGCGTCAGGATGATTGAGCCAGCTGGGTTTGCAGAAAGCATCGCAACCCTGCTTTCACTGTCAACTGACATAACCTGAGCTTCCCTTCACTGGATCGACGCCGCAGGCGGAGCAGCGCTTATATGAGAGTGGCCGTCATCGGAATCATGGGTAAGTCACCTAGCGGACGACACCAGGATTCCAAGTGCAGCTTTTTAGTTGTGAGGGGGAATGGAGCGACGGTAATGCCGGCAGGCCATGGCGAGATTAGGATCGTCCCCGTGCTTGATCACGGACAGTGGGGCGCTCGAATAAGGGAGGGAATTCGGGGAGGACGCAATATGACGATAAAAGCGCGTTTCATGATGGAGAAACAAAAAGGGCCATCACGATGGATGGCCCTTTGAACATCAAGCTACCGGATTGATTGGCTTTTCCGGGTACCAGACGTCCAGCAACGGGCTGACTTCAACGCTGGTCAGCTCGGTGCGGCCTTTGAGCCAGGCTTCAACGGCAGCGCGTTGTTCAGCGCTGACCGAGCCACGCTTCTGCAGGCAAACCAGACCGTAGTCGTCGCCGCCAACATAGCCCAGGCCGTTGGCTTCCATGGCTTCTTTGAGGAACGCGTCGAGGAATGCATCGATTGCCTCGTCAGCCAAATCTTCCTTGAAGTCCAGGTTCAGCTCGAAGCCCAATTCCTGGAACTCGTCTACACAGAGCTTTTTGCGCAGACGCTGGGAGCGGTTAGTGGCCATTGAAACAATCCTCTTAAGTAATAACGCCGCGCATCTTATCAGCTACGCGACACCTCTGCCTGATTGAGTGAGGCGATGGCCAAGCGAATCAGTTGCTTCACCGCATTTTTAGCTTCCCCATTTATAGGGGGGCGGTTGCTGCCGGCGCAGATGCTCATGGACACCAGCGTCAAGAGAGTGCATACAGCGGCTTTTGAGGTGAGCTATGAAAGCGCGATTCAAATTCAATCGTGATTATGTGCCAGCATTCGTCTCAGCTACCGCAAGGGATCTGGGGTAATACTAGAGGAAAACGAAATTCCGAAGAATAGCTAACCTCGGAGCACGAGGGAGCAATCCCTACAGTACTATTACGAAAAGCATCGTTGAGATGATCGGGCGAAACCGGCCTATTCTGCGGCTACTGTCCGGGGACCCGCATATCCTTTTCAGCAGCACCAGATAGCTGAAATCAGTTAGATCCCTATTTCAGCTAGCTCCATTCGAATCCTTTCGAACAAATGGTCCTTGCTGGCATGCTCGTTTGAAGTGAGATAGCCAGCGAAGATTATGCTCATTGGGTGAACGCCTAGGACATCTGCCATCTGCTCGATTTTGTCTATCGAAGCACTACCTCTTCCAGCTTCGAGGTTGCTGATGTAAGGCTGGCTTGGACCTAAACTTTCCTGGGGAATGTCTCTCTTAAGTCGATATGACTTGATGGAGGTACCAATAGCCCGCTTGAGTTCCAATCGCATGAGTACTTCTCGCAAAAGGAACGATAAAGCCGGTCAAAGCAGTTTTGTTCTATACTCTTAACAGTATAATTTGACATCTTGTTCTGATTTTTTACCGTAGTGGGCTTCATCGTCTACAGGTGTGCGAGATTTATACGTCTATGAAAACGAAATCATCACGTTTGCCCGTCGACATCGATTTGCCGGAGCGCGCGTTGCTCGAAGAAGGAGCTTTCTTTGTCCGCTTGCGGACGCTGGATGAGCTAGATGAGTTTTGGATTAAGCACCGGCACAGGTTTTTTTACGCCTGTGAAGGGAAAAGCTTCAGCAATCCGAGCTTTTTACACGAGTATGAATGGGTGTTTGGCTCTACAAAGGCAACAGTAGTTCGCACGGTTTTGCGGTGGGGGCAGTCAGAAATCGACTGCGAGTTCTATGATTGGGCGAAACATGATCCTCAAATGCACCAGATGTTTTTCTTGGGCCGCGATGCAGACCGTGATTCCATGATTGAAAATGGCATTTGGTTGGAAAAAAATGAGAATGATTTTCGCGTCGATTGCGTTCGTCGATCTGTCGAGACATATCGCGGATGGTGGCGCTTTTGTAATCTGCCAAAGGGGTACAATCCTAACGAATGGCTTACTGGCGGCCAGGATTATGAGGAGCTTATTGACCCTCATATGGCTTATCAGGAGGTTGCGACCGCACTGCAAGAGCAAACCTTCGATGATTGGCGACAATCCGATTTTTGGGAACTCGAATCCCATAATAGTGAAAGTATCGATCAGCTTATCCTGTATTGGAAGAATGAGCGTGCGAATGGAGAAGGCTATTATGGTGAAGAAAACGAGCCCCCTGAGATCACGAGCTAATCACAATTGCACGTATTGATGTGCACTAGAACGCTTCAAATATGAACGCACGCACTGGGATGGCGCGACTGCCTTTAGAGTGAGCACATTTTCAGCAGACGTCTATGCAGCTCTTTTGGGTATGAGGGGAGCTGAGGTGCGCAGGCAATTAGACTGCGCTGAGTTCTTGGGCATAACGGCAGTACTTAAAGGGGCTATTAGGGCCCGACCCAAGGGGGCACCGGTGAGATGGATTGGGATCACCAGCGTCTTGAGCACACCGAATTCCGCTGGTGTGATTCGCATGAGGTTTGCAATATGTTGAAGCTAACTGAGCTCCATCCACGGCGGGTGTCGCAGGATGACTGATCAGCCCTTACAGTTCGGGACCTATCAGTGGTTTGAAGAAACCTCAGAGAAGCTGCCACTCGATCCGAGTGAGATCGAGGTGCGC
Source organism: Pseudomonas reinekei (assembly GCF_001945365.1). Classification (GTDB taxonomy): domain Bacteria; phylum Pseudomonadota; class Gammaproteobacteria; order Pseudomonadales; family Pseudomonadaceae; genus Aquipseudomonas; species Aquipseudomonas reinekei. Next base: position 83,130 of record NZ_MSTQ01000024.1, read on the forward strand.
CTGGCCATCGCCGAGTTCGTGATTCGCCGCGTCGCCGGCACCCCCGCCGGAGAAGACATCTTCATTGGTTTGATCAAACTCTTCGAAAACCGTTACCCCCACCACAAACTACTCTCGCACTATTTGATCAGCCCGGGATGTTTGGTGCCGGAAGCCGAGGACGTTGCAGCCGAGCACGCGGCAGAGGACATCAGCCTGGGTTTCGGCGAACTGGATAAAAAACTCAGGGATAACCTCGTCCATCCGGCTGAAAGTCTAGAACCATCGGGCCCGCTGGCGGGCGCGAACTTGGCTTTGACTCCACGCGGGCGGTGCCGTCGGAAGAAGTGATTTCCCGCTCATCGTCGGTGACGCAACGACTCGCCAGACGATGCTTCAGCCCACGAGAGCCTTTGAGGTCGTCACCTTTGTTTCCTGTGCGGCGTTGGCTAGACAGTCTGGCGGCTGTCCAACGGTTTCACTCCGGCGTCATCATCAGCGCAAGGGTCATCTTGATGAACTCTTCGTTGCGGTCGATCGCCATCAGCGCACCGCGAACGTTATCCGTTACTTCAGCCGCGCCGCGTTGCTCTACCCCGTTTGACCGTTCCATGATGGCGGCTTCCAGCGCGAGCTGGTTTTCGTTGATCTTGAACAGCAGAGACGGCAGCAGGTCTGAGTGGGGCATCGTAGTTCCTCCGTGGAGAGGAAAGCATAGCCGTGGGGAATATCACAGCGCATGAGTTCACTGTCCGTGCGATTTATGGCGAAAGGCTGCAATTGAGCCAGGATAGGCGGGTCATCACCGGCTGATCAAAGTGTCAAAGCCACTGCGGTATCGAGCGCCATCAGTCGCGGCTGATGGCGTAGGTGGTTCCCTTTTTCACCGAGATCACTCCAGCGTTCTTCATTCCTCTTTGTCGAGACTGCTAAATCGCTGTGGCCTTGGAATGGGAGCATTGCCGCGTAAGAACGCTTTGACCGCCTTCTGTATGAAGTGCAGATAACGACGCAGAGGTGAGTGTGCCGCCATAGCGTGTGGGGTCATGACGATAGTTTTGCGGAACACCACCGGCGGACTCATTAGGAGCGTTAGTGAAGTCTTCGGCCCGTTGGAAGGCGCTAGCGATGAGGTAGCGGTTCTTACGCTTCCGGAATACCGATAGAACCGAATAAAGTGGGCAGTACCTCTGTAGTGGTCTAATGAAACCGGACACCCATTTAGGCGAGAATGCTCGCCAGATCGAGGTGTCAGATGACCAAACAACGCCGTACCTTTTCCCCTGAGTTCAAACGCGAGGCTGCCGACCTCGTTCTCAAGCAGGATTACAGCTTCATTGAGGCCAGCCGCTCGCTTGGTGTCGGCGAGTCTGCTTTGCGCCGATGGG
>NZ_MSTQ01000025.1 GCF_001945365.1 Pseudomonas reinekei
CCCATCGGCGCAAAGCAGACTCGCCGACACCAAGCGAGCGGCTGGCCTCAATGAAGCTGTAATCCTGCTTGAGAACGAGGTCGGCAGCCTCGCGTTTGAACTCAGGGGAAAAGGTACGGCGTTGTTTAGTCATCTGACACCTCGATCTGGCGAGCATTCTCGCCTATATGGGTGTCCGGTTTCATTAGACCACTACACATTATGAAAAACATGGTGCCGAATTCGCTGCTATGAACAAAGAAGAGTATCTATTGATAGCCCGAGACGTCGTGAATCAAGACACCCGTGTGAATTATCAATATAAGGGTGAAATCCGAGGAGGATATCTACAGCTGTTGGGTAACAATCGAAGGAGTGAGGCGAAATTTGCATTTGTGGGGACAAACGCAAACCAAGAGATCACGACGTTGCATACGAAAAGCGGAAAGGATTTCTGGAGGGCAATATACGGTGACGGGAAAGATAAGGTGGTGAGGCCCGCCGATGACTAAAAAATATGAGGCTCTTGTAGTCGAAGTTGATGAGGTTGTCGAAGAGGCAATGGTCTTGCTCGTTGAGGGCATGCTTGTCAAATGCTTTGCAAGCTACTGCCCGTTTGAAGTTGAGGTAGGTAAACAGTACCTGGTTGAGTTCGAAATGGTCTTGCCTGAAGGCAGTTGTGTCTTGGCGGCAAAAGGGTGCGATACAAAAGTTGAGATGATTGGCTGCGGATTTTCTTGTGTTATTTCTGGATATTTGGACGGGGATGTCTTCCGATCATTTATTGATTTTATGGATCAAGAAATTCACTACGAGTACCCACATCTGAATGAGAGTTATATAGAGGTTATTGCGGAAAGGATTGATGTTGCTTTTTGAGCAAGAGTGGCGAAATTTCCAGACAACGTCCTAGGGGATTTCCTTCAAGTTCTAGCGGTTTTCATGAACGGGTGCGCGATGGGTCAGAGCGATAGTCTTTATGAACCTAATCCTTTAGATCCGGAAGCTTCCACAGGTTCTATCTCGTTCGGGAAAGTTGTGCAGGGCAAGAAAGCCTCTGGGAGTCACTGAATTTCCTGTACGGGCGTGCCATGTGTTTCACCATTGAAACATCTCTAACCCTTTGAAAATTATTTGCTAAATCCGCGCAATAAACCTCAAGCCTGGCCGATATAACCACCAGGCGCAGACAAGTTGATTACAACAATGGCGCCGGCCTGAAGGGGGGGGCTCCAATGCCTGCCTTTCAGAAAAACGGCATGGACGCTCGCAGCCACATCACCCGAGTATCGTCCTATGTCATTGCGTAATCTGAATATCGCGCCTCGCGCGTTCCTCGGTTTTTCCTTCATTGCCCTGCTGGTCATCGTGCTCGGTGTGTTTGCCGTGAACCGCATGACTGTCATCCGCGAGGCCTCCATCGACATGGAGTTGACGCAGCTGCCCAGCGTCGGTTATCTCGGCAACATGACCGAAAACGTCCTGCGCATGCGCATCCTGTCGTTTCGGGTGTTGGTCAACCGTGAGCCGGCAGCATTGCAGGAAGCGCAGACGCGCATCGCTGTGCTGGTCGACAAGCTGCGCAGTGCGCAAGCCAGTTACGCCGCGCTGCCGGCCGGGGCCGAAGAGGCGCAGTTGTACAAGACGTTCACCGCCACGCTGGACAGTTACATGCAAGCCCAGACCCAGATGATGGAGCTGTCGCGGCAGAATAAGCTCGATGAAATGCGCTCGCTGATCAACACACGGATCAAGAACGGCACCGATCAGATGGGCGAGCAACTGAACAAACTGGTGGCCCTCAATACGGCCGATGCCAAAAGCGCTTCGGCCATCGCGGGTGCCAACTACGACAGCGCCATCACCGGCATCGTCCTGGTCGCCGTGATTGCGGCATTGTTGACCGTGCTGTTGGCCTGGTTGTTGACCCGCAGCATCGTCACGCCGCTGAATCGCGCCGTACTGGCGGCCCAGACCATTGCCGAGGGCAATCTGAGTAAAGTCATCGACGTCGATGGCAAGGACGAACCGGCACGGTTGCTCGGCGCCCTGGCCACGATGCAGGCCAGCCTGCGTAAAACCATCGAACAGATCGCCGGCTCCGCCACGCAACTGGGAACTGCCGCCGAAGAACTCAGCGCGGTAACTCAGGACGCGTCCCGTGGCCTGCAGCAACAGAACAATGAAATCGAGCAGGCCGCCACCGCCGTCAACGAAATGACCGCCGCCGTGGAAGAAGTCGCGCGCAATGCGGTATCGACCTCCGAAGCTTCGAACCAATCGACCCAGGCCGCCCGCGAAGGCCGGGACCGCGTGGTGGAAACCGTCGATGCGATTCAGACCATGACCCACGACGTGCACAACACCTCGTTGATGATTGAAGGCCTGGCGACCCAGGGACGTGACATCGGCAAAGTGCTGGACGTGATCCGTGCCATCGCCGAGCAAACCAACCTGTTGGCGCTGAACGCGGCCATCGAAGCGGCCCGAGCCGGTGAAGCCGGTCGTGGGTTTGCGGTGGTGGCGGACGAGGTTCGGGCGTTGGCCCATCGCACGGCGCAATCGACCCAGGAAATCGAGAAGATGGTTGCCGGGATTCAGAACGGCACCGGAGAAGCGGTGGCGTCGATGCAGCAAAGCAATCAACGCACCCAGAGCACCCTGGAACTGGCCCGGGCCGCCGGTGTGGCGCTGGAGCAGATCACCGAGTCGATCCATTTGATCAACGAGCGCAACCTGGTGATCGCCAGTGCCTCGGAGGAGCAGGCGCAGGTGTCTCGTGAAGTTGACCGCAACCTGGTGAACATTCGCGATCTGGCCACGCAGTCCGCCGCCGGCGCCAACCAGACCAGCACCGCCACCCATGAACTGTCACGTCTGGCGGTGGATTTGAATGCGCTGGTGGCGCGGTTTGTCATCTAAGTTGTGCCGCTGATCTGCAGGGGCCCGCGGGCCCCTGCAGGGATCAGCCGCGCAGTTTGAGCTCGGCGCACAAGCCTCCGCCTTCACGATTACTTAACGTCAACGATCCCCCGATCGCCAACGCCAGTTGCTGTGCAATCGCCAGCCCCAACCCGGTGCCGCCGGTGCTGCGGTTACGCGAGTTCTCCACGCGGTAGAACGGTTCCATGACCTGGGCCAGTTCCGCTTCGGCAATGCCCGGGCCGCGGTCCATGACTTTTACCGACACGCTGCCGTCGGCTTTCTTTTCGACCTGCAACTCGGCGGCGCCAGCAAATTTCAGGGCATTGTCCGTCAGATTCACCAATACCCGGCGCAAGGCGTGGGGACGGGTGTCGATGACGGTGGCGCTTTTGCCGCTCAGTTGGACTTCCTTGCCCACGTCCTGGTAGTCGAACACCAGGCTATCGAGAAACGAGTCCAGGTCAGTGCGGCGACTTTCTTCGGTGGCGCCGTGGACGCTGCGGGCATAAGCCACGCCTTCGCGCACCAGGTGTTCCATCTCGCCGAGGTCGTTCCACAGTTTTTCTTTCTCCACGCAGTCATCCATGAACTCGGCGCGCAGCTTCATCCGTGTGATCGGCGTTTGCAGGTCATGGGAAATCGCGGCCAGCAGTTGCATGCGCTCTTTCAGGTAAGCGGCGATGCGTGCCTGCATGGCGTTAAAGGCCCTGGCGGCGTTGGCCACTTCGGTCGGGCCTTTTTCGTCCAGCAGCACCGGGTGGGTGTTGGGGTCGAGGTTGTCCACGGCTTCGGCGAGGCGGGTGAGGGGGCGAATGGCGATGCGTACGGCCAGCCAGGTACAGGCGATCATCAGCGCCAGTTGGCCGAGCAGGACGATGGGCAGCCAGGGCGACAGCGGTACCATCGCAGGCCGCACATCGATGGTCAGCGGGCTGCCGTCCGACAGTTTCAGGTGCACCTGAAAGTGCTTTCTCGGCCCCGGAATGTCGGTGAAGGTCATCGGGTAATCCTTGCCGATGGCGTCCTTGATCGAAGCCATTGCGATCGGTGCGCCGGGCATGTCCATGTCCATGGGGCTGCCGTTGGCGCCTTCACCCAAGAGATAACCGTAGTTGGCGCGTTGCAACTGCTGCAGCCAGGCCATGCGCTCGTTGGCCGGCAAGCGGTCAAGGATGGCAATGGATGTCGAGACGTCGGTTTCCAGGTTGCCGAGCATGGTGTTTTTCGCGCTTTCGTAGCGCTCGTAATACTGCGCACCGAAGGACAGCGTCTGGGCGAGGATCAGGCCGATCAGGAAGATCAGCGACAGCCGTGAAGCCAGGGTGCGGGGCCAGCGCATCGACAGGTTCATGCTGGCGCACCGACGATTTCTACCGGTAGTGAAAACACATAGCCCTCGCTGCGCACGGTCTTGATGTAGGCCGGTTCCCGGGCATCGTCCAGCAGTCGCTGGCGCAGGCGGCTGACCAACAGGTCGATGGAGCGATCGAACAAATCGGCGTCTCGGCCCTGGGTCAGGTTGAGCAGCTGGTCGCGGTTGAGCACCCGCTGCGGGTGATCGAGGAACACCCGCAGCAGGCGGTATTCGGCACCGCTCAGGGCCACCATGGTGCCGTCACCGTCGAGCAGGTGACGGGCCGAGGTGTCCAGCTTCCAGCGCCCGAAGGCCAGCAGGCGACTGCTTTCGGTGACCACCAGGTTGGGTGGCAGCATCCGCGTGCGGCGCAGCACGGCGTTGATCCGCGCCAGCAATTCGCGGGCGGCGAACGGCTTGACCAGATAGTCGTCGGCGCCCATCTCAAGGCCGATGATGCGGTCGGTTTCATCGTTACGGGCGGTGAGCATCAATACCGGCGTGGCCTTGTGTTTTCCCGAGCGCAGCTCGCGGCAGAGCATCAGGCCATCGTCGCCCGGCATCATGATGTCCAGCACGATCAGGTCCACCGGCGTGGATTCGAGGAAGGTCCGCATCTGCCGGCCATCGGCAACGACGGTGGTGCGCAGACCGTTCTTCTTCAGGTAGTTGCCCACCAGTTCGCGGATCTCGCGGTCGTCGTCAACGATGAGAATGTGGTCGACGTGTTCCATGGGTCTTGCCTCTGTTGGTGGGGGATGTCGCACAGTCTACCGAGCCTTTTCCTGCTCGCCCGCAGCGGTTTGTATTGCAGTGTATCTGGCTCGTTGGCGGATACACACAGACGTAAAAAAGCGATTTCCCCAGGGTTTTGTATCGCACTGTATCCCGGCCCGGCTCAGATACTTTCCGATTTATCCGCGCCTGTTCCCGACACATGCGGGATACCTCGCAGGCTTTAAATAGGTTCCATCGAGGCAAGCCCAACCGCCTCTGCCCAAAAAACGATTGACCCTATCCAGACCTTGAGGAAAACACCATGAACACCAAAGCCGTCTACGCCGCTTGCCTGTTTGCCGCCCTGAACATCTGCACCTTGTCGGCCCGTGCCGAATCCGATGTCAGCGCTAAACCCTACACCTACGGGACCCACCTGGACATCCAGAAAGTGGTGTCGTTGAAACAGGACGCTTCGCCTTCCTGCGGTGTGGTGGATGCCCAACTGACCTACCTCGATTCCAAGAGCAAAACCCAGGTCCTGGACTACCGCAAGATTTCCGATACCTGCAGCTCGGACAACTGAGTCCTGCGATCCGCCATTGCTCATCCCCTTTGAAACGAGGCACCACACCATGAACAACGTCAGCCGATTCTTGACCGCCTTTGCCTTCTCCGTCGCCGGCGCCGCCGCGCACGCCAATGCCGCTGTAGAGCAAAGCGCCTGTGGCAGCAGCACCTGCTTCCAGTTGACACCGGTGGCGCAGAAGGGCGGTGAGGGTTTCCTCGCCGAGGATGGTTACAGCCGAACGCCGCAGGGGCAGGTCGTTGCCGAAAACGGCTCCAGCCACACGCCGCAGGGCAAGTGGCTGGATGGTCAGACGGCCTGACGAACAACACCGAACTTGTGGCGAGGGAGCTTGCCCCTCGCCACAAGTTCGGTGTTTGTCCCACATATTCAAGGTGATCCCATGTTCCTAATCGCATTTCTGGGCGGCATATTGACTGTCCTCAGCCCTTGTATCCTGCCGGTCGTGCCGTTCCTGTTCGCTGGTGCCGACCGCTCCCGCTCCTCGATCCTGCTCACGCTGGGCGGCATGGCCGTGACCTTTGCCCTGGTCGCCAGCCTGGCGGTGGTCAGTAGCGAATGGGTCATTCAGGCCAGCAACGCCGGCCGCCATGTGGCCCTGATCGTGATGGTGCTGTTTGCCCTGTCGCTGATTTCCGCCCGGGTCGGCGACTGGTTGACGCGTCCGTTCGTGCTGCTGGGCAATCGTCTTGACCCCAACAGCCGCAACGTCTCCGGCCCGCTGGGTTCACTGATGATCGGCGTTGCCACCGGTCTGCTCTGGGCGCCGTGCGCCGGACCGATCCTCGGGGTGATCCTGACTAGCGCCATGTTGCAAGGCGCGAACGCCGGCACCAGCCTGTTGCTGGTGGCGTATGGCGCGGGCAGTGCGTTGTCGCTGGGCATTCTGATCTTCGCCGGTCGCGGCCTGGTCAATCGCCTGAAACCCTCGATCCCGGTCACTGGCTGGCTGCGTCGTGGCGCCGGTGTCGCGGTGCTGGCCGGGGCGGCGGTGATCTCCACCGGCGCGGATAGCGTGCTGTTGGCCAATACCTCTTCGCAAGGTGTCAGCAGCGTTGAAAAAGGCGTGCTGGAAACCGTGCCGAAAGTTGTCGATTACTTCGTCAGCAAGGTCAAGGCCGAGTCCATGGACAACGCTCAGGGGGCCATGCCATCGCTCAACGGTGCCGTGCAATGGATCAACTCTCCGGCTCTGACCAACGAGTCGCTCAAAGGCAAAGTGGTGCTGGTGGATTTCTGGACCTTTGACTGCATCAACTGCAAACACACCCTGCCGTACGTGAAGGACTGGGCGAAGAAATACGAAAAGGACGGACTGGTGGTGATTGGCGTACACACCCCGGAATACGGCTTTGAACGAATCATCGACAACGTCAAGGACAAGGTGAAGGAATACGGCATCACCTACCCGGTGGCAATCGACAACAACTACGCGATCTGGCGCAACTTCGAGAATCAGTACTGGCCCGCGCATTACCTGGTCGATGCCAAGGGCCAGGTGCGTTTCACCCACTTCGGTGAAGGTCGCTACGACGCCCAGGAGAAGATGATCCAGCAACTGCTGGAAGAGGCCAAGGCCGACGCCAAGGCCACCACTCCGGCGGCTTGATCCCGCAAATCAATGGCTCACAGGTCTCGCACCGTGGGCCATTGCGCGGTTCTACTGACTACGCCGTCACGCCGCTGGCGGCGCTCCCTGTTCGCGACGAAATGTCTGGTTGAAACCGCCGGACGACCGGACAAGGTCGCCCGACGATCGGGCAGGACAGCAGCGGCCGGTAGCGCGATAGTTGACGCACAGGGTCTACCGGCCCTGGCATGTGAACATCATCGATCCCACCCTGGCGCAATAATCGCCCGTCGATCACCGTTCAGTGCGCCAAACAGAGATTGTCTCCATGAGCACACCCATTGATCTTACTGCCTTGAAAAACCGCCAGATGGTCGCCTGGGCCAGTGGTGATTACGCCGTGATCGGCACCACCTTGCAGATCGTCGGCGAGCAACTGGCCGAGGCGTGTGACCTGCTGTGCGATGAGCAAGTGCTGGATGTCGCGGCCGGTAACGGCAACGCGACACTGGCTGCGGCGCGTCGCGGTTGCCAGGTCACGTCCACCGACTATGTGGCCGCACTGCTCGAACGCGGCGAAGATCGCGCCCGGGCGGAACGTCTGAATGTGACGTTCCAGGTGGCCGATGCCGAAGCGCTGCCGTTTGACGATGGCAGTTTCGATGCCGTGCTTTCGACCTTCGGCGTGATGTTTACCCCGGATCAGGCCAAAGCCGCTTCGGAACTGGCGCGGGTCTGTCGACCCGGTGGGCGGATCGGCCTGGCCAACTGGACGCCGGAAGGTTTCGTCGGTCAGATGTTCAAGACCCTCGGTCGGCACCTGCCACCACCCCCCGGCGCGCAACCGCCGTCGCAGTGGGGCACTGAGGCCTGGGTGCATACGCACTTTGACGAGCGTAACTTTCTGGTTCAGGTGACGCGCAAGATGTTCAATTTCCGCTATCGCAGTGCCGGGCATTTCATCGATACGTTTCGAATGTGGTATGGGCCGGTGCACAAGGCGTTTGCGGCACTGCCACCGGACAGTGGCCTGGCCCTGGAAAATGACCTGGCGGATCTGATCAACCGTTCGAACCGGGCGGGGGACAAGTCGCTGGTGGTGCCGAGTGAATACCTGGAAGTGGTGATCACTCGGCGCTAGAAAAAGCGATGAAAAACCTGTGGGAGCGAGCAAGCTCGCTCCCACAGGGAATTTGCATAGCATTACTTATGCCGCGATCCATCGAACCACTCCAACGCCGTGCGCCAGAAGCAGATCCCCAGAAAATACGCCGACATCAGCAACCAAAGCCCCATCACCATTGGGTTGATCTCCGGATGATTGATCACCAGCGACAAACTGCACAGCAACCAGGTCGCGGTCACGGCAATGTTGATCGGCATGAAGCGACGCACGCGGAATGGATGCAGGAATTTCATTCGGGTCAGCGTCAACAGGGCCAGACCAATCACGGTGAGGAAAGTGATCCACGGTGAGGGAGCAATGATGTACAGGCACAAGGCGACCACGTTCCACGCGGCGGGAAAGCCTTGGAAGTAGTTGTCCTTGCTTTTCATATTGACGTTGCAGAAACAGAACAGCGACGACACCAGAATGAGCGACACGGTCAGCAACAGCGTGTAGTCCGGCAGCGGGATGTAGCGATAGATGAACAGCGCCGGAATGAACACATAGGTCAGATAGTCGATCACCAGATCGAGAATCGAGCCGTCGAAACCGGGCAGCACTGCTTGCACATTGACCTTGCGTGCCAGCGCACCGTCCAGGCCGTCAACGATCAGGGCCACGCCCAGCCAGAGCAGGCAGTTGGTCGGTTGGTTATCGAGCAGGGCCAGTGTGGCGAGGAAAGCGGTGACCACGCCAGTGGCGGTGAATCCATGGGCACCCCAGGCTTTGAGCCTGGCGATGTGTAGGGTCGATATCACGGGGGCGTTCTCCAGAAAGTGAAGCAAGCCAATCAATGCCCTTCATCAGAGGACGGCGGCAAACCGGGTCGGGTTGCAGTTATCGACCGGGTATCCGGGAATAAGGTTCACCGCCCATGAATCTTAGCCAAGCCTCGATAAAACACCCCGGGCAAATACACGCGGCTGATTTGCCGGGCGTCAGCCAAACGGTGGTGGCGCATTTACAGGTGAGGTCTATCGTTGCCTGACGGATCACTCCCTTCGATGAGGACGTCGTCATGAACACCAGCGATCTGCTCGAACAATTACTGCGGGCCGGCCAGGGCTCAATGTCGCGACAGGGCGGCGGCGGAGCCTCGGCACAAGGCTGCCTCCGCGATCTGGGCGGATTGCTCGGGGGGCTGCTGGGTGGCGGTGGCGGCGTCAGCGGTGCCGGGGCAGGTGGAATGGGCGGGCTGGGTGGCTTGCTCGGTGGCTTGCTCGGAGGTGGTGCGTCGCCGATGGGCGGCGCGCCGCAGTCGCGATCCGGTGGTGGCGCCAACTACGCGGCGCTCGCGTCGCTGGGGATGATGGCATTCCAGGCCTATCAAGCCTGGCAACGCAGTCAGGCTTCGCAGCAACAACAGGCGCCGCAACAGGCCATGCGCACGGTGGACATGCTGGCCGGGCCGGAAGTCGAAGAACACAGCCATGCGATCTTGCGTGCATTGATTGCTGCGGCCAAGGCTGATGGCCGGTTTGACGATGCTGAGAAGGCGATGATCAACAAACAAATCGCCAGCCACACTGACGACCCGCAGTTGCAGCAGTGGCTCGACGATGAAGTCGCCAAACCGCTGGACCCCAATGAGGTGGCTCAGTCGGCAACCGATCCTGGCATGGCCGCCGAAATGTACCTGGCCAGTGTGATGCTGGTGGATGATCAGCAGGATGCCGAACGCCGCTATCTCGATGAGTTGGCGGCAGCGTTGCACATTGATCCCGAGTTGCAGGTGCGTCTGGAACAGCAGGCCAAGGGCGGGGTTGCTTGATTTTGTACCCGTGAGGACCAGCGGCGCCTGCCAGGAGGCCATCGCGGGCAAGCCCGCAGGTACCGGGGTTGTCCACAGAATCTGTTACCGCCACCTGTCTCTGTGGGCGCTGGCTTGCCAGCGATGAACGATGACGCGGTCAACACTGCCGGTGAATCCGGTCTGCGGGAGTCCAGCGGTGCCCTCTGAGTATATTTCCTCAGCCGCAAGCTCGATGCGGCCGAGAGGCCCGTCTGTCCGGGCAATTTCAACGCCGATGGAATTTTTGCCCTGACGCTTTGCTCTGCTGAGTTAAGGGATAGGCTGATTCAGCGCCCTGCAGCGATCCGCAGGTGAGCCATGAATAAAAACCTCGATGACTACAATCGTATGCGCGATTTTTCGGCGACGTCCGAGCCGGCTGCCGTCAAGCGCACCGGCAGGAAACCTGCCAAGGATCATGCGCTGCAATTCTGCATTCAGAAACACGACGCCTCGCGCCTGCATTACGACTTCCGCCTGGAGCTCGACGGTGCGCTCAAGAGCTGGGCGGTGCCCAAGGGCCCGTCGCTCGACCCCAAGGTCAAGCGCCTGGCAGTGCACGTCGAAGACCATCCCCTGGACTACGCCACCTTCGAGGGCAGCATCCCCGAAGGTCACTATGGCGCCGGCGATGTCATCGTCTGGGACCGTGGGGTATGGATCCCCCAGGACGACCCGTCCAAGGCCTACGAGAAGGGCCGTCTCAAGTTCGAGCTGCAGGGCGAGAAACTCGGAGGGCTGTGGAACCTGGTGCGTACGCACATGCCGGGCAAGCAGGAGCAGTGGTTTCTGATCAAGCATCAGGATGGCGCGGCGCGGCCCGAAAGTGATTACGACGTGGTGAGCGCCGAGCCCGACAGCGTCATCAGTGAGCGCACCATCGTGGCCAGGACACCCAAGACGAAAAAAACCGCCAAGCCCAAACCCATCAAAAAATTGGCTGCCCCGGTGAGGGGAAAATCCGCGCCGCTTACCGGCGCGCACAAGGCCAAACTGCCGGATCAGATCAAGCCGGAACTGGCGACGCTGGTGGAAAAAGCCCCGGACGGCCAGTGGAGCTATGAGGTCAAGTTCGACGGCTACCGGATCATGGCGCGCATCGACCACAACGAGGTCAAGCTCTTCACTCGCAACGGCCACGACTGGACGCACAAGTTGCCCGAACAGGCCAAGGCGTTGGCCGGCATGGGCCTGGAATCGGCATGGCTCGACGGCGAAATGGTCGTGGCAGACGAGCAGGGCGTACCGGATTTCCAGGCGTTGCAGAACGCCTTCGAAGCCGGTCGCAGCGCCAACATTCTTTATTACCTGTTCGACATGCCTTACCTCAATGGCGTGGACCTGCGCGAAGTGCCGGTCGAAGAGCGAAGGGCTGCGCTGGCGACCGTGCTCAAGGCCAGCAAAGACCCGCTGCTGCGCTTCTCCGACGCGTTTGGCGAAGATCCCCAGGCGTTGCTCAACAGCGCCTGCCAGATGCGCATGGAAGGCCTGATCGGCAAGCGTCTCGGGTCGCCCTATGTCTCTCGGCGCAGCAGCGACTGGATCAAACTCAAGTGCAAGCATCGTCAGGAGTTCGTGATCGTCGGCTTCACCGATCCCAAGGGCACGCGCAGCGCGTTCGGCGCCTTGTTGCTGGGCCTGCATGAGCGCGACAGTGGCAAGTTGCGCTATGCGGGCAAGGTCGGCACCGGGTTCACCGAAGCGACGCTCGACAGCCTTCATCAACAGCTCAAGCCGTTGCAGACCAAAAAACCGTCGGTGGTCAATCCGCCCACGGGCGTCGAACTCAAGGGCGTGCACTGGCTCAAGCCTGAACTGTTGGCCGAAGTGGCCTTCGCTGAAATGACCAAGGACGGGTCGGTGCGTCATGCGGTGTTCCATGGCCTGCGTGACGACAAATCTGCCCGGGACATCACCGAGGAGCGAGCGACTGCCGTGAAAACTGCCTCCGCGAAAAAACCTGCCACCCGGTCATCCGCCGTAGCCAAGCCGAAGAAAGCCGAGCCGGCGCCGTCACAGATCGGCCTGGAGGAGGGCAAGGTGCGCATCACCCACCCCGATCGGGTCATCGATGCCAGCAGCGGCACCACCAAAGTGCAACTGGCTCAGTATTACGCCAGCGTCGCCGAGTGGATTTTGCCGCAACTCAAGGATCGCCCGGTGGCGCTGGTGCGGGCGCCTGACGGTATTGCCGGCGAACTGTTTTTCCAGAAAAACGCCGAGCGCCTGGCGATTCCCGGCATGACGACCCTGGATCAAAAGCTCACGGGCCAGCCGATGATGGTCATCAACAACGCCGAAGCGCTGATTGGCGCGGTGCAGATGAGCACCGTGGAGTTTCACACCTGGAACGCCACGTCCGACAAGCTCGACAAACCCGATCGCTTTGTACTCGACCTCGACCCGGACCCGGCCCTGCCGTGGAAACGCATGGTCGAGGCGACCCAGCTCACTCTTTCGGTGCTGGATGAACTGGGGCTCAAGGCGTTTCTCAAGACCAGCGGTGGCAAGGGCATTCACCTGGTGGTGCCGTTGACCCGCAAGCTCGGTTGGGATGAGGTCAAGGATTTCAGCCACGCGATCGTCAGCCATATGGCCAAGTTGCTGCCCGAACGTTTTTCGGCGGTGTCGGGGCCGAAGAATCGGGTGGGGCGTATCTTCATCGATTACCTGCGCAATGGCCTGGGGGCGACGACCATCTGCGCCTATGCCGCGCGTACCCGCGAAGGCATGCCGGTGTCGATGCCGATTTTTCCGGAAGAGGTCGAAGCGCTCAAGGGCGGTAACCAGTGGAATATTCACAATGCCCATGAACGCTTGGCGCAGGTGGGGGATGGGCCGTGGGCGGACATGAAGAAAACCCGGCAGACCATTACGGCCGAGATGCGCCGACGGGTCGGGATGAAGAAGACCTGATGCCCCTGCAGGAGCTGCCGCAGCTTGCGACAGCTCCTGCAGGGGCAGCGTATTACTTGATGAACGCCTGGAAGTCATTCCCCAGCTTGTCGATCGCTGCCTTGAAGTCCTGGGCAGTGATTTTCTGTTTGTCATTTTCCAGCGTGGTGCCAAAGATTTTACGTACGGCCTTGGCTACGGTTTGATTGTTTTTGGCGTCGATGAACTCAGCCTCGATATACAGTTCGGTGTTTTCATCCCGAATACCCGTAGCGGCGGACACACCGCCGACGACCGCCGCGATGGGCACCACTTCATACCAGTGCATGCCTTCAGGCGAGGCACTGACGCCGGTGATCGCTGCCCGCATGACCAAGGTTTTGGCCCCGGCCGGCGCAGCACTTGGGCTGGAAACCACCCGGTACTTCTGCCCCAGCGTGGTCTTGGCCTTGTTGCTCATGTAGTTCTGAATGTCGGCCAGCGTCTGCTGGTTGACCCGCTCATTGGGCTTGGGTGCCGGGTACATTTCCAGACGGGTGAATGCCACCGTGTCGTAGGCATTCGGGTTCCACGACGGGCTTACCCAACGCATGGCTGTTCCGCCGCTGGGCGTTTCAACTTGCTGCAGATTGTTGTAGTTGGACAGGTAGCCGGAGTACTGATCCTTCTCGGTGACTTTCGACGTACAACCACCGAGCAACAGACTGGCCAGGGCAGTGCCGACGAGCCATTTACGGGTCAGGTTCATAGTGTTGTTTGCTCCTTGGATAAGTTGTTTTTTCTTGAAAACAATCAGAAACGCCAAGTCATGATTCCGGGCACGGCTTGAATCCAGGCACGATCAAATAACCCGGAAACTCGATTGCCCGATGAGGACTGGGTCTGCATACGGCGAGCAATGTGGAGGTGGCTAAAGCCAATGGTGTGAAATGCATGGCGTCAGCACCTCAACGTCAGTTCCTGGCAACACTTTTTAAGTTGTCTCACGCAAAGAGCGTAGGTTCGAATTGCAAAATCGCCAGTACGGATTGGCTGCGGACAGGTCTGCGCTTCAGTGGCGGCTCATCCCTGCCACGGGCCATTGTCGGCCTCGTAGAAGGCGTACGTATGATCGACGGCGACGGGGAACTTCAGAATGGGCTATCACGCGTCCCGCAACAGGTCGTTGGCGTTGAGGACTTCGTAAGCGATTTCCGGGCGTTTTTCCATGGCGCGGCGGATCGCCGCCGGGATCGCTGCGCGAGTCTTGCGGCACAGCCCGGGCAGCTCGCCGACGTGAATGCCGATGCCGCGCATGGTGCGCACTTCGTTGAAGCTGGGGACGATGTCGACGCGGATGCCCAGTTGCTCGAGCATTCGCCGTTGCAGATGCTCCAGGTCCTGAAGGCTAGTCAGGTTTTCCAGGCGATCGATCAGGCGCTTTTCTTCCGTACGCGTCAGAAACAGGATGCGCACGTCCGCTCCCGGGGTTTCGAGCAGCGGGTCACGCCCGCAATCGCAGGCGCCGGGCGGGCAGGGTTGGCGGATCGGAGCAGAGGTGTTCATGGGGTCCAATCATAGAGCGCAGTGCTTGAATTTGCCCATAGGGTTTGAGCATGTACAGCCGATCCCCTTTAGGCGTGAGCCCGTCCGCGAGGGTGGGTCAGCTTTTCGGCGATAAGGCATTTTGCTGGCCCCCGGATTGTTCGGTTGTCGCCAGAATCGCTTCATTTTCAGTCGGTTAGGGTGGGTATTTGATGCGCAATATCTGGGTCGCGTTGATCTCGTTCAGCATGGCGGGCCTTGCAGTTCCTGCCGAGGGAAAGGAACTGAAGGCCGGTGATACCTACATGTGCAGTTGGGGCGCGGGTACGGCGGCTAGAGCACAGGAACTCAAGTTGTCCGGGGTTTCGCTGTATGCGGCGCGGCAGAAAATCCAGTCGTACAAGTTTGCCAAGTCGTGGATGCGGATGATGGCGATGGGGATAACCGAACAAACGTATGACAGCCCGACGCGGATGAAGCCAGCGGCGGTCCGGCAGAGTTTTTACGATGATTGTGTGAAGTATAAGTTGGCGCGTAAGTGATGGTTTTTTAGTCTGGCGCCTGTTCATTTTTTTGCTTAACGGCCACTCAGGGTTTCGCTTTCACTGCAAATCCCTATGGCAAACGCCGCGCAGAAGCCGGCTTGACCCTCGTCGAATCTACTGCCTCATCGACTCACACCGTCTATATTCAATGACTGGCATCAAGCCTGAACTTCGTTTTCCGATTCACCTGAAATTGCTTGAACCTCAATCCAATCAGGAGATCATCATGACCCACCTCGACAAAGTCTTGTACACCGCCAAAACCCACACCACGGGCGGGCGCGACGGCGCATCAAAAAGCTCTGACGGCATTCTCGATGTCAAACTGTCATCCCCTGGCGCGGGCGGAGGTGGTACCAATCCGGAGCAGTTGTTCGCCGCCGGCTGGTCTGCCTGTTTCATCGGTGCGATGCAGGTCGCGGCCAAGGAAATGAAAGTTGCCTTGCCCAAGGATGTGGCCGTTGACACCGAAGTCGACCTGGGCACCAACGAAGGCGGCTACCTTTTGCAGGCGCGGCTGAATGTGAGCCTGCCGGGGCTGGACCGCGAGACCGCGCAAAAAATTGTCGAAACCGGGCACCAGTACTGCCCGTATTCGAAGGCCACGCGCAATAACATCAATGCGGTGGTCAAGCTCGTTTGAGTTGAAATGAAAAAAGGTCTTGGCGACAGATTTCAGGGAGCAACATCGCCAAGGCCTGAAGGGGGTCAAGTCACGGGAACGCCGATGCATCTCAACCGTCCTCGACATGTCCACAGCCGCTGTCCACCTCCAGCAACAGGGGCTAATATGCCGCGATAAAACCACAATAACGACGTGACCTGCCTTGTATGAAAATCCATCCATTACCGCCACTTAATAGTCTGGTCGCGTTTGAAGCGGCGGCACGTCATCTGAGTTTCACTTTGGCTGCGCAAGAGCTGAACGTGACGCAAGGTGCGATCAGTCGGCAGGTTCGACTGCTGGAAGACTACCTGGGCAAGGTCTTGTTCGAGCGTACCACCCGGACGATTCATCTGAGCCCGGCTGCCGTTCAATACTATGAAACGGTGCGTGCTTCATTGCTGCAAGTGGCACAGGCCACCGGTGAGATTCGCCATTGGCAGGGCGCCGAACAGGTGACAGTCGCCACCAGTACCGCCATGGCGTCGTTGTGGCTTTTGCCGAAAGTGTCCGAGTTTCAAAGGGAGAACGAAGAAATCGACCTGCGGATCATCGCCCATGACCAGGTCAAGGATTTCTCCCGTCTCGATTGCGACCTGGCGTTGTATTACTGCAAGACACCGCCAAGGGACATGCAGGTCACGCCCTTGTTTTCCGAAGAGGTTTATCCGGTTTGCAGTCCTGCCTACCTGGCCAAGTATCCTGACTTGAACAAGCCAGAGGACCTGGTCGCCTGCACCTGGCTTTTTCTCGATGACCCGCAACGCGACTGGATTGGCTGGCCGGAGTGGTTCCGCAGCCAGGGGCTGAAAAACGTCGAGCCCAAACGCCGGATCAACATCAACAGTTACTCGATGCTGATCCAGTCGGCCATCAGCGGACAGGGCATTGCACTGGCCTGGTCCAACCTTGTCGATGATCATCTGCAGAGCGGCGCGCTTATCCGTCCACTCGATACCGTACTGAAAACCGATGCGCAGTTTTGCTTGCTGGAACCCTTGGCACGCGGGGGGATGCGGCAAAGCGTGAAACGTTTCCGTAGTTGGTTGTTGAACCAGCTTCCACCCGCCGAGGACACCCGGTAACGTCGCAGCCCCGCCTGAATATCCACCACCAGTCGCCCGGCATTTTCGATGCCGGGCGATTTTTTTTGCCTCGCGTCAATGCGCGTCAAAAACCTGCACCAGCCCTCAAGCCGGCCGCCAATACTTATGACAATAAGTCATGAATCGCGCCGGAAATATCGTTTGTCGACACCCCCTCCGTTTTCCCAAACTGGCTGCCAGCGGACCCCGGGCCTATGCGCCCGCCGATCATCCAAACCGTGCCCAGCAGGGGAAAACAATAATGAGCAGCATCCAGCAAATTCCTGTGCATCATCTCGAAACCGTCCTCAATCCGATCCATGAAGCGACCGGCCTGAGCAACGAGTTTTACACCGAGCAACGTTACTTCGAACTTGAGCGCGATCAGGTCCTGGGCAAAACCTGGGCCTGCGTCGGTTTCGCCAGCGACCTGGGCAAGGCCGGTTCGGTCAAGCCCATCGACTTCATGGGCCTGCCGTTGCTGTTGATGCGCAACCGCGAAGGCCTGGTGCAAGTGTTCCATAACGTGTGCAGTCACCGCGGCATGAAGCTGGTGGAGGAGGCCGGTGAAGTGCAGGGCGTGATTCGCTGCCCTTATCACTCCTGGACTTACGACCTCAACGGCGGGTTGCGCGGCACGCCTCACGTTGGCGGCATCGACCAGCACAAAGACGAGCGTTTCGCCTGTGAAAAACATGGCTTGAAAGCCATCCGCAGCGCGATCTGGATGGACATGGTGTTCATCAACCTGTCCGGCGATGCGCAGCCGCTCGAAGACATGCTGGCGCCATTGACCCAGCGCTGGACCCAGTTCCTCGGTGAAGACGGCATGAGCCTGCTGCGCCGTCGTCCCGGTCATGACGCCACGACGCTGGACATCAACTGCAACTGGAAACTGGCCGTCGAGAACTACTGCGAGGCCTATCACTTGCCGTGGGTGCACCCGAGCCTGAACTCGTACTCGCGCCTGGAAGATCACTACAACATCATTTTTGACGAGCACTTCGCCGGTCAAGGCAGCTATGCCTACAACCTGTCGGACGTCGCCGGCACGCACTTGCCGACTTTCCCGGGCTGGCCGCTCGACCGTCTGAAAAATGCCGAGTACGTCGCGTTCTTCCCTAACGTGTTGCTCGGCATCCAGGCTGACCATGCCTTCGCCATGCAGCTGGAGCCTGTTGCACCGGGACGCACCATCGAGCACCTGCGCCTGTTCTACGTAGGTGATGAAGCCGCAAGCAGCGAAGAGTTCAGCGCTTGCCGCGATGCGATTCTGGAATCCTGGAAAGTGGTGTTCGCCGAAGACATCAGCTCGGTGGAAGGCATGCAGAAAGGCCGTCATTCCCCCGGCTACAAAGGCGGCGCGTTCTCGCCGGAAATGGACATCCCGACGCACTTTTTCCACCAGTGGGCTGCACGTCAGTTGCTCGCCACCACGCCGTCTGCCTGAGGAGCGCTGCCATGTATCCGATAGCCTCTCACTGGCTTAACTACATCGACGGGCAATGGAGCGATAGCAGCCAGCGCCTGACGGTGAACAACCCCGGCACTGCCGAACCGGTCGCGACCATCGCCCAGGCCACCGTGGCCGATGCCGAGCGTGCGTTGCTGGCAGCTCGTCGTTGTGCCGACAGCGGCTTGTTGACTCGCGCCCGTCCGGCGCAGCGCGTCACCTGGTTGCTGCGCATTGCCGAGGAGATTCGCGCCGTGGCGGATGAGGGCGCCTGGGTGCTGTGCCAGGAAAACGGCAAGCGCCTGAGCGACGCCAGGGACGAGTTCATCGAGGCGGCGCGCTACTTCGAGTATTACGCCGGCATGGCGGACAAGATCGAGGGCACTTCGATTCCGCTGGGCAACGGTTACATGGACTTCACCCTGTACGACCCGATGGGCGTTTCGGCGCAGATCGTGCCGTGGAACTTCCCGGTGTCGATCTGCGCCCGTTCGCTGGCACCGGCACTGGCGGCGGGTAACGCGGTCGTGATCAAGTCCCCCGAGCTTTCGCCGTTGGGCATGTGCGTGCTGATCCGCGCCATTGCCAACGCCGGCTTGCCCGATGGCGCGGTCAACCTGATTTGTGGGCGAGGTCGTGAAGTCGGTTCGTATCTGGTCAGCCATCGTGCCGTCGACCAGATCGTGTTCACCGGTTCCGTGCCGACGGGCCAGTCGATTCTGCGTGATGCCGCGCAGCATGCGATTCCGAGCGTGATGGAATTGGGTGGTAAATCGGCTGCAATTGCCTTCGCCGATGCCGATCGGGAGCAACTGCTCGCCAGCGTCCAGTCAGGGATTTTCTTCAATGCCGGCCAGGTCTGTTCGGCGATGTCGCGCCTGCTGGTGCAGCGCGAGATTTATGAAGACGTGGTCGAGGCCGTGGTCGCCATGGCCGAAGGGCTGAGTGTCGGGTTGGGTCAGGACAATGCCGACCTCACCCCCGTCGTCAGCGCCGGGCAACTGACGGGCATTGAAGCCTTGTGCCGACGGGCGATCGAAGAGGGCGCCGTGGCAGTTACCGGTGGCGAGGCTTTCGCCGACCGTGCCGGGCACTTTATGCGTCCGACGGTGTTCCGCGACGTGACCGCCGACATGTGCATCGCCCAGGAAGAAGTGTTCGGGCCGGTGCTGGCGATCATGCCATTCGACACCGAAGAACAAGCCATTGCGATTGCCAACGGCACCGAGTTTGGCCTGGTGGCCGGAGTGTTCACTCAGGACATCAGTCGCGCCATGCGCTGCACGCGCCGCCTGAAATCCGGCCAGGTGTTCGTCAACGAATGGTATGCCGGCGGCATCGAAACGCCGTTTGGCGGTGTCGGGTTGTCGGGCTTCGGTCGGGAGAAGGGCCAGGAAGCCTTGTACAGCTACGTGCGCACCAAGAACGTAGCGATCCGGATTGCTGGGGAGTGAACACCATGTTCAAGACGTGGCTTTGCATCGTTTGCGGCCTGATTTACGACGAGGCACTGGGCTGGCCCGAGGATGGCATTCTCGCCGGCACGCGCTGGGAGGATGTTCCCGAGGATTGGGTCTGCCCCGAATGCCACGTCGGCAAGGCAGATTTCGAGATGCTCGATATCAGTGAGTACACGCAGGCAGTGACGGCCGTCAGCGTGCCCGTCAGTACGCCACCGCTCGCGGTGGCGGCACCTGCGGTTGCTGCGTCGCCACGCCAGCCGATCGTCATCATCGGCAGTGGTTATGCCGGTTACGGTCTGGCTCAGGCGTTGCGTAAGGCAGATCCCAAGGTCGAGATCCGTGTGCTGACGCGAGAGTCCGGCCACCTGTATTCGAAACCCGCGTTGTCGATCGGGCTGTCCCAGGGCAAAAGCGCCGAGGCGTTGTCCGGCGAATCGCCGCTGGCAATCGAGCAGCGTTTGAACATCCGCGTGTATCCACACTGCAAGGTGTTGGGCATCGACAGCGCGGCGCGGCGCCTGCGTACCAGCTTCGGTGAAATGGAATACGGCCAGTTGGTGCTTGCCAGCGGCGCGCAGCCGATTCGCTTGCCGATTGAGGGCGATAGTTCGGCGCTGATCAGCGTCAATAACCTGCAGGATTACCACGGGTTCCGTGAACGTCTGACCGGTGTGCGACGCGTGGCGATCCTTGGGGATGGCCTGATTGGTTGCGAGTTTGCCAATGATCTGGCCCATAACGGTTACAGCGTGGATGTCATTGGTCTGGGGCGCTGGCCGATGGAACGGCTGTTGCCGGTCGAAGCCGGGCAGGTGCTACAAAGCGCCTTGAGTGAATTGGGGGTGACGTGGCATTTGCAGAACACCTTGCAAGCCATCGACGCCACTGCTCAGGGCTATCAACTGAAACTTGCCAACGGCCAAACCCTCGAGACTGATCTGGTGTTGTCCGCCGTCGGCCTGCGTCCCGACCTGAGCCTGGCGGAGACTGCCGGATTGGCGGTCGGGCGGGGCATTCAGGTGAATGCCCAACTGCAAACCTCTGCGCCGGGCATTTACGCCTTGGGCGATTGCATCGAGATCAATGGACAGCTGCTGCCGTATCTGGCACCGATCAATCAGGGCATTCAGGCGCTGAGCAAAACCTTGCTTGGGCAGCCCACGGCGGTTGACTACCCGTTGATGCCGGTGACGGTGAAGACGCCGGCCGCGCCGCTGTGTCTGTTGGCGCCGGCCATCGCCAGCGAAGGTGAGTGGCGCTGCACGCCGACAGACGATGGCTTGAGTGCCGGGTTCTACGACACCACGGGCCAGCTCAATGGTTTTGTCCTGCTCGGTCGTCAAGCGCAAACGCAACGCAGCGCATTGCTGCAGTCCTGTCAGCATTCCCAGCAGGCGGTAGCCTGAGGCTCGAATCATGAAAAACACGATCAATCTGCCATTCGACGACTCGAGCTGCGGCTGGTACGCCGCGCTGCCCGAGCAACCGTCCTGCCAACGCCTGTCCGGTGAGCAGCGTGCAGACTACGCGGTGATTGGCGCGGGTTTCGCCGGCCTCGCCGCTGCCCGTCGCCTGGCCGAGCATCATCCGCAGGCTCGTATCCTGTTGGTGGACGCGCAACGGGTCGCCCATGGCGCCTCGGGGCGCAACTCCGGTTTTGTGATTGACCTGCCGCACAAGTTCGCACTGGAGCATCCGGACCCTGCGCACAAACAGCGTTTGCTGTCGCTCAACCGCGCCGCGATCTCGCAGTTGCAAGGGCTGGTACAACGTCACGGCATCGATTGCCAGTGGTCCCATGCCGGCAAATACCAAGGCGCGGTCGGGGCGCGTGGCCTGGCTTACCTGGATCACTTCGAGCGGCTGATGAGCGACCTCGGTGAGCCGTTCCGCCGGGCTGACCCCGCTGAGCTGGCCAAGGTCCTGGGCACCGATCATTACAGCGGCGCGATCTACACGCCCGGCTGCTATTTGATGCAACCGGCGGCGCTGGTCACGGGCCTCGCGCGTTCGTTACCGGGTAACGTCGAATTGCTCGAGGAGTCACCCATTCAGCGTCTGGAGCGTGACGGCCGTGGCGGCTGGATTCTGCACGGCACGGCGGGGCTGATCCGCACCCCGCAACTGTTGTTGGGCACCAGCATCTTCACCCAGGAGTTTGGTTATCTGCGCAATCGCCTGCTGCCGGTCATGACCTTCGCCAGCTGGACCCGGCCGTTGACCGATGCCGAGCTGACCACCTATGGCGGCCAACTGGACTGGGGACTGACCCCGGCGGACCACGCCGGCACGACTGTGCGCATGACTCAGGATCGCCGGCTGATCATCCGCAACACCTACAAACACGTGCCCAAGTACGGTCGCAGCACCAGCGATGGCATGCGTTCGAAAGTGCGTGATTCGCACCGCAAGGCTTTCCTCGCGCGCTTTCCGCAGTTGGCCGACGTGCCTTTCAGCCATACGTGGGGCGGCGTTTATGCGATCTCGCGCAACTTCACCAATTTCTTTGGCGAGTTGGAGCCGGGCGTTCATGCGTCAGCGTGCGACAACGGCGTTGGTGCAGCCTGGGGCACCATTTCCGGGACGATGCTCGCTGATCTCGCTGTCGGTGCCGACTCGGCGCAGCTCAACGATATCCGCGCCGTGACCGGCATGCCGTCGCTCAACCCGCCGGAACCGTTCCTGGGCCTGGGTGTTCGCTCGCGTATTCATCTGGCGGCCTGGAACAGCCGGAGTGAGCTATGAGCCATCCCGCCAAAGGCAAAAGCCCGGTGCGACGCATCGACCATCAGGACCTGGACTTCACCTTCCGTGGCGGGCCCCCCGGCGCCGCGTACGTGGCGCGGGCACTCAGCAACGAAGTCTCGCCGAACATCGGCGTGGGTTTCGCCCGCTGGGAAGGCGCGCAAGTCGCCTGGACGGTGCTGTACGACGAAGTGATTTTCGTGATCGAGGGTTGCTTCGAATTGCGCGTCGGTGACGAGCTTTTTGAAGTCACCCCCGGGCAGTTGCTGTGGATTCCCGAAGGCACCGAACTGGTGTATGGCGGGCATGCGTTGTTCGGGTACGTCGTTCACCCCGGCAACTGGAAGCAACTTCACGGCTTGGCTTGAAGCGCAATGATCGGGGATCGCACGGTGATAAGACTGACAAAAACCTTCGGTGCGCTTTATCTGGCCAGCCTGTTGATGCAGTTGGGCTCGACCTTGCTGATGACCTATCTGGCACTGCGCCTGAATGCGATGGGGTCGAGTGAAACGGCAGGGGGGGCGTTGATGGCCGCCAATGCCTTGGGGATGGTGCTGGGTGGCTGGGTCGGGCGCAGCCTGATCGCACAGGTCGGGCATATTCGAACCTATGCAGCCTGTGCCGGACTGATTGCGGCAGCGGTGTTGGCGCATGAGTTCAGCACGTCCCTGCCTTTCTGGCTGGTGCTGCGGGGGCTGGTCGGGCTGGCGATGATGTGCCAGTTGATGGTGCTGGAAAGCTGGCTCAACGATCAGGCCCGGACCGAGCAGCGCGGTAGCGTGCTGGCGCTGTACATGGTCGCCAGCTACGTCGGGATGATGCTCGGTCAGTTGGCCTTGAGTCTCGACGAGGGGTTGGGAATCCGTGCGTTGCTGGGGGTAGCGATGGTGTTTGCGCTGTGTTCGGTGCCGGTGGCGCTCACTCGCAGCGCCCATCCGACGGCGGTGCCCGCGGCATCGATCGACCTGCGGTTGTTCCTGCGGCGCATTCCGCAGTCCCTGGTGACGATTCTCGTGTCAGGCATGATCAACGGCAGCTTTTACGGGCTGGCCGCGATCTACGCCAGCAAACAGGGACTGGAAACAGCACAGGTCGGCCAGTTCATGGCACTGACCATCGGTGCAGGCCTGCTGGCGCAGTTGCCATTGGGCTGGCTCTCGGATCGTTTGCCGCGTGCCAGTCTGATCCGCGCGGTGGCGGTCTTGCTGGTGCTCATCAGCCTGCCGCTGGCCTTCAATCAAACGCCTGCATTCGTGACCCTGCTGTGGTTCGGCTCGGCGATCGGCTTCCTGCAGTTTTGTCTGTACCCGTTGGGCGTGGCGTTGGCCAACGACAACATGGAGCCGCACTTGCGCGTTTCGCTGTCGGGCATGTTGTTGATCACTTTTGGTGTCGGTGCCTGCATTGGCCCGCTGATTGCGGGTGTGCTGATGGAGTTCTTCGGCACCTCAAGCTTCTACTTTTTCTATGCCGGCAGTGCCGCGTTGCTCGCGCTGTGCGTGGGCCAGGCGAAAGTCACAGGCAAGCACCTGCAAAAGGATGCGCCGCTGCATCACCCGGTGACGCCAAACGGGATTGCCAGCTCTAACCTGGTGTCGGTGGGTGACCCCGTGGGTGAGTGCATCGACAGGCGATAAATAGAGGAGGGCGAACCGGATTTATTGATGCGTTTTTCTCATGAGTCGGTGATTAAATATGGTTTGAACGATGGTCAGGTTTCAATCATCTTGGCGATGCTGCCAAAACCGAGTTAGACCGGAATTAATCCGAAGATATACGGCCCTCTGATGTCATTCGATATCAACGGGTAAGTAGCTTGCGGAATACTCTCTAAAACCCTTAAACAAAAACAAAAGGGGAAAACAATGCGTGCGCAATCAGGCATGTTAAAAGGCTTGAACCCGAATGTGACGGTCGCTTCGATATTAGCGGTGATCTCATTTGTTCTGTTTTGTGCATTTAAAGATGAGCAGGCAGCCAAGGCCTTTGAAATGGCTTCGGTATTTATCCTGCATAACTTTAAATGGTATTACATCGCCCTGATCAGTGGCGTACTCGGTTTGCTGCTGTATATCTCCATCAGCCGTTTCGGCAATCTCAAACTCGGCACTGAGCACGATCGGCCCGAGTTCAGTTTCGCTTCATGGATCGCCATGCTATTCAGTGCGGGAATGGGCATCGGCCTGATCTTCTGGTCCGTTGCCGAGCCCATGCTGCACTACGCCGATAACCCGTTCTCAAAGGGTCTGACGGACGAGTCGGCCAGCATCGCGATGCGCATCACGCTGTTCCACTGGGGCCTGCACCCGTGGGCGATCTTCTCCATGATCGGTTTGAGCCTGGCGTATTTCGCTTACCGTAAAGGACTGCCACTGGCCCTGCGTTCGCTGCTGTATCCGCTGATTGGCGACCGCATCTACGGCTGGATCGGCCATGTAGTCGATATCATGGGTGTGGTGATTACAGCCTTTGGTGTTTCACAGTCCCTTGGCCTGGGTGTTGCGCAGATTAATACCGGGCTGCATCAAGTGTTCGGCATTCCGGTCAGTATCGGATTGCAGTTATCCATCATTCTGGTTGTCAGTATTATTGCCTGTATTTCGCTACTTGCCGGGTTGTCCAAAGGTATGAAGCGGATCTCCACGCTTAATATGTACCTGTCATTTATTTTGATGTTGGCGGTACTGGCCATCGGTCCAACGCGTTACATCCTTAACTTGATGTTTGAATCCACCGGTGACTATGTACAAAACATCGTTGGCCTCAGTTTCTGGATGGACACCCAGAAAGACACCGAATGGCAAAACTGGTGGACGGCGTTCTACTGGCCGTGGTGGATGACCTGGGGGCCTTTTGTCGGCCTGTTCATTGCGCGGATTTCCAAAGGCCGGACCATCCGGGAACTGGTGATCGGGGCATTGGTAGTACCGACCATGGTGACCATTTTGTGGATGTCGGTGTTCGGTGGCGCTGCCCTGAAAAACGAACAGCAGGATCGCCAGGCTTATCAGGCATCGGTTGCCAGCCAGGTAGTGGGTCAGGAACAACCGAAGTTCGAAGGCGGCACGGTGCTGCTTGCCACCAAGAAAGAAACCACGGCGGCGATGTTCACGCTGGTTCAGTCGCTTGATGGCCCTACGGTTGGCGCCATCCTCTCGATTCTGGTGTGCGTATTGCTGGGTGTGCACTTTGTTACCACGGCAGATGCCGGCACCCAGGTGTTGTGCACCTTGTGTGCCCTGGGCAGCACCAATCCGCCCAACTGGATCCGGTTGCTGTGGTGCATTCTGGAAGGCGCAATTGCGGCGGGCCTGCTGCTCGCCGGTGGACTCAAGGCCATTCAGATGGCAAGCATTGCCGCCGGATTGCCGATCGCGATGTTGCTGCTGGTGATGTCGTACACCTTGATTCACAGCTTGCGCAAAGAGATGCCGAGTGTGCCGGCTTGGACGCCAGCGGTGGATGTTTTGCCGGACATTGAGCACCGTGCATCGGTACGTGTGGGCTCATTGGCTGCTGCGCAGGTTTAATGATCTGGTGTACATATCCGTTTCTGCGGTAATGGCGACTGAGGGTTCCGCCCTTACGGCGGGTCACTTTGGGGCCCCAAAGTAACCAAAGGGCTTGGCCCCTGACGTAAGGCCCTTCGCTTAGGCTCAGGGTACCCTCGCTCCGGTCCTGCTCCGTGGGCCCGCCACCATCGGCCATCCATGGCCGGGGGCGGCTAACCCGGCATCCTTGCCGGGTTGCCCACTGCGCAGAACCTCCACTCGGCCTTCCGACGGGGCAGATCAAAATCAAAAACCAAGGCGAGGCGGCCTGATAGCCGACCTGACCTCCGGTGAACGCATTCCCTCTCATTTCGTTAACAGTGTTTGTCCGGCGCTGCGCTGTTTGGTGCCGGGGTAAACCCCTAGCATCGTCTCTACGGAATGAGCCCACGCCATGGGTTCACAACGTACAAGCAAGCCCACTTGAACGAGACGGAGAACTTCATGAACATCTCAAAAATCGCGATTTTCCTGGCGCTCAGTTGCATCGGTGCGCAGGCCTTTGCCGAAGAAAGCCACGCCAACGTGTCCAGAGACCAGGCACCGGTAGAGACGTACACCTACGGTTCGAAACTGGATGTCAAAAAAGTCATTTCCGTGACTGATGTTGCACCAGAGTGCGGCCCGGTGCCGGCGCAAATGACTTATGAAGACTCCCAGGGGCAGCGCCACGTCATGCAGTATCAGGTCATGGGCAGCGGCTGTTCGAACGGTTGAGTATTGCGATGACGATGGAGGGTCGACACTCCAGCCTTAGAGGTGCCTGATTTTTTTTGATGAGCAGGCAATTTTGTCGTCGCTCGCCAGCAACCCGGGCAGGTAGTCCTTTAGAAACTCCACCCAGGTTTTTATTTTTGCATCGACGAATTTTCGTGAAGGGTAGATCGCAAACAGGTTCAATTCTTCAAAATGGTACTCCGGCAGCACCCGCACCAATGTGCCTGTCTTCAGGCCGGCCACGGCAGACGCAATAGGCTGAATGCCGATCCCCATGCCACGGGTGATGGCGACGGTCATGGCGTCGGCGGTGTTGACGTGAAACGGCGAGACCGGCGTGTTGACGGTCTCCACGCCTTGCGGCCCTTCAAATACCCAATGCTCGGCCGGCATGACCGTGTTGACGATCCTCAAACAATCATGTGCCCCCAAAGAACCCGGCGTGTCGGGCATTCCGCGCTTCTTCAGATACTCGGGCGAGGCGCAGAGAATGCTGTAGGTGATGCCCAGCCGCTGTGCGACAAAGCCTGAGTCGGGTAGGTCCCGCGCCAGCACGATCGACATGTCATAGCCTTCCTCCAGCAAGTCTGGCAGCCGGTTGGTCAGGGTCAAATCGAACAATACCGAGGGATGGGCCTCGCGGTATTTAGCGATGGCGTCGATCACGTAATGATTGCCGATGGCCGACATCGCATGAATCTTCAAACGGCCCACGGGCGTGATCTGTGCCGTGCCGGCTTCTTCCTCAGCTTCACGCAGCTCTTCCAGAATTTTCTCGCAACGTTGCAAATAACGTGTGCCAGCCTCGGTCAACGCCAGGCGCCGCGTCGTACGGTTGATCAGGCGGGTTTGCAGGCGGGCCTCCAGGCTGGAGACCGCTTTGGAAACGTTGGTCGTGGTGGTGTCCAGCAACTGGGCCGCGGCGGTAAAGCTGCCGCTTTGTGCAACCGCCGAAAAAAACCGCATGGTCTGGAAAACATCCATCGTTTCACCTCAAGTGATAAGCGATAAAAGGGACGGTCGCTGCCGTCCCTTGTGGTGCACTACTGTTGTCGCGGGATGAATCCGGGCACTCCCGTCTCTACCACCGAGTTGAAGCGTATCCGCGTTGTGATCTCTTCGCGAATTTCAAGCATGGCCCGGTGCGGCAGGGTAGCGATATCGAAGTTTTCCCGGATATGGCTCAGCGTTGCTGATGTGGTGAGGAACGCTACACCCCGCTGTACCGCCCAGGCCAGCAAGACTTGGGCCGGGGTCCGCTGCAAATGCCGGGCGATCCCCGTAATCACTTCGTCTTCCAGCACGTTCGGCTCCATGCCGTGCCCGAGCGGGGCAAAGGCGAGGACGACGATGCCCTGCTGCTTGCAGAACTCAAGCAGCTCCCATTCCGGCAGGTAAGGGTGGGATTCAACTTGCACCACGGCGGGTTTGATCCGCGCCACGGCCACGATCTCTTTCAGCGCTTCGAGGGTGATATCGGACAAACCGATGGACTTGCAGCGCCCCTCATCCACCAGTTGCTCAAGGGCACGCCAGGTGTCAATCAGCGTCACGTCACCGTCGTAAAGGACGTGGCCGAAAGCGTCTCGTGGGTCTTGGTCGTCGCCTGCCTTGAAGGCGAAAGGCGTATGGATCAGGTAGCAATCGATGTAGTCCACCTGGAGCCGACGGCAACTGGCTTCGAACGCCGGCAATACGCGCTCGGGTCGATGGTTGGTGTTCCACAGTTTGGTGGTAATGAACAAGTCTTCGCGCCGCGCCTTGCCCGCATCCATGAACGCTTTGAAGGCAACACCGACCCTTTCTTCGTTGCGGTAACGCTCGGCGCAATCGAAATGGCGGAATCCGGTTTCCAGCGCATGGGTGATCGCCTCGGTGGTGACGCTCAGGTCCTTGAACAGGGTGCCGAAGCCGACGGCGGGCATTTTCCCTGTGCCGTGATTCAGCGCAAATGTTGTATCGCGAAGTTCATCGTGAAAGGCTTCGTAGGACATGTCATTACTCCAAATATCGAGGCCGCGGCCTCTACTGATACGAACGTTGTGGGGCTTCGCGGCTGGCAACCCGTTGCTCGAAGACGCCAATGGAATTGCCGCCGAGGGCGACAAACAGCTGCACGGTGTCGAGGTACTGCGCGGTCTTCACGCGGATATGGCCCAGCAGCGACTGTTGGTAGGCGCGCTCGGCTTCCAGCACCTGGAGGATGCTGTTCTCGCCTTGGGCATAGGCTTGCTGGTTCAACCGCAGGCTGGTTTCGGCCGCTTGCAGGGCGTCTTCCTGGGCGAGGAATTCTTCCGCGTCATGGTTGATTGCTTGAAGCGTGTCCGCGACCTGGCCGAACGAACTGATGACGGTCTGCTGATAGCCGGCGAGCGTCGCGTTGTAGCCTTCGACGGCTGCCTGCTGCTCAGCCTTGAGGGTTCCGCCGGTGAAGATCGGTGCCGTCAGGCCTGCGGCAAAACCCCAGAGCGCCGCACCGCCATTGCCTGAAGCAGCCTGGGCCAACGATGCGGACAAGGTCACCCGAGGATAGAGATTGGCGGTTGCCACGCCGACGGCGGCGCTGGCGATGTGCAGCTCCGCCTCGGCCTGGCGCACGTCCGGCCGATCGTGGGCCAATTCCGAGGGCAGGCTGACCGGCACGTTCGACGGCAAGGCGAACTCGTCGAGGTGGAAGTCCGGCGCGATCCAGTCCGCCGGGCCTTTGCCCGTCAGGATCGACAGCGCATGGCGGGCCGCATCACGTTGCTGGGCCAATGGCGGCAGCAGTGTGCGGTCCTGGGCAAGCCGCGTCTCGGCCAGCGAAACATCAATCTGCGTGGTCGCGCCGTTGATCAGCGCCGCGCGTACCAGTTCGAGGTTCTTGGTGTCGTTGACCAGCAGTTTCTCCACGGCCTGGATTTGCGCGTTGGCCGATGCGATCAACAACGACTGGCTGGCAACCTCGCCGGTCAGGGTCAGGTACGCCGCTTCGTAGCGATGCGTTTGCAGATCGGTGAACGCTTGTTGCTGTTCGACCAGCCGCTTGTTGCCACCGAACACATCCAGGTCGAAGCCGACCCGTGGCCCGATCGCATAGAAGTTGGAGATCGAAGGCTCCTTGGCGTTGTGCACCCGTTGACGACCCGCCATCGCGCCGAAGTCGACTTGCGGGTACAACGCGCCTTGCGCCGCCGCCACGGATTGAGACGCCTGGCGAATGGTTGCATCGGCAGCGACCAGCTCAAGGTTGCCGTCGATGGCCCGGCGCACGACCTGGTCGAGCTTGGGCGAGCGGAAGGCGGACCACCATTGCCCGCTGACTTTCTGGCCAAGCGCGATACGCTGCTGGCCGCCGAGATGTTGTTCGGCCTGTTGATCGTAATGCTGCGACGGGCTCGCTTCAGGTGTTTTGAAGTCAGGGCCGACAGTGCAGGCCGAGAGAAAAACCAGCGCCGACAATGCCGTGAGTTTCGGTTGGAATAGATGACTGGATTTCATTGGGCACACTCCACGAGAACTAGTTGGCCGCAGCAGGTTTGCGAAGAAAGAGAATCAGCGGGCTGACCACCAGCATCGCCACCATCAAGATTTTGAACTGGTCGACAACGGCGATGAACGCTGCCTGGTGGGTGATCAGGTGGCTGAGCCCTTCAAGTGTCGGCAGCGGCAGCGATGCTGTGCCGAAATGCGCGGCGGCGCTGTAGGGCGTCACGTTGTTGCCAAGCGCCAGGTGCATCGCCTGCGTATTGTTGAAGAAGAAAATCTGCACGATCGCCACGCCAATGGTGCTGCCGTACACCCGCGAAAGATTGAACAGGCCGGTGCCTTCCGGGCGCAGCGCAGGGTCGAGCGTGCTGAACGCAACCTTGGTCAGCGACGGCATTAACATGCCAATGCCGACCCCCTGGATCGCGCCGGTCACCGCAACCGGCGACCAGTCCATCAACGGCGAATAGCCGAGCATCAACCAGTTGGCATAAATCACCGCGCCCGCGCCTGCCGCCACGAACCACCGACGGTCGAAACGCTCGGGCACACGCCCCATCAGCAGGAACGCGCCAACCAGCCCGATACCGCGTGGAATAGTCAGGGCACCGGTGGTGTCAGGCGGGTAGCCGAGGATTTCATCGAGCATCGGCGACGTCAGGGCCATGGTCGACAACAGCACGAAACCGACGGCGAAAAAGATGATCGTCGACAGCACGAAATTGCGATCGCGGAACAGGCTCTTGTTGAGGAAATGCGCCTGTTTGGTCAGCACATGCATCAGGAACAAGTACAAACCCAGTCCACCGGCCAGCGCCTCGATCCAGATTTCCGGCGAGTCGAACCAGTCCATGCGTTCGCCACGGTCGAGCAGCATTTGCAGGCTGATCAACGCCAGCGTGAAGGTGCCAAAACCAAAGAAGTCGAACGCCGGCGCCTTCGCGGCTTTCTTCTCGGTGAGCAACAGCGCTACGACCAGGAAAATGTACGTCGACAACGGCAGGCTGACGAAGAAGATCGGGCGCCAGTCGTAATGCTCGGCGATCCAGCCTCCGATGCTCGGGCCGCTGACGATGCCCATGAGCACGATTGCAGTCCAGGTCGCGCCGAACTTCATGCGCTTCTCGGGCGCCAACGTCTCCATGGCAATCGCCATCGACAGGGGCGCCAGCACACCGCTCGCCAAGCCTTGAATAATGCGCGCGCCGATGAATTCCAGCGGCGTGCTGGAAACCGTGGCCAGCAGCAGGCCGAGGACGAAGAACGCGAGCGCAGCTTGATACACCCGCTTCAAGCCAAAACGGGCGGCCAGCCACTGGGCAATCGGCATGGTGATGGCGCTTGCCGCCAGGTACGCGGTGAATATCCAGCCCGCCTGATCGTCGGTCATCGACAGGCTGCCTTGAATCAGCCGCAATACCGCATTGGGCAACGGCAGGTTCGCCGACTGCATGTAAGTCGCGAGCAGAACGGCCAACCTGAGCGAGCGCGCACTGCTTGCATTCGGGGTTGTATCTGCAGGGGCGTTCATTAGAGGTTACCTGCCGTCAGCAGCGATTTGAGCGGATGCCACCATGGTGTGCTGTAACCGGTGTCGACCTTGACCGTGGCGCTGGTGCCCGAAAACAGTGGCAGGGCAGGGTCGACGTCATCCAGTTCGAGGCGAACCGGTACCCGCTGAACCACTTTGACCCAGTTGCCCGTGGCGTTTTCCGGCGGCAGCAGGGCGAAGTCCGACCCGGCGCCGGGGCTCATGCTGGTGACGTGGGCCTTGAACACGCGATCCGGGTAGGTGTCGATGCGGATGGTCGCTTCCTGGCCGGGGCGCATGTGCGTGACCTGGGTTTCGCGGAAGTTGGCTTCGACCCAGATCTCGTGGTCGGAAATCAGCGCAAAGGCCGGTGCGCCGTTATTGAGGTAATTGCCCACCTGCAAGTCATCGACTTTGGCGACGATGCCGTCGGCGGGGGCATAAACCGTGGCGTACGCGAGGTAGAGCTGCGCTTCGTCCAGCTGCGCCTTGGCCTCGCGAACGCTGGGATGGCTATCGATATCGATGCTCGGGTTGCCGTTCAAGGCGACGACGGTGCTGGCGATCTGTTGCTCTATTGACGCGATGCGCTGCCGTGCCACCTTCAGGTCGGTTTCCGAGCGCTCATAAAGGGAGCGGGAGACGAATTCGGTCGCCATCAGCGCTTTCTTGCGCGCAAATTCCTTCTCGTCGAAGCCCGCCGACGCTTTCGCCGCTTGCAGTTCCGCCTGTTGCTGGCGATAGCTGGCCTTGAGGCCGTCGATGCGCAAGCGCGCGACGCTCAGTTGCGCTTCGGCACGATTGGTCGCGATCTGCAATGGCTTGGGGTCGATGCGAAACAGCACCTGACCCTTGGTCACCTTCTGATTGTCTTCAACGGCGATTTCTACAACCTGCCCGGAAATCCGCGCGTTGATCGAAGCCTTGGCCACGCGAGCGTAGGCGTTGTCGGTAGTGACGAAGGGTACGCCGGCAACGTAGTGGGCGTAGCCAACGGCGGCGAAGAGGGCGGGCAGGCCGACCATCAGCCATGGCCGCAGTTTTTCCTTCAAGGGTTTCTTGATGGGCGATTGGGCCGCGAAGGCCTGGGAAGCCGGGATCTCGATTTGTTTAGTCATGATCGAATGCACCTTTAACCGGGAATTCGGGCCAGGAGTCATCGCCAGGCGCCGACGTGAATAAATGCTGTTGGAAAGCAAACGCGCAGGCGGTTGGGAGGATCGCTCCGTCGCCTCTGTTTCGTCGTTGCAACACCCGGTTCGAGCTTCGCGTGAACAAACATGGATCAAGGAATTTGTGGTTCCTTATTTTTGTGCGATGGTGTAAAAATATCCCCACATTCACCTCCCTGCAAGGGTTTTGTACGACATGGCACAAAATAAACTGACAGAGGGTAAAGGCCGTGGCCGGCCCCGCGCGTATGACCCGCAGACGGCGCTGCAACAGGCACTCGGTGTTTTCTGGAGCACCGGCTATTCCGGCGCGTCCCTGGACAGCATCGCCTCGGCGGCGGGGATGAATCGCCCGAGCCTCTACGCGGCCTTCGGTGACAAGCATTCGCTGTACATCAAGGCGCTGGAGCAGTACTGGGAAGTGGCCTCTGCCGACATGCAGGCCGCGCTGACGGACCCCGGCTTGACCTTGCGCGAGGCGCTGATGCGGTTCTACGAGGGGCAGTTGTCGATCTACTTTTCCGGCGAAGGCCAGCCTCGGGGCTGCTTCGCCATCGGCACGGCGACCACCGAAGCGGTCGAAGACCCGGAAATTCGCGCCCTGCTGTCGGACCGGCTCAGCCGTCTCGATGCCGACCTGGAAGTGCGTCTGCGCACGGCCATCGAATCCGGCGAACTGAAAAGTGATGTCGACGCGGCGGCGTTGGCGGTGCTGGCGTCATCGCTGCTGCACAGCATTTCGATTCGGGCGCGGGCGGGTAAGTCCCGGGCCGAGTTGAGTGAACTTGCGCGCAATGCGGTGAGCGTGATCTGCGGTGAGTGAGGGGCTCGAAGACATACTGGCCGAGCAGCTGACGGTGGTGTTTTGCGGGATCAACCCCGGCATGATCGCCGCCGCTCAAGGCCACCATTTCGCTGGTCGCGGCAATCGCTTCTGGCGCACGCTGCATCTGGCCGGATTTACTCCGGAGGAGGTGCGCCCGGAAAACGACCGGACGATTGTGCAGTATCAGTGCGGCCTGACCGCGGTGGTCGAGCGACCGACGGCGCGGGCGGATCAACTCTCAAAGCAGGAATTCATCGCCGCGGCGGCGAACTTCGAGCAGAAGATCGCCCGCTACGCACCGCGCTATGTGGCGTTTCTCGGCAAAGCGGCGTACTCGGCGCTGTCCGCTCAACGCAATGTGGGGTGGGGGCTTCAGTCCGGGACATTCGGCAACGCCGCGGTGTGGGTCTTGCCCAATCCCAGTGGACGAAACCTGGCGTTCAGCCTTGAGCAATTGATCGATGCGTATCGGCAACTCAGGCTGATCGCGTTCTAGCCGACTCAGTCATTCATCCCGTCATCTATCGCGATGCCTTGCGCACGCATGGCCTTGATCAGGTCGCCGCGGGTGCCAGGCAGGTTGAGCATGGTCCTGGCCCGCAAAGTCGCGACTTCATCAGCGCTGTAGGGCTGGTAATTCGCCGGAACGCTCTTGCCGGCCATGCCATCTTCGCGCATCAGCCAGTTGAGCAGATCCGCCAGTTGCGCGTTGTTCAGCGCCGACTGCGACATGCCCGGCACGCGCACCAGAAATTCGCGGCCACCGGGGACTTTCAGGAAGTTGCCGACAAAGCCTTTCATCCGTGGTGTGTCGTTGGCCGCGGAACCGCTGCCGTCGCCCAGATGGCAACCGGCGCATTGCAATTGATAGTTCACGCCGACGCTGTAGTTGGCTTCGGCGATGGGCTTTTGCGCCTCTTCGTTGCCCGGTGCGTGGCGCTGGTTGGGATTGGGAATGGCCCGGGCGTGGACCTGCGGGGTGATCAGAAGGCCGGCCAGGCTGAGGATTAACAAGTGACGCATGACAATCCCTTTTTGTTGTGGGTGCGATCTTCAAAAAAACCGCCGATTGCAAAGGCAACCGGCGGTAAAGCGCGTGTCAGACCGCCACGCCACGGATGATCGATACGGTGCAGTGGTAGATGTGCGACTTGGCGGCCAGGCACCAGTTCACGTCATTGTTGTTGAACGGGCGGTAGGCCGGCTCTTCACTGTCGTTGCGAGTGCAGGCGCACTGGGCGCAGCTTTGCTTACCGCAGCAGTCGTTGTACGAAATGATGTAGTCCTTGCCATCAGCCGGATTGCGGCAGGTGCCGATCCAGGTGACTTGCGAGGCTTCGGTGCCCGGTGGGCAGGACGTCACCGACCCACCGCAGCAGCTGCACAAAAAACCGTCGATGGAGCAGTAGCGCCAGTAGTCGCAGCTGTTCGGATCGCCGGGATCACCGGCCTTCGGGTCAGTGGCGGCCAGCGCCTTGCTGGTGCGATCCAGTGGCAGCAGCAGGGGCAAGGCGGCACCGGCCACCATCAGCGAGCCCATGCGCGACAGCAGTTTGCGGCGCGAAGTAGTGTCGGCAACACGGCGCGTCGAGCGCTCGAACAACAGATCCAGCAGTTTCATGAGGGTCTCCCTGCCTTATCAGTGGCTATGGCCGTGGCTGTGGTCATGGTCGTGGGGCTGCGCGTTGAGGTACTGCTGCAGCGTGGCGTGTTTCAAGTGCTCGACTTCGAACAGGCTGTCCAGGTGTTCGCGGGAGTTGACCAGGCCTTTGGCGCGCAGGGTTCCGGACTTGTCGATCAGCGCGGCGTACGGCAGCTTGCCGATCTGGTAGGTCATGCCGACTTCCGGGCCGACCACGTAGGTGGCGTCTTCCAGTTTGTGCTCGCGGATCAGCGCTTGCTGGGCGTCCATGTCGCCATCGCTGACGAACACTACGTCGAGCGTACCGGCCTGTTCTTTAGCGATGGATTTGATCGCCGGCAGCAAGGATTTGCAGATCGGGCAGGTGGGCGAGAGGAAGAACAGCAGTTGCGATTTTTCACCGGCATAGCCGAAGTTCACCGGACGACCCTTACGGTCAGCGGCTGTGATCTGCGGGGCGGCTTCATTGACGGCCACGCCTTTGTCGACCATCAGTGCGCCGGCCGGGGCCAGGCGACCGTGCAGCACGCCGATCTGACGGACCAGGCCCATGACGACGAACGCCACGGCCACCAGCAGCACCCAGAGCAATACGTTGGAAACGATCAAGCCTTCCATTTTGATTACCTACCAATCAATTTGAGCAGAAGAGGGGAGTTCGCCATCAGCCCTGCGGCCGCAGCGTAGATGAGCAGCGTGACCGCGGCGGCAGCCACGATGACGAAGCCATCGAACATCGTCATGTCACGCACCACCGGCGCCACGCTGGCCAGCAGCGCCAGCGCGACCAGCACGCTGTTGCGCAGCAGCAGGACCGGACGCAGCGGTTGCGCCTGGTCTGGCCCGGCACAGCCGCAGTCGATGTCACGACGACCGCGCCACAGGTTGATGCCAATGGCGGCGGCGTACAGCGTCAGCAGGCTGGCCGCACTCAACGCCGCCCAGCCCCGGCTGAGCGGAACCAGCAGCGCAAAAGCGATGGCCAGTTCCAGCAGCGGGATCAACCGCGTACCCGAACGCACCAGCGCCGCGGGCAGTAGTTGGTAGTCCGCCAGCTGTTTGGCGAAGCGTGCCGGCGCCCGTACCTTGTGGGTGGCGGCACTGGCCAGCAGCGCCGAAATGGCGAGCGCGCTGGCAATGATGAAGATCGGATCTGATTGCATGGCCGAACCTCGTTAGTAGCTCATGACCTGAGTCGCGGTTTTGGCGACCTTGGCCATGCTGCCGGTGTGCTTGTTGGTCTTGAGGTCGAAGATCTGCAAGCCACCTTCAACATCGGTGCCCAGCAACAGCGGTTTGTCGTCGCCGGTTGCCTGCATGCTCCACACCGGAGCCGGGGCTTCCAGGGTGGCGATTTTCTTCATGGTCTTGAGGTCGTAGGCCCAGATGAAGGTGCTCGGGTCTTCCCACTTCATCGGTTCGTGGGCGTCGTGCATCAACACGTACAGGCGGTTCAGCTTTGGCGCGACGGCCATCAACTGCCAGCCACCCGGTGCCCAGCCGGCTTTCTTTTCCTCGTCGGTGGTCAGCGACCAGCTCGGCAGGATTTTTGCCGTGTCACCGGAGAAATCCACGGCGCGCACGGTGCCGGTGGTGGTCGTGAAGTAGTAGGTGTCGCCGACGTTGACCGCGCGTTCCACCAGTTTCTCGGCGTTCGGGTCGAAGAACGGCGTGCGGTTGCGCGCGGTTTCCTGGCCCTGATCGTTGAGGGTCACCACTTGCAGGCTGCCGTCGCCGCACAGCGAGGCGAAACGGCGTTTGCCGACCGGGTAGTTGAGCACACAGCCAGGGATCGCGACTTCGCTGGCGACAGCTTTGGCCTGGGTATCGACCACCGTCACCGAGGTCGACGGGGTGAAGTTGTAGACGTAGACGAATCGGTCATCGCCGCTGGTCTTCAGGCCATAGCGCTGGGTCAGTGACTCGGCGCGCTTGTTCGGAATCAACACCTCCCAGGCCGGCGACAGGGTCGAGGTGTCCCATGCGG
Source organism: Pseudomonas reinekei (assembly GCF_001945365.1). GTDB lineage: Bacteria > Pseudomonadota > Gammaproteobacteria > Pseudomonadales > Pseudomonadaceae > Aquipseudomonas > Aquipseudomonas reinekei. The sequence continues at coordinate 37,366 of NZ_MSTQ01000025.1, forward strand.
TCAGCACGTCGGTTCGGGTACCGCGGGTGCCACGGGAATACCAGATGTCCGCAGCGTAGATCAGCTTGCCGTCATGGCTCAGGGCCGAAGGCGCGGCGAAACCGGTCGGCACCATGCCCAGCACGCGTTTCTGATCCGGGTCGACCACGGTGATACGGCCGGCGACGAAGCTTTCGAACTCGACATCGACGACGAACGCGCGGTGCGGTTCAGCGGGGAAGGCCAGGGTGGTCTGGCCGATGCCGGTGTCGGCCGGCAGGTCCGCACGGGCACTGTTCAAACCGAGTACAAGCAGGCTCAGGCCTAGCGCTGACTGTACGGAGATCCTGTTTGTTCGCATAAGGGGAACTTCCTGAATTGTTGGTAACGCGGATCGCGGGTGAGTGGGCAGATTCTGACGATTGAATAGTGCCTCGCCCGGCAATCGGGGGAATTGCCCTGCCTGCCAAGTGTTTGTGTCTCTGTGCCAGTGATGGCCAAAGATCAAAAAATCGTCCGAACGCGGCCCGAGCCTTCGGCAGCTCCTACAGGGACGCGCGGTCTATGTAGGAGCTGCCGCAGGCTGCGATCTTTTGCTTTTAGAGGGCGGAAGCGAGAGGAAGGGAGAAGCTGAAAACAGCGCCACAAGGCTCCTGGTTCTGTGCCCAGATGTCGCCGCGATGACGGCCGATGATGTTCTTGCACAGCGCCAGGCCGATGCCGTTGCCGCTGACCTTGGACGAGAAGAAACCGTCGAACAGCTTCTCCTGCGCCTGGGCCTGGATGCCGCGCCCGCTGTCTTCGATACGCACCAGCGCCACGCCGTTGTCGGTGCTGGCATGGATGCGCAACAAGCGTCGCTCAATGGGCAAGTCCGCCATTTCTTCGATCGCGTTGAACGCCAGATTGAGGATCACCTGGCCGATCAGCACCTTCTCGCAACTCACCCGCAACGGCTCGGGCGAGGTCACGATTTCGACACGCACCAGACTCGGATCGGCGCGCAAGCTGATGAAGTAGCGGGTTTCGCGCAGCAGCTCATTGAGGTCCACCAGTTCTTCGGACTGCTCAAGCTTGACCACGTAATCGCGCACGCTCTTGATGATGACCGAGGCGTGCTCGATTTGCCGCACGGCATTCTGCAAACCCCAGGCGACGGCTTGATCGGTGTCGCCGGCGTTGCCCAGGCGAATCACCGTGCCTTCAATGAAATTACGGGTCGCCGCCAGCGGTTGACTCAACTCGTGGGCGATGGCCACGGCCATTTCACCCATGGCGTTGTAGCGCGCCAGGTATTCGAGCTTCTGTTCGCTGACCCGTCGCGCCTCTTCGGCCTGCACCTGCTCGGTGACATCGCGAAACAGTAGCAGATGGCCGACCAGGTCGTCCTCAATCTCGATGTAGCGGCAGGTTGCGTCATGCCAGCGCCACTCGCCGTCGCGTCGCTGCACTTTGTAATGAACGCTGAACGGCGCGTGTTCCGGCGATTCATTGGCGAGCTGTTGCAGAAGACGCTGGCGTGAAGCGTCGTCGCACCAGGCAAGAAAGTTCTTGCCCATCAACTGGCGCACTTCGCTGGCGAGCAAGTGTGCGCCGGAGTCGCTGATAAAGCGGATATCGCCCTCCGGGCCCAGCACTGCGACACCTTCGGCCAAATCCTGCATGAACGCCTTGAGCCGGCTTTCGAAGCGTTTGAGGTCGCGCTTGACCTTGTCTTCTTTAGAGATGTCGCGGAATTGCACCATCAACACATCGCGGCCCTCCAGGTGCACCAACGTCGCCACGGCCTCGGAAAGAATCTCCACCCCTTGCTTGGAGCGATAGCACCACTCGATGGCGCGCTGTCCGGTGCGCGCGGCACCTTCCAGCCAACGCAAACCCACTGAACGTCGATATTTCGGTGCGTCGCGGGTCATGTCCGGGGCTTTGAGTGGCGTCAGTTCCTCCAGGGTAAAGCCCAACGCCGCCAGGGCAGCGGCGTTGGCCCAGAGGATTTCCTTGGTGTGCGCATCGTGAAGAATGATGCACAGCGGCATGGCTTCAATCAGCGCATAGAAGTCGTTCGGTTTTGGCAAATACATCGCACAGCCCTTGGCGGCAGAGGGTTCCGACCGGTGGAGCCGGAAGTATGGCTTTTTATACCTGCTCGCGCATGGGGATGCGCTCAGAGGTATGGGGTGTCGGCCTAGGGGTTTTCTTTAGTCCGGGGGCTGCACGCACCAATAGTGGCGCCGGGACGCGGTTTTTACACTGGACCGCAATGCAAGGGCATCCACACTCCGGTAGGGAGCTGCCCACTAACAATAATCAAAACGGAGAATGCCCATGCTGCGTTCAGCGGTTGCGCAACAAGACGCATCGATCGGCGTTGACGAAAATGTCGTCGACAGCCAGGCCTTCGCGCAGGTCCTGGACGAAGTGCGCCGGCGCCGCGACGAATTCGACGCCGGCTCCCATGTGCCACGCGACATGATCGAGCGCTTCAAACACGTGGGCATCTACCGTGCGGCCACGCCGAAATGCTTCGGTGGTGACGCCCTGGCACCGCACCTGTTCCTGCAAATGATCGAACGCATCTCCGAAGCCGACGGCTCGGCGGGCTGGGTGGCCAGTTTCGGCAGTGCCGGTGTTTACCTCGCCGCTTTGCCACGGGAAACCCTGGCTGAGCTCTACGCCGAAAGCCCGGACCTGGTGTTCGCTGGCGGCCTGTTCCCGCTGCAACCGGCGGAGGCTTTAGAAGGCGGCTATCAAGTCAACGGCACCTGGAAATTCGCCAGCGGTTGCAAGGGCGCGGACCTGCTCGGTGTCGGCATCGGCGCCGCAGGCGGTAAGCCACGCACCGCCGTGTTCCGTCCGGAGCAAGTAGAGATCGTCGAAAACTGGGACGTGGTCGGCCTCAAAGGCACCGGCAGCCATGACCTGCGCGTGAACGACAAACGCGTCGACGAGCGCTGGACCTTCATCCGCGGCGGTGCCTCGACCATCGACGAACCGTTGTTCCGCTACCCGTCGATTGCCTACGCCGCGCAGGTGTTGGCAGTGGTCAACCTCGGCCTGGCTCGCGCGGCACTCGATGAAATCAGCCGCATGGCTGGCGGTTCAGGCATCACCGGTGCGCCGAAACTGTCCGATCGCGCTTACGTGCGCATCGAAATCGCCAAGGCCGAAGCCAAGCTCGCTGCGGCCCGTGGGTTCTTCTACAACGCCACCGAGCAGGTGTGGAACTCGATCATCGCAGGCAACCCGGTCACCCCGGAGCAAACCAGCTTGCTGCGTCTGTCCGCCATTCACGTGTCCCAGGCCGGTGCCGAGGTGGTGCAAAGCGCTTACAGCCTGGCGGGGACCACCGCCATTTACCTGCGCCATCCGCTGCAGCGTTACCTGCGCGACTCGATGGTGGTGACCCAGCACGCGTTCCTCAGTGAAGGCCTGTATGACGGCGCCGGCTCGGTGTTCCTCGGCGTGCCGCCGTTCCCGGGCTACATCTGAATTCTCATTACTTTTTCAAGGATCAACAGCATGTCCCAAGCTACCCAGGAACCATTGCGCGTCGTCTTTTGCATCGGCATCACTCAGAACTTTTTCGACCTGCCCACCGGCGAAGGCCTGAGCGTGTGGAAAGGCTTCAGCCAGATGATGGGCGACCTCGGTGCGATGCCCGGCATCACCGTACTCGGCGCCATGGACGACGACCGCTTGATGGTCGGCCCGTCGACCACTTCGCCGTGGACGGTGTACATCATGGCCGACGTCGACTGCCACCAGTCGGTGATCGACGCCTGCAACCTGTTCCGCACCACGCCGGTCGGCCAATACAGCCTGTGGCGCTACGCCAAGATCGAAGCGCGCATCGGTCGCCCGTTGACCATCCCTGATGCGGCCAAGGTGTAAGCCATGAACGAGGCCTTGCTGCAGCGTCTGGCGACGCTCGAAGGGGAAAGTGCCGTGCGCCGCTTGATGGCGCGCTACATGGACCTTTGCGATGTGCCGCGGGCGGTGATTCATCTGAGTCAGTTGGCGCAGTTGTTCACCGAGGATGCGATCTGGGAAGGCCTCGGCACCCAGACCGCACAGACCTTCGGCCAACACCGTGGGCGTGAGGCGGTGGCGGCGTTTGTCGGCGGTTATCTGCCGCCGTCCGACCACTTCACGCTGAACCTGCATTACCTCACCAGCGAGTCGATCGTGGTCGCCGGCAGCGGGGCCCAGGGGCAGTGGATCATGCAGCAGATTTCCACCTATGCCGATGGCCGCAACGAATTGTTCGGCACCCGCCTGAACATCGATTTTCGTTGTGTCGACGGCGTCTGGCTGATCGCGCATTTCCGCACGCAACGGCTGTTCAACACGGAGCTGAAGGCATGAGTACTTTCATCAGCGAATTTCTGCTCGGTGGCAGCGGTAAACGCGTGGCCATCAAGGATTCCATCGACATCGCCGGCCATCCGACCCGTTCGGGCAGCCGTGCCTTTGCAGAGGCGCCCGCCGCCAGCAAAAACGCCGAAGTGGTCGACGCGATCCTCGACGCTGGCTGGCAGATCGTTGGCAAGACCAATCTGCATGAACTGGCCTTCGGCGTCACCGGGATCAACGACTGGACCGGCACGCCAGTTAACCCGCAAGCCCCGGATCGCGTGCCGGGCGGTTCCTCCAGCGGTTCGGCATCCGCCGTCGCCGCAGGCCTGGCGGACATTGCCATCGGCACCGATACCGGTGGTTCGGTGCGGGTGCCGGCCGCGTGCTGTGGCGTGGCCGGGCTAAAGCCGACTTACGGTCGTGTCAGCCGTGTCGGCGCGCATCCACTGGCATCGAGCCTCGATTGCGTGGGGCCGTTCGCCAGGTCCATGGATGACCTCATCGCGGCGATGCAGGTGATCTGCCCGGGCTTTACCGCTCAAGGCTTGCCAGGCGAAGGCGTCAGGGTCGGTTTCCTCGACGTGGCCTGCGACCCGCACCTGCAAGCCAGCCTGGTTGCCGCCGCCGACCGTGCCGGCTGGCATCGCAGCCACCTGCACCTGAGCGAATTCGAAGCGGCATTCGCTGCCGGCCTGACCGTGATCAATTTTGAAAACTGGGCGGCCTTCGGTCATCTGACTGGCAAGGGCCTGATCGGCGCTGATGTGGAAACACGCCTGCTGGCGGCCAGCCGCACCACCCGCGAAGAACTGGCACAGGCCGAAGCCGTGCGCACCGCGTTCACCCACCAAGTGGACGCGGTGCTCGAAGACTTCGCCGTATTGCTGCTGCCGACGCTGCCGACCTTGCCGCCAACCCTCAGCGAAGCCCGCGCCGGCAGCAAAGCCGTGGCCGGCATGACCCCGCTGGTGCGGCCGTTCAACCTCAGCGGCCACCCGGCCCTGACCGTACCGGTGGAACTCGATTGCGGCGGGCTGAAAGTCGGCCTGCAAATCGTCGGTCGCAAGGGTCAGGACGAACAAGTCTGCGCCTTCGGTGCGCAGCTGCAACAAAGCATGGCCGGTGAACGCGCCGGCGCTAAAAACAAATCATAAAAAGAAGCCATGAGGAGAACCGCATGAGCACTCATGAATATCAGCTGATCGCGACGTCGAAAAGCCCTGAAGAGCTGGTCCGGCATGACCGCGTCGACGTCTCGCTGTACAACGACCCGGCGCTGTTCGAAGCCGAGTTCGAGAAGATTTTCTACCGCACCTGGGTGTGGGTTGCCCACGAAAGCGAAGTGCGCAACAGCGGCGACTTCAAGACCGCCACCATAGGCCGTCGTCCGGTGATCGTGGTGCGCGACAAGAAGAACACCATCAACGTGCTGGAAAACCGTTGCCGTCACCGTGGCGCCACCGTGTGCGAGAAGCACAAGGGCAACGCTACCGGTTTCACCTGCCCGTACCACAGCTGGTCCTATGGCCTGGACGGCAAGTTGCGGGCGCTGCCGTATCCGGACGGCTACGAAGGCATTCTGGAAAAGTCGGAACTGCCGCTGACCAGCCTGCGCGTGGAAAGCTACGCCGGCATGGTCTTCGCCAGCTACAACGACGAGATCGAACCGCTGGAAGACTTCCTCGGCGGCGCCAAGCACTGGATGGACCTGTTCATGAAGCAGGGCGCCGGTTACCCGATCAAGACCCAGGGCGAACACAAGTTCAGCTTCAAGGGCAACTGGAAGATCCAGCTGGAAAACACCACCGACGGTTATCACTTCCCGATCGTGCACAAGTCCTTCATGTCGTCGGTGGATGAAGAAACCTCGGAAATGCTCTCGTTCATGACCGACGAACAAGCCGTGACCCACTCGCTGGGCAACGGCCACAGTGTGATGGTCATGGTGCCGGAGCACGTCGATCTCGATCACGACGACGGTACCGAACAGTTGCAAGAGCGCTTCGCCCACGTCACCGAAGAACTGTCGAAAACCCTGCCGGCCGATCAGGTCCGTCGCATCGTGCGCTCGCTGCACGGCGCCGGTTTCAACCTGAACCTGTTCCCCAACGTGGCGATGTCGATGTCGTTCTTCCGCGTACTGCGTCCGGTGTCGGTCACCGAAACCGAGATCCGCCACGTCGCCCTGGGCATGGACGGCGGCCCGGAAATCGCCAACCGCGAACGCATGCGTATTCACGAACATTTCCAGGGCCCGTTCGGTTTCGGCAGCCCTGACGACGCCGAAGCCTGGGACCGCGTGCAGCGTGGTTCGTACGCCGGTGTCGACGCGCCGATCCTGGTCAACCGCGGCCTGAACCGCGAAATCACTGCCGAAAACGGCGACAAAGTCAGCCACGCCACCGATGAAGGCGGCATGCGCGGTGCCTACGACATGTGGAAAAGGATGATGAGCCAATGAGCAATCACGACACCCTGAACGGTTTTTCCGGCCCGTTGGCCCAAGCCATCGAGTTCATCTGGCGCGAAGCCGAACTGCTCGACCACAAGCACTACGCCGAATGGGCAACCTTGTGGAGCGAAAGCGGCAAGTACATCGTGCCGATCGACCCGGACACCGAAGATTTCGAAGCGACCCTCAACTACGCCTACGACGACGCGCGCATGCGTGACCTGCGCATCGAACGCCTGACTGCCGGTTACTCGCCGTCCGCCGTGGACGCGGCGAAAACCATCCGCATGGTTTCGCGTTTCCGTCTGGTGGAAGCGGCTGGGGACATCGTCGAAGTGGACTCCGCGCAGTTGCTGTACGCCTACAAGCGCGGCGTGCACACACCGTTCGTGGCCGACCTCAATCACCGCATTCGTTTCACCGATGGCGTACCGTCGCTGGAGCGCAAAGTGGTGCGGTTGATCAATTCCACCGACAGCCTGAGCGCGCTCGGCTTCCTTTTGTGAGGGCAACAGCATGAGTCGAGTAGCCCTCGTAACGGGTGCCTCGCGCGGACTGGGCGAGTGCATCGCCCGTCGTCTGCATGCGGCGGGTTATCGCGTCGGACTGGCAGACGTGCGCCCCGAAGGCGTGCAACGTTTGGCTCTGGAGCTCGATAGCAGCGGCGCCAGCGCCATGGCCATCGAGCTCGACGTACGCAGCAAAGCAGCGTTTCAGCTTGCCCGTGATCTGCTTGCCGAGCGCTGGGGCGGCACTGACATTCTGGTGAACAACGCTGGGGTATCGAAAGTCGCCGCGCTGATGGACATCACGCCGGAAGAATTCGACGAGTCGATGGCGATTAACCTGCGCGGCACCTTTGTCGCTTGCCAGGTGTTCGGCGCGCACTTCGCCGAGCGTGGTTTCGGGCGCATCGTCAACATCGCGTCCCTCGCCGGGCAAAACGGCGGCACCGCCACCGGCGCGCATTACGCGGCCGCCAAGGGGGGCGTGGCGACCCTGACCAAGGTCTTCGCCCGTGAACTGGCGCCGCAAGGCGTGACCGTGAACAGCATTTCGCCCGGTCCGCTGGACTTGCCGGTGGTGCGCGAAACGGTGGCCCCGGAGCGTCTGGAGCAGATTCTGAAAATGATCCCGGCCGGCACCCTCGGCGATCCGGCGTTCATTGCCGACAGCGTGCTGCTGTTGATCGCCGACAACGCCACCTCCGTAACCGGCGCGTGCCTGGACGTCAACGGCGGCTTGTTCATGCGCTGAAAATTGTGGCGAGCGAGCTTGCTTGCGCTGGGCTGCGAAGCAACCCCAACGCTTTCAGCAACACCGAATATTTTGCGATTGCTGGGCAATCGAGCGGGAGCAGGCTCCCTCGCCACAAAAGCTGTGCCAGACCCATGACTTAACCGAAACAACAGTATTCAGGTGATGCAATGATGAAGGTGAAGATCGAAAGGATCGTCGACGAAGCGCTGGATATCCGCTCCTTTCGCCTCGTGCGCAGTGACGGCCAGCCGCTCGACACCTATGAGCCGGGCGCCCACGTCGACCTGACCGGGCCGACCGGCGTAACCCGCCAGTATTCGCTGTGCAGCCCGCCCCAGGACCGCCGCGCCTATCTGGTGGCGGTGAAGAAAGAAGCCCGGTCTCGCGGTGGCTCGCTGGCGCTGCACGAGCAAGTGGAAGAGGGCATGGAACTGGAAATGGGGGCGCCGCGCAACCTGTTCCGTCTCGATGAAAGTGCCCGCGAACATGTGCTGTTCGCCGCCGGTATCGGTGTGACGCCGCTGCTGAGCATGGCGTATCGACTGGCGGAAAGCGGTCAGCCGTATCGCCTGCATTACTTTGCGCGTTCGGCGCAGTACGCTGCATTTACCGAGCTATTGGCTACCCAGTTTGCCGAGCATGTCGAGTTCCACTACGGCATCGAGCCCGCGGATCTGGACGGCGCCTTGAGCGCATGCCTGGAACGCGCCAATCCGGCGGCCCACGTCTACACCTGCGGTCCGGCCCCGTTCATGAACAAAGTGGTGGAAGTGGCGTCCCGCAGTCGCCCGGACGATTCGATCCACCTCGAGCACTTCGCCGCAGACCCGGCCGCCAACAGCGCCCCGGCCGGCACCTTCGAAGTCGAACTGGCCAGTTCCGGCGTGGTGCTGCACGTGCCGGCCAACACCAGCCTGGTCGATGTGTTGCAGGCCCATGGTTGCGACATCGATACCGAGTGCCGCGAAGGCATCTGCGGCACGTGCATCGTCGAGGTGCTAGACGGTGTGCCGGAACATCGCGACAACTGCCTTTCCAATAAGGAAAAAGCCTCCAACAAGCAGATTTGCGCCTGCGTTTCCCGGGCACTTTCCGCTCGCCTGGTATTGGACATCTAAGCGCTTTCTTCACTGGAAAGCTGACGCCGGAGCCTGTTGAATGGCGTCCGGCGGCCATCGAGGGAGGCGATGGTTTCAGACATAACCGTGTTACCGAACCGCTCAATGAAGCGGTCAAAAAATAACAACAAAAACGTGAGGCTTTGCGGACATGACTACAGCATCGGCGGTGCGCAACGAAGCGTTCGAAAGTTGGTTGAGCCAGGTGAACCAGGCCTGTGGGCGTTTCGATGCCCGTGCGCTGGATACCGATTTCTACGGCGAACTGGCGGAATTTCGCAGTGGAGCGATCAACCTCAGTGTGGTCGACATGGCGCATGTGCATTTGTACCGCACCAGCAAGGACGTCAGCACCAGCGGCGACGGCCACTATTACGCGGTGTTCCAGATGCGCGGCAGCTCGCGACTGGAGCAGGGCGACAACCGCGCGCAACTGGGCTGTGGCGACATTACCCTGATCGACGCCAGCCGCCCCAGCGACATGATCTACAACGACGATTGCCGACAGCTGTCGCTGATTCTTCCGCGACAGGTGGTCGAGCGTGGATCGCATTTCAATGGGATCAATTGCGCCACTCGGATCGCCGCCGGCAGCCCGCTCGCGTCGATGGCCAACAAACTGGTGTTGGAGACCCGTCAGCAGGAGGGCCTGGACATGCACGAAAGCGAAGCGGTGCTCGATGCCCTTGCCAGCCTGTTGCTGCCGGGCATCAGCGCCCAGTGCAGCGGCGGCGACGCCCATGAACGGCAGTTTCGCAAGATCATCGCCTTCATCGACCAGCACATCAGCGACGAAGAACTCTGTCCCGAGCTGATTGCCCGAGAGGTCGGCGTTTCGGTGCGAGGGCTGTACCGGATGTTCTCCAAGCGGGGCCTGGTGGTGGCGCAATACATCAAGCACCGCCGCCTGGATTTCTGTGCGCAAAACCTGCGCCGCGCCGATGTCGAGCAGAAGCTCTCGGCGCTGTGTTATGCGTGGGGGTTCTCGGATTCCAGCTACTTCTCGTCGGCGTTCAAATCGCGCTTTGGCGTGTCTCCCGGCGCCTATCGCAAGCGGTATAGCCAGATCTGATGCGCCGGCATTGATGTTGAACTTGCCGTCCTCATCGCTAGCAGGCTAGCTCCCACAGGGATTTTTGCCGTGCACAGATTTTGTGTTCGCTGGAGATCCACTGTGGGAGCTAGCCTGCTAGCGATGGCGGCCGAATGGCCGCCACAAATCCCTCAATGCCGCACCGGCTCTTCCACCGGTAAATGCAGCACTTCGCGCACCAGCATGGCGATGCTGGTCACGCCCATCTTTTCCTTGATCTTGGTGCGATGCACGTCAACGGTCTTCACGCTGATGTTCAGCTCGCGAGCGATGACCTTGCTGGCCTTGCCATCGATCACCAGCATCAGCACTTCCCGCTCACGGCTGGTCAATAACGCCAATTTACCCTGCAGATTCTGTCGCTGTTGCTGATCGGCCTGGGCATGCACCGCGGTCTTCAGCGCGGCCTGGATGCGGTCGATCATCTGCTGCGGGTTGTAGGGCTTCTCGACGAAATCCAGCGCGCCGTTCTTCATCGCCGTGACCGACATCGGAATGTCGCCATGGGCCGAGACGAAGATGGTCGGCAGGGTACTGCCGCGCTGGTTGAGGATCTCCTGCAACTGGAAACCGCTGGTCTCCGGCATGCGCACGTCGAGCACCAGGCAGGCGGGCTGCTGGGGATCGTATTGGGTCAGGAACTCTTCGGCACCGGCGAAGCACTGCGCCTGCACACTGACGGACTCCAGCAGCCACGCCAGCGAAGTGCGCAGATCCTTGTCGTCGTCAACGATGTAAACAATCGGTTTGCGGGTTTCCATCAGGGCTGCCACGAAAGTCTTCTAATTATTGTTTTCGCACGCGAACGCGCGGCACGCATCGGCTCATCTTTCTGGAGCCTCTGCGCAGGATACCCACTGTCGCCGGCCCTTGCGATAAAGAAACCACCTAGTCGACTAGCGGAAACCCAACCTCACCATGGGGATCGTCAGAATGGTTGCCCCGTGGCCAGGGTCTTAGTCTTGTTCCATCACCTACGGGCCGCACGATGGCGGTCCTCTTGAAGGAAGGGGGCATCGACATGGCCGACTTGAGCCAGCAGCAAATCGACTTTCGCAACGCCATGGCGCAGCTGCCGGCTGCGGTGAACATCATCACCACCAACGGCCCTGGCGGTCGTTGCGGCATTACTGCCAGCGCCGTGTGCTCGGTGACCGACTCGCCACCGACCGTGCTGGTGTGCGTCAACCGCAACAGCGCCACCCACGACGTATTCCGCACCAACGGCCATCTGTGCGTCAACGTGCTGTGTGGCGAACAGGAAGAGTTGGCTCGCCACTTCGCCGGCATGACCAAAGTACCGATGGAAGAACGCTTTGCCTGGGACCTGTGGGATGACGGCGCCGCCGGCGTGCCGGTGCTGCGCGATGCCCTGGTGCAGCTACAAGGGCGGATCAGCGAGTGCAAGGAAGTAGGCTCGCATTCGGTGATGTTCGTGGAGCTGACCAAGGTGGGCGTGCGTGAGCCGCGCGATAGCCTGGTGTACTTCAACCGGTTGTTTCATCGCGTCGAGCATGCCAGCGCGGCTTGAGGGTTGTGGCGAGGGAGCTTGCTCCCGTTCGGCTGCGCAGCCGTCGTAATGCCCGGCAATGCGGTTCATCTGGATAACCGCGTTGATTGGGTTTGGGGCCGCTTCACAACCCAGCGGGAGCAAGCTCCCTCGCCACAGGTGTTTTTGTATTTGCCGTTACTGCTGTAAATATTCCCGCGCCAACCTGCACGCCCGCTCAATCAGCATTGGCGCCATTTCAATCGCCGTCGGCGTGCCTTGGTGTGAATCCAGCCCACGTAGGTGGTGCCGCATAGCATCAGCAACGGATTTTCAATGAACACCGTCGGGGTGCCTGGCAAAAATCCACTGTGGGAGCGAGCCTGCTCGCGATGGCGGTGTGTTAGGCGCGGGAGCTGTTGACTGTGCCACCGTCATCGCCAGCAGGCTGGCTCCCACAGGTTTCTGTGGTGATTGCATAAAGTGCATTCACCACAACTCCCTGTAGGAGCAAGCTTGCTCGCGATGGCGGACTAACAGGCAACATCACTCTCAGATCCGAAAACTCCCCACCAACTGATTCAACCGCGCCGCCTGCTGTTCCAGCTCGGTACAAGCCCGCAACGTCGCCTGCAGATTCTCCACCCCTTGCTGATTCAACGTGTTGATCCGGGTGATGTCGACATTGAGCGCTTCGACCACCGCTGTCTGTTCTTCCGTTGCAGCGGCGACAGACTGGTTGACGTTGTCGATCTCGCCGATGCGTTGCGTGACGCTGCCCAAGCGCGTGCCGGCGAGGTTGGCGATGGTGACGCTTTCTTCGCTGTGCTGCTGGCTTTCGGTCATGGTGGTAACCGAGTCCCGGGCGCCCACTTGCAGTTCCTCGATCATCTGCTGGATCTCCAGCGCCGAGGCCTGGGTGCGTCCGGCGAGGCTGCGCACTTCGTCCGCTACGACGGCAAAACCGCGTCCGGCTTCACCGGCGCGTGCCGCTTCGATGGCGGCGTTGAGCGCCAGCAGGTTGGTCTGCTGGGAGATGCCCTTGATCACTTCGAGGATCTGCCCGATGTTCACGGTCTTGTCGTTGAGCACTTCGATGTTGGCGCAGGACGCACTGATCTTGCCTGACAGTTCGTTCATTACCTCGATCGTGCGTTGCACCACCTGGCGACCGTCTTCGGCTTGTTGCCGGGCGCTGGACGCCTGATGCGAGGCGTCGGAGGCATTGTTGGCGATTTCCTGGGCCGCGGCGCCCAATTGATTGATCGCGGCGGCCACGCTGTTGGTGCGGCTGGATTGATCGTCGAAATTGCTCAGCGACGCGTTGGACGCGTTCAGCACGCGGCGGGCACTTTCGTTGACGCCCAGTGCCGCTGACGACACCTCGCGCATCGACTGGTGAATGCGCTCGACAAAGCGGTTGAATGCGGTGGCCAACTGACCGATTTCATCCCGCGATTGCACCTGCAGGCGTCGAGTCAGGTCGCCTTCGCCGAGGGAAATATCTTCCATGACCCGCGTCAGCACCTGCAACGGCCGGGTAATGCGCCGGGCGGTGTACCCGATCAACAACAGGCCGAGCAGTGCCGAGCCGCCACCGAGCAGCAGTTCCAGCGCCGTGCTTTGCACACCTTGAGCGTCGAGTTCCTTTTTCAGGGTGGTCACTGGCGCCAACAACACCTCTTGCGGCACGCCCACCAGCACGCCCCACGGTGCGGCGCCGGCAATCGGGGGCAGCGGTTCGAGCACCTTGATCTGTTGCGAGTCGACAAACACTTTTGGCTGGCCCTGACGCAAAGCCTCCATCACTTCGGCGTTGTCCATCGGTTGGCCGAGTCGGCTGACATTCTGACTGTCGGCGGAGATCACGGCTCGGGGGCTGACGATGCTGATCTGGCCGTGGCCGTCAAACAGTTCAAGCGCACTGGCTTCGCTGTTCTTTTGCAGGGCGGCGAGGTTGATGTCGAGGCCGACCACGGCGATCACCTTGCCGTTTTCCAGCAGCGGGAAGGCGATGCTGGTCACCAGTTTGCGGCTGCCGGAGGCTTCGTCGAAATACGGTTCCAGTACACAGGCCTGACGGGTATCGCGGGCGCAGGTGTAGAAGGCGTTATACGGTGCGCCGCTCGGGCCGGGTTCGGTGTTGGCCAGCAGGCCTTCGTCGCCGATAACGGCCTGGAGTTCGCCGGGTGTGCTCTGCACCCAGTACAACGAGAATCGCCCGGTTTCGTTGCTGCCCAATTCGGCCTGATTGGCGAACCCGGCATCGGCGCCATCCAGCGCATCGGGTTGAAAAATGACGAAAAGCCCGAGCAGGTCGGGCTTGTCGATCAGGGCCTGATGAAGCTGTGTACTCAGCTCCTGGCGCAGTTGTTGGGCGCTCAGTCGGCCCTGATGCTGGAGTTGCCTGAGGTAGAGCAAATACCGCGACAACCCCTGGCCGAATTCGTGGGTTTGCATGAAGGTGCGTTGCACTTGCATGGCCTGCACTTTGCCCAGCGCCTGCATGTGCTCCCTGGCGGCATCGGCGAGCATTTCGCCGCTGGCCTCGGCCACTTGCCGGCTGCTTTTGTGCGTCTGATAGAGCGACAACCCCATCAGCAAACCGACCACCAACAACAGGCAGAGACCGGCGAGCAGGGCGATCTTGCTCTGGATCGTAAGGAATGTTTTGCGCATTGGAAAAGCCTTTTTCCATGGGGGCAGTGGATGCGCCACTGCCCCGTTATGACTTAGAAAGTGCTGGCGAAAATCAGCTGGCTATAGAGATTCTTGTCGTTGTTGCCCAACTGCGTGCCACCCTGATCGGCGCTCTTGTCCGGCTGGAACAGGCCAACCAGCGGCATCACCGTGATGTGGTCGTTGAGGTGCCATTCGGCATACAGGTCGATTTCGTGGCCATCGGTGTTGCCCAGGTCGCGGTCGATGGTGTCGAAGTTGAAGTACATCGCGCCCACGGTCAGGTTTTCCAGGGGCGAGACAGTGAACTTGAGCTGCTGGATGCGCGAGTTGGTGTTGAACGGGCCGGCGTAGTTGCCCGCCACTTCACCCTGGAACCAGGTACCGAAGCCACGACTGAAACCGTAGAACAGCGTGTCGTAGCCTTCCGAAAAGCGGCTGTAGCGGTAGCCGGCATAGGGTGTCCATGGGGTTTCGGAAAAGGTCCAGCCGGCCTCCAGATACCAGGCGTCCTCGGTGGCGGAGTGAGGTTTGTCCTGCTTGGCGTATTCGCCGGAGAGGAATAGATCTTTGACCCCGGCATTGCCGGTCGCGCGCAGGCTGTAGGTTTTCATGCCGTCGCGTTCGAGTTGCGCAGGGGACGCGTACTGTTCGTCGATGTCTTTGGTGTCGACGTAGGTCACGCCGACGGTGCCGGCTTCAGACACGTGCTCCAGGGTGCCGACGTACATTTCGGTCATGGCCTGGGCGCGGTTGTTGGACTTCAACCACATCAGGTCGCCGCGCCAGCCTTCCTTGCCCCCGATGCGCAGCACGGCGGTTTCGTCGAAGGCCTTGCGCGCGGCCAGCCAGTAGGCGCCACCGCGATTGAACTCGCCGTCGGCCAGGCCTTTGCCGAGGTTCAGGGCGTCGCCATTGATCAGGAAGCCGTCGCCGACGACGACGTTCTGCCGACCGAAAGACAGGTCGATGCCGTCGGCACCCAGCACCGGAAACAGGTCAGCCGAGCGCCAGCCGAGGTAGGCGTCTTCGAACCTGGTGGTGCGTTCCGAACCGTCGCTGAAGCCGGCCGCATCGCCGTCGCCCCAGGTGCCGGAGCTGAGCATGTTCGCCGCGCCGTAAGCGGTGCCCACACCGCCCAGGCCCTGGTCGAAACTCAAACCATATTTGATATAGCCCTCGCGCCACGACGAAGCACCTTCATCGAGACGCCCCGACAGGGCGTAATTTTCCTGACTGTGGAACACGCCAAATACCGCTTCCAGAGTGGCGTTCAGGTGACTGTCGTCGTCGGCGTAGAGTTCATAGGCTCCGGCCTGGCCGGCGCTGATCATCAGCGCGAGCGTGGAGAGTCGAAGCAACGGGGACTTGAGCATGGCATGACATCCGTTCTTGTTCTTGAGCGCAGGTTTGCGGTCTGCCCGGATACTAAGTCGCGCCTTTTTTCGAGCCTTTTGCCTGTTTGCCAATTAGTTGGTTGTGCATGCCAATTTGCATGGCGTGTTGCCTGTAGCGTCGCATCGATGTAGGTGGGGGCGTTTCTTTTACTGCTGCACGGACTGAGCAATACATCCCCAAACACCCCAGCCAACAACGTAGCGCACACCATCGTCGCCAGTTAGACCATCACCACAGAACGCCATAAGGTCATCAAGGTTACCGTTCGTCGTATTTTCTAGAATTTAAAGTCGAGCTTCAAAAAATATATTTTGAAAAAGAAAGAAATTTCCTACTTCGTCCTACAGCTCATTGAGCTCAGTGTCTTTCGTTTTGTTTCAGATTTGAGTCAGCTTTGTTTTTGGCTTTTAAGTACTTATAGATGTCTGCCAGTGAGGTGCAATCTCTTAAACCGAAGGTGAAATAAAAACGATCCTGAAATCTCGCACGAATTTTCCTTGAATATTGAATGAAAATTCCTACGCACAAAAAAATTTCCTCTTGCGACAAGTTATGGAAGTTACTAAATAGAGAAGGGTCACTGACTTTGGTGGCACACCCTCTAATAGTGAGTAATCAATGATGAATAGCGAAAATTTTGGAGAAGTTCTTTATCTTGGTGATGAGTTTGAATACGGCTCATACCCACACATGGCTGGAGGATCTGGCGGTCAAGGCGGTTGTAGTGGTGGAAGCGGCGGAAGCGGTGGGAGTGGAGGGAATGCCGTAACTCCTCAGGTATTGTCCGACAACGACTGACAACTCATCAAATATGGCTTTTCTGGTGGTGGCCAGAAAAGCCATGTTAAGGAACTGGATGATGTTAAATATACAAAGCTATGAAATACTTAATTTTCACAATGATAATTTAGTGGTTTCAAGAAAAGGTGTTTCGAAGATCAGTTCGCCATCTTTGCTGGCAGCGCTGACTCAGTTAAAAAGTTATAAGAATATTTCAAAGTCTGAATTTCTTGATGTCTTGTCGGAGCATGGCTTAAATCCGGAAGCCGCCTATGGTTTTTTAGAAAAAGCGCTGTCTATTAAAGAAGTCCCGGGTGAGATTTACTTTGAGAAAACAATTGTGGCCCATGATTGGGACAAAACTACCGGTCTGGAGGCATTGTTAAGAAGTGAGATCGATACCCCTTTGGAAGTAAGTGATATCTCAGACTCGCTCAAGAACATTGTTCTAGGTAAGAAGTGCTACATTCTAATCGTTTGCATGAGTTATGATTATGATTTTATAAAGAAAATATACTTCGATATTGTAAGCGCTGCGCCGGACTGCGCGATCAGTGTTTGTTATCGGTCGGGTAATTCGTTCTGTATCAGTCAGCCGTACTTGCCGAAAGTAGGAAATCCATGTCATTTTTGTAGCATAGACAGGCTGATAAACTATGAGGAATATCATAGTGGTAGGAATACTTGGTCCAGGCTGCTTCATTTTTGCAAAAATAAGCATATAGCCGTTCCTGCGGACTCATTAAATATCCTGCCGCGATCATTGGTTGTTGGAGCGATTGTAAAGAAAATAAAGCTGCTAACGCATCCTGGTAGTGAGTATCGATATCAGGACAATGTACTGCAAGACTCTTATATTGATTTTAATGAAAACTTCGTGAGGGATGTTTCGGCTTCTCATTGGAATATGTGCGACTGCTCGAGGGTGCAGGGATGAAGTATATACCCCATGATTATTATCTGAGGTTTATGAGTTCAACTGTTCATGCGGAGATCTTGGATTTTCACGTAAAAGGAAATTATACGATCCATGATGCATTCAGACATGCTACTCGTCTTCATAATGTCAGCGATCAGCAGCTTGCTCAGTTAACCGGGAGCGAACTTCGGCTTTATCCGGATCTAAATTTGGAATTCCCTTTTGGCTCTGAATCGAACTCGGATGTTTGTCGTGATGAATCATGTGAGACCTTCTCCAGTACAAATATAGTTTTTTCGAAGCTAGAAAAGCTAATGTCTCCTCTACTATCTACAAGAGAAGGTAGTTATAAGCGTGGATATCCAAGTGGTGGTGCGCTATATCCAGTCGAGATATTTATTTGTTCTCTGATGGATGATGAGGAAAGTTGGCCGTGTCCTGAAAAAATCTTGCATCTACTACCGCGGTCGAGGCGGTTTGAAGTAATGCAGGGTACACAAAATATCGAAGATTTTAAGAGGGCAATTTTGTCATCTCCAGGCAATATTGGCACACCCCGTATAGCGATAGTTTATGCCGTCTACATACCTAAAACGTTATTTAAGTATAGATATCGAGGGTACAGACTTTCGCTCATGGAGGTTGGATCAATTTACATGCTGATCGAATTGCAAGCCAAAAAGCTTGGATTGCGATGCAGGTTGTGGTCCGCATACACAGACACGATGCTGTGTAAGGCAATAGGACTTAATCCAACTCTTTTCTTTCCTATGTGTGTGCACTTCATTGGTGAGCAATGTGATTCTATATAATTCTAGTCACTACTCAACGTTACCTGGTGCGCTGATTTGTCAGCCAGCCTGCTTACTGTCTCTTCCGTCCTCTGTTGAAGTAGAAGACCCTTGGTTAAACGGAGGGTCGGGAATAGGGAGCGGTTCCTCCTCTATCAAAGCGGCGCTAGGTGAGTACTTTGAAAGACGGCATTTCTATATGGAGGTTAAGTCCGACGTAGTAGGGGATATCACTTATACATTGTCGGGCTTGGAGGCTGGTGAATTTATCTATGCTTTTTCTCAAACTAATGAAAGTGGTTTGACATCCGCACAGCTTGCCAAGAAATCATATAATTTGACGGAAGTGTTGCGTGTATCGGATTTTTCATATTGTCACATACCTACTGCATGTATTTCTCTTAACTATAATAAAATAGAAAGTGAAAATTCAGTATGTCCGCTGCGAGATACATGTGGTTGCTGTTTTCACTACCGATTTGAGGGCGCTGCTTTTGGATCGATAAAGGAATATCTGGAAAGGCAGTTTCTGGCAAGATTTTGGCTCACAAAGGAATGCACTCGGCTGGTTTTTGAGCCTGACATAAAAATGGCGCTAAGTGAAAGTCGTGCTTGTACATTATACGATGCACTGTGCAGGTCAGGTGAGATTACGGTTATCGATATAACAGATTATGATTACCCAGGTGTATGTTTGTTGGCTGTTTACGGTCAAAAGGATAATAAACGTCATGTTCGGTATTGTGCTGGAATGTCGTATGCGGAAACGCTAAGTACCGCACTTGAGAAATCAATCTATGAGTTGTGGCAAACCTATAGGTTCATTGATTTGTTTCGGGCTACTGAGGGTGATGTCGAAGAGGTTAAGGATTCATATTTAAGATATTTTTTAAGCTGTAACACCTATGGAATATATAAGGAGATAACTTCGGTAAGATTCCGTGGCTCGAACACATCAGAGTCTTCGCTTGAATTTAACTTGTCTGGTCTTTTGGCTGCGCTCAAGTCCCAGCGGATTGATGGTTATCTTTATGTTAATTCTCTTGTGATGGAGAGCAGTCTGTATTTTTACTGTAAGTATGTTTCTCCCAATTTGTTTTTGCATATGAATAATTCCAGGGGGATAAATTTTCACAATAAATACTCTGATAGATTTATGGGGCAAGTATTTTCTGAGCGGAAGAAAATTATGGTTCCATTTCCATAATAAGGGTGACTCATGAAAAATTTCACAATATCAAGATCTTGCGCGCTTACGTGGTTGTTTGTGAAGGAACAGCTAAAAGAACCTGTTGCACTCTTTTGGATTATTCTTTCGCCGGTAGTAACCTATTATTTGCTTGCATACTCCAGGGGAGACGTCTTTTCTTCGGGTATGAGCTATTTAGAAAGCACTTCTTGGTTTCACGCTTATATTTCATCTAGTGTCGCTTTTTTTGGCTTCTCCTTTTACATTGTGGGCAGAAGAGAAAGTGGATTCATTCGGTCGTTTGTATACACATCCGAAGCTAAGTTGATATTTATGTTGGCGCAGTTTTTTGCTTACTCACTTATTTCTTTGATTTACTGTGCCGTTTTCTATGTGTTGACATGTTTTTCTTTTGGAGGCTTCGATGCGGCTGCGTTGTTATCGATTTTCCCTCGATTTTATATTTGCTATGTATTGTTTTGTGTGCCTGGAATTCTGTTGAGCTTGTTGCCTGTTAGTTTTCAGAATGCCAATACAATTTTGTCCGTTACGTCATTTGGAATGCTTGTGTGGGGTGTTATAAGTGTTCGCGACTTACACCCTGTATTGGATATTATCAACAGATTTAACCCGTTGTACGTTGCAAATAAAATAATGGTAGGGGGGGTTGAAAGACATCCAGTTTTGATGTTGGGGGTTTTCTTTTCTTTCGTTGGTGTGTTCTTGTTGTCCTTGCGGTTTATGCGCATAAATCCAGTGTGGAGTCGATATTGATGTGTATTATAAAAGCTAGTTCGCTTTGTTTTGAATATTCTGAAAAAACAATATTCAATGACGCATCTATCAGTGTGGCTCCAGGTTCAATCACTGGTCTGCTGGGTCCAAACGGCTCTGGGAAAACTACCTTTTTCGATATTGTGTGCGGCTTGAAAAAGGCGAAAAAAGGGCAACTTGTCAATAGATGTGTCAGGCAGCTTTACTTGTCCCAGACGATCATGACGCCTCCGGTGCTGCGTATGTTCGATATCTTTAAAATCACTACATTACTTTGCTCTCCGATCCGAATGTCGCAAGAGCAAGCTTTGAAAAAGCTCGCTGTATGGAGCCCGGAAATAATAGAACGATATAAAGAAATTTGGAGTAAAAAGTCTTCTGTTTGCAGCTATGGCGAAAAGCGTTGGTTCTTTACTCTATCATTGCTGGCGGTAGGCGCGGATCTGGTGATACTAGATGAACCCACCGCAGGAGTTGATCCTGAGTTCAGACACTACATTTGGAAGTGTTTGCGTGGAGCTGCTGGTGAAGGAGCTGCAATTCTAGTGTCTTCACATAACATCGAGGAGGTTGTGAGCAACTGTGACAACTTCTATATGATCAGCATGCGAAGGTTTGTACCGTTCAGCTCAGGTAAGGAGTTCTTGGACTCTTACGATGCAAGTACTCTGGATGAAGCTTTTATTCGCGCGGCGGCTGCACCCGTGTTCACGGAGCCTTCTGAGCAAAGCTAAATCCCGCTCCTTATGTCGCATACCTGCCCCCGCCGGTTCTAATGCGCAATCTGGCACAACCGCCAACACAACTGGCACGCAGGGCAAAACCTGTCGGCCAGCGACCGCCCACAATCCCTCTCAACCTGCCGGTGCACCGTTGCCCCGGCACTTTCAGTGTTGGCGTTCGCTGGCTGGCGAGCGCGTGGATTTTCAAGGGCGTTTTCTTATGTTCACCACCCTGCGTTTGCCCCTCATCGGTTTGCTGTCATTGACCCTGGCCCAGGCTGCGCTGGCTGCCGATTGCGCAACGGTGCAAAGCCGGGGCGCCGAAGTGTTTGCCAATGAATGCGGGGTTTGCCATGCCGTGGCCAAAGGCGCGGTCGGCATGATGGGGCCGAACCTGGCGGGTGTGGTCGGGCGCAAGTCCGGTTCACTGGAGGGCTTCAACTACTCCCAGGCCATGCGCAACAAGAACATTGACTGGCAAGCCGAGAACATCGAACAACTGATTACCCAACCCCAGGCGTACGTGCCGGGCACCTACATGCCTTACATGGGCATGGCGTCGGCGGACGATCGCCAGGCTGTGGTGTGCTACCTCAAAGAACAACACTAAGCGGCTGGTTAGTTTTCTGACCAACCAATCCCTGTGGGAGCTGGCCTGCCAGCGAAGGCGGCCTTGAGTATTGCAGTGCCCGTGAAGGCGCATTCGCCAGCAAGCCGGCTCCTACGTCTGTATGAAAGGTGATTTATGAGCAACGTTGAAATTCTGCCGCAGGTCACTGCATTCCTGGATCGTCGTCACGGCTGCTTCATCGACGGGCAATGGGTGTTGGCCGAAGGCGACAGCATCGCCGTGGTCAACCCGGCCACCGGGCAGACCCTGTGCGAAACCCTCGATGCGCCACTGGACATCGTCGAACGTGCCGTGCAGTCATCGCACAAGGCGTTCAAGTCAGGCGTCTGGTCGAGCCTGCGTCCGGCCGACCGTGAACGCATCCTGCTGAATTTCACCCGCTTGGTGGAAGAACACGCTGAAGAACTGGCGCAGCTCGAAACCCTGAGCCAGGGCAAGTCGATCAACATGGCCCGCGCGCTGGATTTGAACGCGACTGTGGAATTCATGCGCTACATGTCCGGCTGGGCGACCAAGATCGAAGGGCAGACCTTCGACGTGTCGATCCCGCTGCCACCGGGTGCCAGGTTCACCGCGTTCACCAAGCGCGAGCCGGTGGGCGTTGTGGTCGGCATTGTGCCGTGGAACTTCCCGCTGCTGATTGCTGCGTGGAAACTGATGCCGGCGCTGGCCACCGGGTGCACCGTCATCATCAAACCGGCGATGGAAACCCCGTTGACCGCCATGCGCCTGGCCGAACTGGCGCTCGAAGCGGGTATTCCGGCGGGTGTGTTCAACGTCGTCACCGGTGGTGGTGCTTCGGTGGGGGGCGTGCTGACTTCGCATCCGCTGGTGAGCAAAGTGTCGTTCACCGGGTCCACCGCCGTGGGCAAGAGCGTTGGCGTGGCGTGCATGGAAAACATGACGCGTTTCTCCCTGGAACTGGGCGGGAAAAACCCGATGATCGTGCTCGCCGATGCCGACATCGGAAAAGCCGTGCAGGGCGCAATTCTCGGCGGCCTGCTGAACAATGGTCAGGTGTGTGCGGCAGCTTCGCGTTTCTATGTGCATCGCTCGATTCACGACCAGTTTGTTGAAGCCCTTGCGGCGGCTGTCTCGTCGATGCCCATTGGCGATGGCATGAACTGCGACGCGGCAATCAACCCGCTGGTGTCGCGCAAACAACAGCAAAGCGTACTCAAGCACATCGAGCTGGCCCGCAAGGAAGGGGCACGCGTGGTGACCGGTGGCGAGTTGCTGGAGGGCGACGGTTTCTTTGTGCAGCCGACCATTCTGGCCGACATCGACCACAGCATGGCCGTGGCCCGCGAAGAGGTGTTCGGCCCGGTGTTGGGCGTGATGCCATTCGACGATGAAGACGCCGTTATCGCGCTTGCCAACGACAACCGCTACGGCCTGGCCGCCAGCCTGTGGACCAACGATCTGGGCAAAGCCATGAACCTGGTGCCACGTATCGAAGCCGGCACGGTGTGGGTCAACGCCCACGTGCTGCTCGACCCGGCGATGCCGTTCGGTGGGGTCAAGCAGTCGGGCATGGGCCGTGAGTTCGGCCGTGCGGTGATCGAGGCTTACACCGAGCTCAAGTCGGTGTGCATCGCCCACTGACCAGTGCCAGCAGGGTGATCTGCGTCATGCGGTGGGTGGTTTCGCCAGTTCAATTCCGGCGGCGCTCAGCCGTTTGAGAATCACGAACAGCAGCTCGCTTTTGATCGATAGCACCATGCGCGGGCTGCTGACATAACCGGTGACCGTCAGGGTAATGCCTTCAGGCTTGAGCTGGCTGAAGCGCACCACCGGCGCCGGTTTGTCCAGTATCGCTTCGTGCTCGACGTAGGTGTCGTACAGCAGCGTGCGCACCTGTTCCGGGTCGATGTCCAGCGGGAACATCAGTTCGAGTGACGCCACCCCTTGAGCGCTGCCGCCCAGGGTGACGTTGCGCAGGTTCTGTGAGATCAATTGCGAGTTGGGCACGATCACGATCGAACGGTCGGCCAGCTGTATTTCGGTCGCCCGTACGTTGATGCGGCGGATGTCGCCCTCGACCCCGCTGATGCTGATCAAGTCGCCGACCTTCACCGGGCGCTCGGTCAACAGGATGATGCCCGAAACGAAATTCTTGACGATCTCCTGCAAGCCGAAGCCGATGCCCACCGACAGGGCGCTGACGATCCAGGCCAGGTTAGTCCATTTCACGCCCAGCGAAGACAACATCAGCAACAGCACCAAGGCGTAGCCGATGTTGGAGAACAGGGTGCTGAGCGAGGCACACATGCCGGGGTCCATTTCGGTTTTCGGCAGTAACTCGTTGTCCAGCCAGCGGCGCAGTGAACGGATCAGGTAGACGCCGATGATCAGCGCGAGCAGGGCTTGCAGAAGGTTGGCGGGGACGATGTTCAGTTTGCGCAGGCCGTCACCGCCGAGGATCGCCAGAATGTTGGTGGCCAGTTGTCCCAGGGTCGAACCGACCCCGCCCACCAGCAGGGTGATCAGTGCAATGAGCAACAGGGCGGCGCGTCCAACGCCGGAGAGGATGATCGAAATCTGTTCCAGGCGCGTATCGCCAATGCCCAACAGCTCCTTGATGGCTTTGCCAGTGGAGTATCGGGGGGAAAACAGATACTCGCAGCCGTCCTTGAGCAATTGGATCAGCAAGTAGAAGCCAGCGAAGATGATGAAAAACCAGACGAGTTCGTAAGTGATGAAGCGCGAGAGCGACACGTAGCCGATGATCAGGGCAAGGAACGAAACCACGATCGCAATACTGGCGAAGGCATAGATCACCCCGGCCAGCGTGCGACCTGCTTCGGGGGCAGTGCCGGCCATGACCATGGCTCGCCGCGTTTTGCTGACATGCACCAGCAAGGTCGCGATCAACGTTGAAATGACCAATGCAACCAGGCCCCTGACTGAAATCACCAGCTGCGAGCTCATGCCGGTGGCATTGGTCATCTGCGCCAGCGACACCAGCACCAGCAGCGCACCGGCCAATCGCAAGGGATAAGGCTTGATCACCATCGCAAGCGGATCGGCAAAAGCTGGCAGCCGCCATGAAGGGTGTTCGGTGGACAGCAGCGCACGGCTCAGGCCGGTAATCAGCACGCAGGTGTAGACGATCTTTTCAAAATCCTGGGAAAACCCCGTCAGTTGCGGCGTCAGGGGCAGCTCTCGGGTGACGGTAAAAAACAGCAACTGCAGGGCAATCCAGGCAGACAGGACCGTGGCCACTACCGAGGCCAGCGCCAGGGCGCTGCGGCGCAGGCGACCTTCCGGCATTCGATGAACGCACAACCAGGTCAGTCCGCGTTCGGCCACCCTGCGACCGAAAAACCAGAAAGCCAGGGCCACGGCGAGCAACAGGCTGGTCAACAGACGTTCGCCCGGCCGCCACGTGGCAGCAAGTGTGGTGCCGATCTGCTGGATGAATGCGTTGAATTTTTGCCGATCTTCGGGCGGCGGATTGAATAACGGAGCCCAAAACCAGGGGTTGAGCACGCTGCGGGTCTGCTGCGTCACTTCGGTTTCCAGCAGGCTGCGGCGGATGGCGGCAATCTGGGTCAGCAGTTCGGCGGCACTGGTCTTGAGGGTCGCCAGGGTTTTCAAGCGGGAGTCGACGCGGCTTTTTTGCTCGGTGAGGGTTGTCCTCTGGCTGGCAATTTCGGATTTCTCGAGCCCGGCATCGGCCAGAGGCGTTGGTCCCAGCACCGCCAGCTGCGCCTGCAACTGAGCCTGTTCGGGCACTAACAGCGCCGTGAGCCGATCAACTTCGCGGATAAGGGCCTGAACCAGATCCTGCGGGCCTTCCAGCTGACTGTAGTTGTTGGCCTGGGACACCTGCTGTTTGAGATTGCCGAGCTGAGCCATCAGCGCGTCCAGATCGCTTTCGGAAACGCTGGCCGGCGCGGGCGTTGACGTGGCGGAAGAGGGCGCGAGCGGTTCTGCCGCCGACAGCATCCCGACGTTCGGCCCGAACAGAAAAACGATGAAGATCACCAGGCTCAAAGCATTGCGCATCAGCGTGCTCGACTGTTTGTGTGTCACTGAACCTATGAGGTTAGGTCATGACTCACGTTATCGAGGCGATTTTGTTCATTCGCCTGCACGCCGCGCCGGAAAAACCAACTCAAAACACGTCACACCCTCTGCACTCGTGACGCTGTATCGCCCATTGTGCAACTGCATGATCGTTGCCACGATCGACAGCCCCAAGCCGTTGGATTGCGCCGAGCGTTCGCGGGATTCGTCGACCCGGTAAAAACGTTCGAACAGCCGGGGAAGGTGTTCGGCGGGAATCGTCTGGCCGTGATTGCGCACTTGCAAGCGGATGCCGTCGGCCGTTGGCGTGGCGCTGATCGACAACGCGGAGTCCGGCGCGCCATATTTGATGGCATTGGCGCACAGGTTGGCCAGGGCGCGGCGCAGCAGCATCGGCTCAGCCCATATCACGCCGCTACCGTGAGCGTTGATGGCGATCCCTGCATCCGCCGCGAGCCCTTCGAAATAGTCGGCCATGCGTTCCATTTCATCAAAGGCGTCCAGTTCCTGGCGTTGGCGCAGGGCGCTGGCCGGGTCGGTGCGGGCCAGGAACAGCATGTTGTCGAGCATGCGCGCCAGGCGCTCGAGTTCCTCGACATTGGAGGCAAGCAACTGTTGATAGGCTTCGATGCTGCGGTTTTGCTGCAAGGCGACCTGAGTTTCACCGAGCAGGTTATTGATCGGTGTGCGCAGTTCATGGGCCATGTCCGTGGACACCTGGCCCAGTTGCACGAAGCCTTTGCCGAGGCGGTCAAGCATGGCATTGAAGGCCTCGATCATTGGCAGCAACTCCAGTGGCGCGCCATGGCTGTCGAGGCGTTCACCGAGGTTACCCACGCCGATGCCCTGGGCATGCCGGGCCACACGTCGCACCGGCAGCAGTCCGCGCTGTACCAGCACGTAGCCGCAAAGCGCCAGCAGAATCGCCGCCACGCTCGCGAACAGGTAGACGTTGAACCGGTAACGGGCGAGCACCGCCGTGCGTTCAGTCATCAGGCGCCCGGTCAACACGTGCAGCGTGCCCTGATCACCGGAATCGATGGTCGCCGCCACGGCCGAAAAAGGCACGCCGTTGACGTCGGGCAAATGCTGCACGTCGCTCAGGTTCAGCGGATGGTCAATGGCCATGGGAGTCAACGCGGGCATCTGCAGATTGCCCGGATTGACCACCAGCAACGGCGCTTGCCCGGGGGCGCCGATACTCAGCAGGGCCTCACGGTTGCCCAGCATGTTCTGGAACAGCGCGGGTTTGGTGCGGATCAGCTCCAGGGTATTGCTGTCGTTGAGGAACGTGCGCAGTTGGTCGATCCGGGTGATCAGGGCCGCGTCATCCCGGCGGATCAATTCGCGCTCCAGGTCGTGGTACAACGCCACGCCCAGGGACGTCAGCGAGACAAACGCCAGAAACGCAAACACCAGCGCCAGGCGTAGCGTCAGGGAGTGGCGCAGACGGGGCAGGTTGTTCATGGCAGCGTATCGAAGCGGTAGCCGATACCGCGCACGCTGTGGATCAGCTTCAGCTGGAACGGATCGTCGATCTTCAGCCGCAACCGGCGTACGGCGACGTCCACTACGTTGGTGTCACTGTCGAAATTCATGTCCCAGACTCGCGAGGCGATCATCGACCGCGACAGCACTTCACCTTGATGCGTGGCGAACAGGTGCAGCAGGGCGAATTCCTTGTTGGTCAGTGTAATGCGCGTGCCGGCACGAGTGACTCGGCGCTTGAGCACGTCGATCTGCAAGTCTTCGATGTGCAGCTGTTCTTCTTCACGGGTGGGGCCGCGACGGGTCAGGGTGCGCAAGCGAGCGACCAGTTCGGCGAAGGAAAACGGTTTGATCAGGTAATCGTCGGCGCCCCGTTCCAGGCCCTTGATGCGATCGGCGATGTCATCGCGCGCCGTGAGGAACAGCACCGGGGTGTCGGCCTCCTTGCGCAGGCGTCGCAGGACTTCCCAGCCGTCCATTTTCGGCATCATCACGTCCAGCACGATCACATCGAAATCGTGTTCCAGGGCCAGGTGCAGGCCATCGACACCGTCGCGGGCCAGGCTCACGGTGTAACCGAGTTCCTGCAAGCCGTTGAGCAAGTAATTACCGGCCTTGGGTTCATCTTCGACGACGAGAATGTTCATGGGGATCTGCCAGGTATGGGGTCAGCAAAATTCAGCGCCGCTCAGCCGGGCTACAGCGGCATGCCGGTGCCGCCAGTGTAGCCCGTTCATCCGCCGGTACGCAGGGGCGACGATCAATGATCATTGGTGCAACCGCTGCCCTGGACCAGGTAATCCAGCTCATGCTGGCGACCTTGATGGTCGAGGTAGGTCAGTTGGGCGGGGAGGACGCCGCACTGCTGGGAAATGTCCGTTTCGCCGAGCACTTTGGCAACGTCGAGGTGGACGAAGGCCGCGTCCTTGTCGTGGATCACGGGGGCGGTACTCTGGGTGTCGGCTAACGCGGAACCAGTAGCGAGGAGGGCGGCGAAACCGAGGATATACATTTTCATGACGGTGCTCTCTTTTCAGGGTTTGAGTGGGCTGCCGGCGGTTCAGCCTTACAGTGAGTTCAGGTTAAGCCGCCGATCCGGACAGCCAACCAACAGCTCGATGACAAAGTTGTAATAAAGGGCGGTGGTTTACGGTTGGCGACCGGCGGCAGCGAGGATCAAGTCGGCGATTTCCTTGGCGTGGGACACCAGCGACAAGTGGCTCGACGGCAGCTCGATGGTGGTGGCGCCCATGCGCTTGGCGAGGAAGCGCTCAAGGTCCGGGTTGATCGTCTGGTCCTGGCTGGAGACGGCGTACCACGACGGTTTTGTGTGCCAGGCCGCGGCGGTGGTGCGGTCGGTGAACAGGGTCTTGGCGATCGGTTGCTGCACGGCGAACAGCTGCATGGCCTTGTCATGAGGCACATCGCTGGCGAAGTATTTGAGGAAGGCGTCTTGCTTGAGGCTGATGTAACCGTCGTGTTCTTCAGTGCCGGCGCGCACTGGCATGGTCGGATATTTGGCCGACAGTGCCACGAAATCTTCCCCGGCATCCGGCGCCCGCGCTGCCACGTACACCAGCGAACTGACCTTCGGATCGACCCCGGCCTCGCTGACCACGGTGCCGGCATAGGAGTGGCCGACCAGCACGGTCGGGCCGTCTTGCTGATCGAGCACGCGCTGGGTCGCGGCCACATCATCGGCCACCGAGGTCAGCGGGTTTTGCACGGCGGTAACGTGAAGACCGGCTGCCTGCAAACGGGAAATCACATCCGACCAACTGGAGCCATCAGCCCAGGAACCGTGCACCAGCACGACGTTGTTGGCCTTGACCGGTGCGGCGGTTGAGGCCGCCATGGCGGAACCGGTGCCCAGCACGAACAGGCTGGCGGCGATCAGGCAGAGTTTGCTCAATGGATTCATGGTATCGACCCTTGTCATCATCAGTGGGAGGCGTGTCACCCTGTGTGGGTGACTGACGACTTCACTGTATGGCGCGAGGGTGCTGGCTACGCTGACAAATCCATGACAAGTCTGTCATGCAACGGCTCGTTCAGGTGTAGGCCAGCAAGCGGCCGCAGAGGATTACGCTGATCCATAGCGCGATGGAAAACAGGGCCTGCAGCCTGGCCACGCCCGGCGCTGGAGTGCCGGTGTCCCACGCCGCGACAGACCGGTACACACCGACATGGAACAGCACGGCGTTGAGGCCCGCCGTGGTGATCAGGCACAGCTTGAGGATGAAAATGTCATTGGAAGCGAAGTCGTGGGGGTGGGCGGAAAACATCATCAATCCGGCTGGCACGATCAAAAGCAGGGCTGCCAACGACCAGGGCAAGAGATGGCGGGCGAGGGCTGTCACCTGAATATTGCGTGAGACACCGAGCACCCGCAGATCGAACATCACCACCGAACCCACCAGGATCGCGAAACCGAGGATGTGCACCACCTCCACCAGCGGATACAGCCACAAATCACCGCGCATGGCTGACCCCAGCGACGAATCATTCAGCCAGTCCATCCAGCCCGGTTCGGACGTCATCAGCGCAGCTCGACGGTTTTGTCGTCGATCGTGATGCGTTCTGCGCGTAACTCATCGGGTTTGCTGCGGTTCTGGTAGCCGACCACTGTCGCCTGCTTTCCCACCGCCAACAGGTCCTTGGTCAGCCTACGGTTTTCCATGCGCGAGGGCGGAGCGAGCACCACGTTCCAGGTCTTGTCCGCCGTTTTGAGGTTCACGAAGCCGTGGGGGTGGGAATAACCGGATTTTTCTATGGTCCCGCTCAGTTGCAAGGGCTTGGTTGAGTCGTACTCGCTCCAGCCGTGATGGGCGAATGCCGCCGTGGCCACCAGCAGCAGTGATACGCCAAAGCCTTTGCGCATGATGTTCATGACCGGGTCTCCTGTTGCAGGGTTTTTTGGGTCGATGTTTTTCAGGATAGTTGGCGTATTTCACGGGCCGGAACACCCCGACCAAAAGAATGTTTCATGCTGTGACGCAGGACTCGCAAGGCGCGGCATGCTCTTGCACCAGCGCGGCATCAAACTGCACAAAGATGAAGGCACGGAATACGTGTGGGAACCAGCCTGCTGGCGATGGGGCCGGCACATTCAACATCGCCTGTGCCTGACACACCGCCGTCGCGAGCAGGTTCGCTCCCACCGCTTCAGGCCAGCATCGACATCAACCCGCCCTGACGATCCAGTTTGGCCAGGTCATCGAAGCCGCCGATGTGTGCGTCGCCGATGAAAATCTGCGGCACTGTGCGGCGGCCGCTGCGGGTCAGCATTTCTTCAAGCTTGCCCGGTTCGCGCTGGATGTTGATCTCGTGCATGGTCACGCCTTTGCTGGCCAGCAGTGATTTGGCGCTGCGGCAGTAAGGGCAGGTGTCGGTGGTGTAAAGGGTCACGGTGTTCATGCTCGTAGTCTCCGCAGCAGGTTGATCAGGCAACGATGGCCGGAAAGTCGATATCGGTCAGGGCGACGTTGTTCAGGTAGTTGGTCAGGGTCTGTGAGGCCACGTGGGCGATCACTTCGATGATTTTCGCGTCATTGATCCCGGCGGCGCGGGCGGTGGCGATCTGTTCGCTGCTCAAGTGGCCACGGGTTTCGGTGATCTGCTGGGCGAGCAGGGCATAAGCGTCCAGCTGGCCTATTCGGGCACTGCGGATTTCGTGATCGGTCAGTCCGGCTTTGCCGGCAAACAGCGTGTGTGCCGCCAGGCAGTAATCGCAGCCGTTGACCTGCGAGGTGGCAAGGAAGATGGCTTCTTTCTGCGTGGCGCTCAGCGAGGTCTTGCCCAGTGCCGCCGAGTTTTGCAGGTACGAAGCCAGCACAGCCGGGGCGAGGGCGAGCACGCGGAAAACATTGGGCAGGAAACCGATTTTCTTTTGCACGCCTTCCAGCATCGGGCGGGTGGCGTCGGTGGTGTGTTCGAGGCTGACAGGGGCAATGCGGGTCATGGCGATTCTCCGAGGATTGAAGCGCGACAGGCGCTGAGTACGGAGTTCATGCTAGTGATTCAAGCTGGTCTATTGGGTGCAAATCGTCGAAGATATGCGACAGATCGTCCAGAATCGCTCCCGGGAGACCCCATGGATCGCTTGTCCACTTTGCTCAGCCATTTCGGCGTCAACGCCGGTACCTTCCACAGCGGCACGTTTTGCGGCACGACGGCGTTCGATGGCAGCCAGGCGTGCGGCCACTTGCATCTGCTGCAGGGCGGTGAGCTGACGCTCAAACTGGCGGACGAACGATCGCTGCACATCACCGAACCGACCCTGATTTTCTTCCCGCGCCCCTATCGTCACCGCTTGTTTGCCGACGACAATTCCGGCACGCAATTGGTGTGCGCATCACTGGATTTCGACGGCGGCGCCGGCAATGCCCTGGCCGCAGCGCTACCGGACTTTTTGGTGCTGAAACTGGATGAAATCCCCACCCTGGGCAGCACCCTGCAATGGTTGTTCGATGAAGCCTTTGCGGGCACCTGTGGCCGGGAAGCGGTGATGGATCGGCTGTTCGAATTGGTGGTGATTCTTCTTTTGCGGCACATCCTCAGCAGCCGAAATCAACAGCCGGGGATGATGGCCGGCCTTGCCGATCCACGCCTGGCGCGCCCGTTGAATCTCATGCACGAAGCCCCCGGCAAACCCTGGAGCGTGGCCGAATTATCGGCGGCGGCCAACATGTCGCGGGCCAGTTTTGCCGAGCATTTCAAGCGCGTGGTCGGCCAGGCGCCGGTGGATTATCTGGTGAGCTGGCGCATCAGCCTGGCGCAGAAACGCTTGCGCGAGGGCAAGCCCATCGCCCTGATCGCCGAAGAAGTCGGCTATGAAAGCCCGTCGGCACTGGCCCGGGCATTTCGTCGCAAGACGGGAGTCAGCCCACGGGAGTGGCGGGGGTAGGTCGTGTCTTTGGCTTACTCCAAACAGTTGTTTTGCAGTTTGACGCGGTACAGCTAATCTAGCCGACGCTAGGGTGCAACTGCCGCATATGGTGCAAACCCTGCAGCGCGCCGTGGGCACCAACAGCGCGCAGATCCGCGTCGAATCCTTGCAACGCCTGCGTGATACCGAGGATCGTCTGCAGCAGGCTCTGTCCCAAGCCAAAGTGACCCTCCGGCGTCCGGAGAATCTGGCGCGCCTCACCGAGCTCGATCTGCTGCTGCAACAGTTGCAGGCTGATAGCGAACAGGCCTTTCAAATGATTGATGAAGGTCGACAGGGACAGGCGTTGCTGCTGCTCAATAGCAGTGAGTTCCAGCAACTCGATCCGCAATCCGCTCAACCGAGTGCGGGTGGCGGTGGATCAGTTGGCCGCCGGGCAGCTCGACCAACCCATTCCTCACACCGACCTGAACAACGAAACCGGTGATCTGGCACGCGCCATCGCCAAACTGCAGACCGAGTCCCAACAACTGGAACGCCAGCGCTGGATCAAGGCGCATACCGCTCAGTTGCAGGTCGATTTGCAGCAGGCAGAAACACCAGATGAACTGGCTCAGGTCGTTCTGCAGCACATGGCCAGCCTGCACGGGATCTGCCAAGGGGTGCTTTACAGCGCCCATGAAGAGACCGCCAAACTGCTGCTGATGGGCCGTTATGCGACCGATGCCGAGCGGCCGCCTGAGGCGCAAGTCATGTTCGGCGATGGCCTGCTGGGGCAATGCGCGGTGGATCGCCAGCCTCGGCAATTTCAAACACTGCCGGAAAACTTTTGGCGTTTGCGTTCGCCGCTGGGGGAAATTCCGGCCAGTTGCCTGCTGTTGCAGCCCATCGTGCATGGCGAGCGTCTGCTTGGGGTACTTGAGCTGGCCGGACTGGAGCCGCTAAGCGAGCGCGAATTGCTGCTGTTGCATGAAGCTAACCCACGGCTGGCCGCAGCTATGGCGATCATGGAGCGTAATGAAGCGGTCAAGTCGCTCCTGGCAGAGACTCGTCGCCAGGCCAATGAAGTGGCCGAACAGGCACTGCAATTGGAAGAGCAGGCGCAAGCGCTGGAAACCCAGCAATCGGCGCTGCGCGCTCGACAGCAGTCCGGTGGCCATGGTGATCCGCGATGGCGATGGCCGTCCAACCTACTGCAACCCGCAGTTCGAGAGTCTGTTCGGGATCCGTCTGGCTGACCTCGAAGGTACCGATCCAGCGCAGTTCTGGGGCGATCCAGAGGTTCGCCAGCGCTTTCTCGCCGCCGAGTCGCAGGGCGCGGTGCTGAACTTCGAGGCTAGCATGCAACGTGCCGAGGGCGATCGTTTTGATGTGCTGGTTTCAGCCATTACAATGACGCTGGGCGCGCGGGGCGTGGCTGCCAACTGGTATTTCGATATCACCGACCGCAAGCTCGCCGAGGCCGAAGTGCAGCGCGCACGCGAGGCGGCAGAAGAGGCGACCCGGGCCAAGAGCGACTTCCTGGCCACCATGAGCCACGAAATCCGCACACCGATGAACGCCATCATCGGCATGAGCCATTTGGCATTGCGCACCGAGCTCAACCATCGTCAGCGTAATTACATCGAAAAGGTCCATCGCTCGGCGGAAAACCTGTTGGGGATCATCAACGACATCCTCGACTTTTCCAGAATCGAAGCCGGCAAGATGAACCTCGAGCACATTCCCTTCCGACTTGAAGATGCGCTGGACGGCTTCGCCAGCATGATTGGCCTGAAAGCCGAGGACAAAGGCCTGGAGCTGCTCTTCAGCACCGCCACCGATTTGCCGACCGCATTGATCGGCGACCTGCTGCGTCTGGGGCAGGTGCTGATCAACCTGGGCAACAATGCGACGAAATTCACCGAGCAGGGCGAGGTCGTGCTCGGTGTAGAACTGCGCGGTGCTGTGGGTGAGCAGGCACAGTTGCATTTCTGGGTGCGTGACAGCGGCATCGGCATGAACACCGAGCAATGCTCGCGGCTGTTTCAGCCGTTCAGCCAGGCTGATAGCTCCACCACCCGCAAATACGGTGGCACCGGTTTGGGCCTGGCCATCTCCCGGCATCTGGTGGAGTTGATGGGCGGGGACATTTGGGTCGAGAGTGAGCCGGGGCACGGTTCGACGTTCCATTTCGACGTGAGCCTGGGCGTGCAGCATGACGTTCAGGTGCGACGCATGGTGACTGCCGACGAACTCGCGGGCTGCCGTGTGTTGGTGGTCTATGACAACTCCAGCGCACGGGAGATTCTGTCGAGCATGGCCCGCAGTTTTGGCGTGGAAGTCGACGTCGCGCAAAGTGGCCGGGCCGCATTGGCCATGCTGGCGTGTGAACTGTTGGAGAGCGCCGGCATCGAGCTGAGCCTGGCCTTCCACGGCGCGCAGGCGCTCGAGCAACTGGAGCGTGACGCAGACTTCGATGGTGTATTGATGGACTGCCAGATGCCGGTGATGGACGGATATACCGCTACCCGCAAGATTCGTGAGCAATCACGCTGGGCAACGCTGCCGGTGATCGCCATGACGGCCGACGCCATGGCAGGGGATCGCGAACGGGCGCTTGCCTGCGGCATGAACGACCACATCTCCAAGCCCCTGCACGTCGATGACATGTTTGCCACCTTGGCCAAATATCGGGTCGTCCAGCAGGCCGAGTGCTTTGAATTCGACGAGGCGCTGGAGTTGCTGGAAAAGCTGTCCTGATGAAACAGTGAAACTGACCGAAGGCAAAGGCGTGGACCTGCTGCTCGACGTGGCTGGTGGCAGCGGCATGAATCAATCCGTCGCAGCGACCAAGGCCTCCGGGCGTATCGCGCAGATTGGCTTTTTGACCGGGCAGACCGTTGAACTCAATCTGATGCCACTCATTTTCCGCCAGACGACCCTTCGCGGGATTGCCGTGGCGCCGCGTTCATCGTTCGACCGGATGAACGCATTCCTCAACGTTGTCCCGTGATCGATCAGGTGTATCCGTTCGAGAAAGCACGGGAAGCGTACGAGCATCTCGCGAAAGGAGCATTTTGTAAGGTTGTCATCAAAAGTCGCTTGACCCCGTTAAGGCGCCCCGGCTCCTTCACTCGAATCCACTGAATCATGTTGACGACGTGTACCTCGAACTGACGTGCGCCATCGGCTGCTAGATCACCGGACAATCGGTGTGGGTGCCGATGGTGCCCAGGCCACCGACGCGGTCGGTGAGGACGAGGGTGTGGCCGTCGGCGCGGTGCTCGAAGGTGTAGAGCAGGCCTTCTTCGGCGGCGAGGCGGGCGATGAAGTCGAGGTCGGTTTCGCCGGCCTGTACGCAGTATTCGCGGGGTTGGTGCTCGAAGCAGATTTCGCTGCGGATATCGGTGAGATTTTGCTCGGTGAGCACACTGGTGATGATGTCGGGCACGCTCTGGGCCTGGAAGATGCGCCAATTGGAGCGCAGGTCGAAACGCTTCAGGGTCGGTTCGACCACGGCGGTGTAGCAGGTGCGGCGAAAGCCGGTGTCGCCCTGTTGGAACAGGCTGACCAAACCGTGAACGTAGCGCACCGGGGTGTCGTCGCGCCGGATTGGAATACGGCGCGGAAGTTGACAAAGTCCAGAAGCGCAATCGTGAAAATGAGTGTCCGTTAGCAATCCTTGCCTATTTCATGAGCTTGTCGAAATCGGAGCTTGAGAGCGGTAGTGTCGGGCTGTCGAGCTGACGCAGAATATGAAGATGCGGATCCAGCTTGAGGCGTCGGAGGGTATCCAATGTCGCGCTGCCACCCATAACGAGCGCGGGCTCGAAGCCGTACATCTCATCGGGCTCCAATGGACCGTATTTCTTCAACGCGCGTTCAAATAGCAGTTTTCCGTTGATGTCTTTGTAATCGAAGTCTTCTGGTTCATGAGAGCCAAAGAATGATTGAATTGAAAAGTCTTGGTCATGCAATGGTTTAGGTTTTAATTTGTTTTTTAAAGCCAATATTTCGTTATTAAGGCAGACAATCGTGACGCTTCTCCCTGTTCTCTCACCGCATAAATAGAGGTCACCAAACGCGCTGCGTGCGATTACGTGGAAGTTATCTATGTTGGCAAACGGTGTCTCTTCAAGCCATGCGTCTTTGATGTCCTCGTAGTCATCGGGATTAACCATCCACAGGAGGCCGTTTGCAAAACCTGCCCAACCCTCCTCACGCCAATAACTCAGTAGGATAGGAGGTAGCTTATCGGTCCAATAAACAAGGCTGGCTTCAGGAACTGGAGTTCTGTGTGTGGCCTCGCCAAAGGTTTCGATAAATAAAGCGAAATCTGGATCTCTCATCGTTATTTTCCTTTTCTGCCAGGTGGACAGATTTTCAGTTCCACATTCATGATGTCTGAGCCATCACCACGGGCGACGGCTTTTTCAGCAGCATCTTGCAATAGTTTCACGCGTCCCTTTTGATTCCAGCTGCCGCCAATGGCGCTATTTACGCCTTTATTACCTAAGGATGAGGGGGTGGGCTCGTGCCAACCACCGGCCACCATGTCAGGTTCATGCAGCGCGGCTAAAGAGTCCATGATTTCATTGGTTCGGTCAGCAGCCTCAGCCCTAGCTGCTTTAGGGTCACCCTGTGGGTTTTTCCGTCGGATGCTCTCATAAATGCTGTCTTTGATTTCTCCTGCACGCTTACTTCGATAAGCACCTTGAGCTGCAGCGGCCTTTGGATTTCGCCCTCCATTACGCGAGACTTTTTTGGCATCATTGAACATAGCTCGAGCACTGGCAAAGTCTTTGGCCGACATGCTGTTTATAGAGTCTTGCTGGCGTTTGAGCTGTCGAGCGTATTCCCGTAGATATTCCTTTTGATCTGTCTCGCTCATTTTCTTGTATCTTTTGGAGTTCCGCGGGTTGAAACACTTCGGCTCCACCCTACGTAGTTTTTTGGGTGTGATCCTTGCTCCTTGCTCCTGTTTACGGGCTGCTGCATCTCTGGCCTTTTTCTCCGCCGCCTCCTTTGCGGCTCTGTCAACAACCTCCTTACCCGCTTTGCCTGAGGCCTCGGCCATTTTCGCACCGTATCGGGTGGCCTTACCAGCGGTGCCCAGATAGCCAACAAACGGAATCGCGGACAACAGCGACAGTCCAGCGCCCACGTAGTCCCCGCGAAAAAGGCTAATGACGCCGCTGGCAATATCGGCCACTTCCCCGACCACGGGTATCAGGCCCACCACATCCAAACCTAGCTGGATGCCGTCCAGGATCTGTTCGCCGGTGATGCCTTCTTCTTCGGTTTCAGCTTCGATTGGCGGATTGGCCTGTGATGCCGGAACTGCCGAAGGCGCCGTCTCACCCACAACCCGCCCAATGGTATTACCGCTCTTGAACGAACTGAACGGCGGCATCGTCGCCAGTTCGGCGCGCAAGTAGCCTTTGCGCATTTCCTCGTATTCATCCTCCTGCATCTCCCGGCTTTCGTGCAGTTCATTACCTTGTGCATCCCGCCCAAACACGTCGACTTGCACGCCGCCGTTCTCGCCGAGCTGTAGCATCATTTCGTCCGGGCCGGCGATGCTGTTGGGAGGACGTCGGACGGGCACACTGACCGCATGCACCCGCACCGGGGCTAGATTGATCGGCTCTGCCATGCGTTACGCCCCATTCATCCAGAACTTGTCGTCATGGCGCACCACCAGCTTGCCTTCAGCCCGCACCGTGCTGCTCTTCTCCAACGGGTAACACTTGCCGCCGACGGTGTTGCTCTTGATGCCTTTGGCGTCGCCGTTTTCCAGCACGCCATCGTGGTCGGTGGTGTCACCGACGCGGGCCACGGCCTTTCCGTTGATGTTCATTGAGGGCGAGCCGCTGGTGATCACGGCACCGCAACCGAAGGCGTCGCCGACAAGGGCGACGGCGCGGCCGTTGACGGTGACGTTGCGCGTACCGCTGTTGATGGTGGTGGGGCCACACATCGGGCAATCATGGTCGTGTCCGACCAGAA
Organism: Pseudomonas reinekei; assembly: GCF_001945365.1. Lineage (GTDB taxonomy): Bacteria > Pseudomonadota > Gammaproteobacteria > Pseudomonadales > Pseudomonadaceae > Aquipseudomonas > Aquipseudomonas reinekei. The sequence continues at coordinate 75,395 of NZ_MSTQ01000025.1, forward strand.
CGACGGCTGGCATAGAGCCTCCTGATAAGTATTGAGTCAGTGAAGGTTCTGCCGCTGCTACTTGTGTTTTGTTGGAGTGAATTTGCATAAGCCTTGCTATAAGAGTTATAGAGACCATTAATTATCTATGTGGGTGAACTCTTCCCAGCGACACCCATCAAAGCGTAGTAATTTTTCAGCCGAAAGTGCCCACATGACACCGTCTTTTGATTCGATGCAGCTGACTTCTTTAGCCAAGATGTCGAGTTTTTCTATTTTGGTGTCGATGATTTTGTAAATGCCGTCACTGGCTCCTATATAAATGTTGTTTTGGAATTCAGTTAGTGAATAAAGATCAGTGTCTATTTTCTTGCGTGCGAGCACTTTAAAACCCAGTCGTGCGTTTCCACTAAGAACTGTCCCCTGTGAACCTGCTATCCAAACAAGGCCGGAGGATGAAATATATAAACAATGAAGATCGGCTGCCGTGAGTCGGGGTAATTTATGCCATTGGATTCCATCGTGATTGGCTAGAAAGCCATCGGTTCCGACGACGTAGATGTCGTCTCTTGATCCGTCTATATCATACAAGTCGAGTGTTTCGTCTAGAGAAAGCTTGATGCTCTCCATAAAATTCATGTCAGGGGTTTCTGTGATTAATTTATTTTTTTGAAGTATGTGGTCATCAAAGTGCTCCCAGGTGGATTCGTTTTTTCTATAAATCTGCCCTCTGTGACCACAACTATACATTTGGCCATCTATATATTTTAGTTTATGGACGTATCCATACATTTTGCTGGATGGATCGAGTCCAGCATCTTGTATTTTCTCAACGCTAATTGCATCTCTGCTAAAGCATTCAATATGGCCTTCTTCGCTTAGTGCATAGATTTTGCGTGTTGCTCCTAAGGTCGGAGGAGGGAAGCAGGTTGAGACCACATGCCAGTCTGGCTGGTCATGATAGAACCACTTGTCCTTATTTTTGTCCTGGTAGAAAAAAAGTCGAGAATAAGGTTCATCCAAAGCCCGATCTGTGAATGAGCATGACATGTAGTACATGTCCCTGTCGATTGCTGATCCCGTATTCATAATTAGGGTTTGGGGTTGTTTCGAGGTCATCTATATCTTCCTTTAGAAGTCACCAGCGCCGACTTTACCAAGGGAGCCCGGTGGGGTGAATTTTATAAGTTTGCCTGATTTATCAGCCCTGACTCTGAATTGTGAAGGTAATCCTTTGGTTTCGTGATAGGCGCGTAGTTGAGCGGCCAATAGTCCAGCGTTACACCCAGTAACTCGTGCAGCTGCCAGTGCGCCCATTACTTCAAGTTTTAGCAGGGTAGTGGTCCCGGGTGGTGTTTCAGATAACCCAAGTGCCGTTTCAAGAGGGTCATAAGCCCTGTGTATTTTTCCGTGTTGGTCCGTAAGTCCTTTTCCTTTTACACAAATAACTAACCCCTCTGACTCGGAAAGACCTCCGGGGATTTGTTTTCTGTTGGGGCCTTGGCGTGGACCTTGTCTGAATGCACGATCTGGTACGACATGATGGCCTGTTAAACCTTTTGCTTTGCATGTGTCTGGTTTGTAAGGACGTAATAAACACTTTTCATTGCTTAAAAATTTCCCGCCATTTTTCCCTTTGGATGAAGGTGGATCTATTGCTTTTGTTTCAATGGTACGTGCAGCTCTTTCGGATACTTCCCTGCCACCCTGAACTCCAGCTTTGTTGATGCCCTTTCCAATTAATACACTGCCTTTTAGCGCATCGCCTGCAAGGGGAATTGCTGCAACTGCTGAGAGGCTAGCATTGACCGCATCACCCTCAGCAGCATAGATCCCGGCGTTAATTAGATCCGGAATTGCACCCAGCCCAGGTACGAAGCCCAGGACATCCAGGCTGCCGTGTACCCATGGGCTTGCACTAGCCCACCATCCTTTTTCCTCCTCTGTTTCCGTTTCTATTGGTGGATTTGCCTGTGTGGCGGGGACGGCGGCAGGGACTGTCTCACCTACGACGCGCCCAATGGTGTTGCCACTCTTGAACGAACTAAACGGCGGCATCGTCGCCAATTCGCTGGCAAGGAGCTCCTTGCGCAGTTGTTCATACCCCTGCTCATTCAGGATGAAAGATTTGTGTGAGGGATTGCCCTGAGGATCTGTTCCGAAGATGTCAGCCTGAACGGTATCGTCGCCATTGGCCTGCAACATCATTTCGTGAAATTTGTGCAGGTGTGTCGGATTTGAACGCATCGGCACACTGACCGCATGCACCCGCACCGGGGCTAGATTGATCGGCTCTGCCATGCGTTACGCCCCATTCATCCAGAACTTGTCGTCATGGCGCACCACCAGCTTGCCTTCAGCCCGAACGGTGCTGCTTTTTTCCAGCGGGTAGCACTTGCCACCGACGGTGTTGCTTTTGACGCCTTTGGCGGCGCCGGCTCCATCCCCCTTAGTGGTCGGCACCAGGCTCTTGTCGAACACCACCACCGGGTTGCCGTTGGCGCGTACGGATTTGGCCACGCCGGTAGCGGTTTTGAGTTCGGCGGTGACCGGGTAGGGCACCGGCGGGATGGCGCTGCCCATTGGTGTCTTGCACACATCCGGGACGATGCTGACGACCTTCCATTTGCCCTGCTTACGGGCGCTGACGTTATCGGCCATGTCAGAGCACCTCCTTGGCTGTGCGCTTTATCAGCGGTGCGTTCGGATCAGTTTCGAAACGAGCTTCCAGAACGCGAATGCCCAGGTGATTGGGCAGGCTGATGCGATGAGTCAGCGCCAGGGTCATGGCCTCGGTGTCGATGCGCAGGGTGTCGGTGAGCATGGGCAGTGGCAGCATGGCGCCGTTGTGCAGGCGCATCAGCACAAAGGGGCGATGGCCGGGCAATTCGACGTTCAACGTGCCGTCGGGCGTAAGATCGGGCTCGGTGAGGTTGAACAGTTCAAGTTGAAACGCAGGCGGCGGAAAGTCGATCTGCTGATCCACGGGCGCGCCGTTCCAGTAGGCAAAGTCGAAATCCCGTGGCAAGCCCGGCCAGCGCTCCTGCTGCCAGGTTTCGTCATAGTGCCCGGCCAATGGCAGTCGCGGTGCCCAGGCACGGCCCACCACGCCAAACCCCACTGGTTGGTTTTTGTAGCTGGCCGCGACTTGCGCCATGCCGTTGGCGTCGAGTTCACCCTCGGGATGTTTGGCCCGTTCTAGGCGCCACTCCGGTTGGTCGATGAGCTCGATCTGCGGCGCGGGCAGTTCGCGCAGCGGCCTGTCCAAGTGATAGCCCAGATCTTCCTGGCGTTTTTCAATCCAGCCCCGGCCCAGCGGGTTGCTGTAACACACCTCGTTGAGCAAATACGGCGGAGTGTTTTCATCAACCGCATGTTCGGGATTAATCACAACGCTGCTGCCCCCGAAGGCATATTCCCAGCGCAATGGCACCGAGGTGGCCGGTTGCGGCTCAGTCAATTGCCAGCCACCAAACAAGCTGTGACGAAACTGGCGAGGGCCAGTGAAACTCAGGTGTTTGTCCAACAAGTTATGGTGTGTCGGCGCTTCGGCACGACGCTTAAAAGCTTCTTGCTGGGCTGCTTGCCATGCCATTAGCTGATACTCGGTCAGCCGTTCGCCGGGACTCATTGGCGTCGGTAGCGGCACGTCGATTCTGGGCGGTGGCGCCACCGGCGTGCTGATGCGCAGTCCGGCCGTCCACTGCGTTGCTGGTTGACCTTGCGGCGCATGAGCATTGCCCGCCACGATCACATCGCAACGTGGCTTGAACGGTGCCAGGTCACTTTCCTCGCAGACGCTGCTTGCCCCTTCTTCGCCGTAGTAGCGGTCAGCGGTGCACAGTGGCAGCGGGTCATCGTCCAGCACCTCGGCGCGAAACCGCCCCGGTTGCCCGTCAATCGGCAGCAACCGATAACCCACTTTCATGACCAGCACCGGGTACTCTTGATCGTCCATGCCCAGCGCGCTAAAACACAACGCATCGAAGGGCGTCAGGTTGCGAAATTCCATGTCCGCCCCTCAGTTGATATCGACATCTTTGCCGTTGATCTGCACCGCGCCGCTGGCGCTGAAATCGAAGGTACGGCCGTTGATCATTACGGTGCCGTCGGACTTCATCACTAGGGTGGATTTACCCACCGTGACCTTGAATTCATCCCCGGCGTCGATGGTGAATTTCTTGCCCACCGCCACCGATTTATGGATGCCGACCTGCTCGCTCTGGCTCAGGCCCACCGTGGTGTTCATGGCCGCGCCAACACTGGTCTGGTACGCCGCGCCAATGGTCAATGCCTTGGCCAAACCAATGGTTTCGGCTTTGGCCAGCTTGATGGTCTCGGCCTTGTTGCCGCCGATGGTCACGCTGCGGTTGGCACCGATGCGGATGGTTTCGTTCTGGCCGACATCCTCGGTGCGGTGGTCGCCGATGGACAC
>NZ_MSTQ01000026.1 GCF_001945365.1 Pseudomonas reinekei
AGCGAAGGCATGTCCGTGGCATGGCTGACCTTGTCGGCGGTCTGGCTGAACCAGCGTTCGAGCTGTTGGCGGTAAAGCGTCAGGGTGTCCGGGAAGCTGTCGAGCTCGAGCTCAATGCGGGCGATGTGATCCATCAGCCCACCGAAACATCAGGAACCACATAAAAAACCGGGTCGAACATAAGCAATCCTTCGCGCAGGAAATTGGGCGCGATGGACTTTGCGTGGGTTAAGCGGGGAAAGAAGTCAGGGAAGGATGAGGTTGATGTAGGGCGATTCGCTAAAACGAAAACGCGGCGTAGGGATCAACCCCTACGTCGCCTGCGGGATCTTCAGGTAAATCCCACCACACGTTGTTCATACAGCTGCCGCAACAACGCCAAACCGTTATCGAAAAACTCCGCTGAGCCGGTCATCCCCGCCTCCACCGCCACCCCCTGCAGTTGCCCTCGCCCGGTCAGTCCGGGAAATTCATCGATGCGCTGCAACAACCGAAACGCCAACGGGCTCAATCCGGAAAACTTCACGCTGAAATCCAGGTCACGACGCACCAGCAACAACGTCGGCTGATCCGGGGCCACATCGGGCTGAAAATCCCGCCCCAGCAATTGCACCGGCCAGGCATAGGCCAACGGCCACGCCAAGGGTGAAACCTGCAACGGACGATCCAGCAACGACGCGCTATCGCCAAGGGGCAACGGCTCGGCCACGGACTGTTGCAGGGCCATTTCCACCCATTCGTAGTGCGCCAGTTCGACCATGAACGGCGGCCACGATCCATCGGCCAGCGCCGCAGGTTCAGAGGCGAGAAACTCGACGAACTCCTCGGCGATTTCACCGAATTTCGGCGTGTGGGCACGGTAGTCGCGCAGGAACAGTCGCACAAGTGCCCGCCACTGTTGGTCGCCGAGAATGTTCACCAGCACCGGAAAAGTTCCGCTGATCAACGACGACAGGTTGGCGAACACCAGGTCGCGATACACCCGCGCCCGCGCCGGGTCCATCTCGGGCGGCGGGGCGCAGTGATCGGGATCGCGCAGGTACAGGCCCATGCTGTTTTGCTGTTCGTGCAGCGAGCGCTTAGCCACGGCTCACCTCCTCGCTCTGCAACCGGCGGATGGTATTTAATTCGGCAACCAGTTCGGAAAACGCCGGAAAGTTGAAATCCCGCTCCAGCAGGGTCGGTTGCGCGCCGAAACGGGCGTAGGCCTCGCTCAGCAACGACCACACCGCCGGTTTGACCGATGCACCGTGGGTGTCGATCTTCAAGGTATCGGACTCATCGAAATGCCCGGCGATGTGCATCGCCACCACGCGGTTGGAATCGATACGAGCGAGAAACGTCTGCGGGTCGAACCCATGATTGATCGAATTGACGTAGACGTTGTTGACGTCCAGCAACAGGTCGCAATCGGCCTCGCGCAGTACCGCGTTGGTGAACGTTACTTCGTCCATGTCCTGCTGTGGCGCGGCGTAGTAGGAGACGTTTTCAACTGCCAGGCGTCGACCGAGAACGTCCTGAGCCTGGCGAATGCGCGCGGCGACGTGATGCACCGCCTCTTCGGTAAAGGGCAACGGCAACAGGTCGTAGAGATGACCGTCATCGCTGCAGTAACTCAGGTGCTCGCTGTACAGCGGCACGTTGTAGTGATCGAGGAAAACCCGCACCTCTTGCAGAAATCCGACGTCCAGCGGTGACGGCCCGCCCAGTGACAACGACAGGCCGTGACAGGACAACGGATAGCGCTCCGCGAGGGTTCGCAACGCCGCGCCGTGGGCGCCGCCGATGCCGATCCAGTTCTCGGGCGCGACTTCGAGAAAGTCGAAATGGCCGGTCGGGGCGGCCAGCAGGTCTTTCATTAAACCGCGACGCAAGCCGAGCCCGGCGCTGGCCTTGGCGGAAGTGATGGGGGTTTGCATGATGTCGGTCTCAAAGGTTGTCAGTGCGGACTCACAGTTAATCGAAGCGGTGTATCGGGACTGTGTTGCGCACTGACGGAAAACGGCAGGGCGTGTATCGCCAGCGGGTCTGTACACGTTCGAATACAAACCCGCTTGGGCGGGGTTACGCCAGGTCGTACTTTTCGCGCACCAGATGGCCAATGCCGATGCGATCCAGCACGTCCATCGGGCAGAGGAACGTCACACGCACGGTGCCCGGCAGGCGGCTGATGTCGATGGAACCGGTGATGGTGGCGCGGTTGAGCACTTCATCGTACGGCAGGCCGGTGACGGAAGCAGCGCGTTGCAGGCCGTTTTCCACCGCCAGATTGAGGTTCTCGCCGCTGCCGAGGAAGGTGATCGGGCCGCTCTGCTCGATCTCGTGCTGGCCCCAACGCTCACCCAACTCGCGGACTTTGGCCCGTTGCTCGGCGTTCATCGGGCGCGCCATCGGTGGCAGGTCATCAAGGTTTTGCAGGAGGATCGGCCCTTCCAGTGTCAGGTTTTTCACCACCTGCACTTCGACTTCGGTTTCCCCGGAGCAATCGGTGGCGTGCCCGGCGATTTCGCCGTTGCCCTGCTGGGCGTGCATGTCGCCCATGTACACCCCGGCACCCGGCACTTTCACCGGGCAGATCAATACGCAGCCTTCGCGGATCGAATTGGTGTCCATGTGGCCGTCGGTCTTGGCCGCGTGCAGTTCTTCGCGGGACATGCCGAAACGGTGCGGTGCGTTGATCAGGTATTGGCCGAAATCAGCGCAGTTGTGCGAATCGGGGAGGTCACGGGATGGCAGAGTGCCGATGTTGCCGAGGAACGGCCGCATGTGCGCCGCGACGCCGGGAATATCGGCACGGGCCAGGGAAAGGATCGAGTGCTGCGCGGCGAACTCCGGCAGTGCCGACATTTGCGAGGCATTGCCGGCCAGTTGATCGGCGATGTCCTGATTGACCGTCAGGCTGACCTGGTTCTGCGCGTCGAACACGATCACATAGCCGTGGCTGAAGCGAAACGCGCTGACTTCGGCATTGCAGTTGCTGCAGCGAATGGCGTCTTCGCCAATGCCTTCGACATGGCTGGCCGGATGTTCGGTGCCGCACTTGGAGCAGAATTTGGCGACGAATGGATCGCCGTTGTAGCGCCCTTCAACGAACTTCATCACGCCGGAGGACGTTGCCAGCGACGTCACGCGCATGCTTTTGATTTTGATCGCCACGGCATCGCCGATTTCCGCGCCGACGATAGCTACCGGTTGCGTCACTTCATGGCCACCTTCAAACGCTGGCGTGATCATCGGCCCCCAACAGCCCGGTGGTGTACCGGTAATCAGGGTACCGCCGTCGGCCAGTGGCCCAAGCATCGGCTGACTCGGGCCGATGATGCCGTGGGTGTAGTGATCGACCCGCAGGCGATTGACTGGCGTAGCATTAAGAGTGGATTCAGGCACAGGTGTTGTCATTGTGGTCCCCTTGACCGCATCAGGCGCGGAACAGAGTCAGTGCGAATGGCCGCCGATGAAGGCGACCAGGAAAAGTGGCTTGCACAGTTCAGCGCAGGTTTGTATCTGGTCTGTGTTCGGCGGTGGTCATGAATTGCGGGGGACTGTATCGAGAGGCCGGTTAGATACAGAGGGATACATGCGGTCCCAGCAATCACCACAAAACCCTGTGGGAGTCAGTGTCAGCCACAGCCGCTTTCGTCGCTCCAACCCGCGTTACGCGGCTTGCAGACTAAACTTAATCCACACATCCCACGACCACCGCCCAGCGGCGTATGCCCAGGCAAACGAAGCCTCTGGACCGTGATCCTTTCTGAAGGAGCACACGTGATGGACGAGGCCAGACTCAACGACTTCATGGGCAAACTGGTGAATGACATGGGCGGCGCGGCGATGCTCGCCAACGTCATCCTCGGCGAAGAACTCGGCCTGTACCGGGCCATGGCCGACAGCCAGCCGATCAGCCCTGAAACACTCGCCGGCAAAACCGGCTGCAACCCCCGCCTGGTGCGCGAATGGCTCAGCGCCCACGCCGCTTCCGGCTACATGGAACACCGCGACGGCCAGTTCCGCCTGCCTGAAGAACAAGCCCTGGCATTGGCCATCGAAGACTCACCGGTGTACATCGCCGGCGGTATCGGAGTGGTCGCGTCGTTCTTCCACGACAAGGACAAACTCGTCAACGCCATGCGCGGCGACGGCGCCCTGCCCTGGGGCGATCACCATCCGTGCATGTTCAGCGGTACCGAACGGTTCTTCCGCCCCGGCTACAAAGCGCACCTGATCACCGAATGGCTGCCGGCCCTCAGCGGCGTAGTGGCCAAGCTGGAGGAAGGCGCCAGGGTCGCGGACATCGGCTGCGGCCATGGCGCGTCGACGGTGATCATGGCCCAGGCGTTTCCCCATTCGCAGTTCGTCGGTTTCGATTACCACGCGCCCTCCGTCACCGTGGCCACCCAACGCGCTGAAGAAGGAGGCGTGTCCAGCCGTGCGCGGTTTTTCCAGGGCACGGCGAAAAACTACCCCGGCGATGACTACGACCTGATCTGCTACTTCGACTGCCTGCACGACATGGGCGACCCGGTCGGCGCGGCGAAACACGCTTACGCGTCATTGAAAGCGGATGGCTCGGTGCTGCTGGTGGAACCGTTCGCCAATGACGCGCTCGATGACAACATCACCCCGGTCGGCCGGTTGTTCTACGCCGCCTCGACCTTCATCTGCACGCCCAATTCGCTGTCCCAGGAAGTGGGCCTCGGTCTCGGTGCGCAAGCGGGTGAGGCGCGGTTGCGCAAGGTATTCACCGAGGCCGGGTTCTCCAGTTTTCGCCGGGCCACGCAAACGCCCTTCAACCTGATCCTGGAGGCGCGCAAATAAACACCCCGCCTTTGTGGGGAGGGCGCTTGCTCGCGAAGGTGTATCAGGTACATTTGTCTGGCTGACACACCTTCGCGAGCAAGCTCGCGCCTACAGGTTTGCGGAGTGCCGATGATGTTTGACCCTTTGATCCACGAACAACTCGACCGGCTTCAGCAGCTCATGGCCGACAAGCCGTTCGCCGTCCTGACCGGCGCCGGCATCAGCACCCCGTCGGGCATTCCCGACTATCGCGACAACCAGGGTGTGCGACGTGGCCGGCAACCGATGATGTATCAGGAGTTTCTCTCCACCCCGGAGTCCCGTCGACGCTATTGGGCTCGGGCGATGCTCGGCTGGCCGCGGGTGCGTCAGGCGCAACCGAACGTGGCTCACGAGACACTGGCTGTCTTGCAGAACACCCGGCAGATCAGTGGGCTGATCACCCAGAACGTCGACACCCTGCACGATCAGGCCGGCAGCCACGACGTCATTGAACTGCACGGCAGCCTGCACCGGGTGCTGTGCCTGGACTGCGGAAAGCGCAGCGAACGGGATTCGATCCAGCGCCTGATGGAAACCCGCAACCCATACCTCGCGGACGTCGACGCGGTGCAGGCACCGGACGGCGACACCCTGCTCGATCCGGCGTTCGAGGCACGCTTTCAAGTGCCGCATTGCCCGCATTGCCGAGGTGAGCGAATGAAACCGGACGTGGTGTTTTTCGGTGAGAACGTTGCGCAGGCCACGGCTGCCAAAGCGATGGCCGCGGTGGAACATGCCGCCGGGTTGCTGGTGGTCGGCTCGTCGCTGATGGCGTACTCGGCGTTTCGCCTGTGTCGCGCGGTGGTGGATCAGGGCAAACCGCTGATTGCGATCAACCTGGGCAAGACCCGAGCGGACGAGATCCTGGATTTGAAGATCGAGGGCTCGTGTGAGCAGCTATTGCCGTTATTGGCTCAAAGCCTCACTTCCTGATCAATGCAAACCGGCGGGATTGGGATCAGCCTATAGAAATTCGTTCACCGAGGTTTTCTTCTTTAAGCACATCAAACAACGCCTGCGCCGCCGCCGACAACTCTCCCCCCGGCAAGGTCAAAACCCCAAGCGCCCGTTCCACCACCGGATCACGCAAGGTAATGCACCGCGCGCCCAACTCGCGCATCTGCCCGGCACACAACGCCGGCACCGCGCTCACGCCCAACCCGCTGGCGACCATCCGCCCGACTGTCGCCAGTTGATGGCTCTCGAACTCCACCGGCAGCTTCATGCCCCGTGCCTGCAAGTGTTCTTCGAGCATCACCCGCACCGTCGATGGGCGTTGCAAGGTGATGAACGGTTCCTTGAGCAAGGTCTGCCAGTCGATTTCATCGAGCTCCACCAGCGGCGAATCATGGGGTACCACCGCGACAAAACGGTCGATGTACAACGGCGTGAACTGCAGCGACGAGCTCTGGGTCGGCTCGAATGCCACCCCCAACTCCACCTGGCGGTCCCGGACCATTTCGAGGACTTGCTCGTTGATCACATCGTTGACCGTGACGTTGACTTTCGGGTAGCGGGCGCGGAATGTCTTGAGGATCGGTGGCAGCAGGTTGCCGGCAAACGATGGCATGGCGGCCAGGGTCACGCGACCGCGCTGAAGGGTGAAACGCTGGCGCAGTTCGTCCTCGGCATTGTCCCAGTCGGCAATCAAGCGGCGCGCCAGCGGCACCAGGGATTCCCCCTCGGCAGTCAACGCCACGTTACGTGTGTTACGCGTGAACAGCCGACCGCCCAGGCCTTCCTCCAACGCCTTGATCGTCAGGCTCAAGGCCGATTGCGAAAGGTGCAGGCGCTCGCAGGCCACGGCAAAACTCAGGCTCTGAGCCACGGCCAGGAAGGCACGGATCTGCTTGACTGTCATAATCGTTGCCTCCAAAGCGGCGCATTATTGAGGTTTATCTATCAATCTACATTAAAAATCAACTTAACAAATTAATCTCACAGCGTGACACTCATCCCATACGGCTAGCCAGCCGCCCACAAAGAATAAAAGAGGTGCATATGGCAGGTTTCGACAAGCGTGTGAGTTCCTACGAGGAAGCTCTGGCAGGTCTTGAAGACGGCATGACCGTGATCGCCGGCGGCTTCGGCCTGTGCGGGATCCCGGAGAACCTGATCGCCGAGATCAAGCGCAAGGGGACTCGCGACCTCACCGTGGTTTCCAACAACTGCGGCGTCGACGGTTTCGGCCTTGGCGTGCTGCTGACCGACCGCCAGATCAGCAAAGTCGTCGCCTCCTACGTCGGCGAAAACAAGCTGTTCGAAGAGCAACTGCTCAAAGGCGAAATCGAAGTCATCCTGACCCCGCAAGGCACCCTCGCTGAAAAAATGCGCGCAGGCGGCGCCGGCATCCCGGCTTTCTTCACCGCCACCGGCGTCGGCACCCCGGTTGCCGAAGGCAAGGAAGTACGCGAATTCAATGGCCGCAAGTACCTGATGGAAGAGTCCATCACCGGTGACTTCGCCATCGTCAAAGGCTGGAAAGCCGACCATTTCGGTAACGTGATCTACCGCCACACCGCGCAGAACTTCAACCCGCTGGCGGCCACCGCCGGCAAGATCACCGTGGTCGAGGTCGAAGAAATCGTCGAACCCGGCGAGCTGGACCCGTCGCAGATCCACACCCCTGGCATCTACGTCGACCGGGTCATTTGCGGCACGTTCGAGAAGCGCATCGAACAGCGCACCGTGCGTAAGTGATCCCCTGCCCCCGGACCGAATGAAGGAATAACAACAATGGCACTTTCCCGCGAACAAATGGCTCAACGCGTCGCCCGCGAAATGCAGGACGGCTTCTACGTGAACCTGGGCATCGGCATTCCGACCCTGGTCGCCAACTACATCCCCGAAGGCATGGAAGTCATGCTGCAGTCGGAAAACGGCCTGCTGGGCATGGGTCCGTTCCCGACCGAAGAAACCATCGATGCCGACATGATCAACGCCGGCAAACAAACCGTGACCGCCCGTATCGGCGCTTCGATCTTCTCCTCGGCCGAATCCTTCGCCATGATCCGCGGTGGCCATGTCGACCTGACCGTGCTGGGCGCGTTCGAAGTGGACGTCGAAGGCAACATCGCCTCGTGGATGATCCCCGGCAAACTGGTCAAGGGCATGGGCGGCGCGATGGACCTGGTGGCCGGCGCCGACAACATCATCGTCATCATGACCCATGCGTCCAAGGACGGTGAGTCCAAGCTCTTGTCCAAGTGCAGCCTGCCGCTGACCGGTGCCGGTTGCATCAAGCGTGTGCTGACCGATCTGGCTTACCTGGAAATCGAAAACGGCGCGTTCATTCTGAAAGAGCGCGCACCGGGTGTCAGCGTCGAAGAGATCGTCGCCAAGACTGCCGGTAAACTGATCGTGCCGGACCACGTACCGGAAATGCAGTTCGCTGCCCAGTGAGGAATCATTCCATGCAAGAAGTCGTCATTGTCGCCGCCACGCGCACCGCGATCGGCAGTTTCCAGGGTTCGCTGGCCAATGTGTCCGCCGTCGACCTGGGCGCGGCCGTCATCCGCCAGCTGCTGGCACAAACCGGGCTCGACCCTGCACAGGTCGATGAAGTGATCATGGGCCAGGTGTTGACCGCCGGCGCCGGGCAAAACCCTGCGCGCCAGGCGTCGATCAAGGCCGGCCTGCCCTTCGCCGTGCCGGCCATGACCCTGAACAAGGTCTGCGGCTCGGGCCTTAAAGCCTTGCATCTGGGCGCACAGGCGATTCGCTGCGGCGACGCTGACGTGATCATTGCCGGCGGCCAGGAAAACATGAGCCTGTCCAACTACGTCATGCCCGGAGCACGCACCGGTCTGCGCATGGGTCACGCGCAAATCGTCGACACCATGATCAGCGACGGCCTGTGGGATGCGTTCAACGATTACCACATGGGCATCACCGCCGAGAATCTGGCCGAGAAATACAGCCTCAGCCGTGAGCAGCAGGATGCGTTTGCCGCCGCCTCGCAGCAGAAAGCCGTGGCCGCCATCGAAGCCGGGCGCTTCGTCGATGAAATCACCCCGATCCTGATCCCGCAGCGCAAGGGCGATCCGCTGTCCTTCGCCACCGACGAGCAGCCACGGGCTGGCACCACTGCCGAATCCCTGGGCAAACTCAAGGCTGCGTTCAAGAAGGACGGTTCGGTGACCGCCGGCAACGCCTCTTCGCTCAATGACGGCGCGGCCGCCGTGATCCTGATGAGCGCTGAAAAAGCCAAGGCCCTGGGCCTGCCGGTACTGGCCAAAATCGCCGCTTACGCCAACGCCGGCGTCGACCCGGCAATCATGGGTATCGGCCCGGTGTCGGCCACTCGCCGTTGCCTGGACAAGGCCGGTTGGTCCATCGATCAACTGGACCTGATCGAAGCCAACGAAGCGTTCGCCGCGCAATCGCTGGCCGTGGCCAAGGACCTGGAATGGGACTTGAACAAGGTCAACGTCAACGGCGGCGCCATCGCCCTCGGCCACCCGATCGGTGCCTCGGGTTGCCGCGTGCTGGTCACCCTGCTGCATGAAATGCTCAAGCGTGACGCCAAGAAAGGCCTCGCCACCCTGTGCATCGGTGGCGGTCAGGGCGTGGCCTTGGCGCTCGAACGAGCCTAAAGCGTTCAACAGGCTGCGCGGGGACCCACGAAGAACCGCTGCAGCCTGGACAAACACCCGGTGCGGTCCACGTCGCACCGGGTTCTTTTTACCTGCGTTTTTTCAGGCGAACCGCGTTATCGTTCTTCGCAAGCAGGCTCGCTCCCACAAGGGAACGCGGTCAACTGTGAGAGCGAGCCTGCTCGCGAAGGGGCCAGACCTCTCACCCCAGAAACTGCAGGATCAACCAGCTATTCGCCCCACTGATCAGCACAAACAACCCCCATGCCAACACCCGCGTTGGCAGCCTGTTCACCAGCGACCCCATCAACTGGCGGTCATTGGTCATGCGAATCAGCGGATACAACGCAAACGGCAGCTGCAGACTCAGCACCACCTGACTCAACACCAGCAACTTGCCGATTGCATTTTCGCCCATCAGCCAGACGCCGATGAATGCCGGGATCAGTGCCAGCCCGCGGGTGATCAGACGCCGTTGCCAGCATGGCAGACGCAGGTTCAGGTAACCCTCCATGATCACCTGGCCGGCGATGGTGCCGGTGAAGGTCGAACTCTGCCCTGAAGCCAACAGTGCGACGCCGAACAGCACACTGGCCAACGCCCCGCCCACCAAGGGATCGAGCAAGTGATAGGCGTCCTGGATGTCCACCACATCGCTATGCCCGGTCTGATGAAAGGCCGCCGCCGCGAGGATCAGGATTGCCGCGTTGACCATCAGCGCCAATGCCAGCGAGCCGATGGTGTCGATGCGTGCCAGTTTCACCGCATCCTGTTTGCTGGCCAGGTCCTTGCCGATCAACCGGGTTTGCACAATCGAGGTGTGCAGGTACAGGTTATGCGGCATCACCGTGGCCCCAAGGATGCCGATGGCCAGGTACAACGGCGCCGCATCACTGATGGCCGACAGCGATGGCTTGAAGCCTTGGGCGACCTCCGGCCAGTACGGTTTGATCAGCAGCAACTCGACAAAAAAACAGGCGCCAATGGTCGCCACCAGTACCAGCATGATTGCTTCAAGTCGACGGAAACCCCGGTTCTGCAGAGCCAGTACCAGCAGGGTGTCGAAGGCCGTGAGGGCGATACCGAAGGTCAGCGAACAGCCCAGCAATAAATGGAAAGCCAGGGCACAACCGAGCACCTCGGCAAGGTCGGTGGCGATGATCGATATCTCCGCCAATGCCCATTGGGTGCGTGCGGTCCGTTGGCTGTAGCGCTCGCGGCACAATTGCGCCAGGTCACGCCCGGTGGCGATGCCCAGTCGCGAGCACAGGCATTGCACCACCATCCCCGCCAGGCTCGCCAGCAGCACCACGAACAACAGGCTGTAGCCAAAGCGTGATCCAGCCTCGATGGCGGTGGCCCAGTTGCCCGGGTCCATGTAGCCGATGGAAACCAGCAAGCCGGGACCGGCAAAGCGCAGGACCCGCTTGAAGAACGATGCGCCGGGGTCCACGGCGACGGAACCCGCCACTTCCGGCGGGCAAAACGGCGCTGTGCCGATTTTGGGCAAACTGAATTTCACACGATGATCCATCAACAGGTGGGAAGGCGCAGGGTCGCCGGTAGATCATCGCAAACTTTAGGGGGCAATGCCCAGCAACTGCTGGTGCAACTCGGTATCGCCGGGCGCGCGGATCGAGCCAGATGGCGAAAAAAGCTTGAGCCAATGGCAGGTCGCTGGCGGTATTTTTGTATACAAAATCATCCAATCTGTAGCGCAATCTTCCAGCTGCAATGTTACCGTTGCTACCTCACACCAATGGAGATGTGCGCGTGTTGATCCTCAAACTGCTGGTGATTCCTGGTTTCCTGCTGCTGATTTCCCTGGCCGGTAAACGCTGGGGCCCCAGCGTGGCGGGTTGGTTGTCCGGGTTGCCGGTGGTGGTCGGGCCGATCCTGTTTTTTCTCGCCATTGAACAAGGCGAGGCATTCGCCGCCCAATCGGCTATGGCAGCCCTGTCGGCCATGTTCGCCATGATCGCCTTTTGCGTGACCTACGCGCAGGTCTGCCAACGCACGGGATGGCCGCTGGCATTGACGGTTTCATTAATAGTCTGGGCTGTGATTGCCGTGGTGTTGTCACTGATGACGCCGTCGCTGCTGTTATCCGTGCTCGCCGCCGCGACCGCTCTTTTGGCCGCGCCTTACCTGTTTCCTTCCGTGCGACCGGTCCTTGCCGGCCCGGCACCGAAGTCCGACAAATTGCTGCTGCGCATGGTCGCCGGCGCCCTGCTCACCCTCGCTGTTACCTGGTTGGCCAGCACCGTCGGCGACCGCTGGAGCGGCCTGCTCGCGGTGTTCCCGGTGCTGGGCAGTGTGATGGCGGTGTTCTCCCAACAAACCCGCGGCCCAGCCTTTACCGCCGTGCTGCTGCGGGCGACGGCCACGGGCATGTATTCGTTTTCGGCGTTCTGCCTGGTGGTGACATTGGCCTTGCCCAGCATGGGCATGCTCGGCTTCGGCCTCGGTGTCGCCGTCTCAGTGGCCATGCTCGGGGTCACTCGGCGCCTGCTGGCAAAACCGGTGTGCAGCGCTACTCCCTCAACGATTTCAAACGAATAGAGCAACGGCCCGTACGTCAATCGAACGGGCTCGCCCACCATCGGCCTCGGTTCAAACCACGCGACCGTCTGTTACCCCGCACTGGAATGCCTCACAACCTCCATGGGATGATCGCCCACCATCGCGCGACCATCCCTGGAGATATCGAATGTCACTGTTGAGTAAAAAAGCCGTTGTCCTGTTGCTGGCAGCGGCGGCCAGCCTGGGGGCTTTGAGTGCGCAGGCGGCCAAGGCGCCCGCCAAGGATGCGGCGCAGACGCAAAAGGTCTCGATGCTCGGCGGCAAGTTCACGTTCACCCTGCCCAAGGGTTTCGTCGCCAATGCCCTGCCAACCAGCCCTACCGGCGCAAGCGGCACCATGTACGCCAACGAAGCCACCAAAACGGTGGTGATCGCTGCAGAAAACAATTTGCCGGAAGGCGTCACGGTCAAGGATAACGATGGCGAATTTCTGGACGGCACAGCGGCCGATTTCGACTCGGCACAACGCAAGGCGCTGCCCGATTACAACAAGCTGAGTGAGAAAAGCCTGACCCTGAAGAGTACTGGCCTGGGCCTGCGTCAGGTGGACAGCACCGCCACCCAGGGCGGCGGCCAGACCCTCAACACCACGCTGATGGGTGCGTCCGGCGGCCGCATGACCGTGGTTCAGGTCATTTCCCGCCCAGGGGACATGGCCGCCCACGAAACGCTGATCAAGCAGATCGTCAGCGGCAAGTAAGTATCAGGGGTTGAGGCGCTGCAGCCAGGCGCTCAAATCCTGAACCTCTTCGGCACTGATGCTGTGACCAACCCCCTGATAGGCGTGAAACTCGGGTTCGAGTGAAATGCTCTGCAACAGGCTGTTGGCTTCGGTGCCGTCGCTGTAAGGCAGGCGTTTGTCCGCCGTGCCATGACCAATGAAAATCGCCAGCGACTGACGCTTTTCATCCGGTATCAATTCAGACCGGAGCACCGGCAGAATCCGCCCGCTCAACGCGGCAATCCCGCCCACGGCCTCGGGATGGCGCAGGGCCACCTCATAGGACATGATCGCGCCCTGACTGAACCCCACCAAGAACACCTTGTCCGGTTGTGTGTGATATTTCTCCGTCGCCTGGCTGATGAAATCCAGTAACAACTGACCGCTGGACTTCAGATCATCCGTCTCGCCGTTGTAGGCACCCTCACCTTTTTTGCGAAACCACTGATAGCTGCCTTCCTGCATCACCCTCGGCGCCCGCACCGACAGGTAGGTGTATGGCTTGGGCAATTCATCCTTGATGCCGAACAGATCCTGCTCGTTACTGCCGTAACCGTGGAGGAAAATCACCAGGGGTTGATCGCGGGATTCGGGGGTGGCCTGCGCCAGGTATTTGAGCGGCAGGTCGGTTTGCAGCGGGGTTTGAGCGTGAACAGCGGCGGATGCCAGCAGCGTGAGCAGAGCGAGAATCTTCAACATAAGCCTTCCTTCACAGTGCGCAGGATTCGAAGAAGAGCCTAACACTGTGAAGCGGGCCGAAGCATCCAGGGTGTGACGATGAGGCCTTTTGTGGCACCCACGAACATCCTGCTCAATCGTTGATCAACTTGCCCACACGAATCGGCTCACGCCCCGCCACTTTCGCCTGCCACGTCCCCGGTTGCGTATAACGCCCGCGATCAATGGCAAACAGCACGCCGCTGGTGCCTGCGCGCACGGTGGTGACCTTATCGTTCAACGGGTCGACCACTTCAAACAGTGCATCGCCCTTCTCCACCCATTCCCCGGCTTCGCGCAGAAAACTGACCACCCCGTGATGCGGTGCGAACAGGTACTCGGTGCCTTCGAACGGCATGCCTTCACAGCATTCGCTCGGCGCCGACGGCCATTGGCCCTGGATGAAACCCTGTTCGGCAAGAAAGCCCAGAATTGCCTCGCAATTGGCTTGCGCCTGCTCGACCCGAGTGTCGCCCATGCTGCCCAGTTCCAGGGTAGTCGCCAGGTTAGCCGGTGGAATCGCTGCCTCAGGGAACGCTCGGGCCAGGCGCAACCATGGCGAAGAACAGGACTCGTCGAACGAACTGCCGCCGGAATCCTCGCACAGCAACGCCACGCCCGCCTTCAAACGCGCGGCCAGGGATTGCCACTGCGGCCAGTGTTGCGGCAGCGCATACACATGAATGGCCGCCTCGAAATCGCAATGCAGATCGAGGGTGATGTCAGCATCGCAGGCATGGCGCAGCAACAGACGATGCAGGCCTTCCAGCTGCGAAGCCGGCGCCGGCAAGCCATCGAGCACCTGGCCCATGGTCTGGCGGATCAGTGCGGTGTTCGCCTCGGCGTCGCTGCCCAGCCGATCACCGATCAACCGCGCCACGGGGGCACTGAGTTCAACGAACGAACGGTTGAAATTCTTGCCGCTGCCCAATTCGAAGCGGCCCATGTGACTGCCTTGCAAGTGCTGATCGAGCCCGATGGGGTTGGCCACCGGTACCAGTTCGATCACGCCCTGCAGTTGGCCCTGGCGCTCAAGTTCGGCCAGGCGCTTTTTCAGTTCCCAGGCCGTGCGCATGCCCGGCAGTTCGTCTGCGTGCAGGCTGGCCTGGATGTACACCTTGCGAGCCCCCACGCCATAACGAAACACACTGAGGGTGCGCTCGGTACCGAGGTGGCTCCAGGGCAGTGAGTGGTCGATGCGTTGCATGGGAGAACTCCAGAATCAAGGCCGTCGAGATCACTGTGGGAGCGAGCTTGCTCGCGATGACGGTGTATCAGACGCTGATGCAGTGACTGATAAGTCCCAATCGCGAGCAAGCTCGCTCCCACAGGTTTCTCGTTTTACGAAAAAGAGCGCGTAAAAAAGTGGCCACCGCGTCAACGGGGCCACTTTTCTCTACGGCGTATTAATGGCCGTACACGTCAAAGGCGAAGTACTTGTCTTGCACTTGCTTGTATTTGCCATTGGCGCGGATTTCAGTGATGGCGGTGTTGAATTTGTCCGCCAGCTCTTTATCACCCTTGCGCACCGCAATACCGGCGCCGCCGCCGAAGTACTTGGCGTCTTCATAGGTCGGGCCGACGAAGGCAAAACCTTTACCGGCGTCGGTCTTCAGGAAACCGTCGTCCAGGTTGACCGAGTCGGCCAGCAGCGCGTCGATACGGCCAGAGACCATGTCCAGGTTGGCTTCCTGCTGGGAACCGTAACGCACCAGCTCAATACCGGCCGGCACCAGCACTTCGGTGGCGAAGCGGTCGTGGGTACTGGCGCGCAGTACACCCACCTTCTTGCCTTTGAGTTCGGTCAGCGGATCCTTGATGTCGGTACCTGCCTTCATCACGAAGCGCGCCGGCGTGTGGTAGTACTTGATGGTGAAATCGACATTCTTCTTGCGATCGTCGGTGATGGTCATGGACGACAGGATCGCATCGATTTTCTTGACCTTCAGTGCCGGGATCAGGCCGTCGAACTCTTGCTCGACCCAGGTGCACTTCACTTTCATCTGCTCGCACAGCGCGTCGCCGATGTCGACGTCGAAGCCCGTCAGCTTGCCGTCAGGGGTTTTCATCGAGAATGGCGGGTAACCGGCTTCGATACCGATGCGGATCGGCTTGGCGTCTTCGGCCACGGCGGTCAGGGACAACATCGACAGTGCCAGGGCACCGAACATCACTAGCTTCTTCATTTATAACTCCTGTGTGCGGAGGCTTTTATTGGCAGCTTCGATTGGCATCTTTCGGTCACAGCGTGTGGCTGACAAGGACCGAAGTGGCCGGCAGTCTATGGTGGCTTGAGCCACGTCAATTGTTTCGAAGCGACAAATAAATATAAAAAAAGGCCAGGATGTTGCGGTGACGCTGGATGACTATTTAAAAGATCAACATTCGCATCCGATCACATTATTCACCGGCTGCGACGTCGCAACGTTTAAAGCGAAGCCTTCATCCAGCCAGCCAGTCACGCCGCCGATCATCTCCTTGACCGGGTGACCCAGCGCCGCCAGTTTCACTGCCGCCTTGTTCGCGCCGTTGCAATGCGGTCCGGCGCAATAGACCACGAACAGACTGGATTTGGGGTAAGTCGCCAGGCGTTCAGCGTTGAGCAGTCGCCCCGGAATATTGATCGCCCCCGGCACGTGGCCCCGCTCGAAGGCCAACGGACCGCGCACATCGACCAGAATAAAATCCACCACGCCAGCCGCCTGACTGCCATGAACGTCGGAGCAATCGGTTTCAAAGGTCAGACGATTGCTGAAGTGCATCAGGGCAATGGCCGAAGGGGCTGCAGGTATTTCGCGGACCAGGCTGGTCATGGGTTTGTGCTCCAGAGTTTTGGGGGGTGGACAGACTTTATCTGCCGGCCACTTGCGGCTAAAGTGGCGCACAAGACACTTACCGGGAACTTTCCGCCAAATGCAGCCCACCCCTGGATTGGTCGCGATTCTGGCCTACGATGGCCTCTGCACCTTCGAGTTCGGCATCGCCGTGGAGGTCTTCGGCCTCGCGCGGCCGGAGTTCGATTTCCCTTGGTACAGCCATCAGATCGCAGCCGTCGATCAAGGCCCCATGCGTGCCATGGGCGGTATTCAAGTGCTGGCCGATGGCGGCCTGGAATTGCTGGAGCAGGCGCGGACCATCATCATTCCCGGCTGGCGTGACCGCCACGCCGCCGTGCCTGACGCACTGCTCGCCGCGCTGCGCAAGGCCCACGCCCGGGGCGCACGTTTGTTGTCGATCTGTTCGGGTGTCTTCGTGCTGGCTGCCACCGGTTTGCTCGACGGACGCAGCGCCACCACTCACTGGCGCTATGCGAGCGAACTGGCGGAGCGTTTTCCCAATATTCTGGTGGACCCGGACGTGCTGTACGTCGACTCGGGCCAGTTGATCACCTCGGCCGGCAGCGCGGCCGGCATCGATGCTTGCCTGCATCTGGTGGCGCGGGATTTCGGCACGCAGGTGGCCAACTCGGTCGCTCGACGTCTGGTGATGTCGCCGCAACGCAGCGGTGGCCAGGCGCAGTTCATTCCGACACCGGTCAGCCCGACCCCACGCAGCGATCTTTCCCGCGTCATGCAGTGGGCGCGCGAGCGTCTGCATGAACCTCTGGAAGTGCGCGACCTGGCCAGCGAAGCGGCCATGAGTGAACGCACATTTTTGCGGCGCTTCAGCGAGGCCAGCGGGCAGTCGCCGAAAACGTGGCTGCAACATGAACGGTTGGGGCGTGCGCGTGAGTTGCTGGAAAGCACCGACCACACTACCGAGCAGATTGCCCTGCGCTGTGGTTATCGGTCGGTGGAAAGTTTTCGGGTGGCGTTCCGCAGTGTCGTCGGAGTGCCGCCGTCGGTGTATCGGGAGCGGTTTGGCCGGCAGACAAAGGCCATTTCCTGAGGTCGCCCAAAACCGCCTCGGTTCACTCGTCCGAACCCTCACCCTCAGGTGTCACTTTATTCTGCGTCAGGTAACGATCCAGGGTCTCATTCTGCACAGGCTGCGAGTTGTCCCCGGCGATCTGCCACAAACGCCGCTCGATCCCCTGTGCCAGCAAATGCCCCACCGCCGATTCGATGGCCGACAACACACACAACTGCGCCGGTTCGTTGGTGGTGTAGCCGACCTCGGCCTCGAGCAGTTTCTTGAACTCGATGAACTTGAACACACCGGCACTACGTCCCACCGAGTAGATGGTCTTGCTGGTCATCACGTTGGCCAGTATCTGCCCGCTGCGCACGTCCACCGCCCGCAGGTTCACCGTCACCTGATCCACCCGGTACTCGCGGGAAATGTCGATGCCCAGGTAGCGCGCGCCTTCCCCGCCGCTCTTGACGTTGGTGTCATAGGCGATGATTCCGCCTTCGAGCATCATGTTCGCCGCCTGCAGCGGTGGCAGTTCAGCCTGAATGTTCATCGGGGTGTTCGGTTTTTTCTGCGACGCGCGGATGATCTTGCGCTCGGTCAGCAGGTTCTGCAGGCCTTCACGCTCCAGCACCACGAACCAGCCACTGGCCTGCATGGCGTCCATCAGCATGCTCGCCGCGCCCTGGGTGACGCTGGTGGAAAACGAGCTGGCCGGGGTCGGTTTGTATTGTCCGGTCTGGTCCCGAAAACCGTATACCACCGCCATCAGCCGGCCTTTGGGACGTGGCATGTTGATCAAGTCGTAATAGGTCGACGCCCGTGGTGTCAGGGTCGGGGTCTCGGTGTCCTGCTCGGCACCGATCGGCTCACGCAGGCTGCAGCCTTGAAGTGCTGCCAACAACATCCCTAGCAAAAGTATCTTTTTCATGTCCATTGCTCCCCGTCAGCCCAAATGCCCGTCAAGGGGCCAGGCCATTAACCTTGATTTCCGACACTTCACCGGTCGCTCGGTCGGTCACTTCAATCGTCAATTGCCCCGAGTCGTCGAGGACGTTGACGATGAAAGCGTCCGTGGACAGGCTTCCGGTATTGCCGGTGGAGATGTTGTCCAGCAGTTGCCCCAGCAGTCGCGATTGCAACTGGCTGCTGAAGCGCTCCAGGGCCGAAGTGCCGGTCAGCGCGGCGCGATCCTTCAAATCAGGGTCGTCGTAGTCGTTCTGCGCCTGGGCGTTGTTGAGCAGCCAGGTGCCGTTCAGCGGGTTGCCGCCAAACGATGGATTGATCGGCGTGTAGACCAGCTCCGTGGCCTGGACGAGGCCATGACTGCCGAGGCCGAGCAAGCACAAACCGGTGCGCTGCAAGAACGTTTTCGTTTTCATAGTTCGTCCCTCTCAAGGTCCGTGGTGTCCTGCAACAAGGCTTCCAGCTTGCGCTGGACAATCTGCCCGCGTACCCAGTCGGCGGCGTCATAGGCCTCGTCCTTGAGCTCCACGGTGTTCGGCGGCAGGAAGCGCCGATAGACCAAACGCTGTTGAAATTCCACGGTCACCAGGCTGCCCCAGCGAGCCGAAGGTCGTTCGCGAACCACCAGGTTGAAATCCATCGGGCTGGTGGCGCGCAGGCGTTCACTGAACGCGTAGTAAAAGTCGTGGCCGATGTGCGAGATCGTGTCGTCGATGATGAATCCGAGCATCTCGTCCTCTTCGCTGGCCGAAGCCGCAGAGGTGCACAGCACCAGGATGAACGCCAGGCAGAATCTGTTCATGGCTGCGCCGCCTGTGGCTGTTGCGACTGGCCTTTGGCCGGGCCGGTAGCACCGTCGATAAAGGCTTTCTCGGCCACGAACTGCCAGTCCTTGTAACTGGCCATGCCGTTGAAGTCGGACCATTGATTGGGAAAGTCCGCCTGCTTCAACGGCTTGTCCGTGGACGGGCTACTGATGCCGGTGATGCGTCCGTCGAAGCCGCGCATCAGGAACCATTCGCCGCCGCCAATCGGGTCGGGGTACAGCTGGCGTATGTGGTGCTTGGCATTGGGAAAACGCTCGTCCTGCAACAGGTCGGCGAGCTCTTTCGGGTACTGCGCCAGGCCTGGCGAACTGCGGTAATAGCTGCGCAGCGCCTGGGCGTACTGGGTGCCGACCCACAGCAACTGGCGCTCGCGGTCACGGCGTGAAGCGGTGGACCACAACTCACCGGCACTGGCCAGGCCCATGCCCATCACCATGATCAGAAACAGCACACCCAGGTAGGTGAAGCCATCTTCTGACGCCGGCTTACCACTCGGAATAAAGGCTGCCATCACGCGCCCTCCCTGTGGCACCGCTCTTGATATCGGCGACGCCGCCGGCCACGCCTTCAGGCGGTGCAACCATGACCCAGGCATCTTTGCGCTCGGCAATCGGGTCCATCGGTGAATTGCGCAAGTAACGCTGCTCGATCAATTGGTCGATGGAATCGGGATAGCGCCCGGTGTCGCCGTAGTAGTGATCCAGCGCCTCGCGCATGGCCGACAGGCTCTGGCGCAAGGTGGTCTCTTTCGAGGCCTCCAGGCTGTTGAAATAACGGGGCAAGGCGATGGTCATCAGCGTCGCGATGATTGCCATGACCACCATCAGTTCGAGTAGGGTAAAACCCTTTTGCCGACGCATAGGCTCACCACTCCCGGTATGCGATGCCGTTGAGACCCTTGCCCCGGGCCTTGGAATAAACGTCGAAGACGTCTTCGCCTTCCCGCGGGTTTTCCGCCGTGCTGTCGTAGGAGCGCACGCCCCAGCCGCCTTCGTCGTCACGCTTGACCGGCGCCAGCGGGTCGTGGGGCACGCGCCGCAGGAAATAGAACTTGGCCCCCTTGGCGCTGCGCACGTCCCGTACACCTTCAACCAGTACTTGCAGGTTCGGTGGGTAGCCGCTGCTGTTCAGCGATTTCTCGATGTAACCGGCGTCGAATGCACGCTTGTAGGCATCAATGGCATCGCGGATCTGGTACAGCGAAGTACGCAGTTCCTGCTCTTTGCCCCGGCGTACCACGGTCTCGGTCAGCGGCGCGGCCATGCCGGCCAACAGGCCGATCAGGGACAGCGTCACCACGACTTCGATCAAGGTAAAACCGCGTTGCGAGGCGTTCATGATCAAGGCTTCCCGACGGTGACTTGGGTGGTGACGTTGGACGCCACCGGCCGATCGATGCGCTCAGGCTGGATCGCGGCTTCCATTCGACGGTCAGGTGCCTGGATGTGCATGCTGGTTTCGGTGCCGGTAGGGAATTCCATGTCCGACGGACTCTGGTACGGCAAGTTGCGCACGATCCGCGGGGTGATCGACAGCACCAGTTCGGATTTGCTGACGTCGTCCTTGTTGCTGCCGAACAGCCGGCCCAGGCCAGGAATGTCACCCAGGCCCGGAATCTTGTTGCCGGTGCTGCCATGGTCATTGCGCATCAGGCCGGCGAGAATCTGGGTTTCGCCGTCATGCAGACGCAGTGTGGTCTGCGCGTTACGGGTATCGACCTGGACCGGAATCGTGCCTTGGCGGGTCGGTTCCAGTGGGGTGGCGTTACTCACTTCCAGCGCAACCTTGATCGCCACTTCGTTGTTCAGGTGCACCGTCGGCTGCACTTCCAGTTTCAAACCGACGTCGAGGTAAGTCACGCTTTCGGTGATCACCGGCCCCTGGGTCGAAGGCACCGATGTGGCGCTGATGATCGGTACGCGCTGGCCGATGTGGATGCGCGCCTGCTCGCGGTTGCTGACGCGGATGACCGGGCTGGCCAGGGTGTTGATGTCCTTGTCCTGGGCATTGATCTTGGCTTGTGGCGAGGGCGAGATGGTGATGCGGCTGGAGTTGATGCCCTTGAGTTGATCGAGGATGGTCACCGCCGAGCCGTCGCTGTTGACCACACCGAAGGTGTTCGGCCATTGCAGGCCAAGGTCGAGAATCCGCTGGGTGGCGACTTCCATCACTTCCACTTCCAGCACCACTTCCGGGTTGGACTGATCCTGCGATTGCAGGAGTTTCTCGGCCATGCGGATCGCGTCACCGGTGTCACGCATGGTCAGGGTGTTGAGGCGTTCATCGACGAACACGTCGCGGGTCTTGAGCATGGTCTTGATCATGTTCAGCGCGGTGTTGGCATCGATGCTGGTCAGGTAGAAGGTGCGCATCACCAGCTCTTGATAATCCTTGAGCTTCTGCGGCGAGTCCGGGTAGATCAGCAAGGTGTTTTCGTTCACCACTTTCTGATGCAGCTGGTTCTGTTGCAGCAGCAGCGCCACCGCGTCCTCGATGCGCACGTCACGCACGAATATCGTGGCTTTCATGTCCGGGCGCAGGTCTTTGTCGAAGATGAAATTCAAACCGGCCACCTGGGACAGCACTTCGAAAATGGTTTTCAGGTTGGCGTCGCGAAATTCCAGGGTCACCGGTTTGTCGAGGCGGGTCCGCAGTTGCGGGTAAGGCACCACGTTGCGGCTTTGCACCAGACGGATATTGCCTTGCAGTTCCAGCGCGCCCTCGTTGTTGGGGTCCAGTTCGAGGATCTGTCGCACCTGGCGCTCGGCCCCGTAAATGTCACCCCGACGCAGGTCGCCACGGGCCAGTTCGAGTTTTTCATCGAGGCTGCGCATGTGTTCCAGCTGACGCATGGCGTCCTGGGCGCGACGGTTGTTCGGTTCGATGGTCAGCACCCGGCCGTAGCCCATGCGCGCCGAAGCGAAATCACGCTGGGTGCGGTCCATGTCGGCCTGGGTCAGCAGCGCGGTGATCGCGCGGGCACGGGCACTGTTGAGCGCGATGTGCAGTTCGGTGTCGCGAGGGTTTTCGCGCAATCCTTCCTCGATCCGGGCCAGGCCGGCTTCATACTGCCCCTGTTCGATCAGGTCGGAAGCCTCTTGCTTGGCAACCTGCGCCGAGCTGCACGCGGCCAGCCCTGCACAGAGGCAAAGGCTCATCAGCAAACGGGATTTGTTCATTGCGCGCTCCCCACAGACAGGGTCTGGGACAAATGCAGAGGCAAATAGACCAGGCTCAGTTCCAGATCGGAAATCCCCTCGATCTTCCATGTTTCGTCGATCACATCCCCCTTGCGCACGACGTAGATTTTCTCGCCGTTCTGCAAAAACACCTGCAGGTCAGTGCGATCATCCATCCGGCCAATGAACTGGAAAGGCATCGGCGGTGCAGTGGGGGCCTGCACGACCGGAGCAACGTTGACGGGTTGTTCGGTGACGCTGGCGAGCGTTGGCGCCGCCTTCCAGCTACGGGCGGCAAACAGGTCACCGGCCGGGCTCAAGTCCTTGATCGGCGCGGTGGCAGCGGAGGCTTTCGCCACTTGCCGCGCCTTGCCCTGAACAGGCGTGGCAACGGCAGCCACCTCGACATCTCGGTCGTCGGCCGGTTTGAAATACTCGGGCAACCCGGCCAGCGCCGCCGCGACACCGAGGAACGCCACCCAACCCATAACGCGTTTGCTGTTCATCATGACCTCGACAGGTAAAGGGTCATGCGGATCCGGCCGTTCAGGTCGGTGTCGGCGATCTTTTTGCGCTGCAGCTCCAGGTCCTCGACCACCACCGCCGGCAATTGGCGGAGCAAGGCGTGCATGAAGCGCCGCAGTTGCGGATAGCTGCCACGCACCGGCAACAGAATCTGATAGCGCGCCAGGTGCGTCTTCGGATCGATGCCCAGCGAGTACTCGCCACGGGACAGGGTGATGCGTTCCTGGGCAGCCAGCGCGTAGATCTTGTCGATGGCGACCGTGGCCTGCGGCTGGGTCGGCAATTTGCTGCGGAAATCATCGAGCTGACGCTGCGGCACCACCGGTGCAGCGACGCTGCCCTCCTCGACCTGGGCCAGATATTCACTGGCTTCACGGGTCTGCTGGCTCAGCTGCTGCAGCGATTGCCAGTCCGGCAGCAAACCGCCCAGGCCCCAGGTCAGCGCCACCACCAGCATGACCAGCCCTGCCAGGCCAGGCACACCCAGGCTTTGCAGGTATTCGTGGACAATCAATCTAGGGATTTGCATCGCCGATCTCCCAGGTAGCCGACAGGTTGAAGCGGACCGGTTGTTCCGGCACGTTGGCGACGATTTCGTGGCTGAGCAGCGACACGTCGGTCAGCTCGTCGCTGGCTTCGAGGCGCCGGTGGAAGTCGAGCATCGCGTCCAGATCCCGCGCCTCGGCGCTGATCCGTACCTGGCCCTTGCGGGCGTCCGGGGTCAGGGTCAGCAAGGCGATGTTGTCCCGGGGCATCGATTCGAGCGTGGCGAACAGGCGCTCCCAAGGGCGCCGCAATTGCTGCGAGACCTTGCGCATCTCGGCCAGATTCTGCGCCTGCTCGCGGGTTTCGGCCGGGGTCAGGCTGACCTTGGTGCCGGTGTCGCCGGTGAGCACGCGTTGGGCGGTTTGCAGGTGACCTTGCTGTTGCTCGGCCTCCCCGCTCAGGTGTTGCTGGATCAGGATGCAACTCAGCGCCAGCACCGCGCCCCCGGCCAGCAGGCTCCAGCCCAGAGGGCTCGAGCGGCGGCGCGGCTGGAAGTCGAGCATCAGCGGGCGCATGTCAGGCCACCGCCCGAGACATGACGTACAGGCAATCGCGTACGGCAGTCCGGTCCTCTTCAAGGGTGCGCACGTGCACACCGGCCACTTCAGGATGCGAGTCGATGCGCGCCGGGGCGTGCAGGTAAACGTTCAGTGGCCGTTCGCTGGTGGAGGCCTGCAATTGGCTTTCGCGACCGATCAGCGCGGTCAGTGCTGCATCGCTGTCGCTGGTGCCCACCGAACGCACCGCCACCCAGCGACCTTCGCGGGCCAGCAGCAGCACGCTGCGCACCGGCTCGGCGACAACGAACAGGAAGTCGCCGGCGTCGAAGCTTTTATCGAAGTGGTTGAACGCCGCCATCAGGTAGGGCTGCACCGAGCGCAGACGCAGGCCCCGACCGCTGACCAGCGTCCGCAGGCGGTCCAGCAAGTCCTGCGGTAGCGCGGTGGCGATGCGGTCGTAACCGGCCGGCTCGGCGGAGAGCACCAGGCTCCAAGGTTGGCTCACCGCACCGTAGAGGTCTTCGAAGCACAGCTGGGCAAACCCGCGAAGTTCTTCCGGACTGCTGATCTGCTCGCTCCAGGGCACCAGGCAAAAACGGCTGAAGTGCCCGGACACCACCACGGTCAATTCGGCACCGGCGCGGGTGTGTTCACCCAGCAGACGATCGAGGGTTTCCAGGGCCAC
This sequence comes from Pseudomonas reinekei, assembly GCF_001945365.1. Taxonomy (GTDB): domain Bacteria; phylum Pseudomonadota; class Gammaproteobacteria; order Pseudomonadales; family Pseudomonadaceae; genus Aquipseudomonas; species Aquipseudomonas reinekei. The sequence continues at coordinate 24,536 of NZ_MSTQ01000026.1, forward strand.
GGTCCAGGCTTGAAAGCCTTCGTCGATGTAGCCGACGCTGCCCAGCCACAGGGTTTCGCTGCCCCGACGCTGGCCGAGGCCGACACCGCTGGCGCCGAGTACGGCGACATAACGCTCACGAGATAAAAGTGACACGATTGATCTCCTCGAGAGTGGTCCGGCCTTGTTGCACCAGTTCCAGGGCTGACTCGCGCAACAGGCGCAAGCCACGTTTGCAGGCATGCGCCTTGATTTTCGAGATGGGTTGGCGCTCGACGATCATCTGCCGCAGTTCGTCGTCCAGGTGCAGCAGTTCGGCGATCGCACTGCGTCCGCGGTAACCGGTGCCGCGGCAGTGGCCGCACCCCTTGCCGTGGACGAACCGGTAGTGAGCGACCTGCTGTGGATCGAGCCCCGAGGTTTCCAGCTCTTCTTCGCTCGGCACATACACACTGCTGCAACTGGTGCAGACCAGGCGGATCAGGCGCTGGGCCAGGACCGCGTTGAGAGCGCTGACGAGGCTGTAGGGGTCGATTTCCATCTGGGTGAACCGGCCGATCACGTCGAACACGTTGTTGGCGTGGATGGTGGTGAACACCAGGTGACCGGTGAGTGCCGATTGCACGGCAATTTGCGCGGTGTCCGGGTCGCGGATTTCACCGACCATGATCTTGTCAGGGTCGTGACGCAGGATCGAGCGCAGGCCCCGGGCGAAGGTCAGGCCTTTCTTTTCGTTGACCGGAATTTGCAGCACGCCCGGCAGTTGGTACTCGACCGGGTCTTCGATGGTGATGATCTTGTCCACGCCGTGGTTGATCTCGGTGATCATCGCGTACAGCGTGGTGGTCTTGCCGCTGCCGGTGGGGCCGGTGACCAGCACCATGCCGTAGGGTTCGGCCGCCAGTCGGCGCAGTTGGCGCAGGGTTTCTTCTTCGAAGCCCAGGGCCTGCAGCTGCACGCCGCAGACCTTGTCGGCCAGGTCCTGTTTATCGAGCACCCGCAGCACCGCGTCTTCACCGAAAATGCTCGGCATGATCGACACCCGGAAGTCGATCTGCCGACCACTGATGCCGATCTTGAAGCGACCGTCCTGGGGCACGCGTTTCTCGCCGATGTCCAGCTCGGCCATGACTTTGACCCGGGAGATCACCTGTTCGGCAAACTCATTGCCCTGGATTTTGCTGATGTTGTTCAACACGCCATCGATGCGGTACTTGATCACCAGACCGCTGCCGGTGGTGCCCAGGTGGATATCGCTGGCGTGCATTTTCAGCGCGTCATAGAGGGTCGAGTTGACCAGTTTGACCACCACGCTGGAGTCTTCGCTGATGCTGGTCAGGGACAGGCTTTGCAGGTTATCGATCTCGGCGCCGGTGTCGCTCTGGGCGTTGAGCGATTCCACCGCGTGGAAGCTCTCTTCGTGGCGCGCCAGGTAGGCTTTCAGATCGTCGGCATGCACCAGGTACAACGCCGCGCCGTGCAGGCAATCGTCAATCCAGGCCAGGCGTGCGGTGTCGAAGGGGTCGGCAAACACGCCGATGACCGCATCGTCGTGACGCAGCAGGGTGAATTCGCGCTTGAGGCATTGGGCCAGGGTGACCCGGTCGAAAACAGGGGTGGATTGAAACAGGCTGTCGGTGTCGAGCACCGGATAGTGCAGCGTGGCGCCAAGGCAGTGGATGAACGGCATCGGGGCCAGTTCACTCAGTACGCCAAGAGCCTCCAGCATGCGTTCGCCGGACGTGGCGGCCAGTGCCCGCGCCTGGGCCAATTGCTCACTGGTAAACCGGGTCGGTACACAGTCCAGCGGCGCAGCATCGACGACAAGTGATAGACGGTCCATGGCTTGCTCTCCAACGCCCGGGGCTTTGAGCCCTGTCGGCGCGGCGAGCCATTTCGGTGGAGGCCGGAACGTCTTGTCGCGCCACTACTCCCCGGTGAGCAATTGTTCGTCGTCTGGCGCTGTCGAGACCGTGGAACTTCGTCGGCGATCTGCAAGCACCCAACTACCGTCGTACAACTGCAGCGGGAAACTTTCGGTCCTGCTCTGGCGTCGTTCGACGAATCCTTCGGAAATGCTCGCACCTGCTCTGGGTTCGCGCTCCCGGCCTAGAAGGTCCAGTACTGCCCGGGCCAATTCCGCCAATGGAAACGGTTTGAACAGGATGTGGCTGACTCCCAGTTGGTGCGCCCGTTCGCAAACTTCTGCGGTGGGGTGCCCGGTGATCAGCACAAAATGACAGCGCCTGTTCTGGCGGACGGCATCGAGCACCTCAAAGCCTTCCATATCGGGCAAGCGGTAATCGAACACCATCACATCGGGTGCGAAATCGTTAGCTTCAGCGATTCCTTGTGCACCGTCGTGAGCAATCCGGACGTCCAACGCTTGCGCCTGCAGGTAACCCTGGAGGTTTTCTGCAAGAAGTTGTTCGTCGTCAACAACCAGTACTTTGTTTAACAAGGTGGACTCCTTGAAACCGCAGGTCCGAATACCGAGCCTGATGGAGTGCGCGCCTTACCAGGTCTAACGCACACTTCATGCCAGGCTGAGCGCCGGTAATTTTATGTATTCATGTCCTTGAATTTAAACGCAATGCCATTTCGCCCACAGGCCACACCCCCAAAAGCGGGGAAAAGCGAACGGATGTACATTGATGCGTTTCCCCACTGTTGGGGAATGCTCAATCGTCGTCAACCCGTTCGATTCGATTGCTGGAGCGCAGCTGTGCCAGCGCCTGCAGGCGAGCCTGGGCCTGTTTCTGTCGGGCAAGGTAAACCCGAACCATCGCAAGTCCTTGCTCTTGTGTGACACCGGCTGCCTCCATTCGGTTCTGTACATAAATCAAATGCCACCCCACCGCTGTGCGCACCGGCTCACTGACCGCGCCCGGCGCCAGGGCAAAGGCCGCGGCCTCGAACTCAGGCAGCATGCGTCCCCGCGAAAAATAGCCCAGGTCCCCCCCCTCGCTGGCCGAAGCGTCTTCGGAGCCGGTCCGGGCGACACGGGCAAAGTCTGCCCCGGCACTGATGCTCGTTCGCATTGCCTCCAAGCGTAGTCTCGCGGATGAAACAGTGGAAGCATCCGCCCCCTGAGGCACTTTGATCAGGATATGCCTGGCCTGCACCTGCTCGGGACGGTTCATTTCGGCGCGATGCTCGGCAAAAAACGCCTGCACCTCTTGCTCGTCCGGTTCGCTGACTTTGGTCAGTTCGGCAAACATCTGCTGGGCCGCCAGGTCACGGCGGGTGTATTCGATATAAGACGCTTCATCAAAACCGGCGTCCTCCAGGCGTCGGGCGAATACCTCGGCCCCACCGAAGGCCTGACGTGTCTGGTCGACCTGGCTTTGCACCGCGGCATCGCTGACCACCACGCCGCGCTTGACGGACTCCTGCCAGAGCAATTCTTTGTCGATCAAGGCATCCAGGGCGGCCTTGCGCAATTGCTTGTACGCCTTGGGATTGCGGATGCTACCCAGCGCGCGGCCCTGATCTTCCAGGTACTCGACGAAATAGCGCTCCAGGCGCAACTGGGAGATTTCCTCGCCATTGACCCGTGCCACGGCCGGACCATTGCTGCAAAATGCGGCGGGAACCCATAACGCCAACAGCACCAGCAATGTCTTGAGTGTCATGATCGGCCTCCGGTCAGGGCGTGGCGACGACGGGTTTGTACGGGGCAACCAGATAAAAGCGCTGGTCAGGCAGGTCCACGGTGACAATATGCGCGCCACTCAAGCCCAGTCGGCGGCCCGGTCCGAAGCTGATCAGCGGCGTCAGGCCGGTATCAAAGTCATGCAGACCTTCCAGAGCGGTGATCAGTTTTTCGCGACTGGCATCGCGCCCGGCCTGCTTCATGCCTTCACTGAGCAACATCATCGAACTGACCGCGCCGACCTGCAGGACCGCGTGTTCACCCCCGAGTTTCTGCCGTTCGCGCAACTGGGTCAGGGCCTGGCGTCCGGCAATCGTCCAGTCGCTGGGCACGAACGGATAAGCCAGAAACACCCGTCGGGAAAAACCGCTGGGCACTTGCAACAGGTCACCCGCCACCTGATTCGACGCGGCAAACAGGTAGGGCACCTGCCCCGCCGTTTGCAGACGCTCGGCCAATTGGCTGAAACCGCCGCTGCTGCCCATGTAGAACACCGAACGTGAGCCCAGGGGCAGTTCGTCCTGCGACGATGCGTAGGGCTGCAGGCGCACTTTCTGCCAGGCGTTGTCTTGCAGGTACTGTGCGAGTTTTTCCGCCGCCAACCGCTGGGCGGGCTCGTCCGGATAGGCGATCAGCGTCGGCCCTTGCAATACCCGCAGACTGGCGGCAGCGTAATTGGCCAGGGCGATCATCTGTTCACGCAATCCCGGCAGCGGTTCGAAAATCTGCCGACTGAGCCGGGCCGAGCCTTGCAATGACAGCGGCCCGATCAGTGGCACACCGGCCTGCTCCAGGCGCGGCGCCAACTCGTTATCCAGCGCCGGCACCAACGGTGCGATCAGGGCGAACACCTGTTCCTGGTCGATCAGTTGGTCCAGCGCCTGCTCGGCACTGGCACGGTCCGGCCCGGGATCGAGAATGGTCAGGCGCAACTGCCGGCCATGTATCCCGCCTGTTTCGTTGATCCGCGCGACGCTGCCCCGCAGCACCGCCGCCACGGTCGCGCCCTCCTCGCTCAAGGGCCCGGTGCTGGGCAACAACGTGCCCAGATGCAGACTGTCGGGGCTCAGACCCGGATCGCGCTCATCGGCCAGGCGCTTGAGGTAGGCCGTGAGGTTGCGTTGATCACTCATCGACAGCACGAACCGCGGCATCGCCGGGTCGAGCCGATTGTTGCCCGGGTCGCGCCCTTCCTGGATCGCCCGGGCCAATGTGCCTTCGGTATACGCCGGGTAGGCGCGCCCGTTGATGTGCTGCTGACCGTAGGTGCTGGTCAGCCGCGACCAGGTCAGGTCCGGCGGTCGTACGCCACCTTCGGGTCGGCCCAGGCCATCGTTGCCGTGACAATTGGCACACGGCAGACTGCTGGCCGGCAGCAGCATGCCGGACGCCCCGACCCGGGCCATGATCGGCTCACCGCTCGCCGACACCCCCTCGCGGTACAGCCGCTTGCCCGCACTTTCGCTGGGGGTCAGCGTCAAGGCGTGGGTGGCGCAGCTGATGCCACCGAGGAGGAACAGGCCGAGGATGAGGGCGTTTTTCATGGTGCGTACTCAACGGCCGGCCACGGGCATCGTCAGCAACTGCAAGCGTTGGGCAATGGCAGCGGCCGGGGCATCAGGGCGGATTTTACTCCAGCGTTTGTTGGCCACATCGCCCACGATCAACTGGGTGGAGTGCTGCTCGGGGCTCGGGATGACCTGGCCGATACGTCCCAGAACGAGGTCCATTTGCGCTTTGTCGCCGGTAAGAAAAAGCCAGTGGGGCCCATCGACGCCCTGCTTCAAGGTGTAAGCCTTGAGTACCGCCGGTGTATCGCGCAGCGGATCACTGGTAAGGGAGATAAAGGTGATGCCGTCCGCCTTGTCGCCCAGCGCTTCACGTACTTCCTTGAGCTTTTGGGTGATCAACGGGCAGGCATCGGTGCAACTGGTGAAAATCACATTGAGCAGCACCACGCGGTTTTGCAGGGCATCGCTGTAGAAGCGCAGGGTGTTGCCGTTCTGGTCCTGCAACGGCGTGTCGGTGAACCAGGTTTTCGCATCGCGGGTGCCGCTCGCCGGTTGCGCCGCGGCTGTCGCGGTAGCGGGTGCCGGTTGCTCATGTCCCTCATGGGAAAACGCCAGAAAACTGATCAGGCAAAAGCACATGGTCAGGAATATCAAGGCGAGCGCTTTCATGGCTGATGCTCCATGGCGATGGCGGTGTGTTTGGCATGGGCGTTGCGTTCGCCGCTGAGTTTCTCGACTTCACGGCTCAATACCATCGGATCGGTGAAACCGTAGTAGCGGGTCCAGTGGCGACTGTTGCCGTCACCCACGAGGATCAACGGCTGGTGACTCTTGAAGTCACCGCTGAACGAGCCGAGGCCCTTGAGCGTTTCGCTGACCGACTGCGGTGAGCCGGTCAGCCAGCTCCAGCCCGGCCCCTGCTGGAATGTGCGGGCGTAGTCGTTCAGGCGTTTGGCATCGTCGCGCTGAGGGTCGATGCTGATCGACACCAGCTGCACCTCGGTGCCAACCCGCGCCCCGAGCTGTTTCTGCACCTTGCCCATGATCGAAGACACCACCGGGCACACCGTGGTGCAACTGGTGTAGATGAAGCTCATGACCACGATCTTGTTGCTTATCAGGTCTTGCTCCAGGTGCACGGTCTTGCCGTTCTGGTCCACCAGCGCCACGTCGGCGAACTTGACCTGGGCGCTCTCCGATCTGGCGCTTTTGGCCGGCATGTTGTGCCCCGCGTGTTCATCCGCCGAGTGGGCCAGGGCCTGTCCGGTACCGACGGCCAACAGGCAGAGTGTCAGCAGTCCACGATGTGCAAATCGGTTCATGTCGATATCCTCTTCAATGAGCGGCGTCGGGCAGCACCCGCACGCTGGCAAAAGTCTGGTCGCCGAATTCCGCGCCCAGGGACGCCGCACGCACGTGCAGGTACCAGGCGCCTTTCTGGTCGAGAGTCACCGGGGCTTCATACACGCCGTTGCCAACGTCCAGTGCTGCAACGGTCTGAGGCCGGGAGGACGGTGCCAGGAAGTAACGCACCTGAACGTCCTTGACCCCGCTGCGCTCGGCTTTCTGCTTGCCCTGCACGATGCGGAAACGCACCACGTACGGACTGCCCAGGGCGGCGGTGGTTTTGTCGAGCAGGAACTCCACTTTCGCGGCGCCCAGTGGCTGAGCGATCGCCGGGTTGGCCTGCACCACGGTGTTGAAGCAGTGGATGATGTTCGGCTGATTGAGCAGGAACGCCACGTCGAAGCGCCCTGCCGACGGCAACTGGATCCTCGAGCTGTACAGTCCCGGCTCGACTTCGCGCAGGCTGCGGTCGATCACCATCGCCGCCCGCGCCACTTGCCCGCGATTGGGGTAGCCGGACATCGGCGCGTTCATGCCTTCGGCGTAGAAGTACGTGGTGTTGTCGGTCGGGTTGACCACAAACACCGCGTTGTCGTCGCGCGACACCGCCAGGCTCGACGCCAGCGGCAAGTCACCGGCCAGCCGTGGCGGCTTCGGCCCGGCTTCGAAGCCCTGGGTGATCGGCTTGCGGCCTTCGCCCAGGGAGGCCATGTTGATCATCGTCACCTTGGGCGAGGCCAGGCCGCGGATGTAGGCATAAGCCTTGGTGAACACCACTTGATAGGGTTCGGCAGCCACTTCCAGTTCATGGATCAGCGAATCGTTGGCCGCGTCGATCACCGAGGCCTGGTTCTCCAGGGTGTTGAGCACAATGCCGAACCGGCCATCGGCGCCGAACCCCATCGGGCCGAGCCCCTGCTTCACCTTGATCACCCGGCGCACCGCCTGGCTCGAGGCGTCGACCACGGTCACCGTGCCGTCCTTGCCATCGGCCACATAGGCCGCACCGGACAGCGGCGAGTACGCCACCGACAACGGGTGCGAACCGGTCTTGAGCTGTTTGCTGATGGTCAGGCTGGCGATATCGATGATGCTCAGGGTGCCGTCGTCGCGGTTGGTGACGAAGGCAAAACGGCTGTCCTTGCTGAAGGCGATCTCGTGATGGCCGCCCCCGGTGGGCAAATGCTTGAGGGTCTTGAGGCTGCGGGTATCGATCACCGTGACCCCGGATTGCCCGGCGTCCCCGGCGTTGTTGCCCACCCACAGCAGGCGTTCGTCCGGTTGCAGCACCACGCGCACCGGGTTGTTGCCGGCAGTGATCGAGTCGATCACCTTGAATTGTTCGCTGTCGATCACCGCCACTTCACCCGCGCCCGGCATCGAGACGAACACGCGTTTGTTATCGCGCGGGGTCACCCAATCCATCGGCGCTTGCTTGATGTCGATGCGCGCCATGGTGCTGGTGATGCCGCCCACCGACACCGACGGGTCCACCACCGAAATACTCGCATCACGGTTCATCACCAGCAAAAAGTAGCTATTGAGATCGAGTAACGGCCGTGCACCGATGCTCGACTTGAGGAACACCCCGACCCGGGATTTGCAGCTCTTGTCACGCCCCTGGGCGAGGTCGGCGGCCACCGTTTCCGGGTCCAGCCAGGCGCCGGGCGCGACGCCCGACAGCGGTTGGCCGGAGGCCTTGTCGGTGACCCGGAATTGCACGTCAGCGAACTCACCTTCGCGCAGTACGCCATCGTCGGCCAGTGGCCGTACCTGCATGGCCACCGATACGCCGTCCCGTTCAAGTGTCTGGCCGGTCCAGGTGTCGGGCAGCGCCACTTCGCTGAGCAGGGTTGGCGGTGTCGTACGCGATACTCCGAGCCAGATCAGCGCCCCTGCGACAACGAGGGCACAAGTGGCGAAAGTGATGGTCCTGTTCATAACAAACTCCCCTTCAGATCCTTGTCTGCCTCACCGCTCTCCTGAGGGAGCGGGCTTGCCCGCGATGAGGCCGGCTCATCCCGTAATGAAGTGCCTGACACTCAGCCATCGCGGGCAGCCCGCCCCCACAGGTATTGCGCGTCTTCTCTGCCCTACGGCGCAGGCGCCGGCGCCGGTTCCGGCTCGTTGGTCACTCGCAACAGCCCCCACAGCCCGGCGGTATTACCGAAGGAAGCGTTGTCGCGGTACAGGTAGTCCCCCGCTATCGCATTGCTGCCCCCGGCGCTCGGGTGCATGAAGCTGAAGTGCGCCGCCGGCAACACGCTTTCCCGGGCGCCGATGTACATCGACATCGGGTTGAGCCCGAACTTCACAGAGCCCACACCTGGACTGCCCATCGGGTAACCACCCAGATCGCTCTTCTCCGACTGGAACGGGTTGACCGACCAGACGTGACCGTCGAGCTGGAAAGTCGAGCCTCGACTGCCACCGGACGGCATCAGGATGTGCGTACGGAACGGTTGCCCCGGTTTGACGTAGAACACCGGGGTTTGCGGGTCGCTGCCCACCAGGGCGTTGCTGTAGGCCATGTGCGCGTTCGGCACGTTGCCGTAGGTGCCAGGGCTGCCGGCGTGACCGAACGGCGCATCCGGGGCCAGGCCGAAGCGGAACCACATCGGTTCGATCTTGTAGTTGATGGCCATGCTGGCGTTGTCCTTCGGATCGTTCGGTACACCGTTGCCTTCCGAGGCAATGCCTTCCACAGGCCGGCCATTGGCCCAGCGCGTATTCAAGGCGCGCTGCCAGACCATCGCGAAATCGCGGTAAGTGGCCTGGCCCGACGCGGTCACCGTGACCGAAGCGCGCTTGGCATCTTCAACCCAGGTGGATCCGATCGGCAGGACACTCATCGCACCGCCCAGGCCTTTTTGCGGTTGCTTGATCACGTCCGCCGAGGTGAAGTTCAAGCCGCCGAACTCCACCGCCGTGGCGTTGATGTTGTCGACGTTGCGCCCCAGTTGAGTAATCGGTTTGCCTTCACGCTCCAGGTGCCCGGCGTAGTACTGGTAGGTACGGGTCGGGTACGCGCCGGTGGTGCCGACGCGCGGTGGCACGGTCTGGGTCGGGTTGGCGCCGACGTTGACACCGTCCGACTTGGTGATGTCATAGGCCAGCAGTTGCGCGTGCAGACCGACGTGGCTCGAGGGCCGCAACAGGTTGTTGTTGAAGGTGGTCGAGCCCATCCCGTCGTTGCGGTCACGCTTGGCCAGGCCTTGCATGATCGCGGTCTGGGCCAGGTCCGGCATGACGCTCGGCAGACGGTTTTCCAGGGTGATGTTGATGCAGTCACCCGCCGCTGCACGCAGGATCAGCGGTTCGACAGGCACACCGGGTTTCAGCTTGCCAGTGACCGGATCGAGGTCGCCCTTGCGCACATACAGGATGGCGGTGGGGTCGTGCAGTGGGCCGCTTTGCCCGCCGATGGTGAAGGTCTCGCCATCTTCAGGGTCGGTCACCGTGACCTGCGGGATGCTCATCGGCCGCGAGTTCAGCACCAGGGTACCGCCCGCCGGTTTCAACGGCCCGCCGACATGTTGGCCGATGCCCGCCGGGTCAGCGATGGACAGGCCCAGCGGATTGCCGAGGATGTCGTTGGCCAGGGCCGCGACCACTTCATAGTTGCGTTGCACGGTTGGCCGGGTGCCGATGCCGTTCGGGTTGGCGCCATAGCGTGGGCAGATGCCGTCGAACGCCACGGTGTTGCGCATGCCGGTCGGTTTCGGATTGCTCGGCACGGCAAACAGGTCGCTGCGTTGCGCGGTGTAGTTGCGCATCACACCCCAGATGCCGTTCCAGTAACCTTCGATGGACGCGTCCATGGTGTACAGGTAGTCACCGGTGGCCGCCGCCGCGCTGGAGATCATCGACACCGGCGCATTGAAGCCCATCTGCTCGGAGATACCGACCATCTGCGACGCGCGCCAGCCGGAGTTGGAGCTGTTGCCGAAGCCGGAACCGCTTTGCAGCCACTTCACGCCGTGCAGGGTGACGTTGTGCTCCTCTTCGTGGCCGCCGGCATGCACCCGCAGCCTTACGTTGTCACCGGTGTAGGTGCGCAGCATCGGCGTGAACGGATCGCCCGGTTCGGCGCCGCCCTTGTTGATGTGCGGCGGGAACAGCGTGGTGCCGCCGGTTGGGCCGGTGGCCGCGGTGATCAGGTTCGGCGCCAGGTTCATCGCCGGGATCGCACGGTCGGTGCGGCTTTGCATGGCATACGCCAAGTCGCCGCCCAGGCCATCTGCCTGCATGCCGCGCTTGCCGTCCGGGCCGACCTTGTTCGGGTCGTACACCCGCAGGGCCAGCGGTTCGTTGCGATAGTTGACGACGAACATGCCAGGGTCATCCACCGAGATCGCTTGCGGGCATGGCCGGCTTGGGCAGCCCGGCTTCACACCGCCGCGCAGCTCGACCACCGCTTCGAGCAACTCGCTGGTGTTGTCGCGTACCGGCGGGTTGATGGCGTAGCGGAAACTGTCGGCCGTGGCCGGGAACGCCTGCGAGTTCGGCACGCCGTCGGGGCCAGCGCCCACGTACACACCGGCTTCATAGGCGTGCTGGAAGTCGCTGTATTCGAGGAAGAACTCGCGGAAGCTGTCGTTCTTGCCGTCGCCATCCAGGTCACCGGTAGAAATCACCGCTTGCCACGAGGTCGGTCCGCCGTCCTGCCGCGCGCCGTTGTACAGCGGCTCGCCGGTTTCGGCATGGAACCAGGTGGAACCGGCCGGTTCAGCCAGAACAGTGGCGTACAGGCCAATCTGTTGGTGCGTCGATGGGCCGAGGTGGTCGTGGGTGAAGATGGTGCCCAGCCCGCGGTCGACGCCATAGGTGTTCACCACCGGATCGACGAACCAGCGCTGCATCGCCGTACGCGCCCCCACCCAGTCGGCCCGGCCATATTGACCGAAGAACGGGTGATTCTTGGCTTTCGGGCAGGCCGGTGTGCCATCGCGCGGGTCGGTACCTTCGCACTGGTTGAACTCACGAATGGCGTGGATGCGTTCTTGCACCGCACCCGGGGAAAGGACGCCGTCTTCGTAGTTCCAGCCGTTGGACGAACCATCGGCGGACACCAGATCCCACTTCGGCAGGTGAATATGCTGACCGATCACGTCGGTCGGCGTACGCACTTGATAGTCGTCCATCTCATAGGTGGCCGGCACCAGGTTGGTTTGCTGGTACTGCACGCAATCGAAGGTGTTCATGCGCATCACCAGAGGCTCTGGCGGACGCTGCTTGGTGATCACCGGCCAGGCGTCTTCCCACAGCGCCAGGATGCGCGCCTGCGGGAAGTGATAGCCGACCTTGTTGTACACCGCGTCGAACTGGATATTCGCCGCTTTGTAGACCCGTGGACGGTCGGCGGTGAAGGTCGAGGCGCCAATGTACGACATGCCGTCCAGACGCTCGCCACTGGCGAATTCACCGGTGCCGGCGCTGCTGGTCAGGCGTTTTTGCCGATCATCCATGCAGGGTTCGTAGTATGGCGCACCGGCCACCGGCAAGGCGCCGTTGGTGCGGAAGTTGCGCGCCACGATCTGGTTGCCGGGCAACAGGGCGAAGCTTGGGTGGTCTTTCTTCGCGTGGAAAGCCATGGCCGCCTGTTCGACTTCAGTGCCCTCTTCGGGCAGGTAAATCGGCTTGGCCCGGGTCACTGACTTGGAGAAATCCAGCGACGTGGTGACCGTTTCAGCCTCGCCACCCTCGGACACACCGCCCAGGGCATGGCGCGGCAAGCCACCGTCCCAGCCACCGGACTGATTGGGGTCGAGGTTGGCCCACAGCGCTTTGCCACTGGCTTTCAGGGCTTGCGCGGTGGCGGCATCGAGCATGTCCAGCGGTGGCGTAGGTGGGCGCTGGCCGACCGAACTTTCCATGCCGCCGATCCAGAATGGATAGCCAGGGTTTTTCAGGGTGCCATCGGCGTTGCGGTTGGCTTCGCTACGATCAACCAGCGCCAGCGAACCAATGGCTCCGGTCACAGCGCCGCCATGATGCTCGCCGTCGTCGTCGCCTTCTTCCTCATCATCGTCATCGTTGGCAGCCACCAGGGTTTCGCCGATTTTCGGCACGACCGCGACTTTGCCGGGCATGGGCGGCATGGCTTTGCCTGGCAGCGGGACCACTGCCGGGATTGGCGTGCCGGCGACAATTTCACCATCGGGCAAGGCCCGTGCATCCACCGCCGGTTTGCCGCTGCGCAGGGCATACGGCTCGCTGTGGAAACCATCGGCGCCCTGTTGCGACACTTCGAGCTTGGTGCCTTCTTCAAACACATCATGCACGCGCCACATGGCCCACATGCCCTGGGCGAAGTGCGGGTAGAAGTGGCAGTGATAAATCGCGTCGCCTGCCACCCGGTTACGGTTACCCGAACCGCCGTTGGCGATTTCATAGGTGTAGCCGGCGCCCGGCCCGATGCCTTGGGCATCCACGTAGTCGGAGTTGTCGTCGTTGGGGTTGAACAGCCACTGATGGCCGTGCAAGTGGAAGATGTGGTGCTCGTAGCCATTGTGCGTGTTGCGGAATTTGACGAAGTCACCGATGTAGCTGTGGGCGACGTTCGAAGGCTCCGACGGATACAGCGCCGTGGTCGCCTTGATCCCGACCTGGTCGGCGTTCGGCGTCTGGCCGGGGGTGATGCCTTCCAGCCCGGCGTTGGCCGGTACGTCCACCAGCATCGCGACGTCGCCGACGGTGTGGGCACTGAGGAAGAACTCTTCATAGGCGCAGGACAGGCAGTCGTGCATCGGCCCCACGCCCAGGCGGTTGGCGAGCACCTCGGCGCCCATGCCACCGGCGCCATAGTTGATCATGAACGAGTCGCGGGTCGGCTCCAGCACGTGGGCCATCACCGGGTCTGCAAAGTAAGCGGGGAACGCTTGGGTCACGGCGGTTTCATCCTGGAACTGCGCGGAGAAATCGCGGAACGGTTCCAGCCGGTTGGGCAAGGCCGGGTTGCGTTTGCCGAGTGTTTCCAGTGGGTAGGTCGAAGCCGGGAAACTGCCGTCGGCGTTGCTGCCCATGACGATGGCATCGGCTTCGCTGGAGACGATTTCATTGCCGTCGACCATGTTGATGATCGGCTTGCCAGCCTTGCCTTCGCGGATCCACGGCTCGCGCTGCGGGTAGCGCGCCTGGTAATCGACGATCGGTTGACCGGCCGGCGTGCGCCCGGTACTGGCCAGGCGCATCTCTTCTTCGGTGAGGGTGTTGCGGTAGCTGCGACCGCCCTTGGGCATCACCGCCACCTGGCCGAACAAACCGTTGGCGTTGTTGCCGGCCGCGCCCTCGCCACCGAAGGTCGCGCCACGGCTGCTGACCGTGAACGCACCTTCGCGCTCAGCGTACAGGGTGTACGAACGGCTGGCGCCGGGCGCGACCAGGCTGTTGGCGTTGCGGCCGGTGTAGGACGAAATGTCATCGATGCTGTTGACCGCTTGCATGCCGTTGACCTGGAAGCCGACGTGGCGGTCAGCCACTTGCTCATCGGCCTTGAACGGCTGCTGGCCACCACCGATTTCGATGCCTTCCTCCTCTTCACCCTGCTCCTCTTCGCCACCGTTGCTGTGGGAACCGGGGTTGGCCTGGTAGGCCAGCAGGTTTTGCAGGTTGACGGTCAGGCAGTCACCGGCAGCCACCCGCAAGGTCAGCGGACGTGGACGCTTGTCAGGCCGCAACGACACTTTGCCCGGCACTGCCGCGCCTCCCTGCTCCAGGGACACCTGGCGCTCATCGACTACATCTCGGCGCAGGGCGAACATCATGCCGTTGACGTTCTGCGCACCGAGGCGGTTGAACATCAGCGGCTGGTCCAGCGCCACGACGTTGGCCACCAGGTTGCGTTCACAGCGCACAGCGGCTTCGGCGATTTCGATACCGAGCATCGAAGCGACCAGAAGCAACCAGGGCAGGATTTGTGGAGCGTGGTAAATGCCAGTCATGATCACGGGCCTCACTGTGGGTGCTCACAGGGAATATTTCTCGACAATTCCCATTGAGCAATCTGCATGCCATAAAAAATTTGTTTGTTTTTCAATCGTTTGCGTATATCACTTCACACGTCGGGGGAAATCCCCCACTTATTCCCCACTTTTTCGCCGGGGCCTGCATGCCCCAATGTCGGGGAACCCTTGCGGTGGCCTTGATCACAACGGGGCATCCGCTGCCAGCCCCTGCAACCGCCGGTACTGGCGCAAGACGCTGGGCACGTAACGCTGGGTTTCGGCAAACGGCGGGATCACTCCGCCACGGCTGAGCACCGCTTGCGGTCCGGCGTTGTAGGCCGCCACGGCGAGGGCGATATCGTTGTCGAACAGGGTCATCAGGCGTTTGAGGTAGCGGGCGCCGCCCTGGATGTTGGCCTTGGGGTCGTAGACGTCCTTGACCCCCATTTCGCGGGCCGTGTCGGGCATCAACTGCATCAGCCCGCCGGCGCCCTTGGGCGATAAGGCGCTGGCGTTGTAACTCGACTCGGCCTGGATCACCGCGTGCAACAGCGCCGCCGGCAGTTGGTTGTCCGTGGCCGCCGCCGCCACCAGTTCGGCATAGGGCCGTGCGGCGATCATTTGCGGTTGCTGGTCGAGGCTGACGACCGCTGCCTCGGCCTCGCGAATCACCCGCTCGTATTGGCGACCGGGGCGGTGGACGTTGGACAGGACAAAGTTGCCCTTGGCGTCCACGGAGACGAATACATCAGCCTGAACTGCGCCGGCCAGCAGCATCAAACCGAGCATTGCTGTGGTGAGAGTCTTCATTGCTGTGTCTCCCCTGCCCGGCCCCGAAAAATGGGGGTAATGCCCCAATGGCCGGTCGTTTATCAGCCATACGCAAGCACTGTGCCGAAAGCGCGAGAGGCCGTATTACGGGGGTTACAGAAGCAAGCCAGTCCTAATGCAGACCCTTGCATGGCAATTGCATAAGCCCTTGTTGCGACCCTTCTGCCGACTGTGTGAGGTCATCATGAAACAGCGTTCGCGTGTCTGGTCCCCGCGTATTCAACGCGGGTTCACCTTGCTTGAACTGTTGGTGGTGCTGGTGGTGCTCGGGCTGTTGGCCGGCATCGTCGCGCCGAAATATTTCGCTCAATTGGGACGTTCCGAAGTGAAAGTCGCCAAGGCGCAAATAGAAGGCCTGGCCAAAGCCCTCGATCTCTATCGCCTGGAGGTCGGCCATTACCCGTCGACCGAACAGGGCTTGCAGGCACTGGTCACCGCCCCCAGCGACGAAACCCGCTGGACCGGCCCGTACCTGCAGAAGAAGTTGCCGCAAGACCCGTGGGGCCGTAACTACGCGTACCGCTATCCCGGCGAAAACGGCGAGTACGACCTGTTGTCGATGGGCAAGGATGGCCAGCCAGGCGGCGAAGGCGAAAACGCCGAAGTCACCAGTTGGCAATGACGGACATGGCGACCATGCGTTTTCACCTCAAAGCGGTTGGCAAGGCCGGTGTGGTTTCAATGACCGTTGAAGCCCCCGGGCATAGCGAAGCCCGGCGCATCGCCGAAGACCAGGGCCTGCGGGTAGTCAGCCTGCACGCCGAGCGACACTGGCGGGCATTGCGCCTCAAGCAGCGTGAAACCTTCAACCTGGTGTTGTTCAGCCAGGAACTGACCACGCTGCTCAATGCCGGCCTGCCGCTGATCGACGCGCTGGAAAGCCTGGCGGAAAAAGAATCGGCGCCGCAGGCCCGTAAAACCCTGAGCGAATTGGTGCGCCTGTTGTATGAGGGCAAATCGTTCTCCCAGGCTTTGGGCCAGTTGTCGTCGGTGTTCCCTGCGCTGTATGTGGCGCTGGTGCAGTCCAGCGAGAAAACCGGCGCGGTGGGTGAAGCATTGGGCCGCTATGTCAGCTATCGCCAACGCATGGACGAGGTTCGCCAGAAGATCATCAGCGCCTCGATCTACCCGATGCTGTTGTTGGTGGTGGGCGGTGGCGTGGTGTTGTTCCTGATGGGGTATGTGGTGCCGCGCTTCAGCCTGGTGTTCGAAGGGCTGGGGTCGAACCTGCCGTGGTTGTCGCAGATCCTCATGACCAGCGGCATGTTCCTGCACGCGCACCAGGGCGAATTCTTCGGTGCGTTCATGGCCTTCATCGTTGCGATTGCCCTGCTCCAGCGCCAGCCGTCGTTTCGCCGTGGCCTGGATCGCCTGATCGAAAAACTCCCGGCGGTGCACCAGCGCATCTTCATGTATGAGCTGGCGCGTTTCTACCGCTCACTGGGGATTCTGCTGCAGGGCGGCATTCCCCTCGTCACCGCCATGGGCATGGTGCGCAACCTGCTCACCGTCGCCTCGCGATCGCGTCTGGACCAGGCGTGCGAGCGGGTGCGCGAAGGCCAATCATTGTCGGCGGCGCTGGAACTCAATCACCTGGTGACCCCGGTATCCCTGCGTCTGCTGCGCGCCGGCGAACAGTCCGGCAACCTCGGACAGATGATGGAGCGCAGCGCCGACTTCTACGACGAAGAAATCAGTCGCTGGATCGAATGGTTCGTACGGCTGTTCGAACCGCTGCTCATGACGTTCATCGGTTTGTTGATCGGGGTGATCGTGATTCTGATGTACATCCCGATTTTCGAACTGGCCTCCAGCATTCATTAAGCCCTCTGGAACGGGGTCCGGCGACCTCTTGCGGCGTTTGCCGACGGACTGACTGAATAAATCGCCGCCGTGGCGTGTTCGCCTTCTGAATATGGCAGCACGTTGCAATGTTCATCCACGTTCCAATCTGAACAAGAAGACGGAGAACGACATGCACATCAACAAGCTTTTACTTGCAGTAGCTATTGGCGCGGTTTTGTCGGCGTCTACCGTACTGATCCCGGACAGCCTGTCCGGGGTTTCAACTGCCCAGGCGAGAGACGGTGGTAGTGGCGGCGGCGGTGGTCACGGCGGCGGCGGCGGTGGTGGTGGTAGCGGCGGTGGCGGTGGCGGTGGCGGCCATGGTGGCGGAGGTGGCGGTAACGGCGGCGGCCATGGTGGCGGCGGTGGTGGCGGTAACGGCGGAGGTAATGGCGGCGGGCATGGTGGTAATGGTGGCGGCGGTCACGGCGGCAGTGGCAATGGCGGTGGAAGCGGTCACGGCGGCAACAGCGCCGGCAGCGGACACAGCAGCGGCGACCACGGATCGTCACACGCCGGCAGCACCGCCTCCAACTCTGGACGCAGCAGCAACCATTCCGAACCGGGTGACGATCACGGCGTCCATCGTTCGGGCGACGACAACGGGGTACATCGCTCCGGTGACGACAACGGCGTACATCGCTCGGGTGACGACAATGGCGTTCATCGCTCAGGCGAAGTCGGCGATGATCGAGGCCTGCATGCTTCGGGAGAACCGGGTGATGACAAACGCGTTAACTGACGCGCATTCCCCCCTGTAGGAGCGTGCCTGCTCGCGATGGCGTCAGCATATACACAATCTGTGCCGGCCCCACCGCTATCGCGAGCAAGCTAGATCCTTCCGTTGATTGTATGGACTTGCCCTGTTCACCTAAACCCGATCCAGCCGCTCGCGCAAAAATTCGATCAACGCCTGCACCGGCCGCGAAGACTGGCGATGCTGCGGGTAAACCGCCGACAACGTCAGCGGTTCCGGCTGAAACGCTTCCAGCACTGGCACCAGCCGTCCATCCTTCAACGCCGCCCCCACGATAAACGTCGGCAAATAGGTAATCCCCATCCCGGCAATCGCCGCGTCGCTGAGCAACTCCCCGTTATTGACCCGCATCCGCCCGGTGACGTTGACGGCCAGTGGCTTGCCCTGCCCCGTGAACCGCCACTGCACCTGACGACCGTGGCCGTAAGGCAGGCAGTCATGCTTGAGTAAATCTTCAGGTTTTACCGGGGTGCCGCGCTCGGCCAAATAGGCTGGACTGGCGCAATACACGCGCTCGATCGAGGCGATGCGTCGGGCAATCAGCGTCGAGTCTTCCAGCGTGCCGATGCGCAAGGCCAGATCGTAGCCTTCACCGAGCAGGTCCACCGGGCGATCGCTCAAATCCACTTCCACCGTGACATCCCGATAACGCTGCAAAAACACCGGCAGCAGACAGCCCAGATGCGCCAGTGCAAACGACAGCGGCGCGCTGACGCGCAGAGTGCCGCGCGGCTCGGTGGTCTGCCCGGCGATGCCCTGCTCCACTTGCTCGACTTCAGCGAGCAGGCGCAGGGCGGATTCGTAGTAACTCTGGCCAAGGGGCGTGACGTCCAGCCGCCGGGTCGAGCGATTAAGCAGGCGCACGCCGAGGCGCTCTTCGAGTTGCATCAGGCGGCGGCTGACGAATTGTTTGGACAGCCCCAGCTGATCAGCCGCAGCCGTGAAACTGCCAGAGTCCATCACCTGGCAAAAAATACGCATGTCTTCGAACGGGTTCATTGTCACGCCTTGGTTGACGGTCCAGCACTTTATACCAAGGAGCACGTCCGAGCAGCCGACGGTTTTTATGTGTGCGAGCTTGCTCGCGATCGCCGTTTCACATTCAGCACGTGTACTGACTGATCCAACGCCATCGCGAGTAAGCTCACGCCCTCAGGTTTTGCGTTTGAAGATTACTTCGCGGTAAACGTGGTGTAGCTGTTGATCAGGTTACGGTAGTTCGGGATGCGTTCGGACAGCAGGTTGGCCAGGCCTTCCATGTCGTTGCGCCAGTCACCTTGCAGCTCGCAAGCCACGGAGAACCAGTTCAGCAGCTGTGCACCGGCCGCCGACATCCGCGCCCACGCCGCTTGTTGCACGGTGGTGTTGAAGGTGCCGGAAGCGTCGGTCACCACGAACACGTCAAAGCCTTCAGCCAGTGCCGACAGGGTCGGGAACGCCACGCACACATCAGTGACCACACCGGCGATGATCAGTTGCTTGCGGCCGGTGGCCTTCACTGCCTTGACGAAATCTTCATTGTCCCAGGCGTTGATCTGGCCAGGGCGCGCGATGAATGGCGCGTCCGGGAACTGCGCCTTGAGTTCCGGCACGATCGGGCCGTTCGGGCCGCTGTCGAAACTGGTGGTGAGAATGGTCGGCAGGTTGAAGAACTTGGCGATATCGCCCAACGCCAGCACGTTGTTCTTGAATTCGTTGGGTGAGAAATCCTGCACCAGCGAAATCAGGCCCGTCTGGTGATCGACCAACAGCACAACGGCGTCGTCTTTGTTCAGGCGTTTGTAGGGAACGTTGCTCATGAAAAAACTCCTTGGTGGATGGATGTCGCTTGCAGCACCGGTCCGCACGACCGGCGCTTTTTTATCTGTCAGAAGGCAAAACACGAGCAGCCGAAGGCGCCCCAGAAACCGGCGAAGTCACTGACCGGCGCATTCGACAGGCGCGCCCGATCATGGCTGTGGGCGTGCACCGTGCAGGGTCCACTGCACTGGTGAACCTGCGCCTGCAACGGCGAATTCGGCCGCCAATGCCCGGGCACTTTCACCACCGGCGACCAATCCGGCAGCACCGGCACACTGGCCGGCCCGAGTTTTTCGAAATCACCGGCGGCGTAAACCACCTTGCCGCCCACCACGGTCAGCACGGATTCGATCCACTTGATCGCCTCTTCTTCGACGCTGAAAAAGTCCGCGCTCAATGCCGCGACGTCCGCCAGTTGCCCAACCTTGATCTGCCCCTTCTTGCCCTGCTCGGAAGAAAACCAGGCGCTGCCGTGGGTGAACAGCTCCAGCGCGGTCAGGCGTGACAAGCCTTCGGCATGCAACTCCAGACCGCCGACGGTGCGCCCGCTGACCATCCAGTACAGCGAGGTCCACGGGTTGTAGCTCGACACCCGTGTCGCGTCGGTGCCGGCGCCGACCGGCACCCCTTCGGCGAGCATGCGCTTGATCGGCGGCGTCGCTTCAGCAGCTTTGGCACCGTAACGCTCGACAAAATATTCACCCTGGAACGCCATGCGATCCTGAATCGCAATGCCGCCACCCAGCGCCCTCACCCGCTCGATATTCTGCGGGGTGATGGTTTCGGCGTGATCGAAGAACCAGGGCAGGCCATTGAACGGAATGTCGCGGTTGACCTTCTCGAACACATCGAGCATGCGGCTGATGGATTCGTTGTACGTGGCGTGCAAACGGAACGGCCAGCGTTGTTCGACGAGGTGGCGCACCACCGGCTCCAGTTCGTCTTCCATGCTTTGCGGCAGGTCCGGGCGGGGTTCGAGGAAATCTTCGAAATCCGCCGCCGAAAACACCAGCATTTCCCCGGCGCCGTTGTGGCGCAGGTAGTCGTCGCCCTGATGCAGCTTGACGCTGCTGGTCCAGTTGGTGAAGTCGGTCAGCTCCTCCTTGGGTTTCTGGGTGAACAGGTTGTAGGCGATGCGCACGGTCAGTTGCTCATCCTTGGCCAACTGTTCGATGACCTGATAATCATCGGGGTAATTCTGGAAACCACCGCCGGCATCGATGGCACTGGTCAGGCCCAGACGATTGAGCTCGCGCATGAACTGACGCGTGGAGTTGACCTGATACTCCAGCGGCAACTTCGGTCCCTTGGCCAGGGTCGAGTAGAGAATCATCGCGTTGGGCCGCGCCACCAGCATGCCGGTGGGGTTGCCATTGGCGTCGCGAACAATTTCGCCGCCGGGCGGGTTCGGCGTGTCGCGGGTGTACCCGGCTACCCGCAGCGCAGCCCGGTTGAGCAAGGCACGGTCGTACAAATGCAGGACGAACACCGGCGTGTCCGGCGCGGCCTGGTTGAGCTCTTCAAGGGTTGGCATGCGTTTTTCGGCAAACTGGAACTCGTTCCAGCCACCCACCACCCGCACCCACTGCGGAGTCGGGGTGCGATCGGCTTGCTCCTTGAGCATGCGCAAGGCATCGGCCAGCGAAGGCACGCCTTCCCAGCGCAATTCGAGGTTGTAGTTCAAGCCGCCACGGATCAGGTGCAGGTGCGAGTCGTTGAGGCCGGGAATCACGCAGCGGCCCTTGAGATCGATCACTTGCGTGCCCGATCCGCGCAGTGCCATGGCCTCGGCATCGCTGCCGACTGCGACGAAACGCCCTTCACGGATGGCAACCGCGCTGGCGAACGGGTTCTCACGATCGACGGTATGAAATTGACCATTGAACAAAATCAGATCGGCGTTCATCGCGTTTCCTTTGGCAAGTGGGAGGCGGACAGCCACGGCGCGAACAGACGCGTCGCCATGGGCATGAAGACGTACACCACCGACAGCACGATGGTCAGGGTGATCAGGAACGTGGCAACCACGTAATTGGCAAGGAACGTGTTGAGTTGCAGCAGCGGCCCCCAGATCAGCGGCACCAGCAATGTGTGCGGCAGGATCACCAACAGCGTGACCACCGCCTGCTTCCAGCGTGGCGCAGGCGCTTCGTTTTCGCTCTGCGGCGTAAACCAGAATTCGTTGACCGGGTTGACCTCGGTCTGATCGCCATCAGCGAGCATCGGCGCGGCTTCGTCGATCAGCGCCTGGCGTTGCGGCGAATCGAGCCAGCGCTGCATCGACTCCGTGGAGCAAAAACGCAGCACGCAGGTGTATGTGTCGAGGCCTGCGTGCTTGCCGCGCACCACATCCACCCCCAAATGCCCCACGCTCTGCCCCGCCACCTTGACGATATTGCGCAGCCAGGCCTCATAGGGCGCTTCAAATCCGGGCTTGACCCGATGCTTGACGACCAACGTGACCACTTCGTCGAACCCGGGTACTTGCGTGCTCCGGGACTGAATTTGCGACATGACGAAAGTCTCCGGCTAAACAAGTTGGATAACGCGTCAATGGTGCCGGTGGCGGGGGCGAAAAAATTGGATGTACGTGCTCTTTTTGCAGAGCGTGCCGCTAGGGCTTGCGCAATAAATAGGTGTCCATGATCCAGCCATTGGCCATCCTGGCGTTCTTGCGCACCCGTTCGATCTCATCCGCCACGTCCTTGAGCTTGCCGCTGATCAGGATCTCATCGGGCGTCCCAAGGTAGGCTCCCCAGTAAATCTGCGTTTCCTGATCTGCCACCTGCTGATAGGCATCCTGCGCATCCAGCATGACCACCAGACTGTCGGCATCGCTCACCTGACCGGCGGCCAATCGCCGGCCGGTGGTGATTTCCACCGAGCGGCCGATCTGATTGAGCGTCACCTTGTGCCGGGCCGCCAGCGCCTGGACGCTGGTGATGCCGGGAATCACCTCGAACTCGAACGTGCAGGCGCCTGACGCGAGAATGGCCTGCAGGATTCGCAGCGTGCTGTCGTACAGCGCCGGATCGCCCCATACCAGGAACCCGCCACACTGGCCGTCAGCCAATTGCTCATTGATCAAGCGCTCGAAAGTCCGCTGCTTGGCAAGGTTCAAATCATCGACGCTTGAAGTGTAGTCGACATCGCCACGCTCACGTTCCGGGCTCGCGGCTTCAACAAACCGGTAGTCGTGGTGGCTGATGTAGCGCTCACAAATGTCGCGGCGCAGATCGATCAGTTTGTCTTTGCTCTGGCCCTTGTCCATGAGAAAAAACACGTCAACCCGATTCAGTGCCTTGACCGCTTGCAGCGTGATGTAATCGGGATTGCCGGCACCGATGCCGATAACCAGTATTTTTTTCATCAAGACACCCCTTCACGATCAATGCCGGGCAAACGCAAACGCCAGCAACCATTGAACCGCAGGTCGATGGCCGACAACGGCTCGACATCGATCAGGTTGTACGCCGGACTTTGCAGGACGTGGCTCAGCGCGGCGCGAATGACAAATGGATGAGTCACGGCGATGACATGTCCAGGCGTGGTTTGCAGCGTGGTCAGCCACGCGGCAGTTCGTTCACAGACTTGCGCCATCGACTCGCCATCATGGGGCGCCGAGTGCGGGTCGGCGATCCAGCGCTTGAGCCATTCAGGCTCGCAGGTCTGCAAGTCATTGATCCGTGCGCCGCGCCAACGCCCGAAATCGCAATCCCGCAACGCTGCAACGACCTCAAACGTGCTGCCGAACAACTCGGCGGTTTGGCGGGTGCGCAACTCCGGCCCGCATAACAGCTTCGGTATGCCCTTGAATTGCCTGCTGCGCGAGCCCCGCGCAGATTGCCAATCCATCTCCACGGGCTCGTCCGTAGGAAAACACGCAAGTTTTTGTGCGACGGTTCGTGCGTGGCACACCAAGGTTAAACGAGTCGCCTGCACGGAGGTTATCTCTGTCGGTGAAAGGGATGAACGGCGTCTGAGCGCCATAACTAGACAATTGTGACGTAAGAACGGGCGTCGGGGTGTTTCGTTTGGGCCGTGGCCGCGGACAGCCGAGGGCTTTTTTCTGGCGCAGGTTCAGCCATCTCTGACCGAACTTTAGGCAATGACCTACAAGAATAATGGACTTCCCCGTAGTCGCAATGCACTGCTACAGAGCACCATCACCGGGCGTTGAAATCGCGCACGAAAATTAACTAGACATGTAGCGCGGCTTAAATAAATACTGCCTTCAACGGATTACCGATAGCCCACATCCAGCAGGAGCCCGGATGCCTTTGTTGAAAGACCTGATCATGATTCCGGTCTGGTTTGCGATCCGTTACAACACCAAGACGTCAATACCCGCCCCCCTTTGCATGTTCTGCACCGGGCACGGGTAGCGCGTGTGGTCATACCGATAACAACTGAAAAAAGAGCGAGGCCCTACGAGGCTACCGCCGCTGAAACGCGTGGAAAACCGACAGTGATTGTCAGGCTGGGTGCCCGCCACCGAGCCCATTGAGACAGGAGTGCATCCATGCTGGTCTTGCGTCCAGTGCAGTTAACCGACCTGCCCCAGTTGCAGCGCCTTGCTCGTGAAAGCCTGGTGGGCGTGACGTCTTTACCGGACGACAGCGAGCGTTTAAGAGAGAAGATTCTCGATTCCTGTACCTCATTCGAGCAAAGCGTGCAGAGCCCCGGGCCGGAGAATTACTTCTTTGTCCTGGAGGACCTGACAAATCGCTCCCTGGTGGGCTGCTCGGAGATTCTGGCTACTGCCGGGTACGACGAACCGTTCTACAGCCTGCGCAATCGCCACTTCAACAGTGCCTCACGGGAACTGAACATCGATCACGGCGTCCCTGCGTTGTCGCTGTGCCACGACCTCAGTGGCCACACCTTGCTGCGCGGCTTCCACATCGATGCCGCTTGGGTGCGAAGCGCCTCTTCTGAATTGTTGTCGCGCGCGCGCCTGTTATTCATCGCAGCCCATCCCCGGCGTTTTTCCGACACCGTGATTACCGAAATCGTCGGTTACAGCAGCGATGAAGGCCATTCGCCTTTCTGGGATGCCGTGGGCAAGCACTTCTTCGACCTGCCCTACATTGAAGCCGAGCGCTTGTGTGGCCTGGAAAGCCGGTCGTTTCTCGCCGAACTGATGCCGCAATATCCGATCTACGTGCCCATGCTGCCCCAGGCGGCGCAGGACTGCATCGGCCGCGTCCACCCGGACGGCCAGGAAGCTGTCGAAATCCTTGAGCGCGAGGGATTCGAAACCAATAGTTACATCGACCTCTTCGACGGCGGCCCGACGCTGTATGCCCGCACCGCCAACATTCGCTCCATCGCCCGCAGCGAAACCACCCCGGCCAGCCCAGGTGGGCCCATTGACGCCCGGGGACGTTATCTGGTCAGCAATGACTCGCTGGAAAACTTTCGCGCCATCGTCGCAGACCTCGACTACATCCCCGGACAACCTGTAACCCTCGATGCCGCGATGTGTGCAGCACTCAAGGTAAGCGAAGGCCGGCAAGTGCGGTTGGTTGCCCTGTGAGTTGCCTTATGCGCGGGGCCCGACAACCTTCTGCGTACAAGCCCGAAGCAGGAGCGGCATCATGATTGTCCGACCGGTCCAGGTGACCGACCTGCCCGCCCTGCTCGCACTGGTTCGGCTCGCGGGCCGGAGCCTGACGACGTTGCCGGCGGACGAGGAACGGTTGAACTACCGATTGCGATGGGCGAAAAGGACGTTCGCCGAGCAGGTCGAACGCGCCGATGCGGACTACCTGTTCGTGCTTGAAGACGATGAACAGCAAGTGGTGGGCGTGAGTGCCGTGGCGGGCGCCGTGGGCTTGCGCGAACCCTGGTACAACTATCGGGTCGGTCTGACCGTCAGTTCATCCCGGGACCTGGGCATCCAGCGGCACATTCCGACCTTGTTCCTGAGCAATGAAATGACCGGGCAATCGGAACTCTGCACATTGTTCCTGCGCCCCGATCAACGTCTGGGCAGCCACGGGCGTTTACTGTCTTTGAGCCGGTTGTTGTTTGTGGCGGAGTTCCCGCACTTGTTCGGCGACAAACTCATCGCCGAGTTGCGCGGCAGTGCCGACGAACGGGGCTGCTCGCCCTTCTGGGACAGCGTGGGCCGACACTTTTTCAAGATGGATTTCAGCCACGCCGATCACTTGTCCGGACTGGGCAACAAGTCGTTCATCGCCGAACTGATGCCCCGCCAACCCATCTACACCTGCCTGCTCACCGAACAGGCGCAAGCGGTGATTGGCAAACCTCACGCCAACAGCGAAGCGGCAATGAAAATCCTCAGCGCCGAGGGTTTTGCCCACCAGGGCTACATCGACATCTTCGACGCCGGCCCGGTGATCGAAGCCCCGACGTCCGGCATTCGCACCGTGCGCGACAGTCAGTTGCTGGATTTGGCGATTGGCGCCCCGGACGAGCAGTCGCCGATCTGGTTGATCCACAATCGAAGGCTGGAAAACTGTCGCATCACCGCTGCCCGCGCGCGACAGGCCGGACACAGCCTGATGGTTGACCGGCTCACCGCCAAGCGCCTGCAGTTGCAACCCGGTGATTCTATTCGGGCCGTGCCTCTGCTCAACCAACAGCAACAGGCGGTGGCGGCGTAACCCGTCACCAGGGCTGGTCATATCCCGTTTTTTTTCTTGAATCCAACAACGGCCTACATCAAAAGGCAGCAATTACGGCAAATTCGTCATCATTCTTGACTCCCCAGCGTGATAGCCTTTTACATCTTCGGCGTTGACACTTTTGCTCAAGCCCTTCCATTTCCTTTGGTGGAACTCATATGTCCAGGCTGTCTCATCAAGATTTACGCCGCAATTTTCGCCAACTGTTCGCCTCCAACACTTGCTACCACACTGCATCGGTCTTCGATCCGATGTCGGCACGCATCGCCGCCGACCTGGGGTTTGAGGTAGGCATCCTGGGGGGGTCGGTTGCTTCGTTACAGGTGCTGGGCGCGCCCGACTTTGCCTTGATCACCCTCAGTGAATTCGCCGAACAGGCCACCCGCATTGGTCGTGTCGCCCAATTGCCGGTCATTGCCGACGCCGACCACGGCTACGGCAACGCATTGAATGTGATGCGCACCATCGTCGAACTGGAACGCGCTGGCATCGCGGCCCTGACCATCGAAGATACCCTGCTGCCGGCGCAGTTCGGCCGTAAATCCACCGACCTGATCACGGTCGCCGAGGGCGTCGGCAAGATCCGCGCGGCGCTGGAAGCCCGCTGCGATTCGGAAATGGCAATCATCGCCCGCACCCACGCGGGGATTCTGCCGGTGCAGGAAATCATCAGCCGCACCCAGCAATACCAGCGCGCAGGTGCCGATGGCATTTGCATGGTAGGCGTGAAGGATTTCGACCACCTGGAGCAAATCGCCGAACACCTGAGCGTCCCGCTGATGCTGGTGACTTACGGCAACCCACTGCTGCGCGACGACAAACGCCTGGCCGAACTCGGCGTGCGCGTCACCATCGACGGCCATGGCGCCTACTTCGCCGCAATCAAGGCGACCTACGACAGCCTGCGCGAACAGCGCCAGATCCTCACCCAGACCTCGGACCTGAGCGCCACCGAACTGACTCACACCTACACGCAACCTGAGGAATACATCCGCTATGCGGAAGAGTTCATGAGCGTCAAGGAGTGATGGGTAGCCCGTGCGTCGGCGCCTGACACGGCGCCTTCGCGGGCAAACTCGTAAACAGGGTCAAACCGAATCAAGCAGTTGCTGATGCGCCCGCCCGCCACCGCAGCAGATCACCCGATTGCGCCCCGTACTCTTGGCTTCATACAACGCCTGATCCGCATCATTGAGCCACAGCGTGGCATCCGTGTGGCCCGGATTGAACGCCGCAAGACCAATGCTCAGGCTGACTTTCAGCGCCGGATTCTGTTCATAGCCCAGCGTGGCGAAGCGATCCCGCAGGGCCTCCATGACCGTGGCGGCGCTGTTCAGGGGCAGGTCCGGAAGGATCACGCAGAACTCGTCCCCCCCATAACGCCCGGCGACATCGGTGGCCCGCAGGTTCTGATTGAGGATCTTGCTCAATTGCCGCAGCACGATGTCACCGGCGACGTGGCCATAGGTGTCGTTGATGCTTTTGAAATGGTCGATGTCGATCAGGGCAATCGCCCCGCCCCGCTGTTGCCGTTGGCAACGCTGAAATTCGACTTCCAGCTGGTCCTTCCACGCGCCGTGATTGAGCAGCCCGGTCAGGCTGTCGGTGCGGCTCAGGGCCAGTAGCTCACGCTTTTGTTGCCCGAGGGTATGCGCCTGGCGATAGCAGATCAAGCCCAGTGCCAGCGGATAAAAACACATCAGCGGCAAGCAGGCATAGAGCTGGAGCTGGCTGGTTTCAGGAACAAGGACGGGCCTGAATATCAGCCAGCCGACGCCGCCCCCGAGCACCTGCGCGGCGCTGCCCGCCAGTAGAAAACGCAAGCCGCCAATGGCGACATTGTTCATCGCCATCATGGAAATGGTGGTGGCACTGGGCAAAGGGTTGAAGTGCATGGCGACCACCCAGAAGCCACCCATGAAGGCGTCTGCCAGCAGGTTACGGTATTCCGCATGATAGGGACGCGCCGCGCGACGCGCCCATTGGTAAGCCAGGTGCGGCCAGAGCAAGCCATTGAACAGCATGAGGCCCCAGACCCAGGGCGCCGGGTTGAGTGGGTACATCGC
This sequence comes from Pseudomonas reinekei, assembly GCF_001945365.1. Classification (GTDB taxonomy): domain Bacteria; phylum Pseudomonadota; class Gammaproteobacteria; order Pseudomonadales; family Pseudomonadaceae; genus Aquipseudomonas; species Aquipseudomonas reinekei. The sequence continues at coordinate 52,929 of NZ_MSTQ01000026.1, forward strand.
CACACCCACGCATAACAAACCCAGCACGAGGCCGAGGATGCGCGATGTGTAGAGCCTCCTGGCCAGTGAAAGTCCTTTTCCTCCCATCTTTCCCATTGGGACCTCTGCCACACGGAACGAAACCTGAAATCACCGGGGTTGCAGGTACGTTTGGAGTCTAACAGGGCAACGTTAAATAGCCATCACCGGCTGGCAGCCCGCTGGCGATGGCCCGGCGTTTGGCTATACATGAAGACAGGCATTGCCTGAAAAACGATAAACAAGGAGGCACATGCAGACCTTTCAAGTACTGATCGTCGGCAGCGGTTTTGGTGGCCAGTGCGCCGCCGTCAATTTGCTCAAGGCCGGCATTACCGATTTTCGTCTGCTGGAGCGGCGGGACTTCTTCGGGGGTACCTGGTGCCAGAACACCTACCCCGGCGCCGCGGTCGATGTGCCCTCGCCGCTGTATTCGCTGTCCTTCGCCCCCTACCGCTGGACGCAGATGTTCGCTTCGCAGGCCGAACTACATCGTTACACCGCTTATGTGATGGAGCGATTCGGCCTGCGCGACCGGGTGCAATTGCAAACCAATGTCGAGGGTGTCGAATGGGACGATGCCGGCAAACGCTGGGCCGTGCACACCACCAAAGGCACGTTCCACGCACAATTCCTGATCAACGCCACAGGCCCCTTGAGCCAGCCGGTGATCCCACACTTCGAAGGGCAGGAACGCTTTCAGGGCAAAACCTTTCACACCAATAATTGGGACCATGCCTACGATTACCGGCAAAAACGCGTGGCCATTGTCGGCAGCGGCGCCAGTGCGGCCCAGGTGATTCCCGCGATAGCCCCGGATGTCGAACACTTGCATGTGTTCCAACGCACGCCGCATTGGGTGTTGCCCAGGGCCGACCGCACATTCGGCCGCTTCCAGCGCTGGTTGCTCGGGCTCAAGCCGGCCTACACGCTGCTGCGCTGGATGATTTACTGGCAATTTGAAACCCGGGTAATCGCCTTCAAATATTCAAGACCGGCGATGCGCATGGTCCAGCAACAGGCCCTGCGGTTCATCAAGCGCCAGGTGCCGGACAGCGAACTTCGGCGAAAACTGACGCCGGACTACACCATTGGCTGCAAACGAGTCATTCTGTCGAGCACGCTATACCCGGCACTGGCGCGTAGCAACGTCACGCTGCACAGCCGCGAGCAAGGCATCGCCGCAATCGATGAAACCGGCATCGTCATGCAGGACGGCCAGCACATCCACCTCGACCTGATTGTCTGGTCCACCGGTTATGACGCCACCGACGGGGTGATTTCCTACCCGGTCACCGGCAAAAACGGCACGCAACTGCGAAATGTCTGGGCTGAATATCCCCGGGCTTACCTCGGCACCGCCCTGCCGGACTTTCCCAACCTGTTTATCGTCACCGGCCCGAACACCGGCATCGGCCATACCTCGGCGCTGTTCATCATCGAATCACAGATGAACTACATCCTCGACTGCATTCGCACGTTAAAAGCACGAGGTTTGCGCAGCATTGAGGTACGCCCCGAGGCAGAACGTACCTACACTGAAATGATCCATAGAGAAATGGAGCGCACGGTGTGGAAGTCGGGAGGCTGCCACAGTTGGTATCAAAGCAAGAGCGGTCATGTGATTGCCATGTTTCCGGGGTTCAGTTTCAGCTTCCACCGCTTGACCCGAACCCTGAAACCGGCCGATCACCTATTGTCCTGATCCGTCAGAAGGAAGGCGCCTGATGCTTTTACTGGTTGTCGCTATCGCGGTGTTTGCCGCCTGGAGCTGGCTGAGTTACCCGGCCATCGGCTATTGGATTTACAACTTGAGCACGGCCGCCGAAGCCAAGTTGTACAAGCTGCACAAAATTGTTGTGCCCATCGCCGAAATGACCGTCTCGACCTGGCAAGGCGGCCCTTACGAAGCGTCCAGCAACGTGTTGATGTTGCACGGCTACAGCGCCGACAAAAATATCTGGCTGCGTTTCGCCCGGTATTTTGTCGGCAATTATCGGGTCATCATTCCGGACATTGCCGGCCATGGCGAAACCGGCTTCAAGGCCGGTGGCGGCTACGATATCCCGCTGCAGGCCAAGCGCATGATCCAGTTGCTGGACGTCTGTGGCGTGGACAAGGTTCATGTGATCGGTAACTCGATGGGGGGTTACCTGGCGGCATGGCTGGCGGCCACGTATCCGGAGCGCATTGTCTCGGTGGCCCTGATCGATCCGGCGGGCGTCACCGCGCCGGAGCCCAGTGATCTGGAGCGGCATTTGGCCAAGGGCCATAACCCGTTCCTGATCAATTCCCGGGAGGAATTCAACTATTTCTATGCCATGACCATGGCCGATCCACCGTGGGTGCCGCGCGTGGTACTGGACGCCATCGCCCATCGCTATGAACAGGCACGGGACGAACTGGAAGAAATCTTCCGCGACTTTCGCGCCAGCCCGCCGATGGAGCCAAAACTGCCATTGATCAAAGCCCCGGCGTTGTTGCTGTGGGGACGCAAGGACCGCTTGATCGACGTCAGCAGCGTGGCGATCTGGAGCAAAGGCATCGCCGATCTGCGGGTGGAAATCTGGGAAGGCATCGGTCATATGCCGATGGTCGAGGCACCGGCGGGTTCGGCGCACCTGTATCGGGAGTTTTTGGCATCGCTACGCTCGGAAAGCCCGCAGGATCAACGACTGCATTAACGATGCAGTCCTTTGCAGAATGAAGTCCGTCAGAAACTTCGTTTGTCGGCGACGCTCAAGGCTGCGATCTTTTCTTCCATCCTTCTCGTCACCGCGCCAGGAATTCTGTTCATGAACCACCCGAGCTTCGTCAGCCCTGACCTGATCCGCCAACGCTTCTCCAAAGCGATGTCCGACATGTACCGCGAAGAAGTGCCGTTGTACGGCGCGTTGATGGAACTGGTTGAAAAGACCAATCGCCACGTGCTCGACAGCGATCCGCTCGTGGCACAGCAGTTGAACGACACCGGCGAAATCGAGCGTCTGGACCTGGAGCGCCACGGTGCGATCCGTGTGGGCACCGCCGCTGAACTGGCCACCCTCGCCCGCCTGTTCGCAGTGATGGGCATGCAGCCGGTGGGCTATTACGACCTGACCCCGGCTGGCGTGCCGGTGCATTCCACGGCGTTTCGGGCGGTGCATGAAACGGCGCTGCAAGTCAGCCCGTTCCGCGTTTTCACCTCGCTGCTGCGCCTGGAGCTGATCGAAGACCTTGAGCTGCGGGCATTCGCTCAGTCGGTGCTGGACAAGCGATCCATCTTCACCCCAATCGCACTGAAGTTGATCGAGCGCGCCGAAACCCAGGGTGGGCTCACTGAACAAGAGGCCGAAACATTCGTCGAGCAGGCACTGGAAACCTTCCGCTGGCACCACAGCGCGACGGTGACCGCCGAGCAGTACCAGAAACTCAGCGCTCAACATCGCCTGATTGCCGATGTGGTGGCCTTCAAAGGACCGCACATCAATCACCTGACGCCGCGCACCCTGGACATCGACATCGTTCAGGCACAAATGCCCGCCCACGGCATCACCCCCAAAGCGGTGATCGAAGGCCCACCCCGTCGCCGGTGTCCGATCCTGCTGCGCCAGACCAGTTTCAAGGCGCTCGACGAACCGGTTGCGTTCACCGACCAGGCCCGGACACGCGGCAGCCACAGCGCCCGCTTCGGCGAGATCGAGCAACGCGGGGCGGCCCTCACCCCCAAAGGCCGGGCACTGTATGACCGTTTGCTCAATGCTGCGCGGGACGAACTCAAAGACTTCCCCAATGAAGCCAACGCCGAGCGTTACAACACATTGATGGCGCAACACTTCAGCGAATTTCCTGACACCTACGAAGGCATGCGCCGTCAGGAACTGGCGTACTTTCGCTACTTCGTGACGGAGAAAGGCCTGGCTGCGGCCGAACTGAAAACCTTGCCACTGGAAGAGCTGGTCAGTGGCGGCTATCTGCGAGTCGAACCGTTGGTGTACGACGATTTTCTGCCGGTCAGCGCGGCGGGGATCTTTCAGTCAAACCTGGGGGACGCCGCGCAAACCCACTACGGCGTGCACTCCAATCAACACGCGTTCGAGAAGGCTTTGGGCCGCCCGACCATTGATGAATTGGGGCTGTATGCAGAAACGCAGCGGCGCTCGATCGAGCAGTGCTTTACCGTGTTGAACGGATAAACAATCGCAGCTGCGGCAGCGCCAGCAGGGGAATGTGAACACCTGCAGGCACTGCAGCGAGCTGCGATCTTTGGTGCTTCTCCTACTTCAATTTCGCCAGCAAAGCCTCAGCCGTCGCCTGGGACGAGGCCGGATTCTGCCCGGTCAGCAACAGACCATCCATGAGCACATAGCTTGCCCAGTCCGGCCCTTTGGAAAAAATCCCGCCCTTGGCCTTGAGCTCGTCTTCCACGAGAAAAGGCACGATATCGGTCAACTGCACGGCGTCTTCTTCACTGTTGGTGAACCCCGTCACCTTCTTGCCTTTGACCAAAGGCTGGCCGTCCGCGGTTTTGGCATGCCGTAAAACACCGGGCGCATGGCATACGGCCGCGACCGGTTTGCCGGCGTTGTAGAACGCCTCGATCAGGGCAATCGAGTGTTTGTCCTCGGCCAGGTCCCAGAGCGGGCCATGGCCGCCAGGATAGAACACAGCATCGTAGTCGCTGGCGTTTACCGAGCTGAGCAACTGCGTTGACGCCAGGGCCGACTGCGCCGCCGAATCCTTGCGAAAACGCTCGGTGGCTTCCGTTTGCGCATCCGGCTCGTCACTCTTTGGGTCTAACGGTGGTTGGCCGCCCTTGGGCGAGGCCAGGGTCAGTTGAGCGCCGGCATCCTTGAAGGCGAAATACGGTGCCGCGAACTCTTCCAGCCAGAATCCGGTTTTCTTGCCGGTGTTACCCAATTGATCGTGGGACGTTAAAACCATCAGGATTTTCATGTCGTCACTCCATTTCGGGACTGCAGTGGTGGCCTATAGCCGTGATGCGCCGAAAACCGCCCGCCTGGCGGGCTGCACGGGTTCTGGCGCGAGGTGGATCATTCGGTCTGTCGGGCGATTCAACAAGGTGCGCCAAAATACGCCTCGTGTCGCGCAACTTCCTGCGCAAATATCGAGGTGATTATGCGAGGAAACGTTCCCTGAATTGATTCGGCCTTCTGGTTTCGGGGGCTTGGCAGGTTGTGGCACGGACCTTGTTAATCGTGTGGCTCCCCTCTGGCGATCGAGCCTTTCGGGAGCCTCACCCAATCCTAGCAAGGAGAGCATCCATGGCTACACCCGCGTATATGTCCGTCACCGGCGAGAAACAGGGCCTGATCACTGCTGGCGCCTTCACGGCCGACTCCGTTGGCAACACCTATCAGGAAGGTCACGAAGACCAGGTAATGATTCAAGGTTTCAAGCATGAAATAAGCATTCCGCGTGACCCGCAGTCCGGTCAACCTACCGGCCAGCGCCTTCATAAACCTGCGGTGGTCACCAAGGTATTCGACAAGTCTTCTCCGCTGTTGCTGGCAGCGCTGACATCCGGTGAACGCCTTACAGAAATCGAAATCCAGTGGTTTCGTACGTCAGGGCATGGCGTTCAAGAGCACTACTACACAACCGTTTTGGAAGACGCAATTATCGTCAATATCAAAGACTACATGCATAACTGCCAAGACCCTGCCAACGCACACTTTACTCACCTGCAAGATGTAGAGTTTTCCTATCGGAAAATTTCGTGGACTCACATTGCATCCAGCACTTCCGGCTCGGATGACTGGCGCAAGTTGAAAACCGAGTAAATCAGAACCCATAAAAAAGGGGCGACATGACTGTCGCCCCTTTTCGCCTGTGAAATCTTGATACCACGCCGACAAAGGTGTTCGCCCAGTGCAATGGCCTCGGCAATCCATGCACTGGTAAAGAGCCGTGACACTGGGCGAACGAGGCGCATTTTAAATCAACCCGATGAAGTTGTCCGCGAGTATAAATATGAAATTTACCGATACACATCTACCATGATGTCGATTCAAATATTAATTCGACCGACCATCAGAACTCACCAACTCGTCCAAAACAACTGATTATTCCTATACAACTTGTACAAGAATAATCAACAAATAGAGCAGTCACTCAACTTCCGGTCTTGCTGGTCACGGTCAGTATGTCGGTGTAGGTCACATACACACTTTGGCCTACTTTCAGGTCTTTCAGTTTGGCTTGAACTTCGGGCCTTACCACATCAACCGTCTTGGACTGCCCTTTAGGATTTTCGAACGTCACTCGATTGTTCTTTACATCGATACCGGTGATTTTCAGCTGTACCTGTACCTGACGGTAGGCTTCGCCACCAGGGTTGTCACTGCCCGGTGCGGCGCGGACTTCACCGGTTCGCTCAATGCTGCCTGGCAGACCCTTGTCGATATCGGTGTCCAGGTAGGCCGCGACAGCGCGGGTTACCTTGACGTCGACCTGATCCCCGGCTTTCAGCTTGCCGAGGTTCTTGGCTTTGTCGGTCATTTGCACATGCACCTGATTGCCTTCAGGCCCCTCAAGTACGACTTGATGGTTGGCGGCATCGACAGAAACGACCTTGGTGGTGACTTGATCCGCCTCCACGACGGCAGACAGCGGAATGTCCGCGGCGACGGCGCTCAGGCTGGTGGCAGAGAGCAAGGTGGCGAGGGTGATGGCTTTGGTCAGTGCGTGGCGTTTCATAGGCAGAACATTCCCTGTGATCATTGGCGACAAGCGGCGTTGCACTTACGTGCAACGCCGCGTGCGAATGAGCATAGACGCTGTTCCGGGAGTTAGACGCTAATCTGCAGTCTTGGCCGTTTCTTGGGCAGTGGATTCGCCGCTGGCCGTGCCTTTGCCGCTTTCCTTGCGCCGCGTAGGGTCGGTGGGACGCAGGGCATCGTTATCGCGTTCGGTTTCTCCGGGAGGTCTCGGTTCGTCTGGGTTTTCTGATTCCGGTGTCGGTTTCATGGGATTTTCCTCAGGCCTCGGGGTCGTCAACTTCCCGGGCCACATTAATGGCCATCATGATTTAGGAGGCCCGCGCGCTGCCGAGAGTTCCGACTCAATACCCGGTCATTTCCAGATAGCCCTGCCCACCGTGACTTCCGCTCAAGCGCACCGGGCCTTCCCAGTAAGGGATGCGCAAACCCATCCAGGCATTGGGGTTGAGGGCGTTGATGACGATGTCGAGGTGTTTGCCGGGAATCTGGATCGACCAGCGCACCGGCATCTTGCGGCCTGCCACGGTAGCGGTGTCCTGGGGGACGAGGCGGATGTCGTCGGCCCGGAGCATCTGCGTCTGGCCTTGAGCATCGATCCATGTCCCGGTCAGATAAGGCTCACCGTCCTTGTGCCGCATGCGATAGAGCATCACCTGTTCGCCGCTGTCCAGGTGCAGGGAAAACCAGTCCCAGCCGGTCTGGTTGGCGGTCAGGGGCTGGCTGCTCCATTCACGGTCGAGCCATGCCGGGCCGCTGACCTGATAGTGCTTGCCGTCGATCTCCAGGGTACCGCTGGCCTGGAAAAACGGCTGGCTGTAGTAATACGACGCCTGACCCTGCTCGGATTTCTGACTGAACCCATTGTCGCCTTGCAGCACCAACGGTCGTGTCGAGGTCAGCCGCAACTGGTAGCTAAAGGATTTGTCGCGTGCGCTGAGCTGCAGGTCAGCCAGCGGATTATCGGCAGAAGCCTGGCTATTGAACGCCCAGTCGTCGATCCACGCATTGAACGGCGCCACGCTGACACCTGCCTGACCAACGCCCCCCCGGGCATAACGCTCGGCCGCGTGATGCACCGTCGCCGAGGTCACGGCCGCATGCCCGAGCCAGATCGTCGGGCTCTCCCACCCCGCCACCTCCGGCGTGGCTTTCAAGGCGCTGCGAAACAACGTCCACTGCGCGCCGAATTCGTGGCCCTGTACGTCCTTGAGGTTGGCGGTGACGTACCACCACTCGATGCGAAAACCGTCGTGGGGGCCGTGATCCGTCGGGAAGCTGAACACCCGGTCCGGCACCACCGGCGTGAACGCGGCCGCCTGGTTGCCCAACCCGGCAAAGCCTTTTTCCGTGGTGGGCGATTGATCGCAGCCACTCAACCACAACGCCAACAGGCACGCCGCAAGCTTAATCCTCATGGGCAAAGGTCCTCAGCAAGTCCGCCGGCTGCGTGCGATACAACGCATAAAGCGGCCACGCCGATGCCAGCAACGTCGCCATCCATGCCAGCCCCATCAGCTGCAGCAATTGCAGGGGGAACACCCGCAAAGGCAAGCGCCAGCCAAACGCCTGGACGTTGATCACCGTGTCGAGGCACCAGGCCAGCGCAATGCCCAGCGGCAGCGCCAGCACCAGTGTCAGCACCGCCAGCAACCAGGTTTGTCCAAGGTTGAGCAGCATCAATTGCCGTCGCGTCACCCCCAGCACCCATAACGGTGCCAGTTGTCCGAGGCGGCTCTGGCTCTGGGTCAGCAGGCTGATGAACAACGCCACGCCAGCCACGCACAGGGTCAGGCTGTTGAGCGCGGCGGTGGCGGCGAACGTGCGCTCGAAGACTTGCGTGGACCAGCCCTTGAGCCGTGCCTGATCGACAATGCGACTGTCTTCCAGGTCGAAACGCGCTTGCAGGGTTTGGAGGAACGGCGCAATCAACGCGGGCTCGATGCGCAGATTGAAACGGTTGGGCGTCAATTGCGGCCAACCGCGCAGCAGATGGTTGATGTTGACCAGCACGTGGCCCTTGGGATTGCCGTAATCGGCATAGATCCCGACGATGCGCGGCGACCACGGACCATTGGGCGTCGAGATCGCCAGATGATCGCCCAAGCCAACCTTCAAACGCCGGGCCAGCTGTTCGCTGAGCATCACCGCATCGTCCGTCGCGAGCTGATCCCACGGCTTGTCACCCAAGGCTTCCAGCAGCGGCCAGTGCTGACGATAGGTCGGATGATTGATCACCCCGAACACATCCGCCGGCCAGCCTTGCAATTGAACCGACACCTGCCAGTTGGGCAACACCGCCGTGAGCTGCGGCTGCTGCGCGAGCCAGCTGTGCAGCTCACGGGCCTGGGTCGGGTTTTGCGGATTGAGGTAGAGTTCGGCGGTCAGGCGTTGTTCGAGCCAATCGCTGAAGGTCTGGCGAAAACCGGCGGTCATGCTGCCAGCGCCGATGTTCGCGGCCAACGCCAACAACAGCGCCATCAGCGCCAGGCTCAGGGCGGGTAGCTGTTGGCGACAGTCGGCGAGAAACCACTGGCCGAGCACCGAGCGACTACGTTGCAACAATACGTTGAGCAGCACATTGAGCACCACGGGCAGCGCCAGTGCGGCGCCGATCAACAGTGTCGCCATCAACACAAACCCACTGATCAGGCTGTCACCGAAGATCAGCGCCAGCCCGGCGATGCCCAAGGTGAGTGTCGCCACCCAGCCCTGGCGCCGCAACCACCGGGCGTGCGCCTGATGCCACGCCTGCGGATCGGCCAGGGCCAGTAATGGCAAGCGCGACGCCCGCCATAAACTGCTGGCCCCGGCGAGCAAAGCGCCAAACAGGCTCAAGCCGATTCCGCCGAGCCACCACAGCGGACTGAGGTTCAACTGCCCCGCCACTTCGGCGCCGTACAGGCCACGAAGGCTGGCGGCGACATCCGGCAGCAGCACGCCGGCCAGCAAATAACCACTGATCACCCCGGCGACGCCGCCGATCAAGGCCAGCCCACCCAGTTCAACCGCGAGGCAGGTGATCATCATCCGCGCGCTGACGCCGCAGGCGCGCATCGTCCGCAGCAAACCACGGCGTTGTTCCAGCGCAAGGCCAATCGCGGCATGGACGATAAACAGCCCGACCACGAACGACAGAAACCCCAAGGCATTGAGATTCAGATGGAAGCTCTCGGTCAGGCGCGCCAGATTATTTTCTTCAGCACTGCTGTTGTATTGCAGTTGCCCCTTGAACGCGTCGGGAAGCGGCGCGGTGAAACCCTTGGGCAGCAGCAGGCGCGACAGCTGGTCCGGCAAGCCGAGAATCTGTTGGGCGAAACCGATGTCCACCAGCAGCACGCCGGGGGCCATATCAGTTTGAACACGCAGTGGCGGCAATCGCATCCCGTTGACTGTCGACGGCCGCTCGCCTTCGCGTAAACCCAAGGCTTGCAGGGTCGAGGGCGAAATCCAGGCACTGCCCGGCGGCGTAAAAAATTCGACAACCTGCTCGATCGCCAGCGCCTGCCCCGCCACGGGCGAACCGCTCGGCAATGACACAGGTTCGATGCCCATCAGTTGCAGTCGCTGATCTTCATGGTCCTTGAGCGTCAGTCGCCCTTGCAGCACCGGCGACACCGGCCACCCGGCGCGGCGCAGGTCGACAAACCATTGCTGGGGGAACGTGCCGCCAGCGATAGCACTGAGGCTGGCCTGGGGTTCGCCGCCGATCAGCTGACTGGCGCGCGCATAGCTTTCTCGCGCCTGACTGTTCAAGGCTTGCACACCGGTCAACAGGCTGGTGGCCAGCCACAACCCGGTCAGTACACTGAAAAACTGCACCGGATGTTGCCGCCAGTGGCTGAGCAGCGCCCGCAGGGTTTCACCGAAGATGCGCACCTCAGCGACCATCCACACCGGCCAGGCGACCACCGTGCAGCACCACTTTTTCGGCCAGCTGCGCCGCCACGCCGGGGCTGTGGGTGACCATCAACAACGTCGTGGCACTGTCATCGAGCAACTCCAACAATAACCTCAACACCTCGGCGCTGGTGGTTTCATCGAGGCTGCCGGTGGGTTCGTCGGCCAGCAACAATTTCGGTTGCGAGGCCAGCGCTCGCCCCAGTGCAACCCGTTGTTGCTGGCCACCGGAGAGTTGTTCCGGATAGCGTTTGAGCAAATCGCCAAGCCCCAAACGCTGCACCAGGTGCGCCTGCCAGTGTGGATCATGGCGACCGGCAAGCCGTGCCTGGAAGGCCAGGTTGTCCTCCACCCGCAGGCTGCCGATCAGGTTGAACTGCTGGAACACCAGACCGATCTCAGTTCGCCGCCAGCTCGCCAGTTGCCCTTCGTTCATCAGCTCAAGCCGATGCTCGCCACTGCGGATACTGCCGCGATCGACCTTGTCCAGCCCAGCGATCAGGTGCAGCAAGGTGCTCTTGCCACTGCCCGACTCGCCCATCAGCGCCAGGCTACTGCCGGGCTTGAGCGTCAGGTCGACGCCTTGCAGCACCGGCAACGGCCCTTGCGGCGTGGCGTAGCTTTTAAAGACACCCTGGACTTCAAGCATGGAAAGACCCGTTCGATAAGCATGGGCCAAGGATAGCGGGCCTGGATGGTTTTTGTCCGTTGGCGATAATCGCCGCGACCCAACGCCGCCCTGGCATCGCGAGCAGTCAGTGCCGGGGCCTGTTCAGTAAAAGTTACCGGTGAGCTTTGGCACTGGCAGGCCGGTGGCCGGATCCAGTCCCTTTTCGGCACTGAGTTTTTCGATCAACTCTGCTGATGGAATGATGGGGACAGCAGAGTCACGCTCTCGCTTCCATTGGAAGGTGCCGTCCCACTCGGGGAGGGTTGCGGGTGGGAGTGGGACGATGTCATCCAGGTCGGGGATTTTTGCTCCGAGGTGTTCGTGACGCGAGAGGAAATCGCTGATTTTATTGTATCGATCGACGCGTTCTTTATCTTGCTCTACAGCCAGGTAGTACAGTTCGTCGGTCACTGGCGGCCCTTCGAATGCACTCGCCAGCCGACTGGCACTGCTGTTATCTCCATTGCGAATCGCTAATTGAAAACCTTGCAAAGCCTCCTGATGACGCCCTGCGTTTTTCAAAGAAATTGAGTATCTTCTTCCCGCTATACCATTCCCTTGTTCCATTGCGCATTTATACATCGCCAGCATGGTTTCGGCTGCATTAGGTACATAGGACAGAAGCCTGCCTACGTAATACTGAGCATCCGGGCTCCCCAAGTCGGCTGCTCGACGAAAGTACGCTCTGGACGCAGCAACATCCTGTTTGACGCCATAACCCAACTCCAGGTAGTGCGCCATATCGTAATAAGCCCCAGGAATTCCTTGAGCAATGTAATACTCGGCCAGATCGATGACTTCTTTACTGGCATCAGGAGAGCCTGCTTGTCCGGTTGACAGCAGGAACTGCAGATTGGTCGCGGCCTTATAGTGATCGTGTGCAGCCGCGATACGATAATAGCGGGCGATCGCATCGTAATCTTTCTGCCCCTTACGCTTCTCCAAGTAAAGTCCATACTGATAGAAGATGTCCGCATCCAGGTTCAATGCAGGCAACGAATCGCGCTCATATACGCACTTAAATTCCAACCTACTGTAGGCAACGTCCGCCGACGCAACATCAGACATCTGCTCGTCTTTTTTTGAACAGGCCATGGCCGTCAAGAGACTGAACAATGTCAGAAGTAGCCTGATTGCCCTCACCCAAATCCTTATTAGATTTTCCGGCATATTTTGATCCGGCGGTGAATTCATGTGTTCTCGGTGTTTTTTGGCAGCGGCAAGCCGGTGGCCGGATCCAGTCCCTTTTCGGCGCTGAGTTTTTCGATCAACTCTGCTGATGGAATGACGGGGACAGCGGAGTCACGTTCTCGCTTCCATTGGAAGGTGCCGTCCCACTCGGGGAGGGTTGCGGGCGGAAGTGGGACGATGTCATCCAGGTCGGGGACTTTTGCTCCGAGGTGTTCGTGACGCGTCAGGAAATCGGTGATTTTATTGTAGCGATCGACGCGTTCATCATCTTGCAGTACAGCCAAGTAGTACAACTTATTCGTAGCTGGCGGTCCTTCGAAGGCACTTGCCAGATTTCCGGCACTGTTTGCGTCACCATTTCGAGTCGCATGTTGGTAGCCTTCCAAGGACTCTCGATACAAACGTAATAATTTCGAATAACTCGCATACTCTCTCCCCGCCAATCTGTTGCCTTGCTCCATCGCACACTGGTACATCGCCAGCATGATTTTGGTCGTCTTAGGCACATAGGACAGAAGCCTACCTATATAATATTGACCGTCCGGGCTCCCCAAATCAGCCGCCCGTCGAAAGTAGGCTCTGGAGGCAGCAACATCCTGTTTTACGCCATACCCCAACTCCAAGTAATGCGCCATATTGTAATAAGCACCAGGGATGTTTTTCGCCACATAATATTCGGCTAGGTCGATGGTCTCTTTACTGGCATCGGGAGAGCTGGCTTGTCCGGTGGACAATAGATATTGCAGATTGGTCGCCGCCTTGTAATGATCGTGTGCAGCCGCGACACGATAATAGCGGGCGATCGCGTCGTAATCCTTCTGCCCCTTACGTTTCTCCAAGTAAAGTCCATACTGATAGAAAATGTCCGCATCCGGGTTCAATGCAGGCAACGAATCGCGCTCATATACACAATTAAATTCCAACCTACTGTAGGCAACGTCCGCCGACGCAACATCAGACATCTGCTCGTCTTTTTTTGAACAGGCCATGATCGTCAAGAGACTGAACAATGTCAGAAGTAGCCTGATTGCCCTTACCCAAATCCTTATTAGATTTTCCGGCATATTTTCATTCGACAATTAAAGGCATCCCTATCATCAACTCGCTCTGACCTGCCGAATCGAGTATCACGGCGGAAAATCATGTGTTCTCGGTGTTTTTTGGCAGCGGCAAGCCGGTGGCCGGATCCAGTCCCTTTTCGGCACTGAGTTTTTCGATCAACTCTGCTGATGGAATGACGGGGACAGCGGAGTCACGCTCTCGCTTCCATTGGAAGGTGCCGTCCCACTCGGGAAGGATCGCGGGTGGGAGTGGGACGATGTCATCCAGGTCGGGGATTTTTGCTCCGAGGTGTTCGTGACGCGAGAGGAAATCGCTGATTTTATTGTATCGATCAACGCGTTCGTCATCTTGCTGTAAAGCCAAATAATGTAGTTCATTAGAAACAGGAGGTCCTTTGAATGCATTAGCGAGACTGTATGCACTAAGATCGTCGCCATTTCGGGTAGCTGTCTGGTAGCCGTGTAGAGCCTCTTGATAAAGCCCTGAGTCTTGCAAATAACTCGAGTAGTCCCTTGCTGCGAATCGATTACCTTGTTCCATCGCACACTTGTACATTGCCAATAAAATATCAGCCGTATTAGGTACGTAGGATAATAGTCTACCTATGTAGTACTGAGCAGCTGGATTCCCCAAATCTGCCGCCCGACGGAAGTATGCTCTGGAGGTCGCAACATCCTGTTTGACGCCATAACCCAACTCCAGGTAGTGCGCCATATCGTAATAAGCCCCAGGGATTCCTTGAGCAATGTAATACTCGGCCAGATCAATGACCTCTTTACTGGCATCAGGAGAGCCTGCTTGTCCGGTTGACAGCAGGAACTGCAGATTGGTCGCGGCCTTGTAGTGATCGTGAGCTGCCGCTATACGGTAATAACGGGCAATCTTGTCGTAATCCTTCTGCCCCGTACGCTTCTCCAAGAAAAGACTGTACCGATATAGCATGTCCGCATCCTGATTCAACGGCGGTAAAAAATCACGCTCATATACGCACTTAAACTCCAACCTACTGTAGGCAAAATCTATCTGCGAGGTATCGGGCATGCTTTCTTCCTTTTTTGAACAAGCCAACATGAAAAAACACAACAACAAAATAGCTATGTTTCTCATAACTTAGTCCCAATTCTTCTGAACAGGACTCTCTTGCAGAAACTCAACCAATGATGCAACCGGCGACGTAGGAGTCATCACACCTTTTCTTTGAACGCTGCGTATTCTTCGCGTGTTGTTTTTTCCAATAATCTCCTTCCATTTTTTGAACGTTTCAGCCATGTGAGCCCCGATCATTTCGTCTCCCGTATGCACCCCAAACAAATGCTCCCTTAACGGCCTGGTCACCGCAGGATCCTCAATGCAAATATTCAACTCACTGTCCACCTGCATACTGCGCGTGTTGATGTTCGCGGAACCCAATGTGGTAA
>NZ_MSTQ01000027.1 GCF_001945365.1 Pseudomonas reinekei
TCGACCTGGTCGACAACCGATAATTTAAAAGTCAGTGTGTAATCACGCTGACTGCGCTTCGTGCCCGTATCCATTGCACCTTCCTGAAAAGAAGTCAGAAGGTGTAAACCTTATTCAGGACGGGACACTCAGGCAAAAAAAAGCCCGACTCAATGGTCGGGCTTTTTCATTCCTGAAGCAGTGCTTATTTAGCACGGCCTTTGTAGGAACCGCCTTCGCGGGTATCGATCTCGATCATGTCGCCGATTTCGATGAAGTCAGCAACCGACAGCTCGGTACCGTTCTTCAGTTTGGCAGGCTTCATTACCTTGCCGGAAGTGTCACCGCGAGCGGAACCTTCGGTGTAGTCAACCTGACGCACGATGGTGGTCGGCAGTTCTACGGAAACCAGACGGCCTTCGAAGAACACAGCTTCGCAGACGTCTTCCATGCCTTCTTCGATGAACGGCAGAACAGCTTCGATATCGTCAGCGTTCAGCTCGTACATGGTGTAGTCGGAGGTGTCCATGAACGTGTAGGTGTCGCCGCTGATGAAGGACAGGGTCGCTTCTTTGCGGTCGAGGATTACGTCGTCCAGTTTGTCGTCGGCGCTGTAAACGATCTCGGTCTTGTAACCGGTCAGCAGGTTTTTCAGCTTGGTCTTCATGATCGCGCTGTTACGACCCGACTTGGTGAATTCAGCTTTCTGAACCAGCCAAGGATCGTTTTCGAGACGGATCACGGTACCGGGTTTCAGTTCTTTACCAGTTTTCATTGCGAATATCCGAATTTGGATGGGATTTACAAAAATCTAGGCCGCGTATCATATCCAATTTCCATAAAACTGTACCAGCGCCGTGGCAAGATCGGCCTGCAAGGCCTGTTCCAGACACCACGTCTCGGCGTGTTTTTCCAGCTCCGGCCAGTGTTTACGGGTGGAATGCCAGTGGTCGGTCATTTTTGCCCCGGCGTTCCACGCCCGCCAAAGACCGCTGATCGCCTCACTGGCAGGCGCCGATAGCCCTTTGACATACAACGCAAGGAAGGCTTCGAGCTTGTCCAGATGGACATCCTCTTCCTGCTGATAGATATGCCAGAGCAAAGGCCGACCCGCCCATTGCGCACGGACGAAGGAATCTTCGCCGCGCACGGCGTTGAAATCACAGCACCACAGCAACTGGTCATATTGGTCCTGACGGACAAACGGCAGCACCTGCACGGTCACGGCTTCGCGCACATGCAGCGCGCCGGCCTGCAGATCGTTCACGCCCAGCCAGCGCTCGACATCGCCGAGCACCCGCCCCTCAGGCACCAGCACATGAGTGGACATCGAATCGCTGGCCAACGCATCCAGCCAGCTGGCCAGCCCGGCGTTTTCGTAGGCAAACAGCGAAATCAACTGCGCATCCGGCGCTCGGTCGACCCCCAGACCTTGCAGGAATGTTCGTTGAGCCTGTGGATCCTGTTGAAACTGCCGACGCCGTTCCAGCAAACCGCTTTCACGCAACAAGCCGCCCGTACCTTTCTGAAAACCCGGGAAGAAGAAGTACTTCTGCACGTGCTTGTATTTCACCGATGGCAGGCCGTGACAACCCATCACCCAGTCCTCGGCACTCAGGTAATCGAGATTCATCCACAGCGGCGGTTGTTTACGCTCGGCCATCGCCTCCATATAGGTCGCGGGCAACTGGCAGGCGAATGCCGCGATCACCACATCCGCGGCCTCGGTCGGCAGCCACTCGGCCGGCCACCGACGGACCTCGACACCCTGCTGCCATTGCTGCGCGACATGGACATCGATCTCGGGGCACATGCGCTCGAAGGCACGCAGGTCATCGACCCATAAACGCACCGCCAGCGAATGCTCGGCCACCAGTTGCCGAGCCAGACGCCAGGTCACACCGATGTCGCCGTAGTTATCGACCACGGTGCAAAAAATATCCCAGCGGGTTTTCAATTCAGACATTCCAGGTTCCCGTTGGCAAAGGCAGCGATTGTCCGCATAAATTACCCTGCGCAGAAGAGCCGACGACGATTAATCTTCGTGCGACAATCGGCACTCGCCCGCGACTCACCGCCAGGAGGCAGTCATGCCCTACCGTCCCACTCCGCGCCGCCCGTTGCCGATCCAGCTCAATGCCGTGCAACTGACCGGCAGCATTGCCCTCGGTTTGTGGCTGGGCTTTCTCGCCATCGCGCTGACCTGCTGGCTCGCCTCGCGCCTGTTCTTCAGCGAGCAACTGGCCCCGGTGGCTCAGGCAGTGCAGCAACTGGCGAACCCGCCCGTGGTGCAACAGGTTCCGGATATTCCGCCACCGAGCCCTCTGTTCGAGCAATATGAAGAGAACCTGCGCAAGAACGAGCAGGCGCAACGACTCGATCAGGCGCGCGGCAGCAACCGCAATCTGTCGAACGCCAAATGCCAGTTCTGGCTGCAACAGGACCAGACAGCACCGAGCGAAAAAAGCCGCGCCAATGTCCTGCAATTCTGCGATTGATCATGAACAAGCAAACTGTCCACCAACTGATTCTCGACAAGCTGCGAGTCGATCTCGACATCGCTGAACGGGCTGCGCAGACCGCTTACGAAACCGCGACCCACGAAGAGAACATCGCTGAAAACAAGTACGACACGCTGGGACTGGAGGCCTCCTATCTGGCCGCCGGGCAGGCCAAACGGGTTGAAGAGATTCGCCAGTCACTGACGCTTTGCCAGAACCTGGCGTTGCGAGCGTATGACGATCAACGGGGTATCGAGATCGGCGCCCTGCTCGGCCTGGAAGACGAAAAGGGCCGTGAGCAATGGCTGTTCCTGGCGCCTGATGCGGCGGGCCTGAAAGTCGATCTGGTGGGGCAGTTGATTACCGTCATCACCCCGCGCTCACCGCTGGGCAAAAGCCTGCTGGGCAAGTTCGAAGGTGATGAGGTGGAGATACTGGTGGCGGGCGCTCGGCAACAGTTCGCTGTCACCGAGGTCATCTAGAAAGGCTTAATGGACCGGCAGTTCGACGCCGTCGAACAGCTCTTCCAGTTCCTGTTTGTTGTGGCACTGAATGGCCTTGGCCATGACTTCGCGGGTCAGGTGCGGGGCGAATTTCTCGATAAAATCGCACATGAAACCACGCAGGAACGTGCCGCGACGGAAGCCGATCTTGGTGATGCTGGACTCGAACAGTTCGCTGGCATCGAGCACCACCAGGTCGCTGTCGAGTTTGGTGTCGACGGCCATTTTCGCCACGATTCCTACACCCAGGCCCAGGCGAACGTAGGTTTTGATCACGTCAGCGTCGGCGGCGGTGAACACCACTTTCGGGGTCAGGCCACGATGGCTGAAAGCTTCGTCGAGCTTGGAACGGCCCGTGAAACCGAACACATACGTCACGATCGGGTATTCGGCCAGGGCTTCGAGGGTCAGCTTCGACAGCTTGGTCAGCGGGTGGCCCTGAGGCACGACCACGCAGCGGTTCCAGCGGTAGCAGGGCATCATCACCAAATCACCGAACAATTCGAGCGCTTCGGTGGCGATGGCGAAATCCACGGTGCCGTCGGCGGCCATTTCGGCGATCTGCATCGGCGAACCCTGGTGCATGTGCAGGGCAACGTCCGGGTACTGCTTGATGAAATTGCTGATCACCGGCGGCAATGCATAACGCGCCTGGGTGTGGGTGGTGGCGATCGACAGGGTGCCTTTTTTCTCGTTGGAAAATTCCTGGGCGATCTGCTTGATGCTTTCAACCTTTCGCAGGATTTCGCCGGCGGTGGTGATGATGCGCTCACCGGCCGGAGTAACGCGGGTCAGGTGCTTGCCGCTGCGGGCGAACACTTCGACGCCTAATTCGTCTTCCAGCAGGCGGATCTGTTTGCTGATGCCCGGTTGCGAGGTATAGAGGCTTTGGGCTGTAGCGGAAACGTTGAGGTCGTGGTGCGCCACTTCCCAGATGTAGCGCAGTTGTTGAAGCTTCATATGAATCCCTCAAAGCAGATAGACGCCACGGCATCAGCGACGATATATAACTATATTAATGGTTCGAAGAATAAATCTAGAACTTTTTTGTCAAAGCGCCACTCTTCGTGCTCTAGCGATCCCCTTGGCGACGGCGTTGCACCAGCGGCACCAGATAAACCGGCACCTTGGACAACTGCAAGACACGCGCTGCAGTGCGGCCCAACGGCGTTTCCGCACCAGCGCCGTGGCTGTGACTACCTACGATCAACAAATCCACGGAGAGTTTCTGCGCCTGGTCGAGAATCACCTGCGACGGATCGCCCTGCAGCACCCGTACCGCCTGGATTCTTTTCAGGTCCAGCGCACCCTCTTCCCCCAGTTCTTCACGAAAACTGTCCAGTACCCGCTGCTCGATACTGGCGATGACCGTGTTCAGACCCTGGCTGTGAAACTCGTTCAACGCCTGCTCGTCAAGGTAGCTCTGCAGCACCGATTCAGCGAACAGCCCCATGGGTTCCACCGCATGCACCACATACAAGTCGGCATTGAATGTCCGAGCCATTTCCAGAGCGTGCTGCATCACCACAGGGGCGTACAGGCCGAGGTCAGTGGCGTACAGCATCGAACGAATCATATGACCTCCTCGAATGCCAACATGGCGGAGATTGATTCAGCTTAGCAGCGCCTTGGCGAGTGCGACGCCCTGCGTAACGCGTTGAACGGCGGGGCTTAAACCTTTTGCTCGTTGCTTATGCCATGGGGCACATGACCGGTGGCGACGACTTCACGGGCCAGTTCGCAGTGGCCGGCCTGATCATCGAAAAACACGTCGGCGGCAAAGGCTTCGAGAAAAGCCGATTTGGTCAGGCCACCGAGGAACAGCGACTCATCCAGACGAATGTCCCATTCGCGCAACGTGCGGATTACCCGCTCATGGGCCGGCGCCGAGCGCGCCGTTACCAGCGCCGTGCGGATGGGGCACTCGCCGTCCGGGAACTCGCGCTGCAACACGTTGAGGGCCGCGAGAAACCCCTTGAACGGCCCACCGCGCAAGGGCTCGCGCGCCGCTTCGCGCTCGCTGGCCTGAAACGCCTCCAGACCACCGGCCTGATAGACGCGCTCCGATTCATCGGAAAACAGCACCGCATCCCCGTCGAACGCGATGCGCAGTTCGTCGCTGGCTGCACGGCTGGCACCGCCGGACAAAATGGTCGCCGCGGCGAAACCGGCATCCAGGGCACTGCGCACATCTTCGGCGTGGGTCGACAGAAACAGGTCGCAGCCAAACGCCTTGAGGTACGGATAAGGGCTGCGCCCGCCGACGAATGCCGCGCGGGAAATCGCCAGCCCGTAATGATGGATCGAGTTGAATACGCGCAGGCCGGTGTCGGCGCTGTTGCGCGACACCAGGATGACTTCGACCCGGGCGCGGCCGAGGCTGGCGTTGAGGTTCAGAAGTTTTTGCACCAACGGAAACGCATCACCGGGCTCGAGGATTTCGTCTTCATGCTCGATCTGATACTGCCGGTAAGCCTCGACGCCACTCGACAGGTAGACCTTGTGGCTTTCACTCAGGTCGAACAACGCTCGCGACGAAATCGCCAGCACCAGTTTGTCGTCAATTGCCTTTGGCATTCGCTTCCCCCCTTGCCTTGATCAACTCAAGCATTGCGTCGATCGATGAACCTCAAGCTGCGATACAACGCCTCGACTCGCGGCATTTCACAGCCCGCCGCTTTGGCCGCAGCCAGAGGCCGGGCGTAGATGGCCTGCAGCTCGAGTGGGCGTTTGTGCAGGAAATCGTGGTACATGCTCGGCCAGTAGGCGGGCATTTTCTCGGTCATCATGAACAAGTGCTCGGCATAACCGGGTGGCACGTCGTGACCACAGGCGATTGCACCCTGCACCACTTCGGCCATCAGTGCCTTGACCATTTCGCCGCTGTCGGCATCGGCCATCAAGGGTGTGGTGCTCGCCCCGAGCAACACCGACAGACCGTTGTAGGGGATATTCCAGACCAGTTTCTGCCAGCGCGCCTGATGCAGGTTCGCCATGGCCTGGGAATCGATCCCGGCGCTCCGGAACAGCCCGACACCTTCCTCGACGATCGCCGTGCGCGTCGATTCATCGGCCGGGCCACTGTGGTAGCCGACATGCACCGCACCGAGCGCCTGATGGGTGACGACCCCCGGTCCTTCGCGATGAACGCAGATGTAGCAAAGCCCGCCCAGCAGATGCAGCGAATCAGGAAGCAACTCGCGCAGGCTGTCTTCGACATCCAGGCCATTCTGCAACAACAGAACTTTGGCGTTCGGCGCGGCGGCGCGCAGGATCGCCGGCGCCAGATCCGCGTTGCTGGTGGTCTTGGCGCCCACCAGCAACCAGTCGCAAGGCGGCATGTCTTGCGCGTTCGAATAGGCCTGCACCGGATTCAACGTCAGCGAACCATGGGGTGCACTGTTTACTTGCAACCCGTTTTCGGCCACCGCGCAAAACTCGCTGCGCAACAGAAAGTGCACATCGAAACCGGCACGCGCCAGCATCACTCCGTAGAAACCACCGATTGCACCGGTGCCGATAATACCGATCGTCGGTTTGGCAACTGCCCCCATCATGGCAACTCCTCTGCTGTTCGACTCAGCGCCTGACGGATCGCCCGATTCAGTTCGGTGCCGGTCAGGCGCGAATGCAATGCCCCGAAGAACTCACCGTCACGCACCAGAAACAGCGCCGGCAAGTGAAAAACCTGATATCGCTCGACCACCCCGCCATTGTTCCCGGCATCGATCCAGCAGAGCCGATCGATATCCAGATCGAGTGCCGGTAATTGCTCACGGGCAAAACGGCAACTGGAACAGCCGACACTGGTGAAAATCACCAGCGACACGCCGTTCATCGCCAGCAGCCGTTGGTCGGCGTCGAAATCGGTCAGTTCCGATTCGACCACTATACTGGGGGAAACAATGTCAGATGGCCGACACATGGAGTCCGTGTTCATGGGACGATTCATTCCTCATCCTGACGATGTGCCCGTGGAATTGACGCTGCTCAAACCTGAGTGTATTTCGCGACGACAGTTGCACACTATCAGCCTCGGGGGCATGGCTTGCAATTATCACCGTGCGTGGCGGCACGGCACGGCGCTCGAAGTGCGCATGCCGACAGTGAGCCCCGACATGCGCTTTTTGGGCTATGTGGCCTGGTGCCTGCGACGAAAGCACGGCTACCTGGTGGGCATTGCCTTCGTCGACGAGCAAACGCTGTTCAGCGCCCGAATGGGCGAGCAGGTGTGCCAGATCGAGCGTTACTGCCGTGAGCACGACACCCACAATGATCTGCAGGAAATTCAGGCGCTGGCGCTGGAGTGGGTCCAGGAACACGCCGACGAGTTCTCCCATGAAACGGTTCGCAAGGCATTTGCACAGCCTGTACTGGATTAAAGCGCTGCCAGCCCATTGTCTAGCCACGGTGTAACGCGCTAAGGTTCGGCTCCCCGACGCGCTTAATTTGCTGTGCTCCGCCGCGCGGGTTCGCTGGCGGCCGGCACCCGTGACCTGACGAGTAAACGATGGCTGATTTACCGATCAACGACCTAAACGTCGCCTCCAACGAGACACTGATCACCCCCGATCAGCTCAAGCGCGATATTCCCCTGAGCGACGCTGCGCTGCGCACCGTGACCAAGGGCCGCGAAGTCATTCGCAACATTCTCGATGGCACCGACCATCGCCTGTTCGTCGTCATCGGGCCTTGCTCGATCCACGACATCAAGGCAGCCCACGAATACGCCGACCGCCTGAAGGTTCTCGCCGCGGAAGTGTCCGATACCCTGTATCTGGTCATGCGCGTGTATTTCGAGAAGCCGCGCACCACCGTCGGCTGGAAAGGCTTGATCAACGACCCTTATCTGGACGACTCGTTCAAGATCCAGGACGGTCTGCACATCGGTCGTCAACTGCTGCTGGACCTGGCCGAAAAAGGCCTGCCAACCGCTACCGAAGCCCTCGACCCGATCTCCCCGCAATATTTGCAGGACCTGATCAGCTGGTCGGCCATCGGCGCGCGCACCACCGAATCCCAGACTCACCGTGAAATGGCGTCCGGCCTGTCCTCGGCCGTTGGCTTCAAGAACGGCACCGATGGCGGCCTGACCGTGGCGATCAACGCCCTGCAATCGGTTTCCAGCCCGCACCGTTTCCTGGGGATCAACCAGGAAGGTGGCGTGTCGATCGTGACCACCAAGGGCAACGCCTACGGGCACGTCGTGCTGCGTGGTGGCAACGGCAAGCCGAACTACGATTCGGTCAGCGTCGCCCTGTGCGAACAAGCGCTGAACAAAGCGAAGATCAAGCCGAACATCATGGTCGATTGCAGCCACGCCAACTCCAACAAGGATCCGGCCCTGCAACCGCTGGTGATGGAGAACGTCGCCAACCAGATCCTCGAAGGCAACCAGTCGATCATCGGCCTGATGGTCGAGAGTCACCTGAACTGGGGCTGCCAGGCGATCCCGAAAGACCTTGCCGACCTGCAATACGGCGTGTCGATCACGGATGCCTGCATCGACTGGACCGCTACCGAAAACACCTTGCGCAGCATGCATGCCAAGCTCAAGGATGTGCTGCCAAAACGCGAACGCACCTGATCGCCATTCGCAGCAGACAAAAAAACGCCGGGCAATGCCCGGCGTTTTTTTATGCATTCGTTTTGTTGAAGGTCACTGACTCAGCTTGGCCGCATGCCGCTGGTGACGCTCCATGTAGCGTTCGACGTAGGAGCACGACGGGATCACCGTGTAGCCCATCTCCTCGGCGTACTGCAGTGCCTGCTCGGTCAGTGCGGCGGCAATGCCGCGACCACGCAGAGCGTTAGGCACGAACGTGCGATAGATATCCAGGGTCTGTTTCCCCAGATCCATATAAGTCAGGTAGGCACGATGACCGTCCACATTGGTCTCGAACTGATGACCAGCCTGGTCATGGTGGATGGACAACGCCTCGCTCATCACTACTCCTCGCGGGTCTTGGATTTCGACCCCTACCTTACCGATGTTTTTCCGGCGAAGGAACATCTACGCCACCCCGTGCCTGAATGGACACCGAAAAGAGCTACACCGATCTCGCGCAACCGAGCACGTACAAATAGTAGGCACCATTGGCAGAAATGCTCAAGGTACGCTCGTCATCATGCAGGTTGGCAGGTGCCGCTCCGGGTCACGCAGGACGGGTTCGACCAAAGATCCCCCAGGGTCGAAAGCCTGAACATTGCCGGATGTTGAGACTTAAGACGAGCGCCCGTTGTTAAAGTCACCTGATAAGCAGAAAGATATTGAGAGACGCTGCGCAAAATCCGAACGAAAGTGTAGACGAATCTATCTAGCCAGACTTTAGCCAAGACAGGAAAAAGAGCCGTAAGCGTCGGGAACTTTTCTTCTGCGGCTCGCTCAGCTCGGGCCTTGTAGCTGGATATTTTTTAAACAGCGCAGTTAAAAGTTGCTCGAAAAAGAATCAACGCCTACAATTTTTTTGTTTCTTGCTTCACGTCAGTTTTACTTAGTTCAAGTTATGGGTAGTATGTACGCCGGCTATTTCCTCACTCGGAGGAGACAGCCACTTAATAGAAAGTCCTTGAAGGGGAACACGATGAACAACGTTCTGAAATTCTCTGCTCTGGCTCTGGCCGCAGTTCTGGCTACCGGTTGCAGCAGCGCATCGAAAGAAACCGAAGCACGTCTGACCGCTACTGAAGACGCAGCTGCTCGCTCCCAGGCTCGTGCAGACGAAGCTTACCGTAAAGCTGATGAAGCTCTGGCTGCTGCTCAAAAAGCACAACAGACTGCTGACGAAGCTAACGAGCGTGCTCTGCGCATGCTGGAAAAAGCTAGCCGCAAGTAATAGTCCTTCGGGATTGTTATCAAGCCGACCCATTTTTGGGTCGGCTTTTTTATTGCCTGGCGTTTATTGCAGGCAATAAAAAACCCGTCGATGCGAGCAGCATCGACGGGCTCCTTTCAAGCGTTACTGCAGTGGGTCCAGCGGCGCACTCGAGACCATCGGAGCAGCAGCGCTCGGTACGCCGATTTCCACCGGCAGGCCATCTTCGGCCGCGACCACATCACGCACCACATCCCAGTTCATGCGCAGGTTGTTGGTGATGTCTTCACGCTTGAGCATCGCGTTGATCACCGCTGTGTGCTTGTCGACCACCGACGGGTTGCCCTTGTCGTCCAGCGGCGTGTGGGCTTCCAGGTAAACCTTGCCGCCACTCACGCCGAACTTGTAGGAGTCGTTGATGATACGCACCGACGTCCCGACCGGAACCATGCCGGCCATTTCCAGCACGTTGTTGTTGAACATGCGGAAGCAACCGTGGCTGGTGCGCATGCCGATGCCGAATTTCTTGTTCGAACCGTGGATCAGGTAGCCAGGCGTGCCCAGGGTGAACTTGAACGGGCCCAACGGGTTGTCCGGGCCGGCCGGCACTACGTTTGGCAGTGGATCGCCATCGGCGGCGTGCTCGGCCTTGATGGACGCTGGAGGCGTCCACGTAGGGTTCGGCGTCTTGGCGATGATGCTGGTGTGGGCGATCGGCGAGCCCCAGCCTTCACGACCGATACCCAGCGGGAAGGTGTATACCGTGTTCTTGCCTTTCGGGTAGTAGTAGAGGCGATACTCGGCCAGGTTGATGACGATGCCTTCACGCGGGCCCGGCGGCAGGATGAAACGGGTCGGCAGGACGATTTCGGTGCCGGCGCCCGGCAACCATGGGTCGACGCCCGGGTTGGCCGCGACCATTTCCGTGTAGCCCAGGTCGTAGGTGGTGCCAAGGTCAGCGAAGGTATCTTCGTACTTGGCCTTGATCACTTGCACCTGGCCGACGATGTCTTCTCCAGGCGGTGGTAGTGGCAGCTCCAATGCTGCGACGGGACCCGCCACAAAGAGGGCGGCAAGTGTCAGGCAGCGGGTGACGGCAGGAAAGCGCGGCAACATCCGGAAAATCCTTCGCATGATCAACAGAGGGTATAAGACCGCGATTGTACACCGCCGTCCATTATTTCGGGGAGCTGGCCGATAGCTTGCTATCGTTGACGATTTACAGCTCGAACCGCAGCTCTGGCCAGATCGGCGAGGTGCCGCGTTTTTGCGACTCGAGAATCGCCCGGCACAGCGAACAAAGACGCTGATCCTGAAACACCCGACGATCCACACTCGACCAACGCGGCTGCGCCGGCAACAGACTGCCGCACAACGTCCTGTCAGCCGAACCACCCAGCTCCAGCTGACGCGTCACAAGATGCACCCGCACTTCCTGGCAGGCGAACAGATCCAGCTGTTCGTCAGGCTCGATCAGTTGATAGGCAAAAAGTGACCAGGCAGGACGCGGCATCGGGGGCTCCAAATCGGGGGCGCCACCTTAGCCGAAAGCCTGCCGCTAGAAAAGTGTCATAACAGCGGTTTTAGAGTAGGCCAGACATTTTCCAGTAACTTGCCCTGAGCCCCGGCCGCCGGGTGTATGCCATCAGCCTGCATCAGGTCGGGATGACCGCCCACGCCTTCGAGAAAAAACGGCACCAGCGGGATTTTTTTCTCGTCGGCCAGGTTGCTGTAAACATCGGCGAAAGCCTTGGTGTAACGAGCACCGTAATTGGGTGGCAATTGCATGCCGAGCAGCAACACCTTGGCACCACTGGCTCGAGCGCTGTCGATCATCGACGCAAGATTTTGTTGCAATTGCGTTGGCAGCAATCCACGCAGCCCGTCATTGCCCCCCAACTCGAGGATCACCAACTCCGGTTTATGCTCTGCAAGCAGCGCGGGCAGCCGCGCCTGGCCCCCGGCACTGGTGTCGCCGCTGATGGACGCATTGATCACTTTATCGTCAAAACCTTCGCGCTTGAGCCGCTGCTCAAGCAATGACACCCACCCCAGCCGGGTATCCAGTCCGAAACCGGCGCTGATACTATCCCCAACGATCAGGACAGTACCCGCCGCTGCGTTCTGGGCCATGCACATCAAGGCCAGGCCAGCACTCAAAAACCACACACGCATCGGATTCTCCATGGGCGCAAGCATTCTCACCGCGAAGAACCTCAGCAAAGTGGTTCCCAGCGCGGAAGGTGAACTGACTATCCTGCACGAACTTAGCCTGGAACTGAACAAGGGCGACAGCCTGGCCATCGTTGGCGCGTCCGGTTCCGGCAAATCCACCCTCCTCGGCCTGCTGGCCGGCCTCGACCTGCCCAGCAGCGGTGAAGTCACCCTCGCCGGCCAGGGCCTGAGTAACCTTGACGAAGACCAGCGCGCGCGCATCCGCGCCGAACATGTCGGTTTTGTTTTTCAGTCGTTCCAGTTGCTCGACAGCCTCAACGCCCTGGAAAACGTCATGCTGCCGCTGGAACTCGATGGCCGCAAGGACGCCCGTAGCCGCGCCACCGAGCTGCTGCAACGGGTCGGCCTGGGCCAACGCCTGACCCACTCGCCCCGCCAGCTCTCCGGCGGCGAACAGCAGCGCGTGGCGATTGCCCGGGCGTTTGCCGCCGAGCCCGACGTGCTCTTCGCCGACGAGCCCACCGGCAACCTCGACAGCCATACTGGTGAGCGCATCAGCGATCTGTTGTTCGAGCTCAACAAAGAGCGCGGCACGACGCTGGTGCTGGTGACCCACGATGAACGCCTGGCACATCGCTGCCGGCGCCTGATCCGTCTTGAAGCCGGCCTGCTGGTCGCCCCTCTGGAGCCTTGATGGCACGTCTGCCGCTGTTGCGCCTGTTCAGCCTCGCCCTCCGCCAACTGCTGCGCGACGCTCGCGCCGGTGAATTGCGCGTATTGTTTTTCGCGCTATTGGTGGCCGTGGCCGCGAGTACTGCCATCGGTTACTTCGGCGCTCGCCTGAACGGCGCCATGATGCTGCGCGCCACAGAATTCCTGGGGGCCGATCTGGTGCTGGAAGGCAGTTCTGCGGCGCGCCCGGAACAGATCAGAATCGGCACCGAGCTGGGTCTCCAGCATGCGCAAGTGGTGGAGTTCTCCAGCGTCATCGCCACCGATAACGGCATTCAACTGTCCAGCATCAAGGCTGCCGACGACGTTTATCCACTGCGCGGCGAACTGAAAAGCGCCCCGGCCCCCTTCGCCCCGGAAGAACCCGGAGGCGGCCCGAAACCCGGCGAAGCCTGGGTCGAAGCCCGATTGCTGACGGCGCTGAACCTGAAGATCGGCGACAGCATCGATGTCGGCATGAAAACCCTGACACTGGCGCGGGTGCTGACCTACGAACCCGACCGCGCCGGCAACTTCTACAGTTTGACGCCGCGCGTACTGATCAACCTCAGCGACCTCGCCGCCACCGGCGTTGTGCAGCCCGGCAGCCGGGTCAGTTACCGCGAGCTCTGGCGCGGCAACGCCGAGACACTGGAAACCTATCGACAACTGATCAAACCCGGCCTGGCCGCCAACCAGCGCATCCAGGATGCCCGCGACGGTAACCGGCAAATCGGCGGCGCCCTGGGCAAGGCTGAGCGCTACTTGAACATGGCCAGTCTGGTCGCGGTGCTGCTGGCTGGTGTCGCCGTGGCACTGTCAGCGACACGTTTCGCCACCCGCCGCTTTGATGCCAGTGCGCTGTTGCGCTGCCTCGGATTGTCGCGACGGGAAACCCTGGTGCTGTTCAGCCTGCAACTGACCGTGCTCGGTCTACTCGCCAGCATCAGTGGTGCCGCCATCGGCTGGCTGGCGCAATTGGGGCTGTTCGCCCTGCTGCATGACTTGTTGCCCACCGACGTGCCGCCGGGCGGCCTGTTTCCGGCCCTCGCCGGGATCGGTACGGGCCTGGTGGCGCTGGCCGGTTTCGCCTTGCCGCCCCTGGCTGCGCTGGGTCGGGTTCCACCGCTGCGAGTACTGCGCCGGGACATGCTGCCGATCCCCTCCAGTACCTGGATGGTCTACGGCGCGGCATTGGGCGCCCTCGGCCTGATCATGTGGCGACTGAGCCTGGACCTGCTACTGACCTTCGCCCTGCTCGGTGGTGGCGTCGTTGCCGCGCTGGTACTGGGTGGTTTGTTGTTGCTGTTGCTCAAAAGCCTGCGACGGATGCTCGCCCGTGCGTCCCTGCCGTGGCGGCTGGGGCTGGGTCAACTGTTGCGTCATCCCCTGGCGGCGGCGGGACAATCGCTGGCATTCGGCCTGATCCTGCTGTCGATGGCGTTGATCGCGTTGCTGCGCGGTGAGTTGCTGGACACCTGGCAAAACCAGCTACCGAAGAACGCCCCGAATTATTTCGCCTTGAACATTCTGCCGGACGATAAACAGGCCTTCGCCGATCGCCTGATGGAACTGTCGGCACAATCAGCGCCCCTCTATCCGGTGGTGCCGGGACGCCTGATCAGCATTAATGGCGAGCCGGTGCAGCAAGTCGTCACCAAGGAATCCGCAGGTGACCGGGCGATCCAGCGTGACCTGAGCCTGACCTGGGCGGCAGACCTGCCCGCCGGCAACACACTCACAGCCGGCAATTGGTGGCCCGAGCAGGCGCCGGATGACATTCCCGGCGTCTCGGTAGAAGGCAAAGTCGCCGAAAGCCTGAAGCTCAAGCTGGGCGACCATCTGGTCTTCACCGTCGGCGGGGTAAATCGCGAGGCCAAAGTCACCAGTTTGCGGGATATCAATTGGGATAACTTCCAGCCGAACTTCTTCATGATCTTCCAGCCCGGCACCTTGAAGGACCTGCCGGCGACTTACCTGACCAGCTTCTATCTGGCGCCGGGTCATGACCAGCAGATCGTCGATCTGTCCCGGTCTTTCCCCGCCGTGACCATCCTGCAAGTCGAGGCGCTGCTGGAGCAACTGCGCAGCATCCTCGCCCAAGTCACCCTGGCGGTGGAGTACGTGCTGTTGTTCGTGCTGGCAGCAGGGATGGCGGTGTTGTTTTCCGGCCTGCAAGCGACACTGGACGAGCGCATTCGCCAGGGCGCTTTACTGCGGGCGCTGGGAGCGGAGCGGCAATTGCTGGTCAAGGCACGACGGATCGAGTTCGGTTTGCTGGGCGCGGTCAGCGGCTTGCTGGCAGCGCTGGGCTCGGAAGTGGTGAGCCTGGTGCTCTACCGATATGCGTTCGACCTGCCCTGGCACCCGCATCCGTGGCTCCTGATTCTGCCATTGATCGGTGCAGTGCTGATCGGCGGCGCCGGTGTGTTTGGCACCCGCCGCGCCTTGAATGCCAGCCCGCTGACAGTTTTGCGCGAGGGTTGATAAACTCAAGCGCTCTTAATCACAAGAAGTCGCCATGAGCCGTTACCGCCCTCCCCGCACCGCCGGCACCGCGCTGATCACCCCCGAAGGTGAAGCGCGGATGCGTGCCGAGTTTCATGAGCTCTGGCACGTGCGTCGTCCGCAAGTCACGCAGTCTGTCAGCGAAGCGGCGGCACAGGGCGACCGTTCGGAAAACGCCGAATACACCTACGGCAAAAAGATGCTGCGGGAAATCGACAGTCGTGTGCGTTTTCTTACCAAACGCCTGGAAGCGCTCAAGGTTGTCAGCGAAAAACCCAGCGACCCGAACAAAGTCTATTTCGGCGCGTGGGTCACCATTGAGGACGAGGATGGCAAAGAGTCACGCTATCGCATCGTCGGGCCGGATGAACTGGACCTGAAGCAAGGCCTGATCAGCATCGACTCGCCGCTGGCCCGCGCCTTGATCGGCAAGGCACTGGACGCCGAAGTGCGGGTCCAGACGCCGACCGGCGAACAATGCGTGTATATCGTGGCGATCGATTATCCGTAAGTCGCCGCTCAGCGACGGGTAATCAGCCCTTGCCGGGCGACACGGGTCAGTTGCTTGATGACTTCATGGGCGTCTTCAAGGCTCGGCGATTGAATCACCGCCAGATCAAAACTGTCGCTGGCAAAACGGGCCAGGGATTCGCCGTCTTCAACGAACTGGATCAGAAACGCCGCCGGACCGCCGGTACGACGTGGCCAGCCATCGAGGTAACGCAAAAGCGTTGGCTGATGTTTGCCGCCAAGCAGGATTTTCGGGTTGCGCTGGGTGAGATGTGCCGTGATCGGCGCGGGACGTACTACAGGGCTTAGTGCATTCATCGTGTCGTGTCTCTGCCTCAAAAGTCTGCATGGCAGGTGAGAGGCAACACCGAACCAGCGCTTTAGCGGTATTTCGAAGCTTGCTTCAAGCTTCTATCGGCAACGGAATGAGTCACCTGGCGCCCCGCAAGTAGCTGTTTAAATCGGCGCATGGGCAGCATCCTAGAGAAGCTGACCGGACAGTGTCAAGAATGACGCACAACAAAAAAGGCCCGCACAATGCGGGCCTTTTCGTTGAGCCAGAGCGGTCAGCCCGCGATGGCACGGTCTGCCGAGAGCTTGCCGGCGCCTTCGATCAGCACCGCGATGCTGCCGCCGAGCAGGGCGAGGGCGAACTCATAACCGTTGTTGGCCATGAACAAACCGTTGCTGATATGCACCGAGAAAATCGCCACCAGGGAAAGGAAGGTCAGGCCCAGCGCTGCCGGACGAGCCAGCAGGCCAATGATCAGCGCCAGCCCGGCGAAGAACTCCGTACCACCGGCCAGCGTCGCCATCAGGTAGCCCGGCGCCAGGCCGATACTCTCCATGTATTGCGCGGTGCCGGCCAGCCCGTAGCCACCGAAGGCCCCGAACAGTTTCTGCGAGCCGTGGGCAGCGAAGATGATGCCGACGACAATCCGCAAAACAGTCAGGCCGTAGCCAGCGCGGGTAAACAATACCTTGTTGATCAGTGTGCTCATGCTGTGTCATCCATTGAGAGAGTGTGTGTTGATTGGCCGCTATATTAATCAGTAAATCTCATGTTAAAAGCGCAAAAAATCCACCTTTACAATCAGTTTATTCGATCACTTACGAAGGGCAACTTTTTGCCCCTGGGGCTCCAACGACTCCCGCTCCCGATCGAACGCCAAGTAATACTTGTTCACGCTATTAACATAGCTGACAGGCCCCATCCCCACCTGCTCCATGGCAACGCGCTCGACCTGGAAAAACCACTGGTTCGGATTCAAGCCCCGTCGCCGCGCCTCGGCACGCATCCCCTGAACCCGCTCCGGGCCGATGTTGTAGGCCGCCAGCACGAATGCCATGCGCTCGCGTTCGTTGAGTTTGGGGCTGGCGAAAAACTTGCGACGAATCATCGCCAGATACTTGGCCCCGGCCTGCACATTGGCATCGAGCTCCTGAATGTTGCTGACCCCTACCCGTTGGGCCGCCGATGGCGTGATCTGCATCAGCCCCGTCGGCGCACCGCCGCCGCGGGCCGTGGGTTTCAAGCCTGACTCCTTGAACGCCAGCGCCGCCAGGTTCAGCCAGTCCATGCCTTGGGCATCGGCATGTTTTTGCAGTACCGGGCGAAGTTTCTCCAGACGCTGTCGGTCAGCCTTGGCCAGTGGATAGTGAACCTGGTAAAGGCGCCGATAGATCCGCAGGAAGGCCGCATCCTGATCCGACGGTTTTTTGTAACCGGTGAGAAAGCGATCGATGCTGGCCCGCAGCATGGATGCATCGCGACGCACAAACCAGAACTCTTCGCCCGGCTCGCTGATGAGCACCTGTCGATCGACACGCAATTTCGGCAGGATCTTGCCCCAGCGCTCGGCAATCGGTTGTTCGACGATGGTCAGGTGAAAGATCCCGCCCTGCACCATCTCCAGCACGTCTTCGACCGCCAGACTGGGGTCGACCCATTCGATGATGATCGGTGGCAGTTTGTGCAGTGCGAGCTTTTGATTGATCTGGCTGATGGCATCCCCGGCGGCACTGCCCGTCGGCAACGCCAGTGTTTTACCTGACAGCTGTTCGAGCCGGGTGTAACGACGCTCGCCTTTGATGCCTACCAGCACCAACGGAATATTGCTGGCCACCGGTTCGCTGCTGCTGACGGCGTAACCCGGTTGCAGGTCAAGCAACTCCCCAGGCGCAACCAGATCGCCCTCCCCGCGCTGCAACGCGCCGAGCAGTTGATCCTTGGCTTTGGGAATGATCTTGAGGCTGATTTCCTGACCATCACGGGCGTAACCATTGAGGTATTGCTCGAAGGCGCGCAAGCGATGGTATTCGACACCGATGGCCTGGCCCTGGACTTCGCCGGAGCTGTTGCGGCTCTGGTTGACTAGCACCCGCAGCACTCGACTGCTGCGGATTTCCGTCAGGTCCCGGACTTTGGCGGCCGGCACGGCTTGCAGCGGGCCGGGCAAACGCGCGACCGCCGACATCGGCAGCAGCAGCGCACTACACAGCAATAGCAAAACCGAGGGACGAATCATCCACTCTCCGGAAAGAATGCGGGTTGATCACATGAGTGATTTCATGAAATCACGGGACAACAACAGAGCGCCTGAGCGCTGGCAAAGTGCGAAAGACTGGCACAGTGATGGCACTCTGACCACCCTGCCCACTCCCGCGGAATCAAATGACAGCTATAACTCGTTGTAGTTCTTGGTTTTTCTTATAAATCTACAGCTCTGATATGCTTTCCGGCCTTTGGTCCGAGGTAGCACCATGCAACTCATCGATATCGGCGTCAACCTGACCAACCCCAGTTTTGCCGACAAACACCAGGCTGTACTCGACCGCGCCTATGCCGCTGGCGTGTGCCAATTGGTATTGACCGGCACCAGTGTCGAAGGCAGCGAGCAGGCGCTTGAGCTGTGCGGGCAGCTGGATGAAAGCGCGCAACGGCTGTTCGCCACCGCCGGCATTCACCCCCATTCGGCCAGTGACTGGAATGCCGACAGCGCCCGACGCCTGCGCAGTCTGCTCAAAGAGCCGAATGTGGTCGCCGTGGGTGAATGCGGCCTGGATTTCAATCGCGATTTCTCACCGCGCCCACAGCAGGAAAAAGTCCTGGAAGAACATCTGGCAATGGCCGTTGAACTGCAAATGCCGGTGTTCCTGCACGAACGGGATGCCAGTCAGCGTCTTCTGGAAATCCTGCGCGACTTTCGTGATCAACTGCCCGCTGCGGTGGTGCACTGCTTCACCGGGGAAAAGTCTGCGCTGTTCAGCTACCTCGATCTGGATTTGCACATCGGCATCACTGGCTGGATTTGCGATGAACGCCGGAGCACGCATTTGCATCCACTGGTCAAAGAGATCAAGCGCGGACGCTTGATGCTGGAGAGTGATGCCCCGTACCTGCTGCCCCGCAGTTTGCGGCCGAAGCCAAAGAATGGCCGCAATGAGCCGGCGTATCTGACCGAGGTGTTGCGTGAGGTGGCATTGCATCGCGCAGAGACCCAGGAAGATCTGGCGGCGCACACGACCGCGTGTGCACGGGCGTTTTACGCACTGCCCTCCCTTTCCCAGTCAGCATGATCCCCCGTTAGAACGCCTGCTCGCGATAGCGGTACACCGGTCGACGCAATATCGACTGCCACGCCGCCTTCGCGAGCAGACTCGCTTCCACATTGATCCATATCAACCCCCCGTTTCTGCATAGCGGCACAATACTGGCACCTTGCCAATGCTGTTTCCGCTATCAGAGAAGACCTCCATGGGTGCCTGGCTTAGCAATATCTCGCTGAAATACAAATTCTGGGCGGTGAACGCCGTCGCCTTCATCACCACGTTGCTGCTGGTGCTCTACGCCGTGCAGCTCGAACAACAGGCCCGCAACCATGCCGCGCAGCTATCGGCTCAGGCACAGGCGCGATTACTGGAGACATGGCCCACCGGGCAACCGCTGCCCCACATCGAGAATCTGCTGACGTTCAATCGCGGCCAGGCACCGTTGCTCAACGGGCAGCCGGTGCTGGAGCTGGCCGATGCCAAGGGCTGGGTCGAGATCAACGCGATGCCGTTGTTCGGTGACAACCTGTTGATTGGCGCCGAGGTGTTCACGCGCGCGGATGGCCAACAGGTCGCTGTGATGGCCCCAGGCACGAGTCTGAGCCAGGTGTTCAGCGAGCGTCTGGCCAACTATGCGGTGGCGGTGTTCGTATTGATGCTGGCCATGCTCGGTGCCTCGCAGTTGTTGATCCGCTTCCTGCTCAGTCAGCTCAATACCTTGAAGGACGTGATGCTTCACGTGGAGAAAACCGGCGACCTGTCGGCCCGCGTTCCGCTGGCCGGCAGCGACGAAGTCGGGCAGATGGCGAACGCCTTCAATGCCATGCAGGCCGGTTATCAACGGGTGGTCAACACCGTTGCCAGTACCGCACGCCAACTCGATGATGGCGCCGCACGACTGGCAACCAGCATGAGCGAAGTGCAGCACGGCATGCTGGGTCAGCAGAGTGAAACCGATCAAGCCGCCACCGCCATCAATGAAATGACCGCCACCGTCTACCACATTGCCCAACACGCCGGCGCCACCCGTGATTTGTCGCAATCGGCCGACACTTTGGCTGGCAGCGGGCAGGCGGTGGTCATGCGCGTGCAGAAGTCGATTGCCGGGTTGTCCACCGGGGTGCAGCAGACCGCCGAGATGATTCAGCGGCTGGCCGAGGACAGTCAGAAAATCAACGGCGTGGTCAATGTGATTCACAGCATTGCCGAGCAGACCAACCTTCTGGCGCTCAACGCGGCGATTGAAGCGGCCCGGGCCGGTGAAATGGGTCGCGGGTTTGCGGTGGTCGCCGATGAAGTGCGCAACCTGGCCAAGCGCGTGCAGGCGTCGACAGATGAAATCACCGTGATGGTGTCGGCCTTGCAGGCCGGGACGCGGGATGCCGTGGACTTCATGCAGGAAAGCTCGTTCAGGGCTGACGATTGCGTGCAACAGGCCCAGGAGGCTGGCGCGGCGCTGGCGCAAATCACCGGCGCCGTAGCGCAGATGCGCGAAAGCAATACGCAGATCGCCGTGGCGGCGGAACAGCAGAGTCAGGTGGCAGAGGAAATGAACCGGGCGGTGGTGAGCATCCGCGATGTGACGGAGAACACCGTGCAGCAGACGGTCAGTTCGGCGGCGACCAGTCATGAACTGGCGGCGCTGGCCGGAGAGTTGAGCAAGGCGATCGGGCAGTTGAAGCTTTGAGGTCAAAAATCGCGGCCCATTACACCTATCGCCGCCATAGCCAACCTTGATTCGCCGCCCGACTCGGCCGTGCCTATTCTTCAATCATGTGTTCAACATGGATCGAGGATTAGCATCATGGGCAAACGTCACCCCAACCTTCCCGCCTGGCAATGGCGTGCCTACCCGAACAATCACCAGCACCCGACCAATCTGGTGCTGCACCTGATTGCCGTGCCCCTGTTCATCGTGGCGTTTCTGTTGATTGTGTCCGGCGTGTTCGGCCTGAATCTGGCGAACGTTGCCATCGGCATCATCGGGGTGATCGCGGCACTCGGCTTGCAACGCCATGGTCACAGCCTGGAAAACCAGGCATCGGAACCGTTCAGTGATCGCAAAGACGCCGTCTCGCGCTTGCTGGTCGAGCAGTTCCTGACCTTCCCGCGATTTTTCCTCAGTGGCGGCTGGTGGCGTGCCTGGCGGGAACGCCACCGTCGTCACTGATCAGGCGAACACCGTCACCGTTTGCCGGCTCATGGCGATCAAGAGACCTTGCGCGTCCCACATTTTCGCGGCGGCGTGACCGTAGCCGTTGGCGGCACATTCGGTTTCGACCAGGTACTTGCACCAGTCCAGGGTGCTCAGCTCAAGCAACGGCTGCACGAACTCGATGGTCCAGGTCAGCGTGCTGCCCATGGCCGGTTTTTTCAGAAACGGCATCACGGCCGGTGGCCAGGCGTCCACCAGTGCCAGAATGTGCGATTCGGTGATCGCCTCTTCCTTCACATCCCCCCGCAAGCGCACCCAGCCACCCATCTGGCGCGATGTGCTGCCGCTGAACGGCAGCCCGCCGACGCTCCAGCGCATCGCCAGATGACGCATGAACTCCGGGACGACGCCTGCGATGAACGGCAGCTCCTGGCAGTCGTCCCAGTGCTTCATCTCGGGCGCCGGCTCCGCCTGTACCGCCACTTCAGAGGGACGCGAGGCGCCGAAGCTGCCCTGAATCAACGTCACCACCTGCCCCTTCTGCATCGCACGCCCCAGCACCTGGCTGACAGCCTTGCCTTCGCGCAGCACGTCGACTTCAAAACTGACAGGGACTTCCGGTTCGACCGGGCCTACGAACGTAATCGCCAGTGAGCGCACCAGCCGATCCGCCGGAACCCTCGCGCGCATGGCTTCGTATTGCAAGGCCGCCACCAGGCCTCCGAAACTGGCACGTCCCTGAGCCCAACCGGCCGGGATGGTCAGCTCCAGCGGTTGGCGGCGGACGGCGTCGAGCAGGTCGCAAAAGCGCATGAAAACCTCGCAAGCAGGAAAAAGATGCAGGGATATTAACCAGCCGTCAGAGGCTGTACAGCGCGCATTCCGGCCAAATTGACTGACAGATGGGCCGTCGCCCCTTCAGGAGCGACCGCAGGGGAGTTCAGGGTTTAAAGCAGTCCGCGCTGAGCTTTTCCAGCACGCGGTCGGCGCGCTGTTCGGCCTGGGCCATGGCGGTGTGCCAGCCGGCGACGCAAGGGCGCAAATCCGCTTCCTGCTCGGCAATGGCCAGCCATTGCAGGCAATCGTGCCAGTCGCCCAACGCGCCTTGCGCCGATTTCAGTCGGGGCATGGCCGCTTTCGGCAAGCGATCCAGTTCGGGGTATGCGTCGATGCCATAGCGCACACGCTTGATCAGCAAGCGCAGGCGATGGCGGTCGTGGGCGGGATCGTGCAGGGCGTGGTCGAGTTTTTTCCACTGCTTGCCCAGGCGCTTCTCAATGCGCTTGCCCAGCCCCTTGAGCAAACCCTGACGCTGAGAGGCCCGCAGAAAACGCGGAAACGCATCAAGGATGACCAGCAATTGCGCCAGCTCGGCACTGCTCGCCACCGCCGGATAGGCCTCGGCCATCTGCGCCAGACGCCGTTGAGCAGCTTCGGGTTGATCGTGCTGGACCAGGTACGCGGCCAACACTTCGCGATCTCGCCAGGGCGTGGTCAGGTCGCCAACGCCCGACGCCGCGGCTTCCAGCTGCTCGACGCCGGGCAAGCCGCGCAGCGGTCGCAGCAGGCTGCGCAGGCGGCGCACCGTGGTGCGCAAGTCGTGCAAGGCCTCAGGGTCAGTCCGGCCAGTCAAGCGCGCCTGACAGGCCAGTAGACGAACTTCCAGGCCCAGAACATGGGCCACCAATCGATCAACCAATGCCGACATCACTTGCTCCCTGACTCGAATGTCCCCGCGGACCTACATCATGCCTCAACGGCCGGCGCGTGACTCACGAATATAGAAGCGCGCTTTCTCGGCTTTCCTGGTGCAGCCTTCAAACCCTTCGAATTGTTGCTGAGTCTTGGCCGCAGTCAGCAGCGACAGTGCCTTGGAGTAACTGACGGTCCCGGCGAAACCCTCGGCCTTGGCCAGGTCCAGCTCATGCCAGGCGGCGTCGAGATTGCTGCCGCAACTGTCGCGATAGGCAGTTTTACCGGCACAACCGGCCAGTGCCAGGGCAATCAATGGCACACAAATCCAGGCTTTCATCACACACACCTCAGAGATAGGAAAACAGTCATGCAGGTAGGACGGTCTGGCACGGGAAAAGTGCCGTCCATCGCCAGCGCAAACTATAGCTGGCGAGAATAACCATCTGCCGCCATGGAGTGTCGAAAAAACGACGCGTTCGCCGCCCCGAGCGACCTTGCCGATTGAAGCGTGCCCCCGGATGGGTGCATTGTTGAAGCATTCAAACGAGGCCGATCAATGAAAAAGCGTGTCGCACTGGTGTTGGGCTCGGGTGGAGCCCGGGGTTATGCCCATATCGGCGTCATCCAGGAAATCGAACGGCGTGGCTACGACATCGCCTGCATCGCCGGGTGTTCCATGGGCGCGGTGGTCGGCGGGATCTACGCCGCCGGCAAGCTCGATGAGTATCGCGACTGGATCGAGAGCCTGGATTACCTCGATGTATTGCGTCTGGTGGATGTCAGTTTTCGCCTGGGGGCGATCCGTGGGGAAAAGGTCTTCGGGCAGATCCGCAAGATCGTCGGCGAGATCAATATCGAAGACCTGCGCATCCCCTACACGGCGGTGGCTACCGACCTGACCAACCAGCAGGAAATCTGGTTCCAGGAGGGTTGCCTGCATCAGGCCATGCGCGCCTCGGCGGCCATTCCGAGTCTGTTCACCCCGGTGATGCAGGGCAATCGCATGTTGGTGGATGGCGGCATTCTCAACCCGTTGCCGATCGTGCCGGTGGTGTCGAGCCATTGCGATTTGATCATCGCGGTCAATCTCAACTCCACCAACCAGCGTCACTACAAGTTGCCGGTGATCGAGCGCCCCGCCGCGTTCAAGAGCCGTTTCAACAGCCTGATCAACTCTCTCGGCTCGAAAATGCCATTCCGGCGCACTCAGGCCGAGCAGTTGCTGCGACTGGAAAAGGAAGCGTTGATGGCCGAAGCGGCCGAGATCAATCCCTGGATCGAATCTGCCGAACCCGAAGCGCAACAACCGGCAGCGGCGCCGGAGCGTGACGGCGCGCCGAAGTCGGCGACCGGATCGTTCATCATCGACAACGTCGGTCCGGCGTCTTTGCTGGACTTGATCAACCAGAGTTTCGAGGTCATGCAGACGTCGTTGGCCCAGTACAAGATTGCCGGTTATCCGCCGGACATTCTGATCAACGTGCCGAAGCGGGTATGCCGGTTCTTCGAGTTCTACAAAGCGCCGGAATTGATCGCGCTGGGGCGGGAAATCGCGCGGGATACGCTGGACCGGTATGAGAGTGAGCGCGATTCCTGAGTTCTCGGGTGTATGTGAGGGCCCCATCGCGAGCAGGCTCGCTCCCACAGGGGTCTTCAGTGTTCAAAATATTGAGTTCACCACCAATCCACTGTGGGAGCGGGCCTGCTCGCGATAGGACCGGAACAGGCGACACAAAACTACAGGCTGCCCTCACTCAACAACCGATACCCAACACCTGCCTCGGTCACGATAAACCGAGGCGCGGTCGGATCATCCGCCAGCTTCTGCCGCAAATGCCCAACCACAATCCGCAAGTAATGACTGTCGTCGGTATGGGTCGGCCCCCAGATATCCTTGAGCAACTGCTGCTGGGTAATGACCCGCCCGGGATGGCGCGCCAGTTGCGCCAGCACGGCATATTCCTTGCGGGTCAGCGCTACTTCGGCGCCGTCGAGCAGCACGCGGCGATACGCCAGGTCCACCGTCAGCGGGCCGAAGGTCAGCGCCGCTTGTTGGGCTTCGCCCGCCGGTGCCTGACGCAACAGCGCACGTATCCGCGCCAGGAACTCCTGAATGCCAAAGGGCTTGGTCACGTAGTCATTGGCGCCGCCATCCAGCGCTTCGACTTTTTGCCCCTCGCTGGCACGCACCGACAGCACCAGCACGGGCACCGTCGACCACTCGCGAAACTCGCGTAAAACCTGCTGGCCGTCCATGTCCGGTAAACCAAGGTCGAGCACCAGCAGGTCCGGCTTGTTCAGCGCGGCCTGCGCCAACCCTTCGGTACCGGTGCCGGCCTCCAGCACTTTATAGCCTTGGGAAGCGAGGCTGATGCGCAGGAATTTGCGGATTTGCGGTTCGTCGTCAATGACCAGAATGGTCGCGGTCTGGCTCATGAGTTCACATCAACACAAAGAAGTGGCAAGAGAGTAACGCAAGCATGATCAGGCTTCACTTTCGGCTGTTAACTTTCAAAGGCTGGCTGCTCTTGCAACGGCAAGTGCAAGGTGATGCAGGTGCCGCGCCCTTCGATGCCATCGGCCACGCTGATCCGCCCGCCATGGGCGCCCACCATGCCCTGGCAGATCGCCAACCCCAGCCCGGTGCCCTGCCCGCCACGGTCACCGCGCGCTGCGGTGTAGAACATATCAAAGATTTTGGCCCGCTCCGCTTCCGGAATCCCCGGTCCCTCGTCGCTGACCGAGAAAAACAGCTCCTTGTCGTCCGCCCCGGCGCGCACTTGCAAACGACCGTGGGCCGGTGAAAAGCGTGCGGCGTTCTCCAGCACGTTAATCAGCGCCTGCTCGATCAGCGCGGCATGGACGTAAAGCAGCGGCAACTGCGCCGGTACATCCGTGCTGACTTGCAACGGTGCGAGTACCGCGCGCAAGCGACTGAGCGAACTGCCGACGATGTCAGCCGGCGACACCCAGTCCCGCGCCAGCTTCAGGGCGCCGTGCCCGAGCCGGGTCATATCTAGCAGGTTCTGGATGTAGCGGTCGAGACGTTCGGCTTCATCGCGGGTGCCTTCGAGCAATTCCCGGCGATCCTCCAGCGGGATCGCTTCGCCGAGCGCCAGCAGACTGTCGATGCTGCCACGCATGGAGGTCAGCGGCGTGCGCAAATCGTGGGACACCGACGCCAGCAAGGCACTGCGCAGTTGCTCGGTTTCACCGTGCAGCCGCGCCGCTTCCAGATCATCCGCCAGTTGTGCACGCGCCAGCGCCTGCGCCAGCGGTTGGCTCAGCGCCGTCAACAAACGGCGGCGCTGGCCACTCAGGGTCTGGCCTTCTTTCGCACACACACCCAGCAACGCCAGCGGGCCATCCTCTACCGACAACGGCCACCACCACCAGCGCCCGAACGGCAATGTGCCGGTGCCGGCGCCAGCGGGTTGGTCGTGTTGCCAGGCCCAATCGGCGGCGGCGCGCTCGGCTTCGGTGAACTCCAGCGGGCCACCGGTTTCGACTTTCCAGCCACTTTGCCCGTCGCGATTGAGCAGGCACAGCTGCAAATCACTCCAGCCATTGAGGTGCTGGGCGGCCGCGCTGACCACGGCCTGACGGTCGGTGGCGGCGGTCAGTTTGCGCGACAGGTCGAGCAGTTCAGTGGTTTCTTCCTGGGTGTCGCGCAGCGCCTGCAGTTGTCGCCGCTGCCGCGCTGCGAGGTTACCGGTGAGGGCGGCCATCAACAGGAAAAACAGCAAGGTCAGCACATCTTCTTCGCGCTGGATGCTGAAGGAAAAGGTCGGAGGGATGAACAGAAAATCGTAAGTCAGAAACGACAGCGCCGCACAGACCAGCGCCGGGCCGAGACTGCTGCGCACCGCCACCAGTAGCACTGCGGCGAGGAACACCAGTGAGATATTCGGCAGCGGTAAAACGCTGGCCACCGCCCAGGCCAAGGCACTGGCCAACAGCGTCGCGACCACGGCCAGAGCATAGTCGAACCACACCAGCGCCTGCATCGAACGCTGGCGTGGCTGATGCTGTTCGTGATCGCTGTCGAGGACGTTGATTTCCAGCCCGCGGGCATTGCGCAACAAACGCGCCGCCAACCCGCCGCCGAACACGCGTCGGCGCCAACGTGGCCGCGACTGGCCGACCAGCACCAGGCTGGCCCGGCGTTCGGCGGCATGCTGGATCAGGGTTTTCGCCACCTCGCCAGCGCGCAGCAATACCACTTCGCCGCCCAGGCGTTCAGCCAGTTGCTGGGCACTTTGCAGGCGCAGGCGCGATTGCTCGTCGCGCGCGCTGCCGTTGTCCACGTGCACCAGGCTCCACGGCAGATGCCGACGCTGGGCGACACGACTGGCGTGGCGCACCAGCCGTTCAGCCTGGGCATCGCCATCGACACCGACCAACAAGCGACCGCGCACCGTCGGCGCCGCCTGGCCCATCTGGCGATAGCCCAGGGTCAGGTCGTTATCGACCTGTGCGGCGGCGGTTTGCATCGCCAATTCGCGCAGGGCTGTGAGGTTGGTCTGGGTGAAAAACGCGTCGATGGCCGCCCTCGCCTGCTCCGGCACGTAGACCTTGCCATCGCGCAGACGCTCGAGCAGTTCCCGTGGCGGCAAGTCGATCAGCAGCAGCTCGAAGGCTTCTTGCAGCACCCAGTCCGGGAGCGTTTCACGGACCTGCACGCCGGTGATGCCGCGCACCTGATCGTTGAGGCTTTCCAGGTGCTGGACGTTGACGGTGGTGAACACGTCGATGCCGGCGGCGAGCAGTTCCTGAATGTCTTGCCAGCGTTTTTCATGGCGGCTGCCGGGCGCGTTGGTGTGGGCCAACTCATCCACCAGCACCAGCTTTGGTTTGGCGGCCAGCAAACCATCAAGGTCCATCTCTTCGAGCATCACGCCACGGTATTCCGAGCGCACCAAGGGTTGCTGCGGCAAGCCGCCCAGCAGCGCTTCGGTTTCCGCCCGGCCGTGGGTTTCGACCACGCCGGCAATGACTTTCACGCCCTGGCGCAGCTGGATGTGAGCCGCTTGCAGCATGGCGTAGGTTTTACCGACACCGGGCGCGGCGCCAAGAAATACCTTGAGCCGACCACGGCCATCGCGGGGCAGGTCTGCTAACAGCGCGTCGGCGCGGCCGGAGTTGCTCATGCTTAAGATTCTCTTATTTCAGACGTTCATGTAGTGGCTGTTATACCGTTTTCGCGAGCAAGCTCGCTCCCACAGGGGACGCATGTCCATGTGGGAGCGAGCCTGCTCGCGAATGACCGCACCGCCGATCTACAGGTTTTCCAGTGCCCGATTCAACTCAAGCACATTCACCACCGGCGGCCCCACCAGCGGCTGCTCGATATGAGCGTCGAGCAGGTTCTGCAGGGTGGCCACTGGCACATTCCTGGCCGCCGCAACACGCGCCAGTTGATAGGTAATCGCGGCCGGTGGCAAGTGCGGATCAAGACCGCTGCCAGAGGTGGTGAGCATGGCCAACGGCACCGCCCCCTGGCCGGGTACCAGCAGCTTGTTGGCGTCGTCGATCACGCGAGTGGCCAGGGCCGGGTTGCTCGGCGACAGGTTGCTGGCACCACTCGACACCGTGGCAAAAGCGCCAGCGGAAGGGCGCGGATGGAACCAGGCGTCGCCGACGAAATCCTGGGCGATCAGTGACGAGCCGCGGACCTTGCCGTCGGTATCGCGTATCAGGCTGCCGTTGGCCTGGTCCGGGAAGGCGACCTGGGCCACGCCGGTCACCACCAGTGGGTAAGCGACGCCAGTGATCAGGGTCATCAGGACCAGCAGGCTCAGGGCCGGGCGTATCATTGTGGACATTTCAAAATCCTCGAATTCTCTAAAAACAACACATCACCTGTGGCGAGGGAGCTTGCTCCCGCTCGACTGCGCAGCAGCCGTAAACCGGGTAAATGTGATGCGCCTGAACAAATGCGGTGCCTGGGTTGGGGCCGCTTCGCAGCCCAGCGGGAGCACGCTCCCTCGCCACAAAAAGCCCCTCTCCAGCCACCCGCAACCCGCTACACCAAATGCAACGCCGTCAACAGCATGTCGATCGCCTTGATGCCCACGAACGGCACCAGAATCCCGCCCAGCCCATAGATCAGCAGATTGCGTCGCAGCAACGCCGCCGCACTGGCTGCGTGTACCCGCACACCGCGCAGCGCCAATGGAATCAGGACCACGATGATCAGGGCGTTAAACACGATGGCCGACAGAATCGCGCTCTGCGGACTGCTCAAGTGCATGACGTTCAGCACGCCCAGTTGCGGGTAGATCGCCGCAAACAGCGCCGGCAGAATCGCGAAGTACTTGGCCACGTCGTTGGCGATGGAGAACGTGGTCAGCGCGCCGCGGGTCACCAGCAATTCCTTGCCGATTTGCACCACATCCAGCAACTTGGTCGGATCGCTGTCGAGGTCGACCATGTTGGCCGCTTCACGGGCCGCTTGCGTGCCGTCGTTCATCGCCATACCGACGTCCGCCTGGGCCAGGGCCGGGGCGTCGTTGGCACCATCGCCGCACATGGCGACCAGGCGACCGTCGTTCTGCTCGTGACGGATGCGCGCCAGTTTTTTCTCCGGGGTGGCTTCGGCCAGCACGTCATCCACGCCGGCTTCAGCAGCAATGGCAGCGGCGGTCAGCGGGTTGTCGCCGGTGACCATGACCGTGCGAATCCCGAGCTTGCGCAGCTCGGCAAAACGTTCGCGGATGCCGGGCTTGACC
Source organism: Pseudomonas reinekei (assembly GCF_001945365.1). GTDB lineage: Bacteria > Pseudomonadota > Gammaproteobacteria > Pseudomonadales > Pseudomonadaceae > Aquipseudomonas > Aquipseudomonas reinekei. The sequence goes on from NZ_MSTQ01000027.1 coordinate 29,836, forward strand.
ACGTCCTTGAGGTGGATCGCCCCCAGCAATTTACCGTCGGCGCAGACCAGCAACGGGGTACCGCCACTTTGCGCGATCTTGTCGATTTCCCGCGACAGGGCCGGGGCCAGGTCAGCGCGTTTCATACCAACAAAGGTCAGCAGCGAATCCACCGCGCCTTTGCGATAGACACGCCCCTGATAATCGACACCGGACAGACGCGTCTCGGCGCTGAACGGCACGGCGGTCAACAACTCGGCAGAAGGTTCCGCTTGCGGTTGAGTACCACGCAGGTACTCGACGATGGATTTGCCCTCAGCGGTGTCATCGGCCAGCGACGCGAACAACGCACCTTCGGCCAACTCCTGGCTGCTCACACCCGGGGCCGCCACCACGGCGGTGCAGCGACGGTTGCCGAAGGTGATGGTGCCGGTCTTGTCCAGCAGCAGCACGTGCACGTCACCTGCCGCTTCCACCGCACGTCCCGACTTGGCGATCACGTTCAGGCGCACCAAACGGTCCATACCGGCAATCCCGATGGCCGACAACAGACCGCCGATGGTGGTCGGGATCAGCGTGACCAACAGCGCCACCAGGAACACCAGCGGCAGACTGCCATTGGCGAAGTGGGCGAACGGTTGCAGGGTGACCACGACTATCAGGAAGATCAGGGTCAGGCCGATCAACAGGATATCGAGCGCCACTTCGTTCGGGGTTTTCTGGCGTTTGGCGCCTTCGACCAGAGCGATCATGCGGTCCAGGGTCGATTCGCCAGGGTTGGCGGTGATCTTCACCAGCAGCCAATCGGAAACGAGACGGGTATTGCCGGTGACCGCCGAACGGTCGCCGCCGGACTCGCGAATCACCGGCGCCGATTCACCGGTAATCGCTGCTTCGTTGACGGCCGCGATGCCTTCGATCACCTCGCCGTCACCGGGAATCATCTCCCCCGCTTCGACGCGCACCACATCGCCCTTGCGCAGGCTGGTGGCCGGTATGATTTGAAAGGCACCGTTGGCGTTTTTACGGCGGGCGCTCAAGCCTTCACTGCCGGCCTTGAGGCTATCGGCGCGGGCCTTGCCGCGACCTTCGGCCAGGGCCTCGGCAAAGTTGGCGAACAGTACGGTGAACCACAGCCACACGGCGATCTGCGCAGCGACGAAGGTCGGCACCGCCGTGTCGGGAATAAAACACAGTACGGTGGTCAGGATCGCGGTCAGTTCGACCACCAGCATCACCGGCGCACGCTGCAGTTGCCGTGGGTCGAGCTTGACGAAGGCTTGTACCAACGCCGGGCGCCAGAGGGCCGAGATCGCGGTTTTCGGTTGTTCCGGCGCCTTGGCGGCGACCGGTTTGGTTGCGGGCATATTCATCATCAGCTCCTTAGAAGCCCATGCTCAGATGTTCAGCGATAGGGCCCAACGCCAGGGTCGGCAGGAAGGTCAGGCCGCCCACCAGCAAAATGGTCACGGTCAGCAGGGTCACGAACAGCGGGCCATGGGTCGGGAAACTGTTCTGGCCGACCGGTGCGGTTTTCTTCATCGCCAGGCTGCCGGCCAACGCCAGAACCGGGAGGATGTAGCCGAAGCGACCGATCAACATGCCCAGGCCCAGCATCAGGTTGTGGAACGGGGTGTTGGCGCCGAAGCCACCGAACGCCGAACCGTTGTTGGCACCGGCCGAGGTGTAGGCGTAGAGCAACTGACTGAAACCGTGGGCACCGGGATTGGTTACAGAGGCCACCGGGCCAGGCAGGCTGGCGGCAATCGCACCCAGCACCAGTACGCCAATCGGCATGACCATCAAGGTCACCACCAACAACTGCACTTCCCTGGCTTGCAGTTTCTTGCCGAGGTATTCCGGGGTGCGCCCGATCATCAGGCCGGCGAGGAACACCGCGATCAGCACGTTGAGCAACATGCCGTAGAGCCCGGCGCCGACACCACCGAAGATCACTTCGCCGACCATCATGTTGACCAGCGCGACCATACCGCTCAGCGGGTTAAGGCTGTCGTGCATGCCGTTGACCGAACCGTTCGATGCCGCCGTGGTGGTTACCGACCACAGCACGGTGGCGGTGGTGCCGAAACGCGCTTCCTTGCCTTCCAGCGGCGCGGTCTGTTCGACGGCGGCGTTGTTCAGGGCCGGATTCGGCTGGTATTCAGCCCACATGGACGTCGCGCCGCCGATCAGGAACAACGCCAGCATGCAGGCGATGATTGCGCGGCTCTGACGCAGGTCCTTCACGTAATGGCCGAACGTGAACACCAGCGCGGCCGGGATCAGGATGATCGAGGCCATCTCGAACAGGTTGCTCCACGCCGTCGGGTTCTCGAACGGATGCGCCGAGTTGACGCCGAAGAAGCCCCCCCCGTTGGTACCCAATTGCTTGATCGCAATCTGGCTGGCAGCCGGGCCAAGCGGGATCACTTGATCTACGCCCTGCATCGTCACCGCATTCACGTATTGCGCGAAAGTTTGCGGCACGCCTTGCCACACCAGGTACAGCGCCAGCAGCAGGCACAGAGGCAGCAGGCCGTAGAGGGTGGCGCGGGTCATGTCGACCCAGAAGTTACCCAGGGACTGGCTGGACTTGCGGCCAATGCCACGGCACAGCGCAACCAGCACGGCGAGGCCGGTGGCGGCGCTGACAAAGTTTTGCACGGTGAGGCCGGCCATCTGGCTCAGGTAGCTCAGCGATGCTTCACCGCTGTAGGCCTGCCAGTTGGTGTTGGTCATGAAACTGATGGCGGTGTTGAACGCCAGCGTCCACTCCTGGCCCGGCAGATTCTGCGGGTTGAGCGGCAAGTGATCCTGGAACAGCAAAATCGCGAACAACAGCAAAAAGCCCGCGAGGTTGAACGCGAGCAAGGCCAGCGCGTACTTCTGCCAGCTCTGCTCCGCCTGTGGATCTACACCCGCCACGCGATAGCAGCCGCGCTCCACCGGGCCGAGAACCGGCGTCAACCAGGTGCGCTGGCCTTCCATCACCTTGTAGTAGAAGCGCCCGAGAAACGGCGCCGGGACCAACACCACCGCGAAAAACGCGAGGATCAGCCAATAGTCATAACTGTGCATAGCCGCTCCTAGTTCCGGTCCGCGCGCAACAGCGCAACCAACAGATAAATGAACAGCCCCACTGCCAACAGCAGTGACACCCCGTCCAGAACGCTCATGGAAATTCTCCGTGTTACGGCGTATTGCCGCGTGTGGAGGCATTGTCGGGAGGGAGGGTGTAAAGGCGCGAGATCGAGGGGCGGGGCGGGGGATAAAGAATGTGTAAAGAGTGGGTTTACGCGGGGGTTACAGGGGTGTCGGACCTTATTCGCGGAGCCGGCATAATGACTGACAGGGCAAAATCAGATTACGGCTTCTATTGCACTCCCCCACGCATGCCGACAAGCTATGTACCTCTGCGTCATAGGCTCACTGCAAAAGGCTGGTCCACATGCGTATCCTCATCACCGGCGGTGCCGGTTTCATTGGCTCTGCTTTGGTTCGGGAGTTGATTCGCCACTCCAGCCATGAAGTACTTAATCTGGACAAGCTGACATACGCTGGCAATCTCGAATCCTTGACCAGCATTGCCAACGACGCTCGCTACGAATTCGTCCAGGCCGATGTCATCGATCAGGCAGCCGTCAGTGCCGTGTTAGAACGTTTCCAGCCACATGCAATCATGCACCTGGCTGCCGAATCGCACGTCGATCGTTCTATTGACGGTCCTGCGGATTTCATCCAGACCAACATCGTCGGCACCTATAGCCTTCTGGAGGCGACACGTGCCTATTGGCATACGCTTGCCGAGCCAGAAAAGAGCGCCTTCCGGTTCCATCACATTTCCACCGACGAGGTCTATGGCGACTTGCACGGGGTGGATGACCTGTTCACGGAAACGACACCCTACGCGCCTAGCTCGCCGTACTCCGCCAGCAAAGCCGCTTCCGATCACTTGGTCCGTGCCTGGAACCGCACCTATGGCCTGCCGGTCATACTGACCAACTGCTCGAACAACTACGGCCCCTTTCATTTCCCCGAAAAGTTGATTCCGCTCGTGATACTTAATGCCTTGGCGGGCAAGTCCTTGCCGGTCTATGGCAACGGCCTCCAAGTACGCGATTGGTTGTTCGTAGAAGATCATGCCCGGGCGCTGATAAGGGTCGTTATAGAAGGCAAGGTCGGCGAGACTTACAACATCGGGGGTCACAATGAGCAAAAGAATATTGATGTAGTTCGTGCAATATGCGCTTTGCTGGAAGAACTGGCCCCGCTAAAGCCTGAAGGTATCAAGCACTACGCAGACCTCATTACTTTCGTGCAGGACCGTCCCGGCCACGACCTGCGTTACGCAATCGATGCCCGCAAAATTGAAAAAGAAATAGGCTGGGTGCCAGAAGAAACCTTCGAAACCGGCCTGCGCAAAACCGTCCAGTGGTATTTGAATAACCTGGAATGGTGTCGCCGTGTTCAAAATGGCAGCTATCAGGGTGAACGCCTAGGCGCTATCAGTACAAAGGAGTTGCTCGCATGACGAAGGGTATCGTTTTAGCAGGAGGCTCTGGAACGCGCCTTCATCCGATCACGCTTGGAATATCCAAACAACTGTTGCCAGTCTACGACAAGCCGATGATCTACTATCCGATCTCGGTGCTGATGCTGGCCGGCATCAAGGACATCCTGTTAATTTCAACTCCCCACGATCTACCTCAATACCGCAGTCTGCTTGGTGATGGTAGTCAGTTTGGGGTGAACTTCAGCTATGCCGAGCAGCCATCACCGGACGGTCTGGCCCAAGCATTTATAATTGGCGAAGAGTTTATCGGCGATGATCCCGTGTGCCTGATTCTCGGCGACAACATTTTCCATGGTTCATATTTCGGCGGAAAACTACAAACCGCGGCAAAACGCGCTTCTGGCGCAACGGTGTTCGGCTACTGGGTCAAAGACCCCGAGCGCTTCGGCGTAATTGATTTCGACGGCGAAGGCCGTGCCTTATCTATAGAAGAAAAGCCCCAGAATCCGAAATCCAACTATGCGGTTACCGGACTGTATTTCTACGATAATGACGTGATCGAGATCGCCAAGGCGGTCAAACCTTCGCCTCGCGGAGAGCTGGAGATTACCGACATCAACAATGCCTATCTCGAACGTGGTGACCTACAGGTCGAACGCTTCGGACGTGGTTTCGCCTGGCTCGACACCGGTACGCATGACAGCTTGCTCGAAGCTTCTCAGTACGTGCAGACCATTGAACACCGCCAAGGCTTGAAGATCGCCTGCCTTGAAGAGATCGCTTATCAAAATAGCTGGATCAACCGCGAACATCTGCTGGAGCGCTCCCGCTATTTCGGTAAGACTGGTTATGGTCAATACCTCGCCAAATTGGCCGGGGAAAAACAATGAGTTTCGTTGAAACTGTTCTGCCGATCCGCTGACCTTTTCCCATGAAAATTCTAATCAGCGGCCAACAGGGCCAGATCTCGCTAGAGTTACAGCGTAGGCTGGGCGCTCTCGGCAAGCTGATCGTGCCAGGCCGCGATCAGCTTGATCTGACCAAACCCGATCAAATTCGCCAAACGGTGCAAAATCTTCGCCCCGATCTGATCATCAACGCGGCGGCGTATACGTCGGTGGATCTGGCTGAGAACGAACCGGAAACAGCCTTTGCCATTAACGCGGTCGCCCCCGGTATCTTTGCCGAATCCGCGCTGGCGCTCGGTATCCCGCTGATTCACTACTCCACCGATTACGTTTTCGACGGTACGAAAATCGGCCCCTATGATGAAGACGACACGCCCAACCCTCTCGGGGTCTATGGCAAAAGCAAACTGGCGGGCGAACGAGCCATCACTGAAGTGCAAGGTCAACACCTGATTCTGCGCACCAGTTGGGTCTACTCGACCCATGGCCGCAACTTTTTGCTGACGATGCAACGCCTGCTGCAAGAGAAGGCAGAATTATCTGTTGTCGCGGATCAGATCGGTGCGCCAACCTGGGCAGGAACAGTCGCCAACAGCACCCTCGCGTTGATTGAGCGCTGGCACTCGGGCGAAACCGCTCCCTGGGGTACCTATCATCTGACAGCTCAGGGTAAAACGTCCTGGTTTGGCTTCGCCGAGTCAATCCGTGAAGCGTTACGGCAGCAGGGAAAGCCGTGCGCGAATCTGCGGCCTATTCGCTCCAGCGACTATCCAACCCCAGCCACCCGCCCAATCAACTCATGCCTGGATTGCAGTCGCCTGCAACGAGACTGGGGTGTCAGCCAGCCTGACTGGCAAACCGCGCTTCGAGAGTGTCTCACCGAACAAAGCTGACGATTACCCCCAATCCCCTCTATAAGCGGCCCGCCCGCAATGGCGGCAAAATCGTTTACCAACGCCCTCACCTGGCGCACAAAAAGCACGTATTCAGTAGCCATCATCCCCGATACGACAGCTTTCAACGCTTTGCGACGCGCAATATCAAAATGGCACGCCCACTGCACTGCCCTCCCCGAGCTTTCCAAACCGTTCAGGGAGCAAACGCATGAACACACAACTCAAACCCACGCTGGGCACGTTGCACTTGTGGGGCATTGCGGTCGGGCTGGTGATTTCCGGGGAGTATTTCGGCTGGAGTTATGGCTGGGGCGTGGCCGGTACGCTGGGCTTTCTGGTGACCTCGTTCATGGTCGCCACCATGTACACCTGTTTCATCTTCAGCTTTACCGAACTGACCACCGCCATTCCCCACGCGGGCGGGCCGTTTGCCTACAGTCGCCGCGCCTTTGGCGAGAAAGGCGGATTGATCGCCGGGCTGGCGACGCTGATCGAATTCGTCTTCGCCCCGCCGGCCATCGCATTGGCCATTGGCGCCTACCTCAATGTGCAGTTCCCCGCCCTCGATCCAAAGCACGCGGCGGTCGGTGCCTACATCGTATTCATGGGGCTGAACATTCTTGGCGTGAAGCTGGCGGCAACCTTTGAGCTGGTGGTCTGCGTACTGGCCGTGGCGGAGTTACTGGTGTTCATGGGCGTGGTGGCGCCAGCCTTCAGCTTCAGTAACTTTGCCCTCAACGGCTGGGCCGGGTCCGATGTGTTCGGCGCACCGGCAATCGCCGGGATGTTTGCGGCGATCCCGTTTGCGATCTGGTTTTTCCTCGCCATCGAAGGCGCGGCCATGGCCGCCGAAGAAGCCAAGGACCCGAAACGCACCATTCCAAAGGCCTACATCAGCGGCATCCTGACCCTGGTGTTGCTGGCCATGGGCGTGATGTTCTTTGCCGGCGGCGTCGGCGACTGGCGCACCCTGTCGAACATCAACGACCCATTGCCACAGGCGATGAAAACCGTGGTCGGTGAAAGCTCCGGCTGGCTGCACATGCTGGTGTGGATCGGCCTGTTCGGACTGGTGGCGAGCTTCCACGGAATCATCCTCGGCTACTCGCGACAATTCTTCGCCCTCGCCCGCGCGGGCTACCTGCCAGCATCGCTGGCCAAGCTGTCACGCTTCCAGACACCACACCGGGCGATCATTGCCGGCGGCGTGATCGGCATCGCGGCGATCTACAGCGATGGCTTGATCAACCTGGGTGGCATGACGTTGACAGCGGCGATGATCACCATGGCCGTGTTTGGGGCGATCGTGATGTACATCATGAGCATGCTCAGCCTGTTCAAACTGCGTAAAACCGAACCGAACCTGGAGCGCACATTCAGCGCGCCGTGCTACCCACTGGTGCCGTTTATCGCGTTGGCGCTGGCGGTGGTGTGCCTGGTGGCCATGGCCTGGTTCAACACACTGATCGGGCTGATCTTCCTCGCTTTCATGGCGGTGGGTTTCGTGTACTTCATGCTCACCGCACAGCTACGTGCCGATGCGCCGGCGGATGCGATGTTGACCGGGCTCTAACTCTGCAAGGATTTACGGTGTTGGCGGCAGATCGGGCATAGAATGGAACCACTGCGAAAAATATTCGCTCAAAAGTGGTACGCAGGATCGATTGGCAAAATCCGTCAATCGACCTGCCCTTAAGGAGAGCCCTATGCCTTGGTATGCCTGGTTAATTCTGGTGATAGCCATTGGCTCTATCGTTGGCGGTTTGATGATGCTGCGCGACACCGCCAACAAGGTTGAGCTTACCGATGAACAACGTCGACGGGTGGCTGAGCGCAATGCGCAAGCCGACGCCAAGGATGCGCAGGACCGCTAACAAGCAACTGTGGCGAGGGAGCAAGCTCCCTCGCCACAAAAGCGTTTCTATTTCTCCCAATCCGCCTTGGCAATGTGCAAGCCATGTAGTCCTTTATAGGCCGCGCGTTCCGGCTGGCTCCAGCCTTCGAGCAACACATCTTCCAAACGATAAATCTCCACCCCAAGCGGGCGACACACGCTTAGCGGATCCTGCGCATCCGGTCCCCACATCGCCAGCGACAAGTCTCCGCCCGGACAGGTCGAGAGCGCGCACAGCAGATCGATCTCGGCAAAAAACTCCAGATAGTCACCCTTCTGTGCCGGACAGGCTTTCATGAAGTACATGTCGTCGTGGTTCAGGCCCGTGCACTGGAAAATGTTCAGCACGTCATGCACATCGAATTCGGTCAGGCCGTGGGGCAACACAGCCCGGGTCAGGTTGGAGTGACAGTGGTGATGGAAATCTTCGCCAGTGAGCATTTTATTGACATAGGGGTCGCAGCGAGTGCCGAGCAAATCGTGCAGGCGACCGCCGTGTTCATCGATGCCATAGCCGGCCAGGCTGTCATCGGTGATGGTTACCAGCGGTCGCAGAAACGGCAGGTTCGACCACAGTCGATCGTGAGTGCTGACATGGGCGCCTTGCAGCTGCCGGGTACGTGACGCCCACAACCGTTCGCGGGGATCATCGGCATTCCAGACGTTGAAATCACCGACTTGCGGACCAACAGGCGTCGTCACCCTGAACACATGCCCGGCGGAAACCTTCCAGGCGCGACCGGTGCGGATCGGCACTTCGAACGACTCGATCAGCGTGCGCGCATCCTTCGCATCGCGCACCCGCTCATAGAACGCTTTGTCCACCTGCAGGGCCGAACCTTTGCTGACTTGATAGGCCGCCGGATAGTCTTTGTACATCCAAGTACCCCCTCGATCAGTGAAGTGAAGAGAACCCCGAGTTGGCTCAGCAGATTCTCGACGTCACACGCACCCACTTGAACCGGTCCGACAGCTAACCGTTCCAGCGTTTGAACAGGACGCTGGCATTCACCCCGCCAAAACCAAAGCCGTTGGACAATGCGTACTCGATGTTCATCGGTCGGGCTTTACCGTGGACAATGTCCACGCCTTCGGCGGCAGGGTCGGGATTATCGAAATTCAGGGTCGCCGGTACGATCTGATCCCTAATGGCCAACAGGGTGAAGATCGCTTCGATACCGCCCGCAGCACCGAGCAAATGCCCGGTTGCCGATTTGGTCGATGTCACCGCAATCTTGTTATCCGCCCCGAACAACGACTTGATCGCCGCCAACTCGCCCAGATCCCCCACCGGCGTCGAGGTGGCATGGGCATTCAGATGCTGGACCTGCTCCGGCGAAACACCGGCCTGAGCCAACGCCAGCGACATTGCGCGACGTGCACCGCTGCCGTCCTCCGGGCCTGCGGTCAGGTGATACGCATCTGCGGTGGTGCCGTAACCCACCAGCTCCGCCAGCGGTTGGGCGCCTCGGGCCAGGGCGTGCTCCAGTGACTCGATGACCAGCAAGCCCGATCCCTCCCCCATGACGAAGCCATCGCGCCCACTGTCGAACGGCCGCGAGGCACGCTCCGGGGTGTCGTTGTAACCACTGGACAACGCACGCGCCGCTGCAAACCCGGCAAGGCTGACCCGGTCGATCGCCGCTTCTGTGCCACCACACACCGCGATGTCCGCTTCACCGGAACGAATCAATCGCGCCGCATCGCCGATGGCCTGCACCCCGGCGGCACAAGCAGTCACCGGCGCACCCAACGGCCCCTTGAAACCGTGCTGAATCGACACATGCCCGGCTGCCAGGTTGACCAGAAACGATGGAATAGTGAACGGCGACAAACGCCGCGGACCACGACTGTCGGTGGTGCGCACGGCCTCGGCAATCGCACCGAAACCACCCACCCCGGAGCCGATGATGGTCGCGGTACGCTCCTGGGCGACGGCAGTCTGCGCTTGCCACCCGGCCTGTTCCAACGCCTGACGCGCCGCCTCCATGGCGAACAAAATGAAGCGATCCATCTTTTTCTGTTCTTTAGGCGGCGTTGCCCGGTCCGGGTCGAACCCCGCCTCGGCATCGTCCGCCACAGTCGGCACCGCACCACCGACCTTGGCCGGCAAATCGGCGACCACCGCATCCGGCAGGTTGCGCAATCCGGAACGCCCGGCCAACAGGCGTGCCCAGACCGCTTCGACCCCGCTACCCAGCGGAGACACCAGGCCCATCCCCGTTACAACCACTCGACGATCACTCATACCGCAACTACCTCATGCCGATTGATGGCGCTCATTTGTAACGCGCAGCGGCCTGGCTTTTGGAAAGGTTCGGTGCCATGACCAGACGTGCCGCGACGAACGCATCCCAGTCGGCAGCATTTGGCAGCGACGGGATGGTCACCAGCTCGCCTTGATCCAGGCCCGCCAACGACGCGTCGACCATTTCATCCGCTTCCATGACCATCTCCGCCGGAATCTGCGAAGCGTCGACACCGGAGCGCTCCCAGATTTCGGTGCGCGTCACGCCCGGCAACACGGCCTGAACCTTGACCCCGGTGCCATCGAGCTCGGCGTTCAAGGATTGAGTCAGGCTCAACACATAAGCCTTGCTGGCGCTGTAAGTGGCATTGAAACGCTCGGGGAACAACGCCACCACCGACGCAATGTTAATGATCGTGCCGCGGCCGGCCTTGGCAAAACTGGCTGCCGCCGCCGAAGCCAAACGGGTGACCGCCGTGACGTTCAGCTGAATCATTCGCTCCAGCAGGTCGGTATCGGCATTGGCCAACAAGCCATCCGCCGCGACACCCGCATTGTTCAGCAGCAGGCTGATGCTGGAATCGCTGCGCAGACGCTGCTCGAGCTTGAGCACGTCGTCCTTCTGCGTCAGGTCCGCTCTCAGCACTTCGACCTGAACACCGTACTCATCCCGCAACTTGCTCGCCGCTTCATCCAGCCGCTGCTGATCGCGAGCGACCAGCAACAGATCAAAACCACGCGCCGCCAAACGCTGCGCATACACCGCGCCGATACCGGAAGAAGCCCCCGTGACGAGGGCCGTGCCTTGGGACTGAGTAGAAGTCATGACTATGCTCCAGGGAAATGCTTGAAGGGAAAGCCAAGCGCCTGGGTCTCAGGACGCTTCGACGGAAATCGCATTAATTATAGGCATAATTTAATTGGCATATGATAGCCATAATTTAAATAGAGCCGACAAAAGGCAAAACCTCACAGCTATGGCCAAAAAGCAAAAGGGCCGATCAATGACCGGCCCCTGGCGCTGAATTACAAGCTTAGTTCACCTCTAGCTTCTCGCGATTTTTATCCAGAATGGCTTTGCCAATTCCCTTCACCTCAAGCAGCTCGTCAATAGACGCAAAAGGTCCATTGGTTTCACGATACGCAACAATCGCCTTGGCCTTGGCTTCTCCCACACCGGCCAACTCGCGTTGCAAGGTTGGCGCATCGGCAGAGTTGAGATCGAGCTTGGCGGATTGTGCCGTTGCGGAAACCTCTTGCGCCAACGGCGCATCACTTGCTGGCGGTGTGACGGCCGGCGCAGCAATGACGGCAACAGAAGCGCCGGTAAGGAGGGCAAAAACCAGAGAAGTGAAATAGCCGGTACGCATAAATGAAGCTCCATGACATCGTTTGAGAAAGCAGCTTTTCCGAAGCTGCCTCCCAAACTTAGGCGATGTATGGAGGGTGTCAAAAATGTGTCAGTTACAGGATGTGAAACAAACTCTAGAATCAAGCGGAACAACAGTAACCGATCCATGAAACCACATTCAAACTCCGCAGTTGGTTCCCGATGCGGCGCTCCGATCCCGCTGACGATCCTTGTCTTTTTAGCATTGGTCAAAGTCCAGTGGTGAATTTGGTCTCTGGCCATCAGGCACTGCTCGGGGGCCAGAGGCTTATCCTGCTCGGTCTTATGCGCCGCGGCGCCGACCATGGCCAGTTGGTTGAGGAGATCGGTGTGTAACGTGATTGCTCGGGCAATTGCATCACTTACCGCCAGCCCTGAACCGGCCGCGCACTGATTGGGCCGAGTAATATCAGTGCTAGCGCTTCTGCTACCTTCCCCATCGTCGGGCACGGCACGTCCCTGAAGAAAACGTGGCCGCCCCACCTCAGCGTTAGATTCGCCTTCGCGGCCCAGCCCGGCGGCGCCTTCATCGAGATCGCGTAATAATGCGTGGCGCCTCAAGTCGCATCTGGAGCCTTACCGTCGATCACCTGGTTAGCCACGACCCGACTAAATGCCAGTTCACTGAACAGGGTCCGCTTCAATCAGATCAGAAAAAATCGGTATTTCGGTTCTGTATTGTTCCAGAAGGTGAACTGATAGGGCTTCTGACACACACCTGCATAGCCTTCGCCCCACCACGACTTGGATTTACCGTCATCCACCCGATTGCGGATTGTCCAGGCGACTGTAATCTGGCCAAGGAGGCCTTCGCCACATGCTCTCCCCCAAACGGTTCTGGCAAACACGTCGCCATCTCGTTAACGGACATCACTTTTCTTCGGGCAAAAAAAATCCCGCCCGATGGCGGGAAATATTCGTTGTGCTGGTAAGATGTTCGGCGCTCAAACATGGCGTGTTACTTAAACGGATTATTTCCCAACAATGACTGCTATCTGAAGCACCGCTGCTGACTACTGACAAACGACTCAGCCACCCGAAGTACCGCCCCGACATTGATGGGTTGCGTGCTATAGCAGTCCTGTCTGTCGTGGCGTTCCACGCATTCCCTTCACTAATACGAGGTGGTTTTGTTGGAGTCGATGTTTTTTTCGTAATCTCCGAGTTCCTGATCTCAAGTATCATTTTTAAAAGCCTTGAAAGAAACAGCTTCAACTTCTACGAGTTCTACAGTCGACGTGTCAGCAGGATATTCCCTGCGCTACTTTTAGTACTTGCGACAACTTGGGCAACCGGATGGTTCATACTCCTTGCTGACGAATACATGCAACTTGGGAAACATATAGCCGGTGGCTCTGCGTTTATATCGAACTTTGTTCTACGTGCCGAGGCTGGTTACTTTGACAATAGCGCCGACACGAAACCGCTACTGCATTTGTGGTCACTTGGCATTGAAGAGCAATTTTATTTAGTGTGGCCACTGATGCTTTGGGCTGCCTTTAAACTAAGGATTAACGTCTTAGCATTAATATTTATTGTCGGCGGCGCTTCATTTGCTTTGAACGTGATGGGAGTCGTGAAAAATCCGATTGCGACGTTCTATTCACCGCAAACTAGGTTCTGGGAGCTTCTTATAGGATCACTTTTAGCATATATGTCAATGTACAAGAGCGAAACAATCCGCATACGGCGGGGCATCGGCGGGCCGGTCATTCGGAATGTTCAATCGGCATCCGGCCTCGCATGCCTCGTCATTGCATTTTTCCTCACCACGAAAAACAACCAGTTCCCAGGGTGGTGGGCGCTACTACCTTCAGTGGGGGCAGCTCTTATCATAGCTGCTGGGCCTTATGCATGGTCAACAGAGCGGTGTTATCCAGCAGGGTACTAGTTTGGATCGGGCTAATCAGCTTTCCCCTGTATCTGTGGCACTGGCCGCTCTTATCTTTTATCCATATTATAGAAGGCGGCGAAGCTTCAACAATCACGTTGGTTGTTACAATAATCGTCGCGACAGCCCTAGCGTGGCTAACCTAAGCCCTATTAGAAAGGCCACTGCGGCAATTTCGCCACAGCAATATTAAGGTAATCGCACTAACGGTATTGATGCTGACTTGCTGGATAGCCGGGTATACGACATATAAAACCGATGGCTTGGAGTTTCGTTTAAAAGACCGAGTGGAGTTCGCTGAGTATTTTGAAAACGCTCCTCCGACACGAAAATATTTTGAAAAACTAGATTTAACCAAGAATTTTCGTGGAGAGTGCAACTTTTACAATGTGTCTGAATATCTGAATGGTAGATCCACGAATGTACCCGCCTCCGAAATTGACAGTAGTTGTTATACAAAACATCTACCGAACAGCAAAACACTATTTATCTGGGGTGACTCACATGCTCAACAATTATATTCTGGCCTACGAAAAGAATTACCTAAAACATGGGAGATCCTCCAGGTGGTTAGCTCAGGCTGCCCAGCTTCTCTAGACGCTACACAGCCTTCTACTACAGATTATTGTGCCCAATCAAATTGGTTCGCTTTAAAGCAGATAAAAAATCTCCAACCTGATGTTGTTATCATCGGACAGAACGAAAAACACGACGAAATCAAGCTGCGTCATATATTCATGGCCTTGAGAAACGCAGGGGTTGAACGAGTTATATTCACCGGCCCAACACCGCACTGGACCGTGGATTTACCTAAAACAACAATGAAATCACTTTGGGTTAGTACACCGAAATTTACGCGCCAAGGTCTAGACATTTCTGTCATTGAGCGCAATGCCAAACTTATGAATAAAATAGCCAACTCAGGCGCGATATACGCGGACATCATTAACGTATTTTGCAAAAGCGAAGGATGTATGACGTATCTCGGAGACGACATTAAAACAGGTATTACCAGCTGGGATTATGGTCATCTAACCCCAATTGCGTCTGAGTATCTAGCCAAAAAATTACTCGTAGAACTTGTTACAGGAGAGCCTGCGACTACAAATTAAACCAAAGGAACATCAGCGCATCTCAGCGAGTAGAATACCAAGGGCTTTTGGGCCGCATTAGGAATGCCCGGCCCACCGGGCTGGGCTTTTATCCGACATAGTCATTTATTCTTCAGACGCAATAACGACGACTTGCTTCTCGGCGTTCGGGTGTACTCGCATTAGTTCATGTGCCATTATTGGCATTTATGCCTCCACTTATTTCAGAAATGCAGCAACAACGGGATTTCCCAAGAGGAAATTTTTCAGCTTTTCCAGCGGATCAATAATGACGACTACTTCATTCGGCGCCATAAAAGCAGTTCGGAGATGTTGGTGGTCGGGTTGTAGATGGCATAAATCCCTACATAACGACTTACTAGAGAGACACCAGAATCCATTGCACCAACCTCTGACTGAAGGTGTACTACATCGATTGCATACGAACAACAGAGTAGGAAATCACACTTCTGAACCAGCAGAATTAGAGCACGACCTTATTGAAAAAACCTATCAAACTGCATGTCGGCGCAAGGTAGTCAAGACATCCATCCTCGTACGTTTCTGAGATTAACACTCTCGAATATCCATCCATAAACGCAAAAGAGGGCTTTCGTGCAAGTCGGCCTTGATCCGCTATCTCTTCGTCGGACCAGCATCTTGCCTCGGGCTTCCTCCAGATTCGCGGAGCGACGTAAAATGCCATTTTGGGACGATGCACCAACATGCGCGAGGCGTGTTATCCACGCGAAGAGCACGCACACTGGTGGAGTGGTTGCCTTCTTGAACTACAAAGAACGCTCCAAGCCAAAAGCTGCAGCGATAACACTTGGATCGGGATCGCGTTGAACTCTGGCAAGCGTGCTTACCGAGTCAGCGACACAGTATGTCCCGCAAGACTTTCACCACACGTTCTTGCTGCTCGACCGATAAACTTACCCAAAGCGGCAGTCGCAGCAAGCGTTCCGATAGGCCCACCGTGTTATCCATGGAGCCATGGACACGGCCGTAACGCTGGCCAGCCGGCGAGGAGTGCAAGGGTACGTAATGGAAGACTGAATTGATTCCCTCTCGCTTGAGGCCATCAAGCACCGGTTGTCGCGGCACGTCTGCGGGCAGCAGCACGTAGTACATATGCGCGTTGTGCTGGCACTCGACGGGCACGATAGGGCGTCGCAGTGCCCCGCAGGTTTCCAGCGGCGCCAGCAATTCGTGATACCGCTGCCAGATGGCAAGCCGCATCTGCGTGATGTGCTCGGCCTCTTCCAACTGCGCCCAGAGAAACGCGGCCGTCACGTCCCCTGGAAGGAATGACGACCCGACTTCCTGCCAAGTGTATTTGTCGACCTCGCCGCGGAAGAAACGGCTACGGTCAGTACCTTTTTCGCGGATTATTTCTGCGCGCAACGCGTACGCAGGATCATTGACGAGCAATGCGCCGCCCTCGCCGGAGATGACGTTCTTGGTCTCATGGAAACTGAAGGCACCGAGGTCCCCGATACTGCCCAGAGCCCGGCCCTTGTAAGCGGCCATCACCCCCTGCGCCGCATCCTCGACCACCTTCAGGTTGTGACGCTGGGCAATCTCCATGATCGTATCCATCTCGCAACTCACGCCCGCATAATGAACCGGCACGATTGCCTTGGTGCGTGGCGTGATGGCCGCCTCGATCAGCGTCTCATCCAGGTTCAGGGTATCCGGACGGATATCGACGAACACGGGAACGCCGCCGCGCAAAACAAAGGCATTGGCCGTGGAAACGAACGTGAATGAGGGCATGATGACCTCATCGCCTGGCTGGATGTCCAACAACAATGCAGACATTTCCAGCGCTGCCGTGCACGAGTGCGTCAGCAAGGCTTTGCTCGCACCGGTATGTTCGGTCAACCACTCATGGCACCGCTTGGTGAATGGGCCATCGCCGGCGAGAATATTGCCGAACTTGGCTTCAGCGATGTAATAAAGTTCTTTCCCCGTCATGTAGGGGCGATTGAACTGGATCTTTTTGTCTTCCACCGTTTGAGCCTTTGCACGCAAAATTAGTCGGGTCGAACTAAACATCACTTCGTTATGGAAAGTGGGGGCATCCACTCTATTTCCGGGCGACAAGCAGCCTGGAAGCACCGACCGGAAAACTCACTCCCACCTTGATGAGTAAACACTCCAGCCACATCACGAAACCAAACAGCACATTGAGCGACTTGGGTACCGCTAATTCGGCGGTCTCGCTCGTTTCGCCCCGCTGTTGCTTCTTGGCGCCGCGTGAAATCATCATCGCTGGCAGCAGTAACGAGACGAACGATGTGCTGCGCACGACGGAAAACCCCGCCTCTTCCACCTTACGATGCAGATCGGCGGCTTCGTAGCGCCGCACGTGGCAGGAATATTCATCCACCTGGCTCCATAGCCACTGATGCTGGGGCAAGGTCAACAGCATGATTCCCCCGGGCTTCAGGGCACGGTGCATCTGCTGGAGCACAACAGTATCCGCCTCGATGTGCTCGATGACATCGAACGCGCCAATCGCTTCGAACTCGTCGACGTAAGGGATATCGCGTGCATCCATCTGCACGAACTCTGCACCGGGCAAACGCGAGGAGGCAAACTCCAGACCGGTCGAGAACATCTCACTGCCAAGCAACTTGGCCTTCGGAAACGCCACGGCGACCCGACTCAGGACGAAGCCAGTACCGCACCCGATTTCCAGAAATGAACGCATGCGCGGCGCATATTTCGTCAGCGCCCATGTAATCAACCTGGCACGCGCCCGAAACCAGAAATGGCCGCTTTCAAGATGCGCGTAGGTCTCGTAGAAGTCGGCCTTGAAGCCCTCCTGCTTGTCCTCGAGTTCTGGCGCAAACGCGGCAAAACCGTTCTTTCGAGCCACCTGATGTCCACACTGAACGCATGTCCATTGCTCCGAGACGTACTGCGTCTCGCATTCAGAACAGATCTTCACACCTGATTCCCATCCGGTTGGTCATGACGAAAGACGAATAGCTTAAAGACAACGAACAAGAAACCTCCTACAACGAAAATGGCAGCGGCCTGGACCCACTGATGAGGATATCCCAGCTTGTCGACGAACACCGTCAGCAAGGCCAGGTTGAGCAAATAGCCGGCTGCGTGCGCCAGGCCGAAACGCCATGCCGTCCCCACGACGTTGCCGCGATGCTCGAACGCCCAGTTACGGTTGCCCAGGAAGCTGATGCAGATACCAAGTACGTACAGGAAGCTCATGGCCAGCTTGAATGGGATGCCCACCCACGTCAATGCCAGGTAGGCCGCATAACCGATGGCATTGCAGGCGACGCCGACGACTGCGTAACGGAGAATGGGCCTGATCTCGAGCCGCCAGTGCTGCATAGGAATCACTCATCTCCCCAGACGGCAATTCCGAAACCCGTCTTGCCATAGCCGTTGCCGTTATAAAGCATGTAGCGTCGACCGGCATGATCGAATACGTACGGGTAACAGATCATCTCCGAATCCCAACCCGACTCCGATACGTCGATTCCCACCTGCTCATCGTGTCGCGTCCATTGCACGCCATCGGACGAGGTCGCGTAGCGGATCCGGTAGGTGGGGCAGTCCTTCGTGGCCCGGGAGCAGAACCACATCCGGTACATGTCCGCATCCTTGAGCACGCGCGGCACACCTAGGGCGTACTCGTGCTCGTCGCGGAACTCGATGGCAACCTTGCCGTCACGCTCCCACTCGATCCCGTCGGCAGACTCAGCATACTCGAGATGATAGAAGTGCTTCGCTTCTGAAGGGCCTTGCTCCCATCGAACACAGGAGGTGAACCAGGCCCTGAATCGTCCGGCCTCGAAATGCACTTCGGGGGTGGCGACGAAGTGAGGAAGATCGCGGGTGCGGTCGATGACGGGGCCACGGAACAGCCTCTCGAAGCGCTGGGTGGTCTCGTTCCATTCGGCCAGGCCAATGGAATTGCGGATCTTCACCGTTACGCCCAGGTTGATCCCGGTGTAGTACAGCAGCTTGCGGCCACCGACGTTGACGATCGAATTGGGCAAGGCGCCACTGTCGTCGAAACATCCGAGGTCGCCCGGCTCGAGGACCGGATCCGGATGGACGCGCAAGACCTTGGTCGGGTCCTGCATGTCGATCTCGAGGTAGCCGCCGTGTCCGCGATTATCCTTGTCACGCGATGAGAAATAGATGCGATACAGGTCGCCGTCCACCTGCTCAGCAACGGGAATCATCGCGTGAGAATACAACCAATCACTCTGCCCTTCAGCGCAGAATATCTTTCCTAGTTTTTTCCACATGGGATTTTTTCACGCCAATTATGAGGTTTTTCAGATGTTCCTGACGCGCGTACTCGGCACGCGCGACCGTTCGGTGGCTTGTCCGATGTACACGCCTTCAGCAGCAGCATCTCCAAGAATCAGAGCGCCGGCACCGATGATGCATTTCTCGCCAATGGTAACGTGATCGCGAAGGGTTGCGTTGACGCCGAGAAAACAGCTTTCCCCGATCGTCACACGGCCGGATACGACGATGTGCGAGGCCAGGAAACAGTGGTCCTCGATACACGAATGATGCCCGATGTGATTACCGCTCCACATGGTCACGTTGTTGCCGATGCGCACGAAGGGCTGAACGGTATTGTCTTCCAGGATGAAGCAATTCTCGCCGATGTCGTCTGTCAGCACCGAGGCTCGGGAACTGATGTAGCTGACCATTTCGTAGCCCAGCGCCTTCACTTCCAGATACTTTTCCTTGCGGATCTGGTTGAGCTTGGAATAGCCGAGCGCGACGAAAAATACATACCGGTCTGGCGGGTAGATCTGGGTGACTTCATCGAATGCCACCACCGGAAATCCCTTGAAGCTCTTGTCGGCCGGCATGTAGGCGGGATCAACGGCAAATGCCTCGACCTGATAGCTGGAGTCGTTGGAAAAATAATAGAGTGCGAGCTCGGCGGCGTCGGTAAGACCAAAAATAATAAGTTTTTTCATTCGATGCTCCGCGTCTCATCCTGACGGTAGACGCCTCGGACGATAGTGTAGGGTCTCTGTTTGACTTCGGAATAGATCTTGGCGAGATAAATCCCGACCACGCCGACGAATGCGATGATCAAACCGCCGAGCAGCCAGATCGAAGCCATCAGCGACGTATAGCCGCTGGGCGGGCTCGACAGAAGCAGCCAGTTGACGAAAAGAAAGCTCGTGTAGGCCGCCGACAGCAGGAAGATCGCGCAACCCACGCCGAAGATCCCCACCAGCGGTGCACTGCTGAAGGCTGTAATCGAATTGACCAGTTGCGACACTTTCTTTCGCAGCGTGTAGGTCGTCTCGTCACGACTGCGCTTGACGATGGCCTGCGCCCGCTGATCGAAGCCGGTGATGACCCACAGACCCGCCATGAACAACTCGCGTTCGTCGTGCTGAATCAGTGCGTCCACATAGCGGCGCGACATCAGCCTGGCGACGACGATATTGTCGGGCATATCCAGCCCGCTGAGGAAACGGAAGAGTTTGTAGAACACCCGCCCGGTCCAGCGCTCGAATTGCTTGCCTTTTCGCTGCTGCTGGACACCGTAGACCACATCGGCCTTTTCGCGCTCCATCTGCTCGCTGAACGAGAGCAACCATGCCGGATCTTCCTCCAGGTCGCTATCGAGCAGGAAGACACGGTCACCGCGGGCATGTCGCAGGCCTGTCATCATGGCCTTGTGGTGACCGAAGTTGCGTGAGAGATCGACGACCACCACGTGGTGATCGGCTTCGCTCAACTGGATGGCCAGCTCCAGGCTTGAATCGGGCGAGCCGTCGTTGACCAGTACGATCTCGTAATCGTCGCCGACCAGTTGTTGTGCCGCCTGACTTGCACGGAGATGGAATTCCTCGACAAACTTGGCCGAGCTGTAAAGGGTAGCGACGATGGACAGCCTCATGCTTTGACATGCCTCATGTAACGGTGAGCGTCTTTGCCGCAATTGAACAGCAGATCCAGGACGGTGACGCCATGGGTGAATTCCCCCCAAAGTTGCGGATACTCGGGAAAGCCGGAGTAATCGAACCATTGCAGCGCAATACCGGCCTCGTCGAACAGCGACTCCTCAATGTAGTCCTTTGCCGCCGGCCCCGACAGGTATTGCGTCGCACCAGCCTGTTGACAAAGGTCCACCAGGCGGGCGGTCCGGGTTTTGTCGCCGGCAGATATATAGTCCCAGCAATTCGTAATGCGGGTTTCAATACCGATGTATCGGCAAATCGCTTCCAGGAACTTCCGGTTCATTGACGACAGCCCCGTGTGGGTCTCCGTCAGATAGAGCGGCTCGAGCCACTGGGCGACCTCATCGAAGAAAGGCGCTCGACGATAGTTGCTCTGCAACGTTTTCCAGTGCTTCACCTGCCAGCCGTCTACCAACGTTACGTCACGAATGCGGCGATGAATATTTTGGCCTACCGGTATAGATAACCATTGCACTCCATGCGGAGTCTTGATTTGGTTGCGATTACGCCAGTCATTCTTCGTGAACTGCATATCGTCATAAATGATAAATTCATCTACAGCCGAAATAAGATCAAAATACCCTTTCCATGGGATGTAGTTAGATTGCAATATGGCAATTTTCTTCACTTTCAAATCCAAGCTCACCGACGCGCGTTATTAGCCCGCACTTTATTTCATGTCATAGTGTGGCGAAGTTAAGTCTGCCACCCGTCAAAGTCCAGTTAAGGCTCCAAGCGTCGTTGTTGATAAATCCAATCAACGATTTCCCCGTCAGGCGCATATCCACTGACCGTGTCACGTAGCAACTGACGAACGCGTGCATAATCATCCCTGTCGACAGCGCTCAGCAACTCGCTCAGCTTAGCCTTAAGGACTTCCCAACCAATATGATCTTCATTTGCAGTCATAATCATTGGATGTTGTGTAGCGGCTACGTTATCGCCAATCAACAACTCTTCGTACAGTTTCTCTCCCGGACGCAAACCAGAAAACTCAATATGGATATCACCATGTGGATTTCTTTCTGATCGCACACTCAATCCCGACAAATGAATCATTTTCTCCGCCAAGTCCACAATTTTTACCGGCTCGCCCATATCAAGCACAAAGACATCCCCACCCTGCCCCATGGAACCTGCCTGAATGACCAATTGAGCAGCTTCAGGAATAGTCATGAAGTAACGGGTGATCTTCGGATGGGTAACGGTCAGCGGTCCCCCAGACTTTATCTGCTTATGAAAAAGTGGAATCACCGAACCTGAGGAACCCAGTACGTTACCAAACCTAACCATAGTGAAGCGGGTTTTATTAACCTGAGATATGGACGATTGATCACCGAATAATACAGGGGCTTTCTCGCGACTGAGCGCCTGAAGAGTCATTTCTGCGAGCCGTTTGGTACTGCCCATGACATTGGTTGGTCTCACAGCCTTGTCCGTGGAAATGAGGACAAAGTTAGCAACGCCTGCTTGCAAAGCTGCTTGTGCAGTATTTAAAGTACCAATAACATTATTGAGAACGCCCTCGGCGATATTGTGTTCAACCATCGGGACATGCTTGTAGGCTGCTGCATGGTAGACCGTATCGACATGCCAGGTTTTCATCACGTCCAGCAACTTGCTCTCATGCCGAATAGAGCCGAGAATCGGAATCAACTTTACGGACAGCGATTCACGCGAAATTCTCTGCTCCAACTCGGAGAGAATATTGTAAAGATTGAATTCACTGTGCTCGAACAACAGGAGCGTTGTCGGTCGCAACTCCAGTATCTGACGACAAAGTTCTGAGCCGATCGACCCCCCTGCGCCTGTCACCATCACGACTTGACGGGTGATGCAACGCTCGAGCAGATCCTCCTGGGCCGGCACGGCGTCACGCCCCAGCAGATCCGCAATATCGACCTCCCGAATATCATCGACCTTCACCTGCCCGCTTGCCAGATCCATGAATCCCGGAACACTGCGCACATGGAGGGGAAAACGTTCGAGAAAACTGAGAATTTCACGACGACGACCTCGATTGGCAGAAGGGATCGCCAACAGAATTTCCTGAGCCCCCGTAGTATCGATCATTTGCTGAATATGCTTGGGCTTGAACACTTGCAGGCCGGCAATCACTCGACTGGCAATACTGCTGTCGTCATCGATGAATGCCACCGGACGCATGGCGCGCCCCATACGCAGGGCAGCGACCAGCTGGTTGCCCGCGGCACCGGCACCATAGACTGCAACGCGTGGTAGGCCGTCATCGATATTGGCAAATGGCACATGCTGCGCCGCGACGAACCAGTCGCCGGAAAAATACTGGCGCATTGCCACGCGCAACCCGCCGATCATCACAAGGCCGAGCCACCAATAATTGAAAATGATGGATCTGGGCACGATCGTTTGATGGTTGCTGTACCAGTAGACCACTACACCCAAAATGAGAGATGAGAACGTCACCGCCTTGACGATTGCGATCAGCGCATCATTACCTACATACCGCATGACCGCGCGATACATACCAAAACGAACGAAGAGCGGAATAGCAATGACAGGCGCACTCAAGAAAAGCCACAGATGCTGTTGAATCGGACTGTTAAGTTCATCTATCCCTAAACGTACGACAAACGCCATCCATAGAGAAAGCCAAACAAGAATGACATCGGCAATTACCTGCAAGACACGCTTGCGTCGGCGAGGAAGGCTTAACAAAACAGCTCTGATCTTATCCATAAACCTTTCGAACACCCCTTTAAGCTCCTGAAACCGAGAAAAACTATAGCCTTTAGACTCAAAAATGAAACACTCAGATACACTATCCAATACCCTTGAAACTTCTGTCCTTAGCTCCTTGTACGTGCCATTGTACCGGCCTCATGATACCTAGGTTCTAGTCAAAATCCCTTTAAAACCCTCCGCCGAGATAAAAATACCTGCCACCGAAAGCGCCGGATGAAGACAAAGAAGTAAAAACGTCTGTATTTTCACGCAACGCTTGACATTCATAGCACTGTTTGAACAGACACCATCGGCTTCGCCTTGCCACCGTCACCGACCCCCTTGGACATCGACGCGGGCGCAGACAAATGGCTACCGCTCATCGATAACGTTGTTGAGCTCACTCAATCCTGGGCAGACCTCGGCAATTCACATCGGCGAATAGGAAGACAACGTGACAACGCCGACACTTCAGGCGTCACCCTCCTTGCTTTCAGCCCGCCTGGTGTCTTATCGGCAGCGAATGCGTGAAGCAGCGGCTGACAACGCCACAACCTTGCTTGGAAAGCACTGCGCAAAGAAGGCTATAATCCGCGGCGCACTTAACATGTGCCATGTTCGACAATGAACGAAAGCAGCCTTCAGATGCGCGGAAACCTCCTGCCTCCGAAGACTTACACGGCTACACAAACTGAGAGGTTGCCCCTAATGACAAAGATGTCTCTCTGCAATGTCGATTATGCCAAAGGATTAGCACAGGTTCTCTGCGAGCGACTTCACATGAAAAAAGCAGGCTCGTGCCCTCATGATCGCAGCCTTCACCAAGTCTTGAGGCTCCTTCCGGTCATGCGACCCGAACGATCGACCACGCATTTCAAGGCATGATCTGCCGAGAAAAATTGACATTAGGTGTAGAGGCGGCTTCGTGACTTGTGGTGAGCTCCATCAAAAAGTGGAAAAAAGCCGGAAACGGATTAAAAAATCACAAAACCACTTTTCCCTTGAGCGCAACATGTACTACACATCAGCGAACCTAATTACCCTCTATATAAGACTCGTAAGCTCCAGCCTACTGGTTGAAAGATCTGTCATGGGGCTAATCCAGGGAAAAACAGCTAAGTGAATTATCGAATTCATACCCTACGGACAAGTGGCACGGCCAGTGCGCACGAAAAATTTCATTTATTTTCAATAGCGGTGTTGTGATGACTTTGAAAACGTTATGTGTGTTCGGCACGCGTCCTGAAGCAATAAAGATGGCTCCACTGGCATTGAGCCTTGCTGCCGACGAACGCTTCGAAGCCAAAGTGTGCGTAACCGGACAGCATCGCCAGATGCTCGACCAGGTACTGGACCTGTTCGAGATCAAGCCTGACTTCGATCTGAACATCATGAAACCGGGCCAGGACCTAACCGACGTCTCCACCGCGATTCTGCAAGGCATGAAGCAGATATTTGCCAAATACAAACCGGATATCGTCCTAGTACACGGCGACACGGCAACTACGCTGGCAACGACACTGGCAGCCTACTATCAGCAGATCCCAGTAGCTCACGTCGAGGCCGGGTTGCGAACCGGCAACCTATATTCACCCTGGCCGGAAGAGGCCAATCGCAAACTGACCGGCGCCCTGGCCTCAGTACATTTCGCGCCGACCGAGACCTCCAGACAGAACCTGTTAAGAGAAGGCGTGAGCGAAGCCTCTATCCACGTGAC
Organism: Pseudomonas reinekei; assembly: GCF_001945365.1. GTDB lineage: Bacteria > Pseudomonadota > Gammaproteobacteria > Pseudomonadales > Pseudomonadaceae > Aquipseudomonas > Aquipseudomonas reinekei. The sequence continues at coordinate 55,050 of NZ_MSTQ01000027.1, forward strand.
AGGCAATACAGTCATCGACGCCTTGCTCGACGTTGTGGCAAGAGTCAGCAGCAATCCGGCCTTGCAGCAAACATTCCATGAGCAGTTTTCGTTTATCGGTGAAGGCAAGCGAGTCATCCTGGTTACCGGCCACCGCCGTGAAAGCTTCGGCGATGGCTTCGAGAACATTTGCCAGGCACTGGTCAACACCGCGAAAACCTTCCCGGACGTCGAGATTGTCTATCCGGTGCATCTGAACCCGAATGTGCAGGAGCCTGTAAACCGGCTGCTGGCAGGCATCGAGAACGTCCACCTGATCGAACCGCTGGACTACTTGCCTTTCGTCTACCTGATGAATCGCTCCTACCTCATCCTCAGTGATTCGGGTGGCATTCAAGAGGAAGCGCCATCACTCGGCAAACCTGTGCTGGTGATGCGCGACACTACGGAGCGCCCGGAAGCTGTCGAGGCAGGAACCGTGAAACTGGTGGGCACGGCAGTCGAAGCCATTACCAGCAACCTGAGCAGCCTGCTGACTGACTCTGATGCCTATGAGCGGATGAGCTACGCTCATAACCCGTACGGTGATGGGAAGGCTTGCGCTCGCATCCTCGAAATTCTTTCCAAAATCCAATAAGGTCCACGTATGAGCTTTCAAACTGTTTCTGTGGTCGGTCTCGGCTACATCGGACTGCCAACGGCAGCTGTTTTCGCCGCACGCAAAAAAAAGGTGATTGGCGTGGATGTGAACCCCCGCGCCGTCGAGACGATCAATCGAGGTGAAATCCATATCGTTGAACCGGATCTGGACATGGTCGTCCACGCTGCCGTGACCGAGGGCTACCTGCGGGCAACCACCATCGCCGAGGCAGCAGACGCATTCCTGATCGCAGTGCCGACACCGTTCAAGGGTGATCATGAACCCGACCTTTCCTATATCGAGTCCGCTAGCAAATCTATTGCACCAGTCTTGAAAATAGGTGACCTGGTCATTCTCGAGTCCACTTCTCCGGTGGGTGCGACCGAGCAGATGTCAGCCTGGCTGGCGGAAGCCCGCCCGGACCTGAGCTTCCCGCAAACCCATGGCGAAGAATCCGACATCCGCATAGCCCACTGCCCCGAGCGAGTATTGCCGGGTCATGTATTGCGTGAGCTGATCGAGAACGATCGCATCATTGGCGGCATGACATCAAAATGCTCGGCAGCCGCCGTGCAGCTGTACAAAACGTTCGTAGAAGGCGAATGCATCATCACTGATGCCCGTACTGCCGAGATGTGCAAACTGACAGAAAACAGCTTCCGTGATGTGAACATTGCATTTGCGAACGAGCTCTCGATCATTTGCGACAAGCTGGGCATCAGCGTTTGGGAATTGATCCGTCTGGCCAATCACCATCCGCGTGTGAACATTCTGCAGCCTGGCCCAGGCGTCGGCGGCCACTGTATCGCCGTGGATCCATGGTTTATTGTCAGCAAGACACCTGAACAGGCACGTTTGATCCGCACCGCCCGCGAAATCAATGACAGCAAACCACAATGGGTGATCGATCAGGTCCAGCAGGCCATCGGCAAGCACCTTCAGGCAAACCCGGACAAAACCGCCAAGGGCGTTACAGTTGCCTGTTTCGGATTGGCATTCAAACCGGATATCGACGACCTGCGTGAAAGCCCGTCCAAGGCAATCACTTTGAAAATTGCCGATATTCATCCCGGCAAGGTGCTGGTGGTCGAACCCAATATCGATCAACTACCTACCAACTTGGAAGGCAAGGCCACTCTCTGCGATATCGACAACGCATTGGGTCGTGCGGATGTGATCGTTCTGCTTGTGGACCACAAGCAGTTCAAATCCATCCCGCACAGCAGCTTGGCGCGTGCCGAACGAGTCGATACGCGCGGTATCTGGAACTGACCCCTTATCGAAACTGAACGCAAGGCCAGATGACTTCATGAGTCATTTGGTCTCTTGCACTTAATTGATTCGATGAATACTCCGATGATCATGTGCTCGAATTAGTCATGATGAGATTGAGGAAGGTTGGGACATGGTCAATCTGCTGATTCAGGCACTGACATTGATTAGTGGCCTGGTGGTAAATTTTGTTATTCCTGGTTTATATGGACTCGAAGCCTATGGCGAGTTCATCAAAGTCAACGTGCTGGTTTTTTTATTTCAAAAACTGCTGGACATAATCAACGAGCAACTTCTCGCAAGCGTTGAACCCGAATATATTCTTGTCACTTCGTTATTTATGGCAATTCTGATTTTCTTGCTCTTCAGCGGATTAAGCCTGTTGACGGACCTGGGCAATCCATTGCTGCTCAGCGTGATGCTGCTCAGTTCAGCTTGCCTGCTGTCACTTTTTGGACTGAGACTTTACCGCTGGATCGTCTGGTATCTAGTTTTATTTCTGGGCGTTTTCTTTACCGCCCTATTTGTCAGCCATCAGAACATCTGGTCGCTGAGCATCGCAGAAATTCTGAGTCTGACCAACTTGATCCCTTGCCTTTTGGCATTGGTCGCGCTGTTTACTCACGGAGCGAAACTACCGTTTGGCAAGCAATTGAGATCAACGCTCTGGCAGGTCATTACCCTTCTGCCGCGCATGATTTCCATCACTCTTTTTTTCAACCTGTTCACTAACATACTGCCCTACATACTCTCGAAAATCCTACCGGTTCGTGAACTGGGGCTGTTTCGTGTGATTGTGTCGATCATTCAGTCAGCGACCAGTCTTTTTCCCATTAATGTCAGGGCAGTATTTGTTTCATTCATATCCGGAGGCCAACGCCAGGACCAGTACCGGATCATTATGTCGATCGCCTTGATGTATTTCGCACTGGTAGGGCTGTTCGGTTATTTCGTATCGTGGCTCTTTCCCAAGTACTCGGGCTATCTGGTACTGCTTCCTTGCCTGCCGGTTCTCTACTGGACGGTGGTGACGGAGCGATATCTAATTGCCTCGGGTTTTCAGCGTAGGATTGTTGCAATCAACGTGTCCCTGGGATGTCTTGCCGTAGTTTGCATGATCTTTTTCGTACAGGGGCTTGAGGCCGCAAAAGTATTCTATGCACTGGGTTTCTCGACTTACCTGCTGACATTGCATCTGCTCTGTCGTCCCGGCATCCAGCTTCCTGTGATCTTTTGGGTGGCGATACTTTCCCCTCTTTCGATAGTCATGGCCAACGTTAGCCTGATCTGCGGCATTTTATATATGTGCTCACTGTTGATCATCGCAACGTGGACTCTCCGTCTGCGCCTGGCAGATTTCCGCAAATTGAGGTTTTGAGAATGAACGCAGTCACGCTTTATCGAATTGGCCACTGGTTCTATCAACGAAAGATCCCATTTATTCCGATGCTCATTCGAAATTTCATCTTTTTGATTTTCAATTCGTACATTCCTGTTTCCGCGAGCATCGGCAATGGCTCGATCTTTGCGTATGGCGCAATAGGCGTTGTGCTCCATGCAAACTCCAAAATCGGTAGCGGCTGCGTGCTGGGCCAAGGCATCACGATCGGAGCGGCGGAAGGCTTTGCGTCCAGCGAAATCAACAAATGCCCGGTGATTGGTGACAACTGCTACATTAGCGCGGGTGCAAGAATAATTGGCGACATCAAGATTGGTAACAACTGCCAGATCGGCGCTTCCGCAGTCGTATTGAAAGACGTACCAGACAACTCCGTCGTTGTTGGAATCCCTGCTCGCATTGTTGGTCAGACGCCTGCTGACTTCAAAGCAATTCGGCCTTGAAAGATAGCTGGAGGACAATGATGAACGAATCATATTTTATTAAAAACAGTTGCGCGATTGCTGCTGGCGCGGGAACTGCCATTCTTCTTTCACAAGATCCTGGAGCTGTGTTCTATATCGGTGCCGCCGGCGCTCTTCTCCTTCTCCTCATGGCACTGAAGTCTCCTTGGCACGGTTTACTGGCGCTTTTTCCAATGGCATTTGCCATGCGCCCTGCCCCCACCTCACTGGGCCTGCAGGAATTATCATTTGCAGCATTGCTGGCCATCATTTTTGCAGTCAGTGTGTTGCAGCTCCTGCGCACATACGAAATAAAGGATGCACTGAAAATATTCGCCGCTCCCATGCTAGTCGGCTTTCTGGTATTGGGCATCAACTTGGCGATTGCCCTGCACAATCATGTTCCCCTGTCAGACTGGTTGAGGGGTGTCATTCCTTTCCTTTTCATATACGCACTGATACCTGTCTGCATATTGGTCAGTCATGATCACGCCCGAATTTACTGGGTGGGCGGTTCGGTAGCGACGCTGATTTTCCTGACCGCCGGATATATAGTTTTTTACTACTTCTACCAAGGCATCTGGAGACCCTACTGGATCGACCCTTCAGACGCTCAGGCCATCAAGCTTACAAAAGAAGCCGCCTCACACAATGCCAATGCTATCGGCCCTATGCGCGACCGCATAACCATGCTCTTGGCGCAAGCGACCGACAGTCTTCTCCCCGTGGGAATGGTGGCCGGATTTGTCACTTGTATCCTGTCGCGACAGAAGCAGATCACCGCTATCAGCGCATTGATGTCCCTGCTTTGCATGACCGCCGTACTGATTACCTTCACACGCAGCATGCTGTTGAGCGCACTACTGGTAATCATGCTGTTTTCCGCGTTTATATTCGTTTTCCACACAAAACTTCGGAAGAAATTGATTGTCAGCGCAGTCGCGCTGGGCATCTGCGGATTGCTGTTCATTTTCTCTACAGGCATGCAGCAGATCTGGCTCGGCAGGATGAGCCTTCTGATCGAGTCCGGAATAGAGGCCGTCGTCAACTGGAAGCCAGAGCCAGAAAGTGGCAGCGGCATGGCTCAAACCAAAGAAAACGCCGACTTCAATGTCACCTCACGCGTTGTAGAGTATGGCATTGCGTGGGACATGTTTAAATCGCACCCGATTTTGGGTAACGGGCTGGGTGTCAAGCATGAAATGCGCTGGGAGACCTCCAGCGGGGAATCATTTACCCAACGGGTAGCTTATATACACAACTGGCCGCTCTATACCTTGATGGTGGGTGGGCTGTTAGGAATTATTACTTATGCGCTGGTCTTGTTGGGCCCGATTTTCTCCAGAGTAACGTCAATCAGAATCGAGTCAGCCCACTGGACAATTCTTCGAACCGTGGTATTGACCATGGTGATATACGGCCTGTTCTTTGCCGTTTTCCGCCTGATCACTTTCAACTTGCTACTCGCTACCGCCTGGGGCCTGATTCTCACTCAGACGCTCTCGCGAGCGCCAAAAAATCAAAGTAATGATAGGAAGAGTGCAGAATCAGGCGCGCCTTCGGTTACCCCGTCGTCGCCCATGCAAAGCACTGCCGATAAAAAAAACACGGAGCTACAGGGATAATGTGCGGTTTAAGTTTTTTTTGTGTTAAGCAGTCCGTTTCCGACGCCAACAGCCAGTTGGAAGCAAGTCTTGCAGTCACAAAACATCGGGGACCGGATGCCTCTGGAACATACTTCACTACCGTTGCAGATTTTCAGACAGGGCTCGGCCATAACCGGCTGAGCATTCTGGATCTGACAGCCGCCGGCAGTCAGCCAATGCATGCCGGGAATGGCATCAGCATCATTTTCAATGGTGAAGTCTTCAACCATCACGAGTTGCGAGACGACCTGGTTGAAAGGGGTTACTCCTTCAACGGCACCTCCGACACTGAAGTCATCCTCAAGCTTTATGTCGAACACAAGGAAAATGCCTTCAAGCTGCTGCAAGGGATGTTCTCGCTGGTCATTCTCGACGAAATCGCCAGGAAGTTCTTTATTGCCAGAGATGTAGTGGGCATCAAACCGGTTTACTACTACACGAATGCCAACGGCTTTTACGCTTGCTCAGAAATACGCGGCCTTAAAAGCTATTCCGAGGTCGTCTCCGAAATCGATCACGATGATGTGTTCGAATTCTTCAACAACGGGTTCATCTACGAACCGAATACCGGCTACAAGGCAATCAAGAAAGTACAGCCGGGAACCTATATCGAATTTGATATGGCTACGGGAGGCAGTACAACCGTATGCTACCAGAGAATCATCAACTTCAATACTCAACGGTCCATTGCAGAAACGATAGAATCCGCGGTCACTCGTCAATTGGAAGCTGATGTTCCAGTAGGGGTGTTCTTCAGCGGCGGAGCAGACTCGAGCATTCTCGCGAACTACACAGGTGATGCAGATCTATTCTTTGCAAAATACGAGGAAACGGAAGATTCCGCAGTGGACATGAAGTTTTCCACCGACATCGCCGATCATTTGGGTAAAAAGCTTAAAGTTACCGAAATTATCGATGCAAACAACAATCCCTTTGAATCGATTGACTTCGTGGCAAAAAACACCGAAGAACTAGTGTCCGATTATACGTTCTGGGCCACCTACCAGCTGTCTGTAGAAGCCAGAAAAAGCGGATACACGGTGATGCTCAGCGGAATGGGCGGCGACGAAGCATTCGCGGGTTACCCGCGATATAAAGTCCTCAAGCACCATAAGCTGATCCGCGCGAGCTGCCCGCTGCTCAAGTCATTGCTGAAGCTCAAACTCTTTCCAAAAAAACTCGATAAGAAGTTCGAGCGACTCGTCTCGTATGCTCAGGAAAGCTATTGGCCTCTGGCCTATTCACGAATGCTCGGCTATTTCTCAAAACAAGAGCTCAGCAAGTTCTTCTCCAACTATTCGACGCTGGAGAATACGTACAAACAGCGTTTGGATAATACACTCGCTCAATATGATGGCGATGTGAACGATAAGGTGAAGTGTGCACAACATTTCGATATGACCGGATTCTTGAGTCACAACCTGGGTGTTTCCGACAAGGCAAGCATGCTGGCGAGCATTGAACTCAGAGTACCGTTGCTGGATGAGCGCGTCGTTGCCAATGGGTTCGCCACTTCCAGCGCGGACCTACTAAAAGACGGCGCTCCTAAAGCCCCGCTCAAAACGCTCTTGAAAAGCCTCCTCCCCTCCGCGCTGGTCAACCGTCCAAAGACCGGGTTCAACCCTCCCCTGGATGGAATTATCCTGCGCCTGGGCGCAGATCGACTGGCATCTGAGCTTGAGCGAATCTACCAATTCCTCAATCGCGAGGAAGTTGAGAGGTTGATAAAGAGTCACTTTTCCGGTGCCGCCAACAACACCTACAAACTGTGGCAGCTCCTGTACTTTGAGCGCTGGCTTAAATTCAATTTCGCCTGAGTTGGTCGAAAACACATTACATCGTTTGAACCATTTGAATCAGTGACTCATATGCGCAACCCACGGAAAGCCCAGCTCTCGAAGCTCTACCACACTGCCAAGGTACTGCGACCGGAGCAGATTCTTTATCGAATCTACTATCGTTTTGCCAAGATAAAGCCGTATACCGCAACAGCCGTCAGCAAAAACCCATTATTTGATCTGGCCAATCCACCCCGCTGGAGTTCATCGCGCATAACCGGAGATGGACAGTTCGATTTCATGGGCAGCAAGGCGCCCATTCAATGGCATAATGAGACGATGCCAAAGATCTGGCAATATAACTTGCATTATCTCGATCACCTGGCCGCCCGTCAGGAGCATCCTATAGCCCTGTCGGAAACGGAACTGGTCAACGGCTGGATCGCCGCCAACCCGCCGTTCGACGGCTGTGGCTGGGAACCTTATACCCTGTCACTCAGGATCGTTAATCTGGTCAAGTGGTTGCAAATGCAGCCTCATCTGAATTCGCTGTGGCTGGAAAGCCTCGCAGTGCAGACACATGCACTGTCACAACAGATTGAATATCACATCCTTGCAAATCACTTGTTTGTGAACGGCAAGGCGCTTGTGTTCGCAGGCAGTTTTCTGCAAAACGATCAGGCCGAGAAATGGCTGAAAACCGGACTGAAGATTATGGACCGGGAGATAAAGGAGCAATTCCTGGTAGATGGGGCGCACTACGAACTATCGCCCATGTACCACGCCTCCCTGCTTTGGGATATGTGCGACCTGCTCAATCTGGCGCTCAACGCCAAAATCAACGCACTGAAAAGCCGCGCACCCGAATGGCGCAAAGTGATTGAGCAAGGAATTATCTGGCTGCGCAGCATGCAGCATCCCGATGGCGAAATACCATTTTTCAACGATTGTGCCTTCGGCATTGCTCCGACGTTGCGCGATATTGAAAACTATTCGGCTTTGCTGGACTGCCAGCCACCAGCGGACGCATCGGGCGCATCTTCGTTTGGCGCGATTTGTCATGCCGAGAGCGGCTATGCTCAGATAACATTCGACGAAGGCAGCAAAGCACTTCTGAACCTTGCCCAGGTCGCTCCTGCTTATCAGCCGGGACATGCTCACGCGGATACTTTGAGCTTCGAGCTGAGTGTTTTCGGGCAGCGGGTATTCGTCAACTCTGGAACGTCGCAATATGGCGAAGACAGCGAACGTCATCGTCAACGCAGCACCGCGGCGCATAACACCGTCGAGATCGATGGCGAAAACTCATCGGAGGTATGGGCCGGATTCAGAGTCGCCCGTCGCGCAAATGTCAGCCTGACCACATTCGAGAGTTCCGGAGATACCGTGCGTATCGTTTGTTCGCACGACGGCTACAAGCGCCTGAAGGGAAAGAACCTGCACACACGGGAGTGGACCGCATCAACGAACACTTTAAAAATCAACGACTCTGTGAGCGGAGTTTTTGACAAGTCGATCGCAAGATTCCACTTACACCCTGAAGTGTCAGTTATTCAGAATGACAACAATCTAACGATCACCCTTGCTTCGGGAGAAGTTGTCTCTGTTTCCATTTCGGGCGCGGCTGCCATCAGGATTGCGAGTACAACCTGGCACCCGGAGTTCGGCAAGTGCGTGGCAAACCAATGCATTGTTGCCGAGCTATCGTCAGACACACTTATTACCCGCGTAAAGTGGTGAGGTTTATTTGAAACTTTTAGTCCTGAGTTTTTATTATCAACCGGATTTGTCTGCCGGCTCATTCCGCACTACGGCGCTGGTAAAAGCGTTACTGGACAAATTGCCGGGAGATGCCCACATCGAGCTGATAACGACGTTGCCCAATCGCTATAGCTCGTTCAGCAGAGAGGCGCCCGAGCTTGAAGAGCACCCGCGCCTGACAATACGCCGTGTCGCCTTGCCTGCCCACAAAAGCGGGATGGTTGATCAGGCCAAAGCGTTTATAGTCTATGCAAGGCAGGCGCGCAGCATCGTTCGTGGTAAACACTACGATCTGGTTTATGCAACGTCGTCGCGCCTGATGACCGCTACACTCGGCGCGGTTATCGCTCGAAGTAAGAAAGCGCCTCTATACCTCGACATCCGCGACATTTTTGTAGACACCATCAAGGACGTTCTACCTGGAAAGATGGTCCGTTTTATCAAACCGATCCTCTCTTTGCTCGAACGCTTCACAATAAAGTCGGCGCGGAAAGTCAACCTGGTATCCGTAGGTTTTCTTCCTTACTTCAAATCTAGATATCCGGACCAGTCGTACTCGTTGTTTACCAACGGCATTGATGACGAATTCCTTAGCCTACCGATCATACAAACTCAAAATAACCAGGGCCGTGTCCTGAATGTGGTGTATGCGGGAAATATCGGGGAAGGCCAAGGACTTCACAACATAATCCCTCAACTGGCAAAACGTTTTGACGGAACGTTGCGATTCAAGGTGATCGGTGATGGCGGCCGGCTGACAGCCTTGAAAGAAGCCATCAGTGCTTCGGACTGTAAAAATGTCGACCTGCTGAGCCCGATCAAACGCGACGAGTTGATTAGCGTCTATCAGTCAGCAGACATCTTGTTTTTGCACTTGAACGACTACGATGCATTCCGCAAGGTGCTACCGTCAAAGCTGTTCGAATACGCCGCGATGGGGAAACCAATTTGGGCAGGCATTTCCGGCTATGCGGCAGAGTTTGTCTCAGAGCATGTCGAGAATGCTTCGGTGTTTGCCCCTTGCGATGTAGACGCGGCATTTGAATCATTCAAAAAACTTAAAGCTTCAGCAACGCCACGCACTGCGTTCCTTGCTCGCTTCGCCAGAGCAAACATCATGGGCGAAATGGCAGTTGAGGTAATTTCTGTATCGGAGAAGTCTTGATCATGCGCATTTTACTGACAGGCGCGACAGGCTTCGTAGGCCGCGGCCTGACTCCAGTGCTGCTTCAACAGGGGCACGAGGTCAGTGCTGCCGTACGTAGAACCACATCCGATCTGGACTCGCGTGCAACTCAAGCATTGATAAACGATTTGTCAGCCAGGCAAAACTGGCAATCCTTGCTGAGCGGGCACGATACCGTGATCCACTCGGCTGCTCGCGTACATGTCATGAGTGACAACTCGTCCGATCCGCTCGCCGAGTACCGTAAAACCAACGTCGAAGGCACTCTTAACCTTGCGCGCCAATCCGCTGAAGCAGGCGTCAAAAGATTCCTGTTCCTCAGTTCAGTAAAAGTCAACGGTGAGGGTACAAAGCCAGGCAACCCTTTCCGTGCCGACAGCCATCCTGCGCCCCTTGATCCCTATGGGATTTCAAAACTGGAAGCAGAACAGGGACTACGTGCACTCTCCGCTGAAACCGGTATGGAAGTGGTAATCATCCGTCCCGTACTGGTTTATGGACCCGGAGTCCAAGCCAACTTCCTCAGCATGATGCGCTGGCTTTACAAAGGCTTTCCATTACCTTTCGGCGCCCTTCATAACCAACGCAGTCTTGTCGCACTGGACAACCTCACGGACCTGATCGCAACTTGCGTAATCCATCCCAATGCGGCAAACCAGACGTTCCTGGTCAGTGATGGCGAAGACCTGTCAACCACCCTCCTTCTTCGACGTATGGGTGCTGCACTTGGCAAGCCTGTCCACATGCTGCCCGTACCTGGTTGGATCCTTGAAACCGGCGCATCGATACTGGGCAAACAAGCGATCGCTCAGCGATTGTGCGGTTCACTTCAAGTTGATATTGAAAAAACATGCTGCCTTTTGGACTGGATACCTCCTGTCTCAGTCGATGAAGCGCTGCGCAAAACGGCTAAACACTTTCTGGATCTGCAAATCAAATGAATATGTGGTGGTTATTACCGGCTTGCGCCGTCATAGCACTTTTGTTGACCGGAGCCTTACGGCAATACGCTTTAGTACGAAGCCTCATCGATGTGCCCAATGCCCGAAGCTCCCACGCTGTCCCGACACCAAGGGGCGGTGGCGTCTCAATCGTAGTGAGTTTTCTGGCTGCGCTGATGTTTGCAGCAAGCATGGGGGCCGTTGCCTGGCCCATTACATGGGCCTTGCTGGGAGCCGGTATCGGTATCGCCGTACTCGGCTTTATGGATGATCATGGTCACATCGTTGCCCGCTGGCGTTTGCTGGGGCATTTCATCGCCGCTAGCTGGGCACTCTACTATGTAGGTGGCTTACCACCGCTGGCGATCTTCGGATTCGTATTCGATCTGGGTTGGTTCGGCCACGTGCTGGCTGCGTTTTATCTGGTCTGGTTGCTGAATCTCTACAACTTCATGGACGGCATCGACGGCATTGCCAGTGTTGAAGCCATCTGCACCTGCCTGAGTGCAGCATTGCTTTATTGGCTGACAGGAAACGGGGCACTTGCACTACTGCCGCTTCTGCTCGGCTTTGCGGTGTCGGGCTTTCTGTACTGGAATTTCCCAGCAGCCCGAATCTTTATGGGAGATGCCGGCAGTGGATTCCTGGGGATCACCTTGGGTGTGTTGTCGCTGCAGGCGGCATGTGCTGCACCACAACTGCTGTGGAGTTGGCTGATCCTGTTAGGCGTATTCATTGTAGACGCAACATGGACCTTGTTCCGCCGCTTGCTGCGGGGGGACAAGGTGTATGAAGCTCATCGCAGCCATGCTTATCAATTCGCCTCTCGCCAGTATAAAAAGCATCTGCCGGTTACGTTGACAGTTGGTGCCATCAACCTCGCTTGGCTGTTACCAATTGCTATTTTGGTGACCAGCGGGTATCTGGACGGCCTGCTGGGTGTTCTGATTGCCTACACACCATTGGCTTTGCTGGCAGTAAAGTTCAATGCTGGTGCTAAAGAATAAAATCGAGAACTTGCGCTTTAGTTGGTCGTATCTGCTCGGTAAAATCTGAAATCAGATCGCGGATTGTCGGCGCAATTTCGGTACGCGATAAAATATCAATGGAATAAGAAGACCGATGATAAAACCCGCCAGCAACGCTGCGAATGCAATGACAGATACAGGTAGATGTGGGACGCCCCAGCCAAGAAACGTAAGCGCTCCATGAACCCCACATTCAAAGCCGCCACCTGATCCCCGATGCTGTGCTCTCGATTCCTTTCCGGAGCCAGCACCTCATGATGCGTCCCGACGCAACAGTCGAAAAAGTCTATCTCTACCCCAAACCCGTCGACTTCCGAAAATCCATCGATGGCCTCGCCGCTCTGGTCGAACTGGACATTAAGGTCGCGGTGTTTGACCCGGTACTTTTCGTGTTCCTCAACAGTAAGCGCTCCATAAACCCCACCTGTTCAAAAATAGGCGGCGCGCTTAGCTAAGCGATGCGGGCGAGCAGTTCCACGGCAGCAAGGCTTCGTAATCTTCAACCGAGGTTGCCTGTGGCAGGCGCTCA
>NZ_MSTQ01000028.1 GCF_001945365.1 Pseudomonas reinekei
TAACCAGTTGAGTTCTTGAACCGTCAGAACGATGGCTTCATCCGAAAAATCCGGCGATGTTTTGAAGCGCTCGGACTCCAGCCGCTTTAGCCAAAGGCAAAAACCGTTACGCTCCCAATACAAAATTTTCACTCGGTTTCGAGGCTTGTTGAGGAACACGAAAAGTACCGGGTCAAACACCGCGACCTTAATGTCCAGTTCGACCAGAGCGGCGAGGCCATCGATGGATTTTCGGAAGTCGACGGGTTTGGGGTAGAGATAGACTTTTTCGACTTTTGCGTCGGGACGCATCATGAGGTGCTGGCTCCGGAAAGGAATCGAGAGCACAGCATCGGGGATCAGGTGGCGGCTTTGAATGTGGGGTTCATGGAGCGCTTACAATTCAGCCGGTTCGCCGCGGCGTCGTAGCGGAATTCTTCGCTGTCGACAAGCTTGCCGGTGTCGCGGCTGTGCAACTGGCCGTTGGCTTCGTATTCGTACTTGATCTCGCCGCGCAGTTTGTCGAGGGTTCGGATCAGTTCGCCGGCCGGGTCGTACTGGTGACGGCGGTGGATCGGGTTGTAGGCGTGCTCCACCAGCAGGTCGGGCTGGATGCCGGGGTTGTGAATTTTTGAGAGTTTTTCCGCTGGCAGGCGCGAGGCGAACTGCCAGCTCTTGCGGCCCATGGCGTCGCTGTCGAAACACTTCAAATATAGGCTGCAAAGCTCAATCTAATCATTGAAGTATATTTTTTTTAGCCGTAAACATTACTCTCTTGGGCCTTCTCAATAAAGATATCAAGGAGATCACCTTGAATTTCCTCTCCATCACACGTAACAACAAAATCTCCGTCTATACCATCAGGGAAATGAACGCCATCCAGCGCCCCCAAGACCACCGAAGCACTATCAGCAATAATAACTTTAAAGAAATCAAAAACATTAGCCCTATCATGATCGCTAAGCGTAGCCAATGCATTTCTGGCTTTGGCATAAGGGTCATTTTCGTTATTAATAGGCTTAGTTAATGAATCTCTATATTGCTCTAAATTTTTTGTATATAGCTCATTAAATATTGCTAATACAAATCGTTGATCCGTTTTCATAAACCATCCTCGTTAGCGCATTTCTGGGTACATTGCTTTATTGAGCGATATCAATTCTTGAAGCTTTGCATTGGGTACATCAGGATACACACGCCTGAGCTCTCTTATGTCGCGAGCCACAACATCACGCGCACTGGTAAATGGTAATCCTGTCTTTCCATTCACCCCACTCCTTGACAAAATACCTACTCCTTCTTTAGAAACAGTATGCCCCACACGAGGCACTAACATTGCAGGAGCAGTTGCTGGATCGTAGCCCTCAACCAAATCTTTCATAAGATTTTTTTGTCCAACATGGTGAGAGTCTAATCCCAGATTTTTACCCTTTACAGCACTTTTATTGCCTTGATGTGAGTTCACATCCCATTTTTCACAAGCAAGGCCTAAAGAGTCGATCCATGCATTTGGATTAGGCGCATACTGGTAAAGATTTTCTCCTCCGTATAACCCAATCGGATCCTGCGTTACAAACCGCCCCACCTCCGGATCGTAATACCGAAACGTGTTGTAGTGCAGCCCCGTCTCATCGTCAAAATACTGCCCCTGAAACCTCAGGTTCTGCTCGACGGCATTAACCGTCAGTTTCTCAACCGCCCCCCACGCCTTATACGTCGCCTGCCAGACAATCTGCCCTTCTCGGTCCGTCATCTCCAGCGGCGTACCAATCTGGTCGGTATGGAAGTAATAAAGCTTTTGCTCCTCACCTTCCGCCTGGTCGACCCGCGCCAGCGGCGCATAACTTCCCGGTTCATACAGGTACAAACTGCTCTGCCCCGGACTTTCCTCCCGCAGCATCCGCAGGCCTTGCCACAAGAAGTGTTTCTGCTCGGTCACGCCATTAACAACGGACTGCTTACCAACCCGCCGTCCCAGGCTGTCGTATCGATAAAAACCACTGCTTTCCAGCTTGCCGTTAACCAGCGTCTCGGCCTTGACCAAGTGGTTTTCGCAGTCATAAACAAACGTCTGCAGTTTGCCCATGCCGCTACGTTTTTCGATCAGGTTACCCCACGCATCGTAGGCATACTCCTGATCCCGCCAGCGTTTGAGGCGGTTGTCTTTGACGTGGTCGAACTGGCTGGTGTTGAAATTCAGCCGGTTCGCTGCGGCGTCGTAGCGGAATTCTTCGCTGTCGACAAGCTTGCCGGTGTCGCGGCTGTGCAACTGGCCGTTGGCTTCGTACTCGTACTTGATCTCGCCGCGCAGTTTGTCGAGGGTGCGGGTCAACTCGCCGGCCGGGTCGTACTGGTGACGGCGGTGGATCGGGTTGTAGGCGTGCTCCACCAGCAGGTCGGGCTGGATGCCGGGGTTGTGGATGCGCGAGAGTTTTTCCGCTGGCAGGCGCGAGGCGAACTGCCAGCTCTTGCGGCCCATGGCGTCGTAGCCGAAACAGCTGGTGAGCGCGCCTTGGGTGCGCAGGACTTCGCGGTGCAGGTCGTCGCGCTCGATGTCGCTGATCAACTGACCGTCGAGGTTGAGTTGGTGCAGGTGGCCGCTGCCGTAGTACAGGTGATTAAGGTGTTGGCCGGTGGGCAACGTCAGGGTGGTGAGGTTGCTCAGTGGATCGTATTCGTAGGACAAGGCGCCTTGCGCCGTGGTCTCCTGGATCAGACGGCCGAGCAGGTCGTAGGAGAATTCGAGTGTTTCTTCGCTGACGCCGATTTGCTTGCCCTGCGCGGTCGGCAGGCGCTGGATCGACAGCAAACGGTCGCCGTCGTCATAAGCATAATCTTGTCGAGCATCGGCATTGAGCTTGGCCAGCAGCCGGCCAATGCTGTCGCGCTCGAATTCGGTACGGCGTTGTGGCCGTTCACCGCGTTCGCCGTAGCCGGTTTCGTCGACCTGGGTCAGATGCCCGCCCAGGTTATAACTGAAGCGCCGGGTCAGGTTGTCGATGCGTTTTTCTTCGACCAACCGGTCGGACGCATCGTAGGCAAACTGGTACGCCGCGTTGTTTTCGTTGACCAGTGCAGTCAGGCGAATCGCCGGGTCGTATTCGTAGCGGATGCGCTGGCCCTTCGCATCCTGGCGGCTGCTCGGCAAGCCACGGGCGGTGCGCAGCAGGCGCGTGGTCTGGCCTTTGCCGTCGGTGTGCGTCAGTACCTGGCCGAGGGCGTTGTAAGTGAACGATTCGGCGCTGCCGTCCGGGTGCTGGATGCGCAGCACTTCGCCGTCGGGTTTGCGTTCCAGGGAAGTGGTCTGCCCCAACGCGTCGGTGACGGCGACCAGGTGTTGGCGTTCGTCGAAGCGATAGGTGGTGGTTTTACCCGAGCAATCCTGAAAGCGCTCGACTTGGGCCAGAGTGTTCCACCACAGGTATTTGGATTTGCCGGTCGCATCGATGATGGTGTGCGGCAGGCCGTCGTCACCGTTCAGGTATTCGGTGGTGTGACCGAGGGCATCGACTTCGGCGATGAGATTGCCCTTATCGTCGTAGCGGGCTTGCCAGGTGCTGCCGTCCGGGTAGTCCACCTGCGTGACCAGGGTAGTCAGGTGGTGATAGCGGTATTTGATCGCGCGCCCGAGCGGATCGGTCTCTTCGAGCAGGCGTGAGTATTCGTCGTACTTGAGCGTGACCCGGTTGCCATCAGGCAATGTCAGGCCGGTCATGTTGCCGCTGTCATCAATGTCGATGACGTAGTGCTCGCCACCGAAATCGCGACTGGAGGTGACGCGATGATCGGCGTTGTAATGAATCTCCGCTTCGCGCCCGAGCACATCGGTGATCCGCGTGGTTCGGGCCTTGATGTCGTAGCGGAACTGGTAACGTTCGCCATCGCTGGTCCAGTGCTCCACCACGCGTGGCTGGCCGCCAATCTGTTCCCAACGATAGTTACAGGTCAGGCCCAAGGCATTGCTATGACTGGCCATCACGCCATCGACATAGCTGAAACGGCGTACCGAATCGCCGTTGCGGTTGATTACTTCATTGAGCTGGCCATGGTCGTCGTAGCGGTACTGCACCAGGGTTTCAACGGCCTGGTTGTCGACCACGCGTCTGACGTCGGTCAGGCGACCCAGCGGGTGGTCGTAATGCAGGTGCACCCGCACGCCACCGGTGGCGCTGATATCGGTAAGCGTGCCCTCGGCGGTGCGGGTGAAATGCAGGAAATGGCCCAGTGCATTTTCGATGCGTTGCAGCGGCACGGGGATGTTGTCGCCCGCGACTTCGCCGAAATAGAAGAAGGTGTTGTCGAGGGTTTGCAGCAGGTAATGGCCACCTTCGGTGCGGACCAGATGCACCTGCTCGTGGGGGTTGTAGATGCGTTCCCCCGGTTGCACGTCGACGAACGGAACACTGCGGCCCTGATTGTCGGTGAGATAAACGAAAGCACCACTGCGACGCAGGCTCTGCTCCCAGGGCAAGACCCAACCCTTGCCAAGCACGCTGTCGACGCTCAGGTCGCTGGCATAGAAACGCGACCATTGAATGGGCATCAGGCCCGGGAGGCTGAAGTCGGTTTCGTCGGTGATGACCTTGCGGCCGGTGGTGGCGTCGACCGGATTACCGACCAGGCCACCCACCGCACGCTCGATCGCAGGCCCCACGACGTAACGCGAAGCGACCTCGCCGGCGACGAACCCGGCGGTGAATTTCAGGACACAGGGCATGACGGCTTTCATGCCGGCCTGGGTTCCGGCCTTGATCAACTGGGCAATACCACCCGCCGCACCCGCGACCGCCATCAGAATGTCGACCGTGGTCCGCAGCCAACCGGGAATTTCGTCGTCCACCGGCAGGTAGCGATAGGTTCCGCCACCGATGAAGACATTGTCCGAACCGCTCGAGAGCGTTGCGCCGCAGGTCAGCTTGTCACCCTTGCGGGCGGCCGCAGTGCCGTTGATGAAGACGTTGGTCGAACCCTCGGCGACCTTCACCGGGCCGGGATGCTTGTCGCAGGCGCCGGTGCTTTTCTCCACATGAGCCGCTTTGCGACTGTTGATGAAGACGTTGGGCGACGCGGTGACGATGGTCCCCGCGGGTGAAGAAAACATGCTGCCTATTTTCTCCCCGGCCGCGGTGAGCAGGCTACCTCCGACGCCTGCAAGTAAACCCGCCAACAATGCCACACCAAACCCACAGGTGAACGTCGCGATCGCCACCGTGGCGATCAGCGCGATACCCAGTGCTGCACCGATGAGAAACCCGCCCAACGCACTGGTGTGCGACAGTTCATCACCAAACCTTGCGGCTTCAAACATGACCGTTACTCCTGGGGGCTGGAGTCGGTCATCGGGGCGCCCGGCTGGCGAGGCTGAAAGCTCGCCAGCAGGTCCATCCAGTTCTGGTTCTGCTCGCTGCTGAAGTCAGCCTGGGCGGTGGTGGAGAAAATGATCGCGCGTCCGGGTTCGATCAGAAACGCTGCCTGACGCTGGTAGAACGGTCGGCCATCGGTCATGTAATACGCATCGATCTGCACGCCGTCGATCGGCGCGGTGGTCGACAGCGCTACGGCTTTTTTGCCCAGTAGCGTGTAGCCGCGCAGCTTGGACGCGAGCATTTTGATCTGACGCTCGACGTAGGCTTTGAGCACCTCGCCGGGCAGCAATGTGTCCCGGGAAATGGTGATGCTCAACGGCGCTGGAATGCTTGCCCCCAGCACAAACATGTTAACGGTTCGATCCTGGAAACCCTGTGGCAACACAATGCTGCCTTCCTGCAACTCATAATCCATGTGATGTAAATTCCTGAATTCAAAAAATGGGCATTTCAGCGGGCCGCGAGGCCATCGAGCATGCCGTCAAAATCAACCAGCCAGAGACTGAGCGCGGGTCTGGCCGGATCAATCTCGCAACCGATGCTCAGCCATTGCATATCTTCACGTCCGGCGACCGGCACAAGCGCCCCGACCAGACGCGCGTGTCGATCGGCATGGCCGCTCTTGAAATGCAGATCCGCCGACTTCGCCGCACTGCCGGCCACGTTGACATCGCGCTGGCGGATGATGCGCACGTCCGGATGATCCTCGCGAAACGCCTGCAACGCGGCCTCGAAAAACTGCTCCAGGGTCTGCCCCTGTTGCACATCGCGTCGCTTGATCGTCAGGCTGACCGGCTCGCCTTCGTGCTCGACGGTGGTCTGGATCTCACGGAAATGGAACCCCGCCGGGAATGCCAGATTGAAACCCGCGAAGGTGAAATGGCTGGGCGTGTCTTGCAGCGCCACAACAGGCGCGGGTTCCGGCTCGGGCTCAGGCTGGGCGAGAACCGCGTTCTGCTGGGCAAGGCGTTCAGCCTCCTCCTGCGCAATACGCTTTTCGGAAATGCGATCGTAGAGACTGACTCTGGTCATGGCGCCGTTACCTCAATCATTGACCCTGACCTCGGAGCCGGTGATCTGGGTCGTGCCGGTGCTCGTCGTAGTGATCGCCTTGCCTTTGATCTCGATGCCGTCCGGCGTGAGGATGATGCTGCTCTCCCCTACCTGAAGAATGATGTGCTGTTTGGCGTTGACCTGAATGAACTGGTTGTCGACCTGAATCGTCAGCGACCCTTCCTGGACGTTCATCACCGTGTCTTTCTTGATCGTTTCAGTGTGCGTGCCACCCACCGTGATCGTGCGGTTGCTGCCGACACTGTGGCTCTCGTCGACCTCGATCTCGGTGTCCATGTTGCGCTCGGCATGCATGATGATCTGCTCGGCACCGGCCTTGTCTTCGAAGCGGAAGAAGTTCGCCGTACCGCCGTCGCCTTTCATCGACCGGGTCAGGAAACCGCTTTGCGTCTTGTTGGCCGGCAACGACCATGGCGGCGTGTTCTGGCTGTTGTAGAGGCTGCCCATGACCAGCGGGCGATCTGGATCACCATCAAGGAAAGACACGACGACCTCGTCGCCAACCCGAGGAATCAAGACACTGCCGAAACCGCCACTGGCTCCGGATTGTGCGACACGGACCCAACAGGAACTCTTGTCGTTGAACTCCCCGTAGCGATCCCAGTGAAACTGCACTTTTACCCGGCCTAGTTCATCGGTGTAGATTTCTTCACCCGGTGGGCCGACGACGATCGCGGTTTGTGGGCCATTAATAGATGGCTTACGCGTGGTCAGTTGGGGACGGTAGGTGATCTTACTACGCACGCAAACAAATTTGTTCAGATAACCAGCTTGATCGCCGGTCATATAATTATTGCTACCGCTGTGTTCAACGCTGATGAGCAAAAACTGTCGATTCTCAGCAGAGCCCAGATCGTGTTCGTAGTGCTGCGTCAACTCAAAGGTGAAACCCGGCTTCATGGCGCGACAGTTGCTGTCGCCATAAAACGTTTTTCCGAGTAACTCCAACGCCTCGACCCGATTTCGCACAAATGCTTCACCGTCTTCATAGGAGCCGTGAGTGTACTGTCCGGGAAAGTCGTAGACTTCAAATTTTTCAACATTCCCTTGTTGATTGAGGCTCTGCATGGTGACAGGTAAGAAGTTCCGCGGCTGTCGGTAATCAAAAGTACGCACAGCGATCTTGCCTGACTGCAACTGACGAGTTGCGCTCCAACGAGTGATCGAGTCTGCCGTTTCTGTCACCGATGCGCTGTGAAAACGAATCTGTGGTTGCTCGGGTAATGGATCTAAAGTTCTGGAGTTATCCGCGATAACCATTAGGTGCGAGTCAGCAGTATGTTCAAAATAGTAAAACAACCCCTCGCTCTCAAGCAGTCGCTGTACAAAATTGAAGTCACTTTCGCGATACTGAGTAATGAAACTGCGCTGCTTGAGTGTTTTGCTCAGGCGAAACTCAAATTTCGGCAAAGTACCAAAATTACCAAAAACGTCGACGAGCACGTCTTGTACCGTCTTGTCCTGAAAAATCCGTGAATCAAATCGGCAGGTAAGCATCCACAACCATGGTCCCAGCACCGCACCGTAGCGAATGACTCCACCATCGCTGCCTTTACTACTGAAACGATTGATGTATCCGTTTAAATAACGTGTAGAACCATCCGCGAGCTCAATTTCAACCGTTGCGAGACGGCCGATCAAAGATTTTAGCTTTACATCCGCCCGGTGGCTTAACAGACCTAGATCAAACTGGAAAGGCTTCGATAATGCTTCAGCTCCGGAGAAGTATTCCAGCAGCAGTTCTTCGTCTCCGGGCTGGGCAAACGTGTTGAGTTTGAAGAGCCGTTTATTTTGCGGGCTCATCATCGCAAGCAAGTCCATTAACATTTCACTCTCCTTGAAACTGAAGTCTGATAAATCTCAACGATCAATATTTGCAGTGAACATCCGACCAATCAAAGAGGAAGCGCGCTTTTTACGAATCTCTTCAATATTCATAAATGTAAAACAAGAACCTTCTCGCGCCTCCTGCTCCTTCAGGGTTCTTAACGCAGATATACTGGAACGGTGATAAAACAGCATAAACAACGATATGACAATAAAAAGAAACACCAGGATTGAAGTCGACGACTTATACGCGTAAAAAACTGGATAGGTTAAAGAGCCCAAAGCAGCGCCAACCACACCTAATAACCAATGATTTTCCTGGATAGCCCCTATCACCTCGACCCGCTGCCCTCGAACGACTAAAGGGCTATGACCTCCACGCCACCGGTATAGGAAGCCATAGACAATCAAGGACAAGAATACGGGAACGAAACTTATAAAAACAGCTAACGGAGCATTCAACTTTAATTGCTTATAGCAAGTCACCAACGCAGCGACAAATGCAAAACCAGGCGCAATGGCAAGATTGGTAAATAGCCGAAGGCTAGCGTATTTGGTGAACCTTTCCGTCCGATAAGCACAATTTATGCACCAACACGTTAACCATAGGACAGCAAAAACTGCAGGCAAAGTCATAATTTCCGGCAGAATCCCAATCGAGAATGCAGCCAGCAAAGAAAACAAAAACCAAGTACCGAACACCGTGGACAAAAACCGCTGAGACTCAACACTAAACATAGTCAATCCTTCCCCAAAAGAACATCTCCGAAAGAAGTCCCCCAACCTGTAACTTCATCACTCATGACCACCTGTATCAACAAGCCTGCTCCAATACCCAACGCAATCACCACAACTGCAGGGGCACTAACGGTTGCACCAATAATTACACCACTGGCAAAAACCAAACCATTGGTAGGCTGACTGTAAGCAGTTTTTTCAAGGAATTCATCGGTACTCTCTGAACTTCTAATATCCATGACGAGTTGGGGACCAAATGCAAGCAGCGGCCCAGCTGCATTGCCAACAAGTACGCGACCCACGCCCCTTTGACCATACGCAGCGGCATCAACATGACTTGTCGCCCGCAACGCCTTGGCTGCGTTATGAGTAGGTATATGAATGACATCACCCACTACTTTGCCAGCGACTCTATAGATACTGGCTTTGGCTGATGCCGGTATTTCGAGATAAAGCGCACCCGCTATTCGAACAACTTTAATTCGCCCACGAAATGTTTTCTTTGCTGAGACACTACCAGATTTGCCACGCGAGGCAATCCATTTTTTAAGTTGCTTCCTAGTTGATTTATCAATATCAAGAAGGTCTTCAACCTTGGCTGCTCGCGAGCCAGCATGAATAAGCCCCCCAACACTTGCCAAGGTACCGGGCAGGTTCGCCGGTGAAAACAGCAATGGTCCAACTACAGGAATTGAAACTGCCTTTTTCTGTATCTTTGCAAATTGCTCTGCCGTGACATTTACAGCCTTTTTCAGTTTAGCAATAAGGGAGATCAGCAGTATCCAGTATTCCTCATATTCGTCTTCACTCAACTCTGCCTCAGGTGAACTCAATTCCTTTATGAGGAACTCAGCAGCACTCAGATCATCGGTAGAGTAGAGCCCTCCGATAGCCAATGAAGAAGGAAACGCTCGGGAAGCAATTTCACTTGGCCATGGTAGTGCCCCCTCACCTAACAACCCATCGTGGGGGCCAACACCCATTGGATCGGCGGCCGTACAGGGATAAAGTCCATTGTTCATGCAACAGCTCCTTTAAAAAGTGAAAATCCCTGGATCCTGCGCGGTCGCACATCTGATTATTTCGCTTTTGAAATACTTTCAAACCCTGTCATGGCTCAGCTTGCCGCAATGACAATCGCAAAAATCTCAAGCCCCTCCTGACCGCCAAAGATCACCAGAATCGGTTATTGTTCGGTAGGTAGCGGGGAATCGAAGGCGGTTAGCTGATTTTTCTGGGCGGTCAACTGCACGCTATCATTCGTTGCATCCTGCAAAAATTGGCCTCAAGTCAGCGATGGAAACCTCTTGAAAGTTCTTTGTCAAGGTAACGAAACACTTCTCAGTGATGGCAATTTGCCTGTTTTATTTTAGTTTTCGGTCAGTGCACCCTGCACTTCAGACGCTTGCCACGTAAGGCGAGTAGACAGGCTTACAGGGAGTTCGTCATGAGTTTGAGTGATACACAACTCGATCAGCTGGGCCGTGACATGGACAGCAATCAACATGAAATGGTCGTTCTGAGCATGGATGACGCAAACGCGTTGATAGCACAACGAAACGGCACCGCAGATACTGGCACCCAGCCACCAACCATGTGCTCCAGGACCCAACCGGAAATGCTGGATGGTCTTTGGGGCAACACGCAATCAATCTACAACGCGACCGTACATTCTTTCGTCAATACGAACTGGGGAGTACCGGCAGCGTTGGGCGCCTATGATGCGTACAACGTTGGCCGCTTGCTCAGTGACATTGGCGGAATTGGAACCAAGATTCGCGTCTTAATTAAAAACGGAAAGCGATATGTCGTTTTAACCGGATATCCGGGGTTGCGGAACCGCTTGAAAGGAACTCGTTACGGGATTCGAAATGCTCAGTTAGTTGAGGTTGGAATAGACAAATATGGGATTCGAGGATCTTCAGTAAAAGGCTTTAAACTTTCTTGCTATGTCGCGGTTGGCATTGAAGTATTGGAATGGGTATTTAATGACGAGGCTGTACTTTCTGATCTTTTTGCAGCCGTTGGCGTTGAGTTAATTAAAGCAGGGATAGCGACTGCGATTGGGTATGCGGCTGCAATGGCGGCAGGGGCGCTTTTTACCGCCGCCGCATTTCCGGTCGCAGTTGGAGCGGTGGTGGTATTCGGCATAGGCATTGGGTTGAATGTTTTGGACAATCAGTACGGCATCAAAAATAGTGTAAAGTCTGGAATGCGCTACGCCCTTCATAACATAGAACAACTACACGAAAAAGCGACCAGAATCAGCATTAAAGACTTGCAAATATATACTGAAAAGTTGCCACCAGCGTCATAGGCGAACTTATTGATCAAGCATACGACGAAACAAAATCCTGGATTGTCCGGAAAATACAGCCCAACGACCTTCCATTACCTAGCTGGCCAAAAGCTCCGGAACTACCAAATATATCAAAATTGATTTTTTTTTGAAGTCTAGATCACTTATGAACAATAAATCATGCGTATCTGCGCACTCCATGTCTCCTCTGGCCTTCAGACTAGGTGCTTTGGCCTTTGCCTTCTTCATGATACTCACGGGCTTTTTTTCGCTGTATTGGCTTTATGAACACGTGCTCCCAATTTACGGACGCATTTACCGAAACGCTCCCGTTGTAGAGACTCCTTATCTAGCGTTCGGCCTATTGATGGCTCCGCCTATTGTATTAATCGGGATAATAGGTGCCTTTATTGCTGCTTGGACGGGAAAAAAATTTGACCCTCCAAAAAACTCCTTCTTGCTGCGCCTTCAAACTCTGATGTTATACCTGTGCTTCAAGACAATAATATATATTGTACCCGCCACTATGATCCTGACCACTCTTACATTGCTCTATAAAGACTACACATCTTGCCCGAAGCTACTTATCTCTGGGTCGGCCTGGCAGTTGTTCTGGGTAAATGACGAAAACGCCTGCTTCAAGCCTACTCGCTATATCAATGATCATTGGCCTTGTAAAATGATCGGCGAGCAGGAGGTGTGCATACAGGTAGACGGAAGATGAACGACTTAAGAAAGATTCAACTGCTTTAATCAGCCAGCCTGATCAAACAACATTAGGTTGCGGGTGAGGGAACCGGCGCCGTTGAAGACTGTTGATCCTGCTGAACAGGGAGCTAAGGCGAAAGAGGCACCAGCTGTAAAATCTGCGAAAAGAACTGATATCACCCATCATCTAGCTGTATCCGATCCATGAACACCACATTCAAAGCCAACTGTTGATCCGCAATGCTGTGCTCCCGATTCCTTTCAGGAGCCAGCAGCTCATGATGCGACCCGACGCCAAAGTCGAAAAATTGTACCTCTACCCCAAGCCCGTGGACTTCCGAAAATCCATCGACGGGCTGGCCGCTCTGGTCGAGTTGGATATCAAAGTCGCCGTGTTCGACCCGGTGCTTTTCGTCTTTCTGAATCGCCACCGTAACCGAGTGAAAATACTTTATTGGGAGCGCAACGGCTTCTGCCTTTGGCTCAAGCGCCTGGAATCCGAGCGATTTAAAACATAGCCTGAGGCCACCGACGAAGCCATCGTGTTGAGCGTCCAGGAGTTGAACTGGTTGCTCGACGGTTTTGACCTGTGGCGCAACCGTCCACATCAGGTTTTGACTCCAAGATTTGTCGCCTGACAGGAATAATCCGGGGCATGCCATCCATGCCAGACAACCTTCCTGATGACCCAGTGCTTCTCAAGCAGATGCTGCTTGATACGTACGAAACGCGCGCACGTGATCAGGAAGTCAAAGAGGCTTACGAGACTCATATCGTTGATCTGAAAGAACAGATCAAATTGTTGCGCGACCGTATATTTGGTCGTAAATCCGAGCAAACGATTGAGCCCAACACACCGCAATTGGCCTTGTTCAACGAACCCGAAAGCGAGCCGATGCCAGTCGTCGATGACGCCGAAGAAGAAGTCGTTGCGCCGACTAAGCGCCGTGGCAAACGCAAGCCACTGTCAGCTGATCTGCCGCGTATCGAAGTCATCCACGAACTGCCCGAGCACGAACTGACCTGTGCCTGCGGTTGCCGCAAGCATGTGATCAGCGAAGAAACCAGCGAGCAGCTGGATATCGTGCCGATGCAGATCCGGGTCATCAAACACATCCGCAAAGTCTACGGCTGCCGCGGTTGTGAAACGGCTCCGGTCACCGCTGACAAACCGGCTCAGTTGATCGAAAAGAGCATGGCCAGTCCGAGCGTGCTGGCCATGCTGTTGACCACAAAGTATGTCGACGGCTTGCCGCTGCACCGTTTTGAAACGGTGCTGAGCCGACACGGCGTAGAGATCCCGCGTCAGACCCTCGCTCGCTGGATTATCCAGTGTGGCGAGCACTTACAACCGTTGCTGAATTTGATGCGCGACCGTTTGCTGGAAAGCCCGGTCATCCACTGCGATGAAACCCGCGTTCAGGTACTGAAAGAACCGGATCGAGACCCGACCAGCCAATCCTGGATGTGGGTGCAGGCCAGCGGGCCTCCGGATCGAAAAGTTGTGCTGTTCGACTACACCTCCAGCCGTGCGCAGGACGTGCCGCTGCGCCTGCTGGAAAGTTATCGTGGCTATGTCATGACTGACGATTACGCGGGTTATAACGCGTTGGCGTTGCAACCGGGTGTGGAACGTCTGGCGTGCATGGCCCCTGCCCGGCGCAAGTTCGTCGATGCGCAAAAAGTGCAGCCCAAGGGCAAGACGGGACGTGCCGATATCGCGCTGACGATGATCAACAAGCTGTACGGCATTGAGCGCGAACTCAAGGATGTCTGCGATGAACAGCGTTTTATTAATCGTCAGGAAAAGAGCCTGCCGATCCTGGCCCAGTTGAAAAGCTGGCTGGATAAAACGCAGTCGCAGGTGACGCCGCGAAGTGCGCTTGGCAAGGCCGTTAATTATCTGGCCAGCAACTGGAGCCGTCTGGAGCGCTACGTGGAGGCCGGTTTTTTACCTTTCGACAACAATCCGGCGGAGCGTGCAATAAAGCCGTTTGTAATCGGGCGCAAGGCTTGGCTGTTCAGCGATACGCCCAAAGGCGCCACCGCCAGTGCGCAGATCTACAGCCTGGTCGAGACCGCCAAGGTCACCGGCCAGGAGCCCTATACGTGGCTGCGCCACGTACTGGAAAGACTGCCGCATGCGCAGTCGGTCGCCGACTACGAAGCGTTGTTGCCGTGGAACTGCTCGCCAGAGATGCCACGGTAAACGACTGCCTCATCTGGAGGTAGGTGTAGTTCGTGGATCGCTTACGTAACTCCTGGAATCAATGTTCGGGCAACCACCGCGTTAACGCTCTGGTAGTCAGGAACCTGTCGACTGGCGCAGGGACCCCACCCATTTAAACAACCGGCCTAGCCACCAGCGGCTGCGGGCTTCGCGTATTTCTTCAATCTCCATAAATGTATAAGGCACTGGCATATTACGTTCTTCGATATAGAGTGTACGCAGACCTCGAATAATGTGACGTGACAAAACCGAAATAGCCACTGAACACCCAGTACATATTAATACTGCAAGTACATTGCTCGCCTGGGCATCTACCGACTTAAAAAAAACCCCACTTGCGAGCACTGAAACACCTACTATCAATCCGACGTTATAGCTTGTTTTTTTTCTGCTGCCGCCCTCGCGCGATTACTCTATTCCCTTTACATTCGAAAGGAAAAAAAGCTGTTTCCCCAACAAGTATTATGACAACGGTTAAAACTACAGCTATCGCAGGAACCAAGCCTAGCAGCACAGCAAATACATTTCCTGCACCTAAGACTGCCGAAGCAGTAAGATAAGCTACCGTACAGGCTAAATAGGCAAACAGGCCCACTGCGAGCAGAAACAAGGAAGACATATACAATACAAATCGCTCACAACAGTAAATTAGATATAAAACAAAGCCTAGAAAAACAACAACAAAAATCAGATATACCCACCAAAAATAGCTTAAGCTTGATGGACCAAAGACACCAAACAGAGCAGCGGAAAAAAACATTATCCAGCCCCCTTTCTTTAAACTGTGAGAATCAATCATATTTAGTATTCATTTTGAAAGAATATCGCCAATTTTTTTATCAGCCCCTGTACTGCTCATAACCGCCTGCGTGGCAAGCCCAGCGCCCCAGCCAATCAAAACAATTAGCACTAAAGGAGCTGCACCTAGTGCGGCAGCTCCTAAATAAAAACTTACCGCCATGGTCGCCGCAGTACCAACTGCAAACGAAGCAACATTAGTAGGCTGGCTATATGCAGACTTTGTATAAAATTCACCCATAGATGCCGAACTTGTATAGTCAAAATAAGCCTGCGGCCCAACGGCCAGAGCAAAACCGACCGTATTACCCGTCATGAGCTTCAGCCCGCCTGCCGCTCCGCTGGAATGCAACATTGCACTCCTGTTCAATGCAGCCTTCGTTCCATAAACCGGAAGATGAGCAGCTTGCTGCCCTACCTGACCAAGTACCTTGTAACTCTGCGCTTGGGCGGTTATAGGCACTTCAAAATGCAATTGACCCGCAATCCGAATCAGTTTTATCCGGCCCTTGAAGGCTTTTTAGCTGAGGTTGAATTCGCTGTTCCACGACTATTGGCCCACTTGATGAGGTTTTTCTTGTTGGCAGCGGAGAGATCCAGCAAGTCTATAACCGACTTCGACTTGGAAAATGCTGCTACGCTGGTGCCTGCACTGGCCAACGTGCCCGGCAAGTTGGCCGGGGCGAACATCAAAGGACCTATCTCCGGGATGGCCTCTGCAGTTCTCTGTAATTCTTTCAGTGCTTCAACAGTAATGTCCATTGCAACCGACAGCTTCCTGATTAGCGAGCGCAGCAGCTGCACGGACTCTTGTGTTTCACTGGGTGACATATCCGACTCAGGCGAAGCCAACTCATGCGCAAGAAACATCGCTGCGTTGTAATCGTTTGTCGCGTAATAACCGGCAAAATTTTGCGGCGCCGGGAAAGACCGCGAAGCGATCTCACTGGGAAATGAAAGACTGCCGCCACCAATCAATCCGGCTTGTTGACGCGTTCCGCGCGGGTTCGCAACTGTACAGGGTAAATACCTTTCGTCCATGTTCCCTCTCCTCTTACCGCCTTCCCGAAAAAAACTTTCGGCAGAACCCGCTACGCGCCACAACAACTGACCTGCACTTCATGAGCCATACTCATGCGGGCTGTATCTGCGTACTAACACAATCTATAAAACTGCATTCGCGCCCGCTGCCCTGAATGACGCTGCGGCTCCTACCCTGTCGGAAAGTGCCGTAGGAATTCAGAAAAATTGAACTACGTCACACTTTTTCAAGAGCGATCCGAGCACGTGCGAAAGGAAACATCCATGCAATACACAGTGTCAAGCCGGTATTTTTTTACTCCGGAAATTATTCGCCCAAGTGCTGGCACGTCAATCTTGCTTCGGTATCGCTTCTCCCTTGATCACTGCAAAGCGTCAAACTACTGACATCAGATGAACCGGTTCACCTTTTTTAAAATTATTTTCAGTTAAAAATTGGATCCATGGCCTCTCTGAAACCATTGAATTGACTGGCTTTCGGAACTGTCTGACAGACACATCCATCAAGTAGTAGCAAGCGGACATCATTGCGGCGTGTAACAAAAACGAGAAAAAATCCGCCGCCGAATGAACTTTTCGATACGACGTGTTGCCATACACGACGTTACTGGCAACTCAATATCCATATGCCAGCATCGCACTCCCGGTTATCCCCGGCAGTGTGTTTCCGTGATGACGAACATCAGTAATTAACCTCTCGTGGATCGATGTCCATGGAGAATCAAGTCACTCGACATGCTCCGGTTTTTATCCAGGAAGGCGTGGAGTGTTCAAGGACGATGTACCGATGACTCAAGCGTTTTTTGATGTTGAAGCATTGATCAAGCTGCGAAGCCAGACCCGGGCCATTTCCGATGCGCTGAAGGCGCAGGCCTCGGATTATCTGGCGACCCTGGCTTTGCTGATTCGTCCGCAGACGTTTTTCGGTGAGTACCTGCAGGGTGCGCAACGCAGCAGCGGGCGCGAGACCCAGCATCATTTCAAGGAGCTCAAGGAGCTCTACGACCGCATCGGCTCGACCGCTCCATTCCAGTTGGTCAATGAGCTCGAAGTGCCCCTCAACCTGCTCAGTACCACCCCGCAATTGTTTGCGCTGGAGTACGACAAGGTGCTGAGCGCAAGCGGTCAGACCATTCGCATCACCAGCCCCGTGCGCTGGGTGGTCGGGTTCAGTTCTTTCGACCTGGCCCGCTTCCGCGCCATCATCAAAGACCCCAATCGCAGCAGCGCCGAGTTGTACCGCTTCGTGGTGCATTACCTGGTGCTGTTCTACTGCCTGAGCAAATCACCCGGCATCAGCCGCTTGCTCGAAGGCTTGCGTTTCCCCGTCAGTTTCGAACGCTTGAAGGAGTTCGGCGACCTGCCCTTCTGCGTCATCAGCTCGCCGGTTCGCTCGCAGTTGCCCGACGAGGCCGTGATCCGCAGCAGCACCCAGATTGCCGGCAACACCAGTTTCGAAGAGCTGGTGGGGCACGCCAACATCATGGAAATGAACGATGAAATCCGTCAGCGCCTGCTGCTGACGATCGAAGGAATGTAACGCGCTCGGCCAACCATTGAACCGACACGCAAACGACTTGCAGCGAATTGTTCGCACAGGAGATCACGATGGCGAAGAAGGAAAGTACCCAGCACAAACTCGACCGCGTTCGCGCGCCTCGGGTCCATATCACCTACGACGTGGATATCGGTGACGCTCAGGAAAAGAAAGAGCTGCCCTTTGTCGTCGGTGTGCTGGGCGATTTCTCCGGCAACCCGCTGGAGCCGCTGCCGAAGCTCAAGGACCGCAAGTTCATTTTCATCGATCGCGACAACTTCAATGGCGTGCTCAAGGGCATCAAGCCGCGCCTGACCTACCGCGTCGACAACACCCTGGCGAAAAACGGCACGCAGCTGGGTGTCGAGCTCAACTTCAACGCACTGGAAGACTTTGAACCGCAGAACGTGGTCAAGCAGGTCGAGCCGCTGCGCAAACTGCTGGAAGTGCGCAACAAGCTGGCGGACCTGCGCAACAAGATGGGCGGCAACGACAAGCTCGAAGAGCTGTTGATGGACGTGTTGCAGAACACCGAGAAGTTGAAAACCCTGGGCAAGGAATTCGGTCGCGAAGCCGCCATTCCAGCCACCGACGGCAAAGCGTAGGAGCCTGACGATGAACGACAAGCAAACCGTGACTCAACAGGACAGCGAACTGGTTGAAGTGGAAAACTTCACCGCGCAATCCTCGCTGCTCGACAGCATCATTTCGCAAAGCCGCGTCGCCCGCTCCGAAACCGAGCGCAGCCGTACCCGTGACCTGATTGGCGAGTTGGTCAACCAGATCCTTGAAGGCGAAATGACGCCGAGCAAGGACCTGATCGCCGTGCTCGATGCGCGCATCGCCGAAATCGACGCGATGCTTTCCGAGCAGATGAACGAGATCATGCACGCCAGCGAATTCCAGCAGCTGGAAGCGTCCTGGCGCGGCCTGAAGTATCAGGTCGACCAGACCGAAACCAGCACCACGCTGAAGATTCACTTGCTCAATGCGTCGAAAAAAGACCTGGTGCGCGATCTCAAGGCTGCCTCCGAATTCGACCAGAGCGCGCTGTTCAAGAAGATCTACGAAGAAGAGTACGGCACCTTCGGTGGTGCACCGTTCGGCATGCTGCTGGGTGACTATGAGTTCAACCGCAGCCCGGAAGACATGTACCTGCTCGAAGAGATTTCCCATGTCGCCGCGGCCGCCCATGCGCCGTTCATCTCGGCGGCCTCGCCTGAGCTGTTCGGCTGGGACTCGTTTACCGACATGTCCGGCCCACGGGATCTGGCGAAGATTTTCGATACCGTTGAATACGCCAAGTGGAAGTCGTTCCGCGCCTCCGAAGACTCGCGGTATGTCGGCCTGACCCTGCCCCACGTGCTCGGTCGCCTGCCTTACGGCCCGGATACCACGCCGGTCGAAGAATTCAACTTTGTCGAAAGTGTCGACGGACGCGACCACAACAAATACCTGTGGATGAACGCCGCCTACGCGCTGGGCACCCGGGTCACCGATGCGTTTTCCCGTTACGGCTGGTGCGTGGCCATCCGTGGTGTCGAAGGGGGTGGCCTGGTTGAAGGCTTGCCAACCCACACCTTCAAGACCGACGACGGCGAAATCGCCCTCAAGTGTCCGACCGAGATCGCCATCACCGACCGCCGCGAGAAAGAGCTGTCGGACCTCGGTTTCATTCCGCTGGTGCACTGCAAAGGCACGGACTACGCCGCGTTCTTCGGCACCCAGTCAGCGCAGAAGCAGAAGCAATACAACACCGACATCGCCAACGCCAACGCCCGGCTTTCCGCGCAATTGCAGTACATCTTCGCCACTTCGCGCATCGCGCACTACATGAAGGCGATCATGCGCGACAAGATCGGCAGCTTCGCCTCGCGCAAGGACGTCGAGCTGTTCCTCAACAAGTGGCTGTCGAGCTACGTGTTGCTGGACGACACCGCCAGCCAGGAAGCCAAGGCCAAGTTCCCGCTGCGCGAAGCCCGTGCCGAGGTGTTCGAAGTACCGGGCAAACCAGGCGTCTACAAGGCCGTGACGTACCTGCGCCCGCACTATCAACTGGACGAACTGACCGCGTCGTTGCGCCTGGTCGCTGAATTGCCGCAATCGACCCGCGGCTGATCGAGCACATTGCCAGGGAGGCAATATGACAAATCAACACAAGCTGTTGCCCTCATTGCTGGACCGATTGCTGGACGATCGTCCGCACCAGTCCATCGAAGCGTCATCGCAACGCTTGTGTTCGCTGGCCGATTACAAGGCCAGCATCGTTCGCGACCTGGAAATCCTGGTCAACACTCGCCAGTCCCTGGTCGCCAACGAGCTGGACGATTTCGTCAATCTGAGCGGCAGCATCCTCGATTACGGCATGCCGGATTTCACCAGCCGCAGCGTGCTTGATCCAAAGGATCGTCTGTTGATTCAGCGGCAACTCGAGAAAGCGATCAGCGACGGCGACCGGCGCTTTCGCAGCGTCAAAGTCCAACTGCTCGCGCAACAAACCGGCCAACGCATGCTGACCTTTCGCGTGGATGCCGTCTTGCGTCTGCAAGACGTCAACCGGCAGGTGTCCTTCGACGCCGTGCTGCAGGTCAACACCCAGGAATACAAAGTGCAGAACCTCAACTGATGCTCGACGATCTGCTGCCCTATTACGAAAAGGAACTGTCGCACCTGCGCTTTTTGGGCCAGGAGTTTGCGAGCCAGTATCCGAAAATCGCTTCGCGGTTGCTCATCGAGGGCGATAACTGCGAAGACCCGCACACCGAGCGCTTGATCGAAGCGTTCTCGTTCCTCTCTGCGCGGGTGCACAAAAAACTCGACGACGAACTGCCGGAAATCGTCGAATCGTTTCTTGAAGTGCTGTACCCGCACTACCTGCGCCCTACCCCGTCGATGTCGATCGTCGAGTTCAACCTGGGCAAGCAGGAAAAAGTTACCGAAGCCTTCCGCGTTCCTCGGCACACAGAGCTCAGTGCCAATCCGATCGAAGGCGTGGTGTGTAAATTCCGCACCTGCTACCCGGTCGAACTGTGGCCGGTGGCGGTGCAACAGGCGTCGTTCATCGAGTTGGAACGCTCGGCGTTCAACGGCCACAGCGCTGACCTGGTCGCGCGCTTGCGCATTGGCCTGGCGGCGACGTCCGATGTGATGTTCGGCAAGATGGAGCTCGACAGCCTGCGATTTTTCCTCGACGGCGAAAGCACGTTGATGCTGCAGTTGTACGAACTGCTGTTCAACAACCTGGCCAAGGCCACGTTGAGCTTCGAGGATCAAGGGCGAAGCCGCGAGGTGGTCTTGCCGGCCAATGCGTTGAAAGCGGTCGGTTACGGCCTGGACGAAGGGCTGGTGGATTACTCGGAGCGTTCGTTCCTCGGGTATCGCTTGCTGCACGAATACTTCACCTTCCCCGACAAGTTCATGTTCTTCGACCTGTCCGGTTTTGCACGCATTCTGGCGGGCAAGGAAATCAAGCAAGTCGAGGTCAATTTCTACTTTTCCGACTACGACCTCAGCGATCGCCTGGCGCGCCTGACGCAAAATATCGGCCGCAATAACTTCAAGCTCAATTGCACGCCGATCATCAACCTGTTCCGCCAGCAGGCCGAGCCGGTCAAGTTGACCCACGCCCAGCACGAGTACGCGGTGACGCCGGATGTGCGTCTGCAAAGCTCGGCTGAAGTGGTGTCGATTGATCGCGTGCGGCGCGTGCGCAAGGTCGGCGGTATCGATCAGGTCGGCACGTGCCATCCGTTTTTCGAACCCCGGGGCGATCAAGGCCCCGGCCAAAGTTTCTGGATTGCCCGGCGCCGCGCCGTGCACACCGGCCAGCGTGACGGCTCGAACGTGTTTATCCGGGTGGTGGACCGCGAACTGGGTTTGCTGGAGGCCAACAACGATACGTTGAGCATCCGCCTGACCTGCAGCAACCGCGACCTGCCGCTGATGCTGCCGTTCGGGGGCGAGCGCGGCGATTTCAATATTCCCGGCAACTCGGTGATCAAAGACATCCGCTGCCTGCGCAAACCTACCGCCACTGCCCGGGTGCCGCTGGGCAACGGGGTGATCTGGCGGCTGATTTCGCACCTGTCGCTGAACCACATGTCGCTGGTCTCCCGTGGTCGCGAAGTGCTGCTGGAGCTGTTGTCGCTCTACAACTACCGCAACGTGTCAGCCATCCGCAAACAGATCAACGGCATCGTTTCGGTGAGCAGCGAACCGGTGGTTGCACGCATCGGTCACCCGCGGCCGAACTTCGTTCGCGGCGTCGGCATCACCCTCAATTTCGATGAAAGCCAATACACCGGCAGCGGTGTGTTTTTGTTCGGCATGGTGCTCGATCACTTCTTTGGTCAGTACTGCTCCATGAACAGCTTTACCCAATTAACCCTTCGCACCTTGCAGCGCGAAAAGAGAGTCGTCCAATGGCCACCGCGAACCGGCGATCAACCCCTGGTCTGATTGACCAGGCACGGGCTGAGCCGCACCGATTC
This sequence comes from Pseudomonas reinekei, assembly GCF_001945365.1. Classification (GTDB taxonomy): domain Bacteria; phylum Pseudomonadota; class Gammaproteobacteria; order Pseudomonadales; family Pseudomonadaceae; genus Aquipseudomonas; species Aquipseudomonas reinekei. The sequence continues at coordinate 22,088 of NZ_MSTQ01000028.1, forward strand.
GAGTTTTTCCAATTGGTGCGCTTGCTTCGCCTGCACTACAGCAGAACCGGGCGCATGGACCTGGAAACCCGACCGCACGAAGACCCTTTGCGTTTTCGCTCGCAGCTGTCGCTCAACTTCCCGGCCAGTGAAGTCAGCGACTTGCAGTTCGAGCGCGAAGGCAAAGTGTCGGTGGCCGGCCTGCCGCTGTCCGAGGTGCAGGTCACGTTCATGGGGCTGGTGGGGCCGTCGGGTGTCTTGCCGCGCCCGTACACTGAGTTGTTGATCGAGCGACACATCCAGTACCGGGATGACGCGGCGCACGCCTTTCTCGACATCTTTTCGCACCGCATGACCACGCTGTTCTACGAGGCCTGGCAAAAGTACAAGTTTTACATCGAGTACGAGCGCAACGGCAGCTCGGATTTCGACCGCTATCTGCTCAATCTGGTGGGTTTCGGCCCCGAGGCGCAGAAGCAGAAGTTCGACAGACAAGGCTCGCCCCTGCGTCGTGAATTGTTCAGCTATTTCTCCGGCCTGTTCGCCCAGAAGCCACGCAACGCCTTGAACCTGGAAGTGATGCTCAGCTTCTATTTTTCGCTGCCGTTCAAGGTCAAGCCGTTTGCCGGGCGCTGGCTCAAACTCGATGCCAGCCAATGCACGCAACTGGGCCGCAAGAACGCCGTGCTCGGGCAAAGTGCCGTCGCCGGTAACCGGGTCTGGGATTATCAATCGTGCGTGCGCATCGAGACGGCCCCACTGGAACTGGCTGACTATCAACGCTTGCAGCCGGGCGCCGTCGACTACCAGAAACTGCTGGAACTGGTGCGTTTCTATGTCGGTGCCGAGCTCGACTTCCAGCTGGCGCCCAAGCTCAAAACCCAAGCCGTACCCGTGGCCCGCCTCGGTCGCCAGGGCAACGTTTCGCTGGGCCGGCTCGGCTGGCTCAAACGACCAGGCGTCGACGTGGAACCCTCCCGTTGCGCGCTCTTCCACATTCCTTTTGATGGGGTCTCCCTGTGAACCTGAAGTCCCTGTTCGCCAAGCTGAACGACACCAGCCGCACCGCCACCGAAAGTGCCGCGGCGCTTTGTCTGTCGGAACACCACTACGATGTCGAAGTGGAGCACCTGTTGTTGCAGTTGCTCGACAGCAACGACAACGACCTGCCAGCCATCCTGCGCCATTACGACGTGGTGCCTGAGCGTTTGCAGGCACAATTGGTGACGGCACTGGGGACCTTCAAGAAAGGCAATACCCGCACCCCGGCGCTGTCCCCGCACCTGACCCGCATGATCGAACAGGCGTGGGTGCTGGCCTCCATCGAGTTCGGCCAGGCGCAGATCCGTACCGGTCATCTGCTACAGGCTTTGCTTGATGACGATGAACTGCGCCGGGTGGTGATCGCGGGTGCGGCCGAGCTGGAGAAGATCAACGCCGACGATTTACGGGTGAACCTCAACGCATTGGTAGAAGGCAGTGCCGAATCGAAACAGGCCAAGGCGCTGGACACGTCCGGCGGCGCCAGCGCCAACCCGGTAAAAGGCAACGGCAAAACCCCGGCCCTTGATCAATACACCATCAACCTCACGCAAAGTGCGCGCGAAGGCCGGATCGATCCGGTGCTCGGTCGCGAGTTCGAGGTGCGGCAGATGGTCGACATCCTGACCCGCCGCCGCCAGAACAACCCGATCCTCACCGGTGAAGCCGGCGTCGGCAAAACCGCCGTGGTCGAAGGCCTGGCCCTGCGCATCACCCAGGGTGACGTGCCGTCGGTGCTCAAGGGCGTGGCCATCCACACATTGGACCTGGGCTTGTTGCAGGCCGGTGCCGGGGTGAAGGGCGAGTTCGAAAACCGCCTCAAGTCAGTCATCGAAGAAACCAAACGCAGCCTGCACCCGATCATTCTATTCATCGACGAAGCGCACACCCTGATTGGCTCGGGCGGCCAGGCCGGGCAGAACGATGCGGCCAACCTGCTCAAGCCAGCCCTGGCTCGCGGCGAACTGCGCACTATCGCGGCGACCACCTGGGCCGAGTACAAGAAGTACTTCGAAAAGGATGCCGCCCTGGCCCGCCGCTTCCAGGTGGTGAAAGTCGAAGAGCCGGACGAAGACAAGGCGATCCACATGCTGCGTGGCCTGCTGGCCAAGATGCAGGAACACCACAAAGTCACGGTGATGGACGAAGCGCTGGTGCAGGCCGTGCGCCTGTCCAATCGCTACATCACCGGGCGCCAGTTGCCGGACAAAGCCGTCAGCGTGCTGGACACCGCTTGCGCCCGGGTCGCCCTGGGGCAATCGGCGCAGCCCGGGCCGCTGGAAGACTGCAAGCGTCAGATCGACAATTTGCAGGCGGAAATCTCGGTACTGCAGCAGGAAGCCGCCAAAGGCAGCGACCACGCCCGACGCCTGAGCACCCTCAACGCCGAACTGCTGAACGAACAGCAGACCCGCGACGCCCTCGAGCAACAATGGCAACGGGAACTGCAACTGGTCGAGCAACTGGGTGCCCTCAGCCACCCGGAAAATCAATCACCCGATGCCCTCGAGATTGCCGCCGTACGCGCCGAGCTGATCAGCGTCCAGGGCGAGCAACCGCTGGTGCATGCCCTGGTGGATGGCGGCACCATCGGCGAAGTGATCTCCGGCTGGACCGGCATCCCGCTGGGCAAGATGCTGCGCGACGAAATCGAAACCGTGCAGCGCCTGCCAGCGCTGCTGGGCGAACGCGTGCTTGGCCAGGACCATGCGCTGCACGAAATCGGCAAGCGCATCAAGATTTCCCGCGCCCGCATGGAAGACCCGAACAAACCGATCGGCGTGTTCCTGTTGCTCGGTCCGAGTGGCGTCGGCAAGACCGAAACCGCACTGGCGCTGGCCGACACCCTGTACGGCGGCGAACGCAACGTCATCACCATCAACATGTCCGAGTACCAGGAAGCCCATACGGTCTCCAGCCTCAAGGGCTCGCCGCCGGGTTACGTCGGTTATGGCGAAGGCGGCGTGCTGACCGAGGCCGTGCGGCGCAAGCCTTACAGCGTGGTGTTGCTCGATGAAGTGGAAAAGGCCCACCCGGACGTGCTCGAACTGTTTTTCCAGGTGTTCGACAAAGGCGTGCTGGATGACGGCGAGGGTCGCGAGATCAACTTCCGTAATACCGTGATCATCCTCACGTCCAACACCGGCACCGACCGCATCATGCAGTGGTGCCTCAATGCACAGCCGCAACCGACGCCGGAAGCCATCGTCGAAGGGCTGCGCGACGAACTGAATCAGGTGTTCAAGCCAGCCTTCCTCGGTCGCCTGACCATCGTCCCGTATTACCCGGTCAAGGACGCGATTCTGGAGCGCATCGTCGCCCTCAAGCTGGAGCGCATTCGTCAGCGTTTCGAACGCAACCATCAGGCCGTCCTCAGCTATGACGAGGCACTGGCCAAAGCCATCGCCTCACGCTGCACCGAGGTCGACAGCGGCGCCCGCAACATCGACAACATTTTGTCCAAGACCCTGATGCCGGAACTGGCGCAACGGGTACTGGAGCGCATGGCGCAGGACAAACCGATCCAGAGTTTGAACATCGAGTTGGGCAGCGATGGCGATTTCGCCTATCGCCTGTCCTGACCGGGCATTTACAGGTAGTGGTCATGGATAACAGACATACAGGGAAGCGTTGCGCGAAAGCGGCATGGGCAAAAAGCCTGACGGCGGTGGCGGTGATGCTCGCGCTGACGGCGTGTGGCGTGACCGATCGGGTCAGCAAACGGGTCGACGACACATGGGCCGGCGACATGCTGTTCGATGACACCGAAAAAGTCATCCTGACGTCCGACGGCGGCAACCAGCTCAATCCCGACGCGGCCGGCCAACCGCTGTCCGTGGTGCTGCGTGTCTACCAACTGACTTCGCTTGAACGCTTTTCGTCGGTTGACGCGGACTCATTGTGGGACGACCCGCAAAAAGCACTCGGCAACACCCTGATCGAGAACCGCGAAATCACCTTGTTGCCAGGAATGGGCCAGGTCGACAAATGGCCGCTGAACAAGGCCACGGGTTATGTCGGCGTCGCGGCTTTTTTCCGCACTGACGAGAACAGCCGCTGGAAGGTCGCGTTTGACGCCAACTCCCTGCGCAAGGACGGCATCTGGTTCTCATCCAACGGACTGCGTGTGCTGGTGGACAACAACACGGTGTCCGCCGTCAGCGGCGTCGACGTGCTGAACAAACCCAAGAGCGAAGGACAACTCGCCAAAGCCTCCGCCCTGCCCGACCAACAGGCCCAGCCGACCCTGACCCAACGGGTTCAGGACGCCGTGATCGAAAAAGCCCAGGACGAGGCCGCCGGCTCCGCGCAAAAAGCGCTGGACTCGAAATTGAATTCATTTTTGGAAGGCGCTCAATGAGTAAGCAAAGCCGGGTGATGTGGTCCGAAGGCATGTTCCTTTTGCCACAACATTTCCAGTATCAGGATGAGTTCCACCAGCATCAGCTGGCGCAGGCAACGCTGCGTAACACGCCCTTTCACTGGGGCGTGCAGTTGCTGGAAGTAGACGAGGAAGCCCTCGCCACCGGTTCCCTGCAGCTCAAGCGTCTGAAACTGGTGTTTCCCGACGGCAGCCTGTTCGACGCGCCGCAGCATGATCCGCTGCCGGCAGCCCGCGACTTGAAAGACCTGCTCAAGGGCAACGACCTGAAGGTTTACGCTGCGCTGAAACTGCCTGAGCCCTTCGGCCTGAATTACGTCGAAGACGGCCAGGAGCAAAAAACCGGGCGTCGCTTTCGCAAGCAGTTCGACACCTTGCCGGACCTCAACGAAGGCGACCTGGAAAACGAAATCACCAGCCTGCGCCTGAACGTGGTGATGCTGATCGACGGCGACAATCTGGATGGTTACACCTGGTGCCCGATTGCCCGCCTGTCGCGCAACAACATCGGCGGTTTCAACCTCGACGGGCATTTCGTGCACCCGACGCTGCACCTGGGCACCCATGACACCCTGATCGGTCTGGGCAAGCGTTTGCTCGGCGCCCTGCAATCCAAGAGCAAGGCGTTGTCGGGCCGGCGTCGCGAGCGTGCGGACCAGATCGCCGAATTTGGCTCAAGCGATGTGACCCTGTTCTGGCTGCTGAACACGGTCAACCGTGCCCATCCGAGCCTGGCGCACCTGCTCGCGCACCCGCGTTTGCACCCCGAGCGTTTGTATCTGTTCCTGGCAGAACTTGCCGGCGGCCTGCTGACGTTTTCACTGGATACCCAGCTCAACGACATTCCCGAATACGACCATCACGATCCGGCGGCCTCGCTGGTCAAGCTCGACGAGATGATTCGCGTGCTGCTCGACAACGTCGTGCCGAACCAGTGCGTGGTGATCAACCTGACCCAGACCAAACCGTCGTATTGGCAAGGCCAGTTGCACGACCCACGGCTGGCGGAGGCGGATTTCTACATTTCCGTGCACGCCGACATGCCCGGCGCAAGCCTGCTGGAACTGGTGCCACGGGCATTCAAGGTCGGCTCGCCGGAGGACATCGAAGTGGTGGTCAACAGCGCCATGCCGGGCGTCACGCTCAATCACTCGACCCGCCTGCCCAATGCGATTCCGGTGCGACTGGACAATCACTACTTCTCCATCGAGCCCCACGGCCGGGTCTACGAACGAATGATGAGTGCCCAGGCCATTTCTTTCTATGCGCCCAGCGCGTTCACCAACCTCAAGCTTGAACTGATGGCGGTACTCAAATGACCGAAGCCGTACTGCAAGGCGCCGTCGCGGCTGCCAGTGAAAAACCGACGCTCAAAGACCTGGTGCAGGACTTCATCAGCATGGCGCTGATCGTGCGCAAGGGCCGCCAGGTCACCTCGGTCAGCGCCTTTGAAGCGAGCGTCGACACGTTCTTCAATTCCCTGGAACGCGATGCCCGCAGCGCCAACTACAGCGTTGAGCAGGTGAAGGACACCCAGTACGCCCTGTGTGCGTTCCTCGATGAAAGCGTATTGCGCTCAGAGGAAAACGAATTGCGCCGTCACTTTGAATTGCAGCCTTTGCAGTTCCGCTATTTCGGCGTGCACCTGGCCGGCGAAGGCTTTTACGAGAAGATCGATTCGTTGCGTGGCGACGTCAAACAGAATCTCGATGTACTTGAGGTGTATCACCTGTGCCTGGCGTTGGGTTTCGAAGGCAAATTCACCATTGGGCAAAAAGACCAGCTGCGTTACATCGCCAACACACTGGGCCAGGACATCGCGCGTTTTCGCAAGACGCCCAAGGCGCTATCGCCCGACTGGGCACTGCCAGACCAGGTCTCGCAGATGCTGCGCCATGAAGTCCCCCTCTGGCTCTACCTGGCGCTGATTGCGCTGGTCTGCGTGGGTGTTTACCTGACGCTGGACTGGTTGCTGGGCAAGGATGTAGCCGCGTTGTCCGAACAAATCAGCCAGCTGTTCAGTGCCTGAGCACAGGTCAGGTAACCGAGTCAGGAAGACATGAAAACATTATTGCGTTTGTTGAAAAGCTTTTGGTTCCTCATCCCCGTCCTGTGGCTGGCAAGCCTGGCGGTCAGTTGGTTCGCGGCCCCGCGCGTGAGTTGGCTGCGCGGTTATGCGCTGGAGACGATGGCGATCGTCAGCGCCTTCTACCTGCTGATCATTGTGCTGCGTCAGTACAAGCGTATCCGGGCTGAACACAACCTCGAAAACCTGGTGCAGATCGAAGTTGACCGGTCGCTCAAAGGCGCCGGTGAGTTCCGTGACCAGCAAGTGCTGCGCGAACGCCTCAAGCACGCCATCGCCATGCTGCGCGCCGATCGCTCGGCCGGTGGCGGCGGTTCGTCGGCACTTTACGATTTGCCGTGGTATCTGGTCATCGGCATGTCGGCCGCGGGCAAGACCTCGTTGCTGACCCGCTCGGGGCTGTCCGCCAACATTGCCAGCAGCGCCAACGACACCGAAAGCGGGACGCAGCACTGCGATTGGTATTTCAGCCCCGAGGCCGTGATGATCGACACGGCCGGCCGTTACCTGCGCGACGACCCGTCGGCCAGCGAATTCGCCGCCTTCCTGCGCATGCTGAAAAAACAGCGCAGCAAGGCCGCGGTCAATGGCCTGGTGTTGGTGGTCAGCCTGCCGGAACTGCTGGCCTGCAGCGTGGCCAAGCGCAATGAGCTCGCCGCGCAACTGGTCTCGCGTATCGAGGAATACAACGATTGCCTTGAGGCCAATCCACCGATTTACCTGATGCTGAGCAAGACCGATCAACTGCCGGGGTTCAACCAGGCGTTCGAAGGCCTGGACCTGAACGAGCGCCAGCAACCGCTGGGCATGACCTTCGGTTTGTCCGAGATCCGTAGCCAGGGCCTGCGTCCGGTGCTGGACGCCAAGCTGGCCAACCTGCACAGCCACATCCGTCGTCACGTCGACGCGCAAATGATTGCGTTGGGGGCCGATGCCAACAGTGCATTGCTGAACTTCCCGAACTATTTCGCCGAGTTGTCGGGCGTGCTGGAGCAGTTTCTCCAACACTTCGCCGAGAGCCGTCGCAGCGGCGCGCCACTGTTGTTGAGGGGACTGTATTTCACCAGCGCCTTGCAGACCGATCAGCAACTGAGCCAGGTGTATGAAGACGACCTGGCCGAGTCGTTCGCCCTGCAACCGGAGCAGGGGCAACCGGAGCCAAGCACCGGCCGCAAGATCAGCGAGCGCAGCTACTTCATCACCGATACGTTCCGTCGGGTGATCTTCCCCGATCGCGACTTGACCGTTTACCAGTCGCGGTTCGGCAAGAACAAATCCGCCAGCCCTGCCCTGCTGGGTCTGGCGGTGCTGGCGGGTGTGGCGTTCATTGGCTGGCAGATCCTGTCGTTCCAGAACAACCGCCAGTGGCTGGCGACACTGCGCGAGCAACTGACCGAACTGCACCAATCGCCGGACAGTGCGCGGTTACTCGCCTCGGGGCACGGCCTGGAACTGCTGCGCGAGCAACTCACCACTATAGAGAAGCACCGCGCCAAAGGCGTGCCGCTGCAACTCGGCGCCGGCCTGTACCGGGGTGACGATGTTTATCGCGTCGCACAGACCGCCTACTTGCAGCAACTGCGCACTCAGGCCCTGGAACCGATCACCCTGCAACTGCAATTGCAGATGCGCGCGTTCAATGAGTTCGCCAAAACCATGGACCCGCAGAATAACTTTGCGCCTGCGACGGCCAAGGCCGGCTCAGCCAAAGCCCGTTTGCAGGGGCAAAAACTGCCAACCCGCCTGAACAACCTGCCGCGCAGTACCGGTGATGTAGCCAGTCGCTTGAACGGGGCTGCCAGGGGCGCCGCAAACCAGGTTCGCGGCGAAGCACTGACAGCACTGCGCAACCCGGCTACCGCGAGCGATGCCGCTGAACTGTCGGCGACGACCGGCGGGCTTTCGCTGTCCGAAGAAATGTTGGGCCGACTCGATGAACGCCAGGTCGCTTCGATTATCGAATCGTACAACGCACTCAAGTTGTATCTGATGCTGACCCAACCTGCGACCCATCCGGATCCGGAATTCGTGAGTGCGGCGCTGCCAGTGGCCTGGGCCAAGACCGCCAGCACCGACAACGCGGTCAGCAGTGCGGTGATTCAGGACAATGCGCCGGTGTACGTGCAATTGCTCAAGAGTGGTCAGGCGCCGACCTTGTCGCGCAACGAGCAGTTGATCAGCGAAACCCGCAACAGCCTGAAGTCGTTCATGATTTCCAGTTCGCTGGTAGACCGCGAATACCTGCGTCTGCAACTGGAATCGAGTCGCCAGTTTCCGGCGGTCGGCCTGAGCGATCTGGTGCCCTTGCCGGGCCGTCAATTGCTGTACGGCACAGAAGCGGTCCCAGCGATTTTCACCCGTCAGGGCTGGGAGCAATTCGTCAAGCCGGAGCTGATCAAACTGGTGTCCGGCAACCTGCAGAATGAATCGGACTGGGTGCTCGACGGCGAAGGCGCCGACAGCATTGTGCAGAAGGCCAATTTCATCCGTGAGTTCATGGCGCGCTACAAGCGCGATTACACCCAGGCCTGGTACACCCTGATCGACAGCGTCGGCGTTCGCCACTTCACGGACATGGCCAACGCGACTCAACAACTGTCGCTGCTCAGCGATGTGCAGAACTCGCCGGTGAAGATCCTCCTGGCGGCGGTCAATGACAACACCCAGTGGGATGTCCCTGCCCCCCGCGAAACCCTGCAGGCAGGCATCAAGCCCGATGACGGATTCTGGAGCAGTGTCAGCGGCATTTTTGATGGCAAGAATGCATCGCCAAGCTCACTGATTTCGCCATTGCCGGCGGTTGACGACGGCAGCCTGGCCAAACGCTTCGAGCCGGTGTCGCGGGTGTTCGCCGTGCAAAACGCCGAAGGTGCCGACAGTACGATCATGGACCGCTACCTGGCGGGCTTGCGCAAACTCAAGGTGCGGATGAACAACATCCAGCGCTCCCAGGACGTCGGTAAAAGCAGCAAGCAGCTGATCAGCGAAACCCTTGAAGGGCTGCCAAGCGAAGTGACCAGTGTGCGCAACTATGTCGAGACCACCGTCGACACCAGTCAGGGCGGCTTGTCCACTGCGTTGCAGGGCCTGTTCAGCCTGCCGATCCAGTTTGCCTGGGAAACCTTGCGTGACCCTGCCGGCCAACAGATTGCCAAAGCCTGGGCACAGCAGATCGCCAAGCCGTGGGAACAGGTCATGGCGCACCGTTATCCGATCGCGGCAGGCAGCCGCAACGAAGCGTCGGTCAAGGACCTGCAGCGTTTCGTCGACCCGGAATCCGGCCTGCTGCCAAACTTCAAGCGTAACGAAATCGGCAACCTGTCCGGTGGCGAAGGCCTGGGCATGAGCAGCGACAGCAAGGCAACGCCGCTGGTCAACCCGAACATGGTCAACAGCATCGACAAGGCCAGCTCGTTGGGCCAGGTGATTGCCAGCCTGTCGGACCGTGACAATGGCTTTGAAATCATGCTCGAACCCTCCGCCAGCCTGACCGACATCATCTTCACCCTCGATGGCCAGGTGCAGCACTACCGTAACGGCAAGACCAGCTGGAGCCGCTTCTCGTGGCCGGGCACAACCACCACGCCGGGCGCGCGCCTGGATGTGGTGACCCTGACCGGCGAGCGCCTCACGGTGTTCGACTACCCGGGCCGTTGGGGCCTGCTGCGCATGAACGACAGCGCACGGGTCAGTGATCTGGACGGTATTCAACAACGTTTCAGCTGGAACACCAGCAGCGGCCCGGTCAGCCTCGCCGTGCGCAACTACGGTGGCGTCAAGCTGACGGACCTGGGCAACGTCAAGGCCTTGAGTGCGCTCAACGCCAAAGAAGGTCGTCCGCTGTGATAGGCCGCCTCTCGAATCAGGGAACCGGCCAATGATCGGCTGTTTCGGCAAAGTCCCCGCGAGCCCGGACTTCGTCAGCCTGCAAGGTGCAGGCGACGACGTCTGCGAGTTCGACGGCTGGCTGCAAGGCGCGCTGGCGGCCTTGCAGCACCGCGAAGACTGGCGGGAACTGTTCGACGCCTTGCCGCTGTGCTTTTTCAGCTACCGCGCACGCAGCGGCAACTGGCTGCTGGGCGGGCTGATCAGCTCCAAAGATTCAAGTGGACGCCGCTATCCGTTTTTCATTTTCCAGACCCTCAAGGCCAGCGAGGTCGAGCCTCTGGTCAATCCATTTACCCTCGGCGAACTGTTCAGCGGGCAGATCAGGCCGTTGCTGCACATGGCAGTCCAGGGCGAAAGCACTACGGTGCTGTTCGAACGCATCAAGGCGCTGCGCCCATTACAAGGCCAGGACTTCGAGTTGTTCCGGCGCGTGCACGACAAGTTTCTGGTGAATTTCAATCTGCGCGACATCAGTACCGCGCTCGAAGGTGCCTACCCGGAGTTCGTTACCAACGCCGTGCTGACCCGACTCCTGGCCCTCAGACGGCATCTGTCTCGCCCGACGCCAATCGGCATCGCCCTGCCCTTGCCGGCGGAAAGAGGCCTGAAGAATCCGACCGCCGATTTGTGGGTCACCTGGCTGACGCAAATGACGCCTGAACGCACGGTGCCACAGGTCAACCTGCTGGCGGACGACTTCATGCGCCCCCGGCTGATCTGTTTTGCCTCACGCCAGACCAGCGATGCCTACCGCGTGCTGACAGGCATCAGTGAGCGGTCACAAAGCTACGACGTGTTGGCCTCTTTCGATGCCTTCGACGAGCACTACCGCACACACGCCTTTCCCGAAATCGACCGCCCTCTGGGTGACGTTATCGACCGTTTTGTCGATGCCCTGGATTCGAAGTCCGTATGAACAAGATCAAGTATTACTTCTTGCGCTATCAACCCTACATTCTCGGGGTGTGCTTTTTCCTCACGATCTTCGTGGTGTGGGGCATCGGGCGGGCGTTCGATTTCAGTTCGCTCAACAGCCTGCTGACCGGCATTGGCGTGTTCCTGGGGCTGTCGGCCGGCTACGTCTTGCTGCTTTATCGAGGCGTGTCCCGGCATCACAATCTCGAAGGATTGCTGCGCGAAGATGCCGATCAGGCGGTATTGAACGCGAGCCCGGCCGATCGCGAAGAGGTCAGCCTGCTGCGCGAGCGGCTGCTGCAGAGCATTGAACGCTTGCACAACAAAAAGCCCCGGGGCAGCAACGCCAAAGATGCGCTGTATGCCCTGCCCTGGTACCTGGTGGTCGGGCAGCCTGCGGCCGGTAAAAGCACCATGCTTTATCAGTCGGGTCTGAATTTCCCCTACGCCGAACGCGAGGGCGTGCGGGTCGCGGGCCTGGGTGGCACGCGCAACTGCGACTGGTTCTTCAGCTCCGAAGCGGTCCTGCTGGACACCGCCGGCCGCTACATGAATAACCAGGAAGAGGCCGGCAAATGGCGGGCCTTCCTTCAGCTGCTGCGCCAGCATCGCCAGCGCCGGCCACTCAATGGCCTGATCGTCACCGTCAGCATCCACGACATCCTGCAATCCTCGCTGGAAGATCAGGAACGTATCGCCAAGCGCCTGCGCGAACGCATTCAGGAAACCCATGCCCTGCTGGAAGTGCGTCTGCCGGTCTACCTGGTGTTCACCAAGTGCGACCTGGTCCCGGGTTTCGCCCCCTTCTATCGCCAGCTGGATGAAACCGCGCGCGGCGAAGTCATGGGCAAGACCTTTTCCCACAAAGGCTACGAGCAGGCCGATTGGGGCCAGCGCTTCGGTGTCGCGATGGATGAGTTGGTCAGCTACTGGCAACAGGTGGCGAGCCAGCAGTTGGTGACGCAGGACATTCAGATCACCCGCCAGGATTCGGCGGTGTATCGCTTCCCGCTGGAACTGGCGGCGCTCAAGCCACGGCTGCAACTGTTCGTCGATGCGCTGCTGCGGGCCAATCCTTATCAAAATGCAGAACTGCTGCGCGGTTTCTATTTCACCAGCGCCCTCGATGCCGACCAGCCGGAAATGGGTGGGCACGCACGGCAAGTGACAGAGCGTTTCTCGCTCGAACGGGATCTGGAGGTCGCCAGCGGCAACGCGCAACCGCGCCCATTGTTCATCAACAGCCTGTTCCGCAAAGTCATCATTCCCGACCAGCATCTGGTGGCGCTGTACACCACCAACCATCGCGAGCGTCGGCGCAAAGCGGCATGGATCGGCGGTGCCGGGCTGGGCGCGGTGCTACTGTGCAGCCTGCTCGGCTGGTCGTACATCAACAACCGCAACACCCTGCACTCCCTCTCGGCAGAGCTGACGCAGGCCGCTGCCGACGATCAGTCGGCCACCGGCCAATACACCGATTGGCAAACCCTCGATCGTCTGCGCTTCTGGACCGCGCATTACTACGCCCGGCATCACGACGAAGGCGTGCCACTGAGCATGCGCCTCGGGCTTTACCAGGGCCATAAGGTCGAGCCAATGCTGCGCAGCCGGTATTTCGATCGACTGGAAAGCGTGATGCTCAAACCCACGGCCGACAACCTGACCCGCTCGCTGTATCTGCTGACCACGCTCAAGGTCTACCAGCGCAATGCCAAAGAATTGATGCCGGTGACCGGCGTGGACAGCGTCGAGCCCAAGGCGTTGCCAAACGACAACCGCGCGCAATCCATAGCCGCGTTCGGCAAGGCCACGCTGGACACTTACGTCATGCTGTCGCGTGCGCAACGGGACAAGGCCGACCCGGCGTTCCTGAAAGCGAAAATCCCGGATTACTGGTATCCGGCGATTGCCCGCCAGGTCGGCAACGCCGACGTCGCCGCGACCCATCAGGACTATGAGTTCGCCAGCCGGCAGATCACTTTCTACAGCGATCAGATTCACGAGCCGGACGTGCCGCGGATCCTCGACAACGCGTTCCTGATCTCCAGCTCGCGCAACTACATCAACAGCCTGCTCACGCAGTCGTTGCGCTCGATCGAGACCATCACGCTGGAGTCGGACACCCTGTTCGCCTTTGCCCGTGCCGACTTCCAGAGCCTCAAGACTGAGGGGCAAAGCCAGCTCAGCGCGATTGCCGGCAAGCTGCTCAGCACGCCCAACATCGGAAAAATCATCATCGCCGGGCATGCCGATCAACTCGGCGATCCACAGGGCAACCTGCAGGTTTCCAGGCAACGGGCACAAACCATCAAGACTTATCTGGTCGGCAAAGGCGTCCCCGGCGAGCTGGTAGAGGCGGTCGGCGAAGGCAGCAACAAACCTTTGGTCAAGTGCGATATGCAGCAACCAAGGGCTCAGCTGATTCACTGCCTGGAACCCAACCGGCGGGTAGAAATCGAAGTGCGGGCACTCAATTGAGACGCTACGTGCAATGAAGAAAAACCGCCACTCGGGCCAGTCCCGAGTTGGCGTAACACACCTCTCTTGATTGTTTCAAAGAGGTTAAACGAAGGGCTGTGATCTGTTTGCAGGTGACAACCTTTAAATGAAGGTAAGGAGAAACTAAAAATGGCATTTGACGCATACATCCAGATCGACGGCATTCCAGGTGAAGTACTGGACGAAAAACACAAGGATTGGATCGAAGTGCTGGGCTACGAGTACGGCGCAACCCAGGCCACTTCCGCGACGGCCAGTTCGTCGGGTGGTGCTTCGTCGGAGCGTGTAGCGCTGAGCGACTTCAGCATTCGCAAAGCCGTGGACAAGGCTTCTGCCAAGCTGTTTGAAGCCTGCTGCAAAGGCACGCACATCGCCAAGATCCAACTGAATGTGAACCGCGCTGGTGGTGACAAGGTGACCTACCTGACCATCAACCTGGAAGAAGTCGTGGTGTCTTCGGTCAAAGCGGTCGCCGGTGGCAGCCAGAACGGTGAAGACAAATCGGTTGGCGACCTGCCGATCGAAGAAATCAGCTTCAACTTTGCCCGCATCAAAACCACCTACACCCAGCAGAGCCGTGCCGATGGCCAGGGCGGCGGCAACGTCACCGGTGGTTGGGATCGCACTGCCAACAAGGTTTTCGCATAAAACCGTGGCAATGACGGGCCGCCCCGGCGGCTCGTTTTCAGCACCGTGCCTGCCGGGCGGGCACGGTGTTCTTTTATTTTGATCAGAGTTTCCTATGTCTGAATTTCTCAACGACCTTTCGCTGGCCGAACTGACCGCGCCCATCAATGAGGGGAGCGGCGAAGACTTGAGCTTTTCCGCCTTGTTCGATCAGGTGAAAGAAGCGCGGCGAGCAGACCCCGATTATTTGACCCAGGGTGACTGGCAAACGGATCTGAAGTCCTCTGACTGGTATCTGACCATCACCCTGGCTGCCCAAGGCCTGGCTCGACAGAGCAAGGACCTGATGCTTGTCGCCTGGCTCAGCGAAGGGCTGGCGCACAAGTATCACTTCAGCGGTATCACCTTTGGCCTGACGCTGGCCGAACGTATTCTGGATACGTTCTGGGCCGATCTGTTTCCGTCCCTCGAAGACGGCGTCGATGAGCGTGCGGCCCGCCTGGCGTGGATGAAGACGACCCTCGCCGATGTCGTCGGCGGTCTGCCCATCACCCAGGGCCAGCAATACGGCTTGCTTCGTTATGACGAATCCCGGCATGTCGAAAACCTGGCCCTGCAAAGCCCGCAGGCCATGCGCGCCGCCCTTGACGAAGGCAAGATCAACGCCGAGGTGTTCCAGCGCTCGGTGGTGCTGACCGACTCGGATCACCTGCGCCGCAAAGCCGGCGAAATTGCCGCCAGCCTGAGTGCCTGCCAGCAACTGCAGAGTACCGCTGACCGGCTGTTCGGCCATGACGCGCCGAGTTTTGCCGGGCTCATTGACGTGTTGTCCCGGGCTGGGCAACTGGCCGAGAAACTGCTCAAGGATCGAGGGATCGAACTGAACCCGACCCCCATCGCGCCTGCCCCGACCGTCTCCGAAAGCGCTGGCACACAACCCATAGGTGCTGCAATGACCCAGACCCAGCAAGACATTCCCGTCACGCCGTTGCGCACCACGCCCCAGACCCGCGACGAGGCGTTCACCCTGCTGGCGGGGATCGCGCAGTTCTTCAAGCAGACCGAACCGCAGAGTCCCGTCCCTTACCTGATCGAACGCGCGATCAAATGGGGCAACATGCCGCTGGAAGGTTGGCTCAACGATGTCATCAAGGACAGCAATGTGGTGGATAACATCCGCGACGTGCTGGGCACGAAGGAAGCGAAGTCCTGATTGAGCCTCGAAGCTCGCAGGACGTAAAAATGGCGGGCAAAAAAAATCCCGGGCAGCTGATGGACGCCCGGGACTTAAAAATGCATAAACCGTGGTGGTGAACGCGGCGCGGATATTACGCAATGTTTCGCGCTGTAACAAGATATTTTGCTTAACCAGCCAGTTACTAAACTGTCTAACCCATTAAATATCCAGATATTTTTTAGGGCTAACCTAGAATCCTCTTTAACTACAGGAACCAGCGATACTCCCTCGCACTGATGTCGTGCAGGAAGGCCAGGTGGTCCTGACGCTTGTTCTCGCAATAGACATCCACAAACTCCGCGCCCAATCCTTCGCGCAGTGGTGAGTGATTTCGCATTGAGTGCACAGCCTCGAGCATTTCCAGCGGGAAATCGATACCACTGCTGCGGTCTTCGTTCAGCGGTGCAATCGGCTCGCACTTCCCTTCCAGCCCTTGCTCCAGGCCCACCAGAATGGCCGCAAGCACCAGGTATGGATTGGCATCAGCGCCGGACAGACGATGTTCGATTCGCAGGTTTTTCGCGTCCGAGTCCGGCACGCGCAGGCACGCATCACGGTCTTCAAACCCCCAACTGGCGCGCGATGCGACGTTCACCGTGCCGCTCAGACGGCGCAGGGCATTGTGGTTCGGTGCGAAAATCGGCATGCAGTGCGGTAATACATCCAGGCAACCGGCCACGGCATGGCGCAATGCCCGCTGACCATTCACCGCCAACAGGTTATTGCTGGCTTTGTCGTAAAGGCTCACATGCACATGCATGCCGCTGCCAGGATGCTGCAAGTACGGCTTGGCCATGAAACTGGCGCGGTAGTTGTGCTTGAGCGCCACGCCACGGGTGCTGCGGCAAAACAGGGCGGCCCAGTCGGCGGCGCGCAGGCCGTCGTCCGAGTGGCCGAAATTGATTTCAAACTGGCCCGGCCCCAACTCGGCGGTGATCACCGTGGCATCGATACCCTGCGATCGCGCGGTCTCGACCATTTCATCGAGCACCGGGGCAAACCGCGACAGGCGTTCGATGTGCATATTGGGCTGGTCGTCTGCATCACCCGTCAACGGATCGCGGGCAAACTGCGGCATGCCATCACGCAACTGGCTGTCGAACAGATAGAACTCCAGCTCGAACGCCACCACCGGGAAAATGTCTTTGCGTTTGAGTCGGTCCAGCACTTGCGCCAACACTTCACGCGGCTCGAAGACGATCGGCTTTTCTGTGCCATCGGAGGTGATGAGCATTTGCCCCAGTGGCTGTTTCTCCCAGCTCACCCGCTTGAGCGTGCCCGGCACCAGGCGACGCAGCGCATCCGGGTCGCCGTCGTTGAAGCAATAGTCACCGATCTTGAACAGCCCGCCCTGAGTGCCGAGCAACACACAGTTTTGCGGCAACTTGAGCGCACTGCCGGCGGCGACTTTTTCGAGCATTTCGATCGGGTAGCGCTTGCCATAGAAATGGCCCGGGATGTCCAGGGAAATCAGGTCGACGTAACGCACATCGGGATTGCGCTGACGAAACCCGCGCACTTCGGCCAGCAGTTCAGAGCACACAGCATCCATCTTGTTGTTCCTTGTTTTTATCAGGTGTAAACCCAAAGCACGCGGGTGAGTTGGTCAGAAAGGTTGCCGTAACGGCAATGGGCATGACTGGCGAGTTGAAAGCTGTCGCCGGCGTGCAGAGTCACCGGCTCGTCGTCATCCAGCCATAACGTCAACTGCCCTTCGAGGACATAGCCGCCCTGCTCCGAGCTGTCTTTCATGTGCCGGTCACCACTGCTCGCACCCGGTTCCAGCTGGCTCTCCAGCATCGAAAAGGACGCGCGCATTTTCGGTGAAACCATGATGTCGGTGATGCCGTCGGCGTAGTACAACGTGCGGCGCTCATCCGGCCGCGTCACCCAGGGCAAGGCCATGGGCTTGGGCAGGCTGTAGAAATAGGTGGTGGGCACGCCGAGGGTTTCGCTGATGGCCGTCAGGTCTGCGACCGTGGGACGGGACAAGCCGCGCTCGACCTGCGACAGAAAACCCACCGACCGGCCGATTTTGTCCGCCAGTTCCTTGAGGGTGTATTTCTTGTGTTTGCGCAGGTCCTGAATCAGGATCGCCAGCGCCGAAATCTCTTCTTGCATGTCCATCTATAGGCTTCCGCAAATTCTTGTTTCAAATGCTGTCGCGCAGCCGATACCAGGCTTTGCCGATGGCTTCCAGCGGAGCGGCCATGTACTTGCCGCCGGGAAAGCTGCCGTTGGTCAAACCCTGGTACAACGCCAGTTCATCTTGCTGGCCGAGTATTGCATCGGACACCGCCCGCGCCCCGGCCAGGGTCGGCAGTACACCGTGCCCGGAGTAGCCCTGCAGCCAGTAAAGGTCGCCGCGCCGGCCGATGTCGGGGGTGCGCTTGAGGGTCAGGTCGATGTGCCCGCCCCAGGCGAATTCCAGCTCAACGCCTTTCAATTGTGGAAACACGCGTTCCAGGCACGGCCGGGTGGCACCGGCGATGTCCTTCGGCATGCCGCCGAGGTAAGTGCAACCACCGCCGAACAACAACCGGTTGTCCGGCGTGCGACGGAAATAATCGAGCACGAACTGGTTGTCAGTGACACACACATTGCCCGGCAGCAACGCCGTGGCCTGTTCCTCAGTCAGCTCAGCGGTGGCCACCTGGTACGTGCCGACAGGCAACACACAACTCGCGAGCTGTGGATCAAGGCGATCAAGGTAGGCATTGCAAGCCAGCACCAGCACATCCGCGCGGATGTGACCACGCTCGGTGGTCACCACGTACCCGCCTGCCTCCTCGCGGTAATCCAGTGCCTTACTGTGTTCATGAATCACCCCGCCGGCACGCTCAATCGCAGCGGCCAGCCCCAACGCCAGTTTCAGCGGATTCAAATGCCCGCCCTCGGGATCGAACAACCCCGCCTGATAGCGCTCGCTGGCAACCCAGTCGGGCAACTGGTCCCGGGGGATGAACTGCAAACCGTCGTGACCCCATTTGTGGCTGGCTTCGTGCTGCCATTCGGTGAGCAGACTGACCCGGCGCGGCATCACCGAGGTCCACAAGTGGCCGGGCCGATAGTCGCAATCGAAGCCATGGCGTCCCGGTAAATCCCGCAACTCCCGCGCCGCCCAGCGCATCCCCTCCCACAACTGCCGCGCGCGCTGGTAGCCCAGTGCGGCTTCCAGCGGCGGCATGTCGCATGACCAGCCGAGAATGGCCTGGCCACCGTTGCGTCCTGATGCAGCCCAGGCCACGCGGCTGGCTTCCAGCAACGTCACGCGTTTGCCAGCCAGGGTCAGGCGTAAAGCGGTATGCAGGCCACTGAAACCGGCGCCGATGATCAGTACCTCAGTGGCTTCTTCGCCTTCCAGAGCCGGTCGATTGGGGATTTTATCAGCGCAGGTATGGGCGTAATAGCTGGCAATGTGTTGGGTGGATTGCTGAAACATACCGGTTCCGTGAAATTTTATAGTTTTAATTTCATGAAAAAATACACTATGAATTTCACGCAGGCAATGGTTTGATTTTTTGGGTGCCTTAACACCTAAGAGGTAAAACAAAAAATCCCGCCCAGGTAATCCCGGGCAGGATTCAGTTCAAGCCGTAATCATCACGCAATCGGAATCAAAGGATCCGCTGCCGCCCAAGCCACTGCACGATCAGCCACCGGCGGGTAAATCCACACCGTGTTGATTTGCGTCTTGAGTTCCTTGCCCTCCTGCCCGAACAACTTGACCTGACGATCCCAGCCCTCGGTATAAACCGCCCCCCAAGCCCCCAGGTCCAGACAGGTCACGTACTTCGGCTGACGATACGGCGTCGGCTCCACACCCAGAATCTGTGCTGCAACGTTATTGCCCGCATGACGCCCCAACATAATCGCGTGCTGACACGTCATCAACGCATGGTTGCCGATGTCATCGCTGGCCGCGTAGGCAACATCACCCGTGGCGTAGACATCGTCCAGCCCGATGACTTTCAGATGCGCATCAACATGCAGGCGTCCCAGATGATCACGCTCGGCGGGGATCTGCTCGGTCAGCGAACTGGCGCGCACGCCGGTCGTCCAGACCACGGTCTTGGTGTCGATGCGCTGGCCATCGGACAACGTCACGCCTTGTTCATCGACAGCGACAACCGAAGCGTTCAGGTGCCATTTCACGCCGGTTGCAACGCTGGCTTCAACGATTTTCTCGGCGATTTGCGGCCCCATGGAACCGCCGACCTTGTTACCCCGATCCACGATGATCACGTTGATGTCCGCACGATCCCCCAGGATGGCCCGCAGTCGAGTCGGCATTTCAGTCGCCGTTTCGATGCCGGTGAAACCGCCGCCGGCCACCACGACAGTATTACGCGCCTGGCTTTCTGGCTGGTTGACCAGGGACTTGAGGTGGTTTTCCAGGCGCACGGCCTGCTCGATCTGGTCGACATCGAACGCATGCTCAGCCACACCCGGGGTACCAGGCACGGCCAGACGACTGCCGGTGGCCAGAACGAGTTTGTCGTAGATGGCGACCTGTTTTTCGCCCGCCGCGTCGATGTAGCCCACACGCTTTTGCGCGACGTCGATGGTTTCGGCGGCGCCCTTGATGAACTTCACACCGACCGCATCGAACAGTTCGCCAATCGGAGCGGCCAGCTGGTGGGCATTCGGCTCGTAGAAGCGCGGACGCACACGCAGTTCGGCCTGCGGAGCCAGCACGGTCACTTCAACGTCATCGTGACCATGAATGTCGAACAGACGCGTGGCGCTCAAAGCGGTCCACATGCCACCGAAACCTGCGCCGATTACCAAAATATGCTGTTTCATTTGTCGCTCCAGAGAGGCATTGAAATTCGTTGAATGATCAGGGGATTGGTGTGCTCGTCCTGGTGAACGCAGCGCTGGGCTCCCGACCTGACAACGGCGACTCTATTAGTCCGAGTTAAAGACCGCAACAGATTTTTTCAGATGCTTGCAATCGATCAAATCGATACACCGGGAAAACCCTGTGAAACCCGGAGCTTCAGCACAGTTATCAGAAAAATTCAAAAGCGGATCGGCGCGTTGAACAGAGGGTCATCAGCTGCTAATATTTGCGACAACATTAGTCGGAGATCGATATGTCTCTTTACAGCGCAGGTGTCGAGTACGGCATTCACTGCCTGATTTACCTGGTGGGCAATTGCGGCGATACCCGTGAAGCGAGCGTGCGCGACCTTGCGCAACTGCAGGGCGTGCCTCTGGACTATCTGGCAAAAATCTTCACCAAACTGGCCAAGGCAAAACTGGTGGTCGCCACCGAGGGTGTGCGGGGTGGCTTCAAGTTAGCGCGACCAGCCGACGAGATCTCGCTACTGGATATCGTCAACGCCATCGATGGGCGCAAGGCCATTTTTGAATGCCGGGAGATTCGTGGCCGCTGTGCGTTATTTGAGGGTGAGGCCCCCGCCTGGGCGCTTGAAGGCCACTGTTCGGTGCATGGCGCGATGATGACGGCGCAAAAGCGCATGGAAGACGCCCTCGCCCAGCAAACCATTCTGGATATCGCCAGGAAAGTCGGGCGTAAAGCGCCAGCCGAGTTCAATGCGCAGGTCGACAACTGGATGAATGAGCGCCGGGAAAAGAAAGGCACAGCGAACGCTCAGGCAAGCGACGGTCAACTCATCCAGGTCACGGACATCTCCGGCTGAAGACTACAGGCAGTCACGCACTGCATCGCGCAGTGCGCCGGATTTGGCCCAGGGCGGACCTTGATACAGCGACACCCGGCTACCGTCCTTGGACTTCACGATGTCCAGAACCTCGTCGGCCGTGATGATGCTGGGCGCGGTGATCCGGTAGCCATTGGAAATCGACGCCTGAGTACTGTTGGAAACTTCTTTCTGCCACATCGGCAATACGCACGCCGCATAGTCCTTGGGTGCTTTCTCACTGTACTTGCTGACATTCGGTTCGCCGGGCACGACAGACGCCGGCAACGAACATCCCCCCAACAACGCCAAAACCACACCCCCCAACAACCTGCGACTCTGCATAAAGCTTCCTTATCCTCAAAACATGAAATGTAGCCTCTCCCTACGCCGGCAGCCATTTTGCGGCGTCGCGCCTTAGGAGATGGTGCTGTGATCGCCATTTGTAAAACCACTACGGGACTACGACAGCGAATTTTGCCGATCGCGCAAACTTCCCGACCAAAGGAAACGGCGCAGAAGCCGACGAATACAACGCCCCGTGTCAGTAATGGGTCTAACCTTCCGTAGCACAGCGTTTCAGGAGAACATCATGTGGCTTAACGAAAGCGAACAAGCGCTTCGGCGTGATCTGCAAGGGCTGGCGTCAGACCTGCGATGGTCGGCAGTAGAACTGTTGCGCATCGCGGAGCAATTGCGCCTGACCGGTAACGATGTCGATGCAGAAGCCGTCAAGCGCCTGTGCGACCTGTTTCAAGGCGATGAAAAGCGCTTGTCGGAGTATGCCGAGGAAGTGAAAGCCAAGACCATCACTCGCAACAAGTGACCTTTCACCGGACACTCCCGACACAACAAAAAGCCCCGGCATGCCGGGGCTTTTGCCTGCGCTACATGAGCTTACTGACTGTTCGCCTGTTTGCTCGACTTCGATCGGTAACCGGGAAGAGACGCCGCAAATGCCAAGGCTTCCTCTCGGCTGGCAAATGACGCCAGTCGGTCACCTTTGGTGCAGACACGCCATGGGCCGTTGTTTACGCTGAGTACGTCGTAACCGTTCATGTGCATTCTGTTCAACATCGGAACGCTCATAGTCACCCTCCATTTCGGCAGTGATATCCAGAGTCAACGCTTCTACCTTACACCCACCTGCCGCAAGAATGCCGACCAGACGTCGTGTCGAATCACTCCGTTTAAATGCACTTTTACACTTGTGAAGCCCTCCAACGTCCCGAAGAGAGGCAAAATGCGCGCGGCTTGAATATTGCACTTTTATTTCTGCTTTATGACAAACGGCAATCGAGTAACACATGAAAGTACGCGCTACCATCATTTGCGAGCAGGACCGGCACATTCTCCTGGTGCGCAAGCCGAGATGTCGCTGGGCATTGCCCGGCGGAAAGGTCGAACCCGGTGAAACGGTGGCAGAGGCAGCCCAGCGCGAGCTCCAGGAAGAAACCGGGCTCGAGAGCGATGACATGCTGTACGTGATGGAATTGGAAACGTCTGGCACCCGCCACCACGTCTACGAAGCCTCAGTGGTGAATCTGGATGAAGCCCGACCACAAAACGAAATCTTCGATTGCATCTGGTTTCCCCTGGATGCCGTACACAACCTTGACACCAGCGACGCCACGCTCAGGATCGTCAGGGCCTTTCAGCGCCGCTTGTAACCCATCGTTTGTCAGCCTTGATCACCACCGCCAACCGGCATGACCATGCCGGTAATGTAGGAAGCGTCATCGCTGGCCAGAAACAGAATTGCGCCGGCCTGCTCATCCAGCGTGCCGTAGCGTTTCATCAGACTGCTCTCGATGGTCTGGTCAACGATCTGCTGATACCAGACTTTCTCTTGCGGGCTCTGCTCGGCGCTGTTGCGCGGAATCACCCGCGGCGGCGCTTCAGTCCCCCCGGGCGCCGTGGCATTGACCCGCACGCCGCGTCCGGCGGTTTCGAACGCCAGGCAAGCCGTCAATGCATTCACACCGCCCTTGGCCGCGCCGTAGGGCACGCGATTGACGCTGCGGGTGGCGATGGACGACACGTTGACGATCGCACCACTGCCCTGCTCCAGCATGAACGGCAGTGCGGCGTGGCAACACCACAGTGTCGGGAACAGCGAACGGCGAACTTCGGCTTCGATCTGCGACGCTTGGTAATGCTCGAAAGGCTTGGCCCAGATTGTCCCGCCGACGTTGTTGATCAACACGTCCAGGCGCCCGAAACGCTCTACGGCAGTCTGCATCACCCGATTGCATTCCTCGTATTGCTCAAGATCGGCAGTCAGGGCCAGGACCTGGCAGTCCGGTGACAATTGTTGCTGCACCTCGAACACCCGCTCGGAACGATCAACCAGAATCAGCCTCGCCCCTTCCGCGGCCATGCGCTCTGCGACGCGCCGGCCGATGCCTTGTGCCGCGCCGGTGATCAGCGTGACTCTGTCTGTGAATCTGTCCATCAGCACCTCACGCCGCGCTGGCGGCAAATTTTTCGTAGTAGAAGTTCGCCGGGGCGATGCCTTTTTCGCGAATGAACTGGCTGACCGCTTCGACCATCGGCGGTGGACCGCACAGGTAGACGTCGACATCACCGTCATTCAAATGCTTTGGCTCGATGTGCTGGGTGACGTAGCCCTTGAGCGGATGCTGGCTCTCAGGGCTGGCGACGCAGGCGCTGAAGGTGAAGTTGGGAATGCGCGCGGCGAAGTCTTCCAGGCGGTCGAGTTCCACCAGGTCGAAATCGTGGGTCACGCCATAGATCAGGTGCAACGGGTGATCACTGCCCTGCTCGGCGATTTTCTCCAGCATCGCGGTGAACGGCGCCAGCCCGGTGCCACCGGCCAGCAACAGCAACGGGCGGCGGATATCGCGCAGGTAGAAACTGCCAAAGGGACCGGCAAGGCTCATGCTGTCGCCCGCCTTGGCCATGCCGGTGAGGAAGCTGCTCATCAACCCGCCCGGCACGTTGCGGATCAGGAAGCTGACCTCGCCGTCGCGCTGCAACGAGCTGAACGAATAGGCGCGGGTCTGCTCGCTACCGGGAATGCCCAGGTTCACGTACTGCCCCGGCAAGAATGCCAGTTTGCTCAACGCCTCACCCTTGATCGACAGCGCGATGGTGCTGTCGGACAACTGGCGCACGGCGCTGATGGTCGCGTCATAGCTGGCCTGACGGGTGCGACAGACTTCCGAGGACGTTGGCACCCGCACCACGCAATCGCTTTGGGCGCGCATCTGGCAGGTCAGGACAAACCCTTGTTCGGCCTCTTCAGGGCTGAGGGCGTCTTCGATGTACTCCTCGCCCAAATCGTATTGCCCGGCTTCGGCAAAGCACTTACAGGTGCCGCAGGCGCCGTCGCGGCAGTCCAGCGGAATGTTGATGCCTTGGCGGTACGCGGCATCGGCCACGGTTTCGCCGACGTTGGCGTCGATGAATCGAGTGACGCCGTCTTCAAAATTGAACGCGATGGAATGGGTCATGACGGCCGCCTCACAAATGGTAAACATCGATGACCTGGCGAACGTAATCGTTCTTCAGGATCACTTTCTTGGCCTTGATCAGCGGGTTTTCTCCGCGCACGTCGAGGGTGTAGAAACTGCTGCCGAAATAGCTGTCGACGGTTTTGTAGCGAAAGCTCAGGGTGTGCCAGTTGAAGCGCACCTTGCACAGTCCGTCGGCTTGTTCCAGTAGCTCGATGTTGCTGATGTTGTGGGACGTACGGGTGTCCGGCACGCTGGCGCTGGAGCGCTCGGTCTTGATGCGGAAGATGCGGTCTTCAAGGCCGGTGCGGTTGCCGTACCAGATCAGCGAGATTTCCCGCTGCGGGTCTTCGGTCAGCTCGTCGTTGTCATCCCAGGACGGCATCCAGTAGGTCGCGTCGGGGGCGTACATTTCCAGCCATTCGTCCCACTGGCGGTCGTCGAGGTAACGTGCTTCGCGATAAAGGAAGTCGCGCACCGCTTCATAGGAAAGGGTCATTGCACGTCCTCCACGGCGATCAGTTTCGACTGCTCGGCCGCCAGGGCCTTGAGCATGGTCTGCTGCCAATACTTGTGTTGCAGCACGAACAGGCCTTCGTCCTCGGTGCGCACACCGCTGAGCAGCGGATGCAGGTCGATTTCCTTCGCGGACTCATCGGCGCCTTCGATCCAGTGTTCGGCCCCCCGGGACATGTCGTTCCAGGTGGTGACGCTGCCCTGGTAGCTGGTCTGACAGGAGCGAAACTCTTCCAGGTCGTCCGGCGTGGCCATGCCGCTGACGTTGAAGAAGTCTTCGTACTGCCGAATCCGGCTCGACCGCGCGTGATCGCTCTCGCCCTTCGGCGCGATGCAGTAAATGGTGATTTCCGTACGGTTGACCGAGATCGGCCGGGCGATACGGATCTGCGAGCTGAACTGGTCCATCAGATACACGTTCGGGTACAGGCACAGGTTGCGCGAGTTCTCGATCATCCAGTCGGCGCGAGCCTTGCCAAAGTCTTGCGCGAGCTCGTCGCGACGCTCGTACAGCGGACGGTCCTCGGGGTTGGCCCAACGGGTCCAGAGCAGCATGTGGCCCTTGTCGAAGGAATAGAAACCACCGCCCTGCTTGGCCCAGCTGCCGGCGCTCATGGTCGGGTTTTCATCACCGGCCTCGCGCTGCTTGCGCTGGTTCTGGGTGGCCGCGTAGTTCCAGTGCACGGAACTGACGTGGTAGCCGTCGGCACCGTTTTCGGCGGTGAGTTTCCAGTTGCCTTCGTAGATGTAGCTCGAAGAACCGCGCAGCACTTCCAGGCCATCAGCCGACTGATCGACGATCATGTCGATGATTTTCGCCGACTCGCCCAGGTGCTCCACCAGCGGCAACACATCGGCCTTGAGGCTGCCGAACAGGAAACCGCGATAGGACTCGAAACGCGCCACTTTGGTCAGGTCGTGGGAGCCTTCGCAATTGAAACTCGCCGGGTAACCGGCGTTGGCCGGGTCTTTGACTTTGAGCAGCTTGCCGGAATTGTTGAAGGTCCAGCCGTGGAACGGGCAGGTGTAGGAGCTTTTGTTGCCGGACTTGTGCCGGCACAGGGTCGAGCCGCGATGACTGCAGGCGTTGATGAAGGCGTTGAGCACACCGTCCTTGTTGCGCGCGATGAAGATCGACTGGCGCCCCATGGTGGTGGTGTAGAAATCGTTGATATTGGGGATCTGGCTTTCGTGGGCCAGGTACAGCCAGTTGCCTTCGAAGATGTGCTCCATCTCCAGATCGAACAACCGGGGGTCGGTGAACATCTCGCGCTTGCAGCGATAGACGCCTTTGTTGGGATCGTCTTCAAGCAGGGAATGCAAATATTCGGGTCGCAGGGTCATGGCTGCCGCCTCCATTGTTATTGTTCAGGCAGGGGTCATGCTAGGACGGGGCAATGGGCTGGACTATCCGCGGGGTGCAGACCTTTATCCGTATTGTGCAGGGGGCTTGCGGTGTGTCAGGCGCTATCAAGGGTGAATGTGCAGGCCCCTTCGCGAGCAGGCTCGCTCCCACACTGGATCGCGTTACCCCTGTGGGAGCGAGCCTCCTCGCGAAGACGTCGGGTCAGGCGCCATGAATGTTGGACGTGTCGGTTTCAATGCCGGCGTTTGAGGGTATCGGACGGCAATTCGCCGAACTGCTTGCGGTAGCTGTCGGAGAACCGCCCCAAGTGCAGGAAGCCGTAATCCATCGCCACTTCGGTGACGTTACGCACGTTGCAGGTCGGGTCGCTGAGGCAGGCGTTGATGCGTTCCAGGCGTTTCTGGCGCAGGTAGTTTTTCGGCGTGAGTCCGGCATTGCGCTCGAACAGGCCATACAGCGAACGCAAGCTCATGTGCGCCTGGCGGGCGAGTTCTTCGCTGTCGATGTCCTGCTTGAGGTTATTGGCGATGTAATCGGCAATCGCCTCGAAGGTGGCCGCCTGCGAGCTCAGTTCGAGGCGGCAGACGTTGGTCTTCATCAGGCTGAGCATCTTGCTGACGATGATCTGCGTGTAATGCTCCTGCACCCTGGGGATCTGTTCGGTGGACTCGGCCTCCTGACAGATCATCGCCAACAGGTTGACGAAACCTTCCAGTTCATCGAGTTGATAACGGTTTTCCAGAAACCGCACGCCCTGCCCCGGATAACGCCAGCGCTGCTCATCGCAGACTGACTCAAACAAGCGGGTCGGGACTTTGAGGATGAATTTCTCGCAATCGGCGGAATAGGTCAGGTCCACCGGATCGTCGGGGTTGATCAGCAGCAATTCGCCAGGCGCAAAGTAATGCTCCTGGCCGTGGCCACGCCACAGGCAGTTGCCGCGCAGCAACACTTGCAGGTGATAAATACTGTCCAGCGCACCGGACGTCACGCGCACACTGGCTCCGTAGCTGATGCGGCACAGGTCGAGGCTGGCGAACTTGCGATGGTCAAGGCTGGCCAGCGGACTGCCGGCACGGGGCATGAGAATGCAGTGATTACCGACGTGCTGATTGACGTAGCCGGACACCGCATAAGGGTCGGCATGGTCGAACACTCTGCTGCGCTGACTCAACAGTTGAGCTTGCATCATCGGGTCACTCTCGTTGTTGTTATACGCTTCGGGCCATTCTAGAACACTGCATCAGTCGCCAGAGATTTTCCAGACAGCTAACCGAAACCCTTGTGGAAGCGAACCTGCTCGCGAAAGCGCAATGTCAGTCAACATTGATGTTGACGCTGACTCCGTCTTCGCGAGCAGGCTCGCTCCCACAGGGCTTGTTGTCAGTCTTCCAGTGCGCGAACCCGCTCGTGGCGCTGTTGTTCTTCAGGCTGGGCAGACGATTGCAGGGTGAAATCGAACTCGATTTCGGCAAAGCGACCGCTCACACCGTAGGCAGCGGCGCGCTGCTGATCGTCGCTGAAGGTGATCTTGGCGATCAGCTCGTCACGGGTGGCGTAAGCGAAGTCGTCATGCAGGTATTTTTCGCCATCGAGGTTGATCTGCGTCGTCAGGTGGCGATGATCCGGTGCGGAAATGAAGAAGTGCACGTGCGCCGGACGCTGGCCATGACGGCCCAGTTGATCGAGCAGTTGCTGGGTCGGACCGTCCGGCGGGCAGCCGTAACCCGACGGCACGATGCTGCGGAAACGGTAGCGGCCATCGGCGTCGGTGACGATGCGGCGACGCAGGTTGAATTCCGATTGGGCCGGGTCGAAGTACGAGTAGGTACCGCCGGTATTGGCGTGCCAGACGTCCACCACGGCACCGGCCAGAGGCTCGCCTGCGGTGTTGAACACGCGGCCTTGCATGAACAGGGTCACACCCGGATCAACCCCGTCATCCAGGCGCGCTTCGCCTTCGGACAATGGTGCACCCGCCACGTACAGCGGGCCTTCGATGGTACGCGGGGTGCCGCCGGATTTGCCGGCCTGCTCGTCTTCGGCGTCCATCAGCAGGTCGAGGTAGTGCTCCAGACCAAGACCGGCCACCACCAGTCCGGCTTCCTGACGCGCACCCAGCACGTTCAGGTAGTTGACCGCTTTCCAGAACTCTTCCGGGGTCACGGCGAGGTCTTCGATGATGTTCACCGAGTCACGCAGGATGCGATAGATCAGCGCCTTGGTCCGTGGATTGCCGGCGTCGTTGTGCAGGCCGCTGGCCTCTTCGAGAAAATTCTGGACTTCAGCAGTGTGGGAAATTTTGACGTTCATTGGGTGGTTTCCTCATCTTGTAATTATTAGGTTAGCGCGCTGGGCAGGCTGGGCTCAGCGGTCGTCGTCACGGATGGAAGATGGATGCCGGCACATCGGGTCGATTTCGATGGCCATGTACGGAAACAGCGGCAGTTGCATCAGCAGGTCATGCAGCTCCTGAACGCTGCCGACATCGAACACGCTGTAATTGGCGTAGTGCCCGGCGATGCGCCACAGGTGACGCCACTTGCCTTGATCTTGCAGGCGCAGGGCAAGGGCTTTTTCGTCAGCCTTCAATTTGGCCGCCGCTTCTGGATTCATGTCGACCGGCAGGTTCACAGTCATTTTTACGTGGAACAGCATAACGCTCTCCTCAGGCTTGATGAATGGCGGTGGATGTCTTGTCGCGGCGGAAAAACGCCAGGCGTTCTTCATCCAGGCTCAGACCCAGACCCGGCGTGTTCGGCACGTGCAGCTCGAAATCGCGGTAGACCAGCGGTTCGCTGAGAATGTCTTCGGTCAACAGCAACGGGCCGAACAACTCAGTGTCCCACGCCAGTTTGTTCAGGGTGACGAAGGCGTGCGCCGAGGCCATGGTGCCCAGGCCACCTTCGAGCATGGTGCCGCCGTACAGGGCGATACCCGCCGCTTCGGCGATAGAGGCAGTGCGCAACACGGCGCGCGGGCCACCATTCTTGGCAATCTTCAGGGCGAACACCGAAGCCGCGCCTTCGCGAGCCAGGTTGAACGCATCTTCCACGCACTCGATGGACTCGTCGGCCATGATCGGTGCCGGGCTCATGG
This sequence comes from Pseudomonas reinekei, assembly GCF_001945365.1. Classification (GTDB taxonomy): domain Bacteria; phylum Pseudomonadota; class Gammaproteobacteria; order Pseudomonadales; family Pseudomonadaceae; genus Aquipseudomonas; species Aquipseudomonas reinekei. The sequence continues at coordinate 51,868 of NZ_MSTQ01000028.1, forward strand.
CGTTCAGACGCGCCATGCCGCCGCGGTTGTTGCGCGAGATCGGCTGCTCGACCAGGTCGATGCCGTTGGTCCCGAGAATCCGGCAGGCACGCAGCGCGACGGCTTCGTCCCAGGCCTGATTGACGTCGACCCGGACACTGGCGCGGTCGCCCAGGGCTTTCTTGATCGCAATCACGTGGGCCAGGTCGCGGTTGACCTCGCCGGCACCGATCTTCAATTTGAAGATGCGGTGGCGACGCAAGTCGAGCATTTTTTCCGCTTCGGCAATGTCTTTTTCGGTATCGCCACTGGCCAGGGTCCAGGCCACTGGCAGCGCATCACGCACCCGGCCGCCGAGCAGTTCACTGACCGGCAGCCCCAGGCGTTTACCGTGAGCGTCGAGCAGCGCGGTTTCAATCCCCGATTTGGCGAAGGTGTTGCCACGGATGCTGCGCTCCAGGCGCAACATGGCGGCATTGACGTTGCCGCTGTCCTGGCCGATCAACAGTGGCGCAAAGTGTTTGTCGATGTTGGTCTTGATGCTGTCCGGGCTTTCGTTGCCGTAGGCCAGACCACCAATGGTGGTGGATTCGCCGATGCCTTCGATGCCGTCGGCGCACCGCACGCGGATGATCACCAGGGTCTGGTTCTGCATGGTGTGCATCGCCAGCTTGTGCGGGCGGATGGTCGGCAGATCGACGATGATCGTCTCGATCGACTCAATGGCTGTTGCAAGCATTTCGATACCCGTCAGGTTCTTGAAGTTCTGGAATCGATTCTCGTACGGCTTTTTTCTCGATGCCAATATAGAATTGGTCTGACTTGATACCTTAAAGGTATGCAACCGACTGACTGCTGGAGGCTCCATGGAACTGCGGCACTTGCGTTATTTCCAGGTATTGGCGCAAACCCTCAACTTCACTCGCGCCGCCGAACTGCTGCACATCGCCCAGCCGCCCTTGAGCCGGCAAATCCAGCAATTGGAAGATGAACTGGGGGTGATCCTGCTGGAGCGTGGGCGACCACTGAAGTTGACCGACGCCGGACGATTTTTCCATGAACACTCCACCGCCCTGCTCGAACAGCTGAACAAGATTTGCGACAACACGCGGCGCATCGGGCTGGGGGAAAAAACCTGGCTGGGCATCGGTTTCGCGCCGTCGACGCTGTACGGCGTGCTTCCGGAACTGATCCGCCGCTTGCGCAGTGGCGAGCCGTTGGAGCTGGAGTTGGGCCTCTCGGAAATGACCACCCTGCAACAAGTGCAGGCATTGAAGGCCGGACGTATCGATATCGGCTTCGGACGCATCCGTATCGACGACCCGGCTATCGTACAAACCGTACTGACCGAAGACCGCCTGGTTGCCGCCCTGCCCGCCGGGCATCCTTTGCTTGCCGGCCCCATCAGCCTGCGCGATCTGGCCAGGGAACCCTTTGTGCTCTACCCCGGCAACCCACGCCCCAGCTATGCCGATCACGTCATCGCGCTGTTCGAGTCCTACGGCGTGAGCATCCACGTCGCGCAATGGACCAACGAGCTGCAAACGGCAATTGGTTTGGTGGGAGCCGGAATCGGGGTCACGCTGGTGCCGGCCTCGGTGCAATTGCTGCACCGCGACGACATCGGCTTCACGCCATTACTGGAAGACAATGCGACCTCGCCGATCATACTCAGTCGGCGGGTGGGCGATGTGTCGCCGGGCTTGAACCATTGCCTGCGGATGATTGATGAACTGTTGCCGAGGAACTGAAAGCGATCAGCCGGCAAACGCCCGGCGCCCGGCACTCATCTCGGTCCGCAACTCGCCGATCAGCTCGGAGATGGCGCGCACGCTGGTCAGTTGCTCGGTCGACACGCCATCGATCAACAGCTTGACGTCGCCGGAAGCGGGCTCGAAAACCTCGATGCGCAATAGGCCCAGGGTTTCCGTGCACTCACAAGTCAGCGGCTCAAAACCGGACTCTACGATGTTGCAAAGTACTGAGATAGGAACCATGGCCGGTGCCTCGGCGACAGTTGATCGGTTTGGATCCGTTTCAGCATAGATCGCCTTTGCCGATTTTGCGCCAGCGCAAAGTGTTAAATGCCTCTCACTTTGAACAGATTATTCAATGCGGATTGTCCTTCCAGATCCAGTTCCACACGCCCGGCAGTTCAACCGGCTGCGAACTGTCACGCAACGTGCGTGCCATCGCCGCGCGTTGCAGCGCGGCGGTGTCGTCGTAAAACGGCTGGCCTGCAGTCCTGACGCCCGTCGCCTGGGCGCTGTCGAGCAGGATCTGCAAGTACTCGCGGGTATGCCGGGCCGTGTAGCGATTAAGGTCATGGAAGGTCACCACCACCGGAATCACCCCGTCCACCACGGGCAGCTCACCACGGGCGATGCGCTCGCGCACCTCGGACATTGAACGCAGCATGTGCGAGCGCCGCCGCGGGCTGGCATTGAAGCCCCAGATCTTGCCGTCGTTGGCGCTCAGGTCAGTGAGCAACACATGCAGGCCATGCTGTTGATAAGCGGCGAAGGTGCGCTTGTCGTAACTCCAGAATGGCGGCCGTACCAGGGTTGGCGGCGCACCGCTGATCGCCGCGATATCGGCACAACCATCGGTGAGCGCCTGTTGCAACTCTTGCGCGTCCAGAGAACGGTGATTGGTGTGTGAAGGCGTGGCCGTGTGGAAGGCCAGGATGTGCCCGGCATCACGTTCGCGGTGCATGACCGCCCGGCCGATCTCACTGTTGCCGGCCCGAGTGGCGCGGGTTTGCACGAAGAATACGGCTTTGATGTCCGGCTGCAGCGGGTTCACCGCCAGGCTGTCGAGCACGGTTTCGGTGGGGTTCCAGAAACTCGAGGCGCTGGGACCGTCATCGAATGTCAGCAGAAAGCGGATCGGTGGTTGCGCACGCAGAGCCTGTTCGGTTTGCGGGGTCATTTCGATGGGGGCTGCAATACAGCCCAGCAGGCCGACGGCCATTGCGCCGGTCAGGAGTATCTTCAACCACTGTTTCATGTTTTGCCTTGGACCAGACCGTTGCGGTCAATACGTCAAACGGCAAAATTCCTTCGCCCGTTCATCCTGCTTCAGCTCCCAGCGCGCTGCGAGCCGAAGTTGGATAAGGGTACACAGAGTTTGGTTCCGACAGGAACTGGCGGTGCAGCTGGCGGGCGCACGTGGACTGAGGCAACTAGACTGAAAGCCTTGACCAGAGGAACCCGTCGATGTGCGGACGCTTGTCGCAATACCGGGGCATCCACGACTTCGTCGCGGTGCTGAGCATTCCCGATGCGCTGATCAACCACGTCGGCGATCAGCCTTTGGCGCGTTATAACGCCGCGCCCACCACGCAACTGGCGCTGTTGCATCGGGAAGACGACGGCCTGCACGCCGATTCGCAGCGCTGGGGCTGGCGTCCGCATTGGGCCAAGGATCGCGCCGCGCCGATCAATGCGCGGGTCGAGAAAGTGGCCCACGGTCCTTTCTTCCGGTCAATCTGGCCACACCGGGCGATCTGCCCTGTCGACAACTGGTTCGAATGGGTCGATGCCGCAGACGGCACGCGGCAACCCTGGCTGATTAGGCGACGTGATCAGGGGCCGGTGTTCTGCGCCGCCATCGGCCAATTCCCGACGGGCGGCGCTGCGCCCAGAGATGACGATGGCTTTGTGATCATCACCGCCGACAGCGCCGGCGGCATGCTGGACATTCATGACCGTCGGCCGGTGGTGTTTTCCGCCGAACTGGCGCGGGAATGGCTGGACCCGGCCACGCCCAGGGAACGCGCCGAGCAAATGGTACTTTTGCAAGGTGAAGACAGCCACGCTTTCTGCTGGCACAAGATTGGAAAAGCGGTTGGCAATGCGAGAAACCAAGGACCGGAATTAATTATTGAAACAACCTGAAAGTGTCAATAACGACAGTGACTCTGGCATAAATAACAGGTATTTCTGAAGGATAAAGTTACAACTACAAGGAAGACTGTTTCAGTCAATTAACACCGGCATTCCCGATTCAACCGCTGGTCTGACCAGGGAGTCGCGTTGCATACATTTTTTGTCGCTACCGCTAGTATTCGCGCCGTATTTCCAGCAGCACCATCAGCTGACCAAAGAGTCAGCAATTAGGCAATCCCCATACATCAAGCCTTGCAGAGAACGAAATTGCGCGACGATTTTATAAATAATCAAGTCGTGAGTCTGGCGCGTGTTTATCTTACAAAGACAGAGCACTACCAACTCGACTGTTTCATCGGGCAATACATACAGACCCGTAACTTGCGTTCAATCCCCAATATCAATGAAATCCTGAGTTCAACCCTCGAAAGTTACCCGGGCAAGCCCCCGGTAATGGTCAACGAACTCAATGCCTGGATCGACAAGACATTGGGTTTTCGGGCCGCTCATCCGGACTTCCTGAACACTCTGGAAAACTCCAGGTAACGGTTACAGTCACGACAAAGCCCCGCGACAAAACGGGGCTTTATCGGGCCTGGAACCCGGTCAGGGGTCAGGGTTTTAATGGAATTTCGATGTCACGATCCGACAACTCGCGACTGTCGTCGTGTTTCCACGTCTTCTCCGATTTTCGCTGCAGTTCAAGCTCTTCTTCTGTCGGCTCATCCATGTCGTCTTCCGGGTCCGGACGCTTGGGGTCGATTGCCATGTTCACCTCTCTTCCTGAAGGAACTGTTCATCCGTTTTAAGCGTAGATCAGAATCCTGTGCCCGACTTACAGCCACCCGCGCAGCAAAAAGAAGAAGCCCATGCTCAACACCATGCTGAGCAAGGTGTTGCGGGTGTAGAGCACCAGGCAGACCGCCACCAGCGAACTGATCAGGTACGGGTTGTCCCATTGCAGGTTCAGTTGTTTCTCGGGCATGAACACGATCGGCCCGCAAATCGCGGTCAACATCCCGGGCACGGCGAAGCCGAGAAACTGCCGGGCATTGCTGCTCAGACGCAGCGGCAGCCGCGGCTCGAGAAAGACATAACGATTGAGAAACACCAGCACGCCCATGCCGACAATCACTGCCCAGACCATCATGTGCGCGCTCCCTGGAATTTGTTGCAGATAAATCCGGCAGTCATGCCCGCCAGCCCCGACAACACCAGCGCCGAGCCCCACTGCCAATAGCTGAATAGCACCGAGCAGAACAACGAAACAGCAACGCAGACCACGGTTGGCACGTTGCGCACCACCGGAGTGATCAGTGCAATGAAAGTGGCGGCAATGGAGAAATCCAGCCCCTGGTGCTCCAGGCCGGGAATGCTGCGGCCAAGGACGATTCCGGCGAGGGTGAAGAGGTTCCAGGCAATGTAGAACGTCAGGCCGACGCCCAAGGCGTACCAGCGATCAAACTGCTGCTTGTCATGCTGGCTGGTCAGGGCAAACAACTCGTCGGTGAGCAGAAAGCCCAGGCCCACACGCCAGCGACCCGGCAACGGCGAAATCACCGAGCGCAGGCTCATTCCGTAGAGTAGATGCTGGGAAGTCAGCAACAGCGTGGTCAACAGGATCGAAAAGATCCCGGCCCCGCCCTTGAGCATGCCAATGGCCACCAATTGCGCGGCGCCGGCAAAGACAATGCTCGACAAGCCTTGCCCTTGCAGCGGTGTGAGGTTGGCCTCGATGGCCATGGAACCGGCCAGCAAGCCCCAGGGCGCGGTGGCCAGGGACAACGGCATGATCGCCGCGGCACCGCGAAGAAACGCACTGCGCGGCAGGTGTGAGTTGGACATAACGCTCTACAACCAGAAGAAAGTTGCCAGACTGTGCCAGCAGTCGCCGCCGAAGGCTTGAACAATCTTGCGCATTGCCACGAACCCGTTCCATTCAGATCGCGCACGCGTTCTCCGCCGTTTCATCTTTGTTGAGCATGCTTCCCTGCGCAATACGGCACTGTAATTCGTCGAACAGGTCGACAAGTTGCTCTATCACGCCAGGCACATCGGACGCATGCTCGCGCAGATCTCTGATTTTCGCGAGTAGGATAGAGCGATCGCCTGACGCCAGCGAGAGACGAGATGTTTTACCGAATTGCCGCCGATGGGCTGGTGCTGTTTCACCTGGCATTCATTCTGTTCGTCTTGTTCGGCGGGTTGCTGCTGCTCAAATGGCGCGGCCTGATCGGCTGGCACCTGCCCTGCGCCGCATGGGGTGTGGCAGTGGAAGTGTTCCACCTGCCCTGCCCGCTGACGCGCTGGGAAAACCTGATGCGCCATGCTGCCGGGCAAAGCGGTTATGGCGCCGGTTTCATCGAGCATTATGTGTGGCCGATCATTTACCCGGCCGGCCTGACGCCGGGCATTCAACTGTGGCTGGCCGGGCTGGTGTTACTGGTCAACGGGGTGGTCTATGTTCAGGTCATCAAACAGTGGACCCGTTGAAAGAGCGCAGTCCGAGGATTGAGTAACATGCGGATGCAGGGCAGTGACCGCTTTGTCTGAATCTCAGTTGGCGATGACGCTCATGTTGCGACCGCTGGCCTTGGCCACGTACAACGCCTTGTCGGCAGCACCGATCAAGTCTTCGGTAGCCGCTTGGGAAGCCGCATCGTAGCCACAGACGCCGACGCTGACCGTCACCACCCCTTCGGGACTTTCACTGTGCTCCAGGCCGCTGGCGAGCACCGCGCTACGGATTTTCTCCGCCAGCAAAAACGCCCCCACGTAATCGGTCCCGGGCAGCACCACGGCAAACTCTTCGCCGCCGAAACGCGACGCCAGGTCACCGGGACGCTTGATGGTGTCGACGATGATCGCACCGATCTTGCGCAAGCAGTCGTCGCCCGCCAGGTGCCCATAGCGATCGTTGAAGGCCTTGAAATGATCGACATCGATCATCAGCAGCGCGAGGCCGGTATGGTTGCGCCGGGCACGCCCCGCTTCGGCGTGAATGAACAGATCGAACTGACGCCGGTTGGCCAGCCCGGTGAGGGCGTCTTCCAGCGCCAACAGCTCCAGGTTGCGATTGACCTCCAGCAACTTGTCCTGGGCGCCGAGCAGTTCATTCTGAATGCGGTTTTGCTGTTTCATCAGCTTGATCAGGCGATAACCCAACACGCCCAAAAACCCCAGCAACAACGAGACGATAGCGGCACTGAGCAGCGACTCCTTGCGCCAGCTCGCCAACACTTCGTCTTTGTTCAGCGCGGTAAAGACAATCAGCGGATAGCCCTCGACCCGACGATAACCCGTCACGCGCTCGACGCCGTCGATCACCGATGTGATCGTGGCCGTGCCGGCACTGCTGACGGGCAGCAACTGGGTGAAAAGCGGGCTCTTGCTCAAGCTGGAACCGATGTCCGCATCATGGAACGGTCGACGCACGACAATGCGGGCATCGTCGGCGATCAGGCTGATCACACCGTTGCTGCCAATGTCGATGCTGTCGTAGAGCTGCAGGAAGTGGCTGAGATAAATCGTCGCCAGTGCGACGCCTGCAAAGCTGCCGTCGGGATGATTGACCCGCCGTGATACGGTCATGATCCATTCGCCGCTGGAACGGCTCTTGATCGACGGGCCGATGTGCGGGCCGCGATCAGGGTGATCACGATGGAAGATGAAGTATTCGCGGTCGGAATTGTTCGCCACACCGACTTCGGCGCCGTTTGAATTGGCGATCCATCGCCCGGTTTCGTCATACACAAACAGGCCATGGATCTGACTCAATTCACTGCGCTGGGCGCTGAGCAAACGCTGCAAGCGATTGATCCGCCCCCCATCGATGCCATCGTTTTCGAGGCGATCGACCAGCGTAAGCAGCAGCGTATCGGCCTGCTTGATCGTCGCCTGCGCTTGCGAGGACAGGGTCTGCGCAAGGTTGGACATCGCCACTTCCTTGTCATGCAGGTGGTACTGGCGAGAGCGCCAGCCTTCCCAGATGACAATCACCGCCATCGACAGGCACACCGCAACCAGCAGCGTCACTGCGGAGCGAATCTTCAGGCGGGCAACGCCAGGCCGGCTACTTTCGATACGATCGTGAATGGACGGATGCCCCATGTCGCTCGCTCCTTGATGATTGGGAAAACGAGGCTTCCTGCTCGATTTCTACTCACTATGCCTTCCCCGGGATGGCCACGCTATCGGGGTTAGCCTGATGTGCGCTTCACCGCCTCCAGCCAGGCCGGGTCCAGGCGTATTTGCTGCGGATCAAGCCCCAGCGCCTGCATTCGCGCTTCGTGTTGCTGCATTTCCCGGCGCAATTGCCCCTGGTCGCTGGAGTTACCGTCCAGTTCGTGCATTTGGCTCAATCCCAAATGGTAGAACCGAAGCAGCTTCATGGCCGTCGGATCATCCGCCTCCACGGCGACCGTGAGGTGATGCATGACGTTGGTGACGCTCATCAGACTGCGCTTGAGTTGCCAACTATAGACCGCTGGCGCCATCCAATCCTGGGTCCAGAACACTTTGCGCATCAACGCCGCCATCACCAGCACCGCGGCAAACACACCGCCGATGTTGAACCGCAGGTTGTCGCCGCCAGGCTCGCCGAACACAGCCACCGCGACCGTGGAGAGCACCATCGCCAGCGCCACGAAGATCAGCGCAATGATCAGCGTGCTGCGCCGGGTCTGTTGGCGGTAGGTTTGGGCGTCCATCGGCTGGATTTCGAACATTGCGGCAGGATTCCTTTCTTCAGTGGTAAAAAGACGCTGCATCAAAAAGACTGCGGGGCATTATCGCCTCTGCACGGGATTTAGCTATGCTGGGCTCCCTTTTCATCTTTTCATCGTCAATCGGGGACATGGCGAGACCGCGTATTTAGTGCCATCTTCTTTCATGGATACACACTATTCGGATGCCATTCATTGTTTCTGTAGGAATGACATCGTTTTAAGGATCATTGAATGACCCAACGACACGTAATCAATGCTTCGGTCAGCCCGAAAGGCAGCCTGGAAACACTCTCCCAACGGGAAGTCCAACAACTGAGCGAAGCCGGATCCGGCAGCACCTACGACATCTTCCGCCAATGCGCCCTGGCCATCCTCAACACCGGCGCCCACGTCGACAACGCCAAGACCATTCTCGAAGCCTACAAGGACTTCGAAATCCGCATTCACCAACAGGACCGCGGCGTACGCCTGGAACTGCTGAACGCCCCCGCCGACGCTTTCGTCGACGGCGAAATGATCGCCAGCACCCGTGAAATGCTGTTCAGCGCCCTGCGCGACATCGTCTACACCGAAAACGAACTCGACAGCCAACGCATCGACCTGAGCACTTCCCAGGGCATCAGCGACTACGTCTTCCACCTGCTGCGCAACGCCCGCACCCTGCGCCCCGGCGTCGAACCGAAAATCGTGGTGTGCTGGGGAGGCCATTCGATCAACACCGAAGAATACAAATACACCAAGAAAGTCGGCCACGAACTGGGCCTGCGCAGCCTCGACGTGTGCACCGGTTGTGGCCCCGGCGTGATGAAAGGCCCGATGAAAGGCGCCACCATCGCCCACGCCAAACAGCGCATCCACGGTGGCCGCTACCTCGGTTTGACCGAACCGGGGATCATCGCCGCCGAGGCGCCGAACCCGATCGTCAACGAACTGGTCATCCTGCCGGACATCGAAAAACGCCTGGAAGCCTTCGTTCGCGTCGGCCACGGCATCATCATCTTCCCGGGCGGCGCGGGTACCGCGGAAGAGTTCCTGTACCTGCTCGGCATCCTCATGCACCCGGACAACGAAGGCCTGCCCTTCCCGGTCATCCTCACCGGCCCGAAACACGCCGCGCCGTACCTGGAGCAAATCGACGCCTTCGTCGGCGCCACCCTCGGTGAGGCTGCGAAACAGCATTACCAGATCATCATCGACAACCCGGCAGAAGTCGCCCGGCAGATGACCCTGGGCCTCAAGGCGGTCAAACAGTTCCGCCGCGAGCGCAACGATGCGTTCCACTTCAACTGGTTGCTGAAAATCGACGAAGGCTTCCAGCGCCCGTTCGACCCGACCCACGAAAACATGGCCAACCTCAAACTGAGCCGCGACCTGCCGCCCCACGAACTGGCCGCCAACCTGCGCCGCGCGTTTTCCGGCATCGTCGCCGGCAACGTCAAGGACAAGGGCATCCGCCTGATCGAACAACACGGTCCGTATCAGATCCGTGGCGATGCGGCGGTCATGCAGCCGCTGGATCAACTGCTCAAGGCCTTTGTCGCGCAGCACCGGATGAAGTTGCCGGGTGGTGCCGCCTATGTGCCGTGTTATCGAGTGGTTGCGTGACTGATGGAGTGAACTGCTGATGACACAAGCCGGAGCGATTGCTTCGGCTTGTTGCTTTCAGGGCCAAGGAAAAGCCGTGTTTCGAAGGGAATGCTGGTGGCGGGATACATCTGTCAGATCCGGTGGCTGTTACGGCGCCATCGCCAGCAAGCCGGCTCCTACAGGTGCGAATGCGGACGAACCCGACAAACAGGCCGGCCGGTAGGCCGCCTCGCTTTTGATTTGGCTTTTGATTTACCTGCCCCCTCGAGAGGCCGAGCGCAGGTGCTGCGCAGTGGGCAACCCGGCATGGATGCCGGGTTAGCCGCCCCCGGCCATGGATGGCCGATGGCGGCGGGCCCACGGAGCAGGACCGGAGCGCGGGCATGCCGAGCCACAGCGAGGCACCGAACGAAAGGGGCAAGAGCCCTTTGGTTACTTTGGGGCTTTTCCAAAGTGACCCGCTGTAAGAGCGGAACCCTAAGCAGCCGTTACCGCAGCAACGGATATGTACACCAGCAAATGCAAGGCTGACAGTCAGGCCGCCATCGCTGGCAGGCCAGCTCCCACATGAATCGGGTACGACCGCAACATCAAGGTCGCCTGTCAGGCCGCCATCGCTGGCAGGCCAGCTCCCACATGAATCGGGTACGACCGCAACATCAAGGTCGCCTGTCAGGCCGCCATCGCTGGCAGGCCAGCTCCCACA
>NZ_MSTQ01000029.1 GCF_001945365.1 Pseudomonas reinekei
TCGACCTGGTCGACAACCGATAATTTAAAAGTCAGTGTGTAATCACGCTGACTGCGCTTCGTGCCCGTATCCATTGCACCTTCCTGAAAAGAAGTCAGAAGGTGTAAACCTTATTCAGGACGGGACACTGCACACAAGATGGCCAGCTTCTTTCCGGAAGTACCGGTTATTTTCGAAGTGGACGGTACTGTTCCCCACTACCACATTCCGTTGCTGCTCAGCCCTTATGGCTTTTCCACTTACCGTGGAAATTAAGGAATAGGCGAGAATAGATAAGAGCCCGAATGCAGAACCGGGCTCTTTTTATGTGCCAGCATCACTTGAGTTCGAAATCCGGCCAAAGAACAGACGTTCGGACTGGTTTTCCTTTCGAATCAGAAACTCGCTTTTACCGAAACCATGAAGTTACGCGGATCCCCATAGTAGTTACCGAAAGCCTCGGTCCCGATGGTGGCGTAGTAGCGTTTGTCGAACAGGTTATTGCCGTTGAGCGCCACCGACCAAGTGTCGTCGATGCGGTAGCCGATGCGGCCGTTCCAGATCGCATAACCTGACTGGCTGATTTTCTCGCCACTGGACGCAGACACCCGGAAGTTGTCGCTTTGCGCGTTCACACCGGCACCGATGGTGAAGCGTTCCAACGATCCGCCCAAGGCGTAGTCACCCCACATCCGCAGCATATGCCGAGGCACGTAACTGTTGAACGCGGCGCCGTTCAGGCTGCTGTCGATGTCATCCAGGGTTTTGGTCTGGGTGTAGGTGTAGCCCGCGAGCAATTGCAGGCGTTCGATGACTTCACCGCTGATCTCGGCCTCAAAACCCTGGGCGCGAACCTTGCCGGCATTGACGTAGCAGTAACCGTCGGAGGATGGGCAGGACGAGTTGAAGTCCGTCTGTGCCTGATCTTTCTGGATCGTGCGGAACAGGTTGAAGGAGCTGTTCAGGCGACCGTCGTACCAGGCGCCCTTGATCCCCAGTTCATAGCTCTGGCCAACCAGCGGTTTGAGCGCCGAACCATCCTCGGAGCGGTAGTTGCCTTGCGGGGTAAAGATGTCCGAGTAGCTGGCGTAGGCCGTCAGGTTCTCGTTGAGGTCCAGCAGCACGCCGGCAAATGGCGTGACTTGCCCGGTCTCGGTGGTACTGGCGTGTTCCGAAGTCCCCGTGTTGATGAAGTCGGAGTCGGTATCGGAGTTGTACCAGCTCACCCGGGTGCCGACCACAAAGGTCAACGGATCGGCCAGTTTCAACCGCAGTGTCGAGTAAACGCCCTTCTGTTTGGTCACTGAATTGACCGGCCCGCCGCGAGACGAGTTATCGATGAAGTAGCTGTCAGCCGGCTCCGGGATATGTTTGTCGGGGTTGAACACGTTTTGCCGTTGCGGCAGAAACGCCACCGAGTAGAAGTCGTCCTTTTTCGAACGGCTGGCGTTGAAGCCCACGACCAACTCATGTTTCTGACCGAACGCGTCGAACTTGCCATCGACGTACGCATCGAGGCCGTAATCGACCTGATCGTAATCGTACATACTGCCGAGCATGCCGGTGGTGTTCGTGCCGGGAGTCACCGCGCCGGAAGCGAATGCGTATTTGATGTCCTGGGTGTTTTTTGTATAGACGCTGGCGACCTTGAGGCTCCAGTCGTCGTTGATCTGATGCTTCAGATCACTGAACACCGTGGTGCGCTTGCTGCGCCATGTATTCCACGAAGGATCGAGACAGGTCGAGCGGCTGAGTTTCAAGTCACTGCGATCCCGGTAACGCGGCAAGCCGCCCCAGCAAGGGTTGGCGTCGACGTCTTCATAGGCAACGCCCAACCCGAGGGTTGTGTCGGGGCTCAGGTCCGCGTCAAGCGCGCCGTAATACACCTGATCCTTGCGACTGGCGTCATCGACAAAGTAATGCCGACTCTGCTCGGCCACCACCGCCCGCCCGCGCAAGGTGCCGGTTTCGTTCAGCGGGCCACCGGTGTCGACCTGGCCACGGTAGTTGTCCCAGCTGCCGCCGGACAGCGTGATTTCGGTGTGCGGGGTCGTCTGCGCGCGTTTGCGCACGAAATTCACCCCGCCAGCGGTGCCACCCGAGCCTTTCATCATGCCCGCCGCACCACGAAGGATTTCAACGCGATCGTAATAGGCCATGTCACCGCTGAAACTGTCGGCCTGCACGTAGAGGTTGCCCATGTCCAGCGGAACGCCGTCGTACTGATACTGGCCGGACATCCGGAACCCGCGCGAATAAAAGTATTTACCGCCCATGGTCGAGTCGTAGACAGTAATGCCCGGGCTCTTTTCCATGACCTGGTCGATGGTGTTCAGGTTCTGGTCGTCGAGCATCTTGCGGGTCATCACTGTGACCGATTGCGGCGTCTCCCTGAGCGAGTGCTCGCCCTTGCCGATGGTCACCGCACCCGTGGTGTAGGAGCCGCTGTTTTCCGTGGTCGCACCGAGCATTTGCCCATTGATGTTGGTGGCGCCCAGTTCCAGCGCCGAGCCGGTCGCCGGTGCCGGACGCAGCACATAAGTGCCATTGCCCTGGGGTTCGGCTTGCAGGCCGCTGCCGGCCAGAATCCGCGCAAACCCTTCGCTGATACCGTACGTACCCTGGAGCCCGGAGGATTTCAAGCCATCGGTTTGACGCGCATCAAACGAAAGCGCCGCACCCGCCGCGCTGGCGAAATGACTGAGGACTTCGGTCAGGCTGCCGCCCGCGATGTCAAAGGACTTGACCGAGTTTTGCTGTTGCGCCGGTAACTGAGCCGCCATCGTGACGTTTGACCATACGCCCGCGGTCGTTGCCGCCAATAGCCCGAGCTTTACTGCTGTCGTCAACCGACCCGGTTTGTACACCCGAAACATGCTTACCCTCCCCCAAAAGACGATCTGTAAAAACTCATTGAGGGATGAGCCGAACGGTGCGCATGAAAAGTGCAAACCCACACATACTTTTTTAATTCACTGGAAAATCGCATTGGCAGGTGGCGACACGGTGACCCAAAAACGGCTGTACCGCGCGATGTGCAGGGAGAACCCGCTCTCCAGCGCCGCCAGTGCCAGGTCCGTGTCATCAATGGGAAATGCGCCGGACACCTTGAGCTGTGCAATGCGCGGATCACAGCGCAGCACGCCGGTGCGATAGCGAGAAAGATCGGCCAGCAACTCGCCCAAGGGACGATTGATCGCAATGATGCTGCCTTGGTGCCAGGCACCGACTGAAGCATCGTTGCGCCGGACAGCGCCCACCGAGTGTTCATCGAAAGCCAGGGACTGGCCGGCCTCCAGGCGCAACGCCGAGCCACTACCCGCCGAACGGACCTCCACGGCCTTCTCGATCACGGCCACCCCACCACTCTGCTCGGCGCAGCGGACGATAAATCGCGTCCCCAGTGCCAGCACCTCTCCATGACGAGTCAGGACTTTAAAGGGCCGTTGCGAAGGATCGACGGCGGTTGTCACCAGGATTTCGCCGCGCAACAGTTCGAGCGTACGTTGACGACCATCAAAGCGCAGGTTGACCGAGGTATCGGTGTTCAGCAGCAAGGAACTGCCATCCGCCAGGCGATACTCACGGCGCTCACCCACTGCGGTGTGAAAATCGGCAAACAGCGCCCGGGAGGCTTCACTGCGCCAGCCCAACCAACCCAGTGAGCCGGCTGATGCGAGGACCAGCACACTGCGCAACACCTGACGCCGGGATTGATCAGCGCCGCGTAACGCGGGTGCAGCCAGGGAGCCCGGCACGCTCGCCATCTGCTCGCCGACGTCGACCATGCGCTGCCAGGCCTGGTGATGAGAAGGATCCGACATCAGCCAGTCATTCCAGGCGGCCCGATCGGTATCAGTCGCGACACCCGAGCGAAGCCGGGCGTACCACTGCGCGGCGACGCCAATCACTTTCAACTCGGCAGGCGACAGGCTCATGCCAACTCCAACCGGATCTGCATCAGGCAGCAATGTTCCATGGCCTTGGCCATGTAGTTATTGACCGTGCGGGAACTGATGTTCAAACGCTCGGCGATCTGCGGGTATGTCAGGCCGTCGAACTGGGACAGGATGAACGCCTGCTTGACCTTCGGCCCCAAGCCTTGCAGCAGCCGATCGATTTCCACCAGGGCCTGCAACAGGATCGCCTGCTCCTCCAGCGACGGCTGCTGCCATTCGGGAATGGCGGCCAAGGCTTCCAGATAAGACTGTTCCAGCGATCGTCGACGAAGCAGGTCGATCAACAAGCCTTTGGCGATCATCGACAGGTACGGTCGCGGCTCGCGGATCTCCAGCGCGTTACGAGCCTTGATCACCCGAACGAAGGTGTCCTGCGCCAGGTCCGCCGCATCGAACGCATTGCCCAGGCGCTTGCGTAGCCAGCCCTTGAGCCAACTGTGATGGTCGCAATAGAGATCGTGAACGGCGCTACGCAGGGATAATTCGTTGGCGGACATGACGAGGGAGTCATTCGTTACTGATAATGACTCTTATTGTCATGCGCACTGCGATTGATTTGCAATAGCCATATGCCGTTGCCAGGGAAACTCGCCGCCCGCTGCTTTCGAAGTCACATCGTTGATCCTTTCGATAAGTGGTTCACGCAAAACCTACGCCATGTATATTTATTGACATACGCAGCGAATGCAAAATAGCATGAATTCATACGGGACGTATGCTCTACCCACTTCAAGGAACGACATCCTCGAAACCCGCAGTAAATCTGGAGCATTTATGATCGACAGCCTCGCTGGATACCAGTCACCGTCCCTGATTACCGATGCAGCCACCCGGGAATCGCTCAATGCGTTTATCGCCAAGGTGCTTGATGGCTTTTCCACCCCAGGCTCAGATGTCGCCAAGCATTTCGCCGACCCTGACGTGGCGATCGCCGGCTCAGGCCTTGACGAGTACTTCATGGGGACCGAGGCCGTTCAAAATGGCGTGACCTGGGTGAGCACCTTGAACATTCGCTGGGAGCCAAAACTGGTGGTGTCCTGGATGCGCGCAGACATTGCCTGGGCGCAGATCCGCATTGATGGCCACACGATTGAAAATGGCGAGCCGACGGTCGTCCAGTACGTCGCAACCGGGGTCTTCCAGCGCAAAGGCGACAGTTGGACCTGGCTGTACTGGGGCGGCGGCGAACCGCAGAAAGTAGCCCGGCTGTAACACGACCTTTTCAGCAAGGTCGACAGGCGAGACAAGTAAAAGAAAAGAGCCCCTGATCCAGGGGCTCTGTTTATAGGGCTTTGGCCCAATCGCGCAGCAAATACTTCTGGATCTTGCCGGTGGAGGTTTTCGGCAACTCGCTGAACACCACGGTTTTGGGCAACTTGAACCCCGCCAGATGCTCACGGCAGAAGAGGATGATCTCGGCCTCCCGGGTGTCCTGATAACCGGCCTTGAGCGTGATGTAGGCACAAGGCGTTTCGCCCCACTTTTCGTCCGGGCGGGCTACCACGGCGGCCTCCAACACGGCCGGGTGACGATAGAGAACGTCTTCAACCTCGATGGTGGAAATATTCTCCCCGCCGGAGATGATGATGTCCTTGAGGCGATCCTTGATTTCGACATAGCCGTCGGGGTGACGAACCGCCAGGTCGCCAGTATGGAACCAGCCACCCTCGAAAGCTTCGGCTGTCGCTTGGGGGTTCTTCAGGTAACCCTTCATCACCGTGTTACCGCGCATGAAGATTTCGCCAACCGTGATGCCGTCGCAGGGGACCGGCTCAAGGGTTTGCGGATCGGCCACCATCAGCCCTTCCAGGGTCGGATAGCGCACGCCCTGGCGCGACTTGATCTTTGCCCGCGCGTCCAGCGGTTGTTCATCCCACTGCGCATGCCAGGCGCACACGGTCACCGGGCCGTACACCTCGGTCAGGCCATAAACGTGGGTGACCTTGATGCCCATCTCCTCGACCGCGCCAATGACTTTGGCCGGTGGAGCGGCCCCCGCCAGCATGGCATCGACCGGATGATCGATGGTGGCCTTGGCCGAGTCAGGCAAGTTGACCAGCCCATTAAGCACAATCGGCGCCCCACACAAATGGCTGACCCGATGTTGCCGGATCAGCGTGAGAATTTTTTGCGGGTCGACGCGGCGCAGGAATACGTGCGTCCCGGCCAGCGCGGTGACCGTCCACGGATAACACCAGCCATTGCAGTGGAACATCGGCAATGTCCACAGGTACACCGGATGATGCCCCATGGCCCAGGTCATCTGATTGCCCAGTGAGTTGAGATAGGCTCCGCGATGGTGATAGATGACGCCCTTCGGGTTACCCGTGGTGCCGGAGGTGTAGTTGAGCGAGATGGCTTGCCATTCGTCTTCCGGCCATTGCCAGGAAAACTGCGGGTCACCTTCAGCGAGGAACGCTTCGTAATCCAGCGAGCTGACGGGGCTGCCTTCGCCGTATTCCGGATCGTCCACATCGATCACCATGGGCGGATGCGAGAGCAGGCTCAAGGCCTCACGAATGACCACGTGGAACTCACGGTCGGTGATCAACACCTTGGCTTCGCCGTGCTCAAGCATGAAGGCAATGGCCTGGGCATCCAGGCGTACGTTCAAAGTATTGAGGACTGCGCCAATCATCGGCACGCCGAAGTGAACTTCAAGCATCGCGGGAATGTTCGGCAGCATGACCGCCACGGTGTCGCCCTTGCCGACACCCCGTCCGCCGAGCGCACTGGCAAGCCGCCGGCAGCGATCATAGGTTTGTTGCCAATTGCGCCGGATGGCGCCGTGGATCACGGCGGGATAATCACCATAGACAGCGGCAGTACGCTCGATAAAGCTCAACGGGGAAAGGGCGATGTGGTTGACTGCCGAGGGCGCCAGGCCCGTTTCGAAAATCGACATGAGGTTTTCCTGTTGGGAGATCACCAGCCTGTTTTGCGGTGCTGGAAACCTCCGATGGCTGATTGTTAGCTCTGATCAGGTTTCGATAACGCCCCCGCCCGATTGGCGAGGGCGCTGCAACGGTAAAATCGAATCAGGCGGTTTGCTTCTTGTTTTTGCGCAAGAACGACCGCCAGGTCATGGCCCAATGTTCAGGGTCTTCCAGCGGTGCGCTCTTGAGCCGGTGGATCGCCTGGTTATGCGGCGAAGTCTTGACGATCTCCGGGTTGGCGTATGCCTCGTCCGAGATGTGCGCGAGCACTGCAATCCAGGTGTCCAGCGCCTCTTTGCCGTACATTTCGCCCGGTTCCGGGGTGAAGGGCTCAGGCACCAGCCACGGGTGATGACTGCTCCACATGGGATCGATGCCGAAGTCGCTCATGCGGTTCTGCACATCGTGGACGTCGACGCCGGTGTCTTCCTTGAGCTGCTCAAGACTGTAGCGTGTCATCTCCATCCGTGGGCTGGTGGCATCCGGATGTGAACGGGTCACGCCACGAATCGCCAGCAGGCCTTTTTCCATGTAGTTATTGGCCAGCACCGAAATGTCGGACGCTTCAGCCATCCCCGCAGCCCCCATGGCCCGAGACCAGGCATAGGCCTTGAGGATCACCGGAACGTTGCCCCAGAACTCACGGATCTTGCCGGCGCTCTGCGGACGGTCGTAATCCAGGCTGTAGCGCTCACCATCGAAAGCCACCACCGGTGCCGGCAGGAACGGCGCCAGTTCCGCCGAGCAACCATAGGCGCCCACAGCCGGGCCCCCTACTCCACTTTTTGGCGCGCCGAAGGTTTTGTGCAGCATGAACATGCACGCATCGAAGCCGAGCTCGCGGGCACGAATCTTGGTCATCGCGCCATTGAAGTTGGCGTGGTCGTAGAAGCACAAACCACCCGCTTCATGCACCACCCGCACCCACTCGCGGATCTGCGGGTTGTACACGCCCATGTCGTCGGGATTGTTGACCATCAACGCGGCTGTGCGATTGGACACGGCGGCCTTGAGGGATTCAAGCGACGGGTAACCGTTCTCCTCAATCATCAGGGTGATGACCTTGAACCCGGCGGCAGCGGCGGTTGCGGCACTGCTGGGGTGAGTCTGGATCGTGGTGATGATCTCGTCTCGCTGCGCCAGTTCACCACGGGAAGCATGGTAGGCGCGGGTCACGGCGCAACTGGTGTAAGCCGCGTCGGCACCGCCGCCCGCCTGGAAGATGAACTGATCCATTCCGGACAGCTCGCGCAGAATCGTGTCCATGCCGTGCACCACTTCGAGCGCGCCTTGCAGGGTGTCTTCGTCCTGATACGGGTGAACGTGGGTGATTTCCGGACGCCAGGCCATCGCCTCGTTGATCTGGGCGTTGTACTTCATGGTGCAGGTGCCGAACAGGCTGATGTTCATCATGCCCAGGGTCTGTTGCGACAGGCGCAGGTAGTGATACAACACCTCGGGCTCGGACATCTCCGGCAAAGCCGGTTTGCTCGTACGCCGCATGCTCGCCGGAATGAGTCCATCGGCGCTGCCGACAGCCGCCTGCACACCGGACTCGACGTCTGAAAAAATCACACCGCGACGGCCGGGATAGCCCATCTCCAGAACGACGGGTTCGCTCCAGACGGGAGCGTGGTATTCCTTGAGTGTTGTGCTCATTGTGCGATTACCTTTTTGAGTGCATCGGCCAGACGCTGAAGATCGGCCTGGGTGTGAATCTCGGTGACGCAGTAAAGGGCGCTGGCCCCAAGCGCTGGAAAATCCTGTGTCAGGTCTTTGCCGCCGAAGATCCCGAGCGCGAGCAAGCGCTTGTTGATGTCTTTCACGCTGACGCCGGCTTCGTCGAAATTCACCACGAACTCCTTGAAGAACCCGGACGGGAATGTCACGCGCACGCCTGGAATTTCACCCAGCAGCTTCGCGGCGTAGTGCGCCCGTTGCAGGATGATCCGG
Source organism: Pseudomonas reinekei (assembly GCF_001945365.1). Lineage (GTDB taxonomy): Bacteria > Pseudomonadota > Gammaproteobacteria > Pseudomonadales > Pseudomonadaceae > Aquipseudomonas > Aquipseudomonas reinekei. The sequence goes on from NZ_MSTQ01000029.1 coordinate 8,828, forward strand.
CCCACGTCCTCAAACCCTTTCGGCCCCATCATGGCCATGTACACGGCATTGGCGATGGCCCACATGTACACCGAGTGCCCCGTCCAATCGTTACCCTTGTCACGCAAACCGTAAGACGATTGCTCGAACAGACTCAGGCCAAAACCATATTCACCGGGCTGGGTGGTTTCGGCGATGCTGATGAACAACGTCGGGTATTGATGCGCGTAGAGTTCTTCGTCGCGAGTCGCGATGAAGCCGCTGACACCGCCCCCGCAGTTCATGTGCACGCCGAGCGGTTGCGTGGTGCCGACCACGATGTCCGCGCCGAAGTCGATCGGTGCTGCCAGTACACCCAGCGAGATGGGATCGACACCGACGATCACCTCGGCGCCAACGGCATGGGCAATGGCGGCGATCTCGGCGCCTTGCTGTTCGATCACACCGAAATAGGACGGGGTTTCAAAATAGACGGCAGCGGTTTGCGAGCCGATCGATGCACGAAGATGATCGAGATCAAGCAATCCGGTCGCCGGGTCAAAGTCGACAAGACGCACAACGATGTGGCCCGGCATATCGATCGGCTCGCAGTAATTGCGGATGATCGACAACCGCTCCGGGTCGATGGCACGTACCACCGCCACTTCGTTGCGCCCGGTAATGCGCGTGGCCATGCGAATGGCGTGGCCGGCGGCGCAACCCCAACTGCGCACCGGCAGGCCGACCAGATCCATGTTCAGCAGCTCGCCGAGCTGGCTGCAGAATTCGAACCAGGCCTGATTGCGACCGTGGTCGGAGCTCGGCTCGCCGAACACCGACGTCAGCCACTCATTGCGACGCACAACCTCGTCACACGCCGCCGGAACGTGATGCTGCCAGCAACCGGCGCCCAGGAAGTTGAGGTTCTGCTCGCAGGTCTTGTTCTTCGACAGCGTACTGACCAGGTGCCGCCGCAGCTCGTTCTCAGTCAATGCTGGCGGCAGATCAATCGGACGTTGCAGCCGATGTGCCTCGGGGATCTGCTGGAACAATTCCTCGATGCTGTCGACACCGATTGAGTCGAGCATTTCCTGTTTGATGGCAGGAACGGAGTTCGCCATATAGGGGTGGGCGACATGATTACTCATGGGGTTATCCTCGTTTTTTCGGATGAAACAAATGATCAGGATCGAACCCTGAAAAAGACGGACCGGTCTGGCCCTGTATGCACGCGTATGTGGCCGCTGAGCATGGCGTCGACGTGTGCGTCACCGGTGTCGACGCGCAGGCACCCGGCGTCGAGGGAGAGGAGCTTGTCCATCGAGGTGATCACGAGGATCTGCTCGCGCCCCACCTGGCGGATGACCTCGGCACTGATCTGCTGATTGCCACGGCCGAACAGGCTGCCGTGACCGCCCAGGACGCCGACGATGATGCGGGTCTCGCGCCCCGCCATCAGGCGGATCAACTCGTGCTCATTGAGATCAGAGCCCACCAGCGCACCGTCCATGACCGCGTCTACACCAAGCAGCGTCGAAGGCAGGCCGAGTTCGGTCATGACGCGCCGTGTCGTCGTGCCTGGCCCCAGCAGGTACAGGCAGCCAGGTTTCATCTCCCTGACGACTTGTCGGGAAACTGCGTCAAGCGACATGTTTTCGTTGGCCACGGAACCGGCCTTGGCGTTTTGCGTCAGGTGGCGCTCGTGCGGGCTGCGTGCGTAGCCATACAGGCGCGCCGAGACCTGGTCGTTGCGCATGGCGGCTTCATCGATGTCCATGACCTCAGCCTCGCGAAACCGCACGGAGGATTCTGCGGCCACAAACCGTGCGGCAAGATTTCCGGCGTTTTCCGGGTTGGTGCCGAAGACGGCGGAATACATTTTCACGCCCGTCGGGATACCCAGGATGGGAACGCGATCGGCGACCATCGCCAGCACATCCCGCGCCGTACCATCGCCCCCGGCGAAAAGCAGCAGATCGACAGAGGCGTACGCCATGACGAGCGCGGCATTGCGGGTGTCATCCGGCCGGCTTGATCCGGGTGATGACGCGTACACGACAATCGGCTCGAGGCCGGCGGCGCGTGCCACATCTTCGCCCAGGTCCCCGGAACCGGTAACCAGACGAAACGGCGTTGTCGAAGCAGCCAGGCGCTTTAGCGCGAGCAAAGTCCGCTCGCTCGAGACCGGCCGCGCACCACGACGCCTTGCTTCCTGCAAAATCTCGGGGCCATCGGTGCCTTTGAGTCCCACTGGCCCGCCCATACCGGCGACAGGATTGACGATCAATCCGAGGGTTTTCCCCGGGCCTTGATTACGCATTGAAATATCTGAATCGCGCTGTTCACGCATTGGTCGGTATCCTGTGCTGAAGGGCGGTACTTCAGAGCCTGTGAACACATCTGCCAGGCTCATTGCATACGCCGCGTATGTCGGACACAATACGACATACGCGAAGTATGTCAACTCACATACGCAACGAATGTTAAATTTTTTATAGAGGAACACGAGCGATGGCGCAGAAGCGTGCGGACATGATTGCGGAGACTCGCGGCAAACTGATCAAGGCTGCGCGAGAAGCATTCGCCGCGAAGGGATACGCGGAAAGTTCGATGGATGACTTTACCGCCCAAGCGGGTCTGACCCGTGGCGCGCTGTACCATCACTTCGGTGACAAGAAGGGCTTGCTGCAGGCGGTCATCGCCCAGATCGACGGGGAGATGATGGAGCGCCTGTCGGTCATTATCGAAGCGGCGAGCACGACCTGGGACGGGTTTATCGATGAGTCCATCGCTTACATCAAGATGTCCCTGGAGCCGGAAATCCAGCGCATCGTGTTCCTCGATGGGCCGGCGGTGCTGGGCGACCCATCGCAGTGGCCGAGCCAGAGCGGGTGCATCCGCAGCACACAACGCAGCATTCAAAAGCTGATGGATGAAGGGACCATCCGGGAGGTCGACACCGAGGCAACAGCGCGTCTGATCATGGGTGCTCTGCTCGGTGCCTCCCTGTGGATTGCGCATGCAGACGACCCGCAAACCGCCTCCGAGAAAGCGGGCGAGAGTTTCATCGCATTGGCGTCCGGGTTGCTGAAGTCCGGCGAGTCGGCGAAGTAACCGACAGTCGACTCGCGCGGCACCGCTTATCCGCATGAGGGTGCCGCCGCACGCACAGGCAACCCAGCCCCACCCGCGCTACCCGTCGGTTGGGGTTTACGATGCAAAACGCGATCGGCCCACAGTAGAACTAATGCCGACAAGCAAATCAGCACACCACCCAGACCCTGGTCCAGTTGCGCGCTCATGGCCCCGTGACCGTGCATGGAATACAACACAGGGCTGAACAACAGCATCACACCCACCAGCACCTGCGGTAATGCTACCGCCAGACTGAAGCACCACTGCTGGCGCAGAGAAACGTCCGCACGCTGGCAGTAACGGCCCATGACCCGGCACAACCAAAGGCCGCTAAGCGCCATGGCCCACTTCATCAACGCATACAACGCGGCATCGTCCATCAGTCTTTGATGCAGTTGCGGCAGCATCCATACGCCGCTCATTGCACCGAAGACGATGGCCACCCAAATGCGCACCCCCTTCCCTTCTTTCTTGAAGCTTGCTTCAACCGGCGACTCGCGGACGGCGGCAAACAGCAGCAGGACGGGCGCCAGGTGGTGAATCAAAGCGCTTTGCAGACAGTGCAGCCAAACACTGTGGCGTGCAGCGGCATCCAGCGCTGGCTGCAGGCCAACCAAAAACACCAGCGCCGCACCGCCCAGCAGCAGCGGTTGACGCTTCCAGCCTTTGGGTCCCCCGCTCGTCCAGCAAACAAACACGCCAACCACCAGCAACTCCAGCCAGATCCAACTCGAAAATCCAGGCATGACGACACCCTCGACCCAAGCGCCGAGGCGCTTGGGTACCCAGTTGATTGAGGCCTGATCAGGCGTTGTGTTTGCAGCAACTGGCCGGCTGGCCGTCCTGGACACTGGCGTGGTCCCTGCTGGCCGGCAAGTCCATGGCCGGGTTGCCGTTGAAGAAGTTATTCGGCTTGAGCTTGAAGCCGACGTACTCCACTGGCATCACCGGAAAATCCTCCGGCTTGCAGATGTGGGTGTGGCCGAAGGTATGCCAGACCACCAGGTCCTGATTGAGGATTTCGCGATTGTTCTGCGTGTACACCGGGAGACCATCACCCCGATGCTGGTTGGGGTAGTCGCCAGAACCGTAACGCTCGTTCGGTGCGTAAGGCGTCACCCAAAGATGCTTGCTGGCAAAGCCGGCGCGTCGGCCAAATGAACTGTCGGGTTGGGCGAGCATCACGGGATTGTGCTCGGCCATCAGCTTGTAGCCGGGATGATTGCCGACCGCATTCTTGATGTTCGGATTGATGATCTTCCAGAAGCGCCCCGTCTGACCGTTGGCCTCCCGGGCCGCCTCCAGTTCATGGGTAAAGGTAGTGGTCACGCTGTCGAAGACGTTGCCCCAGGTATTGCCCTCGCCTTGCGGGCGCGACTGGAAATTGGTCTCGGTCACCGAGTTGTGCTCGCCATCGACCATCATGTGCAAACGCGCACTGAAAAAATGCTGATGGGTCGGGCCATAGAATTCGGGGGTGACCATGCCGCCGCCACTGGCAGGGCGTTGGCCGGGCGCCAATGCGGCGGTCTGGATGATCCCGGTCAGCTTGGCCTCGAGTTCAATGGTGCCGTCCTGATACAGGTACCAGAAGAAGCCATAGTCGTAGTTGGCCACGGTGCAAAAGAAGCTGATCACCAGGCGCCGGGAACGACGCATTTCAAACACGCCGGTGCGAAACTCATAGTGTTTCCATAGCGTGCCGTAGTCCTCCTCGTGCATGCAGATGGCGTTCTTCATGACGAAGGGTTCGCCCTGATCATTGACCGAGGGCACATCGAAATAGCGAATCGCACCCAGGCAGTCACAGCCCAACTCCAGTTGGTTGGCCAGGCGACCGAGCCCGTATTCGCCACCGTCGAAAGCACATTTCCAGTAATGATTCAGCGCGTTGTCCGAATAGGGCACCCCCATGTCGGTGACACTGGCTCGGTACAGGATCGGCCGAACCACACCGCTGTCCCGGTAACCCAGCTGATGCAGGACCAAACCTTCACGGGGGGTGAAGCCGACACGGAACTCCCAGTTCTGCCAACTGACTTTCCAGTCATCGACGCTGAAACTCACGCCTTCAGGCTGGGTGATGTGCAACGGCTTGAGCCCATCACGCGGCTGCCCCAGGGAAGCTGAATCGTAGTTGATCGTTGCCTTGGGAATCGGTGTCAGACGGCCGTCATCCAACAGCTCGATCACCTCGCCTTTGTTCAGATCTATGATTGCCACCAGCCCTTCGATCGGGTGTGCGTAGCCATTGTCGGTCAGCTTGTCGCGATAAAACGCGACACCGCGCATCAGCCGTTTGCCTCGGTAACGGTCTTCATCGCCGAAATACCCGAAGGACCAGGGATCAATCTGCACGTTTTCGATATCGGCGTCAGTCAGGCCGCGGCGCTTGACGGCCGCACGCCATGCGGGATCGTTTTGCACGGCTTCCACGCACAAGTCGAACTCCTCGATCATGATCGGTGCGTGCCCTTGGGTGTCGATGTCGAGCGGTTGCCAATGAACAAGGGTTTGGCTATTCAAATCGACCAGCGCTTCGAAAGTATTGCCGGTCAATTTATCCAGCACCAACGCAAATGCTCGTCGCGAAAACGATTGGCCGGGAACATGGGCCAACACCTCCTGTTTGTCCGGCTCGGCGAGGTGCAGATAAGGGAAGCGGCACTTATCGTGAAGATTTTTTTCCCGCTTGAGGATGCTACTCGCCAAGGCAAGTTCCTGTAGCGAAAGTGGGTCGAGCGGATGGGACGCGGTCGTAGTTTTAAGATTCACGTTCATGCTTCGTAAGCTTCCAGTTAAACGGACTTTAGGATGTAAGGCAGTCATCGCAAGAACAAACGCAGTGCTACAGCATCTAGTGGGCTGTTAAATCAATAATTATTTTTTACGGCCTTTGATCACGCCGTAGACAAACAGCACGACAAACAATAATGGCGTTCCATTGACCCAGGCTGACTCGCTTCCGGTCAGTAGCCCGTAGTTCAAATAAATCAGGTAAACAGCCACGCTAAGTCCGGCCAGCGCTAACAGTGGGCTGACCAGAATCTTCAAATACCGGCGATCGCTGATTTTTTTGAAATGGGCAATCACGGCCAGCGAAATAAATGCCTGCAATCCAATCAGCCCAAGAGTCGCCAACGCCAGCGTGACCGGGAAGAGAAAAACAAAAGCGTCGTGGCCCAGCGATGTTGGCACTGCGATACATATCGCCACCAATATCGTCACCAAAAGACTGGCATTGGCTGGAGAGTTACGTTGTGGATGTATATTCGATAGCACACTCGGCAAGTGTTTATCCTTGGCAAGGACATGCACATATCGAGTGGCTGCATTATGAAGGGACAACAAACACGCAAAGTTACTGGTGCACAACATGATCGATACAATGGTCGCGGCGGTTCCGCCAAGGCGCGTCGAGAACAGGTTGATCACCAGTTCACCTTGAGCCGTCGCCGCTTCACCCTTGATTGCCTCAACCCCGATACCGCCGACGATCAGCCAGATAATGACAAAGTACGCGACTGCCACCAGAGCCACGGCCAGACGTGTCGCTCCGGGAATGGATTTTTCCGGCCGCTTGGCTTCCATTGCATAGAGCGCTGCGGATTCGACGCCGAGGAAAGCGGCGAGCGCAACCATCAGTCCGACCCCCAATCCCGGCGACGTTATGGCATCCATCGAGACAGCCTGAACGGGAAAAGCGGCAAAGCCTTGATCCATGAAGATGGACAGGCCCAGCAGAAACAGCATGAAGAACTCGGCAAGCACCAATGGAACGAGGACTTTGGCGGCAAAATCAATATTGGCGCGGCCCAGATACGAGGTCAGCGCCATGAACAATACAGTCCAGGACATCCAGCCAATGTCCACGCCAAATGTTTGCAGGGTCAGGTTTGTGTAGTAACCCGACACGATCGCCAAGGCGATGGTAATTGCCAGATAAGAGGCTAACGCTACCCAAGCCGCACCGGCGCCGACTCTTGGGCCAAAGACCACCGACAAATACTTGTAAAACGCGCCTGCCCCCGGGATTGCGCGAATCAGTTCGCCATAGCCCACCGAGAAACAGACCATTAAAAACCCCGCAATCAGGAAGGTTCCGGCAAGTCCGGCACCGTTGCCGAGTTGAAAACCGATGGGGGCGGCCGTGAGAACGGCGCCTAAAGGTGCAGCCGCTGCAATCACCAATAATGCGATCTGATAAGTACCCAGATTGCCCTTCAGCTTTTCCCCGACCAGAGGCGCTTCTTCATGCAGGGATTCGGTTAGCTCTGTCATCACAAATGCTCCACTCTATTATTTTTATGGATCACGGAAACGGATCGATGCAGTAGCGTCCTTGCCGTTAATTCGGTTTTAGTTACATGCCAACACTGACTGTCTCGGGGATCGTGCTGGCGCCATCGATCACAATTTGCGCACCGTTGATGTAACTGGACTCCTCGGACGCGAGAAATGCCGACAACTCACCGACTTCATCGGGTCTGCCCAGACGTTTCATTGGAATCGCCGTGGCCAGTTCATCCAGAACCGACTTCGGGTCATCCGGATTGACTTGCCTGGCAACCTGTTCGGCCATTGGCGTCCATATGAAGCCTGGGCAAATGGCATTGACCCGGATGTTGTGTGGCGCCATTTCCACCGCCAGGGCTTTGGTGAAGCCAATCAGGGCGGACTTGGACAGCGCATAAGCCACTTCACCCGGATCCGCCGTCATGTCACCGGTGACGGACGACATCACGACAACCGACCCACCGCCGGAATCGATCATGTGCGGCAGCACCGCACGCGCGGTATGCCACGCACCCTTGATGTTGACGTTGATATGTACATCCAGCTCCGCATCGCCGGAATCAAGAAACTTGGCGAGACGGCAAACGCCAGCATTGCAAACCAGTGCATTCAACTTGCCGAACCGCTTCATGCCTTTTTCAGCAATCAGCCGCATGGCCTGGGGATCGGTGACGTCAGCTACTTGCGCAAGGACTTCCACGCCATAGGTATTTTGAATGTCTGCGGCAACTTCATGGATTGATTCATCGAGATCGACCAGTATCAAGTTGGCGCCGTATTTCGCGTAAATAGTGGCGTGAGACTTACCCATACCTTTCGAGGCGCCGGTTATAAACGCCACTTTTCCATTTAGCTTACTCATGATTTTCTCCAATTTCGGACAAAGTGATAACGCCATACCTGGGCAGCGCCCACGTACGTTATTCAGAACTTATTTGCTAAGTGTTCTTCGTTGTTCGATAGAACTTCAGTGTTTCGGAGGGGCGCTCGCCAAACAGGGTTTTGTAGTAGGTACTGAACATGCCCATGTGCCAGAAGCCCCACTTGGCGGCGACTTCACTGACCAAGGTCGACTTATCGCCGCCGATGAGCTCCGCCCTGACGCCATTCAATCGAATGTAACGCAGATAAGTCACAGGACTCAGGCCCAAGACCTTGTTGAAGGCGTAGTGCAACGAACGATGGCTGGTTCGCAATCCCTCGCACAAATCGTTGACCGTTAACGCCTCACCTTTTCTTGAAAGAATGTAACTGCGCGCACTGTCGACCACATGGCGATGGACGAATTGTTCTGAGTGGGACTTCTTCGACACGTCCAAGTCGGCGGTCATGCCAAGAAGAAGCTGCATGATGTCGAACGTCATCTGCTTTCTGGCGGGCTCCGACTTAAGAATTAGAGGGTTTGCCTCAACTGCACGGAAAAAGTTATCAAAGCCTTGTCTGAAGGACGCGCACTTTTGCGGCGATAGCGAGCTGACCTCTTTGGTACGACTAATGACACTTCTTTCATCAAACTCGTCATCCAGAGAATACTTTCTGAAAGCCTCGACATCGACAGAAGCACCGTAGATATCAGAAAAGCCCGGCGTCTTGAATTTGAGCTCGGAATCCGGACGAAGAAAGAATACCGAATCAATGCAATCAAGCTCTCTGCCACACCAATAACCATTGCCCCGCAACGCAATCGGAATGCCCAAGGCGAATTTTCCGGGAAGCGTCTGGCCATGTTGATCAACGGCCTGGTTCATCACTTCACGGAAGATCTGCACTGTACCCACGGAAATTTCAGTGACCGAACCGGCGAACTGCCCAGGACTGATCTGCAAGTATTCCTGCTGCCATTCCGATAAGGAGTTCGCCAATACGCTTGCATCGCAGACAGAAACGCACTGCAGACCTGCTTTTGCAGCCGCAAGCGGAGCATTCCAATGAATGGGTCCTGCTTCGTGAGATTTTTGCTGGACCGGTTGCGATCGCATGGCATATCTCCTGGGCGCATCAGTGATCTTTTATTATTCGAAATGGCGCTTGACAGCGCCAATCGAGCCTGTGCCTCGCGTCCTATGCTCAATGGCTACAGTTTCAAATTTACACGATGCTTCAGGACCCGGGGCTGCAATGCCCGAGATTGCGCATTTTTTTGATAGCCCGGCGCCTACCCCTTCATGAATCGTCGCAAAAACAGACCTTCCCATCTAATAACTCATTTTCGGCACGCCTTATTTTTGTAAAGATTACGGTCCGCCAACGTCACCCGACAGTCGAATGCCGGGCGTGACGCCAAGCCGCAAAGGACAGCCCCGTCCCAAGGAAACCCCCAATGCCCCCTGGCAAACGTGAAATGGCGCGAATCGAGCGCCGTTTGATTAGCTCCCTCACCGAAGCGTGCGAAACAGCAAAAGGTGAAATCAATGGCTTCACCTGGCTTACCCATACCGCCGATTTGGACGCACTGACTGAAACGCTGAAGATCACTTGGGTATTCGAAACCCAGGCGGATAAAAAACTGGCTCAGGCCAACGCAAAGGCGCGCATTTTTGAGCTGACGGCCATGGCGTTGAACGAGGCAAACATCGACCTGACGCCATCAGACCTCACGGTCCGATTCGACTCTGAGGAGGAGTGCCAACGCACTCAACGTGGCGACTGGCACAAGCGTCTGGCAAGGTGATTGACGATGGCAAAAGAAATCGAAAACCCCTGCATCTCGGTTTGCCAGCTGAGCGGCGATCTGTGTGTGAGTTGCGGCAGAAGCAAGGAAGACATCAGGAAGTGGAAACGCATGAAGCGGCCGGAAAAAATGGCCGCTGTGCAAAGGGCGAATATGCGTTTGAAAGGCCTGAAGAAAACGCAGTGATCGTCAGCGAAGGACGAAAACGCGTACCGGTTCGCCTACATTCGCGGGCCGGAGGGCATCATCGTCGCGCAAACGGGAACGTTAGCGCCCCAACCAACTGCCGCGGAACACTGCCATTGCGCAGTGGTAGCTAAGCCAGTAATTCGGCAATCCATCGGGCCTGTCGGGCGACGTTCTGGACCTTGTCCTCAGGTACAGCCTGCCGCGCCTTGGCAAAGTGGCTGAGTGTCTTGTGCTTTTGTCGCAGCAGGCGCTGCCACTTGCTCAGGAACGCCGGGCTGCGCGCCTGCATTTGCAACGGACCGAAGTACAGTTCCTCAGCCGTATACCGCACCGGACCGGCGCTTTCGGCGACGATGATTTCGTAGTCGAAGCGGTTTTCGCGCAGCACTTCCTCGAACATGATGCGGTAGCCGTTGTTCATCAGCCATTGGCGCAATGGCTGCTCGCCGCCGTTTGGCTGCAGAATCAGTCGCTCCTGCCCGCTCAGGCGTGCCTTGCCGGCGTCGAGAATGTCGCGGATCGTCTCGCCGCCCATGCCGCAGATGCTGATCGCGTTGATGTCGTCTTCCGGCTCGATTGCCGCCAGGCCATCCGCCAGACGCACAGTGATCTGAGCGTCCAGAGCGCTCTCACGCACAGTGCGCCTGGCCGCGTGGAACGGCGTCAAGGCCACCTCGCCCGCCACCGCCTGCGCGATGACGCCACGGCGCAGCAGCGCGACCGGCAGGTAGCCGTGATCCGAGCCGATATCGGCCAGTCGCGAACCTGCTGGCACCTGCGCCGCCACGCGCTCCAGGCGCATGGACAATGTCTGTTCGTTCAAAAGCAGCCCCTGTTCGCTTCAAACGTCCGGCACCTGAGTCCGGATCGGGAGGCGATTCTGTCGAGCTATGTCGCACATTTCAAATTTATGCGACCGGAACCCCGGCTGTGCTCGGCACCGTCGATTCTTGAACGCTTTCTTCCGCCAGTTTCAACCGGTCGGCCTTGCTGATGTATTTAGGCTTTTTCGGCGCCAGTTTGGCGCTGGCCTTTTTGGCCTTTTCCTTGAACAGCTGCTGTAACTTCTTTTGGCGATTCATATTTTTCTACTCGGCGATCCTTGGGCAACTTGAGCGCCACTTTAGCAAACGCGCTGGACGGCAGGGTAACCAAGTGAGCCATTTTCAGGCTCACGTGCCTGTGCCCTGCCCAAGCGGCGGTTAATCGTAGAACGGTTCAACCAGGGTGCGGCTGCCGACAAAAAAGCTGTCGGCAACCAGGCGCAGTGGCTGGAGGTCCAGGTCACTGGCTTTATCGCCGATCAGCTCTTGGAAGTGTCGGTAAACCGCCGCGTACTCGCCCTCCTCCGATACGGTCTGGCGCACCCCGTCAATGCTCAGCAGCGCGCCGCCGTTGTCCAGTCGCAGGACGCCTTCGGTGCAGCGAACCTCGATGCTCCAGAGTTCGTCATGACCGTGATCGAAATCGAATTCCGCGCGGACATCGAGGTGGCGTGCGTCAGACATTTTGATCGAAGCGGCAATCGGCGACTGGCAGTTGTCAGGGACGCGCAGTTGCGCGGATTCGACAAACAGCGGCAGTGCCAGCAAATGGGTGACAATCGACAAGGCGTTGATACCCGGATCGAAAACGCCCAGGCCGCCGGGTTGCCAGATCCAGGCCTGGCCGGGGTGCCACTTGCGCACGTCTTCCTTCCAGTCGATCTGCACACTTTGCAAGGTGCGGCTGGCCAGCCAGTCACGGGCGGCTTCGATGCCTGGCGCGTAGCGTGAATGCCAGGCGAACAAACCGCTGACGCCTTGCTCGGCGGTCTGATTAACCAGCGCCATGGCTTCGCCCAGCGTGGCACACGGCGGCTTTTCCACCAGCACATGTTTGCCTGCGGCCAGTGCTTGCTGCACCAGTGCAAATCGCCCTTGCGGCGGTGTGCAAAACGCAATCGCATCAACCGGCGGGCCGCTTTCCAGCAGCTCGCCAAGGGAGCGGAAATTCTCTACGCCAGCACAGGGCTGCCCTTGCGTGGCGACAGACACTAACTGGAACGCCGGGTTGGCGAGGACAGCGGGAACGTGTTGATCCTGAGCAATCTTGCCGTAGCCCACCAGACCGAGACGAATCGGTTGCATCAATGACTCCTGATTTGTTCGTTTTGTTTTGATCAGCGAACTGGCGAGATTACGTTTGAATCGCGAGGAAGTCATTGATGGCGTGCTTGCGGATGAAAGTGGCCTGTGCTCCAAGGCCTGTTGCAAGCCGCTCAACGACTGAAACCAGGGTGGCGAACCGGGTCACTCTGTATCACTGTGTATCTCAATCCCGTCCCGATACACGGGCTTGCACCTGGCCAGCGATTCGACACAGGCCAGATACGTCACCGCATTCAAATGCAAGCAAGGTTAGAAGGGGCTCAGCCAGACCCCTGGCCAATGGCTTGCAACGGAGACATCACCATGAAGATGGCAATGCAGAACAACACCAAAGGCAAAACCCGCCGCCAACTGGTGGGTTCCTCGATCCTCGCATTCACCCTGCTAGGCGCGTTCGGCGTGGCCCAGGCGCAAACGGCCACCGCCGGGCAACCCGCCGCGGCCACCGCCGGCACCCGTTATTCGGCCCCCTCTCCGTTCGGCCCGCTCAAGCATGTCAACGCCGGCCTTCTGAGCGTGGCGTACGCCGAAACCGGTCCGGCCGACGGGCCCGTGGTCATTCTTCTGCACGGCTGGCCCTACGACATTCAAAGCTATAACGACGTCGCACCACTGCTCGCAGCCAAGGGCTATCGCGTGCTGATGCCGTATGCCCGTGGTTACGGCGAGACGCATTTCCTGTCTGATAAAACCTTGCGCAATGGCCAGCCCGCCGCCCTCGCCAGTGATGTCATCGACTTTATGGATGCGCTGCACATCAAGCAAGCCGTGCTCGGCGGCTACGATTGGGGCGCACGTTCGGCCGATATCGTCTCGGCGCTGTGGCCGGAGCGGGTCAAGGCGCTGGTTTCGGTCAGCGGCTATCTGATCGGTAATCAGGCGGCCGGCAAAAATCCATTACCGCCCAAGGCTGAACTGCAGTGGTGGTATCAGTTTTACTTCGCCACCGACCGTGGCCGCGCGGGTTACGAGAAAAACACCCACGATTTCGCCAAGTTGATCTGGCAACTGGCTTCGCCGAAATGGGCGTTCGACGACGCGACCTTCGACCGCAGCGCCAAGGCGCTGGAAAACCCCGACCATGTTGACATCACCGTGTACAACTACCGCTGGCGTCTGGGCCTGGAACAAGGTGAAAGCCGATACGACGCGCTGGAGCAGAAACTCGCCACCGCGCCCTCCATCAGCGTCCCGACCATCACCCTTGAAGGCGATGCCAATGGCGCGCCACACCCTAACCCTGAGGATTACGCCAAGCGCTTTACCGGCAAGTACGAGTTCCGCCTGATCACCGGCGGCATCGGCCACAACCTGCCGCAGGAAGATCCAAAGGCGTTCGCCAAGGCGGTGATTGACGCGGATCACCTCTAAGGTCGATCCGGAACGCGCAGAGGTCCTGACCTCTGCGCGTTTTCACGGTTGATCTTCAGTGCGCCCCGTGCTGTCACGATCACGCTCATATCGCCGCATAGACGGGAACGCCGGCAACCAGGACTCGCGCCGAAGGCTCCAGAGCTCGTAGGTGGGCGTCAGCTGATCGGGAGCATCGAGGGCACCGAGGCTGACTTCGATCTCATCGGCGCTGCGTCCGAACACGGACGAGCCACAACGCGGACAGAAATGCCGCCCGGCATAATCGCGGGTCTCTCCTTCGATAGTCACCGCATCCTCGGGAAAAATCGCTGACGCCTGAAACAGCGCACCGCTGTGCTTGCGGCAGTCAAGGCAATGACAGATGCCCACCCGGTGCGGGCGCCCCGACGCCACAATCCGTACATGGCCGCAAAGGCAACCACCCGTGAATCGTTCCATGTTGCGTCTCCTCTGAAATAGAGTCTCGCACAACCCTGAGTCCCGGCCTTCGCCGCAATACAAGACATCACACAGAGTAAGGAATGAATATGTTTAAAGACAATCATCCAGGACCCGCAGGTAACCTGCCGAGTGATTGAAATCTGGATGAAGATAAGAAAATGGCAGGGGCGGCTGGATTCGAACCAACGCATGGCAGGATCAAAACCTGCTGCCTTACCGCTTGGCGACGCCCCTGTAGCTGTTGCTGTTGCTGTGAGTGCCTGGCACTCATTTCTGACTTCGCAGCTTGCAAGCCCTGGGAGGGCCCCTGCGAAAGTGCGCGAAATTTAACAACTTTCGTTTCGTCTGGGAAGCCCCACACAGATATTTATTTGAATTAAAACAGCCAGTTAGTGATGCCTCGAGCGGCGCCAATGACCTTGCAGCGAGGCAGTGCCTGCGTTCTGGCCAATATTCAGGCTTCTCCACTGTTCAACCGCCAACAGGTACAGCTTGAGAGTTCCGCCAAGACAAGCCCTCAGACATTCTCAAAAACTGAACAAACACTTCTTAATTATTCAGTTTTACAGAAGATCACCGACCATTACTTTAGCCCCAGGTTTGAATCGCCCTTTTCGTACGACTCGAGGTAGCTCCCATGTCTGAACAATCCCTGGCTGTGCACTCCCCTTTCAATGGCGCTGTCGTTGGTCACGTGGCGGTTTCCACCGAAGCCGATGTCGAGCACGCGCTGAGTATTGCCCATGGCATCTTCCGCAACCGCAGCCAGTGGTTGTCCAAGCCTCGGCGGATTGAAATCCTGCTGCGCGCCGCCGAATTGATCGGTGCGCGCAAGGTGGCGATTGCTACCCAGGCGGCCAGCGAAGGCGGCAAACCGTTGAAGGATTCGATCACCGAGGTCGAGCGTGGTATCGACGGTATCCTCAATTGCATCGAGGTGCTGCGCACCGAAGGCGGCCACGTGATCCCGATGGGATTGAACGCCAGCTCGGCCAACCGGGTGGCCTTCACCCAATACGAACCGCTTGGCGTGGTCGCGGCCGTTTCGGCATTCAACCACCCGTTCAACCTGATCGTGCATCAAGTGGTACCGGCCATTGCGGTCAGTGCACCCGTGGTGGTCAAACCGGCGGCCAACACGCCGCTGAGCTGCCAGACCTTGCTCGATATTCTCGCCGAGGCCGGCCTGCCCGAAGGTTGGGCGCAAATGGTGCTGCCGACCGACAACGCGGTCACCGGCAAACTGGTGTCCGACCCACGGGTGGGTTTCTTCAGCTTCATCGGCTCGGCGGCGGTAGGCTGGATGCTGCGCTCGACCCTCGCCCCGGGGACCCGCTGCGCGCTGGAGCACGGCGGCGTGGCGCCCGTGATTCTCGCTGCGGATGCCGACCTCGACGACGCCCTGCCGCGCATCGCCCGTGGTGGCTTCTGGCACGCCGGCCAGGCGTGCGTCAGCGTGCAGCGGATTTTCTGCCATCGCAGCATTGCCGAGCAGGTCGCCGAGCGACTGGGCCAATCGGCCGACGCCATGGTCGTGGGTGACCCGACCGAGATGGCGACCGACGTCGGCCCGCTGATCGCCGAACGTGAAGTCGATCGTGTGAGCCAATGGGTGAACGACGCCGTTGCCGGTGGCGCCCGCTTGATCGCCGGTGGCCGCGCACTCGGCAACAACTGCTATGCGCCGACCGTGTTGCTCAACCCGTCCATCGATTCGAACGTGATGCAAAAAGAAGTGTTCGGCCCGGTGGTGGCGGTGTACGCCTACGACGACCTGGCCGAAGCGATCCAACTGGCCAACGCCCTGCCCTATGCCTTCCAGGCCGCGGTGTTCACCCGGGACCTGGACACCGCCATGCAGTGCTATCAGGACCTCGACGCCACGGCCGTGATGGTCAACGAAAACACCCTGTTCCGCGTCGACTGGATGCCGTTCGCCGGTGCACGCCTGTCCGGCCATGGCGTGGGCGGGATTCCTCACACCATGAAAGAGATGCAGGTCGAAAAAATGATGGTCTGGCGTTCGCGAGCGGTGCGCGGCTGAACAGCGTGTTGTGCAGTTTCCACCTGTCCGTCAAGGAGGCCGAGTGAGCGAGCGGCCGGTGTGAGTCACCGGCCGCTCTACATACCAAAGCGTTAGTTTCAAACACCCATGTCTGGTGGTTAGTGCCCCGCTTTGCCCATAAATTTTCCGCATCCGGGGAAATATCCTCGGGCCGCGCCGGCGCTCCCTCTAGAACTCACATGAGTGATGAACATGACTGACGAGAAAAACGGAACCACACGCCGTGGTTTGATCACCACCGGCGCCATGGCGGCAGCCCTGGCGGTGACATTGCCTGCGCTGGCGGCGCAGCAGACATCAGCATCGACAACCGCCGCTGCGGGTGGCAAAAGCGACGGCAATGCCAGTGGTTCGGGGATGTTCACCGTCAAGGACGGCACGCAGATTTTCTACAAGGACTGGGGCAGCGGTCAGCCGATCGTATTCCACCACGGCTGGCCACTGTCCAGTGACGACTGGGATGCGCAAATGCTGTTCTTCCTCAGCAAGGGTTTTCGCGTCATCGCTCACGATCGCCGTGGCCATGGCCGCTCCTCCCAGACCGCTGTCGGCAACGAAATGGACACTTACGCCGCCGACGTTGCTGAACTGATGGCGCACCTGAACATCAGAAATGCCGTGCACATCGGTCACTCCACCGGTGGCGGTGAAGTGGCCCGTTATGTCGCGCGACATGGCCGCGGGCGCGTGGCCAAAGCGGTACTGATCGGTGCTGTGCCGCCGATCATGCTGCGTACCGCAAAAAATCCGGGCGGCATTCCAATGGACGTCTTCGACGGCTTGCGCAAAGCCGTGGCGGAGAACCGCACTCAGTTTTATCGCGAGTTCCCAAGCGGGCCGTTCTACGGCTTCAATCGCCCCGGCGCGAAAGTCTCCGAAGCAATCATCGACAACTGGTGGCGCCAGGGCATGAACGGCGGGATCAAGGCGCAGTACGACTGCATCAAAGCCTTCTCGGAAACCGACTTCACCGATGACTTGAAAAACATCGAAGTGCCGACCCTGGTGCTGCACGGTGAAGACGACCAGATCGTACCGATCGCCGACTCGGCGCAACTGTCGATCAAACTGCTGCGACACGGCACGTTGAAAACCTACCCGGGTCAGCCCCACGGCATGTGCACGACCCATGGCGACGTGATCAACGCAGACCTCCTGGCGTTCATCAAGGCTTGATGCCCTTGGGCGGCGGCAGCACCGCAAGAGCCGGATCATGCTGAACGTCATGTCCGGCTTCCCCCGCGCCAGAGCAAAGTGCCTGGCGCTTTGGGCAACCACATCCGCGATTTTTTTCGTCGATACCTTCACGGAACTCAACGTCGCAGTGGCGGTGCTGTACGTCCTGGTCATCATGATGGCCATGGACACCTGCTCGATTCGCGGGCTGCGCCGGGTGGCACTGACCTGCGCGGTGCTGACGGCTGCCGGGTTCTTTGTTTCCCATCACGAGCATCCGTTCAGCGCCGCACTGGCGCGCTGCCTCGTCAGCCTGACGGCCATCGGCATTGCCACCTGGCTGGCGTTGAAAAATCGGCGCACCAGCGATGAACTGCAAAAGCAATTCAGTTTGTTGGCCCATACCCATGATGTGGAAGCGCAACTGCATCGCGCGCAAATCGAACTTGCCCACATCTGCCGAAATACCACGATGGGCGAACTGTCTGCGTCCATCGCCCATGAAGTCAATCAGCCACTGGCAGCCATCACCTCCAGTGCCGAAGCCGCTCAACGCTGGCTTGACCGGCCGGTTCCCGACCTCAAAGAAGCCGGCGCTGCCATCGCCAGGGCAGCCAGTAACGCGCGTCGTGCGGCCGAGGTGATAAAGCGCATTCGCGACCTGACCCGCAAAAGCGATCCGCACTACGAAGAATTGGACCTGCAATCCGTCGTTGCGGACTCACTTGCCCTGCTCGAACGGGAAATCCAGAGTCATCAGGTGCGATTGCTGTGCACGTTCGCGCGCCATTCACCCAAGGTGTCAGGCGATCGCATCCAGCTCCAGCAGGTGGTAATCAACCTGATCATCAACAGCCTGCACGCCATGAGCGGCCACCGAGACTCGCCGGGTGAGCTGCATGTAGGCGTTTATTGGCAGGAGGACCGTGCAGTGGTACGAGTGCACGATAACGGCCCGGGGATTGATCAACAGCACCTTGCGCTGCTGTTCGATGCGTTTTTCACCACCAAGGAAGACGGCATGGGGATCGGGTTATCGATCTGCCGCTCGATCATCGAGTTGCACGGCGGGTCCATTCGGGCAGACAGTCAGCCCAACCAGGGCGCGACCTTCTCGTTCTCCCTCCCGCTGTCGACCGCGAATAGCCAACCCTCGTCATAGCGTCACGATCGATCCTGCATGACGCGGCCCACTCAGCGTTACGACGCGCAACGCAGCCACCTTTTGGTGGGAAACGATCACGCTAAAGCCTGAGGGTTCTATACCCGCGTATGGTATCGAACGCGGTACTTCGGGATGCACACTCTTTCTCCAGGCGTTCGGTCGCTCTTGCAGTGAAACAGCGGCTTTCGCCAACGACTTTTGACCCAGGCAAAACGGAGAATGAGCATGACAACGCATCTGGACCACCCCGCCCAAGAGGCTGGAGCACATCAGAAAGGCAACGGTCAGCAGCAGGCAACAACACTCGCCGGTGGATCGGGGTTCGAGGAGTTGGTTCCTTCGCGCTATGCCGTGCGGGTCGGCGAGATTGACGTGCTGGTGATCAGCGATGGCGTGCTGCCTCTGCCAACCTCGACCATGTCTACCAACGCCGACCCCGCCGCCCGAGCGGCCTGGTTCAAGGACATGTTCCTGGGGCCAGACGCCTTCGATTGGGCGCTGAACGTCCTGGTGATACGCAGCGGCGAGCAAATCATTCTCGTCGACGCCGGATTGGGCGGGCAATTCCCCGGTTTCCCAAGGGCCGGACAGTTTCCCAAGCGCCTGCAGGCGGCCGGTATCGATCTGGGCGCCGTGACCGATGTGGTGATCACCCACATGCACATGGACCATGTCGGCGGGCTGCTGGTCGACGAGGTGAAAAACAAGTTGCGGCCGGACGTGCGCATCCACGTTTCAGCGACCGAGGTCGCGTTCTGGGAGTCGCCCGATTTCACCCACACCGTCATGCCCGAGCCGGTGCCGGACGTCCTGCGGGCAACCGCCAAACAATTCATCAACGACTACCGCAGCAACGTGCGGACCTTTGATGACGAGTATCAAGTGGCACCGGGCGTGGTCGCCAAAGTCACCGGTGGCCACACCCCTGGGCACTGCGTGGTCTACGTGAACTCCGGCGGCGAACGCTTGACCTTTGCAGGCGACGCCCTGTTCCCGGTGGCCTTCGAACACCCCGACTGGCACAACGGTTTTGAACACGACCCCGAGGAATCGGAACGCGTTCGGGTCCGGCTGATGCAAGAAGCGGCAGCCAGCGGAGAGCTGTTTGTCGCCACGCACCTGCCGTTCCCTTCCGTTGGCCGCGTGGCCATCGATGGCAATGCGTTTCGCTGGGTAGCGGCTTTCTGGGATTTCTGACCGTTTTCAGGTAAGTCCGGCCTGTGCAACGCTCGTGCGGGGGGCATAGAGGCCGGACGAAAACCCTGAACCCGTCTAATCTAATCAGTACAGAATCAACACGCCTGCTGCCTCTTCTACAGGGGAAACGCGATGACGAGTCAACACACGCACTTTTGCTCGTCATGGCGGCTCCCTGCCCTGCTCGCCATCAGCCTGGCGCTCATCGCCGGATGTTCGGGCAAAACGCCCACGACTCGCTATGCGTCCTCAAACATCGGTTCAGCCTGTTATGCAAAAGCCCTCCCCACTGTCGGCGAAGGTGGCCTGGCCTGGGGCGACACCCTGACCATGGCGCGGCAGAAATCCCTGAGCAATTGCGCACGCTATGCCGGCCGTTCCGGCGGCACGCCAAGTACCTGCCAAGTGGTGCTGGCGCAATGCAAGCATTGAAAAACCGGTTTTCCGTTTGTGCGCCGCTTTTGCATTTCTGTGCGACACATCCCACTTCGGGGCTCCCGTTTCACACGCTCGTGGTGTTAGCTTGGAAATGTTTCTGATTAATCGATCAGATATTTCCCACAAACTGCCTGCAAAGGAATGCCCCCAGCAATGGACTTTTCACTCAAGCACTTGGCCGCGACCACCCTGATGCTCGCCAGCCTGTCGACGTTCACCAGCGCTGCACATGCCAACATCACACCGCAACAGAGCGCGATCATTCTCAAGACTTTCAGCGATGCCTCGGTCAAGGACTTCAGGCAGTTCCTTGGCAGCCTGGGCAACAGTGATATCGCCAAAACCGACGACCTCGGCCCGGCCATCAAAGCCTTCCTCGACAACAAGACGCTGACCGCTGCGCAACAGAACGAAATCCATCGTTTGCTAGGCCTGTATGCGCGTCTGAAATACGGCAGTGCCGCCACCGAAACCTTAAAGGAACTGGTGGCCATCCCGACCGTGCGCGTCGACGGTGTGGAACAGCATGACAACCCTGAATTCATCAAGATCGCCGAGAAGATCAAAGGCCTCGCCCAGGCGTTCAACCTGAACTTCCGCAACATCGATAACCGCGTCTATGAAATCTCCCTCGAAGGCAGCGGCGCTGAAGTCGTGGGCATTCACGCCCATGCCGACGTAGTGCCGGTCACCCCGGAAAACTGGGTCCTGAAGGACGGCACCCGCCTCGATCCGTTCAAGGTCACGCTGATCGGCGACCGCATGTATGGCCGCGGCACCGAGGATGACAAGAACGGTATCGTGGTGGCGATGTACGCCATGAAAATCATCAAGGAAGAGAAACTGCCGCTGGCGAGAAACTTCAAGCTGCTGGTCGACACCACCGAAGAAACCACTGGCGACGCCATCCCCTACTACTTCGAACGCAACCCTACGCCCAACTACAACCTGGCGCTGGATGGCGGCTATCCGGTGGTCATCGCCGAGAAAGGCTACGGCACGGTCATGGCCAGCTTCGCCAAGCGTGAAGCCCAAGGCAAGGGCGCGCAGATCATTTCGATGACAGGCGGCCTGGCCACCAACCAGATTCCGTCGACAT
Source organism: Pseudomonas reinekei (assembly GCF_001945365.1). GTDB lineage: Bacteria > Pseudomonadota > Gammaproteobacteria > Pseudomonadales > Pseudomonadaceae > Aquipseudomonas > Aquipseudomonas reinekei. Next base: position 30,182 of record NZ_MSTQ01000029.1, read on the forward strand.
CGGTCGCCACGCTGCTGACCGACAAACCTGCCGAACTGGCCGCCAGCCTGCAAACGGCCGGGGCCGATTACGTCAAGCGCAATGGTGGCAACTTCGAAATCGCGGCCAAGGTCGACGGCAAGGACGTCAAGCTGACCGTCACCGGTGTGTCCGCGCACTCCTCCGAGCCTGAATCGGGAGTCAACCCGGTGGCCAGGATGCTCGACTTCATCAATGGCCTCGACGGCAAGGTTGCGCTCAAGCACAACCAGATCACCGACGCCGCCCGCTATGCGGCCGATAATTGGGGCCTGGATTACCTGGGTGGCAAATTGGGCGTTGGTTTTGCCGATGACTTCATGGGGTCGCTGACCACCTCCCTGACCTATGTCGGGGAGGATGACAAAGCGTTCAAACTGGCGGTCAACCTGCGCGTGCCGAAGGGCAAATCACCGCAAGCGCTGAAAGCGGAAATCGCCGCAAAGCTCGACGCCTGGAGCAAGACAACCAAGATCGCGCCGACCTTCGACTACTCGATCGCCGAACCGATGTACCGCAACCCCGAAGGTGAATGGGTCAAGGCCCTGCTCGCCGTGGCCAGCGAAAACCTCGGCATGGAACACAAGTTCGGCACCTCCGCCGGCGCCACCTCGGTGCATGAACTGCCTAACGGCGTGCAGTTCGGCCTGGCCATGCCAGACGTGAAATACACTGGCCACAACGACAACGAGTTCAAGACCACCGAGCAGTTCCTGCTGGACCTGCAGATCGTGACCGAAATGATGGGTCGCATCGGCCAGTTGCCAAAGCTCTGATCCGCCTTCGCTGATGCTGGCGGGGACGAAAGTCCCCGCTTTTTTTTGGTGATGGGTAGGTGTGGGTGAGTTTTTTGCCCACGGATTTCATCCAGCCAGGCCCTACACGTCATCGTTAACGACCATCGCCAGCAAGCCGGCTCCTACGGAATTCGCGTTACCTGCATTCCCCGGGATTGCGTGAACAACCTGAAAAATCGCAGCCTCCTATTGCGTTAAACCCTGGCAAATTCTGGTTCGCTGCTACGATTAAGGAGCGCCAACGAACTGAGGCCTGCGGCTTGCACAGTCGGTATTGACCTCCCTGAAGTTGATCCACTCATTTCGAGCCTGCCCGCCCCCAGGGAGGGAGTCATGCGTATTCCATTGTTTTACGCGATGTCGGCTGTTCTGTTTTTGAGCGCAACGCCCAGCCTGGCGCAATCACCGGAGCCTCCAGCACCGGCCCCGGAAAACACCGCCGAGGCCCCGTCGGCGTCTTCCCCGGCGCCCGTCAAAGATGCGGTGTTTACCCAGGAACAACTGGATCAAATGCTGGCGCCGATTGCGCTCTATCCGGACCCCTTGCTGGCGCAACTGCTGATGGCTTCCACCTACCCCGGGGAAATCGCCGAGGCGGTGAAGTGGTCCAAAGCGCACCCGGACGCCAAGGGCGATGATGCGGTCAAACAAGTGGCGAATCAGACCTGGGACCCGAGCGTGCAGGCACTGGTCGCTTTTCCGCAGGTGCTGGCCACGCTGGGACAGGATCCCGTCTGGGTCCAGCGCCTGGGTGATGCGTTCCTGGCGCAGCCCGATGACTTGATGGACGGCGTGCAACGCCTGCGGCATCAAGCCCAGGCGGCAGGCAATCTGCAGAGCAATCAATATCAGAACGTGACGGTCCAGGCAGCGCCGGCACCCGCAACGCCGGCGCCCGCCCCTGCACCGGCCAGCACTTCCACTATCATCATTCAGCCTGCCGATCCGCAGGTTGTGTATGTACCCACGTATAACCCGACAACCACTTACGGCACTTGGGCGTACCCAGCGTCGCCCCCCGTGTATTACCCGCCGCCACCGGCCTTTTACCCCGGTTCGGCCTTGGTGGCCGGGCTGGCGTTCGGCACCGGTGTGGCGATCATCGGGTCGTTGTGGGGCGATTGCGACTGGGACAACAACGACATCGACATCGACGTCAATCGCTGCAACAACATCAATCGCAACAGCCAGATCACCAATAACAAGTGGCAACACAACTCTGTTCACCGTGATGGCGTGCCTTATCGTGACACCCGCAGCCGCGAACAGTATGGCCGCCAATTGAACGGTGCCAACCAGCGTGACGCTTATCGAGGCGACAACGCCCAACGCGCCCAGGCCCGGGAAAACGCCCGCAACTCCATGGACCAACACGGTATCGAGCGCCCCGCCACCAGCAACCGCGAGGCCCGCGATCAAACCCGCAGAGCCCAGTCGGAAAACACGGTCAGCAATCGGATGCAATCCGGTGCGGATAGACCGAAAACGTCTGACAGAGCCCAGAACACCGCCAGAAATACCCGCGAGAATCAGCAGGCCGGCCAATTGAATCAACGCACGCAGGATCGCCCGCAGGACCGCTCACAAGTGCGCCAGACTTCCCAAAAAAGACCGGCCGCCAGCGCCGGCAGTGCCCGCAACAACGCATTCGCCGGCGCACGCTCACCGTCGCAGACCAACGCACAAGCTGCACGTGGCCGGGCCAGCCAGGCATCTGCCATGCGCCCCAGTGCCGCGCGATCCGCCGGCCACCCGATCAGTCGGCCATCCGCACCAGCGCGTCAAAGGGGGGGCCGTCGTTGAAAAACCTATTTCCTGTAAAAGCACTCTTGGGCTTGCTGCCGCATGTCTTGGTGATCACTGCCGGCCTGGTCTGGTCGAGCGTGGCGATGGCACAGCAGGCATTTCCCACACCCGAAAAAGCCGCTGAAGCGTTTGTCGAGGCTTTGGGCACGGAACACGCCGATCAGGCGCGCCTGACAGAGTTGCTCGGCGAAGACTGGCGCACTTACATCCCCCGTGAAGGCGTGCAGCGCAGTGATGTGGATGCGTTCCTCAAGCAGTACCACGAGCAACATCGCATCGAAAAAGCCAACGAGCGCAAGGCTCATCTGGCCGTCGGCAGTGATCACTGGACCCTGCCGATCCCCATGATCAAAGATGCCAAGGGTTGGCGTTTCGACCTCAAGGCCGGCAGCGTGGAAATCCGCGCGCGCCGAATCGGTCGCAACGAACTGGCCGCCGTGCAATCGGTGCTGACCTATCACGACGCGCAGATGGACTATGCGTCAGTCGATCGCGACGGTGATGGCGCACTCGAATACGCGCAAAAGATCCTCAGCACCCCTGGCCAACATGACGGCCTCTATTGGGAGGACGACGACAGTGGCCAGATCAGCCCGTTGGGGCCGTTGTTCGGCAAAACCATTGCCGGCGAAGACTGGCACGGCTACCACTTCCGCATCCTTGACGGCCAAGGCCCCTCGGCACCGGGTGGTGCCTACAGTTACCTCATTGGCGACAAAATGAGTCGCGGTTTTGCCCTGATTGCCTGGCCGGCGAAATACGATGACACCGGGGTCATGAGCTTCATGATCAGCCATGACGGCCAAGTGTTCGAGAAAGACCTCGGGCCCGGGGGCGACACACTGGCGAAAGCGATGAAGCGCTTTGATCCGGATGACAGCTGGAACGAAGTGGCGGCAGATCAGGACTAATGCGCAATGGGCTGCAGACGGCTGAACTGACTGAGGATGGGTGATGACTTTTCTTGTTTTTCTTCTGGCTTGCGGTGCGGCGGCAAGCACGGGCCTCATGTTCAAGCCGGGCCCGTGGTACGCGTCTCTCGTCAAACCGGGTTTCACCCCACCCAACTGGGTGTTTCCGGTCGCTTGGACGACTATCTATTTGCTGCTCGCCTGGGCCGGGTACCGCCTGACGCTGATACCTGCAAGCCAGCCGGTGCTGGCGTTATGGGCGGCGCAGATTGCGCTCAATACGCTGTGGACGCCGGTGTTCTTCGGCGCGCAACGCATTCTCGCTGGGATGGTGATCCTCGCCGTGCTGTGGCTGGTGGTCGCGGCCATGGTGGTGATGGCGCTGCGGCTTGACCTGATCACTGGCCTGATCCTGTTTCCTTACCTTGTGTGGCTGTGTGTAGCCGCCGCTTTGAATTTTTCCATCCTGATCAATAATCGCTGATGGTTCAAAGTAGCGATCCAGAGCCTCCAACACATGTACTTACAAATGAGCCATTCGCGGAAAGCCTGATCAGCGACTAACACTGATAGGTTAACGCGCTTTATCGGGCCATGAGATGCCTAGCCTCAATATGCGCATCAAACTTCCCGGTATCCCCGCCCTCGGTGCTTATCTCGCACTGTTCTGTCTCTTTGCGACCGCATGGTTGCTCAATCCTGCCAATACGCACTCTTCATTTGCCCTGATGAAACCGGCGATGGCCGTGGCCAATCAGGTCGCCAAGCCCATCTATACCAGCCGTTTCGCTTCGTCCGGGCTGGTGGATTTCGTGCACTCGTCGGCTGTCACCGCGTTGCCTGATGGCAGTTTGATGACTGCCTGGTTCGCCGGCACGCGCGAAGGTGCCGCCGACGTGGAAGTGCGTGCCGCCCGTTTCGACGCGAAAACCGGTGAATGGGGGTCGGAGCAGGTACTGGCAACCCGCCGTTCGACCCAGCAAGGCACCCAACGCTACATTCGCAAGCTGGGCAACCCGGTGATTGCCCTCGCGCCGGATAACCGTCTGTGGTTGTTCTATGTGTCCGTGTCCATGGGCGGCTGGGCCGGCAGTGCGGTCAACGTGATGGTGTCTGACGACTTTGGCGGACATTGGTCCGCCCCTCGCCAGTTGATCACTTCGCCCTTTTTGAACATCAGCACCCTGGTCCGCTCGGCACCGGTGTTTCATGCTGACGGGTCCATTGGTTTGCCGGTCTACCACGAGTTTTTGGGCAAGTTTGCCGAATACCTCTATCTGAGCGCCGACGGCGATGTGATCGACAAATACCGCATCAGCCACGGGATGAACTCATTGCAACCCACCGTCGTTCCGCTCGACGGACAGCGCGGCATCGCCTTGTTGCGCTATGCCGGCAACACCCATCACCGGGTTCTGGCGACCCGTACCGAAGACGCCGGGCAAACCTGGAGCGAGCCGTATCCGCTCGACCCCTGGAACCCCAACTCTTCGCTGGCGGCCGTCGCGACGCCTGAGCACGGCTTGCTCGTAGCGCTCAATGACCTGCAGGAAGGGCGTTTCAAGCTGAGCCTGTATGGCACTGACGCCAAGATGGACGACTGGCGCTCGTTGCGGGACCTGGACAAATCGCCGGATCCAGCGGGGGCGCCGTTTTCGCCCAAGGCCTACAAGGAAATCATCGGCAACGAATTCCGCGATTCCAGTGGCGCGCTCCGCCAACCGCTGGAGGCGCAATTCCTGAGCAATCTCGACACGCGGGTCTGTAACTCCCTGGGCTGCGAGTTCGAATATGAGTATCCCTACTTCATCCGCAGTCCCGACGGCATGTATCACCTGGTTTATTCCTGGAACAACACCTTCATCAAACACGTCACTTTCAACGATGCGTGGCTGTCCGAGCGTCTCAAATGATCAACCTTTGGCAAGCCCACATCACCTTCGCGATGATCATCTTCCTGCTGCTGCCAGCCTTTGGTTTGCACCGGTACTGGCGTGTCGCGCTACTGTTCGCCTTGTTGGCGGCCAGTTTCATTCAGCTGGACGGGTTGTCCCTGGCGGTGTACTTGCGCAGCCACATCGATGACCTTGCGATTACGACACTGGTCTTCATGGCGTGGGGCTGCTTGCGTCGGCTGGACTTGCTGGCGCCGGCACAGCGCAACAAAACCGGCGTAATGCTCCTGTTCGCGGTGTTCGGGCTGGTGCTGTACCCGGCGACGCTCGGCCTGAGCGACATGGACCCGTACCGTTTCGGCTACAGCCCGCGGCCAATGCTGGTGCTCCTGGCGCTGCTGACGTTCGGCCTGTTTTACCTGCGTAACCATCTGGCCGTGGTGATGCTGGCGAGCGCCACCCTGGCCTTCGTCGCCGGGATAAAGCCTTCGCAAAATTACTGGGACTATCTGGTTGATCCGCTTCTGGGTCTGTACTGCTGCACCGCACTTGTACTGATTTTCATGCGCTGGCTGTTCGGCAGCCTGAACAAGTGGCGAATGTCAGCACGGGACGTAGCCCGATCTTCTTGAGATTCGACGACATTTTTTGACAGGGGAACATGGATGGGTTGGCTGCAATCGAGACGTTTGCACTATTGGCTAGGCGCGACAGCGATGCTGTTCGCGCTGTTTGCCGTGCTACGGGTGGTGTTCTTTTTCGGTTTTTCCGGCTTCGACGCTAAAGCGCTGTCCGGCGACGATACCGTCCTGGAAACCCTGGGCATCGGCTTTCGTTTCGATCTGCGCCTGGCCATCCTGGTGATGCTGCCGGTGGCCTTGCTGGCCTGGATTCCTCGCTGGAATCTTATCGGCAGCCGCCTGCTGCGCGGGATCGCGCGCCTCTACCTGGTGGTGATACTGGGCGCCCTGCTGCTGATCTACATCGTCGATTTCGGGCACTACGCGTACCTGGGCATGAGGATCAATGCCACCGTTCTGCGCTTTCTCGAAGACGCCCAGATTTCCCGCGACATGGTCTGGCAGACCTACCCGGTGGTGTGGATTACCCTCGGCTGGCTGGCAACGCTCGCCTTGGTGATACTGGCCCTGGTGCGCCTGGAACGCGTGACGCTGGACCGCATTCGCCAACCGATTCACCCGCTTTCCGCGACATGGGGCGGTGCCGTCACGGTGGTGTTGGTACTGCTGGGGATTTTAGGCCGTGTCGAGAACATGAACCTGGAAAACCCGGTGCCGTTGCGCTGGAGCGATGCGTTCTTCTCGGGCAACAACCAGATCGCCGCGCTGGGGTTGAACCCGGTCATTTTCCTTTATGACACGGTCAAGGTCGGCCAATCGCGTTATGACGAAGCGCAGGTGCGTGAACACTATTCGGTAATGGCCAACTACCTGGGGGTCGATCAGCCGGACCCGCAAAGCCTGAATTTCGTCCGCCACCAGGCACCGCAACCCTACAAGGTACCGGGGGCGCGACCGCCGAACGTGATGTTCGTCATGCTTGAATCCCTGGGCACCAGCGCTGTAGGGGCCTACGGCAACCCGATCAACCCGACGCCCAATATCGATCGCCTGGCCACCCAGAGCTGGTTCTTCGAACACTTCTACGTCCCGGTGACCGGGACCGCGAAAACCGTCTGGGCCAGCATTACCGGGGTCCCTGACGTCACGCGCCAGGAAACGGCGACGCGTAACCCGTTGATCACCAAACAGCACTCGCTGATCAACGCCTTCACCGGTTACGAGAAGATCTACACCATTGGCGGCAACTCCGGTTGGGCCAACATGAATGCCTTGATTCGCCAGAGCATCGACGGCGTGCGCCTGTTTGAAGAGCGCGACTGGAAATCACCGGTGGTGGATGTCTGGGGCATTTCCGATCTGGACCTGTTCAAGGAAACCGACCGTATCCTGCAATCGCTGCCCAAGGACAAACCGTTCTTCGCCTACGTACAGACCGCCGGTAACCATCGCCCCTTCACCATTCCCAAAACCAATGATGGATTCGAGGTCAAGCACCCTACCCTCGAAGAAGTCCAGGCCGCCGGTTCGCGCAGTGTCGAGCAGTACAACGCCGTGCGCCTGCTGGACTTCAACATCGGTCGCTTGATGGACATCGCCAAGGCAGGCGGCTACTACGACAACACCATTTTCGTGCTGTTTGGCGACCACAACACCCGAATCGCCCAGATCCCTTTCCTGGCGCCGGCCTATGAGCAACTGGGTCTGGAAAGCAATGCGGTGCCGATGATCATCCACGCTCCGGGCTTGCTCGGGACGCGCAGGGTCGAGGAAGCCGTGGGTCTGGTGGACTTGTTGCCGACCGTGGCAGGCATGGCCGGCCTCGAGTTCCGCAACGGCGGCATGGGCCGTGACATCCAGCAGCCAGCGCCCGAGGGTGAGCGCGTGGTACCGCTGGTGCTGCGTGAGGGGACGTTCCCGTTGATTGCCGGCGTGACTCAACATTACATGGTGCAAATGGAACACGACGGCAGCTCGCCCACGCTCCACGACCTGGCTTCGATGACGCCCACCGACAACGTGGCTGAGCAGAATCCGGAAGAGTTCAAACGCCTGATGCAATTGACCCGCGCGATGCACGAAACCTCGCGGTTGATGCTGTACCAGAACGTGCGGGAGTAACCGCTTACCTGCGCAAACCGGTGCAAACGCTTACAATCCTGCCTTTTGACCGTATACAGAAAGGCAGCAAGGCTATGGCGCTTGACCCACCCACGATGTTGACCCTCTCGATTGCCCTTGCAGCCGCCGCCGCGCTGTATCTGGCGGTCGAGTGGCGGAGCATCCGTGAACCCTCGCTGCTGTTCTGGAGCGCAGGTTTTGCGACGATCACCGTGGGCTCGACGCTGGCCTTGCTGCGTGGCATCGGCCTTCTGCTGGTCGGCATCTGGTTTGCCAACGGTCTGTTGGTGCTGGCCCACTGGTTCTTCCTGCTGGGCGTGGCGCGGTTTACCCAGACGCGCCTGTCCCGAGCCTGGTATTTGATCTTCGTCGCCTGGCTGGCGCTGCTGTTGCTGCCCGATGAGCCGTCGTGGTCGAAGATCATGTTGCTGGCCAATTCGCTGCTGGTTGCCATGGTGACGCTGCGGGCCAGCTTCCTCTTGCGCCCCCACGGCAAATCCTTGAGTGTCGGGGCGGGTCAGCTGCGCTATGTGCTGCTGGGCCATGGCCTGTTCTATCTGATCAAATCGATAACGGCGGTGATTCCCGGCACGCTGATCGACCTCGCGGCCTTGCGTGGCGAGATCATCCAGATCTCCCTGGTCGAGGGGGTGATGGCGATCATGCTGATCGCACTGTCGATGACCGGCACCGAGCGTTACCGGCGAGAAAAGCAAATCTCACGGCTCGCCGAACGCGACCCACTGACCGCCCTGTACAACCGCCGCGCGCTGGAAGTGCGGGCACCACGCCTGTTGCGCGACGTCTCCAGCGCTCGTCCTGGCGCGCTGCTGTTGATCGATATCGACAACTTCAAACCGGTCAACGATCTGTATGGGCATACCGCTGGCGACCGACTGCTGGTTGAACTGAGCGAGATGATCCGCTCGGTATTGCCCGACGACGCGCTGGCTGCCCGATTGGGCGGTGACGAGTTCGTGATCCTGCTCAACAACGCCTCCAACGAACGAATCGTGGCGATGGGTAACGCACTGCGTGAGCAATTCCACAGCGCCGCGACGCAGACCTTCAGCACACCGCAAGCGGTGACCCTGAGCATCGGTGCCAGCCTGTTCGACCAGCCGCCGAGCAGTCTGGCGGCGTTGATTGAGCAAGGCGACGCCGCGCTGTACGAATCCAAGCGTGGCGGACGCGACAGTATCCGTCTGGTTGATCGGACCCAGGCCAGCGATCAGCCCGTCCGTTAACGGCTAGTAGGCGGGAGTGCCGACGGCCATCTCGAAAAATCTGCGCGGTTGAAAACTTGCGAAAAGCGACAGTAGGCTAAGCTTACGTCAGCTTATTGCCCACGATGCTCGCGGCGGCGGTTGTTGGAATTTTCTGGAGAGCGTCTGCAACAGCTATCTCAGACAGTTCCACACAATTTGCGCAGGATTGCCGTGATGACCGAGCCATTCCTCAGTTTTGACGAACTCAAGCGTGCGGCCCTCTCTGGCGAGATCGATACCGTGCTGGTGTGCATGGTCGACATGCAGGGGCGGCTGGTGGGCAAGCGATTCCAGGTCGAGTTTTTCATCGACAGCGGTCATGAAGAAACCCACTGCTGCAACTACCTGCTGGCCGACGACATCGACATGGAGCCGGTGCCGGGCTACGCCGCTGCCAGTTGGAGCAAAGGCTACGGCGACTTTGTCCTCAAACCCGACATGCGCACCCTGCGCAAAGTGCCCTGGCTGGAATGCACGGCGCTGGTGCTGTGCGATGTGCTCGACCATCACCACCGCCAAGACTTGCCCCACAGCCCACGGGCGATCCTGAAAAAACAGGTCGAGCGCCTGCGCGAACGCGGCTACACCGGCATGTTTGCCTCGGAGCTCGAGTTCTACCTGTTCGACGAAAGTTACGAGGCCATCCACAAGCGCAACTACCTCAAGCCAAAAACCGCCGGGCATTACATCGAGGATTACAACATCCTGCAGACCACCCGCGAGGAGCCGGTGCTGCGGGCGATTCGCAAGCACCTTCAGGCCAGCGGCATTCCCGTGGAAAATTCCAAGGGTGAATGGGGCCCGGGCCAGGAAGAGATCAACATCCGCTACGCCGACGCCATGACCATGGCCGACCACCACGTCATTATCAAGCACGCCTGCAAAGAGATCGCGCAGCTACAAGGCAAGGCGATCACCTTCATGGCCAAGTGGCGCTACGACGCCGCCGGTTCCAGCAGTCACATCCACAACTCGCTCTGGGACAAGAACGCCAGGAAGCCGCTTTTTTATGACGCCAAGGCCGAGTTCGGCATGTCCAGGCTGATGCGCTCATGGGTGGCCGGACAGCTCAAATACGCCAATGACATCACCTGCTTCCTCGCGCCCTACATCAACTCCTACAAGCGTTTTCAGGCCGGCACCTTCGCTCCGACCCGCGCGGTGTGGAGCCGAGACAACCGTACCGCCGGTTTTCGGTTGTGCGCTGAAAGCAGCAAGTCCATTCGCATCGAATGCCGCATCGGCGGCGCCGACCTCAACCCCTACCTGGCCTTCGCCGCCCTGATCGCAGCGGGGCTGGCGGGCGTCGACGAAAAACTCGACCTCGCCCCGCCCTTTGAAGGCGATGCCTACCTCGACGAGCAATTGCCTGAAGTGTCCAAGACCCTGCGCGAAGCCAGCGCCGCGCTCCAGGGCTCAAGCATGCTGCGCAAGGCGTTCGGTGATGAAGTGATCGACCACTACGTGCACACCGCCGAATGGGAGCAGAAAGAGTACGACCGGCGGGTCACCGATTGGGAACTGCAGCGCGGCTTCGAGCGCTATTGAGATCGACATGACTTCGACTATCCAACTCATCTCACCGGTCGATGGCCGGGTTTACGCTGAACGCCAACTTGTCGATGCGGCGCAACTCGAGCAGGCACTGGTGGCAGCCGCAACCGCACAAGCACAGTGGAAGCGCCGGCCACTGAACGAACGCGCGGCTTTTTGCAGTGCGGCGGTGGACGCGATGCTCGCCATGAAAGAGCAAATCGTCCCCGAACTGGCCTGGCAAATGGGCCGGCCGGTGCGCTATGGCGTCGGCGAACTGCGGGGTTTCGAAGAACGCGCGCGGCACATGATCGCCATTGCCCCCGAAGCCCTGGCAGCGATTGAACCCGAGCCCATCGCTGGCTTTCGGCGGTACATCAACCGTGAACCACTGGGGACAGTGCTGGTGGTCGCGCCCTGGAATTACCCGTACCTCACAGCGGTGAACACGATTATCCCGGCACTGATGGCGGGCAACGCCGTCATTCTCAAACATGCCTCGCAAACCCTGCTGGTCGGTGAACGGTTCGCCGAGGCCTTTCGTCGCGCCAACCTGCCGCCAGGCCTGCTCCAGAACTTGCTGCTCGATCATGGTCAAACTGCCGCGCTCATTGCCTCTGCACGGGTGCAACAGGTGAACTTCACGGGGTCGGTGGCCGCAGGCAAGGCCATGGAAAACGCCGCCAGCGGAAGATTCCTTGGCATGGGCCTGGAACTCGGTGGCAAAGACCCCGCCTATGTCCGGGCAGACGCCAATCTGGAGCACGCCGTGGAAAACCTGGTGGACGGCAGTTTTTTCAACGCCGGACAGAGCTGCTGCGCCATCGAGCGAATCTACGTGGATCAAACCCTCTACCCGGCGTTCGTCGAGCGCTTCGTCGAGTTGACCCGCCAATACGTGTTGGGCAACCCGTTGGACGAAGCCACCACCCTCGGTCCGCTGGTGACACCCGGCGCGGCTTCTTTCGTCCGTGGCCAGATCGCCGAAGCGGTGGCCCAGGGCGCGAAGGCGCTGATCGATCCGCAGACGTTCGCCGCCGATATACCGGGCAGCGCCTACCTTGCGCCGCAGGTGTTAATCGACGTCAGTCATCAAATGTCGGTCATGCGCGATGAAAGCTTCGGGCCGGTGGTGGGCATCATGCCGGTATCCAGCGATGACGAAGCCATTGCCTTGATGAACGACAGTGAGTTCGGGCTCAGCGCCTCGATCTGGACCCGGGACCTTGATGCTGCGCAACACCTGGGCAACGCGATCGACACCGGCACCGTGTTCATGAACCGCTGCGACTACCTGGACCCGGCCCTGGCCTGGACCGGAGTAAAAAACAGTGGGCGCGGCGTCACCCTGTCGCGCCTGGGTTATGAACACCTGACCCGCGCCAAATCCTTCCATCTGCGCCACGAGATCTGAGCCATGAGCCTGACTGGAAACTGGAACTACCCCACCAGCATTCGCTTCGGTGCCGGCCGCATCAGCGAACTGGCCGAGGTCTGTCGCAGCCAGGGTATCCAGCGACCGTTGCTGGTCACCGACAGTGGCCTGGGCCGGGCGCCGATCACCACCGCCGCCCTGGATTCACTTCGTGACGCGGGGCTGGGCGCTGCGCTGTTTTGCGACCTCAAGCCCAACCCGGTCGAAGCCAATCTGGCTGGCGGTCTCGCTGCCTGGCGCGCGGGCCATCACGATGGCGTGGTCGCCTTCGGCGGCGGCAGTGGCCTGGACATGGGCAAGCTGATTGCGTTCATGAGCGGCCAGACGCGGCCAGTCTGGGATTTCGAGGACATCGGCGACTACTGGACCCGCGCCGATGAAAGCCGCATCGCCCCGATCATTGCAGTGCCGACCACCGCCGGCACCGGCTCGGAAGTCGGCCGTGCGGCGGTGATCATCGACGACCGCACGCACACCAAACGCATCATCTTTCACCCGAAAATGATGCCGCGCGTGGTCATCAGCGACCCGGCCCTGACCGTCGGCATGCCGGCCAACGTCACCGCCGGCACAGGCATGGACGCATTGGCGCACTGCCTGGAAGCCTACTGCGCGCCCGGCTTTCACCCGATGGCCGATGGTATCGCCGTGGAAGGCATGCGTCTGGTGGCGAATGCCTTGGTGCGCGCCGTGCATATGCCTTCCGATCTCGATGCCCGGGGGCAAATGCTGGCCGCGGCAGCCATGGGCGCGACCGCATTCCAGAAAGGTCTTGGCGGGATGCACGCCCTCGCCCATCCGATCGGCGCGCTGTACGACACGCACCACGGCATGACCAATGCGACGCTGATGCCGTACGTGCTGAAATTCAATCGCCCGGCCATCGAAGAACGCATTACGCGCCTGGCGGCGTACCTCCACCTGCCCTCCCCGAGCTTCGACAGTTTCATGGCCTTGGTCCTCAAACTGCGCAAGGACATCGCCGTCCCGCACACGCTGTTTGAGCTGGGCGTGGATGACCAGCAGGCCGAGCTGATTGCAGACATGGCGGTGCTCGACCCTTCCGCCGGTGGTAATCCGTTGCCGCTGACCAAGGCCGGGGTGACGGATATTTTCCAGGCGGCGTACCACGGACGCCTGTAGCGCAATCGACGGTCCATGGTCGAAACGGCAGCACGTGGCATGGACACGTTTCATCGTTGCAACAGGAGCAGTACGACAAGGGGTTGAAGGCCAGCCCATCCGCAAACCCGGATGGACGCGTATTAAAACCTGAAGGGGCACCGACAATGAACCCAGCAAGCCAGCCCGGCACCGACACGCCGCAAGATGACGACGACGTCAAGGTGCTGCACAGCATGGGCTATGCCCAACAGCTATCGCGACGGATGGGCGTTTTCTCCAATTTTGCGATTTCCTTTTCAATCATCTGCATCCTCTCCGGCGGCATCAACTCACTTGCCCAGGGCACCTCGGGCGCGGGCGGTGCCTCGATCGGCATCGGCTGGCCGATCGGCTGCCTGATTTCCGGGGTGTTCGCCCTGGCCATGGCGCAGATTTCGTCGGCCTACCCCACCGCTGGCGGCCTGTATCACTGGGGCTCGATCCTCGGCAACCGTTTCACCGGCTGGCTCACCGCGTGGTTCAACCTGCTGGGGCTGGTCACGGTGCTGGGGGCCATCAATGTCGGCACTTACTACTTTTTCTTCGGCGCCTTCGGCCCGGCACTGGGCATGGAGGATACCACCACAACCCGGGTGATTTTCCTCGCCATTCTCACCGGGCTCCAGGCCTTGTGTAACCACTTGGGCATCGGCCTGACCGCCAGGCTCACCGACTTTTCGGGCTACCTGATTTTCGCCACCGCACTGGCCCTGACCATCGTCTGCCTGATCTCGGCCCCCAGTTACGAGTTCGCCCGCCTGGTGACCTTCGGCAACTACTCCGGCGAGGCCGGCGGCAGCGTCTGGCCACAGGTGTCCAACAGCTGGGTGTTCATGCTCGGCCTGCTGTTGCCGATCTACACCATCACCGGCTATGACGCGTCCGCGCACACCTCCGAAGAGACCCGCAATGCCGCCATCTCCGTGCCCAAGGGCATGGTCATGTCGGTGGTCTGGTCGCTGCTGTTCGGCTGGGTGATGCTCAGCTCGTTCGTGCTGATGCTGCCAAACATGGACGAAGCGGCCAGCAAAGGCTGGAGCGTGTTTTTCTGGGCCATGGACACCCAGGTCAACCCGACCTTGAAGCTCGCGTTGTACGTGGCGATTTTTATCTCGCAGGTACTTTGCGGATTGGCGACGGTGACCTCGGTTTCGCGAATGATCTTCGCCTTTTCCCGCGACGGCGGCCTGCCCTTCTCCAAAGCCCTGGCCTCGGTCTCGCCAACCTTCCGCAGCCCGGTAGCGGCCACCTGGACAGGGGCGACGCTGGCAGTGTTGTTCGTTTGGGGATCGTCGGTGATCTCGATCGGCGAGACACCGGTCTACACCATCGTGGTCTCCTGCACGGTGATCTTCCTGTTTTTCTCTTTCATCATTCCCATCGTGCTCGGCCTGTTTGCCTACGGAACCTCGAAGTGGCCGACCATGGGTCCCTGGAACATGGGCCGTTTCTGGTACACGGTGTTCGCGTTGCTGTCGGTGCTGTCGATGGTGATCATTTTCATCATCGGCATTCAGCCGCCGAACGACTGGGCGCTGTACATCACCATCGGCTTCCTGGTGCTGACGGCCATCGTCTGGTTCGGCTTTGAGGCCCGGCGCTTTCAGGGGCCGCCGGTGGGCGACGTGATCGCCAGACGCCAGGCGGAAATCGCCGCGGCGGAAGCGGCGTTGAATAAAAAATCAGGGAGTTGATGCCACGCAGGGAACAAAGACGAGCCGCGAGATGAATAGCCAGCTCAATTGAATACCGCTTAAGACCGGGTGGCAGCGAATGTTCCTGAAAATACTCGCAACACGGGGCCGGTGAGAATGACTGAGCCTACGCCATCCCATTGCACCGTTACCGTTCCGCCATCACATTCAACCGCAACGGTGTTGTCCAGCAAGCCGCGACGAATGCCGTTTACAACCGCGCCACAACAGCACGAGCCGGAACCGAGCGGAATCCCTCCCCACCGCTCCCAAATACGCAACCGAATGTGCTGTCGGTCGATGATCTGAACAAAATGCACGTTCGTCCTCAAGGGAAACAGAGGGTGGGTTTCCAGCGCCGGACCAAGCGTCGCGATGTCAATGGTGGCCAGGTCTTCGACAAAAAAAGTGCAGTGTGGATTGCCCATGCTGCACGCGGCGGGAGCACCGCCAAGCGGTAAAACTGCCGTGTCCATCTCCTCAGTCAGGGGAACATCCGCCCAGCCGAGTAGTGGCTCGCCCATGCTCACGGAGATTGTTCCGGTCACGGTTCGTTCACACGTCAGTAACCCGCGGTTGGTGCGCAGTATTATCGAAGCCATGCCTGATTCGCGCATCAACATATCCGCGACACCGCGCGTTGCACTGCCACAAACGTCCAGCGTGGAGCCGTCCGCATTCCAGAACATCACGTTTGCATCGGCGTCATCACAATCGAGCACCACTGCGAGCTGATTGAAGCCGACACCGCGATTGCGATCCCCCATTCGCCGCGCGATGTCCGCGGTCATCGAGTTGCCCGCATTACGTGAGTCGACGATTACAAAATCATCGCCATTGGCATGCATCTTGTGAAAACTCAGCGACATGAAAGGCCTCTGATAACGATTGATGGAAAAATCCATAGAAAAAACCGCCGCGGTGCGGCCAACATCATTTGAAAAAATGACTGGGCGTCTTGCCGAACTGTTTCTTGAACATGGTCGTGAAGGCGCTGGGGCTGTCGTAACCCAGCTCACCGGCGATATCGATGATCTTCTCACCCACCGCGATCCGCTCCAGCGCCAGCAGCAGTCGCGCTTGCTGCCGCCATTGCCCGAACGTCATGCCGGTTTCCTTGTGAAACAGCCGCTGGATGGTTTTCTCATCGAGATTGAGCCTCACGCTCCAGTGCGCCAGGGTCGAGCCATCGCCGGGGTCGCGCTGCAACGCCGAACACACCACCTTGATGCGTGGGTCGGTCGGTTGCGGCAGATGCAGCGGCAAGGTCGGCAAAATCGTCAGTTCATCGAGGATCAGGCGCATGACCCGCCCCTCGCGCGACGCCGGTTCGTAGGGCGGCTTGATATCGACCGAGACCTTGATCAGCTCGCTCAGCAGCGCAGAAATGCTCACCGCCCGAGGCTCGCTCGGCAGCTCGGTCAGCGGATCGGGCCGCACGAATACGCTGCGCATTTTCAACGGCCCCACGCAGCGGATCGAGTGAACGTGCCCGCTCGGCATCCAGATGCCACGACTGGGTGGGACGGTCCATTGGCTTAATCCCGAATGCACGACCATCACCCCCTCGATGGCGTAGATCAGCTGATGGGCCTCATGGGAGTGCGGTTCGATCAGCCAGTTTTCCGGGTAGTCCGTTGCGCTGCTGCTTATCTTGCAGGGGCGTTGGTCGATCTCTCTGAGAAATTCTTCCAGCGGTTTGATGATGATGCCCTTTTTGCGATAGTCGGCTCCCGGATTGCGTGAGACAGGCAAACCAGTGAAAACCTAGGATAGCGCCGAACCCCGAAATGGGTAGTGCTTTTGTGCCCCGCACCTGGCGCCACCGCCGTGCGTTTTTTGTCTGGAAGACCTGCCATGTCCATCAGTACCACCGCCTCGCCCGCGGCCGCCGCTTCGGTGGTCAGTCAAGCCAGCCCCCTGGTGATGCGCGTCATCGGCGCCTGTGCCCTGGCGCACCTGATCAATGACCTGATCCAGGCCGTGCTGCCGTCGATCTACCCGATGCTGAAAGCCACATACGGCCTGAGTTTCACGCAAGTCGGGCTGATCACCCTGACCTTCCAGCTGACCGCTTCGCTGCTGCAACCCTGGGTAGGCTATTACACTGACCGCCACCCAAAACCGTGGCTATTGCCAGCCGGGATGGTCTGCACCTTGATCGGTATTCTGATGTTGTCGATGGTCGGCAGCTTCCCGGCGATTCTGCTGGCCTCGGCGATGGTGGGTATCGGTTCGTCGACCTTTCACCCGGAAACCTCCCGCGTCGCGCGCCTGGCTTCGGGCGGCCGCTACGGCCTGGCGCAGTCGACGTTCCAGGTCGGTGGCAACGCCGGCAGCGCGTTCGGTCCATTGCTGGCGGCGGCCATTGTCATTCCGTATGGCCAGGGGAACGTCGCCTGGTTCGGCCTGTTCGCGGTGTTCGCCATCCTCGTGCAATACGGCCTGAGCCGCTGGTACCGCAATCACCTGAACCTGTTCAAGCTCAAGCAAGGCAGCAAGGCCACCCACGGCTTGTCGAAAAGACGGGTAACCTTCGCCCTGGTGGTGCTGGCGCTGCTGGTGTTCTCCAAGTATTTCTACATGTCCAGTTTCACCAGCTACTTCACCTTCTACCTGATCGAGAAATTCGACCTGTCGGTGGCCAGCTCGCAGCTGTACCTGTTCCTGTTTCTCGGCGCCGTCGCGGCCGGTACGTTTTTCGGTGGGCCGATTGGCGACCGCATCGGGCGCAAGCAAGTGATCTGGTTTTCGATTCTCGGTGCGGCACCTTTCACCCTGGCCCTGCCCTACGTCGACCTGTTCTGGACCAGCGTACTGAGCATGATCATCGGCTTCATCCTCGCGTCGGCGTTCTCTGCGATCGTGGTCTTCGCCCAGGAACTGGTGCCCGGTAACGTCGGCATGATCGCCGGGGTGTTCTTCGGCCTGATGTTCGGCTTCGGCGGTATCGGCGCCGCGCTGCTCGGGCACCTGGCGGACATCCACGGCATCGAATACGTGTACACGCTGTGTTCGTTCCTGCCGCTGCTGGGGATCCTGACCATTGTGTTGCCGTCGACTAAAGGCGTTTAAGGGCCAGCGACGTTCATCGGAACGCTGCCAGGTTTCTCGAACTCGCCGGCATGCGCCGCTTCCAATGATTAATCACTGGAGGCGCGCACCATGAACGACGAAGACCGTGAAACCGCAGAAAACGAAGATGACATTACCCCACCTGCAGCACCTCAGACGCCGGAACAGGAAGAAGAGGCATTGCGCCGCAAAATCGCCGAGATAGAACGCACAGTGGCGGACGGTCACTGATTGCGTCAGCCCGCGCTTTCCCTGAGCAAGTGGTCGACCACCGCTTGCAGATGGCGCTTGGGGTCCGGGTCTCGGGCGCTGGCCTCGGCGTGGCACGCCAGCTGACGCGTCGCGCTGTTGCCGTGCAGTAACAGGGCTTTGGCTTGATCGAAAATCTGCGGCTCACCCATTTGCTCCGCCGATTCCGCAAACAGCAACTGTGCCCGGTGCAACCATTGACCGGCACTGAGCTTGGTGCCGTCGGGTCACGGTCAATGCCACGACGGCGATGCGCTCTACCCGTTCGTAACCGGGTTTGAGTAATTCCTCGCCGAACACGTCCGGATCCAGCTCTCGATACGTCCAGCCGACCGCATGATCAGCCAGCATGGACTGGATGGCTTCAAGAAACGGATCACGCCCCTCGACCATCGCCACGCCGGTGTACAGCACCAGGCTGCCGTTCTTGTGCAGACGCGGTAACGACTCACGAACGATGCGCAGCGACAGGGCTTCACCCAGGGCGCCGCCGCCATGGCGATAGGCGCGCTGCTGGCTGTCGTTCATGTAGGGCGGGTTGGCGACGATCAGGTCGAACTCACCTTCGACGCTGCCGAGGATGTCGCTCTGGTACACGCTGATGTTGTCGACACCCGCCAGTTCGGCATTGACCGCCGACAGGCGCAGTGCTCGCGGGTTGATGTCCACCGCCAGCACGTCGGCAGACGGGTGTGCCCGAGCGACCACCAGCGCGCCGACGCCGGCCCCGCAGCCGATGTCCACGGCCCGGCGCACAGGCTCGAAACGCTGTTGCAAATGCGCGTCGATCATTTGCGCAAAACGGTAGCTGTCCGGCCCGAAAAACACCGCGTCAGCCTGTGAGGTCGGGTACGCCGAATGGGCAAACAACATCCCGTCAAGGCTCGACCAACGCACAGTACTGCGCCACAGCGGGCCGTCTCGCTCGACGACCTCGGCCTGTTCCAGGCCAGCCAGCATTTCTCGCGTAAACAGCGTGTGATCAAACGGCATCGACCAGCCGAAAACGTCGCGCAGGTTCCTGGCCAACGGTGGTGTAAAACGTTGGTACACGCGGTCGTGAGTTGCCGGGGTCGGGGTGATGAAGCAATAGTCTTTGCTGAACAGGTGCCTGCCCAGCGCCAGCATGGCCTGATCGGCGATAGGTTGTTTCGACATGCAAGTCACTCCTGAGCTCAGCGCAAGCGGGCTACCGTTTCAATAAAACGCCGGGTAGCGTAGAGCCCCGCCGGACGGCAATGCCGCTGGGGCGAGAGCCACGGGATCAAAGTTTGAAGCTGTTGCTGCGGCGCCTGATCACTCAAGGTCTTTCGCAACGCGATGAGTTCGGAGTCGTGGGTCTGGCTCGCGTCGAGGGCGTCACTGTCGCTGTGATCCCGGGCTATCGGCTTTGGCCGTTGCGGGTCCTGCCAGTCACCGGCAATCCAGTCGTGCAGCAGTTGCTTTTCGTAGCCACTGAATACGCCGAACATGGCTGCGGTGTTGCCCTCGATCAAGCGCCAGAAGCGGCTGTCCTGCGGCGACCGGTTTCGCTTGATCCAGCCCTTTTGCTCCAGCGCACCGAGAAAGCCGGCAATCTGCCCCGGCGACGCCAGCCATTGATTGACGGTTTTGCCTTCGATCTGACAATAGTCGGAATGCATGTGCTGGCCGAAATAGCGTTTGCGCTCGAGCATCGCAATCACCTCCCGTTGCAACTCAAAACCGGCAATCACCGCCGTCGTGCCCATTCCCAGATCGTTCAGGCGATAGCCCACAGCGACACGCCGGAAAAACTCGTTCCGCCCCAGTTCCATGGGCAGCAGCTCCAGCACCGACTCAACCGCCTTGTGCCCATGGCCGCTACTGGCATTGTCGATCGTGACGTGCAGGGTGAAGTAATACGGATCGATGCCCAGCTCACGCAGTTCATAAGCGCTGATCAGCAGGTGCAGCGGCAATTGCTCATAACCGAGGTTATAACCGATGACTTCCGGCATGAATGCGTCGCTGCATCGGCCCAACGCGAGTTGAATCGCGCCTTGCACAAAGTGCTCATCGGCCAGTCCCTGTTTGTCGCCACAGTCGTGGGCGGCCAGCAGATTACGGTAGATCACCACGTGATTCTGCCGAGGATCGCCCCTGCCCAGTTCTTCCAGATAAGTGTTCAGGAGTCCGTCGTAGCGCACGTCCTGCCAGTATTCCAGCACGCCCGCCAGCCAGGCGCCGTCGACCTCTTTGGTCGGTGCGACGCGTTGCAGGAAATACAGGGCATGAGCCTTGTTCGAAAAATATCGGCGCGCCCCGCCTTGCTTGCGGTCCTCAAGGTAACCGGCGTAATCCTGAGCCACTGCCGCGCAACGGGCTTGCGCCCATGCCGACAACTGCTCCGGCGCCTCGGGCAAATCACACGGCAGTTCAGCGGCGCGGGCCATTTGCTCGCGCAGGAAAGCCTCCGCCTGCGGCCCGGCCTCAGCGCCGTTGCTGTAGAGCACATCGTACAGTTCTCGATAGCGCTCAGCGGCAAGGGGGCCTGACAGCGCTGAAGGTGTGCCGGACAGGGGCTCGAACGAAGTCATGGACGTTTCTCTCCTGGGCGGTGCATTTGGCTGCGCCCCTGGAATCAGGTGCCGACAACACAAAACGCTTGCTCGTTGAACAGAAGATTTAGCCCTGCGCGGAAAATTCAATCGGTTTGCAGGAGAGCGGGACCGGTGGCATGGGTTTGCCAAAATGCGGCGCTCAAACAGCCACGGCTCCCCATGCGTCGGACTCAGCCGAGGCCGACGCCATTATTGCCGTGTTGCGCTAGTACATTTCCGCCGCCAGCAAGTTAACCAACGCCGCTGCCGGCATTTCCCGAACCAGCGGCGCGCCCTGCCCGGCCCACTGTACGGCGAATTCACTATTGGCCTTGGCCGCTGCCGCCGCATTGAGCGCCTTGTTCGCGTCGTAGGCAATCGGGTAGTCCGGCAAGGCCGGGGCATTGGCCTCAAGGCTGGTGAAGTTGCGATTGACCATGCCCCGAGCTGGTCGACCGGAGATGACGCTGGTGACGCGCGTCAGGTGCGCGCGCGGTCCTTTCAGGGCTTCGCGGTAAGCCGCATTGGCCGAGGACTCGGGGCACAGGATGAAAGCCGTACCCAATTGCGCGGCACTGGCACCCAGCTGCATGACGGCCCGAATGCCCGCGCCGTCCATGATGCCGCCGGCAGCAATCACCGGCAGCCGGCAGGTTTCGGTCAGCACACGCACCAGGGCAAATGTGCCCATCTCACTGTCCTGCTGTGGATCGAACACCCCGCGATGCCCGCCGGCTTCGTACCCTTGCGCCACCAGCGCATGCACGCCGGCGCGTTCCGCCGATTGCGCTTCGGCCAGACTGGTCACGGAACACAGCAGCACAATACCGGCGTCCTTGAGGGCATCGATGGCCGGTTGCGCTGGCAAGCCGAAGTGGAAACTGACCACCGCCGGTTTTTCCTCCAGAAGCATCTGCAGCATGCCGGCGTCTTCGACAAACGAGGTGTAGATCTCGCGCAGTGCCGTTGGCGCAGCGGCCTCGAACTCCGCAAAGAACGGGGCGAGAAACGCCAGCCACTGCGCCTCACGCGCAGCGTCATGAATGGCCGGCGCGTGGCAGAACAGATTCACATTAAAGGGCTTGTTGGTCAGCGCAGCCGTCTCGCGCAACATGGCCCGCGCTTGTTCGACGTTGCTTGCCCCGATACCGATGGACCCGAGCCCACCGGCATTCGATACCGCTGCGGCGAGTCTGGGCGTGGAGACGCCCACCATCGGCGACTGAATGATCGGCAGTTCAATGTTCAAAAGGGACAGCAGAGGGTTGGACATGGCAGCACCTTGAATGGGATGAGTGAACGTGGAGCGCTAGAGCTCCCCGGTCAAAAATTGCGCGCGGCCGCCTCCGAACGACCAGTCCGCATCGCTGTTTTCCACCAGCGACACGATGAGATCGTCCGCTGAGAGGCCGCAATCGACTTGCAGGTGTTCAGCCAGCAAACGGTAAAACGCGATCTTCTGCGCCTGTGAACGCGGTCGGGAAATCACCGTCAACAGGACCACGTTGGCCGAGCGGGGATAACCCAATCCGGTGTCGTGCAGGATCAGTTCCCCCGCAGCGTGTTGCGTGACGCTTTGATAGCGATCACTGAAGGGCACCTCGAACGCCGTGACCATGGCCTGGTGTGCCGAATCCAGCAACGTGCGCAACTGTTCATCGGTGCGCCCGCGGATAATGTCGAACTTGAGCAATGGCATCGCGATTCACCCTGGGAAAAATCGGGGACGAAGGAGCTCGCCCCCCGGGACAAAAGAATGGCGTACAAGCCCGCGCCAGCACGCCTTCCAAACCCGAAAGCGTCA
Organism: Pseudomonas reinekei; assembly: GCF_001945365.1. Lineage (GTDB taxonomy): Bacteria > Pseudomonadota > Gammaproteobacteria > Pseudomonadales > Pseudomonadaceae > Aquipseudomonas > Aquipseudomonas reinekei. Next base: position 53,094 of record NZ_MSTQ01000029.1, read on the forward strand.
AAGTCTATTTGGAGGTTGGCATGGCAAACTCGGCGCCCTTGGCAATGCTGTTCGGCCAGCGCTGCATCACCGACTTCTGCTTGGTGTAGAAGCGCACGCCCTCTTCGCCATACGCATGCATGTCACCGAACAGCGAACGCTTCCAGCCACCAAAACCGTGCCATGCCATCGGCACCGGAATTGGCACGTTGATGCCGACCATGCCCACCTGAATGCGGGTGGCGAATTCACGGGCGATGTGGCCGTCGCGGGTATAGCAGGCCGTGCCGTTGCCGAATTCATGGGCATTGACCAGGTCGACCGCCTCGGCGAAATCCTTGACGCGCATGCACGCCAGCACCGGGCCGAAGATTTCCTCTTTGTAGATTTTCATCTCGGGGGTGACGTGGTCGAAGATCGTCCCGCCCAGCCAGAAGCCTTCGGCACAATCAGCACCGGCCTGCGCGCCATCAAAGCCACGGCCGTCGACCAGCATTTCGGCGCCTTCAGCGATGCCCTGCTCGATGTAACCGGTGATGCGTTGCAAGGCGGCAGACGAGACGATCGGGCCCATTTCCGCAGCCAGGTTCATGCCTTCCAGAATCTTCAATGTGCGCGTGCGTTCGACCAGTTTCGGCATGACCTTGTCGGCCACATCGCCAACAAACACCGCCACCGAAATCGCCATGCAGCGCTCGCCGGCCGAGCCGAAGGCCGCGCCGATCAGGGCATCGACGACTTGATCGATATCGGCGTCGGGCATCACCACCATGTGGTTCTTCGCCCCGCCCAGCGCCTGGACGCGCTTGCCGTGGCGAGCGCCGGTTTCGTAGATGTAGTTGGCGATTGGCGTCGAGCCGACGAAGCTCACGGCTTGGACTTGCGGGTGATCGAGCAACGCATCCACGGCTTCTTTATCGCCCTGCACCACGTTGAACACGCCGTCGGGCAACCCGGCTTCCTTGAACAGTTCGGCAATCAGCAGCGAGGGCGAAGGATCGATCGGGCTCGGCTTGAGCACGAAGGTGTTGCCGCAGGCGATGGCCACCGGGAACATCCACATCGGCACCATCACCGGGAAGTTGAACGGCGTGACACCGGCCACCACACCCAGCGCCTGGCGCACGGTCCAGTTGTCGATATTGGTGGAGACCTGTTCGGTGTAGTCGCCCTTGAGCAGTTGCGGAATACCACAGGCGAACTCGACCACTTCGATACCGCGGGTCACTTCGCCCTGGGCATCGGTGAACACCTTGCCGTGCTCCGAGGTAATCATCCGCGCCAGGGTGTCACGGTGCTCGTTGAGCAACGCCAGAAACTTGAACATGATGCGCGCACGACGCAGCGGCGGCGTCGCCGACCAGGCGGGAAACGCGGCCGCGGCCGATTGAACCGCTGCGTCGACTTCAGAAACATTGGCCAGGGCCACGTGGCCGACCACCGAACCGGTGGCCGGGTTGGTAACGTTCTGCGCGCGCCCGGAAGTGCCCGGCACGGCGCGGCCGTGAATGTAATGTGCGATGTCTACTGGCTGGTTGCTCATGGCGGGTGTCCCCTGCTGGTGGATAAGAGCCATCTCTTTTTGTTGTTCTGGAACGCCAGGCGCGACGTTGGCGCGGCTGACAGAGCCAAGGTAGGCCAGGCACATAATCATGTAAAATGATGATTAATGATTCTTTGGATCAGAAATGGTGAAAGGTAATTCGTCGGGGCTTGGGTGGAAAAACTCGTGAGAAAGGCTCACACCTGCTCGTTAAACATTCAATGAAAGCGCCTGTTTAAAGGCGTATGCGGTTACTGGATGAGGGCTACAAAGCCTTGCGTCATTGCCTATGGGTACGCCAGAATCCGCCGGCTTGTGCGCCTTGGGGGCCATCGGTAACTTGATTCGTGTCACTGCTCATCAGTGATCGGGTTTAGTCGCCCGATGGTTTCACGAGGCGTATCTGCTTCCAGATAGTCAGGTCAATTCATGCCTGCACTTCATGGTAGCTGTGCGCAGGGCGCCTTCGGGCGCGCCGGATTCGTGACTCCCCGGTCGACTAACCTGCGTACAGCTGCCACCCTTGTTTAGTCGCAAGACGGTGACGGCTCCACAATTGGAGTCCGAAAATGATTAAACCTACGCCGAACCCGCCAGGCACCGATCCAGCCTCCCCCTACGAACCCGATTCAAACAAACTCAACGAAGCCGCCGAACGCGCGCTCGATTACCACTTCCCGTCGACTGCCGACATCAAAGCCACGCCGCGTACCGTCAGCACACTGTTCACCGTCGACCCCGCAGTCACGACCGAAACACTGATGGTGTACTTAGTGGAAACACTGGCCTCGGTTGATGTCATGGTCCATCAGCTGGAGGGTGGAGATCGCAATGCCCTGCTGGGTATTTCCAACAGCGTGATGCTGGCAGAGATCACCGCGAACCGGGTGCTGGATCAGATTGATCCGCCGGAGTAACGCAAGCCCCCAAGCCCTTCAGGCCGGCCAGCAGGCCGCCATCGCTGGCAAGCCAGCTCCTACAGAAATCGGGTACGACCGCAACATCGAGGTCGGCTGTCAGGCCGCCATCGCTGGCAAGCCAGCTCCTACAGAAATCGGGTGTGGCCACAACAGCCAGGTCGGCTGTCAGGCCGTCATCGCTGGCAGGCCAGCTCCTACAGAAATCGGGTGTGGCCACAACAGCCAGGTCGGCTGTCAGGCCGTCATCGCTGGCAGGCCAGCTCCCACAGGAATCGGGTACGACCGCAACATCAAGGTCGCCTGTCAGGCCGCCTCGCTTTTGATTTGGCTTTTGATTTTCGTGCCCCATCGAGAGGCCGAGCGCAGGTTCTGCGCAGTGGGCAACCCGGCATGGATGCCGGGTTAGCCGCCCCCGGCCATGGATGGCCGATGGCGGCGGGCCCACGGAGCAGGACCGGAGCGCGGGCATGCCGAGCCACAGCGAGGCACCGAACGAAAGGGGCAAGAGCCCTTTGGTTACTTTGGGGCTTTTCCAAAGTGACCCGCTGTAAGAGCGGAACCCTAAGCAGCCGTTACCGCAGCAACGGATATGTACACCAGCAAATGCAAGGCTGACAGTCAGGCCGCCATCGCTGGCAGGCCA
>NZ_MSTQ01000002.1 GCF_001945365.1 Pseudomonas reinekei
GCGACATCAGTCATTACCTGATGCATCGGTACAACTGGATTAGACCGCACCAATTCAACAACGGACTGGCCCCAGCTCAGGCCGAGAAAAAACTTAACGTCGTGTCCGGGATTAGTTGACCACTACAAAAAGTAGCTTCCGTAGTGATTAGGTCGGTGCCAGGACAATATTGACGCGAAGTGCGCTAGCCGGGTTTGATCAGGGGGATTGCACGACGGCCCCGGAGTTGCCAGTTGTCAGGAGTTTCCCTATTTATTGCGGAGTACGGCAAGTGGCCCCTTTTGGCCGTTCTTTGCCGATCATGGTTACAAAGCGGGTTAGGCAAATCCGATGCAATCGCTGGTCAGACCTAATGCAAACGGGTGGTGAAGTGGAGCGTAATTTCGCGTAGAAAATCCGGGGTGATTCAGTAGCCGCAATCAAAACCTTCGTAATCGGCTCCAAAGCAAGGCTCAGTCCGGTTCGAACACTTGAACGACTTTTTCGGTTGGACAACTTGTAGCATCGAATACGTGGATCACGCTACGGTCGTCCAGCGGAGTTTGCGCCCACTCGGTACAAAGCACCAGGTCGCTGCCAGGGTCGGCGACAACTGGTTCGAAAGCGAAGTTGGTGAGGAGTATCTGCACCACTCAATCAGCACCGCTCTCGTTTCCTTGAAATAGGTCAGCAGCTCTTGCATTTCTGCAATCCGTGTTGCGCCAACACCTGTTTTGGGGATCCGCATCCCAGCCGATATTTCGAGGGTTCTCTTTTTACTTTCGGAAAGACACTATGACCAGCACTCAAAATAATTTAGCGGCCCTGTCTACCCGCGCCCTTCGCGCTTCCTCCATCGAACCAGTGTTGATGGGGGTTTACCGATGTGGGGTCTAAGTAATGTGAAGTTGCGAAGCAAGGTAATCCTCCTTGCGCTTATCCCGACATTTATCCTTGCGGTCGCGTTGAGCGCCGTCTCGATCGCAGTGTTGTATCGACTGGCACACGAAGAGGTTGATCAAGCCCGACAACTGCTTCTCAAGGAGCGTAGCGCCTCGCTTGAGCATCATGTCCAGATGGCCGTGTCGTCTGTCAAAACCATATATGACGACTCCGGTGATGGAGATCTTGCGGCTAGAGATCGTGCTGTAAAAGTGCTCCGCAAACTGTCCTACGATAAGCAAGGTTACTTCTTCGGTTATGACAGAGAAAACATTCGACTTTTCTGGGCTGATAAGGACACCGATATCGGTGTCAGCTTCAATGACGTCAAGGATGCCAACGGTGTCTTCGCGATCCGTGAACTAAACCTGCTCGCCCGTGCCGGCAAGCACTACCTTCGCTACGACTGGCCGGTTCCGGGCAATGACAAGCCGATTCCTAAGCTTGGCTATTCGGTGCTTTTCAAAAAATGGGACATGATGATCGCCACGGCGGTCAACCTTGACGACATCGACGCAGAAGTTGATCGAATCGCCGAAGCCAAGTACGCGCAAATCAATAGCTTTGTGAAGATAATTGTCATTGCTGACCTTGCACTACTGCTCGTCATCGCCGTGATTGCCGTGCTGCTGGGTAACTCGATCATCAAGCCCCTCCTTGTGATCCAGTCCAATCTCGATGACATCGCTGCGGGTGAAGGTGACCTCACACGACGCCTGCCAGTGACGAGGAAGGACGAGCTGGGCGCCCTAGCCCACTCCTTCAATAAATTCGTCGAAAAAATTCATGAGGTGGTACGACAAATAGTTGAGGTCACCCATGACCTGGCCATCTACTCCGAAGACATGTCTGCACAAGCACATCAGTCTGAACATGCAATGGATCGTCAGCGGCAAGAAACCGCTCAAGTCGCTACCGCCGTTCATGAGATGTCAGCGGCGGCACACGAAATTGCACGTAGCGCTCAAAGCGCTGCGATTGCCGCTGAGGAAACGGATAAGGTCGGAACTACTGCTCGCAATGTCGTGAATGGAGGCATAGGTAGCATTCACTCGTTGATCGAAGACGTACGAATGACGAGCATGTCCCTGGACAGACTACAGGGTGACGCACAGTCCATTGTTGGGGTGCTAGACGTCATACGTTCCATCGCCGAGCAAACCAATCTGCTCGCATTGAACGCCGCGATTGAAGCCGCTCGTGCGGGCGAAGCTGGGCGTGGTTTCGCCGTAGTCGCGGACGAAGTAAGAGCGTTGGCAAGCAGAACTCAGAACAGCACCCAGGAAATCCAGGAGATGATCAACCGTTTGCAAACTGGTACCACCGCTGCCGTCAGATCAATGGTAAGTTCTAGCGAAAAAGGCAAAATTTCCGGAGATCAGGCCAACGAGGCTGGCGAATCGTTGGACGTAATGACGGGGTTCATCAGCTCTATCAACGCGATGACTGCGCAGATCGCAAGTGCTGCTGAAGAGCAAACCGCAGTCGCTGAAGAAATAAATCAAAGCATGATTAACATTGCTCAGGCTGCTGAAATTGTGGCTCAGGATACGCAAAAGGGAGCAACTACTGCGCGTAGCGTAGCGGGCCTTGGCAACAGGCTCGAATCGCTCGTTAAACAGTTCAGAATTTGACCCTTCAGTGACGCTGCATGACGGCAGGTCAACATCATTGGCCTGCCTCCACCCTTCACAACCTGCGCCTCGCCATGCATAGAAATGATCAGGATTATTCGTGCGTCCTCACCAGTCCTTAGCGATAGAATGCCACCGTGGGCTCATATTCATAGGTGTGGAAATAAGGATCGACGGAACCTATATCGTCTCAACACTTGTGGGCGGGCACTCACCACTGGCACCACCTCTGCAACATCACCAGCGATCCGTTTCTCTTCGAGTGTTACACACTCTTACCGTTACGCCCCGATTGCAGAAATCGCCAACAGGACGGGACCTCGGTACGAATTCTGCAAACCCGAGGCAGCAGTCTTCTGTCCTGCATTGATCCATGACCTCGCCCGACAGACCCAAATGTTCAAAAGGGAAAAATATGGCTGCTGATCAGCTGAATTGGGATGATTTGAAAGTCTTTTTGGCCGTCGCAAGAACAGGTAACTTGGTAAAGGCCGCTCGGAAACTGCGTATTGATCAGTCCACCGTCAGTCGGCGGGTCACCCAGTTGGAATACGCGTTGGGCGCCAGCCTCTTTGAGCGAAGTCATACAGGGCTTGCATTGAACGGCTTTGGTGCAGAGCTACTGGAATCGGTGCAAAGCATGGATACCGGCTTTGCCGCTTTGACTGCGACACTTGACCGTAAATCCAGTGCTCTGCACGGCCCCGTGCGCATTGGGACGATGGAAGGCATCGCGACGCTTTACCTGAGTAGCAGGTTGGCGCAGTTCCACCGAGAGTATCCTGCAATTACTGTCGAGCTGGTGACGTCAACGCAGCAACTCTATGTCACGCATCGAGAGGCCGATGTCTTCCTGGGATTCTTCAAGCCCCAGGGTAAAGGGCTGGACGCTGAACACATGGGGAGGTTCTCGTTGCACCTGTACGCTTCGCACGGTTATCTGGAGCAGCAGGGTTGCCCGGAAAACGTTGATGCGCTGTCACAGCATAAATTCGTGGGTTACATCGACGATCTCATTCAGATCGACGCAGTGCGTTGGCTCGAGGACGCGGTTAGTAAACCAGTCCTTGTATTCCAGTCCACCAGCATGCTGGCGCAGATGGTCGCCGCTTCGGAAGGTGTCGGCATCGTCCTATTGCCAGAATTCGCCGACGCAGGCCGCTTTGGCCTGCGCAGGGTATTAGGTGATGAGGTACGTGTCACCCGAGACCTGTGGTTGAGCGTTCACAGGGAACTACGCTACGTTCCCCGCATCAAGGCGGCGGTCAGCTTCCTGGAGAAGCTGCTGCTCAAAGATCCTTTGTTCGCGCAAACCGACTGATGTGCCCACTTGCAGTTTCGACGAGTCATTCCACGTAACTGGTTCATCTCGGCGCCGATTAACGCTGAAATCAAAAACGTCATAGCGGTTGTAGTAACCCACGACATCATGGAATTGCTTTGGCTCGATGCAGTGATTGAGGTCAAGTCTGGCGTACAAAATTCCCTCCTCGTTCTGCAGCATATCCCCAATTTGAGTGCCCGTCGGGTCGATGAACATGGTCGCTGCACGCGGTGTATTGTCGAGGATCTGGGTAACTTGTGGATCTCGATTGACCAGGAAATCACGCATGGCTGAGTCCATGTAGCCCGCGCAGAGGATGCCGAACGCTTTTGCTTCAAACGAATGTGCCCCTGCGCGAATACGGTTGGCGGCAACGTTATCGAAGTTGCTACCCGTATCCGGTCGACGAGTCGGCCACAGCGCTGGCCAGCAAGAGATATGCAGTTGCTCTCCTTGAGCCATCAATGCATAGCGAGCGAGCGGGTTGGTATTCTCACCACAGATCAACGCACCGATTTTGCCAATACGAGTATCACTGACGCGCAGCCCCTCCCCGTCGCCAGGTGCCCAGATGAGTTTTTCATAAAACGTAGGGACGAGCTTGCGGTGGTGGTTGAGGATCGAACCGTCATCGCCGATCAACACGTTGGTGTTCCAAATACAACCCACGCTGGTGTGACTGCGCTCGCTGATGCCCATGGACACGAACACACCAAGACGCTTGGCTTCAGCCCGCAAGGACGCAATTTCAGGGCCGTCCATGTACAGGCTATTTTCCACCATCAGCTCGAATAGATCGTGATTCAAAATCGGTGCCCACAAGGCAGCCCAGATTGGAAATGCGGGAATGAACGACTCAGGAAACACAGCGAGATCGGCACCATTGGCAGCCGCCTCCCGAATCAGATTCAAGGCCTTCGCGGTGGTGGCGGTTTTATCGAGAAATACCGGTGCGACGTGGCAGGCGGCAACTTTGAGCGTAGGCAAGTGAGCCATGGGAATACCTTTGGAAGGTTTTTAATCGGAGTGCGCGGGTGAAGAACACCCGCGCGGGTAATCAGTGAGCTTCAGCCGCAGCGATACCGATGCCAGTGTGCTGGCGCACAGACATTTCTGCCCACATGGACTGCGAACGCGGATCGCGGAATAACAGGGAGAACAGGATGACCAACAAGAAACCGGCGGGAATGGAGATCAACCCGGGATTACGCAGCGCAACCAGTGGTTCTCGCAACCCGACCATGCTGGTGGCGTCTTCTGCAATACCTTGCACGATCACACGAGCCTGCTCCTGTTGGGTGAACAGTGCGGCGCGTTGCGATTCCTGGTCTGGTGTGAGTGCATCCAGTTTCAGTTGCAATTGCGCTACGCTCTCCAGGGCTGCCTGACGCACCTGCGCGGGATAGGTCATATTGGGCGACACCAGCACCAACGCTATCGCCAGTACCGTCCCGCCAATAACACCTGCGAGGACTCCCCAGGTGTTGCAATGCTTCCAGTACAAGGTCAGCAGCAGTGCCGGTAGATTCGCCGAAGCGGCAACGGCATACGCCAGGCCCACCAGGTGTGCAACGTTCTGCCCTTTTGCCAAGAGGCTGACAACGATCGCTAATACGCCGACAAACAATGTCGCAACACGTGCGGCCACTGCCTGTTGCCGCTCGGTAGCTTTACCATGGCAAATGGCACCCACGTAGATGTCATGAGCAAGAGCAGACGCCGCGGCAAGCGTGAGTCCCGCCACTACAGCAACGATGGTCGCGAAAGCCACTGCCGCAGTGAAGGCCAACATGAAGTTGCCCACCCAGCTTTCGGCGCCACCACCCAGGTACTGGGCCAATAGGGGGGCGGCAAGATTTCCGCCCTTGTCGAAACTGGCGATGGTCGGTGAGCCGATGTAGTACGCCGCGGCGAAGCCGATGAAGACGATCAGAACGTGGCAAACCCCTATACCCAGCATTGCCCATAACACAGAACTGCGCGCGGTTACGGCATCGCGAACCGTGAAAAAACGCATCAGGACGTGAGGCATCGCAGCAGTGCCGAGAACCAATGCCAATCCCAGCGACAGTTGCTCCATCGGGTTTTTCAAGTACAGCCCTGGCTGAAAGAAGTGCTGGTTCAGTTCGGCACCAGCGGCTTGTGCGGGAAACATGCTTTTCATGTGCGCAGTCAGGGCGTCACTGTGCACGAGGCCTTGCATGAATTGCGGGATATCAAACCCGAAGGGAGCCCAGGAAAACATCACTAGCAGGAAGCAGCTGCTGATTAACAACACGGCTTTGATGAGCTGTACCCAGGTCGTGGCACGCATGCCCCCGAACAAGACGTACACCAGCATCAATGCGCCCACCAGCAGAACAGACACTTCGTACTCGATACCCACCAAGGCCTTGATAATTACACCGCCACCTACCACTTGCGGTATCAAGTAGAAAATTGCCACACAGACGCTGGAGATTGCTCCCGCAGTTTTGGATGAGCGAAAGCCGTTCCGAAACGCCAGCACGTCACTCAGGGTATAGCGTCCGAGGTTTCGACAAGGCTCGGCAATCAGCAAAAGCACAGGAATGAAACCGACAAAGAATCCAACGACGTAAAGAATTCCATCAAAGCCGTAAAGAGCGATCAGGCCAGAAACACCGAGAAATGCCGCCGCAGAGAGGTAGTCGCCGGAAATCGCCAAGCCGTTCTTCAGACCCGAGATGCCGCCTCCTCCCGTGTAAAAATCCCCCACCGAACGATTGCGTCGGGCTGCCCACCAGGTGACTGCCAAGGTAAAAAGAACAAGCGCTCCAAACACCGCGAAGGTCATGCTTCGAAACTGACCGTTAACGACCGTGTTTTGTGCCATTGCCGGCAGAGCCAGCGTGACAGCGGCTGCACCACCGATCAGGGATAACCATCTTAGGGGCTTCATCAGAGTTCTCCCCGATGGAATTGCTTGACCAGGCTTGCGACTTGCCGATCGACAGAGCGCATTTTGTGCAAATAGATCCAGGCCAACAGACCGCAAAACGGATATTGGGAAATCGCAAATACCGTACCGATGTTCAGCTCACCTGCCAGGGGCAGACTGAAGAAAGCCTTCAGGGACGTCGGCCCAAGCAACAACGTCGCGTAGTACGCAGCGGCGATGAACAGTAACGTCAGTGAAAGCTTGTTTTTCTCGCGTTTAATTCGGGTAAGCACTTCACTCTGGTCAAGTATCTGCCAGACGTCAGGGTCTTGAGATGCCATGAGCGTTCTCCATTGTTGTCAGTAAGCGGCAGCTTTTTTATGAGGAGAGTTTCAAAAGCGGCACATTTGGATGTGCTCTGGGGGGAGCATACGACTCCACAAACCCACTCCAAACAGCGGTTTGCGCAATGTTCGTTGCGATTTTGCAAGGCAACCCTGGGTGGCAAAAGAACCGTGACCGCGGGAGTTTCGGCGTCACTGCCTTAAGGTGTTTTCGATAAACACTCAGATTGTTAGCAACAGAGGTCAAACAGATAGGAGCTGCGCTTCTCAAAGCTCGGCAATCAGCCAACTGAGTCCTGACTTACGAAATAGCGCTTTATCGAAGCCCAGTTGCACCAGATCCAGCGGGGTAGGACGTCGTTTACCGGTAGTTGCCAACACGCCCCTAAATCCCAAATGGTTTTGCTTGCTGCAAATTTCCCAAGGGTGTTCACTGCAAACACCCGTGATGAATTGCATTCCGAGCAGGCTATTGATTGATATGAAAATCTCAATTGAATCGACGGTACCTGTAGACAGTCCCAAGCGCCCTGCCCCTCATACGCACCTCCAGAGATTTGGCGCCGCCACGCTTGCTGGCGTCATCTTCATCATCGACACCCTCACCTCCATCCATATTGCCATTGCGGTGCTCTATGTCGCTGTGATTTTGATGTCGGTCAACCTGTTTTCCCGCAAAGGTGTCATTAGCGTTTCGCTCTCATGCTGTGGATTGACGCTGGCTGCTTTTTTTATTTCCCACGGCGGCGACTTCAACAGCGCTTCCTTCGCCCGTTGCCTGGTCAGCCTTTCCGCGATCGGTATCACCACCTTACTGGCACTGAAAAACAAAGCGGCCAATGACGAGTTGCAGGAGCAGGTGCGGATGCTCGCGCAAACCCACGACGCCATCATCGTTCGAGACATGAATGGCATCATCACTACGTGGAGCCCGGGCGCCGAAGCCTTATACGGCTGGTCCAGAGAGCAAGCCATCGGCCAGGACTTTCGAACGCTGTTAAGACCTCAACTTAAACTCACCTGGGAGCAGGTGATGCACGCGCTCGTTGAAACCGGCCGATGGGAAGGTGAAGTGGTGGAACACCGATGTGATGGAACACCCGTGACGGTTGTCAGTCGTTGCTCGCTGTCCCGGGACGAGAGCAATCGACCAAAGGCGATTTTGGCCACTCACAACGATATCAGCGAGCAAAAAAAGGCCATCAACGCCCTGCGACGCAGCGAAGCGTTTCTGGCCGGTGCGCAACGGCTGAGTCAGACCGGGAGCATTGGTCTGAAGATCCCTGGCGGCGAGATGTACTGGTCCGACGAGGCCAGGCGAATATTCGAGTTCGGCGGCGACGAGGAACCGCTGCTGTCCAGCGTTCTGAAAAAAACCCATCCCGATGATCTGGACCTCGTCAGATTATCGATCAAGCACGCCTACCAGAAAGAACCCCACATTAAGGTGGAGTATCGCCTGTTGATGGCCGACGGGCGAATCAAGCACGTGCAAATGCTGGCTCATCCCGTCCAGGACGCTGGCGGGAATTTTGAATACATCGGAGCACTGATGGATGTCACTGAAGCAAAGATGTCTGAGGAGGCACTCCATCGCTCGCAGACTGAACTGGCTCACGTGACGCGGATCACCACATTGGGTGAACTGGCGGCCTCGATAGCACATGAAGTCAACCAGCCATTGGCCGCTGTGACCACCAATGGCACTGCCGGCTTGCGCTGGTTGAATCGCGACAATCCAAACATCGATGAGGTGCGCAGTGCGATGGAGCGGATGATGAGCGAGACCCATCGAGCGAGCGAAGTGATTCGACGTATCCGGGCAATGTCACGCAAGACCGATCCTCAAAGCGTACCCGTTGATCTCATGGAGGTCATTGAAGAGTCACTGGCGCTGGTCGACAGGGAGGTCAGACGGAACAAAATTGTGCTAGACCATCAATACGATACCGAAGCAGCGGAGATTATGGGTGACCGAGTCCAACTCCAGCAGGTCATCATCAACCTGATCATGAATGGTGTGCAGGCAATGTCCAATACCAAAGGCAAACCTCGTACGCTCCATGTGTGCCTCAAGCGTTCTGATGCGGGCGAACTGTGCGTGGACATCAAAGACAACGGCCCCGGTATTTCGCCACTAAGTCTGCCCAAGCTCTTCAACGCTTTCTACACCACCAAGCCTGACGGAATGGGCATGGGGTTATCCATTTGTCGATCAATCATTGAAGCCCATGGCGGCCGCATCTGGGCCACAAGTCAAGACGGTGAAGGCGCGGCGTTCCATTTGACCTTCCCTGACAGCAACGAGGAGCCTGCGTGAACGAAGATATTTCTGCCATGGAAAAGAGGTCCATGGACAAGCGCCCTGTTGTCTTCGTGATCGACGACGAGGCCCCCATGCGCGAAGCACTCAGTAGTCTCTTTCGTTCGGTGGGGCTCCAAGTAGAGACGTTTGCCTCACCCACAGAGTTTCTACAACTGCCCGATCCCGATGCGCCCAGCTGTCTGGTGCTCGATGTTCGGCTCCAAGGCGCCAGCGGCCTGGAGTTCCAGCATCAATTGGTGGAATCGAAGATCGCATTGCCCATCATCTTCATCTCGGGACATGGCGACATCGCCATGTCAGTCAAGGCAATGAAAGCCGGGGCCGTGGATTTTCTGGTCAAACCGTTCCGCGATCAGGATTTGCTCGATGCGGTCGCCGCTGCTCACCACAGGGATTCCAAGCGCCGGGAAATCGACCGTCAGGACGCCCAAATGCTCGCCTGCTACCAATCGCTGACGGCCCGTGAGCGTGAGGTCATGGTCCACGCAGCCAAGGGACTGATGAATAAACAGATTGCGGGTGAACTGAATCTCAGTGAAATCACCGTCAAAATTCATCGCGGCCATGTGATGAAAAAAATGCACGCAAAGTCGTTTGCAGACTTGGTTCGCATGGCACAAAACCTGGGGATCGGACCCAAACGCTGAGCGACACATACGTGTGTATGATTTCCTTAAAGGATATTGGCAAATAGAGTGGAATGGGCGCGATAGCACTTCAGCTGTTTCGAATCCATTGATGTTGCGTCCAGGATCCGCGCAGTGAACAAAGTCCCTGTGATCTCCATCGTCGACGATGACGAATCAGGCCGAATCGCACTCAGTAGTCTGGTGCGTTCCATGGGCTGTGAACCCAGTCTTTTCTCCTGTGCCGAAGATTTTCTCGCCTGCGCCAAAAGCTACGGCACGGACTGCCTGATCTCGGACGTTCAAATGCCGGGCATGACGGGCCTGGACCTGCAAACTGAACTCCTCAGTAAAGGGCATGACATCCCCATTATTTTCATCACCGCCTACCCGGAGGAGTCGGTTCGCAAACGTGCAAAATCCGCGGGAGCGATCTGTTTTCTCAGCAAACCATTTGACGGACAACTGATGATTGACTGTATTGAACAAATTCTGAGGAATAGAGAGACAGGTTTTATCGCAACCTGACAACGCACGATGCGTCTGTCAAACCTCGCTAGTTAACTGAAAAATATTAATTGTTTCTTTCTCGACTCACCCACCCGCCCCACGCAATTAATGCCCCTAATACTCAAGTATTAGCGCCTACCACTTATACCTTAGATCATTGAAACTTACGTAGAAGTGCTAATCAAGCCATCATCATTCACGATACATTCAAGCCAACGAAAGCGGGACTTCAATTAAATGCGGGCCTCGAAAGCCGTTTAATTGACTTGATTGTTACCGTCCGCTTAGAGGCTCACAGGCAACGAGTCAGATGCCCTTTGAACATCGCTCTTTGCGCGCTGAGACACAAAGACGGGCCGCAACCCTTTTGGTGATGACGATGAACAGAAACGATCTTCGCAAAATCGACTTCAGTCTTCTGATCGTTTTCGAAACGCTGATGCACGAACGAAATCTCACCCGAGCCGGTGAGAAGTTGTTTCTCTGCCAATCGGCGATCAGTGCCTCCTTGAATCGACTGCGTCAGTTTTTCGATGACCCGCTGTTCATACGCATGGGTAGAAGCATGGAGCCGACGAGCAGAGCATTTGAAATACAACTCACCTTGACCCCTGCCTTGGACACCATGGCGGCTGCGCTGAGCAACATGAATGAATTCGATCCCCTGACCAATAGCAACGTGTTCAGAATTGGCCTTTCGGATGATATTGAATACTCGTTTCTGCCTGGCCTGCTGCGCCAATTGCGTATGGAAGCGCCTCAAGTCAGTTTTGTCGTGCGTCGTACCGACCACTCATTGCTGGCCAATCAGCTGGCGACAGGCGAGGTGTCACTGGGCGTATGCCATTGCCGCGAACTCCCTGCCAATGCCAAACGAAAATTTCTGCGCAGCATCCGCCCCACGGTTTTAAGTGCCAACAACATGGCGGGTACTCTGGATCTCAACGAGTACTGTAATCGCCCACACGTCTCTGTTTCGGTCAACGGCGAAGCATCCGATTACATTGATCGAGCATTGGGATCTCTGGGGCGACAACGCCAGATCGTCCTGGCTGTTCCGCAATATAGCGCACTCAAATCACTGCTTGAGGACACGCAGATGTTGGCCGTAGTGCCCGATTACGTCGCCAAGGCCATGACACGGCAAGGTGGTTTACGTGCCGACCCCGTTCCGATGACGCTTCCAGACCTTGATCTATCCATGTCATGGAGCGCCACGCTGGACAATGATCCAGGCGAACGCTGGCTTCGCTCGCGTTTCAGTCATTACCTGAGCGAAAAAAGTGCAACATTGCTTGAAATAAGTACAAAAAAAGAAGCGGCTTAAATGTTTCATTAATAATCCAGGCGAACGGAACAAAATTATTTCAGTTACTGATGAGCAACACCACGACTGCCCTGCCCTTTGCCTGAACAGCATATACATTCAACAACATTAGATGCTGCGCTGATAAACCTTTTGAAGCGCAGCCACCGACAGTTCTCGAAAGGCTTTAAGGCTTTTTCCACCGCACCGGGCCATAACGCGGCACCGGACGTACCAGGCCCCGTTCCGTGCTGATGGGTGATATGAGCAATCCGCGGCTCGAGTTTTATCGCCTCGCCCTCCCGAAGTAACGCCATCCGCTGCCGACCGGCATGAATATCCAGTTCGCCCTCGAGCGCCACTATCTATCCAGACCGGATAGCCGTTGGGGATCAGCAGCAGTGCTTGCGAGTTTACAAAGGTCATGAACATTCTGGCCTGCATCTATAGGCAGGGCTTATGCGACGCATTGTATATCGGTCTTGGACGCTATCGAGCGAACGGCAGAAGATTGCTTCACACCCAAGCAACACCTACCCAGCAAACCCGATAGGAGAAACACCATGCAACAGTCCCACGCTTACAACGACACCAGCCTCGAACTGACCGCGAAAATACTCGAAGCCAAGGCGCGCAAGAATCTGTCCTTCGAACAAGTGACTGAAGGCACCGGCCTCGGCCTCGCTTACGTCACCGCCGCCCTCCTCGGCCAGCACCCGCTGCCTGAAGCCGCTGCCAAAGTGATCGGCGAAAAACTGGACCTGGACGCCGACTCGGTGGCCCGCCTGCAAATCATCCCGCTGCGTGGCAGCCTCAATGGTGTCCCGACCGACCCGACCATCTACCGCTTCTACGAAATGATCCAGATCTACGGCACCACGTTGAAAGCCCTGGTTCACGAACAGTTCGGCGACGGCATTATCAGCGCAATCAACTTCAAGCTCGACATGAAGAAAGTCGAAGACCCTGAAGGCGGGCACCGCGCAGTGATCACCCTCGACGGCAAGTTCCTGCCACTGCGTCCTTTCTAAGGATGCAACCGGACCTGTAAATCGGCCCGCAGCCTTGCGGGCCTGCTTCAAAAAATTTCTAAACCTTTTCGATCAATCACCACATTTGAATGGAGGATTCATCATGAGAAAAATTCTGTCGCTGGCCCTGTCTCTGACCGCTTCGCTGTCGGCCTACGCTCAGCCAGCCGTGGTCGCACCCGAGGCCGTTCCATTTGCGTACGGCATGCATCTGGATATCGCCAAAGTCGTCAACATCACGTCGGCGGCGGATGTCTGCGGCCCGACACCGGTGCAAATGACCTACCGCGATTCCCAGGGTGAAACCCATGTTCTGGAATACAGCGTGATCGGCAGCGGTTGCACTAACTGATCGTTACCCACACACCACTTATTGAAGGCACACACCATGAAAGCGCTCATCGAAGGGTTCTTGAAGTTCCAGAAAGAAGCATTCCCTCAACGCACTGACCTGTTCAAACACTTGGCCACCACGCAACATCCAGGCACGTTGTTCATCACCTGCTCCGACAGCCGCGTTGTACCGGAACTGCTAACGCAGCAAGAACCTGGCGAGCTGTTCGTGATCCGGAACGCTGGTAACATCGTGCCGTCCTACAGCCCGCATCCCGGTGGTGTATCGGCCACGGTCGAATACGCCGTCGCCGTCCTGGGCGTGACCGATATCGTGATCTGCGGCCATTCCGATTGCGGTGCCATGACCGCTGTCGCCAAGTGCACCTGCATGGACCACCTGCCTGCGGTCGCCGGCTGGTTGCAACACGCCGAGTCAGCGAAAGTCATCAACGAATCGCGCCCTCACGCCAGTGAAGCCGCCAAAGTCAGTGCCATGGTGCGTGAAAACGTCATCGCCCAACTGGCCAACATTCAGACTCATCCCAGCGTGCGCCTGGCGCAAGAAAAAGGCCTGGTGAATCTGCATGGTTGGGTCTACGACATCGAGACCGGTTCAATCGACGCCCTGGACGCCGACAACAAGACCTTCAAGTCACTGGTCAAGCATCCGAACACCGTTGCCGTTCATGCCCGTTCCGGCAGAGCTGTTGCCTGAATCAGCCTGTCAGTTTTTAGCGGGATGAGTACCGATGACGCCGACTCACAAATCCAGGACAAGGGGGGCGTCGCCCTCCTTGGCTTGCGCTGACACCGCACAGCTCCACACGCCCCGCCACCTCAAAATCCTCACCAACGCGAGCATGCGTATCCGGCTGACCGAGCAGGCGCAGCGCGCGAATTTTATCCTTGGCACGGGTCGCCAGTTCGTACAGTTCATCGCGAAACCCGAGTTCACTCAGGCTGCGTGCACTTTGGATGAACCAGGTCGGTCGAGTGCGACGGTCACTCTTGAAGCTAAAGGCAGACCCTGCCCGCACTTGAGCAACCTGGAGTCGCTCAATTGCTGTAACAGTAGTCGATTCGAAGTGGGTGGAACATTTCAGGGCACTTGCGGCGTTTCGTACCACTCACGGTCGGGGGTGGCGAAGCGCATCTTCTTGCGAATGAATGCGGCATTTTCGACGCTGGTTATTTTTTCAAGCAGCGCGAAGGCAACTTCGGTGGCAGTGCCGGGCCCGCTTGAAGTGATGATCTGGCCATCGACAACTACCGGGCGATCGACAAAGCGTGCACCGCTTTCCAACAGTTGGTTTTTGCGCTTGCCGCCCTCCTGGTGGTAGGTCGTGGCGTTCCTGTCACGCAGCACGCCGGCCACGCCCAGGCACACGGAAGACACGCAAACGCTGGCAACCGGTTTACCGGCTTCGACGAAATGCCGAATGGTCGCCAGGAAAGGTTCGCTCAAGGCTTCCTCGTAAAAACCCGACGGTTCAAAACCACCTGGCAGCGCCAAGGCATCGAAGCTGCCCATGTCCAGATCGCTTAATAAAAAACTCGGATTGAGCGTGAGACCGAAGGTGGTCACGATCTTTCTGCGAAGGCCGGCGTTGACCAGCTCCACAGGGTGATCCCCGAGCAGGTTGGCCCACCCAAGCACATCGGTAAAAGCGGCCATTTCCAGGGGCTCTACGCCGTTGGCCAATAACATAAGCACGCGTTTCATGGATCATGAACCTCTGCTGCAGCAGGGAAAGAGTAAGTGCTTATACTCCGCCTTAGCCGAGACGTGGAGAACGGCCACAAAATGCAATCCACTGTTTCGCTTACTGAAATGCCCGATAGGCATCTGTATCGGTGCGAGAAGACTGCCAAGCGACCTGCGCTGTTGCGAGCGCTGCGAGCATTCAAAGAGTATCCGGCTGCATGGCCGGATGCTCGCGTAGACCCTCGACGATGTGGTCGACGAAACTGCGTACCCGCATCGAGGCCTTGCGCCCCTCGCGGTACACCACCTGCACCGGCAGCGCCGGTAACTCATAGGGCTGCAATACACGGCGCAATCGCCCGGTGTTCAAATACTCGTACAACGGATAGCTCAGGCAGCGGGTGATGCCGGCGCCATGTGCCGCCGCATCGATGGCCGCCTGTACCGTCGCGCAACTGATCCTTGCCCGGGCTTTTAAGTGATTCACCTCACCGTCGTGTTGGAAGTCCCACTGGACCTTGTCTCGATAAGCATGGGTGGCGACCAGGCGATGATTTTGCAGATCCTCCGGTACGCCGGGTTCACCGTGAGTCGCCAGATAAGCAGGGCTGCCGCATACCATCGAGCGTACATAGCCCACCTGTCGTGCGATCAATGAAGAGCTGGGCAGATTACCGACGAGCACAGCTACGTCGATTCCCTCCTCATTCATGTTCGGAAAACGATCATGGTATTGCGCAAAGACTTTTACCTCGGGATACAGGCTCATGTAGTCCGTCAGAATCGAGGTCATGACGTAACGGCTGAACAGCAAAGGCATCAGCACCGTGAGATTGCCTTTGGCCTGGACGTGCAAGCCCTTGGCCGAAGCCTCTGCGTCATTGATGGCGTTGAGAATGCGTGAACAGTCGGCCATGAAGCCGGCGCCAGCCTCAGTCAGCGATACCCCGCGGGTACTTCGAAGCAACAGCGGTACGCCAAGACGCTCCTCCAACCGTGCGATGGCGCGCATGACCGTGGGTCCTGAAACGTTCAAACGACGAGCCGCAGCAGCCAGGCTGGGTCGCTCCGATAATGCTTCGAACATCAGCATTTCATGGTAGCGATCCATCAGTTGCAACCCTTTACCACAGCCTTGAGCGCCGAATCCTTGCCGAGTCGATCCGCAAGAAAATCCACGAAGGTATGAATTTTCGCCGGTATTCGGGTGCTCTTGAGGTAGACCACCTGAATGGGCAGCGCAGGCGGTTCGAAGTCTTCCAGCACCAATTCCAGTTCGCCAGCCGCCACCTGGTTGGCCACTTGGTAGGACAATACACGCGTGACGCCCCAGCCCAGGCGGGCGATATTGATCGCGGCCTGATTGGCGGTGACCACCAATCGCGGTTCGAATCGAAAGCTCAGTGCGTTGCCGTCGTTGACGAATTGCCAGTCGCTCAGCAAATGGCTGGCCGAAGACATGACGATGTTGGCGGTACTGAGTTCACCGGGATGACGCGGCCTGCCGTTGCGCTCGAAATAATCGGGCGTACCGCAGATCACCTGGCGTACCTCGCCGACTTTGATGGCGTGCTGATTTGACTCATGCAAATGGCCAATGCGTATGGCCACATCGATACCTTCGTCAGCCATATTCACGACGCGATCCACCAGCAAGGCATTGATGTGCACCGAAGGAAACTGGTCCACGTAGTCGGCCAGCAGCGGCGCGATGAACAACTCGCCAAACAGCACCGACGCGGTCACGGTCAAATGCCCGCAGGGTATCGAGTAACTGCCAGCAGCGGCCTCCTCCGCCTCGTCGATATCACTGAGGATACGCCGACAATCCTCAAGATAGCGTTGGCCCGCTTCGGTGAGATGCAGGCTGCGAGTGGTTCGAGAAAGGAGCTGTGTGCCGATACGCTCTTCCATCGCGGCGATGGCGCGGGTCACGCTGGGGGGCGAGATGTTCAAGCGACGGGCGGCCGCGGCAAAACCTTCTTCCTCGGCTACTGCCATGAATATCTGCATTTCTTGAAAACGATCCATAGACGACCTTGTCTTTATGAGAGAACCGCAAGGAGTCTGGCCGCTTAAGCGGTAAGACCTGGTTGCCAGTATCGTCAGCCAAAGCAACTTTCGCACGCGCCGTCGGGCTGGCTGTATGTACACAAAGTAATCCTGATGCATATGCGCAACCCGTGAAAAGCAGCTTGCCGGAAGTATTCTCCCGGCAAGCGCCTTAAGGATCGAATCAAGCCGTCTGCAGGCCTACCGCGGTACGTTGCATGCCAACGAAGTTTGGCAATGCTTCGATGCTGCTCAGCCAGGCACGGACATTCGGGTAGTCAGTCAGCGCCACGTTACCTTCGGGAGCGTGAGCCACGTACGTGTAGGCGGCAACATCGGCCACGGTCGGCTTGTCACCGGCCAGGAATTTGCTTTGACCCAACTCATCTTCCATGACTTCAAGCAGGGCATGAGAACGTTTGATGGCTTCTTCGGCGTCATAACCGGCACCAAACACGGTGATCAATCGCGCGGTGGCTGGGCCCGAACTGATTTGGCCGGCGGCCACCGACAACCAGCGTTGAACCTTGGCTTGCTCAACCGGATCGGTCGGCAGCCATTGTCCCTTGCCATATTTGGTGGCGAGATAAACCACGATGGCGTTGGAGTCCGCCAGGACGGTGCCGCTATCATCGATCACCGGCACTTGGCCAAAGCGGTTCAGAGCCAGGAACTCAGGCGTTTTGTGAGCGCCCTTCATCAGATCCACCAATACCAGTTCGGTTGGCAGTCCCAGCAGGGACAGCATCAGCTCGACCCGATGAGAGTGGCCAGACAACGGGTGACGATAAAGTTTGATCGCTTGCTGGGACATGACGTACTCCGTTTATTGTTGAGTTCGACCCGGTCATCGCGTCGATGGAGTCATCTTGCCCTCCTCTCATAAACAGCGGAATGACCACTCATTACAATCCAGCATTTCATTGCATGTAATGATCATGGCTTTTTTGAGCTTACCGACGCACCGATTCATCCAACATCAATTCCATAAAGGCCACTGACGCCGCGCTGTGGTAGTTGTTTTTGCGCCGCAACAAGGCGGCTCCACGCTGTGGCCCTTTGTCCAGCAGCCCGATCCTGCGCAGGGCGCGGTCCTGGGTAGCGATGGGTTCCGGGAGAATAGTGGCGACCGCCGTGTGCCGCATGACTTCCAGCAAAGTGTTGACCGAGTTGACTTCGATTACCACGTTAGGGGTGATCGAAGTCTTGGCGAAGTATTCGTCAATACAGACGCGGGTGGCGAAGTTGGGCGTCAGCAACGCAAAGTTCAGTTGCGCGACCTGCTCGGCGGTCAGGGGTTTCTTCCAGTCGTATAACGGGTGTTCGCGCCCCACCACCAGCCCCAGAATTTCAACAAAAGCCGGGATGGTTTCGATGTCCGGGCTTCGCACCTCATCAAACGCAATGGCGATATCCAGTGAATCCTCCGCCAGGCCGGTTTCGATATCAGCCATGGAAAGTTCAAAGATCTCCAGATGGATATTGGGATAGAGAGTCATGTAGTCGCGCATCAGCGGTCCTACCAGGTAAGCCATGAACGTCGGTGTCATGGCCAGGCGCAGGGTGCCGCGCGACAGGTCCTTCACATCGTGCAATGCGCGCTTGCCAGCTTCCAGCTCTACCAATACGCGACGGGCACATTCGATGTAAGCCTGCCCCGCATCAGTCGGTTTGACCGTGCGTGACGTCCGGTCGAACAGCACAACGCCAAGCGTATCCTCCAACTGCCGGATCTGTTGCGACAAAGTGGGCTGGGAAACATGCAGCGCCTCGGCAGCGCGGGTAAAGCCGCCGTTATCGGCGACCGCCAACAAATAGCGCAAGTGTCGGAGCAGCATGGGATTCCCCCCTCAATAGACCCTGCTTATGCGCTGCATTGTATATCGGTCTTGGTCGCTATCGAACCAACGACAGAAGAGTGGCCGGCTGCCGTTATCTGTCGGTGACAGGTGTTCGCAGTGTCACAAATTCTTCCGCCGAGGTTGGGTGCACACCAATGGTTTCATCGAACAGGCGCTTGGTGGCCCCCGCTTTCAGCGCGATGGCCAGCCCTTGAATGATGTCTCCAGCGTCGGGGCCGACCATGTGGGCGCCCAGCACGCGATCCGTCTGGGCGTCCACCACCAGTTTCATCAGCGTCTGCTCGGAGGATTCGGTGAGCGTCAGCTTCATCGGTTTGAACCGGCTTTCGAAAATCAGCACTTTGTGGCCATGTTCCAGCGCCTGTTCCTCCGTCAGCCCAACGGTGCCGATGTTGGGCTGGCTGAACACCGCGGTGGGGATGTGGCGGTAATCCACCGGGCGATAGTCTTCGGGCTTGAACAGGCGACGCGCGACGGCCATGCCCTCCGCCGTGGCGACCGGGGTCAATTGCACCCGGCCAATGACATCACCCAATGCCAGAATCGATGATTCGCGGGTTTCAAAGTTGTCGTTGACGTCGATGAAACCCTTGTCGTTGAGTACGACGCGGGTATTTTCCAGACCCAGGTTGTCAAGCATCGGCCGCCGGCCAGTGGCGTAGAAAATGCTGTCAGTCTCCAGTTGACGACCGTCGTTGAGCGTCGCCAGCAGACTGCCGTCTGCTTGTTTGTCGATCTGCACGATATCGGTGTTGAACTGCAATTGCAGACCGCGTGTGGTCAGTTCTTGGACAAGGTGGGTACGAACCGATTTATCAAACCCGCGCAGGAATAGATCACCCCGATACAAAAGACGGGTGTCGGCCCCCAGGCCATTAAAGATCCCGGCAAACTCGACGGCGATGTATCCGCCACCGACCACCAAAACCCGCTTGGGCAGTTGCGTGAGAAAAAAGGCTTCATTGGAAGTGATCGCATGCTCGCGACCCGGAATATCCGGAATCTGTGGCCAGCCACCGGTGGCGATCAGGATGCGTTCGGCGCTGTAACGTTGGCCGTTGACTTCGACGTGATGGGCATCGGTCAGCCGTGCATGACCTTCGAGCAAGGTCACGCCGCTGTTGATCAGCAATTTGCGGTAAATCCCGTTGAGTCGCTCGATCTCGCGGTTCTTGTTGGCGATCAATTTTTCCCAGTCGAATTGCGCCTTCCCGGCCGTCCAGCCAAAGCCCTCGGCCTGTTCGAAGTCGTCGGCAAAATGGGAGCCGTAGACCAATAGTTTCTTTGGCACGCAACCGACATTCACGCAGGTACCACCAAGGTAGCGACTTTCGGCAACCGCCACTTTCGCGCCGAATCCTGCGGAAAAACGCGCGGCACGGACACCGCCGGAACCTGCACCAATCACAAATAGATCAAAGTCGTAGGTCATCTCAATTCTCTTCACGGTCGCCCAGCAGACGTGTGGCCAACCATCGTTAAAGTGGCGAAAAACGAAGTTTCAATGCTCGCAAAATCGGCACACACCGCTTCAAGAGCGACACCTTGTTCTGGTGGGTATTGGCCCTTTGCGTCACAGGCGCCGCTCTGGATTCGCTGGCCAGCGCGCCCATCAATTGGGGCAGTAAAAAACCACCTTCGTATTCGCCAGGGGTCATGGCTGAAGTCTCCAACCAAGGGTTACCGTCGCAGGAATGGGCAACATCAGTCATGTGGAGACTCCCCGGATGGGCACTGCATTGACCCGAAATGGGCCAATGGCTTCTGGGTGCAGTCTCACCATCTATGGGCAATTAGAGAACCAGCAGGGATGTCATGACTTAATTGTGCTGAGTGAAATTATCCAGCGAGGCGTTGATGGCTCATGCGCGACGTTCCCTCAGCAGATGACGGGCAGAGTCGGCCATCACAGTCAGAGAACCTGCCAGCATCAGTACGTCTTTGAGCACCAGGCGACCGGCACCGGACAGGTAGGGAAAACCGTGCTGAGCGTCACCCAGGGCGCCCACCCAGGCTTCGGGCGTCGTGATCAGGAAGCTCAGTGTCACCAGCGGCGTACCGAAAGCCAACGCACCACCGAGCAAGCCGGTCCGTCGTGAGATCGGGTTGGACAGCACCAATAAGCCAATCAAGAGTTCGACAATGCCTAGTCCGGTAGAGAACCCATAAGTGTTGTTGGCGGTCTGCCAGGCGCGCTTCTCGACGTTCAATTCACCTTCATGTGTCAGGTGCGCCTTGTACTCTTGCGGGTGTTCGTAAAAGAACGACATGAACGGGCTGTTGGCGACAAACGGTGTGATGCTATCGGCTTCGTAGGGGACGAATTTGAGTGCGCCGATCCACAGGAAAACGATGCCGATGGCCAGGCGCATGAGCGAAGCGCCATAGGTATCCATTTTGCCAAGGAGCCGTAACCAGGTTGGAAATGAGGTGAGCATGGGACTTCTCCAGTACATTGAATGTGGGAGCCAGTCTGCGGGTTCGGCGAGCGGTGCTTTTGTTCGTCATGCTCAAGTTGTTGCTTGATCGTCTCAACGTGACTTCGGTTCAATGACAAAAAAAACCCCGGCGTTTTACAGGGCCAGGGCTGAATGTGAACGCAATATCGGACAACTTTTTCAAGGTGTCGAATGCTTCTCCAGTAACGCCCCCCGGGTTTGTTGAATCGGCTCAGCTTTTATTGCAAAAGACTCAAAATGAACTCAATCGATAAACTCATCAGCTTGGCCAATGTTCGCGGTAGCCTGGATTTGCGCTGCCAATTCCAGGGGGAATGGGCGCGCGAGCATGAGCAGGAAGCTCTGGGCAAGGCCCCCTATCACATCGTGCTGACAGGTGAATGCCGGGTAGATTTTCCTGATGGCCAGCGCGTACCCATGAAGGCCGGGGACATTCTCCTGCTTCCACGAGGCGTGCCGCATGTGATGCACAGCCCCGGTAAAGCGGTAGCGCCGACCGTGCCGACAGTCACCGGAGGTGGTGTAGTGCCGATCCATCGTATCGGCGGGGCAAGTCGCGACTTCGACATGCTTTGTGGCGGGTTTCACTTCAATCGCACGTCACTGCTGTTTTCCGCGCTGCCTGAGTTCATGGTCATCCCGTCCACCGCCAGCGGGCAATTACCCGCGCTGGTGGAGATGCTGCGTGGCGAAGCGGATGGCGACCAGGTCTGCTCCAGATTCATGCTCGACGCGCTATCCCAGGCGCTGTTCGCCCTGATCCTGCGAGCACACCTGGCAAGCGATCGCCAGACCACCGGCTCATTGGCCTTGCTCAGCGATAAACGCCTCGGACGCGCCTGGCAGGCGATGCTGGCCGACCCAGCATTCGAGTGGACCGTTGAAGGGCTGGCGGAAATGGCAAGCATGTCCCGAGCAACTTTTCTGCGCGCCTTCGCACGGGTGGCTGGCGCATCACCCTGGGTGCTGTTGACCCAGGTCCGCATGGAGTTGGCGTTCAATTTGCTGAGCCACTCCCATTTGGGGTTGAGTGATATTGCCGTACAAGTCGGTTACCAGTCGCAGTCTGCCTTCAGCAAGAAATTCAAGACGTTTTACGGAGAAGCGCCGGGGAAACTGCGTCGCGAGATTTAGCGTGTCCATTTCGCCCACGCCCCGGCCAGCCTTTTATCGCGGGGGAGCCCACGACCGTTCAGATCGAAGTCAAAGGCCCTGGCAGTCGGCACGGAAGTGTTGGCAGAGCGATTGTTGAAAATGCTCCAACAGAAAATCGACAAACACCCGTGTTTTGGCCGGCAAGGATTTTTTCGAAGAGTAGTAAATCGAGACCACGCCCAGATCCACGTACCAGTCGGGCAACAATCGAGTCAGCTCCCCGCTTTGCAAGCGAGGCCAGGCGCGATCCAGGGGGAGCAGCGCGACACCCAGTCCCATCACGGCACAGCTACACAGCGCTTCTGGGTCGTTCATGATGGCTGCCGGTTTCAAATTGAGGTCGTACCGCCCTTCCCCGGAATCACGAAGCGTCCAGTTCAGCAAACGCCCTGAATGGGTCGAACGCATTACGATGCCATCCACCCCCTGCAACTCGCTGGGCGTGGTGGGTAGCGGCTTGCCTTCCAGCCATGACGGCGCCGCGACAGCCACGAGATGAAGTTTGGCCAGTTCCCGCGCCACAACGCCAGGTGACAGTTCCATGCCGCCACCGATAGCGACATCAAAACCTTCTCCTATCAAATCCACGCGTCGGATTTCCAAGTGCCAATCCGGCACCACGGCGGGGTAACGCTGCTTGAACGCCTTGAGCAGTGGCAAGACGTAATCGTAAGCGAAAGACGGCGCCAAATTTACCCGCAGTCGCCCCGTAGGGGCTTCTCGAGTTTCGCCTAACTGGTTAATGGCCCCCTGGATGGTATCCAGGCCTTGCGCGACCTCTTGGTAAAACAATTCTCCAGCCTCGGTGAGGGTCAGGCTCCGCGTACTGCGCTGGAACAGTCGAATACCCAGATTGGATTCAAGCCGCGCCACATTTTTACTGACGGCAGCCGCGGAAATCCCCATGCGTCGCGCGGCTTCGGAAAAGCTGCTGGCTTCTGCGGCACGAACGAAGGATTCAAGATTGCCCAGGGATTCCATGATCATCTCCAACTTTTGGTTGAAGCTGATTCTACCTATTGAAGACTAATTAAACCTTGTCGCTTTGGTCATGATGGGCTTCCTCCTGATATCAAGTCTGGAAAGCAAAACACCATGGCAAAAATTCTCGTTACGGGCGCGACAGGCAGACTGGGCAATGCTGTCTTGCGTTCACTGGTACAAAAAATCCCGGCATCAGATGTTGTGGCGATGGCACGAGATATTGATAAGGCTGAGCCTCTGGCTGCATTGGGTATAGAAGTGCGCCAAGGGGATTACACCGACTACGACTCGCTGGTTGCGGCGTTCGAAGGGGTGGACAAAGTCTACTTGGTGTCTGCGGTAGCGTTTAGTGATCGCCTTGCCCAGCATAAAAACGTGATCACTGCTGCCAGCCGGGCGGGCGTTCGCCATGTGGTGTACACCAGCATTCAACGGATCAACGATGAGCTGGCACCTATCGAGGGGGTGACGCAGAGCGATATCGCGACGGAGCGATTCCTTGAGAAGTCGGGCCTCACGTATACGATTGTTCAACATCCGCTGTACGCCAACGATTTGCCACTCCTCATTGGCGCAAATGCTGCCAATCAAACCTTCAGCGCCCCGACAGGTCAAGGACGAGCCAGCTTCGCCACTTATGCAGAGCTTGCAGAAGCCGGTGCCGCGCTGTTAACCCAAACAGGGCATGAAAATCGGATTTGCCTGCTCAATGCCGGACAGACGTGGTCATTTGAAGAAATTGCTGACACGTTGGCTCGGATAACGGGCAAACCGGTCGGCTACCAACCCATTTCCGTTCAAGCATTCATTGCCGCTCGCGAAAGTGACGGCTGGCCGACCGCAGTCGCGAAATTTCTAAGCGGCTGGGGTCATGCCATCGACAAAGGCGCTTTTGACGAAAGCAGTGATGCGCTTGAAAAACTGTTGGGACGCAAGCCGACAGATCTTGAGGGTATGCTGCGCGTGGCTTTCTCCCTTTAAGCGATCTCTCATTGTGCCCTCTGCGCGCAGTTCGGCGGCAACCGCATCCGCCACCTCCTGACGTCGAACAGCAAGCGTCACGTTTGCCTCTTCGCCGACCAAGGAGCGCGCTTCAATCAACGTAAGGCTCAGTATGGCTGAGCGTCAATGCACGTCTATGGGCTGTGCGTGTGGTCAAGATAGCCGAAACCACCTGCATCGTTGCGTCTTCGATCGCTCCTTCATTACGGCATAAAACCCAGCCGTTATTTGAAGTCGCTTGTTCGAACGCCTTGGTACAAGCGACATGTTCCTCCAGCTTATGCATCACCGTGCTGCTCAGCCCACGACGTCGTGCCGCTGCCCTCGCCCATGAAATCTCAGGGTCGGTGACGACCCCGACATTCAGGTCCGGTACTCGAACATTTCGATCAATGTTCAATTGTAGAATGTCTGCAAACGGGACTATCCGGCGAAACGCGGCGTCAGACGGGTACCATCGATCAATCAAGATGATGCTGCCTGGTGGCTGTTTATCCAGCACGTGGCGGGAAATCCAGCTACGGCTATCAGCAAAGCGTTCACACACCTCCCACTCCAAATCCCGGCTGGGATTTCTGACGAGTTTGTTAACCAGGCGCATGGTTTCCCCTCTATGGGGATCGCTTTTTTTCTCGCAAAGGCGGATGACCTGGTGGTTGGCGGCCCTCAATACTTTCGTGACGGCCTCCAACAGTGTGGTTTTGCCGGCGCCCTTGGGCCCATCCAGAGAAACAAACAGCGGACGATTCATTGTTCACATAACGATAGATATACGGTTTTCTTGCCTGTTCGTCCGCTGGAACCGCGTGGCGCGACTGCGCGAATCGAGTGAAGGGTGGATCCCACAGTATGTCGCGCGAAGTGGCAAATCAGGTAGGCGAATCCGTTTTGCTTCCCGCCATACATCGGTTAGCCGGCCCGGGTCCGATCGATTCGCGCTATTACGCCGCGATCTATACCTGTCAAAAATCCGCTAATACCTGACATAAAAAAGCCTTTTGCCAACGCTTCAATGATCCCGCAAACCCCTGATGTGCACGGGCCTTCGCTCAGGCACGAAATTGAGCTGCGAACGACGCTTTAATCAGAATTTGTGATTTAACTAGGTAGTTAGCTACCCATATAATGCACCGATCATTTCAACGGGACATTTAACGTGAAGCAGAGTCAACGCCTCTCGGGCATATCAACATTCATTCTGGTCGGGCTGGGCGTGGTCATCGCCCTCCTCGGCTTGGCACTGGCTGCAGGCGGCGTGAAATTGGTCAGTCTGGGAGGGTCGTGGTACTTCCTGGTGGGTGGGCTGGTGATGGCCGTTTCCGGTCTGCTGATCGCTCGCTTCAAAACGGCCGGCGCCTGGTTGTTCGCCGCGTTTTTAGTGGGCACGGCAATCTGGGCCGTGAGTGATGCCGGGCTGGTTTTCTGGCCGGTCTTCTCGCGCCTGTTCATGTTCAGCGCCGTTGGCCTGGCGGTCACGCTGGTCTATCCGCTGCTCAAGCGTGCCAATGGTGGCGTCCCGGGCCGCGGCGCCTATGGTATCGCTGCGGTGTTGGCGATTGCGCTGGCGGTGGCCGCTGGCAACATGTTTGTGGCGCACCCGACTGTCGCCGCCACGGGCACTGGCCCGGGCCTGACCCCCGTCGAACCAGCCAACGCGCAAAAGGACTGGGCTCACTACGGCAATACCGAGGGCGGTAGCCGCTTTGCTGCGCTGGATCAGATCAACCGCAACAACGTCGACAAGTTGAAGGTAGCGTGGACCTACCACACCGGTGACGTCGCCGAGAGCGATGGCAATGGCGCCGAAGACCAGCTCACCCCACTGCAGATCGGCAACAAGGTGTTCATCTGCACCCCACACAACAACGTGATCGCACTGGATGCCGACACTGGCAAGGAACTCTGGAAAAACGCAATCAACGCCAAGTCAAAAGTCTGGCAGCGTTGCCGTGGCATGGCCTATTTCGATGCCACCAAGGCAATCGCTCAGCCAGGCAATTCGAGCATCATCGAAGCCAAACCTGCCTCGGCAGCCAACTGTCAGCGCCGTCTGCTGACCAATACCATCGATGCTCGCCTGATCGCGGTCGACGCCGACACCGGCGAGTTCTGCCGGGGATTCGGCATCAACGGTCAGGTCGATCTGAAGGCTGGCCTGGGTGATGTGCCGGACAGCTATTATCAGTTGTCTTCCGCACCGCTGATGGCGGGCACCACCGTGGTGGTTGGCGGTCGCGTGGCCGACAACGTGCAAACCGACATGCCGGGCGGCGTGATCCGTGGGTTCGATGTGATCACCGGCGCCATGCGTTGGGCATTCGACCCGGGCAACCCGCAGGATCGCAACGCGCCAGCCGAGGGCAGCACTTATGCACGCAGCACGCCGAACAGCTGGGCGCCAATGTCCTACGACCCGGCGACCAACACCGTGTTCCTGCCGATGGGCAGTTCGTCCACCGACATTTATGGTGTCGAACGCAGCAAGCTCGATCACACCTACGGCGCCTCGATCCTGGCGCTGGACGCCACCAGCGGTGAAGAGCGCTGGGTCTTCCAGACCGTTCACAACGACCTCTGGGACTTCGACCTGCCGATGCAGCCAAGCCTGATCGACTTCGCCAAGGACGGCAAAACCGTACCGGCGCTGGTCATCGGCACCAAGGCCGGGCAGATCTACGTGCTCGACCGTGCCACCGGCAAACCGCTGACCGACGTTAAAGAAGTACCGGTCAAAGCGGCAAACATCCCCAACGAACCGTACTCGCCAACCCAGCCGAAATCGGTGGGCATGCCGCAGATCGGTGCGCAGCACTTGACTGAATCCGACATGTGGGGCGCGACCCCGTACGACCAATTGTTGTGCCGTATCGACTTCAAATCGATGCGTTATGACGGCCTGTACACCGCGCCGGGTACCGACAAGTCGCTGAGTTTCCCGGGTTCGCTGGGCGGCATGAACTGGGGCAGCATCTCCACTGATCCGGTACACGGTTTCATCTTCGTCAACGACATGCGGTTGGGTCTGTGGATTCAGATGATCCCGTCGCAAAACAAAGGCCAGGCCACGTCCGGTGGTGAAGCATTGAACACTGGCATGGGCGCCGTTCCACTCAAGGGCACGCCTTACGCCGTGAACAAAAACCGCTTCCTCTCTGTCGCTGGCATTCCTTGTCAGGCCCCGCCGTTCGGCACGCTGACCGCCATCGACATGAAGACGCAGAAAGTCGCCTGGCAGGTGCCGGTCGGCACCGTAGAGGACACAGGTCCCCTCGGTATCCGCATGCACTTGCCGATCAAGATTGGTCTGCCGACTCTCGGCGGGACTCTGTCGACTCAAGGTGGCTTGATCTTTATCGCCGGAACTCAGGACTTCTACCTGCGCGCCTTCAACAGCGGCAATGGTGAAGAGGTATGGAAAGCTCGCCTGCCCGTGGGCAGTCAGGGCGGCCCGATGACCTACGTCTCGCCGAAGACCGGCAAGCAGTACATCGTCATCACCGCGGGTGGTGCGCGCCAGTCGACCGATCGTGGCGACTACGTGATGGCCTACGCCCTGCCGTAAGCCGCTCTGCCCGCCTCACTGGCGGGCAAACTCTCTGAGCCACACCTTGGCTGACGTTGCGCCCGAATGTGCAATACATCATCGAACCCGGCGCGTTTTCCGGGCAAGACATCGACAATGCGCTGGTGCTCGGCTTGCAGGTGAAAGCCGCGCTCTGAACGCTCGATCAGGGAGTAGCAAAAAACAGAAAAACCGGCGCAAGACCGGTTTTTTTGTTCGATTAACCCAGTCCACCCCGCCCCATGACAACGACCGCAAAAGGCCGTGGCAGGGCCTTATAAGGTGTAAGAAATACCGACTTGAACTGTTCTCGGTGCACCGGGGTAAGCGTAGACATTGCCAAACGCACCTTCTTCATAGTCACGGTCGAATACGTTCTTCACATCCAGATTAAGCCTGACGTTGTCGTTTATTTTGTAGAAACCGAGCAAGTCGACGACGGTGTAGCTGCCCATTGAAAACGCCGTGTCAGCCGTCTGGCCTGCGCGCTCATCGACGTACTTGCCGCCCACGCCCAATCCCAGTCCTTTCAGGTTGCCATCCTGGAATTCATAAACGTTGAGCAAGCTGAAGCTGTTCTTCGGAATGTTCATCAATCGAGTGCCGGACGGGATCACGTTGTCTTTGGTGACCTCGGCGTCGACGTAAGCGTAGCCACCAATCACCCGCCATTGCGGGGTCAGATTACCTGCCACGTTCAGATCAAAGCCACGGCTACGGACTTCGCCAGCGGCCACGCTGAAAGTCGAGTCCACGGGATCGGTGGTCAAGACGTTGCGTTTTTCAATCTGGTAGATCGCCGCGTCAACACTCAACTGGCTATTCAGCGCTTCCCATTTGATCCCCATTTCATAGGACTTGCCCTTTTCCGGATCAAAGCCACCACCCTCTCGGCTGGCGCCGGTATTGGGTTTGAAGGAGCGCGCTGTATCGGCATAGACCGCCAAGGTGTCGGTCAGGTCATAAACCACGCCGAGTCGCGGCGTCACCGCATTGTCGCTTGCCTCCCAGCTTCGACCACCCGGCACAAAAGTTTGGTAGTCATGCTCGAAACGCTCGAAGCGGGCGCCCGCCAGGACTTTCAGACGCTCAGTCAACGCCACCTGATCCTGGACGAAGGCCGCGTAGGTCTTGAGGTTTTCCTTGTCGTGGGTGGGCGTGCGGGTCAGGGCTGGACGAGGCTGGCCATAGACCGGGTTGAAGATATCAATCGGGTAGGCACTGATCGCGCCACTGGAACGCTGGATGATCGACTTGTAGTCGTAATCTTCGTATTCGACACCGGTCAACAAGGTGTGATCAAAACCACCGATGGAGAAATGCCCCGTGAGGTTCAGTTGAGTGTCCTTGTCCGTCCACTCAAGCTTCCTGTAGTTGAAGTTGCGGCCCAATGTGCGTCCGTCGGCCGCGACCCCGTTCGCCTCTACGGCATTACCTTCAAGGGTGCCATCGAGCCATTGGAAACCTCCGCCCAAGGTCCAGTTATCGCTCAGCAGATGCTCGAAACGTAACTGCGCCATGTTGTTGTCGTTGTGCAATTTGCCAACGTCCCTTTCACCAAAGAACGTGTCACGCGACGCGGTTCCAATTTGATTCGGATAGCGTGTCACACCCCGATCCAGCGGGTGGTTATTGCGCATGAAATCGCCCTCGAAGATCACCTTGGTGTCGTCGTTGGCCTGCCAGGAAATAACCGGCGTCACGCCATAACGTTCGGTTTCAACATGATCGCGGAAGGTATCACCGCCCTCACCCACCACATTCAGGCGATAGGCCAGGCGACCTTCTTCATCCAGCGGACCAGAAGCATCCAGCGTGCCCCGCTTCATGCCCTGGTCATCGAGTTGGCTGCCCAGCGTGGCCGTGGGAACGTCCAGCGGTTGCTTGGAGATGACGTTGAAGGTGCCACCCGGATCACCCCGGCCATAGAGCATGGTCGCGGGCCCCCGCAGCACTTCGAGCCGCTCGATGGTGTTGGCATCAGGCATGTTCGGATAACCGCGATTGATCGGAAAGCCGTTGCGATAGAACTCGCCGGTGGTAAACCCACGCACGGTGAAAGTCGTCAGGCCCTGCCCGCCAAAGTTGTTGGCCCGCCCCACCCCGCCAGCGTAGTCGAGCGCGTCCTGCAAACGGGTGGCACTGATGTCCTCCACGACATCCTTGGGCACCACCGTGATCGATTGTGGTGTTTCATGGATCGACGTGTCGGTACGGGTCGCACTGGCCGAACGCGTCGCCCGATAGCCATCCACTGGCCCTAACGCTGTTTCAAAGTCGGCAGTTCCAACAATGTCGGTGGCTTGCAGCTCCAGACTGGCTTTATCGGTTATCACCTGCTCCGCCCAGGAAGCCGCGGAAAACGCCTGAAGCACACAGACAGAGACCAAAGTACGACGCATCGAAGAAACCTTGTGATAAGAGCCAAATGGGACGGCATTCGTGCCAATGAAGTGCGGCGCATGGTATACCACCTCATCAGCTTTTGATACGTATTCGCATTTGTGTTGGCCGAATGCTGGATGCTGCCCATGTGAGTGCTTGCGCACAACCAGCAGAAAACAGCACGCTTACTCAATTCTGGCTTTACACAGTGGGCGATCATTTCTCTGACTACCGGGAGAAGATGACCATGCAAACGACGACTGAGAAGGGCAACAAGTGACTGTTCGAAGCGTCACTTGCTGCCTGCTTTTGGCCATCTGCGCCCGCAGCGGAACAGCCTTGGCCTCCGACACCTCTGAAACCTCGCCAGGGTTTCGGGACGGCTCGTCATTTGAAGTACTCAGCCGAAATTTCTACCTCAACAATGACTTTCGAACCCCCTCTCCTTCAGGCAAGAACTACACCCAGGAATGGGCCCAGGGTTTCATCAGCTCATTTGAATCCGGTTTTACCGGCGGCACCGTTGGTGTCGGAATTGATGCCCATGCTTTCGTAGGGTTGAAGCTGGACGGTGGAAAGGGTCATTCCGGGACAGGACTGCTGCCCCTCGATCAGGAGGGGCGTAGCGAAAACGATTATTCCAGCGCCGGTGGCGCTCTGAAGTTGCGGACCTCCCGCACCACTTTGGCGTTCGGCGAAATGATGGTGGAAACCCCAGTGTTCGACACCGCGGACAAACGTCTGCAGCCGGAGTACGCAACGGGTTTTCTAATGGAAAGCCGTGAAAGCAATGACGTGCATTGGCTCGCAGGCCACTTCACCGCCTTCAAGAATCAGAACGCTTCGACCAGCCAAGGCAACTTCTCCGGCTACGGTGTCAGTACCGAAACCGGGAGTATCGATTTTATCGGCGCCAATTTTTTTGAAGAGCGCCCGCTGGGCGGCGCCCTTTACGCTTCACAACTGAGCGACACATGGCGCCAGTACTACGCCAACCTGCATATGAAGCAGTCCGGGGTGTTGTTGGACAGCAACGTTTATCACACAACCGATTATGGCGACGCCGTGGCCGGGGCGATCGACAATACGGCCTACAGCCTGTCCGGCAAGTACACCGCCGGGGCTCATGCCTTCACCCTCGCCTATCAAAAGATCAACGGCGACACGCCTTTTGACTTCGTGGGTGGCGACTCCATTTACCTTGCCAACTCAATCAAGTACGCCGACTTCAATGGTCCGCATGAGCGTTCCTGGCAGGTGCGCTATGACCTTGACCTGAGCAGCCTTGGCGCGCCCGGGTTGAAATTCATGAGCCGCTACGTCACCGGACGCGGTATCGACGGAACCCACGCGCCACAAGGGGGTGGCTATAACCCTTTCGATGAATCACTTGGACGCTACGTGCCCCAACAAGGCGATGGAGGGCGCCATTGGGAGCGCGATATCGATCTACGCTACGTTGTGCAGTCGGGGGCGGCCAAGGACTTGTCCCTCCAACTCTCCCATGTGACACATCGGGCAAACAGCGCCCAAGGCGGTGATGACATCGACAGGATCTACATCGTGATCGAATACCCGATCAAGCTTGGGCCGTTTTAACCACCTGACTCGCCAACATTTCCTTGCAGGATGTTGGCTGCCGCGCCAAACAAAGCTCAACCACCAACAGGGAATGACACCATGACCTCCATCACAACAAAAGACGGCACCGAGATCTTTTACAAAGACTGGGGCCCAAAAGATGCGACCCCGATCATGTTTCACCACGGCTGGCCATTAAGTGCCGATGACTGGGACAACCAGATGATGTTTTTCCTGGAAAAAGGCTATCGCGTCATTGCGCACGATCGGCGCGGTCACGGACGCTCGACGCAGGCGTGGACAGGTAATGACATGGACACCTACGCGGCCGATGTCGCCGAGCTGACCGATGCGCTCGACCTTAAAGGTGCGATTCATGTCGGCCACTCCACCGGTGGCGGCGAAGTGGCTCGTTATGTCGCCCGCGCCAAGCCGGGTCGTGTTGCCAAAGCGGTGCTTGTCAGTGCTGTGCCTCCGATCATGGTCAAGTCGGACAAGAATCCCGGAGGACTGGGCATCGAAGTCTTCGATGGACTGCGTAAGGCATTGCTTGAAAACCGCGCACAGTTCTATTTGGACGTTCCAACCGGCCCGTTCTACGGTTTCAATCGTCCAGGCGCCAACGTCTCGCAAGGCACTATTGAGAACTGGTGGCGCCAGGGCATGATGGGCGGAGCCAAAGCGCAATATGACTGTATCAAAGTGTTTTCCGAAACAGACTTCACCGAGGATTTGAAGAGCATCGAGGTTCCGACGCTGGTCATGCACGGTGATGATGACCAGATCGTGCCATACGCGGACTCTGCACCTCTATCCGTCAAGTTGTTGAAGCACGGTACCTTGAAAACGTACGCCGGTTTTCCACACGGCATGCCGACGACGAATGCGGCTGAAATCAATGCTGATATCTTGGCGTTTGTACGCGGCTGACAGTCGACAAAAAGGGGCCTCCAAGGCCCCTGTTTTGTTCAGTTCGCAAGCGCGCTGCCAATCAAACCCGACGACGCAACCACTGCAAAAAACCCCTTTTCTCGATAGCTTTCGGCTCTTCCTGAGTCATCGTCTGCGTAATCTGCAAACGGAAATCCAGCAATGCTTTCATCGCTTCACCGATGTCATGGCGGGCTTCCACGCACGGTCTGAAGAATTCCTTTTCAATACGGTAGAGATTGCAGAATGTCAGCGCGGCGAATTCCGCCGGTAGCGCTGTGCCCGAGACGATCCCGCCTTCGCCAATCACCTCGCCCGGTCCCATGCGCCCGGCTTCAAACTTCACGCCCGCACGGCTCAAGGCCACCGTCACCACGCCCGACTCGATAATGTACAGGTGATCACTGACCTGTCCGGCTGGCAAAATCACTTCACCCGGCTGGAAAATCTGCCGGGTCATGGCCTGGCTGACGTCGTCCTTTTCTTCCTCGCTCAAGGTCGTCGCGAAAATGCTCGCATTGTCCAGCAATCCTCGTGCTTTTGACTGCACGGGGGGCAAACTCGATTCGACGGTCGACAACCAGTTGATACCGGCCGCCTGCAAATGCCGATACGCCAGATCATAGAGTTGGTTGCGCACGGAGCGCTTCTGATCCATCGACACCACGAAACCGCTGACTTCGTATTCCACACCATTGCCGCCGGTGCTTTTGATTGTCACTTTAGGGGCCGGTTTGGTCAGCAGGATGCGGCACCCCTGGGCTGCCCGTTCAAGGGCATCGAACACCCGGTTAGGACGCACCAGGGGGCTGATGAGCAAGCTGATCGAGACCCCGAACATGTCGCTAGGCCGGCTGAAGTTGGTGATCTTGGCCTTGGCCGCCATGGAATTGGGGATGACGATCATGTTGCCCTGGGAGGTTTGCAGGAACGTAGCGCGCCAATCGATATCGGTCACCCGGCCTTCGGTGCCGTCGATCGCAATCCAGTCATCGATTTGATAGGGCTTGGTGGTGTTGAGGACGATCCCGGAAAATACATCGCCGAGGGTACTCTGCAGGGCCAGACCGACAATGATCGCCAAGGCGCCGGACGTCGCCAGTACGCCCTTGACCGGCAGATTGAGCACATACGCCAGGGCGGCGATCACCGCGACCAGGAAAATCACCGCGCCGAGCAGGTCCTGGAGCAAACGTCCGGTGTGCCCGACCCGGTACATCATGACCGCGCCGATTATCACCGTGAGGGTACGTGCGCCGAACAGCCACCACATAATCTGCAGCACCGTGGTCGCAAATTGCAGCGTGGTGTCACTGACCGGGGGGCCCGGCTCCCATGGACTCAGGCCCTGGTGAAACAACAGCGCGCTGTACAACGAAAAAATGACCACCCGCGCCAGCACTTTCCAGTTGTAGCGGTGAGAACCGACCACTCGCCACATCACCATGTCGATCAGGATCAAGACCAGCCCGCCCATCAACGGGCTTTCAGTGAACAAGGACAACATCAGGTATCTCCCGCTCGGACCAATGATCACCGCACTGCCGCGGACCTGCATCCGCCCATGAAGGATAGCCCTTTCCAGCCCCCCAGCCGTCAGCCGACGTGGCAAGTTCTGAACACTGACTTACACTGCGATACACCCCAGGCAATCCGCTGATCTGTGTGGCGCCAACATGAAAACGGTCATGGCCTGCTTCACCTCTGTATTCGCTGCCAGCGCCTGCCTGGTGACGTCCTCTTGCGCACACGCGGCGTCCTTCACCACCAGCTATGACTGCAACAAGGCAACAGCGACTGTTGAAAAACTGATCTGTCGCGACTCACAACTGGCACAGATGGATATCGAGCTGACGCGCCTTTATCGCCTGGCGCTGACGGATGAAAACTCCGTCCCGCGCCCGGACAAAGTGCTGATCGACCAACAGTTCTGGATGGATGCGCGCAACCAGTGCGCCTCCGGGCCTGATCCCCGAGGCTGCACGATCAGCAGTTATGCCAGGCGCGCGCACCAGATGCGCCAAGGCTCGGCCATCGTCAGGACCAAGGACCCACACAGACTCAGCGAAGGCCCCCTGGCATTTCGCTGTACCGGGCTGAATGCACTGATGGCCGCAACGTTCTTCACCACGCAACCGGGTGTGGTTTACCTCGTCTGGGCGAACAGCTCGATCACGCTGAACCAGGTGCCGAGTGATTTTGGCACTCAATACATCGGCAAGGATGCGCAGGGAAGCTACAGCTTCCGGCAGGACGGCAATGCCATCCTGTTCCAGAAGCCCGGCTCAGGAGTGCTCAACTGCGCGGCTGAGCCGACGGGCTGATGTTCATGCCGTACGGCTCAGGCAACCCCCCTTCGGTCACGATGCGGCGGGTGGTGAATCCCGTACCCACTGCCAAAACAGTTGATAACCGACCGCCAGTATCACCGGGCCAATGAACAAACCAATGATGCCGCTGGTGACCATGCCACCCAAGGCGCCAATCAACACCACCGGCATCGGCACGTCCACACCACGCCCCAGCAGCAAGGGCTTGAGCACGTTGTCCACCAGACCGGCAAGGAACACGTAAATGGCAAACACAATGGTCGCGGTGCTGGGGCCTTCGGTGGCGAAGACATAGGCAATCACCGGCACAGTGATCAGCGTCGCCGGCAATTGCATGATGCCCAGCAACAACACCGCGAGTGCCAGCAGGCCGGCGCCAGGAACACCCTTCAGGACAAAGCCGAGTCCGACCAGGAGCATTTGAATAAAGGCGATACCGACGACACCGAGCGCTACCGCACGGATGGTTGCCGTGCACAGGGTCGCGATGCTCGGGCCTCTATCCGGCCCGCTGATCCGCGAGGCAATCTGTACCGAAGCACGGCTGCCGGCTTCACCGTAGGCCATGAAAATCCCGGCGATGATCAACGAGAAAATAAAGGTCAGGAAACCCATGCCGACACCGGCCAATTTGCCCAGCAAGCCGAGGCTGAAGCCTTTGATTTGCGGGATGTATTTGGCTGTAAGCCCGGGAAGATCGGTGGCCGCCTGTTGCCACAGCGCATACACCTTGTCGCCTATCAACGGCCATTGCGCCACAGACTCCGCCGGCGCCGGAATATGCACCCCCTCCTCCTTGACCACGCTCATCGCGCCTTCCACGGAATCGGCAATCGACGTTCCCAACAGATAGATCGGCACCATGAGAATGATGATTGCCACCAGCACGATCACCGTCGCAATGCGGCCGTCCTTTTGCCCCAAGGGGCCTCTGAGTCGCTGTTGCAGCGGATACAACGTGATCGCCAGGATCACCGACCACAGCATCAAGTCACGGAACGGGCTGAATATCTCGAAGCAGAACAACACCAGCACAACAATCAGTCCGGCGCGAATCAGAACATCCAGTAATCCGCGGGACAACGCCTTCTCTGACAGCGGTAGAGGCACCATGGAAATCTCCTTATAGTGCACTGCGAAGGTAGGAAGTCTTTGCCCAGCATAGACGGACATCGGCAAGCGTGATGGACGCGTAAGCGTCAATGTTCAGCACAGGGAAATGGCGGAAGGTAGCCGGAGTCGAACCTGCCCGGGAACGGATGCCGTCCCCAACCGGGTTTGAAGCCCGGCCGCGCCACCGGGCGCGATTACCTTCCTTGAATTCAGTGACCTGTTTGCCGGGCCAAAGCGTTGTCCCGGCGTATCTGGCGGCGATCGCCAAAGCGCCTTGTCAGGCCGAGCCGGTCAAAGTATTCGAGAATCTGGATGCTGCGCTTGCGGCCCAGCCCCACGGCATCACGAAACGCCGAGACCTGTATCACCGGATTCTCATCGGCCAGTTGCAACAGCATAGCCGCCAAACGCTGGATCGTTGCGTCGGTATAAAACAGGTCGCGGACCACCTGATGCGCCAGCCCCAGCCTGGCCATCTTGCGCAACAACGAACGCACAGCCACCTCGTCGTGGCCTAGCTCGCGTACCCACGGTGGATCAAAGCCCGCCGCGTCGAACAGCGGTTGCAAGTGCTGCCACAGCGTTTCATCCGCCTCGCTCAGGCGCACCTGATGTTCAGGTAGATGCAGCCATGGCCCGCTGGCGGCAATCGCACCCGTGGTGAGTAGCGAGTCGAGCAGACTGATGAACGTGGAGCGATCAAGAGCGCTCCCGGTGAAACGGCGCAAGCGATCGCGGTCCGGCCCCATTTGATCCGGTTCCGATTGGTGAAAGCGCGCCAGGTGCTGCAACAGCTCATCCTGCAACGATTGCCACCGAAGGCTGCTGAACAATACCGGCGCTTGCCGGGTTTCAATCAGGCGCACGTCTTCAGGCAATAACCAGTCTGCTCGCAGGTGGTTGAACTGGCGTTCCAGACGTTGCGGATCGAGCCCGGTTTCGCTGTTGCTCAGCAATTGCGCAAGCACCGCTTCCAGGCGATTGCCCGCCGCCAATGCCTGTAGCTGGGCCAATCGCTCCGGGCTACGGCGATGCCGGCTGGGGGCGAACGGGTCAAGGACGCGGCCACCGCCAAGGGTTCGTTGAGCACTCTGGTCGCGCAGGATCAGCGGATCATCCTTCACTGCCTGCACTGGTGAATTGAGCAGGATCTGCGCGAACATCCGCCCGCCCGGCGACAGGCTCGCCCCCTCCAGCAGCGCCACGCGGCCGGTGACGTCTTGCGTACCGATGTGCACGTGAACCGGCGCAAAATGTTCGAACGCGCGCGACTCACCGGGCAGTAACTGAAAGTCGATATCCAGGCGTTGAGTCGGTGCGTACAGCCACTCTGCCGCGAGCCACTGCTCTCGATGAATCTGCTCCAGCGCCAGACGCTCACCGCTGAGGTTCAACGCGACACGCTGCCCGGCTGTGGCGACGTCGGCAGCCTGGTTCTGTGCATGCAGACCGCGCACGCGCACGGTTTTGCCGAGCGGGCCGAGGATCAGCGTATCGCCCACCGCAACCTGCCCGGAGACGGCCGTGCCGGTGACCACAATACCGGCGCCGGCCACGCTGAATCCGCGATCGATAGAGAGCCGGAAACCTCCCTCGAGACGGCGTTGTGCGACCTCGTGCTGAGCTTGCAGCAGCGCCTCACGCAAGGTATCGACGCCCTGGCCGGTTACGCTCGACAGCGCAATCAATGGCGCTGCGGCGTAAGGTCCGGGTGCCAGCAATGCACTGACTTGCTCGCGCACGGCGTCCACTCGGGATGGCTCGACCCGGTCGCACTTGGTGATCGCCACAACGGCGCGAGCAATGCCCAGCAGCTCGACAATCGCCAGATGTTCGCGTGTCTGCGGCATCACGCCGTCATCGGCGGCCACCACCAGCAACACCAGATCAATGCCTTGCGCCCCGGCCAGCATGTTGTGGGTGAAGCGCTCGTGCCCCGGCACGTCGATGAAACCGGTCAGGGGCGCGCCGGGCTTCAGCTCGGCGTAGAGGTAGCCGAGGTCGATGGTCATACCGCGCTCGCGCTCTTCCCGGCGCCGATCACCGGCCTGGCCAGTCAAGGCCTGCAGCAACGCTGTCTTGCCGTGGTCGATGTGCCCCGCCGTGCCGACAATCACCCTGCCCGGCCCTCCACCTTCAAGTGGTCGAGCTGCGCCAGCCATGCCGGTTCGTCGTCGAGCTGCCGCAAGTCCAGCCACAGGGCGTCGTAATCGATGCGGCCAAGCACCGGAACCGGCAACCCTCGCAATGCCGACTCCAGCGCCAGCAGCGATCGCCCCCGCAGGCGTTTACTGGTGTTGGGGCGCAAGCACAACGCAGCGCTTGGCAAACGCGCCACCGGTTGGCTGCCGCTGCCGATCATGCCCAGCGCCGGCAACGCGCTGACGCTCCAGCCTTCGCCCAATTGTCTGGCCAAGGTGGGTTGCAAGCGTTGGGCCTGAACAAGAATGTCGGCCTG
The DNA here is from genome assembly GCF_001945365.1 of Pseudomonas reinekei. GTDB lineage: Bacteria > Pseudomonadota > Gammaproteobacteria > Pseudomonadales > Pseudomonadaceae > Aquipseudomonas > Aquipseudomonas reinekei. Next base: position 38,836 of record NZ_MSTQ01000002.1, read on the forward strand.
TGGCCGGGTCAGCAGGCGCAAGCTGGGCAGACGTTCGGCCAGTCGGTCCGGATTGCGGTACAGGCCAAGCACCGCTTCAAGGGCGGCGAGGGTCAGCTTGTCGACCCGCAAGGCGCGTTTGAGCGGGTTTTTCTTGATTTTGCCGATCAGTTCTTTACGCCCGACAATCAACCCGGCTTGCGGACCACCGAGCAATTTGTCGCCGCTGAAGGTGACGATATCCGCCCCATCAAGCAGTGCCTGGCGCACCGTCGGCTCAGCGGGCAAACCCCATCGGGTCAAATCCAGCAGGCTGCCGCTGCCAAGGTCTTCGAGCAGCGGCAAGCCGTGCTGATGCGCCAGTTGTGCCAGTTCGGCGGTCGGTACGCGCGTGGTGAAGCCCTCAATACTGTAGTTGCTCGCATGCACCCGCATGAGCAAACCGCTACGCGGGCCGATGGCGGCCTCATAGTCGCGGGCGTGGGTGCGGTTGGTGGTGCCGACTTCATGCAGTTTGACCCCGGCGCGGGCCATGATGTCGGGGATGCGAAAGGCCCCGCCGATCTCGATCAGCTCGCCACGGGAAATGATGCCTTCCTTGCGTGCACCCAGGCTGTTGAGGCTCAGCAGCACGGCGGCGGCATTGTTGTTGACCACGGTCACCGCTTCGGCGCCGGTCAGTTCGCGGATCAGGCCTTCGATCAGATCGTCGCGGTCACCGCGCTTGCCACTGTGCAGGTCGAATTCCAGATTCAACGGATAGCGTGCAGCCATTTGCACCGCTTCAATCGCCTCATCCGGCAACAATGCCCGCCCGAGGTTGGTATGCAGCACCGTGCCGGTGAGGTTGAACACCCGGCGCACATGGCTGCGGTGTTGAGCCTGCAGACGTTCGCCCACACGGCCCGCCAGTACTTCAGGGCTGACTTCAATCGCCTGGACCAAACCCTGCTGTACGGCGTCGCGCAACTCATCGAGCAACTGCCGCAACGTCGTCAGCAACACGTCGCGCCCGTAGCGCTCGGCCAAAGGCTGACACGCCGGATGACGCAACAGGCTGTCGATGGAAGGCAAACGCAGGTGGGGGCTGGCACCGCTGGCAGACATCTGGCACTCCTGAAATCGAAAGACCGTCGCGCCAGAGTGTAGACGCTGTGGTCATTCGTCTCCGGGAGCCAGCAACAGATTCGGCGCCAGACGCTGGTAGCCGTCCTGGGCCAGGCGCATGTCCAGCATCAGGCTGCCGAGATCCGCCGACAACGCTTCAGCAGCCGCATCGTTTTCCAGGTAGATCAATTTCAGATAGCTGTTGCAGCCGGGGCACACCTCGGCGCGCAGCGGTGCCTGATTGGCGGCGTGGCGATCGTCTTCCAGGCTCAGGTATTCCAGGCCTTTGCTCTGCTCGCAATACACGCATTTGACCCGCACCACATGCCACTCGCAGGCACACAACGAGCAGACCAGATAGCGCAAACCGTTGTGTTTGCCGCGATTGCGGATCACCCCGGCCATGGCCGGCGAACCGCAACACGGGCACTGGCTGAGGCTGTCACCGGGTTTGAGTTGCAGGTTGGGCGTGCTCAACAGCCAATGGCTCCAGGCTGCTTGCAGGGCGGCGCCGAGAAATGGCACCAACGCCGCCGGCACCAGCGAATACTGGCCGCTGACCAGCGCCACCGCCCAGGCACGCCGTTGGCCAGGACTGGCTGCGCGCAATGTTTCCAGCGCCTCGATCACGGCCGATTGAGCGGGCGGCGCATAACGTTGCAGCAAGGCGTCCAGATAGGGTTGCCAGTCGTCCTCGCGGGTCAAGCTGTCGGCAGCGAACGGTGGCAAGCCATGTTGCTGGCACAGTTCGATGCGCTGCATGTCCAATGGTGCACCTGCCGGCGGGTCGTCCAGAAGCTGTTGCTGTACCCGGCACAGGCCTGCGATCAACCTCAGGTAATCGGCCAACGGATGATCCACGGCCAGTTGCTCAAGGCGTTGTGCACGCAGGCTGAACAGGTTAGGCGGCGGCAGGTACAGAAACGGCGGCGAACTGGCCGCCGCTTCGATTTGTCCGGGTTCAAGAATGGTTGGCAAGGGTCAGCCCTTTTTGGTGATCGGTCGCTCGGGTGTGTCGTCGCGCGGCGCGTCCTGCGTCACCTGGCGATACCAGAGTTCGTGGTGTTTCTTCGCCCAGGCGCGGCTGACCCAGCCGTGCATCATGGCGCTCACCGAACCTTTGATCCAGATGCCGGCGTAGATGTGCACGATGATGCTCAGGATCAGCACAAAACCCGCCAGCGCGTGCAGCAGCATGGCCCAGCGAAGGCTGGTAATGCCGAAGTACTCACTGAAATAAGCCCGCCAGATCACCAGGCCGCTGAACAGCAGCACCAGCATGCACAGCAGTAAAGTCCAGAACAGCAGCTTCTGCCCGGCGTTGTATTTACCCACCGGAGGAACCTCTTCCTCATTGTTGGCCATCACCCGATTGATGCGCTTCAGCCACAGCCGATCATTGCCAATGAAAAAGTTGGCGCGCCAGAAGCTGAACACCAGGCCTAGGAAAAACACGAACATGAGCACGCCCATGAAGGGGTGCAGGATGCGCGTCCACGGCCCGCCGCCGAACAGGTTGGTCAGCCAGAACATGGCCGGATGGAACAATGCCAGTCCGGACAGGCCGGCCATCAGGAACAGAATCGCCACCAGCCAGTGATTGGTGCGCTGGTTACTGGTGTAGCGCAGGATCGTCTTGTTCATGGCCGGCCCTCCCCGCGTGGATCAAAGGTGTGCACCGCCGGATCGATCTGATGCACCGACGTATCCGGCGGTTGCGGGTGCTCGTCTTCCTCGACCCGGTTGGGTCCGATACGCACATAGTGGAAAAACCCGGCCAGCACCGCCGCGCCCATGGCGAGTAGCGCCAGGGGTTTACTGATGCCTTTCCACAACCCCACCAACGGACTGATTGCCGGATGATCGGGTAACCCGGCATACAGCCTTGGTGTGTCGGCGTGGTGCAGCACGTACATCACGTGGGTGCCGCCGACCCCCTCGGGGTCGTACAGGCCGGCGTTGTCAAAGCCGCGACTTTTCAGGTCAACGATGCGCTCGGCGGCGTGTTCCTTCATGTCTTCCTTGGTGCCGAACACGATGGCACCGGTCGGACAGGTTTTCACACACGCCGGCTCCAGCCCTACCGAGACCCGGTCCGAACACAGCGTGCATTTGTAGGCTTTGTGATCTTTCTGCGAGATGCGCGGAATGTTGAACGGACAACCGGTGATGCAATAGCCGCAGCCGATGCAATGGTCCTGGTCGAAGTCGACGATGCCGTTGGCGTGTTTGATGATCGCACCGGGGCTGGGACATGCCGCCAGACAACCGGGCTCGGCGCAATGCATGCAACCGTCCTTGCGAATCAGCCACTCCAGGTTGCCGGCATCGGTTTCATGCTCGGTAAAGCGCATCAGCGTCCAGGTGTCGGCGGTCAGGTCATGGGGGTTGTCGTAGGTGCCGAGGTTGTGGCCAACCTCGTCACGCAGCTCGTTCCATTCCGAGCAGGCAACCTGGCAGGCTTTGCAGCCGATGCATTTGGTGGTGTCGATCAGCTTGGCGACTTCCTCCACGCCGCGCACCGATGGCGAGGGTGTGGTGGTGGCCGAGCGGGCAATGATGTCTTGGCTGGCCATTTAGACTTTCTCCACGTTGACCAGGAATGACTTGGATTCCGGGGTCTGTGTGTTGCCATCGCCGAGGAACGGCACCAGGGTGTTGGTCAGGTAACCGTGACGCGTGAGGCCGGTAAACCCCCAATGCAGCGGAATGCCGATCTGGTGCACCACCTGATTATTGACCTGCAGCGGACGAATCCGCTTGGTCACCACCGCCACCGCTTCAATGAAACCGCGCTTGCTGCTGACCCGCACCCGATCACCGGCGACAATGCCTTTCTCCTTGGCCAGCACTTCGCCGATTTCCACAAACTGCTCAGGTTGGGTGATCGCATTGAGTTTGCAGTGCTTGCTCCAGAAGTGAAAATGCTCGGTGAGCCGGTAGCTGGTGGCGGCGTACGGGTAGTCCTTGGCTACGCCGAGCGTGTCCCACACCGAATCGAAGATCCGCGCCGCCGGGTTGCTGGTGGCTTTTTTATTGTTCGGGTGCAACGGGTTGATGCCGATCGGCGTTTCAAACGGTTCGTAATGCTCGGGGAATGGCCCCTCGTTCATCTTGTCGACGGCGAAGAACCGCGCCACGCCCTCGGGGTTCATGATGAACGGATTCATCCCGGCTTCCGGCGGTACATCCGCCTTGTAGTCCGGCACATCGGTACCGCCCCAGGCCTTGCCGTTCCACCACACCAGGCGTTTATGCGGGTCCCAGGGCTTGCCTTTCAGGTCCGAGGAAGCGCGGTTGTAGAGAATCCGCCGGTTGGCCGGCCAGGCCCACGCCCAGCCTTGATGCTGGTGCATGCCGAACGGGTCGTTGTTGTCGCGGCGGGCCATCTGGTTGCCCATTTCCGTCCAGCTGCCACAGAAAATCCAGCAACCGGACGCGGTGCTGCCGTCGTCCTTCAGTTGACCGAAACCGGCCAGTTGCGCATTCGCCTTGATCGCCGCGCCAGTGGCGTCAGTGAAATCGACGGTGGCTGATCCGTTGATTTCCTTGGCCAACTCCTCCGGCGAAGGTTCGTCGGCAATTTTGTAAGGCCACGACAGTTTCAGCAGCGGGTCCGGGAACTTGCCGCCGTTGGCCTGGTAGCGCTGGCGCAGACGCAGAAACAGTTCACTCATGATCCGCACGTCGGTGCGCGCTTCGCCGGGGCCATCGGCGCCTTTCCAGTGCCATTGCAGCCAGCGGCTGCTGTTGACCAGTGAACCGTCCTCCTCGGCGAAACAGGTGGTGGGCAGGCGAATCACTTCAGTCTGGATCTCGGCACTGTTGACGTCGTTAAACGGCCCGACCTTTTGCCAGAACTCAGACGTTTCAGTCGCCAGCGGGTCCATCACCACCAGCCACTTGAGCTTGGCCAGTGCCGCCATTACCCGGTTTTTATCGGGCAGCGCGGCGATGGGATTGAAGCCCTGGCACATGTAGCCGTTGACCTTGCCCTGGCCCATCAGATCGAACACCTTGAGGATGTCGTACTGCGGGATGTCGAGTTTCGGCAAATAGTCGTAAGCCCAGTTGTTTTCAACCGTGGCGTTGGCGCCGTACCACGACTTCATCAAGCTCACGTGGAACTTGCTGTAGTTCTGCCAGTAGGACAACTGCCCCGGCCGCAACGGCGTTTGCGTGCGTTTGGTAATGAAGGCTGCGTATTCCTGCTCGGCGTCGCCGGGCAACGTCAGGTAACCGGGCAGCGAGTTGGACAGCAGGCCAAGGTCCGTCAGGCCCTGGATATTGGAGTGCCCGCGCAAGGCATTCACGCCCCCGCCCGGCATGCCGACGTTGCCCAGCAGCAATTGCACCATGGCCGCGCTGCGGATGATCTGCGCACCGATGGAATGCTGGGTCCAGCCCAAGGCATAGAGGATGGTCATGGTCTTGCCCGGTTGCGAGCAAGTGGCGATTTCCTCCCAGATTTTCTGCATGGCATCGACCGGCATACCGCAAATCTGGCTCGCCAGTTCGATGTTGTAGCGGCTGTAGTGCTGCTTCATCAATTGATAGACGCACCGCGGGTCTTGCAAGGTTGGATCAACCTTGACAAAGCCGTCTTCGCCGAGTTCATAGCCCCAGCCGGACTTGTCGGTATACAGACGCTTGGCCGCGTCATAGCCACTGAAAATACCGTCTTCGAAGCCATAGCCGGCTTTGACGATGAACGACACGTCGGTGTAGTTGCGCACGTACTCGTGCTGGATCTTGTCCTCGGTCAGCAGGTAATTGATCAGTCCGCCCATGAAGGCGATGTCGGTGCCGGTGCGAATGGGCGCGTAATAGTCGGCCACCGAGGCGGTCCGGGTAAAACGCGGATCGACCACGATCAAGCGCGCCTTGTTGTGCGCCTTGGCCTCAGTCACCCATTTGAAGCCGCACGGATGCGCTTCTGCTGCGTTGCCGCCCATCACCAGAACCAGATTCGCGTTGGCGATATCGGTCCAGTGGTTGGTCATGGCACCACGGCCGTACGTCGGGGCAAGACTTGCCACCGTCGGGCCGTGTCAGACACGCGCCTGGTTATCAAACCCCAGCATGCCGAGACTGCGAATGACCTTGTGGGTGATGTAACCCGCTTCGTTGGACGCCGCCGATGCCGCGAGGAAACCGGTGGTGACCCAGCGATTCACCGTTTGGCCGTTGGCATTCTTCTCGATGAAGTTGGCGTCGCGGTCGGCCTTCATCAGGTCGGCGACGCGATCGAGCGCTTCATCCCAGGAGATTCGGGTCCACTCCGTACTGCCGGGCTTGCGCACCTGGGGGTATTGCAGACGACCGGGGCTGTGAATGAAATCCAGCAGGCCCGCGCCTTTGGGGCACAGGGTGCCGCGGTTGACCGGGTGGTCGGCGTCACCTTCGATGTGGATGATATTTTGCGCGACGTTCTTCGCTGCATCGCCCTGGCTGTACATGATCAACCCACAGCCGACCGAGCAATACGGGCAGGTGTTGCGGGTTTCACGGGTGTGGGCAAGCTTGAAGTGGCGCACCTGCTCGGCGAAGGCCTGCGTCGGGGCCATGCCCAACGCGCCCAGGCTCGAACCCGCAAGGCCGATACCAGCGACCTTGAAGAACTGACGACGGCTGAGGTCCATCGTGCACTCCTGATCAGGTGGAAATCCGGTGCGTTGCCGGATTTTTCTGGACAAACACGGTTGCGGCAGCCGGGCTGCCGACATCTGAATTCTAGACAAGGCTGTCGAAATCGCCATGACAGCCGACCGTCGGACACCCGGTCATTGCCCAAACCACAATCCTGTGGGAGCGCGAGCACGCTCGCTCACACAGGGATTGGCGATTATCATGGCGACCATTACCAATCCGCTGTTACGAGACCGCGCATGACTTTCGATTTTGATCAGGTGTTCGACCGCCACAACACTGGCAGCACCAAGTGGAGCCGCTACCCGGCCGACGTGTTGCCGATGTGGGTTGCCGACATGGATTTCGCTGCACCGCCAATGATCATCCAGGCCCTGCAAAAGCGTCTGGAACACCCGATGGTCGGCTACAGCGTGGCCCCGGACAGTCTGCGTGAAGCCATCGTTGCCGATGTGTGGAACAAGTACGCCTGGCGCATCGAGCCACAAGAGCTGATCTTTCTGCCGGGTGTCGAATCGGGCGTCAACATGGCCCTCAAGGCATTGGTCCAGCCGGCACAGAACGTGGTCGTGCAAGTGCCGAACTACCCGCCGTTGCGCCATGCGCCGAGGCATTGGGGCCTTAACAAGGTGGAGTTGAATTTTGACTCGCAACCCGACGGCACCTACACCACGCCACTGGATACCTTGAGCCAGTCGTTGCAAGGCGGCGGCGCCCTGCTGCTGAGCAATCCGCACAACCCGTTGGGCAAGGCGTTTCCCCGTTCCGAACTGCAGGCGATTGCCGACATCTGCCTGGAGCACGACGCCTGGATCATCTCCGACGAGATCCACGCCGAATTGTGCTTCGACGGCCGCCAGCACATCCCGATGGCTTCCCTCAGCCCGCAAATCGCCCAGCGCACCATCACGCTGATGTCGGCGAGCAAGGCCTATAACATCGCGGGGCTGAAAACTTCGTTCATGATCATTCAGGATCGTCACCTGCGCGAGAAGGTCAACCACGCCCGCTGCGGCATGGTCGACAGCGTCAACCCGCTGGGCATGGAGGCCACTCGCGTCGCCTACAGCGAAGCCGGGCCATGGCTGGCCGCGCTGAAGGACTACCTGCAAAGCAATCGTGATTATCTGGTCGACGCCGTGCGCACCCGCCTGCCGGGCATCACCATGAACGTGCCGCAAAGCACGTATCTGGCCTGGCTCGATTGCACGGCGCTGGGGCTGGACAACCCGCACCAGTTCTTCCTCGAGCAGGCCAAGGTCGGTTTGAGCCCGGGCCTGGACTTCGGTGATGACGGCCAGCCATTCGTGCGCCTGAATTTCGGCTGCCCGCGGTCACTGCTGGAAGAAGGCATTGCGCGGATGGAACGCAGCTTGCGGCACCTCAAAGGCTGATAACGCCTGAAGGCAATCGTTATTCCTGCGGGAGCAGGCTTTTCCGCTCCCACAGTGTTTTGAGTACAGCAAGTCATCTGAAATCCAACCGAACTCCCGCCAAGCCACCACAGTCAACCCCGAACACACCCGCTGTTCGGAGATTGACAATGAATGACTACCCAAGACCTGTCGTCAGGCTGTTTACCCAACCCGACTTAGCCTGGACGGTCTGGAATGTCGGGCTGCTGGTGCTGGTCACGATTGTGCTGAAAATGATCCTGGTGTGGTTCAGCATCCTGACGCCTGGGTATTTGCGCGCCACAGTCAGTTGATCATCCAGCCATGAGCTTCATCGCCTGGGTCGCTGTGCTGGGTGCCGTGCTGCTGACGCTGGCGCTCACCTCGTCCTACCTGCGCTGGATGCCGGTGACCACCTCGGCGGTGTGTCTGGTGCTGGGCGTGGCCATCGGGCCGGCGGGGCTTGGCTGGCTCAGGCTGGATATTAAAGACGCATCGTTCTGGATGGAGCACCTGACTGAAGTTGCGGTGCTCTTTTCATTATTCGTCTGCGGACTCAAGTTGCGGCTGCCGCTCAAGGATCGCAAATGGCGCGTGGCGTACGGGCTCGCGGGACCGGTGATGCTCCTGAGCATCACCGGCGTGTGCCTGTTGTTGCATTTTGCCTTCGACCTGGCCTGGGGGCCGTCGCTGCTGATCGGCGCCATACTGGCGCCGACCGACCCGGTACTGGCTTCGCTGGTTCAGGTCAATGATGCCAAGGATGACGACCCTGTCCGCTTCGGGCTGTCTGGTGAAGCCGGCCTGAACGACGGGATCGCGTTTCCCTTTGTCATTCTCGGTCTGTTGTTCATTCAACAGGGCGAAGCCTCTTCAACAGCTTGGCTCGATGACTGGGCGCTCAAACGGCTGTTGTGGGCAGTGCCTGCGGGCTTGCTGGTCGGCTATTTCATGGGCCGTGGCATCGGGCGCCTGACCTTGTCGATGCGCACCAGGAACGCCGACAGCACGCTCTCCCCCAACGATTACCTGACCTTCGCGCTGATCGCACTGGCTTATGTCGCGGCTGAGGCGGTTCACGGCTATGGGTTTCTCTCGGTATTCGCCGCAGCGCTGGGATTGCGCGGCGCCGAGGTCAAGTCCACGGGAAATGCCCAGCCACCGGCGGAACATCTGGTGCAAGCGGTGGTTGGCCACCAGAACGTCGAGCCCGACGCTGCCGTGCATGGCGATGTGGAGCATTTGCAAGACACGCAGGTTGCCGCCGGGATCATGATCGGCGACATGCTGTCGTTTGGCAGCCTGGTGGAACGGGCCATGGAAGTGTTTTTGGTGACGTTGCTCGGCGTGGTGCTGATGGGCCACTGGGACTGGCGCGCCCTCGCCATCGGCGGCGTATTGTTTTGCCTGATTCGCCCCCTGAGCGTCATGCTCATTCCATGGGGTGGTTTGCTCGACGGTCGGCAACGACTGCTGATCGGCTGGTTCGGCATTCGCGGGATCGGCAGCTTATTTTACCTGTTCTATGTTCTCAACCATGGGTTGGCCCCCTCGGTGGCGACCCTGTGTACTGACCTGACGCTCTCCGTGGTGGCGCTGAGCATTCTGGTCCACGGCATCAGCACCCAACCTGTCCTCGCCCGTTATGCGCAGCGCAAAAAGCCAATCGTTGATCAGCGAACTGCATGAGTCAATTTTCCAACTCATGCACCCTGCATGACCTCTTTTCGCCAGCATTTAACATAGGTATTTGATTTTTTGGTGATTTACCGGCCTATCAAAAACGGCACGACAAATGCTCCATTCCCAGGAGCGAATTTCGGCATCCAGACCGTTCGCGCCCCATCCCTCCGTGACGACTTGAGAGACCTCACCATGAACGCTATAGACCTGTTGAAAGCCGATCATGAACGCGTGAAAGGCATCCTGAGCCAATTGAGCGAGTCCACCGAACGCGGTGTTAAAAAGCGCACTGAATTGCTCGCAAAGCTGGAAATGGAAATTTCCATCCACACCCGCCTGGAAGAAGAAATCTTGTACCCGGCCTATAAAAAAGCGGGCGGTAAAGAGCAGGACGTTATGTACTACGAAGCCAAGGAAGAACACCGCACCGTTGATGCACTGGTGTTGCCGGATCTGAAAGTCACTGACCCTTCGACCCCTGAATTCGCCGGTCGCGTCAAAGTGGTCAAGGAGTTACTGGAGCACCACATCGAAGAAGAGGAGGCAGAGATGTTTCCTCAGGCGAAAAAACTGCTCGGCAAAGCTGAGCTGGAAGAACTGGGCGCGCAAATGGAAACGCTGAAAGCTCAACTGAAGAAAGAGCTCGGCTCACCCAACATGGCTGCCTGACGAAAACTGTGGCGAGGGAGCTTGCTGCCTCGCCACTTCTGTGGTCGTAATTTGCAATCACTTCATTGTCGACGCAATGATCTCCACCAGGTTGAGCTGGGTAAACGGCTTCGACAATCTTGGCAACCCGGCCTCAAACTCTTCAAGACGCTCTGCATAGCCGGTGGCCAGGATAATCGGCATGTCCGGTTTGAGCCTACGGATAGCGTCCGCCAGTTGCGCGCCACTCATCTGCGGCATCGCCATATCGGTGATGACCAGGTCGATGGCTTGATCGCCTTCTAACATTTTCAGCGCTTGCGCGCCCGATGTCGCTGCGATCACCCGATGGCCGAGGTCCTCAAGCAACAAACAGGTGCTGGTCAGCACCAGACCATCGTCATCCACCACCAGCACGCTCAGCCGAGACACCTGCGGCGTGACCGGCTCATCGATAACCGCGTTGCGGGGCTCGTTACTGCTCGCGACGGGCAACCACAGCTCTGCGGTTGTTCCGTGGTCCTTCTTGCTGTTGAGGACGAACCGCCCTCCCAATTGTTCGATAAAACCGTGGACCATCGATAACCCCAGCCCAGTCCCCTTACCCAGCCCCTTTGTGGTGAAAAACGGGTCCATGGCCGATGCCAGCGTCGCGTCGTCCATGCCCTCTCCCGTATCGGTGATAGACAGGCACACATATCGGCCCGCTTCCATCGGCGGTCGAGCGTCATCACGAACATCTTCTGTCCGGGTGCTGATGACGATTTTTCCACCGTGAGGCATGGCATCACGGGCATTGGTTGCCAGGTTCAGGACGGCCAACTCAAGCTGGTTGACGTCGGCCAGCACCGGTTCGAGCCCTGGGGGAAAACGCGTTTCGAGGACCACCGAAGGCCCGAGCGAGCTGCGCAGCAGCCCGGAGATGCCGTGAACCAGTGCCGGTATCTCGACGGGTTCGGATTTGAGTTCCTGACGCCTGGCAAATGCCAGCATACGCTGGGTCAGGGAGACGCCGCGCAAGGCGCCCTGCGTGGCGTTGTCGAGCAGCCGGGTAATTTTCGGGTCGTCTGACATTCGCTTACGGACGATTTCCAGGTTGCCGAGGATAACGGTCAGCAAGTTGTTGAAGTCATGGGCGATACCGCCGCTGAGCTGGCCGATAGCCTGCATCTTCTGCGCCTGGAACAGCGCTTCGCGGGTTTTTTCCAGGGCTTGCTGCGCCTGGGTCACCTCGGTGATATCGCGGGTGATCTTGGCAAACCCGAGCAAGGTGCCCGTCTCGCCCCAGATGGGGTCCACTACCACGTGCGCGAAGAAGCGAGTGCCGTCCTTGCGCACGCGCCAGCCTTTGTTTTCAAACCGCCCCTCACGCACAGCGATATCGAGAGTTCGTTGGGGTTCGCCGGCCACGCGGTCTTCAGGGGTGTAAAACATCGAAAAATGCTGGCCGATGACCTCTTCGGGCGCATAGCCCTTGATGCGCTGAGCGCCCGGGTTCCAGTTGGTCAGGCGTCCATCCGGGGCAAGCATGTAGATTGCGTAGTCGGTGACACTTTGCACCAGCAGGCGGAATTGTTGTTCGCTTTGCTTGAGGACTTCCTCCGCCATCTTACGGTCGGTCAAATCCCGCGTGATCTTGGCAAAACCGAGCAATTGGCCCGAAGGGTCGTATATCGGGTCGATCACCACGTGGGACCAGAAATGCGTGCCGTCCTTGCGCACACGCCAGCCCTCGCCTTCGAAACGCCCCTCGCGGATCGCCGTGTCCAGGGCCTTTTGCGGCTTGCCGACACGGCGATCGTCATCGGTGTAAAAGCGCGAAAAGTGCTGCCCGATGATCTCGGCTTCTTCATAACCTTTGAAACGCCGCGCACCCGCATTCCAACTGATGATGATGCCGTCGGGATCAATCATGTAAATCGCGTAGTCAATGACCGCATCGATCAACAAACGAAAACGCCTGTCCTCGAAAGCCGTGGTATTGGTTTGATCTTCGCTCATTGATCCCTCTGTATTGGTTGATGTGGGGAGTATGCGACAAACCAGAAATTTGGAAAGCCGTAAAACCACTGAACGAGCGGTTAACGGTAAGCGTACTTCACGACGTAGGCATACAGGTCGTTAGGGGTATGTCGGTGCTTCTGACATCGCTCGATTTCCTTATCGAAGAGCCGGTGAAGGGCCATTCCAATAAAGTGCGTTTCCAGCGATTGTTCAAACCGCGGTTTTATTCAACTTATGTCCATGATTTGAAAGGTAATAAATCCTACTGGGCGGAGTGAAAAAGCGTCGGCTCTATTGACCACCAGCGAGGCAGCAATTGCCTGACCTTGCTCTCGCCGAAGCGGTCATCGATCAACATCACCACCCCTTGATCCTGCTGCGTGCGAATCACACGGCCTGCGGCTTGCACGACCTTCTGTACGCCGGGATACAGATAGGTGTAGTCGTAGCCCGCCCCGAAAATCGCCGCCATGCGTCGTTTCAATTGTTCATTGACGGGATTGAGTTGTGCCAGCCCCAGTGTGGCGATGAACGCGCCAATCAGGCGTGCACCGGGTAAATCGATGCCTTCGCCAAATGCCCCGCCCAATACGGCAAAACCAACACCCTGGCTTTCGGCGGTGAATTGATCGAGAAACTGCTGGCGCTGCTCCTCAACCATCCCGCGCGATTGCGACCACAGATTGATCTGCGGATAGCGCTCGGCCAATAGCTGCGCGACTTGCTGCAAGTAATCGAAGCTGCTGAAGAAAGCAAGGTAGTTGCCGGGGCGGCGGCTGAATTGTTGCGCGATCAGCTCCACGATCGGCGCCAGCGACGCCTGCCGATGGACGAACCGCGTGGAGATCTGGTTGACGATGTGCACTTGTAGCTGGTCGGCGTGAAACGGCGATTCAACGTCAATCCACACAGTGTTCGCCGGCGTACCCAGCAAGTCAGCGTAATAGTGCCGAGGGCTGAGCGTCGCAGAAAACAGCACGGTGCTGCGTGCAGCCGTCAAACGCGGACCGATGAAGCCGGCAGGCACCACGTTGCGCAGGCACACCTGCGACAGGTTTTTTTTGCGCTCCAGGTCGCGCTTGCTGATATCGAACAGGAACTGCTCATCGAAGAGCTCGCCCACCCGGCAAAACTGCAGCATTTCGAAATAAAAGTTCTGTAGCGCGCTGTCCAGTCCTTGTGGGTGATCGTTCAGATAGTCGCCGATGCTCGCACTGCACGACGACAAAGCCTGCAGCAACTTTTGCGGAGGCGAGTCATAAGCCTGATAAACGCCTGCTTGCTGATTGTGCAGGGCATTCCATTCGCGGTTGACCCGTTGCAGTGGCTTTTTCAATGCTTCGGGGGCGGTTTTTCTTACGCCATTGAGGGCCGATTGGTCGAGGCTGGCGCTGTACATCTGACGGCCACGCTCCACCAGATTGTGGGCTTCGTCCACCAGCGTCGCGACTTTCCATTGATTGGCCTGGGCAAGACCGAACAACAAGGCGCTGAAATCGAAGTAATAGTTGTAATCGGCGACCACCACGTCTGCCCAGCGGGCCATCTCCTGGCTCAGGTAATACGGGCAAACCCCATGTTCCAGAGCAACCTGGCGCAGAGCACTCTGGTTCAACAGGCTCCGTTCACTGGCCGCCTGACGCGCCGCAGGCAAGCGATCGTAGAAACCTTGGGCCAGCGGACAGGATTCGCCGTGGCAGGCCTTGTCCGGATGCTCGCAGGCTTTGTCCCGAGCGATCATCTCCAGAATCCGCAAGGGCAGCGCATCGCTGCTGTCGAGAATCACCTGCGCAGCGTCCAGTGCCAGCTTGCGCCCCGGGGTTTTGGCGGTGAGGAAAAACACCTTGTCCAGTTGCTGCGGCGCCAGGGCCTTGAGCATCGGAAACAAGGTACCGACGGTTTTACCAATTCCGGTCGGCGCCTGGGCCATCAGGCAACAGCCGGTGCTGAGGGCCTTGAACACTGATTCGGCGAGATGGCGCTGGCCCGGCCGGAAACCGGCATGGGGAAATTTCAATTGCTGCGCCGCGCGATTACGCCTTTCGCGATGGACCATTTCCTGTTCGGCCCAGTGCAAAAACAGCAGGCAATGCTCCTCGAAAAACGCCTGCAGTTGCCCGGCACTGAAGGACTCGACCAGGCAGGTTTCCTTTTCGCTGACGATGTCGAAGTAGACCAGCGCCAGATTGATCCGCTCAAGCTGCAGCTTCTGGCACATCAGCCAGCCGTAGACCTTCGCTTGCGCCCAATGCAGTTGACGGTGATTGGCCGGTTGCCTGCTCAAGTCACCACGGTAGGTTTTGACTTCCTCCAGGCAGTTTTGCGCCGGATCGTAGCCGTCCGCCCTGCCCTTGACCTTCAGGCTTTTGAACAGCCCTTCAAGGGCGACTTCACTTTGGTAGTCCTCGCTGCGCCGGGATGCCACCGTGCGATGGCCGACAATGCCTTCCAGCGCCGTTGGCGACGGCGTGAAGCGCAGGTCAAGGTCGCCGACCTTGGCGGTGAACTCACACAGCGCCCGTACGGCAATGCTGTAGCTCAAGCGCCTTGCTCCGCCCATTGCACGTAGCAAACGGCAATCGGCATGCGGTGTTCGTGGCAGAATTCCAGCCAGCGCAGCTGGTTATCCTGCAAGCGGTCCCCCGGCCCTTTGACTTCGATCATGCGGTAGGTCTTTTGCTGCGGCCAGAACTGGATCAAGTCGGGCATGCCGGCGCGGTTGGCCTTGATGTCGAGCAACAACCGGTCGAACCAGTGCTTGAGATGCTCCGCCGGTAAACAGTCGAGCGCCTGCTCCAGCAACGCCTCGTTGAGCACGCCCCAGAATACGAACGGCGACTGCACGCCCCATTTGTCGATAAAGCGTTCACGGATGGTCTGTCGATAACGACCGTCGTCAAGCTCTGCCAGGCACGCCCGGAACAAATCTGCCCGGCGTTCACGGAAATCCTCGTTGAGCAGATCCACTGGCCCACGCTGGAACGGGTGGAAAAAGGCGCCGGGCAACGGCGCGAAAATCGCAGGCCAGCACAAAAGGCCGAACAACGAGTTGATCAACGTGTTTTCGACGTAATGGACCGGTGCCTCGTCTTCCGAGAGATGGGCCTGGACGTATTGCTCCACCGATAACGCCAGGTCGGTGCGCGGCAAGTGCAGGTCCAGACGCAGCATTTCCCGGGGCGACGGGCGTTTCATCGGCGGCCCGCCGAGCTTGCGCCGCAGCCTTGGCAACATCCGCAGCAACACTTGTTGTTCGGCAGCGCTTTCTGGCATGTGTTCGGCCTGGATGGCCAGTTCCAGCGCCAATTCAAATTCGCTGCAGCGCTCAAGCACGCGGATTGATCGCAGCCTCGCGCCGGGATATTTGCACTGGCGATAAAGCGCCAGCGCAGTAGCAAAATCAGCAATTCGTTCGCAATGCTGAGCGATCTGGAACAGCAGTTTGTCCCGACGCCTTTGCAGCCATGGGTTGCTCAACGTCAGTCCGTTGACCCGCCCGACCACATCGACCAGCGCCTCACCCGCCTCGAACAGTTGCTGGCATTGGTGCAGGAACATGCAGGCGTCCACGTCCTCACGACTACGCAGGCCTCGGGAGTCGGCGCAGAAATCGACTTTTTCGTAGGTAAAGATGCCGAGGTCCGCCAGCACGAACTCGGACCAGTCCTGGTAAAGATTGCCGAAGAACATCAAGCGCAGGCGGTCGCACAGGCCCATGATGGTCAGGCTGAACAAGCGATCACCGAGCGTCGGGCTCCACTGGTTGAAACTGCGGGCCTCTGGGAATTGCTCACTCAGTACCGCCAGCCATTCTGTCTTTTTTCCCCTGGGCTGATCGATGGACGAACCCAGGCACTGGAGAATTTCGGCCTTGAGCAGCACCTCGAACAGCTCCTCGACCGTCAGGGGCATCTGCTCATCCACCCACCCAAGGCCCAGCAGCGGACTGGCAGCGGCGGCGATGTCGCCGATTTCGGCGTAATGCAGTTTGCCGGCCCTGAAGTGAATACCCTTGCGCATGATCATGCGGACCAGTAATGCCCGGGACTCGCGTGGCAAGCCCTTGAATTCATGAATAAAGCAATGCTCCTCGTTGCTCAGCACGTCAGCATAACGATATTCAAGCCAATCAATGACTTGCATGAAGTTATTCAAGTAATAGAACGGATCGTCGAGGGGATTTTCAGTCACAGGAGATAGAGGCCATGGCAAGCGAGTACTGGTTATGCGTACAGATACCAGCAACCACCTCCCCGGCGCAAACGGAAAAGGATAAGCGGCGGCGCTGACAGCTATTTTTTTGGGGGCGCAGAACTTTCCGCCGATCCATGGAACCAACCGCGTTACAGGTGCTGCCGTGCGCAATAGATGCAGCTTTTTTGTTTAAGAGGTGGTTATGAATATCAGGATTCTGGGATTGCCCTTGGCGGCAGCAGCCTTTCTGGCCCTCGCCGGTTGCTCGACGCCAACCGTGGTAACCCTGCAGAACGGCACCCAGTATTTGACCAGGGACATGCCGAAAACCAAGACCCAGGATGGCTTCTTCGAGTTCGAGGATATTTCCGGCGCGAAGGTCAAGGTCAAGGCAGAAGAAGTAACGACGATTCGCCAGGAAGACTGAGGGCCGAATTTTCGTTCATCGCGAGCAGGCTCGCTCCCACAAGGTAGTCCAAGCCGTCGTGGGTGCGAGCCTGTTCGCGTTTGACGGCTCAGCTACCGGTACGAATCTTGTTCCACACCCGCGTCCGAATCCGGTCGATGTTCAGCGGCATGGCTTCCAGGGCAAACAATTTGCCCATCATGTCCGGGCTCGGGTAGACCTTGGTGTCGTTCTTGATGGCCGGGTCGATCAGGCTGTCTGCCTGTTCGTTGCCGTTGGCGTAATGCACGTAGTTACTGATGCTGGCCATAACGTCCGGGCGCAGCAAGTAGTTCATGAAGGCGTAACCGGCCTTCTCGTCCGGCGCATCGACAGGCATGGCGACCATGTCGAACCAGATAGCAGCGCCTTCCTTGGGAATCGAGTAACCGATGTCGATGCCATTGCCGGCTTCCTTGGCGCGATTTTCCGCCTGCAGGATGTCACCGGAGAAGCCAACTGCCACGCAGATATCACCGTTGGCCAGGTCGCTGGTGTACTTGGACGAATGGAAGTAGCTGATATAAGGCCGGACCTTCATCAGCAAGGCCTCGGCCTTTTTATAGTCGTCCGGGTTTTTACTGTGATGCGGCAGGCCCAGGTAATTCAGCGCTGCGGGTAACAATTCGGGGCCGTTGTCAAGGATGGCGACGCCGCACTTTTGCAGCTTTTGCATGTTTTCCGGCTTGAAGATCAAGTCCCAGGAATCCACCGGTGCGTTATCGCCCAGCACCGCTTTGACTTTGGCAATGTTGTAGCCGATGCCTGTGCTGCCCCACAGGTACGGGAAGCCGTGTTCGTTGCCCGGATCGTTGGTTTGCAGGGCCTTGAGCAGCACCGGATTGAGGTTCTTCCAGTTCGGCAGCTGAGACTTGTCGAGTGTCTTCAGCGCCCGGCCTTCGATCTGCCGCGCCATGAAGTGGTTGGACGGAAACACAACGTCGTAGCCGGACTTGCCGGTCATCAGCTTGCCATCGAGGGTTTCGTTGCTGTCGTAGACGTCGTAAGTGAAGGCAATACCGGTTTCTTTCTGGAAGTTCTTCGTGGTGTCCGGCGCGATATAGTCCGACCAGTTGTAGATTTTGACGGTGTCAGCCGCCTGGCTGATGGAGGCGACCAGCATCAGCGGGGCCAGTGTCAGTGTCTTTCGGATCATGAGTCGATTCCTGTTGAGGTTGTTTTTGTTGGCAGGCAATCAAGGGATCAGCGTTCAAACGTAAAAGAACTCAAAAAATCAAAACGTAGGTCTTGCGCACGGTTTCCTGGATATCCCAGATGCCGAGGCTGTTGGCGGGCAACATCAGTGCGTCACCCGCTTCTATGTGCAGGGTTTCGCCATCGTCCGGGGTGAAGGTGCAGCGCCCCTGAATGAAGTGACAGAACTCCTGGGCAACGATCTGCCGCCGCCAGCGACCGGGGGTGCATTCCCAGACGCCTGTTTCGACGCCGTCGTCGCGCTCGACACCGGTGGTCGAGGCCACGGCCACCGGCGTACCGAGGGGTACGGCGACCGGGTTCGACTCTTCCAGCTTCAGGTTTGCGGTGTTTTTGAAGTGCGTGATGCTCATGGGAATACCTGTGGTTGTGAAACGCGCCGTTTACTGCATGAAACCCTCCATGAACCCGGCCACCCCACTGGCGAGCTTGCGCCGCCAAGGTGCGGTGGCCGGGTTGGCGAGGGTTTGGTCTTCGTGGACAAAGCTGCGGATGATCGCGTTGTAACCGAGCCAGCGGCAGGGCTCGGGCTCCCAGGCCCGCAGCGCGTCCAGTCCGCTTTGGGGAATGACCCATGGCTGACAGACCTGTTCGGTATCGCGTTGCAGGATCAGGTCGGCCAAGGTTCGTCCGCCCAGATTGCTGGCGCCCACGCCCTCCCCGCCATAACCGCCGGACAGAGCAATGCCACTGACCCGGTCGCACAGCATGTGTGGCTTGAAGCGTCGCGACATGCCAAGGTTGCCGCCCCAGCCGTGGGTGATTTGTACATTCTTCAGTTGCGGGAACAATTCACCGAACAGATAGCGCCGCAGCTCGATTTCGCTGCGCGTCAGGTCGAAGTCATGGCGCAACTGGCCGGCAAACTGATAACCGCCCCGGGCGCCGAAGATCAGCCGGTTGTCCGCTGTGCGCTGGCCGTATGTGACCTGACGGCTGCTTTCACTGAACGCCTGGCCACGACTCAGGCCGATTTCGTCCCAAGTGGCGGCGGTCAGTGGCTCGGTGGCGACGATCAGGCTTTGCACCGGTAACTGATAACGCCCCAACGGCGGCAGCGTCACCGAGTAGCCCTCTACCGCCGGCACAATCCAACGGCTGCGCACCGAGGCTTTCGCCGTGCGCAAGCTGCCGGACTGCCATTGGGTCACCGGGCTGTTCTCATAGATGCGCACGCCCATGCGCTCCACCGTGCGCGCCAACCCGCGTACCAGTTTGGCTGGGTGAATGGTCGCCACGTGCGGAGCGTAAATGCCGCCGTAGGGTTTGGCGACCCGGATCTGCTGCGCCAATTGCTCCGGGCTGAGCCAGCGGTAATCGCTTTCGTTGAGCCCTTGCTTGTAGAGCTTGTCCAGGTACTGACGCAGGCTGGCTTCCTGCTCCGGGTAGCGAGCGGCGCAGTAAAGGGCGCCACCTTTGCGGTAATCGCAGTCGATGCCTTCACGTTCCAGGACAATCTCTACTTCATCCGGAATGGCGTGCAATAGATCGTAAGAAGCCCGTCGTTGCTCGGGCGACAGGCCAGCCAGAAGCCGGTCCTCGCCCAGCAAATTACCCATCAACCAGCCGCCATTGCGACCCGATGCGCCAAAACCGGCGGTTTGCCCCTCAATGATGGCGATGTTCAGGTCAGGGGCCTGACGCTTGAGGTAATACGCTGTCCACAGGCCGGTGTACCCGGCACCGATGATCGCGACGTCGATGTCCAGATCCTGTTCCAGAGCCGGACGCGCCAGCAATGGCTCGTCGAGTTGGTCCATCCACAAACTGATAGTGCGCCACGCCGGCATGCAAGACTCCGCCAATCAAACTTCGTTGGCGCTGATCCTAGTGCGATGGCTCAGGCGTTGTCTTGCGCGCGTGCACGCAAAGAAATTTGTTTGGCGTAGGCTTTGGGCGACTGCCCGGTGTGTTGGCGGAAACAGCTGTAGAACGCCGACAGCGAATTGAACCCGGCAGCGAACGCCAGCTCGTCGATGCGCAGGGGTGACGCAGCCTGGTCCAGCGCCGAGAGCAGGTGTTGCAGGCGCGCCTGGTTCACGTAGCGATAGAAGCTCTGCCCAAGCACCTGGTTGAGCAAGTAGGAGATCTGGTTGCGGCTGTAGCCACACTCCTTCGCCACCCGTTGCAGGTCGAGCTCAGGGTCGAGATAGGGTTGCTGGCGCTGGAAATACTGTTGCAGGTCGTCGGCCAAGAAACTCAACTGCCGCGGTGACAAGCCGAGTCGACTGACCGCCGGCCGCTGAGTGCCGCTACTTTTACGGGTGGGTTGCTCATGCACCAGCGAGGCATATTCGTTGACCCGCCAGATCAGCCCGTCCTTGACGGTGATCGCTTCACTGGCACGAAACGACACCAACCCCTCGCCGCCGCGCAAGGTGATGCGGTACTGAATGAAGGCCGTGTTGCCATCCAGGCGAATGCGGTCGGAGTGCTCCAGCGCTTCGTCCGGATCGCGGGGCATGCTGTTGCGCACGTACTCGTGCAGCGCCTCGAGGCCCATGACCCGGTTCTGGAAAAAGTCGTTGTACTGGACCTCGGGGTGATACAGCGCCATGACGCCGTCCAGATCCCGGTGTTTCCAGCGCAAGTGATAACGCATGACCGTATCGCCCGTGGCCTGGGTTTGCTGCGGGCCATCATCCTCGGCGTGCATAAAGGTCTCGACGTGAAAAAGCCGAGCTTGCCCAACTTCGGCTGATGCATCAATCGCTAAACAGACGCCGCCGGTATTGCGTAAACGTTTGCGCAGCCGGGTGTGAATAAAAATTGAGAAGCAATCGCCAAATGGCCTGAAAATTACACATTATTTTCACATCAAGCTGCTACTTTTAAGGTCTGTCATCGGTTGAGCCATTGAAGGCTCTTCCCTCCTAACGTGAGCTAAAGGAAGCGCTCGATGAAGAAGGCGGGCAACACATGAATAAAGGGTTCAGTAAGGTCACGTTTCCAAACGCCTGCCAGCTGATGCGCTGGCATTTTCATCCCATGGGTTTCGAGGCGAGCATGGATGCGCCGGGCAGCATGATCGCCCGTTTGTTTGATCGAGCCACTGGCGAAACCATGATCGCCATTGCCGGTATCCCGTGTGCGACGGTGATGAATGCCGCCGATGTGGAACGAATAATCGAAGCCGTGGAGGATGAGCTTGAGGCATTCATTCCCCCGGTGGCGCTCAGGAGTTATGCCTGAAGGTACACACTCATGAAAAGCCCACTTGATGTGGGCTTTTTGTTGGGTGAATCAAAGGGTCGCAGCCTTCCCTTGGCGATGATCGAAAAAGAAGGGCTTGCCCTTACCGATCCGGTCCGAAGCCTTCGGCATATTCACCGCCTGGCCATCCTGTCCATCGACATACCAATAGCAATGGCTCACCGCCCGGGTAATGCCCACGTAAGCCAGGCGCAGAATTTCGTCTTTCTGCGCATTGTCGTAGGGTTCGCTGTCACCAGCCTTGCTTAGGCCCGCCATGCGGTACACCTGATTCTTGTAGGGCGAACTGGTCAAGTGCTGGCAATCACCGAGCAGGAACACCGCGTCGGCCTGTAGCCCCTTGGCGCTGTGATAGGTCAGCTGTTTCAAGCGCCTGGCTTCATACGGCAAGCTAGAATCAACATTAACTACTGGCTGAATATGCTCTTCAATCAATAACTTATCGCTACTTTTTCGATAAAGCATCAAGATTGAATCACCCTTTCGATAATGCTCCATTAGCCTTTGCGCCATGCCTTGGTCATCCCGATCCAGTACATTGACCGGCAGCAACGGCTTTGGCTCACCACTGGCCTTGGCCTTCTTGCCGGGGATTGCCGGCGCGGCGCGCACGATGTGTTCGGCGGCGTCGATGATATGTTGATGGCTGCGGTAGTTATCGCTGAGCATGACTTTGGTGGTGCTCGGTGACGAGAACGCCTTGTTGAACTCCATGAAGTAGCTCGGCGAACTGCCGCGCCATCCGTAGATTGACTGCCAGTCGTCGCCCACGCAAAGCAACGACGAGCGTTGCGCGCCACGCCCGACATGCATGGCCGGGCCACGACTGCGGATTTCCGCCAGGCTGGCGCGGATCCACGACACGATTTGCGGTGATACGTCCTGGAATTCATCGATCATCAAATGCGACAGCGGCCGCAGCATCTCATCACTGAGCAACTTGAGGTTTTCCGGCGAGTGCTCGCTGAACAAAGCGAACATGCGGTTGTACGTCATGATCGGAGGCTTCTGGTCGAGCAAGTGATCTTCCAGCGCTCGCCAGTACAGACTCAAGGCTTCGAAGAAGAACCGATCCGGGTCGTCTTTGCCAAAACTCATCTGGCCGACGGCAGTCGATACATCCAGGCCTAGGTTTTCGATAAACCCGGCGGCCGCGACAAAACAGTCGAGCAACGGTGCGCTGGCGAGTTCTCCTTTGACCTTGTAATCGAAGCCCGGCCCGGCACTCGCATCCCCTGCCAGCGAAGCCAGAACACGCTTTGACGACTCGTAACTATCCAGCCATATCAATGGCTTATGACAGAAAGCTTGAAACAGGGTGCGTTTTACCGCCCATTCCGCGCGCACGCTCAATTTGGCATTGGGACGCGTCACCTGCGGGTTTTCCCGGGGATCAAAGCCCAGCACCACCCAGGCGTCCAGCGACGGAATATAGCCGTGGCAATGGAACGTCGACCCATTGATATCAAACGTCTGACGATTAGGCTCTATCCCCTTGATCGGCCAGGCTTTGGCTCGAAACCACAGGTCCTCGATGGTGTCGCAGAGTTCTTCATCACGCTTGGCAGCCAACTCGGTCACCGCCACGCGTTTTTGTACATCCGGGTGATCGCGCTCCAGCTCCTTGAGTTGCAGGGAATGGCGCGATAATGGCTTGATCAGCTCGCGAAAGCGTTCATCGCGGGTGTGCAAGGCGTGATAACAGGCATTGAGTTGCTGACGCTGGGCATCGTTGATGCGCAGGTCGAAGGGGTTGCTGTCCACCTCCTCATCGGCGTCTTGAGTTCTGTGGCTGAGGTTTTCAAAGGCTTGCAGACGCTCGAAACCCGGCAGGCTACGCACCATGGGCAGGATTCGCGAATGGAAGGTTCGCACCAGGTCGCGCGCCTCCTTGAAGCTGAGCGCTCGCCCCCAGAGCGCGAACAACTCGATCAGTTTATTGATGAAATCCTTGCGCGATTCGCGGGTGAAGGTCACCACCGTCATCGAACTCAGCTCGAACCCCAGGTACTGCGTCAGCAACACAATGCGCAGCACCAGCGTTGTCGACTTGCCCGCACCGGCGCCGGCAATTACCGATGTAGACGGCGTATCACTGAAAATCATCTTCCATTGCGCAGTGCTCGGTTGCGCGTGCGACGGCAGGAGTCGCGCAACGTCGGCTTTCATGCGTTTTTTCAGCTCGGCGGACAGCGGCAGGCGCCAATCATCGAACAAGTGGTCATCAATGTTGGGTGGCCGATGTTCGGTGCTGCGCGAGTCACGTATCAGCAACACCTGACGGCCTTCCTCCAGCCCTTCAAGCTTGCCTTCCTTGTAACCGTAATCCACCCCGGCGCTGTGCCCGCTGCGGAAACCGTCCGCCTGGCCGTGTAGCCAGGACGCGCGGTGCTGTGCGCGCAAGCGGGTCAAGCCATGACCAAAAAACCGTGCGGCCAGGCGCTTGAGCAGCGGCATCTCGGCCAGGGGGCGAAGTTCAGGTGGAAGATCGGGGGTGTGTTGCGCCACGCGGACGGACTCCAGGGTCTGAGACTGTTGAGGGCTATGGTGTCCGCATTTACCGTTGAGTTCTAGTGAAATGCTTATGACTCATTGGCTTATGCGATGAAGTGAAGGCTCGATGAAAACGTTTTGGAAAGTTTTATATCTAGCCATTCGATTGTTATGAGGCATTTTTTACGCTTTTTATCGATGATTGCCTGTTGGATGATGCCCGTCATCAACCACCGGCCTCGCTTCATGGCTCGCGCGTCAGGCGCCATGACGAACCTTTCAGGAGACGATCATGCTTGAACTCAGACCTTTCAACTCGCTGGGCGGCGCCCACCACGGCTGGCTGGATGCCCATCACCACTTTTCGTTCGCCGAGTATTACGACCCCAAACGCATGAACTGGGGCAATCTGCGGGTATGGAATGACGACGTGATCGCCCCCGGCACCGGATTCCCCCAGCACCCACACCGGGACATGGAGATCATCACTTACGTGCGTGAAGGCGCGATTACCCATCAGGACAACCTGGGCAACAAGGGTCGCACTGAAGCCGGTGACGTTCAGGTCATGAGCGCGGGCACCGGGATCGCCCACAGCGAATACAACCTGGAAGCGACGCCGACCAAGATTTTCCAGATCTGGATCATTCCCAATGAATCCGGACTGGCACCGTCCTGGGGCGCCAAGCCGTTCCCTGCAGGTCAGCGCGAAGGTTTCGTCACCCTGGCCAGCGGCAAAGCCGGCGATGATCAAAGCCTGCGCATTCGCGCCGATGCGCGATTGGTGGCGGCAAACCTGAAAGCCGGCGAAACCGCGGAATACCAACTGGACAGCGGTCGTCGCGCGTACCTGGTTCCGGCCACTGGCGTCATTGAAGTCAATGGTTTGCGTGCACAAGCTCGAGACGGTGTTGCGGTTGCCGATGAGCAGGTATTGCGGGTGACGGCGATCGAGGACAGCGAGATCGTGCTGGTGGATCTGGCTTGATTCGGTAATTGCCGGAAAAAAAAGGGGCGACCGTTTTAATGGTCGCCCCTTTTTTTGTAGGCCTGCCCTTTCAATTGTGGCGAGGGAGCTTGCTCTCTCGCCACATCGGTCCTCGGCTACTCAGGACTTCGGCTATTGGGTGGAGATGGCGCCATCCACCAAGTTCTGCGCTTCGGCCACCAATTGTTTGAGGTGATCGTCGCTGACAAAGCTTTCCGCATAGATTTTGTAGATGTCTTCGGTGCCCGACGGGCGCGCCGCGAACCAGCCATTCTCAGTCATGACCTTCAAGCCGCCAATCGCCTGGTCGTTACCTGGCGCGTGGCTGAGAATGCTCTGGATTGCCTCGCCTGCCAGTTCGGTCGACGTAACCTGAGCCGGCGACAGCTTGCTCAACAGCGCTTTCTGTTCCGGGTTGGCCTTGGCGTCGACGCGCACCGAAAACGGCTCGCCCAGCTCATCGGTCAACGCACGATAGGCCTGGCTTGGATCGCGGCCGGTGCGAGCGGTCATCTCGGCGGCCAACAATGCCGGGATCAACCCGTCCTTGTCGGTACTCCAGACGCCACCGTCCTTGCGCAGGAACGATGCGCCGGCGCTCTCTTCGCCACCAAAGCCCAACGAACCATCGAACAGGCCATCGGCAAACCACTTGAAGCCGACCGGCACTTCGTACAGGCGACGACCCAGGCGCTTGGCCACACGATCGATCAGGCCGCTGCTGACCACGGTTTTGCCGACGGCGGCATCGGCGCGCCACTGCGGACGGTTCTGGAACAGGTAATCAATGGACACCGCGAGGTAGTTGTTCGGCGCCAGCAAGCCACCGGACGGCGTAACGATGCCGTGACGATCGTGATCAGGGTCGCAGGCGAATGCCACGTCGTAGCGTTCCTTGAGGCCGATAAGGCCCTGCATGGCGTGGGTCGACGACGGGTCCATACGAATCTGGCCATCCCAGTCGACGGTCATGAAGCGGAAAGTCGGATCGACCTCCTTGTTCACTACGTCCAGGTCCAGGCGGTAATGTTCGGCAATCGCCGACCAGTAGCGCACCCCTGCTCCGCCCAGCGGATCAACGCCCAGACGCAGCTTGGCATCGCGAATCGCGTCAAAGTCGATGACGTTGATCAGGTCGGCAACGTAGGTGTTCAAATAATCGTGACGATGGGTGGTGCTGGCCTTCAGCGCTTGTTCATAGCTGATGCGTTTGACGCCGGCGAGCTTGTTGCCCAGCAGTTCGTTGGCCTTGGCTTCGATCCACTTGGTTATGTGGGTATCGGCCGGACCGCCGTTGGTTGGGTTGTATTTGTAGCCACCGCTTTGCGGAGGGTTGTGGGACGGCGTGATGACGATGCCGTCGGCCAGGCCCGCGGTGCGCCCGCGGTTGTAGCAGAGAATCGCATGGGAAATTGCCGGCGTCGGTGTGTACTCGTCGCCCTCGGCAATCATTACGGTCACGCCATTGGCGGCCAGCACTTCCAGGGCGCTGGCGCCGGCTGGAGTGGACAGCGCATGGGTGTCGATGCCGACGAACAGCGGGCCATCGATGCCCTGGGCTTCGCGGTACAGGCAGATGGCCTGGCTGATGGCCAGAACGTGCCATTCGTTGAAACTCAGGTCGAAGGAGCTGCCTCGGTGCCCTGACGTACCGAACGCCACGCGCTGGGTCGAAATGGCGGCATCTGGCTGGCCGGTGTAATACGCCGTAACCAGTCGCGGGATGTCGACCAACAATTCTGCCGGTGCCGGTTTGCCCGCATATTGACTGAGTGTCATGCAAAACCTCTGGAATAGAAGGGTTCAGGAGTTGGAACGCAGTTTACTGGCAGTTTGACCGCCGCGCGACGTTATCGATCCCGTCCCAGGCGCAAGCACAATGTTATAAAAGTCGAGCATTGCGCCTGAGAGGGAGTTGCACTCAATCGACCGCCTCCAAACGCAGCGCATCCGCCAGCAGACCGAGGGCGTTCGCCAGGTCCTGCTCAGCGCCGACGCTATGACTCAAACGCAGGTGTTGTGCATGCAAACCTTGCAGACTGAACAATTCACCCGGCGCGATGACCACTTGCTGCTTGAGCAGCCGCTGGAACACGCGGCGTACGCTGACCCGTCGCAACGGGCGCACCCAGATGGTTGTCCCTCCTTGTGGCTCGACGAAATGCAAGGCATCGGCCAGTCGCTCCTGCAGCAGCTGAATCATCTGCACCTTGCCGTCCTTGAGTCGACGCCGCAGCAATTGCAGGTGCTGGTCGATGCGTCCGTTGCTGTACAAGCGGGCAATGGCTTTCTGGCGGATGGCAGACAAGCGAAACGCCCGCAGCAGAAAATGGCGCTGCAACTCCATGCCCATGTGGCGTGAAAGCAGATAACCAAAGGGCGCCTCCGGTCCCATGATTTTTTCGAACGTGGAAAACACGATCAGACGTTCCGGAGCCAGCAGCTCCCGGAATCTCGGCCCGACGGGTTCGAATTCAAGCTCTCCGTAGCAGTCGTTCTCCAGGACCCAGCAGTCATGCGCCTTCAACAACTGCGCGATGGCCTCACGGCTATCATCCGGCGCCTGGCTGCCCCTGGGCATATTCAGGCCGGATGAAACCATCACCAGGCGTACGGGCTCAGTGTCCAGCAGATCCTTGAGAAGATCATGGTCCAGGCCGCCATCGGCCATGACTGGCCACTCGATGACACGAACGCTTGCCGCTTCCAACAGGCGCAGGATTCCCCAGTCGCACGGCGATTCAACCACGACCGTCTCTTCCTTGAGGCCCAGCACCGCGATCAGAATTTCCAGTACACCCCGCAAGTCTGCCCCGATGTAGATGTCGTCAGCGTGCCAGCAACGCACCGGTGACGTGGTGTAGCGCGCGGCCAATGCCATACGCAGCTCGAGCTCGCCGCAGGGTTGCGAGTGCGCGTGCGGCTGCCGTGGATACTGGCGCAGCAATTCTCTCTCCAGCAGTAACAGCGGGCTGTCGATGGGCTGCAACATCGCGGGATCGTCTGAGCTCAGCACCAGCATGCCTGGGCGGCGCGCGTTGACGTAGAGGCTTTCGAGCAAGTCATTGCCGCTGTGTAGCGTGTTCGCAGCAGACATCGGCTGCGCGAAGTAGCCGGATTTGGCCATTGAGTACACCCGCCCTTCTTTCTCCAGCAGTGCGTAGGCGTACTGAATGGTCGAGATCGATACATTCAGCCGCTGCGCCAGTTGCCGCAACGAAGGCAGACGTACACGCGCATCGCTGGCTGTCTCGCCAATGAGATGGGTCAGGTAACGATATACAGCCTGGTAAGCGAAGTCGGTTTCACGCGGCCTTTTCATGGGCGAGGGCCGCATGTGTGGTGACAAAGGTTCACTTTCAACCACCGGCTGACGTCTCACCCGGCACGGACGAGTGATCTTTGGCTGGATCAGGAGCGGCATCGCCGATTGCCGGTCGGGCCACCCTGCCCTCATCCACAGCCAACGATTTCATGCGATACAGCGCGCGGACCAGATTGACCGGCAGACCACTGACATCGGTCAGCCACTGCATGACCTGATCGGCAACCTGATGTCCCTGCATGGCCCGATGCAAATCAGGCAATCCCACCATCATCCCCGGGTGGCAGTGGCGCAGGAATCGCTCGAGGTTTGTGCCGCTGTCGACAAAAGGCGCAAACAGCAGGCACACCAACTGGGCTTCGCTCAAACCCATGTTGCGTTGCAGTTCAATGACAGTCCGTGCCCGCTGCCCGGTAAATGCCACTGGGCTGCCAAATGTTTCCACCGCCTGATCGCACAAGCGCTCCGGCAATTGTTTACGGCGCATCATCACCAAGGCCCGTTGCAGGTATTCGCCAACACCCTCTTCATAGGTGCGCCCTTGCACGAAACTGGCGTGCAGCCCTCGCACGTGTGCGCTGACCGGGAGACTGCTGTAGTCATTGTCGCAGAGGTGGGCTGCCAGTTCGTCCGCCCGGAAGCCGAGAAACTCAGTCAGTAACGGCCATCGTTCCTCCAGATTGCTGACCAGCAGGTCGTGCATATCAATAAGCGTTGCGCGGCGGCAGGTTTCAAAGTCTTGCGCCGGGCGCCAGGGCTGGCAGCCCGGCTCCGAATAAAAGCGACGATAGCCATGTGCACCGAGGTCGTCGAGCAGGGGAAACAATCCTTCATAGCCGGGAGCGTAATGCCTCGACACGTCATGACCGGCCTTCGCCGCAGCCCGTTTCAGGCCCTCGACAAATCGTTTCTGTTGGCGCGGTGCGTCGTGACAGATCAAGGCGTCGACGCCATGTTTCCAGCGAGTGATCTGTCCCCAGAACTCGCCGGTGGCCAGGTAGCCGTTGTCCCACAGGTCAAGCGGTCCATCCAGGGCCCGCACATGGCCAACCATCAGCAGGTGGGTACGTTCGACCTCGCGGCCCTCGATGGTCATCGGCGCCAAGGGGTCAAACGGCAGGACCTCGCGGTTATCGACCATTAACACTTCAACCCGGGGATCGTCGTAGACGAACAAGGCGCTGTAGGTGCGATGAATGTTGTCCAGGGCCACGGGGCTGGTGCTGCTCAGGCGCAAGGTCGCCACGCGCAGGTGAAACGTTGCCGGCGACCGACTGGCGATGGTCAATTGTGCGGCACGCAGCAACGCCAGGGAGAAACAACTGTCGCGCGAGCCGGTCTGAATCGCCAATACCTTGAAGTCACCGATTTGCTCCATGCCGCCAGCGGCCACTCCCAAGCGTTGAATCAACAACTGCAGCGCCGTGCGTTCAGCCCGGGAAAAGAAACTCAACAGCCGTTGCAGCACTTGTTGGTAGACATTGCTCATGGCTTGTTCATGGATATTGGTCATCTTTATGTACCTGATACTCGTAGTTCAATATCGCGCACATAGCTGAACGCGCAGCGCAGGAGATTGACCTGAACATGATTTGAATACTGGTTATATGGAGAAATGCTAGCACTTAAATGTTCATATCAACACTTGGGTGCGTGGGTGACCATGCTGACGCCGCCCACTGTCGGATAGCCTTGCAGCCCGCATTGACTGGGGCTTACTGCATGGCCTTCGCTGTCCTAGGAAATGTCCGACAGCGTCCCACAGACGTTTAACACAAGAAATAAGGAAAGAAGTAGCTAACAACTGTCCGGCAAGTGCACAAACGCCTATTAATCGATGGATATTTATCAGCAACGAACATTGAAAAGCATCAGCCTGATAGCGGCCCATAGCTCATTCCTTGAGATGAAAGTAATCATTCAATTATCAGGGCTTAGATGCTGATTAGAAGCTACAGATTGAGAGCAAAAACCAGTTCAGTTGCTGAACGGCTCCACTGAGCGATCAATGGAAGGTCTCATGTAGGAAAGTACTGAAAGCAAAAGAGTCCGTGAAGCCACGGACTCTTTAAGAACGTCAGACTGGCTCGACCTGAAGCGCAACCCTTTCGCGGCATGGGCATTCGTCCATGTAGCGATGAGCTTCGACAAACTCGGCAAACGGAAACACCCGAGTCTTGAGCGGCAGCAGTACACGATCGGCGGTCAGCTGGTTGATGTCACGCAAGGCACGTTGCACTGCGACCTGGTCCTGGATAATGCCCAGTTCCGGCTTGCCGGTGAAGTTACCGATACAGTGCACGAAGAACTGAATGTTCTTCTGGAACGCCGCACAGGCCGGGAATGGCGTCTGGTTACCGCCTTGCAGGCCGTACAGAACGAGGCTGCCGCGCGGTGCAAGGACGTCGCCCAACAGCGACATCTGAGGACCGCCCAGACCATCGAACACGACATCCACGCCGCGATTGTCGGTGATTTTGTTGATCCGCATCAGCAGATCTTCTTCCTCGGTGACAATCACTTTCTCGGCACCCAGCGATAACAGGTACTCACGTTCATCCGCCGACTTGGTCGCGGCAATCACCCGTACACCCAAGGCTTTACCCAGTTGCACGAACGAAGGGCCGGCGCAGTGGCTGGCGTCAGTGACTAGGGCGAATTGCCCGGGTTTGACCCGTGCGAGATCGACATAGCCGAAATAGGCAATCAACAACGGCGTGTAATGCACGCTGGCTTCAATCGGGCTGAGCACGTCCGGGTAGCGGGTCAGCGACGAACGTGGCAGCACAATCAACTCGCCATACACTGGATAATCGTTCGGACTTTGAGCCGGGAAGCTGGCGACCTTGTCACCAACAGCCAAGTCTTCGACACCGTCACCAACAGCGGTGACGATACCCGCCATTTCCTGGCCAAGGCCGGATGGCAGCTGAGCGCGGGACGACGCCAGGTTTTGACGCCAGAGCGTGTCATACCAGCTGATACCAATCGCTTCGACGCGCACTTGCACTTCACCCGGTGCAGGCAGAGCGGCCGCATGCTCTTCGCATTTGAGCACCTCGGCCGGACCAAACTTGTGAAAACGGATCGTGCGGGACATCGCAAACCTCGCCAATTGAACCTCTAATGCCATGAACTCTAGCTGGGCTTTCAACCCAACACTATCTGTGGCTATTAATAGTCGACATGCCTGTCATTGATTCCGCATAAGCGGCAACATCGTCAGATGTCGTAAGAAACCGCAGCAGCTTATGTAGGAAATCTGAAATTACTCGGTGCAGAGTACCAGCCTTTCCCCGTAATATTCCTGCTGGCCATTGTTCTCATATGGCCGCTCACGTCAAGTTTACTGACTCTGCCAGGACTCCAGATGAATCGTAATGACCTGCGTCGTGTCGACCTCAACCTGTTGATCGTATTCGAAACCCTGATGCACGAGCGCAGCGTAACCCGCGCTGCAGAGAAGCTTTTTCTCGGCCAGCCGGCCATCAGTGCGGCGCTCTCGCGCTTGCGCGGCCTGTTCGATGATCCGTTGTTTGTGCGTACCGGCCGCAGCATGGAACCGTCTGCCCGGGCCGTGGAGATCTTCGCCCTGCTCTCTCCGGCGCTGGACTCGATTTCCACCGCCGTGAGCCGTGCCGCCGAGTTCGATCCCGCCACCAGCACCGCGGTGTTCCGTATCGGTCTGTCAGACGACGTCGAGTTCGCCCTGCTGCCGATGTTGCTCAAGCGCCTGCGCGCCGAATCCCCGGGGATCGTACTGGTGGTGCGGCGCGTCAATTACATCCTGATGCCGGGGTTGCTGGCGTCCGGCGAAATCTCCATCGGCGTCAGCTACACCACCGACCTGCCGGCGAACGCCAAGCGCAAAGTCCTGCGCCGCAGTTCGCCCAAGCTGCTGCGCGCCGATACCGTACCGGGGCCGTTGAGCCTGGATGACTTCTGTGCGCGGCCCCATGCACTGGTGTCGTTCGCCGGTGACCTCAGCGGCTTCATTGATGAAGAGCTGGAAAAACTCGGGCGTAAACGCCACGTGGTTCTCGCCGTACCGCAGTTCAACGGGCTGAGTACGTTGTTGAGCGGTACCGACATTGTTGCCACCGTTCCCGACTACACAGCCGAAGCCCTCACGGCAGCTGGCGGTGTGAGAGCGGAAGAACCGCCGTTGCCGGTGCGCAGTTTTGAATTGCACATGGCGTGGCGCGGGTCGCAGGATAACGACCCGGGCGAGCGATGGTTGCGGTCGCGAATTCAGATGTTCTTTGGCGATCCGGATAGTTTGGCCTGATCCGGATCTTGCGGTGAGGCTGATGACCCGATCGCTAGCAGGTCAGCCTGCCAGCGATGACCACACCTCGGTGTCAAGTCTCATTCGTGCGTTTTCGGCAACACACAATTTACATCAGGCCAATTGATGGTCCGCTAACCAGAGGCGCAAGCTAGAGGGCTGAATCAGGTCTTATATCATTCCGGATGATAGTTACCTTCGCCTCATTCGATTCGTGCGATACCACCCTGCCGAGCATCATTCGCCAATCTCAACACATTGGCGGATGCATCCATGGAACAGTCATTCAAACATTTGCGCTTCCCGCTGGCTTTATTGGCCATGGTGGTGATCAGCGCTTGCGGCAAGGCGCCCGAAACCGCCGCCACGATGCCAGCAGCGAAAGTCAGCGTCGCCAAGGTGCTGGTGCAACCGGTCAACGAGTGGGACGAGTTCACCGGGCGCCTTGAAGCGCCGGAAACCGTAGAGATTCGTCCACGGGTCTCCGGCCAGATCGATGACGTGGCTTTCACTGAAGGTGCATTGGTCAAGAAAGGCGACTTGCTCTTCCAGATCGACCCGCGTCCGTTCCAGGCCGAGGTCCGCCGCCTCGAAGCGCTGGTGGCCCAGGCTCGCGCCAACGCCACCCGCAGTGAAAACGAAGCCCAGCGCGGCGAGCGCCTGCGCGCCAGCAACGCGATTTCCGCCGAACTGGCCGATTCGCGCACCAGCGCATCGCAAGAAGCCCGTGCCGCTGTCGGTGCTCTGCAAGCGCAACTGGACCTCGCCAAGCTGAACCTGAGCTTCACCCGCGTCACCTCACCCATCAGCGGCCGCGTCAGCCGTGCCGAAATCACCGCCGGCAACCTGGTGACCGCCGACACCACCCCGCTGACCAGTGTGGTGTCCACCGACAAGGTCTACGCCTACTTCGATGCTGACGAGCGTGTGTTCCTCAAGTACACCCAGCTCGCCCGCCAGGGCAAACGCGGCGCCACCACACCGGTTTACATGGGCCTGTCCAATGAAGACGGCAACCCGCACCAGGGTGTGATGAACTTCGTCGACAACCAGGTCAACCCGAAAACCGGCACCATCCGTGGTCGCGCCGTGTTCGATAACAGCGACGGCAGCTACACCCCTGGCCTCTATGCACGCCTGAAGCTGGTGGGCAGCGGCACCTACAACGCCATGCTGATCAATGACGAAGCCGTCGGTACCGACCTGGGCAAGAAGTTCGTACTGGTCATGGACGCCGACAACAAAACCGCTTACCGCGCGGTCGAGCTGGGTCCGAAAATCGAAGGTTTGCGCATTGTGCGCAATGGCCTGAACAAGGACGACACCGTCATCGTCAAGGGTCTGCAACGAGTGCGCCCAGGCTCGCCCGTCACGCCTGAAGTCATCCCGATGGCCAGCGAACAAACCCTCGCGGCCCTTGCACAACAACGACAAGCGCTGGAAGCCAGCAACCTGCCCCAAGTCGCGCCTGCCAAGGCCGCGCCGGGTACGGCTGTGAAACTGGCTGCAGCGACCCCACGCGGTTAAGGGATAACGACTCCGATGAATTTTTCCCAATTCTTCATTTCACGGCCGATCTTCGCAGCGGTGCTATCGCTGTTGATCCTGATCGCCGGTGCGATCTCGCTGTTCCAGTTACCGATCAGCGAATACCCGGAAGTCGTGCCGCCGACTGTTGTGGTCCGCGCCAACTTCCCGGGTGCCAACCCTAAAGTCATCGGTGAAACCGTAGCCGCTCCGCTGGAGCAAGCGATCACCGGCGTCGAGAACATGCTTTATATGTCCTCGCAGTCGACCGCTGACGGCAAGATCACCCTGACCATCACCTTCGCGCTGGGCACTGACCTGGACAACGCTCAGGTGCAGGTGCAGAACCGCGTGACCCGGACCGAGCCAAAACTTCCCGAGGAAGTGACGCGCATTGGTATCACCGTGGACAAGGCGTCGCCCGATCTGACGATGGTGGTGCACTTGACCTCGCCGGACAAACGCTACGACATGCTTTACCTGTCCAACTACGCCCTGCTCAACATCAAGGATGAGCTGGCGCGTCTGGGCGGTGTCGGTGACGTGCAATTGTTCGGCATGGGCGATTACTCGCTGCGGGTGTGGCTCGACCCGAACAAGACCGCTTCACGTAACCTGACGGCGACGGATGTGGTGTCCGCGATTCGTGAACAGAACCGTCAGGTAGCGGCCGGTGCCCTGGGCGCTCCGCCTGCACCGAATGCCCAAAGCTTCCAGCTGTCGGTCAACACTCAAGGTCGCCTGGTTTCCGAGGAGGAGTTCGAGAACATTATCATTCGCTCAGGCGACGATGGTGAAATCACTCGCCTGAAAGATATCGCCCGTGTCGAGTTGGGCTCCAGCCAATATGCGCTGCGTTCGCTGCTGAACAATCAGCCGGCGGTGGCGATCCCGATCTTCCAGCGTCCGGGCTCCAATGCCATCGACATCTCGAACCAGGTTCGGGGCAAGATGGATGAACTGAAGAAAAACTTCCCTCAAGGCATGGACTACAGCATCGTCTATGACCCGACGATCTTCGTGCGCGGCTCCATCGAGGCGGTGGTTCACACCCTCTTCGAAGCGCTGATCCTCGTGGTACTGGTGGTGATCCTGTTTCTGCAAACCTGGCGCGCCTCGATCATTCCGTTGGTGGCGGTGCCGGTATCGTTGATCGGTACGTTTGCGGTGATGCATTTGTTCGGCTTCTCGTTGAACGCCCTGTCGCTGTTCGGCCTGGTATTGGCGATCGGTATCGTGGTGGACGATGCGATCGTGGTGGTGGAGAACGTCGAGCGCAACATCGAGCTCGGACTGACGCCGGTCGAAGCGACCAAAAAAGCCATGGGCGAAGTAACCGGCCCGATCATCGCCACGGCGCTGGTGCTCTGTGCGGTCTTCGTCCCGGCAGCGTTCATCTCCGGCCTGACGGGGCAGTTCTACAAACAATTCGCCCTGACCATTGCGATTTCGACGGTGATCTCGGCCTTCAACTCGCTGACCCTGTCGCCGGCCCTGGCCGCGGTATTGCTCAAAGGCCACGACGCGCCGAAAGATCGTTTTTCGAAAATCCTCGACAAGGTTTTCGGCGGCTGGCTGTTCCGTCCGTTCAACCGTTTCTTTGAGAAAGCCAGCCACGGTTATGTCGGCACCGTCGGCCGTGTGATCCGCTCAAGCGGTATCGCCCTGCTGCTGTACGCCGGCCTCATGGTCCTGACCTTCTTCGGTTTCTCGAGCACCCCGACCGGTTTCGTGCCCGGCCAGGACAAGCAGTACCTGGTAGCGTTCGCGCAATTGCCGGACGCCGCTAGCCTGGACCGTACCGAAGACGTGATCAAGCGCATGTCCGACCTGGCCCTGAAACAGCCTGGCGTGGAAAGTGCCGTGGCCTTCCCTGGCCTGTCGATCAACGGTTTCACCAACAGCCCGAACGCCGGCATCGTGTTCGTGACGTTGAAACCGTTTGACGAGCGTAAAGACCCGAGCATGTCCGCCGGGGCGATTGCCGGTGCCTTGAACGGCCAGTACGCCGAGATTCAGGAAGCCTACATGGCGATCTTCCCGCCGCCTCCGGTACAAGGCCTGGGCACCATCGGTGGTTTCCGCCTGCAGATCGAAGACCGGGGCAACCTGGGTTACGAAGAACTGTACAAGGAAACCATGAACGTCATCGCCAAGAGCCATAACGTTCCGGAACTGGCCAACCTGTTCACCAGCTACACCGTGAACGTGCCGCAGGTCGATGCCGCCATCGACCGGGAAAAAGCCAAGACCCACGGCGTGGCGGTCAGCGACATCTTCGACACCCTGCAGATCTACCTGGGTTCGCTGTATGCCAACGACTTCAACCGCTTCGGTCGCACCTATCAGGTCAACGTTCAGGCAGAACAACAGTTCCGTCTCGAATCGGATCAGATCGGCCAGCTGAAAGTGCGCAACAACAAGGGCGAGATGATCCCGTTGGCTACCTTCATCAAGGTCAGCGACACGTCAGGCCCCGACCGCGTATCGCACTACAACGGTTTTGTCACCGCTGAAATCAACGGTGCCGCAGCCCCCGGCTACAGCTCCGGCCAGGCGGAAAAAGCCATCGAGAAACTGCTCAAGGAAGAACTTCCGAACGGCATGACCTACGAATGGACCGACCTGACCTACCAGCAGATCCTGTCTGGCAACACTGCGCTGTTCGTGTTCCCGCTCTGCGTATTGCTGGCGTTCCTGGTGCTCGCCGCTCAATACGAAAGCTGGAGCTTGCCACTGGCGGTGATCCTGATCGTACCGATGACGCTGCTGTCGGCCATTACCGGGGTGATCGTGTCCGGCGGCGACAACAACATCTTTACCCAGATCGGCCTGATCGTACTGGTGGGGCTTGCTTGTAAGAACGCGATTCTGATCGTCGAATTCGCCAAGGATAAACAACAGGAAGGCCTCAGCCCCCTGGCTGCGGTACTGGAGGCTTGCCGTCTGCGTCTGCGGCCGATCCTGATGACCTCCTTCGCGTTCATCATGGGTGTAGTACCACTGGTGTTCTCCAGCGGAGCCGGTGCCGAGATGCGTCACGCGATGGGTGTGGCGGTGTTCTCCGGGATGCTCGGGGTGACGTTCTTCGGTCTGTTGCTGACGCCGGTGTTCTACGTACTGATCCGTAACTTCGTCGAACGCGGTGAAGCCCGCAAGGCCGCCAAAACGCTGAAACTGCAAAATCAGCTGGAGTCGCATTGATGACTTTGAAAGTTTTCCTGCCAAGCCTGCTGGTACTGGCGCTGAGCGCCTGTGCCGTCGGCCCGGACTACAAGACCCCAGCCACTGAACCGGCCAACATCACCACCGCCACCGAGGGTGCGGCGGGTCAGAAGAACTTTGACCGTTCGCGATTCGAAGGCATCTGGTGGCAGCAGTTCGAAGATCCGACGCTTAACCAGTTGGTGACCGAATCGCTCAAGGGCAACCGTGATTTGCGCGTCGCCTTCGCCCGCTGGAAAGCCGCGCGGGCGATCCGTGACGATGTCAGCAATGACGCCATGCCGACCATCACCAGCCGGGCCAGCAGTGATCTGGGCAAAGGGCAGATTCCCGGCGAGACCACCAAACGGGTCAATAGCGAGCGCTATGACCTGGGGCTGGACATGGCCTGGGAGATCGATCTGTTCGGTCGCATCCAGCGCAACCTGGAATCGGCCGACGCCGAGCAACAAGCGATTGAGGCTGACTTGTATCAATTGCAAGTGACCATGATTGCCGAACTGGTGGACGCTTATGGCCAACTGCGCGGCGCTCAGTTGCGAGAAAAAATTGCCCTGGCCAACCTGAACAACCAACAGGAATCGCGAAAGATCACCATCAGTCTGCGTGATGCCGGCGTCGGCGATCAGCTCGATGTGGAGCGCGCGGACGCTCGCCTGGCCTCGGTCGAAGCCAGCGTGCCGCAATTGCAGGCTGAACAGGTACGGCAGAAAAACCGCATCGCTACCTTGCTGGGCGAGCGGCCGGACAAGTTGACCGTGGACCTGAGCCCGAAAGACTTGCCGGCCATTGCCAAGGCGCTGCCGATCGGTGATCCGGGTGAACTGCTGCAACGTCGCCCGGACATTCTCAGCGCCGAGCGCAAACTGGCTTCGGCCACGGCGAGGATCGGCGTGGCCAAGGCGGATCTGTTCCCTCGCGTCAGCCTCAGCGGTTTCCTCGGTTTCACCGCCGGGCGCGGTTCGCAGATCGGTTCCTCGGCGGCCAACGCCTGGGCGCTCGGCCCGAGCATCACTTGGGCCGCGTTTGATCTGGGTAGCGTGCGTGCCCGTTTGCGTGGCGCCGATGCCGATGCCGAAGGCGCACTGGCGAGCTACGAGCAACAAGTTCTATTGGCGCTTGAAGAGTCGGAGAACGCTTTCAGCGACTACGGCAAACGCCAGCAGCGGCTGATCTCGCTGATTCGTCAGAGTGAATCGAGCCGTTCTGCGGCCGATCTCGCCGAGATCCGTTACCGCGAAGGCACCGCCGATTTCCTGGTGCTGCTGGATGCGCAGCGCGAACGTCTCGCGGCAGAAGATACCCAGGCCCAGGCCGAGATCGATCTGTATCGCGGCATCGTCGCGATTTACAAGGCCCTTGGTGGCGGTTGGCAGCCGGAGACGGTGGCCAGCAAGTAACACGGTTTTCTAAAGAGCTCCTTTGGTTGGCCGCAACCAACCAATTTTTTGCCCCGCGAACCTTTCGGTCGCGGGGTTTTTTTCGCCTGCACGAAAGGTTGAACTCACCGCTCCCGCACGATTAGCGGTGCTCTTCAGCATCGTGGTTTTCCTCCACCGTCACGGTCGCCGTCGTACCGGCGCGCAATTTGTCTTTGCCGGGATATTCATCGTCAATCCTGATTCGCACCGGCACCCGCTGCGCCAGTTTGACCCAGGTGTAGCTGGGGTTGATGTTGGCCAGCAATCGCCCGCCGGGCAGGTTTTCCCGGTCGGCGATGGCGGAGGCGATGCTTTGCACGGTGCCGCCAAATCGCTCGCCACTCATTAACTCGATGTCGACCCGGTCGCCCTCCCCGATTCTCGGCAATTTGGTTTCTTCAAAGTAGCCGCTGACATAAAACGAATCGCTGTCCACCAACGCCACCAACGGACCACCGGCAGTCGCGTAGTCGCCCTGTCGGGTCAACAGATTGGTGACAAAGCCACTGATCGGTGAGAGCACCCGGGTGCGTTCAAGATCATGTTCAGCCTCGGCCAGCGCGGCGATCGCCAGTTGCACGTTGGCCTGGGCAAACCCCAGGTTGGCCTGGTTGCGTAACAAGTCGGCTTCGGCCACCGACACGTCGGTGTTGGATTTCTCCCACTCTTCGCCGGAAATCGCCGAGCGCTCCTTGAGGGTCCGCCGGCGGCGTTCCTCGCTTTGCCGCTGCTTGAGCAATGCCTGGCTGGCGACAATCGTCGCTTGCGATTGCCCCAATGAAGCCTTGGACACTTCCACCGCACGCTTGGCGTGTTCAACCGCCAGGCGGTAGCGTGAAGGATCGATTTCAAGCAATAACTGGCCTTTGTCCACGTGCTGGTTATCTTGCACGTTGAGTTTGACGATGCGTCCGGCGACATCGGCAGACAACGTCACCACATCGGCGCGCACCCGCGCATCCCGGGTCCATGGCGCACGGGTGTAGTGTTCCCAGGCAAACCAGCCGAGCACAAACGCCAGCACCACCACGGCGACCGTCGAGAGTCGGGCAAGAATCGTCTTCAAGGCATCAGGCTCCCATCAACAAAATCAAGGTCGCGCACACGCAGGCGTACAACGCGCCTTCGAACAAGGCTTCATGCCAGACGAACCGGAGCACGCCGAGGCGCCGCAGTATCCAGTCCAGCAGCAAAAAAATGGGCAGGCCCAGCAACAGCGCCTGGGCAATCGGCGGCAGGTAGACACCGCCTATTTCCAGATCAATGGGCAAGTGCTGGCACTCCTTGGGATTGCGCAGGTTCAAAGTGGCCGCGGTGTCGCTCCAGGAACGACACGACGATCAACAACGCCACGCGCATGCGAAACACCGACCACAGGTGTTCATGGACACTTGAATGCAACGCGTCCAGTTCATCGCCCAGGGCACGTAACTTGTCGAGCAGGCTGTCGACTTCTATGCCGGGCCGGGCTGCGACAAACCGACCGGTTTCGCGCACCGTGGCCAGCACCCGACTTTGCGTGTCCGGACTCAACAGGCTGTTGTTCTGCGCTTGCTGCCTGAGTTGATTCAAAGCGATGCCCAGGGCCATGCTGCCGAGACTGACTTCAAACAGATCTCGCGCAGACGTGTCTTCAATGGCTGGCAGCAGACCCAGCATCATGGTGAGGCGATCGACCATGCGGCTTTCGAAGGCGAACTGGTTTTCATCGGTGGCCGGCATTTTCAGCAAAGCGTAAACCTGCTCGCAGTTTTCCTGGTGTAACCGCCGTAGGCGCAGACCGGGCCTGAAGGGGAAAATCAGCGCATAGACACTCAAGGCCAATGCGGCGGCGCACACGTAAGCGCCGGCAAATTCGAACCATTGGATCGCGGTGTTCTGTCCCAACCCGGTGTTTTGCGGTCCCAACAGCAAAAACGTCGTCAGCCCCAGACCAATTCCGGTCCCTGTGGTGGGTGGGCTGGACAACCCCACGGCGACCGCATACAGCAAGGGCACCAGCAGCAACGCCAGCATTTCGAAGCTGCTGATCATCGGCACCAGGGCAAACTGCAGGAGCGCCGACACCACCAGCGCCAGTCCCAACCCCCGGGCGTAACTCTGGACCGCCAGCAATGGCCGGGGAAACGTCGCCATCAACGAACAGAGGATGCCAGTCACGATCATCCCGCCCCGGGCGCCATCCCAGCCGGTTTCGATCCAGATCAGGCCAGCGACCATCAACGCACTGTAGGCGCGGATGGCATTCATTGCCGCCAGCGTGTAATCCAGATGCAAGGGATTCTTCCGACCGCGAAACATGCTGCTGGCACCGCGTCCGCTCTGGATCGCGTCGCTCAATTCCAGAATGGTTTCCATCTGCTGCAGCATTCGCGCCTGTTCCCAGCGCACTGACCAGGACAGCGAGCGCAACGTCGCCTTCAAGGGCTCGGTGAGCTGTTCCGAGCGGTAGGCCAGTGCATCAAAGCGCTTTTGCAGGTCCGCAAACTGTCGCCGTTGCTCTGCCGGAAGCGCACGCCCTTGCCGGGCCAATTCATCGAGAAACGCCAGTTCTTGCGTGAGCAGCTCACGAATCTCCAGAGGGATCTCGCCCTCCCAGCGTTCCAGCAAAAGATCGCGCTGATGGCGCAATGCGGTGAGCCGTGCCGTCAACAGCACCAGTTGGTTGCCCAGCAATTGCACCAGATCATCGGCACTGCGCAAGCGCGGCGCGTCGTAATACAGGTGCCGGCGGACGCCTTCCAATGCGCCAATCTGCCCAAGCAACTGCATTTGTCGACGGTGGAACTCGGCCTCGCTTTCCTCGGTACGAATCACGGCGCTGGCGTGGGTAGCCAGCAGCTTGATCACCTGATCGATCCGGGCGAAGTAATCCTTGGCCACGGCCTCCGGGCGTGCCGTCAACAGGCTGACGACACAAACGCAGGCCACCGCCAGCAGTGTTTCGGTGACCCGGGTCACGGCCAGCAAAAACGTGCCGTCCGGTTCCGGCACCGCCAGCAGCCCCACCACCACCGCCGTATAACCGCTGAGCACGAACGCCTGGGAACTGGTGTAGCGCAACAAGGTGCCACCTGCGGTACACAACGCCAGCCACAGGGACAGCGTAATGAGGAACGGTACCGGCGCTTGGGGAAAGATCGCCATGATCACCACGGCCACCGCCGCCCCCAGGGTGGTGCCGATGACCTGGCCAAAGCTGCGGGCCAAAACCATGCCCGCCAAGGGCTGACTGATGATGACCACCGCCATGATCGACCACTTGGGTTGCTCGAGGTCAAACACAAAGGCCAGGTACAACGTGAGCAGCCCGGCCGCAATGGTTCTCAAGGCGAACAGCAATACCCCAGGGCCGGGGTGGAGGATGGCTTTGAAGTATTGCAGTAGCGCTTGCATGCAGTGCTCGCTGACTCATCTTCAGCAAGCGTAGTCACTGCATGGATTGATGGAAGGTTTTGTCTGCCACTCCGTCCGCAAGCCGTGAAATGCCGGGACGGAGATTGACTATGACTTATCTGGCTGATCAGCCAATCCTTTACTGGGGCAACCCGCCCGACACTAGAGTTGCGTTTTGATTTTGGACAAGTTTCTTTATTGGAAAAGGCACTGCTTCTACAAAAGGATTTGGAATGCTCTTTTCAATGGCGCGATTCAGCGCTTTCGGATTAGGTATGAACTGACCAGCGCTGTCGTAGGCACCAAGCACCTTTGAACCCGGAATATCTTTTGCATAATTAATTTGATATGGATTAGAGCCTAATCTTGCTCCTGATGCAGACATCCAGTTTTTATTCCTTAGCACGTCATAGCCATTGACACTTCTGCCATCAATCAAATAGGTGTATCCCCCCTGCTTTCCTCCTTGGTAAAACGCCCCCATCCCGTTGTTATCGTAGTAACCTGACGTTTGCACACCGGCGTCCGCCCCACTCTTGGGGTTAACGCCGTTAATGTTATTGACATTGTTTACTGGCCCATTGGATTTGAAGCCACTCGTAAAAACGTCTTGTGGGGATCGCACATCTCCACGCATCACGAAACCCCGATGTACGTAACCCTCCTTAGGCCCGGCAAAATATAAAACCCGGGAGCGATCCATGAGTTTTTGAGCAATTTGCGGCCCTTTATCCAGAGACCTCAATCGACTCGCAAGCACATTATTGGACAGTTTTCGGTTTACTTTATCTTGAATACTCCAGGGATTTCTAACCCTGGGCGCAATCCATTTTTCTATTTTTCCAGCCGTAGTAGCCATCGGCGAAGCGACATGCCCGTATTTCGGAAGATGTTTGGAAATGGCCTCGGGAAAGTAACCAGAATACCGAAGTCGCTCAAAAATCTTACCCGCGACGCGCGAATCTATGGCTTTGGAAAATGCCTTCCCGAGTACTTTCCCGATGTGCGGACCGGCAATTTGGGCAACCATACCTATTACCGCATTGGATTTATGTCGATTGGACTCGAGGGGGTCCTCGTTTAACTGCCCCCGCAAATACTGCACTGACGAAGAACTTGCCCCCATCATAAAGGCAAGCCCGGCGGTGGGTGCTCCTGGCAGCGCCAAAATCATCGCCAGCCCCATCAACGAATTGGTGAACACCTCCAATAGCTTGTCAACAGTGCGTTCCCCCCACGTTGAGGTCAATATGTCCATATCGGATTTGGCCTTATCAACTGCGTCCTCGAACATGACTTTAAAAGCGTCATGTTCCTCCCCATAGTAAGTGGGGCCGTCTTTACGACCAAAGATAATGGGGGTATAAGGCCATTTATAGTCGTTGAACATATCAACGGGGTTCCATCCCCATTCGAATTTCCCCTGACTGTAATTGAAATCATCATCGTCACGAGCCAAAAAATCCTTGAGCGGTATGCGGTTTGACAACTCGTTTCTTAACTCAGGAAATTGCTCTATGGACTTTCCATCTTTCTGAAATAGCTCCACAGGGCTCTCGATAACAGTCTCGTTCCCGCCCAGGAAAACAAACAACCCCTCAGGCCCACGATTTTTGGTTAAAAACACAGCATTTGACACTCGAAACATATCGCTGTATTTGCCCTGCTTGATGCTGATAGGCCTAAGCCGAATTTCCCCCGCCAAAAATTTTCCAGCGACCTCTTTACCTTCTTTCGAAGTACTATTTCCTCCGAGATAATCACTGACCAAATGCTTCAGTTTAAAGTCGAGATTGCTTTTCCAT
Organism: Pseudomonas reinekei; assembly: GCF_001945365.1. Taxonomy (GTDB): domain Bacteria; phylum Pseudomonadota; class Gammaproteobacteria; order Pseudomonadales; family Pseudomonadaceae; genus Aquipseudomonas; species Aquipseudomonas reinekei. The sequence goes on from NZ_MSTQ01000002.1 coordinate 82,835, forward strand.
AATTCGTACGTCTGAGGCTTGGATAAAACCTTTTCCGACAGGGTTTTATAATCCGCCCAAAGGTTTGCCCCTTCCAGCGACGCCTTGAAGTCACTTGTATAGGAGGAAGGCCAACTGATTTTTACCTCCTCGCGTGATTTTTTCTTTTTTTCATGCTGACCCATTACCAGATCGGCCAGGGTGAACATTTCATACCTGCTGGTGTGTTGAAAATATCCACCATGCTTTCCATTCGGGGGCGGTAGGTCGTAATCGACTCTGATGGATGTTTTATACGTTAACTGTGCTTTAAGATCAGCAGGCAAGTCCGAGTCGGTGATCAGCTGTTCTACAGACGACAAAATGAATAATGTCGGATTCAGTACAGTCTGCAACTCGACAAAATCCTTGATAAACAGATCTGCGGCCTGACTTATGGTGACTCCTGGTGCGATGACTTCGCCCGGCCGGATAGAGCTTTTTTCATCTACTGAACGTTGTGCCGCCCGAACCAGCAAGCGGACGCAAGCGTGTGCAGATACGCCGCCTGCAGAACCTTGAACATCAAACAGTGACGCCCCATGGCCATCAACGCTGCGCTTGGGACGAATGTTTACGGACATAGCGGCTATCGACCGGTCGCGCTCCGTGGTAGGGGTTGGCTCGGAGGTCGATCCATTCGCCCCATCGTCTTCGAGCTCATCACCTGCTTCTACTTCTACCTCCGCCAATTCGGCGATTTCATCGAGGTAATCCTGGTAGGTCAGATATTGGCTGGCCGGTACTGGCTGCCGCAAGAGTGTCTCAAGCTTCTCGATCAGCTGGGGATCGTCTACGGGATCTGGATAATCGGACTCGCTGATCAGTGCTTCTACTTCACTTGCAAAATCCGGCTGAATTTCAAATAGATCTTCAATGCGCTCGACGACGTATTCATCAACCAGCGAGCTTTGATCCGGCGTGGCATCGGGAGTGAGTTCCAGGCCTCGCAAAGGATCAACCATGCGTTCGGGTTCAGGCAGAAACCAGTGGGTGTAAAAGGTGCTGACAGCCATGTAGGTAGCAAACAGACCGGCTGCCTTACCCGGATTTCGCTCTAACAAATCCCCCGTGCGGCCCACAACAGCTACGCCAGCGCTGACTAGACGGCCGCTCATTCGGGCCAACCAGCTACTCAATTGGACGCCGACATCATTCATCAAGTGCTGCGGGTGTTCATTTGGCTCGCCTCCTGGATTTAAAGGTTGGTCCACCCGAACACTCTGCAGAATTTCCTGCAGTTCAAGTTCATCGACAGCAGAAACGCTGTCCCAAGGCACAACCTTGCGGGTGATCTGGTTAAGAATCTCGTCCACTTGGGTAGCGAACTCCCACCAAGTGGCGAGTGGTTCTGTATAGGCGGTTTGCGGTCGTTGCGAAGCAACCTCTAACGGCGCTCGTGAAAAATCCGACGCTCCATTTTTCCACGCATCACTGTTTGGCGGTGGAACGGGGCGGGTTGTTATGTGGCTACTGTCCAGTTTCAAGGCGCCGACGGTGTCCAGAGCGTTACAGACGTACAACACCTTGCCGAAAAAACTGTCTGGAATAATCGGTCCCGCGGTGTCGACGCTCGAATAGAAATTTGCGTATCGCTCAAAGTCCGTCAATTGTGCCAATAGAGTCGGAGCTTGCGATGTCGGCGGATTGAAAAACTTGAGCGAAATTACTTCTGGCTTAGTCTCCACTGCCATTGGCGGTGCCCATTGATACTCCGGATCGAGCTGGTTGTAGACGGCCTCGAGCTTATCGATCAAGTGGTCAGTCCAACGAACTCGCTCATCAGGTGATGGGTTGCGTAGCGCAGAAATCACTTGCGCCACCTGCTTTTGTGCTTCTTTGGGAGCGGGTCGCACTTCGCAGCTCTCATTGAGCCTCTGCCATGCATCGTCAAGAGCGGCATGGCTTTGACGAACGAACTTCCTGGTGTCCTGGGCTATGCCCTTGATTGCATCCCACTGGGTATTGGATACCAACTGTTTGTCGCTGATTTTCTGCTCTCGTTCTGCACGCTGACCATCCAGGATGGACTGGATGAACGCCATGACACCTTTGGCGTCTGGCCTGGTCGTAAACAGAACCTGCTCTCCCAGCGCAGCGTGCCATTGACCGTGCGGCAGATGGCAAACTACATCTACAATTTCTTTCAACCTTGATCCAGAAGGCGTCCCGCCACGCTTGATCGATCGCAGCATTGCATCGGCAAATATATCGCGGACAGCCTTTCCAGTTTCTTTCTGGAGAATGCCGGAACTTAAGACATCAACTATTTCCTGCTCGCAAAGCCTTGCACCGCTTAAGTACTCAATGAGTGCTGTCCACTGCTGGTCAAGTTCTGCCTGGCTACAAAATTTTGGCGTGCGCGCAAACGAAGAACAATCAAGCACCGGAGGGGCGATGCCATGCTGCGCAATGCGAGCCGTCGATGGACTGACATTAACGTTTTGCATGCAATACGTGCCTTGCCAAGAGCCTAAAAGGCCTCCAGAAAGCGCGTTTTGATTTTTTGATTCAGGGTTGAACGACAACGTCGGCGTTGAACTGCTTGCAGAGCTCACGTTAAAAGCAGGTAGTATTTGTTTCAAATCCGTCAGGGGCAAATCTGGCCACCTTACTTGGCCGCCGTAATATCCTCTTTCAAAAACAGCCCAAGGTTTGACTCAAAGCCTTGCCTGACCGAAGCTGATCACTTTGTAAAAGCTTGCCAGCCCGGATTCTGCATGCCCAAGTCCCGCCGTTATCTGCTAATGAGCCTCTGTGCCCTGCTCGCCATCGTCCTTGTATGGATGTATCTGCGCAGTGCAACGCCCGTTATACCTGAGGCCATCAAGCGCGGTTACAGCGAAGCGCTGGAAAAGGCCCGTGCCGGCCAACCGGGCGCGGCGCGGGTGCTTTACCAGCAACTGGCCCGGCCTGACATTTCGCCGAAACGGCGCGTCTGGCTGCATGCCGAGTTGCCCAACTATCCGAGTTCTGTCGCGCTGAAACTGGCCGATGCGGATTTGCAACATGAATCACCAGACGTGCGCATTGCCGCAATCAAAAGCATCAGCGGATTGGTCCCCAGCGGGCAACGCAGTCTGTTGTTGGGGCCGTTGCTCGATGACGCCGAGCAGAGCGTACGCCTGGCCGCCGTCAACGCGTTGCTCGGGCTTTCGCCGGATGATCTTGGCTTGTATTTCGGCCCACTGGAGCAGGCCATCGATGCCTGGCAACAAACACTCAAGCGTGAGACGCAGAACGCCGACAACCAGTATCAACTGGCCCGCTTGTACTTGCACAATGCCGAGTTCAAAGAGGCGCAGCAGGCCCTGGAAAACACCTTGCGCCTTGCCCCGGACAATCTACCGGCGCTGGTGATGCAGATTGAGGTGCTGGACAAACTCGGGCAAAACGATGCGGCCCGCCAACTGCTGGCCAGACAGCTCAAGGCTCAACCGGATTCGGCCTATTTGCAACACGCCTTGGGGCTGTGGCTGCTGCACCACGGCCAAAGCGAGTTCGCCCTGCTCGGCCTGTCCAAAGCCGTGGAACTGGAACCGGACAACAAGGATTACCGCTATGACCTGGCCACCACACTGTACGGTGAACAGGAATTGCAGGCGGCGCAAAATCAATTGCAGGAAATCGTCCAGCGTCATCCCAATGATCGCCGGGCGCGGGTGCTGCTGATTAATTACTGGAAAGAAAGCGGCCAACTGCAAAACGTGCAGATTCTGTTGGCCCAACTCGAACAACTGAATCCGGACGATCCCGCCTTGCAGCAGGGTCTGTAAGGCCGCGATCTTTTGCTATTGTTTTTATGCGCATCAACCACGTGGAGCATAAAGGGTTGAACCGTCGTCTCGGCCAGCGGTCAAGTGAAACAGGCAACCCATAGTGGCCATCGTGTCACCTGCCTCGCTTCCCCTAGTCAAGAGAGGGCATTTTTTGTCTACATCTAACGAGTTCATCAGCGAAAAAGCCGCAACCGGTATCGTAGGTCTGGATGACATCCTCGATGGCGGACTGTCCCGCGGTCACGTGTTTTTGCTCGAAGGTGAGCCGGGAACCGGCAAGACCACCGTCGCATTGCACTTTCTCATGGCTGGCGCTGAAGCCGGCGAGCGTTCGTTGTATATCACCCTGTCGGAAACCGAGCGCGAGTTGCGTCAGGGCGCCCGCTCCCACGGCTGGGAGCTGGGAGAGAATGTCAACATCTTCGAGCTCACCCCCCCTGAAAGCGTGCTGAATGCCGAGCACCAGCAATCGCTGCTCTACTCGTCCGACCTCGAACTGGGTGAAGCCACGAGGCAGATTTTCGAAGTGGTCGAGCGGGTCAAACCCTCCCGCGTGATCCTCGATAGCCTCTCCGAAATCCGCCTGCTGGCGCAGAGCTCGTTGCGCTACCGTCGGCAGATTCTGGCGATCAAGCATTATTTCGTGCGATATGACGCCACCGTGCTGCTGCTTGACGACCTGACCACCGAATCGCTGGATAAAACCGTGCACAGCGTGGCCCACGGCGTGATTCGGCTGGAGGAGCTGACGCCCAACTACGGCGCCGAGCGTCGGCGCATCCGCGTGGTGAAGTATCGCGGCCAGAAATACCGTGGCGGCTTTCACGACTTCACCATCATGGCCGATGGCGTGCACGTGTTCCCGCGACTGGTGGCCGCCGAACATCGCGGCGCCTACCTCCGGCAGCAATTGACCAGCGGCATTGCCGAAATGGATGCCTTACTGGGTGGCGGTATCGAGACCGGCTCCAGCACGCTGATTCTCGGCCCGGCCGGTACGGGCAAGTCGCTGATATCGATGATCTTCGCCGCCGCCGCTGTAGCGCGGGGTGAGAAGGCCGCGCTGTTCATCTTCGATGAAGAGCTGGGATTGCTGTTCGAACGCATGAAAAACATCGGCATCGACCTGTTGGCGTTGCAAGCGGGTGGAAATCTGATGATCGAGCAGGTGGATGCCGCCGAATTGTCCCCTGGCGAGTTTTCCCACCGAGTGCGCCGCTGCGTCGATGAAGGCAACATCAAAACCGTGGTAATCGACAGCATCAACGGCTACCAGGCCGCGATGCCAGAGGAAAATGCCCTGGTGCTGCACATGCACGAGTTGTTGCTTTATCTCAACCGCAAAGGCGCCGCGACCTTCATGACCGTCGCCCAGCATGGCCTCGTCGGCGACATGCAGGCCCCGGTGGACATCACGTACCTGGCCGACACGGTGATTCTGTTGCGTTACTTCGAGGCCCTGGGCAAGGTCCGCCGGGCCATTTCAATCATCAAGAAGCGCACCGGCAGCCATGAATCGACCATCCGCGAATACCGCATCAGTGGCAATGGCATGACCATCGGCAAGCCGCTGGAAGCCTTCCAGGGTGTACTGCGCGGTGTGCCCACTTACATGGGCGCGGCCATTCCGTTGCTTGGGGATGAAGGCCTGTGATGATCCAGCCGGCGACATCCGAACGCGCACTCATTCTCGCGCCGCTGGGGCGTGACAGTCAGATTGCGATGATGTTGCTCAATGAGGCAGGCTTCGACGGAGTCATCAGCGCGGACTTGCCGCACTTGTGCAGCGAACTGGAACAAGGTGCCGGCTTGCTGTTGATCTCTTCCGAAGCCTTGTTGCGCAGTGATTTAGGTCCGCTGTTGGCGCTGATCGATCAACAGCCGGCATGGTCGGACCTGCCAATCGTCCTGCTGACGCACCACGGTGGCCCGGAGCAAAATCCCGCGTCACGCTTCGGCCCGCAACTGGGCAATGTGACCTTCCTCGAGCGACCGTTTCATCCGGAGACATTGATCAGCCTGGTGGCCACTGCCCTGCGTGGGCGTCGACGACAGTACGAAGCCAGGGATCGGCTGGTCGACCTGAGTCAAAGCGAACTACGCCTGCAAAACACCCTGGAAACCCTGGAACAACAGGTCGAAGAGCGCACCGCTCAGTTGCGCCACAACGAAGAAGTGTTGCGCCAGTCGCAAAAAATGGAGGCGGTCGGTCAACTGACTGGCGGTATCGCCCACGACTTCAACAACATGCTGACCGGCATCATCGGTAGCCTGGAACTGCTACGTCGGCGTCTGGCCCGTGGCCGCACCGACGACCTGGACAGCCTGATCGATCTCGGTGTGACCTCAGCCAATCGTGCGGCCGGCTTGACCCACCGCTTGCTGGCGTTCTCGCGTCGCCAGTCGCTTGATTCCAAACCCGTGGAAATGAATACGCTGGTGGTTTCAATGGGTGAGCTGTTGCAACGCAGCATCGATGAAAGTATTCGCCTGGAGATGCAGCTGAGCGAACAGTTGTGGGTGGCGGAAGCCGACCCCAATCAACTGGAAAGCGCCCTGCTCAACCTGGTCATCAATGCCCGCGATGCCATGCCCGATGGCGGTAAATTGGTGGTGACCACGTCGAACCAACGTCTGGAAAAGCCCTTCACCGACCTGCACAGTAATCTCAGCCCCGGCGATTACGTGAAACTCAGCGTTAGCGATAGTGGCTGTGGAATGCCGCAGAGCACCATCAACCGCGCCTTTGACCCCTTCTTCACCACCAAGCCGATTGGCCAGGGCACGGGCCTGGGCTTGTCGATGATCTATGGTTTCAGCAAACAATCACGGGGCCATGTCGCCATTCAAAGTAAAGTGGGCGAAGGCACAACGGTGAGCCTTTATCTGCCGCGCTACGGTGGCGACCTGCCGCAGGACCAGCCGGCCGACAGTCAGCATCCGCTGTTCGCACAAAATGGCGAAACCGTCCTGATCGTGGAAGACGACCCGGCAGTGCGGGCACTTGTCAGCACGGTGCTGAGTGATCTGGGGTACGCCTTTGTCGAAGCCTGCGATGCCGACAGCGCGGTGCCGATCTTCGACTCCGCGCAACGCATCGACCTGTTGATCAGCGACGTCGGCCTGCCCGGCATGAACGGACGGCAACTGGCGGAAATCGGTCGGCAGTATCGCCCCGGCCTCAAGGTATTGTTCATCACCGGTTATGCCGAGCACGCGGCCGTGCGCGGCGGTTTCCTCGATCCGGGCATGCAGATGATCACCAAACCGTTCACGTTCGACCTGTTGACGGCCAAGGTGCGGGAAATGATCAGCGCCTGAAACCCGACCGTGCAGGCACTGTCGAAGGTTGCGATCTTTTGACTTTGCCGGATCGCATTCTTCGGCAGTGCCTACCGGATCAGGAAAGCATGTCTTGCATGATTTCCTGCAACACATTCAGGTCGAACGGCTTGGCTAAAATCGGTGCCGTGCGGGTGATCGGGCTGTCTGTCTCGCGGATTTCCTGCGGGTAACCGCTGATGAAGATCACCTTGAGCTCGGGTCGTAGTTTCACCGCGGGCTCGGCGATCTGCACGCCGGAGATCCCGCCCGGCAGGCGGAAGTCTGTGATCATCATGTCCAGATGCGGCTTGCTGGCGAGGATTGCAAAAGCCTGCTCACCGTTTTCAGCCTGCAATACCCGGTAGCCCTCCCCCGACAGATAGGCCGACAGAACCATCAGAATCGAGGGGTCATCTTCGACGATCAATACCACGTCTTGTGCATCTTCACTCATGGGAAGCCTTTGTTCGGTCAATAGCTGCTGATACGACCGTGGGGTCGATCAGAGGTTGCGTTTATCTGGCTGTTTTCCTACAGCGGCAGACAAACGCGAAACAGGGCGCCTTCGCCAATCCGGCTTTCGACGGTAATGGTACCGCCATGGGCGGTGACAATCTGTTCAGAAATAAACAATCCCAAACCCAGCCCGGCGACGGCGTGTTTGGCCGATACGCGCTCGAACTGCTGGAAAATCCGTTGCTGGTTTTCTTCGCTGATGCCAATCCCGCTATCACGGACTTCAACCCGCGCCTCGCCGTTTTCACTGAATACCTTCACACTGATCAGACTCTTGGCACCGTAACGCAGGGCGTTGGTCAGCAGGTTGGAAATCACCTGCTCAATGCGAAACTCGTCCCAGTTCCCGATCACTGGTTGCTCGGCTTCGAGGCACACGCTCGCTTCGGCGGCATCAATCTGCTGCGCAAAGTTCTCCAACAAGCCGCGAACCAGGGTTGAAAGATCGAACATCGAGGTGCGGATCGACAGCTTACCGGTGCGGATGCGCGACACATCGAGCATGTCTTCGATCAGCCGGATCAGGCTTTTGATCTGCCGCTCGTCGCGATCGACCATCGCGTGCATTTTATCGAGGGTAAAGGCGGCGGCGTTATCCCGAGCCAGGTGCATCTTGCGCAGCTGGGTTTCGAGAATCAGGCCGTTGAGCGGTGTGCGCACTTCGTGGGCGACAATCGACATGAAGTCATCGCGCATGCGTACCGCCTGTTGCAGCTCCAGTTGGGTGCTCTGCAATTGATTGAGCAGCGCTTCCTGCTCGCGGCGGCTTTGCTCCAGCTGTTCAACCTGCTGTTTCATCGCCTTGCTCTGGCGGAACAGTTCGACAAAGACGTTGACCTTGCTCTTGACCGCGTGGATATCCAGCGGTTTATGCAGGAAATCCACGGCGCCACTTTCGTAGCCCTTGAACGCATAATTGAGCTCACGGCCGGCGGCACTGACAAACACAATCGGAATGTTCTTGGTCTTTTCCGTGCCGCGCATCAATTCGGCCAGTTCAAAGCCGTTCATGCCGGGCATCTGCACGTCGAGAATGGCCATGGCGAACTCGTGCTGCAGCAACAGCGACAAGGCCTCGTCGGCAGATTGCGCCTTGTACACGGTACGGTCTTCACGCTTGATCAGCGCTTCGAGTGCCAACAGATTCTCCGGCAGATCGTCGACGATCAGCAGTTTGGCCTGGATATTACTTAGCATGCGATTCGTTCCAGCTCGACAAGCAGACGGCCGATGCCGCGGATAGGGAGAATGTGGTCAGGCTGGTGAATATCCAGCGCTGCCTGGGGCATGGTTGCGACTTGCGCTTCCTGCGGGTCTTGCACGATGGTCAGCCCACCGCGCTGTTTGACCTGCGCCAGCCCGCTGGCACCGTCCCGATTGGCGCCAGTGAGCAAAACAGCCGCCAAGGAGGGGCCGTATGCGTCGGCGGCAGACTCAAAGAGATAATCGATGGCGGGCCGCGAATGGTGCACGCGGTCTTCCAGGCTCAGGGAAAAACTGCGGTCGTGCTCCACCGACAGGTGATAACCCGGTGCGGCAAAATACAGGGTGCCGGCCTCGACCGGCGTCTTGTCGCTGGCCTCGAGAACCGGCATCGACACACGCCTGGCGAACACTTCGACCAGGTGGCTGCGCCGCTCATCCGGCAGGTGCAACACGACAATGATCGGTAGCACGAAGCCTGCACGCAGCGGGCCCAGGAGGTTGAGCAACGCCTCGACGCCCCCGGCCGAGGCGCCAATCACAATAGCTTCCACAGAAGGCAAATCCGTTGCACTGTTCATGACTTGCGATAGATCCGTTCTTGCTTGACCAGCGGTTCGAACTGGTTGCCGAAGGCTGAAAAATCCGGGGTTTCCTTGCTGCCCAGCACCAGGAAGCCGCGGTGGCACAGCGACTCATGAAACAAACCGAAAGCTCGATCCTGAAGCTTTTTATTGAAATAAATCAATACATTGCGACATGAAATTAATTGAGTTTCTGAAAAGACACTGTCGGTCGCCAGGCTGTGATCGGCGAAGGTCACGTTCTCGCACAGCGACTTGTCGAATATTGCGTAGCCATAGGCCGCCGTGTAGTAGTCGGCGAACGAGCGCTTGCCTCCGGCCTGCTGGTAATTGGACGTGTAGGCGCGAACATTTTCCATCGAGAAAATCCCTTGCTTGGCCTTTTCCAGCGAGCGCGGATTGATGTCCGTGGCATAAATGATCGTGCGGTCCAGTAGCCCCTCTTCACGCAGGAGGATGGCCATCGAGTAGACCTCTTCCCCGGTGCTGCACCCCGCTATCCAGATCTTGATCGAGGGGTAAGTCTTGAGCAGCGGCACCACTTCCTCACGAATGGCCAGGAAGTGCGAGGGGTCGCGGAACATCTCGCTGACCGGAATCGTCAGCAATTGCAGGAGCTGCATGAACGCCGTCGGATCATGCAGGACTTTTTCCTGCAATGCCGAAATGGTGCTGCATTCGAACTGAGTCAGCGCATGGCTCACCCGGCGCTTGATCGATGCACCGGAGTAATCACGAAAATCGTAGCTGTACTTGAGATAGATAGCCTCAATCAACAAGCGCAATTCGATTTCGCTGCTTCGCTCCCCAGAATAATTGCGTTCCACTAGATACGTTCCATCTTCGGTAACCACACACGAATCAGCGAAAACAACCGGTCCAGGTCGATGGGTTTGGCCAGATAATCATTGGAGCCCGCCTGCAGGCAGCGCTCCTGATCGTCCTTCATGGCCTTGGCCGTCACCGCAATGATCGGCAGCTTGCGCCAGCGCGGGTCTTTGCGGATCTCGATGGTGGCTTCAAAACCATCCATCTCCGGCATCATCACGTCCATCAACACCAGATCGATGTCTTCGACTTCATTCAATCGTTCAATCGCTTCGCGGCCATTACGGCCGATGACCACGACTGCGCCCTTTTGCTCCAATGCACTGGTGAGGGCGAAGATGTTGCGAACATCATCGTCCACCAACAGCACTTTGCGCCCCTCGAAGACTTTGTCGCGGCTGCGGGCGGTCTTGAGCATCTTCTGTCGCTCATGGGACAACCGTGATTCGACTTTGTGCAGAAAAAGTGTCACCTCATCCAGTAAACGCTCAGGCGAACGCGCGCCCTTGATGATGATCGAGCGCGAATACTTGCGCAGCTCGGCCTCTTCATCTCGAGTCAGGTTACGGCCGGTGTAGACGATCACGGGCGGGAACGAGCAGATATCCTCGGTGGACATGCGCTTGAGCAAGTCATTACCGAGCATGTCCGGCAATTTGAGGTCGATGATCATGCAATCGAAGATCGTCGTGCGCAGCAGGTCCAGCGCATCCTGGGCCAGGCCGACGGCGGTGATTTCAATGTCATCGTCGCCGATCAACCGGGAAATACTGTCCCGCTGCAGGTCATCGTCTTCGACCAGCAACACGCGTTTGACTTTCTGGGTCAGCTTGGCTTCCAGACGCGCAAAAACATCCTTGAGTTCTTCACGGGTGGTCGGTTTGACCGCATAACCAATCGCGCCCATGTGCATGGCCGCTTCGACCCGGTCCTCGACCGAAATCACGTGCACTGGAATGTGCCGGGTTTCGGCGTGTTCCTTCAGGCGTTGCAGCACAGTCAAACCGGAATGGTCCGGCAGGCGCATGTCCAGCAGGATGGCGTCAGGAATGAACTGCCGGGCCAGGTCGTAGCCTTCGTCGGCACCGTGGGCCACCAGGCAGTGGTAGCCCAGTTCATGGGCCAGGTCGTAGAGGATGTGCGCGAAGTTCGGTTCGTCCTCTACGACCAGGATGCAGCGACTGGTAAACGGCGCCTTGCCGCGGTCATCGTCGAAACGTGGAATCTCTTCGCTCTTCAACGGCGCCAATGCAATGGGTGCCACATAAGATGGCGTCGCCACCGGTATGGCCCGCATCGGCACCACGGCTTCTTCGCCTGGTTCAACGTACTGTTGCGGCAGCACCAGGGTAAACACGCTGCCCTGCCCCGGCGTGCTGGTCACGCTGATGGAGCCACCCAGCAGTGCGGCCAGATCGCGGGAAATCGACAGCCCGAGTCCCGTGCCACCGTAACGCCGGTTGGTGGTGCCGTCGGCCTGGCGGAACGCTTCGAAAATGCTTTCTTGTTGATCCTTGGCGATGCCAATCCCGGAGTCGCGGACGCTGAAGGCAATCCCATCGTTCGGCGCTGCGGCGACGCTCAGGCTGACACCGCCCTTCTCGGTGAATTTCACCGCGTTGGATAGCAGGTTCTTGATCACTTGTTCCAGACGCTGGCGGTCGGTGAACATCATGGCGGGCGCACCGTCTTGCAACTCAACATGGAACTCGAGCTGCTTGTCCGCCGCCAATGGCTCGAACATACCACGCAGACCGTCCACCAGACGCGCGACACTGGTGTTCTCCGGGCGAATCTCCAGCTTGCCTGCCTCGACCTTTGAGATATCGAGAATGTCGTTGATCAGGTTGAGCAGATCATTGCCGGCGGAGTAAATCGATTCGGCGAATTTCACCTGCTCGGCGGTTAGGTTTTCCTGGGGGTTTTCCGCCAGCAACTTGGCCAGGATCAACGAGCTGTTCAGCGGCGTACGCAGTTCGTGGGACATGTTGGCGAGGAATTCGGACTTGTACTTGCTGGAGCGCTGCAACTCTTCGGCACGCTCCTCAAGCTGGGTCTGGACCTGATTGAGCTCGGTGTTCTTCAGGTCCATGGCGTCGCGTTGCTCGGCCAACACTTCGGCCTGTTCGGCGAGTTGCTCGTTGGTCTGTTCCAGCTCGATCTGCTGGGTTTCCAGATGGGCCTGGGATTCCTTGAGAATCCGCGACTGCTCTTCCAGCTCTTCGTTGGCGGTTTTCAGCTCTTCCTGCTGCACTTGCAGCTCTTCGTTGAGTTGCTGGGTTTCGGCCAGCACTTCCTGCAAACGCTGGCGATAGCGCGCAGCCTCGATCGACGTGCCGATGTTGCCGGCAATCAGCTCTAGCAATTCAATGTCCCGATCATTCAACGGGCGCAGGAAACCCAGTTCGATAACGCCGTTGACCCGGTCGTCATCGCTGGTTGGTACCACCAGCACGCTGCGTGGCAGGCCTTCGCCGAGGCCGGAACTGACCTTGAAATAGTCGCTCGGCACATTGTCGAGCCGAATCAGGCGTGCCTGTTGCGCCACTTGGCCGACGATGCCTTCATCACTATAGATATGTTGATCGAGGGCCTCCTGTTCACGGGAGAAGCCGTAAGACGCTACGCGTCGCAGGCTACCGTGTTCTTCGCGAACATAGATGGCCGCCACGGCGCTGCCGAGGTACTGCGCACAGAATTGCAGGATGTTGCGCCCCAGCAAGTTCAGCGACAGTTGCCCCAATACTTGCTCGGCCAGTTCGGTCTGGCCATTGCGCAGCCAGGCTTGCTGTTCCAGGCGCAGGGCACTGGCCTGCTGGGCCGCCAGAGTCGCGGAGTAGCTTTGCGACAGGTTCATCAGGTCGCGGCGGCCGATATAGGCCAGTAAAGCGCTGATGCCGGCGATGAACAGCAGATACAGGGCGATGCTCCAGATCGTGGTGCGCCGCACCTCTTCGTTACGCGTTGCACGCAGTTGCTGCTCCATGTCGATCACGTCTTCGAACTGTTTGCGTACCTCGTCGGTCAGGCGCTTGCCCTTCCCGGCCCGGACCGCGCTACGGTAGTCGCCGCGGGTTCGCTGCAAGTCGATCATGCTTTGCGCGTAGCTGGCCCACTCCTGCTGCAGGGATTGCAGGCGATGCAGGCGATCGGTCTGAACCGGATTATCAGCCGTCAATTCGAGCAAAGTGTTAAGCACGGCTTCAATACGAGGCCTGGCCGTTTCATAGGGTTCGAGAAATTTTTCGTCGCCACTGAGCAGATACCCGCGCATCCCGGTTTCCAGGTCGACCGTCAACTTGACCGCCTCATTGGCGTTATTGATCACCCGGTCGGTGTGCTCCACCCATTGGATCGTCGAGAGCAAATAGGTAATCAACGAGACAAAAAAAACAGCACTGATGGCGCCAACACCCAGCGGCAGGCCGATGTTTCGGCTCAGGAGTTTGCGGAATCGTTGTTCATCAACCAAAGACGCAGAGGTCATGGGGCAGGCCTTTCGAACTATCAGAATTCCGCGAGTTTGCCCCAAAAGTGGCACATTGATCCATTTTTCTCACATGTTTTAACCCAAGGTCCTACATTCCGCTGCTCCAGTTCGTGGGCGCGGGTTATCCTTGTCTGACTTGCGCGGCCATTCTTTTTCCTGTCCTCGGGAACTTGTCGGCAGCCGCCACTTACTCATGCAAGAGACCGGCGTTTTCGATCGACCGGCAACCGCGAATTTCATTTTTTGGGAACCCTTACTATGTCCTCCGACGCGTCCATCATCCTAGTAGTCGAAGACGATGCCATCGTGCGCATGCTGATCGTCGATGTGCTGGAGGAGCTGGAATACAGGGTGCTTGAGGCGGACGGTAGCGAAAAGGCGCTGGCGTTTCTCAATAACGAGGACCAACAGATCGACTTGATGATGACCGATGTCGGCCTTCCGGTGATGGATGGTCGTGAGCTGGCGATTCAGGCGCGACTCGTGCGTCCAGAGTTGCCCATCCTGTTTGCCAGTGGTTATGCCGAAAGCATTGATGTGCCCAAAGGCATGCATGTCATTGGCAAACCGTTCTCCATTGATCAGTTGCGGGACAAAGTCACAGGGATTCTTGGCCGCTAAACAGCGTGCCTGCCTGACACACGAGAATTTGCAAATAGTCTCATCACCTTTCAAAAAAGTGGATCGCTTACCTTTATTCGCTTGATGCCTTGGCCGCCTGATTCCGTGGGGGGCCAGGATTTTCTTCGTCTTGCGAATCGATAAGAGCCCCCATGCCTTCCGTCAATGCGACTGCAACAGCCCTCCGTACAGCTCCAAACCCAATCCAGACAGCTTTGTCGCCACCGGCCAACAGGCTTTCCAGCGCGCAGTTGCGCAATAGCCCGACGGCGCGACACATTCAACTAACGCCTGAAGGAGCCCCTGCTGGGGGCAGTCCAGCATCTCGTGATTCGAAACTGCCGATTCCCTGCCCGGTATACAGCTCAATCCTGGGGGCCAAAGACATCCCTGATAGCTGGAAAAAAAACTCGATATACGATCAGGTATCCCTGGAAAAAAGCTGGTCAAAAGTCGTAGTGCAGCTGCAAGACGGGCACGTGTCCGAGAAAGACGTCTACCAGACCCTCAAATCCGGGTTTCTGCAAACGCCGACCGGAAAAGTACTGGCTCCGCTGTTCATTGAGTCGATCATGCGTTCGATCAGGCCACTTGGGGACCTCAAGCAGGAACAATTGCGTGAGTTTGTGGAAGTCATCTGTCTTTTCCCACCCGCGCGCTGGGCAGATAGTTTCGGAGAAAACGTCAACTTTCCCCGAGGCAAATACGGTGAGGGCGTACATGGAATCATCCAGGATCAACTGACGGCCACACGGGCGGAGCGAGACCAGAAAATTGCCGACGGCGAGCTGCTCGACGATGACACATGGCAGGCGCTGCGCGACTTCACACAACAAACCCGTCAATACATTCCAGCCTCAAGCGATGCGGAACTGAACGCCATTTTGACGCAGCTCGAAGATCTCATTCACATTAGGCCATCACCGAAAGAAGCCATGTTGCTCATGGACGATTTTGTTGAAGCCATGCATGAGCCTCGACCGGATGAGTTTCAGCGCTGGCCGGAAAATTTTTCAGCCATCGTGCAAAAATTCAGCGAGCGGTTAAAGACGATTGAGATTATCGATAACCGGCCTGACCGCACTTGGCTTGAGGAAATCGTTGCGATTGGCGCACTCAGTCCTGTTTCGCTCAAGGACGTTGGGGGCGCCGCGAGTTCCGCGGTGAGGATGGCTTACGATTTTGTTTTTGGCGGTAAGACTGAGCCAGCCCCCCCAGAAAAAATGCAGGGACCGTCACCGTCGAAGTTGCTGTTGTCAATGCAAGAAATCGAAAGAACATCCAGTTTTTATAATGAAGTGGTCATGACAGGACCGGGTGTACCCAACGGCCTGGCGGCAAAGATGCTGTATGCAGTAAACGCTATGCATACGGTGGGGCTGATGGACGTATTACCAAACCTACCGCTTACCTCTCCCGCGATATCACCAACAGCCCTTGCCATACTGCCAAAGACAGCAACAGTCCATACGCCCCCCACGCTCAAGGAGCAGGCAGAGGGACTGGCAACTGAAGTCGACGACTTTATCGCGTCCATAAAGTCCGCAACCGGAACCGGTTCAGAGGAAAACGTCAGCCACGATCCGGGGGCCGCCGACGCTCCTGCATCGTCAACCGTATTGCCCATGCTGGACCAGTTGGCGCAATCGATTCGTGAGGTGTTGAGCAGAGTCGATGATGCTTTGACATTTCCGGCGGCTTCGGCCTTGCCTACTGAAAACATACCGTTGGCAGCCATGGAAACGGGTGAGTATTTTGATCCTCTGAACGCTGACCCAATCTACGCCGATACCGTTGAACCCTCTCCATCGTGGCGAGAAGCCATTGCCCCCGCAATCAATCAGGTTGTCTCCCGATTAGCCGCGGTACTCAACACCTTTGGCGGCTACACCGTCGGGGCTGCCGCTTCCGGTTTTCAATTGGCCAGGAATAATCCGGGGACAGCCGCTGTCGTGGGAATAGTCGGATTCGGAGGGTTCCTCACCGCGCTCGGGACTTACCTGACCTTTTTCAAGGAGCAATTCCCGGAACAGCCGCCCGCTGATAAAGAACCGGCCAATACGCTACCGCCCCTGGAAAACGGCGCAGCGCCGACCCAACAACAGATTGATGATGAATGGGAGTCGGGTACAGGCACTTCCGTCGTTGCTCAACCAACACCCGTCGCAATCCCGGCGACTGACGGGCGCGAGACAACGATTGATAACACCGTCACGACAGAGTCTGGCGAAATAACCACTCCCATCTTCCGTACGACCCTCCCTCAAGAGCAGGCAGAAAACGAATCGACCGTCGAGACAGTCGATTTCATACCCGCCGATGATCTCCTCATCGGCGAAACCGCTGCTTCGCATGAGCAACGGATCGATGATGAAATCGAGAGTATTGTCGACACCCCCCTCGCGAAAGGCCTGCCGCCCCTGTCAGAAGCCATTCTTGAACTGATGTACCAGTCACCCGAGCATAATTTGCTCACTGACGAACACTTGCTTCATGAGGTGACATTGCTGCTGGAACAACACAGCAAATCAACCCCGGAGAAAACCTATGTAGAGTTGATCCAGGCGGTCCAGGCACATTCGCCGGCCCAGACTCTGCCTCCTCAGTCAGAGACGACTCCAGCCACGCCACGACCCGCGCTCGCACCAGTCAGAGTCAAGCGTGAGGCGAACTTTGCTGGCCCTCCTCCGTTACCTGCCATGGCGGCAATGAGCGCCGCCGATGATGTTGATACTCCGGCAAGCACCATCAGTGACGAAGAGCGTCTGGATCAGTACCTGGCAACAATGGCTGGGCTGCACGATCCTCACGTCGCTCCGGATCAGGGCATCGAAAATGAAATCGACACCGCCGTTGACCCCGAACTGAGCGCGGCACGTGAGGTGGTCAAGCTGTTGCGTAGCAGGCGAAGCGTCACTTGGGCGGAAGCCTCGCGGGCAACCGGTGACCTGCAACTGATGTCCCGATACACCCAGAAGGTACTCGCGTCTTTGACGTTCCCGATGACGGACGCCACTCTCGTGGTCCCGACACACTCCACATTCGGTCGTTGCTGGTCGAACTATAACGACGCGATCAAGAACCCGTTCTTTCAAGACTGGGCTGCCAAGGTCGGGCTGGAGCTGGCGACGGTGAAGGTTCACCTCGACACCAATAGCCTGTCCGGCATGACCAATGGGCAACGAACGAAATTCACCCTGACGGACAATTCCGGCTGGGCCCGCGTATCTGGGCCGATACTCAGGGCAGCCAATGTCATCAGCCCCACGCATCACACCGTGGCGTACCCCCTTCCCGCAGGGGCCGTGCCATTCACGCTAGTTGCGGCGTTTCATGGAGAAACCGAACTGACGGACATGGCCACTGCGCAGTCGCGCGCCAGTGAGCTGAACGCAAACGGGGCGTTTTTCCCCCTCCCGGCTGATGACCCTTTCAGACCCGCAGAGCTTAGATCCGAAGCTACAGTTGAAAGCCAAAAACAACATCTCGGGGATATTTACAGCCATCATCGCTTGGTGACGGCCTTGAACAGCCTCATTCAGGGAAAGTCCGATGACGCCAGCGTAAAACTCGATGATGTTTTGATGGCGCCGTCGTTTGATTCAACGTTCGCGCTCAAGCACCCGGCTGAAGCCCAAAAGATGGTCAGTGCCCATCGGTATATCAGTGCCAGTGGCTGGACAGTGCCAACGAACGTCGCCCAGGCACGTAATCTGATTGAAGTCCTGAGCACCGCTATTCCCGCTAGCCCGAAGACAGGCAACTTCTGGGGGGCATTTGCTTATCCGCGTCCGTTGACCTCCACTCAACGAAATATCATCACCAGCGAAACGCGCAGCTTTTTGGGTACAAGCGCAGCCAACGGACTACTTGAAAAACTATTGCAGGACACGTCATTCAGCACCCCAGCCCAGGGTCTGAAGCTCGCGCTGAACACTGAGGAGGCGGAAACGCTCGGCAAGACGCTGGCGTTGAAACTCGATGCTCTACCAACGGCAGACAGTGCGGCTGAATGGGCGATGGCAGCGCTTCTGCTCGATCTTGATCCCACTCCGGGCCAGCCGCGCAACCATGTGGCCGGGTACGATTTGACACAACAGGCTAACCTGGGGGCAAAACCCTCAGCGGTGGTCTCGGCACTCGAGCAGTACCTTGTGGCGCAAGGCAAAGTCACCACCGCAACAGCGCCTGTTGCGGCGTATCACTTATTGGCAGGCAGTGCGCCCGAGTTTCTGGTTCGAAACATACCGGATAACCTGATCTGCGGCACACACACTTGGACAATGCTCAGGATCGCTGTATCGCGAATAGAGCAACTGTCCCCGGGTGCGTCATTCGGGATGAAGTTTGAGGACATAATGAAATATGGCGATTTGGAGCCCATTTCCGTGGGCCAGGAGATCGCCGTTCAATCGCTTTCGGTAAACCCCCTGATCGACTGGGCTATCGCGAACGGGGTCATCGAAAAAAACGTCAGCGATTCATACTCACCGCAGCAGATGAAGATCGCCGGCGAGAAATTCCAGAGCGTCAGGGAAGAACTCGCCCATGCCCGGGATTTTCTGACAACACCAGCCCCCACCCGAAAAGCGCTGGCATTGGCTGAGTTGACGCGTGTTTTTGGTGAGGGGTTGCCCTACGAAGAGCCGTGCTTCAGCTCTACCGGTTCGCCTATGCCCCAACCGCCGTACTCAATGCTGGATCTATACACCACTGGTCACTTGCAGCCCGGTAAATTTAGATCGTCTAACAGTGAAATACCCACTGCAACTGTAGAGTCTAAACTGGGACAATTGAAAAATGTCGCTCAGTTGTTTGAGGGTGAATTCAATAAATACTTTGACGATTTGCTGGCCGGCTCGCAGTCGGTATTCAAATACCTCGTATCGCAATTGCCGATTGACGACCGCCGAAGCCTTGAGTATGGAACGCAAAAATTTTATTCGGTGCGTAGCGAAGCTATCGTCGAAGACCTGACCCCCGAGGTAAAGGATAACCATAAAGGTCGACATGGCATCCTGATACGTTCCGAATACGAGAACAAGGTCACTTACTTTGAGGTATTCCCTTCGTCTCTGCAGATTCGCAAACGGGCAAACTTGCCTGAGTCGCTCCCACTTGGGGGAACGCCTGCAACAGTCAAGTATCCAGATAATGCTGGCAAGCCCATCACTATAGAGGCAGGAAAGTTTCTACCATTTGATTGGGAGGCCTATCAAAAAGGAGCGCCACCACGAGAAGGCAAAATTTCGAAGATAATCATCGACGAAATAATTCCGCAGACGCTCCGCGCAAAGATGCCGGGACTTGGCTACACCTTCGGTGTCGTGCCCAATGCCTTTGCCCCCCACTCCTGGACAAGCCATATCGCCTCCGTTGCTGTAAATGAGCACTTTATTACTGGCCGGGAACAGTTGCGCGAACTGGCAAAGGGCGTGACAACGTGGGAAGAACAACAAGCATACTCCGCTTCCGTCATGCGTTTTTTTGAGAGTTTGATACCTTTCAAATCCTGCATTGATAACATTCAGAGCGGAAAAACCGGAGACGCGGTACTTGACTGTACGCTCGATGCTGCGGGTTTTGTTATCCCCGGCATCGGCGTCGCGGGCAAAATAGCCCAAGTCGCAAAGTCCGGCGCAAAATTCATTCCTAAAGTTCTGAAAATCACCTGGATTGCTGGCAGCAATATCGTGATCAATGCCAATCCGCTTGACGGTGTTGGCGATCTGTTGAAAGTCGGAACCAATGTAGTGGGCAAACTGGGCTCGCGAGCCTATAGCGCAGCCAACAGCGGAATTGAGCAACTCAAAAACCTGTACGGCACCACAAAGGCAGTTGATCCGCAGATCATCTCAAAACGTGCCGATATTGCCCGGGGAACTGTCGGTGCTGCGCCGGTCGGAGGTCAGACTGAAAAAGTCACAGCCGTGTTCAAGGACGGCAAATGGTATGACTACGATATTGATAACAACCGAGCCCACGGCCCGGCACTCAAGAATTTCCGCCCGGATAGCGCTATTGGTCTGCAACGAACGACGTTCAGTGATGGGACAACCGCCTATACCAACGCCCGACTTTTCGATCGTGAGCCGCATACGATACAGCGTATGTCGCATACAGATGTCGTGGTCGGAGACAAAATTTATCGACTGGATCAAAAACATCCTGATGTGCTCAATGAGCTTTCATCAGCGGCCTACTTTAAACAAGCAGAAGGATTTGAAGATGTTTGCAGCTTTGGTCGTATAGCCAAGCGCACAGGGAACCTCTGTTTTTCAAAAATTGTGAAGCAGCACACTCGCCCGCTCAAGCGGCTTCAATCCGTTCAGCACAAACGACTGTTCCCGGCACTGTCAGTCAATGGCGCATCGCGTAAAGTCGTCCATGAACGACGTCTATACACTGTGGCGAATAATGGCAATACGCAAGTCATGATTCCTTCGCCACTCACTGAACCGTTACAGTTCAGACTCCACACCAAAGGTAAAATCGTTGATGACAAAAACTTTGGACTTCCCAATAAGGAAGTTGATGCTGACCTTGCCTTGAAGACTCGCGTTGTCAGGCTTGACGGAATAGTACATGGCATCGATGACCAGCGAGACGCAAGAGCATTCCTGGTGAATTACGATCATAAAAACACCGGGCTCAAACCGTATCTGGTCGTGGAGTCAGACACAGGCCTTTTCTACTACTGCGATTATGACCCGGCGGTTGTCGATAACATCGCTTTCAAGAAAATCGACACTCTGTACAGAGGTAGCCTGGGCAGTGAGCTCATCAAAGCGCATGACACTGTAAAGGACCAGATCCTGATGGCGGCAGGCGTACCGATCAACAATGACTTCGTAGCGCTGCCTCCACTTGACTCTCTATACATGGACTTGGTGTTGAAAAAGGGCTTCACACCTCAGAAAATCGAGGCGTTGAAGGCTAAAGTTGCACTCCTTACACCTGAGAAACAACGCGAATTTGTTCTTGCCGTATGGAACAGGGGAAACGTTGGAAATGTCGAGATCGCCGCCCAAACGATTAAAATCGAGCCGATTGCCAAGCCCTCCGGATTCAGCCTGCTGTCTTCTGCTGATCAGAACAAGATCTACGCCAATGCAGCAAAAGCCATGGTAGATCAGCAATTTGAAGCCACTGGGCTCAAATCCGCCAACCAGGTCATCCTGAACGACCCGAGTGACATGCAACGTCAGGTCCTCACCCGTCCTTTGGTCATTTGGGAATATACCCGGAGAAACGCTCCCAATTATGCTGATCAGATCCTCAGAACGGGTGCGGGGAACTGCGACCAAATGGCATGGGCGGCCAAGAAAATCATCACGGAAAGCCAAGGCACTGCTGAAATCTGGAACATGCCGGGGGCGCATACGTTTACGTTGGTCGGGGTTCCCAGGGGAACCGTCGCCAAAACCGTTGACTTCAGTGAACCCGAGTTCAAAGATGCCTGGGTTGTGGACCCATGGGCTGACATCAGTTGCCCGGCGAGTGAGTATATGACGAAGCTGGAAGCACAAATGATCCTTTGGGAACTGGACGGAAAAATGCTGTTGATGACCGACTGGCTTGCACCTTCTTTGACGCAAGACTGGGGCTTCCCGACCAATCCTCAATGGCTGGATATGCTTATTCAAGGAGATAAATTTCCGTCTTGACGAGAGATCAACCCGAGTCACGTCTGTAACGCGGCGCCCTGCCCTGGGGCGCCCACCGCTTATCTCGCACCTCATCAAAGCCTGCACCCGACCTGCGAAACGGACTTGACCTATGCTTTAATCATGCCCCTTCCCACCGCATCTCTTTGCCCGTTTCAAGGAACTCTCCTTCATGGTCCATCCCTGCGCAACCAAAGTCCTGGTGATCGGCTACGTTTGGCCCGAACCCCGCTCTTCGGCGGCCAGCGGGCATATGATGCAAATTCTCGAGGTTTTCCTGCAGCAAGGCTGGGATATCACCTTCAGCAGCCCGGCCGGCTTTGGTGAACA
This sequence comes from Pseudomonas reinekei, assembly GCF_001945365.1. Lineage (GTDB taxonomy): Bacteria > Pseudomonadota > Gammaproteobacteria > Pseudomonadales > Pseudomonadaceae > Aquipseudomonas > Aquipseudomonas reinekei. The sequence goes on from NZ_MSTQ01000002.1 coordinate 105,195, forward strand.
GCGCGCAGACCTGACGGCATTGGGTATTCGCGAAGAACCTATCGAGCTGAACAACAGCAGCTTCGACACGTTCATCAGCGAACTGAAACCGGACATCGTGTTGTTCGACCAGTTCATGATGGAGGAACAGTTCGGCTGGCGCGTGGAAAAACACTGCCCCGATGCCTTGCGCGTACTTGAAAGTAGCGACTTGCAAAGCCTCAGGCATAGTCGTCATCAACGGCTCAAGGAGCGTCTGAAGGCCAGTGACGACAACAATGATTTTCGCAAACTGTTCGCCCCGGCGTTGCGCGAAGAGTTTGAGCACATGGCCGATACCGATGTCGCCAAACGCGAGATCGCGTCTTTTTATCGCTGTGATCTGACGCTGATGGTTTCAGAGGTGGAAATCGAACTGCTGGTCGAGCAGTTCGGATTTGCGCGCAATCTGCTGCACTGGTGTCCGCTCATGGTCGACCTTCCAGACAGTCCGCCCGTGCCGTTCGAAGAACGGGCGCACTTTCTCCATATCGGCAACTTTCGCCATGCCCCCAACTGGGATGCGGTGCTGTGGTTGAAAACCGCGATCTGGCCGCTGATTCGCGAACAGTTGCCCGGCGCTCAGTTGCACATCTATGGCGCCTATACGCCGCCCAAGGCGACAGCGCTGCATAATCCGGCCCAAGGCTTTCACATCATGAACTGGGCGGAAGATGCCTTGCAGGTCATGTCGGCCGCGCGCGTGTGCATGGCACCACTACGTTTCGGTGCCGGTATCAAGGGCAAAATTGTCGATGCGATGCTTTGTGGCACGCCCAACGTCACGACGCCAGTGGGCGCGGAAGCGATGCACGGCGAGGAAGCCTGGCCTGGCGCAGTGGTCAATACCGCTCGCGAATTCGCCGATCACGCAGTGCGGCTCCACACCGACAAGGCGCGATGGCAGGAAGCACAGACCCATGGCAAGACCTTGCTTGCCAATCGCTATCGGCAGTCCCTGCACGGTCCGGCGTTGATTCAAAAACTGAAGGATTGCCAGGAAAATCTGGCGAATATCAGACGGGATAATTTTACCGGCAGCATGTTGCGCCATCACCATCACAAAAGTACCCAATACATGGCGCAATGGATCGAAGCCAAGAACCGGCATAACGAGCAACCCTGCGGTATTTAATTACCGCCACTGTGATTTCAAGTCAGATAAGGTAAGTCCATTACTTGCCCCTCACCCACGGCTGGGTGAACAGCGAAAGGATTCGCCATGACCAACAACCCGAAACGGCGCCCGGGCTTTCGATATCCGTCTCGGTTACACGCAAAACCCGCAACCGCAATTCTACTTTCACCACAACGGCTGTCCCTGTCCGCGACCTGCTACTCCTTGCTGGGCGGTCCCGCGAATATCACCCGTCATCTCAATCATTGGTTCAGCACCACGGGTGGCTGGGTCACCCGTTGCAGCATCATAAACACCGACTTTTTCGACGAGTCCGACATCGTACGTTATTGCTGGAGCGCCACCAGTATGAAGGCCGTGTACGGCCACACCCTGTATGAGCCGTAAAGCCGGCAGTAAGTTTGCGGGGCACTGCAAACTGGTATTTGCGGCGTCGAAAGAGGCATGATCAACAGGCAGAAACAAAAAAGCGACCTGCCATGACCCGAATCGCCAGAGTCACCGACCCTTCCTATGAGTTGATGGACGACCACAACGGGTTGTCCATCATCTATCGCCAGCACGGCTTCCCCTGCCCGCTGGTGCGCTGGCATTTCCACAAGGAATACGAGCTGCACCTGATCGTCGCCAGTTCCGGCAAAGTGTTCATCGGCGATTACATTGGCAATTTTTACCCCGAAAGCCTGTTTCTCACCGGCCCTAACCTGCCCCACAACTGGATCAGTCAGGTGGCTGAAGACGAAGTCGTGCCCAAGCGCGACATGCTGGTCAACTTCACCGACGAGTTGTTCGACAGCGGCTATCAGGTGTTCGCCGAACTCAAGACCCTGGCCCCGCTGCTGGAGCGCGCGAAGTACGGCATCGAGTTTCGCGGCAAGCATACGATTCGCAAGGCGATGGACCTGATGCAACGCATCGCCGATAGCAGCGGCGTCACCCGCCTCGGGCACTTTTTCATTTTGCTGGAGTTGCTTGCGGCTTCTGATGATTATCAATTGCTGTCCGGCGCAACCACCCCGCAACTGGCGGATGAGCACAACGTCGACCGCACTAACCGCGCGGTGGATTACATTTTTGCCCATTACGCCCGGGACTTGACGCTGGAAGAAGTCGCCGAGCATCTGGGCATGAAACCGACCTATTTCAGCCGGGTCTTCAAGCAGGCGACCGGACGCAACTTTATCGAGTTCGTCAATCGTCTGCGTATCAGCAAGTCCTGCGAATTGTTGGCGGATGGCGATAAACCGGTGACCGATGTTTGCTTCGAGTCAGGTTTCAACAACATTTCCAATTTCAACCGGCGCTTTCAGCAACTCAAAGGCATGACGCCTTCGCATTACCGGCGACTGGTGGTGCAACGGTTGACCGAACCAAACCTGGGTTAGGCCTGTGGGAGCGAGCTTGCTCGCGATGAGGCCGTGTCAGTCGACATTCATTAACCTGATACGCCGCCATCGCGAGCAAGCTCGCTCCCGCAAACCTGTACGTATTCGATATCGCCTTCGCGCTAAAAACCCCTTCCCTGCGTCTGCACCCCAAAACCCCAGTGCAAAAAAGTATCGATTAAAGTGCGACTGATGATTTGTCTCGCCCGCAATTGAAGGCTGTAATCAGCACAGATTCTTCCTGCCTTCGGAAGACACAAAAACAATAACTGTCCTTCTGTAACCCGCCGGGTGCAGAAAAGGAGTGCACGATGCAACCTTCTGTAAAAGCTCTGCTTGCCCTCACCTGCATGACCCTCAGCAGCGTCAGCCTTGGCGCCCAGACCCTGACCATCGCCACCGTCAACAACAGCGACATGATCCGTATGCAAAAGCTCTCGAAAACCTTCGAGGCCGAGCACCCGGACATCAAGCTCAACTGGGTGGTGCTTGAAGAAAACGTCTTGCGTCAGCGCCTGACCACCGACATCGCCACCCAGGGCGGGCAGTTCGACGTGCTGACCATCGGCATGTACGAGGCGGCATTGTGGGGCGCCAAGGGTTGGCTGGAGCCGATGAAGGATTTGCCCGCCAGTTATGACCTCGACGACGTGTTCCCGTCTGTACGTGAAGGCCTTTCGGTGAAAGGCTCGCTGTATGCCCTGCCGTTCTACGCTGAAAGCTCGATTACCTACTACCGCACCGACCTGTTCAAGGACGCCGGCCTGACCATGCCCGAGCGCCCGACCTGGACGCAGATCAGCGAGTTCGCCGCCAAACTCACCCACAAGGATAAGGAACAGTACGGCATCTGCCTGCGCGGCAAGGCCGGTTGGGGCGAGAACATGGCGCTGATCACCACCGTGGCCAACGCCTACGGCGCACGTTGGTTCGATGAGAAGTGGCAACCGGAGTTCAACGGCCCTGAATGGAAAAACGCGCTGAACTTCTACGTCGACACCATGAAAAAATTCGGCCCGCCGGGTGCGTCAAGCAACGGTTTCAACGAAAACCTCGCCCTGTTCAATAGCGGCAAATGTGCGATGTGGGTCGATGCCAGCGTTGCGGGTTCGTTCGTCACCGACAAGACCCAGAGCAAGGTCAGCGACCACGTCGGCTTCACCTACGCACCCCATGAAGTCACCGACAAAGGCTCGGCCTGGCTGTATTCCTGGGCACTGGCGATCCCGACCAGTTCCAAGGCCAAAGATGCCGCGAAAACCTTCAGTGCCTGGGCCACTTCCAAGGAATATGGCGCGCTGGTCGCCGAGAAAGACGGCATTGCCAACGTCCCGCCAGGCACCCGCGCCTCGACCTACAGCGATGCCTATATGAGCGCGGCGCCGTTTGCCAAGGTGACACTGGAATCGCTGAAGGCAGCGGACCCGAGCAAACCGAGCGCCAAACCGGTGCCTTACATCGGCATTCAATTGGTGACGATTCCTGAGTTCCAGGGCATCGGCACCCAGGTCGGCAAGTCCTTCTCGGCAGCTCTCATTGGCCAGACCACGGTCGACCAGGCCCTCGCCGCGGCCCAGCAAACCACTGAACGTGAGATGAAGCGCGCCGGTTATCCCAAGTAACCCATCGCCCCGCTCTCGCCTACGGTGGGAGCGAGCCTGCTCGCGAAGAGGCCGGTTCAACCGACGCATTTTCGTGACTGATCCATCGCTTTCGCGAGCAGGCTCGCTCCCACAGTGATCTTCATTGCCGGTACCCATTGGTTTAACGCCATGAATACTTCAACTGCCAAAGCTCACATGGACATTCCCCAACCGCTGCGCAAAAGCCGGTTAACCAACCCCGGCTGGTTTCTGGTCAGTCCTTCGGTGGCCCTGCTGCTGCTGTGGATGATCGTACCGCTGGGCATGACGGTCTATTTCTCGAGCATTCGCTACAACTTGCTCAATCCCGGCGAAAACGAGTTCGTCGGGCTGGAAAACTTCACCTACTTCCTCACCGATTCCGGCTTCCTGCCCGGCGCTACCAATACGCTGTTGCTGGTGGGCAGCGTGCTCTTGATCAGCGTGGTGTTCGGCGTGTTGATCAGCGCGCTGCTGGAGGCCAGTGAATTTCTCGGTCGCGGCATTGTGCGGGTGATGCTGATCTCGCCGTTCTTCATCATGCCCACGGTCGGTGCGCTGATCTGGAAAAACCTGATTTTCCATCCGGTGTCGGGGATTCTCGCCTATATCTGGAAACTGTTCGGCGCGCAACCCGTGGACTGGCTGGCGCACTACCCGTTGCTGTCGATCATCATCATTGTCTCCTGGCAATGGCTGCCCTTCGCGATCCTGATCCTGATGACCGCCATGCAGTCCCTCGACCAGGAACAGAAAGAAGCCGCACGTCTGGACGGCGCGGGCCCCATCGCGATTTTCTGGCACCTGACCCTGCCGCACCTGGCACGGCCGATTGCGGTGGTGGTGATGATTGAAACCATTTTCCTGCTCTCGGTGTTCGCCGAAATTTTCACCACCACCAACGGCGGCCCGGGCTACGCCTCGACCAACCTCGCCTACCTGATCTACAACCAGGCGCTGGTGCAGTTCGACGTCGGCATGGCGTCCGCTGGCGGGTTGATCGCGGTGGTGATCGCCAACATCGCGGCCATCGTGCTGGTGCGGATGATCGGCAAAAACCTGACAGACAAAGCCTGAGGCCTGCCATGACTCTTCAACAATCCCGCCGCGTGCAAAGCCTGCTCCTCGGCACCCTGGCCTGGGCCATTGCGATCGTGATTTTCTTCCCGATCTTCTGGATGGTGATGACCAGTTTCAAAACCGAAATCGACGCATTCGCCACGCCACCTCAGTTCATTTTCGCACCGACACTGGAAAACTATCTGCACATCAACGAGCGCAGCGATTACTTCAGTTTCGCCTGGAACTCGGTGGTGATTTCCTTCAGCGCCACGGCCCTGTGCCTGCTGATCGCGGTGCCGGCCGCTTACTCCATGGCGTTCTACGAAACCCAGCGCACCAAAGGCACGCTGCTGTGGATGCTCTCGACCAAGATGTTGCCGCCGGTGGGCGTACTGATGCCGATCTACCTGCTGGCCAAGAGTTTCGGCCTGCTCGACACGCGTATCGCGTTGATCGTGATCTACACCCTGATCAACCTGCCAATCGTGGTCTGGATGATTTACACCTACTTCAAAGACATCCCCAAGGACATCCTCGAAGCCGCCCGCCTCGATGGCGCCACGCTGTGGCAGGAAATGGTCCGGGTGCTGCTGCCGATCGCCAAAGGTGGCCTGGCCTCCACGGTGCTGTTGTCGCTGATTCTGTGCTGGAACGAGGCGTTCTGGTCGCTGAACCTGACCTCGTCGAAGGCCGCGCCACTGACTGCGTTGATCGCTTCGTACTCAAGTCCCGAGGGGTTGTTCTGGGCCAAGTTGTCGGCGGTCTCAACCCTGGCGTGTGCGCCGATCCTGATCTTTGGATGGATCAGCCAGAAGCAATTGGTCCGCGGCCTGTCGTTCGGTGCCGTGAAATAGCCCTCAAAGAACAAGTACAAAAGGAGCGCCACCATGGCCAACCTGAAAATCAAGAATCTGCAAAAAGGCTTCGAAGGATTTTCCATCATCAAGGGCATCGACCTTGAAGTGAACGACAAGGAATTCGTGGTCTTCGTCGGACCTTCAGGCTGCGGCAAATCCACGCTGCTGCGGTTGATCGCCGGCCTGGAGGAAGTCAGCGGCGGCACCATCGAACTCGACGGCCGCGACATCACCGAAGTCAGCCCGGCCAAACGTGACCTGGCGATGGTGTTCCAGACCTACGCGCTGTACCCGCACATGAGCGTGCGCAAGAACATGTCGTTCGCCCTTGATCTGGCCGGTGTGCCCAAGGCAGAGGTGGAAAGGAAAGTCGGCGAAGCGGCACGCATCCTTGAACTGGGGCCGATGCTCGAGCGCAAGCCCAAGCAATTGTCCGGAGGCCAGCGCCAACGCGTGGCGATTGGCCGGGCCATCGTGCGCAACCCGAAGATTTTCCTGTTCGACGAACCGCTCTCCAACCTTGACGCGGCGCTGCGGGTGCAGATGCGTCTGGAGTTACTGCGCCTGCACAAAGACCTGCAAGCGACGATGATCTACGTGACGCACGACCAGGTCGAAGCCATGACCATGGCCGACAAAGTCGTGGTGCTCAACGGCGGCAAGATCGAACAAGTCGGCTCGCCGCTGGATCTGTATCACCAGCCGGCCAACCTGTTCGTCGCCGGTTTCCTCGGCACGCCGAAAATGGGCTTCCTCAAAGGCCGGATCACCCGCGTCGACGGCCAGGGTTGCGACGTACAACTTGACGCCGGTACCCGCATCAGCCTGCCGCTGAACGGCGCCAGCCTGAGTGTCGGTGGCGCGGTGACGCTGGGCATTCGTCCGGAACACCTGGAACCGGCGAAACCCGGCGACTGCGCGTTGCAAGTCACCGCCGACGTCAGCGAACGCCTGGGCAGCGACACCTTCTGCCATGTGCGTACAGCCTCCGGCGAAGCACTGACCATGCGAGTGCGCGGCGACCTGGCGAGCCGTTACGGCGAAACCCTTAGCCTGCACCTGGACCCCGAGCACTGCCATTTATTCGATGCCGACGGCGTGGCACTGACCCGTCCTTTGCGCGTTGCCGCCTGATTTGCGAGACCTTTTGATGAAGCTCAATAAACAAAACCTCAACCGCCTCGCCCCCGAAGTGATCCTGCCCGCCTACGCCCTCAGCGACACGCGCCAAGGCATCGCCCACATCGGCGTCGGCGGTTTTCATCGCGCCCATCAGGCGTATTACACCGACGCCCTGATGAACACCGGCGAAGGCCTGGACTGGGCGATCTGCGGGGTCGGCCTGCGTGCCGAAGACCGTCGTGCCCGCGATGACCTCAAAGAACAGGATTACTTGTTCACCCTGTTTGAATTGGGTGACACCGATGACACCGAAGTCCGGGTCATTGGTGCCATCCGCAATATGTTGCTGGCCGAGGACGGTGCGGCCGCGCTGATCGACAAACTCGCCGAACCGCAGATCCGCATCGTTTCCCTGACGATCACCGAGGGCGGGTATTGCATCGATGACAGCAACGGCGAATTCATGGCCCACTTGCCGCAAATTCAACACGATCTGGCCAATCCGGATGCACCGAAAACCGTGTTCGGCTTTCTATGCGCCGCACTGGCCAGGCGCCGGGCCGCAGGTACGCCTGCGTTCACCTTGATGTCGTGCGATAACCTGCCGCACAACGGCGCGGTCACCCGCAAGGCGTTGCTGGCCTTCGCCGGTCTGCGTGACGCTGGCTTGCGTGACTGGATAGCGAGCAATGTCAGCTTCCCCAACGCCATGGTCGACCGCATCACGCCGATGACCAGCACTGAGCATCGTCTGCAACTGGCGGACAAGCACGGGGTGGACGACGCCTGGCCGGTGGTCTGCGAACCGTTTGTACAGTGGGTGCTGGAAGACAAGTTCGTCAACGGCCGCCCGGCCTGGGAACAGGTCGGTGTGCAGTTCACCGACGACGTCACGCCTTATGAAGACATGAAAATCAAGCTGCTCAACGGCAGCCATCTGGCGCTGACCTATCTCGGTTTTTTGAAGGGCTATCGCTTCGTCCACGAAACCATGAACGACCCGCTGTTCGTACGCTACATGCGCGCCTACATGGACCTGGACGTCACCCCGCAACTGGCGCCAGTGCCGGGCATTGACCTGACTGATTACAAGAACACGCTGGTGGCGCGTTTCTCCAATCAGGCGATTGCCGATCAACTGGAGCGGGTGTGCTCGGACGGTTCGTCGAAATTTCCCAAGTTCACCATTCCGACTATTAACCGCCTGATTGCCGATGGCCGGGAGACCAAACGAGCGGCGCTGGTAGTGGCGGCGTGGGCCTTGTATTTGAAGGGTGTGGATGAGAATGGCGACACCTATTCGATACCGGACCCGCGAGCGGCGTTCTGCCAGGCGTTGGTGGCCGATGATGCGTTGATCACCCAGCGTTTGCTGGAGGTCGAGGAGATTTTTGGCACGGCGATCCCGCGTTCGGCGGCGTTTGTCGCGGCGTTCGAGTGGTGCTGCAACAGTTTGCGGGAGGTGGGTGTGACGCGGACGCTGGAGCGGGTTTTGACCTGAGACTTGCGGTGAAGCAACTGCCGCCTTCGCGAGCAGGCTCGCTCCCACAGTAGATCTTGAGCGAAAACAAGATCCCATGTGGGAGCGAGCCTGCTCGCGAATGGACTCACCGATTTCGACCTGACACACCAAGGACATTCCATGGCAAATCAACAATTATTCCTAGGCATCGACTGCGGCACCCAAGGCACCAAAGCCATCATCCTCGACGCCGTCAGTGGAGAGGTGCTGGGCCTCGGTGCCGCCTCTCACACGATGATCAGCGGCGCCAACGGCCGTCGCGAACAGGACACCACTCAATGGCTGGAAGCCTTTGCCCTCGCCACCCGACGCGCCTTGCTCGCAGCCGACGTCGATGGCCAGGACATCCTCGGCATCGGTGTTTCCGGCCAGCAACATGGCCTGGTCCTGCTCGATGATCAGGGCCAGGTGCTGCGCCCGGCCAAACTCTGGTGCGACACCGAAACCAGCGCAGAGAATGATCGACTGCTCGAACGCCTGGGCGGCGAGAAAGGTTCGCTGGAGCGTCTGGGCGTAGTCATCGCACCGGGCTATACCGTGTCCAAACTGTTGTGGACCAAGGAACAGCATCCTGCGGTGTTTGCCCGAATTGCCCACATTCTCCTGCCCCACGATTACCTGAACTTCTGGCTCACCGGGCGCAGTTGCAGCGAGTACGGCGATGCTTCAGGCACGGGCTATTTCAACGTGCGCACCCGTCAGTGGGATTTGCAGATACTGCGCGACATCGATCCCGGCGGACGCCTGCAATCGGCGCTGCCGGAACTGATCGACGCGCACGCGGCCGTCGGCACGATCCTGCCGGCAATCGCCGAACAGTTGGGTATCAATCCGAAGGCACTGGTCTCCAGCGGTGGCGGCGACAACATGATGGGCGCCATCGGCACCGGTAACATTCGGCCCGGGGCCATTACCATGAGCCTCGGGTCGTCCGGCACGGTATACGCCTATGCCGATCAACCGACCGTCAGCCCGGACGCGGCAGTCGCCACGTTCTGCTCTTCCAGCGGCGGCTGGCTACCGTTGATCTGCACCATGAACCTGACCAATGCCACCGGGGTTATCCGCGAATTGTTCGACCTCGATATCGAGCGCTTCAACGCGCTGGTTGCCCAAGCCCCCATCGGCGCGGAAGGCGTGTGTATGCTGCCGTTTCTCAATGGTGAACGCGTCCCCGCCCTGCCCCACGCCACCGGCAGCGTGCTGGGCCTGACCATGACCAACCTGACCCAGGCCAACCTGTGTCGCGCGGTCGTCGAAGGCACAACTTTCGGATTGCGTTTCGGGTTGGACCTGTTGCGGCAAAATGGCTTACAAAGCCGCAGCATCTGCCTGATCGGCGGCGGTTCGAAAAGTCCGGTATGGCGGCAAGTGGTCGCCGACATCATGAACACGCCAGTGATTTGCACCGAACAAAGCGAAGCCGCGGCCCTGGGGGCGGCGATTCAGGCGGCGTGGTGCAAGTCCCGGGCAAACGGGCACGAGGACAGCCTGGCGCAACTGTGCGAGCGCTGCGTCAAGCTCGACCTGGCCAGTGAAACCCTGCCGATTGCAGAAAACGTAGTGCTCTCGCAGCAGGCCTACGAACGCTATCAACAGCATGTCGCAACCCTTTAAAGAGCGAACAATTATGTATCTGGTGTGTGGCGAAGCGCTGTTCGATTTCTTCAGTGAAGACGATGCCAGCGGCCTGGCTTCCAAAGTGAACTTCAAGGCGATTGCCGGCGGTTCGCCGTTGAATGTCGCGGTAGGCTTGCGCCGTTTGGGCGTGGACGCGGCGTTGTTTGCCGGGCTGTCTACCGACTACCTCGGCCGACGACTGCTGCAAGTGCTTCAGGATGAAGGTGTACAAACCGACTATCTGGTGGACTTCGCCGCGCCGACCACACTGGCCATGGTCGCGGTCGGCGCCAATGGCTCGCCACAGTACAGCTTCCGTGGCGAAGGCTGTGCTGACCGTCAGTTGACACCGGAACACCTGCCGGCGTTGGGTCCGCAGGTGCGCGGCTTGCACATCGGTTCGTTTTCGCTGGTGGTGCAACCGATTGCCGACACCTTGTTGGCGTTGGTACGCCGGGAAAGCGGCAAACGCCTGATCAGCCTCGATCCGAACGTGCGCCTCAATCCTGAGCCCAATATCGAGTTGTGGCGTTCGCGGATTGCCACGCTGGTCGAGCACGCCGACCTGATCAAGGTCAGTGATGAAGATTTGACCCTGTTATATCCCGAACAGGATCCTGCGCGGGTCATTGATGGCTGGTTGCAGCAGCGTTGTCAGTTGGTGTTCCTGACCCGTGGTGGCGAGGGCGCGACGGTGTTCAGTCGAGCACATGGTTCGTGGTCAGTGCCGGCCTGCGTGGTCAAGATCGCCGACACCGTAGGCGCGGGCGATACCTTTCAGGCGGCATTGATCACCTGGCTGACCGAGCAGCAGCTGGATTCAATTGAAGGGTTGCGTGAGCTGAGTCGCGAGCAGATCGAGACGATGGTGCGGTTTGCGGTTCAGGCGGCGGCGCTGACTTGCAGCAAGACCGGGCCGGACATGCCTTATCGGCAGCAGTTGGTGATTGACTGAATGCGATGGGTGCATCCGCCGAACGGTAGTGGCAAAGCGACAGGTGGCGTTCACGTGAATTAACCAATGCTTAATCGTGCAGTCCAACAATAACTGGACCGCACGCCTTCAGAGTCTTCTGACGCCCAGTGCGGCAGGTTCGACCATATGTCGAGCTGACTTCCGTCTGCACTGGAGATTGCCCCCATGAACTCGCGCGTCTTGCTCGTTTCTTCAGCCTTTGTCTGTGCCGCTTTTTCAGAGTTCGCCCTGGCTGACACCACCTCCGCTCAGCCTGTGGCCTCGTACCATTACGGCATGCCACTGCATGTGGGTAAAGTGATAGCCCTGACCGAGCCCACCACGCTGGAATGCCAAGTGGTGACGGCAAAAATGACGTATATCGATGAGCAGTCGGGTAGGCCCGCCGAACTGGCCTATCGAAAACTGTCGGACGCATGCAGTTATCAGAACTGACTGCCGCATTGGCGCTGGGCCTGGCGTTTCTCCAGGCCCAGCGTCTCTCGCAAGAGATTGAAATCGAGCGCTAGAGCACTTTGCCAACCACGCGTCGATGCTCGCTTTCCACGTGGTGGTTGCCGAGATCGTTGCGCAGGCCTGCAATCAATTCGTGGATTTCCCGACAACTATTCAGATGTTGCGCATCGATATCCGTTCTTAAGAGATCGAGGGTGTCGGTGCTACCGTCGGCGTAAACCTTGACGGTCATCTTCAGCTCCGGTGATAGCGAGCATTGACAACGTTTGGGCAAAAAACTGCTTTCAATGATATTGCGAAGTTCCAAGGCAGAAAGAAACATGGCCACCCTCTCCTTTGTGAGATTGCCAAACAGCTATCGACGCTGGCTCATGTGAAATCCCGGTCAGCTTGAGAACAGCTACAGCATAAAACATGCCCTGAAATTAACGGTGCAGCTCATCGGTAAATCAAAGGTTTAATGCAACAACAGGTGACATCGGTCATGCATTTTGCAAAAAAGCCCGCGCGCGACCCTGCAATTTGCACTCACATAGTGCGTTTGCATCCCCTGCCTCCTTCACGCCGAGGCGACGCTGATCGCGGCGCGTTCGGCAACATGGCGCAGGCTGTCGAAATTGATATTGGCACCGGAGTCGATGGCCACTAGCGTCTGCCCGCGGATTCCCGTGCGGGCCACGTACTTCTTGATGCCGGCCACGGCCAAGGCGCCGGATGGCTCGGTGATCGAGCGGGTGTCGTCGTAGATATTCTTGATCGCGGCACACAGCTCATCGTTACTGACCGTCTGCACTTCATCCACGCAAAACCGACACACCTCAAACCCGTGAGCGCCGATCTGCGCAACCGCCACGCCGTCGGCGAAGGTTCCGACGTTGGGCAGCACCACGCGCTCATCTGCCTCTAAGGCGGCCTGCAAACAGGCGGAGTGTTCCGACTCAACTCCGATGATGCGCACCTGTGGTCGAAGGTATTTAACGTACGCGGCGATGCCGGCGATCAAGCCGCCACCCCCAACCGGTATAAACATTGCGTCGAGCGCCCCCTGGTGCTGACGCAGTATCTCCATCGCAACGGTACCTTGCCCGGCAATCACATCCGGATCATCAAACGGTGACACGAACGTCCTGCCGCTTTGTTCTGCCAGCTCCAGCGCCCTGGCCAGGGCGAACGGAAAGCTTTCACCGTGCAGCACCGCTTCAGCGCCACGGCTGCGAACGCCGAGCACCTTCAGCTCCGGTGTCATGGCCGGCATGACAATGGTTGCGGCAATGCCCAGCTCGCGTGCGGCATGCGCCACGCCTTGGGCATGATTGCCAGCGGAAGCTGTGATGACACCTCGCGCCTTCTGCTCATCAGTCAATTGCACCAGTTTGTTGTAGGCGCCACGGATCTTGAAGGAAAAGGTCGGTTGCAAGTCTTCACGCTTCAACAGAATTTGATTGGCCAGTGCCTCGGACAACGCAGGTGCCGCTTGCAACGGCGTCCGCACCGCCAATTCATAGACGGGCGCCGCGAGGATTTTTTTCACGTAGTGTTCAAGCAAGGCTTGTTGTTGAGCGGTGTGGCTCATGGCTGTCTCCGGTATGCAGGGTCGGCGACCTTGCTGATAAAGCCCTGAGACAGAAAGTGAAAACCCGCCTCTAGGGCGGGTTGGGTGCTGCAGTCGTGAGCTAGCCCGCCAAATGAGGAATGGCGGTAATAATGCTTGGCTGGCAGCGCAATACGGTGGAAGTCATGGCCGGAAATTAGCCGGGCACGCGGGCCAAGTCAATGGTAAGTCGCTGTCGAATCCAAGATGGCTATCGCGAGCAGGCCCGCTCCTGCAGGTTTGCTGACGTCGCAACAACACTGTGGGCGCCAGCTGCCAGCGATCACGACATATCACTCACCCGATTCATTTCGCCAAGCGTTTGAGCCCTATCACCATCACTCCCGCCCCCAGCATCATCGCCATCAAAAACAATGGGTATGACACCCACCATGGTGTTCCAGCGGTCATCATGCTGAACTCGGACATGCCGCCGATGCTGGCGATCAGGTTCAGCGGCAGGAACACCACGTTGATCAACGTCAGTTTGCGCAGCAGGTTGTTCATGCTGTTGTTCATCAGGTTGCCCCGGGCATCGATCAGCCCGGAGAACACTGTCGAATAGATCTCCGCCTGTTTGTAGCATTGGTTGTTTTCGATGATGAGGTCGTCGATCAAGCCGATGGCATGCGCGTCGAAGTGTTCCTTTTCCGCGTGATTGCGCAGGCGGGTGAGTACCGCGCCATTGCTGTGGATCGCGTTGATGTAATAGATCAGGCTTTCGCTGAGGTTGAACATCTGGATCAGGTGCTGGTTCTGCATCGATGCGTTGAATTTCTGCTGCAACTCCCGGGCAACCAGCTTGATGACTTTGAGGTGACCCAAATAGTGGTGGATGTTGTTGAACAGCAAATCGAGCAACACATCCAGTGGCGTATTTAAGGCCTGCCGCCTGCCCAATCCGCCAAGCGGCGCGTCATCGGTGGCAATCACCAGGAGACGGTCCGGGCTGAACAGCAACCCACAGGAAGACACCTCAAACGCCAGGCTGTCGGCTCCAGAGTAGTTTTCCGGGTGTTTCCAGATCAGGAACAGGTTGTCGGGGTGAAACTCGATGCGCGACACCTCGTCAGGGTCCAGTGCCGACGCCAGAGCGTGTGCATCAAGTTTGAAATGGCTATGCAGCAGATCGCGTTCGGCCGCATCGGGATTGCTGAACAGCATGACTGGCGCGTCCAGCCGGTCGACGGCGTGCAATGCACCGTGGGTCAATTCAAAGCTCTTGATCATCGGCCGATCACCAGGCCTGGCCGCGACGCTTCAGATCCAGGCGTCGCACAAACTCCTCAAGCACCAGCGAGTACAGATCGTCCTGCAAGTAGGCGTCTTCGATACCGGCGTCCATGTTCGGGTTGTCGTTCACCTCGATCACCACCACTTTGTCACCCGACTGTTTGAGGTCAACGCCGTACAAGCCATCACCGATCAGGTTCGCGGTCTTCACCGCCAGTTCCACCACCGCCCGCGGCGCTTCGTGAACGGCCAGGGTCCGGCACTCACCGTTGATGTCCTGGCCTTTGGCTTTGTGGTTATAGATTTGCCAATGCCCCTTGGACATGAAGTACTGGCAGGCAAAAATCGGTTTACGGTTGAGTACGCCGATGCGCCAGTCGTATTCGGTGTAGAAAAACTCCTGTGCCAGCAATAGCACCGAGTGTTCGAACAGTTCGGCGGTGGCCTCGAGCAGCGCTTGCTGACTTTCGACTTTGATCACCCCCCGGGAAAAACAGCCGTCGGGGATCTTCAGCACCAACGGAAAGCCAAGACGTTCACCTACCCGTTCGAAATCTTCCGGTCGTTCCTTGTAGAGGATTTCGGTCGCGGGCATGCCCAGTTGGTGACTTTTGAGCAAGTCGGTCAGGTACACCTTGTTGGTGCAGCGCAGGATCGACGCCGGGTCGTCCATCACCACAAGCCCTTCGCTCTCGGCCTTCTTGGCGAAACGGTAGGTGTGGTTGTCGACGCTGGTGGTCTCGCGTATCAGCAAACCGTCGTATTCAGCGATTCGCGAATAATCCTTGCGCTCGATCAGCTCGACGTCGATACCCAGCGTCCTGCCGACCCTGACAAAATTATCCAACGCCTTGGCATTGGAGGGCGGCAATGCTTCATGGGGATCATGCAGGATGGCCAGGTCGTATCGGGCCAATCGCCGGGACCGGGGCTGGCGCCAGATCTTGCGACTGAAACTGTCGAGGGAATGCGCAAACTGATCTTCCTGATCTTCGCGCAACTTGTGCAGCGCGCCGGACTTGATGCCTTCGATATGCCAACCGTTAGCTCTGCGAAATTCAACTAACAAGATCGGACAAGCAAACACCTCAAATAACTGTCGCGCCAAATCCTGCAGCGGCTCGATATTCGTCCTGCCGAAATAAAGCGTCAGGGTAAAACCTTCGGTATCGCTGTAAGCGTGGTGACTCAGGGCTTTCTCCAGGGTTTTATCGAGGTCATCCAGCGCTAATCCATACAGGGATTTACGGGTCAGTTCGCTGATGGTCCGCACCGACGGAATAACTTTGTGGCCACGGGCTTCAGCCAACAGTGAACAGTAATAGCCGTGCCCCAGATACTTGTAGCTGCGACACAGATTGATAACCTGCACACGCTTGCCCTGCTCGTTTTCACGGGTTTGCTCCAGATACTCCTGGGCCGTGACGATGTCCTCGCTGGGGAAATAAGACGCCCAGTCTTCCTTGCGCTCGACGATGATAATCAACTGGCTTGAAGTTCTGCCCGGCTCATGTAAAGAGCCATTTAAATAAGTTTCAGAAGTGATTGCCGCCGGCAAAGTTTGCTCGGATACTTCGCGCCAATGACCTTGTACCGCTGACATAGTGATCGATCCGTTTTGGTGAACAAGACCGTATCTATTAAGCACGAAGTTTTTTGAAAGTCCCGTTTCGTTACGCAACTTTTACGGCGGTCATATGAATACATTTTTTCGTTTGGCGGTATTGGAAGACTTACCCGAATTGTTGCAACTGGAGGAGCAGTGTTTCACCACCGACCGGCTCAACAGTCGCAGCTTTCAATGGATGATTACTCGTGCCCACGGGCAACTGCTGGTAGCTCAGGCCGGTGAGCATTTACTGGGTTATGCCGTGGTGCTTTTTCATCGGGGCACGTCGCTGGCACGTCTGTATTCGATCGCCATCGCCGCCCAGGCGCGAGGCAACGGCTTGGGCAAAAAGTTACTCGATCGCGTCGAGGCCTGCGCCCTGGAACACGATTGTGCCTATTTGCGGCTGGAGGTGCGTATCGACAATCCGGCGGCGATTGCCCTGTATGAGCGCAACGGCTACCGGCGCTTTGCCGTGATTCATGACTATTACCAGGACCATGCCGATGCGCTACGCCTGGAGAAGCGCATTCTGCAGCACCGCGAGTCGCGCAACATTCAAGTGCCCTACTACGCACAAACCACCGAGTTCACCTGCGGTCCGGCTTGCCTGATCATGGCCATGGCCGCACTGCAACGGCCTGACTTTCTGGAACGTCGCGAAGAACTGCAGATCTGGCGCGAGGCAACCACCGTGTTCATGACCTCCGGCCACGGCGGCTGCAGCCCTCAAGGTTTGGCATTGGCTGCCTGGCGCCGCGGGTTCAGGGTGCGTCTGCAACTCAGCATGGCCGGGCCATTGTTCCTCGACGGTGTGCGCGACACGCATAAAAAAGACGTAATGCGCCTGGTGCACGAGGCGTTCACGGAGCAGCTGCTGACCAGCGACGTCGAGTGCGAGATCGGTGGGCCACTGAAACTGCCGCAGCTTCTGGAAGAAGGGGGGCAGCCTTTGGTGCTGATCAGCAGTTATCGCCTGACGCGCTCGAAATCACCGCACTGGGTGATCGTGACCGATTGCGATGACGAGTTCGTCTATCTGCACGATCCCGATGTGGACCATAGCCAGCATCGCCAGGCCATGGACTGCCAGCATATGCCGGTCAGCCATGGGGAGTTCGAGAAGATGTGCAGTTTTGGGCGGGGCAAGTTGCGCGCGGCGGTGGTTTTGTACGCCAGGTGAACTGAAAAAGTCGACGCCTGCGGCAGCTCCTATACGGGCTGCCGCAGGTGCGATCTGTTATTTAAGGCCTACCTTGTAGAGTCCGCCGTCCCCTTCATCGGTCAGCACATACAAGTAACCATCCGGCCCCTGCCGCACATCGCGGATGCGTTTGTTGAGCTCACCCAGCAGACGCTCCTCGTGAACCACCTTGTCGCCGTTGAACTGCAGTCGGATGAGCTCCTGCGTCACCAGCGCGCCGATGAAGACGTTGTGCTGCCATGCCTTGAAACGATCGCTGTCGTAAAAGGCCATGCCACTCAAGCCAGGTGATTTCTCCCAGAAATGCCTTGGCCCGACGGTGCCTTCGGCAGTTTTACCCTGGGCCTCAGGGATGGGCTGACCGGAATAGTTGATGCCGTGGGTTGCCAATGGCCAGCCGTAATTCTTGCCGCGTTCGATGACGTTCAATTCGTCGCCGCCCCGAGGACCGTGTTCGTTTTCCCACAGGGTGCCGGTCCATGGATTAAGCGCCGCACCTTGCGGATTGCGCACGCCGTAGGACCAGATCTCGGGTCGCACACCGGACTGACCGACAAATGGGTTGTCGTCCGGTATTTTACCGTCGGGATAAATGCGAACGACCTTGCCTTGGAGTTTGTCGAGGTCCTGTGCGGTCGGGCGGTCGTTGTTTTCCCCCAGGGTAATGAACAGATAGCCGTCACGGTCAAAAACCAGCCGCGAACCAAAATGGTTGCCGACGGAGAGCTTTGGTTCCTGCCGGAAAATCACCGTGAAATCCTTGAGGCTCGTCAGGTCTTCGGACAACCGCCCGCGACCGACAGCCGTGCCGGCCTTGTCGCCCTGACCGCCGCCCTCGGCGTAGGACAGATAAACCAGACGGTCCTGCCTGAAATCCGGTGATAACACCACATCCAGCAAACCGCCCTGCCCCTTGGCCCAAACCTTGGGCACGCCGCTGATCGGCGCCGATAACTTGCCTTCAATGCTGACAAGGCGCAGGTTGCCGGGCCGCTCGGTCACCAGCATGCCCTGCCGGTCGGGCAGAAACGCCACGGACCAGGGATGCTCCAGC
Organism: Pseudomonas reinekei; assembly: GCF_001945365.1. Classification (GTDB taxonomy): domain Bacteria; phylum Pseudomonadota; class Gammaproteobacteria; order Pseudomonadales; family Pseudomonadaceae; genus Aquipseudomonas; species Aquipseudomonas reinekei. The sequence goes on from NZ_MSTQ01000002.1 coordinate 123,664, forward strand.
CCCTTGGCGATTGACGTGACCTCAAGGGTACCTTGTTCACTGTTCATTTCCTGCGCGGACGCGGCCAGAACCGGCAGCGTCGCCGTCAACATTGCACTGGCACAGAGAGCGGTCAGAAGGGATGTACGCAACATGCACGATTCCTTTTGTCATGAGAACGGTGGGCAGAAATGAGGGCCTGCCATTTAGCGAGTAGAAGTGCCCGAATCCCGAGGAGGTGGATTGGGTATGAATTTGGGTGGACTGGAAGGCGCACTCGGCGTCTGCGAAGAGCGATTGCCGATGCCGCCGTTATCAAGCGTCGGTGGGCGCGGCACGGGCACGGTGTTCGGCCCCCGGATGGCCGGGGCGCTGGGTTGCGTGCCTTGCATGCTGTTGGGATTGGCCCGGCGAATCGGACTGTTATACGGATTGTTGTTGCCGCTGTTCGGCAGGTTCTGCGCCACCAGCAAGGGTGCACGAAGCGACGGAGCTTGCGCCTGGGCCAGGGGGCCAATTGTGGCACTCAAGGCCAACAGGATGAAGCCGAAGATGCATCTGTTCATGGGTTGCCTCTGGACGCGCGCGTGTAAGGACTTCGATAGCACGCTACGCCCCGGGTTCGGATTTGTTAACCAAAACCTCAACAGCAACATGTAACACGAAGTTGATCTGCGGCCAGGGACGGGCTGCAGGCCATTGCAACTTTTGTTTGGGCCCCACGGTCACCTGATCATCACTCGCGAGTAGACGACCATGGCACGGGCAATCTGGAAAGGCGCGATCAGTTTCGGATTGGTGCACATACCTGTGGCGCTGGTCTCGGCAACGTCCTCCCAAGGGGTGGATTTCGACTGGCTCGACAGCCGCACCATGGACCCGGTGGGCTACAAACGGGTCAACAAAGTCACCGGCAAGGAAGTGACCAAGGAGCACATCGTCAAAGGTGTCGCGTATGAAAAAGGTCGATATGTCGTGCTCAGCGAAGAAGAAATCCGCTCGGCGCATCCGTTGTCGACGCAGACCATCGATATCTTTGCCTTTGTCGACGGCGACAACATTCCGCTGCAACACATCGATACCCCCTACTACCTGGCACCGGATAAGCGCGGCGGCAAGGTCTACGCGTTATTACGCGAGACCCTGACCAAAACCAAGAAGGTCGCGCTGGCGCGCGTGGTGTTGCATACCCGCCAGTACCTCGCCGCTTTGATGCCATTGGACTCGGCCTTGGTGTTGGTCAAACTGCGCTGGCCGGCTGAGGTCCGTAGTCTGGATGAGCTGGCGTTGGGTCCGGACGTCACCAAGGCGGAATTGACTAAAGGTGAATTGGACATGGCCAAGCGCCTGGTAGAGGACATGAGCGCCGAATGGACACCGGAAGATTATCGCGACGGGTTTGAAGAGAAGATCATGGCGCTGGTGAACAAGAAGGCCCATGAAGGCAAGATCGAGGATGTTGAGACGGATACCGGCGAAGAAGCTCGCAAGACAGCGGATGTCATTGATTTGACCGAATTGCTCAAACGCAGCCTGGGGGGCAAGAGCGCCGATAAGGCGCCGGCAAAACCCAAGGCGGCAAGTAAGCCGGCAGCGCGGAAAAAAGTCAGTAAGTGATGTGTTGCAGTATTGGCGTCATCGCGGGCTTGCCTGCGATGACGCCAATACTGCAAACGAATGAATCAGACCAGAACAAAAATCGCCAGCAACCCACCGAAGAACGCCCATTTCTGCAAGTAATAGAGCTTGCGATTACGCTTCTTCAGTTCCTTGCCACGCAAACGAATTTTGTAGATCTTGCCGAACAGACGGTTGATGCCACCCGTCTTGTCACCCGCCTCGTTCGGCGCACCGGCAGCCGACATCACCGTGCGGCTGAACCAGCCGTTGAACGCTGCCGCCCACCGATATTTCATCGGACGCTCGACATCGCAGAACAAAATGATGCGGTTCTGCTGCGTGGTGTTTTCGGCGTAATGAATGAAGGTCTCATCGAACATCACCGCTTCGCCATCACGCCAGTGGTAGCTCTCGCCATCGACGTTGATGTAGCAACCGGCATCGTTCGGGGTTTCCAGGCCCAGGTGATAGCGATAGGAACCGGCATACGGGTCACGGTGACGCACCAGTTTGGAGCCCGGCGGCAACTCGGCGAACATGGCGGCCTTGATTGAGCCGATGCTTTGTACCAGCTCAGTGGTGCGCGGGCACAACTTCATGGCCGACGGGTGGCTGTCGCCGTACCACTTGAGGTAGAAACGCTTCCAGCCGGTCTTGAAGAACGAGTTGAAGCCGACGTCGTCGTATTGGTTGGAACGCTTGATCTCGCCGGCCCGCAGCAGGTTCTGGCCTTCAGCGCGGATTTCTTCCCAATGGGTCTGCAAGGGGCTCAGATCCGGAAAGTCCGCCGGATTGAGGTAAGGCTTGTTAGGGATTTTCGAGAACATATAAAGGAAGCAATTGATCGGTGCCAGAAACGTCGAGTGATCACTCAATTGGCGACCCAGCTTGTGGCGCACGCGACCGCGCAGGTGGACATACGCGATGGAGACTACATAAATAGCGGCAATGATCAGTTTCACGGAAATCGTCACACGTCAGAAGTGAACAAACTGCGCCCCCTGCCAGCCATCGGCCCTCGGGTCTTGTGCAGCGTCTGAATTCGAAACAACAGCTCCACTGGCCCTCGTTCGAGCCAGGCCGTATGTCGGCCTCGGTGAAAGGTGGCATTTTAGCCACACTTTGTAACCAATAGTTAACCTATAACAGTGAAAATCTGTGCGCGGCTACCGTCAAAGCGACGGTATGGCCTCATTACCCTATCGTTTGAAGTGCCAGACCAGTACAATCGCCGCCAAACTTTACGCGCCACCTCGTTGATGACGGAAAAAACCCGTTTCAGCGCACTTTGACTCGGGTCAAGCGCGGTCCAGCCGCCACCCTGGCTACTCTGAATGCTTCGCAGGAAAAACCTTTGATCTCTACAGCTAACATCACGATGCAGTTCGGCGCCAAGCCGCTATTCGAAAACGTTTCGGTCAAATTCGGCGCGGGCAACCGCTACGGTCTGATCGGCGCCAACGGTTGTGGCAAGTCGACCTTCATGAAAATCCTCGGTAGCGATCTTGATCCATCCGGTGGCCAGGTCATGCTTGAGCCGAACGTGCGCCTGGGTAAATTGCGCCAGGATCAGTTCGCCTACGAAGAGTTCACCGTGATCGACACCGTGATCATGGGTCACGAAGAGCTGTGGAAGGTCAAGGCCGAGCGCGACCGCATTTATTCGCTGCCGGAAATGACCGAAGAAGACGGCATGGCCGTCGCCGAACTGGAAACCGAATTCGCCGAAATGGACGGTTACACCGCTGAGTCCCGTGCTGGCGAACTGTTGCTGGGACTGGGTATCGGCATCGAGCAGCATTTCGGTCCGATGAGTGAAGTTTCCCCAGGCTGGAAACTGCGTGTCTTGCTGGCCCAGGCGCTGTTCTCCGATCCTGAAGTGCTGTTGCTCGACGAACCGACCAACCACTTGGACATCAACACCATCCGCTGGCTGGAAAACGTGCTGACCCAGCGCTCCAGCTTGATGATCATCATCTCTCACGACCGTCACTTCCTGAACAGCGTGTGCACCCACATGGCTGACCTGGATTACGGCGAGCTGCGCCTGTTCCCGGGCAACTACGACGAGTACATGACCGTGGCGACCCAGTCCCGCGAGCAACTGCTGTCGGACAACGCCAAGAAGAAAGCGCAAATTTCCGAGCTGCAATCGTTCGTCAGCCGCTTTTCGGCCAACGCCTCGAAAGCCAAGCAGGCCACCTCCCGCGCCAAGGCCATCGACAAGATCCAGCTGGCCGAGGTCAAGCCTTCTAGCCGTGTGAGCCCGTTCATCCGTTTCGAGCAAAACAAGAAGCTGCACCGTCAGGCGGTCATCGTCGAGCGCATGGCCAAGGGCTTCGACGGCAAGACCCTGTTCAAGGACTTCAGTTTCCAGGTTGAAGCTGGCGAGCGCGTGGCGATCATCGGCCCGAACGGTATCGGTAAAACCACCCTGCTGCGCACCCTGGTCAACGAACTGACACCGGATGCCGGTAGCGTCAAGTGGACCGACGCCGCTGAGCTGGGCTATTACGCCCAGGATCACGCGCACGATTTCGAAGACGACGTGACGCTGTTCGACTGGATGGGTCAGTGGACCCAGGGCGAGCAGATGATTCGCGGTACTTTGGGGCGCATGCTGTTCTCCAACGACGAGATCCTCAAGTCGGTCAAGGTCATCTCCGGTGGTGAGCAAGGTCGCATGCTGTTCGGCAAGCTGATCCTGCAAAAGCCGAACGTGTTGATCATGGACGAACCGACCAACCACTTGGACATGGAATCCATCGAGGCGCTGAACCTGGCGCTGGAAAACTATCCGGGCACGCTGATCTTCGTCAGCCACGACCGTGAATTCGTATCGTCCCTGGCCACTCGCATCATCGAGCTGAGCCCGAACGGCGTGACCGACTTCAGCGGCACTTACGACGATTACCTGCGTAGCCAGGGTGTGGTGTTCTAAGGCAGCTCAAACTGTTAGCTAAGCGCGTCAAATTAAAAGCCCTGTCTGTGTGACGGGGCTTTTTGCATTTCATGGCAGTTTTTTTCCGCGGTGCCGAACCATCGCCAGCAGGCCTTCAGGGACGCAGGAAATGCCCGATCACATTAGTTAGCCTGCTTTCTTTTATCCCGCACCCAAGCCATCATGCAGTTCTCCCACCGCCGCCCGCGAAAAAGCCCTCATGTCTGCGCAGCAACAGCCAACGCAAAGCTCCATGGCGATCACCCTGCAGATCGTCTCCATCGTTTTCTATACCTTTATTGCCTTCCTCTGCATCGGCTTGCCGATCGCGGTGTTGCCCGGCTATGTCCATGAACAGCTGGGTTTCAGCGCCGTTGTCGCCGGGCTGACCATCGGCTCCCAGTACCTGGCCACCCTGCTCAGCCGGCCCATGGCCGGGCGCATGTCCGACAACATCGGCACCAAGCGCGCCATCGTTTACGGGTTGATCGGGATTGTGCTGAGCGGAGGTTTGACCTTGTTGTCGACCCTGCTGCAAAGCCTTCCATTATTGAGCCTGTTGATCCTGATTGCCGGGCGCTTGCTGCTGGGGATCGCCCAAGGCCTGATCGGCGTCGGCACCATCAGTTGGTGCATGGGCCAGGTGGGCGCCGAACACACGGCGCGGTCCATCTCCTGGAACGGTATCGCCTCCTACGGCGCCATCGCCATTGGCGCGCCGCTGGGCGTGGTGATGGTCGGGCAACTGGGCTTTACCAGTCTCGGGATCGCGCTTAGTGCGCTGGCGATGATGGCGTTGCTGTTAATCCGCAACAAACCGTCGGTGCCTGTGGTGCGCGGTGAACGCTTGCCGTTCTGGGCAGTGTTCGGACGCATCGCGCCCTTTGGTGCGAGCCTGAGTCTGGCGTCCATCGGCTATGGCACCCTGACCACCTTTATCACCTTGTATTACGTCAACCGTGGCTGGAGCGGCGCGGCTTACTGCCTGACCGTTTTTGGTGTGTGTTTCATTCTGGCGCGGTTGATGTTCATTTCCAGCATCAGCCGTTTTGGCGGGTTCAGCTCGGCCATCGCCTGCATGACCATTGAAACGGTGGGCCTGGTACTGCTGTGGCTGGCGCCTTCGACCGGTTATGCCTTGATCGGCGCAGGCCTGACGGGGTTTGGCCTGTCGCTGGTGTACCCGGCGCTGGGGGTGGAAGCGATCAAGCAGGTGCCCAACTCCAGCCGTGGCGCAGGCTTGAGCGCTTATGCGGTGTTCTTCGATCTGGCACTGGCCATCGCCGGCCCGCTGATGGGGGCGGTGGCGCTGAACCTGGGGTATGGGTGGATTTTCTTCAGTGCGGCGCTGTTGTCGGTGGCCGGGTTGGGGCTGACATTGCTGCTCAAGCACCGATCCATGACCTGACGCGGCTCCTCCTGAAGGGGATATAGGCGGTTATTGATCCGCCGTCTGCATCCCGGCCCGTGTCGCTTTGCCCAACGTACGCGAGAAGAAGCGCCCCGCTTCGGAAATCAGATTGCGGTGAATGTCTTCGCGGTCGACGCCGTCGGCATCGGTACAAAGGGCCGGCATGATCGCGATCTGTTCGTCGTTGCAAGGCGCCATGAACACGAAGTGCCCGGCCCCCGCCAGTAACTTGAAGTCCGGAGCGACAGGCAGTTTGCGCGCCAGTGCAGCAGCGTTTTTGTCGAAGGCCACTAACTTGTCGCCGTCACCGCTGTAGAGCAGCACCGGCACATGCACATCGGCCAAGGTGTGCCGGCCAAACTTCAGACTCAGCGGCGCCATCAACAGCAAGGCATGGACGCGTGGGTCAGCCACCGGCTGCAAATCATCGCGGTCAACAATTAACTCACCTTGCGTGTTGCAGGCATCGCGGTCATCCGGGCGCTCCTGGCAGTAACGGCGCAGACGGTCCAGATCCGGCGTCGCACCGGACAGGATCAACGCCGTCTCCCCGCCCGCTGAATAGCCGATGACACCCACCTGATCGGCATTCACAAACGGCGCCAGCATGCGGTCGCCCAGGGTTGCGGTAATGGCTTCAGAAATCTGGATCGGCCGACCGTACAGGTTGCTCAAGGTGCCGAGCCGACTGTGGTCCTTGGAGTTGTCCCCGGGATGAATCACCGCCACCACCACGAACCCCTTGCGAGCCAGCGATGTGGCGAGGTCATGCAGGGCCAGCGGGGTGCCGGTGTTGCCGTGGGAGAGCATCAACATCGGGAAACGACCCATGGCGACTTTGCTGTCTTCACCGGCCTCGACCCTATAGCCCTCCAACGTGCTGGAGTGCTCTTTGTCGCTGGAGGGATAAAAAGCGATGGCACGCATCGGTTGCAAATCGAGCGGGTCGAGAAAACTCATCTCGTGATAACCGACGCTCCAGTGAGGATGCGGCGCGGGGGCGGCGTGCACCAAATTCAGGCTGCCGAACAGGCATATCAGTAAGGCTGCACATAGACGCATCATGGGATGCCCCACCTTGTTACCGGACCATTGATGTAACCCATGACTGCATATCTTGGGCCACTATCTGAAACGACCAGAAACAAAAAACTCCGCATCTGGCACTTGCGTATCCAGAATACAGAGTTTTTTTGGTTTTACCTGAACGGCTTGACGCTTTTACGCAAGCCTTACGCTGCGGCGAACAGTTGCTCGCTGATTTGCGTCTGCGCGTCGCTCATGGCTTTGGTGCGCACTTCGTCACCGTAGGCCAGGCCGTGGGCGCGAACGAATTCGATATCAGTGATACCGATGAAGCCAAACAACACTTTCAAGTAGTCTTCGTGGGCAACACCAGTCGCTTGGCCAGCGTGCAGACCGCCGGAGGTCGAAACGATCACCACTTTCTTGCCACCGCACAGGCCTTCCGGGCCAGCTTCGGTATAGCGGAAAGTCTGACCGGCAACGGCGATGCGGTCGATCCAGGCCTTGAGTTGGGTTGGAATGGTGAAGTTGTACATCGGCGCGGCAATAACCACGGCGTCGGCGGCAAGGAATTCAGCCAGGGTCTGGGCGCTCAGCTCGGCTTCGTGCTGTTGTGCAGCGTTGCGCAGCTCGGCGGTGGTGCCGGCGGCAACCAGGGTGTTAGCGGAGAAGTGGCTGATGGCGTCAGCGGCCAGGTCACGGTAAGTCACCACAGCCGATGGTTCGGCTGTTTGCCAGGCTTTGACCACTTCGCCACTCAGCAAACGGGATGCCGAGTTGTCACCAAGAATGCTCGAGTCGATATGCAGCAGTTTCATGTGGGATCTCCAGGTGAGGATCGCCCACAAGGGCGATCAGATGGGGACCATCCTACAGATGAAACCAATGGCTGATTAGCATGCAACAATGCGATAGTTTGTCTCACTGATAGAACGATCTGGAAGACGCCCATGCAAGACCTCAATGACCTTTATTACTTTGCCAAAGTCGTGGAGGCAGGCGGCTTCGCAGCGGCCGGGCGCTTACTGGGGATTCCCAAGTCGCGGCTGTCGCGGCGCATAGCCGAACTGGAGGAGCGTCTTGGCGCGCGTCTGCTGCAACGCACCACCCGCCAGCTCAAGCTGACGGCCGTGGGTGAGCGCTACCTGCGGCATTGCCAGGCGATGCTGCTGGAAGCCGAAATGGCTGATGAAGCCGTGGCCAGCATGTCCAGCGAACCACGCGGTCGCTTGCGGGTGTCGTCTCCCGTCGGATTGGCCCACGAAATGCTGCCGGGGGTGATCAGCAGTTTTCTGGAGAAATATCCGCAAGTACAACTGGAGGTGATGCTGGTCAACCGTCGCGTCGATCTGGTGACCGAGGGCGTCGATGTTGCTTTGCGCGTGCGTGAACCGGGCGACGAAGACCCGTTGCTGGTAACCCGAAGACTCCGTCAGGCACAGATGCTGATGGTGGCCAGCCCCGCGTTCCTAAAGGGGCATGACATCAATCACCCGGATGACCTGGAAAGCCTTCCCGTGCTCGGCGCCCTCGAGCCCGATCGAATGGTGCACATTCGTCTGGTCGACCGCCAGGGCAAGCATCATGACCTGGCCCTTGAAGCGCGATTGGGCATAGACGACTTCATCGTGCGCAAGACTTGCGCCCTCGCCGGCCAGGGCTTCACCACTTTGCCCATGATGTACTGCGAACAAGAATTGGCAAACGGCTCGCTGGTGCAGTTGCTGCCAGAATGGTCGTTGCCGGGTGGCTGGCTGCAAGCGGTCTATCCTCATCGACGCGGCGTGATGCCGGCCGTGCGCGCCTGGCTCGACCATCTGATTGAAACATTCAATGCCTGTGGGGATCGTTTGATATGAAGGCTGGACGCATGAGCGAAGCGCAGGTCGCGGCATTCTGTCTGGCATTGCCGGGCGCGCGGGAGGATTACAAATGGGGCGGTGTGCGGGTATTTTCGATTGCCGGGAACAAGATGTTCGCCTTGCAGAACCTGCGGGGGGAGTCCTTGGCGTTCAAGGTCGACAAGGATTTGTTTCTTGGTCATTGCGACCGTCCAGGCATTCACCCGGCGCCTTATCTGGCGCGCGCCCAGTGGATCATCATGAACACGCCCTACCCGTTGGGTGCCGAGGAACTGCAAGGGCTGCTGCAACGCTCCCACCAACTGGTGGTCAGCAAATTGCCCAAGCGGACCCAGGTCGGATTGTTGCTGTAGGAGCAGGCTCGCTCCTACCGTTAGAACAGCGCGAACAAGTGGGCGCCAAGAAAGAGCATGTCGATCCAGAACACCTGGTGCAGCAGCACGATGAACCAGAACACCACCTGAAACGAAACCTTGCGCGTCTTGTGCCGAAACACCTGCTGGGCCAGCAATGCGCCCGGCCAGCCTCCAGCGAACTCCAACGCATGCAGCACGTTTTCCGGAGTGCGCCACTGCTCGGCGCGGGCCTTGCGCTTGTCGCTCCAATACAGCAAAAACGCCAGCACACTGACGATGCCATAGGCCGCCAGAGGAATCATCGACACCCCTTGCAACCATAACGACATCGAACCAGACAGTGGCAGCGCACACAGGATCGCAAACACCAACCATTTCAAGCGCAGGTTTTGAACCCCGCCACCGGATGGACGGCCGCCGTTGTTGCGTGCGCTGGAATCACTCATGGTTTGGCGGCTGTCCAGTCGACCCAACCGAACTGCCAAGTAGCCAAAATCAACAGGCCGAAAGCGATGCGATACCAGGCGAACGCCGCATAGCTGTGACTGGCGATGAATTTGAGCAGGCCACGCACAGCGATCATCGCGAAGATGAACGCCGTAACGAAACCGATCGCGAACACTGGGAAGTCCGCCGGCACAAACAGCTTGTGGTACTTGTAGCCCGAGTACACCGCGGCACCGACCATGGTCGGCATGGCCAGGAAGAACGAGAACTCGGTAGCGGTCTTGCGCGACAGGCCGAACAACAGGCCGCCGATGATCGTCGAGCCAGAACGCGAAGTGCCCGGAATCATCGCCAGGCACTGGGCGAAGCCCACCTTGAGTGCATCTTTCCAAGTGATTTCGTCGACCGTTTCGGCATGTACTTCATGCTGGCGTTTTTCAGCCCATAGCATGATCACCCCGCCCACCACCAAGGCCGTGGCCACGGTGATCGGGTTGAACAGATAGTGGTGAATCAGGTCGGCGAAAATCACCCCCAACACCACGGCCGGCAGGAAAGCGATCAGCAGGTTCGCCGTGAAGCGACGTGCACTTGGCTGGGTTGGCAAACCGATGACCACGTCGAAAATCTTGCGGCGAAACTCCCAGACGACCGCCAGGATCGCCCCGAGCTGGATGATGATGTTGAACGCCATGGCGCGTTCACCACCGAAGTCGAGCAAGTCCGCAACAATGATCTGGTGCCCGGTACTGGAAATGGGCAAAAACTCCGTCAGCCCTTCTACAACGCCAAGAATCAAAGCCTGAAAGGCAGTCCAAAGATCCATCAATCCCCCAAAAGGCTATGCGTTCGCGCATGCCCCGTCAGTATTTTCAAAGCGTTCACTGCGATCAGCGTAGTTGAAGTCCGCGTGCGCAAAGTCCCCTCCTGCCCCCGAAAATTGCGTGAAAAATCAATTTGGATTCAGGTTTTTGCGCACCGGGCCGAAATCCTATCAGACAAGCCTGAAAAGCGCTGCCGCGTTATCAGACCTGACAGATGCTGGCGATCACTTTACAAAAACAAGAAACCGGAGCACCGCGTTATGAACAGCTTGCGCAATATGTCGATCAGCCGGCGGTTGTGGCTCATCTTGATCGTGGCCGTCATGATGCTATTGGCCTTGGGCGTCATGATGCTCAAGCAGATTCACGATGACCTGTACGACGCCAAGGCTCAGAAAACCCAGCATGTTGTGCAAACGGCCAGCGGCATTCTGAGCTACTACCACGGCCTGGAAACCGCTGGCACTCTCACCCGTGACGCCGCCCAGAAACAGGCGCTGACCGCCGTCCGCGGCTTGCGCTACGACCAGGACGACTACTTCTGGATCAACGATCTGACGCCGGTGATGATCATGCACCCGGCCAATCCGAAGCTCGACGGCCAGAACCTCTCCGCCATCCGCGACCCGGACGGCTTTGCCGTGTTCAACGAAATGGTCGCCGTGGCCAAGAGCAAAGGCGCCGGGATCATCAACTACCGCTGGCCAAAGCCGGGCGCCAGCGCGCCGGTCGAGAAAACCTCCTACGTCAAACTGTTCGAGCCCTGGGGCTGGGTGCTTGGCTCGGGGGTGTACATCGATGAAATGCAGGCCGAGTTTTACGGGCAAGTCCGGGAAGCTTCGTTTATCGGCCTGGCCATTGCGCTGATCATGGTCGCACTGGTGGTGCTGATTGCCCGCAGCATCGTGCGTCCGCTCCAGGAAACCGTGAACGCGATGGCCAACATTGCCAGCGGTGAAAGCGACTTGACCCGCAGCCTCGACACCCAAGGCCAGGATGAAGTCACACAGCTGGCGAAGCACTTCAATGCCTTTACCGCCAAGCTTCGCCAGGTCATCGGCGAGTTGCAGGTGTCCGCCAGCGCCTTGGGCCAGTCGTCCACCGAGCTGGGCAACGACGCCACCCAGGCCCAGCAGCGCAGCCAGCAACAGTCGCAACAAATGGAACTGGTGGCCACGGCCATCAATGAAGTGACCTATGGCGTGCAGGATGTAGCCAAGAACGCCGAACATGCCGCCAGTGAAATGCGCGACGCCGAAGCCCAGGCCCAGCAAGGCCAGATCAACATCGACGGCAGCCTGCAGCAGATCGATACGCTGTCCTCGACCATCCATCAGGCCGTCGAAGTCATCCGCACCCTGGCCACCGAAAGCACGCAAATTGGCAGCGTTCTGGAAGTGATCCGCTCCATCGCCGAACAGACCAATCTGCTGGCGCTGAACGCGGCCATCGAGGCGGCGCGCGCCGGGGAGCAAGGTCGCGGATTTGCCGTGGTGGCCGACGAGGTTCGACTGTTGGCCCAGCGTACCCAGAAATCGACGGCGGAGATCCAGACGATGATCGAGCGCCTGCAAAGTCATTCCGAAGCAGCGGTCAAGGTGATCAGCGACAGCAGCCGCGCCTCGCAACTGACGATTGAACAGGCAGGGCTTGCGGGTGCCAGCCTCAACGCCATTGGTCAGGCATTGCGCAATCTCAACGGTCTGAACGCGTCGATTGCCAGCGCGACCTTGCAGCAGGCGCATGTGGTCGAGGACATCAATCAAAACGTCACGCAAGCCGCCGGATTGTCCCACAGCACCGCGCTGGCGGCTGAACAGTCCAGTGCAGCGAGCGTGCGACTCAAGGGCTTGAGTGAGCAGTTGAACGGGTTGCTGAGGCAGTTCAGGGTGTAATACTTAAAAGATCGTAGCGTTCGCCAACGCCCAGGGCTCTCTGGGTGACGCCGAAGGCTGCGATCTTCTGTTCTCTACGGGTACAATCCGCCCCCTCTTCGATTTCCCCAAGGAACCTCCATGTCCGGGCTTGAACTGTTTGCCGCCACCCTCGGTGTCATTGCCGTCTGGTTGACGGTCAAGCAGAACCCTTGGTGCTGGCCGATCGGTCTGGTCATGGTGCTCATCTATAGCTGGATCTTTTACGAAGTGAAACTGTATTCGGACATGCTCCTGCAAGTGATCTACGCCGCATTGCAGTTGTATGGCTGGTGGCAATGGACCCGTGCAGGTGACGCCAGCCATGGTCGTGAAGTCAGTCGGCTGGACACCCGATCTGTGACGACCGGATTGATCATCGGTGCTGTCGGCAGTCTAATGCTGGGCGCCGCGATGGCGCACTGGACCGACGCGGCCCAACCCTGGCTCGACGCGGCACTCACCGGTTTCAGCCTGGTGGCGCAGGTGTGGATGGCGCAAAAACGCGTTCAGTGCTGGCCGCTCTGGATCGCAGTGGATGTGATTTTCGTCGGGTTGTTTATCTACAAAGACCTGTATTTGACGGCCGCGCTGTACGGCTTGTTTCTGCTGCTGGCCGTACAAGGCTGGCGCGAATGGCGCGCGTCCCCGGCGTTGCGCACATGAAGGTGCTGGTGCTCACCGGCCCCGAATCCAGCGGCAAGAGCTGGCTGTCAGCCGAGCTGCAAGCGCATTTCGGTGGCGTGCTGGTCGAAGAATACGTGCGCCGGTTCATCGAGCTGAACCCGCGAGACACCTGCCTGGCGGATATTCCGGCCATCGCTCGTGGCCAGTTGCAGTGGGAAGATGAAGCCCGCGCTATGCAACCGCCACTGCTGATCCTCGACACCCACTTGCTCAGCAACATCCTCTGGAGCCAGACACTCTTCGGCGACTGCCCCGACTGGATCGAGCAAGCCTTGCTGGCCAGGCAATATGACCTGCACTTGTTGTTGTCACCTGAGAATGTCGAGTGGACCGACGATGGTCAGCGCTGCCAGCCTGAACTCGGCGAGCGTCAGATGTTCTTCAATGACATCCAGGCATGGCTGGAACAGCATCGGCAACCCATGCAAGTGCTACGCGGCGACTGGACTGAGCGACGTGTTCAGGCTCTGGCCGCCGTCGCGAAGTTGATCGGCCCCACCCCCTGACTCTGGGGGTATTTACCCAGCGTTTTCCCCTGATTTGGGGTAGAAGTGTCCGTTCGTGAAACACCCCTTCCCTCGCAAAAGGCCCGTTTCAGCACCCTTCCGCTTTTGCCGATCCGTTTGTTAAGCCGTTGATACACCCCCCCACAAACCCCTGTTCCAGAGCATCGCAAGCACTTTGGCCCACCGTGGGCATCCTGTGTTGTCTCACGGCTGAAACAGCGCGATTGCGCCTCGCCCGGACAAAACTCACAAGTTATTGAATCAAAACAAAAATCTAAAACAGGCACAGGTTTCGCTCTCTCCTTCACAACGCTGACTAGGGCCAGCCCACCACAAGAAGGAATTGCATCGTGGGGACTTACAAGAAAGGCTTGACCTGCCTCCTGCTGATCGCAAGCGCTGCCAGTTCGGTGGTCAGCTTCACTGTCCAGGCCGAAGGCAATGGCGTCATTGTTCTTCAGCGTACCGTCCAGCCGGTGCACATTGGCCGCAATCAGGGCAAAGATCCAAACCCGATCACCGTCAACACCAACCCTTCCGCGCGCATTACCGGTGAATTGAGCGACGGCGACTTCGCCAACGTCGCCAGCGGCACCTCTTTCCGCGGTGCCAACAACCAGTCGATGGGCGGCATGCAGGGCCTGAACACTGTTACCAATCCTAACGGCATGCCAGGCATGGGTGCCGGCCACCAAGGCGGCAGTGGCAATGCGATTTCGGGAACCATCAACCGCGCCATGAGTTCCGGCCTCGCCCCCTTGGGCAGACTGGCTGGAGGTCAATGACATGAATCGTTCTCTCCTTCTCCTCGCACTGCTCGGCTGCGCCAGCGCCTTGGCCGATTCCAGCGTGAAATCGATCAATAACGCAGACATTCAAGATTCCGGCACGCAATACAGGGGCAACTTCAACGTCAACCAGGCGGCCGGTGACCAACAGCAACAAACCAACGTTCGGGCCATCGCCATCGGCACAGAAGCCGGCGCGACCACCATCGTCAATCAACGACTCAACACCCCCGCCAATCCGTCGATGAACGCGACGGCCACGATCGGCGGCACCTCTTTCAGCAATGGCAACGGTGTACTGGGCGTCAACCAGAGCGCCGGGGCCAACAACCAGATGGCCAACGTCATGCGTATCAGCATCAGTGCTGCTCCGCAGGCGATTGACGATAGCGCCCTTTCTCAACAGAACGTGGCGTTGCTACCAAGCTCAGGAGCAACTGGCACCCCAACCGGCAGTCGCCAGGTCGTGACAAGCGACCAGGCCTTCACCGGCAGCCGAGGGGTGATTCAGGTGAACCAGAGTGCCGGGGTGGGGAACCGAATGGCTAACACCCTGAGCATCCGGGTCGCTGACTGACCCAAACGCAGTGCGATTGGAAAGTACCAACACTTAACCAACTAATAAGCACGGAGAAACACCATGAAACCTACAATGGCCTTAAAACCACTGGTTTTCGCTCTCGCAGCAGTGATGGCAATCGCAGCACAAGCAGGCGGTCGTGATGATGATCACGGTCATGGCAATGGTCACGGCAACGGGCATGGTAACAACCAGCCTAAAGGCCCGACTCTGGAACAAATTCTGCAGATCACCGCCGGTGCCGGGGCCACCGTCATGGATCAACAAAGCAGCAGCGGCAACGCTGTACTGAACCAAGGCACCATTAACCGTGCCAACGTCGAAAACTCGGCAAATGGCTCCAATGGCAACGTGGGCCTCAACAACGCTGCTGGCGACGGCAACCAACAAGACAACGCCGCTGCCCTGGCTACTGCTGACGAAAGCTTCATCTTCGGCACCGCAGTGGCAGCTTCCAGCGCGACTCAAATGAACGGTGGCAACACTGTCGCCAACTACTCGAGCACTACCCGCGCCAGCCTCGACAACGTTGGTAATGGCGGTTCCGGCAACATGGGTGTCAACAACGCTGCCGGCAACTTCAATCAACAGAAAAACAACCTGGCCATCGCCGTATCGGGCGGCCGTGTAGCACAAGCGGCGGCTGCGGCTAACCAAAGCTCCACTGGCCTGACTGTTACCAACAACGCTGACAAGGCTTACTCGAAAGATACCCTCACTGGCACCTTCAACGCTGCCGGTGTGTTCGTGGCAGCAGGTCAGGCAACAACCGAAGGCAACGGCGGTGGTCACGGTGGCCCACGCAACAATGATCGTGGCGGCTACGGTGGCGGCCATGGCGGCGGCAACGGTGACACCACGTCTGATTTCGTAGCCGTGGGTGTATTCGGTCTGGCTGGCGTAACCACTCAACAAGTGATGACTCCAGACGGATGGAAAAACCCTGTCACCAATACTGCTAATGTCAGTAACGTCGGCAACAACTTCTCCGGTAACGCTGGCTTCAACAACGCTTCCGGTGTTGGCAACCAACAAAGCAACTCGCTGTCCATCGCGGCTGGCTGCAGAGCCTGCCTGTAATCGCGATAGTCATGAAAGCCCCGGCAACGGGGCTTTTCCATCAGTCCCAAGGCGTATCGACCATGCGTAAGACTGCCCTTATCGCCCTCCTCTGCCTGTCTGGCCTGCCTGGCCTTTCTGGCCTGACCCAGGCCGCACAGATATCAGTGGCCGCCCTGCCTGGCGGCACACTCATCTACAAGCAGGTACAGAGTCTGCGTGAGCGCAAGTTCAGCAACATTGTCGAACAGAAGACCGATTTCAGCTGCGGCGCCGCCGCACTGGCAACGATCTTGCGCCAGGCTTATTGGCTCGACGTCGATGAAGAGCAAGTCATCAAAGGCATGCTGGTCAATGCAGACCAGGACCTGGTTCGTACCCAGGGTTTTTCCATGCTGGACATGAAGCGCTACATAGAAAGCATCGGCATGCGCGCCCGTGGCTACAAGATCCCACCGGAAAAGCTCGACGCAGTAACGATCCCGGTGGTGGTACTGACGGAAACTCGCGGCTACAAGCACTTCGTGGTGTTGCAGCGCGCTGACAAGGACTGGGTCTATATCGGCGACCCGGTACTCGGTCACAAGCGCTACACCCATGATGACTTTGTCAAAGGTTGGAACGGCATTGTCTTCGCTATCGTTGGTTCCGGTTACGAGAAAACCAATGCACTTCGTAGCCCCCCGGTCCCCCTGACAGCCAAGAACAAGCTGGATAACTTCAACCCGGTCAAAGATGCTGATTTGATGGATTTTGGTTTCATACAGAGCGACTTCTTTTAATCGCCAACAAAAAGATTGGGGCAGGATGCTCCGGGAGCACCAAATGAAAACCTCATATTGGGTGGCCGCTGCCTGTCTGGTAGCAAGCACCTCAGGTTTCGCAAACGGATTCAAACCCATCGAGATAAAGGATCAGGAGCTGGCCGAGCTACGTGGTCGATACGTGATGCCCGGACGAATCATAAGCTTCGGTGTCGTCATGAGCAGTACCTGGCGCAACGCCAGTGGCGATCTGATCGGGGCTACGACCTCCATGCAGATACAGGCCGCAACGGTTAAACCCCAATTCTATGTTTCAACCTACAGCCATAGCGGTAACGGTGGTCCTGCTGAACAGGGTACCGGCAGCGTGGTTGGCGGCGCAGGCCTTGCCGGCACTCAGGGTATTAACCAGAGTGTGCGCGCCGCAGGCGATGGCAACAGCGCTTACAACAACATCGCCATTGATGTGAAAGAAGGCAGCCATGCACCGGCATTGGTTCCGGCCCAAGGCCAGGCGCTGATGGCAGGCCAAACCATTACCGGTAGCAGCGCCGCAGGCAGCATTGCGGTTTCTGCAACCAATGGTGGCGTGCAAATGGCCATTCAGGCCAATAACAATCAAGGTTCGGCCATACAGCAAGTCGCCCAGGGTGGCCTGCTGCAAAATACCCGTTTGCTGGGAAACAGCAACATGGTCAGCAACCTGACTCAGCTCAACGTAGTACTCAATAATAATGGCCCGACAGTCGGTGCTTTGGACTGCAACTTGAATCAACTTACCGCCCTTCGCTCCCTTGGATATTGAACTACGCTGATTCTCGACCATTGGGCATTACTAGGGACGGCTTAATTCATGTATCGATCAGTCTCACTACGCGCAGTCGTATGTTTGAGCACTCTGTTTCCGGCGGTGATGGTGCAGGCAGCACCTGACGCGGAAGTAGAGCTTCTGAAACAGGAACTTCTGGAGTTGAAGCAACGATACGAAGTACAACAAAAAGCCCTGGCGGTACTCGAACAGCGGGTCCGCCAGGTAGAGGAACAACCGGCATCCCCCCCTCCTAAACGCCTGGCCAAATCGCCAGCAGACATGAAAGGCAATTCGCAAGTCGCCGTCGGCACTGGTGCCGCCGCCGCTTCAGGTGGCGCAGCCGGGGGCGGCAGTTCCTACGGGCAGTCGCTGGCAGACGATTCGCAACCGGCGCAAAGCGTTTCCAACCTCTATGACGAGGCCAGCGGATTCTTCGGCGGCGGCAAATTCAGTGTCGAAACCGGGTTGACCTACTCCAGGTACGATACCCGTCAGTTGATCCTTAACGGATTCCTTGCACTGGACTCGATTTTCCTGGGCAACATCAATCTTGACCGGATCAAGTCGGATACCTGGACGCTTGACCTCACCGGTCGCTATAACTTCAACAACCGCTGGCAGTTTGACCTGAACGTGCCGGTGGTTTACCGCGAATCCACTTATCAGTCAGGCGGCGGCAATGGTGGCTCCGCCGGCGTGACAACCGAAGAAACCGTGACCCGTGATCCGGAGATCGGCGACGTCAACTTCGGTGTTGCCTACAAGTTCCTCGACGAGTCGGTCAACACGCCCGATGCCGTGGTGACCTTGCGCGTCAAGGCGCCTACCGGCAAGGATCCGTTTGGCATCAAGTTGCGCCAGGTGGACGCCAACTCGAACCTGTTCGTACCTGATTCGCTGCCAACCGGCAACGGTGTCTGGTCGATCACGCCAGGTATCTCGCTGGTCAAGACGTACGACCCGGCCGTGCTGTTCGGTAGCCTGTCGTACACCCATAACTTCGAAGAGTCCTTCGACGACATCAGCTCGACGGTCGGCCAGAAAAACCCGGGCAAAGTGGACATCGGCGACAGCTTCCAGCTCGGTGCCGGTATCGCGTTCGCCCTGAACGAGAAGATGAGTATGTCGTTCTCGGTGTCTGATGTGGTGCAGCGCAAAAGTAAAATCAAACAGGATGGCGGGGATTGGGAGTCGGTCACGTCCAGCGACGCCAACGCCGGTTACTTCAACATCGGTATGACCATCGCGGCCACCGACAACCTGACCATCGTTCCGAACCTGTCCATCGGCATGACGGACGATGCCCCGGACTTCCAGTTCAGCCTGAAATTCCCGTACTACTTCTGATCCACAAAAAAGCCGGGCTGCGATTTCGACCGCCGCCCGGCTTTTGCCGGGTGCTCTGAACGCCAAACAACGGCTCGCAGCCTACGGCAACGCCTGCGTCTTTGGAGTTGTCGATGGCTGCGAGCTTTTGCTGCTGATGCCTAGCGAATTTGATGCTTGTGCAATAACCGATAGAACGTCGGCCGTGACACACCCAGCACACGCGCGGCGACACTCAGGTTGTCGCTGTGACGATTCAACACATCACACAGCGCCTGGCGCTCGGCACGGGTCTTGTAGTCTTCGAGCGTGCCCATTGGCGTGGCGATCGTCTGATGACTGATCAAACCCAAATCCCGCGCTTCGATCTGCCTGCCTTCGGCCAACACCAATCCGCGCCGAACTCGATTGGCCAGCTCACGAACATTGCCCGGCCAGTCATGCTTGCCCATGGCAATCAACGCGTCTTCGCTGAAACTGCGAGGACGGCGCCCGGTTTCATGGCTGTAGAAATGGGAAAAGTGGTTAGCCAGCATCGACAGATCGCCATGACGTTCACGCAGCGGAGCTGTCACGACCTGCAGCACATTCAATCGGTAATACAGGTCTTCGCGAAAGCGTTTCTTCTCGATTGCCGCTTCGAGATCAACGTGGGTCGCCGCCAGAACCCGCACGTCGACGGGAATCGGCTGACTGCCACCCACCCGCTCAATGTGTTTTTCCTGGAGAAACCGCAACAAGTTGGCCTGCAGTTCCAATGGCAAGTCGCCGATTTCATCGAGGAACAGCGTCCCGCCATTGGCGGCTTCGATGCGTCCGACCTTGCGCTGGTGAGCGCCGGTAAAAGCACCTTTTTCATGGCCAAACAGTTCGGACTGGATCAAGTGTTCGGGTATCGCCCCGCAGTTGATCGCTACAAAAGGTTTGCTGTGGCGTTGGGATTGTCGATGCAGCGTGCGTGCGACCAACTCTTTGCCGGTCCCGCTTTCGCCCCGGATCAGCACCGGAGATTCGGTGGGCGCCAGTTTGCTCAGTAGTTTGCGCAGTTCACGTATCGGCTTGCTGTCGCCAAGCAGTTCGTGTTCAGGCTGATCGATGTGGACCGTGCCTTGGCCGCGCAGGCGCGCCATGCCGAACGCCCGCCCCAGTGTGACCTGGACCCGTGACACGTCGAACGGCAAGGTATGGAAATCGAAAAACCACTCGCAGACAAAATCGCCAACGTTCTGCAACCGCAGGACTTCCTGGTTCAGAACGGCAATCCACTCGGTACCGCTGCGGCTTATCAGTTCTTTGACGGCTTCCGGCCGCTCGAGGTGAAAAGGCTGCAAACGCAACAGCCCCACATCACAGGTTCGGTCCGTGGCATTTTCCAGCGAACAGCTGTCAACATCCCATCCCACGGAGCGCAAACCCGGCAATAAACGATGACAGTCGTCGCAGGGATCCACTACTAATAAACGTCGTAATGCAGGCGCTTCGCTCATGACTGTTCCTTGGCGCCAAATATAAAGAAATTTATTAAAAAACAGTCATTTGGCGGACCTGGCTGTAACATTAGCAAGAATTTGACGTAGCCTTGTACCGTTTGACTATAGGGTTATTGCGTTATTAGTTATAAGCAACTGCTTGCTTAGTTACCTAACGAACTCCAACCTTTCATTCAGCTTTCAAACCGCGACCGTGTATTGCACTTACGAAAGAAAGTTGAAATTTCTTTTGTTTGTGTGTGACCTGAACCCCGGTTGCGGACATCAGTACAAGTAACCTGCCGAACGGTAAGCCCAACCGTCGGCACATCACTTGATTGGGCATACTGAGAGAACATTCTATGAACGCCCCGCTCCGTATCAACGAAGCTCTTTTGATTGCCGACCGCGCATTTAAACCTTTCCAGTGCGTGGCCTGGGCGCCACAGGACGGCAACGGCGAACTCAGCCTGACCGTTATCGACCGGACCAATACCAGTATAGGCCGCAAGCTGATCCCCAGCAGTGCCTACACCGATCCTGCGCAACTCGAACGCTTGCTTGAGCAGGCCCGAGCCGAGTTGAGCGAAGAAGGTTACACGCTGCAATCGTGGTCGATGCCACACTAATCGTTTTGCGGATTACTCATTGAGTAATCCGCTCCCTTTTTTCCCCTCGTTAGTTGCCTGGTTGAGCACAGCCATCAGCACTTACGCCCTTTCTTTATTTGAACTTGAACGCGCCTGAATGCTTTGCAGGCTCGCCTTTGGTTCGAAAAGACACTGTTGTGGCGCACAACGACCCTCCATCTGTTAGTTCTACCGGTTGTGCATCCAGCCATTCAGGGATTGAATGATCTCCCTATACGGTCGCCACCCCAACCCGGACAAGGACGACTCGCAAGGAGATGCGCGTATGTCAATCCAGTCCGTTTTATCGCTCCCGACACCCGTCTCCATGGCGGGGCGCCTCGACACACGTTTTGCCGCCCACGGCAAAGCCCAGGTGTATTTCGCCGACAGCCTTTCAAGCATGACCAACGGGATCGCGATCGATTCCAGTGGCCGCTTGCTGGTCGCAGCGAAAGTCGGCATGGCGCACGGCAGCCGTTTTGGTCTGGCGCGCTTGCTGGAGGATGGCTCGGCGGATCTGGGCTTCGGCGAACAAGGTAGCGTCATCGGCCAGTTCGAGCCCGGCTTCGATGCCATGGCTGGCAAGGTTCAGGTTCTGGCGGATGGTCGATTGTTAGTGGTTGGCCTGCATTACGAAAACGCCCATCGCTCGCTCCCGGCCCTGGCAATGTTCGACGCCCACGGGCATCCCGTTCAGGATTTTGGTGACAATGGCCACTGCGTCGTTCGACTACCAGGCAATCTGTCCCATGGTGTGCGCGATGCCTGGTTGCCGCCAGGCGTTCCGGGTGCCGAAGTCTGCGATGTCAATGTTCAGGAGGATGGCCGTATTTTGCTGGTGGCCAATCACCATTTCGAACTGGCTGACTACGCCGGCATTCTGATACGACTCCAATCCAATGGCGCGCTAGACAACTCTTTTAATGGCCGGGGTTTCGTGATCGTCAGGCATTTGCTGATGAACACTTGGCTCAGCACGCTAAAGCTGCAGGCTGATGGTCGAATCATTGTCGCTGGCTCGGTCAACTTTCCCGAGGAAGGCCTGCTTGCCCGTTATCACACCGACGGCGGCCTCGATGAAAGTTTTGCCGTGGATGGCTTTATGAGTTTCAAGACGCAGGATCGCAGCGCCCAAGTCAGCCAGATCGTCCAGCATCACAACGGCGCCATCCATTGTTTCGGCAGCAGTCGCGACCCAATGCATTGCCTTGCGCTGAAAGTGCACTGTAATGGACGCCCGGACATTCACTGCAACGGCGGCCTGCCGCAATTACTGGAAATCGGTGCCTGCGGCTGCCAATGGACTGCCGCCCACCTGAATCCGGATGGCAGCGTGCTGACCGCCGGGGCCACAATTGGCGGCATCGAAGCCGACTTTATAGTGGCGCGATACAAGCCTGACGGACAGCTCGACCCGCACTTTGGCGACCGCACTGGATGGGTCCGCACGCGTCTGGGCCGCAGCCTTGACTCGGCCACGTCGATTGCCGTGCAGGACGATGGAAACATCGTTGTTGGTGGTTACTCTTTGGACGGCAACTATCGAGCCGTTGTCGCACGCTATTTGGCGTAGGCCCCGAGTACTTTTCCTACACTTGATCTTCTTCTCCGCTTACGGCAACTTGCGCGCTTCTTTATATAAGGAGTAGCCGATGTCCGGTTCCATGGCCCAGGCGTTCGCGCACAACTTTCTCGGCAACTCACCCCGCTGGTACAAGGTTTGTATTGTCGGTTTCCTGATACTCAATGTGCTGGTCTTGTGGACCGTGGGCCCCGTGGCAGCGGGCTGGCTGCTTGTGCTGGAGTTCATCTTCACCCTTGCCATGGCGCTCAAGTGTTATCCGTTGATGCCCGGCGGCTTGTTGCTGGTCGAAGCGCTGCTGCTGAAAATGACCACCCCCCAGGCGCTTTATGACGAGCTACTGCACAACTTTCCGGTGATCCTGCTGCTGATGTTCATGGTGGCCGGTATCTACTTCATGAAAGACCTGCTGCTGTTCCTGTTTTCGCGTTTGCTGCTCGGGGTTCGCTCCAAGACCATGCTGGCGTTGATGTTCTGTTTCCTGTCCGCGTTTTTGTCGGCCTTTCTCGATGCGTTGACAGTGACCGCCGTGATCATCAGTGCCGCCGTGGGGTTCTACTCGGTGTATCACCGTGTCGCGTCGGGCAATGATCCGCGCCAGGACAGCGAATACGGCGATGACCAGAAACTCCCTACCCTTCATCATGGCGACCTGGAACGGTTCCGCGCATTCTTGCGCAGCCTGCTGATGCACGGCGCAGTGGGTACGGCGCTGGGCGGTGTTTGCACACTGGTGGGCGAGCCGCAAAACTTGCTGATCGGCCACGAGATGGACTGGCACTTTGTCGAGTTTTTCCTGAAAGTCGCGCCGGTGTCCCTGCCCGTGTTGGTAGCGGGCCTGGTGACCTGCGTATTGCTTGAGAAGCTGCGCTGGTTCGGTTACGGCACTTTGCTGCCGGACAACGTACGCACCGTACTGGCCAACTTCGCTGACGAAGACAATGCCGAACGCACCTCGCGTCAGCGCGCCGCACTCATTGTGCAAGGCGTGGCTGCGCTGATCCTTATCACCGCGCTGGCATTCCATGCGGCGGAAGTGGGCCTGATTGGCCTGATGGTGATTGTGCTGATCACCGCATTCACCGGTATCACCGATGAACATCGGCTTGGCAGCGCGTTCAAGGACGCCATGCCCTTCACCGCGTTATTGGTCGTGTTTTTCGCTGTGGTCGCGGTGATTCACGATCAGCAACTGTTCACGCCGCTGATCGAGTGGGTGCTGGCGCTCCCGGCGGATCAACAACCGGGCATGCTGTTTATCGCCAATGGCTTGTTGTCGGCCATCAGTGACAACGTGTTTGTCGCGACCATTTACATCACCGAAGTGAAGCAGGCGTTCATCGCCGGACACATGAGCCGCGAGCATTTCGAAACACTGGCCATCGCCATTAACACCGGCACCAACCTGCCTAGCGTGGCAACGCCCAATGGCCAGGCAGCGTTCCTGTTCCTGCTGACCTCGGCCATTGCACCACTGATTCGCCTTTCTTACGGGCGGATGGTGTGGATGGCGTTGCCGTACACTGTGGTCATGGGTGTATTGGGTTGGTATGCGGTGAGTTACTGGCTGTAAGCACGAGGCAGATGTGGGAGCGAGCAGGCTCGCTCCCACATTGTTTTGTGTTGTTATCGAGGAAGGATGTAACGTTCAATGGCCTGCGCCGCGCCGTCCTCGGTATTAGGCCCGGTCACCACATCCGCCTGATGCTTCACCACTTCCTCCGCCTGCCCCATGGCAATCGATAACCCGGCACACTGAAACATCGCCGGATCGTTGCCGCCATCGCCCATCGCAGCCGTGTGCTCCAGCGCTACACCGAGAAACTCGGCGAGGGTCGCCAGTGCCGCGCCCTTGTTGGCTTGCATCGCAGTCACGTCGAGAAATACCGGCTGAGAACGCGAAACCTGAGCCTGCCCCTCTACCATGGGTAGCAACCGGGCCTCCAGCTCGATCAACAACTCATGGTTGTTACTGGTGGCGACGATCTTGTCGATGCGCGTCAGATAAGGTTCGAAGCTCTCGACCACCACCGGCGGGTACCCCAACCCGTGCTGTTCACGCGGCACCATGGGGCCATGTGGGTCTTTCAGCAGCCAGTCACCGCCACTGAACACCCACACCTCGATGCCGGGCTGATCGGCGAACAGCGCCAGCGTCGTCAGTGCAGCGGTACCGGGAAGATAATGCGCCACCAACAGACTGCCATCCGGATGAACGATGGTGCCGCCATTGAACGCCGCCGTGGGCAGATCGACGCCAAGGGCTTCAATCGTCTGCAACATCGCTTTGGGTGGCCGCCCCGTGGCCAGGCTGAACAGCACGCCCGCCTCGCGCAGCGCGCGGACGGATTCGATGGTGCGCTGGCTGAGTGTGTGATCGGGCAGCAACAGCGTACCGTCCATGTCACTGAGCAGGAAGCGGATGGATTGCTGCGTCGGTTCGCTCATCCCAGACCGTGCCAGACGCGGCCATCGCGAGTCAGCAGTTCTTCAGCGGATGACGGCCCGTCTTCACCTGCAGCATAACCTTGCACCGAGGCATCCTGCTGCCAGGCATCAAGGAACGGTTGCACCGCACGCCAGCCATTCTCGATGTTGTCGGCGCGCTGGAACAGGGTCTGATCGCCGGTCAGGCAATCGTAGATGAGCGTTTCGTAGCCGGTGGACGGCTGCATCTCGAAGAAGTCCTTATAGGCAAAACCCAGTTCGATGTTGTCCATCTTCAGGGCCTGCCCCGGCCGCTTGGCCAGCAGGTCGAACCACATGCCTTCGTTGGGCTGGATCTGGATCCGCAGATACGTCGGCGCCAGCTCATCGACTTCGGTATCCCGGAATTGCGCATAGGGCGCCGGTTTGAAGCAGATGACGATCTCGGTGTCGCGCACGCTCATGCGTTTGCCGGTGCGCAGATAGAACGGCACGCCAACCCAGCGCCAGTTATCGATCATGACCTTGAGTGCAACATAGGTTTCGGTAGTGCTGTCGGGCGCCACCCGTTCCTCTTCGCGATAACCCGGTAGCGCGATACCGTCGACTTCGCCGGCGGTGTACTGGCCGCGTACCGAATTGGCACGGGCTTCCTCAACCGTCCACGGACGAATCGCACCCACCACCTTGGCCTTCTCGCCCCGGACCGCATCGGCACCAAACGCGGCCGGCGGTTCCATGGCGACCATGGCCAGCAACTGGAACAAGTGATTGGGGACCATGTCACGCAAGGCGCCGGTGTGTTCGTAGAAGCTGCCACGGGTTTCCACGCCGACGGTTTCGGCGGCGGTGATTTGCACGTGGTCGATGTAATGGTTGTTCCAGAACGCTTCGAACAGGCTATTGGAAAAGCGGCTGACGAGAATGTTCTGTACGGTCTCTTTGCCCAGGTAATGATCGATGCGGTAGATCTGCTTTTCGCTCATGACCCTGAGCAAGCAGGCGTTCAGGGCCTCGGCGGTTTGCAGGTCGGAACCAAACGGCTTTTCGATGACCACCCTTCTGAACGCTTCGGGGCTTTCTTCCAGGAGGCCGGAAGCGCCGAGACGGCGAACGACTTCACTGAAGAAGCGCGGCGCGGTCGCCAGATAGAACACCGCGTTGCCTGTGCCACTGTCGGCGATTTTTGCCGCCAGCGCTTGATAAGTGCTGTCGTCCAGGAAGTCGCCCTGGACGTAGCTGATGTTTCTTGCGAGTTGTGCCCACACGTCCGGATCAAGAGACTGATTGCCCTTGCCGACCTTGCTGGCCACCTCGTTGCGAATGAAATCCTCGAGCTTGTTCGCGAAGCCCTCATCACTGATGGCGTTGTGGTCAACGCCGATGATCCGCAGTCCATCCCCGAGTAAACCATCACGCTTGAGGTTATACAGCGCCGGCATCAGCAGACGCTTGACCAGATCACCATGTGCGCCAAACAGAAACAGCGTCGTGGGTGGTGCGGGTTCAGCCTTGGATTTCCTGCGGATCGCGTGGGTCATTTTTTCGAGGTCTCCACGTGCCCGCCAAAGCCGAAGCGTTGCGCCGAAAGGATTTTGTCGCCAAAAGTGCCCTGCCCGCGGGAACGGTAGCGAGAGAACAGCGAGTTCGACAGCACCGGCACCGGCACTGCTTGCTCCATGGCGGCTTCGATGGTCCATTGACCTTCACCGCTGTCGGCTACGGAGCCAGAGAAACCCTCGAGCTTGGGATCGCTGGCCAGCGCGTCGGCGGTCAGGTCCAGCAGCCAGGAGGACACCACGCTGCCACGACGCCAGACTTCGGCGATGTCGGCGACATTCAGGTCGAAACGCTGGTCTTGCGGCAGGCTCTCGCTGTTTTTGGTCTTGAGGATGTCGAAGCCCTCGGCGAAGGCCTGCATCATTCCGTACTCGATGCCGTTATGGATCATCTTGACGAAATGCCCGGCCCCCGCAGGGCCGGCGTGGATATAGCCGCGCTCGGCACGGTCGTCATCGGACTTGCGATCCTTGGTGCGCGGAATATCACCCATGCCCGGCGCCAGGCTTTCGAACAACGGATCGAGACGTTTAACGGTCTCGGTATCGCCGCCGATCATCATGCAGTAGCCACGCTCAAGGCCCCAGACACCACCGGAAGTACCGACGTCGATGTAGTGCAGGCCTTTTTCGGAGAGGGTTTTCGCCCGGCGAATGTCGTCTTTATAGAAGGTGTTGCCGCCGTCGATGATGGTATCGCCGGCTTCGAGCAGAGTGCTCAGGGTGTCGATGGTGTCTTCGGTCGGTGCGCCGGCCGGCAACATGACCCATACCGCGCGCGGTTTGGCCAGGCCAGCGACCAGGGCCGGCAGATCGGCTACGCCGGTGGCACCCACTTCGGTCAGGGTTTCGACAAAAGCGGTATTGCGGTCGTACACAACGGTGGTATGTCCGTTGAGCATCAGGCGCCGCGCAATATTACCGCCCATGCGGCCCAGTCCAATAATCCCGAGTTGCATGTGCTGATGCTCCCTACTACAAATAAATGTGTGTCAAAGGTTATAGCCCAACGCGACTCATTCGGTTTAGTCCAGCGAGGAGGCATGAAGTTTCCGGGCATTGTGCCCGATCCTGATTGATAACGTCGGGAATCGTGCTGAAGACACACCGACCATGGAAAATAAAAAAGTTCCCTTCGCGAGCAAAAGAAATCAAAATTGGCGCCGATAGTAGATCAGCCGCTGATTTCAGGCGGGGTCTACAGTTGAGACACACCATTTGCGAGGTGAGCAATGGGCACAGTACATACCGCACTGCCAGTACAAACCCTTTACGTCACAATTCGTCGCGATGAATTGCGCCAGTTGAAAGACGAAAATGAGCAACTGAAGCAGGAGCTGGCGCAATTGCGCTTGCTGACCCAGGGCCAACAGCCCTTAACCGTAACGCAACGTGCCCCACACGCCTGATCCCTCGCAGCATCGGAAGCAGCGCTGCCCTGCTTCCGACTCGCCTTAGCCCTTCGCCAGCCCTGGCAACTCACAAAGTTTTCACATCCCCTTGTTGATACTCCCGTTCATTGTGGCCGCTCGGTATGCGCGTGCCGCCCGTTCGTCGGCGACTTTTGCAGTGGCCTGGCGGTGGTAGTGAATTGTGGATGGAGCGGTGAATGTCTTGGTTTAAGCGCAGCGAAAAGTCTGCGAACGGTTTCGATTGGGCAGGTTTCCTCTGGCTGTTTGTGTTCTTCTGGTATTTTTCCGGGATCACTCAATTACTGATTCAGTTGACCGGCACCTCTGGTTTTTCCGGTTTCCGCCAGGCGTTCGTGATGAGCGCCCTCTGGCTCGCGCCAATGTTGCTGTTTCCTCGCCAGACCCGCGTCATGGCAGCAGTGATCGGCGTAGTGCTGTGGGCGTGTTCCATGGCCAGCCTCGGCTACTTCTTCATCTATCAGCAGGAATTTTCGCAAAGCGTCATCTTCATCATGTTCGAATCGAACGTGTCTGAAGCCGGCGAGTACATGACGCAATACTTTGCCTGGTGGATGGTCCCGGCCTTCCTTGCGCATACCGCGTTTGCTTACTTTCTGTGGACGCGCCTGCGACCGGTGTACCTGCCTCGCGGCAAAGCATTTGTGGCGGCCACCGCGATCCTGGTGGCGGTCATTGGTTACCCGTTGGTCAAGCAGACCCTGCGCACCGGCAGCTTTGCCAGCGGCTTCGAAAAATTCGAAACCCGCATCGAACCGGCCGTGCCTTGGCAGATGGCCGTGGCTTACCACCGCTATCTGGACACCCTGGCCGGCATGCAGGAGATGCTCAACAGCGCCAGCACCATCCCACCCCTGCACAACCTCAAGGACTCGATGGCCAACCAGCCGTCGACCCTGGTGCTGGTGATCGGTGAGTCCACCAACCGCCAGCGCATGAGCCTGTACGGCTACCCGCGGGAAACCACGCCGGAACTGGACAAGCTGAAGGATCAACTGGCGGTCTTCGACAACGTCATCACACCGCGCCCCTACACCATCGAGGCGTTGCAGCAGGTACTGACCTTCGCCGACGAGGACAACCCTGACCTGTACCTGACCACGCCGTCGCTGGTCAGCATGATGAAGCAGGCTGGCTACAAGACCTTCTGGATCACCAACCAGCAGACCATGACCAAGCGCAACACCATGCTCACGACGTTCTCCCAGCAGGCCGACGAGCAGGTGTACCTGAACAACAATCGCAACCAGAACGCTGCCCAGTACGACGGTGATGTGATCGAGCCCTTCAACAAGGCACTGGCCGATGCGGCGCCGCGCAAGCTGATCGTCGTGCATTTGCTGGGCACGCACATGAGCTACCAGTACCGCTACCCTTCGACCTTCGACAAGTTCAAGGACCGCAACGGTGTGCCGGCCGGGGTGCGTGACGATCAGCTGCCGACGTACAACAGCTACGACAACGCAGTGCTGTACAACGACTTCGTGGTGTCGAGCCTGATCAAGGACTACGCCAAGACCGATCCGAACGGCTTCTTGCTGTACCTCTCCGATCACGGTGAAGACGTCTTCGATTCTGCGGGCCACGGCACGCTCGGGCGCAACGAAAGCAAACCGACAGCACCGATGTACACCATCCCGTTCATGGCCTGGGCCTCGCCAAAATGGCGTGAAACCCACGACTGGAGCTTTGCTGGCGATCTGGCTCGGCCGTACAGCAGCTCCCATCTGATCCACACCTGGGCAGACCTGGCGGGCTTGAGTTTCGACGAGTTCGATCACAGCAAGAGCCTGGTCAGCGACAGCTTCAAACCACGCCCCTTGATGATCGGCAACCCGTACGAACGACAACAGCGGCCGTTGATTGATTTCAGCCTGATCAAGCCGAAGACGGCGAACGCGGAAGTCGTCCAGAAATAAGCCTTTAAACCCTGTAGCTGATCAATGGTGTTCGGTTAAGGACGAACACTGTACCTGTGGCGAGGGAGCTTGCTCCCGCTGGACTGCGCAGCAGGCCCATTTGCGGCCGCTTCGTACCCCCCGGCGGGATGGTGCGGCGTTCCGACAAGCCCCCTCGTCACAAACGCCTGATTGCTGCGAACCTGGACTGCAAACGCCAGGGGTTATTCATTCCCATTTAATGGAATCGGCGGATAATGAGCGTGCGACTTTGATCCATTGACTCATGGACGACAGGCATCCGACATCTGTAAGTGGGAGGCACACCATGAAACGCACAACATTCATTCTCGCCGCACTCATGACATTCGGCTCCGCCAGCGCTTTTGCTGAAGGCGGCGCCGAGCGCATGAGGTATTACTTCGAAACGCTTCGCTATAACCAGCAACTGGCGCTGGGCACTGTCTCGCAAAGCCAGACACTTGAACTGCGAGTCCCGGACGACCAGACCGCGCAAATGACCGAAACCTACAGGCCGAAATGATTGTTCCACCTCTGACTGCTTGCTCTTCAGTCAGATAAGACCTGTTGGGCGTCCTGATGGACGCCCTTTTTTCATCCGGGCGATTCATCGACCGTTTGCGCATCCGCCCTGATGCCCCCAAATCAAAGCTTCGGTCCACCCCAACTCTGCAAAGTCCTCCGCCCGCAACCGGGCCTCCCCTGCACAGAAAAACTCGTCCAGTTGCGGCGGCTTGACCCACGTTCCGCTGAGCATCGCGTGAACCTGACCGCGATGATGGATCTGGTGTTCAAACAGATGTGACAGCAAGCGCAAACGGCTGTCGTACTGCGGCGTATCGCGGGCGATGGTGACTATTTTGCCTAGATCGGCATCGCGCATCTGTTCGCAATAGGCGATCAGGCGTCGGTCGACGTGAGCCTGTTCACGCTTGAGGTCGTCAGCTGCGGTAAATGGCTCGTCTTCCTTGAAAAACACAGAGCACTCAGGATGTGGATCATCGCCGCGCAGTTCCCGCTCCAGCGCATCCACGTAAAACCAGTCGCAGGTCAGGATGTGATTGAGGGTGGCACGGATATCGGGAAAGAAACTGACGCGGTGCGCCTGCAGATCATCTTCGCTCAACTGGCCCCAGGCCTTGGCCAACCGGTGATTGGCCCAGGCGTTCTGGTACGCCATGGTCAGCAAATGATGCGAAAGAGGTTGATTCATGGTCACTCCTCCTGGTTCTCATGCCTCGGCGAAACGTTCCAGCTGCATTTCCTGCAGGCGACTGAGGGTGCGGCGGAACGGGAATTCCAGATAGCCCTCGGTGTACAACGCCTCCATGGGTACCTGCGCTTCCAAGTACAACGGCACTTTGCGGTCGTAGCATTCGTCCACCAGGGCAATAAAACGCCGGACGCCATCGTCGTGCACCGATAATTGTGGCAGCTCACGGTCGCCCGCCGCCACGCGCTCGGCCGCGTCTTCGGTGCCACGGGCGATTCGTCCGGCACGCCTTTGCGCGCTGAGGTTGGGCACGTCGCTTAACAGAATAGCGCTGAAGGTGTCGCACAACGCCATGAAATCCATGGCGGCGAACGGCTGTTCACAGAGGTCGGCGTAACGGCACCAAAGCACGGTGCGACTGGCTTGCACTACAGCCAGCGAACGGTAACCGACGTTGATCGGTTCGCTTGAGACGGCCTGGCCCAAGGTCAAGACCTTGAACACATCCGCCAGCGCGCTGGGCTGGCCGGGTGCGGCCACCCAGTATCGTTGCAGCCCCTGGCCGGGATGCAGGCGATGATCCTCGCTGCCGTCCACCGCAACCACCTGCATGTGCTGCTTGATCGCGGCGATGGCAGGCATAAACCGGTCGCGATTGAAGCCGTCGGCGTAGAGCAGATCCGGCGGCTGATTAGAGGTGCAGACCACCACCACCCCCAGTTCGAACATCACCTGGAACAGACGCCCGAGAATGATCGCGTCGCCGATGTCGTTGACGAACAACTCATCGAAGCACAGCACCCGCACTTCCTCGCTCAGTTCACGGGCCAGCGCCATGAGCGGATCAGCCGTGCCGGTCAATTGAAACGAGCGCTGGTGCACCCAGCCCATGAAATGGTGAAAGTGCTGACGCCGGGCAGGCACCCGCAAGTGCTGGTAGAACTGGTCCATCAACCAGGTTTTGCCACGCCCGACCGGCCCCCACAGGTAAACACCCATGACCTGTTTACGCCCTTCATGCAGCGCTTCATAGCACTTCTGCAAGGCCCAGACGGCATGTTCCTGAGCTTCGTCCTGGACGAAGCCTTTCTGTTCGATGGCGTGTTGCCAGGCGCTGAGGGGAGAGTCGACATTCATGCTCGGCAGTATGCCAGCAGATTGCGCCCGCCATAACTGGCAGTCGCACACCACCGTTGATCGAAGGCTTTGCGCCTCAGGGAAAAGCGTGTTGACGTTTAAAATTATTCGCATCATAGTTAATAGATGTCTTTAATAATATAAAACGCCAAGCTTTCTTCAGGAGTCTTCCCCATGCATTACAAAGTCTTTGGCCGTAAAACCGGCTTGCGTGTTTCCGAACTGGCCCTGGGCGCCGGCAATTTCGGTACTGGCTGGGGGCATGGTGCGGAGCGTGACGAGGCCAAAGCCATTTTCGACGGCTACCTGGAGGCCGGGGGCAATTTCATCGATACCGCCAACGGCTATCAGGGTGGCCAATCAGAAGCCATGCTCAGTGAGTTCATCGCGGCCGAGCGTGATCGGTTGGTCATTGCGAGCAAATACACGCTCGGGACTACGCCGGCCGCCGGCATTTCCCACACCGGCAACAACCGCAAGAACATGGTTCGCGCCGTTGAAGAGAGTTTGAAGCGCCTGAAAACCGATCACCTCGATCTGTTCTGGGCGCACATGAGCGATGGCGTGACGCCGATGGAAGAGATCCTGCGCGGCTTCGACGATCTGGTGCGGGCCGGCAAAATCCATTACGCCGGTCTGTCGAATTTCCCGGCATGGCGCATCGCACGCGCCGACCTCTTGGCCGAGGTACGCGGTTTTGCGCCCATTGCTGCGGTTCAGGTGGAGTACAGCCTCGCCGAACGCACCGCCGAACGCGAGCAATTGCCGATGGCCGAAGCGCTGGGCCTGGCTGCGACGTTGTGGTCGCCACTGGGCGGTGGCTTCCTCACCGGCAAGTACCGCAACAGCGAGGGCGATAACCGCGCGAGCAAACTGGGCATGCTGGTTCACGCCGAGAAAAGCGCCCGTGAAACCGCCCTCCTCGACACCTTGCTGGCCGTTGCTGCGGACCTGGCGAGCAGCCCGACTCACGTAGCGATTGCGTGGTTGCGGGAAAAAGCCAAGCGCTCGACCACGGCGCTGATTCCGATTCTCGGTTCGCGCACCCGCGAACAACTGGATGCGACATTGGGCGCGTTGAATGTGCAGTTGAGTGCCGAACAGTTGGCGCGTCTGGATGGCGTCAGCGATGTGGCCAAAGGTGTGCCACATGACAGTATCAGCGGCTCGTTTTCGCGGTTCAGCGGTGGCGAAACCCTGGACCTGCCCATGATCCCGGCGGCCTGAAAAACCATCGCGGACAAGCCCGCACCCCCAGGATTGCGCTAAACCTGTGTGCGGACTTGTCCGCGATGGCGTCAGCAGTTTCACAACAGATTTTGTGTTACCGGTCGACTTTATGTTTGGCCGCATACAGGCACAGCATTTCCATCGCCAGTGTCGCCGCCGCGAGTGAGGTGATGTCTGCGCTGTCATAGGCCGGCGCCACTTCCACCACGTCCATGCCAACCAGGTTGATCCCGCGCAATCCGCCGAGGATTTCCAGGGCCTGCACCGTGCTCAACCCACCACATACCGGTGTGCCGGTGCCGGGCGCGTACGCCGGGTCCAGGCAGTCGATATCAAATGTCAGGTACACCGGGTTGTCGCCGACCCTTGCCCGAATCGCTTCGACGATCGCATCCACACCGCGTCGATGCACCTGCCGCGCATCCAGCACCGCAAAGCCCTGATGATCGTCATTGGTGGTACGCAAACCGATCTGTACCGAGCGCGATGGGTCGACCAGCCCTTCCTTGGCCGCATGCCAGAACATGGTGCCGTGATCGATACGCTTGCCCTCTTCGTCCGGCCAGGTGTCGCTGTGGGCGTCGAAGTGGACCAACGACAGCGGACCGTGTTGGCGGGCGTGAGCCTTGAGCAGCGGATAGGTGATGAAGTGATCGCCGCCAAACGTCAGCATCGCGCTGCCCGCGTTGAGGATGTGCTCGGCGTGCGCTTCAATGCTTTCCGGTACCGACTGCGGCTTGCCGTAATCAAAATCGCAATCGCCGAAGTCGATCACCGCCAGATGATCGAACGGGTCGAACGTCCATGGCCAGTGGCGCTCCCAGGCGATCCCGGTGGACGCGGCGCGAATCCCGCGCGGTCCGAAGCGTGCACCCGGGCGGTTGCTGGTGGCGGTGTCGAACGGCACGCCGCTGACGGCCACGTCGACACCGCGCAAGTCGCGGCTGTAGCGACGGCGCATGAAACTGGTGATGCCGGCGTAGGTGCTTTCGGCGGCAGTGCCGTAGAGGTTGTCGCGGGTGATGGCTTGGTCATTCTGCGCTGGGACGTCCATTGGAGGCTCCTTATTGTTCATTTATTGGCGACTACGGAAAGTGGTCCACACACGGGTACGCTGGCGCATGTCTTTGAGGCTCATGCTGCGGTCGGCGTAGAGCCTCGCGCGTACATCGGCGGGCGGAAAAATGTCCGGGTCGGTGCGCACCGCTTCATCCACCAGCGGCGTCGCTGCCTGGTTGGCGGTGGCGAAGAACAACGTGTTGGTCAGCGCGGCGACGGATTCGGGGCGTAACATGAATTCGATAAACTGGCGCGCGGCTTCGGGGTGCGGTGCATCCTTGGGGATTGCCAGATTGTCCTGCCACACGAGCGTGCCTTCCCTGGGAATCCGGTAGGCAATTTCGTAGGGTTTGTCGGCCTTGCGTGCCTGATCGGCGGCCATGCTCGCGTCGCCGTTGTAGGCCAGCGCCAGGCAGACACTGCCATTGGCCAGATCATTGATCTGCCGACCGCTGGCGACGTACAGCACCGAAGTCTGCAATTGCCGCAATAATGCTTGGGCCGCTTCGAGGTCGCTCTTGTCGGTGCTGTAGGGATCTTTACCCAGATAGTGCAATGCCAGACCGATCACCTCTTGCGGCGAGTCGATGATCGCAATCCCACAGTCCTTGAGCTTGCTCGCATATTCCGGCTTGAACAGCAGGTCCAGACTATTGAGCGGCACGTCCGGCAACCGTTGTTTGACCGCCTCCACATTCATCCCCAACCCCAGCGTGCCCCAGGTGTAGGGCACACCGTAGCGGTTGCCGGGATCGACCGCCGCCAGCTTTTCCAGCAGGTCGGGATCAAGATTGGCGTAACCCTTCAAGCCTTCATGGGGAATGGCTTGTAATGCACTCGCCGCCAGGCCACGGGCCAACACGCTGGAAGACGGCACCACCACGTCATAGCCGCTGCCACCGGTCAGCAGTTTGGTTTCCAACACTTCCGGCGCGTCGAAGGTGTCGTAGCGCACCTGAATGCCGGTCTCTTGTTCGAATCGCTGCAGGGTTTGCGGCGCCACATAATCGGCCCAACTGTAGAGGTTGACGACTTTTTCCTCGGCACTGGCGGACGCCGCCACGGCAAGGAACAACGCAGGTAAACAACGCTTGAAGGTGGGAGCCATGACGTACACCTGACCATTGGAAGTGGTTGCAGGATGCATCGTCGGATACATTGGTGAAATATCACGTTTATTAACCTGACATTACCCTGGAGTAATGTTTGATGCTTGGTCAACTTCACGATGTAGACCTGCAACTGCTGCGCCTTTTTGTCAGTGTGGTGGAGTGCGGTGGCTTCAGCGCGGCCCAGGGTGAGCTCGGTTTGAGCCAGTCGAGCATCAGTCAGCAAATGGCCAAGCTCGAGACCCGTCTCGGCTATCGTCTGTGCAGCCGTGGTAAAGGTGGCTTCAGCGTCACGCCCAAGGGCGAGCAATTGCTTAACGCCACGCGCAGCCTGTTCGAATCCATCGAAACCTTCCGTCACCAGTCCAATGGCGTGGCCGGTCGCCTGATTGGCGAGGTGCGCCTGGGTTTGTCCGAAGCACTGGACCCATCGGTGCTGCAACGGGTGGCCGAGGCGGTTCGACGGTTTCGCGAGCGCGACGAATCGGTGCGCATCGAATTGATGAGCGCCATGCCCGGCGACATGGAGCGTTTGCTGCTGCAGCAGCGACTGGATCTGGCGATCGGCTACTTTTCGCAGATCCAGAACGCCTTTGACTACCGCGAGTTGTTCACTGAAACCCAGCACCTGTATTGCGCCGCCGGCCACCCGCTGTTCAACGATGAGGCGCCGGATGATCAGGCACTGCAGGCCTGCGATCGGGTCGATCATCCCTACCGCTTCCTGCGCAGCGACGAGCCGTTCCAGGGCAAGTTGTGTTCGGCGCGGTCGGAACAGGTCGAAGGCACCCTCGCCTTTATCCTGTCCGGCAAGCACGTCGGTTATCTGCCCAGTCACTTTGCCCGCAGTTGGGAGGACAAGGGGCAACTGCGGGCGGTGCGCCGCGAGGACTTGAGTTTCGACGTGGCGTTTCATTTGGCCCGGCATCGGGCGTTGGTGCCGGGCGATGCGCAGAAGGCGTTTGAAGAGGATTTACTTGCTGCGTTTTCATAAACAGAAGGGATGTCAGTGGCGAAAGAGTAAGCACCCTCGCCACGAAGCGGTAGGCAGCTCAATACTGCGCGGTTTCAATCATTGCCCTCCATTCACACTGCTGGCATCCTGCGCCTCCATTTTCTGACCCGGCCTGCCTTTTGGCCCGCACATCACCATGACCGTCTCTGAAAAATCGCCTGCCCCGCGCCACAACGACCTGATCTACGGTCTCAACGACCGCCCTCACCTGACGGCTACCGTGTTCGCGGCCCTGCAACACGTGCTGGCGAGTTTCGTCGGCATCATCACGCCGACGCTGATCATGGGCAGCGCCCTCGGCCTGCAAAGCGAAGTACCGTATCTGATCAGCATGGCGCTGTTCGTTTCCGGCCTGGGCACTTTTGTTCAGGCGCGACGCTTCGGGCCGATCGGCTCAGGGTTGCTGTGTCTGCAAGGCACCAGTTTCTCGTTCATCAGCGTGATCCTCAGCGCCGGGTTCATGGTCAAGGCCCGGGGTGGCGGCACCGATGAGATCCTCTCGACGATCTTCGGCGTGTGCTTCTTCGCCGCGTTCATCGAAGTCGTGCTGAGCCAGTTCATCGGCAAACTGCGCATGCTGATCACCCCGGTGGTGACCGGCACCATCATCACGCTCATGGGGTTATCGCTGATCAAAGTCGCAATGACCGACATTGCCGGCGGCTTCGGCGCGCCGGACCTCGGCGCCGCCAGCCATCTGGGTCTGGCCGCACTGGTGCTGGGCACAATCGTGGTGCTGAACCGCGTGGACGTGCCATTCCTTCGCCTCGGGGCAATCGTTATTGGCCTGACCCTTGGCTATGTCGTCGCCTGGCTCCTGGGCCACGTGGACTTCGCCAGCCTGCCCGCCGTGCCGCTGATGAGCGTGCCGGTACCTTTCAAGTACGGCTTTTCCTTCGACTGGGTGGCGTTCGTGCCGGTGGCGGTGATTTTCCTGGTGTCACCACTGGAAGCGGCCGGAGACCTGACCGCCAACTCGATGATTTCCCGGCAACCGGTCAAAGGCCCGGTCTACATCCGCAGAATCAAATCCGGATTGCTGGCCGACGGCCTCAATTCGGCGATGGCAGCGGTGTTCAACAGCATGCCAATGGTGACCTTCGCCCAGAACAACGGCGTCATCCAGTTGACCGGTGTGGCCAGTCGTTACGTGGCGTTTTTCATCGCCGGTTTGCTGGTGCTGCTGGGGCTGTTCCCGATGATTGGCGCCGTGCTGCAACTGATGCCGAAACCGGTGCTCGGTGGCGCCGAACTGGTGATGTTCGGCACGGTCGCCGTGGCCGGAATCAAGATCCTCGCCGAAGCTGGCCTGCATCGACGCAACATGCTGATCGTGGCGATTTCCCTCGGCATGGGTCTCGGTGTTGCTGCGGTGCCGGAAGTCTTGCGTGAGCTGCCCAAGGCGCTGCACAACATTTTCGAATCGCCGATCACCGTCGGTGCGTTGTGCGCCATCGTGCTGAACATCTTCCTGCCGGAAGAATTCATCGAGCTGGAAGAAGACGACTTCGATCCTGAAGCGTCGATTTTGCAGGTCATGGAAAATCCGCAGGCGGCTGCGCCCGCCACTCCGCTGAATCGCTGAGGCACACGCCTTTCGAGTGACAGGTAGAGGCGAACCCCTCACAGTGACTGTGGTCGCACAGTAGAGCCGTC
Source organism: Pseudomonas reinekei (assembly GCF_001945365.1). Classification (GTDB taxonomy): domain Bacteria; phylum Pseudomonadota; class Gammaproteobacteria; order Pseudomonadales; family Pseudomonadaceae; genus Aquipseudomonas; species Aquipseudomonas reinekei. Next base: position 162,001 of record NZ_MSTQ01000002.1, read on the forward strand.
GAACATTGCTCAGGATCGAGCGATCGGCGGCTTGCTCCCTCTTTCTGTCGAGTGTTTAAACATGCGCAGCCTCCTTGCCTTCACCCTCTCGTTACTGCTGCTTTCACTCAGCGCCTGCGCCCTGCTGCCCCAGCATGACCCGCTGAACATCAATGTCGTGGGCATCGAGCCTTTGCCCAGCCAGGACATGGAGATCCGCTTTGCCGTGAAGATTCGCGTGCAGAATCCCAATGAACGTGCGATCAATTTCAACGGCGTGGCCCTGGACCTGGCCGTCAACGGCCAGCCCTTCGCCGCGGGCGTCAGCGATCAGTCAGGTTCAATTGCGCGCTTCTCCGAAACGGTACTGACAGTCCCGGTCAGCGTGTCGGCATTCTCGGTACTGCGCCAGACTTTAGGCCTGAGCCAGACGCAAACCCTCAACAACATGCCCTACATCCTGCGCGGCAAACTGGCGGGCGGCTTGTTCGGCACCATGCGTTTTGTTGATAGTGGCAAGCTGAGCCTGCCAGGTTCGACAACCGGCAGCCGGTAAACCTGATTCATGCAGGGGCTATGTATTAAATCGGACGCCGGGTTTGGCCCGCTCGTCCACCGTCAATTCGAACACGTCCGGACGCGCGTAGTGACCGACCACGTCGTAGTCGTAACGGGCGCGGATCAGGTCGGCGGTGTCGATTTCAGCGGTCAGCAAGCCAGGGCCGCCCCACAGGGGTCCGGCAAGGACATCACCCATTGGCCCGACAATCACACTGCCACCGGCTATCAACGGCCGGTCCGCCGGCCAATTGGCGATCTCGACCCCCAAGGCCTGTGGCGATTCCTGGACCTGACAGGCACTGACCACAAAGCAACGCCCCTCGTGAGCAATGTGGCGCATGCTGACCTGCCACATCTCCCGCTCGTCGACCGTCGGCGCACACCAGACCTCCACGCCTTTGGCGTACATCGCCGTGCGCAGCAACGGCATCATGTTTTCCCAGCACACCACCGCCCCGATCCGCCCGACCTGGCTGTCGATCACCGGTAACGTCGAACCATCGCCCTTACCCCAGATCAGCCGTTCGGTGCCAGTCGGCATCAATTTACGGTGTTTGGCGACCAGCCCCGCCTGCGGATCGAAATACAGCGCAGTGCAGTACAGCGTGCTGCCGGATCGCTCGATGACGCCGATCACCAGGTTTGCGCCGGTGCGTGCTGAAAGCCCGGCCAGAGCGTCGGTTTCCATCCCCGGCACATCGATAGCGTTGTCAAAATAACGCGCAAAGGCCTCACGCCCCTCCGGCAAGCGATAGCCCAGTTGAGTGCCGAAACCTTCGCCCTTTGGATACCCGCCGAGCAATGCTTCTGGCATTACCACCAGGGCGGCAGCGGATTCGATGATCGCGCTTTCATACGACAGGATCTGCTCCAGCGTATCGGCTTTGCCACCGGGCAAGGCGCCGATTTGCAGTGCAGCAACAATTGACTTGGGCATCGCAGTCACTCCGTTTGGATCAGGTGTTGCTGATTTTGCGACGACACGCAATCATGAATAAAGCCCAGTTAACTGCTGAATGATATGAGCCATATGAATATCGCTACGGTCGATCTCAACTTGCTGAAAGTCTTTGAAGCCCTGCATGAAGAGTCCAGCGCCAGTCGAGCGGCGTTACGCCTTGGCGTCACGCAATCGGCGGTGAGCGCGGCATTACGCCGGCTGCGCGAGGTGTATGGCGATCAGTTGTTCGTCCGTACCGGTCGGGGTCTGGCGCCGACGCTCAAGGCCAATCAACTGAAACCGGTGGTCAGCGATGCGCTGCACAAATGTCGGCAGAGCCTGGCGATGGTTGATCCGACGACCCAACATTACGAAGGACGCTCGGTCAGTATCGGCTTGTCGGATGATTTCGAGATTGCCTACGGGCGCCGGTTGATCGAAGAAATCGCCCGCCGCGCGCCGAAACTGCGGCTGATCTTCCGCCAGACCCACAGCCAGATCGTCGCCCAGGCCTTGATGGAACGCAGCATCGACCTGGCGATTACCGCCGGCGGCTTCGCTGAACGCTTGTTGAGCCGTCAGGTACTGGGGGAAGGCAGTTACTTGTGTCTGGCCGACCCGCTCAGCCTGGCCGACGGGCAGCAGACCATCAGCCTGGAGGAATTCGTCTCCCGCGAACACATTCTGGTGTCCTCGGGTGGCTTTATCGGTATCACTGACGAGGGGCTGGCGGCGTTGGGTTTGACTCGCCAGGTCTGCGCCTCGACCACGCACTTTGCCGCGTTGCCGCATTTGCTCAAGGGCAGTCAGGCCGTGGCGACCATTCCAGCGCATGCGGCCCGCAGCATTGCGGCACTCAGTGGATTAATGCTGCTGCCCTGCCCTCTGGATTTGCAGCGCTACCCGGTCGAACTGGGCTGGCGCACCAGCACCCAGCTCGATCCGGTGGTGTTGAAGGTGCGCGAGGCGATCGTCGCGTGTTTTGCGTAATCGCTACTTGCTGGCAGCCATCAGGCGATTGACTTCACTGCGCACCATGTTCGAGTACTCAGGTGGCGACATACCGTCCAGCTCGGCACGAACCCACTCGGCCCACTTGCCTTTGCGCTTGGCACGTTCGCCGAACAACCGTGCAGCCTCTCCCTTGGCTTTGCCCAGATTGTTTTGCCAGAGTTCGAACAGACGGGATTTTTCATCTTCAAGCGCAGCGCGCTCGGCAAGGGGTTTATCGGCCAGATTGAAACTCATGGGATTTTCCTGCTGCGTAAAATAGGCGACATCTTACACTGTAGGATGAAACGTCCTGCTCTGGATTTCTCTGGAATCGGGCTGACGTGAGAAATCGCTGCAACTTTTTCCTGTGCGGCGGACTCCATTGTTCACTGTTCACCTAACTGCAAGGAGTACTTCAATGGCCCGGAAAACCGCCGTACAGGCTGCCGAAGATCAAATCAAGGACCAAGCCTTCAGCGAGCTTCAGGCGCTGATCGAAGAATCGGAAAAACTGCTCAAAAGCAGCGCTTCCCTGGTCGGGGAGGAAGCGGAAACCCTTCGTGGGCAAATTGCCCTGAAACTCCAGCAGGCCCGGGATTCGGTGACCAGCGTACGTGACCGGACCAAACCGGCGGTCGAAGCCACCGAAAGCTACATCGGCGGGCATCCTTGGCAAACCGTGGCGGTATCGGCCGGTTTCGGCCTGGTGGTCGGGTTGCTGCTGGCACGCCGCTGATCACAGGTGCAGGCGCCGGCTTGCTGGCGATGGCGTCATGACGAACGCCATCGCCAGCAAGCCGGCGCCAACGGCGAGCAGTGCGCTCGCCTTTTTCATGCGTGCGCAGATCAGCTCCCCGCCAACTCCCGCAAATCCCTCAGCGTCTGCTCATCCAGCGCAATGCCACTGGAGCGCGACTTGGCACGCTGATGATGACGACGATCGCCCGGCAACCGCTTGAGCCCTACACCATGCATCTGCCGCACGAGCTCCTGGCTGCGCTCGGCGAAGCTCTGCCCGGCGGCTTTGCTCGGGTCAATGACGATCAACAGTTGACCGGTCCAGGGCGTCTTGGCTCCCGGGTGGTTTTTCCAGTCGAACTCGAAAGAAAAATTGCCCCCGGTCAGCGCCGCGGCCAGCAGCTCCACCATCATCGACAACGCCGAACCCTTGTGCCCGCCGAATGGCAGCAACGCGCCGCCTTCAAGAATCGCCTTCGGGTCCTGAGTCGGCTGGCCGAGACCGTCCACGCCCATGCCCGGCGCCAGGCGTTCGCCCTTGCGCGCGGCGATCTGCACGTCGCCGTGGGCGATGGCGCTGGTGGCCAGGTCGAAAACGATCGGCTCACCGTCGGCCCGAGGGGCGGCGAAGGCAATCGGGTTGGTGCCGAACAACGGTCGATCCGCACCATGGGGCACCACACACGTCATGCTGTTGACCACACTGAGCGCCACCAGGCCTTCATAGGCAAAAGGCTCAACGTCCGGCCATAACGCGGCGAAATGGTGGGAGTTGCGAATCGCCAATACCGCGATGCCCGCGCTGCGAGCCTTCTCTACCAACAACGGCCGGGCAGCCGCCAGCGCCGGTTGCGCAAAACCGTTCTGCGCGTCGACCCGGACAAACCCCGACGCCACATCCTCGACCACCGGTACGGCCTGGCCGTTGACCCAGCCACTCTTGAGCGTCGACACATAACCGGGCATACGGAACACGCCGTGACTGTGAGCGCCGTCACGCTCGGCTCCGGCGCAGTTTTGCGCCAGCACCTGCGCGACATCGGCCGAAGTGCCATGGCGCAGGAATATCTTCTCAAGCAATGCTGTCAGCTCTTCGAGGGACAGGATTCGCGAGACAACAGTAGACACATGATCGTGTGGCGCAGACATCTGAAGCTCCAGACTAATTATTGGAGGGGGCTACAGCGTACGTAGACCGCCGATTAACCACGCGCCACGGGTAGCCTGTCAACCCTTCGATTGCGCGTGTTCGCACGAACGCCCAAAGCCCGTGCGTTAACTATCTACCGCCTGGGCCACGGCGTCGGCTTTTAGTCTCGTTGCTCCATCAACAGGCGCTTTCAGTGGCGCCCCTAACGAGACTCGACAATGCCCACACCGCCTGCCCGACTGTTTTTCCCCCAAGCCCTGAAATCGCCCGGTCGCTGGGCTGAACTGGGTAAAACCCATGGGCTCACGCAACGCGACTTTCAATGGCTTGGCCACGTCGAGTTGGCCAGCCATTCGCTTCGCAGCGAACAAAGCCCGCCAATGATTGCCGAAAAAATCCTGCTGACGACGGCTGATGAAGTGCCGGTCCCTCTGGCCGGCAGTTTCGTGTTGAGCCCAACCCCGGAAACCAGCGGGGTCATCGTCTACACCCCCTATGGCGGCATACAGAAGTTCTACAGTCGTTCGGCGCTGACCGAGCAACTCGCCCAGACACTGAAAGATGCCAACGAGGACGATGACCTGTTGGCTTTGATGTCGCTGGCCGCGCGTAAAAGCCTTGCCGCCAGCGACAATATCCGCGTGACCTATGACGTCATTGAAGGCGACATTTTCGACGACCAGCGCGAAGTTGTTGCCGGAAATCAGCAATTGAACCTTCAGGCCATGCTCATCGAGTTGGCAGCGCTGCCAACCCTCGCGTCCCTGCTCGATGGAATAATCGACGAGTTGCTGCAGCCGATGTTTCCGGGTCTGGATCAAAGCAAGACCCAGGTTAATTTTTACACGGTGATCGTCAGCGATAACGCAGATACGGACCGTGAACCAACGCGACGCTGGGACAGTTCAATGTCACTGCGCGGCGCCGTTTTGCAGTACTACCGTCATCAGCGATGGCCCATCGGCCAGGACCGCGAATTCACCCATCCGAAACGAACCCCTGCCAGCACCGACCAGCAACACTGGGAGACCGCGATAAAAAGCGCCTCCAGCAAACTGCTCCCGCTGCTGTTCCAGCGGCTAGAGTCGTACTGGGACGCACCGGCAGCGCACGACGGAGCTTCGCGACGGGCATTTTTCAGTCGAGCGATCGCAGAGCAGGCGCGTGCAGAGATTCTGCTCAAACGCGAGACGCAGATCATCAGCCCCGAACAAAGCCAGGCCTTACAGACGTTGTTCGAAAAGACTGCCCATTCCACCCGGCGCCCGACCCTGGAGACAGTGCGTCTGTGGGAACAACAGGCCCATTACGTGGAGTTGGCAGGCTCGCTGATGATCAGTCACGCCAACGCGTTTCTCTACACCCCCACTCAGGGGTTACAGGTGCTAAAGGACTATCCGGACTTGAAAGCAACCTTGCTGAGCAAGTTCAGCGCCGGCGGTCACGAGGACGAACTCTACGGCCTGCTGAGTCTGGATGAACGCAACCGGTTCATCGGTTTCGATCAGCCGCACGTCAGCGGGGAGGTCATCTACGGCCCGATATTTGCCGTGCTGTTCGAGGCGATCATCACCAAGCAACGGCAAAACATTGAATACGCCCTGCAGGTTTTCCGGCACAGCGACGGCACGGTGAATATCCATGCCTTGTTCGACAAGGCGCTGGATATTCGATCGATGATCAGCGAACGCATGCTCTCGCTTGATGCCCATGGCCGCTGGGGCACACGCCCTGTAGTGGTTGGCAATCAACAACCCTCCGCCGTGCGAGCCGACACCGCAGCGGCCTACGTGAAAACCTTCGGGGATATTGAAGCACTCATCAACGCGGATTTCGCCGCCCAACCGCTCACATCACTGGCCATGCAACGGGTCTATCTGGAGAAGATGGCACCGCGCCTGGCCCATTCCCTCTCCGTCGGTATTCGTGGGGAAGCCAGTCTGCGAGTACTGGACGCCAGTTTACGGGCCGCTGAAAAGGCCATCGTCGACACGGTGTTGAACTCGGATCATCCGGATCGCCATCACCGCCTCGCACTCAACGGATTTCGTCCTGACGCTTATAGGCTGGTTCTTCAATGCACGGGGCAGAAAGACGTGCTGCCATTGGCCAATTGCGTGCTGCTGACCGAACGGGGCGGGCTGGATAACCAGCATTCCGGGCGGGTTATTTTATGGACCCCTGCCGCCGGGCTTGAAGTCTTCGATTCGCTCAACCGCGCGAAGCAGACACTCAACCGCCGTCTGCTCGACGCTCACAAACGCCTGGAGCTGCTGGAAAACCTGGCCCCGTCCCGGCGTCAATTTCATCAACACTACGCAATCAACTCGTTGCGGTTGATCGAGGGCAATGTATTGCAGCACCTCTCGCAATCGTCCATCGAGCACTTTCTCGATGCCTGCGAGCACATACGGTCGCGCGAGCTTACGCACGCCAAACAGAACAAGGCGCTTAACGAACTGGCCAAACGCGCTATCGACACCAACTTGCGCAGAGCCTCACGCATTGCCAAGGCGATCTCCCGACAGCAGTCGCTACCCGCCTGGCTGGGCATGGCGCCGATCGAAGACCAGCAGTTGCACATCGAACTGCTGGAGCAATACCGCAACAGCGTCACCGATGACAAAGACTACCTGCACGGCCTGCAAACGCTGTCGGACTACACCCATGACCGATTGAAGTCATTGCTTGCCAGCCGTTTTCCCGAACACTCACTGTCCCCCGACGACATCGAAATCACCCCCAACCTGGCCTTGGTTGGTCCGGCCCGGACCCTGACCGAATTCGTCCTGAATCACATCAATATTGCCCAGGGCACGGGTTTCAAGATCACCTCGACCACCCACAAAATCCTGCCAGAGGGCCTGAATCAGCACGCCATCCAACAGTTATTGCTGTCGCTGAACATTGACAGTGATTTTGCAAAGTCGGTGTTCGATAAGTTGACCGGCACTGACGCTGAGGTTCGCAAACTGCGTTTTGCTCGGCAACTGCCTTGGCAGTTGCTACAACACGCCCATGCCTTGAAGTTGCAGCAGCGTCTTTCCACCCCTGCATTCGACCTGATCAGCCAGGTGCTTGATATGCCCGATGCCCTCGCTCGGGCGTCAGTTAAAGGTGCGCACGCTATCGTCCGACCGCTTGAGTTGATCAAGACGGCTGGCTCCGCCGCCGTCAAAACCCTGGGTCTGTATTTAATCAGTCCCGGTGCCGGTAAACAGGGGCCACACGTTCTGTATGCGCCTTATTTTCCAGGTCCGGTTTTCAGCGAATTCGAGAACGAGGCCAGTGTTGTTGCGGCGATCAATACCCCGGGGGCGTTCCAGGATCTTGTTATTCGACGATTCCCTGATAACCAACAGTCGACCTTCAGTAATCTGCTCAAGAGCACGGTCGGCCAAGTGAGCGCAATCACCCTGGCCTCCTCTCCCATTGACGGCAACCTGCTGGGGCGTTTGTACAACGACAACGCCAGTCTTGTGGAACAGATGCTCGGCAGTCGATCAAAGGCAACGGGCCAGTCCGATTGGGAGGCCGTCAAACACCTGTTCAGCTCCGGGATCAAGCTGGCTTCCGGGCTGCTGCCGGGCAAACTCGGCTACCTGCAGTTTTTATGGCAAAGCTTCAAGGACTTCGAAGCCTCCGCCGAAGCGTTGCAGGATCACCATTGGACACGGGCCATGCAGGAATTCATTGCCGGCGCGGCGCAGATGGTCTCACTGGGGCGATTGTCGCTGGAAGACGAACTCGTGACATCGCAGGCCACGAGCGCAACAGAGCCGGTCGCAACCCCGGTGACGCAACCGCAATGGTCTGAGTTGAAACTGACGGCGCCATTACGCACGTCGTTGCAATCCTTTGAAACGCCGACCGTCGACTTGAAAGACCTGACCCGGAATGCAAACGATGGCACCTACCTCGATGCGGTCAGTCAACATCGTTACGCGCCTGTCGCCGGCAAGGTTTATCGGGTGGCCAGACCCGGTGCGGTGTGGCAAATCCTCAACGCTGAACAGAATGGACCTACGCTCGCAACCACGTCGACAAAGCAAATGGTCATCGACCCCGATGTGCACACCGTGCACTACGGAAAAGCCCTGTCAAAAATGCGTAATGAGTACGTCACCAGCCACGAAGTCAACCGGGTTTTGAACATCGAAGCGCGCGGCATGGAAGCCATCCGCGCCCACCACCCGGAAAAGGCGCGCATGATTGTGCAAGCCATCGACATGGCGCGCTATTACGCCTTCAACAGCCTGCACAATCTGGCGCAGCAAAGAAAGCTCACCCGCGGCACGCGACTGGACGGCTTCCTCAAACGTTTTTTCGATGTCAGCAGCGTCGACGCGGCCCTGCTCGACAAAATCAAGCAGACCATCCTGCCCATCTGCACAGCGCTGGTGGATCCGGATGAAGACCTGATGAACACCGATCGTTTTGTCGTCGGATCGAGCAAATACCCGCAAGCCAACATGATCGCGTTCGTCGTCGAGCGTGATTCAAAGAAAAATGTGCATTTCACCGAGAGATTCTTTGATCAGCAACTCGACTGGTACAAGTCTTGTCTGACAGAACCCTTCAATGTCGATGGCCACAGCCAGGCAGCCACGCTGATCCATGAGTTTTCTCACCTTTTCTCAAAAACCGTGGATATAGCGACCCTGGAGGCCAGGCGTCCTTTCAGTGACCTGGTCGCCCCCATCACTGGTTATGGCCATGCAATGAAGCAAAGCCAGGTGGATTTTCAGCGCGAAGCTTTGTCCCTGCTGACGCCAAAGGAAGAACTGTTCGCGCGTTGGGACAGCGACTTGCAGTCATGGTTGAGCCTGGACTCGATCCCGGGCTCGACGCACATTGGCAAAGAAATACTCAAGGTCACCGGCACCACGACCATGGCAGCCGCCCGCGATGCGTTTTTCAACCCGAACAACGCTGAAAAACGCGTCGACGTCATTTTGCGCAATGCCGACTCGATTGCCTTTCTGATCTGTGAGATGGGCCGGCAACTGGACCCGGTGCCGGGTGCATCCACTTCATCGGCCTGAGCGTGCTGAAAACATGCGCAGATCCGTTGATCTGCGCATGAAAGTTTTTTTCACACTGGCAATGAATACACCTCGGCAATGCGCTGTTCACAGCCTGTTCCAATAAAAATAAATACACTTTGATGGGTAATTGCCATGACCGATGTTCTCGCCGCGTTCCACCCAAGGTTAGAATGCGGGAAATCAGGATGAGTCAATGACCGACAATTCTCTCTCGCAAGCCGAATATGACGCTATCACCGATGCCGCCGCGCACTGGTGCATGCGTCTGCACGCCGAAGACTGCACCGCGCAGGAGCGTCTGGCGTTCGAGCAGTGGCTGGATGCTCACCCGCTTCATGCGTTCGAGTACGAGGCCATGCAGGAAATCTGGGATGTCGCCGGCGATTTGCCTCGTCCGGAACCCGTCGTCGTGCCGAAGGTGGCGATTAAACCGCGGACACCGTGGCGCACCTTCGGCATGGCCGCTGCCGTTTGTGCGCTGGCGCTGCCACTGGCGGCCTACAGCGGCTGGAACCTGGGATGGCTGCCCAACGCGTACCAGCACTTCGAAGCGACCAATAACGTGCGCCAGGTCACCCTGGATGACGGCAGTAAAGTCGAACTGAACCTGGGCAGCGAGCTGGTCTACAGCAATTACAAGGATCATCGGCAGGTCACCCTGAAAAAAGGCGAGGCGTTTTTCAGCGTCAGCCACGACAGCAGGCACCCATTCGTCGTCAAGGCGGCCGAAGGCAAGATCCGCGTCACCGGCACCCAATTCAACGTCTGGATGTATGAGGATCAGGTGAAAGTGAACCTGATCGAAGGCTCGGTGCTGGTCAGCAGCAACGATGATTTGCCGGGGGACGGCTTGCGGCTCGGCCCGTCGATGCAGGCGAGCTATCGTCATGGCGACCACATTCCGCGAATCAGTCAGACCTACGACAATGACAATTCGCTGGCCTGGCTCAACGGCAAACTGGTACTCGATGACCTGGCGCTGAACGATGCACTGCCATTGATCAACCGGTATCTGGAAACCCCGTTGATGGTTGCCGACCACAGCACTGGCGCGATCCGCATCGGTGGCATTTACAACATCAAGGAACTCAACACCCTGGTAGCGACCCTGCCCAAGGTGCTGCCGGTCTATCTGACCCGCAACAAAGCGGGCAATCCGGTCCTCAACTCGATCCCGCAACAACCACCGAAAAGCTGAAAGGCCGCGACCCTTGCGGGGCGCGGCCTTCTTTTATTGCTGCAGCAAAGTCTGCTGTGTTTATTGGGCAACTACCTTCCCGGCTTTTTTATCCTGCTCGCGAATTGTCCGGGCCTGATACTGCGGATCAGCCTTGATCTGTTGCTCGGTGAACGGCAGCACACTCAGTTGCTTGCTGGAAAATGCCTCGGTCTGGTCCCGGGAATACCTTGAAGTCGGATCACTGGACAGTGAGAACGCCAGCAATCCCTTGGCCTGCGGTCCTTTTTCATCGAACGTCACCACTTGCAAATAGCTGGTACCGCTGACGACTTCACGCTTGCCGTCGCTTCTGGGCACGCTCTGGATCGCGTTATAGACGCCCAGTGTGCCCGGCCCACCGTGAATTGGCGTTTGCTGGCCACCGCTGCTGACGACCTGAATATCGCCCCAGCGACTGTCCTGCGTCAGACCGGATGACTTGACCTGTTCGACCGAGGCCAACATCGCCTGCCGCAGCGCTTGCGCCACGGGCGGACGATCGATCGCCAGCCCCCGTGGTGTGTGCTGCGGGTCCTTGGCATCGAACGCTACACGCCAGATTGCCGACGCTTGCTCAAGAGACGCCATGACATTCTGAAAATGCACAAAGCCCAGGCCGCTGTCGAGATTTGCCTTGCGATCCCAAGCCTTGAGACCGGCGCACAGCGGTGCCAGCGTTTGCGCATCGGCCCCCAGATCGGCCGCGCAGAATTGCAGGAGGTCGGGCATGACTTGTGCCGCCTGATAGACCTGATCATCCATCACCATGTGCTGCAGGTCCGCCGCGCCAAGGGTGCCCGCCTTGGTCAGTGTGTTCAATCGGTCCAGGGCGAAACGCGAACGCAGGCCCAATGGTTGGCTGTCCTGGCTGATCAGCGGCGAAAAACCGGTCAAGGGTTGCGACGGATTGGCCATCCATGCCGAATCATTGGAATGCTGAACAAAGTCCTTACGCAACAGTTGCGGCAGTTTGTCCGCCGCATAAATGCCCTTTTGCGCGGCCTGCGGGTCGATGTCCCAGGCGCAAGCACTGTTGGACCCATCGAGAACGATCATTTGCAGGCTGATGCGCGGATCGCTGCACTGCGCCAGCTTCTCGGCGCTGACGTTAGGCACGACCGACAGATTCATATAGAGCGTTTGCCCCTTGTCGTCCGCCGCCAGCGTGTTGACCCAAGGGATGCCCTGGATCGCGTGGACGCTGTCCTGAAACGCTTCAAGGCTGCCGGCGCGATTCATCGCGTACCACTGCGTCAACACCCGATCGTTTTCCAGGTTGGCGTCACGCAAGCTGTAGGCATACTGGTTGTTCCAGTCCAGCTTGCCGGGCCACTGCACGATCGGACCGAACTGTGAGCTGTACACCACCTGGGAAATGGCCTTGACCGTACCATCCGACTGCTTCACGTCGACCGTCAGCGTTTGCTTGTGCATCGGCAGCGACTTGCCGTCGACCGTATAGCGCGTCGAATCCTTTGGATCGAGTTGCAGGCGATACAGGGTGAAATGCTTGGACGAGTCCACGGTGTGGGTCCAGGCCAAGTGCTGGTTGAAGCCGATATTGATCAACGGCAGCCCCGGCAAAGCGGCGCCCATCACATCCAGTTTGCCGGGAATGGTCAGGTGCATCTGATAAAAACGCATGCCGCCGACCCACGGGAAATGAGGGTTGGCCAACAACATGCCGCGGCCATTGAAGGAACGATCGCTGCCCACGGCCACCGCATTACTGCCGCGATCGAGGGCAAAACGCTGGATGCGCGCAGCGGCCAGTTGATAGGACCTTTGATTCCCGGCATGGCCGGCAAGGGTGGCCGGAGGCGTCGCACCCGCCAGCGCTTCGGCAAACTGCCCGACACCGCCTTCGACCAACAAACGGCGGGTCAACTTGACCAGATCCGTGGTGGAGATATCACGCACCCAGTCGCCCTGACATTGCGCCGGCAGTCCCTGCTCCCGACGCTCCGTCAGGGAACGGTTGTAGCCGGCCACATAACCTTCCATAAGCTCGCGCACGTCGGGGGGTTGAGCCTGCCAGAATCCGTTGACGGCCTCCGGGGTGTTCAACCATTTGAAAAACAAGTCGCTGACCAGGTTTTCACGCTCTTCCACCGTAAACAGGTCCGGGCCGAAATAACGCGACCGTTGACCGTTCACCGTGACGATCTCATTGGCCAACAAACACAGGTTATCCTGAGCATAGGCATAGCCGATGCCGTAACCGAGCCCGCGCTCGTCCTGCGCACGAATGTGCGGGACGCCGAAACTGGTCCGACGGATCTCGGCACTCGCCTGCTCCGGCTGACTGCGCGCATTCGCCGCAAGACTCAGCCCGACAAACAAACCCGCCAGGCTCAACCTGGTTAACTGGCTGGAAATAATCACACTCGCTCCTGATCGAAAAACGATGGTCACAGCTCTGCGTACTGACACGCAGGCCGCGCATCCTTTTAAGAACGAAGCAAACGACAAATATTTAGGGGATTGAACCGCCATTGACAGGCGTCTGACAGACCGGTGACGTAATGACGACGAAATTTCTACATTCAAGTCTTCATGATTCGAGTCGCCCATACGTCTTGTTATGTAAGAGCGCCCCATTTTTCCTGATCAGGCTCTGAAAAGGAGTTTTTGCAATGTACAACTCGCATCTGCCAACGGACGGCAGCAACGCGCCAAAGGGTACCTCCATTGGGGTCGGTGTTTTCGACCAGCGTACCGAGCGCCATGGCAACGAGCGGATTCGCTTCCTGCTCAAAAGCTTTGGCTTGCGAACCAGTCTGATTCGCCTGAAAGTCATCGACGCCCTTCTGACAGCTGCCGAAAGCGAGCGCAGCCTTGGCGTGCGCGGCGTGCACAGTCATCTGCTGGACTTGGATATTCCCCTGTCCTTTCTGAGCGTGCGCGAAGTGTTGAGGCGTCTGTGCAGCGAAGGCGTGATTGTCCTCAACCCGGACAAAAGCTACAGCCTCGACCCTCGGGCCGCTGCCGCGCTGCACATCGGTTGATCAAGCCTGGCCAGGGTCTCGCGACTCAGGGCTTGACCTTGCGGCGCATCACGCCATTGACGACCACCACGACCACCGCGACGCCAATGGCGATGTACTGAAACAGTTTTTCGCTGATGACGCCGGTGTTCTGCAAATACGAAAGGCCAAACATGATCCCCAGCACCACCAGGGAGATCAGAATCGAATATTTCAAACGTTGCGACTGGGTCATTACCATTTCCTGAATCTGAATAAATGCATCCGTTTTGTATCCGAATGCATGCCAAGCCCTTACCGTTTTCCGGGGATGGGGCGCTGCAAACGGGGTCTCATGTTACAGCCGATGAAGCGTTTTGGCTTCACTGCCGCGTTTACCATGAGAAGTTGTAAATGTTGCTGGCGATAGCGCACTTGAGAACGCCATCGGCGGAAAGCCGGGCGTCTGCATCTTTTTGTATAACCCGGTAACAATGTCCCCTCTCATCGCCAGGGAAACCGGTCAGAATGCGTTTTTTCGCTCTCAAACCCGAGACCCTTGCCAACATGCGAACCCCTCTGCGTCTGGCTGCCTTGAGCGCCCTGTTCATTTCCTCCCTGGCCCAGGCCGCCGACCTGATCCCGATCGAAGTTCATCGCGACGCCAACTGCGGCTGCTGCAAAAAATGGATCACCCACCTGGAAGCCAATGGCTTCAAGGTCGAGGACCATGTCGAAGCCAACATGAGTGAGTTCAAGCAACAACATGGCGTCCCCCCGCGCCTGGCGTCCTGCCACACCGGTTTGATCAACGGCAAATTCGTCGAAGGCCATGTCCCTGCCGATCAGGTCATGGCCCTGAGCAAACGCGACGATCTGCTAGGCGTCGCAGCGCCCGGCATGCCCATGGGTTCGCCCGGCATGGAGATGGACGGCATGAGCGATGCCTACCAAGTGATCGGCCTGAAAAAGGACGGTACGGACATGGTCGTGGCGGATTACCCGGCCCATTGATTTTCGGCGCCTATATCAGTCTGTTCCTGGCGGCCTTCGGCGCCGCTACCCTGCTGCCTTTGCAGTCCGAAGCGCTGCTGGTGGGCTTGCTGCTCAGCGACAAGTATTGGCTTTGGGCATTGCTGGCGGTGGCGACTCTGGGCAATGTCCTCGGTTCGCTGGTGAACTGGTGGCTGGGGCGCGCCGTGGAGCGCTACCGTGACCGCAGGTGGTTTCCGGTCAGCCCTGCACATCTGGAAAAAGCCCGTCACCATTATCAGCGCTACGGGCATTGGTCGCTGCTGCTCAGTTGGGCGCCGATCATCGGTGACCCTCTGACCCTGGTGGCCGGCGTGATGCGTGAGCCCTTGGGGCGTTTCCTGCTGATCGTGACCCTGGCCAAGGGTGCCCGTTATGGCGCTGTCGCGCTGGCCACTTTGGGCTGGATGGGTTGAACCAAGTGGGACGGCGATTGCCTTGTTAATGTCGCCCTAATCATCCCGATCCAGCATCGATGGATTTTCAATGGAGTTCCCCATGCCCCTGACCCGCTCATTCTGGCTTCCTGGCCTGCTGCTGACCGCATCACTGCCAGCCCTTGCCGCTGAAGGCCCGGCCTACGGCCCCGAGTTGCAAGGCTTCGAATACCCCTACACCGTCAAGCACTTCGCCTTCGAGTCCCAGGGCGAATCCCTGCAAATGGGTTACATGGACGTCGCCGCCCATGGCAAGGCCAATGGTCGCAGCGTGGTGCTGATGCACGGCAAGAACTTTTGCGGGGCCACCTGGGAAACATCGATCAAGGCATTGAGCGACGCCGGGTATCGGGTCATCGCGCCGGACCAGATCGGTTTCTGTACGTCCAGCAAGCCTGACCACTATCAGTACACCTTCCAGCAACTGGCGAGCAACACCCAACAATTGCTCAAAGCCCTCGGCATTCAGAAAGCCTCCCTGCTGGGCCATTCTACCGGCGGCATGCTCGCCACCCGTTACGCGCTGCAGTATCCCGATCAGGTTGAACAACTGGCCCTGGTCAACCCCATCGGCCTGGAAGACTGGAAGGCCATCGGCGTGCCCTACCGCACCGTCGATCAGTGGTACCAGCGTGAACTGAAGGTCAACGCCCAAGGCATTCATGACTATCAACGCAGCACCTACTACGACGGCCGCTGGAAGCCGGAGTTTGACCGCTGGGTAGACATGTACGCCGGCCTGGCCAAAGGCCCGGGCAAGACTCAGGTTGCATGGAACTCGGCACTGATTTACGACATGATCTTCACCCAGCCGGTGTATTACGAGTTCAAGGACCTGAAACTGCCGACCCTGTTGTTGATCGGTACGTCCGACAGCACGGCGATCAACAAAGACCTCGCCTCTCCCGAGGTCAAGGCGAAAATCGGCCGGTATGACGTACTCGGCAAGCAGGTGGCAAAACTCATTCCCCAGTCGACGCTGGTGGAATTCCCGGGTCTGGGCCACGCTCCGCAAATGGAAGAACCGGCGAAATTCCACAAGGCCTTGCTCGACTGGCTGAACAGAACCAACCCCGTGCGTTAACTGAGGTAAGGCTATGGCGGTGCAGATTGCAGTGATTGACGATTGGCAGGACGTGGCGCGCAACGTGGTTGACTGGTCGGAACTGGAAGACGTCGGCCAGGTGAGTTTCATCCACGACTACCCTGCCGATCACGAAACCCTGGCCCAGCGCCTGGAGGCGTTCGAAGTGATCTGCGTGATGCGTGAACGTACGCGATTCGACGAAGACCTGCTGCGCCGCCTGCCCCGACTCAAACTGCTGGTGACCGGCGGCATGCGCAATGCCGCCCTCGATTTCAAGGCGGCGGCGGCGCTGGGCATCCAGGTGTGCGGCACCGACAGCTACAAGCATGCCGCTCCGGAATTGACCTGGGCATTGATCATGGCCGCCACCCGCAATCTGGTTGCCGAAGCCAATGCCCTGCGCGCCGGCCAATGGCAACAGGGTCTGGGGGGTGATTTGCATGGCAAGACCCTGGCGATCGTCGGCCTGGGCAGCATCGGTCAACGCGTGGCGCAGTTCGGCCAGGTGTTCGGCATGCGCGTGATTGCCTGGAGTGAAAACCTCACCGCAGAGCGGGCGGCGCAGGTCGGCGTGACCTACGTCAGCAAACAGGAACTGTTCGAACAGGCCGACGTGTTGTCGGTGCATCTGGTGCTCAGCGACCGCTCCCGAGGCCTGGTGGACGCCAAGGCCTTGAGCTGGATGAAACCCACTGCATTGCTGGTCAACACCGCACGCGGGCCGATCGTCGATGAAGCGGCGCTGGTCAAGGCCTTGCAGAAACGGCAACTGGCAGGTGCTGCGCTGGATGTGTTCGACGTCGAGCCGTTGCCGCCCCATCATCCGTTCCGGACCCTGGAGAACGTGCTGGCGACGCCGCATGTCGGGTACGTCAGCCAGCAGAACTACCATCTGTTCTTTGCGCAGATGATTGAAGATATACGCGCTTGGGCCGCTGGAGAGCCCATCCGGTTGCTTCACTGATATCGAGTCATCGTTCATCGCGAGCAGGCTTGCTCCTGCAGGAATCGTTACCCTAGAAGAAACCTGTGGGAGCGAGCCTGCTCGCGATGAGTCCCTGACAGCCACCACGCCAGCCGAAACTACGCACCGCAATGGTGCAAGACAACGGTTCGCCTACGCACATCGTTGTGACAGTTCTGCTTCATTTTTTACCAATTTCCCAAAAAAACCTGCACTTCGTCGGTGCGTTCGCCCCGCAATCCGGCACGTCCGTACCTCTTTAAACCGATTGTCGAACAATTTTGCCATCTGGCCTATCCCGCTCTAAGTTCTGGCCTAGACTCATTTTCGCGGGGCAAAACCGGTCGGTCACAAACTGGAAAAAAAGTCGAAACTTTTGCCATCGATGGTCGGTCGACTGAACGGTAGGTGCGTTGCGACTGGTGCAATCCTTGCAATGGCTAATCCACCCCTTCTGCTTCAGCGCATTGGGCAGCGCCTGCTCACTGTTGCGCAGCGTTTTAGTGCACGACCACAGGAATTGGTCACCCAACCATTTGCCAGACCTGAGAATTAGATCAATAACACGGGAGATTCATATGATCAGTGCGGCATTAGATGTAAAGGGAGAGCGTGCTCATCAGCATGTCGGCGAATCAAGCACCGTGAGTGCACCCGCTGCCCAATCGATCAGTGTTCCCGGTGGCAAGACACTGGCCCCCGTGGCCAGCCAGAATCCGAACAAGAAAAAGGTCTTGTTCGTCACCTCTGAAATCGCCGACCTGGTCAAAACCGGTGGTCTGGGCGACGTTTCTGCCGCACTGCCCCGGGCCATGGCGCACCTGCACGATGTACGGGTGCTGATCCCCGGTTATCCGCAGGTGCTACACAGCGAAAACCCGATTCACATCATCGGCGAACTCGGTGGGCACGCCGCATTGCCGCCGTGCAAAATCGGGCGCATGGACATGCCCGACGGTCTGGTCATTTACGTGTTGATCTGCCCTGAACTCTACGAGCGTGAAGGTTCGCCCTACGGCGCCAACAACGGCCGGGACTGGCCGGACAACCATATTCGTTTCGCCCGCCTGGGCCTGGCAGCGGCCGACATCGCCGCCAACCTCGCACAAATTCACTGGTGCCCGGACCTGGTGCACGCCCACGACTGGCCTGCAGGGCTGGCGCCGGCCTACATGCACTGGCGCGGGCAACGCACCCCAACGCTGTTCACCATCCATAACCTCGCGTACCAAGGCGTGACCAGCCTGGGGTCCTGCCCGGAACTGGGTATTCCCCATCACGCGCTGCAACAGGAAGGCATGGAGTTCTACGGCAAAATGTCGTTCCTCAAGGCCGGCATGGCCTACTCGAGCCACATCACCACCGTCAGCGCGACCTACGCCCAGGAAATCACCACACCGGATTTCGGCTGCGGTCTCGATGGTTTTCTCGCCGCCAAGACCCAGCAAGGCTTGCTCAGCGGCATCCCCAACGGCATCGACGAAAGCTGGGATGCCGCCACTGACGCCCACCTGTTCCGTCCGTTCAGCATTGGCGACTGGGAGGGCAAAGCCGCCAACGCTGCCCATGTGCGTGAACTGTTTGGCCTTGAAGACTCCGAGGGTCCATTGTTCGCCGTGGTCTCGCGTCTGGTTTACCAGAAAGGCCTGGACCTCACCGAAGCGGTGTCCGAATACATCGTCAAATCCGGTGGCCAGATCGCGATCATCGGCCGTGGCGAGCCGGAAGAAGAACAAGCGATGCGCGAGCTGGCCCTGCGGTTTCCGGGGCAGATCGGCGTGCGCATCGGCTTTAACGAAACCGATGCCCGGCGCATGTTCGCCGGCAGCGATTTCCTGTTGATGCCATCGCGTTATGAACCCTGCGGCTTGAGCCAGATGTACGCCCAACGCTTCGGTTCCCTGCCGGTGGCGCGCAATACCGGGGGCCTGGCCGACACCATTGAAAACGGCGTGACCGGTTTCCTCTTCGATGAATCCACGGTGGAAAGTTATCAGGAAGCCCTGAGCCGTGCGTTCAAGGTCTTCGCCTTTCCGGGCTTGTTGCATGCCATGCGCTGCCGGGCCATGGCTGCGCCTTTCAACTGGTGCAAAGCCGTCGAACCCTACGCCGAACTCTACGAACAACTGGTGGCCAAGGCCTTGGGGAAAACGCACAAACAATAAGGGGTTTTGGAAATGCCGTTTCGGACCCTTGAGACCTGGCCCCACGGCGCAATCAAGCTGGACGCAGAACAGACGCGATTCGCGTTGTGGGCGCCAGATGCGTTTTACGTCAGTGTCGAGTTGGAAAATGGACAGTCCTTGCCGATGCTGCCTCAGGCCGACGGCTGGTTCGTGATCAATGCTCGGTGCCCTGCGGGGACTCGTTATCGATTTAACATCGATGGCGAATTGGAGGTGCCCGACCCGGCTTCCCGCGCCCAGGCCGGCGACATCGACCAACACAGCGTGGTGGTCGATCCGCTTGCCTATCAGTGGCGACACAGCACCTGGCTGGGGCGACCGTGGTGCGAAGCGGTGATCTACGAATTGCACGTCGGCGTGCTCGGCGGCTTTCAAGCGGTCGAGCAGCAGCTGGCTCGCTTGGTCGAGCTCGGCGTGACCGCAATCGAGCTGATGCCCATCGCGCAGTTTCCCGGTGAGCGCAATTGGGGTTATGACGGCGTGCTGCCGTATGCGCCCCAGGCTTCATACGGTACACCTGAACAACTCAAGCACCTGATCGATACTGCCCACGGCTTTGGCCTGGCGGTGATTCTTGACGTGGTCTACAACCACTTCGGGCCCGACGGCAACTACCTGCATCGCTACGCCAAAAGTTTCTTCCGCGAGGACAAGCACACGCCGTGGGGTGCGGCCATTGATTTTCGTCGGCGCGAGGTGCGGGACTTCTTCATCGAAAACGCGTTGATGTGGCTGCTGGAGTACCGCTTCGACGGTCTGCGCCTGGACGCCGTGCATGCCATCGAAGACCCGGATTTCCTTCAGGAGCTGGCGCAACGGGTGCGTCAGCAGACCGATCCGTTACGGCATGTCTGGCTGATGGTAGAAAACGAACACAACCAGGCCAGTTTGCTCGAGCAAGGTTACGACGCGCAGTGGAACGATGACGGCCACAACGCATTGCACGTATTGCTGACCGGCGAAACCGACGCCTACTACGCTGACTACGCGCAAAATCCCACCGAACAACTGGCCCGCTGTTTGAGCCAGGGTTTTGTGTTTCAGGGCCATATCAACCGCCACGGCGAGGCGCGCGGAGAACCCAGTGGGCATCTGCCGCCCAGCGCCTTTGTGCTGTTTTTGCAGAACCATGACCAGATTGGCAACCGCGCCTTCGGCGAGCGTCTGCATCAACTGGCTCATGCTGACGCTTTGAAAGCGGCAACGGCTTTGTTGCTGCTGTCGCCGATGATCCCGCTGATGTTCATGGGTGACGAGTTCGCGGCGGAGCAGCCGTTTCTGTTTTTCACCAGCCATCACGGTGAGCTCGCACGGCTGGTGCGCGAAGGCCGGCGTAACGAGTTTGCCGCGTTCAGCGCCTTTGCTGATCCGCATAAGCGCGAGCAAATTCCGGACCCGAATGCACCGCCGACGTTTGACGCATCGCGGCCAACACTATCAGCCCGCGAGCCATCGCAGATCCACGAGCTGTACCGGCACCTGCTACAGCTGCGCCACCAGCACATCGTCCCGCGCTTGCCCAGTGCCCATGCACTGAACGCCAGCGTATTGGCTCCCGGCGCAGTGAGCGCGAGTTGGTGTCTGGGCGATGGCAGCCAGCTGCGCATCGACCTGAACCTCGGCCACACACCGCTGCCGCACAAGCCGCCCACCGACGCGAACTGGCTGTTCGAACATCCGTCAGGGTCAGCTCAACGACTGCAACAAGGCACCCTTGCCCCGTATTGCGCGCTTGTCAGCCTCACCGCCGCAACCCCTTTGCTACCCCTTGATGGAGAGCGCCAATGAGTGATGCGCAACTTGAAATCCTTGCAAGCCGCGCCGGCCTGGCAGTCGACTGGATCGACGCCAATGGCCGCCCGCAAAAAGTCGCACCCTCCGTGCTGCGCAACGTCCTCACCGGCCTGGGCCATCCGGCCGGCAGTGCCCAGGAAATCGATGCCAGCCTGCAAGAACTGCAACGGGCTCAGGATACCCGGCACCTGCCCCCCATGATGACCGTGGACGTCGGTACCGGGCTCGACCTGGCCCGGTATTTCCAGCCGGAGACACCCTGCGAGATTCACCTTGAAGACGGCTCACGACTGAATCTGAAGCTCGATGCCGAGGCGATTCTGCCGGGCCTGATCCCGGTGGGTTATCAGCACGTCAGCATCGACGGTCAAACCTTTACCCTGGCCGTGGCCCCGGAACGCTGCTACAGCGTCGGCGATGCGGTCGACAGCCCGATCCCCCGCACCTGGGGCCTGAGCGTTCAACTGTATGCCTTGCGGCGTGCCGGCGACGGCGGATTCGGTGATACCCAGGCGCTGGAAGATCTGGCGCGGGTAGCCGGCGAGCGCGGTGCCGAAGCACTGGCGATCAGCCCGCTGCACGCGATGTTCAGCAACGATACTCAGCGTTACAGCCCTTATTCGCCGTCCAGCCGTTTGTTTCTCAATAGCCTGTACTGCGCGCCGGGTGCCATTCTCGGTGAGCGGGCCATGCGCGCCGCCATTGATGCCACCGGCCTTGGTGACCCACTCAAGCACCTTGAAGAACTGCCACTGATCGACTGGCCCACCGCCGCCGAGGCCAAACACAGACTATTGCAGGCGCTGTACGAGGGCTTCGTGCAAGGCGAACACCCCTTGCACGCCGATTTCAGCAGTTTTCGCCACGCCGGTGGCGAAGCCCTGGAAAACCACTGCCGCTTCGAAGCCATCCAGGAAGCGCGGGCCGCCAAGGGTGAAAGCCTCGATTGGCGTGAGTGGCCGGAACAATGGCGCAACCCGCGCAGCGCAGCGCTGGCTGAATTCGCCGAAGAGAATGCCGGGCGCATTGGTTTCTTCGCTTTCTGCCAGTGGTTGATCACCCGCTGCCTGGAGCGCGCGCAAGCCGCCGCCCGCAGCAGTGGCATGGGCATTGGCCTGATCGCCGATCTGGCGGTGGGTGCCGATGGCGGTGGCAGCCAGGCCTGGAGCCGCCAGGATGAATTGCTCGCTGCACTGACAGTCGGCGCGCCACCGGACATTCTCAATCGCACCGGTCAAGGTTGGGGGATCTCGGCGTTTTCACCGGAAGGTCTGGTGCGCCACGGCTTCCGTGCCTTCATCGAGATGCTCCGGGCCAATTTCGCCCATGCCGGTGGCCTGCGGATCGACCACATCATGGGCTTGCAACGTTTATGGGTGATCCCCAACGGCGCATCGCCCGCCGACGGCGCCTACCTTTATTACCCGGTCGACGATTTGCTGCGCCTGCTGACGCTGGAATCCCATCGGCACCAGGCCATCGTGCTCGGCGAAGACCTTGGCACCGTGCCGGACGGCCTGCGGGAAAAACTTG
Organism: Pseudomonas reinekei; assembly: GCF_001945365.1. Lineage (GTDB taxonomy): Bacteria > Pseudomonadota > Gammaproteobacteria > Pseudomonadales > Pseudomonadaceae > Aquipseudomonas > Aquipseudomonas reinekei. The sequence continues at coordinate 184,628 of NZ_MSTQ01000002.1, forward strand.
TCGCACGCTCAATACTGGGCATGCGGGTGCTGCTGTTCGAACAGGACAACACCCACTTCAAGTCGATTCTCGAATGGCCCGACAACGCCTTGGCGACCACCAGTACCCACGACTTGCCAACGCTTAATGGCTGGTGGCATGGCCGCGACATTGACTGGAACGCCCGCCTTGGCTTGGTCGATGCCAGCGGCGAAATCGAGTGGCGTCAACATCGCGAACGCGAGCGCGAAGGCCTGCGCCGGACGTTGAGCCAGGACCCACAGAACTTTCGCGAAGAGTCCCACGAGACCGATCAGGTGCTCGACGCCAGTGTGCGTTTCCTCGGCCACACCCGGGCGCCTTTGGTCTTGTTGCCGCTTGAAGATGCGTTGGGTATCGAACAGCAGGCCAATCTGCCCGGCACCATCGATTCCCACCCGAACTGGTCGCGACGACTGCCCGGTTTCAGCGAGGCGCTGCTCGATCACCCCGACGCCGCCCGGCGTCTGGAACTGCTCGCCTGTGCGCGACTCCAGGCGGCCGAGCGTGACCAATGAATCCAGTGACGATGCTGCCATTACGGGCAACCCTGCGACTGCAATTCCATAAAGGATTCACCCTGGACGATGCGGTGCCACTGGTGCCGTACTTTGCCCGCCTCGGGATCAGCCACGTTTACGCCTCGCCCCTGCTGAGCGCCCGCGCCGGCTCGATGCACGGCTATGACGTGGTAGACCCGACCACGGTCAATCCGGAGTTAGGCGGCGAACCGGCGCTGCGGCGTCTGGTCAGCGCGTTGCGCGGGCACGACATGGGGCTGATCCTCGACATCGTTTCCAACCATATGGCGGTTGGCGGCAACGACAATCCCTGGTGGCTGGACTTGCTGGAATGGGGACGGCTGAGCCCGTACGGCGAGTTCTTCGATATCCAGTGGCACTCGCCCGATCCGTTGATGGAAGGCCAGTTACTGTTGCCATTTCTTGGCAGCGACTACGGCATCGCCCTGCAGGACGGCACTCTGAAGCTGCGCTTCGATGAGCGCGGTGCGTTTTATGTCGAGCACTACGACCACCACTTTCCGATTTGCCCCAGCCATTACGGGGAACTGCTCAAGGCCGAAGCCGAGCCGCTCAAATTACTGGCCGACCGATTCAGCACCCTGAGCTATCAAACTGACGCCCACCGCCTGGCGATAGCGTTGAAGGATGAGTTGCGCGAACTGGCCAGCCACCCCGCGATCCTGGAAGGCATCGAGCACAATCTGAAAGCCTACGACTCGCTGACCAGCGAAGGCTTCCAGCGACTGCACGACCTGCTCGAACGCCAAAGTTATCGCCTCGCCAGTTGGCGCACCGCCGCCGATGACATCAATTGGCGGCGCTTTTTCGATGTCAACGAACTGGGTGGATTGCGGGTCGAGCGTCCAGCGGTATTCGAGGCGACCCACGCCAAAATTTTCCAACTGGTGGCCGAGGGACTGGTCGACGGCTTGCGCATCGATCATATCGACGGTCTGGCTGACCCGCGGGGCTACTGTCGCAAACTGCGGCGCCGGGTCGACAGTCTGGCACCGGGCCGGCACTTGCCGATCTACGTCGAAAAAATCCTTGGTGAAGGCGAAACCCTGCACCGCGACTGGTCGGTGGATGGCACCACTGGCTACGAATTCATGAATCAGTTGTCACTGCTGCAACACGATCCCGACGGTGAAGACGCGCTGGGTGAAGTCTGGCAGCGCTACAGCGAACGCCCGGCCGACTTCCGCCAGGAAGCGCTACTGGCGCGCCAGCAAATCCTCAACGGCTCGCTCGCCGGGGATTTCGAAAGCGTGGCCCAGGCTTTGTTGCAGGTGGCCCGGGACGACCTGATGACCCGCGACCTGACGCTCGGCGCGATCCGGCGAGCGTTGCAGGAATTGATCGTGCATTTTTCGGTATATCGCACTTACATCAGCGCCCTTGGCCGTACGGCCCAGGACGAGGTGTTTTTCCAGCAGGCCATGGACGGCGCCCGCCAGACACTGGGCGAGGCCGACTGGCCGGTGCTCGACTGCCTGGCCAATTGGCTGGGTGGCGAGGCCTGGCGCAAGCGCCCTGCCGGACGCCTGCGCAAGCGCCTCAAGCATGCCTGCGTGCGCTTTCAACAGCTGACGTCTCCCGCCGCCGCGAAAGCAGTGGAAGACACGGCGTTCTATCGCTCGGCGGTGTTGCTGTCGCGAAATGACGTCGGCTTCAGCACCGAACAATTCAGTGCGCCGGTATCTGATTTCCATGAGGCGAACCGCAAGCGCCTGGAATTGTTTCCCGACAACCTGCTCGCCACCGCGACCCACGATCACAAGCGCGGCGAAGATACTCGCGCGCGCCTGGCCGTCCTGAGTGAGCGCAGTAAGTGGTACGTCGAACAGATCGGTCTCTGGCACGCCCTCGCCCGCCCGCTGCGCGACGATGACCAGATGCCATCTGCCGGTGATGAGCTGTTTCTCTATCAGGCACTGCTTGGCAGTTGGCCGCTGGACCTGCGCCCCGACGACCCACAGGCGCTTGAGGCCTTCGCCCAGCGCATCAGCCAATGGCAACGCAAAGCCCTGCGCGAAGCCAAGTTGCAGAGCAGCTGGAGCGCGCCCAACGATGTCTACGAACAAGCCACCGAACGCTTCACCCAGCGCCTGCTGTTGAGCCCCGAAGGTGACCTGTTGCGCACCGCCCTCGCCAAGGTCGTCCGCACGATTGCCGTACCCGGCGCCCTCAATGGATTGGCGCAAACTTTGCTGCGCATGACCGTGCCGGGCGTGCCGGATCTCTATCAGGGCAACGAGTTCTGGGACTTCTCGCTGGTCGATCCGGACAACCGCCGCCCGGTGGATTACGCCAGTCGCCAACAGGCCTTGCAGCAGCCGTTCAATCTGCCTGATTTGATGGAGCACTGGCGCGACGGGCGCATCAAGCAAGCCTTGATTGCGCGGACTTTAACCCTGCGTGCCGAGCACGCCGAGCTGTTTCGACATGGCACCTACCAGGCGCTCGACATCAACGGCAGCCAGGCCCATCGGGTGCTTGGATTTGTTCGCCAATGGGAGGGTAAACGCGCCATCGTCATCGTGCCGATCCGTTGCGCGCCGCTGCTGGAAAACAGTGCCGTGCCACGCGTGGACGCGCCGCAGTGGGGCGATACCCGGATCCATTTGCCGTTCACCACGGCAGGCGAAAATCTGAAGGGACTTTTTTCCAGCGCCACAGTCACAGAACACAAGGAGCTGTTAATCAGCGACGCGCTGGGGGATTTCCCGGTCAATCTCATTATCCAAACTATCGACACTTGAGTTCAGTTCAGGAGCATTGCGATGAGTACCGACGATAAACGCATCCGCGAGTTTGCCTATCAGATCTGGGAATCAGAAGGGAAACCAGAAGGCCAGGAATCGCGCCACTGGGAGATGGCGCGCAAGCTGGCCGAGGCCGAAGCCCTGGCGCCGAAAAAGCCGCCGAAGGCGCCGGCCAGCAAACCTGCCGTCAGCAAAACCGCCAACGGCAAGGCTGGCGAGGTCAAGGTGGCAGCGGCGAAGGCGAAAGCCAAACCGGCTGCGGCGTCCTCCATCGTTCCTCCCGGGGAAAAAGCCGCCGAGAAAAAGCCCCGCGCGGTACGAAAACCGCCAGCGGTCTGATTATTCAGCGGTAGTCCTGAATGAGTAAGTGGCGGGTCAGCCCGCCACTGCGGGCTGGCTCATCCCGCAAAACACCTGTGGGAACGAGCCTGCTCGCTCCCACACGTCCAATATCCGTATTCGTCCATTGCAGGAGCACCTATGACCCGTCCAATAAAAGACACGCCAGCCCCCCGTGCCGAGCCTTCGCGCATCCGCGAAGGCCTGCCCTTTCCGCTGGGTGCGACCTGGGATGGTCTGGGGGTCAACTTTGCCTTGTTCTCTGCCAACGCCACCAAGGTCGAACTGTGCATTTTCGATGATGCGGGCGAAGTCGAACTGGAACGCATTGAACTGCCGGAATACACCGACGAGATCTACCACGGCTACCTGCCTGACGCCCACCCGGGTATGATCTACGGCTACCGCGTCTACGGTCCGTACGACCCGGCCAACGGCCATCGCTTCAACCACAACAAACTGCTGATCGACCCGTATGCCAAGCAATTGGTCGGCCAGTTGAAATGGTCCGAAGCATTGTTCGGCTACACCATTGGCCACCCCGACGCCGATCTCAGTTTCGACGAACGCGACAGCGCACCCTTCGTGCCCAAATGCAAAGTCATCGACCCGGCGCACACGTGGGGTCATGACCATCGCGTCAGCGTGCCGTGGGACAAAACGATCATCTACGAAACCCATGTGCGCGGCATCAGCATGCGCCACCCTTCCGTACCGGAAAACGTACGCGGCACCTTCGCCGGCCTGATGGTCGACGACGTGCTGGAACACATTCGTAAACTCGGCGTGTCGACCGTTGAATTGCTGCCGATCCACGCCTTCGTCAACGACCAGCACCTGCTGCACAAAGGCATGACCAATTACTGGGGCTACAACAGCATCGCCTTCTTCGCCCCTGACCCGCGTTATCTGGCCAGCGGCAAGATCGCCGAGTTCAAGGAGATGGTCGCGCACCTGCACGAAGCCAATCTGGAAGTGATCCTCGACGTGGTTTACAACCACACGGCCGAGGGCAACGAACAAGGCCCGACCCTGTCCATGCGCGGCATCGACAACGCCTCGTATTACCGCTTGATGCCCGACGACAAACGCTACTACATCAACGATTCCGGCACCGGCAACACCCTCGACCTGAGCCACCCGTGCGTGCTGCAAATGGTCACCGACTCCCTTCGCTACTGGGCCTCGGAGATGCACGTCGACGGCTTCCGTTTCGACCTGGCGACCATTCTCGGCCGCTACCACGACGGTTTCGACGAGCGTCACAGCTTCCTTGTGGCCTGCCGGCAGGACCCGGTGCTGCGCCAGGTCAAGATGATTGCCGAGCCATGGGACTGTGGGCCCGGCGGTTATCAGGTGGGCAATTTCCCGCCGGGCTGGGTCGAGTGGAACGACAAGTTTCGCGACACCGTGCGCGCATTCTGGAAAGGCGACGATGGGCAACTGGCTGACTTTGCCAGCCGCATGACCGCTTCCGGCGAGATGTTCAATCAGCGCGGCCGGCGGCCGTATGCCTCGGTGAACTTCATCACCGCCCACGACGGTTTCACCCTCAACGATCTGGTGTCGTACAACGACAAACACAACGAAGCCAACGACGAAAACAATCAGGACGGCAGCAACAACAACCTGTCCTGGAACCATGGCGTCGAAGGCCCGACCGACGATCCGGAAATCAACGAGTTGCGGCATCGGCAAATGCGCAACTTCTTTGCCACGCTGCTGTTGGCTCAGGGCACGCCGATGCTGGTGGCCGGCGACGAATTCGCCCGCACCCAGGACGGCAACAACAATGCCTATTGTCAGGACAGCGAAATCGGCTGGGTCAATTGGGACCTGAGTGAAGACGGCAAGGCATTGCTCAAGTTCGTCAAACGCCTGATCAAATTGCGCCTGGCCTATCCGATCCTGCGGCGCGGACGCTTTCTGGTCGGCAATTACAACGAAGACATCGGCGTCAAGGACGTGACCTGGCTGGCGGCGGATGGCAGCGAAATGACCACCGAACACTGGCACGATGCGCACAATCGCTGCATGGGCATGCTGCTGGATGGCCGTGCACAGGAAACCGGCATTCGCCGTAAAGGCGCCGACGCGACCCTGCTGCTGGTGGTCAATGCCCATCACGACATCGTCAACTTCCTGCTGCCGGAAGTGCCCGATGGCGGATTCTGGACCTGCATGATCGACACCAACCAGCCGTCGATCCGGGGCCAGGAGCGTTTCGAGTTCGGACACGAATACTCGGTCACCGGCCGCTCGCTGCTGCTGTTCGAGTTGCAACATGAGGAAGAGGAGTAAACACCTTCGCCGCGTACCAGCCAGCTGAAAAGCGGCCGTTGGGAACCTCGGACGCGACGAATCACATTCCATGAGTAATACTCGATGCGCGGCATTCCAGGGTTGGGAATGCCGCGCATCGTTATCAACCCGCCCTCACGGGTCTTGTCAGCATCGGGCACGACTGAAGGCGTAACGACACAAGGACGTCACCTCATGAAACCTGTTTCCCTCAGCGAAAGCAGCCTGCCGGCACAGATCTGGAACAGTGCCTTGCAGCTGGACAACATTCCGGTCATCAGCACGCAGTCCTTGGTCCCACCCGGTGCCCGCGCCGTGGTGATCGCCCCGCATCCGGGCGATGAAGTGGTGACCTGCGGCGGCTTGTTGCAACTGCTGAGCACGATGGGTCATCCCCTGCAGTTGATTTCGATCACCGACGGTAGCGCCAGCCATCCGGCCTCGCAGCAGTGGTCGGAAAAGCGCTTGAGTGTGTTTCGTTCCCAAGAGAGTGTCGAAGCCCTGCGTCGGCTTGGGTTGCCCATGCACAGCTTGAAATGGATTCGTGGCGGTTTTACCGACAACGTTCTGGCTGAGCACGAACTGGAGCTGACCGAATTCATCGCCCGTTACCTGCGCCCCGGCGATGTGGTGTTCAGCACCTGGGCCGCGGATGGTCTCAGCGACCATGATGCCGTGGGCCGAGCCAGCGCCACTGCAGCATCAATCGCCGGGGCGACATTCAACGAAGTGCCGGTCTGGGCGTGGCACTGGCCAGCGCGGGATCGCGAACTGATCCCCTGGCATCGCGCGCGCAAGCTGCGCCTGGACACCTGGACAGTCGCCCGTAAAAGCCATGCCACCCACGCTTACGCCAGCCAGCTGGACGGCGAACCCGCCATCGGCATCGCTCCGCTGTTGCCCCGAGTGCTGCTGGAGCGGATGCGTTTGCCCTATGAAATCGTGTTTGTCTGAATCCAGACCGTAGGAGCGAGCGTGCTCGCGATGGAGGCTGATAGATCATGCGATCACCCCAACTGAACTGCCCGGCGCCGCATCAGTCGCATGCATAAGCCATCCGGATTCAGAGGAGTGAACGTGACCACCCATTCCAAGCCACAAACGGCCGAGTCGGTGCCGCTGACCAGTCCCCCGGCCATTCATCGGTTGCGAGTACTGACGGTCAATACCCACAAGGGCTTCACCGCCCTGAACCGACGTTTCATCCTCCCGGAGCTGCGAGAAGCGGTGCGCAGCACGTCGGCGGACCTGGTGTTTCTGCAGGAAGTCGTCGGCGAACATGATGGCCACTCGTCCCGTTACAACAACTGGCCGCAGACCTCGCAATACGAATTTCTGGCGGACAGCATGTGGAGCGATTTTGCCTACGGACGCAACGCGGTCTACCCCGACGGCCACCACGGCAACGCCCTGTTGTCGAAGTACCCGATTCGCGAATACCGCAACCTGGATGTGTCCATCACCGGTCCGGAGCGCCGGGGCTTGCTGCACTGCGTGCTCGATGTGCCGGGACACGCCGAAGTCCACGCCATCTGCGTGCATCTCAGTCTTCTGGAAAGCCATCGTCAGTTGCAATTGCAGCTGCTATGCCAACTGCTCGAATCCCTGCCTGACGACGCACCTGTGATCATTGCCGGCGATTTCAACGACTGGCAACTGCAAGGCAACGCCGCCCTCGCCCGCCGTGACTATCTGCACGAGGCGTTCGAGCGCCACCACGGTCGCCCAGCCAAAACCTACCCGGCGCGTTTTCCACTGCTGCGGCTGGATCGCATCTATCTGCGCAATGCCAGCAGCCACGATCCGAAAATACTCGGCAGCAAGCCTTGGACACACCTGTCGGACCACTTGCCGCTGGCGGTGGAAGTCCACCTCTAAGCGCCCACTCTGCGTCCTCGGTCGGCCAAAAAGTCAGTCGACCTGTCATTTGTGTCAGTAGCGGTGTCCGGAAACTGCTGTTACGGTCGTGACGTCCGTACCCATGCGGTTACGAACAAACACCGCAGCCACCGTTGCCGAAGTTTTCGAAGTCCCCGAACAAGGGAATTCACATTGCTGATGTTGTCTCGCAACCCGCGCTGCCGAAGGTGCTGATGCCTTGTCATTGTTGAAAAGGCCAGTCAGCCACTGATCAACGTGCGAGGGACTTGCATGACACGTGCTACCGACCTGCCCAAATACCGTTACAGCGCCTGCGCGTTCTCCTTCCTGCTCTTCATTGGTTGGCCGCATACCGCTCAGGCAGCGTGCACCTTCACCCCTACCGCCGGCAACGATACCCACCTGTGTGACAGTGGCACCGGCGGTCCCCTGAGCGACCTGGCCGGTGATAACACCCTGAACCTGCCCGCCAACGGCACTGGCACGATCAATGGCAACGTGACGTTCGGCGCCGGCATCGACACCGTCAACATGGACTCCGGGCAGATCGTCGGCACCGTCGATCAGGGCGACGGCGCGGATGTCTTCAACATCAGCGCCGGACAAGTCACCGGAGCCGTCAACCAAGGCAATGGCATCGACAATTTCACCATGACCGGCGGCACGATCCAGTCCCTGGCCCAGGGTGACAACCGCGATTTCTTCCTGATGACCGGCGGTACGATTGTCGGCGCCTTCGAGGACGGTGATACCGCCCGAATGACCGGGGGCACCATCGGCCGGGTCGACATGAAACTCGACAACAACCTGTTCGACCTGTCTGGCGGGCAAATCATCGGCAACCTGGTCACCGGGTTCGGCACCGACACCATCATCGTTTCCGGCGGCAGGATTGGCGGCAATATCAGTGTCAGCGGCGGTAACGACAGCATTACCGTGACCGGTGGCGAGATCGTCGGCGAGATCCGCGCCAGTGCCGGCAATGACACATTTCTATGGGACGGTGGCGGCATCATCCGCTCGGCAATCCTGATGGGTGATGACAATGACAGCGCCATCGTGCGCAACCTGAGTGAAACCACGCTCGCCCTGACCCCGAGCATCGACGGGGGCCCAGGCACCGATCAGTTAACCTTTGATCACACTGCATCCGCCGGCGCCGCCCGCTACATCAACTGGGAAACTGTCAGCCTGAACAATGGCGCCCGGTTCGACGTCGACGGTAACTTCGTGCTCGGAGACAGCGTCAGCGGCACCGGCATGTTCAACATCGACGGCAGCAGCGTCATAACGTCAACCCAAGGCAGCATCACGCCGTTCACTGCTGGCCAGGGTGCCACCTTGAACAACGCCGGGATCATCGACCTCAGCAGCGGCAACGCCCGCACCAGCGACACCCTGACCGTACAAGGCAATTATGCAGGCAGCGGTGGCCAGTTGTGGGTGCAAAGCGCACTCGGCGGCGACAACTCGCCCAGCGACAAACTGGTGGTCAACGACGGCAGCTTGACCGGTTCCACTGCGATCACCGTCAGCAACCTGGGCGGCGCAGGTGCTGAAACCCTGCAAAACGGCATACAAGTGGTCCAGGCCCAAGGCAGCGCAGTCAGCAGCAATGACGCCTTCAGTCTGAAGGCGCCAGTGTCGGCCGGTGCTTTCGATTACGTCCTGTACAAGGGCGGCGTAACGCCTGGCAGCGAGAACAGTTGGTTCTTGCGTTCATCGGTGGTGGCAGCGCCTTTGGTCGAGGTACCCAACCCCGACCCAACCTTGCCACCGATTCTGGTGCCGCTGGTGGCGGCGCCAGTGGCAGCGGCCGGCAGCCCCGCGCTGCCGACGCCCGCGCCCGGCGCCGCGCCCATTCCCCTGTATCGTCCGGAAGTGCCGACGTGGTCGGTATTGCCACCCGCGGCGGCACAACTGGCCCTGAACGCACTCGGCACATTCCACGATCGTCAGGGCGACCAACGCCTGCTCACCGAAACCGGTACTTTCGGGGCGGGCTGGGGTCGGGTCTATGGCAAGAACTTCGAACAGACCTGGGCTGGCACCGTCACGCCGAAACTCGACGGTTCGCTGAACGGTTTCCAGGTCGGCAACGATCTGTTCGGTTCGCAATTGTCTGGCGGGCAAACCCAGCGCACGGGCTTCTTCGTCGGCCACAGCCGCTTGAAGGGTGACGTCGACGGGTTCAACCAGGGCTTCGAAGACAGACGCGCCGGCAAGGTCGAACTCGAAGGCGACAGCCTCGGTGCCTATTGGACGTTGACCGATCCAGGCAATGCCTACATCGACGCCGTAGCGATGTACACCTGGCTCGACGGTGACAGCCATTCCGAACGTGGCCTGAAAATCGACAACGACGGGCACGCCGTGACCCTGTCCGTGGAGGCCGGTTATCCGTTCGCGGTGGTCAATGATTGGGTGGTCGAACCCCAGGCACAGATGATCCATCAACGGATCGAACTCGACAGCCAGAACGATGGCATCTCCGAGGTGGCGTTCGATTCCGATCCCTCCTGGATCGGCCGACTCGGTGCTCGCCTCAAAGGTCGCTATGACGTCAGCGGACTGCCACTGGAACCCTATCTGAGGGCGAATCTGTGGCACACCTTTTCGGGTACCGATACGGTCACTTTTGCCGGTACCACCGATATCGACACCGAGCAGCGGTCATCATGGGCCGATCTGGGCATCGGCGCGAACTTGACCCTTGCACCGAGCATCAGCGTGTATGCCAATGTCGACTACAGCAGCAATATCGACAGCAATCAGCAACGGGGTGTCGCCGCTAATGTGGGCCTCAGGCTCAGCTGGTAACACTGAGCAAAGGCTCTAGATCGCGACTTTTTTGACGATTTTTCCATTTAACAAGCACTTAGAGAGGCGCCGTAAATCAGTCACTTACAATCCATAAAATACCACTACCACTTATCGGCCATTTTCTTGACGCAGTGGTGGGGGTCCACTTGACTTCACGTTACTACCCCCGGAAATACAATCAGGGGCAAGCCCCCAAGACACCCGCGTATACGGGAGGCCCCCGGCTTGCCCCCTTTCATTCGGTCGCCCCTCATTCGGGGTAGGAGAGACGCCAAGGCGAGTACGGTCTGCGATAGCAAGGTAGGACCCCATGAAAACTTCACTCACCCAACAAGAGATAAAAATCACTTTTTGCACTGTCTCGAGTTCGCTCTTGCTGTGCTCCTCCATGGAAGTACAGGCCCAACCGGCCGAGGACGAAACGACGCCCTGGTATCGCCAGGACATCCCTGTCCTCACCCTGCCCGCGCTCGCCAGCACCTATCCGGGCCGCATCAACGCCGTCGCCGACAGGCGAAGTAGCCAATTGACCACCGAAGATGCCACACCCAACGCCTGGGACCAGCTCTACGGAAAAGCTTCCCGCCAGGCGCAAAGTGACGCGCTGGCTCAAGGGTTTACGATCCCCGGCTCAGGTGAAGTGAAAAGCCCGGCCATCCTCACCCTGCAAAGCGGCAGCGGCCATACTCAGCGGGTCGGCCTGATCGGTGGCATCAGCCAGTACCAGGGCAACAGCAATGGCTTGCTGACCAACCGCGCCCTGGCTGACCCGCACAGCGACACCCTCAACCTGCAAGGCCAAAGCCTCGGCGCTTACTACAGTCTGACCGGGCCACAAGGCTGGCACGTCGACTTGTCGGCCAGTGGTGGCCGAGTCAATGGCTTCAGTCGCAACGAAAAAGGGGCGCGCCAAGCCACCGAGGGCAGCGCGGTGACATTGTCGGTCGAAGGCGGTTTCCCGATTGGCATCAGCGAAAACTGGGTGGTGGAACCACAAGCACAGTTGATCAATCAGCGGATCACCCTGGACACCCCGTATGCGGGCTCGGGCAATGCGTCCTCCAGCGATCTGACGTCATGGAGCGGCCGGGTCGGTGCAAAACTGAAAGGTAGCTACGACATCAACGGCCTGCCCGTCGAGCCCTATGTGCGGACCAACTTGTGGCACACCGTATACACCGGCAATACCGTGACCCTCGATGAGGTCGACAAGATCAGCAGCAGTCGCAAATCGTCGACGGTCGAACTGGGCCTGGGCCTGGTAGCTCGGATGACCCCGGCAGTGAGCCTGTATGTCAGCGCCGACTACAGCAGTGATGTGGATGACAATGATTTGAACGGCATCATTGGCAGCCTCGGTGTACGGATGCGGTGGTGAGGATCAGACCTCAAACGCCGTATTGACTGGGCTGAAGCCATCGCTGGCAAGCCCGCTCCCACAGGTACAACGGTGATCCCTGTGGAAGCGGGCTTGCCCGCGATAGAAGCGACGCGGTCTGGGATCAGACCTGCGGACTCAACATCAACACCGCCAACGGCGGCAGATTCAGTACCAGCGACAACGCCTGACCATGGCTCGGTACTTCCTCGGTCGACGCGCCGCCGCTGTTGCCATAGTTGGAACCGGCGTAGGTCGTCGAGTCACTGTTGAGCAACTCGGTCCAGCGCCCGCCAAACGGCACGCCAATGCGGTACGCCTCACGGGGCACCGGGGTGAAGTTGGCCACCACCAACACCGGTTTGCCGTCCTTGCTCCAGCGCAGCCAGGCGTAGACGCTGTTGATCGCATCATCGCCGATCAACCACTGGAAGCCTTGCGGTACATCGTCCTGCTCATGCAGCGCCGGCACTTCGCGGTACAGGCGATTGAGGTCGCCCACCAGTTTCTGCACGCCTTTATGTTCGGAATACTGAAGCAAGTACCAGTCCAGTTGCTGGTCGTGGTTCCACTCGCGCCACTGGCCGAATTCGCAACCCATGAACAGCAGTTTCTTGCCCGGGTGCGCCCACATGAAACTCAGGTAAGCCCGCAGGTTGGCGAATTTCTGCCAGCGGTCGCCCGGCATCTTGTCGATCAGCGAATGCTTGCCGTGCACCACTTCGTCGTGGGAAATCGGCAGGATGAAACGCTCGGACCAGGCGTAAACCAGGCCGAAACTCAGTTCGTTATGGTGATGGGCGCGGTAGACCGGGTCTTGCTGAATGTAATGCAGCGAATCGTGCATCCAGCCCATGTTCCATTTGTAGGCGAAGCCCAGCCCACCCTGTTGCGTGCTCTGGCTGACGCCCGGCCACGCCGTGGACTCTTCGGCAATCACCAGCGCACCTGGGGCTTCCAGAGCGACGACGTCGTTGAGATGGCGCAGAAAGTCGATGGACTCCAGATTTTCCCGACCGCCATGGCGGTTCGGCACCCACTCGCCGGCCTTGCGCGAATAATCGCGGTAGAGCATCGATGCCACCGCATCGACCCGCAAGCCATCGACATGGAAATGCTTGAGCCAGTGCAGTGCCGACGCCAGCATGTAGCCGTGGACCTCGGTGCGCCCCAGGTTGTAGATCAGCGTGTCCCAATCCTGATGAAAGCCTTCCTGCGGGTTGCCGTATTCGTAAAGCGCGGTGCCGTCGAACTGCGCAAGGCCGTGGGTGTCGGTGGGAAAATGCGCCGGCACCCAATCGAGGATCACGCCGATTTCCGCCTGGTGGCAGGCGTTGACGAACGCTGCAAACTCGTCGCCCGAGCCGTAACGGGCACTGGTGGCGAATTGCGACAACAACTGGTAGCCCCACGAACCACCGAACGGGTGCTCCATGATCGGCATCAGTTCGATGTGGGTGAAGCCGAGCTCTTTGACATACGGGATCAATCGCTCGGCCAACTCGGGCCAGGTGTACTGGCGGGCCACTTCGCCCAGATCGTCCAGTTCGCATTGCCAGGAACCGGCGTGCAATTCGTAGATCGACAACGGCGCGCTTGGGCGATGACGCTCGGCACGGGACTGCATCCAGTCCTGGTCCTGCCAGTCGACCTTCAATGGCGAGGCGACCTTCGAAGCCGTGTCCGGCGGCAGGCTGGTGGCCAGCGCCATCGGGTCGGCCTTGAGCGGCAGAATGCCGTCCTTGCCGAGGATTTCGTATTTGTAGGCTTCCCCCGCTTGCAGGCCCGGGATGAACAGCTCCCAGACCCCGGTGGGATGACGCAGGCGCATCGGATGGCGGCGGCCATCCCAGACATTGAAATCTCCGACCACCGACACTCGCCGGGCGTTCGGCGCCCAGACCGCGAAGCGAACGCCTTCAACGCCGTCCACGGTTTTCAACTGCGCACCCAGGGCGCTGCTCAAGTCACGGTGATTGCCCTCGGCGAACAAGTACAAATCCATGTCACCGAGCAACGCGCCAAAGCTGTAAGGGTCTTCGGCGGTTTGTTCGCCGCCGGCCCAACGAGTACGCAGCAGGTACGGTTGCGCCCGATCGAAGTGGCCGACGAACAACCCGGGGGTTTGCGTCGCCTCAAGCGGACCAAGCTCCTCCCCGGTTTCTTTGGCCACCACATGCACGCTTAACGCGTCCGGCAAATAGGCCCGAATGAACTGCCCGCCGGCGCCATCGCCGTGGGGGCCGAGAATGGCAAAGGGATCGTGATGCTCGGCACGCACCAGCGCGTCGATATCCCGCGTCCTGGGTAGCAGTGCTTCTTTGTGATGTTGACCCTGTTCCTTGTTCGAGAAACTCATGACTACTCTCCACCAAGATCGGAAAAGGGTTTAAGCCCACTTAATAATCCATATAAACCGTGCAATGGCACGGGCAGCCATCCGGGACGGTTTTCCGCCTCATAAGCCACTTCGTACGCCGCCTTCTCCAGTCCGAACAACGCCAGCGCAGCGTCCTCGCCTTCTGGATCTTGCCACGCATGACCAAGCGTAGCTGCCGCCAGCCGATAAGCGTCGACAAATGCCTGCCTGGCCTCATTCAAATAGCGATCCGCTACTCGCTCGCGAGCCGCCTGGGCCTGAGCCGAGTTATCGACGTTGTGCACGTTGATCGTCATGGCCGCCGCGTAATCGAAGGAGCGCAGGACGCCGCTGACATCCTTGTACGGGCTGTGCTTGCCCCGTCGTTCGTGCAACGGCCGTGCGGGCTCGCCTTCGAAATCGATGAGGTAGGCATCGCCCTTGATCACCAGTACCTGGCCGAGGTGCAAGTCGCCGTGAACGCGAATTCGCAGGCCACCGGCCGTCTTTTTGGCCAGCGCTTGCACATGGGCGAGGATGGCTGTCTTGTTGTCCAGCAAACGACTGACCCGTGTTTTGTCTGCCGGGCTCAGTTCGTTTTGATGTTGCTTGAGCAACTTCAGGGCGCGCTCGATTTGCGCCGCGACGTCCTTGGCCGAGGCCAACGCTTCCTTCGCCGTGGTGACCCGCGGTTCGAAGTCCGGATTGGCGCTCGGTGCCGCCAGTACCTGGTGCATTTCCCCCAGTCGCTGACCGAGCATGCCAGCGAAGTCTTTCAGCTCGCCGAGCGCGTTGTAGTGCTGTTCCTGTTCGGACATGGCATCGGCCAACTCATCGCGCAGCGCTCGTTCGAGGTTGTTCTGCGTCCACTCCCAGGCATCGCCCTGATTGCTCAAGTAGCCTTGGGCGATCATCAGCAGGTTGTCATCACCTGCGGCGTCGCGGCGCACCACGGCACCCAACAACGGCGAAATGTTGCTGAAACCGGCAGCGGTCAGATACGCGCTCATTTCCAGTTCCGGGTGCACGCCTGAAGCCACTTTGCGGATCAGCTTAAGCACCAGGCTGTTGCCAACCACCACCGAACTGTTGGATTGCTCCGCCGACAGATAACGCACCTCGGACTCTGCCGTGAGTCCCAGCTTGGCCAGCTCGGGGGTTGGCTCGAAGCGAATTTCGCCACCGTCCGACAGCAATACGGTGTTGTTATCCATGCCTTGCAACACGGCGCGGATGAAGTTTTCCAGACTGAAGGCATCGGTGATCAGACCGACCTGGGGCCCACGGCGAACCCGGGACAGCGCCAATTGCTGGGGCAGTGCCGCACCGACCTGATCTTCGGCAATGAAGCCGAGCGGCAATTGATAGCGACTGGTCTGCCCGCCGCTGGTGACTTCGATCTCGCTCAACAACACCGGGTGCTGGGCATCGCCAAACCGTACACCATAGGCCAGCTCGACCTGATCGATTGCCGCGTCCTTGCCAGCGAACCAGCGACGGTTCTGCAGCCAGGTCGGCAAAATGTTCTGCTCCAACGTGTTGCGTGACGGCGCTTCGAGCAATTCCTCCATGCGTTTTTTCAATACTAGCGTGGTGAAGTCCGGAAGGCTCTGCGCCGGCTCCACGTGCCAGCTCGGCATCTGGTTTTCTGCCGCCAGGACGAACCAATAAAAGCCGTAAGGCGCCAGGGTCAGCAGGAAATTCAACTGACCGATCGGCGGGAAGGCATTTCCGCCCAGCATCTCCACCGGCACCATGCCGACGTACGCCGACAGGTCCAGCTCAACCGCCTGGGCACTGCGCGAAACGTTGGCCACGCACAGGATAATTTCGTGCTTGCCGTCAGGCCCGGTGTATTCACGGGTATAGGCCAGCACCCGGCGGTTGGTCGGCGAAAGCATCTTCAGCGTGCCACGGCCAAACGCCTTGGATTGCTTGCGCACGGCGAGCATGCGCCGGGTCCAGTTCAGCAACGAATGCGGGTCGCCGGCCTGGGTTTCGACGTTGACCGACAGATAGCCGTATTGCGGGTCCATGATCGGCGGCAATACCAGGCTGGCCGGATCGGCGCGGGAGAATCCGCCGTTACGGTCGATCGACCACTGCATCGGCGTGCGCACGCCGTCGCGGTCGCCAAGGTAAATGTTGTCGCCCATGCCGATTTCGTCACCGTAATACAGGGTCGGCGTACCGGGCATCGACAGCAGCAGACTGTTGAGCAGCTCCACGCGGCGGCGGTCGCGCTCCATCAACGGCGCCAGTCGACGGCGAATCCCCAGGTTGATCCGCGCCCGACGGTCGGCCGCGTAGTAATTCCACAGGTAATCGCGCTCCTTGTCGGTGACCATTTCCAGCGTCAGCTCATCGTGGTTGCGCAGGAAAATCGCCCATTGGCAGTTCGCCGGAATTTCCGGGGTCTGGCGCAGAATATCGGTGATCGGAAAACGGTCTTCCTGGGCCAGCGCCATGTACATGCGCGGCATCAGCGGGAAGTGAAACGCCATGTGGCATTCATCGCCGTTCAGGCCTTTCTTGTCGGTGTCGCCAAAATACAGCTGGGTGTCCTCCGGCCATTGGTTGGCCTCTGCCAGCAGCATGCGGTCCGGGTAATTGGCATCGATCTCGGCGCGGATCTGCTTCAGGACGTCGTGGGTTTCGGGCAGGTTTTCGTTGTTGGTGCCGTCACGCTCGATCAGGTACGGAATCGCATCGAGGCGCAATCCGTCGATGCCCATGTCCAGCCAGTAACGCATCACCGACAGCACGGCTTTCATGACTTGCGGGTTGTCGAAATTCAGGTCGGGCTGGTGCGAGTAGAAACGGTGCCAGAAATACTGGCCGGCCACCGGGTCCCAGGTCCAGTTGGATTTTTCGGTGTCGAGAAAGATGATGCGCGTGCCGTCGTACTTTTGATCGTCGTCCGACCACACATAGAAATCCCGCGCCGCCGAGCCTTTCTTGGCCTTACGCGCGCGCTGGAACCAGGCGTGCTGATCGGAGGTGTGGTTGATGACCAGTTCGGTAATGACCCGCAAGCCACGCTTGTGCGCCTCGGCGATGAAGCGCTTGGCATCGGCCATGGTCCCGTAGTCACTGTGGACGCCCCGGTATTCGGCGATGTCGTAGCCATCGTCGCGGCGTGGCGACGGATAGAACGGCAAGAGCCAGATGGTGTTGACGCCGAGTTCGGCGATGTAGTCGAGTTTGGCGATCAAGCCGGGAAAGTCGCCGATCCCGTCGTTGTTGGAGTCGAAATAAGATTTGACGTGAACTTGATAGATCACCGCGTCCTTGTACCAGAGCGGGTCTTTAATGAATGTAGCTGCCTTGGGTTTCTTCGCCATTTGAAACTCCTGTTGAATTCAAGGTAAGCCCCGTTGGATTGGGTGCTTTTGTGGCGAGGGAGCTCGCTCCCGCTCAGTTGCATAGCAGTCGCAAAAAACGATTAGTCGCATGAGCCTGAAGAAAATGGGGCCGCTTCGCGACCCAGCGGGAGCAAGCTCCCTCGCCACAGGGTGGGTGGTGCACTCAAGATGCGGTAATCCGCCAGATCCCGAACGGCTGATACGCCGGGTCGATCCGCATGAATTGATATTTGCCATACCAGGTCCAGCGATGCCCGTTCATCAAATCTTCGCCCTGAGTACTGGCATCGTCGGACAAGCCCATTTCCCATAGCGGCAGTTCGAAATTCGCCTCCTGCACGTTATGCGGATCGAGGTTGACCGCCACCAGAATGAAATTGCTGCCATCGGCACTGCGCTTGCCGAAATACAGAATGTTGTCGTTCCAGGCGTTGTAGACCTTCAGCCCCAGATGCGTGTGCAAGGCCGGGTTCTGCCGGCGGATGCGGTTGAGCTGGGCGATCTCGGCAATGATGTTGCCCGGCGCGGTGAAGTCCCGTGGACGGATTTCGTACTTCTCGGAGTCGAGGTACTCCTCCTTGCCCGGCACTGCTGCCGATTCACACAGCTCGAAACCGGAATACATGCCCCACAGGCCTGAGCCCATGGTTGCCAGCACCGCACGGATGAGAAACCCGGGACGCCCGGATTCGTGCAGGAATGCCGGGTTGATGTCCGGCGTATTGACGAAAAAATTCGGCCGGTAGCATTCGCGCCACGGCGACTCATTGAGCTCGGTAAAGTACGTTGCCAGCTCGGTCTTGCTGTTGCGCCAGGTGAAATAGGTATAGCTCTGGGAATAACCGACCTTGCCCAGCCGCGCCATCATCGCCGGCGTGGTAAAGGCTTCGGCGAGAAAGATCACCTCGGGGTATAACGCCCGCACATCGGCAATCAGCCATTGCCAGAAAGGCAGCGGCTTGGTGTGCGGGTTGTCCACACGGAAAATTTTCACCCCCTCCTCGACCCAGCCGACGATGATGTCGCGCAACTCCACCCAGAGACTGGGGATCGCTTCAACGGCATAGAAATCGACGTTGACGATGTCCTGGTATTTTTTCGGCGGGTTCTCCGCGTATTTGATCGTGCCGTCGGGGCGCCAGTTGAACCAGCCCGGATGCTGCTTTAGCCACGGATGGTCCTGGGAGCACTGGATGGCAAAGTCGAGGGCGATTTCCAGCCCGTACTCCGCCGCTGCGGCCACCAGTCGACGGAAGTCTTCGCGGGTGCCCAGCTGCGAGTGAATCGCTTCGTGCCCGCCCTCCTCGCTGCCGATGGCATAGGGGCTGCCCGGATCGTCCGGCCCGGCGGTCAGTGAATTGTTCGGCCCTTTGCGAAAGCTGCGACCGATCGGATGGATCGGCGGGAAATACAGCACGTCAAAGCCCATGTCCTGAATCATCGGCAGGCGTGAGTGCACGTCATTGAAGGTGCCATGGCGCTTCGGATCGTCGGTGATCGAGCGTGGGAACAGCTCATACCAACTGGCGAACTGGGCGAGTTCGCGCTCAACGTCGATGGGAAACTCAGCGCTCAGGCTCAGGTAGGCCCGGTGATCGGCCTGGGCCATCAACTCGGCGCTACGCTGGTGCAGGAACAACGCGACCTGCTCGGTTTCGAGCAGGCCCGACAACTCATGGTGCAACGCCGCCAGTTGTTCGCTCAGTTGGCCTTCGCTGCGTTCGGCGGCTTGCTGAACGTGCAGGCGCCCTTCCTGCAACTCCAGGCTGACGGGCACGGCGGCAGCGTGTTTCTTCTCGAGCTCATAGCGGAAACTGGCGAATTGATCGATCCAGGCTTCGATGCAAAACACATAGCGGCCCTGACCCGGCACCTGGAAGCGGCCCTGCCAACCGTTGTTGCCCAGATCGGTCATGACTTCGCTTTGCCAGGTTTCATCGCCTTCGGCCCGCCAGCGCACGCGCACCGCCAGCTTGTCGTGACCGTCGGCGAACACCTTGCTGGTGACCACGATGTCCTGCCCCACCACGGCCTTGACCGCAAACTGGCCTCCGTCGAGGGTCGGCATGGTGTTTTCAATGGCAATGCGCGGCAGCAACAGCGCTTGCGACAGTGGCATGTGCGGGTTGTAGCTCAGTTCAGTCGGTTTTTCAGCCGTCATCGAGCATCTCTCCTTTACGCCCCATGGACGCTCTTGTGTCTGGATGTCTTCCCGTCGGGCCAGCCGCCCGGCAATGAACTCACTTAGGTTCCGAGCGACTGCCGGCGCGAAAAGTTCATAGGCAATTGGCCGGAATCAATTCCCTCGCCCAGTGGTCAATCAACTTAAGCACGACTCAAGCCATGTGCCACTGGAGGCAGGACGATGAACAATCCATTCCCCGCTGAAACGCCCGATCCGAACATCGACAATCCGGTGATCCCACCGAGCGATCCGCAACCGGTGCCAGAGCAAGACCCACCCGGGACCCAACCGCCGCCCAGGGAAGAACCGCCGACGACCATGCCACCGGTGATTGTTACGCCTGAATAAAGACAGTTCATCGCTGAGCAGAGGAGCCGCGTCATTGCGGTTCCTTATGGTTCCTGGTCTTTTTCGAAGAGCTTCACCACGCGGGGCATCACGCCCAATACCAGTAACGCCAGCAAGGTGCTGAGCACCGCTGTCGCTTCGCGCCCCAACCCCGACGTTAGGCCAATGGCGGCGGTCATCCACAAACCCGCTGCGGTGGTCAGGCCTTTGACGTGGCCTTCATCGCCCTCTTCGTTTTTCAGGATGGTGCCGGCACAGAGAAAGCCGATCCCGGCGATCACGCCTTGGATGACGCGACTCATGGCGTCCGCCTGCGAGCCGGACATTTGCGGCACCAGCACGAACAACGCCGCCCCAACCGCCACCAGCATGTGGGTGCGCACGCCCGCCGCCTTGCCCTTGTGCTCACGCTCGAAACCGAGAATTGCGCCCAGTACCGCTGCCGTCAGCAGGCGCACGGTCACGCGGGTCAGTTGCGAAGCGTCGCCGATGTCGGCGAACTCCGCTTGCAGGGTCACCCAAACTTCATGCCACCACGCGTTCATTGGTGCTGTCCTTGTGAGGGGCTATGGAAGATGGACCGCAGCGACCATTAATCGGTTGCACCGAACGATGGCAGTTTCTGGCGCCCTAACCTTTCAGGCACCCGCTGAAAAAGGATCACGCCATGACCGTGCGCATCGAAAACGAAACCTGCTTTTTCACCACCGAAAATGGCGAGGAGATTCGCCTGTGTCCAGACGTCACCATTGTCACTGACGGGGCCAAAGCCATGTCGGCGGTGGACCTCAACGGCCAGCGCATTTACATCACCGAAGCAGAAGCCGACGCATTGACCGTGGCAGGTGCCATCGATGGACGCCGACACTTGAAGGCCACCGACAGTGATTCGGTGATTTGACCGATCTGGATCAATCACCCGCAAGCGCCTGAGACCCACGTTAAAGGGCAGCTGCGACAGGTGCTTCAACTTGTCGCAGCAACTCCGGCAGCCAGCATCTGATCCGCTTTTTATTGCAATACCTGAGTCTGTTATGCAAACAGATCGCCGCTCATAGTGCTCATGCCTGATGGAGGCTGATGAGCGAAAGACCATGAGCGAGAGAATCCCCGTCCGAAACGTAGACAGCGCACCCACCATCCAGACGTATGAGCCTTCGCGTTCGAAGATGAAGGCCACGTCCATTGACAGCCTGATCCATACCCGCAGCTTCACCGGGCTGTTCCGCACCCTGCGCATAAGCGGCGCGGGTTTTCTGTTCCTGTTGTTTTTCGGCACCGTGTGGCTGAACTGGGGCGGTCGGCAAGCAGTGCTTTGGGATCTATCCGAAAGCAAATTCCACATTTTCGGCGCAACCTTCTGGCCGCAGGATTTCATCCTGCTCTCGGCGCTGCTGATCATTGCCGCGTTCGGCCTGTTTGCGATCACCGTGTTCGCCGGCCGGGTCTGGTGCGGTTACACCTGCCCGCAAAGCTCCTGGACCTGGATCTTCATGTGGTGCGAGAAAATCACCGAAGGCGAGCGCAACCAGCGCATCAAGCTGCAAGCCGCGCCCTGGGGCCTGAACAAATTGATGCGCCGCTCGGCCAAGCACACGTTATGGCTGGCCATCAGTCTGCTCACCGGCCTTACCTTCGTCGGCTATTTCACGCCCATCCGCCCGCTGGCCGAAGAATTGCTGACCTTGCAAATCAGCGGCGTCAGCCTGTTCTGGGTGTTGTTCTTTACCGGTGCGACCTACATCAACGCCGGTTGGCTGCGCGAAGCGGTGTGCATACACATGTGCCCCTATGCGCGGTTCCAGAGTGTGATGTTCGACAAAGACACGCTGACCATTGCCTACGACGTCGCCCGTGGTGAGAACCGTGGCCCGCGTAAACGTGAAGTCAACCCGGCCGAGGTCGGCCTGGGTGATTGCATCGACTGTCAGCTGTGCGTGCAGGTCTGCCCGACGGGCATCGACATTCGCGACGGTTTGCAAATGGAATGCATTGGTTGCGCCGCGTGCATTGATGTCTGTGATTCGATCATGGACAAAATGGGCTATGAGCGCGGTTTGATCAGTTACACCTCCGAGCGCCAGTTGCAGGGTGGCAAGACGCACCTGCTGCGGCCACGGCTGATCGGATACACCGCCGTGCTGCTGGTGATGATCGCTGCGCTGGTGGTGGCGCTCATCGAGCGGCCGATGGTGTCGCTGGACATCAGCAAGGACCGTGGCCTGTTCCGCGAGAACAGTCAGGGGCAGATCGAAAACATCTACAGCCTGAAAGTCATCAACAAGACCCAGCAACGCCAGAACTACCACCTGACCCTTGTCGACAGCGACGGCTTCCAGTTGCAAGGCAAGACCGACCTGAGCCTGGCCCCTGGCGAGATTGTCGACGTGCCGTTGTCGGTGGCGATGACAACCGAACGGCCGAGCAGCAGTTCGCAGAGCATCAGCTTCAAGGTGGTCGACAGTGATGAACCGGGCATCTACAGCGTGGCGAAAAGCCGGTTTGTTGCCCCGATGAGCCGTTGAGCCATTAAACTGCTCGCGAAGAAGTCACCTTGTTTTTTCTGAATGACACCAATCCGGGCTAACGATGAAACGCTACGAAAAATTCGCCGACGACATCGCTGAACTGATCCGCTCCGGCGTCCTGGGTCCCGGCCAGCGCGTTCCGTCGGTGCGCTACGCCAGCCAGACTTACGGCGTCAGCCCGTCCACGGTGTTCCAGGCCTATTACCTGCTCGAGCGCCGTGGCCTGATCCGCGCCCGGCCGCGTTCCGGCTATTTCGTCAATGCCCATGCGCCGCGCCCGTTTTCCGAGCCGGTGATCAGCAGCCAGGTCAACGAGTCCACCGAAGTCGACGTCAGCGAACTGGTGTTCTCGGTCCTCGACTCGATCAAAGACCCGAACACCGTGCCCTTCGGCTCGGCGTTCCCCAGCCCGACCCTGTTTCCGCTGCAACGGCTGTCGCGCTCGCTGGCCAGTGCCAGCCGCGATATGGACCCGCGCATGGTGGTCACCGACATGTCACCGGGCAATCCACAGCTTCGGCGGCAGATAGCCCTGCGTTACATGGTCGGCGGACTGATGCTGCCCATGGAAGAACTGCTGATCACCAACGGCGCCCTTGAAGCGCTGAACCTGTGCCTGCAAGCGGTGACCCAACCCGGCGACCTGGTGGCCATCGAAGCCCCGGCGTTCTATGCCTGCCTGCAAATCCTGGAACGGCTGAAGCTCAAAGCCGTGGAAATCCCGGTGCATCCGCGCGACGGCATCGACCTCGGGGTGTTGGCGCAGACCCTGGAACGCCACCCGATCAAGGCCTGCTGGTGCATGACCAGCTTCCAGAACCCCATGGGCGCGACCATGCCCGAGGCGAAGAAACAGGCATTGGTGGAACTGCTGCGCAGCCATCAAGTGCCGCTGATCGAGGACGATGTCTACGCCGAGTTGTATTACGGGCAGCAGGCGCCGAAACCCGCCAAAGCGTTTGATACCGAAGGTCTGGTGATGCACTGCGGTTCGTTCGCCAAAAGCCTCGCCCCCGGTTACCGGATCGGTTGGGTCGCGGCTGGACGGTACGCGCAAAAGATCGAACGGCTCAAACTCATGACGTCGCTATGCGCATCGATGCCGGCCCAGGCAGCTATCGCCGACTATCTGCAACACGGTGGTTACGACCGGCATCTGCGCAAACTGCGTCATTCGCTGGAAGACCAGCAGAGCGCCATGCTCTCGGCCATCGCCCGCTATTTTCCGGCGCAGACCCGCGTCAGCCAACCGGCCGGCGGTTACTTTCTGTGGCTGGAACTGCCGGAACAGATGGATTCATTGAAACTGTTCCAGATGGCGTTAGCGCAGGGGATCAGCATCGCGCCAGGGCCGATTTTTTCACCGACCCAGCGCTTCAGGAATTGCATTCGTTTGAATTACGGCAGCCCCTGGACCGAGGACTCGGAAAAGGCGATGGAAACCTTGGGGCGGATTGTCCGGTCGTTCTAAAGCTCACCGCAGAAATCCATTGGGCTACACACCCTCCGTGAACCGGGCGGCCACCCTCGGTTCACGGCTTGTTCCATTGATTTCAGCCGATATCGTCCAACGCCAGGACACCGGCGCCCCTGATTTGCACGGTAAATTCAACGGGTAGCGGATCCCAGATAACGTGTTCGGCCCTCAGAACAGTGTCGGAGAAATATTGCTGCTCATCGTTAACAAGCGGCGTTTTATTCCTGTAAAGAAAAGTAGGACCCAAAACTTTATCCTGAGCATCCGCGCGGCTATCCGACTCGCCCACTATTAACTTACGAGCAACATTGAACAGACGCTCGTACCCCTTGCTCAACGCATTCATATAAAACCGAGTTGGATTAACGTCTTGCGTGACAATCAGATTTCCGCTGGACGACGTCAGTCCATTTGTACTTTGCATTCTCTCCATACTCAGGAAATAGCCATAAAATCTCCCAGGGGTGGCTACGCGTAAGGTGTATCGATCATTTTCCGAGCGAAAGTGGATTAACAGCGGCTCAGCATCATCACGATCCGCCACGGTTAAAAAACCGCCTTCGTAGTTGAGCTGACGCTGGTACTCCGTACGTTGAGCCGTGGTAAGGCGCGGGCGCGCGAGCCGCTTCTCCATCAGCTGGTAATTCAATACCAGTGGCTTTCCTGCGAGGAAAAGATGGGCGACAACCGATTTATTCAAATCATCCTGGTTCATGTCAGCCCTCCAGCACAGTGCGTTTACGACGTTCCAGTATCATCTGGTCAGCGAGATAGGCGGCCCCTTGCAGATAATCAACAGACGCCAGCCCGGAATATTCCCGGTGCAAATAGCGCAAAACAAACTCATCCCAAAACAAAACTTCGTCCTTGTAAAGATCCATATTAAATACTCCTTTATTTAATTAACTACCCCGTCAATCGCGAAGCAAGACCGATAATAGTTACAGCACTTCACTCACACAACAAACACGACGAGATTACTTGATACTCAATATATCAAGCAGCACTCAATCTAACTTTAACGGAGAAAAAACGCACCCCGATGAACGAGGTGCGCCAATTTAAAAAGAGGAGTCTTTAATGACGGCGGAGAATGCCAAATGCGAACTGTGGCAAAGCGAAGGCTCACTCTGAATTTGATCTAGCGCCCGCCACCCAGATCAACAAAAGTCCCCGTCGCATACGACGCCTTGTCCGACAACAACCAGACAATGGCCTCGGCCACTTCATCCGGCCGCCCGCCACGGGCCATGGGAATCGCCGATTCCAGCTTGCTGACCCGGTCCGGATCGCCGCTCAGGGCATGGAAATCGGTGTAGATGTAGCCGGGCCGCACTGCGTTGACACGAATCCCCTCACCCGCCACTTCTTTCGACAGGCCGATAGTGAAGGTGTCGAGCGCGCCCTTGGATGCCGCGTAGTCGACGTATTCATTGGGCGAGCCCAGGCGGGCGGCGACCGAGGATACATTGACGATGCTGCCGCCCTGCCCGCCATGTTTGGGGGACATGCGCAGGATTGCGTGCTTGGCGCACAGCACCGGGGCCAGGACGTTGGTCTTGAGGATTTTCAGAATGCGGAATTCGGACATTTCGTCGACCCGAGACTTTTGCCCCACCGTGCCGGCGTTATTCACCAGCGCCGTGACCCGGCCGAGCTCGGCGTCCACCCGACTGAACAAGGCGATCACTTCGTCTTCGATGCTGACATCCGCGCGGACCGCAATGGCTTGGGCACCGAGGGCTCGCACCTGCTCCAGCACGCTTTGCGCGGCTTGTTCATCGGTCAGATAGTTGATGCAGATCCGATAGCCCTGTTCGGCGGCCAACAGGGCGGTGGCGGCACCGATGCCGCGACTGCCACCCGTGATGACGATGACTTTATCCATGCAAGCTTTCCCCCATTCAAGCGTAAGCGGTCGAGGGGAAGAATAACTGTCCTTGGTTTTTTTTGCATGGACCTGCGCCAGCCTCAGGTCAGGCGGTTTCCAGTTGTTCGGCGCGCTGGATTTGCATCATGAAGCGCTCTGCCGGTAACGGATGGCCGAGCAGATAGCCTTGCAGCGAATCACAACCGAGCTGGGTCAGGAAGTCCTGCTGCACACCGGTTTCCACGCCTTCGGCGACGATGCGCAAGCCCAGCGCCTGACCGAGGGCAACGATCGCCGAGACGATGGCCGCGTCATCGCTGTCGCGCTCCAGATCACGCACAAACCCGCGGTCGATCTTCAGCTCGTTGGCCGGCAGTCGCTTGAGGTACATCAGGCTCGAATAGCCAGTACCAAAGTCGTCGATGGACAAGTCGACGCCCATGTCCGAGAGTTCCTGCAATACCGTCATGCTCGCGTCGGCATCGCTCATGGCGGTGGTTTCGGTGATTTCCAGGGTCAGGCTGTTGGCTGGCAAATGGTGCGTGGCCAACGCCTTGGCGACGCTTTGCACCAGCCCTGCGTGGCAGAACTGCAACGCGGAGAGGTTTACCGCGATACGCCAGTCGGTGTAACCCAGCACGTACCATTCGCGCATCTGGCGGCAGGCTTCGTTGAGCACCCAATCGCCAATGGGAATGATCAGCCCGGTTTTCTCCGCGAGGTCGATGAACTTGTCCGGCAGCAACATGCCCTGGGTCGGGTGCTCCCAGCGCAACAGCGCTTCGGCACCGACGGGACGGCCGTTGTTGGCATCGAACTTGGGTTGGTAATGCAGACTGAACTCTTGATGATCCACAGCATTACGCAGGTCTTGCAACAGTTGCAGCTGCTTGCGCGCGTTGCTGTTCATCGAAGCGTCGAAAAAGCTGTAACCGTTTTTGCCCGCACCCTTGGCGTGGTACATCGCCGCATCGGCATTCATCAGCAATTCATGGGTAGCCTGGCCATTACCCGGATACAGGGCGATGCCCACGCTGGCAGAGATCTGCAAATCATGATCAGCGACACGGAAAGCCTGGCCGATCAGGCTGACCTGACGTGCTGCCAGCCCCATCGCGTCATTGGGTTCACTCAGCTGCACCAGCAACACAAACTCATCGCCACCGATCCGGGCCAGCGTGTCCTGGCTGCGCAAGTCCTCGCGCAAGCGCAGGCTGACTTCACGCAACAACTGATCGCCCATGTGGTGACCGAACGCATCGTTGACCGGTTTGAAGCCGTCCAGGTCGATGAACATCAGGGCAAAGCAGCCACCCTCACCGTCCACCCGCGACATGGCCTGATCGATACGGTCGGCCAGCAGCACCCGGTTCGGCAGGCCGGTCAAGGTGTCGTGCAACGCCAGTTGAGTGAGCTCGCGATTGGCCTCGGTCAAGGACTGCGCCAAGGCGGCGGTGCGGGCTTCCAGGCGTGCATCGAGGATCGAGGTCAGCAAGGCGATGCTCAGCACCGCCAGGGTGGTGATCAGTACGAGGTTGTCCAGGCCCTTGCCGCTCAGGCCAGCGGTGGCCGCGCCACAGAAGCTGCCATCGGCAAACTGGGCTGCCGCCATGCCCGTGTAATGCATGCCGACGATGGCGATACCCATGATCACAGCCGCCCCGCCACGAATCAGCCGCACGTAAGGCGTGTGCTGACGCAAGTGGAAGGCGATCCACAGCGCCGCACCGGACGCACCGACCGCGATGAACAGCGAGGCACTGAACAGCGTCGGGTCGTAGTCGATTCCCGGCTGCATGCGCATGGCGGCCATGCCGGTGTAGTGCATGGCACTGATCCCGGCCCCCATGACCAGCGCACCGAAGCCCAGCTGCCACAGCGGCAATTGCGGCTGACTGACCAGCCACAGGGCGAAGCCGCTGGAAAGGATACCGATCAGCAGTGAGAGCAAGGTAATGGCGATGTCGTAGCCCAGATCGATGGGCAAGTCGAAGGCGAGCATGCCGATGAAGTGCATCGACCAGATGCCCACGCCCATGGCAAATGCGCCACCCGCTGTCCATAGATGCACGGCACGCCCCCTGGCCGTGGCAATACGTCCGGTCAGATCGAGGGCGGTGTATGAGGCAAGGATCGCCACACACAACGAAATGATGACCAGCGTGGGGGAATAGCTACCGATGAGCATGGAAAATTCTCAGAATCACCGCCGTATCGCTTCCATTCTCGGGGGCGCAAAACTGGCGATTGTACTGATTCCAAGTGAGAACGCACTCACAAAATGAGCAAATAGCCATCAAGGCGATGAAACGCTTGTTTGATCTAACGAAAACGCTCTAAAACGGTGGATTCGCCCCCGTACTGTCCCTACAACTGTCCGTCCCAACCACCGCCCAGTGCGGCAATCAACTGCACGCTGGCGATCAAGCGGCTCTGCATCAGATCCAGGGTGCTGCGCTCATTGTTCAAGGCCGCCGCTTGAACGACCACTACATCGAGATAGGCGATCACACCGGCCTTGTACTGATTCTGGGTCAAGCGCAACGACTCGCGCGCGGCATCCAGTGCCTGTTGCCGCACCACGGCCTCGTCCTGCAACACCTTGAGCTGCACCAGATAGTTTTCCACTTCGCGAAACCCATCGAGCACGGTCTGGCGGTACTTGGCCACGGTCTCGTCGTAGGCCGCTTCACTGCGGTCCACTTCGGCCGAGCGTTGCCCCCCATCGAACAAGGTCATGGCCAGTTGCGGCCCCACCGACCAGAATCGGTTCGGTACGCTGAACAGGTCTTTGGAGGTGCTACTGCTGTATCCGCCGTTCAAACTCAGGGTCAGGTCCGGGTAGTACGCGGCCTTGGCCACGCCGATGTTGGCGTTGGCGGCGATCACCGAGCGTTCAGCCGAGGCAATGTCCGGTCGCCGCTCCAGCAGTTGCGAAGGCAGGCTCAATGGCACCTCGGGCAATTGCGGAATGTTCCTGGTCTCTGCCAGGCTGAATTGCGCCGGCGGCAAGCCGATCAGCACGGCAATGGCGTTTTCGAACTGGGCGCGCTGCCAGATCAGGTCGACCATGTCCGCTTCGGTGCCCTTGAGCTGCGTCTGCGCCTGGGCCACCGCGTCCTTGCCGGACACACCGGCACGGTATTGGTTTTCGGTCATTTTCAGCGAACGTTGGTACGCCTCGACCGTCGCCTCCAATAGCCGCTTTTGCTCGTCGATCACCCGCAATTGCAGGTAGTTCTGCACCAGTTCCGACTGCTGGCTCAAGCGCATCGCCGCCAGATCGGCAAAGCTGGCCTGGGCATTCGCGGTGTCGGCTTCAAGGCCCCGGCGCAGTTTGCCCCAGACGTCCGCTTCCCAACTGACCCCGGCCTGAGCCGTGTAGGTGTCACGAATGCCGCTGGAAGAACTGGTCAGGCTGGAACTGCTGCTGCCTGTGCCCTGGCTGGAGCGGTTTTTGCCCAGGGTCAGGTCCACCGTGGGGAAAAACGCGCCCCGGGCACTGCGCACCAGCGCTTGGGCCTGACGGTATTGCGCTTCGGACTGGGCGACGGTCTGATTGGAACTGTTGAGCTTTTCGATCAGGCCATTGAGTTGCTGATCGCCATACAGTTCCCACCACGCACCGCGGGCCAGGGCGTCGCTTGGACTGGCCTGACGCCAACCCGCCGCTTCCTTGTACTGCGCAGGTTCCGCCGTTTGCGGGCGCTGGTAATCCGGGCCGATGGCGCAGGCGCTAAGCAGAACTGCGCACAGCGACAGGCTCAACAACCGCGAGCCTCGGGCGGTGATCAGCGGTGTAGCCAGGTTGAACAGCGAACGGTCAGTCATAGCGGAGTTTCCAGAGCAGCATCGGTACGTACCCCACGCCAGCGGTTGAAGCGGTGGCGCAGTTTGTCGAGATAGAGGTAAACCACCGGGGTGGTGTAAAGGGTCAGCACCTGGCTGAAGATCAACCCGCCAATGATGGTCAGGCCCAGCGGCTGGCGCATTTCCGCCCCTTCGGCGCGCCCCAGCAGCAACGGCAACGCGCCAAGGATCGCCGCCAGGGTCGTCATCAGGATCGGCCGCAAACGTTGCAAACAGGCGTTGCGAATCGACTCCAGTGGCGCCATGCCTTGACGACGCTCCAGTTGCAGCGCGAGGTCGATCATCAGAATCGCGTTTTTCTTCACCACGCCGATCAGCAGGAACAGCCCCAACAGTGAAATCAGGCTGAACTCGCCCCCCAACGCGTAGATCGACAACAACGCGCCCACCCCCGCCGATGGCAACGTGGACAGAATCGTCAGCGGGTGAATATAGCTTTCATACAGCACGCCAAGCACCAGATACACCGCCACCAGCGCACCCAGGATCATCCATGGCTGGCTCTTCTGGGTGGCGGCAAAGGCATCGGCAGTACCGGCCATTTTCGCGATGACGTCTTCCGGCAGTCCCACCGAGGCAATGGCCCGCTCGATGGCGGCGCTGCCCTGCTCCACAGTCACGCCTTCGGCCATGTCGAAGGCAATGCTTTCCGAGGCGAACTGGCCTTCGTGGCTGACGCGATCGTCTTCCAGGCTGTTTTCGTAACGGGCGATGGTCGACAACGGAATCCGCGCGCCATCGGCAGTGATTACCTGCACCTGCTTGAGGGTGATCGGGTCCTGGGCGTATTTCGGATTGACCTCCATCACCACCTTATACTGGTTGAGGCTGTCGTAGATGGTCGAAATCTGCCGTTGGCTGTAGGCGTTGTTCAGCACCGCCGTGACCATGTCCATGTCCACACCCAGGCGTTTGGCCTGGTCGCGGTCGACGATCAGCGTCACTTGCTGCGCACCCCGGCCTTCGCGGGCGTCAATGGCGGTCAGTTCCGGCAACGCCTTGAGCGCGGTCACGACTTTCGGGTACCACTCGCGCAGCGAGCCGAGGTCGCCACTTTGCAGAATGTAGGAAAACTGCGACGTCGTTTGCTCGCGGCCGCCACCGAACTGCAAATCCTGGTCAGCCATCAGCATCAGTTGCGCGCCGGCGACCTTGGGCATTTCCTTGCGCAGGCGTTCGATGACCTTTTGCGCGGAAATACTGCGGTCCTTGATCGGCTTGAGGCGCACCAGCATGAAGGCGTTGTTGGTGCCGTTGGTGCCGCCGATGAAACCGGCCACGCTTTCAACGGCTGCGTCCTTGAGCACGGCGCGGCGGAAAATTTCCATTTTCGGCTGCATCACGCTGAACGACAGGCCGTCGTCACCGCGCACGAAACCGATCAGTTGGCCGGTATCCTGCTGCGGAAGAAATGTTTTGGGAACAACCACATACAGCGCAATGTTCACACCAATTGTCACAAATAGGCTGAGCAACGTCAGGCGTCTGTGGCGCAGTACCCAATCAAGGCTCGTCGCGTACTTTCCGACCATCCACTCGTTCGCCCGCTGGCTCCAGCGTTGCAGGCGGTTTTCCTGGCCAGGCGTATGCGGCGTCAACCAGCGCGCGCAAAGCATCGGGGTCAAGGTCAGGGAAACGATCAGCGACACCACGATGGACGCTGCCAACGTGATGGAAAACTCGCGGAACAGGCTTTCGATGATCCCGCCCATGAACAGGATCGACAGGAACACCGCCACCAGCGACACGTTCATCGACAGCAAGGTGAAGCCGACTTCCTGCGCGCCCAGATACGCCGCTTTCATGGGGCGCATGCCCGCGTCGATGTGTCGGGAAATGTTTTCCAGCACCACGATGGCGTCGTCCACCACCAACCCGGTGGCCAGAATCAGCGCCATCAGCGACAGGTTGTTGAGGGAAAACCCGTACAGGTACATCACGGCAAAGGTGCCGACCAGCGACACCGGCACCGCCAGTGTCGGAATCAGCGAGGCGCGGAAGTTACCGAGGAACAGGAACACCACCAGAATCACCAGGGCCACGGCGATCAGCAGGGTCATTTCCGCTTCGTGCAAGGTGGCCTTGATCACCGGCGAACGGTCCATGGCCAGGTTCAGTTTGACGCTGGCCGGCAGCACGGCTTGCAGCGCCGGCAACTGGGCCTTGATCTCGTTGACCGTCTC
The DNA here is from genome assembly GCF_001945365.1 of Pseudomonas reinekei. Classification (GTDB taxonomy): domain Bacteria; phylum Pseudomonadota; class Gammaproteobacteria; order Pseudomonadales; family Pseudomonadaceae; genus Aquipseudomonas; species Aquipseudomonas reinekei. Next base: position 216,842 of record NZ_MSTQ01000002.1, read on the forward strand.
GATGATGTTGGCACCGGCCTGACGGTTGATCACCAGCAGCACCGCCGCGTCATTGTTGAAGAACCCGCTGTTGTAGCGGTCCTCGACACCGTCGCTGACCTTGGCCACATCCTTCAGGCGCAGGGCCGCGCCGTCCGCGTAGTGGATGATCAGCGATTCGTAATCCTTGGCTTTCTCCAACTGGTCGTTGGCCTGCACCTGCCAGAGGCGCTGGCCATCCTCCACCGAGCCCTTGGGCCGGCGCACGTTGGCATTGGCGATGGTTTTGCGCACATCGTCCAGGGCCACGCCGTACTGGTTCAGCGCCTGCGGCTCGAGTTCGATCCGCACTGCCGGCAGGGAGCTGCCGCCGATCTGCACTTCGCCGACGCCCTGCACTTGCGACAGGCTCTGGGACAGAATGGTCGAAGCCAGGTCATACAACTGGCCCTTCTCAAGGACGTCCGAGGTCAGCGACAGCACCATGATCGGCGCCTGGGACGGGTTGACCTTTTTGTACGTCGGCATGCTGCGCATACCGCTGGGCAACAGGTTACGCGAGGCGTTGATCGCCGCTTGCACCTCCCGCGCCGCGCCATTGATGTCGCGGTCCAGGTCGAATTGCAGGATCACCCGCGTCGAGCCCTGGCTGGAGCGACTGCTCATGGTGTTGACCCCGGCGATGGCGCCGAAGGAACGCTCCAGCGGTGTGGCCACGGTCGATGCCATGACCTCCGGGCTGGCACCGGGCAAGCTGGCTTGCACCACGATCACCGGGAAGTCCATTTGCGGCAACGGCGATACCGGCAGCAAGCCAAAGCTCACGCCGCCCAGCAGCATGATCGCCAGGCTGAGCAACATGGTTGCTACGGGGCGCTTGATGAAAGGACCGGAGAGGTTCATGGCTGCTCTGCCGCTTCCACCGGCTCAGGCTTGCGGCCCCAGCGCCGACCCAGACGGTCGAAATACAGGTAGATCACCGGGGTGGTGAACAGCGTCAGCACCTGGCTCAGCAACAGCCCGCCCACCATGACCAGACCCAGCGGCTGGCGCAGTTCCGCGCCGGAACCGGTGGCGAGCATCAACGGCACGGCACCGAACAGCGCCGCAAGTGTCGTCATCAGGATCGGCCGGAAACGCAGCAGCGCCGCCTGATAAATCGCCGTTTCCGGGTCCATGCCCTGATTGCGCTCGGCATCGAGGGCGAAGTCGATCATCATGATCGCGTTCTTCTTGACGATACCGATCAGCAGGATGATGCCGATGATCGCGATCATGCCCAGGTCATTGCCGCTGAGGATCAGCGCCAGCAAGGCGCCCACCGCTGCCGAGGGCAAGGTCGAGAGAATGGTGATCGGGTGGATATAGCTCTCGTAGAGCACACCCAGCACGATGTACATGGTCACCACCGCCGCCAGAATCAGCAGCAGCGTGCTCGACAACGACGCCTGGAACGCCTCGGCCGCGCCCTGGAACTGGGTCTGCACGCCAATTGGCATGCCGATGTCCTTTTGCACCTGCTCGATGATCTCGACCGCATGCCCCAACGCCACGCCGGGCGCGAGGTTGAACGACATCATTACCGCGGGGAACTGACCGATGTGGGTAATCGCCAGTTGCGCCTGCCGCTCTTCGATACGCGCCAGGCTGGACAGGCGCACCTGCCCGCCATCGGTGGTCTTGACGTGGATCTGGTCAAGCGCCTGCGGGCCGATTTTCTCGCCGGATTGCGATTGCAGCACCACGCGATACTGGCTGGCCTGGGTGTAGATCGTGGAAATCTGCCGTTGACCAAAGGCGTCATACAGCGCGTCGGTGATGTTCGACACCGACACCCCGAGCCGCGACGCCGCGTCACGATCGATCACCAGATAGACCTGCAAGCCCTTGTCCTGCAAATCGCTGGCGACGTCGGTCAGCTCTGGCTGTTGCGCCAACGCCTCGACCAGACGCCCGCTCCACAGGCTGAGCAATTCGGAGTCCGGCGACGACATGCTGAACTGGTACTGCGTGCGGCTGACCCGGTCCTCGATGGTCAGGTCTTGCACCGGCTGCATGAACAGACGGATACCGACCAGTTTGTCGAGTTCAGGCTGCAGACGCGCAATCACTTCGGTCGCGCTCAGGTCGCGATCGCTATGGGCCTTGAGGTTGATCAGCAAGCGGCCGCTGTTGAGTGTCGAGTTGTCGCCATCGACACCAATGTAGGACGACAGGCTCTCGACCGCCGGATCGGCAAGGATGACCTTGGCCAGTTCTTGCTGACGCTCACTCATTGCCGCAAAGGAAATGGACTGCGGTGCCTCGGAAATGCCCTGGATCACGCCCGTGTCCTGCACCGGGAAAAAGCCCTTGGGCACCACCATGTACAAGAACACCGTCAACGCCAGTGTGCCGATGGCCACCATCAGCGTCAGCGGCTGGTGCTTGAGCACCCACTGCAACTTGCGCCCGTACGCTGCGATCATCCAGTCGATCGCGGCGCCGCTGGCCCGGTAGAAACGGCCTTGTTCCTCTTCCTTGGGTTCGCGCTTGAGCAGACGCGCGCACATCATCGGCGTCAGGGTCAGGGACACCACCAGCGAAATCAGAATCGCCACCGCCAGGGTAATGGCGAACTCGCGGAACAAGCGCCCAACCACATCGGCCATGAACAGCAGCGGGATCAGTACGGCGATCAGCGACAGGGTCAGGGAGATCAGGGTGAAACCGATCTGCTTGGCGCCCTTGAGCGCAGCATTCAGCGGGCTGTCACCCTCTTCGATGAAGCGGGAAATGTTTTCCAGCATGACGATTGCATCGTCCACCACAAAACCGGTGGCGATGGTCAGGGCCATCAGGGTCAGGTTATTGACCGAGAACCCCGCCAGATACATCACGCCGAAGGTGCCGATCAGCGACAGCGGCACGGCCACCGACGGAATGATCGTCGCGCTGGCCCGACGCAGGAACAGGAACGTGACCATGACCACCAGCACAATGGCGATCAACAGTTCGTGTTGCACGTCCTTGACCGAGGCACGAATGGTCTGGGTGCGGTCTGTGAGTACGACTACATCGAGGCCGGCCGGGAGGTTGTCGGTGATGCTCGGCAGCAAGGCCTTGATCCGGTCGACTACTTCGATGACGTTGGCACCGGGCTGACGCTGGATGTTCAACAGCACGGCCTGGTTTTCGTTGGCCCACGCGGCCAGACGCTCGTTTTCCGCGCCGTCGACGATTTCTGCCACATCCTTGAGGCGCAGCGGCGCACCGTTGGCGTAGGCCAGGATCAGGTTGGCGTAATCCTTGGGCGAGGTCAGCTGATCGTTGGCATCGAGCATCGACACCCGGGTCGGACCGTCGAAGTTGCCCTTGGGCTGGTTGACGTTGGAAGCCGCAATCAAGGTGCGCACGTCCGACAGGTTCAGACCGTTGGCCGCCAGGGCTTCGGGATTGACCTTGATCCGCACTGCCTGACGCTGTCCACCGGCAATGCTGACCATGCCGACGCCGCTGATCTGGGCAATTTTTTGCGCCATGCGGGTATCGACCAGGTCATTGAGCTTGGGCAACAGCATGGTCTTGGAAGTGATGGCCAGGGTCAGCACCGGCGTGTCGGCCGGGTTGACCTTGTTGTACACCGGCGGTGCCGGCAGGTCCGTGGGCAGCAGGTTGGTGGCCGCATTGATTGCCGCCTGCACCTGCTGCTCGGCCACGTCCATGTTGATATCGAGGCTGAAACGCAGGGTCAGCACCGACGCACCGCCGGAACTGGTGGAAGCCATTTGCGTCAGCCCGGGCATTTGCCCGAATTGTCGTTCAAGCGGTGCGGTCACGGCGCTGGTCATGACATCCGGGCTGGCGCCGGGATACAGCGTCATGACGCGAATGGTCGGGTAATCGACCTGAGGCAAGGCCGACACAGGCAGCAACCGATAAGCGATCACGCCGGCCAGGATAATGGCCAGCATGCTCAAGGTCGTCGCTACCGGACGAAGGATGAACAGCCGCGAGAGATTCATGCGCCGCCCTTTTTCGCCTTGTCGGCGGGTGCCGGCTCAGGGGTGGCCGCGGATTTGCCCTGTAGATGGCCAGCCGGGTTGGTCGGCACTTGCTGCGGATCGTTGACCACTTCCACGTCGCTGCCATCTTTCAAACGGTCAGTGCCTTCCAGCACGACACGATCACCGGCCGCCAGGCCTTCGGTGACCACGGTGTTCTCACCGTCGCTGGCACCGATTTTCAACTGGCGGATCTTGACCTTCTTGTCGCCGTCCAGGGCATAGACGAACGTGCCGTTGGTGCCGAACTGAATCGCGGCGGACGGTGCGAGTACTACGCCTTTGAGGGTGTCGGCCAGCAGGCGCACATTGACGAACTGGTTGGGAAACAGTGCCTGGTCGCGATTGTCGTAACGGGCCTTGAACTTCAGGGTGCCGGTGGTGACATCAATCTGGTTGTCCAGGCTCTGCAGCACGCCGGTGGCTTGCAGTTTGGTATCGCCGCGATCCCACGCTTCGGCGGGCAGCCTGGCGCCGCTGCGATAACGGGCCAGCACCACGTCGAGGCTGTTTTCCGGCAAAGTGAAGGCCACGCTGATCGGTTGCGTCTGGGTAATGATCGCCAGCGCGGTGGTGTCGTTGGCGGCCACCAGGTTACCGACGTCGAGTTGACGCAGGCCGACGCGTCCGGCGATGGGCGCGCGGATGCGGGTGAATTCAAGATTGAGCTTGGCGTCGTTGACCGCCGCCTGATTGGTCTTGACCGTGCCCTGGTACTGACCGACCAGTGCTTCGGCGGTGTCCAGGGTCTGCTTGGCGATGCTGTCTTCGCGGTACAGGCCGCGATAGCGCTCGACGTCGACCTGGGCGTTCTTCAGTTGCGCCTGGTTCTGCAGCAACGTGCCTTCGGCCTGGAGCAAGGCGTTCTGGTAGGGGCGCGGGTCAATCTCGGCCAGCAGATCGCCCGCTTTGACCATCTGCCCTTCCTCGAAATGGATCTTGACCAGTTCACCGCCCACGCGGCTGCGCACATTGATGGTATTGAGCGCGGTGACCGTGCCCAGCGCCTTGTAATACAGCGGGAAGTCACCCGTGACTGCCGGCGCCACACGCACCGGAACCGGCCCGGAAGCGCCACCGAAACCCGGCCGCATGCCGCCCGACCGTCCCGTGTGCCCGGCCACGGCTTTCTGCCCCGCACCCTCTTTGGGCGCAGCGCTGCCGGGCCAGAATTTCCAGCACAGGCCAGCGATGACCAGCAGGACTAGCAGGCCGAACAGCCAGCGACGAGGACTACGGGGAGCAGAGGATTGCATTGAGTGATCAACCATTGGGCGCGTGGGCTTGTTTTACATGAGGCTGAACGATAAGCACTGGCGGGTCTTAAGCAAAGCGCCTTTACCGGCAATTTACCTTCGGCTTACGTAACAGGAGATTTATCCAAGACACTGAAACACAAATGAAAACGGCCTGGACAGGGCCAGGCCGTTAAACTTTGTAAAGGTATGCTTATTTCAGTACAGCAAGGGCCGCTTCGTAGTTCGGTTCTTCAGCGATTTCCTTGACCAGTTCGCTGTGCAGCACGTTATCGTTCTCGTCCAGTACCACCACGGCACGGGCGGTCAGGCCTTTGAGCGGGCCGTCAGCGATGGCTACGCCGTAGTTTTCGATGAACTCGGCACCGCGCAGGGTCGACAGGTTCTGGACGTTTTCCAGGCCTTCGGCACCGCAGAAACGCGCCTGGGCGAACGGAAGGTCAGCGGAGATGCACAACACCACGGTGTTGCTGATGTCGTTGGCCTGGGCGTTGAACTTGCGCACGGAGGTGGCGCAGGTCGGGGTGTCAACGCTTGGGAAGATGTTCAGCACTTTGCGCTTGCCGGCAAAATCTTTCAGGGTGACGTCGGACAGATTGCCGGCGACCAGGGAAAAGGCTGGCGCCTTGGAACCGGCTTGAGGCAGTTGACCGTTGACTTGAACCGGATTGCCTTTAAGAGTGACTTGAGCCATGAACGGAGTCCTTCTGAACGTTGTGGTGGAGAATTTGACGAGGCCGAAGTTAACCACGAAATTGTCCGTCGACCTACCCCGAAAACAAATCTTCCAGACACCGCCAACCCCTGTGGGAGCGAACCTGCTCGCGATAGCGACTTATCAGTCACCGCGATGGAAAATGTACTACAGCTGGTCTAAAAATTTTTGCGATTGCTGTCGATCCAGGCGAGCGTCATTCGACTAGAACTGAATTATTCAAATCCAGCGGAGAGACCACCATGCGCTTCATGATCATCATTAAAGCAAGCAAAGACTCCGAAGCCGGCATCATGCCCAGCCAGGAACTGCTGACCGCCATGGGCAACTACAACGAAGAACTGGCCAAGGCCGGCATCCTCGTCGCGGGCGAAGGCCTGCACCCCAGCAGCAAGGGCGCCCGTGTGCGCTTCGCCGGCGATAAACGCACGGTGACCGACGGCCCCTTCGCCGAAACCAAGGAACTGATCGCCGGTTTCTGGCTATGGCAGGTGAAGTCGAAAGAAGAAGCCATCGAATGGGTCAAGCGTTGCCCCAATCCGATGCCGGGCACCGAGGCCGAGATCGAAATCCGTCAGGTCTTTGAAATGGAGGATTTCGGCGAGGAACTGACACCGGAGTTACGCGAGCAAGAAGAACGGGCGTTTGGGCAATCGCGCAAACACTGACAATCGAGTCGCAGCTGATCGCCCCATCCACAGTGTGGGGCGATTAAACGGTTGCTTTGACATACGAAACCACCGTTGCACTTAACTTTTTAGTACACAAAATTGCGGAGCTTTTGCAGACAAAACCAAGCAATTAATCACTTCGGCTGGATAAACGGAGGTTAACTGCTAGCGTCAACAAGACGTGTCCTACCGCCTTGATAGCAAAGAGATTGCGTCGTAACGGCCGGCAAGTGCCAGGTTGAGCAATGAGTCACCAAGGAACCGGGGAATCATGTCGAACACATTGTGGAAGCACACCTTTCTACTGGTCACCTTGCTTGTGCCTTTCAGTCTCGCAAGCGCGGATGACGCCGAGACCGCCAACAAAAGCAACAACCCGCTGAACATCGCGCCGGGGATGAGTCTGCAGGACTACTACACGCCGAAGTACTACGACTCCAATATCCACAGCAATGACGTGCTGGTGCGCGGCACCCTGCCGATTGCGCCCAACGACTTCATTGGCGTGCCGCAGTTGATACGCGTCACTGCGCCGATCAGCACTCGTCCCGATCCGAACAGCGGCTACAGCACCGGTGAAGGCGATCTGAACCTGTTCGATATCTTCCTGCTCAAGACCGAAGGCGTGCAGTTGGGCGTCGGCCCGATGATCACCGCGCCGACCGCCGATCAGGACGAGTTGGGCACCGGTAAATGGCAAGGTGGCCTGGCTGCCGTAGCCATCGACGCCTCTCCCCGTGGCCTGCTGGGGGCGTTGGTGCAGTACCAGAGTTCCTTTGCAGGTGACAGCGACCGGCCTCACGTCAAAAGCGCAACCATGCAGCCTTTCATCATCCACAACCTGGACAAAGGCTGGTATCTGCGCTCGACCGGCACCTGGACCTTCGACCTGAAAAACGACACCCACTACATCCCCCTCGGCTTGGGGGGCGGCAAAGTGTGGAAATCCGGGTCAAATATCCTCAATGCCTTCATCGAGCCGCAGTGGACCGTCGATCACAAGGGGGATGACCTGCCGAAGTTCACGGTATACGTCGGCATCAACGCCACCTTCGGTAAATAAGGACTTTTCAATGCACATTGCCATTCGCACTGCTGCTTTCGGTTTGATGACGATGTTCGTCAGTTGTGGCGTGGGTGCTGACTTCAGCGCCAAAGACCCCGCGTTCGTCACGCCCAACGCCGACACACCCTACTCTTTCGTCTGGATGAACTTGCGCACCAAGCCGCTGGTGCTGACTCTGCCGCCGATCGAATAGCACCGTTATTAATCGATGCAACTGATCGACGCCTATACGCAGAACTTCGCCCACCTGGGCACCCGCAGGCCCGCGCCTGCAAGCAGTGTTGCGGGCCTGTTACGGCCGCGAGCCGACCAAAGATCAGGCAATGCACCAACTCAAGGAATTCTTGACTACGCTGCATAGTCAGGCCGAACAGAACAAAGAGTCAGTCGCTCTCGCACTGCGGCTACTCAACCCCGTTCGAGAAGGATTTCCCATGACGAATCCGATAGCGCACCGCCAGCTCCACGGGTTAAAGCTGCTACTTGCGTTGGTCCTGAGCCTGCCACTGCTGGTTCAGGCCGCCGAGCCACTGCCATCCTGGAACGACGGCCCATCGAAAAAGAACATCATAGAGTTCGTCCAGGCCGTGACCGATCAAAGCAGCAAGGACTTCGTCAAACCCGAGCACCGCATCGCCGTGTTCGATAACGACGGCACCTTGTGGAGCGAGCAACCGATGTACTTCGAATTGCTGTTTGCCCTGGAAGAGGTCAAGCGCACCGCGCCACAACACCCGGAATGGAAAACCACCCAGCCGTTCCAGGCCGTGCTGGAAAACGATCACAAGGCCCTCGCCGCCAGCGGCCTCGACGGCATGCTGAAAATCTTCGGTGCGACCCATACCGGCATGACCACCGAAGCCTTCGACGACTACGCCAAGACCTGGCTGAGCCAGGCTCGCCACCCAAAAACCGGCAAGCCCTACACCGAGATGATCTTCCAGCCGATGCTGGAAATGCTCGACTACCTGCGCAGCCAGAACTTCAAGACCTACATCGTTTCCGGAGGTGATACCGGCTTCATGCGCGCCTTTGCCGAAAAAGTCTATGGCATCCCGCCCGAGCAGGTGATCGGCACCACGTTTGTCACTTCGTTTGAATACAAGGATGGCAAGGCGTCGATCCTGCGCACGCCGAAACTGGCGCACAACGACGATGGCCCGGGCAAGCCGGTCAGCATCGACGCGGTGATTGGCCGTCGGCCGATTCTCGCCTTCGGCAATTCCGATGGCGATCTGCAAATGCTGCAGTGGACCGCCGCCGGGCCGGGCAAACGCTTCATGGGCCTGGTGCATCACACCGATGCCAAACGCGAATGGGCCTATGACCGCCAATCGCAGTTCGGCCGTCTGGACAAAGCCCTGGACGAAGCAAACAAACGTGGCTGGACCGTCGTCGACATGGCCGCCGAATGGCGCCGGATCTATCCGTTCGATGCCTTCACAACCGGGCAAGTGCAATAAGAAAGCGTGACGCAGGACTGCAATAAACGTTTGTCGTATTCAAGCGACGCCAATGCGCAAAAAGAAGCAAGTCTTATGACTCGCATACGCAAGTGGCTACCCAAACTCGCCCTGATCGCGACGTCGGTGATGGCAATTTCGGCCACGGCGGGGGCTGCCGATAAACCCAACACTCTCGTGATTTTTGGCGACGACATCCGCCAGACCAACATCAGTGCCTACTCCATGGGCGTGGTCGGCTACAAAACGCCGAACAGGAGCCGGAGCGCCTGCATGCCTATGACGGTGATCGCGAGGCCTGGAGCCGGGATATTCGCGAAGTGATGCGCGGGGATGGCGGGAATCCGTATTTCCGGTGGTTTGTCGGGGAATAATTCGGCGTCTTGCAGGCCGCTATCGCCGGCAAGCCAGCGATGGGGCCAGCAGTATCATCACCATCATTTGACACACGCCGGCCTACCGGCAAAGCTGCACCGAGCATTAACGCGCGCCTGACGGCAAACGCAACTGGACTACGGAAGTCGTAATGCCGAAAGATAAGAATAAAGCGGCAAACCCAAACCCTGATTCGCAACCCTCTCTGATCAGTCGCTATCTGTTCCCCGTCACCATCGGCTTCCTGCTGCTGGCTGTCGCCGGTATCGGCTGGTTTCTGCTCGGCGGCAACCCTGCGCCGACGCCGTATTCGCCCGTCAGCACGCCCACCGTGCAACCTGTCAAACCGCAACCCAAACCGGTGGCCATGGCGCCGGCAACAATGGTCGACGAGCAGCAATGCCAAGGCTGCCACAGTGCCCAGGTCAAGGATTGGCAAGGCTCCCATCACCAATTGGCGATGCAGGCAGCCACCGCCGACACCCTGCTCGGCGACTTCAACAACGTCACCTTCAAGGCGGAAAACGAAACCACCCGTTTCTCGCGCAAGGACGACGGCTTCTGGGTCAATACCCCCGGCATCGATGGCAAGAACGCCGACTTCAAAGTCGCCTACACCTTTGGCATCGCACCGTTGCAGCAGTATTTGATCGAGGTCGGTGAAGGCCGTTTGCAAGCCTTGGGCGTGGCCTGGGATACCGAGAAACACCGCTGGTTTCATCTCTATCCAGGCCAGGGCGTAACCTTCAAGGACCCGCTGCACTGGAGCAAACCGAGCCAGAACGCCAATTTCATGTGCGTCGAATGCCACACCACCGGCTATAAACGTAACTTCGATGCGGCAAAAAACACCTTTGACAGTCAATGGAACAGCCTCGGCGTGGGCTGCCAGGCTTGCCACGGTCCGGCGTCCAACCACCTGGAATGGACCGCGAAAAAAACCGACCTGATTCATGCCGGGTTTGCCGTCGACCTCAAGGACAAGAACGCCACCGTCGAGATCGAAACCTGCGCCCGCTGCCACGCCCGACGCGCGCCGCTGGGGGATGGTTTCACCGCCGGCAACCGCCTGATGGATGACTACCTGCCCAGCGTCCTGACCCGCGAACTGTACGCTCTGGACGGAAAAATCAAGGATGAAGTGTTTGAGCACGGCTCCTTCGCCCAAAGCAAGATGTTCGACAAGGGCGTGCGCTGCAGCAATTGCCACAACCCCCACAGCACCGAACTCAAGGCGCCGGGTAACGGCGTCTGCCTGCAATGCCACAACACCGCCGGCAAGAACGCGGTGGAAGGTGTCGACGGCAAGGGCCTGCAAGCGAAAAACTATGATTCCATCGAACACACCCGTCACACCCCGGGCCAACCGGGTTCGCAATGCGTGGATTGCCATATGCCTGGCAAGTTCTACATGGGTAATGACTTCAGGCACGACCACAGCTTCAGCATTCCCAACCCGGAGCGGGCGAAAAAGCTCGGCACACCGGACGCCTGCCTGAGCTGCCACCAGGGCAAGGCCGGGGACAAGATCACCGAGCAGTTCAAGCACTGGAACACCGCCAACGCCAGCGCCGTACAAGCCCCACGCTATGACGAAAGCCTGTGGCTGATCCGCAACGGCCAACCCGGTGCCGCGCAAGCCTTGTACGAGCAACTGCAACGCAGCAACCTGCCGGCGATTCAGCGGGCGACCCTGCTGGCCGAGTTGCCGCTGTATCCGAGCGAACAGGCTCTGAAACTGGCGACCAAGGATCTGAGCAACCCAGCGCCACTCGTGCGTGAAAGCGCCGTCCGGGCGATCAGCGCGTTCCTGCCGCCGCCGGAGCGCGCAGCCCTGTTGTCGCCGTTACTCAATGACCCTGTGAAAGCCGTGCGCATTGCCGCCGCCCGCGATCTGCTCAGTGTCGCGCGTACGGGTCTGGGCAGCGCTCAGGACAGCTGGAACGCCGCCATCGGTGAGTACGAAACGGTGCAAAAAAGCCTCGCCGAACGCGCCGAAGCCAATCTCAATCTGGCCATGCTGTATCAGGCCAGCGGGCGCAGCGGCGAAGTCGAGGGGTTGCTGCGCACGGCGCTCAAACGTGATCCGGATTTCTACCCGGCGCTGGTAACGCTGGTGCAATGGCTGGAGGCCAATGGTCGCAGCCAGGAAGCGCAGGCGTTACTGGCTCAAAGCCTGAAAGAACACCCGGATGCCGCTCTCCTGCAACACACTCAGGGTCTGTCGATGGTCCGTGCGGGCAAGGCCGGGCAGGCCATGCCCTACCTGCGCAAAGCCGTGCAACTGGAACCGCAAAACGGTCAATACGGCTACGTGCTGGCGGTAGCACTTCATGACAGCGGCAACGTTGACCAAGCCTGTGAAGAGCTGGAAAGACTGTTGAAAGTACAACCCGCCAACCGCAACGCACGGCTGTCGCTGATCCAGTACTACCTCGACAACGGGCAGGAATCCAAGGCGCAGGTGCTGTTGCAGGGCTGGAAGAAAATGAACATGGGCGATCCGGCGTTGAAATAGTCGCTGGCGGATCCAATGCCCCCTTCGCGGGCTTGCCCGCGATGGCGTCAGTACAGCCAATGAATAGCTCAGATCACCGCCGCCGAAACAGCGGCCGCGGCTCAATCACCGAGCGACCGTACAACACGCTCATACCCGCCAGTCCCTTCAACGCATCTTCCGCGGATTTGTCTTCGCGCACGGCGAAACTGTCGAAACCGCATTGGCGCATGTGGCTGAGCTGATCGCGCAGCACATCGCCGATTGCGCGCAATTCGCCGGTCCAACCCAATCGAGTGCGCAATAGATACGCCTGGCTATAACCGCGACCATCGCGAAAACTCGGGAAATCCAGGGCGATCAAGGGCAGTTGGGCAAACCAGGGTTTGAGGCTTTCCACCTCATCGTCCGGCCCCAGCCATACAGCCTGTTGCTGCGGGTTTTCCAGCCACAGGGTCAGCGGCAGTATCACTGAACCTGCGGGCATCGGTGCTTGCGGTTCGCGCACCAGTGTCCACGGGTCATCCGCGACAATCCGCACCACGCCCTCCTCCAGCCGCAACAGATTGTTCATGCCGACACCTCAAGCACTTTCGGGTAAACCGCTTCCTTGAACGGCTCCAGCCCGATTCGCTGGAAGGCATCGACGAACAGTTCTTCGCTCTCGCGATACCGCACGAACGTGTCGACGATCTGCTCGATCACATCCGGCACTTCGGCGGCGCTGAAGGACGGGCCGATAACCTTGCCCAAGGCGCTGTTCTTGCCCTGGGCGCCACCGAGGGTGATCTGGTACCACTCGCTGCCGTTCTTATCGACCCCCAGAATGCCGATGTTGCCGATGTGGTGGTGACCGCAGGCGTTCATGCAGCCGGAGATGTTAAGGCTGATGTCACCCAGGTCATGCAGATAGTCAAGGTCTTCAAAGCGAGCGGCAATGGCCTGCGCGATGGGAATCGACTTGGCGTTGGCCAGCGCGCAGAAATCACCACCGGGGCAGGCGATGATGTCGGTGAGCAAGCCGACGTTGGCGCTGCCCAGGTTGTGTTGGCAGGCCAGGCGCCAGAGCGCGAACAGGTCGGCCTTGGGCACATCCGGCAGGACGATATTCTGTTCATGGGCAATACGGATTTCACCGAAACCGAAGCGCTCGGACCACTGCGCCACCGCGTCCATTTGCGTGTCGGTGACATCGCCCGGCGGCGCAGATTCGCCCGGCTTGGTCGACAACACAACGCTGACATAACCCGACACTTTGTGCGGCTGCACGTTACGCCGCACCCAACGAGCGAATTCCGGGCTCTCGGCCAGGTGCGTGCCGAAATCAAGGTTGGTGTCGGCCAGCTGACGATAGGGCGGTGCGACGAAGGCACTGGCCACGCGCCGGTATTCGTCTTCAGTCAGTTGCGCCGGGCCGTCCCTGAGGTACTGCCACTCCTCCTCCACTTCCTGGGCGAATGCCTCGATGCCCAGGGCCTTGACCAGAATCTTGATCCGCGCCTTGTACTTGTTGTCCCGCCGACCATGACGGTTGTACACCCGCAGCACCGCCTCGACATACGACAGCAGGTGCTGCCACGGCAAGCCGTCGCGGATTTGCAAACCGAGGATCGGCGTGCGCCCCAGACCTCCGCCGACGATCACCCGCAGCAGCATTTGGCCGTCGTCGCCGGGGTAAAGATAAAGGCCAATATCATGCATCATGATCGCCGCGCGATCCTGCTCGGCTGAGCAGATGGCGATCTTGAACTTGCGCGGCAGGAACAGGAACTCCGGGTTGATGGTCGACCACTGCCGCAGGATTTCCGCCAGCGGACGCGGGTCGATCATTTCATCGGCCGCCACCCCGGCAAAGGCTTCGGTAGTGATGTTACGCACGCAGTTGCCGGACGTCTGGATCGCGTGCATTTCCACTTGGGCCAGGCGTTCAAGGATATCCGGCACCTGGGCCAGCTCGATCCAGTTGAACTGCATGTTCTGCCGGGTGGTGAAGTGGCCATAACCGCGATCGTAGTCCCGGGCGATGCTTGCCAGTGTGCGCATCTGCCGGGCACTCAAGGTGCCGTAGGGAATCGCCACCCGAAGCATGTAGGCGTGCTTTTGCATGTACAGGCCATTTTGCAAGCGCAGCGGCAGGAACTCTTCTTCGCTCAGCTCACCGGCCATGAAGCGCTCAACCTGATCCCGAAACTGCGCAACACGCTCGAACACCAGCGCCCGGTCGTAATCATCGTATTGATACATGGCTCACCTCATCAGAATCAGGCACAAAACCTGTGGGGAATCGGGCTCTGCGGCTCGTTCAGAAAAGCGACTATGCGCCAGTGGTGCAGGACCTTACAGATTCACCTGAATGGATAAAAACCGTATCAGTTCGCGTCAAATCGCCGCATTGATGCACCCAATCTGATCCGCATAAATGAAATATTCCTGAGTCTGTTTTGTTTCCAGTCAGGTTTCTACAGTGCAGCACGACTCTGCAACCGTGGAAGCATTGACCATGAGCACAACAACTATCGGACGGGCCTATAACTACAAGGTCGTCCGCCAATTCATCGTGGCGACCGTGTTCTGGGGCGTCGTGGGGATGGCGATGGGCGTGTGGATCGCCTCGCAACTGGTGTGGCCCGAGATGAACCTCGACCTGCCATGGACCACCTTCGGGCGCCTGCGACCGCTGCACACCAGCCTGGTGATTTTCGGCTTCGCCGGCAGCGCGCAGTTCGCCGCCAGTTACTACGCGGTGCAACGTACCTGCCAGGTGCGGCTGTACTCCGACACCCTCGCCGCCTTCACCTTCTGGGGCTGGCAATCGGTGATCGTGATCATGCTGATCAGCCTGCCGCTGGGTTACACCACCACCAAGGAATACGCCGAGATCGAGTTCACCGGCGCGGTGTGGATGACCGTGGTCTGGGTGGCCTACGCCATCGTGTTCTTCACCACCGTGGTGCAGCGCAAGACCAAGCACATCTACGTCGGCAACTGGTTCTTCGGCGCGTTCATCGTGGTGATCGCCATGCTGCACGTGGTCAATCACCTGTCGATCCCGGTGGACTGGTTCAAGTCCTACCCTGTGTATTCCGGGGCCACCGATGCCATGGTGCAGTGGTGGTACGGGCACAACGCCGTGGGCTTTTTCCTCACCACCGGTTTTCTCGGGATGATGTATTACTTCGTGCCGAAACAGGTGGGGCGGCCGGTGTACTCCTATCGCCTGTCGATCGTGCATTTCTGGGCGCTGATCACCCTGTACATCTGGGCCGGCCCGCACCACCTGCATTACACCGCATTGCCCGACTGGGCACAGTCGCTGGGCATGGCCATGTCGCTGATCCTGCTGGCGCCGAGCTGGGGCGGCATGATCAACGGCATGATGACGCTCTCCGGTGCCTGGCATAAGTTGCGCACCGACCCGATCCTGCGTTTTCTGGTGCTGTCGCTGGCGTTCTACGGCATGTCGACCTTTGAAGGTCCGATGATGGCGATCAAGACCGTCAACGCCCTCTCCCACTACACCGACTGGACCATCGGCCACGTGCACGCCGGGGCCCTGGGTTGGGTGGCGATGATCACCTTTGGCGCGACCTACCACATGGTGCCGAAAGTCTTCGGCCGCGAGCAGATGTACAGCATCGGCCTGATCAACGCGCACTTCTGGCTGGCGACCATCGGCACGGTGTTGTACATCGCCTCGATGTGGGTCAACGGCATCACCCAGGGCCTGATGTGGCGCGCGATCAACGACGACGGCACGTTGACTTACTCCTTCGTCGAAGCCTTGCAAGCCAGCCATCCGGGGTTCGTAGTGCGTTTTACCGGTGGCGTGTTTTTCCTCAGCGGCATGCTGCTGATGGCGTACAACGTCTGGCGAACGGTGCGGGTAGCGGATGTGTCGATGGCCGAACGTGAGGCGCAGATAGCCTGATGACCGAGATCCTGTTGAATATCCTGGGGGTGGTGTTTGTATGGGTCACCATCGAATACTGCTTGCGCCATCAGACGGCTGAAAGCCTGGACGATGCCAGTTTGATTCCGTTTGCCGATGATCCGGAAGTCGCAAAGCGCGTGGAGTTGGCGACGGGCAAGACGGTGAAGGCGGTTGCGCCTGAAGTGCAGAAACCGGGTTGGGGTAACCTCGACATCTGAGGCACCACCGATCACTGTAAGAGCGAGCAGGCTCGCTCCTACAGTGATCTTGTCTCAGCTGCGTTCGCGGGGGATCAGGCTTTGCAGTTGTTGCGCCAAAAAGTTTGCGTCAAACGCGAAGGTGTCCGGGTCTTTCAGGCCATTGGTCTTGCGCCACTGCCAATTCGTGGCGGGCGGCATGCACACCAGCGACACGCTGCCAACCCGTGCCGCGGTAAAGCCCATCACCGCCACGGAAATCTGCCCGCCAACGCCCATCACATCCGGGACAAATTCCACGGGTTTGCCAGCAATGACAATCGACAGCTTTTCAGTCTTGAACGGTGATGTCTCGACCGCCAAGCTCGGCCCTGACACGACATATGCTTCTCGGCTGACCTCCAACAAATGCGGTGACTGCACCGGCTCCAGCCACTGCTGGATCTGATCGAACAATTCACCGATGCGCTTCGCCCATTCGGCCGACTGCGATTCGAACAACTGCTTCTTGTGCGCTTCGCTTTCTGCGTAGTGACGAAGCATCTCGCCCAGTTGCTGTACGTCATCCATTGCGCTGTTCCTATGATTGAAGCCGTGTCGCGGACGCTGAGCATGGCAGATGCGCGTTGCCGACGTACGACTAAACGTACGAGCGGTGGCCTTTACCTCAGGGTGTGCGATCAATCGGCACCAGGCATGCGGCGCAGGCGCGCCATGCTCAAGGTATCGACGTAGGCACCGTCACGCACCGCATAGTCGCGAAACAGCCCTTCGTTTTCGAAGCCGAACTTGCGGTACAGGCGGATGGCGGCTTCGTTGTCGACATACACGCTCAGCTCGACCCGCCGCAGGTTCATCCAGTTGTCCGCGATATCCAAGGCTGCCGACAGCAGTTTCGAGCCGACGCCCTTCCCCTGCCAGGCGCGCGCGACGCCCATGCCAAAGCTGCCTGCATGGCTACGACGAATACGTGAGAACTGTTCCAGCGAAATGCTGCCGATCACGGCGCCTTGATGCAGCGCCACCAGTTGCATCACCCGCTCGTTGTCCGACACCAGTCGTTTGCGCCAGATGTCACTGGAGGGAAACGGTAACTGCAGCGTTTGACGGGCAACCACGGGTTCGCGGTAAAGCGCGGTGATGCCTTCGATGTGGGACTCATTGAGGCGTTCGAGGGTGATAACAGGCTTGGAAGTGGGCATGGGCGAATCATCCTTGAGGCAGACATGGCCACTCACTCTATAACGCAAAACTCCCGAATGGCGAACACCTCTGTAGGAGCGAGCTTGCTCGCGAAGCGATGTAACAGTCGACGACGATGTTGACTGACGAGGCGCTATCGCGAGCAGGCTCGCTCCTACCTGTGGAACGGGTCAGTCCTGGAACCAATCCCATCGTTCTTCGAAAGTGCTGAGGATCAATTCAACCAGCCTCTGTACCTGCGCCTTGTCCTGGGACTGGTCATTCACCGCCAGCCATACCTGGCGTTGCATCGGCTGGTTGAACAACCCCGGTAACGCGATCAGGCCACGGTCATAACGGCTCATGTAGCCGGGCAGCAGGCCGATGCAGGCGCTGCAGCGGATCATCTCCAGCATCAGTTCATAGGAATGCAACCGCACCACCCCCGCCAGACGCTGTTCCACCAGCGCGTTCCACGGACGGAAGCTGTCCACCTGCCGTTCATGCTGCCATTGCACCAGAAGGAAATCGGCGAGGTCATCGAGCTTTTCCGGGCGGGCCGTCACCCGTGAATAGCGTTTGGCTATGTACGGCTGGTAGTCCAGCCTCGCCAGCGGCTGCGGCTCTGTGGTGGAGAAATTTGGGCGTGGCATCGGCGATTCGGTGCCGGCCAGCCACAGCACCACGTCGGCACTGACCGCTTGCAATGACAGATCGCTGTCCAGCGAAATGATCTCCAGACGCAAACTGGCGTTGCGGCGCAACAGCGACACCAGATCACGTCCGAGGATGTCATGCAGAAGGGTTTGCGCCACCGCCAGGCGAATCAACGGCTGCTCAATCACCGGCAAGGTGCGTTCGTGCGCCAGAGCCAGCAACCGGACGTGCAATTGATGGCCGTCACGGCTGAGTGTCAGTGAACTGTCCTTGAACATGAACAGCGTTCTTTGCAGTTGATCTTCCAGTTGGGCCAGATGCTTGCGCAGGATCGTCGGCCGGACATTGAGGCTGCGGGCAGCCTGCATGAAACAACCGCAGCGGGCGCTGACCAGAAAATACTGCGCGACCTCGGTGTCCATCCCGTCTGCAAGGGCCAGCCAGGATTCGGCTGAGTCAGCCGGTGATCGGTAATCGGCGACGCGCTGAGACCCAGTTGATTCGGTGAATGACATCGATGACTCCCTGTCGTTTTTTGTTGGTATAAGGCGATGCCTCGACGTGACCGGTCCCCTGTGGGAGCGAGCCTGCTCGCGATAACGGTGGGGCAGGCCACATCAATGATGACTGACGGGCCGCTATCGCGTGCAGGTTCGCGCCTACAGTTGTTCGGGTTTTGCCTCCAGGATTTTATTGAGTTCGGCGCCGTCGATACTCAGCGTTGCCGTGTTGAGCATGCCTTCCAGATAGGCCTTGGCAATTTGCTCCTGGCGTTGGGCGCGCAGGGCCTGGGTCAACCGCTCACGCAGTTCGTCCAGGGTCGCCACCCGCCCCGGTTGCTGCTCGGTCAACTTGATCACGTGGAAGCCCATCGCACTTTGCACCGGCTCGGACACTGCACCGACCTTGAGCCGGGACACCACGCCGCGCACTTCCGGTACCAGTTGCGCCAACGGTTGCAGGCCCGTGTCACCACCGCGTTCGGCACTGTCGTGATCCTGCGAAAACTGGCCCGCCAGTGCGGCGAACTCCGCCGGAGTTGCCTGCGCCTTGCGGCTAAGTTCCAGGGCTTGCTTGCGCACGCTATCAAGGCTCTGCGGATCGTTCACCCCAAGGAAAATCTGACTGACCCGGAACAGCGCCGGTGTCATCCACTGCGCCTTGCCCGCGTCATAGGCTTGTTGCAATTCAGCGGCGCTGGGGTAATCCGCCGGCACCTGGCTGACCGATTGCAGGTAGTTGCGAAAGACGATTTGCTCGGTGGCAGCGCGGGTTTGTTGTTCAACTTCCGGACGCTGACGCCAGCCCTGGGCATCGGCCTGTTCGAGGACGGCTTTCTCGGCCAGGCGCGAGCGAATCCAGCTCTCCAGCGTCGCGCGATTGCCGCGCAACTGGTCCCGGGATTCGGCGGGCAAGGACGCCAACAACGCCTTGAGTTCGTCGCTGTCCACCTGTTGATTGCCCAACCGCGCCACCGCCGGCTCCGTCGATGCAACCGCCAATGACTTGACCGGCTGCGGTGCTGCGACCGGGTCGTTGCCCGTTCGCACACCTAACGCAACGGCCACCACCAATACCGCCAACGCCCCCGCGCTGGCCACTACCGTACGTTTTTTCACTGGGCAGCCACCTCGTGTTCAGCGGTTTCGGCAGGTTGAACCTGGGCCTGCAACTGCGCCGCGTTCTGGCTGTAGTCGCGCAGGTAAACGATGAATTCCTGTAACAGGCGATCCCACAGTTCCAGATTGCCGCGCAGGTAATCGGCGCTGACACCGGCGGCCACCACCACGTCCATCTCCATCACCAGGAACTCGCCCTGCACTGACAGCCGGGCAAAGCGGCGCGAGGCATTCCACAGTTCTGCCAGGCCGGCCGGCAATTCGCCCTGGACGCGCAAGGCGCAACTGAAGGTGAAATCGACATAGCGGCCCTGCTCGCCGGCCGGGTTGCCGAAGCGCACTGCGTAGCCGATTCCCTGGCTGGCGCTAAGCAGTTGCACGATGCCGTTCTGATCGGTCTGGTTGACCCGATAGCCGGCGGTTTGCAGCACTTCGGTGAGCGATTGTGGCGATACGTGAGCGATCAATTGAGTCATGTGAGTTCTTCCCTGTTTTCAGTGAGTGATCGCAGCCTGGGGCGCGTCGAATTGGGTCTTGTAGAGCTCGTCGCCAAAGCCCTGAGCCAGTTCTTCGAACTTGACCCGGGCCGTGCCGGCAAACGGTTGGCGTATCTTCATCACTTCGGCGACGTCGATTTTTTCGTAGGCCGCAAGAATCTCCTTGGCCACGCCGTACATCTGTTGATTCTTCACCGAACATTGCTGCATTTGTGTGTCACGTTCCGCCAATTGAGTTTCGAGCCTGGCCCGTTCGGCTTCTTTGCCGCGGGCCATGACCAACAGTTCGTCGTAAGCCTTCTTGAACTTGCCGAGCTGCTCGTTGCTCGCCGCCATCTGCGCCTGGGCCTGGCTTTGCAAGGTGTCCTGCTGGCTCGCCAGTTGCTCGGCCGCGCCTTTGTACTTGGCCAGCTCGGCCGTCAATTGCTTGATCTGCGCTTGAGCCGCCCGGGTTTCGGCTTGCGCCGCGACCTGTGCAGCACTGGCCTGGGCCTGCTGGCTTTGCAAGGCCTGCAACTGTTGGGTAGTGCTGCGCAGTTGCGTGCGCAGGCGTTCCTCCATGCCCTCGGCGCTCGCCCCTTGGGCCACCAGCGCGCCCAGGGCAAACAACAGGATTTTCGTGTTCATGAAGCTCTCCCTGCGCTTTAGAAGCGCGTGTTGATCTCAAGCTGCAAGACGTCGATATCGAACGGTGCGCCGTACACCGCTTCGGAACTCAACCAGCGACCGGTGGCATAGACGTTCTTGGCCAGACCGTAGTTGCCGCCCAGGAAATAGCCCTTGGCGTTGGTGCCGCCCAAGTGAAACGAGGAATCGTTGAAACCGTCCGGCAAGGCATCCGGCTGGATGTACTTGTAGCCGGCGAACAGGTTCCAGTCGCCCTGCTTGCGCATGTCCAGCGCGCTGCCGAGGGTGAACTGCATCATCCACGCATTGGCCCCGCTTTCGATGTCGCCATCGCTGTCGAGGTTGTTGACGATCTGCCCTGCCGCACGCTTGCGCATCTCACCTTCGTCGTAGCCCAGGTTATGTACATAATTGGCCTGGCTGCGCAGCTTGAAGTCTTCCGGCAGGTCGCTGTCCCAGACGAAGTTGAGGTCCAGCAGGTTGAACTCCGAGGCCAGGCCCACGTATTGCGGTTGCGGCGTGGTCGCCGGGTTGAGCGGGTTCGGCGTGATGTCACGCAGCAGGAACACCGTGTTGCCCTTTTGCATGAACGCCGAACGGCTGCCGTCACTGTCGCAGCCCGGTGCACCGGCCCACGGCTCGCAAGGGCTGGAACGCTGGCCTTCGATGTCGTCGAAGCGGTAGTAGGCCAACGCACCTTTGAGGCGGTTGCTGGCGTTGATCGCCCAGTTGGCGCCGACCTGCGCACCGAACAGCCACTTGTTGTCGCTCTCTTCCTTGTCGAAGCCGTTGCTGGAGCTGGTGTCGTTGGTGTACTCGATCGGGAATGCACCGACGGTGCCGAACATGCCCCAGTCGCGGTTGAGCTTGTGGTCGAACATCGCCGCGATACCGTCGAAGTTCAGCTCGTTGGAATACAGCATGTCGGTGGAGAAGAACGGGTTGCTGAAGCGGCCACCGGTGAGGGTCAATTCGTCGGTGGCTTTCCAGGTCAGGTAACCCTGATCGAGCCAGATGTCTTTCTTGCCGAAACCGCCACCGAGGGTCTGGGTGGTCGACACCGGGCTGTTGTCGGAACCGGTGCCGATGCGGATACCGGCCGTCCAGTCCGGTGCAATCACCGCTTTCATGCCCAGGCGCGCCCGCAGGCGCAGCAGGTTTTCACGGTCTTCGCGGGTGTTGAGCAACGGTGGCAGGCCGGTGCTGCTGTTGGGGTTCACGTCGTATGGGCCGTTGTTGTTGAGCTTGGCGAAGTCGACGATTTCGTTGCTATTGGTGCCCGAGTAGTAGCGCGATTCGTCACGCAGACGGATATCGCCATCGAAGCTGACACGCGACACCCAGTCCGGAAAGGTGTTGGGCTGCGCCCAGTTTTCCTGCTTGGCGGTGGCCATGACCTCGGCCTTGACCTGATCGCGGATCTGGTCGCGCACGGCAGCCGGCACATACTGCACCCGCACATCGCCCGGTGCGGCGGCCGGCCCGCTGGCGGCAACGGCGGTGGGTGCAGCGGTGGCGGCTTTGCGGGCCTGATCCGCTTCGCTCTGGGCCTGGGCGATCAGTTTGTCAGCCTTGTCCTGCTTCAACACGCCTTGCTCTACCAGCAAGCGGATCAGATTGATCGTGGCGTTCTCCGAGGGCGCAGGCGCGGCTGCGGCCTGACCGACCAGGGTCGCAATGACCATGCCGACCGCCAGGGACAATCGATTCACGTTGGAAATCATTGGCACACAACTCCTTTTGGCAAAGCTTTTGATAATGGGGTTAACCCGGACGCCGCCCTTGCAGGGCCACGCGCATGGGCACAGTGAAAGAGGCCGGTGGCCGCTGGCTCATGCGCGGCGCACCGCGCAGTGCAGCGAGTATTTGCGCGTCGACTTCGGGGTTGCCGCTGGACTGAGCCAGCTCGACCCGAGTGATGTCACCCGAAGTGCTCATCCACACGTCGACCTGCGCCTTGTAGGCCTGGTTGCGCAGGTCCGGGTTATCGCGCAACAAGCGCTGAAAACTGACGGCCATGAACTGGTTGTACGTGCCGTTGCCCAGACGTCCGCCGCCGGAACCGGCCATGCCATTGCCCTTGCCCGCACTGATTCCGAAGCTGTCGGTACCGGACTGGGCCTCGCCGTCCATCTCCATCGGCTTGGCCAGATCGTCCACCGGTGACGGCGGTGCTTCCTCGATCGGTTTCACGTCCTCCGGCTCCGGCGTCGGCTCGGGCTCGACCATTTTTTCTTCCACGGGAGGTTCCGGTTCCGGTGGTTTTTCCGGTGGTGGAGGCGGCGGTGGCGGCAACGGAATGATGGTCGGCACCTTCGGCGCTTCGCGACGAATGCCGCTCATGTCGTTGGCCCATTGCCACAGGAACCACGCGGCCACGCCGGCAATCAGCAACCCGGCGCCCCACTTCACAAAGCGCACGGGTGACTTCTTGACAGGTGACGGGCTGATGGGAAGTTGAGCAGTCATGGTCAGCCCTGTGTCGGTTTGCCGGTCACCAGACCGACCTGTGACAGTTCCAGACGACGCAGCAGGTCCAGCACCTCGATGACTTTCTGGTACTGCACCGTGGCGTCACCGCGCACGATCACCGGGAAGTCCGGGCTCTGGGCCTTCTCGATACGCAAGCGGTCTTCCAGCTCGGCCAGGGTCACCGGGTAGACATCGAGGAACACCTGGCCGCCGTCGTTGACCGAAATCGCCTTGGTCTTGGCTTCGGACAACGACACGGAAGCGCTGGCCTTGGGCAGGTTGATCTGGATGCCCGAAACCTGTGCGGTGGCGGTGAGGATGAACATCACCAACACCACCATCAGCACGTCCACCAGGGGCGTGATGTTGATGCTGTCCACCGCTGCATCATCGTCATCGTCGTGGGAGGCATTTACGGAAGCCATGTCAGTGCTCCTCAGGCCGGTGCTTGGGCGTTGGTGTGGGCGTTGGCGTGATTGCCACGGCGGTGGGCGGCTTCGCTGAACTGGCTTTCGCCATGCATTTCCGCCAGGCGCGTGATGAACTCGTCGACGAACACGCGCATGTCGGCGCTGACTTCCTTGTTGCGGGTGATCAAGCGGTTGTAGCCAAACAGCGCCGGGATCGCGACGAACAGGCCCATGGCGGTGGCGAGCAAGGCGGCAGCCATACCCGGAGCGATGGCGTTGATGTTCACGTCGCCGGCCATAGCCGTGCCGAGGAACACCACCATGATCCCTAGCACCGTACCGAGCAGGCCGATGTACGGCCCGCCGGCGATGGCGTTGGACAAGGTCGAGAGTTTCGAGCTGAGCGCCTGGTTTTCCCGGGTGCGCACGCCGTCCATGGAGCAGCGGATCGCTTCAATGGTGGCTGCCGACACCGACGAGGTATCGGCGCCCTGCTCGCGACGGGTGCGGATTTCCTTGACCGCCAACAGATACAGGCGCCACAGCGACGAGTGCTGCAGGCGCAGGGTGAGGTCCTGGTCGTCGGCGAACATTTCCAGGCGGGTACCGACCTTGGCGAACTGCTCGCGGAACGCTTCGTTGGCTGCCGAGACACGGCTGACCATGCGGTTCTTGCGAACCATGATGAACCACGACTGGACCATCATCAGCACCAGCACCGCGATGATCACCCAGGCGTCCAGCGGCACGGCGTTGAGCAGGAAACCGAGGCTGCCGAAACCGTAACCCGATTGCTCTTCGTCAACACCATAGGCCAGCAGTTTCGACTCGGCGCCCTGGGACGTGGCATCGGCCAGCAACTGCGCGGCAGGTCGGGCGACTTTCGACAGACGCAGCTCGTCGATCGCGCCGGCAAACGGCAGGTAAGCACTGGCGGACACGTCGGCACCAATGGCCATGACCGAATTGAATGCCGGCATCGCCACTGCCAGGCTCGCGGATTCACGGCCATTGAGGTAGAGCGAGACCTTGCTGCCTTCAGCGGTCAGCGCCAAGTGCTGCCATTGACCGGGGTTCAGGGCCTGGGTCGACACGGCGCGCTGACCGTCGATTTCAACGAATGGCATACCCTGATTCAAACCGACCAGCAGACTGTGTTCGCCTTCACGACGGGCCAGAACCAGTTGCTCGCCATTGGCCTGATCCAGCTTCAACCAGGCGCTGAAGGTGAACGCGCTGCCGGCGTTGTGCTGCAACGATGGACTGGCCGGCAACAGCAGCGGCTGACCACTGAACTGCAAGGCACGACCGATCACACCGTCGATGCTCGTACCGGTGGCGCTCTGCGCGGTGTTGCCGTAGGCGGTGGTGTCCTTGGCCGGCGCCCCCGTGGCACCGTCGAAATGGTAGAGCGCGGTGTAGTTCGGATCGAAGGTCAACTGACCGTTACCGGTGGCCGCTGCCTTCTGGTTGCCGTAGTACATCCAGATGTCCTGGCGCTGACCGCCCTCCACTTTCGGTACATCAATCCACACCAGCGCCATGCCCATCAGCGCATCGAAACTTTCGACCTGGTGGTTGAGCACGGTCTTGTCATCGGCGGCGACGAAGCGCAGGTCGGAGCCGTCTTCCTTGACCCCGTCGAAGGTGAAGTTGCCGGTGTGCAGGCGCACCAGCAACGCGGTACGCCCCAACGCCTCGTTGATCGCCGCGCCCTGGGGCGTGGTGTCGACCGAGAGCTGTTTGCGGTAGTGCCAATCGTCTTGCCACCACGCCTGGGCGGTGGCCGGGAGCACGAAGCTCAGGCACATCAGGAAAGCGAGAAATATGCGCTGCATGAAAATGTCTCCGTAGGTTCAGAATGTCGCTTGCAGGTTGAAATGCAGGCGCGATTCCTGTTTCGAGGTATTCGGCCCTTCGAGCAGCGGATAGCCCCAGTCGAGGCTGCCGGACAGCCATTTGCTCAGGCTCGCGCGGGTGCCAAGGCCCACACTGGCGAGGGCGTAATCGGCGTCCTGGTCGGGAAGTTCGTCGCGCAGGTACAACTGGGCGCCTTCGGCGAAGGCATAGAAACGCCACTCCTGCACGTAAGTGCCGAGGTACTTGGCGAGGGATGGCGTGCGCAGTTCCTGGCTCAGCAGGTAGCCGTCGTCACCGGTGCGTTCGGCCGCCAGGTAGCCGCGTACTGACGTGGCGCCACCGGCGGAAAATTGCTCGTTGGATACCAGCGGCCCGGAAGCGAGTTGGAACGACGCCTTGCTCGCGGTCTGCCAGTCATTGCCGAAGGTGTAGGTGTATTGGGTATCGCCCTTGAGCACCGCAAAACTGGGGCTGGCGCGATAGCGTTTGTAGTCGAAGTCTTCGTCGGAACTGCCGTAGCCGAGAAAGCTGCGAGTGCCCGCCACCAGGCTCAGGCCGAGACCTAACTGCGAGCTTTCGGTGTAGCGAAAGCCGTTGTAGGCGAAGGTGAATGGCGCGTACTTGAGCGGCACCTTGTCGCTGTCACCGGCGAAATCCAGTTGCTCGTCGAAGTCCTTGAAGTCGATGCCGGCCGACAGCGAGTTGGACCAGTTGCCACTGGACGGCAGCGTGTAGATCGCCGACACGCCGTAGGAATGACCCTTGCCCAACACGTTGCTGCCGCCGATGGTCGCGACGTTGCTGTCGGACTGGTAACCGGCAAACTGCACGCTCCAGCGCTCGCTGAGCGGCGCGGTGTAGGAACCGGACCAGACCTTGGCGTTGGAGGTGTCCTCGGGCGCGGTAAAGAACGTGAGCGACACGCTGTGGCCCAACTGCCACAAGTTGTTGTAGCCGAGGCTGGCGACACTGCGCAGCTTTTCGGTGTCGGCGCTGTAGTCGTTGTTCAGGCCCAGACTGGCTTGCCACGGGTCCTGGTCTTCAACCTGCAAGTCGACGTCCATGGTCCCTGGGCGTTGACCTTCGCGCACCAGCGGCATGACCTGGCGACCGGGGTTCTTGTTCAGTTGTGCCAGTTCAGTCTGCACCTGGGCGAAGTCCGGCACATGGCCTTCTTTGAGCGCCGGTACGTCATCGCGAATTTCCACCGGAGAATAATGCTTGGCGCCGACGACACGAACCCGACCCACCTTGGTTTCGCTCACTTGCAGATAGACGATGCCGTCCTCGACTTTCTGCTCCGGCAACTCCACGAACACCGATTGATAGCCGTTGGCCTGATACGCCTTCTGCAACGCATCGCGGGCGCCTTCGATATCGGCCAGGTATTTTTGCGGACCGAGGAAGGGATACACCGCCTCTTCGATCGTGCGGGCATCGAGCACGGTGTTGCCGCGCACGAAGTATTCGTTGACGTCCACCGGCCTCGGTTCCGTCAGCTCGACGCTCTGCTGCGCCCACGCCGGCTGAGCGCCCGCCGTCACCAGCAGCCAGCCCCACAGCGCCAGCCGTGACTTGAAAAAATCGTTCACACCACCCCCTGAATTCGAAGTACCGGTAACCGTCTGCGCTGCGGCAGGCTGGCTGACTGCCTGGCTCCCGGCGTCCCGCCATCGGCTGGAAAAGTGGCCTTTCGGCCGCCTCAAGCACGTCACATAGGCATGACCTGAATGGCGTTGTGCTACCGAACTTTTGTCATCAAAGCTTCATTTCAAAGATGGGCGGATGGCGTTGAAATGAGATGATTGAGACAGCAAAGAACCCTGTAGGAGCAAGCTTGCTCCTACAGGGTCTTGTGTGAATTTGACGCATAAAAAAGGCGACCCGAAGGTCGCCTCTGATCCTGCTTGATGGCGCGTTACAACGTCAGATTGCCGCGTTCTTCTTCCGTCAATTGCCCACGCGCCCGCTCATCCAATGCGCCGGCACCCAGCACCTGCACCGGGCTATCGGGGTTGTAGCCAGGCGTCGGCGCACGGCTTGCGCCGTCGCTGCTCGGTGTCAGCGGTTCGTTGCCCAGGCTCAGCACTTGTACCGTCACGATCGACGGCAGGTTTTTGCGTGCCGCGGCCTGTTGCTGGCGTGACATGTCCTCGGCCGCTTGCGTGGCGGATGTAGCCGCGGAGCTGGCCGAAGTGATCGCCCCAGTGTTCACCGACGCCGTCACCGGAATGCCCGACGACTTGCCCTGCACCTGGATGTTCGCCGCGTTGACCACCCGCAGGGCGATGATGTTGATGTTGCCCGACACCCGGATCCCCGCCTCGCCCGCATCGATCGTACCCAGCGGTGCGATCAGGTCGATGTCGCCCGGTGGCACTTCGGCAATCGGGTTGAGCGTGGCGATACCGGCGCCGGTGCTCGGCACGGTCGGCGACAGCGTCACGTTGCCCCAGGTGTCGTAGATACGTTTGGGCGGCGTGAACACCACGGTGGTTTTTGAACCCCGGCCGGCGTTGATGTCGCCTTCGGCCGACCAGCCGAGAATGCTGCCGCCGAACGTGGTCATGACCCGGCTCTGCCCAAGCAGGATGCTGCCCTGGGAATACAGCTGAATGTTGCCCTCGCCCTGGGTGACGATCCCCGCCGTGGACGGCGGCGCCGCACCTTCGACACCGAACACCTGGCCACCGCCGGGAGTGAGCATCTGAATGTCACCGCCGAACAGCGTCTTCACGCCTGCGCCGCCGTACAACGTGATGTCGCCGTCGTAGCGAATGGTATTGCCCGCCACATCGGTCGTCGGGAACAACGCCGCAATCGCGTTGCGACCGCGCAGGTAACTGCCCTGGCGCGGACCGTTTGCATCGGCGTATTCCAGGCCACCGGCACGCAACTCGGCGAAGTACACCTGACGAGCGAACACGGCTTGCTCGGTGCCCGGCAGTGCGGCGTAGAACGTCCGTGCCTGTTCTGCATTGCCGTTAAAGCCGTAGCCCAGAATCAGCCAGGACATCAGTTCTTCATCGTAGGTCTTGACCACCTTACCCGGTTGATCGCTGAGCGGCGTACCGCCGGCAGCCTGGTTTTTCGGGTCCAGATAGCGGGCGATGAAGCGGCCGTAATCCGGACCATCGGCCCCTGCGCCCGCCTGCAATACAAGGCTGGCACCCGGACGGTTATCACCCGCCATTACTGGCCCGATACTGGTGATGCTGGCGCGGTCTTCCATCAGGATATTGCGCCCGGCATTGATTTCCAGCGTGCCGGGGCCGGCAATGTCGAAACTGCTGTAAAGAATGTCGCGACCGGCGGACACGCGCGAGACATCGTTCGCGTTGTTGTGGATGAACAGGTTGCCCGTGGCGGTGACGGTGTCACTGCTGTTGCCCATACCATCGCGGTTCACGGCCTGTGGCTGTCCGACGGTTGTACCCGACGCGACGATATCGCGTCCGGCCAACATCCAGACCGGCCCGGCCGCTTCGTACCAGGTGCGTTTGGAGTTGCTGAAACTCAAGGTTTCGCCACTGCGAACGCCAACCAGATCGCCGGTTAGCGCGTAGAACCGCGCAGGGGCCTGAACCCCACTCAAGCCTGAATAGCTCTCGGCACCGAAGGCGAACAATGGATAACGGCTGTTGAGTCCGGGCGAGACGCTATCAGCGCCGCTATTAGACATCAGCGTTATCACTCGCTGACCATCCTTGGCATAACCATTGAACGCAGGCGTAAATGGCGTCGCGATGGACAGCGGGCTGGCACCCGATTGATTGATTGCATAGCCACCGGCATAGATGGAATCCCCTGCCAGCAATTCAAGCTGCCCGGATTGTGAGGGTGCCAACAACAAGGAGTACGAAATGCCCGGATAGTTACTCCCCCCACCATAGAAACCAGCAGACGGACCGGCATAGATTGAACCTTGCCCGGCGACTGCTCGCAGGATCGAGGGCATAACGAATCGATTATCGGTGGGTGAAGTATTGCTACCGCTAGGGATCGTTGAATTGTTGATCGCTTCAGCCATCAATGTACTTGGCGTGAGATTGCCTCCCGCCGAGAAAAGATCGATGGCGGTGTGATCGGTCCATAACGAGAAGCCTGTCAAACCACCGCCCGCATGCACCACCCCATCAGGCGTAGTGAACGATGTGGAGTTCTGCAGTACTACCCGACCAGGGTCCGCCGCGCCTCCCAACACCAAATCACCTCGGGTATTGAGCTGCATGCCCGAGTCCCCCGGAATCAACACCAGGCCGCCGGTTGCGCTGCTGGTGGTGGCCGTAAACGGATCGTAGCCGCGAGCCTCGCGCTGGTCCTGGTTGCCTGAGAATGAGCCGTACTGCAATCGGATTCCACCCACCGCCGATGCGCTCACATGTGCAGCTCCCCGCAGGTTAATCAGCGCGCCCTGCAGATCATGAATGGGGGTGCCGACACCGGTCGCTCCCGCCCTGGCTTGCAGTGACGGGTTGAGCGTGCCGCCGATGCGGATATCCATGTCACCGCCACCGGTCAGTTGCAGGCTGCCGTCGCTACCTACGCGCCCGGTGCTGCCTACCGCCACAATAAGTCCCTGGCTTCGAGGGTTTTGATTCGTACCAAAGACGTCTCCCAATGGCCTGAGCATGCCGCTATCAGCGCCTGCCCTGAGGCTGATGTTGCCACCACCCAGCGTGCCAAAACCGGTGAACCCCACCAGATAAGGTTCGGGTTCCACATCTGATGCAAGAGGCAGGCGAGTTGCATAGCTACCGAAATTGATCCACCAGGCTGTCGGCACGTCATTGCCAGCAGTGCCCTGACGCCATAACCAGTTACCTACGGCAACGCTCGGGTTTTGCTCGCGCATTCCACCAAGAGAGAGTGCCTTACGTCCGACAGCATCACCGGACACAGATCCGCCCGCATTGATTGTCAGGTTCCCGCCCATCTGCGGAAACCAGGCCTGATAGAGGCTGTCGCTGCCGCCATTGACCCATTTTTCATAGTCACTGCCGGCACTGCCCAGCACCGAGCCACCGTCCGACATTCGCCCGCGAGGCTGGTTGTAACGTGGGTCGATATTGCTGGACTGAGTACCGGCGGTGTACACACCGAAGGGTGAATCCATGCTCAGGTTACCGGCGGCCATCAGGTCCAGATCGCCGGTGCCGGTTCGCAGTACGCTGAACATCTGAGTGTGGGCGTTGACGGCGGTGCCTGGTTTGCTTTCAAGGCAAAGCGACGGATCAATATCAACGCACCAAAACATATCATCGACACTGACGGGCGAGTAATCAGTAAAACCCATATAGTTGCCAGGCGCCCACGTCCAGCGTTCCATCGGTGCGCAAGCATCAGGCACGATGTCGCAGAGAATCAGATACTCCTCAGGTACAGGCTCATAGGGGTTGAATCCAAACCCGTTGTCCACCGTCCAGACCAGCTTCGCGGCCGATTCAATCACTTTAAGACCGTAGTGAGTATCGGCCAGTCGAAGGTTGCCCTCAGTGGTGACGGGCTTCACCACTCGATTGTCCGCCGCGCCCAGATCCGCACCCGCTACCACCCGTGTCGACCACGACGCACTGCCCGACGGCAACATGCTCGCCACCGCCCAGTTGCGCCCTTGCTGGGTGCCGCTCAGTGGGCGCAAATCGATATACGCAGTGCCATCCGCCAGTTTCACATCCGTCATGGACGGAATCAGCGAACCACGCAAAAGTGCCAGCGAACCGCTGAGCTTCACGCCCGCCGTTGCGTTGTCGAAAAACGTAGCCGGCAGCGGCACGCCTTTAGGCCACAGCAGGCCTTGCATCGCGGTGGTCTTGTTCAGCTGCGTACCCGCGCCAAGAAGACTGCCCGCCGGCAAGGTGACGTCGGCCCCCAGCAATGTGCCGGCGGCGTACAACAGATTACCCGCCGCGTCATGCACCGCCCCCGCCAATACCGTACCGGCGCTGAACGTGTACGTCTCGGCCAGCACGCCCTGAGTGGGTAACAGCGTGCCACTGGCCAGTGTCGCGGCCTGGATCGGCAAGTCGTAGTTCAACGTGGCACCGATCGGGTATTGGGTACCGTCAGCAAGGGTCACACCCGCGCCCGGCACAATCAGGTCGCCGCCGAACGGCTGCACACCCGGCACCAGTTTCCAGCCGGTGTCATCGACGGTTTCCGGTGATGGCGCAAAACCGTCGTTGATGCTGCCGTAAACATCCAGGTTGCCACCGGCTCGAATCACCAGGCTGCCGGCCTCGCCGGAACCGTAGACCGACGTCTTCTGCGTGTGCGGGTTGAGACTGGCGTAGCGGTAGCCGGACAAGTCCAGATCGCCTTGCACCACCAGATCGCCGTCAGTGGTCTTGCTGGCTATTTCCACGCCGGGACGCAGGTGGAAGGCATCGGCGTAGGCGGCGTTATTCAGGCCGGCCAGTTTGCGTTGCAGCAAATCCGTATTGGCCAGGGCTGCGTTGATGAACGCGGTGCTGTCGACGTGAATGCCGTCCAGATAAGCCTGGTCGATGACCTGGTACGGACGACCGCTGGCGGCCGGGTCGGTACCGTCGGCGGCATCAATGTAGCGGCGCGTGGCGTTGAGCCCAATGGAGCGCGCACCCTGAATGTTCAGCGCACCGCTGGCATCGATAGCGATATCGCCAGCACCCACACGCGGTGCGTTGAGTTCCAGTGTGCCCCGCGCGCGACCGTCATGCTGCCCCGGCAAATTACCGATGGCGACGTCGGTGCCGTGACGCAAGTCGATCCGCGCACCGGAGGCCAGCGTCAACAGGCCATCGCCGGCGTTCAGCTCGACCATGGCCCGGTTCGGTGCGTCGATGATCTTTCCGTAGCTATCGACCCGCAACATCTGGCCATGGGCATCGAGCACCGCGCTGCCGGCCACGGTCAGGCCATTTTTGCCCGACAGGCGAATGCTGCCGACGCGCTCGCCACTGGCGTCGATCAGGCCCACGACGGTAAGGCTGCCGTTGTCCACCGAGACATTGACCTCGCCAGCCTTGAGCCCGTCGCCAATCACTAGATTGCCTTGCTTGAGCTGGAAGCTGCGGCTACCAAACACTTGCCCGGCATTGAGCCGCTGGTTGAGCGCGGCGAATTCGCCGTTGAGGTCACCGCTGCTGCCCAGCTGCTGCGCGCGAATATCCACACCGCCCGCCTTGTAGGGCACCCAGGTGCCGCCCGCATCGTAATAGCCGCTGCTGTTGCCGAGGATTTCTCCCTGCAGATCGACCACGCCCGCACCGGTGGCCAATGCCACGGCACTCAGGTTACCGGCCTGGTTGTTGACTGCCGACAGGTCGATGCGCGAACCGGCGGCCTGGCGGATATTGCCGTTGCTGCTGTACAGGGCCACGTCGCCGCCCCAGCTGTATTTCTTCACATCGTTGAACGGCAGCGTGCGTCCTGCCACGTCCAGTTCAGCGTTACGGGTCAGCGTCACATCGCCCTCGGACTTGACCACCAATTTGCCGCTGGCCAACACGATGCGGCCGTCCAGCAACACGTTGCGTGCTTCGAGATTCAGCTCCGCGCCCAAGGCATCGGCGACGGCAGTGCGATCGCCGGTTGGCGACGTCAGGGTCAGGCTGTTGCCCGCCTTGAGCAAGTTGACCGAGCCGGCTTCACCGGTGAGCAGCGGCGTGCGCAGGTTGAGGTTGCCGCCGCTGTAGGCATAACCCTTGACCGGGTCGTAAGCGCCCTGTTGTTCGTAAACGGCCAGGCTGCCCTTGTGATTGGCGGTGATGCGTTCGCTGGCATTGAGGTTGACGTTGGCAAAACCCAGCGCCAGGCGATTGTTCTGGTCCAGGCCATTGGGCTGCGGATTCGGGCCATAGCCGAACTCGATGCGTTGCGCCTCGATATTCAGCGTGCCATGGCCGGTGCCTGCGCCGCCGTTGACCACGGTGCCGGGGGCCTGGGTCGCGCCGTTCCAGATCAGGTTGGCGGTGCGAATGGTCGCCACATCACTGGCATCGCCCAGGCCGTAAATGGCCGGTGTCACCAGTATCAGGTTTTCCAGGCGGCTCTTGCCCGTTTGTGGGTCCAGGGTGTCGAGAGTCACGCTGCCAATGAAGTTGAATGAATCGCGGGTGGTCAGGCTCAGGGTTTCCAGAGCCGGTGCACCGAATTGCGTGTCGCCGCGCAGCAGTCGATCGAGGACGTTCTGGTTCAGGGTCAGGCCGGCCGGCAAGCGACCGCTCGCCGCCGCAAGCGCTTCGGCGCTGCCGGCGTTCACCGCGCCGACGGCCAACGCCAGGTGACGCGTACCGAAACGCACCGCTTCGCCCAACTCAAATTGATTATCGGTGGCTGCGGTGATGCTGCCGTTGGAATAGAGCAACGAAGGATTGATGCAACCCTGCGCCGGGCAGGTGCCGATCCGGATACTGCCGGCGCCCCCTCCGTTAGTGCCCGCGTCCGGCGCCAGCACATTGGTCCAACCGTTGGACACCATCAACAGGCTGGCTTGCCCTGGCTGATAGATGAAGCCCGCCGTGGAGTCATAGGGCACGTTCCCACGCCCCAGCGTATTGATGCCCGCCCCCGCTTCAAGGGTAATGCCGCCAGTGAGGCCCGTCGTCCACAGGACGACTTCAGGCGCCGAGAGCATCGCCCCCTCGCGCAGGTCAATGCTCCTGGTATCACCTCTGAATTGAATGAAATTACCCGCAGTGTCGTATTGCACAAACGGCGTTGCACCGATGGCCAAACGCCCGGCATCAAGATTGTTAAGGGCGTCGGCATACAACGAAACACCGTCGAAACCCTGAGTGCTGACGGCACCAGTGCCAAGAATTTCAAAAGCCCATGATCCCCTTACCGCTGCGGTGCCGAGCACACCACCCTCGGCGGCAGCGAACAATGCCTTGCCGTTGAAATCAAGGGCTGTGTCACGATCACTTGATTTGAACAAAAACGTCAGTGATTTGCCGTCCAGGGTCGTCTGCCCGCGCGGCACCCCGCGACGTGCAGCGTCGCTGTTAACGAATTGGTTGTAGCTGGTTTCGTTGTATTGGGAATAGCGGCGCAGCACATCCGCCGACGTCAGGATGACCTGGCTGGAAAGACTGTCACGCAGCCCGGTGTTGGCAATCGACATTTGCCCGGAACTTGCCCAGGAGCCATTGCGCATTTTCAGCGCGCCGTTGATTGCTCCCGGCGCTGCCTGACCGTTGACTTCGACCCGGAAGGCGCCGGGCAGCAAGGCAAAGGTCGATGGCAGCAAGGTATAAGTGCCCGCCGCCAGGCCTGGAACACCGGCACCGATGCTGATCTGCTGGCCAATGCGTGGATCACTGGCACCGGCCTCGCCAAGCATCGGTGCATAGGCGTTCTGATTGCCTGGCACGATGGCATACACCGGGTTACTGCTCAGGCCCGGCAGGCTGAACGTGCCATCAGCCGCGTTGCGAACCAGTGGGTTGAAACGCGCATCGGTAGAACCGCCACGCCCGGAGACAAACCCGGCACCGCGCAAATCCCCGCCCCCGGACAGGTCGATCAACGAGCCTGTTTGCGCATCGACGTACTGGGCACTCAGGACCACCCCGGTATTTTCGTTGGCAATCCCTTGCAGCACCACGGACTGGCCGTTGTAGCGGTAGTCGGTGCCATCGGTTGTGCCGCCATACGGCATGACCAGTCCGGCGCCGCTGACCGAGGTCACGCTGCCCGGCAACAAGTGAATGGCCCGGGTATCGCCAAAGGCATCGTTACCCAACGTGATCAAACCCAAGGGTGCGCGAATGACCCCGCCTTGCTCGATATTCCCCCCGTACAGTTTCAGCCTGCCGAACACCGAATAAGGCGGCACGGCCGGTGCCGCACCATTGCCACTGATGCTCAGCGTACGGTCGGGATCGATCCTGCTCTCGCTCTGATACCCGGCGCGTATATCGGACCAGACCCGAGTGCCCGGATAGATCTGTGCCGCGCGCAAGTGCAAATCACCGGCCGTCCACACCCTGGAACCCGTCTGTAAATCCGGCTTTGCGAGCATACGTATGTCGCCACTGCTGTCGAGGGTGACCAGGTCAAAACTGCGGCGACTGACCGCCATGGTCGCCCCGTTGAGCAACTTGATCAGCCCGTCGCTACCGAACGAGAAGGCGTTGCCCAGATCAAGCAAATTCGCGGTGGCGCTGAACTGCGCGGCCGATACCCGGTTGGTGGGGGTGTTCAGCACTCGAGGGCGGGTTAACGCGCTGGGAGGGGTGTAATACTCACCCAACCCCGACAGGCGCACGTAAGGCGCAGCCAGATTAATGCGCGCGGTATCTTTGGAGCTTTCGGCGAGGGACAGTGATCCGGCGTACAGGCTCAGGCTCTGGTTCATGTGCAGATCGACATCACCGTCGAACGTCAGCAGGCCGTTGCTCAGCAGGCTCAGGCTATCGAAGCCGCCGGTCATCAATTGATCGGCGCTCAGTCGGGTGTAGCCATAACGCAACGGTGCAGCGGCCTCTCCAGGCCGCAAATCGGCGGGTAGCCGCACGTCGTCCGGCCCTTGGCCAATGATCAGTTCCCTGGCTACCCGAACAGCGTTGTTTCCCTGAGTATCGCGATACAACGGCGAATCGAGGGCGATTTCCAGACGTCCCCCGGCTGCACCGACCCCACCAGCAGCGGCACGCAGGGTGCCGTCGATGAACAACCCGTTGTAGGAACTCAAGGCAATGCGCCCGCCGTCCGTGGCGACCCGGGTCGGACCAGTGCCGGCAATATCCAGCACAGCCTCGGCACCGGACGCCTCCAGACGAGCGCCCGGCCGCACGATCACATAGGCATCCGCCGACGTCGCGGTGGCCTTTTTAGCGTCGATCTCGCCGCCAATGATGATGCTGCCGCCCTTGCCCACCTGACCGTAGACCCGGCCGAGCGCATCGACCGCCGTAGTTGCGCGCCCCGCCACATCCAGCACTGCATGGTCACCGATCCAGATCGAACGATTATGAGCTGTCGGATCCGCCTCCTGCTGCGAGCTCTCTACATCAATCGAACCGAACTGCTGCTGACGAATGTCGAGGGTGCCGCCCCAAGCGTTGAGTTCACCGTCAACGGTGAGCTGCCCGGCACTGCGCAAGTTGATGCGCTGGCCGGGATCGACGCTGATGCGCGCGCCTTGGCCGATGGTCAACAAACTGTTCAGTGGGTCTATCTGATTGATCTGGCTGCCGCCCGCTTGCAGTGACAGACTAGCGCCGCCGCGTTGGGTCAGCACGCCTTTGGCCGGGTTCTCCTGGAACAGGCTTGGTGTCCACAGCTCCAATGCCAT
Source organism: Pseudomonas reinekei (assembly GCF_001945365.1). GTDB lineage: Bacteria > Pseudomonadota > Gammaproteobacteria > Pseudomonadales > Pseudomonadaceae > Aquipseudomonas > Aquipseudomonas reinekei. The sequence continues at coordinate 253,640 of NZ_MSTQ01000002.1, forward strand.
CAGCGGATCGGCGCCACCGGTTTGGTTCGCTGCCGAATCGGAAAAACGGTAGACCGGCATGGACACGTCGACCACCGCATCGTCTGCCACTTGCAGGGTCGTAAGGCCGATGATGTTGTAAGCCGAGAACCCCTTGTTGAACGTATCCGCTGCCAGTCGCAAGGTGTGATCGGCCAGAGGGCCGTCAGGCTCGCCGATCAACACTTTGTTGGCCTGAATCTTCAGCGTGCCACCGCCCGTGACGCCATAACCGCGCACGTCACCGTCCATGACCAATTGCAATTGGCCTGGCAGGGTATCCGCACTGGATTCAAGGGAGACGTCGCCGCCCTTGCCGCCCCGGGTCTTGCCATTGCTCAACACCGCACCGCCGGACGAAACGTCGATGACGCTGCCACTGGCCACAGTGATATCGCCGGTGCTGCGGATCGACACCAGGCCACCATTCAGATAGGCCAGGTTGTTGGCATCGGTCGGATCGATACGCGCGTTCACCCACAGACCACGGGTGTCCAGGTGCACACCTTCGGCCACGGTCGTATGCGTGGGTTTGCTCGTTTGCGCCAATTGGTTACCCAGCTGCAGGCTGCCAGCGCGGGCGGTCAGGTCTGCATTGACCCGCACATCCTGCCCGTACAGGGTGATGTCACCGCCGGTGTCCACGGTCACGGCTTCATTGACTTCAACCTTGTCCTTGGCCGCGACTTTCAACGCGCCCAGACGGAAACCATTGACCATGTCGGTATCAAGGAACAGCTTGCCTTTGCGGTCGTCGGACACCGCGCCGGTCAACCCCAGGTCGCTGCCATCGGCGGGACGCTCACCACCGATCTGCACCTGATCGAGCATGGCGAGATGCTGATACACCAGGCCATTGGTGGTGGCCGACCAACTTGGATCATAAGTACCGACGATCAACTGCGCCCGCCGCGCCCTGGCAGTCTGCGCCTGGTCATAACCGTCGAGCCCGGCACGAGGCGCCTGGATCTGACGTTCACCCTGGAACACTTCGCCCACCAACTGGCCATCGAGCACCGCGTTGTTGGTGGCGATCACCAATTGCCCGGCATCACGACCTACCGAGTAACCAGACTCGAAACGTTGTCTCGGCGCGATCAGTGGGTTGAAGAAGTAACGGGTTTGGCCCCAGCGTTCGCTGTGGTCTTCATAGCCTTTGTAGAGGCCCGTGTAGAGGATGTCGCCCGGTGCCCGCGACACTTCGTACAAACGACCATCGGCGCCACGCAACCAGCTCTGGCGAATGAAACCGCTCTGCACATCGAGGGTGCCGCCGGACAGATTGATCACCGATCCTTTCTCGGTCACCACATCATTGCCGGTGAAACTGACCGTGCCACCCTGGGCCATCCACTCACCGATGCTGTGCCCCTGCGTGCCGAGGTAACCACCGACTTCCAGCAGACCACCGGCGGTGTACCAGCGATCAGTGGCATAGCCGTTGGTGCCGGCGGGCACGAAAATCAGCTCGCGCACATCGACCCACACGTCATTGCTGTTGAGTGCGCCACTTTCGCGGTTGATCGAGGAATCGCGCTGCTCGTTGCCCTGCACGTTGATCTTGATGTTGTTGGCTTCCATCGCCACTTTGACGCCCAACGCCCCGGACACATCGATCAGCGCACCGTTGCGCACAAGGCTGCGTTGGCCCGCCGCCACCGCGACCTGACCGCCCGTGGCAAGGGTGATCGAACCGTCCTGAAACTCCACGGTACCGCCGCTGCCGATGTCGATGCGCGACTGATCGCTGCGGATACGGTTGTTGAGCGTCACCCCGGTCAATGCGGCATCGTGCTGACTGTCGAGAGCGGTCAGATCACTGCTGTCGAGCATGATCGCGTTGACGCTGCCCTGGCCCAGAGTCACGCTGCCGCTGGTGTCGGTCGCCGGGTTGAGCAGATGAATGGTGCCACGGGTATTGACCGAGGTACTCGCCAGCAACACGCCGTTTTGCACGACTTCATGACCGGTCATGGTGATGTCGCCGGTCGAGGCCTGGATCAGCCCGGTGTTGCTGACCTTGCCCGAACCACCGGCCTTGAAGCCAGGAATGACCTCACTGCCAAACGTGGTGGAAAAACCATTGCCTTCAGTGCCCGAGCCTTTGCGAATGTAGAAGCGGTCACCGGCGCCGAGCACGGTCTGGCCCTTGGCGGTGCTGATGGTGCCGGCGTTTTCCACCTCATTGCCGAGCAGCAGCACGTAGCCACCGGAATCGGTGGACAGCGTCGGCTTGTGAGTCTCAATCCGCGCGCCACGCTCCACCAGCACTTTGCCAGCGGCATCGGTAAAGGTCGGCTGGCTGCCGGTGCTGTCGAAATACAGGCCACGGTCGCGGAACTGGGCGTCGCTGATATTCGTCGCAGCCGCCACCAGGTTGCGCACGTTGACCTGGCTGGTGCCACTGAACACGATGCCATTGCGGTTGACCAGCATCACCGTGCCGTCGCCCTTGATCTGGCCCTGGATCTGGCTCGCCCGCGCGCTCGGGTCGTTGACCCGGTTGAGCGCCGCCCAGTTCGACTGCTGGGCGAATTCCACCGTGGTATCGCGGCCGACGTTGAAGGTTTCCCAGTTGAGAATGGCCTTGTCGGCGGTCTGCTCGATCCTCACCGTGGTCTTGCCATCGGCCTGTGTCTGTTGCGGCCCCTTGGCATTCTGCCAACCCTGGGTCAGGCCGGTATCGACCTTCAAGCCGCCCTCGCCCAGGCCGTCCGGCACGAACTTCACCGTGGCGAACGCCGCTGCCCGTCCGGCGGCCTGCGCGGCCTGTTGCGCAGCAATGGCGGCCACGGTGTTGTTGAGCGTCTGCACCGAACGCTCCAGCTGTTGCCGGGCACGTTGCTGTTGCGCCAGCGGCGGTGTCATGCCCGGCAAGCCACCTGCCGGACGCGCTGCCGCGGCCTGTTGCGCCGCGCCCTTGGCGGCAAACCAGCTGGAACTGAACGCGGTCGCCGCCTCGGCACTGCCGGCCACCAGGCACAGCGCAATCGCCTGCGCCAGCGGCTTGAGCAACCACAGCGCCGGGTCCACCGAACGCGCAGCGTCACGGCGGACAGGCAAGGAATGGGTATTGCGACGGGCTTGGCGAACGAGCATCACTACTAGGTCCTTTTCAATTGGCGCAAGAGGCCGCAGGCCGAGTAGAACCTGCTGTTACGACATAGGCGGTTATCGAAGGGCCAGACCGAACGGATGTCACACAAACTTCATGATTGGGGAGTACCCCCAAAAAAATGGCAGCCTCAAAGGGCTGCCATTTCGATGTCACCGCGTCACCGTTCATCGCTAGCCTGCTCGCGGTAGCGTCAGAACATTCAAGCCTCAACCAACGCCAGGCATTAGCTAAGCACCACCACCCCACCCGGCAACTCCGTGCACTTGACCCCATACGCATCACGAATCAACAACGCCACGCCCGCCAGCTGATCCAGGCTGAACCGCGCCTGCACCTTGCGTTTGCCCAGCTCGCTGTTGAGCAACAGCAACATGCCGGGACGGTAGCGGTTGATTTCATCGATTACCGACGCCAGCGTGGCGTCGTTGAACACCAGTATTTGCTGGCGCCAGGCAATCACCGCCGTGGTGTCGACCGATTGCGGCGTGCCGATCTGCCGGGTGTCGTAGGTCACCTGCTGACCCGTTTCCAAACGAACGCTGCGCCCCAGAGTTTCCAGTTGCAGCGCACCATCCAGGCACGTGACGCACACGCTCTGATTGATATTGCGCACGTTGAATCGCGCACGACTGGCGCTCAGCCAACCGCCCCCGGCCTGCACCTTGAGGGGTGTATCAGCCTGCGTCAGGACCTCAACTTCACCGCTGAGCAATTCGAGGCCCTGGCTGCCATCGGCGCCCTGCCGATGGTTGAGGCGCGTCTGGGTATTGAGCTCCAGGCTCACGTCGCCCGCCAGATCCAACCGGCGCTGCTCGCCGACTTCAGTGATGTAGTCCGCGCCCAATCCGGAGAATCCACCCGGCACTGTCCCACGAATAAGGAAAAACGCTGCCGAAGCCGCGATGGCGCCACCGAGAAACGCCCGCCGCCCGAAATGACGTGGCGCCTGCATTTGCTCGGCAGCCGGACGCAACTGGTGCCACAGCACCTTGGCCTGCTCGAATGCCTGGGCATGCTCAGGGCTTTGCGCGCACCATTCACGCAAGGCGTTGGCATCGGCAACAGTCGCCCGGCCGGAGGTCAACAGGACCAACCAACTCTGGGCTTCGCGGGTGAGCCGATCCTGAGGCTGGGCCTGGGCCTCAGGTGGCGAAATTCGAAAGATGTTCAAAGCGCGGGGATACTCACGGATTATTCGGGACTCTACTTTCAAGACGGTTTTCCCGCGCAGGGACCGAACCTCTGAATCACTTTTCTTTCCAGCCGTGCGGCGCAATGGCCTAAAGCGGCTTTGATTTCCTTCTCGACCATGCGTGTCGAAATGCCGAAACGCTGGGAAATTTCCAGGTGTGGCGCCTCTTCCAGGCGTGCGGCGATAAAGATTTTGCGTCGTCGCGCGGGCAACTCGTACAGGGCGCTGAGCAGCAACAGGATCTCTTTCTGCCCGCCGACCACCCGCGCCGGATCTAGCGCCTCATCGGACACCTGCAACAACTCTTCCACCTCACTGCCCGTCAACAAGCGGGCGTCCGACTGGCGGCGGTCGGCGGCGATGTTGAGCGCCATGCGATACAAATAGGCATTGGGCTGGGCGATGTCCGGCACGTCTTCCATGCGGTCGACCCGCAGGTAGGTTTCGTGCAGCACATCGTTGGCCAGATCCTCAGACCCCAGACGTCGACGCAGGCGCACCTTGAAGTCGTCATAGGAAGTCAGGAACAACCCGACCATCGATTTTTTTCCGGTGTCTTTCATCCCCCGGAAACTCCTTTCCCTTTTGAGCATTCCATGCGTTTTCCTGATGATTCCGGTAACAAAAGCAGCGTGACCGGCTGGCTCAGAGAGCTGGGTGCCGGGCGTTCGATATCCAGGTTACGCAAACTTTCCACCAGCGCGGCGTCGCGCTGGGCATCACCCGTCGAGCTGACCAGACGGCTGTGCTGAACCACACCATCGCGGCCGATCCACAGTTGCAGCAACGCGCGAAAACTGCCCGGCCGGATCAATGACGAGCGGCACAGGCTGCGTTCAATCGCACTTTGAATCGACGCCGCATAACTGCTGCCGGGCAGCGGCGAAGCCTTTTCCACATGGGCCGCAGCGGCAGGCACCGGCGCTACCGTTGCCTTTTGCAAGGTGAAGGCGTCGGCACGGGCGTACCGGGCCATCAATCCGCTGCCACTGAGCATCTGGCTCAGGGCATCCGTGGCGCTCAAGCGGCCCTTGACCGCAAGCGAACGTCGACCGCGGGTCAGTTGCCGATCCACCAACACAGCCATGCCGGTTGAACGACTGAACTGCTCAAGTGCGCCGGCCAGTTCCTGGGCCGGAATGTCCAGCTCCTGGGGTGTCGCGGCATCCAGCGGCCCGGCCGTCGCGACCGATGCGATCAAGCCGATCAGCAACGCCAGGCACACCTGGCGAATCTGCATCAACACAATCTGACGCGCGCCCCTGACTCTGCCTCGTTGCACGGCTGCCCTGCCCCTGAAAACCGTCATCCTGATCACTGTTTATGAATCTGGTGTGACGGCCAGTGCAAAAAAACCATCATGAGATAGCAAAACGCTATGCATTAGACTCAAGTGTATCCACAGCCCGTTCGGGCGGGACAGGAGGTCTTGAATGAACACGTTAATGAGCATCGCATCAGGCGTTTTGCTGATGAGCGCACTGACACTGGCGCAGGCCGAAGAGCCATTGGGGTGTGTTGACGTATCGGTGGGAGGCTACAAGGCGCCGGACTACAACTGCCTGAGCCAGCAGATGGGGAACAACCCGGAAGGCGCCGCCGCTGCACAAAAAAATCTGGAAGCCATGAACGTGCCGATTAACAAGCGTCCACCCAATCAAGTCGGTCTGGCAACTCCGGCAGCCACCAGCACACGCATGGGCAATACCTTCGGCACGTCGGTGAAACCACAGCGCCCGCCTGCGCCGTGAATGCTTCGCGGGCAAGCCCGCGTCCACAAGGGGGGGGATGCAGTTCAAACGCTGGGCGTCTGCCGAAAACTCACGGCCAGGCGATTCCAGCTGTTGATGGTGGTGACCGCCATGGTCAGGTCCACCAGTTCACCTTCACTGAACTGCGCCCGCGCCTGTTCATAGACGTCATCCGGCACATGGTTTTGCGAAAGCAGCGTCACGGCCTCGGTCCAGGCCAGGGCCGCGCGCTCGCGCGGGTTGAAGAAGTTGCTGTCGCGCCACACCACAATCGAATACAGGCGCCGGTCAGTCTCGCCCAGACGCCGGGCATCGACTGAGTGCATGTCTGTGCAGAACGCACAGCCATTGAGCTGCGAGGCGCGGATCTTGATCAGGTGCAGCAACGCCATTTCAATGCTCAGGCTGCTGGTCAACGCCTCCAGCGCGATCATTGCTTTCATCGCTTTGGGTGAAGCGCTGTAGTAATCCAGGCGGAGGGTCATGGCAAGCCTCGTGTCACGGTGATGAACCCTCAAGATAGTCGTTGATGCCAGCGCGTTACAGGTCCAATTCTGCGAAAAAACCGTGGACCGCCCGGCGCCAGACCAATTAGCGGTATTTGCGCCACGCAACTTCTGCATTCACACCGGATGAGGGTAATCTGGCGCCTCGCACACGCGCCTTAATTGCTCCGGAGCCTCGCCGGTATGGAACTACATGTTGTCATCAATGGCCGCAAGGACCTGGCGGGCCAGTTGTACAAGCAACTGCGCAACGCCATCGAGTCGGGACGCCTGGCAGCCGGGACACAACTTCCCCCCAGCCGCCTGTTGGCCGAGCAATTGGGTATATCTCGCAAGACGATTTCCGATACCTACGCGCAACTGACCTACGAGAACTTCCTCACCGGCGTGATCGGCAAGGGTACCTACGTCAATGCGCGGACCGCCAGAGTCGAGCGCAAGCAAAACCATACCGAGCTCGCGGGTTTCGAAGTGATCGAGTCCTGGCGCACCCTGCCGGTGTTTCTGCGCCACCCGACGCTGGAAGGCTCGCTGCGTTACGACTTTATCGGCGGCGCCACCAGCAAGGGCCAGTTCCCACAGGATGACTGGCGGCGCTGCACGTCCCACGCCTTACGGCAGATGGCAGGGTCCAAGGGCTTCTACAGCCTGCCCGAAGGCCTGCCGGCGTTGCGTAATGCCATCGCACGACACATCGCGTTCTCCCGTGGGGTCAATTGTCAGGACGACGACGTAGTGGTGTGCAATGGCGCGCAACAGGCGCTGGATCTGATTTCCCGGGTGCTGACCCGTCCCGGCAGCATCGTGGCCATGGAAGACCCCGGTTATCCGCCCGCGCGCCTGCTGTTCGGCACCCACGGCGCCACGGTGGTAGGCGTGCCGGTGGATGCCGAAGGTATTCAGGTGGACAAGATCCCCCTCGGCACCCGGCTGATTTACGTCACCCCCTCGCACCAGTTTCCGCTGGGCATGCCCATGAGCCAGGCGCGGCGGGTTGCGTTGCTGGCCAAGGCCCATGAGTTGGGGGCGATCATCATCGAGGACGACTATGACAGCGAATTTCGCTATGAAGGCCGTCCCACGGACTCGCTGCAAAGCATGGATGAGCGCGGAATCGTCGCCTACGTCGGGACGTTCTCGAAAACCCTGTTGCCGGAGCTGCGCCTCGGATACGCGGTCCTGCCGCCAGCCATCCACGAAGCCGTGGTGCGCGCCAAGCAACTGACCGACCTGCACACCTCCACCCTGCCCCAATGGGCACTGGCGAAATTCATTGCTGAAGGCTGTTTGCTCAAGCATATCCGCCGTTGCCACACGATCTATGCCGGCAGACGGGAGCGCATCCTCTCGCGCATGGCCGGCGACCTGTCACCGTGGCTTGAAGCGATCCCGAGCACCGCGGGTTTTCACATGGCGGTCATGTGCAAAGCGCCAATTGATATTGCCCTGGTCATCGAACTCGCGAAAAAAGTCGAAGTGGGGCTGTATTCCATCGAGAGCTTTTTCTACCAGCGAACGCCTCAGGCCGGCTTTCTCATGGGCTTCGGCGCCATCGAAACCCTGGACATCGACACGGCGCTGGATCGGCTGAGGGACATTTTGCAGCAAGTCGCCTGATGGATTGGTCTGCGGCTTTATCAGGCGATTGGCTATTGGATGTCCGGGGGTGCAGGCCTATTCTGCGTAGACGTTATCCCTCAATGAGCAGGATTCGTCCGGCCTGATTCAGGAGTGTGAGCCAATGTCCTACAAAGTGATCAATACCGTTAAGGTGCAGGCCGTCGCCGGCCGCTCGGAAGAACTGGGTAAGCAACTGCAAAAGATTGTCGACACCCTGCGCGAACTACCGGGCTGTGACTCCTATATGGTCGACCGCTGCCCTGAGGACAGTAACCGCTGGACCGTCAGTGCCCACTGGCAATCGGAATCGGCCATGCAGTCGCATTTCCACAGCCCGCAGGTACAAGGCTTCATCGATCTGATCGACTGCCAGCTGGCTAACGCCGTCGACTTCAACAGCTTTCCGATCCGCTAGAAAACCCGTTAAAGATCGCAGCCTTTGGTCGTTCCCGCAGGGTATGGGTACCCCTGCGGAAATCACCGGAGGCTGCGATCTTTTTAGCGTCCGCTTGCGCAATTGGTCCCCTGATCTTCCCGAATATTGGTGGTTCTATTGCCACACGCCGCGCACTAGATTGGTTCCACACCACTCATCCAACGCAGGTGATGAACCATGAACGTTTTGCGCTACTGTGCCGCTCCCCTTGTTGCCCTGGCCCTGACCGTCTCCTCTTCGGCATTCGCACATGATGCTGGCGACCCTTCGGAAAAGGTCACGGTCTTGCAAGACCAAATGCTGAAAAACGTACCCGGGAAAAAGGCTCTAATGATCGAGGTGGACTATGAGCCAGGCCAATCGTCCATTGCCCACAAACACGACGGTACCGCCATGGCATACGTCCTCTCTGGGTCTATTACTTCTCAGGTAAAAGGCGAGAAGGCAGTGACGTACAAGGCAGGCGAATATTGGTACGAAGCGGCTGGCTCCGAACACTTGGTGTCAAAAAACGCCAGCGCCACCGAGCCCGCAAAGTTGCTGGTATTCATGGTGTTGTCGCCTGATGAAAAAATATTGGTCCCGCTGAAAAACTGATCGCTGAAGCGACAGCCATAAATAAATACGCCCGAATCCATCATTCGGGCGTTTTTATTTCTCAAGGCAATTAACCTGACTTCTTTACACCAAACAAAACTATTGGTCACCTGTTAACTGCAATGATTGGCTGTTTCATTTTTCTCTTCGCGGTTTAGTCTGAAGACATTGCCGGTGCTTCCGGCAACTCCAACTTTCCTGCTGATGTTGTTTCACTGGAGAAACACAATGAAACTTGCACTTGTCAGTACGTTAACGCTGGCTGCTTTCATGACTGGCTGCTCGGTTCCCACGGCGCCTTCGGCGGTTTCCTCGCTGGACGGAATCTTCACCGAACCGGTGGGCCGCAGCAGCGCGACGCGCATTCCCAACGGCAGCGATGTTTCCCTGGGCGTCGTGTACAACCACAATACCCAGGCCAACCGCGCCTACTTGCAGGAATACCAGGCCAATGCCGGCACCGGCTTCGGCCAGAGCCTGCTGGTGCAGGAAATCCATGACGCTTACGTCGCCACCTCAAAACCCGACCTCGCCGTGGATTGGGTCAAAGCCTCGCTGCAACGTCAGTTCGGTTCGGTAACGGTGTACCCGGACATGCAAAGCCTCAAGGCCGCCAAACCGGATGTCGTTGCGATCATCGACAGTCGCAGTCAATTGATCACCTCACGCAGCTCGGACGTGGAGTCCAAAGTCAGTGCCGATTTCTATGACAGCCAGTTCAACTATATCGGTACGGCACAAGGTCGTGACGCCAAAGCGCTCAGCCCTGTATGGGCCGACTTCAAGCGCAGCGAGGAGATCGTGGCAGACATCAACGAACAGCAAAACGTGCAAGTAAGGGCCTTGCAGAAGTTTGACCAGTCGCTCAATAAATTACTGACCAGACCGACAACTAACCTCTCAATGACCGACACAACACCAGAGCAGAAACTGTATTAAGCCAGCGACAAAATTTGTGAGTAAACCCAAACCAGGACAGGAAGGGTTTGCTCACAATTAATCAAAACCATGACATTTGAATAACGGTATCTTCAGATCCGCGCTACAGCGCCAACAACCGTTTTTACTGACAAGGACGTCTTCATGACTAAAGACCAGGAAAGATCCTTCATTGCCCGTATTACGTGCAATGGAAGCAACATGACATTTTTTGACCAGATATTGAGCGCAGGTCATTTTGAACCTGGCGGACGCAGATCGCCGATCCCGCCAAATATTGTGACTACCTTTGAAGGCTATGATCCTGCAAGCGGCACAATGCGCCCTGTCGGCGGCAGAAAACGCACGGCCATGGTCATCCACTTCAGGTGTTATGACGACTACTACAACCTGCAGATTCTGAGCGAAGCGTACTATCAGAAGTACTTCAGCAAGGGCGACCAAGGTGTGCTTGGCGCTTATCCGGCGGCCGGCGGTGATACCACCTCATTCAATTTGCTGGACAGCCATCAGCAAATCATCACGCTGGACGATTTGAGCAGCGACCAGGCGACCGTTCACTTGAAAGCCCGCAACGCCGCCATTATCAAAAAAGAAATCTGGCGCGATCCGGCGTACAGCACTTGCTTCACCGACAAGTCTGGAGACATCGCCACGTTCAAGCTGGATATTCTGGAAAGGAAGGTCTCGTCACCCGCAGGCTCCACCCCCTACAGCTGAGTGTCATCCATGGGCCGGCGTATTGTCTTGCCCCTCGAATGAAAAAAAACCCCGCATCTTTCAATGCGGGGCTTTTTCATTCAACGCTTACTTAAGCCAGCTCAAGCTCGGCATTGGCCGTGGCAGGTGCCACCACCGCTTGCCCGCTCAACGCCAGGTCCAACAGTTCACGGTTGGCCACCGCGTACATGGCGTAATCCGTGCCGCTGGCAGCACGGATTTCCACCAGCATGGCACGCCAGCGCTCAATCATGCTTTCGCTCTGCGCCATCCAAAGCGACAGGCGTGCTTCCACGTCCTGAGTGCCGTCGCCTTGTTGCAGGACCGAGATGGTGATCGCACGTTGCTGCCAGTCCACATCATCACGGAACGCTTCACGGGCCAGGGCCTGCCAGTTGTTTTCAACCGGCAGCGCGCTGATCTGTTGCATGTACCAGGTGATGTCCAGCGCACTGCCCACGGCAAAGTAAGCCTTGGCCACTTCAGCCGGATCCTGGCCAGTCACGTCGGACGCCTCGATGATCGGCAGCAGGGTGTACAGGTGCGAAGTGCCAGCCACCATACGCGCCAGCAACTCCGGCACACCGGCTTCGACGTAGGCCTGATAACGGGTCTGCCAGGTTTCGCGGATTTCGCCGCTGAGCAGCTCGTCGAGCTTCAGACCCAACTCCTTCAGATGCGGACCGAAATGAGCAACGTCACGGGCAGCGTTCTGCTCGTTGCGACGGGCACGCAGGAACCAGCGCGTAGCGCGTCGGCCCAGACGCATCAGTTCGTCCATCAGCTCCAGTTGCACATCAGCGGAGACCTGGTAATCCAGGGCTTCGATCTGACGGAACCAGTGCGGGAGATGGAAAATGTCGCGCACGATCACATAAGCGCCCGCCACGTTCGCCGGACTCATGCCGGTCGACTCTTTGAGTCGCTGAACGAAAGTGATGCCCATATGGTTCACCAGATCGTTGGCGATCTGAGTGCTGACGATTTCACGCTTCAGACGGTGACGGCGCATGGCTTGGGAGAACTTGCTCACCAGGGTCGGCGGGAAAGCGGTTTCCATGTCGCGGGTCAGGTAGTCGTCGTCCGGCACCAGGGAGCCCAGCAGCTGCTCCTTGAGGTCGATCTTGCTGTAGGAGATCAACACCGACAACTCGGCACGGGTCAGGCCATGGCCTTCGGCGATGCGTTCGTTGAGGGCTTCTTCCGACGGCAGGAACTCGATGGCGCGATCCAGCTTGCCGCGGCCTTCCAGGTCGTTCATCAGACGCTTGTATTCGGCAATTCGCGGCAAGGCGCGACGGGCTGCCAGGGACAGCGCCTGAGTCTGCTTGTAGTTGTTGCCCAGCACCAGACCACCGACTTCGTCGGTCATGCTCGCCAGCAACTGGTTGCGTTGCTTGTCGGTCATGTCGCCGGCCTGAACCACTTCGTTCAGCAGGATCTTGATGTTCACTTCGTGGTCGGAGCAGTCCACGCCACCGGCGTTGTCGATGAAGTCGGTGTTGGAACCGCCGCCATTGAGACCGAATTCCACACGACCCAATTGGGTCATGCCGAGGTTACCGCCCTCGCCCACGACTTTGCAGCGCAGTTCATTGCCGTTCACGCGCAGTGCGTCGTTGGCCTTGTCGCCGACATCCGCGTGGCTTTCGCTGCTGGCCTTGACGTAAGTCCCGATACCGCCGTTCCACAACAGATCCACCGGCGCCTTGAGCAAGGCGTTCAGCAGTTCGGTCGGGGTCAGTTTGTCAGCCTTGATGTCGAAGCGTTCCTGCATCTGCGGGGAGATCGCGATGCTCTTCGCGCTGCGCGAGAAGATACCGCCACCTTCGGACATGATGCTGGTGTCGTAATCCGACCAGGCCGAACGCGGCAGGTCGAACAGACGCTGACGCTCGACGAAGCTGGTCGCCGGGTTCGGGTTCGGGTCGATGAAGATGTGCAGGTGGTTGAACGCAGCAACCAGTTGCAGCTTGTCGGACATCAGCAAGCCGTTACCGAACACGTCACCCGCCATGTCGCCGACGCCCACGACCGTGATGCTGTCTTCCTGGACATTGATCCCGCGTTCGCGGAAGTGGCGCTGTACGCCAACCCACGCGCCCTTGGCGGTGATGCCCATTTTCTTGTGGTCGTAACCGGCCGAACCACCGGACGCGAACGCGTCACCCAGCCAGAAGCCGTAGTCGATGGCGATACCGTTGGCGATGTCGGAGAAGGTTGCAGTGCCCTTGTCCGCCGCGACCACCAGGTACGGGTCATCGTCGTCATGACGCACGACATTGGCCGGCGGTACCAGTGCGCCGTCTTTCAGGTTGTCGGTGATGTCCAACAGACCCGAAATGAAGATGCGGTAGCACGCAATGCCTTCGGCCGCGATCTCGTCGCGGCTGCCGCCCAGTGGCAGGCGACGCGGCAGGAAGCCGCCCTTCGCGCCGACCGGCACAATGACCGAGTTCTTCACCTGTTGGGCTTTTACCAGGCCGAGGACTTCGGTACGGAAGTCTTCCTCACGGTCGGACCAGCGCAGACCACCACGGGCAACGTTACCGAAGCGCAGGTGCACGCCTTCAACCCGTGGCGAGTAGACGAAAATCTCGAACTTCGGCACTGGCTTCGGCAGTTCAGGGATCAAGTGCGGGTTGAACTTGAAGCTGAAGTAAGACTTGTTATGGCCGTTGGCATCGGTCTGATAGAAGTTGGTCCGCAGGGTCGCCTTGATCAGGTCAAGGTAGCGACGCAGGATGCGGTCTTCGTTCAACACCTGAACGTCGTCCAGCGCCGTCAGGATCGCGTGCTCCAGGCGTTGTTGCTTATCGTCCAGATCATCGCCGGTCAGCTTGCGCGCCAGGTAGAAACGGGTCTTGAACAACCGGGTCAGTTCGCGAGCGATGTCGGTGTGGTTGTTCAGGGTGCTGGCGATATAGCCGAGGTCGAAGCCCAGGCGAATCTGCTTCAGGTAGCGGGCGTAGGCACGCAGCAGCGCCACGTCACGCCATGGCAGGCCGGCGGTCAGCACCAGTCGGTTGAACGCATCGTTCTCGGCATCGCCACGGACGATGTGGACGAACGCGTCCTGCAGGGTGTCGTTGAGTTGCTGGATGTCCAGGTCCAGGCCTTCGGCCGCGGTAAACGCGAAGTCATGAATCCAGAACTCGCGGCCGTTGGTGTGACGCAGGCGGTACGGGAATTCACCCAGGACGCGCAGGCCGAGGTTTTCCAGGATCGGCAACACGTCGGACAATGCCAGCGGAGTATCGGCGTGGTACAGCTTGCAATGCAGCTCACGTTGACCGGACACCTGGCCCAGCGGCTGGTAGAAGCTCATGACCAGCGGATTTTTCTCGCTGAGGTTCAGCAGGTGCTGCATGTCGACCACAGCCGAGTGGGCTGCGAAACGTTCGCGGTAACCCGCCGGGAAGCCTTTCGGGAAGTCGGCCAGCACGTTGGTGCCATGGGCTTCGCCGAAGGTCTCGACGGTCAGCGCGGAGTAATCGTCCTGCCAGCTGCGGCAAGCCTGGATCACTTCGTTTTCCAGCTGCTGCGGGTCGATGTCGATGCGGTTTTTCGGGTCAACGCGCAGGATCAGTTGCACGCGGGCCAGCACGGACTCGGAGAAGAAGGTCCAGAACTCGCAGTCCGACGCTTTCAGGCGATCCATCAGCACTTGCTGGATCTTCTGGCGCACTTCGGTGGAGTAGATGTCACGCGGCACATAGGCCAGGCAGTAGCAGAAGCGGCCGTACGGGTCTTTGCGCAGGAACACGCGGATCTTGTTGCGTTCCTGGATCTGCACGATCGACATCACGGTGCTGAACAGCTCGTCCACCGGCGTCTGGAACAGATCGTCGCGTGGCAGCACTTCAACCACCTGCGCCAACTCTTTGCCCAAGTGAGCCTTGGCCTGGAAGCCAGAGCGGCGTTCGATTTCCTCGACCTTGCGGCGGATGTATGGGATGACCCGCACGCTCTCGCCATACACCGAGGAGGTGTACAGGCCCATGAAACGGCATTCTTTGATGACATTGCCGTCGGCGTCGATTTCACGGATCGACACGTAGTCCGGGTAAGCCGGACGGTGTACACGGCTTGGGTGTGCGGCCTTGGCGAACGACAGCAGGGTCGGTTCGCGCAGGTAGTTCACGGCGTAGTCTTCGATGCGCAGATCATCGTAGGTCAGGCCGGCGCGCAGCAATTTGGTCAGGCCGAGGAAAGAGTCCTGATCGTAAACAATGTGGCCGCCATCGGCTTCATCGCGAACAACAAATTCTTCGTAGCCCAGGAAGGTGAAATGGTTGCCCACCAGCCATTCCAGGAAGCTTTTGATTTCAGCCTTTTCGTCGCCATCGACGACGAACTTGCTGCTGTCCAGGTTGTTGAGGATTTCCTGGACCTTGGCTTTCATCGGCTCAAAATCGGCCACCGCAACGCGCACTTCACCGAGCACTTGCTCCAGTTCTTTAGACAGCACGTTCAATTCAGCGGTGTTGGCGCAACGGTCGATTTCCAGGTACATCAACGACTCTTGCAGCACGTCGTCGCCCTGAGTGCCTTTTGGCAGGATTTCCAGCAACTCGCCCTTGCTGCCGCGACGCACGCTCAGCACGGTGGTCTGCAGGGTGTGGATGCTGTAGCCGCGACGGTTCAGCTCGGTGCGCACCGAGTCCACCAAAAATGGCAGGTCGTGGTGCAGCACTTCGACCGCGGTGTGGGTCGACTGCCAGCCGTGGCGTTCGTAATCGGGGTTGTAGACGCGCACTTGCGGTTGCGCGTGATCGAAGCGCTCAAGCAGGCGCCACGCAGAAAGGGTACAGCCAGCGAGGTCGGACAAACGACGCTGGGTCAGTTCGTCCAGGGAAATGATGCCGAAGAATTGTTCAGCGAACAGCGCCACTTGTGGCAGTGCCTGTTCACTGATGTGCTGCGCCAGTGCCGCTTGCAGTTGGTGCTGGAAGTCGGCTTTGCTGGCTGCGGTGAAGAACGCCATCTGTGGTACTCCGCTTGGGCTTGTTATTGATGGAAGCGTCGCGTGCAAAAACCCCTGTTCGGGGCAACCCGTCACCCTGTTCCTGATTCTCGGGCAGAGGAAACAGGGTGACAGGTGGGTGAAGCTGGACGAGACACTCGGGTCACATTCACCTTCCGTGAATGGGCATCTGCAAAAACGACTGGGCTGCGTGCAGCGCAATGTCTTTACGGGTGCTCATCCGTTGCGCAGCTTAACGAGTGCGGCAAGGCCCGTGCTTGCGGTGCTGCGACATATTCGGTCAACGGTACGCAGCTTCAGGCTCGCGCATCGAACAACACTAGCATCCGCACAGAAAAATGACGGATTTCCGTCCGGTTTTACGGGACATGCGTACCGGAAATGACCAGCAACACTTCCCTCGTTCCCGACACATCCTCTGACACTCGGACGAGCATAAATGCGCGTGGGCTGGCAGAATCGCCATTTGTTCGCCCTTTACAACGCTCGCCGAGCCAGGAAATCCCCCATGCAAATGACCACCGCCCTCTTGATCGTCAACCCGCGCGACGACGAGGAAGACAACATGGCCATGCTCTGCTGCCACAGCGACAAGGGCGAAATGTTCCTGATGAGCCGCTATCCGGACGAGGACGAGCTGGAAATCACCCTGGACGGCGAGCCTTCGACCCTCGACGGTGTGAAGGTCACACTGAGCGCCACCCTGCTCAAAATTGAAATTGCGGCGGCGGATGCCGATGCGCTGAATGGGGATGATGTGCTGGAGATCACTCACAGCACGGATGCGAGCGATCTGGCGGAAGTGGAGGAGACACTGAAGAACATCCTTGATGGCACCGGGACCTTCATCAGCCAGATTTGAGGGCACTGAACCGGCCCCATCGCTGGCAAGCCAGCTCCTACAGTGGCTCATGTGTTGCACAGATTGCATGCACGCCGCCTTTACCTGTAGGAGCTGGCCTGCCAGCGATGAGGCCCTGCCAGCCATCCCAAGACTCGCGCCCCGCAAAAATCCAACAATCCCCAACCATTTCCCGCACTTTCCACAAAATGCCGTTAGTCGCCGCCCCCCGCGATGGATTAAAGTAACGCCCCCAGCCCTGGCGTATTAATCACGACCTCGGCCATCCATTTCCAGGAACAGTCATCGATGGAACATCGTGAAGCGCTGCTGGCGCTGCGAACCTTTCTTTCAACGCAGATTCTCGGCCAGGAAAAACTCATCGAGCGCTTGCTCATCGCCTTGCTTGCCGACGGCCACATGCTGGTCGAAGGCGCGCCGGGCCTGGCCAAGACCAAGGCCATCAAAGAGTTGGCCGAAGGCATCGAGGCTCAGTTCCATCGCATCCAGTTCACCCCTGACCTGTTGCCTGCAGACATCACCGGTACGGAAATCTATCGCCCGGAAACCGGCAGTTTCGTCTTCCAGCAAGGCCCGATCTTCCACAACCTGGTGCTGGCGGACGAAATCAACCGCGCGCCGGCCAAGGTTCAGTCGGCGTTGCTCGAAGCCATGGCCGAGCGCCAGGTCAGTGTCGGGCGCAGTACGTACGAGCTGTCGCCATTGTTTTTGGTGATGGCCACGCAAAACCCCATCGAGCAGGAAGGCACCTATCCGCTGCCCGAGGCGCAGCTCGACCGTTTCCTGATGCACGTGAAAATCGGCTTCCCGGACGCCGCCGTCGAACGCCGCATCCTGCAACAGGCCCGTGGCGAAGCGCTCAATGGTGAAACCAAGCCCGAACGCCGGGTCAGCCAGCAGGCAATTTTCGCCGCTCGCAAGGAAATCCTCGGTTTGTACATGGCCGATGCCGTGGAGGAATACCTGGTGCAACTGGTCATGGCCACCCGCACCCCGGCCAAATTCGACCCGGAGATGGCCGAGTGGATCGCCTATGGCGCCAGCCCTCGCGGTTCGATTGCCCTCGACCGCTGTGCCCGCGCCCACGCCTGGCTCGCCGGTCGCGACTTCGTCAGCCCGGAAGACATTCAGGCGGTGCTGTTCGACGTGTTGCGTCACCGCATCATTCTGTCCTTTGAAGCCGAAGCCGCTGGCATCGATCAGGACCGGGTGGTCCAGCGGATCCTCGACGTCGTAGCTGTCGCTTGAGTCCGATGAACGCCCTTCTGCCGCCCGAACCGGGCATCCGCATCACGCTCGCCGAGATGATCGAGATGCGCCATCGCGTGCGCGAAGTGCAGCTGTTTTCCACGCCGAGCCAACGCAGCCCGCTGATCGGCCTGCACCACTCCAAACTGCGCGGGCGCGGGGTGGATTTCGATCAGGTGCGGGTCTATCAGGCCGGCGACGATGTGCGCACTATCGACTGGCGCGTGACCGCACGGACCCAGGAGCCGCACACCAAACTGTTCCATGAAGAACGTGAGCGGCCGATTTTCATCATGGTCGAGCAAAGCCGTCGACTGTTTTTCGGCTCGGGGCTGATGTTCAAATCAGTGCTCGCCGCCCAGGCGGCAGCGCTGATCGGCTGGGCCGCACTGGGCCACAATGATCGGGTCGGCGGACTGGTGTTCGGCGACAACGAGCACTACGAAATCAAACCTCGACGTAGCAAACAAAGCCTGCTGCAACTGCTCAATCGTTTGGTACGGGTCAATCAGTCGTTGCACACCGAAAGCGAGCCGGATCGCGACGCCTTCGGCATTGCCTTGCGCCGCGCCCGCGAGGTATTGCGCCCGGGCAGCCTGGCAATCGTGATTTGCGATGAGCGCGCCCTGTCGGAAAGCGCCGAACAACAGCTGAGCCTGTTGTCGCGGCATTGCGATCTGTTGCTGCTGCCACTGTCCGACCCGCTGGACCATGCCCTGCCCGCTGCCGGGCTGCTGCGCTTCGCCGAACGCGGTGCGCAACTGGAACTCGACACGCTGAACTTCGACCTGCGCCAGACGTACCGCGCCCAGGCCGAAGCCCGCATTGCCCGCTGGGAGCTGCTCGCGCAAAAGCTGCGGGTATTGCTGATGCCCTTGAGTACCCAAAGCGAAATGGTGGAACAACTGCGCGAATACTTGAACCCGCAGAAGCCAGGTAAAGGCCGATGAACGGTCTCGATCAACTGCAACCGCTGATTTCCCCACCCCCGATCGGATTCTGGCCTCCCGCGCCGGGCTGGTGGCTCCTGCTGTTGTTGCTGCCGATCATAGGCTTCGCCATCTGGAAGCTGCGGCGCTTCATTCCCAACAAGCGCCCTGTCGTGCGCGCCGAACAACCACTGGACCCGGTACGCGTCGCCGCCCTGGCCGAACTGGCGCTGATGCCCAAGCCGTACGACGGCGCGCCGGCCGGCGCCTGGTTGCAGCAACTCAATGGCCTGCTCAAACGCCTGTGCCGCAATCACTACCCCTACAGCCAGAGTCATACCCTCAACGGCCGCAAATGGCTGGCATTCCTCGACAACCGCTGCCCGGCAGCCGGCCTGACCCGCTGGATGGTGCTGGTTGAAGGCGCCTACAAGCCTGAATGCAAGCTTGACGACAAGGCCATCGCGGGCCTGACCCAGGCGGTCGAGACCTGGATTCGCAAACATGTTTGAGTTCGCCTGGCCGTGGATCTTTGCCCTGCTGCCCTTGCCGTGGCTGATGCGCATCGTGCTGCCGGTCGCCGACAGCGGCGAACCGGCGCTCAAAGTCAGCTTCCTCAGCGACCTCGAAGGCCTGGCCGGGCGCCGGGCCCGGGCCAATCTGCCGGCCTGGCGCCAACAGGCACCGTTCCTGCTGTTGTGGCTGATGCTGCTGACCGCCGCCGCGCGCCCGCAATGGCTGGGTGACCCGCTGCCGATTGCCGCCAGTGGCCGGGACCTGTTGGTGGCTGTCGACGTCTCCGGCTCCATGGACTACCCCGACATGCAATGGCAGGACGAGGACGTCAGCCGCCTGACGTTGGTCCAGCATTTGCTCGGGGACTTCCTCGAAAGCCGCGAAGGCGACCGGGTTGGCCTGATCCTGTTCGGCAGCCAGGCTTACCTGCAAGCACCGCTGACCTTCGACCGGCACACCGTACGCGTCTGGCTGGACGAAGCGCGCATCGGCATTGCCGGCAAAAACACCGCCATCGGCGACGCCATCGGCCTGGCCCTCAAACGCCTGCGCCAGCGCCCGGCGCAAAGTCGCGTGCTGATCCTGGTCACGGACGGTGCCAACAACGGCGGCGAGATCGATCCGCTGACGGCGGCGCGACTGGCGGCCAAGGAAGGGGTGAAAATTTACCCGATCGGCATCGGCGCCGACCCGGAACAAAGCGGCACCTTGGGTTTTCTCGGCATCAACCCGAGCCTTGACCTGGACGAACCTTCCCTCATGGCAATCGCTGAAGCCACCGGTGGCCAGTATTTCCGGGCACGTGATGGCAAGGAACTGCAAGCCGTCAAGGACACCCTCGATCAGCTGGAACCCGTGACCCAGCAACCGACCCAGGCTCGCCCGGCCCAGGCGTTGTATCACTGGCCACTGGCGATCGCGCTGTTGCTGAGCATGTTGCTGGTGGCACGCGAACTGTGGCCGGACAACGCGCTGCAGCGCCTGTTCACCAAGGATCTGTTTTTGCAAACGCAACTGCCTGACTGGCGCCAGCGTCTCAGACGTTTGCGTCTGCGGAGGCGCCGATGAGCGCGCTCTGGCCGTATTGGTTCCGACCTTGGTGGCTGCTGTTGTTGCCGCTGCTTGGCTGGTTGCTCTGGCAACTCTGGCACCGGCAGAAACGCGCCGGGCGCTGGCAGATGATCCTGCCGCCGGCCTTTCACGCCGCGCTGCTCAGCGGCGGCAATGGCCGCAACAGCAAACTGCCATGGATCGCGCTGGGCGTGGCATGGCTGCTGACCATTTTCGCCTTGGTCGGACCCAGCTGGTCGCGGGTCGAACAACTCAGTCAGAAACCGGCCGACCCGCTGGTGGTCATCCTTGAGCTGACCCCGGAAATGCTCGCGACCGACGTTCAGCCCAACCGCCTGGAACAAGCCAGGCGCAAGCTCTTCGACCTGCTGCACTACCGAAGCGACGCGCAGACCGCCATTGTGGTGTATGCCGGCAGTGCGCATACGCTGGTGCCGCTGTCGGACGACCTGTCGACCAGCCGCAACTTGCTCGATGCGCTCAAGCCGTCGCTGATGCCGGAGCCCGGCCATCGCGCCGATCTGGCAGTGATCAAGGCCTTGGCATTGCTGGATCAGGCTGCGCTGGGTGACGGCCGGATCCTGCTCATCGGCTCATCCCTCTCGGAGGCTGAACGCCAAGGCATTCAGCGCGCACTGAGCGGCAAATCAACGCAGTGGCTGATGATCGGCATCGGCACCGCCGAAGGCGCGCCGATCACTCAGGAGGACGGCAGTTTCCTCAAGGACGAACAAGGCGCCATTCTGGTGCCGCATCTGGATGAGCCCGCACTGAAAGCGTTTGCCAGTGATCTGGACGGACGCTATCGCCATGCGCGTTTGAGCGACTCGGATCTGCGGGCTCTGGGTTTGCTCGACGGCCCACGCAACCTGCGCAACGACGGCCAGACCGTGCGCCTGGACACCTGGGCCGATCAGGGTTACTGGCTGCTGTTGCCGCTGTTGCTGCTGGCGGCCTGCGCCGGTCGGCGTGGCTGGTTGTTGTGCCTGCCGCTGTTGCTGGCACTGCCGCAACCCGGTTATGCCTTCGAGCTCCAGGACCTGTGGCTGCGCCCCGACCAGCAGGGCCTGCACCTGCTCAAGCAAAAACGCCCGGCCGAGGCTGCGCGGCACTTTGAAGATCATCAGTGGCAAGGCGTGGCCCTCTATGAGGCCGGTGATTACACTGGAGCTGCCCAGCGCTTCGCCGAAGGCGACGACGCCCACGCCCACTACAATCGTGGCAACGCCCTGGCTAAAAGCGGTGAACTGGAGGCGGCACTGGATGCTTACGAACAGGCCCTTGAGCGCCAGCCGGATTTGCGTCCGGCACTGACCAACAAGGCCTTGGTGGAAAGTCTGCTCAAGCAGAAGGCAGCCCCGCCCGCAGCCGAACCGGACAAGGCACCCGACGAAACGCCCCAGGCCAACGAACAGGAAACACCGCCCGTCGCTCCGGCCCAGCCGTCGAGCAACGGCGAACCGAAAACCGCTGACCCTCAGGCCAGCGCCGAAACGGAACAACCGTCAACCACGCCACCGCGTCCCGGCGCCAACGAAGTCCCAGGCAGCGAACTGGGTGATGAACAACACACCACGCCGCCCATGCGCCCAGCCAGCGACAGCATCGAAGGCGAGCAGCAACAGGCGCTGGAGCAATGGCTGCGGCAGATCCCGGATGACCCGGGAGAATTGCTCAGGCGCAAATTCTGGTACGAACAGCAACAACATCAGGATCAGGGAAAAACTCGATGACCCGCTTCACGGCTTTCATGATCGCCTTGCTGCTCTGCACTTCGCAGGTCCAGGCAGCCGAGCTGGTAGCCAGTGTCGATCGCGCACGCCTGAACTCCGGCGAGACGGTCGAGCTGACGCTGGAATCCAACGATGTCACCCAGTTCGGCAAACCCGACCTCACGCCGCTGGAGCCGCTGTTCGAAGTCCGCGGCACGCGCCAGGTCAACCAATTGAACACCCTCAATGGTGACAACCGCGCGACCACCCGCTGGATCGTTACCCTGCTGCCGTTGCAGAACGGCAGTGTGGAAATCCCGTCATTGAAGTTGGGGGATGCGCAGAGCCAGCCGATTACCGTGCAAGTGGTCGAGAGCGAAACCCAGAACAACCCGAACAAACAGGCTCCGGTGTTCATCGACGCCACTCTTGATCAAACCAGCGTCTACGTGCAGGCCCAGGCGATCCTGACCTTGCGTATCTACCATTCGGTGTCGCTGTACGACGACAGCAGCTTGCCGCCGTTGCAGATTCCCGATGCGCGCATCGAACAGCTGGGCGAGTCGCGCACCTACGAAAAAGACATCAACGGCGTGCGCCACGGCGTGATTGAAATGCGCTACGCGATCTATCCGCAGCACAGCGGTGAACTGATCATTCCGGGGCAAATCTTCAACGCCGCCCTGGTGGATGCGCAACCCACCCAGGACTCGACGGCGACGTCGCCGAAGTCCGGCAAACTGATGCGCGTCAGCTCCGGTGAAATCCTGCTGACGGTCAAGGCCAAACCCATCACCTACCCCGCCGACCTGCCGTGGTTGCCAGCGCGCAGCCTGACCCTGAGTGAAAGCTGGAACCCGGAGCCGGAACACGTTCAGGTCGGTGACTCGCTGACCCGTAGCCTGACGGTGAAAGCCGAAGGCCTGGCAAGCTCGCAACTGCCGCCCCTGCCGGGCACCGAGGTCAACGGCCTGCGCCGTTACCCGGATCAACCGGTGCTGGGCAACCAGAACAGCGAGCGCGGTCTGATCGGCAGTCGCGAAGACCGCGAAGCGCTGGTTCCGTCGCGAAGCGGTTCGATCGAATTGCCGTCGGTTGAAGTGGTGTGGTGGAACACCTTTGAAGATCACCTGGAACACACCAGCCTGCCCGCCCGCACCCTGCACGTGGCGGCCAATCCAAGCCTGATGGTCGACACGCCGGCTGGCACCACCTCGGCCAATGCCGGCGTCGACAGCGAAACCCTCTGGCGCTGGAAACTCAGCACCCTGATTCTGGCCTGCACCACTTTGATCGGCTTTGGCCTGTGGTGGCGAGCCCGCTGGCAACCGGCAATCCTGCGCGCCGCGCAAACCGGCCCGAGCCCGCGCACCGTGCTCGACGACCTCAAGCGCGCCTGCCAGGCCAACGACCCCCACGCCACCCGCCAGGCCCTCGACGCCTGGGCCCGACAACAACCGGAAACCCTGGCCGACATGGCCGCCCGTTTCGTCCCGCTGTCCGATGCCCTCGACGGCCTGAACGGCGCGCTCTACAGTGAAACCGGCCAGCACTGGCAGGGTGAAGAGCTATGGCGGGTGATTCGCACCCTTCCGATCGCCGAACGAGTCCACGACCCGGTGGGCGACAGTGGTTTGCCGCCGCTTTATCCCAAGTAAACACCCGTTTTTATGGCAGAAAGCTTTTGTGGCGAGGGAGCTCGCTCCCTCGCCACAGGTTCGCGGTGCGATCATTGCCGAGATGGAATTCAGTATCCAGATGTATCGCCTGTAAAAAAGCACTGTCGTGGGAGACTACGATCAACGCCCCGGTGTATTGGTCGAGCATCTGCTCGAGGGCGATTTTACTGGGCAAATCCAAATGATTGTCCGGCTCATCCAGCAACAGCAGTTGCGGTGGTCGCAACGCATACAACTCGGCGGCCAGGGCAATTTTCAGGCGCTCTCCTCCGCTCAACTGGCAGGTTTTGAGCATCACTCGATCCGCATCGATCCCCATCTGCGCCAACCGCGTCCGTGCCTCGGCTTCGGGCAACTGCGGGTTACTTTCGTAAAGCCATTGCACCGCCGTGCGTTGCGGATGCTGCAGCCCGGCGTGTTGATCCAGCCAGCCGACATGACAACTGCGCACCACGTCCCCCGCACGCGCTGGAAGCTGCCCGGCGATGACCTGCAACAGAGTCGACTTGCCGCTGCCGTTGGCGCCCAGAATAGCCATGCGCATAGGGCCCGTCAGCGTCAGGTTGATTGGCTGCGCATGGCCGAAAGGCAGAACGACATTGATCAACTGCACGATCAGCTTGCCACTTGGCACCGAACACTCCGGTGACAGCATCACACGCTGGATGTCCGGCGCACAGCGCGCCCGGGCCTCAGCGATACGTTGCTGTTGTTGTTCGCGGGCCACCTGTTGATTGAGGCGCAGCTTGCCCTGACTGTTTTCGCTGCGTTCTTTTTGCGCATTGGTAATCAGTTTGGTCTGGTTGCCGTCACGCCCCTGGCGGTCGCCCCGCGCATTGCGCCGTTGCTGACGCTCCATCTGCACGACCATCTCGCGTTGTTCGCGTCTGGCCTGTGCCCGCTCGCCTTGCAGGGCCGACTGGAACGCCTGCTGTTCCTGCTCGCGCGCTGCCGAATAATGACTGTAGTTGCCGCCATACACCGCCAGCCCGAGGGGCGAAAGCTCGACAATTTCGTCGACATGCTCCAGCAAGCTGCGGTCATGGCTGATCAGGATCAAGCCATTGGGCCAGCGCTCGATCTGCTGCGCGAGCTTGTGTTGCTGATCGATATCCAGATGGTTGCTCGGCTCATCCAGAATCAACCAGTCGGCCCTCGATAACCACGCCCCCATCAGCGCCACCCGTTGCCGCTCGCCACCACTGAGGGTGTCGGTGCGCGCGTCGGCATTCAAATGACCCAGACCGATTTGCTGCAGTTGCGCCTCAAGGCGGGTGGCGCAATCCCATTGGTCGACCGCCAGGGCATGGTCGTCTTCGTCGACACTGCCCTGGGCAATGCGCGCCAGCGCCGCCAGGATTTGATCGACGCCGGCCAGCGCGGCGACGGTGGGATAGCGCTCGGGATCAAGCAATTGCGCCACCCCGTAAACCCGCCCTTCCCGGCGGACAATGCCACCGGTGGGCCATTGCTCGCCCGTGAGAAGCCGGCCGAGCAAGGACTTGCCACACCCATTGGCACCCACGATGCCGGTGGCACTGGTGATGAACGTGTGGTTCGAGTGTTCGAACAACACGCGCCCGTCGGGCAGGTTGAAAGACACCTGATCAAGTTGCAGTAACCGTTGAGTCATGACGCTTCCTTGAATAATCGACCGAGGGCCAATTTACGTCGACTACGTGCCCCCCTTGCTCCCTTTGCCAAGCTTGAAATATCGCAGTCACGAATCTTCCCACACTGAATATGCGCATTACCTGTATGAACTATCGTAGACAGCGTTTTTGCTTTCTACATTCCACGCCTTTTCCCAGTAAACTCTCTCCCCTTTCGCCGCCGTTATCTTTCCTCGCGGCCATCACCTTTTTTAGCGGAGTCGCCCTTGCGTCTGTTCCACACCTCCGACTGGCACCTCGGGCAAAACCTGCACGGTCAGGATCGCGATTTTGAGCACGGTTGTTTTCTCGACTGGCTGCTGCGCCAGCTCAAGCTGGATCAGCCGGATGTGCTGCTGATCGCCGGCGACATCTTCGACACGGTCAATCCGCCGGTCAAAGCCCAGGAACGCCTCTACGATTTTATCGTCAGCGCTCACGAACAGCAGCCGTTGCTGACCATTGTGATGATTGCCGGCAACCACGATTCCGGATCGCGGATCGAACTGCCGGCGCCGTTGATGCGCCGCTTGCGCACCCATGCGCTGGGCCGTGTGCTGTGGCTGGATGATGGGCAACTCGACGCCGAACGCTTGCTGATACCGCTGCCGAATGCAAAAGGTAAAACCGTTGCCTGGTGCCTGGCGTTGCCATTCCTTCGCCCTGCCGAAGTCACGGGGGCGCATTTGGGTGACAACTACGTGCGCGGCATTGGTCAGGTTCATGAATGGCTGATCGAGGCAGCGAATGCCAAGCGCAAGAAGGGCCAGGCGCTGATCGCCATCAGCCATGCGCACATGGCCGGTGGTTCGGTGTCGGAAGACTCCGAACGCAGCCTGATCATCGGCAACGCCGAAGCCCTGCCCGCCAGTCTGTTCGGGCCCAGCATCAGCTACGTCGCCCTCGGCCACCTGCACAAACCGCAGAAGGTCAACGGCGAAGAACGCATCCGCTACAGCGGCTCGCCGATTCCGTTGTCGTTCTCCGAGATCGGCTACCAGCACCAGATCCTCGACATCACACTCGAGGGCGAAACCCTGGTCAGCGTGGAACCCAGGCTGATCCCGCGCGCGGTCAATCTGCAACGCATCGGCCCGGCCCCGCTGGCGGACATCCTGGTGCAACTGGCCGATCTGCCGATCATCGATCTGCTGGCGGACTACCAGCGCCAACCCTGGCTGGAAGTGCGGGTTCGCCTCGACGAGCCCCAGCCAGATTTGCGCAATCAAATTGAAACCGCCCTGCAAGGCAAGGCTGTACGCCTGGTGCGAATCGCCGCCGAGTACGCAGGCAACGGCAACCGCGATGGCGCCGACGAAGGTGGCTCCTTGATCGAACTCGATCAGCTCACGCCCCAGGAGCTGTTCCGTCGTGCCTGGCAGGACAGCTACGGCAGCGAGGTCGACGAGCAAACCCTCAAGGACTTTGCCGAGCTGCTGCAAGACGTACAGCTGGAGAGCGAACAGCCATGAAGATCCTCGCAATCCGCCTGAAAAACCTGGCCTCGCTGGCTGGACCGTTCGAGATCGACTTCACCGCCGAACCGTTGGCCAGCGCTGGCCTGTTCGCCATTACCGGGCCTACCGGTGCCGGCAAAAGCACCTTGCTTGACGCCCTGTGCCTGGCCCTGTTCGGCGCTGTACCGCGCCTGAACAACACCGGCCGTGACGCCAAGGTGCCGGACGCCGACGGCGAAATCGGCACCGGTGACCCGCGCACCCTGTTGCGCCGTGGCACTGGCGAGGGCTATGCCGAAGTGGATTTCGTCGGGGTCGACGGCCGCCGCTACCGCGCGCGCTGGGAAGCCAACCGCGCCCGGGAAAAGGCCGCTGGCAAGCTGCAAGCCAGTCGCCAGAGCCTGCGTGATATCGATCAGGATCAACTGCTGGCCAGTCAGAAAGGTGAATACAAGACACAGCTGGAAGCTGCGCTGGGCCTGAATTTCGAACAGTTCACCCGCGCCGTGCTGCTGGCCCAAAGCGAGTTCAGCGCCTTCCTCAAGGCCGATGACAACGACCGCAGCGAACTGCTGGAAAAGCTCACCGACACCGCGCTCTACACCCGTCTCGGTCGCCGCGCCTTCGACAAGACCAAGGAGGCCCGCGAAGCCCACAAGCTGTTGCAGGATCAAGCCAGCGGTGTGACGCCGTTGTCTGCCGAAGCGCGCGCCGAACTGGACGAGCGTTTCAACGAGGCACAGCAGCAACTCAAGACGCAGCAGGCGCAACTCAAGCAACTGGAGTTGCAGGACACCTGGCTGAAGCAACTGCGCCAGGTGCAGGACGATCAGTTGGCCGCCAGCGAGCAACTGCAATCGGCCCAGGCTCACTGGGACAGCCTCGGCGGCGAGCGCCTGAAACTCAACCGCCTGGAACAACTGGCTCCACAGCGGCACCAGTTCGCGCGCAAGACTGAGCTCAGCGCTCAGCTCACACCGCTGGCGGCGCAGATTGCGCAGTACACCCGGCAACAGGATGAACTGACCGAACGCCAGACTCAGCTCGAACAAAGCCTGAGCGCAGCCCAGGCGGCACTGGCCGAAGCGCAACGCCAACACACCCGCAGCGCCCCGTTGCTGCGCCAGGCGTTCGACGAGCAAAGCACCCTCGCGCGTCTGGTCAAGGACGTGAACCAAAGTGCCGAGATGCTGCGACAGGCCGAAGAGGCCTGCACTCAGGGCACCAGCACCGTCCAGGGTCTGCTCGACCTGCAACAACGGGTCGCGGAACGCTTGCAGCGCATTACCACCGAACTTGAGCAAAGCAGCTCACTGGCGCCGCTGAGCGATGCCTGGCATGCCTACCGAGATCGCTTGCAGCAACTGATGCTGGTGGGCAATCGCCTGAACAAGGGTCAGACAGAACTGGCCTCGCTTGAACAGCGTGCAGCGCAGGCCGGCGAAGAACTGGCCGGGCAAAAGCAACACCTGGAAGTGCTCTACAAAGAGGCCGGCGCCGAGCCCGAAGCGGTGGCTGAACAAATCCAGATTCTCGGCAGCCTGCTGCAAGACAATCGCAAGCAACTGCGCGGGTTTGAAGAGCTGACAAGGCTCTGGGCCAGCCAGCAGGAACTGGACAAACGTGGCGCCGATCTCCAGCAGCGTCAACTCGATGCGCAGCAAACCCGCGAGCGCCTGACCCAGGACGGCGTCCAGGCCAAGAGCGAACTGGTGGTCGCCGAGCAAACCCTCAACGTCACCCGCGAGCTGCTGGAACGCCAACGCCTGGCGCGCAGTGCCAGTGTCGAAGAGTTGCGCGCGCAATTGCAGGATGACCAGCCGTGCCCGGTGTGCGGCAGCAACGAGCACCCGTATCACCAGCCTGAAGCGCTGTTGCAAAGCCTTGGCCGACACGACGAAAGCGAGCAGGCCAATGCGCAGAAAGCCGTCGACCTGCTCAAGGAAAAACTCACCGAGCTGCGTGCTGAAGTCGGTGGCGTGATCGCCCGGCAAAAAGAGTTGCTGCAACAACAGGAAGCGCTCTCGACGCAGCAACAGAGCCTGACGCCAAGCCTTGAAGCGCATCCGCTGGCGACCCAATTGTTCGCCCAGGATGCTGGCAAACGCGATGCCTGGCTGGCGCAGCAAAACAGCCAGCTGAACCAGAGCATCAGCCAGGACGAGCAACGGCAAACCGCCCTGCTGACCCTGCAACAGGATGCCGCACGCCTGCAACAACAGCTGCGCAGCAGTGAGACAGCGAGTCAGCAGGCGACGCAGCACCTGGTCAATCAGCAAAAGGAACTGGCCAATGATCGCCAGCGGCTGGATGAAGAGCTGGCGGCTTTCAGCACCCTGCTCCCCGCCGCCACGCTTGAAGCTTTACGCCGTGATCCCGCGGCGACCTTCATGGAGCTCGATCAGCAGATCGCCCAGCGCCTGGAACAACTCGAACAGCAGCGCGACGAACTCGGCGAACAGCAGCAACGCCAGCAAACCCTGGAAAAAGAACAGGATCGCCAGCAATCGCGCAGCCAACACCTGCAGACAGTGCAGCAACAGCTCAACGCACTCACGGCGCAGCAACAGGCGTGTGAGCAAACACTGAGCGGCTTGCTCGGCACCCACGCCAGTGCCGAGCAATGGCAGCAACAGCTTGATCAAGCCGTTGAACAGGCACGCAGCGCCGAAGCTTCGGCCAATCAGCAACTTCAGGAGGTGCGCACGCAGCGAGTGCAACTCGCCGCCGAACTCAAGGCGCAGCAGGAGCGCCAGCTGGCCCTGCACACCGAAGACCGTGAACTGAGCGGCAAGATCAACGACTGGCGCGCCCTGCATCCGGAGCTGGATGACGGCGGGCTGGAATCGCTGCTGAGTATCGAAGACCAGCAGGTCAACGAACTGCGCCAGCGCTTGCTGAACAGCGAAAAAGCCATCGAGCAGGCCAAGGTGTTGCTGCAGGAGCGCGATAAACGCCTGGTCGATCATCAAGCGCAACACAACGGCAACCTCGACGCGGAACAACTCGCCTCGGCGCTGACTGAACTGCAGGCGCAGTTCACCGCCAGCGAGCACCGCTGCGCCGAACTGCGCGCCGAACAAGCCGAAGATCAGCGCCGGCAGAATGCCAATCAGGCACTGGCCCAACAAATCGCCGATGCCTATGCCGAGTTCCAGCGCTGGGCGCGCCTGAATGCGTTGATCGGTTCCGCCACCGGCGACACCTTCCGCAAGATCGCCCAGGCCTACAACCTCGATTTGCTGGTACACCACGCCAACGTGCAATTGCGCCAACTGGTGCGCCGCTATCGCCTCAAACGCGGCGGCAGCATGCTCGGGTTGCTAGTGATGGACACCGAAATGGGCGATGAACTGCGCTCGGTGCATTCGCTGTCCGGTGGCGAGACTTTCCTGGTTTCGCTGGCGTTGGCTCTCGGCCTGGCGTCGATGGCGTCGAGCACACTGAAAATCGAGTCGCTGTTCATCGATGAAGGCTTCGGCAGCCTTGACCCGGAGTCGCTGCAACTGGCCATGGATGCGCTCGACGGCTTGCAGGCGCAGGGGCGCAAAGTCGCGGTGATTTCCCATGTGCAGGAAATGCATGAGCGGATTCCGGTACAGATTCAGGTTCGCCGCCAAGGCAATGGCTTGAGCACCCTGGAGGTGAAATGAACACGCTGTATTCCTTCCGCCGCTGCCCATACGCCATGCGCGCACGCATGGCCCTGCGTTATTCGGGCGTGGCCGTGGACATCATCGAAGTCAGTCTCAAAGCCAAGCCCGCCGAGATGCTCGCGCTGTCGAGCAAGGGCACGGTGCCGGTGCTCAGCGTCAAAGGTCGGGTGATCGAAGAAAGTCTGGAGATCATGCGCTGGGCACTGGCGCAGAACGATCCACAAGACTGGCTGCTCAAGGATGATCCGCAAGGCCAGGCGCAAATCGCCGAGCTGATCGAAGAGAACGATCAGACCTTCAAGGTGCATCTGAACCACTACAAATACGCCGAACGCTACCCCGAGCACCCGATGGAAACCTATCGCGCCGAGGGCTCGGTGTTTTTGCACAAACTTGATCAGTTGCTGGAGCAGCGCGACTACTTGTTCGCGCAGCACCCAAGCCTGGCCGATGTGGCGCTGATGCCGTTCATACGGCAATTCGCCCATGTCGATCGCGATTGGTTCGCGCAGACACCGTATCGCCATCTACAGGCCTGGTTGCAGCGGTTTCTAGAGTCCGAACTGTTTACTTTGATCATGAAAAAATAACAGCACTGGAATTGTGGCGAGGGAACTTGCTCCCGCTGGGCTGCGGAGCAGCCTCTTTTACGACTGCTTCCCGCCGGACGGGAGCAAGCTTCCTCGCCACAATTAATTTCGCTGGTACTCAGGCCAAAACTTCACACATCCCGATGACCGAGCAATCCACCTGGAACGGCCCGAAAAAACTGCTTTCAGGGTCAACCGGCGGATTACCGGCCAGCATGCCCACACCCATGCCCTTGGCGATGTCGATGTTGCGCGCGATGTTGTGGTTAGCCTCGATGGCCCGTGCCACCCCGCCTATCGAGCCTTGCCCGATCCCCAGCAGGGAAAATCCATTGGTGATGAACGCCAGGAAGGCGATGATCAAGAGTTTGCATCTGTTCATGCTCCGCCGACTCCTGCGAGGTCAGCCTGATCGACCATCGCCTGCTGGGCGCGGTGTTCAAACTGGATACCAGGATGGGCGACCTGAATCGGCGCTTCGAAGGTTTGTTGCGACTGCGGCGAAAGACTGACGACCAGCACCATGACCAGGTAAAGACCGATGGCCACATAGGCGCCGCGTTTGGCAGAAGTGATGATTGCATGGGCCATGATGAACTCCGTGGACATGTTTCAGAGTCCACAGAATCAATCAAACCAGCCCGAAGAACCAACGAGTCTCATCTATAGCGAATATCAACTTCGTTGATCATTAAAGGAGACTATTTCAGTCTTCAATAAAACTAATCAAGCGCTCGCGGGCAGCGTCAGGCTCGCCGGAAACAGGCTCAGCCGCGGACAAAATAGGAGTGGAATAGAGGAAAAGCAAAACCACGGCCAGACGCATCGCCATATTGTCGATCCTTTTCTTGAGAAGGAGTCAATAAATCCGCGCCAAATTTATACCGGTGGCCATATGATATCAAGCGATACCTTGATAGCTATTTGATGCTGTCGTAAATGCGTTATGCAGGAGCGACATCACTTCGGCGCTTTTCGAGTCTTCAGCCCTCGATCGGCAAGTGACTTCGCTCCTGCATAAAGGCTGCAGAAAGGACATTTCAGTCTTGGGCTTTGTGATCCAGCGCGGCGTAGAACTTGGCGCTTTGTTGCAGGTATTTCTGGGTATAGCTCTGGGTGTGGGATTTTTTGTCGCTGACTTCAACGTTGGCACTGGCAGGCAGAACAACGCTGGCAGAGATGGCAGACGCGGCGATTACGGAGAAGAGATTGAAGTTCATGCGGTATTCCTCGGAGTCAGTTGGCTTGCTTGCCCGGTGGGGCCGTGAAGCAAACTTAACCCTCGAGGAATGAGGCCTTGAAATGCTTTGTAGCATTACTACATATCAGCCTCATTGATAGAACGGCGCAGGCCCCATAAACCGGGGCCTGCGGCCTATTGCCGCAGCAAAAACCTGAGGTCGCTCGGGGCGTCTATCGGCAGTTTCTGCACGGTTTTGCCCAACAGACCGGTGTTGGCATCGCGTTCGACGACGACAATCTGGTTGCTTTTCTGGTTGGCGATCAGCACGAACTTGCCACTGGGGTCGAGGCTGAACTCACGGGGATGGTCACCCTCCACCGTTCGGCGTTGCAGCTCCTTGAGATGGCCGGTCGCCGGGGCGATGGCGAACACCAGCAACTGATTGGCCGTGCCACGGTTGCTGACGTAGAGGAACTTGCCATCGGCTGAGGTGTGCAATGCAGCAGCGGCCTTGTCGCTGACCGGTTGACCGGCAGCCAGTTCGACCATCTGCGTTTGCTCAAGCTTGCCATCGCGGTGATCGAATACGGCGACTTGCGCGCTCATTTCCAGGGTCAGCCAGGCGTGTTTGCCGTCGGCGCTGAACAACAAATGCCGTGGCCCGCTTCCGGGCGGCAACTGGACGAAGGCTGGCGTGGCCGGAGTCAACGGCCGCTCCGGGTTGGCCTTGGGGTCGAAACGGTAAACAAAAACCTTGTCGGCACCCAGGTCATTGGAGAATACGAACTTGCCGTCGGGCGATGGCACCGTCGAATGCACGTGCGCCGACATCTGCCGCTCGGGATTGACCCGACTGGCCGGATGGCTGCTCATTTGCACCACGGGCTTGAGTGCGCCATCCGCACCAATCGGCAACAGTGCAAGCGTGCCGCCCGGGTCTTCGGCTACCGAGTAGTTACTGACGAACAAATAGCTGGCATCGCCGCTGAGACTTGAATGCGTCGGCTCATTGCCCAGGCTCTGCACCTGATTGATGAGGCTCAGCGCATGGCTCTTGGGGTCGATGGAATAGCTGCTGACACGCCCTACCGGATCGGCCTGACCCGGGCCATTTTCGTTGACCACGAACAGGTGTCGCTGATCTCTTGAAAGGGTCAGCCAGGACGGGTTTTCGCTTTTGATCACTTGCAGCGGCCTGGCGTTGATCTGCCCGGTGGCGCTGTCGAAACTCAGCCGATAGATGCCTTCGCTTTGCCCGGCGGTGTACGAACCGACGAGCAGTTGATAGTCGTCGGCGCAGGCAACCTGGACGCCCATCGCGCCGATGCTGCCGGCGATCAACAGCGGCCAGAGCTTATTCATCCGCAGGCTCATCGTCGTCGTTATCGCCGCTGATGACATCGCCGAGGCACACCAGTCGGTGTTCGCCATTGTTGTCGTTGATCAGCCAGCTTTGCAGCGTGACGTCGAAGGTCGCGGCCTGGATTTGCGCCGGGGTGAATTCCCAGTGCAGGGCATTGCGCCCATCCATGCATTCGATGTGCAGATTGTCGTCCTCATCGAGGGCGAATTCGAAGGCATGCAGCCCGTCGATTTCCACCATCCCGCAGTGTTCGAGGGCGTTGAGCAAGGTGTCTGTTACAGCAGTCATGGCAGTCAATCTTTAAATGAGAAAGACGCAATGATAGCTCATGCATTTGATGACAGTTCCACGCAAACCTGTGGGAGCCAGCCTGCTAGCTCCCACAAGGACAGTCACCAGCGGTTAAATCGCGTCGCGCGAGGGCTTGCCATCAACCAGCCGTTGAATACGCAGCGGGTTGGCGTTTTTCAGCGCTTCCGGCAGCAGGTTGTCCGGGTAGTTCTGGAAGCAAACCGGGCGCAGGAAACGGTCAATGGCCAAGGTGCCCACCGACGTGCCACGGGCATCCGAGGTCGCCGGATACGGCCCGCCATGGACCATCGAATCACAGACTTCCACGCCGGTCGGATAACCATTGAACAGGATTCGGCCGACCTTTTGTTCCAGCAACGCCGTCAGTTCGCTGAACTGCTGGAAGTCCGCCTGTTCACCAATGACAGTCGCCGTCAGTTGACCGTGCAGACCGTTCAACGCCGCGCTCAATTGCGCCTGATCCGCCACTTCGACGACCACGGTGGCCGGCCCGAACACTTCCTCCTGCAGCACTTCGTCGCCGTTGATCAACAGGCTGACATCAGCCTTGAACAACTGTGGCTGCGCCTGGCGTCCTTGTTGCGCACTCCCCGCCAGATGTTCGATGCCGGGATGATCAAGGAGCTTTTGCAAGCCTTTGCCGTAGCTGCTCAGCGTCCCGGCATTGAGCATGGTTTGCGCCGGTTGATCCGCCATCATGTCGGTGAGCAATTTGAGAAATGCGCTGAACTGTGCGGAACGAATGCCGATCACCAGGCCCGGACTGGTGCAGAACTGACCACACCCTTGAACAACCGAAGCCGACAGCCCGCGAGCAATGGTTTCAGCGCGTACCTGCAACGCCTCGGGCAGGATGATCACCGGGTTGATGCTCGACATTTCCGCGAACACCGGAATCGGTTGCGGACGTGCGGCAGCCATGTCATACAAGGCGCGGCCGCCCTTGAGCGACCCGGTGAAGCCCACCGCCTGAATCGCCGGATGCTTGACCAGCGCTTCACCGACTCCACCGCCGTAGATCATGTTGAACACACCGGCCGGCATCTCGGTTTTTTCGGCGGCACGGATGATCGCATTGGCCACCATTTCGGCGGTTGCCATGTGACCACTGTGGGCCTTGAACACCACCGGGCAACCGGCGGCCAAGGCCGATGCGGTGTCGCCGCCGGCTGTCGAGAACGCCAGGGGGAAGTTGCTGGCACCGAACACGGCCACCGGGCCCAGGCCGATTCGGTATTGACGCAGGTCGGGACGCGGCAGCGGTTGGCGGTCCGGCAATGCCTGGTCGATACGCGCGCCATAGAAATCACCTCGACGCAGCACGCTGGCGAACAGACGCATCTGGCCGCTGGTGCGACCCCGTTCGCCAATGATCCGTGCGGCGGGCAGCGCGGTTTCGCGGCACACCAACGACACGAAATCATCACCCAGCGCATCCAGTTCAACGGCTATCGCATCCAGGAACTGCGCGCGACGTTCAGCGCTCAGGCTACGGTAAGCCGCAAACGCCGTAGCGGCGGCCTGGGCGGCGGCGTCGACTTCCTCCGGCGTGGCCTGGATGAAATCATGGGGCAATGCATCGCCGGTTTCGGCGTCGACGCTCTGTAGTTTGACGCTACCCAACGCGCTGCGCTGACCGCCGATGTAGTTATGACCAAGAATCAGGGACATGCATTTTTCCTCAAAGTGTGCTGACGGTGCCGGGTTCAAACGCTGCTGCAACCGGTGCGATGCCATTGATCAACGGCGCGCCGAATTCGGCCTGGCTGATCTCGAACACATCCCCCGGTTGCGTGCGCACGCCATCGGCAAACGAAAGCGTTGCCGTGCCGAAGAAGTGAATGTGCACATCCCCCGGGCGCAGGAACTGGCTGTATTTGAAATGGTGGAACTCAAGGTTCGCCAGGCTATGGCACATGTTGGCCTCGCCACTGAGGAACTCGTTCTGCCACAGCACTTCGCCGTCGCGCAAGATGCGGCTGGTGCCGGCCAGATGCTGGGGTAATTCGCCGACCCGCAACTCCGGGCCGTAGCTGCAACTGCGCAGTTTCGAGTGCGCCAGATACAGGTAGTTCTTGCGCTCCATGACGTGATCAGAGAATTCGTTGCCCACGGCAAAACCGACGCGGTAGGGTTTGCCGTCATGGCCGATGACATACAGCCCGCTGAGCTCCGGCTCTTCACCCGCGTCTTCCGCAAACGGCGGCAACGGGAACGGCTGGCCGGGACGCACGACGATGCTGCCGTCGCCCTTGTAGAACCACTCCGGCTGTACGCCCGCCTGGCCTGAAGCGGGTTTGCCGCCCTCCACGCCCCACTTGAAGATGCGCATGGTGTCGGTCATTGCCGATTCGTCACCGGCCTGCTGGTGCATCTTGTCTCGGGCCGAAGCGCTGCCCAGGTGGGTCAAGCCAGTGCCGCTGACCAGCATGTGTGCCGGGTCCGGGTGATCCAGCGGCGGCAGGATGCGCAGTTGTGCCAGCAGTTGCGCGTAATCGTGACTGATGCCCAGGCCCAGGGCCTGTACCTGCTGCTCAAGTCCGACGCCCGCCTCGATCGCCGCCAGGGCCAGGTCGCGAACGGTGCGGGCGCCTTGCACTTCGCGCACCAGCCCATCCTCGACCACGCCAACGCGGCGCTCGCCGTTACTCAATTCGAATTGAACCAAACGCATGAAATTTCTCCTGTAAACACAGAACTTGGGCACACTTGACTCCCTGTGGGGAGCGGGCTTGCCCGCGATGACGGCAGCACATTCAACATTCATGTGCCAGATAGATTGCTATCGCGGGCAAGCCCGCTCCCACAGGGATAGTGGTGATTTGCAGTTATGGGTCAGGTACGGGTCGCCCCGCGTGCACTGGCCGCAAAATCATCCGCAGGCAACACGTGCTTGCGCTCCAGCAAGCGGTAAACCACGCCGGTCAAAATCAGCCCGAAAACCATCACGCAGGACAGGAAATACAGGCCGGAAGCCAGGTTGCCGGTGTACTCCTTCAGCGCACCGATCACGAACGGGCCGATGTAGCCGCCGAGGTTGCCCACCGAGTTGATCAACGCAATCCCCGCCGCCGCACTGGCACCGGCAAAAAACCGGCCCGGCAGAGTCCAGAACACCGCCGTGCAGGAAAACAGCGCAAACGCCACCAGGCACAGTGCCGCCAGTTGCAGCACCGGCACCGTCAGCCAGGCACTCAGGAACAGGCCGATAGCGCCCAGTACATACAGCACAGCCAGATGGCCGTAGCGATCATTCAAACGGTCGGAGCTGCGCGGGATGATCAGCAGGCCGATGATCCCGAAAATGTACGGCACCGAGGACACGAACCCGGTCACCAGGTCGCTGCCGCCGAACTGTTTGATCAGCGTCGGCAACCACAGACCGAGGCCATAAATGCTCAGGGTTACCGGCAGGTAGAACAACGCCAGCAACAACACGCGCTTGTCCTTGAGCGCGTGCAAAGGATTGCCGTGACGGGTCTGGCCGTACGCTTGGAGGTCCTTTTGCAGTTCGCCCGTGAGCCAGTCTTTTTCCGCCTGATTCATCCACTTCACCTGTTGCGGACCGTCCGGCAACCAGCGCAGTACCGGCCAGGTCAGCAGGATCGCCGGGGCGCCGATGACGATGAACAGCCACTGCCAGCCGTGCAGCCCGAGTACACCGTCCATGCCCAGCAAGCCGCCGGACACCGGGCCGGTGATCATCATGGCAATGGGTTGCGACAGGATGAACAGCCCGAGGATCTTGCCGCGATGGCGAACCGGGAACCACTGGGTGATGTAGTAAAGGACACCGGGGAAGAAACCGGCTTCGGCGGCACCGAGCAAAAAGCGCATGACGTAGAAGCTGTTGGGCCCCTGGACGAAGGCCATGCCGATCGTGATCGCGCCCCAGGTGACCATGATCCGCGCAAACCAGCGCCGCGCGCCGAAGCGGTCGAGCATCAGGTTGCTGGGGATTTCCAGCAGGAAGTAACCAATGAAGAACAGCCCGGCACCGAGACCGTAGGCCGCATCACCCAGGCCGATGTCGGCGCCCATGTGCAATTTGGCGAAGCCCACGGCGGAGCGATCCACGTAGGCGATGAGGTACAGCAGGATCAGGAAGGGGATCAGTTTCAGCGTGATGCGACGAATAAGCCGCAATTCCTGGCTCATGAGATCGGTCTCCGATTGTTGTTTTTATAGAACCTCGGGAGACGCCTCTCGCAATAAATCGCCAGGGCAATCCCTCCGCTGAAAACGACTATATAGTATTACTAATTACCCAACAACACTTCCAAATAGGTGAATTTACGCTTATGTTAAGCCTCAGCTCGAACAATATAGTCATACAATAAGAGAATCGATCATGTCTGATAAGAAACCCACCCTGCGCTCCGCCCAATGGTTTGGCACCGCCGACAAAAACGGCTTCATGTACCGCAGCTGGATGAAGAATCAGGGCATCGCGGACCACCAGTTCCACGGCAAGCCGATCATCGGCATCTGCAATACCTGGTCGGAACTAACCCCGTGCAACGCGCATTTCCGCCAGATTGCGGAACACGTCAAACGCGGCGTGATCGAGGCCGGGGGCTTCCCGGTGGAATTCCCGGTGTTTTCCAACGGCGAATCCAACCTGCGCCCGACCGCCATGCTCACCCGCAACCTGGCGAGCATGGACGTTGAAGAAGCGATTCGCGGCAACCCGATTGACGGTGTGGTGCTGCTGACCGGTTGCGACAAAACCACACCTGCCTTGCTGATGGGCGCCGCCAGTTGCGACGTGCCGGCGATCGTCGTCACCGGCGGCCCGATGCTCAACGGCAAGCACAAGGGCAAGGACATCGGTTCGGGCACCGTGGTCTGGCAGCTCAGCGAACAGGTCAAGGCCGGCACCATCACCATCGACGACTTCCTCGCGGCCGAGGGCGGCATGTCCCGCTCGGCCGGTACCTGCAACACCATGGGCACCGCCTCGACCATGGCCTGCATGGCTGAAGCCCTCGGCACTTCCCTGCCCCACAACGCGGCAATTCCAGCCGTGGATGCGCGCCGTTATGTGCTGGCGCACATGTCCGGCATGCGTGCGGTGGAGATGGTCCGCGAAGACCTGAAACTGTCGAAGATCCTGACCAAGGAAGCCTTCGAAAACGCCATTCGTGTCAACGCGGCGATCGGCGGTTCGACCAATGCGGTGATCCACTTGAAAGCCATCGCCGGGCGCATCGGCGTGGAACTGGATCTGGACGACTGGACCCGCATCGGTCGCGGCATGCCGACCATCGTCGACCTGCAACCGTCCGGGCGTTTCCTGATGGAAGAGTTCTACTACGCCGGCGGGTTGCCGGCAGTCCTGCGCCGTCTCGGCGAAGCCAATCTGATTCCCAACCCGAATGCCCTGACCGTCAACGGCAAATCAATCGGCGAGAACACCAAGGACGCGCCGATCTACGGCGAAGACGAAGTCATCCGCACCCTGGACAACCCGATCCGCGCCGACGGCGGTATTTGTGTGTTGCGCGGCAACCTGGCACCGCTCGGCGCGGTGCTCAAGCCGTCCGCCGCCACGCCTGAATTGATGCAGCATCGCGGCCGCGCCGTGGTGTTCGAGAACTTCGACATGTACAAGGCACGGATCAACGACCCGGAACTGGATGTGGATGCCAACTCGATTCTGGTGATGAAAAACTGCGGACCGAAGGGTTATCCGGGCATGGCTGAAGTCGGCAACATGGGTTTGCCGGCCAAGCTGCTGGCCCAGGGCGTGACCGACATGGTGCGTATTTCCGATGCGCGCATGAGCGGCACCGCCTATGGCACGGTTGTGCTGCACGTCGCCCCTGAAGCCGCTGCGGGTGGACCTTTGGCGACGGTAAAAGAAGGCGACTGGATCGAGCTCGACTGCGCGAGTGGCCGGTTGCACCTGGATATTCCGGATGCCGAACTGGCCGCGCGCATGGCCGACCTGCAACCGCCGCAGCAGTTGCTGGTGGGCGGTTATCGCCAGCTGTACATCGACCATGTATTGCAGGCGGACCAGGGTTGCGACTTCGACTTCCTGGTCGGCTGCCGTGGGGCAGAAGTGCCGCGTCACTCTCACTGATTGCACAAAACCTTGTGGGAGCGAGCCTGCTCGCGAAAGCATAATGTCAGTCAATATAAGTGCTGAATGATAAGACGCCTTCGCGAGCAGGCTCGCTCGCACATTCGCTCCATGCCCGCCTCAAGATTGCGCCGCGCCTGCTATCATGCGCGGCATCTCTATCGCACAGGACCGCGCCACTCCCCATGGATTACCGCAAACCCTCCGACCGCAAAAGCATGCACTCGCGCATCGTCCAGGAATTGGGCATGCAGATCGTCTCCGGACGTTTCCTGCCGGACGACAAACTGCCCGCCGAAGCCCTGCTGTGTGAGGAATATGCGGTCAGTCGGCCGGTATTGCGCGAAGCCACGCGAGTGCTGGTTGCCAAGGGGCTGGTGTATTCCCGCCCGCGGGTGGGCACGGTGGTCAAACCGCGTCGGGAATGGCACATGCTCGACCCGGATGTGTTGCACTGGCTGATGCAAAGCAGCCCGCAGAATGAATTCTTCAATCTGTTGACCAGCGTGCGCAGCATCATCGAACCGGCCGCCGCTGCCCTCGCCGCGCAATTTGCCACCGACGACGACATCGCCTCCATCGGCGAAGCCTACCAACGGATGGAAGCCGCGCCGACACCCGAAGCCTTGCTGCAACCAGACCTGGATTTCCACAGCCGCATCGCCGACGCCACCCACAACGACTTGTTGGCCAATCTGTGCAACATGCTGTCGGTGGCCATCGCCGAGGCCTTGAAGCATTCCAACCAGCGGCCGAACCTGCATGAACTGGCGCTGCCACGGCACAAGGCGATTCTCACCGCCATCGAAAACCGCGATGCCCTCGGCGCGCGGCACGCGACGCTGGTGCAGCTGGATGATGCGCGCAGTGCGTTGAATGTGGTGCTAGGCGCCGATCCCGAATAAAACGTGCCCCTTGCAGGAACCGGCTTGCTGGTTCCTACAAAGGTTGGGTTTATCTTCAGGTGTAAAAAAGCCGCAACCCTGAGGTTGCGGCTTTTTCATTTCAGCGTGGATCAGTGAGCAAACAGCGAGTTGCCCTTCTGCCCCGCCAGTTTCTCCGGCTTGATCAGGAACCGCGCCAGTGCCGGCAGCAGCCACAGCGCACCGAACATGTTCCACAGCAGCATGAAGGTCAGCATCAGCCCCATGTCGGCCTGGAACTTGATGGCCGAGAAGATCCAGGTGCACACGCCGATGGCCAGGCACAGACCGGTGAACAATACCGCTTTACCGGTGGACTTCAGGGTCTGGTAATAGGCTTCTTGCAACGGCAGGCCGGCACGCAGGAAGCTTTCCAGGCGACTGTAGATGTAGATGCCGTAGTCCACGCCAATCCCCACCCCGAGCGCCACCACCGGCAAGGTCGCCACTTTCACCCCGATACCCATGAACGCCATCAGGGCGTTGCCGAGTACCGACGTCAGCACCAGCGGCAACACGATGCACAAGGTCGCCGCCCAGGAGCGGAAGGTGATCATGCACATGACCGCCACGCAGATGTACACCAGAATCAGGATCGTCAGCTCGGACTTCTTGATCACCTCGTTGGTGGCCGCCTCAATCCCGGCGTTACCGGCCGCCAGAATGAACTCCAGGTTTTCGGTGTTGTGCTCCTTGGCGAAGTCCTGCACGGCGTGCACTGCGCGATCCAGGGTTTCAGCCTTGTGATCGTTGAGGAACACCAGCACCGGTGCCAGCGAGCAACTGTTGTTGTACAGGCCATCGGCGCGAGCGATGGAGTTGTTCAGAACGTCAGGGTTGCGCGACAGGGTTTCCCACTTCAGGTTGCCCTCGTTCATGCCCTTGATCATTTGCTTGGACACGGTCACCAGGGAAATCGCCGACTGCACGCCCTCGGTGTTCTGCATCTTCCACATCAACTCATCGATCGGTGCCATGGCTTCGTAGCGCGAGCAGCCTTCAGCCTTGGTCTTGACCATCACCACCAACACGTCAGAACTGGTGGAATAGTTGCTGATGATGAAATTGTTGTCCTTGTTGTAGCGCGAGTCCGGACGCAGTTCCGGCGCCCCCTGGTCCAGGTCACCGATTTTTAGGTTCTGGCTGTACCAGAGGCCACCGCCGAATGCGATCAGGGCCAGCGCGATCGACACCGGCGCCACTTTCGGGCTGGCGAAGTTCGACAACAGG
The DNA here is from genome assembly GCF_001945365.1 of Pseudomonas reinekei. Taxonomy (GTDB): domain Bacteria; phylum Pseudomonadota; class Gammaproteobacteria; order Pseudomonadales; family Pseudomonadaceae; genus Aquipseudomonas; species Aquipseudomonas reinekei. The sequence goes on from NZ_MSTQ01000002.1 coordinate 295,995, forward strand.
CGCCAGAACGGATGCTCGCGGGTCGCGTCCTTTTTGCTGCGGGCTACCGCGCGCTTGCTGATGCCGACATAGGAAATCGCCACCGGCAGCAGGATCAGGTTGGTGAACACGATCACCGCCACGCCGATGGACGCACCGATGGCCAGCTCACGAATCACCCCGATATCAATGATCAGCAGCGTGATGAAGCCTACGGCATCGGCGAGAATCGCGATCATCCCGGGCAGGAACAGCTGGCGGAACGTCCGGCGCGCGGCGGTCAGGGCGTTGTCCGCCTCACTGGACTGCAGGGCGATACCGTTGATCTTCTGCACACCATGGGAAATACCGATGGCAAAGATCAGGAACGGCACCAGCATTGAATAAGGATCGAGACCGAAACCGAAGAAGTGCATCAACCCGAGCTGCCAGACCACCGCCACCAGCGTGGTGCTCAACACCGCCACCGTACTGCGCATGCAGTTGGTGAACCAGTAGAGCAGGATCAGGGTGATGACAAAGGCGACGCCGAAGAACATCACCACCATCACCAGGCCATCGATCAGGTCACCGACCTTCTTGGCGAAACCGACGATGTGGATCTTGATGTTGGGGTTCTGCGCTTCGAACTTGTTGCGGATCTTGTCTTCAAGCTCATGGGAGAACTTGCGGTAGTCCAGTGACAGCAACTTGCCTTGGTCCTGCGGGTCCGGATAGGCCTCGAGCAACGGGATGTCGACAATGCTCGACTTGAAATCGTTGGACACCAGGCGGCCGACCTGCCCGGACTTGAGCACGTTGTTGCGCAGCAGGTCGAGGCTGGCCTGGGAGCCGTTATAGCTCTGCGGGATCACTTCCCCCCCGGCGAAGCCCTCCTCCGTCACTTCGGTCCAGCGTACGCTCGGACTCCATAGCGACTTGAGGCCTGAACGGTCAACACCGGAAATGTAGAACACTTCGTCGTTGATCTGGCGCAGGGTCTCCATGTATTCCTTGGAGAAGATGTCACCATCGGTGGCTTCCACCGAAATCCGCACGGTGTTGCCCAGGTTCGCCAGATCGTTGCGGTGCTCCATCATCTTCTGGATGAAGGGGTGCTCCAGCGGGATCATTTTTTCGAAACTGGTGGACGGACGGATCAGCGTCGCCTGCCAGAACAGGAAAATACTGACCAACAGGCAGATAAAGATCACTGCCGGGCGGTTATTGAAGATCAGGCGCTCGAGGAATGTCGCCTTTTCCTGGTGATGAGTGCTCAAGGAAGTCATAACTGCGCCTTCTTATTATTAACCCGGCTCATTTGCCCGACTCGGTGCCGTTGGTGCCGTCAGGCGAGGTGACGCGAACGCCGCCCTGTCCAGCCAGAACCAGATTGCCATTGCCTGCCGCCGTGACTGCCGAGACGGAAATGCGATCCGCGCGGTTGACCACCTGGAAGGTTTCGCCATCATCTTTGCTGCGAATCACCGAACCGCCGTTGCCAACGATCACGATGGAACCATCCTCGAGCAGCGTGCCACCGGACAGCCCGAACTCCAGATCGCCGCGTTCGGCCTTGAGTTCGATTTGCTCCCAATTACCGCCGAAATCGGTAGAACGATACAGATTGCCACGCAGGCCATAGGCCAACAGCGTAGAAGGTTGTGCGGTGCCGATCACACCAAACAGCGAGCCTTCGTATGGACCTTCGAGTTTTTCCCAGGTCTGGCCCCCATCGGCGGAGCGGAACATGCTGCCCTGCTCGCCAACGATGAACAGCCCGGAGTCCTTGACGGCAGCGATGGCGTTGAGGTGGAACTGGTCTTCGTTATCGAGGCGGTCACTGACGTCTTCCCAGTGTTTGCCGCCATCGGTGGTTTCCAGCAACGCGCCGTAAGCGCCTACGGCAAAGCCGCTGTTGACGTCCTGGAACCAGACGTCGAGCAGCGGCGATTCGCGTTTGAGATCTTCGAATTGCTTGGTCCAGGTGACGCCACCGTCCTCGCTGGCGAGAATCTGCGCATCATGGCCGACGGCCCAGCCGTGCTTGTCATCGACAAAAAACACCGAAGTCAGCAGTGCCCGGGTCGGCACCTTGGCTTGCGTCCAGGTCGTGCCCTGGTCATCGGAATAGAGAATATGCCCGCGATCCCCGACCGCCACCAGGCGCTTGCCTGCGTGAACGACATCGAGCATCAGGCTTTTGCTGGCCTTGGCCGATTCAATGGAATAAACAACGTCGGATGCCGGCGCAGCCGCGGCCAGCGCAGGGGCTGACAGCATGGCAGAGCCCAACAGCGAGAGCGCTGTAGCCAGCAACGCGAATTTGCGTAACGCCAGCGGGCGGCAGAGACCCACACCCATGACAGGCTCACTCATAGACCTTCCCCCATTTATTATTGTTAGGTCATTCAACCTTTCTGGGCGCCGTAAGGGTGCTCACCGGAATGACTGTTTCAGAGCATAGTCCTGAAACCCGCAATCCAGAGCCCCTTCGGAAGCTGGCTTATCCTATCGGTGTTTTTGAAGGGCTGACAATCGACGGCACGTTATGTTTTGTTAACCGCGGGGAGATGTTTTTTTCTGAATGGTTGGGTATCAGGTGGGGTGATTGGGGTTGAGGTGGGCTGGGTGTGGGGGCTGGGTACATATCCGTTTCTTCGGTAACGGCTACCTATGGTTCCGCTCTTACAGCGGGTCACTTTCGAAAAGCGCGAAAGTAACCAAAGCGCTCTTGCCCCTTTCGTTCGGTGCCTCGCTGTGGCTCGGCATGCCCGCGCTCCGGTCCTGCTCCGTGGGCCCGCCGCCATCGGCCATCCATGGCCGGGGGCGGCTAACCCGGCATCCATGCCGGGTTGCCCACTGCGCAGAACCTCCACTCGGCCTCACGAGGGGGCGAAAACCGCCACAGCACCGCGAGGCGGCCTGCCGGCCGACCTGTTTATCTGGTTGGTGCGCATCTCCCCCTGTAGGAGCCGGCTTGCTGGCGATGGCGGTTGTTCAGGCCACATCGTTGCGCCTGACATAGCGTTATCGCCAGCAAGCTGGCTCCTACAACTGGATGACATACCCCAGGAGATTGGTCGGTTGTCAGGCCGACATCGCCCGCGAGCTGGCTCATACAGGTTGGAATGCAGACCACCAAAACAAACAGGCCGGCCGGTAGGCCGCCTCGGCCCTTTTGATTTACCCGCCCCCTCGGCAGGCTGAGTGGAGGCGTTTATCCGGGGGTGGGCGCGCAGCGCCGTGCGGCGAAGCCGCACACATCGAGAGGCGGTTGAAGCGAAGCCAACCGGAGGCGATGCCCCCGGATGAATGCCGGAACGAAGGGACCCCGAGCCTTAGCGAGGGGCCGTACGCAAGGGGCGAGCGTTTTTTGCTTACTTTTTTAGGCGCTTGTAAAAAAGTGAGTCGCCGTAAGGGCGAAACCCTAAGCTGCCGTTACCGAAGCAATGGATATGTACTCAGTCAGCCAAGGCCTTGGTCGGCCCAGCGGCCGCCAAGTCCAAAAGAGCCAAGATCAAGCCAAACTCTTGCTGACCACCTCAAACACATCGCTGGACAACTGCCCTGAACCACGAATCCGCTCCAGCTCCCCTTTCATCAACGCCTGACGAGCGTCGTCATACTTGCGCCAGCGAGTCAAAGGCGCCAACTGACGCGAAGCAATCTGCGGATTGAAGCCGTTCAGTTCAATCACCAGATCCGCCAGGAAGCGATACCCGGAACCATCCGCCGCATGGAAGTTGATCAGGTTCTGCCCGGCAAACGCACCGACCAGCGCCCGAACCTTGTTCGGGTTCTTGATGTTGAACGCCGGGTGCTGCATCAACGCCTTGACCCGCTCCAGCCCACCCGGCAAGACACTGCCAGCCTGGACGCTGAACCACTGGTCCATGACCAATGGATTGTCCTTGAAGTGCTCGGCGAAGCTCGCCAGCGCCTTGGCTTTCTGCTCTTCGAAGGGCGAGTTGACCAACACCGCGAGCGCGGTGAGGCGTTCAGTCATGTTGTCGCACGCGTCGAACTGCTCCAGCGTCGCCGCCAAGACTTCCGGCTTACCACTGAGCATCAGGTACGACAGCGCGATGTTCTGCAACGCACGACGAGCAAAATGCTCGGCCTCGGCCACATAAGGGGTTTGCTTGGACAGGTCGCGGTTGGCTTGATAGCGCAGCCACAAACCTTCGAACAACGCGTCCGCCAGCTGCTTGCGGGCAAACTCGCGGGCGGTGTGAATGGCGTCGACATCAGCCACTTCGCTGATTTCGGTCAGGTATGCTTCGCTTGGCAGCGAGAGCATTTCGGCGACCATCGCCTGATCCAGCGATTCATCGGACAGCACCGAACGCAGGGCCGAAACCAGACGCTGATCCAGCACCAGGGTTTCGCCTTTCTGCTGCTGGGCGATCAATTCCTGCAGCACCTGCACCGACAATTGCTGCCCGGCATCCCAGCGGTTGAAGCCGTCGCTGTCGTGCTGCATCAGGAACATCAACTGATCGCGGTTGTATGGGAAGGTCAGTTTTACCGGTGCCGAGAAACCACGCAGCAGCGATGGCAGCGGCTGTTCAGCGATATCGACGAAGGTGAACGTCTGCTCGGCTTCGGTCACCGAGATCACGCGGGACGTGCCTTGCGCCGACGCTTCACCGGCCAGACGCAGGGCGATTTCACCACCCTTGCTGTCCAGCAGGCCAAGTTCGACCGGAATCACGAACGGCAGTTTTTCAACCTTGTCCGGGGTTTCCGGGCAGCTCTGGCGGAAGGTCAGGCTGTAGGTTTTAGCCGTGGCATCGTAAGACTCGCTCACCGCCAAACGCGGCGTGCCGGCCTGGCTGTACCAGCGTTTGAACTGGGTCAGGTCGACGCCGTTGGCCTCTTCCATGGCCTTGATGAAGTCATCACAGGTCACGGCCTGGCCGTCGTGGCGCTCGAAGTACAGGTCGCTGCCCTTACGGAAGCCTGCAGCGCCGAGCAAGGTGTGGATCATGCCGACCACTTCCGAGCCCTTTTCGTACACGGTCAGGGTGTAGAAGTTGGAAATTTCGATGAAGCTGTCCGGGCGCACGGCGTGGGCCATCGGGCCGGCGTCTTCGGCGAACTGGTGGGTGCGCAGGTAGGCCACATCCTGGATGCGCTTGACCGTCGCCGAGTTCATGTCGGCGGAGAAGCCTGAGTCACGGAATACGGTGAAACCTTCCTTGAGCGACAACTGGAACCAGTCGCGGCAGGTCACGCGGTTGCCCGACCAGTTGTGGAAATATTCGTGGGCGACGATCGCCTCGACCCGCTGGTGCGCAGCGTCGGTGGCGGTTTCGGCGCGGGCCAGTACGGCGCTGGAGTTGAAGATGTTGAGGCCCTTGTTCTCCATCGCGCCCATGTTGAAGTCATTCACGGCGACGATCATGAAGATGTCCAGATCGTATTCGCGACCGTAGACCTCTTCATCCCAGCGCATGGATTTCTTGAGGCTGTTCATCGCGTGCTGGCATTTGTCGATGTTCTCCGGCTCGACATAGATGCGCAGCGCGACGTTGCGCTCGGTCATGGTGGTGAACGTGTCTTCGACACACCACAGATCACCGGCCACCAGCGCGAACAGGTACGCCGGCTTCTTGAACGGATCCTCCCAGGTCGCCCAGTGCCGGCCATCTTCGCCGGGCCCCGAGGCAATCGGGTTGCCGTTGGACAGCAGCACCGGATAGCTGTGCTGCTCGGCCACCACGGTGGTGGTGAACGTGCTCATCACGTCCGGACGGTCGAGGTAATAGGTGATCTTGCGGAAACCTTCGGCCTCGCACTGGGTGCAGAACATCGTGCCGGACTTGTACAGGCCTTCCAGTGCCGTGTTGGTTTCCGGGTGGATCTTGACGCTCGTATCGACCGTGAAGGTCGCGCTGGACGGGTGCAGGGTCAGGTGATTCTCGGTCAACTGATACTGCGCTGCAGTCAGTTCCTGATCGGCCAGCGTGACCGACAACAGCTCAAGCTGCTGGCCATCCAGCACCAGCGGCGGCAAATCCGGGCCGCGCTCGGGGTTGCGGCGCATCACCAGTTGCGCATGGACCAGGCTGTGGTCCTCGAACAACTCGAAGGTCAGGTGCGTTTCATCGATCAGGTACTCGGGCGCCTGATAGTCCTTGAGGTAGATCATCTTCGGTTGTTCGGTGCGCATGCTGGAGTCCTTAACTATGCACGGCGAGCTGGTAGGCCGTGTACTTACGAATGTTGATCACGCCGGTGTCGAAGATCAGGTATTGGCCTTTGATCCCCATCAGCGTGCCTTCGGCAATCGGATTCTTGTCCAGGTTGAAGCTGACGATTTTCGCTGGATACTGCTCGACCGGAAAGCGGATTTCGAGCGGGTCGACGTCGGCAATCGTCTGGATCGCCTGCAGGCCGAATCGTTCCTGCAAACCTTGCAGGCCCTGCCCGCAGCTGTCGAACAGCTGGTCACGGATCTGCGGCAGGTCCACCGACACGGCATCGCCCTTGAGCAAGGCACGCCAGTTGGTCTTGTCGGCGACCTGGCTGCGGAACAGATCTTCGACGAAGCCCGATTGCTGGCGGGTCGCGACGCGCACGATCGGCAACGCCTGACTGGCACCCTGGTCAATCCAGCGGGTCGGCAACTGGGTGGCACGGGTGATCCCGACCTTGACCCCGGATGAATTCGACAGGTAGACGATGTGGTCGGTCATGCAGAACTTCTCGCCCCACTCCGGCTCCCGGCAGGTGCCGGCGTCGTAATGGCAGCGTTCCGGGCTCATGATGCACATGTCACACTGGGCCAGTCTGGTCATGCACGGGTAGCAGTAACCCTGGCTGAAACTGGTTTTGGTCTTGCGTCCGCAATGGGTGCAATGGATCGCCCCCAGGTACTCAAGGCGCACCGTGGTACCGATCAACGGGTTGACCGGTACCTCGACATCGCCCAGACGAAATGCGTACTGCACGTTCGGCCCGTCCAGGCGCGCCGACATTTTACTGATTGCACCGCGGCCAATCTCAATCAATGGATGGCATCCGACTTGAACAGGATATTCGGCACCTGGATCGACTTGGAGCTGCATTCTTGCGGGCCCATGTAGCCAGTCCGCTCTTCCTCGGGCAGGTTCTGGATTTCCCAGGCGATCATCGCTTGCAGCGACAGTTCGCGTTGCTCGGCGGTGAGTTTGCCACCGTCGGACCATTTACCGATTTCCACCGCCAGCTTCAGGCTCTGGTAGATGTCCGGGGTGATGTTCTTGATCATTTCGTTAAAAGAGGACATTGGGTCTCCGTCTCTTTAAGGCATGTTCTGAATTAGGCGGCCAGTTTACGGCGGTTATACAAACCGCCCAACAAACCGGTGAAGCATCCGATGAGTAACCCGCTGACGTGGGCCGCGTTGGCGATTTCGCCGAAGCCGATCATCGAGACCAGCCCGGACAGGCACAGCAGCAACCACACCAGCATCATCACCAGCACGCCCCGGGGCAGACGATAGGCGGGGTTCGGCGCCAGTAACTGGAAGATCCAGCAATGCCCGAGCAAGCCGTAAAGCACCCCGGACAACCCGCCAAACAGGGTCGGGCCGCTGAAAAAATACTGGATGTAGTTGGAGACGAGGCTGAACAGCAAGGTCAGGCCGACCAGATTGATGCTGCCCTGGCGCGACTCGATGCGCCGTCCCAGTTCCCAGTACCACATGCCATTCATGGCCAGGTGGAGGATGCCGAAGTGGATCAGCATCGGCGTCACCAGTCGCCACCACTGCCCCGCCGCGAGGCTGTCGGCCAGCGGTACAAAGTGGATGTATTCGCCGACGATGCGGAAATCGAGGAACGTCAGCCAGCGCATCGTATTGAGGTTGTCGCCCAACATCGTCAATGCACCGACGATCAGACTCAGGATCAGCACCAGCGCCGTGGCTTTCGCATAGCGCACCTGCTCGACGAAGCCCGGACGCTTGCGGGTTTGTGCCAGCGGAATATCCAGTTGCTGATCGGGATCGCCCGCCGGGAACCGTTCGTAGAGCGCCAGGACGTCGTCACTGATGTTCTGCGGCACCCACAACACCTGCTCACCGGACTCTTCGCTGACCCGATGCGGCACCTGCATGCGTTGCAGCAATTTGACGAACCCGCTCAGGTCCACCGCCAGGGGCAGTCGCAAAACCGCTACCGAGCTCATCGCAGCATCTCTTTCATTGCAAAACCTCAGGTCGCTCGACATCGACCCAGACGAACTTATGCGGATCGAGCCGCGTTTCCTGGTCCAGGCGATAGGCGACCAGTTTGCCGTAGAGCACGGCGCTGTAATCCAGGCACGCCAGGTTCGGGCGGATCGGCGCCGGCTTGCCGCTGCGCCAGTAATGGCCGACGAACAGCAAGGGTTCGTCGACGCCGTAGCGCAACAGGTTGTTCTTTTCAGTGGAAGTCAATGGCGTCTGGGCCACTGGCTCAGGCAAGGCGTCCGGCTGGAACACGATATCGCCGTAGGTTTTCGGGTCGTCCTCCCAGAACTTGGTGCGGAAGAACGAACGCACCAGACCGTCGCCGCTGGTCATGGTCAGGCCATGGGGCAAGCGCATGTCGGTACCACGCAGCAGACGATCGAACACGGTACAGGCAAAGGAGCCGGACTCGGCCGAAGCCTGGAGGAAATGCTCATCGATGCAACCGCTGGGAAACAACGCCCGCAGCGGTTCGATCAGATCGGCATCCCAGCAGGCATGCACCACGCGGAAACGCCCGGCATCGAGAAACAGCGGCAGCTTGTAGAACCATTGCTGGAAGTCATGCCAGTCGCCGGGATGCTGTTCAAATTGAGTCAGGGTTTCATGCAGCAGGCGCGCGTGGCGCGGCGTGTGTTCGCGCACGAACTGCTTGCCACTGCCAGGCAGCGCCGGTGTCACCCAGCCCAGCGCGTTGAATTCGTGGTTGCCCATGATGCACAGTGCCTGACCGGCCTCGACCATATCGTGGACGATGTGCAGCGCCTCGCGAATCCGCGGGCCACGGTCAATGATGTCGCCGACAAACACCGCCATGCGCGAAGCATGGCGCCAGACGCCACCTTGTTTGTGATAACCGAGCCGGTCGAGCAAATGCTCAAGGGTCATTGCGCAACCGTGCACGTCACCGATCAGGTCGTAGCTACGCGCGGGATCGAGCATCAGTCGCCTCCACCACCCAACTTGCTGCCCCAGCCGAGCTTGGTCCGGCAGACTTCGTAGTAGTTGTGGTCGAGCGGATGGATCAACCGCAGCTTCTGGGCTTTCTTGCTGACGGTGATGGTGTCGCCGGGCGCACAGGTAAAGTGGTTCTGCCCGTCACACGAGACTTGCGGGTAAATCTGCATATCCTTGGACACGACGATTTTCAGCTCACTGTTGCCATCGACCACAATCGGCCGGCCCGACAAGGTATGGGGGTACATCGGCACGATTACAATGGCGTCGAGCTTGGGATGCATGATCGGCCCGCCGGCGGACAATGCATAGGCGGTCGAACCGGTCGGTGTGGCGACGATCAGGCCGTCGGCCTTCTGGCTGCAAACGAACTGGCCGTCGATGTACAGTTCGAATTCGATCATCCGCGTGGATTTACCGGGGTGCAGGACCACGTCGTTCAGCGCATCGCCCTGGCCAATGGCCTCGGCGTGGCGACGGACTTCAGCCTGCAACAGGAACCGGTTTTCCACCAGATAGTGGCCGTCGAGCACCTCGGCGACCTTGATTTCCAGCTCGTCAGGGCGGATATCGGTCAGGAAACCCAGGCTGCCACGGTTGATACCGAGCACCGGAATATTGTGTTTGGCCAACGCGCGTGCGGCGCCGAGCAGACTGCCGTCACCGCCGACCACAATCACCATGTCACAGACTTCGCCGAGCATCTTGCGCGACGAGGTTTGCAGGCCGTGGCCCGGCAGGACTTCGGCGATGGTGTCTTCGAGAATCACGTGCAGGTGACGATCGAGCAGAAACCGTTTCAGTCGGCGGACGGTATCCAGCACCTGGGAACTGCCCAGGCGACCGATGATGCCGATATTGCGAAATTGCTCCATGGGGCTCCTGCTGGGAATCTGTGCGGCGACAAAAACACGATTATGGGCGAAAGGCGCTGATAGACAAAATCCTTTCAGCCTCAAGGGCGTGCTCGCGTTTCGGGCTATGCTCGCAAGATGATCCTATTTCCAGACTTGCTCCCGTTACCCCACCAGCTGCGCCACCCCGAAGTGCGCGACCTGGCGTGGGTCATTCTCGCGCCGCCGATGCTCGCCGACACACCGTGGCCGCAACGCCACCCGCTGGCCGGCAGCGACTGGGTACAGGCTCCGGAGCGTCTGGAACAATGGCTGCGCCGGCTGGATCAGGACAGCTATGGCTTGCTGCATTGGTTGGCGCAGGCTCGCACCCGTCGTCTTGGCTTGTACTATGAGCGACTCTGGCAATTTGCCGTGGAGCATGCGCCAGGCATCGAACTGATTGCCGCCAACCTGCCGATCCGCCGCGAAGGCCACACCTTGGGCGAATTGGATATGCTGCTGCGTGACCGCGACGGCGTGCATCACCTGGAGCTGGCGATCAAGCTGTATCTGGGCCCGCAATCGGGTGACGGGCATGACGCCGCGCAATGGCTCGGCCCTGGCTGTCACGATCGGCTGGATCGCAAACTGGCGCATTTGAGCCAGCATCAACTGCCCATATCCGCACGCCCCGAAAGCCGCGAAGTGCTGGCGTCGCTGGACATTCGCGAGTTCAGTGCGCACCTGTGGCTGGGCGGTTATTTGCTTTATCCATGGCCGGGGCAAGCGGCGGCGCCGAGCGGTGCACACCCCCAACACTTGCGCGGTCGCTGGTTGCATCAAAAGGATTGGTCTGATTTTGTCGAGCAAAGCTTGCCGGGGCGCTGGCAACCCCTTCCCCGCCACGCCTGGCTGGCACCGGCGCACTACACGGCGGAACACACCTGGAACACCGGGCAACTGAGCGCATGGCTGAGTGACCTCGACCCACTCGCGCCGGCGCAATTGCTGGTGCGATTGACGGAAAATACCCGTGGCGACTGGGAAGAGGCCGAGCGGTTGTTTCTGGTAGCGGATCTTTGGCCCAATGTGCCGGGGCAAGGTTGAGCACCGAGTGGACTGGACTACCGCTATCGCGGTTTAAAGAGATAACCGCACAGCCAGCGCCGCCAACGTCGCCAACAACACAGGCACCGTCAACACAATCCCGACCTTGAAGTAATACCCCCAGCCGATCTGAATGTTTTTGCGTTCCAGCACATGCAACCACAGCAACGTCGCCAGACTGCCGATCGGGGTGATTTTCGGCCCCAGGTCACTGCCGATGACGTTGGCGTAGATCATCGCTTCCTTGACCACACCGGTCGCCTGGCTGGCATCGATGGACAGCAGCCCGATCAGCACCGTCGGCAAGTTGTTCATGATCGACGACAACAATGCGGTCAACACCCCCGTGCCCAGCGCCGCGCCCCAAACCCCGTATTCGGCAAAACCATTGAGCCAGCTTGCCAGGTAGCCGGTGAGCCCTGCGTTGCGCAAGCCGTAGACCACCAGATACATGCCCAGCGAGAAAATCACGATGTGCCACGGCGCTTCTTTGATCACCTTGCGTGTGGATATCTTGTGGCCGCGTGCGGCGATCGCCAGCAGCAAGGCCGCGCACACCGCCGAAATCGCACTGATAGGAATGCCCAGCGGCTCGAGCGCGAAACAGCCGAGCAACAGGATCACCAGCACCGCCCAACCGGCGTAGAACGTCGCCTTGTCGTGAATGGCCGACGCTGGATGTTCCAACTGCTCAGGGTCATAGTTTTTCGGGATGTCGCGGCGGAAAAACCACATCAATACCGCCAGCGTGGCCGCGACACTGACCAGATTGACCGGGATCATCACCGCCGCGTACCGGTTGAAGCCGATGTTGAAGAAGTCTGCGGAAACGATGTTCACCAGGTTCGACACCACCAGCGGCAGGCTGGCCGTGTCGGCGATGAAGCCGGCGCCCATGACGAACGCCAGGGTCGCTGCCGGGGAAAAACGCAGTGCCAGCAGCATGGAGATCACAATCGGCGTGAGGATCAGCGCCGCACCGTCATTGGCGAACAATGCCGACACCAACGCCCCGAGCAATACCATATAGGCAAACAATTTGCGCCCGCTGCCCTTACCCCAACGGGCCACATGCAGCGCCGCCCAGGCGAAAAACCCGGCTTCGTCCAGCAACAGGCTGATGATGATCAGCGCGACAAAGGTGCCGGTGGCGTTCCAGATGATTTGCCACACCAGTGGAATGTCGCTCAGGTGTACCACGCCAAAAATCAAGGCCAGCACCGCGCCAAGTACCGCGCTCCAACCAACGCCGAGTCCCTTGGGCTGCCAGATCACCAGGGTGATGGTCAGCAGAAAAATCAGTGACGCTACAAACATGCGCAACTGCCTTCAAAGAATGGAGAAATAATCAGCAGCAACGGACCGGCCGGTCCGCCATCACGTGCGATCAGCAACGCCGCGCGAGTGCGGAGTCGGACATGAAGAACACGCCTCTGAACAAACGAGGCGTGAATATATGGAATTTCGAATATGCAGTAAAGCAGCATTTCGCAGCGGCCAAGGGGCTTGCGATCAAGCCCCCGCCTCTCAGATTCAGTCAGGCCTTCTTGTGCTGCTCGACCCATTGTCCATATGCATTGATAAAACTTTGCAGGAACGGTTTGACCGATTCCGACAACTGGCCCGCTTCATCGAACGCCGAACCGGCACCGCCCAGGTAAGCCTCGGGCTGCTGCATCAACGGCACATTGAGAAAAACCATGGATTGACGCAGGTGATGGTTGGCGCCGAAACCGCCAATCGCGCCCGGCGACACACTGATCACCGCGCCCGGTTTGCCGCTCCAGGCGCTCTTGCCGTGAGGGCGCGAGCCGACGTCGATGGCGTTTTTCATTGGCGCCGACACAGAACGGTTGTATTCCGGGGTGACGAACAACACCGCGTCGGATGAGCTCACTTGTTGCCGGAAAGTGCTGTAGGCTGCCGGCGGTGAATCACCATCGATATCTTCGTTGTAGAGCGGCAGATCGCCGATTTCAACGATGGTGAGCTTGAGATTGGCCGGCGCCAGATCGGCCAGGGCGAGCGCGATCTTGCGGTTGATCGATGCTTTGCGCAGGCTGCCGACAACAACGGCGACGTTATAGACATTGCTCATGGAAGACTCTCGATTGTCCGTGGGGGGAGGCCTGTAGTTATAGATGATCGGACGATGGTTCAGCCAGTAAACACAGGTATATCTGCGTCCTGATTATTTTTTTTCAGCAGCAAAACTTACCTGGCTCGATGGCGGTCTACAAAGCCGTAAATCAAGCGTTTTATCTCCAGAGGTTCTAAGCAGATGGCAGCAGTACTCGTCGGTCAGTTCCATGCAAGAGACGCGGAAGGCCGCATTTATTCGGTACACGAGTTCCAGGAGTCCACCCCGTCTGCAGACGGTTCCGGGCCTGCAACCACGTACAAACTGGCCATTGGCGATCGCGTCAACAAGGTCGATGACAATGAATTCATGCTGGTGCAAACGGGCGTCACCATCACCCGTGAGCCGGTGACCAGCGTCGCGTCATAACTCGATGTTATGAGCAGAAGTCATATGCGCGGACTTGGGTTAGGATTCAGCGACTGACTCCTTCACCCGCTGAACATGGACTTCACGCATGCGCTTACGCCATATCGAAGTGATCCAGGCGCTCTTGCAGACCGGTCACCTGGGCACCGCCGCCGAATGGCTGCAGCTGCCAGTGGCCGAAGTCGAAGGTATTTTGCGCGATGCCGAGGGTCAACTGGGCTTCATGCTGTTCTCAAGCGTGCGCGGGCGCTTGCAGGCTACCCGCGAGGCGCGGGAGCTGCAGGCCGAAATCGCCCACGTCTACGACGCACTGGAACCGGTGCAACGCCTGGCCAATAGCCTAAAGCAGTACCTGGCACCGCCCTTACGCATCATCTGCACCCCGCCCCTTGCCCAGCAATTGCTGCCACAGAGTATTGCGACCCTGCGTCGACGCCTGCCCGAGGCACCCTGCTCTCTCTTGGCCCAGCCAACCCGCGACATCGTCAGAAGCCTGTTGCTGCGTGAAAGCGATCTGGGCCTGAGCCTGCACGACCCCGATCGTGCCGACATTGATTGCCAGGTGATTGCTCAAGGCAAACTGCAACTGCTTGCGCCCCATGGCTGGCTGCAACCCAAGCAGAAGTACATTTCACTGCAGGACCTGGCCGGACAAACGATGGTCGGCCTCGAAGGCCATGACCCGCTGAGCCCGGCACTGGAAAACAAGCTGCATGGCTTGCGTCCGGCACCGGTGATCCAGACCCGCGTGCAGACCCATCAGATGATGCGCAGCATGGTCGAGGCCGGTGAAGGTTTGGCCATCGTCGACCCGTTCACCGCCCTCGGCGCCAAATCCACCGGGCTCGATGTGTGCCCGCTGTCCCCCGCCGTGCCGATCAGCCTCTATGCGTTGACCTTGAAGAACGGTGAGCCATCGCCCGCCGTCCAGACCTTGTTGACCATCATTACGGAACAAGCCGCGGCGATGCTGGCGAACTGATCGGGTTTTCCAGCGGGTTATCGAACAATCGATACCAGAAGAGCGCGACCTCAGCGGTATGGGGGTCGATGCCGCGATAGCGCAGGTGGTCGATCCCGCCAATCACATAGCCGCAGCGCTCGTACAGGCGGCAGGCACCGAGATTGTTGTTCTGGGTTTCGAGCATGATGCCCGGCAATTTCTTCTTGCGACTCCAGAATTGCGCCACGTCCAGCAGCGCCTTGGCCACACCATGACGTCGCGCCGGCGCGTGCACCGCCAGCTCGTCGATATGGGCAAAGCCGTTCCAATTGGTGCTGATCACTAGATGGCCCACCGGCTCGTCGTCAAGGAACGCCATGAAAATTGCGCTGTCCGGTGCGTCGCGAAAACTGCTGAACTCTTCGGGATCGATGCCATAGCATTTGCGATACGGCGTGATTGACGTGACCCGCCATTGCTCCACCGGGTGCCCCATTTCAGGCGTTCCGTAAGCGGCGACCTCAAAACTGAAATCACTGCCCCAGATATAGGCGGCAAAACCTTCGTCGGCAACGCGCACCGACAGCCCTGGATGATTCGGATTGATGACCGGTTGCATACTGGGAAAAGTCCTCATTCCTTGACGCAATCGACGGTGTAGTGCCGCCCATTGCCCTCGTCTTCATGTTGCAATCCGTGTACATCGGCGACGAACCCCGGGAAATTGCTATCGAATGTGCGAGCAAACGCCAGGTAGTCAATAATCGAGCGGGTCGTGTCGGTAAAACGCTCACCGGGCATGATTAACGGAATCCCCGGTGGATACGGCACCAGCATCACGGCAGCGATACGCCCGTCCAGGGCATCGATCGAGACCGCTTCGACTTCACCGCGCACCAGATGATCATAGGCGTCAGCCGGCTTCATGGCGATTTCCGGCAAGACCGTGTACATGCGTTTAAGGTGCTTGGCCGTGGCATTGCTGCGATAACAGGCATGCAACTGATCGCACAAATCGCGCAGCCCCATGCCCCTGTATCGCGAGACATGCGCCTGTGCCACGCATGGCAGACAACTGGACAAACTGACGTTGGCGTCATAGCTGCGCTTGAACTCCAGCAACTCGGTCAGCAGCGTGCTCCACTTGCCCTTGGTGATGCCCATGGAGAACAGCACCAGGAACGAATACAGCCCGGTCTTCTCCACCACCAGCCCACGCTCCCAGAGAAACTTGCTGACCACCGCCGCAGGAATGCCACGCTCACTGAGCGCGCCGCCGGCAGTCAACCCCGGCATCACCAGGGTGACCTTGATCGGATCGAGCAATACGTAATCGTCCGTCACACCGCCAAAGCCGTGCCAGTCAGCGTCCGGCTGCAGCAACCAGTCTTCGGTGACCACGCGATTGATGCCTTCGGCCGAGGGCGGCTGCCAGATGGAAAACCACCAGTCATCCGCAGCGATGTGCTGACGCAAATTGGCCAGGGCGCGACGAAAGCTCAGGGCTTCATCGAACATTTCCTGCAACAGCGAACGCCCGGCTGGCCCCTCCATCATCGCCGAGGCGACATCCAGCGAAGCAATGATGCCGTACTGCGGCGAGGTCGAGATGTGCATCATGAACGCTTCGTTGAAACGGTCACGGTCCAGCTGCCGCGCACCGCCGTCCTGCACATGGATCATCGATGCCTGACTGAAGGCTGCCAGCAGTTTGTGGGTGGAATGGGTGGTGAACACCAACGGGCTGGCTTCGCCACGAGCAGTGCCCATGCCATAGCGCCCGCTGAAAAATTCATGAAACGCCGCGTAGGCATACCAGGCCTCGTCGAAGTGCAACACCTCGACACTGCTGCCCAGTTGCTGCTTGATCAGCTCGGCGTTGTAGCAGAGGCCGTCGTACGTCGAATTGGTGACAACCGCCAGCTTGACCTTGGGCGCCCGCCCCTTGGTCAACGGGCTGGCGTCGATCTTGGCCTGAATCGCCTCGGGACTGAATTCACTCAGGGGGATCGGGCCGATAATGCCCAACTCATTACGCTCCGGGCACAGGTACAGCGGGATGGCGCCGGTCATGATGATCGAATGCAGCACCGACTTGTGACAGTTGCGGTCCACCAGCACCAGGTCATCGCGGGCGACCATCGAATGCCAGACGATCTTGTTGGCCGTGGACGTGCCGTTGATGACGAAGAACGTGTGATCAGCCCCAAAGTTGCGCGCCGCCCGTGCCTCGGCTTCCGCCAGAGGCCCCGTGTGATCGAGCAGCGAACCCAGCTCTGGCACCGACACCGATAAATCCGAGCGCAGGGTGTTTTCCCCGAAAAACTGGTGGAACGCCTGCCCCACCGGACTCTTGTGATAGGCCACGCCGCCACCGTGACCGGGAGTGTGCCAGGAATAGTTGGAGTCGGCGGTGTGCTGCACCAAGGCCTTGAAGAACGGTGGCAGCAAACCGTCCAGGTATTTGCGTGCGGCCCGCGCCACTTGCCGTGCAAGGAACGGCACGGTGTCTTCGAACAGATAGAGAATGCCGCGCAACTGATTGAGTTCGGCCATCGCGTCGGCGGGCGCGTTCTCCAGGGTCACTTGCTCGCCGAGGGCGAAGATCGGCAAATCCGGCGCACGCACCCGCGCCAATCCGATCAACTCGGCCATGTTCTGTAACAAATGGGAGTGGGCGCTGGCGTCTTCCGCCGCGATCAACATGCACGAAAGGCCGTGATGGGTAGAAGCCACCAGGCGCCCTTCGGTGTAATCCATCGCCGAGACGATACTGAAACCTTCTTGCTCCAGCTCCCGGGCGATACCCCGCACACGGTCGCCGGCAACGGTGTCGGCCTTGATGTCGCGATGGACGATCAGGACCGGGAATTTCAAATCTTTATACATGGGGCTCAGTGTCCTGAGGCGGCAGACCTGAGCCTGCCAATCACCTCAGGGTAGAGGGTTGGAGCGGATGTGGCGAGCGAGATGCCCTATCCCGGACAACGAGCGCACTATTTTGTGGCGAGGGAGCTTGCTCCCTCGCCACAAAAACCTGTGTTTTTGATTTACGCCTGAGCTTCGGCTTGCGCCTCGGTCAACTGCAACCACAGTGCCGGCGCGCCGGCGGATTTGCTGATGATTTCCAGGCGCGTCGCGTGTTGCGCCAGGTCATCTTCACTCGCGCGAATGATGCGGGTCGGCGCGCGGCCAGCCGGCAGGCGACGGATTTCCGTTGCAGAGTTGTCCGCGCCCTCACCGGAACAATTGCCGTCGGAGGCATTACCGGCCAGGGACAGGCTGGTCTGGCCGCCGGTCATGGTCAGGTAAACGTCGGCGAGGATCTCGGAGTCGAGCAAGGCGCCGTGGAGTTCGCGGCCGGAGTTGTCGACGCCATAGCGCTTGCACAAGGCGTCGAGGCTGTTGCGCTGCCCCGGGTGACGCTCCCGGGCCATTATCAGCGTATCGAGAATCGAACAGTGCTGCGTGATGTCGGCACGGTCGTGTTGACCCATCAGGGCGAATTCGTTGTTGATGAAGCCAACGTCGAACGCCGCATTATGGATGATCAGCTGCGCGCCCTTGATAAACTCGAAAAATTCTTCGGCCACTTCGGCGAAACGCGGTTTGCCCACCAGGAATTCGTTGGTAATGCCGTGGACGCCGATGGCGCCTTCGTCACTTTCGCGGTCCGGTTGCAGGTAAACGTGAAAATGCCGGCCGGTCAGGCGCCGACCGATCAACTCGACACAACCGATTTCAATAATCCGGTGGCCGTCGGTCACCGGCATGCCGGTGGTTTCGGTATCGAGTACAACGGATCTGGTGGCCATCAGGTGTTCAGCTCTCAATCGGTCAATCGTGCAAAAGCGGCGATGTTAACACGCTTGCCGGGATCTTCAGATACACCGACTCGTCCCCTTCGCGAGCCTGCTCGCCCCCACAATTGATCTCCTTGAACGCAGATCTTGAGTTCACCTGCGATCCAGTGTGGGAGCGAGCCTGCTCGCGAAGGGGACGACTCGGTCATCAGGCCTGCTTGAACCCGCGCACTTCATCCACGCCACGGTTGGCCAGCTGGTCGGCGCGTTCGTTGCCATGATGGCCAATGTGCCCGCGCACCCATTTCCAGGTGACGTTGTGGCGGTTGACCTGCTCGTCGAGCTGCTTCCACAGATCGGCGTTTTTCACCGGTTCTTTCGCGGCGGTTTTCCAGCCGCGTTTTTTCCAGTTGGCCATCCACTCGTTGATGCCCTTCATGACGTACTGGGAGTCGGTCACCAACAGCACATCACACGAACGCTTGAGTTCTTCCAGGCCACGAATCGCGCCCATCAATTCCATTCGGTTGTTGGTGGTATTGGCTTCGCCACCCCAGAGTTCCTTTTCCACGCCCTTGCACACCAGCAACGCGCCCCAGCCGCCAGGGCCAGGGTTGCCTTTACAGGCGCCATCGGTGAAAAGTTCTACGCTATCGCTCATGCAGTCTATCCAGAAAATACGGTGGCTCGCCGATCGTCGATCGACAACGCCCGAGACCGGGACAACCCGGTCGGAAAATGAAATGGGGTATTAGGGCTCGATATTGCGACGGTTGACCTTGGCCATGGGCAACGGAATCAGCTTGCCCATCGGTTCGCGACGTTCCTGACGGAGCGGTCGCAGACCTACAACGATCTTGCGCGCGACCAATAAATAGAAGCCGCCGCCGGACAACTGCCAGTCACCGGCCTTGCGCTCCCAGCCCGCCAGTCGAGTTTGCCAGGCAGGCGAAGCAAGCGGCGGACGATAGCACCCGAAGCGGCGTTTCTCCAGCGCGAAGCCTAGCAGGTTCAGCCAGTCAGCCACCCGTGACGGCGAAATGCAGCGCGCCTTGCCCAGCCCGTCCTGGGCGAACACATGGCGCAAACCCCAACTGCTCCAGGGGTTGATGCCAATGATCAACAGATGCCCGCCAGGTCGCACACTGCTCGCAGCTTCGCGCAGCAGCCCGTGGGGCGACAGGCAGAAATCCAGACCGTGCTGCAACACCACCACATCGGCGGCATGTTCGCTGAGCGGCCAGGCCTGCTCCTCGCACACAATCTCGACGCCCGGCAACGGCGCACCCAGGCGCACATTGCGCTGTACCTGCGGTGCTGATGGCGGCGTCTGGGCCGACGGGCCGTAATGCACCAGGTAGCCGCCAAAGAAGCGCCCGAGCTCGTCTTCGAGCATGCGCCGTTCTTCGTCCAGCAAAAATTGCCCGAGGGGGCCGGACAGCCAGTCACGGGCCGTGCTGATCAACGCCAGCCAGTCAGGATCAGCCTGAGCGAACGCTTTATCGGTCATTGCATTCTCCAACGCGCCAGGAAGTTCTAAGATGCGCCATTGTTTCCAGCTTGGCGAATCCGACGATGATACAGATCACTGCCCTGCCCGCCTTCACCGACAACTACATCTGGTTGTTACAAGACCCCGACACGCACCGCTGCGCGGTCGTCGATCCGGGGGATGCCGCCCCGGTATCAGCCTGGCTTGCGGCCAATCCCGGCTGGGCCCTGACTGATATTCTGATCACTCACCACCATCATGACCATGTCGGCGGCGTCGAACAGTTGAAGAAAGCGACGGACGCGAAGGTCTACGGGCCGGGCAGCGAAAACATTCCGGCGCGGGACGTTGCGCTCAAGGACGATGACCGCATTACCGTGCTCGGCCATGACTTTGATGTCATCGCCGTCCCGGGCCATACCCTGGGCCACATTGCCTACTATCACAGCGGCCTGCTGTTTTGCGGCGACACTCTGTTCGCTGCCGGTTGCGGTCGCTTGTTCGAAGGCACACCGCAACAAATGCATGCCTCGCTGTCGCGCCTCGCAGCCCTTCCCGAGGATACTCGCGTCTACTGCACCCATGAATACACCCTGAGCAATCTGCGCTTCGCCGCCGCCGTCGAACCGGGCAATCCGGACACCCTGGAACGCCTCGCCACCGTCACCCGTCAGCGGGAAGCCGGGGTCATCACACTGCCTTCCACAGTCGCACTGGAAAAGCGCACAAATCCGTTTTTACGTACCGGCGTAACATCCGTTAAAGAAAAAGCGGACGAACGGACCGGCACCGATAACTCTCGGCCCGACATGGTTTTTGCGGCGCTCAGAGCCTGGAAAGACACGTTCTAAAGAGCTTGTACGATGGTCCAAAAACGCTGAATGGTTGACCGCAGGGGGTGCGCTTTCTAGAATCGCCCGACATTTTTGCCCGGAACTTACTTCCAGCCAATGTCGTCATCCATACGTAAGTCCATCAATTCAGACGCATTGACCCGCTTGGCTCAAGCCATAGCGGTGGCTGTGTCCGCCACCTTGGCGGGCTGCTCCAGCCACGCTCCGCAATCTGAAGCGACACATACGCCCAACATTGCTGCCCGCGCCAAGCAGAAGCCCATCTGGCTCAGCGAAAAGCCGACCCCGCAGATCCCGCAGGACGTCTGGGAGCGCATGCGCCAGGGCTTCCAGTTGCAGGACAACCTGGGCGTGAACCCGCGTATCGAGCAACAGCGCCTGTGGTTTGCCAGCAATCCTTCTTTCCTCGAAAACGCCGGCGAACGCGGCAGCCTCTACATTCATTACATCGTCGAACGCCTCGAAGAGCGCAACATGCCCTTGGAGCTGGCGCTGTTGCCGGTGATTGAAAGCGCCTACAACCCGATGGCCTATTCCCGGGCCAATGCGGTTGGCCTGTGGCAGTTCATTCCGTCCACCGGGCGTTACTTCAATCTGCGCCAGACCCGTTTCTATGATGGCCGCCGAGATATTACCGCGTCGACCAACGCCGCGATGGATTACCTGACCCGTCTGCACGACATGTTCAACGGTGACTGGCTGTTGGCACTGGCTGCCTACAATGCCGGTGAAGGCACGGTCAGTCGTGCCATCGAACGCAACGAAAAGCTAGGCCTGCCGACCGACTACTGGAACTTGCCGTTGCCGGCCGAAACCCAGGCCTATGTACCCAAGTTGCTGGCCCTGTCGCAGGTCGTGATGGCGCCGGAAGCCTACGGGGTGAACCTCAACCCGATCGCCAACGAGCCGTACTTCCAGGTCGTCGAAATCAACCAGCGCATGGACCTTTCCAAGGTCGCCGCGGTGGCCAACATCGACGAGGACGAGTTGTTCCAGCTCAACCCGGCCTTCAAGCAACGCACCACCATCGACGGCCCCCAGCATTTGCTGGTGCCGACGTCCAAGGCGCAGCTACTGACCACCAGCCTGCAGACCATGCGTCCGGAAGAGCTGATCAGCAAGAAGCCGCTCAAGCCGGTCTTCGATGGCGCGGACAGCACGGCAGTGGCCAGTGCCAAACGCAGTTATCGGGTCAAGCGCGGCGACAACCTGGGTTCCATTGCCAAGGCCAACAACGTCGATGTCAAGGATCTCCAGCGCTGGAACAAGCTGTCCGGCAAGAACCTCAAGCCCGGCCAGACCCTGGTCATGCAAGACACCGGCAAACGCAGCTCGGGACGCGTCAACACCGTGGTTGCCGCCAACTCCAAGACCAGCACCAAGAAGCAAAAGACCCAATACAAGGTCAAGCAAGGCGACTCGCTGTACATCGTCGCCAAGCGTTTCAACGTTGAAATGCAGCATCTCAAGCGCTGGAATCCGCGCGTCGGCCAGGCGCTCAAGCCTGGACAGATGTTGACGGTTGCCAATCCGCATTAAAAACGAGCCCCTGATTCCAGGGGCTTTTTTTGACTTTGTAGTTTGGCAAACGCTGTGGCGAGGGAGCTTGCTCCCTCGCCACAGATTTCCCGCTTGCAGGCTCAACCCCTTGGCAATTAACAACGCATTAAACCCCCGTCTTTTTCCTGTCCATACAAGCTGTTACTGTACGGGCCACAAAGCCCAAGCCGCCTGGATCGGATTTCTTATTTGAAGCGTCCCCTGCTCCCGCTCCTGATCAGCCTGGCCTTGAGCTCCACCGCAAGCGCGACGATCAGCGAAAGCCATGGTTATGCGCAGTTCGGCACGCTCAAGTATCCGGCCAGATTTACCCACTTCGACTGGGTCAACCCGCAAGCGCCCAAGGGCGGTACGTTGCGGGTAATGGCATTTGGCACGTTTGATACGCTCAATCCTTACACCTTCAAGGGCACCAGCCCGGTCGCCACGCCGAACTTCCTGCAGTACGGCATCAACGAGCTGAACGAACCGCTGATGGTCGGCACCGGGCAATACGCGCCGTCCGGCGACGAGCCCACCTCAAGCTATGGCCTGATCGCCCAATCGGTCGAGTACAGCGAGGACCGAAGCTGGGTGGTATTCAACCTGCGACCGCAAGCACGCTTCCACGATGGCACGCCGATCACCGCCTACGACGTGGCATTCTCTTACCGCTTGCTGCTCAAGGAAGGCCATCCGCAGTACCGCACCAATCTTCAGGAAGTGTTGCGGGTCGACATTCTCAATTCGCAGCGCATCCGTTTCGTGTTCAAGCGTGCCGGCAATCCGCTGCTGATCCTGCGCCTTGGCGAGCTACCGGTGCTGCCACAGCATTACTGGAAAGACCGAGACTTCAAGGCCACGACCTTCGAACCGCCACTGGGTAGCGGGCCGTATCGCGTCACTTCGGTGACGCCGGGGCGGCAGATCGTTTTCGAACGGGTCAAGGACTACTGGGGCAAGGACCTTCCGGTCAACCGCGGCAAGTACAACGTCGACCGCATGGAAGTCGAGTTCTATCGAGACAGCGACGTGGCGTTCGAGGCGTTCAAGGCTGGCGAATTCGACATCTACATCGAGCACCAGGCCAAGAACTGGGCCAGCGGTTACAACTTTCCGGCAATCCGCCGTGGCGAGGTGATCAAGGCGCAAATACCGCACCAGATCCCCACCCAGACCCAGGGCCTGTTCATGAACAGCCGTCGCCCGACGTTTGCCGAGGCGCGGGTTCGAGAGGCTCTGGGGATGATGTTCGACTTCGAGTGGACCAACCGCACACTGTTCAGCGACGCCTACAAGCGCGCCATGAGTTACTACCCCAATAGCGAGTTCTCTGCCACCGGCCTGCCGGTCGGCCATGAATGGCTACTGCTCAAGCCGTACCGCGAGCAACTGCCCGCCCGTTTGCTGACTGAGCCGTTCAGCCTGCCGCAAACCCAGGGTCAGGGCATCCCCCGGGAAACCCTGCGCAAAGCCCTGAGCCTGCTCGCCGAGGCTGGCTGGAAGCTCAATGGCCAACGCCTGCAGAACGCGTCCGGGCAGCCGTTGCGCCTGGAGATTCTGCTGGTCAATCCAAACCTGGAACGCATCCTTCAGCCCTACGTCGAAAACCTCGCCAGCATCGGCATCGACGCCAAGCTGCGCACGGTAGACCGCGCCCAGTACAAACAGCGCCTCGACCAGTTCGACTTCGACATGATTCTGATGACCCTCAACCAGACCCTCAGCCCCGGACTGGAACAGTGGCAGTACTTCCACTCCAGCCAGGTCGCGGTCAAGGGCAGCAAAAATTACGCGGGTATCGCCAATCCGATGGTCGACCAACTGCTCGACCAACTGCTCGCGGCCAAGACCCGAGACGAGCAGGTCGCCGCCGGCAAGGCCCTCGACCGGGTGCTGCTGTGGCAGCACTACATCATTCCCAACTGGTACCTCAATTATCACCGCCTGGCGTACCGCAACCGGTTTGCCTTCGTCACCACGCCGCCCTACACCCTGGGCCTGAGCGCGTGGTGGCTGAAATCTTCGGAGAAAGATCGATGAAAGCCATCAGCGCCCTGCTCTTGCAGGCCGGCGCCCTGCTGTTCGCCGGGTTGGCCTGCGCCGCCCCGCAACACGCCCTGACCCTGTACAACGAACCACCGAAGTACCCGGCGGATTTCAAACACTTCGACTACGTCAATCCGGATGCCCCCAAGGGCGGCAAATTCCGTCAGGCCGGGTTCGGCGGCTTTGACAGCCTCAACCCGTTCATCAGCAAAGGCATGTCGGCCAACGACATCGACCTGATCTACGACACCCTGGCCAAGCAAAGCCTTGACGAGCCCTTCACCGAGTACGGTCTGATCGCGGCCAGGATGGAAAAAGCCCCGAACAACGACTGGGTGCGTTTCTACCTGCGGCCCGAAGCGCGCTTCCATGACGGCCATCCGGTGCGTGCCGAAGACGTGGTGTTCAGCTTCCAGACGCTGATCAAGGATGGCGCGCCGATGTACCGCGGCTACTACAACGACGTCGCCGACGTGGTTGCCGAAGACCCGTTGACAGTGCTGTTCAAGTTCAAGCACAGCAACAACCGCGAACTGCCGTTGATCCTCGGCCAGTTGCCGGTGCTGCCCAAGCATTGGTGGGCGAACCGCGACTTCAACAAGGGCAACCTCGAAGCCCCGCTGGGCAGCGGGCCGTACAAAGTCAGTGAAGTGAAGGCCGGGCGCTCGGTGCGCTATGAACGGGTCAAGGATTACTGGGGCAAGGACCTGCCGGTGAATCGCGGTTTCTACAACTTCGATGTCATGACCACCGACTATTACCGTGACAACACCGTGGCCCTCGAAGCGCTCAAGGCCGGGCAGTTTGATTACTGGCTGGAAATGACCGCGAAGAATTGGGCCAACGCCTACAACGTTCCGGCCGTCACCGAAGGTCGCTTGATCAAGGAACAGATCCCCAACGGCAACCCCACCGGCATGCAAGGCTTCGTCTTCAACCTGCGCCGGCCGGTATTCCAGGACGTGCGCGTGCGCCAGGCCCTGACGCTGTTGCTGGATTTTGAATGGACCAACAAGCAGTTGTTCAACGGCGCCTACGCGCGCACCCGCAGTTATTTCGAGAACTCGGAAATGGCCGCCACCGGCCTGCCGGACGCCAATCAGCTGGCGATCCTCGAACCGTTCCGCGGCAAGATCCCCGAGCAGGTGTTTACCGAGGCGTTCCAGAACCCGGTCACCGACGGCAGCGGCATGATCCGCACCCAGCAACGCAAGGCCTATCAACTGCTGCAAGAGGCTGGCTGGCGTATCGTCGATGACAAGATGGTCGACGCCACCGGCAAGCCGGTAAGCATCGAATTCCTGCTGGCCCAGACCGAATTCGAGCGGGTGTTGTTGCCGTTCAAACGCAACCTCAGCGACCTCGGCATCGAGCTGGTGATTCGCCGGGTCGACGTCTCGCAGTACGTCAACCGCGTGCGCTCACGGGACTTCGACATGATTGTCGGCAGCTTCCCGCAGTCCAACTCGCCGGGCAACGAACAGCGTGAGTTCTGGATGACTGCAGCCGCCGACAAACCCGGCAGCCGCAATTCCATGGGTCTGAAAGACCCGGTGGTGGACCAGTTGGTCGAACAACTGATCAACGCCGACTCCCGTGCCAGCCTGGTCGCCCACGCCCGTGCACTGGACCGCGTGCTGCAATGGGGCTATTACGTGATCCCCAACTGGCACATCAAAACCTGGCGCGTGGCCTACTGGAACCACATCGGCCACCCGAAGGTCTCGCCTAAATATGACATCGGCACGGCCACCTGGTGGGTCAAGCCCGATGCCAAACCGGCCATAGAGATCGAAACCAAATTGCAAGCCGACCCTGCGGGCACGGAGTAATCAGATGCTGGCGTATATTTTTCGGCGACTGTTGCTGATCATTCCCACCTTGTTCGGCATTTTGCTGATCAACTTCGTGATCATCCAGGCCGCCCCCGGCGGGCCGGTGGAACAGATGATTGCCAAACTCGAAGGCTTCGAAGGCGCCACCAGCCGCATTGCCGGCGGCGGTGCCGAAGTGTCGGTGGCCGGGTCCGCCTATCGCGGCGCCCAGGGCCTGGACCCGGCGCTGATCAAGGAAATCGAGCACATGTACGGCTTCGACAAATCGGCGCCGGAACGTCTGTGGATCATGGTCAAGAACTATGCATCGCTGGATTTTGGCGACAGCTTTTTCCGCGATGCCAAGGTCATCGACCTGATCAAGGAAAAGATGCCGGTGTCGATCTCGCTCGGGCTGTGGAGCACGCTGATCATGTACCTGGTGTCGATCCCGCTGGGGATCGCCAAGGCCACGCGACACGGCAGCCACTTCGATGTCTGGACCAGTTCGGCGATCATCGTCGGCTATGCAATTCCGGCGTTCCTGTTCGCCATCCTGCTGATCGTGGTGTTCGCCGGCGGCAGTTATCTGGACTGGTTCCCGTTACGCGGGCTGACCTCGAACAACTTCGATGAGCTGAGCACGGGGGGCAAGATCCTCGACTACTTCTGGCACTTGGCGCTGCCGGTGACGGCGCTGGTGATCGGCAACTTCGCGACCATGACCCTGCTGACCAAAAACAGCTTCCTCGACGAGATCAACAAGCAGTATGTGGTGACCGCCAAGGCCAAGGGCCTGACCCACCATCGCGTGCTCTACGGCCACGTGTTCCGCAACGCGATGCTGCTGGTGATTGCCGGTTTCCCGTCGGCGTTCATCGGGATCTTTTTCACCGGCTCGCTGCTGGTCGAAGTGATCTTCTCCCTCGACGGCCTGGGCCTGATGAGTTTCGAAGCCGCGATCAACCGTGATTACCCGGTGGTGTTCGGCACGCTGTTCATCTTTACCTTGCTGGGACTGGTGGTGAAGCTGATCGGAGACCTGACCTACACCTTTGTCGATCCGCGCATCGACTTCGAAAGCCGGGAGCATTGAGATGAACCTGTCCCCTCTCAATCGCCGCCGCTTTGAACTGTTCAAGGCCAACAAGCGCGGCTGGTGGTCGCTGTGGCTGTTTCTGATCCTGTTCGGTGCCAGCCTTGGCGCCGAGCTGATCGCCAACGACAAACCGCTGGTGGTGCACTACGACAATGGCTGGTACTTCCCCGCGCTCAAGCGCTACCCGGAAACCACCTTCGGCGGCGAATTCCCGCTGGAAGCCAACTACAAGAGCCCGTATATCCGCGAACTGCTCAAGGCCAAGGACGCCTGGGTGCTGTGGGCGCCGATCCCGTTCAGCTACCAGAGCATCAACTACGACCTCAAAGTCCCGGCACCGGCACCGCCCTCGGCGGACAATTTGCTGGGCACCGACGACCAGGGCCGCGATGTGCTGGCGCGGGTGATCTATGGCTTCCGCATCTCAGTGCTGTTCGCCCTGACGCTGACCCTGCTCAGCTCGCTGATCGGCGTGATCGCCGGCGCGTTGCAGGGCTTTTATGGCGGCTGGGTCGATCTGGCGGGGCAGCGCTTTCTGGAGATCTGGTCCGGGTTGCCGGTGCTGTACTTGCTGATCATCCTCGCCAGTTTCGTCCAGCCGAATTTCTGGTGGCTGCTGGGGATCATGCTGCTGTTTTCCTGGATGAGCCTGGTGGACGTGGTGCGCGCAGAGTTCCTGCGTGGGCGTAACCTGGAATACGTGCGTGCGGCGCGGGCCCTGGGCATGCAAAATGGCGCGATCATGTTTCGCCACATCCTGCCCAATGCCATGGTCTCGACCATGACCTTCATGCCGTTCATCCTGACCGGCGCCATCGGCACGCTGACGGCTCTGGATTTTCTCGGCTTCGGCTTGCCGGCCGGCAGCCCGTCGCTGGGTGAGCTGGTGGCCCAGGGCAAATCCAACCTGCAGGCGCCGTGGCTGGGCATGAGCGCGTTTGCCGTGCTGGCGTTGATGTTGAGTTTGCTGGTGTTTATCGGCGAGTCCGCTCGCGATGCCTTCGACCCGAGGAAGTGAAATGAATCAGGACAATCTGATCGAAGTGCGCGACCTCGCCGTCGAATTCGTTGTCGGTGACCGCAGTCAGCGCGTGGTGGAGGGCGTCAGTTTCGACATCAAGCGTGGCGAAACCCTGGCGTTGGTGGGCGAAAGCGGTTCCGGCAAATCGGTGACCGCGCACTCGATCCTGCGCCTGCTGCCCTACCCGCTGGCCCGGCATCCCTCCGGCACCATTGAGTATGCCGGCCAGAACTTACTGGACCTGAAGGAAAAGACCATCCGCCACATCCGCGGCAACCGGATTGCGATGATCTTCCAGGAGCCGATGACCTCGCTCAACCCGCTGCACTCGATCGAGAAGCAGATCAACGAGGTGCTGGGCATCCACAAGGGCCTGACCGGCAAGATCGCGACCCGGCGCACCCTGGAGCTGCTGGAGATGGTCGGCATTCCCGAGCCGCAAAAGCGCCTCAAAGCCCTGCCCCACGAATTATCCGGCGGCCAGCGTCAGCGCGTGATGATCGCCATGGCCCTGGCCAATGAGCCGGAGCTGTTGATCGCCGACGAACCAACCACCGCCCTGGACGTGACCGTTCAGCTGAAAATCCTCGAATTGCTCAAGGAGTTGCAGGCGCGTCTGGGCATGGCTTTGCTGCTGATCAGCCATGATTTGAACCTGGTGAAAAGAATTGCGCATCGCGTATGTGTCATGCAGCGCGGTTGCATCGTCGAACAGGCATCGTGCGAAGAGTTGTTCCGCGCGCCGCAGCATCCGTACACTCGGATCCTGCTGGCAGCGGAGCCCAGCGGCACACCGGCGACCAATGAAATCGGCCCGCCGATGCTGACGGTCGAGGACTTGAAAGTCTGGTTCCCGATCAAGAAAGGCCTGCTCAAGCGCACGGTGGATTACGTCAAAGCGGTGGACGGCATCAATTTCAGCCTGCCCCAGGGCCAGACCCTGGGGATTGTGGGAGAAAGCGGTTCCGGTAAATCGACGTTGGGGCTGGCGATCTTGCGGTTGATCGGCAGTACCGGCGCCATCCGTTTTGAAGGCAAGCAGCTAGACTGCCTGACGCAGCAACAAGTCAGGCCGCTGCGTCGAGAGATGCAGGTGGTGTTTCAGGACCCGTTTGGCAGCCTGAGTCCACGGATGTGCGTGAGCCAGATCGTCGGCGAAGGCCTGCGGATCCATAAGATCGGCACCGAGGCGGAACAGGAACAAGCGATCATTGCGGCACTCAAGGAGGTCGGTCTGGACCCGGAAACCCGGAACCGCTACCCCCACGAATTTTCCGGTGGGCAGCGGCAGAGAATCGCCATTGCCCGCGCGTTAGTGCTAAAACCGGCGTTGATTCTGCTGGACGAGCCGACCTCGGCCCTCGACCGCACCGTGCAACGCCAAGTGGTGGAGCTTTTGCGTTCACTGCAAAGCAAGTACAACCTGACGTATCTGTTTATCAGCCATGACCTGGCTGTGGTGAAAGCGCTGAGCCACCAGCTGATGGTGGTCAAGCATGGCCAAGTGGTCGAACAGGGAGACGCGCAAAGCATTTTTGCCGCCCCCCAACATCCGTATACACAGCAGTTGCTGGAGGCCGCTTTCCTGGCACCAGCCACTGCGCAATAACCTGAAAAGAGGAGCAACACATGGGTTTTCTCGCCGGTAAGCGCGTACTGATCGTCGGTGTCGCCAGCAAGCTGTCCATCGCATCCGGCATCGCTGCCGCCATGCATCGCGAGGGCGCTGAGCTTGCCTTCACTTATCAGAACGACAAACTCAAGGGTCGTGTCGAAGAGTTCGCACAAGGCTGGGGTTCGAGCCCTGAGCTGTGCTTCCCGTGCGACGTGGCCAGCGATGCAGAAATCGCCAAGGTCTTCGAAGAACTGAGCAAGAAGTGGGATGGCCTGGACTGCATCGTGCACTCCGTGGGCTTCGCGCCGGGCGACCAACTGGACGGCGACTTCACCGAAGCCACCACCCGTGAAGGTTTCCGCATAGCTCACGACATCAGCGCCTACAGCTTCGTGGCCCTGGCCAAAGCCGGTCGCGAAATGATGAAAGGCCGCAACGGCAGCCTGCTGACTCTGTCGTACCTCGGCGCCGAGCGCACCATGCCGAACTACAACGTCATGGGCATGGCCAAGGCTTCCCTGGAAGCTGGCGTGCGTTACCTGGCCGGCTCCCTGGGCCCGGACGGTACCCGCGTTAACTGCGTCTCGGCTGGCCCGATCCGCACCCTCGCCGCTTCCGGCATCAAGAACTTCCGCAAGATGCTGGCCGCCAACGAAGCGCAAACCCCGCTGCGTCGCAACGTCACCATCGACGAAGTCGGCAACGCCGGCGCCTTCCTGTGCTCGGACCTGGCGTCCGGCATCAGCGGTGAAATCATGTACGTGGACGGTGGCTTCAACACCACGGCCATGGGCAACATCGAAGAGTGATCTTCGGTTAGCCGATAAAAAACCCGCCTGTTATGGCGGGTTTTTTTATGCCTTGGATTCAGCAGGCAAACACAGGGGTGGGTGTTGTGAAAGGCAGCTCGCAAACAACTGCTGGATCGGCTGCTTGCGCTGGCTGTAACGCTGCAACAGGACAATCTCCCGGTAAAACGTCAACTCGCCCAAACGAATCGCCCGCACCTTTGCTCCATGGTCAAGCCACAGCCCGGCTTCGGGCAGCAATGACACGCCCAAACCGCACTCGACCATTTTCACGATTGCCTCCAGCTCATCCAGCTCCAGGGCGACGTGCACGTCAATCTGCTGTTCCTTTAGAAACCGCGTGACCAATCGGCCGCCGAACGAGTTGCGGTCGTAACGTACATGGGGATGTTCAGCGAGTAACGTCAGCGGGTCGTCCCCTTCGAGGTCCGCCGGCACGATCAGCACGAAGGCCTCGCGGCGGATCACGTGCGCCGACAACTCCTTGGGCAGCTCAAACGGCGGCTTGATCAGGATCGCCAGGTCCACTTCGCCGGTGTCCACCTGGCTCAATAGGTTGAGCGAAACGCCAGGCACCAATTTCGGCTCCAGCAAGGGTGCCTGCTGACGCAAACGTAACAGCGCCTGAGGCAGTAACCCGGTTTGCGCAGTCGCCACGGCACCGATCTTCAATTCGCCACGGTATTGGCTGACGTCATCGCTGACCGCCATGCGGTTGAAAGTCTCGAGGATTTCCCGCGCCATCGGCAGCGCACGCTGGCCCGCCGCATTGAGCAAAGCCTGGCGCCCGGTGCGATCGAACAGCTGAATGCCAAGGGCCTGCTCCAGGTTGCGCATCTGCGCGCTGACCGCCGACTGGGTCAGGCCAATGTGCATACCGGCCGCTGCGAACGTGCCGTGGCGCGTCACCGCGATGAAGGTTTTCAGTTCTCGCAGCATGATCGCCCTCGATTAATCGAAATAATTTGAGCTCGGCGCAAAAACTATCGTCTTTCGATCAAATTGCACAAGGCTAAACTCGATCTGACTTCACATGACCGAGGCTAGTCCGATGCAACTTTCCCCTTTTCATTTGGCCATTCCCGTTTACGACCTCGCGGCCGCGCGGCACTTTTATGGTTCGGTATTTGGCCTCGAAGAAGGCCGCTCCAGTGATCACTGGGTCGATTTCAATTTTTTCGGTCATCAACTGGTGATTCACCTGGCGCCGAAGAACGCCTCGCAGGAAGCTGCCCATACCAATGCTGTCGACGGTCACAACGTGCCGGTGCCGCATTTCGGTGTGGTGCTGGGGATGGCGGAGTGGGAGGCATTGGCCGAGCGATTGCAATCGCTGGAGACGCGCTTCGTGATTGAACCGGGGATTCGTTTTAAGGGATTGGTGGGGGAACAGGCGACGATGTTTTTGTTCGATCCGTGCGGCAATGCGCTGGAATTCAAGGCGTTCAAGGATATTGGGCAGCTCTTTGCCAAGTAGGTGGTGGTTGTAAGGACCTCATCGCGCGCACGCTCACTTCCACAGGGAATTGTGAGCGCCGCTGATCAAATGTGAGAGCGAGCCTGCTCGCGAAAGGGCCAGCCAATTCAGCACAAATCTAGCGGCCCAACATCGCTTGCGCCTCAGCCAAAAGCGCTTCTACCAAACCATGCGCGGCAGGGTCGTATTCGATCTGTCCAATGCTGAACCTGATGTCATAGCCACGATGCAACGTGGCATTGCGCTCATCGAGCATTTCCTCGAACCGCGCCTTGATCGCCGTAAGATCGACACTGCCGGAGCCCGTCAATAACGCGACAAAGGTCGCGCCTTCCAGCCGGCCGATCACATCGCTTTCCCTGAAGCCAATACGCAGCACATCCGCAAAGGTTTTCAGGGCATCGTCGCCCTCGCCTCGCCCGAATAAGTAGTTGATACGCTTGAAATCATCGAGGTTGAAGAACAGCAGCGTCGCAGGCCGTTCCAGCTGAGAACAGGCATCCAGTCCCCTTTGAGCCAACGCCAGAAAACCATGGCGATTGGACAGCAGGGTCAACTCATCCATGCTTGCCATCTGCACGCCCGTCAACTCCTGCTCAGCCTTGCGGGCCAGGTCGCGCAACAACTCGCGCTCCTGTGCGGGCGTGCGCAAAGGATCGGCGCAGACGCTTTTCTTGTGCAGCTTGCCGGAAATCAGCATCACATACTCCAGTGGCGGGTATGTTCTTTAGAGCACCCGATAGCGGGTTTGACTCCCTGTTCACAGGCCGTTGGTCAGCTACCTCACCGGG
Source organism: Pseudomonas reinekei (assembly GCF_001945365.1). Lineage (GTDB taxonomy): Bacteria > Pseudomonadota > Gammaproteobacteria > Pseudomonadales > Pseudomonadaceae > Aquipseudomonas > Aquipseudomonas reinekei. The sequence goes on from NZ_MSTQ01000002.1 coordinate 328,889, forward strand.
CACGGGCCACCGGCATCGGCCCAAAGCTTGAATTGCGTGACAAAAACATCGTGCGCGACTGGCACCGGTGCGCGATTGCCGCCCGGATTCCAGCCCCACAGCACCAGTTTGTCCTCGCTGACATGCTTGATCAGCGCTGCGAAATCGCGGTCGCCGTTGGTTTTGCGGTCCTTGATCATGCTGCACAGCTGATCGGGTGGCAGGCCAATCCAGGCCATTTTGTGGGCCGCTGGCGGCAGGCTCCAGTGCGGCGCGCCCGGTGGCGCCTTGGGGCCGTAGCTGGCCGGAGGATTGGCTTCGGCGTGGCAGCTGGCGCAGGGCAAACCGGCCGCCCCTTTGCCGTCCATCCCGCGCACCACGTTCATCGCGTGGGGTGTTCCGGCATCGAATTGCAACGGCGAATCGCCAGGAATGTGGCAATTCTGGCAGCGGGGGCTCTGGAAGACTTGTCGCACCGTGTCGAATGCTTTCAGGGCCTCCTTGTCTTCGGCAAATAGCTCCGTTGTGTAGACAAACAGGCAGAACAGGGTCAGCGAACCCAGCAACCAATGATGGCGTCTCATTTCACACCCCCGACAATTGCAGTGGCAGCTCGCGCAGCCGCTGACCGGTCAAGGCGAACACCGCATTGGCCACTGCCGGCGCCGTGGGCGGTACGCCGGCTTCGCCGATGCCACCGGGTTTGTCGCTGCTGGGCACGATGTGCACTTCAACCACCGGCATCTCGTTGAGCCGCAGCACTTGATAGTCGTGGTAGTTGGATTGCACCACCTGGCCATCCTTGAACGTCAGGTGGCTGTGCAAGGTAAAGCCCAGGCCGAAGGCGATGCAGGATTCCATTTGTGCGGCGATGCTCTGCGGGTTGACCGCGATCCCGCAATCCACCGCGCACACCACACGATGCACGCGGATCGCCAGATTGTCCTGGGACACCTCCGCCACCTGCGCCACGTAACTGCCGAATGATTCATGCACCGCCACGCCCAGGGCATGGCCGTCCGGTAGCGGAGCCTTCCAGTTGGCTTTTTCCACGGCCAGGTTCAATACGCCCAGGTGACGCGGATGCTCTTTAAGCAGTGTTCGTCGGTACTCCACCGGATCCTTGCCCGCCGCGCTGGCCAACTCGTCGATCAACGACTCCATGACGAAAGCCGTATGACTGTGCCCCACCGAGCGCAACCACAACACACTGATGCCGGTTTGCGGCGAGTGAAGATCAACCTGATGGTTGGTCATTCCCGCCAGGTAGGGACTGTCCGCCACGCCTTCGACCGAGGTTTTATCGATGCCGTCCTTGACCATGGTCGCTTCAAATGAAGTGCCGGCCATGATCGACTGCCCGACCATCACATGCTGCCACGCCACCGGCATTCCATCGGCCCCCAGGCCGACCTGCGCCTGGTGCAGGAAGGCCGAGCGGTAGTAACCGCCACGGATATCATCCTCCCGCGCCCACACGGTTTTGACCGGACCGCCGGCCGCTTTGGCCACGTACACCGCTTCAGCGACAAAGTCCGAGGTCGGGTTGGCCCGCCGACCGAAACCGCCACCGAGGAATTCGGTATGGATCTCGACCTGCTCGGGTTTGAGACCGGTGATTTTCCCGGCGATCATCTGGTCCAGGGTCTGGAACTGGGTGCCCGTCCAGATCTCGCATTTGTCCTGGGTGATGCTCACGGTGCAGTTGAGTGGCTCCATCGGTGCGTGGGCCAGGTAAGGCACGCTGTATTCGACTTCGAGCGTCTTCGTCGCCTTGGCCAGTGCAGCCTTGGTGTCCCCTGCCTTGCTGGCCGGCAAGCCGGGGGTGGCGGCAAGTTTGCGAAAGCGCTCCAACAGTTTTTGGCTGTCGAGCCCGGCATTCGGCCCCAGGTCCCACTCGACGTGCAGGGCATCGCGGCCCAGCTTCGCAGCCCAGTAATGATCGGCGATCACCGCCACACCCGTGGGCACCTGCAGCACTTTGTGGACGCCGGGGATCGCCAACGCTTCAGCACCTTCGAAGGATTTGACCTTGCCGCCGAATACCGGCGAACGGGCGACCATGGCGGTCATCAAGCCGTCGAACTGCACGTCCATGCCGAACTTCGCCCGACCGGTGATTTTCTCCGGCGTGTCGAGGCGTTTGGTGGGTTTGCCAATGAGCTTCCAGTCCTTGGCCTGCTTGAGCTCGATTGACGCTGGGTCCGGCACGGGCAGCTTGCCGGCATGATCGGCCAACTCGCCGTACGTGGCGCGCTGGTCGCCGGCGATGACCACGCCGGACTCGGTACGAATCTGCGACGGCGGCACGTTGAAACGCTTGGCGGCCGCCTCGATCAGCATCAGCCGCGCGGCCGCGCCCGCCAGGCGATAGCGATCGAACTCCATCCAGGTCGAGGTCGACCCCCCGGTGATCTGCATCCCGCCGAACCCGGCCATGCCGTAATCGGCGGCCGAGGCTGGCGAATGCTCGACTTTGATTGTCGACCAGTCGGCGTCCAGTTCTTCGGCGATCAACATGGTCAGGCCCGTCCAGATGCCCTGGCCCATTTCCGAATGGCCGAGCAATACCGTGACGGTGTTGTCATTGCCGATACGCAGGAACGCATTGGGTGCAAAGACGTTGCCCTGATTTTCCGCCGCCCCGGCAAAACGATGGCCACCGGGGATGACAAACGCGACGACCAGCCCACCACCCAACACAGCCGTGCCTTTGAGGAAACCGCGACGCGATAACGGATTGAGATTGTTCATGGCCACCTCAACCCAGCTCGGCGGCGCGTTTGACCGCCGCACGAATTCTTGGGTAGGTGCCGCAACGGCAGATATTGCCCGACAGTGCTTGATCAATGTCGGTATCCGTTGGCTTGGGGATCTTCGCCAACAATGCCGCGGCCGCCATGATCTGGCCTGACTGACAATAGCCGCACTGCACCACATCGAGCTCGGTCCAGGCCTGCTGCACCGGGTGCGAACCGTCGAGGGAAAGCCCTTCGATGGTGAGGATTTTTTGCCCGTGGGCCACCGCCGTGGCGGGCGTAATGCAGGAACGCAGCGGCGTGCCATCGACGTGCACGGTGCAGGCTCCGCATTGGGCCATGCCACAGCCAAACTTGGTTCCGGTCAGGTGCGCAACATCGCGCAAGACCCAAAGCAACGGCATGTCCGCGGGGACATCCAGCTCCTGGTCCTTGCCATTGATATTCAGGGTCAACATTGCGATGGTCCTCAGACTCACGGTGTTCTGAAGGGGCGTCGCTGTGTTGAACGGGGATCTGCGCGCGCCTTGGGTTATCCCTACAGCTAAGCGCAAATTGACTGGATGACCGGGGCGTATCGACCACCGGTCACTGAGGGAGAGCAAAACAGATAGGCCGACTTAAACCCGGGGCCTGAGCAAAATCCCCGTGAAGCAAAGCAAAAACACCCCAAACGCCAGACACCACAACAGCGCCGAAACCCCAAGTCCCAACCCGGAAACCGGCACCAGCAAAACCCGCGACACCCCAGCCAGCAGAATCATGCCAAACCCCAAGACAATCCCCTTGGATGGCTGCAACAACCGTCCGGTATGTCCCAGACTCACCCGCGCGATCATCGCCAGAATCAACCCACCCACGCCCCCCACCGCCAGCGAATGAGTCGCCAGACTCTGCTGCGGCATCAAGCCCAGGTGCCACAAACCCATGGCAACAATCGCCACTACCAACCAGACATAAGATAAATACAACGACCACAACAGTGGCACCCGCCACAGACCTCGGTCATGCCAACGCCACAGCCGAAACACATGCAGAACCCCCATCAACCCAAACACTGCCGCCATCCAGCGCCTGGGCACATCCTGCAAGCCGAGCGCGAATGTCAGCGCCACAAACAACCCACTCACCAGCAACACCCGGGTTGGCCAGGGATTGGCTGCCGGTAAAGCCGGCAGATTCAAGCCACGCTGAATAAAGAATGGGATAACGCGCCCGCCAATCACACTCATCAACGCACCGACCAACCACAACGCCGCCAGCACACCACGCCGTTGCAGGCCGATATCATCGATCCGCAGGCCCCACAACGTCATCGCCTGACATCCGGCCAGCAGCGTGATCATCAACAAAACCGGGTAATTCTCACGCTTGCCGGCTGCCACCAGATCGCGGCCCAGCACCCACACAAGCAGTGGTAAAAACGGCAGTTGCAACCACAGCAACACAGTCGGCGACACAGGCAGAAACCAGGCAAGTCGCGCCAATAGCCAGACCAGCACCAGCCCGATCAACTGCCAGCCTTTGAGCCCCGGACGCCCCGTCCAGTTCGGTACCGCCGTCAGCAGGAACCCGGCGATGATTGCCACGGCGAAGCCGAACGGCATTTCATGCCGATGCCAGGCAAGCATGCCGCCCAATGGGTTCGCGCCGGGCAATCGGCCGTATAGCCAAAAGGCCCAGATCGCCACCGCCAGCGCGGCGAACGCGGCTCCCGCCAGAAAGAACGGACGAAAGCCAAGACTGAAAACGGGAGCAGCCGCCAGATTGCGCATCAGGCCAGCGCCCGGCCCAGAGGTTTACTCAACCGGTGCTGGGACAGCAGGCGCATGACGTAGCCGATTTTCAGCAGCGTCGGCCCTACGATGGTCATGGCATGCAACGACACCAGCGCCAGGATCGACAGATTCCCCTCGTAGAGGTAAGCACCGTAGATGCCGGCCAGCAGCATCGCCAGGCCGACAACGAGCACACGGTTGGACAGTTGCAGAACGTTCTGAGCATTGCTGAAGAAATGGAACATTTTCCGTACTCCTGTAGCCGTTCAGTTGTACTGCAGACGTATCAAGTCCCGTGCCAGCTATTCAGCCTTTGTTAATCAACCACTTAATGAAAAGCAGTCATAACGACCCCATACAAAAATAGTCTTTATGACTCGACCAATGGTCATACCGACTATTTTTTACAACATTTGCTTGCACCTTTATCGATCTACGGCAACACCCGCCAGGCCGAGGCTGGCTACGCTGTTAGTCCAGCATGCAAAAACCTTCCAGGGAGACCCGCCATGCTCCACGTTCAAAAACTCACCCCCTGCCTGTGGTTCGATGGCCAGGCGGAAGAGGCTGCGAAGTACTACTGCGCGATCTTCGACCACTCCAGAATCACTGCCATCACCCACTACGGCAAGGCTGGCCAAGAGGTTCATGGTCACGCGGAAGGTTCAGTGCTGACGGTCAGCTTCGAACTCGACGGACAGACGTTCACCGGCCTCAATGGTGGGCCGAACTTCAAGTTCAACGAGGCGATCTCGTTCCAGGTCAATTGTCAGACCCAGGAAGAGGTCGACCACTTTTGGGGCAGGCTGTCTGCCGGCGGTCCGGTCGAGGCTCAGCAATGTGGCTGGCTCAAGGACAAGTACGGTGTTTCATGGCAGATCGTCCCGATAACGATGATGGACATGCTCAAAGATCCCGACACGAGCAAATCCCAGCGCGCCATGGCGGCCATGATGCAGATGAAAAAACTCGATATCGCCGCGTTGCAGCGAGCCTTTAACGGTGAGAGCTAATACACTCCGTGGCGAAGCTGCCAAGGACTGACCATGAAACTCTCCAAGCCCCGGGACACCGATAAAGCCCCGCGTTTCTGGCGCGACGATGCCCTGCCCTTCATCGAGGCGCGCGCCATCGCCGATGGCCGCGAGGTCTGCTACACCCGGCATTCCCACGAGCACTTTTCCATCGGTGCGATCACCGCCGGGCGCAGCACCTACATCCACGAGCAGGCGCACTTCGAAGTCAGCGCCGGCACCGTGGTATTGATGAACCCCGCCGATGTCCATGCCTGCAATCCGATCAACGACGAGCCCTGGTCGTACTTGATGCTGTATGTCGAAACCGCGTGGCTGACCGAATTGCAGCATCAGCTGGGGTTCAGCGATGACCTGGCGTTCCGCCGTTTCGCGATCACCCATACCGCTGACCCCGAGCTGTTTGCGGGGCTGCAGGGGTTGTATGAAGTGCTGGTCGATCCGCAGCAGGACGTATTGCGCAAACAAAGCGTAGCGATTGAGTTTTTCACTGACGTGCAACTACACCTCAATCCCGTCGAGCAGTTACTGCGCGAACCGAATTTCAAACTGGAACGCGCTGCCGAATTCATCCGTGAACATTGCACGCAGATGCTCAAGCTCGAAGATATTTGCCAAGCGGCGCAGTTGTCGCCGTCCTACCTGATCCGCGCATTCAAGCAGCATTACGGCATGACGCCCCACGCCTTTCTGATCAACCGGCGCATCCAGTTCGCCCGTGATCAACTGCGCCACGGCAAGCTGATCGCCGACGTGGCACTGGAAGCGGGCTTTGCCGATCAGGCGCATTTCCAGCGGGCCTTCAAACAGCATTTGGCGGCGACACCGGGACAGTATCGTGGCTGAACCGATCGGCTCCTCGAAGGCGCCGGCTTGCTGGCGCCTACAGGGTTTCGGGCAATACCAGATAAACCGCACTCACCGCCAGCAACAACGCCATCGTCCGGTTGAACCAGCGCATGCCCGCCGGGTTGTTCAGGTAGCCGCGCAAGAACGTACCGGCATAGGCCCAGCAGCCGACCGACAGATAGCAAATCACCAGATAGATCGCCGCAAACTGCCACACCAGCCGTGCCTCGCCATCGGCGACGAATGCGCCCATGCCAGCCACGCAGGCCAGCCAGGCCTTAGGGTTGAGCCATTGCATGACGGCGCCGTACAGCATCGACGGTGCGCGCGCTGAATCCTTCGCCTCCAGCTGCCCGTTGTCGGCGGCCAGTTTAAAGGCCATGTACAACAGAAACGCCACGCCGGCCCATTGCACCACCTGGGTCATGGCGGGCCACAGCTGCAACAACTTGTGCAGCCCCAAACCCATCAACACCAGCAGCAACACGAACCCAAGGGTCGCCCCGGCCACATGCCGCTGGCTGGCCTTGAAGCCGAAACGCGCCCCCGAACTCAAGGCGACAATATTCACCGGCCCCGGGGTGATCGACGCGGCCAACGCAAACGCCGCCATGGACATGATCAAACTCATCGCACACCTACTCTCGTCAATTGAACCAAGCCCCAAGGTAAAGAGCCCGGCGATGGGTGTATTGAAGAAAACTGCCCTGCGCTACGCGTAATACCCCACCACCCTTTTCACTTTCAGCAACGCTTGTTGAAGCGAGTCCATGTCCACCGAGCCCAGCGCCAGGCGGATGGCGTGTGGTACATGCGGGGTGATCGCAAAGGGTTCGGCGGGCGACACCGACACGTGCTCGCGCATCAGCGCCATGGCGATCTGGTCGGCGCGGGCGTCTTCGGCCAATGGCAACCAGATGAAATACGAAGACGGATGAGTGACCGTCTCCAGCCCCGTCAGCACTTCGCGCGCCAAGGCTTGTCGGGCCTGCGCATCCGCACGTTTTTGCGCTTCCAGTTGGTAGACGGTGCCGTCATCGAGCCAGGCGGTGGCGATCGCTGTCATTACCCCCGGCGTGTTCCAGGTCGTCGCCATCACCGTGCGCTCGAATCCCGCGACCCAATGCAGAGGTGCCGCGACAAAACCGACGCGAAACCCGGTGGCGATGTTCTTGGATAAACCGGAAACGTAAACCGTCCTTTCCGGCGCCATCTCCGCCACGGGTAGTGGCGGATTCTCGGCCAGAAAGGCGTAGGCCGCGTCCTCGATGATCATCAGGTCATGCTGACGCGCAATCGCCACCAAGCGCTCGCGCTGCGCGGTGTCCATCACCCAACCCAGCGGGTTATGCAAGGTGGGCATCGAGTACACGGCCCGCACCGGGCGACTGCGACACAGTTTGTCCAAGGCCGATAAATCCGGCCCGTTGGCCGTGACAGGAATGGGCAGCACCTCCAGGTGCAGCGTTTCGGCCAATGTCTTGAATCCCGGATAAGTCAACGCGTCAGCCGCAATCACGTCGCCAGGTTTGAGCAGCGTCATCATCACCACGGCCAGACCATGCTGGGCACCACTGACGATCAACACCTGTTCGGCCGATACGTTCAGGCCACGCTCGCCCAGGTGGCGGGCCACCGAAGCCCGCTCATGCAGCCGCCCGGCGTGGGGTTGATAACGCAACAGCGACTCCAGGTCGCCGGACAATGCAAGCTGACGCAGCGCCTGGCGCAACAGGTCAGCCTGACCCGGCAATGACGGGTAGTTGAAATTGAGGTCGACCATCCCCGCCGCCACCACGGACTGAGAAATGCCTTGGCCAGGCGGCAGCGACGTCTCCCGGACAAATGTCCCGCGCCCGGTTTCACCACTTACCAGGCCCATGCCCTCAAGCTCGGCATACACCCGGCTGGCCGTGACCAACGCCAGACCTTGCTCGGTGGCGAGTTGGCGGTGGGTCGGCAGCCGCGTACCCGGTGGCAAACGCCCCGAGCGAATGTCGACGGCGAAGGTATCAACCAGGGTTTTATAGCGGGATCGAGGCATGCCGGGATGTATCCATGACAATTTTTTGATTGTATCGATAACCCAACCCTACCATGACTTTCCGGCAACCAGACAATAAGCGAGAGCCAAATGGAACGGACTTCGAACCTGCAAAACCGGCCGCTGGAGAGCAACGCCAGCGGCTGGATGAATGGACTGATCGGCGTGGTGATTTTCAGCGGCTCACTGCCAGCGACGCGGGTGGCGGTGCTGGAGTTCGATCCGGTGTTCCTCACCGTGGCTCGCGCCACCCTCGCGGCGTTTCTGGCGCTGAGCCTGCTGCTGTTGTTCAAGGAAAAACGCCCTGCACGCCATCAGCTTGTGCCGCTGATCATCGTGGCGCTGGGCGTGGTGGTGGGTTTTCCGCTGTTGACCGCGCTGGCCCTGCAATACGTGACGTCAGCGCATTCCATTGTGTTCGTCGGCCTGTTACCGCTGGCCACCGCCGCGTTCGGCGTGTTGCGCGGTGGCGAACGCCCGCGGCCGGTGTTTTGGCTCTTCTCGGTGCTGGGCAGTGTGCTGGTGGTGGGTTTTGCTGTATCCCAGGGCCTGAGCGCCTCCCCCCAAGGCGACATTCTGATGCTGCTGGCGATTCTCGCCTGTGGCCTGGGATATGCCGAAGGCGCAAAGTTGTCCCGCACGCTGGGCGGCTGGCAAGTGATTTCCTGGGCGCTGGTACTGGCATTGCCGATGATGGCGGCGCTGACCTGGTGGCGGATGCCGGATTCGTTCAGCGGGATCAGCGCACCGGCCTGGTTCAGCCTGGCTTACGTTTCGCTGTTCAGCATGCTGATCGGCTTCGTGTTCTGGTATCGCGGCCTCGCCCAAGGCGGGATTGCCGCTGTCGGGCAACTGCAACTGCTGCAACCGTTCTTCGGTTTGGCACTGGCCGCCACCTTGCTGCACGAGCATGTCAGTATCGGCATGCTCGGCGTAACGGTCGCGGTAATCCTGTGTGTCGCCGGGGCCAGGAAATTCGCCAAATGAAACTCAAGGCATGGTGTCTGACGGGTGCGTCGTCACCGCCGGATCGCGAAGGGGTCAAGCCCGCGCAAGGAGAGCGCTGAAGCGCTGTCGAAGCGGGTCAATCAACGGTCGATCTGAGCCCGGGGCGTCTGTGCGTAATTCTCTGTCGATTTTCCGGTGGAGACGTTCCGCCGCCGGCCTTAAGCTCAACCCATGAACCTGCACAGCACGCTACTTCCGCCCCATGCCGAGATGGTCCGCGCCATGCTCGACCGCGACACCGCCTACGAGGGGGTGTTCTTTACTGCGGTCAAGACCACCGGAATTTTCTGCCGCCCCAGTTGCACGGCGCGCAAGCCGAAACCGGAGAACGTCGAGTTCTTCGCCCACGCCGATGAATGCCTGTCGGCGGGATACCGCGCCTGCCTGCGGTGCAAGCCACTGGACGCCGCCGCCATTGCGCCGGACTGGGTGCACGCGCTGCTCAAATCGGTAGACGCCGGTCCCGAACAGCGCTGGACCGATGCCCATCTACTGGCCGAAGGCATCGAGCCGCTGAAGTTGCGTCGCTGGTTCAAACAGCATTTCGGCATGACCTTCCATGCCTGGCTGCGCACCCGGCGCCTGGGCATGGCTTTGGGTGGAATCAAGCAGGGCGATTCCATCGACAGCGCGGCGTTCGACTGCGGCTACGAATCCCTCAGCGGCTTTCGCGATGCCTTCAAAAAGTCCTTTCACACCACCCCGGGACGCGCCGCCAACAGCGAGCCACTGTTGTTCACCCGCCTGACCACGCCACTGGGACCGATGATCGCCATGGCCGAACGCCGTGGTCTGGTGCTGCTCGAGTTTCTCGACCGTCCGGCGCTGACCCGGGAAGTCGAAGAACTGCAGAACCGCTATGGCTACGCCGTGGCGCCCGGACACAACCTGCATCTGCAGCAAATCGAACAGGAGCTGGCGCAGTATTTCAGCGGCCAACTGAAACAATTCAAGGTGGCGCTGCACCTTCCCGGCAGCGAATTCGCCCGCCAGGTATGGGCTGAACTGGCGACCATTCCCTACGGCCAGACCACCACTTACGGCACGATTGCGGCCAGGCTCGGTAAGCCCGGAGCCCGTCGTGCGGTGGGCCTGGCCAATGGGCAGAACCGTCTTTCGATTGTCGTGCCTTGCCATCGGGTAATCGGTGCGGACGGCTCGCTGACGGGCTATGGTGGAGGACAGCCGCGCAAGGCGTTTCTGCTCAGGCTGGAAAGTGCCGCGCGTCAGATCACCCGGCAACTGGCTTTTTGACCGCACGCTGTTTTGTCAACCCGCAAGGATGCTTGATGCCCGAGCCTTATTTACCCGCCACCCGGTTCCTTGCGTCCATCGACGACGACTGGCAACGCCATGTCGCCGCCGTCGGCCCGTGCCTGCATCAAGCCCACGCCGCGCGCGATCCGTATGAGTCGCTGGTGCGGGCGATTGCGTACCAGCAACTGCACGCCAAGGCGGGTGATGCGATTGTCGGACGGATGCTGGCGTTGTTTCCAGGGCAGACATTTCCCCGACCTGAACAACTGGTTGCCACCGATTTTGACCGGATGCGCAGTTGCGGCTTTTCCGCCCGCAAGATCGCAACCATCCAGGGCATTGCCCAGGCCGCACTGGACGGCGTGGTACCGGCTTACGCCACGGCCCTGGCCATGGACGATGAAGCGTTGATCGAACGCCTGATCACCCTGCCGGGCGTAGGTCGCTGGACGGTTGAAATGCTGTTGATCTACAGCCTGGAACGCCCGGACATCCTGCCGGCCGACGACTTTGGCGTGCGTGAGGGTTATCGAAAGCTCAAGGGGCTGGAGGTGCAACCAACGCGCAAGCAGATGATTGAAATCGGGTTGGCGTGGAGCCCTTATCGGACGGTGGCTGCGTGGTATTTGTGGCGAGTGGCGGGCAGGTAGGCCGCGTTATCGTTATTCGCCAGCAAGCTCGCTCCCACAGGGGATTGCATTCCAGGTGTTAGAGCGGGCCCGCTGACGTTATGCGGCTGCCGGCACACCACTATGAAACCGGAACTCCACATCCGCCGACTCGATCAGCTCTTGCTCTGCCGCGCGAACCCTGTCGATCACCTGGGCAATATCCTTGGCGTCCCCATACTGGTAAGCCAGCTTCAAATACCCTTGAAAGTGCCGGGCTTCGCTTTTCAGCAGGCCGAAATAAAACGTGCCCAGTTCCTCGTCCAGATGCGGCACCAGCGCTTCGAAACGCTCGCAGCTGCGGGCTTCGATGAACGCGCCGACCACCAGCGTATCCACCAGTTTCACCGGCTCGTGACTGCGCACCACTTTGCGCAAGCCCGACGCGTAACGCCCGGCGGACAGCTGGCGCAGTTCGATCTTGCGCCGCTTCATCAAGCGCATGACCTGTTCGTGATGCACCAATTCTTCACGGGCCAGACGCGACATCATATTGATCAAATCGACGTGGGAGTGATATTTGGCTATCAGGCTCAGCGCGGTGCTGGCAGCCTTGAATTCGCAATTCTTGTGGTCGATCAGCAAGGTTTCCTGATCGGCCAGCGCGGCCTGGACCCAGCCGTCAGGGGTGCGACAACCAAGGAACTCGTGAATTTCGGGAAGGATCATGTGGCCCACGGGATAAAAGGTTCAAATCGAAGGGCGCCGATTATACCGGCCTGCCTGCAGACCACCAGCTACCAACCGTTGATATGCATCAAGTCGCCGAATGGCGGGCAAGAACTATAGTTGTGCAACGCCATGCTTTTACTTTTCCAGGAGATTCCGATCATGCAAGCCATTCGCAGCATTCTGGTGGTCATCGAGCCCGAACACTCGGAAAGCCTGGCGCTCAAACGAGCCAAGTTGATTGCCGGGGTGACCCAGGCGCATCTGCACCTGTTGGTGTGCGATCCCAAGCACGATCACAGCGGCATGCTGGGCGTGCTCAAGGCTGCGTTACTGGCGGACGGCTACAGTGTCACCACCGAACAGGCCTGGAATCAGAGCCTTCACGACACCATCATCGATGTGCAGCAGGCAGAAGGTTGTGGCTTGGTGATCAAGCAACACTTCCCTGACAGCCCGCTTAAAAAGGCGCTGCTGACCCCCGCAGACTGGAAGTTGCTGCGCCACTGCCCTTCCCCGGTGCTGCTGGTGAAAACTGCCGGCTCGTGGAAAGACAAGGTGATTCTGGCGGCCATTGACGTCGGCAATATGGAAAGTGAGCACCGCCATTTGCACGCCACCATCATTGATTACGGCTATGACATCGCCAGCCTGGCCAAAGCGCATCTGCACGTAATCAGCGCTCATCCGTCACCCATGCTGTCGGCGGCCGACCCGACGTTGCAGCTCAGTGAAACCATCGAGGCGCGCTATCGCGAACAGTGCAAGGCGTTTCAGGCGGAGTTCGACATCGACGACGAACACCTGCACATCGCCGAGGGCCCGGCGGATGTATTGATTCCGTTCATGGTGCACAAACTGCAGGCGGCCGTGACGGTAATAGGCACCGTGGCGCGTACCGGCTTATCGGGGACATTGATCGGTAATACCGCGGAAGTGGTGCTTGATGCGGTGGAGAGCGATGTGCTGGTGCTCAAGCCGCAGGAGGTTGAGGATCACCTGGAGGAGTTGGCATTCAAGCATTGAAGAGGACCAGCCTGTGTGGCGAGGGAACTTGCTCCCGTCGGGTTGCGAAGCCCCCCTCGCGTGCTGCCGGACACACGACGCCAGCTGGTTTTGCGACGGCTGCGCCGCCCGAGCGGAAGCAAGCTCCCTCGCCACGGAAACCGGGATTTAGCCGTCGAAGGCGTCCTTCAGGAACCCCGGTGCGATGTAGCGCTGGTAATGCGCCTCGGACAGCAGGAAAAACTCCCGATCGATGGCATCACGCACCTGCGGCAGGTTCCACTCACGGAACTCCGGCAACAACACCATCCCGTAGGCTTCCAGGTTGTTGATCACCCGCGCACCCCGCGCGATCAACTGGTAGGCCCAGCAATATTCCGACTGATGGGGCACAAAGCGGATCTTGCGTTGTTCCAGCTGCATGCGGAGCAGCGCCGGGTCGAAAATCTCCACCTTGGCCGCCATCACCTGGGACAAAAGCTGCTCAAGACGCAGCCACACCGCGCGCTTTTCTTCCTCGTTGTAACCGTTCCAGTGAATCACTTCATGGTGGAACCGCTTGCAGCCACGGCACACCAGGTCACCGTAAACAGTGGAGCAAAGGCCGACGCAAGGCGTCTTGATGGTCTGATTGGGCATAGGTAGGCAAAACGCGAAAAAGCAAAACAGGCCGGCATGTTAGCCCTTTGTCCGATAATCATCACCCCTCAAAATCAAAGGGTCAGGGTCAACGGACCTCTGCCGGGCGTCACCACCAAAGTCCAATAAACCCCGACTTACCTTTAATTTTTTTTTGCCGTAGAATCAGCCTGCCTTTTTAGGCGCCAATGTCCGTTAGAAGCTGTTTTCAAAGCGTCACGAGCACAGTCGTTCCTTCAGAGCGGTGTTGGCGAGGGGTTTTTCCAGCGGGGAAAAACCCAACGCCAACCCTCATCAGCTCCCGTTCTGCAGGCGTAAAACTTTGAAAGCAGCTTCTGTAAGGAATTGTCGGTAATTCTGGCTAAGTGGCTCACAACGTCATGCAGCGCATGAGTACGGCAATTTCGGGATGAGCGTCCCGGACACCCATTTGGGACCACTGATGAGGGTAATAACTGTGCTTGAAGCCTACCGCAAACATATCGAAGAGCGTGCAGCACTGGGTATCGTTCCCCAGCCGCTTAACGCCGAACAAACTGCAGGCCTGGTCGAGCTGCTGAAAAATCCTCCGGCTGGCGAAGAAGCATTCCTCGTTGACCTGATCACCAATCGCGTTCCGCCTGGCGTGGACGAAGCAGCCTATGTAAAGGCCGGTTTCCTGTCTGCCATCGCCAAAGGCGAAGCCAAATCCCCACTGATCGACAAGAAGCGCGCTGTTGAACTGCTCGGCACCATGCAGGGCGGCTACAACATCGTGACCCTGGTGAACCTGCTGGACGACGCCGAACTGGCTCCAGTAGCAGCCGAAGAACTCAAGCACACCCTGCTGATGTTCGATGCCTTCCACGACGTCGCTGAAAAAGCCAAGAACGGTAACGTTCACGCCAAAGGCGTGCTGCAGTCCTGGGCTGACGGCGAGTGGTTCAAGAACCGCCCTACCCTGGCCGACAAGATCAGCCTGCGCGTGTTCAAGGTCACCGGCGAAACCAACACCGACGACCTGTCCCCCGCTCCTGATGCCTGGTCCCGCCCGGACATCCCGCTGCACGCCCTGGCCATGCTGAAAATGGCTCGCGACGGCATCGTGCCTGACGCACAAGGCGTCACCGGTCCGATGAAGCAGATCGAAGAAATGCGCAACAGCGGCTTCCCTATCGCCTACGTCGGTGACGTGGTCGGTACCGGTTCTTCGCGTAAATCGGCGACCAACTCGGTTCTGTGGTTCTTCGGCGACGACGTTCCTTACGTACCGAACAAGCGTGCCGGCGGTTTCTGCTTCGGCAGCAAAATCGCTCCGATCTTCTACAACACCATGGAAGATGCCGGCGCACTGCCAATCGAATTCGACGTTTCCAACATGCACATGGGCGACGTGATCGACCTGTACCCGCATGCTGGCAAAGTCTGCAAGCACGGCACCGACGAAGTCCTGACCACCTTCGAAATGAAGACGCCGGTCCTGCTGGACGAAGTTCGCGCCGGCGGACGTATTCCGCTGATCATCGGCCGTGGCCTGACCGAGAAGGCTCGCGCCGAACTGGGTCTGCCAGCGTTCGACCTGTTCAAGAAGCCTGAAGCCCCGGCTGAAAGCACCAAGGGTTTCACCCTGGCGCAGAAAATGGTCGGCAAGGCTTGCGGTCTGGCAGAAGGCCAAGGCGTTCGTCCTGGCACCTACTGCGAACCGAAGATGACCACCGTCGGTTCTCAGGACACCACCGGTCCAATGACCCGTGACGAACTGAAAGACCTGGCGTGCCTGGGCTTCTCCGCTGATCTGGTAATGCAGTCCTTCTGCCACACCGCGGCCTATCCAAAGCCGATCGACGTGACCACCCACCACACCCTGCCTGACTTCATCATGACCCGCGGCGGCGTTTCCCTGCGTCCGGGCGACGGCATCATCCACTCGTGGCTGAACCGCATGCTGCTGCCGGACACCGTGGGTACCGGTGGTGACTCGCACACCCGTTTCCCGATGGGCATCTCGTTCCCGGCCGGTTCCGGTCTGGTCGCGTTCGCCGCTGCCACCGGCGTCATGCCGCTGGACATGCCGGAATCGATCCTGGTGCGTTTCAAAGGCAAAATGAAACCTGGCATCACCCTCCGTGACCTGGTTCATGCCATTCCTTACTTCGCCATCCAGAACGGTCTGCTGACTGTCGAAAAGAAGGGCAAGAAAAACGCCTTCTCCGGCCGCATCCTGGAAATCGAAGGCCTGGAAGGCCTGACGCTGGAACAGGCTTTCGAGCTGTCCGACGCCTCGGCCGAACGTTCGGCTGCCGGTTGCACCATCAAGCTGTCGAAAGAATCGATCACCGAGTACCTGCAGTCCAACATCACCCTGCTGCGCTGGATGATCGGCGAAGGCTACGGCGATGCGCGTACCCTGGAACGTCGTGCTCAAGCGATGGAAGCCTGGGTCGCCAACCCTGAACTGATGGAAGCCGATGCCGACGCCGAATACGCTGAAATCATCGAAATCGATCTGGCCGACATCAACGAGCCTGTGCTCTGCGCGCCGAACGATCCGGACGACGCCCGCCTGCTTTCCAGCGTTGCTGGCGAGAAGATCGATGAAGTGTTCATCGGTTCGTGCATGACCAACATCGGTCACTTCCGCGCTGCCGGTAAACTGCTGGAACAGGTCAAGGGTCAGCTGCCAACCCGTCTGTGGCTGTCGCCGCCGACCAAGATGGACGCTCACCAGCTGACCGAAGAAGGCTACTACGGCATCTACGGCAAGGCTGGCGCGCGCATGGAAATGCCGGGTTGCTCGCTGTGCATGGGTAACCAGGCACGTGTAGAACCGAACTCGACTGTTGTGTCGACTTCGACCCGTAACTTCCCGAACCGTCTGGGTGACGGCGCGAACGTCTACCTGGCTTCGGCCGAGCTGGCGTCGGTGGCTTCCATCCTGGGTCGCCTGCCGACCGTCGAGGAGTACATGGAATACGCTGGCAAGATCGACAGCATGGCGGCTGATGTTTACCGCTACCTGTCCTTCGACCAGATCGCCGAGTTCCGTGAAGCTGCAGCGAACGCCAACATCCCGGTCGTTCAAGCCTAACGTTACAACGCAATAAAAAACGCCGCCCATCGTGAGATGAGCGGCGTTTTTTTATGCCGTTCGGTCCAACTTCAACTCCTGTGGCGAGGGCGCTTGCTCACTCGCCACAGTTCATCACTCAGGTCCCGCGGAGTACTTGAGGGCCTGTTGCACCGCAACATCCACACTCAACCCGCTCAGCAGCACACCATTAGCCTGGACTTCGGGCAATACCGCCAACGCACCTTGCGCCTCTTCCTTGAGGCGAGCCAGGACCAGCTTCTTGCCTTCGTTATGCACCCGCACAAAAAACTCCTGCAGTGCCTCGATGCTGGTGCCATCCAGGTTCGGCGACTCTTCGAGGCTGAGGATCACGCTATGGATCGGTGCAGGTGAATGCCGGATCAAGTGCAATGCGGCGCCGAGAATCCGTTCGACGTTGGCAAAGAACAACGCTTCACCCGGTCGCACGATCAGGACGCCCGGCTCTGTTTTCGCCGTCGGATGACGCTGCACGTCGACAAAGTCGTGCCCGCCGTCGATCCGCCCAAGAATCTGCAGATCGGCCGCCGACAGCTGCTTGAGCATCAGCAGCACGCTGATCGCCACGGACACCAGCAGGCCGTCCAGCACCCCTAGCACCAGCACCGCACCCACCGCGCACATTACCAACACACGGTCACGCCGCCAGATGAAATAACGCCCCAACGGCTGCAGGCTCAACCCGCGCGCCAAAGCATGGATGACGATGGCGGCCAGGATCGGTTCCGGGGTCAGAGCGATATAGGGCAATACCGTCAGGACGATCAGCAACACCACCAGCGCCGCCACGCCTCCGGCCAGTCGTGAAGTGGCGCCCGCCGCCTCGTTGGCCGATGTCGCCGAGTACCCTGCCCCCGCCGGCAGGCCATGAAACAGACCTGACAGCAGGTTGGAGGCCCCCAGCGCCAGCAGGTCGCGGTTCGATCTGACGCGGTCACCGTGTTTGAGCGCGTAGGCGCTGATCGAGCCGTAGGACTCCGCGTACAGGATCATCACCAAGGCAAACGCCACTTCGCCCAAACGCAGCCAATCGGCAAACGGCAACACCGGCAGGTTCGGCACCTCCAGGCTCAGATCGATGAGTCCGATCATCTTCACGCCATGCGCCGACAGGTTCAGCCACTGGCCCACCGCGATGCCGATCACCACCACCAGCAAGCCGCCGGGCACCCTTGGGAACCGCGAAAACAGCAGCAACAATGCCAGCGCCACGGCCGCCACACCGGCCGCCGGCCAGTTCCATTGCGGCAATTGTTCGAACAATTGCGGCGCGAAACGCACCAGATTGGCGTCGACCAGCTGCACACCGACCACACTGGCGATCTGCTTGAGAATGATGGTCAGCGCCAGGCCAAAGGCAAACCCGCGCAAAACCGGTTTGGCAATGAACGAAGTGACGCTGCCAAAACGGAAGATCCCGGCCAGCAGAAACAGCCCGCCGGTCACCAGCACCAGCCCGACCGCCAGGGTCGAACGCAGTTGCGGGTCGCCGTTGGCCATGGTCGCCGTCGCTGCCGCCAGCACCGCCGCCGCCGATGACGTGGCCGAGACAATGGCAAACCGACTGGTGCCGAACAGCCCATAACAGAGCAACCCGGCAAACAGCGCGATGACCCCGGCCTGGGGGGCCAACGCGGCGATGCTCGAATAGGCGACCGCTTCGGGCAGCAACAGACCGGCAATCGATAGCCCGGCGAGAACATCCTGCCAGCGATGGGGCTGTTCGGTGGGGCTGGGGGTTGAGGCGCTCGACAAACCGGTATCTCCGTCCGACAGGCGAAAAAAACCGCTGCGCGTATCACGCGCAGCGGCCACTGTAGCTGTCAATACGGTACTGCGCGAGCAGGCCAGGCGATCACGCCGTCAGCGAGTAGATCAACGCCGTAATCGCCACCAGACCCACCGCCGCCACGAAGACGCTGGAAGCCTGACCACGATAACGCGCCATGGCCGGTACCTTGCGGATCGCGTACATCGGCATCAGGAACAGGATCGCCGCGATCACAGGGCCACCCAGGGTTTCGATCATGCCGAGGATGCTCGGGTTGAGCGTGGCTACGATCCAGCACACCACCAGCATGAACGCTGCAGTCATGCGGTCCAGGCTCTTGGCGGACGGTCGCTTGCCGCTCTTGACGATCAGGCCTTTCAAGCCTTCGCTGGCGCCAATGTAGTGGCCCAGAAACGACTTGGAAATGGCCACGAAAGCAATCAATGGCGCCGCGAAAGCGATGGTCGGGTTGCTGAAGTGGTTGGCCAGGTACGACAGGATCGACAGGTTCTGCGCCTTGGCCTCAGCCAGTTGCGCTGGCGAGAGGGTCAGCACGCAACTGAAGACGAAGAACAGCACCATCACCACCATCAACAGATGGGCGCGGGACAGGATCTGCGAGCTTCGCTCCTCGGCGTGTTCGCCATAACGACGCTTCTGGTCGACCGCAAACGCCGAGATGATCGGCGAGTGGTTGAACGAGAACACCATCACCGGAATGGCCAGCCACAAGGTGTGCAGCAGCGCCGACGGCGCAGGCACCTGACTTGCGGTGGCGAGAATGCCGCCGTTCCAGTGCGGAATCAGGTACACCGCGAGAAACAGCAGCGCGACGATGAACGGGTAAACCATCAGGCTCATGGCCTTGATGATCATTTGCTCGCCGCAACGCACCACGGCCAGCAGGCCGAGGATCAGCACCAGCGACAACACGGCGCGCGGTGGCGGCGTGATGTGCAATTGATGCTCAAGGAAACTGCCCACGGTGTTGGTCAGCGCCACGCTGTAGATCAGCAGAATCGGGAATATCGCGAAGAAGTACAACAGGGTGATCAGCGCGCCGGCCTTGATGCCGAAATGCTCTTCCACCACGTCGGTGATGTCGGCGCCTTCGCGACCGGACAGCACGAACCGGGTCAGACCGCGGTGTGCGTAGAACGTCATCGGAAACGCCAGCAGCGCCAGGACCAGCAACGGCCAGAAGCCGCCCAGACCTGCGTTGATCGGCAAAAACAGGGTACCTGCACCAATCGCCGTGCCAAACAGGCCCAGCATCCAGGTGGTGTCTTGGCGGTTCCAGCTGGAAAGCGTCGCTGGTGTCGCTTCTACATAGCGCTTGTTGACGCTATTGGCCTGATCATTCATCCGGTGGGATCTCCACATTCCGGTCACTTGCCACCCGGCCAGAACGCGTCGGAATACCCGACAGGCTGCGCTATGGCCGAAACAGGGGCGCGATTGTCCGGGATTAGTGAACAGAAGCAAAGACTTAGGTGAGGAACGGTGGTGCCAGATCAAAGTTTATGAGGCACTGAGGCCCCGGTAGGAGTGTTGTGTTTTTCAGGTTTGCATTTCATCGCCAAATAACCGTTAGCGCTTGATAAAGGTTTTCCGTCATGTATTTTGAATGCACCTGTATTTCTTCTGGAGTCTGCCCATGCCGCTGGTTCGAGTCGACATCAAAAAACAGCAGGATCCCGCTTACGCCAAACGTATCGGGCAGTTGATCTATGCCGCTCTGCGCAGCGCCATCGACGTGCCCGAAAACGATAACTTCCAGATCCTCAACGAGCACGATGAGCAGCACTTCATTTTTGATCCGCAGTATCTGGGCATCCAGCGCACCGATAACCTGGTGATTATTCAGATCACCCTGAGTGAAGGGCGAACGCTGGAGAAGAAGAAACTGCTCTACAAAACCATCGTCGATGGCCTTCATTCGCAACTGGCCGTGCGTGCGCAAGATGTTTTCATTAATCTGGTGGAAGTGAAGAAAGAGAACTGGTCGTTCGGCAATGGCATTGCCCAGTACGCCCTCTGACATTCAAACCTGATAACTGTGAGTGCCTGATGCCCCGAGTTTCCCGCAAGCAAGCCGACCTCAACCGCGAAATCATCGTCGAGGCCGCCACGCGGCTGTTTCGCGAGCGCGGCCTGCATGGCATCAGCGTGGTCGATGTAATGGCCGCGGCCGGCCTGACCCATGGCGGGTTCTATGGCCACTTCGAATCCAAGGAAGCGCTGGCCAGGGAGGCCAGCGAGCGGGCATTCAAACAGGTGGGAACGCGCTGGCGGGAACGCGCCGCTGCGGGCGAGGATAAAGCCTCATCACGCCGCGCGTTGATTGAACCGTACCTGTCCGCTCACAGCCGGGATAACCCCGGGGACAGCTGCCCGGTGGTGGCCTTCGCCGGAGACATGTGCCATGAAAGTGCGGAAAGCGGCTTGCGTGAGCCGTTCATGGATGGCTTGAACAGACTGCTTGATTCCTTCAGCCAACTGATGGAATCGAGTGATCCCGGCGAAAACCGCCAGCAGGCGCTGGTGCAGTATTCGATGATGGTCGGCGCACTGACACTCGCCCGCGCCACCCGTGGCGAAGCGCTATCAGATGAAATCCTCGAAACGGTGTGCCGTTATCTGACCGCTGCAAAACCCGACGCCCCTTCTCCCGTCTGAATTGCCAAGAGAAACCCCTCGCAGGCCTCGCCAGCTCCTACACTCAGGAGCGCAGCGGCGAGGACGTGCAGCATTGGCCATTGCCAAAAAGCCCCGCAGCCAGCAACCTCAAGTGACGTTCGAGCCTGATTTTGCGATGCACACAGGAGCCAAGCATGCCCGCAACCGTTCTGGTACTGGTGGAAACCATTAATGATTACCTGCCCATCCTCGAACATCAGGGGTTTCACCTGATCCTGGCCCCGACCCCGGCCGAACGCGCTGCCGCCATTGCCCGACACGGTGGCCAGATCGACGCGGTACTGACCCGCGGTCCACTGGGGCTTTATGCCGAAGAAATAGACGCCCTGCCCGCCCTCAAGATCATTTGCGTGATCGGTGCCGGGTATGAACACGTCGACCTGCAAGCCGCGGCCGACCGTCACATCACCGTGACCAACGGTGCCGGCGTCAACGCCTCTTCGGTAGCGGACCACGCCATGGCCCTGCTGTTGTCGCTGGTACGTGATATTCCTCGCTGCGATGCGGCCGTACGCCGGGGTGAATGGCCAAAAATCATGCGCCCGTCCCTGGCAGGCAAACGCCTGGGCATCCTCGGCCTTGGCGCGGTCGGCATGGCCATTGCCAAACGCGCCAATGCCGGTTTTGACATGAGTGTGTGCTACCACAACCGCCAGCATCGCAGCGACTTGCCTTACACCTTCTGTTCAACACCCACCGAACTGGCACGGGCCTCGGACTTTCTGATCGTAGCCACGCCGGGCGGGCTCGGCACCAAACACCTGATCAACCGGCAAGTGCTCGATGCCCTTGGGCCGAAAGGCTTCATCGTCAACATCGCCAGGGCCAGCGTGATCGTCACTGCCGACCTGGTGACCGCACTGGAGCAGCGACGGATCGCCGGCGCCGCACTGGATGTCTTCGACAACGAACCTCAGGTACCGGATGCGCTCAAGAGCCTGAACAACGTGATCCTCACGCCCCACGTTGCCGGACTTTCGCCGGAAGCGACCCAAGGTACCGTGGAACTGGTGGGCAAGAATCTGGTGGCGTTTTTCTCCGGGCAACCGGTGCTGACGCCCATCGAGTTACCCCTGCCAGCTGCCATCCAGCAGGTTCACTGAGGACCTGCAGGCGAACTCAAATCATCAACCCCCGCTGCGTGCGGCGGGAGTTGTGCCAGGTAAGGCCATGAGCAAGCCCGCCCCACAGGGGAATTGAAGAGCTCAGCCGCGCTTGAGGATCTGATCCATCACCCAATCCGTTTTCAGCGCCTCCCCGGCCACCGCCGGATGCTGCGCTTGCCCACGGATGTGCGCATTCATCCCCAACACGTGGTGCCACTGGATGTGGGCGTGATGCTCGATGTCGAGGCTGAGGTGTTCGTCTGCCTGCAGCTGCACAGGATGTTCATCGAACACCGAGAAACTGATCCGGCCCTTGCTGCCAATCACCTCGACACGGTCTTCGCGGCGGTCGGCAACAAAGTTCCAGCACCCCATGCCCATTGCGCCCGAAGCGAATCGCCAACTGGCGCTGACGGCGTCTTCGGCGGCATACAAACCGGCCTGCCGTCCGGTAAAGCCGGCGACGTCAACGATGTCGCCCAGCAGGTACTGGAACAGATCAAAACCGTGGCTTGCCAGATCGGCAAAGTAACCGCCGCCGGCAATTGCAGGGTCGGTTCGCCAATTGCCGACGCCCTCCAGATCCGTCACCGAGGGCGCCTTGGTGAGTGTCCAGGTCAGGTGCCGGACCTCGCCGATTCGGCCTTGCTGCAACCACTGCCGCACTTGCTGAAAACGCGGCAGCGAACGTCGATAGTAAGACACGAACAGATGCAGTCCGGCATCGGCAAACACCTGGTGCATCTCGCGGCTTTGCCCGGCATTCAGCGACATCGGCTTTTCGACGCAGCAATGCTTGCCGGCAGCCGCCACTTTCAACGCATAGGCGTGGTGACTGTCGGGCGGCGTGGCGATATACACCGCGTCCACATGCGGATCGGCGATCAAGGCATCGACATCGGTGTAGACCCGCTCGATTCCGTGGCGCGCCGCATAATCGCTGACCGCCTCTAGCCGGCGCCCCATCACCGCCACCAGCGCCGAGCCAGGCGCCTTGTAGAAGGCCGGCCCGCTCTTGCGCTCGGCAACGCTGCCGCATCCAATCATGCCCCAACGCACCACGTTCATAGTCACTCCAGGAGGGTCAGCCGATGTTCAGTGCGCGCAAGTCCAGTCGACCATCTTGCAATGGCGGGCACCAGTAGTAACCGCCGGTGATCGGGCGGCTGATGCGATACAGACCGTCAGTGATGCCGTCCTCCAGACCGCTCATGCGGCGCAACTGGACTTCGAAGGCATCGAGGGAAAAACCGAAAGCCAGGAACATCAGGCCTGCACGTCCACCTTCGATCCATGGCATCGAACGCCGGACCACAAATGCCTCGGGCGCAAAACTTTCCTGGGCGGTGCGTTTGACGTGTGCGGAGATCGGCGCGTCATCGAGTTCTTCGTTGTCACTCAGACGGCGCCCCATGATGTCGTCCTTTTCATGGGACGGCATGGCGTGAAAGCGCTTGAGGTCATGCTGCCATTGCTGGATCGCGGCGAAACTGCCGCCCACCGTACCGACAGCGCCGTCGCTGACCAACGCGGCAGCCACAGCGGCTTCGTCGTGAGGGTTTTCGGTGCCGTCTTCATAGCCGGTCAGGTCGTGGCCGTCGCGGTGACGGAAGCCTTCCGTCACCTGTACCAGGCGCAGGGCCGGTGCCAGCGCGGCTTCAAAGGCTTTGCTGCGATTGAGCAACTCGCCACGATCCGTACCGTGCAACCAGCACCAAAGCGCCTGTTGCGTCGAGGGGTTGTCGACGCCCACACCGGTCAACGCCGGGAACACGCGCAAGCCTTTGATGTTGCCATCCAACGCCTTGACCAGGGACTCACCGAAACCCACCACCGCCGATTTGCCGTCCACCCATTGCAGCAGTTTATCCAGCGCCGCCGGCAGTTCAGCGGCGGATTCCAGGGCGAAGAACATATGACGGGCGTGAGACGGAACTGGGGTGGCGAGAATGCCCGGCTGGTAATGACTCATATGAACTCCTTGAAAAAGAACGCGAAGTTTAACCGCAGCACCGAGCGTTGTGTGCTCCAAGGTCAAAAGTCGCCTTTCAAGATCCGGGCAAAGCGGTCTACGCTTGAGGCACAAGATCCAGATCACCACCCCTCTATTCTGCCGGTCGCCACTCGATTGACTTAAAAAACCGGGTCATTAGGGCGTATAACCTTTGCAGCGATTTCCGAACGACAGGCCATCAGCGTACGGCTGACATCTCACACGGGGTAGCGACATGAGCACAGCAGATCTCCTTGGCAATTTGTTTCCCGAGGCCGGCAGCATTCCGGAAAAATACCGGCTCGACGGTCCGACCGAGCAGCGCGATTACCTGGTCGATGGCGTCCTGAAAACCTGGCCAGGCCCCCTCGCCCAGGTCCGCAGCCCGGTTTACCTGAGCGGAGCCAATGGCGACGAACAAGTGATCCTCGGCAGCACGCCACTGCTTGATGCCGACACCGCTCTGACCGCCCTCGACGCCGCCGTCCGTGCCTATGATCGCGGCCAGGGCTTGTGGCCGACGATGCGCGTGGCTGAACGTATCCAGCACGTCGAAAGCTTTCTCGCGCGCATGCGGGAGCAACGCGACGCGGTGGTCAAATTGCTGATGTGGGAAATCGGCAAGAACCTCAAGGACTCGGAAAAAGAGTTCGACCGCACTTGCGATTACATCGTCGACACCGTCAACGCACTCAAGGAACTTGACCGCCGCTCCAGTCGTTTCGAGCTGGAGCAAGACACCCTCGGCCAGATCCGCCGCGTCCCGCTCGGTGTGGCGCTGTGCATGGGGCCTTACAACTATCCGTTGAATGAAACCTTCACCACGCTGATCCCGGCGCTGATCATGGGCAACACCGTGGTGTTCAAGCCGGCGAAGCTCGGTGTGCTGCTGATTCGGCCATTGCTCGAAGCCTTCCGCGACAGCTTCCCGGCCGGGGTGATCAACGTGATCTACGGCAGCGGCCGGGAAACCGTCAGTGCGCTGATGGCCAGCGGCAAGATAGACATCTTCGCCTTCATTGGTACCAACAAAGCCGCCAGCGACCTGAAAAAACTCCATCCCAAACCCCACCGCTTGCGCGCCGCATTAGGGCTCGATGCAAAGAACCCCGGCATCGTCCTGCCAGAGGTGGACCTGGACAACGCGGTCAACGAAGCGGTCACCGGTTCGCTGTCGTTCAACGGCCAGCGCTGCACCGCGCTGAAAATCCTGTTTGTCCACGAGGATGTGGTCGATGCATTCATCGAGAAATTCAACGCCAAACTCGCCACCCTAAAACCCGGCATGCCGTGGGATAGCGGCGTTGCTCTGACGCCATTACCCGAATCGGGCAAAGTCGACTACCTGCACGCGCTGGTGGCCGATGCCGTCAGCAAGGGCGCCAAAGTGGTCAACCCCAATGGCGGCGAAGCCCGGGCATCGTTCTTCTACCCCGCCGTGCTGTACCCGGTGACTCCACAGATGCGCGTTTACCAGGAAGAACAGTTCGGCCCGGTGGTCCCCATCGTGCCGTACCGCCATCTGGACACGGTGATCGATTACGTCCTGGAGTCGGACTTCGGCCAGCAATTGAGCATCTTCGGCACCAACCCGGTGGCCGTCGGCCGCTTGGTCGACACCTTCGCCAATCAGGTCGGGCGCATCAACCTCAACGCCCAGTGCCAACGCGGCCCGGACACCTACCCGTTCAACGGACGCAAGAACTCCGCCGAAGGCACCTTGTCGGTGCACGATGCGTTGCGGGTGTTTTCGATCCGCACGCTGGTGGCAACCAAATTCCAGGAGACCAACAAAGACCTGATCAGCGAGATCATCAGCGGTCGCAGTTCGAGCTTTTTGACCACTGACTACATTTTTTGAATGTGACGGGAGCTTTTCGAAGCTCCCTCACCTTACACCCGTAACTTTGCTACCGCCCCCCAAAATGAGCTTTTTTTAATAGCCAATAGAACATCCCTTATTAGAATGGCGCGCCCAATAAAAGATAATACTACAAGGACGCCAATTGCTTAACACTAGTATTGCTTGCTACCAACCAACCACCCCCTTCAAAATCATACAAGTACAAACCGCTCAAGGTAATAAACAACTCATACATGACGACAAGAACAAGCTAACTTATTTAGTTCAAAAAACACAAAACACGGAAAAACCAGGTCTTCAGCTCCACAATTTATCAAACTCAGAATTACACGACCTGAACATACAATTTATTAACAAGATCATTCAGTGCAACCCTGCCGAAATGTTAAAAGAGCCTGGCGTGGTACGTACTTTTCTCGCTCAATACTCGAACAGCACTTCCATCCCCAATCGTTTTAGAGCAATAACCGATTTAAATGAAGTGGAGAAAACACAGTATAAACAAATCTCTGAAATTCCTTCGACTGACGCACTTCGTTGCAAATTAGTATCATTGATAGACGAAGATTTAAGAGAGCCCTTCCATTCGATTCTGAATGAGTGGTCGAAATTCGGTGTATCTGTCAGCGAGATTGACGTCAGCACTTTTGAAAACTTCAAAGCATTTTACGATGAAGTCATGAGCGACCATGCCACCCAAAAAGAAGACTACACAAAGCTTGATTTTGCCACGCAAAATATCAAGCCACTTATAACTGACAGCCGTTGCCTTGAGGCCAAACTTACACCTTTTCAAATCTTTAAAGCTGCCTACCAATTGGGTGACATTCCCGCCGTGTCAAACTTCCGATTCATGGACAACCCAGCCAGCAAAGATGACGGCAAATACAGGGAATGGATGTTTCATTTTGATAACAGTAACTACGCAGCGGAGTTCAAACTCATCACCACGCGCGTAAAAGGAACTGCCCAAGCCAACAAAGAACAGTGCCTGGCAGCGTTCCCCTATGACACCACAGCCTCCATTCGCTACACACAAAGCGAAGCAGCCACCAAATTTCCAAACCTGCAGGATCTGGAAACTGAATTTCGAGGTGTGCCCGGTGCGAGCTATGTAGTGATTCAGAACCCGGATAACGATACGCCATTGGAAACCGGTATTCGAACCGAGATGATCGTCCATCATCGGTCGGCCAGCAGTAAAGACGGACAGGACCAAGGCGAATCCAGAAGTTCTGAGTTAATGACTTTTCATGGACTGGACCGGTGCAAGCCTTTCCTTTCAGGCCAAGCGTTGTCGCAAGCGCGAAATCTGACGCCGTTACAGACCTTCGTACTGGGCGGTTTCAAAACCACGAGCCCTGAAAAATTCATGGAATGCCTTACCTCCGAGAAAGAGGTTCTCAACTCCCAAGTCCGAGCACTCATTGAGGGCAGCAAATTCAAACCTCTTGAAAACCTGACCGTCGCAACATTCGAAAAAGACTTCACAGTAGTGAAAAACAAGCCATTGTTCGACAAGCAGATGAACACCTACGAAAACCTACCAGAGGTACTCGAAAAAGTACCGAGCCTTGCAGATGAAAGTGCTTGGCAAGCAGAAACGCTGTTCAGGATGATTCCGATGCTGATGAACTATGATCAGAACGCGGAGCTTAAGCCTGACTGTACAGAAAACGACGCATTTCCCGCCCGTACCCAGCTCAGAGAGAGAACCAATGAAGCCTTTTTCAAACCACTGGAAAGGGATCTCACCCAAGTAAAATTTGGTTCAGAACAAGACAATCTTCTCCCACTCGAGAAAATCACAGAAGTCGCGCAAAACGTTTACAATCTTTACAGAACCTACACCCCTCTTTTAAAAGCCGTCCATCCAGGCAACCCGTTTGTGAGTTTGTTCGAAAGCCGTGCGGCCCTTGCCAAGGAATACATCGAGCAATTTCGATCCAGAGCTACCCTACCTGAGACCCATCAGACACTTACTCTCTTCACCTACTACATGCTTGACGATCTGGATGCTGCCAGCCAGGTATTCTCCGAGAACAACATTAGAATCGCCAGTGCCACTTTAGACCATGCTAAAGAACCCAAACCACAATTACTCCAGCACTTCATCACCCATCGAATATTAAGCGATAGAAACAACCTATAACCCACATTTAATTATCTCTGACAAAAGAGAGCCCCCGACGCTTCTCTACTTCCATCACAACGAACAAGGCCAAGACCAATGATCGGCAACGATTACAGATCAACCGTACGGGCATTCATTCCGCTCACGTCAACAATGGAGGCGCACTCAGCGCAATTGACGGAAAAAAAAGACAACCGCGACCATACGCAAATGAGCCAGGTCCGTGGACACAGCAGCAGCAACATTGAAAAAATGACTCACCCTCTCGCCCAGCCTGACGACTCGGATCAATTATCTCCGTACATGATCGACTTGCTCGGTAAAACCAGAACATTAGCCTTCGCTGAAAAAGCACTTCAAGCGCCGAGAAAAAGGTTACTTGATAAACTTGGCATTGACGACACGCACCATCGAAAGCGTGAAATTCGATTATTTTCTGATCACACCGCAATTTCCAGATTCTATTCACACGCAGTCCAACCGACTGCATTGACATTGAACGGTCGCCCTTTCCTCGAGCAGGAGCCAACCAACCCATACTTTCACGGGCAAAAAATCATCACACCTGATCCCAGGATTTTCAGGGGTGAAGAAATGTCTCGGACAATGGATTTGCTGCTCTGCAAATCCCGGGACGACAGTGAAATAGCCTTCAACAAAGCGCCAGTAGACAGACTACAGCAGTACAACAACGCAGTTTTTTTAAACGAAACCCGACGGCGCGAGAAAGAAGACCTGTCAAATAAGGCGACTTATTTTACCGAGATGGCTGAGTTCCTGATTCAGCGGGCAAAACCGGGAGATTTCATCGTCCAGAATGCCCTTGAAAGCAGCAGCGATAAAAACACCCCGCACTTTCAGTTCATCCCTGATCAGGTTCCTCTCCCCATCTTCTCTCGTACACCGCCAGAAGAAGACAATGCCAAACCGCAAATGCTCAATTGGCATCTGCCGACGATGTGCGAGACCGTTGACTTGCAGCAAGCTGACTGGAGAGAAAAAATCTCTCGACTTCAGGCTGCCTGTGAGCAGCTCTTGAACGATCAGCACATTAGCACCACTCCGCTCTTTAGAATGATGGGGAGTGATCAAATCAAGGTTTATCTCGTTTTCAAAAAAGACTGTTCATCCGCATGGAACATGACGCCCGAAGATGCGCTGCTATCACCCGGATGGCTGGAAGCCTGTGGCGTCTTTATCACCCATTCCTCCAAATCCGAGGCATTCAATAACAACGGGGCGCAAAACTACTATGCAAATCACAGCGTGAGCCCAGCGCGGATCAAAACATTCTTTGACGGTACAAACTGACCAAATTGCTTCAAGACATCGCGATCCTCCAAAGCGCGGCGACGTACTCGCTGCGCCTTGCGTATCTTCACCGCTTATTGGGTGACAGGTCGTCGAAGCATCAGGCTCCAGCCCTGCTGCATTCCTGCAGCGGCCAACAAAATTGCGGCGACCCCGACCCATTGCAGCAACACCAGACGGTGGTCAAAGGCAAACCAGTCGACAAAGATCGCCGCGATCGGGTAGATGAATGACAACGCGCCCGTTAATGCGGTCGGCAACTTCTGGATCGCGCCGTACAACAGCACGTACATCACGCCCGTATGTACGATGCCCAGTGTAATCAGGCTGGCCCACGCATTCGGCGCCTGTGGCATTGCCGAAAAGTGTGCAAAAGGCGCGAGTAGCAGCACACCGGTGCTGACCTGAATCAGCGCGATCAGATGCGGCGGAGTGCCCGTCAGGCGCTTGATAATCAACGCGGCGATCGCATAAAGAAATGCCGCACCCAACGCCAGTGCGATGCCCAGCAGGTATTCGTCGCCACTTTCGCCCTGCCCTCCATGGGCGCTGACAATCGCCAACATCCCGAGAAACGACACCCCCAACCACGCCAGTTTCGTCAGGGTAATTTTCTCGTTGAGGAACATCGCCGCAAGGCCGACCAGCATGAACGGCTGAACGTTATAAACCGCAGTGCCGATGGCAATCGAAGCACGAGAATAAGAGGCGAACAACAGCACCCAGTTGCCGACAATTGCCACACCGCTGAGAACGGCCAGCAGGAACGTGGTACGGGTCAGAATCCCGGGACGCAGGAAGCCAAACGCTGCACAAATCAGCAACAAGGTGCCGGCCCCGAACACACAGCGCCAGAACACCACCTCCAGTACCGGTAGTCCTGAAATCAGTACGAACCAGCCGATGGTTCCGGAGATCAGCATGGCGGCGGTCATTTCGAACGAGCCGCGACGTATTGTTTTGTCCATCTTCAGACTCCTTTGTTGATGGGCAAATTATGCCGATCCGCTTCGGCGCTTCTCCAGCGCAAAAATAAGGCTAAACTCGACATCTGCCTTTCATGCGAAGGCATTTCCTACGATCTGCCTAATAGAGGTTTCGTCATGACAGATGACATCGACCAGGTGCTGATCACGGCATTGATGGAAGACTCGCGACGCTCGCTCAAGGCCTTGGCGCAAATCAGCGGTTTGTCTTCACCGAGCGTTGCCGAGCGCCTGCGGCGCCTCGAAGAGCGTGGGGTGCTCAGGGGTTACACCGTGGAAATCGACCCGAAATACTTCGGTTACCAACTCCAGGCCATCGTGCGCATTCGCCCGCTGCCAGGCCAGCTTCACGAGGTGGAACGGCAAATCATGGCCATACCCGAGTTCACTGAGTGCGACAAAGTCACCGGCGACGACTGCTTCATTGCGCGCCTGCACGTCCGCTCGATGGAGCAATTAGACACCTTGCTCGATCGCCTCAACACCCACGCGGAAACCAACACCGCCATCGTCAAGAAGACCCCGGTCAAGCGCCGCTTGCCGCCGATGGCATAGAGGCTTTGAGCATAAGTCTCTGCAAACCTGGCTAAAACGACGCCTGTAGAATCGGTCCCCAAACCCGAGAACGAAAAAACCCGCCGAAGCGGGTTTTTTTGTCAGTGCCGACGATTAGTCATCGCGGCTCATGATACCGAACAGCTGCAACAAGCTGACGAACAGGTTGTAGATCGATACATACAGGCTGATGGTCGCCATGATGTAGTTGCGCTCGCCGCCATGGATGATCGCGCTGGTCTGGAACAGGATGCAAACCGAGGAGAACAGCACAAAACCTGCGCTGATCGCCAGTTGCAGGCCGCTGATCTGGAAGAAGAAGCTCGCCAGCGTTGCACCCAGCAGAACGAAGAAGCCTGCAGTGATAAAGCCGCCAAGGAAGCTCATGTCCTTACGGGTGATCAGCACGTAGGCCGACAAGCCGCCGAACACCAGTGCCGTCATCGCGAATGCCGAGCTGACGACTTCAGCGCCGCCTTGCATGCCAAGGTAACGGTTGAGGATCGGGCCGAGCAGGAAACCCATGAAACCGGTCAGGGCAAATGCCGACACCAGGCCCCAGGCGGAATCACGGAGTTTGTTGGTGAGGAAGAAAAGACCGTAGAAGCCGATCAGCACCACGAAAATATTCGGGTAGCCAACACGCATCTGCTGGGCAACGAAAGCCATTACACCGCTGAATGCGAGAGTCAGGGCGAGCAAGCCGTATGTGTTGCGCAGGACGCGGCTAACCTCTAGCTGCTCAACCTGCACGCTGTTATTAACTGCGTAATCCTGTTCGCGCATGGCGACACTCCTGTTGGTTTGAAACGTTCAGTCGCAAAGATCATAACAGACGCCCTGTAACAAGCTATGCAGAGAGTTTGACAGTGTGTTTCATTCAGGTATTATGGCGCCCGCAACGCAAACGGAGGTGTGGCCGAGTGGTTTAAGGCAACGGTCTTGAAAACCGTCGACTGTAACAGGTCCATGAGTTCGAATCCCATCGCCTCCGCCATCTTTATACGACAAAGCCCTGATTATTCAGGGCTTTGTCGTTTCTGGCACTCAGGAATTTTGCTCCTCTCTCTATGGATCGTTTCCGCATCTATTCGGGCATTTCCGCAACCCAACCCTTCTGACACCGTTAAGTTGGTGCTAAACAAATCAAACTAAGCACAGCGCGTCGGTAGCATTGAATGCTCAGTAGACCGCTTTCGGCCAAAAGCAGCCATCGAATTGCTACAATATCAAGGGCGATTCAAAGGTTCAGGGGCCGCGGTTTAGCAGAAGTCTGCAATTGTGCTTGCACCCGCATGACGGAGGAAGCGATCGAAGCTTGCAGAGCTTACAAGGACGCGTTGGCACTATATGAGGCTGCCTGCGAACCGGGTGCTGAGACGCTCGCGGCGGAAGTATTCAGTATAAAAATCAATGAAGGCGCGTGTCTTCAACGGTTGGAGCGCACGGCCTGAATAGTAGAGCGAGATCGATCCGGCATCGGCATACCACTTCGGGAGGATACGTTCGAGCGCACCGCTTTCCAGATGCGGCAACACATCGGGCACAGCCAGCAACGCGATGCCGAGCCCCGCGATCGCTGCTTGCGCCATGGGGAAGGCGTCGCTCATCACGATCGTCTCGTTGAGCAGCGCGTGCTCTTCGCACCCCTGGGCGTCACGCATCATCCATTGCCTAACCCGACCCGAATTCGAAGACCGCATCAGTATCCCCGCATGATCGACCAGATCGGCAGGACTTGTCGGTCGCCGCCGCTCGTCAAAATAGCTGGGCGATGCGACCGCGATAACGTGCACCGGTGCCAGCGTCGTCGCAACGATGCCTGGATTGAGGTCGAAGCCACCACCGATCGCGACGTCGAAGCCTTCCGCAATCAAGTCGACCCTGCGGCTATCGAAATGCCAGTCAGGTCTAACGCCCGGATAGCGCGCCAGAAAATCGGGCAATGCGGGAAGAACGTATCCCATGGCGAACGACAAACTCATGCTGACCTTCAGAACGCCGACAGCTTCACCCTTCGTTTGTGATGCCCCATCAATAGCCCCCTGAAGGTGGTTCAGGCTTTCTCCGATGCTTGCCAGAAAAGACTCCCCCGCTTCGGTCAATGTTAACTTCCGCGTCGAGCGGTGAAACAGCCGAATGCCGAGGTTCCGCTCCAGCATCGCAACATTGCGGCTGACGGCAGCCGGAGTCATCGAGAGACGCCGCGCAGCCCCGGAAAAGCTGCTTGCTTCTGCGCTTCGGACGAACGCTTCAAGGTTTGCAAGGGTTTCCATAATCACCAGTCTTCAAGCATTGATTGAAACTAAAACAACCCATTCATGACTTATCCTGAGTCTATTTTCCAGCAATACTCGGTTCAACAGCAAC
Organism: Pseudomonas reinekei; assembly: GCF_001945365.1. GTDB lineage: Bacteria > Pseudomonadota > Gammaproteobacteria > Pseudomonadales > Pseudomonadaceae > Aquipseudomonas > Aquipseudomonas reinekei. The sequence goes on from NZ_MSTQ01000002.1 coordinate 362,456, forward strand.
ACCGGATTTCTGCGACGCCAGCAGCATCAGGTCAAGGATGGAGTAGAAGGACCGCTAACTGGCCGGGAAGGACTGGATCATGACCGTTGGAATCATCGGAGCCAATATCGAAGGTGCGTTTGCCATGGCGCTCGGTAAGGCAGGCAACGAAGCCGTGATCGATCTCGTCTCCCTCTCGATAGGCGGCCAACTGATTCAGTTCCCCCGGCGGTCCATTGCCTGCTCTCAACCTCGTCAAGTTCAACTGAGCATCGCTGCGCCAACCTCTTATTTCATCGGAAGTACCGCGCGGCGTCCGAGCCCGGAGACAATATCGTGACAAAAATCATTCAGATGCGGTCGATCGGCGGTCCCTCCGTCCTGCAGATCATCGAAAGGGAGCTCAGCGCGCCGCGCGCCGGCGAGGTGAGGCTCGCACAAGACGCGATAGGCCTCAACTTCGTCGATACGATGATACGAAAGGGCCAATATCCGATGGCGTTGCCGGCGGCCCCCGGTTTCGAAGCGGCTGGAACAATCACCGAGGTCGGACCGGGCGTGGAGGGGCTGTCGGTCGGTGACCGCGTTGCTTATTTCTTTGCTGAAAGCGCATATGCCACCGAGAGGATCATCTCGACCGCACCGCTCATTCGCCTGCCTGCCGATATCTCGAACGAGACAGCGGCGACGTTTCTGGCAAAGGGTGGATCGGCATGGATGGGGCTGCGCGGGCTCCACGATATCAAATCCACCGACACGGTGCTGATACTGGGCGCATCGGGAAGCGTGGGCGCCATCCTGTCTCGCTGGGCGAAGTCACTCGGCGCAACGGTTATCGGTGTGGCCGGATCGCCTGACAAGTTCGACAAGGTCGCGGCAGGTGCTACTTATGCCTTCCACACTGGAGAGCCGGACATCGCCGCCAGGATCCGTGCGATCGCACCAGACGGTGTCGATGTCGTCTATGACCTGGTGGGGCAGGCAACTTTCGCGCTGGGCGCGGCTAGCATCCGCGACGGTGGTGTGATTGCTGCGATCGGAGCCGCGTCGGGCCAGCCCGCGCCATCCTACGATCTCGCGCGACGCGGCGTGGATGTTCGCAGCGGCGGTTCACCGCAATATGTGCGCGGACCGGCCGTCGAAATCGCGACCTCGCAGTTATGGGATGCGATGCGCTCCGGCATTTTCAGCGATCTCGAAACGGCCCGCTATCCGTTCGACGAGATAGCCCGCGCACATGACGACATGGACAACCGCCGCCTGAGCGGTCTGCCCGTCCTGATCGCCTGACCCGGAACAATCGTGCGGCGGCAGGCCGCACGGACGCCCGCCGCGTCGCGGCGGGGCGAAACATGTCCCCTGTCGACACAAAGAGGAATGATTGATGAGTGAACTAACTGGTAAACGCGCTCTAGTGACCGGCGCGTCGCGCGGCATCGGAGCGGCGATCGCGATCGCGCTGGCTGAAAAGGGAGCAGATGTCGCGATTACATACGAACGCGCCGCCGATCGGGCAGCGCAAGTTGTGGCGACAATCGAGGGCAAAGGGCGCAAGGCGTTGGCGATCCAGGCCGACAGCATGGACCCCGAGGCGGTCAAACGGTCGGTCAATGAGGCCGCTCAGGCATTGGGCGGTCTCGACATCCTGGTGAACAACGCGGCGATTGCGATTTACAAGGACGTGGCGGACTTCACCGTCGCCGAGATCGACGCACTTTTCGCTGTCAATGCGCGCTCACCGATCTTGGCATCTCAAGCCGCCATGCCTTACCTCAGCCAGGGCGGCCGGATTGTCACAATTGGTTCCGCAGGCGCTGAACGGATCGTCGGACCGTCGACGGTCTATTCTATGACCAAATCGGCGCTTCAATCCTTCACCCGCGGTCTGGCGCGAGAGCTTGGGCCCCGCGACATCACCGTCAACCTCATCCAGCCAGGATCGACCAACACGGAGATGAACCCGGCCGAGGGCGAGTTCGGCGATTTCCAGCGCGCTCTAATACCGCTTGGCCGCTACGGTGAGCCGGAGGATATCGCCGCTGCAGTGGCATTCCTCGCTTCTGGTGCGGCTAGGCAAATCACCGGAACCATCTTGACAGTTGATGGCGGCACGCTGACCTAAGCGCCGACTAAGACATAGTGAGAAGCGGACAGCTACTTTGCCGGTTGATGTCCGCTTAACATTCCCGGACCAGATCAGCGCCGTTGTAGGTCACGTTGATAAGAACGACCTAGGGTCTGCCTGAAAAGTTGGCCCTCATGCAGCGCTCGATACAGGCGAGCGTCACCATGGCTCTAAAGCTGCTGTCAGCTTGTCATATCGCGTATTTAGACGCCGCTTTTCCTTTAACCAGCCAAACAGACGCTCCACCACAGTGCGCTGGCGATATTTCGGTCGGTCGAACTGGTGCAGCAGGCCTGGGCGCGGGCGCCGATGTATGGGGCGACGGGGAATGATCGGGCGCATGCCGTAACGAGTGCAATATAACTGGGCGGACTACATCGAACGCAGGCGACCAATGATTGCCCGGTGGAGTGATCGCATTCAGGAAGCTGCGAGGGGCAATCTGTCAGTGTCAGCAATGACGGAAAACCAGGACAGGAAAATCGTCTCGATACTCTGACCAAGGAGTAACTACCTCCCCATAGTTGACGGTGGCAACAGGCAGAAATCGGCCAGTAGCAGACACTCAGAAAGCGTCCTGAACGATCAGGTTCTCATGTAATGAAATCATCCAGCTGTCGTACCATCGGCACATCAACAAAACGGAGGTTGATATGGGAGATGGTCAGGGCAAACGAGTCGTTGTCATTGGCGCAGGCATCGTTGGCGCGTCATTGGCGTATCACTTGGCAGGTAAAGGCGCGAATGTCACTTTGGTAGAAGCGGAAGATATAGCTTCGGGAGTGACTGGCAGCTCATTCGCTTGGCTCAATGCCTCACACCCCGAACCCGACCCAATCGCGCAACTGCGCGGTTCTGCCATCAAGGAGTACCGCCGACTCGAAACGCAGCTGCCAGATCTAGAGATAAGATGGACAGGCGCCTTGTCTTACAGCGTGATGGCGATTGAAGCGCTGCCAACCTCAGGTCACCAAGCTTCGGCAAACCTGGTGTCTCGATCGCAGATTCTCGACTTGGAACCAAATCTCAAGAACCCTCCCCAGTCTGCTCTGTATGCGGCTGAAGAAGGAGCGCTGGACGCAGTAGCAGCTACGCATGCGTTGATCGCAGGTGCCCAGGCGCATGGGGCGAAGATTCTCACTCAGACGCGAGTGCTCGGTTTTGTAACCCAGAGTGCAACGGTGACTGGAGTCGAAACAACAATAGGCATCCTCGATGCCGATATTGTCGTACTGGCAGCCGGGACAGGCATCACGAAGCTGGCAGACACGCTTGGAGTGTCCCTGCCAATAGAGGCATCTCCTGCCATTTTCATCCGTTACAAGTCACAACCCAACCTCGTGCACACCCTCATCTCCAGCCCTGATATGGAAGTGAGGCAAAGTTCGGATGATGCGTTGCTGGCGGCAGAAGATTATCTGGACGACGCCGTGGAAAATCAGCCGGCAGCGATAGCGCTTCGAACTGCCAAGACGATCCAGAACGAACTCCATGGTGTTGTTTCCATAGATCCGGAACGGGCTTGTGTCGGACTCAGGCCCATGCCTGCCGATGGCATCCCCATCATTGGTTATCTACCCAAAGTGGGTGGCGTCTACGTTTGTGCAATGCACCCTGGAATTACTTTGGCGGCGGCAGTGGGACGTCTGGCCAGCGAGGAGATCATCGATGACAAGGTGTCCAGTGCCCTTTGCCCATGCCGGCCCGATCGATTTTTGCAAGCGTAGGGGGGGGGCTCTAGTGAGCCAACAATCGGCTGTGGATTCAACCGGTCGACGCAACAGATTGGCTAAATCGTTCAGCGGGTGTTTCGTAGTCTAGTGTTTTCCTAGGGCGGCTATTTAGCTGCCTTGCGACTTCATTGAGCGTGGCTTGCGAGTGATCCGCAAGGTCGGTTCCTTTTGGGAAGTACTGCCTTAACAACCCGTTGGTGTTCTCATTCGATCCCCGTTGCCAAGGACGATGAGGATCGCAGAAGTAGACCTTTATGTCGGTAGCCACCGTAAAGCGCTTAAGGTCAGCCATCTCTTTGCCGCGATCCCAGGTCAGCCATGTGTTCCATAGCTAAGTCCCCGCCTCTTCCGGCGTCCTGCTGACCGTTAAAAAATCTTCATGTAACGCGGTGTTACGCTAACCTCATAACCAGCCAAGAAGAGCGCAATACCGCCCACTGGGGCAGGAAGTATTGCGCGGCAGTAAGCACTCAAATTTTGAATTGTCCGACCAGTACCTGCAAACGCCCACCCAGGCTATTCAACTCTCGGGCCGTGCTGGCACCTTGCACGGCATCGTCGGCGACACCTTCCACTGCAACGGAGATTTCGTGCACGCTGCGATTGATCTCCTCCGCCACCGCCGTCTGCTCCTCGGCAGCGCTAGCAATTTGCGCGCTCATCGAGTTTATGGTGCCGATTAACTTGGCGATAGTGTCCAGCGACTGGCCTGCACGAATTGCTTGCTCGGTCGTACTTTCACCCATTGCGCTCGCGCGCTTCATAGCCTCCACCGCATTGCGCGTGGTGCCATGCAAACTGTCAATCATTCTCTGTATTTCGCCAGTGCTTTGTTGGGTACGACTCGCCAGTGCTCGCACCTCATCGGCTACCACTGCAAAACCACGACCAGCGTCTCCGGCCCGGGCTGCCTCAATGGCCGCGTTGAGCGCCAGAAGGTTGGTCTGATCAGCAATCGAGCGAATGACTTCGAGCACGCCCACAATGGACTGAACGTCTTGGCGTAGATTATTCAGTGAGTCGCTGCTGCTACGGACTTCACCAACCAATTGATGGATACTCTCGACACTGCCTTCCACCACACATTTGGCAGACGCTCCCTCCTCGTCTGTCTCTCGTGCAGCATCAGCAGCCCGCTGGGCACTGGCAGACACCTCATGGGCTGCAGCAGACATTTCATTAATTGCTGTCGCTACCTGCTCAGTCTCATGACGTTGCCCAATCATCGCTTTTTCAGAGCGTTGCGCCTGACTGGATACCGCACTAACCAGCCCGGATAACTCGGTGGTTGTCCCAGCAACTTGTTGGACCAAAACATGAATTTTATCAACAAAGAGATTGAAGGATAATGCTAGTTCGCCAAGCTCATCACCACTAGCCACCGGTAACCGGTGGCTAAGATTGCCATCTCCGGAGGCAATGTCGTCAAGGCTGGCCTTGATCTGCAGCAACGGTCGCAAAATCGAGCCGCTCATTCCCTTTGCAAGTATGCCCACCACAATCAACAATGCAATCGTAGAGCCGAGCATAACTAACAGCGAATGGTTAATACTCTCCCTAAATTGCTTTCGCTCCTTCTCTACGCTAACGTCGACATCATCAAGGTTTATTGACGTACCAAATACCATGCCCCATTTTGGCAAATACTCGGCATATCCAATTTTAGGTACAATCCGATTGCTAGAGCCGAGCACAAAGCTATAGCCGACGTAATGGCTATTGCTCTTTCCCGCAGCTACAAGTTCTCTAATTGCATACAGCCCATTAGGATCGCGGTAATCAGAGAAGCTCTGTCCGATTTTGTCTTCTGTAGCCCCCTGAAGCAATCGCACACCGCTCTCATCGTAACCCCAGAAGTAGCCATCGGCTCCGTACGACAACCGCTTTAGTACTTCGATGGCCTTTGCACGAGCAGCCACATCACCGTTCGCCGACTGGTCATAGAGCGGCTCAATTGCCTTTCTCGCCATAGCCACTAACTGCTGAATATCATTACGATGATCACCAACCAGCCGTTCACGAGTCAGTTCTTCTTGCTGTACCGCAAGCCGCTCCAAAAGCACCATGGAGACCGCGCTAAACAAAATGCTCAATAGAAATATTGGCACCAACGCAAGCAGCAACAGCTTGGTACGCAAGCGGATGGCACTAAACATGATGAAGTCCTTCTTAAATTGGGTGGCGATTTTTCTCACCCAGGTATCGGCCGGCTGCACATCTTGCTTTACCTATACCTTGGTATAAGCCTCGCCTCCCCTCGCTCTCGGCACATGCACTGATAAGGTACGGCTCAGCGCGTTATTGCTTTGACATAGACTTGGCAGGCCGCCAACGCAATCACAGCCCGGTCGCCTTCGTCGGTGATGGCGATAATTCGTTGAGCGTAACGTGGGGGCATTCTTTCGCGAGGGGCCAAGTGTAATGGAACTCGGCTGGAACACTTATCGTTCACTCTGGAGGACAAGGTTTCGCAAGCAAGGCAGCGGCAGCAGCAGCAGCTATGAATTATGCCATTGAAGTTCGTCGAGAGCCGAGGATCCGGGCACTTATCACTCATGTCAATGAATCACCCCTTAGTCTGGTCAGGCGGCTTGATCTGACCTTTGAGGCAGAAATTGAAGTACATGGCAAAGCCATGGGCATCTACACTCGCGAATGACACCCGCCTCCGGGTTGTACAAGGCTGAGTCAGCGTTTGCGACAAGTCGCCCTTAAATTACAAACCGCGTCACCATCGCACTTAGGTCAACCGCCAGGCGTGACAACTCGTTGCTGGCGGCGCTGGTTTGATTGGCGCCGGCCGAAGTCTGCATAGACAGGTCATGGATGTTGACCAGGTTCCGGTCAACTTCCTTGGACACCTGTGCCTGTTCCTCCGATGCGCTGGCGATTACCTGATTGCGTTCGTTGATCTGCGAGATCGACTCGGTAATTTGCGTCAGAGCCTCGCCAGCAGCATTTGCCAGTTCCAACGTTGATTGTGTGCGATCGGTATTGCGTGCCATTGACAGAACCGCTTCGGCAGTGCCGCTTTGAATTCCGGCCACCATGATCTCGATTTCTTGAGTGGAGTCTGCAGTACGATGCGCAAGTGCCCGGACTTCGTCGGCAACAACGGCGAACCCTCTGCCGGCTTCACCCGCGCGGGCAGCCTCAATTGCAGCGTTAAGTGCAAGCAGATTGGTTTGCTCGGCGATGGAGCGGATTACATCCAGTACCCGGCCAATATCACGCCCCTTCGCCGCCAGGCCTTCAATCAGTATGGAGGTGTTTTGAACGTCAAAGGTCATAGACTCAATGGCTGCGACGGTCTGTACCACTCGGTCACGTCCATGGACTGCAAAGACGCTGGATTGCTTCGATACTTCAGATGTAGAAATCGCATTGCGCGCTACTTCTTCTACGGCCGCGGTCATTTCATTGACGGCGGTCGCGGCCTGCTCGATTTCGTTGTTTTGCTTTTGCAGGCTTCGGGACGATTCGTCGGTTACCGCACTCAATTCCTCAGAGGCTGATGCCAACTGCGTCGCTGATCCGGAAATCTGCTCTATCGTCCGACGCAGATTTTGCTGCATTACCAGCAAGGCCGCTAGCACCTTACCCGGCTCATCGTTGCCATCTACTTCAATAGGCTTAGTCAGATCGCCAGCGGCGATTTGCTCTGCTGCATCGAGCGCGCGGGCCAGGGGAACGACAATACTGCGGGTCAGTAGCCACGCTAGAAATACGGTCAAGACGACCGCTATGATCGATGTGCCGATGATTGCGTGGGTGGCGTTATCGAATTGTTCGCTTGATTCCTTCGAAGAGATGACTGCCGCATTTTGATTGATGTTTATCAGCTTTTGAAGGCTCGCCGACATCACTTCTAAAGAGCTAGTCAGACGCGTATTGAGTAACGCTCGTAATTCCTCCACCTTGTCCTGCTTCGATAGCTCTAGCGCTTCGCCCTGGATCTTCAGGTACGAATCCAGGGAGTTGTTGAACTGAGCGAAGGTGGATTTTTCTTCAGCACCGGCTGGAGTAGCGCCGTAAGCATTTTTCGCTGCTTGTAGTTTTTGGATATATTCAGGGAGAGAATTATACATCTGTTGCAGTTGAGCATGATCGCGGTTGTTAACCATGCGTGAAGCAACGATCCGTAAATAAAGAGTATTTTCCTGTACGTCGCCCAAATACACGATGCTGGGCAGCATGTTTGTTTCCATGTCGACGGCGGCTTGCCGGATCAACGCCATTCGACTCATTGAAAATAAACCTAAGGCGATGACTAAAAGAGCAATTAGCGAGAAGCCCAGAAAAGCACGCGGTGCGACACCCATATTTCGTATGACCGACATCCATATACCCCTAGAATGGTGAGAAACGAGAGAGCATACGTACAGTCCTCATAAGTAACACTCATACATACGTATCATAATGACATCATCACTAAAAATTCATCAGTCGCAAAACCTCAGCGCGAGCCGCCCAGGCTAAAACAAAACAGAATCTCTCACTGCCACAGTCGAGTACAAACCAGGCAGGTGTCTAAGCGTCGGATGTGCCAGCACGTAAGTATGCTTTTCTGAATTTCGGCTGAAGCTGGAAAAAACCGATCATAAGACTGCAGCCACCATTAACTACTCTAATATCTCCATGGATCCAGAGTTAAAATCGTTACTGCCATACCTGAGGCAAAGCGGAGCATAATGCCAATGATCATAGTGAGTTTACGTAGCGCTTTATCGAAATAATAGGCAGCTTTATTGCGCACACCGCGCTCAACAAACCTTCATACATTGTGCTAAAACCTCACACTTACTCTGCCACTTCCAGACTCGTTTCATTCATCGTCGACATCTTCCAACAGCGTAGTGGATTCGATATCAATAAAATTTTAATTAGCGGCGCTAACTCTCGGAACTGCCTTTCAGATGTCTACCTGCGCTGATCTCTAGCTGATCAACAACCCTCAAGCTATCCAATCTCTTGCCAAGAAGTTTGAACTACAAGGAAGACGTTGCGCTACCAAAGATAAACTTGTGAAATCGCTAATTTACTTGAAAAGGCAGAGCTCCCGCTGCCCGGCTAAATGCCGGTTGACCGATAGAGTGGTAGCCATGCCAATGTCCGCTTTGGTCGATCATGTTGAAAAAGTCGAAATTTCAGATCTCCTGAACTTACGCAAGATCACCACCGGAGATGGGGCGGCAATTCCAACATCATCAGCGTTAGACCCAGCGCCATCGCGAACAAGCTGGCTCCCATAGGGGGATCGTCCCCCCGCCAAGCGCCCGGCTTGATCAGCCGGGCGCTTGGCGGGCGCTAGAACGGCACGCTCAGTTTTAGCCAATAGGCATTACCGTCGGGGCGGTTGCGGACCTCGGTTTCGTTTTGCCATTTTGCGGTGAGGAACCAGCCGCTTTTACTCGAGTACTTGATGGATGGACCAATGGCCAGGCTCCGGCTTTTGTTGTCCTCCACCCGCTCGCCGTCCTGGCGGTCGTCGGTGGTTTGCCACAGGGCATAACCGCCCACGCCAAGCACCCAGCCGTTGCCCATCCCCCAGCCGACGGAATAGTCCATGTGCAGTGACTGGCCAGACCGATAGTTGGTTGCGGGGTTTTCGAAGTTGAAGTCATACATCGTCTTGACGTCGACGTTCAGGCCGTCCGGGTCGACATACGCCAGTGCGACAACGGGCTGGATCACCCAGTAGTTGCGACCGGTGTTGGCCAGGTCATTGCGTTCGTAACGGCCTGTGGGGACGATGGTATCGACGGCGAAAATCGCGTGCATCTTGTCACTGTAGTGATAGCCCAAGGCAGGCGCGAGGATGATGTCACCCAGGCCGCTTTTGCTTTGCGACTGGTCGTTGATGCTGACCTTGACGTCCACCAGCGGCGCAATCAGGTGAAAGCCGAGTTGACCACCCAGCACTTGCTGCTCGGTTACCCAAATAAAGCGGCCGGCGATGCAATCGGCTCGCAGGTCGAAATCCATGGGCAGCTTCTTGCCATCGTTGCCCCGAAAGCTATCGACCTCGTAGTGGCTTACGAACACCTGGCCGTACATACCCGGGGGAGGCATCGCGCCGGCCATGTAGGATTCCGCGCCCAAGGGGTAAGACGAACCACCTCCTTCGCTGGCGTTCGCCATACAACTCAAGGCCATGCAAGTAACACCGGTGAGGTTGAACAACGATTGTCGATTCATGTTTTTAAGCCTTCTTATTGTTTTGTTCGGGCGCACGGCTGAGTTCCCGCGACGGGTTACGGGTGTTACTCGCTGGGGAAACTTCGACGGATTTATAGAGCCGTCAATTTAAAATGTCACGATTAAAAACTACCCTGCCAGGCCGACAAAACATTGCGAGGCCCGGTGTAGCGGCTGATTTTCAAATACAATCCGCACTTGAAAACAGGCTAAATCAGGCAGTAAAAACCTTACAAATCAATCAATTACATAAAGAAGTGAAAAATAATCAAGCAATATCACCCACTTAGAATAAACAACCGAACTCCAATCGTTCGCAATTTAAGAACTCTGCGTACAACCAACTCCCGCAACTAACCCCTGCATTAATTCACCAAAAGAAAAACTCAGAAGGCCAGTAAGCCAACAAAACAATTGATCGTCCAAAACCCTGGACGCTACGTTCTGGACAACAGTCTTGTGACGATGCGCGCCACGCGTCAGCCTCAAGGCGTATTCAGCAGCCAACAAGGTCAATAACAATGAATCAACTCACTTGCCTGCCGCAGGATTCGGTGTTGTGGGGCACAAACATCCTGGCGGACGCCGTTGCCCGATTTGCCGACCATGGCATAGAGCGCCCGATTACTTTCACGGTGGCGCCGCTTGAATCCTTGAATGAGACCGCGCTGCAACCGCACATCCAGCAGAGTGTGGGCGTGTTCACCGATTTGCCGGCGCATGTACCGGACGTCGCAGTCCAGGAGGGCTTGCAGGCGTGCATTCGCCTCGGCGCCAAGTCGATCATTGCTCTGGGCGGCGGCTCGGTGCTCGACGCGGCCAAGGCTGTGTCGTACCAGCACTTTCAGCGTACCGGCATTTACCTGCCTATCGCGGCGCTGCCCACCACCCTGTCAGGCTCGGAGTTTTCCCATTACTTCGGCATCACCGAAACCACCGGTCGGGTGAAATTCAAACGCAGTTACGCCATTCGCGAAACGACCCCCAAAGTGGTGGTGCTCGACCCTGTACTGTTGCTGGATACGCCCCGCTCGTTGCTACTGTCCTCGGCGATCAAGGGCATGGATCACGCGGTGGAAGGCATGCGCAAGGTCCGCGTCGACCACCCCCACGCGATCATGTCGGCCAGCGGTTTGCAGCGTTTCTTCAACGTGCTGGAGCGCTGGCCTGAACGGTTCGAAACCCGCCTCGCCATCGACCATGGCCTGGTCACCCCCCACGACCTGCTGCAACTGCAACTGGCGGCGTGGCAATGCTACTTCTCACCCGCGTCGGTGATTTACGGGCTCAGCCACCGCATCGGTCATATCTTGGGCGGTACTTTCGGCCTTCCCCATAGCATGACTTCGTGCATCACCCTGGCACCGGTCATCCGCGCGTGCGCCGAACACTACGGGGCCAAACTCGATATTTTTACGCCGGCGCCCAACGGGCAGGCCGCCGAACAATTGGCCGAGCGCGTCGCTGGTCTGGTGCTCAGACTCGGCCTGCCTCATCGCATCAGCAGCTTTGACATCGACAAGTCGCAACTGGGCAAAATTGCCGAGTTGCTCAACGCCAATTACCCGAAAGAGGTCGAGGACTTGGGCGACAACGCGGCGGTCAAGCTTGAGCTGCTGCTGGAGCGCCTGTGGTGATCGCTCGCATGTCAGGGTTGCGTGACGCGCGTCAGGCTCTGCTAAGCGGCAATGTCAGCGCGACAGTGTTGATCGAGCAGGCGCTGACAATAGCGCAAGCTACCCAGCCGACCTTGAATGCGTTTGCCAGTATCACCCGCCACTCGGCGCTGGAGGCTGCGGCGTACAGTGACCGACGCTATGCCGCCGGTACCCAGCGAGCCCTTGAAGGCCTGCCGATCGGCGTCAAGGACTTGATCGACACCCAAGGCCTGGAAACCCGCTACGGCTCGCCCGCCTGCCTGGGCAATGTGCCGTCGGCCAACGCCCAAGTGGTGCAGGTATTGGTGGAGCAAGGCGCGATCATTATCGGCAAGACCACCACCCACGAATTTGCCTGGGGCGTCACCACCTCCAGCAGTGAGTTCGGCGACACCTTCAATCCCCTCGACACCCGCTGCATTCCCGGTGGTTCGAGCGGCGGTGCGGCGGCGGCGATTGCCGGTGGTGCAGTCGCCGCGGGCCTGGGTACCGACACCGGTGGTTCGGTGCGAATCCCGGCGGCGATGTGCGGGGTGACCGGTTTCAAGCCAACCTATGGCCGGTTCCCGACCCAGGGTATTTTTGCCCTGGCGCCCAGCCTGGATCATCCGGGGTTGCTCGGCGCCAGCGTGTCGGACGTGATGCTGCTGGCGGCCGCATTGGGTATCGCACCCGATGACCGGCCAGTCGTGGCACCGCGCTTTAAGATTATCAGCCAGGTCGACCCGGTGCCCATGAGCGCGGCAGTGGCGCAGGCGTTCGAGCATGCCGTGGACAGTGTTCGTAAGGTGTATGGGTGCGACGAAGTCGATACCCCGGGGCTGTTCGAGGGGGCGTTTCAGGCTTTCGCGCAGATTGTCCTGACGGAGGGTGGCGTGTCCCACTTTGCTCGCCATGACTGGGACTTCATCAAGCGTCACTATGGCGCAGAAACGGTAGAGCGTCTCGAGCGGTCCAGGGCGGTGGTGATGAGCGATTACGCCAACGCGCAAACAGTGCGCCGAACACTGCGCGTCAAGCTCGAGCAGGCCATGGCCGGTGTCGATTATCTATTGCTGGCGACTTGCCCCTGCACCGCGCCGCGGGTAGGCCAGTCGAGCTTGAACATCGGCGCCTGGCAGGGCACGGTGCGCGAAGCCCTGATGACCTATACCGCCCCTTTCAATCTCGCGGGTTTTCCGGCCATTTCAATTCCATTACCTTTGCGGGCGCCCGACAGTCCCCTACCCGCTTCCCTGCAAATCGTCGGCCGAGCGGGCGATGATGCGGGCCTGCTGCGGATTGCGATGGCGCTGGAAAGTCTGTTGGCTGAGGGCTGCTGAAGGCAAGCAATCCCACTGACTGCCCCCCGTGTGGGAGCGAGCAGGCTCGCTCCCACACGTCTTGTGCCTTACGCGTCGTCGAAGGTCGTGACCTTGGGAATCTCCACGGCGAGAAAATCGATCAGCGCCCTTACCGCCGGCAGCAGCCCGGTGCGATGAGGCATCAGCGCGGTCATGCGTGCGTCCGCGACCATCCACCCCGGCAACACCCGTCGCAGGGTGCCGTTCTTGAGTTCTTCCTTGCAGATATAGCCCGGCAGCGCAGCGATCCCCAGGTTCGCGCAGGCGGCTTCCTTGGTAGAGATCATGTCGTTGCTCTGGAATCGTGGCGCGATAGGCACGCTGGTGTCCTGGCCAGTCGAGCTGCGCAAATTCCAATGCGGCGAACCTCCGCGCACGATCGAAATGGTCGTGTGTTGCGCCAGGTCCTCCGGGGTCGCCGGTGCCCCCGATTTCTCCAGATACTCAGGCCCGGCGAACAGGAACCATGGCACACTGGCAATCGCCCGCTGGACCAGGGACGAGTCCTGCAACGGCGAGATGTGCCCGCGAATCGCCAGATCAAAGCCTTCGCCGACAATGTCCACCAGCCGGTCGGTGGATATCTCCACGATCTGTACCTTGGGATAACGGGCAAGGAACGTGGGCAGCAAATCGCGCAGGGCGAACTGGGCGATTTCTACCGCCGTGGTGATGCGCACGACGCCGCTGGGCTCGGCCAGCCGTTGGCGCACCGCCTCTTCGGCGATGTCCGCGCTGTTGAGCATGGCGATGGCGTACTGGTAGAACTCAGTACCGATGTCGGTCATGCCGAACTGGCGCGAAGTGCGGTTGAGCAGGCGAACGCCGAGATAGTTTTCCAGCTCATGGACCCGATGGCTCAGTGTCGATTTGGGAAGTCGCAGACTGTTGCCGGCGGCGGTGAAGCCACCTCGGTCGACCACTTGAACAAAGTAAAAGACATCTTTCAAATCCAGCATCCGGGCATTACCTGGGCAGAATCACGATGGAGAAAACCGGGGCGTTTTTTTTCTGGAATGAGCCCTCGGTAATTGATGCTAACCGCTGCGCAATAGAGGCCCTGCGATCATCGATTGCTTCATCATAAGTACGTGACCGTCTGACGACAATGACAGTTATTCTGGCAGGATTCAGGGGGTATTTACCGCAAGGATCGTTCGCCGATCCGGGACTTAACGTACAGCACGGCCAACTTCTCAGGCCTGCGCCCTCGCCCTAGTATTTTCTTGATCCCCGCCGCTGATTGGCAGGCTGAACACGACCAGGAAAATAACAATGAACAACACCCTAGATACCGCGAGCCTCGCTCCCACCGACACCCCCGTCGGTCAAACGCCCTACAGCGCCTGGATGCACACTGATGTGCTGCACTCCCTACAGACCCCGGTCAGCGATCACCCTGGCGAACATGCCTGGATCGCCCACGTGCAAGTGTCTGAGCTCTACTGGATGCTCATCGTCAAGGAACTGCAAACGGCGCAACGCCAATTGCGCGAAAACAACCTGGGCCACGTCTACCGCACCTTGATGCGGGTGGTCGGCCATCAAGAGGTGCTGGACGCCAACTGGCGCTCGATTGACTGGATGACGCCGAACGACCTGATGGCAATCCTCTCACGCGCCGCCGCGACCTACGGCAAGGACACTGCGCTGCAAGGCTGGACCTATCGACACATGGTTTATTTGCTGGGGATCAAGCAGGCCGAGCATCTTCAACATTTCGAACCGCAACCGGCGCGCCTGGCACAACTCAAGCAGGCCCTGGCCGAACCGAGCCTCTATGATGAACTGCTCGCCTATTTCAGCCGCATCGGCATGGATGTGCCCAAAGCGGTACTGGCGCGTGATTTCAGTGCCCCGTATGTTCCAAGCCAAGCCATCGAACAGCTATGGCGCGAGATTTATGCCGGTCCCGATATCAACCTCCAGTTACAGCAGATTGGCGAAACCCTGGCCGACATCGCCGAGGCGTTCAGCCAATGGAAGTACCGTCACCTGATGGCAACCCGACGAACTTTCGGTACCCGCCCCGCCTACTTCGGCACCGAAGGCGTCGCCTGGCTGGCACCGACTCTGGATGAAATTCCGTTCCCGGAACTTTGGTCGGCCCGCACCTTCATCGGCAATCCACCAACAGGGTGCCCGCATATGGCCAAGCACAAAAGCTGAGGGCGGGTTTCAAATCTGAATCCGCAATCGCGGGCAAACCTTGCTCCTAAAGGTACAGCAGCAACGCCTCGACTCGGCCGGCACCCGCCATTACTCCAGGAGCAAAGCTTGCTCGCGATTGCGCCCGTACATTCAACATTGCTAGCGCCTGACACGACGCCAGCTCGGGCAAGCTTTGCTCCTACGGGCTCACCGGGCAGAACAGTCTGACAAACCAGCGAAATACTCTGAAGGCGGCAGTGAATCGATGGACGCGCCAATCGCCTCGCGGCATAGCGACGGCCGTTGGGTTAGGGCCTCGAAATACCGCGTAACCTTGGGCATGTTCTCCCAAAGCGAGGCCAGGCCGAGATAGGCCATACGGATAAGGTTGACACCCCAGACAACGTCCGCCAGTGAGAACTCATCACCCTTCAGATACGGAAACGACTGCGCACCCAGGGACTGCTCGAGCACCATCAGCAAATCGCTGGCATCCTGCCGGGCGGCGCGTTGGAACGCTGCGTCGCGGCAGACCTTTTTACCCCCGCTTTCCTTGGCAATTTTGGCGTGATAGGCCTCCACCAGTCCCGCGTCCCCGGCATTGGCCGCAGCCAGGGCTAGCAGCGCTATTACCTTGTAGTCATACACCGTTTCCATCACCGACTTAAGGCTGTCGGGACGGTGGTCAGCGTCCGGGTGAAAACCGTACAGCAGCGCGGCATTGGGCAACCGATCGACGATGCTGACCTGGCGCATCGCCTGGGCATGAGCTTCCCCATGGACCGGTAACAGTTGCAACGGCTCACGGGACACACCATCGAGGTAGCAGCAGATGCGCTTGGAATCCGCGATCACCCGCCCGGCCACATAATCGATGAGTAACGGTACCGCACAGGGATCGAAGCCCTCGGTCTCCACCGAGGTACGCCCGCTATAGCCGTTGACCAATGCCTGCCCCATTTCTTTACCGGCGATAAGTCGCAAGCGCACATACGAGGGGTTGTAATGCTCGGCTGCAATGACGCCGTCAGCGCCCATCGAGCACAGGATGATCAAGTCGTTGGAGCGGTAGGACAGTTGTTTCTCATGCAGGACCGTGCGGACTTTTTGCGAGCACAACGAACTCGCGGCATGGAACAGTTCAAAACGCGGCTCAGGCTCATCACCCACCAGGGTGCTTCGCCAGGGGTCAAGCATGCCGACGCGCACAGCGGCAGCCATGTGCTTGAGTTGTTCGATGGTTTTGGTCACATCTGCTTTATCAACATCCACGACAGTCTCTCCTTCGGTTCGTTTTTTTTGATTTCAGTAGAAGATCGGGGTCTTTTTTGAGCGTTGATCTGCCGGTGTCCGTTCGCCAAGAAGTGCCAAACGGCGCACCGTCAGGCACGAGCAAATCCGGTAGGATGGGAAATGTCCCAGGCACGGGATCGCGGGTTCATCGCGGTCATGCCTGGCCCCTGATTTCCCGTTGGAGCGAACATCTTGCGACTCTATGACAGCCGAATGTCGGGCAACGCCTGGAAGGTGCGCATTCTGCTCAATCAGTTGGGGCAGCCTTACGAGCGCATCACCCTGGACCTGGCCAAAGGGGAACAACTGACCCCACAGTTCCAGCAACTCAACCGTTTCTGCCGAGTGCCGGTGTTGCAGCTAGATGACGGCCGGACCGTCGTCGAGTCCGGCGCCATCCTGCTGCACCTGGCAGAGGGTAGCCGCTACCTGCCGGACGATCCCTGGCTGCGCTCGCAAGTCACGGGCTGGCTGTCGTTCGAACAGGGCGACCTGCAAAAACCGTTGGCGCTTTGCCGGGTTTACCATTTGAAGGGCATCACCGAACAAATGGCCGCGCAGATCGAGCAATTCCATAACGAAGGCTACCTCGCACTGGCTCGACTCGAGCAATGGCTGGTGCAACACACCTGGTTGGTGGGCGACCACTACACCGTGGCTGACCTGGGCCTGTTTGCCTATGTCTCGCTGGCCAGCCAGGGTGGTTTTGACATGCACAGGTTCACCGCCATCGGGCAGTGGCTGGAGCGGGTCAAAAACCAGCCAGGCTGGGTCGAACTGCTGCCGGCAGGATGAGCACCCTGCCGGCGACTCACCGCTTTCAGGCGGCTTCGGTGACCGACGGCACGCAGCGCAACGAGCGCGCGACCGAAGCCACCCGACGGCCCTGGTACTCGGCGACGGCCAGGTGGTCGTCATCCGGCACCAGGGTGTCGTGCACCGAGACATGGGTCGCGCCGTAAGGGGTACCGGCCTTGAACATCGACGGATCGGCATAGCCCAGCGGCACGATGATCAGGCCCAAGTGGGCCATCGGGGCATAGATCGACAGCAGGGTCGATTCGTTGCCGCCATGCCTGGACGAGGTCGAACCGAACACCGACCCGGCCTTGCCGTTGAGCTTGCCGGCGAACCACAGGCCGCCGAGGCCATCGATGTAGGCCTTGAGCTCCGAAGAGATCGAACCAAAGCGTGTCGGCGTGCCGAAGATGATGGCGTCGGCCCATTCGGCGTCGGCTTCGGTCGGTTTTTCATATTTGGCGTTCATGGCTTCGGCGCTGTCGAACCAGCCCGGAACCTGCTGCATGACTTCAGGACCGACCAGCTCCCGAGCCCGACGCAGTCGAACCTCGGCGCCTTCGGCCACGGCCCCAGCGGCAATGGCGTTGGCCAGTATTTCGGTGGAACGGGTGCGCGAATAGAACACGATCAGAACGTTTGGTTTGGACATGATGCAACCTGTGCAGGAAGGAAGGTGAACAGCGACCGCTGGATGCGATCGCTGGGTGCAGGGTGTGAGGTGTCGAGTCAGATCGAGATCGGTTCGAGCCGGCTCAGCAGCTCTTCCTTGCGCTCGCTCAGCCACGACGGCGTCTGGAATTCGGCGCCCAATTCGTCGGCGGCTTCATCGATGGTGAAACCAATGTCGGTGGTCGCCGCTTCGAACATCACTCCGCCAGGCATCTTGAAATACATGGAGCGGAAGTAGTTGCGGTTCACCGATTCGGAGGTGTCGATATGCCCCATGGACATCAGCTTGTCCTTGAGTGCCATCTGCTGTTCGACGTTGTCCACCGCGAATGCCACGTGGTGGATCGTGCCTTCGCCATAGATCGATGAACCTTGCAGGCGGTCGGGCTCGTGCTGGAACTCGACGACGGTGCCTGGCGCGCCGCTGGCGGTTTCAAAGCGGTGATAAGGACCCTGTTCGCCGGCGTAGCGGAACTCCAGCGCGTCTTTCATGAAGATGACCGACTCGGCCACCTCGCGCAGCGACAGCGTGATGCTGTGCACGCCACGAATGGCAAATTGCTCGGGGATGTCAGCGGCGACGCAGGCAGTACGGCTGTCCTGGTCGGAGGCGACCAGATCGAATTCGATGCCGCACGGGTGCAGGAAACGCTGGCGTGTTTCGCCGAAACGAGTGACCGTTTGCTTGTCGTAGGTCACGCCGAACGCTTCGAAACGGGCACGCCAGAAGTCCAGGGAGTTCTTCGGCACGGAGTAGTTGATGACCCGGATCTGGCCAGAGCCTGGACGGGCCTTGACGCCGCGCTGGCGGAACGGGAACGAGGTCACCAGCGTGCCGGCGTCACCCCGGGCATTACCGTAGTACAGGTGATAGATCGGTTCGTCTCCGTCCAGCAACACGGTTTTCTTGATCAGGCTCTGTCCCAGCAGCTTCACGTAGAAGTCGACGTCCTCTTGGGCGCCGGCGACGCCGGCGGTCAGGTGGTGAAACCCTTTAATGGCTGACATGTGATTCTCCAGTTTTCCGTGGACAAGCAGGGTCCGCAACGCGTTTACAGCGCCGTGGGTAATTAACGTGGTGTTGTCGAAGTGCTTAGTCGACGAAGGTCGTGAACTCTTCGAGTTCCAGCCTGGCGACGGTCATTTTGTTTTCCGCCAGGCTGTTGTCGGCCCAGCCCAGGGACATGCCGGCGACGACCATCTGGTCATCGGACAGGTTGAGTTCGGCGCGCAGCAAAGGGTGCTGCAGCGACCAGATCTGCTGCGGGCAGGTATCGAGCCCGCGGCCCTTGGCGGCCAGCATCACGTTCTGCAGGAAGCAGCCATAGCATAGGAAGCTGGCCCACTCCAGGCGTCGGTCCATGGTGAAGATGATGCCCACCGGTGCATCGAAAAAACGGAACTGGCGCTCGACATCACGCCGCCGTCCTTGCTTGTCACTGCGGCAGCAGCCCTGGGCATCGCCCAGTTGCCCGCGGAAGGTATGGAAGCGGGTCTTGTAAGGGTCATGCAGCTCTGGCGGAAAAAAGGGATATTCCGGCACCTGCCCTTCCGGCGATGCGCGATAGGCTTGCACGGCGGCCTCGGTAATGCGCTCGCGGGACTTGCCGGTGATGACATAGCAACGCCATGGCTGGCTGTTACTCGAACTCGGCGCATGCTTGGCCGCCGACAGAATGTCCCTCACCATCTCCATGGGCACCGCTCGATCCAGAAAACCGCGCTTCGCACTGCGTTCGCGAATCAGATCATCAATGAACAGGGCATTCGGCATTTCCTGTCTCCTTTATTCTTAGTGTGGAGTTTCAGTGATTCCCGTTTCTGGCGTCTGTGCTGTTGCCGACTGCCTTGGGTGTAGACAAAGCATATGGGCCTTGCCCCGCCCCGAGAAGGCGCGGCGCTTGTACGCAGCGTTGTGGATATGTGGACGATCATTGCGGCTGCGTTGGGGCTGATGGCCAGCGCCTCATGGCTGCGCGCCCGCAGGGTGCCTGCCAGTTTGGAACCGCTGAGACCGAAGCCACCGATGACGATGATTTTCATGACTTTCTCCACTGGGCAACGGCGTGGGTTGCGTCGGTGTGGAGTCAGATTGCCTGGGCGCAGCTGACAAGTCCTTGTGCCAGCCTTGGTTTTGTCTTGGCGAACCCTTGGATTTGAGTCCAAAGCCATTCTGTAGCGGTTTTGCATCTGCCGTATGGTCAGTTGCAACGACCAACCGCCGGGTTGGCGGCGCTCCGTCGGGGAGGTTCACTGTGCAATACGCGTTTGAAGACTTTGTGCTCGATCCGGAACGCCGGGAGCTGACCGTGCTGGGGCAAGTGGTGGCCATTGTGGCAGTCCGCTTGAAAATAATGCGACGAGAGAAATCTCAAATGTTGATTACCCAATGTAACAAGTGAAATTCAATTCAGGGGCTCTATCACTTTCTGCTCCAGTAATAAGATGGCTCCAGCCAATCATCCCTACTGGAGAATCCCGTGAAGAAAATCATTAGTGCCGCCCTGCTAGCTGCTGCCGCTAACTATGCCAATGCCGGCACGGTATTGGTCGTGCTTTCAGATCAGGATCAACTGAACCTGAAAGACGGCAAGGTCATGCAGACAGGTTTCTTTCTGAACGAATTAATGCAACCGGTCCAGACGTTTATCGCGGCGGGTCAAACTGTGGTGTTTGCCACCCCTAGCGGCAAGGCGCCAACCGCCGACCAGAAATCCAATGATGTGAACTTCTGGGGCGGCGATGAAAAGGCCCGCCAGGAAAGTCTCGCGCTGCTGGATACGCTGAAGCTGACGTCGAAGACCGGCTCGCCGGCCATCAGCTTCGCGCAGGTTCAGAAAATCGGATACGACAAATTCGATGCCGTGTTCGTGCCTGGCGGCCATATCCCGATGCAGGATCTGCTGAAAGACAAGCAACTGGGTCAGTTGCTGACCAACTTCCATGAAAACGGCAAGATCACCGGCTTCACATGCCACGGCACCATCGCCATGCTGTCGGCAATCCCGGACGCGCACGGTTTTGTGTCCGCGCTGGAATCCGGCAAACAGCCGGCAGCGCCAGCCAATTGGATCTACAAGGGTTACAAAGTCACGGCCTTCACTGACGAGGAAGAAGAGCAGGCCAAAGGCTTCCTGGGCGGCGGCCATATGAAACTGTTCCCGCAGGATGGCCTGACGGCAGCCGGAGCTGACTTCTCCGAAGCCAAGCCTTGGAGCGAGCACGTGATCGAAGACCGCGAAGTCATTTCCGGCCAGAACCCTCAGTCGGCGAAAGCCGTCGCCGTGGCCATGCTGGCGAAATTGAAGCGATCCTGATCGGCCGTTCGGGCTGAACCCGGCGTGGGTGCTGCGGGCTGATCTGTCTTGGCTCCAGCACCACCGTCTCCCGACACACCGAGGGCTTGTGCGCCAGGACATGCGTTCCACCTGACCGTGGCAGCGATCGGCCTGTACCAACAGTGAACGCCACCACCAAGAAATCGATAGCACTTTTCACCCTCGCCTGCCTCCAATGACATGTGTGTTTCTCCTGACAATCTGGAGGTCTATATGTCGATTCGCAAGACCGTTCTACTTTCCTGCCTGGGTTTGGCACTCGCCGGGTGCGCCGGGTCAA
Organism: Pseudomonas reinekei; assembly: GCF_001945365.1. Classification (GTDB taxonomy): domain Bacteria; phylum Pseudomonadota; class Gammaproteobacteria; order Pseudomonadales; family Pseudomonadaceae; genus Aquipseudomonas; species Aquipseudomonas reinekei. The sequence goes on from NZ_MSTQ01000002.1 coordinate 384,024, forward strand.
GCCAAGAACCCCCTCCGACTACCATGCAAGTCGACCTGCAAAAATACCAGGGCACCTGGTACGAGCAGGCCAGGTTACCGATGTTCTTCCAGCGCAATTGCCAGCAGTCAGAAGCGCATTACGGCCTTCGCAATGATGGCCGCATTGACGTCACCAATCGTTGCAGGGAACAGGATGGCAACTGGAAAGAGGCACGCGGAATTGCCGAACCGCAGGAGCCCGGCAAGACAGACAAACTGTGGGTGCGATTTGATAACTGGTTCAGCCGCATCGCACCAGGAATAACCAAAGGTGAGTATTGGGTGCTTTACCACGACCCCGCCTACCAGTTCGCACTGGTGGGCCACCCGAACAGAGAGTATCTATGGGTCCTTTCACGCGCTTCTGAAATTAACGGCGCCAACCGCGAGCAACTGCTAAAGATTGCTCAGCAACAGGGGTATGACACCCGCAAGCTAATCTGGCGTCCGGCAGATCCGGTCAAGCCCTAGTCAACGTGTAATGGTGCGTAGGCAGCAGTCTACAGATTGTTGCCTGACGTCAGCGTCAGAGAGCGACCCAAAGCTGCCCGTCGCATGAGGCAGAAAACGGCTAATAGATTCCCGTCGTATTCGACTCGGCCCATTACCTCCAGCAGCAGTCAATCAAATCGTAAACATAAGTCTGTAATCAGCAGATGGCCGTCTATGGCACGAGTCAGGTTGACGGGAGGTAGGTACACCAGAGCTATTTATTCACCACATGGGGGCTGGCCATCGCCTGCCAATATGGGTGACACGAGTCCGTCCCCTTTCGATTCCCACGGGGCAACGGTAGTGGCTGTCAGCCAGTTCGTCACGGTGGAACAGTACGCGTAACGAAATTGTGACGGCAGAAAGCTATTATTATTAAGTTTTTCAAATCCAAGCCGATAAGCACCAAGAGGCACAACTCGCAACCCGGAGTGGAAAAATCCGAATGTTGTCCAGCAAATCCACGTCGCCAGCAGGGTCCCGAGACGAGCGCTTCGACGGCCTGCTCCATATGGTTAGGAGGCAGTTCGGTGTCTTGGCCGTCCTGCTGACAACCGGCGCCCAGGATCTCCAGCGTTTTTGCGCTAGCGCCGGCCCGATTGTGCGCGACACACTGCCAGACCTCCGCATGCCGCTTCCCTCCGATGCCAATGCCCATACATTGCTGCTCGTGCCGGATATCAGCCGCGACGAGCATCTGCGCAATCACCAGCTGACAAAAACGTTTCCCTCGCTGCGCTTTCTCGCTGCCTGCCCTTTGCAGGCGCCAGATGGAGGGCAACTCGGCCTGCTCTGCCTGCTTCACGACCAACCCCGCGAGCTGGATGCCGAACAACAGAAAGGGTTGCAGGAGTTCGCTCAATTGGCAGTTGGGGCGCTGCTGCTGAAGGAGTCGGATCGAGCGGAGTTTGAGCTTCCTAGCGAAAGCGAGCGACGTAAAGCGCTGGCCATCGTCACCAGCGGCACCGGTGTTTGGGACCGGAACATGCTCACCGGCAAAGTCAACTATTCCAGTAGTTGGAAGGCCTTGCTGGGCTACACCAACAACGAGGTCGGCGACGACGCCGCGGAGGCCTACACCCGCATCCATCCTACCGACTTCGCCTACGTGCTGGCCGTATACCAGGAGGCCATCGACGGGCGCACCGAGGTTTTCGAAGTGGAGCACCGACTACGCTGCCGAGACGGCAGTTACAAGTGGGTCTGCAGTCGCGGCAAGGTTGTGGAATACGACTGCGCCGGCAAACCCGTGCGCATGGTCGGAACCACCACCGACGTCACTGCCATGTACGCCCTGTCGGAACAGATACAGCTGAAGGCCGCGCTGCTGACCGACTTGACCAACGAAGTCCCCGGCATGGTTTTCCAGAATCTGCGGCAGGTGCATGGACAGTACAGTTTTTCCTTCGTCAGCATCGGGGCCCGCGACATTTACGGAGTGACGCCGGAGCAACTGATGCAGGATGCCGACATTCTGCACCTGATCATCCACCCGGACGATCTGGCTGCCTACCTCGGATCCCTGGAGGCGTCCGCGAGGGATCTCAAGCCCTGGAGCCTTGAATACCGGGTAGTGCTGCCCGGTGGGGGCGCCGCTTGGCGTCATGGTGCTGCGCGTCCCAGGGCACTGGCGGACGGCAGCGTGCTCTGGCACGGCATCATCACCAATATCACCGAGCGCAAGCTAATCGAAGCCGAGCTGCATGTGCTCGCCAGCACGGATTCCCTGACGCAACTCTCCAATCGTCGCCATTTCATGCAGCACCTCGAAAGCGAGTTGGCGCGGGTGCAGCGTTCTGCCGGCTACCCTGCGGTAATCCTGATGTTCGACCTTGACCACTTCAAAGCCATTAATGATCGCTGGGGCCATTCGGTAGGTGATCTCGCGCTGCAGCACTTCTCGGCCATTCTCTGCAGGCAGCTGCGCAGAACCGATGCCGCCGGTCGCATGGGCGGCGAAGAGTTCGCCGTGGTGTTGAGCGATGCTTCCGTCAACGAAGCCAAAATATTCGCCCAACGAGTCCAGGATGAGCTGGCCAGCGCGCCACTGGACCACGGAGACGAAAGTCTAACCTTGGCGGTGAGTGTAGGTATCGCCTCCCTCCATTCAACCGATGTCAGCGCTGAGGCCAGCCTCTCACGCAGCGACAAGGCGCTTTATTGCGCAAAGCGTGCCGGGCGCAACCGCATCGAGTGTTATTGAAAGGTCGGGAGGGATTCAGACCTCAAAGCAGCGACATCCTAAGACGTATCGAGCCTCCACCGCTCCTCCTGCACAGAGACGATGCTCATTTCAGCATGATCGGAAAAGCATCAAGCCTGGAGCGTTCCAGCGATCGTCTGCTTCTGGCAGATTTCTGCCTGACTCGAAGGGCTGGAACCGGCCAAAAGCGGACATGCTCATGTCAACTACGCCCAACACACTGGCTGTAATTATCCCGGCATTGTTCTGGTTGGAGGCAAGTCTGCTGTCGATTCACGACTCGCCGCCAACAAGTCTCACTCTGTGGCAGTCAGACGGTCCAAGTTTTTGACCGTTTGATGAGCGAACATCAATCGGCATCAGAGGCTGGCCGGACTCTTTGTCTATCAGCACGGAACGCGTCTCCTGCGGCTTGAACAGGAAACGTTCGCCCCACTGCCTGAGACTTATCACAACTGGAAAGATCTCCCTTCCTTTTTCCGTAAGGACGTACTCCTTGTAGGCACTGCCATCTGACGCCGGTCGAATGTCGAAAACGCCGACCTCAACCAGCGTCTTCAGTCGCGATGCCAGAATATTCTTGGCCACGCCCAAGCTCTTTTGGAATTCGCTGAACCGGCGAATGTCGTCAAAAGCGTCGCGGATGATCATAAGCGACCAGCGATCCCCAATGGCCTCCAGCGTCCTTGCTACCGGGCATTCGCTGCTGTGTGGTGAGGCATATTCTTCCATCTTTTTGACCTTGTGCGGTGTGGGGTGGCCAAGTCTGTCCACCAGTCTGGCGCAATGTGGTTGCAATTTAAAACCTGATGCGGCAACAATGAAATCTAGTTTCTAATTGAAACCAGATTAGCACCATGGAGGTGCACATGACAGCAGATACCGACTCAGTCACCAAGCGGTTCTCCAGACATCCTTCGCAATTGCTGCATTCACATACCGCTGAGAGCAGCAGCTGCGACCGCTCTCCAGGGCTTTCTCCGGCGCTGACGTTATTGTTAACAATCACCTGCGCACTGACCGTAGCCAACGTTTACTTCGCGCAACCGTTACTCGACTCAATGGCACTCAGCCTGGGTGTGGCCTCATCAATGATCGGCGTTGTGGTGACGGCCACTCAGGTTGGTTACGCGTTGGGGTTGCTGTTCATAGTCCCGCTGGGCGATTTGATAAACCGCAAGCGGCTGATTCTGACGCAGGTACTGCTGTCGGCGGCGGCGCTCGCTGCGGTCGGTGCAGCACAGCAATGGCTGGCCCTGTTGGGCGCCATGATCATGATGGGCTTGCTGGCAGTGGTCGTTCAGGTATTGGTGGCATACGCGGCCGCGCTGGCAACACCCTCACAACGCGGGCAATCAGTCGGGACAATAACCAGTGGAATTGTCCTGGGCATTCTTCTGGCTCGGCTTACCTCTGGCCTGATTGCGGACATCGCGGGCTGGCGCGCCGTCTACTTCGTGTCCTCAGGATTGATGCTGACCATCGCGACGGTGTTGTGGAAAGTGGTTCCTGTCGCGGCGGCGCCAAGGCACAAAGATTCCTACCTGGAGCTCATCAGTTCACTCTTCAAACTATTCATCACCGAACGCACCTTACGCACCAGGGGCCTTCTGGCTTTACTGATCTTTGCCGCGTTTTCCGTGCTGTGGACATCCATGGTGCTGCCACTGAGCGCACCGCCGCTGTCGCTTTCACACACTGCCATCGGCCTGTTTGGATTGGCCGGCGTCGCCGGCGCCCTTGCTGCCAGTAAAGCCGGTCGCTGGGCCGATCAAGGCCTGGGGCAGCGAGTGACCGGTATTTCGCTGGGGCTCCTGACACTGTCCTGGTTGCCCATCACGTTTGCCGAGACGTCCCTCATCGCACTGGTCTGCGGCGTAGTCTTGCTCGACTTCGCGGTGCAAGCAGTGCACGTCACCAACCAGAGCCTCATTTTTGCTGCACAACCCGACGCCCAAAGTCGCATGGTCGGCGCCTACATGTGCTTCTACTCGGTCGGCAGCGCACTGGGAGCCGCAGCGGCGACCCAGGTTTATGCGCTTTGGGGCTGGATTGCAGTAAGCCTGCTGGGCGCCTTGATCAGCGCTACTGCCCTGGTGCTGTGGTTTTTCACGTTTCATTTTTCAACAACCCATCAAGGAAGATCAGCATGAGAGCCAGGCACCTACTGCTCGCAATCTCGATTACTGCAATATGGGGCTTGAATTTCTCGGTTATCAAACTGGGCCTCACCAGTGTTGACCCGCTGATTCTTGCTGGCATTCGCTTCACGCTTTGCGCACTTCCAGCGATCTTTTTCATTCCGAAACCCGATGTGCAGTGGCGCTACCTCATTGGTTACGGTCTGGTCTTCGGTATCGGACTTTGGGGCGTCGTTAACCTTGGTATTAAGTCTGGTCTTTCCGCAGGGATCGCTTCGCTTGTGCTTCAGTTCAGCGCATTTTTCACCATCCTGCTGGGCTCATGGATATTCAAGGAAGCGATTTCCCGCTACCAACTTGCGGGTATGGGTATCGCCTCCTGTGGTTTGTTGAGCATCATCTCAATTGTTGATGGGACAGTAACGACGGCCGGGCTGGTATTGGTGCTGATGGGAGCGGTCGCCTGGAGTGCAGCCAACGTGATCAACAAAAAAGCGAAGACCACCCAGGTCTTCGCTTTCCTGGTGTGGTCCAGTGCGTTTTCACCCATCCCTCTTTTCGCGCTGGATTACGCTGTTAACGGATCGACGGGTTACAGCGCACTGGTGAATCAACTCGACTACCGCGCCGTCCTGTCGATCCTGTTCCAGGTCTACCCCAATACACTGTTCGGCTACTGGGTGTGGAATTCACTTCTGAAACGATATCCAGTGTCTACAGTCGCGCCTTTGTCGTTATTGGTGCCGGTATTCGGACTGCTTGGTTCAGTCATGATTTTCAGTGAGAGCCTGTCAGCCAACAAAATCGTTGCAGTGGTTCTAATTGTGTCGGGTCTTGGCGTCGGCTTATACGGACAACGCGTCCTCAGTGCGGTGCTCAAGCGTTCTGACCGATGCCCATCGTGATGTAACAGCATGAGCTGGAGATCTTCTGAACACTGCTGAAACCCACCATGGATTCAGACGATATAGATGACTGGCTAAAGGGTCGCCAGGTGCCCTTCGCGACAGGCAGCAATCGGCCACTTTGCGCTTGCTTTCAATGTCAGTTATGGGTCGATTCTGTTGAAAAAAGTCGGATTTTCAGCTGACCTGAACTCAGGCACGACCATCGCCTAAGAACCGACTCACCACATTGAGTGGTTTCTCGGCCCTTCGTTGACCGTTTCTGCTCAGTTAGTGGGTTAATTTGAGGTTTTTTGCTTAGTGCAGGCGCACCTATCCCGTAACTGGCGGACCTTGGGATGTAAGTTTGGCCAGCCGTCGCAGGTTCTGCACCGCGGCCGCCAGTGTGAACTCATCGGTCGCGCCGCTCATGCCACGTAGTCGCAAGCGATCCAGTTTCAGGATGCGCTTGAGGTGGGCGAACAACATTTCGACCTTCTTACGCTCGTGGCGAGAGCGCACGTACTCCGGCGTCGCTGCGATGCGCCGAGCCACATCACGAGCGGCTTCATGGACGCTGCGAGCGATTTTGCGAAACGCAGTGTTGGGGCAACACTTGGCCTTCATCGGACAGGCTACGCAGTCGGCCTGTCTGGATCGGAAGATGATGGTGTTAGCTTTGGTGACGTGCGAACGCTCGTTTTTGAAGGCTCGCCATTCGCTGCGTAATACGTTGCCGGCTGGGCAGCGGTATTCCTCGGCCTCTTCATTCCAGTGGAAATCGTTACTCGAAAAGCTGTCGTTCTTGCGCTCGGTTTTGTCCCACACCGGCACATGCGGCTCGATGTTTTTTTCCTCCACCATCCAGGCCAGCATCGGCGCGGTACCGTAAGCGGTGTCGCCAATGAGGCCTTCCGGCTTGATGTCGAACTGCGCTTCGACCCGATCGATCATCGTCTTGGTGCTCTCGACCTCCGCTGTGCGATGAGCTGGTGTGGGTTCCACATCCACAATGACGCCGTGCTCGGTATCGATCAGATAATTCGTGGAATAAGCGTAGAACGCCGGGCCGCCTGGAGCAGCGGTCCAGCGAGCCTGAGGATCAGTCAGTGACAAACGCTTCGGCAGCGTTTCGGCCAAAGCATCTTCATCAAGTGCCTCAAGGTATTCACGTACAGCGCGGCTGCTCAGAGACGGATCGCTCCAGCTAACCGGTTCGTCACCCGGTACGCCGCGCTGCCGACTCGCATCCGCCTTGATGATGCTAGCGTCCACGGCAAACCCTTCGCCCTTGACCAAACCTGCGTCCATGCAGCGACGCAGCACCTCATTGAACAACCAGCGAAACAGATCACGGTCCCGAAAACGGCCGTGCTTATTTTTGGAAAAGGTCGAGTGGTTGGGGACTTCATCTTCAAGGCTCAACCGGCAGAACCAGCGATACGCCAGGTTCAAATGGGTCTCTTCGCACAGCCGCCGTTCGGAGCGGATGCCATAGCAGTAGCCGACGATCAGCATGCGGATCATCAGTTCAGGATCAATCGACGGACGCCCAATCGGGCTATAGAAATCGGTGAGGTAATGGCGTGGGTCGCTGAGATCAAGACACCGATCAATGCTGCGCAGAAGGTGATTGGCGGGAATGTGATCTTCAAGGTTGAACGAGTAAAACAGTCGTTCCTGCCCACTCGATAACTGTCCCTTCATGCTGCGTGTTTCCCTGCTGACCAACGTAGAGATTTTGCCGCAGGCCAGATAGCAGAGCTACTTTTTCAATAAAATCAGACGAAAACGGTCAGTCAAAAAACTCCATACCTGCATACGGATGGCGCCGACATTCCTCAAGCCTTGAAGCGAGGCTGCCTACATGCACTTCCAGACGATGCCCATCGGGATCCGAAAAATAAAACGAGTTACCTTCACTCGAATTGGATTTCCACTCAATAACGTTACGAAGCCGCAAGTAAGCGGTGACTTCTTCAAAATCATCCTGCCCCACCGAAAACGCATAGTGGGTGTAATCAGGCTGTTTTTCCGCCACACGACTCTCATCGAGAGACAGACAAAGCCAGAGATCACCGAGGGAAAGATAGGCCCCCGTCTCCCAGCGGGCAGCCAATCTAAACCCAGGTAGAGCCTCATAAAACTCAATGCTGCGAGAGAGGTTCACAACCGCCAACGTAAAATGATTCAAGCCAGTCAACATGAGCATCTATCCAGAATCAGTCCACGAGAACGGTTGAGGATATCAACATCGACTTTTTCAACACAATCGGCCGATAGTGGTCATTCAAAGTGCCCATACAACACAAAGCACGAAACCTCTTGATCGCATCGGTGCAACGTTCCAGCACCTATCAAAAAGCTGATTCGCGACGTCAAGGTCACCGTCTGCCGATGATCTACAGCGGTGCTCCATCTCCAATCGTATATAGCCGGTTAGTTGATTTAAATCAGATCCGTTTGTAACGGCAGCGTGAAAACTCAGGCGACGTTGAAAAACGTTGCACGCCTGCTGCGGGAAAAGGCCCGGGCCCTCTCGACATTAGAGGAACTATCTGAATCCGCAGATATTGCTTTTGCCCACTGCAGCTCCATCGTTTGGCAGAGCAGCGATCTAGATGAGCTGGCAACCCTGCGAGCTCGAAAAACAACATCGATTCATCGGTACCCCGCGCATTCGGCACTACAACAACCTGCGAAAAATTAGCGTGCTCGGTGCAATTGTTCTTCAGGAGTAATAGCCATGAACCGAACGGTTATGCTGCTCGCTGCCTCAATTATTTTTCTGTCATCAATTACAGCCTTTGCACAATCCAATCAACCCAACATCCTCGTTATCTGGGGGGATGACATCGGCATGGAAAATACCAGCTATAACAACCGCGGGATGATGGGTTACCAGACGCCAAACATCGACCGCATCGCCAGGGAAGGTTTGGGGTTCACTGATTATTACACCCAACAAAGCTGTACCGCAGGACGTGCAGCATTGACTGGCGGTTCCGTTCCCATTCGCAACGGCATGATCAAGATCGCGACGGCGAAAAATCCGAAAACCGGTAAGCGCTTTACCGAAATGACCTATCAACCCATGCTCGAACTGCTCGCCTACTTGCGCGAGAACGGTTTCAAGACCTTCATCGTGGCAGGCGGTGGCATTGAGTTCATGCGGCCCTGGACCGAGCAGGTTTACGGTATCCCGCCAGAACAGATCACTGGCAGCAGCGTTAAGACGACATTTGAACTGCGTGATGGCAAGCCGGTGCTCGTACGCCGGTCAGAACTCAATTTCAATGATGACAAGAGCGAGAAACCGGTCGGTATCAATCAGCATATTGGCCGCCGCCCTATCGCCGCTTTTGGTAACTCTCGCGGCGACAAAGAAATGCTGGAATATACGCAAGGCGGCAGCGGTGCGCGTTTCGAGTTGCTTGTGCTACACGACGATGCGACGCGCGAATTCGCCTATGGTCCGGCTCGTGGATTGCCGGACGTCAAACCGGGTGCTTTCCCAACCGAACTGGATGAGCAGGCGAAGTCGAGCGGTTGGACTGTAGTCAGCATGAAGAACGATTGGAAAACCGTTTTCCCGCCCGCACAGTCCAAGGTCACCGCCATCGATATCCTCCTGGAGCCAGACAGCACAATGCTCAAATACTCCGATGCCAATAACGCCCGACTGCTCGCTGTGTTCCCGAAAGGTTTCGCTCTGGATGCCGAGCACCGTCCACATGTAACACTGATTCAGCGATTCGTCCGCACGGAGGATCTCGACAAGGTCTATGCCGCTGCGGAGAAAGTCCTCGTCAGCGCCAACGTAAACGCCATGAAGCTGGAGGCGTTCAAGTACTACTACGCTCCCGCTGGAGCGGTCGGGGTCGCCGGAATTTGCGCGAAGCCAACGCCGGAAATCATCAAGCTGCAAGCGGACCTCATTACTGCCGTGGAGCCTTTCACGGTTGAGTCCGGCTCTATCGGTGCTTTTACTGCAGCACATGACGATCCTGCTAGTGACGCGGCGCTCATCCAATACGTATCAACATTCGTCCCGAAGATGTCTGGTGAGAATTTCAATCCCCATGTGAGCACAGGCGTTGCACCTCGCGACTATCTCGACAAGATGAATGCCGAGCCGTTCCAGTCATTTGTTTTCTCGCCCACTGGCGCAGCGGTTTATCAGTTGGGGCCCTTCGGCACCGCTGCAAAAAAACTCAAAGCATGGAATCTGAAACCTTAAGACGATCAAAAGTAGTCGTAGTTATCTTCTGAGAGTCCGCCAGGGGGCGATTCTGTTGGAATAGTCGACCCTGATTTGCACGGTAGAAAAGCACGCGTTTGAGATTCAAATGTTTACATCGAGCAGAGGGAACATCTGAATAATATGGCCCTGGGCCTAATAATCGGATCCTGTTCGGGCATGACGTGATCCGGACTTTTTCGACGGCAAGGCGTGGCATCGGCGTGCGGATTGTCTTCAGTGGATCTTTTTCCATTGATCATTGCTCATCGCCAAGCGAAACCCGAGATGCGACATGGCATTCATAGGATCCGCCCCCTGCCTGGCACTGGTTCGAAAGCTCGTGCAGTAGCTGTCGCTACAAAGAAAAGATCCACCTCGAATCACACGCTGAGGCGCGTTGGCCGTTACTCCGAGCGCAGGGTCATAGCTGTCAGGCGGACCCATCGGGTTATATGAAACGCCGCCAGCGGACTGACGTTTGAGTTCAAGGTTAAAGGCATCAGTACGATACCAGTCGGCAACCCACTGCCAAACGTTCCCGGACATGTCGTACAGCCCGTACGCGTTAGGTTTGTAACTTCCTACCGGTTTGGTGCCAATCTTGAATTTATTACTGGACCCGATAATTGGAAACGGTTGTACCTCGTCCCAGGTATTGGCCATTTTTTGCCCCCCCGGCGTGAAGTCATTGCCCCACGCGTAGTCCGCTTGTTGCAGTCCGCCTCTTGCGGCGTATTCCCATTCAGCTTCGGTCAGCAGACGTTTATGTGCCCACTGCGCGTACGCCTTTGCATCTTCATGCGAGACCTGCACGACCGGATGGTTTTCCTTGCCCTCGACGGTGCTGTCCGGTCCCAACGGGTGACGCCAGTCAGCCCCGGGAACAAATGCCCACCACTGGCTGAAATCATCCAGGGGGATTGGCCGGTCCGTGCCCACGAAAACCAATGCGCCAGGCACCAGGACGCTGTCGTGCGGTTCTGGAGTACCGGCGGGTAGCTGCACTTTCAGATCGTCCCATTCAGGCTTGCGTTCGGCAGTGGTGACGTAACGGGTTTCAGCAATGAAGCGGGCGAAATCGGCATTAGTGACATCATGACGGTCAATCCAGAAACCATCGAGCCGAACCTTGTGGGCAGGCCCCTCGCTAGGCTTCGCCTGCTTGTTATCGCTGCCCATCAAAAATTCGCCAGCAGGCATCCAGACCATCTCCGAGGGGCCATTATTTCCATCCCCCAGCGTCATCGGCGATGGATCACGAAGGTGTTGATACGCCGCGAGCGCCAAGCCGACACTCAGGAGTCCGACTGCAACAATGGCAATGCCCCAGCGTTTGTTCTTGACCTGCATCTGCGCGTCCATTGGTTTCTCAGCCAGCGAGGATTGTGCGGCCAATCGCTGATCCAATGCATTTGGTAAGACTGGTTAAATTGACAAATATCAATAAAGGCAACACCAACACAGGCCACTTTTAATCGCGCACGTTCTCTGCCCGAGCGGCAACCCATCCGCAGCATTGTGTTCACCAGGTGCCAATGATGATCCCTCCATGTTCAACCTCGGCACTGCGAACTCTCTCCCCCCTGCTGCTATGCCTTGCCTTCGGCGCGTACACCAACTACCCACAGGCCGACCAACTCAATGGTCCCCCAGGCACGACCAGCACCACCCGGGTCATTTCCGGCGAGCAGCTACCGGCGCCCGACATGCCGTTCGGGGGCACGATCACCGAGATTGCGCAGAGCTCCACCCCCTACTGGCCGGCGACCATCGTGCCGCCCAAGGGCGCGCCGAATGTGTTGCTGATCATCACCGATGACGCCGGCTACGGGGTATCCAGCACCTTCGGCGGGGTGATTCCAACGCCAACCATGGATCGCATTGCAGCCAACGGCCTGCGCTACACCCAATTCAACTCCACCGCGCTCTGCTCTCCTACCCGCGCAGCGCTCATCACCGGACGCAACCACCACTCCGTTGGCTTCGGGACTATTTCCGAAACGGCCACCGGTTATCCCGGCTATAACAGCATCATTGAAAAAAATACGTCGACGATCGGCCGGATTTTGCAAGATAACGGTTACCACACCTCCTGGTTCGGCAAGGATCACAACACCCCTGCCTTTCAAGCGAGCCAGGCCGGTCCATTCGGTCAGTGGCCAACCGGTATGGGTTTTGAGTACTTCTATGGATTTATCGGCGGCGACACCAATCAGTGGCAGCCCAACCTGTTCCGCAACACCACACAAATCTATCCATTCGAAGGCAAGCCTGGCTGGAACCTGACCACGGCGATGGCCGACGATGCGATCGATTACATGCAGCGCATGAACGCCCTGACCCCTGACCGCCCATTCTTTGTCTACTACGCACCCGGCGGCACCCACGCGCCACATCATGCGACGCAGGAGTGGATCAAGAAGATCAGCGACATGCACCTCTTTGATGGGGGGTGGAACCAGCTACGCGAGACCATCTTTGCCAACCAGAAACAGCTCGGCGTAATTCCGCCGGACACCAAACTGACCCCATGGCCCAGCGATCTGTTGCCCGCCTGGGGCAGCCTGAACGCCGACCAGAAGAAACTGTATATCCGCCAGGTTGAGGTGTTCGCCGCTTACGAGGCCTATACCGACCACGAAATCGGCCGTGTGATCCAGACCATCGAGGACATGGGCAAACTGGACAACACCCTGATCGTCTATATCACCGGCGACAATGGCACAAGCTCTGAAGGGCAGATGCTGGGCACTCCTAACGAAGTCGCCATGTTCAACGGCGTGCAAATACCGGTCGAGTTGCAACTGAAGAAATACTATGACGCCTGGGGTACCGACCAGACCTACAACCACATGGCTGCGGGCTGGGCCTGGGCCTTTGATGCACCCTTTACATGGGTCAAGCAGATCGCATCGCACCTGGGCGGCGTGCGCCAGGGCATGGCCATTTCCTGGCCCGCACGGATTACCGACAAGGGTGGCATCCGTACCCAGTTCCACCACGTCATCGACATTGTGCCGACCATCCTGGAGGCCACCGGCATCAGTGCGCCGAACACAGTCAACGGCATTGCCCAGAAACCCATCGAAGGCAACAGCCTGTTTTACTCCTTCGACAAGGGAAACGCCCAGGCGCCCTCTGCCCACAAGACTCAATACTTCGAAATGCTCGGCGACCACGCGCTCTACCACGACGGCTGGATGGCCAGTACCAAAGTGGTGCGCCCCCCTTGGAATATGACCGCCAAAGCTTCCGACCCCATGCAGATGCAATGGGAGTTGTACAACCTGAACGAGGACTACTCACAGTCTACCGATCTGGCGTTGCAGAACCCGGAGAAGCTCAAGCAGTTGCAGGCCATGTTCATGGATGAAGCCCGCAATTATCAGGTATTGCCGCTCGACACTTCGGTACTGCCGCGGATGATAGCGCCGAGACCGAGCATTACGGCCGGACGCAACATCTTCACCTGGGAACACCCTCTGACGGGCACACCCAATGGCGATGCGCCGAGCGTGCTGAATACGTCCTACACCTACACCGCCGAGATGGAAGTTGGCGATAACGGTGCCGAAGGCATGTTGATCACCCAGGGCGGGCGTTTCGCGGGCTACGGCTTCTACCTCGTGAAGAGCAAACCGGTATTCCTGTGGAACCTGATCGATCTGGAGCGGGTACGCTGGGCCGGTGCCGACGCGCTCACACCGGGCAAACATGTGCTGGAGTTCGACTTCAAGTACGACGGTCTCGGCGCTGCAACGCTCGCGTTCAACAGTTTTTCAGGGGTCGGTCTCGGCGGAATGGGCACCCTCAAGGTGGACGGCAAAGTAGTCGACCAACACAAAATGGAGCACAGCCTTCCCTTCACCCTGGCCTGGGATGAAAGTCTGGATATCGGATCTGACTCCCTCACCGGGGTCAACGACGCTGACTATCTGCCGCCTTTTACCTTCACGGGCAAGCTGAATAAAATCACCCTGAAGATTGACCGCCCCGAGCTGAGCCAAGCCGATATCGAGAAACTGAAACAGGCCCAGCAAGCCATCGAAAGCGGCAAAGAGTAAGTCATGAATTCAAGGCACGGGGCGATTCAGATTGCGCGCGCTCCGACGAACCTGGGCGGACCCTCAATTGAACGAATTCATTCCTGACGCTGTGCGGTTGTCCCACATCTTTTCACAAGCCACAGCCCCTACATTTTTCCTTGGTGCAATTGCTGCGTTCGTTTCGTTAATGACTTCGAGGTTATCCGCTGTCATCGACCGTACACGTGTACTCAACGCGATCCCCGAAGACGACCAGAGACGTGCGCACCTCAGAGCTGATCTGGAGAGACTGAGGCGACGGGCTACCTTATTGAACGCTGGTATCCTCTCTTCTTTGCGCGGCGGACTTTGCGCCACGCTGCTGCTCGCTATCATCTTTTTAACTGAGTTCATGGGCTTCAAGTACGCCTATGGTGCCGGCCTTCTTTTTATAATCGCCACCTTCTTCCTTGGTGTGGGTCTGTTTCGCTTCGCCCAAGAAGCCAAGATCAGTGTCAGTGCCGAGGATGAACACCTTTGATCGAATCAAAGGCGAACTGTTTCTATGGTGTTGGGATCCTGTGCCATTTGGGTTTCTGCGCGACGATTACCCTTGAGGTGGCGATGGCTTGATCGAACGGGCCATGGCTTTGCCCTCGATCCCCCCTTGTCCTCCTTAAACCAGGAGGACAAGCCATGAACATTACAGTGACCGTCCGGAAGCGGACGGCAGGTCATACCGTGCACCCTGCTGATATTCACGAGGCGTACATCCAAACTCACGACGAAACACCGTGTGTAGATATTGTGCAGATTTGAAGCCGCAAGTGCGGGCAACGTCCGCAATCGCGGTGTCGGTATTTTCCAACCCGCTCGTAGCCGCCGCCAATTTGAAACGCAGGATCTCGTCGTGCACGCTGCAGCCTCGCTCAGTTCGAAAGTGCGATTCCAGCGATGAGCGCGAGACACCGACATACGCCGCCACTTGCGCGGTCTTGATGCCCTGGCACGCATATTGGCGGATGAACAGCAGCGCTTGCATGACGTAGGGGTTGCCCAATGGTTGGTGCAAACTCGACACCTGTACGTTGACCGCATCCGGCGGGATCAGGATTTGCCTGCCAGTGGACGGCATGCCGTGCAGCATCTGGTGCAGCAGTTGCGCGGCGGTGCGGCCCATGGCTTCGGTGCCCTGTATGACCGAGCTCAGGGGGACTCGGGTCAGGCTGCGTGTCAGGGGATCGTTGTCGATACCAATCAACGCCACCTGCTCCGGCACGGCGATTCCGGCGGTCAGGCAGGCTTGCAGCAACTGGCGGGCGCGGGCGTCACTGACAGCAATGATACCGATGGGCTTTGACAGGCTTTGGAGCCAGGCGATCAGTTGTTCGACGGCGCTGTCCCAGAGCGGTGCGCTGGTGCCCATGCCGCGATAGACCTCGGCGTGCAAGCCGTCACGTTGCATCAGTCGTCGAAAGGATTTTTCCCGTTCCTGGGCCCAACGATTGGCCTGCGCTTCAGGCAGGCTGAAGCAGGCAAAACGCTGCAGCCCCGCCTCGATCAAGTGTTCGTAAGCCAGGGTGATCAGTGCGCTATTGTCGGTGGCGACGTAAGGAATGCCTTTCGGGTAGGCACGCTCATCCTGATAGGAACCACCCACTGCCACCACCGGCAACTTGATGTCGGCCAGCGCCTCGCCAATCAGCGGATCGTCGAAGTCGGCAATGATCCCGTCACCTTGCCAGCGCTCGATCCCTTTCAACCGGCAGAGAAAGTCCTCTTCCAGGAACAGGTCCCAGGACGCGCGGGTGCTGCTCAGGTAATCACCGATGCCGCTGATGATGCCCCGGTCATAGATCTTGCTCCCGTTGAACAACAGTGCGATGCGGTGAACAGGCGGTACTGTTTTCATTATTTTTATGCTTGTTCCGGGGCCTCTGTCACGGAGGCGGTCCGCACAGACTAGGCGCGCAGACGACGAATCTCAATACGCAAAATCGCACTCTGCTTTGGTGATTTTCATAATCAGCAGGCAGGGGGCCGTTGCTAGTATCGAGACACCGCCAAGAACAACAAGGACATTGCCAATGCTGTACTTCCCCGATGTCGACAAGATTCGCTACGAAGGCCCTGCCAGCGATTCTCCCCTCGCCTTCCGTCATTACGATGCCGACAAAGTCATCCTCGGCAAACCCATGCGCGAACACCTGCGCATGGCTGCCTGTTATTGGCACACCTTCGTCTGGCCAGGTTCCGACGTGTTCGGTGCAGGTACATTCAAGCGCCCATGGCAACATGCCGGCGACCCGATGGAGCTGGCCATTGGCAAGGCAGAAGCCGCGTTCGAGTTCTTCTCCAAACTGGGTATCGATTATTACTGCTTCCACGACACGGATGTCGCCCCGGAAGGCAACTCGCTCAAGGAGTACCGCAACCACTTTGCACAAATGATCGATCACCTGGAGCGCCATCAGGAAGAAAGCGGCATCAAGCTGCTGTGGGGCACCGCCAACTGCTTCAGCAATCCGCGTTTTGCCGCCGGCGCCGCCAGTAACCCGGACCCCGAAGTGTTCGCCTTCGCCGCTGCCCAGGTCTTCAGCGCCATGAACGCGACCCAACGCCTGAAAGGCTCCAACTACGTATTGTGGGGCGGTCGCGAAGGCTACGAAACCCTGCTCAATACCGACTTGAAACGTGAACGCGAGCAACTGGGCCGCTTCATGCGCATGGTGGTCGAGCACAAGCACAAGATCGGTTTCAAAGGCGACCTGCTGATCGAACCCAAACCGCAGGAGCCAACCAAACACCAATACGATTACGACAGCGCCACCGTGTTCGGCTTTCTCCAGCAGTTCGGCCTGGAAAAGGAAATCAAGGTCAACATCGAGGCCAACCACGCCACCCTGGCCGGTCATAGTTTTCATCACGAGGTGGCGACGGCCGTCTCGCTGGGGATTTTCGGCAGCATCGACGCCAACCGCGGTGATCCGCAAAACGGCTGGGACACCGATCAGTTCCCCAATAGCGTCGAAGAAATGACCCTGGTCACCTATGAAATTCTCAAGGCCGGCGGTTTCACCAATGGTGGCTACAACTTCGACTCCAAGGTTCGCCGCCAGAGCCTCGATGAGACCGATCTGTTCCATGGTCACGTCGGCGCAATGGACGTCCTCGCGCAGTCCCTGGAACGGGCAGCCGCCATGGTGCAGAACGACCAGCTTCAGGTGCTCAAGGATCAACGCTATGCCGGCTGGCACCAGCCGTTCGGGCAGGCGGTGCTGACGGGTGAGTTCGACCTTCAATCATTGGCCGAACATGCCTTCGCCCATGAACTGAATCCACAGGCCGTCAGCGGCAGGCAGGAAATGCTCGAAAACCTCGTCAACCGGTTCATCTATCGCTGATCGCCTGCAGGGTCTTGGGGCGTAACGACGCTGTGACAATCGCACGACAAATCTGTGCCCGCTACGCCTGCCGATTCTCTACAGTTCTATCAGCCCGAGATTCATCGTCAGGCAGTGTCTTTCAAACAAAAATAAAAGGACGCACCACCATGAAGAATGTAAAACGCGCGCTACTGGCCAGCGCCCTGGCGCTGCTTTCGCTGCCAGTAATGGCCGATTCTGCCCACCCGAAAATCGGTTTCTCCATTGATGATCTACGGCTGGAACGCTGGTCACGGGACCGCGATTACTTCGTTGCGGCGGCGGAAAAGATGGACGCCAAGGTCTTCGTACAGTCAGCCGATGCCAACGAGCAAAAGCAGATTTCGCAAATCGAAAACCTCATTTCCCGTGGCGTCGATGTGATTGTCATCGTGCCGTTCAACGCCACGGTGCTGACCAACGCAGTGGCCGAAGCGAAGAAAGCCGGCATCAAGGTTGTGTCCTATGACCGCCTGATACTCAACGCGGATATCGACGCCTACATTTCCTTCGATAATGAAAAGGTCGGCGAGATGCAGGCCAGCGGCGTGCTGCAAGCGGCGCCCAAGGGCAACTACTTTCTGCTCGGTGGTGCGCCCACCGACAACAACGCAAAAGTCCTGCGCGAAGGTCAGATGAAAGTGCTGCAACCGGCCATCGACAAGGGGGATATCAAGATCGTCGGCCAGCAATGGGTGAAGGAATGGAACCCTACCGAAGCGTTGAGCATTGTTGAAAACGCCTTGACCCGCAACGACAACAAAATCGACGGTATCGTCGCCTCAAACGACGCCACGGCAGGCGGCGCCATCCAGGCACTGGCCTCTCAGCAACTGGCCGGCAAGGTGCCGATTTCGGGGCAGGACGCCGACCTCGCGGCAGTCAAGCGAGTGATCGCCGGCACGCAAACCATGACCGTCTACAAACCGCTTAAACTCATCGCCTCCGAAGCCGCCAAGCTCTCAGTGCAACTGGCCCGTAACGAGAAACCCGCCTACAGCTCGCAGTACGACAACGGCAGCAAAAAAGTCGACACCATCCTGCTCACTCCGACACCGTTGACCAAGGACAACATCGACCTCCTGGAACAGGACGGGTTTTACACCAAGGCGCAGATAGCCGGACAGTGACCAAGGCATCAATCCCTGGTTATGCGAAACACTTGTGGGAGCGAGCCTGCTCGCGAAGACGGTGGTTCAGCCTGCATCGCGATTGAATGTGCTGAAGCCATCGCGAGCAGGTTCGCTCCCACAAAGATCAGTGCGATGTGAGTCTTTGTTATACGAGCCCTCTGCCATGTCCGATTATCTGCTGCAAATGAACGGTATCGTCAAAACCTTCGGCGGTGTCAAAGCGCTCAATGGTATCGACCTCAAGGTCAAGCCAGGGGAATGCCTCGGGCTGTGCGGCGAGAATGGCGCCGGCAAATCCACGTTGATGAAGATACTTTCCGCGGTCTATCCCCATGGCACCTGGGACGGTGAAATCCTCTGGGACGGTCAACCGCTCAAGGCGCAATCGATCAGCGAAACGGAAGCCGCCGGTATCGTCATCATTCACCAGGAACTGACGCTGGTTCCCGATCTGTCGGTGGCCGAGAACATTTTCATGGGCCATGAACTGACGCTGCCCGGTGGCCGAATGAATTACCCGGCGATGATCCACCGCGCCGAAGCCCTGATGCGTGAACTGAAAGTGCCGGACATGAACGTATCGTTGCCGGTTTCGCAATACGGCGGCGGCCATCAGCAACTGGTGGAAATCGCCAAGGCACTGAACAAACACGCGCGCCTGTTGATCCTCGACGAGCCTTCATCAGCCCTGACCCGTTCGGAAATCGAGGTGCTGCTGGACATCATCCGCGACCTCAAAACCAAGGGTGTCGCCTGCGTCTACATCTCCCACAAGCTCGATGAAGTGGCCGCTGTGTGCGACACCATTTCGGTGATCCGTGACGGCAAACACATCGCCACGACCGACATGGCCGACCTGGATATTCCACAGATCATCACCCAGATGGTCGGACGGGAAATGAGCAACCTCTACCCCACCGAACCACACGACATTGGCGAGGTGATTTTTGAGGCCCGCCACATCACCTGCTACGACGTCGACAACCCCAAGCGCAAACGGGTCGACGATATTTCGTTCAGCCTCAAACACGGGGAAATCCTCGGCATCGCCGGGTTGGTCGGTGCAGGCCGCACCGAGCTGGTGACAGCGCTGTTCGGCGCCTACCCCGGCAGCCACGAAGGCGAAGTCTGGCTGGACGGCCAACTCATCGACACCCGCACGCCGCTCAAGTCAATCCGTGCCGGTCTGTGCCTGGTGCCTGAGGACCGCAAGCGTCAGGGCATCATTCCAGACCTTGGCGTCGGCCAGAACATCACCCTGGCCGTGCTGGACAGTTACTCGAAACTGACCCGCATCGATGCCGAAGCGGAACAGGGAAGCATCGGTCGAGAAATTTCGCGCCTGCACCTCAAGACCGCGAGCCCGTTCCTGCCGATCACCAGCCTGTCCGGTGGCAATCAACAAAAAGCCGTATTGGCGAAGATGCTGCTGACCAAGCCCCGGGTCCTGATTCTCGATGAGCCCACCCGAGGCGTGGATGTCGGTGCCAAGTACGAGATCTATAAACTGATGGGGGCGCTGGCGGCCGAAGGCGTGTCGATCATCATGGTGTCGTCTGAGCTGGCCGAAGTGCTCGGTGTTTCCGACCGCGTCCTGGTGATCGGCGAAGGACAGTTACGTGGCGACTTCATCAACCACGGACTCACCCAGGAACAGGTGCTCGCCGCCGCACTCAGCCAGCCTGAAAGCCATAACAATAATGATCGGAAAACCGCGTAAATGAATCAGGTCAAACAACTCTTCACTCGCTACAAAATGCTCGCGCTGGTGTTTGCCGTGGCGTTTATCTGGATGTTCTTCAGCTGGCAGACCGACGGCGGATTCCTGACACCGCGCAATCTCTCCAATCTGCTGCGCCAGATGTCGATTACCGGAATTCTCGCCTGCGGCATGGTGCTGGTGATCATCAGCGGCGAGATCGATTTGTCAGTCGGCTCATTGCTGGGCCTGCTCGGTGGCGTCGCCGCTATTCTCGACGTTATCTACCATATACCGCTGTTGGCCAACCTGAGCCTTGTTGCCCTGTGCGGCCTGTTGATCGGCCTCGCCAACGGCTACATGGCTGCCTATCTGCGTATTCCGTCGTTCATCGTCGGGCTGGGGGGCATGCTGGCTTTCCGGGGGATTTTGCTGGGGATTACCGGCGGCACGACCATCGCCCCGGTATCGCCGGAACTCGTCTACATAGGCCAGGGTTATTTGCCCCACACGGTCGGCACAGGCTTGGGCGTTGTGCTGTTCGCGCTGACGTTGCTCCTGACCTGGAAACAACGGCGCAACCGCGCCCTTCACGGCCTGGCGGCACACTCACTGGTGCGTGACGTAGTACGCGTGCTGTTGATCGGCGCCGTGCTGGCCGGCTTTGTCCACACGCTCAACAGCTATGACGGCATTCCCGTGCCGGTCCTGCTTCTGCTGATTCTGCTGGGCGCATTCAGCTACATGACCAGCCAGACCGTCTTCGGCCGACGCGTCTATTCCGTGGGCAGCAACATGGAAGCGACACGCCTGTCGGGTATCAACGTGCAGGCGGTGAAGCTCTGGATTTTCGGGATCATGGGCGTGATGTGCGCCCTCGCCGGCGTGGTCAACACCGCACGTCTGGCCGCCGGTTCGCCCTCGGCTGGCAGCATGGGCGAGCTCGACGCCATCGCCGCCTGTTTCATCGGCGGCACCTCCATGCGTGGCGGCTCCGGGACCGTCTACGGCGCCCTCCTCGGCGCGCTGGTCATCACCAGCCTGGACAACGGGATGTCCATGCTCGACGTCGACAGTTATTGGCAGATGATCGTCAAGGGCAGCATTCTGGTGTTGGCCGTGTGGGTGGATGTGAGCACCCGGACTGGGCAACGTTGATTGCTGTGGATGGGTTGATGCACCTGCAGCTCATTTATTAAAGCTGCATTTCCGCGAGCGCTCTGCGAAGCGGTTGATCGGAAATTTGTATGGGGCCATGAAATGGAATATCCATGTCCAATACAAGATAGACCGAAGCGGCAATGAGCAATGATGAGATGGTGAACATTCCAACGACCATGGAATTTCGCGGTGCTCGGTATCCAAAACTAGCGAAGATGAGTGTCAACCAAGCGACTAACATGCCGATCAAAGGGCCCGGAATCGCGCCCTCAGACTGCTCGACGATCCTCCAGCGCTGTTCGATGAGCAAATGGTATTGCTGACGAATATCCTGGAGCATCGTTTCATGGAAACGGTCCGCAGGTTTTATTCCGATCAATGATTTTCCGATGTCATCCAGGTAGCTCGCCGCCTCGCTGTTGCGGTGCTGCAGCGCCTCGTCACCTCGATATGGATTCTCGATAGCACGTTCAAGATAAGTGATCAGTCGGCGCCGCGTATCGTGTGTTGCTTCCCCGTAGCCCCGCAAAGTACGGTCAAAAATGATCAGGCTGGTTGCGTACGAATGAAAACTTGAATCAATAGACTCGAAAGTGTTTTTGGCTGAATTGATCATTAGCCCAAAAACCAGCGAGGTCATGACGACGAAAATATTGGCCACTAACCGAACCACGGTGTTGGTGTCGTCATCTCTATGTCGGGAAGCCAGTTTTGGATACCAATGCATCATGATGAGCGAGGCCGAAAGCAGACACATAAAAACCGCGACCGAGATCCATAGGGCGTCCATACGCATACCTCTATTGCTGTGCTTCTGATTCCTGAAGACGGGGCAGCTATCTCAAGCACGAGATTAAAATTGTGAACACTCGATCGCACACGCAGCAGAAAAAGAGTCGCTCCTGCGGCCGTTCCGACATACAGCAATAACGCAGGTTGCGAGCGTTGCAATTACCAATGGAGCTTACTTCAGGCTGGCAGAAAGCATTGCCAAGGTTGACTGCAATGAAACGGAATGCCTGATGCTCAGGTGTTGAGAATGTCTTTGACTTTGGAGACTACCAGGTCGATGTTGAATGGCTTTTCTAACACGCTGACAAACAAATCTGATCGTGCATTTCCCAGATGCGCCTGAGCGCCACTCATGAGGATAATCGGAATAGTCTTGAGATCATCCTTCGCCTTCACCGCTTCCGCAAATTCAAGCCCCGTCAAACCCGGCATCATAAAGTCAGTGATGATCAGGTCGGGCTTTTCTCTGTCGAGAATCTCAAGAGCCCTCGTGCCGCTCCCAGCGGTTACGGTCAAAAACCCCTCATCCTCTAACGCAAAGCTCAAGATATCGGCAATCAGGTACTCATCATCAATAATCAGAATTGTGGTCATTTTCTAATCATGCCCCAAGCCAGCTTCGAGAACCGTAAGCGACTCATTGGAGCAGACCGCTGTCTCGTTGCCTTGCGCATATCTCAAACCTTCTTCAACGTGATTCCGGCATTCCCCATAACGACCTCGAGCAGCGAGGGATCGTAAGCATTGTCTCTGATCTTGAGAATGGAGAGCTGGCGTTGAAGTTCAGTCCCGTTGCGGCTGAATTGGATAAGCAGAAGATTATCCATCAGGCCCGACAAATCAGGAGCTGTGGCGCCGGGCAGGTCATTCAGCATGCGCTGTGTTTCCCAGGTGGCCATTATGGTCACGCCGCGCGAACGCAGTTCTCCCAGCAAGGCTGTGAAGATCTCGTTCACTCGACTCTGGTCAATCGCGAGTCTGGACATCCCGACAAGGCTATCGATAAAAACGCGCTTGATGTTTTTTTGCTCAACGAGTTTCAATAGCTCATAGGAGGAACGATCAATCATGCCCTGAGAGACCGAGTTCCAGACAATATGCATGGCACCCGATTTTTCCAATGCCGAAAAATCATGACCAAGCGCCCTTGCCTTGATTCGCACTCGTTGCGGTGACTCATGAAAACCGAAATACAAGCCGGGTTCATCTTGGGTGGCGCCGCTCAAAAACTGGATCCCCAATGAGGTTTTCCCCGCACCGGATGGCCCCATTATCAGCGTGACGGACGATGTTGTAAGACCGCCCCCTATCTGACTATCAAGAGACGGAATGCCGCTACTGATCAGACTGAGATGATCACTGTCATGCAACGATGACCCACCCAGGAGGCTTTCAATTTTGGGGTAAACGGCAATACCGTCCTGATTGATCTCGAATTCGTGGGCACCGGCAATCGCACCACTGCCTCTCGTCTTGCGCAACTTGATCAGCCGGACGGTTTTAGAGCCTACAGACTCCTCACCCATTTCAATTACACCATCGACCATGGTGTGTTCCGGGCTTCCCTCATCAAGCTGGGAACTGGTCAGAAACAATACGGTGCATCCCGCGAAAGCGGCATGCCCTTGTAATTCAGAAATAAATTGCTTCGTATCCAGAGGCGACTCGGCCTTGGATCGAGCGTTCAAAAGTCCGTCAAGAACGAGAAGAGTAGATTTTTGCCGGCTGATCTCTCGACGCAGCAACTTGACTACCGCGTCTAAACCCTCATTTTCCAGGGTATCAAATGCGCTGACAAACTGAATGCTCTGATTGACTTGAGCCTCATCGTAAAAACTGAGCGTGGAGAGAAACTGAAAGAGCCGGTCATGTGGCTCGGCAAGCAAAGTCGCAAAAAGGACACTACCGCCCTGCTTGATGTGGTTAAAGCCGATCTGATTTGCCAGGATGGTCTTCCCCGAACCTGGTCGCCCTTGAATGATGTAGGACGAACCGGCGATCAGGCCTCCCTTCAAAAGGGTATCGAGGCCATCGATTCCGCTTTCAAGGCGTTTAAGCTGGTTCAAATCTTGTCCCTCTGCTGTTTTCTATCAGATATAAATTTTGCGCCACTCTCAATGCGCAAAACCGTCGAGCCGGCATAACACATGGTGCCAGAAATCGATGACCCGTAATCAGGAGAAAAATTCATTCCTCAAATTGTTGGCCTCTTGGCCTCTTGCGGCAACGTGGTTCTTTTGGCGTTGTACTCCATGACGAATCTTTTGTCGAAAATGTCAGTTTGCAGAAGACGGTGGCAAGGAGACCTCGGATGGATGGCTACGGCCTCAAGTTCCAGACAGACATGACGTTGATAAAAGTTCCGGAATGGAATCTGGTCATGATTGATTTAAATCAGATGACACAGCGGTGAATGAATTCAACCTGCTTTACCTCTTCTCCTGCATTGGCGTGATGAAAACCGGTGGCAACCGCTTCGTCGCCGAACGTGAGCAATGCATGAAGTCGGGATAGTCGGTCAAGCCCAGGCAATCTGTCGGTCAGCGCTTTGAACATCCGCGTCAGAATGCCAACACGGCCGTTGCTACGGTATCAACCAGGACAGGCAAGTCATCATGTATCAGAACTTGGCCCTGCTTGCCGCTTTCCTTCTGACCTACAGCATATTTGCGGGTCGTTTCGAGTCACGCCTGCTCAATGGACCTCTGATGTTCATGCTGGCCGGTCTGATTCTCGGCCCTGCGTTTCTGAGCATTCTGCAACCACGGATTGACAGAGAAGGTCTCAAAATTCTGGCAGAACTGACATTGGCGATTGTGCTCTTCAGTGATGCAGCCAGCGCCGACCTCAAGGTTCTGAAAGCGCACGAAGGATTACCGCTGCGCTTATTGTTGATCGGCCTGCCGCTGACCATGCTAAGCGGCTGGCTGGTCGGCATCTGGCTGTTCCCGCAGATACCCTTGATAGAATTGGCAATACTGGCAACCCTTCTGGCGCCCACCGACGCGGCACTGGGTAAAGCTGTAGTGAGCAATCCCAAGGTTGCGGCGTCCGTGCGTGAAGGATTGAATGTGGAGAGCGGGCTCAATGACGGCATCTGCGTCCCGGTGCTGTTGATGTTCCTGGCCCTGTTGGTCGAAGAGCAGGCGCACTCTCCCCTCTCGCTGGCGGTGGAGCTGTTTGTCGAGGCGCTTGGTATCGGCGCTCTCATCGGCGCCGCCCTTACTTTCATTGCCTGGCTGTTGCAGCGCTACTCTCGAAAACATCACTGGCAAACCCCCATGTGGTCGCAGCTGACGCTCCCAGGGTTAGCCCTGCTTTGCTTTGCCACCGCACAAGCACTCGGCGGTAGCGGGTTTATCGCCGCGTTCGTTGGAGGGCTGCTCGCCAGCTACCTGTTTTTTGAACAAAAGCACAATCTGCTCAAGGCCAGCGAAGAGTTCGCGAGCCTGCTATCGGTCATTACCTGGGTCGTATTCGGCGCGCTGGTGATCCCTTGGGCCTGGAGCAGTTTTACGCTGAATATCTGGCTGTATGCAGTGCTCAGTCTGACCGTGATTCGCATACTGCCGGTACTCATCAGCCTGACAGGAACCGGCTTCGATTTCGAAACCCGCCTGTTCATCGGCTGGTTCGGCCCACGAGGTCTGGCAAGCATCGTCTTCGCGGTAATGATATTGGACTACCCTCTGCAAGCCGGTCGTACTTTGGTCGCTGTAGCCGCCTGTACCGTTTTACTCAGCGTGCTGCTGCATGGCTTGAGTGCCAATCCATGGGTCTCACGACTGGCAAATCGTGCTGATTGATAATTGTCAGAAATGCCACCGTCTGCCTGTACTAGTGTTGTGACGAGAGCGTGACCAAGCGTCTGTCCGAGCAACCCTCACAGCGCAAAGTATGGGCAGAAGCGTGAGCGTTTTCAGGCAGTTGGTCAGAATGCCCCTCGCCATTTTCGTCGGGAGCCTGAGCCTGCTTCCCGGTGCGTTCGATGGCTGAGCGGTGACGCGTTGCGCAAATCGAGGGGTTTCCGATGACCGACTCAAGCAAGAAAATGAGCCTCATGGGGCTCACCACACTGGTGACGGTAAACATGATGGGCTCAGGCATCATCATGTTGCCGACGAGCATGGCCCAACTCGGGGCTGTTTCATTGTTGTCATGGATCGTCACCGCGGTCGGCTCCATGGCCATCGCGTATTGTTTCTCCCAATGTGGCATCTACTGTCTGCGCTCAGGCGGGTTATCCGCCTACACCGAAGAGGCGCACGCAAAGTCAGGTTTTTTCCTCTGCTCGTATTTGTATTTTCTGTCGCTGGCCATCGCCAACGTGGCGGTGGCCATCTCCGCAGTCGGGTACATGACGTCGTTCATGCCCTGGCTGGGAAGTGGCGCCATTCCATTATTCGTTGGAACGGTCGGCCTGCTCTGGTTAACCACCGTGGCAAATTTTGGCGGCCCTGGCATCACGGGCAGGATTGGCGCGGTGACTGTCTGGGGAGTGATCATCCCGGTAGCGGGCTTGAGCATCTTCGGTTGGTTCTGGTTCAAACCCGATCTGATAATCGCCGCCTGGAACCCGAACGACCTGCCGATATCCGAAGCGATCAGCAAAGCGATTCCTCTGACCCTCTGGGCCTTTCTCGGCATGGAGTCAGCTGCCCAAGCCTCTGATGCAGTGGAAGACCCCAAGCGCACCGTGCCGCTGGCCTGCCTGTTCGGCACACTGGGGGCAGCAGCAGTCTATGTGCTATCGACGACGGTCATTCAGGGCATCATTCCCAATGCCGAACTGGCCAACTCATCAGCCCCCTTCGCGCTCGTTTATGCGCATATGTTCAACCCCACGGTCGGCTACATCATCATGGCGCTCGCGATAATGGCCTGTGTGGGTTCGTTGTTGGGCTGGCAGTTCACTTTGGCGCAGACCGCCAAGATGACCGCAGACCAGGGCATGTTCCCAAAACTGTTCAGCAAGGTCAGCGCACGCAATGCCCCCATCGTCGGGATGCTGGTCTGTGGCGTGCTGCAGACCTTGATGGCGCTGTCGACCATTTCGCCCAACGCGAGTGCGCAGTTCGGAAAACTCGTCAGCCTCGCAGCGGTGACCAACCTGATCCCCTATGTGACGGCTGCAACCGGGCTGCTGGTCATGATGTACAAAGCCAAAGTCAGTGCAGGCGTATACACACGCAACACTCTGCTGCTGGTGGTTGCCGTGGCCTATTCCCTCTACGCGCTTTATGCCTGCGGCAAAGACGCCGTGTTCGGCGGCATCCTTGTCCTGGTGTTCGGCTATCTGCTTTACGCGTTCCTCGCTAAACGGTTTGTCGACGCCCCTGCGCCCGCGTCCCCCCGGATCGATAGCCCTTGATCGCAATTTTCAGGACAGCACAGACATCTGAATTCGAGGAGCCGCGCATGAACGTGAAACTGAGCAACGCCAACAACCTGCTACTCGTCTGCCTGGTTGCACTGATACCGGTAATGGCCCATGGCAATACGCTTGAGCGCATACGCGCGAGTCATACGTTTACCCTCGGCTACTTGCCTGACTTCGCGCCCTTTAGTGATCAGGCAGCCGATAAAGCAAGCGGTTATGCCATCGATCTCTGTCTGAAGATTGCCGAGAGGGTCAAGACCGATCTGGGGTTGCCCGAGCTGAGTATTCAGTACCAGCCTGTCTCCATGAGCGACGAGATGACTGCCGTCAGTTCGGGGAAAATCGACATTCTCTGTACGCCGACGCCACCCACACTGGTACGGCGCAAGAGGGTTAGCTACTCGGTGCCGATCTACACCGCCGGTCTCGCGGCAGTGGTGCGCCAGGATTCATCCGAAGCCTTGCTCAATGCGCTGGATGGCAAGGTGGCTCATACCGGGCCAACGTGGCGAGCCACTGTAAACCGTGGCCTGTCCAATCAGACATACGCCGCCATCGCTGGCGGTATAACCGAGACGTGGATACAACAGCAGATGCGATTGCTGGGTGTTGTGGCCACTCTGGTGACAGTAGAGAACGCCGATGCAGGTCTTAAGCTGGTTGCCGATGGCAAAGCCGATGCGTTCTTCGCTGAGCGCATGATGCTCAAGCATCTGCTGGACAGGAATTACCCCGCGGGAAACCTGGTGGTGCTGGAGCGAATGTTTGAGTACGCACCGACTGCAATGGCAGTGGATCGAGAGGATGAAGATTTCCGTCTGCTGGTCGACACCGCGCTGAGTGAAATGTATCGCTCCGGCGAGATTGAACAGGCATTCGACAAGTACCTGGGCGGGGCCAGCGATGCGGCCAAAAAGCTATTCAAGATCTATGCACTACCGTAGTGACAAGCTGGAAATACCGGGCTTTACCGAAAACCATTCACACAACCGAAAACGCCGCTCAAAGAGCGGCGTTTTTGCGTATGGAGCCAGGAACCAGACTCACCTGCCTGCGGGCAGGCTCAGGCGCCTCAGTTCCAGGGACGGTCTCCATTCTCGTCCTTGATGCGGGTCGGCAGGCCCATGATGTCCAGCGCCTTGAGGAACGGCTCAGCCGGCAGTTCTTCGACGTTGGCCATACGCTGCACATCCCACTCGCCACGGGCAACCAGCAGGGCCGCGGCGACAGGAGGTACGCCAGCGGTATAGGAAATGCCCTGGCTGTCGGTTTCGGCGAAGGCTTCTTCGTGGTCAGCCACGTTGTAGATGAACACTTCGCGCGGCTGGCCATCCTTGGTGCCCTTGACCAGATCACCGATGCAGGTCTTGCCGGTGTAGCCAGGCGCCAGCGAACTCGGATCAGGCAGCACGGCCTTGACCACTTTCAGCGGCACCACTTCCAGGCCTTCGGCGGTCTTGACCGGTTTTTCGGACAGCAGGCCGAGGTTCTTGAGGACGGTGAACACGTTAATGTAGTGCTCGCCGAAGCTCATCCAGAAACGAACATTAGGCACGTCGAGGTTCTTCGACAGGGAGTGCACTTCGTCGTGACCGGTCAGGTACAGGTTCTGCGAACCGACGACCGGCAAGTCGTCGGTGCGTTTGACTTCGAACATGGTGTTGCTGGTCCACTGGCTGTTCTGCCAGCTCCACACCTGCCCGGTGAATTCGCGGAAGTTGATTTCCGGATCGAAATTGGTGGCGAAATATTTGCCATGGGAGCCGGCATTGACGTCGAGAATGTCGATCGAATCAATGCGGTCGAAATACTGTTGTTGCGCCAGTGCGGCATAGGCGTTGACCACGCCCGGGTCGAAACCCACACCGAGAATGGCGGTGATGTTCTTCTCTTGGCACTCTTGGAGGTGATTCCACTCGTAGTTGCCATACCAAGGCGGCGTCTCGCAGACTTTGCCCGGTTCTTCGTGAATAGCGGTGTCCAGGTAAGCGACGCCGGTATCGATGCAGGCACGCAGCACCGACATGTTCAGGAACGCGGAACCCACGTTGATAACGATCTGTGATCCGGTTTCGCGGATCAGCGCCTTGGTTGCTTCCACATCCAGGGCGTTGAGCGAGAAGGCCTGGATATCGGCGGGCACTTTGAGACTGCCCTTGGCCTTGACGCTTTCGATGATGGCCTGGCATTTGGAGATGTTGCGCGACGCGATAGCAATACGACCGAGTTCATCGTTGTGCTGCGCGCACTTGTGGGCCACCACCTTGGCGACACCTCCTGCACCAATGATAAGAACGTTCTTTTTCAATTGCTTGATCTCTCCTTTAATTTGTCCGCTTACGAAAGGCTGGACAGGTAGTCTTCATAACCAAATTCGCGAACCACTTCGACTGTACCGTCGAGTTGTTTCACTACGATGGACGGCATTTTCAGGCCGTTGAACCAGTTCTTCTTGACCATGGTGTAACCCGCGGTGTCGATGAACGACAGTCGATCGCCGATCGCCAGCGGGCGATCAAACTGATACTCGCCGAAGATGTCGCCGGCAAGGCAAGACTTGCCGCACACCATGTAGGTGTGATCACCCTCGCTCGGCGCCAGCTTGGCGTTGAGGCGATAGATCAGCAGGTCAAGCAGGTGCGCTTCGATGGAGCTGTCCACCACCGCCAGGTGCTTGCCGTTGTACAGGGTGTCAAGCACGGTCACTTCCAGCGAGGCACTGTTGGTGATCGCCGCTTCGCCCGGCTCCAGATAAACCTGCACGCCGTACTTCTGCGAAAACGCCTTGAGTCGCGCGCAGAACGCATCCAGCGCGTAACCCTCACCGGTGAAGTGAATGCCGCCGCCCAGGCTGACCCAGCTGACCTTGTGCAGCAGCGAGCCGAAGCGCTCTTCGATGGTGTTGAGCATCTGGTCGAACAGGCCGAAATCGCCGTTCTCGCAGTTGTTGTGGAACATAAAACCGGAGATCTGGTCGATAACGCCTTCGATCTTCGCCGGATCCCACTCGCCCAGACGGCTGAACGGGCGCGCCGGATCGGCCAGCAGGTAATCGGAGCTGCTCACCTGCGGGTTAACGCGCAGGCCGCGGGTCTTGCCTTCTGAACGCTCGGCAAAGCGCTGCAGCTGGCTGATGGAGTTGAAGATGATCTTATCGCAGTTATCGAGCATCTCCTCGATCTCGTCGTCGGCCCAGGCCACGCTGTAGGCATGGGCTTCGCCAACGAACTTCTCGCGACCGAGCTTGAGCTCGTACAGCGACGACGACGTGGTGCCGTCCATGTATTGCTGCATCAGGTCGAACACCGACCAGGTGGCGAAGCACTTGAGTGCCAGCAAGGCCTTGGCGCCGGATTGCTCGCGCACGTAGGCAATCTTCTGCATGTTGACCAGAAGCTTTTGTTTATCGATGAGGTAGTACGGTGTCTTGATCATTTCGAGGCCTCCGGCAAGGCCAGCCAAAAAAGGATGCGCATTGTGCCCGCACTGGCCGCAGATCGAAAGAGCAGCGCGCAAATGCAGCGTTATTTGGACAACGCTGCGGTGGAGGTCGTCGGGTTAATCACGTCGGGAAACTAAAACCCCAGGGGCGGTGCCACAAACCAAATATGACAATGAATCTCAATTACCTGCACATCCCATTATCAAATAATACTTAGTTGCGTATGATATCGATTCTCATTACTACCTAATCAGATGTGAGCTCGCATGACCACGCCATATTCCCTGTGTTCACTTCATCCCGTGACGCCGCACTCGCCTTCGGCCCTTCGTCCACTGGCTCTTACTGTGCACATGCTGGCAGC
This sequence comes from Pseudomonas reinekei, assembly GCF_001945365.1. Classification (GTDB taxonomy): domain Bacteria; phylum Pseudomonadota; class Gammaproteobacteria; order Pseudomonadales; family Pseudomonadaceae; genus Aquipseudomonas; species Aquipseudomonas reinekei. The sequence goes on from NZ_MSTQ01000002.1 coordinate 415,428, forward strand.
CGGTATCGCCATGACTGCACCCTGCGTGCAAGCGGCAGAACCGGCTGAACAGACGGAGACTGGAAGTCCTGTGGTCCTGGCGCCTATCGCTGTCACGGAGACAGCCACACGCGTACGCAGTGCTGTCACCGAAGACACCCACTCATACACGACTGAAGCAGCGCGCACCGCCACGCCATTGACCCTGTCACTGCGCGAAACGCCCCAGTCGGTCAGCGTCATCACCCAACAACGCATGCAGGATCAGGATCTGAATACGATCCTCGACGTGATGAACAACGCTACCGGTGTATCGGTCAACCGCTACGAGACAAGCCGGGCGCAATTCAACGCACGGGGCTTTGAACTCAACTCGCTGATGATCGACGGCGTGCCCACCATTTACGAGCAGCCATGGAGTTCGGGGGAGATTTTCAGCAGCCTGGCCATGTATGACCGTGTTGAAATCGTGCGCGGCGCCAACGGTTTGATGACCGGTGCCGGTGATCCATCCGCGTCCATCAACATGGTACGCAAACGCGCCAACAGTACGGCCTTGAAAGGCTCGCTGGAACTGAGCGCCGGCACATGGGACACCTATGGCGTCGAAGCCGATGTGTCGACGGCGCTGAACGAGGAAGGCACGATTCGTGCTCGTTTGGTCGGTGAAACCAATGAGGGTGACACGTGGATCGATATGAACTCGAACAAGCGCCAGACCTTATACGGCACGATGGACATCGACCTGACGCCCGACACCACGCTCTGGTTCGGTTTGAGCCGGCAGGAAAGCAATGCCGAGTCGCCGATGTGGGGCGGCTTGCCCGTCTGGTATGCAGACGGCGGTCGCACCAACTGGAGTCGCTCGAAGACCACCTCTGCCGATTGGAGCAAGTGGGATACAACCTTCGAGACTTACTTCGTCAACCTCGATCACACCTTTGCCAACGAGTGGCAGGTTAACCTCAGCTACAACCGTGGCGAGCGTACCGGCGACTCTTCCCTGTTGTACCTGTCCGGTAATCCAGGCAGGAACGGCAGTTCCGGCATGTCGTCGTTCCCGGCGACCTACAAGACCGAGACCACCCAGGACGACTACGGTATCCGCTTCAATGGCCCTTTCTCGTTGCTCGGCCGCGAGCATGAACTGGCCTTTGGTTATGTGGACAGCAAGCAGAAGTTCGACGCCGACTCACTCAATGCGCAAACCGGCTTTGACGGGGTCGCCGATTTCGATGCCTATAACGGCCATTTCCCTGAACCGGTTTGGGGCGCGAGGACCGACTACGGCTACAGCGAGACTCGCCAGAAGGGACTGTACGCAGCAACCCGCCTGAATGTGACTGAGGATTTGAAAGTGATTCTCGGCGCGCGGGAGAGTTGGTACGAAAAGACCAGCGATGACATCTTCTCGCAGGTGAGCAAGGTCGATGTCGACCACGAGCTGACGCCTTATGCAGGTGTCGTCTACGACCTCAACGACAACCTCTCGGCCTACGCCAGCTATACGGAAATTTTCCTGCCGCAATCCGTACGCGACAGCAGTGGCCAGCAACTGGAGCCTATCGTTGGCGAGAGCACCGAGCTGGGTCTCAAGGGTGAATACTTCGGTGGCCGCTTGAACGCCTCCGCTGCGATTTTCCAGATCAAGCAGGATAACCTGGGGCAGAACACAGGTCAGTTGATTGATCCTTCGAACCCGGTCGGCGGTTTTGCCTACGAGGCCAGTGAAGGCGCCACCAGCAAGGGGTTCGAGCTGGAGGTGTCCGGCGAGCTAGCGACAGACTGGAACGCATCGGTGGGTTACACCCAGTTCAAGGCTGAAGATGCCAACGGCGACGACGTCAACACGCTGTACCCGACCAAGCTGCTACGCACCTTTACCACCTACCGGCTGCCCGGTGTTTTCAACAAGCTGACCATTGGCGGCGGCGTTAACTGGCAGGACTCCATCTACACCTACGCGGTCAATCCGGCCGGCAACTCCGAGAAGATCCAACAAGATGCCTATGCACTGGTCAACCTGATGGCTCGCTACGAGATCACCGAAAATCTCTCGGCCCAAGTGAATGCCAATAACGTCACCGACGAGAAGTACTTCGACATCTTCGACGCCTACGGTGCCCTGACCTACGGCGCGCCGCGCAGCATCACGGCTTCGGCGAGGTATCGCTTCTAAGGGTCACGCTGACGGGGGCGCTGTTTGCTTGCCCCCACATCCGCACACCACGAGCAAAGCACAACACCGGCCCTGGGCCGGTGTTGTACTTTTCCTCCACACGTTTATTGCAACCAATCGCCCTGCGCACCGGTCGACATCGAGAAGCCGGCTATTGGGTGCAGGCGTTATGGAGGCCTTCAAATGATTGGAGTCATTGTCCCGGTGCACAATGAAGAGCGGCTTTTGAACCAATGCATCGAGTCACTGCTGGAGGCGGCGTTTCACCAGGGCCTTGGCGACGAAGCAGTAAAGATCCTGATCGTACTGGACGACTGCACGGACACTTCACTGGACATCGCCCAGTCCTATGGGGTGATGACATTGACCTGCACTCATCGCAACGTCGGTAAGGCCCGGGCACACGGCGCCGAGCATCTGCTGGCGGTGGACGCACGCTGGCTGGCGTTCACCGATGCCGATACGGTGGTTCCCAGTACCTGGCTCGCCGATCAAATTCGCTTCAATGTGGATGCCGTGTGTGGGCTGGTCGAGGTCAGCGACTGGTCGGAACATCCCCATGGGGTGCGTGAGCGTTACCACGCCCACTACCGCCCCATGGACGGCCATCGTCATATCCATGGGGCGAATCTTGGCGTTTCTTCGGCGGCTTATCGCAGGGCGGGCGGATTCAAGGCCTTGGCTGCCCACGAAGATGTGCAACTGGTTTCTGATCTGGAGCGCTGCGGCGCGAATATCCTGTGGACGGCAAGTAACCGGGTGATCACCAGCGCGCGCAAAAACAGCCGTTGTCGCGAAGGTTTTGGCGACTATCTACAGTCGTTGGCCCAATAGCTATTCGCAGGTTTCGGCGAGGTCAATCGAAGCGGGGTTGCGACTCCAGTATTCAAGCAGGAAATCCTTGTCCTCATGACGCACCAGACGGTGCAGAGGCAGGTGTTCCGCCAGCGCGGCGTGAACCCCATGACCATCCTGCGAGCATCCCTCAATCGGATGCAGCCAATGACAGGCCAGCACCGCGCCTTCAGGGCCCAGGCTCAGCAACGTTTTCTCGATCACGTGCCGCCAGGCCTTGGCATCCAGAAAGTAGCCGACTTCACTCAAGACGACCAGATCAAAGGTGCCCTGCGGCCAATCCTCGGGAATGCGGGCCTGCTCGACACGGACATGGGACAAGTGACTTAACCGTCCACGCGCGAGCGTGACTGCCTTTTCGATGATGTCCTGGCACAGTAGCGATTCACTGCGCTCGGCCAGTAGCGCGCTGAACTCACCGTTGGCGCAGGCGGGTTCATAAACCCGCTGATATCGCTGTCGCGGCAGACTCGCCAGCATCAGTTCACGTTTGCGCTTTTCGTACCAGCGGGTGCGGAACGACCAGGGGTCATCACTGGCGTTGAACATCTGCTGAAAATAATCGGGCGATACGCTCATGGAAACACCAGTTCAAAGGGCTGTAACAGCCGTTCGATGGTTTCGCGATCCAGCACCGCCAAGGCCCGGTCAGCGCGGCTGACTTGTGAGACGTGGGCGTTGATCGCCTGACGCTTTTGCGCCAATACGTCTGCATCGAGCATCAACTTGCGCGCGCGCGCCCAGGGGATTCTCGAGTCCTGTGGCCGTGCCCAATGCCAGGCCCAGACCGGCACTTCGATCAGGCATGCATGACGCTGCGATGCCGCGAACGCCGCGGCCCTGCCGGTTGCTTCATGATCGCAGTGCCCATCCGATCGCCAAGTGGTCACCACTCGATCACCGGGCCGTATCAATTCCAGCAGCCGCTCGACCAACTGCAGCTCGTGCCCAGGCACACCGCTATCCGGTAGCCCCAAGCGCCGCCAGTTCAAGGCTTTGCCATCGAGCCCCAACCGGTCGAGGGCGCGGGTGCTTTCCAACGGGCGCTGTTCACGCAACCGTGAAACTGGCCACTCCCGGGACCCAGGATGACTCGCTTCGCCATCGGTCACCGCGACCATCACCACATCAGCCTCCCTGCCCTTCATCCCGGCCAGGATGCCAGAGCAGCCGAGGACTTCATCGTCAGGGTGCGGGGCGACGACGACCAGACGCCGTCCATCGGGGATCAGTTGCTGATGGGTGATGGTCTGCACGTCCGCCAGCGCCGGACAGGCCTGCCATTCGGCCAGCGTGGTGCCCTTCCCCCGAATGAGGTTTTCTGCCTCAGGCGCTTCATCGCTCACAGCCGCCACCCATCCGCCGGTTGCACAGCGATCAGCTCACCCAGTGCCGCGAGATCTTTCTGTCCATGACTTTGCCGGATGAACACCGGCAGATCAGCAGCGAGCCTGGCAAAGTGAGCATTGCGACAAAATGGCGTAGCACCCAGCGCACGCCCCACCTGCTCAAGCACTACATTGACTGCGCTTTCCACTTGGGTGCGTAATCGCCGTACAGGTATTTGCGCCGAGACCCTTGGGTTGGCGTCAATCCACATCGCCGTGTCGCGCAAGCAGGCCGCCGCGCTGCACAGCGCTGCATCGACGGCGCCAAGGTGCGCGGCGGCATGCGCGTCGTGGTGTGGTTGGCGACAATGCTCGCGAAGGTACCCGGCAAGCGCACACGCTGCCCCGTACCAACAGGCGGCTATCCCTCCACCGCCCTGCCAAAACCCGGGGCGATCCACATACTGGCCGGGCATCCCGACACAACGCCCCAACGCACCTTTGAACGCCACATCGACGCTGGCCGTACCGGCCATGCCAACTGCCTGCCAGGCATCGTCCAGTCGGCTGATGGTGGATTGCCGCAAATCCACGGCGACCAGTTGCGGTCGATGCTGTTCATCCCAGGTCGTGAGCAACGCCCAGTCAAGCATTGGCGCTCCGGAACACCAGGCTTTGCGCCCGTGCAAATACACGCGGTCGCCTTGACGATCCATGATATTGACCCGGGCGAAATGCGGTTCGGCGGCCCAAGTGCCCCAGACGCCGGCAGGCATGGGTTCGTCGGGTTCAAGCTCGGCCATGATGGCCATCGCATCAGTGTGGCCTTCGAATAATTTGACCAACGCCAGATCGCTTGCGGCTACGGCGGCCAGCGTCCGCCATCGTTCCAGCGTCAGGCCTTGTCCGGGCATCGGCAGGGAGGCGAATCCGCTGTCGATGAGTTTCTGCATGAGCTGTGGCAGCTCGGTGTCCGGTGATGAACTCACGGGGCGGGCTGCGAACCTGATCAGCAGGTTTTGTAAGTTTGCGGCGTTGCTCATCGCCGACGCTCCCTGGTGGACGGCTGAATACGGGGGGTTGCCGAGCAACTGGCGAAAGGCAGGATATGAACGCGCGTCGAAGTGCTCTTGATGTTCAGAGGCAGACGAGTGGCAGGAGTTCATTGAACATGCGTAGCGTCACGCTCAGCCGAGATTTCAGATCGGCTGAGCAGCCGGAATCAGTCCGCAACCAACAAGGCCGGAGGGCATTTCAATAGCCGGTGGAGCTCTGCCGGGCGCTCAACGCAGTTGATGAGCAAGGCGCAGATTTATTAGCAGGCCAAAGGCGTATTCGGTCGGCGCCCGCAAAAACGGATCGAAGTGTCCGGCAAAGGTGATTATTCTCTCTTCAACCTCCTTCGACGCGCCCCCCATGACTAGCCCACAGTTCTCCCTGGACATTGAAGCCATACGCAGCATTGACGCGGTGCCGGTGATTCTGAGCATGGTCAAACACCTCACCGGTATGCGCTTCGCGGCGGTGGCCAGGGTCACCGAACAAAACTGGGTGGCGTGCGCTGTCGATGACTCCATCGAGTTCGGCCTGAAGCCCGGTGGGGAGCTGGTCCTGGAATCAACCATCTGTCACGAAATTCGCCAGCACCGATCGCCGGTCATTTTCGGTCACGCCAGCACGCACCCGGTTTTTTCGCGGCACCACACGCCAAAAACCTATGGACTGGAAAGCTACATTTCCATTCCCATCATCAAAGCCAACGGTGATTTTTTTGGCACGCTGTGCGCGATTGATTCAGTTCCGGCGAACCTCGACGAGCCCGCCATTGCGCAAACCCTCACGTTGTTCGCCCAACTGATCGCCATGAGCCTCGACACCCAACGTCGTCTGGAGGCGACCAAAGCGGAACTGAAAAGCGTCAATGAACTCGGCAGACTGCGGGAACAATTTATCGCGGTGCTCGGCCACGACTTGCGAACGCCGCTCAGCGCGATTCGCATGAGTGCAGATTTACTGGAAACCAAAACAGAGGACAAACGCTCGCTGAGCCTGATTGGCGCGATCCGCAACAGCTCGACGCGAATGGGCGTACTGATCGAAAACGTCCTGGACTTCGCGCGGGGACGGCTGGGTGGCGGCATACCCATTCAGCGTAAGCTGGTGGATGATCTGGAACGCACACTTCGACTGACCTTTGAAGAAGTGCAAGCCTCAAATCCCCACGCGAACATCGTTCATTCGCTAGACGTGCCGAAGGGTGTCTATTGCGATTCGCTACGCATCAGCCAGTTGCTCTCAAACCTTCTTGGAAACGCGGTCACCCATGGTTCCACCGCAACACCGATCATCCTGACAGCCCGTTCAGAGAACGATGAAATCGTTCTCTCGGTGACCAACCAGGGCCCACCCATTGCGCCCGATTTGATGCCGCTGCTGTTCGAACCCTTCTCCCGCTCCGAAGCCGGACAACGGGGTGAAGGGTTGGGCCTTGGGCTGTACATCGCCGCGCAAATCGCTACGGCCCATAACGGCACCTTGAGTGTGTCCTCGACGATCACCACGGGAACATGCTTTGTCGCGAGATTCCCGGCGCGGTTCAAATGGTTGTGAGGACAATCGATCACAAAGGTGCCGGGGTGAGTTCAGCTGTTTGAGCTGTAAGCGTCGGTCAGCGCAAACACCCCTCAGCGTCCATCACCCTCCCACCCCGCCAAGCCCATCGAATGACTCTGCAGATAGCTGCCGACCGCGTCGTCTACCGTGGGAAAAAACGCCGTCTCCCCCAGCAACGTGTACAGTCCGAACCGCTTGAGCTTGTCCTTGACCGGGTCTTTCATTTCAGCCACGCACAACTTGATGCCCGCTGCGCGCAGGGTTTCGTCCAGTTCGGCGAGCATGTCGGCCGAGGTCACATCCACACTGGTGATGGGTTCTGCGGCGATGACCAGCCAGCGCACCGGCGTCGGCGAGGCCGCCAGGGCATCAATCACCCGGTCATGGAATAATTCGGCGTTGGCGAAAAACAATGAGGCATCCCAGCGAAACAGCACCAGACCGGGAATCAGGCGCGCGTCGGGATAGCGCTGGGTATCGTGAAAACCCTTGACCCCTTGCGCATGCCCCAGCACAGCGGAATACGGACGCCAGCCATCCCACAGGAATTCAATGACCGCGATCAGGATGGCCAGGCCAATACCTTCGATGGCGCCAAACACGGCCACGCCGACGGTGCAGACGATCGACAACCAGAACTCCCAGCGCTGTATGCGATAGATGCGTCGCAGGTCAGTGATCTCGATCAGGCCGATGGCCGATGCGATGACCACCGCAGCCAGGGCGCTGTTGGGCAAGTCGCGCAGCAGATCGGGGGCCAGCACCAACAACAGCGCAACGGCCAGCGCGCCGACCACACCGGTCATTTGGGTTTTCGCGCCCGCGGCTTCGGCCACGGGCGTGCGCGATGAGCTGCTGCTGATGGCAAACCCCTGGAAGAAACCGGCGGCCAGGTTGGCGACACCCAGGCCGACCATTTCCTGGTTCGGGTCAACGTAGGTCCGGGTCCGCGCCGCGTAGACGCGGGAGAGCACGCTGGTGTCGGCGAAGGAAACCAGCGCCACGGCGCACCCGCCGATCAGCACGGGGACGATGTCGGCGCGGGTGATCCAGGGGATGGCGAAACCCGGCAAGCCTTGTGGCAGAGAGCCGAGCACCGATACTCCGGCGTTTGCCGCCAGGTCCAGTACGGCCACGGCGACCGTAGCGGCAACCACGGCAATCAAGATGCCGGGCACGCGTTTATGACCCTTGAGCAGCAGGATAATCACCAGTGTGGCAGCACCGACCGCAAAAGTGATCCAGTTGGTTTTGCCGTCCATGATCGCAGTCACGATCTCCCACAGGCTTCTCAATGGGCCTTCGGATTCGATTTTGAAGCCGAAGAGTTTGGGTACCTGGCTGATCAGGACCGTGAGGGCGATCCCGTTCATGTAGCCGTAGCGGATCGGTTTGGACAGAAGCTCGGTCACGAATCCCAAACGGGCAATGCCGGCCAGCACGCACACCGCCCCCGAGACGATGGCCATCGCCGCCGCCAGTGCGATGGCCCGCTGCGGATCACCTCCGGACAGCGGCAAGACAACGGCAAGAATGACTGCCGCCAGTGATGAGTCGGGACCCAGCACCAGAATCCGGCTGGGACCGAACAGCGCATAGGCCAGCAACGGAACGATGGTCGCGTACAGGCCATAAATACCCGGCACCCCGGAGGCTACCGCATAGGCGATGCCGACGGGCACCAGCATCGTGGTCAACACCAGGCCGGCAACCAGGTCGTGGCGCAACCATGACAGGTGATAGCCACGCAGCGTGCGCAGCCCGGGAAACCAGCGACTCCAGCCAGACTGATCGCCCGCCGTGTCTCTACGTGCGATCCGGCCCGGTTCCGGATCGGAAGGCGAAGCATCCGAATGGCTCATGGGACAGTGGCCCTTTTCTGTGAGTCGCGGGTTCGCTGACGGTAACGGTCAGAATTTCTCGGGAATGCGTTTGAGCGGGTAATCGGGTTCCCGATAGCCGCCTGGCTTCTGCCGTTTGGGCAGCACCACCTTGTCGCGGGGCACGTCCTTATAGGGGATGCGACTGAGCAAATCGCTGATGATGTTGAGCCGCGCGCGACGCTTGTCATTGGAGTCGGCCACGAGCCAAGGCGCGTGATCGGAGTCGGTCGCTGCGAACATGTCGTCTCGGGCTCGCGAGTAGTCAAACCAGCGGCTGTACGACTTGAGGTCCATGGGCGTCAGTTTCCAGATTTTGCGCCCGTCCTTGATGCGCGCTTCGAGGCGGCGGGTCTGTTCTTCGGGGCTGACTTCCAGCCAGTACTTGAGCAGGATGACCCCGGAGTCGACGATGGCGCGTTCCACGAGAGGGACGGACTTGAGGAAAGTGTCTACCTGTTCCTGGCTGCAGAAGTTCATCACGCGCTCGACGCCCGCGCGGTTGTACCAACTGCGATCGAAGATCACCACCTCGCCCGCCGCCGGCAGGTGTGGCAAATAGCGCTGGACATACATTTGGCTTTTTTCACGCTCGCTCGGCGCAGGCAGCGCCACCACACGAAAGACCCGGGGGCTGACCCGTTCGGTGATGGCCTTGATCGTCCCGCCCTTGCCCGCGCCGTCGCGCCCTTCGAACACGATGCAGACCTTGATGCCGCGTTCTTTCACCCACTCCTGAAGCTTGACCATCTCGACGTGCAACCGGCGCAGCTGTTCCAGATAGTCCTTGTTCTTCAACTTCGGACCTTCTGTGGAACCCTTAGCCGCTTTTTTTTTATCCTTCGCCATGACCAAGACCTCAAAATTGCCAGTGACTGACGTTAGGCAGCCCGTTGCTGGAGACTCGACTCGCACCCTCACCGCGTGAGTCTAGTCCAAGGTCAAACGCTCGACATGGCAAGTCAGAAGAGAAATCCCGGCCCTCTTCAACCGCCCGTAGCCTGGCGATACTGGCGCGGGGTGAAACCGGTCAACGCCTTGAACTGGCGGGTGAACGCGCTGTGGTCGGTGTAGCCGCACTGCAAGGCGACATCGGTGATTGGCATATCGCTGTGGAGCAGACGATGCGCGTGTTCCAGGCGCACTTTCTGAATCATCTGGCGCGGCGTCAGGTGGAACACGCGCTTGCAGTACCTTTCCAGTTGCGCCACCGAAATGCCGGCGATATGCGTCAGCTCGCCAAGGCTGACGCGACGGTGAAAATGGCTGCGGATGTGTTCGTCGACCGCTGCCAGGCGCTGGTACGCCGGATGGGTGTCGCTGGCCGATTGCAGGTCAACCGAAATGCCCACCAGGCCCATGATTTCACCCTTGCGGTTGTACAGCGGCCGTTTGTGCGTGAGGCACCAACCAGGCTCGCGACTGCCGTACAGATGCAGTTCCAGCTGATCTTCCAGGACAAAACCCTGCTCCAGCACCCGTCGATCCTGTTCGGTGTAGCCAGGCCCCAATTGCTCGGGAAAAACCTCGGCGCTGGTTCTGCCCAGCAACGGTTGCAAGTGTTTGAGGCCGCAGCGTTGCACCAGCGTTTGATTGGCCATGACGTAGCGTGCCTGAACATCCTTGATAAAGATCGCGGCGTTGGGGATGACGTCCAGCATCGGTAGCACAAGCGCCACGCCTGCCAGCAATTGCTCCATGGTTTCAGGGCGATGCCGTTCGTTGGCCTGGCACAGGATCGCAAAGGCGTTCTGCGTCATGAGTCTCTCTCCCTCGGTCCGGATCGACGAAAGTCCGGCAGCTTGCCCCAAGGCCGGAGCGCTGTCGAGACGAGATCGGCGCCACGGATCAGCGCCCGGCATTGTGCCGATTTCGTCATCGCGACTTGCAAAAACCATCAATCGCCCCCGCCCCGGCGAGTTCAATCTGTATCCGCGCAGTGCAGAACACGTTGCCGCTTGCGCCCTGGGCATTTACCGCCAGGGTGCTGATTCGGTCACCCGATGCCCACCTCATTGGACGGTCTATGAAACAGGTACACATCATCGATTCCCACACCGGCGGCGAACCCACTCGCCTGGTGATGAAAGGCTTTCCGCCGTTGGCGGGCAGCACCATGGTCGAGAAGCGCGATAGCCTGCGCGACCAGCATGACCAATGGCGTCGCGCCTGCCTGCTGGAACCCCGTGGCAACGACGTGCTGGTCGGTGCGCTGTATTGCGAACCGGTATCGCCGGATGCCGTGTGCGGTGTGATTTTCTTCAACAACAACGGCTACCTCGGCATGTGCGGTCACGGCACCATAGGCCTGGTCAACTCATTGCAGCACCTTGGGCTGATCGGCTCTGGCGAGCACAAAATCGATACGCCGGTCGGCCCGGTCAACGCCACGTTGCATGCAGACGGCACCGTCACGCTGCGCAACGTCCCGGCTTACCGCTTCCGCCAGCAGGTGCCCGTGAACGTGCCCGGCCATGGCCGTGTCGTTGGTGATATCGCCTGGGGCGGCAACTGGTTTTTCCTGGTCTCCGATCACGGCAAAACACTGCGAATGGACAACGTCGAAACCCTGACCGAATACACCTGGGCAATGCTCAAGGCGCTTGAAGCGCAAGGCATCCATGGCGAACACGGCGCGCTGATCGATCATGTCGAGCTGTTCGCCGACGACGCTCAGGCCGACAGCCGCAACTTCGTCATGTGCCCGGGCAAAGCCTATGACCGTTCGCCCTGCGGCACCGGCACCAGCGCCAAACTCGCCTGTCTGGCGGCCGACGGAAAACTCGCTGCCGGTGAGCGTTGGGTCCAGGCCAGCATCACTGGCAGCCAGTTTGTCGGCAGCTATGAATGGGAAGGCGAACGCGTGCGCCCCTCCATCACCGGTCGCGCCTACATGACCGCCGATGCCACGTTGCTGATCGACGAACAGGATCCCTTTGCGTGGGGCATTTGAGCCCTCGCCGAATGCAGCCATTGCGGCACCTGCCCCCTCAACAGATCTGAATGAACGCCTCAAGGAGTTACAACAATGAGCGACAACATTTTCACTGGCTGCATGCCTGCATTGATGACCCCCTGCACCGCCGAGCGCAAACCGGACTTCGACGCACTGGTGGCCAAGGGTCGCGAGCTGATCGACATCGGCATGAGCGCCATCGTGTACTGCGGCTCCATGGGCGACTGGCCGCTGCTGACCGAAGCCGAGCGTCAGGAAGGCGTGGCACGTCTGGTGGCCGCCGGCCTCCCGACCATCGTCGGCACCGGGGCGGTCAACAGCCGCGAAGCGGTAGCCCACGCCGCCCACGCCGCCAAAGTCGGCGCCCATGGCCTGATGGTCATTCCGCGCGTGCTGTCCCGTGGCGCGTCGGCTACCGCGCAAAAAGCTCACTTTGCGGCGATTCTCAAGGCGGCCCCGGGGTTGCCGGCCGTGATCTACAACAGCCCTTACTACGGCTTCGCGACCCGTGCGGAGCTGTTCTTCGAACTGCGTCGCGAATACCCGAACCTGATCGGCTTCAAGGAATTCGGGGGTGCCGCCGACCTGCGCTACGCCGCTGAACACATCACCTCCCAGGACGACGACGTAACCTTGATGGTTGGTGTCGACACCCAAGTGGTGCACGGCTTCGTCAACTGCAACGCCACCGGCGCGATCACCGGTATCGGCAATGCGTTGCCACGCGAAGTGCTGCAACTGGTGGCCCTGAGCAAGCAAGCCGCGAAAGGCGATGCCAGGGCCCGCCGTCAGGCTCGGGAACTGGAAGCGGCCCTGGCGGTGCTGTCGTCCTTCGACGAAGGCTGCGACCTGGTACTCTATTACAAGCACCTGATGGTGCTCAACGGCGACAAGGAATACGCCCTGCACTTCAACGAAACCGATGCCCTCAGCGATGCCCAGCGTCGTTATGCCGAGAACCAGTACACGTTGTTCCGCCAGTGGTACGAACACTGGTCGGCCGAGCAGAACGTCGAGGCCTAGGACATGCCCAACGATTCCACTGCCAACAATCGCCACGACATAACCGTCATCGGTGCGGGAGTCATCGGCGTCGCCTGCGCACTGCAACTGGCGCGTCAGGGACTGAGGGTGACGGTTATCGACCAGCAGGAGCCCGGCCATGGTGCCTCGTTCGGCAATGCCGGGCATCTGGCGACCGAGCAGGTGTTTCCCATCGCGGACTTGTCGATCCTGAAACGCTTGCCTGCCATGCTCATGGACCCGATGGGGCCGTTGCGCCTGGACTGGAAGTACATGCCGCGCGCCCTGCCGTGGTTTGCCCGTCTACTGTTGAACCTGCGTCCGGCGCCATTCCAGCGCACGGTGGCCGGCATACGCGCGCTCAATGAAAGCAGCCTCGGCGCGTGGCAACGGCTGTTGCAGACGATCGTCCGTCCCGACCTGCTCAAGGAGGACGGTTCGTTGCTGGTGTTCGAACGCGCCGATTCGCAACCGGCGATTGAAGCGCTGCAGGCGCGCATGCGCCAGCAACAGGTGCCGGTCGAGCGCTGGCAGGCCAACGCCGTGCGCGATGCCGCACCGCAACTGAGCGAACACCTGCAGGGGGGATTGTTCTTCGAGCGCACCGGGCATTTCCTCGACCCTTATCGCGTGGTCTGCGAACTGGTCCACGCAGCTAAAGCCTGTGGTGTGCAATTTCTCAAGCGCCGGGTGCAGGACGGACATCTGGATGCTGGGGGGGTGTCGCTGATCACCGATCAGGGAGAACTGAGCAGCCACCGGGTCCTGATCGCCTGCGGCGCTCATTCAGCGCAACTCACCCAGGCGCTGACCGGTAAAAAAGTGCCGCTGGACACCGAGCGCGGTTATCACCTGATGCTGCCCCACGAGCGTGAGCGGTTGCCGTTCGCCGTCACCTCGCTGGAGCGCAAGTTCATCATGACGCCGATGACAGGCGGGCTGCGGCTGGCCGGCACCGTCGAGTTCGCCGGCCTCGACAGCCCGCCGAGCATGGAGCGCGCATGGCAGTTGCACCGCCTGAGCAAAGGCCTGTTCCGTCGAGACCTGAACGCTGAGGCGGCGACGCCGTGGATGGGTTTTCGCCCGTCCCTGCCCGACTCGCTGCCGATCATCGACAGCGCGTGCGACGGCAAGGTACTGCTCGCCTTCGGGCACCAGCATCTGGGGTTGACGCAAGCGGCGGTCACCGCGCAACTGATCGCTCAATTGGCCTCACCGACGAGCATTTTCCAGAGCCATGGATTACCGACAATGGCGGCTTACAGGCTGGATCGATTTTGAGCCACCGCCGCAGAAAATCGCCTCACTGCAACGGCGAAAACTTCGCCGGCAGATAAATCGTCGAGCACATGTCCTGCAGTTGCGGGCCGGAGTTTTCTGGTGGCCAGACGCCGTCGGCGACGGCTTGGGTGCGCACTTGCAGGCGCTGTTCAAGGGTCGTCCATGGCCAGATGTGCAAGTAGCGCGGCAGCGAGCCGTCGGTGGCGTAAAAGGCCGCATACACCGGTGAATACGGTTCGGCGGTGCGTGCTTCGATGGCTTTGCGCCAACCGTCGAGGGTCGGTTGCAGGCCGCTGCTGATCAGGTCGTAGACTCGCAGTTCGTAGAACGGGCCGTGCTGACCGGCACGCAGGGGCTCGAGGAAAGGAAACAGGCTGTAGTTTTCAATGCGCAAATCGGTGATGAACGCACCGATGCCGAACACATCCCCCGCCAGCAGAAACCGCTCGCGCTCCGCTTGTCTGAGGTTTTCGTCGGCATAACCGCGCAGCACGGCGATCTGGTTCAGCTTGCCCAGCTCCGAAGCCCAGCACCCCATCAACGTGCCGCCCACCTCAGGCTGTAGCAACGCGAGCTCGATACGCGCCAGGGCGTCCGCCACCGTACGTACGCGCACCGTTAACGTGATCAGTTCAAAAAAACGCATAACCCACTCCGGCAATTGTCAGCCATCGACGGCTTCCCATTGCGCCAGCCTATGCCAGCGCCCGGATCCGGGGTATTGAGGCAAATCCCCTTGTTCACGGGATTTGCCTCAGTACGCTAGGTAATACCCTTATCACAAGGAGGGTGCTTCGTGAGGTGCCCTCCTCTCGTCGAATGTCCAACCGGTAAAGAATGTATCGAGCAAACTGGATACGGGGTCTGCTACGCTTTTTTATCCTTGAATGGACTCAGCCGACGATGGCGGAAGACTGTTTCGCGGCGCGCACGCGGGGTGAAATATGAAAAGCAAAGTACTGGGTGTCGCCCTGACCCTCTTCGTTGTGGGCGCCGGCATCTATGGGCTGAACCGTTGGGAGCAGGTCGAAAGCCAACGCCAGGCAGCGGTGTGCCTGGCAAACCAGGAACATCTCAAAGACCTGAAAACCCAGGCCCGGGCCATGACCGCCGGACTGTCGGTCGAAGGCTATGCCGAGGCCGAAAAAGCCGAGGCCGGCAAACTGGTTCGCGCGCTGGATACCGCCCGTAACGAAGCGGAGGTCAATGCGGTGATCGACGAGCATTCGGCCGTCATCGAAGCGCAGATCGTTGCCGAAGATGCGGAAGTAAAATCCAAAGGCGACCAACCGTTCCTGGGTCAAGAGCTGAAAAAACAGCGCATCACCACGGACATCAAGCAGGAACTCAATCGCGCCGAAAAAGCGGTCGCCGATGCCTGTGACTAGTCGATGATTACCGCTGGTCAGCCGCTCAGCACCTTCCCGTCGCCCACTCTTCCAACGTTGTACATCCCCTTCTATGGAAGACTCGAATCATGAATCGTAAAGCCGCTGTGTTCCTGCTTGCGGGCCTGATGTCGACCGGCTCGCTTTTCGCCTTCGCCGCTGAAAAAACCGGCTCAGACTCCGCCGTTCCTCCTGCCGCCCTGCCGGGCGTCAACCATGCTCAAGGCGCTGAATCCAACGCGGACAAGGCCGACAAAAAGGGCGAAGAGGCATCGGGCTCCAACTCCGGGGCTGATACAAGTGC
Organism: Pseudomonas reinekei; assembly: GCF_001945365.1. Classification (GTDB taxonomy): domain Bacteria; phylum Pseudomonadota; class Gammaproteobacteria; order Pseudomonadales; family Pseudomonadaceae; genus Aquipseudomonas; species Aquipseudomonas reinekei. The sequence continues at coordinate 431,214 of NZ_MSTQ01000002.1, forward strand.
CGCGGAAAAAGATGCCGCGACATCGAGCGGCTCGCCAGACGAAGTCAAAGAGCCGAAGCCGTAACAGCAAGGTCTGCCGACAACGCTACGCCTTCCACGACGCCGTTCTGGCGTCGTATCCGTTATGTGCGTGACGCTGACGCAGTCGGCGTCCGATGCACGCTTTGTTATCGGCTCAGCCGATGCGAACCTGCGAATTATCGATTTGTGCAGTTGATGCCTGGCCGCGAGCATGGAGCCACTTCCAACAACAAGAACCAAGGACCCGCCATGACTGCCCGATTCCACAATCCCGTCGATACACGTTTCGGCTGGGGTAGCCTGCAGGAGCTTGTCTCCCTCACCGAAAATCAGAAAGTCACTCTCGTCACCTTTCCCGAAGCCCGCGGGTTGGGACTGGTTAACCGAATCCAGGATCTGCTCGGCGATCGCCTGGTCCATGTGATCGAGGATGTGCAACCCAATCCGGATGTCGCCCAACTGCGCGGTACGTATGAGCGCTTTTGGCAAGAGGCTGGAGATTGCCATACAGTGCTGGCGGTCGGCGGTGGCAGTGCCATTGATACAGCCAAAGCCTTGATCGTGGGGACCGCGTCGGGGGCCTTTGACGAATTGCTCTCGTTGCTGGCAACGGGAAAGCCCTTTACCCCGCCGCGCAGCAAGCTGCTGATCGCGGCGCCGACCACCGCGGGCACCGGAAGTGAAGTCACGCCTTGGGCTACGATCTGGGACGCTGCCAGCCACAAAAAATACTCCCTGCACCTGGAATGTACCTGGCCGACGGTGGCGATCGTCGACCCGGAGTTGATGCTGACCGTTCCCGGCAGCGTCACCATCTCCACGGGGCTGGATGCCTTGTCCCATGCCCTGGAGTCAGTCTGGAACATCAACGCCAATCCGGTTTCCGACACCTTCGCCGTCTCCGCGATCTCGGACATTCTCGAATGCTTGCCGCTCCTGAGTCGTGACCTGTCCAACAAGGAACTGCGTAGCCGCATGGCATTGGCAGCGCTCAAGGCGGGGTTGGCGTTTTCCAACACCAAGACCGCCCTGGCCCATTCCATTTCCTATGAAATGACCCTGCACCACGGCCTGCCCCATGGCATCGCCTGCTCCTTCACGCTGCCGCTGGTACTCGGACTTGCCTGGGGCCATGACGAAGCACGCGATCGCACCCTCCAGCACATTTTCGGCAATGACCTGCACCGCGCCCAGGACCGGCTGCGCAACTTTCTGCACAGCCTCAATGTGAAAACCGAGTTCGCCGACTACGGCGTCACGGCCACGCAGGCCCAGCAAATGATCGATTTCGCGATGCAAGGTGCACGCGGCAAGAACTTCATCGGTTCACGAGCGGCCTAGGTCCTGCCAGCCCCCGACACAGCACTGCCAGCGGCGTAACGAGCCGCGACGATTTCCTGCTGCACCTGAAAAGAGTGCACCCCGCGATGCAAGTCGCCGGGAACCAACAAGAATAAGGAAAAGATCATGAATCGTGCCCAAACCATGCCAGGCCTTGCCGTAAACACTTCATCGTTCCGGGTCGCCCAGTGGCGCATGCTGCTGGCAGCCATGTTTTGTTATTTGTTTTTCTACACCGGAAGGCAAACGTTCGGCTTTGCCATACCCGGCATCCAGGCCGAGTTCGGCCTGTCCAAGGAAACCCTTGGCTGGGCATCGGCCGCCATGCTCTGGGCCTACGCCATCGGCCAGGCCATCAATGGCAACCTGGCCGACAAATTCGGTGGCCGGCGCATCATGACCCTCGGCGCGGTGCTGTCCTGCGGCGCCAACTGGGTGACCAGTTTCGCCAGCGGTTTTGCCGGGCTGATCCTGCCTTGGGGAACCAACGGCTACTTCCAGGCGCTGGGCTGGGCGCCAGGCAGTCGACTGATCTCCAACTGGTGGAGCACCGGAGAGCGCGGCAAGGTTTATGGCTTTTATGTGTTCGCGGCCGGTTGCGCCTCCGTGCTGTCCTACGTCACCTCGATCGTTGTGCTGGAAGTGATGCAACTGGAGTGGCGCTGGATCTTCCGTCTGCCGGTGTTGCTGATGTTGGCCGGCGGCATCATTTTTTACCTGGTGGCCCGTGAGCGCCCGCAGGACATGGGTTTTGAACCACTGGCCGACACCGGCGTGGCCAACGCCGACGACAAAGGTCACGAAGTCGCCCACGGTGAAACCGAGACCTCCGCGCAACGCTACAAGGCCGTCCTGAAGAACTTCCGCCTGATCATTGCTGCACTGTCCCTCGGCTTTCAGAACGCCGCGCGCTATGGCTTGATCGTCTGGGTGCCGGTGCACTTCCTCGGCGCCGACTGGAAAAGTGGCGACAGCCTGCTCGATCCCAAATGGATCACCGTTGCCCTGCCGGTCGGCATGGCCATCGGCGCCCTCAGCAACGGCTGGATTTCCGACAAACTGTTCGGCTCCAAACGCTACCTGGCGATCATGCTCTACATGGTCCTCGGTGCCGGCACCAGCCTGTGGATGTGGACCCTGGCGCCGCACAGCGCAACCGGCCTGGTGGCGCTATTTCTCTGCGGTTTCTTTGTCTACGGCCCCGCTTCCAGTTTCTGGGCGTTGTGTCCGGACCTGGTGGGTGCCAAGCGCGCGGGTACCGCCACCGGCGTGATGAACTTCTCGTCCTATCTGTTCGCCGGCCTGGCGGAACCGCTGATCGGCAGTATGCTCGACAGTACCGGCAACACGTCGTTGATTTTCATCGTGGTCACCGCTGCCTGCCTGTGCAGCGCCTTAGTCGCGCTGTTCATCAGGCGTTGATGGCGGACGTAGCGGCTAGAACGACAAGCGACGACCCAGGAACAGGATCATTTCATGTACCAGTACCACAAGTGGCTGCGTTCTTTTCACGCGGTGGCGAAGACCGGCAGTTTCACCCTCGCCGCCGAGTACCTGAGCGTCGGGCAGCCGACCGTCAGTGAACAGGTCGATGCGTTGGAGAAGCGCTTTTCGGTCGAGTTGTTCCATCGCCGGGGCCGCTTTATCGAAATGAGTTCAGCGGGTCACCAGCTCTATGCAATCACCCAGGGGCTGTTCGGTCAGGAGGATGAAGCCGTGCAATTGCTGCAAAGTTTCAAGCAACGCAAGCTTGGTATGCTGCGACTGGGTGCGGTCTCGCCGCCGATTGCGATGAACCTGACCTATGAATTGATGCAACGGCACCCGGACATCGAACTGGAAACCTCGTTCTCGCCTGAAAAGGAAACCCTGGACCGCCTGTTCAACTTCGATATCGACGTGGCCATTCTGGCGCTTTCCGAATTCGACCAACGCTTCGATACACAGCTGTACCGACGTTATCCGATCATTGCCGTGGTCCGTGACGACCACCCATGGGCCCGGCAAAAAGAAGTGCACGTTGAACAAATCAGCGATGAAAAATGGGTCATGCGCGAGAAAAGCTCACGCACCCGTCAGTTGGTTGAAGAAAGCTGCAAGCAGCTGGGTGTTGCACTCAATTGCGTCATGCAACTCAACAGCCGTGAAGCCATCGTGCATGCGATCGCCAAGGGCATCGGCATCGGTTTCGTCTCGGCGGTCGAGTACGCCGAAACCCCAGGCACCAAGCCGATCACGTTCGTCAATCACCCGTTTTCCATCGACTACCACCTGTGCTGCCTGGGCATTCGCAGGAACCGGCCGATGATCGCCGAACTGTTCGATTCCGGCCCACTGCCGACCACCTGATTGCGACTCACTCTGATCCACCTCACTGGCTTACTTCTTGATCACAAGAGGGACGGCCGGCCCACAACAAAAAATGGAGAATCACCATGAATTACCAACAACCATCACAGCTGCAAGCCGTCATCCTGGACTGGGCGGGTACCGTCGTCGATTTCGGGTCCTTCGCCCCCACGCAGATTTTCGTCGAAGCGTTTGCCGAATTCGGCGTTGCCGTTTCGCTGGAGGAGGCACGGGGTCCGATGGGCATGGGCAAGTGGGATCACATCCGCACGCTGTGCAATCAACCGCAGATCGCCGAACGTTACCGCGCAGCGTTTGATCGCCTGCCCACCGATGACGATGTCACCGCACTGTACGAGCGGTTCATGCCGCTGCAAATCGAGAAGATCGCCCTGCACTCGGCGCTGATCCCCGGCGCCCTGGACGCCATTGCGGCCTTGCGTGACAAGGGTCTGAAGATCGGCTCCTGCTCCGGGTACCCGGCGGTGGTCATGGCTAAAGTGGTCGAGCTTGCGCGCCACAACGGATACGTCGCCGATCACGTCGTCGCCACCGACGAAGTACCCAACGGTCGGCCTCACCCGGCACAGGCCTTGGCCAACGTGATTGCCCTGGGGATCAGCGACGTCGCTGCCTGCGTCAAGGTCGATGACACCTGGCCGGGCATCCTCGAAGGCCGTAGCGCCGGGATGTGGACCGTGGCCCTGACCTGTTCCGGCAATGCCCTGGGTTTGACCTACGACCAATTCAAAGCCCTGCCCTCAGACAAACTGGCGGTAGAACGCACTCGCATCGCCAAGATGTTCGAAGGGTCGCGCCCACATTATCTGATCGACACCATCGCCGAACTGCCGGCGATCATCGAAGACATCAACGCTCGACTGGCACGCGGAGAAACTCCGCAAGGCGCCTGACGCAGAAGGCGGTAAGCGGTGCTTTCCGGAGCACCGCTTACCGCGCTTTCACTCACTGGGCTCTAGAGTTTCCCCGGTCAGCTCAGACGCAGTTTCCACCAATAGCTGGCGCAACCACTGGTGCGCCGGGTCTTGCCGATAACGCACATGCCAGGCGATCTCGACGGGAAAGCTGCCGAGGTCGACAGGCGACGGCACGATTTTGAGCCGCGGGTCTTTGGCGATCTGCCGGCAAATCAGTCGAGGCAGCGTCGCGCAGTAATCGGTCATCGCGATGATTTCCGGCACCGCGAGGAAATGCGTCACGGAAATCGCCAGGTCACGTCGTAGTCCTTGTCGCTCAAGTGCCTGGAAAAGGCCGACGCGCATCCGTCCCGGCGGCAGCACGTTGACATGCCGCAACTGCTCGTACTGCTCGCGCGACAGGCTGTCGGCGATATCGGGATGGTCGGCGCGCACGACGCAGGCCAGGCCATCGTCCATCAAATGCTGAACGATCAAATTGTCCGGCGGATCGATGATGCGCCCCAGCGCCATGTCGGTCGTTCCCGAGATCACTCCCGTCTCCGTCAGGTCATTGCCGTAGGGCGTCAGGGACACTTTGACCCCGGGCGCCTGCTGGCGAAGTCTGGCGATGATGCTCGGCATCAGAACAATCTCGACAAAACTGTTCGGCGCGATGTTGAACTGCCGGGTGGACGTGGCGGGATCGAAATGCTGTCGGCCGATGATCACTTCATCGAGCCTGGCCAGGGTTTCAAGGATCACCGGGGCGATCTCTTCAGCGAACTGCGTGGGTTTGATGCCATAGCGCTCACGAATGAACAGAGGATCGCGCAGGGTGTCGCGCAGCCGATTCAGTGCGTTCGACAACGCAGGCTGGGTAATGCCGAGACGGACAGCCGCGCGGGTAACGCTGCGCTCTTCCATCAGCGCCATGAACACCGGCAGCAGATTGAGATCGTATCGCATGACTCATAACGCTCTGTGAATATCTGAAATCAGATAAGTAAATTTCTCGAATATCTGGGCATGGGGCAAAGTTAGCCCATCCAAAGCGATCCGCCAAATCCATTGCAGCCTGTTCATCTCGAGGAATTCATCATGAGCATCAAACACGTCCTGTTCATCCTGACCAACACCGCCGAAATCGGCCCGAATCAGCGTCGCACCGGGTACTTCTTCCCTGAGGTCGCTCACCCCTACGAGGTCTTCGCCGAAGCAGGTGTGGCGGTGGAATACGCATCCCCACTGGGCGGCACGCCACCGGAAGACGGTTACGACGAAAGCGATCCGGCGCAACGGGCATTCCGCAACAGCGCTGCGATCCGGCGCATGGCCAACAGCCGCAAGCTGTCGGACGTGGATGTGCTGGACTACGACGCGATCTTCTTCCCTGGCGGCCTGGGCCCGATGGTGGATATTGCCAACGATCCTGAGGTCAAGCGTGCGGTGGAGCGAGCCTGGAACGGCGGCAAAATCATCGCAGCCGTCTGCCATGGCCCCGCGGCCTTACTCGGCGCCAAGCGGGAGGACGGCACCCCGCTGATTCGCGGCCGCAAGCTGACCTCGTTCTCCAACGAAGAAGAAGCCGGCTACGCACAGGCAGACGTGCCGTTCAATCTGGAAGACGCATTGCGTGCCGAAGGTGCCGAGTATTCGTCGGCCGCGGCGTGGCAGGAAAAAATCGTGGTCGACGGGCACCTGCTGACCGGGCAAAACCCCGCCTCCAGTGCCCTGTTGGCAAAAACCATTGTTGAAGCGTTGCGCTGAGCATGCCCTGACGCGAGCCCTGCCGGATACTGCGGCAGGGCTTGAATCCGGCTTCTACCCGCTTTTGCACTGTGCATGATTTCACTGAGGAATTAACCATGTCCGCCTACGTCATTTTCATCCGCGAAGAAACCAAAGACGCCGCGCAAATGCAGGCGTATGCGCAGAAAGCCCCCGCCGCCCGCACGGGCCACGACATCACCCGCGTCGCCTTCTACGGCCAGTTCGAAGTGCTCGAAGGCCCCTCGGCGGAAGGCGTTGCGATCCTGCGTTTTCCCGACATGGCCGCAGCACGCGCGTGGTACGCCAGCCCGGCCTATCAGGAAGCGCGCCAGCATCGTCTGAAGGGCGCTGAATACCGCATGCTGTTGGTTGAAGGCAGCGACGTTATGCCGGCATGACTGAAGACGTTTATCGATGACGAGACTGGCTTGCCCGCCCCACCCCGTTCTCGTTCAACGAAAAAAGCAAATTTCCCATGTGCTCCCTTCGTTCATTCTTACGTCGCAGTGTTCACTGCCCGTGTCTAATGTCTGGAGTTCGTTCGATGCCCTCGCCCACTTCCTTCCCCGCTGCGCTGTTGGGGCTGGCCCTCGCTTGCCCGACCATGGTCGGGGCCCAGGGCCTTGAACTGGGGCAAGTGTTGATCGGGGCTGAGGATCAAAGTGGCGAAGATCTGTCGATCGAACAGGCCAAGGAGCGGCTTGCGCAAGTGCCCGGCGGCAGCAACGTGGTCGACATGCGCCGCCCTCTGCAGGGCCGCGTGGCCAGCAATCAGGATGTGCTGGCTTACCAGCCAGGGATTTATGCGCAGTCGGCGGGTAACGAAGGGGTGAAAATTTCAATCCGTGGTTCGGGGATCAATCGTGCTCCCGGCGCCCACGCCTCGGGGTTGTACGCCATGCTCGACGGTCTGCCGCTGACCGGCCCCGGCGGCACGCCCTATGAGTTGCTGGAACCCTTGTGGCTCGATCATGTGGAAGTGCTGCGCGGCGCCAACGGTTTCGACAGGGGCGCACTGGCGCTGGGTGGCGCCATCGATTACGTCAGCCACACCGGCTACGACGCGCCGAAGTTGCAAGTACGCTACGCGACCGGCAGCCATGGCTATCAGCAACGCCAGGTCAGCTCCGGGCAAGTTCTGGGCGATTTCGATTACTACGTGTCGATGACCGACTCCAATGCCGATGGCTATCAGGACCACACCGCCAGCGATAGCCAGGGGGTGATTGCCAACGTTGGTTATCGCTTCAACCCGAACCTGGAAACCCGCTTCTACCTGCGCTACCGCCAGACCGACAACGACCTCGCCGGCCGGGTAACCCAGCACTCCATCGAACACGATCCTCGGGCCGCCAACCCCGCGTACGTGTCGCGCGATGACCGCCGTGAGCAACCCGGCAGCACGTTTATCGGCAACAAGACCACCTTCTATATCGATGACGATTCGAGCATCCAGACCGGCCTTGTCTACCACGACTACCCGATGGATTTACGCGAAGGTCCCAACCGCCTGAAGGTCGCGTACACCGATGTCAGCGGCACGTTCGATTACAAGCGTCGCGATACCCTCTGGGGCCTGCAAAGCCAAAGCACCTTGGGCCTGCGCGTGACCAAGCACCTGCCCAACGCCGGCGCCAGCGAGCAGGTGCGCATTCCCACCGGCAACACTGCCGGTTACGCGCCGGGCACGCACATCCGCGATTTCACCTATCAGGGTTCGGACAGCGTGCTGCACGTGGGCAATGATCTGGAGATCGCCGACGACCTGTGGCTGACCACCGGCCTTGCCGCCCTCTACACCCGCCGGGAAAGTGCGGTGACCTACCCCGAAACGGGCGGCAAGACCAGCCTGAGCGATTGGGACTACGCCCCGCGCGTGGGACTGCGCTATCAACTGACGCCTGACCTGCAACTGTTCGGCAACCTCAGTCGTTCCGTCGAGGCCCCGCATCCCTGGTCGCTGATCTACAGCTCCAACGTTCGATTCCCGGCTGGCACGGGCCCGGCCACGGGTGCCCAGCGCGATCCGATCGAACTGAAAAACCAGACCGCGACCACCCTGGAGCTCGGAGGTCGCGGCGACAGCGCGATGGGCCAATGGAGCCTGGCCTGGTATTACGCCCAAGTGCACAACGAGTTGCTTTCGGTGTTACCGGATGCCAACGCCACCACGCCCTATGAACTCAACGCCAGCCCGACCGTGCATCAGGGTGTGGAAGCCAGCCTGTTGAGCACCCTGTGGTCGCCGGACCGTGGCGGCCAACTGAGCCTGCGCCAGAGTTACACCTTCAGTGACTTCCATTACCGCGACGACGAGCGCTTCGGCGACAACCGCCTGCCGGGCCTGCCGATGCACTACTACCAGGGCGAACTGCGCTACGACTGGCCACAGGGTTTGTTCGCGGCGTTCAACACGCAGTGGGTATCGAAGGTTGCAGTCGACTACGCCAACAGCTACTACGCCGACCCCTACGCGATATTCGGTGCGACGCTGGGTTACAACGCGCCCAAGGGCGACTGGCAGACGTGGCTGGACATGCGCAACCTGACAGACAAGCACTACGCCGCCACCGTCACCCCGGGCTACGACGACAAAGGGCTCGACGCGGCGCGATCCACGCCCGGTGAAGGCATGGCGATGTACCTCGGGGTGTCGTGGAGCCTGCTTTGAGTCAGTGCGAGTCGTCCCCCATCACCTCGTCCAGTGCCTGCTCGAGGGTGCTGACCGTACGCTCGATGTTGTGCAGCTTTTCGAGTCCGAACAGACCGATTCGGAAGGTCTGGAAGTCGGCCGGCTCGTCGCATTGCAACGGCACTCCGGCGGCGATCTGCAGGCCGTGGCTGGCAAATTTCTTGCCGTTCTTGATGTCGCCATCATCGGTGTAGCTCACCACGACGCCAGGGGCCTGAAAGCCGGCAGCGGCCACGCTTTTGAAGCCTTTGCCGGTCAACAGGGCGCGCACCCGATCGCCCAGCGCCTGTTGCTCGGCGCGGACCTTGTCGAAACCGTAAGCTTGCGTCTCTTTCATCACGTCGTTGAATCGCGCGAGGGAATCGCTGGGCATGGTCGCATGGTAGGCATGGCCGCCCTGTTCGTAGGCCTGCATGATCTGCAGCCACTTTTTCAGGTCGCAGGCGAAGCTGCTGCTCTGCGTCTGTTCGATGCGCTGGAGGGCCAACGAACTGAGCATCACCAGGGCGCAGCAAGGTGAGGCGCTCCAGCCTTTCTGGGGAGCGCTGATCAGCAGGTCGACTGCGCATTTCTGCATATCCACCCAAAGCGTGCCTGAAGCGATGCAGTCCAGCACGAACAGACCACCCACCTCATGCACGGCGTCGCCGACGGCACGCAGGTACTCGTCGGGCAGGATAATCCCTGACGAGGTTTCAACATGGGGGGCAAAGACAATCTTCGGCTTTTGCGCCGCAATGGCTGCCAGCACCTCGTCCAGAGGGGGTGGGGCGTAGGCCGCCTGGCGACCCGTGTCCACCGGCCGGGCTTTGAGCACCGTCGTGGCCGCCGGGATGTTGCCCATCTCAAGGATCTGGCTCCAGCGATAGCTGAACCAGCCGTTGCGTATCACCAGGCATTGCTGGCCGGAGGCAAACTGGCGCGCCACCGCTTCCATGCCAAAGGTGCCACTGCCCGGAACCACCGCAACAGCCTGGGCGTTGTAGACCTGTTTCAGGGTGCTGGAAATGCTCTTCATCACGCCTTGAAATGACTGCGACATGTGGTTGAGCGAGCGGTCGGTGTAGACCACTGAGTACTCGACCAGCCCTTCGGGATCGATACTCGGATAGACCTTTGACATGGTTGACTCCTTCGGCAGAGATGTCCGTGTTATCGACCCTGCCCTAAGCCTTGGCAAATGACAAGATGGCTCGGGATTGAGTGGCGACTTCGTTATGTTGGGCACCGACGATTTTCATGACCTGCAATCCACCGGTTATGCCTTGGGCGCGCCCCCGGGCGGGCAGTTGTTGGTGTTGCTGGCGGTCGCCGCTGTTGATCTGCTCGTGCAGGCTCTGGGAACCGCCGCGCGAGGCTGTGTCCTTGAGCACGCCGATCAGGCATCGTCGGTTCTGACTACGTGAACGACATTTTTGAACTGAACCGCTGCGGCGCCTGCCTCGATAATCGTTCGCTTACCGACGAACTGGCGAGGTCAAGCATGACGAGCACAACTACGGAACAAGTCAGCCCGCAAACCCTGAGAAGAGTGATCGTGGCGGCCGGTATCGGCAATTTCGTCGAGTGGTTCGATTTCGCCGTCTATGGTTTCCTGGCCACCACCATCGCCCAGCAATTTTTCCCCAGTGGCAATGCCAGTGCGGCGCTGCTCAAGACCTTTGCGGTATTTGCCGTGGCGTTTGCGTTTCGGCCCGGGGCAATCCAAACGGGCCACTGCTTGTTCGGGTCGATCGCTCTCGGTTGGAAAATCGCTTGTCGAACCCAAACACGGGGTGAGGAATTTTTACTCAATCGACAGTCAGCCCTGTCCAGCGCTCCGAGATTGTCCACAAGCGCTCAGCGAAATCGGCGTTTGCGGCCCATTCTTTCACGCCCTTACGGCCCGTTCCCGATTCGTTGATGGGCGCAACATTGCAATCCTCACAATAAACGCCCCCCTTCCCGTCCAGCGCTTTGCTCGTCGCGCACCAAAGTCCGGTCGCGGCGCCCTGTTCAACAGTCTTCATCCCCGCTTCGGGAGCAATTCGTGGCCGTCCTTGCTCATCTAACGCATCGAACCCGGCGATTTCTTCGGCGCTAAGGTGACGCGCCAGATCAGTCAAAATTTGTCCAGGATGTAATGAAAATGCGCGCACGCCATGACTGCGACCCCGGCGGTCCAACGCTATTGCAAACAGCGCGTTGGCCGTCTTGGATTGCCCGTAAGCAACCCATTTGTCATACGGTCGCTGGAGAAAATCAATATCATCGAAATCTACTCCCGCAATTTGATGGCCTCGGGACGACATCGACACAACCCTGGCTTGACCTGCCGCAACCAGCATCGGCCAGAGTGCGCATGTCAAACGGAAGTGACCGAGGTGATTAATGGAAAATTGACTTTCATGGCCATCGGCATCGCGTATCAAAGGCGCGGCCATAACACCCGCGCAATTAATCAGCAGCGATAAGGCCCGCCCACGGCTGGCTACACGCTGACTGAATTCATGGATCGACTCTGGATTCATGAGGTCCATCTCGTGAATCGAAATATTTTCGATACCCTCCATGGCTGCCTGGGCACGTTCAATATCTCGGGCCGGTACGATGACCTGCGCACCGGCAAGGGCGAGACTCTTCGCAGTGACGAGACCGATTCCAGAGTAGCCACCTGTCACGACTGCCAGTTGGCCAGTTAAATCCACCCCTGCCATCACTTCGGATGCGGTGCTGGCGGCGGTGAATGAACTTTCGACAGGTTTTTGCGCGCTGGTCATTTGATAAATCCCATTTGGGTTTCGGAAAGCGCCATTTTTCTTTAGGCTGTCTGGACGAACCAGTTCACTAAGTCCTGTTTTTTATCGTGATCATCCAAAAAGCTGTTACCGACCCGTTATCTGACGTACTCGCTGTTGCTGGCCTGCGCGCAGCTTGCTCTGTTCGTTTACAGGCCGGCGGCATCTGGGCCCTGCGCTTTAAACCCATCGAATTGAAGTTCAACGTGGTGAGGCATGGTGAGTGTTGGCTTTTGATGCAGGATAAGGCCCCGTGTCTGCTACGAGCAGGAGACTGCTTCGTGATTGCACGCACACCTTTCATATTGGCCAGTGGACCAGACGTTGAACCGATAGATGCCGCTGAAGTCTTCACTGACAACGTTATGACAGCGACGTTCGGGGTCGGTAACGACGTGGAGTTATTGGGAGGTAGCGTCTCGTTTGACAGCCCTGGCGCCGTTGAACTGATAGATCTGCTGCCTTCTGTCGTGGTGATCAAGGCAAAATCTACAAGCGCGTCGTCATTCGCCTGGTTGCTCGACGAGCTCGATCGAGAATGGCAGTCTAGCCAGGTCGGCGCGTTCGCTATGTGCAACGACCTGCTACGGATGATTTTCGTGCACGCGTTACGGCATCACGTACTGACCGCTGATGTCGCAGACCTGAACTGGCTGGGTGGGTTGCGAGACTCATCCATCGCGCCCGTGCTCCGAGCGATCCATCGGCAGCCTGAAAAAATATGGCGACTGGGAGAGATGGCCGATATCGCTTGCATGTCGCGCTCCAGTTTCGCTGCGGTGTTCAAAACCCGGGTAGGACAGGCGCCAGTGGAGTACGCCACCCGTTGGCGAATGCGTGTTGCGGCGACACGCTTGCGTAACAGCGCTGAAAGTATCTCGAAGATTGCCGCCTCTCTCGGGTATCTATCCGACGCAGCCTTCGGTGTCGCGTTCCGGCGCATCCACGGGAAATCGCCAGGACGTTATCGTCGAGAGGCGTGACTCGCATCGCATTTTCAAGCGGGAAAAGGGGAACAAGGAAAGGGCCGGAAGCGGTTGAGGGCGCAGGAGGATCTTCACCCCAGCTGCATCGACAGCACCTCAGAGTGATTGGCGTGAAATGTCCTGAATTCGTCCGCCTCAGGCGTTTCGGGCGCTGTACGGCAGGGCTAACCTTGCTCCCTACCAACCCGCTGAGGAATGCCATAATGTCCGCTCAGAAAACTGCACTGATTGTCATTGATGTACAAGAGTCGTTTCGCGCTGCTCCTTACTGGGACGAAGATAGCTTGCCGACCTTTCTTTCTCACCTGCAACCGCTGATAGATGGCGCGAAAGCCGCCGGCATGCCGGTGCTTCAGGTCTTTCATGCGGAGGGTACCGGTCCGTTTTCCGAGGCATCTGGCCTCGTCGAGACCATGGCGCCGCTCAACATTGAGCCTGACGCCATCTTCAAGAAGCCGCGACACAGTGCACTGGTGGGGTCCGGCCTCGATGTCTGGCTGAACACGCACGGCATCCGCCGCGTCATCATTTCTGGTATCCGCACCGAGCAGTGCTGTGAAACCACCGCTCGACACGCGTACGACCTGGGCTACAACGTCGATTTCGTCAGCGAGGCGACGCTTACTTTCCCGATGACCGACGACGCTGGCCGTGAATGGAGCGCTGATGAACTGCATGCCCGTACCAAACTGGTATTGAGTGGACGCTTCGTCCGGGTTGCCACTGTCAAGGAGGCGCTAGCGGGGGCCGCAGAGGCATTGCCGAGCCCAGGGGGTACAGCAGTCGCATGATTACCTGTGCGCGGCATCCGGTTGTGATCGAGGTTATTGTTGTCGTACCGCCGCGCGTCCTGCTGCTGGATGTGGCCGGACCTATCGAGGTACTGCGCAAGGCTAATCTTGAGCAGGATGCCGTGCACTATCGTGTGCGCTACGTTGGTACGATGCCTTCGGTGACAAGTTCTATCGGGTTGGGTATCAACGGCATTGAATCGTTGCCCGACCCGTTGCCGAGTGGTGCTCTGGTGGTATTGCCCGGAACATCGGATCAGATACTCGACAGCGCCTCCTCTCTTCCCGGCAACGGATCTGTCGGTGTTGAAGAAGACGCGGCTTCGGCTATGCACGAAGCGACGATCGCAGCGTGGCTCAGACGGACAATCAAGCCCGGTATTCGCTTGGTATCGATTTGTTCTGGCGCCCTTGTAGCTGCCCGGGCCGGGTTTCTGGACGGCCACGACTGCACCACCCATCATGCCTGCATTGCAGAACTTTCCAGCGCCGCCCCGCTCGCCAGGGTCAAGGAAAATCGACTGTATGTGGAGGACGGCGAGCGACTGACGAGCGCCGGCATTACGGCCGGTATTGATCTGATGCTGCACATCGTGACTCAGCACACCGGTCATGCCGTCGCGCTTGCAGTGGCCCGATACCTGGTGGTCTATCTGCGCCGCGCAGGCGCTGATCCGCAGCTATCGCCCTGGCTTGAAGGGCGTAGTCATATTCATCCCACCATACACCGCGCACAGGATGCCGTGGTGGCAGAGCCAACGCGAGACTGGTCGGTCGAGACACTGGCGCACGTAACGGGTGCGAGCTCGCGCAATCTCTCACGGCTATTCAACCTACACACGGGCATGAGTGTTGCGGAGTACATCAATCGCATGCGCGTGGCACTGGCGCGAGAGTTGTTAATCGGCTCGCAGCTTGATATCGAAGCGGTCGCCGAGCGCGCTGGATTCGCATCGGCGCGCCAGTTACGGCGGGCGTGGGCTCGTTTTTATAAGGTGCCGCCAAGCCAGATGCGCGAGGTTGGCACTCTCAGGGGCTAACATCGTCCTGGAAGATGTCGGCCCCCATACTCATCACTGTCCGTCGAACCGTACCCGTGATCAGGCAAGCCGCGCATGACAGGCAACTGTCACCTGCCCATCCACAGAGGTGCCTGCGCTGCCGTCCCGCGTTCGCGCTCAGGCGCCTTGTATCTGTAGGGTTGCTGTCTAGCCAGCTGAGCCTGGACTTCAGCGACGGCATTCAACACTTTCTGCGCCCAGTTCTCGTCATCCGGACGTACCACCACGACGCGAAAACCGTGATCACAGCCTTCAATATGCACGCCCTCTGAATCATCCACGTGCAAGTCGATATCGAATGCCGGTGGAAACTTCGACGGGGAGTTCGACAGCCCGTGCGCCGTCAGGGCATGGCTATGCCGGACACTGTTGACCACACCGTCAACGTGGATGCCGTACAGTAATAGCCAACGCCTGATGTAGGACGGTGTCCGCCCGGACGACGTGTAGACCCAGATACTGCATCCCTGACGGCGTAATTCTCGAGTCAGTGCGCGTGTTCCTGTGCGCAAAGGCTCGCCCAGCCAACGATGAACACAGGCCGGCAGCCTGCTTTGCTCGACGGCGCAGTGATGGAGCTGACAGGCCAGCGTGTCATCGATATCAAACGAGATACGTATGCGCTGACGCCTGAATGCGTGCATCGCAAGAGAATCCTTGATGGATTGCCACACTCGACTGCTGGAAACCCGGCACTTGTCGGGCATCGGATACCTGCTCATCATTCGCCACCCAGATAGACGGGCACTGGTTTGTCGCTCACAAAAAATTCCTTTGGATCAGGCGCTTGTTCTTCCAGGAAGGCTGCATATTTTTTCTTGATCTTTGGCAATTCGTACAAAGCCTTGACGCCATGTTTGGCGGAGTTGCGTATGACCGATGAGGGGTTGAAGTAACCTTCGGCGTTATCCAGCGTCAGCACAAATGGAGGCAGCCCCGCACGCATGAGCAAATAACTGACGATGAGCGATCCGGTGCGGTGATTGCCTTCGATGAACAACTGCGGCTTGCTGAGTATTCGTACGTAGACACCGGCCGCACGCTTCCAGATGGATTCGCTGCGATACGCACTGTACCAGTTGTACAAATCCTTGATTCCCCCTTCAACGTTGTTGAAGAAGTGTTCCTCGGTGGCAGTAAGGTGCTGAGCGTATTCCAGGCGGCGTGCCGGGTCGCGACCACAGAGAACGGTGGCATTGATCTCCAGCATTAGATTCAGTTGCTGAAGATCGAACAGGTCGACGCCACGAGCGACGTAGTCGTCAATCAGTGCATAGCCATCGAGCACATTACGCAGCACTTCGTCAGTCAAGGGATCACGCGGCTCGGTAAAGTGCCTGCTGAGCTCGGCAAAGCGACCTTGCACGTCACGCAGTGCACGTTCAATCGCTGGCAAGTCAAGACGACGCTTTGCAGACATTGATAATCCTGAGAGATGGCTGAGAGGAAAATCGACCGGATGCACGCAACTGTCGTTTGACAGTTGCGTCGGCCTTGACCGGATGATTGCGGGTCAGCTGAATTTGCCGCTGATGTAATCGCTTGTCATTTGTTCGCGCGGGTTGTCGAATATCTGTGCAGTGGGGCCCATCTCAACCAGGTAGCCGGTACGCGTACCCTGGGAAATATCCACCGAGAAAAATGCCGTCGTGTCAGCGACACGGATCGCCTGCTGCATGTTGTGAGTCACCAGCGCGATGGTGTAATCCTTCTTCAACTCGACCATCAATTCTTCGACACGGCGAGTGGCAATCGGGTCGAGTGCCGAGCACGGCTCATCCAGCAACAAAACTTCCGGCTCGGTCGCGATGGCGCGGGCGATACAGAGGCGTTGCTGCTGGCCACCGGAAAGGGACAAGCCGCTGACTTTGAGCTTGTCCTTGACCTCGTCCCACAGCGCCGCGCCTTGCAGGGCGTGCTTCACGCGGTCACCCAGATCGCCCTGGTAGCGATTGAGGCGCAGGCCAAAAGCGACGTTATCGAAAATGCTCATCGAAAACGGGTTGGGTTGCTGAAACACCATCCCGATATAGCGGCGCACGACCACTGGATCCACGCCCTTGCCATAGACGTCTTGCCCGAGGAAATGCACATGGCCCTCGAAGCGAAAGCCTTTTACCAGATCATTCATCCGGTTGAGGCTGCGCAGCACCGTACTCTTACCGCAGCCAGACGGACCGATGAACCCGGTGATCTTGTTTTTTTCGATCGGCACATGGCTGTCACGCACGGCCATGAAGTTGCCGTAGAAAATCTTGTCCAGCTTGCAGTCCATGACCACAGGGGCCTGGGCCTCGAACGGGGCGACTTTTTGCGCAGATAATACGTTCACACTGTTTGCTCCCATTCTTAAAACTTTGGCTTGCCGAAAATTCGGCTGACGATATTCACGAACAGCACGATCATCACCAATACCAGCGAGGCCGCCCAAGCGAGCTCAAGCTGATTGTCGAACGGCATGCCGGAGAAGTTGTAAATCAGTACGGCCAGCGATGCAGTCGGATTCATCACCGCCAGACTGCCGTCGTGGTAGATCCAGTAGTTGCTGAACAACGCGGTAAACAACAGCGGCGCGGTTTCGCCGGCTGCGCGCGCAACCGCGAGCATTACGCCGGTCAGGATCGCCGGCAGGCCGGTAGGCAAGATGATCTTCCAGATCACCTGCGAGCGGGTGCAGCCCATACCGTAGGCGGCATCCTTCATGATCTTGGGCACCATGCGCATCGACTCTTCAGCCGTGAGCACGACGATAGGCAGCATCAGTACTGCCAATGCCACGCCGCCCGCCGGAGCCGAGTAAGTACCGGTGGTCATCACCACCAGGGCGTAGGCGAATACACCGGCCAAAATCGAAGGCAGCCCCGTGAGCATCTTGGCGGCAAAGCGTGCAGCATTGGCCAGCTTGCTGTCCGGCCCCAGTTCCGCCAGAAAGATGGCCGCCATGATGCCGACCGGCACCGCGATCGCCGCCGCGATACCGACCATGACGAAGGTGCCCGCCATCGCGTTGCCGAAGCCGCCGCCCATCTCGAAACCGGTCGGCGGTAGCTCGGTGAACACTTCCAGGCTGAGGCGAGCACCGCCACGGGTGATCAGCATATAAAGCACGGAAATCAGCGGCACGCTCGCCACCAGAGCGCCCGCCCAGACCAGTGTGGTCAACACCAGGCTGCGCAGGGCGCGGCCTTCGAACTTGCGTTGCAGGCTTGGAAAAGCAGCTGTAGAGGACGTGATGTCAGTCATCATTTAGTACCACGCTGGGCATAGACCATGATCATGGAACCGATGACGTTCACCAGCAGCGTGATAAACATCAGTACCAGTGCGGCGTACATCAACACTTCGATCTCGTTCGGGCCGGCTTCGGGGAAGTTCAGCGCCAACAAGGCCGCCAGCGTATTGGCCGGGGCAAACAGAGAAAGCGAGATATTGTTCGCGTTGCCCACCAGCATGGCCAGCGCCATGGTTTCACCCAGCGCGCGGCCCAGGCCGAGGACCAGGGAACCGAAAATGCCGGTGGCTGCGGATGGCACCATCACCTTGAGAATCGCTTCCCAATGGGTGGTCCCCATGCCATAGGCCGCCTGTTTGGTTTTCATCGGAACAGCCGTGAGGGCATCCTGCGAAACGGCAGCGATGGTCGGCAGAATCATGATGGCCAGTACCAGCGCGGCAGGTAACAGTCCCGGTCCGCTCAAGGTCGTACCGAAAAAAGGTATCCAGCCAAGTTCGCTGTTAAGCCATTCCGTGAGGGGCCGAATGGCCGGGATCACCACGTAGATGCCCCACAGACCATAAACGACGCTGGGAATGGCCGCGAGCAATTCGACGATGGTGCGAAAAATGGCCGCCAGTTGCGCGGGAAGGAAGTCCTGGGTCAGGAAAATCGCCATGCTGACACCGAAAACACCGGCTATCAATAGAGCGATGAAGGCGCTGTAGAGCGTTCCCCAAATGGCCGGCAGAATGCCGTACTTGCCCTGGTTCACGTCCCATACCGTTCCAAAAAGAACGTCGAGTCCGTGTTTCTCCATGCCTGGAAGTGCCTTGCGTCCTACCTCGAACACCAAGGCAAAGACCAGCGCCAGGATAAGAACCACACCGATGCGCGCGAGCGCGCGGAAGGTTCGGTCAACCAGAAAATCCTTGGTAGACGGTGGACGGCAAGCAGAATCCGGGTTAACCGGTACGACAAATGGCTGGATCATGGGCTATTCCGGAGCGTAGGGGAAAGCTCCTCGGCGAGGCTGAAAGCTCACGCCGAGAGAGACTTCGCGAGCGTCACTGGATGTTGGCGGAAGCTTTGCGAACCTGATCGACCACCGATGGCGGCAGAGGGATGTACCCCATCGAATCGGCAATTTTCTGACCTTCAGTCAGGCTGTATTCGACCATCTCACGCATGGCTTTGGCCTTGGCCGGGTTCTCGTTCTGCTTGCGGAAGATCATCCAGGTGTAGGAAGTGATCGGGTAAGACTTGGCACCGTCCGGATCAGGCAGCCAGGCCACCAGGTTTTCAGGCATCTTCACAGCCGCCAGCGCCTCTGCACCACTTTCCGCGTTCGGCACAACGTAATTGCCGGCCTTGTTCTGCAACTGGGCGAAGTCAACCTTGGCCAGTTTGGCGAAGCCGTATTCGATGTAGCCAATCGCGCCCGGGGTCTGACGCACAGTGGCCGTCACACCATCGTTCTTGGGCGACTTGATGAATTTGTCGCTGGCTGGCCAGTTGACGGTGTTGCCTTCACCCAAGTCTTTCTGGAACGTCGGGTTGATCGTCGCCAGGTGCTTGGTGAATACGGCGGTGGTACCGCTGGAGTCAGCACGTACGACCACGGTGATCGGCATGTCGGTCAGTTTCAGGTCCGGGTTGGCGGCGGCGATCTGTGGATCGTTCCAGCGGGTGATCTTGCCCAGAAAGATGTTGGAGTAAACGTCGCGTGGCAGCTTCAGGCCCTTGGGATTGCCCGGCAGGTTGTAGGCGAGCACGATTTCACCCGCTGTCATCGGCAGCAACTGCGCGCCTTCGGCGACCTTGGCAATGTCTTCGTCCTTCATTGCCGAGTCACTGGCCGCAAAGTCGACGGTTTTGTTCAAGAAGTCCTGTACACCCGCACCGCTGCCCTTGGATTGGTAATCCACGGTCACGCCAGCGGTTTTCTTGCTGAAATCCTTGAACCAGGTCAGGTAAATCGGAGCCGGAAAACTGGCGCCGGAACCTGTCAGGCGAACGCTTTCCGCAGCGAACGACACCGAGCTGGCACAAAGAGAAACCGTGATGGCTAGCGCAGCAGACTTCATGAAACTTTTCATCGAAAAATATCCTTGTGATTACGGGCTCCCGAACTCTGCAACATATTTGTGACGATTTTATGAACGTCGATTGGCAAAGGGCCATGTGGCCCACGTCCATTCGTAACAAGTTACAACTACTACTTGAGGCCTTGTCGTCGTAAGCCCTCGCTCAAGCCTGATCCACCGCCTCGACCACGCCCTTGTCCTCACCCAGGAACCCACCACTCTGATGCTGCCACAGCCGCGCATAGACGCCGTTTCTGGCAAGCAATTCGGTGTGGGTGCCCTGCTCGATGATGCGGCCATCATCCATGACGATCAGCCGGTCCATGGCCGCAATCGTGGACAACCGATGGGCGATGGCGATCACGGTCTTGCCCTGCATCATTTCATCGAGGCTTTCCTGAATGGCCACCTCGACTTCCGAGTCCAGCGCACTGGTGGCCTCGTCAAGCAGCAGGATCGGCGCATTCTTGAGCATCACCCGGGCAATCGCCACGCGTTGGCGCTGGCCGCCCGACAACTTGATGCCCCGCTCGCCCACCAAGGTGTCGTAGCCGGTGTGACCTTGCCGGTCGCTCAATTGGCTGATGAACTCATCGGCCTGGGCATTGGCCGCGGCGTTGCGGATTTGCGCGTCGGTCGCATCCGGACGGCCGTAGGCGATGTTGTCGCGAATGGAACGATGCAGCAGCGAGGTATCCTGCGTGACCATGCCGATGGCGCTGCGCAGGCTGTCTTGCGTCACGTGTGCGATGTTTTGCCCGTCGATGCGGATCTCCCCGCTGTCGACGTCATAGAAGCGCAGCAGCAAGTTGATCAGTGTGGATTTGCCGGCGCCGGAGCGGCCAACCAGGCCGATTTTTTCGCCCGGGCGGATGTTCAGACTCAGGCCATCGAGCACCTGGCGTTCGCCGTTGTAGTTGAAGCTCACCTTGTCGAAGGTGACCGCGCCGCCGGAGGTCACCAGCATGCCGGCGTCAGGCGCGTCCTGCACCTTGGTACCGAGGGTCAGCGTCGCCATGCCGTCCTGCAGGGTGCCGATGCTCTCGAACAGCGAGGTCATTTGCCACATGATCCAGTTCGACATGCCGTTGATACGCAAAGCCATGGCGATGATTGCCGCCACGGCACCTGCGCCGACCTCACCCTGGTGCCATAGCCACAGCGCATAACCACCGGCCCCCATGATCAACGCTACCACCAACGCCTGGTTGACGATCTCGAACAGGCTGACCAGGCGCATCTGTCGGAAGCCGGTCAGCTTGAAGTCCTCCATCGCTGCACGCGCGAAATGCGCTTCACGATTGGAGTGGGAGAACAGTTTCACTGTCGTGATGTTGGTGTAGGCGTCCGAGATACGCCCGGTCATCATCGACCGCGCATTGGCCTGCTCCTGCCCGACTTTCCCCAGGCGGGGCACGAAGTACAGCATGGCCAGCGCGAACAACACGACCCAGGCAACGAACGGCAACATCAGTTTCAGCGCAAAGCCGCCGGCCAGGGCGATGATCGCAATGAAGTACACCCCGATCCCGGGCACGATCTCGATCAGGGTGAACAGCACGTCGCGCACCGCCAGCGCCGTCTGCATGACCTTGGTGGTGACCCGGCCGGAAAACTCATCGGAAAAGAACGACAGGCTTTGCCGCAGCATCAGACGATGGAAATCCCAGCGCAACCGCAGCGGCAAGTTAATCGCCAATATCTGGTGCTGCACCATCGTGCGCAACGCCACCAGCCCGACACTGGTCACCATGACGATGCCCATGCCCCATAACACGCGACTTTCCTGGGCCGCCGCCTCCCCGCCCGCCTGCCAGGTCGAGAGTAAGTCCACGACCTGGCCGAGGAAAGAAAACAGCCAGGCTTCGTAAATCGACACCGCGGCGCTGAGCAGCGCAAGCGCAAGGACGTAACCGCGGGCGCCCCGTGTACAGGCCCACAGGAAGCGGGCCAGACCGTCGGGTGGCGGTGGTACCTCGTCAGGAGGAAACGGGTCTAGCCTTCGTTCAAACACACGAAGCATGAAGTTCTCCAAATCGATCAAAGTGAGGGGATTCTGCCATTGATCGGTTGCTTTGAGGGTTTTGCGGGGTTGAAGTGTGGCGCTGTTGGCCGATTGTCATGAGGATCGAGTGGCCGGGTTCAACGCTCAATGAGGTTCTGATTTTTCGTATTGACATATCGGTAAATCTCGATATCCTCAGCTCATGGACTTACTCGAAATCTTCAAAGCCCTCTCAAACCCTACGCGACTTGAAATCTTGCAAGGGTTGAAGGATCCCGCAAAGAACTTCCCTCCTCAGGATGAGGGTGACGTTCTCGTGGTGGGCGTCTGCGTCAGCAGTATTCAGCAAGGTATCGGGCTGTCGCAGTCGACGGTGTCTGGCTACCTTGCAACCCTGCAGCGGGTGGGCCTGGTCGAAGTCAGGCGCATCGGTCAGTGGACCTATTACAAGCGAAACGAAGCAACCATCCGTGTTCTTGCTGAGCTCATAGGGAAAGAGCTGTAATTTTTTACCGCATGATATCGAGATATCTCGATATCCCTTTTTATCGATATGAGGTTTCACAATGAAAGCGATGATCCTTAAAGCATTCGGCGGCCCCGAATCATTTGAACTGCGCGATGTGCCCAAGCCGGTGCCGCATGCGGGACAAGTTCTGGTGCGGGTACACGCCACCTCCATCAATCCGTTGGATTACCAGGTTCGACGTGGCGATTACCCCGACCTCGTCGCACTGCCCACCATTACCGGACACGACGTTTCCGGCGTCGTCGAAGCCGTTGGGCCGGGTGTGACGAACTTCGTGCCAGGAGACGAAGTCTGGTACACCCCGCAAATATTTGACGGTCCGGGAAGTTATGCCGAGTACCACGTCGCAGCCGAAAACATTATCGGCAAGAAGCCTGCCTCACTCAGCCACCTCGAGGCGGCGAGCCTGACCCTGGTGGGCGGGACGGCGTGGGAAGCACTGGTCGTGCGTGCAGCGCTCAGAGTCGGGGAAAGCATTCTTATACACGGCGGTGCCGGCGGGGTCGGCCATGTGGCGATCCAGCTCGCAAAAGCGATAGGCGCAAAAGTGTTCACGACCGTGCGCGAAGCAAACGTTGAGTTCGCACGGAACATGGGCGCCGATGTAATCATCGACTACGAAAAAGAAGACTATGTCGACGCCGTCATGCGGGAAACGGGTGGTCGTGGCGTTGATGTCGTGTTCGACACCATCGGCGGCAACGCCTTGACGCGCAGCCCCGACGCACTCGCACAACTGGGCCGCGTGGTCACGATCGTCGACATTGCACAACCACAAAACGTCGTTCAGGCCTGGGGCAAGAACGCGAGTTATCACTTCGTTTTCACGCGACAAAACCGCGGCAAGCTTGACGAGTTGAGCGCCTTGATAGAGCGCGGTCAGCTGCGCCCACACGTCGGCGCTGTCTATTCACTCGCCGACCTTGCGCTCGCCCACGCCCGGTTGGAAAGTCCCAACAACGGCCTTCAAGGAAAAATCGTGATTGCAGTGGAGCCATCGCTCATCTCGTAAGTGCGAGGAAAAAGGGGGACAGAACTTGTAATCTGCCCCCCTTTTTCGCTCGTTCGATCTAAAGCATTTTCTCCAAACCAATCGCTTCGCTGAGCCAGGCTTTGAAGCTGCGCCATTTGCCGCCGGGCTCTTTGCGCAGGGTATACAGGCGGCCGTCGTCTTCGGCGATCCATACGATTTCGCCTTTTTCCAGGCGAGCCTGGTAACTCACGGCCGGCGCCATGCCCTCCTCTGCCAGCTTGCGCATGTAACCTGCCAATTCAGGGCTGTCGACCAGCACTCCGACCTCCGTATTCCAGAACACTGAACGCGGGTCGAAATTGAAGGAACCAATGAACACCTTCTGCTTGTCGAGGATGATGGCCTTGGTGTGCAAGCTGGAGTCCGAACCGCCGCTGAAACCGAAGGAAGAGCCGCCACTGGGATCGTCCGGCTGGCGCCGCAGCTCATAGAGCTTCACGCCATGTTCGAGCAGGGTTTTGCGGTATGGCGCATAGCCGCCGTGCACTGCCGGTACATCGGTGGCTTCCAGTGAGTTGGTCAGCAGCCGCACATCAACACCGGCGTCGGCACGCCCGAGCAAGTAGCGCATGCTCGGCTGTTGCGGGACGAAATACGCCGAGATCAGGATCAGCTCCTTGTTGACGCTGTCCAGTTCAGGCCGCAGTTGTGTGGCCATCATCAGAGTGTGGCGGGGCGGCGCCCTGGAGGATTTTCCCCAGTTTGACCTTCACTTCATCCGGGCTAGCCCCTTGCTGTCGCCACCGCTGGCCCCAGGCAGCCAGCAATAGGGGCTGGCTGGCATATGCGTATTGATTTCCCGCGACAATCAACGGCGCACCCGACTTCAGATGAGCCCGAATGGATTGCAACAGTTGGTGTTTGGCATCATCACCCTCCAGATGATGCAGGACACCGATCAACGTGGCGGCGTCGTAGGACTGGTCCGCTTCGAGATCTTCAATGTGCCCCAGATGCAGGTCCGTTCTTTCCAGTAAGTTGTTCAACGTTAACTGGTGCTTCGCTGCCTCCACGCTCGCTATGTTCGCTAACGAACAGACCAACCGCCCTCCTGCCCCTCACACTCGAGGCTGAAAAGCTACGTCAAAAAGGCGCTGCTCGGTGCTGGCGCAATGCGTTGGCGCACCTTTCAAATGCGCGCAATTTCAGGCGTGCGTTTCTGGCACAGGACCTTATGAACAGCATATGGACACGCATCCAAAGGGTGTTTACTCGTTCGCCCGGCTTTAGGCGAACCGGGCAGTTTTCCCTCCCTAAATTCAAGTACGAGCCGATCCTGCGCTCGGAGCTTTTCAGTGCCGATCAGATGGCCTGCCACGGCATCATCCTGGCCGGGCAGCATCGTCTGACCTCGCTGTCCTCGCGGGACTCGATGCTGCGCAGGCTCGATGACAACGAACAATTACTCAAACGCAGTTGTACCGCGCTGGCCAACGGGCAGTTGTCCAGCCGCCGGGTAACGCCCGCAGCGGAATGGTTGCTGGACAATTTTTTTCTGGTCGAAGAGCACATTCGTACCGCCCGCACGCACTTGCCCAAAGGCTACAGCCGGGAGTTGCCACGCTTGATCAACGGCCCGTCCGCCGGGCTGCCTCGGGTCTACGACATCGCACTGGAGACCATTTCCCATGGTGACGGTCGCGTTGATGAACAAAGCCTGTGCCGCTTCATTGTTTCCTATCAGACCGTGATGCCGCTGGCGCTGGGAGAGCTGTGGGCGGTACCGATCATGTTGCGTCTGGCGCTGATCGAAAACCTGCGGCGAGTGGCCTCGCGGGTCATGGCCAACGCCGATGACCGCAACCTGGCCGATGACTGGGCCGAGCGCCTGATCGAAACCTCGGAACGCGACATCAAGAGCGTGGTGTTGACCGTGGCCGACATGGCCCGCTCCGCGCCACCGATCACCGCCGCATTTGTCGCCGAGTTCACCCGTCGCCTGCAGGGCCAGAGCGCTGCCCTGGCACTGCCCTTGAACTGGATCGAGCAGCTGCTCAGCGAGACCGGGTCCAGTATCGAACGCCAGGTGCAGCTCGACGCGCAACAACAGTCAGCGGACCAGGTGTCCATCAGCAACAGCATTGCCAGCCTGCGTTTCCTGTCCGCCACTGACTGGCGCGAGTTCGTCGAGTCGATGAGTCATGTCGACCAGATACTCAGGGAAGACCCGGCGGCCGTTTATACCCAGATGGATTTCAGCACCCGGGACAGCTATCGACATGTCATTGAGCGCCTCGCCCGAAGAAGCCCCCAGCATTCGGAAATCCAGGTCGCCCGCACCGCGATCGACCTCGCCGCCAGCGCACAGGCCAAGGTTGCCTGTCCAGTGCTGGCCCGCCATGTCGGGTATTACCTGATCAGCGCGGGCCTGCCCACGCTGGAGCGAAAACTTGGCGCCCGGGTGCCACTCCATGAGCGCTGGAACCGTTTGTTGCAGCTGTCGCCACTGATGTTCTACCTGGCGCCGGTGGCTTTTCTCACGCTCATCTTCGCCTGGCCACTGTTGGCCTCTGCGCGGCGCGACGGGATGGCCGATGCGGCGCTTGTGTTACTGGCGATCCCCTGCCTGATCATGACCAGTCGACTGGCGATCGGCCTGATCAACTGGTTGGTGACCTTCAGTCTGGTGCCGGCGGTTTTGCCGAAAATGGATTACGCCTCAGGTATTCCCGATCAGGCGAGAAGCCTGGTGGTGATCCCGACGCTGATCGCCAGCCTGGCCGATGTGGACGAACTGGTGGAAGGCCTTGAAGTGCGCTTTCTGGCCAACCGCGACAGCAACCTGTATTTCGCCTTGCTCAGCGATTTTCTCGATGCCGCGCAGGAAACCGAGGCCCAGGACACCGAGTTGCTGACCCAGGCCACCCGTGCAATCACCTTGCTCAACCAGAAATATGCGGACGGCCTCAGCGACCGCTTCTTTCTGCTGCACCGGCCGCGGCGCTGGAACGCAGGCGAACGGGTGTGGATGGGCCATGAGCGCAAGCGCGGCAAGCTGATCGAGCTCAACGCCCTCTTGCGTGGTCAGGGACAGGACCGTTTCGATGCCATCGTCGGCGACATCAGCCCGCTGAGCACGGTGCGTTACGTGATCACCCTGGACACCGACACCCTGCTGCCCCGCGATGTCGCCCGCCAATGCGTGGCGGCGATGATGCACCCGTTGAATCGGCCGTTGTTTGATCGTGCCGGCGAGCAGATCGTCTCCGGCTACGCGGTGTTGCAACCGCGAGTGGGCATCAGCCTGACCAGCGCCACGCGCTCGGTCTACGCCCGACTGTTTGGCAGCGACGCTGGGGTAGATCCCTATACCCGGGCGGTGTCGGACGTTTATCAGGACCTGTTCCAGCAAGGCTCGTTCATCGGCAAGGGCATCTACGATGTGGATGCGTTCACCGGGGCCCTGGAAGGCTGCCTGCCGGACAACCAGATCCTCAGCCACGACCTGATCGAAGGCTGTTATGCACGCTCCGGGCTGCTCAGCGATGTGCAACTCTACGAGCAATACCCCTCGCGCTTCGGGGCTGATGTCAAACGCCGGCATCGCTGGGTTCGCGGCGACTGGCAACTGCTGCCGTGGACATTGCCCTGGGTACGCAACGCCGACGGCAATTGGGTGCACAACCGGCTGAGCGTGATGGCGCGCTGGAAGATTCTCGACAATCTGCGCCGCAGCCTGGAACCACTGGCGCTGGTGCTGATGCTGTCATGGGGATGGTTTGCCAGCAGCGCGCCTTTCAACTGGACGCTGACCGTGATCGGGTTGCTGGTGATTCAACCGCTGCTGCGGGCGGTGACCGACCTGATGCAACCGGTCGCCGATGTGCCCTACGGCCAATACGTGCGCGCGTTGCTCGGCGATCTGGGACAGGACCTGGCCCGGGCTGGTCTGACCCTGGCGTGGCTGCCCTTCGAGATGTTCTACAACGCCGACGCGCTCCTGCGCTCGTTGTGGCGAATCGGTTTCAGCAGACGCCTGCTGTTGCAATGGCAGCCCTCTCGGGAGGTGGAGCGTGCCACTGAAAACCGGCTGTCCGCTCTCTATCGGCAGATGTGGATTCAGCCGCTGGTGGTCCTCGTTGCACTGGGTCTGCTGACGGATAATCCACAGACGCTGGCCATCGCCAGTCCACTGCTGCTGGCATGGCTGGCGGGGCCGTGGATCGCCTGGCGGCTCAGCTCGCCGCCCAGGCAGTCGACATTCGCACCGTCGACGGACCAATTGCGCTTCCTGCGGTTGCTGGCGCGCAAGACCTGGGCGTTCTTCGATCAATACGTCGGGCCCGAGGATCACTGGCTGCCACCGGACAACGTGCAGGAAGAACCGAAGCCCGCGATTGCCCATCGCACCTCACCGACCAACATGGGCATGTCTCTGCTTGCGCATCTGGCCGCGCACGACTTCGGTTACTTGAGCACCGAACGGCTGCTGTCGCGCCTGGCGGCATCGCTGGACAGCATGGACGGCCTGGAACGTTATCGGCAGCACTTCTACAACTGGTACGACACGCA
Source organism: Pseudomonas reinekei (assembly GCF_001945365.1). Taxonomy (GTDB): domain Bacteria; phylum Pseudomonadota; class Gammaproteobacteria; order Pseudomonadales; family Pseudomonadaceae; genus Aquipseudomonas; species Aquipseudomonas reinekei. Next base: position 459,302 of record NZ_MSTQ01000002.1, read on the forward strand.
GACCCTGCAGCCGCTGCACCCGCAGTACGTCTCCACCGTCGACAGCGGCAACCTGGCGGGGCTGCTGCTGACTTTGAGCGTCGGCCTGAGACAGCTTGCAGACGCCCCGATGTTCGGCCCCTGCGTGGTCAAAGGCCTGCGCGATACCCTGAACATCCTGGCAGATGCCCGGCGCGACTCGGGCGCGGATGAAACCGCCCTGATTCCACTGACCAACGCCCTTGAGCATGCCTCGCCCGTCATGACAACCGAGATCCTGACAGACCTGCTGAACACGGCTCGCCTGATGGTAAACGCCACCCCCGCAGACACCGACGAGGAAAGCCTCTACTGGCGCGAAACGTTTCTGCGCCAATGCAGCGACTGGACCGAAGAACTGCAGCGCTTTCGCCTCCCTGCCCCGCTGGCCGCCATGCAGCCGCCGGGCGCTTTGCGCCAATGGGCCGCGCTGAACCCCGCTGACTGGGCGGCCGAGCATCTCGTTCAAATCGAACAGGTGCGCGGTATCGCCAGCAAGCGGCTGGAGCATCTGGAGCGGTTGGCGTCGCTGTCGACCTCGCTGGCGCAGATGGATTTTTCATTGCTTTACGACAATCAGCGCGACCTGTTCGTCATCGGCTACAACGCCGAGGAACTCAGGCTCGACAGCGGTTACTACGACTTGCTGGCCTCCGAAGTGCGGCTGACCAATTACGTGGCCATCGCTCAAGGACAAATTCCCCAGCGTGCCTGGTTCACCCTGGGCAGGCTTCTGGGGGAAAACGCGGGTGTGCCGACGTTGCTGTCCTGGTCGGGCTCGATGTTTGAATACCTGATGCCCATGCTGGTAATGCCTAACTATGACGGCAGCCTGCTGGACCAGACTTGCCGCGCCGCCGTAGCGGTACAGATCGAACACGGCGACTTGCTGGGGATTCCGTGGGGTGTTTCGGAATCGGGTTATTACACCCTCGATGCGCATTTCAATTATCAGTATCGCGCCTTCGGCGTTCAGGCCCTCGGGCTTCAACGCGGGTTGAGCAATGACGTGGTGATCGCGCCCTACGCCAGCGTTTTGGCGTTGATGGTCGATGCCGATGCGGCTTGCACCAACCTGCAACGGCTCGCCCTGCAAGGCTCGTCGGGGCGGTTCGGTTTGTATGAAGCGGTGGACTACACCGAGGCACGCTTACCCCGTGGCCAGAGCAACGCCGTGGTCCGCTCGTTCATGGCTCACCATCAGGGCATGAGCCTGCTGGCCTTGACCAGCCGCTTGCTCGATCAACCCATGCAACGACGATTCGAGGCTGACCCGGCGCTGCAATCAGCCCTCCTGCTGTTGCAGGAACGAGTGCCAAAATCCGTTGCGCCGTACCTGCAGACGGCTCAGTCGCCCGTGCCCGGTGATCAAGGCCAGGGCCAGGACCCCGGGCTTAGGGTGTTCGCTGACCCGGGCAGTAAACGTCCGGCCGTGCAGTTGCTGTCCAACGGTCGCTACCACGTCATGCTCACCAGCGGTGGCGGTGGCTACAGCCGCCGCCATGACATGGCCGTCACCCGTTGGCAGGAAGACACGTCCCAGGACAACTGGGGAATGTTCTGCTATCTGCGCGACGTGCAGTCCAATGCGGTCTGGTCGACCGCGCATCAGCCAACGTTGCAAAAGCCTGAGAGTCACGAGGCGATCTTCAGTGACTCCCGAGCGGAATTCCGTGCGCGCAACCTGGATTTCGACACTCACCTGGAGATTGTCGTCTCGCCAGAAGACGACATCGAACTGCGCCGCCTGCGGGTCACCAACCGCGCGTCATCGGCCAGGACGCTGGAAATCACCACCTATGCCGAGGTGGTGCTGACATCCCCGGCCAGCGATGCCATGCATCCGGCGTTCAGCAAGCTGTTCGTGCAAACCGAACTGCTGCCGGCGCTCCAGGCAATTGTCTGCAGCCGCCGCCCACGGTCCAGCGACGAAGCGACGCCGTGGATGTGCCATCTGCTGGCGGCACACGGCGTGGACATCGATGCGATCTCCTATGAAACCGACCGTGCCCGGTTCATCGGCCGCGGGCGCAGCCTGGTGTCACCGGCCGCCCTCGACGCCGATTGTGTGCACTTGTCCGGCAGTGCGGGCCCGGTGCTGGACCCGGTGGTCGCGGTCCGCTGCCGGTTTACCCTGCAACCTGGCCAACAAGCCACCATCGACCTGGTCACCGGCGTCGCCGACACCCGGGACGACTGCCTCTACCTGATCAACAAATACCGCGACCGCCACCTCGCCGACCGGGTGTTCGACCTGTCCTGGACCCATAGCCAAGTGTTGCTGCGCCAACTCAACATCTCGCTGACCGACGCTCGGCTGTTCGAACAGATGGCCTCGTCGCTGCTGTATGCGAACGCCTCGATGCGCGCCGACAACGCCGTATTGATCGCCAATCGACGCAATCAGTCGGGGCTCTGGGGTCAGGTCATCTCTGGCGACCTGCCCATCGTCTTGCTGCAAATCCAGAGCCTGGACAACATCACTCTGGTGCGGCAGTTGATTCAGGCCCACGCCTACTGGCGGCAAAAGGGATTGGTGGTCGACCTGTTGATCTGGAACGAAGACCAGGCCGGTTATCGCCAGCAATTGCAGGACGCGATCATGGGCCTGATCACGTTAGGCAGTGAAGCCACGCTGGTCGATCGCCCGGGGGGGATTTTTGTACGTGCAGTGCAACAGCTATCGAACGAAGATCGCGTGCTGGTGCTCTCGGTCGCCAGACTGGTATTGAACGAAGGTTCGGGCAGCCTCGCCGAACAGATTCATCGCCGCAAGGTATCGCCGGTGCACGCGCCATTCATTGCAAAACGCAGCCATCAAGCGAGCCCGGTGGTGGCCTGGCCCAAACCTTCAGCACTGCTGCTGGGCAACGCGTATGGCGGATTCAGCGCCGATGGCAGTGAATACATCATCAGCGGGCTGGCGCCCCACGCGACGCCGGCACCATGGGTCAATGTGATCGCCAATGCACAATTTGGCACGGTGGTCTCGGAGACCGGCAGCGCCTACACCTGGGCCGAAAACGCCCATGAGTATCGCCTCACACCCTGGCACAACGACCCGGTCACCGATTGCGGCGGTGAAGCCATTTATCTGCGCGACGAAGAGACCGGGCACTTCTGGTCTGCCGCCCCTCAACCCTGCCCCGGCAAAGGCCCCTACCAGACCCGCCACGGTTTCGGTTACAGCGTGTTCGAACATGAAGAAGACGGCATCTACAGCGAGCTGTGGATCTATGTCGCGCTGGATGCACCGATCAAGTTCATGCGACTACTGCTGAGCAACCGCTCGGGGCGCAGCCGGTCACTGTCGGTCACCGGGTACGTGGAATGGGTGCTGGGCGATCTGCGCAGCAAGTCGGCGATGCATGTGGTCACGCAATCCGATCCTGCCACAGGCGCCCTCTTCGCCCGCAACGCCTACTCGCTGGAGTTTTCCGAGCGGGTGGCGTTCTTCGACACCGACACGGTCGATCACGGCGTCAGCGGCGATCGCACGGAATTCGTTGGTCGCGGTGGCACCCTGGCCTCGCCAGCAGCGATGCAACATGCCGGTTTGTCCGGGCGCATGGGCGGCGGGCTGGACCCTTGTGCTGCCCTGCAAGTGTCGGTCGAGCTCGCCGATGGCCAGAGCAAGGAAGTGATCCTGCGCCTGGGCGCAGCCACCTCGAGCAACGCTGCCAGCCAACTGGTGCAGCGCTATCGGGGCAAGCTGGTCGCTGCCGAGCAATTGCACAGCGTGCGCGAACACTGGCGCTCCCTGCTCGGGGCCATACGTATTGAAACCGGTGCGCCGGCGGTCGATGTCATGGTCAACGGCTGGTTGATGTATCAGGTCATCGCCTGCCGCTTCCAGGCCCGCAGCGGTTTCTACCAATCGGGCGGTGCCATCGGCTTTCGCGATCAGTTGCAGGACAGCATGGCAATGATCCATGCCGCTCCTGCGGCCGTTCGCGCGCATCTGTTGCTGTGTGCCGGTCATCAGTATGCAGAGGGTGACGTGCAGCATTGGTGGCACCCGCCGATGAACCGAGGGGTTCGCACCGCTTGCTCCGACGACTTCCTGTGGCTGGTGGCCGCGACCAACCGCTATGTCGAAATGACTGGAGATGTAGCGGTACTGGAAGAGCACGCCGGCTACTTGGAAGGACGCCAATTGTCAGCCGGTGAAGAGTCTTACTACGACCTCCCGGGGACTTCGCCACTGCAAGAATCCCTGTATCAACACTGCGTGCGTGCCATCGAACATAGCCTGCGCCGTGGCCATCACGGGTTGCCGCTGATGGGCTGCGGCGACTGGAACGACGGCATGAATCGCGTCGGTCATCTGGGAGAAGGTGAAAGTGTCTGGCTCGGTTTCTTCAGCTACCAGGTGTTGATGCAATTTGCGCTGACCGCTCGTCTGCACGGTGATCAGGCCTTCGCCAAACGCTGCAGCGACAGCGCCGAGGCACTGCAACGCAATCTTGAGCACAGCGCCTGGGACGGCGACTGGTATCGCCGTGCCTGGTTCGACGACGGGCAACTGCTCGGCTCGGCGAGCAATGAAGAGTGCCGCATCGATTCCATTGCACAAAGCTGGTCGGTGCTTTCCGGAGCCGGTTCTGCCGCGCGCCAGGTCAAGGCCATGCAGGCATTGGATCAGCATCTGATCAAACGTGACATTCGCGCCGTGCTCCTGCTCGACCCACCGTTTGACAAGGGTGCGCTCGACCCGGGCTATATCAAGGGCTACGTGCCCGGTGTGCGCGAGAATGGCGGGCAGTACACCCACGCGGCCGTTTGGGCGGGCATGGCGTTCGCACAATTGGGGGATGCCGGGAAAGCGTGGGAAGTGCTGGACCTGATCAACCCGGCCGCCCCTGCCAACGTCGCGCGAATAGACACTTACAAGGTCGAGCCCTATGTCATGGCTGCCGACGTCTACGGCGCCCCGCCCCATGCCGGGCGAGGCGGCTGGACCTGGTACACCGGGTCGGCCGGCTGGATGTATCGGCTGATTGTCGAGTCATTGCTCGGCGTGCAACGCAGCGGTCGCACGCTGAGCCTCGAACCGTTGATACCCGCCGACTGGCCGGGCTTCAAGTTGCACTACCGCTTCGGCAGCACCCTTTACCACTTCGATGTGCATCAGGGCAGTTCGGCCCTCACCTCGATGACCCTCGACGGCCAGCCGTTGAACGGCAATGTGCTGACGCTGGAAGACGATGGCCTGGAGCGTTGGGTTCGGGTCGATTGTCGCGCCCGCCTGCCCGGGCCTCAAGCGCTGGAGTACGCGCATGCGGCCGATGAGTAGACATTGATCCCCAGCCGTGGCGTGCATGGGAGTACCCTGACCCGGTACTCACTCGCGCCACGGTGTCCTGTCCATGCCTGCCTCACCCCAGCCAACCCACAATCACCTGCTCGCGGCGCTGCCAGCCGACGACCTGCAGCGCCTGCTTGCGCATCTGGAGCAGGTCAGCCTCGGGCTGGGTGATGTGCTGTATGAACCCGGGGATACCCTGTGCCACGTTTACTTCCCGACCGACGCCATCGTTTCGCTGCTGCACGTCACGGAAAACGGCTCGTCCGCGGAAATCGCCGTGGTCGGCAATGAAGGCTTGATCGGCATCGCCCTGTTCATGGGCGGCGAAAGCACCTCCAGCCGGGCGGTGGTGCAAAGCGCCGGTGTCGCCTTTCGCCTGCCGGGGCAAAAGCTCAAGAAAGAGTTCAACCGCCACGGCGATCTGCTCCTGCTGATGCTGCGTTACACCCAGGCACTGATCACACAAATGTCGCAGACCGCCCTGTGCAATCGCCATCACTCGATCGATCAGCAATTGTGCCGATGGCTACTGTTATCGCTGGATCGCCTGCCCGGCAATCGCCTGAACATGACCCAGGAACTGATCGCCAACATGCTCGGCGTACGCCGCGAGGGCGTCACCGAAGCCGCCGGCAAACTTCAGCGCCAGGGCGTCATCGAGTACAGCCGAGGACAGATCACGGTGCTCGACCGCACCCGCCTCGAACAACTCAGTTGCGAGTGTTATCTGGTGGTCAAGACCGAGACCGATCGGCTGCTGCAATACAGTCGCAGTCAGGAAGATTAAGGCCCGACATGCGGCGCTCGTGTCCAGCCAGCGTGCCCGCTATTAAGCGCTAACACCGCCTAACTGGTACGCCTCATCGTATGTCGTCATGCTCGAGTCTCACCACTCAAGGTCTGGCAACCTCGCTGTGCCCCGGTTGCCTGAGCAGTTGAACAGATGACGCCGAGGTATCCGATCATGGCCGAAGGTTTTCGCGTGGGTTGCCTGAGCACAGCTGAGCGACTTGGAAACGACGAGTTGCATGCCTTGATGGATGCCGTTGTCCGACGTGACAAACGTGAGTCACTCCGACTTTTCGCGACGGTAACTCCCTTATTCATCGCCTTTTATGAAGGCCAGGTGCAAGCCGGGCGGATCAAGCAGGGAGAGACGGCGAACCTGGCTCAGCAAGCCCTCAAGGCGCTCTATCTCGGACAGCCACGATACGACCCGAACTTGCCATTCCGGTCGTGGATTCTCGACATCGCACGCTCCACGCTACTTGGAACACCGGATGCAGAAGCCGCGTTTGATCTGCCTGCCAGTGTGGCGACGCGCAACCGCCGTGAAGCCTTGCACGTCACGTGATTCGAACGTTCGATACCGCGCTCTAAAGCCAGGAAGTACGCATGATCAATATCGAAAAAACCCTCTACACCGGCCATACCTACACAACAGGCGGGCGTGAGGGCTGCGGCCGCAGCCATGATGGACGACTCGATCTCAAGCTTTCCCCGCCCGGCGCGCCCGGAACAGGCACCAATCCCGAGCAATTGTTCGCCATTTGCTGGTCTGCCTGTTTTCTCGGCTCTCTGCGCCATGCCTGTAACGCCCGCAAGATCAGCTTTCCCCCTCGAGCAAGCGGCGTTCAATCCGGCCAACGTCGTGCCCGGCATCAGTTTTTCTCCCGACAAGATGCGCCAGGCAAGTGTGTTTTCCTACGGCGATGCGCAACGTTATCGCGTGGGCGTCAATCACCATCAGATTCCGGTGAACGCCCCGAGATGCCCGGTCAACAGCTTCCACCTCGATGGCCAGATGCGCACGGATGGCAACGCCGCCAGCACCTTGGGTTATGAGCCAAACAGTCACGGGCAATGGGCAGAACAACCGGACTTTCGCGAGCCGCCGTTAGATCTGCAAGGCCGCGCCGGGCACTGGAACCATCGGCAAGACGCGGATTATTTCTCCCAACCCGGCGCACTGTTCCGGCTCATGAACCCGATGCAAAAACAGGCGTTGTTCGAGAACACCGCGCGTTCGATCAGCGGCGCATCGGCACAAACCAAACAGCGCCATATCGACCATTGCACTCAGGCCGATCCGGAGTATGGGGCGGGCGTTGCACAGGCGCTTGAACGCCTGGGTTGAATCCATACGTTGCGCAGAAGCAGACGGATCCGCCTGCTTCTGCGGCCTCGCCATCATTGTCTTTCGACTTGACCAGGCGCGAACACAATTTCCCGCACAACCCGGGGCTAATCCGCCACGATACTTTTGGCCTCAAGAAACGCTTCCAGCCCAAAGACACCGAACTCCCGGCCGACACCGGACTGCTTGACCCCGCCGAACGGCGCAAGCAGCTCTGGCGCGATTCTGTTGATCAACACCGAGCCGGCCTGCAGCCGGGACGCCAGGCTTCGGGCACGTTCCGGTTGCCGGGAAAACACATAGGCCTGCAAGCCGTAGAGCGTGTCGTTGGCAATATCGATCGCCTGTTCTTGCGAGTCATACGCAATGATCGACAACACCGGGCCGAAAATCTCCTCTCGCGCAATGTCCATGTCACTGCTGACGTCGGCAAAGACTGTGGGCCTGACGAAATAGCCCTTGTCCAGGCCGAACGGTCTTCCCTCCCCGCCGGTAATCAGCGTCGCGCCTTGCGCCTGCCCGCGGCGGATGAAACCTTGCACGCGGTCGAATTGGGCCCGATTGACCAGAGGCCCGATAACGGTGGCGGGATCGCGCGGATCGCCGACGACCATCGCTTCGACCAGGCTTTTAACACGGTCGATGATGTCTTCGACGTGCTTGCGCGGCGCCAGCAGGCGCGTGCCGGCGACACACGCCTGTCCGTTGTTCATGAAGGCAGCATTCAATGCCAGGGGAATGGCGGTGTCGAGATCGGCGTCCTCAAGAACGATAGAGGCCGACTTCCCCGTGAGCGCCAGGCTCACTCGCTTCATGGTCTCGATACCGGCGCGAGCAATGAGTTTCCCGGTGGCGGTGGACCCCGTGAAGGAAATTTTCGCAATGTGTGGGCTGGTGCTGAGTTCGTCACCGACATCACCGCCTCGCCCCAATAGAATGTTGAAAACCCCTTTGGGCAAATCGGCGCGATGCAACGCCTGGGCCAGCACATCGGTTTGCAAGGGACTCAACTCGCTCGGTTTGATGACCGAGGCACAGCCGGCTGCAATGGCCGATGCCAGTTTGCTGCATATCGTCCCGGCGGTGCTGTTCCAGGGGGCAATCAACGCCGCTACGCCGACCGGCTCCATCACCACGGTAGCGTCGCCGACCGAGCGAGTCAGGTCGTAGTTTTTCAACACCTGCGCCGCATTGGCAAATGACTGCGAGGCGTAGCGACTGACCCATTGCGCTCGAGCGAACGGCGCACCGTACTCCTCGATGGCGGTCTCGCGAATCTCATCCGTGCTCGCCAGTACGGCAGCCTGCAACTGCTCAAGCATCTCGATACGCTCGGCCTTGGACGTGCGGCCCATCGCGACTTGAGCACGCGAAGCCGCCGCGATGGCGCGCCTGGCATCTTCACGGTTGCCCAAGGTGAGCGTACCGATGACCGCCTCGGTCGCCGGGTTGATGCATTGCACCGTTTCATTCCCCTGAACGGGAAGGAATGCTCCATCAATGTAACTATGATTGATCTTCCACATCGTGGCGTACCTGATCGAGTGCGGTTTACCCGCGATGAGCACCAACGCCCGTTATGCCCAGGCGTTGGCCAGGTCGAATGACACGTGCGCGGTTCAGCCTGGCATCGGCTCGCGGCTGAAGGCTTGCACTTCCTTCACCAGGCCTTGTGCTGCCATCATCACCAGTTGCCGGCCTTTTTCCGGGGACGCTTGCGCCGGGTCCGATCCCATACGGCCATCCGGATGACGGGCGCGGAAATCGGCAGCCTCTCGAATCGGCCCCCAATTGGCGATCTGTGGTGAGTAGTCAGCCGATTTGATGGCGTGCGGATAGGCCCACTGGGTCACGGCAATTTCCGAAGGCGTTGCATGAATGCCGTGTCCTGTCGGGAACTGGTCTTTCGCCAGGTCATTGACACCTTCCAGATCCCACCAGTTGCACAGCTTCAAGGCAAAACCCGCCGGACGACGTGCAAAGCTCGCCTCGGCGTAAAGTTCCGAAAACGCCGCTTCGATCGACGCGATATTGCCGCCATGACCATTGAGAAAAAAGATTTTTTCAAAGCCGTGGGCAGCCAGCGAACGCGTCCAGTCACCGATGGCGGCTATGAATGTCGAAGGCCTGAGCGAGATCGTTCCCGGGAAACCCAAATGATGCTGGGCCATGCCGATGTTAAAGGTCGGGGCAATCAGAATGTCCGCTGACGCCTGCGCCTGATGGGCGATGATTTCGGGGCACATCCAGTCCGTGCCCAACAATCCAGTAGGCCCATGCTGCTCGTTGGAACCGATCGGGATGACTACGGTGCGGCTGCGCTCGAGAAATTTTGCGATTTCGGCCCAGGTCGATAGATGTAAAAGCATCTGCGTTCTCTCTTTGGAAAGGTTCCTTGCGGAACATGGTGGGTGTGAAGTTCAAAGCGCCCGATCAGTCTGCGGTGCATTCAAGACCCGCTCGCGGTGCGCCAGCGGTTTGCTCGCGATGATCACGAACGCGGCGCACAGAAACACGCAGCCGACAGCGACGATGCCAGGGTTCATGCTTGTCGTTGATGTCTTTGCCCAACCGATCACTGCCGGGCCCCAGAAGCCGCCGGACAGACCGATGGTGTTGATCAGCGCGATGCCGCCCGCTGCCGCTTCGCCCTTGATGAGTTCCGAGGGCATTGCCCACAAGACCGTGTAGGCCATGAACATCATGGCGATTGCCAGCGTCAGTAGAACCATTGATAACACCAGGTTCCCATCGGCAACAGGATACAAAAGTATCAGTATTGCCCCGACGCCTGCCGGGACCGCGCAGTGGTAGCGGCGCTCGCCGAAACGGTCGGAGCGGCGGCCGATCCAGTACATGCCGGCTGCCGCTGCCACGTACGGAATCGCGGCGCACCACCCCAGCTGCATCATGTCGTGGATGCCTTGCGCTTTAAGGATCGCCGGGAGCCAGAAGCTCATGGCGTAGATCGAAAATATGATGCAGAAGTAGGCGCACGCCAGGATGTAGATTCTGCGATCGCGCAGCACGGCTCTGAACGAGTGAGCCCCTGCCGCAGAAACGCCCAGTTCACGCTGCAGCATTTGCTTTTCCTCGACGCTCAGCCAGCGCGCCTCGGCGGGATGGTTGCAAAGGTAAAAATAAGCAAACGCTCCGAGCAACACGCAAGGCAACCCTTCGATCAGGAACATCCACTGCCACCCCGCCAGGCCACCGATGCCTTCAAACGTGGAAATCAGCCAGGCCGAGAGCGGACCGCCGATTATTCCGCCCGCCGGACCTGCGATGAACACGACGGCAATGGCCCGGGCCATCCGCTTGGGGCCGTACCAGCACGACAGGTAATAGATCATCCCCGGTGCAAAACCGGCTTCAAAAACGCCGAGCAGAAAGCGCATGGCGTAGAACGTTGGCACGTCGCGCACGAACAGCATGCAGGCCGATGTGATGCCCCATAACACCAGAATGCGACTGAAGGTTTTTCGCGCCCCCACTCGAGGCAGCATCAGGTTGCTGGGTATCTCGAACAGCACATACCCCAGAAAAAACACACCTGCGCCGACACCATAAGCGGCGTCCGACAGCCCGAGGTCGTTTTGCATCTGCAGTTTGGCAAAGCCGACGTTGATGCGATCCAGATACGCAAAGACGTAGCAAACGAACAGCAGTGGTAACAGGCGCCAATTGAGTTTGCGGTACAACGTTGCGAGGGCGGCACTGTCTACGGGCGTCACGATGGTCGACATGCGAGTCTCCAGTTTTTCTTGTTGGGTCTGACGTGTCCAAAGATGTTGCGCCGACGGCATAAACAGCAGCAAGAGCAACTATGTTCGTATACCGTTGCCCTGTGAGCAACGCAGAATCTCGAAGGACACCCTCCATGCGCGAAATCAACCAGCAACGCTTGCGGTATTTTCATGAGGTGCTGACCCACGGATCGATCCGTGGCGCAGCGGACAGCATCAACACCTCCCCGTCAGTGATCACGCGTCAGATCAAACTGCTGGAGGAAGAACTCGGCACCCGGCTGTTTGAACGCCTGGCCCGTGGCGTTCAGCCCACCGAAGCAGCCGCGCACCTGCTGGAATTCTGGCGAGGCTATCGATCGCACCAGGAAAAGCTTGAAGACCAGCTCCAGGCGATCAAGGGTCTACAGTTGGGACACGTGCGGGTCGTCATCAGCGAGGGCTACGTCGATACATTGGTCGACCACGTACTCGCGCCGTTCTGCAAACAGTATCCCAAGCTCGATATCAGGCTGGACATCCTGCCCGTTGACGACGTCCTCAACGAAATCGCGGAAAACCGCGCGCATATCGGCCTGGCTTACAACCCTCCTCCCCACCCTCACATCGATTATCGAGCGACGTCCCGCCAACCCGTGATGCTGTTGGTTCGCCCGGACCATCCCTTGGCCCTGAAAGGGACAATGGCAACTGTCGCCGATTTGCTCGACTGCCAACTGGTGCTGACGCCCACCACTTTCGGTATCGGTCATGCGCTGAAAATGCTCGAGTACGCCGAAAAGATAGAGGTCCGTCCGGCCCTGGTCAGCAACTCGTTGGCCGCCCTCAAGCGCCTTGTTGCATCCGGCGAGTTTGCTTCGCTGCTGGGCGAGGTGGCGGCCTATCGGGAAATCGCACAGGGCAGCCTCGCGGCCGTGGCCATCGACCATCCATTGTTCCAGGGGGTCGAGGCGAAATTGTTGGTGAAATCCGGACGCCCACTGGCGGCACCTGCTCAAGAACTGCTGAACTGGATGCTGCAGCGCTTGCCGATGTTCGCTTACGGCAATGCTGATCACCCATGAGGAGCGCGATGTGGCAGAGATCACCGAACCGTGTTCGCCACCCTGCGACACGTAATGGGCAACAAGGCATCAACCGCCCTTGCTCGTCCTCGTTTGGCCGGGTCAATATCTCCAGAAAACCGGCGTCACGAGTACCAGCACCGTGAGGATTTCCAGCCTTCCCAGGAGCATTCCCACGGTGAGCAGCCATTTGGCGGCATCCGGTAATGATGAGAAATTACCAGCCGGCCCAATGATGGTGCCAAGCCCCGGCCCGACGTTGCACACCGCTGTGGCGGCACCGCTCAACGCGGTTGTCCAGTCAAGCCCAATGAGAGCCAGGCCCAAAGCGATGGCGGCAATCGTGATGGTGAAGAAAAACGAGAAGGTCAAAAGCGAGCGCAAGATCTCTTCGTCAATGGGGTGACCGTTGTACTTCTTCTGAATCACGGCTCGAGGATGGATCAACTGCTTCAAACTACTCACGAGTAGGGCTGCAGCAACTTGGAAGCGGAAGATTTTCAGTCCGCCAGCCGTGGAGCCTGAGCATCCGCCGACAAACGTCAGATAGAAGAACAACAGAACGGCAAAACTACCCCATAGTGTGTAATCACCCACTGCAACTCCTGTGGTCGTGACGACGGAGGTCACGTTGACCGCCACAATGCGAAAGGCATCCCACCAAACGTAGTCGCTGTGAAAGCACAGCCATGTACCCACAGCCAGCCAGGTGACAATCAGGAATCCAAGGAATCCGCGTACCTGGTGATCCTTCAGCAGCGCACGCCGATGGCCGCGCAATGTTGCGACGTATAAGGTAAAGGGCAGGCTACCCAGAATCATGATGACCACCGCTATCCAGTGAATCGCTGGCTGCGTCCAATGCCCAAGCGAGGCGTCCGAAGTGGAGAATCCGCCAGTAGAGATCAACGACATTGCGTGGTTGACCGCTTCAAATGGCGTCATTCCAGCGAGCCAGAGCGCCAGAGCGCCAACCCCGGTAAGTCCCAGATAAAGCAAAAGAATGTACTTGGCTGCCACATGGGAGCGCGGCGTCACTTTCTCTGACCAGTCTGAGGACTCTGTCTGGAACAGACGCATGCCGCCGACTCGCAACAGTGGAAGGATTGCCACAGCCATGCCGATGAAGCCGATACCACCCAGCCAGTGCAGCATGGAGCGCCATATCAATAAGCCGGGGGAGGCGCTATCCAGACCGGTGATTACAGTCGAGCCAGTAGTTGTGATGCCGGACATCGTTTCAAAGAATGCGTCGGTGTAGCTGATATCGCTGATGAACACCATTGGCAACGCTGCGAAAGTGCACACGACTATCCAGCTTGCGGTAGTCAGCAGGTACATGTCCCTGGGACGAAGCTGGCCAGTATCCGGGCGTCCCCGCACGATCAACAGGAGGCCACAGATGAAGGTAATCAGACTCGACCAGAGAAAGGCTGACAGATCGTCGCTACGTTCATAAACCACCAGCGTGATCATGGGAATAGCCATGCTGGTAGCCAGCGTGATCAGGAAAATGCCGAGGATGAAGCCGATAAGCCGAATGGCTGCGAGGGACATGACAAAAGCGTTCCAAATTAGCACCGCGCAGTATTGGATACCAACGCTGAAGACCCCGTAAATTTTTCGTAAAATTTTTACAGGCAACCCACTGCCTGGAAGGCGTGAAGTAGCCAGCGTCATACGTGGTTGAGTCGCGTTATAGGTGGCGATTATGTTTAGCGTGTTCATTGTGGTGTTAATCCAGCTTGTAATCCTGGCGTTACATCAACCACTAAAACACCGCAATCGCCCGTTCATTTGAAAAAACCGCACTAGACTCTTCCCTGCGCCTTAATCCGTGCACGGTCATGTATCAGGGGGAAATGATTCTGTACGCAGTACCTAGGCTAATTACTCGGTGGTCAATGCACCAAGGGTCAATTTGATGTGCACACATCACCCTGTTGCCAGCACCCAGCAACAACGAGGAATCCTGGTATGGAACAGCTATCGGATCGTTTCAAACGCTCAATAGTCTTCGCTGCGCTTTTGTCATTGAGTGGACTGGCCCATGCGGCACAAACGGAAAAGACCAATATCCTGTTTATCGTCTCCGACGATACCGGCTATGGCGACCTGGGCCCCTACGGCGGAGGGGTCGGTCGGGGCATGCCCACGCCCAGCATCGATCAACTGGCGGCAGAAGGGGTCACTTTCTACTCTTTTTATGCCCAGCCCAGCTGCACTCCGGGTCGGGCGGCTATGCAAACCGGGCGTATCCCCAATCGCAGCGGCATGACCACCGTGGCCTTCCAGGGCCAGGGCGGTGGTTTGCCAGCCGCCGAGTGGACACTGGCATCGGTGCTGAAAACCGGCGGCTATGACACCTACTTCACCGGCAAATGGCACTTGGGCGAAGCCGATTATGCGCTGCCCAATGCGCAGGGTTACGACGTGATGAAATACGTCGGGCTGTATCACCTCAATGCCTACACCTACGCAGACCCGACCTGGTTCCCGGACATGGATCCGGAAACCCGTGAGATGTTCCAACGGGTCACCAAGGGCGCCTTGTCTGGCAAGGCGGGGGAGAAACCGGTCGAAGAATTCAAGGTCAACGGCCAGTACGTGGACACCCCTGTCGTAGACGGCAAACCCGGCGTGGTGGGCATTCCGTTCTTTGATAACTACGTCGAAAAAGCCGCCCTGGAGTTTCTCGACACCGCGGCCAAGTCGGACAAGCCGTTTTTCATCAACGTCAACTTCATGAAAGTGCACCAGCCCAACATGCCGGCACCGGAGTTCGTTCACAAGTCCATGTCCAAGTCCAAATACGCCGACTCCGTGGTCGAACTGGACACCCACATTGGCCGCATCATCGACAAGCTCAAGGCACTCGGCCTGGATAAGAACACCCTGGTGGTCTACACCACCGACAACGGGGCCTGGCAGGATGTTTATCCGGATGCTGGTTACACGCCGTTCCGCGGCACCAAAGGCACGGTGCGTGAAGGCGGCAACCGGGTACCGGCGATTGCCGTCTGGCCAGACAAGATCAAGCCCGACAGCAAAAACCACGAAATGCTCGGTGGTCTGGACCTGATGGCAACGTTCGCTTCCGTGGCGGGCGTGAAGTTGCCGGAAAAAGATCGCGAAGGACAGCCGATCATCTTCGACAGTTACGACATGACGCCCGTACTCACCGGCAGTGGCCCTTCACCGCGCAAAGAGTGGTTCTACTTTACCGAGAACGAACTGTCACCAGGCGCGGCCCGTGTCGGTAACTACAAGGCGGTGTTCAACCTGCGCGGTGATGACGGCGCGCAAACCGGTGGTTTGGCCGTGGACTCCAATTTGGGATGGAAAGGCGCCGAAAAGTATGTCGCCACCGTGCCGCAGGTCTTCGACTTGTGGCAAGACCCGCAAGAGCGCTATGACCTGTTCATGAACAACTTCACCGAACGCACATGGACGATGGTGCCGATCACGGGGGCGATCATCAAGTTGATGAAAACCTACGTCGATTACCCACCCCGCAAACTGCAAAGCATGGGTTACGACGGGCCGATCGAACTGTCGCAATACCAGAAATTCCAGTACGTGCGTGACGTCCTGAAAAAAGAAGGGATCAACCTGCCGATGCCAGCCGGCAACTGATCAGACAGGCGAAACATGGCGGCCTCATCAGGGGGTCGCCATTTCGGACAGTGGACAGTACCGAGGTCAACCATGCCAATCAGAACCGCTGCCTTGCCATCCGTTACACTCCTTGCGCTGTGCTGCCAGCAAGCCTGGGCCGGGGGCATTATGCTTTACGAAGTCGGCACCGATAATGCTGGCCTGGCCAACGCGGGTGCCGCCGCTCGCGCGCAGGGTCCATCGACCATCGCCAGCAACCCGGCGGGCATGAGTTACCTGCCAGGCACACAAATCACCGGTGGCTTGCAGGTGTTGTATGGCGACTTGAGCTTCGATCGCGACGCCGGCACAAACTCTGCCGGCAGCGGCAGTGGCAACGCGCTCGATCCGATTCCCGGTGGCAGTTTCTTCATCAGCCATGAACTGGACGACCACTGGAGCGTCGGCTTCGGCCAGTACGGTGATTTCGGTCTGGCGGTCAACTATGACAACGATTGGTCCGGGCGCTACTTCGCACAAAACTCCAGCCTGCTGGGTTTGTCCCTGGTGCCCAGTGTGGCGTATCGCTTCAACGAACAATGGTCGGTGGGCGTCGGTATCAAGGCCATGTACGGCATGCTGCAGGCGCAAACCGCCATCGACCGCTCCCCCTTGGGTTTCACCGATCGTACTGATGGTCAGTACAAGTACGAGGACGGCGCCTGGGGTTATGGCGCCAACGTCGGCGTGATCTATGCGCCGCAACCCGGCACGCGTATCGGCCTGGCTTACACCAGTAAAGTCGACCTGGACTTCGAGGACCGCCTGGATGTCAAAGGCGACGGCCGGCTGCTGGAACGCATCAACGATACCAACACCAAACTCGACACGACGGTTCCGCAGACCGTAACCCTGAGCCTGTTCCAGCAACTGGACCGGCAATGGGCCCTGCTGGCCTCGGCTAACTGGCAGGACTGGTCAGAGTTCGGCGAGATCGGCGTACAGGTCGACACCACGGCATTTGGCGCGCAGTCGAAGTCGGTCGACGCCGGGTTCAAGGACACGTGGCACCTGTCCCTTGGCGCGCAGTACCAGGCCACCGAACAATGGCTATGGAATGTCGGCGTGGCTTACGACAGCAGCGCCGTCTCCGATAGCAAACGCAGCGTGATCGTGCCCATGGGCGAATCCTGGCGCATCGCCACTGGCGCTACCTACGCGCTGAACAATGACACCGACATCAACGTCAGCTGGGCCATGGTCTGGCTCGGCGACATGCCGGTGGACCAGACCAAGGAAATCTCGGGCAATCAACTCTCCGGTGAGTTCGACAATGCCTGGATTCAAGCCCTGACCGGCAACATGACCTGGCGATTCTGAGGCGTTACCCAGGAAAAAATCTGTCGATCGAGCATTCATCACTATGAACCCGTCCCGAAACTTGCTCGTTGGCAAGACTTCCAAGACTGCAACTGACAAATTGAACGCTGGTCTCTGGGCGCTTATTCGTAGTTGAGCTTTGTTGCACCCGCTCACTCAGCTAGCAGGCTCGCTCCGGTGCCGTCGCAGTTGGTCTGACTGCGGTCCGGCCGAGATCATTGATTTCCGGTAGCCTGGGTCAAAACCGCTAACCCTTATCGCAATCGTCACAAACAGCAATTGTTAAAGGTTGTTTCCAAGGGAATACCTTATTACATACAGGATTTCTAACTACATTCAGCCATCTCCCTCCAAATTCCAGTTTTCTGCCTAGACTTGCTCTTGTCCGACATGCACATGCTTTTCAGAGCGTGGAACTGTACGAAAACTAAAACAAGAGGAATCCCCCCAATGTTCAAACCTATGTGGAAAGCAGTTGCCTGTGCCCTTGCCCTTGGCACCATGAACATGGTCATGGCTGCTGATCCGGTCGTTATAAAGTTCTCCCACGTCGTTGCAGAGCAGACACCCAAGGGCCAGGGTGCCCTGTTATTCAAGAAGCTGGTGGAAGAACGCTTGCCCGGCAAGGTCAAGGTCGAGGTCTACCCGAACTCCTCGTTGTTTGGCGATGGCAAGGAGATGGAGGCCTTATTGCTCGGGGACGTACAGATGATTGCACCGTCGCTGGCCAAGTTCGAGCACTACACCAAGACCGTTCAACTGTTCGACCTGCCTTTCCTGTTTGATGACATCACCGCTGTTGACCGCTTCCAACTGAGCCCGCAGGGCCAGGGACTGCTCAAGTCCATGGAAGATAAAAACATCACAGGGCTGGCTTATTGGCACAACGGGATGAAACAACTGTCCGCGAACAAAGCGCTGCGTGTGCCGGGTGATGCCCGTGGCCTGAAGTTCCGGGTGCAGGCCTCTGCCGTGCTCGAGGAACAGTTCAAGGTCATACGCGCCAATCCGCGCAAGATGAGCTTCGCCGAGGTTTATCAGGGATTGCAGACCGGGGTCGTCAATGGCGCGGAGAATCCTTACTCGAACATCTACAGCCAGAAAATGCATGAGGTACAGAAGTACATCACCGAATCCAACCACGGCGTACTGGACTACATGCTGATCACTAACACCAAGTTCTGGAACGGTTTGTCGCCGGAGCTTCGCAGCGAGCTGGACAAGATCCTCGTCGAAGTCACCGCTCATGTGAACAAAGAGGCAGAGAAACTGAACCAGGATGCCAAGCAGAGCATCATCGCGGCCAAAACCACCGAAATTATCATCCTGACACCTGAACAACGCGATCAATGGCGTGTTGCGATGAAACCGGTGTGGAAAAAATTCGAAGGCGATATCGGCGCCGAGCTGATCACTGCCGCTGAAGCCGCCAACCAGGCTCAATGATCGGTCGTCGGCAGGCGTTGCCGCCCTGACAGCACCTGCCTGTCGTCTGCTACAGGAGATGCCATCCATGAATGCTCTTCGGCGCATCTGGGAACACTTCGAGGAAGGCTTCATTGTCTTCCTTCTGGCGGCCATGACGTTGGTAACATTCGTCTACGTTGTCCTCAACAACCTCTACACCCTGTTCTACAGCCTCGCCGAGAGCTGGCAAGGCGCCAGCGAATCGCTGTTCGCCATCGGCGACGGGGTCATGGGAATGGCGCAGGCCATGACCTGGAGCACCTCACTGACCAAAGCCCTGTTTGGCTGGCTGATTTTTTTCGGATTGTCATATGGCGTGCGCACAGCGGGCCATATCGGCGTTGACGCGCTGGTCAATCTGGCCAGCAAACCGGTGCAACGGCTTATTGGTATCATTGCCTGTCTTTTCTGCCTGACTTATGCCGGATTGCTCAGCATTGCCAGTTTTGGCTGGATCCAGACCCTGATGGAGGCCCAAATAGGCGCCGAAGACTTGGGCCAGTACGGGATCATGCAATGGCACATAGGGTTGATCGTCCCCGTAGGGTTCGCCCTGGTGTTCATCCGGTTTGCTGAAATTCTCGTGCGTATCCTGCAGAACCGGCAGACCGGCCTGGGCCTGGCCGATGAAGCCGCCGATGCGATGAAACTGACCGAACACGAGGATGACAAGTCATGACCATTGCCTTCCTGTTTGTATCACTGTTCGTGCTGATGTTCATCGGCGTTCCCATTGCCATCTCCCTGGGGTTGGCAGGCTCACTGACCATCGTTTTTTTCAGCCCGGACTCCGTGCGCTCACTGGCAATCAAACTGTTCGAGACGTCGGAGCACTACACGCTGCTGGCCATCCCGTTCTTTCTCCTCGCGGGGGCCTTCATGACCACCGGTGGTGTGGCTCGGAGGCTGATTGACTTTGCCAATGCCTGCGTCGGCCATATCCGTGGTGGTCTGGCCATCGCTGCCGTGTTGGCGTGCATGTTGTTCGCTGCTCTTTCCGGATCGAGCCCGGCCACGGTCGCCGCAGTGGGTTCAATTGCCATTGCCGGCATGGTCCGCTCCGGTTATCCGCAGGCCTTTGGCGCGGGGATCGTCTGTAACGCGGGGACCTTGGGCATCCTGATACCACCCTCGATCGTCATGGTGGTCTACGCGGCCGCGACCGAAACCTCTGTCGGCAAGCTGTTCATGGCGGGCGTGATACCGGGCCTGCTGCTGGGGCTGGCGTTGATGGTGGCGATCTACATCGTCGCCGTTAAGAAAAATCTGCCCGCCATGCCGCGCGCGACGTTCCGTGAATGGCTTGGCACGGCACGCAAGGCGATCTGGGGTCTACTGTTGATGTTCATCATCCTGGGAGGTATCTACTCCGGGATGTTTACCCCAACCGAAGCTGCGGCAGTGGCGGCCGTTTACTCGGCCTTCATCGCCTTGTTCGTCTACAAAGACCTGACGTTCCGCGAAACACCAAAAGTCCTGCTGGACTCGGCCAAGCTGAGCATCATGCTGATGTTCATCATTGCCAACGCCATGCTCTTCGCGCACGTCTTGACCACTGAGCAGCTACCACAACAGATCACCGCGTGGGTGATTGAAGCGGGGCTGACACCAGTGACGTTCCTGCTGGTGGTGAACATTGTGCTGTTGATCGCCGGGGCCTTTATGGAACCTTCGGCCATCATCCTGATCCTGGCACCGATCCTCTTCCCCATCGCCATGAAGCTGGGTATCGACCCGATTCACCTGGGCATCATTATGGTGGTGAACCTGGAAATCGGCCTGATCACGCCGCCCGTGGGTCTGAACCTGTTCGTGACCTCTGCTGTGACGGGCATGACGCTGCCTGCAACCATCAGAGCCGCCATGCCCTGGCTAATGATCCTGCTGCTGTTCCTGATCCTGATTACCTACGTGCCCTGGATCTCCCTGGCTTTGCCTAACTGGCTGGGCATGAGTTGATGCCTGCCTGTCCGGGTGCTGGACGTTCGTCAGTATCCGGACAGGGCCTTCTCGTTTGTGACACTGGCCACTTAATGTTGCCCTGAGTCCGTCCAGCAACTCCATAGCTCCACGGAGGACGGATTGCTGGCGGGTGGCCCCAGCCACTCGTCCATCTCATGACATTGCTGATCGAAGCATAACTGGTAGTCACCTGCTTGCGGGGAGCGTCCCAGACTCAGAGGCTGCAAGGGCGGCAGCTGACGTTGATAGTGCCAACTGCCTTTTTCCAACCTGGCCTCCGGGGGAATTTCCATGCCTGCGCCGTTTCCCTTGACCCTGGCCTCGGTGAGCACAAGTCCCTGTAGCGAGACACGGTAGTCTTCTTCCCAACGAATTTTTTCGATTGTGTGATTCCAAGCCAGTGTAAAGCTTGAGATCGGGAGTTGGGCCCAGGCGACGCCCGCCAGACCCAGGCACAAGCCGATCATGCTCTGGCCAGTCCGACACGGCGAGACCGCCAGACATGCTGAAGTATCAGCAACACACCCAGCACAAATCCGATTTCGTCGGTCAACGGCAGCGCAACGACCAACAAGGCGCCCGCCGCGAAACACAATAAACGCTCCCAAACCGGCATCTTCTGTTGCAGATAACCTGTGGACGCCATTCCCCAAAGGCCAACGGCCAACATCGTCTTGACCAACATATAGGCAGTCATCCACAAATTGTCGCCTTGCATCATCAGCGCAGGGTTGTAGACCGCCATGAACGGAATGACAAAGCCGGCCAGAGCAATACGAACCGCCCACAGACTGATCCTGAATCCTGTTTCCTTGGCGATGGGCGCTGCGGCAAAGCAAGCCAAGGCAACCGGTGGAGTAAGGTCTGCAAGAATTCCGAAATAGAAAACGAACATGTGCGACACGATCAGCGGTACACCCAACTCCAACAGTGCGGGTGCTGCAATCGAACTGGTGATGATGTAGTTGGGAATCGTCGGGATACCCATACCCAGCACCAGGCAGGTAACCATCGTCAATATCAGTGACAACAACAAGTTATCCCTGCCGATGGCCAGTATGTAGCCGGCGAAGGTCGAGGCTATGCCCGTCAATGACACTACGCCGATGATGATCCCCACCAGCGCGCAAGCAATACCGACCGGCACAGCATGACGAGCACCTTCGACCAGGGCATGCAGGCAAATACTCAGGGTTTCCCGGCCTCCCTGAATGAACCAGCAGCTGACCACTAACGAGGCGATCACCGCAAAGATCACACCGATACCCAGCTGGAAAAAACCCACGCAGAGGACGCCAAGAGCGATCCAGAACGCACATCGCAACGCGAAACTGGACACCCGAAGAATGATTGCCGAACCGAGAATAACGATGGCTGTCAGCGCCAGACCCACCATTCCGGAGAACAACGGCGTGCGGCCGGAAAACAGCAGGTGGACCAAGACAAAAAGCGGAATCAGCAAATACCAGCTTTCCTTTACCGCACCCCATGCACTGGGACATTGGTCTTTGGGTAACCCTTTAAGGTCGGAGCGTTTTGCCTCAAGGTGAACCATCCAGAACACCGAACCGAAATACAGGATGGCTGGAATTAACGCAGCTTTGGCGATCTCGAAAAACGGGACATTAATTGTTTCCGCCATAATGAAGGCCACAGCCCCCATCACAGGTGGCATCAGCTGGCTGCCCATGCTCGAAGTCGCCTCTACGCCGCCCGCAAATGCTGCCTTGTAGCCAAAGCGCTTCATCAATGGAATCGTGAACTGTCCGGTCGTGACAACGTTGGCAATGCCTGAGCCTGTGATCGTCCCCATCAAAGCCGATGACGCGACCGATACTTTTGCCGGCCCACCGAGTTTGTGGCCAAACAGTCCCATCGCGAAGTCAGTGAACAATTTGATCATGCCCGCCTGTTCGAGAAAGGAACCGAACAAAATAAACAGGAAAATATAGGTAGCGGAAACGTAGGTGGGTGTCCCGTAGAGACCTTCGGTGCCGAATGACAACTGGTTGACGATTTGATCGAATCCGTAGCCTCGATGTGCCAGGTCGCCTGGCAGGTATTCACCCAATAGACCGTATGCCAAAAACAGTCCACAGATGACAGGCAATGCGATACCCATCACCCGTCGAGCCGCCTCAAACACCAATGCGATCAATACCAGCCCAACCACCATGTCTGCAGATGTCAGGTCACCTGAACGCTGGATCAAATCCGCCTCGAAGAACCATTGATACAAGGCAGTGGTAATCCCGGCGAGGCTCAATATCCAGGCCAACGGCTGCCACGGACGAGCTCTGCCATACGCCGGGTAACTCAGAAACACCACCCATAGCAGGAAACCAACGTGCACCGCACGCAGCACCTGGCTGGAAACCGGCGCAAACGCAGCGGTGACAATCTGGAAAACTGAAAACAACAACGCCACGTAGAACAGCGTCTTTGGCCAGTCGCGTGGGTTGGCGGCGATGCCTTGATGATCTTCGCTCATTGGGTACCTGCCTCAAAACTACATTGAAGGGGTACGAACCGCTCTATCGCGCTAGCGACCATCCCCGTGGCGCATTTCAGGATTACAGCGCTCCAGCTTCCTTGTAGTAGCGCTCGGCGCCGGGGTGAAGTGGAATGGGCAAATTCCTGGCAGCGTTTTGCAACTTGATGTCCTTGGCGGCTGAGTGAGAGTTGCCTAAACGGGTGAGGTTCTCGAACATCAGCTTGGTCATCTGGTAGGCAAGGTCATCCGAAATGTCCTCGCGTGTCACCAAGATATTGGTGATCGCCACCGTAGGCACCGATTCGGGCTGTCCGTCATAGGTATTGGCTGGAATTTGTGCAGGCTGATACGCAGCATTGCCGATTTTCGAAACCACATCAGGAGGGATGGAGACATAGTTCAATGGCATGGTTGAGGAAAGGTCGCGGATGGCCGCCATTCCTAAACCCGAAGACTGAAGCGTGGCGTCTAACTGGCGGTTCTTGATCAGTTCGACCGACTCCGCAAAGGGCAGGTATTGAACTTTGCTCATGTCTTCGTACGTCAATCCCGCCGCTTTGAAGATCGCACGCGCGTTCAGCTCGGTACCGGATTTCGGGGCGCCGACGGAGATGGTTTTCCCTTTCAGATCCGCCAGGGTTTTGATGCCGGACTCTTTGTTCGCAACAATTTGAATGTAATTCGGATAAGCACCTGCAATGGCTCGCAACTTAGTCAGTGGGGCCTTAAATCCGGCATCCTCCACGCCATTTTTTGCATCAGCGACAGAGTCCCCCAGTGCCAGAGCGAGCTCCCCACGACCGGCTTGTAAAAGGTTGAGATTTTCCACTGAGGCTTTGGTCGCCTGGACAGACGTCTTCGCCCCTGGAATGCCATCGCTGTATATCTGTGACAGCCCAACCCCAATGGGGTAATAGACCCCGCTAGTACCACCTGTCAGGATGTTTATGAACACAGGTGCGGCGTTAGCTGCGCATGAGACTGTCAATGCAGCGGTGGCCGCAAAGAGGCTAAAGCGTTTGATTACTCGCATGAAAAACTCTCCGTCTTGTTATGGCTTTATGCAGAGTCTTTCTACTGTAGTCGAAACCAATGCCTTGAGTGGGAATCCTCCAATGCGCATACCAGCGGCGCTGGCATCGGCATGGGGCGTACAGATCACAGCGCGACTGGAAGTGGCGATCATGGTTCAAAAGCCCTCTTTTGCTAGCTATCGATAATGTGATTGTTAGCAAAACCAAGATATGTGCCTTCTGTTTTCTGTGGGACAAGGGGTCACGCCTTGACGGAACCCCAGCCAGATCGGGTGGCTCACACGTTGTGATGGTGTCCAATCCAAAGGCCGTGGCCGACAGCCTGGAGAGCACAAACATCTCAATCTGATCCAGGGCTTTCGAACCCATTCAGTGGCCCAGCGCATAAGCTCGGGCGATCAGTTCGGCCACTTCATCACGGCGTACTGTCGTGCCCTTGTGCGTTTCAGGCATCACCGTTTTAACCCGACCTTGAGCAACCAGAACCCTGGCGGCTTCAACCCACTCTTCCCGGGTGACCGGTTTGTTCGCTTCAAACGCCGAAGCACTTTTCATCCAGCCATTGGAGACCACAATCTCGGCTTGATCGAACAAGGGTGAATCCGCCGGCAGATCAGTGAAGGCCGTTTTTGCTCGATCAGCGATGTTTGATGCCGGCATTGCACCGGATGGCCGCACAGCAGTCCCTTTGCCTCAAGGCTGCTTGCGGAAAAACAAGGTGATCTGACCGACCTCCACTCCGAATTTAGTCATGAACGATCGATTGATCATGGTGTTCTTGTCCATCAGGTACATCCAGTCGTCCAAGTGAACCTCGTACACCGTGCCATCCACCGGAAGGCTCAGCACGTATTTCCAGCGCAGTGTATTTCCCGCCATCTCACCCCGCGCCTCGCCCACCACGTCGCCAGCGGTTCCGCGCCATTGGCCAGGGCCATCAGGGGTTAGCGTCCACACCCGTTTTTGCTTGGTACCATCGCTGTAGGTAAACGATTCGTCGAGGATCAGCCTGCTGCCCTCGGAGTGGCCATTGATTACCACATGGAAGCGCTTGGTGACCTCGCCTGAACGCTTTTGAAACATACCCCAGGCTTCGACCCGCCCCTCGAAGAATTCGCGCAACTCAAGCGTGGGCGTTTCCTGGCTGTAGGTATGCACATCCACCCGGCTGCAACTCGCAAGGGCAATGCATAACAGCAACATACAAAGCTTCGACATGGGCTCTTCCTCAACGGTTTCAGGGTTTTTCTGCACCCAGCAATTGGGCGCGCAGCTCCGGGTTGCGTGTTCGCGGGTCTAGCCAGATCGCAAAGAAAGCCTTGGCGAACGCAGCATCCTTCACGACATGTTGCAGTTTCTCGCCGACGTAAAAACGTGCGCCCTCTCCAGGTTTATAGACTCCGGTGATGCGATCACCTTCACGCACATCGACAAACGCCTGCTGCATTTCCCACTCCCAGCGATTCAACAACTCTGAAGTCAGCGTGTTGGGTGAAAGACGACGAATTTCCTTGATGCTGGCCTCGACCAGATCATCGCGACTTACAGCGCGCCGGTAGGTCAGTTCCAGGGCAAAAGGCACATCCGCACCCGGCGGTTGACCGGCAATCAGACGCGGGCTCCAGAATTGCGCGCTGTAGATAGAAAAACCAAAGATGCGCATGTCCCCGCGCCCCAACAGACGAGCATCGGGTAAAGCCTCGCGCCAATCAGCAAACAGTTCTGCGCTCTGGAGCATCAGAACGAAACAGATAACGCGACGGATCAAGCGGTCCGGCTGCCTGGTCATGCGAAGGCCTCGATAAGACTCAATGAACGCCTTTAAAAGTTATACCAAATATTGGATTTGTATAGTTTTCGTCTCAAATTCGACTGACCCTGAAAAAAACGGACACCGACGACATGCCCGAACAACGCACGTGCCCAGCGACTCAGCGCGATTCCGGCTTCGCTGACGCGGCTCTCCAGCTGCCATTGGCATTGGCGCGTGGTTGTCACCGCGCCAACATGACGCACATTGTCAGCTCGTTTTTTTAGGCCTATCTTATACAAAACCTATACACGACAACCACAAATGTACAAGAAAACAGTTAGCCACTGACACAGCAGATAAGCCCCTACTGTCAGGGATGGCCGTCACATAAAGCGCAGCATGGCTGCGAGGACCACAAATGAATCGATCATTAGCCGAGCATTACCGTGACATTCTTGTCGGCGTAGGCGAGAACCCTGAGCGAGAAGGATTGCGCGACACGCCCGAGCGTGCTGCCAAGGCGATGCAATACCTGTGCAACGGCTACACCATGAGCCTGGAGGAAGTCATCAACGGCGCACTGTTCGAATCGCTCAATGATGAAATGGTCATCGTGCGCGATATCGAGCTGTATTCATTGTGTGAGCACCACCTACTACCGTTCACCGGCAAAGCTCATGTCGCGTACATCCCCACCGGTAGGGTCCTGGGCTTGTCGAAGGTCGCACGCGTGGTCGATATCTTCGCCCGCCGTTTACAGATCCAGGAAAACCTCACAAAACAAATTGCCGAGACCATTCAACTCATCACCGATGCCGCCGGCGTGGCTGTGGTCATTGAGGCTAAGCACATGTGCATGATGATGCGAGGCGTGGAAAAGCAAAACTCGGTGATGACCACATCTGTGATGCTGGGCGCCTTTCGCGAGTCGCCCGCTACGCGTCACGAGTTCTTGCAACTGATAGGCCGACTCGGCTAGCAAGGAGTACATCTTGAACCTGCAAACGTTGAGTGAACGAGCTACGAAGGGTGAAGTACGAGAGTTGGAGTTGCTTTCGCTGGAAGGCGGTTTTTATCTGGCGCGAGTAAGGTTCGATCACGGCCAGTTCACCTTGCTGGATGACACAGCGAAGCCTTTGCACCTTCGCTCCGTCAATCACCTGCGCGAATTATTGCAGCTTGTCCCTCCATTCCCCTGCGTACTTGTACAGCATTGCGTTCACGATGAAATGTGCGGCTCACGTGACGGGCCCGTCGAGCCAATGCGCATTCCTTTCTCGCTGGCAGCGCCCTGGTGAGTCACAGTTGGCCGGGGACCGTTAAATGAGCAAAGTTCGCCGACTGTGCCTGGTTCTGGGCGACCAACTGTCCTTCGACCTGGCCTCATTGCAGGGGCTGGACCCCGAGCACGATACGGTGCTGCTGGCGGAGGTGATTGAAGAAGCCAGCCATGTGCCCCATCACCCGCAAAAAATCGCACTGATTTTCAGCGCGATGCGCCATTTTGCCGAGGCGCTGAGGCAGCGCGGTCTGCGCGTGCACTACGTCACCCTCAATGACCCGCACAACAGCGGATCGTTACCCGGCGAGTTACGGCGTTTGCAGTCACTGCTGCAACCCCAGGAATTGCACCTGACCGAGTGCGGTGACTGGCGTCTGGAGCAGTCGTTCAAGGACTGTGGCTTACCAATACAGTGGCATGGCGATAGCCGTTTTCTTTGCACCCGCGCCGAATTTTCGTCCTGGGCCGAAGGCAAAAAGCAGCTGCGCATGGAGTTCTTCTACCGCGAGATGCGGCGTAAAAGCGGTTTGCTGCTCAATGGTGATGGCAGCCCGGTCGGCGGCGCCTGGAACTTTGATGCCGAGAACCGCAAAGCCCTGCCCAAAGGCATCAGAGCGCCCTCTCCCCTGCGCTTTTCGGCCGATGCCATCACCCAGGATGTGCTGGCACTGGTGGCAAATAACTTCTCCGGCCACTACGGGGCTCTCGACACCTTTGACTACCCGGTGACCCACGCTGATGCCCAAGCCTTGTGGGACTACTTCCTCGATTGGGGTCTGGCGGCCTTCGGCGACTATCAAGATGCAATGGCCAGTGACGAGCCCTTCCTGTTTCATGCGCGCATCAGCGCCGCGCTGAATATTGGCCTGCTGGATCTGCGTCAGGTGTGCAGCGACGTCGAGGCGGCGTACTGGGCGCACCAAATACCTCTGAACGCCGCGGAAGGCTTTATCCGTCAACTCATCGGCTGGCGTGAATATGTAAGGGGCGTCTACTGGCTGAAAATGCCCGACTACGCCGACGGCAATCTGTTTGGCAACAGCCGGCCGCTTCCGGATTTCTACTGGACGGGCGACACTAAAATGAACTGCATGGGCCAGGCGATCGGTCAAACTCTGAAACATGCCTATGCCCACCATATTCAGCGGCTGATGGTGACCGGCAACTTTGCGCTGCTGGCCGGCATTGCGCCAAAGCAGATTTGCGACTGGTACCTGGCGATCTACATGGACGCGTTCGACTGGGTTGAGCTGCCCAATACCTTGGGCATGGTCATGCACGCCGATGGCGGTTACCTGGGTTCCAAGCCGTACTGCGCCAGTGGCCAGTACATAAAGCGCATGTCGGATTACTGCCGTAACTGCGCGTACAACGTCAGTGAAAGCACGACGGACGATGCCTGCCCTTTCAATGCGCTTTACTGGCATTTCCTGATGCGTCACAGCGACCTGTTGCGCAGCAATCAGCGCATGGGCATGGTCTACAAAAACCTCGACCGCATGACTGAACTCAAGCAACAAGCACTTTGGGAACGGGGCGAGCAACTGCTCGCCAAACTGGATGCCGGGGAGTCGTTTTGAAACGTCACCCAATGGCTGCCGCTGGACCTGAAAGTCGACCACTGGTTTTACAGGGGAAACGCCAGGCAAAAGCTTGTCCCGCTTTCAGAGCTATCAACACTCACGCGCCCGCCATGCACTTGCATAATCGACCGAACGATTGCCAGGCCCAGGCCGCCGGAATCGTCTGGTTGATTCCGTGATGGGTCACACCTGTAAAAGCGTTCAAACAGGCGTGGCAGATGCTCCGGAGCAATCGGATCACCGTGGTTGTGCACGCTGAGTTCGAGCATGTTTTCCCGACGCTCGCTGGTGATGATTACGGCAGTACCGGGCGTCGCATGGCGCAGCGCATTGGCAAGCACGTTAGCCAATGCTCGACGGATCAAGATCGGATCTGCCACCAACTCACCGTTGGTTTGATCAATGAGCTGGATATCTCGCTCTTGCGCGACGCCTTCGAAATACTCGCACAACTGCGCACTGAGTTCGGGTAGATCCACCCGCTCAGGTTTGATCGAGATATGTGACTGCTCGGTACGCGCAAGAAACAACATGCTGTCAATCATTCGTGCCAGACGCTCATATTCTTCCTGATTGGAGACCAGCAGGTTCTGATACTCATCAACAGTGCGGCCATGTCTGAGCATATGCTGGGTATGGCCCATCAGGTTGCTCAATGGCGTACGCATCTCATGAGCGAGATCTTCCGAGAAACGGGAGAGTTGAGCGAACCCGTCTTCAAGTCGCGCCAACATCTGGTTGAGGGCTTTGCTGAGAACCTGGAGCTCGCTCAGCTCATTGAAGTCATCCAACCGCAGATGCAGATGCTGAACATCAATTCCAGCGGCTCGCACAGCCAGTTGGCGCACCGGTCGCAAGCCACGTTGACTGACCCACCAGCCGAGCGCAAAGGCGAGTAGAGCACCGACGGACAAGGCTAGCCAAAGCTTGAATCGGTAGACGCTGAGCATCTGCTCGCGCTCAATCAGCAACTTGGCGGCAATCAGGGTGAGATGGCGGTCTCCATTGACGACCGTCAGCCAGGCCAGACGGACGGGCTCAGCGTAGTTGCCGTCACCCAGTTGCGCCGTTGGGGTAGCCTGCAACTTGGGCAAGACCAACTGGGCAGGGTTGATTTCGATTAACACCTTGTCCGCGTCATCGACAATCCATAACAGGTTGTCACGATTTCCCAGCATGTTTTCATAAAGCTTTGGCCGGCCGCGCAGCGTTTCGATGCTGTCGCTGTCGTTGATCAACGCTTGCATGCGTTGTAACCGTCCAAGCAAAGCCTGGTCATCGCGCCAGGCTATCTCTCGCTGTAACGATTGATAAAGATAAAACCCGATAGAGCCCATCAGTAGCATGCTGACCAAGGCAAACATGACGGCAAGGCGAACACTCAAGGCGCTCGGCACGAGTTTCAAGATTGCACCTCAAGCAGGTAGCCAATACCGCGAACAGTATGGATCAGCTTGAGCGGGTAAGGATCGTCCACCTTTGCCCGCAGCCGGCGGATGGCGACGTCAACAACGTTGGTGTCGCTGTCGAAATTCATTTGCCACACCTGGGAGGCAATAAGCGCGCGTGATAGCACCTCTCCTTCTCGACTGAGCAATAGATGCAGTAGCGCGAATTCCTTGTTGGTCAGGGTAAGACGCTGGCCGTTGCGAGTGACCTTACGCCCTAATAAATCCAGACTCAGATCGGCAACAAGAAACTGTTCAACCTCGCGAGGCGGCCCCCTGCGCAACAACGTACGCACGCGCGCCAGCAGCTCGGCGTAGGAGAAAGGCTTGACCAGATAATCATCTGCTCCCAGTTCCAATCCTTTGACCCGGTCGTCGATGGAGTCACGTGCAGTGAGGAACAACACAGGCGTTTGCCACTTGCGCCGGATGATCTGAAGTAATTGCCAGCCGTCCAAGCCGGGGAGCATTACGTCGAGAATGATCAAGTCGTATTCACTTTCTTGCACCAAGTGCTGGCCATCCAGACCATTCAAAGCGACGTCCACTGCATACCCGGACTCACTCAAGGCTTTGTGCAGGTAATCGGCAGTTTTCGCTTCATCTTCAACGATCAGGATACGCATCTTTTCCTCCAGAACAGGCGCATAGGCTAAGCCGATATGCCGCCCTCTCACATTACAAATTGGTAATCCGGGGGCAATCATCCTGTCGGGATGAGCGGCTCATTATGCCTGACGATTTTTCAGTCACGCTCAACCAGGGGAAAGGCATGCGTTCAACCGGATCAACCTCATTGCTGATCACATTGGCGGTGAGCTCTACGTTTGCAGTTGCGGCACCCGATAATCAAGTTGCGCAGCGCAAGGATATTACGCTGGCGTTGGCGAATAACCTGGCCAGTGCCTCATTGGCAGCCTGCCATTTGGAGGGCAGATCAGGCGTTGTCGCTGTCGTCGACCGTGGCGGTAATCTGGTCGCCGTACAACGCGACGACAACGTCGGCCCGCACAACACGTTGGCAGCGCAGCGCAAAGCCTTTACGGCGCTGTCGACCAAGACACCAACGAGGCTGCTGGCAGAACGTGCTCGCAGTACTGCCGATGCCGAAAACCTGAACACTGTGCCTGAGTTGTTACTGCTCGGCGGCGGCGTGCCGTTGTTGGTCGAGGGAGAGGTTATCGGTGCAATCGGTGTCGCCGGTGCTGGAGGAGCAGCATTCGACGAAGGCTGTGCTTTGACAGCCATTTCAAAAATTTTAACTGCCACTCATTAAGAGACGATCATGAAAGTAATGAAATTGTTTTTCGCAGGCGCCGTATTGAGCGCTCTCTCCTCGCTGGCATCAGCTGCGGCAAATCCCCTGAGCGTACATGTATTGAATCTACAGGACGGGCTACCTTCCCCGGCAGTCAAGGTGACCCTGGAGAAAAAGAATGGCCAGAACTGGGATATGCTCAACACTGCGTCAACCAACGATCAAGGCCGGATCCCTGAGTTCTATCCGGATGGAAAGTCATTGGAGAAAGGCATTTACCGGGTAACGTTCAAAACCGGCGAATGGTTCACTGTGTCTAGTCCTGAAATAGGTTTACACCTGTTTCACCCTAACGCCCGATGCACCGCATCGGGCGTTTTGTATTTTAAAGAGAGGTGCGGCCGCTCTTGGTTGTAGATCGTGACGGCCTCTCGCACCAT
>NZ_MSTQ01000030.1 GCF_001945365.1 Pseudomonas reinekei
GTCAGGCCGCCATCGCTGGCAGGCCAGCTCCCACAAGAATCGGGTACGACCGCAACATCAAGGTCGCCTGTCAGGCCGCCATCGCTGGCAGGCCAGCTCCCACAAGAATCGGGTACGACCGCAACATCAAGGTCGCCTGTCAGGCCGCCATCGCTGGCAAGCCAGCTCCTACAGAAATCGGGTGTGGCCACAACAGCCAGGTCGGCTGTCAGGCCGCCATCGCTGGCAGGCCAGCTCCCACATGAATCGGGTACGACCGCAACATCAAGGCCGGCTGGATCAACCAACGCTGTCAGCACGTTTGTGCAAATACTTCGCCCGCTCCGACAAACGCCGCTGCCAGTCCGGCGCCAAACCATGGGTCACTGCCAACGCCAGCAAATCATCAATCACCGGCCGATGCGACAACTGCACCTGCCAGAACTGATCAATGGAAAACCGCACCGAGTGCCGCTCAAGCAACTCAATCCGGTCCCCTGCCTCGAAGCACCCCGGCTGAATGACCCGGTAGTACCAACCAGTGATGCGCTCCTTGGCGACAAACATCGACATGTGTTCAGCATCAAAGCGGTGATTGATTTTCCAGCAGGGACTGCGAGGCTGGGACACCTGTAAAACCGCGCTGCCGACCTGGAACACATCACCGATGTGCACGTTGACTTCACTGAGCCCGACCGCCGAGATGTTTTCCCCGAGGCTGCCCGCCTTCAACTCAGAGGCACTGCCGGGAAAGGCATGCGCCAGCCGCTCATAGTGTTGCGCAGCGTACTGATGAATGGCTTTTTCCGGGCCGCCGTGCACGCGGGTATCGCCGTGCTGATCACCAACAATGCCGAGCATCTCAACCCGCACCGGGCCTGTATGCCGGTGCTTGAACATGCCGGTTTGCTGGCCTTCGGGCTGCAAGATGCCCAAGCCTCCTGCATACACATGGTCAATTTTTGAAGTCAGTTTCATCGGCGAACTACGCTCGTTTCATATCATTTCGAGCACTTTACTAATCCACGGAAAAGCTCGTAAAGTGATCATTAAATATAACCAGAATCACTTTTTATGATGGGTGGTGACGATCATGGAAATGCGCCAACTGAAGATTTTCTGCGCCGTCGCTGAACTGGGCAGCTTCACCGCCGCAGCCTTGCAGGTGAACACCGTGCAATCCAACGTCACCATGCGCGTGAAGGAGCTGGAAGCGGAGCTCAATCGCGAGCTGTTCATCCGCAAGAAGTCCGGGGTGGTGCTGACTTCGGCAGGCGAAACCTTTCTCGGTTACGCGCGGCGCATTCTGCAGTTGACCGAAGAAAGCCGTAGCGCATTGATGGACACCGGCAGCCCCACGGGATTGCTGCGTTTGGGATCGATGGAGACCACTGCCGCCATCCGCTTGCCGCAGGTGCTGACCAAATACCGCGAGCAGTTTCCAGAGGTGCAGTTGTCGCTGCTGACGGGCACCACGGTGGAACTGATCAAGGCGATTGAAGCGCATCGGCTCGATGGTGCGTTTGTCGGCGGATTCCACCAGAACTCGGCGCTGGCTCAGGAAGAGGTGTTCACCGAAGAGCTGGTGCTGGTCAGCAGCAACCACTTTGAAACCCTGCCTGCACTCATCGAAAAAATGCCCCAGCAAACGGTACTGGTGTTTCGCACCGGGTGCTTTTATCGCTCGACGCTGGAAAACTGGTTTTATCAGGTGGGCCTGGTGCCGAACCAGATCATGGAACTGGGCACGCTCGACGGCATCCTGTCATGCGTCGCGGCGGGCATGGGCGTGACGCTGCTGCCCAAGTCCATTGCGGAAAATTGCAGCGTGCGCCATGCGATTCGCTGCCACACACTGCCGGCGGAGTTTGCCAATGTCTCCACGGTGTTCATTCGCCGCAACGACACCATGATCACCTCCGCCATGAGCGCCTTCATCGGCCTGGCACAACAGCAAATCGCCCGGCCGGCGGTGGCGTGAACCCAAACAGGTAGGAGCCGGCTTGCTGGCGATAGCGGTCTCTCAGGCAACATCTCTGTTGAATGGGCTTCAGCCATCGCGAGCAGGCTCGCTCCCCCATTTTGTTATTGCCAACCGAGTGTCCTTCTTTGCTCGCTCAAGAACCGCCCGGTCGTGGCATAGTCGGTGAAGCCGCTCCCCGTATCCGGCACTGGCACCAACCCGCGCACCAACTCCGCCACTCGCTCTGCCGCCGGGATAACGCTGTGGATCTTGCCCACGCCCTGCCCCGCATACAGCGACAGTTTCTCGGCCATCCGCGGTTTGTCGATCGCCCGGGCGCCGCCGCCGATGAAGCGCAGCAGGTTCCATTTATCCCGATTGGGAATCACGCGATGCGGCGTGCCGTAGGTCCAGCCAAACGAGTAGCCGGTGCGGTACTCGGTGTCATCCGTGGTCGCCTCGACGATCTTCTGTTTGTACAACGGATGGGCATTGGATTCATCAGTCGCGATGAACGCCGTGCCCACCACCACACCGCAAGCACCCAGTGACATCAGCGCCCGCACATCGTCGCCCTGGGTGATGCCGCCCGCCGCCAGAACCGGCCGGCCTTCGCAGACCGCAAGGATCGAAGTCAACAACGGCATGATGCCAATCGTGCCTCGATTGAGATGCCCGCCACTCTCACTGCCTTGGGCGATGATGATGTCGGCCCCCTGGGCAATGGCGATGCGGGCCAGTTCCACCGACCCTGCTTGCACCATCACGATCAGCCCGGCGTCCTTGGCCCGGGGGATCATGTCGGCGGCATATTTTTCGGCGTAAAACAGCGACAGCAGCTTGGGCTTTTCCTTGAGGATCACCTGAAACTGCGCCTCGAACACATCCGGGCCACCGAATTGCGGCACCAGGTTCACGCCGAACGGCTGGTCAGTCAGTGCGCGGGTTTCCTGTATCCAGCGGCGCAAGGCCAAGGGCGGCAGTCGCAAGCCGCCGAGGACGCCCATGCCCCCGGCATTGGCCACGGCGGCCACCAATGGCGGGCCGGAAATCGCCGCCATGCCGCCGAGGAAAATCGGGTACTTCACGCCGCAGAGCCGGGTAATGGCGTTACCCGCGAAATCAAGTCTGTCCTGGTTCATGACTCACAGCTCCACATGTTTGCCCAGCATCCGCTTGAGCGTGTTGTTCTTCAGGAGAAAGTGATTTTTGACCGCGCCGAAGATGTGCAGCGCCAGGCCCGCGAGGAACGCCGAGGCGCCGATATTGAACAGCACGTCGACCACATGCCGCAGTGACTCATTGACCGGCAGGAGGCTCGGAATCCACCACCCTCCCGGCAACTCCACCACTTGCCCGGCGGCGCAGCGTGAAGCCCACACCGCGATCGGCAGCAGCACCATCGCGAGGGCGAGCGACACCGCCACCGAGCGGCTGATGATCACTTCGATCGGGTTCGGCGTGCCCACCGGCAGCGGATGGTATGAAGTGATCCGCGCCCAGAACCGATAGCTCGAGACAAGGAACAGAATCAGGCCCAGCAGGTTTTGCAGCCTGCCGAACTCCAGTTGCGAGGCCGCGCTGGCGGCGTTATCAATCAACAGTTGCAGGCCGAAAATCGCCAGCAGGGAGAACGCCACGACCCAGTGCAGGGCAACCGTGATGGGGGAAAATCTCAAGCCATTGTCTCTAAGTTGCATGGCTGACTCCTTTTGCAGAGGTCGCAAATCAGGAAAGGATTGACCGCGAAAGTCTTAGTGGTTGACCGCCTGCGCGGCGCCGAGCCCGGTCTGGGCACGGATCAGCTGATCATCGAAACGCTCGCGCTCAAGCACTGCACCGTGACTGCGATCGGTGACCGAACCCAACCAGGTGAAGAGGAACGCCACGTTCATCGAAATGATCGCCGGATAGTCATAAGGGAAGATCGCCTCGGCATTACCCAGCACCTTGACCCACACTGCCGGCGAGAGAATCACCAGCCCCACCGCACTTACCAGACCCGCGACACCGCCGATCAACGCACCGCGCGTGGTCAAGCCTTTCCAGTACATCGAGAGCACCAGAATCGGGAAGTTGACCGACGCGGCCACGCCAAAGGTCAGCGCCACCAGGAACGCGATGTTCTGGTCCTTGAACAGAATGCCCAGCACCACCGCGACGATGCCGATGCCTACCGACGCGATGCGCGATACGCGACGCTCGTCCCTGGCATCGGCTTTGCCCTTGCGGACCACCATCACATACAGGTCATGGGAAATCGCCGACGTGCCCGCCATGGTCAGCCCGGACACCACCGCCAGAATCGTCGCGAAGGCCACGGCGGAAATGAAGCCGAGCAGCAGATCGCCGCCCACGGCTTTGGCCAGGTGCATCACCGGCATGTTGCCGCCGCCGATCAACTTGCCCGCCAGGTTTCCGCCCTCGAAGAAGGCCGGGTCCTGCCCAACGATCACGATGGCGGCCAGCCCCAGCACCGCCACGATCAAGTAGAAAAAGCCAATGAACCCTGTGGCGACGAACACCGATTTGCGCGCCTGCTTGGCGTCCGGCACGGTAAAGAAGCGCATGAGAATGTGCGGCAACCCTGCCGTGCCGAACACCAGCCCCAGCGACAACGAGATCAGCGACAGCGGGTCGGCCACCAGTTTGCTCGGCAGCAGAATCCGCTCGCCGTCACGGTGCGCGGCCACGGCTTTTTCGAACAGCACATCGAAGGAAAAACCGAACTTGCTCAGCGCCAGAAACGCCAGCAGCGTCCCGCCCACCAGCAGCAAGCCGGCCTTGATGATCTGCACCCACGTGGTCGCGACCATGCCGCCGAAGGTCACGTAGACTGCCATCAACAGGCCCACGGCAATCACCGCATAGTTGTAAGGCAGGCCGAACAGCAGCTGAATCAACTGCCCCGCCCCCACCATCTGCACCACCAGATAAAAGCACACCACCGTCAGCGAACCGAACGCCGTCAGCGTGCGGATGCGGTTTTGGTCGAGGCGAAAAGAGGCGATGTCGGAAATGGTAATGCGCCCCAAGTTGCGGATGCGCTCGGCGAACAGAAACAACAGCAGCGGCCAGGCAACGAAGAAGCTGATCGAGTACAGCACGCCGTCGAAGCCGTTGAAGAAGATCATGCTGGTGACCCCCAGCAGCGCCGCCGCCGACATGTAGTCACCGGCCAGTGCCAGACCGTTCTGGAAGCCACTGATGCCACCGCCTGCCGTGTAGAAATCGTCCATGGATTTGGTCTTGGAGGCAGCCCAGTACGTGATGCCCAAGGTGGTCACGACGAAGACCAGGAACATGCTGATCGCGGTGATGTTGATCGGCTGTTTTTCGACGTTCTGGATGACATCGCCGGCCATGGCGCGCGCCGCGAATACACACAGCAGAACGGGAAGGATGAGGTTGCCGAGGATGCGTTTCATACGATGGCCCCCGCGCGGATTTCTGCGGTCAGGTCATCGAACTCACCGTTGGCGCGATGGATGTAGAGACCGGTAAACAACCAGGCCCCGACAATGAACACCGCCCCTAAAGGCCACCCGATGCTGATGACGCTGGTGGCGGAAATCTTCGTCGCTAAAAGGTGGGGCGCGAAGGCGGCGACGAGGATGAACGCGAAGTAAGGGACAAGGGTGGCGGCGGTAAGACTGGCGACGAAACGTCGTTGCCGTGAGACCAAGTCCTTGTACCGGGGATGATTACGGATTCTGGCTGACTCAGTTGCATGATTCACGTTGACTCCGTGTTGCAGTGGTTGCGTTATTGTTGTTCCACAGCCTCAGATTCAGACTCGATCCGCCACTGGCTGCGGTATCTGTGCCCCTTCAACCTATGCCTGCCACTTGATCATGTAAAATGATCAATAATGATTCCGTTGATCGTTTTTGGTGAATCTAAATCGTTGTTGCACTTGTCTTCTCCGCACCCCGACTCTAATCTCCATCAGGCTTTAACCGTGGCAATGGCTATTACTTTTTGAGATAGGTGATGTTGATGGATGTAGCGGATCTCAAGGTGGTGGACGCCGTGGCGCGCCACGGCAGCATGAACAAGGCCGCCAGCGAGCTGAACACCGTGCAGTCTAACGTTTCGGCGCGGATTCGCTCGCTTGAGGATGAGCTAGGGGTTGCGTTGTTTCAGCGCAGCGCCAAAGGTGTGCAAGTGACGCCCGCCGGTCGCCGTATCCTGCCTTTCGCCGCCCGCTTATCGAAATTGCTGGTCGACGCTTCAAGCGCTGCCCGCGATGACGGCCACCCCAAAGGCGTGATGGAAATCGGCACGCTGGAAACCACCCTCGCCCTGCGCCTGCCCCAGCTGATTGCCCGGTTTGCCAAAGCTTATCCCGAGGTTCGTCCGGTGGTGCGCACCGGCACCACGTGCAGCCTGATCCAGGATGTCATCGACTGTAAGCTGGAGGGTGCATTCGTGGTCGGTCCGGTCAATCATCCGGATCTGCATACGCAAGCCGCGTTTCGCGAGGAGCTGGTGTTGATCACCTCACCGGCGGTGCTGCGGTTGGACGATATCGCCGGTATCGAGAATCTCAAGACCGTGGTGTTTCGCCTCGGCTGCTCCTATCGCCAACGCCTGGATACGCTGATGACCCAACTCGGCGTCCTGGCTCCCGAGCCGCTGGAATTCGGCTCGATCGAAGCCATCATCGCCTGCGTGTCCGCCGGCGTCGGCATCACGCTTTTGCCCAGAGGCGTCATCGCCGATGCGGCACGTGCGGGGTTGGTGACGGTGCATGAACTGCCCCCGGAACTGGCCCACGTGGAGACCGTATTCGTGCGCCGCATTGACGGTTACTTTTCCAGTGCGCTGGCGACCTTTCTGCACAGCGTGCGTGTGGAGGGTGTCACTGCCCCGCTGTAACAACGGGCATCGCATGGAAGCGGCTTTTCACCCAGCCGTTGGCTGCCGCGCACAATGCCAGCAACGCACCGGTCACCAGAAACACCTGATGCAAGCCGAAATGCGCACCGATCTGACCGCCGATCAATGGCCCGATCACCTGCCCGGAGAACTGCGCGGATTGCAGATAACCGAGAATTTTGCCGGTGTTGTGCTCCTGCACCGAATGGCGGATCAGCTTGGCAATGGCCGGCAGCAACCCGGCAATGCTCATGCCCATCAGCCCGCGTAACACCGCCAGTTGCCACCATTGCGTGACGTACGCTTGCGGGATCATCACCAGGCCCGTCACCAGCAAACAGCCAATGATGACGTTCCAGCTGCCGACCCGGTCGGCCAGCGCCCCCAGCTTGGCGGCGGTCAGAATACTGCCCAGCGCCGAGCAGGCCATTACCACGCCGGCGATCCGCGCCTGCTCATCAAAGGCAACGCCAAGGTGGCCGATGTAAACGGTGATGATCGGTTCGATCGACATGTTGGCCAGCAGCACCATCATCGCCGTCAGCAACAGTGCGCCGATGACCGGCCAGCGTGAACGGTCGGCCGGCGCTTGAGCGTTGTCGGTCCGTCGCGAGCCATCTGACTGGCGATTGAAGTCCTCACGGATGAGCACGATGGTGGTGATCGCTGCCAGCGCAATCATGGCGCCACCAACGAAGAAAGTGCCGCGAATACCCACCCATTGCGGCAGAAATCCGCCCACCAGGGGCCCGATCAAATTGCCGGACAACGCCCCTGTCGACAGCACGCCCAAGGCCCAACCGGCCTTCTCCTTCGGCACCTGGGAACCGATCATGACGATAGAGGCCGAGGCATAGCCGCCGATAAGCCCGGCGATCAATCGCAGCACCACCAGGTCGGTAACGTCCCGCGCCAGCCCGATCAGCGACATCACGATGGCCATGCCGATGGCCGCCCGCACCAACATCGGCTTGCGCCCGAACCGATCCGCCAGCCGTCCCCAGAGCGGCGCGGTCATCGCCGTGCCAAAAAACGTTGCGCCGAACGCCACGGCGGACCACTGCACTACATCGGCCTGGTTCGTCACGCCCAGTTGTTGCACATACAGCGGCAAAAACGGCAACAGCATGCTCAGGCTCACCAGCGTGGTGAACGAACCGAACACACAAACAGCGAGGTTGCGGCGCCAATAAAGACGATTGCGATCAGCGTAATTCACTTCAACAGATGCTCCGGTGTCGAACGTTGAACCACCGCCACTACATCGATCACGAAGGCGAGCAACATGGCCGATGTGCCAATGAGAAACAGCAGACTGTAATTGCCACCGCTATAGGAAAACAGGAACGACAGGCCATAGGCGGCGACCGCCTGGAACAGCGCAAATCCGACCGTGGCGGTCTGCCAGGCCGACGTCTGTCGCGCCGGATGATGGGCGAGGATTTCATGAACCCGACCCAGTACCAGCGGCACGGTGCCGGTGACAAAGGCGCCGACGATTACACTGGAGATCATCAGCCAGACGCTGCCAAGCCCGAACGCCGGCACCGCAACGCAGATGGCCTCGATGATGAACGACACCCGCAATGCACGACCGAAGCCGATACGGTCCGCCAGCAGCCCGGCCAACAACGGCCCGACAGTGGCGCCAATGCCGAACAGCACCCAATATTGCGCCCCGGTTTGCAGCCCCTGCCCCAAGCCGCGGGCGACGAAATCCACCAGGAAAATCATGTGTGG
Organism: Pseudomonas reinekei; assembly: GCF_001945365.1. GTDB lineage: Bacteria > Pseudomonadota > Gammaproteobacteria > Pseudomonadales > Pseudomonadaceae > Aquipseudomonas > Aquipseudomonas reinekei. Next base: position 8,564 of record NZ_MSTQ01000030.1, read on the forward strand.
CACCCAACCGGCCGCGTTGAGTGCGTATTCGACATACAGCGCCTTGAGGGTGCCGCTGGGAGCAGCGTGACGGTGATGAGAGGGGGTGGCTACCGGGGCATCCGCTGTGGGCCAGCCCCACCAGGCAAGTAGCGTCAACGCCAGGGAGATCAGGCCGAGGCCAAGCCAGGTTTGTTCAAGCCCCTGTTGCAACAGCATCGGCACCAGTGTCCCCGACGCGGCGATCCCGACGCCCACCCCCATGAAAATCAAACCGCCGGCCAAGCCCCGGCGGGAGGGCGGAACGTGCGCCAGTACGGTTGGCGCGGCCAGGACCATCAAGGCGCCACCGGCAACGCCCGAGAGGAATCGCCAGGCAAAAAACCAGGCAAAAGACACCGGCCACGCACAGGCGAAAAACGCGATGCTCGCCAGCAGCATCATCGCCCGCAGGGTAAACCGGGTTGAGGTTTTCGACGCCAGTGAGCGGCCGAAAAGGGCTCCGGCCAGATACCCGGCAAGGTTTGCCGCCCCCAGGTAGGCCGCCCTGGAAGCATCGAACCAATGCGCTCCGACAAGGGCCGGCAGCAACGGCGTATAGGCAAACCGCGCCAGACCAATCCCCACAAGACTCGCCGAAAACCCGGCCACGGTTCCTCGCCAGGGGCTGGCCGTTTGTAGCGCAGTACCGGCTGTTGTTGGCTTCACAGTGTTCATTGTCTGCCCTTTCGTTCATCAGTCGGGGCCGACTGTACGCGCGAGCAAGGTATCTCAAGAAGCGAATTTAATAGACAGCTGTTATCTGGATTAATGATATGCAGCTCGACTCCTGCACGGGATTGGCCGGGAGCGTTAGTTACACGGTGTATCAACAGTAATTCCGAAACGACCGTATACCTTCACCCCAGGGCTTTTTTACAGTGACCGATGCACTGCGTTCTTTCACTCCACGAGCGAACCTCCATGCCCCACAACGTGAATCATCTTGATGCCGCACTGACTGCCTATCCACGGGCGGCTTTGCTTGAAGGCCCGACACCGATCCAGAAACTGACCCGCCTGAGCCAGTTGCCCGAACTCAATGGCTGCAACCTCTACGTCAAACGCGATGACCTCACCGGGCTCGGCGGTGGCGGCAACAAGCTGCGCAAACTGGAGTTTCTGCTGGGTGAAGCACTGGCCGAAGGTGCCGACACGCTGGTGACCTGGGGTGGTTTTCAATCCAATCATGCGCGGCTGACCGCAGCGGTGGCCGCGCGCCAAGGCCTGGCGTGCGAACTGATTCTGACGCCATCAGCCGTGCGCACCGATAACGATTTTTGCCACAACGGCAATGTCCTGCTGGACGATCTGTTCGGCGCGAAAGTGCACCGGCTAGCGCGGGGCGTCACACCGAACGCCTACGCTGACGAATTAGTCGCGAAGCTCAAAGATCAGGGCAAAAAACCTTTCGTCATGCCCTTGGGCGGCTCCAGTCCCCGGGGCAGCCTCGGTTACGCCGCCTGCGCCGCTGAAATCCTGCACCAGGCTGACGCGCTTGGCCTGCAGTTCGATCAGATCATCGTGCCCAACGGCAGTGCCGGTACCCACTCGGGATTGCTCGCCGGTGTAACCCTCGCCCGCTCGGCAACGTCGATTGTCGGCTACTCGGTATTGGCAGACGAAGACCAGGCACTGGCCACAACACAGGAAAAAACCCGGCAGACACTGCACCTGCTCAATCACGAAGCAACGGTGGGCGTTAGCGCAATCAACGTCGACGGCAGCCAACGCGGTGAGGCCTACGGCGCACCCACCGAAGCGATGCTTGAAGCCGTGCGCCTGCTCGCTTCCCAAGAAGGCTTGCTGATCGATCCCGTCTACGGCGGCAAAGCGTTCGCCGGAATGCTCGCCGCCGTGCGCCGAGGCGACTTCCCGGCCGGCAGCAATCTGCTGTTTGTCATGACAGGTGGCTTGCCCGGCCTGTTTGCCTACCGCAGCGCTTTTGCCTGACAGGCCACTTCAACCGCCATAAAAAAACCTCCCCGGGCGCGAACCCGGGGAGGTTTTTTACATGTGCATCAAGCGATCAGTTTTGCGCTTTGCTCATCTTGGTAAACAGTTCGGTTGGCACTTTCTTGCCGTTGGAAGTGAACTGGTTGGTGCGGAATTTGTACACCTCGCCTTCGGAGAGGAAACCATCGCCGTTGGTGTCCATCGCTTTGAACTCTTCAGCACCTTGCGGGGCTACAGCCAGCAGTTCCTTGAGCGAAACGCGGCCGTCGTGGTCAGTGTCGGTACGAGCGAACGAAGCATCACCGCATTTACCTTCACCGCACTTGCCTTCGCCGGCCTTGGTCACCTTGGCGCCGGCTTCGTCAGCACCACACTTGCCTTCACCACATTTGCCTTCGCTGGTTTTTTCCGCGGAGGCCAGTTGGTAGCCCTGAGGCAGAGCGTCTGCAGCAAAAGCGGTCGAAGCGAGGTTCATGCTGCCGGCCAGTGCAACAGCGATCAGGCCAATACGGGATTTGTTCGACATACGGGACATGGTGATTCTCCGGATACGGTGTGCGGCCAAGCCGCTAAGGTCATTGCCACTAAGGGCGATAAGCCGTGGTGCGAGGCGCATCTGCTTTCTCGCTAAGGCAGGGCTATTTGACTGCAACCGTGTATCCCGGATGTATCCGGTTCGAGGGCATTTGTAAGCCAGTCTCCGTACAGCGGGTTCGGATACACAGCGATACACACGCCCCTCTGCCCTCACGCAATCACTTTCGCAAACACCGATTTGTCGACGTTGGCACCGGATAGAATCACGCCCACCTTTTTCCCCCGCATGGCCTCACGCTCCTGCATGAGCGCCGCCAGGGCAGAGGCGCCCGCACCTTCGGCGAGGTTGTGGGTGTCGGTGTAATACACGTCCATGGCCTCGGCAATCTGCTCGTCGCTGACCGATACGATCCGCGCTGCACCCTGCGCGTAAACGGCAAAGGCTTCAGCAATGGGTTTGCGCACCGCCAGGCCATCGGCAAAGGTATTGGCCGTGGCGGTTTCGCAGATGACTCCGGCTTCGAACGACAACTTTGCGGCGGCCGCTTCGCTGGAAACCACGCCCACCACTTGAGTCTTCAGGCCCAGCGCGTCGCGGGCGGCGATCACCCCGCAAATCCCCGATCCACAGCCAATCGGCACATACACCGTATCCAGGTCCGGCGCTGCCTTGAAAAGCTCCAGCGCGTATGTGGCCACGCCTTTGACCAGCTCGGGATGGAACGGCGGAACCAGGAAGAGACCATGGATTTGTGCCAGGCGTGCGGCCTCCTCCCGGGCCTCGTCGAAATCGCGGCCAAACTCCACCACTTCGCCGCCGAAGCCGCGCATGGCGTTGTTCTTTTCCAGCGAATTGCCTTGCGGCACGACAATCAAGGCCCGCAAACCTGCCGCGCCTGCCGCCAGCGCCAGGCTCTGTCCATGATTGCCACGGGTGGCACTGACGATGCCCTTCACTTCGGGGTGCGCACGTTTGAGCCAATGCATGAAGGTAATGCCACCGCGTACCTTGAAAGCACCGGTCGGCGTGTGGTTTTCGTGCTTGACCCACACCGTGCAACCCAGCCGTTGCGCCAGCAACGGCCAAGCGTATTGGGCGGTCGCAGGCATGACCTGATAAACACGTAGGGCTGCTTGTTCGATGTCGTCGCATGTCAGTCTGTGCATGAGCTGTTCCCCTGAGGTTTTGCCCAGTCTAGACACGGCCCCCGCTGCCGGCTTTCAGAAAACTGACCTGACTTTTGCGCCCGCTCTTGTTTAGTATGGTTTTCATGAGCCATCGAACCCGACTGCCGTCACCTTCCCCGTCTGAACCGGTCCGCCGGGTCGAAGCCGGGCCGTGGCTGATCGAATTGCTGCCTGGCTGCGCCTACGCTACCCGTTATGTGGCGGCGCAATCTGCGATTGGTTTCGCCTTCGACAGCCAGCGCGGCCTGCACGCCATCGGCAGCGACCGGGTACTGCCCTTCGATGCGATACCTGACGGCCTGGCGTTTGTGCCGGTCGGCTGCGACGTCTTGTCCGAATCACCCCAGGGCGGTGAATACCTGCGCGTGCTGCGCACTGACGGTATTGCCTTGGCGGGAGACCGTGCCTTCAACAACCGCATCGACCTACACGCCACGATCCTTGCCCGGCGGATGCGCAGCGCCTTGTTGCGGGGGTCCGTTGAGGACGACTGGGAGGCCTGGGCACTGGCCCTGGCTGAACGAACGACGCAAACCGCTACGAGTTCATCGCCGCATTCTGGCTCGATAACCGGCAGCCGGATGCGCTTGCTCGATGAGTTCATCGACGCGGGCCTGGACGGCCCGCTGGGTGTACCGGTAATGGCGCAATTACTGGGATTGTCCGAAGGTTACTTCATGCGGGCATTCAAAAGCGCCACCGGCAAAAGTCCCCATAGTTACCTGATCGACCGACGCCTCGCCAAAGCCCGCGCCCTGATGCGCGACTCGACAGCGACCCTGACAGAAATCGCCTACCGCTGCGGTTTCAACTCCCAGGCGCACATGACGACCGTGTTCAGGCAACGCCTGGGAGTGAGTCCGGCGCAGTTGCGAGGCAGCTCGCGCAGATGACCGGGCAGCTTGGGCTACGCGATACCCGCCCTGCGCAACTACCAATCAGGCAGCAGCCAGTCCTCCATCAATCAGGTAGATCGCGAAAGAAAAAGTCACGATCGACAGCACCGTACTGACCAGGATGGAGGTCGCAGCTTCACTCTGATAGGCGCCGGTCTGGTTCGCGAACATCGCCGGGATGGTCGCCGACGGAAGCGCGCAAAGCAGGATCATCTGTTGGGCATAAAGCCCATGGGTGCCCAGCACCACAGTGGCGGCGAACATCAACACCGGGTGAACGAGGAGCTTGAGCCCGAGGTTGCCCCACACCTCACCCGACATTTTCAGTTTCTCGGACGACATGATCAGTCCCAGGCAGAGCAGGGAGACGCCAGGCGTTGCCTTGCCGAGAAGATTGAGTGACTCCGCAGCAATCGGCGGCAGCTTGACCTGCAGCAGCGAAATCAGAATGCCAAGGGCCGGCGCCCACATCAGCGGACGGCGTACCGCTCCCGACAGGCTCGACACGAACGCCTGGGTGCCGCTGCCCTTTCCATCGGCGATGGTCAGCAGCATGGTCGTCAGCGGAATCATCACCAGGCTCGCGACCAGGTTCAGCACCAGCACCGAATAAATGCTGCCGGCGCCGTACATCGTTGCGAGGATCGGGATGCCCATGAAGGCCGCGTCCGGATACCCGTTGACGAAGCCCTTGAGCGTTGCGACCTTGAGATTGCGCGTGGTGAACCAGCCGATTGCCAGCGCTATCGCGTACATGCCCATGATGCCGATGAACGTCGCCGCGACGAATTTGAAGTCAAGAAGCTGTTCACGAGGCGTGCTCGCCATCCCGACGAACAACAGTGCCGGGAAAATCCAGCCGAGTACCAACCGGCTGATCAACAGGCTGTCCGAATGGGTCAGTCGTCCGCGTTTGCCGGCGATGTAGCCAAGCGCGATCACAAAGGCGACGGGCAAAATTGGCCCTACGATTCTGTCTAACATGTGCTCAATCCTCGTATTTATTTTTATCAAGAATGTGGTCGTGGCTGATCGAGGCCGACGCGTCGGCGACGATCAAGCGGTCGGTCAGGGTTTGATGCGGTAGTCCCGAATGACGTCCTGGTCGGGCTCGATGCCAAGCCCGGGCCCTTGCGGTACGTCGATGCGGCCGTTACGCGGAATGATGGCGTCGCCATAGAGCTGCGCTTCGAGATCGAAGTAACGCCACTCGACCAGGGACTTCGCGCCGCCGAGGGCGGCACTGCCATGCACGGCGGCCAACAGGCCCGGGCCGTCATAAAAGGCGTGGACCATCACGGTGACGCCATGCGCATTGGCCAGCGCATAGACTTTTTGCAGTTCGGTAATGCCGCCCATCTTGGCCGGGCTAGGCTGGATGAAATCGACCGCGCCGGCTTCAAGCAGATGCTGGAAGTCCATCAGCGTCGAAGCGTTCTCGCCGGCCGCAACCGGGATGCCGCCGTGCTGCCGTACCCGCGCCAGGCCCGCGTAGTCTTCCGGCGGCCACACCGGTTCTTCGATCCAGCGCAGGTTCAACGGGCGCAGTTTCTCGGTCATATCCAGTGCTTCACGCACCGACCATGGGGCGTTGACATCAAGGGTGATTTCCACGCCGGGGCCTGCGGCTTCGCACGCGGCGCGGATCACATCGGCATTCACTTCATGCAGCTTGAGGTGACGGAAACCACTGTTGACCGCGCGCTGCACATTGACCCGGATCAGTTCAGGGTCGGCATAGCGGATCAAGCTTGCATAGGCCGCCAACGAAGTGGCCTCGCTGCCTCCCAACAGTTGGTAGATCGGTTTACCCGCCGCTTTGCCGGCGATATCCCACAGCGCAATGTCAATCGCCGACAGGCCATAGATGAATGCGCCGCTGCGACCGAAGACGTGAAACTTTTTTTGCAGATCGCCCTGGAGTTTCTCACGCAGGGTCACATCACGGCCGATGAGTTCAGGCGCGAGGATCGTGTCGATCACGACTTTCACTGCCGGTATGGCGGTGAAACCGAAGGTTTCGCCCCAGCCGACGATCCCCTCGTCCGTGGTGACTTTCACCACCAGGGAATCGACCATTTGCAGGTCTTTCGGGCCCCAAACCCCACCGGCCGACGGCCCGCCCGTAGTGAAGGGAATCCGAAGCGGAATGGTTTCGATACTGGCAATTTTCATAAGACGTCGCCTCAAACAGGTTGCAGGGTTGGCGCGGCGATTTTCGATTCGCGCGAGCCAGGTTGAGGACAACGTACATGACGTCCTGTTGTCCTTCAACTGAACAACTGATGATTTCGGCATGCCATCGCCTGAATTTCATTTAACTCATTGATTTTATTTGTTTATATTTTTTATGCGTTCAATGAACTTCAGTTTCAACTGTTGGGAACAAGTCTTCTGATGTAGATTAAGAAGACAAGTGAAAGGGAGGAAAGGAATGAGTGAAATGAATGTGCAACCCGTGGCGCGGCGCCCTCATCTGGCCGAGCACATCGCCCGCTCGTTGAGCGACGAGATTGCTTCTGGCCGACTGCGTCCGGGAGACCGGTTGCCAACCGAGCAATTTCTCTCGCAAAACTTTGGCGTCAGCAGGAATGTCGTGCGCGAAGGAATTGCCACACTTCGGGCTCAGGGTTTGATCCAGTCCCGCCAAGGTGTGGGCGTGTTCGTCTCGGCCGCGCCCCAATCGGCGGAACCTTCCCCCCAGCGCGAACGCACGTCTTTGCTGGACGGTGACAATACAATTCGCAACATGTTCGAAGTGCGGGCTGTACTGGAAAGCCAGGCTGCCGCACTCGCAGCCTCGCACATGACGCCCCACAAACTGAAAACCATCCAGGCTGCGGTCCTGCGAATGCAATATGAAGGCGAACCGACGCTGGACACGGTGAACGCCGATCTCGACTTCCATCGGGCCGTGGCCGCAGCGTCTGGCAATGACTATCTCGAGACGATGATTCGCACCGTGCTTGAACCGATGCGGGCACTGATCACCATGAACTTTGCGCGACGGGGCCCGGTGTTCAGCAATATTCCCCATGCAGCACGGGGTGAGCATGAAGATCTCGTGCAGGCGTTGACTGACCGCAATGCGGCGGCGGCGCGTCAGATCATGGGGCAACATATCGTCAGTGCAGCGTCACGGTTCGGCTACGAAATTGATTTTTACTAACCACGAGCGCCCGGCCACGGTTGTCATGTTGTCCTACAAGAATGACAGGGAGGTGCCCCGGCGGCACCCGCCCCTGCGACAGTGGCCCGGACCTCAAACATGCGATGGGAAGAGCGGCAAGATGTGCTCAGCGAGCTCGTCAAGAATCTCGCCGTAGGGTTGCCGGCTGACCTTGGGGTTGAGCGCGATATGCGAAATACCGGCAGCCTGCGCCTGCTCCAGGTAGTTACGCAGGCCATTACGCCCCGCCCGGAAGCCTCCCTGGATGCGCTGGAACGGCTGGTCCGGGTTGTCGCTGAGGTCGAAGTAGCCGCCGAGCCCTAACGGTTTGAACGCGTTGCGCCCTTCGATTTCACGCACTCTGGCGTGCCAGCTTTCGCCCAATGACACCAACCGCTCGGGGCTTTGCACGCCGGCGAGATAGCCATCAAGGTGTTCAGCCAACCATTCGACGCTCTGCTGTGCCTGGCCGACAGCGATTGACGGGACGCGCCCATACGGCGCTTTCGGCACCAGGTCGAGGTTTCCGTATGAACCACCGAACCGTTCGGAGCGAAAGCGCGGAAAGTCCTGCTCAATCAGGGTGCGAAACACCGAGAAGGCATCACGGTAGCGATCACCACGGGATTCATAATCGATGCCCAGCATCGGGTAGTCGGTGTAACGATCGCCCGAGGACAACCCCAACACCAGGCGTCCTTCGCTCAACTGGTCCAGAGACGTCGCTTGCTTGGCCAGGTACATGGGCTCATGGGTAGGCAGCACGATGCCGGTGGTTCCCAGGACGATGCTGCGTGTGGCGGCGGCCAGAAAGCCGATGTAAACCAGAGGTTCAAAGATGTGCGCCACATCGTTGTAGTCCGGGTCGTAGAACGGAATGTCACGCATCCACAGCGCACCGAAACCAAGCGCCTCGGCGCGTTGCGCCATTTCCACGTGACCTCGCATGGTCGGCGCGGCTCGGCCGGCGTGGGTTTCGAGGGGCAAAATCAGACCCACCGTCAGCGTTTGTGGCTCAAACACACGGCGAAAACCAGGATGACGCTCAAGCAAGGGATCGGGGGTCGGTAAGGTGTCAGATTGCACTGGCGGCGCGTGTCGAGTCGCGATTGTCATGGTGGCAGTCTCGGTGAGTGGCGATGACTGACATGTTTATTGATTCCTCAAGTCCGATAAACACCACCAACAGACCATCACAAGGTCCGCTGAGTCCCCAATACTCTCAAGTGTCCCAAGGCACTCCAGCTTCCCAGCGCTCAATCAGCAGATCAATAAATGCGCGGACACGCAGCGACAACTGACGCTTGCTCGGATACACAACCCGAATTGGATCGGGCGCTGCACGGTAAAATTCGAGCACTTCCACCAACGTTCCATCGCGCAAGTCGTTACCCGTGATATAGGTCGGCAGGTGAACCAGGCCAATGCCCGTCAGCGCCGCTTCGCGCATGGCTTCAGAACTGTCAATGTTCAGCCGCCCGGGTTGTTCATGGAAATAGAGGCCGTCGGGTGTCTGGTAACGCCAGACACTGGCCTGGCCACTGATGAACGCGATGGTGTCGTGCCCCACAAGCTCTGCAGGTGTTTGCGGTACACCGCAACGGGCCAGATAAGAGGGCGAGGCACACGTTGCAAACTGCTGCCAACCCACGGTTCTGGTCAACAGTTGGGAATCGTCTTTTGGCGTGCCGATGCGGATGGCTATATCGACCCCCTCTTCGACCAGGTCGACAAAGCGATCGGTGAACCAGACGTCAGCACGAAGTTCGGGCCACTGTTTCAGATAAGCATCCAGAATTGGCAGGATGTGGCGCTGGCCGAAAGAAAGTGGGGCTGTGAGTTTGAACGTGCCGGTCGGCCGTCCACGGCGCAAGGCCATGGTTGCATCCACCTCATCAAGATCCTCGAGAATTTGCTTCCAGCGTTCATAGGCGACCTGCCCTTCGTCAGTCAGGCTCAGTTTGCGCGTGGTGCGATTGAGCAGCCGTGCCCCCATCCGACTCTCAAGACGAACGATACTTTTACCGACAGCCGATCGGGTCAGACCCAGTGAAGCGGCCGCGGAAGTAAAACTGCCAGCCTTCACGGCGCAGACAAATGCAGCAATATCACCGAATCGGTTGGCTTCCATGGGTGGATTTACTCCCGTGCATACGTACGTTGAAGCGGGAAATGAGGCCCGAAAGACTGGTTTTTCGCTGCTAATCGGCAATCACAATTCTTACCCTAGTCGAATCAGCTTTTCTCGCCTGCAGCCTTTCAGCGCTCTGCCGAAAAGCACTTCGAATAGCCAGCAACTTAAACAATCCTCAAGGTCGAAAAAATGCCACATTTGATGCTTGCTTTGCTGACCCCGCGATTCCAGGCTGTATCAACCCCCGCGCAACACGTAGCTTGATCTAGGCTTAGATGACATCCCGCGGGAGTAACCCTCATGTCCCTCGCTCTCGGAAATCTGACGGCCATCACGTTGGCTGCGTTTTTTTGCTCAACCGCCTCTGGTCAAGCAGCCGACACCCACCCGCCGCCGGCGATTCTGCCCCTGGAATCCGAATCGGTGCCAAGCCTCATGGCCTATCCGCCGCTAGCCGAGCCGCTCGCGCGCGGGGTTGTCATCATCCAGTATCGAACGGAACACGCCAGGATCATGCCGGTATTCGGTAAAGCGGCGGCTGATGTATCACCTCGTCTGAGCCATCTTCACGTGACCGTCGACGACTGGAAAGGTACATGGGCGCACACCAGTGAAGACCCGATTATCCTGGTCGGACTGACACCCGGCCCTCACAACGTGCTGCTTGAGATCGCCGACCCGACTCATAAAATCCTCACCAGTACGACCGTGAGTTTTATCGTTCCGCCGAAGAAACCCTAACGGTCAGGGCCGGGTTCCCGGCCCTGAACTCACGCCTGCTTCAACGCGCTATCGAACGTCGGCGTCAACCCCGACAACTCCAGCTTGCGGACAAAGTCACCGAGACGCTGTTGCTTGTAGGCCTCCACGTCGAGGTCGCGGTAGTCGTAGAAGCCCTGGCCATCGCGCAGGCCATTGCGACCGTTTTGCATGTGGTCGGCAATGACCTGCGGCGACTCGAAGCGCGGCGACAGCGCGCCACTGAGGTAGCGCGAGGCGTAATGGAGGATGTCGCCACCGCCCCAGTCGATGAACTCCAGCAGGCCCAGCACAGAGAAGCGCAAACCAAAGCCGACGCGCACGGCGGTGTCGATGTCTTCTGCGCTGGCCACGCCCTCTTCCACCATTCGTGCGGCCTCGTTCATTGCCAGTGCCTGGATGCGCGGGACGATGTAGCCGGCCACGGCGTTGCACACCACAGGCACCTTGCCGATGCGCTTGAGCAGTTGCAGCAAGCGTTCGACCACGTGTGGGCAGGTCGCTTCGCTGCGGCTGACTTCCACCAGCGGCATCAGGTAGGCCGGATTGAGCCAGTGGGCGTTCACGAAGCGCTTCGGCTCACTGACCATTTCGCTCAACTCGGTGACCAGAAAGGTCGACGTGGTTGATGCGATGATGGCCGATGCCGGGACATGTTCGCTGACCCAGGCGAACGTCTGCTGCTTGACCCCGATGATTTCCGGCACGGCTTCAAACACCAGGTCGCACAGGCGCAGTGTCTCTGCAGCTTGAGACCGGGATTGCAGGGTCAAGCGCGATAGCGCGATGTCCGCCTGTTCAAGCTGGAGCATGCCGAGCCGCACCAGCATCTGCAGTTCGCTGCGGATGTTGTTGCGCACCCGTTCGAAGTAGCCGTGCCGCTCATCTTCGGCGCGATCCTTGATGTCGATGAGGGTGACCGGCAAGCCCGCATGAATGAACGCCAGGGCAATGCCCTCGCCCATCCGCCCGGCACCGACCACGCTGACGTGGGGCAACGCGGCGTTCATCAGTTGAAACCCTTGGTCAGCAGTTCGGTCATCTGCGCCCGGTCGAGTGTGGCCAGGCCGAGATTTTCCAGGGTACGGCCTTCGGCGTAGAGATCACGTTCAGCGACAACCGAGGCAATGCTCAGCAAACCTTGCGCAACCGGTGTCGGCACACCGGCCCAGCGGCCGACGGACACCAGAAAGGACAACCCCAAACGCGTGTCTTCGAGCATGTAGCGATGCTTTTGCAGGTCGATATCTTCGCGCCAGTCGCCGCTGTCGGTCAGCTTGCCGTGGGCACCGCGACCGTACATCCACTCATCGCCTTCGCGGATGTTGTAGTGGTCGGCCAGGGGGAAGTGCGGCGCGCCGTAGGTCAGCGCTTCGCGTACGGCCATGCGTTCGGCGTCGAGCTGGTTGGTCACGCGGCGAATCGACGGCTGGGTACCTTCGTTGTGAATGTCCCAGGACTCGAAGTGCTCCAGGGGACCGGCGTTCATCATGATCAGCGGTGGGTGGATGATGGGGCCTGCGTTCATCAACGCACCGCTCAGGGCGTCCTCAATCGGCTCAACGCTCGGGTACGCCTCGCGCAACACCGCGAAGGCGTGCTCAGACAGGTTGCTGGGGAACACGCCGGTCGGCAGGCGGGTGGCATAGCCACTGATCACCAGGTCGCTGGCGCCATGCTTGCGCACCAGATACGGCAACGTGCCGGTTTCCGCGAAGGCGACTTTGCTGCCGTTGCCCGCATCGGCCATGGCTTTGGCGAACACGTAGCTGCCGAACGTGCCCGGTGGCAGGAACACCACCTGGCCGTCGCGCAGGTGCGGCGCCACGTCTTTGGCCAGGGCTTCGTGGGAGGTCGACGGCAGCGGGATGAGCACCAGTTGCGCGTCGCTCAGGGCCTCGGCCAGGTTATCGGTCAACGACAGGTTGTCGCCCGTTTTGCCGACGGACAGCTGGCGAGTGCCCTTGTAGTCCTTGATGGTCAGGCTGCCGATGGCCAGCAGCGCCTTGAGCGCGGCGCCGTCACGACGCCAGAGGCGGGTTTGATGCCCCTTTTCAGCCATTTCGACAGCAGCGGCATAACAGCCGTGTCCACCACCCAACACTGTAATTTTCATGGAGTCACTCCTCTTGTATGTGACTCGATGCTATCGAGCTGGACCGCTGCGGACTCACCCGATTGCGCAGCCGGGTGACGGATTGCGCAGCCGTCTCAGTGCTTCTGTCGCCGCAGGGTGTCCGACGGCAAACAGCCATAACGCAGCCGATAGGCGCTGGAAAAATGCCCGAAGCTGTTGATGCCGTGACGCAACAGGATATCGGTGACGGTTTCACCGTCCCGGCCCTGCTTCAGCGATTCGTGGATCACCGCCAGGCGCCGGTCGCGAATGAACTCCACCGGCGCTTGCTGGAGGAATTGCTTGAAGCCGTTCTGCAACGTACGCACTGAAACGCCACACAGCTCGCTCAAGGTCGTCAGGCTGATCGGTTGGTCGAGGTGCGCCTCAATGTAGTCGCGGGCCTTCTTCACGTGATGCGGCAGCGGTGCGCGCGAGTCGATCAACAGATCCGCCGAGTAGTTGTGCGGCAACTGGGTGAGCAGCAATTGCATCAGGTATTCGGACAGGCCGCTGGCGAGGCGCGAACCGTCGACGCCATCGCCGTAAAGCCGGCAGATGTAGTCCAGGGTGTGATAGAGGCTGACGACGCCGGCGCCGAGGTGGTCGACGCTGACATCAAAGATCACCGACTGCCGCAGGCTGCGACCTAACAGGCGTTGCAGTTGCGCCTCCAGGGCATCGCGGTCGACACGCAGGATCAGGTTGCGGCATTGCCCATCGGTCACGATGCGGCTTTGCGCGAAGGGCGAGGAAACGCTCAGGCAGCCCGACTGCATCGCCGCGCTACGCCGGCCGTGGGCCACTTCGCAATGCCCCTGCAAGGTGATGCGAAACAGGTATTGATCGGCAATGTCGCCGATGGTGATTTCCACCGGCGCGCCATAGCGCAAGTCGAGCAGCGCCGAATCGCCGAAAAACACGCCGTTGAGCCGGGTGTGAATCGGCTCGTCACGCAGCACGTTGAAGCTGTGTGGACACAGGTAGTGGCTGACCTTGTCCTTGATCTCACGGTAATCGGCCGAGCTCAGCAGACTGTGCCGTTCCAGCAGGTGTACGTCATTCAGCATCAAGGGTTCTCCCGGCCTGAAGCGCCAAGGCCCCGCTCCCTTCGAAAGGAGCGAGGCCGAGGCGCCGATCATGGACTATGCCCGATCAAGCGTGCGTCGGGTATTCCCGCGCATAGCTCTCGCGGAAATGCCGGCAACCCCGCCACAGTAGCAGCACGGTCAGCGCCGACGCACCGGCGATCACCAGCGACATCGAAGAGCCCACCGCCGCTGGCGTCCCGAAGTAACGGTCGGTCAACAACGCCACGAGTGTGGTGCCCAACCCCAGCCCCAGCAGATTGCTGATCAGCAGGAACACCGCCGAGACCTGGGCGCGCACCTGATTCGGCGCGAGGATTTGCATCGCCGCCGTGGACGCCGGCATCGGGAACGAGGCAAAGAACATCGCCGGCACCAACAGCGTCACCGACAGCCACAGCTGATCGACTTGCGAGAACATCACGGCCGGAACCGCCATGCCGAGGGCACCGATGACGCCTGTGCGCATGGCGGCGTCCTGATGACCTTTTTTGGCCAGATAATCGGTGAGCCAGCCACCGAACAGCACGCCGGTGGTGTTGGCCACCAACAGCACGGTGCCGAGCATGTAGCCCGCCTCCATGGGCGACAGGCCGAACTTGCGGATGTACAGCGCCGGGCTCCAGCTCATCAGGCAGAACAGGGCCATGGCATAAAACGAAAAGCCCAGGTAATGGCAGGTAAAGGTGGCACGGTGGCGACCGAGAAAACGCAAGCCATCGCTCAACCCGACCTTCTTCGCCCGCCCCTGTGCATCGACCTGCAGGCCTTTGCGCGCCGGGTCACGCACGGTGAGCCAGATCAGCAAACCAACGACGATGCCGGGCAGTCCGACAATGAAGAACGCCAGCTGCCAGGCTTTCATCGCACCGAGAAACGCCACCTCGATGGTGTTCATGTCCTTGAGCATCGCGATCACATAGCCGCCCACCAGGAACGCAAGACCACCACCGACGAAGGAGCCGATCGAGTAGATGCCCACGGCGCGGCCGAGTTTTTCCTTGGGGAACATGTCGCTGAACATCGAGTAGGCAGACGGCGACAGGGCCGCTTCGCCGACGCCCACGCCAATGCGCGCGAGGAACATGTGCAGGAAGTTCTTGCTCAGGCCGCAGGCCGCTGTCGCCAGGCTCCAGAACACCACGCCGACGGCGATGATCTTCGGCCGGGAGAAGCGGTCGGCCAGATAGGCGATGGGCATGCCCATGAAGGCGTAGAACAACGAAAAAGCCAGCCCGTGCAGCAAGCTGAACTGGGTGTCGCTGATCTGCAGGTCGGCTTTGATCGGTTCGATCATCAGCGCCAGGATCTGCCGATCCACGAAGGAAAAGATGTACGCGATCATGCACAGACCCACCACGTACCACTCGTAAAGGTAAGTCTTCTTCTGTTGCTGCAGGACCGCGTTATCGACCTGGATATTCACTAGTGTTTGCTCCTTTTGGAATCCGCTCATGCGCGCAGCGCACCGGGTGACGGTGCACTGGGCACCGACTGGGAAGTTGCGGGGCAGATGTAAAGGATGATGGGTTCGATCATGGTCAGGCCTCTTATTGTTATGGTGTCAGCACGCTTACCAGAACTTCCAGGTGTAGGTCGTGGCGACGCGGAATTCGTTGTAGTCGTAGCCGAATTTCTGTTTTACATCGATGTTGCGCAGGTCCAGCCCGAGGCCTTGCAACGGTCCACTCTGCACTACGTAATTAAGCCCCAGGAAGCGTTCGCTTTCTTCGTTGTCGCTCAGGTTACCGCCACGGTCCCAGTTGGTGCCCTTGGTGTAGCGGGTGAAGAACTTCAGCCCCGGCATGCCCATCCCGGCAAAGTCATAGCTGTAACGCGCCGACCAGGACTTTTCATCCGGACGGACAAAGGCCAGAGACGACCAGTGCACCAGGTAAGGCTGCGGAATATAGCCATTCATGGTCGGGAACACGCTGTCACCGAGCATGCGCTGGTAACTGACGCCAAACATGTGAGCCCCCTTGAGCAAGCTGAACAAGGCACCGTAGGAGCGGTTGTCGACCTCGCCGTTTAGGGCATTGCCGTCTTCATTGTTATTGAAGTAGCGCAAGTCGGTTTTGAGTTTGTAGCCGTTGCCCAGGTCAGCCATATGCATCAGGCCGAAATAGTGCTGCTGATAAATATCGTGCAACACGCCGTAGAAATAACTGACTTGCAGGTTTTTGCTGATGTCGTAGGTTGCGCCGCCAAAATCCAGGCCGTCACTGTCGAGGTTATCGGTAGAGCCAAACTTGTACAGCTTCTCGTGATTGGAAGATTCCCGCGTCGCGGCCGACCAGAAACGGCCCCCGGTCAGCGTCAATCCGTCGACTTCCCTGGACTCGACCACAGCGCCCTGATAGATGGTATCCAGCTGACGGCTTGGGTCATCGAACGCCACCGGCAATTGCGGGCGAAGATCACCGACCTTCAACTCGGTCTTGCTGTAACGCATCTTCAAAGTGGCACCGGCGCGGCTGTAATCATCGGCTGTCTGCTGATCGCTCACGCTGTACGGCAGCGAACCGTCGTTGCCCGACGAATCCAGGCGCAGGGCGTATTGCGCATCGACATCCAGGCCGATGGCCAACGCCGTGTCGGTGTAGCCGGAGGTGAATTGCGCATCGAAACCCTGGGACCAACTGTGCACTTCGGAATCCGGTGCATTGGTATTGGTGTAGTTACGGTGCAAGTAGAAGTTACGGGTATCCACTTTGAAGTGACTGTCATCAATGACATCGGCCTGTGCCGCCAAAGGCGAACAGATCATCCCCAGCACGCCGGCCATACCCAGCCCGCGGCAAGATTGCTTTACATGATGCATCTAACATCTCCACATCTGTATGTGCTCTGGGCACTGTATTTATAGGAGCAGTGTCAAACTAAAAGTCGCCGGGAACTTGAGGGGCAGATACATGCCACTTTCCGGCGCAAAGCAGGGGAGATGCAGGGGACGTTTGAATCGCGCATTACCAAGGCCTCTTGTTGTTATGGGGTAAACCGCCAGACGGATTGCATGGAACAATCCGTGGCGACGACACGCCTCTTGTCTACGCAAGGTAAGTCAGTAGACGCCGCGCCGGTATTAAGACGAACAGCATCCGAAGGGGGGAAAACGCCAAGGCAGGTAAAGGTTTCCCTTAGTCGAACCGGGAGCGGAACGTCACGAGGGCGGGTGGCAAGTGCTGGAATCAGCGTGTTGCAAGCGAGGCAATGACCCCGGTCGAGGCAAAAAAAGGGTGACCGAGCGCGTCGGGTTGCGGCTTGTCAAAAACGACAAAAGCACCCGAAGGTGCTTTTGTCATCAGTGCGATTAACGGGAGACAGACGTTACATTGGCCCGCGCCGCGTGCAGCTTTTTGTAGCTGTCGATCAGGCGCTGGTGTCGGTCGAGCCCCTCGAGCTTCATGCTGGTAGGCGTCAACCCGTAGAAGCGCACCGCGCCCTCGACCGAACCGATGGCGGCGTCCATCCGCTCGTTGCCGAACATCCGGCGGAAGTTGGCTTCGTAGTCTTCCAGCACCAGGTCTTCGTCCAGCTTCATCTCCAGCAGCACATTCACCGCCTGGTAGAACAAGCCGCGTTCGACGGTGTTGTCGTTGTACTGCAGGAACATCTCCACCGCCTCTTTCGCCTCTTCAAATTTTTGCAGGGCGAGATAAATCAGCAGCTTCAACTCCAGAATCGTCAACTGACCCCAAGCGGTGTTGTCGTCGAATTCGATGCCGATCAGCGTGGTGATGTCGGTGTAGTCATCCAGTTCGCTGTCTTCCAGGCGCTTGACCAGTGCTTTCAGGCCGGCCTTGTCCAGGCTGTGCAGGTTCAGAATGTCAGCGCGGAAAAACAGGGCTTTGTTGGTGTTATCCCAAATCAGATCGTCGACCGGATAGATCTCCGAATAGTCCGGCACCAGAATGCGGCAGGCGGTGGCACCGATGTGTTCATACACCGCCATGTACGCTTCCTTGCCCATGTTTTCGAGAATGCCGAACAGGGTCGCGGCTTCCTCGGCATTGGAGTTTTCACCCTGACCGGAGAAGTCCCACTCGACGAATTCGTAGTCGGAGCTGGCACTGAAGAAGCGCCACGACACCACACCGCTGGAGTCGATGAAGTGCTCGACGAAGTTGTTCGGCTCGGTCACCGCGTGCCCTTCAAACGTCGGTTGAGGCAGATCGTTCAGGCCTTCGAAGCTGCGGCCCTGGAGCAGCTCTGTAAGGCTGCGTTCCAGCGCCACTTCCAGGCTCGGGTGGGCGCCAAACGAGGCGAACACGCCGCCGGTGCGCGGGTTCATCAAGGTGACGCACATCACCGGGAATTCGCCACCCAGGGACGCATCCTTGACCAACACCGGGAAGCCTTGCTCCTCCAGCGCCTGAATCCCGGCGAGGATCCCCGGATACTTTGCCAGCACGTCGGCCGGCACATCCGGCAGGGCAAACTCGCCTTCGATGATTTCGCGTTTCACCGCGCGCTCGAAGATCTCCGACAGGCACTGCACCTGCGCTTCGGCCAGGGTGTTGCCGGCACTCATGCCGTTGCTCAGGAACAGGTTTTCGATCAGGTTGGACGGGAAGTACACCACCTCGCCGTCCGACTGGCGCACAAACGGCAGCGAAACGATGCCGCGTTCTTCATTGCCCGAGTTGGTGTCGTACAGGTGCGAGCCACACAACTCGCCATCGCGGTTGTAAATTTTCAGGCAATAGTCATCGAGGATTTCGGTCGGCAGCTCATCCTTCGGACCAGGCTGGAACCAGCGCTCGTCCGGGTAATGCACGAACGCCGCGTTGGCGAGCTCCTCACCCCAGAACTGATCGTTGTAGAAGAAATTGCAGTTCAAGCGTTCGATGAATTCGCCCAGTGCCGACGCCAGCGCGCTTTCTTTGGTGGCGCCCTTGCCATTGGTGAAACACATCGGCGAGTGCGCATCGCGGATGTGCAGCGACCACACATTGGGAACGATGTTGCGCCACGAAGCGATTTCAATCTTCATGCCCAGGCCGGCGAGAATGCCCGACATGTTGGCGATGGTTTGCTCCAGCGGCAGATCCTTGCCGGCGATGTAGGTGCCCGCCTCTGACATCGAAGCAGGCATCAACAATGCCTGGGCATCGGCGTCGAGGTTGTCCACCTCTTCGATCACGAACTCAGGCCCGGCCTGCACCACCTTCTTCACCGTGCAACGGTCGATGGAACGCAGAATGCCCTGGCGGTCCTTGTCGGAGATATCCGCCGGCAACTCGACCTGAATTTTGAAAATCTGGTTGTAGCGGTTTTCCGGGTCAACGATGTTGTTCTGCGACAGACGGATATTGTCGGTGGGAATGTTGCGGGTCTGGCAGTACAACTTCACAAAGTAAGCCGCACACAACGCCGACGAAGCCAGGAAGTAGTCGAATGGACCCGGTGCCGATCCATCGCCCTTGTAGCGGATGGGTTGATCGGCCACCACGGTGAAGTCATCGAACTTGGCTTCAAGTCGAAGGTTGTCGAGAAAATTGACCTTGATTTCCATGCGGGATTACCAGAATACGAGCTAAACGAATGGCGGCCATTATCCGGCTTTTCCGCCGCAAGTCTTGTGCTTTTCGGTAATGGCCGCAGCGCGTTGCGAAAGCGCTGCGGCGAGGGGCATCAACCCGACGTTTGCATCACCGCCGCCTCGCGGCCCTTGAACGCCAGGGAGAAACAGACAAAGATCGCCAGGGCAAAACCTGCCGGGAACAGCCAGATGTGCTTCCAGTCGTGGCTGCCTGCGGTGGTCGCATAGTGATCGGTCACCTGCCCCGCCACCCAGAAACCGATCAGCATGCCCAGGCCGTAAGTGGCCAACGTGATCAAGCCCTGGGCTGAACTTCTGAATCGTTCCGAGGCTTTGGCGTCGGTGTAGATCTGGCCCGAGACGAAGAAGAAGTCGTAGCAGATGCCGTGCAAAGCGATGCCGGTGAACAGCATGAAGGCCAGGTCGCCGTTATTGCCGTAGGCAAACAACAGGTAGCGCAGGGCCCACGCCAACATGCCCACCAACAGCGCAAGCTTGATGCCAAAGCGATGAATGAACAGCGGCAGAAGCAGCATGAACAGCACTTCGGAGACTTGCCCGATGGCCATCTTCGCCGTGGGGTTGGTCACGCCGATTTCCGCGAGGAACGGGTTGGCATTCTGGTAGTAAAAAGCCAGTGGAATGCAGATCAGAATCGAGGCAATGAAGAACACCAGATAGCTGCGATCCTTGAGCAGACCCAGCGCGTCCAGCCCGAGCATTTGCTTGAGCCCGCCACGCCCCGCTTCCGGCTTCAAGGGCGCAGTGCGTGGCAAGGTGAAGCTGTAGAGCCCCAACAGCAGCGAGGCGATGGCCGACATCAGGAACGTATTGCGCAAGCCGCCAGCAGAAATCGCCGCTTGCGAATCCCAGGCGAACACAAAACTGATCACCACACCGGCCACGATCCAGCCGATCGTGCCCCACACGCGTATGCGCGAAAACTCCAGCGCCGGGTCGCTCATTTGGCGGAATGCGACCGAGTTCACCAGGGCCAGGGTCGGCATGTAGATCATCATGTAGGCCAGCACATACGGGTAAAACGTGCTGAAGTCCGGCGCGCGGTACAGCTGAAACAGCAACACCGCGCCGATCAGATGCAGCACCGCGAGGATGCGCTCGGCATTGAAGAAACGGTCGGCAATCAGCCCAATCACAAAGGGCGCGATGATCGCACCCCAGGACTGGGTCGAAAACGCCATGCCGATCTGCCCGCCCGTGGCGCCCAGATTGCTGGCAAGGAACGTACCGAGGGTGACGAACCAGCCACCCCAGATAAAGAACTGCAGGAACATCATTGCGCTGAGTCGCGCATTCATCAAAGTCATCACAGTCACCGTCTTATTGTTGTTTTTTAGCCGCAAGGGACCCGCATCAGGCGTCGGGCAACCCCAGCAATCGCCGGTTGAAACGTTCATCAGCAGACACACCGGCGAAATCGTCGAAGGCCTTGCGCGTCCTGGTGATCATGTGTCGCTCGATGAACGCCGCACCTTGCGCGGCACCCTGCGCGGAATCTTTCAGGCAGCATTCCCACTCGAGCACGGCCCAACCGGAAAAGTCGTATTGGGTCAGTTTGCTGAAGATCGATTTGAAATCGATCTGGCCGTCGCCCAACGAGCGGAAACGCCCCGGCCGCTCGACCCAGCCTTGATAACCGCCGTAGACACCGGATCGGGCATCGGGGCGGAACTCGGCGTCCTTGACGTGGAACATACGGATGCGGTCGTGGTAGCGGTCGATGAACCCCAGATAATCCATTTGCTGCAACAACAGATGGCTCGGGTCGTAAAGGATCGCGGCGCGGGGATGGTGATTGACCGCCTCGAGAAAACGCTCGAACGAAGCGCCGTCATGCAGGTCTTCGCCGGGGTGAATCTCGTAGCACAGGTCGACACCCGCGGCCTCGAAGCAGTCGAGGATCGGCAACCAGCGCTTGGCCAGTTCGGCAAAACCTTGTTCGACCAGACCGGCCGGACGCTGCGGCCACGGGTACACGTACGGCCAGAGCAATGCGCCGGAAAACGTCGCGTGCGCCTTCAAGCCCAGGCGCTGACTCGCGCGTGCAGCCAGTTTCAACTGCTCGATGGCCCACGCGGTGCGCGCCTCAGGCTGGCCGCGCAGATGCTCCGGCGCGAAATCATCGAACAGCGTGTCGAACGCCGGGTGCACCGCCACCAGTTGGCCTTGCAGGTGGGTCGACAATTCACTGATCTCGACTCCCGCCGCGGCGCATACCGCTTTCAATTCGTCGCAGTAGCTCTGGCTGTCGGCGGCGCGTGCGAGGTCGATGAACTGCGTTCCCGACGTCGGCAACTGGATGCCCTTGTAACCCTGGGAGGCCGCCCATTGGGCGATGTTGGCCAAGGTATCGAACGGGGCCTCGGCGGACATGAACTGCGCAAGGAAAATACCCGGGCCGCGCAGCCCGGATGAGATTTCGGAGGGAGTGGTCACGGAAGTCTCCAGGGTCATGGGGTGCAGACCAGTTCGGTCCATTTGCTGTCGCCGCGATGGTTGGCGATGACGGTTTCGATGAACGCCATGCCACGCAAACCGATGTTGATGCCGGGTACGCCGGGGGCATCGTGGCCGGTCACCTCGCCACGAATCGCACTGGCAAAATCGCCGTAAAGATTGGCCATGGCTTCGAGATACCCCTCGGGATGCCCGGCGGGCAGGCGCATGCGCTGACTGGCGGCTTCGCACAACCATGGCTGGCCGACGCCGGAACGCAGGATGCGCAACGGCTGATCGAAAGCGCGATGGACCAGGCTGGCGGGTTCTTCCTGCCGCCATTCCAGGCCGCCCTTGTCGCCGTAGACCCGGATTTTCAGCGGGTTCTCTTCACCCGCGCAGACTTGGCTGGCGATCAGCACACCACTGGCGCCATCGGCCATCTTGAACAGCATCGAGGCGTCATCGTCCAACTGCCGGCCTTCGATGTGCACGCCCAGCATCGCGCACAGGTGCTGGATGGGTTGGTCGGCGACAAACTCGGCCAGGGAAAAGGCATGGGTGCCGATATCACCGATGCATCCGCCCACCCCGGACTGCTCCGGCAGATCACGCCAGGCAGCCTGCTTGTTGCCCTGCGCGGCCACGTCCTGGCTCAGCCAGCCTTGGGGGTACTCGACAATCACCTTGCGCACCGCACCGATCACCCCGCTGCGCACCATCTCCCGCGCTTGCCAGACCATCGGATAGCCCAGGTAAGTGTGGGCCAGGCCATAGAGACGATTGCTGCGAGAGACGACGTCCTTGAGCGCCAGCAGTTCGGCCAGATTCAACGCCGCAGGTTTTTCGCTGAACACGTGAAACCCTGCACTCAGTGCCTGGCTGGCCACCGGTGCGTGCAGGTGATTGGGGGTGACGATGACCACCAGTTCCATGCGCTGCCCAGCGGGCAAGGCGCGCTCGGATTCGATCATCTGCCGCCAGTCGCTGTAACAGCGTGATGCCGACAGGCCCAGTGCCGCGCCGGTGTTTTGGTTGTTTTCGGCATCACGGCTGAACGCACCGCACACCAGTTCAAAGCGCCCATCGAGCCCGGCGGCCTGACGATGAGCCTTGGCAATAAAGGCCCCTTCACCGCCTCCGACAAATCCCATTCTTATTTTTGGCACGGCAGCGTTCATTCACTTGCTCCCTGATTGATGCGGATGTCAGGTAGTAATCCAGTCATGATGTAACCGGTTACATCGTGGCGGAAATTTAGGCGCTGTTGGGTGACGTGTCAAACCCCGGTTTAGCGTCCACGAACATTTCAGCCCATGGCCGACCTGCGGTAAGCTCGCTGGCCGCGCTGTTTGAAAACGAGGTGGTCTTGTCCAATATCCGCGAAGTGGCCCGGCTGGCCGGTGTCTCGGTGGCCACGGTGTCCCGAACATTGAAGTCGCCCGAGCGTGTGCTCCCCGAAACCCGGGACAAGGTCAACGCCGCCGTGGAACAGGCCGGTTATCGACCGAACCTGATGGCGGTGCAGTTTCGCTCGCGCCGGACCGGCAACCTGGTGATTCTGGTGCCGGCCATCGCTAACACTTTTTTCGCCCGGGTCATCAGCGGGGCGCAACAGGCCGCGCAGGTGGCTAACTATCGTTTATTGCTGTGCGACACCCAGGGTCGCGAGGAAATCGAACGGGAGTTCGCCGAGCTGGTGTACAACCATCAAGCCGACGGCGTGATCCAGTTACGCGCCTACGACCCGTTCCAGACACCCTTCCCCAGCGCCGAGCTGCCGCCCATCGTCAACGCCTGCGAAGTCATTCAGGGCGGTCGCCATCCGACCATCAGCCTCGACAACCGCGCCGCGGCCAAGGCCATGACCGAACACTTGATCGGACTCGGTCACCGCCGCATCGGCCTGATCAAAGGCCCGAAAAGCAGCCCTCTGACCCGCGATCGCGTGGCGGGATATCAGGATGCGTTGCAGCACGCCGGCATTGCCTGCGACCCGGAATTGATCTGTCACGGTGATTTCAGCCTCAAGGCCGGATATGACGGCGCGGCAGCGATGCTTAAACTGCCTGATCGTCCCACTGCACTGTTTTGCGAAAACGATGAGATGGCCATCGGCGCGCTCAAGCACCTCAAGCAACAGGGGCTGCGCGTTCCGCAGGATGTGTCGCTGGTGGGGTTCGACGATATCCCGTTCGCGGCCTATTGCGACCCGCCGCTGACGACCATCGCGCAACCGGCCGAAATGTTCGGCCAGAAAGCCGTGGAAATGTTGATCGCGCTGATCGAGAAGAAGCCGTTGGCGCAGCGGCATGTGGTGTTGCCGTTCGAGCTGACGTTGCGCCAGAGCACGGCCGCACTCAAATAACCCACCCTGCAGGCGCCGGCTTGCTGACGCCTGCAGGGGGATTTGTGTGTCAGTCGCGGAATTGCGTCAGTTGCTGGTTCAAGGAACCGGCCTGGTCGCGCAGTTGCTGGGACTGATCGAGCAGGCTGCGAATCGCCTGGTCGTTTTGCTCGGAGATTCGGCTGACGCCCTGGATCGCTACCGACAATTGCTCCCCGGTTGCAGCCTGGCTTTGAGTCTGGCGCGCCACTTCGCTGATGCGCGCGAGGATATCCTGGGCATGTTGGCGAATCTGATCCACGCCCTGGGCAGACGTGGTCAGCTGCACCACGCCCTGGCGTACCGCTTCGCCGACCTGCTGCACGTTGGCCACGGTGTTGCGCACGTCCGAACCGATGGCGCCGATCATCTCGCCGATTTCACCGGTCGAGCGGCTGGTACGTTCCGCCAGTTGCCGCACTTCGTCCGCCACGACGGCGAACCCTCGGCCCTGCTCACCTGCCCGCGCCGCTTCGATCGCGGCGTTGAGGGCCAGCAGATTGGTCTGATCGGCGATGCTGCGGATCACCGCAATGATCCCGGCGATCTGTTGCGAACGTTTTTCCAGATCGCCCACCGCGCCCGCCACCACGTCCATGGTCTGGTCGATGTGGGTGATGCCGGCCAGGGTCTGGCTCATGTCGCCGGAAATGTGGGTGGTCAATGCTTCGGTGTTGCGCGCCAGTTGTTCCACATCCTCGGCTTGCTGGGACATCTCGGTCACAGAGTGCGCCAGCGCCGTGACGCCGCTGGCCATTTCTTCGGTGGCCGTGTGTTGCGACGTCGCACGTTCGGCCACCGCTTGCGTGGTATCGCCCAGGTGATTGGAGATCTGCATCAGTGCCGTGCTGCTCTGTCGAATCGAGCCCACAAGATTCCCCAGACGCTGAATGAATTGGTTGAACGCCCCGGCCAGTTTTCCGGTTTCATCGCCGCTGCGCTGTTCGAAACGCAGCCCCAGTTCTCCACCCCAGGCCTGGATACCGACCGTGAGCCCCGACAGCGGACGAATCTGCCACGCCAGCAAATGCCACAGCACGATGGCCAGCAACAGCAAGGCCACCAGGCCAATGATGACCGCGGTGTAAAGAAATTGATTGATCCCGGCCATGGCTTCGGCCAGCGGATAAGCGACCATCAGGGCCCAGTTGTTTGGCGACTTGCCGATGTGCACCGGTTGCAGCACATAGCCCCAGCCATCGTGCTCGAAGCTGTAAGACCGGCCGGCCTTGATCGCGTCTTTGGCGGCTGCTGGCAACTCGTCGGCAGGCTGACTCAAACGCTTGGCATCGGGATGGCTGGCGTACAGGCCGTCGCTGGAAATCAGCGCGCCATAGCCTTTGTAGGCATCGATGGTCGAGAGCTGGCGGGTGATGCTTTCAAGTGGGATATCGACCCCGGCCACACCCATCGCTTTGCCCCCTTGCAACAGCGGCACCATGATCGACACCAACATCACTTTCTGTCCGCTGCCGATGCCGTAGGCATAGGGTTCGGAGGCCCACGGCTGGCGTGAACGCAGCGGTCGGTAGTAATACTGGTTGTCAGCATTTTCCGGCACGTAACCGCTCAATACCTCGGACTTCACGCTGCCACTGGCACGGTTCCAGTAGGTCAGGTAGCGGCCCGTGGCGTCGTGATTCGGCTGGTTGGCAAACTCACTGTCCTTGCCGTCGAACGCGTTCGGTTCCCAGTATTGGCCCAGCCCCAACAGCTTGGGATTGGCTTCAAACAACTGGCGAGTCATTGCATCGGCGGTTTTGCGGTCGACCTGCTGTTGCTGCATCGCGATGGCGACACTGGCCAGGGATTCGGCCACGGTAAAACCGACACCCAGTTCAACTTCAACTTCTTTGGCGTTGGCCTTGACGATGGTATCGACCAGGGCAAACGTTTCTTTTACGGATGAGCCATAGGCGATGTAAGCGATGGAGCCCAGCAGCAGTGCCATGACGACAACGGTACCAATCAGCGCCGTCCAGAACAGTTTGAAGTGCAGAGAGCGATTAGACATGAACATTCTCGAATGAGCGATTCGTCAACCAGCAAACAGACCACGCAAAAACGAGGGTGCCGCAGCCCTGCTGGCAGGTAATTTATAGTTGATATTATTTTGCCACTATATCGAGGCAAACACCTCCGACGCAACACAATTGAACACTTGATCAATATTAAAAACGGCGAAGAAAAACCGAGGCGATAAATAGCCTCGACACGTTCATCACAAACGTGTCAATGCGAAGGAAACAGGCGGGGTAGACGGTTGCTTAAAGGCATTCCTGTGCAGCGCGTTCGAGCCGCGATGGGCCGAAAGTCGACGCCAGCAAGGTACGTTCATACAGGAACACCTTGCCCTTGTACGCCTCCAGAACATCGTTGGCCGCGACCTTGCTCGAAACCACAATCCGATAGCTGCGCGAGGTTTCCGAGACGGTGGCGTGTAGCGCGCCTTCATGCAGTTTTGGCAACACACACTGAGCGTAATCCTCAGGCGCTTTTTTCGTCTGCAAGGTCAGCGTCGGGTCGTTTGGCGTTGAGGCACAACCTACTAAAAGCAAGGGTGCGAAAAGCGCCAGTCGAGTCAATTTTTTCATCGCGCCGGTTCCGGTAGAAGCGTTTCAGATGGGCGCGATTTTCCTTGTTTGCCGCCAGCAACAGAACTTGTGATGGGTGATGGTCACTATTACTGGAACGAATAGTTGGCGTTAACACATCGATGATCCGAAGCCTGCGGCGGGGTCTCACTGTTCGAGCTTGTCGGCCACCGCCCCGCGCTTGCCCTTGAAGGCTTCGCGCCGTGTCGCGCGCTCTTCGACGTAAGCTGGTTCAGGTTCGCTGATCAACGTTTCGCGGCTCAGCAACTCACCGCAATGTCCGCACAACGGCCCCAGCCCTGCAGGCTGGCCGCAGGTCTTGTGGGTGTAACGCACGGCCAGGCCTTCATCCGCGGATTTGCACCACGTCTCACCCCAGGCGCGCAACGCTAATACCACCGAGTAAAACGCCTCACCCTTGGCGCTGAGGTGATACTCGTAGCGCGGGGGCCTTTCGCTGTAGGCGCGGCGCTCGACCATGCCGTCAGCCTCCAGGCTTTTAAGGCGCGCCGCGACCATTTGCGGGGTGCCGCCCGTCTGCGCCTGAATCTCGTCATAACGATGATTGCGCATGAACAATTCGCGTAAAACCAGCACGGTCCAGCGATCGCCGACGATGTCCTCGGCCCGCGCAATCGGGCACAACGTTTCAGGACTATTCTTCTTTACCGCCATACGGGCTTGCCTCTTTCCTGGTTACTATGATTATCATATTAACACCATGCCAAGGCAATCCCATGGCATGGGTCAGTCTAAATCCCTGGAGAATCAGTCATGTCCAACGCAGCCTACCCGCTTGATCGGACCGCTTACCTGCTGGTCGATCCCTACAACGACTTCCTGTCCGAAGGCGGCAAGATCTTCCCCCTGCTCGAACCCATCGCCAACCAGGTCGGCCTGCTCGATAACCTGCGCAGCCTCGACCGCACCGTCCGTGCCCTCGACATCCAGGTGGTCATCGTACCGCACCGTCGCTGGGAACAAGGCGACTACGAAAACTGGGATCACCCCAGCCCCACCCAATGCAAGATCCAGCACATGCATCACTTCGCACGTGGCGAATGGGGCGGCGAATGGCATCCAGACTTTGCGCCGCAGGACGGCGACATCATCGTTCAGGAGCATTGGGGTTCCAGCGGCTTTGCCAATACCGACCTGGATTTCCGGCTCAAGCAGCAAGGCATTACCCACGTGATCATCGTCGGCTTGCTCGCCAACACTTGCATTGAAGCCACTGCCCGTTACGCACAGGAACTCGGCTACCACGTCACCCTGGTGCGCGACGCCACCGCCGCTTTCAAGCCGGAAATGATGCACGCCGCCCATGAACTCAACGGTCCGACGTACGCCCATTCGATTGTGACGACCGAGCAATTGATCGCCACCCTCAAGTCGTGAGCTGAAAATGAAACTGACCGGAAACCTGTTAATCGGCGCCAACGAAGTCCCCGCCAGTGCCGGGACCATGAAAGCGCTTAATCCCTCGACCAATCAACTCATCGAGCCGGACTTCGCCTTCGGTGGCGTGGTGGAAGTGGACATGGCGGTGAACCTCGCCGATGAAGCGTTCGATCAGTACAGCCATACCTCGCTGACTGAACGGGCGGCCTTCCTCGAGCGCATCGCCGATAACCTCGATGCAGTCGCCCTGCCCTTGGCAGCACGGGCCGCGCTGGAAACCGGCCTGCCCGAGGCGCAACTTCAGGGCGAAGCGGCGAAGGCCGCGACCCAGTTCCGTCAATTTGCCGAAGTGGTGCGCAAAGGCCGCTTCCTGCAACTGGCCATCGATCCAGCCCAGCCCGATCGCCAGCCACGACCGCGCATGGATCACCGCTTGCAGAAAATCGCCCTCGGCCCGGTGGCCATTTTCGGCGCGAGCAACTTCCCCATCAGTTACTCGGTGGCCGGTGGCGATACCGCCTCGGCACTGGCGGCCGGCGCGACGGTGATCGTCAAAGCGCACAACGCCCACCCTGGCGCTTCGGAGATTCAGGCAAAGGCCATTCGCAAAGCCGTGCAGGACAGCGGATTGCCTGAAGGCGTGTTCTCCATGGTGCGGGGCGGCGGCAATGCCATCGGCGAGGCGTTGGTTGACCATCCGCTGATCAAGGCCGTGACGTTCACCGGTTCCGAACAGGGCGGCATGGCGCTGTATCGCCGCGCTCAACGGCGACCTGAGCCGATCCCGGTATTTACCGAGATGACCAGCGTCAACCCGACATTCATTCTGCCCCGGGCAATGACTGCTCGCGGCGCGCAGATCGGTGACGGATTCATCGAACGCATGTTGGTCAACGTCGGCCAAGCCTGCCTCAAGCCGGCGATCCTGATTGCAATCGAGGGCGACGGCTTCGATGCGATGCGCGCGGCCATGATCAAACGTGTGGCAGATGCACCAGCGCGTCCTATGTTGACGCCGGGCATTCACGCGTCCTACCTCAACGGTCTGGACCAACTGCAAAGCGCTGGCGCCCGATCGGTGGTTGAAGGCTCGGCAGCGGTGGCGGACCTGGACGGCCAGTCAGCCTTGCTGGAAGTGGACGGCGAACGCTTCCTCAGCGAAGCGGCCCTGGCACACGAAGTCTTCGGTCCGGCAGCGCTGCTGGTGAAGGTAACGGATCAAGCGCAAATGCTCGCGGTGGCTCGTGCACTGCGCGGTCAATTGAGCGCGGCCATGCATCTGGAAGAGGACGATTTTGAGCTGGCCCGCCGATTACTGCCGATTCTGGAACGGCGGACCGGACGGATCGTGGTCAACGCGTTTGCCCATCCGCAGGAAGTGTCATACGCGACCATTCACGGCGGACCGTTTCCGGCATCGTCAGACAGCCGCTTCACCTCAGTGGGCATGACGTCGATCGAACGCTTTTTGCGTCCGTTGTCCTATCAGGGCTTCCCTGATGCGTTGTTGCCGGAGGTCTTGCGTGACAGCAACCCTTTCGGAGTGCCGCGCAGCGTGGACGGTCAGTAAGCCCATACAGAAATCCGGCGCAACGCAACCGCAGGGTTACGCCGGGCGTATGTGCATGCCATGCACCTGATTGCGACCGTTGCGCTTGGCTTCATACAGTCCGTCATCGGCGCGGGTCACCAGGCTTTCCAGACTTTCACCGGGCTCAGCGAAGGCGACACCAAAAGACGCGGTGATGGTATCCAGCACGGTATCGGTGCCGCGCGCCTTGATCCGCAACGATTGCACTTTCAGGCGCAGTTGCTCGGCGAAGGCACGGGCGCCGGCCAGATCGGCGCAGCCTTCCAGCACGACGCAGAACTCCTCGCCGCCGTAACGTCCGGCGAACGCATTGGCGGGCAGCGCGGCGCGCAACACCTGCCCGACATGCTGCAAAACGCGGTCGCCCAAGGGGTGGCCGTACTGATCGTTGAATTGCTTGAAATGGTCGATGTCGAGCATGACCAGCGCCACGCCCCGGGAGGCATTGCCCAGCGCTTGCTCCAGCAAACGCGTAAACGCCGTGCGGTTGAGCAGTTCGGTCAGCCCATCGAGGGTCGCCGCCCGTTGGGCGCGCTCCAGCTTGTCGCGCAGGGTCTTGATTTCGTTTTGCGCCGACTGCAACTGGCCGAGGAAGTGTTCCTGCTGGCTCTGCATAACGCGGGTACTTTGCTGCAGCTCATTGAGAATGCCCGGCAAGCGGTCACTGGCCGGTTCGTCGAGCATTTCCAGGCACTGGCCCAAGCGGTTCTGGAAGTTCTGGCTGCCCATCACACTGCGCGAAACGTCGCGCTCCATGCCATCAACCAGACTGAAGACCTGTTGCTGCCCGGCGCGAACGTCTTCGAGTTCGTCACGAATGATGTATTCGCGAAACAGCCGGGACGCGGATTCCGGAGGGCAACCGTCGAAGTCGCGGAGAACCCTGTCCAGGTGCCGGTTGAGCTCCGGATCCTGACCTTTGCTGTAGGTGTACCAGAGCGCGTAATGCACAGGATTGGGTGGAATGTTATGGCGAACCATCAAGGGGACGGCTTGCTTGAGCAAAGCCGCTGCCTCGCGGGAGTCTTCCGGATACAGCGCTAGAACATTCGCACGCGATTCTGATTGGCTCATGGCATCACTGTAGTTATTAATCGATGGCATTCAGACGACGCGCAGAGCATACCGATACCCCCGACAAACGGCTATCCCGCTTTGGTTTGGGAAGTCATGGGCAAATGGCAATTCCTACAGAATTTTCATGCTCAAGCACAACAATCAACATTATTTGTCATAAAAAGATGTCACAATGACACTACACCACTGCCGTAAAGATTCGGCGGTCACGAAAAACGTCGGCAGCGTGAGAAAACGCCATGTCCCTGAAAGCGCTGTTCATTTACTGGCCACTGTTGTCCATCGCCACTGCCGCCGTGCTGTGTCGCCTGATTCACAACGCCAAACTGGCTGATCGTGCACTGCAAGCACAACGGCGAGACTCCACGCCTCGCGAATGCAAGGTTGAGGCTCAGCGTTCGCACAGTGATGATGACTCGGATCGCCTTGCGGCGTGATTCGACAGTTTTACAACATCGCGCATAAAAAACCGGCCTGTTCAGGGCCGGTTTTTTTTATTCACTCAACAACACTTCGGTCCAGCCTTGCTGCCGTAACGGGCCTCCTGGCGTTCACGAAAGAACGCCTCGTAGTCCATCAGCGGCTTGTCCGGATGTTTGGTCTGCATGTGCTCGACGTAGTTGTCGTAATCGGGCATGCCCACCATCAGGCGTGCGGCCTGACCGAGGTATTTGCCGAGTCGACTCAGGTCATTGAACATGATCAGGCATCCGGCAGCGCTTGGTAGGGCGCTTCTTTATCCGTGCGTTCCTTGGTGCCCCAGGCGGCGATGCCGACTTTGAGGGCAAAGAACAGGATGCTGAACACCACGAACAGGAACAAAGCGGTCAGCGTTGCATTGGTGTAAGCGTTGAAGATCACGTGCTGCATCTGGTCAACGCTCTTCGCCGGGGCCAGCACCTGACCATTGGCCAGCGCATCGCTGTACTTCTTGGCCAGGGCCAGGAAGCCGATTGCCGGATTGGCGTCGAACAGCTTAATGAAGCCTGCGGTGGTGGTGCAGATCAGCAGCCAAACAGCCGGCAGCAACGTCACCCAGACATAACGCTGGCGTTTCATCTTGATCAGCACGACGGTGCCGAGCATCAGCGCGATACCGGCCAGCATCTGGTTAGAGATACCGAACAGCGGCCACAGGGTGTTGATGCCACCCAGCGGATCGATCACGCCTTGGTACAACAGATAACCCCACATCGCCACGCAACCAGCGGTTGCCACCAGGTTGGCGGTCCAGGATTCGGTGCGTTTCAACGCCGGTACGAACGAACCAAGCAAATCCTGCAGCATGAAACGACCGGCACGGGTACCAGCGTCGACTGCGGTGAGGATGAACAGCGCTTCAAACAGGATCGCGAAGTGGTACCAGAACGCCATGGTGTTTTCACCCGGCAGCACGCTGTGCAGGATCTGCGCGATACCGACTGCCAGGGTCGGCGCACCACCGGCACGGGCCAGGATGGTGGTTTCACCGATGTCATGGGCGACCGCTTGCAGCGCTTCCGGGGTGATTGCAAAGCCCCAGCTGCTGACGGTTTGCGCGACGGTAACAGCATCGGCACCGACGACGGCGGCCGGACTGTTCATGGCGAAGTACACACCCGGATCGATCACCGAGGCAGCCACCATGGCCATGATCGCCACGAACGACTCCATCAGCATGCCGCCGTAACCGATGTAGCGGGCATGACCTTCACTGGCCAGCAACTTCGGCGTGGTGCCGGAAGCAATCAGCGAGTGGAAACCGGAGACCGCGCCACAGGCGATGGTGATGAACAGGAACGGGAACAGACCGCCCTTCCATACCGGTCCGGTGCCGTCGACGAACTGGGTCAGCGCCGGCATTCTCAGCTCAGGCATGGTCACCAGAATACCGATGGCCAGGGCGACGATGGTGCCGATTTTCAGAAACGTCGAGAGGTAGTCTCGCGGTGCCAGGATCAGCCACACCGGCAGAACCGCAGCGACAAACCCGTAGCCGATCAGCATCCAGGTAATTTGCACACCGGTGAAGCTGAACGCCTTGGCCCACACTGGATCGGCAGCAATCTGCCCGCCCAACCAGATCGAACCCAGCAGCAGCAATACGCCGATGACGGAAATTTCACCGATACGGCCTGGACGGATGTAGCGCATGTAGATGCCCATGAACATCGCGATCGGGATAGTCGCCATGACGGTGAACATGCCCCACGGGCTTTCAGCCAGGGCTTTGACCACGATCAACGCCAGCACCGCAAGGATGATGATCATGATCAGGAAGCAGCCAAACAGCGCGATGGTGCCGGGAATGCGGCCCATTTCTTCGCGGACCATGTCGCCCAAAGAGCGACCGTTGCGGCGGGTGGACATGAACAGGACCATGAAGTCCTGAACGGCACCGGCCAGCACCACGCCGGCGATCAGCCACAGCGTGCCGGGCAGATAGCCCATTTGCGCCGCCAGAACCGGGCCCACCAGTGGTCCGGCACCGGCAATGGCCGCAAAGTGGTGACCAAAAAGCACGTGTTTGTTGGTCGGAACATAGTCCAGACCATCATTATTGAGTACAGCGGGAGTGGCGCGATTGGGATCCAGCTGCATCACTTTATTGGCGATGAACAGGCTGTAATAGCGGTAGGCAACAAGGTAGATGGCAACAGCTGCGACGACGATCCACAGGGCGTTGATCGCTTCGCCGCGGCGCAAGGCCACGACACTCAGCGCAATCGCTCCCAGGACAGCCACGGCAAACCAGCCGAGGTGTTTAGCCAGACGGGGCATAGAGGGTCTCCTGCCGACAGCTCGTGACTGCGGCGGTAATTTTTATAATTGTGTCCGCTGTGCGGAGCTGGCCCAATATCCGCGCATGCCGTCCACAAATAAATCCGCGTTACTACGTACGCGCTCTCTACGTAGTTCTACGTAGACGGGATGGATCCCACAGGGTTGGTCTTTCAACCCCATGGCATCCCGCTCACCGGTCATTCCGTCCAGCCGCGCTACTGGCCCACCCTCGCTTTGGCATATGATGCCGAGCCTTCGCCCTCCCCGGCCCCGCCAGGATTAGAGATGCAGCTCAAACACAAGATCGTCGCCCTCGGGATTCTGCCGCTGGTGCTGGCCATTGCCGTCATCTGCGCGCTGGTGATTTCCCTGAATCGCCAACTCGGTGATCAGCAGGCTCAGTTGATCGAAGACAGCATTCTGGCGAGCAAACGCGCGGAACTGAAAAACTACGTCGAAATGGCGCAAAGCCTGATCGAGCCGCTTTACGACGACGGTCACGGTGACGTCCACGCCCAGCAAAAAGTGCTCGAAGAGCTGCGCAAACTCAGTTTCGGTATCAACGGCTACTTCTTCGTGTACGACCACGAGGGCCGCAGCTTGATGCACGCGCGGCAGTCGGAACTGGTGGGCAAATACCTCTGGGACATGAAAGACCCTCATGGCCTTCCGGTGATCCAGGCCTTGCTCAAAAGCGCGCAGTCGGGTGAAGGCTTTCAACGCTATGCCTGGAACAAACCGTCCTCCGGTCAAGTGACCGACAAGCTGGCCTACGTGGTGATGCTCGATCGCTGGGGCTGGATGCTCGGCACCGGCATCTACCTCGAAGACGTCGAGCGCGCCACCCAACAGGCCCGAGACGAAGTGGCGATGGGCATCCGCAAGACCATGATGGCGATTGCCGTGGTCGCCCTCGTCGCGGTGCTGTTCGTGTTCGCCACTGGCATGACCCTCAACGTCAGTGAGCACCGTCTGGCGGACAAAAAACTGCAGCGCCTGACCCAGCGTATCGTCAGCCTCCAGGAGGAAGAACGCTCACGGGTATCCCGCGAGCTGCATGACGGCATCAGCCAGGTGCTGGTCTCGATCAAGTTTCAGTTCGAACTGGCCAGCCATCTGCTGGAAAACGGTCAGGCTCACGACAAAGGCCTGAGCACGTTAAGAGACGCCACCGAACGGCTGGGCGAAGCGATTGGCGAGGTGCGCAGCCTTTCTCACGACCTGCGCTCATCCTTGCTCGACACCCTTGGCCTGTCGGCGGCAATCGGCCAATTGGCCGCGGAATTCGAACAGCGCAGCGGACTCACGGTGACCTATGACGACAATGAGTTCGACTGTCAGCTGGTGGATGGCGCCGCTGTTGCGTTGTTCCGCATCGTGCAGGAAGGCCTGACCAACATCGAACGTCATGCCGGGGCAAAAAACGTTTCCATTACCCTGCGCGGCTGTGAACAATCCGTGCGGCTGACCGTGGTCGACGACGGTGTGGGTTTCAACGTCGCCCAGGTCGAACGGCGTCACGCCGGCATCGGCCTACGCAATATCCGCGAACGTGTCGAGCATTTTGGTGGCCGCTTCGAACTGATTTCGATGGCGGGACGCAGCGAGCTGGATGTTCTGCTTCCGATGCAACTGCCCACCCGCCAACGCTGATACCCCTGAATAACAAGAGCGAAGCCTTGCATGAACCTGCCCTCCCCGATCCGCGTTGCCCTGGTCGACGATCACTCCCTGGTCCGCGATGGCATCAAGGCGCTGCTGGCCGTCATGTCGCCACTGGAAATGGTCGGCGAAGCGGAAAACGGCGCACAGGCCATCGAGATGGTTGGGCGCTGTAAGCCGGACCTGCTGCTGGTGGACATCAGCCTGCCGGACATGAACGGCCTGGAGTTGACCCGCGTGTTGCGCAGTCAGTACCCGTCGCTCAAGGTGCTGATGCTGAGCATGTACGACAATTACGAATACGTCAGTGAGTCGGTGCGTTCCGGCGCCAGCGGCTACGTATTGAAGAACGCCCCCTCACGGGAAATCATCGCGGCCATCGAAGCCATCACCAGCGGCGGAACCTTCTACAGCGCCGAAATCGCCCAACGATTGATCGCCGACAGGAACACTGACAACGAACTCACACCGCGGGAAAGCCAGGTGTTGGCGAAAATGGCCCAGGGCCTGAACAACAAGGAAATGGCCCGGGAACTGGACATCAGCGTGCGCACCGTGGAAACCCATCGCCTGAGCATTCGCCGCAAACTCAACATCGACAAGCCAGCGGCGCTGGTCAAATACGCCCTGGATCACGGGCTTATTTCTCGCTAACCCAAAGAACCCCGCAGGAGCCGGCTTGCTCGAGGCATCGAAATCGACTGGCCTTGCCACAAGAAGTGTTTCTGCTCGATCACGCCATTAACAACGGACTGCTTACCGACCCGCCGTCCCAGGCTGTCGTATCGATAAAAACCACTGCTTTCCAGCTTGCCGTTGACCAACGTCTCGGCCCGGACCAAGCGGTTTTCGCAGTCATAAACAAACGTCTGCAGTTTGCCCATGCCACTGCGTTTTTCGATCAGGTTGCCCCACGCATCGTAGGCATATTCCTGATCCCGCCAGCGTTTGAGGCGGTTGTCTTTGACGTGGTCAAACTGGCTGGTGTTGAAATTCAGCCGGTTCGCTGCAGCGTCGTAGCGGAATTCTTCGCTGTCGACAAGCTTGCCGGTGTCGCGGCTGTGCAACTGGCCGTTGGCTTCGTACTCGTACTTGATCTCGCCGCGCAGTTTGTCGAGGGTGCGGGTCAACTCGCCGGCCGGGTCGTACTGGTGACGGCGGTGGATCGGGTTGTAGGCGTGCTCCACCAGCAGGTCGGGCTGGATGCCAGGGTTGTGAACTTTTGAGAGTTTTTCCGCTGGCAGGCGCGAGGCGAACTGCCAGCTCTTGCGGCCCATGGCGTCGTAGCCGAAGCAGCTGGTGAGTGCGCCTTGGGTGCGCAGGACTTCGCGGTGCAGGTCGTCGCGCTCGATGTCGCTGATCAACTGTCCGTCGAGGTTGAGTTGGTGGTAAGCGCTCCATAAACCCCACCTGTTCAAAAATAGGCGGCGCGCTTAGCTAAGCGATGCGGGCGAGCAGTTCCACGGCAGCAAGGCTTCGTAATCTTCAACCGAGGTTGCCTGTGGCAGGCGCTCA
>NZ_MSTQ01000031.1 GCF_001945365.1 Pseudomonas reinekei
AACGGCAAACGGCTCAAGCCGGCGTTGCAGGCCAAGGCCCTGCAGGCTGGCTGGTTACAGGCGCTGGATACCCTGCCCGAAGGGCATAAGCCGGTGCGCGTGTTCTACGACACCACCGATAATCAAGAGGCTGAAATCGCCCTGACCCTTGCCTTGCACGGCCTGAATACCGACGGCCATGGCATCGAGTTGGGCAATGTCGACGAGGGATACAACATCGGACGGCGCCTGGGCAACACAGGGGTGAGTAGTGCGCTGGTGGAAATCAACCTGGCGACCATTGCCAGCTATCTGGACGGCGGAACCAGTGCGGTGGTTTACGCCGGTGCAGATGGCAGCCTGACGGTACAAATGATCCGCCCGCCGGACGCAGCGCGCAAAGAGAAGAACCGCGCGAACCGTGGTGCCGACCCGTTCAAGTTTGGTTCCCCTAACGGCGGCGCACCCAGACCATGAGCCATCCTGTTTGTGTGGGGATGACACCCGCCGCGCTGGCGCTCAGGATGTGCGGGCAAGTTAGGTCGGCGCCGCTGCGATCAATCAGGATCGCCACGGACTGCTTGTATCTTTTTTCTTTCAATGAAAAACAGTTTTTGCCCTATTCCCAAGTAAGCGAATGAAAAGCTTCGACAATTCATGGCCTTAGGCCTGCGTGAAAACCCGCAACTTGCATGTAGATAAAGTTCAACTCATGCATTTTGCACGAATCCGAAAAATGATCATTTTGTTAAGTTGTTGATTTATATGAATAAATTTCCCGTCTCAAACTTGGCACACCGTTCGCAATATCTCTGGTAACCCTGCTGACATCAACCCAGCAGATTTTCTAGAAAAACAGGAGTTACTCGTATGAAGAAGTTTGCTATCACTGCCGCTGCTGCTACCGCGCTGACCCTGACCATGGCCAACGTTGCGTTCGCCCAAAGCACCCAGGCTACCCAGTCGCCAATGGTGCTGGCCGCCGGTGAAGTCACTGAGGCGAAAGAAGCTACTTCCGATACCTGGATCACTACCAAAGTCAAAGCTGACCTGGTCACCGAAAAAGGTATCCCAGGTACCGATATCAAAGTTGAAACCAACAAAGGCGTCGTTTCCCTGTCGTCCACCGTTGCTGTAACCGACGCTCAGAAAACCACCGCCGTGGCGATCGCCAAGAAAATCAAAGGCGTTAAAGCGGTCTCCGCTGACGGCCTGAAAGCCGAGTAAGGCAAGGCTTCTCGCCTGGACCGGGAGAAGATGCGGTAGACGGGCCGAGTCATACGCCTGCCGCCTCTTGAGTGTTCATGCGAACGGCCACAAGGATGTGGCCATTACAGGCCCCGGCATTCGTGTCGGGGCCTGTTCTATTTAAGGATCAATGCATAACCAATGTGGGAATTAGTTACCGCGCTTGCTGGTGATTTGCACCAAACGATTACCTTCAAACCGCAGGTACTGATACATCCCGCCGTTTGGACCGTAAGTCCATTCCTCGACCTGAAACTCTTCCCGTCGATTGCCACTGCGCTTGTAACCGAGCAAGTCGCGGCTGACCGGCTCCCCACACTTTTGCAGCACCTCGCTGGAGCGGTCGCCGGTACTGATCAACTGGCTGCCGCAGCGCAAAGTGTCCGCCGCCAAAACCGGGCTCGCCGCTGTAGCCAACGCCAGTGCGAGCAGCAGCTGTTTGCCCATCACTCGGCGTCCAGGTGCATCGGCGTGACGACCTTGCCGTCTTTTTCCGCTTCACCCAACTGCGCATCGATGAAGTAAACGCGGTCATCGGCGAGCTGGCCCTTGTCGACCAGATAATCCTTGATGGTGCTGGCCCGATCCTGACCCAACTCACGCAACAGCACTTCACTGGCACTCCAGAACTGGATTACGTCGGCACGCATTTTTGCGGTGCGTTCTTCTTTACCCAGGTCTTTCCACTCGACAGGCGGCTGGGTTTTCAGGCGTGTGCGATAGATCCCTTCCAGCAACGGACCTTTCTCGCCGTCGGGCACATCCAGCAAGCCAGCCCTCGCCGGCACCTTGTCGCCTCGGCGCTGGAGCATTTTGTAGTAGTTGTACTGGTATTCCCGTTCCAGACGCTGCTCGGCAATCAGCGGACCGTCGCTGCTCTTCGCGGCCGTACCTTCGATTTCCAGGCGCAGGGCCGGGCGATCCTTGAGCGCTTTCGACAGTTTGTCCAGGGCGCCTTCGGCATCCTTGCTCAGAACGCTGGAACCTGGCGCGAACGACACGCTGCCCAGATCTTCCGAACCGCCACCGGCCACCAATCCTCCGATGAGTTTGAACGGTGCGGCGGCGGCCTTGACGATCAGGTTGCGCAGGGTCTGCCAGACAATCGGCATGACGCTGAACTGCGGGTTGTTGAGGTCGCCGGTCACCGGCAGTTCGATGGAAATTTTGCCGTCGACGTCTTTGAGCAGCGCAATCGCCAGTTTCAGCGGCAGGCTCACGGCGTCGGGGCTGTCGACTTTTTCACCCAGTTGCAGTTGCTCGACCACCACTTTGTTGTCAGCTTTGAGCTGGCCTTTGGTGATTCGGTAATGCAGGTCGAGGTTCAGTCGGCCCTTGCGGATACGGTATCCCGCGAATTTGCCGGAGTACGGCGTCAGTGTGGTCAGTTCCACGCGTTTGAAACTGGTGGCGATGTCGAGGCTGGCCATCGGATCAAACGGGTTGACCGCACCTTTGATGGTCACCGGTGCATAGCGGTCGACCTTGCCTTTGACGTCGACAGTGGCTGGCTTGGCCTGGCGACTGTCGATGGTGCCGATTTGCCCGTTGAGCTGCTGGATCGCGGTGGCGAAGTTCGGCGTCAGGCTGAAGTCGGCGAAGTTGGCCGAGCCGTCATTGATGGCTATGCCGCCGATGTGAATGCCCAACGGTTTTTCTTTGCTGGCGGCGGGTTTGGCAGCGGCAGGTTTGGCGCCGGTGTCGGCCGGTTGCGGGATCAACAAGTCATCGACGTTGGTGGTGCGGTCATCGTTGATCATGAAGCGCACGTAGGGTTGCAGCAGATTGACCTTGTCGATCGACAGGCTGTCGCCATGCTGATAGTTCAGGCCTTCGACCACCACCTGTTGCCACTTGAGGAAGTCACGGGTTTTCAGGGTGTCGAGGGTGTGCAGTTGATCGACCTGGGCGCGACCGGTGACGTTGAACGCCAGCGGTTCGGTGCTTTTCAGGTTGACGGCCAGATCACTGCCGAGCATG
Source organism: Pseudomonas reinekei (assembly GCF_001945365.1). Lineage (GTDB taxonomy): Bacteria > Pseudomonadota > Gammaproteobacteria > Pseudomonadales > Pseudomonadaceae > Aquipseudomonas > Aquipseudomonas reinekei. Next base: position 3,208 of record NZ_MSTQ01000031.1, read on the forward strand.
CCGCTGCGCAGCTCCAGGCGAATGAACGGGCTGATGTAGGACTGGGCGATGCGCAGGTCGATGTCTTTGGTCTGCACATTCAGTTTGGCGCTGACCGGCGCCAGATTGACCTCGCCATCGGCTGTGAGCTTGCCTTGCTTGCCTACGCCGGTGTCGAGCCTGAGCAAGAAGGGCGAGCCATTGAGGCTGTCGAATTTCTGCAGGTCAAGATTCAGCGGCCCCAGTTCCAGTGCCACGGCGGGCTGAGCCTTGCGGTCTGCCAGGTGCACCTGGTAATCGCGTAGCTGGACGTCGTTGAGCAGTACCTGCCAGGGCTTGCTTGGGGCAGGTTCGGTTTTCGGCGAGTCGGCGGCAGCGGGTGTGCTGGCCGGTTCGGCGTTGGCTTTGACGGCTGACTTGGAGGGCTGGCTGGCGAACAGTTTCTGCCAGTCGAGCTGACCATCGGCTTCCAGCGCGGCCCAGGTTTCCAGCTTGTGGCTGCGGATCTTGCCCACCACTACTTGTTGCTTGGCCAGGTCGACGGTGGTTTCGCTGACGTCCAGACGCTCAAGCTTCACCAGCGGTCGACCGTCCGGTGCCTTGATGGCGAAGGGCGCGATGGTGGCCGAGAGATTGCTCAGCAGCAGTTCGGTTTCTTTGGAAAGGTTGAGTTTGTAGTCGGTGCTGATGCTCATGACACCGCTTTCGAGGTCCAGAGGGACGGCGTCGCGCACATACGGCCAGAAAGCTTTCATCTTGCCGTCGGTGATCTTCAAGTTACCTTCGGAGGCAATCGGGATCAGGCTGAAGTTACCGGTCCAGTCGATCTGCCCGCCGTTGGGGCCGATGGCCACCAGGGTCATGTCGGCGCTGTCTTCTGGCAGGGTGCTGAGGTTTTTCAGCTCGAAATCGAGTGAGTCGTAGAGAAATTCGATGGGTTCGCTGGGCCGGGCATCCTCAAAGTGCACCGCACCGCCGGCCAGTTTGATGCGCTCGATGCGCAGCGGAAACGGCTTGGCATCCGGGTCGGCTGGGGTGGGCTCGCTGGCCGGAATCTTGAACAGCCCGAGCAGATTGAGTTTGCCGTCCTTGCTGAAGAGGATTTCGGTCTTGGACTTGTCCAGTTCAACATCTGACAGATGCAGCGCCTTGGTCCACAAGCTGTCGAGTTGCAGATTGGCGTACAGACGTTCGAAGCCAATCTGTTCCTTGCCGGGCTCACCAATGCTCAGGCCCCAAAGGGTTACTTCGAGGCTGAACGGGTTGAGTTCGATGCGCTGAAGCGTGGCGGGCGTCGTGGCGTAATTGGCCAACTGCTGGTTGGCGATGCGCAAGGCGACGCCCGGCAGAATCAGAAAGCCCAGCAAGCTGTAAAGGGCCAGAGCAGTCAACAAGGCGCCGATGGCGCGAATCAATCCTTTGTACATGCGTGGCTTCATCTGTCTGAATCGGAGTGCCTTGGAGTATGGCACGCGATTCCGGTTCCGAAGCAAACAGCCTGTTCAGGTTTTTCAGATTTGTCTGACAGAGATCAAAGCTGCAGGATCAGGGTTTTCAGTGGCGGCTGTTGATCCATGGACGGGAAATCGGCGCCTGGTTTCATCACCGTCCACTCACGCACTGGCCGGCCGGCTTTCTCGGCGCAGCGCAAAACCTGTTCACGCCAGTCGTCCATGCTGACTTTTGCCAGGTTGTTGCAGCAGATCAGCACGCCATTGTCGGCGGTGGTCAGCAGCGCGGGTTTGAGCAGGCTCTGATAGTCGCGCAGCAGGTCGACGGTACCGAACGCACTCTTGGCCCAGGCCGGTGGATCGAGCAGCACCAGATCGTATTGGCGCTGTTCGAGGCGCTGATAGCTTGGCAGCTTTTGCCCGCGACGCTGGCTGATGGGCAGTCCGGCGAGTTGGCGAATGGCCGGGAAGTAGTCGGACTGGATGAACTCCATGGTCGGCAACTGCGGGTTGAGCAGGCCGTTTTCACGACCGACCGCCAGGTTACCTTCGGCGAAGTCCAGGTTGCACACCTCGCGGGCGCCACCGGCCGCCGCACTGAGGCCAACACCACAGGTGTAGGCAAACAGGTTGAGCACACTTTTGTTCTTGCTGTGATCCTTGACCCAGCCACGGGTGTTGCGCAGGTCGAGGAACAGCAGCGGATCCTGCCCGGCGTGACGGCCGCGAACGCGGTAATTGAGGCCCCACTCGTGGCCTACCAGATCCTGCAGCGCCGCTTCGTCGGCGCGGTAGACGGTGTTTTCGCGGTCGATGCGCGAGTTGCCACGTGAGCGGTCGTTGTAGACCAGCAGGGTTTCCATGCCCAAATGGCTGTTGACCATTGCGTGCAGGTGCAGCAGGTCTTCGCGATCCAGCGACTGATGGAAACTCTGCACCATCAGTTGCGGACCGTAACGGTCGATGGTCAGGCCGCCAGCGCCTTCCTGGCTACCGTGGAACAGGCGATAGCAGTCGGTGCCCTGGCTGTGCAGCTCGGTGAGCAGTTCCTGGCGATGATCGAGGGCGGCGCGCAGCGCCTGATTCAAGGAAGACATGCTGAGCGCCTTGCAGGAGGTAATTTGGCGCGAGAGTTTATCAGTTTGGCACAGGACCGAGTTGCTGCCATCGCGAGCAGGCTCGCTCCCAGACTGGTTTGCGGCGCGCACAGAATGCCCAGTCAACAGAAGCCCCCTGTGGGAGCGAGCCTGCCCGCGATGCTTTTAAGCCTTTCAAGTCAGCAAGCCCATGCGTCACCTGGCCCGTTGCTCCGAGCCATTGCGCACCACCCGGCGCAACATCGGCGCACTGCGATTGACGCTGGCGCGGATCAGTTTTCGTTGTAGCGGGCTCTGGCGGACGTCGAGCATGTCACTGGCCCAGTCCGGCAACAAGTCGATGCCAGACTGGGCCGAGCATGTCCTCGCGGAAATTCGAGTGGTCCCAGGCGCCAGCCAGGGCCAGTGGATGCAAGGCTTGCAGCATCAAAGCGCGGATGCCACCGATGAGCATGCTGCTGAAGTCACCGTGAACTTGCCAGCTCACCGAATCAGGGCCGAACAGCCCCGGATCGCCCTTGGGTTTCTCCAGATCGAGCTTGCCCAGGGACAGACCGGTCAGGCTTATGATTTGGGTCTCAATGCGGGTGCGGATGAATTCCATGAAGACTCGTGGTGAAGGAGGGGCGCGGCCGTTGGCCACGCCCGGGGTTCTACTGATTCAGGCGTTTATCGATCAAGCCTTGTACCACGCTCGGGTCGGCCAGGGTCGAGGTGTCGCCCAGACTGTCGAGTTCGTTGCAGGCGATCTTGCGCAGAATACGCCGCATGATCTTGCCCGAACGGGTTTTTGGCAACGCTGGCGCCCACTGGATCAAATCCGGTTTGGCGAAGCTGCCGATTTCCTTGCTGACCATCGCCAGCAATTCTTTCTTCAGCTCGTCGCTGGCGTCGACGCCGTTCATGGGCGTGACGAACGCGTAGATGCCCTGGCCCTTGACGTCGTGTGGGTAACCAACCACGGCCGCCTCGGCGATGCTGTCGTGCAACACCAGCGCACTTTCCACTTCGGCGGTACCGATGCGGTGCCCGGACACGTTGATCACGTCGTCGATACGCCCGGTGATCCAGTAATCGCCATCTTCGTCGCGACGGGCGCCGTCACCGGTGAAGTAGTAGCCGGGGTAGGGCTTGAAGTAGGTGTCGATCATCCGTTGCGGGTCGCCATAGACGCTGCGGATCTGCGCCGGCCAGCTGGATTTGATCGCCAGCACGCCACTGCCGGCGCCTTTGATTTCCTTGCCCTGTTCGTCGAGCAATACCGGTTGCACGCCGAACATTGGTTGCGTGGCGCAGCCGGGTTTTATCCGTTGCGCGCTCACCAGCGGGCTGAGCATGATGCCGCCGGTCTCGGTCTGCCACCAGGTATCGACAATCGGGCAGCGCTCTTCACCGACCTCATGGAAGTACCACTCCCACGCTTCCGGGTTGATCGGCTCACCGACAGTGCCGAGTAATCTGACGCTGGCGCGGGAGCTTTGCTTCAGCGGTTCCGGGCCTTCACGCATCAGCGCGCGCAAAGCGGTGGGCGCGGTGTAGAAAATGTTCACTTTGTGCTTGTCGATCACCTGCCAGAAACGCGAGGTGCTTGGGTAGCTGGGCACGCCTTCGAAGATCAGCGTGGTCGCGCCATTGGCCAGTGGCCCGTAGACGATGTAGCTGTGGCCTGTTACCCAGCCGACATCGGCGGTGCACCAGAACACTTCGCCGTCGCGGTAGTCCAGCACGTACTTGAAGGTCATCGCCGCCTGCAGCAAGTAACCGCCGGTGGTGTGCAGCACGCCTTTGGGTTTGCCGGTGCTGCCGGAGGTGTAGAGGATGAACAGCGGGTCTTCGGCTTCCATGGGTTCTGGCGGGCAGTCGTCGCCGACATCGCGCAACGCCTGGTGATACCAGATGTCCCGGCCTTCAACCCAGTTCACCTGATTCTGAGTGCGCTCGACCACGACCACGGTGCTTACGTCCGGGCAGCTTTGCAGTGCCTTGTCGACATTGTGCTTCAACGGTACGAACTTGCCACCGCGCACGCCTTCATCGGCGGTGATCACGGTGCGGCAGTCGGCGTCGAGAATCCGGTCACGCAGTGAATCCGGGGAGAAACCGCCGAACACCACTGAATGCACCGCACCGATGCGCGTGCAGGCGAGCATGGCGTAGGCCGCCTCAGGAATCATCGGCATGTAGATGCACACCCGATCGCCTTTCTTCACGCCACGGCTTTTCAGCACATTGGCCAGTCGGCAGACATGGTGATGGAGTTTTTTGTAGGTGATCTGGGTGGATTCGGCGGGATCGTCGCCTTCCCAAATGATCGCGATCTGATCGCCGTGTTTTTCCAGGTGCCGGTCGATGCAGTTGTAGCTGACATTGAGTTTTGCGCCGGCAAACCAGTTGGCTTCACCGGTTTTGAGGTTATAGCGCTGGACGGTGTCCCAGGGTGTGCTCCAGTCGAGGAAGCGGGTGGCCTGTTCGGCCCAGAACGTACTGGGGTGGTCGATGGATTCGCGGTACAGGCGCTGGTAGTCGTCTTGACTCAATTGTGCAGCCCGGCGGACGGCATCGGCTTTGGGGAACGTGCTGATATCGAACATGACGGTTCCTTCTTCTTGTTTTGCGACAAGATCTAAAGATGCGCCGAGTGAACATCGGGTTCAAGTCGTATACAAAACAACTGTGGGAGAGAGCCTGCTCGCGATGGCGGAATAACATTCAACAGTGATGTCGACTGTCAGACCACTTTCGCGAGCAGGCTCGCTCCCACAGGGTGTTGCGGTATTGCTTCAAATCAGCCGCGGTGACGACCACGGAAATAGTTGATCAAGCCTTGGGTGGACGGGTCATCTGCCGGCGTTTCCTCGCTGCCGACCAGACGGTTGTAGACGCCTTTGCCCAGCTCCTTGCCCAGTTCCACGCCCCACTGGTCAAAGGCGTTGATGCCCCAGACCACGCTCTGCACGAAGACTTTGTGTTCGTACATCGCCACCAATGCGCCGAGACGACGCGGACTGATGCGCTCGACCACCAGGGTGTTGCTCGGACGGTTGCCCGGGATCACCTTGTGCGGCGCGAGTTTCTGCACCTCGTCTTCACTCATGCCTTTTTCACGCAGCTCGGCTTGGGCCTCGGCCAGGGTCTTGCCAAGCATCAACGCCTGGCTTTGCGAGAGGCAGTTGGCGTACAGCCACTGGTGATGGTCGGACACCGGGTTGAAGCTGACGATCGGCACGATGAAATCAGCCGGGATCAGCTGGGTGCCCTGGTGCAGCAACTGGTGATAAGCGTGCTGGCCATTGCAACCGACGCCGCCCCAGATCACTGGCCCTGTGTCAGTGCTGACTGCTGTGCCGTCCTGGCGCACGCTCTTGCCGTTGGATTCCATGTCCAGCTGTTGCAAGTGCTTGGTGATGTTACGCAGGTAGTGGTCGTACGGCAGGATCGCATGGCTCTGCGCGCCCCAGAAGTTGCCGTACCACACGCCAAGCAACGCCAGCAGCACTGGCATGTTTTGCTCGAACGGGGCGCTCTGGAAGTGCTGGTCCATGGTGTAGGCACCGGACAGCAGCTCCTTGAAGTTCGACATGCCGATGGCCAGGGCAATCGGCAAACCGATGGCCGACCACAGCGAGTAACGACCGCCAACCCAGTCCCACATCGGGAAAATGTTTTCTTCGCGGATACCGAAGGCCACGGCGGCAGCGTTGTTGCTCGACACCGCGATGAAGTGACGATACAGCTCGGCTTCCGAACCACCCTGTGCCAGGTACCAGGCGCGGGCGGCCTGGGCGTTCTTCAGGGTTTCGAGGGTGTTGAAGGATTTCGACGAGACGATGAACAGCGTGGTCTCGGCGCGCAGTTTCATGGTCAGCTCGTGGAACTCGCTGCCGTCGATGTTCGCCAGGTAGTGGCAACGCACGCCTTTTTGCGCGTAGGACAGCAAGGCTTCCGACACCAGCTCCGGGCCGAGGAAAGAGCCACCGATACCGATGTTCACCACGTCGGTGATCGGCTTCTCGGTGTAGCCGCGCCACAGACCGTCGTGGATGCGGCCCACGAGGTCGGTGATCTGGTTCAGTACCTTGTGCACCTCCGGCATCACGTTGACGCCGTTGACCGACAGCTTGTCGCCAACCGGACGGCGCAGCGCCGTGTGCAGGGCCGGGCGACCTTCGGAAGCGTTGACGATTTCGCCGTCGAACAGTGACTTGATCGCGCCCTGGAGGTCGACCTCATTGGCCAGACCCACCAGCAGGTTGCGGGTCTCGGCGTTGATCAGGTTCTTCGAATAGTCGAGAAACAGGCCGCAACTGCTGAGGGTGAATTGGGTAAAGCGCTGCGGGTCGGCATTGAAAGCCTCGCGCATGCTGAAATCCTGCATGGCTTGGCGGTGGTCTTTCAACGCTTGCCAGGCGGGCAGAGCGGTCACGTCGTGAGGAGTGCGGTAATACGCCATCGCTGCGGGTTTCCTTTTTACTTGAACGGCCTTTTGAACACTAAAAATACCGGAGCGCCATGGGTGGGCGTCCCGGTTAACTGCGTCGACACGAATTCATGGCGCAGGGCGAATACAGTAAACCCCGCGCAGGGATCTGTCTTGACTTTGTCTGACCTGATTCCGGTACTTTTTTAACATCGAAGTTAGGAACCGTCCGACAAACGGAACAAGACAGGGTGGGATCAGGCGACTTTGACTGGCACAGATGCCTGTTGTGGGAACCAGCAGGCTGCTTCCCACAAAAGGCAATGTGATGTTTAGAGGGGGGCGTCGAGGTTAAGGTGCAGGTTGTCGATCAACCGTGTGGTGCCGAGGAATGCCGCCACCAGGATCACCAGGTCCCGATCTTCTGTCGTTGCCGGACGCAAGGTCAGTGCGTGGCGAATTTCCAGGTAGTCCGCACGCAAGCCTGCGGTTTCAAGCTGTTGGATTTTCGCGTTGATCAGCGCCGGGAAATCCCGCTCTCCTTGCTTGATCGATTCGGCAATCTCGCTCAACGTGCGATAAACCACTGGCGCCACGGCACGATGTTCTTCGCTGAGGAAACCATTGCGGGACGACAGCGCCAGGCCATCGGCCGCGCGTACGGTCGGTTCGCCGATGATCTGGATCGGCATGTTCAGGTCATGGACCAGCGCGCGGATCACGGCCAGTTGCTGGAAGTCCTTCTGACCGAAAATCGCCAGGTCCGGCTGGACCATGTTGAACAGCTTGCTGACCACCGTTGCCACGCCTTCGAAATGCCCCGGGCGGCTGGCGCCACACAAGCCTTCGGAGAGTTGCGGGACGCTGACTCGGGTCTGCCCGGCCATGCCGTCGGGGTACATCTCTTCAACGGTGGGGGCGAACAACAGGTCGCAACCGGCTTCGAGCAGTTTTTCCTGATCGGCCAGGAGGGTGCGCGGGTACTTGTCGAGGTCTTCGCCGGCGCCGAATTGCAGCGGGTTGACGAAAATGCTCGCGACCACGAAATCCACCCGTTGGGTGGCCTTGGTAATCAGCGCGACATGACCGCTGTGCAGGTTGCCCATGGTCGGCACGAAGCCGATGCGCTTGCCTTCGTTGCGGGCACGGGCCACGGCGGCCCGCAGTTCGCGTACGGTTTTTACGGTGTTCATGCAGAGAATCCGTGTTCGATGCCTGGGAAAGTCGCCGCTTTGACTTCGCTGACGTAAGCACTCAATGCCGCGTGAATGCTTTCCTGGCCGGCCATGAAGTTCTTCACGAATTTCGGTACTCGGCCAGTGATGGACAGGCCCAGCATGTCGTGCAATACCAGAACCTGGCCGTCGGTGCGATTGCCAGCACCAATGCCGATCACGGGAATTTTCACCGCCTGGGTGATTTCTTCGGCCAACTCGCTCGGTACGCACTCGAGCAGCAGCATGGCCGCGCCGGCCTGTTCCAGCGAAATCGCGTCGGCGCGCATCTGTCGCGCCTGGTTTTCGTTGCGGCCCTGGACTTTGTAGCCGCCGAGAATGTTCACCGATTGCGGGGTCAGGCCCATGTGCGCGCAGACCGGGATGCCGCGCTCGGCGAGCAGGCGGATGGAGTCAGCCAGCCACAATGCGCCTTCGACTTTGACCATGTGCGCGCCAGCCTGCATCAACAGGGCGCTGTTGGTCATGGCCTGTTCGGTGGTGGCGTAGGCCATGAAGGGCAGGTCGGCGAGAATCAATGCATCGCTGTTACCGCGTTTAACGCAGGCAACGTGGTAAGCCATTTCGGCAGTGGTGACAGGCAGGGTGCTGTCGTGACCTTGCAAAACCATGCCGAGGGAGTCGCCCACCAGCAGCACTTCGACGCCAGCCTGATTGCAGGCGTGGGCGAAGGTCGCGTCATAGCAGGTCAGCATGGTGATTTTTTCACCTTTCTGCTTGAGGCTCTGGAGCGTGGTCAGGGTGATGGCTGGCATGTCAAAAATCCTCGTTCAGGCGCTATGGAAACTTCAGCGAGTAACGCGCGTGATTCGTCATCTACTCAGGCGCACGGTCTTTTGTCGTGCTTATAAGGCCTGGATTGCGCCCTTGTGTGCCGTGTTGGCGGCAGCGGGACGCCTATAGTCGTGATGAGAACTCGGGAAGTCAATCCGGTGTGTTACCGCATTGTTACGGGTGGGGTGTTACCGAAGGGGACTGATGCGATTCAGCAGATTCTGTAGCAACAATGCAAACCAATCTGGGAGTGAGTCTGCTCGCGATGGCGGTGTATCAGTCGACAATTTTGCTGAATGACACTCCGCTATCGCGAGCCGGTTCGCGCCAATAAGGGTTTTGCGTCAATCTTCGGACAGGCGTTCCAGGCCGACGAACGGACAGGCAGCCAGTAGATCTTTAAGGCAGCGGCCATCGGCCAGGTGCAGAGCGGCAGGTGCCAGTTCAGCCAGCGGATACAGGACAAAAGCCCTTTCCTGCATGTGGTAATGAGGGACTTTGAGGCGCGGCTCATCGATCAAACGGTCGCCGAACAACAGGATGTCGAGGTCCAGCGTGCGTGGCCCCCAGCGCTCCAGTCGCTCGCGGCCCTGACCGTTTTCGATGGCTTGCAACGCATCAAGCAGGGCGAGCGGGGCGAGGGTGCTGTCGAGGGCGGCCACCGCATTGGTGTAACGCGGTTGGCCCGGGAGCAGCGAGTCGCTTTGATAAAAGGCGGAAACCCCGACCAGCGCCGATTGCGGCAATTGCGCCAGCGCTTCAATGGCGCTGCGCAGTTGTTCGGCGGGGTCAGCCAGATTACTGCCCATGCCGATGTAGATGCGTTCCATGGATTACTCGCCCGAGGTGCTCGAAGCGCCCGCTGCGCGTTTACGCTTGGAACCGCCGCTGCGACGACGTTTACGTGGCGCGCCGCTACCTTCGTCCTTGCCACTGAGGTCGCGGATCATGTCGCGACGTTCGCTTTCATTGGCGTCCTGGTAATCCGTCCACCATTCGCCCAGGCCATCGGTTTGCTCGCCCGCGCTTTCGCGCAACAGCAGGAAGTCGTAACCGGCGCGGAAGCGTGGATTGTCCAGCAGCAGATCGGCGCGTTTGCCACTGCGGCGGGGCAGGCGTTCCTGCATATCCCAGATCTCGCGGATCGGCATGGTGAAGCGTTTCGGGATCGCAATGCGCTGGCATTGCTCGGCAATGAGCTCGTGCGCCGCTTCCTGCATCGCCGGAATTGGCGGCATGCCACGTTCCTGCAGGCGCAGCACCCGTGCCGGCAACGCAGGCCAGAGGAGGGCCGCAAACAGGAATGCGGGGGTCACCGGTTTGTTCTGCTTGATGCGCAGGTCGGTGTTGATCAGCGCTTCACTGATCAGGGTGTGGGTGTAAGTCGGGTTGTACTCCAGCGCCTCGGCACTGGCCGGGAACAGTGGGTCGAACAATTGCAGGTCGACCAGCATCTCAAAGGTGTCCGCGGCATGGCCGGAGAGGAACAGTTTGAGTACTTCTTCGAACAGACGAGCCGACGGAATCTCGCGCAGCATCGGTGCCAGGTCGCGGATTGGCACTGCGCTGTGTTTTTCGATGCCGAAATTCAGTTTGGCGGCGAAACGCACGGCTCGCAACATCCGTACCGGGTCTTCCTGGTAGCGCTGTTTCGGATCGCCGATCAGGCGGATCAGCTGATTGCGAATGTCGTGTACGCCGTTGGCGTAATCGAGAATCCGCTCGCTGACCGGGTCGTAATACAAGGCGTTGATGGTGAAGTCGCGGCGTTGCGCGTCTTCCTCCAGAGTGCCATAGACGTTGTCGCGCAGGATGCGCCCGCTTTCGTTGCGCGAGGATTGATTGTTGTCTTCCTCTTCGTCGTTTTGCGGGTGATTGGCGCGGAAGGTGGCGACTTCGATGATCTCGCGACCAAAGTGGATGTGCACCAGTTTGAATCGGCGACCGATGATCCGCGCATTGCGAAATTCGGCCCGAACCTGTTCAGGGGTGGCACTGGTGGCGACGTCAAAGTCTTTCGGCGTGATGCCGAGCAGCATGTCACGCACACAACCGCCAACCAGATACGCCTGGTAACCGGCGCCCTGCAGGCGTTCGACGATGTTCACCGCGTAACGGCTGAATTGGCCCTTTTGCAGCGAGTGTTGGCCGCTGTTGAGCACTTCAGGCGTGCTGCGGATGTGTTGCGTACGACGCTGGGGAGTACGGAATGACTGGAACAGCTTCTTCAGCATGGGATGCACTGTTTGAAGGAATGTTCGGCCAAAACAAAGAATGACCGCATGATGGGCGGGGATTCTAGCATTTAGTCGGGGGATGGTGTAGGACGCAGCAGATATGAGCTGTAAGGCGCAACACTGTGGGAGCGGGGTTTTCTGAATCGCAGAAACTACAAGGGGAGCCGAAGCTCCCCAAGAAGTAGTTGCATGCTCTATTTTTGTTATTGGTTTCGGGCTTTTTGTTTTTGTTAAGTGCCCTCGCCATGAAGTTTTCCTTCATGACCCTCCCAATCGGGAGCCAAGAGCAAACGGATTGCTTTGGTCGCTGAATTGCAGTGATCTTCCGATCCAACCAGTACAGGCTCTGTCTTAAGACAGTTTTTGTTGTTCTCGGCCTGGTCGTGGGGCAAGCCCCAAATACAACGCCTCTCCAAAAGAATCAGTTAGCTGCGCCTCTCGCCGTCTTGTTTTTATTGTGCGTGAGTCGATTCGTCTTATTTTTATTGTCTTGTGCATTGCTTGTTATTGTTCTTGTACCAAACATATAGCAGGGTGCGTGCCAACTTTTGCGAAGCCCAGTAAAACAAGGGGTTAGGCGTGCTGATGGGGTTTGCGCAGGCCAAAAAAAACCGGGGCTTCGTTACCGTAAGCCCCGGCTTCTGTTACGTGGAAAAACTGAGGTAACAGTTTTTTCACAAAGTCATGTGTTACCCGCACCTGAGACAGGTGTGGTTCAGCTCTCGCTGGCCACCCCGGTCTTGCGCCGTGGAATGCCCAGGCGCTGACGACGTTCCCACAGGCACTTGCGGCTGACCCCAAGTTTGCGGGCCAGTTCGGTTTCGGTCATGTGGTCCTGATGCTCAAGCACGAAATGCTGGAAGTAGTCCTCCAGGGACAGATCTTCGGTTGGCTCATGATTGTTGTTACCGGAGTTGCCGTTGCCCTGTTGCGGGGGCAGGCCGATGAACTCGTCATCTTCCAGATCACTCAGTTCGATGTCGATGCCCAGCAGCTCGGCAGAAATCTCCGGGCTCTCGGAAAGGATGACTGCGCGTTCGACGGCGTTCTCCAGCTCACGCACGTTGCCTGGCCATGAGTAATGACGAATGGCCTGTTCGGCATCCGGGGCGAATTTGAGGTCGGTACGGTTTATCCGTGCGCTTTGCCGCGCCAGGAAGGCATTGGCGATTTCGTTGACGTCGGCACCGCGCTCGCGCAGGGCCGGCAATTTCAGGGCAATCACGTGCAGGCGGTAGTACAAGTCTTCACGGAACTGGCCGATCTTGGCCAGGCTCTTGAGGTCACGGTGCGTCGCGGCAATCAGGCGTACATCGACTTTCTGCGACTGAACCGAGCCGACCCGGCGAATTTCACCTTCCTGCAATACGCGCAGCAGTCGCGCCTGGGCTTCCAGTGGCAACTCGCCGATTTCATCGAGGAACAGCGTGCCGCCATCGGCAGCTTCTACCAGGCCCGCCCGCCCGGCGCTGGCGCCCGTGAACGCGCCCTTCTCGTGGCCAAAAAGTTCGGATTCGATCAGGCTTTCCGGAATCGCAGCACAGTTCACCGAGATCATCGGTGCCTTGGCGCGCCTGGAGAGGTTGTGCAGGGCGCGCGCCACCAGTTCTTTGCCGGTGCCAGACTCGCCCTGGATCAGGACGTTGGAATCGGTCGGTGCGACTTTGCGGATCTTGCCATACAAATCCTGCATCGGTGGGCAAGAGCCAATGATGCCGATTTCGCCATTGCTGTTGTCCGGGCCGGATTTGGCCGCGCCATTGGTGGCTTTGCCGGCAACCGGCTCACCGCTGGTCTGCACCGCTTGGCGGTCGCGCAGGATACGTGCGACGGCCTGGAGCATTTCATCGTGATCGAAAGGCTTGGCGATGTAATCCACCGCGCCCATCTTCATCGAGTCAACTGCCGAGCGCAGGCTGGCGTAACTGGTCATGATCAGCACCGGAGTGCCCTGGCCGAGTTTGATCAGCTCGGTGCCCGGAGCGCCCGGCAGACGCAGGTCACTGACGATCAGGTCGAACGTTGGAATGGTGAAGCGTTCTTGTGCTTCCTGCACTGAACCGGCTTCGCTGACCTGGTACTGGTTGCGTTCCAGCAGGCGGCGCAAGGCGGAGCGGATAATGGTTTCGTCTTCGACGATCAAAATGTGCGGCATTGATTCGATACTCTCGACGGTCTCAGTTCACAGCGGACGTCGCTTCGACATGACGCGGCAATGTCACCCGGATACGGGTGCCGCGCTGGCTCTGAACATCAGCCGGGCTGTCGATGGTGATTTGTCCATAATGCTCTTCAACGATGGAATAGACCAGTGCAAGGCCCAGACCGGTGCCTTCGCCAGGATCCTTGGTGGTGAAGAAGGGTTCGAACAATCGGTCCATGATGTTCTTCGGAATACCGCTGCCTTCGTCTTCCACGATCAGGTCGACCGTGTGTTCGCCGGCTTCGCTCTTGACCCGCACCGCACTGCCTGGAGGCGAGGCATCGCGGGCGTTTGAGAGCAGGTTGATCAATACCTGAGCGAGTCGCTGCGGATCGCCTTCGACCCAGTGGTCGGGGTCGCACAGGTTGTAGAACTGCACTTCGAAATTACGCCGGTTCAGCGCCAGCAAACCGATGGCGTCCTGAGCGACCTCCGCCAGGCAGACGGGCTCGTCGCTGTGCTGGTGACCGCCGGCATGGGCGAAGCTCATCAGCGACTGCACGATGCGTGAGACGCGTTTGGTTTGCTCAAGAATCTGACCGCTGATTTCCTTCAGCTCGCCATCGTCTTCGCGCTCTTCGCGCAGGTTCTGCGCCAGACAGGCGATACCGGTGATCGGGTTGCCGATTTCATGGGCCACGCCGGCGGCCAGTCGACCGATGCTCGCCAGGCGCTCGGAATGCACCAGTTTGTCTTCGAGCATCTGGGTTTCGGTCAGGTCTTCCACCAGCAGCACCAGGCCACTGTTGCCCGGCGCAAGCGGTTCGTCGATCGCCGCTTTGTGCAGGTTGAGCCAGCGGGTCTGGCCATCGAGGGCCAGGTGCTGCTTGTGCAAGTGCTCGTCCGGAACGTTGATGAAGCCTTGCAGCAGCTCCTTCCACGGATCGGCAATGGTGCTCAGGCGCGAACCGACCACGCGTTGCGCGGCGATCCCGGTCAGCTCCTCCATGGCTTTGTTCCACATGAGGATTTCCTGATCCTTGGCCAGAGAGCAGACGCCCATCGGTAACTCTTGCAGGGTCTGACGGTGGTAGCGGCGCAGGGCGTCGAGTTCGGCGGCCAGGCCGGTCAGGCGCGAGTGGTAATCCTCGAGGCGGCTTTCGATGAAGTGGATGTCCTCGGTCACGTAGTTTTCGCCGCCGGCCTTATAAGGCAGGAAGGTCTCGACCATGTCTTGCGCCACACTCGGGCCCATCAGGCCCGAGAGGTTGGCTTCGATACGGTCGCGCAAACGACGCAAGGCATACGGGCGGCGCTCGTCGAAAGGCAGGTAGAGGTCGCGCAGGGCCTGTTCGACTTCCTTCTGTGCAGCCTTGGCACCCAACGGCTTGGCCAGTTGCGTGGCGAATTCCTGTGGCGAGGCGGCATGCAGTTCGCGGCGCTGCGGCCGGCGCACGTTGTCCACCGCGCACGCCTCGGCGGCGCTGGCCTCTTCTGTGCTGGCATTGGTGAACAGCGAGATCAGGGTGAACATCAGCACGTTGGCGGCCAGCGAGGCGATTGCCGCCATGTGCCAACTGGTGTCATCCAGCACGTAAATCATGTTCAACAGCGGGATGTAGAAGCCTTGCAGGTTCCCGACCAACGGCAGCAGCATGGTCACCAGCCACACCAGAATCCCCGCCAGCAAACCGGCGATGAAACCGCGGCGATTGGCGGTCGGCCAATACAGGACCGAGAGCACGCCGGGCAGGAACTGCAGCGTGGCGACAAACGCGACGATGCCGAGGTTGGCCAGGTCCTGCTCCGCGCCGAGCAACAGGTAAAAACCGTAACCGGCCATGATGATCGCGACGATCAGCGCCCGGCGAGTCCATTTCAACCAGCGGTAGATGTTGCCTTCGGCCGGCGGCTGATAAAGCGGCAACACCAAGTGGTTGAGTGCCATCCCCGACAACGCCAGGGTGGTGACGATGATCAGGCCGCTGGCAGCAGACAACCCGCCGACATACGCCAGCAACGCCAACGCCTTGCTGTTGGCGGCAATGCCGATACCCAGGGTGAAATACTCCGGGTCGGTGGTGGCGCCGAGTTTGAGGCCTGCCCAGAGAATCAACGGCACCGCCAGGCTCATCAACAGCAAAAACAGCGGCAAACCCCAGCTCGCGCTGACCAGCGAGCGCGGGTTGAGGTTTTCGGTGAAGGTCATGTGGTACATGTGCGGCATCACGATCGCCGAGGCGAAGAACACCAGCAGCAGCGTCCGCCATGGGCCTTCCTGCAGCGGCGTGTGCAGCGCGGCGAGGGCGGTCTGGTTTTGCAGCAGCCATAGCTCCAGCTGTTGCGGGCCATCGAACACGCCGTAAAGCGCATAGAGGCCGACGCCGCCAAGGGCGATCAGCTTGATCACCGATTCGAAGGCAATCGCGAACACCAGCCCCTCATGCTTCTCGCGGGTGGCGATGTGGCGGGAGCCGAAGAAAATCGTGAACAGCGTAATCAGCGCACAGAAACTCAAAGCCACGCGATGCTGCACTGGCTCGCGGGTCAGAATGCCGATGGAGTCGGCCACCGCCTGAATCTGCAACGCCAGCAGCGGCAGCACCCCGACCAGCATGAAAATCGTCGTGAGCGCACCGGCCCAGGTACTGCGGAAACGGAACGCAAACAGGTCCGCCAGGGACGACAGCTGATAAGTGCGGGTGATTTTCAGGATTGGATACAGCAACACCGGCGCCAGCAGGAAAGCCCCGGAAACGCCAAGGTAACTGGACAGGAAGCCGTAGCCGTACTGGTAGGCCAGTCCTACGGTGCCGTAAAACGCCCAGGCGCTGGCGTAGACGCCCAGCGACAGAGTGTAGGTGAGCGGGTGGCGAATGATCGCCCGCGGGATCATGCCCCGTTCGCTGATCCAGGCTACGCCGAACAGCACCGCCAGGTACGCGGCGCTGATCAGGATCATCTGGGTCAGGCTAAAGCTCATCGGCATCTTTTTGGCTCTGCAGGATGAAGGTCACGACGATCAGGATCAGCCAGAGCAGATAAGGGCGATACCAGGCGCCAGTGGCGTCGATCCACCAATCCATGATGGCCGGGGAAAACAGGTAAATCCCCACTACCAGGAGCAGGACCAAGCGATAGATGTACATCCCGGCCTCTCTTTTTTATGCGCGTGCCCGAAAACGTGCGGCGATGGTAACGGATGGGCGCGTCACTGCAAGCACGATCACTGCAGCTGCGCCTCTGGCAGGCAGAGTGTGCGCGGGATCAGCGTGGCGTCCCAGTGTGCGATGCCCCAGTCCAGCACTTCCCGTGGCGTACCATGAGCCAGTTCAGCGCCGGGGTTTTGCCCCAGTGCACGCAGGGCGCGCAGCAGCAGCGGCGTGGCCTGGTCTTCGCTGAGTGGCGGCGAACGGTAGGACTTGCCGAGTTTGTTGCCATCAGGCTGAGTAATCAGCGGGATGTGCAAGTAGCGCGGTTGGCGCAAGCCAAGCAGTTCCTGCAGGTAGAGCTGGCGCGGCGTGGAATCGAGCAGGTCGGCACCGCGCACGATGTCGGTAATGCCTTGCCAGGCATCGTCCAGAACGACCGCCAGTTGATAGGCGTAGAGCCCGTCGCGGCGGCGAATCACGAAATCACCGACATCCCGGCCCAGGTGCTGGTGAAACTCACCTTGAACGCGGTCGATGAAGTGGTAATCCAGTTCAGGCACGCGTATCCGGATCGCGGCATCTTCGGTGCCATGCCCGGCATTGCGACACAAACCCGGATAAATGCCGTGATATGGCTCCAGTTGTTTGCGCGAGCAGGTACAGGCGTAGGCCAGACCATGGTTGAACAGGCGATTAAGCACTTCGGCGTAGGCGTCGTGACGGTCGCTCTGGCGAACCATCTCGCCATCCCATTCGAAGCCGTAGCTTTCCAGTGCTTTGAGTATGGCTGCCTGGGCGCCGGGTTCTTCACGGGGCGGATCAAGGTCTTCCATGCGCATCAGCCAACGGCCGCCCACCGAGCGCGCGTCGAGGTAGGAGGCCAGCGCTGCGACCAGCGAACCAAAGTGCAAATGGCCACTGGGGGTCGGGGCGAAGCGTCCGATGTAGGCGGGAGAGGTGGTGGCGGTCATGAATGCAATATTACGATGTCCGGTCGTGCACAAGTCACATGTGGGAGCGAGCCTGCTCGCGAAAGCTGAATGTCAGTCAGCATCAGTCCTGGATATGAAGACCCCTTCGCGAGCCGGCTCGCGCCCACGGGATTCCTGTCGAAGCCAATGTCAGAAACAAAAACGGAGCGTTCGCACGCTCCGTTTTTCGTTCAAGTCGCAATTATTTGCCGACTTGCTTTTCCTTGATTTCCGCCAGGGTCTTGCAGTCGACGCACATGTCGGCAGTAGGACGTGCTTCCAGGCGCTTGACGCCGATTTCAACGCCGCACGACTCGCACCAGCCGTACTCTTCGTCTTCGATCAGTTGCAACGTCTTGTCGATCTTTTTGATCAACTTGCGCTCGCGATCACGGGCTCGCAGTTCAAGGGCGAACTCTTCTTCCTGGCTGGCACGGTCTGCCGGATCCGGGAAGTTGGCTGCTTCGTCCTTCATGTGATCAACCGTACGGTCGACTTCCTGCATCAAGTCCTGTTTCCACTTGTTCAGGACCTTGGTGAAATGAAGCCGCATGGGCTTGCCCATGTACTCCTCGCCCGGAACTTCTTTATAGGGTTCGAAGCCGCTAATCGTCGGTTGTTGCTGCTTTGCTTGGGTGGACATGAAATAGACCGCCTCTACTCTTGTAATCCATCTGCGCAGGATTGCTCCATCACCGACACCTGCCGGCCCTGCGGCTGCAAGCGGGCGAACTTACCAGATCAAATCAGACCGCGCTACTCCCGGATGTCGAGCCCGCGGCCTATGGCGCTTGCAAATACTGGCAAAGCGCTGTCTGGTAGATATGGAGCGCTGCTCAAATATTGATTTTAGTCAAACCTCGGGCGCTCGCTTGAGTCGTTTGTGGTCTGGGCCATATGGCGTCTGACCGCTTTAGGTTCTCGCTCGTTCCTGCGCTTGGGTAGAATCGATTTTTTTATTCGTTGAAGGAAGGCCAATGGCTCAGTCCTACAGTGCCCGCAGTCGCGCGATCGAACCTTTTCATGTCATGGCATTGCTCGCGCGGGCCAATGAATTGCAGGCCGCGGGCCACGATGTCATCCACCTGGAAATTGGCGAGCCGGACTTCACTACCGCCGAACCGATTATCCGTGCGGGGCAGGCCGCGCTGGAGGCGGGCCGCACCCGTTACACCGCGGCCCGTGGCATTCCTGAACTGCGTGAGGCCATTTCGGGGTTTTATCAGCAGCGTTACGGGCTGAACATCGACCCGCGTCGCATCCTCATCACGCCGGGCGGTTCCGGCGCCCTGTTGTTGGCCAGTGCCTTGCTGGTCGATCCGGGCAAGCATTGGCTGCTGGCAGACCCGGGCTACCCCTGCAACCGGCACTTTTTGCGTTTGGTCGAAGGCGCTGCCCAGTTGGTGCCGGTCGGCCCGGACGTGCGCTATCAATTGACGCCGGGCTTGATCGAGCGGCATTGGGATCACGACAGCGTCGGAGCGCTGGTTGCGTCGCCGGCCAATCCGACGGGGACCATCTTGACCCGGGATGAGCTGGCCGGGCTGTCCAGGGCGATCAAGGAACGCAATGGGCATCTGGTGGTGGACGAGATCTACCATGGCCTGACCTATGGCACCGATGCGGCCAGTGTGCTGGAAGTCGATGACGGTGCTTTCGTCCTAAATAGTTTTTCCAAGTATTTCGGCATGACCGGTTGGCGCCTCGGATGGCTGGTTGCGCCAGAAGCCGCGGTCGGCGAACTGGAGAAGCTTGCGCAAAACCTGTACATCAGCGCGCCAAGCATGGCTCAACACGCGGCATTGGCGTGTTTCGAACCGGCCACCATCAGTATTCTCGAAGAGCGTCGCGCCGAATTCGGTCGTCGTCGGGATTACCTGTTGCCGGCGCTTCGTGAGTTGGGCTTCGGGATCGCCGTCGAACCGGAAGGCGCCTTTTATTTGTACGCCGATATCAGCCAGTTCGGCGGTGATGCCTTCGCGTTCTGCCGGCATTTCCTCGAAACCGAACACGTGGCGTTTACCCCGGGACTGGATTTTGGTCGCTATCAGGCGGGGCACCATGTGCGGTTTGCCTACACCCAAAGTCTGGAGCGCCTGGAAGAGGCGGTTGAGCGGATCGCTCGTGGTTTGCGGAGCTGGCAAGGCTGATGCGTTTTAATCCTCCTCTTGAAGAGGGTCGGCTGATTCGCCGTTACAAGCGTTTTCTCGCCGATATCGAAACCGTTAGCGGCGAGTTGCTGACCATTCACTGTCCAAACACCGGCTCGATGCTCAATTGTCAGGTCGAAGGCGGGCAAGTCTGGTTCAGTCGCTCAAATGACCCCAAGCGCAAGTTGCCGGGTACCTGGGAAATTGGCGAAACCCCGCACGGCCGGCATTTTTGCGTGAATACCGGTCGGGCTAACGGCTTGATCGAAGAAGCATTGCGGGCTGGCGTGATCACTGAGCTGAACGGCTTCACCGAGCTCAGGCGAGAAGTGGCTTACGGTCAGGAAAAGAGCCGGATCGACTTTCGCCTGGATTACCCCGATGGCCCTGCCTACGTCGAGGTGAAAAGTGTCACGCTGGGGTTTGACGGTGTCGCGGTAGCGGCATTTCCCGATGCGGTCACCCAGCGTGGCGCCAAGCATCTGCGCGAGCTGGCGCATCTGGCGCGGGACGGAATTCGCGCGGTGCAGTTGTACTGCGTGAACCTGACCGGCATCGAAGCTGTGCGTCCGGCCGAGGAAATTGACGCGGCGTACGCCGCCGCCTTGCGTGAGGCGGTTGCCAGCGGCGTGGAAGTACTGGCCTACGGCGTCAGCTTGACCCATGAGGAAATGATCGTGGATCGCCGGTTGGAAGTACTGCTGGGCGATTAAAGACTGACCCAGATTCCTTTGGCGTCCTCGCTGCAGGCCACACGGGTCAGCGACTGGCCCGCGCAAGGACCGGACACACATTCGCCATCCTCAATCAGAAACAGCGCGCCGTGAGTGGCGCACTGGATCAGGCTGTTGCTGGGGTCGAGAAACTGATTCGGGGTCCACTCCAGTCCCACACCCCGGTGCGGACACCGATTGATGTATACGTAAGCCTGGCCGTTCCGGCGCACGGCGAAGAGTTTCTGGTCATCGATCTCGAAGCCGCGGCTACTGGCATCAGCCAGCTCGATGCCGGTACACAGAAATTTCATAGTGGTCCTCAGGTCCCGCCAGGTTGACCGGCTGTGTATGTGCTTGACGTGAAAATGCGGGTATTTATCAAATGGCGAACTTGCCCAATCGAGAGCAGTAGCCAGATGCGCAGGATACTTGGCTTGTCGACTCGATGCCCGGGAAACCCCTGAAGGAAGCTCTTTATGCGCCTGAGTACCCGTATCGCTGTACGCTTGCTGGTCGGTGGTTTGGGGGCTCAACTACCCGACAGCCTGAAAGCTGTCCGATGGTTTCCATTCGGATGAAGTGAGTCAGTAAATTCAGGCTGACTTTTCCACAGGCAAAAAAAGACCCGGCAAGAGCCGGGTCAAATAACCGTGATTAGCCTGATGAGGAGATAATCTGAGCGTCCGAACCAAGGGCTTTCAGAATATCGACCAGTCTCGCGACCAGTTGTGATAATCATATCGATTCTCATTACCAAGTCAATAGCGGTTTGCTCGTTTAATGACGCGTTGTCGTTCTTTCCATGCAAGTCATTGAATCCAGGGGCATTGATCAGTCGTTTTTAGAGCGCTGATTCTGCGACATGTGCGTTTCCCCGATCGCCGCCATATCCGTTCAGTTCTTGTGGCGTGACGAAATGGCTTCCAATTGCTTATTGAGGGCCTCTTTACGCTCGGCGGGAATGTCATTCCAGTGTACGTCCATCAGGGCGCCTTCTATCGCATACAACAACACCTTGGAGGCCCGAAACCCGCGCGTGCGCACGGCCCGATAAGCATCCACCGCCCCGAGGCGACGCAAGTCCGAAGCGCTGTGGATGCCCACGGCATGCAGCCACTGCGCCGACGTCTTGCCAAGATTTTTCAGGTGTTGCAGTTCATCATTCATCAAGCCTCCTTGCGATGGCCGAATGGTGCGTGGGCAAACTTCTGAGGAGTGTAGCCATCAGTAGGAAAAGCGTGATTGTTTGGTCGTTTTCGACGCAAAAGCTTCTAAGCGGTATGCGGCAGGCGTGCGGTTAAAATCCGCGAAACGGGAAGGAGTTCGTGGGGAAATAGCTCGGATTTAGAGCGAAACTGGCTGAAGTCCAGCGCAAGGCGGGGGCGCCGGACTTGTCAATTTACGCACGGGCTAGCGTGTGCGGTAGCGCAGTCGGGTTCCGAAGTTCATCGACATCAGAATTTCGTCGGCGCTGAGCTCTGGGGGGAAGTAGGCCCCGGAGATCTGCGCGTGGGCCAGGCTCGCGCCTTCAAGCGAAGCGTTGCGGAAATCGATGCCACGCAAATCGGCGGACCGAAAATAGGCATCGGTGAAATCGATACCGTCCGCATTCAACTCGCGCAGGTCCAGGCCACGGAAGTCGCCTCCGACCATGTCGATCAGCCCTTCCTTTGGCCGTTCGTTGTTGAAGCCTGTGATGTCGTCTTTGTGCAGCAGGGCATAAAGCGGGGTGTCGAGAAGTTTCGGCTGGCTCATGTCGCATCACCTGTTGGTTTTATGACGCCAGTATAGTGCCACTATTTGACAGCCGTGAAGCCGGAGAAGGCTTCACAGCTAAAATACTTTTTTACAGCCCAGGCAGGCGTTGGCGGATTTGCTCCACTACGGTGTCGAGGGTCCCGCTTTCATTGGTCTGGACGCGTTTGCTGCAGAGGATCTCTGCTGGCGTCAAGGCTTCACGACTGGCTTGCTGGGCTTCAATGACTGCCAGTGTCGCGTCGGACGGATCGGTTTTTTCAGCCTGACGCTGCTGCAGCCAGCTCTCGATGACTGCTTGCGGGGCGTTGCAATCCAGAATCAGGAACGGTGCGCCAGTCGCTTCGGCAACTTTCGCTGCGCTGTCGCGCTGATCGCGCTTGAGGTATGTCGCATCGATCACCACCGGGAAACCGGCGTGCAAAATCACCTCGGCAATTTCATGCAGGCGCTGGTAAGTGGCGGTACTGGCTTCGCTACTGTAAATACCGGACTGAACGTTGTTCGACACAGTCTGCTCACCGAACAGGCGTTTGCGTTCCACATCGGAGCGCAGGCGAATGGCGCCCAATGCTTCCACCAGACGCATGGCTACATGGCTTTTGCCTACCGCGGAAACGCCATGGGTGATGGCCATGAAGCGTGAAGGGATGGTGCTGTAGCTTTCCGCCAGGTTCGCATAGTTGCGGTACTGGCGCAGGCTGGTGGCGCGCTGCACCGGCGTGGCATCGGCGGGCATGCTGAACAGTGCGACCTTGGCACGCACCAGTGCACGGTAGGCTTTATAGAAGTTCAGCAGTTCCAGACCCTGATAATCGCCGGTCAGCTCCAGGTATTGGCTGATGAAACGTCGTGCCAGGCATTTCAGGCCGCGGTCTTCCAGGTCCATCGCCAGGAACGCGCTGTCGGCGTAGACGTCGGTAAAGCGGAACGGTTCGTTGAACTCGATGCAGTCGAAAATCACCACCTTGCGGTCGATCACCGTGGCATTACCCAAATGAATGTCGCCGTGGCATTCGCGGATGAAGCCGTCGACCTTGCGTTGGGCCAGCAGTGGCTTGAGGCGTTCGAAGCTGCTCTCGGCCCATGCTTGCAAGGCGTCGAGTTGCTGCAGGTCAGCCTTGTCGCTGAGGAATGGCAAGATCTGTTCGAAGTTCTGGCGCACGGGGGCCATCACGCTATCCGGGGTGCCGGCTTCATGCTCGGCCGGGACCTTCGGTGCGTTGAGGTGGAAGCGGGCGATTTGCGCCGCCAACTCGTCGACGTGTGCGGTAGTCAGTTCGCCGTTCGCTTGCAGGGTGCTGAGCAATCCGCTCTGTGGGAACTGGCGCATTTTCAGGACGTATTCGATGGCCGGGCCGTCACCGCCCAGTTGAGGCGCTTCGACACTGCCAGTCACCGGCAACACTTCCAGATAAAGATCATCGGTCAGGCGCTGATTCAGGCGCAGTTCTTCGCCACAGAAATGCTTGCGCGCTTCCAGCGTCGTGAAGTCGAGGAAACCAAAATTCATCGGCTTCTTCACTTTATAAGCAAAGTCGCCAGTCAGCAGCACCCAGGAAATGTGGGTCTCGATGAGCTGGAACCCGTTTACGGCATGCGGGTAGAGGGCCGGGTTTTGCAGAGCGGCGATCAGGGACTGGCTCACGGGCGATCCTTCAGAGTCTGGAAAAATTCAGGCCGTCATTATGGCGTCTAGCCAGCCTAACGCAAACTCGGAGGGCTCCTGTTGAGTATGAATAAAGTGCGTATAATCCGCCGCCATGACTCGTACCCGAACCCCCCGCACCCCAAAAAAACCACCTTCCCGAGGCTTGCGGCCTTGGCTGGGCTGGGCCCTTAAACTCAGTCTGGTCGGCCTTGTAGTGCTGGCCGGATTCGCCGTTTATCTCGATGCCATCGTGCAGGAGAAGTTCTCCGGCAAGCGCTGGACGATTCCGGCCAAGGTTTACGCGCGTCCGCTTGAACTGTTCGTCGGACAAAAGCTGAGCCGGGACGACTTCCTCACCGAGCTCGATGCCTTGGGCTATCGCCGTGAAAGTGTGAGCAATGGCCCCGGTGCAGCGGCGGTCAACGGCAATACTGTCGACTTGAATACCCGTGGTTTCCAGTTCTACGAAGGTATGGAACAGGCACAGCCGGTGCGGGTGCGTTTCTCTGGCGACTATGTCGCCGAACTCTCGGCGACGAACGGTTCGAAGCTATCCGTGGTGCGCCTGGAACCGCTGTTGATCGGCGGGATTTATCCGAAGAACCTCGAAGACCGCATTCTGATCAAAATCGATCAGGTCCCGCCGTATCTGCTGGAAACGCTGGTCGCCGTGGAAGATCGGGATTTCTATAGCCACTGGGGTGTGTCGCCCAAATCAATTGCGCGAGCGGTCTACGTCAACACCTCTGGCGGAAAGATGACCCAGGGCGGCAGTACGCTCACGCAACAATTGGTCAAGAATTTCTACCTGACCAGCGAACGCAGCCTGAGCCGTAAACTCACTGAAGCCATGATGGCGATGTTGCTTGAGTTGCATTACGACAAGCGAGAGATTCTTGAGGCTTACCTCAATGAAGTGTTCGTCGGTCAGGATGGCCAGAGGGCGGTGCATGGCTTCGGTCTGGCCAGCCAGT
Organism: Pseudomonas reinekei; assembly: GCF_001945365.1. Classification (GTDB taxonomy): domain Bacteria; phylum Pseudomonadota; class Gammaproteobacteria; order Pseudomonadales; family Pseudomonadaceae; genus Aquipseudomonas; species Aquipseudomonas reinekei. The sequence continues at coordinate 27,910 of NZ_MSTQ01000031.1, forward strand.
TTTTCTTCGGGCAGCCATTGTCCGAGCTGAAGCTGCACCAAGTCGCGATGTTGGTGGGCATGGTCAAGGGGCCTTCTTATTACAACCCGCGTCGCAATCCTGAGCGGGCGCTCGAACGACGCAATCTGGTGCTCGATGTGCTTGAGCAACAAGGTGTCGCCACCGCCGAGCAGGTCGCTGCCGCGAAGAAAATGCCGCTGGGCGTGACAACGCGAGGCAAATTGGCGGACAGCTCTTTCCCTGGCTTCCTCGACCTGGTCAAGCGTCAATTGCGTGAAGACTATCGCGACGAAGACTTGACCGAAGAAGGCCTGCGAATTTTCACCAGTTTTGACCCGATCCTGCAGATGAAGGCCGAAGCGTCGGTCAATGACACCTTCAAGCGCCTTTCCGGGCGCAAGGGCTCCGATGACGTGGAAGCGGCCATGGTCGTGACCAATCCGGAAACCGGTGAGGTTCAGGCCATGATTGGCAGTCGCCAGGCCAGTTTTGCCGGCTTCAATCGCGCGCTGGATGCTGTGCGGCCAATCGGCTCGCTGATCAAGCCGGCGGTTTATCTGACGGCGCTGGAGAAGCCGAGCCAGTACACATTGACCAGTTGGCTGTCGGACGAGTCGTTCTCGGTCAAAGGTGCGGACGGCCAGGTCTGGAAGCCGCAAAACTACGATCGCCGTTCCCACGGTACGGTCTTCCTTTATCAGGGCCTCGCGCACTCCTACAACCTGTCGACGGCGCGTCTCGGTCTGGCAGTGGGTGTGCCGAATGTACTCAAGACTCTGGGTCGCCTGGGTGTGAGTCGCGAATTTCCGGCCTTCCCGTCGATGTTGTTGGGCGCGGGCGGCATGACGCCGATTGAAGTCGCGACCATGTACCAGACGCTCGCCAACGGCGGCTTTAACACGCCAATGCGCGGGATTCGCAGCGTGCTGACGGCGGAGGGCGAACCGCTCAAGCGTTACCCGTTCCAGATTCAGCAGCGTTTCGACCCGGCATCAATTTACCTGATCCAGAGCGCCATGCAGCGGGTCATGCGTGAAGGTACCGGCAGTTCGGTTTACAGCGTGTTACCAAAAACCTTGACGCTTGCGGGCAAGACGGGGACCAGTAACGACTCCCGAGATAGCTGGTTCGCCGGTTTCAGTCAGGACTTGCTGGCGGTGGTCTGGTTGGGGCGCGATGACAACGGCAAGACGCCATTCACCGGTGCAACCGGCGCATTGCAGGTCTGGACCAGCTTCATGCGCAAGGCAGACCCACTTCCCCTGGACATGCCGCAGCCGGACAATATCGTTCAGGCCTGGGTCGATTCGCGAACCGGGCAAGGTTCCGATGCCGGTTGCCCGGGTGCCGTGCAGATGCCGTATATTCGCGGCAGCGAACCGCCTCCAGGCGCCGCATGTGGTGGTGAAAACCCTGCAGAGTCGGTGATGGATTGGGTCAAAGGCTGGATGAATTAAGCAAAGAGGGTTTCAAGTGAACAAGTGGTTGATTCCAGCGGTTGCCGCCGTAGCTGTGCTCAGCGGTTGTTCCTCCGTACAGCGTGGTTCGATTCCGGTTGTGGATTCCGGAACGGCTGTTTCCAACAGTGAGCGCGTTTCAGCGAACGGTGGTTACCGTCAGACGACGGTAAAACGTCCTGTGCAATCTCAGCCTCAGGAAATTCCACAGGGCGATACCGGCGTCGTTGTGATGGTGCCGGGTGGCGGTGCAACAACGTCGACACCGATCAGCACCACGCCGATTACGCCTGGCCCGATTACACCGGGGCCGATTGATACCTCGCCGGTTCAGTCCGCACCGATCAACCAAGGCAGCTACAGCATGCCTTCAACGCCGAGCGGTATTCCTTCGGCCAGCTCTGGCGGCCTGTCCGCTGACGAGCAACTGGATGGTCCAGTCCTTGCGCTGTTGACCACCGCTCAGCAGCAACAGGCCGGCGGTGACCTGAACGGTGCGTCGTCAAGCCTGGAACGCGCCCAGCGAGTTGCCCCGCGTGAGCCACAAGTGCTTTATCGGTTGGCGCAAGTGCGCATGGCTCAAGGTGATGCGCCACAGGCCGAGCAGTTTGCCCGTCGTGGTCTGACGTTCGCCAATGGTCGTCCGGCGCTTCAGGCCAGCCTGTGGGAATTGATCGCCCAGGCGCGTGAGAAGCAGGGTGATTCCGCTGGTGCGGCGCTGGCCCGTCAGAAAGCCAAGGTTACTTCGTAATGGATGCACGCTTTCTTAAAATCGCCGATCAGTTGCTGCTGATCGAGCGTGAGTTGCGGGTGCAGGGCTGGTGGGACGACGTCCCGCCATCCGCTGAAGCGCTCTCCAGCGTTGAACCCTTTTCGGTTGATACGCTGGATTTTGAGCAGTGGCTGCAATGGATTTTCCTGCCCCGCATGAAAGCGATCCTGGAGCAGGATCTGCCGTTGCCCAATGCATCCGGAATTCAGGAAATGGCCGAAATGGTTTTCGCTGGCCGCAATGTCCAGGGCAAGGATCGGCAGTTGCAGGTATTGCTCAAAGAATTCGACCTGCTAATTACCGCTTCCCGCTAACTTCAGTTCTTTGTAGGGGATTGCAGGGGTTATTCGCAGTTCTGCGCGATCTGCTTCTGCGTTTCGCCAATGCGCTCCTGCCGCTGTGCGTCGTCCAGGCGGCGCAGCTCTCCTTCCACTTCCTCCCTGATACGCGGGTTGTTCTGCAACTGCGCCAGGTTCGTTCGCGCCTGTTCACAAAACACTTTCAATTCGGCCTGCTGCCGGGCGATCTGCTTTTTGACGCTCTTGTCGATGGCCTGTTGATCGCCAATGGCACCTTTGGGAGTGGGAGCGGGCAGTTTACCCGCGGATGACGCCGGCGTAACGATGGTCGTGGCTGGCTGGCCTTGGGGCGGTTGCGCATCGAAATGGGTAACGCCCTGGGCGTCGACCCATTTGTAAACCTGCGCGGCCATGGACAGCGGGCTGATGGCCACCAACAGGCCAGCGATGTAGAAGTGCGTACGCATGCCAATTCCTAGTCAAAAGTTGCGCAATTGAAGCTAACACACATGGGATTTATAGGTTTTTTCTTGCGTTCTCATGCGGTTACTAGAATAAAGCACATAGACGGCTTGACTTGCGAAGGGCGAAACAGAAGAATCCAAAGTCCGCTGTACAGGGACTGCCAGAAGCAGACCCTCTCAGCAGATCATGAGGCGCACATCCGCGCCGACCTGTTACACCCGCAACGCGTTACCTCGCGCTGGGTGGGAGAAGCCCGCAACACTTGGGACGATCCCAATACTTGCTCAGTCAGTGCTGACGTAGTCGGCGACCACCGTCGCTCATGCTCTGCAGAGAAGTAAACCTATTAAGACCCGTCCCATTTTTCGTGGGCGGTATTCTGGCGTTTTAGAGGTGAGCAACGTGGAGCTTTTATCTGGCGGTGAGATGCTCGTCCGCTTTTTGCGTGACGAAGGCGTCAAATATATCTACGGGTACCCGGGTGGTGCTCTTCTTCATGTCTACGATGCCCTGTTCAAAGAACCGGAAGTGACCCACATCCTGGTTCGTCACGAACAAGCGGCTACCCATATGGCTGACGGCTACGCCCGTGCCACCGGTAAAGCCGGTGTGGTACTGGTGACTTCCGGTCCTGGCGCCACAAACGCCATCACCGGTATCGCCACGGCCTACATGGACTCCATTCCGATGGTCGTGATTTCCGGCCAGGTGCCGAGCACCATGGTCGGTACCGACGCCTTCCAGGAAACCGACATGATCGGTATCTCCCGGCCGATCGTGAAGCACAGCTTCATGATCAAACACGCGTCGGAAATCCCGGACGTCATGAAAAAGGCATTCTACCTGGCGCAATCCGGTCGTCCGGGGCCAGTCGTTGTCGATATCCCGAAAGACATGACCAACCCGGCCGAGAAGTTCGAATACGTCTTCCCGAAAAAAGCCAAGTTGCGCTCCTACAGCCCGGCCGTTCGCGGTCACTCCGGGCAAATCCGCAAGGCGGCTGAAATGCTCCTGGCGGCCAAACGTCCTGTGATGTACTCGGGCGGCGGCGTGATTCTCGGTGGTGGCTCCGCGCCGCTGACCGAACTGGCGAAAATGCTTAACCTGCCCGTGACCAATACCCTGATGGGCCTGGGCGGTTTCCCTGGCACCGACCGTCAGTTCATCGGCATGCTCGGCATGCACGGCAGCTACACCGCCAACCTGGCTATGCACCACGCTGATGTGATCCTGGCGGTCGGCGCTCGTTTCGACGATCGCGTGATCAACGGCGCGTCGAAGTTCTGCCCGAATGCCAAGATCATTCACATCGACATCGACCCGGCTTCGATTTCCAAGACCATCAAGGCCGACGTGCCAATCGTTGGTCCGGTCGAGAGCGTCCTGACCGAAATGGTTGCGATCCTCAAGGAAATCGGCGAGACCCCGAACAAGGAGTCCGTTGCCAGTTGGTGGAAGCAGATTGACGAGTGGCGCGGTGATCGCGGCCTGTTCCCCTATGACAAGGGCGACGGCAGCGTGATCAAGCCGCAGACCGTGATCGAAACCCTGTGCGAAGTGACCAAGGGCGATGCCTTTGTCGCGTCCGACGTGGGTCAACATCAGATGTTCGCTGCGCAGTACTACACGTTCAACAAGCCGAACCGCTGGATCAACTCCGGCGGCCTGGGCACCATGGGCTTCGGTTTTCCGGCGGCCATGGGTATCAAGTTGAGCTTTCCGGATGATGACGTCGCCTGCGTAACGGGCGAGGGCAGCATCCAGATGAACATTCAGGAACTGTCGACCTGCCTGCAATACGGTTTGCCGGTAAAAATCGTCATCCTGAACAACGGTGTGCTGGGCATGGTTCGTCAGTGGCAGGACATGAGCTACGGCAGCCGCCACTCTCATTCCTACATGGAATCACTGCCTGATTTCGTCAAGCTGGCAGAGGCTTATGGTCACGTTGGCGTGCGCATCACCGATTCGAAAGACTTGAAGTCGAAGATGGAAGAAGCGTTTGCCATGAAAGATCGCCTGGTGGTCATCGATATTTCGGTCGACACCAGCGAGCACGTCTATCCGATGCAGATCAAAGACGGCTCCATGCGCGATATGTGGCTGAGCAAGACGGAGCGTACCTAATCATGCGGCACATTATTTCCTTGCTTCTGGAAAACGAACCGGGCGCTCTGTCTCGTGTGGTTGGCCTGTTCTCGCAGCGCAACTACAACATCGAAAGCCTGACCGTGGCGCCAACCGAAGACCCGACCCTGTCGCGTCTGACGTTGACCACTGTCGGTCACGATGAGGTCATTGAGCAGATCACCAAGAACCTCAACAAACTGATCGAAGTCGTCAAACTGGTCGACTTGTCGGAAAGTGCTCACATCGAGCGCGAACTGATGCTGGTCAAGGTCAAGGCTACCGGTGCCCAGCGCGCCGAGATCAAACGCACCACCGATATTTATCGTGGACAGATCGTCGATGTCAGTGCCAGCGTGTATACGGTTCAATTGACCGGTACCAGCGACAAACTCGATAGTTTCATTCAGTCCATTGGCACCGCCTCGATCCTGGAGACCGTCCGCAGTGGCGTGACCGGTATTGCCCGCGGCGACAAAGTACTCAGCATCTAAACCAAATTAGCGAATGGCCTGAACGGCCTGATATAGGGGAAATTCATGAAAGTTTTCTACGATAAAGACTGCGACCTGTCGATCATCCAGGGCAAGAAAGTAGCCATCATCGGTTACGGTTCCCAAGGCCACGCTCAAGCGTGCAACCTGAAAGACTCCGGCGTTGACGTTACCGTTGGCCTGCGTAAAGGTTCGGCTACCGTTGCCAAGGCTGAAGCCCACGGCCTGAAAGTAACTGACGTTGCTTCTGCCGTTGCAGCTGCCGACCTGGTCATGATCCTGACTCCGGACGAATTCCAGTCTTCGTTGTACAAGAACGAAATCGAACCGAACATCAAGAAGGGCGCTACCCTGGCCTTCTCCCACGGTTTTGCGATCCACTACAACCAGGTAGTGCCACGCGCTGACCTCGACGTGATCATGATCGCGCCGAAGGCTCCAGGCCACACCGTACGTTCCGAGTTCGTGAAGGGCGGCGGTATCCCTGACCTGATCGCGATTTACCAGGACGCTTCGGGCAACGCCAAAAACGTTGCTCTGTCCTACGCTGCAGGCGTTGGTGGCGGTCGTACCGGCATCATCGAAACCACCTTCAAGGACGAGACTGAAACCGACCTGTTCGGCGAGCAAGCCGTTCTGTGCGGCGGTACCGTTGAACTGGTTAAAGCCGGTTTCGAAACTCTGGTTGAAGCTGGCTACGCGCCGGAAATGGCCTACTTCGAATGCCTGCACGAACTGAAACTGATCGTTGACCTCATGTACGAAGGCGGTATCGCCAACATGAACTACTCGATCTCCAACAATGCCGAATACGGCGAGTACGTGACCGGCCCGGAAGTTATCAACGCCGAATCCCGTCAGGCCATGCGCAACGCCCTGAAACGTATTCAGGACGGCGAATACGCCAAGATGTTCATCAGCGAAGGCGCTACCGGCTATCCTTCGATGACCGCTAAGCGTCGTAACAACGCCGCTCATGGTATCGAAATCATCGGCGAGCAACTGCGCTCCATGATGCCGTGGATCGGTGCCAACAAGATCGTCGACAAAGCCAAAAACTAAGTCTGACGCTTGTACGAAAAACGCGGCTTAGGCCGCGTTTTTTCGTTTGGATCGCCGGTTCTGGTATAAAGCTGCATCGTTTGCGATGCGAACCGTCGTCGCAGACACCTGTCGAAACTTTCCACCCCGTTGCAAGGTATTGTCCATGAGCGAACGTCCCGAAGAGCCAAACCAGGCCTCTGACGCCGAAAGCCTGCTGCCCATCGATGAACATGTCGAAGAAGGGCACGACGCTGAAGGCCGTAAAGTCCGGCATCGTGGTATCTATCTTCTGCCGAATCTGTTCACCACTGCGAACCTGTTCGCAGGTTTCTATTCCATCATCAACTCGATGAGTGCGCAGGCCGCCTTGAGCGCCGGCGACTCAATCAGCGCAAGCAAGTACTTTGCTTTTGCTGCCATCGCGATCTTTGTCGCCATGGTGCTCGACGGCCTCGATGGCCGTGTGGCTCGCATGACCAACACCCAGAGCGCTTTCGGTGCCGAGTACGACTCGCTGTCGGATATGGTCGCTTTCGGCGTGGCGCCGGCACTGCTGGCATTCGGCTGGGCACTGGGCGACATGGGCAAGGTTGGCTGGATGGTCGCCTTCATTTATGTAGCGGGCGCTGCGTTGCGTCTGGCGCGTTTCAACACCCAGGTCGGTACCGCCGATAAGCGCTACTTCATCGGTCTGGCCAGCCCGGCTGCCGCTGGTGTTGTAGCAGGGATTGTCTGGGCGTTCAGCGACTACGGGATTCAGGGCTCCAAGATGTCTTTCCTGGTGGCGTTGATGGTCGCGGCGGCAGGCATGCTGATGGTCAGCAACATCAAGTACAACAGCTTCAAGGAGCTGGACCTGAAAGGGCGGGTACCTTTTGTGGCTATCCTCGCAGTCGTGCTGGTGTTCGCCGTCGTGTTCAGTGATCCTCCGCGCATACTGCTGCTGGTGTTCCTCGCCTATGCTGCCTCTGGCCCGGTGCAGTACTTATTGCATCTTCGTCGGCGCAAAAGCGTCGAGTGATGTAATTTCCCTCATACTCCGCAGTCTGTTGGTGTATCTGTTCTCCAATGCTGCGGAGTAGCCATGCTGATCAAAGTCCCAAAAGCGTCTGACTGCCATGAGTCGGACGTCACGCCAGAGTCCTTTTATCTTTCTCGACGCACTGTATTGGGCGCTGCCGCTGCCGGATTGGCTGTGGGCGCCCTGCCTCAATGGGCTGTGGCTGATGAGGCGGCGCGTTATCCTGACGTCCAGCCTGGCAAGCCGCCTGCCTGGTTCAATGAAAAGCTTCCGTCGACCAAGTGGGGTGCAGTCAACGTCAAAGACGAGGCAATCACCCCCTTCAAGGATGCAACCCACTACAACAACTTCTATGAGTTCGGTACCGACAAGGGCGACCCGGCTGCCAATGCCGGTGCGCTGAAGACCGAACCATGGACAGTGGTCGTGGACGGGGAGGTGGGCAAGCCGGGGCGATATGCGCTTGAAGATTTCATGAAGCCTTATCAGCTGGAGGAGCGCATCTATCGGCTTCGCTGCGTAGAGGCGTGGTCGATGGTTATTCCATGGATCGGTTTCCCTGTTTCAGCTTTGCTCAGTCAGGTGGAGCCAACGTCGAAAGCCAAATACATTCGCTTTGAAACCCTGCAGGACCCCAAGAGCATGCCGGGGCAGCGCTCCGGGTTTGCTCTGATTGACTGGCCCTATATAGAAGGGCTTCGATTGGATGAAGCGATGAATCCTTTGGCGATTCTGGCGGTGGGGATGTACGGGCGCGAACTGCCGAACCAGAACGGGGCGCCGCTGCGTTTGGTAGTGCCATGGAAGTATGGCTTTAAAAGCATCAAGTCCATTGTGCGGATCAGCCTGGTGAGCGAGCAGCCCAAGACCACCTGGCAGAGTATTGCCTCGGATGAGTATGGCTTCTACGCGAACGTGAACCCTACGGTTGACCATCCACGCTGGACGCAGGCGCGTGAACGGCGTTTGCCGAGTGGCCTGTTCAAGCCGAACGTGCGTGATACGCAAATGTTCAATGGCTATGCGGATGAAGTTGCCTCTCTATATACGGGCCTCGATTTGCGGAAGAACTACTGATGCGATATCCGCTTTGGCGTATTGGCGTTTTTGTTGCGGCGATGGTGTGGCCCTTGCTGTGGTTGTATCAGGCCTGGGGGGATGTGTTGGGGCCGGATCCAGGCAAGGTGCTGGTGGATCGATTGGGGTTGGGGACACTTGTCCTCTTGCTCATTACATTGAGCATGACACCGATGCACAAGCTCACGGGTTGGGCGGGGTGGATCGCTGTCCGGAGGCAATTGGGGTTATGGTGTTTTGCTTATGTCGTGCTGCACTTGAGCGCCTATCTGGCATTCATCCTTGGGTTTGACTGGTCGCAGCTGGGCGTCGAATTGCGCAAGCGTCCTTACATCATTGTGGGGGTGTTGGGTTTTCTCGGTTTGTTGGCATTGGCATTGACGTCCAACCGATACAGTCAAAGACGGTTGGGAGCACGGTGGAAGAAGCTGCATCGTCTGGTGTATTTGATTCTCGGACTTGGATTGCTGCATATGCTGTGGATCGTGCGCGCCGATCTGAAGGAGTGGGCGATCTACGCCTCTATAGGGGCGCTGCTCCTGGTGCTGCGGCTACCGCCGTTAGCGCGCCGAATCCCGCGTTTAACAGCTAAAAAGGCCTCTTCTGCCAAAAAGGCGTAAATAGTGGTTGACGGCAGATTTCAGATGTCTATAATTCGCCCCACTTCCGGCGCAGTCGAAACGGAAAACTCCTTGGTAAACAACGAGTTACGCAGTTTTCGGCAGCAAGTAGCTTCAGGTCATCGAAGCCAGAA
>NZ_MSTQ01000032.1 GCF_001945365.1 Pseudomonas reinekei
CGCCATAGTGGGCGAACACCGTGCGCAGGATGTCCTCGATGGTCTGGTCTTGAAAGATCCGCGAATCGAAACGACGCGACAGCATCCACAGCCAGGGGCTCAAGGTGGCCGAATAGCAGGCCAGGCCACCGTCACTTTTCTGCAGGCTGAATCGGCTGATAAAACCGTGAATGTAACGCGACTCGCCGCTCGCCAATTCAATGTCGAGTGACGCCGGTTGCCCTATCAGTGACTTGAGCTCCAGGCGAGCATCCTGACTGATCAGCGACAACTCGAAACTGAATAATGTCGATAAACCCTCCGAGCCGGAGAATCGCTCGAGCAACAGCTCCTGCTGGCTTGCGATCGGGGAGGTGAATTTGATCAGGCGACGGTTCTGCGGGGCAAATACTGTTGTTAGTTCCATTAACAAACTTCCTGCGGCATAAACAGCCAGAGCTCGATCAATGAGCAATGCTTTGGTGGTTCTCAAACACAGGAATTAAGACGTCTAGGAAATAGTTTGTATGTAGGACGCGTCCTTTTTTACGAAAACTCCCCCCACGACAATGGGGCACGCAAACTGGAGCACAACATGACGATCTTCACCCTGCCCTGCAAACGTCTGACGCTGGCCGTTCTCAGCCCCGGCCAGGCAGCGCTGGAGCGCGACTTTTACCTGCGAAACCAGGCACACCTCGCGCCGTGGTCGCCGGTCCGTGCGGACGATTACTACAGCGCGGAAAAAATACGCTCACGCCTCGCGCAGCAAGCCATGGCGTTTGATGAAGGCTATGCGGTGCACTTTGCCGTGCTCGATCGCGACAGCGGCCAGATGATCGGCGCGTGCAATTTCAGCGGCATCATTCGCGGGGCGTTCCAGTCCTGTTATCTGGGTTATCACATCGACCATGCCCATCAAGGCCAAGGCCTGATGCATGAAGCCGTGGACGCGGGCATTCGCTACATGTTCGAAACGCTGAACCTGCATCGCATCATGGCCAACTACATCCCCGGCAACGACCGCAGTGCGCGGTTGCTGGAGCGCCTGGGATTTGAGCGCGAAGGCTATGCCAAGGCGTATCTGAACATTGATGGGCGATGGCAGGATCACGTGCTGACAGCGCGGGTCAGCACGGTGTGGGAAGACCCGGACCGACAATGGTCGCGGCGGTTGGGGTGATGTCGTCGGGCAGTAGAAAGAAGTCGACAGCCCGACCGCTTTCGCGAGCAGGCTTGCTCCCACAGGGTCCTGCGTCGTTCGCCAATCTGATGCCCCCCTCGCACTACTGAGGGAGCGAGTTAGCTCGCGGTGGCTGCCTGACAGTCGATAAAGATACCGCCTGCCTCACCGGCATCTCCAACCGCGCCCGCCCGTAAAACGCCAGCGCCGTCAGCAAACAGGCCAGCCAGACGAAGATCCCGGCCCAGAACGTGTGGGACATGTAGTGCCAACCCTGCAACACCCGCGTTGTGCCGTAGACAAACCCCAGCGCCAGGGAGCCGTACAGGACGGCCTTGGAATAACGCCAGCGATAACGCCGCGCCACGAAGTACAACGCCAACATGGTAAAGCCACCCGAAGCATGCCCGCCCGGCCAGCAACGACCGTCACCGGCGACCTTCAGTAAATCAAAGTTTTCGTACCACTCCTTGTGTTCGATCTTGCCGCCGTACTGGGTGGTTTCAATCGGGCAATACACGCTGGTATGGCCCTTCAAGTAGTGAATCACACCAGTGCTGATGGAGAACGCAAACACCACGTAAAGAAAATCCCGTCGATGCTTGCTGGCAAATCGCAGCACGGGTGCCACTTTGATTCGCTCCAGAAACGCGATGATTTTCGGATGTTTTTCCGCCTTCAGGCGTGGCCAGAGAAAAGACAGCAAGGCGCCAATGATCGCGATCTCGCCGGTCCAGTTCGGAATGATCCGTGCCCATTTATGAGTGATTTTTTCAAACAGATGCACATGGTCCAGCGGGAACGTTTGCGTGACCGGGTCAAAAAAAAGATTGTTGAAGGCGATGTCGATGCTGGTCAGGTCGAACATCAGGAACACCACCACCGCACAAGCCAGCGGGATACCGAAATTGACCGCATAGAAACGATAACGGGAGAGTGAATTCATTGGGTTGTCACCGAGCGCCAATCCGAGGCTTCGATCAGGCCGAGCATGCGTGGCGCTTGCTGCGCCGCCGCCGTGATGAACAGCGAAGCCCCATAGCCCGGGATGGAGTTCGACAGCTTGAGGTCCTTCTCCAGTTGCGCCATACACTCGCTGTGCGTCACCAGGATCAGATTGCGCCCGGCGACCTTGTGCGCCAGCGCATCACGCAACATCGTGCCCTTGCAGTTGACCAGCCAGTCGTCACCGCTGTCGACCTTGTTGAACATGTACCCGGCCGTTTGCATCGTGCGCATGACCGGGCTGTTGTAGATGTCAGCGCTGTCGAGTCCCAATTGTTCAAAGCGGGCACCGACGGCCACCGCTACGCTGCGCGAACGGTCGGTAATGCCATCGTTCCCGCTCAGGCAAGCGGCGCGGGAGTGGTCGCAGCGCTCGACGTGGCGCACCAGCACAATCATGTCGCCCTTGGCCCATCCCGACAGCAGCGCCCGGGCACCCGCGATGTTGCCGTGGGCCAGGTCCGGTACGGCGGCCGGCCGTAACAGAAAGAGCGTGAGAGGGATCACCAACAACGCCGAGGCCAGCACCACCGCTGCATTGCGATAACGGGCAAATCGGCTCAAATCGATCGAACGGCTTATTCCGAACAGACTCAGTCTCAATTCCACATCATGCCGCCCCGCCGGCCTACAACCTTTAATTCAATGCCGCGAGGGTAAACAGGCCGGCGTCGCTAACCAGTGAAACGCTTGTGAAAAAAACCTTGTTACATAAACCCGCCGACAAAATCCTTTCAGCTCTCGCGATTGCTGCCGATACAGACCGTCTACACCGCATGCTGGCCCCCAAAAACAACAATCTTCCAGCCAACCGACGATCGAGAAACACTACGTTCCTGGAGGAATTTTGATGAATAGCTGGTTCGGCAATATCAGCGTGAACCTGAAACTGGGCCTGGGGTTTGGCCTGGTACTGGCCTTGACCTGCGTCCTCGCCCTGACCGGCTGGACCAGCCTGGGCAGCCTGATTGACCGCAGCAACTGGATGAGTGACATCACCCGGCTCAACGCGGGCCTGACCAAGCTGCGTGTGGTGCGCCTGCAATACATGCTGGCCAACGGCGACGAAACCACCGCACAAAACGTGCAAACCACCCTCGAAGCGTTTTCCGCTCAACAGCAAGCGTTGCTGGTGAAATTCAAGAGCCCGGAAAATCTCAAACTGCTCAGGGAGCAAGGCTCTGTCATCGATGCCTACAAGACATCGCTGAACAAAATGCGCGGCGCTTATCGCGCTGGCAACAGCGCCAGCGACGTCATGACCGCCAGTGCCGAAACGGCCAATACGCTGATCAACGACATCAACGCCCGCGTACAGCAAATGCCGCTGAACGACCAACGCTTCGAACAGTTCCAGGCCATCACCGCCGCCAAGGAAGCGTTCCTGCTGGCCCGCTATGAGGTGCGTGGCTACACCGCCACCGCCACCGCCAACGCCGAGACTGAACAAAAAGCTGTCGCGCAACTCGACCTGGCAATCGCCAGCCTGAAATCCTTCAACAGCCACTTCGCTGATGTGCCGGCAGACGCCTTGCGTCAATTGGATAGCGCCTTGGCCAGCTATCGCAGCGCGTTGCAGGCTTACAAAACCGCGAACAGCGATGTGGCGCAGGCACGCAAGGAAATGACGGATCAAGGTGCAGCCATCGTCAGCCTGAGCGAGCAGCTGTATCAGATTCAGCTCGACCGTCGCGACGCCGAAAGCGCCAATGCCCGCACCCTGCAACTGGTCAGCACGCTGCTGGCCTTGTTGGTGGGCATCATTGCCGCCGTACTCATCACCCGGCAGATCACCGGTCCCTTGCGCGACACCCTGGCGGTGGTCGATCGCATCGCCAGCGGCGACCTGTCCCAGGACGTCAAGGTCACCCGCCGCGATGAACTTGGCGTATTGCAACAGGGCATCGCGCGCATGGGCGTGACCCTGCGCGATTTGATCAGCGGCATCCGCGACGGCGTCACTCAGATTGCCAGCGCTGCCGAAGAATTGTCGGCCGTCACCGAGCAAACCAGCGCGGGGGTCAACAGCCAGAAAATCGAGACCGACCAGGTCGCCACCGCGATGCACGAGATGACCGCCACCGTGCAGGAAGTCGCGCGCAATGCCGAGCAAGCCTCGCAAGCCGCTGCGGCGGCCGATGGCGAAGCCCGTGAAGGTGACAAGGTGGTTGGCGAAGCGATCGCGCAGATCGAACGCCTGGCCAGCGAAGTGGTGCGTTCCACCGAAGCCATGAGCGTGCTGCAACAGGAAAGCGACAAGATCGGCAGCGTCATGGACGTGATCAAGGCCGTGGCCGAACAGACCAACCTGCTGGCACTCAACGCCGCGATTGAAGCGGCACGCGCCGGTGAAGCCGGACGTGGTTTCGCCGTAGTGGCCGACGAAGTCCGTGGCCTGGCCCAGCGCACGCAAAAATCCACCGAAGAAATCGAAGGCCTGGTGGCCGGCCTGCAGAATGGGACCCAGCAAGTGGCGGCGGTGATGAACAACAGTCGTACCCTGACCGACAGCAGCGTCGCCCTGACCCGCAAAGCCGGTGCCTCACTGGAGAGCATCACCCGCACGGTGTCCAACATCCAGTCGATGAACCAGCAGATCGCCGCGGCTGCCGAACAGCAAAGCGCCGTGGCCGAAGAAATCAGCCGCAGCATCATCAACGTGCGCGACGTCTCGGAACAGACTGCAGCGGCCAGCGACGAGACAGCGGCGTCCAGCGTTGAACTGGCGCGGTTGGGCAATCAGTTGCAGATGATGGTGAGTCATTTCCGCGTCTGACGCTCGGTCAGCGCTGAATCAAAAAACCAATCGCGGGCAAGCCCGCTCCCACAGGAAACACACTGTACCTGTGGGAGCGAGCCTGCTCGCGATGGCTATTTACGGGACGATGAAAGTTATTCACGTTTCCCACGGATTGATTATTTCCAGCCCGGAAAACCCGAAGTCCCGAACATTGCGGGTGGCAATCGGTGCACCGTGACTTCGGCAGACAGCGGCAATTTGTGCATCAGCCGTCGACACCGTAAGCCCCTTCGCTTCACAACTCGCCACCAACGTCGCGTATTCGACTGCGGCATGACCATCGAAAGGCAATATGCATCGACCCAAGCAAGCACTTGAGCGTCAGGCTCGACCCGCATGAACTCCGAAAGAACATGGGTATCGAGCACTATCATTCAGAGAAATCCACCGCGGTCGCTTTCTCCTTCCGGGCAGGAAGTTGGAGTTCAACCCACCTGCAATCAATGAAATCATTGATTGCAGGCTAGTACATAAACGTTCGGTAAAACTCGTTCTGGTGCCGAACGGCCAATCATGCCCCACGCGGGAATGATCAACAGCTATCTAAAGCTCAAACACTGATCGCATTGGTAAATACCAACCGATTGCCAAACGGATCGGTCACGGTCATGTCCTGGCTGCCCCAAGGCATGGCCTGGATTTGAGGGCGGGCGAAGGTGTATTCCTTGGCCAGTAGCTGCTGCTGGAACGCTTCCAGCTCATCGGTCTCGATGCGCAGGGCCGAGCCCGGTGTTGCGTCGCCGTGGTGTTCGGAGAGGTGCAACACGCATTCGCCGCGGGAGACTTGCAGGTACAACGGGAAGTTGGCTTCAAAGCGGTGCTGCCAGTCGATCTTGAATCCGAGGAAGTCGACGTAAAATTCAACAGCCTTGATTTCATCGAATATCCGCAGGATCGGGGTGGTTTTGCCGAAGCTCATCGAGTTGCTCCCAGACAGAAATAGCCCAGAGTGTAGCCGGGCTGTACGTCAGCAATTCGGCTAGTAGATGGCTTTCTTTAATCTCAATATGCCATCACTGTGACGTACTGCTCGAATTGACACTAAAACCCTTCGCGCAAGTCCCCTTCCCGCGCCAGAAACCGTCCCTCACGGCGCCCGTTTGCTTGACCGTCCTGATAACTCAGCACGCCGTTGACCCACACCCCCTCGATGCCTTCCGCCGCCCGCTGCGGATCATTAAAGTCCGCCACGTCGCGAATCGTTGCCGGGTCGAACAACACCAGATCGGCCCAGTGGCCCTCACGAATCTCACCGCGCGCCTTCAGGCCGAATCGCGCCGCCGACAGCCCGGTCATTTTGTGCACGGCGGTGTGCAGTGGAAACAGTCCTACATCGCGACTGAAATGTCCGAGCACCCGCGGGAACGCGCCCCACAAACGAGGGTGCGGAAATGGATCTTCCGGCAAGCCGTCGGAGCCGACCATCGACAGCGGATGGGCGAGGATTCTGCGCACATCGGCCTCGTCCATTCCGTAGTACACCGCCCCCGCCGGTTGCAGTTGGCGGGCGGCATCGAGCAACGACAGGTTCCACTCGGCGGCGATGTCCATCAGGTCTCGCCCGCCCGTTTCCGGGTGCGGTGTCGACCAGGTAATGGTGATGCGATGGGCATCGGTGACTTGCTTGAGGTCCAGCGTCGAAGAGCTCGCTGCATAGGGATAGCAATCGCAGCCCACCGGATGGTTTTTTGCCGCGTGCTCGAGTGACGCGAGCAGTTGCGGACTGCGCCCCCAGTTGCCGGCGCCGGCACATTTGAGGTGGGAAATGATCACGGGGGATTTCGCGTGGCGACCGATCTGGAATGCCTCGTCCATGGCCTCCAGCACTGGCTCGAATTCACTGCGCAAATGGGTGGTGTACACCGCACCGAACGCCGTCAGCTCTTCGGTCAATTGCATGACTTCGTCAGTGGAGGCCGAGTTCGCGCTGGCGTAGGCAAGACCGGTGGACAAACCCAACGCTCCGGCCTCCAGGCTCTCGCGCAGTTGCTCGCGCATCGCGGCGATTTCATCGGGCGTTGCAGTGCGAAACAGGTCGTCAAGGTGATTGCTGCGCAGCGCGGTATGCCCGACCAATGCCGCAACGTTCAACGTGGTATTCGCGGCCTCGACCGCTGTGCGGTAGTCACGGAATGTCGGATAGACAAATGCGGCCGCACTGCCGAGCAGGTTCATCGGGTCCGGCGGATCACCGCGCAAATTCACCGGCGAAGCACTGATCCCGCAGTTGCCGACGATCACCGTGGTCACGCCCTGGCTGAGCTTGGGCAGCATCTGCGGTTGGCGGATCACCACCGTGTCATCGTGGGTGTGCACGTCGATGAAACCCGGTGCCAGCACCTTGCCTGCCGCGTCGATTTCTTCATTGGCCTGGGCATTGTGCAAGTCGCTGATGCGCTCGATGCGGCCGTTCAGGATTGCCACGTCAGCCGGGTAACCGCGGCTGTTGCTGCCGTCGATGACCAGGGCATTACGGATCAGCGTGTCGTACATCATGTCAGTCTCCCAGCGGCAAGTGATCGTCGCCGCCGCGGTAGTCGTCGAGGGCGAGTTTGATCCGCCGCAAACGCTCTTGATTGTCTTGAGGATTGGCCAGTGCGAGTTCGGTGGCAAGCACGTCGATGGCCAGCAGCATGCCGTAGCGCGCCGCTGTGGGTTTGTAGATGAATGAGGTTTCGGCGCTTTGCAGCGGCAGGATGATGTCGGCCCGTTGTGCCAAGGGCGAGTCGGCGCGAGTGATCGCCAGGATGCGTGCGCCATAGTTGCGCGCCAGTTCCACCGTCTCCACCAGCTCCGGAGTGATACCGGTCAGCGAACAAACGATCACCACATGATCGGTGCTTAGGCTGGCCGCGGTGACGCGCATCATCACCGCGTCGTGGCACACCGCAATCGGATAACCGAGGCGCACCAGGCGCACTTGCAGTTCTTCGCTGCACAGGGTCGAGCAGCCGCCCATGCCGAACGCGTGAATCATGCGTGCCTTGCCCAACAGGCTCACGGCATCGGTAAAACGCGACTCTTCAAAGGCCGACAGGTGCTGGCGCAACGTCGATTCGATATCACCGACGATCTGCCCGTAGAACGCCGATTGATCCGGTGTCCTCGCCGGGTCGAGAAACCGGCTGCCGACGCCATTGGCCTGGGCCAGTTGCAAGCGCAGGTCACGCAAGTCCTTGCAGCCGACCGTGCGAGCGAACCGCGACAGTGTGGCGGTACTCACCTCCGCCCGCAGCGCCAGCTCATCGAGACTGGCGGACGCGGCAAATCCTACGTCGTCGAGCATCAGTCGAGCGATGCGTCCTTCACCGGCGCTGAAGGAATCCTGACGGGCGCGGATCTGGTAGAGGATGTCCATGGCGGGCGACTCCGGTTAAATCAGGTAAGAAAGGCCAACGGTCAGACCGAAAGCGACGAGCGAGATCAACGTCTCAAGTACCGTCCAGGTCTTGAAGGTCTGGGTGACCGTCATGTTGAAGTATTCCTTGATCAACCAGAAGCCGCCGTCGTTGACGTGGGAGAAAATCACCGAGCCGGCGCCGGTCGCCAGCACCAGCAATTCCGGATGCGGGTAACCCAGGCCAATAGCCACTGGCGCAACCACGCCCGAGGCTGTGGTCATGGCCACGGTGGCCGAGCCAGTGGCGATGCGCATCAGCGCCGCAAACAGCCAACCCATCAACAGCGGCGACAAATGGAATTCGTGGGCCAGGCCGACGATCTGGTCGGTGACGCCGGCGTCCACCAGAATCCGGTTCAGGCCGCCGCCGGCACCCACCAGCAGTGTAATGCTCGCGGTGGGTGCCAGACATTCGTTGGTGAACTTGAGGATCGATTCACGGTTGAAACCCTGGGCCAGGCCGAGGGTCCAGAAGCTCAGCAAGGTCGCCAGCAACAGCGCGATCACCGAGTTGCCGATGAACAGCAGGAGCTGGTTGAAACCCGTACCCGGCGTGGAAATCAGGTTGGCCCAGCCGCCGATCAGCATCAGCACCACCGGCAACAGAATGGTCGCCATGGTGATGCCGAAACCCGGCAGGCGGTCGCGCGGTTCGCGTTCGAGGAACTGGCGCTCCAGCGGGTTTTCCGCGGGCAGTTGAATGCGCGGCACGATGAACCTGGCGTACAGGGGACCTGCGATGATCGCCGTCGGAATGCCGATCGCAATGGCGTAGAGCAAAGTCTGCCCCACCGATGCCTGATACACCTGCACCGCCAGCATCGCCGCCGGGTGCGGAGGCACCAACGCGTGCACCACCGAGAGTCCGGCAACCATCGGCAAGCCGACCATCAGGATCGACACGCCGACCCGCCGCGCCACGGTGAACGCAATCGGCACCAGCAACACAAAACCGACTTCGAAGAACAGCGGCAACCCCACCAGGAACGCGATACAGACCATCGCCCAGTGCGCGTTCTTCTCGCCGAAGCGGTCGATCAAGGTTCGCGCCACCTGCTCGGCGCCGCCGGACTCGGCCATCATCTTGCCGAGCATCGTGCCCAGCGCCACCACCAGCGCGATGTGCCCCAGGGTCTTGCCGACCCCGGCCTCATACGCCCCCACCACGCCCGACGGCGGCATGCCTGCCACCAGCGCCAGGCCGATGGAAATCAGGGTGATGACAATGAACGGATTGAGCCGGTAACGGGCGATCAGAACGATCAAAGCAATGATGGCGATGGCGGCATACACCAGCAGCCAATAGCCGAAGGACAGGGTCATGCGGTACTCCTCGAGAGGGTCACGTCGAAATATTTGTGAAAGTCTTAAAGCATTTCGAGAGGCGATTATCAAACGAGGTGAAAGTAATTTTCGTACAGAGGTAAGAGATGTCGCTGACAAATATGTCTTGTCGCGAATAATGAAAATCGGGCAGGTGAATTTTCATTCCCTGCCCAGTCGGTGTTCAGTCGTGGTGAACCCGGGCGCGTCGCAGCAATTTCTTGCAACGCTCGGATAAATGCAGCACCCGCAGGTGCTTGCCGGCTTTGCTGTAGCGCTCGCGCAGGGTGTCGAGCGCGGCGATGGCGGAGTAGTCGACGAAACTCAGATGGCGACAATCGAGCGTCACCTGAGCCGGATCGTTGGCCGGATCGAATTGGTTGAGGAACGGCGTGGTCGAGGCGAAGAACAAGGTGCCATGCACCCGGTAAAGCTTGCTCCCGTCGTTTTCCAGGTGACTGTCGGCGTACAACTGCCGAGCCTGTTGCCAGGCGAAATTCAGCGCCGCGATGATGATGCCGCACAGCACGGCGGTGGCCAGGTCGGTGAACACGGTAATCACCGTCACGGCGATGATCACCAGCGCATCGTTGAGCGGGACCTTGTTCATCACTCGCAGCGAGGCCCAGGCGAAGGTCTGCTGCGACACCACGAACATCACCCCGACCAGCGCCGCCAACGGAATGCGCTCGATCAGCGGCGAGAGGAACAGGATGAACAACAGGATCGACACCCCGGCTACAACGCCGGACAAGCGCCCGCGCCCACCGGAGCTGAGGTTGATCACGGTCTGGCCGATCATCGCGCAGCCGCCCATGCCGCCAAACGCCCCAGAGACCATGTTCGCCGCGCCCAGCGCCACGCATTCGCGATCCGGGTAGCCACGGCTTTCGGTGATTTCATCGGTCAGGTTCAGGGTCAACAGGGTTTCCAGAAGCCCCACCAGCGCCATCAGGATCGCGTACGGCGCGATGATGCGCAGGGTTTCCAGATTCCATGGAATATCCGGCAACGCCAGCGTCGGCAGGCCGCCGGCGATGTGCGCCATGTCACCGAGGGTGCGGGTTGGCAGACCCAGCAGATACACCGCCAGGCCTACACCCACAATCGCCACCAGCGCCGGCGGCACCGTGCGCGTCAGCCGCGGCAGCACATAGACAACGGTCATGGTCACAGCGACCAGACCGATCATCATGTAGAGCGGCGTGCCACTGAGCCAGCGCTCGCCGCTCTTGAAATGCTCCAGTTGCGCCAGCGCGATGATGATCGCCAGGCCATTGACGAAACCGAGCATCACCGGGTGCGGCACCATGCGTACCAGCTTCCCGAGCTTGAGCAAGCCGAACGCCATCATGATCAACCCGCCCAGCAATACCGTGGCCAGCAGGTACTGCACCCCGTGTTGCACCACCAGCGCGACGATCACCACGGCCATCGACCCGGCAGCGCCGGAGACCATGCCCGGGCGCCCGCCGAACAGCGCCGTGAGCGTACAGATGATGAACGCGCCATACAGCCCCATCAGTGGATTGAGATGGGCCACCAGCGCAAAAGCGATGCACTCGGGCAGCAGGGCGAAAGACGTGGTGAGTCCGGCCAGGATGTCGGCGCGTAGACGTATTGGTTTCATGGAGGACCGCATGCAGGGGAAACAGGAAAAGAGTTTGCGGATGTTACGGAATCGAGCGCGGTCCGGCCAGTTTATGCAATTTCAGAAACGCCTTCGCGAGCAGGTCCGCTCCCACTTTTGATCTTTGTGGGGCACAGATGTGTGCACGACGAAGATGCCCTGTGGGAGCGAGCCTGCTCGCGAAGGCAGCAACCCGGTCTAAAGCGAACTCACACCATCTCGTTGCGAATCCACTCCACCACCGAAGTCCGCTTCGGCGCCCAACCCAGCACTTCCCGCGCATGCTTGCCGCGAACCCGGCTGTTGGAGCCCAGGCCATAGTTGGCCATTTCATAGCCCCACTCGGCTTCGGCATCCTTGAGTGGCCAATCCTGTGGTTCACCCAGATCCAGCGCTTGCGCCATGGCCGTGGTCATGTCGCTGAACGACGCTTCACCGCTTTCAACGAAGTAGAACGTGCCCGGTACATTTTTGCTCAGCGCCAGCAGGTACAAGGCAACCACGTCTTCGATGTGCACGTTGGACCAGATGTTCTGGCCCGTGCCCACGTGGCGCACCACACCACTTTTACGCGCCTGCTTCAGCAAGCGAGGCAACTGCACGCTGTCGCGCTTGACGCCCAGGCTGTGGCCATAGATCAGGGTGTTGCAGATCACTGCCGAATTCACCCCGTCCTTCGCGGCGGCGAGGATCAGGTTGTCGATGGCCACGCGTGCAGCCTTGTCGACGGTGGGCTCCGGCAGATTATCTTCGAAGTAGATGACCTCGCTGGATTTGCCCCCCGACGCATCGCCGACAATGCTCGAACCACTGGTGTGCAGGAACACTTTGTTGGAACCGCGCAAGGCATCGAGCAAGGCTTCGACGGCGCCACGATGGTCGCTGCTGGCGGCGCTGATGACGGCGTCGGCGGCTCGGGCCTGGTCAGCCAGCAGTGCGCTGTCGTCAAGCGTGCCGATGACTGCCGTGATGCCCAGCGTTTTCAGTTCATCCGCCTGTTCGGCGTTGCGCACCAGGCCCGTGACGCTGTGACCCGCCTTGATCAGGCCAGTGGCGATGGAACCACCGATAAAACCCGCTGCACCGGTAACGAATACGTTCATGGAGAAACTCCCTGCGTGGATAAGTGATGCAACGAGTATCAAGCCGCTATCCTTGACGAAAAATCCCCGCTGAACCAATTCACTCTTGCGCAGTAATCACGAATCACTCGTCAAAAACGTCGGTGGCGTACAGCGCCAATTTGCTCTGGATAAAGTCCAGAAAGCACTGAATCCGCAAGGCCAGTTGCGAGTTACGGTAGTACACGGCGTTGATCGGCTGGCGATAACCGCTGTTGAATTCCGCCAGCAGCACCTTCAATCGTCCGGCGCGAATGTCTTCGATGGTCATGTAGTGCGACAGGCTGGCGATGCCCTGCCCTTGCAGCGCCAGATGACGGATGGTTTCGCCACTGGAAGCACTGAGCGACGCCTGGATCGGCCAGCGATCACCGTGCACATAACGCAGCGGCCATTGGTTGAGGCCTTCGTTCTGGGTAAAGCCCAGCAACGTGTGTCCGGACAGATCGGTCACGGCGGTCGGTGTGCCGTGTTTTTCCAGGTAAGCCGGGCTGGCGACGATGTGCAACGGACTGCATCCCAGCGAACGGGCATGCAAGGTCGAGTCGGCCAGTGTGCCGATGCGGATGGCAATGTCGGTACTTTGCTCCAGCAAATCGATGATCAGGTCGTTGCTGTTGAGCTCAAGCTGGATGTCGGGGTAGAGCCGTCGAAACTCATCGATGTACGGCACGATGGCGTGCAGCATGAACGGTGAGGCGGCGTTGATGCGCAGGCGCCCGGACGGCGTTTGCTGGCGCGAGGTCAAGCGCTCCTCGAGCTCGTCCATCTGATCGAGAATCAGCTTGGCGTGCTCGAAGAAATACTTGCCCTCTTCGGTCAGATCCATGCGCCGCGTGGTGCGATTGATCAAGGTTGTCTCGAGCTTGGCCTCCAGCCGCGACAACGTACGGCTGACCGCCGACGGCGTTTGCCCGACCTGCTCGGCCGCCGCGGAAATCGATCCGCACTCAATCACGCAGACGAAAATCTGCAACTCATCGGATCTGGCTTTCACGAGTGTTCCTTATCGATAGTCCTGCACACCGTTGTCGATGCTCCTTCGCCACAGGTCAGCACCGGCTTCAGACTTCGATAGTAGCGGAGCCTCAGGCCTTCAGGCCAAACACCTCAGCCAAATGCCGCTCATAACGCGCCACATCACCTTCGATGTTCGGGCGTTTCATCACGTCCACACTCAGAAAGGTTGGCAAACCGGTCATGCCCAGGAACTCGTTAGCCTTGTGAAACGGGAAGTACACCGCGTCCACGCCTTTTCCCTCGAAGAAGTCGGTCGGGTCGTCGAAGGCTTGCTGAGGGGCGTTCCAGGTCAGCGACAGCATGTACTGCTTGCCGTGAACCAAACCGCCGCTGCCGTACTTTTGCGAAGCATCGGAACGGGTGCGGCCGTCGCTGGCGTACAGGCTGCCATGACCTTCGGTAAACACTTCGTCGATGTACTTCTTCACGGTCCATGGCGCGCCCATCCACCAGCCGGGCATCTGGTAAATAATCACGTCGGCCCAAAGGAACTTGGCCACTTCTTCAGCCACGTCGTAGCCCTCGTCGATGAACGTGGTTTTCACGTCCATGCCACCACGGTCCAGCACGCTCAACGCGGCTTCATGCAGGGTGGTGTTGTAACGGCCATCGGAGTGGGCAAATTTTTTGCCGCCATTGAGTAACAGAACTTTTTTCATGAGGGGCTCTCGGGAAGGTCAGGAATTGGATGGCGGCAGAATACTGATCTGCTTCGCGCGAAATAAGCATCCAACTGGCAAAATACATTTGACCCAAACGCACGAATCACAACGCAATTATTGCCTTAGACTAACGCCGTTTCTGACCCGAGGAGCTTTTTTTGATGAGTGATCTGCAAGGTTTCATCCTGCACGCCAAGACCCGCCCGGAAAAATCCGATGCCTTCGAAGCTTTTTTCAGCAGCTACGTAGAAGCCAGTCGCGCCGAGCCTGGCTGCATCGAGTACCACATGCTGCGCGACAAACAGGACCCGACGCTGTTTATCTTCTACGAAATCTGGCAATCCCAGGCCCACCTCGACGTGCACTCGAATCTGCCGCACATGAAGCAATTTCTCGAACAGCGCGATGAGTACCTGGAGCGTGACTTCGAGATCCGCGCCATCGAGATGATCAGCCCGTCGTCCGCTAGCCGCTGATCAACAAATGGCCACCGAGCACTCCGAGGCCCACGAAAAATACGCGTTTGAACACTGTGGCACTGATCCGCTGGCGCAGCCATTGCCCGAGCAACATGCCGAGCACCGCCGGGATCAGCGCCAGCATCGACGCACTCAACTCGCCCCCACCCAGAGCCCCGCGCCATAGCAGCCCGCCGGCCAGGGCGAGGGTCGAGACGGTGAACGAAAGCCCCAACGCCTGCACCAGTTCATCCTTGCTCAACCCAAGTGCCTGCAAGTAAGGCACTGCCGGAATCACGAACACGCCGGTCGCCGAGGTGATGACGCCGGTGATCACGCCGCAAAGCGGGCCGAGCCAGCGCTCGCTGCGACGGCCCACTTGCAGCG
Source organism: Pseudomonas reinekei (assembly GCF_001945365.1). Classification (GTDB taxonomy): domain Bacteria; phylum Pseudomonadota; class Gammaproteobacteria; order Pseudomonadales; family Pseudomonadaceae; genus Aquipseudomonas; species Aquipseudomonas reinekei. The sequence continues at coordinate 14,969 of NZ_MSTQ01000032.1, forward strand.
TCGGCAGAAACAAACCGTTCAAGGCATAGAACATCAGCGCCGCCCCCAATCCTCGCACCACCCAGTGCCCGCCGGTCATGCCGATCCATAACGTGCCCGCACCGGCGCCAAGAAAAATCGCCACCAACATCGGCCACAACCGTCTGACCAGCGCCGACAGATGCCCGCCGAATGCCAATTGCCAGACGTTGGTCAGGGTCGCCGGGATGATCAACAGCGCCGCAGCCTGCGACGGAGCCATAGCCAGACCGAGCAGGCCCATGGCCACGGTCGGCAGGCCGAGACCGATCACCCCTTTGATCATGCCGGCCAGCAGGAAGGTGGCGACGACCAGCAACGAGAGGGCCAGACCAAGGTTTTGGTAGAACGTGGCGAGCGTATTCATGGGGCTATGGTGAGCCCGGATTGGACGGTTGAAAATCTGCCATATACTGAGTGAGCCTCTTGTCTACCCAGAGGCTGGTATATTCGTTGTGGCTAATGACGCCTTCCCAGACGACACTTATAAATGGGCTGACGATGCACTTCGACTTGACCGACCTGCGCCTCTACCTGAACATCCTCGACAGCGGCAATATCACCGCCGGCGCCGCGCGCAGCCATCTGTCCCTGGCAGCCGCGAGCGCACGAATCCGCGCGATGGAAGCGTCACTGGGCACAGACTTCCTGCAACGCGGCCGTCGCGGCGTCACGCCGACGCCTGCCGGCAAGGCCCTCGCCCAACACGCCCGCGTCCTGCTGCAACAGGCCGAACGCCTGAAACAGGACCTGGCCGAATACGCCAACGGCGTCAAAGGCCAGGTTCGACTGCTTTGCAACACCACGGCCATCACCGAGTACCTGCCGGAGTTGCTCGCCGACTTCCTGCGCGAACACCCCAATCTCGATATCGACCTGCAGGAACTACCCAGCGCCCGTATCACCCACGCGCTACGCCAAGGCGCGGCGGACCTCGGCATTGTCTCCGACGCGGTGGATACCACTGACTTGCAGACCCAGGTGTTTTGCGATGATCCGTTGATGCTGATCATGCCCCACGACCATCCCCTGGCTCACGCGACCTCAGTGAGCTTCGCCGACACGTTGCATCACGACTACGTCGGCCTGAACGTCAATAGCGCGCTGGCGGTGTACCTTGAGGAACAGGCGTTGCACGCGGGCTCACGCATGCTAATCCGCATCCGCGCCGATGGTTTCGATGGCGTGATGCGCATGGTTGCCCATGGCGCGGGCCTGGCAATCGTGCCGCTGGCGGCCGTCGAGCGCAGATCACCCGGGCTGCCCTTCAAAAGCCTCGCCCTGCAGGAACCCTGGGGCCAGCGCAAACTGCTGCTTTGCGCCCGGGACTTCGCCGCGCTCCCCGGCTATGCCAAGTCACTGCTGCACGCATTGACGCGCCCCTGAGTCGTTGAGAACGGTGCGTTTCTGGGCAGCTCAGTGTCGAGCACAGACAACTGAACAACGGACGGGCGCTATAGGGTGCGACTTCAGTTCCAGTACCCACTGCCCGGAGTCATCATGACCGCACCGATTACCGTTCTTCGCGACACTCACCCGCTGCCCGTGCTCGACGCCTGCAAATGGGAAAAGCTCGAAGGCGACCCGCATACCGTCAACCTCAACGCCTACACCAGCGAAGACGGCAGCAAGATCATGGGCACCTGGATCTGTACGCCGGGCAAGTGGTACGTCGAGTACGTGAAGTGGGAGTACTGCCATTTTCAGGAAGGCTACTGCATCATCACCCCGGAAGGCATGGCGCCGATCCACCTGCGCGCCGGTGACATTTTCGTCGTCGAGCCCGGGATGAAAGGCACGTGGGAAGTGGTGGAAACCGTGCGCAAATATTTCGTGTTTGCCTGATACAAAAAAACCGGGAGATCACCCGACGTGATCTCCCGGTAAATGTATTGAGAGAAAATGCGCATCCCTGTGGCGAGGGAGCTTGCTCCCGCTCGACTGCGTAGCAGTCGTAAATCAGCCAATGTGCTAAAACTGAACCACCGCATTCGCCAGTTTTGGGTCCGCTTCGCGAACCCGCGGGAGCAAGCTCCCTCGCCACAAAAGCCTGCTCGAGACAAACGCCTACGATGGTTTGCGATAGCTGTTGATGATCGCCGAGAAGTCATGACCTCCTTCCCCACGCAAACTCATCGCCTGATACAACTGCTGGGCCACCGCGCCAAGCACCACCGGTTGATGTGCCTGTCGCGCCGCTTCCGTCGCCAGCCCCAAATCCTTGAGCATCAGCTCGGCACCGAAACCGCCGGTATAGCCGCGTGACGCAGGCGCCGTCTCGACGACGCCGGGCCACGGGTTGTACATCTCCGAACTCCAGCAACGGCCGGTGGAGCTGTTGATGATGCCCGCCAGCACGTGGGTGTCGATGCCCAATGCATCGCCAAGCGCCATGGCTTCGCTGACGCCGACCATGGAAATCCCCAACAGCAGGTTGTTACAGATTTTAGCGATTTGCCCCGTGCCGACCTCACCACAATGGACGATGTTGCGGCCCATCTGCGCGAGTACCGGTTGCAGGGTGGCGAACAGCTCCGCAGTGGCACCGACCATGAAGGTCAGTGTCCCTGCCGCCGCACCGCCGGTGCCGCCGGAAACCGGCGCATCGGCCATGGCCACGCCTTGCCTGGCAGCTGCGGCGGCCACGTCTCGCGCGGTCTGCGGATCGATGGTGCTGCAATCCACGGCCGGCACACCTTTGCCGATCCCGGCCAGCACGCCGTCTTCACCCAACCACACGCTGCGTACATGCACAGCCGCCGGCAGCATGGTGATCACCAGCTCTGCCCCGTCAGCCGCTTCGCGGGCCGAGGCACTGATGCTGCCACCCAGTTGCTCCAGTTCTGCCAGAACGGCTTTATTCAGGTCAACCAGGCGCAGCGCGTGGCCGGCCTTGATCAGGTTGCGCGCCATCGGCGCGCCCATGTTGCCGAGACCGATAAAAGCGATTTTCATGTCCGGCTCCTCAACGCAAATTGATCGTGGTGTTCACACCGTCGTTGACGCTGTCGTCATCGAACCAACGACTGGTGACCGTCTTGGTCTGAGTGTAGAACTGCACCACTTGCTTGCCATACGGACCGAGGTCGCCAAGCTTGGAGCCACGCGAACCGGTAAAGCTGAAGAACGGCACCGGCACCGGAATCGGGATGTTGATACCGACCTGGCCGACGTCGATTTCAGTCTGGAATTTACGCGCCGCCGCACCACTCTGGGTGAACAGGCCCGTGCCGTTGCCGAACGGGTTGGCGTTGACCAGCGCAATGGCCTCATCGAGGGTGTTCACTTCCAGCACCACCAGCACCGGGCCGAAGATTTCCTGGGTGTAGATCTGCATGTCGGTGGTCACGCCGGAGAACAGGGTCGGGCCGACAAAATTGCCCTGCTCGTAACCCGCCACCGTGATTTCACGACCGTCCAGCTCCAGCTTCGCGCCTTCCTTGATGCCGCTCTCGATCAGGTCGAGAATCCGTGCCTTGGCTTTTTTCGAAATCACCGGACCGACGTCGGTGCCTGGCTCATTGCCCGCGTTGACCTTGAGCTTCTGCGCCAGCGCCTTGAGGTCAGGCAGCCATTGTTTGGCCGCCCCCACCAGCACCACCACCGAGGTGGCCATGCAACGTTGACCGGCAGCACCGAAACCGGCGCCCACCAGCGCATTCAGCGCTTGTTCGCGATTGGCGTCCGGCAGCACCACGGCGTGGTTCTTGGCGCCCATCATCGATTGCACGCGCTTGCCGTGCTTACCGGCCAGGTCGTAAACGTGCGTACCGACCGCGGTCGATCCGACGAAGGAAACGGCCTTGATGTCTTTGTGAGTGCAGAGCGCATCCACCACGTCTTTGCCGCCGTGCACCACGTTGAGCACGCCCGCCGGAACCCCGGCTTCGATTGCCAGCTCCACCAGCAGCATGGTCGACATCGGATCCTGTTCGGACGGCTTGAGTACAAAGGTGTTGCCGCAGGCGATGGCCATCGGGAACATCCACAGCGGAATCATCGCCGGGAAGTTGAACGGAGTGATGCCAGCACACACGCCGATGGGTTGACGCAGCGTGTAGGTATCGACGCCGCCCGCCACGTTTTCAGCGAACTCGCCCATTTGCAGGCTGCCGATGGAGCAGGCGTGCTCGACCACTTCCAGGCCACGGAAAATATCGCCTTCCGCGTCAGCAATGGTTTTGCCCTGCTCGGCGCTCAGCACCACGGCGATGCGCTTGGAGTGCTCGCGAATCAATGCCTGGAGTTTGAGCATGATGCGCATCCGCGCACCGATCGGCGTCAGCTTCCAGGTCTGAAAGGCACGTTGGGCGGCGCCGATGGCAGCGTCGACTTCTTCAGCGGTGGCAAACGGCACCTTGGCCAGGACTTGCTGGGTCGCCGGGTTGACGATGTCGTGCCACTCGGTGGATTGGGACTCGACCCACTCGCCGTCGATCAACAATTTGACCTTTTGTACGGTGGTGTCGTTGGGCGTGAGCGATGCGTTCATGCGGGTCTCCTGGACTTGTTGTTATCTAGAGAGCCAAGGCGAGAAAGTCGCCTTGCGATGAGGCGTGTGCCGCGAATTGGTTGTCGGGCTGTTTTTGGAGTATAGATGTGCAAACTTCTAATAAGAACGCACATAAAAGCCGGTCCATCATGCAAAAAAACATCACGTCTTTAGGCTCGCTGAACTGGGATGACCTCAAGTTTTTCCTTGAAGTGGCCCGGACCCGCAAGGCCAGTACCGCGGCCAAGCGCCTGGCTGTCGACTACACCACTGTGTCGCGGCGCATCAGTTCGCTGGAAGCGTCATTGGGGACTTTGCTGTTCGAGAAATCCCGGACCAGTGGCTTCGTCCTGACCGCTGAAGGCCAGCGCTTGCTCGGCTATGCCGAGTCGATCGAAAGCACGCTGCACATGGCCTGCGAACAGGTTTCAGGGTCCGGAGTGGCGCTGTCCGGGCATGTGCGCATGGGCTGCACCGAAGGCTTCGGCAGTTTCTTCATCACGCCGCAGTTGAGCCATTTCGTCGACACTTACCCGGCGATCTCGGTCGACATCCTGCCGCTGCCGCACTTCATCAGCCTGTCCAAGCGCGAAGCCGATATCGTCATCGCCCTGGAGCGTCCAGAGCATGGCCCCTACGTCTGCTGCAAACTCTGCGACTATCGGCTGCAGCTGTACGCCACGCAGGAATACCTGGATAAACACCCGGCGATCCGCCGTCCGGCCGATCTGGCCAAGCACTCTTTTATCAGCTACGTCGACGACTTGGCGTTCAGCTCCGAACTGCTGTACCTGGCCAACGTGCTCCCCGGCGCCAGCGCCAACTTGCGCAGCACCAGCGTGATTGCGCAATTCGTCGCGGCGCAACAGGGCCGATCACTGGCGATCCTGCCGTGCTTCCTCGCCGCCCAGGATCCGCGCTTGCTGCCGGTATTGCCGCAGGAGATCAACATCACCCGGCAGTTCTGGATGTACTGCCGCGAAGACCTGCGCAAGCTCAAGCGGATCACCCTGTTGTGGGATTACATCAGGGAGGTGACGGAGCTGAATCGCCCGTTGCTGTTGGGCGAAACGAGGGCGTTGCGGTTCAACGACTAGCCCGTCGAGATCAGGCGGCCAGTACTCGACAACCTTTGCGGCTGACTTCCAGTTGCTTGTCACTCGCCAGAGGGTCGCTACGCGCGTCCATCAACTCAGGTAAAGCGGCATCCGTGAGTACCCATGCTCAGTTTTTTTGGCATCGATGACCACATTCCCGAGAGAGACGTTTACCTCAAGCACCAACGTGATTTTGGCACCGAGCGACGTCACTTCGCCGTCATGGCAGACAATATTGCTAACGCATTAATCGGCACTGACCACAATCGAAACCCTGCGGTTTTCGGTGCGACCGGTGGCAGTGTTGTTCGATGCCACGGGCTGGCGGCTGCCAAGACCGCGCAACTGGATGTTTTCCTGTTTCATGCCGGCGGCGGCCAGAACGCTGCCGACACTTTTGGCGCGACGCAGGGAAAGCTGTTCGTTGTAGGCCTCTTTACCCGACGCATCCGTGTGACCATCGACTCTTACGCGTTCAATCCCTACCCCCAATAACGACTTGCCAATGCGCTCGACAATCTGGGAACTCTGCGCATTCAGGCTGTCGACATCACTGCCGAACAGTACCTTGCCCGACAGACCAAATGCCCAGCCCTCATCGGTCAACTCGAAACCCTGCTGTTTCAATAACGCAATTTGCGCCGGGGTCAGGCCCTTTTGCGGTGCGGTCTGGCAACCGGTCAGGGTCAATACGACAAGAACCAGCGTGATGGTGAAAAGTCGAAAGGATCGGATGAAAGAAGACACGGAAATAAGCTCCTGAGTTAAACGTCGGCGACAGGGTGCTCCGACCCCGCCGTATGCTGTGCGCCTCGGGCAAGGCGCTTGGCTTGGTACATCGCTTCGTCCGCTGCATTGAGCAACGTGCCCGGGGTCACGCCATGTTCGGGGTACACGGCGATACCGATGCTGAGTGAGGTCATCGTCTGGTGATCGCCTGGCAACACAATGGGTGCGTCCATGCTGGCAATGATTTTGTCGGCAATCCTCTTCGCGTCTTCGGTTCTGTGAAGTGGCGTTAGCAATACCGCAAATTCATCACCGCCCAAACGCGCCACCAGGTCCTCTTCGCGCAATTGCGCCCGTACTCGCTTGGCCACCGCCACCAACACCGCATCGCCAGCGGCATGGCCGAAGTTATCGTTGATGGCCTTGAACCGGTCGCTGTCGAGAAACAGCACGGCGACGCGCTCGTTGAGCTTGTTGGCATTGCGCAACGCGCGCATCAGGCGCCCTTCGAAAAACGCCCGGTTCGGCAACCCTGTGAGGCTGTCATGACTGGCCTGGTGGGCCAGGGTTTCGTTCTCGTTTTGCAGGTGGGTCTGCCAGGACTCGAGTTCATCGAGCAGGGCATTGAAGTCGCTGCCGAGGTTATCGAGTTCGGCAATGGCGGCGGCCGGCACGCGCCGATCGAAAGCCCGCTCGCTGCGAACTGCGTGCGCCACAGACGCCAGGCTGCGCAGCGGGCCAGTGATCCCGCGAAGTTGCCGACGCGCCAGATAGAGCGCAACCCACGCACTGATGGCAGTGCATAAGACAATCCCCACCAGACCGCTGAGCAAAAAGCGCATCAGACTGCCGCCATGCCCGATGAGCACAATGCTGCCGATCTCATGGCCTTGGTGAACGATCGGCATGTTGATCGGCTTCTCCAGAATAGCCTTGGCCAACTGCATTTCGAGATCGGACAGTAGCCCGGTTTCCGGTCGCTGCCACCGCGCCAGCAATTGCCCGTGAGCGTCCAGAACCTGGGCATCGGCGACCTCTTCGGTGGAGGCGATCAGCGCCAATGCCTCGGTCGCGGCGGATTTGTCGTTGAACACCACTGCAGCTTCCACGGTGTAATTGATCGAGCGTGCGATCAGATGCAGGTTGTGATCGGCATACACCCGCAAGGCCAGAACCCCCAGCAGCGTCAGCGACACACTGGCCATGGCCACGCCCACCAGCGCAACGGTCAAATGACCGCGACCGATGACCGAGCGCAAGGTCGGGCGAGTACCCCGTTTGAACAGGCTCATGTTGCCGCCGGCTTGCGTCTGGACAATTGCAGCACGCTCGGATGAATCCGCACACCGCTGCGGGCAACCGAGTCGAGGTTGACCTCGAAGGACACTTGATCGTCGGTGACTCGCAAACAGAAAAGGCTACCCACGGTGCACTGATCATCGCTTTCACTGATGCTCAATACCGGGCGCCCTGTGAGTGAGGCGAACAGCCGACTGCGTTCGTCGCTGGTCAGTTTGCCGATGTACACCGCATTGCACTCACCCGCGATGGACGGGTTGTCGGCCAACAGCCGCTGCACCGTCACAGGCCGACCGGTCGCCTGGGTCGTGCCTTTTACCAGGTCGTCGGTGTATTCAGTGGGGCCAACGACACAGAGGCGCAGTTGCGCGGGCTCAACAGGCCAACGGGCATAACTGAGAATCCCGAGCACCACCTGCGTCACTGACCCGGCACGCTGGTCAGCCATGCTCGACGGGGTTTGCGGCTGAGCGAAAGCGGCAGCAGACAGCAAGCTGAGAAGTCCGGCGAGCAGTGCTTGTTTGCAGCCAGCGATACGTTCTGTCGCCCGGACGCCCACCTTCATGCAGGGATACTCTTCGATCGTTACCAGATGATGCCGCAACGATAGCATAGCGGCGAAACGCCAGCGAGGCCAGGCACTACGGCACGTCGGACAGTTTGCGTCACCTCGCGTCGCCGCTTTCAATCCGTCGTATCGCTGCCTTCTTTCAGTTCCAGCATCAGCCCGCTCAAGCGCTCGACCTTGCGTCTCACCGCCTCTTCAAACACTCCGGCGCGCGGCTCTATCAAGGTGAACCAGTCCTTGGCCCGGGTGATGCCGGTATAGATCAGTTCCTTGGTCAGCACCGGGTTCAGCGCATCGGGAAGAATCAACGCCGTGTGGGTAAATTCCGATCCCTGGGATTTGTGCACGGTCATGGCATAAACGGTTTCAACATCATTGAGCCGGCTCGGCAGAACAAAACGCACACCGCCCTGCCCGTCGTTACGCGGAAACGCCACGCGGAGAACCTGCCGACCTGCTTGCGGCCCCTCACGCTCGGGTAGCTTGAGTGCAATGCCGATGTCACCGTTCATCAATCCCAGGCCGTAATCATTACGGGTCATCAGCACTGGCCGACCTTCGTACCATTGCTGGTCACTGTCGATCAAACGCGCCTTAAGCAGTGCATCGGTAACTCGCTGATTTAACCCCTCCACCCCCCAAGGCCCTTTGCGAACAGCGCACAACAACTGAAAGGCGTCGAAGGCTTGCAGGACCTGTCGAGCCCAGTCCGTCCAACCCGGATCATCATAAGGACTATCAAGCGCCGGCCGCTGATTGCGCAGCAGGTTCAGATAGTGTCTGTAGCCTTGCGCGCCCTCACCATGGCCCTCGAGCAACAAGCGTTCCAGCGCCCTGTCCTGTTCATTCTTGAGAGACAGGCTGAAGACATCGTCATGGCTTCGCACCGCCAGCAGCTTGCGAGCTTCTTCAGGTTGCTGCTGGTTCACCCAGCGGGCCAACTGGCCAATGCCGCTGCCCTCGCCGAATCGCCGCGAGTGACGCAGCATCACCACTTGCTGGGCGAGTGGATGCGTACCCAGGGTGTCTTCCTGCAAGCCGCTGGCCTGCAGGCTTTCACCACTGACCGCCTCCAGCCATTGGCGTGTGTGCGGGCTGTACCAGCCGGCCTCGGCATCACGACACAGGTCGCCGAGCACCGCACCGGCCTCCACTGACGCCAACTGGTCCTTGTCCCCCAGTAGCACCAGACGAGCATGAGCCGGCAATGCATCCAGCAGATTGGCCATCATTTCCAGGTCAATCATTGACGCTTCGTCCACCACCAACACATCCAGCGGTAACCGATTGCCGGTGTGGTGCCGGAAATGGCGCGTCCCCGGACGACTGCCGAGCAGACGGTGAACCGTGGTGACATCGGATGGAATTTTATCGCGGATGGCGTCGGCGACTTTCAGCGTTCGGACTTGCTGGCTGATGGACTCCGTCAGTCGCGCTGCGGCTTTGCCAGTCGGCGCGGCGAGACGAATGCGCAATGGCGTGCCAGCCTCAACAGCTGGCGCCTGGAGCAACGCCAGCAAGCGCACGACCGTCGTGGTCTTGCCGGTTCCCGGACCACCGGTGACGATACTGAAAGCGCTGCGAGTGGCGAGGGCACAAGCGAGTTTTTGCCAGTCGATCAGCTCACCCGGTCGGGCCGGGCCGAACAAACCGGTGAGGCGCTCAATCAAGTCATCCGCAACGGCTTCGCGTGTTGCCAGGCGCTCACGCAACGCGTTGTCGATACGTCGCTCATAGGCCCAGTAGCGGCGCAGATACAGACGCTTGCCCGATAACACCAAAGGTCGTGTCTGCACGATCTCTCGCTCGTCAGCCGCCAATGCAACCAGACGGCTCGCCGCCAGAACCTTGCACCAATGGGCGCCATCCAGAGCTTCCAGCAACTGCGAAGGCAGCAACATCACACCACTTTGCAGATCACCCTCCGGTGGCAGTGACAGGGCAAAGTCAGGCGCCTTGAGTGTCTCGAACAAGTCCAGGCATACATGCCCGTGCCCCAATTGGTGGCTGGTCAACGCAGCAGCCAGCAGCACCAAAGGGTCATCATCCGGTGCCAGCTCATGAAGAAATGCCACGAAGGCTTTGTCCAGGGCTCGCAACCAGCCACGCTCGACCCAACGCGTCAGCAGCAGCAACAGGTCGTCCGCGCAACTCAAGGGGGCAAGGTTAGCCAGACTGTCCGCCGCCAATGAAGCGGGCAGCAAATCGGCGAAGGTGCGGCTCATAGCAATACTCCCTGTTCCCACGCGGGTTCCGTCCTGGGTTCCGGCTTACCCTGGAACATCCGGTCCAGTCGCTCGATCAACTCCCTGGGCGGGCGGGCGAAATAAACGCCCTGGCTGGGTGCTCGCGTCCCCCGAAGGAAAAGGTACAACGCACCGCCGACATGTCGATCGTAATCGTAATCCGCCAGCCGGGCCTTGAGTTGACGATGCAGGGCCAACAGGTACAGCACGTATTGCAGGTCGTAGCGGTTGTCGAGAATCGACTGCTCCATGGCCTGATCGGTATAGGCCTGGTCGTCAGCCCCGAGCCAGTTGGATTTGTAGTCGGCGACGTAGTAGCGGCCATCGTGCTCGAACGTCAGGTCGATAAAACCCTTGAACATGCCATTGAGCAGCACAGGCTCTGCTGCCACCCGGGCCACGCCGTTGTGCGTGAACTGACGCACCAGCGCGTCGAGTTTGAGTACATCGACCTTGTGGCTGGCGAACCAGAACTCCATCTCGACCTGATACTGGGTCAACTGCCCGAAAATCACCGGCGCTTGCCCGGCCCCCACGGGCAGCGGCGATTTGAGCAGATGCACCAGCCAGTCACTCAGCGTGGTAATCCAGCCTTCCCAACCACGGCGATTGCAACGACGGGCAATCGCATCCTCCACGGCTTGTGGCGAGGCCGCAAAACCTTCATCACCCGCCCACTCGAGCAGGCCATGAAGAAAAGTGCCCGGGTTCGGGCCACGGGGGAATCGATGAATATCGGCACCGCCAGCAGCCATCTCTCGGGACGCTTGTGGGTCGAGGCGCTCGTCGTCAAACAGCTTCTGCGCTTGCGGACTCTCTGGCGCTTCGTCCGTCCCCATGCTCAGAATATCGCTGATGCGCAAGGCGCTGTAGGAGGCGATCCACCAATTCTCGCTGGCCTTGCGCAGTGGGATCAAGGGGGCGAGCAATGCCGCGGTGTTCAGTGGCGGATGGTAATGCTCGTGGGTGATGTCCGGCATCTCACGGCAATGGATCGCAGGACAACCCTGTTGCAGGTCACGCAACCAAATGTTCACGCCCGTCGACTCGCTCAAAGGCGTACCGCCGCCCAACAGATAACCCAGCGCCGACAGGTGCAGCACCGAGCCATTGTTATTGCCGCGCTTGAGATCCGTAACCCCTAGCCAGCAAGCATGTTGCGCCCGGGTCAGGGCGACATACAGCAAGCGCAGATCTTCGGCCAGGCGCTCTTCGTCGGCCAGGGCGATCAACTCTGGCGTGGGGCTCAGGGTCACTTGGGCCTTGCCCGCGGCATCGTGGTAATGCAGCGGTAGCCGACTGCCATCCACCGGTTTTGCCGAGCAAATGAACGGCAGGAATACCAGGGGATACTCAAGCCCCTTGGACTTGTGAATGGTCACGACCTTGACCAGTTGCTCGTCGCTCTCCAGACGCAGAATCTGCTCTTCGCCGGCTTGACCGGACAACGCCAGATGCTCGGACAAGTGGCGGATCAGGGCCTGCTCACCGTCGAGTTCGGCGGCCGCTTGTTGCAGCAATTCGGACAGGTGCAAAAGGTTGGTCAACACCCGTTCGCCGTCGCTGCGGGCGATCAACGTTTGGGGAAGCTGGAAGTCATGCAACAAGCGTCGCAGCATCGGCAACACGCCCTGCTTGCGCCACAACTCGCGATAGCCGCGGAACTGCATGACCCGGAACTCCCAGGCCAGTTCGTCCTGGTTCAACCGCTCAAGGTCTGCCAGTGACAAATTGAGGGTGATGCTGGCCAGCGCGGCTCGCAGTGGTCGTTCGACGTCGGGCTCGGCGCAGGCTTTCAGCCAGGTCAGTACGTCGTGCGCTTCCTGCGCGGCGAATACAGAATCCTTGTCCGACAGATAAACACTGCGCACCCCCCGGGCTGAAAGCTCGGCACGTACGGCCTGCGCTTCCTTGCCATCGCGTACGAGAATGGCAATGTCCGCAGGCATCAGCCCCACAAAATCACGGCCTTCCCGCGCGAAGCCCACACGAGCTTGTTGCCCGCCATTGAGCAAGGCGGTGATCTCACTGGCGCACGCGGCGGCCAGTTGCTGACGGTAAACAGCACCGGACAACGGTTGCTCGGCAGACAAATGCCAAATATTCAGCGCGGGGACAGTTTGCCCGTCGATGTGCAGAACTTCCTTGCGCCCCTGCGATGCCACCGGCAGGAACGGCACCGGGTTCTCGCCATTGCTTTCGCGAAACAGAAAAGCCCCGCGCCCCGATTCGCGCGACTCGGCACATTCGAATACATGGTTCACGGCCCCGACCATGCCATGACTGGAGCGGAAGTTGGTGCCCAGGGTATGCAGGCGTCCGGTGGTCGCCTGTCGCGCACGAAGATAGGTGTAGATATCGGCGCCACGGAACGCGTAGATCGCCTGCTTCGGATCGCCGATCAGGAACAACCCGCTATCGGGACTGTTGTCTTCAATGCGGTAGATACTTTCGAAGATCCGGTACTGCACCGGGTCCGTGTCCTGGAATTCATCAATCAACGCCACCGGGAATTGCTCACGGATCAAGGTCGCCAACCGCTCACCGCCATCGGATTGCAACGCCGCATCGAGGCGCAGCAACATGTCGTCAAAACCCATTTCCGCACGGCGACGTTTTTCCTCCTCGAACCGCGCGCCAACCCAATGGGCAGCGTGTTGCAGTACGGCAGCATCAGGCGTCGGCAAGTTGTCGAGACTGGCTTTCAACCCGGGCATGGCGTCCAGCCCCGGATGATTGGGAACCTCACCTTTCTTCCAGGCCTGCGCCATGCCGTCAGGGGTCAACCGCGTGAAGCCGGTGCCAATGTCCAGTTGCTCAAGGGTTTCGTCTTCGGCCCAGGCTTTGATTTTCTCGAACCAGGGTTCGAAGTAACGCGCCTGCATCTTGCGACCGTCGACACTTTTGCTGGCAACCCCTTCGTGACAGATCACCAGAAGCTCATCAGCCCACTGACGCCAAGGCTGCTTGAGCTCGACCAACGCGGCCCGCCGTTCCTGCAAACACTCGCTAATCAATTCGGCAGGCGCCTTGCCCTCAACGTTGCCCCGCTCGCTGGTAAACAACCCTCGAACCCGCGGTAGCAACGCGGCTGGCCCCCCCCAGTTATTGCGTACCCAGTTCAGTGCATCGCCCTGCATCGGATAGCAAAACAATCGCCAGTAGTCGCGCAACACCTCACCCAACAGGTCGCTGTGATCGGTTTCCAGTGTCTGGGTAAACAGACTGCCACTGTCAAATGCATGTTCGCGCAACATGCGCTGGCACCAACTGTGAATCGTCGAGACAGCGGCTTCGTCCATCCACTGCGCAGCGATGTCCAGGCGATTTGCACAGCCGGACCACTGCTCGGGTGGGTACTGGTCACGCAACTCGGCAATCAGGCCATCAGGTGCCGGGGTTTCATCACGGAAAAACCGGGCGGCCTCAGCCAACCGTGTACGAATACGCTCTCGCAGTTCTTTGGTGGCGGCATCGGTGAAGGTCACCACGAGGATTTGCGGAGGTAGAAGCTCACGCCCGAATCCACTGGACTCCGCGCCATGGCCAAGAACCAGGCGCAGGTAAAGCGCAGAAATAGTGAACGTCTTGCCTGTACCGGCGCTGGCCTCGATCAACTGACTGCCACGCAGCGGGAACGCAAGGGCAAGAGGTGGTTGAGTACTCATGAGCGCACCTCCTCAGTGGACAAGGAACGCCAAGGCGCCTCAAGTAAAGGGCGGTACAGAGCGTCGCACCAACCCGTAAATGTCTCGTCGGCGACCAGCGCCTCGTAATCAGTGAACTGACGCGCGAGCGCCACGCTTTCCCGACGCTCCCCGTCAGTGGTCAACCCGTCGCCCTCATAGGCCTTGCGGGCAGCCGCTTCGGCTTTGACTGGCTCACTCTGACCCAGCCAGGCAAAGGCTGTTTTCACTGCTACTGGAAGGGGCTGGCGCATGCCCGATTGCCAGGCCAGCAAAAGGTCCCCGAGAATCCCCCGGGCTGACTCCGCATCCATCGGAGCGAGCACCAGACTGTCATCACTGGCCACCAGCGCGGTGGTCATCGACAGGCCACTTGCGCAGGCGACCAGATGATTGACCCAGGGCCGGGTCAGGCGATGCCATTTTCGGGACTTGATCGACCCAATGCTGTTGGGGATTGTCGTGATGGACAGCAAACCACCATCAGCCCGTTGATGCAGACCGCTGAGCCAGCCTTCGATACGCAGGGCATGCAACTCCAGACTCACCGGCCGTGCACTGGTCAGGCGCGTAGGCCACAAGGTCAGCAATTGTTGATAGCGCTGCAGCAAATCCGGTAACGGTTCGATCAGTTCCCGCTGAAGGCACTCACCGAATCCCGCCATCGGCAGCAGACCGCCGTTTTGCAGGCGCCTGGCTTGCACTTCCAGCGCCTGATCGCTGTTATCCAGATCCGCCAGCCCCGCTTCAAGCAAGCTGTCACTGAGGCTGTATCGCTGCAACGCGTCCAGGACAAAAGGCTCCTCATCCGCCAAAGGCACTTCGACAGATTCAAAGAACACCTTCAACCGCTGGCTGAAGAAATGACGCACAGGGTTACGCAGGAAATCCTGCAGTTGACCGAGACTCAGCGGTTCATCCTGCACATGGACATCAAGCCTCTCGATATCAGCCGCTTGCTCAGGGAATTGATGCAGCACCTGCCACTCACTGGCGTAACTGAACAGTTCATCGCCTTCATGAAAGTAGCGAGCGCTGAAAGGCTGTAGAGGGTGTTCCTGCGTGATCGCCTCAAGCAAGTCTTCGTCGCTCCTGGCCAACCGCCAACCGCTCGCGAGGTGATCACGTAGTTGGCCGATCAATACTGATGCGGGGCGCTCGCTGTTATCGCGAATGCTGCGGCCGACCCAACTGATGTAAAGCTGATCACGGGCAGACAACAATGCCTCCAGCAGCAAGTAGCGGTCATCTTCGCGTCGCGAGCGATCGCCGGGGCGGTAATCACTGCCCATCAGGTCGAAGTCCAGCGGTGGCTGCGCACGTGGATAATCACCGTCATTCATGCCTAGCAAGCAGACCAGTTTGAACGGGATCGCTCGCATGGGCATCAAGGTGCAGAAGTTGACGGCACCGGCCAAAAAGCGTTGAGACAAACGCCCTTGATCGAGACCCGCAAGCCAGGCTTCACGCACGACCGTCAGCGGTAGTTCGTCCTGCAGAGCTACCGCCTCACAATTCTCGAGCCAGGCCTCACGCAACTCTTCAAGCTGAGTCAGCAAGTAGTCGTCGTGCTCGTTAGTGGCCTGAAAAAACAAGGACACCAGCGCCTGTAATCGTAGGCTCCATTGCTCGGGTGATGCCGGTAGTGTCAGTTCCCGGTGTGCAATTTCCAGCGCATCGAGCAGCGCAACCAACGGACCTATGAGCGCAGCATCCAGGCCACCGATTTCGTCATAAGGCTCGATACCTTCGCAGGCGTTGGTGCTGCCGACGGCATACCCGAGCAACATTCGTCGTAGACCGAAACGCCAACTGTTCTGCTCCAGGGATTGCGGCAATCCGAGACCGGCCCGCTGCTCAGCATTCATACCCCAACGAATACCCGCCCCCTCGATCCAACGATACAGGGTCGGCAGGTCGCGCTCCTCGACACCAAAACGGGCGCGCAATGCAGGAACGTCAAGCAGATCAAGGATCTCGCTAACCGGGAAACGGCTGTCAGGCAGCTTGAGCAAATGTTCGACAGCGATCAGCAGCGGATCACGCCCACGCTGGCCCTGATCAGCAAGCGTGAACGGAATGAATCGTGGGTCTTGCCGGTCAAGCTGACCGAACACTGCGCGAATATGCGGCGCATAGCTGTCGATATCCGGGACCATGACAATGACATCCCGTGGACGCAATTGTGGGTCGGCGCTGAAACGCGCGAGCAATTGATCGTGAAGTATCTCTACTTCTCGCTGTGCGCTATGAGCTATGTGAAAACGGATGGATTCATCTGCGTGAAGATCCATAGCAGCCCAGCGTTCGCGAGTCTCGTTGAGGGGACGTAATTCGAGGATGTCATCCTGCAACTGATTGAGCATGTTCAGTGGCTGGCTGTCGCTGAACAGATCGATGCGACCGTCGCGAAATGCCGAACGATAACTGTTGGGGTCATCGTAGCTGTCCAGCAGGTTGATGTAGTCGCGCCCTTGCTTGCCCCAGGCAGCCAACAGCGGATGGGCATGTTGATGAAGCGTTTCGGAATCGAGAACAACCGGCATTCCATTCTTGCGAGCCTGCCGCTTGTATTGATGCCGCAGCAGGTCTTTATCGGCGACGATGTCTGCCCAATGGTGACGACACGGGTTATGTACGCACAGCAGAACCTGGCTGAATCGCGCCAGTCCCGCCAACGCCTCCAGGGCTTGTGCTGGAAGCGAAGAGATCCCGAACACGATTACCCGTGACGGCAAACCGGTGGGTGCTACATCGAGGCTGTTGATGCGTTCGACAAAGCGCTGATGGACGCCGGCACGGCTTTGCGCCATACCCTCTTCACCCACATCCAGCAACAGTGCACGCCACAACTCGGCTTGCCAGCAATTGGCCGCAGTCAGCGGCTTGGCTTCCCCCCTTGCGTTACGTAACTGGTGCCGGCCTTCTGCCCAGTCTTCGAGCCAGTCGGCGCGATACACCTGATACTGGTCGAACAGATCTGCCAGTCGTTCGGCTAGCTGATAGCGTTTGCGCAGGTCAGTGTCATGGGTCAGGAAGCGCTGGAGGGGTTCGAAGTGTGGCTCATTGATCAACTGTGGAAGCAGACGCATCAGACGCCAGGTCAGCGGGGCTTTATCAAGTAGAGACTTGGCCGGAATTTCGTCGCGGCCCAAGACCATGCGATACAGCTGCCACATGAAACTACCCGGCAATTGCACGTCGATGGCAGCGGCGATTCCACAGCCACCCATGTCGTCATCTTCAGCGTCTTCAGCCAAAGCCAGCTTCAGCCATTGAGCAATGCCGTTGCTCTGCACCAGGGCGATTTCATTTTCCAGGGGAGCCAGCGGGTAGCGCCGCATCCAGCTCACCACCAGACTGCGTAGCTCGTCCAGGCGGTTACCGTGAACCACCATAAAACCAGCACTGAGGGACGTCGCGTCCGGCATAAAGGCTTCCTTGGAAAATACAAACACTAGGGCCGAACCTTAGCATTGTCGGGAGATGCTGACAGCGGAGACCTGTCCAACTTTGCTGTACGAACTTTCCTGCGGACAAAACAAAACCCCAACTGCTTTCGCAATTGGGGTTTCGGAATTTAATCTTGACGATGACCTACTCTCACATGGGGAAACCCCACACTACCATCGGCGATGCATCGTTTCACTGCTGAGTTCGGGATGGGATCAGGTGGTTCCAATGCTCTATGGTCGTCAAGAAATTCGGTGTGCCGACTCGTCTTTCGACGCTTCAGCAAATTGGGTATGCGATAGTCTTGCGGTTTTGTGAACGATAC
>NZ_MSTQ01000033.1 GCF_001945365.1 Pseudomonas reinekei
ATGGTGCGAGAGGCCGTCACGATCTACAACCAAGAGCGGCCGCACCTCTCTTTAAAATACAAAACGCCCGATGCGGTGCATCGGGCGTTAGGGTGAAACAGGTGTAAACCTATTTCAGGACTAGACACCCGTCAAAGTGGAGTACGAACTGACTGAGGACGGCAACCGATTGAGACCCGTGGTCAGCGTCATGCGCGACTTTGGTTTGTGGCTGAAGCAGAGTGGGAAAACCATGATGCCCTTGGATCAAGAAAGCTAGTCCCCACCTGTGCCTGACCTACAGCAAAGGTATGTCCGGGGTAACTTTCCGGCGCGTTGCTCAGCCGGTTCTGCATCTCCTCCAATACGGCCTCATGCTCCCAGCAGTAACGGTGCCACGTCAGGCCTTTTTCAACGTTGGTATAGCGCCAGTCGACTCGACTGGATGCGGTTGAGATAGCCGTAGATGTAGATGTTCACCTTGAATGAAGCGCTTCATGGGCGATCCCTGCGATGAAATCCTCAGAAATCATAGCAAGGGTTCTCGACAATGTTTTGTTCACGATTTCAGCCAAAAAATAGATCCTACACTTGGCCTACTCCGGATCGTGACAACAGACGCAAAGCTTGTTTCCTTCAGGGTCTCGAAAATACGCCCCATAAAAATTCGGGTGGTATTCGGGTCGCAAGCCCGGAGCGCCTTCACATGTTCCATCCAATGCCAACGCCAAGGTATGGGCGTTGTGTACGATCTGTCGATTAGGTGCCAGCAGAGCAATCATTTGCCCATTTCCTAGCGTCGCAGAATCGCCGTCGAACGGTTTGCCCACCACGAAAAGAGGCCGTGCAGTGTCAGGGTGTTTCCAGCCCGCCCATGGGCGTTCAAGTTCTGTGAACTTGAGATCAAGTCCGAGTATCTGCATGACCCCTTGATAAAACACAAATGCTCGATTGAAGTCATTCACTCCGATGAATACATGTGAAATCATTTTTTGTCCTAAAAAGAGGAAGCCTTCTCGCACCCTACCAAGAATTTTCAGGCTGTTTTCAACTCCTGGCCTGAAACATACTCCGTCGGTCTTGGAAGCTGTTTTTACACACTCTGGGTCGATCTCTGCCGCTCACATCCACACATCGTGCTGGTCAAATCCGATGCAAATGACTGGTCAGGCCACACCGCCCACAGAAACGACACAAAATTCCTACAAATTACGTCGCTGACGACCTGTCATCCGCGTGAACGGACGTATATAAAAGCACCCCATTAGCGCAAAGCGGGTGAAGAACTGTTCATCCACGGCTTCAACGGTTGACACACAAGACGCCGATTAGCATCTTGCTTTATTTGCGCAGGCTGGGGCTGAAACGCAACAGATCCAGACCGGTATCGACCCAGCGCTCGGCCTCGATGTGCAGCTGGAAGCTGTCGGGGGCCAACAGCCATTGATACAGGATGCCATCGATATAGGCGTGCAAGCTGATGGCGGCTCGGGCGGTGTCGAGGTTTTCCGGCAACTGTCCGCGATTCACGGCGTTACTCAAGGCCAGGCCGATCCGTACATTGCATTCGAGGCTGGCTGCCACGCGCTGTTGGCGCAGGTCGCACATTTCATCGGTGAATTCGCACTTATGAAACAGAATTTCGTTGATGCGTCGGGTTTTCGGGTCCAGTGCAATTTGATGAAACAAATGAATCAACAGTTTGCGCATGCAGCCCAGCGGATCAGGTTCGTCCTCGCTCTCGCTGGCTTTGGCCATTTCGTCCAGTGGCTCATGCAAGGTATCGAGCATGGCCTGAACCAGGTCCGCCTTATTGCTGAAATGCCAATAGATGGCCCCGCGCGTGACACCGGCGAGGGTTGCGATATCCGCCAGGGTCGTACGGGCCACGCCCCGCTCGTAAAAGGCTTTTTCAGCCGCCTCGAGAATCTGGCTGCGGGTTTCTTGAGCTTCCTCTTTGGTACGACGGACCATGGCAGTACAACCTCAATCAGGATGCTTCAGCGATGTCTGAATATCAGCTGAATAAAAGTGGGGCGATGGCTCTTGGGTATCGTCCCCGGGCCTACAATTCCAACCTTTCAACGGCTCGTGTAACGGCGTGGGTACTCAGCCGAGGTATTTACAAACAGCCGTGAACGTAAGTATATTCCTTAGCAAGCTACTTATCCACCCGGCACCCCCTTTTTAACTTCCATCTTTTCTTGTGCGTTTATGACGCGCCTGACCCGAGGATTTTCATGCAATTCAAGCCAGCTCTTACCGCTCTGGTCGCCGCCGTCGCCCTGGCATCGCTGCTCAGCGGATGCAAAAAGGAAGAAGCGGCACCGGCCGCACCACCGCCTCAGGTCGGCGTCGTCACCCTGCAACCGCAAACGTTTACGCTAACCTCCGAACTGCCCGGCCGCACCAGTGCATTCCGCATTGCTGAAGTGCGCCCCCAGGTCAACGGCATCATTCTCAAGCGTCTGTTCAAGGAAGGCAGCGACGTCAAAGCCGGCCAACAGCTCTATCAGATCGACCCATCGGTCTATGAAGCGACCCTGAAAAGCGCCGAAGCCAACCTGCGTTCGACCAAATCGATCTCCGACCGCTACAAGCAACTGGTCGACGAGCAAGCTGTAAGCCGTCAGGAATACGACACCGCCGTCGCCAACCGCCTGCAATCGGAAGCCGCGCTGCAATCGGCCCAGATCAACGTGCGCTACACCAAGGTCTATGCCCCGTTGACCGGTCGTATCGGTCGTTCTTCTGTGACCGAAGGCGCGCTGGTCAGCAACGCGCAGACCGAAGCGATGGCCGTGATCCAGCAACTCGACCCGATCTACGTCGATGTGACGCAGTCCTCGGTCGAATTGCTGCAACTGCGGCGTGAACTGGAAAGCGGTCGCCTGCAAAAGGCCGGCGACAACGCCGCCAAGGTCAAGCTGACCCTCGAAGACGGCAGCGAGTACAAGCTGGACGGTAAACTGGAGTTCTCCGAAGTGTCGGTTGACCAGACCACCGGTTCCGTCACCCTGCGCGCGGTATTCCCGAACCCTGACCACACGCTGTTGCCGGGCATGTTCGTGCACGCCCAGTTGCAGGCCGGTGTGAACAGCGCGGCGATTCTGGCCCCTCAGCAAGGCGTGACCCGCGACCTTAAAGGCACGCCGACCGCACTGGTCGTCGGCCCGGACAACAAGGTTGAACTGCGTCATCTCAAGGCCAGCCGCACTGTCGGCAACCAATGGCTGATCGAAGATGGACTGAAAGCCGGCGATCGTCTGATTACCGAAGGCCTGCAATACGTCAAGCCGGGCGTCGAAGTCAAAGTCAGCGATGCGACCAACGTAACCGCAAAGAACCCGGCCCCCGCACAGACAGCTGATAAAGCGTCTGGCGGCAAAGGGGAGTAAACCATGTCGAAATTTTTTATCGACCGTCCGATTTTCGCCTGGGTAATTGCCCTGGTGATCATGCTGGTCGGGGCACTCTCGATCCTCAAGTTGCCGATCAACCAATACCCGAGCATCGCGCCGCCTGCGATCGCCATTTCCGTGACCTACCCGGGCGCTTCTGCGCAAACCGTGCAGGACACCGTGGTTCAGGTGATCGAGCAGCAGCTCAACGGTATCGACAACCTGCGCTATGTGTCTTCGGAAAGTAACTCCGACGGCACCATGACCATCACCGCGACCTTCGAGCAAGGCACCAACTCCGATACCGCGCAGGTTCAGGTCCAGAACAAGCTGAACCTGGCCACCCCGCTGCTGCCGCAAGAAGTGCAGCAACAGGGTATCCGCGTGACCAAGGCAGTGAAGAACTTCCTGCTGGTCATCGGTGTGGTGTCGCGCGACGGCAGCATGACCAAGGACGACCTGTCGAACTACATCGTGTCCAACATGCAGGACCCGATCTCGCGCACCGCCGGTGTCGGTGACTTCCAGGTGTTCGGTTCCCAGTACGCCATGCGTATCTGGCTCGACCCGGCCAAGTTGAACAACTTCAACCTGACCCCGATCGACGTCAAGACCGCCATTGCCGCGCAGAACGTGCAGGTGTCGTCCGGTCAACTCGGCGGCCTGCCTGCCCTGCCCGGCACGCAGCTGAACGCGACGATCATCGGCAAGACCCGCCTGCAGACCGCCGAGCAATTCGACAAGATCCTGCTCAAGGTCAACAAGGACGGTTCTCAAGTTCGCTTGAAAGATGTCGCCGAAGTGGGCCTGGGTGGCGAGAACTACAGCATCAACGCTCAGTTCAACGGCGCTCCGGCGTCCGGTCTGGCGGTGAAACTGGCCACTGGCGCCAACGCGCTGGATACCGCCAAGGCACTGCGTACCACCATCGACAGCCTCAAGCCGTTCTTCCCGCAAGGGATGGAAGTGGTGTTCCCGTATGACACCACTCCGGTGGTGACCGAGTCGATCAAGGGCGTGGTTCACACCCTGATTGAAGCGGTCGCGCTGGTGTTCCTGGTGATGTTCCTGTTCCTGCAGAACTTCCGCGCCACCATCATCACCACCATGACCGTTCCGGTGGTGTTGCTGGGTACGTTCGGGATCCTCGCGGCAGCCGGTTTCAGCATCAACACCCTGACCATGTTCGGTATGGTGCTGGCCATCGGTTTGCTGGTGGACGATGCCATCGTCGTGGTGGAAAACGTCGAACGGGTGATGAGCGAAGAAGGCCTGTCGCCCAAGGAAGCCACCAAGAAATCCATGGGCCAGATCCAGGGCGCCCTGGTGGGCATCGCCCTGGTACTGTCGGCGGTACTGCTGCCGATGGCGTTCTTCAGCGGCTCCACCGGTGTGATCTACAAGCAGTTCTCGATCACCATCGTCTCGGCCATGGCCCTGTCGGTACTGGTTGCGCTGATCTTCACCCCGGCGCTCTGCGCCACCATGCTCAAGCCGATTAAGAAAGGCGAGCACGGCACCCCGAAACGCGGCTTCTTCGGCTGGTTCAACCGAAACTTTGACCGTGGCGTCAAAAGCTACGAGCGCGGCGTGGGCAGCATGCTCACGCACAAGGCCCCGTATCTGCTGGCGTACCTGATCATCGTCGTCGGCATGATCTGGCTGTTCACCCGCATTCCAACCGCGTTCCTGCCTGAGGAAGACCAGGGCGTACTGTTCGCCCAGGTACAGACGCCGGCCGGTTCGACCGCCCAGCGCACCCAAGTGGTCGTGGACGAAATGCGTGAATTCCTGCTGCGTCCGAGCAAGGACGGTGGTGAAGGCGATGCGGTGAACTCGGTGTTTACCGTGACCGGCTTCAACTTCGCCGGCCGTGGCCAGAGCTCGGGTATGGCGTTCATCATGCTGCGCCCGTGGGGCGATCGTAACGCCGACAACAGCGTGTTCAAGGTGGCGGCCCGTGCCCAACAGCACTTCTTCACCTTCCGCGATGCCATGGTGTTCGCCTTCGCTCCGCCCGCGGTACTGGAGTTGGGTAACGCCACCGGTTTCGACGTGTTCCTGCAGGACCGCGCCGGTATCGGTCACGAGAAACTGATGGAAGCGCGCAACCAGTTCCTCGGCATGGCCGCGCAGAGCAAGATCCTGGCTCAGGTCCGTCCGAACGGCCTGAACGACGAGCCGCAATACCAGCTGGAAATCGATGACGAGAAGGCCAGTGCCCTGGGCATTACCATCGCGGACATCAACAACACCCTGTCGATCGCCCTGGGCAGTAGCTACGTCAACGACTTCATCGACCGCGGTCGGGTGAAGAAGGTTTACGTACAAGGCCAGCCAGGGGCGCGCATGAGCCCTGAAGACTTGAAGAAGTGGTACGTGCGCAACAGCGTCGGCACCATGGTTCCGTTCTCCGCGTTCGCCAAAGGTGAGTGGATTTACGGCTCGCCGAAACTGGCCCGTTACAACGGCGTGGAAGCGATGGAAATCCTCGGTGCCCCGGCCCCGGGCTACTCCACCGGTGAAGCGATGGCCGAAGTCGAAGCCATTGCCAAGAAACTGCCGGCCGGTGTCGGTATTTCCTGGACCGGCCTGTCGTACGAGGAACGGTTGTCCGGCTCGCAAGCGCCAGCGCTGTATGCCCTGTCGCTGCTGATGGTGTTCCTGTGTCTGGCGGCGCTGTATGAAAGCTGGTCGATTCCGATCGCGGTGATGTTGGTGGTGCCGCTGGGGATCATCGGTGCGCTGATGGCCACCAGCCTGCGCGGCTTGTCCAACGACGTGTATTTCCAGGTGGGCTTGTTGACGACCATCGGTCTGGCGGCGAAAAACGCCATCCTCATCGTCGAGTTCGCCAAGGAATTGCACGAGCAGGGACGCAGTCTGCGCGAGGCGGCCATCGAAGCCTGCCGCATGCGTCTGCGACCGATCATCATGACCTCGCTCGCGTTCGTGCTCGGTGTGGTACCCCTGGCGATCTCCACGGGCGCAGGCTCGGGTAGCCAGCATGCCATCGGTACCGGGGTGATTGGCGGTATGATCACGGCAACCGTATTGGCGATCTTCTGGGTCCCACTGTTCTTCGTCACTGTGTCGGCCTTGGGTCAGCGTAAAAACGTCGATCCGGAAGACGCTACTGAAACTCCTAAAGAGGCTGGCTAATGAGCAAGTCGCTACTCTCCCTGGCAGTCGCCGCTTTCGTGCTCGGTGGCTGCTCGCTGATACCCGATTATCAGCAACCGGACGCCCCCGTGGCGGGCCAATACCCTCAAGGGCCGGCGTATTCGCCGGCCCAGGCACCGGCTCAGGCCGCTGCCGAGCAGGGCTGGAAGCAGTTTTTCCATGACCCGGCGTTGCAGCAGTTGATTCAGGTTTCCCTGGAAAACAACCGTGACCTGCGCGTCGCGGCCCTGAACATCGACGCGTTTGCGGCGCAATACCGCATCTCCCGCGCCGACCTGTTCCCGGCTGTTTCGGCCAATGGCACCGGTAGCCGTCAACGGGTTCCAGCCGATGCGTCGCAGACCGGCGAATCGAGCATCACCAGTTCCTACTCGGCCACCGTCGGTGTCAGCGCCTACGAACTCGACCTGTTCGGTCGAATTCGCAGCCTGAACGAAGAAGCACTGCAGCAGTACTTCGCCACTGAAGAAGGCCGTCGCAGCACTCAGATCAGCCTGGTGGCCAGCGTGGCCAACGCCTACCTGACCTGGCAGGCTGACAAGGAACTGCTCAAGCTGACCCAGGACACCCTGGCCGCGTTCGAGGAGAGCTACAAGCTCACCGCCCGCAGCAACGAAGTGGGGGTCGCCTCGGCGCTGGACCTGGCGCAGTCGCGGACCTCGGTGGAAAACGCCCGTGCGCAGCTGGCCCGTTACACCCGTCAGGTTGCTCAGGATGAGAACAGCCTGGTGCTGCTGCTCGGCACCGGCATTCCGGCCAACCTGCAAGCGGCCAAACCGCTGGCGGACGATCTGCTGAGCGACGTACCGCCGGGCCTGCCGTCCGACCTGTTGCAACGTCGTCCGGACATCCTGCAAGCCGAATACAACCTGAAAGCGGCCAACGCCAATATCGGCGCGGCGCGCGCAGCGTTCTTCCCGAGCATCAGCCTGACCGCCAATGCCGGGACCCTGAGCCCGGACCTGTCGGGTCTGTTCAAGGGCGGTTCGGGCACCTGGTTGTTCCAGCCGCAGATCAACCTGCCGATCTTCAACGCCGGCAGCCTGCGTGCCAGCCTGGACTACTCGAAGATCCAGAAAGACATCGGCGTGGCGAACTACGAGAAGTCCATTCAAACGGCCTTCCAGGAAGTCGCCGACGGCCTGGCTGCCCGCCAGACCTACACCCAGCAGTTGCAGGCTCAGCGTGACTTCGTCAGCGCCAACCAGGATTACTACCGCCTGGCCGAGCGTCGCTACCGTATCGGTGTCGACAGCAACCTGACCTTCCTCGATGCCCAGCGTCAGCTGTTCAGTGCGCAACAGGCATTGATCACCGACCGCCTGGCGCAACTGGTCAGCGCAGTGAACCTGTACAAGGCACTGGGTGGTGGCTGGAATGAACAGACGGCAAAGAACGAGCCGTTGAAAGAAGAAGCGCCGAAGATTAAGTATTTCTGATTTTCCAGTAAAAAGTGACGCATCATGAAAGACCACACTTCATGATGCGTCACTTTAGCCCACTAAACCTTTAAAACCTCAATAAATTTAATAGACTCTCCCTCTAATACTTGATGACGAAGTTCTTACTGTAAACATCGATACTCCGTATATCCTCCACTCCAGAATTACTAAAACTGAATCTGAAAGAACCACTAACCGATTCAGAATCGATGGCTCTAATGGTTAATGTTCCTTTAGCCTCAGTCCGAGGATAAGTAGCCACCCCACTTCTCTCAAACCTTGCTGACATGTCCGTAAGGCCGCCCCCTAGGTCGTACGTCTTACCAGCCTCCACTGGATCACCCGAAAAACGAACCATCGTTCCTGCATCGTCTCCCTCTCCCTCAGCAACCAGCACAAAGTTGAATTCATCCACTAGACAAAACAACTTCCTCAACTGAATCTCGACACCCGGCTCAGTATCAGGCTGATCAACCCAAAATGTTAGATCTACTCTGCCACTCGCGGGGTTAGCTTTTGCTTTTTTATCATTCTCAACACCCCAGTCATCTGCAGACTTAACCACCACCTCATCTTTTCTAAAGCTCATAGTGTTCTCCTGGCGAGTATAAAACCCAACATCAAAGGAACGCAAATTGACTCTAAACCTCAACACCCATCAGAACAACTGGTAGATTTAACAGGTTGACAAACAACCTACACACAAACATCTTAAAAAGATTAATAAAATTCCTTGCACATCAATTTTTTATAATCTCACCATCTTATGCCTACTCAAAAGCCATAATGTTTACGTTCGATAATCGCCCAGAACCCGCTTTTCAAGATTGAACCATCCAGTACATTCCCCGCACCATCCGCCCCACAAAACCAAAAATAACAGGTTCCATGCCATGCCCCAGCGCCCTGCCCCGTCCGGCTGATCAAATTCGTTTCTCCAAAATAAACCAATGATTTGTCTGCAATCCCCCGATTGCGGCACACCCCGTTTCATCCCTAAGAATTAGAGAGACCCAAGCCCATGACGCCTTCTCCTGCGCAGTATTTTGTTCCCAGCCTGATCGCCCTGGCCCTCGCGGCCGCCGCCCTGCCCGCCCACGCCGAGGAATCTGGTTTCGTTGAAGGGGCCAAGGTCAACCTGAACCTGCGCAACTTCTACATCAACCGCAACTTCACCAACCCGACCAAGACCCAGGGCAAGGCTGAAGAATGGACGCAAAGCTTTATCCTCGACGCCAAGTCCGGGTTCACCCAGGGCACCGTCGGCTTTGGTATGGATGTGCTGGGGTTGTACTCGGTGAAACTCGATGGCGGTAAAGGCACTGGCGGTACGGCACTGCTGCCGCTGAACAGTGACGGCCGCCCGGCCGACAACTTCGGGCGCACCAACGTGGCGTTCAAGGCCAGGCTGTCGCAGACCGAAGTGAAGGTGGGCGAGTGGATGCCGGTGCTGCCGATCCTGCGTTCGGACGATGGGCGTTCACTGCCGCAAACCTTCCGCGGCGGGCAGATCACCTCGAAGGAAATCGCGGGCCTGACGCTGTACGGCGGCCAGTTCCGCCAGAACAGCCCCCGCGATGACAGCAGCATGGACGACATGTCGATGACCGGCAAAGCGGCGTTCACCTCCGACCGTTTCAACTTTCAGGGCGGCGAATACCTGTTCAACGAAAAGCGCACGCAGATCGGCCTGTGGAACGCCGAACTCAAGGACATCTATAGCCAGCAGTTCATCAACCTGACCCACAGCCAGCCGCTGGGTGACTGGACCCTGGGCGCCAACCTCGGTTTCTTCTATGGCAAGGATGACGGCAGCGCCCGCGCCGGTGAGCTGGACAACAAAACCCTGTACGGCCTGTTCTCGGCCAAATACGGCGGCAACACCTTCTATGTCGGCCTGCAAAAACTCACCGGCGACAGCCCATGGATGCGGGTCAATGGCACCAGTGGCGGCACCCTGGCCAACGACAGCTACAACTCCAGCTACGACAACGCGCGGGAGAAATCCTGGCAGGTGCGTCACGACTACAATTTCGTCGCCTTGGGCGTTCCGGGCCTGACGCTGATGAACCGCTACATCAGCGGCGAAAACGTGCACACCGGCACGATCACCGACGGCAAGGAATGGGGACGTGAAAGTGAACTGGGCTACACCGTTCAAAGCGGTGCGCTGAAGGACCTGAACGTGAAATGGCGCAACTCGACCATGCGCCGCGACTACAGCAACAACGAGTTCGATGAGAACCGCTTGATCATCAGCTACCCGATCAGCCTGTTGTAGGAGCATGACTTGCCAACGATGGCGATTTCGCTGACGCCATCGCTGGCAAGCCAACTCCCACAGGGATCTTCAGTGACCACAAAATTGGCGTTCACATCGGACCACTGTGGGAGCGGGCTTGCCCGCGATGGCGTCAGTTCAGGCAACAACAATCGCGGGATCACTCCCGTGATTCAACTCCCAATTCATCCCACACCGACTCCGCCAGGTGGAATGTCGCATTGGCTGCCGGGATGCCGCAGTAAATCGCGCTCTGCATGATCACTTCCTTGATCTCGCCACGGCTCACGCCGTTGTTGGCGGCGGCGCGCAGGTGCAGTTTGAGTTCGCCTTCGCGGTTCATGCCGATCAGCATGGCGATGGTGATCAGGCTGCGGGTGTGACGCGGCAGGCCCGGGCGTGTCCAGATGTCACCCCAGGCGTGGCGGGTGATCATTTCCTGAAACTCCGAATTGAACTCGGTCAGGGTGGTCAGGCTGCGATCGACATGGGCGTCGCCCAATACCGCGCGACGAACGTTCATCCCCTCGTCGTAACGTTGCTTCTCGTCCACAACAATCCCCTTATTGGGCCAACAAAAACGTCAGGACCCGCTCGCTGAACGCGTCACCGGCCTGCACGTTGGACAGGTGCGCCGCGTAGAATTCGGCGTACTCGGCACCCGGCACATGTTCCTGAATGAAATGCCCGCCGGACGGTGGCGTCACCGCATCCTGCGCGCCGGCAACCACCATCAGCGGCACCTTGATCGATGACAGCTGATCACGGAAGTCGGCATCACGCACCGCCGCGCAGTTGGCCGCATAGCCTTCAGGCGAAGTCGCCGCCAGCATGTCGGTAATCTGCTTGGCCGCCGCCGGGTTGGCTTCGGAGAAGTCAGGGGTGAACCAGCGTGCAATCGACGCATCGCGCAGGGCAACCATAGCGGCCTGACCATCACGCAGGACCATCTCAATACGCGGGTCCCACACCGACGGATCGCCGATTTTCGCCGCGGTGTTGCACACGATCAGTTTGTTCAGGCGCTCGCCGGCATGGATACCCAGCCACTGGCCGATCAACCCGCCCATGGACAAACCACAGAAATGCGCGCGCTCGATGTGCAAGGCATCGAGCAGCGCCAGCGCGTCGTGGCCCAGTTGCTCGATGCTGTAAGGCCCCGGCGTTACCAGCGACTGGCCGTGACCCCGGGTGTCGAAACGCAGCACGCGAAAATGTTCGGTGAACGCCGGGATTTGCGCGTCCCACATGTGCAGGTCGGTACCCAGTGAGTTGGACAGCACCAGCACCGGTGCATCGACCGGTCCGTCGAGTTGGTAATGCAGTTCGCCATCGGCGAGTTGAACGAAAGCCACAGCAATCTCCTTCAGGCAGTCAATGCACAATGTTCAGCCACCGCTCGCTCGACCCAGGTTTTGGCCTGGCCGAGATAGTGGGCGGGGTCCAGCAGATGATCGAGTTCGGCGGCCGTCAGTTCGGCAGTCACTTGCGGTTCGTCGCCAAGCACCGCGCGCAGATGACGCTGCTCGGCCACGGCACGTTTGCAGCATTGTTCCAGCAGATGATGCGCAGTATCGCGGCCAACCCGTTGGGCGAGGACGATGCTTACCGCTTCGGCGAGCACCAGGCCTTGCGTCAGGTCGAGGTTGCGGGCCATACGCTCGGCGTCCACTTCCAGACCTTGGGCAACCAATAGCGCCTGCTGCAAGCTGCCGGACACCAGGCAGCAAATGTCTGGCAGGGTCTCCCACTCGGCATGCCACAACCCCAAGCTGCGCTCATGTTCTTGCGGCATGGCGCTGAACAGCGTCGACAGCAGTCCCGGCACACGGGTCGCCGCGCCGATCAACACCGCCGCGCCGACCGGGTTGCGTTTGTGCGGCATGGTCGACGAGCCGCCCTTGCCTGGCGCCGAAGGCTCGAACACTTCGCCGGCCTCGGTTTGCATCAGCAGGCTGATGTCGCGGCCGAGCTTGCCGAGGCTACCGGCAATGAGGCCAAGCACCGCGCCAAATTCCACCACCCGGTCGCGCTGGGTGTGCCACGGTTGATCGGGCAATGTCAGTTGCAGCTCTTCAGCCAGCGCCTGGGCAATCGGCATGGCCTGGTCGCCGAGGGCCGCGAGCGTTCCGGAAGCACCACCGAATTGCAGCACCAGCAGCCGCGGTTTGAGTTCAACCAATCGCTGACGGCTGCGCGTCACCGCCCCCAGCCAACCAGCGATTTTCATGCCGAGGGTGACCGGGGTTGCGTGCTGCAACCAGGTGCGCCCGGCCAAGGGCGTCGCCGCATAACGCTGGGCCTGGTGCGCGAGGAGTTGCCCCAGTTGCGCCAGATCGTTTTCGATCAGTTCCAGCGCCTGCCGCAGTTGCAGCACCAGGCCGCTGTCCATCACGTCCTGACTGGTCGCGCCCAGATGCAGGTAGCGCTCAGCCTCGGCATTGTGCGACGCGATCTGTTTGCCCAGTGCCTTGACCAACGGAATCGCCGAGTTGCCGGCGCCAGCTATTGCCTCGCCGAGGGCCGCGAAATCGTAATGCCCGGCTTGGCACGCCGCACTGATCGGCGCCACCGCAGACTGCGGAATCAACCCGACCCGCGCTTCGGCCCGGGCCAGCGCGGCTTCGAAATCAAGCATGGCCTGGACCCGGCCCTGATCACAGAACACCTCACGCATATCGCGTGCAGTGAAATAGGCATCGAATAATTGATTGCCCGGTCGCTGGTTCATAAACAGTTCCTGAAGGCGCGGGCCTTGGCGGCCCGCGCGTAAAGATCAAAGATCGTGATGCAGATACTTGGCCTGTTTCGGCAAACGCAAGCTGAACAGGAAGGCGATCGCCATCATCGCCGTCACGTACCAGTAAAAGGAGTTTTCCATGCCCACGTTCTTCAGGCTCAGGGCGACAAATTCCGCCGAACCGCCGAAGATCGCATTCGCCACCGCATACGCCAGGCCCACGCCCAGTGCACGCACTTGCGGCGGGAACATCTCGGCTTTCACCAGGCCGCTGATCGAGGTGTAGAAACTGACGATCGCCAAGGCCAGAGTGATGAGCAGGAAGGCCAGGAATGGACTGGCGACGGTTTTCAGGCTCAACAGGATTGGCACCGTGCACACGGTACCGAGGGCACCGAACCAGAGCATCGAATTACGTCGGCCGATTTTGTCGGCGAGCATGCCGAACAGCGGCTGCATGCACATGTACAGGAACAGCGCGCCGGTCATGATGTAGCTGGCGGTCTTGGCGTGCATGCCGGCGGTGTTCACCAGGTATTTCTGCATGTAAGTGGTGAAGGTGTAGAAAATCAGCGAGCCACCGGCGGTGTAACCCAGCACGGTGATGAACGCGGCTTTGTGGTCGCGAAACAGTGCGCGGATGCTGCCGGCGTCCTTGTTTTCGCGCATTTCCTTGCTGGTGGTTTCTTTCAGCGAACGGCGCAGGAACAGCGAAATCAACGCCGCCACCGCACCGACCACGAACGGAATCCGCCAGCCGTAGGCACGCAGGTCTTCTTCAGTGAGGAACTGTTGCAGGATCACCACCAGCGACACGGCCAGCAGTTGCCCACCAATCAGGGTCACGTACTGGAACGAAGCGAAGAAACCGCGCTGGCCCTTGAGCGCCACTTCGCTCATGTAGGTCGCGGTGGTGCCGTACTCGCCGCCCACCGACAGACCTTGCAGCAACCGCGCGAACAGCAACAGGATCGGCGCCCAGACGCCGATGTCTTTATAAGTGGGCAAACAGGCGATGAGCAGCGAGCCGAAGCACATCATCAGAATCGAGATCAGCATCGAGTTCTTTCGCCCGTGCTTGTCCGCAACACGGCCGAAGATCCAGCCGCCGATCGGTCGCATCAGGAACCCGGCGGCGAACACGCCTGCGGTGTTTACCAACTGCACCGTGGGGTTATCGGACGGGAAAAAAGCCGGGGCGAAATAAATCGCGCAAAAGGCGTAGACGTAGAAATCGAACCATTCGACGAGGTTACCGGATGAGGCTCCGACAATGGCGAAGATGCGTTTGCTGCGTTCTTCGCCGGTGTATAGCGGTTCTGAAGCGGTGGTCGTTGTCATTGTTTTTCACTCAATAGGGACTGTGAAAGTCTAGACATACTTTGTAACAGTCCCGTTCCGCAGATGCATCAGTCTTAAGCCAACACAACCTTTTGTGGCGAGGGAGCTTGCTCCCGCTCGGCTGCGAAGCAGTCGTAAAATCAGCCGACGTGGTCTGCCAGATTCATCGTGATTGCCGGGTTTGGGCTCGCTTCGCAAGCCAGCGGGAGCAAGCGCCCTCGCCACAGGTTCCAAGTTCACTCAGTAATCGAAGAACACCGTTTCGGCATCAGTGCCTTGCAGAATGACGTTCCACTGATAAATACCGCTCGCATCCTGCTTCGCCAGCAGCGTGTTACGACGCTCGGCCGGGACGCATTCGAGCAACGGATCGTCGACGTTGGCCGGTTCGCCATCGAAGTAGATCCGCGTCAGCAGGTGCTTGACCAAACCACGGGCGAACACCAAAACCACAAGGTGCGGCGCCTGGGTCGTGCCCTTGAGGCCCTCGACCGTGCCCGGCTTGATGGTGGTAAACCGGAAGCGCCCTTCGGCGTCCACCGGCACTCGGCCAAAGCCTTCGAAATGCGGATCCAGGGGTTTTTCCTGGTCGTCTTCCGGGTGGTCATACTTGCCGGCGGCGTTGGCTTGCCAGATTTCCAGCATGGCGTCGTTGACGACATCGCCATTGCCATCGACCACTTGCCCGGTGATCGCCACGCGCTCGCCCAGGGTTTGCTCGACAGTCAGGTTTTCGCGGTTCAGCCAGGTCAGGCCGATGTGGTAGTACGGTCCGACGGTGTGGGACGTGGTCGCAGTCAGCGTCATCTTATTTCTCCATCGGCGTGGCGTCGCGGCCGCGCAAAACGATGTCCCAGCGATAACCGAGGGCATAGGAAGGGACGGTTTTTTCCAGATCGAACGTGGCGATCAAACGCTCTTTGGCGCTAGTGTCGGGCACGCAGTTGTAGATCGGGTCATAGGCCAGCAGCGGGTCGCCCGGGAAATACATTTGCGTGACCAGCCGCGTCAGGATGCTCGGGCCGAACAGCGAGAAGTGGATGTGCGCCGGGCGCCAGGCGTTGTGGTGATTACCCCACGGATACGCACCGGGCTTGATGGTCTGAAACTGGTACCAGCCATCGGCGTCGGTCACGGTGCGGCCGGTGCCGGTGAAGTTCGGGTCCAGTGGCGCGTCATGCAGGTCACGGGCATGGGCGTAGCGACCGGCGGCGTTGGCCTGCCAGATCTCCACCAGAATCCCCGGCACCGGCAGACCGTTTTCGTCCAGCACGCGGCCGTGAATAATGATGCGTTCACCCTGTGGTTCGCCTTCGTGCTGAGCGGTCAGGTCGTTGTCCTTCTCGTTGACGCGCTCGGCGCCGACGGTTGGCCCGGTGATTTCCGACAGCGAATGGGGCAAAAATACCAACGGCTTGGAGGGCGAGCGCAGGTTGGTGGATTGATAGCTCGGGTGCAGGTACTCCGGCTGAGTACCCTCCTGCGGGCGACGGTAACCAGGCTTGTCAGTCATTACTCTTTCCTCAGTTCTTATTGGCCGACAGGGTGTGTCAGACCCGTTCGATTGCCAAAGCCAGACCCTGGCCGACACCGACGCACATGGTCGCCAGGCCTTTTTTGCCACCGGTCTTCTCCAGCTGATGCATCGCAGTCAGCACCAGACGCGCACCGCTCATGCCCAACGGATGGCCCAAGGCAATGGCGCCACCGTTCGGGTTGACCTGGGCCGCGTCGTCGGCGACGCCCAGTTCACGCAGCACCGCCAGGCCCTGGCTGGCAAAGGCTTCGTTGAGTTCGATCACGTCGAAATCGCTGACCGCCACCCCGAGGCGCTCGATCAGTTTACGCACCGCCGGCACCGGGCCAATACCCATTACACGCGGCGCCACACCGGCGCTGGCCATGCCCAGCACTTTAGCGCGGGCAGTCAGGCCGTGTTTCTTCACGGCTTCGGCTGAAGCCAGGATCAACGCGGCGGCGCCGTCGTTGACGCCCGACGCATTGCCAGCGGTGACGGTTTTGTCGGGACCGTTGACCGGTTTGAGTTTGCTCAGGGCTTCGAGGGTGGTATCGGCGCGAGGATGTTCGTCCTGGCTGACCACGGTTTCACCCTTTTTGTGGGCGACGCGCACTTCGACGATTTCTTCGGCGAAAAAACCGGCGGCTTGCGCGGCGGCGGTACGTTGCTGGCTGCGCAAGGCGAACGCGTCCTGATCGGCGCGGGACACCTTGTAATCGTCCGCAACGTTGTCGGCGGTCTGCGGCATCGCATCCACACCGTACTGGGCCTTCATCAACGGGTTGATGAAGCGCCAGCCGATGGTGGTGTCTTCCAGTTTCATGTTGCGTGAAAAAGCAGCGTCAGCCTTGCCCATCACGAACGGCGCGCGGGACATCGATTCGACGCCACCGGCAATCGCCAGCTCCATTTCGCCACTGGCGATGGCGCGGAACGCCGTGCCGATGGCATCCATGCCCGAAGCGCAGAGGCGATTGAGGGTCACGCCCGGAATGCTTTCCGGCAAACCGGCCAGCAGCAGCGCCATGCGCGCGACGTTGCGGTTGTCTTCACCGGCCTGGTTGGCGCAGCCGAGGAACACCTCGTCTACCGCCGTCCAGTCCACCGACGGATTGCGCGCCATCAAGGCCTTGATCGGCACGGCGGCCAGGTCGTCGGCGCGAACCGTCGACAGGCCACCGCCGAAACGGCCGATAGGGGTGCGAATCGCGTCGCAGATATAAACGTCACGCATCACGCTTCTCCAGGTGCTTGGCCGTGGGCGGCCGCCGTACGGGCTTCGAGATCACGCAAGGCCGTCAGCTCGACCTCGGTCGGCTCAGCGGTTTGCTCGACATGGTCGGCAAAACGAATCGCCCAACCGGTAGCGGCGACTACTTGCTCGCGGGTCACGCCCGGGTGCAGTGCGGTGACCACGAACTCGTGGGTACCCTCCTCCGGCTCCATGATGCACAGGTCGGTAATGATGCCGACCGGGCCAGCGCCCGGCAGACCGAGACGCTTGCGCGAATCACCGCCCTCGCCATGGCCAACCGAAGTGATGAAGTCGAGTTTGTCGACGAAAGAACGCGCCGACTGTTTGAGGATGATCAGCACGCTCTTGGCCGAACCGGCAATTTCCGGCGCGCCACCGGCACCCGGCAGACGCACTTTAGGTGCGTGATAATCACCCACCACGGTGGTGTTGATGTTGCCGAAACGGTCGACTTGCGCGGCGCCGAGGAAGCCGACGTCAATCCGCCCGCCCTGCAGCCAGTAGCGGAAGATCTCGCCTGTCGGCACGACGGTGTCGGCGGTTTCAGCCAGCTCACCGTCACCAATCGACAGCGGCAGTACGGTCGGCTTGGCACCGATCGGGCCCGATTCGTAAATCAGGACGACATCTGGCGAGGATGTCAGGCGCGCCAGGTTGGCCGCTTTCGATGGCAGGCCGATGCCTACGAAGCATACCGAACCGTTTTTCAAGCGGCGGGCGGCGGCGACGGTCATCATTTCATTGGTGGTGTAAGTCATTACTTCGCCTCCGAAGCGGCGGCCAGTTTGGCCTGGAACTCGCTGAAGTCAGCGCTGCCGTGGATGAACTCGTTGATCCACGCGGTGAAGGTGTCACGGTCGCGGGCAATCGGGTCCCAGGCCTGGTAGAAACGGTTGTCGCGTTCGGTGTAACCGTGGGCGTAGGACGGATGCGCGCCGCCAGGGACGTGGCAGACCGCGCTCAGGGCCCAGGTCGGCAATACGCAGGCGTTCATCGGTGCATTGAGGTCGTCGACGATTTCTTCAACGGTGACGATGCAGCGCTTGGCGGCCAGTGCGGCTTCTTTCTGCACGCCGAGAATGCCCCACAGCAACACGTTGCCCTTGCGGTCGGCTTTCTGCGCGTGGATCACGGTGATGTCCGGGCGCACCGAAGGCACGGCGGCCAGCACTTCGCCGGTGAACGGGCAAGTGACGGACTTGATCAGCGGGTTGACCTTCGGCAGGTCGGAACCGGCGTAGGCTCGCAGCACCGCGAACGGCAGACCGGAAGCACCGGCAACATAGGCATTGGCTAGGTCGGCATGGCTGTGCTCTTCGATTTCCAGCGCGTGTGGCCACTGCTTCTCGACGGCGTCACGCAGTCGGTGCAGTGAACCTACGCCGGGGTTACCACCCCAGGAGAAAATCAGCTTGCGAGCACAACCGGCGCCGATCAACTGATCGTAGATCAGGTCAGGGGTCATCCGCACCAGGGTCAGGTCTTTCTTGCCCTGGCGAATGATTTCGTGACCCGCCGCCGTAGGGATCAGATGAGTAAAGCCTTCGAGCGCGACGGTATCGCCATCGTTTACGAATTGCTTCACCGCGTCGTGCAGCGAAAGAATTTCAGCCATTGGGGCAGGCTCCCGTTTGTTATTAACCGACAGTGGAAAAAGACGCCGATGCGCAGCGCCGGAATGACTGCAGGTTAAGCCTGTAAAAAACGCCAAACAATCCGATAATCGACTGAGTGTTCGTTTATCGAACACATTGTTACCTAACTACCGATCGTCGTCATACTCAAAATATCGCGGCCAGCGCAGCGCCTGCAGGGACTATGCATGCCCTTGCAGACGCTGCGCTGACTGCGATCATTGCCTCTCACGGTCAGGTCGCATCCGCATGGCTGACGATGCCCTTGATCACTACCGCCGCGGTCGCCACCGCCGCTGGAATCACCAGCGCCGTCAGTACCTGTTCGAAGTTCCAGCCCAGGCCCAGCAATGTCGCGCCCATCCAGGCCCCGAGGATCGCTCCGAAACGGCCAATCCCGAGCATCCACGAAACCCCGGTGGCACGCCCCTGAGTCGGATAGAACCGCGCGGCCAGCGACGGCATCGCCGATTGCGCGCCGTTGACACACATACCCGCCACCAGCACCAGGGTTGCCAGCACCGTGATGTTGCCCAGGCTCTGCCCCACCGCGTAGGCAAATACGCCGGCCAGCAGATAGAAAATGCCGATCACCTTGTGCGGATTGAATCGATCCATCGCCCAACCCACGCCCACCGCGCTCAATACGCCGCCGAACTGAAACAATGCGCCGATGAACGCCGATTGTTCCATGCTCGCGCCGCTGTCACGCATCAGGGTCGGTAGCCAGCTGGTCAGCAGGTAAACAATTACCAGGCCCATGAAATAGGTCAGCCACAGCAACAAGGTGCCGACGCTGTAGGTGCCGGAGAAGATCACCGCAAACACGTTGCGCGCCTTCACGGTTTTCTGTTCCGGCACGCTGAAGCTCGAAGCCTGGGCGACCACCATCGGGTCGATCGGCGCCAGCGTCTTGCGGACTTTGTCGGCGCCGCGATTGCGCACGACAAGAAAACGCGCCGATTCCGGCAGCCAGAACAGCAACACGACAGCGAGGAACAACGGCAGAATCCCGCCGATCAGCAGCAAGCTGTGCCAACCGAACGCCGGAATCAACTTGGCCGAAATGAATCCGCCACCGGCCATGCCCAGGTTGAAGCCACAGAACATGCTGGTCACCAGCAGCGACTTCTTGCGCTCCGGGGTGTATTCCGACAGCAGCGTCGTGGCATTGGGCATACCGGCGCCCAGGCCCAACCCGGTCAGGAAGCGCAACACCAGCAGTTGCTCGACGTTGGTGCTGTAAGCCGAAGCCAGGCTAAACGCACCGAACAGCAACACTGCACCGACCAGCACGACTTTGCGCCCAAAACGGTCAGCCAACGGGCCGGAGCCCAGTGCGCCGAAGACCATGCCGATCAACGCGGCACTCATCACCGGCCCGAGACTGGCGCGATCAATGCCCCAATCCTGGGAAAGCGCAGGCGCGATAAAACCCATGGCCGCGGTGTCGAGGCCATCGAGGAAGACAATCAGGAAGCAGAGAATCACCACTCGCCACTGAAAGCGCGAAATGGGTTGGGCATTGATGAAGGACTGCACGTCTAGGCAGTTTCCTACAGCAGACTGAGGCTGGTTCATTATTTTTATCCGTGGATCACAGTCGATCGGGGTAGCCAACCGACGCTGGCGCAGCCGCGACATTAATGACCCACAGGAAACAGCGTCAATTCACCGGGCGCGACTCCGTGCGATTATCGAACACCTTAGGCAAACAGCTGAGCGCTGAGGTCGCGGCTGGCGCTTAACAAACCGGGGAGGAAGCGTTGCTCCAGCTCATTGCGACTGACCCGGCCCGCGTGAGTGCTGACATTGAGGGCTGCAACCACTTGGCCGGAAGCGTCATACACCGGCACGGCAATCGAGCGCAGGCCCTGCTCCAGTTCCTGATCGACGATGCACCAGCCCTGCCGCCGGACTTCCTGCAGGCATTCGAGCAACGCGTCAGGGGTGTGGATGGTGCGACTGGTCTTGGCCTGCAAATCGGCGTGGTCGAGGTATTCCCCCAGGGACGTGTCATCCAGCGCCGCCAAAAGAATCCTGCCCATCGACGTGCAATAGGCCGGCAGGCGTCCACCGACCGAAAGGTCGACCGAAATCAGGCGCTGGGTGGTCGCCGAGCGGGCGATGTACAGAATGTCATCGCCTTCCAACGTGGCCATGTTGCAGGCCTCGTGCAGTTGTTCGCTCATGCGGTCCAGGTACGGCTGGGCCGAAACCGCCAGCGGCGTCGAGGAGACGTAGGCATGGCCGAGAGTCAGCACCTTGGGCAGCAAGGAATACGTGCGACCGTCGGTGGTGGCGTAGCCGAGTTTGATCAGGGTATGTAGGCAACGTCGCACAGCGGCGCGGGGAATTTCCGTACGGTGGCTGATCTGGGCGATGGTCAGGTGCCGTTTGCGCTCCTGAAACGCCTGCACGACCGCCAGCCCCCGCGCCAGCGAGGTCATGAAGTCAGGATCACCGGTCAGTGCCTGGATCCGCTTGGCGGGCGAAGCGACGATGGGCGGAGCCACAGAAGCGAAGGAATTACGCAATTGATCGTTCATATAAGGTCCTTGTCCCACGCGGATCAGCGACTATTACAAGCGGCTATCGGTCCGGCGCACAACCCCGGCCAGCCAAGATTGGGCGATTATCGAACCGTCGACCGATAATCGCAATCACTGATACCTTGGAAGACTGGCGGCAAAAGAGCCGGATATATGTTTTTTGCTGACGCCTGGAGACACCGTTAACACGGTCGATGTAATTGCCCAAAGTTGTTCGACTTAATGGCGCCAGAAAGGCATCACTTCACAGTGACATCATGGCGTGCTCTAGTTGGCCGTGAAAGTTACGAGTAACAAAACAATCACACATCACGACCAACTTTTAACTCTTTGGAGATAGAGTTCTGTGAATCGCTCGCTATAATGCAAATCAGTAGCCGAACGGTTTTCTAATTGCCGGCTCCGCTACCCGGTAGCGCGATGTTCCATCGCTGCTGCCCCCGGCAAGCGCCAGACGCTCACTGCATTTGCATCGTCAACGCGCTTGCGGAACTGGAAGCTGATGCTGCGTCAGCTGTTTATCTCTGGTGCCGTGGCCGCCTGCAACATGGACGTATTGATCGCCCAGCCGTAAAACGATGCCTTCACCGGCCTTGTCGTTGCGTCGAGCATGGTCAATACATTGAATGCAGCGCGTATCACCAGAATTTATCTCAACTCAATCAGGTAGCACTGTGACGAAAGAAGAACTGCGCGTGGAACTTGAGCGCCAGGAACAACGTTACAAGGAAGTTTACGGCGGGGAAGTCACCACCTACGCCGCCCAGCCCGAACCGGAACGCAAACCCTGGCGTAAACGCGCCACCGTTCAGGATCAGGTTTTCAAGCAAGAACTTGAAAAAATGGAAAAGGAACTCAAAGCCGAAGAGCCTTGACGGACTCGGTTCAAGTGCTTCCAAGGGTCTGCGGTTGCACCCGTTAAAAGCGGGATGCACGGATGTCGCCTTTTTGCGCCCGCTACGAGCGAGCAGCGTCCACCTTGCTCATCTGACAGGGTAAAGGGCGCATCTCTGACCCTCCTCTCAGAAATTTCACACAAGCGTCCGGAGCCCTCCGTCAGGCGAGCGGAACCCTTGTGCCACAAGCGTTTTCAAAGAAATTCAAAGACTTGCACCCCCTTGAAAACCCCCGGCGTGCTTGGCTTTGACACAAATTAATTCGTTGAAGAATGTTACCGACGAGCAGCTAATGCATTGATTGACACGCTTTTCTGGCATAATCCCGCCCCCCTTATGACCGGGTCAGAAAACCTTCATGATCGATTTATTCAGCGGACTGGATGCTTGGGTGCTAGTGAGCCTCCTGCTCGCCCTGACTTTTGTCCTCGCCTTCGAGTTCATCAACGGATTTCATGACACCGCTAACGCGGTAGCCACTGTTATCTACACCAAAGCGATGCCGCCTCATCTGGCGGTGTTCTTTTCCGGTGTGTTCAATTTCCTCGGCGTGTTGCTGGGCGGCGTTGGCGTGGCGTATGCCATTGTCCACCTGCTGCCGGTGGAGCTGCTGATCAATGTGAACACCGGTCACGGACTGGCCATGGTGTTCTCGTTGCTCGCCGCCGCCATCGCCTGGAACCTGGGCACCTGGTACTTCGGTATCCCTGCCTCCAGCTCCCATACGCTGATCGGCTCGATCCTCGGTGTAGGCCTGGCCAACGCCCTGATCAACGATATTCCGTTGGCCGATGGCGTGAACTGGCAGAAGGCGATCGATATCGCGATGTCGCTGGTGTTCTCGCCAATGGCAGGCTTTCTGATTGCCGCGCTGATTCTGATCGGTCTGAAATGGTGGCGTCCGCTGTCGAAGATGCACAAGACGCCGGAACAGCGCCGCAAGATCGACGACAAGAAGCATCCGCCGTTCTGGAACCGCCTGGTGCTGGTGATCTCGGCCATGGCCGTGAGCTTCGTGCACGGTTCCAATGATGGCCAGAAAGGTATCGGCCTGATCATGCTGGTCCTGATCGGCATCGTGCCGGCGCAGTTCGTACTTGATCTGAACAGCACCACCTACCAGATCGAACGTACCCGCGACGCCACTTTGCACCTGAACCAGTTCTACCAGCGCAACGCCGAGACCCTGGGCGAGTTCCTGGCGCTGGGCAAAAGCGTGGAAGGCGACCTGCCAGAGAAATTCCGCTGTAACCCGCAGCAGACCGAGCCGACCATCACTGCGCTGCTGGGCACCCTCAAGGGTGTAGCCGACTACCACTCGCTGCCGTCTGATAGCCGCATTGAAGTACGTCGCTACCTGCTCTGCCTGGATGACACAGCGAAGAAAGTCAGCAAGCTGCCTGGCTTGCCAGCCCGTGAGAAGGCTGACCTGGACAAGCTGCGCAAGGACTTGACCACCACCACCGAATATGCGCCGTTCTGGGTGATTCTGGCGGTCGCACTGGCCCTGGGCCTGGGCACCATGGTTGGCTGGAAACGCGTGGTACTGACCATCGGCGAGAAGATCGGCAAGCAGGGCATGACCTATTCCCAGGGCATGTCGGCGCAGATCACCACCGCCAGCCTGATCGGCATGGCCAACATCTTCAGCCTGCCGGTGTCCACCACCCACGTGCTGTCCTCGGGTGTTGCCGGCACCATGGTCGCCAACAAAAGCGGCCTGCAAGGCGGCACCGTCAAAACCATCCTGCTGGCCTGGGTTCTGACCTTGCCAGCCACGGTCGCGCTGTCGGCCGGATTGTTCTGGCTGGCCTCGAAGGCACTCGGCAGCTGATCAGCAGCCGAACGAAAAAGGCGCGCTCCGCAAGGACCGCGCCTTTTTTATTGCCAATGTCTTCGCGCCTGCAGGGCATCGGTGCATGCCAATAGATTCTTCAGGGCGAAAAAAAGGGCAACCGAAGTTGCCCAAAATGCCTTGCGTGCTCATTGCATCCGGAAAGACCTAAGGCTTTTTCCGCTTGTGCGAATCCTTCCAGATAAAAAATCCGAATCCTGCAAAAAAAACGAACATGAGGCTGACGGTCAGCACTCCGGCGATCACCACGTTGTCGAAAAACATGACGCGTCTCCTGCTCTTGCCCTGTTGCGATAGGGCTAAGTTACCCAAACGGGCAGGAGAAAATATTGACCAGGATCAATGTCGCCCAAGACAGGGCTCAAAGGAGGGGAAAAACTGACCTGCATCAAATGATGCAGGGGGATTCACCGTTTTTTCGGTTTGTTCTTCGGCTTTTTCTTCGGTTTGCCCAGCGGCATGGCTTGCTCGAACGCCTGACGCACTTCATTCAGGCGCTTGTCGTTGAGATCATGGACACGTTTGGCGCGTTCGGCATTGAGGTCGATCAGTTTGTCGTCTTGGCTCATGGCGTTCAGTGCATCGCTTGAAAATGAATTCAGCTGCCGCATCGCTCGGCAGGTTTGCGCCAATAATGCGGTCTGGCGAAGGTGCTGACCAGCCACTCGCTCAAATCTCTATGTCGACCCACAAGCCCTGACG
The DNA here is from genome assembly GCF_001945365.1 of Pseudomonas reinekei. GTDB lineage: Bacteria > Pseudomonadota > Gammaproteobacteria > Pseudomonadales > Pseudomonadaceae > Aquipseudomonas > Aquipseudomonas reinekei. The sequence continues at coordinate 24,781 of NZ_MSTQ01000033.1, forward strand.
GGGCTGATCTTCCATCAAGGGCGCTACCGGCACGGTGTTGTCGGCATTGAGTTCATCCCCGGGAATCGCCAGGTGCGCTTCAGGGTCTTCGTCGGCTTCACGTCGACGCCTTTCCTGTTCTTGCTTGCGGCGCTGTTGTTCGCGTAGCAGCAAGGCGGATTCGTCGGGGTCGCGATTTTTCAGGTCGATGGTGCTGTCCGTGGAGCTTTCCTGCACCGGCACCACCGGGGCGATGTCCGGGCGCGGGCGGACCGGGTCGTGCTGTGAGGTGATCGGCACGGCACTCAAGGGGAGCATCGGTGGCAGCATATTTTTTGGTCTCCTGTCAGCAGGGTGTCGGCGGCGTGGATGGCGACTTGAGCCATCGGTCGCAAACTGTGACCCAGTCGACACTGCAAAATCGGTCGCCGGCTACGATTGGTTGAGGCCCTGTGGATCATAAAATCACAGTCTACGGCCGCTTCTACACAGGTATTCCTTTGGTCTGGAGACCTGATTCCGTTAAGATAGCCCGCTTTTTCAAGGTGGGAGTCAGGCAGCATGGCGCAGCAGTATCAACCGGGGCAACGCTGGATCAGTGACAGCGAAGCCGAGCTGGGTTTAGGCACCGTTCTGGCACAGGACGGCCGCTTGTTGACCGTGCTCTATCCGGCCACTGGCGACACCCGCCAGTACGCGCTAAGGAATGCGCCCCTCACCCGCGTACGGTTTTCGCCGGGTGACTCCATCACTCACTTCGAAGGCTGGAAACTGACCGTTCGCGAAGTCGACGACGTCGATGGCCTGTTGGTCTACCACGGCCTCAACGCGCAGAACGAAGTGGTCACCCTGCCCGAAACCCAACTGTCGAACTTCATCCAGTTCCGCCTCGCCAGCGACCGCCTGTTCGCCGGGCAGATCGACCCGCTGGCCTGGTTTGCCCTGCGTTATCACACCCTCGAACACACCAGCCGCCAGCTGCAGTCCTCACTGTGGGGACTGGGTGGCGTGCGTGCGCAACCGATCGCGCACCAACTGCACATCGCCCGCGAAGTGGCCGACCGAATTGCACCACGGGTTTTGCTGGCTGACGAAGTAGGCCTGGGCAAAACCATCGAAGCCGGCCTGGTGATCCATCGCCAACTGCTCTCGGGCCGCGCCAATCGCGTGCTGATCCTGGTCCCGGAAAACCTCCAGCACCAGTGGCTGGTGGAGATGCGTCGCCGTTTCAACCTGCAGGTTGCGCTGTTCGACGAAGAGCGTTTTATCGAAAGCGATGCCTCCAACCCGTTCGAAGACACTCAGCTCGCGCTGGTGGCCCTGGAATGGCTGGTGGACGACGAGAAGGCTCAGGACGCGCTGTTCGCGGCCGGTTGGGACTTGCTGGTGGTTGACGAAGCGCACCACCTGGTGTGGCACGAAGACCAGGCCAGCCCTGAATACACGCTGGTCGAGCAACTCGCTGAAACCATTCCCGGCGTGCTGTTGCTGACCGCCACCCCGGAGCAACTCGGCCAGGACAGCCACTTCGCCCGACTGCGCCTGCTCGACCCGAACCGTTTCCATGACCTGGCCGCTTTCCGCGCCGAGAGCGAAAACTATCGCCCGGTGGCCGAAGCCGTTCAGGAGTTGCTCGAGAAGGGTCGCCTGTCACCTGAAGCACACAAGACCATCCACGGTTTCCTCGGCAACGAAGGCGAAGCCCTGCTGACCGCAGTCAACGATGGCGACACTGAAGCCAGTGCTCGTCTGGTGCGTGAGCTGCTGGACCGTCACGGCACCGGTCGCGTACTGTTCCGTAATACCCGCGCCGCCGTACAGGGGTTTCCGGAGCGCAAACTGCACCCGTACCCGCTGCCATGCCCGGACGAATACCTCGAACTGCCGCTGGGCGATCACGCCGAGCTCTATCCGGAAGTCAGTTTCCAGGCTCAACCGGACGCCAATGAAGAAGAGCGCTGGTGGAAGTTCGACCCGCGTGTCGAGTGGCTGATCGATCAGCTGAAAATGCTCAAGCGCACCAAAGTGCTGGTGATCTGCGCCCACGCCGAAACCGCCATGGACCTGGAAGACGCCCTGCGCGTGCGCTCCGGCATTCCGGCCACGGTGTTCCACGAGGGCATGAACATCCTCGAGCGTGACCGCGCCGCCGCCTACTTCGCCGATGAAGAGTTTGGCGCGCAAGTGCTGATCTGCTCGGAAATCGGCAGTGAAGGTCGCAACTTCCAGTTCTCCCATCACCTGGTGCTGTTCGACCTGCCATCCCACCCGGACCTGCTGGAACAACGCATCGGTCGTCTGGACCGGATCGGCCAGAAGCACACCATCGAACTGCACGTACCGTACCTGGAAACCAGCCCGCAAGAGCGCCTGTTCCAGTGGTATCACGAAGCGCTCAACGCGTTCCTCAATACCTGCCCGACCGGCAACGCCTTGCAGCACCAGTTCGGCCCACGCCTGCTGCCGTTGCTGGAAGAAGCCGACGATGGCGAGTGGCAAGCGCTGATCGACGAGGCCCGCACCGAGCGTGAGCGCCTGGAGGCCGAACTGCACACCGGTCGTGACCGCTTGCTGGAGCTCAACTCCGGTGGTGCCGGCGAGGGTGAAGCGCTGGTGGAGGCGATCCTCGAGCAGGACGACCAGTTCGCCCTGCCGATCTACATGGAAACCCTGTTCGACGCCTTTGGCATCGACAGCGAGGACCATTCGGAAAATGCACTGATTCTCAAGCCGAGCGAAAAAATGCTCGACGCCAGCTTCCCGCTGGGCGACGACGAAGGCGTGACGATCACTTACGACCGTAACCAGGCGCTGACCCGCGAAGACATGCAGTTCATCACCTGGGAACACCCGATGGTCCAGGGTGGTATGGATCTGGTGCTGTCCGGCTCGATGGGCAACACCGCCGTGGCGTTGATCAAGAACAAGGCGCTGAAACCTGGCACCGTGTTGCTGGAACTGCTCTACGTCAGCGAAGTGGTTGCCCCGCGCTCGCTGCAACTGGGCCGTTACCTGCCACCGGCGGCGCTGCGCTGCCTGCTCGATGCCAATGGCAACGACCTGTCGGCCCGGGTGTCGTTCGAGACTCTGAACGATCAGCTGGAAAGCGTTCCGCGCGCTAGCGCCAACAAGTTCATCCAGGCTCAGCGCGATCAGCTGACACCACGGATCAACGCCGGCGAAGACAAGATCTTCCCGCGTCACGCCGAGCGTGTGGCAGAGGCGCAGCGTCGCCTGGCCGCCGACACCGACGAAGAACTGGCGCGCCTGACCGCCTTGCAAGCGGTCAACCCGACCGTTCGTGACAGCGAACTGGTTGCCCTGCGCAAACAACGCGAGCAAGGTCTGGCCATGCTCGACAAGGCTGCGCTGCGACTGGAAGCGATCCGGGTGTTGGTGGCGGGTTAAGCCCCCTGCTCCACCGGTAATAAAAAAGGCCCGCAGCGATGCGGGCTTTTTTTGGGGTGGTGTCCCGTCCTGAATAAGGTTTACACCTTCTGACTTCTTTTCAGGAAGGTGCAATGGATACGGGCACGAAGCGCAGTCAGCGTGATTACACACTGACTTTTAAATTATCGGTTGTCGACCAGGTCGA
>NZ_MSTQ01000034.1 GCF_001945365.1 Pseudomonas reinekei
GCGGTCGTTGAAGTCTTCACGGGGATGATCGTTGAGGTCGAACGCCAACCCCGGTTGCAGGCGTTCATCGTCACCTTCCACATGGGCCAGCTTGGCGTCGTTGCGCAGGGCGGCCAGGCGCGTCTTGGTAAAGGGCTTACCGGCAATATCGCGCTTGTAGCGGCCGGGGTAGTCGTAGCGTTCGTAATCCTTGTGCTGGTTGTTCAGGTCCTGGTCGCCGGTGGCGGTGTGCTGCTGGTTGTAGCGCGGGTGGGTGAAGGTGTAGTCGCGTTGTACTTGTACGGCGGTGCGCACTTGCTCGGTGTAGTGGAAGCGGCTCAGTGCTGGCTCCGTGGCGTCGCCTCCGGCTATAGGCTGGTAGATCACCGGGCAATCGGTGTGGGTGCCGATGGTGCCCAGGCCGCTGACGCGGTCGGTGAGGACGAGGGTGTGGCCGTCGTCGCGGTGCTCGAAGGTGTAGAGCAGGCCTTCTTCGGCGGCGAGGCGGGCGATGAAGTCGAGGTCGGTTTCGCCGGCCTGAACGCAGTATTCGCGAGGTTGGTGCTCGAAGCAGATTTCGCTGCGGATGTCGGTCAGATTTTGCTCGGTGAGCACACTGGTGATGATGTCGGGCACGGTCTGGGCCTGGAAGATGCGCCAGTTGGAGCGCAGGTTGAAACGCGCCAATGTCGGCTCGACCACGGCGGTGTAGCGGGTGCGGCGAAAGCCGGTGTCGCCCTGTTGGAACAGGCTGACCAAACCGTGAACGTAGCGCACCGGGGTGTCGTCGCGCCAAATAGTGAATACCGCAGCCAGGTCGAGCATGCGGTAAAAATCGATGGCGGGATGGTGACTGATCAGCTCCAGCTCAAGTTTGAAGGGCTGAGACAGACCTTCTTCGAGGGTGAACGAAACCACTTCGAAGGGATCGCCCCGCAGCGGTTCGAAGGTGTAGCGCAGGTCGCTTTGACGGGGCATGAAACCTCCATGTGATAAATACAAGTCAGTGAACATTCCGCCGTGCAGCGACCTGTACGGCGGAACGTGTCGGTTGGCGATTAAGCCGGTTTACGCCAGTCGTCCGAGGCTTCGGTACCGGCCACCACATGGCTCCAACTGACCTTGCGATAAGCCAGACTGGTCTTGATCAACTGGGTGTAGTTGGCGTTTTCGCTGTCCTGAGCGTGGGGCAGCACGGTGTGGATCTCGACGACAGTGGCGTCTTCGAGCTTGGTGGTGAAGAAGTGCTCCTGCTTGCCATCCCCCGAAGTGCGGAACCATTTGACCTCGACGGTCGGCAGCATTTCGCCGGTGGCCAGGGCCTGGTAGAGCATGGGTGAGGCTTTGCTCAGGGCACTGGTGAAGATCAGCGGTTTATGCACGCGTTGACCGGAAGGCTGGCCACTTTGCGGGTCGGTAGGCGTGGTGATCTGATGGTCGATTTCCTGGGCGAGGATTTCGTCTTCGTGGCCTTCCACATAGACGTTGCCCACCGAGTCAGCAGTGAATGCGCCCTTGGTGATATGGCCCTGGTTTTTGCCGTGGATGCTGATATACGCGGGTGTTGGCATGACAAGCTCCTTGTCGCGATCAAGTGAACGACCCCATTAGGTCGAAGGTTATGGCCGATACGGCCATGGCTTTGCAGGCGCTCGGGATGAGCACGCTGAAAATCGGTTACAGGTGAAGCACCCGCTCCAGCGACACCAGCACCTGCTGGGTGATGGTGTTCAGGCGGATCGTGTAGATCATGTAGGCGACCGTCAGCACGACGGCGGTCAGGGCCCACGGCGTCCACAATGGCCATGCGCGCTTGATCCGGTAATTGCGCGGCGCAACGTTGGCCAAGGGGTCGGTCAGGTGCTTGGGTGTTTCGCCGCGCAAAGGACGCAACAGGGCGTGCAGCTGGGTGATGATCTTCTGTATTTCGTCATCGCCCTTGGTATGGGCGCCGTATTTGCCCTTGAGGCCGGAGATCAGGCACTGGTACATGAACTCCAGCACATGCTGGTACCGGGCGGCTTCGGGAATCATGTTGCTCATGACGGTGAAGAATTTTTCGCCGCCCTGGGTTTCCCCATGGAACTGGCTGAGCAACGAGCGGGCGCTCCAACTGGAGAGCCTGCCCCAGGTGGTGCTCATGACCACCTCGTCCAACAACAGGCACAGGCTGTAGGAGTAGGCCTTAAGCATGCCGGCGTCGTAGTCGAGCTGGCTGACCTCTTCCATGATCGTGGTGATCTGGTTGCTGACGCTCAAGTACAGCGCGGGCACGTCATCGTGCTTGTCCAGACGGCGTAGGCGGATTACCAGACCGATCAGCGGCGTGGCGGCATCGCAAAGGGGGTTCCAGGCCAGGCCGCGCATGTCGAATTCAGGATCAGCCAAGTGTGTTTGGCTGTTGACAGTGATCGTTTCGCCGGCAAAGTCGATGGCGCCGGAGACTTCCTCGTGGTGCCATGAATCTGGTGTGACCTTAGTCATCTCTCTCACTCCTGATCGCCCAGAACTGCAACTCCAGTTCCGGGAGTTCACCGGCGATATGGAAGCCGAACCCGCTACCGCTGCTCAGGCCTTGCCACGCTGGGTGATGGCGGTCTAGTTCGAAGTAGCTGAAGCCGGCATGGAACGGCAGGTGCCGCGGCGCCACCGGCAGCGGCAGCAGTGGGATGCCCGGCAGTTGCAGGCTGACCAGTTGTTCCAGACCTTCGGTGGAGCTGATCTTGACCTGTTTGGGCAGTTGCTGGCGCAGGGTCTCAGCGGGCAGTTCGGCGCGCACGGCGAGGATGAATTCGGCGTTGTCCAGCAGGCGCTTGTCATTCAATGCGGCGCTGCGTATGCCGTATTGCTGCACGACAATCGGCAGCGACACCGCACGCGGTTGCAGCACGGTGCCCAAGGCGCGGCGCAGGGTGTGTTCCAGCAGTTGGAAGGACTCGCGCAGGTTGTCGTGCTGGTAGGCCGGGTATTCCTGGGGCAAATGGCCTTCGTCGGTAAAAGTCACCAGCTCGCCGCAAGCCTGGGCCAGTGCGATGTAAAACCGCTCCGGGTGAACCTGGCGCTGGCGGGCCAGGTGTTGGAACAACGGGAACAAGCGGTTGAGGGTTTGCAGCAGGTTGAAGTCGGTAACATCCGCCACCCCCGATTGCCCCGGTGAGCCGATGCGTTGGGCCAGGTTCTTGGCGCGTTCGCGCATCAACCCGGCCACTTCACCCAGGTAGCGATGCAACGCCGGCACCGCTTGCAGGGACAGGCTGGTGGGGTAGAAGTGTTCATCCATCACCAGGCTGCCATCCGGGCGTTTGTCTTTGATCCTGCCGATGGCGATGCCGGTGAAGGCGCTGCGGTCGCTGCTTTCGAGCACCAGTTGCAGGTTGGGCACGGCCAGGTCCATGCCGACCTGATCGCCATCACCGCTGTGGGTGTCGCGGATTTCCTCGCGGCGGGCGATGTAGCGGCTGTTGCCGTACTGGTCGGGCCAGCGCACTTCGAGAGCGCCGTTGGAGCGCAACGGCAGGGCCAGGTAGACGATCTGGCCGACCGCGCTGCTGTCAGCGATCTCCAGCGGGGAGGGCGGTGCCAGATCATGAGGAATGTCGAATACGCTGCCATCGGGCATGATTCCGCGTGCCCGGGTGATGGCGATTTTGCCGAAGCTCAGGTATTCGTCGTTCAACGCCAGCTCGCTGAAGCCATAGAGCGCGTCGTTCAGGCTGTGCAGGCGCTGATGCACGGAAGCTTCGGCGGCGCGGGCCTGTTGCTGGAAGTGCTGGGGTTTGACGAACAAACCTTCATGCCAGATGACGGGGTTGCGTGAACTCATCGGTGATTACTCGGGGCAAAAGCGGCTGAAAAAGGCGTCATCGGGTTTCTTCTTTGAGGCTGACCTGGGCGGCGTCCAACTGCACCAGCACGGCGTACTGGCGGCCCTTGGGCTCGACGCGCAGGCGCTGTTTCCACTGGCCGACATCGGTGTTGTGGTAGTTGGCAATCACCGCGATAAAGCGGGTGTCTTCATCCAGGGCGCGCAGTTCGATGAACTTGAATTGGCCTGGGTTGAGCAGGTAGTCGTCGGCGCGGATGTAGGTGCTGCCCAGGGTCTTTTTCAGGTCTTCAGCCATGGCCTGGGGGCTGGCGTTGAACAGCAGTGAGTCGTCGGTCAACTGCAAGACTTTGAGGGCGATGGGCGTGGCAACATGCGCCAGTGCCGGATTTCCCCATGGAGTGGTCAGGCTCACACCCTGAGCGTCGTAGTCACCCAGCAGGGCGTCTTCGATGGGCGACATCGGCACGACGGTTGCTGGCTCCTCGCTCAATGGCGACTGGGCCGGCACGCTTTCGTAAAGGTGACTGAGCAGGGTTTGTACTTTGTCCGTCAGGGCTTGCGGGCTGGTTGCCTGCACGTTGAGGGTGTAGGGCGAACGGCTCGCGTCTTCATCCGGGGCAGTGCCGGTGCTGATCAGTCGTGGGTTGACGTCGTCGCTGGCGTGCAGGCTCAGGGAGTAGCGGCTAGGCTGGTCGTCGGGGCCGCCGACCGGGATTGACGGGGTCCAGATCACCTGGCCGATCTTGCCGAGCATGGTGCAGCCGCCCAAGGTCAGACAGGCCAACAGCAAGGTGCCCAGGCGCAGATTACTGAACAGAGTGCTGGGACGTTTTGCAACCGTTGGACGAGCTTCAGGCGGCTGTTTTGGGAGTGGCGCTGCTTCCAGTACTCGCAGCGGGTCGCCTTGCTCCGTCAAATCCACGGGTTGGCAGAGGCGTTCGAACTCCGCGCAAATAGCAGGCCGCGGATCGGGCAGGGGAGCACTCGGCAGATCCTCCAAGTGCCAGGCTTGCATGCCTTCCGGCTGCCCGCTGAACAACTCATTCAGCGAACGCTGCCCTGGGGCATGCTCACCCAACTGCACCGCGACCCGATACGCACCAATCTGCAAAACGTCGCCATCGTTGAGGCTCACCGCCACATTGCGACCCAACGGTAAATCATGACCATTGGCGTAGGTGCGGCCACTGCGGTCGATCACACAGAAGCACCCCTCGACGACTCTGATTTCACAGTGATTGGGTTGCACGCTGTTGTGGCGATCTTCCAGGCGCCAGTCCGCCGCGGCACTGCCGATGCTGCCGCCCTGTGGGCCAAACCGATGAAGGGGCAAATACCCGTGCAACAACTGGGCGGGATTGTTGATGACCAGCGTCAACTTCATGCGCGCCCCCGAATCCGCACCACGGCGGGATGACGTTGTTCCTGATGTTCGATGAAACTGGTCCAGCCCAAATGGGTGCCGCTGTCGCGTAAGAGGTTGAAGGGCGGCACATCCTCTTCGCGCAGCCCCAATTCCAGGTCGTAAGCAGTGACGTCGCGCAGTAGAAAATCTATTAACTGGCGCAACCGTCCGAACTGCTCGCCGCTGGGCAAAAACTGCCGAAAGCGTGCCTGGGTCAAATTGGGAATCACCAGCGTGAACTTGCTGGCGCGGGTCTTGCTGCGGTCACCCACCACAAAATCGCTGCCCAAGGTACCGTTGGCCTTACCCAACGCCATGCGCTGGCGCTGCGGTAAACTCACCGACCGCACCTCTAATTCACGGATGTACACGCCGTGCAGATCGAAACAATGCTCGACAATGCCAGACACCACCGAGGGCGAACGACTGCGGCTGGCAATCAACCCGGCAAAACTCAGCAGGCGCCCCCATGGCAGCGGCGTTGCGCCACGCAGGTCGTTGTCATTCAGGCCAATCATGGAAAACACATAACGCGAAAAGCGGTCGCTGGCTTCAGCCTGAAAGCGAATGTAGTAGCGGTACTTACGCCAACTGTGATGCAACAGGCTCAGCAAGCGATGATTGAAAAAATCCATGAACGCCGGGCGAATCCCGCGCTCCTGGGCCTGCTCGTAAGCCAGGCGATCCAGGTAATAACCGGGCAGCGGCGAGTCGGTGCCGTGCAGGCCAAAGAAGCTGGTCTGCAAGCGATAACGCACTTCTTCGCGATCCTCCTCAATGCGTGCCGCCGCGACGATGTCGGAGGCCGGAAAGCCCAATCCCGCATGGCTTTGCAAGCGCACACGACGGCGCGCCGCGAAAGCCAAGGGCCGGGCTTCCAGGTCATCGCCGTGCAAGGCGTGCAAATGCTCCAGCAAACGGTGAAACGAATAGTTCCGCGCGTCGGCCAGCAGCACATCGGCTAGATCACGGGTTGTCTGCCGGTCAACAGTGGCCATTCATAACGCTCTTTGTTGGTGGTGTTGATCACTTCCAGGCGATGGAAGGAATTGATGCTCGCGTACAGCGCGAAGAAGTGCGAAAGCACGCTGGCGAACAGGTACAACTCGCCCTCGCAGAGAAAGGCGTTCTGGTCTAGTTGCAAACGGGTTTGCAGGCCGCGCACCGGCTGGCCTTTCATCAGCCAGTCGATGGGCGTGGTCACGGCCTCGCGGATGCCGTTGAGGCGTTTGCGGGTGGCACGGGCCTGTTGCAGATCGTGCAAGGCGGCAAAGTCATAGGCGCGGATCACCGCCTTGAGCGGCTCGGCCGACAGCAGCGACAGGTAGTTCAGCGACAGGTTGGAAATCAGCGTCCAGTGCAGGCTGCTGTCAAGCACCGGCCGGTAGCTTCGTGTCGGTGCGATCAGATTGGTGTAGGTGGCAAACGACGGCGTGACTTCGGTGGACAGCGATACATCCCCTACGCCCAGCAACTGCGGTAGATCACGATTGCTGCAGGTCAACTCGATGGACGCTGCTTCATGGTCACCGATGTACAGGCTTTCATCGCCGCGCACGAAAGCGATGCGATGACGCAAGCCCTCGCGGCCATGGGACTCTTCAATATGCGTACGGAAATACAGTGCCGTGCGGCCTCGCGCATGTTCGATCTCATGCTGGAACGATTCGAATGGAGTAAAGTGCCGCAACGGATCGCCCTTGCGCTCCTTGTCGGCAGCATCCCAACCGGTCACCTTGTCGATGCTGAATATCTCGTAGGCTTCGTGGCGGTTGCCGCTTGGGCTGATACGCCGCTGCAGGCTGCGCCCGTCCAGCGCGATAGGGTTGGCATCATGGCGGAACAGGTTGACTGCCGGCGCGCAGTACAGGTGCAGGTCGCTGGTGCGCAGACGAATATCGGGCGGCATGGGCCGGCTGAACAGGAATTCGAAACGCAGGCTGGTGGCGCTGACTTCTGGCCAGACACGCGCCAGCTGGGTCAGGCTGAAAAAGTGAAAGCGCTGCGGGAACACAAAATATTCCTGCAGGATTCGGTAGCCATCGAACACATTGCGCGGGTAGGGCAGAAGGGCTTCGTCGGCAGTGAAACCGGGAAAGGCAATGGCCTTGGCTGACAGGCGATAGCTTTGCTTCTCGATGTGCAGCGTGACGCTGTCCAGGTAATGGGCGAGCCACAGGTACAGCGTCATGGCGGTTACGTTATCGCCACCCAGATAAAAATCCAGCTGATCGCAGGCCATGCTGGTAAGCGGCTGTTCCGTCAGCACCTTGAGGTCGATGCGCATCACCGAGGCCTCGCGGCTGTGGGCGTCGCTGACTTCCTGCAAGGCCAGCGGGTACAAGTTGACGTCGGTGCTGGTGCGAAACTGGCAGGAGATGCCATCTACCTGTTTGGCAAACAACGGCGTGCCCTTGGGAATCAACTGGCGCTGACTGATCGCATTGACCAATGGTGTAAAACGGATGATGGTCGCACTGGGCAACGGCCGCAGGTAGTTGGGCCAGAGCATCTGCAACAGCGAATGGGTCAGCTCCGGCAAATCGTCGTCGATCTTCATCCCCAGCTTGGCGGTGAGAAAGGCAAAGCCCTCCAGCAACCGCTCCACGTCCGGGTCGCCGGCCTGATCGCCGAGAAATTGCGCCAGTTGCGGGTTGTCCTCGGCAAACTCACGGCCGAGTTCGCGCAGATAGCGCAACTCTTCGGCAAAGCGTTGTTTCAAGTCCATCGCATCCTCATCTCACGCGGGTGTAGCCGTCGCGGCCGTGCATGGCCACCTCGATCTGCACCTGTTCTTCCTTGTGGTTGACCTGCACCTGGCAATCCAGGCGAAAGTTCAGCTCCAGCGGCAGGTCCGGGTCTGGCTGATAACGCACGCCCGTGACCTTGATACGCGGTTCAAACGCTTCCACCGAGCGCCGGATATCGGCGCTGATGGCCACTACCAGATCGCTGCTGGCCTGGGTGACGCCGTTGAAGTCGCGCAGGCCCAGTTCAGGGCTGCTTTGCGAGCAGCCCTGGCGTGAGTTGAGCACTTGCTCCAGGTGGCGCTTGATCGCCTCGACGCGCTGGCGCGCCTGTTCATCGACGTTGCCTGGGCGGTAGCGCGGTGCGTCGGGTTCCAGGCGTTCGAACAGGCTGGCGGCCACTTATTCGGTGTCCAGCCGACCGACCAGCGAGATCTCGAAGTTGGCGCCCATGTACTTGAAGTGCGGGCGTACTGCTAACGACACCTGGTACCAGCCCGGATCGCCGGCAACGTCCTGTACGACGATTTGCGCGGCACGCAAGGGGCGGCGGCTGCGTACATCGGAGGAAGGGTTCTCCTGGTCGGCGATGTACTGCTTGAGCCAGGTGTTCAGCTCGCGCTCCAGATCCTGTCGCTCCTTCCAGCTGCCGATCTGTTCGCGTTGCAGCACTTTGATGTAGTGGGCAAGACGGTTGACGATAAACAGGTACGGCAACTGGGTGCCGAGCTTGTAGTTGGTCTGGGCTTCCTGGCCTTCGCGGGTCTTGGGGAAGTTTTTCGGTTTTTGCACCGAATTCGCCGAGAAGAACGCCGCGTTGTCGCTGTCTTTACGCATGGTCAGCGGGATGAACCCGGCTTCAGCCAGCTCGAACTCCTTGCGATCGGAAATCAGTACTTCGGTAGGAATCTTGGCCTGCAACTGGCCGAGGGACTCGTACAAATGCACCGGCAAATCATCCACCGCGCCACCGGATTGCGGGCCAATGATGTTCGGACACCAGCGGTAGCGGGCGAAGCTGTCGGTGATCCGCGAAGCCATCAGGAACGCGGTGTTGCCCCACAGGTAACTGTCGTGGTTGCCGTCAACGGTTTCGTCATAGCCGAAGCTGCGGGTAGAGTTGTCGTCAGTGCTGTACGGCGTGCGCAGCAGGAAACGCGGCAGGGTCAGGGCCAGATGGCGGGCATCTTCGGATTCACGCAGGCTGCGCCATTTGGTGTGGCGTGGGCCGTCAAAAATGTCGCTGATTTCCTTGAGGTCGGGCAGGCTTTGGAAACCTTCCAGATTGAACAATTCTGGGCCAGCCGCCGAGACAAACGGTGCATGGGACATGGCACCGATGGAGGCCACATAGCTGAGCAACTTGATGTCTGGAGAACTGGGGCCAAAGGTGTAGTTGCCGACGATGGCGCCAACGGGCTCACCACCAAACTGGCCGTAGCCGGCGGTGTAGACGTGCTTATACAAACCGCTGCGGGTGATGTCGCCGGCATTGTCGAAGTCGTCCAGTAGCTCTTCTTTGGTGACATGCAGCATTTCCAGCTTGATGTTCTCGCGAAAATCCGTGCGGTCCACCAGCAGTTTCAGGCCGCGCCACGACGACTCCAGTTGCTGGAACTGGGGCTGATGCAGGATCACGTCCATCTGTTTGCTCAGGGCGCGATCAATCTCGGCAATCATCTGGTCAACCCGGTGTTTGTTGACCGGCTGCTGATGATCGCCGCTTTGCAGGATCTCACTGATGAACGCAGCCACGCCTTGGCGAGCTACCGCGTAGCCTTCCTGAGACGGGCGCATGGTGGTGTTGGCCAGCAGTTGATCAAGCAGCGACGTCTGTTCGTCAGTCACCAACACTTGGGCGGCGGCGCTTTCCATAGGCATGGGGAGTACTCCGTTGATAAGGGCGTTCAAGTCAGTTGTTGGGCGCGTCGAGCACCAGGTTCAGTTCGCTGGCCAGGCGTTGACGGGTGGTTTCATCGGTCAGCAGGTTTTGCAGGTGTTTGCGAAAGGTCGGGACATTGCCCATCGGGCCTTTGAGCGCAACCAAGGTTTCTCGAAGTTCCAGTAACTTATTCAATTCCGGCACTTGGCGGGCGACCGCGTCGGGGCCGAAGTCATTGATGTTTTTGAATTGAAGTTGCACGTTCAAGTCGGTGTCTTGATCATTGTTCAAAACAGACGGGACCGCCATGTCCAAGGTAACTTCGGCTTTGGTTAGTACTTCATTGAAAGTGTCTTTATCTATTCGAACGGACTGCCGGTCTTCAAGGGCGGTCAGTTCGCCGTGGCCTTTGAAGTCGCCAGTAATCAACAGTTTCAGGGGCAGCTCTATTTCTGCTTGTTGATCGCCCGTAGCCGGGACGTACTTGATGTTGATGCGTTCTTTGGGGGCGACAGAACCCTGAACTTTCGACATGGGAACATCCTTTTCATGAGGTCGGCGTATTAGAACCAGCTGTTGCAAAGTTTGTCTTGTAGGACGATGTGGACGCTATTCGTGGGTATCGGATGTAGGAAAAAGTCATCGCGATAAATGCTTCTAAATTTCCTACATCTACTGTGGATGTATCTGAAGGATTCCTCTTTTTATTCATGTTTTATCCAGTCTTGCTCGTCTTTTACTTGCCTATCAATTGAGCGCAGGTGAAGCTTTGCAAGTTAACTAATTTAACTTTCGGTCTAAGCCACGTTAGTTTCAAAGTTGAAAAGTATCAGGTCTGGATTTTGACGAGGCATATCAGGAGGCGTTGATGCGCAACGGATGGCGAGGATGGAAATGGGGGCTCTGCTTGACGGCTATGGTCGTAATGGAGGCGCAGGCAGCGACACAGGATTGCCCGGCCATCGTCTCGCCCCTAAAGCGCCTGGAATGTTTTGATCTGGCTGCCGGCACGCCCATTCATCAGCCACCTGCGTCGCCACGCGCCTTGGGTCGGGTGCTGCCGATTGTCGATCTGGTCCAACGCAATGAGGTCAAGCGCCCCCCCGAGGATCAGCGTTTCCTGTTGTCGTCGTTCCCTGAGCCGGACAACGACCAGCAACAGCGGCTGGTGATCTCAGCGCCGGCGTTGGGCGCGCTACCGCCTCGGCCTTACCTGGCCATCAGTTGCGAATCGAAAATCTCGCGCCTGCAACTGGTGCTGGATGAGCCGGCGAAGCCCAACAAGATACGCATCCGACTTTTCAAGGATGAGCGTCCGGTGTCCGAGGCCTATCAATGGCAGGTGCTGGACGACGCCGGTCTGGTGGTGGATGCCGGGCGCGGGCTGCAGGCCATTGCCTTGTTGCGCAATATGGGTGGCGGACAGCGTCTGCGGCTGGAAAGCGACTACCCCCGGCTGCACGGCCTGGTATTCGACGCTCAAGGGCTGGGCGAGCTGATCGAACAGGAGCGCCAAGTATGTCGTTGGTAATCGATGTGCCGGCGGACACCGTCAAACTGCTGCTGACACCCATCGATCCCGAGCAACCTGCCGGGCATTTCGATGTGGAGGACGAAACCTACCAGGCCATCGACCAGGAAATGGTCAAGCTCGGCGGCCTGCGTGAAGGCGACATCGACTGGCCGTATATCGACGAAGCCTCCCGCCAATACCTGGCCACCCAATGCAAGCACTGGCGCATCCTCGGTCATCTGCAAGTGGTGTGGCTGCGCACCCGGCAATGGGAGCGCTGGGCGGATGCCCTGGGTTTGGTGGCCGGTATGGTCGAATTGTATTGGGACAGTGCCTACCCGAAGCCCGGCCCGACGGGCTATCTGAACAAGCGTAAACAGGTGCAGCGCCTTTTGGAGAACCTGGGGCAGGTGTTGCCGTCCCTGGACCGCACTAGCTTTACCCCGACTTACCAAGCGGCTGCGGAGTTGGCTCTGGCTAACCTGAAACGATGCGTGGAAGACGCCAAGCTCGATCCTGCCCCGTTGGAGGCATTGCATCGACAGTTGGGCAAATTCAGCGAGCCGGTTGTTGCGACTGATCCCCCTCGTGCAGTCACCTCTAGCAGCCTTCTGGATTCAGCGTTTTTCACCAGCCTAAAAGCGCAGGCGCCGGGCAACGAGCGCGAACAACGCCGCGCCGTGTTGAACATGGCGGAGCAGATCAACCAGCAAGACCCCTACGACCCCACCGGCTACCAACTACGCCGCTTCGGCCTGTGGTCGCACCTACGCACTGCGCCTCCCATCACCCGCGACCGTCGCACTGAATTGACCGCCGTACCCATGGATATCGTGAATGGCTACCAGGACGCGCTGAACCACAACGCCACTGACCCGAGTCTGCTGCTGCGCCTCGAAAAAAGCGTGTGCGCCTCGCCGTACTGGCTGCGCGGCAGTTACCTGGCTGCCCAGGTCGCCGCGCGCCTGGCGATGGAAGAAGTGGCCGCTGCTATCCGCCAGACCTGCGAGCGTTTCGTCTGCCGCCTGCCCGCGCTGTTGGAGCTGTGCTTCAGCGACGGCACGCCGTTCGTTGATACGCAGACCCAGGCCTGGATCACCGGAGCCGATCAAGCGCAAACCACCGGCAGCCCGGTACAGGAGTACGCCGGCCTGCGCGACGAATTGGCCAACCAGCTCAAGACCGAAGGCGTGGAAGTGGTGCTGCTGCGCCTGCAAGAACTGCACGCCACCCATGACGCCCCGCGCCAGCGCTGCTACGCCACAGTGATTGCCGCCGACTTGCTGGCATCGCGTGGCCTGTCATGGCTGGCGGACGATCTGTACGCCAGCGTTGCGCGGCTGATGCGTGATACCACGGCGCAGCGCTGGGAGCCGGAGTTGTATCAGAGGGTCGCTGCCGTTATCAGTGAGAGTAAGGATTAGCCATAATGCCCCGCCAAAGCGACCTGCGTTACACCTTCGAACCGCTGCGGGGCGATCCCTTCGAAGTGGTTTCGTTCACGCTTGAAGAAGGCCTGTCCCGGCCCTTCAAACTCGAACTGGAACTGACCAGCCACAACGCCGCTATCGACTTCAATCAGGTGCTCGATCTGGCGGGGCTATTCACCCTCTGGCGTGGCGAGACTCCGGTACGTTACGTCCACGGTCTGGTCAGCCTGTTCACGCAGGGCGACACCGGCTTTCGCCGCACCCGCTACACCGCCGTGATCGAACCGACCCTGGCCCGCTTCGGCCTGCGCTCCAACTGGCGCATCTTCCAGGCCCAGACCGTGCCCGACATCATCACCAGCGTGCTCGCCGAGCATCAACTGACCGACATCCGCAGCGAAATCTGCTTCGAGCACCAACCTCGCGAATACTGCGTACAGGCCGGCGAAACCGACCTCGACTTCATCGCCCGCCTCGCCGCCGAAGAAGGCCTGCTCTACACCTTCGAACACCGCGCCGACGGCCACACCCTCGTCCTCACCGACCGCGTCGGTGGCCTGGGCACCATCGGCACCCACACCGATTGTCCGGTGATCTACCAGCCGATGGCCGGTGGCGATGCCACGGAACCGGCGTTGAACCGCTTCCACTACACCGAACAAGTGCGCACCGCCGTGCAAGTGCAGCGCGATTACACTTTCACCCACCCGCGCTACAACCAGCAGCACACCGCCACCGGCGACCAGGACCTGAACAACCAGCACAAGGACTATGAACGCTACGACTACCCCGGCCGTTACAAGCGCGATATTGCCGGTAAGCCCTTTACCAAAACCCGTCTGACCGCCCTGCGCAACGATGCCAAGCTGGCCCATCTGGAAGGCGACGATGCGCGCCTGCAACCGGGATTGGCCTTTGACCTCAACGATCATCCTCGTGAGGACTTCAACGACCGT
>NZ_MSTQ01000035.1 GCF_001945365.1 Pseudomonas reinekei
TGAGCGCCTGCCACAGGCAACCTCGGTTGAAGATTACGAAGCCTTGCTGCCGTGGAACTGCTCGCCCGCATCGCTTAGCTAAGCGCGCCGCCTATTTTTGAACAGGTGGGGTTTATGGAGCGCTTACACTTGACCCAGCGCATGCTCAACGAATTGTCGCCATCACAGATGAAGGCGACCAAGGACTGATCGCGTTGGCGGCTTGCCAGGCGTATGTCAGAGAAATAAATCGCTGAGCCATTGGGATTTGGCTATTTCAAAATATTTGTGCAGATTTTTTTGGGCTGAGGGCCGTCGATATCCTACTTTACTGGGCGCTCCAGTTGTTTAGTACTTCAAGATCTTCAACGAATGGTTGACATGTGTGCGATAAGGATCTCGCACTTTTGCCCATTCTGGATCGATTGATTGTGCTGAAATGTTGTTGTCTTCGATTATTGCTGAAGCTGTGTTTGATATTGAGATATCATTATTGCCATATGATGCGGCATTTCCAATAAAGTAGTTAGATGTCAAAGTGACGCCTGAAACATCTTTATCAACTCCAACGCCAAATCCAGCGTTTCCAGCTAAATGATTTTCTTTAATTAGCAGATTGTCACTTTTAAGCTTTTTGTCGTTTGTTATGTTTATTCCGGTTGTTACGCCCAGCGAAATGCGATTATTTGCGACCAGTACATTGTGGAATTCTGAGTTGTAGAACCATATCCCATAGCAGCTACCACCTGTTATGTTGTTTCTAATTATTTGAGAATTTTTAAGCGATTTATATACCGTGATGCCGTCACCAATATAGCCTGCTCCTGCAAACACGATATCATTCCTGCTTAAGAGTACGTCTGATCCGGAAATGACAATGTTGGAACCAGGATTTTTTTTGAATGTATTGCTGGAAATCTCAAATTTTTTGGCATTTAGAATAAGTACCGGATTCCATATATTCTTAAATTTCGAGTTTATGATTGATCCGGTTACTGGCTTTGGATTTTCAATTGTAGACATTATCGAAATTCCAGCGGTTGAATACGTGTTCTCCGCGGCAAATTTGCTGTCAGAAATCTCAATTCGAAGGCCTAGTTTTTGTGAGACGCTTCCAGAAACTATGTTAATGCTCCCGGTAATTCCTAAGGCGCCAGAGCTATCTTTTGTTTCTTTAATGTCTGTAACGTATTTGGAGTTTAATTTTACTCTCTTTATTTTTAAGCTGCTTCCGGGCTCAAGTTTTATCAATGTTTTGTTATTGTTGCTGAGCAAGATTATTTCTTTGTCTTGTAATTCAAGCTTTCCGCCCGCAAGGACATGAAAGCCGCCATTTTTTTCAAAGCAAATTTGATTTTTTTTCTTGTCTAAAGAGTATTTAGAAGTGACAGTTATCTGTCTTGAAATTTTATATGCCGAAGGGTCGCATGATAATTGGGTTTTTTCCGATCCAAGTGCCACGCCAGAAAAGGTGGTGAATAAAGTTAGCAGTGAAAATGATTTTGAAAATAAAAAAATGTTCATATATTTTAACTTTTCATGTATTTATCAAAAAATGTGAATATTACAATAAAACACATAATATTGCACCAAAAAAGTTTTGAGTTTGTAACTGCACTTGCGAGATCACCATTAACAGTCCGTACAGATTCGCTCCTGGCTCATCTGTGTGGTCACTAAAACGTACCGTGGGCTGTTAAGTTTTGAGCGGAGTAGAGCAACCGAGCTATTCGTCGGTTTTTTCGACTTCCAGCAGGCCCGTTGGTGGGCCTTAAATACTCTGTTTTTATGTAGAGTAATTGAGCTGTTTGACTAGAGCGAGGAGGTAGCGACGAACAGTCCAATCATTCAGGTGCCATCATCACCACGAGCGTCATTTTGATGAGTTCCTCATTGCGATCAATAGCGACCAGGGCGCTCCGGATGTTGTCGGCAACGTCAGCCGATCCGCGCTGCTCGACCCAATTCGACAGATCCATGATGGCGGCTTCGAGCGCGAGTTGATTTTCGTTGAGCTTAAAAAGTAGAGAAGGGAGCAGATCAGAATTTGGCATCGCGGATCCTCGGTTATGAGGTCAAGCGTAGCACTGCGTTGAAAAGATCTTTGACGGTTGGCAGGACGCCGGGGAAGGGGAACTACTGTAGGAATATACAACGCTAAGTTATTGATTCTTATAGGGTGAAGTCGCGCTTTTGTACCTCTGGAAAATTACCTAATTTCCTTTATACATCAATAGCTTGCTTAGGTTTCGGGGTCACCTTGACATGGTGGGGTCGTAAATCCCCACCCTGTCATTCCATAGGCGTTACAGCTGTTGTCCCAGCAGTTGATGGTGATCTTGCCCTGGGCGGTCTGATAGTTCGGATCGGATTCGATGGAGCAGTCGCGCCGGCCGAAGTCCTCGAGGAACACGGTGATCGCGTCAAGACGCGGCGCGCCAGTGATCACCAGCTTCGTGACTGTTGAGCGCTCAATCTTCAGCGGCTCGGCAGTATTGTTTTCTGTGGGCATGGGGATACCTCGCCAATAGTCAGCTAAATTGTTTTGTAAATCGGAGGAGGGGTAGCGATGGCTTACTCAGACATGACGAAATACTTCATTTGGTGCGGAGTGTTGCAGTTTGTAGTTATTTGGAATGCGGTCGAACATAAGGCGTGGGACATAGTTTTGCTTGGTCTGCTACCCGTGATCGTGGGGGCATTTTTCATTCGGGAAGCTCGGCGCTGCGACGATCCCAAATGAATTCAAGCGGCTAATTCAGCGGGCCTTGTCGGTTGTCTTTGGGCATGGGGCGTCCTATGCCGGGTCATGCCCGGGCGGTAGAGGGAAATTTTCTGAAAAATCATGCGATGCAGTCAGGCTGTGGCCTTCATCAATTGCTGACGAACGGTCTGCCACAACTAATTTTAAAGATGCTTGAAGCGCAGGAAATACGGGGGTAGGTTGGGCTCTCACTTCATTCGGAGTTACCGCAATGGGCCAAGCCAAGCACGCGATGATGGAAGCAGAAGATAAACGTGCAGTTGCAGTTGAGATCGCGATAAAAGCAGGCGTTTTGGAATACTGTGCCTGTCACTCCGAACATTTCAATCCGGGTCGCGAAACCTCTTTCGCCTTTGCGCGCGGAAACACGATGATGTCCCGCGGTGAAGTGAATATTTTCGAAAGCCCTAAAGAAATGGCGCACTTCGTCCAAGAAGTTATTGAGTCGGCGCCGAGCAAGTGTTTTCCATGTGCGAAGTTTATGGAAAAAGATTAAGCAGCTTTCGCGTCAGCTTCAGATGCTCGCCATGGATCGTTAGCCCTGGCGAGCGCGGCCATCGGCGGCGGGCTGACACTGTTGCCGCACATGTGGACCTGCTGGGTGTTGGTGAATGGCTTGCCGTCGGCGCCGTGGCTGATGATGTAGTCGGCCGGGAAGCCCTGAGCCTTGTACCGTTCGGCCGGTTGCAGCATCCGCAGGCAGATGTCGACGATCACGTAGGGCGTGCCCTTGATTGTGACGGTGACCAGGCCGAGTCGATCCTTGGTAGTAATCGTTGGCGCTGGTGCGTCGGCGGCGCTCATGTTCTCGGTGCCGTAATAGCTGATCAGGAATGCCGCGACGCGCAGGGCGCCTGCTTCATGCTCCGGTGACAACGTGTACTCGAGCAATGCGTGGTGCTCGGCGCCGGCAGTCATTGTCGGTACGGGCTCATCCATGCCTCGGCCGATGCAGTTCTTCCGGAGCGTGGTCAGGTGCGCCGAGCAAATAGCGTGGTGCTGACCGGTAGTGACAGTTGGTACCGGATTTCTCAGGTCTGTTGCCGCGTGGCCTGTTGTGTTGGTGATCAGCGTCGCGGTCACCAACTGGTGCTGGCTGCCGGTATTGGTCACAGTGGTCAGAGGATCATCCATGCTCTTGGCTGCCGTAGTGTTGAAGCCGCCATTCATCTGGGCCATGAACACCGTCGAGATCCCCATGGCGTGGGCGGCACCGGCCGGGCGCTGGTGATTACCGCCGCTGGTGATGGTCGGCAACGGTTCGTCGAGCGCTTTGCCTTCGTCCGCAAACCGGAACTTCACCAGGTGCGCCGCGGCGATCGCGCGATGGTTCTGGGTCATCAGTGTCCCGGATGGTTGATCAATCGATGTCGGCTTGCCTGAGTACTCCGGTCCGCCGGTACCGACCAGTACCGGGCTGATCAGCGTCAGTTCGCCACGATTTGCGCAGGTCACCGTCGGTAGCGGGGCATGTGGATCGTTGATTCGGTCGCTGCCCTGATGTGTGGCTGGCGCGATGATTGGGCTGGCCATGGCGAACGAGCCACCACGCGGCCAAGAGGTCACGGTGCGCAGCGGGTCATGCGCCGACTGGACGATTTCCCCGGACCAGTTCGCGATCGGCACGATGAAAGGGTCAGCTGCATCGATGACGAATTTCTTCATGCCCTTGGCGATCCGGCGCAGGGTGGCGTCCGCGAGCGGGGTTGGTCGTCCGAAAATGCTTTTGGTCGGTACCGTCCAGTCGATGCACTCGGCGGCGGTGCGCCACTTCATTTGGCCTTTGGCAGGGTTCTTCGCGTGTGTTGGCTCTGGCCAAACAATCGGATGGCCATCGCAGCGGGCGATCATGAACAACCGTTCGCGGCTGGTTGGTGCGCCGTAGTCGCAAGCCTTCAGTACCCGCCACTCCACGACGTAGCCGAGGCGCCGCAGCTCGGAGACGAACACGGCCCAGGTCTGCCCGCGCCGTTTTGGGTTCGGTACCAGAAACTGATTGTGCACCGGCACGATTTCGCCAGGGCCGGCAACCCGGTTAATTTTGCTTTTCGGTTTGGTCGGATGCGGTTCCAGGTCGAGGGTGACGACCCGGCCGGTGTCCTTGCAGCGCTTGGCGATCAGCGGCCCCCATTGGAGGATCTGTTTTACGTTCTCCAGGCTGATGACTCGGGGCTTCTTCTTGCCTGCCCACTTCAGACCGATCCACGACAGGTTGCGGATCTCACGCTTGCGCGGCTGACCGCCGGCGGCCTGGCTGTGGTGCGTGCAGTCGGGTGACATGTGGAACCAGCCAACGGCCTTGCCACCGCACTCGGTGTCCGGATCACCCTCGAACACGTCGGTAGTGTAGTGCACAGCGCCCGGGTGATTCACTGTGTGCATGCTGATCGCCTGAGGGCTGTGGTTCTTCGCCACGTTCACCGCGCGACCCAGGCCCATTTCCAGCCCGGTACCGGCGCCGCCACCACCACAGAAGAAGTCGACAACGATCTCATCGTCCTGAGTGCTGAAGCCGAGTCCGTATTGAGTTTTGAAATCGAAGGGATGTTTCTTCTGTTGTGCGGACATAGGGGATCCTCGCCGGGTATATTCAGCGGATTAATTTGTGAGGGTTTCCGATGGATCAGGAACTGATAAACGACATCATCTCGACGTCGTTTGGCGGCGCAGCCGCAGGCTTAGCGCTTTATGGGATGCAGACTTTGTTCGGCTGGATTGGTGTTAAGCGTGACGCGTGCCGTGTCCATAGATGGATGGAGGCAGAGTCGAAGGCAGGCAAAGAGACGTATCGAACTACCAGGGCGATTGCCAGCCACAACAACCTGACAGAGGATCGGGTTCGTTTCGTCTGCAGTTACGATGACCGGATTCATCTTTCTGTCGGCAATGTACCGGACAAATGGAGCCTTCAGGGTAGGGGCAGGACTTCAGGGTTCTGACTTGGCTGGCGTGATTCGTTGAAGTGGGGTATTTGTGTTCGGCCCGGCATGGAGCCGGATCAAGGAGTTACGATTGAGCGAAGCACAGGTTTTTTCGTTCGCGAAGAAGATGACTGACGCGGTTGTATGCCTGAAGAATGGAGGACACCAAACACAGGCTTTGATGTTGACCTATGTGGGTATCGATCAAATGGCTTGGTTAAGCATTCCGGGGGACAAGTCTTCTGGCAAAGATTTCAAAGCGTGGGTTGATAACTTTATGCTGGCGAAGAATGCAATCTCGTGCACGTCCGATGAACTATGGGGCGCTAGGAATGGACTGTTGCACATGGGAACAGCCGAGGCTGGCGCTCACAAAGATCCATCGATTCGGAAGATCTACTACACATTCGGCAATGCCAAATGTACCAAAAACGACACTTCGGACGTTTTCGTCTTGAAAGCCGAAGATCTGATCCTAGGTTTTCTATTGGGTGTTTTCTGGTTTATCGATCACTTGAAGGAACACCCCGATCAGCTTGCGATAACTTCCGCGAAGCTGGGAAGAGCTCTTGGTGTAAGAGATATTTCACCCGATCCGTCAGCCTGACTCAGCTCAGCAAGTCCGGCCAGATCAGGCGCGCCGGACCTTGAAGTGCAGCATCGCTCTGATGCCATGGCAGTAATCTTGAAGTCGCTCGTAGGCTTTGTATCTGGCCTGACTTCGAATGGCGGCCCAGATCCTGACCAGATCTTCGCGGGCTTCCCGGCTCCAGTCGAGATCGTCCCAGTCATGCTTGAACGGCAGGACCAGCCATTCTTTCAACGGCAGCGTCTCGGCCATTTCGCCGTACTTCATTTCGTGTGTGGGGTGGTAGTTGCGGATCCTCTTCTTCGGGTCTTCGTCCAGCACCACGCCGATGTAATGGCCGCGATCGGCAAGGATGACGCCGGGCTTCCCGTAGGCAATGACGCGGCGGCCGATTTCGGCAGGCACCTGGTAGTGCTGCCGGACGTATGCGCAGTTGTGGCTCATGGATTTCTCCAGTCAGGCGCCGCCCTCCGTGACCAGTGGTGGCAAAGCAGTAGTGGCGTTTTGGTTGTGGCTCGTGATATCAACGTTCTGGGCAAAGTCGCCCGCATGGAAGGAGTCAGGTGCGTGGACAAGATAGATTTTGAGTACGACAACCATCAATTTCAGCGGGCGCTAGTTATGTCGGCCGGTGGTTATCAACGAGCCAAGGAATGCCTGCTCGAAAACGTTGATCATTGGAAGCGACTTGGGCCTGAGATGTTAAGAGGTTTCTTTTCGGTAGCAGCAGGCGAGAGCGGCGAACTGATTACCGGCGAAGTGCTGGGGCGTAAGTTCAATATTCACCTTTCTCCACTCGTTGATGACCAGAAGGGATACGCTGAGGCTATCGTCAGCACGCGTAGTTTGAGTGGCGATGCGCTTAACGAATGTTGCAGGTTTCTCGTTGCAGCGAATGGATCAGTTTTGAATGCAGAGAAAGATGAACTGCTCGCATGGGATGATGATGCTCAGAGCTACCGCCTTCTGATTGCCATTGCTCGCCGTGTCCTCAGTTCTCCCGTGCTGGTGTGACGATCTCGTCACCTGGATCGCGCTTCAGTTCGGCCAAGCTTTGATTCCGAAATTCACGCGCCACGTTTTCGTTAATCACGATCTTGTGGTGCGTCCTCAATGCTTCCCGTACGCCTTCAGGGCCAAGTGAGTGTACATACCGAAGGCATCCCTCAATCACCGAGGCCTGTTCGGTATCTTCGTTCCAGGCCATGAGCTCCTCCAGCTTCTGCCGCGTTCCGAGCTGGCACCGGTGACGCAGCTCCTTTTCGTCGAATTCGATCCGCTTCAGTGCGGCCTTCGCCGATTGCTCTTGTCCAGTCTTGGCCATGATCAACCTCTTCGATGCTGCTGGCCGGCAATGCCAACCATGTCGGTCGGCGCCTTGCGCTAACCAATTTATTGATTCGTCTCATGCTGCTTTCTGCTGACTCCAGACGCCCACGGCGTCGAACACGCGGGCCGCTTGCTCTTCAGTAAGCGAGACCTCGGCGGGGATCGCGATCCAGCCCGACGCGACTCGATGATTCGGGTTGCTCTCCGCAACCAGGTCCTTGTAGGTTTCCTCGATCACGTCTTCGAGGTGCGCGGCCAGATAGTTGCCCCGGGGCGCAACCTCGACGGATTTTGAGTAGCGGTGCCCGCGTTGATCGCGGCACTGGACGCTGAGGTAGCCAGTCGTCGGTGTCTTCGATTTCGTGCGGGTCCATCATTGCGCCTTACATGTACTGTTTGGATATACAGTAATCTAGACGAGGCGATTGGGCGAGTGGAGGGCGATGAGCAGTCATTGGCATATCTATTTGGAGGTGATCCTTTAACTATATCAACACCAAATTAGCGGAAATGAGAACACTGCGAATAATGCAGCTGAAAATAAATTTAGATCGTGATATGGTTATTTGGCTAAGCCAGTTTTGGAAGTTGTAGTGCTTACAAGGCTAAAAGTTGACTATAGGCTGTATGGAATATCTGACAAGATATTACCTGCGACGGAACGTGCGTGCTTTTTGGGCGCTATAATTAAAATGGGTTTTGTATGAAGGCTATTGTATTAGGTTTTTTATTGGCGGTTGCTGGAGGTGTCCAGGCAAGCCAAATGATTAGTCCAAATATTCCAAGGTTATCGACAGATACTATCAGTGTGCCGGCAGCAGGTTTGACGATAAGTGACCCGATATATATATATGGTAAGCTAAAAATAGTCGGTGAGGGCCCATTAAATATTACTGGGCGTGGTCGATTTGTTGTTGAGGAAAATGCGGTTCTGGAAATAAATGGAGTTTCTATATTTATTTCCGGATTGAGCGAAATGGAAACCGCAGACGATAGAACAGTAGTTCTAATGAATGGGGGTGAACTGCGTCTTCAAGACAATACTGTAGTTGTAGATGTAGTTTATGACCAAGAAAAAAGTAGGCGATTGGCTCCGTGGGACGAGGCGCCTCGCTTTTGGGTTGTCGCGTCAGGCATGTCAGGTCGAAAAAAACATGCATCTATAAAAGTTAAAGTTAAAAATAATAAATTTGAAAGTAAAAACATTTATTCTGTAGGTGCTATTAATCTTTCCATTAAGACAGGGGCGGCACCACTGAATGCTAAAAATATTATCAATATGAAAATCGGAGGGGAGGTAGAAGGAAATAAATTTTATAATTTTCACGGTGTTATAAAGTTTGAAGGTGGAGAGAATGTGCTGGTAAGTGACAATTTTCTCATGAAGAATAGTTACTTTAATATTGCTGCATCTGGAAATAAGATAGCGATCCAAGATAATGAAATTCGCTATCCTGGCAATGGTACTACTGGAGATGGAATAACAGTTCTTGGCATCATGGTCGATAGCGAGATTTCAGGAAATAATATTTATGCGGGTAGCTGCTACGGTATATGGATAAATGTCAGTCATGCCAGTAATGTAATTATTAAAGACAATTTAATAGTAAATGGAATAACCTCTGCGATATATGTGTCTAATGGTATTGTTGAAAGTGATAAGGATATCAATGGTATTATAATTGATAATAATGTTATGACTGGTAACTCCGGATTTGCCATCGCCATACAAAATGGCCGAAATATCGAAATCACTAATAATAATTTTGAAGGCAATGCTCCAGGCTTTCCCGCCCAAATAATGAAGTCAGATCTAGCCGAAATTACCGTTAGCGGCAATATTTCAGCAAAAAAATTAACTCCGGAATGGGCTGAAGAACATGCTTTGTATAGGCATGCTACCTATGACGATAATAGTGTGCTTTCTTTGCAGTAAAGAATGACCTCTAGTAAAGGCGTGCATGGTTACGACTGGCCGCTTGCAGTTGTGGAAAACGAAACTGTCGTAACGGCCGCTATTAGGTCGTAGCGATTACTCCGGAGCCAAGAGCACTGCAAGCGTCAGCTTTATAAACTCCTCGTTCTTGTCGATCGTGTCCAGAGCGCCTCGGACATTGTCGGCGACGTCTCCCGAACCTCGAGCCTCAACCCAGTTGGAAAGCTCCAGGATGGCGGCCTCAAGGGTAAGCGCTCCATGAACCCCACATTCAAAGCCGCCACCTGATCCCCGATGCTGTGCTCTCGATTCCTTTCCGGAGCCAGCACCTCATGATGCGTCCCGACGCAAAAGTCGAAAAAGTCTATCTCTACCCCAA
>NZ_MSTQ01000036.1 GCF_001945365.1 Pseudomonas reinekei
GGGATATCAGCCATTTTTTGATGCACCGATACAACTGGATTCGACCGCACCAATTTAATGGTGGGCTGCCACCGGCTCAGGCCGAGAAAAAACTTAACGTCGTGTCCGGGATCAGTTGACCACTACAAATTAACTAACCGCTGGCAGAATTCATCAGCGGAGAGTTCCTTTGCGTAGACGATGGCCAGAGCGCCGGTCGGTGACGGGCGGAACATAGAGAAAAAAGGCGCCATCAGCGTCTCCTTCATCCCACGTTTTCTTATCCGCTCAGCCCTCCTCATCTTGGAGTAACCTTATCCTCGTTTTTTTCTGTCAATGCTATTCCAGTAGCGTCCTCGGCAGCATAAACCCTTCAAAACTGCGCTGGGTAATCGGGTTGTTGGCCTTTTCCGCACCAATCCGATAGCGCATCAACCCATCGGCAACGGCAAAGGTCAGGTCCACGCTGGTGTCGGTTCTTCCATTGAGGTGCCCGCGGCTTAGCAGCCGGAACAGCGACCACGGCCCGCGAAAGCTCATGCTGGCGGTATTGCCAGTGCTGTGCACCAGGGTCAGTTGACTACCATTGGTATTGCCCAAACTGTTGGGCCACACCAGCCCGGTGCGTTGCGGTGCGCCGTGCTGGTAGGGGATCAGTTGGCCGTCGACGCTGAGCATGCTGCTCAGGCGAGTCGCGCTCAGGGCCAGGGGTTCGATGGTGAGTTGGACCGCCAGATGGCCGCGATGATTGAAGAAGGTGTCGCGGATGCGCTCGGCCTTCTTGAGCTGCTCCAAGACATTGCTGCGCACCAGGTAGCCGCCGAGGCTGTCGGAATAAAGGGCGTCGAGATTGTCCTTGAGGAACACATTCAGGTACTGATCGTGGAATTGCTGCAGTCGGCCCTGTGGACCGAAAAAGGCTTCGAAGTCTTCCAGCGAGGCGTCCTCGCCGCTGGCCTTGAAGGGGTAGCGGCCAGCCAGGCGGTCGCGGTAGAAACTGTAGATTTCACTGTCCCAGCGCTTTTCCAGCTCCCGCAGGGCGGCAATGACCAATACCTGCGAAGTCTGGTCGGCGAGTTTTTTGACGTGTTGGTTCAGTGGCTCCGGCAGGCCCACGGCGACGCGTTGCAGGTTGGCGATGGGGTCGGCGGCGCCCAGAGAGAAGCGGTTGAGTACGGTTTTCAGCGCCGCCTTGCCGGGGTCGGGGTTGTCGTGCACGGTTTTGGCATAGTCGTAGACGGCGCTGACCGAGCGCAGGGTTTCTTCGTAGTAAGACGGCTGCTCGCCTCGTGCGGTGATGAGTTCTGAAAGACTGGAGAATGCGCGCCGAATCCCTGCTGCCTGTTGTTGCCCCTCTGGCATCTTGTCCAGCTTGAGCGGCGCCTGCCCTTCAGCCAACGGCACGGCCGGGTAGATCACGCTGTTGTCGCGCAGGGTTTCCAGCAACCGTCGTAACGGTGCGGCCGGACCGGTGACTTGTTCCAGTACCGCCACACCGTGGCTGAGGTCGTCGAAGTCGGTAACCGCGAACTGATTCAGCGCACGTCGCCAGCTGTCGACGTAGTCGGCGCTGTATAACGCGCGGACCCGCTGGGTCAGTACTTTGCGGTCTTCATCGGAGTAGTCCAGACGTTGCCGCTCGCCTAGCACCCATTGGTCGATCATGGCCAGTTCGATGATGTCCTCGGTGCCGGGCTCGAAGTAGCCCTTGAAGCCCTTGGCGGTAAGCAGCGGCGGTAACTGCAGGCCGCTGCCCTCTTGATCGGTGTTGAGCGGACGGTAAACAATGTCGAACGCCGGACCGACCTCGTTACGCAGGTCCAGTGGGCGATGCAAACGCTCCAGGGCATCCTGTTTCAGGCTCATGTACACCCGTTCGGCCATGGGCAACTGGCGCAATTGCTGTTGCACCTGGGCAATGCGCTCACGGTAGTGCGGCAGATCGGCGTCGGCGTATTTCAGTGCGTAGCTCAGGTGCCCCATCAAATCGGCCTGTAACTGGCCTTGGCCCGGGTAGGCCCGTTGCCACTGTTTGGCGACCCACTCTTCGACGATGGCCGGACGGCGGTTTTGCCGTTCTTCGAGCATACGGTAAACGCGCAAAGCTGACAGTTGCTGATTGCTGCCGGCGGGCGCGGTGTTGATTGCATCCAATACACCACTGGCAATCGCCGGGAGGAAGCGTTTGGACAGCAGATTCAGGTACGCCTCGTCCACGGTAGGGCCAATCGCCCTCCCCTGATACAACCCCATATCCGACAGCAACGGCCAGGCTTGACGATAGTCGCCGTAGACCAGCACCGCATCACGGATCTGGTCCAAGGGCAACAACAGGTTGCGCCCGGTAGGGTCGACCTTGGCGTCGATGTCCCGCTCACTGAACTCCTGACTCTTGGTCAAGACGTTGGCCGCCTTGTCGCGGTTGATGTTGAAGTAAAACTGCCAGGTGCCTATGACGACCAAACAGCCCAAGGAGGCGACGCTGAACCCGGCGATCAGCAACCGCCGCTTGCTGCGGGCCACCTTGATGTTGTCGCCCGCCAAACCTGCTTCGGGGTAGATCACCCGCTGGAACAGTTGCTGGGCAAAGTAGATCACCGTGCCGCCGGCCGGTTTGACTTCGGGTGGCGGTGGCGGCAGTTGATAGGCTTGCCCTGCTTCTTTGACGAAGGCGTTGCTCAGGGTGCCCTGCTGAAGCACCGAGGAAAAATACAGCCCGCGCACCAATGCCGGGGTGGTAAAACGATCACTTCCAAGCATTTCGCCAAGCAAGCCGAACAGGGCCGGGCGCAGCCCTGCCATCTGATGCACCAGCGCCTGTAAGCGATCGCGCTCAGTCAACGTGCGTGATTCCCTGGCGCTGTCGAAAATTTGCTCGCTTAGGCAGACGACGAAGGTTTGGTATTGGCGCGTCAGTTCCCCCAGCCAGGCATCGAAATCATCGACTGCGTCGAGGCTGAAGGTGAAGCCCAGCAGGTCTTCGCGCCCACTGCGCGACAACCGGGCGAAGAACTCTTCGAAGCCTTCCAACAAGTCGAACTTACTCAGCGTCACGTACACCGGCAAACGCGTGCCCAACTGTCGCGTCAGCTCAAACAACCGGGTGCGCAGCAGGTTGGCGTGAGCTTTGCGCTGTTCGGGACGTTGCGCCAGCAAGGCTTGCACATCAATCACCAACACAACGCCGTTGAGTGCCCGGCGGCTGCGGTTGCGCGCCAGCCAATCGAGCAGGTGCGACCAAAGGCGCGCATGGGTGCCATCGGGCAGTACCGGTTTGACCTTGCCCTGCTGCTCGACGTTTTCAGCCGGTGAGTCCGGATGGCTGAGGAACTCACCCGGAGGGTCGATCAACACCGCCTCGTCACCGATCCACCAATCCACCGGATAGGCCAATCGCTCTTCCTGATGAGCCCTCACTCCGGCCTTGGTCACATGGGATAACGCAAAGCTCTGGTTGGAACGCGTGATCAGGCTGGTCTTGCCTGCATTTTCTTCGCCCAGCACCAGGTACCACGGCAGTTGATACAGCGAACGGCGGCGCTCCATGTTGTTCAGCAAATTACCCAGGCTACGGTCCAGTGCCCGTTCCTGTGCCTCAACATACGGCAGACAAGGGTCGGCTTGCACCGCCGCCTCATGCTGGCGCTCAACCTGCAGGCGCTGGTAACGATTGCGCACCCGCCACGCCCAGATCAGCAGCGGCACCACCAGCACCACGACACTGGCCGAGACGCGCATCGACAATTCACTCAGCGGCTGATGCTCCCGCCAGGTCCACTGCGGGCCCAGCCACCAGATGGCGATCAATAAAAACACCACGCCCAGCAGCACCAGTACGGGCACCGCCTGGTTGAACTGACGCAGTACCGGCAGGCCCCAGCGTTTGAGGTAACTCCAGACCATCCCCATAAATTGCTCCTAGCTTGTTTGTCTGTTTCGCTGTTTACCGACCATCTGCCAAACATGACAACCGATTAGGTTTGTCGGGCCCAGGTCTTGCCGAAGTAATCATCAGCAATGGATTGCATCATCGACTCACCCGCCCTGCCGCTGATCGAGCGACCAACGCCAAACAGTAATTCCGCGCGCCGTGCCACTGGCGATATCCGGGAAAATGTCCCCGGCCTCGAAACGACGCAGAGAGTCGTGGCGGACATCGCTCCACCACCAACCGCTTTGCGGGCAGGCCTGGCCTGAGTGCAGAATCGATTCGATAGGCGGTGGCAGGTATTGGCGGGCGTAGTCAACCCAGTCCTTGGGGTAGAACTGCATATCGCGGTAGCTGCTGTCGTCGATGCGTAGCAGCCAGGTGACTGCCGCTGCTTCCCAGGACCAGTAGCCGTAGTGGAGGTAGCCACCCTCTTCGTGTCTATTGATATAAGGTTCGCGACGACTGGCGTGGTACCACTCATCCAGATAGGTCTCCAGCAATTCCGGGCGTTTTGAAGGAGCGGTGCTGAACACTTTGAGCAATTTGCGATACGGCAGGTGCCGGGTGCAGCTGTCCGGTAGCGGATCACGATCCGTCACAAACGGACGCACCAAATGCTCCAGCAGGCCGTCGCGTATCCCCATCAGCTCGTTGGCGTAATCGAGAAACGCCATGACCCTTGGCATCGTGTGGGCGTAACCGCTGAGCAGGCCGAAGCAGGTCAGGCGCAGGGCCACGATCCAATATTCTTCCGTACGCAAGGCGGCATGCGGCGCCATGTAGTTGCCCGCTTCGGGTGATTGATCAAACAGCGCATCGAAATGCCCGTACTCTTCGGCCCATTCCAATGTGTAAGGCCAAACCTCTGCCAGTTGCTCGACCGGGGCTCCGGCGGAATATTGCAAACTGGTCCAGTTGAGTGTGTCCCAGAGCCTTCGGCGGGTTGAGGTCATCAGCCCACCAGGTTTGGAGCGCTCTCGATGCTTGGGCAGATCCGTAGTAATCATGTGCATACGGCCCATGAAGTCATCGAAACGCTCAGGATAATTTTTGTAGAGCACATAGCGCTCTCGACGTAACTCAAAGTCGGCTTCACTAATTTTCCATCTGAACCAATGGGGCCAATCGGGAATAGGAAGTTTTTTCATGATGTCGCTCATTTGATCAGCATCTGGGTAGGCAGCACGAACTCGGTACCGATTTGATGCGACACCGAGGCTTTGCAGCATTTAGGAGTGACAGGGCCTTTGGCCCGCTCGTGCAGGTTATGGTTGGGACCGACCACGGTGATCAAACTGCGGTCATAAGGACACTTCACAAGGTGACGGGTCGTCTCACCGTTTTCGATGAGAGTTTCAGCCCCCATCTTGAACTCACCCCCTTCCCACGCTTCAATCTGACGACTAAGCCTCTGTGCGTGCCCTTCGACTAAATCAGCCCCCTCAATCTTCGCCGCAATCCACTTATGACTCAGCTGTCGCCCATCCCCCACCGTGGGTTTATTCACCGCCCGTTCCACGCGCTTTTCATCCTCCGTCCCCAAGTACGCATCAATCCCGTACTCCAGCCCGGCAAACACTGCCTTGGCCGTTTCCAGTTTGTGAAACGCGCCACCCGTGCCTTTGGTGTCGCTGATGCGGTAGCTCAGCGGCAAGCCCCCGCCGTGCCACACATGATCAATACCCCGATGCCCTGGCTGGCTCATTTCATAGAGCTTGCCGCGATGGTTGACCTTGGCCCGGCGACGCTGGCGTTTGACGAAGTAGTAATCGGCGATGTGTTCGCCTGAGACACTGATCTGGTGAGGTTTTTGACTGGAGCGCTCGCTCTGCCTCTGTTGCGCCGTGACCCGCCCTTGCGCCGGTAATTGAGTGCCCGCCGTGGGGGTCGCCACATTGCCGCTGGCTTGACTGTTGGGCGCAGGCGCCTTGCTGCCTCCAGACGCAGAAGGTGTGCGCGCCGTGGTACTGGGCAACGGATCAGCCAAGGCTTTTTGGTGAGCACGCTTGAGGGTGTGCATCGCCTCGGTAATCTGGCGCTCAGCCATGTCCTGAAGCTGGCGCAATTGTTCAATCAGACGCTGAACGCCTTTGCGTCCCAACGCCCAGGTCGACAGGCTGCGGCTGAGCATGTTGATCAGCCCAGCCAGGATTGCGTCGATGTGCTGGATAGTCTCGACGGTGTAGCGCGCCCAATCCAGCTGTCGAAACCACGTTTCGATATCGCCGCGCACATGGCGCGGCAAGCTATCCAGAATGCGCCCCATGGGCTTACCCTGACGCAGCATGTTGAACACGTTTTTCAACGCATCGCCAAAGCCAGGTACCAGGGCGACCAGCGATAACACCAAGTCCAACCAGTGTTGGCCGCTGTCAGGGGTGCGCGTGAGCTGATAAAGACAACGCAGGATGTTGTACGCATCGACGGCTTGCCCCACAAATGGGATCAGACCCAATACAGTGCTGACCATCATCTGTGCCAGTGACGCACCACGCCCTTCGACGACCTCTTCGACCCAGGTGAGGATCTGCACGAAGGTGTCTTCTTCAAGACGAGAAGTGCCGGGGTGACTCATAACACTGCCTCCTGATCCATCGCTAATGAAACCTGTTCATGCTCACCTGCTGTCACGGGATCTGACTCATCACTGGCGGGGTCCTCGACGTAGGCATAGCTTTCAATCATGTCGTCGTAGTCCAGACTGCCAGCCTCTAGAGCCGCAATCTCATCGGCAAAGTAGGTATTTTTCCGGTGTTCATCTTCTTGCCGCCGGTAGCGTTCAATGACCAGCTCAGCCTCCTCTGGCGTATTGGGTAAAATGCCAAACACGTCATTTTTTGTCTGTGTGAGGGTGGGAAACGGCTTTCTGATGTCATAGCCGAAATAGGCAACGCCCGTGCCTGGGGGGTTGTCGATTAGCGCAGTCCCCTGATCATCGAGAGTGCCGGTTCTCTGCGTGCCGTCCTCAAACGCAACTCGATACAGTGCCCCAACTTCAGGCTTCAAATCGGCATAGGTGTAATGCAATTCAAGCGGTGGCCGGTTAATGAGTACCGAACTGTCGTGCTCGGCCAGCTTGATATTGAGATCCACCTCAGCGCCGCTGATAACGACTGGCCCCGAGGCACTGAAGTCGAACGTACAGCCGTTGATGAGAACGGTGCCGTCAGACTTCATCACCAGAATTGATTTACCCACCTCAATCGAAAATTCGTCTTCGGCTTCAATAGGGTAGGTTCGCCCGACGCATTCGGATTTGCTCAGCCCAATCTGCTCACTCTGGCTCAGGCCCACCGTGGTGTTCATGGCCGCGCCAACACTGGTCTGGTACGCCGCGCCAATGGTCAATGCCTTGGCCAAACCATTGGTTTCGGCTTTGGCCAGCTTGATGGTCTCGGCCTTGTTGCCGCCGATGGTCACGCTGCGGTTGGCACCGATGCGGATGGTTTCGTTCTGGCCGACATCCTCGGTGCGGTGGTCGCCGATGGACAC
>NZ_MSTQ01000037.1 GCF_001945365.1 Pseudomonas reinekei
GCTTGGACTGGTCTCAATACTGGATACGATAACTCGGTTTAATCGCATAGCTTGAACCGCCGTATACGGATCCGTACGTACGGTGGTGTGAGAGGACGGCGGATGTAAATCCGCCTCCTACTCGATTTGAACGTTTCTCGGTGCAACGCCTCAAACCCTGCATACCCCTGAAGAATAAGAGGCTGGCCATGAACCCGAAAACCAAAGG
This sequence comes from Pseudomonas reinekei, assembly GCF_001945365.1. Taxonomy (GTDB): domain Bacteria; phylum Pseudomonadota; class Gammaproteobacteria; order Pseudomonadales; family Pseudomonadaceae; genus Aquipseudomonas; species Aquipseudomonas reinekei. Next base: position 209 of record NZ_MSTQ01000037.1, read on the forward strand.
CATATCAGTTGCAAGGTTGAGTGCTCGACGTACCACATTGCCCGCGATTGTTTTTGGATTGTTCCTCTCGCAAGCGGCAATGGCGGCCGGTGACGGTACAGCGGCGGTAGGTGGTGGTCTTGGTGGTGCGTTGGGCAACGTTGTGGGTGGGCAGATGGGCGGCAGCACCGGGGCCGCGATTGGTGCCGGTGTCGGCGGTGCAGCCGGCAGTGCGGTTGGCGCGCAAAAAGGCAACCGCACTGAAGCCGCGATCGGTGGTGGTTTAGGCTCGGCGGGTGGTTCGGTGATTGGTAACAGCCTGGGCGGCTCTACCGGTTCGACCATCGGTGCAGGCCTGGGCGGGGCCGCCGGTGGCGCCGTCGGCAACAATCTCGGCGACGATAACCGTAGTTCCCATTCCGGTGGCGGGCATAAACACAAGAACAAACATAAAAACAAACACCGTTGATTCAATCGTTATCAACAGAAGAACCCGGCCAGGCGCCGGGTTTTTCTTTTCTGGCTATGCCTCAGGAACGTTTGGCGGTCTCTCGCCTCGAATCTCATACACCCCTGAACAATTGAGGCCTGCCATGACCCCGGAAACCGAAGGTAACGAAGAGAAAGGCCCGAGTGGTTTGCCATTTATCAACGACCCCGGCAATGAGGATCCAGGTTCGTTGATGGACGATGCAACGGTCCCGCTCAACGATTCCGATGACGCCGGCGACGTTGGAAATCTCGAATTTGAAGATGAGGATGAAGACGGCGAAGAGGATTGATTGAGCCGGCGTTGACCAGTTGTCTTGCCGATCGAACCCCGTGCACTGTGGAAATCTCGAACGTTCAGGGCCTGCATTTCAGGCTCTTTGCGAGGTGCACCATGAACGCTGACACGAAAGACACCGACACGGACGATACCCCGGAGTATCCGTTGCCTTCACCGACCGATCCCTTGAGCCGCGACCAGCGTCCGCCCGACGAGGACGCCGGCGTCGAGCAGGTTCCCAACGATGAGGTGAAGCGCACAGATACGGATGTTGAGGCAACGCCTGAAGACCCAGACATTGCTGGTGAGGATTACTCTGGCGAACCGAGTTAAGTAGCGTTCTAAGGAGGTTCGTCATGAACAGGTCAACAGTGACTGCCCTGACGGTAGCCGGGTTGTTGTCGTTGGGTGCTTTGTCGGTATATGCCGGCAGCGACGCCCCAGTTGATAAGGGCGGAATGCCGCCGTCTACGGAAATGAATGCGGGGGCCGGTCCCGAATATGCGCTGCCGCCGGTTTCTATTGGAGGTGGAGGGGGCTGATGGGAGCTGATGGGAGTAGTACCAAGCCGGGGATTGGCAGTGGGGGAGATCAATAGGGAGTGGTTCTGGGAAACCTCTTGAGTATCAGGAAGTTCGGATTCAGCTGATTCAAAAGTTTAAGCTAAGTCCAACTGATAACAGTAAATTCATCAGTTTGTGAGCCCAGATTTTGAGCTGGGCTTTTTTCGTGGTGCAGAAATTTTGTGAAGCTATCACCTGACGGATAGGTCTAAAAGGAGTTCAACCAGCGCCTTTGAAATTCTTCTTGTTCGAATATATCTTGTGCAATATTTTTATCATCAAAATCAAAAATATGGACGATGTGGTCGCGAGTGGCTTCTTCTCCAAGAATCATCTCGTAGGCAACAGCCCCGTTGCTCATTTGGGAGCACATTCTAGATGGGTAAACATTAAGTTTTGCTCCTTTACAAAGGAACTTGGTTTCGGGGGAGTCTCGTCGCATTCGTGCTAAACATAGGAATAGGTCGTCTTCGGTATAGGTTTTTTTGAGTCCGTTTTTTCTAATTAATGTTAATTTGTTGTGCTTGTCTATAAGTGTTGCGAATTCAGTTTTGCTCCCCGTTTTAAGTTGTATTCTGTTAATCGACATTTTGTGGCCTTCGATTTTAAGTGGGTTGTGCGTGGAGTTATAGCGATTGTGTTAATTTTTTGGGGGTGTTTTTCAGATTGTGGGTTTTAAAATGCAGTATTTACTGCATGGACAGTGATTGAAGCCATTTTTTGTAAAAATTAATTTGATCTTCAATGTTACTTGTGATGTCTTGGTCCTCGTAGTCGAAAATTCGTACAATATTTTCTTCTTTACTTGGCTGCCCTAGAGTCAATTCATAAGCAACGAGCCCTTTAGACATCTGTGAAGACATTCGTGAGGGGTAAACGTTTAGCTTTGATCCTTTGCATAGAAACTTTATTTCTGGGTTGTGAGCCCTCAGAAAACCAAAGCATAAGAATAAATCGTGGCTTATGTATTGTTTGGTAGTGTAATTATGTGTTGTAAGTTTAAGGCTTGGATTTATCCGGTTGTATTCGATTGTTGCGGTTTCTTTGTTGTTTTGTTTGATAATGACAATGTCTATTTTTTTCATTTTTTTCAGGCGAAACGCTTCCTTTCTGTATGTCTAATGTTGAACGGGCCGTTCGACATTTCAGCGGTATTTTTACGGCTGGGTAAATTAAAGTTCGCCCAGTGACCAAGCTAATCTGACTTCTCTGTATTAATCCAGTGCATGTAAAACTCCCATTGTTCGCTTGGGTCATTAGTTAGATTTTCATCGTCGTAGTCAAATATATAAATTATATCTTTAAGGGATGCTGGTCTTCCCAAGACGAGTTCATATGCCTTTAAGCCTTGGGTCATCTGTGAGGACATGCTCGAAGGGTGGACATTGATTTTTGATCCTTTACAAAAGAATTTAATGTGAGGGTTATCTTTTCTTAGCTGGCCGAAGCATCTGTAAAAATCTAAGTCCGTATAGGTTTTGTTGAATCCATTTTCTAAAGCTAATGTTATTGATATGAGGTTGTTATCGCAGACTAATTGCGCTATCTCCTTGGTATTATTGGTGCTAACTGTTATCGCTACATGGGTTATCATTTTTTTATTATCCTGTTTGGATTTGGAATCGAATACCCAAATTCCCTGCCGTCGTCAATGATCAATGTTGCTCCGAGTACATCTTCGGGTTTTATTCGGCCACGTATGGCAATTTCCTCTTCAGCTCCAAACTCATATAGAGCACCAAGTTCTTTTTTCAAGTCGTGGCCAGGAATTTTTTGTAGGGTGTATAAATATCCTGTTTTTGTGTAAAAACCAGTAGCAAAAATTTTACCTACATCCCGAGACGGTGATGTGCTGATGAAATTACTGGGTGGATTATTACTGTCGATAGAGTGGAGGAATAAATCGTCGCTTGCGCCTTTGCTTTTGAATCCGTTTTGAAATACTTCATCTGGTTCGAGTTGGTCTCCGCGGTACAAATAGTCGTCTTCATTTTTTGGCTTGGGAAGAGTGGGCTCCCCCTCATCAATTTTCACCTTCTCAAATGGATCTTGTTCCCCAATATCCGGCCTCTTACACGAAGCCCCACCCGGACACTTCCCACTCAACCCCAACGGATCCACCCACCCCGTCGGATTCGGCGTGTAGCGGTAAGCATTCAACCCACCCGCCAGCTTCACCGGATCCGGCGTCAGATAACGCCCGGTATCCGGGTGGTAATAGCGATGGCGGTTGTAGTGCAGGCCGCTTTCGGCGTCGAAGTACTGGCCCTGAAAACGCAGCGGCTGTTCAAGCTGTTCACCGCCGCCGTGGGTGATTTGGCTGACTTTGCCGTAGCCGGTGTACCTCGCCGACCAGACGATCTCCCCGCTGTAGTCGGTCAGTTCCTGCGGGGTGCCGAGGTGGTCGAGGTGGTAGTAGAACGGGCAGGCGTGTTTCGGGCCTTTGCCGTCGAGCAGGGCCAGGGGGCGGAAGCTGCCGGGTTCGTAGAGGTAGCTGCGGTAGTGCCCGGGGCTGCTTTCGGCGATGAGGTGGTCGCCTTGCCAGAAAAACTGTGTGGTCTGGCCGTCGACGGTCTTGGCGATGCGTCGGCCGAAGGCGTCGTAGCGGTAGGACGTTTCGCGGCCGTCGGCGGCGGTGAAGCCGGTGAGGCGGTGCTGGCTGTCGTAGCGATATTCGGTGACGTTTTCGCCGCGGCGTTCGCGGATCAGGTTGCCGTAGGCGTCGTAGTCGTAATGCCGGTCGGCGTGGCGCAGCAGGCGGTTGCCCTTGAGGT
>NZ_MSTQ01000038.1 GCF_001945365.1 Pseudomonas reinekei
GATCCGAGCGGGTGACCAGCAACCCGGCCATGCTCTCGTAGACCGTCGGGACGACATGACCGTTCTGCAATCCCGGAGTTCCTATAACCCGCAATCCGTCTCGCGTGACGTCGCCATCCTCGCTCACAATCAAGGCCTGGGGCACTTCGGGGTTGTCATCGAAGAACTGGAACAATCGCTCGATCATGCCCTGGGCATGGGTTGTGTTTTCTGCGTCTTGCCACAAAAACAGCGTGACTCCGAGCGTGGCGGCGTTGCGACCATTGTGAATGTTACTCGCGGCCCCTGTATCTGACGGCTGCTTGGGCGGCGCGATGGAAAACACCGGGATTGGCCAGTACGCCACTGACTCGCCTGCCGAATGTTTGAAGGCAACGCGGATTTTGATATCTCTACTGATCATTCTGAAGTCCAGCGAGTCCGTGTAATCCTTGGGGTCACGAGAGTAAATTGAAGCAAAGTTGTCGTTTTTCTTTTTGATGACCTGCCAGATTTCAGATTGATGGTCGTGATGAATCCCAAGCCCCACGCCCCGGATTTCCAACGCGTAGGTCCGCGCTTGCATGGCCTGCTGTTCGGCGATTTTTGCCATGACGTTGGCTTTGTAAGCAGCAAGCCCCGCCTTTTCACTGGCCACGGCTTTGCCCCACCAGTGAACGCTGAAGATCAACAATATCGGGCCCAGAATAGCGGCGATACCCCAGCGCATTACCGGGTTCATGTCAGCGGTTCTCCAACAAGCCTGAGACAGGAAGGGATCCTTAGGCACGACGCGATGGCTCATGGTTTGGGAGCTCCGCCGCTGGGGGAACCAAACTTGAAAGGGTCGGCACCTCGGTTCTGGCGGTTTTTCTCTTTGCGGGCCTCGCTCGGAGGGCGGATCATTTGTACCGTCAGGCTGCCATCTGCACCGGCGTAAACCACCGCACTGGTTCCGCCGTCCAGATAGCTGGCGATGGTCGCCAGGTTGATTTCCACCAGCGCACTGCTGACCCCGGTATTCCCCAGGCGCCGCCCGATGTTGTAACCCTCGTCGACATTGCCCAATTCGATGCCATGGCCGTCGGTATTCAGGCCGTGCAAGGCAAGGGTCAGGGCGATTTCAGCTTCTTGATTGTCGGTGGTGTCGTAGAACACACGCACCGGCTTATGCCCTTCGGGCAGGGTATCCAGCGCCTGTAACCAGCCAGCCTGCAGGGCCTTGGCCTGCAACGCCGGCTTGAGCCGTTTGCCGTTTTCATCCTGCATCGAGACCTTGATCGGGCGATGCAAATAACCCAGCACCGGCGCGGCGTCGAACTCTTTGACCTGGTGCTGGGCCCAGCGGATGGGTAGCCATGGCGAAGGTTCGAACTCTCCGGGGCCGCGGTTGCTGATGGTTTGCCAGAGGGTGGGGAGTTGGGATTGCCAGTAGGCGGTGGACATGGTGCCGGGGGCATCGGGGTCTTCAAACCCCTTCGCACGCTCCGCCTCTTCGTACACATCTCGAAATTCACGGGAATGTTTCCAGTAAAACGCCCAAAGCTTGCCCAAATCAGTGTCTTTGTTCTGGTTGTCCTCACGTTCGTGGGTGGCATAACGACGAATGTACCGATCCACCCGATCCGAACGGGTGACTAGCAGCCCGGCCATGCTTTCGTAGACGGTGGGGACGACGTGGCCGTTCTGCAATCCAAGGGTTCCTGCAACCCGCAATCCGTCTCGCGTGACATCGCCATCCTCGCTCACGATCAAGGCCTGGGGCACTTCGGGGTTGTCATCGAAGAACTGGAACAATCGCTCGTTCATGCCCTGGGCATGGGTTGTGTTTTCTGCGTCCTGCCACAAAAACAGCGTGACTCCCAGTGTCGCGGCATTGCGACCGCTGAGGATATTGCTCGCCGCCCCGGTATCTGACGGTTGCTTGGGCGGCGCGATGGAAAACACCGGGATTGGCCAGTACGCTACTGACTCGCCTGCCGAATGTTTGAAGGCAACGCGGATTTTGATATCTCTACTGATCATTCTGAAGTCCAGCGAGTCCGTGTAATCCTTGGGGGTCACGAGAGTAAATTGAAGCAAAGTTGTCGTTTTTCTTTTTGATGACCTGCCAGATTTCAGATTGATGGTCGTGATGAATCCCAAGCCCCACGCCCCGGATTTCCAACGCGTAGGTCCGCGCTTGCATGGCCTGCTGTTCGGCGATTTTTGCCATGACGTTGGCTTTGTAAGCAGCAAGCCCCGCCTTTTCACTGGCCACGGCTTTGCCCCACCAGTGAACGCTGAAGATCAACAATATCGGGCCCAGAATAGCGGCGATACCCCAGCGCATTACCGGGTTCATGTCACGAAGTTCCATGTTGAGTTCCTGTGCCTTTATTTGGACAATCCAGACAAAGCCGAGCCAAAGGATCAGCAGAACACCGACGATCCAGAGGTAGGGTTTGAGTTTCGGTAAAGTCCGGGTTCGGTGTTGAGGATTGTTCACAAGGCACCTCCTGTTTTTGAGGTAGCAGCAAGCAGAGAGGGCGGGGTGAGTGGTACCAAATCAGCAGGAGGAAATTTGCCCTCTTGGTAATACACGTAGCTAGACTTCACTAGCGCTCGAGCTTCAGCGCTAAGCCAAGACCAACCCGGTAGTTTATTAACGTATCTGTATTGCTCTTTATCCATCTTCCAATCCGCAATCGCCACCAACACCTCGCGCATCCGCGGGTCGTCAAGGCAATGCGCCTGGCCAATGGCAATGTCCATCGCCGTCACCCAGCGCTGGTTTTCCGGGCTGCGCAAAATCGCCGAGTGATAGGAGTTGGCCCCCCATTCACGCTGGTCATGTTCCATGCGCGCCCGGGCTTCGCGCGGGGTTTCCTCGCGCTCGTGGAAAGAACTGGTGCGAGTGCGGGCCGCGCCTTTGCGGACGGCGCGGGTGTGGTCCTCCGGGTCTTTAGACAACCCGTTAAAACGCGCCAGCGCTTCCTGCTGCGTAGTGTTGGGCGCGTCATATTCGACGGGCATCCTGATCCACAAAAAGGTCGCGGCGTCTTTGCCCAGGGCGATGCTTTTGGCAACTTCATCGGGTTTGTCCAGGCCGGCAGTGGTCGGGCTGCCCTGGATGGCTTCGCCGCCAAACATCTGCGGCGCATGGGGCGGGGTCAGGGCCTCGGCATTGATCAGGCGTTCCTGCCCCTTGGCGATCGGCGCTTGCGAAGCCACGCCGGTGAGCAAGGACGCGCCCGGGTAACGGTGCTCGCCCGGCGCGCGAATGAATTCAGGCTGCGGCGGTTTACCCACCAGCACCGGCTCGCCGTCACGCTGGCGCTTGGTCCACAGCCGTTGATAAAAGCCCATCGATTGCAGCGCCATCATCGCCGGTCGTCCATCGGGCGTGGCATCGGGCACGCCGTAGGTGCCGATGCCTTGCACATCATCCAGCGCCACGGTGGTGTCATCCGGGCAAAAATACACGTACACCTTGCCGCGATTGTCGCGCTCGGGAAAAACCGTAAAGTTGCCGACTTTGTCCGGCCGCGTCCCTTGCGTCGGCGACCATCGCGGGCCGCTGCGACCTCCATAGGTCTTGATATCCCGGAGCGCGGACAACGGTGGCTGCGCATGAGGTGTTTCTGTCACCGCGCTGACGATACCGATCAGCGTGGCGAGGGTGTCATGGTCTTTGGGCGTGACCTTGGGCAATACGCTGTAAGGCGAGTCCACGAGAATCAGGGTGTCGGCGCAGCGCTGGCCCTTGTCCATCAACAGAGCCTGCGCCAACAGCGCGATCAAGGTGCCCTGGCTGTGGCCCATGATGCTGATGGTTTCATCAGGTGATACCCGACGAATTTCACGGACCAGCATCGCCAGCCGGTGCGCGGCGAACACAAAGTAATGCCGCAGCGGTGCATTGGCGAAGAGCAGGAAATTGTTGGGGCTCAAACGCTCCACGGCGCCGGTTTTCACGTTGG
>NZ_MSTQ01000003.1 GCF_001945365.1 Pseudomonas reinekei
TCTACAGCAGCCTCATTTGCTGTCAAGTGGTTATTTTCAGAAGTTTTCAAGGATTTCCTCAACAACTTCAACCACTTGCGCTTTCGATCTCTCGTCAGCGGGAGGCGAATTCTACAGCGTTACACGCTGCTGTCAACACCTCTTCTTCAACTTCCTTCTGGCTTCGATGGCCTGAAGCTACTTGCTGCCGAAAACTGCGTAACTCGTTGTTTACCAAGGAGTTTTCCGTTTCGACTGCGCCGGAAGTGGGGCGAATTATAGACATCTGAAATCTGCCGTCAAGCACTGATTTGGGTTTTCTATGAATTAACGACTAGATGCTGGATTCACCCCCCGCCATCTATATAGAAGAGGACCTGCCAACAGAGAGGGAGCGCAGAGTGCCTAACGACCGTCAGACCATGAGGATAACTAGACGCATTAGGAAAGTGGTGTCCCAGGGCAGGTTCGAACTGCCAACCTTCCCCTTAGGAGGGGGATGCTCTATCCAATTGAGCTACTGAGACACATGTGCCCGCGAGGATACGCACGGCGATGGACGGCGAGCATGTTAACGACCAAGCCCGCCTTTGTCATGTCGTCCTTTAGCTTTTTAAGTGTAGGCATATACCATCTATAAAGCATGAAGCATCCCATCAGAGACCAGCACTGCCTTTGGCACCGCAACAGCGCGTCAACAAAACAGAATCGAGGAAGCTCTGAGAGTACCGAGCGGCACCATATCGCTGACGGAAAATCCCCCACACCGTCAAAATCAACCTGCCATCCATCCTAAATAGCCTTCTCGAGCCCCTCCCCCCCTAGTAAATCGGCCATTTGCCACTATCCTGTAAAGGTAAGGGACAGTGGTCGAATTCGCTCGCTCTGCCCCATGTGTTTGGATGCCTACTCATAGGCAGAAGGCGCGATCAGCGATACGGACCGGGCAACTTTCCAACCAGTCCGCATTTCTGACAATTGGTGCTGGCAGAACGCCTTTATCCAGTTCAATATTTGTCACAGAATTGACGCCAATGATCTGGCTGCTTTGAGGCATGATGCGGGCCTCTATCAATTCAGGTTGAACATTTGGCTGCATCGCTTGTCCTAACTGACATCCTGCGGCCAATCCCGAGAACCGCTCCCCTGAACTAACCGGTTAAATATATGCGCCCATTGAAACAGGCAATTTATTCCAGCCGTACGGCTGACAAGTTCGTCGTACGTCTGCCAGACGGAATGCGTGAACGCATTGCCGAGGTGGCTCGCAATCATCATCGCAGCATGAACTCCGAAATCATCGCGCGCCTTGAGCAGAGCCTGATTCAGGAAGGCGCGCTGGGCGAAGAGCTGAGCATGCGCCTGGACAGCCCAGAGCTTTCTTTGCACGAACGTGAACTGTTGCAGCGCTTTCGCCAACTCTCCCACCGCCAGCAAAACGCTCTCGTTTCGCTGATTGCTCATGACGCCGAAATGGCCGCAGACGCCTCCTGAGCAATCCAGAAAATCCAAGCCAGCTTAATTGCTGGCTTTTTTTTGCCTGAAATTCAGGCACAAAAATCTATGGTCCCCCCATTTTTGCAATACTGATTAGTGGGTGAAGTGGTTGGCTTGCTTAAATCTATCCGGCGTCTGTTTGGGGCATGCCCCAGCGCCACGATGAGAGTCGCGCCTAACGATCCTTAAAAAACCGTCGGCTTCTGGAGCCGATTTTTGTGTCAGGATCTTCGCCAGGCCGGTAGGCCGTTCACGTCATCCGTTGTTTAGCTATCGCAAAACCTGAAGGGTGATTCGTGGTACTGCAACAACCGCAGGGTCAGGCGTTCAGCGCGTCTGGCCCTGCTTCATACTGCGTATGGTGAGCGGCTATCGCCCAGGCGATACGCGCTAGTTTATTGGCCAAGGCACAGGCCACCACATTGAAGTGTCGTCGGCTGAGCAGTGAACGCACCCAGTCAGCCAGCGCCCCTTTTTGGTGTTCCAGCCTCTGCATATAGACCCGAGCACACTGCACCAACAGTTGTAGCAGGTGCTTGTCACCGCGCTTGCTGATCCCCAGCAGGTTGGCCTTGCCACCCGTGCTGTACTGCCTTGGCACCAAGCCAACGGACGCAGCAAAATCGCGACTGCATCGGTACCGCTGACCATCGCCCATCTCCACAGCCAATAGGCTGGCGGTGATCGGCCCGACACATGGCAGGCTCAGCAAACGACTACCCAGATCATCGCCGGCCAGTTGGCCAGCCAATTCTTTATCAAACGCCTTGATCTGCTCATCCAGGTAGACGAAGTGATCGTGCAGGCGCTGCAACAACACCGTCAAACGAACGGGCAACTCACGCTCAGCCAAGGCACTCGCCAAGCGCCGCATGATCGCCAGCCCCTTGGGCAGGCTGACGCCGAACTCCAGCAGGAAGCCATGCATTTGATTGGCGATTTTGGTGCGGTCATGCACCAGCGATTCGCGCATACGATGCAGAACAGACAGGGTTTGCTGAGCCTCGGTTTTAGGCGTAACGAAGCGCATGGATGGACGAGAAGCGGCCTCGCAAATCGCTTCGGCATCGACGAAGTCGTTTTTGTTGCCTTTAACGAAGGGGCGAACGAACTGTGGAGAAATCAGCTTGGCCGTATGCCCCATAGACGTCAGTTGGCGAACGACAAAATGCGCACCAGCGCAGGCCTCCATCACCACGACGCAGCTCGGCAGGTTGCCGAAAAAATACATCATCTGCGGTCGTGAGAATTTTTTGCGAAACACCTCACGACCCGACTCATCCTGGCCATGAAGGTAGAAACTGTGTTTACCGAGATCGATACCGATCAGCGCTGACTCGCTCATGATGATGGCCTCCGAAAACAAAACACCCTGCGAAAGCGTAGCCCTCGCAGGGTGTGGGGTGACCATCTCATTAAACCGCCAGTTGGCGGGTTTCAAAGCAGAAAAACTAGAGCAGGAAAATCGTCGCCAACCCAAGGAAAATGAAGAAGCCACCACTGTCAGTCATGGCGGTAATCATTACACTGGCCCCCATCGCAGGGTCGCGCCCCAGGCGCACCAGCGTCATCGGAATCAAAACCCCCATCAACGCGGCAAGCAGCAGGTTAAGCGTCATGGCGGCCGTCATTACCACCCCTAAAGACCAGCTGCCATAAAGCAGATAAGCGACAACGCCAATGACCCCACCCCAGACCACGCCATTGATCAGCGCAACCGCCAGCTCCTTGCGCATCAGCCGCGAAGTATTGCCGGTACTCACCTGGTCCAACGCCATGGCGCGAACAATCATGGTAATGGTCTGATTCCCAGAGTTACCACCGATGCCCGCCACAATCGGCATCAATGCCGCCAGTGCTACCAACTTCTCGATGGAACCCTCGAACAGACCGATCACTCGGGATGCAACGAAAGCGGTGATCAAGTTCACCGCCAGCCAGGCCCAACGGTTACGCAGGGACTTCCAGACTGACGCAAAAATATCTTCTTCTTCACGCAGACCCGCCATGTTGAGAACTTCGCTTTCGCTCTCTTCACGAATCAGGTCGACCATTTCGTCAATGGTCAGTCGGCCAATCAGCTTGCCGTTCTTGTCTACGACGGGCGCTGAAATCAAGTCATAACGCTCAAACGCCTGAGCAGCATCGTAAGCATCTTCATCCGGATGAAAGCTTACCGGATCACTCGCCATGACCTCGGAAACCTGCTTGTCCGGATCGTTGACCAGCAAACGCTTGATCGGCAAAACGCCCTTGAGGACGCCGTCGTAATCAACAACGAACAGTTTGTCGGTATGGCCTGGCAATTCTTTGAGGCGACGCAGGTAACGCAGCACCACTTCGAGACTGACGTCCTCACGGATCGTCACCATCTCGAAGTCCATCAGTGCACCGACCTGTTCCTCGTCATAGGAAAGGGCGGAACGCACACGCTCGCGCTGCTGGTTGTCCAGGGTCTCCATCAACTCATGGACGACATCTCGCGGCAGCTCGGAAGCCAGGTCAGCAAGTTCATCGGCGTCCATGTCCTTGGCCGCCGCCAGGAGCTCGTGATCGTCCATGTCGGCGATCAGGGTTTCACGTACCGAGTCGGATACTTCGAGAAGAATGTCGCCGTCGCGATCTGCTTTGACCAGTTGCCAAAGCGTCAGACGATCGTCCAGAGGCAGAGCTTCAAGGATGTAAGCGACGTCGGCGGAGTGCAGGTCATCGAGCTTACGTTGCAACTCGACGAGATTCTGCCGGTGAACCAGATTCTCGACCCGATCGTGATGCGGGCCTTCCTGGCGGTGAGTCAGGTCTTCAACCACTCGCTGACGCTGCAACAGCTCAACAACTTGAGCGAGGCGGTCCTGCAAGCTTTCTTGTGTTTTCTTTACTTCAACTTCAGACATAGGCGAACTCCACTCCCAGCAGCGGGGCGCGCCGGAAGGATCAATCAGTCAATTCATGATTGGAAAAACGGGGTGTTGAGTAACTACTGGGTAAGTCCATGGAAGTATTCCAAAAGCCCCGGCGGGGCTGACGGGCGCAATGATACACCGCTTGACGGTTTGAAATGTTAAAAAATCGCGGCTGAAACAAGCGCTTGCAAGACAATCTTGAGCACTGTCCTAACCCTTCAAACTAGACGACGCATCCTGAAAAGAAAACACACTCCTCAAGCAAAAGGTGGCGTCTACGCTGAAAAGAAATCGTCATGGAGGACGCTTGATGCCAGCTTACCTGCGCTATTTCCTATTGATCACCCTGCTTTGCCGAACCCCCTGGGCAATTGCCACCACCATTCATAGATGCGAAGCAACCAACGGGCACATTACTTACACCACCCATGGCTGCACTCCTGATGAAAGCCGCTCGATACAGGATGTCCGCACGTACACGCTGAACAATGAGCCCATCACCCTCATGCCAGGGCCCGAGACTCGCCGGGCCCCTGACAGGAACAGCAAAAGGAATGAACCAACCATTGTCGGAAAGAGCGAAGACGGATGCGGAAATCTGATCAGCGCCAGAGAACGACGAGAAGCAATCATCAATCAGCGGGTGGTCGCGGGCATGAGCCAGCAGGATGTCGAAAGCGCGCTAGGCAAGCCAGACAAGATCAGTATTCGCAATTCGAGCACAAGCTATCGCTACGAAACCAAGCGAGGACGCAGCGCGAATATCGAATTCGATGAAAGAGGATGCACGAAAGGAAAAGCCAAATCCCAGACGGCAAAAAGCCCGCATTAAATGCGGGCTTTCTGTTGTATGGTGCACTCGACAGGATTCGAACCTGTGACCGCTCGGTTCGTAGCCGAGTACTCTATCCAGCTGAGCTACGAGTGCATTTGTATTTTTATACCAGATCACAACTGGTTGGAGCCAAGTCATTCACATCACTGCAAACAACTCTTAAATGGTGCACTCGACAGGATTCGAACCTGTGACCGCTCGGTTCGTAGCCGAGTACTCTATCCAGCTGAGCTACGAGTGCATTTGTTGCCGCGCATTATAGGCCGTCTAATCTCTATGTCAAACACTTTTTCTAGTAATTTCAACAACTTACCGAAGAAGCCAGATTACAACGTACTAAGCAAATAATGGCGGAGAACGGGGGATTCGAACCCCCGACACCCTTTTGAGGTGTACTCCCTTAGCAGGGGAGCGCCTTCGGCCACTCGGCCAGCTCTCCGCAACACGGGGCGTATCTTAACCAACCTTTTCCCCGTTTGCAAACATAAAAAACGATAAAAATTAATGGCTTGGTTCTTCGTCCTTCTCTTTCTTGATGCGCAGGTAGATTTCCTCACGGTGTACCGCCACCTCTTTAGGAGCGTTCACACCAATACGCACTTGATTTCCTTTGACGCCGAGCACGGTCACGGTGATTTCGCCATCACCAATAATCAGGCTTTCTGCGCACCGACGAGTCAGAATCAACATACCTTTCTCCTCACGCCTTACATTTCAGGGACAACAGTCTGCAAAAAAATAGGCACTCGACCTACAACCCAAATCGGTCGCGGCCTACATGCCTGAGTATTGACTAGCGCGAGCAAAAGAACAGTCCTGGGGCCACGCCATTCAAAAAAACAAAAGGCGCGGTCAGACCGCACCTTTTGGCGAACGCATCACTCGCCCTGACGGGCCGGTGCGTCCAGTTCGAAAGCCGTATGCAGAGCGCGCACAGCCAATTCCAGGTACTTCTCTTCGATCACTACGGAGACTTTGATTTCCGAAGTCGAGATCATCTGGATGTTGATGCTCTCTTTGGCCAGCGCTTCGAACATGCGGCTGGCGACGCCCGCGTGGGAGCGCATGCCAACGCCGACGATCGACACCTTGGCGATCTTGGTATCGCCGATGACTTCACGGGCACCGATCTCGGCAGCGGTCTTTTCCAGCACGGTTTGCGCCGCCTGGTAGTCATTGCGGTGTACGGTGAACGTGAAGTCGGTGGTGTTATCGTGCGCAACGTTCTGCACGATCATGTCGACTTCGATGTTCGCGGCGCTGATCGGGCCGAGAATCTTGAATGCAACGCCCGGGGTGTCTGGCACGCCACGGATGGTCAGCTTGGCTTCATCGCGGTTGAAAGCGATGCCGGAAATGATCGGCTGTTCCATGGTTTCCTCTTCATCAATAGTAATGAGGGTGCCCGGACCCTCCTTGAAGCTGTGCAGTACGCGCAGCGGAACGTTGTACTTGCCGGCGAATTCCACCGCCCGGATCTGCAGCACCTTGGAACCGAGGCTGGCCATTTCCAGCATCTCTTCAAAGGTGATCTTGTCCAGACGCTGGGCCACGGACACAACGCGCGGGTCGGTGGTGTAGACGCCGTCCACGTCGGTGTAGATCTGGCATTCGTCAGCCTTCAGGGCCGCCGCCAGCGCCACGCCGGTGGTATCTGAACCGCCACGACCGAGCGTGGTGATATTGCCGTGCTCGTCGACACCCTGGAAACCGGCGACAACCACCACGCGACCGGCCTTCAGGTCACCGCGAATCTTCTGGTCATCAATCTGCAAGATACGCGCTTTATTGTGCGCACTGTCCGTCAGGATCCGAACCTGGTTACCGGTGTAGGACACTGCCGGCACACCGCGCTTGATCAATGCCATGGCCAACAGGGCAATCGTCACCTGCTCACCGGTGGAAACGATCACATCCAGCTCACGGGGAACCGGCTGATCTTCTCCACTGATTTGCTTGGCCAGATCGATCAGACGGTTGGTTTCGCCGCTCATTGCAGACAGCACAACCACCAGGTCATCGCCGGCTTCGCGGAATTTCTTAACCTTGTCGGCGACCTGCTCGATTCTCTCGACAGTGCCGACCGAGGTGCCTCCAAATTTCTGTACGATCAAAGCCATTTCAAAGCCGCCTCTGCCCGTGAAGGGCGCCCAAATAATCACTCAAACAGCGTTCCGGCCCGCCACTAGACTGCGGGCCGGAGGTGCTGCCTTATAAACCCTGCTCTACAAACGGAACAGTCAGCGCCAGTGCTGCGTCCAGAGCGCCGGCGTCTGTGCCGCCGCCTTGCGCCATATCCGGACGACCACCGCCCTTCCCGCCCACTGCTGCAGCGGCTTGCTTCATCAAATCACCGGCTTTGAGTTGGCCAGTCAGGTCTTTGGTTACGCCTGCAACCAGAACGACCTTTTCCTCATGGACACTGCCGAGCAGGATCACTGCGCGACCGAGTTTGTTTTTCAGCTGATCGACCAGCGCCAGCAGCGCCTTGCCGTCCTGACCGTCGAGTCGCACGGACAGTACCTTCACGCCTTTGACATCCAGGGCGGAAGCCGACAGATCATCGCCCGCCGCGCTGGCTGCCTTGGCTTGCAACTGCTCGAGTTGCTTCTCCAGCAGACGGTTGCGCTCCAGCACAGCCGACAGCTTGTCGATCAGGTTGTCGCGGCTGCCCTTGACCAGGTTGGCCGCTTCCTTGAGTTGTTCTTCCGCCGCGTTCAAGTAAGCCAGTGCCGCAGCACCGGTGACGGCCTCGATACGACGCACACCCGACGCCACACCGCCTTCGCTGATGATTTTCAGCAGGCCGATGTCGCCGGTACGGTTCGCGTGGATACCGCCGCACAGTTCGACGGAGAAATCGCCGCCCATGCTCAGCACGCGCACGTTGTCGCCGTACTTCTCGCCGAACAGCGCCATGGCGCCCTTCTGCTTGGCGGTCTCGATGTCGGTTTCTTCGGTTTCAACAGCAGAGTTCTTGCGGATCTCGGCGTTGACGATATCTTCCAGCGCTTTCAGCTGTTCAGGCTTGATCGCTTCGAAGTGGCTGAAGTCGAAACGCAGACGCTGGCTATCCACCAACGAACCTTTCTGCTGAACGTGCTCACCCAGTACCTGACGCAATGCCGCGTGCAGCAAGTGGGTGGCCGAGTGGTTCAACGAAGTCGCGTGTCGCACCTCGTCATCTACGTGGGTTTCCACTGGAGCGCCGATGGTCAGGCTGCCCGAATCCAGCACGCCGTGGTGCAGGAATGCACCGCCGGTTTTGGTGGTGTCTCGCACATCGAAACGCGCGTTGCCCGCCTGGAGAAAGCCGCAGTCGCCGACCTGGCCGCCGGATTCAGCATAGAACGGCGTCTGGTTGAGAACGATCACCGCCTCTTCGCCTTCATTCAAGACGTCGACCGACTGGCCATCTTTATAGATGGCGACGATTTTCGCCGAACCGCTGGTGTCTGCGTAACCGGTGAACTCGGTGGCCACATCAACCTTGACCAGCGTGTTGTAGTCCAGACCGAACGAGCTGGCCGAACGCGCGCGAACACGCTGGGCTTCCATCTCACGTTCGAAACCGGCTTCGTCGACGGTCAGGTTGCGCTCGCGCGCGATGTCGGCGGTCAGGTCCATCGGGAAACCGTAGGTGTCGTAGAGTTTGAACACCACGTCGCCCGGCACCACGGTGCCTTTGAGCTCCAGCAGATCCTGCTCGAGAATCTTCAGGCCGTGCTCCAGTGTCTTGGAGAACTGCTCTTCTTCGGCCTTGAGCACGCGTTCGATGTTGCTCTGCTGCTTCTTCAATTCCGGGAAAGCTTCGCCCATCTCGGCGACCAGTGCCGCGACGATCTTGTAGAAGAAGCTGCCAGTGGCGCCCAGCTTGTTACCGTGACGGCAGGCGCGACGGATGATTCGGCGCAATACGTAACCGCGACCTTCGTTGGACGGCAGCACGCCGTCCGCGATCAGGAAACCGCACGAGCGGATGTGGTCGGAAACCACTTTCAGCGAAGACTGATCGCCATTTTCGCAACCGATCGCTTCAGCCGAGGCTTTCAGCAGATTCTTGAACAGGTCGATTTCGTAGTTGGAGTTGACGTGCTGCATCACCGCACTGATCCGCTCCAGGCCCATGCCGGTGTCGACCGACGGCGCTGGCAGCGGATGCAACACGCCGTCGGCGGTGCGGTTGAACTGCATGAACACGTTGTTCCAGATTTCGATATAACGGTCGCCATCTTCTTCCGGCGAGCCCGGTGGGCCGCCCCAGATGTGGTCGCCGTGATCGTAGAAAATCTCGGTGCATGGGCCGCAAGGACCGGTATCGCCCATGGTCCAGAAGTTGTCGGAGGCGTAAGGCGCGCCCTTGTTGTCGCCGATGCGAATCATACGCTCGACCGGCACACCGATCTCTTTGGTCCAGATGTCATACGCTTCATCGTCGGAGGCGTAGACGGTGACCCAGAGTTTTTCCTTCGGCAGTTTCAGAACGCCAGTCAGGAAGGTCCAGGCGAAGGTAATCGCATCGTGCTTGAAATAGTCACCGAAGCTGAAGTTACCCAGCATCTCGAAGAAGGTGTGGTGACGAGCGGTATAACCGACGTTTTCCAGGTCGCTGTTCTTGCCACCGGCACGCACGCATTTCTGGCTGCTGGTCGCGCGGGTGTACGCACGTTTTTCCTGGCCCAGGAAGCAGTCCTTGAACTGGTTCATCCCCGCGTTAGTGAACAGCAGGGTTGGGTCGTTGCCCGGAATCAAAGAGCTGGAGGCTACACGGGTGTGGCCTTGCTCTTCGAAGAAGCGAAGGAAGGCTTCACGGATTTCTGCGCTTTTCATTAGGTTCTTCCACGGAGGCTGCGGCCAAAGGCCTGTTCGAAACGTCAACAGACGAAGCGACGGCAAAGGGCCGCATTATATCGGCCCTGCGCGCGGGGTACAGCGTGTTTATACGATAGAAACAGTCAATTGGAGCGCTAACGCTATCACTTGCGCGAAAAGTCGACGAATGTCGCGACGACCTGCTCGATTTGCGCCCGGCTGACGTCCATGTGCGTGACCATGCGCAGACGAGCGGCGGCACTGAGTTTGATACCGCGCTCGGCAGCGAAGGCCTTGATCGCCTCGGCCTTGTCACCCATCGAGACGTACACCATGTTGGTCTGAACCGGCTCGACTTCATAACCCGCCGCGCGCAAACCTTCAGCCAGCCGTTGCGCATTGGCATGGTCGTCGGCCAGACGCTGAACGTTGTTATCCAGCGCATACAGGCCCGCCGCCGCCAGAATCCCGGCCTGACGCATGCCGCCGCCGACCATTTTGCGCAGACGCCGCGCCTTGCCGATCAGCTCGGCAGCGCCGCACAGCACCGAGCCGACGGGCGCGCCCAACCCCTTGGAAAGACAAACGGAGACGGAGTCGAAATGCTGGGTGATTTCCCGGGCATCAACCCCGAGCTTGACCGCAGCGTTGTACAGCCGCGCGCCGTCCAGGTGAAGTTGCAGCCCGTGTTCACGGGTAAAGCTACGCGCCCGGGCAAGGTACTCCAGAGGCAGGACTTTGCCCTGCATGGTGTTTTCCAGCGCCAGCAGGCGGGTGCGGGCAAAGTGGAAATCGTCCGGTTTGATCGCGGCGGCGACCTGCGCCAGGTCCAGCGAGCCATCGGCCTGCACTTCCAGCGGCTGTGGCTGGATCGAGCCGAGTACGGCCGCGCCGCCACCTTCGTACTTATAGGTGTGCGCCTGCTGACCGACGATGTATTCGTCGCCGCGTTCGCAATGGGCCATCAAACCCAGCAGATTGCTCATGGTACCGGTAGGCACAAACAGGGCGGCGACAAAACCGAGTCGGCTGGCCAGTTCCGCTTCCAGATGATTGACCGTCGGATCTTCACCATAAACGTCATCCCCCGTGGCGGCGGTGGCCATTGCGTCGAGCATGCCGGCGGTTGGTTGGGTGACGGTGTCGCTGCGAAGATCGATAACGCTCATGAATCTGGCCTCGGTAAGCAGGGGAAATCCCTTTCAGAAAGAATTACTGCGGTCATGCCGGTGAATATTCAACCCTTGCGCAAGGATAATGCCCGTTAATACAGCGAAATACTCGATGACAATCATCTGAAAGCATCAATGCGCCTGTGGGAAATATGTGTTAAAAACGCTGCGCCGCCAGACTTTCTGGTGGCAAAAACGTTCTCAGGGCGGGGTGCAACTCCCCACCGGCGGTAATTGCGCGCAATGCGCATAGCCCGCGAGCGCTTGGCGACAACCCGCTTCGGCGGTGATTGGCGGCAAGGTCAGCAGACCCGGTGTGATCCCGGGGCCGACGGTCATAGTCCGGATGAAGAGAGAACGGGATTGGCGCCAAAGGGCTGTCCGCAGGCATTCGTGCCGGCGTGCATACCCTTAAATCCCATTCGATTCATATGCCCTGTTTTTTTCTCAAACAGGAGTCAGAACATGCAACCCACCGCAATCGACAGCAAAAGCAAAAACCATCAGGGCGAGCGCGTTGCGTTCATCCAGGCCTGCTGGCACAAGGAAATCGTTGATCAGAGCCGTAAAGGCTTCGTCGCTGAAATGATTGCCCAGGGTTATCAGGAATCCGACATCGATTTTTTCGAAGTCGGCGGCGCCTTTGAAATGCCTCTGCACGCCAAGTTGTTGGCCAAGACCGGTCGTTATGCCGGCATCGTCGCCGCAGCACTGGTGGTGGACGGTGGGATCTACCGTCACGAGTTCGTCGCCCAGTCAGTGGTCAGCGGTTTGATGCAGGTTCAACTGGAAACCGAAGTGCCGGTGTTCTCGGTGTCCCTGACCCCGCACCACTTCCATGCCGGCGAAGAACTGCATCATAAGTTCTTCTTCGATCACTTCGTGCACAAAGGCCAGGAAGCGGCGAAGACCTGCGCGGATACGCTGAGCAAGATTCGCGCGTTGCGTCGCACCGAGCCGCGTGCGGTGGCCGTCTAAACACCGAACCTGCAGGAGCCGGCTTGCTGGCTCCTACTGAAGCTGTGTGTCAGGCCAGGTTTTCGTCGGTGGCCGGTACAATGAGGATGCCGGCGCGCAGGCCGTTCTTCACCTTGGGGTTCGGGAAGATGATCCGGGCGCCCTCTTCTTCGATGATCCAGCGGGTGTTGGCGATGTCTTCCGCCAGCAGGTAACCCACTTCCAGTTCCGAAAAATTCTCGATATCCACCGGCAGGTTCAGGCGGAAGCTGTCGCTGTGCTTGATGATTTCCCGGGCCACACTGAACAGTTGCAAACCGTCCAGTGATGCCTCGGTCAATTCCGGCTCGGTGCCTTCAATGATCTGTTTGAGGCGGGTCTCCAGCAGCGACACATTGACCCCGTCGTTCTGCCCGAACGGCCGCGCCTTGCCCAACTCCAGCGTGAAAGCTTCGGCCCCGAGCTTGTCGTAGGTGTAGGAACTGAAAACGATGGACGGTTTGTTCTGCAGCAGCACCGCTTCCATCCCGGCGGCGCGAAGACGAGCCAGTTCCTGACGCGAATGCGGGCGATCTTCCTTCCACGGGTACAAGGCGAACTGCTCGATTTTCGAACCACGAATGGCGGTGTGCAGGTCGTAGTGCAGACGCTGGCGATCCGGCAGGCTGAAGAAACTGGCGGCCAAACGCTCCAGCTCACAAGCACGTAAGGCTTCGGAGCCGCTGCTTTGTTCGTGACGACCGTTGAACAGCCGATTGACGTCCTGCTCGACGAAACGCTCGCCTTTGCGAATCGCTTCGGGGTTGCCGAACAGGAACAGAATACGTGCGCGCGGCTTCAGGTCGCCGCGGGCAATGTCGTGCAACAGGCGATCGAGCAACTCGATCGGCGCTGTTTCGTTGCCATGGATCCCCGCTGACAGCAGCAGGTCCAGGCCGTTGTCGCGCGCTTCAGGTGGCCGGACTTCCAGCGCACCTTCGCTCAACCAGCGCATGCGCACGCCTTCGACAGTCAGTTGAGTCTTCTCCGCCGGTTCGCGGCCGGCGAGGGTCAGTTCAAGCAGTTTGCCGAGGGCGAGCATAGAGCGGTTTCCTTAGTGGTCGTGATTGCAATCCGGGCCGTGGACGTGATCCTCGTCGTCGCCAGGCTCAGCCGGTTCCATCTCCAGTTGCAGACTTACCAGATTAGTCGCCAATGGGCGCAGCAGCAGGTTGGCGTATTCGGCGTCGCCTTCTTCGACGTCCACGCCGATCAGCAGTTGGCCGCGGCCGTCTTGCTGGATCCACAGCTCTTTGCCTTGCCACAGGACCGCGACGCGGGTGCAGGACGTTTCCAGTTGCGTGCCGTCGGTGTCTTCAAGGATCAGCTGCAGGGTATCGCTCATGTTTTTACGCTCTCGGTTGAGATGAAGCAGCGCGCTGTCGTGCACGACAACGCGCCGTCGATCAATTGATCTGGAATGGATAAACCGCGCCCAGTTTAAGGATTTGCGTCAGTTCATCCAGTGCCGTCCGGCACTCAAGCAGCAATTGCGGGTCCGCCAGATCGTTTTCGGTCATGCGGTCGCGGTAGTGCTTCTCGACCCATTCGGTCAGCGTGCCGTACAACGGTGCCGTCATGATAACGCCTGGGTTGACGGCCGCCAGTTCGGTTTCGTTGAGCGCGACGCGCAGCCTCAGGCAAGCAGGGCCACCGCCGTTTTGCATGCTCTGCTTGAGATCGAAAACTTTCACTTCACGAATCAGGCCGCCGGAGCTGGTCAAACCCTGCAAATACTGCCAGACACGCTCGTTGCCACGGCATTCTTCCGGGACGATCAAGAGCATGGAGCCGTCAGGACGCGACAGCAATTGGCTATTGAACAGGTAGGACCGAACCGCGTCTTCCACGGTTACCGCGGAACGCGGAACGCACACGGACTGAAATTTCCCACCGACTTTGGCGAGTTTGCTTTGCAGCTCAGCGAGCATCTGTTCGGTGTCGAGGAAGGCGTCCTCGTGATAGAACAGCACTTCACCGTTACCCACGGCAATCACATCATTGTGGAACACGCCCTGATCGATCACTGACGGGTTTTGCTGGGCATAGACCACACCGTCATCGCTCAAGCCGTGCAAACGCGCAACGGCCTGGGACGCTTCAAGGGTCTGGCGCGCCGGGTATTTCTGCGGTGCCGGGTAGCGGGTATCGAACGCGCTGCGGCCGAACACGAAGAACTCGACGCCGGCTTCGCCGTACTCACGGCAGAAGCGGGTGTGGTTGGCCGCGCCTTCGTCGCCGAACTGCGCCACGGCCGGCAACGCGGCGTGGTGAGCGAAGTGTTTCGGGTCGGCGAACATGGCCCCCAGCACGCGGCTGGTGGTCGGGTGTTCGATGCTGCGATGGTATTTGCAGTTGAGGTTGGCGGCGGTGAAATGCACGCGGCCGTCCGCGGTATCGGCGCTCGGGCTGACCGTGGCGGCGTTGGCCACCCACATGCTTGAGGCCGAGCAACTGGCAACCAGCAATGGCAGGGCTTCTTTAGCGGCGCGCTCGATCACTTGTGCATCGGTGCCGCTGAAGCCCAGGCGACGCAGTGCAGCCACATCCGGGCGCTCTTGCGGTGCCAGTACCCCCTGCTGGAAGCCCATTTCCATCAGCGCTTTCATCTTCGCCAGGCCTTGCAGCGCAGCTTCCTTGGGGTTGGAAGACTGCTGGCTGTTGCTCTGGGACGCGACGTTGCCGTAGGACAGGCCGCCGTAGTTATGGGTCGGCCCCACTAGACCGTCAAAATTGACTTCATAGGATTTCATCAGCGAGGCTCCACGAGAATCTGTTGTTATAGGCTTCAGTAACTAAATTTGAGACCGAGGCGCAGCCATCGCCAGCAGGCTGGCTCCCACAGGTTCGGGGGTGTCCACACATTTGGTGTACGACCCAATCACTGTGGGAGCCAGCCTGCTGGCGATGGGCATCACGCCATCTTCACGCCGGGCGTCAGGGCCGCAGGCAACACCAGGCTCGGGGTTTCCAGCGAGGCCACCGGGTAGGCGCAGTAATCCGCCGCGTAGTAGGCGCTGGCGCGATGGTTGCCCGAGGCGCCGACGCCGCCGAACGGGGCGCTGCTCGCGGCACCGGTCAGTTGCTTGTTCCAGTTGACGATACCGGCACGGCTTTCCAGCCAGAATTGCTGATAGCGCGCTTCGGAATCCGACAGCAGGCCAGCAGCCAGACCGTAGGCGGTGTTGTTGGCTTCTGCGATTGCCGCTTCAAAATCAGCGTAGCGGATCACTTGCAGCAGCGGGCCGAACAGCTCTTCGTCAGGACGATCGGCGACGGCGGTCACGTCGATAATGCCCGGGGTCAGCAGCGCGGACTGAGCCTGCGGCTGCGTCATCGGCAACAGCGCCACGGCACCATTGGCCAGCAGTTGTTCCTGCGCGTCCATCAGGGCTTTCGCAGCACCGAGGGACACCACCGAGCCCATGAACGGCGCCGGCTGTTGATCGAAAGCCCCGACTTCAATCGTCGAGCTGACCGCCACCAGGCGCGCCAGCAACGAGTCGCCCCAGGCGCCCTGCGGTACCAGCAAACGGCGAGCGCAGGTGCAACGCTGACCGGCCGAAATGAACGCCGATTGAATGATGGTGTACACCGCAGCATCGAGGTCAGCGACCTGATCGACCACCAGCGGATTGTTGCCGCCCATCTCCAGCGCGAGAATCTTGTCCGGACGACCGGCGAATTGCTGGTGCAGGTGGTTGCCGGTGCGGCTGGAACCGGTGAAGAACAGACCGTCGATGCCCGGGTTCGCCGCCAGGGCGATACCGGTTTCGCGAGCGCCCTGCAGCAGGTTCAACACGCCTGCCGGCAGACCGGCCTCGATCCAGCACTTGACCGTCAGCTCAGCGACTTTCGGTGTCAGTTCGCTTGGCTTGAACAGCACACTGTTACCGGCCAGCAGCGCTGGCACGATGTGACCGTTCGGCAAATGGCCAGGGAAGTTGTAAGGACCGAACACGGCCACCACACCGTGGGGCTTGTGGCGCAATACGGCGGTGGCATCGCCCAGCGGGCCGCTCTTCTCCCCGGTTCGCTCGCGGTAGCTCTGCACCGAGATCGCGATCTTGTTGACCATGCTGGTGACTTCGGTCGCGGCCTCCCACAGGGGTTTGCCGGTTTCTTCACCGATGGTGCGGGCGAGTACATCGGCGTTGTTTTTCAACGCAGCCGCGAAGGCTTCGAGCACCGAGATACGCTCTTCCAGCGTCCGACGCGCCCAGCCCGGGAACGCCTGACGCGCGGCTTGCACGGCCGATTCCACTTGATCAGCGGTGGCGCCGGTGCCGGACCACAGCACTTGCTGAGTCACCGGATTGAGCGACTCGAAGACTTCGCCCTGCCCGGCCAGCCATTCACCTGCAATATATAGCGACTTCATTATTTCGACTCCCGTGCAGCGGACAACGGAACGGCGCGCACTTGATCGCCGGCGTTGAGTTGAAGACGTTTGGCGGTCAACGGGTCGACCACCAGGGTGCCGGCGGCGAGACGTGCGGGTGCAGCCGTGATCCGGCAGTCTTCGCGCTTGCGGTTGTGAATGATGAACGGCGTGGCGTCGTCACCCGGCGTGCCAACGGCCAACACCAGCGCCTGGCTGTCGCGTACGGCGCGGATCTTGCCGGTTTCGCATTCGATGGCCGGGCCCGCGTCGAAAATGTCGACGTAGCCTTGATAGCTGAAGCCTTCGCTCTTGAGCATCGACAGCGCCGGCTCGGTGTCCGGGTGAACCTGACCGATCACGTTGCGCGCATCCGGCGACAGGAAGCAGGTGTACAGGGGGAATTTAGGCATCAGTTCGGCGATGAACGCCTTGTTGCCCACGCCCGTCAGGTAGTCGGCCTGGCTGAACTCCATTTTGAAGAAGTGCCGGCCCAGGCTTTCCCAGAATGGCGAACGCCCGGCTGCGTCGGACACGCCGCGCATCTCGGCAATGATCTTGTTGCCGAACAATTGCGGGAACTCGGCGATGAACAGCATCCGCGCCTTGGACAACATGCGACCGTTGAGGCCACTACGGAAATCGGCGTGCAGGAACAGCGAACACAGCTCGGAGTTGCCAGTCAGGTCGTTGGCCAGGAACAGCGTCGGTATCTCGCGGTAGATGTTCAGCTCTTGCGAAGCGCTGACCGTCAGACCGACGCGGAAGTTGTACCAGGGCTCGCGCAGACCGACGGCGCCGGCGATGGCGGAGATACCCACCACACGACCACCGTCATCTTCGAGCACGAACAGGTAGTCCGCATCGCCCCGCCCGGCTTCGCCGCGGAAAGTCTTCTCGGCCCAGCCGACCCGATGGGCCAGACGCTCTTCGTTGGCCGGCAACGTGGTCAGGCCGGTGCCGGTGCTACGGGCCAGGTCGATCAGAGCGGGTAAATCGCTGCTGCGTACGGGACGAACGATCATGCTATCTCCTCAAACGGGCCGCTTGCGCCGCCCGTGAAACTCGCTGCTTTCTAAGCATTCTTTAAAGCAGGCGTTAAACCGCCACCAGGCGCACGCTGGCACCTTCACCGACGCCCAGGGCTTCGGCGGCTTCCAGATCCAGGGTCACGGGTTTGCCCGGCGCGTAATCGAGTTCGAGCAATACCGCGCGGTAATCCTGCAACTGGGCGTTGGCGACCAGATACTGGCGGCCGACGCCTTTGACCGACTCACCGATTTTCACCGGCACCACACGGCTCTGGGCGATCGAACGGATCCCCGAGACGCGGGCGTGCAAGGTCGGGCCGCCATCGAAGATGTCGATGTAGTGATCGGTCTCGAAGCCTTCGCGCATCAGGATGTCGAAGGTGATCTGCGCCCGCGGATGCACCTGGCCCATCGCTTCTTGCGCGGAGTCAGGCAACAGCGGCACATAGATCGGGTAGTGCGGCATCAGTTCGGCGAGGAACGTACGGCTCTTCAGGCCGCACAAGCGCTCGGCCTCGGCATAGTTGAGGTCGAAGAAGTTGCGACCGATGGCATCCCAGAATGGCGAGTCGCCGTTTTCATCGCTGTAACCGACGATTTCGGTCACCACGGAGTCGGCAAAACGCTCCGGGTGGCTGGCGACGAACAGCAAGCGGCCACGGGAGTTGAGTTCGGCCCAAGGCGAACCCACCAGCTCGCGCTGCACATAGAAACTGGTCAGCAAGCTGTTGCCGGTCAGGTCGTGGCACTGCGAGAGCACATGGATCTTGTTGTGGATCTTCAGCTCGCGGGAGGCGTGCACGAACGTTTCGTTGCGGAAGCTGTAGAACGGCTCGGAATAACCGGCCGATGCCACGATGGCCGAGCAGCCGACCAGCTTGCCGGTGGTGCTGTCTTCGAGGACGAAGAAATAGCTTTCCTCACCGTTGAAACTGACTTCGGCAGCGAACGAGGCTTCGCTCGCGGCGATCTTGTCGCTCAGGCGTTCAACGTCATCCGGCAAGGAAGTGACACCAATCGGGCTATCCGCAGCCAGACGCTGTACCTCGCCCAGATCAGCCATTTGCGCGGGGCGCATCACCAGCATGGTGTCACTCCTTAATCTCAGAACTTACAGAAGAAAAAATCCCGGGCTGCCCCTGAAACAACTCAGAGTCAACTGTGGGAGCTAGCCTGCTGGCGATATCGTCCTGTCAGGCAACAATGATGTTGGCTATCAGGCCCTCATCGCTAGCAGGCTAGCTCCCACACGTTTGATCCAGCCCGAAACAAAAATTGGGTTCGACGCCTGAAGATGTCAGGCGTCGAAGGGTCTATCAGGCTTGCGTCAGTTTTGCGGCGGCGCGTTCGAAGCGGTCAAGACCGGCATCGATATCAGCGTCTTCCACCACCAGGCTCGGGGCGAAGCGAATCACGTCCGGGCCGGCTTGCAGAATCATCAGGCCTTCTTTTTCAGCGGCGTTGAAGATGTCCTTGGCCTTGCCTTTCCAGGCATCGCTCAGTACGCAACCGATCAGCAGGCCCAGGCCTCGCACCTGGGTGAACAGGCCGTACTTCTCGCCGATCTGCTCAAGGCGGGCCTTGAACTTGTCATGCTTGGCGTTGACGCCGTTCAGCACTTCAGGGGTGTTGATCACGTCGATCACGGCTTCCGCAACGGCGCACGCCAGCGGGTTACCGCCGTAGGTGGTGCCGTGGGTGCCGACGACCAGATGTTTGGCCAGGTCTTCAGTGGTCAGCATAGCCGCGATCGGGAAACCGCCGCCCAGGCTCTTGGCGCTGGTCAGGATGTCCGGAGTCACGCCGTAGTGTTGATAGGCGAACAGCTTGCCGCTGCGGCCCATACCGGTTTGCACTTCGTCGAACACCAGCAGCGCATTGTGCTCGGTGCATAGCTCACGGGCGCCTTGCAGGTAGGCCAGTTCGGCCGGCAGTACACCGCCCTCACCCTGGATCGGCTCCAGCACCACGGCACAGGTCTTGTCGGAAACGGCGGCTTTCAAAGCAGCCAGATCGTTGTAAGGGACGTGAGTGATACCGGTGATTTTTGGACCGAAACCGTCGGAGTACTTCGACTGGCCACCCACGTTCACGGTGAACAGGGTACGACCGTGGAAGCTGTTGAGCGCGGCAATGATTTCGTATTTTTCGCTGCCGAAGCGATCGAACGCGACACGACGGGCCAGTTTGAACGCGGCCTCGTTAGCTTCGGCGCCGGAGTTGCAGAAGAACGCGCGGTCGGCAAACGTGGCGTCGATCAGCTTATGGGCCAGGCGCAGGGCCGGCTCATTGGTGAACACGTTAGACACGTGCCACAGCTTGTTGGCTTGCTCGGTCAAGGCACCGACCAGCGCCGGATGCGCATGGCCCAATACGTTTACGGCAATCCCGCCGGCGAAGTCGATCAGCTCGCGACCGGACTGGTCCCAAACGCGGGAACCGGCGCCACGCACTGGAATGAAAGCGGCAGGCGCGTAGTTGGGAACCATTACCTGGTCGAAATCGGCGCGTTGTACCGCAGCGTGCTCAACGGACATCGGAGTCTCCTGAAAAGGAACACTCGCCTGAAACTGGCGAGCGATGAGGGGGATTGTAAGGACAGTTTTCAGCCCGGCCTTGCCGCCAAGCGACAACTTCTTATAGCGCAAACCCCGGATTTTCCCGGGTTTACGGCAATGCGACATATAGGGTCGCAAAGGCGCAGTTTAACTGGCGCTGAGCGTTTGCGGCAGGCTTGCTCCGTTGTAACCGACGCCGATTCGACGAGTGCGGTAAATATGTACCGCACACGATCCGGGTTCGCGCGCTTTCCTAGAGGCCTTATCAAACCTCGAAGACCACCTTGACCCCATGACGAACTCACAGACCACCCTGGCTTCCGATGTATTCAGGCCGGATGCGCACTATCAACACCTGATCAATGTCGTTCCACCCTGGTTGTGCCAGGCGACATCACAACGGCGTGAAGCGCTGAGCAACAGCACGCCAGGCATGCCGGCCAGCCTCAAAAGCGCCCCGGCCCATCAGCATGCGGAACTGGGCAAACTGATCACCCGCCATGTAACAAGCCAGAACCGGGTCGATCAGATGATGGCGAATCTGCAGAATCCGGCCGAATTCGCCGAACCTCTGCTGAAAGCCGAGCTCAAGACCCGCTTCGGCCTGGAACTGGACGTTCGCAATACCTTCCTGCGCCTGTACATCCCCGCCCACATCCCCTGGTTGCGCCTGAAATCAGGGGCCGCTCGCATCTGGACCGTGTCATTGCTGGAGGCGGTGCTGCACAACTTCGAAAGTGCCGAAACCGAAGCCGACGCTTTCGAACCCGTTTCGACTTACATCACCCCGCCTTCCACCAACGGGCAATTTCAAACCTTGCCGCAAGTCCTGGAAAAGATGCCCATCACAGCATTCACCCACCTGTGCCGGGAGTTGGACATCGGCCAACACTATAAAGCGTACCTGGAGGACAATCTTGGCATTAGTAATCCAGTGGCCTCGGCGCTACTGCGGCCGAAAATCCAGGACAGCCAGAAAAACGCGCTGACCGCCGCGTTGCAGATGGCACAGATGCAGAAGCTGCTGGGCAGTGATGTCCACCCACTGATTATTGGCCTGCTGGACAACCTGCCGAATCTACGCTTGCGCGGTCAGCCCTGGGGCTGTCATGAGCTGACGATCATGAATGCTCGCCTGACCGGGATCCTGCTGTTTGCACCGGAGCTGGAAAGCGCACGGGAAACAGTCAGGGTAGTGGCGTACATTCCTGACGACCCCGAACATCCGATCAAGGAATACCCCTCGTCCGCCGCCTTTGCCGAAGACTTGAGCCGACGTCTGCGCACCCCCGACTATCAACAGTTTTTCAGCCGCTTCATCGATCATGAGGATCGCGGGCACTTCTTCGCACAGTTGAACGCCCAGCTCGCACCCATCACCTGGCAACCGGTTCAGTCAGGCGATGCACGCCCGACCTGGCGCGAGTCGCCCAATGCGCGTGTCGACCTGCGCATCGCCTCAACGCCGATCAATGGGGACCTGTGGAATCATCTGTATCAATCCGCGCTCAACAAAATACTCAACGACGCTCGGGTCATCGCGGTATCCACCGCTACGGTCGACCAGAAAGCCCGCTGGGCACTCTGGGATTCTTTCACCGATATTGCCTCGACCCTGCTGAACATCGCGGCTTTTATCGCCCTGCCGTTCATACCGTTCCTGGGCGAGACAATGCTTGCCTACATGGCTTACCAGTTGCTCGACGAAACCTTCGAGAGTGTCGTCGACTGGACCGAAGGCCAGCGCCGCGAGGCATTCGCGCACTTGATGGGCGTAGTGGAATCCGCCGTGCAATTGGGCACATTGGCGGCGGGTGGCGTGATCGCGGCGGGAGAACTTCGCGCGGTTCTGCCCAAGGAAATCGTGGAATTCATGGACCGTTTCAATTCAGTGAAACGGCCGAACGGCCAAACGCGCTACTGGCAACCGGATCTCACCACTTACGAACATCCCGCCACTGCTCCCGAAGAAGTGGAACCGGATGCGCTGGGGCTGCTGCGTCATCAGGGCAAAACCCTGCTGGCCCTGGAAGGCAAACACTACGCTGTCAGTGAAGACTCAGTGACGGGCGAACATCGCATCGACCACCCGACCCGCACTGACGCTTACAAACCGGTGGTTAAACACAACGGCGCCGGTGCCTGGCAATCCGAACTCGACCAACCTCTGAATTGGGACCAGGCCACCCTGCTGCGACGCGCCGGGCCAGACATGCAGCGCTTTTCCGAAATCGAACGCGAACGCATGCTGACCATCAGTGGCACCCACGAAAACGTCCTGCGCAAGATGCATGTGAATGCCGGGCAAATACCACCGCTTCTGGCCGATACCCTCAAGCGTTTCAAGATCGACCAGGACATTCAAACCTTCATCGAGCAAATCGGCAGTGACCGATCGCAGATGTACCTCAAGGCCGACCCGGTTACCCAACTGGAATTGCTCAACGCCAACGGCTACTGGCCGCAAGGCAAAGGCCTGCGATTGACGAATGCGCAAGGCCAGACACTGTGGCAAAGCCCGGCACCGGATGCGCCGCGCCTGACCATTGATGTCACTCAGCTCAACGACGGCGACTTGCTCAAAACCTTCCTGCTGGCGCTGTCGGATGAAGAAGCAAGCACCTTGATGGGCGAAGAATTCGGCCTGCCCGCCCCTCGCCTCGACAGTCGTACCCGCAGCCTGCGCCAAACACTGGCGCAACTCGCTCAACGCCAACGCCAAAGCCTGTTCGATCAGCGTTACCGCACACTCGAACGGGGTGCGGTTGCAGCGGTACAAACCCTGATGGACGCCGAACCCGGTTTACCGAGCATGATCGCGGAAGCGATTGCAGCAACGGCCAACGACGTGGAACTGCAACAGCTCAAGAACGGCAACGTTTCCCCAAGGCTGGCGCAGCTGGGCGAGGAAGCCAGATTGCAGGTACGCGTGACCCGCGCGTATGAAGGGCTCGAGCTGCCATCGACCGAGGACAATATCGACACCGATTGCGTGGCCCTTCACTCGCTGGAAAACTTGCCAGGCTGGAGCGGACACGTGCACCTGGAAATTCGTCACTACAGCCCCGACGGGCGCCTGATCGACAGCCTGGGCAGCGTCGACGCCAGCGTGCGCAAAATACTGGTGCTCAACGCAGACGGCACCTATCAGGCGTTCGATCAGGCCGCAGAAGAACTCAGCGGATCGACCTCATTCTTTACCGGCCTGCTGCAGGCGTTACCGGACAGCGAACGCACGGCGCTGAACGTCCAAATCGGTGACGACAGCGGACTCAAACAACTGATTCGCCAACACACCGTCAGCCGCGAGGCACTGCGCGCATTGCTGGGTCGGCAGGTCAATATCAAGCCGGCCTACGATCCGAACGTCATGCGGCTGTTGGGCGGCGTCGATGGTTACCGACAGATGCCCCCGCGCACACCGCCCTTGCAAGCCCGTGTCCGGTCCTTGTTCCCGCATCTGTCCGACGAGGAACTCGATGCGTTTGTCGAGCGCCTGCAACAACACCCGACAGGACCACGGGCAGAACTGAGTCGCCTGATGGTTGAGCATTCGCGGCTCTACGACACCCTGCACCCCTGGTGCAACGATATTCCGCCCTCTATACCTGATACCCAAACCCGGCTCACACCGGAACAAATCACCGCCCAGACACACGCTCGAAGGCAGTTCATGATCGATTTACTGGAGTGTTGGCGGCTTCAATGGGCGCCCACGCAAAACGGATTCGCCACGACCGACTTCAATTTCTTCCAACCTATAATTGGCGAGCTGCCTGTGCTGAGTGCCGACTTCAGCCGTATTCAATTGCTGACAATGGATGGCTGTGGCGCCACACGGGGCACCGAGACGTTTTTGCGCAGCTTTACCGGATTGCGCACCCTGAAATTGCGATACTTCAACCTGGGTCGGCTTCCAGACGTGCTCGGCCAGCTTCAACTTGAAGAACTGATTCTCAGCGATTGCTCGATCAGCCTCAGCCCCGAGGCCCACGCCACGCTCGCCGCGCAGCATCAACTAATCACGCTGGACATGTACAACAATCCACTGGGCCGGGTGCCGGATGTCGGCAGCATGCCCAATCTGAATTACATCGACCTCTCGCGCACGGGTATCTCTGAGCTGCCCAAGGATTTGCTGTCGCGCCCACGCTTGCGCACGGCACTGTTCAACGACAACCGGATCGAAGACTTGCCCGCTGCCCTCTTCTCACTTCCAACCGGCGCTCAGGACGGATTCGACCTGGGCAACAACCCGCTGTCGACCGCAACCCGCGAACGCCTGAAGCACCACTACCTGATCACAGGTCAGGACTTCGGTATCTTTGCCGATGCGCAAGACCTGCGACGCACGCAAGCGCTTTATCCGATGATGGACCTGGAAGAGGCCAGCAAATTCGTTTATTCACTGCCCGGCACACTGGACGAGGGGCGAGCCGAACTGACTCGCCTGGAAGGCGAACTTGCCACCCTGGAAACCGAGCTGTCAGCCTGGACGGCTGATATCCCCGCTCTCCATCCCGTCACCCAGCAACCGTTCAGCGCGCAACAATTGCTGAACGAGCATTGGGCCCGAGACGAGTTCAAACAGGTTGTGCTGCGATGCTGGCGTCGGGAGACCGGGGCCGAAGACATGAGCGACTTATTGCAACCCAACTACGACTTGAGCGTGGACACCCACATTACCGGCGACTTGCCGACACTGAGTGCAGACTTCAGCCATGTCACGATGGTTTATCTGAACAGCGAAAGCGGCATGCCCATCGGCGTGAGCCCGTTCCTGGAACGCTTCCCGAAACTCAAGACCCTGAGCCTGCGCGATTTTCACCTGGGCGATATCCCGGAGGCGATTTTCCGCATGGGCGAGCTGACCTCGTTGAACCTCCCGGACTGCAACATCACCCTGACTGCACAAAGCGTCCTGAACCTGTCCGAGATGACGCGGCTGGACTTCCTGGACTTGAGTAACAATCCGCTGGTACTCGCACCGGATATCAGTCAGATGACCGAGCTGGCCACCCTGCAACTGGACAACTGCCACCTCACCGAGCTGCCTGCCGGCCTGTTGCAACTCAAAAGCCTGGACATCGCCAACCTGAGCGGTAACGAGATCACCCGAATACCCAGCGATATTCTTGAACTGCCGATGGAGGCTGCCGAAAGCATCGACCTGAGCGGCAATCCGTTCAACGAAGCCGGTTTGAAAATCCTGATCGAATACTTCAGGTTGACCAATATCGACTTCGGGGTTGAGGGCGTGATCGAGCGCGCAGAGCTGGAGGTGTCGTCTTCCGGAGAATCGGACCCCGACGAGTAACCCCGTCAGGCGCGGATCAACCGCGCTCCGACGGTACCGAGGACAACTCGAACGGACTGCTGCTGCGCCGCTGGTTGCGGTCTTCCCGCGGCGTGGCGCCGAAGAAGTTGCGGTAGGCGCTGGAGAAGTGTGGCCCCGAAGAGAAGCCGCACGACAGGCCGATCTGGATGATCGACTTGCTGGTTTGCATCAACATCTGCCGGGCCTTGTTCAAGCGCAGTTCCAGATAGTACTGGCTTGGCACGCGGTTGAGGTATTGCTTGAAGATCCGCTCCAGCTGCCGACGGGACACGCACACGTGCTGGGCGATTTCGTCGGTGGTCAGTGGTTCTTCAATATTGGCTTCCATCAGCAACACCGCCTGGGTGAGCTTCGGATGGCTGGAACCGAGGCGGTTCTGCAACGGGATGCGTTGGCGTTCACCCCCCTCGCGGATGCGTTCGACCACCAGTTCTTCCGAGACCGCGCCAGCCAGTTCCGCACCGTGGTCACGGGCCAATACCGCCAACAGCAAATCGAGCACCGACATACCGCCACACGCGGTCAGGCGATCGCGATCCCAGTCAAACAGGTGGCTGGTGGCGATGACCTTCGGGAAACGCTCGGCGAAATCGTCCTGCCAGCGCCAGTGCACGGCGGCGCGATAGCCATCGAGCAAACCAAGTTGCGCCAACGGGTACACACCGGCCGACAAGCCGCCGATCACGCAACCGGCACGCACCAGTTGCTTGAGCGCACTGCTGAGCGCCGGCGCCAGGGTGGTCGGTGGCTCGTCAGCGAGCAGGAACAGTTTCTGGAAGTTTTCGAGCTTGCCGGTCCAGGCTTCGCCGGGCAATTGCCACTCGCCTTCGACCGGTGGTTCGGCCTGCAGGAACGACAGTTCGTAAACGACGTCCGGATGCACACGCTGGGCAACGCGCAAGGCCTCCTCAGCCAGCGCAAGCGTCAGTGCTTTAGTGCTGGGCCAAATCAGGAAACCAATTCGATGGGCAGTCATGGCGGGCAATCCGAAACGAAGAACGGTGATGAAGGCATGGGCCAATGCTAGCCCGTAAATGAACGCAAATCTTCAAACCTTCACAGATCTAATGTGGGAGCTAGCCTGCTAGCGAACGCGATGGATCAGCCGACATCAGTATTGAATGTCACACCGCATTCGCGAGCAGGCTCGCTCCCACAGGGGATCGGGTCAGTCTCTAGACCGCGAAGCATGCACTATCCCGGTGCACAACGGCAGCCCTGATTACTTCAGGCTGCCCGACAGGAATTGCTGCAAGCGTTCGGATTGCGGGTTCACCAGCACTTCCCGCGGGTTGCCGCTTTCTTCGACCACACCTTTATGCAGGAACACCAACTGGTTCGACACTTCACGGGCGAAACCCATTTCGTGGGTCACCACGACCATGGTCCGGCCTTCCTGGGCCAGGGCTTGCATGACCTTCAGTACGTCGCCGACCAGCTCCGGGTCGAGGGCCGAGGTCGGTTCGTCGAACAGCATCACTTCCGGTTCCATCGCCAGCGCACGGGCAATTGCCACGCGCTGCTGTTCGCCGCCGGACATGTGGCCCGGGTAAGCATCTTTACGATGGGCCACGCCGACCTTGTTCAGGTAGTGCTCAGCCTTTTCACGGGCCTCGGCCTTGGAAACGCCCAGCACATGCACCGGAGCTTCCATGATGTTTTCCAGCGCGGTCATGTGCGACCACAGGTTGAAGTGCTGGAACACCATCGACAGGCGCGAACGCATGCGTTGCAGCTGTTTCGGGTCGGCGGCTTTCAACCCGCCGTCCTTGTTTGCCACCAGCTTCAACTCTTCGTTGTTGAGCAGGATCTTGCCCGCGTGCGGCTGCTCCAGCAGGTTGATGCAACGCAGGAAAGTACTTTTGCCGGAGCCACTGGAGCCGATGATGCTGATCACATCGCCAGCCGCCGCTTTCAGGGACACACCCTTGAGCACTTCGTGACTGCCATAGCGTTTATGCAGGTCTTGGACTTCAAGTTTGTACATGCGGTCGGTTCTCACAAAAACAGTCAGTCGTTGAGCAAGCGCCCGTGACGCAGCGCTTCGCGCCCCGCCACCTTGGCCAGCCAGAAACCGGGTTGGGCATAACGCAGCCGCTCAATGGCAAACAGCACCCCGGACGTACCAGCACACACCGTGCTGACCCGATCCGCCAGCGGATCGATCACTTCAAAAATCTCATCGCCCGCCTCAACCCATTCACCCGGTTGACGCAGGAAACTCACCACGCCGGGATGCGGCGCGAACAACAATTCCGTGCCTTCGAACGGCAGGCCTTCGCACGCGTCCTGTGCAGGTTTCGGCCAGTCGCCGCTGATCAGCCCTTGCTCGGCGAGGAACGCCAGAATGCCTTCGGCATACGCTTCGGTTTCAGCACGACCGGTGTCGGCCTGCCCCCCCAGCTCAAGGGTCGTCGCCAGGCACGCCAGTGGAATCTGCGCGTCCGGGAACAGACGCGACAAGCGCAGCCACGGCAGCGAACAGGCTTCGTCGAAGGAGCTGCCGCCGGAATCTTCCGCCAGCAGACCCACACGCACGTTCAGGTGTGCAGCCAGCGAACGCCACTGCGGCCAGTGCTGCGGCAAGGCGTACATGTGCAGCGCCGCTTCGGCATCGCAATGCAAGTCCAGCACCACATCCGCGGTGCAGGCATGGCTGAGCAAAATGCGTTGCATGCCCTGCAACTGGCTGCTGGCCGGTGGCAATGCAGCGAGATGATCTGCCATGGCCTGTCGGATCATTCGGATATTGGCGTGCGGATCATCGCCGAGGCTGTCGGCCAACGTAGACGCGACCGGCGCGCTCAGCTCGACGAAATCGCGATTGAAATTCTTGCCGCTGCCCGCCTCGAAACGCCCTTGATGACTGCCTTGCAGCAGTTGACCGAGGCCCAGTGGATTGGCCACTGGCACCAGTTCAATCACGCCGTTCAACAGGCCTTGGGATTCAAGTTCGGCCAGGCGTTTTTTCAGCGCCCAGGCGGTGCGCATGCCCGGCAGTTCATCGGCGTGGAGGCTGGCCTGGATGTAGGCCTTGCGTTCGCCACTGCCGAAGCGGAACACCGAAATCTGGCGCTCGCTGCCCAAATGGTTCCACGGCAATACATGATCGATGCGTTCCATATCAGTGCTTCCGCGGAGCCAGGTAGCCCAACCAGCGGCGCTCGGCCAGTTTGAACAGCTTCACCAGGATGAAGGTCAGGCACAGGTAGAACACACCCGCCGTGATGTACGCCTCGAACGGCAGATAGAACTGGGCGTTGACCGTGCGCGCGGCGCCGGTGATGTCGATCAGGGTCACGATGGAGGCCAGACTGGTGGTCTGCAGCATCATGATCACTTCGTTGCTGTACTGCGGCAGCGCCCGGCGCAGGGCCGATGGCAACAGGATGCGTTTGTACATCTTGAAGCGCGACATACCCATGGCCTTGGCGGCTTCGATCTCGCCGTTCGGCGTGGCGCGCAGGCTGCCGGCGATGATTTCGGCGGTGTAGGCGCTGGTGTTGATGGCGAACGCCAGGCACGCACAGAACGTGGCACTGGACAGCCATGGCCAGAGGAAGCTCTCGCGTACCGCCTCGAACTGCGCCAGACCGTAGTAGATCAAGAACAACTGCACCAGCATCGGCGTGCCACGGATCACGTAGGTGTAGAGCCAGGCCGACAGGTTGACGACCGGATTCTTCGAGACGCGCATCAAGCCCAGCGGCAACGCACACAGCAGGCCGAAAAACAGCGACAGTGCGAGCAATTTGAGGGTAGTCACCAGGCCGCCGAGATACAGCGGCATGGCCTCCCAAATGACGTTGTAGTCGAAGATCATAGATCAGCCGCCCTTACGCCTACCGAGTAGCGCTTCTCAAGGTGACGCAATGCCAGCAACGAGACACTGGTAATCACCAGGTACATCGCCGCCACTGCGAGGAAGAAGGTGAAAGGTTCGCGGGTGGCGTCTGCCGCCTGCTTGGCCTTGAACATCATGTCTTGCAGGCCCACCACCGAAATCAGCGCGGTGGCCTTGGTCAATACCAGCCAGTTGTTGGTGAAGCCAGGAATCGCCAGGCGAATCATCTGTGGCACCAACACCCGGAAGAACACCTGAAAACTGCTCATGCCATAGGCCATGCCCGCTTCGGCCTGCCCCTTGGGGATCGCCATGAACGCGCCGCGGAAGGTTTCCGACAGGTACGCACCGAAGATGAAACCCAGGGTGCCGATACCGGCAGCCAACGGATTGAGGTCGATGTAGTCGTCAAAGCCGAGCATCGGCGCGACGCGGTTGAGCAGGTCCTGACCGCCGTAGAAGATCAGCAGGATCAGCACCAGGTCGGGAATACCGCGAATCACGGTGGAATACAGATCGCCCAGCCAGGCCAGCCAGCGCACCGGCGACAGTCGCAGCGCCACGCCGATCAGGCCCAGAACGATGGCCAGGGCCATGGACGACAAGGCGAGCTGAAGCGTCAGCCAAGCGCCATCGAGGATGACAGCCCCGTAGCCTTTCAACATGATTCAGGTCCTCGAAAGTTGGGATGAAAAAATGGCGCAAACCTCAGAGATCCTGCTGCTTGCGCCATTTCGGACTTGTCGTTGCGACGTATTTACTTGCCGTAAATGTCGAAGTCGAAGTACTTGTCCTGGATTTGCTTGTACTTGCCGTTCTCACGGATGGCAGCGATCGCGGTGTTGATCTTGTCTTTCAACGCGTCACCTTTGCGAACGGCGATACCCACGCCATCGCCGAAGTATTTAACGTCGGTGAACGCCGGGCCAACGAAAGCGAAGCCTTTACCGGCGTCGGTTTTCAGGAAGCCGTCATTCAACAAGGTAGCGTCTGCCACGGTGCCGTCGAGGCGACCGGCGGACACATCGAGGTAAATTTCATTCTGCGAACCGTAAGGCTTGATCTCGGCACCCAACGGGGCCAGGACTTCGCGGGCGAAACGCTCGTGGATCGAACCACGCTGCACGCCAATGTTCTTGCCCTTGAGCTCGGTCAGGCCTTCGCTGACCTGAGTGCCGGCCTTCATGACCAGGCGAGCCGGGGTGTTGTAGTACTTGTTGGTGAAGTCCACGGACTTCTTGCGGTCTTCAGTGATCGACATGGACGACAGGATCGCGTCGATCTTGCGCACTTTCAGTGCCGGGATCAGGCCGTCGAACTCTTGCTCGACCCACACACACTTGACCTTCATCTCTTCGCACAGGGCGTTGCCGATGTCGTAGTCAAAACCAACAATGCTGCCATCCGGTGCTTTCGAAGCGAACGGAGGGTAAGCCGCTTCGATACCGATCTTCAGAGGTTTTTCGTCGGCGAAGGTCGGCAGGGACAGCACGGAGGCAAGTGCCAGGGCGCCAAGCAGCACGAGTTTCTTCATGTTGGGACTCCATCGGTAAAGGGCTGAAACGGCAGAGTGAGCATTAGCCCAATATGCGAATGAGTGGAACCGCAAAGCAGTGCTGCGTCCTGGGAAGCAGATGTTGAAATTCAACACCTGCAACGACGAGCGAGTGATCGGCATTCTAACGACAGGCCCGAAGCCGATATTTCTTCAATGCGACAACTAATTACAGATGCACCGAGAAACCCGTTTGGGCACGTTGACACCCCTGCAAAATCATGCAAGAGCAAAAGACAGTGAACCGATCTATGCTGCAAATTGCGGGCCTATTATTGGCAAAGCCTTCTAATCCGGCAAGCTTGGCGTTGGTTCTTATTTTTTGCGGGTGGTTCTAAAGCCCTGATTCTGGGCACGGCGTTTCCCAATGCCCCGGATCGGCGCGATGCGGTTACACATTCAGTAACCGGAAAGATCGGGGGGTAACAGTAGGAAGCGTCCCACAGAGAAGCCGATAATTATTGGCCCATGCTTGATTGCTGACTGACAGACCGCCATCGCTAGCAGGCTAGCTCTCACAGGTTTTGGGATTACCGCAAATCCTTGTGGGAGCTGGTTTACCAGCGATGCGGCCAGCCCAGCCAACACAAGACCCTCAGCCACAAAAAAGCCCCGCCAGGCTCAACACCTGACGGGGCTTTCTGTGACGCGGTATCAGCGCTTACGCCACATTCATCGTCTTGTGCGTATCAATCAAATGCTGCACCACACCCGGGTCGGCCAGGGTGGAGATATCGCCCAACCCATCGTACTCAGCCGTCGCGATCTTGCGCAGAATACGGCGCATGATCTTGCCCGAACGGGTTTTCGGCAGGCCCGGCGCCCACTGGATGAC
Source organism: Pseudomonas reinekei (assembly GCF_001945365.1). GTDB lineage: Bacteria > Pseudomonadota > Gammaproteobacteria > Pseudomonadales > Pseudomonadaceae > Aquipseudomonas > Aquipseudomonas reinekei. Next base: position 31,737 of record NZ_MSTQ01000003.1, read on the forward strand.
ATCCGGCGAAGCGATCGGACCAATCTCCTTGCGCACCCAGTTTTTCAATTCCAGGCGCAGCTGCTCGCTCGGCTCTTCACCATTTTTAAGGGTGACATACACGTAGATGCCCTGCCCCTTGATGTCGTGCGGCACGCCGACCACAGCGGCCTCGGCGACTTTCGGGTGCGCGACCATCGCGCTTTCGATCTCGGCCGTGCCCATACGGTGGCCGGACACGTTGAGCACGTCGTCCACGCGACCGGTGATCCAGTAGTAACCATCGGCATCGCGACGGGCGCCATCACCGGTGAAATACATGCCACGGAAGGTCTTGAAGTAGGTATCGACGAAGCGGTCATGGTCGCCATACAGCGTACGCGCCTGGCCTGGCCACGAATCGAGAATCACCAGGTTGCCCTCGGCCTCGCCTTCGATGATGTTGCCGAGGTTGTCCACCAGGGCCGGCACCACACCGAAGAACGGACGTGCCGCAGAACCCGGCTTGAGCGCGTGCGCGCCCGGCAGTGGGCTCATCATGTTGCCGCCGGTTTCGGTCTGCCACCAGGTATCGACGATCGGGCAACGGGACTTGCCGACATTCTTGTAGTACCAGTCCCAGGCTTCCGGGTTGATTGGCTCACCCACCGAGCCGAGCAAGCGCAGGCTGCTGCCATCGGCGCCTTCAACAGCGGCGGTGCCCGAAGCCATCATCGCGCGGATCGCGGTCGGCGCGGTGTAAAGGATGTTGACCTTGTGCTTGTCGACAATCTTCGCCACCCGGGTGATGTCCGGATAGTTCGGCACGCCTTCGAACAGCAACGTGGTCGCGCCATTGGCGAGTGGGCCGTAGACGATGTAGCTGTGGCCGGTGACCCAGCCGACGTCGGCGGTGCACCAGTAGATTTCGCCCGGGCGGTAGTCGAACACGCGCTCGTGGGTCATGGCGGCGTACAACAGATAGCCGCCGGTGGTGTGCTGCACACCCTTCGGCTTGCCGGTGGAACCTGAGGTGTAAAGGATGAACAGCGCTTCTTCGGCGCCCATCTCTTTCGGCGCACACACGGTGCCTGCCACTTTCATCAGGTCTTCGTACCAGATGTCGCGATGCTGGTTCCACTTGATGTCGCCACCGGTGCGCTGGCACACGATGACTTTCTGGATGCTGCTGGTTTCCGGGTTGGTCAGGGCGTCGTCGACGTTGGCCTTGAGCGGGATTTTCTTGCCGGCACGAATGCCTTCGTCGGCGGTGATCACCACTTTCGACTTGCAGTCGATGATGCGGCCGGCCAGGGCTTCCGGCGAGAAACCGCCGAACACCACCGAGTGAATCGCGCCGATCCGGGTACAGGCCAGCATGGCGACCACGGCTTCGGGGATCATCGGCATATAGATCGTCACCACGTCGCCGCGGTGAACGTCCTGGCCACGCAAGGCGTTGGCGAATTTGCAGACTTGTTCGTGCAGTTCGCGGTAGGTGATGTTGCGGCTCTCGGAAGGGTCATCGCCTTCCCAGATGATCGCGATTTGATCGCCGCGCTCGGCCAGATGACGGTCGAGGCAGTTGTAGGAAACGTTCAGGGTACCGTCGGCGAACCATTTGATGTCGACATGGTGATCGTCGAAGGAAGTCTGCTTCACCGTGGTGAAAGGCTTGATCCAGTCGAGGCGCTTGGCTTGCTCGCGCCAGAAGCCGTCCGGGTTGACGACCGACTGCTGGTACATGGCCTTGTAGGTCGCCTCGTCGGTCAGCGTGTTGGCCAGAACCTCGGGACGAACGGGATACAGGGAAGCCGCACTCATCTTTCTTACCTCGGTGGAATAGTTGTTTTTGTATGGCCCCGTTGTAGCCCGGGCCGGGCCTATAGAACCATTCGACGATGGTAGTAACAAGGCCCTACAAAATGTCGTGAATACGAATTCCAGCGACTTCCTATCGCCCCCGAACCCTGCAGGAGCAGGCGTGCCAGCGATGACGGTCGACCTGACACACCGCGTCGCCAATATCGCCAGCAAGCCGGCGCCCACAGGTGGTTTTCAATGATTGTTACGAAAACTGTCAAAGGTGTTTATCAAAAGCACGCCTGTATGAATGTAACCCCCACGCCTAAAATTCGCTTCGCCAACCCGGCAACCTGAGTTAACCAAGTTACAGCCCCCACGAAGGCAGTTAACCCAAATCCAAGTCGTTAGATCCACACGCAACCCCATAAAGGTTGCGTGACCCCACTCGACCTCAGAAAGGTATATTTCAGATGAAAGCTTTATTGGTTCTGGCCCTCAGCAGTCTGTGCGCAACCGCCATGGCAGACGAGGTTCAGACTGATGTCGCGCAGCAAAAACCGGCTATCGAGGAATACACTTACTCGATGCACCTGGACATCGCCAAAGTTGTCTCCATGAGCGAAGTCCCCAATATCTGTGAAGTTGTCCCGGCGAAAATGGAATACGACGACTCTAAAGGTCAGCGGCATATCCTGCGTTACAGCGTCATGGGCAATGGCTGCTCCAGCGGCTGATTCAACTGCACCGGATCGGCTCATCCAAGCGTTTGCCGATGGACGATTTCAGCCCGGCTCCGGTCGGGCTCAGTTGTGTTTGCAGTCGTCGAAAAGCACTCCGAAACACAAGATGTAGTGAAAAACGCCATTTTTTGACTGTTTTTTGAGCAAATCCGGATTCGAGCACAATTAACGAAAAAAAATCTTCACCCGCCAAAGCCCTGTAAACCCTCGCTCTGACCGAAAAACCTGCCCTCTCGTCCGCTCCATGCGCGGATTCGCCCCACCACGACCGTAAAAATTTCCCTATAATGCGGCCTTAAACGGGCCTGCAATATCCCCTTACAGGGATGAATAGCCAGTCTGAAGCCCCGCAGCAGCATTCGATGCTGATTGCGCCCATCAGAGGCTCTCGGAACCCCGTACAAAATTCTGTTTTATTGCCTGCCTTGGCTGGTGCAAAAAACGATTCCTTTAGATCCAACGCGGCCAGTACGGCCGTGTGAAATACCGACTAATCAATTTCACACGGGCAATCTGGCCCTCACGCAGGAGACGACACGTCATGCTGAGCTGGGACGAATTCGACAAAGAAGACACGGAAGTTGCAGTCAAGAGCGCTAACGCTGGCCACGCCACCGAAGCCAACATGGACCGTCTCGACAGCGCTGGCGGTGCCGCCGCCCTTGAAGCCCGTGCCGTAACCGCTGCTGACTCTGCCGCTGTTGCCCGTGCCAAGGCTGCCCTGGACTCCCTCGACGTCGCCGAAGGTCTGGCCGAACTCGAAGGCGCCTCCGCCCGTGTCGCCGTTGACGAAAAGCGCATGATCAACTGCCGCGCCGACCTCAACCAACTCGTGCCATTCAAGTACGACTGGGCCTGGCAGAAGTACCTGGATGGCTGCGCAAACCACTGGATGCCGCAAGAAGTCAACATGACCGCCGACATCGCCCTCTGGAAAAACCCGGAAGGCCTGACCGACGACGAGCGCCGCATCGTGATGCGCAACCTCGGCTTCTTCTCCACCGCCGACTCCCTGGTTGCCAACAACCTGGTCCTGGCCGTGTACCGTCTGATCACCAACCCGGAATGCCGCCAGTACATCCTGCGCCAGGCCTTCGAAGAGGCGATCCACACCCACGCCTACCAGTACTGCATCGAATCGCTGGCCATGGATGAAGGCGAAATCTTCAACATGTACCATGAGATCCCATCGGTCGCGAAAAAAGCCACCTGGGGCCTGAAATACACCCGTTCGATCTCCGATCCGAAGTTCGAAACCGGCACCGTCGAAACCGACAAGGAACTGCTGCGCAACCTGATCGCCTACTACTGCGTTCTGGAAGGCATCTTCTTCTACTGCGGCTTCACCCAGATCCTCTCCATGGGCCGCCGCAACAAAATGACCGGCGTCGCCGAGCAGTTCCAGTACATCCTGCGCGACGAATCCATGCACCTGAACTTCGGCATCGACGTGATCAACCAGATCAAAATCGAAAACCCACACCTGTGGGATGCCGAAATGAAGGAAGAAGCAACCCAGATGATCCTGCAGGGTACTCAGCTGGAGATCGAATACGCTCGTGACACCATGCCTCGCGGCGTGCTGGGCATGAACGCAGCGATGATGGAGGACTACCTGAAGTTCATCGCTAACCGTCGTCTGTCGCAGATTGGTCTGAAGGAAGAGTACCCAGGGACGACTAACCCGTTCCCTTGGATGAGCGAGATTATGGACTTGAAGAAGGAGAAGAACTTCTTTGAGACTCGGGTTATTGAGTATCAGACTGGTGGTGCGCTTAGCTGGGATTGATTCCAGAGCTCGCCGCGATTTGACGACTTGAATCGGCAAATCGAAAATCAAAAAGCCCCGATCTGATCGGGGCTTTTTTTATGGAGTGGGAAAATTCTTACTCGCGCTCTCATCAAATGCAAAAGCGCCTACAGCAATTCCAGATTTATCGGCATTGATCATCATTCGAAGCGTCTCTAAGCTCTATGCAGGTGCCTAAGAAACGCCCAACGTAGAAGCTTATCCCCTCACACAAAACGCATGCTGGCATTGGCCATACATGCGCAACTCCGTGAGAGGAACAGGCTGTTGGGGATTCAAAGGCCCTCTACGTCGGGTTCGGGCCCTCTTCAATTTCGAACGTAGAGGTAAAGGAAATGTCTACAGAAATTCCAGTCCGATCAGTCATCCCTGATCCCTATATCCCGACAACTTTCAACCGCCACAATCTCTTCCTTCACGCTCTCCTCCTTGAAGACCAACCATGGTTCTGTGCCCGCGATATCGGCCGCTTGATGGGTGTCCATCTGAGTGATCGGATGGTCAGCAAACTCGACAAAGATCAGCGTCGTGCTTTGTGGATTGAATATTTTCGGCAACCCCAAAAACAGCTGATGCTCAGCGAATCCGTTGTCTATGCGCTGTTGGTGTATCACTACGTTCCTGGGAATCGCTTGCTGCGTGAGTGGTTGACCCACCAGGTGGTGCCGGCCTTGCGCGATGCGGAGCAATCTGAAAATTCGGATCGACCGATGTTGAGCCTGTTGGATTGGCCGGAGATGTCGTTGAGCATGCTGCATTGGCAGGATGAAGGTTGGATTCGGCTGCGGGACATGCCGTATCTGTTGCACGATCAACCGCAGCGACGGGCGACAGTATTGAAGCCGTGGTGGCGAAAAGTAGCGGGGGTGTTTCAGTCGTCGAAGCATTCGATGGGTTAGGTGCCGTACCTATAGGACCGCCTGCAAGAATCCTCGCTTCTTTGCGTAGGAATTTTCGTAGACAGTCGTAGTTGTCACTCAGTATCGTCCGAGGGTATTTAACCCTCGGCGATTGTATGGATACGGAAAAGAGCAACGGCGATTGGAGTGAGGTAGAAATTCAGGCTGCGGTGGATGCCTATCTCAGCATGCTGTCTCGCGAGCAGAACGGTCAGGCGATCAACAAGGCTCATGAAAATCGCGTACTACGCGAGGGTGTTTTGGCAGGTCGCACTAAAGGTTCTGTTGAGTTTCGTATGCAGAACATTTCTACCGTGCTAGTCGAACTCGGGCGTGATCGCATCGTGGGCTACAAACCCGCCAAGAATGTCGGCGCTAATGTCACGAAGAGCATCCGTGAAGCACTCAATGCTCCAGGCCCTTTGACTCCCGAAGACTTCGCCCCGACAGCGGACGAGGCGACGCTAGAGCAGCGAGCTGCAAAGCTTGAGCGCCAACCGATTAAAGTCGTGCCGAAGGGGATTGAGAAACCACAGCAGACTCAGTCCAGCGGAAAGTCGTATGTCCGCGATCCTGAAGTGAGAGCGTGGGTTCGCCAACAAGCTGAAGGTAAATGCGAGGGGTGTGGCCAACCTGCCCCGTTTGAAAAGTCGGGAAACCCGTTTCTTGAAGTTCACCACGTTAAGCATTTGGCACAGGAAGGTTCAGACCGTCCCAGCAACGCTGTAGCGCTATGTCCGAACTGCCATCGACGGTGTCATCATTCGAGTGATCGAGATGAGTTCACTGCTTTGCTTTATGCAAAGGTGAAGCGGTTGAAACCCGAATAAGCGTGCACCGTAAATCCGTGGCGACGGAAAAAGATCACTCTCCACAATCCTGAGAAACAAAGACATTTCCTAGCATCATTCAAGAACCATCCTACTGCCACACTCTGTCCCGTTCGCTAACGTCGCGCAGCCCTTTCACAGGGCTGCCGATGGACGAACGCACAAGGACAGTCAGTGGCTGGCAGCAAAGACATTCCCAGGGTTAAAAACCCGCCGACAGGTGACGGCCATCACGTCACCTACCGCTTCATGACGCCCAGCGAACTGGCCCAGCGCGAGGCTCGGCAAAACGCCTACGAGGCCATGCTCGCCAGGCAAGACGAATACATGCGCAAGCGCCAGGTTGCCGAAGTCGAACAGAAACCGGTTCACGTCGGATGCGTCTTCGCCAAGTCCTGCAAGTTGCCGGACGCGGTTATCAACTACTCCAATCCTTCGGGGATGGTGCCCACCGACAGCCTGCAGGACTACGGCGAAATCGCCTGGCTCGGGGCTCGCGAGGTCGACAATGGCGGTCTGCTGAATTTGCAGACGGTCAGCGGCTCTACCCTTTCACTTGGCATTGGCCAACTGGCACTTCGCGCTCCCACCCTCGTTGCTCCGGCGATAGGCGCTGTAGTTTCAGTAAGTGCAGTTACTACGGCTGTATTGGTCGGCCTGGTCGCCGTGTTCTGGACGCCCAGCCTCGGCGACAGCGCCCTCTACAGCGAAGACCAACTCCGATCCCTTAAACAGGCCCGCACTCGCGTGCGCCTGCATATCGAACAGCAAGCCGACGGCACCCTCAAGGGTTACGGTTTCTACACCGGCAATAACCGCGATTGGGAAATGGTCGATGTCGTGCAGATCGCTTTGCGCGAGAGCCAATACGTCGCAGACCTCGGCGAAGGCATCGAACTGATTTGGACCCCGGCTGAAGACGGCTCCGACATTCTCGGCATCCCCAAACTGGAAGCTGCTCCGCAGGCGCCGCATATCTGGGTTTACCCGCCGACGAAACAGGCTGACAACATCATCGTGCATCCGGTTTATCCGCCTGAGTACAAGGATTTCATTCTTGTGTTTCCGGTGGGGTCGTTGGTGAAGCCGGTTTATATTGTGGTGAGCGTTTCTCATAAATACCACTCAAAACCGAGCGTACTACCCGCATTCCCAAGTGCAAAATGGGCACCACCCAAAACACGTATGAAGGGTGGCGGTTTACGCCCTCGCTGGAAGGATGGCTCCGGTACGATGTATGAATGGGACTTTCAGCATGGTGCATTGGAGAAATACAACAAGCGAGGAAAACACTTAGGTGAGTTTGACCATAACTCAGGGGCTCAGACCAAACCAGCAGATCCGACACGGAGAATAGAACCTTGAAGCACACAGTAATGGGCGTACGCGATGGTGATGATTTCGCGTCATATGAAAAAACACTCCCAATTCTCAGCGGTGAGCTAGCTGCATTAATGGACTGGAAAACTGAAGAAGATTACGTGTACGACTACAAACTGACAGAAAAACAAATCAACGAAATCGAGAGAATTTGCGCAATATCACTCCCACACAACCTGACTCTATTTTTGACCTGTAGTGATAATTAAAACTCAACTTTAAACTACAAGGCTAATTCTCCAAGCCGCGCCCTCAATCAGGCCCGCACCCGCGTGCGCCTGCAAATCGAACAGCAAGCTGACGGCAGCCTCAAGGGTTACGGTTTCTACACCGGCAAGAACCGCGATTGGCAAATGGTCGATGTCGTGCAGATCGCTTTGCGCGAGAGCCAATACGTCGCAGACCTGGGAGAGGGCATCGAACTGATTTGGACCCCGGCTGAAGACGGCTCCGACATTCTCGACATCCCCAAACTGGAAGCTGCTCCGCAGGCGCCGCATATCTGGGTTTACCCGCCGACGAAACAGGCTGACAGCATAATTGTGAATCCGGTTTATCCGCCTGAGTACAAGGATTTCATTCTTGTGTTTCCAGTGGGGTCGGGGGTTAGGCCGGTTTATATCGTTGTCAGTCAAATGGGGGATCATTCGTATTATGACCACCCGAAAACGCTACCCGCTTTCCCCGATGCAGTTCGAGCAAAATCAAAGTCATCTGTTCAAGGAGGTGGAAGGAAGCGCGCCCGCTGGGTTGACCGTAAAGGACGAATTTATGAATGGGACTACAAAAGTAATGCCGTGGAAAATACGACAAACTGGGGATTCAACTTGGTGAATACAATCACATTACCGGCGAGCAAACAAAACCAGCGAAACCGGGTAGGAAAACCTCAAGAAATTAAGGAGTAAAACATGCGCTACCTATTAATCTCTGGCTTTTATCCGGACGATAAGAAGGACGATTCTTTACAATTCGAACTGGACATTGATGGCAGTGAACTCAATGAAAAAGTCGCTCAACTCATTGAATCCAAGCCACTCGCTGAAATGGAACCAGGCGAGTTACTTTTGAACGAGTCTCAAGTAACGGCACTGTCCGAAATTTTAGGCGTTAGATTTCCTGCGGGCTTGGAGTACTTCATAGGAACTTGTGCCAAGCAATGAAACAGGGTGAGCTATGGGGTTGAAAATAAGACTTGAATGGTACGACAAGGAAACCGAGCTAGGCGAAGGGGAGGAGCTGTCTCAAGATTTTGGCGATGATGGCTCTGTGATCGAGGCGCTTGGTATGCCAATCGAAAACAATATAAACAACGGCGGGTTTGACGTTGGTCCGCACTGGGTCAATACGCTTCAACCCCATTTCCTCCATGTCATTCGCTTGTCTACCTATGACTACCAAGTGGCGTTTATCTATCGGGACAAATGGAAAATCAGGATGAGTGCCAGGCCCCAGATCCGATGGTCTTGGGGCTGCTCCGCAGCCCAGCGGGAGCAAGCTCCCTCGCCACAGAGTCGGTACTCGACTTGGATACTGCGTCGTTGATGGGAATCGTGAGCAGGCTTGCAGAGGTTGGGTGACTTGCCATGGATTTGCGGTGTGTTGAAGACAGTGAGTGCAACTCGACTCGCCTCCCGCTATTAATACCCTTCCCCCTCACGAACCCGAGCCCACCATGAAATTCGACCTCGCCTACTGCATCAGCCTCGACGCCAAGCTGTCGATCTATGACGTGCGCGATTTGAATTTCGACGAGACCATGGCGTTCGATTCCGCGAAAGAGCATTTCCAGTGTCCCAACGATGCCTGTCGTTTGGCATTCGACGCCGCAAATGAGTTGGGCACGTTCAACGCCAAGAACGTGAATTACGTGCGCACGCCGCACTTCAAGAACCTGCCGAGTACTCGGCATGTCGAGGGTTGTCCTTATGTCAGCCTGAAGACGCCGGCATCGGGTGTGGAGGCGGAAAGTGCGGAAACGGATGACAGTCGTGAGGAGCATTTCCCATCAGAGTTGTTACTGATTCGGCGTGAATATGTGCGTAAGGAGTCCAGCCCGGCGGTGGGCGCAGACGTTCAGCGGGATGAGCCATTAACGCCATCGGTGACCAGCAGCGACGAGCCGCCTAGCCGCGATTCGGCACCCGACAGAACCAGCATCTTCGCCCACCCCGTCGAATGTTTCGTATCGAACTTCGACGACAAGGACCTGCTCAAGCGCATGCCGCTGAAGATTGGCGAGCACACCGCGCCTTACGGATCCTTCTTCAAAAAAATCGAGTACTTGCAGGACAACAGGGGGCTGATTTACTGGGGCAAGATCAAAGAGATCAAGGACTACACCCAGAGCTTTCGCATCGATTTCGAGAAGAAGGTGTGGTTCGAGAAGAAGCCGTATTCGGTCAATGTTTACTTGAGCAAAAAGCTGATCGACACCTACCGCAAGCGCAAGGCGTTCCTTGAGGAGATCAAGCATGCCATCGAGAGTGGACGGGAGTTGTATTGCTTTTTCTATGGCGTGACGCCGGAGTTGAAGCAGGTGCCGAGCAAGAAAAACCCCGAGCAGACGTTCGGGGTGTTCAGCGCCAATATTGAAAATCTGGATCACTTTATTGTGCGGGAGGCGCCGGGGTTGGCGGATAAATAAGCTCAGCGCCGTTCGTCCGGCCAAAAAGACAAATCAAAAATTGCATTTGATTCGGGCCCTAAACAACTGTACAAAAACACAGTACATTTTGGATCAACACTCTCGAGCCCGGAGAACACCCATGGCCTCTCAAGCGATGAAAATCACCCTGGAACGTATCGCCCTCTTCCAATTCACCCCGGCCCACTGCGCCCAGGCCCGAGCGATGCTGGGGTGGAGTGTGGAAGAGTTGTCGCGGGAAGCTTCGGTTTCTGTTGAGGCGATTGAGCGGTTCGAAGCGCAACAGGACGTGCTGGATGTCACTCGGTTGGCATTGGCTTATCGATTTGAGTCGGAGGGGTTGGTGTTCTTCCCAGGGTTCGCGCCGGGGCGCGGGATGAATTTGAGAGGTTCTACGCCTAACCCTGTGGGGCGGGCGGATTTTGCGATGATTGAGTAATCGAAAGCACCGATTGACGATTATTCCCAAGTAGGTATATTTTCGCATGAGTACAAGGAAGCCACTCCTGTGGGTTAGCAGCAGCAAGAAAGATCTCAAGCAGATGCCCGCAGATGTACAGGACGTTTTTGGTCACGCTCTCGATCTGGCGCAAAGCGGCAAGAAACATCCAGCCGCAACGCCTCTCAAGGGTTTTGGAGGTGCGGGAGTCCTTGAGTTGATTGAGGATTTCGATACGGACACCTACCGCGCCGTTTATACCGTTCGTTTTGGTAGAGCAATTTATGTTCTGCACTGTTTTCAGAAAAAGTCGACTACGGGCATTAAAACCGCGCAGTGCGACATCGATCTGATCAGGATGAGACTTCAAGCCGCGCAGGATCATGCGAAAGGATCAGAAAATGATTGAAATCGAAGAAAGCAGCGGCAATGTCTATGAAGACCTTGGGATTCCCGACTCCAATGAAATGCGAGTCAAATCCCAGTTGGCCGCCAAAATTGGTGAAATCATCAAGGCTCGTCATTTGACCCAAGTTCAGGCGTCGGAAATCTTAGGACTGTCGCAACCCAAACTTTCCGAAATGTTGCGCGGAAAGTTTCGTGGGATTAGTGAAGCCAAGATGATGGAGTGCCTGTTGCTGCTCGGGCGCGATGTGCAAATCGTCGTCAAATCGGCCCCCCGATCACGCAAAGAAGGCCGACTTGAAGTGGTCTTTAGTTAAGTCGCGCGGTTCAGGAACTCAATTCACGCGCTCTGCGCAGTCACCCGTTCACTCTCCCCTTCCACCGCCAACCACCAAGCCTCCCCACGCTGCGGATACAGCAGGTTGAACGCCTCGCCCATCTGCGGCGTGGTGATCGAAACGCTGCGATCCCAAGCCAGGGCCAGGATGCGGTCGAAGGGTTCGTACCAGGCGTGCATCGACAGGTCGAAGGTGCCGTTGTGAATCGGCAGCAGCCAGCGGCCCTTGAGGTCGATGTGGGCTTGCAGGGTTTCTTCCGGTTGCATGTGCACGTGGGGCCACTCGACGTTGTAGGCGCCGGTTTCCATGAGGGTAAGGTCGAACGGGCCGTACTGTTCGCCGATGTGTTTGAAACCGTCGAAGTAGCCGCTGTCGCCGCTGAAGAAAATGCGCGTGCTGTCGTCAATCATCACCCACGAGGCCCACAGGGTGCTGTTGCCGTCGAACAGGCCGCGACCGGAAAAGTGTTGTGAGGGGGTGGCAATGAAGCGAATGCCCTCGACTTCGGTGTCCTGCCACCAATCCAGTTGCCGGATTTTGCTGGCGTCGATACCCCATTTGATCAGGGTCTCGCCCACGCCCAGCGGCGTAAGAAAGTACGTGGCCTTGTCGGCGAGTTGCAGCACTGCCTGATAGTCCAGGTGGTCGTAGTGATCGTGGGACAGGATCACCGCTTCAATCGGTGGCAATTGGTCGAGGCTGATCGGCGGCTGGTGAAATCGCTTCGGACCGGCCCACTGCACAGGCGAAGCACGTTCGGCGAAGACCGGGTCGGTGATCCAGAATTTGTCGCGCAACTTGAGTAGCACGGTGGAATGGCCGAGGCGATAGACGCTGTGGTTTGGCGCGGCAATCAGCGCCGCCCGGGTCAGGGTTTGCACCGGCACCGGCGCGCTCGGACGGGTGTCGCGGGGCTTGTGGAAGATTACGTTCCACAAGATGCGCAGGGTCTTGCGAAAGCCTTCGCGTTGGAAGGGTGCATGGTTGAGGTATTGCCCTTCTGTCTGACGGGACGCTTCAGATGCGGCAACGATGTCCGCGGAGGAAGTGGTATTGGCCATGACTGAATGACTCCAGAAAAACCGCAAGAAACCGGTTGTTCAAGGTGGGACGATAAATGGCCAAGGCACGCACGCATCAGCCGGATGGTTCTCTTTATCACTGCGCAGGATTAACAAAACATTACACTGCACAGTGTAGTTTCAAGGTTGCATCAAAGCGGATCACAAGTAAACTTTCCAGTGTAATTTTCCCTTTTTCCTGCCGAAGCTAATTTATGACAGCTCCACAGCGCCTCACCGACCGCAAACGCGAAGCCATCATCCAGGCGGCGATTGCCGAGTTCCGTGCCCACGGTTTCGACATCACCAGCATGGACAAGATCGCCGCCACTGCCGGTGTGTCGAAGCGCACGGTGTATAACCATTTTCCCAGCAAGGAAGAGTTGTTCGCCGAAATCCTCAATCAGTTATGGATTCGCGTAACGGCAGAGCAGGAAACGCCCTATCGCTCCGATTTGCCCCTGCGAGATCAGTTGCGCCAGCTGCTGGCGGCGAAACTGCAGATGCTCGGCGATGACAATTTTCTCGACCTGGCGCGAGTGGCGATCGCAGCCACCATCCATTCTCCTGAACGCGCGCAGAGCATGGTTGCCCGCATGGGCGAGCGCGAAGAAGGCGTGACTGTATGGATTCGTGCTGCCCAGGCCGATAGTCGCTTGAGAGAGGTTGCTCCTGAGTTTGCCGCGCAACAGATCCAGGGTCTGCTCAAATCCTTTGCATTCTGGCCGCAGATATCCATGGGCCGGCCAGGTTTGTCTGCCGCGGAGCAAACCGCCGTTGTGGAGTCCGCGCTAGACATGTTCCTGGCCTGTTATCAGCTGTAATAAATGACACATTCGGCGGACCTGTCGAACAGTGGGTAGCTGCAAATCACGCACCGCAATGTGTTTCAGAGTGAAACTGACGACGGGGATGCATCAACACTTCGTGCGAAAGGACCCACCTAAGCCCTGAGCACCCTCACGACAGTTTCAGTGCCTGCCCCAACTCATCAAACAGTGTCACCACCGAGCGCAGGGCGCGGCAATCCGGGCGCGTCAGCAGCCACAGCGCGGTGTCGTAACCGTGCAGCGGCTCGCCCAATGGCTGTAATCCATCACCGATCAAAAAGTCCGGCAATGCCGCCACACCCAATCCGGCGCGTACCAGCTCCGTAACCGACAGCATGCTGTTGCAGCGATAACCCGGCGTCACGCCCGGCAGCGCTTGGCGGCGCCAGACCACCGTGGGGTGATCGACCAGGAAGTCGTCCGGAGCAATCCAGGTGAGTGAGGCCAGATCGTGAGTGTCGACTGACTTCAAATAACCGGCGCTGGCGCACAAGCGGTAGGAAATATTCCCCAGTCGCCGCCCCACCAAGTGCTCGGGCGGCATACGGGTCAGGCGCAGGGCAATGTCGGCGTCGCGACGGCTGAGATTGGCGAAGTCGTTGGAGGTACTGAGTTCGATGGTCAACGCTGGATAATTGGGCATGAACTGCGCCAGCGCCGGCAGCAACAAACCTTGCAGGACCGAATCGGTGCAGGTCAGGCGCACGGTGCCGCTGATCACTTCACCGCCCTGCTCCACGCCAATGCGCGCGGCCTCAAGTGCCTGTTCGGCGCGCTCGGCCTGCTCGGCCAAGGCCTGGGCCAGGCTGGTCGGCAAGTAGCCGGCGCGGCTCTTTTCGAACAATTGCTGACCCAACGCGGCTTCCAGTCGACGCACCGCACGAAACACCGTCGAGACGTCCACCCGCAACAGCTGTGAGGCCCGGGCCAGAGAGCCACCACGCGCCAACGCCAGAATCAGGGCCAGGTCCGGGTAGTCCAGTCGATAGTGCGCCGCTGCATTGATCACTTGGGAAAACGCCCATATTGAGTGCGTGAACGCCAATTTATAGTGAGCGCCAGGAATCAACAAGCGCCGAGGTTGCTCATGGAAAACCGCGTTATCCGCATCGCCCTGATCGGCGAATATGACCCGCACGTCACCGCTCACCAGGCCATTCCCGTGGCTCTGGACATGGCTGCCGAGCACAGCGGCCACAACGTGCAAGGGCATTGGCTGGCGACTGACAGCATCCACGCCGACACGCCGCTCGATGGCTACGACGGTTTCTGGTGCGTGCCCGCCAGCCCCTACCGCAACATGGACGGCGCATTACGGGCGATTCGTTATGCCCGCGAACAAGGGCTGCCTTTCCTCGGCACCTGCGGCGGCTTTCAACACGCCGTGCTGGAATATGCGCGCAACGTGCTGGGCTGGACGGATGCGGAACATGGCGAGACATCGCCCAACGCTGCGCGGGTGTTGCTCACGCCGCTGGCCTGCTCGCTAGTGGAAGCCATCGACAGCATTCATTTGCTTGAGAGTTCGTTGATCGCCAAGGCGTACGAAACTTCTGAAATACGTGAAGGCTACCGCTGTAACTACGGTGTGAATCCTGAGTTCGAACGAGCACTGCTCAGGCATGACCTTCACAGCGTCGGGCAGGACTCGGCCCACGGCTTGCGAGCGCTGGAACTGCGGGGTCATCCGTTCTTTGTCGCCACCTTGTTCCAACCCGAACGCGCCGCGCTCAAGGGCACCTTGCCGCCCCTGATACGGGCATTCATCCAGGCCTCCGCGGGGCAGCCCTCATGATCGCCAACTCCCCGCCAGCCCCTTACTTCGCCGTGATCTTCACCTCGCTGCGCACCGAGGGTGACCAGGGTTACGCCGAAGCGGCCGAGCGCATGGTCGAACTGGCCCGCCAACAGCCGGGATTCCTCGGAGTGGAGTCGGCACGGGGCGATGACGGGTTGGGGATTACCGTGTCGTACTGGGCCAGTGAGGTGGCGATCCTGGCGTGGAAACAGCATCCAGAGCACAGCGCGATTCGGGAACGGGGGCGCTCGACCTGGTATGCCCATTGCCATACGCGGGTATGCCGGGTTGAGCGGGATTATGAGTTCGAACGGTAATTGATGCGCCGTTATCTCGCTCACACAATAGATCGATGGGAGCGAGCCTGCTGGCGATGGGGCCAGTCGAATCACCGCAAAAAACTCAACCCTGCACCGATTGCCTCACCGCCAAAATCTCCGGTACTTCCCGCCGCTGCATGTACACCCTTAACGGTTCGGTAATGTTGATCCGGTCGTCGATGTTCTGATCCAGCAACAACTGAATCAACTCGCGCTTGAGGATCATGGCCTGCTCGGGGCCGGGGGCCCAGACGAATTCGCTGGTGGGAATGATGCCGTCGTCCGCCACGTCCATGCCGAAAGAGTCTTCGCTGAAGCGCACGATGTAGTGGCCGGTCTTGCGGTTGAGGCCGACAAAGCCGTTGAGTTGGTCGGCGGCCTGGCAGATGAGCTGGGATGTGATGCGCATGGTAAACCTCACAAAGGTGATCGGGTTTACACGCTGGGCGGGCGATGAAGGTTTCCCTCTGTCGGGGAAATTGCGGCCAAGCGTACTGCAAACGAGCGCACAAAAGTGCTGACGAATATCAGCTTTAAACACGTTTATGTCGGTCTCGCGATAGCGTTGGCAACGCTCAGTTGTTAAAAGGGACGTCTTTGAACCCATCGCGAAAGGATCTCGAGCATGCCTGCGACCTTCACCAAAAGCACCTTGCTGCTGAGTCTGTTACTCAGCTTCGGTCAGGCCCACGCCGCAAGCGAGCCCGGCCCCACTGCGCTGGCCGCACGTGCGGGCATCCCGCATCCGGCGGTGATCGCCCACCGTGGCGCCTCGTTCGATGCACCGGAATCCACCGTTGCTGCGTACAAACTGGCCCGGGACCTCGGTGCCGATTACCTGGAGCTGGACCTGCAACGCAGCAAGGATGGCGTGCTGTTTGCCTTGCACGACAACAATCTGCAACGCACCACCGATGTCGCCAGCAAATTCCCCGAGCGCAAGGACAGCCCCGCCAACGCGTTCACCATGGCCGAACTGAAAACCCTGGATGCCGGCAGCTGGTTCAACACGGCTTTCCCGGAGCGCGCGCGTCCTTCCTACGCGGGCCTGAAAATTCTGACCCTCGATGAGATCATTGACATCGCCCAGGGCAACCCGCTGCACAAGCCAGGCCTGTACATCGAAACCAAGGAGCCAAAGCAGTTTCCCGGCATCGAGCGCGACCTCAAGGACAAACTCCAGGATCGTGGCTGGCTAAGCCCGACCGGATCGAAACTGGCAAAGAGCGAGCTGACGGTCGGCCAGGGCAAAGGCAAGGTGATCCTGCAAACCTTCGAGAAGAGCAGCCTCGAACTGCTGCAAAAGGAAATGCCGCAAGTACCGAAGATCCTTCTGCTGTGGGTGGGCGAAGGCAGCATCGAGCCGAAATCCAAGGTGACGTTTGCCGAATCCGGCGAGAAGGACAAAGCCGCTTACTACGCCAAACAGGTACCGAAGGACAAAGCCGAATTCCAGCGCTGGGTCGACTACGCCAAGGCCCAGGGCGCGATCGGCACCGGGCCTTCCGCGGCGCTCACCAAGGGCGGCGATCAGAGTTACTCGGACCTGGTGCAACCGTGGATGAACCAGTACACCCACGATCAGGGCCTGCTGGTGCACGTCTATACCATCGACGATGCGGTGGATTTTCAGAAAGTCATGGACGCTGGGGTCGACGGCATCTTTACCAACCGCGCCAGCGAGCTGTTGAAGTTCTACAAACGTCCGGCGGCGGCGAGTGTTGGTCAGGTGTTGAAGAATAATGGGTATTGAATGGGCGTCTGACACAGCACCGAGTCGACCCAATCGCGAGCAGGCTCGCTCCCACAGGCTTTGCATTGCCTGGTGAATGTCGAGGCAAAGGGAATTTTAAGGGTGGATTAAGTTACAAAAGCTAACCTGATCCCACTTAAACAGCTCACCCAAGGAAAGAAGCTCATGAAAACTTTGACTGCCCTGTTCACCGCTACCGCTCTGACCCTCACCGCTGGTTTGGCCCAGGCTGATGTGCCTGTCGACCAGATTCCTCAGTTGGTCAAGGATGGCAAGATCAAGCCACTGGAAGAGCTGAACCAGATCGTTCTGAAACTGCATCCGGGTGCCACGATTACCGACAGTGACCTCGACAACCACTTCGACGGTTACGAGTACGAAGTCGAATTGCGCGACGCGAAAAACGTTGAATGGGACGTGGATTTGAACGCCGCCACCGGCGAAGTCTTGAAGAACAAAAAAGACGACTGATACACACCGCAAAAAGCCGCACGGTTTAACGATCGTGCGGCTTTTTTGCGTCTGGATTCTAGATCGCGCATAAGCCGATCGGTGCACAGCTGTTTTCGTCAGGCGCTCAGACGCGCCGTCACCTCGTTCAATTCTCCCGACAATCCGTGCAAGTTGTTGCTCGCCGCTTCCGTGCGCTGCACGTTGTCCAGGTTGGTGCTGGCGATGCTGGTGATTTCGGTGAGGTTGCGCGAGATGTCTTCGGCCACCGAAGTCTGCTCTTCGGCGGCGGTGGCGATCTGGCGGTTCATGTCGCGGATGGCTTCCACGGCGAGGGTGATGCGTTCAAGCATGGCGCCGGCCTGGGTGACTTGCTCGACGCTCTCATCGCTGCGCGCCTGACCGCTTTCAATCGCCTGCGCTGCATCGATCGCGCCGGTCTGTACGGTTTGAATGATCTGGTTGATCTCGATGATCGACGCCGCCGTGCGCTGGGCCAGGCTGCGAACTTCGTCGGCCACCACCGCAAAACCGCGCCCGGCTTCACCGGCGCGTGCCGCTTCGATGGCGGCATTGAGCGCTAGCAGGTTGGTCTGTTCGGCGATGCCGCGAATCACTTCCAGCACCTTGCCGATGCGCCCGCTGTCGGTTTCCAGTTGGCGAATGACCGTGGCGGTGTTGGCGATTTCGCCGCGCATTTGCGTGATGGTGCGGATGGTGCCCTGCATGACTTTTTCGCCCTGCTGCGCGGACTGATCGGCATCGTCTGCCGCCCGCGCCGCATCGGCCGCGTGACGGGCGACTTCCTGGGCGGTGGCGGACATTTCGTTCATCGCCGTGGCCACCTGATCGGTGCGGTTGAATTGCTCATTGGTGCCACCGGCCATCAAGGTAGCGATCGAATTCAGTTCACCGCTGGCGCTGTCCAGGTCCGACGCACTTCGCTGCAAACGGCTGAAGGTTTCGGCGAGGAAATCACGCAGGGTGTTGGCGGCCATTGCCAGCTTGCCCAGTTCGTCCTGGCGATGGCTGGCGACACGCTGGGCAAAGCGGCCCTGGCTGAGTTGCGCCACGTATTCGATCAGTTGGCGAATCGGCTCGACCAGGTTGCGGTTGACCAGCCACAGGCTCAGCAGGCCGATCAACAGCCCCGAGGCGAGCATGACAATCAGCCCCAGCAACACGGTGCGATCGGCACTGGCACTGATCAGCGTCGATTGCTCGGCCCCCTGCTTGCGCAATTCGCTGACCAGTCCGCTCATCTGCTCGCTGGCCGCACGGTCGACGCCTTTGACAGCGGCATCACCCGCCGACGGATCGCCACCGGCCGCCACGAAGGCATCACGGCCCTTTTGGTAAGCGGCGCCCAACTGTCGATGTTCGTCACGCAGCCGTTCGATGCGGGACTTGAGTGACGGCTCGATGCCCTTTTGCCCTGCCAGTTCGCCGAGGATGTTTTGCACGTCGCGCTGACGGTCTTCGAACTGCGTCCAGTACTTGTTCAGGTCCGCCGGTTGCTTGCCGCGCAGCAGGACGTTTTTCCACTCCTGCACCTGCACCTTGAATTGCAGGTTGGCTTCGTCGATCAATTGCGAAGTGTGCAATGGCCCTTCGATCAGGCTGGCGTAGCGTTGAACGCCGCTGGAGAGGAAATGAAAGCAAGCCAGGGCGATCAACAACATCGCCAACAGGCTACCGCTCAACAAGGCAAGAATTTGCGCTCTCAGGGACTTTTGCAAAAACATCGGAAGGTACTCATGGCAGGAATGAGACACGCCCCGGTAGGCGTGAAAGGTGTCCGGACATCCCTGTCCGCGACCTTGGCGTTTGGCCGAGGGCGCGCAACTTAACCCATGCGTAATCGGCGTGCCAGAGCGGTTCTTGAGTCAAATCCGACCACCGGCAGAGCAATCGTTTGCGCTACACAATTGTCACAAAATCGTCATCCAGCCTTGCGATGATGCGGCTCACGTGAACCTGTAAAACCCGCGACAGGCGCCTCTCTTTGCGAGCTCTCATGAACCACAGCATCGATCAAAGCCATCGCGATCCGGATCTGTTCGGCCTGCTTTACGGTTTCAGTTTTCGCCCCGGCGAGCGCGGCCAGGAAATCGACTCGGCCAGGGCTTTGCGCTGCCTGCAGCAACCGGAAGACGACGAGCAGTTTCTCTGGCTGCACCTGAACCTTGCCCACGCCGCGTGCGAGCGCTGGATGAAAAACCATCTTGAACTGCCCGACGAGTTTTTCGAAGCCTTGCATGAAGGCTCTCGCTCGACGCGCATCGAGCATGTCGACTCGGCGTTGCTGGCGGTGGTTAACGACGTGGTGTTCAACCTCAGCAGCATGGTCTCGTCGGATGTCTCGACGCTGTGGGTGTGTGCGCGCAGTCGGTTGATCATCAGCGCGCGCCTGCAACCGCTGCACTCGGTGGATAAGTTGCGTTCCTCGGTGAAAGCCGGCGAGTGCTTTCGTTCGCCGCTGGAACTGCTGGTGCATTTGCTGCGCGATCAGGGTGAAGTGCTGACGCAGATCGTGCGCAAGACCAGCCAGAGCGTGGATCAGATCGAAGATGAATTGCTCTCCTCGCGCCTGTCGACCAACCGCGCCGAACTGGGCGCCAACCGCCGGGTGCTGGTGCGCCTGCAACGCTTGCTGGCACTGGAACCGGGATCGTTGCTGCGCCTGCTCAATCGCCCGCCGCCGTGGCTGCAAAAGGAAGACGTCAAGGAGCTGCGCAAATCCACCGAGGAGTTCGCGCTGATCATCAACGACCTGACGGCGCTCGGTGAGCGCATCAAGCTGCTGCAGGAAGAAATCGCCGCCAACCTCAACGAGCAGAGCAACCGCACGCTGTTCACCCTGACGGTGGTGACCGTGCTGGCGTTGCCGATCAACATCATTGCCGGTTTTTTCGGCATGAACGTGGGTGGGGTGCCGCTTTCCCAGGATCCGGAAGGGTTCTGGATTCTGGTGGCGCTGGTGGCGACGTTTACCGTGATTGCCGGGCGTTGGGCGTTTCGTAAGCGCCAGGATTATTGAACGTTCCCGCAGCTTATGAGGCTGACTGAACCACTTGCCCCAACCAATCCATGAACGCCCTCACCCGCAACGGCAAATGCCGCTGGCGGGCGTAGAGCAGTGAAACCTCCATGGACGGCGCGTTGAACTGCGGCAACACCTCGACCAATTCCCCGCCCAGCAGATGTTTGCGCATGCCCATTCGCGGCGCCTGGATCAGACCAAAACCACCCAGGCACGCCGACTCATAGGCGTCGGTGCTGTTGACCGTGATGCTGCCGGCCATCGGCAGCCGCTGCACCTTGCCATCGACCTCATAGACAAAACCTTCCGAACGCGCGCCCAGCACGCCGACGTAATGCACCAGCCGATGCTGCGCCAGATCTTCCAGCGTCTGCGGCATGCCATAGCGCTGCACATACCCGGGGCTGGCGCAGTTGACCATGGCGAAGTCACACAGATGCCGCGCGACCACCGATTGATCCGGTTGCGCCCCCACTCGCACCACGCAATCGAAACCCTCACCGAGCAAGTCAACGCGGCGGTCGGTGCTGCTGATTTCCAGCTCAAGCAGCGGGTGACGCGCCGTGAATTCCGGCAGGCGCGGCATCACCACGCGCCGGGCCAGAATGTTCGGCATATCGACCCGAATGCGCCCCAGCAAAGTGGCTTCGTCCTGACGAAACAGGCCTTCGATTTCATCCATGTGCGACAGCAAATCCTTGCTGCGCTCGTACAGCACCAAACCGTCCTGGGTCGCCTGGACCTTGCGCGTGGTGCGTTGCAACAGGCGCGTACCGAGCAAGGCTTCCAGCGCCTGCACATGCTCGGACACCGTCGATCGGGGCAAGCCCAGACTTTCCCCGGCGAGGGTGAAACTCGACATCTCGCTGACCCGGACGAAGGTGCGCAGCAGTTCCAGCTTGTTCATGAGCCTGACCTCTATTGTTCGGTTAAACCGATCAGTGATTCCGGTTTTCGCATGTTTATCACTCTGTAGCGGATAAATAAACTTTCTCCACACCCACTGCTCAGCGCACTCGAGGAAGTCCCATGAACCGTAAAATCGCACTCATCACCGGCGCCAGTCGCGGCCTTGGCAAGAACGCTGCCTTGCATCTGGTCGCCCAGGGCGTCGACATCATCGGCACCTACAACAGCCGCGCCGATGAGGCCCAGGCGTTGGTCGCCGAAATTGAAAGCCTCGGTGGCCGTGCGGCCATGCTGCAACTCGACGTCGGCAAGAGTGAGCAGTTCGCCGCGTTCGCCACTGAACTGGCGACTGTCTTGCGCGACCGGTTCGATCGCGAGCATTTCGACTTCCTGATCAACAACGCCGGGATCGGCCTGCACGTGAATTTCGTCGACACCACCGTCGAACAGTTCGACCTGCTGGTGAATATCCATTTGAAGGGGCCGTTTTTCCTCACGCAAACACTGCTGCCCTTGCTCAATGACGGCGGACGCATCATCAACATTTCCAGCGGTCTGGCCCGTTTCAGTCTGCCGGGCTACGGCGCTTATGCAGCGATGAAAGGCGCGATGGAAGTGCTGACGCGGTACCAGGCCAAGGAGCTGGGTGCACGCAACATCAGCGTGAATATCCTTGCCCCCGGGGCGATCGAAACCGATTTCGGGGGCGGCGCCGTGCGTGATAACACCGAGGTGAACAAGATGGTGGCGGGCAACACGGCGTTGGGTCGCGCCGGTCGGCCAGACGATATTGGCGCTGCGATTGCCTTGCTGGTGGCACCGGGGAGCCAGTGGATCAATGGGCAGCGGATTGAGGCGTCGGGCGGGATGTTCTTGTAAGTCGCAGCCAGCACAACCCTGTGGAGAGGGGGCTTGCTCCCTCTCCACACCTCAGCAAACCACCCGGTTCAACAGCACCCGCGCGCGCACCACGTCATACGCCCAGTGATAAACGTAGGTGTACGGCAGGAAAAACAGCAACACCCCGATATCCAGCAGGAACGCTTGCCACAGGCTGACGTTCAGCCACCAGGCAATCAACGGTACGCCAAGGGCAACCAGTCCGCCTTCGAACAACAGCGCGTGCACCACGCGGACCCAAGCGTTGTGGGCAATGGCGAAATGCTTGAGCACCCGGTCGAACAGGCCGTTGAAGACCACGTTCCAGGCCAGCGCCAAGACGGCGATCACCAGGGTAACGGCGCCCATTTCCAGCATCGGTTTATCCATGATCCAGGCCAGCAACGGGGTACAGATCAGAATGGCCAGCAATTCAAAGCCGATGGCCTGGAAGATACGTTCGGTGATGGATTTGTTGGCGCTCATGGCCTGACTCCCTTGGGTGACGATGGTTGCCATGATCCGCCATCGCACCGATACTTCATAACCAAT
The DNA here is from genome assembly GCF_001945365.1 of Pseudomonas reinekei. Classification (GTDB taxonomy): domain Bacteria; phylum Pseudomonadota; class Gammaproteobacteria; order Pseudomonadales; family Pseudomonadaceae; genus Aquipseudomonas; species Aquipseudomonas reinekei. The sequence goes on from NZ_MSTQ01000003.1 coordinate 54,584, forward strand.
AACCATCGATCAAGGCGATAGTTCATGGCCTCGCATGAAGTGCTGCTGGCGTTTGTCGAAGCTGCCACCCAGGGTTCTTTTTCCGCCGCGGCGCGCAAGCTGGGCCGCAGTCAATCGACCATCAGCGCGGCAGTGGCCAGCCTGGAAATCGACCTCAACCTGACGTTGTTCGACCGCAGCAGCCGCAAACCCGGGCTGACGCCGGCCGGTCGCGTGATTTTGCAGCGTGCCGAAGAAATCCTCGCCGCCACCAGCCGCCTGGAAATGACCGCCAGCCAGCTATCCCATGGCGTTGAAGCGAAACTCACCGTGGCCCTTTCCGACACTTATCAGTCCGACCGCTTCGAAGCTTCGCTCAGTGCGTTCGAGCAGCGTTATCCGGACCTGGAGCTCGAATGCCTGATCGCCGAATGCGATGACCTGGTGGCGCTGGTGCAAAGCGGTCGGGCGCAGATTGCCTTTGCTGAAATGCAGGACAGCTATCCACCGGATCTGGTCAATTCGACGGTGGACGAACGCACGGAAATTGCCCTGTTCGTGTCGCCGCAGCATCCGTTGGCGACGCTGAATCAGATTGATCAGGAGGTGCTGCAGCAACACCGCGAATTGCGCCTGGCGACCATCGTCAATCCGTATGAGAGCCGGGCGAAGGGCCGCGTCTGGTCGGCGCCGAGTTATTTGATGCTGCTGGAAATGGCACAAGGCGGTTTTGGCTGGGCGCCTCTGCCGCGCTGGCTGGTGGCGCGTTTCGGGCCGGGGACCTTGCAAGAGCTGCAGGTGCGCGGCTGGCCGAAAACGGTGTCGGTGGATGCGCTGTGGTCGCGCCTGCATCCGCCGGGGCCGGCGGGGAGTTGGTTGTTGGGGAAGATGCTGGAATAGTCGCGCGGCGGCAGGCCTCATCGCGAGCAGGCTCGCTCCCACAGTTGGACCGCGTGTGGCCAATCAAATCGGTTAACGGCGGTGCTGAAATGCAGTCCTTACAATTGGACACGTGGTATCGACGGACACCGACCCACTGTGGGAGCGAGCCTGCTCATGATGAGGCCCGCAAGATCACATCACCTTAACGCCTTGAGTCGGCCCTCGATAAACCGCCGCTCCGGCGCTTGCTGCGTCAACGCCAGGGCTCGCTCATACGCGCCCCGCGCCTGTTCCACCCGCCCCAACTGCCGGCAGAACTCCGCCCGCGCCGAATGCGCCAGGTGGTAATCCAGCAGATCACCGCGCGCCAGAATCGCCTCCACCTGGATCAACGCCGCCAACGGCCCATCGTGCTTGGAAATCGCCGCCGCCCGGTTCAACTCGATCACCGGCGAAGGCACCGCCCGCAGCAACACGTCATACAGCCCGACGATCTGCTCCCAATCGGTTTCATCCACCGACGGCGCTTCGGCATGCACTGCGGCAATTGCCGCTTGCAGGCAATACGGACCGAATCGGCGGCTGCTCAGTGCCCTCTCCACCAAGCTGCAACCTTCGGCAATCATCTCGCCGTCCCACAGCGTTCGGTCCTGCTCATCCAGCAAAACCAACTCGCCGTTCGCGCAGGTTCTGGCCACCCGCCGCGACTCGTGCAACAGCATCATGGCCAGCAAGCCCATGACCTCCGGCTCCGGCAGCAACTCCATCAATAGCCGGCCCAGGCGAATCGCCTCGCGCGTCAGGTCTTCGCGGGTCACTTGTGCGCCGATGGACGCTGAGTAACCCTCGTTGAACACCAGATAAATCACCCGCAGCACGCTGTCGAGGCGTTCGGGCAACTCCGCCAGGGAGGGCACTTGATAGGGAATTTTTGCGTCACGGATTTTTGCCTTGGCACGTACGATGCGCTGGGCGATGGTCGCCGGCGCCGAGAGAAAGGCCCGGGCGATTTCTTCCGTGGTCAGGTCGCAGACTTCCCGCAGGGTCAGCGGCACCTGGGCATCCGCCGCCAATGCAGGGTGACAACAGGTGAAGATCAGCCGCAAGCGATCGTCTTCCACGTCTTCGTCACTCCAGTCCGCCTGCTCCAGCACTTCCAGTTGCGCCAGCAACAATGGCCGCGAAGCATTGAACCGCGCACGTCGACGCAGCACGTCGATGGCCTTGAACCGCCCGGTGGACACCAGCCAGGTGCGCGGGTTGTCCGGCACGCCGTCCTGTTGCCAGCGCTCGACCGCGACGAAGAACGCCTCGTGCAAGGCCTCTTCGGCGAGGTCGAAGTCGCCGAGCAAGCGAATCAACGTCGCCAGAATCCGCCGCGACTCTTCACGATAAACCTGCTCGACCCGCGCCTTGACCTCTGAGTGCACCATCACTCAAGGATTCAGCTGGCGCACAGGGCGCACTTCAACGCTGCCGACCCGCGCCGCCGGGATGTTCCCGGCGACCTGGATCGCTTCGTTGAGGTCCTTGGCATCGATCAGGTAGAACCCGGCCAATTGCTCCTTGGTTTCGGCGAACGGACCATCGGTGATCGACATTTTGCCGTTGCGCATGCGCACCGTGGTGGCGGTCTGCACCGATTCCAGCGCCTCGGCGGCGACCATCCGGCCACTGCCCTGGATCGACTCGGCATACGCCATGCACTCCGAATCGTGCGGGCTTTCCGGCAGCGAATGCAGCAACTGCTCATCGCTGTAGACCAGGCATAAATACTTCATCACGTTCTCCTTATCGAACGGATCAACGATGGCCGCATATCGGCATGTTGGCGCGGCTGGCGAGAAAAAGTCTCAAGGCTTGAGGTCGAACAGCGGTGCGCCGGTCTGCATGTCGAACGGCGCCGACCAGTGTTCATGAACGATCTGCCACAACCCGGCTACCTGACGATAGCACTGCGAGACGCGCATCCAGCAGGCCTGGGTTTCGCCTTTCTCATTGGTGCCACCACAATGCGCCAGCCAGTGAGCGAAAGCGATTTCCTGGGACGGTTCGATGGTGACCTCGTGGAACTCGAAGATGTGCGGGCCGGGGCACATTTGCATGCATTCCTGCCAATGGGCGCGGTAGGCGGGCTTGCCCTTGAATTGCAACGCCTTGACCGCATCGAAAGAGACGATGTCATCGGCATACAGCGCCATGACTTTTTCCACGTCCTTGGACATGACAGCCTGGCGATAGCGGTCGATCAGGTTCTGGATCTGGGTTTGCGAGTTCATGGTGGTTCTCCGTGGTTTTTATGGGAAGACACCCTTAGTCGTCTGGCGATCCGGTGAATCGACAGGTGAAATAAAAATAATCCAGATCGCCGGAATCGCTAGAATCCGAGACTCAATAGATGATGGAAAAAGGACACTCCAGTGAAAGCCCGACTCGTGCCGTATGAAAGCCTGAATGCGCAGCAACGCCTGCAGGTCGAAGCCATTGAAGTACATCCCGAGCAAATAAAGTTCTCCGGTGACATCCACGGTGCCTTGCACACCTTGTTGTCCAAGCCCGGCCCGGGCGTCAAAGGATTTGCCCTGCTGGCCGAAGACATTCCCGTGGCCTTCCTGCTGCTCAAGCGCCCACCCGCGCTTCCGGCCTGGGCCAATGAACACAGCGCCACCTTGCATGCGCTGCAAGTCGACCAACGGTCCCAAGGCAAAGGTTATGGCAAGGCCTGCCTCAAAGCGCTGCCCGAGGCGGCGCGCTTGGCCTGGCCGGAGATTCGCGGGTTGGAATTGTCGGTGGATGCGGACAATGCGTCGGCCATTGGCTTATATGCCCAATATGGCTTTGTCGACAGTGGCGAGGCGTACAAGGGGCGGATTGGGTATGAGCGGCGGATGGGGTTGTTTTTCTAAATCGTCGAAGGAGCAACGATGATTAATCAATCGAAGCACGGAAAGCCATTTACGACCTCCCCACGAACGAGCACTGTGCAAACAGCCCAGCTTTCTCAACTAGGACTATACAGGCGATGGTCCGCGCCTCGCTGCTGCTGGTGATCAGTTCGGTGGGCATCGACAGTCTCAACGGTTCGCCAAGCGGCAATACACTAGGACTTGAACGAATAATGCACGAGCGCTTCCTCGCCTGACCGGATCGAGCATACGGTGATGCTGATGACGGTGGTGACGGCGTATTACAAACGTTTTAATGATTGGAAGTCCGATGCCGAGACTTACAACCGCGAAACACCGATGCTGGTGAGGAACAGTCTTTACTGACACAACAGATCCAACGCTACTCTTACAAGGCCTTGCGAATTATTCTGTAGGAGAATCCCCCATACAAAAAAAGACTATTCCTTCTCTAAAAAGTCATCCTCCTGTCAAAGTCTGTAAGGCACTTCTGATTTTACCCCTAAGTATTGACGAACATTTCTGATCAAAACTATGGTTTAGACACGACCGCCGCCACCACAAAAACAACTCAATCACCAAACTCCAACCAAAAACACTATTTAAATTAAAGTTAAGGATTATAGACGCTGCCAACCATAACATTCTAAACACTCACCATTACTCAAGGAGCGACACCCGATGACCGTCCTGATAAAAACCTCACAAGCAAAAGTATCGGACACCGAAATAACAATACTAGATGGGGAAATTTCAATTCCGAAAGACTATCTCCGCCAAAAGGCATTTTTAGACGACACGAGTGTACTTATCGTATCCGGATCTTTAACTGAAGGAATTGGCACCATACATTCCGACATCGACTGTATCATTCTTTGCGAGCAACGCCCAAAAGCACATAGCATTAAAGGAGTTGAACACGCTTTTGTGACCGACATAAATTATCGGCACATCACTCAGGAGGAGGAAGTACACAATACAACCGACTTCTACGGTGAAACCAGCATTCACATTGACGCTGACTACATAACGTTTTCAGAGATAGAAGGGATATTTGAAAAAATAGAAATTGCATTTGAAGAAATATCTTCCGACCAGCGTTTTCTCTACGCCCCAATTCTGACCAATACAGAAAACAATGTTATCCACAGATCAATTATTGGGTACGCACTGAAAAATGAAGAAAGATTTAACGATTTAAAATCAAGAATACCTTTGGAAAAACATATCTACGTAGCTCACCGTGAAAAACTTCCTGTTTTTTACGCTTTTCAGGATGTTCAAGGTTCCTGGCAATCAGGAAACCTCTGGATGGGGTGTGAGATCGTCCGTGACATGATGTTAAAAACAACAATGAGCTTCACCTACCTTACTGGTACGACAAACAAGCATTACAAGTGGGTTTATTCAAACATGTATCGTGTCGAAGGCTTTGATGAAATAAAGAATAGATTCTTTGTTTTAGCCAGACAGGGCGCAACTACAGAAGCAGAATGTAGATCATATATTGAAGAGACACTCAAATACATTGACTTGGTATTTCTGGCAATTGAAACCCTTCTAAAAAAGTCAAAAACATATCCAACATCAGAAAAATCGTTAATTGCACTGGACAATGAATTTAACGAACGAAAACAAACCAAACACAAAGCTTCGATGTGCGAGTACTACTTCAGAAAAAAATATTTCGCCGCAACAGGAACACCTCCCTTAGTAAGCCTACTTAAAGAATGGGATTAAATTAAACAACCTTGAAAGTTAACCTATTTTTGGTATTTTCATCGGTGGCCTATGTATGGAAGTTTTCCGAATAGCTAGCCGTTGGCTTAATCGATGAGGATTGTTTGTTATGAGAGATGTGAGAGAGTGCTTCTCTAATTAGAGATTTTTTGTAGTCAAGCAGTAAGGGTTTGGACGGTCCAGAAATAGCTATTTCCGGCGATAGACCATCTCCTTTTATTTTTCGGAGTTCAATTGAATTTAATTTGCTTATTCTTAGGTTTAAGTACTTCCATGTGTTAATTATTTCGTCATCGGACAAATAGTCGAAATCTGGTTCTATGTTGCTCAAGTCGTAAATCATTACTTCTGGGTGACGAAGTTCGAAACGGGCTTTTTGAAGATGGCAGCCATTTAGCAGCGCATTTCGATATGCGTAATAGTCATTTGTTTGTACGCCGCTCAGCGTTCGCCAAGCGTGATGCTCACTAATGATGGTTACAAGTGTCGAGTTTAAACTTTCAGAAAAAGTTAAGTGGGGAGCATGCTTCATGATTTGACTCTCACGAAATGGAAGTGTTATGGGGTTGAGTACTTTGGAGAGATGGGAGTCGTTCCTGCGGTTGCAGTGTTCCACCCTGACGCCGGTTCACAATATTCTGCAAGAGAGCGGCCATCTGTGAACTTCCTGAATACACTCGGTAAAAAGATGTCAGAGATATATCGCAGAGAAGGATTTCGCCCGTTAATAGAAGGAAGTGGTAGAAACTCTCTTGACACCGAGGCTTACTTGGGAGGTTTCGAATGAAAGACACATCTGAGAAGGCAGTATTCATCGCATTTGAAGGCACGGATGGCGCAGGAAAATCAACTGTTGCAAGAGCCACATATGACAATATTTTTGAGTCCCACGCTGCTCTGCATTATATAGACAAGAACCGCCCACCGGTATCATCAGGTTATTCAGAGTTCCATATGTCCCGCCTTCGTGAGGTTCTTTGGGATTATCCCGACCAAGCCCCACTTGAGCAATTAGGAGATAGACATTGGTTAGCCCTGATCACTGCTTGGTTTCAGGCCACCGACTATGCCGCCGTAAGACCACTAGTTGATTCTGGCATGAGTTGCATTGCCGATGGTTGGTACTATAAGTACCTAGCTCGCTTCCTACTTAAAAACGAAGAGTTGGCTGAAGAAGCCTTAGCAGCATTCTCGACAATTAGAAAGCCTGATTTCGTTATTTTTTTAGATGTCGATCCCGTTCTTGCGGCGCAGAGAAAGGAATCATTCCGCCTGAGCGAGAGTGGAGCCTATGATGGAGGCAATGAGGATCGCATCAGGAGTTTCATTGAGTATCAAAATCGAGTCCGATCCAGTTATGAGAGATGCGGTTTAGAAAGCTGGGTTCGGATCGATACAACTGACCTAAGTGAGGAGGCCGTACTTAATAAAGCGATAAGCGCCGTACGGAGCATACTCAACGGAATATAGTATTCACAAAACACCCGCCCAGCGTTGGTGCATTCCACAAGTGTTTGAATGACGGCCCGTTCGATGCAGAGACCTACAACCGCAGGCTCCGGTCCGGGAAAGTCTTTACTACCCCTGAAACTAAGGGCCACCACTAACTCCTGCACGCGAAAGCGGACCATCACTCGATATCGCTGTTGAATGTTAGTCCACTATCGCGAGCAAGCTCCCCACAGGGGATCTTCAGTGTGGCTTACAACTCCAGCAGCATCTCATGCCACGCCATGCCACCATGGTCAGACGCCGATGGCTTGATGTAGGCAAAACCGAACCCGGCATACAGTGGAATGTGCCGCTCCTTGCACATCAGGTGGATGCTGGCTTTGCCCAGGGCACGCATCCGCTCGATGAATTCGCCCATCAAGCGTTTCGCCAACCCCTGCCCTTGATAATCCGGGTGCACCACCACCGACATGATCACCACGTTCGGCCCGTCCGGGTCGTGGCCGATCAATTCCTTGAACGCTTCGTCCGACATTTCCACCTGGAAGGCCGCCCCCGAATTGATGAAACCGGCCACCACGCCGTCCACTTCGGCAACGATGAAACCCTCGGGCCAGGTGGCAATGCGCGCTGCGATTTTCTCGCGGGTCGCGGCTTCGTCACCTTCGTAGGCAACGGTTTCGATGGCGTAGCAGCGGTCCAGGTCGGCCGGTGTGACATTGCGGATAACGGTGTTCATGGCAGCTCGGGGTCAGCGAAGAATTGGTTGGGGAATGTTAAATCAGCAGCAACGTGACATCGAGTGGCGAATCTCCCGATCCGCCGCTCGAGGCCTGGATTACGCCTTGATCGGCAGCCAGATTTCCAGCTTTCCGGTGTTGAGCTTCGGGTTGAAGTCTTCGCTGTAGCGTTCGAACTCCGGGGCGTCCGCCGCCTCTTTGCCGGACTGCGGCAACCAGGTTTTCCAGATGTACTGAAAGGTCGCGGGCAACTGATCCAGCGAGCCTTTGTGCTCGAACACCGCGTAATGCTGAGCCTGAATCTCGACCCAACGGTACTTGTCTGGCAGGTCGTCGAGCTTGTCGATTTCGACGCCGGCGATGTACTCGAATCCCCCTTTGCCATCCGGATTGCAACAGATGCCGTAGGTTACTTCGCTTTTTTGACCGGGAATCCTGCCCATCTCGGGAATGAATTTCTCCCAGAGTGCGGGAATGCCTTGGGTTGTCTCTTGGGTAAATCGGCCACCCAGTCCGGCAATCAGCAAGAAGTGCCCGTGCTCAAAACGGGGCTCGGACACTTCGACGCGTATTTGCTCATCCATGACTCGACTCCTGAAGCTAAAAAGTGGGTTGGGCTGGGAGTATAGAAGCCAAACCCGAATCGCCCAGTTACAGCGCGTGCAACTGCTCGACGGCAGCAGAGCCAATAAACTCGTTGTAGCCCGACAGGATCACGTAAACCGCGAAGTAGCAGAAGATCGCTGCCGATGCCATGTAGGAATAGCGCAGCAATTTGTCACCCAGCAACTTGCCACCGTGGCTCGCCGCGAAGCACAGGCCGGCGGACCACAACAACCCGGCACACAGGAAACCGCCGAGAAACAGCGCCGAACTCAGCGCACCGCCGCCACCGGAACGCGCGATCAACGTGCCGCCCACTGCAGCGAACCAGAGAATCGCACTGGGTGACGACATGGCCAGGAAGATCCCGCGCAAGAACTCCTTGCGATGGGAGTTGTGTCCGACTTCTGCCGTCTCCGCCAGCAAGGCCTCATGGTGGATCGCCGAATAAATCATCTTCGCCGCGAAGTACACCAGCAGCGCCGAGCCGCCGATCCACAACACCCAGCGCACGGTTTCGTATTGCAGCAACACGGTCATGCCCGCCAGCGCCAGCACGGCGTAGATCAGGTCGCCAACGCAGGTGCCCAGCCCCAGCGCGAAGCCTTGAAAATAGCCGCGCTGCATCGCCAACGTAATCATCGCGATATTGGCCACGCCAATGTCCAGGCACAGCGAAAGGCTCAGCAAAAAGCCACTGGTGAATTCCATCGACCCAATTCCTTCGGAAAAATTTGTTTACATGGAGGCTGGACAGTCTGCCACAGCTGCCCGTACATTCCGCCTCAGGTCACCGCAGTGACCAGCGTCGCTCGGACGGTTCCGGGCGCTTACGTTATCCGAGGCAACAATGGCCGAACAAGGTTCGCCGCGCCGCTTTGCGCGCATAGATCGACTCCCCCCTTACGTTTTCAACATCACTGCCGAGCTGAAGATGGCCGCCCGACGTCGTGGCGAAGACATCATCGACTTGAGCATGGGCAACCCTGACGGCGCCACGCCGCCGCACATCGTCGACAAACTCGTGCAGGTCGCCCAGCGCGACGACACCCACGGTTACTCGACGTCAAAGGGTATTCCGCGCCTGCGCCGGGCAATTTCCAACTGGTATAAGGAGCGCTACGAGGTCGATATCGACCCGGAGAGCGAAGCCATTGTCACCATTGGTTCCAAGGAAGGCCTGGCGCACTTGATGCTGGCGACTCTGGATCAGGGCGACACGGTGCTGGTGCCAAACCCGAGCTATCCGATTCACATTTACGGTGCCGTGATTGCCGGCGCCCAGGTGCGATCGGTGCCGCTGGTGCCGGGGGTGGATTTCTTCGCGGAACTGGAGCGGGCCATTCGTGGCTCGATCCCTAAACCGAAAATGATGATTCTGGGTTTCCCGTCCAACCCGACCGCACAATGTGTGGAGCTGGATTTCTTCGAACGGGTCATCGCCCTCGCCAAGCAGTACGACGTCCTGGTGGTGCATGACCTGGCCTACGCCGACATCGTCTACGACGGCTGGAAAGCCCCGTCGATCATGCAGGTGCCGGGCGCCAAGGACATTGCGGTTGAGTTTTTCACCCTGTCCAAGAGCTACAACATGGCCGGTTGGCGCATCGGTTTCATGGTCGGCAACCCGGAACTGGTCAACGCCCTGGCGCGGATCAAGAGCTACCACGACTACGGCACCTTCACCCCGCTGCAAGTGGCGGCGATTGCCGCACTGGAAGGCGATCAGCAATGCGTGCGCGATATCGCCGAACAGTACCGGCAGCGCCGAAACGTGTTGGTCAAAGGCCTGCATGAACTGGGTTGGATGGTGGAAAATCCGAAGGCGTCGATGTATGTCTGGGCGAAGATTCCCGAGGCTTATGCGCATCTGGGTTCGCTGGAGTTCGCCAAGAAGCTGCTGGCTGAGGCCAAGGTCTGTGTCTCGCCGGGTGTCGGTTTCGGCGAATATGGCGATGATCACGTGCGCTTCGCGCTGATCGAAAACCAGGACCGGATTCGGCAGGCCGTGCGCGGGATTCGCGGGATGTTCCGGGCGGATGGGCTGGTCACCAAACCCAACGCCTGAACTCCGATACCTGTGACAACAACGATCCTGCGGCGAGGGAGCTTGCTCCTGCCGGGTCGCGAAGCGGCCCCGAAACCGGTCACCGCATTTCTTCAGCCAGGACGCCTTGACCGGGTTTGCGACTGCTTCGCAGCCGAGCGGGAGCAAGCTCCCTCGCCACAAAAGTGATCAACGTTGAGTTTTGATCACCCACAAAAAAACCGCATTGCTGCGGTTTTTTGTGTCTGGCGAATCGCTTAAACGAACAGCGACAACAACAGAATAAAGCCCAGGCCCACCACCGACAGAATGGTTTCCATCGCGGTCCAGGTCTTGAAGGTTTCGGCCACGGTCATGTTGAAGTACTGCTTGACCAGCCAGAAACCGGCGTCGTTCACGTGGGACAGGATCAGGGAGCCGGCACCGGTCGCCAGCACCAGCAGCTCACGGTTCACACCCGGGATCATCCCGACCACCGGCACCACGATGCCGGCACCAGTGATGGTCGCTACGGTTGCCGAACCGGTGGCAATACGAATCACCGCCGCCACCAGCCACGCCAGCAGGATCGGCGAGATCTGTGCGTTGACCGCCATGTGGCCGATCACGTCACCCACACCGCTGGTGACCAGCATCTGCTTGAAGCCACCACCGGCACCGATGATCAGGATGATCGCGGCGGTCGGCGCGAGGCTCGCGTCCAGCCATTTCATCATTTGGCTGGAACCGATGCCTTGCTTGTAGCCGAAGGTGTACAGCGACAGCAGCAAGGCCAGCAGCAACGCCGAGATCGGGTGGCCGATCAGGTCCATGAAGGAACGGAAGATGTTGCCATCCGGCAGCACCACGTCGGCAAAGGTCTTGAGCAGCATCAGGAATACCGGCAGCAGCACGGTCACCAAAGTGATGCCGAAGCTCGGCAGTTCAGCCGAATCCGTCTCGCGGGCCAGTTGATCCACCAGCTCCTGGTTCGGATGACCGGGGATGTGCTTGGCGATGAACGTACCGAAGATCGGACCGGCAATGATCGCGGTCGGCAGCGCCACGATCAGGCCATAAAGAATGGTTTTACCGATGTCGGCACCGAACACGCCAATCGCCAGCAGCGGGCCCGGGTGCGGCGGCACCAGGCCGTGTACCGCGGACAGGCCGGCCAGCAGCGGGATACCGATCTTGATGATCGATACGCCAGTGCGGCGGGCAACGATGAACACCAGCGGAATCAGCAACACGAAGCCGATTTCGAAGAACAGCGGAATGCCCACCAGGAACGCGGCGAACATCATGGCCCACTGCACTTTGTCCTTGCCGAAGGCGCGAATCAGGGTTTGGGCAATCTGGTCTGCCCCGCCCGACTCGGCCATCATTTTGCCGAGCATGGTGCCCAGCGCCAGGATGATGCCGACGAAACCGAGCACGCCACCGAAGCCGTCCTGGAACGCCTTGATGATGGTGCCGATCGGCATGCCGGACGTCAGCCCGAGGAAGGCGGCGGCAATGATCAGGGCAAGGAAAGGGTGCAACTTGAACTTGGTAATCAGGACGATAAGCCCGATCACCGTGACCACTGCATCGAGCAGCAGGAACGTCTCGTGGGACATGCCAAACATTAGGGGTGTCTCCTGGTTGTTGTTGTTATTGAAGCGGGTAATTCGAAAGCCATAAGGACAGCGCTATCTCTGCAAGCAAAACATTAACCAGCGCGCTTCAAGCCATGCTCGAGCCACCAGTGGTGTGCCTGAACGGCCAGTTCATCGACGCTGTGGTTCGAAGCATCGAGAGCCAGGGTCAATGGCTCGCCGACGGGGGATTCGAGGGTGGCGAACTGGCTGTCGATCAAGGTCGACGGCATGAAGTGGCCCGGCCGGTGGGAAACACGGTCGGCGGCGACTTCGGGGGTCAGCTCCAGGAACACAAAGCCCAGGCCCGGCAAGGCGCTGCGCAGACGTTCGCGGTAAATAAGCTTGAGCGCCGAGCACGTCAGCACCGGGCGCTGGCCCTTGGCGTCAACGCGGCGCAATTCATCGCACAGGCTGTCGAGCCAGCCGGCACGGTCTTCGTCGTTCAGGGGAATACCCGCGCTCATCTTTTCGATATTGGCGGCGGGGTGGAAAGAGTCGCCTTCAATGGCAGTGGCGCCGCTCAGTTGGCACAGGGCTTCGCTGACGCACGTCTTGCCGCAACCGGCAACGCCCATGATGACCAGGGCGGTGATGGGATGATTCATGTAACACCTCAGCGCGCAGACAGCGCTACCTTTGTCAGCTATGACACTTAAACAAAAGCAGAAGTTGCCGACGCCTTTCTTGTCATTTTATGGGTTGCAGCATGTTCGGTCTCAACGCCAAAAAGCGAGGATCAGGCGAACCCCCGCTCACGCATTTGCAGCTGCATCGAGACAGCGCTACCTTAGTGCCTTGAATTTTGTTTGGCAAGCCGTCGATGAATCCAACTAAAAACGATAAAAATACCCGCACCACTGGCCGCCCTACCCTGAACGAAGTCGCCCGCCTGGCCGGTGTCAGCCCGATTACCGCTTCGCGCGCCTTGCGCGGCGTCAGCAGCGTGGCCACCGAACTGGTGGAAAAAGTCCAGAAAGCCGCGCTTGAGCTCAACTATGTGGTCAACCCTGCCGCCCGTGCGTTGGCCTCGGCGCAAAGCCATTCGGTGGTGGTGTTGGTGCCGTCGTTGTCCAACCTGCTGTTCATCGACACCCTGGAAGCCATTCATCAGGTGTTGCGCCCCAAGGGCTTCGAAGTGCTGATCGGCAACTTCCACTATTCCCGCGACGAAGAAGAAAACCTGCTGCGCAATTACATGGCCTATCAGCCGCGCGGCTTTTTACTGACCGGGTTTGACCGCACCGAAAGCTCGCGGCGGATGATCGAAGCCAGCAACATTCCGTGCGTGTACATGATGGAGCTGGACAGCGCCGCCGGTCTCAATTGCGTCGGTTTCTCGCAACTGGCTGCCGGCGAGACAGCCGCCGAGCACTTGCTGTCGCGCGGTCGCAAGCGCCTGGCCTACATCGGTGCGCAACTGGATCAGCGCACCTTGCTGCGCGGCGAAGGTTACCGCCGCGCTCTGCAGAAGGCAGGACGGTACGACCCGGGCCTGGAAGTGCTGACCCCGCGCCCGTCCTCTGTAGGCCTGGGTGGCGAATTGTTCTTGCAGATGATCGCCAGTCATCCGGATGTCGATGCAATCTTCTTCGGCAACGACGACCTGGCTCAGGGCGCGTTGCTCGAAGCCATGCGCCACGGGATCAAAATCCCCGAACAGGTGGCGATCCTCGGCTTCAATGACCTGCCGGCGTCGGCGCACATGGTCCCGCGTCTGAGCAGCATCAACACCCCGCGTGAAGCGATCGGCCGCCGTGCGGCCGAACAAATGCTGACCCTGATGGCCGGCAACACGGTGGCCAAACCCGTTCAGGACATGGGCTTTGAGCTGAAGGTGCGAGAAAGCACCTGATTTCACATGCCCCCTCGCTGGGGCTGCCGAAGGCGGCGACCTTGTGATCTGCGTTTTTAAAGTCAAGATCAAAAGATCGCCGCCCCCTTCAGCTCCTACAATTGTCTGTAGGCCACTCTCGAGGGACTAGCGCAATGGACCACTCACTTAAGATTCTCGGCAAAGCCTCGTCGATCAACGTCCGCAAGGTGCTGTGGACCTGCGAGGAACTGGGCCTGTCCTTTGAGCGCGAGGATTGGGGCAGCGGGTTTGCCTCCACCCATAGCCCAGAGTTTCTCAGGTTCAACCCCAACGCCCAGGTCCCGGTGATCATCGATGAGGCAGGGGTGTTGTGGGAGTCCAACACCATCTGCCGCTATCTGGCCGGCAAACACCAACACCATCACGAGTTGCTGCCTGGCGAACCGGCCGCTCGCGCCCGGGTGGAGCAATGGATGGACTGGCAGGCCACCGATCTCAATTCATCCTGGAGCTACGCGTTCATGGCACTGGTGCGCAAGGACCCGGAGTACCAGGACAGCCATCGCATCGAAGTCGGCCTACGTGGCTGAAACCAGAAAATGGGCATCCTCGAACACCAACTTGCGACCACCCGCGCTTACGTCGCCGGCGCGCGGTTTAGCCTGGCGGATATCGTCATCGGCCTGTCGATCAACCGCTGGCTGATGACGCCGATGGAGCGCCCCGATTACCCGGCCATCGATGAGTATTTCAAGCGCCTGGCGCAGCGCCCCGGGTTCCTCAAGCATTGCTGTAATGGCTTGCCTTGAGCGGTCCCGCGCTATCGCCCAGCATGGATGGCCATGCGGTCGAACGCTGCCGCCGCGTGGCAAGGTTTGGCCGCAAAACAGCCTCGACAGCAACGAAATAAAACACTAACCAACTGATATAACTACGATTTTCAAAAAAGGCATACTATTTGCTCCAGACAGTGCACCACAAACACCTACAAGGTCTCTTCTCATGTTGGTCAGTGCAAAATCAAACCTGGTAGTCCCGATCCCCAAACGCCCTGGCGAAGACCCAACCACTGAAGCCGCTGCCGGCCTTCAAAGCGTCATGGCCCAGGCCCTGCAAAACCATGTGCAGGCGCAAACCACGCAAGCCGGTACGCAGGTTCAGGAATCCGCCACCCAAGTTGCCACGCAACAGGTCAGCGAGGCCGCGAAGGTGAGCGACAACGTCGATGAGGCGTTCGCCAAGACCCGGGTGAATCTGCAAGCGGTGTATGCCCCGCTGCCGGATGACGTCAAGGACCGGATCGGTAGCGGTTCAGCGACGGACGAGTTCAAGGACTACATGAGCAAAACCCCCGAGCAGCGCATACGTGATGCGATTCTTGAGGAAATGGGGCTGACGCAGGAAGAGGTCGACGCCATGCCGCCGGAGAAACAGCAAGCGATCGGCGAAGAGATCGCCCAGCGCATGGAAGACAAGATGAAGATGGCCAAGACCGAAGAAGCCAACGAACGCAACAACAAACCGGGCGCTGAGGCTGTGGAGCAACTCGTCGCTTCGCTTTGAGGTGGTTGAAGTGATCAAGAAGGGTCCCTCTACCGGGACCCTTCTTTATTTGATGCCCTCAATTCAACTGCAAGGTGGAGTTGAATTGACTGATCGCATCCACCACGTGCCGCGATCCCTGTTGAATTTCCAGAATCACTTCCCCCGCCTCGTTCGCCAGTTCCACCCCGAGCCCCGTTCGACTCAGGCTCGATTGCATGCTTGACACGGCACTCAAGGACAAATCGTGGTTTTTGCGCACCACGTCGACAATCTCAAGCGTCGCCTGACTCGTCCGGGCCGCGAGGCTGCGCACTTCATCGGCCACCACCGCAAAACCCCGTCCATGCTCGCCGGCGCGGGCGGCTTCGATCGCGGCGTTGAGCGCCAGCAGGTTGGTCTGATCGGCGATGCCACGGATGGTCTGCACGATGGTGCCGATGATGTCCGACTGTTTGCTCACTGCATCGATACTCAGCGCAGCCTGGTTCAGGTCCCTGGAAATGTCCTGGATGATTTGAACCGTTTGCTGCACCACCTCGGAACCTTTGCGCGCGCAGGCGTCGTTTTGCACTGAGGTGCTGTGGGCCGATTCCGCAGCGGTCTGCAGGGTGGTCATTTGGGCGGTGATATCGCTGGCGAACTTCACCACTTTGTAGAGCCGCCCCTTGGTGTCGAACAACGGGTTGTAGGACGCTTCGAGGTAGATCGTCTGACCCTGCTTGTTCTTGCGCTCGAAACGATGCGAGTGATATTCGCCGCGGTTGAGCGAAGCCCAGAACGCTTTGTAGCCGGACGATTCGGCCTCGGCGCGGTGACAGAACAGACTGTGGTGCTGCCCGAGCACTTCGTTGAGCGAATACTGCATGGTTTTCAGGAAGTTTTCATTGGCCGTGATCACCCGCCCTTCGGGGGTGAGTTCGATCACCGCCATGGAGCGGCTGATGGCCGACAACATGCTTTCATTTTCATGCTCCTTGTTGACCCGCTCGGTGATATCAGTCGCGACCTTGATCACGCTTTTGACTTGCCGATCGGGCCCAAACACCGGCATGTAGCTGGCTTCGAGCCAGATTTCCTTGCCGCCCTTGTTCAGGCGCAAAAAGGTGCCGCTGACCGGCTCGCCGCGGGCCAGGTCACGCCACAATTTGGCGTACTCCTCACTGCGGTAAAACACCTCCTCGCAGAACACCCGATGGTGCTTGCCGCGCACTTCTTCAGCACTGTAACCCATGACACTGCAAAAATTTTCATTGGCATCGAGAACGATACCTTCAGGGGTGAATTCAATCATTGCCATCGAACGACTGACCGCCGCCAACTTGGCATTGGCCTCGGTCAGCGCGCAACTGAAGCGTTCGATTTCCAGCAGGTCAGCCTTGTGATGTAGGTTAAACATGTTCGTATCACCCTATGCGCGGTCTTTTGACTTATTGAAAGTTGCTGGTCTTTCAAATCCACCACTGCGTTCCATAGAACAGGCACACACGCCCCTCCAATATCAGGAAGGACCAGTCAGGTGATTAATGATGTTCAATCGGAGGGTCCTTGTTGCGACACTCTCATCAAGACATCCTTCTCTTGATAACCCGCAGGCGGGTCAGCCCTAACGTGCTCATTAGAAAACTCCTTTTTCCACTACAGCTCCATTGAAGTGTGTCGGTGCCTTGGAGTGCGCACTCTGGAGACCAACCATCGTTATCGACATGGTTAGTTATACGAGAGCATAGCCAGACGCGTAAAGCTTGCAAGGCCACTAGTCGGCCAGTATTGAGTACAAAATCGGTTCAGCCTGGAGGGCAATAAACGCTGGACGATGGCGGGCGTGGAGATAGGTAAAGGCAATATCGGTTTGGGAAACGGCGCGTAGCGCGGATCAGGAACCCACCTCGCCCATGCCACGACGCGGGGTTTGTTGCAGATTATTTTTAATGTGATCGCTCCCGCATGGCGCGGGAGCGATCGGTCAGCGCAGGCTCAATGCCCGAACACATTGACCTTTTTGGCTTTCTTGTCGGCGCGCTTTTCGATAGCGGTTTTTGCCGGCTTTTTCTTGTCTGCTTTCTTTGAATCCATACCTTTGGACATGATGCGTACTCCACTCACAGGGGATGTGAGATCAGGTATACACCTATCCTTGAGGCCGCGTTCTTTTATAATCGCCCGCTTTGCGCACCGACAGCCCGAGACCATGCCCGATACCCATTTCAGCCGACTCGATGAGCCGCTTTGGCCATTGATGAACAAGTTCTACCGCGCTCATCAATCGTCCATGAAAGCGGTTCGCGACGCGCAATTGTGGGTGGCCCGGCGCGATGACATCGTCGGCGCGTTGTGTTTGCGCCCGGTATCCGGCGGGCACTGGCTGACCGGGCTGTTCGTCGATCCGGCGTGTCGCGAACAAGGCATCGCCGCCGCGTTGATCACCGCGGCAGTAAAGGACTGCGAATGGCCAGTTTGGCTGTTTTGTCATCCAGACTTGCGGGGCTTTTATGAGCGTCGCGGCTTTACCTTTGATCCGTCAATGCCCTACGCGATGGTTGAGCGCCTGAGTCGCTATGCCCGCAGCAAACCGATGATCGCCATGGGTTTAGAGCCGCGGGTCAATCATCCGCGTTCGGATCGAGATCCGGGAACATCACGTCGGTGAAGCCGAATTTGCTGAAGTCGCTGATGCGCGATGGATACAACCGGCCGATCAGGTGATCGCACTCATGCTGCACCACCCGCGCATGAAACCCCGATGCAACACGGACGATTGGCTGCCCCTTCGGATCGAACCCCTCGTAGCGGATGTGTTGATAACGCTCCACCGCGCCGCGCAGGCCCGGCACTGACAGGCAGCCTTCGAACCCCTCTTCCAGGGTCGGGCTCAGTGGCGTGATCAGCGGGTTGATCAGGATCGTCTGCGGCACCGCTTCGGCGTCGGGGTAGCGCTCGCTGTGTTCGAAACCGAAGATCACCAGCTGCAGATCAACGCCGATCTGCGGCGCGGCCAGGCCGACGCCGCCGACACTCTCCATGGTCTGGAACATGTCATCGATCAGTTGCCACAACTCGGGGCTGTCGAACATGTCGGCAGGCACCGGCGGGGCAATGCGCAGCAGGCGTTCATCGCCCATTTTCAGGATTTCACGGATCATGGTCAGGTTTCGTCAATGGTTGGTTTGGGTTGTGAATGATCACGGCCCAGTCCCGACACATGCTGTTTTTCCTCATGGACGGGACCCAGCTCGCCGGCAACTTTTTCACCCGGGTCTTTGCCCTCTCGCGACATGTGCTCGATCACTGCGTTCATCTCCGCACCGAGCAGCAACACCGCGGCGGAAATGTAGAAGTACAGCAACAGCACGATGATCGCGCCGATACTGCCATACATGGCGTTGTAGTTGGCGAACTCCTTGACGTACAAACCGAAGCCCAGCGACGCGATGATCCACACCACCACGGCCAGCACTGAACCTGGGGTGATGAAGCGAAACTCCTGTTTGACGTCAGGCATGACGTAATAGATCAGCGCCACCGCGACCATCAACAGAATCACGATCACCGGCCAGCGCGCAATGGTCCACAGGGTGACGATGAAAAACTCCAGGCCGACTTGCGCTGCGATCCAGCTCATCACCTGCGGTCCGAGCACCATCAGCGCGGCGGCGATCAGCAGCATGCCGGCGATGCCGACGGTGTAGATGATCGACAGCGGAAAACGCTTCCACGCCGGACGACCTTCCACCACGTCGTAAGCGGCGTTCATCGCACTCATCATCAAGCGCACGCCGGCCGAAGCTGTCCACAGGGCAATCACGATACCCACGGACAGCAAGCCACCCTTGGACTGCTGAAGCTGGTCGATCACCGGGTTCACTTGTTCCAGGGCCTGGGGCGGCAACACCAGCTCCGATTGCAGTCGCAACCACGAAAAGAAGTCCGGAAGATGCAGGAAACCGATCAGGGCGATCAGGAACAGAATGAAGGGGAACAGCGAAAACAGCATTTGATAGGCCAGCGCCGAGGCATAGGTCGACATTTCGTCGTCGACGAACTCGGTAACCGTGCGCACCATCACACGGTGGATGGGCAGACCTTTCATGTCCGGGAAAATCATTAGCGTCTCCATTCGCCGCAAACAGGATGGGGTGGTAGTCGTGGCGACTCAGGGGCCGTTTTCTTTCATCAAAGTAGCCTACCTGGCGACTTTGAAACAATTTCATCAATCAAGTTCAGGCTGACACAAAAACGGCCATCTGTGGATGGCCGTTTCGATGCTGCTTCTACGACCGGATCAGGCCTTGTCGACACCTTTTTTCACGGCATCCTTGGCTTTGCCGACCGCTTGCTGGGCCTCGCCTTTCTTTTCCTGGACCACGCCTTCGGCGCGCATCTTGTCATTACCGGTGGCCTTGCCGACGCCTTGCTTGACGTTACCGACGGCTTCGTTGGCCATGCCTTTCACTTTATCGCCTGTGCTGCCCATGATGAATCTCCTGCGTATATTTCACTGGGAGGAAAAGTCGTTACACAGGGTTGACCGGAGACATTTGCGCGGAGTTTCATTTATTTTCAGCACGACATTTCATCGTTCAATGCAGGTTGGGCTTTATGTTTGCCCGGCAACCCCCGAGAATGCGCAACGTATTGGCGCCATGGCGCTGAAGATCCAATCCCCGCAGGAATGTTATGAAACTCGATAAAAAGCAGGCCATTGCCCGCAGAAACCAGGAACTTGGTGGTGCTGTGCTTGGCGTCAACAACTGCCACTTCACCGAACTGAACCGCAATCGCAACATCTGGTGGTTCGATATTCCGGTGGCACGCCTGGCCATTGGTCAGTACGAGTGGATTCACCTGCTGATGCACACCCCGGACACCGATGAACTGCTGCATTTGAAAGTGCCGACAGTGTTCCTGCGCGAGAAGCTCGAAGGGCTGGTCGTGCGTAACGAGGGCAAGCGCAAAGCGGCGCTTAGCCTGGAATTGAGCGCCGACAAGGACTCGTACCTGCAGGACATGCGCCCGGCGGGCACCAACGTCAACTTCGCGCCGTTCCGTCAGTAAAAAATCAAAAAGATCTTCAACAAAAAGCCCCGCATCGGCGGGGCTTTTTGTTGTTTACGCGGTCGCTTTCTTCGCGTTGATCTTCTTCAACTCTTCATCGCGCAATTCCCGACGCAGGATCTTGCCGACGTTGGTGGTCGGCAGTGCATCGCGGAACTCTACCGTGCGCGGCACCTTGTAGGCGGTAACGTTGGCGCGCATGTGCTCCATCACCGTCTCCTTGGTCAGGGTCACGCCCGGTTTGGCGACGATGAAAATCTTGATCGCCTCGCCCGATTTCTCGTCAGGCACGCCGATGGCCGCGCATTGCAACACCCCCGGCAGCGTCGCCAGCACGTCTTCCAACTCGTTCGGGTACACGTTGAAACCGGACACCAGGATCATGTCTTTCTTGCGATCGACAATGCGCAGGTAGCCATCAGGCTGGATCAGTGCGATGTCGCCGGTCTTCAACCAGCCTTCGCTGTCGAGCATTTCGTCGGTGGCTTCCTGGCGCTGCCAATAGCCCTTCATGACCTGCGGGCCTTTCACGCACAGTTCGCCGATTTCGCCCAGTGGCTGCTCGACACCGGCGTCGTCGACGATTTTGCACAGGGTCGACGGCACCGGAATGCCGATGGTGCCGATCTGGATGTTCTGGATCGGGTTGACCGTGGCCACCGGGCTGGTTTCGGTCATGCCGTAGCCTTCGCAGATGGCGCAACCGGTGACCGCTTTCCAGCGTTCTGCCGCCGCCAGTTGCAGGGCCATGCCGCCGGACAACGTGACTTTCAGTGCAGAGAAATCCAGCTTGCGGAAACCTTCGTTGTTGCACAGGGCCACGAATAACGTGTTGAGGCCAACGAAGCCGCTGAACTTCCACTTCGACAGTTCCTTGACCATCGCCGGCAGGTCGCGCGGGTTGCTGATCAGGATGTTGTGATTACCGATCAGCATCATCGCCATGCAATGAAAGGTGAACGCATAGATGTGGTACAGCGGCAGCGGCGTGATCAGGATCTCGCAACCTTCGTTGAGGTTGGACCCCATCAGCGCCTTGCACTGCAGCATGTTCGCCACGAGGTTACGGTGGGTCAGCATCGCACCCTTGGCCACGCCGGTGGTGCCGCCGGTGTATTGCAGCACAGCCACATCGCTGCTGGCCGGGCTGGCTTCAGCCACTGGCTGGCCGTGGCCCTTGCTCAATACATCGTTGAACTTGACGGCTTTGGGCAAGTGATACGCCGGCACCATCTTCTTCACGTACTTGATGACACTGTTGATCAGCAGGCGCTTGAGCGGCGGCAGCAGGTCGGCGACTTCGGTGACGATGACGTGTTTGACGCCGGTCTTCGGCACCACGGTTTGCGCCAGATGCGCCATGTTGGCGAGGCAGACCAGGGCCTTGGCACCAGAGTCGTTGAACTGGTGTTCCATTTCCCGTGCGGTGTACAACGGGTTGGTGTTGACCACGATCAGCCCGGCGCGGATGGCACCGAAGACGGCCACCGGGTACTGCAACACGTTGGGCAGTTGCACGGCGATTCGATCGCCCGGCTGCAAATCGGTATGCTGTTGCAGATACGCGGCAAAGGCACCGGACAATTCGTACAGTTCACCGTAGGTAATTGTCTTGCCCAGGTTGCTGAATGCCGGTTTGTTGGCGAAGCGTTGGCAGGATTGCTTCAACACTGCCTGAATATTCGGATACTCGTCTGGATTGATGTCGGCAGCAATCCCAGCTGGGTACTTATCCTTCCAAAAGTCTTCGATCATGGAAGCCCACTCCTCAGCAACGCGAATTCAGCACCGCATTTGATGCGATTATTATTGGTGTTTGGTCATTGGTGAATCTGGCTGACAGAAGGCCGAGAAGTCACAAAGCGCGCCGAGAGTAGCAGCTTTGCCGAGGGTCGCCTAGAGCCAAAAGCGGCCTCTACAGTCACATTTGTGACTCAAGAATTACAACCGGTCATTTTAGAGCAAAAATTCTATAATGCTCTGAAAGCGCCGGGAACCGGGGCTTTGCACAAAAAAAATCGCGAGCAGGCTCGCTCCCACAGATCACCGAGAACCCTGTGGGAGCGAGCCTGCTCGCGATCCGCGCGTAGCGCGGCCATCCATCAATCAAGCAATATCCCGCAACTCCCGCCGCAAAATTTTGCCCACCGGTGTCATCGGCAACGACTCGCGCAACACGATGTGCTTGGGCACTTTGTACGCCGTGAAGTTTTCCTTGCAGTAGGCCTTGAGCTCTTCAAGGCTGACACCCGTTTCCCGCGCCACCACAAACAACTTCACCGCCTCGCCGGAACGCTCGTCCGGCACACCTATCACTGCACAATTGGCGACTTTCGGGTGGGCCATGACCACATCTTCGATCTCGTTCGGGTACACGTTAAAGCCCGAGACAATGATCATGTCCTTTTTGCGATCGACAATGCGTACAAAGCCATCCGGGTCGATCACTGCGATGTCGCCGGATTTGAACCAGCCCTCGGCATCCAGCACCTCGGCGGTGGCTTCGGGTTTTTGCCAGTAACCCTTCATGATCTGCGGACCTTTGATGCACAGCTCGCCGCGCTCGCCCAACGGCTGCTCGACGCCTTCATCGTTGATCACTTTCAGCGTGGTGCCCGGCACCGGCAGCCCGACCGTGCCAATGCGCGACAGCTCGCCATACGGGTTGGTGCAAGCCACCGGCGAGGTTTCGGTCAAACCGTAGCCTTCGGTAATGCGGCAACCGGTCAATTGCTCCCAACACTCGGCGGTGGCCTTGACCAGCGCGGTGCCGCCGGAGTTGGTGAGCTTGAGCGTGGAAAAATCCAGCGTCTTGAAATCCGCGTGGTCCATCAGTGCCACGAACAGCGTGTTAAGCCCGAGCAGCGCCGAGAAACGCCAGTTTTTCAGTTCTTTGATGAAGCCGCCGATGTCTCGCGGATTGGTGATCAGTACATTGTGGTTGCCGGACACCATCATGCACATGCAATTCGCGGTGAAGGCGTAGATGTGGTACAGCGGCAGCGGCGCGATCATCACTTCCTGGCCTTCGCGCAACAGCGGCTGACCGTCATTGCCGAATTGCTCCAGGCAGGCTCGCACTTGCTGCATGTTCGCCACCAGGTTGCCGTGGGTCAGCATTGCGCCCTTGGCCAGGCCGGTGGTGCCGCCGGTGTATTGCAGCACGGCGAGATCATCGAGCCCGACTTTCAGTGGCTTGATGCCCAGCCCTCGGCCCATGCGCAACGCACTTTTGAAGGAAATGGCCTGGGGCAAGGAATACGCCGGGACCATTTTTTTGACCTTGCTCACCACCGTATTGACCAGCCAGCCTTTGGCGGCGGGCATGAAGTCGCCCATTTTGGCTTCGATCAAGTACTGGATGTCGGTGTCGGGCAGCACTTCCTGGACTTTCTGCCCGAACATGTTGAGGTACACCAGCGCCCGGGCGCCGGAGTCCTTGAACTGATGACGCATCTCCCGCGCGGTGTACAGCGGGTTGGTGTTGACCACAATCAGCCCGGCGCGCAATGCGCCGAACACGGCAACCGGATAGTGCAGGACGTTGGGCATCTGCACCGCGATGCGATCCCCGGGCACCAGGTCGGTATGGGCTTGCAGGTAACCGGCAAATGCTGCGCTTTGGCGCTCCAGTTCGGCGTAGGTCAGGGTGATACCCATGTTGCTGAACGCGGGGCGATCAGCAAATTTCTTGCAGGAACGCTCGAACACCTCGATGACCGACTTGTAGGCACCCGCGTCGATGTCCAGGGGCACGCCGGCCGGGCGCTTGTCATTCCAGAAATCAGGTTGCATTGTTCTTGTCCTCTTTACCTGAGCCTATCCGGGCCGCTTATCTGTCATTTCTCTCTGATCCCTCAAAAAGCGCAATGCAAAAAGCGGAGCTTCACGGACACTAGCAGTTATGGCCAATCAGGCAAATATGCGCAAAGGCGTCATTGATCGCGTGAATCTTCCTGCCGTGGCGTGAGCTGATGCCAGCCCGATAATGCGCTATACAATGCAACCACCCCCCGCGCCCCTGCATGGAAAGGAATCGCCATGATCCACGAGACGTTCTGGCTGACCACCAGTGACCACAGCCGCCTCTTCGTCAATCAATGGCTGCCCACGGGCCACCCCAAGGCTGTGATTCTGCTGGCTCACGGCATGGCCGAACACAGTGGTCGCTATGCGCGCCTGGCCGAAAAATTCTGCGATCAGGGCTACGGCGTGTACGCACCGGACTTGCGCGGACATGGCAAAACTGCCGAAAACGGGACGCTCGGCCATTTCGCCGACAGCGAAGGCTGGGCCAAAGTGGTGGGTGACCTGGCATGCCTCAATCAGCACATCGGCCAGCAACACTCAGGCGTGCCCATCGTATTGCTCGGCCACAGCATGGGCAGCTACATCGCTCAGGCTTATCTGTTGCACCACAGCGCCAGCCTGCAGGGCGCCATTCTCAGCGGTTCGAACTTTCAGCCCGTAGCCCTTTACCGTGCAGCGCGGCAGATTGCCCGTCTCGAACGTCTGCGCCAGGGGCCCAAGGGCCGCAGCGCGCTGATCGAATGGCTGTCGTTCGGCTCGTTCAACAAGAAATTCAAACCAGCCCGCACCCGGTTCGACTGGCTCAGTCGCGATCCTGCGGAGGTTGACCTGTACGCCAATGACCCGCTGTGCGGCTTCCGCTGCACCAATCAATTGTGGATCGATTTGCTCGGCGGGTTGCAGCAAATCAGCAAAGCGTCCAATCTCGCGCAGATCGATCCGGGCCTGCCGTTGCTGGTGATTGGCGGTGAATGTGATCCGGTGAGTGAAGGCAAGCGTCTGACTGATCTGGCCAACGCCTTGCGCAAAGCCGGCAGCCAGAGCCTGCAATTGACGATCTATCCGCAGGCGCGGCACGAACTGTTCAACGAAACCAACCGCGATCAAGTGATTGCCGACGTGCTGGGCTGGATCAACCAGACCTTGAGCAATCCCCGGCCACATCGAACCGAATAGTTTTTTTGTGAATTTTTTTATTCGTCACAGGAATTGAGACAGATGACCCAGGTTACCAACACCCCCTACGAAGCCCTCGAAGTCGGCCAGACCGCCAGCTTCAGCAAGTTGGTCGAAGAGCGCGACATTCAATTGTTCGCCGCGATGTCGGGCGACCATAACCCGGTGCACCTGGATGCCGAATACGCCGCCAGCACCATGTTCAAGGAGCGCATCGCTCACGGTATGTTCAGCGGTGCGCTGATCAGCGCTGCGGTCGCTTGCGAATTGCCTGGGCCGGGCACCATCTACATCGGTCAGCAAATGAGTTTTCAGAAGCCGGTGAAGATCGGCGACACCCTGACGGTGCGTCTGGAAATCCTCGAAAAACTGCCAAAATTCCGCGTGCGCATCGCCACCCGCGTGTTCAACCAGCGCGATGAGCTGGTGGTCGATGGCGAGGCGGAAATCCTCGCGCCGCGCAAGCAGCAGAGCGTGACGCTGACCGAGTTGCCAGCGATCAGCATTGGCTGACCTGTGGCGAGGGCGCTTGCTTGCGCCGGGGCGCGAAGCGCCCCCAACTCAGACACTTCAGTTCACCTGAACGAATGCGTTGGCAGGTTTTGCGACGGCTGCGCAGCCGAGCGCGAGCAAGCTCCCTGGCCACAATGATTTCAGCGCTGAACGAAACTTAACGCTCACCCTCCTGCACCTGCACACTCGCCGTCATTCCGGAACTGAGGTTGATCCCCTCCGGCACGTTGTCCAGCTTGATCCGCACCGGAATCCGTTGCGCCAGGCGCACCCAGTTGAACGTTGGCTCAACCTCCGCCAGCAACTGCCCATCCGGAGTGGTATTGCGATCAGTGATCCCGCGGCTGATGCTTTCAACGTGGCCCTGCAACGCCTCCCCGGCGCTCATCAACCAGACCTTCACCGGATCGCCGACGCGAATCCGCGGCAATTTGGTTTCTTCGAAATAGGCCTGCACGTAGAAAGTTGAATCATCGATCAACGCCATCACCGCTTGCCCGGCATTGACGTAATTGCCCTGGGCCAGACGCAGGTTGGTGATATGCCCATTGCGCGGTGCGTGCACCTGGCTGCGCGCCAGGTTGATCTCAGCGACCTTGGCCTCGGCCTGTGCTTCACGCAGTTCACCACGGGCGATACCGGCATTGATTTGCGCATTTTCACGCAGCTCGGCGCTGATCGCTTGCGGCCCGAGGCTGGCACGCCGGCTGGCTTCGCGTTCGCGCAGGTTCAGTTGTTGCTGGCGGGTCTGCACCACTGCCTGAGCTTTTTCCAGCGCGGCTTCGAACCGGTCGCGGTCGATGCTCAACAACACATCCCCCGCCTTCACCTGTTGATTGTCGTGAGCCTTGAGTTCTCGCACCCAACCCGATACATCCGGGGCGATCACCACCACGTCGGCGCGAATCCGCGCATCTCGGGTCCAGGGAGTGAGCATGTAGTACTGCCACAAATGCACGCCGGAAAAAATCGCCACCGCCACCAGGCACAGGGTTACCGCGACACGTACGGGGGTACGCATATTCAACTCCTTATAAAGGTCCGAGGACGACGGTGATCACGGTCAATACACAGACGTACAAGGCGCAATCAAACAATGCTTCGTGCCAGACCCACCGACCAATCGGCGTCAGCCGCAACAACAGGCGCAGAGCGCCGGTCACCAGCAGCGCCAGCAGTACATAAATCAGAAACGGGCTGAGCAGCACGCCACCCATCGCCCACTCACGCAAGCCCATGGTTTGCCTCCTGTTGGCGGCACCAGGCGCGCCAGCTGTTTTGCAATTGCAGCACCGCGCCCTGGGCCAGTTTCACCGCATCGCTGGCGGGCAAGGCGTAGAGGGTTTGCAAAAAGGTCTCGCTGGCCTCGGCCAACGCCTCGCCGCGACCACCGCCTGGGCCTTGCTTGAGGACACTCTCCAGGTGTTCGAGGTAACGCTGTTGCGGTGCAGATACGGGCACTTGGGCCACCGCCAGGCTCATGCGCAGGTGCAGCAATTCATCGCCGATATCCAGCCCGAGCAACCCGTCGTCCCAGCGACTTCGTGCCGGCTCCGGCAATTCCGGATAGTGCCGTGCCAATTGCAGCAAACGGTCGGCCATGCGCCCACCGAACCAGCTCTCGGCACCGGCCAGATTGCGCCGGGTCAGGCGCACCAGATCGTCGAGGGTTGCCGCCAGCAATCGACGGCCATGCCACGCCGGGTTACGCAGGATCAACAGATGGAACGCGAGCACCGCCGCGCCAACACCGATGACCATGGCCTGGGCGCTGTTGAAGAAGGTCGCGACGTCGAATTTCATCTGATTGAGCGGCGCCACCAGCACAATGAAATGTAAACAGAACGACGTAGCCGTGGCGCCGATCTGCGGCTTGGCCATGCCCAGCGCGCCGAAAAACAATGGCACGCCCATCCCCATGCACAGCATCGCGAAACTGCTCAACTGCGGCAGCAGAATCTGCCCGACGATGAATGCCGCCGGGATCGCCAGAAAGATCCCGCGCATAAAGCTCATGCCGATCTGCGCACCATTCTCCCGGCTGGCAAACAGACTGCACACCACGCAGGTCAGCAACATCGCACCCGCTGCGGCGGGCCAGGCCGTTGCCAGCCAGAAGCACGCCACCACCAGAAACGCCAGGGCACTGCGCGCACCGAACACCAGGGCCAGCGACAGGTCGCGGTGGGGTGTCAGAGTCTTGGGTGGCGCAAGCGGTTCACCGCCCTCCTCGACGGCAGTCAACGCCGCAGTCGCCGCCATGGCCGTATCCATCAGCAGGGTGAAACGCACCAGGCAGTAGCTCTGGGCGGAGCTGATTTGCGGGTCGTGGGATGCGTCGAGCAAGCGCAGGCGCAAGGCATGCAGCGTCGCGGCATCGGCGACATCCAGCGCCTGCACGACCTCGTTCATCCACGGCGTCAACTGCGCTGACTCCTGGGGCTCCAACTGCTTCCACTGCCGGCGCACTGAACGGGCGATACGCAGCAGCATCAATAACTTTTGGCTCAAGCCGCTGATGGCGCGTGCCCGCTGCCGACCGCGAGCACCTTCGAACCAGGCGTGTTCACGCTGAGCGTCCACGGCGATGATGCGTCCGAGAATTTCCAACAACCCTTTGCGCGCCTGGCCGTCCCCGGCCAGCGTCGCCCGCGCGGCGTTCATGCCACTTTGCCAGGCGGCACGGGCTTGATCCGACAGTTGTCGCTCGACCCGCATTGGCCAAAGCAGGGCACTGCTGGCGGTGGCGCAGATGATGCCAAGGCAGATTTCGGTGCAGCGCGCCACGGCCTGGTCAAACACGGACAGCGGATGGTTGATGGCCGGCAGCGCGATGATCGCAACGGTGTACCCGGCCAGTACAAAGGAATAGGACCAGGCGCTGCGCAGCAGTGTCGAACTGGCGGTACACAATCCGAGCCATAGCGCCAACGCCAGCAAAAACAGCCAGGGTGTCTGGGCAAACAGTCCCATGAAGACGACCGACATGATCGTCCCGACCAACGTACCGCACAGTCGCGCCAGGCCCTTTTGCATCACCATGCCGGACAGCGGCTGCGCCACGATGAACGCGGTCATCAACGCCCAGGCCGGTTGCTCCAGGCCCCAGCGCAATGCCAGCCACAGCGCCACGCCGCCACCGACCAAGGTCTTGATCGCGAACTGCAAGGCTCGACGGTCAGGCGCGAACAACGCCTGCAAAGTTATGGGCACGAATAACACTCTTGGAAGGACGATTTAACGATAGACGTGTTGGGACGGGTCACTTGAAAAACAAATTATTAGCTAGCTATCTATACCCCGTCCAGCGCTAATTCCCAGGCACAAAAAAACGCCAGACTGGCTGGCGTTTTTGACAGCTAACGAACGCTTACGAGCGTGCGCGAGCCTGGTTGCGCAGGGCTTTTACCTGATCGTGGTTGCGTTGCACGCCGTGGTACTGACGCTCAACGATGTCACGAATACCCACCAGATTGTGCTTGTTGATTTTTTCCATAGCCTCGCGATAAGCCTTCAACGCATGGTCTTCACCACGTTCGGCTTCGTTCAGTACGGCCTCTTCATCTTTGCCGGTGAACATCGCTTTCACATCGACCCAGCGACGATGCAGGTCGCCACTGACGCTGGTGGAAGTTTCCGGATCGCCACCCATCGAACGCACGGCTGCCTGCAATTCCGCGGCGGCACTGGCGCAGTCGGCAGAACGTTGCACGAACAGGGTTTTGAGTTCAGGGTGCTTAATATCTTCAGCGCAAGTCTTGAACCCTTCCTGACCGTCCTTGCTGGTTTCAATCAGGTCATTGAGTACAGAGATCGCTTCTTTATTGATGTCGGTCATTTTTCAATTCCTTGCGGTTGATGAAAGATGCATTAAGTAGTGCAGTCCCCATGCCAGCTTCGAATCAAAAAATTAATCCTTATTTTTCAAAGGATTAGATAAAAAAGACAAATCTGCATCCGTTTTATTTGCATGATCTGTCAATTGGCCTGCATGCAGAATGCCTGTATTTTCCAGACTGAATGAATCAAGACGACTGAGTGATGAACCCCGAAAAGCTCGAACTGCTGATCACCCGCGAAATGCCCTTCGGAAAATACAAGGGACGGATCATCGCCGACCTGCCCGGCCCCTACCTGAACTGGTTCGCCCGGGAAGGTTTTCCCCATGGCGAGTTGGGTGGCCTACTGGCCCTGATGCAAGAGATCGATCACAACGGTTTATCGGAGTTGCTCGAACCCTTGCGTGCCAAACACGGTAAACCGGCCCCGCGCCACTGAGCCACGCCGCCCGCCATTGATTGAGTAGCCCATGCCCGACAACACCTGCCGCGCCCGTGATGAAGCCTTTTGGCAAACCTTTGCCGACCGCTACGATCTGCAACCTGGCCCGATCAATCTGGAGAACGGTTATTTCGGACGCATGTCACGCACCGTGGTCGAGGAATATCATCGCAACATTGAGCTGATCAACCGCAGCAACTCGGTGTATGCGCGTCAGCGCTTCGAACACGCTGACAGTGTGAAGATCCGCGCGCAGTTGGCCGGGCTGGTCGGCGTGCCTGCCGACAGCGTCGCCCTCACCACCAATGCGTCGCAGGGTTTGCAATCGTTGATCCGCAACTACAACCGCCTGCAACCGGGCGATCAAGTGCTGATCTGCGACCTGGAATACGACACGGTCAAGAGCGCGATGCGCTGGCTGGCGACTCATCGCGGCGTCGAAGTGATCGAGATCGACCATGCGCACCCCGTCAGTTTCGACAGCTTGTTGACCACCTACCGCGAGACCTTCGCGCGCTACCCGCGACTGAAGCTGATGGCCCTGACCCACGTCACCCACCGCACCGGGTTGGTGATGCCGGTGCAGGCGATTGCCGCCGCCGCCAAAGAACATGGCATCGACGTGATCCTCGACGGCGCCCATGCGCTGGGGCAACTGGAATTCGATCTCGATGAGTTGGGCATCGCTTTCGCCGCATACAACTTGCACAAATGGATCGGTGCGCCGCTGACGTTGGGCTTTCTCTACATCGCTCCCGAGCGTCTGGCCGACATCGACCCGGACATGGGCGAAATGCATTTCCCGGTCACCGACATTCGCTCTCGCACGCCTCACAGCACACCGAACATCCCCGCGTTGCTGACCCTGCCGCTGGTGCTCGAAGAGCATTGGGCCATGGGCGGTTCGGTGGCCAAGGGGACACGGCTCAATTACCTGCGCAACCTGTGGGTGCGCGCAGTCCGTGAGCTGCCGGGTATCGAAGTCATGACCCCGGACGATCCACGGTTGTACTGCGGCATCACGTCCATGCGCTTTACCGCGCATGCCGACCAACAGGCGATGGCCGAACGACTGCTCAGCGATTACAACCTGTTCACCGTGGTGCGCAACGGCGCAGCGTGTGGGCCGTGTATTCGTATCACGCCGGGGCTGACGACGGCGGCGGCGGATATGATGTTGCTGACTTCGGCGTTGACTCAATTGCGCTGAGATGACTGGGGGAGCGAGCAGGCTCGCTCCCACACTTTTCGCCGGCAAAAAAAAACGGTGCACCGACCAAGCGCACCGTAAAGCCGTAGAACACACAACGAAGTGTCGGGTGAAGCGATCAGTCCAGCAGCGCCAAGGCCTCGGCGGTGCATTCCTGAATGCGGGCCCAGTCGCCGTTCTTGATCCACTCCGGATCAAGCATCCAGCTACCGCCCACGCACATGACGTTCTTCAACGCCATGTAGCTCTTGATATTGGCCGGACCCACACCGCCAGTCGGGCAGAATTTCACTTCGCCGAATGGACCGCCCAGGGCCTTGATGGCCGCGACGCCGCCGCTGACTTCCGCCGGGAACAGCTTGAAGCGGCGATAGCCCAGACCATAGCCTTCCATGATGCCCGAGGCATTGCTGATGCCTGGCAACAGCGGAATCGGGCTGTCAACGCTGGCTTCCAGCAGGTCACGGGTGATGCCTGGCGTAACGATGAATTGCGAGCCCGCCGCTTCGGCCGCGGCCAGCATGTTGCGATCAAGCACGGTGCCGGCACCGGTCATCAGCTCCGGGCGCTGCTCGCGCAGGATCTGGATGGCCTTGAGGCCGAACTGCGAACGCAGGGTCACTTCCAGGGCGGTCAAGCCACCGGCCGCGAGGGCATCGGCCAGGGGTAGAACATCCTGTTCGCGAGCGATGGTGATCACCGGCAGGATCCGCGCCTTGGCGCAGAGGCTGTCGATCAGGGCAACTTTATCCGCCATGGAAACGGTCGGGGATGGGTTTTTCATAGCGGCTGTTCCTTGGCTCATGGGCACCAGTAAATCTCTAACGTGGGTTGCAGAAACGCGCGAATCGGCATTGCGGCGACGTCGTCACCGGCCAGTGCGGTACTCAGGGTGGTCAGCTTGGACTGACCGGAAATCGATAGAACCTTGTGTTTGGCCGAGGCCAGCAGCGCGCGGCTCATGGTCAGGCGCTGATGGGGCACGGTCGGCGCCAGCATTGGATAGCAGCGACGACGGCCGTCGGCCTGCAAGGCTTCAGCCAGATTGGGGCTGTTGGGAAACAGCGACGCGGTGTGACCGTCATCGCCCATGCCCAGCACCAACACGTCGATCACCGGCAACTCGGACAGCAAACGGTCGGCCTGCTCGGCTGCCTGTTCCAGGTTGGCACTGGCGCTGTACAGGCTCAGGAACTGAGCCTTGGCCGCCGGGCCTTGCAACAGATACTTTTTCAGCAGACCGGCATTGCTGTCGGCATGCTCAACCGGCACCCAGCGTTCGTCAGCCAGGCTGACGACCACATTCGACCAGTCCAGCGTCTGCTTGGCCAAATGCTGGAAAAACGCCACCGGGCTGCGGCCGCCGGACACCACCAGGGTCGCAGTGCCCTGGGCGTCGATCGCATCGCTCAATTGACTGGCCACGTTCAGTGCCAGGCCTTCGGCCAGCAGCGTCGGGCTCTTGAACTCATGGGCGCTGACGCCCTGAGGCAGTTTCAAATCAGATATCGCCATACCACGACCTCCCGTCCCGCGTGATCAGAGCAATGGAGCTCATTGGCCCCCAGGACCCGGCCGCGTACGGCTTGGGCGCATCACCGGATTTTTTCCACCCGGCGATCAACTGGTCACACCAATTCCACGCGGCTTCGATTTCATCTTTACGGACAAACAGGTTCTGATTGCCGCGCATGACTTCCAGCAACAACCGTTCGTAGGCATCGGGTATCCGTGCGCTGCTCCAGGTGTCGGAAAAATTCAGCTGCAACGGACCGCTGCGCAGCTGCATGCCCTTGTCCAGGCCTTGATCTTTGGTCATCACGCGCAAGGAAATGCCTTCGTCCGGTTGCAGGCGGATAATCAGCTTGTTACTGATTTGCAGGCGCTGCTCGGGAGCGAAGATGTAGTGCGACGGTTCCTTGAAGTGGATGACGATCTGCGACAGTTTTTGCGGCATGCGCTTGCCGGTACGCAGGTAGAAGGGCACGCCGGCCCAGCGCCAGTTGCGGATGTCGGCACGCAGGGCGACGAAGGTTTCGGTGTCGCTCTGGGTGTTGGAATTCGGTTCTTCGAGGTAGCCCGGCACCGCTTTGCCTTCGCTGTAGCCGGCGATGTATTGGCCCCGTACCACTTGAGTGGTCAGGCCTTCCGGGCTGATCGGCGCCAGTGCCTTGAGCACTTTGACTTTCTCGTCGCGGATGCTGTCGGCGGACAGGTCGGCCGGCGGGTCCATGGCGATCAGGCAAAGCAGTTGCAGCAGGTGATTCTGGATCATGTCCCGCAGCTGCCCGGCCTTGTCGAAGTAGCCCCAGCGGCCTTCGATCCCGACCTTCTCGGCCACGGTGATTTCCACGTGGGAAATGTAATTCTGGTTCCACTGGGTTTCGAACAGACTGTTGGCGAAACGCAGGGCGATCAGGTTCTGGACGGTTTCTTTGCCCAGGTAATGGTCGATACGGTAGGTGCGGTTTTCCGGGAAGAACTGCGCCACGGCATCGTTGACCTTGCGCGAGGATTCCAGGTCTGAACCGATGGGTTTTTCCAGCACCACACGGGTGTTTTCCGCCAGGCCGACCTTCGCCAGGTTTTCGCAGATCGCACCGTAAACGGCCGCCGGGGTAGCAAAATAGGCGATGACCCGCTGGGCAGTGCCCGCCACTTCGGCCAGGGCCACGTAGTCTTCGGATTTGAGGAAGTCGACGTGCAGGTAGCTCAGGCGTGCGAGAAAACGTTCGACTACGGCTTCGTTCAGTTCCTTGGCGCCCACGTAGCGGCGCAGCTCGGAGGCGATGAACGTCAGGTGCTCCTGCTCGCTGCCAGGCTCACGGGCCAGCGCGATGATCCGCGTCTCCTCGTGCAACAGGCCGGCGGCATCGAGTTGATAAAGGGCAGGAAACAGCTTGCGCAGGGCGAGATCGCCAAGAGCGCCGAACAAGGCAAAGGTGCACGGTTCAACCGTAATCGAGAGCATGATGTTTGTTCTTTTATCAAGTTAAGCTACAAATACCTTTTTTCAAGGCATCACTCAAGGGAAAATGTAGTAATAACCACAACATTTTCGCAAAATACAGATTCCGAGTGGTGGTCGGTCAGAGCCATCAGTAGGATAGGCCACCGTTACGGGCCGCACCAAAGGCCCTTTTTGCATTAGCCGCGCGCTGGTTGGCGCAGGTGTAAAGGAAACTCATATGGACCGCGTGCGAAATTTACTGGAACAGATCCAGAGTCGCCTTGAAGAGCTCAACAAGGCCGAACGCAAAGTCGCCGAAGTGATCCTGCTCAACCCGCAGCAGGCCACTCGCTTCAGCATCGCCGCCCTCGCCCAGGCCGCTTCAGTCAGTGAACCGACGGTCAACCGTTTCTGCCGTTCGTTCGGCGTCAGCGGCTATCCGGAACTCAAGCTTCAGTTGGCCCAGAGCCTGGCCAGTGGCGCGGCGTATGTCAGCCGCGCGGTCGAGGCGGATGACAATCCTGAGGCCTACACGAAAAAAATCTTCGGCAGCGCCATCGCGTCGCTGGACAGTGCCCTGCAGGCCCTCGATCCGAACCTGATCAGCCGCGCCGTCGACCTGTTGATCCAGGCTCGGCAGATCCACTTTTTCGGCCTAGGCGCCTCAGCCCCGGTGGCACTGGATGCGCAGCACAAATTCTTCCGTTTCAACCTCGCCGTAACCGCCCACGCCGACGTACTGATGCAGCGCATGATTGCCTCGGTGGCGCATACCGGCGAGTTGTTCGTGATCATTTCCTACACCGGCCGCACCCGCGAACTGGTGGAAGTGGCGCGCATTGCCCGGGAGAACGGCGCTTCAGTGCTCGGCCTGACCGCGGAAAACTCACCGCTGGCCAAGGCCAGTACCTTGAGCCTGAACATTCCCCTGCCGGAAGACACCGACATCTACATGCCGATGACATCGCGGATCATTCAACTGACCGTGCTCGACGTGCTTGCAACCGGCATGACCTTGCGTCGCGGGGTGGATTTCCAGCCGCACCTGCGCAAGATCAAAGAGAGTTTGAATGCCAGCCGGTATCCGGTGGGCGACGAATTCAACTGACCCAGACTCTGCATTGTCAGATCCGCCCCCTTCGCGAGCAGGCTCGCTCCCACAGTTGGAATGCTTTCCCCTGTGGGAGCGAGCCTGCTCGCGAAGAGGCCAGCCCTGAAACCACCCTATCCCGAGCTATACCTCCACCCGCGCCTGCAAACTCAAATGTGCCCGCTCCCCCGGTTTCAGGCACAGGCTGTCGGTGCCGCCGCTTGCTGCCTCTACGCATACGAATTCGGATATCTCGTTCCAGCTCACCCCCAGCAACGGCCGTGAGCCCGGATGCCAGACCACTGTGTCAGCCGTTTCGCCGGTATCGATGCACAGCGCCCGGTCCCAGGCGTGATCATTGAGCTGCAATTCACCGTCATGCTGAAACACCCGCTGGCAACCGCCGTCCACGCGCAACTCGCCTTCCTGCTGACAAATCTGGCGGTTCAACTGGTCGTAACCTTGCGCGCCTTCGAGCCCAGACAGCGCTACCTCGCCGACATCACCAATACGCCAGTAAGCGTGCAAAGCCTGACTCAACTGGCACGGCATGGCGTCCTGATGCTCGGTGCTCAGGCGCAATTCCATGCGTTCACCCAGGTGCGCATGCAGGTCGACCTGCCAGTCGCACAACTCAAGCTGCCAGTGCAAACGCACGCCATCATCGTCGCTGCCGCTGTCGATCAACTTCCAGTCGAGCAACCGCGCCCAACCATGGGACGGCCAGGCGTTTTCGCTCGGATGACGGCCATACCACGGCCAGCACACCGGCACTCCACCGCGAATTGCACCGACCTGCGGCCACTTCGCCGCACACCACAGCCAGGGCTTTTGCCCCTTGGGCTGGAAGTGCAGCAACTGCGCGCCCTGGCGACTGAACACCGCCTGGCACAGCGGATGATCAATCACCAGCACGTCGCGCTTCTGATAGCGCTCCCACGCGAACACCGGTCGCTCGCGCAAGGATTTGAAGAAGCGTTGTAGCGGATGCTCAAGCATGTGCCACGGTCCTGAAAATCATCGAGGTATTAAAACGCTTTAGCAGCGAACTCCTGTGGCGAGGGAGCTTACTCCCTCTCCACAAATACTCTTTGCTCCCTGCACAAAAAAAAGCGGACAGCCTTGGCTGTCCGCAAAATGCGCACATAGAGAGGAGCTTATCGCAGTCGCGTTAGAACACCGACTGAATTTTCAGACCGGCCACCAGCGCGTTGTCGACCTCATCCACGCCACCCGGGTGAGTGATGTACTGCAGGTTAGGACGCACGGTCAGCCAGTTGGTGACGTGGAAACCGTAGTTCAGCTCGTAGTTGTATTCGGTCTCACGCAGCGGCGAGAACAGCGGATCCTGATAATCCGAAACACCGTTCGCAGCGTTGGTCAGCTCGGCATTTTTCTTCACGTCGTCGTTGACGTGGATGCGGGCGAAACCGATACCGAGGTCATCTTTCGGACGGGCATCAAACGGACCTTTGTAGACAAACATCAGCGACTGGTAGTTGTCGACGACGTTGGTGTCCTTGTCGTGGAACGTTGCGTTGGCTGCAATGTTCAGACCGCGGGTAGCGTCACCGTTATGGCTGGTGAGTTGCTGTTGCGCCACGAACCAGTAGCCGTGCTTGCTGCTATGGCTGCGATAGGCATTGCCGCTGGTGGCCGCATCATCGCCGTTGTCATCTTCGCGCACGTCATCGGCGCTGGCCGTGCTTTTGTAGTAACCGACGCGGTATTCGCCCGGCAGGTTGCCCGGGTTAGGCAGCCAGACCAGTTCGACCGGCAGGACGGTGCCTTTTGTACCGCTGCCACTGAGTTTGAAGCCGTTGCCATGCTCCAGTTGCGACGGGTTCTGGTTGTACGCGCCGATCTGCGCATACCACTCAGGCGAGATGTTGTACTTCACACGGATCGCAGCCTGGCTGACTGGCCAGTTGTACCAGATGTTGGTCGCCCAGTTACCCACCTGGGAACCGCAGAACGCCAGGTTCTGGAATTCGCACGGGAAGGTGTTGAAATCTTCGCCTTCACCGAAGTAACCGGCCTTGACGTCGAGTTTGTTGTCGAGGAACTGATGCTTGATCCACAACTGGGTCAGGCGGACCATGTGGCCACGGCCATAGACCTCCTGCGAGGAACTCAGGGTGCCGGCACGCGGGTCGCCGACGCGGTCGTTGGAGATGTTTTCGCCGTTACGGTTGGTGAGCTGGATCTTGGCCTGGGTGTTATCCCAGCCGAACAGTTTCTCGAGGTCCAGCGCTGCGCCCAGGCCGAACTGATCACTGTAGCGCGCGGTCTTGTCATCGTTGAACCCGCCGTGGAGGTTGCCACCGACTTCACCGACATAGTCCATCTTGATGTCGATGCCTTGCTCGATCAGCTTGGTCCGCTCGCCACCCCAATCACCGGTCATCCATTCTGAATCGGCGCTAAACGCGTCAGCCGCGTGGACGCTACCGGCCAGGGTCATCGCTGCAATAGCTGACAACTGGCAGATAAGCTGAGCGCTGTTCTTCTTCTTCATCCCTACATCCTCGTTTTATTGTTATTAACTTTTCTTTTTCTAACGCGGTTACATCAGTTGTGACAGGCGACAGGCCGCCCATCACAGAGCCCCCCTGTGGGAGCGAGCCTGCTCGCGAAGGCGGCGTGTCATTCAACGCAAATGTCGACTGATAGGCCGCTTTCGCGAGCAGGCTCGCTCCCTCAGTTGCTGATCTCTATCTGCCCTTGAATTGGGCTACGTTGGCGCTATGTGTCTCGGTTTTTAGTTGACCAGCCACCCCCAGACGCTCACCGGTCTTGGCATCGAACAGCAGCACTTTCGCCGGATCGAATTGCAGGGTCAGGGTCTCGCCCACGGCCGGTGCGACGTCGGGTGCCAGTCGGCAGCAGACCTTGGTGTCGTTGAGAGTGACGAAGACCAGGGTGTCGGGACCCGTCGGCTCAGTGACCTGGACTTCAGCGCGAATGGTCGGCAAACCATTGGGTTCACCGCTGGCCAGCACGATCTGCTCCGGGCGCATCCCGAGAATCACTTCGCGGTCTTCAAGACCGGCGTCCTGCATGCCCAGCGGCAATTCGCAACGCGCCTGGCCACTGTCGAGCAGCGCCAGCAGACGACCGTCCTTGCGCTGCAAACGCAACGGAATGAAGTTCATCGGCGGCGAACCGATGAAGCTCGCCACGAACAGGTTGGCCGGATTGTTGTAGATGTCTTTTGGCGTGCCGAACTGCTGGATGATCCCATCCTTCATCACCGCCACTTTGTCGCCCAGGGTCATCGCTTCGATCTGGTCGTGGGTCACGTAGACCGTGGTGGTTTTCAGGCGCTGGTGCATCAGTTTCATTTCGGTGCGCATCTCGACCCGCAGCTTGGCGTCGAGGTTGGACAGTGGTTCGTCGAACAGATAAATCTTCGGTCGACGCGCCAGGGCACGGCCCATCGCCACACGCTGTTGCTGACCACCGGAAAGCTGCCCGGGCTTGCGATTGAGCAGGTGTTCGATCTGCAGCAACTTGGCCACGCGAGTGACTTCCTCATCGATCGCCGACTGATTCATCTTGCGGATCTTCAGGCCGAACTCGATGTTCTCGCGCACGCTCATGGTCGGGTAAAGCGCGTAGGACTGGAACACCATGGCGATGTCGCGATCCTTGGGGCTCATGCCGCTGACGTCCTGGTCGCCGATCATGATCGCGCCGCCGGTGATGGTCTCGAGACCGGCGATGCAGTTCATCAGGGTCGACTTGCCGCAGCCCGACGGACCGACAAGGATCAGGAACTCACCATCCTTGATCGACAGTTCGATGTTCTTCAGGGTGTCCGGCAGGCCGGCGCCATAGGTCTTGTTTACATTGCGAAGTTCGAGCGTAGCCATGATTACCCCTTGACTGCGCCGGCCGTCAGCCCGCGCACGAAATACTTGCCTGCGACCACATAGACCAGCAGGGTCGGCAGCCCGGCGATCATCGCCGCTGCCATATCAACGTTGTATTCCTTGGCCCCGGTACTGGTGTTGACCAAGTTGTTCAGCGCCACCGTGATCGGTTGCGAATCACCGCTGGAGAACACCACCCCGAACAGGAAGTCGTTCCAGATCTGAGTGAACTGCCAGATCAGGCAGACCATGATGATCGGCGTCGACATCGGCAGGATGATCCGGCGGAAGATGGTGAAGAACCCCGCACCGTCGAGGCGCGCCGCTTTCACCAGCGCATCGGGAATGCTGATGTAGTAGTTACGGAAGAACAGCGTGGTGAACGCCAGGCCGTAGACCACGTGCACGAACACCAGGCCGGTGGTGGTGCTCGCCAGGCCCATCTTGCCGAGGGTGAACGAAGCCGGCAGCAGCACGGTCTGGAAAGGCAGGAAGCAGCCGAACAGCAGCAGGCCGAAGAACAGCTGCGAACCACGGAACCGCCACATCGACAACACGTAGCCGTTCAAGGCCCCGATGGCCGTGGAGATCAACACCGCCGGAACGGTGATCTTGATCGAGTTCCAGAAGTAACCATCAACCGTGGCCCAGGCTTTGACCCAGCCGATGCCGCTGACCACGGTCGGCCAACTCAGCAGGTTGCCGGTGCTGATGTCTTCCGGGGTCTTGAAGCTGGTCAACAGCATCACCACCAGCGGAATCAGGTAAAGCAGTACGGCGAGGAGCAGCACCGCGTAGATCGCGATACGGCTCAGGCTGATCGCAGGTTTGGCAGCGAGACTAGTCATGACGCTTGGTCCTCAGCTCGGAGTACAGGTAAGGCACGATGATTGCGAGAATCGCACCGAGCATCAGAATCGCACTGGCCGAGCCCATGCCCATCTGGCCGCGACTGAAGGTGAAGGAATACATGAACATCGCTGGCAGGTCCGAGGAGTAACCCGGGCCACCGGCGGTCATCGCCGCCACCAGGTCGAAGCTCTTGATCGCGATGTGCGCCAGAATCATCACCGCACTGAAGAACACCGGACGCAGGCTTGGCAGCACCACTTTCCAGTAGATGCGCGGCATGCTCGCGCCATCGATCTGTGCGGCACGGATGATCGATTGATCAACGCCGCGCAGGCCGGCGAGGAACATCGCCATGATGAAGCCCGAGGCTTGCCAGACGGCAGCGATGACCAGGCAGTAGACCACGCGATCAGGGTCGATCAGCCAGTCCAGGCGGAAGCCTTCCCAGCCCCAGTCACGCAACAATTTGTCGAGGCCCATGCCCGGGTTGAGCAGCCATTTCCATGCGGTACCGGTCACGATCATCGAGAGCGCCATCGGGTACAGGTAAATGGTGCGGATGAAGCCTTCGCGACGGATGCGCTGGTCGAGAAACACCGCCAACAGCACACCAATCACCAGGGTGATGCCGATGAACATGCCGCCGAACAGCGCCAGGTTCTTGCTCGCCACCCACCAGCGGTCGTTGTCGAACAGCCGTGCGTATTGCGCCAGGCCTGCCCACTTGTAGTTCGGCAGGAAGGTCGAAGTGGTGAACGACAGAACGAACGTCCACAGGATGTAACCGTAGAAGCCCACCAGAACGATGAACATGCTCGGCGCCAGCACCAGTTTTGGGAGCCAGCGCTGCAATGCATCGAACGGCGAGGCCTTGCTGAACACAGCAACAGAACTCATGGGGAAATCCAGAATAAGATGACTAACTCTTCCCTTGTGGGAGCGAGCCTGCTCGCGAAAGCGCTGTGTCAGTCGACGGATGTAGCAACTGAAACGACGCTATCTCGAGCAGGCTCGCTCCCCAGGGTCGAACCTGCTTTCGATTACTTGGCCGACTGAACCGCCGCGCCCAGTTTCTTGGCCGCATCGGCCGGGTCGGCTTTCGGGTCGTTGATGTAGTTGGTCACGACGTCGAAGAACGCACCCTGTACCGCCAGCGTGGTCGCCATGTTGTGCGCCATGCTCGGTTGCAGGCCACCGGACTTGGCGTCAGCCAGGAAGTCCTTGGCGGCGGTTTGGGCGCACGAGTCGAAGCCGAGCTTCTCCATGTCGTTCAACATGTCGTTGCGTACCGGGATCGAGCCCTTGTTGATGCTGAAGACTTTCTGGAAGTTCTCACCCAACACGACTTTGGCGATGTCCTGCTGACCGGCAGCGGTGCCTTTGTCTTTCTGCTTGAACACCGCCAGGGAGTCGATGTTGTAGGTGAACGCCTTGTCGGTACCCGGGAACGCTACGCACTCGTAGTCCTTGCCGGCGACTTTCTTGGCGGCGGTCCATTCGGACTTGGCCCAGTCACCCATAATCTGCATGCCGGCCTTGCCGTTGATGACCTTGGCCGCTTCCAGGTTCCAGTCCTGGCCTTTGCCGTCGGCGTCCATGTAGGTCGCGACTTTCTTCAGTTCGGTCAGCGCCTTGACCATTTCCGGACCGGTCAGCGCTTTGTTGTCCAGGTCGACCAGGGCTTTCTTGTAGCCATCGACACCCATGACCGACAGCACGACGGCTTCGAACACGGTGCTGTCCTGCCAAGGCTGGCCGCCGTGGGCGAGCGCAATGAAACCGGCAGCCTTGAGCTTGTCGCCCGCGGCGTAGAATTCTTCGAGGGTGGTCGGGTTCTTGGTGATACCGGCTTTCTTGAAGACTTCCGGGTTGATCCACAGCCAGTTCACACGGTGAATGTTCACCGGCACGGCCACGTAATCACCTTCATACTTCACGGTATCGGAGACTTTCTTGTCGAGCAGGCTGTCCCACTTTTCTTCTTTGGCAACGTCCTTGAGGACGTCGGTATCGAGCAGACCGGTCGACGCCCATTCCTGGATGTCCGGGCCCTTGATCTGCGCAACGCCTGGCGGGTTACCCGCTACGGCACGGCTTTTCAGCACGGTCATGGCCGTCGCACCGCCACCGCCAGCCACGGCGCCGTCTTTCCAGGTGAAACCGTCTTTTTCGACTTGGGCCTTGAGCACATCAACGGCCGCCTTTTCACCACCGGACGTCCACCAGTGCACGACTTCCACCGAACCTTTGGAATCGGCAGCGGAAACACTGAGAGGCAGAATAGCGAGCGGGAACAGGGAGGCGACAGAAATGACAGTAGCGAGGCGAGAAATCGCATTCATCTGAGATGTACCTTTCTTGTTGTTATGCATGCAAGTCTGGTGCTTGCGCTGCATAGGAGTTTAAACAGGGGAGGTCCCTTCGCAGGTAACGAAGGGACGCGTGAATGTCACCACATGGTTACACAGGAACGGCCCGTGACGATTGCGCCAGAGCCGTTGCCATACTCGGCGACAAGGGTAGGCGAGGGATCAGTACGGCTTGCCAGGCGTGATAAAGGTCCGGTTTGCCGGCCCAGATATCGGCGCTTGGGCGGTTCAGCGGATCGAGTTCGTGGTGCCAGCTGCCGCCTTCACGGTCGATGAAATGAATGTCACAGAATTCCCAGAACAGTCGGTACCAACGTTCGAATTGCTCATCACCGGTACGCTGCAGCAGCGCACTGGCGGCGGCACTGGCTTCGCAATGCGTCCAGTGCAAGCGATGGCGGACCACGGCTTTGTTGTCCCAGTCGAGGGTGTAGACAATGCCCGGCGCGCCGTCGACGTCCCAGCCGTGGAGGCAGTTTTGTTCGAAGAGTTTTTGCGCGTCGGTGGCCAGCCATCCGGGTGTCAACATGCCCGCCTGCACCCGCGCCGCTTCCAGGTGCAGCAGTAACCGCGCCCATTCAAAACCATGGCCCGGCGTGGTGCCGTAGGGGCGGAAACCGTCAGCCGGGTTGTCGTGGTTGTATTCGCGCAGCGGCTGCCAGTCGCGGTCGAAATGTTCGATCACCAAGTAGTCGTTGGCGGCGGCGTGGCCGTGGATCACGCGCTCGACGATGCGCTGTGCACGGCTCAGCCAACGGTTGTCGTCGGTGACATCGGCCAGGGCGAGGAAGGCTTCGGTGGCGTGCATGTTGCTGTTGGCGCCGCGATAGGCCTCCTCTTCACTCCAGTCGCGATTGAAGGATTCGCGCATGGCGCCCTCCCCCTCGCTCCAGAAGTAGGTGTCGATAATGTCGATGGCATCATCGAGCAAGGCTTGCGCGCCGGGCCGTTGCGCAACCACGGCGGAACTGGCGGCCAGCGCGACGAAGGCATGCAGGTAGGCGTTCTTGCCGGTGTTGCCGTCGCGGTGATCAGCCACCGCAAACCAGCCACCGTGCACGGCATCACGCAGCGGCCCGCGCAGGGCCTGGACGCCATGATCGACCCATTCGGCAAAACCCGGCAGGCCTTGAATGTGGGCCATGGCGAAGCTATGGGTCATGCGCGCGGTGTTCATGGTTTCGGCCTGTGCGTCGGCCGGCAGATGACCGCGCTCGTCGAGATTGCCAAAGCCTTCAGGCAGCTTCGAAGCCTTGGCAAACGCCAGCAGGCGCAGGCCTTCGGCACTAAGCCATTGCTGGTGAGCAGGTGCATTCAGCCAACTGCTGAAGGCAGGTTGGAAGGTGTGCATGGGCGACCTTTTTTGTTGTTATGACTGAGGGGCAGCATAAACAACGCAAGGTCCGGGGCTTGTAACGAACGGGGCGAGTTATGTCACCAGGTTGTGACATTCACGCAGGTATTGCGACATGTGATCACCTGTGGCGAGGGAGCAAGCTACCTCGCCACAGGGTCAGCATCAATCAAGCGATCGCGGCAACTGCAAAGTCACCCGCAAACCGCCTTCACGCAAATTCTGCAGGCTGACTTCGCCGCCATGACTATGAGCAATGTTTCGGGCGATCCCCAGCCCCAACCCATAACCCTGCTGTTGCCCGGCCAAACGGAAGTGCGGCTCGAACACCTGCTCCAGCCGCTGCTCCGGAACGCCGGGCCCTTCATCGTCAACGTGCAGCACGAATGCGCTGTCGTCATCGTCGATGTACAGGTGCGCGTTCTGCCCGTACTTGAGGGCGTTGTCGATCAGGTTACCGATGCACCGCTTGAGCGCCAACGGTTTGCCGGGGTACGCCGCCAACGCCCGTCCCTGCTGGGTCACGCGACCATTGCCGTTCGGCGCCAGGTAAGGTTCCACCAGGCAATCGAGCACGTGATTGAGGTCCACCGGTTCGATGTTCTCGTGGATGTCGGTGTCCTTCACGCATTGCAGCGCGCCTTTGACCAGCAACTCCAGCTCATCCAGATCGCGGCCGAACTTGGCTTGC
Organism: Pseudomonas reinekei; assembly: GCF_001945365.1. Lineage (GTDB taxonomy): Bacteria > Pseudomonadota > Gammaproteobacteria > Pseudomonadales > Pseudomonadaceae > Aquipseudomonas > Aquipseudomonas reinekei. Next base: position 99,136 of record NZ_MSTQ01000003.1, read on the forward strand.
AGGGTTTCGTCCTCGAGCAGTTCGACCCGCAGGCGCAAGCGCGTGATCGGTGTGCGCAGGTCGTGGGAAATCGCGCTGAACAACTGGCTGCGCTCGGTCAGGTAACGGCTGATGCGCTCGCGCATGGTGTTGAAGGCGCGCCCCACCTCGACCACTTCACTGCCACCGCCCTCGGCCACCGGTTCGACGTCGGCCCCCAGCGACAGATCCCGCGCCGCCCGCGCCAGACGCTTGAGTGGGCGGCTCTGCCAATGCACCAGCAAGCCGATGAACAACAGCAGGAAACCGCTGGTGAGGACGATGAACCACACCTGCTGCGATGGCAGGCCTTGCTCTTCAAGACTGGTGTAGGGCTCGGGCAACAGCGAGGCAATGTACAGCCATTCGCCCGGCGCCATCTGGATCTGTGTCACCAACACCGGCGGATTCACCGGCTCCAGGGTCAGCGCGTAATGCGCCCAGGAGCGTGGCAGCTCATCGAGTTTCAAGCCGGCATTGAAAATCCGCAGGTCTTCGGGGCTGACAAAAGACACCGAAATATCGGTGTCGTGGCCCAATGACTGACGCAACACTTCGTCCACCGCTTTCATCACTGCCGCTTTGCGCGGGGTGACCGGCAGCACTTCCATGCCAAGGGGTTTGTCGTTGAGCGTGACCACGAACCGTGTCCCGCCCATGCTGCGCAGTTGATCGAGCACCAACGGTCGATAGGCCACCGGCAATGAGCGGAAATAACTGACGCTGGCGGTCATCGAATGGGCGAGGCTGCGGGCACTGGTGACCAGACCTTCAAGCTGGGTGGCACGCAGTTGCGAGACCCAGATCACGCTCGACAATGTCTGGGCGAACAACACCGCCAGCAGCGTCAGCAGCAACATGCGCCCCAGCAACGAACGTGGCACCGGCAGGCGCTCTGTGAGCCTGCGCAGGCACTCAGTGACCATTGCTGGCAATCACATTGGCTGCCAGTTGATAGCCGCTGCCGCGCACGGTACGGATCAGCCGCGGCGGTTTTTCCGTGTCGCGCAGGCGCTGGCGCAATCGGCTCACCGCCATGTCGACAATGCGATCGAGCGGCATCAGTTCACGACCACGGGTGGCGTTGCCGATGGTGTCGCGGTCGAGGATTTCCTGCGGATGATCGAGGAACAGTTTCAGCAGGGCGAAATCGGCGCCGGACAGAATCACCTCTTCGCCGTCGATGTGAAACAACCGGTGGCTGACCATGTCCAGCCGCCAGTCATCGAAGGCCAGCACTTCACCACCGGAACGCTCCTGAGCGAATTGTGCCCGGCGCAGCAACGCCTTGATGCGTGCCTGCAATTCACGGGGGCTGAAAGGCTTGCCGAGGTAGTCGTCCGCGCCCAGTTCCAGGCCGATGACCCTGTCGGCCTCGTCGGAGCTGGCGGTGAGCATAATGATCGGCACCTGAGCCCGGCGCGGGTGCTGTCGTATCCAGCGACACAAACTGAAACCGTCTTCGTCCGGCAGCATCACATCAAGGATCACCAGATCACTTGGCTCGTCGTTCAAAGCCTGGCGAAAACCGGCGCCGTCGGGCGTGGTACGCACCTGAAACCCGGCGCGGGTCAGGTAGGCGTCCAGCAACTCGCGTATCTCTTGATCGTCATCGACCAACAAAATCGACTTGTTGACTGAGCTCACGGGGCGGCGTCCTTATTGTTTGAATTGGGCGGATTATGCCTTAAGCACCGAATCTACAAACACCACATATACAACTGTGGAAAAACCACTGTGGGAGCGAGCCTGCTCGCGAAAGCGGTTTTACACTCAACACATTCGTTGACTGACACACCACATTCGCGAGCAGGCTCGCTCCCACATTTTGGCTGCATTTCAAGCTGGAATGGATTGATCCAGCGCTACTCCCGCCCCGACAAGGCCCGAATACGGCGCCGTCACCAGCCACACCGGAATCCCCTTGAAGTAATCGCTCATGCACCCCTTGTCGGCGAAGCACCTTGCGAAACCGCTTTGGAGGAAGAAATCGGCAAAGCGTGGAATGACCCCGCCTACGATATACACGCCACCGCGCCCACCCGTGGTCAGCACGTTGTTGCCCGCCACGCGGCCGAGCCAGCAACTGAACTGCTCTAGCACTTCCAGGGCAATCGGGTCGCCCGCCAGCCCGGCAGCGGTGATCGCTTCCGGTGTCTCAAGCACGGGTTCATGCCCATCCACCGCACAGATCGCCCGGTAAACCCGAGGCAAGCCGCCACCGCTCAGCGCCGTTTCAGCGCTGACATGGCCGATCTCATTGAAGATGTGTTGCCACAATTGAGTTTCGCGCGGACTGCTCAGCGGCAAGTCGACGTGCCCGCCCTCCCCTGGCAACGCGGCAAACCGGCCTTCGCCCAGATCAAGCAGCGTACCGACGCCCAACCCCGTGCCTGGACCGATTACCACCGCCGGGCGCAATGGCTCCGGGGTGCCTTCGCACACCACGCGGAATTCGCCGGGTTGCAAACGGGTCATGCCCAACGCCATGGCCGAGAAATCGTTGACCAGTAACAGCCGATCCACCTGCAAGGTCTGGCAGAAACCCTTGCGGCTGAGGCGCCAGTGATTGTTGGTGAACTTGAATTCGTCGCCGCTCACCGGGCCGGCCACCGACAGGCATACCGAACCGATCGCCCCCGGCGCCAGACCGAGCCCGCTCAGATAGAGACTGATCGCCTCTTCCGGGCTGGCATGGTCGGCCGTCGCCAGCACCTGGACCGATTCCAGCTGCTGGTTTTTCCACAACGCAAACCGTGCGTTGGTCCCACCGATATCACCGACCAAAGCCAGTTTCAATTAAGCGTCTCCAGGGCAGAAGTAAAGGCGCTGGCGCCCTGCTCTGCGGAGCTGAAGGCCATGCGCATGAAACCAAACAGTTCGCGACCGGTGCCGATGTTGTTGCCCAACAGGCCTTTGGCCGGCTCACGCGCTGCGAATTCTTCGGCATCCACCTTAAGCTCCAGGGTGCCTTTGACGCCATCGACGCGGATGATATCGCCCTCTTGCACCCGCGCCAAAGCGCCACCGACATAAGCTTCGGGGCTGACGTGAATGGCCGCCGGGATTTTCCCCGAGGCGCCGGACATGCGCCCGTCCGTCACCAGTGCGACTTTGAAGCCACGATCCTGCAGTACACCGAGGAACGGCGTCATCTTGTGCAGTTCCGGCATGCCATTGGAGCGCGGGCCCTGGAAGCGCATCACCGCCACAAAATCTTTCTCCAGCAAACCGGCCTTGAACGCATCGGCCAGGTCTTGCTGATCCTGGAACACCATGGCCGGCGCTTCAACGATCTGGTTTTCCAGAGCCACAGCGGAAACCTTCATCACGCCGCGACCGAGGTTGCCTTCCATCACCCGCAAGCCGCCCTCCGGCGAGAACGCACGAGAGACCGGACGCAAGATGCTTTCGTCGAGGCTTTCGGTCACGCCTTCACGCCACACCAGTTCGCCGTTATCGAGGAACGGCTCCATGGTGTAGCGGCTCAGGCCATGGCCCAGCACGGTGTTGACGTTTTCGTGGAGCAGCCCGGCGTCCAGCAGTTCGCGGATCAGAAATGACATGCCACCCGCCGCCTGGAAGTGGTTGATGTCGGCTTTGCCGTTCGGGTAGACGTGGCTCAGTGTCGGCACGACTTCAGAGAGATCGGCCATGTCTTGCCAGGTCAGTTGAATGCCCGCCGCCATGGCGATAGCCGGCATGTGCAGGGTGTGGTTGGTCGAGCCGCCGGTGGCATGCAGCGCCACGATGGAGTTGACCAGCGAGCGCTCGTCGACGATTTCGCCGATCGGCAGGTAGTCGCCATTCTGTTTGGTAATACGCGTCACCTGATGCGCCGCTTCGCGGGTCAGGGCGTCACGCAACGGGGTGTTCGGATTGACGAAGGAAGCGCCTGGCAAATGCAGGCCCATGACTTCCATCAGCAACTGGTTGGTGTTGGCGGTGCCGTAGAAGGTGCAGGTGCCAGGGCTGTGGTAGGAGTTCATTTCCGACTCCAGCAGCTCTTCGCGGCTGGCCTTGCCTTCGGCGTAACGCTGGCGCACGTCGGCTTTCTGCTTGTTGGAAATGCCCGAGACCATCGGTCCACCCGGCACGAAAATCATCGGCAGATGACCGAAACGCAACGCGCCCATCATCAGGCCCGGGACGATCTTGTCGCAGATGCCGAGCATCAGCGCGCCGTCGAACATGTTGTGGGATAACGCCACCGCCGTGGACAAAGCGATCACTTCACGGCTCGGCAGGCTCAGTTCCATGCCCGGCTCGCCCTGGGTCACGCCATCGCACATGGCCGGCGTGCCGCCGGCGAACTGGCCGACGGAGCCGATCTCGCGCAGGGCTTTTTTGATCAGTTCAGGGAAGACTTCGTACGGCTGGTGTGCCGAGAGCATGTCGTTATATGACGAAACAATTGCGATGTTTGCGGAGTTCATCATCCGCAGGCTGTGCTTGTCGTCGCTGCCGCAACCCGCCACGCCGTGGGCGAAGTTGGCGCATTGCAGCTTGCCGCGCATCGGACCGTCGCTGGCCGCACCGCGAATCAGTGCAAGGTAAGCCTCACGCGTGGCGCGGCTGCGGGCGATAAGCCGTTCGGTGACCTCAAGGACGCGGGGATGCATGTGTAGAACTCCAGGCTAACGGATGTGGCGACCTGATTGTCTATGCTGATCAAAGGCCGGTGTCGATGGGATGACAGACGGCTTTCTTGATCGGTTGGACCAGTTGATTCAGGTCACTCGTTGTAGATTGAATAAAATATTGCCATCAAAAAGGCTTGTTTTCTATTTTTTTGCGAATAATCTTGTAATTCCAACAACAAAACGACGGTAGCGCTGATAAATGACTCTTCGAATCGCAATCAATGGTTTTGGCCGAATCGGCCGTAACGTCCTGCGCGCACTCTATACCCAGGGCTACCGTCAGGATCTGCAGATCGTCGCCATCAACGATCTGGGAGACAGCGCAATCAACGCGCACCTGCTCAAGTACGACACCGTTCATGGCACGTTCGACGCCGATGTCCAGCACGATCAGGAAAGCCTGACCGTCAATGGTGACCGCATTGCTGTCAGTGCGATTCGCAACCCGGCCGATCTGCCATGGGCCGCGGAAAAGATTGATGTGGTATTCGAATGCACCGGCCTGTTCACCGACCGTGCCAAAGCTGCCGCGCATATTACGGCCGGCGCACGCAAAGTGATCATCTCGGCCCCGGCCAAAGGTGCCGACGCGACGGTGGTGTATGGCGTAAACCACGACATTCTGCGCCAGTCGCACCAGATTATTTCCAACGCATCGTGCACCACCAACTGCCTGGCCCCGGTGGCCCAGGTGCTGCACCGCGAGCTGGGCATCGAAAGCGGTTTGATGACCACCATTCACGCCTACACCAATGACCAGAACCTGACCGACGTTTACCACACCGACCCGTACCGCGCCCGTTCGGCGACCCAGAACATGATCCCGAGCAAGACCGGCGCCGCTGAAGCGGTAGGCCTGGTGTTGCCGGAACTGGCCGGCAAGCTCACTGGCATGGCGGTGCGCGTTCCGGTGATCAATGTGTCGCTGGTGGACCTGACCGTGCAGCTCAAGCGTGAAGCATCGGCCGATGAAGTCAACGCGCTCCTGAAACAAGCCAGCCAGCATTCGAAAATTCTCGGTTACAACACCCTGCCGCTGGTCTCCAGCGACTTCAACCACAATCCGCTGTCGTCGATCTTCGACGCCAACCACACCAAGTCCAGCGGCAAGCTGCTCAAGGTACTGGCCTGGTACGACAATGAATGGGGCTTCTCCAACCGCATGCTCGATAACTGCCTGGCACTGTGCAACGCTGAATAATTCTGTGTCTGCACAATCGCTATCGCCGGCAAGCCGGCGATAGCGTCCTCAGCAGCACCCGCGCCAATCGCCTGTGGAACACCCCATGATCGGTATCAGCTTTACGCAAAAAAACCTGTCGGCGCGCAAGCGTATCGCCCTGGTTGCCCACGACCATTGCAAAGTGTTTTTGCTCGATTGGGCTGCACGACACAAAGACACACTGGCACAACACAACCTGGTCGCCACTGGCACCACAGGGTTGTTATTGCAACAACGCCTCGACCTGCCGGTGGAAAGCATGATCAGCGGCCCGTTGGGCGGTGACCAGCAGCTCGGCGCGCAGATTGCCGAACAACGGGTCGACATGCTGGTGTTCTTCTGGGACCCGTTCGAACCGCAGCCACATGACCCGGACATCAAGGCGCTGTTGCGAGTCGCAGCGGTATGGAACATCCCGGTGGCGTGCAATGAATGCAGCGCCGATTACCTGCTCAGCAGCCCGATGATGGAGCAGGCACACGCGCACCGTATTCCCGATTACGCGACCTACTTGCAGGGCCGCGCATAACCCCTCACAAATCAGTACTTGACCACGCGAGTGGATGATAAGCATTATCATTTGCTCAAAATGGATCAGGGCCTCCCGTGAGTCAATCGCGCTTCAACGACGTCTTCATCACCCAGCGGGTCTCCCTGCTGCGCACGCTGGAGCGGATGGTCAACAATCACAGCACCGCCGAAGATCTCTTGCAGGAGACCTACTTGCGAGTCACGCGCGCGCTCAGTGAACGGGCCATCGATCACCTTGAACCCTTTGTCTTCCAGACCGCCCGCAACCTGGCGCTGGACCATCTGCGTGCGCGACGCATCCATTCGCGGACCATGGTCGAGGACGTGCCGGTGGACGAGGTGCAAAGCGTTGCCGCACCCGCCAGCAGCGCCGAAGACGCCGCCCATGCCGAACAATTGCTCGAGCGTCTGAACGTGCGCCTCAGTCAACTCAGCCCCCGCCAGCAACAGATTTTCATCCTCAGCCGCCTGCACGGTCACAGCTACCTTGAGATCGCCGAAAAACTCGGCGTTTCGCTGAGCACGGTGCAAAAGGAGCTGAAACTGATCATGGCGATCTGTATCGGCGTTGCCGAGCGGTCAAACGGCCGCTGAGTCGGCCGCGGCTCGACGGTGTTGCTCATCAAGGCTACCCTTGCCGCTCTTTTTAGCTTCACTAAAAAAACAGCTGTGCGTAGACACTGCCGAGGAAACACCGTGACGGACACCCACCGCTCCCCTTCGCCCTCACCGGCGCAGGCTGCTGCAGACGCGATGGACCAGGCCCTGGACTGGCTGATCGTGCTGGACAGCCCGAGCGAAGAACAAACGCGCCAGTTCCACGCATGGCTCGCGGCGGACCCGGCGCACGCCGATGCATTCGCCAAGGCCCAGGCGATCTGGAACGGCCCGCAAGTCACGCAATGCGCGCAAAGCCTGGCCGCACGCCCGGCCAAAGTCACCGTACTGTCACGCCTGCGCCCGCACTGGAAACCGTTGGCCACCGCCGCCGTGCTGATCCTCGGCCTGTTCAGCTTCAGCAATCTACCCATGCGCCTGCAAGCCGACCACCTGACCGTGGTGGGCGAACGCCAGCGCCTGCTACTGGAGGACGGCTCGAAAGTCCTGCTCAACACCAATTCGGCTTTTTCCAGCACCATCAACGACCAGCAACGCGAAGCTCGTCTGTATCAAGGCGAGGCGTTTTTCGAGGTGCAGCCCCATCGTGGTCAGCCGCTGGAAATCAACGCGGGACTGGTCACCGCCAGCGTTCGCGATACGGCATTTGCCGTGCGTTACCTTGATGGCGTGACGCAGGTTCGCGTGCAGCGCGGCGATGTCGACCTGCGCGCCACCCGTGACGACGCACGGGTCCGCCTGACCGCCGGGGAAAGTATCCGTATCGGCCCCAACGGCTTCGACCGTCCGGCCAAACTGGATGCCGCCACCGACCTGGCCTGGGTCCAGGGTCGCCTGGTGTTTGAAAACTGCCCGCTGAGCCAGGTGCTCGCGGAGCTGGGTCGTTACTATCCGGGCTGGATCATCAATAACAACGAACAGTTGGCCGATGTTGCCGTGACCGGCAATTACCGGCTCGATCAGCCGCTGGACGTGGTTCGCTCGCTGGCTCATATCACGTCCGCACGGGTGAAGGAATTCCCGGCGTTGGTGATCTTGAACTGAATGAGAATTATTTTTACTCGATAACCGTTCCCCGTTCGTCTCGTTATAGCCAATGCAATTGATTCGCATCTAAACCTGCCAATCAGCACCTATAAAGATTCGTGCGACACGGAGCGCTATCGATGTCCTTTCGCCTTACCCGCCAGTCCTCTTCCCCTTCCCGCCTGCTGTCGCTGCTGACCGCCGCCATCCTGATGGCCGGTGCTGCCCCCTTGATGGCGGCTACCGCCGCCGAACAGCAGACCCGCAAAATGGGTGACTACGCATTCACCATCGCGCCGCAACCGCTGGTCTCGGCACTCAATGCCTTTACCGCCGTGACAGGCTGGCAGGTCGGCTTGCCGGCAGAGCTCGCGCAAGGCGTCGCCTCGCCGGGTGTAAGCGGATCACTGCCTGCGGATAAAGCCCTGGATCGCCTGTTGGTGGGGACCAGCCTGAGCTATCGCAAACTGGGTAACAACAACATCGTGCTCGAACGTCGTCTCACCGGCAGCGCGCTCAACCTGCAACAGACCACCATCAGCGCCACCCGCCAGGAACAGTCGGTGAACAGCGTGCCCAGCACCGTCACCGTCCACACGCGCGAAGAACTGGACCGCAACAACGTCAATACCCTCAAGGATCTGGTGCGTTACGAGCCGGGCGTTTCGGTGGGCGGTACCGGGACCCGCGGCGGAATCAGCGGCTACAACATCCGCGGCATCGACGGTAACCGGGTGCTGACCCAGATTGACGGGGTCGAAGTCCCCAACGGTTTTTTCAACGGCCCCTATGCCAAGACCCAGCGCAATTACGTCGACCCGGAAATCATCAAACGTGTGGAAATCCTCCGTGGCCCGGCTTCCGTGCTCTACGGCAGCAACGCCATCGGTGGCGCGGTCAGCTACTTCACCCTCGACCCGGACGACATCATCAAACCTGGCCAGGACGTCGGTGCCCGCCTGAAAACCGGTTACAGCTCCGCTGACGAGAGCTGGCTCAAATCCGCCACCGTCGCCGGTCGTGCCGATCAGTTCGACGGCCTGCTGCATTACAGCCAACGCGATGGTCACGAAACCGAATCCTACGGCAGCAACAACAGCACCGGCCTGACCCGCACCGCCGCCAACCCCGACGACGTGCGCACCAGCAACGTGCTGGCCAAGGTCGGCTGGCACTACAAGGACGACGCGCGCCTGGGCCTGACCTACGAGAAGTACAAGGACGATCGCGATACCGATCTGAAAAGTGCCTATGGCGGACCTTACTTCGCGGGCGCCCCGACCATCCCCGACAGCGTCCTGCCCGGTGGCATGTACCAGTCGCGTACCGGTAACGACACCATTACCCGTGAACGCTTCGGCCTGGAACACAGCTTCGCCCTCGACAGCCTGCTGGCAGATAACGTCAAGTGGAGCCTCAACCACCAGGTCGCCAAGACCGATCAGAGCACCGAAGAAGTCTACTTCCCGATCACCCGCAAGGTATTGCGGACCCGGGACACGATCTACGAAGAGAAACAGTGGCTCTTCGACGCACAACTGGATAAAGCCTTCAGCATCGCCGATACCGAGCACCTGCTGACGTACGGCACCACCCTCAAGCAACAGAAAGTCACCGGTTCGCGCAGCGGCAACGGCACCTGCCTGGCAATCGGTCGCGGCTGCACCGCCATCGGTGCCACCAGCGCAACAGACGTGCTGAAGAAGTCCTCTGACTTCCCGGACCCGACCATCAACACCTACAGCGTCTTCGCCCAGGACCAGATCAGCTGGAACGACTGGACCTTCGTGCCGGGTCTGCGCTACGACTACACCCAACTCAAACCCGACATCACCGAGGAATTCCTCAACACCGTCTCGGCCGATGGTCGTGGCACCGTCAGCGATGAGAACAAGACCTGGCACAAAGTCTCGCCCAAGTTCGGCCTGACCTACGCCCTGACCGAAAACTACACTTGGTATGGCCAGTACGCCGAAGGCTTCCGCACCCCGACCGCGAAGGCGTTGTACGGGCGTTTCGATAACAGCGCCGCCGGCTACAGTGTGGAACCGAACCCGGACCTGGAACCGGAAAAAAGCCAAAGCTACGAGACTGGCCTGCGCGGCAACTTCGAGCAGGGCTTATTCGAGATGGCGGTGTTTTACAACAAGTACCGCGACTTCATTAATGAAGACGCTGTCACCCCGGGCTATGACCAACCGACCTTCCAGAGCGCCAACATCAAGCACGCCACCATCAAGGGCGCGGAAATCAAGGGTCGTCTGAACCTCGATGCCTTCGGCGCTCCGCAAGGCCTCTACACCCAGGGCTCGGTGGCCTATGCCTACGGTCGCAACAACGACAACGGCGAGCCGATCAATAGCGTCAACCCGCTGACCGGCGTGTTTGGTCTCGGTTACGACCAGGATAACTACGGCAGCTTGCTCAGTTGGACCCTGGTGAAAAAGAAGGACCGCGTCGACGACAGCAACTTCAAGTCGCCGGACGGCGTCAGCAGCCAGTTCAAGACGCCTGGCTTCGGCATCCTAGACCTCACCGGGTTCTACAAGGTAACCAACGACGTCACCCTCAGCGGCGGCATCTACAACCTGACCGACAAGAAGTACTGGCTGTGGGATGACGTGCGCGGCTACGACAGCGTCGGCGAAGCCTCGGTAACGCAACCGGCCAACCTTGATCGCCTGACCCAGCCGGGTCGCAACTTCGCGGTCAACCTGATCTGGGATATCTGACCGGCCCCACCTCGCTGCGCGGCTTGATACAGCGGCGCAGTGAGGCTTTTTTACTGTCCGGCCCGTGCTGATTCGTCTCGTTACCAAGTGCCTCTTTTTCCGCCAAAGGATTTGTCATGACTACTCAGGACACCGCTCAACGCCCCAGCCTGCGTTCACAACGCTTGAACCAGGTCACCCACGAGCCACACACCAAACTCGATGCCCTGGTCAAAGCCCACGCGCCATTTGAAACCCAAGCCAACTTCGCCCGCTTTGTCGTAGCGCAATACCTGTTCCAGTCGGAACTGACGTCGCTGTACAACGACGCAGAACTGATCGCCATCGTCCCGGACTTGCCCGCTCGCTGCCGAGCCGAAGGGGCCAAAGCCGACCTGGCGGATCTGGACACTGAAGTTCCAGCGCCGGTTGCAGGTGCCGTGAACACCCCGAGCAAGGCCGAAGCACTGGGCTGGCTGTTCGTCTCCGAGGGCTCGAAGCTGGGTGCGGCGTTCCTGATCAAGCGTGCGGCAGGCCTGGGTTTGAGCGAAACTTTCGGCGCCCGTCACCTGGGCGAACCGGCCGGCGGTCGTGCGCAAGGCTGGAAAAGCTTCGTCAAAACCCTCGATGAACTGGCGCTCAGCGCAGAGGAAGAAGCCGAGCTGGATAAGGGCGCGATCGATGCGTTCAACCGGTTTACGGTGTTGTTGGAGCAGGCTTACTCGACAGCTGCCGAACCGGCCTGATTCAACATCGATACCCTGTGGGAGCGAGCCTGCTCGCGAAAGCGGTCTTACAGTCGACATCTCTATTGAATGTCAGCCCGTCATCGCGAGCAGGCTCGCTCCCATAGGGATCGAGTCAGTCTGCACCGTACCAATCTGTTTCACACACGTCCCCTGAGCCCATGCCTGCCGCCTCTAAACTCACCCGCCTCCTTTTCGGCCTGCTGGCCTACGTCAGCCTTGGCATCGGCCTGATCGCCATCGTGATCCCCGGTCTGCCGACCACCGAATTCATCTTGCTGGCCGCCTGGGCTGCGACCAAGAGTTCGCCACGCCTGAGTGCCTGGCTGGAAAACCATCGTTTGTTCGGTCCCATCCTCAGTAACTGGCGCAACGGCAGAATCATCGCGCGCCGGGCAAAAATCAGCGCCACTGTCAGCATGCTGGTATGTGCAGGCCTCATGTTGATGATGCTCGACCACGGCTGGCCGATTTATGTGGCGATGGTCGGCATGGGCCTGGGCAATCTGTGGATCTGGTCACGTCCGGAATCACTGGCGCAACAGCCGTAAATTTCCTCCATTTTTAATCGCCTTTCCGGCACATTTCCCCGCGCAAACGTTCAACCATGACCGTTCGTCGGCATGCACCTCATGCAATCTCGCTCCCGCGCCGATGTGGATTGAATGGCGCTAAATGGATTTGGCGAATCGAGCCGCTATGGCTCACAGCCAACTATTCATCCATTCGCGAGCTGCCCCATGTTCGACTCACTGTCCATCCGCCTGAAAATTGTCATGCTCTCCGGCCTGTGCCTGCTCGGCGTCGTCACGTTGATCGTAGGCATGAACTTCTACCAGACTGACCAGAACGATGAGCTGGTCAGCGAGTCCAGCAGCAAAATGCTCACCGACAGCGTGCAGAACCTGCTCCAGGCGAAAGCCGCCGAGCAAGCGGTGCGGGTGCAGAAGACCTTCGGTGAAACCCTGACGGTAGTGACCGCCCTGGCGGATCAGATCAAGGACATGCGCACCTTGGCCACCAAGCGCTCGCTTGAGCCTGGCGCCCTGCGTGAAGAGTTGAACCAGAGCTTGAAGACGGCGTTCGAGCGCAACAGCAAAGTGCTGGGCATCTGGCTGGCGTTCGAACCCAATGGCCTGGATGGCAAGGACAGTGAGTTCGCCAATGACGCGGCCCGTCAGTCCAATGAGGCGGGTCGCTTCGCCACGTACTGGAGCCGTGCCGGGGGTGAAGCGCTGAACACGATCATGGTCGAAGAGGACCTGACCAAAACCACCCTGAACCTCAGCGGCACGCCCTACAACGTCTGGTACACCTGCCCTCGCGACAGCCAGCGCACCTGCCTGCTCGATCCGTACGCCGATACCGTCGGCAACAAGGAAATGTTGATGACCACCATTTCCGTACCGCTGCTGGTGGATGGCAAGTCCATCGGTGTGGTCGGTATCGACATCGCGCTCGACGCCCTGCAAGCCACTGCGGTCGAATCCCAGCGTGAACTGTTCAACAGCGCCGGACACATGCTGATCGTTTCCGGCACAGGCGTATTGGCAGCCTACAGCGTTGACGCCAGCAAAGTGGGCAAAAACATCGGCGAGACCCTGGGCGCAGAAGGCAAGGATGTCCTGCAATTGCTCAGTGCCGGCACCCCGAAAATCCTCCAGCAGGGCGACCTGATCCGCGCGGTCTACCCGGTCAGCCCGATCGCTGATTCCAAGGCCTGGGGCGTGGTGATCGATCTGCCCAAACATGTGTTGCTGGCGGACTCGGTCAAGCTGCAAGCAGTGCTCGACGATGCCCAGCAACGTGGCACGATCAAAGCCATTGTGGTGGCGATCATTGCCGGCCTGGTCGGCTTGCTGTTGATCTGGCTCACCGCTTCGGGCGTGACCCGGCCGATCAACAGCGTGGCCGACATGCTCAAGGCGATTGCCAGCGGCGACGGCGACCTGACCCAACGCCTGCACTACAGCAAGAAAGACGAACTCGGTGAGCTGGTGAGCTGGTTCAACCGTTTCCTCGACAAGTTGCAGCCGACCATCGCGCAGATCAAGCAAAGCATCACCGACGCACGCGGCACCGCTGACCAGTCTTCGGAAATCGCCCGTCAGACCAGCGAAGGCATGCAGGTGCAGTTCCGTGAAATCGACCAGGTCGCTACGGCCTCCAACGAGATGAGCGCCACCGCCCACGACGTCGCCAACAGTGCGTCGAACGCGGCAAACGCCGCCAAAGGCGCTGATCAGTCGGCCCGCGATGGCATGCAGATCATCGAACGCAGCACCCGTGACATCAATCAACTGGCCGACGAAGTGAGCAAGGCTGTGACTGAGGTTGAAGCATTGGCGGTCAACAGCGAGCAGATCGGTTCGGTGCTGGAAGTGATCCGCAGCATCGCCGAACAAACCAACCTCCTGGCGCTCAACGCAGCCATTGAAGCTGCCCGCGCCGGCGAGAGCGGTCGTGGCTTTGCGGTGGTGGCTGACGAGGTGCGTAACCTGGCCAAGCGCACCCAGGACTCGGTGGAAGAAATTCGCCTGGTGATCGAACGCATCCAGAGCGGCACCCGCGGCGTGGTTGCCACCATGCATTCAAGCCAGACCCAGGCCCACAGCAACGCTGGACAGATCCAGCAAGCAGTACAGGCCCTGAGCAAAATCAGCGATGCGGTCACCGTGATCAGCGACATGAACCTGCAAATCGCCAGCGCCGCCGAACAACAGAGCGCCGTGGCCGAAGAGGTCAACCGCAACGTTTCGGCGATCCGCACTGTCACCGAAACCTTGACCGGGCAGGCGACTGAATCGGCGCAGATCAGCAGCCAGCTCAACTCGCTGACGACCCATCAAATGAAGTTGATGGATCAGTTCCGGGTCTGAGTTTCAGGATCGCAGCCTTCGATGCAGGCTGCGATTTTTTGATCCTATGCTCTATGCTGCCCTCTCGTTCCGGAGGGCCTTCGATGACTGATTTACTCACGTCCATTCAAGCCGCACTCGGCTTGCCACTCACGCCAATCCCGCTCACCGCCACCGGCGCCCTGCCCTCGGCGTTTGCTGTCACCGACCTGGCCTGCGCCAGCATCGGGGCTGCCGGACAGGCTGTCAGCGAATTGCTCAATCAACAAACAGGTCGCCTGCCCGCCATTGAAGTCGATCGACGCCTGGCCTCGTTCTGGTTCTCCAGTTCGATCCGCCCGGTCGGCTGGAGCGTTCCGCCGCTGTGGGACCCGATTGCCGGTGATTACCCGACCAAGGATGGCTGGATCCGTCTGCACACCAACGCCCCTCATCACCGTGCCGCGGCGCAATCCGTGCTTGGTGCCGTCACCGACCGTGCGGCGATGGCAAGCAACGTCACGCAATGGGCCAAGCGCGATCTGGAACAGGCCGTGGTCGACGCCGGTGGTTGTGCCGCCGAAATGCGCACCTGGGAACAGTGGCAGGCACATCCGCAAGGCCGGGCAGTCAACGCAGAACCGCTGATTCAGTTCGGCCATCACGCCAGCCATAACGGCACAGTGTGGCAAGGCTCGGTTGCGCAACCACTGGCCGGGATCAAGGTGCTGGACTTGACCCGCGTGCTCGCCGGCCCCGTCGCCAGCCGCTTTCTCGCCGGTCTGGGTGCAGACGTTTTGCGCATCGACCCGCCAACCTGGAACGAGCCGGGTGTGGTGCCGGAGATGACCCTGGGCAAACGCTGCGCTCGCCTGGACCTGCACGATAAAGCGGACCGTACGCTGTTCGAAAGCTTGCTCAAGGACGCCGACATCGTGCTTCACGGCTACCGCGCCGATGCCCTCGAACGGCTGGGCTACGGTCTGAGCGAACGACAAAAACTGGCCCCTGGCCTGATCGACGTCAGCCTCAATGCCTATGGCTGGAGCGGCCCGTGGCAGCATCGTCGCGGCTTCGACAGCCTGGTGCAAATGAGCAGCGGTATCGCCGAGGCCGGCATGCGCTGGACACTGGCGGATAAACCGACGCCATTGCCGGTTCAGGCGCTCGATCACGCCACCGGGTATTTGATGGCGGCCAGTGCGATCAGGCTGCTGACGGGACGTTTGAGCAGCGGCCAGAGTGGGTCGGCGCGACTGTCATTGGCGCGCACCGCGAAACTGTTGATCGAGAAAGGTCGCGGCAGTGACGAGCCATTAAGGACCGAGGATGAACGCGATCAGGGAATGCTGGTTGAGCAAACGCCCTGGGGGCCTGCGCATCGCTTGCATGTGCCGCTGAAAATCACCGGGACGCCGTTGCAGTGGACGCTGGCAGCCGCGGAGTTGGGTTCACATCGCGCGCAGTGGTGGTAACCGGGCGATTGCCGTCGCGAGCAAGCTCGTTCCTACAGGTTATGCGCATGCCCTCTAGGCGAGAGCCTGCTCGCGATGACGCCAGAGCAACCAACAAAAGTGCTCGATCAGCAACAACCTCACAACCTCAACACCCCGCTATACAACCCGTACGCCGCCAACCCGGCACCGCTGATGACACAGGTAAATATGCCCTTCTCGATGGACGTGAACACAGGCTTGCCCTGTTCTTTCCGGGCCTTGGCAAACAGGATCACACCCGGCGCATACAGCAATGCCGAGAGCAGCAAATATTTCAAGCCGCCGGCGTACAGCAACCACACCGCGTAACTCAGGGCGACGCCGCCGATCAACAGATCCTTGGTCCGCTCTGCCGAGGCGTGTTCATAAGTTTCACCTCGCCCGCTCAACAACACTGCGTAAGCCGCCGACCACAGATACGGCACCAGAATCATCGACGAAGCCAGGTAGATCAGGCTGGTGTAGGTACCCGCGGAAAACAGCGTGATCAGCAGGAAAAGCTGGATCATCACATTGGTCAGCCACAGCGCATTGACCGGCACATGGTTGGCGTTTTCCTTCGTCAGGAACGCGGGCATGGTCTTGTCTTTCGCCGTGGCGAACAGGATCTCGGCACACAGCAGCGCCCACGAGAGCAGCGCACCCAGCAATGAAATGGCCAGGCCCACGCTGATCAGTAACGCGCCCCACGGGCCGACGATATGCTCCAGCACCGCCGCCAGCGACGGGTTCTGCAAAGTGGCCAACTCCGGTTGGCTCAGGATGCCCAGCGACAGCACGTTCACCAGCACCAGCAGCGCCAACACACCGAGAAAACCAATGACCGTGGCGCGGCCCACATCCGAACGTTTCTCCGCCCGCGCCGAATAAATACTGGCGCCCTCGATACCGATAAACACAAACACCGTCACCAGCATCATGTTGCGCACCTGGTCCATCACGCTACCGAAGCTCGGGTTGCTGCGCCCCCAGATGTCCCGC
Organism: Pseudomonas reinekei; assembly: GCF_001945365.1. GTDB lineage: Bacteria > Pseudomonadota > Gammaproteobacteria > Pseudomonadales > Pseudomonadaceae > Aquipseudomonas > Aquipseudomonas reinekei. The sequence continues at coordinate 115,965 of NZ_MSTQ01000003.1, forward strand.
GTGAACACTTCGGCCTTGAACGCCACCGCGGCAATCACGATAAACATGATCAAGGGCACGATCTTCGCCACCGTGGTCAGCAGGTTGATGAACGCCGCCTCCTTGATCCCGCGCATCACCACAAAATGCACCGTCCACAACAGCACCGACGCACAGGCAATGGCGACCGGCGTATTGCCTTCGCCGAACACCGGAAAGAAAAACCCCAGCGTGCTGAACAACAACACGAAGTAGCCAACGTTGCCCAGCCAGGCGCTGATCCAGTAACCCCAAGCCGAGGAAAACCCCATGTAATCGCCGAAGCCAGCCTTGGCATAGGCATACACCCCCGAGTCCAGTTCCGGTTTGCGATTGGCCAGCGTCTGGAACACGAAAGCCAGTGTCAGCATGCCGACGGCGGTGATGGCCCAGCCAATCAGTATCGCACCGGCATCGGCCTTGGCGGCCATGTTCTGCGGCAGGGAAAAGATCCCACCGCCAATCATCGAACCCACGACCAGCGCGATCAGCGCGCTCAGGCGAAGCTTCTGCGGGGTTTGCGACATTGATGCGCCTCCAATGGCTCAGACTGTACCGGGTTAGTTATCAATGAACTAAACAGGTAAAGCGTAATAACGAACAGTAGATAATGCCAATTTACGACCACGCATCAACCGATCATGAATAAACTGCATTTCATATAATCATTCGCTTTAACCAGCATCATTAATAAAACGATTTTTTTGACCAACGCAAGCGTGAAAGTTTGCGTCTTAAAGAAAACGAACTAGCGTCATAAAGCCACCCAACAGGATCCCTTCACAGTAAAACCAAAGAGCCTCTAGGACGGGCCTTTCAGGAAAAAGACCGGTACTGCCATATCGCCCGAAGCCTTGTCTGTAAAAGGGCATGTACTGATCTATGTCAGCTGACTGAGTTGTAAACAGAACTACGCTGTTAACCCTCTTCACCTGCAATGGAGTAATGGAATGTCGGAAGCTCCCGGAAAACTTCGACTAGGTGCATTGGTTGCCCTGGTAGTCGGTTCGATGATCGGTGGAGGTATTTTTTCTTTGCCACAGAACATGGCTGCCAGTGCCGACGTCGGCGCCATTCTGATTGGCTGGGCCATCACCGCCGTCGGCATGCTGACCCTCGCGTTTGTGTTCCAGACCCTCGCCAACCGCAAGCCTGACCTCGACGGTGGTGTCTACGCCTACGCCAAGGCCGGCTTCGGCGACTACATGGGTTTCTCTTCAGCCTGGGGCTACTGGATCAGTGCCTGGCTGGGCAACGTCGGCTATTTCGTCTTGCTGTTCAGCACCCTGGGTTACTTCTTCCCGATTTTCGGCGAAGGCAACACGGTGGCGGCGGTGATCGGCGCGTCCGTTCTGCTCTGGGCGGTTCACCTGTTGGTACTGCGCGGCATCAAGGAAGCCGCGTTCATCAACCTGGTGACCACCGTGGCCAAGATCGTGCCGTTGGTGCTGTTCATCTTGATTGCCGTGTTCGCCTTCAAACTGGACATCTTCACCGCCGATATCTGGGGCCTGAAAAACCCCGATCTGGGCAGCGTGATGGACCAGGTGCGCAACATGATGCTGGTCACCGTGTGGGTGTTCATCGGCATCGAAGGCGCGAGCATTTTCTCGGCGCGTGCGGAAAAACGCAGTGATGTGGGTAAAGCCACGGTGATCGGTTTTATCTCCGTGCTGCTCATTCTGGTGCTGGTGAACGTGCTGTCGCTGGGCATCCTGACCCAGCCGGAACTGGCCAAGCTGCAGAACCCGTCGATGGCTGCCGTGCTGGAGCACGTGGTGGGCAAGTGGGGGGCGGTGCTGATCAGCGTCGGCCTGATCATCTCGCTGCTCGGCGCCCTGTTGTCGTGGGTATTGCTGTGCGCGGAGATCATGTTCGCCGCCGCGAAGGACCACACCATGCCGGCGTTCCTGCGCAAGGAAAACGCCAACCAGGTGCCGGTCAATGCCCTATGGCTAACCAACGCCATGGTCCAGATTTTCCTGATCATCACGCTGTTTTCGGCCAGTACTTACCTGTCGCTGATCTACCTCGCCACCTCGATGATCCTGGTGCCTTACCTGTGGTCGGCAGCCTATGCCCTGCTGTTGGCGGTACGCGGCGAAACCTATGAAGGTGCGGCGAGTGACCGGCAGAAGGATCTGATCATCGGCGCCATCGCGTTGATCTACGCGATCTGGCTGCTCTACGCCGGCGGCATCAAGTACTTGCTGCTCTCGGCCCTGCTCTATGCCCCCGGCGCGATCCTGTTCGCCAAGGCCAAGCTGGAACTCAACAAACCGGTTTTCACCAACGTCGAGAAGCTGATTTTCGTAGCGGTGATCGTGTGCGCGCTGGTGGCGGCCTACGGTCTCTATGACGGCTTTCTGACCCTGTAATTTGATTGTGTTGTCCTCTGGAGGATCACTGAAATGACCCAGGAAAAAGTTAAGTACGGCGTCCACTCCGAAGCCGGCAAACTGCGCAAAGTCATGGTTTGCTCCCCCGGCCTGGCCCATCAGCGGCTGACCCCGAACAACTGCGACGAATTGCTGTTTGATGACGTGCTGTGGGTGGCCCAGGCCAAGCGCGACCATTTCGATTTCGTCACCAAGATGCGTGAGCGCAATGTCGATGTGCTGGAAATGCACAATCTGCTGACCGACATCGTCGCCATCCCCGAAGCGCTCGACTGGATTCTGGAGCGCAAGATCACCGCCGACTCGGTCGGCCTCGGCCTGATCAATGAAACAGGTTCCTGGCTGCGCAGCCTGGAGCCGCGACACATCGCCGAGTTCTTGATTGGCGGCGTCTCTGCCGATGATCTGCCGGACAGTTTCGGCGGCAAGACCATCCAGATGTTCCGCGAGTTCCTCGGCCACTCCAGCTTCATCCTGCCGCCACTGCCCAACACCCAGTTCACCCGCGACACCACCTGCTGGATCTACGGTGGCGTCACGCTCAACCCGATGTACTGGCCGGCGCGTCGCCAGGAAACCCTGCTGACCACCGCCATCTACAAGTTCCACCCGCAATTCACCAACGCTGACTTCGAAATCTGGTACGGCGACCCGGACAAGGACCACGGCAGCTCAACCCTTGAAGGCGGCGACGTGATGCCGATTGGCAACGGCGTGGTGTTGATCGGCATGGGCGAACGCTCCTCGCGCCAGGCCATCGGCCAACTGGCGGTCAACCTGTTCAAGAACAAAGCCGTGGAAAAAGTCATCGTCGCCGGCCTGCCGAAATCCAGAGCGGCGATGCACCTGGACACCGTGTTCAGTTTCTGCGACCGCGACGTGGTGACGATTTTCCCGGAAGTGGTCAACCAGATTGTCGCCTTCACCCTGCGTCCGGACGAGAGCAAACCCGGTGGCATCGACATTCGCCGCGAAGAAACCAACTTCCTCGACACCGTGGCCCAGGCCCTCAACCTCAAGGCCTTGCGGGTCGTAGAAACCGGCGGCAACAGCTTCGCCGCCGAGCGCGAGCAATGGGATGACGGCAACAACGTGGTGGCCGTGGAACCGGGCGTGGTCATTGGCTACGACCGCAATACCTACACCAATACCCTGTTGCGCAAGGCCGGGATCGAGGTCATCACCATCAGCGCCGGCGAACTCGGACGCGGTCGCGGCGGCGGCCACTGCATGACCTGCCCGATCATCCGCGACCCGATCGACTACTAACCTATTAGCCTTGGCCCGCGCTTACCAGGAGCGGGCCAAGGGGATAACCGACACCTCAGGAGATCCAAAATGGCGTTCAATATTCATAACCGCAATTTGCTGAGCCTGGAACACCATACCCCTCGCGAATTGCGCTACCTGCTCGACCTCTCCCGCGACCTCAAACGCGCCAAATACACCGGCACCGAACAGCAGCACCTCAAGGGCAACAACATCGCCCTGATCTTCGAAAAAACCTCGACCCGCACCCGTTGTGCGTTCGAAGTCGCGGCCTATGACCAGGGCGCCAACGTCACCTACATCGATCCCAACTCCTCGCAGATCGGTCACAAGGAAAGCATGAAGGACACCGCCCGTGTGCTGGGGCGCATGTACGACGCGATCGAATACCGTGGCTTCAAACAGGAGATCGTCGAAGAGCTCGCCAAGTTTGCCGGCGTCCCGGTGTTCAACGGTTTGACCGATGAATACCACCCCACGCAAATGATCGCCGACGTGTTGACCATGCGTGAGCACGCCGACAAACCGATCCACGAAATCAGCTACGCCTACCTCGGCGATGCGCGTAACAACATGGGCAACTCGCTGCTGCTGATCGGCGCCAAACTCGGCATGGACGTGCGTATCTGCGCGCCGAAAGCCTTGTGGCCGCTGGACGACCTGGTGGCGCGCTGCAAACAATACGGTGAAGAAAGCGGCGCCCGCATTACGCTGACCGAAGACCCGAAAGCCGCCGTCAAAGGCGTGGACTTCATCCACACCGACGTCTGGGTGTCCATGGGTGAACCGGTGGAAGCCTGGGCCGAGCGCATCCAGCAACTGCTGCCATACCAGGTCAACGCCGAACTGATGAAAGCCACCGGCAACCCGCGCACCAAGTTCATGCATTGCCTGCCGGCGTTTCACAACAGCGACACCAAAATCGGCAAGCAGATTGCCGAGCAGTACCCGGACCTGAAAAACGGCATCGAAGTGACCGATGACGTCTTCGAGTCGCCGGCCTGCATTGCCTTCGAGCAAGCGGAAAACCGCATGCACACCATCAAGGCGATTCTGGTTTCGACGCTGGCTGACCTGTAACGGCTGACGCGGCTCTCACAGACTGAACATGGTCAATGTGGGAGCTGGCCTGCCAGCGATTGCAATGTGTCAGTCACCATCATCATGGATTGATCGATCGCAATCGCTAGCAGGCTAGCTCCCACAAGGGGCCAGTTCCGACAGTGCGATCAAGTCGTTTGCCTTTTCTCTGTTTAGAAGGACATGCACCATGCGTATCGTCGTTGCACTGGGCGGTAACGCCCTGCTCCGCCGGGGTGAGCCGATGACCGCTGACAACCAGCGGGCCAACATCCGGATCGCCACCGAACAGATCGCCAAGATCCATGCCGGCAATCAACTGGTCATCGCCCATGGCAATGGCCCGCAGGTCGGCCTGCTGTCGTTGCAGGCTGCTGCCTACACCTCGGTTTCGCCCTATCCGCTGGACGTGCTCGGCGCCGAAACCGAAGGCATGATCGGCTACATCATCGAACAGGAACTGGGCAACCTGCTGGACTTCGAGGTGCCGTTCGCGACCTTGCTGACCCAGGTCGAAGTCGATGCCAATGACCCGGCGTTCCAGAATCCCACCAAACCCATCGGCCCGGTATACACCAAGGCCGAAGCTGAAAAACTCGCTGCCGAAAAAAGCTGGGCCATCGCCCCGGACGGCGACAAATACCGCCGCGTGGTCGCCAGCCCCAAACCGAAACGCATCTTCGAAATCCGCCCGATCAAGTGGTTGCTGGAAAAAGGCAGCATCGTGATTTGCGCCGGCGGTGGCGGCATTCCGACCCTGTACACCGCCCCCGGCAAGCTCGAAGGTGTCGAGGCCGTGATCGACAAGGACCTGTGCTCGGCGCTGCTGGCCGAACAACTTGAAGCCGATCTGCTGGTGATCGCCACCGACGTCAACGCCGCGTTCGTCGACTTTGGCAAACCCACCCAGAAATCCATCGCCCAGGCGCACCCGGACGAAATGGAAAAACTCGGCTTCGCTGCGGGCTCCATGGGACCGAAGGTGCAGGCAGCCTGCGAATTCGCGCGCCATACTGGGAAAGTCGCGGTGATCGGTTCACTCGCCGACATCGAAGCGATCGTCCAGGGCAAGGCTGGCACGCGCATCAGCACTGCGACACCTGGCATTACTTACTCATAAGGAGAGACGTCTATGGCACAGTTTGATCCAGGCCACTTGCACATCGAACGTCATGCGCTGACCCCGGATGATGTCAGCTACAACATTCACCTGGACTATGAAGTCAGCAAGAATGACAAAGGTGAAAAAGGCATCCAGTTCACCATGCATGGCAACATTCAGGGCAAGGACATGTCAGAGCCCTTCTTCCTGCCCAAGGAGGAGGCCTACAACTTCGCCAGGGATGTCACAAGAATCGCCGAGAAGTACGGAATACCGAAAACGCACAGCCAGATCGGCTCCGTCCACAAGCATTACGATTTGGTGTTTGAAGACATCCGGCAACAGTTGGATATGAAATCCGGCGACCCGGTAAACCTGGAACATTTCGAATAACCCGAGCACACAGGCTGTGCTCGACCACAATCCACTGTGGGAGCGAGCCTGCGCGTGAAAGCGGTGCGTCAGTGGCCAACCACGTTGCCTGACACGACGCCTTCGCGAGCAGGCTCGCCGCGACAGGGGACATCGCTGACCTGAAGTCCTGCGCCGGATTTCACCTTACCCCCTGCTCCAAGGCATACTTGCCACCCTCCGCACTCCAGAACCCGAAAGCGTCCCATGCGTATCCACGTCAGCTTCATCGACCGCGTCGGCATCACCCAGGAAGTCCTGGCCTTGCTCGGTGGGCGCAATCTCAATCTGGATGCGGTGGAAATGGTCCCGCCCAACGTCTACATCGACGCCCCGACCCTGAGCCCGGAAGTTCTTGAAGAGCTGCGTGATGCGCTGTTCAGCGTGCGCGGTGTGCAAGCAGTGACGGTGGTCGACATCCTGCCCGGTCAGCGCCGGCACTTGCAGCTCGATGCGTTGCTGGCGGCCATGACCGACCCGGTGCTGGCACTGGACAGCGCCGGCAAAGTGCTGCTGGCCAATCCGGCATTGATCGCCCTGTACGGACGCGAGCCGGCCGGTGAAAGCATCGCCGAGCTGTTTGCCGACCCGGCGTTGCTCGACGCCTTGCTCGAACACGGTTTTCGCTTGCCGCTGCGGGAAATCACGGTCAACGGCCAGACTCTGTTGCTGGACGCCACGCCGATCACCGACGCCGGCGCCCTGCTCACGCTGTATCAACCCAATCGCATCGGCGAGCGACTGTCAGCCCTGCACCACGACCACGCCGAAGGTTTCGATGCACTGCTCGGCGAATCGCCGGTGATCCGCACGCTCAAGGTCCGCGCCCAGCGGGTGGCAGCCCTCGATGCGCCGCTGTTGATCCAGGGCGAAACCGGCACCGGCAAGGAGCTGGTGGCCCGTGCGTGCCATGCCATCAGTGCGCGGCACAGCTCGCCGTTTCTGGCCTTGAACTGCGCGGCATTGCCGGAAAACCTCGCCGAAAGCGAACTGTTCGGCTATGCCCCCGGCGCCTTCACCGGTGCGCAACGCGGTGGCAAGCCGGGGCTGATGGAACTGGCCAACCAGGGCACGGTGTTTCTCGACGAGATCGGTGAGATGTCGCCGTACTTGCAAGCCAAGTTGCTGCGTTTTCTCAACGACGGCAGCTTCCGCCGCGTGGGCGGTGATCGCGAGGTGAAGGTCAACGTACGGATTCTCAGCGCGACCCACCGCGACCTGGAAAAAATGGTCAGCGAAGGCCTGTTTCGCGAAGACCTGTTCTATCGATTGAACGTGCTGAATGTCGAAGTGCCGCCGCTGCGCGAACGCGGTCAGGACATTTTGCTGCTGGCCCGCTTTTTCATGCAGCAGGCCTGTGCGCAGATCCAGCGCCCGGTGTGTCGCCTGGCGCCTGGCACCTATCCGGCCCTGCTCGGCAACCGTTGGCCGGGCAACGTACGGCAACTGCAGAACGTGATCTTCCGCGCCGCAGCGATTTGCGAAAGCAGCCTCGTGGACATCGGCGACCTCGACATCGCCGGCACCTCCGTTGCGCGTCAGGGCGATCACGACGTCGACAGCCTGGAGCAGGCCATGGATGAGTTCGAGAAAAACCTGCTGGAAAAACTTTACGTCAGCTACCCCTCGACCCGCCAACTGGCCAACCGCCTGCAAACCTCCCACACGGCGATTGCCCATCGCTTGCGCAAGTACGGAATCCCCAACAAGCCGTAAGGCTGGAAATACGATCTCGTCCCCGACACAAAACCACTGTGGGAGCGAGCCTGCTCGCGAAGGCGGACTGACATTCACTATGGATGTCGACTGCGAGCAGGCCCGCCCCCACAGGTTTATGCGCGGTATGAAAAATCTCCTCAAAAACGACCTCCACCTGTACTGAAAGCGCTACAGCGGAACGATATCGCTACACCTCTCTCTGATCAGCGCTGCACAAGGCTTTGATCCACATACGCTTTTATCCGCGACAGATGCCGTATCGATTTCGCTACAGACAGCATTGACCAGCCTTCCAAAAAACACCCTAAATCATTGATTCAAATAACAAAAATAACATTGGCCGCGATCTTGCTATATAGAGCCCCATAAGCAGGGCATCGCCCAAGCATTCAATCGCGTCCACCAGACGAGTCTGGCCCCTTTAGGAGTTTCCATGAGCGAGTTGCGTTTTACTGAAGATCACGAATGGCTGCGCACCGAAGCTGACGGCAGCGTCACAGTCGGTATCACCGCTTTCGCACAAAACGCCTTGGGCGACGTGGTTTTCGTACAACTGCCTGAACTGCAGTCCTACGACAAAGGCGCCGAAGCCGCTACCGTGGAATCGGTAAAAGCCGCCAGCGGCGTGTACATGCCGCTCGACGGCGAAGTGCTGGCAGTGAACCCGGCGCTGGACAGCAGCCCTGAACTGGTCAACGAAGATCCGCTGGGCGAAGGCTGGTTCTTCCGCTTCAAACCTGCCGATGCCGCCGCTGTCGGCCAACTGCTGGATCAAGACGCCTACGACCGCCTGATCAAAGCCCAAGCCGAAGCCTGAGGAGCACTGACATGACCCAGATTAATCCTGCCGTTGTAAACATAAGTACCGCCAACGAATTCATCGCCCGTCACATCGGCCCGCGCGCCGGCGACGAGCAAGCCATGCTCAACAGCCTGGGCTTCGACTCGCTGGAAGCCCTGAGCGCCAGCGTGATTCCGGACAGCATCAAAGGCACCAGCGTACTGGGCCTGGAAGACGGCCTCAGCGAAGCTGACGCCCTGGCGCTGATCAAGTCCATCGCCGGCAAGAACCAGCTGTTCAAGACCTTCATCGGCCAGGGCTACTACGGCACCCACACGCCGTCGCCGATCCTGCGCAACCTGCTGGAAAACCCGGCCTGGTACACCGCCTACACCCCGTACCAGCCAGAAATTTCCCAAGGCCGTCTCGAAGCGCTGCTGAACTTCCAGACCCTGATCAGCGACCTCACCGGCCTGCCGATCGCCAACGCTTCGCTGCTCGACGAAGCCACTGCCGCTGCCGAAGCGATGACCTTCTGCAAACGCCTGAGCAAGAACAAAGGCAGCCACCAGTTCTTCGCCTCCGTGCATTGCCACCCGCAAACCCTCGACGTCCTGCGCACCCGTGCCGAGCCACTGGGCATCGACGTTGTGGTCGGCGACGAGCGCGAATTGAGCGACGTGACGCCGTTCTTCGGCGCGCTGCTGCAATACCCGGCGAGCAACGGTGATGTGTTCGACTACCGCGAACTGACCGAACGCTTCCACACCGCCAACGCGCTGGTGGCGGTGGCCGCCGACCTGCTGGCCCTGACCGTACTCACCCCGCCGGGCGAATTCGGTGCCGACGTGGCCATCGGCAGCGCGCAACGCTTCGGCGTGCCACTGGGCTTCGGTGGCCCGCACGCGGCTTACTTCTCCACCAAGGACGCGTTCAAGCGTGACATGCCGGGCCGTCTGGTCGGTGTCTCCGTGGACCGTTTCGGCAAGCCGGCCCTGCGCCTGGCGATGCAGACCCGCGAGCAACACATCCGCCGCGAAAAGGCCACGTCCAACATCTGCACCGCGCAAGTGCTGCTGGCCAACATCGCCAGCATGTACGCCGTGTACCACGGCCCTAAAGGCCTGACCCAGATCGCCAACCGCGTGCATCACCTGACCGCGATCCTGGCCAAAGGCCTGACCGCTCTGGGCCTGAACGTCGAACAGCAAAACTTCTTCGACACCCTGACCGTGGCCACCGGTGCCGACACCGCCACATTGCACGAGCAGGCACGCGCCCAACAGATCAACCTGCGCGTGGTCGACGCTGAGCGTCTGGGCCTGTCCCTCGACGAAACCAGCACCCAGGCCGACGTTGAAACCCTGTGGGCCTTGCTGTCCAACGGCAAAACCCTGCCGGACTTCGCTGCCCTCGCTGCTTCGGCCGTCAGCACGATCCCGGCTGCGCTGGTACGCCAGTCGCCAATCCTCAGCCATCCAGTGTTCAATCGTTACCACTCGGAAACCGAGCTGATGCGCTACCTGCGCAAGCTCGCCGACAAAGACCTGGCCCTGGACCGCACCATGATCCCGCTGGGTTCGTGCACCATGAAACTCAACGCTGCCAGCGAAATGATTCCGGTGACCTGGGCTGAATTCGGCGCATTGCACCCGTTCGCCCCTGCCGAGCAAAGCGCCGGTTACCAGCAACTGACTGATGAACTGGAAGCGATGCTCTGCGCCGCCACCGGTTACGATTCGATCTCGCTGCAACCGAACGCCGGTTCCCAAGGTGAATATGCAGGTCTGCTGGCGATTCGCGCCTACCACCAGAGCCGTGGCGAAGACCGTCGCGACATCTGCCTGATCCCGTCGTCGGCCCATGGCACCAACCCGGCCACCGCACAAATGGCCGGCATGCGCGTAGTCGTGACCGCGTGCGACGCTCGCGGCAACGTCGACATCGAAGACCTGCGCGCCAAGGCCATCGAGCACCGCGAACACCTTGCCGCGCTGATGATCACCTACCCGTCAACCCACGGCGTGTTCGAAGAAGGCATCCGCGAGATCTGCGGCATCATTCACGACAACGGCGGCCAGGTGTACATCGACGGCGCCAACATGAACGCCATGGTCGGTCTCTGCGCACCGGGCAAGTTCGGCGGCGACGTTTCGCACCTGAACCTGCACAAAACCTTCTGCATCCCGCACGGCGGTGGCGGCCCGGGTGTTGGCCCGATCGGCGTGAAATCGCACCTGACCCCGTTCCTGCCGGGCCACGCCCAGATGGAGCGCAAGGAAGGCGCGGTCTGCGCGGCACCGTTCGGCAGCGCAAGTATTTTGCCGATCACCTGGATGTACATTCGCATGATGGGCGGCGCAGGCTTGAAGCGCGCTTCGCAGTTGGCGATCCTGAATGCCAACTACATTTCCCGTCGCCTCGAAGAGCACTACCCAGTGCTGTACACCGGCAGCAACGGCCTGGTGGCGCACGAGTGCATCCTCGACCTGCGCCCGCTGAAAGACAGCAGCGGCATCAGCGTCGATGACGTCGCCAAGCGTCTGATCGACTTCGGTTTCCACGCGCCGACCATGTCGTTCCCGGTGGCGGGCACGTTGATGATCGAGCCGACCGAAAGTGAATCCAAGGAAGAACTGGATCGATTCTGCGACGCCATGATCCGCATCCGCGAAGAAATCCGCGCAGTGGAAAACGGCACCCTGGACAAGGACGACAACCCACTGAAAAACGCCCCGCACACCGCGGCGGAGCTGGTCGGTGAGTGGTCGCACCCGTACAGCCGCGAGCAAGCGGTGTACCCGGTTGCCTCGCTGATCGAAGGCAAGTACTGGCCACCGGTCGGTCGTGTCGACAACGTGTTCGGCGATCGCAACCTGGTCTGCGCCTGCCCGTCGATCGAAAGCTACGCTTAAACGAATGAGGGGGGCGGGTTTACCCGCCCCCACTTCCACGAACACCGCTCCCCCCTGTAGGAGCTGGCTTGCCAGCTCCTACAGGATCTCCACAAGATTTGCGCCAATTCCTATAACAAGAAACCGGAGAACCTCATGTCGTTAAGCGTGTTCGACCTGTTCAAGATTGGTATCGGCCCCTCCAGCTCCCACACCGTCGGCCCAATGCGCGCCGCCGCGCGCTTCGTCGAAGGCTTGCGTCGTGAAGAACTGTTGACCGCGACCGCCTGCGTCAAAGTCGAGTTATACGGCTCGCTGGGCGCCACCGGTAAAGGCCACGGCAGCGATAAAGCCGTGCTGCTGGGCCTGGAAGGCGAGCACCCGGACACGATCGATACCGAAACCGTCGCCGCACGCCTGCAAGCCATTCGCGGCAGCGGACACTTGAACCTGCTCGGTGAACACCGCATTGCGTTCAACGAGAAAGAACACCTGGCGATGATTCGCAAACCGTTGCCGTACCACCCCAACGGCATGATTTTCCGTGCGTTCGACGCCGCCGGCCTGCAAATTCGCAGCCGCGAGTACTACTCGGTCGGCGGTGGTTTTGTCGTCGATGAAGACGCCGCCGGCGCCGATCGCATCGTCGAAGACGCCACGCCACTGACATTCCCGTTCAAAAGCGCCAAGGATTTGCTCGGTCATTGCGTCAAATATGGGCTGTCGATCAGCCAGGTCATGCTGACCAATGAAAGCGCCTGGCGCCCGGAAGCGGAAACCCGCGCCGGCCTGCTGAACATCTGGCAAGTGATGCAGGACTGCGTCGCCGCGGGATGCCGCAACGAAGGCATCCTGCCCGGTGGCTTGAAGGTCAAACGCCGGGCCGCTGCGCTGCATCGGCAATTGTGTAAGAACCCGGAATCGTCCCTGCGCGATCCGCTGTCGGTGCTCGACTGGGTCAACCTCTACGCCCTGGCGGTCAATGAGGAAAACGCCAACGGCGGCCGCGTGGTGACAGCGCCCACTAATGGTGCAGCGGGGATCATTCCCGCAGTCCTCCATTACTACATGCGCTTCATCCCGGGCTCGAATGACGACGGCGTCGTGCGCTTCCTGCTGACCGCCGCAGCGATCGGCATTTTGTACAAGGAAAACGCCTCGATTTCCGGCGCCGAAGTCGGCTGTCAGGGCGAGGTCGGCGTGGCGTGTTCCATGGCCGCCGGGGCCTTGTGCGAGGTCCTCGGCGGCACCGTGCAACAAGTGGAAAACGCCGCCGAAATCGGCATGGAACACAACCTCGGCCTGACCTGCGATCCGATTGGCGGGCTGGTGCAGGTGCCTTGCATCGAGCGCAATGCCATGGGTTCGGTCAAGGCAATCAATGCCGTGCGCATGGCCATGCGGGGTGACGGACAACACTTCGTCTCCCTCGACAAAGTCATTCGCACCATGCGCCAGACCGGCGCCGACATGAAAAGCAAATACAAGGAAACCGCCCGTGGCGGTTTGGCGGTCAACATTATCGAGTGCTGATGCACGCTCATCTGCACCCATCTTCAGGAGCTGAATATGTCCACCGAACAACTGTTGAAAACCCCATTGCATGCGCTACACATCGAGCTCGCCGCGCGCATGGTGCCGTTCGCCGGCTACGACATGCCTGTGCAATATCCGCTGGGCGTGATGAAGGAACACCAGCACACCCGCGACCAGGCCGGCCTGTTCGATGTGTCGCACATGGGCCAGATTCGCCTGACCGGCGCCAATGCCGCCAAGGCCCTGGAAACCCTGGTGCCGGTGGACATCATCGACCTGCCTGTGGGCATGCAGCGCTACGCGATGTTCACCAATGAGACCGGAGGCATCCTCGACGACCTGATGGTCGCCAACCTGGGTAACGACGAACTGTTCCTGGTGGTCAACGCCGCGTGCAAGGATCAAGACCTGGCGCACCTGCGCAAGCACATTGGCGAGCAGTGCAGCATCGAGCCGCTGTTCGAAGAACGCGCCCTGCTCGCCCTGCAAGGGCCGGCGGCCGTGACGGTACTGGCACGTCTGGCGCCGGAAGTGGCGAAGATGACCTTCATGCAGTTCGCCCGCGTAACAATGCTGGGCGTGGACTGTTTCGTCAGCCGCTCGGGTTACACCGGTGAAGACGGCTTCGAAATCTCCGTGCCGGCCGACAACGCCGAAGCCCTGGCCCGCGCCCTGCTGGCGGAGCCGGAAGTCGAAGCCATCGGCCTCGGCGCGCGTGACTCCCTGCGCCTGGAAGCCGGCCTGTGCCTTTACGGCCACGACATGAACACCGACACCACCCCGATCGAAGCCAGCCTGCTGTGGGCCATCTCCAAGCCGCGTCGCGCCGAAGGCGCGCGTGCCGGTGGTTTTCCTGGTGCTGAAAGGGTATTCGCCCAGCAACAAGGCGGTGTCAGCCGCAAACGCGTCGGCCTGCTGCCGCAAGAACGCACCCCGGTGCGCGAAGGCGCTGAGATCGTCAACGAAGCTGGCGAGATCATCGGCAGCGTCTGCAGCGGTGGTTTCGGGCCGACGTTGGGCGCACCGCTGGCCATGGGTTACGTCGACAGCGCGTATGTCGCTCTCGACACACCGGTGTGGGCGATCGTTCGTGGGAAAAAGGTGGCTTTGCTTGTAAGCAAAATGCCATTTGTTCCACAACGCTACTATCGTGGCTGATCAACTGTTCCTATAAGTAACGCAGTTGCGCTTACAACGCACTAATGTGTAACGCAACTGCCATAAAATAGTGCATCGTTTGGCTCTAAGCTTCGATTATGAACTTTGCTTATAACGATCGAAAACAATTGAACAGGACGATCGCATAAGCCAGCACTAGTTGGCATATTCATGCCAGCAAGGCGAGCAAATCCGGGCCTTTCACAGGGCTTGTTTTTTCTCCCGTAGTTGGCGTAGAGTTTGTTCACTGTGTTTGCATGGGTCGCTTGGAATCGTGACCTGGGCAGTAGCCTACAAGTTAGCTACATCCCGTTCGACGTCTTCTTACTCTCCTGCAACCAGCCCCAGTACTCTTTCATGAGAAGGAGACTGTCATTAATTTTTTGCGTCAAAGGAAATAAGAAATGTCCCAACGTCAGAGCGGTACCGTCAAGTGGTTTAACGACGAGAAAGGTTTTGGTTTTATCACTCCTGAAAGCGGTCCGGATCTGTTCGTGCATTTCCGCGCCATCCAGGGCAACGGCTTCAAGAGCCTGAAAGAAGGCCAGAAAGTGACTTTCGTTGCTGTGCAGGGCCAGAAAGGCATGCAGGCTGACGAAGTACAAGCAGAAGCCTAATCTTCTGTAACGAAAAAGCCCCTGATGCTGACATCAGGGGCTTTTTTGTGCGCGTAAATCCGTAAAATGGCTTCTTTTTTCCGCCGAGAACACCTCATGTCGAAACACCTGCTTACCCCCCAGGGCGAATTTCCTGCCGCTGGCCTGGGTCGTCGTCTGGCAGCGATGTTCTATGACTTTCTTCTGTGCACCGCCCTGCTGATCGTCACCAGCGGCGTTTACAAGATGATCCAGATGGCGATCATCGGCGAAGAGAAAATGCGTACCCTGACCGAAGCCGGCGCACTGGACGGTGACCCGCTGCTGTCGACGGTGTTGCTGTTCGTTCTATTCGGCTTTTTCGCCAAATTCTGGACTTATTCGGGGCAGACCCTCGGCATGCAGGTCTGGTGCATCCGCGTGCAGAATGCTGACGGCTCGTCCATCAGCCTGTGGCAGGCGCTGCTGCGCTTCGTGGTATCGATCGCGTCGCTGCTATGTGTAGGCATGGGGTTCATCTGGTCGCTGTTCGACAAACAGAAACGCAGCTGGCATGACATGTACTCCAATACACAGCTGGTGCGCATTCCGAAGAAGACCAAATAGTCCCGCCATACGAAAACCACTGTGGGAGCGAGCCTGCTCGCTCCCACAGTTTTTTGCGACCTAAACGGAGAGACGTTAAGCGTTACCGGCCAATTTCATCCGCGCAGCCTGGGTGAAATCGAGCATGCGTTTCAACGGGCGAATCGCCTGAGGAATCAGCGCCGGGTCGACAAAGATCTCGTTCGCCCCCTCCTTCAAGCTCTTCAGCGTGCGCTCAAGGGTATTCATCGCCATCCACGGGCAGTGCGCGCAGCTTCGGCATGCAGCGCCATTACCCGCCGTAGGCGCTTCGATAAAGACTTTGTCCGGGCACAGCTGCTGCATCTTGTAGAAGATGCCACGATCGGTCGCGACAATCAGCGTCTTGTTCGGCAGGGACTGGGCCGCGGCGATCAACTGACTGGTGGACCCAACGGCGTCTGCCAACTCGATCACCGAGGTCGGCGATTCGGGATGCACCAGGATTGCCGCATCCGGGTACAGCGCCTTCATGTCTTCAAGCTGCTTGGACTTGAACTCTTCGTGAACGATGCACGCACCGTCCCACAGCAGCATGTCGGCCCCGGTCTGGCGCTGGATGTAGGTGCCCAGATGTTTGTCCGGGCCCCAGATGATGGTTTCACCGTTATCCATCAGGCTTTCGACGATTTCCAGCGCGCAGCTGGAAGTCACTACCCAGTCAGCCCGGGCTTTGACCGCAGCCGAAGTATTGGCGTAAACCACGACCGTGCGCTCTGGATGCTGATCACAGAACGCGGAAAACTCATCAACCGGGCAACCCAGGTCCAGCGAGCAAGTCGCCTCCAGGGTCGGCATCAGGATACGTTTTTCGGGATTGAGGATTTTGGCCGTCTCGCCCATGAATTTCACACCGGCGACGACCACGGTCTTGGCCGGGTGAGCATTGCCGAAACGGGCCATCTCCAGCGAATCGGAGACACAGCCACCGGTTTCTTCGGCCAGGGCCTGAATAACCGGATCGCAATAGAAGTGAGCCACCAGCACCGCGTCCTGAGCCTTGAGCTCGGCAGCGATGGCAGCACGGTAATGAGCTTCCTCATCGGCGGTCAGCGGCTTGGGCTGCTTGGCGTCGAGGTGGGCTTGAACCAGAAGGCGTTCGGAAATCTGCGTCATGTTCGCAAGACCTGCAGGCGCATTCGCGCGAAAGTCGAGTATACACCCGGCTCCGGACCCTTCAGGGTACCGCCGGGAAAGTGAGTATTCATCAGGCACGGACAACGTTGAAGCTGCGCAAGGCTACAGAATATCCGGTGGATGCAAAAGATGATTCTGACCTGCGTCATGCAGCGCCGCTTCAGGATTGGGCAAACACAAATCGCGGGCAAAAAAAAATCCGGAAATCCTCACTTTCGTGGGCCTTCCAGACTTTTAAAACTGCTTGAAAATGGTGGGTCGTGTGGGATTCGAACCTACGACCAATTGGTTAAAAGCCAACTGCTCTACCAACTGAGCTAACGACCCGCTGTGTGGTGGCGCGTATAATACTGATTTTTAAGGACTATTCAACACCTATTTTGAAATAAATTAAAAATAAGGTGTAGGGTCGCTAATTCCGGCCGCCGCAAAGCCTTCCGCACGCAATCTGCAGCTGTCGCATTTGCCGCAGGCACGGCCGTCATCGTCGGCCTGATAGCAGGAAACCGTCAGCCCGTAATTCACGCCAAGCTTGGTGCCCGCTTGGACGATCTGCGCCTTGCTGAGGTTTTGCAGCGGTGCCTGAATGCGGAAACCGTTACCCTCGACACCGGCCTTGGTCGCCAGATTGGCCATGCGCTCGAAAGACTCGATGAACTCGGGGCGGCAGTCCGGGTAGCCAGAGTAATCCACCGCGTTGACACCGATGAAGATATCGCGTGCGCCAAGCACTTCAGCCCAGCCCAGCGCCAGGGACAAAAACACCGTGTTGCGCGCCGGCACGTAAGTCACCGGAATGCCTTCACCCAGTTCCTCAGGAATATCGATACTGCTGTCCGTCAGCGCCGAGCCCCCCATGCCGTTGAAGTTGAGCCCGATGACCTTGTGCTCGACCACACCCAAATCACGGGCGACGCGCTCGGCAGCGTACAACTCAGCGTGAGAACGCTGACCGTAATCGAAACTCATGGTGTAGCAGCTGTAACCTTCGGCGCGAGCCATGGCCACGACAGTTGCAGAGTCCAGGCCACCGGAGAGCAGGATGACCGCACGTTTATCCGTAGTGTTCAGTTGTTCAGTCATTTCAGCGCCCCGGCTCGTCATTCCATAGATATTTATGCAGCTGCAATTGCAAGCGCACTGGCAGGTTATCCGCCACGACCCAGTCCGCCAGATCCCGAGCATTCAGATCATGGTGACTTGGCGAGAACAGGACTTCACCGGCGCGCTGGTCCAGACCGTACTGGATCAGTTTGGACACGGACCAGTCGTAGTCCTCCCGGGAACAGATCACAAACTTCACCTGGTCGTTAGGCGTGAGCAGCTCAATGTTTTCATAGCGATTGCGATGTGCTTCCTTCGAACCCGGGGTTTTCAGGTCGACAACGCGACTGACCCGGGAATCTACCGCCGAGATATCGATAGAGCCACTGGTTTCCAGTGACACTTCGTAACCGGCGTCGCACAAGCGCTTGAGCAATGGGATGGCGTTGGGTTGCGCCAGGGGCTCGCCGCCCGTGACACACACATAACGCGGACGGTAACCGGCCACCTGCTCGAGGATATCGTCGAGGGTGCGGATGGTGCCGCCGGTGAATGCGTAAGCGCTGTCACAGTACTGACAACGCAGAGGGCAACCGGTCAGGCGCACAAAAACAGTGGGCAGGCCAGCCGTCCGCGTTTCACCCTGCAACGAGTAAAAAACTTCGGTAATTCTCAATGTGTCTTGCATAGTCGCCACGGGCGTAACAGCTAAACAGGCTGTCCGCCTCCGTCAGGCACTTCAAGGAACCCCGGCAATGCGCAGATCCCAAAAAGCGTGTTTCATAAAAAGGGCGTGAATTCTAACGAAAAAACCCGCGACAAGCGCGGGTTTCTTCGAAACGGTGCAAACAGGCTTACATTTTCTGCAGATCGCGTTGAGCCAGCTGAGCGGCGGAAGTGCCCGGATATTGGGACACAACCTGCTGCAGAATGCCTTTGACCCGGTCGGTATGACCCAGGCGGCGCTCTACATCAGCGAGCTTGTACAGCGAATCAGGCACTTTTGCATGCTTTGGGTAAAGCTGCGAAACCTTGGCAAATGCCTGGCCTGCGCCCTGCAGGTCACCCTTTGCCAGGTTCACTTCACCCAACCAGTACTGGGCATTGCCCGCGTATTGGCTGTTCGGGTATTTGCGCAGGAATGCGGCGAAGGCCTGACTGGCCTTGTCGAAATCCTTGGCCTTGATCAGGTCGAAGGCAGCATCGTAATAGAGCTTTTCCTTCGCCGGATCTGCCGGTTCGCTACCTGCGGCGGGTGCCTGGGCGGCAGCTGCCCCTGCACCTGCTGCTGCACCGGCGGCGTTCAAATCACCACCGGTGGAAGAATTTTCAGGAGTCGCGGCTGGTGCAACGCCGGTTCCTATGCGCCGATCAAGATCCTGATATCGCTCCAGGTTTTCCTGCTTCATGCGCGCTACATCATTTTGCAGAACTTCAATCGCACCTTGTTGGCGCTCGATCTGTTGCTGCATTGATTGCAGTTGGTTGAACAGCTCGCCCTGTGCCGAGACAGGGGCCGAAACCCCTCCCCCGGCATAGGCGCCGTTCGTACCGTAACCTGCAGGCGGATAACTGCTCCCGCTATTGTTATAGCCGGAGTCATTATCGACCACAGGAACCGCAGCCCACGCCGCAAGCGGCGCGAGACTGAGAGCCAGAACAGTTACAGCACGACGGCACGTTCGCATGACGAATTACTTACGCAGTTCGACGCGACGGTTTTGAGCCCAGGACTGCTCGTCGTTGCCGGTAGCAACTGGACGCTCTTCGCCGTAGGAAACCAGTTCCAGCTGAGCTGGGGAAACACCTTGCAGTACCAGGTAGCGTTGAACGGCTTTAGCACGACGCTCGCCCAGTGCCATGTTGTACTCACGAGTACCACGTTCGTCGGTGTTGCCTTCCAGAACAACGCGAGCGCCGTTTGCTTTCAGGTCTTTGGCGTGAACGTCCAGAGCGCGCATGGCTTCTGGCTTCAGGTCCGAGCTGTCGTATTCGAAGTAGAAAGTGGTGATAGCGCGCAGAGCAGCTTCTTCGCTCAGGGAGCCGTCAACTGCACCAGTGTTTGCGCCGTAACCAGCGTTTGGATCTACAGCGCCTTCACCGGCATTGTCGCCGCCTTTGGACGAGCAACCTACAGCTACAGCCATGGCCAGAGCCAGCGCAGCAAATTTACCAAACTTCAGCATTTCCATCGTGAAACTCCTAATGAACCCCAGTGTGTTAAGTAAAACGTATAGCGCCGCGTCAGTTCAGGTAAGGGGACCAGGAAGGTTCTCTGACTTCGCCTTGTGCGGTAGGAAGCGGGAGCCTTACGCGTCCATTGATGGACACGAGCATCAAGACTCCCCGGCCCTGCTGGCGGGTGGCGTAGATTACCATGGTGCCGTTGGGCGCAACAGTAGGCGACTCGTCCAGAGTGCTATCAGTGAGGATTTTTACGCTACCGCGCTGCAAATCCTGAGCCGCCACTTTGAAATTGGTGAAACCATCCTGGCGGTGAATCATCACCAGGGTCTTTTCATCAGCCGACAGTTTAGGGTTGGCGTTGTAGTTACCCACGAACGTCACACGCTCCGCACCGCCACCGCCCACGCTGGTTTTGTAGATCTGCGGTTTGCCGCCACGGTCAGACGTGAAGTAGATGGTCGAGCCATCCTTGCCCCAGAACGGTTCGGTGTTGATGCCAGGACCGTTGGTGACACGGGTGATCTGACGGGAACCGAGGTTCATCACGTAGATGTCCGGGTTGCCGTCCTTGGACAGCACGAACGCCAGGCGATTGCCATCCGGTGACCAGGCAGGCGCGCCGTTCAGGCCTTCGAAGTTGGTGATCTGCTCACGACGACCGGTGTCGATGTTCTGCATGAAGATACGCGGACGCTTCTGCTCGAACGACACATAAGCGATGCGCTTGCCGTCCGGTGCGAAACGCGGCGACAGGATCGGCTCGCGCGATTGCAGCAGGGTTACAGCACGGGCACCGTCATAGTCCGAACGTTGCAGCGTGTAGCGCGTGTTCTTCTCGGAAAAACGCTCGGCCGTCACATACAGCAGGCGAGTCGAGAACGCACCTTTGATGCCGGTGAGTTTTTCGAACGATTGGTCAGCGATGTAGTGGGACATGTCGCGCAGTTGATCGACACCGCCCGACACGCTGCCGGTCAGCACTTGCTGTTCGGTGGCGACGTTGAACAGTGCGTATTGCACCTGCAGGCGACCGCCCGCGGGGGCAATGCTGCCGACCATGACGTACTGGGCGCCCAGCGCCTTGAAGTCACGGAAGATGATTTCGCTGGCCTGGCTAGGCTGGCTGATCATGTTCTGCTTTGGAATCGGCGAGTAGTAACCCGAGTTACGCAGGTCATTACCGATGATTTCAGCCATGTCGTCCGGCAGCACGCTGCCGCCCTGGTTGCCGAACGGCACGACGGCGATCGGTGTTGCCCGATCACTACCGCTGGTAACCAGAATGTTTTTCTCATCTGCCATCGCCATTCCTGCCATGCAGCAGATAGCGATCAGCATTCCTCGAAGAAGGTTTCTCACGGGGCTAAATCCTCAGGCGTGAATGTCATCTTGAATGAACGATACGGAGCGAAATCACTCGGCTTCATTCCCTGCATTTCTGTCAAACGTCCAATATTCTTGACCGCTGCCACAGCCGATGCGTCAAACGGACCGTCGCCACTGGACTTGATCACGCTGACCGTGGTCACCGTACCGTCCGGCAACATGCCGATTCGCAACTCGACCGTCATGCCTTTGCGTGCCGAAGGTGGGCGAGCCCAGCCTTCTGCCGCTCGAAGACGAATCAGGTCATCGAAGCTGCCGGCGACTTCGTCACCCTGCTCATCGGCCAAGGCCTGCTGACGCTGCGGCGTGTCGGAAAGCAAATCTGCCAAGGCCTGAGCCTTTTTGTCTTCGGTAGATTTACGTGCCGCTTCCTGCGCCTTCTTCTTCGCAGCATCGGCAGCAGCTTTCTTCTTCGCTTCGTCGGCGACTTTCTTCTTCGCCTCTTCAGCTTCAGCTTTCTTCTTGGCGTCTTCCGCGGCTTTCTTCTTCGCGTCTTCGACGATCTTTTTCTTCGCTTCTTCAGCGGCCGCTTTCTTGGCCTCTTCTTCAGCAGCCTTCTTGGCTTCCTCTTCCGCTTTCTTCTTGGCTATATCAGCCAATTGTTTCTCTTCTGCCTTCTTGGCTTCGGCGGTCTTCTTCGCTTCATCGGCTTTCTTGGCTTCATCAGCCTTTTTCGCCTCTTCCGCTTTCTTCGACTCGTCGGCCTTCTTGGCTTCCTCGGCCTTTTGAGCCGCTTCTTCTTTCTTTTGTTCCGCAGCTTTCACCGCTTCCTGCTCGACCTTTTTCTGCTCCAACTGCTCGACTTCGGTCTGGCGCGCGGCGGTTTTCTTCGCCTCACCCGCAATCTTCTGATTGGTCTGGGTGGTTGCCTGACTTTTCGACTTCAGCTGGTACAGGGTCGCCTGGACAATCGGCTTGGCCGGCGGCAACTCCGGGGTAAAGGCAAAACTGACGAACAGCATGCCGAACACCAGCACGTGCAAGCCAATCGCCCAGACACTAGGCCAGAAGTAGCTTTCCGAGGCGGACGGCTCTCGCATTTGCTGCATCAGGGTGCCTCGGTAATCAAGCCGACATTACCGACGCCGGCTTTCTGCAACCCGCCCATGGCGCCCATGACGGAGCCGTAGTCGACAGTCTTGTCGCCGCGAATGAAGACCTGGGTGCGTTTGCCGTTATCGTTACCGGCGGCAATGATCTTGGTCACTGCACTGGTCATTTGCGGCAGGGTCATCGCCCTGTCCTGTTGCTTCTCGGTGTCGACTTCGCTGCCAAGGTTCCAGTAATAGGTCTTGTCAGCCTTGATCGAAATGGTCAGGACCTGGGTGTTGTTGTCCTGCGGCAAGGCTTCGCTGGAAACCTTGGGCAGATCAACTTTCACGCCCTGATTGAGCATCGGCGCGGTCACCATGAAGATGACCAGCAGTACCAGCATCACGTCGATGTAAGGCACTACGTTCATCTCGGCAACCGGCTTGCGCTTTTTGCGAGCTCGAGCGATTAAAGCCATCTGGAAATTACCTGCTTATTCTTCGCTGGTGTGCACTTTGCGGTGCAGGATCGCCTGGAATTCATCGGCGAAGGTGTAGTAGCGGCCGATCAGCGTTTCGCTGCGAGCGGCGAAACGGTTGTAGGCGATGACGGCAGGAATGGCGGCGAACAGACCGATCGCAGTGGCGATCAGTGCTTCGGCGATACCCGGGGCCACAGTGGCCAGGGTCGCTTGCTGTGCGGTCGCCAGACCCCGGAAGGAGTTCATGATGCCCCACACGGTACCGAACAGACCGATGTACGGACTCACGGAACCGACGGTGGCCAGGAACGGCAGGCTTTGCTCAAGCTTTTCTTCTTCGCGGGAAATGGCTACGCGCATGGCACGGGCCACGCCTTCCATGACCGCTTCAGGATCGACGCCTGGTTGCTGGCGCAGACGGGAGAACTCCTTGAAGCCGGCGCGGAAGATCTGCTCGACACCCGAATCCGGGTCCGGATTGCTGCCGGCCTGGCGGTAGAGTTTGGACAGGTCTATCCCCGACCAGAAGCGCTCTTCAAAGCTCTCCAGGGCACGTCGACCGGCGCGCAGCAGATTGCTGCGCTGAAAGATCATGATCCATGAGGTCACCGATGCGGCTACCAGGGTCAGCATTACCAGTTGCACCACGATACTGGCATTGCTGACCAGGCTCCACATGGAGGAATGGTCGACGACGTTAGCTTCCACGCTTTATCTCCTGCTTTGAGTGTTTACCCGCGCCGCTCACGTCGGCAAAGGCCGCTCGTAGAGTTTCGGGAATGGCCCGGGGTTTCAAACTGTCAGTGCGCACACAGGCCACCAAAAACTGCCCTTCACAGAGCAGCGCATCATCCGTCGCCCGCCTGACCTGCTGTTTGAATCTCAGGCTGGCACGGTTCAATTCGATTACTTCAGCGCTTACCAGAAGCTCGTCGTCCAGTCGCGCCGGCGCGTGGTAGCGCGCTTCGCTGGAATGCACGACGAACAACAGGTCCTCACCTGCCAGCTGCGATTGGGCAAAGCCCAGCTCTCGTAGCCGCTCGGTTCGAGCCCGTTCCATAAACTTGAGGTAATTAACGTAATACACGATGCCGCCCGCATCGGTGTCCTCGTAATAAACGCGACAACGATGTGCGAAAGGCTCAAGCCCGTTTTGCGCGCGCATACTCTAGTGCTTACTCCTCAGGTTGCCAATCCGGCCAGGCAACTGTTTTTCATTGTTCTGCGGCTTTCTCGCGAAAGTACGGTCCTAGGACAGCACAATGCCCGAAAATTCTGCTCGCAAATGTTAATTAATCGTCCACGGCATCCAGGAATTCGTCTACCACGGGCATCTCGCCCAATCGTGACGGAATGTTTAAGCCAAAATGCAGGTAGGCATGGCGCGTCACCACCCGTCCGCGCGGCGTGCGCATGATGTAGCCCTGCTGGATCAGGTACGGCTCCAGCACATCCTCAATGGTGTGGCGCTCTTCACTGATCGCGGCAGCCAGGCTGTCGACGCCGACCGGTCCGCCGTCGAACTTCTCGATCATGGTCAGCAACAGACGGCGGTCCTGGTGATCGAAGCCACGTTCATCGACATCCAGCAGGTTCAGCGCGAGATCGGCAATCGGTTTGGTGATGTGCCCCTTGGCGCGAACTTCGGCGAAGTCGCGTACACGGCGCAGCAATCGATTGGCGATTCGCGGGGTGCCGCGGGCACGCCGGGCGATTTCGAAGGCGCCCTCCGGGTCCAGCGGCAAACCGAGGATGCTCGCCGAACGACTGACAATCGTCGACAGGTCGGCGTTGTTGTAGAACTCCAGGCGCTGGACGATCCCGAAACGGTCCCGCAACGGATTGGTCAGCATCCCCGCCCGAGTCGTTGCGCCGACCAGGGTGAAGGGCGGCAGATCAAGCTTGATCGAACGCGCGGCCGGCCCTTCGCCGATCATGATGTCGAGCTGAAAATCTTCCATCGCCGGATACAGGACTTCTTCGACGATCGGTGACAACCGATGGATCTCGTCGATAAACAGCACATCATGGGGTTCAAGATTGGTCAGCAGCGCCGCGAGATCGCCCGGGCGCTCGAGGACCGGCCCCGAGGTACTTTTGATCGAGACGCCCATTTCCTGGGCGATGATGTTGGCCAAGGTGGTTTTACCCAGGCCCGGCGGACCGAAGATCAGTGTGTGATCCAGGGATTCGTTACGGCCACGGGCAGCCTGGATGAACAACTCCATTTGCTCGCGAACGGTCGGCTGGCCAATGTATTCGGCCAGGCTGACGGGACGAATAGCCCGATCCTGGACCTCTTCGCGGTCACGGGGACCTCCCGTGGCGGCGATCAGACGATCAGCTTCAATCACTTAGATCATTCCCTTCAGGGCACGACGAATCATGTCTTCACTGCTCAAGTCTTTCTCCTTGATCGCGGAAATCGCCTTGCTGGCTTCCTGCGGCTTGTAGCCCAGGGAGATCAGCGCGCTGACCGCATCGTTTTCCGCCGTATTGACCGGTGCGGGGCCGTCCGGCTGGTTCGGCACCAGGGCAAACATCGCCGGCACGGTTTCCCAGGCCTTGAAGCGGTCCTTGAGCTCGACCAACAGGCGTTCAGCGGTTTTTTTGCCCACACCCGGCACCTTGGTCAACGCCGAAGTGTCCTGGGATTGCACGCAACGAACCAGTTCGTCGACCTCCAGACTCGACATCAACGCCAGGGCCAGTTTCGGCCCCACACCATTAAGACGGATCAACTCGCGAAAAAAGTCTCGCTCACGTTTGCCGACGAAGCCATAGAGTAACTGCGCGTC
Organism: Pseudomonas reinekei; assembly: GCF_001945365.1. Taxonomy (GTDB): domain Bacteria; phylum Pseudomonadota; class Gammaproteobacteria; order Pseudomonadales; family Pseudomonadaceae; genus Aquipseudomonas; species Aquipseudomonas reinekei. Next base: position 141,617 of record NZ_MSTQ01000003.1, read on the forward strand.
TTCGCGTACGACCAAATGGGTGTGCAAGGTCAGCGGCTCACCGACCGACGGCAAGCGATACAGCGTGGTCATGGGCACTTCCAGCTCATAACCCAGACCGTTTACATCCAGAATCAGGTGCGGTGGCTGTTTTTCAGCCAGAGTGCCGCGCAAGCGTCCAATCACGTTACAGATCCTTGAGCGTTGGCCAGCCGAGGCCAGCGACTGACAGAGCAAGGGTTCGGCCGACAACACAGGCACAACACCCTCATTCCAGAAAAATGATTGCTGATGCTATCAGAGACGCAGGCGCCCGCCACGACTGCGTGCCGTCCCCAACCCGTGGGGCAGGAGGCTGGAACGGGTGTGAGCATGGCAAATGGCGATGGCCAGGGCATCCGAGGCATCGATTTGTGGCTTGCTGGTCAGTTTAAGCATGTGCATGACCATCATTTGAACTTGCTCTTTGTTGGCGGCGCCGGTGCCGACGACGGCCTGCTTGACCTGGGTCGCGGAGTACTCGGCAATCTCCAGGTTTTCTTCCGCACCCGCCACGATGGCGGCACCCCGGGCCTGCCCCAGCTTCAGGGCGGAGTCGGCATTGCGGGCCATGAAGACCTTTTCGATGCCCATGGTCACCGGCTTGTACATCTGGATAATCTCCCGCACGCCGCGGTAGACAATTTGCAAACGCTCATGCAGTTCACCGGCGCCGGTACGGATACAACCGGAGGCCACGTACTCACAGCCACGCCCGGTATCACGAACCACGCCATAACCGGTGATGCGCGAACCGGGGTCGATACCAAGAATTAAAGTCATAACGCCTGCGGTTAAGTAAAAGCACGATATTCAATACAACGAATAACAAATGTGGGAGCAGGCCTGCTCGCGATAGCGGTGTCATATTCAGCAACGATGTTGCCTGAAAATCCGCATTCGCGAGCAGGCTCGCTCCCACAATGAATCCTGGCCGCCCTTAACCGAGCTGCGCGGCGACCGATTCCGGAATATCCGCGTTGGAGTAGACGTTCTGCACGTCATCCAGGTCTTCGAGCATGTCGAGCAGCTTGAGGACTTTCTCGGCGCCTTCCAGATCCAGTTCGGCACTGGTGGTCGGCAGCATGACGATTTCGGCGTCATCACCTTTGAACCCCGCCGCTTCCAGTGCGTTACGCACGGAATAGAACCCGGCAAACGAGGTGAACACATCGATCGAACCGTCTTCGTTGGTCACCACGTCATCGGCGTCGGCTTCCATCGCGGCTTCGATCAGGGCGTCTTCGTCGACACCGGCGGCGAAGGAAATCTGCCCCTTGCGCTCGAACAGATACGCCACTGAACCGTCGGTCCCGAGGTTACCGCCGCACTTGCTGAACGCATGACGAACAGCGGCTGCGGTGCGGTTGCGGTTGTCGGTCATGCACTCGACCATCACCGCTACGCCGCCTGGACCATAACCTTCGTAGGTCAGTTCGACCATGTCATCGGTGTCAGCTGCGCCGGCACCGCGGGCCACCGCGCGATCGATGATATCGCGACTCATGTTCGCACCCAGGGCCTTGTCCAGGGCCAGACGCAAACGTGGGTTGGAACCGGGATCACCGCCGCCCTGACGGGCAGCAACGGTCAGTTCACGAATCCACTTGGTGAAAATCTTGCCCTTCTTGGCATCCTGACGTTCTTTGCGGTGCTTGATGTTCGCCCACTTGGAATGACCTGCCATAACTCGCTCCGAATTCTCTTTGAAACATTGCCCGCCACGCAGTATCGCTTCGGCCGGCAAACAAAAAATTTCGACCCGTATAAAGAAAAGGCGCATCCGAAGATGCGCCCCTTCAGGTCAGCCTTACTCAGCTTTCGGCGTTTCGCGCAGACGAATGTGCAATTCGCGCAATGCCTTGGCATCTACCTGACCCGGTGCCTGAGTCATGACGTCTGCCGCGCTCTGGGTTTTCGGGAAGGCGATCACTTCACGAATCGACTGGGCACCGGTCATCAGCATGACCAGACGGTCCAGACCGAAGGCCAGGCCACCGTGTGGCGGTGCGCCATACTTCAGTGCGTCGAGCAGGAAGCCGAACTTCTCTTCCTGTTCCGCTTCGTTGATGCCCAGCAGACGGAATACCGATTGCTGCATTTCCTTGCGGTGGATACGGATCGAACCACCACCCAGCTCGGTGCCGTTCAACACCATGTCGTAGGCACGGGACAGGGCGCCAGCCGGGTTGGCTTCGAGCTCGGCCGGGGTGCACTTCGGTGCGGTGAACGGGTGGTGCAGGGCGGTGAAGCTGCCGTCGTCGTTCTCTTCGAACATCGGGAAGTCGACGACCCACATTGGCGCCCACTTGCAGGTCAACAGGTCCAGGTCGTGGCCAAGCTTGATCCGCAGGGCACCCAGGGCTTCGCTGACGATCTTGGCCTTGTCGGCACCAAAGAACACGATGTCGCCATCGACCGCGCCGACGCGATCGAGGATCACGTTGAGGTTGGCTTCAGGGATGTTCTTGACGATTGGCGACTGCAGGCCTTCAACGCCTTTGGCGCGCTCGTTGACCTTGATGTACGCCAGGCCCTTGGCACCGTAGATGCCGACGAACTTGGTGTAATCGTCGATCTGCTTGCGCGGCATGCTCGCGCCGCCGGGCACGCGCAGGGCGGCGATGCGGCATTTCGGGTCGTTGGCCGGGCCGCTGAACACCTTGAAATCGACTTCCTTGAGCTGATCGGCAACGTCAACCAGTTCCAGCGGGTTACGCAGGTCAGGTTTGTCGGAACCGTAACGGCGCATGGCCTCTTCGAAGGTCATGTGCGGGAAATCACCGAACTCCAGATCCAGCACTTCCTTGAACAGGTTGCGGATCATTGCTTCGGTCAGGCCCATGATGTCTTTTTCATCGAGGAAACTGGTCTCGATGTCGATCTGGGTGAATTCCGGCTGGCGGTCGGCACGCAGGTCTTCGTCGCGGAAGCACTTGGCGATCTGGTAGTAACGGTCGAAGCCGGCCACCATCAGCAGTTGCTTGAACAATTGCGGCGATTGCGGCAATGCGAAGAACGAACCGGCGTGAGTACGGCTCGGCACCAGATAGTCACGGGCGCCTTCCGGGGTAGCACGGGTCAGGATCGGCGTCTCGACGTCGAGGAAGCCGTTCTCGTCCAGGAAGCGACGGATGCTGGTGGTCATGCGCGAACGCAGACGCAGCTTCTCGGCCATTTCCGGGCGACGCAGGTCGAGGAAACGGTAGCGCAGACGGGTTTCTTCGCCAACGTCGGAGAACTCGTTCAGCGGGAACGGTGGGGTTTCCGATTCGTTCAGTACTTCCAGTTCGTAACCCAGGACTTCGATCATGCCCGACGCCATGTTGGCGTTGGTGGCACCGGCCGGACGCAGGCGGACCTTACCGGTGATCTTCACAACGTATTCGCTGCGCACGCGGTCAGCAGCGGCGAAGCTCTCAGCGCGGTCCGGATCGAACACCACCTGGGCCAGACCGTCACGATCACGGATATCGAGGAAAATCACCCCACCGTGGTCACGGCGACGATGAACCCATCCGCAAAGGGTAATTTCCTGGCCTTCCAGGCTTTCGTTCAGTTGGCCGCAATAATGGCTGCGCATCATGGTAGTGGTTTCACTTCTCGTAATTCGAAATTCGGTTGCAGACCTCGCGTACATCAGGTGCAAGGGCTCGCGCGTGTCGTTCAAGTCAGGCTCTAAACCTAGTCAGCTTTGTCGCCGCCGGCCAGATTCTTCTTGGAACCGGTCTTGAAATCAGTCTCGTACCAGCCATTGCCGCTCAAGCGGAAACCCGGCATGGACAGCATCTTTTTCAGCTCTGGCGCCTGGCAGGCAGGGCAGTCGACCAGCGGTGCATCGCTGATCTTTTGAATGGCTTCCAACTGATGACCACAGGAAGCACATTGATAATCGTACATCGGCATGGGGGTTGTCTCGGCGATCAGATTGCTACCGCACACGCTGGGTTTTGCGGCAAAGAGCGGGATTATATCCATTAAATGCTGCCTGTGCAGCCGTAAGACTGCACAGATCGACACTCTGTCTTTTGCGCGCCTTGGCTAAGCCATGACCAAGCAATTACCTTCCTTGAGACTGTGCACGACACAGACCACCCGCACTAACCCACTGAAGTTCTTCACCCCGCCATGGCGCAAGTGCACCTCGCGATCCAGGTAAGACAACAGTGCGCTGACCGAACAGCAGTTGACCCTGGCCATTTCGGTCAAAATATCCCAGTAAACCTGCTCAAGCCGCAAACAGGTGGCAAAACCATTCAAACGCACCGATCGGGATAACGGTTGAACCAACCCCATGTCGAATTCACTGACAAACGGATCAATCCTGATGCCTGTTACCGGACCGCTCCGTCCCTCGTTTCGCTTCTCTCCATGAACCATAACGCTGACACTCCTTTGTCATCCGTGGTTTCCATAAGCGCAATCTGCCTGCTTATAAAACCGCGAGCACCACGTTATATCCAGATGACTTTTTGACCATCCGCGTAGGAGAAGCCAACAGTTGAAGGGAGATCATGGAGCGCGTCCTACTCGGGAGCGTTTCCTACATCCAGTAGCGAAAGCTCATTCAACAAGCAGGTGCTTTTCGAGGAAAAAAAGATAAACGCGCGAACAACACTCAATGTGTCATTCGCGCGCCTGGGGTCTTACTGGTCGAGCAGTGCGCGCAACATCCACGCCGTTTTCTCGTGAACCTGCATGCGCTGGGTCAGCAAGTCGGCCGTGGGCTCGTCGCTGACTTTATCCAGCAGCGGAAAGATGCCGCGTGCGGTGCGCGTTACGGCTTCCTGACCTTCGACCAACTGCTTGATCATGTCTTCGGCAGCAGGCACCCCCTCCTCCTCCTTGATAGAAGACAGCCGCGCATAGACCGCATAGGCACCGGGCGCCGGAAATCCGAGCGCGCGAATCCGCTCGGCAATCGAATCGACCGCCAGGGCCAACTCGTTGTATTGCTCCTCGAACATCAGGTGCAACGTCCGGAACATCGGCCCGGTGACGTTCCAGTGGAAGTTATGGGTTTTCAGATAAAGCACGTAAGTGTCCGACAACAGACGGGAGAGCCCGTCGACGATGGACTTGCGATCCTCTTCACTGATACCGATATCAATTGCCATGTTTTTCCCCTAAAGGTGATGAAATTCATCCAGCAGGTGCAGGACCACTCTAGCAAGCCTGTCGTCGCATCGCAGCCCTGGATCACTCATGGACCCGCGACAAATCGCCCTCGGCACACCGCTGGACGCCCTGATTTGAGTAGCTTGCGGCTTTGCTGTTAAATAGACAGCGTGTCGTGGGTGCCTATTTTTTTCGGGTGCCGCGCATAGGCTGATATCCGTACGTGTCCAACGCCTCCTATTGTTCTGAAGCGAACCGTGCCTCGTCAGCTCTTCCTTGTGAGCCGTCTTAACGTGAGCCAATCAAAATGTTGAAAATCGTCCACCTGCTAATAGGTGCAGCGGCCTTGCTGCTGTCCTTCATCCCTAGCCTGCGATCCGAAGCCGTACCTTACCTGCAACAACCCGACGCACTGTACCTGGCCTTTTTCGGCCTGCTTAACCTCACCCTCGCGCCCGTCATCCCTTACTGGAACAAAGGCCCGCGTCATCAACTGCAAAACCTGGTCAGCGCCCTGCTGGTACTGGCTGTCGTTCTGCAAACCCTGACGCTGATCGCACCGATGCCCGTCATCGCTGGTCAACCTGCCGTTCTGTTCAGCCTGGTCGCCGCTCTGGTCGCTGTTTTTCTGCACCTGGCCATCAGCTTCTACAAATCGTCACCGGCCGCCGCCTCGCCAAGCTACGACATGAGCAACCGCGATACCGGCACCGTCAAGTGGTTCAACACCTCCAAAGGCTTCGGCTTTATTTCCCGCGACTCCGGAGACGACATTTTTGTGCATTTCCGGGCTATTCGCGGTGAAGGCCATCGCGTCCTGGTCGAAGGCCAGCGCGTGGAGTTCTCTGTCATGAATCGCGACAAGGGCCTGCAAGCCGAAGATGTGATCGCTGCACTGCCTCGACGCTGATTCAAGGCGTAAAAAAACCGCGACCAGCCTGGCTGGACGCGGTTTTTTTATTGCCTGCCTTTCAGTAATGAGGCGGCGGTGCCTCTTCCTCGAAACTCTCGAACTGGCCGGCCATTTCTTCCTGGCGCTTGAGCAAGGCAGCCATCTGCAGCTGCAGACGCTCAACCGCCCGCTGCTGCGCCGCCAGCACATCATTCAACGCCTGGATGGTGTCATCCTGAAACGCCAATTGACTCTCCAGATCAGTAACGCGATCTTCAAGGCTCATGTTTCAACCCTCCACGAACGTGAAATCGTCGGTCAGCACCAGACGCAGACGCTCACGAATCACCGCGACCTGCTCTGCGCTGTACGGCTTGGCCGGGTGTTTGCCCCAGACCGGAGCAGGCCAGGCGGCGTCCTCTCGTTTGCGCACGATCACATGCATGTGCAACTGGCTGACCACGTTGCCCAGCGCCGCAACATTGAGTTTATCGGCATCGAACGAATCCTTGAGCAGCTCTGCCAGCGCGGTGGTTTCCTGCCACAGTTGCAGCTGATCGGCGACATCCAACTGAAATATCTCGCTGATATCGTCGCGACGAGGCACCAGGATGAACCAGGGATAGTTCGAGTCGTTGGACAACAGCAGCCGGCACAGCGGGAAATCACCGATCGGTAGCGTGTCTTGTTGAAGTCGTGGATCTAAAGCGAACACTGCGCGCACTCCCGCCAGGTCATCAATTTTCAGCTTAGCGCTCATCCCGAGGGAGCGCGCGCCAAGCGACAGGACGGCAGCATACCTGCGAACGTCGCCCGCTTCACGACGAACCATGATGCAAGTCCGTTGAGGTTCTAATAATGGCCGCCTCCACGCCCCGAGATGAAACACTTCCCGGAAAAACGCACCATTACCGAACCGACAGCCCCAAAAAATATGCTGAAATGACCGAAAAGCCCCTGCGTGCTCCTACCCGGAGAGTCGCCAGGCTGTATGGATTCAGCACAACAAATAAAAATTTTTGCACCAAAACCGCACAGTGTGTCTACGCTGAGTGCTTCGCACATCCGCAATTTACTCAATTGCGGGGTGAACCGGTAACGTTTTTGGTTGTCACGCAGCGGTAACAGGTCGATCAACACCATGCGATGGACGGCGTCAAGCCCCTCCCTGAGCAGGACGAGACCCCCGGTTTTATGAGGCTTTTACGGCACCAGGTAGCACTTCAGAAAAAAATATTGAGGGATTTCTGGTTTGTGCACGCTTGTTGCATTCACACCCACATCGTCGATGAGGCACCGCTGGAAGCGAGCACCTTAAAGACTCAATAAAACAGTGGCAGGGTAGCCCGATGGAGATTCAAACGTTTCACCAGGGACTCTTTTTACCGACGCTCAACCCCAGCAAAACAGCGCTTAAGTTGTGTCTCCGGTTGCATCGGGGCTGTAAATTTGCGACATCTAGCAAGCTGTTAGCGACAGGGTCGTAAAGAAGCTGAAAGGTTAGATGCGCAAGTATCGCCAACATTGTCGGCGTGATATAAGTTTGCGCCGACACAAAAAGAAAGAGCCGCCCAGATAATAAAACAGGTGGGACGGCAGTACTCTTCTAAAAAACCAAAGGAGCAAATCACGATGCGCGTGATGAAGTGGAGCATGATCGCACTGGCTGTTGCAGCAGGCACCTCGCAGTTCGCAATGGCGTCCTCGCAGGACGAATCCAAGGGTTTCATCGATGATTCGAGCCTGAAACTCAAAACCCGTTTTGAGTACATGAACCGCGACTTCAAAAACGGTGCACGCAACAACGCAGACTCCGGCTATCGTCAGGACTCCGGTCTGAGCCAGTTGCTCACTTACGAGTCGGGCTTCACTCAAGGTACTGTTGGTTTCGGTCTCGATGCCATGGCAATGGGCTCGGTAAAACTGGACGGCGGTTCGGGCCGCCGTGGTAACGGCCTGTTCGCTAACGACAGCGACAATAATCCTGAAAAATCCCAGGGCAAGGTAGGCGGTGCGGTTAAACTGCGTCTGTCCGACACCGTCCTGAAATACGGCCAGCAATTCGTTGCCAGCCCAGTGTTCGCTACCGACGACAGCCGTCTGCTGCCAGAAGTCGCTACCGGTACCCTGCTGACCTCCAACGAAATCAAGGGTCTGGAACTGAGCGCCGGTCGTTTTACCTCCCTGAGCAAGCAAACCGGTATGGCGCGTGACAGCATCGGCGGCATCTCCGAGACTGGCGGCAGCGAAAAAGGCCTGACCAACATCAACATCTTCGGTGCAAGCTACGCTTTCACTGATAACTTCACCGGTGCCCTGGCTGCATCCGATGCAGACGACTACTTCAAAAAGTACTACGTCAACCTGAACTACACCTTGCCGATCAATGACGAGCAGTCCCTGAACTTCGACTTCAACGGTTATAAAACCAAAGGTGAAGATCGCGGTGATCTGTACGATGCCCTGGGTGACGGCAACACCGGTGTAGACAACAACCTGTGGTCCCTGGCAGCTGCGTACAGCCTGGGCGCTCACAAGTTCACCGTTGCGTACCAGCGTTCCAGCGGCGACAACATGTACTACTATGGTGTTGACGGTGGCAGCGCCATCTTCGTTTCCAACTCCATTCAAATCTCCGACTTCGTGGGCCGCGAAGAAAAATCCTGGCAGGCTCGCTACGACCTGAACATGGCCACCTACGGCGTACCTGGTCTGAGCTTCATGACTCGTTACGTAATGGGTGACAACATCAAGACCGAAGGTCTGGGTGAAGGTAAGGAAAACGAGTGGAACCTGGAGTCCAAGTACGTAGTACAGGAAGGTCCAGCTAAAGATCTGTCGTTCCGCGTACGTTTCGCCAACTACCGTGCAAACGGTGCATATCAGGCTTACGCCAACGACAACTACGACACCCGTGTAATCATCGAGTACCCGCTGAGCATCCTGTAATCAGGGTGTAACCCCGGCAGTACTGTAAACATAAAAACCGCCCACCTTTTCAGGTGGGCGGTTTTTTATGCCCGCCACAAACCGAATGCAACGACAAACAACTTAGACTCCTGACATTAGTACTTTTTGAATTGACCCAATCAAAAGTCACAAAAAAGCCCAAGCGACTATTAATCCCTTGGGCTCAATGTAAGTAACGATTGAAAGCGCGCTTACTGTACCGATGGCTCCTGAACCACACGAACAACACGCTGTGGAAACGGAATGTCGATCCCGGCGGTTTTCAATCGATCGCGGGACTGCTCGTTAAACATGAACATCACATCCCAATAGTCCGCCGTTTTAACCCAAACACGCAGGGAAACAGTGATCGAACTGTCGCCCAGGGTCGAAATCACCGCCTGAGGCTCCGGATCGGTCAGGACCCGTGGATCCTTGGCCAGCTCCAGCAGCACTTCACGAGCCTTCTGCAGGTCCGCTTCGTAATCAACACCCACATCAAACACGACCTTGCGGGTGGGCTGACGGTTGGTGTTGGTGATGATGCCGTTCGACAGGTTACCGTTTGGCAGGATGATGGTTTTGTTGTCGCCTGTGCGCAGCACGGTGTGGAAAATCTGGATGCTGTCGACAGTACCCGCCACACCCTGGGCTTCGATCCAGTCACCGATGCGGAACGGACGGAACAACAGAATCAGCACGCCGCCAGCGAAGTTCGCCAGGCTGCCCTGCAAGGCCAGGCCAATGGCCAGACCCGCCGCACCAATCGCCGCCACGAACGAGGTGGTTTCCACACCGATCATCGACGCCACGCTGACGACCAGCAGCACCTTCAGAATGATATTCGCCAGGCTGCTGATAAAGCCTTGCAGCGCCAGATCGGCATTGCGCAATGCAATCAGGCCACCGAGCTTCTGGGTCACCTTGTTGATCAGCCACCAACCGATAGCCAGTGTGATCACTGCCAGCAGCACGCGGCTGCCGTATTCCATGATCATCGGGATCCAGGCTTGGGATGCCTTGACCAGATTATCGACTTCAGCATTCAAATCCATATCCGTTCTCCTGATTTGCGGCTATCCGGCACGCGAAAAATAGCGGCAGAAAGACCGACCCGATCCGGGTCAATCCATTCTGCCGTTGCTTGGGCCTCGGACGCCGAAAACGCCGAGAGGTTCCCGTGTCCGGGATCAGTCGCGGAAGTTGTTGAACTGCAGCGGCATGCCAAATTCCTTGGCCCGCAGCACGGCGATGGCTTCCTGAAGATCGTCACGCTTCTTGCCGGTGATGCGCACTTGCTCGCCCTGAATGGCGGCCTGAACCTTCAATTTGGCGTCTTTGACGTGAGCGACGATTTTCTTCGCCAGCTCTTTGTCGATGCCTTCCTTGAGGATGGCGTCCTGTTTCATCAGTTTGCCGGAAGCAAACGCATCCTTGACCTCAAGGCACTGCACGTCGATTTTGCGCTTGACCAAGGCCAGCTTGAGGATCTCAATCATCGCTTCGAGCTGGAAATCGGCTTCGGCGGTCAGGTTGACGGTCAGGTCCTTTTCCTTGAACTCGAAGCTGCCCTTGCCTTTCAGGTCATAGCGACGGTCGAGTTCCTTGACGGCGTTCTCGACCGCGTTGGTGACTTCGTGTTTGTCCAGTTCGGATACCACGTCGAACGACGGCATGTAATCTCTCCAATAAATAGGGGGCGCTCGATCAAGAAGGAGCACACCTGGCTTGCGGTAAAAATCCGCGCTGATTATAACGGGTCTTTCCCATCATTCACTGCGAGCTGTCCATGCGCGCGTCAAACAGAGCAAAAAGCTGATGTCCACCACCTGGCATGTCCTCGGCGCCGGCAGCCTCGGCACGTTGTGGGCCACGCGCCTGGCACGGGCCGGGGTGCCGGTGCGGCTGATCCTGCGTGACGTCGGGCGGTTGCAGGCTTATGAAGCGGCCGGCGGCCTGACACTGGTCGAGCATGGCGCGGCGCAGCACTACCCGGTGCCCGCCGAAACACCCGACAGTACGGAGCCGATCAACCGGCTGCTGGTGGCCTGCAAAGCCTATGATGCCGAACACGCTGTGGCGCAACTGGCGCCGCGCCTGGCTCCCGGGGCCGAGTTGATCCTGCTGCAGAACGGCCTGGGCAGTCAGGACGCCGTGGCGGCCCAGGCGCCCCAGGCACGCTGCATTTATGCCTCCAGCACCGAAGGCGCTTTCCGCGAGGGGGATTGGCGCGTGGTGTTCGCCGGCCATGGGTTCACATGGCTGGGGGATGCCAGTCATCCCGTTGCGCCGATCTGGCTTGAGGACTTGAGCAACGCCGGCATTCCCCATGAGTGGAGTCCCGAGATCCTCACCCGCCTGTGGCGCAAACTGGCGCTCAATTGCGCAATCAATCCGTTGACCGTACTGCACGATTGCCGCAATGGCGGCTTGCAGGAACACCATTGTGAAGTCGCCACCCTCTGCGGCGAACTCGGCGAACTGCTCGAGCGCTGCGGCCAGCCGGCGGCGGCCGAGAACCTGCAACAGGAGGTCGAACGGGTCATTCAAGCCACTGCAGCCAATTTTTCGTCGATGTACCAGGACGTCAGCAACCAGCGGCGCACCGAAATCAGCTACTTGCTGGGCCATGCCTGCAAAGTCGCCGCCCGCCATCAATTGAATCTGCCACACCTCAATCAACTGCAACAGCGCCTGATCGCCCGCCTGCTCAGCCTTGGATTGCCCAGCGACTAAGCAGCGGCTACGCTGGCCACTTGTTCCTTTGCAGCGATAATCCTGATGCCATTGCGCCAGCGCCTCGAAAACCTGCCGGTCGGCCAGAAACTTCTGGCCGCCCTGCTGGTGCTGTTGACCACTGTACTGCTGGTCGCCAACCTGACCTTTATCAGCGCCGCGTATTACATTTCCCAGGAAAGCATGGCGCCGCAAGCCTTGCAGACCATCGGTCGCCTGGTGTCCAACCCGAGCCTGATTTCCGAGGCATTGACGTCACCGCAAAGCGCACAGCGCCTGCTCGACGAACTCAACAGCTATTCACCGTTGCGTGCCGCTGCGCTGTACGACGGCCGGGGCGAACGCCTGGCACAGCTGCAGCATGGCGATCACCTGAAATTGCCGGAGCGTTACCGGCATATCGAATCCTGGCAGGCCACCGAGTTTCGCAGCAATCAAATCATCACCCTGCCCCGCCCGGGCGCCGCACCGGGCCATTTGCTGTTGGTGGCCAGCAGCGAACTGCCCATGGCGTTCTATACCGGGACCCTGACCGCCAGCCTCGGGATTCTGATCTTCAGTGTGCTGCTGTGGCTGGTCATCGCCCGGCAGATCAAACGCCTGATTACCCGGCCGATTCATCAGCTTGAAGAGCTGTCGCGCCAGGTAACCCGAGAAGAAAACTACGCCCTGCGAGCTTCCCGGGGCAACCACGATGAAATCGGCAGCCTCGCCGAAGCGTTCAATACCATGCTGTCGCGCATAGAAGCCCGGGAGCAGCAGCTCAAACGCGCGCGGGACGATTCCCAGGCCGCCTATGACCAGGCGCAGGGCCTGGCCGAGGAAACCCGCCACACCAACCGCAAACTGGAACTCGAAGTCCAGGTGCGCAGCAAGATCGAGAAGAAACTCACCGGGTTCCAGAACTACCTCAACAGCATCATCGACTCCATGCCGTCGGCGCTGATCGCCCTCGACGAACAGCTCTACGTGACCCAGTGGAATCAGGAAGCCAGCGCCCTGTCCGGCACGCGCCTGGACGAAGCCTTGAACCAGCCGATCTTCCTCGCCTTCGAGCCACTCAAGCCGTTTTTGCCGCAACTCAAGCAAACGGTCGAGCAACATACGGTGGCCAAGATCGAGCGTGTGACCTGGTTCAAGGATGACGAGCCCCGGCACTATGCCCTGACGTTCTATCCGCTGATGGGCGGCGCCGGGCGTGGCGTGGTGATCCGGATCGACGACATCACCCAGCGCCTGTCCCTCGAAGAAATGATGGTGCAGTCGGAAAAAATGCTTTCCGTTGGCGGCCTCGCCGCCGGCATGGCCCATGAGATCAACAACCCCCTCGGCGCGATCCTGCACAACGTGCAGAACATTCGCCGACGCCTGTCCCCCGAACTGCCGAAGAACCTCGAACAGGCCGAACACATCGGCGTCGAGCTATCGACCGTCAATCAATACCTGCAAGCCCGGGAAGTGCCGCAGCTACTCGACGGCATCCAGCAGGCCGGCGCCCGGGCGGCGAAAATTGTCACTCACATGCTCAGCTTCAGCCGCCGCAGCACCCGGCAAATGGCACCGTGCGATCTTCCGGCGTTGATCGATCAGGCGGTGGAAATCGCCGGTAACGACTTCGACCTGGCCATCGGTTTCGACTTCAAGGGCCAGGCCATTATCCGCCAGTTCGATCCCGCGCTTGGCCCGGTGCCCGGTACTGCCAACGAACTGGAGCAAGTACTGCTCAACCTGCTGAAGAACGCCGCCCAGGCCATTCACCTGCGTGAAGACGACAGCGAGCCGGGACGGATCATACTGCGCACCCGGCTCAATCCGCCTTGGGCGGAGATACAAGTCGAGGACAATGGCATCGGCATGAGCGAAAGCGTGCGCAAGCGCACCTTCGAACCGTTTTTCACCACCAAGGAAATCGGCCAGGGCACCGGCCTCGGGTTGTCGGTTTCGTACTTCATCATCACCAATAACCATAAAGGGCAGATGGAGGTGCAGTCGACCCTCGGCCAAGGCACCTGCTTCACCTTGCGCCTGCCATTGGCGGGCACCCCGCTCGTCTCTCATGAATTCAATCAGCTTTCGAGGTAACCATGGGCTTTCGCTTGTCGAAGATTTACACCCGCACCGGCGACAAAGGCGAAACCGGCCTGGGCGATGGCCGCCGCGTACCGAAGGATCATCCACGGATAGAAGCCATTGGCGAGGTCGATTCGCTCAATAGCCAGATTGGCGTGTTGTTGGCGGAGCTGACGGCTGAACGTGCCGAGTATCCGGGATTGCAGGAGGTGATCGAGGTGTTGGCGCCCTGCCAGCATCGATTATTCGACCTTGGCGGTGAGCTGGCGATGCCGGCGTATCAGGCGTTGAACGTGGCCGAAATCGAGCGACTGGAAGCGGCGATCGATGTGTGGAATGAAGAATTGGGGCCGCTGGAGAATTTCATTCTGCCGGGTGGCTCGGCGCTAATTGCCCAAGCCCACGTGTGCCGTAGCCTGGCGCGCAGTGCCGAGCGGCGTTGCCAGCAGTTGAATGCGATTGAGCCGTTGGCCGGGGTTGGCCTGGCGTATATCAATCGGTTGTCGGATTTGTTGTTTGTGGTGGCAAGGTTGATTGCCAAGCGTCAGGGGGTTGCGGAGATTCTTTGGCAGGCAGCGGCGAAGCCTGAGGTTTAGTCGGCGCCTGTCAGGCCCTCTTCGCGGGCTAGCCCGCTCCTACAATGATCGCGTCGAACACAAAATCTGTGTACACCGCTAAACCTGTGGGAACGAACTTGCCCGCGAAGAGGCCGGCAGCATCACTGCATAATCAGGCCTCAGGCCAAAAAGCCCGAATCCCCGCCACACCCTGCGCACCTGCCGCCCAAGCCTTCTGCACGTGCGCCGGGCCAACACCGCCCAGCAAAAACACCGGTTTGCTGAAGCCCTCAATCAAGGTCGAAGCCTGTTCCCAGCCCAGCGGTGCAGCTCCCGGATGTGTCAGCGTCGGCTGCACCGGCGACAAGGTCACGAAGTCCACGCCCATTTCTTCGGCCAGCGCCAACTCTTCGGCGTTATGGCAGGACGCGGCCAACCAGCGCGAAGCAGGCAATGGCCGACCGGCCGCCGCATATTTGCGCAACTGGGCCGAGGTGATGTGCCAACCGGCGGACGGGAAATCGCCCAGCCACTCGAACGGCCCCTTGATCATCAACTGCGCCTTGCCGGCACACAGACCTGCCGCGTCAACGGCCAGGTCGCGATACTTCGGGTCGTAACCGTTGGGTGCGCGCAGCTGGATCAACTTGATACCGCCGGCAATGGCTTTCTGAATACCGCGCAGCAAGGCCGGGGTTTCCAGATCTTCCGGGGTGATCAGGTACTGCTCGGGTAACCGAGCCGCCGCGACGATCGGCCGGTTGGCTTCAGGGAACTCGTAACCCGACAGTTCACGGGCGCTGACCCAGGCCAATGGCTGACCTTCAGCGCCGTGCGGCTCGCCGGTAAACGCCGATACTTCCCAGACATCCAGCAATACCTGCTTGTCCGGGTAATCGTGGCGAACCTTGATCAACGGGCGCGCCGCGCTGACGACAATACCCAGCTCCTCATTCAGTTCGCGGGCCAGCGCGGTTTCCACCGACTCGTCGGCTTCGACCTTGCCACCGGGAAACTCCCACAAACCGCCCTGATGCTGGGTATCGGCACGGCGAGCAATCAGGATCTTGCCGCTGTTATCACGGATAACGGCAGCGGCGACATGGACTCGTTTCACCGCTCGATTTCCTCCAGTCCGGCCTTCTGCCAGGCCTTGAACGCAGGCCATTGGTAGAGGGTTTCAACATAGGTTTCGTCTACCGCGGACAGCTTCACCTGATAGGTACGCAGGCGTACGGCAATGGGTGCAAAAAATACGTCGGCCAGACTGATGCGGCCGAACAGATACGGCCCGGCTTCAGTCGCGGCGGCACGGCACTCGGCCCACAACGCCGACATGCGCTCGATCTCCGCCTGCACGTCCGCCGGGACAGGCGACAGGGGTGCGTCATGGCTCAGGTCGAACGGCATGTTGCCGCGCATGGCGAAGAAACCGCTGTGCATCTGCGCACAGGCTGAACGCGCCTGCGCTCGGGCGGCGGTGTCGGTAGGCCACAGGTTGGCGCCTGGGAACTGTTCGGCCAGGTATTCGGCGATGGCCAGGGAATCGGCGATGGTGCCGTGTGCGGTTTTCAGCAGCGGGACTTTGCCGGTCGGCGAATGCTTGAGCAGACGCTCGCGGGTGTCGGGCTGGTTCAGCTTGATCAGCTCTTCGGTGTAGGAAGCGCCAGCCAGATCGAGGGCCAGAGCACCACGCAGGGACCAGGAAGAAAGCAGTTTGTCGCCGATGATCAGGTGCAGGCTCATGTTCGGGACCTTTGGATTTAGAGGCTAGCCAGTCTAGCGGCTGACCGGTAAACCGCCATCGCGGGCTTGCCCGCGATGGGGTCAACGCAGTCTCAAGTACGGTACTCGGCGTTGATTTTCACGTACTCGTGGGACAGGTCGGTGGTCCAGATGGTTTCGCTGCAATCGCCGCGACCCAGTTCGATACGGATGGTGATTTCTTCCTGTTGCATCACCGCCGCGCCCTGGGCTTCGGTGTAGGTCGCAGCGCGGGCGCCACGGCTGGCGATGCACACTTCACCGAGGAACACGTCGATCTTGCTCACGTCCAGGCTCGGCACGCCGGCACGGCCAACGGCTGCCAGGATGCGGCCCCAGTTCGGGTCGGAAGCGAACAGCGCGGTCTTGATCAGCGGCGAGTGCGCCACGGTGTAGCCGACGTCCAGGCACTCCTGATGATTAGCGCCGCCATTGACTTCAACGGTGACGAACTTGGTCGCACCTTCGCCGTCACGCACGATGGCCTGGGCCACGTCCATGCACACTTCGAACACCGCCTGCTTCAATTTGGCGAACAACTCGCCTTCGGCGCGGGTGATCTCCGGCAGTGCAGCCTGACCGGTAGCGATCAGCATGCAGCAGTCGTTGGTGGAGGTGTCGCCGTCGATGGTGATGCGGTTGAACGACTTGTTGGCGCCGTCGAGCATCAGGTTGTGCAGTACATCGCGGGACACTTTGGCGTCGGTGGCGATGTAGCCGAGCATGGTCGCCATGTTCGGACGGATCATGCCCGCGCCTTTGCTGATGCCGGTCACGGTGATGGTCACACCGTCATGCTGGAACTGACGGCTGGCACCTTTAGGCAAGGTGTCGGTGGTCATGATGCCGGTGGCAGCCGCTTCCCAGTTGTTGATCGACAGGTCATCGAGGGCCGCTTGCAGTGCGCCTTCGATTTTCTCGACCGGCAACGGCTCGCCGATCACACCGGTGGAGTACGGCAGCACCTGGCTGGCGTCGACACCAGTCAGCTCGGCCAGCTTGGCGCAAGTGCGCTCGGCAGCCGCCAGGCCCGGCTCGCCGGTACCGGCGTTGGCGTTGCCGGTGTTGGTCAGCAGGTAACGCACCGGACCTTGCACGCGCTGCCTGGCGAGGATTACCGGGGCGGCGCAAAAAGCGTTCAGGGTAAATACACCCGCCACCGTCGAGCCTTCGGCACAGCGCATGACCACGACATCCTTGCGCCCCGGGCGCTTGATACCGGCCGAGGCGATACCGAGTTCAAAACCGGCAACCGGGTGCAACGTTGGCAAAGGACCAAGACCAACAGCCATGAATGCGCTCCTTACTAAATGATGTCTGCACCGCTCGGCAGGAACGGTGGTTTAAATGGCAAAACGCCGCGACGGCTTGAGCCGGTCGCGGCGCGGGTATTTCAGCGGTTGAAACGGGTTTTACTGGATCTGCCCGTGGCAATGCTTGAATTTCTTGCCCGAACCGCAGTAGCACAGTTCGTTGCGGCCCAGCTTCTGCTCGTTGCGAACCGGCGCGGTGGCGAGGGCAACATCGACCTCTTCACCCAACACTTCCGGCTGCTCCAGTCCAGGGGCTTCTTCGTGCAGGAACTGCATGCGCGCCGCCAGTGCTTCGGCTTCCTGACGCAGGCGAGCTTCTTCCTCGGCCGGATCTTCGCGACGAACCTGAACGTGAGACAGCACACGGATCGAGTCGCGCTTGATCGAATCCAGCAACTCGGAGAACAGCGTGAACGACTCGCGCTTGTATTCCTGCTTCGGGTTCTTCTGGGCATAGCCACGCAAGTGGATGCCGTGACGCAGGTGGTCCATGGTCGACAGGTGGTCTTTCCACAGGTCGTCGAGTACGCGCAGAACGATTTGTTTCTCGAAGGTGCGCAGCGCTTCGGCGCCCGCCTGGTCTTCTTTCTCGTTGTAGGCGGCAATCAGTTCCTGCATCAGCTTTTCGCGCAGGGTTTCTTCGTACAGGTGATCGTCTTCGTCGAGCCACTGCTGAATCGGCAGTGCCACACCGAAATCGCTCTGCAACGCCGCTTCCAGACCCGCCACGTCCCACTGCTCAGGCAGCGATTGCGGTGGAATGTGGGCGCTGACGGTCGCGTCGAGCACGTCCTGACGGAAATCGGCGATGGTTTCACCGATGTTGTCGGCGGCCAGCAACGTGTTACGCATGTGATAGATCACTTTACGCTGTTCGTTGTTGACGTCGTCGAACTCGAGCAGTTGCTTGCGAATGTCGAAGTTGCGGCCTTCAACCTTGCGCTGAGCCTTTTCGATGGCGTTGGTCACCATGCGGTGCTCGATCGCTTCGCCAGGCTGCATGCCCAGGGCTTTCATGAAGTTCTTCACCCGGTCAGAGGCGAAGATGCGCATCAGGCTGTCTTCCAGCGACAGGTAGAAGCGGCTGGAACCGGCGTCACCCTGACGACCGGCACGACCACGCAACTGGTTGTCGATACGGCGCGATTCGTGACGCTCGGACGCAATCACCTGCAAACCGCCCGACTCGAGCACTTGCTGGTGACGCTTCTGCCAGTCGGCCTTGATCTGGGCAATCTGCTCAGGTGTCGGGTTTTCCAGCGAGGCCACTTCCACTTCCCAGTTACCGCCCAACAGGATGTCGGTACCACGACCGGCCATGTTGGTAGCGATGGTCAGTGCGCCTGGGCGACCGGCCTGGGCAATGATCTCGGCTTCTTTTTCGTGGAACTTGGCGTTCAGGACCTTGTGTTCGATGCCTTCCTTCACGAGCAGACTGGACATGTGCTCGGACGTTTCGATGGTCGCGGTACCCACCAGCACCGGGCGACCGGCAGCCATGCTTTCCTTGATGTCGGCGACGATCGCGGCGTATTTCTCGTCGGCGGTCAGGAACACCAGGTCGTTATAGTCCTTACGGGCCAACGGCTTGTTCGGCGGAATGACCATGACCTGCAGGCCATAGATCTGGTGGAATTCGAACGCTTCGGTGTCGGCTGTACCGGTCATGCCGGACAGCTTGTTGTACAGACGGAAATAGTTCTGGAACGTGGTCGATGCCAGGGTCTGGCTTTCGGCCTGGATGTTCAGGTTTTCCTTGGCTTCGATGGCCTGGTGCAGGCCTTCGGACAAACGACGGCCCGGCATGGTACGACCGGTGTGTTCGTCAACCAGCACGACCTGACCGTCCTGCACGATGTACTCGACGTTGCGATGGAACAGTTTGTGCGCACGCAGGCCGGCGTAAACGTGAGTCAACAGGCCGAGGTTGTGTGCCGAGTACAGGCTCTCGCCTTCAGCCAGCAGGCCGATGCTGGTCAGCGTTTCTTCAACGTACTGGTGACCGGCTTCGTTGAGTTCGACCTGACGGGTCTTCTCGTCGACGGTGTAGTGACCCGCCTTGGTGACTTCGCCTTCGACTTCTTCGACGTGCAATTCCAGCTGCGGGATCAGTTTGTTGATCTCGATGTACAGCTTGGAGCTGTCCTCGGCCTGACCGGAGATGATCAGCGGGGTACGGGCTTCGTCGATGAGAATGGAGTCGACTTCGTCGATCACGGCAAAATTGAGTTCGCGCTGGAATTTTTCTTCCATGCTGAACGCCATGTTGTCGCGCAGGTAATCGAAACCGAATTCGTTGTTGGTGCCGTAGGTGATGTCGGCGGCATAGGCAGCGCGCTTCTCTTCCGGCGGCTGGAACGGCGTGACTACGCCGACCGTCAGGCCGAGGAATTCATACAGCGGACGCATCCAGTTGGCGTCACGACGGGCCAGGTAGTCGTTCACCGTCACAACGTGCACGCCCTTGCCGGACAACGCGTTGAGGTAAACGCCCAGTGTTGCCACCAGGGTCTTGCCTTCACCGGTACGCATTTCGGCGATCTTGCCTTCATGCAAGGTCATGCCGCCGATCAGCTGGACGTCGAAGTGGCGCATGCCCATGACACGCTTGCCGGCTTCGCGGGCAACCGCAAAGGCTTCTGGCAGCAGCTTGTCGAGGGTTTCCCCTTTGGCGATGCGGGCCTTGAACTCATCCGTCTTGGCACGCAATTGATCGTCCGAAAGGGCCACCATTTGCTCTTCGAAGGCATTGACGAATTGCACCGTCTTGAGCATGCGTTTGACTTCACGCTCGTTCTTGCTTCCAAAAAGTTTCTTTAACAAAGGCGCAAACATATCGGCAGGATCTTCCACACTAAAGGGATGGAGGGCGGCCCCGTGAGTCGCCCGTGCAGCCCTCATGGCCGCATGCGAACGAACATTCTACCCGGAAACGGTGGTGAGGAAAGTGGCGATATTCCACGATGCTGGCACTGCGCTTTGACGGGGCTCACTTAAAATAAGGGCGTTTTGCTCAACTTCAACCCATCCAGGGCAGAAGTTAATTGTTGATTTAATGGGTAAAGCCTCGACAAAAGCAATGGGCGAGTGCGTACGGCGCTTTCTGCTACCATGGCGGCTCTGTTACTTCAGGTGTCTGATCATGGCATTTCGCCCTCTTACGGCCAGAGCACCCGCCGTTCTCCTTCGCGAAGCCAAGCCGCTCAAAGCCATTCTCGGCCACGCTCAACGCCTGGGTCATCTGCAACGCCTGCTGGAAAGCCAGCTGCAACCTGCCGCTCGCGAGCATTGCCATGTCGCGTCGTGGCGCGAAGGCAGTTTGCTGCTGATCGTGACGGACGGCCATTGGGCCACTCGTCTGCGCTACCAGCAAAAACGCCTGCAACGGCAACTGCAGATGTTCGACGAATTCGCCAGTCTCACGCGAATCCTGTTCAAGGTGCAGCCGCCGACCGTTCAACAAGGTGCGGCCGGACACACCATGGATTTGTCCAATGACGCGGCGGCGACCATTCAGGCAACGGCCGATGGCATCAGTGATCCGAACCTGCGGGCGGCGCTGGAACGATTGGCGGCGCATGCACGGCCCAAGGTTTAACCGCCAGGCCAAACGATCGCAGCCTGCACTGGAGGCTGCCGCAGGCTGCGATCGTTTGCATTCATCGGCGTTTTTTGCCACCTAACAAAGACCCCATCAACCCGCGCACCAACTGGCGACCGATCTGATTCGCCGCCTGCTGCATCGCCGACTTCAGCGCCTTCCCCGCCGCCGTGCCGAGAAATTCCCCGGCCTGCTCGGTGAAGCTCGGCTCTTGCGCAGCCGGTTTACCCGGTGCAGCCTCGGGCTCTGGCGCCAGCCCTTTGCGGCCCATTAGCACTTCATAGGCCGACTCGCGATCAATCGGCTTGTCGTACCGTCCCTTGCACGGCGAACCGGCGATCAGCAGTGTACGCTCGGCCTCGCTCAATGGCCCGATCCGCGACTGTGGCGGTGCGACCAGCACGCGCTGGACCCTCTCTGGCGTGCCCTTCTCCTGCAACGTGCCGACCAGCGCCTCACCGATACCCAGCTCTGTCAGCACCGACAGCGCATCGAACGCCGGGTTCGGCCGGAACCCGTCAGCCACCGCCCGCAGGGATTTCTGCTCCTTGGCAGTGAACGCGCGCAAGCCGTGCTGCACACGCAAGCCAAGCTGCGCCAGGACGTCGTCCGGCAGGTCACCCGGCGACTGGGTCACGAAATACACACCCACGCCTTTCGAACGGATCAGCCGCACCACTTGTTCCAGGCGATCCTGCAATGCCTTGGGGGTGCCGGTGAACAACAAGTGCGCTTCGTCAAAAAACAACGCCAGCAGCGGTTTGTCCGAATCGCCGCGCTCCGGCAATTGCTCGAACAGTTCGGCCAGCAGCCACAACAGGAAGGTCGCGTAGACCTTCGGCGCTTCATGCACCAGCCGACTGGCGTCCAGCAAATGAATGCGGCCACGCCCGTCGACCGCCGGCTGCAGAATGTCTTCGAGTTGCAGCGCCGGCTCACCGAACAGCGCATCGGCGCCCTGTTGTTCGAGCGTCGCCAGGCGGCGCAGCAGGGCCTGGCTGGAACCGGTGGTCATCAGCGCCGCATCATCGCCGAGCAGCTCCGGATGGTCCTTCAGGTGATTGAGCAGTGCCTTCAGGTCTTTCAGGTCCAGCAGCAACAAGCCTTCGCGGTCGGCGACCTTGAACGCGGCGTACAACGCCGACTGCTGGCTGTCGGTCAGCTCCAGCAGGCTGCCCAACAGCAATGGCCCCATTTCGCTCAAGGTCGTGCGCAATGGATGACCGGATTGCCCATGAATGTCCCACAAGGTCACCGGATAAGCCTGAGGTTTGTGGTTCAGCCAGGGCATCCCGGCGATTCGCTCGGCGATCTTGCCTTGTGGATTGCCGGCCGCGCCCAGGCCACACAAGTCACCTTTGATATCGGCGGCGAATACCGCTACGCCGGCATCGCTGAAAGCTTCGGCCATGCGTTGCAGGGTCACGGTCTTGCCGGTCCCCGTTGCACCCGCGATCAAACCGTGGCGGTTGGCCAGGCGCATGGCCTGGGCAATAGGTTGCCCCGAAAGATCGGCGCCGATAACAAGTTGCAATGAGTCAGGCATTTGGTCACCCATGGTTAAACTTTGATCGATCACTGCCGATATCAGAGGCTGAACTGCGTTGATAATCCGCTAGGGCGAGGACGGAAATATCAACCTGATTTCACCGTCGCCCGTGACGTGTTCCACTTATAAAAGCACGCCATGGGCATTGAGACCTTATCGGAGCCTCAATCCATGAATAAAAATATGCGCTTCAGCCATAAAATCCTGCTTGCCGCCGCCCTCATCGTCACTGCCGCTTTCGCTTTATTTACCTTGTACAACGACTACAAACAACGTCATGCGATCCGTAATGACCTGGACAATTATCTGCAGGAAATGGGCAGAGTGACTGCCAACAACATCCAGACCTGGCTGAACGGAAGCAGCCTGTTGATTGAAAATCTCTCACAAAACGTAGCGCTGAATGCGGACACGGGCAACATTACCCAACTGCTCGAACAGAAAGCGCTGGCCTCAGCCTTCATGGGCGTCTTTCTGGGCAGCGCCGATGGCGCCTTTATCATCCGCCCGGATGCCAGGATGCCTGAGGGTTTTGACCCCCGCCTCCGGGATTGGTACAAGAGCGCCCAGCAAACCAGCGGCCCGGTATTGACCGAACCCTACATCGATATGGCCACCGGCCAACAAGTCATTTCCATCGTCCACAGCGTATTCAAAGACGGTCAAAACATCGGTGCACTCGGTGGTGACCTGAGTATGCAAATGATCATAGACAGCCTGAACGCGCTGGACTTTGACGGCATGGGCCATGCCTTCCTGGTCAACGCCGACGGCAAAATCCTGGTGCACCCGGACAAAACGCGGGTCATGAAATCCCTGTCCGAGGCTTACCCGGACAACACCCCTCGCATCAGCAGCGACCTCAGTGAAACCGAGGTCGATGGCAAAACCCGCATCGTCACGTTCACCCCCATCAAAGGCCTGTCTTCGGTCAACTGGTACATCGGGCTTTCGGTCGATAAAGACAAAGCCTTCTTGAAGCTCAGCCAATTCCGCACTTCGGCAATCATTGCGACCATGATTGCGGTAGCGATCGTCATCGCACTGCTGGGCATGCTGATTCGCCTGCTGATCCAGCCGCTGCACGTCATGACCCGCGCCATGGGCGACATTGCCGACGGCGATGGCGACCTGACCAAACGCCTGACCATCGCCAACAACGATGAATTCGGCGCCCTCGGCACGGCGTTCAACCGTTTCGTCGAGCGCATCCATGGCTCGATCCGCGAGGTGTCGTCGGCCACCGGCCACGTCAACGAAGTGGCCTTGCGTGTGGTGGCTGCTTCGAACTCATCAATGTTCAACTCTGACCAGCAGGCCTCGCGCACCAGCAGCGTGGCCGCCGCAATCCACCAGCTCGGCGCCGCCGCCCAGGAGATTGCCCGCAACGCCGCGCAAGCGTCGAGTCAGGCCAGTGACGCCCGCCACCTGGCCGAAGAGGGTCAACAGGTTGTGGATCGCAGCGTTGCCGCGATGAACCAGCTGTCGAGCCTGCTCAGCGCCTCGAGCAGCAACATCGAGTCTTTGAACAGCAAGACCGTGAACATCGGGCAGATTCTCGACGTGATCACCAGCATTTCCCAACAGACCAACTTGCTGGCGCTCAATGCCGCCATCGAAGCGGCGCGGGCCGGTGAAGCCGGGCGCGGGTTTGCGGTGGTGGCCGATGAAGTGCGCAACCTCGCGCACCGCACCCAGGAGTCGGCGCAACAGGTGCAAACCATGATCGAGGAACTGCAAGTGGGTGCACGCGAGTCCGTCAGCACCATGAGCGACAGCCAGCGTCACAGTCAGAACAGCGTCGACATTGCCAATCTGGCGGGTGAGCGTTTGGGCAGCGTGACCCGGCGAATCGGCGAAATCGACGGCATGAACCAGTCGGTGGCGACCGCAACCGAAGAGCAGACGGCGGTGGTCGAGTCGATCAACATCGATATCACCGAAATCAACATCTTGAACCAGGAAGGTGCGGAAAACCTGCAATCAACGTTGCGGGCGTGTTCGGATCTGGAACAGCAGGCGGCGCGTCTTAAACAGTTGGTAGGCAGTTTCCGTATCTAGCGTCTGAACACCAAGCAATGTGGCGAGGGAGCTTGCTCCCTCGCCATAACCGTCATCTCCCCGGCGTTACCCTCCAAACCCCAAACGAACATCTATTCTTCATTAAGGTCAACCCAAGGAGAGCAACGGACCGGAGGAGTGATCATCGTGCATATCGCTGACATAACCATGTTTTACGCCCCTGCCAGCGGTGGCGTGCGCACTTATCTGGATGCAAAGCATCATCGTCTGTTTACAAGGCCCGACACTCGCCACAGTTTATTGATCCCCGGGGCGGTTTTCAGTGAACAGAACGGCGTCTATACCGTTCCGGCGCCCGCCCTGCCTTTCGGCAAGGGTTACCGATTCCCTCTGCGTCTTGCCCCCTGGCGAAATGTCCTGCAAGACCTGCAACCCGAACTGATCGAAGTCGGCGACCCCTACCTCACCGCTTGGGCAGCCCTCGACGCACGCCGGCAACTGGATGTGCCCGTGATTGGCTTCTATCACTCGGACCTGCCCCTGCTGGTCAGCAACCGCATGGGCAACTGGGTGACCACCAATGTAGAAGCGTATGTCAGCAAGCTGTACGGCAACTTCGACCGGGTGCTCGCGCCCAGCCGGGTCATGGCCGACAAGCTCACCCATCTCGGGGTGAAAAACGTATTTGTCCAACCCCTGGGCGTCGATTTGCAGACGTTCCATCCCGACAAACGCGACCCAGGTCTCAGGGCCGAGCTGGGCCTGGACGAAAACACCCACCTGCTGATTTTTGCCGGGCGCGGCTCCAAGGAAAAAAACCTGCCAGTGCTACTGCAGTGTATGAAACGCCTGGGCCGGCGTTATCACTTGTTGCTGGTTGGTTCCTCGATGCCGACCATGGTGCCGGGCAATGTCACCGTCATCGATGAGTTCTGCCCCGCCGCGCAAGTTGCACGCTTGATGGCCAGCGCCGACGCATTGCTGCATGCAGGGGATCAGGAAACCTTCGGCCTGGTGATACTCGAAGCCATGGCCAGCGGCATTCCAGTGGTGGCGGTGGCGGCGGGTGCTTTTCAGGAGATCGTCACCGAGCAATGCGGCCTGCTGTGTGCACCGAACGACCCGCTGGCGATGGCCAATGCCGTGCGCGAACTGTTCGCTCAAGGCAATGCGGCCCTTGGCCGGCAGGCACGCCGGCATGCCGAGCAGCACTATGCGTGGGACTCGGTGGTCAACAGTTTGCTCGGTCACTATCACGCCGTACTCGGCACTCAATGGCCGCGAGTGGCCAATGATTGAGCCAATGCACACGCCCAGCCTGCTATTGGTCCTGCACGATGTGGCGCCGCCAACCTGGGCCGACTACCAACCCTTTGTCGACGCCGTGGATGCACTGGGCAACGTACCCATTACCTGGCTCGTGGTGCCGAACTTCCACAAGCACAACGACCTGCACGACCATCCGGACTTTCGTCAAAGGCTTGAAGAACGAATAGAACGTGGCGACGAACTGGCGCTGCACGGCTATTTCCATTGCGATGACGGATCGCCGGTGAACAATCCGAGAGACTGGTTCATGCGCCGGCTCTATACCCACGAAGGCGAGTTTTACAGCTTGTCCCGGGAGGCTGCCCTCAGCCGCCTGCACGAAGGCATCGCCATGTTTGATCGTTACGACTGGCCGCTGCAGGGTTTTGTCGCCCCGGCCTGGTTGATGAGTGAAGGCACCCGTCAGGCCTTGCGCCAACTGCCATTGAGCTACACCAGCGACCCACAGCATCTTTATCGGCTACCGGATTTCACGACGGTCGACGCACCCGGTCTGGTCTGGAGTGCGCGCAGCGCCTGGCGTCGCGGGCTATCCAAACTCGTCAGTGATGAACGCGAACAACGCTGGCGCCAGGCACCGGTCATCAGGCTGGGCCTGCACCCGGTGGACATGCGCCATGAATTCTCGCGAACCTACTGGCTACACACCCTCAAGCGCCTGCTCGAAGACGGCCGAATACCCATGACCAAGGCGAGCTGGCTGGCCCTGCAAAGCCAGGACAGGGAGCGCGCCGCATGAGTCGCGCGATCCTGCTGGTGATCGGCCTGCTCGCGGCGGTGCTGATCCCGTGGCTTTTGGGTGGAAGCGAAACCTGGTCGCGATTGAGTGGTTTTCCGCTGAGCGGATTGCCGGTCATGTTTGCCATGATCCTGCTGTGCTGGGTCCTGAACACCCTGCGATTGCGCCTGTTACTGGGGGATCAACGCACCAAGGTCAGTCCGATCAAAAGCCTCGGCGTGGTCATGGCCGCCGAATTCGCCTACTGCGCCACGCCTGGCGGCAGCGGCGGGCCGTTGACCATCATGGCCCTGCTGGGGCGCAATGGTGTGCGTCCAGCCAGAAGCAGCGCCGTGTTCGCCATGGACCAGTTGAGCGATTTGCTGTTTTTCCTCTGTGCGCTGAGCGCTATTCTGATCTATGCACTGTTTCAGCACCTGAGCCAACGCATGGAGTGGCTGTTGATCGTCAGTGCGGTATCGATGTTCGGCGGATTGATCAGTTGCGTGCTCGTGGCCCGGTATCACCGCTTGTTGATTCGCCTGAGCGGCCGGCTGCTGATCCGTCTCAACGTCCAGTCCACCACGCGGATGCGCTGGGCGCGAAAGCTCCTGAGTTTCCTGGCAGCGTTTACCGACACGCTGAAGCTGCCGTTCCAGACATTGATTACGGTGTTTGGCCTGACCTGCCTGCATTGGATCCTGCGCTACAGCGTGCTGTATCTGGCCCTGCACGGGCTCGGAGCTGACTTGCAATGGGCCTGGAGCTTTTTGATCCAGATGCTTTCACTCAGTGCAGGGCAATTCAGCCTGTTGCCGGGCGGGGCGGGCGCGGCGGAATTGACCTCGGCGGCGCTGTTGGCGCCGATGGTGGGCAAGTCCACGGCCGCGGCAGCGATTCTGATCTGGCGGGCGGTGACCTATTACTTCTACTTGCTGGTCGGCGGGCCGGTGTTTTTGCTGATGCTGGGGCGGCCGCTGCTCATGAAGTTGATGAAGCTCAAGCAGGCTTAGGCGGGTTGTCAGGTTCTTGCTGCAATTGCTCCCACAATTCGGCCGCTCCGGGAAAATCCGTGCCATCCTCAGGGCTCATGTCGTCCGGGTCATAACGACTCAAACAGCCCTCGCCCAACGTGGCGGGTGCCTTGGAAGTGGCTTTGTCCAGTGGATCGCTCATGGTCATGTCCTCAGTGCAGAAACGGCGAAGGGCCTGAAGCGATTGAACGCCCAGGCCCTTCGAATTTCAACCGTGTCGTGGGGAAATCAGAACACGACGGTTTTGTTGCCGTGTACCAGCACGCGATCTTCCAGGTGATAACGCAGGCCGCGGGCCAGCACCATCTTCTCGACGTCACGGCCGAAACGCACCATGTCTTCGATGCTGTCGCTGTGGCTGACGCGCACCACGTCCTGCTCGATGATCGGGCCGGCGTCCAGCTCTTCGGTCACGTAGTGACAGGTCGCGCCGATCAGCTTCACACCACGCAACGACGCTTGATGGTACGGCTTGGCACCCACGAACGACGGCAGGAAGCTATGGTGAATGTTGATCACCTTGTGTGCATATTCGTTGCACAACTGCGGCGGCAGGATCTGCATGTAACGGGCAAGGACCACCACTTCGGCGTCGTGCTGTTTGACCAGACGGGACACTTCGGCGAAGGCCGGTTCCTTGTCCTGGGGATTGACCGGCACGTGGTAGTACGGAATCCCGTGCCACTCGACCATGCTGCGCAGATCATCGTGATTGGAGATCACGCAGGCGATTTCGCAGTCCAGTTCATCGCTGTGCCAGCGATGGAGCAGGTCGGCGAGGCAGTGGGACTCGCGGCTGGCCATCAATACCACGCGCTTCTTCTGCTCGGTATCGGTGATGCGCCAGTCCATCGAGAACTCTTCGGCAATCGGCGCAAACGCTTCGCGCAAGGCTTCGATACCGAAAGGCAGCGAGTCGGCACGAATCTCGTGACGCATGAAGAACCAGCCACTGAGATTGTCCGAGTGGTGGCTCGCTTCAGTGATCCAGCCATTGTGTGACGCCAGAAAGTTACTGACTTTAGCAACGATGCCGACGCGGTCGGGGCAAGAAATCACCAGCCGAAAAGTGCGCATGGGGGGGAAACTCCAGAACTTCGCAAAGGCGGCCATTCTAGCGAGTGCGCAGCAAAACTGCAGTATTGATGATGTGCGATGCTGCCCGATGGTTACCGACGAGGTTCCCGCCCGCGCACGCAGCGTACACATCAGCGGCGCTGTAAGCTTTCTACAAGCCCTGCTTTGTAAATATCTGTAGCGACTGCTTCAAACTATTTAACAGCATCGAAAAGGGGTAGCGAATTTCCGGCAATTTAATTAAATAAACCTGCTTTAATGTTTACTTGATGAAACACCCTGACTATTATTGCGGCACTGTCACCCTGCCATCCAGCGCCCCACATAAGGTAGTAATCATGTCCTTGATCAACGAATACCGCGCCACCGAAGAAGCTATCAAAGAGCTGCAAGCCCGTTTGAAGAACCTGTCCCAAGACGACAAACTGCAAACCGAGCTGGAATTCGAAGGCAAACTGCGCACCCTGATGGGCGAATACTCCAAGTCCCTGCGTGACATCATTGCTTTGCTGGATCCAGAATCCAAAACCAAAGCTCCACGCGGCGGCGCAGTAAAAACTACCGGCACCAAGCGTGCTCGCAAAGTTAAGCAATACAAAAACCCGCACAATGGCGAAGTCATCGAAACCAAAGGTGGCAACCACAAAACTCTGAAAGAGTGGAAAGCCAAGTGGGGCGGTGACGTGGTTGAAGGCTGGGCTACCCTGCTGGGCTAAGCCGCCACGCCTGTCGCAGATAAATAGGCGACAAAAAAAACGCCAGCTTATCGCTGGCGTTTTTTTATGCCCGGAGTTCTGGCCCCGGGTATTTTCGATTTCAAAGATTCAAACGTTGGCGCACCCCTTGAACATGTTGCTGCCATTGACTCAGTACCTGTTGCTGAAACGATGTCGCAGTAACGGCCAGTTGGGCTGCGGCCTCCACGAAACTTTCCAGGGTATTGGGCGCACCCCATTCAGGGTCGGACAAGCGCTTCTGGCAGAAGATTCGCCAGCGCTCTTGCTCTCCGGAATTCAGCGTTTCCGGAAAGTTGCGTGCGCGATATCGAAATAATAATTCAGGCAAACGTTCATCATCGAAAGGCCATTGCTCTTGCGCTAATTGCGCAGGGTCCACCGAACGCACTTGTTCACATAGTCGTCGATCACGGTCACCGATAAATCCATCGTATAACTGTTGTTCCGGGTCCTGGCTGACAGAAAAATCCTCGCGGGCATAAATGGCCGTAACTTTATCCAGCCAGACTTGCTGCGCGTCACTTAGCCGCAGTGCACGTTGCTGATACAGCGGCATATCCAGCCCGAGGCGCTGCTGATCTTGCGGACGAAGTACCGACAACGGCGCCACCACCGGGCATTTATTGATGTGGATGAGCTTGAGCGGCACGGGCAACTCACCCTCTGCCAAATCATCGCGACGGGTATACAAGCGCTGGCGCAGGGCGTCGGCATCCAGATCGAGCAAGCCCTGCGGGTCGAGATGCAGGTCGCAGACAATCAGGGCATTCTTGTTACGCGGATGCCAGGCCAGCGGCAGCACCACACCCACATAATGACGCGCCGCAGAGAAGCGCCCGGAAATATGCACCATCGGTTGCAACAGTCGAACCTGGTCCAGCACCTTTTGTTTACTGCGCAACTTGAACAGCCATTCATATAACTTCGGCTGTTTTTCCCGAATCAAACGCGCCAGGGCGATCGTCGCGCGGACATCCGACAACGCTTCGTGGGCATTGCCATGATCGATGCCATTGGCGGCGGTCAGGCGTTCAAGCTTGAGCGTCACCCGCCCCTCGTCGTCTGTCGGCCAAACGATACCGTCGGGACGCAAGGCATACGCGGCACGGACCACGTCGATCAGATCCCAGCGGCTGTTGCCGCCCTGCCACTCCCGCGCGTACGGGTCGAAAAAATTGCGGTACAGGCTGTAGCGGGTCATCTCGTCGTCAAAACGCAAGGTGTTGTACCCCGCGCCACATGTGCCCGGCGCTGCCAGTTGGGCATGCACCCGGGTCATGAAGTCGGCTTCGCTCAAACCTCGCTCGGCCAGATCCGCAGGGGTAATGCCGGTGATCGCACAGGCTGCCGGATGCGGCAGGATGTCGTCACTGGGCTGGCAATAGAGGTTGACCGGCTCGTCTATTTCATTGAGATCGAAGTCAGTACGCAGCCCCGCCATTTGCAGGGGGCGGTCGCAACGGGGGTTGATGCCCGTCGTTTCATAGTCGTACCAGAAGATGGAGGTCACAGGCGTTTCCTGAACTGAAGATCGACGAAGTCTAGGCGCTCACGTCCCGCTCCGGCCAGCAATCTTGTGATTCAAACATCTGCGGTTACTCAAACCGCACGACATAGTTATGTCGTTTTCCCCGGTGAGGCTGCTAGCATCGGGGAACGAGACAATCCCGATCAGGCCACATCATCAGGTTGCCCATGCTCGAGACCACAGCACTGCCAAGGAAAGCGACGCTGTCCCCGCCACTGGATACGCGGTATCAAGTTGAAACGCCTGAAGGCATCGACTTGCCTCTGCGACCCGCCGGGCTGATGGTGCGTGCGCTGGCGTTCTCCATCGACCTGGCTTTGCGCGGGTTGATCCTCGGCCTGCTGTTCATTGTCCTGGCGATGCTCGGAAAACTCGGCGCCGGATTGGGCTCGCTGCTGATCTTCGGCGTGAGCTGGTGGTACATGGTGCTGTTCGAAGTCCTCAACCAGGGTCGCTCACCGGGCAAGCAATGGATGGGCCTGCAAGTGGTGCAGGACGATGGCACACCGGTTGGCTGGTCCGCGTCGCTGTTGCGTAACCTGCTGCGGTTTGTCGATTTGCTGCCTTTCGGCTACTTCCTCGGGGCCATCAGTTGCCTTCAGCATCCCGGCTTCAAACGCCTCGGCGATGTGGCGGCCGGCACGCTGGTGATCTACCGCGAACAGCCGCTCACTCGCCCACAACTGCCGCCCGCCGAACCCCGTCGCCCGGCATTTGCCCTGAGCCTGAGTGAACAACGCGCCATCCTCGGATTCGCCGAACGCCAGGGCGAACTCTCCGCGGCCAGGGTCAATGAACTCGCCTCGATTCTTGCGCAACCGCTGCAGGTTCCAGCGCCACACGCCGTGGCCGAGCTCAATGGCATCGCCCGCGGCTTGTTGGGTCCGGCATGAAGCAAAGCCTTTTCGAACATCGGCACATGGCCGAATGGGAGCAGTTTTCCCTCACCCTGCAACGACTGGAGCGGGACCGCAAGGCCACCGGCGTCGGTGAATTCCCGGCGGACTATCGTCGTCTCTGCCAGCATCTGGCGCTGGCTCGGGAGCGCGGCTACAGCAGTTTCCTGATCGATTCGTTGCAGCAACAGGTCCTGCGCGGGCATCAACAACTGTATCGCCATCGCAGCCGGCTGGGCGCCAATGTGCTGGCTTTCATCCTCGCCGGCTTCCCCCGTCTGGTGCGCGAACAGTGGCGCTTCGTGCTCGCCGCCAGCCTGATGTTTTTCGCCAGCCTGATCGGCATGGCGCTGCTGGTGTATCTGTTCCCGGACCTGGTCTACAACCTGATCCCGGCCGAGCAGGTCAGCGAGATACAAAGCATGTACGACCCAAACGCCGGACACCTGGGGCGCTCGGCGGAACGCGCGGCCAGTGAAGACTGGGTGATGTTCGGCTACTACATCATGCACAACATCGGCATCGCCTTTCAGACCTTTGCCAGCGGTTTGCTGTTTGGCTTGGGCAGCGCGTTTTTCCTGTTCTTCAACGGCCTGATGATCGGTGCCGTGGCCGGGCATCTGACGCACATCGGTTTTGGCCAGACCTTCTGGTCATTCGTGATTGGCCACGGTGCCTTCGAATTGACCGCCATTGCCCTCGCCGGGGCGGCCGGCCTGCAGCTGGGTTGGGCATTGATCGCGCCGGGGCGCCTGCCCCGCTCTGAAGCCCTGCGCCTGGCCGCTCGCAAGAGCGTGCAGTTGATTTGCGGGGTCATGCTGCTCCTGCTGATTGCAGCCTTCATCGAGGCCTACTGGTCGTCGATGACGGCTCCAGCGCCCATGATCAAATACCTGGTCGGCGCCGCGCTGTGGCTGTTGGTCGCGGGTTACTTGCTGTTTGCCGGACGGGTCCGCCATGCGCCTGAGTGACGCCAGTGTGGTGATCCGCCCACGCCCGACCTGGGAAGCCATGGACCTCGGCGTCCTGTTGAGCCAGCGCCATCGACGCTTGCTGATGACCAGTTGGGCAATCATCACCTTGCCGGTTTTTGTCCTGTTGAGCGGGTTGCTGTGGGAGTCGCCATCCGTTGCCGTGTTCATTTTCTGGTGGCTGAAACCGGCCTTCGAACGCTTGCCGCTGTACATCCTGTCCAAAGCCCTGTTTGGCGAAACCCCCACACTGAAACAGGCCCTTTGCCAATGGCCGCGGCTGCTCAAGCCGCAATTGCTGGCCAGCCTGACCTGGCGACGCTTGAGCATGAGCCGCAGCTTCCTGCTGCCGGTGGTGCAACTCGAAGGCCTGGGCGGCGAGGCGCGTCAACAGCGCATACAGGTATTGTTGCAGCGCGATTCCGGCGCGGCGCGGTGGCTGACATTGATTGGCGCGCACCTGGAAACTGCGCTGTGGATCGGTTTGATGGTGCTGTTCTATCTGCTGTTGCCACAACAGGTCGCGCTGGACTGGAGCTGGCAATCGCTGGTCGCGGCAGCCACCCAGGACTGGATCTGGCTGGAGCATCTGACCAATGCCTTCTACGTCCTGGTGTTGGTGCTGTGGGAACCGATTTATGTGGCGTGCGGCTTCAGCCTCTATCTCAACCGCCGCACCGTGCTCGAAGCCTGGGACATCGAGCTGGTGTTCCGCCGCATGCGCCAGCGCTTGAGCGGCAGCGCCGTTGCGGTCTTGCTGGCCGCGACCCTGTTGATACCGAGCGGACACGATGCCTGGGCCGCCGATGTGGTGGCCAGCCCCGACAGCCCGCGTTTGCTGGAACAACCACTGACCAGCCAGGCGTCCCGGGACAGCATCAAGGCAATCCTTGACCAGCCACCCTTCAAGAACAAGGAAACGGTGGTCCGTTATCGATTTGGCGAGGGCAAGGACACAGCCGAAAACCCGGATGACGACAACACGCCACAGTGGCTCAAGGCGTTGTTCCGGCTGTTCGACAGCCAGCGTTTTGGCGCACTGGCCACGCTGATCGAAGCCTTGCTGTGGGGCGTCGTGATCGTCGCCATCGGCTTGTTGACCTGGTACTACCGCGACCTGTTGCAGGCGTTTGTCAGCCGCCGCCCGAGCCCTGGCAAAAAGGCCTTGCGATCGCTGCCGCAACAGGCGTTCGGCCTGGATCTGGGCCCCGAGACCTTGCCCGCCGACATCGCCACCAGCGTCGAAAGCCTTTGGCAGAGCCATCCGCGAGAAGCGTTGGGCTTGCTCTATCGCGCCCTGCTGAGCCACCTCCTGCACGATTTCGACATCGATCTGAAAGCCGCCGACACCGAGGGCCAGGTGCTGGAGCGCGTCGAACAACTTCAACAACCAGCCCTGCTGGCCTTCAGTAAAAAACTGACCGGGCATTGGCAGAACATGGCCTACGGGCATCGCCTGCCCGCCGCGCATTTGCAGCGTGAGTTGTGTGACGGCTGGCGTGCGCTGTTCGGCCCTGGAGCGCCGCATTGAATCGGCGCAACGGGCTGATCATGCTCGGCATGCTCGTCACCGTGTTGCTGGTCGCGCTGGGCGTGTACCTGTATTTCAAGGCAACGCCCTACCCGGCAGAAATCGATCACGGCCCTTCGCCCGAGGCGCAGGCCAATCCTTACCTCGCCGCCGAGCACTACCTGCGCAAACAGGGCCTGATTGTCAGCCACGCCAACGGCATCGATGTTCTACCGAGCCTGGAGCCGCATCAGCACAGCCTGTTGCTGCTGGGCGATCGCTACACCATGAGCCCACGGCAGATTGATCAATTGATGAACTGGACCCGGGCCGGAGGACGCCTGTTGTTCGTCGCCCAATCGCTGTGGGATGAGAGGGCCGGGCAAAGCAATGACTTGTTGCTCGACCGGGTCCAACTGCACCAGTCGCTGAGCAAAGACCTCAAGGATCCGCCGCCCGATAGCGACCAAGATCCCTATCCACAACTGACCAAGCTGTACCTGGAAAACGAAGACGCCCCGGCCTATGCCAGCTTCGACACTGCATTCCATCTCGAAGACCCGAAGAATCTCGCCCAGGCCTGGGCCAACAGTGGCAAGGCCACGCACATGATGCAGCTCAACCACGGACTCGGCTCGATCATTGTGGTGACCGATGCCGACCTGTGGAAAACCCCGGCGATCGATCAATATGACAACGCGTGGCTGCTTTGGTACCTGACCGCCGATACCGAGGTGACGTTGCTGTTCAACACTGCTCACGACAGTCTGTGGACATTGTTGCTGCGCTATTTCCCCCAGGCGCTGGTTGCCTTGCTGGCGCTGATTGGCCTGGGTCTCTGGCATGCCGGTGTGCGCCACGGTCCAATGCTGGAACCGCTGCCCAAGGCCCGCCGACAATTGCTCGAACATCTTCGCGCCAGTGCCGATTTCATGCTGCGGCGCAATGGGCAGCAGAGCCTGTTGCAAGCGCTGCAACAAGACATTCTGCGCCGTGTTCGACGGCGCCATCCCGGCTATGACCAACTCGGTGTTGCCGAACAATGGCTGGTGCTGTCACGCCTGACCGGCCAGCCTACGCGCGCGATCAGCCAGGCCATGAGCCCACGGACGAAGCAGCGACTGTCCAGCGCTGAATTCAGCCGCCAGGTCGCCCACCTGCAAACCTTGAGGAATGCGTTATGAGTGAACCGATCGAACCCGATGCACCCAGCCACGCCGAGCAACAACGGCAACGCGCCAGCCAGTTGGCTCAGGCCATACGCGTCGAACTGCAAAAAGCCGTGATCGGCCAGGACAGCGTCATCGACGATGTGCTCACGGCATTGATTGCCGGTGGGCATGTGTTGCTCGAAGGTGTACCGGGGCTGGGCAAGACTTTGCTGGTGCGCGCGTTGGCACGCTGCTTCGCTGGCGAATTCGCGCGCATCCAGTTCACCCCGGACCTGATGCCCAGCGACGTCACCGGGCACGCGGTGTACGACCTGCAGACCGAGCAATTCAAACTGCGCAAAGGGCCGCTGTTCACCAACCTGCTGCTGGCCGACGAGATCAACCGCGCCCCGGCGAAAACCCAGGCGGCCTTGCTCGAAGCCATGCAGGAACGGCAAGTCACCCTTGAAGGTCGCGCCCTGCCGATCGCGCAGCCATTCATGGTGTTGGCCACGCAAAACCCGATCGAACAGGAAGGCACTTATCCGTTGCCGGAAGCCGAACTGGATCGCTTCATGCTCAAGGTGCGCATGGACTACCCCGACGCCGAGCAGGAGCTGGACATGGTCCGCCAGGTCAGCCGCTCGACCCGCGCCGACATGCTCGATGTGCAACCGTTGCGCACGGTGTTGCAGGCCAAGGACATGCTGGCCTTGCAACGCATCGCCAGCGACCTGCCACTGGACGATCAGGTGCTCGATTACGCCGTGCGCCTGGCCCGCACCACCCGCAGCTGGCCGGGCCTGACCCTCGGTGCCGGGCCCAGGGCCTCGATTGCCCTGGTGCGCTGCGCCAGGGCACGGGCTTTGTTGCGCGGTGGTGAGTTCGTGATTCCGGATGACATTAAAGGCTGCGCACTGGCGGTGCTGCGCCATCGCGTGCGCATTGCGGCGGAGCTGGATATCGAAGGGCTGGAGGTTGATCAGGTGCTGCGGCAATTGCTCGATCAAGTTCCGGCGCCGCGCTTGTGAATACCATTCGCGATCTCTTGATCAGGCAACCTGGTGCAACGTCATGAAACCGACGCGCCTGCTGTTGCTCTGGCTCACCCTGCTGCTGGCCATCGGCATCGTGCTGGGCGCCTTGCAGGCAATGGGCATCGACGTTGCACCGAGCCTGTTGCGAATCAACTGGGGTTTGCTCCTGGCGCTGTTGGCATTGGCTGCGCTCGACATCGTGCGGCTCAAACGCCTGCCGTCACCAAGCATCACCCGGCGCCTTTCCGGTAGCCTGGCACTGGGCCGGTGGAGCGAGGCCACGCTGGAGGTCGAGCATGATTTTTCTCAACCATTGCACATCCAGCTCTTTGATCATGTGCCGGACGGCTTGAGCTTCGAAAACCTGCCACTGACGGTGGAAATGCAGCCGGGCCAGCGCAGCGTGATCAACTATCGCCTGCGCCCGCTCAATCGCGGTCACTTCAGTTTCGAACGCTGCGAAGTCAACCTGCCCGGTCCATTGCGCTTGTGGACTGACAAACGCCTGTTGAATGTGACTGACCACATCCGCGTCTACCCCGACTTCGCCCGCCTGTACGGCGGTGAGTTGCAGGCTGTGGATAACTGGCTCAGCCAGCTTGGCGTGCGCCAACACCAACGACGCGGCCAGGGGCTGGAGTTTCATCAGCTACGGGAGTTTCGCGAGGGTGACAGCCTGCGGCAGATCGACTGGAAAGCCACCGCCCGTCAACGTACGCCGATTGCCCGGGAGTATCAGGACGAACGCGACCAGCAGATCATCTTCATGCTCGACTGCGGCCGACGCATGCGCAGTCAGGACGACGAACTGGCGCACTTCGATCATGCACTCAATGCCTGTCTGCTGCTGAGCTACGTCGCGTTGCGCCAGGGCGATGCGGTCGGTCTGTGCACCTTTGCCAGCGATCAACCGCGCTACCTCGCGCCGGTGAAAGGCGCCGGGCAACTCAATGCCTTGCTCAATACGGTCTACGACCTCGACAGCAGCCAACGCAGCGCCGATTATCAGGCCGCCGTCACCGAACTACTGACCCGACAGAAACGTCGGGCACTGGTGGTGCTGGTGACCAACCTGCGCGATGAGGACGATGAAGAACTGCTCACAGCGGTCAAGCGCCTGGGCAAGCAACATCGAGTGCTGGTCGCCAGTTTGAGGGAAGGAATACTCGACAACCTGAGAACGGCTCCGGTGCAAACCTTGCCCGAAGCCCTGGCCTACTGCGGCACGGTGGCTTACCTGAATGCCCGGGCTGCACTCCATGAGCGGTTGAGCGCGCATGGCGTCTTGATGCTGGATACTCTTCCCAGTGAAATGGGCGTGGAATTATTGTCGCATTATCTGAAATGGAAAAAAACGGATCACTTTTAGGGATTATATTATTTTCACCGACTAATCTTTCTCGAATAACAGCCGCACCACGACACCCGAGTAACGCTAAATATACGCACCAACATTAATAAAAAATTCAGACACCTTTAAAAAATTCAAAAAGCAATCAACAACAAAGACGGCAGCACATATCGACTGGAAACGCGATGAATACAACCGCATTCCACAATAGAAATTGCTGCCATCGACATCAAGATCGCAAATCAATCATCAAGAGGGCCAAACCTAATGGATAGAACTTATAGATAAGCTATCGACAAACTGCGGTTGCGTCATCCCCGACGAATGATTTCCTCCCATTGCCCCCAGTGATCAGCCTCGCTGGTGTCATTATTAGTGCCATCATAATGAACGCCAATTCGAAAGCTCGCGCCTAGCGATACCGAATAACCGACACTTGCCTCCCTTTGATAAGGGTACCACCCACCATTCTGTATCAATGAATCGGGTGAGTTCACACGAACGGTGCTACCGCTACGAACTTCAAAATTTATATTTGCCCTATTCCATTCCTTCCCTACCGGCCGTGTAGTCAACATATACTGCATGGTTCTGATGTATAGTCGAGTTCCATTCAACTTGAACTGATATTCAATTTCCCCAGTCAACTCTGGAACACGAATATGCCGATGATAGTAAATGGAAGTCGGCACACCATCCCAAAAAGCATCATCCACTGTGCTATCACCTGCGACAACAATGACTTCTCCATTTTCGATATTAGCATCCACACTCATTTCACCACCTCCACAAAAAATGCCCGATAAATACTGCGAATCAAACATAACTGAACCAATCAACGAATGACCACTGTCATAAATGACAGGTAGCAATATCAAAACGAAATAAAAAAACTAATTTATTGCTCATGTTACTCAACAGCACCACCCTCCAGACTCTCCGCAGATTGGAGCTCTACAGGGCGTAATGGGCGAAATGCTAGGATATCCGGCAATATCAATTGGGTGAGTGCATTGGAGTATTCGGGCGGAGAGGCCGCTCGATGAGCGACCCCTTACCTTTCATGCAGACGCCGGCAACGGCTGAAAGCTGAAGTATCGCCTCAACGCTTCCACCAGGTGCCCATACTCCGGCGGGGGACGCTGCAGGCTGAAACCGGCGTCGTAGTGGTGTGGCGTTGCGTCTTCGTGGCACCACAGACAACACGCCCGCAGGTCAATGACCTGTTGGCAGCGGTCACCGACGGGAATCTTCAGGCGCAAATCGAAGTCAGCACCGATCATCATCGGCAACTGACTGATAAGCATCAGCCCGTCTTCGGAGACATTGCCCAGAAATCCAATGGGCTTGTCTGTAATACTGTTGAACACTTTTAGAAAATACGGCAGTTGATGCCGTTCGATCCGGCGGTCAGTGAACATGCTGAATTCGCTACGCAAGGCCCTTAAGCAAGGCCGCACTAATGTTTCGGAACAGGTCTGATTGCTGTTGCCAGCAAGGCAAAGCGACCTGCTCTCCCCGATCCCGGTGCGACAGTCCGCGAAACCGCTGCCGCTTACTCCTGCCGATCACAGGTGTTACGTCGGTTTAGAGGCAGGACTCTAAAACCGGTTTATTCGACTATAGCTCACCGCCGCCGGTCGGCCAGCTATTGGATGACGGCTGCAATCAGAACTGAGTCGGACGTACTGCCGCTGCACTGCGTGTCGGGTAGTGGCCCAGGCTCTGCAAGGTTTCCAGACGGGCGCGGGCGCGGTAGGCGTATTCGCTCTGCGGATACGAAGCGATGATGAACTGGTAAGTCTGGGCGGCGTCGATGAACATCTTCTGCCGTTCCAGGCACTGGCCGCGCATCATCGAGACTTCCGGCCACACGTAAGGGCGCGCCCGGCTATCGCGCTCGACCTTGGACAATTCGAGCATCACCTGCTCGCAATTGCCCCGGTCATAGGCGCTGTAGGCATTGTTCAAATGATGGTTCATCGCAAAACGAACGCACCCCGTGGCACTGAGGGCAAGGGCGGCAATGAGCATGAATCGCATGGGGGATCTCCTGTCTTGAACGCTGTATCGAC
The DNA here is from genome assembly GCF_001945365.1 of Pseudomonas reinekei. Classification (GTDB taxonomy): domain Bacteria; phylum Pseudomonadota; class Gammaproteobacteria; order Pseudomonadales; family Pseudomonadaceae; genus Aquipseudomonas; species Aquipseudomonas reinekei. Next base: position 181,620 of record NZ_MSTQ01000003.1, read on the forward strand.
CCCCGGGCGGAAATCTTCAGGCTCAGGTGCAAAGTTGTCAGGTTCGATATAGGTTCAATAAAGAAAGCATTAAGTAGTGCAAACGAACAATGACTACAACTTCGGACCATAGTAGCCTCACTCAGCGCTTGAACTCAGGAGTCTTTGCATGTCCGTCCGTCGTACCAAAATCGTCGCTACCCTAGGCCCGGCCAGTAACTCGCCGGAAGTTCTCGAACAGCTGATTCTGGCTGGCCTGGACGTCGCCCGCCTGAACTTCTCCCACGGCACCCCCGACGAGCACAAGGCTCGCGCGAAGCTGGTGCGTGACCTGGCCGCCAAGCACGGTCGCTTCGTCGCCCTGCTGGGTGACCTGCAAGGCCCGAAAATCCGTATCGCCAAATTCGCCAACAAGAAAATCGAGCTGAAGATCGGTGATCAATTCACCTTCTCCACCAGCCATCCTCTGACCGAGGGCAACCAGCAAGTGGTCGGCATCGACTACCCGGACCTGGTCAAGGACTGCGGCGTGGGCGACGAACTGCTGCTCGACGATGGCCGCGTGGTCATGCGCGTCGATACCGCCACGGCTACCGAGCTGAACTGCACCGTGACCATCGGCGGTCCGCTGTCCGATCACAAAGGCATCAACCGTCGCGGTGGCGGCCTGACCGCTCCGGCCCTGACTGAAAAAGACAAGGCCGACATCAAGCTTGCTGCGGAAATGGAAGTCGACTACCTCGCGGTGTCTTTCCCGCGTGACGCCGCCGACATGGAATACGCCCGTCAACTGCGCGACGAAGCCGGCGGTACGGCCTGGCTGGTGGCGAAGATCGAACGCGCCGAAGCGGTGGCCGACGACGAAACCCTCGACGGCCTGATCAAGGCATCCGACGCCGTGATGGTGGCCCGCGGTGACCTGGGCGTGGAAATCGGCGACGCCGAACTGGTGGGCATTCAGAAGAAAATCATTCTGCACGCACGCCGACACAACAAGGCTGTGATCGTCGCGACCCAGATGATGGAGTCGATGATCCAGAACCCGATGCCGACTCGCGCTGAAGTGTCCGACGTGGCCAACGCCGTGCTCGACTACACCGACGCCGTGATGCTTTCTGCGGAAAGTGCTGCCGGCCTGTACCCACTGGAAGCCGTGCAGGCCATGGCGCGCATCTGCGTCGGCGCCGAAAAGCACCCGACCAGCAAGACCTCCAGCCACCGCATCGGCAAGGAATTCACTCGTTGCGACGAGAGCATTGCCCTGGCGACCATGTACACCGCCAACCACTTCCCCGGTGTGAAGGCGATCATCGCCCTGACCGAAAGTGGCTACACGCCGTTGATCATGTCGCGTATCCGTTCGTCGGTGCCGATCTACGCATTCACGCCACACCGCGAAGCCCAGGCCCGGGCGGCGATGTTCCGTGGCGTGTACACCATCCCGTTCGACCCGGCTTCGCTGGCGGCGAATGAAGTCAGCCAGAAGGCGATCGACGAGTTGGTCAAACGCGGCGTCGTGGAAAAAGGCGACTGGGTTATCCTGACCAAGGGCGACAGCTACCACACCACCGGTGGCACCAATGGCATGAAAATCCTGCACGTTGGCGATCCGATGGTCTGATTGAACGACCGCTGAAAAACAAAAGCCCCGCCATGTGAATGGCGGGGCTTTTTGTTTTCTGATCCAGTAGAGGCCTGGCCTGATCCGGCCAGGCGGCTGTACATGGCGCGGGTCAGGGCGCTTCTCTTGTCGGTGAGCGCTGTGCACTCAAGCGCGAGCAGGTTCGCTCGCCACAACAGCAGCTTGAGCGCTCAACCACGGGGCAGGAACACATCGGCCAGCAGTTGATTGCGGGGCAGTCCAGCCAGGTAAAGACGCCGGGCAAAGGCGTCGACGCTGTCAGGGGCTCCGCAGAGTAAGGCCAGGGTTTGCCGGGAAATCAGCCGCAGTTGCGCCAAAGCCGCGGGCAGCTCGGCGGGGGTCCAGAGCTCGATGCTCAGGTTCGCACGGCTGGCCGCCATGGCTTGCAAGGGTTTGGCCAGATAATGCTCGTCGTCATCATGGGCCAGGTGAATGACGCGGATCTGGCCTTGGTGATCCTGACGCAAAGCCTCACGCAACACACCGAACAACGGCGCCAGTCCGGTGCCGGCGGCCATCAGCCACAACGGTCGAGCGTGCCAGTCGGGATCGTAATGCAACGCCCCGCCACGCAACTCGCCGAGACGCAGCGGATCGCCGATCTTCAACTGGCGGGCCGCATCACTGAACTCACCCGGCTGGCGACAATCTAGGTGGAACTCGAGAAAACGGTCATCCTCGGGCAGGCTGGCCAGGGAATAAGGCCGCGCCACGTTCCCCGCCCACAACACCAGGTGCTGGCCGGCGCCATAGCGCAACGGCCGTTGGGGGGTCAAGCGCAAGCGCAACACACTGGGGCTCAACCAGTCGACCGCCGCGACCTCGGCGGGCCGGCCATCCTGCTGCGGGTCGAAAGTGTGCACCTGCAAGTCTTCGACCACCTGACACTGGCACGCCAGACGCCAGCCTTGCTGGCGTTGCTCCGCGCTCAAGGCATCGGGGCGGCTGTCGCTCGGCAGTCCTTGCACGCACTGCACCAGGCACGCATGACAACTGCCGGCGCGACAGCTATAGGGCACTGCCACGCCGTTCTGATTCAGTGCATCCAGCAGATTGCTGCCTGTAACAACCGGCCATTGGCGGTCACCGACGCGTAAGTCAGGCATCGACGTTTTCCCACGCCGCCGCGCAACGGTTACGACCGTCGCGTTTGGCCCGATAAAGCGCCTGATCGGCTCGCTGCAAGGCGTCGTCGAGGTCGTCGCCGAGCTCCAGCAACGTCATGCCAGCCGACAGGCTGAGACCACCAACATTCAGGCCAAGCAATTGGACATCGGTAAACGCAACGCGCAGCCGTTCACAGCAAGCGGTCAAACTGTCGGCATCGCAATCGGGCAACAGCACCACGAACTCTTCGCCGCCATAGCGGGCCAGAACGTCGCCGTCGCGCAAGCAGGCGGTGGCCACGCCGGCAAAGGCTTGCAGCACCTGATCGCCCGCGGCATGGCCATGCAGATCGTTGATCCGTTTGAAGTGATCCAGGTCGATCAGTGCCAGGCCATGCATGACGCCGGCGTCCAAGGTGTTGAGTTCACGGGAGGCCAGGCGCAGGAAATGCCGGCGGTTGAACAGGCCGGTCAGTTCATCGGTGGCAACGAGGTCTTCGAGCTGGCGCATCATCCCGCGCAGCGTGTCCTGATGCGCCTGCAAGGCGAAGCGTCGCTGGCGCATACGGTGTCGCGAAGCCTGGACATAACCGGCATACAGCACCAGCCAGACGAGCACGATCAACAGCACGCACACCTGCAACGCCGACAACGCCGGGTTGGCCAGCCGGAAGTGGTAGCCCTCCCACAGCGTGATGGCGCTGAAACTGAAGAACACCAGCATGGCACAGCGCAGAAATGAGCGACGGGACAAGTGAAACAGTCCGAACAGCAGGATCAGCACATAAAAAACCAGGAACGCGCCACGGGCGTCGTCCAGATGGGCGATCAACCAGGTTTGCCAGCCCAGCCCCAACAGCACTTGAACCTCAGTGAGGCTGGGATCGGCGAAACGCAGGTTGCAGCCGCTATAAAACACCGCGAACAACGTGGCCTGGCTGATCACCACCAATGCGCTGCCGATGGCGACGCTGGTCAGCGATTGCTGATAGTGACCGGTAAAAAACGCCAGCCACAACAACAGCAAAGCCAAGGCATAGGTGCCGGCTGCGAGGGCAAAACGTTTGAGCAACAGTCGCTGGATGGCGTTATGGGTCAATCGTTGACTCACCGAATGAAGGAGACTGACAGAGCGTCCTACTCTACAGGCCGTGTGCCACTTTAGTGGCGTGGCCGATAAATGACCATTCAATTTTCGGACCGGATAACTGGCGTCAAATACATGACTGGCCTCTCACTGCAGGTGCAACCTTCGGCAACGCCTGCAAGGAAGCGTTCGATATGCGACCAACGATTGACCGCCGACGCGTGTGCCCTTGAACGAGGCGCGGTATACTGCCGCGCCTTTTTAGCGTCGCGCCAGCAGCCCCGGCGTGCCTTGAAAGGTGCTTGCAACCGACCGATGCACCCAAGCTGCAGGCACCTTATTGAATGTTCCCGTCTTTTAGAGGAGCGCGACTCATGACCGTGATCAAGCAAGACGACCTGATTCAGAGCGTTGCCGACGCCCTGCAGTTCATTTCTTATTACCACCCCGTGGATTTCATCCAGGCGATGCACGAGGCCTACCTGCGCGAAGAATCGCCAGCGGCCCGCGATTCGATGGCTCAGATCCTGATCAACTCGCGCATGTGCGCTACCGGCCACCGCCCGATCTGCCAGGACACCGGCATCGTGACCGTGTTTGTCCGCGTGGGCATGGACGTGCGCTGGGATGGCGCCACCATGGGCCTGGACGACATGATCAACGAAGGCGTTCGTCGCGCCTACAACCTGCCGGAAAACGTCCTGCGTGCTTCGATCCTCGCCGACCCGGCGGGTGCTCGTAAAAACACCAAAGACAACACCCCGGCCGTGATCCACTACTCCATCGTTCCGGGTAACACCGTGGAAGTGGATGTGGCGGCCAAAGGCGGCGGTTCCGAGAACAAGTCGAAAATGGCCATGCTCAACCCGTCCGACTCGATCGTCGACTGGGTGCTCAAGACCGTTCCGACCATGGGCGCCGGCTGGTGCCCACCGGGCATGCTCGGCATCGGCATCGGCGGCACCGCCGAGAAAGCCGCCGTGATGGCCAAGGAAGTGTTGATGGAATCCATCGACATCCACGAACTGAAAGCCCGTGGCCCACAGAACCGCATCGAAGAAATGCGTCTGGAGCTGTTCGAGAAGGTCAACCAGTTGGGTATCGGCGCCCAGGGCCTCGGTGGCCTGACCACCGTGCTCGACGTGAAGATCATGGATTACCCGACCCACGCCGCTTCGCTGCCGGTGTGCATGATCCCGAACTGCGCCGCCACCCGTCACGCGCACTTCGTGCTCGACGGTTCCGGCCCGGCCTCGCTGGAAGCGCCACCGCTGGATGCCTACCCGGAAATCGTCTGGGAAGCAGGCCCATCGGCCCGCCGCGTCAACCTCGACACCCTGACCCCGGAAGAAGTGCAGAGCTGGAAGCCCGGCGAAACCGTCCTGCTCAACGGCAAGATGCTCACCGGTCGCGACGCTGCGCACAAACGCATGGTCGAGATGCTGAACAAGGGCGAAACCCTGCCGGTGGACCTCAAGGGCCGCTTCATCTATTACGTCGGCCCGGTTGATCCGGTGCGCGAAGAAGTGGTTGGCCCGGCGGGCCCGACCACCGCGACGCGGATGGACAAATTCACCCGTCAGATCCTCGAGCAAACCGGCCTGTTGGGCATGATCGGCAAATCCGAGCGCGGCCCGACCGCCATCGACGCGATCAAGGACCACAAAGCCGTTTACCTGATGGCAGTTGGCGGCGCGGCTTATCTGGTGGCGCAAGCGATCAAGAAATCCCGCGTGGTGGCTTTCGCCGAACTGGGGATGGAAGCGATCTACGAGTTCGACGTGAAAGACATGCCTGTGACCGTTGCGGTCGACAGCAAGGGCGAGTCGGTACACATCACCGGTCCTGCCATCTGGCAGCAAAAGATCAGTGAAAGCCTGGCGGTGGAAGTGCAGTAAGCGCTTCGACTGACCGAAAAAGGCGACGGGGATTACCCTCTGTCGCCTTTTTTATTGCCTACGCACGCCCCTCTTGCAAAGTGAGCCGGCTCGCGCCTGCAAGGGGCGACCCATGTTAATGTGCGCCCCCACCGTTTCCTTGTGTAATGCCCAGCATGTTCGAGTTATCCCGCCCCTTGCGCCTGACGGTCTATACCGTTGTCATCATTGCTGGCGCCACGCTCGTTGCCACCTTGGCCATGCGCCACACCGTGCGCCAATCCATGGTCGAAGACGCGGCCCGGGCCAATCAGCAACTGGCGCTGTACGCCACCTCCCTGCACACCCTGATCGAGCGCTACCGCGCCCTGCCCTCGGTGCTGGCGCTGGACCCGCAATTGCGCGACGCGCTCAAAGGCCCGGTAGGCCCCGAGCAACAGGATCTGCTGAACCGCAAACTGGAAAAGATCAACGGCGCCGCCGATTCATCGACCCTGGAACTGCTCGACCGCACCGGCCTCGCCGTGGCAGCCAGCAACTGGCGTTTGCCCAGCAGTTACGTTGGCCACAATTACGGTTTCCGCCCCTACTTCAGCCAGACCCGCACCCAAGGCACCGGGCGTTTTTATGCCGTGGGCGTGACCAGTGGCATACCGGGCTACTTCCTCTCCAGTGCCGTGACCAACGACGACGGCCAGTTTCTCGGCGCCATGGTGGTGAAACTGGAGTTTCCCGAGCTGGAACGCGAATGGCGTCAGGGCAGCGACACGCTGCTGGTCAGCGACGCCCGCGGGATTATCTTCATCGCCAACCAACCGGGCTGGCGCTATCGTCATTTGCAGCCGCTGAGCGCCAGCGATCACGCCGAACTCAAGGCGACCCGGCAGTACGACAAGCAGCCGCTGACGCCGCTGGAACACCAACCGCTGCGCCATTTCGACGACAACAGCGCCCTGACCCGGGTCAATGGCCCGGACGGCCGTGCCGATTACCTGTGGGAATCGCTGCCGCTCGCCGCCGAAGGCTGGACATTGCACCTGCTGCGCCGTCCGCAGGTCGCCTTCGAAGACAGCCGCAACGCCGCACTCGCCGCTGCCGGGCTGTGGTTGACGCTGGTGTTCCTGTTGCTGTTTCTCAACCAGCGCTGGCGCCTGGCAAAGATTCGCCAACGCAGTCGCGAAGAACTTGAGCAACTGGTGGAAGAGCGCACCCGCGACTTGCGCACTGCTCAGGAAGGCCTGGTGCAATCCGCCAAGCTCGCCGCCCTCGGTCAGATGTCGGCCGCATTGGCCCATGAAATCAATCAGCCGTTGACGGCACAGCGCATGCAACTGGCCACCCTGCGTCTGCTGCTTGATCATGGTCGCGTCGATGAAGCGTATCAGGCGCTCAAACCGGTGGACGACATGCTGACGCGCATGGCCGCCCTCACCGGGCACCTGAAAACCTTCGCCCGCAAAAGCCCTGGGGGCCTGCGCGAACGCCTGGACCTGGCGGCGGTGGTTGACCAGTCTTTGCAACTGCTCGACACCCGTCTGCGCGACGAGCAAGTCAGTACTGTGTTGCACATGACGCGCCCGGCATGGGTGCGTGGGGATGCCATTCGCCTCGAGCAAGTGTTGATCAACCTGCTGCGCAACGCCCTGGATGCGATGCAGGATAAACCCTGCAAACGCCTGGAAATCCGTCTGCAGGCTGATGAACAATTGTGGAGACTGAGCGTCATAGACAACGGCAGCGGCATCGCCGAAGAAAACCTGTCCAAGGTGTTCGACCCGTTTTTCACCACCAAGCCGGTGGGCGACGGGCTGGGCATCGGCCTGGCAGTTTCATTCGCCATCGTCCACGAATCGGGCGGGCGCTTGAGCGCGGATAATCACGGCAATGGCGCGGTGTTCACGATGACCCTGCCGATCGACCTGGAGGCCCATGGCTCATGCTGAATTCTGTGATGGTGGTCGACGACGAAAGCAGTATTCGCAGCGCCGTCGAGCAATGGCTGAGCCTCTCAGGTTTTGAGGTGCAGCTGTTCAGCCGCGCCGATGAATGCCTGGCGCAGTTGCCGAGGCATTTCGCCGGAGTGATTCTCAGCGACGTGCGCATGCCCGGAATGAGCGGGCTGGAACTGCTGGCCGAAGTGCAACGCCGCGACGCCGACTTGCCGGTGATCCTGCTGACCGGCCACGGTGATGTGCCGATGGCCGTCGATGCCATGCGCGATGGCGCCTACGACTTTCTCGAAAAACCCTTCAGCCCGGAAACCTTGCTCGGCAGCCTGCGCCGGGCACTGGACAAGCGCCGGCTGGTCCTGGAAAACCGCGCCCTGCACGAGCAAGCGGACAACCGCGCCAGACTCGATACCACGCTGCTGGGGGTGTCCCGTGGTTTGCAAACCCTGCGGCGACAGGTACTGGACCTGGCGGCATTGCCGGTCAATGTGCTGATCCGTGGCGAAACCGGCAGCGGCAAGGAACTGGTTGCCCGCTGCCTGCACGACTTCGGGCCACGCGCCGACAAACCTTTTGTCGCGCTTAACTGCGCCGCCATCCCCGAGCAACTGTTCGAGGCCGAACTCTTCGGCCATGAAAGCGGCGCGTTCACCGGCGCCCAGGGCAAGCGTATCGGCAAGCTCGAATACGCCGACGGCGGCACGCTGTTTCTCGACGAAATCGAAAGCATGCCGCTGGCGCAGCAGGTGAAACTACTGCGCGTGTTGCAGGAGCAGAAGCTTGAGCGCCTGGGTTCCAATCAAAGCATTCGCGTGGATTTGCGCATCATCGCAGCGACCAAACCGGACCTGCTCGACGAAGCGCGGGCCGGGCGTTTTCGCGAGGACCTGGCCTATCGTTTGAACGTCGCCGAGTTGCGCCTGCCCCCGTTGCGCGAACGCCGTGAAGACATTCCGTTGCTGTTCGAATTCTTTGCCCAGAACGCCGCCGAACGCCTGGGACGTAAATTTCAGCCGCTGAGCGGCGCGCAATTGAGTCACCTGCTGAGCCACGACTGGCCGGGCAATGTGCGTGAACTGGCGAACGTCGCCGAGCGTCAGGTGCTGGGATTAGGAGAACCGGAACCGCTGGGCATCGAACCCGGCCAGTCACTGGCGGCGCAGCAGGAGGCGTTTGAAGCGCAATGCTTGCGTGCGGCGCTGACCCGGCATAAAGGTGACGTGAAAGCGGTACTTGAAGAACTGCAACTGCCGCGACGCACGTTCAATGAAAAGATGCAGCGCCATGGGTTGAGCAGAGAGATGTTCCTGTAGCGTCAGGAGCCCAATCAGCAATTTTCCGCTCACCCCCAACAGAAAATAAGCGGATTTCCGCTCACCAATCCGCCCTACCCCCTCTAAACCGCCACTCTCCCCGTTGGCACAGCTCCTGCTATAGCCCCCGCAGGCTGCGTTTAATCGCGCTCCACAAAAACAATTAAACGAAGGATCCTTCAATGGATAACTCCAACGCCCTGCCCCGTGGGTCGGTTGCCTCGCCGACAAAAGTACGTACTACTTCCAGCCGCATCAAATCGATCTTCAGCGGTTCCGTTGGCAACATGGTCGAGTGGTATGACTGGTACGTCTATGCCGCTTTCTCGCTGTACTTCGCCAAGACCTTTTTCCCCAAAGGCGACACCACCGCACAACTGCTGAACACCGCCGCGATTTTCGCCGTGGGCTTCCTGATGCGTCCGATCGGCGGCTGGCTGATGGGCCTGTACGCCGACAAAGTCGGGCGTAAAAAAGCCTTGATGGCCTCGGTTTACCTGATGTGCTTCGGCTCGCTGCTGATCGCCCTGAGCCCCGGCTACGAAGTCATCGGTATCGGCGCGCCGATCCTGCTGGTGTTCGCGCGTTTGCTGCAAGGCCTGTCGGTCGGTGGCGAGTACGGCACCTCTGCCACTTACCTCAGCGAGATGGCCACCAAGGAACGCCGTGGCTTCTTCTCCAGCTTCCAGTACGTGACCCTGATTTCCGGCCAGCTCATAGCGCTGGGCGTGCTGATCGTCCTCCAGAACCTGCTGACCACCGAAGAGCTGTACGCCTGGGGCTGGCGTATTCCGTTCGCCATCGGCGCGCTGTGTGCAGTCGTTGCGCTGTACCTGCGTCGCGGCATGGAAGAAACCGAGTCGTTCACCAAGAAAGAAAAGGCCAAGGAAAGCGCGATGCGCACCTTGATGCGCCATCCGAAGGAACTGATGACCGTGGTCGGCCTGACCATGGGTGGCACCCTGGCGTTCTACACCTACACCACCTACATGCAGAAATACCTGGTGAACACCGTCGGCATGAGCATCTCCGACTCCACCACCATTTCCGCCGCCACGCTGTTCCTGTTCATGTGCCTGCAGCCGATCATCGGTGGGCTGTCGGATAAAATCGGTCGCCGGCCAATCCTGATCGCCTTCGGCATTCTGGGCACGCTGTTCACCGTGCCGATCCTCACCACCCTGCACACCATCACCAGCTGGTGGGGCGCGTTCTTCCTGATCATGGCGGCGCTGATCATCGTCAGCGGCTACACCTCGATCAACGCAGTGGTGAAAGCCGAACTGTTCCCGACCGAAATCCGCGCCCTGGGCGTTGGCCTGCCGTACGCCCTGACCGTTTCGATCTTCGGCGGCACCGCTGAATACATCGCACTGTGGTTCAAGAGCATCGGCATGGAAACCGGTTATTACTGGTACGTCACCGCATGCATCGCCGTGTCGTTGCTGGTGTACATCACCATGAAAGACACCCGCAAGCATTCGCGGATCGTCACGGACTAAGCCCGGACGCGCAACAACCAAGGGGCAGACCGTAGGGGTCTGCCCCTTTTTTTGGCTCGAACGTTGTGTGAAAAATCCTTCACTCCCGACGAAGGCAGATTAATCACGAGTTAATGCTCGCCCTCCATCCTGTGCATGTCCGATCGATTAACTGCGATGCGCGCGCTCAGACCTTGAACGTGATCACGTTTGACGGCCTTAATATCAACTTAATCGATTGTTACTAGCATTATTTTGCGCTTTTTAATCAGTTTAATTGGCGTAGCATGAAACCCATGCCCAAGACACAAAACGCCAAAAAATCTGGAGAAATGAAAATGAAAACCAAACTGTTCCTCGCCATCGCCCTGTCCGTACTGGCCGCCAACACCTTCGCCGCCGACGGTTTCGATCGCACCGGCTCCGCTGTTGCAGCGGACGGTTATGACCGTACCGGTTCCGCCACCGTCGCCGCTGATGGCTACGACCGCACCGGTTCCGCCACTGTCGCTGAAGACGGCTACGACCGCACCGGCGGCGCCACTGTCGCTGAAGATGGCTACGACCGCACCGGCGGCGCCACTGTCGCTGAAGATGGCTACGACCGTACTGGCGGCGCTTCCATCAGCTGATCCATTCAAGCGGCACCACAGCCCGGCTTCGGCCGGGCTTAGTCATTGCTGGAGCACCACAAATCTCCGTGCACACCAGATAACCCTGTGGAAGCAAGCCTGCTCGCGCCGACATGGGCGCTTACTCTGACTGGCAATCAGCGACGCGGCCTTGCACTATTGTCGGTATTCACAAGCAGCCTTCAGGAAAATTGGCCCATGCCCGACGACATCCACTATTACGAACCCGCCAACGGCCACGGCCTGCCCCACGATCCGTTCAATGCGATCGTTGGCCCGCGCCCCATCGGATGGATATCTTCGCAGGATGCCCACGGGCGCTTGAATCTGGCGCCGTACAGTTTTTTTAACGCCTTCAACTACATTCCGCCGATCATTGGGTTTTCCAGCGTCGGGCGCAAAGACAGCCTGAACAACATCGAACAGACCGGCGAGTTCGCCTGGAACCTGGCCACCCGGCCATTGGCCGAACAGATGAACCAGAGCTGCGCCATGGTCGAGCCGCACGTCGATGAATTCGAGTTGTCCGGCCTGACGCCCGTGGCGTCGAAGATCATTCAGGTGCCGCGGGTTGCCGAAAGCCCGGTGTCCTTCGAATGCAAGGTCACGCAGATCATTCAGTTGCAGCGCGCGGACGGAAATGTGGTGCCGAGCTGGCTGATCCTCGGCGAAGTGGTCGCCGTGCATATCGCCAAATGGCTGTTGAAGGATGGGGTGTACGACACCGCCGCGGCAGAACCGATCCTGCGCGGCGGCGGGCCAGCGGATTACTTTCAGCTGGGACCAGAGGCATTGTTCAAAATGTACCGCCCGGGAGCGGTGAAGTAACTACCAGATCAGCTCGCCGTCTTCGCCAACACCCTTGAGATGGGTCAGTTGCAGGGCGGCGGCTTCGTCCGCTTCCTTGGCGGTCTTGAAGGTCTGCTCTTCCAGCAGTTTGTTGAAACGTGGTGCACCGGCGCCGCCAATGGCTTTGGTGGCGATTGCCGCGTAATAGCCGCCTTCGCGGGGAATAACGGCCGATACTGCTTCAAAGGTTTCAAAGGCTTTGCGTGCCATGTCGCGCATCCTGGCTGGTTGAGAATGCAGCCATTAAACCCTCAACCGACCAGTTTGTGTACCACTGCTCCGGACTGACGCAGGGCCTGCGCCTCCGACACATCCTTGAAGGTGTGAAAATCCAGACTGTTGACCACCAGTTCCTGCACCAGCTCGGCAAAAATCTCCATGGCCGGGCTACTGAAGTACGCGGTCATCGCCTGTTGATTGCTCCAGAAACCGGACACCAGCCACAGCTCTGGATCGCATTGCGAGTGTTGCAAGGCAAAGTTCAGGCAGCCTGGCGCTGCGCGAGACGGTTCGATCAACGCGCTCAGGCGCAAACCCAGTTCTTGTGAACGCCCGACGCGCGCTCGTACGAAAGCCATATGACTGACGGGGATTTGCTTGGACATGGTTCAACCCTCCCAGGGAGTCGAGTGGCAGCCGTGGGACGGGCTGCGACAGGATCAAAGGTTAAGGGCCATGGCGCGTATGTCGTTAGTCGATTTCTGCCGCCGCGTTGCACAATCCTGCGAGAGTGCGTGGGCTGCCTGTAACAATGTGTAAATCCCGGGCACCGTACTGCCAGACGAGTTTCAAGCAAGTTTGGCGCGCTACGTTCTGATTTACCGGGGCGACAGAACACCCCCGTGCAGAATCAGGCAAGCATTCGACAGGATGTGTCTACCGCTCAAGCTTGCACAAACATATGCTTTGCCCCATCACTCCTGCCCCTGCCGAGGATGCCTTGCATGTCGTCACTCGATCACTTTCAAGCGCCGCTGGACACCGATATGGAGAAGCAGCGCGCGGAGCTGGCGGCGATCATTCGTCGCAACACCGCCGAGGATGGCAGTTATGCCACCGCTGTCGATTCGCTATTCATGTCGCGCCACAGCCAGAACCACGAGTTCGCCCCGGTGCTTGCGCAACCGGCGCTGTGCATCATGGCCCAGGGCCGCAAGGAAGTACGGCTGGCTGACGAGTACTTCAATTACGACCCGCTCAATTACCTGGTGGTCTCGGTCTCGATGCCGCTCAGCGGTCGAGTGGTCAATGTCTCGGCCGAGGAGCCGATCCTGGCCGTACGGCTGGACATCGACCCCGCGGAAATCACTGCGCTGATTGCCGACGCCGGCCCCCTTGGCGTGCCCAGCCGCCCGACCGGACGTGGGTTATATGTCGAGCGACTCGACACCGCGATGCTCGATGCAGTGCTGCGTCTGGCACGGTTGCTCGACACACCGAAAGACATCGCCATGCTCGCGCCGCTGATTCGTCGGGAAATTCTCTATCGGCTGTTGCGCAGCAAGCAGGGCTATCGGCTGTACGAAATTGCCATTGCCAACAGTCAGAGCCACCGCATCAGCCAGGCGATCAAGTGGCTCAATGGCAACTATGAACAGCCCTTGCGCATCGATGACCTGGCCAAAGAAGTGAATTTGAGCGTGTCGACGCTGCATCACCGCTTCAAGGCGATGACCGCGATGAGCCCGTTGCAGTATCAAAAGCAACTGCGCCTGCAAGAAGCGCGGCGCTTGATGTTGGCCGAAGGGCTGGAGGCTTCGGCGGCGGGGTATCGCGTCGGTTATGAAAGCCCTTCGCAGTTCAGCCGTGAGTACAGCCGGTTGTTCGGGGCACCGCCGTCAAGGGATTTGGCGCGGTTGCGGTTGAGTGTCTAGCTCGGATTGCGTGGGCTGTGCCGGCCCTTTCGCGAGCAGTCTCGCTCCCACATTTGATCGTTGCTGTTAACACATGCTGTGTTCACAGAAGATCCACTGTGGGAGCGAGCCTGCTCGCGAAGAGGCCAGCAAGGCCAACATCAAATCCGGATCACGCCCCCAGCACGCGGCAAGCCTCTGCTGGCAAGGTCACCGACACCGGATGCCCGACGTTCAAACCAAACCCCTGACACGGCGTGCTCAGCGCCGTAAACGTCACCCCGGAACACTCCACCGTCGTCTCGATCGTCGCGCCGATGTCCCGCACAAATGTCACCTTGCCCAGCAAGCGATTGCCCGCCGTTGCCTGCGGCGCCGACAGTTGCAGGTCTTCCGGGCGAATCAGCATTTTCACCTTCTCGCCAACCACAACGCTGCTGCAGATCGGCACTTGCAGCGCGTCCCCGCCCGGCAAACTCACCTGGCCGTTGCCCAGCACCGTGGCCGGAAAAATGTTGCCGGAGCCGATGAAATCCGCGACAAACTCGTTGGCCGGATGGCGGTAAATCTCGATCGGCGTACCCACCTGCTGCACCTTGTGCTCACCTAGCACCACGACGATATCGGCCATGGTCATGGCCTCGCGCTGGTCGTGGGTGACCATGATGGTGGTGATGTTCAGACGCTGCTGCAGTTGACGGATTTCCACCTGCATCGACTCACGCAGCTTGGCATCCAGCGCCGACAGCGGCTCGTCGAGCAAGAGGATTTTCGGGTGCGAAGCAATCGCCCGGGCGATCGCCACGCGCTGGCGTTGGCCACCCGAGAGTTTGGCCACAGGACGATTGATCATCGGTTGCAACTGGATCAGTTCCAGCAACTCCACCACCCGCGCCTGCTGATCAGCCTTGCTCACACCGCGCAGTTTCAGCGGATAGGCGATGTTCTCCCCCACCGTCATGTGCGGGAACAACGCCAGCGACTGGAACACCATGCCGAAATTACGCAGATGCGCCGGGGTGTGGCCGATGTCCTCGCCATCCAGGCGAATTTCGCCGCCGCTCAGGGTTTCCAGGCCCGCGATCATCCGCAACAAGGTGGTTTTGCCACAGCCCGACGGGCCGAGGAAACACACCAGTTTGCCCTCGGGCAAATGCAGGTTTACATCTTTTACCGCGCAGGCCGAGCCGTAATGTTTCTCGACGTTTTCCAGAATCAGACCAGACATAAATCACCTCAAGAATCAGAACGAAACGCCACCTTCACCGACCAGCTTCTCCAGCGCCCAGATCAGGACGAAGTCGATCAGCACGATCAGCACGGCAAACGAAAATACGGTTGGGTCGAGCGAAGACACGGTGCGGCTGTACATCCAGATCGGCACGGTCATGACGTCGATGGTGTAGAGGAAATAGGTCACGGTGAACTCGTTGAACGAGACGATGAACGCCAGCAGCATCCCCGCCAGAATCCCCGACTTCATCAACGGCACCACCACATCGACAATCGCCCGCAGCGGTGAAGCGCCGAGCATTTGCGCGGCCTCTTCGACTTCACTGCCGATGGAGAGCATCGCCGCCGTGCAATTTTTCACCACGAACGGCAACGCCAGGATGACGTGGGCAATGACCAGCCGCGAGGTGGTCATGTGGAACGGCAGGCTGTCGAACACCAGCAGCAGCGCCAGGCCCAGCACCACCATCGGGAACACCAGCGGCAACGACATCAGTTGCAGCGCCACGGCCTTGCCGCGGAACTCGCAACGAGTCAACGCGTAAGCGGCCGGTACCGCGATGAGGGTGGCGAAGATCATGGTCAGGCACGCCACCATCAGGCTGGTGGTCATGGCCTGGCCGAGGCTCAACACGTCGCTGGCGTCCGGCGAAACGAAGGTGTGCCAGGCGGCCTTGTACCATTGCAGGCTGTAGCTGCTCGGCGGGAAATCAAGGTTCGATGCGCCACTGAACGACATGACGATCATGGTCAGGATCGGCAGCACCGCCAGCAGCAGAATGAAACCGGAAAGGATGCCGGCAAACTTGCCCGTCTCGCCGGGCAACAGCCCATAGCGCTTCTTGCTCAGGGTACTCATTGCGAAGCCTCCAGCATGCGCCGACGACGGCCAGTGATGTATTCGGACAGGGTCATGATCGCCAGCGTGGTAACGATCAGCACCACACCGGCGGCGGACGCGGCGGGCCAGTTCATCAGCGGGGCGATCTGGTCATGCACCATCACCGCGAGCATCGGTACGCGGCGGCCGCCGAGCAGCAAGGGCACGACGAAGCTGCTGGCGTTGTAAGCGAATACCAACGTGGCACCGGTAATGATCCCCGGCAGGCTCATCGGCAACACCACCTGGCGGAACACCTGGAAGCGACTGGCGCCGAGGGTGGCGGCGGCCTCTTCGTAGCTGCGCGCAACGCCGCGCATGGCGCTGGCAATCGGCAGCACGGCCAACGGGAAAGCAGTTTGCACCAGGCCCATCAATACGCCGTTCTGGTTGTACAACAGCATGATCGGACGCTTGATCAGGCCCAGCCCCATCAGCGCCTGATTGAGCATGCCGCCCGGGCCGAGAATTACCAGCCAGCCGTAGCTTTGCAGCAGCAGGTTGACCAGCAGCGGCAGCAGCACCGCCGCGAGGAAGATCCGTCGCACGAACGGCGAAGTCAATCGCGACATGGTGTACGCCACCGGTATCGCCAGAATCACGGCGATCACCGCACTGATCAGCGCCAGCCGCAGGGTCAGCATCAGCGATTTGAGGTAATAGGGTTCCAGCAACTGGGCGTAACTGGCCAGGCTGAACCCGGACCATTCCGCGCCCTTGGTGCCGACACTCATGCGCAGAACCAGCAGACTGGCAGCGATCAGCACGCCCAGGAACAGCATCGACGGCGTGAGGAAAAACCAGGCGCGGGTGGTCGGCGAAACACCGAGGCGTGGACGCGACTCAGCAGCACTGACCGAATGGGTCAAAGGTTGGTGTTCCATAGCAAAGGTCTCGTCAATGGAAAGCAGCTGACGAACACAAGACTTGCGGACGCGTCAGCCCCCCTTGTGGGAGCGAGCCTGCTCGCGAAAGCGGTGTGTCAGTCACATCAATACTGAATGTGCTGACGCATCGCGAGCAGGCTCGCTTCCACAGCGGATCTTCCGTGTTTGAAGTTCCTGTGTACGTCACTCGATCAGGAAGAAAAGATTTCCGTGTAACGACGAATCCATTGGTCATGCACGGAGGCCAGGAAGGCGTTGTCGTGCATGATCGCCTTCTCGGCAATCTGTTCCGGCGTGAGGATGTACGGGCTCTTGCGTGCTTCGGCGGAGATGATCGCCTTGGCGTTGACCGGGCCGTTGTAGATGTCCTCGGCCATCTTGCCCTGCACCAGCGGGTCCAGAGAATGGTTGATGAAGGCGTAGGCCATGTCGGTATCGCCCGGACGATTCTTCGGCATCACCGAGAGCATCAGGTCGGTGTAAAAACCTTCCTTCATGCCGAACGTGGCGCCCAGGCCGTAGTTCGAATCGCGGATCTGTTTCGGGAAGAACGCCGGAGCGTACAGGCCGCCCATGTCCAGCGAGCCGGTGCGGAACAGTTCGGCGATCTGGTTCGGGTTTTCGCCCAGGGTCACCACGCGATCCTTCAGCTCAGCGAGTTTCTTGAAGCCAGGCTCGATGTTGTGCTCGTCACCACCGGCCAGTTTGGCGGCGATGATGATCAGGTCCATGGCCTCGGTCCAGTTCGGCGGCGGCAGGAAAATGTTCGGCGCCGCGTCGGCGTCCCACAAGGACGCGTAACTGGTCGGGGCTTCTGTCTGCGTGCGGGTGCTGTAGACCAGGCTGTTGCACCACAGCAGGTAACCGATGCCGTGACCGTTGGCGCCAGTGCGGTATTTTTCCGGCACATCGACAATGTTGGGAATGCGGTTGAGGTCAGGCTTTTCCAGCAAGTTGGCGGCGGCCAGGCCTTCAGCGCCGACGCCGGCCAGGGTGATGATGTCGTACTGCGGCCGATCACCGCCGGCCTTGAGCTTGGCGACCATTTCCGAGGTACTGCCAGTGCGGTCGGCGATGACCTTGCAGCCGTACTTGTCTTCGAATGTCGCGGCGATATTGCGCAGGGCAGCCAGCCCGGTGTCATCGGACCAGGTCAGCAGACGCAGGGTCTTGCCGGTGAAGCGTGTATCGCTGGCATTGGCCTTGACGAACGGCAGGCTCATCGCCGCCGCTGCCACCGAGGCTACGCCCACGGTCTTGATGAATTGACGTCTGTTCAGATCATGCTCGCCCATTACGGACTCCCTTTGTTTTTGTAGGTATAAGGCAGGTCGAAACTGTTGCATCCGCGCGGCTGGATCAGCGTTGTCCCTCGTATTTTCGGGGGTTTTACCGGGCCAGCGAGTTCATCCTGAGGTCATGCAAAACACCTGACTATCGATAAAAACTCATCGAAGCCATGACGCTGACGCATGCCTCTTCGAGAGGCATGCGCTCACCTTTTTCGTGCCTTCAGACAGCTCGAATCACGTGCTTGATTTCCTGAAAAGCCTGCAAGCCCCACGGCCCCAATTCGCGGCCGATGCTGCTCTGCTTGTAGCCGCCCCAGGCGGTCTGCGGGAAGATCACTTGTGGCGCATTGATCCATACAAGGCCCGCCTGCAAGGCGTTGGCGACACGGTCAGCGGCTTCGGCGTTGCGCGTGACCACACTGGCCACCAGACCGAACTGACTGTCGTTGGCCAGGGCAATCGCCTCGGCTTCGCTGGCAAAACTGCGCACGCAGATCACCGGGCCGAAAATCTCTTCACACCACAGCGCACTGTCGAGGGGCACGTGGGTGAAAACCGTCGGCTGCAAAAAATAGCCACGGGGCAAATCCGCCGGACGATTGCCGCCGCACACCAGCTTGGCGCCGGCACTCAAACCGCGGTCGATATGGCCGAGCACCCGTTGGTATTGCGCCTGATTGACCAGCGCACCCATCTCCACATTCGGGTCGAACGGGTCAGCTACGCGAATCGCTTCGGCACGGGCCTTCACCCGCGTCAGGAATTCATCGGCCAGCTCATCGGCGACCAGCACACGACTGGTGGCGGAGCACATCTGCCCGGCGTTGAAGAACCCCCCGCCACAAGCCACTTCCACCGCCAGGTCAAGATCGGCATCGGCGAGTACCAGCAGCGAAGATTTACCACCCAGTTCCAGGCTCACGCCTTTGACCGATTCGGCTGCGCGTTGCATGACTTGCACGCCCACCGCATTGCTGCCGGTGAAGGAAATTTTTGCGATACGCGGGTCTGCCGACAAGGGCGCGCCGACCGCCAGCCCCGTGCCGCAGACCAGGTTGAACACCCCCGATGGCAACCCGGCTTCAGCGATGATTGCCGCCAGTTCCAGCTCCGGCAGCGGCGTCACTTCCGAAGGCTTGAGCACCACGCAGCAGCCAGCGGCCAGGGCCGGGGCAAGCTTCCACGCAGTGGTGACCATCGGGAAATTCCACGGCACGATCAGGCCGACCACACCGCAGGGTTCGCGGCGCAAGCGGGCGTTGAAATCGTCGGTCGGCAACTCGATAGTGCTGTCCTGTTTCGCCTCCAGGCCTTCGGCGAGACCGGCGTAATACTCGAAGGTGGCGATCACGTCATCGACGTCAATCGCCGCTTCGAACAGTGGCTTGCCGTTGTTGCTCGACTGCAAATACATCAGCTGTTCGCGCCCGGCCTGCACGCCCGCAGCGATGTTGCGCAGGATCGCGCCACGCTCGGCACCGGTGGTTTTCGACCAGTCGGCGAAAGCCCGGGTCGCCGCACTGACGGCGTGATCGACGGCACGTTCGTCACCACCATTTACGGTGGTCAGCAGGGCTTCGGTCGCCGGGTTGATCACCCGCAGGTGTTCGTGACCGGCTGACCATTGGCCATCGATGTACAGGCCATCCAGGGTCGTCGGGAACGTCATTTCGACACCGCCTTCATCCACTCGGTCTGATCGATTTCAATCAGGGTCGGGCCCTGGCGATCGGTCGCGGTACGCAGCGCTGAGCGCAGTTGTTCGACACCGCTGACGGCCTGCGCCGCGCACCCCAGGGCCTTGGCCACGCCGATGAAATCCGGGGTGTAGATGTCGACGCCAACCGGCTCGATGGCGCGGTTGACCATGTATTTCTTGATCTCTTCGTAGCCTTGGTTATTCCACAGCAGCACAATCACCGGCGTGCGCGCTTCCACGGCACTGGCCAGTTCCGGCAGGGTGAATTGCAGACCGCCGTCACCGATCAGGCACACCACCGGAGGACGCGCGCCGCGTTCAACGCGGCCACCGAGCCAGGCGCCAATCGCTGCCGGCAAGGCATAGCCGAGGGTGCCGTAGCCGGTGGACGAATTGAACCAGCGGCGCGGGCGCTCCGGGTTGAAAGTCAGGTTGCCGGTGTACACCGGTTGGGTCGAATCGCCGACGAATACCGCGTCCGGCAATTCATGCAAAACGGTTTCGAGGAAGCGGGTCTGGGCCAGGGTCGGTGCATCCCAGGACGCGGCCAGCTCTTCACGCAAACGGGCGGCGCGAACCTGGCCCCAATCGTTGCGGCGCTCGCCGAGGGGTTTGTGCGAAAGCGCGCTCAACAAGGCTTGCGCAGCGTTGCGCGAGTCGGACACCAGCGCCACGTGCGGCGGGTAATTGCGCACGGTCTGGTCCGGGTCGATGTCGATACGCAGCAGTTTGCCCGGAATCTCAAAACCACCGGCAAAGGTCACGTCATAGTCGGTTTCGGCCAGTTCAGTGCCAATGGCCAGCACCACGTCAGCCTCGGCGACCAGCGCGCGGGTGGCGACCAGGCTCTGGGTCGAGCCGATCAGCAGCGGGTGAGCGGACTCGAGCATGCCTTTGGCGTTGATGGTCAGGGCCACCGGCGCATCCAGCAACTCGGCCAGTTCAGTCAGCTCGGCAGCGGCATCGATGGCACCGCCACCGGCGAGGATCAGCGGACGCTTGGCGGCGGCCAGCAGGTCGGTCATGCGCGACACGGCGCTCGGCGAAGCACCGGCGCGGTCGATATTGACCGGCAGGCTGCCGAGCAGGTCGTCGGCCTCTTCCACCAACACATCCAGCGGAATTTCAATGTGCACCGGGCGCGGACGACCCGCCTGGAACAGCGAGAATGCGCGGGCCAGCACGCCCGGCAACTCCGACGCCGACATCAGGGTGTGGGAGAACGCCGCGACGCCGGCGCACAGCGCGCCCTGGTTCGGCAGTTCGTGCAGCTTGCCGCGACCGCCGCCCAACTGGCTGCGGGATTGCACGCTGGAGATCACCAGCATCGGGATCGAATCGGCATACGCCTGGCCCATCGCCGTTGTGATGTTGGTCATGCCAGGGCCGGTGATGATGAAGCACACACCCGGTTTGCCACTGGTGCGCGCGTAGCCGTCGGCCATGAAACCGGCGCCCTGTTCGTGACGTGGCGTGACGTGGTTGATGCTCGAACGGGCCAGCCCGCGATACAGCTCCACGGTATGAACGCCGGGAATGCCGAACACCTGCTCGACACCATAATTCTCGAGTAGCTTGACCAATACTTCGCCGCACGTCGCCATGTGAATTGCCCTTCTTGTTCGATTTGAGACGCCGGGCCTGCGCTGTGTTTATGATGGATTCGCAGGTCCAGGGATGGCCTCATTGGAACGGGCGACACGTAGCCGCAACAATGGATAAAAAGTCATACTAGCCATGTCCTCACGTCATACCTTGGATCCCAATGAAACGACTGCCTCCCCTGCCGGCGCTGCACACTTTTCTGATTACCGCGCAGTGCTGCAACTTCACCCGGGCCGCCGAGCAACTGCACATCACCCAGGGCGCAGTGAGCCGGCAGATCGCCGGGCTGGAAGATCATCTGGGTTATGAGCTGTTCATTCGTCAGGCCCGGGGTCTCGATCTGACGGCCGAGGGACGGGAATGGCTGCCACGGGTGCAGCAGATTTTCGGTTTGATCGACGAGGCCGTTGAGCAGATCGGCGAGAAGCGCGAAACCCTGCAACTCAAAGCGCCCACCTGCGTCATGCGCTGGTTGCTGCCGCGCCTGCTGCAATGGCAAAAGGAGCGCCCGGACGTGCCGGTGCAACTGACCACCACGGTCAAGCACGG
The DNA here is from genome assembly GCF_001945365.1 of Pseudomonas reinekei. GTDB lineage: Bacteria > Pseudomonadota > Gammaproteobacteria > Pseudomonadales > Pseudomonadaceae > Aquipseudomonas > Aquipseudomonas reinekei. Next base: position 203,533 of record NZ_MSTQ01000003.1, read on the forward strand.
CGTGGATTTTCATCGCGAGCAATTCGATGCGGCGGTGATGTATGGCGCACCGCCGGACACCGCACTGGTGTCGCAAAAACTGTTCGACGAGCAACTGACGCCGGTCTGTTCCCGGCCGATGCTCGAAGGGCCGATCACCCTGCAAACGCCGAGCGATCTGCAACAGCATCTACTGCTGCATCCCACCCGCGATGAGCGCGACTGGAAGGCCTGGCTGAAAGCGGCGGATGTGCAGTTGAGCAACGTCAGCAAGGGTCAGCATTTCGAAACGCTCGATCTGGCGATGTCGATGGCATCGCAAGGAACGGGGGTGGCGATTGGTGACTGGTCGTTGATCGGCGATGACCTGGATGCCGGGCGGCTGGTCATGCCATTCGAATTGAAAGTGAAAACCGGGCTGGCCTACTACCTGGTATCCCCGGAAAAACCCGGGACTTCACCGAAGCTGCGCGAGTTGATGGGGTGGTTGGTGGAGCAGGCGCAGAGTCGCTGAAAGCCAAAACCTGGGGGAAATTACTCCCCCAAATCCGTTACCACTTCATCTCACCCTTGGCGACCTTGGCGCTCAACTCCAGGGAGCTTTCTTCACCCAGTGCCGGGTAGCGTTTTTTCATCGCGGCAATCAGGGCCGCCGAATCCTTGGCCTTGGCGGTTTCTTCATCGAAAGCCCTGATGTAATCGGCAGTGAACTGCACGGCGACCAACGACCGGGCACTGTCGCCGAGGTAATGCCCCGGAATCACGGTTTTCGGTTTCAGGCTTTCAATGGCATGCAGCGTGGTGAACCAATCGGCATGGGACTGTGGCGTCTGGGTATCGGCCATCCACACATGGATGTTCTCTGCCACGACCACCCCACCGACCACCGCCTTGATCGACGGAATCCACACGAAGCTGCGCTCCGGCTGTTTGCCATCGAGGCCCACCACCTGCAGTTTCTGTCCTTCGAGCATCAGGCTGTCGCCCTTGAGCACGTCCGGCACGATGGTTTTGGCCGGTACGTCGGCGCCCATTTTTGGCCCCCAGAACGCCAGTTTGCCGTCCACCGTTCGCTTGATGTGCTCGACCGTTGGCTGCGAAGCAAGCACCTTGGCATTGGGGAACGCGGCGGTCAGGGTATCGAGGCCGAAGTAGTAATCCGGGTCACCGTGACTGATGTAAATGGTGGTCAATCGCTTGCCACTGGTGCGAATTTTTTCCACCAGCTGTTCGGCCTGGGACTTGCCGAACTGCGCGTCTACCAGAATCGCGTCTTTCTCACCGCTGACCAACACCGTGGTCACCGGAAAAATCGCATTTTCGCCGGGATTGTAGACATCCAGGGTCAAAGTCGATGCGCTGGCGTGGGCGGCGAAGCCGAGGGTGGTCGCCAGCAAAACCCGCTTGAGTGAGGTGAAACCGATCATCTGTCGCTCCTTGGTTGAAATACGCTTGTGTGGGAGCCGGCTTGCTGGCTCCTGCACAATGGAGCAGAGCTTAGTTGTCTCGATCAGTACAAAAAATGCGATGCTGGAACATAGTTTGTTTCTGAAATCGGGCAAATCATGGATCGTCTACAAGCAATGCGAGTGTTCGTCACGGTGGTTGACCTCGGTAGCCAGTCGGCGGCCGCCGATCATCTGGAGTTATCAAGACCCGTGGTTTCGCGCTATCTGGCGGAGCTGGAGGATTGGGTCGGCGCGCGCCTGATGCACCGCACCACGCGCAAGTTGAGCCTGACCGCTGCCGGCAGCGAAGTGCTACCGCGCTGTCGGCAAATGCTCGACTTGTCTTGCGACATGCAAGCCGCTGTCAGCGTCCCGGAGGATGCCCCGCGCGGCCTTCTGCGAATCAGTGTCAGCACCTCGTTCGGCCAGGCACAACTGGCCGATGCCATGGCGGCCTTCGTCAAACGCTATCCCGGCGTCAGCATCGACCTGCAGATGCTCGACCGCACGGTGAATCTGGTGGATGAGCGCATCGACCTGGCGATCCGTACCAGCAACGATCTGGACCCGAACCTGATCGCCCGTCGGTTGACGGTCTGCCGTTCGCTGATCTGCGCCTCCCCCGCCTACCTGCGCGAGCATCCGACACCGCAGCGGGTCGAGGATTTGAGCCAGCACAATTGCCTGACCCATTCCTACTTCGGCAAGAGCCTGTGGCATTTCGAGCAGGAGGGTGAACAGGTATCGGTGCCGGTGCAGGGCAATATCAGCGCTAACGAAACCAGCACGCTGCTACGCGCGGCGATGGCCGGTGCCGGCGTGGCGATGCTGCCCACTTATCAGGCTGGCATATACATTCACAGCGGTGAGTTGATTCGCCTGCTACCACACGCCGAACCGCGGCAGATGAACGTGTACGCGGTGTATGCATCGCGCAAGCACATGCCGGCGGCATTGCGCAGTCTGCTGGATTTCCTGGTGGAGAGATTTCCGGAGGAACCGGCGTGGGATACCGGCCTGTAAGCCGATTGAAACTGTGGGAGCGAGCCCGCTCCCACAGTGGCTTATCAGTGTTTTGAATACCGCGTTATTGCTGGCAACTCACCCGGGCTGACCTATGCTCAAAGTAATACCGAAGGGTATTCGTTCAGAGGTCAACACCATGAACATCAAAACAAGAAGGTACCTCGCCATTTTCGTCACCTGTGCGGCCACGCTCGGGTTGTATGGCGCCGCAGCCTGGCGCGTGGAACAGCTGCGCAACCTGCCCCGTGATTACGCCAGCTGCAATTTCGAGCGTTGCATTCCCCACAACGCGACCCTTAACGCCCTGCGCTAACGAAGGTGTCAGGCCTCGTTGTCCTGATCGGCCTTCAAGCGGTCGCGGAAAGCTTTTGGCGAGATGCCCACCCGGCGTCGGAACAGGCGCGTGAAGTTAGTCGGATCCGAGAACCCCAACACGTCGGACATTTCATAGATGGTCATGCTGGTGTAGGTCAGCAAGCGCTTGGCCTCCAGCAATTGCCGCTCATGCATGATCTGCAATGCCGGCTGCCCCGCCAACTCACGGCAAGTGCCATTGAGGTGGGAAACGGAAATCCCCAGGCGATGGGCCAGGTCCTCGACCTTGACGTGCTGACGATAGGTCTCTTCCACCAGCTGAATGTAGCCGTTGAGATATTCCCGGGCACGCTGCGGTCGTTGGCTGGCCGAGTGGCGCTGGATCACCTGACGGCTGACCCACACCATGATCACACTGACCAACGAATGCATGAGCATTTCCCGCGCCGGTTGATGGCTGGTGTACTCGTTCTGCAACGCACTGAACAGGCTGTTGAGGTACTCGCCGTCCGCACCCGCCGGGTAGCTTTCGGCTTGGGCCAGGGCGTTCACCGAATGCCCCAGTTGCTGCTGCAAATGGGCGATCAACGGCGCGGCGAGGGTCACGACAAACCCTTGGACATCCTCGGAAAAACGAAACCCGTGCACCGACAGCGGCGGCAGGATCTGGATCGCCGGTTGCGTCAGTTGCGTACGTTTGCCTTCGATTTCAAGCTCTGCCTGACCTTTGAATACGAAGAGCAACTGGCATAAATCGGCATGGCGATGCGGTTTGATTTCCCATTGATGTTCGCGGCTGCGTTTGGAAATGGTTTCACAGTGCAGCAAGTCCGGGGTCGGCCAATCCAGGCTTTCACCATAGAGCTTGAACACCGGAATCGACGGCAGGTCAGGCTTGTTCATCACTTCAATCCAGGCCTCGGAATAGATGACGGGCGATAATCGCACCGATTGGCAAAATGTACAGGTATCGGCTCAGTTTTCACCTTCAATTGACAGACTCGCGGGGGAAAAATGCAAGCACTCGATCCATAAAAATCTTTCACCGGCCATGGTCGCGTGAAGCTTGCGAGTCATAAAAACAATGAAAACGCTGAAAACCCAAGTTGCCATTATCGGTGGTGGCCCTTCCGGCCTGCTGCTCGGCCAGTTGCTGCACAACGCCGGGATCGACACCCTTATCCTCGAACGTCAGACCCCGGACTATGTACTCGGTCGCATCCGCGCCGGTGTTCTCGAACAAGGCATGGTAGAGCTGTTGCGCCAGGCCGGCGTGAGCCAGCGCATGGATGCCGAAGGGTTGGTTCATGGCGGCTTCGAACTGGCCCTCGACGGGCGTCAGGTACACATTGACCTGCAAGCCCTCACTGGCGGGAAAACCGTGATGATCTACGGTCAGACCGAGGTCACCCGCGACCTGATGGCCGCTCGTCAGGTCGCCGGAGCGCAGACAATCTACGAGGTGAGCAACGTCGTTCCCCACGGCATGAAAACCGATGAACCGTTCGTGACCTTCGAAAAGGATGGCGAGCAGTATCGTCTCGATTGCGATTACATCGCCGGGTGCGATGGCTTCCATGGCGTCGCCCGACAATCGATTCCCGCCGAGTGCCTGAAGATCTTCGAACGGGTTTATCCGTTTGGCTGGTTGGGGATACTGGCGGACACCCCACCGGTCCACCAAGAACTGGTCTACGCCCGCCACGAACGGGGCTTCGCCCTGTGCAGCATGCGTTCAGAAACCCGCACCCGCTATTACGTACAAGTGCCGGCTGACGAAAAGGTCGAAAACTGGTCCGATCAACGTTTCTGGGATGAACTCAAATCCCGGCTGCCACAGGCGCTGGCGCAGAAGCTGGTAACCGGACCGTCCATCGAAAAAAGCATCGCGCCGCTGCGCAGCTTTGTGGTCGAGCCGATGCAATACGGCCGGATGTTTCTGGTCGGCGATGCCGCGCACATCGTCCCGCCCACCGGCGCCAAGGGTCTGAACCTGGCGGCCAGCGACGTCAGTACGCTGTTCAACATCCTGCTCAAGGTTTACCGCGAAAATCGCCTCGATTTGCTGGAAAAATATTCGGAAGTCTGCCTGCGCAGGGTGTGGAAAGCCGAACGGTTTTCCTGGTGGATGACCTCGATGCTGCACCGTTTCGACGACCACGATGCCTTCAGCCAGCGCATCGCCGAGTCGGAGCTGGACTACTTTGTAGATTCAGAGGCCGGTCGCAAAACCATCGCAGAAAACTATGTCGGCCTTCCATACGAGGCTATCGAATAGCCTGCTACCGATTTACACTGGCGAGCACTTACCCGCTCGCCATGCCTTTGCGGGTCAAACACTGCCCGCAGGTTTTCCCGTGACCAATCTTCACCAGCCTGAAACGCCCAAACCGGCCATCCGCAGCGTGCTGATCGCGCTGATGCTGGCGATTTTCCTCGGTGCGCTGGACCAGACCATCGTCGCCGTGTCGATGCCGGCCATTTCCGCGCAATTCAAGGATGTCAGCCTGCTGGCCTGGGTGATTTCCGGCTACATGGTGGCGATGACCGTGGCCGTGCCGATCTACGGCAAACTCGGAGATCTCTACGGGCGGCGCAAACTGATGCTGTTCGGCATGGGCCTGTTCACCCTGGCATCGTTGTTCTGCGGCATGGCCCAGAGCATGGAACAACTGGTGCTGGCGCGAATTTTCCAGGGCATCGGCGCCGGCGGGATGATCTCGGTCAGCCAGGCGATCATCGGCGACATCGTGCCGCCGCGCGAACGCGGTCGCTATCAGGGTTACTTCAGCAGCATGTACGCGGTGGCCAGCGTCGCCGGCCCCGTGCTCGGCGGTTACATGACCGAATACCTGTCCTGGCGCTGGGTGTTCCTGATCAATCTGCCCTTGGGCCTCGGCGCCTGGCTGGTGGCCAATCGCACGCTGGTCGGCCTGCCGATTCCGCAACGTAAACCCATCATCGACTACCTCGGTACCGTGCTGATGATCATCGGCCTGACGGCATTGTTGCTGGGCATCACCCAGGTCGGCCAGGGGCATTCGTGGCGCAGCGCCGACGTCTTGGGGTTGCTGGCTTGCGCGGTGGCAGTACTGGGGTTGTTTGTGCTGCATGAACGACGGGCGCGAGAGCCGTTGCTGCCCATGCACCTGTTCACCAATCGCAATACGATCCTGTGCTGGTGCACGATTTTCTTCACCAGTTTCCAGGCGATCTCGTTGATCGTGCTGATGCCACTGCGCTTCCAGAGCGTCACCGGCGCAGGGGCCGACAGCGCCGCGCTGCACCTGCTGCCACTGGCCATGGGCTTGCCGATTGGTGCGTATTTCGCCGGTCGTCTGACGTCGGTGACCGGGCGCTACAAACCGATGATTCTCACCGGTGCCGCGTTGATGCCGATCTCGATCCTGGGCATGGCCTTCAGTCCGCCTCAGGCGTTTGTGCTGAGCAGCCTGTTCATGCTGCTGAGCGGGATCGCCTCGGGCATGCAGTTCCCGACCTCGCTGGTGGGCACGCAAAATTCGGTGGAACAACGAGACATCGGTGTGGCAACCAGCACCACCAACCTGTTTCGCTCGTTGGGGGGTGCCGTGGGCGTGGCGTTGATGTCGGCACTGCTGCTGGCGTTGCTGCAGGATTCAAGCTTTGCGCACCTGGCTGGCTCGACGCTGATTGCCGAAGGTCATTCCGGCAACGTACTGCTGGACGGGTTGAACGCGGCACCGGGAGAGGCGAAGGATATCTTGCGCGCAGAACTGCTGCTGACCTTCCGCCATTTGCTGATGGTCAGTGCAGCGGTGTCGCTGCTGGGGCTGGCGGCGGCGATTGCCATGCCGAACATGTTGTTGCGTGGGCGGGAAGACAAGGTTCGTTAAGGAGACCGGGTCGCCTTCAATCACGAGCAGGCTCGCTCCCGCAATGATCTCTGGTGTACACAAAATCTTCATTCGCTGGAGATCCGGTGCAGGAGCGAGCCTGCTCGCGATAGCGGTTCAACAGTCAAAAAGATTCAAGGGCTGTAATACCCCACCGCCACCAGAAAATGCCCGACCTTCTTCAGATAGGCATGCTTGTCCTCAACTTTGCTGGTCACCGGGTTCTTCCAGCGATACTCGTACTCGCCATAATCCTGTTTAGCGATCAGCGCCAGAATCGGCTCGCCCACCGGTTTGCCTTCCGGGTCGTTGACCTTGCTGAAATCGGTGTTGATCAAACGCAGGTTAGTGCCGTGGGCGACATACCGCTTCGTATCCAGATCGACGACAAACACATACAAATCATCCTGCAGATAACCGCCCTTGAGGGAATTGATCGCCGTCAGCGTGCCCTTCTCGTCCTTGGTCAGGTCGGTCGCCGCTTTGTTCAGCAAGGCCATGGCCTGTTCCGCTGACGCCCGCGGCAAGTAGTAACCCACCGCGAGAATCCGCTGGCCGACACGCTGGTAGTACACGTGCTTGCGCTCGACCTTTCCGTCGGACCAGTTCTGCCAGCGATACTCCGCCTGTTGAATGCCATTGCCTTCCGGCACCTTGAGCGCGTCCTTGAACGCTTTTTGCAATGACGGCTCAAGGGTTTGCGAGACATCCCGGCCAATCAAGGCCGAAGACGGCCCGCCGCTGGCGAGCATCACGCCCTTGGTGTCGACGACGAAGACATAGCGGTCTTTATCAACGAATTCGCCCTGACGGCTAAAGGCCGCGAAGGCTTTGTCACCATTGTCGTGGTAATAGGCCAAGGCTTTTTCCAGCAAGGCGATCGCGGCCTTGCTGTCGTCCTTTTCAGTTCCGGCCGCTTGCGCCTGGGTGAGGCCCAGCACAAGCATGAAGCACAGCACAGCGAACCTTTGCACAAACCCCATTGCGCGTCCCTCGTTCTTGTTGATGTTTCAAGAGCGTAGACGGCAATGGGGCATGTACGAATATTCAGCGGATCGCAGTGTGTAAGGAAATCATTCCCGGCCGGTCCGGGAATGAATCCGGGCTTACTGCCGGGCGCGCAATTGCTGTTGCAGGTTCTGGATCTGCGCTTGCAGGGTGTTGATGTTGCGGGTGACCTGACTGCGGAAAGCATCGAACTCTGCGGTATTGGTCGCACCTTGAGCCGCCGCCGGACGATTGTCCTGCTCGCTCTTGAGCACGACGATGTCCTGCTCCAGGCGCTCGATGGCGGCACTCGGGTTGCCTTGTTTCTTCAAGGCCACGATGTCGGCACCCAGGCTTTTGAGCTGGGCGTCGAATTTTTCCGTGTCTGGCGGAGCACTCTTCAGCGCGGCCACGTCGCCGATCAGGACTTTGACCTGAGCCTGCAACTGCGTGTTGACGGTTTGATGCTCAGTGCTTTGAGTGGTGACCTGCGCCAGGCGCTTGTCCAGATCCGTGGTTTGCGCGGTCATCTGCGCCAGACGCTTATCCAGATCAGATGTCTGACCGACCACACCTTGTTGCTGTTTGCTCTGATCCTGCAGCTTGCTTTCCAGCTGTTTGATCTGCAGCTTCAAGGCTTCGCTGTCGCTGGTGACGTTGGTCTGGCTGGCGACCACCTTGCCGGAAATGTCCTGCAGGCGCCCCGCCGCTTCCTCACTGATTCGCGCGAAACTTTCCTGGGTGGCCACCAATTGCTGCTCCATCAGCGAAATCTGCTGAAAGCTCCACCAGGCCAGGCCCGCGAAAGCAAAGAACAAGGCGCCCACCAGTGCCCACAACGGGCCGGTGCTCGCCGACTTGACCTTGACCACCGGCGGCGTGCGCGAATGCACGGCGGTGCGGGTGGTCGGCGGAAAATCGTCATCGAGGACGTCTGCACGCAGGCTCGGTACATCATCGAAGTCGTCGTTGGCATCGTTACGCATGGACATTGAGTCAACCTTTGTGAAACGCGGTGATGGCTTGATGCGGCGAGTATAACCTCCGTCGCCGCACCGATTGACCCTCAACCCGGGACCGGGTTCAGTGGGCAGCTTTTCAGTGAAAGTCCTGAGCCTTCCACCAGCCGCAGAACTCATCCAGAGCCGTCCACAGACTGACCTTCGGGTCGTAATCCAGATAATGCCGCGCGCGACTGATGTCCAGGGTGAAATTTTTCTTCATCACTTGCATGCCCAGGCGCGACAGGGTCGGCTCGGGACGCCCGGGCCACAACTTGCACACGCCTTCGTTCAGCGCCGCAACGCTGTAGGCCAAACCGTAGGAACGGTAGCGCGTAACCTGTGGGACTTCCATTTTGCGCATGACGTAATTGACCACGTCCCATAACGGCACCGGCGCGCCATTGCTGATGTTGTACACCTTGCCCAAGGCCGAGCCCCCGGCCAGCAAACTGCTGAGTAGCGCTTCATTGAGGTTCTGCACGCTGGTGAAGTCGGCCACGTTGAGACCATTGCCAATAATCGCCAGACGGCCCTTGCGTTGCATTTTCAGCAGGCGCGGGAAGATGCTCATGTCCCCGGCACCGGTCACGAAACGCGGGCGCAGGGCCACGGTTTCGAGGCCGAATTCCTGAGCGCCGAAAACCTTTTGTTCAGCCAGGTATTTGGTGGCGGCATACGGATGCTTGAAGCGCTTGGGCACCTGTTCTTCGGTCAGGCCCAAGTGATCACGGCCATCAAAGTAGATAGACGGTGACGACAAATGCACCAGACGCCGCACTCGTTGTTTCAGGCAGGCTTCGACCACATTCTCGGTGACCTGGACATTGCCTTGGTGAAAGTCCTGATAGCGTCCCCACACACCGACGGCGCCGGCGCAATGGACCACGGCCTCCACGTCGGAGCACAGCGCCCGGGTCAGTTCCGGGTCGCTCAAATCCCCCTGGATGAACTCGGCGCCACGGCGCACCAGATGTTCCACACCTTCGGCCCGGCGACCGTTGACCCGCACGTCCAGCCCCTGCTCCAGGGCGAAACGCGCAAAGCGCCCGCCAATGAAGCCGCTTGCGCCGGTGACCAGAATCTTCATGTATTGCTCCAGCAAATGCAGAGGCGAGCTTCAAGCCGCAAGCTGCAAGTTAAAAACGGTCCGCAAGCGTTTCACCTGCGGCTTGCAGCTTGACGCTTACGGTTGCTCCAAGGGCACCAGCCATTGCTTCGATGCCAGCACCAACTGATCAGTCAGCAACCCCAGCAACTGACCGCCATTACGCCAATGATGCCAGTACAGCGGCACATCGATCGGCTTATCTGGCAAAAGTTCGAGCAAAACACCACGCTCCAGTTGTTCGCGGACCTGCAGTTCCGGCACCAGCCCCCAACCGAGCCCGGCTTCGGTCAGGCGGATAAAGCCTTCAGACGATGGGCATAAATGGTGTTCAAATCCACCATCGACGCCAAGGGACGCCAGATACCGGTGCTGCAGGAAGTCGTCAGGACCAAACACCAGGGCCGGGGTGCGAGCCAACTGATCGGCCCGTACGCCCTGCGGAAAATGCCGGGCTATGAACGCCGGGCTGGCCAGGGCGCGGTAACGCATCGCACCCAGCAAAACACTGCGCGCGCCGGCCACCGGCCGCTCGCTGGCACACAGGCATCCCGCCACTTCACCGGCACGCATGCGCTTGAGGCCGACGGTCTGGTCTTCGACGATCAGGTCCAGCAACACGTGTTGTTGCGCGCAAAAATCCCCCACCGCCTGCGCCCACCAGGTGGCCAGACTGTCGGCATTGAGGGCAATGCGCAAACGCTCCGGCAAACCTTCTTCGTCCAGCGCCGGCACCAGGCTTTGCAAATCCCGCTCAAGCAGGCGCACCTGCTGCACATGGTTGAGCAAGCGTCGACCGATCTCGGTCGGGGACGGCGGCGTGGCCCGCACCAGCACCGGTTGGCCGACTCGAGCTTCGAGCAGTTTGATCCGCTGTGAGATGGCCGATTGCGACAATCCCAGGACCTGCGCAGCCCGCTCAAAACCAGCCTGCTCGACCACCGCTGCCAAAGCGGAAAGCAATTTATAGTCGAACATCAGTTCTCCTAATGAGTGATCAGCAATATTGGTTTTTCTTATACAGCGTCAAGCCCGAGAATGACCAGCAAGATTTCTTGAACAGGAACCCTCCACATGGCTGGCGAAACTTCATTGGCCACGCTGCTGCGCAGCATGAGCCCGCAACTCAACGCCGGCGAATACGTCTTCTGCACCTTGCGCGACAGGCGGTTGCCCACAGGACTGGAGATCATCGGCAGCTTCCGTGAACAGGAAGGTCTGACCGTCATTCTCGAACGTTCCCACGCCGAGCAGGCCGGTTTCAGCTTCGACTATGTCGCGGCCTGGATCACCCTGAACGTGCACTCGGCCCTCGAAGCCGTCGGCCTGACGGCCGCGTTTGCCACCACGTTGGGCAAGGCCGGCATCAGTTGCAACGTCGTCGCCGGTTACTACCACGACCACTTGTTCGTCGGCCAGGCCGACGCCGACCGCGCCATGCAAGTGCTGCGGGACCTGGCTGCCAACGGGGAGTAATCGATATGTGGCAAAGCTATATGAATGGCTTGCTGGTGGCCTTCGGCCTGATCATGGCAATCGGGACGCAGAACGCGTTTGTCCTGGCGCAAAGCCTGCGCCGGGAACATCACTTGCCGGTCGCCGCGCTGTGCGTGGCCTGCGACGCATTACTGGTGGCGGCCGGGGTTTTCGGGCTGGCGACGGTACTGGCGCAGAACCCGACTTTGCTGGCGATTGCCCGTTGGGGCGGCGCGGTGTTTTTGTTGTGGTACGGCAGTCAGGCACTGCGCCGGGCTTTCTCGAAGCAGAGCCTGCAACAAGGCGAAAACCAGACCGTGCGCTCGCTGCGCGCGGTGATGCTCAGCGCCCTGGCGGTCACGTTGCTCAACCCGCACGTTTATCTGGACACCGTCTTGCTGATCGGCTCCCTCGGCGCGCAACAAACCGAGCCCGGCGCCTATGTGGTGGGCGCGGCGAGTGCTTCATTGCTATGGTTTTTCACATTGGCACTGGGTGCCGCGTGGCTCGCTCCGTGGCTGGCCAGACCGGGCACCTGGCGAATTCTCGACCTGTTGGTGGCGGTGATGATGTTCGCGGTAGCGCTACAACTGATCATGGCCGGTTGATTTATTCCAAACTGCTCTGGAACCTCTATTCCACACAGTTGTTGCGTGGTTATGCCGCACCCCCGGTGCTATGATCCGACACCTGCGCCGCAAAGAGTACAAACTCCCCGGCGCTTGTCTGGCCGCCCCGTGATCGGCCTTGCGCTCACCGCACCTGACCTGATTAGGAGATTCACCATGGCTTTCGAATTGCCGCCACTGCCTTACGCACACGATGCCCTGCAGCCGCACATTTCCAAGGAAACTCTGGAATATCACCACGACAAGCACCACAACACCTACGTCGTGAACCTGAACAACCTGGTGCCAGGCACCGAGTTCGAAGGCAAGACTCTGGAAGAAATCGTCAAGACTTCCTCGGGCGGTATCTTCAACAACGCCGCTCAAGTGTGGAACCACACGTTTTACTGGAACTGCCTGGCGCCAAACGCCGGCGGCCAACCAACCGGCGCACTGGCTGAAGCCATCAACGCAGCGTTCGGTTCGTTCGACAAGTTCAAGGAAGAGTTCAGCAAGACGTCCATCGGCACCTTCGGTTCCGGTTGGGGCTGGCTGGTGAAAAAGGCTGACGGTTCCCTGGCCCTGGCCAGCACCATCGGCGCCGGCAACCCGCTGACCAGCGGCGACACCCCGCTGCTGACCTGCGACGTCTGGGAACACGCTTACTACATCGACTACCGCAACGTTCGTCCCAAGTATGTCGAAGCGTTCTGGAACCTGGTCAACTGGAAATTCGTGGCTGAGCAGTTCGAAGGCAAAACCTTCACCGCTTAAGCTAGACGCCAGTCAAAAAACCCGGCTTATGCCGGGTTTTTTTATGGGTGAGTCGGTGGTGGGGCGAGGTGTCGGCCAAAAACGGATATGCACGCTGACAACAACAGCTAAGCCCCAGATGAAACCAGGCCCAACGCCTTGCCCCGGAGCCACAGCCGTCTAACATCAAACAAAAGGAAAAAATCTCCTTATCCCCTCAAGTTGAAGGACCCGACTACCGACACAGTACCTATCGGATAAATAATCCACGCACAGCCGATTGGCCAAGCTGCAGGCAAAATTCCTCACGGATGATTGTCCCTTTGACTGCCATCACGGGATTGCCAATACTCATGGCAACTTGATGCTACCCGCACGGAACAAGGAATAACCCTTTGAAGCTGGAACTCAAGAACAGCTTGTCGGTGAAGTTGCTCCGGGTCGTGCTCCTGTCGGCATTGATCGTCGGTGTGGTCTTGAGCTGCGCGCAGATCGTGTTCGATGCCTATAAGACCCGCCAGGCCGTTGCCGGTGATGCCGAACGCATCCTCGACATGTTCCGCGACCCTTCGACCCAGGCCGTCTACAGCCTGGACCGGGAAATGGGCATGCAGGTGATCGAAGGCCTGTTTCAGGACGCTGCCGTACGCCAGGCGTCCATCGGTCATCCCAACGAAGCCATGCTCGCGCAAAAATCCCGCGAACTGCAGCATTCCAACAGCCGCTGGCTGACCGACCTGATACTCGGCAAGGAACGCACCTTCACCACCCAACTGGTCGGTCGTGGTCCCTACAGCGAGTATTACGGTGACCTGAGCATCACCCTCGACACGGCCACTTATGGCCAGGGCTTTATCGTCAGCTCGGTGATCATTTTCATTTCCGGCGTATTGCGCGCCCTGGCGATGGGGCTGGTGCTGTACCTGGTGTATCACTGGCTGTTGACCAAACCTTTGTCGCGGATCATCGAGCACCTGACCGAAATCAATCCCGATCGCCCCAGCGAACACAAGATTCCGCAGCTCAAGGGCCACGAGAAAAACGAACTGGGGATCTGGATCAACACCGCCAACCAGTTGCTGGAGTCCATCGAGCGCAACACCCATTTGCGCCATGAAGCGGAAAACAGCCTGCTGCGCATGGCTCAGTACGATTTCCTCACCGGCCTGCCGAATCGCCAGCAATTGCAAACGCAACTGGACAAGATCCTCGTCGACGCGGGCAAGCTGCAACGACGGGTCGCAGTGTTGTGTGTCGGGCTGGATGACTTCAAAGGCATCAACGAACAATTCAGCTACCAGACCGGCGACCAGTTGCTGCTGGCCCTGGCCGACCGCCTGCGGGCGCACAGCGGACGCCTCGGCGCCCTCGCCCGCCTTGGCGGCGATCAGTTCGCCCTGGTGCAGGCCGATATCGAACAACCCTACGAAGCCGCGGAATTGGCGCAAAGCATTCTTGATGACCTGGAAGCGGCGTTTGCCCTCGATCATCAGGAGATTCGCCTGCGCGCCACCATTGGCATCACGTTGTTCCCCGAGGATGGCGACAGCACCGAGAAGCTGCTACAAAAAGCCGAGCAGACCATGACCCTGGCCAAGACCCGCTCGCGCAATCGCTATCAGTTTTATATCGCCAGCGTCGACACCGAGATGCGCCGCCGTCGCGAGCTGGAAAAAGACCTGCGCGATGCCTTGGCCCGCGAACAGTTCTACCTGGTCTATCAGCCGCAGATCAGCTATCGCGATCACCGCGTGGTGGGCGTTGAAGCGTTGATTCGCTGGCAACATCCGGAACACGGACTGGTTCCGCCGGACCTGTTCATCCCGCTGGCCGAGCAGAACGGCACCATCATTGCCATCGGCGAGTGGGTGCTGGACCAGGCCTGCAAGCAATTGCGCGACTGGCATGACCAGGGCTTCAGTGACCTGCGCATGGCCGTCAACCTGTCCACCGTGCAGTTGCACCACGCCGAGTTGCCAAGGGTGGTGAACAATTTGCTGCAGATGTATCGCCTGCCACCGCGCAGCCTTGAGCTGGAAGTCACCGAAACCGGCCTGATGGAAGACATCAGCACCGCCGCCCAGCATTTGCTCAGCCTGCGCCGCTCCGGTGCACTGATCGCGATCGACGACTTCGGTACGGGCTACTCATCGCTGAGCTATCTGAAAAGCCTGCCGCTGGACAAGATCAAGATCGACAAGAGCTTCGTCCAGGACCTGCTCGATGACGATGACGACGCGACCATCGTTCGCGCCATCATCCAGCTGGGCAAGAGCCTGGGCATGCAGGTGATTGCCGAAGGCGTGGAAACCGCCGAGCAAGAGGCTTACATCATTTCCGAAGGCTGCCATGAAGGTCAGGGTTACCACTACAGCAAGCCTCTACCGGCGCGGGAATTGGGTGCCTACCTCAAGCAGGCCCAGCGCAGTAATGCCGCCATTTTGTAATCCCTGCAGGAGCAAGCTCGCTCCTGCAAGGTGAAGCGCACCCCCTCAGTGAATAAGAAATATTTCCAAGCACAACCCTTTACAGATAATGCGAAAGATTTGCATTATGTCGCAGTTTTGCGCGCTGGACGCGTTATACCACCCCCTCTCGAAGCAGGATGTTCGCCATGATTCGTATGCCTCTGGCTACCGCCAGTCTGTTGGCCATCGCAATTTCCCTCGCCGGTTGCGGTGAAGGCAAAGACAAAGAGAAAGCTGCCGCTCCTGCGCCGGCTGCCAGCACCGCCGCTGCCCCGGCTGCTCCAGCCGCTGCACCTGTTGCCGGTAAAGTCGACGAAGCCGCCGCCAAAGCCGTTGTCGCCCATTACGCCGACATGGTTTTCGCCGTTTACAGCGATGCCGAATCCACCGCCAAGACCCTGCAAACCGCCATCGACGCCTTCCTCGCCAAACCGAACGCCGACACCCTGAAAGCCGCCAAGGCTGCCTGGATCGCTGCCCGTGTTCCTTACCTGCAAAGCGAAGTGTTCCGTTTCGGCAACACCATCATCGACGACTGGGAAGGTCAGGTGAACGCCTGGCCGCTGGACGAAGGCCTGATCGACTACGTCGACAAATCCTACGAACACGCACTGGGTAACCCGGGTGCCACCGCCAACATCATCGCCAATACTGAGGTTCAGGTCGGCGAAGACAAAATCGACGTGAAGGACATCACTGCGGAAAAACTGGCCAGCCTGAACGAGCTGGGCGGTTCCGAAGCAAACGTAGCCACCGGCTACCACGCTATCGAATTCCTGCTCTGGGGCCAGGACCTGAACGGCACCGGCCCTGGCGCCGGCAACCGTCCGGCTTCGGACTACCTGGAAGGTACCGGCGCCACTGGCGGTCATAACGATCGTCGCCGCGCTTACCTGAAAGCCGTGACCCAACTGCTGGTCAGCGACCTCGAAGAAATGGTCGGAAACTGGAAGCCGAACGTGGCCGACAACTACCGCGCCACCCTGGAAGCGGAACCTGCTGAAAGCGGACTGCGCAAAATGCTGTTCGGCATGGGCAGCCTGTCCCTCGGCGAACTGGCGGGCGAGCGCATGAAGGTATCCCTGGAAGCCAACTCCCCGGAAGACGAACACGACTGCTTCAGCGACAACACCCACAATTCGCAGTTCTACGATGCCAAAGGCATTCGTAACGTGTACCTGGGCGAATACACCCGCGTCGATGGCACCAAAATGACCGGCGCCAGTCTGTCGTCGCTGGTCGCCAAAGCTGACCCGGCTGCCGACACCGCGCTGAAAGCCGACCTGGCTGCCACCGAAGCCAAGATGCAGATCATCGTCGACCACGCCAACAAGGGTGAGCACTACGATCAGTTGATCGCTGCCGGCAACACCGCTGGCAACCAGATCGTCCGCGACGCCATCGCTTCGCTGGTCAAGCAGACCGGTTCGATCGAAGCGGCTGCCGGCAAACTGGGCATCGGCGACCTGAACCCGGACAACGCTGATCACGAATTCTGATCAACGCTGGCTGAGTGAACACAAGGCGACCTTCGGGTCGCCTTTTTTCATATCGGTCGTTTGCGATGATGCTCATGGCCTCATCGCTGGCAAGCCAGCGCTCACAGGTCAGGTAATTCTTGTGGGAGCTGGCTTGCCAGCGATGGCGGCACAGAGGGCTAAGTGAAAACCCTGCCCTGCCTCAAAGTAAACGATAATTCCTCTTATTCAAAATCCACTGCCCTGTTAGACTTTGCGCCTTTATTTGGCTCGTCTTGCAGGATCTCTGATGCCCTCGTTGCCTCTTCGCTTGTCCGCACTGTTTCTGGCCCTGGGCCTGAGTGCCTGCGATGACGCCCCGCGGTTTACCGAAGCCGAACCCGGTGAGGCCCGCTCCGGCGGCGGCGCCACCGTGCGCAAGACCGATCAAAACGCATTTTCCCTGCCCTCCGCCAACCTGCCGCCTTCACGGCGCGTGGACTTCAGCGTCGGCAACAGTTTCTTCCGCAATCCCTGGGTGATCGCGCCGTCGACGACCACGGCCCGCGATGGCCTTGGCCCCCTGTTCAACACCAACGCCTGCCAGGGCTGCCACATCAAGGACGGTCGCGGCCACCCGCCCGAGCCCGACGACACCAATGCCGTATCGATGCTGGTGCGCCTGTCGATTCCCGATGCCCCGGCTTATGCCAAGGTCATCGAGCAACTGGGCGTCGTGCCGGAACCCGTCTACGGCGGGCAGTTTCAGGACATGGCCGTGCCCGGCGTCGCGCCCGAGGGCAAGGTGCGGGTCGATTACACACCGGTGAAGGTGAGTTTCAAGGACGGCACCGAAGTCGAGCTGCGCAAGCCGAGCCTGGCCATCACCCAGCTGAATTACGGGCCGATGCACCCCGATACCAGTTTCTCGGCACGGGTCGCGCCGCCGATGATCGGTTTGGGCTTGCTCGAAGCGATTCCCGAAGAGGCGATCCTGGCCAATGCCGAGGCCCAGGCCAAAGCAAAGGAGGGTATCGCCGGACGCCCGAACCGGGTCTGGGATGACGTTCAGCAAAAAACCGTTCTCGGGCGGTTTGGCTGGAAGGCCGGGCAACCGAATCTGAATCAACAAAATGTCCACGCGTTTTCAGGCGATATGGGCCTCACCACCCGCCTGAGACCGTTTGATGACTGCACCGACGCACAAGTCGCCTGCAAACAGGCGCCTAATGGCAACGGCGCCGATGGCGAACCGGAAGTCAGCGACAATATCCTGCGTCTGGTGCTGTTCTACTCACGCAACCTCGCCGTACCGGCGCGGCGCGACGTCAGCGCGCCTGAAGTGCTGGCCGGCAAGAACTTGTTCTACCAGGCGGGTTGTCAGTCCTGCCACACACCGAAGTACACCACCGCCGCCAACGCCGCTGAACCTGAACTGGCCAATCAAGTGATTCGCCCGTACAGCGATCTGCTGCTGCATGACATGGGCGACGGCCTGGCCGACAACCGCAGCGAGTTCCAGGCCAGTGGCCGCGACTGGCGCACGCCGCCGTTGTGGGGCATCGGTTTGACTCAAGCGGTCAGTGGCCACACCCAGTTCCTGCACGACGGCCGCGCACGCAACCTGCTCGAAGCCGTGCTCTGGCACGGCGGCGAAGCGTCCGCCGCGCGGCAACAGGTTCTGTCTTTCAATGCCGAGCAGCGCGCTGCGTTGCTGGCGTTTTTGAATTCCCTTTAATACCCATTCCACCCGCGGGAGCCCGACATGTTTCGTCCCAAATTGTTGTTCACCAGCCTTGCCGCGCTAGCGTTGGGCGCCTGTTCGCCTCAAGACCCGCAAGCGGTCACGTCGGCAGCCATCGCCAAATCGGTGATCCTGCCGACGTACACCCGCTGGGTAGAAGCCGACCGCCAACTGGCCGTCAGCGCGCTGGCCTACTGCGAAGGCAAGGAGACACTGGACACCGCCCGTGCCGACTTCCTGCACGCACAAAAGGCCTGGGCAGAGCTGCAACCCCTGCTGATCGGGCCGCTGGCCGAAGGCAATCGCGCATGGCAGGTGCAATTCTGGCCAGACAAAAAAAACCTGGTCGGTCGCCAGGTCGAGCAACTGATCACCGCACAACCGCAAATCGATGCGGCGGCACTGGCCAAGTCCAGCGTCGTGGTACAAGGCCTGTCGGCCTACGAATACATCCTGTTCGATAGCAAGCCTGACGTGGCCAACGCCGAGCAGAAGGCCAAGTATTGCCCGCTGCTGATCGCCATCGGCGAGCGTCAGAAACAACTGGCCGAAGAGATTCTCAAAAGCTGGAACAACACCGACGGCATGCTCGCGCAAATGAGCAAGTTCCCGAACCAGCGCTACGCCGACTCCCACGAAGCCATTGCCGATCTGCTGCGCGTGCAAGTCACGGCACTCGATAGCCTGAAGAAAAAGCTCGGCACGCCGATGGGCCGTCAGAGCAAGGGTGTTGCGCAGCCGTTCCAGGCCGATGCATGGCGCAGCCAGTCTTCCCTGGCCGGCCTTGAGGCAAGCCTCGCGGCGGCGAAAACGGTTTGGGAAGGTGTCGACAACAAAGGCCTGCGCAACCTGCTGCCAAGCGATCAGAAGCCATTGGCCGACAAGATCGACGCCGCCTATGCCGCTTCCTTGAAACTGTTCGCCAGCAACCAGCGCTCGCTGACCGAAATGCTCAACGATGACGCCGGTCGCCAGCAACTCAACGATATCTACGACAGCCTCAACGTTGTCCATCGCCTGCACGAAGGCGAACTGGCCAAGGCGCTGGGCATCCAACTGGGCTTCAACGCCAACGACGGTGACTGATGAGGGCGAGTGCCATGCTGCGACGCCAGGCTCTGACTTTAGGGAGTTTGCTGCTGGGTGCGGTGACGCTGGGCGGCTGGAAGCTGTTCAAGCAGAAGGACGCCAGCCCGCTGCTGCTTTCGGCGCGGGACGATACTGACGGCAAGCACTACGCCGTCGGTTATCGGCTGGACGGCACCCGGGTGTTTGCCACCCAGGTCGGCCAGCGCTGCCACGACATTATCAACCACCCGACGTTGGCGATCGCGCTGTTTGTCGCTCGTCGCCCGGGTACTGAGAGTTACCTGATCGATCTGCGCGACGGCGCGCTGCTGCAAACGCTGACCTCACAACCGGACCGGCATTTCTACGGTCACGCGGTGATCCACCAGAGCGGTGACTGGCTGTACGCCACCGAAAACGACACCACCGACCCGGGTCGCGGCCTGCTGGGTGTGTATAAGTTCGAAGGCGAACGACTGGTGCACAGCGGCGAGATCTCCACCCATGGCATCGGTCCGCATCAAGTGTCATGGATGCCCGACGGCGAAACCCTGGTCGTGGCCAACGGCGGGATTCGCACCGAAGCGGAAAGCCGGGTCGAGATGAATCTCGATGCGATGGAGCCGAGCCTGGTCCTGATGCAACGCGACGGCACCCTGCTGAGCAAGGAAACCCTCGCCCAACAGATGAACAGCGTGCGCCACCTCGGTATTGCCAGCGACGGCACCATCGTTGCCGGTCAGCAATTCATGGGAGCTTCGCATGAAAAATCCGAACTGTTGGCGATCAAGCGTCCCGGCCAACCGTTCGTGGCGTTCCCGGTACCGGAACATCAGTTGCAGGCCATGGGGCATTACACCGCCAGTGTCGCCGTGCACAGTGACCTGCGCCTGGTGGCCTTGACCGCTCCACGGGGCAATCGCTTTTTCATCTGGGACCTGGACAACGGCGAAGTGCGCCTGGATGCGCCACTTCCCGATTGCGCCGGCGTTGGCGCGGTCGCCGACGGTTTTGTCGTGACCTCGGGCCAAGGGCGTTGCCGCTACTACGATTGCCGCCAGACAAATCTGGTCGCAAAACCGTTGGAGCTGCCTGCGGGTCTCTGGGACAACCATCTGCATTTGATCTGAGAACGCTCGCTCCCACAGAGCGATCGCGGCCTGCCTGTTAACGTTGCGAGTTGGATTCACGCTCCCACTCGCGGTAATGTGCTGCACTGTCTCGCCTGATTTTCTCCAAGGAACTGGAATATGCTGCGTCGCCGCATGCTGATCATGTTGGGTGTTGTTTTGCTGATCGTGCTGGTCCTGGCCGGGTACAAAGCCTTCTCCGTCTACACGATGATTCAAGGCTTTTCCGCGCCGAAACCAGCGATCAGCGTCGCCGTGGCCAAGGCCACCGAACGGCCATGGCAAGTTCGCCTGCCTACGGTTGGCACGCTCACGGCACTACAAGGCGTGGACCTGAGCCTTGAGAGCGACGGCACCGTCGTCGATTTACAGTTCGAGTCAGGACAGAAGGTCAAGGCCGGCCAACCCCTCCTGCGCCTCGACAGCGCCGTGGAAACGGCCTTGCTCGAAACCGCCCTCACCGACCTCGGGCTGGCCCAGCTTGATTACGGTCGAGGTAGCCAACTCGTCGGCAGCCAGGCCATTTCCAAAGGTGAGTTCGACCGACTGTCGGCGGTGCTGAAAAAGAGCAAGGCGACGGTCAATCAGCTCAAGGCCGCACTCGGCAAAAAAAGCATTCTGGCGCCCTTCAGCGGAACCATCGGCATACGTCAGGTGGACATTGGCGACTATCTGGCCACCGGGACCATGATTGCCACGCTTCAAGACCTCAGCAGTCTGTACGTCGACTTTTTCGTACCCGAGCAGTCGGTGCCGAAAATCGCCCTTGGCCAACCGGTTGAAATCATCGTCGCCGCTTACCCGACCCTGACCTTTCCCGGCACCATCAGCGCAATCAATCCGAAACTCGAGAACAGCACGCGCAACATGCAAGTCCGCGCCACCCTGGCCAATCCCGATGGCAAGCTGCTGCCGGGGATGTTCGCCAACCTGCAGGTCATGCTGCCGAACCCGCAGCCACGCATCGTCGTGCCGGAAAGCGCGATCACCTACACGCTCTATGGCAACTCGGTCTATGTCGCCACACAGAAAAAGGCCGAAGACGGCAGCGTGGAAAAGGACGACAAGGGCCAGCCGGTCCTGATCGCCGAGCGCCGTTTTGTCGAAACCGGCGAGCGGCGCGATGGCATGGTGATCATCACCAAAGGCGTACAGAACGGTGAAACGGTTGTCACGGCTGGCCAGATCAAACTGGACAATGGCGCCCACATCGCCATCAGCGACGACAAGACCCTGGTCGAAAAGAACAGTCAGCCTCGCGCTGACTGATCAAGGAACCCCCCAATGGCTTTTACTGATCCGTTCATCCGCCGCCCGGTGCTCGCCACCGTGGTCAGTCTGCTGATCGTGCTGCTGGGCTTCCAGGCCTGGAGCAAGTTGCCGCTGCGCCAATACCCGCAAATGGAAAACGCCCTGATCACCGTCACCACGGCGTACCCCGGGGCCAACGCCGAAACCATCCAGGGCTATATCACGCAGCCGATGCAGCAAAGCCTGGCCAGCGCCGAGGGTATCGACTACATGACCTCGGTCAGTCGCCAGAACTTTTCGGTGATCTCGATCTATGCGCGTATTGGCGCCAACAGCGACCGGCTGTTCACCGAACTGCTGGCCAAGGCCAACGAGGTGAAAAACCAATTGCCCCAGGACGCCGAAGACCCGGTCCTGAGCAAGGAAGCCGCTGACGCCTCGGCGCTGATGTACATCAGTTTTTTCAGTAAGGAATTGAGCAACCCGCAGATCACCGACTACCTGTCACGGGTGATCCAGCCGAAACTCGCGACCCTGCCCGGCATGGCCGAAGCCGAAATTCTCGGCAACCAGGTGTTCGCCATGCGCCTGTGGCTCGACCCGGTAAAACTCGCCGGCTTCGGTCTCGCTGCCAGCGACGTAACCAACGCCGTGCGCCAGTACAACTTCCTGTCCGCCGCCGGCGAGGTGAAGGGCGAGTACGTGGTCACCAGCATCAACGCCAGCACCGAACTCAAGTCCGCCGAAGCTTTTGCCGCGATTCCGCTCAAGGTCGAGGGTGACAGTCGCGTTCTGCTACGTGATGTCGCCCGGGTCGAGATGGGCGCAGAGAATTACGACACCATCAGTTCCTTCGGCGGCACGCCCTCGGTGTATATCGGCATCAAGGCAACGCCCGGTGCCAATCCGCTGGATGTGATCAAGGAAGTACGCAAGATCATGCCGGACCTTGAGGCTCAACTGCCGCCGAACCTCAAGGGAGAAATCGCCTACGACGCCACGCTGTTCATCCAGGCCTCGATCGACGAAGTGGTGAAGACCCTGTTCGAAGCCGTGCTGATCGTGATCGTCGTGGTGTTCCTGTTTCTCGGTGCACTGCGTTCGGTGGTGATCCCGGTGGTCACCATCCCGCTGTCGATGATCGGCGTGATGTTCTTCATGCAGATGATGGGTTACTCGATCAACCTGCTGACCCTGTTGGCCATGGTGCTGGCCATCGGCCTGGTGGTGGACGACGCCATCGTCGTGGTGGAAAACATCCACCGCCACATCGAGGAAGGCAAGGCACCACTGGACGCCGCCATCGAGGGCGCCCGGGAAATCGCCATGCCGGTGGTCTCGATGACCATCACCCTGGCGGCAGTGTATGCGCCGATCGGTTTCCTGACGGGACTTACCGGCGCATTGTTCAAGGAATTTGCCCTGACCCTGGCCGGCGCCGTGGTGATCTCCGGCGTCGTTGCCCTGACCCTGTCACCGATGATGTGTGCCTTTTTACTGCGCCATGAAGAAAACCCCACCGGTCTGGCCCACCGCCTCGACCGGATCTTCGAAAGCCTCAAGCGCCGGTACCAGCGCATGCTCCACGGCACGCTCAACACCCGCCCGGTGGTGCTGGTATTTGCGGTCATTGTGCTGTGCCTGATCCCGGTGCTGCTCAAGTTCACCAAGTCAGAACTGGCACCGGACGAGGATCAGGGCATCATTTTCATGATTGCCAGCGCCCCGCAACCAACCAACCTCGATTACCTGAACACCTACACCGACGAATTCATCTCGATCTTCAAGGCGTTCCCCGAGTACTACTCGTCATTCCAGATCAACGGTTTCAATGGCGTGCAATCGGGTATTGGTGGCTTCTTGCTCAAACCGTGGAACGAGCGCAGCCGCACGCAAATGCAGATCCTGCCCGAGGTTCAGGCAAAACTCGAAAGCATCCCCGGACTGCAGATTTTCGGCTTCAACCTGCCCTCGCTGCCGGGCACTGGCGAGGGACTGCCTTTCCAGTTCGTCATTAACACCGCCAACGACTACGAGTTGCTGCTGCAAGTGATGGACCGGGTGAAAAAGCGCGCCATGGAATCCGGCAAGTTCGCGTTCGTTGATGTCGACCTGGCCTTCGACAAACCGGAAGTCGTGGTGGATATCGATCGTGCGAAGGCGGCCCAGATGGGAGTGTCGATGCAGGATCTGGGGGGAACACTGGCGACCTTGCTCGGTGAAGCGGAGATCAACCGGTTCACCATCGAGGGGCGCAGCTACAAAGTCATCGCTCAGGTCGAGCGACCGTTTCGCGACAACCCCGACTGGCTGAACAACTATTACGTGAAAAACACCCAGGGCGAGTTGCTGGCCCTGTCGACCCTGATCACCGTGACCGACCGCGCGCGACCGCGGCAGTTGAACCAGTTTCAGCAACTCAACTCGGCCATTCTGTCCGGCGTGCCGCTGGTGAGCATGGGCGAGGCTATCGAGGTCGTACGCCAGATCGCCCGAGAGGAAGCGCCAGCGGGGTTCGCCATCGACTATGCCGGTGCATCACGGCAATACGTGCAAGAGGGCAGCGCGTTGTGGGTGACCTTTGCCCTGGCACTGGCGATCATTTTCCTGGTGCTGGCCGCTCAATTCGAAAGCTTCCGCGATCCGCTGGTGATTCTGGTGACCGTGCCGCTGTCGATCTGCGGTGCGTTGATTCCGCTGTTCCTCGGCTGGTCGAGCATGAACATCTACACCCAGGTCGGCCTGGTGACGCTGATCGGACTGATCAGCAAGCACGGGATCCTGATCGTCGAATTCGCCAACCAGTTGCGCAAAGACAAAGGCCTGTCAGCGCGCGAGGCCGTGGAGGAAGCAGCGGCCATTCGTCTGCGGCCGGTGTTGATGACGACGGCTGCCATGGTGTTCGGCATGGTGCCGTTGATCATTGCCACCGGCGCCGGCGCGGTGAGCCGGTTCGACATCGGGACGGTGATTGCCACGGGTATGTCGATCGGGACGCTGTTTACCCTGTTCGTGCTGCCGTGCGTGTACACACTCTTGGCCAAACCCGATATGCCGAAGGCGATCTTGTAGGGGCGTAATGCTGCTCATTTGAAAAACGGAACGAATAATTAGCATCCTGTGGCGAGCAGGCTCAATTAAACATTGAGAGGCATCACAACCGACAGCGCAATAAAAAAGGCCTCGCAGATGCGAGGCCTTTCATTTGGGTTTCAGACTCTTCAACTTTGCGGCCTCAATCCTTGAGAAAGGCCGAACATGAACAGCAACAAATCATGGTCGGGCTGGGTGGCCACGGAGGCCTTGGCGACTCGTGGCAAGGGGCAATATTCGCCGTTCGCTGAACTGAGAACTTGCGTACGTGGCTGCTCCCAGGCAGCCACTGCGAGCGAAGCGACTGCCAAGGCTCCTATCAAAAACAAACCTCGCGCAACTTCGAGCTTCATTGCTATAAACCCTTGATAGCGCTGCCAAACGCCGTCTCATAAAAATAGACCAGTTTCTTCCAGTCCGTAGGGTTGAACGACGAGTGGCGGCGCAATTGCTTCATATCGTGGGCAGCCGCCTGATGGGCAGTGAGGCGCTGCCGGCACTTCTCCAGATCAATCAAAGCCACCTCGACCGTGGAAGACTCGCCTTCACCCGTCACTCGCACGAAAACGTGCTTGATATAGAGGCAACTGTGCTGCCAGCGCCCCTTGTGCATGCGCGCGAGGTTTTCTGCCAAGGCCTGCAGCACGCGGTCATGCACGGCTTCACCATGACGTTCGCGGCCACCACCGGCGTACCAGTGTTCTATTTCCTCGAACCCATCCAGTGACTTTGTCACCAGCAAGGCGCGCCATTTGTGCACGGGGTCGCGTTGTGCGCCGCAGAACACGATTTGCGGAACATGGACGCCGAGCTGACTCACACCGATGAGAGCGTCGCGCTCACGCAGCACGGTCGGCCGTCCAAAGGGGTGCAACAGGGTGCGATAGATATGCCCGGTCTGGCGCTTGAAGTAGAGCAGTTGATCATCACTGCCCATGATCCGCTGCACACCACTTTCTCCACCACGGCGAACATTGGGCTCTTCTACCCATTCACCGCGTTGATTCCAGAAATAGTCGAAGCGGTCTTGGGAGACAACATCCGATTCTGCTGCACACTGCACTGCCATCCTGTTACCTCTTGCGTAATACGTAAACTCGCCACATGGCATAGAGCGGTAAAAAGTCCAGACGTTCCTGAATTCGGAACCCCGCTTGTTCAAATTCTTTTTCTACCGTAGCAGCCGGTAACACAAATCGGTTTTGGTAACTTTCCTGCTCACGTTTGCGCTCCGCGCGCTTGCGTTTCCAGGCCTTGAAATTGCCGTCCACCCAGAGTGAAAGGATGACGCTGTCCCGGGTGACGCGCTCGAATTCGCGCAGAATGGCCAGTCGATGCTCGGCCTCACCGATGTGGTGGAGCAAACGCATGCAGAAAATGCTGTCGACGGCGTTATCAGGCAAGGCGATGTCGAATGCAGAAGTGTGCAAGGGTTGTACCCGACTCACCACATCCGGCGGTTGAGCCTGTGTGGCGATCTTCAACATTGACTCAGAGTTGTCGGCGCCGATGATGACGCGGTTGGGTTTCTCCGCCAGCAATGGCCAGAAACGCCCGGCGCCACAAGGCAAATCAAGGACCAGGCCGGGTTCACCGACCGCCGTCAGGGCCTTGCGCGCCAATTGTTCATCCCGCCAGTGGGATAACTTACGGCTCAGGCCGTCCTGATGTTTAAGCAGATACTTCTGCGCGTGCTGGTCGTCGTATTTTTCGGAAAAATCCAGTTTGATCGGGCCGGCCATAATCGAGGTCTCCTGTACTTCTGATGGCTTCTACATTAGGTAGCGTCGTGTCAGCGTCAGGTCATACCTTTGTGAAAAAATTGTCATGTAAAACCCATAATCGTTTCAAGGTTTTACAAGACAATCAGGGCGCTCCCATTGCTCCTTACCGGTTCGATCAGCGTGCAGCCCAGGTCTGCAGTTCCACCTGAAAACGACAGCCATTGGGTTCCATGGTTGTCAGGCTGACGCTCCAGCCCTGGTTTTCACAGATTCGCTGCACCAGAGACAGTCCAAGTCCCAGGCCTTCCCCGCGTTTTTCGCTGCCGCGCACGAACGGTTCGAACATCGCTTCACGTTTTTCTTCGGGAATGCCCACGCCACTGTCCTCGACGACAAAACCGCTGGTCGTCAGGGTCAAACGGATAAACCCTCGTTCAGTGTAGTGCAACGCATTACGCAGGAGGTTCCCCATCACCGCATTCAGCAATGTGGCGTTGTAGCGAACGTTGTGTGGCTCACCCGGTTCAAACATCAGCGTCAGGCCTTTGGCCTCGATGGCCGCGCGCCACTGGCCAATCAAGCCTTCGGCCACGCCAGTCAGGGTCTGCTGCGGTGACATGCTCGCGTCTTCGCGCTGGGCGCGGGCCAGCATCAAAAAGGTCTGCACCAGCTCGCGCATTTCTTCACAGGCGCGGGAGATGCGCTCGACCTGAGCGCGACCGCGCTGATCAATGCCCGGGTTTTCCAGTAACAACTCGCAGGAACTGGCCAGAACCATCAACGGTGTACGCAACTCATGGCTGACGTCGCTGGTGAACAGCCGTTCCCGTGTCAGTGCCTGGCGGAGGCGGCCCAGGGTCGCATCGAACGCCACGGCCAGCTCACCGACTTCATCGGCGGCGTAGTCCGGTGCCAGCGGCGGCGCCAGACCAAGCAGTTGGTCGCGGTGCCGGACTTGCCGGGCCAGCCGGAC
This sequence comes from Pseudomonas reinekei, assembly GCF_001945365.1. Lineage (GTDB taxonomy): Bacteria > Pseudomonadota > Gammaproteobacteria > Pseudomonadales > Pseudomonadaceae > Aquipseudomonas > Aquipseudomonas reinekei. Next base: position 231,017 of record NZ_MSTQ01000003.1, read on the forward strand.
CACCGGAGCCATCACTTTGCGCGCCAGGACCCAGCCGAGGAAGACCGCCAGCGCCAGGCTGAGCACGAAGCCAACCAGTACGACGGCAAACAGCACCCGCTCGCGCTCTTCGAAATCACTTTGATCCTGCAGCAGCACGTAACGCCGTCCGTCGACGATTTCGACCATCGCGTGATAGGACAGCTGCTCGCGAAAGACCTCATGAAAACCGGAATCCAGATGCCGCAGATCCTTGGGCAACTCGAAATCACCCGGCCCGCCACTGAAATAGAACAATTGGTCCGGTTCGGGTCGATGGCTCCAGTCCGAGACACTGTCCATCAACAACAGGCGCTGTAAATCGCCGCCCAAACCCGCAGAAATCAGCTTCTCCTCCACCAGATGCACGGTGGCGACGATGCCCATGGCGAAGGCACCCGCGACCAACGCACTCATCAGTGCAAAGGCAATGATGATCCGCTGGGCAAGGCTTTGCTTAAACTCCATCACGGCCCTCGGCCAGGCGATAACCCACACCGTGCACGGTATGCAGCAATGGCTTGGCGAACGGCTTGTCGATCACCTGACGCAATTGATGGACGTGGCTGCGCAGGCTGTCACTGTCCGGGCAGTCATCACCCCATAACGCTTCTTCGAGAATTTCCCGGCGCAATACGTGCGGGCTTTTCTGCATCAATACCGCGAGCAGCTTGAGGCCGACCGGGTTGAGCTTGAGCAGACGCCCTTCGCGGGTAACTTCCAGCGTGTCCAGGTCGTAGTTCAAGTCGCCGACTTGCAAGGTACGACGTCCGCCGCCCTGGGTGCGCCGCATCACCGCTTCGATCCGCGCTGCCAGCTCGGACAGGGCAAAGGGTTTGATCAGGTAATCGTCGGCGCCGGATTTGAAGCCCTGCAGCCGGTCGTCGAGTTGGTCGCGTGCAGTCAACATGATGACCGGAGTGTCGCGCCGGGCATCTTCGCGCAGGCGCTTGCACAGTGTGTAGCCATCGATGCCAGGGAGCATGATGTCGAGCACGATCAGATCGTAATGCTCGGTGGCCGCCAGGTGCAGGCCCGACAAACCGTCCTGTGCACAATCCACGGTATAGCCTTTGAGCCCTAGATAATCGGCCAGATTGGCCAGGATATCGCGGTTATCTTCAACCAGTAAAATTCGCATGGGCACCTTCTCCGTACACGGCAACGGCCGTCTTGGCCCGCGCAGCTTAAGGCCAAGTGTGGCTCACGGCTAGAACTCTGTGCAGATCTCTACCAGGTAAAATCATCGCTTCCGGCCTCGACGTTTTTTTCACTATCGGTTCACGGACTGACGACAGAATCGGGTTCAAACTCCGCGCGCCTGCGCATTCAAGAACATTTCACCGACCCGGGAATTTTCATGGTTTCGATCTCTGCACGCCCCGCTTCTCGCCCGCTCAACCTCTGGGTGTGCCTGGGCATTCCCGCTGTTGCGGCAATCACGTTGGTATTACTCGAACTGACCAGCCTGGACATGGACCTGGCCAAACTGTTTTACGATCCGGTCGCCGGTAATTTCATCGGCCGGCACAGTTACTTCCTCGAAACCGTACTGCATGACCGCGCCAAGCAAATGGTCATCGCGTTTTCGGTACTGGCCATACTCGGTTTCATTGGCTCGTTTTTCATCGGCCGGCTCAAACCGTACAGACGCGAACTGGGCTGCCTGGTGCTGTCTCTGGGTTTGGCGACTTCGTTTGTCACGCCGATGAAAGCGGTGACGGCGGTGCAATGCCCGTGGAGCCTGGAGCAGTTTGGTGGGCACGAGACATACAGCGAATTATTGAGCCCGCGTCCGCCCACCGACAAACCGGGACGTTGCTGGCCGGGCGGGCATGCGGCCACCGGGTTTACGCTGTTTGCACTGTTTTTCGTGTTGCGTGACCGTCGCCCACGCTTGGCGCGTACAGCGTTGGTGTTTGCCTTTGCGCTGGGCAGCGTGTTCTCCATCGGGCGGATGATGCAGGGTGCGCATTTCTTCTCCCACAACGTGTGGACGGCGGTGTTCTGCTGGCTGATTTGCCTGGGGTCTTATTACTGGGTGCTTTATCAGCCCGCGGCGAAGGCGGGTTACCTGAGCGAAGCCGTGCCCGCCAGCACCTGAACCGACGCTATGGCGGTCAACCTCGCTCCGGCGGTGGAATGATGTGTCGCTCAACGTCCGGACAATAAAAAACCCCGCCTGCTTTCGCAGGCGGGGTTTTTAGTACGGGGGTAAGGCTGGCTTACATCATGCCGCCCATGCCGCCCATACCGCCCATGTCTGGCATGCCGCCGCCAGCAGCGCCGTCTTTCTTCGGTGCATCAGCAACAGCCGCCTGGGTGGTCAGGATCAGACCGGCGATCGACGATGCAGCTTGCAGAGCGGAACGGGTGACCTTGGTTGGGTCCAGGATACCCATTTCGATCATGTCGCCGTATTCGCCAGTCGCAGCGTTGTAACCGAAGTTACCTTTGCCGTTCTTGACTTCGTTTACCACAACGCTTGGCTCGTCACCGCTGTTGGCAGCGATCTGACGCAGCGGTGCTTCAACGGCACGACGCAGAACAGAAACACCTACGTCCTGGTCAGCGTTGTCTCCTTTGAGGTCCAGGATGGCTTCAAGAGCACGGATCAGTGCAACGCCACCGCCAGGTACCACGCCTTCTTCGACGGCTGCACGGGTAGCGTGCAGGGCGTCTTCAACGCGGGCTTTCTTCTCTTTCATTTCTACTTCGGAACCAGCGCCAACCTTGATCACTGCTACGCCGCCGGACAGCTTGGCCAGGCGCTCTTGCAGTTTTTCACGGTCGTAGTCCGAGGAAGTCTCGGCCACCTGGGCACGGATCTGGTTGATGCGTGCTTCGATGTCGCCTTGTACGCCAGCACCGTCAACGATGATGGTGTTCTCCTTGGACAGGGTGACGCGCTTGGCGTTACCCAGGTGCTCCAGGGTGGTGCTTTCCAGGCTCAGGCCGATCTCTTCGGAGATAACGGTACCGCCGGTCAGAACGGCGATGTCCTGCAGCATGGCCTTGCGACGGTCGCCGAAGCCTGGCGCCTTGACGGCTGCGACTTTGACGATGCCACGCATGTTGTTCACAACCAGAGTCGCCAGGGCTTCGCCTTCAACGTCTTCGGCCACGATCAGCAGCGGACGGCCGGCTTTGGCAACGGCTTCCAGCACTGGCAGCATTTCGCGGATATTCGAGATCTTTTTGTCGACCAGCAGGATCAGCGGGCCGTCCAGCTCAGCGACCATGGTCTCTGGCTTGTTGACGAAGTACGGGGACAGGTAGCCACGGTCGAACTGCATGCCTTCAACAACCGACAGTTCGTTTTCCAGGCCCGAGCCTTCTTCAACGGTGATCACGCCTTCTTTACCGACTTTTTCCATGGCTTCGGCAATGATGTCGCCGATGGAGTTGTCGGAGTTGGCGGAGATGGTGCCTACCTGAGCGATGGCCTTGGTGTCAGCGCATGGCTTGGACAGGGCTTTCAGCTCTTTGACGATCGCGATGGTCGCTTTGTCGATACCGCGCTTGAGGTCCATCGGGTTCATGCCGGCAGCGACGGCTTTCAGGCCTTCGTTGACGATCGATTGAGCCAGAACGGTAGCGGTGGTGGTGCCGTCGCCTGCGTCATCGTTGGCACGGGAGGCAACGTCTTTGACCAGCTGCGCGCCCATGTTTTCGAAACGGTCTTCCAGTTCGATTTCTTTGGCTACGGAAACGCCGTCCTTGGTGATGGTCGGAGCGCCGAAGCTCTTCTCGATGATCACGTTACGGCCTTTCGGGCCCAGGGTCGCTTTTACTGCGTCAGCCAGGACGTTGACACCGGTGAGCATTTTTTTGCGGGCGGAATCGCCAAACAGTACTTCTTTAGCAGCCATGATCGATATTCCTTAAATACTTTGTAGTAACGGGAAAATGAGCGGGTAATCAGCCTTCGATAACAGCGAGAATTTCGTTCTCGCTCATTACCAGCAGGTCTTCGCCGTCGACTTTCACGGTGTTGCTGCCGGAGTAAGGACCGAACACAACCTTGTCGCCCACTTTCACGGACAGTGCACGCACTTCACCGTTGTCCAGTACGCGGCCGGTGCCGACGGCGAGGATCTCGCCGCTGTTGGCTTTTTCAGCAGCCGAACCTGGCAGGACGATACCGCCAGCGGTTTTCTTTTCTTCTTCGCTGCGACGGATGACGACGCGGTCATGCAGAGGACGAAGCTTCATTGTCGATCTCTCCTAATTGTGGTTTTCATCGGCCGGTGTAGTCCCGGCGGGTTTAACAAAGTCCGGCGGTGCCGGGTGCGGTTCGTCGAGCGAACCGCGGAAGTCTGTCTGGCGTGTTCGCCAGAAACCTTGCGGTGACCGTTACATAAGGGCGCACAAGCTTATTACAAGGGGGGGACCGAAAATTTTTCATGTTGATGCCGCGCAAACGAACACGGCACCCGAAGGTGCCGTGCCGCTGTGCGTATTACTTGGTATCGCGGTGTTCGAACTCGCCTTCGATCACGTTGGGCTCGCGGCCCAGCGGCTCGCGCGGTGCCGGGCCGCCTCGGGCCTGCAGGTCATCGGCGAACGCGCGTTGGCGAATCGCCTGCTCCTCGGCCCGCTGGCGCATCTTATTGGCCAGCAGGCGTCGACTGATCGGCAGCAGCATGATCAGGCCGATCACATCGCTGATGAAGCCGGGCAGGATCAACAGGCCACCGGCCAACGCCAGCATCAGGCCTTCAAGCATGGTCTGGGCCGGCAGTTCGCCGCGGTTCAGGCTTTCACGGGCACGCAGTGCCGTGGCCAGGCCGGCGATGCGCAGCACGAACACGCCGAACATCGAGCCGAGAATGATCAGCAACAGGGCCGGGAAAAACCCGATCGCCCCTGCCACCTTGACGAATACGAACAGCTCCAACACCGGGAACAGCAGAAAGAGCAACAAAAAAGGGCGCATCAAATGGTTCCTCAACGCAAGAATGCCTTGCCAGTTCACCCTAGATGACGTCGCCGTTTCGTGAATTCAAGCATCGGCCACTTCATTTTTCGGCCAATGTTCAGCGTGAGCCAGGAAAACCAAGGCCTCGCGAACTTGTGTCGGCGTATTACATGGTGCTTGAAACGGCAACCAGTAGAGGCTTTGACCGATGCGCAGGTGCATGCCTTCGCTGTCGATGCCGACCAATTGCGCCGGTGACGTTTTCGGTAAACCGGCCAGGTCCACGTAATGGGCAATGGCTTTGGCGTGATCGGCGTTCATGTGCTCGACCATGCTGATTTCAGCCTTGCCGGCGAACGGGTTGGCCAGCGTCAGCTCATTGACCCAGTGAATCGCGCCAAAACCACCGATATAGCGATGGCGAACCGGGGTCAGCACCCAGAAATCGAAGTCGTGGGCCTTGTGATACCCCTGGGACTCCGGGAAGTAGCGGTAGTAACGCTCGGAAGCGGCTTCGATAGCCGCTTCGTCTTCGAGCTGCTGCGCCTCCGCCAGGTAAGTGAGTCGCCCCACAGCCTGAACATCCTCGGCACCACGTTCGCCGACAAAGAGCGAGCATTTCGCATCTTTTTGCAGATTGTGCGTGTGCTGGGCGATGCGGCTGATCAGGATCAGCGGCCGGCCCTGCTCGTCCAGGCAGTACGGAACCACTGAACCGAACGGGAAACCGGGCATCGCCTTGGAGTGCGTCGAGAGCACTCCACGGTATTCCTTGAGGAGCAATTCTCGTGCATGCTTAGCCGCTTCAACGCTCAATTTATGACTCCTTGAATAGAATCCGTCAGAAAAACGGACGGGCTGCTGGTGGAAAGTCCCAGCATGCCATCGGGGCAATTCTCATGTGCAGCCAAGCCAGTTCAGGTGCAGATCGAGAGGCGCTCTAAAAGGTAAACCACTCAGACCTGCTACCGGGGCATGCGAATGCAACTCACTGACAAAGTAATCATTATCACTGGCGGTTGCCAGGGTTTAGGCCGCTCCATGGCCGAGTATTTCGCCAGCAAGGGCGCGAAGCTGGCGCTGGTGGACCTGAACCAGGAAAAACTCGATGACGCGGTCGTCGCCTGCAAAGCCAAAGGCGTCGAGGCTCGAGCTTATCTGTGCAACGTCGCCAACGAAGAACAGGTGACGCACATGGTCGCCCGGGTCGCTGAAGACTTCGGTGCGATCCATGGCCTGATCAACAACGCCGGCATCCTGCGCGATGGCCTGCTGCTCAAGGTCAAGGACGGCGAGATGACCAAGATGAGCCTGGCCCAATGGCAGGCCGTGATCGACGTCAACCTGACCGGTGTGTTCCTGTGCACCCGTGAAGTCGCGGCAAAAATGGTCGAGCTGAACAACAGCGGCGCGATCATCAATATCTCGTCGATTTCCCGTGCTGGCAACGTCGGCCAGACCAACTACTCCGCCGCCAAGGCCGGTGTCGCTGCAGCGACCGTGACCTGGGCCAAGGAACTGGCGCGCTACGGTATTCGCGTGGCCGGCATTGCACCGGGCTTCATCGAAACCGAAATGACCTTGGGCATGAAGCCTGAAGCGCTGGAGAAGATGACTGCGGGGATTCCGCTCAAGCGCATGGGCAAGCCGGAGGAGATCGCCCATTCGGCGGCTTACATCTTTGAGAACGACTATTACACCGGTCGGATTCTGGAGATGGACGGCGGGTTGCGCATCTAAATCCAACCCCAAAAACCAATGTGGGAGCTAGCCTGCTAGCGATTGCGGTGGTTCACCCAACATATTTGTTGAATGTGAATCCGCTATCGCTAGCAGGCTAGCTCCCACAGTTGATTGTGTTTCAGGTCATTAGTCGTCGCTGATGCTGATGTTCGGCATTGCCGGCGTCAACGCTTCCTGCAACACGATCCGCGCGCCGACGTGGCGGGCCAGTTCCTGGTAAACCAGGGCGATCGGGCTGTCCGGCTCGGCGATCACAGTTGGCTTGCCGCCATCGGCCTGTTCACGGATGGCCATCGCCAGCGGCAACGAGGCCAGCAGTTCGACGCCGTACTGATTCGCCAGTTTCACGCCGCCGCCTTCACCGAACAGATGCTCGGCATGTCCGCAGTTCGAGCAGATGTGCACGGCCATGTTTTCCACCACGCCCAGCACTGGAATGTTGACCTTGCGGAACATTTCCACGCCTTTGCGCGCGTCGAGCAACGCCAGGTCCTGCGGGGTGGTGACAATGACCGCGCCGGCCACCGGGACTTTCTGTGCCAGGGTCAGCTGGATGTCGCCGGTGCCTGGCGGCATGTCGATGACCAGGTAATCCAGGTCGCCCCAGGCGGTTTGCGTCACCAGTTGCAGCAAGGCGCCGGAAACCATCGGCCCGCGCCAGACCATCGGGGTGTTGTCGTCGGTCAGGAACGCCATGGACATCACTTCGACGCCGTGGGACTTGAGCGGAACGAACCATTTCTGGTCCTTGATCTCGGGACGGGTGCGCTCGGGAATGCCGAACATGATGCCCTGGCTCGGACCATAGATGTCCGCGTCCAGAATCCCCACCTTGGCACCTTCGCGGGCCAGGGCCAATGCGAGGTTGGCGGCGGTGGTGGATTTGCCCACGCCGCCCTTGCCGGACGCCACGGCCACGACGTTTTTCACGTTGGCCAGCCCCGGGATCTGCCCCTGAGCCTTGTGTGCAGCAATCACGCTAGTGATATCGACTTTGGCGCTCGACACGCCATCCAGGCCTTGAATAGCCATTTCCAGCATCTGCGCCCAGCCACTCTTGAACAGACCGGCGGCGTATCCCAATTCGAGCTGGACGCTGACGCGGTCGCCCTGGATCTCGATGTTGCGCACGCATCCGGCGCTGACCGGATCCTGGTTCAAGTAAGGGTCGGTGTATTGGCGAAGGACGGCTTCCACCGCTGCGCGATTGACGGCGCTCATGGGCAACTCCGAAAACGGGACTGGGAAATATGGCGGGTATCCTACCTCTTCTGTCTTCCGGACGGCATGTCCGGCAACGATTTGCAGGGGTGAAATATCTTTCCCGGCGCTTTATAGTGGCCGACCTCCGTTTCATCAAGTAGCCGAGCCCCATGTCCGAGCCACGCAAGATCCTCGTCACCAGCGCCCTGCCCTATGCCAATGGTTCGATCCACCTTGGCCATATGCTGGAATACATCCAGACCGATATGTGGGTGCGCTTCCAGAAGCACCGCGGCAACCAATGCATTTATGTCTGCGCTGACGACGCCCACGGTTCGGCGATCATGCTGCGGGCGGAGAAAGAAGGCATCACCCCGGAACAACTGATCGCCAACGTCCAGGCTGAGCACAGCGCCGACTTTGCCGACTTCCTGGTGGACTTCGACAATTTCCACTCCACGCACGCCGAAGAAAACCGCGAGCTGTCGAGCCAGATCTACCTGAAGCTGCGCGACGCCGGGCACATCGCCACGCGCTCGATCACACAGTATTTCGACCCGGAAAAGAAAATGTTCCTGGCCGACCGCTTCATCAAGGGCACCTGCCCGAAATGCGGCACCGAAGACCAGTACGGCGACAACTGCGAAAAATGCGGTGCGACCTACGCGCCGACCGACCTGAAAGATCCGAAGTCGGCGATTTCCGGCGCCACCCCGGTGCTCAAGGACTCCCAGCACTTCTTCTTCAAATTGCCGGACTTCCAGGAAATGCTGCAAACCTGGACCCGCAGCGGCACCCTGCAAGACGCCGTGGCAAACAAGATCGCCGAATGGCTGGACGCCGGCCTGCAACAGTGGGACATCTCCCGCGACGCGCCGTACTTCGGCTTTGAAATTCCGGGCGAGCCCGGCAAGTACTTCTATGTTTGGCTGGACGCGCCGATCGGCTACATGGCGAGCTTCAAGAACCTGTGCAACCGCACGCCGGAGCTGGACTTCGACGCGTTCTGGGGCAAGGACTCCACCGCCGAGCTGTATCACTTCATCGGCAAGGACATCGTCAACTTCCACGCCCTGTTCTGGCCAGCGATGCTCGAAGGCGCAGGCTACCGCAAGCCGACCGGCATCAACGTGCACGGCTACCTGACCGTCAACGGCCAGAAAATGTCCAAGTCCCGTGGCACCTTCATCAAGGCCCGGACCTACCTGGATCACTTGTCGCCGGAATATCTGCGCTACTACTACGCGGCCAAACTGGGCCGTGGCGTCGACGACCTCGACCTGAACCTCGAAGACTTCGTACAGAAGGTCAACTCTGACCTGGTCGGCAAGGTCGTCAACATCGCCAGCCGTTGCGCCGGTTTCATCAATAAAGGCAATGCTGGCGTGATGGTCGACACCAACGCCGCGCCGGAGCTGACCGAAGCGTTCCTGGCCGCCGCGCCAAGCATCGCCGACGCCTATGAAGCCCGCGACTTCGCCCGCGCCATGCGCGAGATCATGGGCCTGGCCGACCGCGCCAACGCATGGATCGCCGACAAGGCTCCGTGGTCGCTGAACAAGCAGGAAGGCAAGCAGGATGAAGTCCAGGCGATCTGCGCCACGGGCATCAACCTGTTCCGTCAACTGGTGATCTTCCTCAAGCCGGTGCTGCCGTTGCTGGCCGCCGATGCCGAGGCGTTCCTCAACGTCGCACCGCTGACCTGGAACGACCACGCGACCTTGCTCGCCAACCATCAGTTGAATGAGTTCAAGCCGTTGATGACCCGTATCGACCCGGTGAAAGTGCAAGCCATGACCGATGCATCGAAAGAAGACCTGACCGCCAGCCAGACCGACACTGGTGCAGCCGCACCGGCCGGCAATGGCGAACTGGCCAAGGATCCGCTGTCGCCGGAAATCGACTTCGACACCTTCGCCGCCGTCGATCTGCGTGTCGCATTGATCGTCAAGGCCGAACACGTTGAAGGCGCCGACAAGCTGTTGCGCCTGACCCTCGACATCGGTGATGAGCAGCGCAACGTATTCTCCGGAATCAAGAGCGCTTACCCGGACCCATCCAGGCTCGATGGTCGTCTGACCATGATGATTGCCAACCTCAAGCCACGGAAAATGAAGTTCGGCATCTCCGAAGGCATGGTGATGGCGGCCGGTCCTGGCGGTGAAGAGATCTACCTGCTCAGCCCTGACAGCGGCGCCAAGCCAGGCCAGCGCATCAAGTAAACGCTCGTGCTGAACCGATCCCACAGTCGTGCCTGGCGCGGCTGTGGGATTTTCATGTCTGGCCCATACTCTCCCTCAGGTGTGGCGCCTACAGGGTTATCCGGCATCGGATATGGACGATCATGACCGAAACGCTTTTGACGCTTATCAGTGCAGCCCTGATCAACAACCTCGTGTTGCACTGGCCGCTGGGCGTCGATTCGCTGGTGGGCAGCGAGCGCCGACAGGTTCACGCACTGGGCATCGCGACCACCTGCCTGATGCTGATCGCCGGCGTGTTCGGCTATGCGCTGTTTCACTGGCTGCTGGTGCCGCTGGACCTGACCGCCCTGCGCCTGTTCGTGTTTCTGCCGCTGAGCGTGCTGTTGATCGGCCCCCTGCTCAAACTGCTTGCACGCTTGTTGCCCAAGCTTTCGTTCGACGGTCTGTGGCTGCTGATGGCGGGCAATGCCGGCGTTCTGGGCTTGACACTGTTCAACGTTCAGGATGACAACGGCGTCCTCCATGCCATGGCCCTGAGCCTGGGTGCGGGCCTGGGTTTCTGGCTGGTGTTGAGTCTTTTCAACGATCTGCGCCAGCGCACACTCGATAACGATGTTCCCCTGCCCTTTCGCGGCCTGCCGATCGATCTCATCGGTGCCGGACTGATCGCAGTGGCTTTTCTCGGATTCAGCGGACTGATCAAAACATGAGTCTGATTCAACGCATCGACGCCCTCTTGCCACAGACTCAATGCGGCAAGTGCGGCCATCCCGGATGCAAACCGTACGCCGAAGGCATCGCCAGCGGCGAGCCCATCAACAAGTGCCCACCGGGCGGCAGTGAAACCATCAACGCCCTGGCCCAATTGCTGAACGTGCCGGTGCTGGAACTGGACGTGAGCCGTGGTTCGGCCCCGGCGCAAATAGCCTATATTCGCGAAGCCGAATGCATTGGCTGCACCAAGTGCATCCAGGCTTGCCCTGTCGACGCCATCGTCGGCGCGGCGAAACTGATGCACACGGTGATCGTCGACGAATGCACCGGTTGCGATCTCTGCGTGGCGCCGTGCCCGGTCGATTGCATCGAAATGCGCCCGTTGCCGATCGCCACGGTTTTACCGATTGTGGGGGGGCTGGCGTTCAGCCTTGATGAGCTAAGAGCCCGTGCCGCCAAACGCGATCATGCACGTCGCCGGTTCGAACAACGCAACACCCGTTTGCAACGTGAAGAAGAACAGAAAGCAGCCGATCGCCAGGCACGCTTGCAGCGAGCACCGCAGCCCATTGAACCGACTCTCGACCCGGTGCAAGCGGCCCTTGAACGCGTCCGCGCCCAGAAAGCGGCGAATGCCGATGCGGCGCTGAAGAAAGCCAGGATCGATGTCGCGATGAGCCGGGCTCAATTGCACAAATCGCTGAAAGCCTTCGGCCATCCGCCAACCTTTGAACAGCAATCGCAACTCATCGTCCTGCAACAGCAGTTCGAAGCGGCAGAACGGACCCTGGCGCAGCTGGAGAGCGTTGCACCGCCGGCCCCAGTTCAGGTCCCGGCAACACCGGCAGCTGCGACCAAGGACGCCGAGTTGAAACGGGCAAAAATCCAGCTGGCCATGCGCCGCGCCGAACTGAAAAAAGCGCAAAACAGCGAAGCATCCGCCGATCAGATCGAAGCCCTGCAGCGTGCACTCAGCGAGGCCGAACGTCAGGTGCAAGCCTATGCCATCCCTTGAGTCAGTTGACGATCGCTTGCAGCAGGCGATGAAACGGGTACTGCTGGCCACCCTGCCGGGAACATTGATGATGTTCTGGCTGTATGGTTGGGGCGTGTTGATCAATCTGATTCTGGCCAGCGTCGCAGCACTGACGATCGAAGCAGCGATGTTGCGGTTGCGCCAGCGGCCGCTCAGGGCAAGCTTGAGCGACGGTAGCGCTTTCGTCAGCGCGACGCTGCTGGCCCTTGCTCTGCCTCCCTATTGTCCGTGGTGGCTGACCGTCAGCGCCGCCGCGTTCGCGATGGTGTTCGGCAAGCACTTGTATGGCGGTGTCGGAACCAATCCGTTCAATCCGGCGATGCTTGGCTTTGCGCTGGTGCTAGTGACCTTTCCTCAACAAATGACCCATTGGCCGTCATCCCACGGGATGGATCTAACGAATGGTTTGCAACAGATCTTTGGCTTCGGACAGACACCTGACGCGTGGGTCCGCGCTACGGCGCTGGACAGTCTGCGGGTCAACAAAAGCCTGACGATGGACGAACTGTTTTCGGCGAGCCCGGCGTTTGGTCACTTCGGCGGTCGTGGTGTGGAGTGGGTGAACCTGGCGTTCCTTGCCGGTGGCGCATTCCTGCTGCATCGGAAAGTTTTCAGCTGGCATGCACCGGTTGGCATGCTGGCGAGCCTGTTCTTTATCAGCCTGCTGTGCTGGAACGGAACGGGCTCCGATTCCCATGGCTCACCGCTGTTCCAACTGCTCACCGGCGCAACCATGCTGGGGGCATTTTTTATTGTTACGGAACCGGTATCCGGCCCGAAAAGCCCCTTAGCGCGCCTGTTGTTCGGCGTCGGCGTCGGACTGCTGACCTACCTGATTCGCACGTGGGGCGGTTACCCGGACGGCGTGGCCTTTGCGGTGTTGTTGATGAACCTCTGCGTCCCCGCGCTGGAGAGGCTTGCTGTCGCCAGGCAGGAGCGCAGCGCATCATGAATCGTGCGTCGAGCATTGCGATCCTGATCTTACTGGGCACTTCTGGCGCAGGTCTGACCTATATCGCGCAACACAGCAGCGCGCCACGTATCGTCGCCGAACAGCGCTTGATCGACAGTCGCAACCTGCTTGACCTGCTTCCCTCCGACAGCTACGACAATCAGCCTCTGGATCAGCCGCTTACGCTCGAAAACACCGCGCTGGGCAGTAGTACCCTGCTGGCCGGCTATCGAGCGACAAAAAGCGGAAAACCCTATGCCGTATTGCTGCGCAGCCAGACTCTAGGTTACGCAGGCGCCATCGATCTGCTGATTGCCATCGACGAAAACGCCAGGTTAATCGGTGTCAAAACCCTCAAGCAAACGGAAACCCCGGGGCTCGGTGCGCGAATCGCCGACTGGCCCAACACCTGGCTTCAATCCTTTACCGGCAAGTCTCGTTCCGATCCTGACGATAAAGGCTGGGCCTTGAAAAAGGATCGTGGACAATTCGATCAGATGGCGGGAGCGACCATCACTTCCAGAGCGGTAATCAACGCCACCCACGATGCACTTCGCTACTTTGATGATCATCGGCAGCAACTGCTCGGGAGCGCGCCCCATGAGTAAATCATCATTACTGCCGTGCTCATTGATGCTGACGCCACTCATTGGCGCCACCACTTTATTGGTGAACGCACTGGGCCTGTGGCTGATGTTCGTTGTGGTGATTACCTCGTTCGGCCTGGGTATGAACGCTTTGCGACCACGCTTGCTTGGGGCGACACGTTTGTGGGCAAGCGTACTGCTCGCGGCGATGCTGACCAGTTGTGCAGAACTCGGCGCGCAGGTGTGGTCACTGCAATGGCATCAGCAGACAGGCATCTATAGCGCATTGCTCGCTTTGCAATGTGTCGTGCTGGAGCAAAACAAGTTCTTTCAGCTCAACTGGAGAGATCGCCTGCGCGTGTATGGGCTGTTCGGTGTTGCGATGGTGGGCCTGAGCCTGCTGCGAGAATTCATTGGATACGGGACACTTGGCCACCACCTGTCGTGGTTGCTGGTTACGACGCAAGCACAATGGCAGGGTTGGGTGCTGACCGCCGACGGCGGTTTACGCCTGGCTACACTGGCCCCCGGCGGCTTTATTCTCTTGGGTTTGCTGATCGCCGCATGGCAAGCCTGGCATCGCCCGCCACCTTCACACTGACCGTCTTCGAGGAAACGCACAGCCCATGAATGCTGCAAAACGTCTGGAAATATTCCGCAGGCTGCATGAAGACAACCCGGAACCAAAGACCGAACTGGCTTACTCCTCACCGTTCGAATTGCTGATCGCGGTCATTCTTTCGGCGCAATCGACCGATGTCGGGGTTAACAAAGCCACCGCAAAACTGTTTCCGGTCGCCAACACCCCTGCTGCGATCTACGCGCTGGGCGTTGAAGGGTTGTCGGAATACATCAAGACCATAGGACTGTTCAACAGCAAGGCGAAGAACGTCATCGAGACCTGCCGCCTGTTGGTCGAACGCCATGCAGGTGAAGTACCGCAAACCCGAGAGGAACTGGAAGCCTTGCCCGGCGTAGGCCGCAAGACTGCCAACGTCGTGCTCAATACTGCGTTCCGGCAGCTGACCATGGCGGTGGACACCCATATTTTCCGGGTCAGCAACCGCACCGGCATTGCGCCTGGCAAGAATGTCGTTGAAGTCGAGCACAAGCTGATGAAGTTTGTGCCCAAACAGTACCTGCTCGATTCCCATCACTGGCTGATCCTGCACGGGCGCTATGTCTGCCTGGCCCGCAAGCCTCGTTGCGGCAGCTGCCGTATCGAAGACTTGTGCGAATACAAGCATAAGACCTCCGACGATTGAGGTTCTATTAGAATTGTTGATTCACGATTGAAAAAATCTTTTTTACCCGCCAGAGGATTGTCGATATAAGGACCCCCAAAGGCCTTCTTAGCCTGGAGTAACTAAATGAGCACTGGCAAAGAGCAATTGGACATAGAAGACGACTTCACACCCGTCGAGGCTGATGACGCCGAGCCGGTGGTTGAAGTAGCCAAAACCAACCTGAGCAAACGCCGTACCATCGACAATCTGCTGGAGGAGCGCCGACTGCAAAAGCAATTGGCCGATTACGATTTTGACTTATGACACCTGAAAGCCTCCCTAAACGGAGGCTTTTTACTTTGTGCTGAACCGTGATAAGTGCCCGCTTATCGCGCATCAACACCGGAATCAGACAAGTCCATTGCGCTGAGCCAGCTCGATCAGGTCAACCAAGGAACGCGCGTTGAGCTTTAATAACAGCCGTGTCTTGTAAGTACTCACGGTTTTGTTGCTGAGGAACATTCCATCGGCAATCTCCTTGTTGGTCTTGCCTCTGGCCAACTGCTGCAGAACCATCATCTCCCGCCCCGACAGGCGATCTACCATTTCGGCTTCACTGGCGTTCCCCAGACTGGCCCGAACGGTGTGCAACGCTTGATTGGGAAAATAACTGTAACCCGACAGTACTGCTTTTATTGCACTGAGCAACTCCGTCAGGTCCTGCTGTTTGCAAACATACCCTGCGGCTCCGGATTGCATGCATCGCATGGAGAAATGCCCAGGCGCCTGAGAGGTCAATATCAACACTTTCATCGGCAGTGCTGCCGAACTCAATCGCGCGATAACTTCCAGGCCATCGAGTTTCGGTATTCCAATATCCAGAATGACAATATCCGGCATTTGTTCACGGGCAAGTTGTAATGCATCCACGCCATTGTCTGTTTCAGCAACGACTTCGTAGCCATGACGTTCCATCAGCATACGCACCGCAAGACGAATGACGGGGTGATCATCCACGATCAGCACTTTATTCATGGGCAAGTCCAATTTTCGCTGTTCGAATTTTTAGAGCCAGCACAATAGCCTAGTCGTTTCCCCCATGGCATGCCGCACCCCCCGGACACCTACAGCGAAAGACATTCCCTACAAACATCGAGGATTAGTCTTACAAAAAACCCTCGAACTCTGCGTTTCGAAAACTGTATCAGCGTCGAGCACGCCCGTTTTCACGGTGTTTTTTTGTTTCAATTCATAACAAATAACAGCGGCATTTCCCTCGCTATCGCATCCGGCGGACGACCTGAACGCTATTACCCCCCTGAAAGTAACAACTGCATTCGATACCCATCGCTGACAAGAGAAATATCACACAACAAGTTCAACTCACTCTTACAGAAAAAAACAGAACTTTAGCAATCATTAAAAACAGGAACCCAAGTAGATACAAACAGGGTATATTTTGATAAACCCGGAAAACAAGGCGCAATGGACAAAACATCAACCCAACTTCATAAGCAACCAAACATTAACAGCACCCAACCACAAAAACATTAACCACTAGAGAAAAGACAAATCAAAATGAGTAAAAAACATGAAAAAACCCAAAGAAAAAATTGTAAACCCCATCACCGTTATCGCGATATTCGCAACGCTGTCTGAAACTTCGGCGGCAATCACATTACCCTTTCTGGATAACGAGGAAAGGGAAATCTACATATGGTTTCTAATTTCCTTTCCTTTTTATTTGCTTCTTCTTTTCTTTGTCACACTCAACTTTAACTACCGGTCGCTGTACGCACCTTCCGATTATGAAAAGGGCGAACACTTCATAGAGGTTCTTGGTGATATGGATCACCGGGAAAGTGAATCAGCAGATGTTCGTCCGGCGTCGCGCGCCCCTACCGCACAGGCTCCACCGGACGACAACGCCACCGGGATGGATTTCTTTGGTGAACAAGCTGTTCAGTTGCCCGAATCAGCAAGCGATCTGCGCATCATTGATGCGCGCCATATCCACAAAAGGTCCGAACTCGGCGCCTTGTGTCCGGAAATACAACACTCACGCGAAAAACAACTTCACATCATTTTATTTATCGCAGACACAAAATCGGAAAAATGGCTCAAGGAAAGCGTATTCAACCTTTCCAGACAGGCAGGCAAACGCAACCGCGCTACTTTCTTCGCTATTTACAACTTGAGTTCATGGAAAGTGACAATCATTAAAACTTGCCACTGACGGATACCACTCAACGGTGATGTCACGGAGGGGGGTAACCCGCAGGAAACGAAAAAAATCGTGTTATAGAAATATCAGTTGGACCAGGCTTTTTTCAAATTTGTGGCCTCCTCAATGAGGAGGCCACAAATCCATTACCGGCTCAAAGGTCTCAGAACAGCTTGCGACCCTTGTTCGCCGCAATGCGCATGCGCAGGGCGTTGAGCTTGATGAAGCCCGCCGCGTCGGCCTGGTTATACGCGCCGCCATCTTCTTCGAAGGTGGCAATGTTGGCGTCGAACAGCGACTCATCGGACTTGCGACCGGTGACGATCACATTGCCCTTGTACAGCTTCAGGCGAACGACGCCGTTCACGTGAGCCTGGGACGCATCGATCATCTGTTGCAGCATCAGACGCTCAGGGCTCCACCAGTAACCGGTGTAGATCAGGCTGGCGTACTTGGGCATCAGCTCGTCTTTGAGGTGAGCGACTTCGCGGTCCAGTGTGATCGACTCGATCGCACGGTGGGCGCGCAGCATGATGGTGCCGCCTGGGGTTTCGTAGCAGCCGCGGGATTTCATGCCCACGTAACGGTTCTCGACGATGTCGAGACGACCGATGCCATGTTCGCCACCGATACGGTTCAGCGTCGCCAGCACGGTGGCCGGAGTCATTTCGACGCCGTCCAGTGCCACGATGTCGCCGTTGCGGTAGGTCAGTTCCAGGTACTGCGGCTTGTCAGGCGCCTTCTCCGGGGAGACGGTCCAGCGCCACATGTCTTCTTCGTGCTCGGTCCAGGTGTCTTCCAGCACGCCGCCTTCATAGGAGATGTGCAGCAGGTTGGCATCCATCGAGTACGGGGATTTTTTCTTGCCGTGGCGCTCGATAGGGATTGCATGCTTCTCGGCATAATCCATCAGCTTCTCGCGGGACAGCAGGTCCCACTCGCGCCATGGAGCAATCACTTTCACGCCTGGTTTCAAGGCGTAGGCGCCCAGTTCGAAACGAACCTGGTCGTTGCCTTTGCCGGTGGCGCCGTGGGAAATGGCGTCAGCGCCGGTTTCGTTGGCGATTTCAATCAGACGTTTGGCGATCAGCGGACGTGCGATGGAAGTACCCAGCAGGTACTCGCCTTCGTAAACGGTGTTGGCGCGGAACATCGGGAATACGAAATCACGTACGAACTCTTCGCGCAGGTCGTCGATGTAGATTTCTTTGACGCCCATGGCCTGAGCCTTGGCGCGTGCAGGTTCCACCTCTTCGCCCTGACCCAGGTCAGCGGTAAAGGTCACCACTTCACAGTTATAAGTATCCTGCAGCCACTTGAGGATCACCGAAGTGTCCAGGCCGCCGGAATACGCCAGAACGACCTTGTTTACGTCCGCCATGCCATCACTCCACGGGGTTCTACGGAAAGCCGGGAAGTCTACCGCTCATGCAGGATAATTTACAGTGGCGCGACAGCTTATGACGACGAAGCGACAGATTATGTCGAGAGCGCGACGATGACCGGTAAGTCAGGAACTCGCCGAAGAGGCCGGTTTTACGGCTTGAGGCGCCACCTGCTCGGGGGGCGCGCCGCGCTCAAGGCGTATGGCCACACGACGGTTTTTCGATCGGTTGGCGTTGTTGATATTGGGCGCCAGCGGATATCGCTCGCCATGGAAGCGCATGGTGATCTGCGATTCCAGAATCCCGTTGGCCTTGAAAAACTCCATCACGGCCAGGGCGCGACGCCGCGACAGGTCGCGATTGGTCAGGCGGTTGCCGCTGTTGTCGGAATGGCCGTCGAGCTCGATGTGGTTAACCGTCGGATCAGCCTTCATGTACGCCAGCATCACCTGCAGCTTGGCTTTTGCCGCCGCATCCAGATCTATACCGCCGCCAGGGAAGCCGACTTCGGACTGTTTCACCTGATCGAAATTCTGCGGCAACAATTTGGCCACACAGCCCTGATAATCGGCGAACGCCTTGTTGAACCTGACCGGCAACAAACGTACTTCCGATACCCGGCCATCCCCCGAAGAGTGCCGCACCACCGGGCTGCGACCGTCAATCAGACCGCTGATCAGCCGTCCGGCCTGCGCTTGCGAGCTGTTGAACAGCACATTGCCGCTGCCGATCCGCACTGAGCCCAGATTGATGTCACCCCGCCCCGGTTGCCACGGCGCAGCCGCCGCCAACAGCGTGGCCGAGCCACCGCCCAGCATCGCGTTATAGGCATTCAGACGAAATGTCGCCTGCTCGCCGGCGCGGCGCACGAATTGTCCCGAACCGAAATCGGTGATCGGCTGGGTCAACCGGCACTCGAACTTGTCACCTTCGACCGTCCACTCAATGCTCTCCAGACGTGTCTGGAAAGTGATGGCCATCGCAGGAAGGCTGGCAAACACACTGAGCAAGGCTAAATAACGCTGGCGCACGGGAGGCTCCACTGGCTTCGACAACTAAAAGACCGACACACAGATGTTTACGGCATACCTGTTGGATATCGGAAGCTTCCTGCAAAACTTGATAGCGAGTGCCTGCAAGAGTCTTTTCCGGTAGCATTCCCCTCAGTTTGACCCGCCTGGAATCCCCTCATGTCCGACCGCCTGACCCTGCTGCGTCCCGACGACTGGCACATTCATCTTCGCGATGGTGCCGTGTTGACCAATACCGTTGCGGATGTCGCGCGCACCTTTGGTCGCGCCATCATCATGCCTAACCTGGTCCCTCCGGTCCGCAATGCGGCTGAAGCCGACGGCTATCGCCAGCGGATTCTCGCTGCCCGTCCGGCTGGCAGCCCGTTCGAACCGCTGATGGTCCTGTACCTCACCGACCGCACCCTGCCTGAGGAAATTCGCGAGGCCAAGGCCAGCGGTTTCGTTCACGCTGCCAAGCTGTACCCGGCCGGCGCGACCACCAACTCGGACTCTGGCGTCACCAGCATCGACAAGATTTTCCCGGCAATCGAGGCCATGGCCGAAGTCGGGATGCCGTTGTTGATCCACGGTGAGGTTACCCGCGGCGATGTCGACGTCTTCGACCGCGAAAAAATCTTCATCGATGAGCACATGCGTCGCGTGGTCGAGCGTTTCCCGACGCTCAAAGTGGTGTTCGAACACATCACCACCGCTGACGCCGTGCAGTTCGTCAACTCGGCCTCGGCCAACGTTGGCGCGACCATCACCGCGCATCACCTGCTCTACAACCGCAACCACATGCTGGTGGGCGGGATTCGACCACACTTCTACTGCCTGCCGATCCTCAAACGCAACACGCACCAGGAAGCCCTGCTCGACGCCGCCACCAGCGGCAGCGAGAAGTTCTTCCTCGGTACCGATTCGGCGCCGCACGCCCAGCATGCCAAGGAAGCCGCCTGCGGTTGCGCCGGCTGCTACACCGCCTATGCGGCGATCGAGATGTACGCCGAAGCGTTCGAACAGCGCAATGCACTGGACAAGCTCGAAACCTTCGCCAGCCTCAACGGCCCTCGTTTCTACGGCCTGCCGGCAAACACCGATCGCATCACCCTGGTCCGCGAAGATTGGACTGCCCCGACCAGCCTGCCGTTTGGCGAGCTGACCGTCATCCCGCTGCGCGCCGGTGAAAAACTGCGCTGGCGCCTGCTGGAGGAACACGCGTGAGTGAAGACCATTTCGACGACGAACAGGAAGGTCAAGGCGGTGGCGGCGGATCCCGTCACCCCATGGCCGCACGGTTTCGTGGCTACCTGCCCGTTGTCGTCGACGTAGAAACCGGTGGCTTCAACTCGGCCACCGACGCCCTGCTGGAAATCGCCGCGACCACCATCGCCATGGATGAAAAGGGTTTTGTTTACCCGGACCACACGTACTTCTTCCGGGTCGAGCCTTTTGAAGGCGCGAACGTCGAGGCGGCCGCGCTGGAGTTCACCGGGATCAAGCTCGATCACCCACTGCGCATGGCGGTGAGCGAAGAAACGGCCCTGAACGACATCTTCCGCGGCGTGCGCAAGGCACTCAAGGCCAACGGCTGCAAGCGGGCGATTCTGGTCGGGCACAACAGCAGCTTCGATTTGGGTTTCCTGAATGCCGCCGTTGCGCGCCTGGACATGAAGCGCAATCCGTTTCACCCGTTCTCCAGCTTCGACACGGCGACCCTCGCCGGTCTGGCCTACGGTCAAACCGTGCTGGCCAAGGCTTGTCAGGCAGCGGATATCGACTTCGACGGTCGCGAGGCTCATTCGGCTCGCTATGACACCGAGAAGACGGCCGAGCTGTTCTGCGGCATCGTCAATCGGTGGAAGCAGATGGGTGGCTGGGAAGATTTCGACGACTGACAGGTCGCCAAATAATGTTCGCCCATAAAAAAACCGGCCTTGATGGCCGGTTTTTTGTAGCTGCGTTTTACAGCGGGAGCGTGCGCCTTACAGTGCGGCAGCGTGCTCGGTCAGGTAAGCAGCAACGCCTTCTGGCGAAGCGTTCATGCCTTTGTCGCCTTTTTTCCAGTTGGCAGGGCAGACTTCGCCGTGCTCTTCGTGGAATTGCAGAGCGTCGACCAGACGCAGCAGCTCTTCCATGTTACGGCCCAGCGGCAGGTCGTTGATGATCTGCGAACGGACAACGCCTTTGTCGTCGATCAGGAACGCGCCACGGAAGGCAACGCCGTCAGCGGACTGAACGTCGTAAGCCTTCATGATTTCCTGCTTGATGTCGGCAGCCATGGTGTAACGGACTTCGCCGATACCGCCATTGTTGACCGGGGTGTTGCGCCATGCGTTGTGGGTGAAGTGCGAGTCGATCGAAACCGCGACCACTTCAACGTTGCGTGCCTTGAACTCAGACATGCGGTTGTCCAGAGCGATCAGCTCCGACGGGCAAACGAAGGTGAAGTCCAGTGGGTAGAAGAACACCAGGCCGTATTTGCCTTTGATGGCCGACGACAGGGTGAAGCTGTCTACGATTTCGCCATTGCCGAGTACAGCCGGTACGGTGAAGTCAGGGGCTTGTTTGCCTACGAGTACGCTCATTGGATATCTCCTGGTGTAGAAACGTGAAAAACAAGGTTTGCGTCAGCCTGCCACCCTCAAGCGACAGCCCTGTGACACAAATCCGTTGCGCAAAGACCGGCCATCATACACTGCGTGTTTGGCCTGTCCTCAACGGTTTTTCCCGCCGAGGTAAAATCGCTTCAGTAAAATCAACGCCTGCGCGGCAGCGGAAAACCGTTCGTCAGCCTTCAGGAAATGTTCCCTCAAAGCACTTTGACAATCATTCTCGTTAACATTAAGATCCATCGCATTCGAGACATAAACAAGCGACGGTCTTCTCTTATGTATGTTTGCCTCTGCACTGGCGTCACCGACGGTAAAATCCGCGATGCGATCTATGAAGGATGCTGCAGCTACAAAGAAGTCCGGTTGGCCACGGGCGTTGCCAGTCAATGTGGCAAATGTGCCTGCCTTGCCAAGGAAGTGGTCCGCGAAACACTGATGGAATTGCAGACTGCCCAAGCCGCGATTCCTTATCCTGCAGAATTTACAGCTGCCTGAATAATCCAAATTCAAAGAGCCGGACTTATGTCCGGTTTTTTTATGCCTGAAAATCAACTAGTTAGGCCCTAGACGCGGAACACAAACATTCTTATTCCGATTAATTTTCATATATTATTCAATAACTTAGGTTTGACACTCTTAGTTGCGCGGCTCAAACTCCGGCTTATAGACAGCTAATACAGGGCAGGACCCCATCATGAAAGGCGACATTACAGTCATCCAGCATCTCAACAAGATCCTTGCCAATGAACTGGTCGCGATCAATCAATACTTCCTGCACGCGCGGATGTATGAAGATTGGGGTCTGAACAAGCTCGGCAAGCACGAGTACCACGAATCCATCGACGAGATGAAGCACGCGGACAAGCTGATCAAGCGCATCCTGTTCCTTGAAGGCCTGCCGAACGTGCAGGACCTGGGCAAGCTGCACATCGGCGAGCACACCAAGGAAATGCTTGAGTGCGACCTGCGTATCGAGAAAACCGGCCATGCCGATCTCAAACTAGCCATCGCGCATTGCGAGAAAGTCGGCGACTTCGGTAGCCGTGAACTGCTCGAAGACATCCTTGAGTCCGAAGAAGAACATATTGACTGGCTGGAAACCCAACTGGGCCTGATCGACAAGATTGGTCTGGAAAACTATCTGCAATCGCAGATGGGCGAAGACGAGTAAGTGCTACGCCAATAATCTCGACGCCATAAAAAGCCCCGCACTCTGTTGAAGAGGCGGGGCTTTTAATGCCGCTGCAGGCGCTGGCTTGCCAGCGCCTGCAAGGACCGAATCAGGCTTCGGACTTGGCAGCAGCAGCGGCTTCGACTGCAACCTTGATGGTGGTTTGCAGCGAACCGTCTGCAGCCATCTCGGTCATGATGTCGCTACCGCCGACCAGCTCACCACCGACCCACAGTTGCGGAAAGGTTGGCCAGTTGGCGTATTTTGGCAGGTTGGCGCGGATCTCCGGGTTCTGCAGGATGTCCACGTACGCAAACTTTTCGCCACATGCCATCACGGCCTGCGCGGCCTTAGCGGAGAAGCCGCACTGCGGGGCATTTGGCGAGCCTTTCATGTAAAGCAGAATGGTGTTGTTGGCAATCTGCTCTTTAATCGTTTCGATGATATCCATGGAGCACCTCGGCTGAACTTTCCGACTCATGGGTCGGCACGGTGGCGCATTGTAACGGAAAGCCGAGCGCCCTGCTCGGTCTCTCCGTCAGATACGGTCAGGCGGCCGCCACCGTCACCGGAACGCCATTGAGCGCTGCATTGCCGGACAACTCGTCGAGCTGACACTCATCCGTCAGGTCGTTGGCGCTGGCTCCCGGCTGGCCGCTGGCGATGGTCATTTGCACACCCGGGCGCGCATGTCCCCAACCGTGCGGAAGACTGACCACGCCTTTCATCATATCCAGGCTGCCAAGCACTTCCACCTCGATGACCCCGACCCGTGAACTGACCCGCACACGTTGCCCGTCAATCAAGCCACGGCTGGCCAGGTCCTCGGGGTGCATCAACAACTGATGACGCGGTTTGCCTTTCACCAGACGATGATAGTTGTGCATCCACGAGTTGTTACTGCGCACATGGCGACGGCCGATCATCAGCAACTCACCAGCCGCCGGAGCCGGCAGCGCGGCAAAGCGCGCCAGATCGGCAAGAATCGCGGCAGGCGCAGCTTGAACCCGCTGATTGGCGGTTTTCAGACGTGGCGCCAGATTGGCTTGCAACGCACCCAGATCAACGCCGTGAGGATGGTCGAACAGCGTCGCCAGCGACAGTTTTTGCGCCGAGGCGTCACCGTACTGGCCCATGCGCAACCCACGATCGATCATCTGCGCCGGCGCGATGGTCGGTTTCAGCTCCTTGCCGGTCTTCGCGGCAAAGGCCTTGGCCAGCCCGACGAAAATCTCCCAGTCATGCAGCGCGCCTTCGGGCTTGGGCAGAATCGCCCGATTGAAGCGGCTGACATTGCGCACGGCAAACATGTTGAAGGTCGTATCGTAGTGATCGTTTTCCAGTGCCGAAGTGGATGGCAGGATCAGATCGGCGTAGCGCGTAGTCTCATTGATGTACAGGTCGACACTGACCATGAATTCCAGGCCATCCAGCGCTTGCTCCAGTTGTCGACCATTGGGCGTCGATAACACGGGATTACCCGCCACGGTGATCAGCGCGCGAACCTGCCCTTGCCCCTCGGTCAGCATTTCTTCCGCCAACGCCGACACCGGCAGCTCACCGGCGTACTCCGGTCGACCGGAAACCCGGCTCTGCCACAGATTGAAATGCCCGCCCGAGGTCGAGGCCACCAGGTCCACCGCGGGCTCAGTGCACAAGGCCCCCCCGACGCGATCGAGGTTACCGGTGACCAGGTTGATCAACTGCACCAGCCAGTGACAGAGCGTGCCGAATGCCTGGGTCGAGACGCCCATGCGACCGTAGCAAACCGCGGTTGGCGCAGCAGCGAAGTCCCGTGCCAGTTGACGGATCTGTTCGGCCGGCACCGCGCACAACGGGCTCATGGACTCAGCGCTGAATGTCGCAATTGCCTCGCGCACCTCGTCCAGACCGTCCACAGGCAAATGACTGTCGCGGGTCAGGCCTTCGGCGAACAACGTATTGAGCAGGCCAAACAACAACGCCGCATCGCCGCCAGGACGCACAAACAGGTGTTGATCGGCGATCGCTGCCGTTTCGCTGCGTCGCGGGTCAACCACCACCACTTTGCCGCCCCGGGCTTGAATGGCTTTCAAGCGTTTTTCCACATCGGGCACGGTCATGATGCTGCCGTTGGAGGCCAGCGGATTACCGCCGAGGATCAACATGAAGTCGGTGTGATCAATGTCCGGGATCGGCAGCAACAAACCGTGGCCGTACATCAAATGGCTGGTCAGGTGATGAGGCAGTTGGTCGACCGACGTCGCGGAAAACCGGTTGCGGGTTTTCAACAGGCCGAGAAAGTAGTTGCTGTGGGTCATCAGCCCGTAGTTGTGCACGCTGGGGTTGCCCTGATAAACCGCCACCGCGTTTTGCCCATGTCGCTCCTGAATCGCTGCCAGCCTTTCGGCGACAAGATTGAAAGCGTCCTCCCACTCGATCGGCTGCCATTCACTACCCACCCGCCGCATCGGTTGATGCAGGCGATCAGGATCATTCTGGATATCCTGCAGGGCGACAGCCTTGGGGCAAATGTGCCCGCGACTGAACGTATCCAGCGGATCACCCTTGATCGAGGTGATCTGCAGGTTGCCGCCTTCGCTTTCAGTGGTTTCGATGGTCAGGCCGCAGATGGCTTCACACAGGTGGCACGCACGGTGATGGAGAGTCTTGGTCATGGCCAGTCTCTGTCTTGTTCTGGGCGGGCAATATTGGCCGCGGGAACAAAACTATGGCGCGTGCCCCGCGACCGCGCCAGCGACGTTCGTCTTGTGAATCGCTGACCATCAGGCCAACCGATGGCCGTTGCCGATCAGCTCGACGGCAGCCTCGGTGGCGTCTGCGACTGGATTTCCTGGATGGTTTCGATCTGCTCGTGGGCGACATGCACCCCGGTCAACTCGCCAATCAGCCGCCAGTGCTCGTCCAGCCCGGTGCTGATGGTGGCCATGCGGTCGATCATTCGCCGACCGGCGTCCCGGGTCACCGGGTCGCTGCTACGCAGCAATTCGAAGCACATCGAGGTCATCGACGCGGTCAGGTGAGTCAGGGAGCGGGCTGTGAGGCCGAGCAATTCCATTAGCTGCTGTTCTTTCGATTCCATTGCGGAGGCTTCCTGCGTCGCTCGTGATTTATTTATAACCCAGCACTTTGCATTAGCAAATATTTCAGATCAGACGCACGACGCCGAAACGCCGCGAATATGGGGTCGCAAACAGACCACTGACAAGCCATCCGCGCTCCGCTTGATTGCCAAGCTGCGCAGGCGCGGTGTACAAATGCTTCGCTGCTGTCAGGAAACAGGCTTCAAAAGCGCTACTGCGGTCACCCCGTAGCCCCTCTGAAATCCCCTAAAACCGTAGCCCTATTGGTAAGACGCGACATTTAATTATAAGATCGCGCCTCCCCCTATTTCGTCGCCCCGTGCGGCTTACGCCGCAGGTCTCGCCCGTTGTTCCGTCAAACAAGGCTTTGAGCATCTGCGGTTTGTAGCAAAAAGGTAGTCAATGATGAGCGCAAGGCACTTTCTCTCCCTAATGGATTGCACGCCCGAAGAGCTGGTCAGCGTAATCCGTCGAGGCGTTGAGCTCAAAGACCTGCGTAACCGCGGCGTACTGTTCGAGCCCCTGAAAAACCGCGTGCTCGGGATGATTTTCGAGAAGTCCTCGACCCGCACCCGCATTTCCTTCGAAGCCGGCATGATCCAGCTCGGCGGCCAGGCGATTTTCCTGTCGCCCCGCGACACCCAACTGGGCCGTGGCGAGCCGATCGGCGACTGCGCGATCGTCATGTCGAGCATGCTCGATGCAGTAATGATCCGCACCTTTGCCCACAGCAACCTGACCGAGTTCGCCGCCAACTCGCGCGTGCCGGTGATCAACGGCCTGTCCGACGACCTGCATCCGTGCCAGTTGCTGGCCGACATGCAGACATTCCTCGAACACCGCGGCACCATCCAGGGCAAGACCGTGGCCTGGATCGGCGACGGTAACAACATGTGCAATAGCTATATAGAAGCGGCGATCCAGTTCGACTTCCAGCTGCGCGTTGCCTGCCCGGAAGGCTACGAGCCCAATCCCGAATTCGTGGCCATGGCCGGGGACCGGGTCACCATCGTTCGCGATCCGAAGGATGCCGTGCGCGGCGCCCATCTGGTGAGCACTGATGTCTGGACCTCCATGGGCCAGGAAGAAGAAACCGCCAAGCGCCTTCAGCTGTTCGCCCCTTACCAGGTGAACCGCGCACTGCTCGACCTGGCCGCGCCGGACGTGCTGTTCATGCATTGCCTGCCCGCTCACCGTGGCGAAGAAATCAGCATCGACCTGCTCGATGACCCGCGTTCGGTTGCCTGGGATCAAGCCGAGAACCGCCTGCATGCGCAAAAGGCCCTGCTCGAGTTTCTCGTCGAGCCGGCGTACCACCACGCATGAGCCAGCCATTACTGCTAAACCTGCGCAACCTCGCCTGCGGTTATCAAGACCAGCGGGTGGTGCAAAACCTCAACCTGCATTTGAACGCCGGTGACATCGGTTGCCTGCTCGGCTCTTCAGGTTGCGGCAAGACCACCACACTGCGCGCCATTGCCGGATTCGAGCCGGTGCACGAAGGTGACATCCAGCTGGCGGGAGAGACGATCTCCAGCGCCGGTTTCACCCTTGCGCCGGAGAAACGCCGGATCGGCATGGTGTTCCAGGACTACGCACTGTTTCCACACCTGAGCGTGGCCGACAACATCGCCTTCGGCATTCGCAAGCACCCGCAAAAGGATCGCGTCACCGA
Organism: Pseudomonas reinekei; assembly: GCF_001945365.1. Lineage (GTDB taxonomy): Bacteria > Pseudomonadota > Gammaproteobacteria > Pseudomonadales > Pseudomonadaceae > Aquipseudomonas > Aquipseudomonas reinekei. The sequence goes on from NZ_MSTQ01000003.1 coordinate 258,787, forward strand.
AGAGCTGCTGGAACTGGTCAACCTCAAAGGCCTCGGCAAGCGCTTCCCCCATGAGCTTTCCGGTGGTCAGCAGCAACGTGTCGCACTGGCCCGTGCCCTGGCGCCAGAGCCGCAATTGCTCTTGCTCGATGAACCGTTCTCCAACCTCGATGGTGAATTGCGCCGCAAGCTCAGCCACGAGGTGCGCGACATCCTCAAGGCCCGCGGCACCAGCGCGATTCTGGTGACCCACGATCAGGAAGAAGCCTTCGCGGTCAGCGATCACGTCGGCGTATTCAAGGAAGGTCGACTTGAGCAGTGGGATACGCCCTACAACCTCTATCACGAACCTCTGACGCCCTACGTGGCCAGCTTCATCGGCCAGGGCTACTTCATTCGTGGTCAGTTGAGCAGCCCGGAGTCAGTGCAAACCGAGCTGGGCGAGTTGCGCGGTAACCGGGCCTACACCTGGCCGGTGGGTAGCGCAGTGGACGTGTTGCTGCGTCCGGACGACATCGTTTATGCGCCAGACAGTGCATTGAAGGTGCGGATTGTGGGCAAGTCGTTCCAGGGCGCCTCAACGCTCTATCGCCTGCAACTGCCAACCGGCACACAGCTGGAGTCGATCTTCCCGAGCCATGTCGATCATCTGATTGGCACTGAGGTCGGCATACGTGTCGCGGCGGAACACCTGCTGCTGTTCCAGGCGAGCGGAAGCATGGCGGCGCAGATCGCGGCCGTAGAAGCTGGCGTTCGGCGCTACAGCACTGCTCACTGATCAGCACCCTCGCAGTGGGAGCGACCTGCTCGCGATGACGGTTTTTCATTCAACAACCCTGTTGGCTGATCCACCGCTATCGCGAGCAGGCTTGCTCCTACAGGAGTTTTGAGTCAGCCCAACAGCAACGTTCCGCTGGTCACCAGCGTCGCATTCCCGCCAATTTTCACCCGGTCGCCTTCCAGCCGGCAGAACAACTCTCCTCCCCGCGCCGAGCATTGATACGCCGTCAAACTTGACTTGCTCAACCGTGCAGACCAGTACGGAATCAGGCTGCAATGAGTCGATCCCGTCACCGGATCCTCGTTGATGCCAATGGCCGGTGCGAAGTAGCGCGAGACGAAATCGTGCTTGCTGCCCCGCGCGGTGACGATGGCGCCCAACCATGGCAGCCTGGCCAGCGCCACCATATCCGGCTGACAGTCGAGTACCGCCTGCTCGGACTCCAACACCACGAACAGTTCATTCGATCCCAACACATCGACGGCTTCCACGCCGAGGGCACGCTCGACGTCCAGCGTCACGCCCACCTCTGACGGGATGATTGCCGGGAAATCCAGCCACAAAAGCCCACCCTCGCGGCTGACACTCAGCGGGCCGGACTTGCAGGTGAAGTCCAGGCGCTCGACTGGCTCCTTGTAGATCTCGAACAAAACGTGAGCACTGGCCAGCGTCGCGTGACCGCACAGCGGGACTTCGGTGGTCGGGGTAAACCAGCGGATGTGCCAGCCCTGGCCTTCGCGCACGACAAAAGCCGTTTCAGCAAGATTGTGCTCGGCGGCAATCTTTTGCATCAACTCATCGGCGAGCCAGGCATCCAGCCGATAGACCATTGCCGGGTTGCCACGAAAAGGCTGATCACTGAACGCGTCGACCTGATGAAACTCAAGTTGCATAAACATCTCCCTTTGTCAGGTCACCGAGCATGAGGTCGCCGGGGAAAAACCACCAGTGACAGAGTTGACCGATTTTCGCCATACAGTGGCGTGGCTGTCCTGTCAGGCCCGACCGATATCGGCGAACGTTGCTTGAGTATGCTCGGCCAGCACTGCCGGGGCCAATTCGACCTCCAGCCCACGTCGGCCGGCACTGACGAAAATGCTCGCGAAGGGTTGGGCCGAATTATCTATAAAAGTGCGCAACCGCTTTTTTTGCCCCAGCGGACTGATCCCGCCCAACAGATAACCCGTCGACCGTTGCGCTGCGACGGGGTCGGCCATTTCAACTTTTTTCACCCCGGCGGCGTGAGCCAAACCTTTCAAGTCCAGACTGCCGACAACTGGCACCACCGCCACCAGCAGCTCGCCTTTCTCGCTGGCCGCAAGCAAGGTCTTGAACACCTGAGCCGGGTCCAGGCCAAGTTTTTCTGCGGCTTCGAGTCCATAGGACGCTGCCTTCGGGTCATGTTCGTAACTGTGCACTCGGTGTTCGGCCCGAACCTTTTTCAGCAAATCCAATGCGGGGGTCATGACAGCTCCAGACTGGGCGGCAGTAGAAAAATCCTGCGCCGGATTCTAGGACATTGATCCGCAAAAGGCTCTAACCCGGCACCGTTTGCATGGGTTGCCGCCCTTGATCATCCGCGATCATTCACCGAACTAATAGTTTATTTATGACCAGTGGTTCACTTTCGACCTTTGACAGCAGTGTTTCTTGTCTATATTTTTTCGTTTATGAAACTTCTCGAAGAGTCATACCGCAACGCCCCGCTGTAAACCGGGAACAGGATGGGGATTCTGCCTCGGGGAAAACCGCGCTCTGACCCTGATGGAAAGCAAGCGCCAGACAAGAAAAAAATGAGGTTTCAATGACAACTGCTGTACAACAACCGTCGCTCTCGAGCCAATGCATGGCCGAGTTTCTGGGCACCGCGCTTCTGATTTTTTTTGGTACCGGTTGCGTCGCCGCGCTCAAGGTCGCGGGCGCCAGCTTTGGCTTGTGGGAAATAAGCATCATTTGGGGCGTTGGTGTCAGCATGGCGATCTACCTGACTGCCGGGGTTTCCGGGGCTCACCTGAATCCCGCCGTCAGCATCGCGCTGAGCATTTTTGCCGACTTCGAAAAGCGCAAACTGCCCTTCTATATTTTCGCCCAGGTCGCTGGCGCCTTTTGCGGTGCGCTGTTGGTGTACACGTTGTACAGCAACTTGTTCTTCGATTTCGAACAAACTCACCATATGGTTCGCGGCACCGAAGCCAGCCTTGAGCTGGCATCGGTGTTTTCCACCTTCCCCAACCCGAGCCTGTCCACAGCGCAAGCCTTTCTGGTCGAGGTGATCATCACCGCCATCCTGATGGGCGTGATCATGTCGCTGACCGACGATAACAATGGCCTGCCCAATGGCCCGCTGGCACCGATCCTGATCGGCTTGCTGATTGCGGTGATCGGCAGTTCGATGGGGCCACTGACCGGTTTCGCGATGAACCCTGCACGGGACTTCGGCCCGAAACTCATGACATTTTTCTCCGGTTGGGGCGAAATTTCCCTTACCGGCGGGCGCGACATCCCCTACTTCCTGATTCCGATATTCGCCCCGATCGTCGGCGCCTGCCTCGGTGCCGCGGCCTATCGCGGAATCATCGCCCGCCATCTGCCCGGCGCCGCACCTGCTACAAAGGACACAACAACAGCCATTGACGGCAAACCCAGAATTTCTTGATACCGTTGGCGCATGATCCTGCCGAAAAGATCGCGCGCCAGACCTCACCCCCTTATTTCGTCCAAGGCAATCGACATGACCGACTCTCAGAATAAGAACTACATCATTGCCCTCGATCAGGGTACGACCAGCTCCCGCGCGATCATTTTCGACCGCGACGCCAACGTGGTCTGCACCGCTCAACGGGAGTTCGCGCAGCACTACCCGCAAGCCGGCTGGGTCGAGCATGACCCGATGGAAATCTTCGCCACACAGAGCGCAGTGATGGTCGAGGCACTGGCGCAAGCCGGTCTGCATCACGATCAGGTCGCGGCCATCGGCATCACCAACCAGCGTGAAACCACGGTGGTCTGGGACAAGAACACCGGACGCCCGATCTACAACGCCATCGTCTGGCAGTGCCGACGCAGCACCGAGATCTGCCAGCAGCTCAAACGCGATGGCCACGAGCAATACATCAGCGACACCACGGGCCTGGTCACCGACCCGTATTTCTCCGGCACCAAGCTCAAGTGGATTCTCGACAATGTCGAAGGCAGCCGTGAGCGTGCACGCAACGGCGAGCTGCTGTTCGGCACCGTCGACAGCTGGCTGATCTGGAAATTTACCGGCGGCAAAGTGCACGTCACTGACTACACCAACGCCTCACGCACCATGCTTTTCAACATCCACACCCTGGAGTGGGATGCGAAGATGCTGGAGGTGCTGGATATCCCTCGCGAAATGCTGCCCGAAGTGAAATCGTCGTCGGAAATCTACGGCCGCACCAAAAGCGGTATCGCCATCGGTGGTATCGCCGGCGACCAGCAAGCCGCGTTGTTCGGACAGATGTGTGTCGAGGCCGGCCAGGCCAAAAACACCTACGGCACCGGTTGCTTCCTGTTGATGAACACCGGCGACAAAGCCGTGAAATCCAGCCACGGCATGCTGACCACCATTGCCTGCGGTCCGCGCGGCGAAGTGGCCTATGCCCTGGAAGGCGCGGTGTTCAACGGCGGTTCCACCGTGCAATGGCTACGGGACGAGTTGAAGATCATCAATGACGCTCACGACACCGAATACTTTGCCAACAAGGTCAAGGACAGTAATGGTGTGTACCTGGTCCCGGCCTTTACTGGCCTGGGTGCTCCGTACTGGGACCCGTATGCCCGCGGCGCATTGTTCGGCCTGACCCGCGGTGTCCGCGTGGATCACATCATCCGCGCAGCGCTCGAGTCGATTGCCTACCAGACCCGCGACGTACTCGATGCCATGCAGCAAGATGCCGGGGAGCGCCTCAAAGCCTTGCGCGTGGATGGCGGTGCGGTGGCGAACAACTTCCTCATGCAGTTCCAGGCCGATATCCTCGGCACGCACGTCGAGCGTCCGCAAATGCGCGAAACCACGGCGCTGGGTGCTGCCTACCTGGCGGGCCTGGCGTGTGGTTTCTGGGGCAGCCTGGAAGAGTTGCGCGGCAAGGCCGTGATCGAGCGCAAATTCGAACCGACCCTGGACGAAGCGGCGAAGGAAAAACTCTACGCCGGCTGGAAAAAAGCCGTCAGCCGCACCCGCGATTGGGAGCCGCAGGAAGGGGCTGAATAAGCCAATAGCCAGACCGGTATCCGGTTGTAACTGGCAGGGAGCAGATTCCTGCGGCATCATGGGCAAATTTTGCACGGCAGCCCAAAGGACGCCCCATGAATCTGCCTCCCCGTCAGCAGCAAATCCTCGAACTGGTTCGCGAACGCGGCTATGTGAGTATCGAGGAAATGGCTACGCTGTTCGTTGTTACTCCGCAAACCATCCGCCGCGATATCAACCAGCTCGCGGAAGCCAATTTGCTGCGTCGCTACCACGGCGGCGCGGCTTACGACTCCAGTGTCGAAAACACTGCCTACGCCATGCGCGCCGACCAGATGCGCGATGAGAAACAGCGTATTGGCGAAGCCATTGCCGCACAGATTCCGGATCACGCCTCGCTGTTCATCAACATCGGCACCACCACCGAATCCATCGCCCGCGCGCTGCTCAATCACAATCACCTGAAGATCATCACCAACAACCTGCATGTGGCCTCGATGCTCAGCGCCAAGGACGACTTTGACGTGCTGCTGACCGGCGGCAATGTGCGGCGTGACGGTGGCGTAGTGGGTCAGGCGAGTGTCGATTTCATCAACCAGTTCAAGGTCGACTTCGCTCTGGTCGGCATTAGCGGCATCGATGAAGATGGCAGTTTGCTGGATTTCGATTATCAGGAAGTGCGGGTGTCCCAGGCGATCATCGCCAATGCCCGTCAAGTGATTCTCGCCGCCGACTCGAGCAAATTCGGGCGCAACGCCATGATTCGCCTGGGTCCGATCAGCCTGGTTGATTGCCTTGTAACCGATCAGCAGCCCTCCCCGGCGCTGGCGCAATTGCTGAACCAGCACAAGGTTCGGCTGGAGGTTGTTTAACCACAACGAAGGTTGAACGACCCGCAAGAGCCGGCTTGCCGGCGATGGCGCCCTTGAGATCGCATCGCCAGCAAGCCGGCTCCTACAGTGCATTCCCCTCAAAAATGTTCGTAAATTTTCCTTTCACCGCCCTTCGATGAGTATTTTCAATCGAAGCTGACTGGCTGTGCGCGTCTTAATGGGCTAGTATTTTCGCAAATGAACATTTATGTTCGAATTCAAATACAGAAAATCAAAAAAGCCCGAGGCCTTAGCCGATGCCCACTTCCACCTTGCCTACGCCCCCTCTTGCCGAGGTCTACGATATTGCCGTCATCGGTGGCGGCATCAATGGCGTGGGGATCGCAGCGGACGCCGCCGGCCGTGGCCTCTCGGTGTTCCTTTGCGAAAAGGATGACTTGGCCAGCCACACATCATCAGCCAGCAGCAAGCTGATCCATGGTGGCCTGCGCTATCTCGAACATTACGAATTCCGCCTGGTGCGCGAAGCCTTGGCCGAGCGCGAAGTCTTGCTGGCCAAGGCGCCCCACATCGTCAAGCAAATGCGCTTCGTGTTGCCGCACCGTCCGCATCTGCGTCCAGCCTGGATGATCCGCGCGGGTCTGTTTCTGTATGACAATCTGGGCAAACGCGAACAACTCCAAGGCTCGAAAAGCCTGAAGTTCGGTGCGGACAGCGCACTGAAAAGCGAAATCACCAAAGGCTTTGAATATTCCGACTGCTGGGTCGACGATGCGCGCCTCGTGGTGCTGAACGCCATGGCCGCCCGGGAAAAAGGCGCCCACGTCCATACTCAAACCCGTTGTGTCAGCGCTCACCGCACCAAAGGCTTGTGGCATTTGCACCTGGAGCGCGCCGACGGCAGCCTGTTTTCGATTCGCGCCAAAGCATTGGTGAACGCGGCCGGCCCTTGGGTCGCCAAGTTCATCCGTGATGACCTGAAGATGGAGTCGCCGTACGGTATCCGTCTGATCCAGGGCAGCCACCTGATCGTGCCGAAGCTGTACGAAGGTGAACATGCGCACATTCTGCAAAACGAAGATCAGCGCATCGTCTTCACCATTCCGTATTTGAACCACTTCACCCTGATCGGCACCACCGACCGCGAATACACCGGCGATCCGGCTGCGGTTGCGATCACCGAAGGCGAAACCGATTATTTGTTGAAGGTGGTCAACGCCCACTTCAAAAAACAGATCAGTCGTGACGACATCCTGCACAGCTATTCCGGTGTGCGTCCGCTGTGCAACGACGAATCGGACAACCCGTCGGCCGTGACCCGCGATTACACCCTCGCCTTGTCAGGCTCCGGCGAAGAAGCCCCGCTGCTGTCCGTGTTCGGCGGCAAGCTGACCACCTACCGCAAACTGGCCGAGTCGGCGCTGGCGCAACTGGCGCCTTACTTCTCTCACATCAAACCGAGCTGGACCGCCAACGCTCCCCTGCCGGGCGGCGAAGACATGACGACCCCGCAGGCGCTGAGCTCGAAAATCCGCGACAGGTTTGACTGGGTCCCGACCGAAATCTCGCGCCGCTGGGCCACCACCTACGGCACTCGAACCTGGCGCATGCTCGAAGGCGTGCAGAATCTGAGCGACCTGGGCGAACACATCGGCGGCGGTCTCTACACCCGCGAAGTCGATTACCTGTGCAGCGACGAATGGGCCACCACCGCCCACGACATCCTGTGGCGCCGTAGCAAGCTCGGCTTGTTCACCACACCGGCGGAACAGGACAAGCTCAAGGATTACCTCAACAAGGTCGAGCAGAACCGCAGCAAGATCGAAGCGGCCTGATCAATACCGCTCAAACGAAAGCCCCTGGATCTCACGATTCAGGGGCTTTTTTTGTAGCGGCGCGTTCAGTCCCGCAAATCTGACTCATGAATCGGCTGATCACGATGAGTCGCCCGTTGATATTGCGCCGGCCAGATGGCCTTGCGTCCCCCGAGATCGTCGTCAGCGTGCAGCGGCCAGTACGGGTCGCGCAACAGCTCGCGAGCCAGGAAAATGATGTCCGCCTGACAGGTGCGCAGAATGTGTTCGGCCTGTGCCGGTTCGGTAATCATGCCTACGGTGCCGGTGGCAATGTCGGCTTCTTTGCGGACACGTTCAGCGAAGCGCGTCTGGTAGCCAGGCCCGGTCGGAATTTCCGCGTTAACCGCCGTACCACCCGACGACACATCGATCAGGTCTACGCCAAGGGCTTTGAGACGTCGCGCCAGCTCGACGGTCTCATCCGGGTTCCAGCCATCTTCCACCCAGTCCGTGGCCGAGACCCGGACAAACAGCGGCAATTCTTCAGGCCACACCGCGCGCACGGCTTCAGTGACCTGCAACACCAGGCGAATGCGGTTTTCAAAGGAACCGCCCCATTGGTCGCGTCGCTGATTACTCAGCGGCGAGAGAAATTGATGCAGCAGGTAACCATGGGCCGCATGCACTTCCACCACCTTGAAACCGGCGGTCAGCGCTCGTTTGGCGGCATCGACGAAAGCCTGAATCACATCGGCGATTTCATCATCGTCGAGCTGTTTGGGTTGAGTGTGCTGCGGATCGAAGGCAATCGGTGACGGACCGACCGGCAACCAGCCACCGTCGTCAGGCTTGACGCTGCCATGCTTGCCGAGCCACGGCCGCCAAGTGCTGGCCTTGCGGCCGGCATGGGCCAACTGGATGCCCGCGATGCCGCCCTGAGCGGCAATGAAGCGGGTGATGCGTTGCAGGGGTTCGATCTGTTCATCGTTCCACAGACCAAGGTCTTGCGCGGTGATCCGCCCGTCGGCCGTGACCGCCGTGGCTTCGGTAAACACCAGCCCAGCCCCGCCGATGGCGCGGCTGCCGAGGTGGACCAGATGCCAATCATTGGCCAGACCATCGACGCTCGAGTACTGGCACATTGGCGACACCGCAATGCGGTTGAGCAGGGTCAATTGGCGCAGGGTATAGGGTTCAAGCAGCAGACTCATGGGGCACCTCTCGAATCAGTGGTCAGGCTCCAGGGTTCTGTTTGAAAAGTCGACGAGTGACAGGAAAAAGGTACAGCACCCGCCCCCGCGGGCATAAAAATCGACAAGACGTCACAAGGATAATCAAGCAGTGCTTAGAGCCTAGTCGACATCGGGGGATGAGGGAGGGTTCAAGAATGAAACACGGACAATCTGCACACAACACATACCCTGTGGCGAGGGAGCTTGCTCCCTCGCCACAAAAGCTATCGCGGTTCGATATGGGCAATCATCAACTGAACGGTTTCATTGCCCCGGAACTCGTTCACATCGAGCTTGTAGGCCAACTCCACCCACTTGATGGTCGGGTTCGGCCAGACGTCCCGATCGATACCGAATGCGATGCCATCGAGTTTCACCGAGCCACATTCGCTTCGCAGCACGACCTTGAGGTGCCGCTCACCGACGACACGCTGCTCGACCAACTGAAACACCCCGTGAAACAGCGGCTCCGGAAAGTGCTGTCCCCAAGGGCCGGCATGGCGCAACGCGCGGGCCAGTTCCAGGTGAAACTCCTCGACCGCCAGGGTGCCGTCCGACAGCAGGCGCCCGGTCAGATCCTCTTCGCGCAGTTGCCGACGAACCTCGGCATCAAACGCTTCGGCAAACAGCGGAAAATTCGCTTCCGGCAACGTCAGGCCAGCCGCCATCGCATGACCGCCGTACTTGGTGATCAGGTTCGGATGCTGCGCCGCCACCACGCTCAACGCGTCGCGGATATGAAAGCCTTGGACCGAACGACCCGAGCCCTTGAGCAGTCCATCGCCGGCATCGGCAAAGGCGATGGTCGGACGGAAGTAACGCTCTTTCATACGCGACGCGAGAATGCCGATGACGCCCTGGTGCCATTCGGGGTCGAACAGGCACAAACCGAATGGCATCGACTCTACTGGCAGGTCCTTGAGCTGAGCCAGCGCTTCACGCTGCATGCCCTGTTCGATGGATTTGCGGTCCTGGTTCATGCCGTCCAGTTGCGCAGCCATTTCACGGGCGAGGCCGGCGTCTTCGGTCAGCAGGCATTCGATGCCCAGGCTCATGTCGTCCAGACGCCCTGCCGCGTTCAGGCGCGGGCCGACAATAAAGCCAAGGTCGGTAGAGGTAATGCGCGCAGGGTCACGCTTGGCCACGTCCAGGATCGCCTTGACCCCCGGTCGGGCACGGCCGGCACGAATACGCTCGAGGCCCTGATGCACCAGAATCCGGTTGTTGGCATCCAGCGGAACCACATCGGCTACGCTGCCCAGCGCCACCAGATCGAGCAACTCTCCGATGTTCGGTTGCGGCTTGTCCGCATACCAGCCGAGCCCGCGCAACCGCGCGCGCAGAGCCATCAGGACATAGAAAATCACCCCGACGCCAGCAAGGGCCTTGCTCGGAAACTCGCAGCCGGGCTGGTTCGGATTGACGATGGCATCGGCCAACGGTAGCTCATCGCCGGGCAAGTGGTGATCGGTGACCAGCACGTTCAGCCCAGCTTTCTTCGCCGCCGCCACGCCTTCGACACTGGAGATGCCATTGTCCACGGTGATCAGCAATTGTGGCTGACGCTCCAGCGCCACCGCGACGATTTCCGGCGTCAGGCCGTAACCGTAGTCGAATCGATTGGGCACCAGGTAATCGACATGTGCCGCACCCAGCAAGCGCAGCCCCAACGTGCCGACGGTACTGGCCGTTGCGCCATCGGCGTCAAAGTCGCCGACGATCAGGATCCGCTGACGCTGCTCGAGGGCGACCACCAGCAAATCCACGGCTGCCTCGATGCCCTTGAGCTTCTGGAACGGAATCAACCGTGCCAGGCTCTTGTCCAGTTCGGCTTCGGATTGCACCCCCCGCGCCGCATACAGGCGGGTCAGCAAAGGTGGAATATCACCGAGGAAGGGCAAGGTGTCGGGCAGCAGGCGAGGTTCAATGCGCATGGGGTGACGGGAGCTTCTCTAGATTACGTAGGATAAATCGGGGATGGCGCAGCTTCAGCCGCGCTCGCCCAACAACCAGGTCAGTTGGACTTCGTGTTGACCGCGATCGTCGGTCACGAAAATCGTCCCTTCGCTGATCATTACGTCCCACTTGATGACGCGGGGCATGTCTTTGGCCAGGGTTTCCAGCACTTCCTGAGGCACGGCCGCAATGTTCACGTTCTTCAGGTTTTTCACCGCTGGCACCACTTTGCCTTCCCAGACACGCAGGCTGCCGTAAGCCAGCAGGCTGGTGCGCTCGGTGCGACGCGAGCACCAGGTCAGACGTTCGGCATCCGGCTGGCCGACTTCGATCCAGTGCAGGACGCGGTCATCCAGACTTTTTTCCCACAAGGCTGGTTCGTCCACTTCTGACAGACCACGGCCAAAGGACAGTTGTTCGTTGTACCAGAGGGCGTAAGCCAGCAGGCGCACGGTCATGCGCTCTTCGGTTTCCGAAGGGTGACGGGCGATGGTTTGCTTGACGCTCTCGTAGACACTGCGGTCGAGGTCGGTGAGGTTCAGTTCAAACTTGTAGGTCGTGGACGGCTGGGCCATGAACGGGCTTCTAGATACGGGGAAAGGCGGCAAGTCTAACCGATGCAGGCATCAATCAACGAATAGAAGACGATCTACCTCGGGCGCCTGACGGTCGGCTATGTTAAAACGCTGTATTCGCTCAACCCTTGCCCTACAGGTTCCCGTATGTCGTTGACCGCCAAACCGCTTTCAGGCCTGAAAGTCATTGAATTGGGCACGTTGATTGCCGGCCCCTTTGCTTCGCGCATTTGCGCCGAATTCGGTGCCGATGTGGTCAAGGTCGAATCCCCGGATGGCGGCGATCCGTTGCGCAAATGGCGCAAGTTGTATGAGGGCACGTCGCTGTGGTGGTTTGTGCAGGCGCGCAATAAAAAGTCCTTGACCCTGAACCTCAAGCATCCCGACGGCCTGGCGATTCTGAAAAAGCTGCTGAGCGAAGCGGACATCCTGATCGAGAACTTCCGACCCGGCGTCCTGGAAAAGCTCGGCCTGGGCTGGGAGGTCTTGCACGCGTTGAATCCGAAGCTGGTGATGGTGCGCCTGTCGGGTTTCGGCCAGACCGGCCCGATGAAAGATCAGCCGGGATTTGGCGCGGTCGGTGAGTCCATGGGCGGCTTACGCTACATCACCGGCTTCGAAGATCGCCCACCGGTGCGCACCGGCATCTCCATCGGCGACTCGATTGCCGCACTGTGGGGCGTGATCGGCGCGCTGATGGCTTTGCGGCACCGCGAGGTCAACGGCGGGCAGGGCCAGGTGGTGGATGTCGCGCTGTACGAAGCGATCTTCGCCATGATGGAAAGCATGGTCCCGGAGTTCGACGTGTTCGGTTTCATTCGCGAACGTACCGGCAACATCATGCCCGGCATCACGCCCTCCTCGATCCATACCAGCGCCGACGGCAAGCATGTACAGATCGGCGCCAACGGCGACGCGATCTTCAAGCGCTTCATGCTGGTCATTGGTCGCGAAGACCTGGCCAACGATCCATTGCTGGCCAGCAACGATGGGCGTGACAGCCGCCGTGACGAGCTTTACGGCGTCATCGATCGTTGGGTCAACTCGTTGCCGCTGGACCGGGTCATTGAACTGCTGAACCAGGCCGACGTACCAGCCAGCCGGATCTTCAGTGCGCAAGACATGTTCAGCGATCCACAGTACCTCGCCCGGGAAATGTTCCTGCAGGCCAAACTGCCGGATGGCAAAGATTTCAAGATGCCGGGAATTGTGCCGAAACTCTCTGAGACACCCGGTGATTGTGAATGGGTCGGGCCGCAACTGGGCGAACACAACGCTCAGGTACTCCAGGAACTTGGCTATGACGCGTCGCAGATCACACAACTGCGCAAAGACGGAGCCATCTGAGCTGAAGCGTCTGGTTGCGCACTTCATCAAGCACTGCCTGTGGCGCAACGGACGAGCGTTGCGCGCTACGGCGGGCGTGCTTCTGATCATCGCTATGGCACCCTCGGCGTGGGCGCAATCCAAGGAGTCGCTGATCTGGCTCAAGCGCGATCTGCCACCGCTGTTCATTTTCGACGGACCGAAAAAGGGTCTGGGGATCATCGATCAACTGTTGACCAAACTGATCGCCGGCATGCCGCAGTACCAACACAGCGTGATGAAGGTCAATCGCGCGCGCGGCTTGCAGATGCTTCATGAGCCCTCTCTGACCTGTGACGCAGCGTTGAACTGGAGCAAGGAACGCGAAAGCCGGATCGCGTTTTCCGTTCCCGTGTTCCGTGCCATGAGCAATGGCCTGGCCGTGCGCCGGGTTGATCGCGAAGTGGTGGTGCCGTTCCTCAAGGAAGGCGAAGTGGATCTGGCCGCCCTGCTGGCCACTGGCGCTGTAACGCTGGGGATTATCGCCGAACGCAACTATGGCGAGTACCTGGATGCCATGCTCAGGCAGGCCCCACCCAAGGCCCTGACGCTGCATTACGGCAATGACGCACTGGGCAGTCTCCTGCAAATGCAACGCCTAGGACGCCTGCGGTTGCTGCTGGGTTATCGCCCGGAAATCCGCTATCAGGCTCAGCAGCAAGGGATCGCCGAGGATGAACTGCAGTTCTACCCGATTCTCGGCACAGGCAAGTACTTGTCCGGGTACATCGGTTGCACCAATACCCCTCAGGGTCGACAGGTCATTACCGAGATCAACCAACTGTTGCACACCCTGCCTCGTGACTACCTGAGCGAGGCCTACGCGGCCTGGCTCGACCCGGAAAGTCGCAGCGAATATCTGGAAGCCTCGCGAAAATTTTTCGAGCAACAGACCGGGCGCTGACAAATTCCAGACAAAAGAAACCCCGAGAAGTGGGGAGACGACTCGGGGTTAAACGCAGTCTACATAAAGACCGGTAGCAGCAAGCTACAAGCACCGGAGCACAATGCTTGATCCTGCTGTTAGTGGGTCTGACAGACCTTGTTGCAGGAAGGTTCCCACAAAAGACAATTCAATTTCGACTGGCCAACAGCTTGTCCTGAGCGGCATTGCGTAATGCCGCGATCACACAAGGCTCCAGGCGCCCTTCCGCAATCAGCACATCGCGATGCAAACCGTCGACCACATCGGTCAACAATCGCTTGTCACTCAACTGCGCCTGATTGAATTTTCGATCGACCACCACTTCGCCGCTCGCGTTCTTCAATGTCACACGGCATTCGCCATGAATGCCTGCCGGTGTCAATGTCACCTGATACGGGCTCAGAGCCTCACCGAGCAAGAGACTGATACTTTCCATCTCGATCACCACTCAATAGTCCGAAAACAAAGTGCCTGGGGCGTGTCTACAGTAAATGACCGCCGGCCCGAGAAGAAAGTTCTGAATACCGAGTGCACGTAAATATTCGTCTCTGGTCGATAGAGCATGCACGGCAAAGATGACAGAGAAAAAACTGTTCTGTCACGTCTGTCGGGGCCGCCGTTCGATTTCAGTCCATCCGCCCTGCAAACCCCGCAATTGACCATCCGCACCGTAAAACGGCACAGTCCACTGATAGATGTCGCTGAGGCCATGTTTGAACATCAATTGCCGCTCGCGGAAGCGTGGCTTGCGTGTCTGCAGTTGAACCATGAACTCGGCATGCAAAAGCTCGGCGGTCTCTCGGGGCAAGACTTCCAGCTCGATCAACCGCTGTCCGCGCATCTGATCAAAACGGGTCGACAGGCTTTCCTCATAGCTTTTGTTGCACATGATCAAACGCCCTTGCCGATCACAAACAAACACCGGGTCGGGCATGGCGTCCATCAATGCATGCTGGAATGCCAGCTGATCGCGAAGTCCCTTCTCGGCGCTCAAACGCTGCTCGATCACAATGGCCAATCGACGATTCCAGACCAGCGATAGCAGTGCAAACACGCTGACGATCAACAGCCCCACGCAAACCTGCCTGGTGGTCCCCTCCCAGATTGAGGATGTGCTTGTCGGCGCAACGGCATAGAACCATTTGTGTCGCAGCGCGCGCAGTTCAACGGACGGAAACGCCTCCAGTGCTTTACTAAGGATGCTCAACAGCTGTGGCTGCCCTTTGTGCACAGCCAGGTAATCCGCATCCCATTTGCCTTCCAGTGCCTCACCGACCTTGAGCCGCCCCGACGGATAGAGCCGCGCTCCGATGTCATTGTCGAGGGTCGCATACGCTTCGCCGCTCTCAACCAGTGCCCGGGCTTCAGCGTGGGTTTTTACCGAACGCACTTCGATAGAAGGGTAATCACGACGAATCAAGGCTTCCAGCGCATGTCGCGTCGGCAACACCAGCACCTTTTTTGCCAGTTGCTCCAGCGATTGCACGTCAGGAGCCTCTGCGTGCCCGACAAACACCCAGCCAGCGCCACCAAAGGCAGGACTGAAATCCAGAAAGGCCCTGCGCTCGTCGTTCATGGACAGCATCGTGCTCATGTCGGCTGCGCCACTTTCCAGACGATCGAGTAACTGTTCGGTGGAAAATGTCTCGTCGTAGACGAACCGCAACCCTGTCATGGCGCTGATGCGTTCCAGCACATCGTTATGAAAACCGCTCCATTGGCCGCGCTCGTCCTTGAATAGATATAAAGGGTACTGTGTCGACGCGACGACGACGTGTGAATGCCCAGCCAGCCATTCGCGCTCCTGCGCATCAAGCTCGATCAGCGGCTCCGGCACCGCCGTCGCATCAGCCGCATAAGCGACCAGTTGCGCCGCCACAGCGCCTTGGGCCAGCCCCAGAAGGGCCAGCCAAAATATCCAGCCAACCGCCGGCTTCATCACTGCTAAATACTGCATTGCCACATCCTTGTGCTCGGCTCGCTGGTCCTCGATAAAGGCATTTCCCGGCCAGTGTGGCATGCAAAAACAAGAAAGCCCGTCAGGAGACGGGCTTTCTTGTGTGTCAGGTTTTGCCCGTTACAAAGGCTTACCACGGTTGCCATGCTGGCTGACAAAGGCCTGCACGGCTTTCAGGTCGTTCGGCAACACGGTGCAACGCTCGTCTCTCTCAAACAAATCAGAAAGATGTACAGGGAGTTCCAGCGCTTTTCCTACACCGGCTTTCTCCACCGCGTCCGGGAATTTGACCGGATGTGCCGTGCCGAGGATCACCATCGGGATATCCAGGCTGCGTCGGCATTCGCGCGCGGCCTTGACGCCGATCGCGGTATGCGGATCCAGCACCTCGCCGGTCTGCTCGTAGACTTCGGCGATGGTTTCGCAGGTTTGTGCGTCGTCCACGGCCAGCGAGTCGAACAGTTTACGGGCTTCGGTCCAGCGCTCTTGCTCGACGCTGAAACCACCACCTTGCTTGAAGCTGTCCATCAGCCCGGCAATCGCTGCACCGTTGCGACCATGCAGGTCGAACAGCAAGCGCTCGAAGTTCGACGAGACCATGATGTCCATCGACGGCGACAGCGTAGCGTGCAGGGTTTCCTTGACGTACTGGTTGCCGCTCATGAAGCGGTGCAGGATGTCGTTGCGGTTGGTGGCGACGATCAACTGATTGATCGGAAGGCCCATGTTGCGCGCCAGGTAACCGGCGAAGATGTCGCCGAAGTTGCCGGTCGGCACCGAGAAAGAAACCGAACGCGCCGGGCCGCCCAATTGCAGGGCGGCGTGGAAGTAGTAAACGATCTGGGCCATGATCCGCGCCCAGTTGATCGAGTTCACCGCCACCAGGCGCGTACCCTTGAGGAAGCCCTGGTCGGCGAAGCTCGCCTTGACCATTTCCTGGCAGTCATCGAAGTTGCCTTCAATGGCGATGTTGTGGATGTTCTCACCGAAGATGGTAGTCATCTGCCGACGCTGCACTTCGGACACCCGGTTGTGCGGATGCAGGATGAAGATGTCGACGTTTTCGCAGTGCTTGCAACCTTCGATGGCCGCCGAACCGGTATCACCCGAGGTGGCACCGACGATCACCACGCGCTCGCCGCGCTTCTCCAGCACGTAATCGAGCAGGCGACCCAGCAGTTGCAGGGCGAAGTCCTTGAACGCCAGGGTCGGGCCGTGGAACAGCTCCAGCACCCATTCGTTGCCGTTCAGCTGACGCAGCGGCGCAACGGCGCTGTGGGCGAACACACCGTAGGTTTCTTCAAGGATCTTTTTGAAATCGGCATCGGGAATGCTGCCGGTCACGAACGGGCGCATGACCCGGAAAGCCAGCTCGTGATAGGGCAGGCCAGCCCAGGAGGCGATTTCTTCCTGGGTGAAACGTGGCAGGTTTTCCGGGACGTACAGACCGCCGTCGGTGGCAAGACCTGCCAGCAGGACGTCTTCGAAATTCAGGGCCGGTGCCTGGCCGCGGGTACTGATGTAACGCATGACTGACTCCAATGGACAGTGTTCGTAGTGCCGGGCCCGCAGGCGAACCCGGTCAACGATAACGGCTTAGTTCAGGTGCTCGACACGGATCCGTACAACCGGACCGACCACACCCGCCAAGGCTTCCAAAGCTGCGATGGCGTCGTTGATGCGCTGCTCCACCACGCGGTGGGTCAGCAGGATCATCGGCACCAGGCCGTCGTGCTCTTCGACTTCCTTTTGCATGATCGATTCGATGTTGATGCCGCGCTCCGACAGGATGCTCGCCACCTGGGCCAATACGCCCGGATGGTCCTTGGCCTGAATGCGCAAGTAGTAAGAGCTTTCGCAGGCTTCGATCGGCAGGATCGGGTGTGCGGACAACGAATCCGGCTGGAAGGCCAGGTGCGGTACGCGGTTTTCCGGGTCGGAGGTCATGGCGCGAACCACGTCCACCAGGTCAGCGATCACCGACGAAGCGGTCGGCTCCATGCCGGCACCGGCGCCGTAGAACAGGGTCGAACCGGCAGCATCGCCGTTGACCATGACCGCGTTCATCACGCCGTTGACGTTGGCGATCAGGCGATCGGACGGGATCAGCGTCGGATGCACACGCAACTCGATACCGGAAGCCGTGCTGCGCGCCACGCCCAGGTGCTTGATGCGGTAACCCAGCGCTTCGGCGTAATTGACGTCGGCGGTGGTCAGTTTGGTGATGCCTTCGGTGTAAGCCTTGTCGAATTGCAGCGGAATACCGAATGCAATGGACGCCAGGATCGTCAGCTTGTGCGCCGCGTCGATGCCTTCAACGTCAAAGGTCGGGTCGGCTTCGGCATAACCCAGGGCTTGCGCTTCAGCCAACACGTCTTCGAAGGTCCGGCCTTTCTCGCGCATTTCGGTGAGGATGAAGTTGCCGGTGCCGTTGATGATGCCGGCCACCCAGTTGATGCGGTTGGCGGACAGACCTTCACGGATTGCCTTGATGACTGGAATGCCACCCGCCACAGCCGCTTCGAACGCAACAATCACGCCCTTCTCGCGAGCCTTGGCGAAAATTTCATTACCGTGAACGGCGATGAGCGCCTTGTTCGCGGTGACCACATGCTTGCCATTCTCGATGGCCTTGAGTACCAGCTCGCGGGCAACGGTGTAGCCGCCTACCAGCTCTATTACGATGTCGATCTCAGGGTTCGTGGCCACTTCGAAGACATCGTTGGTAATCGCAATACCGGTCGTTTGGAACTGAGGCTTTGGCGTGCGCATGGCAATTTGTGCCACTTCGATCCCACGCCCGGCACGACGAGCAATTTCCTCGGCGTTACGCTGAAGTACGTTGAAGGTACCGCCACCGACGGTCCCTAACCCACAGATGCCTACTTTGACCGGTTTCACTGTGAACTCCCCATAAAACGGCCGACTCAAGGCCGGCCGTGAAAACAGCCGCATGCTCGCGGCTCTCTATTAATGGCCCGGCGATGCTGCTGCCGGACCATGCTCGTCAAAGGCTGGCCGTGACGATGTGAAATTTACTTCGCATTCAGCGCCAGTTTGGCGACTTGTGGCGCAGGCTGGTAGCCCGGAATGAGCTGACCGTCAGCCAAAACGATGGCCGGTGTACCGTTCACGCCAATCGACTGGCCGAGGGCGAACTGCTTGGAAACCGGGTTATCGCACTTGGCGGCCTTGATTTCCTTGCCATCGACCATTTTGTCCATGGCCGCTTTCTTGTCTTTGGAGCACCACACCGCCTGCAGTTGCTCGTCACCCGGCGAGCCCAGGCCCTGGCGCGGGAACGCCACGTAACGCACTTCGATACCGCGCTTGTTCAGCTCCGGAATTTCGGCGTGCAGCTTGTGGCAGTACGGGCACGTGGTGTCGGTGAACACCGTGATGTGCGACTTGGTTTCGCCAACGGCCGGGTAAACCACGGTTTCAGCGACCGGAATGTCATTGACCAGTTTGGAGATGCCCAGGCGTTCGGTCTTCTCGGTCAGGTTGACCGGTTTGCCGTCCTTGAGCTGAAACATGTAACCCTGAACGACATACTGGCCGTCGGCGCTGGCATACAGCACGCGGCTGCCCTTGAGTTTGACTTCATAAAGGCCCGGCAGGGGGCTGGCGGTAATGGTTTCTACCGGGACTTCGAGCTGGAGGTTTTCCAGGCTTTTACGAATGGCTTTGTCGGCCGCGTCATCGGCGACGGCAAAGGTGCTGACCAACGCAATGGCTGCGGCGGCGAAAATCTGGGTCAGACGCATGAGAACTCCTGAAGGCGGACAAATGGGACGATCAGAACGCCCGTGCCGAAACACCGGGTCTTAACCGCCCATCGTGCAAACCGGCAAAGCCTACCACATAAGGTTCGCGTGGCCGAATGCGCCTGTCGCAAGACGTTCAGGACAAGATCATTCCCTGTGGGAGCGAGCCTGCTCGCGAATGCGCAGTGTCAGCTAAATGGAAGCTGGCTGACACTCCCTCTTCGCGAGCAGGCTCACTCCCACAGGTGTTTTGTTTAGCCGCGGGGGTGGTGTTTGGCGTGCAGGTCCTGCAAGCGTGCGCGGGCGACGTGGGTATAGATCTGGGTCGTCGACAAGTCGCTGTGGCCGAGCAGCATTTGCACCACCCGCAGATCCGCGCCGTGGTTGAGCAAGTGCGTGGCAAACGCGTGGCGCAGGGTGTGCGGCGACAGCGACTTGCCGATCCCCGCGACTTTGGCCTGATGCTTGATCCGGTGCCAGAACGTCTGACGGGTCATCTGCTCGCCGCGCAGGCTGGGAAACAACACATCACTGGGACGACCTCCGAGCAGTTCGCCACGGCCATCGCGCAGGTAGCGCTCGACCCAGACAATCGCCTCCTCGCCCATTGGCACCAGCCGTTCCTTGCTGCCCTTGCCCATCACTCGCAGCACACCCTGGCGCAGGTTGACTTGCTCCAGCGTCAGGCTGACCAGCTCAGTCACCCGCAATCCGCAGGCGTAGAGCACTTCGAGCATGGCGCGATCGCGCTGACCGATGGCTTCGCTCAAATCGGGAGCCTTCAGCAGTGCTTCCACATCGGCTTCCGACAAGGATTTGGGCAACGGCCGCCCGAGCTGAGGCATATCGATTCGCAATGTCGGGTCGACTGCGATCAATTTTTCCCGCAGCAAATAACGATAGAAGCCACGCACACCGGAGAGAAATCGCGCGGTGGATCGAGGCTTGTAGTTTTGCTCCAGGCGCCAGGCGAGGTGGTCGAGGATCAACTCGCGTCCGGCATTGACCAATTCCAGCCCTTTCTCTTGTAACCAGCCATTGAACAGTGCGAGGTCACTGCGATAGGCCCCACGGGTGTTATCGGAAAGGCCTTTCTCCAGCCACAGGGCATCAAGGAATTGGTCTATTAATGGGTGATCGATGGCAGGCATGGGCACTCAAGTCACGCAGCCCCGGGGCGGCGCACAAAATTAAAAAACGGACAGGGAAACGGACGCTAGTCTTTCATAGGCCGCCATGACAAGGAACAGGGAGCCGCAATGAGCGAACAGCAGATCTTATTGGCGTTTGGCGCAATTGGTGCAGCGGCGCTGCTCTGCCAATGGCTGGCCTGGCGCTTGAAACTGCCGGCGATCCTCTTTCTGCTGTTGACTGGCATCCTGGTCGGCCCGGTGCTGCATCTGCTCGACCCGCAGGAGATGTTCGGGCCATTACTGATGCCACTGGTGTCCCTGGCCGTCGCGCTGATCCTGTTCGAAGGCAGCCTGACCCTGCATCTATCGGAGTGGCGAGAAATAGGCAGTGTCGTGCACCGTATGGTGACCGTCGGCGCTCTTTCCACATGGGTAGTCATTGCCGTTGCCACTCACTGGCTGCTGGATTTCGACTGGATGCTGGCCATCCTGTTCGGCAGCCTGACCCTGGTGACCGGTCCGACCGTGATCGTACCGATGCTGCGCGTCGTGCGCCCGAAAGCCTCGATTGCCAACATCCTGCGCTGGGAAGGGATTGTCATCGACCCGATCGGCGCCCTGCTGGCGGTGGTCGTCTACAGCTTCATCATCGCCAGCGCCGAAGGCCACGGTATCAAAGAAAGCCTGCTGACATTCGGTGGCGTGATCTTGTGCGGCAGTCTGTTCGGCATTTTTGGTGGTTGGCTGCTGGGCACCCTGATTCGTCGCCAGTGGCTACCGGAATACCTGCATAACCTGGCAGCGCTCGCCGCCGTGCTGGGGATTTTCATCACCTCGAACGAGGTGACACATGAATCCGGATTGCTGGCCGTGACCCTGATGGGCATGTGGCTGGCCAATATGAAGGGTGTGGATGTGCGCCACATCCTGCACTTCAAGGAAAACCTCAGTGTCCTGCTGATTTCCGGGCTGTTCATTCTACTGGCAGCGCGCCTTGACCTGAATGCCATGTTCGGTCTCGGGCCATGGGTCCTGATTCTGCTGCTGATCATTCAATTCATCGCGCGACCGTTGAACGTGACCCTCAGCACCCTGGGCTCAAGCCTGAACTGGCGCGAGCGGGCATTGCTGGCCTGGATTGCACCTCGCGGGATAGTGGCGGCAGCGGTATCGGCCATTTTCGCCATACGGTTGCATGAAGCGGGTCACGAAGGTGCACTGTTGCTGGTGCCACTGACCTTCGCCGTGATCATCGGCACTGTCGTGCTGCAAAGTGCCACAGCGCGCCCCTTGGCGCGTCTGTTGAAGGTGGCTGAACCGGCGCCTAGCGGCTTTCTCATCATCGGCGCCAACGGCCCGGCGCGCACGCTGGGCAAAGCCCTGCAACAACTGGGCAGCCGCGTGTTGCTGACCGATTCGAGCTGGGAAAACATCCGGGCGGCGCGCATGGAAGGTTTGCCCACCTATTTCGGCAACCCGGCCTCTCAACATGCCGATGCGCACCTGGACCTGGTGGGACTTGGGCATTTGCTGGCACTGTCGCCATCCGGCGAACTGAACACTCTGGCGTCGATGCGTTTTCGTCATGACTTTGGTCATCAACGCTTGTTCGGGCTGGCCAGTGGTCAAGAGAATCGCCGCACCGACAAGCACCGCGCCAGCCATGAACATCGCGGGCGTTTGCTGGGCAATGAGGAATTAACCTACGTCAAACTGGCCAATCAGCTGCATCAGGGGGCCGAGTTGTACAGCACACACCTGACCGAGGGCTTCGGCTGGGAGGATTATCAGGCGTTGCATGGTGAACGTGCGACGCTGCTGTTTGCTCGCGACGACAGTGGCTGGGTGCACGTAGTGACGCCGGAGAGCTCGCTGAAACCTTCGGCGGGGTGGACGTTGTTGGCGTTGATTCAGCCGCAGGCAAGCGGCGCTGCATAAATCGCAGACAACAAAAAAGCAGCCCGCAGGCTGCTTTTTTCTGCATCGGAAGCTGGACTTAAGCCAGTTTTTCCTTGATGCGAGCTGCTTTACCAGACAGGTCACGCAGGTAGTACAGCTTGGCTTTACGTACGTCACCGCGACGTTTAACGGCCATGCTGTCGATTTGCGGGCTGTAGGTCTGGAAAGTACGTTCTACGCCAACACCGTTGGAGATTTTACGAACGGTGAATGCACTGTTTACGCCGCGGTTACGCTTGGCGATAACAACACCTTCGAACGCTTGCAGACGCGAACGGTCGCCTTCCTTCACTTTCACCTGAACGACAATGGTGTCGCCCGGGGCAAAGGTAGGGATCTCTTTGGTCATCTGCTCTGCTTCGAGTGCAAGGATGATTTTGTTAGTCATGCTGTGCTCCTAAGGTAAATCGTCGGATCTACCATCGATACGTTGTTAACTATCGTCCCGCTCGCGGATGTATTCCTCGAGCAGCTTCTTCTCTTCTCCAGAAAGCGAGCGGCTTTCCAGAAGATCGGCGCGTCGTTCATAGGTCCGACCAAGGGACTGCTGTAAACGCCAACGCCGGATGTGCGCGTGATTGCCACTTAGCAATACGTCGGGAACACGCTGATCCGCATACACCTCCGGTCGGGTGTAGTGCGGGCAATCCAGCAAACCATCCGTAAAGGAATCTTCCTCGGCGGAGTCCGCATGCCCTAAAGCTCCAGGCAGCAGTCGTGTAACCGCATCGATCAGGACCATCGCCGGCAGCTCGCCGCCAGACAGTACATAGTCGCCAATCGACCACTCTTCATCGACATGAGCATCAATAAAACGCTCGTCAATGCCTTCATAGCGGCCGGCAATCAGGATCAATGCATCCAGATTCGCCAACTCGCGCACCGCCGACTGAGTCAGTTGACGGCCTTGGGGCGACAGGTAGATCACCTTCGCGCCCTCCCCGGCGGCTGCCTTGGCGTGAACCAGAGCGTCTTCCAGGGGCTTGATCTTCATCACCATGCCCGGACCACCGCCAAACGGGCGATCGTCCACAGTGTGATGTCGATCCGTCGTGTAGTCTCGCGGATTCCAACAGGTGAGCTGCAACAGCCCCTGTTTCACCGCACGACTGGTGATGCCGTACTCGCTGATGGCGGAGAACATCTCGGGAAACAAACTGATCACTTCTACGCGCAAGTTAGCCACGCTTAGAAATCCGCGTCCCAATCCACCTTCATCTCGCCTGCTGCCAGGTCGACGGCCAACACGCATTGCTCGGTATACGGCAACAGGCGTTCGCGATCATCCAGGCTGCCAGCGCAAGGCTTGACCACCATTACATCATTCGAGCCGGTCTCCAGCAGGTGATCGATCTTCCCGAACAATTGCCCGAGGGTGTCGAAGACCTTGAGACCTTCCAGCTGGTACCAGTAGTACTCGCCGTCGGTCAGTTCAGGGAACAGGTTGCGCGGCACGCAGATCTCATAACCGGCCAGAAGACGAGCTTCTTCACGATCATCGAGACCCTTGAGCTTTGCGACCAGGAACTTGTCATTCCCGCGTCCGCTGACCAGCTCTACCTGCTTTACATTGCCGTCACGCTTGAGCGTCCAGGTTTTGTAATCCAGCAGGTTCTTAATCGGATCAGTAAAGGAATACACCTTCACTTCGCCGCGAACGCCGTGAACAGAATAAATCTTGCCGATAACGATCAAATCATCAGCAACAGCTGGCGTCGCGTTCATATTGCTCAGGCCGCAGCCTTAGCAGATTCCTTCAACAACTGAGCAACGCGCTCAGAAGGTTGTGCACCAACGCTCAGCCAGTAGGCTACGCGCTCTTGGTTCACGGACAGACGAACTTCTTGACCACGAGCAACCGGGTTGAAGAAACCAACCTGTTCCTTGTGCGAACCGTCGCGCGGGTTGCGGCTGTCGGTTACGGTCAAGTGGTAAAACGGGCGCTTTTTGGAGCCGCCAAGGGCAAGACGGATTGTTAGCATGTGAACATCGTTCCTGTAGTCGGTGCTGCAAATCTAAAGGCACAGCGGGCATGGGTGCCCGAAAGGCCGCATATTCTAAGGAATATCCGGACTTTTGCAAATGACTTTTTCCGGCGGCCTATCGGTCGCCAAGCAGATTTGCTATAGAGCCGTCGTTGAAAACGGCCGGTCAGCTCCCGCCAAGTGCGGGTTTGCTGTGTATCCCACTTCCCTGTGGGCTGCGCCAGAGCAGGCTCCAGCGCGAATTCTTTACATTTTCGGCATGCCGCCGCCGGGCAACATACCGCCCATCCCGCGCATCATCTTGGCCATTCCGCCTTTCGCGGAGAATTTCTTCATCATTTTCTGCATCTGCTTGTGCTGCTTGATCAAGCGGCCGATGTCCTGCACCTGAGTGCCGGAACCCATGGCGATACGGCGTTTACGCGAACCACTGATCAGCTCAGGGTCACGACGCTCGGCCGGGGTCATGGAATTGATGATGGCTTCCATCTGCTTGAACTGCTTCTCTGCCGCATTCTGGGCGTTACCCATCTGCGCCAGGTTCACACCGCCCATGTTAGGCAGCTTGTCCATGAGCCCGCCGAGGCCGCCCATGTTCTTCATTTGTTGCAGCTGATCGCGGAAGTCTTCGAGGTCGAAGCCCTTGCCCTTCTTCAGCTTCTTGGCCAGTTTGTCGGCCTTGTCCTTGTCGAGGGTCGCCTCCGCCTGTTCGATCAGGCTGAGCACGTCACCCATGCCGAGGATGCGCGAAGCAATACGCTCAGGGTGGAACGGATCGAGCGCTTCGCTCTTCTCGCCCATACCGATGAACTTGATCGGCTTGCCGGTGATGGCACGAACCGACAGCGCGGCACCGCCACGGGCGTCGCCGTCGACCTTGGTCAGGATCACACCGGTCAGCGGCAGCGCATCACCAAAGGCCTTGGCCGTGTTGGCGGCGTCCTGGCCGGTCATGGCGTCAACCACGAACAGGGTTTCGACCGGGTTGATCGCGGCATGCAGCGCCTTGATCTCGCCCATCATCTCTTCATCGATGTGCAGGCGACCGGCGGTATCGACGATGACCACGTCGATGAATTTGAGTTTTGCTTCCTTAATAGCCGCTTGCGCGATCTCGACCGGCTTCTGGCTCAGGTCGGAGGGGAAGAAGGTCACACCCACTTCACCGGCGAGCATTTCCAGCTGTTTGATCGCCGCTGGACGGTAAACGTCCGCGGACACGACCATGACCGACTTCTTCTTGCGCTCTTTAAGGAAGCGCGCAAGTTTGCCGGCGGTGGTGGTTTTACCCGCACCCTGCAAACCGGCCATGAGGATGACCGCTGGCGGCACGGCGCTCAGGTTCAAATCTTCGTTGGCCGCGCCCATCAGGCTTTCGAGTTCGGCCTGGACGATTTTCACAAAGGCCTGGCCCGGCGTCAGGCTGCGCGACACCTCGGTGCCGACAGCGCGCTCCTTGACCGAATTGACGAAGTCCTTGACCACCGGCAGGGCGACGTCGGCTTCGAGCAGCGCCATGCGCACTTCGCGCAGGGTATCTTTGATGTTGTCTTCGGTCAGCTTGGCCTTGCCGGTGACATGGCGCAGCGTCTGCGAGAGACGGTCGGTTAAGTTTTCAAACATTGCGCGATCCTTTCAGGCCCTGTGTAGACCGGGATAATGGCGGCCCGGACCGGACTATAATTGTGCTCGGCGAGCCTGCGGCGTGGGCAGGTCGCGGATTATAGCGAAGACTGCGTCTGGCGGACACCTCGCCGTCAGCTTGTCTGGTCTTTCGTGCTGAGTGGGTTCTATGCCAAACTCAGCGCCTTTCGGGCTTGCCTAACAGGATTTATGCTCCCCTTGTCACCCAGCTTGCTTACCACCCTCGCCGCCGCTTCTTTATATGCCGCTGCGACATTCTATCAAGGCACTCGCCTGGCCAACTGCGCCAAGGCCAACAAGCGCCTGCTGGTCACGCTCGGCGTGCTTGCGGTGCTGGCCCATAGCGCCAGCCTGGTAACCCACCTGCTGACGCCGATCGGCCTTGGCCTGGACTTCTTCAGTGCCGCCAGCCTGATTGCCGCCGCGGTCATCGCCCTGACCCTGCTGGCCTGCTCGCGCATACCAGTGGAGAACCTGCTGGTTCTACTGTTTCCCCTCGGTGCATTGACTGTGCTACTGGCGCAGTTCACTCCCGCCGGCACGGTGCAAATCA
The DNA here is from genome assembly GCF_001945365.1 of Pseudomonas reinekei. Taxonomy (GTDB): domain Bacteria; phylum Pseudomonadota; class Gammaproteobacteria; order Pseudomonadales; family Pseudomonadaceae; genus Aquipseudomonas; species Aquipseudomonas reinekei. The sequence goes on from NZ_MSTQ01000003.1 coordinate 285,443, forward strand.
TTGACGAAGAGCCGGGCATTCTTGCCCATATCCTGCTGTCGATCCTCGCCTACGGCATGTTCACCATTGCGGTGTTCCAGTCACTGCTGCTGCTGGTCCAGGACCATCAGCTCAAGCACAAGCATCCGTCCGGGCTGATCAAGAACTTCCCGCCGCTGCAAACCATGGAAAGCCTGCTCTTCGGTTTCCTCTGGGCCGGCTGGACCCTGCTGTCGATGTCACTGATTTCCGGGTGGCTGTTCGTCGAGAATCTGTTCGCACAGCATCTGGTGCACAAGACCCTGCTGGCCTGCCTGGCCTGGATCGTCTTCAGCGTGCTGCTCTGGGGCCGTAACCGCCTCGGCTGGCGCGGACACAAGGCCATTCGCTGGACCCTCGCCGGATTCTGCCTGCTGATGCTGGCGTATTTCGGCAGCAAGCTGGTCCGTGAATACATCCTGCACATCTGACGGGCGGCATTAATGGACGACTTGCCCTTAGGGCCGATGCTCGCTGTAGTGGCCCTGCTGGTTTTATGGTCGGGATTGTTTTCCGCCATTGAAGCCGCTCATCAACATTTACTGGCCAAGCGCATCGCTTCGCGCTCAAGCGACAAGCCGTTGGCCAGACTGAGCTTCCCGCTCGACAGCCTGATCTTCTGCAATACCCTGTGTCGCGCCCTGGTGGTGGTGATTTGCACCTTGCTGGCGATTTTCACCTGGGCGGAAAACGGTCCGTGGGCCGCCTGCCTGGGCGCGGGCGCTATGCTGTTGGTGCTCACCGACTATTTGCCGCGCACCCTCGCCGTTCGCCATCCGGATGCGATCCTGACCTTTGGCAACAGCTTGCTGCGCGTACCGCTGAAAATCGTTTATCCGGCAGCCTGGCTGCTCAATGCCATCAGCCAACTGCTGATCCGCCCGTTCGCTCGCAAAGTCAAGGTCGTACAACAGAGCGAAGACGAGACACAACTAGCCCAGCACGACGATCGCGAACCGACCGCCCAAAGGACACACCCGCTGCCCGGCATCCATGCGCTGGACAACATCACGGTCAACGACATTCTGGTACCACGCAGCGAAGTCGACGGGATCAACCTCGATGAACCGATCGAGGACATCATCGAACAACTGCGCAAAAACACCCGCACACGCCTGCCGCTGTTTCACAGTGACATCAATCAGGTTGAAGCCGTACTCAACACCCGGCAAATCGGCCATCTGCTGGACGATGGCAGCCTGACACTGGACGCGCTGATGGCGGCCAGTCGCGAACCTTACTTCGTACCGGAAAGCACGCCACTGCAACTGCAATTGCTGAACTTCCACAAACAGCAGCGCCGTCTGGGCATGGTCGTCGACGAGTACGGTGAAGTGCTCGGCATCGTGACCCTGGAAGACATTCTCGAAGAAATCGTCGGCGAGTTCGAAAGCCAGCAAAGCCTGAACAACCCGCACATCCACCCCCAGGCCGATGGCCGCCTGGTGATCGATGGAGCGGCGTCGATTCGCGACCTCAACAAGAGCCTCGGCTGGCACCTGCCCAGCGATGGTCCGAAAACCCTCAACGGCCTGGTGACCGAGGCGCTGGAAACCATTCCAGAAAGCGCGGTGTGCCTGAAGATTGGTCGTTATCGCCTGGAAATCCTCGAGACCGAAGAAAACCGGGTGACGCGAGTGCTCATCTGGCATACCAGCCCGACGCTTGCCATGGCGACTGTCAGATAGGTGAATGCTCAGCCTCGCTTCGCGAGAAAACGCCTACAGGAGCGAGGCTGCAATCTTTAAAAACCACCCCACTTGTTCAATCGTTAGCCACCTTCCTATAATCGAGACGCTTACCCAAGCCTCGCCGACCCGGTGCATACCCGCACCTCTCTGGTCCCGGCCTGACCACCCGCTGTATCCGTAACAGACCGACGACTGCTCCTACCTCGAACAGCGACCGTTCCGCCACCCACATCCCTGGGTTCTCGACCATAATAATTCGCTCCACTGGGGCACATGACTGTCAGGGATAACCGCATGACGACCAGCACGACTTACGACGACGCCACACCTGCGCAACCGACGAACTCCGCGACCCGCGTGGCCACCGCAAGCTTCATCGGCACGGCCATCGAGTTCTACGACTTCTATGTTTATGCCACCGCCGCCGCACTGGTGATCGGCCCGGTGTTCTTTCCGCAGACGTCCGGCACGGCGCAAATGCTTTCGGCTTTTCTAACGTTCGGCATCGCGTTCCTCGCGCGACCGCTGGGCTCGGCGCTGTTCGGCCACTTTGGCGACCGTATCGGGCGCAAATCCACCCTGGTGGCGTCGTTGCTATTGATGGGCGTGTGCACCACGCTGATCGGCGTGCTGCCCGGTTACGACAGCATCGGCGCCTGGGCTCCAATCCTGCTCTGCGTGCTGCGCTTCGGCCAAGGCCTGGGGCTGGGCGGCGAATGGGGCGGCGCGGCGCTGCTGGCCACGGAGAACGCGCCGAAGGGCAAGCGCGCCTGGTTCGGCATGTTCCCGCAACTCGGCCCGTCCATTGGCTTTCTCGCGGCGAACGGCCTGTTTCTCACGTTGGCCATGTCACTGGATGACGAACAGTTCCGTTCGTGGGGCTGGCGGATTCCGTTCCTGCTCAGTGCTGCGCTGGTGATGGTTGGCCTGTACGTGCGCCTCAAGCTTCACGAAACACCGGTTTTCGCCAACGCCGTCGCCCGTCAGGAACGAGTGAAGATTCCGCTGGTCGAGCTGTTCAGCCAATACTGGATGCCGGTGCTGCTGGGGGCTGGCGCCATGGTGGTGTGCTACGCGCTGTTCTACATCTCGACCGTTTTCTCGCTGAGTTATGGCGTCGCGACACTGGGCTACAGCCGCGAAACCTTCCTCGGCCTGCTGTGCTTTGCCGTGCTGTTCATGGCTGCCGCTACCCCGCTGTCTGCCTGGGCCAGTGACCGCTACGGACGCAAACCGGTGCTGATCATCGGTGGCGTGCTGGCGATTCTGTCCGGTTTCCTGATGGAGCCATTGCTGACCCAGGGCTCGACCTGGGGCGTGGCGCTGTTCCTGTGCATCGAGCTTTTTTTGATGGGCGTGACGTTTGCGCCGATGGGCGCACTGCTGCCGGAACTGTTTCCGACCCATGTGCGGTATACCGGCGCCTCCGCCGCCTACAACCTGGGGGGGATTGTCGGGGCCTCCGCGGCGCCCTTCTTCGCACAGAAACTGGTGGCATTGGGTGGCTTGAGTTATGTCGGCGGGTACGTGTCCGGCGCGGCGGTGCTGAGTTTGATTGCAGTGCTGTGCCTGAAGGAAACACGGCATAACGATTTGAATCGCATCGCCTGATAGATCGCTATCGCAAGCAGGCTTGCTCCCACAGGGATAGGTATCCCTGTGGGTCAATTTGCCACATTTTTCCCCCGCCCATTGTCACCTCGCTCTACGCGCATCGGCTTATCCCCGCTATACTTCCCGGCTTTTCCTGAATAAATGCCAATAGGGTCCCGCCGCGCATGGATAAGACCTACCAGCCGCACGCCATTGAAACTTCCTGGTACAACACCTGGGAGTCAGAGAACTACTTCGCCCCGCAAGGCGCGGGCGAGTCCTACACCATCATGATCCCGCCGCCGAACGTCACCGGCAGCCTGCACATGGGTCACGGTTTCAACAACGCGATCATGGACGCCCTGATCCGTTTCCGCCGCATGCAGGGCCGCAACACCCTGTGGCAGCCAGGCACCGACCACGCCGGTATCGCGACGCAAATGCTGGTAGAGCGTCAACTGGAAGCCCAGGGCCAGAATCGTCACGATCTGGGCCGAGAAAAATTCCTCGAGAAAGTCTGGGAATGGAAAGACCAGTCGGGCGGCAATATCAGCCGTCAGATCCGTCGCCTCGGCTCGTCCGTGGACTGGAGCCGTGAGCGCTTCACCATGGACGACGGCCTCTCGGAAGCCGTGAAAGAAGCGTTTGTACGCTTGCACGAAGACGGTCTGATCTACCGCGGCAAGCGCCTGGTCAACTGGGATACCAAGTTGCACACGGCGATTTCCGACCTCGAAGTGGAAAACCACGACGAGAAAGGTTTCCTGTGGAACCTCAAGTACCCCCTGGCTGACGGCGCCAAGACCGCTGAAGGCAATGATTTCCTGATCGTCGCGACCACTCGCCCGGAAACCATGCTCGGCGACGCCGCCGTCGCGGTTAACCCGAACGACGAACGCTACAAAGCCCTGATCGGCAAATTTGTCGAGCTGCCACTGGTTGGCCGCCGCATCCCGATCATCGCCGACGATTACTGCGACCCTGAATTCGGCACCGGCTGCGTGAAAATCACCCCGGCCCACGACTTCAACGACTACGAAGTCGGCAAGCGTCACAACCTGCCGCTGTTGAACATCTTCGACAAGAACGCAGCAGTCCTGCCGGCCTGCCAGGTATTCAACCTCGACGGCACGCTGAACGAAACCATCGACGGCAAGATCCCGGCCGAATACGCCGGCCTCGACCGTTTCGAAGCGCGCAAGCAGATCGTGGCCGCGTTCGAAGCCGCGGGTCTGTTGGTCAGCGTCGACGATCACGGCCTGAAAGTGCCGAAGGGCGATCGCTCCGGCACCATCATCGAGCCTTGGCTGACCGACCAGTGGTACGTGTCCACCAAGCCGCTGGCCGAGCCTGCGATTGCCGCCGTTGAAGATGGCCGCATCCAGTTCGTGCCCAAGCAATACGAAAACATGTACTTCTCGTGGATGCGCGACATCCAGGACTGGTGCATCAGTCGTCAGCTGTGGTGGGGCCACCGGATCCCGGCCTGGTACGACGAGTCAGGCAAGGTCTATGTCGGCCGCGACGAAGCCGAAGTGCGTGCCAAGCACAACCTCGGCCCGGACGTGGCGCTGCAACAGGACAACGACGTTCTCGACACCTGGTTCAGTTCGGGCCTGTGGACATTCTCCACTCTCGGCTGGCCGGAACAGACCGAGTTCCTGAAGAAATTCCATTCCACCGACGTGCTGGTCACTGGCTTCGATATCATTTTCTTCTGGGTTGCCCGGATGATCATGCTCACCATGCATTTGGTGAAGAACGAAGACGGCACGCCGCAGGTTCCGTTCAAGACGGTTTATGTGCACGGCCTGGTGCGTGATGGCCAGGGCCAGAAGATGTCCAAGTCCAAGGGCAACGTCCTGGACCCGCTGGACATCATCGACGGTATCGAGCTGGAAGAGCTGGTCAGTAAACGCACCTCCGGCATGATGCAGCCGAAACTGGCAAAGAAGATCGAGAAGCAGACCCGCGAAGAATTCGCCGACGGCATCGCCAGCTACGGTACCGACGCCCTGCGTTTCACCTTCTGCTCGCTGGCGTCCACCGGTCGCGACATCAAGTTCGACATGGGTCGCGTTGAAGGCTATCGCAACTTCTGCAACAAGATCTGGAACGCCGCGCGCTACGTGCTGGACAAGGGCGAAGACTGCGGCCAGAACGGCGAGGCCTTTGAACTGTCGCTGGCTGACCGCTGGATCATTTCGCAGCTGCAACGCACCGAAGCCGAAGTGACCCGTCAGCTGGATCAGTTCCGTTTCGACCTGGCGGCACAAGCCCTGTACGAGTTCATCTGGAACCAGTATTGCGACTGGTACCTGGAACTGTCCAAACCTGTGCTGTGGGATGAAAACGCACCGGTCGAACGTCAGCGCGGCACCCGTCGCACGCTGGTTCGCGTGCTGGAAGTGGCTCTGCGCCTGGCGCACCCGTTCATGCCGTTCATCACCGAAGAAATCTGGCAGCGCATCGCGCCGCTGGCCGGTATCGAAGGCAAGACGATCATGCTGCAACCTTGGCCCGTGGCCAACGAAACACGCATCGATCAGGCGGCCGAAGATGACATCGAATGGCTCAAGGGCCTGATGCTCGGCACGCGGAATATCCGTGGCGAGATGAACATCGGGCCGGGCAAACCGCTGCCGCTGTTCTTGAAAAATGTCAGCGCTGAAGATCAGCGTCGCCTGACCGAGAACGAAGCCCTGCTGAAGAAGCTGGCGCGTCTGGAATCGATCACCGTACTGGCTGCGGGCGAAGAAGCACCGCTGTCCGCCACTGCCCTGGTTGGCGAGATGGAAGTGTTGGTGCCAATGGCCGGCCTGATCGACAAAGGTGCCGAGCTGGCGCGTCTGGACAAGGAAATCCAGCGCCTGCAAGGTGAAGTGCAACGCGTCGGCGGTAAGCTGTCCAACGCCGGTTTCGTTGACAAGGCACCCGCCGAAGTCATCGAGAAAGAACGCGCCAAACTGGCCGAAGCCGAACAGGCGCTGGGCAAGTTGGCCGAGCAGCATGCGCGGATTGCCAGCCTGTAACGGCGAATCGCAATGAAAAAGGGAGGCCCATGTGGCCTCCCTTTTTCGTGCCATGAGGGGGCACGCCGATAGTGGCGGGATGTGGGACAATGTCGCCACTTTCAGCCATACCCGAATCGACCACCGCCATGACCGCCCCCCGTACACCGAAACCTGCACGCAAAAAGCCCGAGTCCGCGACCCCGGCCAAAGCCGTGGAGCCGCGCGAGAAGGCCAGCCTGCATCCGCGCAATCGCCATCAGGGTCGCTACGACTTCCCGGCACTGATCAAGACCACGCCGGAACTGGCGAAATTCGTGATCATCAACCCGTATGGCAAGGAAAGTATCGACTTCGCCAGCCCGCAAGCCGTGCGGGTATTCAACCGGGCGCTGCTCAAGTCGTTCTATGGCATTGCCCATTGGGATATTCCGGCCGATTACCTCTGCCCGCCAGTACCGGGCCGGGCCGACTATGTGCACTTCCTTGCCGACCTGCTGGCCAGTGGCAATGAGGGTGTCATTCCCGGTGGCGCCGCCGTGAAGGTGCTGGACATCGGCATGGGCGCCAACTGCGTGTACCCGTTGATCGGCTACAGCGACTACCGCTGGCAATTCCTCGGCTCCGACATCGACGCCACGGCCATTGCCGCGGCCAAGGCAATCATTGCTTCCAACGGTCTGAATAAAGCCATTCAGGTGCGCCAGCAAAGCAACCCCAAGCAGATTCTCACCGGCCTGCTGGAGAGCGAAGAGCGTTTTGACCTGACGATGTGCAACCCTCCCTTCCACGCCTCACTGGACGAAGCCACACGGGGCAGCACGCGCAAATGGCGCGCCTTGGGCAAAGCCGATCCGAAACGCAAGCTCCCAGTGTTGAACTTCGGTGGACAGGCGGCGGAGTTGTGGTGTGAAGGCGGCGAAGTGCGATTTGTCACGCAACTGGTCAGCGAGAGCGCGCAGGTAGCGCAACAAGTGCTGTGGTTCAGCACGCTGGTGTCGAAGGCCTCAAACCTGCCGGCGATCCAGGCAGCCTTGAAAAAGGCCGGTGCGCTAGACAGTCGGGTGGTAGAAATGGGTCAAGGCCAAAAGCAGAGCCGCTTCGTCGCTTGGACGTTCCAGACCAACGCACAGCAACAGGCTTGGCGTCAGGCGCGCTGGACAAACGCTTCAACGCAATAACAGAACATAGCGGCGCCCGGCCTTGAGCCAGCCTTTATCGCAAACAAAAAACCGTGCGCGGATTAATCCGGCGCACGGTTTTTTTACAAGTATTACTGGCTGACTGTTTGAATTGGCCATGTTTGACCCAATACCCAGGATCGAACAAATCGCGTATTAGCGTTTCGCTACCCTGACGACCTCTTTGAAAGCGCAACCGCGTACTTCTTTATTCTCGCAGTAGTACCGTGAGTTCCACTCTTTCCAGGGTCCATTGGTTTCAATATTGGCCACGACCCCTTCCCGCTTGAAGCGCATATCGACCGCGCCGCCCTGTTGCAGCGCATAACCACAACGCAGAACTTCACCAATGACAACAGCATCCACCACATCCTTGTGAGGTGCAAATATGGCCAACTCGAACTCACCCACCGGCCCCTGGCCGGTTTGAGAGGTGCCGTACCACTCATCAGCGCCACCGGCCGTCGGCGCTTTATAAACACCTGGGGTCACTTCCTTGATGTCTGAAGGACTTGGACAGTACTCCGTGACATTTGCCCAGGCCTGACCGGATAACAGAATCGCCACGCACATCACCAACTGTTTAAGTTTCATAAAACGTCCACTGTTATTAACAACCAGAATTTAGTGTTTGGCTTTTACGCAAAGCCGAGCGCGACACCAGACCGATACTACCGATTCACGGCGTACACTCAACTATCAGTATTGTGGGAAACTTCGCTAGATAGATGGAGAAAACTGACTTATTCAATTTACAATAAAAAAGCCGCAGCACAATAAATAAAATGTTGCATCAATCGAACTTTCGAAGACTTTTATGACGGACACAAAAAAACCGTGCCCGGATCGCTCCGGCGCACGGTTTTTTTTAACAAGTCTTACTTGTTAACAGCGTCGGTCAGGCCTTTGGCCACAACCAGCTTGATCACTTTCTTGGCAGCGATTTCGATGGCAGCGCCAGTCGAAGGGTTGCGACCGGTACGGGCAGGACGCTCAGTCACTTTCAGTTTGCCGATACCTGGCAGAGTGATTTCGCCGCCGTTTTCCAGCTGATCAGCAACGATTTGGCCCAGTTGGTCCAGAGCGTTACGCGCGGTGGTTTTTGGCGCGTCGATAGCTTCAGCGATGTCGGCGATCAGTTGGTCTTTAGTAAGAGCCATGTAGTGTTCCTTCCCTATCAAATTCATATGGATTGCAGAGTGCAATGTCAGCCATCGAGCCCGATCTTCTGGATCTGGCACCCTCGGCGAATAACCTCGGGATCGGGGTTATAGATACCGAAATCAGGGTTTGGTTCGACCTGACAAAAGCTGACTGCAGGCTTAACGCAGTGACTTCGCGCAAGACCGGGCAAAACTAGCACAGAGACGGGGAAATATCCGCCTCTAGCTACCCATTTGGTCAGCTTTATTGCTCTAAATCGGGAAAAATACGCATCAGCGCCGCCGGTCACCCGGGAATTGCCCTTCGTACCGCGCCAAAACCAGTGGTTGCGGTACACTGAGCGCTTTTTCGGGGGAGACTGCACTCCTCTCTTCAATCAGCCGAGAAGCCCATGCCGATCCGTCATTGCATCGTCCACCTGATCGACAAAAAACCCGACGGCACGCCTGCAGTTCTCCACGCTCGAGACTCTGAACTGGCCGAGTCCGCCGCCATCGAGAACATGCTTGCCGATCTCAATGAAAGCTACAACGCCAAGCAAGGCAAGGCCTGGGGTCTGTTTCATCCGGAGTCCGGTGCTTTCCCGTTCAGCGGCTGGCTGAAGGAATACCTCGACGGCGCTCAGGACTTCACCGCCTTCAGCCGCGTGGCCGTGGAACACCTGCAGAAGCTGATGGAAGAATCCAACCTCTCGGTCGGCGGCCATGTGTTGTTCGCGCACTACCAACAAGGCATGACCGACTATCTGGCGATTGCCCTGCTGCACCACAGCGAAGGCGTGGCCGTGACCGACGAACTGGATGTGACCCCGTCCCGCCACCTCGACCTGGGCCAGCTGCATCTGGCGGCGCGAATCAACGTGTCCGAGTGGCAGAACAACAAACAATCCAAGCAGTACATTTCGTTTATCAAAGGCAAGAATGGCAAGAAAGTCTCGGAATACTTCCGTGACTTCATCGGTTGTCAGGAAGGCGTCGACGGCCCGGGCGAGACTCGTACCTTGCTCAAGGCATTCAGCGACTTCGTTGAAAGCGAAGACTTGCCGGAAGACGACGCGCGCGAGAAGACCAAGACCCTGGTCGACTACGCCAGCAGCCAGGCAAAAATGGGTGAGCCCATGGGCCTGGAAGAGCTCTCGGGACTGATCGATGAAGATCGCCCCAAGGCTTTCTATGATCACATCCGCAACAAGGACTACGGGCTGTCACCGGAGATCCCGGCCGATAAACGCACCCTCAACCAGTTCCGTCGTTTCACCGGGCGCGCCGAAGGCCTGTCGATCAGCTTCGAGGCCCACCTGCTGGGCTCGAAGATCGAGTACGACGAAGAAGCCGGTACGCTGATCATCAAAGGCTTGCCGACCTCCTTGACTGACCAGCTCAAGCGACGCAACTGATGCTCGGCAATGTACTGAAGAAATGCCTGCTGATTCTGCTGGTGGTGGTGGTCTATCAGAACTGGGGCAAGATCGAGCGTGTGTTCAACCCGTCGCAAGTGGTGTCCGAGCAGACCCAGGCCAAAGCCAACGTCGTGCTCTACGCCACCGAATGGTGCGGCTACTGCAAACTGACCCGGCGTTTTCTCGATCAGAAAGGCATTCCGTACAAGGAATTCGATATCGAAAAAGATGCCGAGGCGCGCAAGGATTACGAGGCTCTGGGCGGTGGAGGGATTCCGATCATTGATGTGAACGGGACGCTGATTCGCGGGTATGACCCGGATGCGATTCTGGCTGCATTGAAGTAATCCATCGGATACACACAATGCTGTGGCGAGGGGGCTTGCTCCCGTTGGGTCGCGAAACGGCCCCAAAACCGGGACGGCTGCACAGTCCAGCGGGAGCAAGCTCCCTCGCCGCAAGTTGCTTTGTATCAGCGTGCTTCGATACGGAATCCGAAGCGTGGAAAGTGCACATGCACCACGCCGCCGCGCTCGTCCTCGCGACGCACAATCAATTCCTCACGCCCCGCAAACAACAACTCACCCGCCACCGGATCGACGCCATAGTCGGTCGCGGCAATGATCACCTTCTGGCCCGCCTTGAACCCATTCGGATCTTCAAACACTTCGTCCGGCAATGCCGCCGGCGTAGCGTTGCGTGCAACCTCCAGCGCTTCTTCAGAAGTCATCTCGCTCGGCGCACCGTGGCCGAAACCCAGTACACGCGACAACCATGCCGAGACCGCCGGATAGTTATCCACAAGCGGCGAGGTCACGGGCGTTGCCTTGAGGAACCACATGGGGTGTGCGAGTGCGAAGTCGGCAATCGACGGCTCGCCGAACAGATAATCCCCCTCCTCGCGCTGCAGCTGCTGTTCGAGGCGTGCCATGATCGTCGGCCATTGATGCTTGGCTTGTTCGGCGGACAAGCGTGTAGCACTTCCACCGCTGAACAATCCGGCGCGGTCAGCGAGAAACGCCTTGATCGCTTCCGGCGGTAAATTGCCGAAACGAACGGCGACCGATTCCGGTTGAAACACCAGGCTGACCGCGTGCTGGAACACCACCGAATCGGCCCAGGTGGCGAACGAAGCGGCAATCATTTCCTGACCTTCCGGGTAGAACGCCGGCAGGGCTTTTTCCTGTTCCAGTCGACGGGCAATCAGTGCCGTATCGCAATAGATGTCCGCGCCGACCTGCAACACCGGCGTCTTGCGGTAGCCACCGGTCAGGGCGGTGAGATCGGGTTTTGGCATCACCGGCGAGATCTTTACCGAACGCCAGGACAATCCTTTGAAACCCAGCAGCAGCCGCGCCTTTTCCGCAAAGGGCGACGTGGGGTAATGATGCAGAATCAACTCGGACATGCTCGGCTCCGCCGCAAAGATCAGGAGCCCGCAGCTTAGCGTGCAAACGCTTAGCAGCCTACAGATCTGCCTAATGAGACCCCATCAGTCAGATTGATAAGGCGGCAGCGGCGCTCGCCACCAGGCACTCCTTGGCGCTTTTGCGAAGTTTTTTGATCAGCCGTTCCTGACGCAACGCTTCGCTTTTGTCGCGGCAGGCTTCGGTGTAGACCAGCGCCATGGCCGGGCTGGACAGAAAAAACCGTGCGCCCTTGCCGCTTTGATGCTTGGCGAAGCGGCGCACCGGATCGTCGCTGATCCCGCAATAGAGCGAACCATTGGCAGCACGCACAAGGTAGACAAACCACGGTTTGCTTGCAGGCGCTTCGACGTCGATAGGATTTTCGTTGAGGGTGGTCACGGAACGATCAGGGCTGCAAAGAAAACACGCCGCAATCTTATCAGCGACTGGCCTGGAATGCCTTCAGCCCCTTCAGCGCTTGTGCGCGGACGGCGTTGCGCACCACGGGGGTCCAGCCCAGCAGCAAGCCCTTGACGCCCAGGGCCTGACGCGACCACTTCCACAAATCAAAACGGTCATGGTGCTCGCAGATCTTGCCGTCACGGAAAACGAAACGCGCCTGGATGTCGTTGATCACCGTGTTGCCGGTCTGGCTGAACAGATAGGTCGCCACCCAATGAGCGCCACCGGCGCGCTCGTCAGCGCGGACGTTATCGAAGGTCAGGGAGAAATCCTTGGCCCGGGTGGTAAGCATTCGCCACATGTCGCCAGCATCACGGCCACGGAGTTCGCCGAACGCAGGATCACTGAACACCACATCCTCGGTATAGCAGGCCGCCATGGCTTCGGCATCGAGGCGCTGGAAGGCTTGATAGAACCGGGTGATCAAGGCGCTGTGGTCTTCATTCATGGGCAGACTCCCTGTGACGCAAAATGGCTTCGAAAGATTGCCTGCACGATAGTCTGCAATCGAACGAAACACTATCGGCATTCGCGAGCCGAATACCGACAGTGTGCAGGGTTCAGAGCTTTTCACTTTCTACCTGAACGTAGAGCGCACGCCCGGCACCGAGCCCGGCGATGATCGCACCGAGGCCGATCACCCCGAAGATCCAGCCCACAGCCGTCCAGCCGCCGGTCCAGTCATGCACGATACCCACCGCGAACGGCCCCATGGATGCCAGCGTGTAACCGAAGCCTTGGGCCATGCTCGACAGGTTCGCCGCCACATGGGCGTCCCGCGAGCGCAATACGATCAAGGTCAACGCCAGGCTGAACGTTGCGCCCTGCCCCAGCCCAAGCACAATCGCCCAGCCCCACAAGCCTTCGATCGGTGCATACAGGCAGCCGAACAAACCGCCAAGCGTCAGCGCCATGACGATCACGATGGCCAGGCGCTGATCCTTGCCTCGTGTGGCCAGCCATGGTGCGGCCAGAGAACTGACCAGTTGCACGATCACTGAACCGGACAGCACCAGACCGGCCTGGGTCGGCGTCAGGCCGCGACCGATGAGGATCGACGGCAACCAGCCGAACACAATGTAGGCCAGCGACGACTGCAGGCCCATGTACAAGGTCACTTGCCAGGCTAGCGGGTCGCGCAGCAAACCTCGAACGCGGTAGGCGACATGGTGCGCGCCGTGCTTTTGCCGCACTTGCGGCATCCAGAACAGCGCAGCGACCAGCGCTGGAAACACCCAGAAGCCAAGACCCATGGCCCAGCTCTTGTCGAAATGCTCGCTCAACGGCACGGTCGCCCCCGCCGCCATCGCCGCCCCCAGACACAGGGCCATGGTGTAGACACCGGTCATGGTGCCGGCCTGTTTCGGGAAGTCACGCTTGACGATGCCCGGCAGCAAGACGCCGATCACGCCGATGCTGGCACCGGCCAACACGCTGCCGGCAAACAAACCGATTTCGCCAAAGGCGCTGCGCAGGATGATCCCGCCAGAAAGGGTCAGCAAAATGCCCAGCACCACCCGCTCGGCACCGAAACGACGCGCCAGCAGCGGCGCCAACGGCGCGAACAGGCCGAGGCAAAGCACCGGCAGTGTTGTCAGCAAACCGGCCTCGGACGCCGACAGACCGAGGGACTTCGACACTTCGCTGAGCATCGGCGCCATGCTCGACAACGCCGGTCGCAGGTTCAGCGCCACCAGAATCAAGCCCAGCAGCAACAACCATGGCCGACGCAGGACCGGATGAGTTTGCTGGACCTGCTCGTCATCGGTCTCGGCATCGATCAACAGCTGTTCGAGCTCTGCCGTGCGTCTGGTTTCAGCGATGTGGCTGTACTGGCTGGACATGGTGTTCTCGGTTTCAAGGTTCATTGATCAACTGCCTCGACAGGGCTTTGGCCCGCTCCGGGTCGCGTTGTTCGACGGCATCGAGCAGTGCGATGTGCAGGTCAAACACCTCCTGGCGTCGGGGCGTGATGTTCAGGCAGTGACGTAACTGCGCGCCGACGACGCTGGAGAAGTAGCGATACAACTCGCTGAGCGTCGGGTTGTGCGCGGCGTCCACCAAGCGGCGGTGGAACACCAGGTCGCAGGCGATATAAGTGTCGAGGTCGCCGTGATAGTGGCTGCCACTGACGCCCAGTGCTTCGCGCAGCGCTACCAAATCCTCGTCGGTACGGCGCAATGCGGCCAAGCCGATGGCCTCGACTTCGAGGATGTGCCGGGTTTCGCGCGCCTGCTCCCGCGAACAACTGGACAACGCCTTCAAGGTATCCAGCGGATCAACCACCGCGCGCAAATAACTGCCGTCACCCTGACGGATTTCAATCAACCCGGAAAACGCCAACACGCGCATGGCTTCACGCACGGTGTTGCGGCTGATGCCCAGTTCGGCCGAAAGCTCGGGCTCGGTGGGCAAGCGCTGGCCCACCGTCCACACGCCTTGGGTGATGCGCTGGCGCAACTGGTCCAGGGCCTGATCGACCAGGGACCGTTTAACTAATGGAGAAATTTCTGACATAGAACTCGCCCTTTCATCCAATCATAGGATGAATTTTCTGACATGGTAGTCAGCTTCATGTAGGACGGCAACCACCTACCGTCATAAGGCAGGAAATGGAGCGGGATTTTCGATTAGTCAAAATTACCCTTTAAGGGTAATTTCAGGGACAGGGTTTTGGTTTCTTATGGAAAAGAACACACCCCATTACGAGCTGGCGGTGGTGAAGCAAGAGGTCATCAGGCTGGGCGCCAAAGCCTTTACCGGTAGCGCGATGAGCTCGGGCAAGGGCATGGGGTTAAACCTCAAACATATGCAGCAAGCCATCTGCTCGCTGGATCGCCGGATGTTCTACAAGTCCATGACTTGCTACACCAGCCACCGAAACTGGCAGGACGTTTACCACATTGGATTTCACGATTTGGAGTTGTACATAAAAATCACCTACTGCCCCAACGGCGGTCCTCCCGTGATCTCTTTCAAGGAGAAGAATCTATGAATGCACGGCAATGCATGAGCTGTGGTACTCAAGAGGCGATGCAACATTTCGAACGTCGCAGTTTGACTGTCGACTACAAGAACGTTTCACGTTGGGTGCACGACATTGCAGGTTGGGAATGCAAAGCCTGTGGCGAGATCATTTTCGATAACGATACTGACAGCGCCGAACGATATTCCGACGCTGGCGATAAATTGCTCGAAGAGTGCTTCCAGGTGATGGGCGCCGAGATGAAACGCATCCGCCGCAAATTGCACCTCACGCAAAAAGAAGCAGTGAAATTGCTATCAGGTGGAGGTCACAACGCTTTTTCCCGCTACGAACGCGGCGAGCTTCCACCGCCTCAACCCTTGTTCAATCTTATGCGCCTGCTGGATCGTCACCCTCACCTGCTCGCCGAAATACACGCGATCAACGATGGCACTGACTTGCGGCGGTTGCTGGCCGCGCACTTCCCGGAACAGGAAACAGCACAGGCGTGATGACAAAAACCCAGGTAAAAATAAACCCGGAACTCAGTCCGGGTTTATTTCACTGCCAAGCGTCGATCAATGCAAAATCTGGCTCAAGAACAGCTTGGTCCGATCATTTTGCGGGTTGTCGAAGAAGTCGTTCGGCGCAGCCTGTTCGACGATTTCGCCCTTGTCCATGAAGATCACGCGGTTGGCCACGGTGCGGGCGAAGCCCATTTCGTGGGTCACGCAGAGCATGGTCATGCCGTCTTCGGCCAGGCCGATCATGGTGTCCAGTACCTCTTTCACCATTTCCGGGTCGAGGGCGGACGTCGGTTCGTCGAACAGCATGATTTTCGGCTTCATGCACAGTGCCCGGGCGATCGCCACACGCTGTTGCTGACCGCCGGACAGTTGCCCCGGGTACTTGTGCGCCTGCTCCGGAATGCGTACGCGCTCCAGGTAGTGCATGGCGATTTCCTCGGCCTTGCGCTTGGGCATCTTGCGTACCCACATCGGCGCCAGGGTGCAGTTCTGCAAGATGGTCAGGTGCGGGAACAGGTTGAAGTGCTGGAACACCATGCCGACTTCGCGACGGATCGCTTCGATCTGCTTGAGGTCGTTGGTCAGTTCCACGCCGTCGACCACGATACGACCCTGCTGGTGTTCTTCCAGACGATTGAGGCAGCGGATGGTGGTGGACTTGCCGGAACCCGACGGCCCGCACAGAACGATGCGCTCGCCCTGCTTGACGTTGAGGTTGATGTCCTTGAGTACGTGAAACTGGCCGTACCACTTGTTCACGCCCTGCATCTGAATAATGCCTTCAGGGCTTACAGGCTGTTTGATTGCTTCGCTCATCACAAAACTTCCTAAATTGGGTAGCGCCTTAGCGCTTGTGGCCAGTGTCGAGCTTGCGTTCCAGATGCATGGAATAGCGCGACATACCAAAACAGAAAATCCAGAACACCAGGGCCGCGAACACGTAGCCTTCTGTGGCCATGCCCAGCCACTTCGGATCGGCAGCCGCTTGCTTGACGCTGTTCAGCAGGTCGAACAAACCGATGATGATCACCAGACTGGTGTCCTTGAACAGTGCAATGAACGTGTTGACGATACCGGGGATCACCAGCTTCAGGGCTTGCGGCAGAATCACCAGGCCCATGCTGCGCCAATAACCCAGGCCCATCGCCGCGGCCGCTTCGTACTGACCTTTAGGGATCGCTTGCAGACCGCCGCGAACCACCTCGGCCACATAGGCCGACTGGAACAGAATCACGCCGATCAGTGCCCGCAGCAGTTTGTCGAAGTTCATGCCTTCAGGCAGGAACAACGGCAACATCACCGAGGACATGAACAACACCGTGATCAACGGCACGCCGCGCCAGAATTCGATGAAGGTCACGCAGACCACGCGAATCGCCGGCATGTTCGAACGACGGCCCAGTGCCAGGACAATCCCCAGCGGCAACGCACCGGCGATACCGACGGTAGCGATTACCAGGGTCAGCATCAGGCCGCCCCACTGGCTGGTCGCCACTTGGGGCAGGCCGAAAACGCCACCGTGCAGAAGGCACCAGGAAATGATCGGGTACAGCACCAGGAAGCTCAGGCCGTACACCGCTTTACGCGGGAAGCGCGAGATGAACAACGGTGCCACGCCGATGACCGCCAGCCACACGGTCAGGTCCACGCGCCAGCGCATTTCCGGCGGATAGTAGCCGTACATGAACTGACCGAAACGCTGCTGGATGAACACCCAGCAGGCGCCCTCCTTGGTGCAGTCGGCCTGGCTGGTGCCGACCCAGTTGGCGTCGATGATCGCCCACTGCAGGATCGGCGGAACCACCAGGTAGATCAGGTAGAACGCGAACAGGGTCAACAGGGTGTTGAGCCAACTGGAGAACATGTTCGCGCGCATCCACGCCACCACGCCGATGCTGCTGCTCGGTGGAGGCATGTCAGGTTTGAAAGTATGAGTACTCATGCGCTTTTCCTTACCGCTCGATCAGCGCAATGCGCTTGTTGTACCAGTTCATCAGCAGGGAAATGCTGATACTGATCGCCAGGTACACGCTCATGGTGATGGCAATCACCTCGATCGCCTGACCGGTCTGGTTCAGCACCGTGCCGGCAAACAGCGACACCATCTCCGGATAACCGATACCGGCCGCCAGCGAGGAGTTCTTCGCCAGGTTCAGGTATTGGCTGGTTAGCGGTGGAATGATCACGCGCAGGGCTTGCGGGATGATCACCTTGCGCAGGGTCGGACCGTTACGCAGGCCGAGGGAATGCGCCGCCTCGGTCTGGCCGTGGCTGACCGACTTGATGCCCGAGCGCACGATCTCGGCGATGAACGCCGCGGTGTACACGGTCAGGGCGAGGGTCAAGGCCAGCAGTTCCGGGATCAGCACCCAGCCACCGACAAAGTTGAAGCCCTTGAGCTCCGGCTTCTCCCAGTGCACCGGTGCGCCGAAAATCAGCGCGCACAGTGTCGGGATCACCAGGAACAACGCCAGGCCGACCCAGAACTTGTGGAACGGCACACCGGTGGCTTCGAAGCGCTTGTTGGCCCAGCGGCACATCAGCACGATGGCAACGATGGCCACCACGACGCTGGTTACAAACGCCCAGAAACCGTCGGCCATCAGCGCAGCCGGCATGTTCAGGCCACGGCTGCTGACGAAGAAGGTGTCGCCGAAGTTATGGCTGTTGCGCGGCCCTGGCATGGTCAGGAATACCGCGAAGTACCAGAACAGGATCTGCAGCAGCGGCGGAATGTTACGGAAGACTTCCACATACACCGTCGCCACTTTGGCGATGATCCAGTTCTTCGACAGCCGCGCCACACCGACGATGAAACCGAGGATCGTCGCCAGGATCACGCCGATGAAGGTCACCAGCAGGGTGTTGAGCAGACCGATGACAAACACCCGGGCATAGCTGTCCGCTTCGGTGTAGTCGATCAGATGTTGAGCGATGCCGAAACCGGCACTGCGCTCCAGAAAGTCGAAACCGGAGGTAATGCCCCGGTGCTGAAGGTTGGTTTGCGTGTTGTCGAACAGAAACCAGCCCAGCGAGACCACCCCGATAATCGTGATGATCTGGAATACCCACGCACGCACTCGTGGATCGCTGAGGCTGAGCCTCTGCTTTGGTGCGCCGATTGAATTTTGCATGAAGTGCCCCGGAAATAATGGAACAGAACATCACCCGGCGGTTGGCCCACCGGGTGATAGAACCATCAGCGCACTGGTGGTGCGTATTGAATGCCGCCAGCGTTCCACAAGGCGTTCAGCCCGCGGTCGATTTCCAGCGGAGTGTTCTTGCCGAGGTTTTTCTCGAACACTTCACCGTAGTTGCCGACTTGCTTGACGATCTGTACGACCCAGTCTTTCTTCACTTTCAGGTCTTTGCCGTATTCACCGTCGGTACCCAGCAGACGAGCAACGTCCGGGTTCTTGGTGGCCTTGGCTTCAGCTTCGACGTTTTTCGAAGTGATACCGGCTTCTTCGGCGTTGAGCATGGCGTAGCCAGTCCAGCGGACGATCGCCAGCCACTCATCGTCACCGTTACGTACGACCGGGCCCAGAGGTTCTTTGGAAATGGTTTCCGGCAGAACCACGTAGTCCTTCGGCGAAGCCAGCTTGCTGCGCTGGGCGAACAGCTGGGACTTGTCGGAGGTCAGCACGTCGCAACGACCGGATTCCAGCGACTTGGCGCTTTCATCGGAGGTGTCGAAAGTGATCGGGGTGTATTTCAGACCGTTGCCGCGGAAGTAGTCGGAAACGTTCAGCTCGGTGGTGGTACCGGCCTGGATGCAGATGGTCGCACCGTCCAGTTCCTTGGCGCTCTTCACGCCCAGTTTGTTGTTAACCAGGAAACCGATGCCGTCGTAGTAGGTGATGAAACCCGGGAATTTCAGACCCATGCCCGCGTCACGGGAGCTGGTCATGGTGGTGTTGCGCGACAGAATGTCAATTTCGCCGGACTGCAGCGCGGTGAAGCGCTCTTTGGCGTTCAACTGGCTGAACTTGACCTTGGTCGCGTCGCCAAAAACGGCAGCGGCTACAGCGCGGCAGTAGTCAGCGTCGATGCCGACGATTTTGCCGGTGGCATCTGGAACCGAGAAACCAGGCAGGCCATCGCTGACGCCGCACTGTACGAAACCTTTCTTCTGAACTGCATCCAGGGTCGCGCCCGCCTGAGCGAACCCACTGACGCCGAGTACTGCGGCTGCAGTCACGACGGCCAGGGTGGATTTCAACATCTTCATTCAAACCTCCAGTTTTGCTCTTGTTGTGTCGGAGCGTGAGTCCAGTCGCACCCTTTTGAGGCGTTGCTGACCCGTGTTGGCTTTTTTTAGGGTCAACCGACGTAAGGACCGTAGCCATGAGTCTAGTAGGAGAAAATCCACATAATGGACAACTCACTTCTCACCAATCGGCCGAACGGGCTGTAGCCCTTTCACGTTCGCGAAGCCCGTAGCGGCCACTGGCGAACATCCATCACCGGATTTTGTAATCCCACCACCAACCTTGCCTGATAGTGTTACCGACAGACGTGGGATTATTCATACAGACATCCCCATAGCAAAGCCCGTACCACACCGGCCGCTAAAGCGGTTAAGCGACAGGTCAATAGCAAAAGTTGTAGCCTTGCGACATCTTCGTAACTGATCAACCAGATGCGCACTGAGACTTCGCACTCAATCAGAGCGCACGCACAAAATTGGAGCAGACATGACCGAGCCCTTGATTCTTCAGCCCGTAAAAACCGCAGACGCCTGCGTGATCTGGCTGCACGGCCTGGGCGCCGACCGCTACGACTTCATGCCAGTGGCCGAAGCCCTGCAGGAAACCTTGCTGAGCACCCGATTCGTTTTACCCCAGGCACCGACCTGCGCCGTGACTATCAATGGCGGCTACGAGATGCCGAGCTGGTACGACATATTGGCCATGAGCCCGGCGCGCGCGATAAATCGCGGACAACTGGAAGCGTCGGCGGACCGGGTCATCGAATTGATCGAAGCGCAGCGAGCCACCGGAATAGACGCCTCGCGAATTTTCCTGGCAGGTTTTTCCCAAGGCGGCGCCGTGGTGTTTCACACCGCCTTCCTGAAATGGCAGGGACCACTCGGTGGCGTACTTGCCCTCTCTACTTATGCGCCGACGTTCAGTGATGAGCTGCAATTGTCCGCCAGCCAGCAGCGCACTCCGGTGCTGTGCCTGCATGGCCAGTACGACGACGTGGTACAGAACTCGATGGGCCGCAGTGCCTATGAGCATTTGAAGCACCATGGTGTCACCGTGACATGGCAGGAATACCCAATGGGCCACGAAGTGTTACCCGAAGAGATTCGCGACATCGGTGCCTGGCTTGTCGAACGCTTGCGCTGAGCACTTATCTTGCTTTTTTTGATTAAAAGAGCCCTTTGATCCATCCCACTACGCCGCGCCCGATTCTTGCATTACACTGGCCGGCGTACATTCCTTAACCAATTGATGAGATGACCGTGCTCAAAGCACTCAAAAAAATGTTCGGTAAAAGCGAGACTGAGCAACTCGCGCCAGTCCCCAGCGCTCCGTCTCACTCCCCCAGCCACCGCACCGACGGTAATCAGTCTGGCCGGACCGCCCCCGTAGCGGCACCGAAACACGAGCCGGCCATCCCGTCAGCGGCGCAAATCGTTGCCGAACACCCGCGCAACGAAACGCCCAAGCCAGCCCGGCCACGCCGTGAACCGAAGCCAAAAGCCCCGGTCATCCCCTGGAAACTCGAAGACTTTGTCGTCGAACCCCAGGAAGGCAAAACCCGCTTCCACGATTTCAAACTCGCCCCTGAACTGATGCACGCCATCCAGGACCTGGGCTTCCCGTACTGCACGCCGATCCAGGCGCAGGTGCTGGGCTTCACCCTCGCCGGCAAAGACGCCATCGGCCGCGCCCAGACCGGCACCGGCAAAACCGCCGCGTTCCTGATCTCGATCATCACCCAACTGCTGCAAACCCCACCACCGAAAGAGCGCTACATGGGTGAGCCGCGGGCTTTGATCATCGCCCCGACCCGCGAACTGGTCGTACAGATCGCCAAGGACGCCGCCGACCTGACCAAGTACACCGGTCTCAACGTCATGACGTTCGTGGGCGGCATGGACTTCGACAAGCAACTCAAGCACCTCGAAGCCCGCCACTGCGACATTCTCGTTGCCACCCCGGGCCGCCTGCTGGACTTCAACCAGCGCGGCGATGTGCACCTGGACATGGTCGAAGTGATGGTGCTCGACGAAGCCGACCGCATGCTCGATATGGGCTTTATCCCTCAAGTGCGCCAGATCATTCGTCAGACGCCGCCGAAGGCCGAGCGCCAGACGCTGCTGTTCTCCGCGACCTTCACCGAAGACGTGATGAACCTGGCCAAGCAATGGACCACCGATCCCGCGATCGTCGAAATCGAAGTCACCAACGTGGCCAGCGAAAACGTCGAGCAGCACATTTACGCGGTGGCCGGTGCCGACAAATACAATCTGCTCTACAACCTGGTCAACGACAACGGTTGGGAGCGGGTGATCGTGTTTGCCAACCGCAAGGATGAAGTGCGACGCATTGAAGAACGCCTGGTGCGCGACGGCATCAACGCCGCGCAACTGTCCGGCGACGTGCCGCAACACAAGCGCATCAAGACCCTGGAAGGCTTCCGCGAAGGCAAGATCCGCGTACTGGTCGCCACCGACGTGGCCGGTCGCGGTATTCACATCGACGGCATTAGCCATGTGATCAACTTCACCCTGCCGGAAGTCCCGGACGATTACGTGCACCGCATCGGTCGTACCGGGCGTGCCGGTGCCGATGGCGTGTCCATCAGCTTTGCCGGTGAGGACGACTCCTACCAGTTGCCGTCCATCGAAGCGCTGCTGGGCAAGAAAATCAGCTGTGAAACACCACCGACGCATCTGTTGCGGGCGGTTGAGCGCAAGCGTCCGTAACGGACAAGGTGCAGAAAGAGGCGCAGCCCGGAAACGGACTGCGCTTTTTTTTCGCCTGGGTGTTGCTCGACAAAACTAAAAGTCCATAATGGACAAATTAGTTTATATCCGCATTCGGAGCCGACCATGTCCAGTACGCCTCATGTGATCAACCAAGCCCAGGCCAGCGAACTGCTGGCGCAGGTTGATGTGCCTCAGATCCTGCGCAAACTGTTCCATGACCTGGCGACCGGGCAAGCGGTGCAACCGGCGCAGCAGCTGGTTGAGTTTCCCCAGGGTGCGGGCGACTTCATCAATTACATGGGCGTGTTGGCGCAAGACGGTGTCTATGGGGTCAAGACGTCGCCGTACATCGTGCGCGAACAGGGGCCGTTGGTGACGGCCTGGACGCTGTTGATGTCGATGCAGACGGGCCAGCCACTGCTGCTCTGCGATGCCGGTGAGCTGACCACGGCGCGCACCGCCGCGACGACCGTTGTGGCGGTCGATGCACTTGCGCCCTTGAACGCGACTCGCCTGGCGATCATCGGCAGCGGCAAGGTTGCTCAAGCGCACCTGCATTACGTGAAAAGCCTGCGCGATTGGCAGAGTATCAGCCTTTATTCGCCAAGCCTGAGCAAAGATGCGCAAACCGTGAAGTTGCTGAAAAGCATCGAGCCACGCCTGAATATCATCGACAGTCGCGAAGCCGCTATTCAGGACGCCGACGTGATCATGCTCTGCACCTCGTCTGCGGGCCCAGTGATTGACCCTTCGAGCCTGAACAAACCGGCGCTGATCACCTCGATCAGCACCAACGCCCCTCGCGCCCACGAAGTGCCGCCGCAGAGCCTCAATGACATGCAGGTGTTCTGTGACTATCGCCTGACCACCCCGGGTTCGGCCGGTGAAATGCTGATCGCCGGCGAGCAGCATGGCTGGGCCAAGAGCACGATCATGGGTGACCTGGCGGATCTGCTCAGCGACAGAGTCCAGCGCCCCGCCTACGACCGCCACGTGTTCTTCCGCTCGATCGGCCTGGGCCTGGAAGACATCGCACTGGCGAACGCAATCTACCGTCTACTACCCTAATCCCCCTGCAGGAGACCTTCATGAGCCAGGCAGATTTCATCATCATCGGCGGCGGGATCGCCGGCGCCTCCACCGGTTTCTGGCTGTCGCAGCACGGGCGCGTGGTGGTACTCGAACGTGAATCCCATCCGGCCTACCACTCCACCGGACGCTCCGCCGCGCTGTATACCGCTGCCTACGGCACCCCGCAGGTTCGTGCCTTGACCCAGGCCAGCCGCGATTTTTTCGACGCCCCGCCCAGCGGCTTCTGCGAGCACCCGCTGCTGACGCCTCGCGGCGAAATGACTGTGGATTTCACCGGTGATGCGGCCGAATTGAACACTCAATACCTGAGCGCCAAAGCGACGGTGCCGGAGATGCAATTGCTCAGCGCAGAGGAAGCCTGTGCGCGCCTGCCAATCCTGCGCCGGGAAAAAGTCCACGGCGCCATCTACGACCCGACCGCCAGCGATATCGACACCGACGCCCTGCATCAAGGCTACCTGCGGGGTATCCGCCGCAACAAAAGCGAAGTGCATACCGACTGCGAAGTACAGAGCCTCAGCCGTGACGCCGAAGGCGTCTGGCAGGTACAGACCAGCACCGGGACCTTCAGCGCGCCGATCATCATCAACGCGGCTGGCGCGTGGGCCGACAAGATTGGTGAAATGGCCGGAGCCCGGCCGTTGGGACTGCAACCCAAGCGTCGCGCAGCCTTCATCTTCGCCGGTCCCGAGGGCGTGGACATTCATCATTGGCCGATGCTGGTCAGCCTCGACGAATCGTTCTACATGAAACCCGATGCCGGGATGTTCCTCGGCTCCCCGGCCAACGCCGACCCGGTGGAACCTCACGATGTGCAGCCTGAAGAACTCGACATCGCCATGGGCATTTACCAGATCGAAGAGGCCACGACCCTGACCATCCGCCGCCCGACCCGCACCTGGGCCGGCCTGCGCAGCTTTGTCAGTGATGGTGATTTGTTGTCCGGTTTCGATCCGCAGGTGCCGGGGCTGTTCTGGGTCGCGGCACAGGGTGGCTACGGCATCCAGACCTCGCCGGCCATGGGTCAGGCCAGCGCGGCGCTGGTACGCGGTGAAGCGCTGCCCGAGCAACTCACCCGCTTCGGTCTGAGCACCAAGATGCTCTCCCCTGCCCGCCTGGGCTGACCCTCGTCCTCAGGTGACGCGCCGCCACGATTGCGGCACACTTTCAGAGCCCCGTTATTCGGGGCGCTGATGCTGCCC
Organism: Pseudomonas reinekei; assembly: GCF_001945365.1. Taxonomy (GTDB): domain Bacteria; phylum Pseudomonadota; class Gammaproteobacteria; order Pseudomonadales; family Pseudomonadaceae; genus Aquipseudomonas; species Aquipseudomonas reinekei. The sequence goes on from NZ_MSTQ01000003.1 coordinate 310,100, forward strand.
GGAGCCCCAACGCATGAACGCCCCCGAAATAGATCCAACCTTGATCGACACATCCCTGGATAACTTCCGGGCGATCGCCGATGCCATTGCCACGCTGTTCTTTCCTCACGCCGAGATCGTGCTGCATGACTTGCGCACGCAAAAGGTCGACTACATCGCCAACAACCTGTCGAAACGGGAAATCGGTGACGACTCGGCGCTGGAGGACATGCTCAGCGGCGACACCAGCGAACGAAACATCGGGCCGTACGAAAAGTTGAATTGGGATGGTCAGAAGATTCGTAGCCTGAGCACGGTGCTACGCGACAGCGAAGGTCACCCGTTGGCCGTGCTGTGCATCAACCTGAACATTTCGCTGTTCGAAAATGCCAAGGCCGCGCTGGACCTGTTCCTGTCGCCGAGCAAACTGATTCCGCAACCGGACTCACTGTTTCGCGATGACTGGCAGGAGCGGATCAACACGTTCCTGCATGCCTGGCTGCGCGAGCGCCAGCTGAGCCTGAATCTGCTGACCCGCGATCACAAGCGCGAACTGGTGCTGGCGTTGCACGCCGAAGGCGCGTTCAAGGGCAAAAGCGCGTCGAATTACGTGGCCAATGTGCTGAACATGGGCCGGGCGACGGTGTACAAGCATTTGAAGGAGTTGAAGGGCTGAAGACTTGCAGGGCCTGATCTGGCCCCATCGCCAGCAGGCTGGCTCCCACATGGATTTGTGGTGTAAACAAAACCTGTGGGAGCTAGCCTGCTAGCGATTGCGGACGGTCAGTCGCCGTAGATGTCGGACTTGAAATACTTGTCGGAAATCTTCTGATACTCGCCATTCGCCCGAATACCATCGATAGCGGTGTTCAGCCGGCTGACCAGTTCGTTATTACCCTTGCGCACCGCAATCCCGGCACCCTCGCCCACGTATTTAGGGTCCTTCAGTTCCGGCCCGACAAACGCATAGCCCTTGCCCCGCGGCATCGACAGGAAGTCATTCAGTGGAATGGTGTCGGCAAAAATCGCATCGAGCCGACCGGCCGCCAGGTCCATGTAGATTTCTTCGTTGTTGCCGTAACGCTTGACGTTGATGCCCTTGGGTTCGAACACCTCGGTGGCATAGCGGTCAGTGGTGGTCGCACGCTGCACGCCAATCGTCTTGCCTTTGAGGCTGGCGTACTGGTCATCCACGACCGCACCTTCCTTCATCACCAGACGCGAGGAAGTGAAGTAATACTTGTGGGTGAAATCCACCGACTTCTTGCGGTCTTCGTTGATGGTCATGGACGACAGCGCCATGTCGATTTTCTTCACCTTCAGGGAAGGAATCAGACCGTCGAACTCACCTTCGACCCACACGCACTTGACCTGCATCTGCGCGCATAGAGCATTGCCGATGTCGTAGTCGAAACCAACGATTTCACCTTTATCGGTTTTCGAGGCAAACGGCGGATACGCCGCTTCGATACCGATGCGCAGGGTTTTCTCGGCGGCAAACACGGAGCTGCACGCCAACAGGCTCAGGGCCAGACCGGTGATGAGGGGGAGTTTCTTCATGTTCGTTTTCTCGCGGTTGTTGTTGGTTTGGCAAGACAGAAGAAAAAGCTGAAGCGGGCGGAAACCTTATTTGTACTTATAATTCCATACTGGACTTTAATGTATTGATCGTCAATCGGGCAAATGCTGCCCGTGCCGGCCGATGGTCGGGTGGGGAATCATCAAGATTTTTAGTGGTGCAGATGACGCCATCGCCAGCAGGCTGGCTCCCACAAGGAGTTGCGATGTACACAACACCTGTGGGAGCCAGCCTGCTAGCGATGGCTGACTAAAGGACGCCGCAGAAATTACTGTTGCCAGCGATCCGCCGCCGCATGATCGCTGTCACGCCCTTCCACCCAGCGCGGGCCGTCGCTGGTGTTTTCTTTCTTCCAGAACGGCGCGCGGGTTTTCAGGTAGTCCATGACAAAAGCGCAGGCGTCGAATGCCGCCTGACGATGGGCGCTGGCCGCGCCGACGAAAACAATCGGCTCACCCGGCTCCAGGGCGCCGATGCGGTGCAGCACTTCCAGCTTGAGCAGCGGCCAGCGCTGTCCGGCCTCGATGGCGATCTTGCCGAGGGCCTTTTCAGTCATGCCGGGATAGTGTTCGAGGAACATCCCGGCGACGTCCAGACCGTCATTGAAGTCGCGCACGTAGCCGACAAAACTCACCACCGCACCCACGCCGACATTGGCGTCGTGCATGGCGTTGACCTCCGCACCCGGGTCGAACGGTGTGGACTGCACGCGAATGGCCATGCCTCAGCCTCCGGTCACAGTCGGAAAGAATGCCACTTCATCGCCCTCACTGACCGGCTCGTCGAGCTGACACAGGTCTTCATTGCGGGCGCACATCAGGTTTTGCTCGCTCAATACTTCGGCACCGTCACGTTGGGCCAACAGTGCGCGCACGTCGTCGACGGTGGCGAAGTTGCCTTCAACCTTCACCGAGTCCAGCCCCAGCGCTTCACGATAACGAGCGAAAAACTTCACGGTAACGTTCATGGCTGCTCCGCCTGGAAGTGACCGCTCTTGCCGCCGACTTTCTCCAGCAGTCGCACGCTTTCGATGGTCATGCCACGGTCCACGGCCTTGCACATGTCATAGATCGTCAGCGCGGCGACGCTGGCAGCGGTCAGGGCTTCCATCTCGACACCGGTCTGCCCGGACAACTTGCAGCGCGCAACAATGCGCACGCTGTCGTCGCCTTCGGCACTGAGTTCGACTTTCACACCCGTGAGCATCAGCGGGTGGCACAGCGGAATCAGATCACTGGTTTTCTTCGCCGCCTGAATGCCGGCAATGCGCGCCACGGCAAAGACATCACCCTTGGGGTGACCGCCGCTGACGATCATCTGCAGGGTTTCGGGCAGCATGCGCACCAGCGCTTGGGCCGTCGCCTCACGGAACGTCACGGCTTTTTCGGTGACGTCGACCATGTTGGCGCGACCTTGGGAATCGAGATGAGTCAGCACGGGGTTACTCCTGATCAGGAGCGTCGATTGTAAACCTGTGGGTCAATTTTCCGCACCCTTGATTATCGGGTCAACACATAACCCTGTGGGAGCGAGCTCCCACAGGGTTATGTGGTGGGCATAAAAAACGGGCGGCCTTTTGAGCCGCCCGGTTTTGTCTGAGGCAATTACAGATGCGATTCGGCGTATTCGGCCAGGATCGACCGTGGCACCCCTTGCAGGGTGATGTGCACCCCGTTCGGGAAGTCCTTGAAGCGTTCAGTGAGGTAGGTCAGCCCGGAGCTGGTCGCGGACAGGTAAGGGGTGTCGATCTGCGCCAGGTTGCCCAGGCACACCACTTTGGAACCGGCGCCCGCACGGGTGATGATGGTTTTCATCTGGTGCGGCGTGAGGTTCTGGCATTCGTCGATCAGGATCAGACTTTGCTGGAAGCTGCGGCCTCGAATGTAGTTGAGGGATTTGAACTGCAACGGCACTTTGCTGAGGATGTAGTCGACGCTGCCATGGGTGCTTTCGTCATCCATGTGCAGGGCTTCGAGGTTGTCGGTGATGGCGCCCAGCCAAGGCTCCATTTTTTCCGCTTCGGTGCCAGGCAGGAAACCGATCTCCTGGTCCAGTCCCTGCACGCTGCGGGTGGCGATGATCCGGCGATAGCGCTTGCTGACCATAGTCTGCTCAATCGCCGCGGCCAGGGCCAGAATGGTCTTACCGGAACCGGCGGCACCGGACAGGTTGACCAGATGGATATCCGGATCAAGCAAGGCGTACAGCGCCAGGCTCTGATAGATGTCCCTCGGCTTGAGGCCCCAGGCTTCCTGGTGCAGCAATGGCTCCTGATGCAGATCCAGAATCAGCAGCTTGTCTTCCTCGATCTCCTTGATCCAGCCTACAAAACCTTGCTCATCGATAATGAATTCGTTGATGTGCACGGCCGGCAGGTTGTCGATCAGTTGCACTTGATGCCAGGTGCGACCGTGGTCCTGACGGGTTTCGACCTTGCTCACACGGTCCCAGAAGGAGCCGGTCATGTTGTGGTAACCGTTGGGTAGCAACGAGACGTCGTCAACCAGCTGGTCGGTGCTGTAGTCCTCGGCAGCGATCCCGCACGCCCGGGCCTTGAGGCGCATGTTGATGTCTTTGGTCACCAGCACCACGGGCAATTTTGGATCGCGCGCGTGCAGGTCGATCAATTGGTTGATGATGATGTTGTCGTTCAGGTGCTCGGGCAGAATGATGTTCGGCTCGGCACGCTTGCTCATCAGAATTGACAGCAAACCTTTCGGTCCGCCCTTGCCCCGCTGGATTGGAACACCCTGCTCAACGTCCTCGGGTGAGGCATCGCCCAGGGTCTTGTCGATCAGCCGGATGGCCTGACGGCATTCGGCGGCAACGCTGTGATGACCGCTTTTGAGCTTGTCCAGCTCTTCCAGCACGGTCATCGGGATGGCGACGTGGTGTTCTTCGAAATTGAGCAGTGCGTTTGGATCGTGAATCAATACGTTGGTATCGAGTACATAAAGGATTGGCTGGTTGGAAGAAGAGCTACGTCCGTGATCATCCATACTCGGTCACCTTTGTGGGAGCCAGTCGACGCAATACCTTGGCGGTGCTGCGCCTCGAAGGGCCGCCGAATCTCACCTGCGGAGACTCAAGTGACTGCATACAAACGGAGTCTTGGGAGACGCCACCTGTGTTGCAGGTTTCGGCGGTCTGTCTTCGTAATACTCCAAAACACATGACAGAAAAAAGCACTTTGACGCTTTTTTGAAGTTTATTTTGCAGATTGACCAATAGCACTTGGCGGACTGCCATCACCCGTTTAAAGTCGGAGATCAACCTGCACCGAATCCCCTCTAAAAATCGCCCTTTGCCCAATGTTTACGGGCTTTTGTCGTTTTCAGCGAAACCCGCTCTGACAGTCCTCCCAACCGATCCCGCTTTGCGACGTTTGCGTCATCAGCCAAGGCAGCGCCGTTTTCACGCCATCCTGCTTCACATTGAAATCGATCACACCATGACGCCACAGCAGCATCAGGGTCAGTACCCGTTGCGCGCTCTGACTGGCCTTGAGTTTGCCGGCGCCGTCTTGTGCATCGATATCCCATAGCGCCACCTGCAAGCCCTGGGCCTTGAAGAAACCTTCGGCATCGGAGCGACGCTGGCCATCGGGCGGGCGAAACAGCGGCACATAGTTTTCCGGCAGCTTGCTCTTGATCAGCTCGACGCTGCGCCGCACTGAATCCTGCCAGTCCTGCCAGTGGCTGTGGGAACGAAATTCCCAGCCTTGCACACCCACACACTGGGCCGAGTAAGTTGACTGCAGGCTGGCCACCGAGCGCTCCGTCAGGCGCGCCTGGATGTCCTTGCCGAGAACGAAGAACGTGCCGCTCATGTTTGCCTTGCGCAGGAACTCGCTGACCCAGGCCGTGTTATCCGGTAGCGCATTCGCGGCACTGTCGAAAGTCAGCAGAAAAAGCCGGTCATGCATCGCCTCGCCGTTGCGCTCATAGTCGCCAAAACGATCGATTTCACTGCTGGTCTGCGGGAACAGCGCAGCCTTGCGCAGTTGCTCGTCCAGGTATTGGCTATGGAACAGGCGGCTCGGTTCGGCCCAGCGGATGTAATAGCTGTCTTCGCTGACCTGGAATTTGCCGGCCTGTTCACGCAGGCTCGGCATGTCCTCAACCAGAAAACAGAAGGACGCATCCTGATCGCAGCTCTGTTGGGCGAAGTTGTAGTTGGCCAGCAAGCGTTGCCACAGGCGTTGGCGAACCCGGTTGATCGACTCCATGTTGATCGTGCGCAGCCCCAGGCGCTGGGCCAGCGCGGGCTCATCCAGGGATTCGCTGGCCAGCAGCACACGGGCGAACATGAGGATTTCCGCGCGCGAGGCGACATCGAACAGCGTCGGGTTGCTGAGTTGTTCCGGCCAGGTGCTGCGATCGAGCGTCGCCATGTCGCCCGGTGCCGCCATGACACCGAAGCTCAAAAGCCAGGCCGATAATAGAAAAACGATGCGCAATGGGATGTCTCCATAACAAAACCCGCGCGGCACTATAGCTGATCCACACTCAACTCCCGCAGCAACACTGGGCATCTGTGAGAACGAGCCTGCTCGCGAAGACGGCAGCACATCCAACATCAACGATGCCTGATACACCGCTTTCGCGAGCAAGCTCGCTCCCACAGGGTTTTAAGCGAGGCCACCAGTCATCACCTATGGACGCGATAGCTGGAGTCATCGGGAACAACCCCCTAGAATCGCCGCCACGATTAAAGGAGACGACTTCATGCTGATGGTGATTTCCCCCGCCAAGACCCTCGATTACGAAACACCGCCGGCGACGCAGCGCTTCACCCAGCCGCAGTATCTGGATCACTCCCAGGAACTGATCATGCAGTTGCGCGACCTGACGCCGGCGCAGATCAGCGAGTTGATGCACGTCTCCGACAAAATCGGCGGCCTCAACGCAGCCCGCTTCGGCAGCTGGACGCCCGCCTTCACCCCGGAGAACGCCAAGCAGGCATTGCTGGCCTTCAAGGGTGACGTGTACACCGGGCTGAATGCGCAAACCTTCAGCGAGGCTGACTTCGATTACGCCCAGCAACACCTGCGCATGCTGTCAGGCCTGTACGGCCTGCTGCGTCCGCTGGACCTGATGCAACCATATCGTCTGGAAATGGGCACCAAACTGGCCAATGCCCGCGGCAAGGACCTGTATGCCTTCTGGGGTACGCGGATCAGTGAATGGCTGAACGAAGCCCTGGCCGATCAGGGTGATGACGTGCTGCTCAACCTCGCGTCCAACGAGTATTTCTCGGCGGTCAAACGCAACGCCCTGAACGCGCGCATCATCAATACCGAGTTCAAGGACCTCAAGAACGGTCAGTACAAGATCATCAGCTTTTACGCGAAAAAGGCCCGGGGCATGATGAGCCGCTTCGTTATAGAAGAACGCATCAACGACCCGGCTGCGCTCAAGGGATTTGATGTGCAGGGCTATCGCTACAGTGCCGAACAGTCGAAACCGGACAGTCTGGTGTTCCTGCGCGATCACGCACCAGAGTGATGCAACTGCGCTGCGCATGGGGGATAAAACCCTCCTGCGCGGCTCATTGATCGTCCGACAATCCCCCTCCAAATCGCCAGCCTGTTGACGCCAAAAAACCACCGTTCATTTTGCTAACTTTAGTTTCACTCGACTTCAATCATTTTTTTGCGTAGTGGCACTGACTTTTTTTAACAGTAGTGGCACAAAAATATCCCCTCCGATGATCCGCCTATATATAAAGGGCGAAACGGCAAGTGCTATCAAAATGAAAGCAGTGCCATCTTTCTCAATATTTCAAAAAATTTCAGATTTGGCGATGGGTGGACCGGAACTATGTCCAAATGCACCGCTCATACCACCGGTAACGATTTTCGCCGAGGTTGTACGAGATAACTTACGCAGAGAAGTGATTCATGTAGCAAAGTTGCAATACAAACTTGAGCTAACTAATCCCTGATTTGGACAACATCGAACGGACAGGAGATAACGCGTTAATACTATCCCCTACAAGGCCATGGCCGCGCCCCTATAAACGTGCTCTCCCGAGCACCCAACCGCTTGATCCACGGGCCTTACGCCTGACATCAAGCGTGCAGAAACCCGTGCACGAACATTCCCTGAACAGGGGATTGGCTGCATAACAGGGCAAGTCATAACAACAAGGCCTAGTTGCGCACACCTTGAGTGCACTTATTTAGACACTCGGAACTTATATGCCAGCCACACGGCAATGTCGCGCCTGTAAGCCGCACTTCCGAGTGCACTATGACCGCTGAACACCATTAACTCCGGCCATGTAATGGCTTGATAAAACACAGAGGTAATTGCGATGCGCATCAGCATATTTGGTTTGGGTTACGTTGGCGCAGTCTGTGCCGGTTGCCTGTCTGCACGGGGCCATGACGTCGTTGGCGTCGATGTTGCCAAAGACAAGATCGATATGATCAACGCCGGCAAGTCGCCCATCGTTGAACCAGGCCTGGGTGAACTTCTGGCCCAAGGTATCCAGACCGGTCGCCTGCGTGGTACCACCAACTTCGCCGAGGCGATTCGCGACACCGACCTGTCGATGATCTGCGTCGGTACGCCGAGCAAGAAGAACGGTGACCTGGAACTGAACTACATCGAAGCGGTGTGCCGCGAAATCGGTTTTGTCCTGCGTGACAAATCCACTCGCCACACCATCGTCGTTCGCAGCACCGTGCTGCCGGGTACGGTCGCAAACGTTGTCATCCCGATTCTCGAAGATTGCTCCGGCAAGAAGGCCGGCGTCGATTTCGGCGTTGCCGTAAACCCTGAGTTCCTGCGCGAAAGCACCGCCATCGCCGACTACGACCAGCCGCCAATGACCGTGATCGGTGAATTCGACAAGGCATCGGGCGACGTTCTGCAATCGCTGTACGAAGAACTCGACGCGCCGATCATCCGCAAGGACATCGCCGTTGCCGAAATGATCAAGTACACCTGCAACGTCTGGCATGCCACCAAGGTGACCTTCGCCAACGAGATCGGCAACATCGCCAAGGCGGTCGGCGTCGACGGCCGTGAAGTGATGGACGTGGTCTGCCAGGACAAGACCCTGAACCTGTCCCAGTACTACATGCGCCCAGGCTTCGCATTCGGTGGCTCCTGCCTGCCCAAAGACGTGCGCGCCCTGACCTACCGCGCAGGCTCCCTGGACGTGGAAGCACCGCTGCTCAACTCGCTGATGCGCAGTAACGAATCCCAAGTGCAGAACGCCTTCGACATCGTCGAAAGCCACGACAAACGCAAAGTCGCCCTGCTGGGCCTGAGCTTCAAGGCAGGTACCGACGACCTGCGCGAGAGCCCGCTGGTGGATCTGGCGGAAATGCTGATCGGTAAAGGCTTCGACCTGAAGATCTACGACAGTAACGTTGAATACGCCCGTGTCCACGGCGCGAACAAGGATTACATCGAGTCGAAGATCCCCCACGTTTCATCGCTGCTCAACGCTGACTTCGACGACGTGATCAACAACTCCGACGTGATCATCCTCGGCAACCGTGACGAAAAATTCCGTGCCCTGGTGCAGAACGTTCCTCACGGCAAGCAAGTGATCGACCTGGTCGGCTTCATGTCCAAGGCCACCAGCGTATCGGGCCGGACTGAAGGCATCTGCTGGTAACCGGCGGGTTGTAAGCGCTTCGCGCTGATCGCCAGCAAGCCGGCTCCTACAAGATCACCGCAACACTGTAGGAGCTGGCTTGTCGGGTCGCCGCATCGCAGCGATGGCGTCATCCCAGACGCCACAACCTTCGGCATTTACGCCTGCCTTAACCCCATCGGGCCACCCCACAGGCTCGCCCGAGATCGAGACGGATGCAGATTATGCACAGGCTAAAGCACGGCCTACTCCAGGCCGCCGGTTGGCTGTTTTATCTAAGTTTACTGATGGGCATCGCCTTGGCGTTGCCTGTGTCCACGTTCGACTCCGAGTCGAAGGACTTCATTTTCCTGATCGGTATCGTCGGCATCTGGCGTTACTCGATGGGTGCCACGCACTTTGTGCGCGGCATGCTGTTTCTGTACGTGGTCTACCCGCACCTGCGGCGCAAAGTGCGCAAGCTGGGCAAAGCGGCGGACCCGTCCCACGTGTTCCTGATGGTCACCAGTTTCCGGATCGATGCGCTGACCACCGCGCAGGTCTACAGCTCAGTGATCCGCGAAGCCATCGACTGTGGCCTGCCGACCACTGTGGTCTGCTCCATCGTGGAAATGTCCGATGAGCTGCTGGTGAAAAGCCTGTGGAAGCGGATGAACCCGCCACCGCACGTGAAACTCGACTTCGTGCGCATTCCCGGCACCGGCAAACGCGACGGCCTGGCCTACGGTTTCCGCGCCATCTCCCGTCACCTGCCAGATGACCGCGCCGTGGTCGCCGTGATCGACGGCGACACCGTGCTGGGCGAAGGCACCGTGCGCAAGACTGTGCCGTGGTTCCAACTGTTCGGCAACGTCGGTGGCCTGACCACCAACGAGTTCTGCGAGGTACGCGGCGGCTACATCATGAGCGAATGGCACAAGCTGCGTTTCGCCCAGCGTCACATCAACATGTGCTCGATGGCCCTGTCCAAGCGCGTGCTGACCATGACCGGACGCATGTCGGTATTTCGCGCCACCGTGGTGACCAACCCGGAGTTCATCGCCGACGTGGAAAGCGACTCGCTGCAGCACTGGCGCCTGGGCCGCTTCAAGTTCCTGACCGGCGACGACAAATCGAGTTGGTTCAGCCTGATGCGCCTGGGTTACGACACGTTCTACGTGCCTGATGCCGCGATCAACACCGTCGAGCATCCACCGGAAAAGAGCTTCATCAAGGCCAGTCGCAAACTGATGTTCCGCTGGTACGGCAACAACCTGCGGCAGAACTCGCGTGCACTGGGCCTGGGCGTCAAACGCCTTGGCGCCTTCACGTCGGTGGTGCTGTTCGATCAGCGCGTGTCGATGTGGACTTCGCTGCTGGGCCTGACCGTCGCGATCATCGCCAGCCTCAAGTACGGCACCGCGTTCATCCTGGTGTACCTGCTGTGGATCGGCATCACCCGCCTGATCCTGACCCTGCTGCTGTCCTGCTCCGGTCACCGGATCGGCCCGGCCTACCCGGCGATTCTCTATTACAACCAGATCGTCGGTGCGCTGGTGAAAATCTACGTGTTCTTCCGCCTCGACCAACAGTCCTGGACACGCCAGCCCACTTCCCTGACCCGTGATCTCGCCAGCTTTCAACGTTGGTTCAACACCTGGTCGTCTCGGACCATGACCTTCTCCGCCGGCAGCATTTTTGTCGCCGTGCTGCTGATGATGGTCTGACCGCCCCCTTATTGAATTAACAAGGAAATCGCCCCTATGAATACCGCCGTCAACGCCAACGTAGTCCATGAATCCGAAGCACAGCGCCAACACGCCCGAGTGAAAATTCCGGCCAAGCTGCGTTTCTTCGGCCCCGACCGCACGCCGGTCGAAGCGCGAGTGATCGACCTGTCCGCCGGTGGCCTGGCGTTCAACGCCGGGCAGTTGCCACTCAAAGAGGGCGATGTGTACAAGGCCCGTCTGCAATTCGTGATCGACAACCTTGGCCTGGCCATGGACGTCGAATTGCAGGTCCGTTCCTTCGATCGCCAGACCGGCCGCGCCGGTTGCCAGTTCCAGAACCTGGAACCTCAGGACATCTCGACCCTGCGCCACCTGATCACTTCGCACCTGGCCGGCGACATCGTCAGTATGGGTGAAGTGTTGGCGACGCTGCAGCGCGATAACTTCACCAAGGCGCGCAAAAACAAGGACGGCGGCCACGGCATGAGCGCGTTCGGCCGCATGAAAGCCGTGACCTTCAGCATCGGTATTTTCATCGTTGGCCTGGCGGCCTTCGGTTTCATCTTCAAGTCGGTGTACGGCATGTATTTCGTCAGCCACGCCCAGGCGGGTCTGGTCAGCGTGCCGGGCGTGAACATCACCATGCCCCGCGACGGTACCGTGCAGAGCCTGGTGAAATCCGACGGTGTGGCCGCCAAAGGTGCACCACTGGCGACCTTCAGCACCAGCATGCTCGACGTACTCAAGGGCCATCTGGAAGACGACCAGCTGTCGCCGGCCAAGGTTGAAGAACTGTTCGGCAAGCAAATGACCGGCACCCTGACTTCGCCATGCGATTGCACCGTGGCCCAGCAAATGGTCGCCAACGGTCAGTACGCCAGCAAGGGCGACGTGATCTTCCAACTGGTCCCGCGTAACAGCGAAGCCAACGTTGAAGCCCGCTTCTCCTATCGCCAGTTCGGTGACGTGCTGCCAGGCACGGCCGTGCGCTTCCAGATCGCCGGTGAAGACAAGACCCGCACCGGCAAAATCGTCAGCAGCACCAGCCTGAAAAGCGCCGACCTGTCTTCCGACATCCGCGTCCTGATTCAGCCTGACGAAGCCCTGGACAGCACCCTCGCCGGCCGCCCGGTTGAAGTGAACAGCGACCGCGGTCCGAACCTGAACTGGCTGATCGACAAAGCCATGGCCGCTGGTCTTTAAGCGGAGGACATGCCTGTGACCACTCCTACCTTGAACACACCGCCGACCCTGTGGGAGCGAGCCTGCTCGCGAAAGGATCGACGCGGTCTGTCTGATGCACCGGGTCGCCTGCTTCGCGAGCAGGCTCGCTCCCACATGGGTTCACTGTGTGCAGTTGCCTTGGCGGTGAGCCTGGCCGGTTGCGCCGGCCTGCCCGACCAACGCCTGGCCAACGAAGCGCTCAAGCGTGGCGACACCGCCACTGCCGCCGCGAACTATCAGCAACTGGCGGACCTGGGTTACAGCGAAGCTCAGGTTGGACTGGCCGACATTCAAGTCGACAGCCGTGACCCGGCGCAGATGAAACAGGCCGAGGCAACCTACCGTGCCGCCGCCAGCGTTTCATCGCGTGCCCAGGCGCGACTGGGCCGCCTGCTGGTGGCCAAGCCTGGCGCCACCGAAGCCGAGCAACACGAAGCCGAAACCCTGCTCAAGAAAGCCGCCGCCGCTGGCGAAGGCAATACCTTGATCCCGTTGGCGATGCTGTACCTGCAATACCCGCACAGTTTCCCTGACGTGAATGCCCAGCAGCAGATCAGCCAATGGCGCGCCGAAGGCAAGCCGGAAGCGGGCCTGGCACAGGTGCTGTTGTATCGCACCCAGGGTACTTACGATCAGCATCTGGATGACGTGGAAAAGATCTGCAAAGCCGCGATCAACAGCACCGATATTTGCTACGTCGAACTGGCCACGGTCTACCAGAAGAAAGCCCGGCCTGAACAACAGGCCGAGCTGATCAAGCAGATGCAGGCTGGCCATGCGCGCGGCACTGTGTCCGCTCAGCGTGTGGACAGCGTCGCCCGCGTCCTGGCCGATTCGACCCTCAGCACACCGGATGAGAAAACCGCGCAGTCGCTGCTCGAACCTATCGCCCCGGGTTACCCGGCGTCGTGGGTCACCCTGGCGCAACTGCTCTACGACTTCCCCGAACTGGGCGATGTCGATCAGATGATGAAGTACCTGGACAACGGCCGCGCCGCCGACCAGCCGCGTGCCGAGCTGTTGCTGGGCAAGCTGTACTACGAAGGCAAGAGGGTTCCGGCAGATGCGAAGGTCGCCGAAGAACACTTCCAGAAAGCCGTTGGCCGCGAAGTGGCCGCCGATTACTACCTCGGCCAGATCTACCGCCGTGGTTACCTGGGCAAGGTCTATCCGCAAAAAGCACTCGACCATCTGCTGACCGCTGCGCGCAACGGCCAGAACAGCGCCGACTTTGCCATCGCCCAATTGTTCTCCCAAGGCAAAGGCACCAAGCCTGACCCGCTCAACGCTTACGTCTTCAGCCAACTGGCCAAGACCCAGAACACCCCGCAGGCCACCGAGCTGGCCCAGACACTCGAAGCCCAACTGCCGCCTGCGCAGCGGGCCGAGGCCCAACGCCTGTTGAAACAGGAACAGGCCGCTCGCGGCAACTTGAGCCAGAACACGCTGCCACTGCATGCCCTGCAAGAAGAAGATGGCGAGGAATCCCTATGAAATTGAATCCATTCATGAAGGCCGGTATCGGCCTCACCTTCGCGCTGATCTGGTCTTGCCCGACACTCGCGGCGATGACTGAAACCAAGAACTACGGCCTTGACGTGAAAATCACCGGCCAGTCCGAAGACGACCGTGACCTCGGCACCCAGGGCGGCGGCGACGTCAATGGCCTCGGCCTCGACCTGCGTCCGTGGGTCTATGGCGAAAGCGGCGCGTGGAGCGCCTACGCCATGGGTCAGGCAGTGACGTCCACCGACATCATCGAGACCGACACTCTGCAACAATCCGATGGTGCCGAGAACACCGACAACGGCGACCGCGAAACCAAGAAAAACTACCTGGCCATGCGTGAGTTCTGGGTCGGCTACAGCGGCTTCACGCCTTACCCCGGCGAGATCCTCAAGTTCGGGCGCCAACGCCTGCGCAACGACGACGGCCAGTGGCGCGACACCAACATCGAAGCCCTGAACTGGACCTTCGACACCACCCTGCTGCGCGCCAACGTCGGTATCGCCGAACGCTTCAGCGAGTACCGCACCGACCTCAAAGAACTGGCGCCCGAGGACAAGGATCGCCTGCACGCCTACGCCGATGCGGCGTACCAGTGGACACCGGGCAACTGGGTCGGCATTCGCGGCCACCACACCCACGACGACGGCAAACTCGACTACGCAGAACCCGGCGTCGCGCGTGATTCGCTGGACAAGAAACAGAACGGCGACATCAGCTGGCTCGGCCTCACCGCCGACAGCGACGCGTACAACTGGCGCAACACCAACACTGTCAACTACTGGGGCAGCATCACCGGCATGAGTGGCGACCGCGACACGGTCAACCCGCTGAACGCCGATGGCACCGCCCCCGCACAAGCCAAGCGCAGCGGCGACGTCGACGGCTGGGCCACCGACCTGGGTGTGCGTCTGCGCCTCGATCCGCAATGGCAAGTGGGCGCAGCCTACGCCCGTGCCAGCGAAGACTACGAACAGAACGGCCTGGAAAGTAACCGCTCGAACTACACCGGCACCCGCTCGCGCGTGCATCGTTTCGGTGAAGCGTTCCGTGGCGAAATGAACAACATGCAATCGGCCACGTTGTTCGGTTCGTGGATGCTCAACGACGAATACGACGCCAGCCTGATCTACCACAAGTTCTGGCGTGTGGACGGCAACAAGCCAGTCGGCAGCAACGGTATCGACGCGGTGCAGAACAACACCGACGACGTCACCGGCGCGATCCTTTCCAGTACGTCCCTGCCTCTGAACGATGGCGAGAAAGACCTCGGTCAGGAAATGGACCTGGTGGTGACCAAGTACTTCAAGCAAGGCCTGCTGCCGGCATCGATGAGTCAGGCGATCGACGAGCCTTCGGCGCTGGTGCGCTTGCGTGGCGGCGTGTTCAAGCCGGGTGATGCGTACGGCAAGGAAGTCGACTCGTACATGCACCGCGCGTTCATCGACGTGATCTGGCGCTTCTGATGCACATTGCGAAGGGAGTCTCCCAGATGAATCATCCAGCCCGAAAAGGCTCGATCAGCCTGCTGGCCGGCGCGATGCTGCTGGCCAGCGCGAGCGCCTTCGCCAATGTGGAGCCGGTTGCAAAGCCGGCGACCGTGGCCAAGGAACTGCAACAGGCCAAGACCTACACCGTCAGCAGCGCACCGACCGCGCCGCTGGAACTGGCCCCGCCGAAACTGCCGGACGTGTCCGGCTACACCGCCGAAGCCATCGCCGCAAAAGTCGTGCGCAGCAAGGCCGGCAAAATCAGCGTGCGCCGGATGATGCAGGAAGACGCCCTGAAGGACTTCATCGGCGGCGACAACAAGATGGCCGAGTGGGTGGTGCGTCAGCACGGTATCCCGCAAGCCATTTTCGTCGACGACGGCTACATGAACCTCAAGGACCTGGCGAAGAAACTGCCCAAGCAGTACTTCAGCGAAACCTCGCCGGGGGTGTTCCTGGCCAAATTGCCGATCGTAGTGGGCCGCCATGGCATCCTCGAAATCGACAAGCAGACCGAGGAATTGCGCCTGTCCCAAGAGGCCGGTTCGTTCATGGTCAACGACGGTCAGCTGTTTGTGCGTGATACAAAAATCACTGGCTGGAGCGAGAAGGCAAATGGCCCGGCAGCCTTCAAGTCACCCAAGGAGTTCCGTCCGTTCATGCTGTCCTGGGGCGGCACCGAGACCTACATCGCCAACAGCAAGATCGCCAGTTTCGGTTACGCCAACAGTAAGTCCTACGGCGTGAGTATTTCCCAATACACGCCGAACATGGCCAAGGTGCTCAAGCGTTCCGAGCCGACCGGCTGGATCGTCGGCTCCGAGTTCTCGGACATGTGGTACGGCTTTTACTGCTACGAAACCCGCGACTTCGTGGTCAAGGGCAACACCTACAAAGACAACATCGTCTACGGCATTGACCCCCACGACCGCTCCCACGGTCTGATCATTGCCGACAACACGGTGTACGGGACCAAGAAGAAGCACGGGATCATTATTTCCCGTGAGGTCAACGACAGCTTCATCTTCAACAACCGCAGCTACGACAACAAGTTGTCGGGCCTGGTGATCGACCGTAACAGCGTCAACAACCTGATCGCTCACAACGAGATCTACCAGAACCACACCGACGGCATCACCCTCTACGAGAGTGCCGACAATTTGCTGTGGGGCAACAAAGTCGTGAGCAACCGCCGCCACGGCATCCGTATTCGTAACAGCGTGAACATTCGCCTCTACGAAAACATCGCCATGGCCAACGGCTTGACTGGCGTCTACGGCCACATCAAAGACCTGACCAATACCGACCGTGACATCAAGCTCGACCCGTTCGACGCCCAGGTGTCGCTGATCGTGGTGGGCGGTGAACTGGCGGCCAACGGCAGCGGCCCGCTGTCCATCGACTCGCCGTTGAGCGTCGAGCTGTATCGCGTGTCCATGCTCGCACCCACCAAATCCAGTGGCATCAGCTTCTCGGGGATTCTCGGCGAGCGCCAGGATGAAATTCTCGACCTGCTGGTGCGCCAGCAGAAAGCCGTGCTGATCGACCCTGTCGAACGCCAGACCGAAATGCAGGACTGAGGATAATTTTATGCACCCACACTTGATCAAATTACTCAGCCTGTCGGCCCTGACCGCTGGCATTCTCGCGGCCAGCGGTGGTGTTCGCGCCGACGAAGTGCAAGCGCCAAAATTCAGCGCCGAACCCTGCTGCAGCCTGTGCCCGGCGGCTCACGACGCGAAGAACTACACCACGCGTTATCAGCAGAACTTCACCACGCTGGTGCAGGCCCAAGGCGACTGGCTGTTCCGTACGCAGGAAGACTTGCGCACCGAATTCGACACCACCCCCGCCGGCTACAAACGCATGAAGCAACTGCACGATGCGTTCAAGAGCAAAGGCGTGGAACTGGTTGTGGTCTATCAACCGACCCGTGGCCTGGTTAACCGCAACAAGCTCAACCCGGCCGAGAAAGCCAGCTTCGATTTCGACAAGGCCCTGAGAAACTACAAGACCATGCTCGGCCGTTTCGCGCAGATGGGTTACGTGGTGCCGGACCTGTCGCCGCTGACCAACGAGCAACTGCCCGATACCCTGCCCGCCCACGATTTCTACTTCCGTGGCGACCAGCACTGGACGCCGTATGGCGCCCAGCGCACGGCAAAAATCGTCGCCGAAAAGGTCAAGCAGATCCCGGCCTTCGCCGACATTCCCAAGCGTGAATTCGAGACCCATAAGTCGGGTCGCATGGGCAAGACCGGAACATTGCACAACATGGCCGGTCAACTCTGTGGCACCAGCTACGCGATCCAGTACATGGATCAATTCACCACCGAGCCGAAAGGCGAAGCAGGCGATGGCGATCTGTTCGGCGATTCCGGCAATCCGCAGATCACCCTGGTCGGCACCAGCCACAGTGGCAAGAACTACAACTTCGCCGGTTTCCTACAGGAGGCCATCGGCGCCGACATTCTCAACGTGGCGTTCCCCGGCGGTGGCCTGGAAGGTTCGATGCTGCAGTACCTGGGCAGCGACGAGTTCCAGAAGAACCCGCCGAAAATTCTCATCTGGGAATTCTCGCCGCTCTATCGCCTCGACCAGGAAACCATCTACCGCCAGATGATGGCGCTGCTGGACAACGGTTGCGAAGGCAAGGATGCACAGATGTCCGGGAGCACCACCCTGAAGCCGGGCAAAAACGAATTGATGGTCAACAGCAAAAACCTCGACCTGCGAAACGGCAGTCACCAGGTCGACATCCGCTTCGCCGACACGTCGGTGAAAACCCTGCAAGCCACCCTCTGGTACATGAACGGTCGCCACGAGGACATCAAGATCGACAAACCGGAAACCTCCGACACTGACGGACGTTTCGCCTTCGAGTTGCGCACGGACGAAGACTGGGCCTCGCAGAATCTGCTGGCCGTCGAGATCCAGGGTCCTGAGAAAACGGATGCCGCGCCACAGAAAGTCGAAGCGAAAATCTGCAAACGCAACGTATTCCCGGGCGCTGAGCAACGTACCGCTTCAGCCGGGCAATGAGGTCTGCTATGCGAAATCCGAAACTTGCAACACTGACGCTTTTAGGCCTGGCGATGTTCGCCGGGGCCACCCAGGCTGCGGCGCCATTGCGCCCGCCGCAGGGTTACTTTGCGCCGATCGAGAAAGTCAAAACCGGCGACAAGAGCGAAGGCTGCGATGCCATGCCGACGCCCTACACCGGCTCGCTGCAATTTCGCAGTAAGTACGAAGGCTCGGACAAGGCCCGTTCGACCCTGAACGTGCAATCGGAAAAAGCCTTCCGCGAAAGCACCGCCGACATCACCAAGATCGAGCGCGGCACCAGCAAGCGCGTCATGCAGTTCATGCGTGACGGTCGCCCGGAACAACTGGAGTGCACGCTCAATTGGCTGACGGCGTGGGCCAAGGCCGATGCGTTGATGTCCAAGGACTTCAACCACACCGGCAAGTCGATGCGCAAATGGGCGCTGGGCAGCATGGCGTCCTCGTACATTCGCCTGAAGTTTTCCGACTCTCATCCGCTGGCCAACCATCAGCAAGAGTCGCAGCTGATCGAAGCCTGGTTCAGCAAGATGGCCGACCAAGTGGTCAGCGACTGGGACAACCTGCCGCTGGAAAAAACCAACAACCACTCGTACTGGGCCGCCTGGTCGGTGATGGCAACGTCCGTCGCCACCAACCGCCGCGACCTGTTCGACTGGGCGGTGAAGGAATTCAAGGTCGGCGCCAACCAGGTCGACGCCCAGGGCTTCTTGCCCAACGAGCTCAAGCGCCAGCAACGGGCCTTGGCCTACCACAACTACGCCCTGCCGCCGCTGGCGATGATCGCCAGTTTCGCTCAGGTCAACGGTGTGGATTTGCGTCAGGAAAACAATGGCGCGCTCAAGCGCCTGGGTGACCGGGTACTCGCCGGGGTGAAGGATCCGGATGAGTTCGAAGAGAAGAACGGCAAGGAACAGGACATGACCGACCTCAAGGTCGACTCGAAATTCGCCTGGCTCGAACCGTTCTGCTCGCTCTACACCTGCACCCCGGATGTGCTGGAGAAGAAGCATGACATGCAACCGTTCAAGACCTTCCGCCTCGGCGGCGACTTGACCAAGGTCTACGACCCGGCCAATGAAAAGGGCAAGGGTTCCTAGATAAAAACGCAAATCCCTTGTGGGAGCGAGCCTGCTCGCGAATGCGGCCTGACATCCACCAATGATGTCGGCTGATACACCGCTTTCGCGCGCAGGCTCGCTCCCACATGGATCAGTGTCAGGCAAGTGTTGAGTGTTTTTGCCCCCCGATTTTCGTGGGGGGGTTTGGGGGGGCCGTCGGCCCTTGACTGTTGGTTCAAACAAGGAGAGATCGGGATGGTATTTTCGTCCAACGTGTTCCTGTTTTTGTTCTTGCCGATCTTTCTCGGCTTGTACTACTTGAGCGGGCAACGCTACCGCAATTTACTGCTGCTGATTGCCAGCTACGTGTTCTACGCCTGGTGGCGAGTGGACTTTCTGGCCCTGTTCGCAGCGGTCACCCTGTGGAACTACTGGATCGGCCTGAAAGTCGGTGCCGCGGGTGTCAGGACCAAACCGGCGCAGCGCTGGCTGCTGCTGGGTGTGGCCGTCGACTTGTGCATCCTCGGCTACTTCAAGTACGCCAACTTCGGCGTCGACAGCATCAACGCGATGATGACGTCGGTGGGCCTGGAGCCCTTCATCCTGACCCACGTGCTGTTGCCGATCGGTATCTCGTTCTACATTTTCGAGTCCATCAGCTACATCATCGACGTCTACCGTGGCGATACCCCGGCGACCCGCAACCTGATCGACTTCGCGGCGTTCGTGGCGATCTTCCCGCACCTGATTGCCGGTCCGGTGTTGCGTTTCCGCGACCTGGCCGACCAGTTCAACAACCGCACCCACACCCTCGACAAGTTCTCCGAGGGCTGCACGCGGTTCATGCAGGGTTTCATCAAGAAAGTCTTCATCGCTGACACCCTCGCGGTGGTCGCCGACCATTGCTTCGCCCTGCAAAACCCGACCACGGGCGATGCCTGGCTGGGTGCGCTGGCTTACACCGCGCAGTTGTACTTCGACTTCTCCGGCTACAGCGACATGGCCATCGGCCTGGGCTTGATGATGGGTTTCCGCTTCATGGAAAACTTCAAGCAGCCGTACATCAGCCAGTCGATCACCGAGTTCTGGCGCCGCTGGCACATCAGCCTGTCGACCTGGTTGCGTGACTATCTGTACATCACCCTCGGCGGTAACCGTAAAGGCACGCTGACCACCTATCGCAACCTGTTCCTGACCATGCTGCTCGGGGGGCTGTGGCACGGTGCGAACATCACCTACATCGTCTGGGGCGCCTGGCACGGCATGTGGCTGGCGATTGAAAAGGCCATCGGCCTGAATACCGCGCCGCGCAGTTTCAACGTGCTGCGTTGGGCCTTCACCTTCCTGCTGGTGGTGATGGGCTGGGTGATCTTCCGCGCAGAAAACCTGCACGTCGCCGGACGCATGTACGGCGCGATGTTCAGCTTCGGCGAATGGTCGCTGTCGGAGCTCAACCAGGCCAACCTCACCGGCCTGCAGATCGCAACGCTGGTGGTGGCCTACGTGACCCTGGCGTTCTTCGGCCTGCGCGACTTCTACAGCAACCGGCCGCCGGCCAAGGCCAAACCTGCGGCGAACGTCGACAGCGATGGCCCTGCTGCCAGTGAACCAGGCCTGATCAAAGCCGCGCCTGGGGATAACCCGACGCGCATCCATCAGCCTGGCTACACCGTCGGCGTCGATGCCCAGGTGCAACCGGCCTACTGGACTGCTGACTGGTCCCGTTACGCCATGCGTGCGCTGGTGCTGCTGCTGTTCATCGCCTCGATTCTCAAACTCTCGGCGCAAAGCTTCTCGCCGTTCCTTTACTTCCAGTTCTGAGGGATCTGACCATGACCCGCTCATTACGCATTTTCTACATCGCACTGTTCCTGGTGACGCTGCTTGCCCTCGGCCTGTGGTCGGTTCGCAGCTTCATGGGCTTCAGCACCAACGCCGATGCGACGGTGCTCAACGGCCGCTGGACCAAGGCTGTGGAAACTCACTACGACGAAGAGTTTCCGATCAAGCGCCTGGGCACCAACCTCTGGGCGGCGCTGGATTTCAAACTGTTCAACGAAGGTCGTCCGGGCGTTGTGCTCGGCCGCGACCAATGGTTGTACAGCGATGAAGAATTCCACCCGATCGTTAACGAAGAGCTGAACCTGCAGGGCAACTACGCGCTGGTCGAAGGCGTACGCCAGACCCTCAAAGAGAAAGGCGTGAAACTGGTGATGGCCGTGGTGCCCGCCAAAGTGCGTCTGTATCCGGAGCATCTGGGAGAGGTGAAACCGGCCAGCATTCACGCCAACCTTTACCAGGACTTCCACAAGCGTCTGGCTGCCGATCGCATCCTCGCCCCTGACCTGCTCGGCCCGCTGCAACAGGCCAAGCAGAACGGCCAGCAAGTGTTCCTGCGCACCGACACCCACTGGACGCCGCAAGGTGCCGAGATCGCCGCCAACCGTCTGGCCAAGACCATTGCCGACAAGTACCCGCTGAGCGGCGAGCCGCAGCGCTTCGTCACCGAACCTGCAGAGACCGTTACCCACAAGGGCGACCTGCGACTGTTCCTGCCACTGGACCCGCTGTTCGAAAACCTGATGCCCAAGCAGGAGCCGCTGCAGAAACGCACTACGGTTGCCGCTGAAGATCAGTCGGCCGGTGACGACGCCCTGTTCGCCAACACCGAAGTGCCGGTGGCCCTGATCGGCACCAGCTACAGCGCCAACCCCAACTGGAACTTCGTCGGTGCGCTCAAGCAAGCGCTGAACAGCGACGTGGTCAATTACGCCGAAGACGGCCACGGCCCGATTCTGCCGATGCTCAGCTACCTCAAAAGCGACGCTTTCAAGAACAGCCCGCCACAAGTGCTGATCTGGGAGTTTCCTGAACGATATCTGCCTGTGAACAACGAAATCGGTGACGCCGACCCGCAGTGGGTCGCAGAGCTTAAACAAGCCGGCGCCCGCCAACAAAACGTAGCCGCAAACACTAAATCCGAGACGCCCGACCGGGCGCAAAACTGAAAGAGAGAGGTACTACCATGACTTTCACTACAACTCCTCGTCGTCTCGCCAAAACCTTTGCACTGGTTGCCGGCATGAGCGTGCTTTCCATGCAGGCCTTCGCCGGAGGCGATGCCGCCCTTTACGGCCCGACCGCACCGAAAGGCTCGTCCTTCGTGCGTATCTACAACGCCAGCAACGCCGAAGTCAGCGCCACCGTTGGCAGCACCAACCTGAGCGACGTCGCACCACTGTCCAGCAGTGACTTCAGCTTCATGCCGGGCGGCGACTACAGCGCCAAGGTCGGCAGCCAGACCTTGCCGGTGAAACTGGCCGGCGATCACTATTACACCCTGGTCAACAACGCCAGCGGCGCGCCGCAACTGATCGAAGAGCCACCGTTCAAGAACAAGCAGAAATCCCTGGTGCGCGTGCAGAACCTCAGCGACAAGCCGCTGACCCTGAAAACCGCCGATGGCAAGACCGATGTAGTGCCGAACGTTGCGCCCAAAGGTCGTGGCGAACGTGAAATCAACCCGGTCAAAGTCAGCCTGGCGCTATACGATGGCACAACGAAAGTCGGCGACGTGAAACCCGTCGCCCTGGAACGCGGTGAAGCGGCCGTGCTGTACGTCACCGGCACCGGCAGCAGCCTGTCGCCAGTCTGGGTAAAACGCCCGGTATCGACGCGCTAATTAATTTCCCGAACTGCCTCGGCTCTCTGTGGGAGCCGGCCTGCCGGCGATGCAGGCCACTCGGTTTTACGCTGTACCGAGGTGATGCTATCGCTGGCAGGCTAGCTCCCACAAAGGCCTAACCAAACGATTTGCAAGGAGTAACAACATGATTCCGGTGATTTTGTCAGGTGGTAGTGGCTCACGTCTTTGGCCGCTTTCCCGTAAGCAGTTCCCTAAACAGTTCCTGGCCCTGACCGGCGAACACACGCTGTTCCAGCAAACCCTGGAACGCCTGGTGTTCGAAGGCATGGACGCGCCGATCGTGGTCTGCAACAAAGACCACCGCTTCATCGTCAACGAGCAACTGACCGCCCGCAATCTTGAAACCCAGCGCATCCTGATGGAACCGTTCGGCCGCAACACCGCGCCGGCCGTGGCCCTGACCGCGATGATGCTGATCAATGAAGGCCGTGACGAACTGATGCTGGTGCTGCCGGCCGACCACGTACTGGACGACCAGAAAGCCCTGCAACGCGCCCTGGCCCTGGCCACCGTGGCAGCGGAAAACGGCGAAATGGTGCTGTTCGGCGTACCGGCCACCAAACCGGAAACCGGCTACGGCTACATCAAGTCGACCAATGATTCGCTGCTGCCTGAAGGCGTCAGCCGGGTTTCGCACTTCGTCGAAAAACCCGACGTGAAACGCGCCACCGAGTTCGTCCAGTCCGGCGGTTATTTCTGGAACAGCGGCATGTTCCTGTTCCGCGCCAGCCGCTTCCTCGAAGAGCTGAAAAAGCACGATCCGGACATCTACGACACCTGCCTGCTGACCCTTGAGCGCAGCGCCCAGGACGCCGACAGTGTGACCGTCGACGAGGCGACCTTCGCCTGCTGCCCGGACAATTCCATCGACTACTCGGTGATGGAAAAAACCCAGCGCGCCTGTGTCGTTCCGCTGACCGCCGGCTGGAGCGATGTCGGTTGCTGGTCGTCGCTGTGGGAGGTGAATGAAAAAGACGCCAACGGCAACGTCACCAAAGGCGATGTGGTCATCCAGGACAGCAAGAACTGCATGATCCACGGCAACGGCAAACTGGTGTCGGTGATCGGCCTGGAAAACATCGTCGTCGTCGAAACCAAGGACGCCATGATGATCGCCCACAAGGACAAGGTCCAAGGCGTGAAGCAGATGGTCAACACCCTCAACGAACAGGGCCGCACTGAAACCCAGAACCATTGCGAAGTCTATCGTCCGTGGGGCTCATACGACTCGGTGGACATGGGCGGTCGGTTCCAGGTCAAGCATATCTCGGTCAAACCAGGCGCCTGCCTGTCGCTGCAGATGCACCACCACCGTGCCGAGCACTGGATCGTGGTCAGCGGCACCGCGGAAGTGACTTGCGATGAAAACGTGTTCCTGCTGACCGAAAACCAGTCGACCTACATTCCGATTGCCTCGGTCCACCGCCTGCGCAACCCGGGCAAGATTCCACTGGAGATCATCGAAGTGCAATCGGGCAGCTATCTGGGTGAAGACGACATCGAGCGTTTTGAAGATATCTACGGTCGCTCGACCCCGGTTGAGCGCGGTGTTTCGGTGAAAACCATCGCGCAATAAGCATCCGTTACCTTAAGTCCCCGCTCCGTTCGCTGCGTTCCCTATCCGCAGCGGGTTGACCGGGGGCTTTTTTTGCCCGGATTTTGTGTTGCCTCGGCCGGCCTCATCGCGGGCAAGCTCCCACAGGGTCTTGG
The DNA here is from genome assembly GCF_001945365.1 of Pseudomonas reinekei. GTDB lineage: Bacteria > Pseudomonadota > Gammaproteobacteria > Pseudomonadales > Pseudomonadaceae > Aquipseudomonas > Aquipseudomonas reinekei. The sequence continues at coordinate 334,741 of NZ_MSTQ01000003.1, forward strand.
GTGGGTCATGAATTGGGCGGTCAACTCCGCGCCACTGTGGGAGCGAGCCTGCTCGCGAAGAGGCCGGCACATCCAACGTAAACATCTCGCCCATCGCCACCTCCCCTACGCTTAGGTAGGATGCTCTTCTCTGCTTGCAAGGTTTCGCGTCATGTTCATCGGCATCCTGCTGGTCATTACCTGGCTGATCCTGCTCCTGCGTTATCCGGCCAAGGCCTTGCCCGTGTCCATGGCCGCCGCCCTGGGGCTGGGCATCGTCGCCACCTGGGTCATCTGGATGGACCACCGCGAACTCAAGCAGCTGCAACGTCTGGAGCTGCGCATCAGCTATGCGCCGCAGCATTGCCCTGCCGATCGTCCGCTCCAATTGACCCTGAACAACGGCAACGACGTCCCCTTGACCGAACTGCGCTGGCGGGTCGCCGCCTATGCACCGGGCGACACGGTCAACCTGGCCGACAATCAATACACCGCCCCGCGTTATCGCGGCCCCGGCGAATTGCAGGCCGGCGGCAACTGGGAAGATTGTTTGCCGCTGCCACCCCTTCGCCCCGGCTACCGCCCGGAAACCCTGGAGTTTCGCGCCGAGCGATTGCAGGGTAGTTTCTCCGACTGAGCCCTCCCCCTTTTTTGCACAAGGACCGCGCCATGCCCGTTGCGTTGATTACCGGATGTTCAAGCGGCATCGGCCGCGCCCTGGCTGATGTATTCAAAGCCGCCGGCTACACAGTCTGGGCCAGCGCCCGCAAGCCCGAAGACGTGGCAACCCTGACCGCCGCCGGTTTCACCGCCGTGCAACTGGACGTCAACGATGGCCAGGCGCTTGAGCAGTTGAGCGAGCGCATCAACCAGCAACATGGCGGCCTCGACGTGCTGATCAACAACGCGGGTTACGGTGCCATGGGCCCTCTGCTCGATGGCGGCGTACCGGCCATGCAGCGCCAGTTCGAAACCAACGTGTTCGCCATCGTTGGTGTCACGCGCGCAATGTTTCCCGTGCTACGCCGGACCAAAGGGCTGGTGGTGAACATCGGCAGTGTGTCCGGCGTTTTGGTCACGCCGTTCGCCGGTGCCTACTGCGCGTCCAAGGCCGCCGTGCATGCCTTGAGCGATGCCCTGCGCATGGAACTGGCGCCGTTCTGTGTGCGGGTGATGGAAGTCCAGCCGGGGGCCATCGCCTCCAGTTTCGCCAAGAATGCCGGCCACGAAGCCGAGCAACTGATCAGCGAACAATCGCCGTGGTTCCCGCTGCGCGAAGGCATTCGCGCCAGGGCCAAAGCCTCTCAGGACAACCCGACCCCGGCCAGCGAGTTTGCCGCCGGCTTGCTCAAGGCTGCGCAGCAGAGCAAGCCACCGCGCCTGATTCGCCTGGGCAATGGCAGCCGGGCGTTGCCGTTGCTGGCGGGGCTATTGCCCAAGGGCTTGCTTGAATCAGGGCTGATGAAGCGGTTCGGGTTGCGTGGGCAACTCTGAGACCGAGTCGACACCATCGCGAGCAGGCTCGCTCCCACATTGGAATGCTTTCCCCTGTGGGAGCGAGCCTGCTCGCGATGACGCCAGAACAATCACCACAGAATTCAGGAACCAACGTGACCGACTACACCGAATACTTCGACGAAGTGATCCAGGCCCACGTCGCCATCGAACAATGGCTGGCCGAAGCGCGCGACGCCGCCGAACTCGAGCAACTGCTGACGCGATTCTCGCCGCAGTTTTCCATGGTCTCGCCATTGGGCCGGGTGCTGGATTTTGCAGCCTTGAACGAGTTGTTCATGCTCGCGGGCGGCAAGAAGCTCGGCTTCCGCATCGAACTCAGCGAGCTGCAAGGCATTGCCTTGCACGAAGGCGGGGCAACCGTCAGTTATCGCGAGCAGCAAACCGATGCCACCGGCCTGCACTCCGATCGCCGCTCGACCGTGGTGTTCGAAAAACAGGCGGATGGCAAGGTGCTGTGGCGGCATTTGCAAGAGACGTTTTGCCAAGGCTGACGCAATCGCTTTTTTTGTGGTGAGGGAGCAAGCGCCCTCGCCACAAGATCGTTCCTGTCTCGGCGTTATTCGCCTGCCGCAGGACTCACCACCACCGTACATGTAATCCCCGCCGCCAACAGTACCCCCTCCGGCACTTCATCGATGTGAATCCGCACCGGCACCCGCTGCGCCAGACGCACCCAGTTGAAGGTCGGGTTCACGTCGGCGATCAGTTCTCGGCTTTGCGGGTTATCGCGGTCGTAGATGCCCCGTGAAATGCTTTCCACATGGCCCTTGAGCACTTCGCCGCTCATCAATTGCATGTCGGCCTTATCACCCACACGCACGTGGGGCAGTTTGGTTTCTTCGAAGAAGCCGTAGACCCAGAACGAATTCATGTCGACCACGGCCATCTTCGCTTCGCCGATGCGTGCGTAGTCGCCACGATGCACATTGAGGTTGGTCACGTAACCGTCCACCGCTGCCCGGACCTCGGTGCGTTTGAGGTTGAGTTCGGCGGCCTCCAGTTGCGCTTGCGCATGCTGGTAATCGGCCAGGGCGGAGTCGGCGAGATTGCTGGCGTCGTCGCGGTTCTCACGGGAGATCACCAGGTTGTCCATGTCGGCGCGACGATGGGCGTTGACCTTGCGCATCTCCCAAGTGGCTTTGCGGGACGCCACCAGCGATTGCGCCTGTTTGACCGCCAGCCGATAGTGTTCCGGGTCGATTTGCATCAACAGGTCGCCCTTTTTCACCAACTGATTGTCGCGCACCGGCACGTTCACCACTTCGCCGGTGACGTCGGCGGCGACGTTGATGATGTCGGCGCGCACCCGACCGTCGCGGGTCCATGGGGTTTCCATGTAATGCACCCACAGGGTCCGGCCGATCCATATCGCAAGGGCCAGCACCAACAAGGTCGCGAGCAGGCTGAACAGCTTTTTCATCAGGGCAATCTCAGAGGTAGACAGTCAGCGCCAGGGCGCCGAACAGACAGGTAAACAAACTCAGGCGCAGCAACGCCGGATGCCAGAAGAAGCGGTACAGGTCGAACCCGGAGAGGAAGCGGTCCAGCGCCCAGGCCACCACCGCTGCAATCAAAAACATCAGGGTCATGGTCGGCATGTACACGCCGTGGAAGGCGATTTCACGAGGCATGTTCAAGTCCTTCAGGCTTGGCAATCGAGTGGGCAGCGAGGGGCGATTGCGGGTCGAGCAGCGACGTGCGGATGAAATGCAGGTAGCTCTTCACCCGGCGCAACGCCGAGGTGTCGAAATGCGGGGCAAAGGGTTCGTCGGTGGACTGCACACGGCTGATCGCGTGGTCGACGGCGATCAGTGCGCGCTCGAGGTTGCTCGCGTTCGGTTGCAGGAACAGCCGCACCAGCGCGCGCCCCATCACGCGGATCGCCTGCCGCCACGGCTGGGAATCGGCGTATGCCGGATGCACCGGCAGGATCGCCTGTTCCTTGCGCAACTCGATGATCGCGTGACCGACTTCCAGCACCACGAACATCCAGCGCAGCAGACTGCGCTGCACCTGCGGCTGCCCCGCCGCGAAGCCGTAGGCCTGGTGCACGAGGTCGCGGGTGCGGCTTTCGAAACTCGAGGCCAGCCCTTTGAGTTTGCCGCTGATGGCGTACACCACCTGGCCACGCAGATCCTGCTCCAGCCGGCGCCACAGCCAGCGACTGTTGGGCGGCAGAATGATCGCCCCCGCCGCTGCACACACCAGCATGCCGAGTACCATGGCGATGTAGTCGTTGATGAAGGTGTAGGGGTTGTAGACAGTGAGGTTGTCCGGCACCGAGCCGGTGCTGAAAAAAATCAGCAAGCCCAGACCGACCCCGGCATATTGCGGGCGCGATGCCAGGAACGAACCGAGCACGATGACCGGTGCGAGCATCACGCACAGCAGTGGAAAACCATCGATCCTCGGGAAGATGAAAAACATTTCGACGAAACCGATCAGGGCCCCCAACAGTGTGCCGCAGGCCATCTGGAACGCCATGCGCTTGGGGTTCGGCGTGGCGGCGGACAAACCCACGGTGGCAGCGGCGATCAAGGTCATGGTCGCCCCGCTCGGCCACGCCGTGGCCACCCAATAACTGCCTAACACCACCAGGATAAACGCAGCGCGAATCCCCGATGCCGCCGACACCAGCCAGTTGGTCTGCGGCGTGAACGGCTCGTCCCAGCGCTCCCGTTCATGACTGTGATCGGCCAGGGACGCGTGGGTCTGTGCATAACTGTGCAAGTCATCGACGAAGCGATAGAGCAGTTCGTATGCGGTATGGAAGTCCAGCAGTTCGTCGTCGCTCGGTTCGCGCTCCTGAAAAGTCGCCCGCAGGCTGCGCACCCGCGCCGGCAATCCGGCCTTGTAAGCGTTCAGCGCCGTGACCAGGCGTGCCGCGTCGGCGCTGGTCAGCGCACGTCCACTGAAGCCGTCGAGTAATTCGGCAAGGTCTTGCAAACCTGGTTTGATGGCCACCACGGCGTGATCCGTATCGTGGCTGCGCAGGCGCTCGAGCAATTGGTGCAGGGCATTGAAACGCGTGGTAATACCCATGAATTCACTGTTCAGGCGGCTGAGTCGGCCGTTGCGCCGACGCATGTGCGGGTCTTCGAACACGGTGACGCTGCGCAGTCCTTCCAGGCCGACAGCCTCGGCGATGAAACGCACGTTGCCAGCCTCGAACGCCTCGCGTTGACTGCGGCCGCGCAAGCCATCGGTAACGAACAGGGCGAATACGCCGAAACGCTGATACAAGGCGTTGCGCATGGCGGCGCTGGTGGTTTGCGGCAGGATCGCCGCACTGATCAGGGTTGAGCAGAGAATCCCCAGGGAAATTTCCAGCACTCGCCAGACCGCCGCCATGAACGCCCCCTCCGGGTGCGCCAATGCAGGCAGTCCGACCATCGCCGCGGTGTACCCGGCCAGCACAAAACCATAGGCGCGAAAGTTGCGGCAGCGTGCCGCACCGGCGGTGCAGATGCCGACCCAGATCGCCAGCGAGCCGAGAAACAGTTCGGTGTTCTGCGCAAACAAGGCAATCAGCGCCACCATCACCGCCGACCCGGCCAGCGTGCCGAGAAAACGATAAAAACTCTTGGCGAACACCTGGCCGCTTTGCGGCTGCATGACGATGAACACGGTGATCATCGCCGTGCGCGGTTGTGGCAACTCCAGGCGCATGGCCAGCCACAGCGTGAGGAACGCCGCGATCAGCACCTTGAAGATGTAGACCCAGGTCACGCCATCGCTGTGTGCCCAATCAAAGAAACCCCGACGCCATTCCAGGGAATACAGCCAACGCAAAGGTGCGGGCAAGGGAGTCATTTAATCCTGCTCAATTCAATCGGGCGGGGAACCTGTGGAAGCGAGCCTGCTCGCGAAGAGGGGCTGTCAGTCAATGTTGATGTCGCCTGACACAGCGCTTTCGCGAGCAGGCTCGCTCCCACAGGTTGAGTGTTCAATTCGAGAAATTTTTAAGCAGGGCCGGGGTATCAGGCGCGGTGGTCTGGCTGTCTTTCGGCACATCGCTACCCGCCCCAAGCCCACCGCCCAACGCCGTCACCAGCTCGGCATGGGCACTCAGTCGCGCGGCCTGCACCTGCTGTTGCACTCGCTGTTGTTTGAACAACAAGGTCTGGGCATTGAGCACGTTGAGGTAATCGGTGAGCCCGCGTTGATAAGCGATCATCGCGATGTCGTAGGTCTTCTGCGCGGTGGCGACCGACTCGGCGGCGAAAGCCTGCTGCTTGTCCATCGACTCGCGACGGATCAACTGATCAGAGATGTTTTTCAGCGCATTGATCAGGGTCTGGTTGTAGTGCGCCACCGCAATGTCATACCCCGCCGAAGCTTCACCCAGCTGCGCGCGCAAACGCCCGCCATCGAAGATCGGCAAGGAAATCGCCGGGCCGACGTTGTAGTTGAGTTTCTTGCCGGTCAAAAACTCCAAAGCCCCACCGCCGGTGGCCATGTAACCGAGGCTGCCGACCAGATCGACATTGGGATAAAAACCGGCGTGAGCGACATCGATGCCCCGCGCCTGCGCGGCTACCTGCCAGCGACTGGCGACCACATCCGGACGTTGACCGAGCAACTGCGCCGGCAACGCCGAGGGCAGCTTCAGGGCCGCGCCCAATGACAGTGTGGGTCGCTGCAACGACGTGCCCTCGCCCGGACCTTTGCCGGCGAGCGCCGCCAGTTGATTGCGACTCAGGGCAATCTCTTCGTCCAGCGCATCGATCTGCCGGTGGGTTTCCGGCAATGGGGTTTCGGCCTGGCTGACTTCGAAATGGGTGCCGATGCCGCCGCTCAAACGTTTCTGCGCCAGCTCGAGAATTTGCTGTTGCTGCTTCAAGGTCGCTTCGACGATGTCCCGATTCGCGTAGTGCAACGACAGCTCGATGTAGACGCGCACAATGTTGTTCTGCAATTCGAGCTGGGCCTGGCGCGCTTCGGCGACCGTCATGTGGGCCATGTCTACTGCACGTTCGGTGGCGTTGCTTTCCCGATCCCAGAGGTCGAGGGCATAACTGAAGCCCAGCGCCGCGTTGTTGTCCCAGGTGGTGCTGTTGGCCAGATCGCCGGGGCCGTAGAACGGATCGGTAGGCCAGTTGTGGCGCTTGAGGCTCGACTCGCCGTTGATCTGCAGCGACTCGGCGGCTTCGACGACGCCGGCCATCGATTTGGCCTGACGCACCCGCGCCGCGGCCATGGCCAGGGTCGGGCTGCCTTGCACGGCGAGGTCGATCCAGCGGTTCAGTTGCGGATCGCCATAAGCCTGCCACCATTGTGCGGTGGGCCAATGCGCATCCTGTGCGGCGCTGTGGATAGCTTCGTCGGTGACCAGTGAATTGGCCTCCAGCGCCTTGCCCTGCGGGGCAATACCTCCGGTTCCGATGCAGCCGCTGATTGCCAGGGTTAAAGCCAAAACACTGAGCGGCGAAAGCGCTCTGCTGATGCGACGCGGCACTGCTGCGATTTCCTGAGGTGGGAAGTTTTGCGGGATGCGCAATTCTATGGGGCCACCGGAAAGGCGATAAGCTGGGATTCCTGTGAATCTTTGTTACCGTTAACGAGATAATCCCTTGGTCGGGGTCTCAGACCCTGAAACTTCGTGTCACAATTTGCCATCGAACCCGAGAGCACCCCATGGACACATTGCAAAACATGCGCGCCTTCAGTTACGTGGCCGAGGCCGGCAGCTTCACCGCCGCGGCGGTACAACTGGACACCACCACGGCCAACGTCTCGCGCGCGGTCTCCAACCTGGAAGCCCACCTGCAAACCCGTCTGCTCAACCGAACAACCCGACGCATCGCCCTGACCGAAGCCGGCAAGCGCTATTTGCTGCGTTGCGAGCAGATCCTGGCCTACGTCGAAGAAGCGGAAGCCGAAGCCAGCGACGCCCACGCTCGCCCGGCCGGGCAGTTGAAAGTCCACACGATGACCGGCATCGGCCAGCACTTCGTGATCGACGCCATCGCCCGCTATCGCAAGACCCACCCGGACGTGACCTTCGACCTGACCATGGCCAACCGCGTGCCGGACCTGCTCGACGAGGGCTACGACGTCTCCATCGTGCTCGCCAGCGAACTGCCGGACTCAGGTTTCGTGTCCCAGCGCCTGGGCATCACCTACAGCATCGTTTGCGCCTCGCCGGCCTACGTCAAAGCCAACGGCTGCGCCCAGAAACCCAGCGACCTGCTCAACCACGCCTGCCTGCGCCTGGTGAGCCCGGTCATTCCCCTGGAGAAATGGGCCTTCGACGGCCCGGATGGCCAGGAGATGGTCACCATCAACAGCTCACCGTTCCTGGTGAACTCCGCCGACGCCATGAAAACCGCGATCACCAGCGGCATGGGCGTTGGCGTTTTGCCGCTGTACGCCGCCATCGACGGCTTGCGCGACGGCACGCTGGTGCGTGTGATGCCCACCTACCGGTCCCAGGAACTGAACCTGTACGCCATCTACCCGTCGCGGCAATATCTCGATGCGAAGATCAAGACCTGGGTGGAGTATTTGCGCGGGTCGCTGCCGGAGTTGTTGGCGGCGCATCAGGCGGAGTTGGCGGCGTATGAATTGAGCGGGAGTCTGGGTGGGGTTCGGGTGGCAAATTGACGCTCTCCTCTAGGAACGAGCCTGCTCGCGATGCATTTTCACATTCAATATCCCGACAACAGACAGACAGCTTTCGCGAGCAAGCTCGCCCGCAGCGATTGGGGGCATCTGCCAGGAAACGGGTCAGCTGAAAGGCCGCCATCGCTGGCAAGCCAGCTCCCACAGGGGGTTGAGGTGCGCTCAGGCTCTTCACCACTCCACAGGCCGAGCGTTAGCTCGCCTGCCGCTCTTGATCTTGATCCACCCGCCCCCTCGGCAGGCTGAGTGGAGGTTCTGCGCAGTGGGCAACCCGGCATGGATGCCGGGTTAGCCGCCCCCGGCCATGGATGGCCGATGGCGGCGGGCCCACGGAGCAGGACCGGAGCGAGGGCATGCCGAGCCCAGGCGAGGCACCGAACGAAAGGGGCAAGAGCCCTTTGGTTACTTTGGGGCTTTTCCAAAGTGACCCGCTGTAAGAGCGGAACCCTAAGCAGCCGTTACCGCAGCAACGGATATGTCCTCGATCCCCCTACAGCCTGGTCGGCCCAGAGGCCGCCAAGGCGAGCCAAACTGACAGCGCCGTCAGTTAGCAGTCACCTTCCCGACCATCAAACAGGTTTATAAAGGAACATACCCAACTGTAACCCAGCCCCGGCGCCCCACTCGCATGCGAATCCAGCAAAAACCCGCCCTGCTCGTCGCCCTCCTGATCATCCTGGCAGCGCTGGGCGTGTGGTACGCCACCAAACCCGCCAAAGCAAAACCGGCCACCCCCACGGCCATCCCGGTGCGCGTGGTCAACGTCACCGAAAAAGATGTCCCGCGCTTCGTCAGCGGCATCGGCTCGGTGCTCTCACTGCACAGCGTCGTGGTCCGCCCGCAAATCGACGGCATCCTCACCCAAATCGTGGTCAAGGAAGGCCAACGGGTGAAAAAAGGCGACCTGCTGGCCACCATCGACGATCGCTCGATCCGCGCCAGCCTCGACCAGGCCAGGGCGCAACTGGGTGAAAGCCAGGCGCAACTGCAAGTGGCGCTGGTCAACCTCAAACGCTACAAACTGCTGAGCGTCGACGACGGCGTCTCCAAGCAGACCTACGACCAGCAACAGGCGCTGGTCAACCAGCTCAAGGCCACCGCCCAAGGCAATCAGGCTTCAATCGATGCCGCGCAGGTACAACTGTCCTACACACAGATTCGCTCTCCAGTCACCGGTCGCGTCGGCATTCGTACAGTGGATGAGGGCAACTTCCTGCGCATGACCGATGCTCAGGGCCTGTTCACCGTGACCCAGATCGACCCGATCGCCGTGGAGTTCTCTCTGCCGCAACAAATGCTGCCAACCTTGCAGGGCCTGATCAACGACCCGCAGCACGCCCAGGTTAAGGCCTACATCGGTGCCGACACCGACGGCGAAACCGGCAACCTGTTGGGCGAAGGCCATTTGACCCTGATCGACAACCAGATCAACGCCAACACCGGCACCATCCGCGCCAAAGCCGAATTCAACAACCCGGGACAGAAACTCTGGCCGGGCCTGCTGGTGACGGTGAAAATTCAGACCGCACTGGATAAAGATGCGCTGGTCGTGCCGCCCAACGTCGTACAAAGGGGCCTCGATCAACATTTCGTCTATCGCCTCAAGGGCGACAAGGTCGAAACCGTCCCGGTACAAATGGTCTATCAGGACAGCGGCCAGAACATCATCAAAGGCGTACAGCCTGGGGATAAACTGGTCAGCGACGGTCAATCCCGCCTCAAGCCCGGCTCGACGGTGCAGGTGCTGACCGAACCGCCGCAGGTGGTGCAATCGGAGCCAACACCATGAAAGGCCAAGGCTCGATCTCCGCCTGGTGCATCGACCACCCGGTGGCGACCATTCTGTTGACCTTTGCCCTGGTGCTGCTGGGCGCGATTGCCTTCCCGCGCCTGCCCATCGCGCCGCTGCCGGAAGCGGAATTCCCGACCATCCAGGTGGCCGCGCAACTGCCCGGCGCCAGCCCGGAAACCATGGCCTCGTCGGTGGCCACCCCTCTGGAGGTGCAATTCAGCGCCATTCCGGGCGTGACCCAGATGACCTCGAGCAGCGCCCTCGGCTCGACTAACCTGACCCTGCAATTCACCCTCGACAAGAGCATCGACACCGCCGCCCAGGAAGTGCAGGCCGCGATCAACACCGCCGCCGGCAAGCTGCCCAAGGACATGCCCAACCTGCCGACCTGGCGCAAGGTCAACCCGGCCGACAGCCCGGTGTTGATCCTCAGCGTCAATTCGTCGTTGATGCCCGGCCCGGAACTCAGCGACCTGACGGAAACCCTGTTGTCCCGTCAGCTCAGTCAGATCGACGGTGTAGGACAGGTCTCCATTACCGGTCAGCAACGTCCGGCGATTCGTGTCCAGGTGTCCGCCGATAAACTGGCGGCCATCGGCTTGACCCTGGCCGACATCCGTCTGGCCATCCAGCAAACCAGCCTCAACCTGGCCAAAGGTGCGCTCTACGGCGAGTCGAGCATCTCAACGCTGTCGACCAATGATCAACTGTTCCATCCCGACGAATACAGCCAGCTGATCGTTTCCTACAAGGATGGCGCACCGGTTCATCTCAAAGATGTCGCCAAAGTCGTCAACGGTTCGGAAAATGATTACGTTCAGGCCTGGGCCGGATCGCAGCCGGGCGTAAACCTGGTGATCTTCCGCCAGCCAGGCGCCAACATCGTCGAGACCGTGGATCGCATTCAGGCGGCACTGCCGGCGCTGCAAGCGATGTTGCCGGCCTCGGTGCAGGTCAAGGTGCTGATCGACCGCACCCAGACCATCCGCGCGTCGCTGCATGAAGTGGAAATCACCCTGCTGATCGCCGTGCTGCTGGTGGTGGCCGTGATGGCGCTGTTCCTGCGTCAGTTGTCAGCCACGCTGATTGTGTCGGCGGTGCTCGGCGTTTCGCTGATCGCCAGTTTTGCCCTGATGTACGTCATGGGCTTCAGCCTGAATAACCTGACGCTGGTGGCGATCGTGGTGGCCGTGGGGTTTGTGGTCGACGATGCGATTGTGGTGGTGGAAAACATCCACCGTCATCTGGAGGCCGGCGACGGCATGCGCGAGGCGGCGATCAAGGGTGCCGGGGAAATCGGCTTCACCGTGGTCTCGATCAGTTTCTCGCTGGTGGCAGCGTTCATTCCGCTGCTGTTCATGGGTGGTGTGGTCGGGCGGCTGTTCAAGGAGTTTGCCTTGACCGCCACCTCGACCATCATGATTTCAGTGGTGGTGTCCCTGACATTGGCACCCACCCTGGCCGCGCTGTTCATGCGCGCGCCGGTGCATCATGCCCACGACAAACCGGGCTTTGGCGAGCGCTTGTTGGCGTGGTACGAAAAAGGCCTTCGCCGCGCCCTCGCCCATCAGAAAACCATGATTGGCGTGTTCGCGCTGTCGCTGGGTCTGGCCGTTGCCGGGTACATCTTCATTCCCAAGGGCTTCTTTCCGATTCAGGACACTGGTTTTGTCCTGGGAACCACTGAAGCCGCTGCCGATATTTCCTACGGCGACATGGTGAAAAAACACCTGGCGATGGCCGAAATCGTCGCCGCCGATCCAGCGGTCGAAACCTTCTCGCATTCGGTCGGGGTGTCGGGCAGCAACCAGACCATCGCCAACGGACGGTTCTGGATCACCCTGAAAAAACGCGGAGACCGCGACGTCTCGGCCAGCGAGTTCATTGACCGGATTCGCCCGCAATTGATGAAAGTGCCGGGCATCGTCCTGTACCTGCGTGCCGGGCAAGACATCAACCTCAGTTCCGGTCCGAGCCGCGCCCAATACCAATATGTGCTCAAGAGCAACGATGGCCCGACCCTGAGCACCTGGACCCAGCGCCTCACGGAAAAACTGCGCGCCAACCCGGCCTTCCGCGATATTTCCAACGACCTGCAACTGGGCGGCAGCATCACCCACATCAGCATCGACCGCAGCGCCGCGGCCCGTTTTGGCCTGACCGCCAGCGATGTCGACGAAGCGCTGTACGATGCGTTTGGCCAGCGGCAGATCAACGAATTCCAGACCCAGATCAATCAGTACAACGTGATCCTGGAACTCGATACCCGGCAACGCGGCAAAGCCGAAAGCCTCAACTATTTCTACCTGCGCTCGCCATTGAGCGGGGAGATGGTGCCGCTGTCGGCCCTGGCCAGATTCGATGCACCGACCATCGGCCCGCTGTCCATCGCCCACGACGGCATGTTCCCGGCCGCCAACCTGTCGTTCAACCTGGCCCCCGGCGTGGCGTTGGGTGATGCGGTGATCATGCTCGATCAAGCCAAGCTCGACATCGGCATGCCGGCGGCCATCAGCGGTAATTTCCAGGGGGCGGCGCAGGCGTTCCAGAGTTCGCTGGCCAGCCAGCCATGGCTGATTCTCGCGGCACTGCTGGCGGTGTACATCATTCTCGGCGTGCTCTACGAGAGCTTCGTGCATCCGCTGACGATCATCTCGACATTGCCTTCGGCCGGCCTCGGCGCGGTGATCATGTTGTGGATCTGCGGCCAGGACTTTTCGATCATGGCGCTGATCGGGCTGGTGCTGTTGATCGGTATCGTGAAGAAGAACGGCATCCTGATGATCGACTTCGCACTCGAAGCGCAGCGCAACGATGGCCTGTCGCCGGAAGAGGCGATCTTCAAGGCCTGTATCACCCGTTTCCGGCCGATCATCATGACCACCCTGGCCGCGCTGCTCGGCGCCCTGCCGCTGATGCTCGGCTATGGCACCGGTGCCGAACTGCGCCAACCGCTGGGGATCGCCGTAGTCGGCGGTTTGCTGGTGAGCCAGGCGCTGACGCTGTTCACCACGCCGGTCATATACTTATGGCTGGAGCGTTTACTTCATAGGCACACTCTCCCACCAGCACCTGCGCCCACACCGGCGCTGGCGACCACAGACTGAGGCGGGGTCATGCGCGTTCTGATTATCGAAGACGAAGAAAAAACCGCGGACTATCTGCACCGCGGCCTGACGGAACAGGGTTACACCGTGGACCTGGCTCGCGATGGCGTGGAAGGTCTGCACATGGCGCTGGAAAGCGACTACGCGGTGATTGTCCTCGATGTGATGCTGCCGGGCCTCGACGGTTTCGGCGTCCTGCGCGCCTTGCGTGCGCGCAAGCAAACCCCGGTGATCATGCTCACTGCCCGCGAGCGGGTGGAAGATCGTATCAGGGGCCTGCGCGACGGGGCCGACGATTACCTCGGCAAACCGTTTTCCTTCCTTGAACTGGTGGCGCGCCTGCAAGCGCTGACCCGCCGCAGTGGCGGTCACGAACCGGTGCAAGTGAGCATCGCCGACCTGTGGATAGATTTGATCAGCCGCAAGGCCACCCGGGCCGGCACGCGACTGGACCTGACCGCCAAGGAGTTCTCGCTGCTCAGCGTCCTGGCCCGGCGCCAGGGTGAAATCCTCTCGAAAACCGCCATCGCCGAAATGGTCTGGGACATCAATTTCGACAGCGACGCCAACGTTGTCGAAGTCGCGATCAAACGCCTGCGGGCCAAGCTCGACGGGCCTTTCGACGAGAAACTGCTGCACACGATTCGTGGCATGGGTTATGTGCTGGAGAGCCGTGGTGTCCAGTAATTCCATTGCGCTGCGCCTGAGCGGGATGTTCACGCTGGTGGCGCTGCTGGTGTTTTTGTTGATCGGTTGGGCGCTTTACCAGCAGGTCGACAAAGGCCTGGGATTGTTGCCCGAAGCCGAACTGGATGCGCGCTACAGCGTGCTCGAGTCCACCGTCGGCCGCTACGGCACGCCCGAGCATTGGGTGAAGATCAACAACAAGCTCAAGCTGCTGGGCGAAGAAGACAAGCGCATCCGTTTCTGGATCGTCAGCGGCGATCCGCGCTACGAATACGGCAACCCGACGCCGCAGATCCGCGCCTTCGCCGAAGGCTCGCTGGGCATGCGCGACATGCTCCTGCCAGGTCAGCCCTACCCGCTGAAAGTGCTGGTCAGCGAATTCCCGGCCAAGGATCAGCGCCCGCCACTGCGCTTCATGATTGCCATCGACACCGAGACCTTTCACCAGACCCAGCATCAACTGCTGATTGCCTTGATCGCTCTGGCGATCATTGGCGTGCTGATGGCCTCGGCACTGGGGTATTGGGTGGCGCGCATAGGCCTCAAACCATTGATAAAACTGTCCCACGAAGCCCAGCGGCTGGCCCCGCCCCTGCGTTCCGGGCGCTTGCGCCTGTCGCCGTTACCGCCGGAGCTGGATCAGTTCGTCAACGCCTTCAACTCCACCCTGGAGCGGGTCGAACAGGCTTACTCGCGCCTGGAGTCGTTCAACGCCGATGTCGCCCATGAGTTGCGCTCACCGCTGACCAATCTGATCGGCCAGACCCAGGTGGCACTGACCCGTGGTCGCTCGGCGGAGCATTATTTCGAAGTGCTGCAATCGAACCTCGAAGAGCTTGAGCGGCTGCGCTCGATCATCAATGACATGCTGTTTCTCGCCAGTGCGGATCAGGGCAGCAAGGCGACCAAACTGACCTCGACTTCGCTGGCCGATGAAGTGGCGACCACCCTGGAGTACCTGGATTTCATCCTTGAGGACGCCCGGGTCGAAGTGCAGGTCAGCGGGGATGCCCGGGTGCGCATCGAGATCGCGCATTTGCGCCGGGCGTTGATCAACCTGTTGAGCAACGCGGTGCAGCACACCGAGCCCGGGCAGGTGATTGAAGTACGGATCGACGCCGGGGAGCATCAGGTCAGCATCGCTGTGGCCAACCCCGGTTCACCGATTGCCAGCGAACATCTGCCGCGGCTGTTCGAGCGCTTCTACCGCGTTGACGCCTCGCGCAGCAACCGCGGCAACAACCATGGTCTGGGGCTGGCGATCGTCAAGGCGATTGCGTTGATGCATGGGGGGGATGTGTTTGTACGCAGTGACCACGGGATGAACACGTTCGGCATTCACCTTCCTGTCTGAGACACACAAAATACCGTGGCGAGCGAGCTAGCCCGCGCTGGGATGGCATCACCACTATTGCCGTAACCGCAACAGTCCTTTCATGAATCCGCGCTTTTTCCCAACGCCCGACATCCTTATCTTTGCCCGCACCAAACAGCACTTGCCAAGCAAGAAGGTTTTAAAGATGTCCAACAGTATGGGTATTGCCAGCGCTTTCGTTTTGTCCTCTTTGTTCCTGTCGCCATTCGCCATGGCTGAAGAGTCGCAGGCCTTTGTTGCACAAAACAGTGCACGCGCGGCTGCGTATCAAGCGCATCAGAGTGAGATGACGGCCAAAGCCCAGGAAGCCACCCAAGCTCCGCAAGCGGCGAACACTCAAGGTCGAATTGAGAAAGACAGCTGACCCAGGCGCATCGCTCCAGTTTCCCTCGACACTTTTCATCGGCTCTTCCCTTTGAAAAGTTGTCTTCAAAAGCCGCTACCATCAGCGGCTTTTTTTTTGCATAAAAAAAGGCCACCCGAAGGTGGCCTTTAAAAAACTAGAGAGGTTTTTTACTTACACGGCCGCAACAGGACGCATGTAAGAGATCGGTGCAGTGCTGGCGTCTTCGAAAGTCACGACTTCCCAAGCATCTGTCTGCTCAATCAACTTGCGCAGCAGCTGGTTGTTCAATGCATGTCCGGACTTGAAGCCCTTGAACTCACCAATCAGGCTATTGCCCAGCAGGTAGAGGTCACCAATTGCATCGAGGATCTTGTGCTTCACGAATTCGTCTTCATAGCGAAGGCCGTCTTCGTTCAGTACACCATCCGCGTCGACCACAATAGCGTTTTCAACGCTGCCGCCGAGTGCGAGGTTGTGCTTGCGCAGGTACTCGATGTCACTCATGAAACCAAAGGTACGGGCGCGGCTGACTTCTTTTACGAACGAAGTGCTGGAAAAATCCACGCTTGCACTTTGTGTGCGGTCACGGAAAACCGGGTGATCGAAATCGATCTCGAAGCTCACCTTGAAACCTTCGAAAGGGACGAAAGTGGCGCGCTTGTCGCCGTCTTCCACTGTCACTTCACGCAGGATCCGGATGAACTTCTTGGCGGCGTCCTGTTCTTCCAGGCCAGCCGACTGAATCAGAAATACGAAGGGTCCAGCGCTACCATCCATGATCGGGACTTCGGACGCGGAGAGCTCGACGTAGGCGTTATCGATGCCCAGGCCAGCCATGGCCGAGAGCAAGTGCTCCACCGTATCCACTTTGGTGTCACCATTGACCAACGTGGTCGACATCGTGGTTTCACCAACGTTTTCCGCGCGAGCCGGGATCTGCACCACAGGGTCCAGGTCGGCACGAACAAACACGATGCCGGTGTCGACAGGCGCAGGCTTGAGGGTCAGGTAGACCTTCTCCCCGGAGTGCAGACCTACACCTGTGGCACGGATAATATTTTTCAGTGTGCGTTGTTTAATCATGGCTTGGGCCGCTTCAGCGCAAATTGCGAACTGGTATCAACAAAGGCTGGCGATGATAGCAGACCACGCCTTTGCTGAACACCAATCACCTTCATAGCCCTGATACATTTCATCAATCGGCCTGACGACGCAGGAATGCCGGGATGTCCAGGTAGTCCAGATCATCTTGCGGATTCATCTTCGCGGCAGCCGCAGCACCGGCCTGAGCCTGGTTGCGCATGACGGTCGGACGGTCCAGGTCACGGTAGTTAACCGCTGGAGCTTCCTGACGAACAGGGGCTTGTTGTTGTGGCTGCGAAGGCATCGAAGTGTGAACAGTATTGTCGATGACCTTCACAGGCTTCTCGATTTTAGCGCCCAGACCGGTTGCAACGACAGTCACGTGCAGCTCGTCGCGCATGTCCGGATCGATAACGGTACCGACCTTGACCATCGCGTGCTCCGAAGCGAAGGCTTCGATGATGCTACCCACGTCGGAGTACTCACCCAGGGACAGGTCAGGACCGGCGGTGATGTTCACCAGGATGCCGCGTGCACCTTGCAGGTTCACGTCTTCGAGCAACGGGTTGCGAATGGCCGCTTCAGTGGCTTCACGTGCACGGTTCGGACCGCTGGCGCAGCCAGTGCCCATCATTGCCATGCCCATTTCGCTCATCACGGTACGCACGTCGGCGAAGTCGACGTTGATCATGCCCGGACGCTTGATGATGTCGGAGATACCGCGAACGGCACCAGCCAGTACATCGTCGGCCTTGGCGAAAGCCGACAGCAGGCTGGCGTCTTTACCGAGGATGGTCAGCAGCTTCTCGTTGGGGATGGTGATCAACGAGTCGACGCTTTCAGACAGCAGGCGAATACCTTCGTCGGCCAGCTGCATGCGCTTGCGACCTTCGAACGGGAATGGACGGGTCACCACCGCAACGGTGAGGATTCCCATTTCCTTGGCCACTTCGGCAATGATCGGCGCAGCACCGGTACCGGTACCACCGCCCATGCCAGTGGTGATGAACACCATGTTGGTACCCTGCAGGACTTCGGCAATGCGCTCACGGTCTTCGAGAGCGGCCTGACGACCTACTTCAGGGTTGGCACCGGCACCCAGACCTTTGGTCACGCCGGTACCCAGTTGCAGGATGGTCCGCGCGCTGATGCTTTTCAGCGCCTGGGCATCAGTGTTGGCGCAGATGAACTCAACGCCTTCAATGTTGCTCTTGACCATATGATTCACGGCGTTGCCGCCGCCACCGCCAACACCGATAACTTTAATGACCGGGCTTGCGGGGATGTTGTCTACGAGTTCGAACATTTTCCCTCTCCTTTACGTTCTCTAGTTTTTTTCGCCTACTGCGTGTCTCTACAACGGTGCTGCGGTAAATCGTTAGAAGTTGCCCTGTACCCAGCTCTTGATGCGATCGAGCAAGGCGCCTTTGGGCTCTTCGTTGCTGTAGCTGTCGCGACTGCCGATGCCCGAGAACGAAATGCCGTCGGATTGCTTCTGCAGGCCGTACATCAACAGGCCAACGCCAGTGGAATAAATCGGGTTGCGGACCACGTCATCCAGGCCCCTCACGCCATGAGGAACGCCCAGGCGTACCGGCATGTGGAAGATTTCTTCGGCCAGTTCGGTGGCGCCTTCCATCTTCGACGTACCGCCGGTCAGCACGATGCCGGCCGGGATCAGGTCTTCGTAGCCGCTGCGACGCAGTTCGGCCTGGATCAGCGTGAACAGCTCGTCGTAACGCGGCTCGACCACCTCGGCCAGGGCCTGACGGGACAGTTCGCGCGGTGGACGGTCGCCAACACTCGGCACCTTGATGGTTTCACCGGCACCCGCCAGTTTGGCCAGGGCGCAGGCGTAGCGAATCTTGATTTCTTCGGCGTACTGGGTCGGGGTGCGCAACGCCATGGCGATGTCGTTGGTCACCTGATCGCCTGCAATCGGGATCACTGCAGTGTGGCGGATCGCGCCTTCGGTGAAGATCGCGATGTCGGTGGTGCCGCCGCCGATATCCACCAGGCACACGCCCAGCTCTTTCTCGTCGTCGGTCAGGACCGAATAGGCCGAAGCCAGTTGCTCGAGAATGATGTCGTCGATTTCCAGGCCACAGCGGCGCACGCATTTTTCAATGTTCTGTGCGGCGTTGACGGCGCAGGTGACCACGTGAACCTTGGC
Organism: Pseudomonas reinekei; assembly: GCF_001945365.1. Lineage (GTDB taxonomy): Bacteria > Pseudomonadota > Gammaproteobacteria > Pseudomonadales > Pseudomonadaceae > Aquipseudomonas > Aquipseudomonas reinekei. The sequence goes on from NZ_MSTQ01000003.1 coordinate 353,425, forward strand.
CTCCAGACGAACGCCGGACATGCCCAGTGGCTCACGGACGCCTTCCTGGTTATCGATCACGTAATCCTGCGGCAGGGTGTGCAGCACACGCTGGTCGGCCGGGATCGCCACGGCCTGGGCGGCGTCGAGTACGCGCTCAAGGTCGGCGGAGCTGACTTCGCGATCACGAATCGCCACGATGCCGTGGGAGTTCAGGCTGCGGATGTGATTGCCGGCCACGCCGACAAATGCCGAGTGAATGCGGCAACCCGCCATCAGCTGCGCTTCTTCAATCGCGCGCTGGATCGATTGCACGGTGGACTCGATGTTCACCACCACGCCTTTTTTCAGGCCACGGGACGGGTGCGTACCGATCCCGACGATTTCCAGCGTGCCGTCGTCCGAAACCTCGCCCACCAGCGCCACCACCTTGGAGGTGCCGATATCGAGACCGACGATCATTTTGCCGCTTTGCACGTTTGCCATGGGTCCTGCCTCTTCTTAATTCTTCGCGACAGCGGGTTGGGCTGCCGTCGGCGCTACTGGTTCCCGCCAGCCAACAGCGAGGCCGTTGGCGTAGCGCAGATCGATGCGCGCAATGTTCGTAATCTGTTCTTTGAGCGTCTTGTCATAGATGGCAATGAAACGGCGCATCTTTTCCACCTGGTTGCCGCGCCCCAGCAGCAGTTCGATCCCGGGGCCCGCACTGCCTGGGCCGGTGGTCAGGAACCAGCTGCCTCGCTCACGCAACTCCAGGCGCGCAATCGAGAAGCCCAGCGGTCTGAGCATCTGGCTCAGAACCTGGTATTGCTGCATCACCTGCTGTTGAGCCCGTTGTGGGCCAAACAGCTGAGGCAAGTGTTCGTAGTTCGCCAACTCACGCGGGGTGAAGGCCTGGCCCTGGTTGTTCAACAGCGATTCATCACCCCAACGGGCTACCGGCAGTTGCTCCTCCAGGCGGATCACCACCTGATCCGGCCACACCCTGCGCACTTCGGCGTGGGCAATCCATGGCATCTGTTCCAGCTCGGTGCGCATGCTCGCCAGGTCGATGGTGAAGAAACTCGACGCCACATAGGGGGCGATTCGCTGCTGTACCGCTTGCTGGCTGATGTAACTCAAGTCGCCCTGCACATTGACCTTGGTGATCGGCCGGTCGGCGTACGGCAGCAACCGCTGCGCGCCTTCGTAGGTACCGAACCCCAATGCCACCAGCAGCACCGGCCAGAACAGGCTTTTCAGAAAGCCAAAATTGGCTTTCGGCAGGCGCGCAGACATCGGCTCTTTGGCAACCATTCGGCTGGCACCCCGCGGCACCGGCTTGCGGCCGGGAGCGGGTGGCTGATGACGAAGCTGAGCGCCTTGCATGGTCTTAACCTCTTGCCTCGATACTTGCGGCCAGGATCGCCAGAACCAGTTGCTGGAAATCCAGACCGGCCGCACGGGCCGCCATCGGAACCAGACTGTGATCGGTCATCCCCGGTGCGGTATTCACTTCCAGAAACCAGAACTGCCCATCGGCGTCCTGCATTACGTCTGCCCTGCCCCAACCGGCGATACCCAGCGCTTCACAGGCTTTCGCCGTGAGGTCCATGAGTTCCTTTTCCTTGGTGCTGTCCAGCCCGCATGGAATGCGGTACTGGGTATCGTTGGCGATGTACTTGGCGTCGTAGTCGTAGAAACTGTGCGTCGTGCCCAGGGCGATAGGAGGCAACACCTGGTCACGCAAAGTGGCGATGGTGAACTCAGGACCTTGAATCCATTGCTCGACCAACACTTGCGAATCGTAGGTACTGGCCGCTTTCCAGGCGTCGATCAATTCGGACGCGGAAGTCACTTTGGCCATACCGATACTTGAACCTTCATGGGCCGGTTTGACGATCAAAGGGAAGCCCAGTTCCGTCGCTGCCGAAATACAATCGGCCTCGCTGCGCAACACTGCGTGACGCGGCGTCGGAATCCCGAGGCTGTGCCAGACCTGCTTGGTACGCAGCTTGTCCATGGCCAGTGCCGAGGCGAGGATGCCACTGCCGGTATACGGAATGCCCAGGCATTCGAGCAGGCCCTGCATGCTGCCGTCTTCACCGCCGCGACCGTGGAGGATGATGAAGGCGCGGTCGATTTTTTCACTCTGCAGACGCTGCAACAGGTCATCGCCCACGTCGAGTCCGAACGCATCCACGCCCGCGCTTTGCAGCGCGTCGAGAACGGCATTGCCCGACTTCAGGGACACTTCGCGCTCGGCACTCTTGCCGCCGAACAACACGGCGACGCGGCCGAAGTCCTTCGGCGCGAGGGTGGAGACGAGGTTGGCGTAAGCAGCAGTCATTTCAACTTCCCCTCGACCGGTGCGGCAACGGCACCGGCGAACAACGGACTATTCAACAGTTTTGGCGCGAGGCCACCGATATCACCGGCGCCCTGGCACAGCAGAATGTCGCCGGCACGCAGCAGCGGCTTGACCACTGGCGCGAGGTCGACACCGCGCTCGATGTAGATCGGGTCGAGCTGACCGCGCTGACGGATGCTGTTGCACAGCTTGCGGCTGTCGGCACCCGGGATCGGCTCCTCGCCAGCCGGATAGACCTCCATCAGCAGCAGCACGTTGGCGTCGGCCAATACATTGACGAAGTCGTCGTACAGGTCGCGGGTACGGCTGTAACGGTGTGGCTGGTAGACCATCACCAGTCGGCGCTCCGGCCAGCCGCCGCGCACAGCCTTGATCACCGCTGCCACTTCGGTCGGGTGATGCCCGTAGTCGTCGACCAGCATCACGCTGCCGTCGTCCACCGGCAGTTCGCCGTAGACCTGGAAGCGTCGGCCGACACCCTGGAACCCGGACAGGCCCTGGACGATGGCTTCATCGTTGACGCCTTCGTCGGTGGCGATGCAGATGGTTGCCAGTGCGTTCAATACGTTGTGGTTGCCCGGCATGTTCACCGAGACATCCAGCGGCTCGCGATCCGGACGCAGCACGGTGAAGAAGGTCTGCATGCCTTGCTGACGCACATTGATGGCGCGCACGTCGCAGTCGTCGCCGAAACCATAGGTGACGGCCGGACGCTTCACCTGTGGCAGGATTTCCCGCACCACCGGATCGTCCAGGCACACCACGGCCAGACCGTAGAACGGCAGGTTGTGGAGGAATTCGACGAAGGTTTTCTTCAGCTTGTTGAAGTCGCCGTCGTAGGTCGCCATGTGATCGGCGTCGATGTTGGTGACCACGGCCACCAGCGGTTGCAGGTGCAGGAAACTGGCATCGCTTTCGTCGGCTTCGGCGATCAGGTAACGGCTGGTGCCGAGTTGGGCATTGGTGCCCGCGGCATTCAAACGACCACCGATGACGAACGTCGGATCCAGGCCACCGGCGGCGAACACCGAAGCGATCAGGCTGGTGGTGGTGGTTTTGCCATGGGTACCGGCGACGGCGATGCCGTGGCGATAGCGCATCAGCTCAGCCAGCATTTCTGCACGCGGAACCACCGGGATGCGGCGTTCCAGTGCGGTCGCGACTTCCGGGTTTGACGTGTTCACGGCACTCGACACCACCAGCACGTCGGCGGCGGCAGCGTTCTCGGCACGGTGGCCGATGAAAATCTGTGCGCCGAAGGTTTCCAGGCGCTCGGTGACCGGCGAAGCCTTCAGGTCGGAACCGGATACTTCATAGCCCAGGTTCAACAACACTTCGGCGATCCCGCACATGCCCACGCCGCCGATACCGACGAAGTGGATGCGGCGGATGCGGCGCATTTCCGGTTGCGGCATGGCTTTCTGATTCTCAACCATGGGCCACCTCCAGACAGGTATCGACCACGTTACGGGTAGCGTCGGGTTTGGCCAGACGGCGGGCCGCTTGGGCCATTTCTTCGAGTCGTTGCGGTTGCATCAGGACCTCTGTCAGGCGCGCGGCAAGATCCGCTGCACCAGTCGTTCTTTGTGGCATCAGGAAGGCAGCGCCTTCACGGGCCAAATAATCGGCGTTGCGGGTCTGGTGATCGTCGATTGCATGGGGCAAAGGCACCAGCAACGAAGGCAGACCGGCGGCAGCCAGTTCACTGATGGTCAGCGCGCCTGCGCGACATACCACCAGGTCGGCCCAGCCATAGGCTTGGGCCATGTCTTTGATGAAAGGCTGCACTTGCGCCTCGACACCAGCCGCGCGATAGCGCTCTGCAGTCACTTCATCGTGGTTTTTGCCGGCCTGATGGAACACGTCCGGGCGCAGGTCGATGGCGACTTGTGACAGGGCTTCAGGCAGCAACTTGTTCAACGGTTCTGCGCCAAGGCTTCCGCCGAGGATCAGCAAACGCGCCTTGCGGCCAGCCAGGGCGGGTCGCGATGTTTCGAGGAACAGCTCGGTGCGCACCGGATTACCGGTGGTCCGACGGCTGCTCGACAGGGTAAAGGTGTCGGGGAACGCTTCACAGACTCGGGCGGCGAACGGCACCAGCAACCGATTGGCGGTGCCGGCGACGGCGTTCTGTTCGTGAACGATCACCGGCACACCGGCCAGTTTGGCCGCGACACCACCAGGACCGGTCACATAACCACCAAAACCGACCACACAGACTGGCCGCAGCCGACGAATGATCGCCCGCGCCTGCCAGACCGATTTGAGCAACATGAACGGCGCCTTGAGCAGCGACAATTTGCCCTTGCCCCGCAGACCGCTGGCGTTGATCCGATGTAACTCAATGCCGGCCGCCGGGACCAGATCGTTCTCAATGCCGCGCGGCGTACCGAGCCAGTGCACGGTGTAGCCACGGGCCTGGAATTCACGGGCACAAGCCAGTGCCGGGAACACGTGGCCCCCGGTGCCGCCCGCCATGATCAATACGTTAGCGCCCATGGGTCGGCTCCTCGGCGAAGTCGCTCTCATGGAACTCCATCTCTTCGCTGCCCAGGTGGGTTCGACTCTCCCACTCAATGCGCAGCAACAACCCGAGACAGGCACAGCAGATCACCAGCGAGCTACCTCCATAACTGAGGAACGGCAAGGTCAGCCCCTTGGTCGGCAGCAGGCCCACGTTTACGCCGATGTTGATCAGGAACTGACCAATCCACAGGAATGACAACCCGTAGGCAACATAGGCGGCGAAGAACTGCTTGGCCTTCTCGGCCCACAAGCCGATGTACATGCCACGAATACACACGAAAACGAACAACGCGACGGTGCACAGGGAACCGACCGCACCGAGTTCTTCGGCGAGCACCGAGAACACGAAGTCGGTGTGGGCTTCCGGCAGGTAGAACTGTTTCTGCACGCTGTTGCCCAGGCCAACGCCCAGCCATTCGCCACGGCCGAATGCGATCAGGGCCTGGGACAGCTGATAACCGGCACCGAACTGGTCAGCCCATGGGTCGGCAAAGTTGGTCAGACGCGCCATTCGATAAGGCTGCATCTGAATCAACAGCACCACGGCCCCGACGGCCAGCACCACCATCAAGGAGAAACGGAACAGGCCCACCCCGCCAAGGAACAGCATCGCCGCCGCAGCCCCCATCATCACGACGGTGGCACCGAAGTCCGGCTCCATCAGCAAAAGGCCCGCCATGGGCAGCAGCACGATGAACGGCTTGAAGAAACCCATCCAGCTTTCACGCACTTCTTTCTGGCGACGCACCAGATAGCCGGCGAGGTAGATCACCACGAACACCTTGGCGATCTCGGACGGCTGGACGTTGAAGAAACTGAAACCGATCCAGCGCATCGAACCGTTCACTTCGCGGCCGATGCCCGGGATGATCACCATCACCAGCAAGCCGAACGCACCGATCAGCATCAGCCAGCCCAGGCGTTGCCACGTAGCGATCGGGATCATCATGGTGACGATGCAGGCGCCCAGGCCCAACACCACATAGATAAGGTGGCGAATCATGTAATACAGGGCACTGCCCGATTGCACCGCCGCCACTTCGGTGGAGGCCGACGCGATCATGATCAGGCCGAGACCGAGCAACGCCAGGCAACCGACGAGCATCGGGAAGTCGAGGTCGATGCCACGCCCGGTGATCAGCGGCGAAGGATACGGCTTGATGATGTTGAGCAGACTCATGCCAGATCCCCCACGGCTTGGACGAACTGGTGACCACGGTCTTCGTAGTTCTTGAACATGTCGAAACTGGCGCAAGCCGGCGACAGCAGCACCACGTCACCCGGTTGGGCCGCAGCACGGCATTGCGCCACGGCTTCGACCAGGGAGTTCGCACGAATCAGCGGCACGCCATCACCGATGGCCTCGCCGATCTTGTCGGAGTCGCGGCCCATCAGGATCACCGCGCGGCAGTTGACCGCCACCGGATCGCGCAGGTCCTTGAACTCGGCACCCTTGCCATCGCCACCGGCGATCAGCACGATCTTGCCGTCGATGTCCGCGCCCAGTCCCTCAATGGCCGCCAATGCAGCGCCCACGTTGGTGGCTTTGGAATCGTTGTAGTAACCCACGCCATCCAGGTCGCGCACCCACTGGCAACGATGCTCAAGCCCAGCGAAGGTCCGCAGGGCCGAGAGCATGGCATCGAACGGCAGGCCGACCGCATGGCCCAGGGCCAGGGCTGCCAACGCGTTGGACTGGTTGTGTGCGCCACGAATTTTCAGCTCGCGCACTGGCATCAGGTTCTGGAATTCGAAGGCCAGGTACTTTTCACCGTCTTCTTCGCGAATACCGAACGCCTTGAAATCGGGCTTGCTCAAACCGAAGGTCCAGCACGACTGGCCCTCGCCCATCAGCGGACGGCTCAGGGCATCCTGACGGTTGACCACGAACTGCCTGGCGCCACGGAAGATCCGGTGCTTGGCCAGGTGATAGGCCGGCAGACCGCTGTAACGGTCCATGTGGTCTTCACTGATGTTGAGCACGGTCGCCACTTCGGCGTTGAGCTGATCGGTGGTTTCCAGTTGAAAACTCGACAGCTCCATCACGTACAACTCGATGTCGTCGCTGAGCAAGTCCAGCGCCGGCGTACCAAGGTTGCCACCGACGGCGACACGTTTACCGGCCGCAACCGCCATCTCGCCGACCAGGGTGGTCACGGTGCTTTTCGCGTTGGAACCGCTGATGGCCACGATCGGCGCCTTCGCGTTTCGCGCGAACAGCTCGATGTCGCCGGACAATTTCACGCCACGGGCGGCGGCAGCCTGCAGGGCCGGGGTCGCCAGGGCCAGGCCGGGGCTCACGTAGAGCTCGTCGGCACGGCACAGGAATTCGACGTCCAGCTCGCCACAACGCACTTCCACGTGCGGATAGTCACGCTTGAGCGTGGCCAGTTCCGGTGGATTTTCCCGCGTATCGGCCACGGCAAACGCCACGCCCCGGTTCGCCAGGAAGCGAACCAGGGACATGCCGCTCTTGCCGAGGCCGACAACGATGCGGAAGTGGTCAGAAGCGATCAGAGACACGCGTTTCTACCTCAGCTTCAGGGTGGCAAGGCCGACCAACACGAGAATCACGGTGATGATCCAGAAACGGACGATCACGCGCGGCTCGGGCCAGCCCTTGAGTTCAAAGTGGTGGTGAATCGGTGCCATGCGGAACACACGGCGACCGGTCAGCTTAAAGGAGGCAACCTGAATGACGACTGACAGGGTTTCCATCACGAACACGCCGCCCATGATGAACAGGACGATTTCCTGACGGACGATCACTGCAATGGTGCCCAGGGCTGCGCCCAGCGCCAGCGCGCCGACGTCACCCATGAAGACTTGCGCCGGGTAGGTGTTGAACCACAGGAAACCCAGGCCCGCACCGATCAGTGCGCCGCAGAACACGATCAGCTCGCCCGCGCCGGGTACATAAGGAATCAGCAGGTATTCGGCGAACTTCACGTTACCCGACAGGTAGCAGAAAATGCCCAGGCCACCGCCGACCATCACGGTCGGCATGATCGCCAGGCCGTCGAGGCCATCAGTCAGGTTGACGGCGTTGCTCGAACCGACGATCACGAAATAGGTCAGGACAATGAAACCGGCGCCCAGCGGAATGCTGTAGTCCTTGAGCATCGGCAGGATCAGCGTGGTTTCCACCGGCGTGGCAGCGGTCATATAAAGGAAGATCGCCGCGCCCAGGCCGAACACCGACTGCCAGAAATACTTCCAGCGGCTCGGCAAGCCACGGGAGTTCTTCTCGATCACTTTACGGTAGTCATCGACCCAGCCGATGGCGCCGAACAGCAAGGTCACCAGCAGCACTACCCAGACGTAGCGGTTGGTCAGGTCGGCCCACAGCAGGGTGCTGACGCCGATCGACGACAGAATCAACGCGCCGCCCATGGTCGGGGTACCCGACTTGGACAGGTGCGATTGCGGACCATCGTTACGAACGGACTGGCCGATCTGACGGTTCTGCAGAGTGCGGATCATCCACGGGCCATAGCACAGCGACAAAACCAGCGCGGTCAGTACACCGAGAATCCCGCGCAGGGTCAGGTACTGGAAGACCGCGAAGCCTTTGTAGAACTGTTGCAGATACTCCGCTAGCAGCAGCAGCATTAATGTTTCTCCAGACTGGTCCCGCACAAAGCGGCGACGATGTTTTCCATCGCGGCGCTGCGCGAGCCCTTGATCAAAATGGTGGTGTTTGTATCTTGCTCGGCGCCCAGGGCGCTGATCAGTTCAGCCTGCGTGCTGAAGTGAAAGGCCTGTGGACCGAAAGCGTTGACGGCGTGAACCATCATGGGGCCGACGGCGTACAGCGCAGAAACCTTGCCACGGGCATACTCGCCCACGTCGCGGTGCCCCTGCTCCGCCCAATCGCCCAACTCGCCGATATCCCCGAGCACCAGAACGGTGCGACCGGAAAAGCCGGCGAGTATATCAACGGCGGCACACATCGAGGTGGGGTTCGCGTTGTAAGTGTCGTCAATGACGCGCATGCCATTAGCGGCCAGTTGCGCGACGGTACGGCCCTTGACCGGCTGCACGGCGCCAAGACCGGTGGCGATACCGAACAGCGACACACCCAGGGCATGGGCAGCAGCGGCAGCAGCCATCGCGTTGGCAACGTTATGGGTGCCGAGCAGGTTCAATTGCACACGCTCCACACCTTCAGGCGTGTGCAGATTGAACGCCGGGCAACCCCGGGCATCGGTGGTCAGGTCACTGGCATAAAAGTCGGCGCCGCTGTTGCTCAAGGCAAACGTCAGCACTTTGCGTTCGCCGGCACGCGCTTTCCAGATAGCGAATGCCTTGTCGTCAAGATTGAGAACGGCGACGCCATCGGCATCCAGCCCTTCGATAATCTCGCCCTTGGCTTCGACGATTTTTTCCGGCCCGCCGAATTCGCCAACGTGGGCGGTTCCGGCGTTATTGAGAATGGCCACGTGGGGCTTGGTCATGCCGACGGTGTAGGCAATTTCACCCAGACGCGAGGCACCGAGCTCAATCACCGCAGCGGTGTGTTCCGGCGCCAGTTCGAGCAGGGTCAGCGGCGCGCCGAGGTCATTGTTCAGGTTGCCACGGGTCGCCAGCACCGGACCACGGGTGCGCAGGATGCTCGCGAGCATTTCCTTGACCGTGGTCTTGCCGCTGGAACCGGTAATGGCGGCGACCGGCTGCGTGAAAGCCTGGCGGTTCAGGGCACCCAACTGGCCGAGGGCCTTGCGGGTATCGCTGACCAGCAATTGCGGCAGCGTGCTATCGGCGACTTCACGCTCGACCAATGCCGCCACAGCGCCTTTCGCTGCCACGTCATTCAGATAATCGTGACCATCGAAACGCGGACCGGTCAGGGCTATGAACAGTTGGCCCGGCTTGATCGCACGGCTGTCGATGCTGACACCGTCGAAGCTGGCATCGGCGCCAATCAGACGCGCATTCAGCGCGCCGGTCAGTTCGCTCAGTTTCAAGGCTTCAAGCATGGGCCACCTCCCACGCGGTCAAGGCATGATCGGCTTCGACCAGGTCGGAGAAGGCATGGCGTTCGCCGTTGATTTCCTGATAGTCCTCGTGACCTTTACCCGCCAGCACGATCACGTCGTCCGCAGACGCGGCGGCGATCAATTGGGCAATCGCCTGGCCACGACCAGCCACGAAGGTAACTTTATCTACCGCCGTGAAACCGGCACGAATGTCATCGAAAATAATCGCCGGGTCTTCGGTGCGCGGGTTGTCGTCAGTCACCAGCACGCCATCGGCCAGGCGCTCGACCACTTCGGCCATCAGCGGACGCTTGCCGCGATCACGGTCGCCGCCACAGCCGAACAGGCACAACAGCCGACCTTTGACGTGCGGACGCAGTGCGGTCAGGACTTTTTCCAGGGCATCCGGGGTGTGAGCGTAATCGACCACCACCAACGGCTGAGTACCGCCACCGAGACGCTGCATGCGTCCGGCGGGGCCTTCGAGTTTCGGCAACACCTTGAGAATTTCGTCCAGTGCGTAATCGAGGCCGAGCAAGGCACCGACCGCCGCCAGGACGTTGCTCAGATTGAAGCGACCGAGCAAGGCGCTGCGCAGATGGTGCTCGCCCTGAGGCGTGACCAGCGTGGCGCGTACGCCTTCGTCGTCGAACTGCGCTTCACGGCAATACAGGTAGGCGCTGCTGTCGAGCAGGCTGTAGGTGATCAACCGCGATTCGCGTTTTTCAGCCGCCAGTTGCCGGCCGAAATCGTCGTCGAGGTTAACCACCCGGCACTTCAAATCGTTCCAGGCGAACAACTTGGCCTTGGCTTCGCCGTAGGCCTGCATGGTGCCGTGGTAATCCAGATGATCGCGGGACAGGTTGGTCATCACCGCCACATCAAATGCCAGGGCAGTGACACGCCCCTGATCCAGGCCATGGGACGACACTTCCATGGCGACAGCTTTGGCACCGGCCTTTTTCAGGTCGCCCAGGGTCGCTTGCACGGCAATCGGATTCGGCGTGGTGTGCAGGCCGCTTTCCAGCGCGCCGTAGAAACCGGAACCCAGCGTGCCGACGATGCCGCAGTGCTGACCAAGCAGATCCAGCGCCTGGGCAACCAGCTGGGTCACGCTGGTCTTGCCGTTGGTGCCGGTCACGCCGACCAGGTTCAGATGATGACTCGGCTCGCCATAAAAGCGACCGGCGATGTCTGACAGCTGCGCAGCCAGGCCTTTGACCGGAATCAATGGCACTTCAGTGATCGGCAGCACGGTGGCGCCTTCCACTTCATACGCCACGGCGGCGGCACCGCGCTGCAACGCATCATCAATATGTGCACGACCGTCGAATTTGCCGCCTGGCACAGCGAGGAACAAATCACCCGCGCGCACCTTGCGGCTGTCGAGCGCCAATTCACGGATCAACAGATCGTGTCCGGCGTGGGGAAAAATCTTGTTCAAACTTAGAGACATCAGCCGCGCCCTCCATTGGCTTTCAGTGGAACGACCGGCGTTGCGTTCGCTTGTTGAGTAGGTGGCAGGTTGTCCGGGGTGACGTTCATCAAGCGCAGGGTGCCGGACATCACGCGGCTGAACACCGGCGCCGATACCAGGCCACCGAAGTATCCGGCCTTGGTCGGTTCGTCGATGACGACCACTATGGCGTAACGTGGATCGCTCATCGGGCCGAAACCGGCGAACAGCGAGCGGTAGGAGTTTTCGGCGTAGCCCTTGGTACCCACCGAGGTTTTGCGCGCAGTACCCGACTTGCCGCCCACGTGATATGCCGGCACCTGCGCACGGAACACGCCGCGCGGCGCCTCGATCACTTGTTGCAACATGGTTTGCATGGTTTTCGCGACCGCTTCGGGCAGCACTTGCGTCGTTTGCGGCGCTTTGTCGGTTTTGATCAACGTCAGCGGCGCGAGGCGACCGTTGTTGGCCAGGGCCGAGAAGGCGTGAACCAACTGGATCGCGGTCACGGAAACGCCGTAGCCGTAGGACAGCGTAGCGGTCTCAGCCTTGCGCCATTCGCGGTAGTTCGGCAGGTTGCCAACGCGCTCGCCGGGGAAACCGAGGCCGGTGTCCTGGCCGAGGCCGACTTTCTGTGCCAGACGGAAAATCGTCTCGCCACCGATATCGAAGGCAATCTTGCTCATGCCGACGTTACTGGAATTGATCAGAATACCGGTCAGGTCGAGTACCGGACCTTCGGTCTTGGACACGTCCTTGATGGTGTACTTGCCGATCTGCAAGGAGCCTGGGTACACCTCGACAGTGTCGGTGGGTTTCCAGCGGCCGGTTTCGATCGCGGCGCTCATGGAAATCGCCTTCATGGTCGAACCCGGTTCGAACACGTCGATCATCGCGCGGTTACGCATCATCGCCGGCTGCAGGTTGCGACGGTTGTTCGGGTTGTAGGTCGGCTGGTTGACCATGGCGAGAATCTCGCCGGTCTTCACGTCCATGATCACCAGGCTGCCGGCCTTGGCGCCGTTCTCGATGATCGCGTTGCGCAACTCGCGGTTGGCCAGGTATTGCAGGCGCAGGTCAATGGACAACGCCAAGGGCTTTCCGGCCTTGGCGTTTTTAGTAACCTGGACATCCTTGATCAACCGGCCGCGCCGGTCCTTGATCACCTGACGCTTGCCCGGCACCCCGGCCAGCCATTCGTCATAAGCCAGTTCAACACCTTCTCGACCGTGATCGTCGATGTCGGTAAAGCCGACCATATGCGCGGTGACTTCACCGGCCGGATAAAAACGGCGGAATTCTTCGATGCCATAGACGCCCGGCACTTTCAGATCGAGCACAGACTGACCCTGCTCAGGCGTCAACCCGCGCACCAGGTAAATAAATTCTTTATTGGCTTGGGCTTCAAGTCGCTCGGCCAGGGCTTTCGGGTCTTGCCCGAGCGCGGCGGCGAGTGCCGGCCACTTCTCTTTGGCCAGCTGCATTTCCTTGGCGTTGGCCCACAGGGTGGTCACCGGTGTACTGACGGCCAGCGGCTCGCCGTTACGGTCGGTGATCAGACCACGGTGAGCCGGAATAGGAATATGTCGCACGCTGCGCGCGTCGCCCTGACCTTTAAGGAAGTCACGGTCGACCACTTGCAAGTCGATGATGCGCCAGCAAATCGCAGCCACCATGACGCCGAGCAAACCCAGCACCAGACGGAAACGCCACGGAAAGAGCGCGCCTTCGAGTTTCATCATGGCGCCACCATCTGTACGTCGGCGGCGCCAGGAATGCGCATTTTCAGTTGTTCGGTGGCCAGCACTTCGATACGGCTATGGGCGGTCCAGGTGCTCTGTTCCAGAATCAGGCGTCCCCATTCAGCCTGAGCCTTGTCGCGCACGCTCAACTCGTTGTACAGCGAGTTCAACAACTGGCGATTCCAGTGCGCGCTGTAGGACACGCCGATGGCCGACACGAGCACGCCGACAAACAACAGCAGCATGAAAAAGCTTCCGCCGGGAAGTGGCTTGGCGAAAAGCTTGCTCACCGCAGCTTCTCCGCCACGCGCATGACAGCGCTACGGGAACGTGGGTTGGCTTTGAGTTCGGCGTCGGAGGCCGTCTGCGCTTTGCCATGGACTTTGATTTTCGGTTCGAAGGCGACGTGCCGAACCGGCAGGTTGCGCGGCAGGTTGTCGGCTTCGCCTTTCACCAGTTTGCGCATGAACAACTTGACGATGCGGTCTTCCAGCGAGTGGAAGCTGATGACCACCAAACGACCACCGACTTCCAGGCATTCCAGAGCAGCTTCGAGGCCGGCTTCCAGATCACCCAGTTCGTTGTTGACGTGAATACGCAGGCCCTGGAACGCACGGGTTGCAGGGTTTTTACCTTTTTCCCAGGCAGGGTTGGCAACTTTCAATACTTCGGCCAGATCGGCGGTGCGTTCGAACGGCTTGATATCACGACGCTCGGCCACGGCACGGGCCATGCGCCCCGAGAAACGCTCTTCGCCGTATTCCTTGAACACACGGGCAATTTCTTCCACCGGCGCGGTGTTGACGAACTCGGCAGCGCTGATCCCGCGGGACGGGTCCATGCGCATGTCCAAAGGACCATCGTTGAGGAAACTGAAACCGCGCTCCGGGTCGTCGAGCTGCGGCGAAGAGACGCCGAGGTCGAGCAGGATACCGCTGACCTTGCCGGTCATGCCGCGCTCGGCCACTTCGGAACCGAGCTCGGCAAAGCTGCGCTGCACAACGACAAAGCGGCCGTCTTCGGCCGCTAGCGTTTGCCCGGTGGCAATCGCTTGAGGATCTTTGTCAAATCCGAGCAACCGTCCATCGGGACCAAGCTGGCTGAGGATCAATCGACTGTGCCCGCCGCGCCCGAACGTGCCATCCAGATAGCAGCCATCAGGACGTACGGCGAGAGCCTCGACGGCTTCGTCAAGCAGTACGGTGATGTGGTTAAAGCCGCTATCAATAGTCACAGGATCAAATCACGCAGTTCATCAGGCATCGCGCCCGGTTGTTGAATAGCAGCCAGGTCAGCGGCAGAAACCGCATTCCAGGCATCCTCGTCCCACAATTGGAACTTGTTCAGCTGGCCTACCAACATCGCGCGCTTATCCAACTTGGCATATTCACGAAGACGCGGCGGAACCAGAAAACGACCACTGCCATCGAGCTCGAGGTCGACGGCATTACCAATCAGTAAACGTTGCAGGCGGCGGTTCTCTTCGCGAAGCGAAGGCAGTGCGCGCAGTTTGGTTTCAATAATTTCCCACTCATCGAGAGGGTAAACACACAAACACGGATCAACGGCATCAATAGTGACGATCAACTGGCCGGAACTACGCGAATCGAGCTCGTCACGGTACCGGCTCGGCATAGCGAGACGGCCCTTTGCATCGAGACTGATTGCGTTGGCTCCGCGAAACACGTCAGCGTTTCTCCAAATATTAGCGTTTTGCGTTCAAAAAACCCACTTCATGCCACTTTCCGCCACTTGCGCACACTATAGGAATGCGCCCACCACACCGTCAAGGCGCGCAGTAAAGGAAAACCCTTACAGAACTGAGATTTAGGAGCATAAAAGGAGGGGTAACGAGAATCTGGCGGATGAAACCGTCCAATAACTTGAATCAGCTCGGAAGGCTGCGTTCGAAAGTTAAAGTAATTTATTAAGAGTAAGATTTTTTTGGTATTACGAAAGTGCTTCTGCCGACGATTCTGAAAGGAGGGAAACCCGTGCTGCGTGGAGTGATTGCGATCATTAAAAACGCAGGCTAATCGATATCACAAAAGCGCTTCTCCTGGCGACTCCGAGAGGAGGGAACCAATACTGCGTGGAGCTATTGCGATCGCTAAAAGCGTGGGCTAATCGATATCACAAGAGCGCTTCTCCTGGCGACTCCCAGAGGAGGGATATTGCTATCACCAGGCCCCTGCTCAATGATCCAAGCTGAGGGAAGAAAAAGGTGGAGAGTCGATCTGTAAGCCGGGTTCTGTCTTGAACAGTCATTCGTCTACGATGGCCATCACTGGACATCTTTAGCAACCTACCCGGTCCCAGCGCGGGCCACGCCTTGGGACCCTATTTGGTCTTGCTCCAAGTGGGGTTTACCTAGCCACGAACTGTTGCCAGACGTGCGGTGCGCTCTTACCGCACCTTTTCACCCTTACCGGCGCCGAAGCGCTTAGGCGGTTATTTTCTGTGGCACTTTCCGTAGGCTCACGCCTCCCAGGCATTACCTGGCACTTCGCCCTATGGAGCCCGGACTTTCCTCCCCCCCCTAATTTTCATAGAGGGCAGCGACTGTCCAATCGACTCTCCGCCGCGCAGGTTAACGGCAGAGCGCCCGAAGAACAAGCGCTAAAAGCCTTCGAGGACGCCTGCACGTCGGGTTTCACTCGCTTTTCTGTTTATCCAGCGCGACCTGATAAAGAACATTCTTACGCTCGCCGGTAATTTGCGCCGCCAATGCGGCCGCCCGCTTGAGCGGCATTTCTTCGAGCAACAGGTTGAGAACGCGCATGGCCTCGCTGCTGACCGCTTCTTCAGACTCAGGCGCCGTCCAGCCAGCGACCAACACCACGCATTCGCCGCGCTGCTGATTGCTGTCCGACTCGACGAATTCGCGCAATTCGGCAAGCGGCAACCCTTTGAGCGTTTCAAAGGTTTTAGTCAGTTCGCGAGCCAGCAGTGCCGGACGCTCAGGCCCAAACACCAGCTCCATGTCCTGCAAACATTCCAGGATGCGGTGTGGGGCTTCGTAGAAAATCAATGTGCGCGGCTCTTCCTTTACCAACTCAAGACGCGCACGCCGCCCCACAGCCTTGGCCGGCAGAAAACCTTCAAAGATGAAACGGTCCGACGGCAATCCGGCTGCCGACAGCGCGGCAACCAGTGCGCAGGCGCCCGGCACTGGCACCACGTTGATCCCGGCAGCGCGGGCCTGGCGCACCAGATGATAACCAGGGTCGGAAATCAGCGGCGTACCGGCATCGGAGATCAGCGCCACATTGTCACCCGCTAGCAGACGGGTAATAAAGCGACTACCTCCATCGCGCTCGTTGTGTTCATGGCACGCCGCCAGCGGCGTTGGAATACCGAAGTGCTGCATCAAACGCTGTGAATGGCGAGTGTCCTCGGCGGCGATCAAGGCAACCTCGCGCAGGATCTTCAGCGCGCGCGCACTGATGTCGTCCAGGTTGCCGATGGGCGTCGCCACCACATAAAGCGAGCCGGCAGCGGAATTCAAAGCACCTGGAGCAGTCAAAGCGCACACCTCATGATCGATAAAGCGGCCATTGTAACCCGTAGCGACAGTTGCGATACGCGCGAGCAACGCTCGCTTTTGCCAACTTTTGTGCCGTGCAGCAACATTTGCGCAAGCTAAATTGATCGATTCACGCCACTAACATCGCGCCCCGGCCAGTGCTTGGGTACAATTCCACGCTAATTTGATCGAGTATCGGGAACACTTACATGATCGCTTGCCTGCGGCTGTTTACTGCCCTCTGCCTCGCTGCCTTGTTGGCGGCTTGCGCCAGCTCGCCCTCCTCCAGCCTTGGCGAACTTCCACGGACCCCGGATGCCAGCATCGAGCAACTGCTCGAGAAGGCCGCCCAAAGCAAATCACCGGAAGACGCGGCGCTGTTGCGCCTGAGCGCCGCTGACCTGGCCTACCGACAGGGCAATGCCGCCCAGTCCGCGCAAATCCTGCAGCAAGTACCCGTGGAGCAACTCAAGCCCGGCCAGCAGGTGTTCGCCAGCACACTGGCCGCCGAACTGGCGATGACCCGCAACCAGCCGAAAGCTGCGCTGACAGCCTTGAGCCATCCAAGCCTGCAACGCCTGGGCGAACTGCCGGAAGAGCAACAGGTCCGCACCGGCACCGTCCGCGCCCGCGCTCTTGAAGCCGACGGCCAGACCCTGGCCGCCGCACGGGAGCGGATCTTCATCGCGCCGATGCTCAAAGGTGAGGCCGCCAGCAAAAACCACGAGGCGATCTGGACACTGATCGCCTCGCTGCCGACCGATCAACTGCAGCCCAATACCACCGACGACCTCGGCGGCTGGATGGGCCTGGCGCTGGCCGTGAAGACTGCCGGCACCCTGGAACAGCAACAGGCCGCCATCGACACCTGGCGCGAGCAGAATCCGAAACATCCGGCCGCCGTTCAATTACCGCTGCAATTGACCAAGCTCAAAGAGCTGGCCAGTCAGCCACTGGGCAAAATCGCCTTGTTGCTGCCGCAAGACGGCCCGCTGGCCTCCGTGGGCAAAGCACTGCGCGAAGGCTTCATGGCCGCTCACTATCAGGCGCAACAAGCCGGGCAGAAGCCGCCAGCCATTGAGTTCTATGACAGCTCGCGCATGACCTCCCTCGACGAGTTCTACCGCAAGGCCCAGGCAGACGGCGTGCAACTGGTCGTCGGCCCGCTGGAGAAGCCGCTGGTCAAGCAACTGAGCACTCGCCCGCAACTGCCGCTCCCTACCCTGGCGCTGAACTACAGCGAAGGCGAACAAGGTCCGGCGCAGTTGTTCCAGTTCGGCCTTGCCGCTGAAGACGAAGCCCGCGAAGTGTCCCGCCGCGCTCGCGCCGACGGCCTGCATCGTGCCGCCATCATGGTGCCGAAAGGCGAATGGGGCGACCGCGTACTCCGGGCGTTCAGCCAGGACTGGCAAGCCAATGGCGGCAGCATCGTTGCCACCGAGCGCGTTGACCAGCCGGTTCAACTGGCGCAACAGATTGCCGACATGTTCCAGCTGCGCCAGAGCGAAGGTCGCGCCAAGAGCCTGCAAAGCACCGTAGGCTCTACGGTCGCCGCCCAGCCTTCGCGCCGTCAGGACATCGAGTTCATCTTCCTCGCCGCCACGCCGCAGCAAGCGCAACAGATCAAACCAACCCTGAACTTCCAGTACGCCGGTGACGTTCCGGTCTACGCCACTTCCCATGTGTTCAGCGCCAGCGGTGATGTAAACCAGTACAACGACATGAACGGCATTCGCTTCTGCGAAACCCCATGGCTGCTGGACGCGAATGATCCGCTACGCCAACAAGTCACGGCACAATGGCCACAAGCGGCCGGCAGCCTGGGTCGCCTGTATGCAATGGGTGTCGACGCCTATCGCCTGGCGCCACGTCTGGGGCAACTCAAGGCCCTGCCGGACAGCCGCATCGAAGGCCAGTCGGGCAGCCTGAGCATGACCCAGAACCAGCGTGTCGTGCGGCAGTTGCCGTGGGCCGAGTTCGTCAACGGCCAGGTTCAGCGCCTGCCGAACACGCCACGCTAATGCCTGACAGATCACGCCAGCAAAGCGGCAAAGATGCCGAGCGCCATGCACTCGAGCATCTTCAACAACAAGGTCTGCGCCTGCTGGCGCAGAACTGGTTGTGTAAACGCGGCGAGCTTGATCTGGTCATGCTTGATGGCGATACAGTAGTATTCGTTGAAGTTCGCTACAGAAAAAACACTCAATGGGGTGGCGCGCTCGATAGTATTGATGAGCGCAAACGGCAGAAACTGATTTTTGCCGCACAGTATTTTCTTCAGTGCGAGTCGCGCTGGGCCAACTCCCCTTGCCGTTTCGACGTGGTTGCCATCGACAGCAACCTCGATCAGTTGAACTGGTTGCAGAATGCCTTCGACAGCTGATCGCTCAAGCTCCGAACCGGACACCCGACAACACTTTTGCTCTTTGCTTTGCGGGCTGCACATTCACGTGCCGGACAGCCGCGCTCATTAAGGTCACACAGATGGACATGCAATCCCGAATTCGCCAGCTTTTTCAGGCCAGCATCGACACCAAGCAACAGGCGATGGACGTACTTGCACCGCACATCGAGCAAGCCAGCCAGGTGATGGTCAACGCCTTGCTCAGCGACGGCAAAATGCTCTCCTGCGGTAATGGCGGCTCTGCTGGCGACGCCCAGCATTTCTCGTCCGAACTGTTGAACCGCTTCGAGCGCGAGCGACCAAGCCTGCCAGCCATTGCACTGACCACCGACAGCTCGACGATCACCTCGATCGCCAACGATTACAGCTACAACGAAATCTTCTCCAAGCAGATCCGCGCCCTGGGCCAACCGGGCGACGTATTGCTGGCGATTTCCACCAGCGGCAACTCGGCAAACATAATTCAGGCGATCCAGGCCGCACATGATCGCGAAATGATTGTCGTAGCATTGACCGGTCGCGATGGCGGCGGCATGGCTTCACTGCTGTTGCCCGAGGACGTGGAGATTCGCGTACCCGCCAACGTCACCGCACGCATTCAAGAAGTCCACCTGCTGGCGATCCACTGCCTTTGCGACTTGATCGACAGCCAACTGTTCGGGAGTGAAGAATGACCCCTAATCGCCTCGGCCTACTGGCCCTGACTCTGTGCCTCGGCATCAGCGGCTGCACCTCGGTGGTTAATGCCAGCCGTGAAGCCCCCATTGAAGACGACCGCGGTACCCGCACTTTCGGCAGCAAGATCGATGACTCGCTGATCGACACCAAGGTCGGCGTGAACATCGCCAAGGCCGACCCGGCCCTGGACAACGACTCGCATATCGTCGTGACCAGCTTCAACGGCGTGGTGCTGCTTGCCGGCCAAACCCCGCGAGCCGACCTCAAGGCCAAGGCTGAACAGGCCGCCGCGGCTGTTCAGCGCGTGAAGACGGTGCACAACGAACTGCAGATTCTCCCACCCTCCGGCTTCCTGGCTCGCCAGAACGACACCTGGCTGACCTCCAAGATCAAGACACAGATGCTCACCGATCCGAATATCCCGGGCTCGCGCATCAAGGTTGTCACCGAAAACGGCATCGTTTACTTGCTGGGCCTGCTGACCAAACAGGAAGCCGCCCAGGCGACCAACCTCGTGCAGGGCGTCTCTGGCGTGCAGAAGATTGTGAAACTGTTTGAGTACATCGACTGACCCATAACCGTCAGACATAAAAAAGGCGATCCATCGGGATCGCCTTTTTTATTACTTCACCACCTTCAAACTGGGTCGACCGCTGGGACGCGGCGGCTCGCTGCCGGGCGGCGGAATATCATCATCCGGCTCGATCTCTTCCTCGTCGTCCATAGGCGATTCCAGATCAAACACCATGCCCTGACCGTTCTCCCGGGCATAGATACCCAGGATCGATGCGATAGGCACGTACAGCGTATGCGGCACACCACCAAAGCGGCCTTCGAAACTTACCGCCTCGTTGTCCATGTGCAGATGACGCACCGCTTGTGGCGATACATTCAGTACAATCTGCCCGTCGCTGGCAAAACCCTGCGGTACCTGCACCGAGGGATACTCGGAGTTCACCAGCATGTGCGGGGTGCAATCGTTATCAACAATCCACTCGTAGAGCGCGCGGACCAGATAAGGTCGACTGGAGTTCATAGCGGCTCCTTAAGCCTTTAGCGCATATCGCGTTCGACACCAGACAGACTCGCCTGGAAAGCCTCACGCGCAAACTGGCGCTCCATGTAATCAAGCAGCGGCTTGGCTGGCCGCGGCAGTTCTATACCCAGGACCGGCAATCGCCAGAGTATGGGTAATAGGCAGCAATCCACCAGACTTTGTTCCTCACTGAGGAAAAACGGCTTGTCGGCGAACAACGGCGAAACACCCGTGAGGCTTTCACGCAATTCCTTGCGCGCCACAACACGCGCGGCTTCCTTGGTCCGCGAATCCAGAATCAGATCCACCAGACCACACCAGTCGCGCTGAATACGGTGCATCAGCAGACGGCTGTTGGCTCGCGCCACAGGATAAACCGGCAGTAGCGGCGGGTGCGGGTAACGCTCATCCAGATATTCCATCACCACCGTTGACTCCCACAACGCCAGGTCACGATCGACCAGGGTGGGCAAGCTGCCATAAGGGTTCACCTCGATCAGTTTAGGCGGCTGACGGCCAGCTTCAACGTAAATGATCTCGGCGCTGACACCCTTCTCTGCCAGTACGATTCGCACTCGGTGGGAATAGTGGTCGGCGGGGTCGGAGTAGCAGGCCAACCGATTGGTCACGCCCATGGCGATCCTCCTCGCTTGTAGAAATTATCGGAAGCGGAAAAACGAGCGCGCCCAGAGGGCGCCTCCCGTAACGCCTGGAACACCAGGCTCGTTACATTTTCAGAGGCGCCCTTGGGCGCGCGCGATTAACAGCAATTGCTTAAAGCTTTATCAGTGCACATCTTTCCAGTATTCGCGCTTGAGCAAGTAGGCGAATACGAAGAAGAACGCGAGGTACAGCAATACATACGTACCGATGCGCTGATGTTGCAGCTTAACCGGGTTAGCCGAGTAAGCCAGGAAGGTTACCAGATTCTTGACCTTCTCATCGAACTGCTCTTCGGTCAAAGCACCACTTTTCGGCACAATGGTCAGCTGATCGCACGCTTCATGAGTCAGCGCGGTACCGGTCAGCGGATCATATTGCTTCTTGCCGTCTTCGACGATCTGAACCTGTTTGCAACCGACCACCTGACGACCTTGCAGGCCAACCAGAACATTAGGCATGCCGACGTTCGGGAAAACCTTGTTGTTCACACCCCAAGGACGCGACGGGTCTTCATAGAACGACTTCAGATAACCGTAGAGCCAGTCGGTGCCGCGAACGCGGGCAACCAGGGTCAGGTCGGGCGGAGCCGCACCGAACCAGGCCTTGGCGTCAGCCGGCTGCATGCCGATGTTCATGTGATCGCCGATCTTGGCGCCGGTGAACACCAGCTTTTCGAGCATCAGTTCGTGAGGAATGCCCAGGTCATCGGCAACACGCTCATAACGCTGGAACTTGGCGCTGTGGCAGCCCATGCAGTAGTTGGCGAACGTACGCGCGCCATCCTGCATGGCAGCTTTGTCAGACACGTCGATGTCGACTTTTTCCAGCTCCGGACCACCGTGTGGTGCCGCGAAGGACAGCACCGGCAGGGCAGCAAGCATCAATACAGCAAATAGTTTTTTCATCAGCCAGTCACCCTTTCCGGAACCGGTTTGGTCTTCTCGAGCCTGGTGTAGAACGGCATCAGAATGAAGTAGGCGAAGTACAGGAAGGTGCAGACCTGCGACAGCAGCGTGCGACCTGGCGTTGGAGCCAGAACCCCCAGAATGCCGAGGATCACGAACGAAATGCAGAACACCACCAGCCAGATCTTGCTCAGCCAGCCTTTGTAGCGCATGGACTTGACCGGACTGCGGTCGAGCCACGGCAGCACGAACAGCACCGCAATGGCCGCGCCCATGGCGATAACACCCAGGAGCTTGTCCGGAACCGCACGCAAAATCGCGTAGAACGGGGTGAAGTACCAGACCGGCGCAATATGCTCAGGCGTCTTGAACGGGTTGGCCTGCTCAAAGTTCGGCTTCTCGAGGAAGTAACCGCCCATTTCCGGGAAGAAGAACACGATCGAGCAGAAGATGAACAGGAACACCACCACGCCGACGATATCTTTCACGGTGTAGTACGGGTGGAAGGCAATGCCGTCCAGCGGTACGCCGTTTTCGTCTTTGTGTTTCTTGATGTCCACGCCGTCCGGGTTGTTCGAACCGACTTCGTGCAGCGCCAGAACGTGCAGCACCACCAGGCCGAGAATCACGATCGGCAAGGCAACCACATGCAGAGCGAAGAAGCGGTTCAGGGTAATACCGGAAATCAGGTAGTCACCACGAATCCACTGGGTCAGGTCGTTACCGATGACCGGGATCGCACCGAACAGCGAGATGATCACCTGGGCGCCCCAGTACGACATCTGGCCCCAAGGCAGCAGGTACCCCATGAAGGCTTCTGCCATCAGCGCCAGGTAGATCAGCATGCCGAAGACCCACACCAGTTCACGCGGCTTCTGGTACGAACCGTAGAGCAAGCCACGGAACATGTGCAGATAGACCACGATGAAGAACGCCGAGGCGCCAGTGGAGTGCAGCAGACGCAGGATCGAGCCGTACTCGACGTCGCGCATGATGTATTCGACGGAAGCAAATGCCTCTTCCGCCGACGGGGTGTAGCTCATGGTCAGCCAGACACCGGTGACGATCTGGTTGACCAGAACGAGCAGCGCCAGGGAACCAAAGAAATAGAAGAAGTTGAAGTTCTTCGGGGCGTAATACTTGCTGAGATGGTCTTCCCACATTTTGGTCGCGGGAAAGCGCGCATCAACCCAATCCATGAACTTGCTCATCACGCTTTCTCCGTATCGACGCCAATGACAATGACGTCATCGGTCTCATAGGAATGCGGGGGAACTGGCAGGTTCAAAGGCGCAGGTTGCGACTTGTAGACGCGGCCAGCCAAATCGTAGTGGGAGCCGTGGCAAGGGCAGAAATAACCACCGACCCAGTCCTTGCCCAAGTCGGCAGGCGCCACTTCGGGACGGAATGTCGGCGAGCAACCCAGATGGGTGCAAATGCCGATCAACAGCAGAACTTCAGGTTTGATCGACCGCGTTTCCGGGTCGACATAGGTCGGTTGTGTCGAGTTCTTGGAGGTCGGGTCGGACAACTGGCCCTCGATCTTTTTCAGATTCCCCAGGATTTCCTCGGTACGGCGGACGATAAATACCGGCTGACCGCGCCACTCAGCAATCATCTGCTGGCCTGGCTCGATTTTGCTGACATTCACTTTCACCGGTGCACCTGCGGCTTTCGCCTTGGCACTGGGAAACCATGACCCCACGAACGGGACCGCAGCCCCCACCGCTCCTGCAGCACCCACCACGGATGTGGCTGCTACCAAGAAGCGACGCCGGCCTGCATTCACGCCGTCATTGCTCATTCAGTCCTCTCCCATCAGCTTTGTGGCCTGTTAAATCAGGCATCTACTAAGTAAATCTATGCACTTATAAAAATTTTGCCGAATGGTAATGAAAAGCCCCAATTCTGACAAGGTAATTACCCCGAGGCACTACTGCCAAGCCTTGTAGTATAGGGGGTCTACGGATGTGGCAAGTTGTCACAGCGCAATTCTTTGATAAATCGCACGCACAAAAAAACGCCCGGTTCCGTGAGGAATCCGGGCGTTCTTTTTTGAACGTGGAAACGAATTAACGCTTCGAGTACTGCGGACGCTTACGCGCTTTACGCAGACCAACTTTCTTACGTTCAACTTCACGAGCATCGCGGGTTACGAAGCCGGCTTTACGCAGAGCGCTGCGCAGAGTCTCGTCGTAATCCATCAGAGCGCGAGTGATACCGTGGCGGATTGCGCCAGCTTGACCACTTACACCACCGCCGATCACGGTGACGTAGATGTCGAATTTCTCGACAGTCTCAGTCAGCTCCAGCGGCTGACGAACTACCATGCGGGCAGTTTCGCGGCCGAAGAAGTTATCCAGCGAACGGTTGTTGATGGAGATGTTACCAGTACCCGGACGCAGGAAAACGCGTGCGGTTGCGGTCTTGCGACGGCCAGTGCCGTAATTTTGAGTCGCCGACATAATGTACTATTCCGTTAAAACTTCAGTTCTTGGGGCTGCTGAGCAGTATGTGGGTGTGTAGCGCCCGCATAGACTTTCAGCTTACGGTACATGTCGCGACCCAGTGGGTTTTTAGGCAGCATGCCTTTAACCGCGGTCTCGATCACGCGCTCAGGGGCCTTGGCGATCAGCTTTTCAAAGTTGATCGACTTGATGCCGCCCGGGAAACCGGAGTGGGAGTAGTACATTTTGTCAGTGGTTTTAGCACCGGTAACACGGATCTGCTCAGCGTTGATTACGACGATGTAGTCGCCGGTGTCAACGTGAGGAGTGTACTCAGGCTTGTGCTTGCCACGCAGACGGCTCGCGATTTCGGTGGCCAGACGACCCAGGGTCTGACCAGCAGCGTCGACGACAAACCAGTCGCGCTTTACTGTTTCCGGTTTAGCAGTAAAAGTTTTCATTCTTTATAGCCTCAGGGGCCGCCCTGTAAATTAGACGGCGGATCTTACTGAATAGTGCGTACTTTGACAAGTCAAAGGCAGCCGGATACAGACGCTTTCGGGGGCTCGGGTCGGCGCGTCCGTTCAACGGCAAGATTCTTCGGCGGCGGCGCATCACTTCCACTGCAGAAAGAGGTGCGCAATTATGCAGATTGCGAAAAATAATTCAACCTGCTTTTATGATTGTTTTGCCCAAGGAGCACCCGATGGACTATCGCCAGCTAGGCCGGACCAATCTGAATGTGAGTGCCCTCTGCCTCGGAACCATGACGTGGGGCGAGCAAAACAGCGAGGCAGACGCCTTCGCCCAGATCGAACGGGCCAAGAGCGCCGGGATCAACTTCATCGACACCGCCGAGATGTATCCGGTGCCGCCCAAGGCCGAAACCTACGCCACCACCGAGCGCTACATCGGCAATTACTTCAAAAGCCGCGGTGATCGTGCCGACTGGATCCTGGCCAGCAAGATCGCCGGCCCCGGCAACACCATCGACTATATCCGCGACAAAAACCTTCGGCACAATCGACAGCACATTAGCGAAGCCGTGGATGCCAGCCTCAAGCGCCTGCAGACCGATTACATCGACTTGTACCAGTTGCACTGGCCGGAGCGCAGCACCAACTTCTTCGGTCAACTGGGCTACAAACACAAGATCGAAGCCAACCTGACGCCACTGGAAGATACCCTCGAAGCGCTGGACGAACAGGTCAAGGCCGGCAAGATCCGCCATATCGGCCTGTCCAACGAAACACCGTGGGGCACCATGCGTTTCCTCGCCCTGGCCGAAGCCCGTGGCTGGCCGCGCGCGGTGTCGATCCAGAATCCGTACAACCTGCTCAACCGCAGCTTCGAAGTCGGCCTGGCGGAAATCGCCATCCGCGAACAGTGCGGTCTGCTGGCCTATTCGCCGCTGGCGTTCGGCTTCCTGTCGGGTAAGTACGAAGGTGGCGCGCGTCCGCCAAAAGGTCGCCTGAGCCTCTACAGCCGCTTCAGCCGCTATTTCAACCCACAGTCGGAAGCCGCTTGCAGCCGTTACGTGGCTTTAGCCCGTGAGCACGGCCTGAACCCGGCGCAGATGGCCCTGGCGTTTGTGACCCAGCAACCGTTCGTGACCAGCAACATCATCGGCGCCACGACGCTCGAGCAGTTGGACAGCAACATCGCCAGTTTTGATTTGAAACTTTCGGATGAAGTGCTGGAAGGGATCGAGGCGATTCACAAGGATCACCCGAATCCAGCACCTTGATGGATTCAGAGATCCAATCGCGGGCAAGCCCGCTCCCACAAGGATTACGCCGTACCTGTGGGAGCGGACTTGCCCGCGATGGCGTCGGTCCTGGCGCCCTGATCAGAGCGACCTGGCAATGATCTCCTTCATGATTTCATTGGTCCCGGCGTAAATCCGCTGCACCCGCGCATCCGCCCACGCCCGCGCAATCGGGTATTCCCACATGAACCCGTAGCCGCCATGCAACTGCACGCATTCGTCGAGCACCTGGCATTGCAGGTCAGTGCCCCAGTACTTGGCCATCGCCGCCGTCGGCACGTCGAGCTTGCCTTGCAGGTGCAGCTCCAGACAGCGGTCGACGAAGACCCGGCCAATCTGAATTTGCGTCGCCATTTCCGCCAGCTTGAAACGAGTGTTCTGGAAGTCGGCAATGGCCTTGCCGAATGCCTTGCGATCACGGGTGTAATCCAGCGTCCATTGCAGCGCCGCTTCGGCCGACGCCAGACCGCCAACGGCCACGGTGAGCCGCTCCTGGGGTAATTCCTGCATCAAGTAGGCGAAGCCCATCCCGGCCTGCCCCAGCAGATTCTCCTTCGGTACGCGGACATCCTGGAAGAACAGCTCGGATGTGTCCTGAGCCTTCATCCCGACTTTTTCCAGACGCTTGCCTTTTTCGAACCCCGGCGTGTTGGCTTCAACCAGGAACAGACTTGTACCTTTTGCTCCCGCCTTCGGATCGGTCTTGGCCACGACAATGACCAGGTCCGCAAGAAAACCGTTGGTGATAAAGGTCTTGGAGCCGTTGATCACGTACTCGTCACCCTCGAGCACCGCCGTGGTTTTCACCCCTTGCAGGTCTGAGCCCGCGCCCGGCTCCGTCATGGCGATGGCCGTGACCATTTCGCCGGACACCAGTTTCGGCAGGTATTTGTGTTTCAGCGCTTCACTGCCGTAATGCAGGATGTACGGCGCCACGATGTCCGAGTGCAGAGAAAAACCGATACCGGTCAAGCCCAGGCGCCCCACCTCTTCGATGACGACCGCGCTATAGAGAAAGTCCGCCCCCAGCCCGCCGTACTCTTCCGGCAGGTGCGAGCACAACATCCCCGCCTCCCCGGCCTTGTTCCAGAGTTTACGGTCGATGTAGCCCTGTTTTTCCCATTGACCATGGAACGGCACCGCCTCTTTTTCGAGGAACGTTCGCACGCTGTCACGGAAAAGTTCGTGCTCGGGACTGAACAGGGTTCTA
The DNA here is from genome assembly GCF_001945365.1 of Pseudomonas reinekei. GTDB lineage: Bacteria > Pseudomonadota > Gammaproteobacteria > Pseudomonadales > Pseudomonadaceae > Aquipseudomonas > Aquipseudomonas reinekei. The sequence goes on from NZ_MSTQ01000003.1 coordinate 381,094, forward strand.
GGGATCATGCGGCACCTTTTCATTGTTTTTAGAAGGAGTTGACCTCCAGAGACTATGCCTCGCTTCCGATACAGGACACTGGACACATCCGACAAAAAATAAGACGATCCAGCCGTCTGGTGACCACTTCCCCCTATAAAAATAAAGTTGAATTATGTCTAACCAAGCCTCCACGCCGTTACGGCGCGTCAGCATCCTGGCCATTGACCGGGTTTTCGCTTCCACCCTCCTGCAAGCCAAGGATTTCTTCCATCTCGCCAGCCTGCGCTACGGCAAACAACTGGGCCAGGGCCTGACACCGGCGTTCGAGACCCGCCTGGTCAGCCCCGACGGCAAACCGGTCAGCACTTTCAGCGACGTGCTGATCCCGGTGGATGGCGGACTGGAAAACGCCGACATCATCGTTCTTCCCGCGTTTTGGGACGATTTCGACAGCCTCTGCAAACGTTACCCGCAAGTGTTGCCCTGGTTGCGCCAGCAACATGCGCGCGGCGCGGTCCTGTGCGGCGAGGCGACCGGTGTGTTCTGGCTGGCCGAAGCGGGATTGCTCAATGGCAAGGAAGCGACCACTTACTGGCGTTTCTTCAACGCCTTCGCCGAACGCTTTCCGCGGGTTCACCTCAATCAGGACAAACACCTGACCGACGCCGACAACCTGTACTGCGCCGGCGGCACCACGTCGGCGTGCGATCTGTACATTTACCTGATCGAGCGCTTCTGCGGCACCAATGTGTCCCAGGCCGTGGCGCGGGACATTCTTTACGAAGTGCAACGCAGCTATTCGCCGGGGCGCATCGGCTTCGGCGGGCAGAAACTGCACCAGGACGTGATCATCCTGCAGATCCAGCATTGGCTCGAAGAACACTTCGCCGACAAATTCCGCTTCGAAGACGTCGCCCGCGAGCACGGCATGAGCATCCGCAACTTCATGCGCCGTTTCCAGACCGCCACCGGCGACAAGCCGTTGCATTACCTGCAACGCCTGCGCATCGAAACCGCCAAGGGCCTGCTGTCCGGTAGCCGCAAGAGCATCAAGACCATCAGCTACGAAGTCGGCTATGACGATGCGAGCTTCTTTGCGCGGCTGTTCCGCCAGCACACGGAACTGTCGCCGAACCAGTATCGGCAGCAATTTCAGCAAGCGGCTTGAACACATCCCCCCTGCAGGAGCGAGCAGGTTCGCTCCTGCAGGGCCTCGGTGTACTCACTTTCCTACGTAAAACCCGGAATATGGAGCGCCGACGAACCCGTTTTGGCTCATGTACGCCCACCCCCCAAATCTCCAACATACGTCCCTGCAAACATCATCAATGCTGACATGGACGTGCAACTGTGACTATCGGATCAAGCTACAACTACCCCGCATTCGTGGCCAAGGACGCCCCCCGTAAAAAGCGCGAGACGGCCAACAAATGGGCCGCGCGCTTCCCCAATCCTCCAGACTTGTGCTTCGACTATCGAACACTGCTCGAGCAGGAAAACGGTATCGCCAGGGCAACGGACCCACGTCATAGAATCTGCATCATCGGTGCCGGAGTAACCGGCCTGACCGCCGCCAGAGAGCTCTATCGCTGCGGCTTCACCCACATCACCCTGATCGAACAAGCCAGGCGGATCGGCGGCCGGCACCTGACCGTTCCTGGCAGCCGGCACGCAACGCAAAGCCACACACCGTTTGAGATGGGCGCCATGCGCATGCCCTTCTTCAATCGTGCGGACGAGCCACCGACTGCCGGTCGTTCGTTGATGGCTTACTACGCCCAGGCTTTCGACTTGTCGTTTTCTGACTTTGCCAATCCAGGCAGCCAGTGGGTGAACTCCACCGGGATTTATCTGCGTGAAGGCAGCATGGGCGACGCCCCCAACCCGCAGATGCTGATCTGGAAAAACCTCGATGGCCTCACCCCGCCGCCCGGCAAAGACCTGCAACGGGTGTATGCCAAGTGGAAGGCTTTTGCCGATCGCATGACGCAACAGGTTGCCGAGCTTTATGCCAGTCCTGAGTGGGAATCGACGTGGGCGGCCATCGTCAAGACGTATCAAGGCGTTTCTTTCCGAGATTTGGTCAGCATGCCCGTCTTGCCAATCTGGGACAGGCATTCGCCGGGTGATTTTGGCGGGATGGGCATGTCCGCAGAGGAATCGGCGATTTTCTATGCCATTGGCATTGGCGACGGCAGTTGGGGGGCCTTTTACGACGTGTGTTGCCTTTATCCCCTGCGTACCGCCATCTTTGGTTTTAGCAGCCAGTTGCAATTGATCCACGGCCGAGTGGACTCAATGGGAAACCCGCTGGATGCACCGCACCTGAACAGCGAAGCCGTATTTGATTCAACAGGAAAAACGTTTGACCGCCCCCGCTACATCGGCCTCGCTGCGCTGGACGAATGCCTGTTGTTCATGAAAATCGATGAAACCGGCAAATCCGTCTACGAACATAGCCGCGAACGAACCCATGGTTTGCTGACGGACTCATCCGTCACCCGACTCAAAAAACTGGCTAACCAGCAAACCCGCGTTTACTTCAACGGCAATCACAGCCAACCCAAAGAAACCCGGGAACACTTCGAAGACTTTGATTCAGTCATCGTGACCCTTCCGTCCTGGTTGATCGAAACCCGCATCAGGCTTGAAAACTTCACGCAAGAGATGCTGCCGTTCGAGACGATCAACGCCTGGAAAACCGCGCACTGGGAAACCAGCTGCAAAGTCTATGCACCGCTGAAAAAATCATTTCTTTCAAAAAACACCAACATCCCGCAAGCCATCGTCACCGACAGTTTTATCCACGACGTCTACACCTACCGCTACAACGAGAACTACAGCTATGACTGCATCCTCTTGAGTTACACATGGGAGGACGACGCCACCAAACTCGCCTCATTCAGCGATAAAGAGTTGGTCACCCAGTGCGCTGAAGAGCTGGACCGCATCCTGATGAACGCCGCCAACATCCAGGAAAAAATCTCCCCCTACATCGGCATTGATCAAGCCGTGGTCCAGCGCTGGATCACCGATAAAAACTCACTGGGCTGCGCAAAGCTGTACCGGCCCGGCACCTATTACGATGCGGTCAGCCTGATGAAGTACAACCGGGACTACGCGCATGTTTCGGGCCTGTATTTTTCCGGTGAGTCCTTTTCGGTTGACGCCGGATGGACCGAACCGTGCTTTCGCGGCGCCGTCGATGCGGTTATTCACATTTGCAACAAAACCGCTGCGAGATTCAACGGCGGGTTTGCCATGAGCGACTATCCGCACTACCAGCTCAAAGCCTGACTCCTCCGCCTTTCCAGAGCCATGCACGACCTGCATTGGCTCTACCTCCGATCCGATATCAAAAACCCGCCCCTGCATCTTCGGACAAGTACTACAACGTTACCGGAAGCTGCTGACTTACGAGCACTGCCCGATTCAACTCTTATAAACACGCAGTTCAACAGCGTGAAACAACAATAAAAAAAGAGGTTATCGGGAATGAGCGAGCCAACGAGTCCTGTTCGTGTAGCAGTCGTGCAATTCGATCCGCAAGTGGGCGTTGAGAAACGCGAAGGCAATCTGCGGCGCAGCCTGGAACTGGCGCTGGAAGCGGTGAACGGCGGCGCGAATCTCATCGTGTTGCCCGAACTTTGCAGCACCGGGTATTTCTTCAGCAATCGGCAGGATGCCTTCGACCATTCGCAGGCCGTTCCCGAGGGGCCAAGCGTGAAAGCCTGGATGGGCTTCGCCCGCGAGCACAAGGTTTACCTCGTGGCCGGCCTGACCGAGCGCGACGGCATGCAGCTGTTCAACACCGGTGTTCTGGTGGGGCCGGAGGGGTTTATCGGCAAGTATCGCAAAGCCCATTTATGGAACCTGGAGAAGCTCTGGTTCACGCCGGGCAACCTCGGTTTCCCGGTTTTCGACACGCCCATCGGCCGTATCGGTTTGCTGATCTGCTGGGACATCTGGTTCCCGGAAGTGCCACGCATCCTCAGCCAGCAAGGCGCGGACATCATTTGCAGCCTGAACAACTGGGTGTGGACGCCACCGCCGCTGTTCGATGATGCCGGCAAGTGCATGGCGTCGTACCTGACGATGACCGCGGCCCACGTCAACAACGTGTTTATTGCAGCGGCCAGCCGGATCGGCGAGGAGCGTGGCGCTCGCTATCTCGGTTGCTCGCTGATTGCCGGGACCAACGGCTGGCCGATTGGCCCGGTGGCATCGGCGGACCAGCAGGAAATCCTGTTTGCCGATATCGACCTGACCCGCTCCCGCAGCGCGCCGATCTGGAACGACCTGAACGACCTGCATCGTGACCGTCGAGCCGATCTCTACGATCCGATGCTCGGTTACACCCTGCACCCGTGTCTCCCACGCTGATAAAGGAGACATGAAACATGGAAATCACACCTGAGAAAAACCGGTTTGCACAGCGATCGCCGGTTGATACCGCGATCATTCTGCTGATGATTGGCACGGCGCTGCTGATCATTTGGCTGTCTTTCACCAACCGTACGTTCTGGGAAGCCCACTGGCCAGGCTACAGCGACATGGTGTCTGCGCTTCCGCAGCCGAGCGCCTGGTTACGCTGGGTACTTGGCGACATCAGCGAAGTCGCCTTCTATAAACACGAGTTCGCCTCAATCGGGTTGCTGGCGGGCGCCTATCTGGCCTACTGGGCGAACCGGACGGGAAAATCCTGGCAAGGTTTTGCCATCTGCTATGGGACCGGTTTGTGGCCATGGCTGATCACCAGCTCATTGCTGGGCCTGCTGCTGAGCAATCTGCTGTGGGGCTGGACGGTGACGGCCGACAGTTGGCAACCGACCTTTGTCGCGTTCGTTTCACTGCCGGCGGCGATGGTGTTGATGTTTGGCGGCGGCTGGAAGGTCACGATCAATGGCGCAATCATGGGAGCCGTACTCGTCACGCCGATCTGTCTGCTGATGGTCAATTACGTGTGCAACCCGCTGGGCTTGCCCGTGGTAATCGGCAATGTCTCGGGCATGGCGATCGCCAGTGTGATTGCCTTTGTGCTCTGTCGTTACCTGCCGAGCCTGGTGAAGTCCGCGGAATCGGACCTTGCCGAGAAGCCCAGCGAAGCGCCACCCGCCAACACCCGGACGCCGGATTACGGCGTCATCTGGACCCTGCGCCGGATCCTCGCCGACTTTTCCGAGGCACCATTCTTCGGCAATGAACTGGCCAGCATCGGGTTGATCCTGGGGGCATTACTGGCCTACAGCTTGAACCCCTCGAGCCCGGTCTACGGTTCGGGCTTGCTGCCGCAACTGATCGGTGCCCAGGCGTTGACCTCGGCCATCGGCATCATGATCTGGCGTCGACAGTGGATGTTGCGTGGCTGGTACCCCACCTACATTCCACTGGTGTCCGTGGTGCCGGCGGCACTGTTGACCCATGGCGGCAGTTGGCAGGTCATCGCCTCAAGTGCATTGTTGGGCGCGTTGATCGCCCCGCCCCTGGCCTGTGCGATCGCCAAGCGGTTGCCGGCCGATATGCACGCCTACATCGGTAATGTCCTGTCCATGGCCATCAGCACGTTGCTGATCATCCCGCTGATTGGGTGGCTGATCGCCAACTGACACACTCTGCCACTCGGCTGTATCGCGGCCTCAACAGCGGATACAGCCCTTTCTCATCACAACCCTGCGAGGTATCAAATGGACCTGCCCAAACTGGCCATCGCGGCGCTCGGCGGCACGGTGAGCATGCAAGCCAGGAATGCCGGTGAAGGCGTCATCCCGACCGTCAGCGGCGAAACCCTGCTGGCCTGCGTGCCGGAGTTGGCGACACTGGCCCGGGTCAGTGTCGAAACACTCGGCCTGCTGCCCAGTGCCTCATTGAGTTTCGAGGTCTTGCTCAGCGTCCTGTCCTGGGCGAAATATCAGGTGGAGCAAGGCGCCCGTGGCGTTGTTATCACCCAGGGCACCGACACCCTTGAAGAAACCGCCGTGTTTTTTGATTATCTGTGGGATTGCGATGAACCGTTGGTCCTGACCGGTGCCATGCGATCGGCAAAACAGGCCGGCGCCGATGGGCCGGCCAACCTGCTGGATGCCTGCCGTGTTGCCCTGGCCGATAGCAGTCGACAGCGCGGCGTTCAGGTGGTGATGAACGGGCAGATTCATCAGGCTGACTGTGTACGCAAAACCGATTCGCTGGCCTTGCAGGCGTTCTCCTCCCCGGTCTTCGGCCCCGCCGGGCTGCTCGTGGAAGGCGTGGTTCGCTATTCCCGTCCGCCGGCCGAGCGCCGATGTTTACCCTTGCCGCAACACACCACGCAGAAGGTGGCCCTGCTGGAGGCGTCGCTTTCTGCCGATACGCTGTTATTGGAAAACATCCTGAAGCTGGGTTACGACGGGCTGGTGATCGCTGGCTTCGGCGCCGGGCACGTCTCGGCTAGCTGGGCCGAAGTGATCGAGCAGCTTGCCGAAAAGATCCCGGTGATCGTTGCGACCCGCACCGGTTCCGGCTCCACTGCGCAAGCCACCTACGGCTTTATCGGCAGTGAGATGGACCTGGTTCGCAAGGGCGCACACATGGCAGGATTTCTCTGCCCGCGCAAAGCGAGAGTCCTGCTGTGGTTGCTGCTTGGCGGTGAGCGGCAGCATGAGCTGGCGCGCTATCTGACCACATGAAAACCGCAATCAAAATTGACGCATGATCCTGTGGGAGCGGGCTTGCTAGCGATAGCGGTGTGACTGACCCACCGCGTCGTCGAAATCGCCAGCAAGCCGGCTCCTACAGACCTTGTCGAGTCAGCAGCAAGGGAGACAGCCATAAAAAAAAGGCCTGCAATCGCAGGCCATTTTTCGAAATCCTACGGCTTGTGCGCCCGGGACAGGAATTCGTGGGACTGCATTTCCAGCAAGCGACTCAACGTACGCTGGAACTCGAAGTTCAAGCGGCCGCCGGTGTACAGATCCTTGAGTTCGACTTCAGCAGAAATGATCAGCTTCACGTTACGGTCGTAGAATTCGTCGACCATGTTGATGAAGCGTCGGGCGATGTCGTCGGTGGTGACGCTCATCTGCTCGACACCGCTGAGCAGCACGGCGTGGAAAATCTTGCCCAGTTCGATGTAGTCGTTCTGGCTGCGCGGGCCGTCGCACAGTTCGCGGAACTCGAACCACGCCACGTCATCGCAGGTGCGCAACGCACGGATTTCGCGGTTCTCGATCATCAGCACATCGTTCTCGATGGCGGCGGTGCATTCCGGCGTCAGCGCGCGGAAGCTCTTGCGCAGGCTTTCGTGGGACGCTTCGTCGAGCGGGAAGTGGAACAGTTCCGCTTGTTCGAGGTGACGCAGACGATAGTCGACGCCGCTGTCGACGTTGACGATCTCGGTATTCTGCTTGATCAACGCGATGGCCGGCAGGAAGCGCGCACGTTGCAGGCCATCCTTGTACAGGCCGTCCGGCACGATGTTCGACGTTGCGACCAGGGTCACGCCGTTTTTGAACAGTTCTTCCATCAACGTGCCGAGGATCATGGCGTCGGTGATGTCGGAAACGAAGAATTCATCGAAGCAGATCACCCGGGATTCGGTGGCGAAGCGCTTGGCGATGATGGTCAGCGGGTTCTTTTCGCCGCCGAGGGTCTTCATCTCTTCGTGCACACGCTTCATGAAGCGGTGGAAGTGAGTGCGAGTCTTTTCCTTGAACGGCAGCGCTTCGAAGAAGGTGTCGACCAGGTAAGTCTTGCCGCGACCTACGCCGCCCCAGAAGTACAGGCCCTTGACCGGGGTCTGATCCTTTTTGCCAAACAGTTTGCCCAGCAGGCCCGGCTTGTTTTGCTCGGCGGCGACCAGATCGTCGTACAGGCGCTGCAAATGACGCACGGCAGTTTCCTGCGCGGCATCATGGAAGAATTCCGGGCGTTTCAGATCAGCTTGATATCGTTCTAGGGGCGTCATAATTCGTTAGCAAGGCAACAAAAACGGGCCGTCACTGTAGCGACGGCCCGCAGGAATGGCAATCGGCCCTTGGTATGGCCGTGCCGCTGTTTATTCCTGAACCGGGGTCAGGGCAATCCGCAAAGCTTCAATGGCCGCGTCGCGAGCAGGGCTGTCGGCGAAGGCCGGGCTGTCGGCGACACACTCGCCTTCGAGCCAGACGCTAAAGCTCAGGTCTTCATTGCGCACGTCCAGAGGCTGGCCCGATTGCAGTTGCTTGGTCACCAAACCTGCGGTTTTGCCGTCGGCGAAATGGCGCGACAACAGCAGTTGTTCGCCATCGGCCGCCAGCAGACGGAAGCGGAAACTGCCGTCGTCTTCGCGGAAGCTGACAAAACGCGGCGCTTTCGCGGCTTTCTTCTTGCTGGTGGCCGCCACTTGGGTCTGGGCCACGAACGAACGCAGGCCTACGGCTTCACGCAATTGGTTGAGGAACGGCGTCGCCACCGCGCGGGCTTTTTTCGCGCCGTGTTGCAGGATGTCTTCCAGGTCCGCCGGGCGCTCGATCAACTGGTGATAGCGCTCGCGGGACTCGCCCAGATCGCTGTCGAGCAACTGGAACAGACGATTCTTCGCCTCGCCCCAACCCAGGCCGCCCAGCAGTTCGCTGCGGAACTCGTCGGCTTGTGCTGGAGTGGCGAACGCCTGGAACAGCGTGAACAGATGCGAGTTGTCCGGATCTTTCGCTTCGCCCGGCGCACGGGAGTCGGTGACGATCCGTGAAATCGCGTCCTTCATTTCTTTGGCGCTGCTGAACAACGGAATGGTGTTGTCGTAACTCTTCGACATCTTCCGGCCATCGAGACCCGGCAGCGTGGCGACGCTTTCTTCGATCAGCGCCTCAGGCATGGTGAAGAATTCTTTGCCCTGACCGAACAGGTGATTGAAACGCTGGCCGATATCACGGGCCATTTCCACGTGCTGGATCTGGTCGCGACCGACCGGCACCTTGTGCGCGTTGAACATCAGAATGTCGGCGGCCATCAGCACCGGGTAGCTGTACAGGCCCATGGTGATACCGGCATCCGGGTCTTCGCCGGTTTCGACGTTCTTGTCCACCGAGGCCTTGTAGGCGTGGGCGCGGTTGAGCAGGCCCTTGGCGGCGACGCAGGTCAGCAGCCAGGTCAACTCGGGGATTTCCGGAATGTCGGACTGGCGATAGAAGGTCACGCGGTCCACATCCAGGCCACCGGCCAGCCAGGTCGCGGCGATTTCCAGACGCGAGCGCTGGATGCGCAGCGGGTCATCGCACTTGATCAGGGCGTGGTAGTCCGCCAGGAAGTAGAACGAATCGGCATTGCTGTCACGGCTGGCCAGGATCGCCGGGCGAATGGCACCGGCGTAGTTGCCCAGGTGCGGCGTGCCGGTGGTGGTGATGCCGGTGAGGATACGGGTTCGAGTCGTCATGGGTAATCGCTTGTCAGACTGCAATCAATTCGAAAGACGCGGCAGGATCAGATCCTTGAGATCGGTCAGCTTGCCATGAAAAAAGTGTCCGCATTCTGCCACTTTCAGCAGCTCATGGGGACGTTCAAGCGCGTCGGACCATTGGTAAACCAACTGCGGATCGATCACTTCGTCGGTTTCCGGCTGGATCAGGGTCAGTTCGCCGTGCTGAGGCAGTTGATCCTGCGCGCCCAGACGCATGACCGCCGGGGCGACCATGAACAGGTGCTTGATCTGTTCGCCCTGCGCTTCCAGGCGTCCGCCGAGACTGGCCGCAACAAAACCGCCAAAGGAGAAACCGAACAGGGTCAGCGGCAAATCCGGGTGTTGGCTGCGAAACCATTCAGCCACGGCCTGGGCATCGTCGACTTCACCGGTGCCCATGTCATGGCTGCCTTCGCTGGCGCCGACGCCACGGTAGTTGAAGCGCACCGTAATCAAACCGGCATCGCGCGCGGTGCGTTGCAGGGTCGAGACCACTTTGTTGAGCATGGTGCCGCCCTGCACCGGGTTCGGATGGCAAATCAGCGCCAGGCCGCGCGGCTGCTCGTTGTCGAGGTAAAGGGCTTCCAGTTGGCCCACAGGGCCATCAATCACTACAGGGGTTTCACGCATAAGCAAGGAAGGAACTCCGTGACCCCGGATCGGGTCGACTCGTCTAGCAAATTGTCTGTGGCTGTCTATTGCGAGCGAATCGCGGTATACAGCGCAGGTTCGAGCCGTTAACGTAAAGCAAAGCCGTTTATAGAGGAAGGACTCGTGGAACACTCGCTCTTAGTTTGGTTGTTGCCGACTCTTGCCCTGGTTGTGGGTGTCGCCATTGGTTTCCTGATCGCTCGCCTGGCGCCGAATGCCGCGCCGAGCAGCACACAACGTCAGCTGGACGATATTCAGGAACGTTTCGACAGTTATCAGAACGAAGTGGTGACCCACTTCAACAGCACTGCGACACTGGTCAAGAAACTGACTCAGAGCTATCAGGAAGTGCAGGATCATCTCGCCGAGGGCGCCAACCGCCTGGCCCTGGACGAGCAGACCCGCCAGCGCCTGCTGGCCTCCCTGCACGCCGACGCAGCGCAGGCCCCACGGGAACGCCTGACGCCACCGCGCAATCAGGAACCACCGCGCGACTACGCGCCAAAAGCCCCAAACGCACCGGGCATGCTCGATGAGCATTACGGCCTGAAGAAGTAATCAGGTTTCGCGCGACACAAAAAGCCCCCGGACAAATGGTTGTCCGGGGGCTTTTTGGTTTTGATGCGGTTTCGCGAGGCGGGGATCAGCCAAGCACTTCACTGGCGACCTGATCAATCGCGCCTTTAGTGATCTCGACAATCAGGTCCGCCTCGGCCTCGGTCAGGATCAGCGGCGGGGCAAAACCCAGGATGTCGCCATGGGGCATCGCTCGCGCAATCATTCCGCGTTCCAGGCAGGCCGCCGACACTTTCGGACCGACCTTCAAGGCTGCATCGAACGGCGTGCGCTGTTCACGATCGGCCATGAACTCGACCGCCGCCAGCATGCCATCACCGCGCACTTCACCCACCAGCGGATGGCCCTCGAGGGTTTCGCGCATCCGCCGGTTCAGATAAGCGCCGACCTTGTCGGCATTGCCCGTAAGGTTTTCCCGCTCCAGGATGTCGAGGTTGGCCAATGCCGCCGCCGCACAGATAGGATGCCCGGAATACGTCCAGCCATGGCCCATGGCACCTTGGGATTCGGAGGCTTTTTCGATCACATCCCAAACCTTTTCGCCGACGATCACCGCTGACAATGGCGCATAGGCACTGGTCAGGCCTTTGGCAGTCGTGATCAGGTCCGGACGCATGCCATAACGCTGGCTGCCCATCTTCGAACCCAGGCGACCGAAGGCGCAGACCACTTCGTCGGCGATCAACAGCACGTCGTACTTGTTCAACACCGCCTGGATCGCCGCCCAGTAACCGGCGGGTGGAACGATGATGCCGCCAGTGCCCATCAGGGGTTCGCCAATGAAAGCCGCCACAGTGTCCGGGCCTTCGGCGAGGATCATTTTTTCCAGCTCGTCGGCGCAATAACGGACGAACGCGGCTTCATCCATGCCGGTCGGCGCCTTGCGATACCAGTGCGGGCACAAGGTGTGCTTGATGCCTTCGGCCGGCAGATCGAAATGCTGATGGAAACTCGCCAGGCCAGTCAGGCTACCGGTCATGATGCCCGAGCCGTGATAACCGCGATCGCGGGAGATGATTTTCTTCTTCTGCGGGCGACCGAGCACGTTGTTGTAATAACGCACCAGTTTGATCTGGGTTTCGTTGGCGTCGGAACCGGAGAGGCCGTAATAGACCTTCTTCATGCCTTGGGGCGCCCAGTCGATGATGCGGCTCGACAGCTCGATGATCGCTTCGGTCGAGTGCCCCACGTAGGTGTGGTAGTAGGCCAGTTCCTTGGCCTGCTTGTAGATCGCATCGGCCACTTCGGTGCGGCCGTAGCCAATGTTCACGCAGTACAGGCCGGCGAAGGCGTCGATCAGTTCACGGCCTTCGTGGTCGCGGATGCGGATACCCGAGGCCCCTTTGATGATGCGTCCCTTGAGTGCGCCGCTGGCGTGGTCATGGGCGTGAGTCGAAGGGTGCATGAAGTGCGCGCGGTCTTGTTCGAACAGCGAGTCGAATTCTTGATTCATGGCATGTCTCCTTAGAACTGGCCTTGATGGTGCAGGCAAAAGTATTTGGTTTCGACAAAGGCTTCGAAGCCCTCGGTGCCGCCTTCACGGCCCAGCCCGGAGGCTTTCATGCCACCGAACGGAATCGGATGGCCGGTGAACTTGACGCCATTGACGGCGACCATGGCGTGGTCGAGTCGGCGGATCAGCGGGTAAATCAGGTCCAGGCGATTGGAACAAAGGTAGGCCGCCAGACCGTATTCGGTGTCGTTGGCCATCTCGACGGCCTGATCGAGGGTGTCGAACGGCATCACCCCGGCAATCGGCGCGAAGTTTTCTTCGCGGTAGATGCGCATCTGCGGCGTGACGTCGGCCAGCACCGTCGGCTGATAGAACAAACCGCCAAGGGCATGGGCCTCACCGCCCACCAGGCGTTGCGCGCCGTGTTGCAGGGCATCGGCGACACGCTCGGCGGTGACATCGAAAGCGGCCTTGTGCATCAACGGGCCGACATCGACCTGCTGCTCACGGTCGCCGATCATGGCCGGGCCGACGCGCAACTCACGCACCGCCGTGGCAAAACGGCTGAGAAACTCCGGGTACACCGCGCGATCGACCATGATGCGGTTGGCCGCACAGCAATCCTGGCCGGAGGTCTGGAACTTGGCGGCCACCGCGACGTTCACCGCCAACTCGAGGTCGGCATCGGCGCAGACAATGAACGGCGCGTTGCCCCCCAATTCCAGCGCAACCTTTTTCACATCCTGGGCTGTGGCTTGCAGCACCAACTTCCCGACACGAGTCGAGCCGGTGAAACTCACCGAGCGCACGCGACTGTCCTGCACCAGGGTTTGCATGGCCATTTGCGGTTCGCCCAGCACCACGTTGAACACGCCGGCAGGGAAACCCGCTTCTTCGGCGAGTTGCGCCAGGGCGAACGCCGAGTACGGTGTTTCATGGGCCGGCTTGATCACCACCGTGCAACCGGCGGCCAGGGCCGCAGCGGCTTTGCGGGTGATCATTGCCGAGGGGAAATTCCACGGCGTCAGCAAGGCGCAAACGCCAACCGGCTCCTTGACCGTGCCCAGATGCGCTCCCGGAATGTGGCTGGGAATGTTTTGCCCGTACAAGCGCCGGGCCTCTTCGGCAAACCACGGAATGAAACTGGCTGCATAGGCGATTTCGCCACGGGACTCGGCCAGGGACTTGCCCTGCTCCAGGCTGAGAATCCGCGCCAAGTCTTCCTGATGTTCAAGTATCAATGCCGCCCAGCGCCGCAGAATCACCCCGCGTGCCTCCAGGCTCTGTTCGCGCCAATCAGCGAACGCGCGGTGCGCGGCAGCGACGGCGGCGACGATTTGCGGCGGGTCGAGCATCGGTACATGGCCGATCAGTGTTTGATCAGCCGGGTTATGCACGGCGATGCTGTGGCCGCTGTCACTGTGCACCCAATGCCCATCGACGTAGCAAAGGGCCTTGAACAACAGTGGATGTTTGTAAGTCATGGCGTTCACTCCAATCCGTGTGCGTGGAACCATGCTAGGGCAGCTGAGCCATCGGGATTTGCGGTTTGAACGGGATCAGGCAGGTGGTTTTTTCTGATTGGGCGGGGCTGAACAGCGGATTTTGCGGTTGGAGCACACGCAATGTGGGAGCGAGCCTGCCAGCTCCCAAGGGTTTTCGGTGTGCTCAGGATTCTTGCGACAGCTCGGCCGGCAGGGCGCCGCCGGTCTTGATGGTTTTGGTGACGATGTAGGTGAAGTAGCGTTCGATCCCCAGATCATCGAGCAGCAGCTGGTCGATAAAACGCTGGTAATGATCGATGTCCGGTGCCTGGATCATAGCCATGTAGTCGACACCGCCACCGGTGGCATAACAGAACGCGACTTCGGGCGCTTCACTCATGCGCAGCTCGAAACGCCGCATGTCCTGCGCGGTGTGTCGGGCCAGGGTGATTTCCACCAACACCTGCTGGCTCTTGAACACCGCCCCCCAGTCGATCTGTGCGCGGTAACCCTTGATCAGGCCGAGGGCTTCAAGTTTGCGCACCCGTTCCCAGGCCGGGGTCACCGACAGATTGATCGCCTCGGCCAGGCTCGATTTGGTGATACGCCCGTCGTCAGCGAGGATCCGCAGGATTTTCAGGTCATAGCGATCGAGTTTGTGCATGGGCCGATGATCTCCTGAATGAATGGGAAACCCTACAGGTGGATGTTTACAACAACACATCGGCGATCACCGCGACGGTATCGCCACAGCCCACCAGCCCCGGAAAATGCCGCGCCGCCAGCAAACCGCTGCGCGCCGCACGGTATTCCACCGGGGCCGCGCCGCTGCGGGTGACGTCGTAGATGCGGGCGATCACTTCGCCCTGGTCCACGTTATCGCCCAGGTCACGGCACATTTCCAGCAGGCCGTCGTGCTCGCTGGCGATGAAGCAATCGCCGTCGGGCATGTCGAGCATGATTGACGGCGCCGTCTGCACTTCGCCCTGGAGAATCCCGGCATGCACCAACAGATTGCGCACCCCGCGCTCGGCTATCGCCACGCTGCGTGCTGTCGACGAACCACCGCCGCCCAACTCCGTGGTCACGAAAACTTTACCTTGCGACTCGGCGGCGGTGTCGTACATCGCCCCGGCATCGAGTTCGAGCATGCGCATGCTGTACGGCGCATTGAACGCACGCATGCCGGCCTCGCATTGCGCCTGTTGCTGCTTGTCCGGCAGCACATGACACGCGGCGAACGGCAGGAAATCCAGGGTGCGCCCGCCGGAATGAATGTCCAGCACGATGTCGGCCAGGGGCAGCAAGGTGCGAGTGAAATAGTCGGCGATCTTCTCGGTCACCGTACCGTCCGGCTTGCCGGGAAAACTGCGGTTGAGGTTGCCCTTGTCGATCGGCGAGGTGCGCCGCCCGGCGTGGAACGCCGGGGTGTTCATGAACGGAATGATGATCACCCGCCCGCTGACGTCGGCGGCCGTCAGGCTTTGTGCCAGTTTGCTCAAAGCCACCGGGCCTTCGTATTCGTCACCGTGGTTACCACCAGTGAGCAGTGCGGTCGGCCCACGACCGCGCTGGACGACCGTGACCGGGATCATCACCGCGCCCCACGCGGAGTCATCCCGGGAATACGGCAACTTGAGAAAACCGTGCTGCACGCCTTCGCGGCTGAAATCCACGGTGGCGCTGATCGGGTTGTCAGGCAGTTCACTCATGACTCAATCCTTCACGAACAATTGGCGAGGCACATTGCACAACGTCTCGACACCCGTTTCGGTGATCAGAATGCTCTCGGTGATTTCCAGTCCCCAGTCATCCATCCACAGGCCCGGCATGAAGTGGAAAGTCATGCCCGGTTGCAACACGCTGGTGTCGCCGGGACGCAGGCTCATGGTGCGCTCGCCCCAATCCGGCGGATAACTGATACCGATCGGGTAGCCGCAGCGGCTGTCCTTGTGGATGCCGAATTTTTCCAGCACTTTGAAAAATGCCACGGCGATGTCGCCGGTGGTGTTGCCAGGCTTGGCCGCTTCCAGCCCGGCAGCGATGCCTTCGACCACGGCTTTTTCGCCGTCGAGGAAATGCTGCGGCGGCTTGCCCAGGTAGATCGTGCGCGACAACGGGCAGTGATAGCGTTTGTAGCAACCGGCGATTTCGAAGAAGGTGCCGGCGCCCTTTTCGAACGGCGAATCGTCCCAGGTCAGGTGCGGTGCGCTGGCGTCGGCACCGGTCGGCAACAGCGGCACGATGGCCGGGTAGTCGCCGCCGTGCCCGTCGGCACCGAGGATGCCACTGCTGTAGATCTCGGCCACCAGTTCGTTTTTGCGCATGCCCGGTTCGATCCGTTCGAGGATCCGCCCGTGCATCTTTTCGACGATGCGCGCGGCAATGCGCATGTAGGTGATTTCCTGCGGCGACTTGACGGCCCGCTGCCAGTTCACCAGCCCGACCGCGTCGATCAACCTGGCCTTCGGCAGGTTGTTCTGCAGCGACAGGTAAGCGGCGGCGCTGAAGTAATAGTTGTCCATCTCCACACCGATGGTCAGCGCATCCCAACCCCGGGCGCTGATCACTTCCCGCGACAGGTAATCCATGGGATGCCGTTCGCGCGACTGTACGTAGAAGTCCGGGTAGCCCACGATGTTTTCCTGCTGCATGAACACCGTGCGCCTGGCGCCGTTGGCGTCCTGGCCGCGACCGAACCACACCGGTTCGCCGTCGAGCGCCAGCAGCACGCATTGATGAACGTAGAACGACCAACCGTCATAGCCGGTCAGCCAGGCCATGTTCGACGGATCGGTGACCAGCAACAGCTCGATGCCCTGCGCCTGCATGGCCACTCGCACCTTGGCCAGACGCTGGGCGTATTCCTCCCGCTGGAACGGAAGATTGACGACTATCTGAGACATGCACATGCCCTCTGATAAATGACGCACGGATGAAAAAAGCGGTTTAACTGCCGAACTGAAAACCCTTGCCCGCCGAACGCGCCCGCTCGAAGGCCAGGTTGGCCATGGCCGTGTCCTGGGCGCCGGTGCCGGTGAGATCGCAGAGGGTGATTTGCATTGAATCGGTTCGACCGGGCCGTTGCCCGGCCAGCACCTGGCCCAGTTCCGCGAAGCCGGATTCGTCGCTGACCAGGCCCGCAGCGAGGGCGTGATGCAGCTCGCCGAGGAGGCGTGTCTGGCTCAAGCGATCTGCCACGTAGCGGTCGACCTGCGCCAGCGCACGGGGGGAAATTTCGTTCTTGTGCTCGGCGTCCGAACCCATCGCGGTGATGTGCAGGCCGGGGTGCAGATGGCGCACATCGATCAGCGGCTCACGGCTCGGCGTGCAGGTGATTGCAATGTCGACCCCGGCCATCGCCTCGTCGATGCTGGCGCAAGGTTTGACCGCCAGTCCCGTGTCACGGGCCAGTTCAACGCTGAAGGCCTGGGCCTTGGCAGCATCCCGTGCCCAGACCCTTACGCTGTCGATCGGCCGCACCAGACGCAGGGCTTGCAGTTGCAACACGGCCTGCTCACCGGCACCGATCAGCGCCACGCTGCGGCTGTCTTCCCGCGACAGCGCCCGCGCCGCCACGGCACCGGCCGCCGCTGTACGCACGGCGGTGAGGTAACCGTTATCCAGCAACAGGGCATCGAGCAGACCGGTGCGGGCGGACAACAACATCATCATGCCGTTGAGGCTGGGCAAGCCGAGTTTCGGGTTGTCGAAAAAACCCGGGCTGACCTTGATCGCAAAACGCTCAAGGCCCGGCAGATAAGCGGTTTTTACGTCCACCTCGCCGTTATGTTCGGGAATGTCCAGGCGCAGGATCGGCGGCATGGCCACGGCGGCGATGGCCAGCAGCACGAAGGCCTGCTCGATGGCTTCGACGCTGGGCAGGTCCAGTGACACGCAGGCGCGCAGGTCCGCTTCGTTCAGCAAGGTGACTTCACTCATCAACGCGGCACTCCATGGAGTCGTTATGGTTGGAATTCATGCGTCGGCACCGGCGAGCACGCGCAGGTGCTGATCGATATCGACGTTGCGTCCGCTGACCACCACCACGATCGGCCCGCGCGCCTCGATCACGCCTTCGAGCAACGCGGCAATCCCCACCGCCGCCGCGCCTTCCAGCACCAGACGTTCTTCGCGATAGGCATGGCGGATGGCGTTGGCGATGGCGGCTTCACTGAGCAGGTGCAGGTGATCGCAGGTATCGCGGGTCATGGAAAAGGTGTAACGGTTGTCGAGGCCGATGCCGCCGCCGAGCGAGTCAGCCAGGGTCGGCAGCTCTTCGACCGCCACCGGTCGCCCGGCCGCGAGGCTGGCGTGCATCGCCGCACCGCGATGCATGCTGATGCCGTGGGTGACGATCTGCGCACTGGCACTTTTCAGCGCCAGCGCCACGCCGGCGAACAAACCGCCGCCAGACAATGGAATCAGTACTTGAGAGACGTCTGGCTGCTGTTCAAGGATCTCCAGCCCCAGCGTGCCTTGCCCGGCGATGATCGCCGGATGGTCGAACGGCGGCAGCAGCGTCGCGCCCTGTTCATGGGCAATGCGCTCGGCTTCACGCTGGGCGTCATCCTGGGACTGGCCGACGATGCGCACGTGTGCACCGAGATCGCGGATGGCCTGAACCTTGTTGCCCGGCACCAGGTGCGACAGGCAAATTGTTGCCGTCACGCCTTGTTGCGAGGCGGCGTACGCCAGCGCCCGCCCATGATTGCCGGTCGACGCAGCGACGACGCCACGGGTCTTTTGCTCGGCCGTGAGTTGCGCCACGGCATTGCTCGCGCCGCGTAACTTGAAGCTGCCGGTGATTTGCTGAGACTCAAGTTTGAGATAGACCGGCACGCCCAATCGTCGCGACAGGCTGGGTGAATGTTCCATCGGTGTATGCCGCACCAGCGCTTCGATGCGCTGGCGGGCGAGGTAAATATCGTTGAGCTGGAGCGCTGACATGACCGCATCCCGATGAGGTGTTGGGCGCAGTCTAAGAGGGCTGGATTGTCACGCTGAATGTACTAGGGCAATTTAGTCGACAAATTTTTCCAGGTCTTTTTTCCGCTCAAAAGTCGTGGATTTGCGGGTACTGACCAAAAATCTCGCGCATCCCCATCAACGCGTCGCGCATTTCCTCATCACCGCATTCCGCCCCCACGCACACCCGCACCGCCCGCGGCCGCGGCGTACCGCGCACGGTGAACGGGTCGGGTGATGTGACTGCGATATGCTTGTGGCGCAGGGCGCGAACCAGGCTGTCGAGCTCCCAATGCGGCGGAATACCGACCCAGGCATTCAGTGCATAGGGATGCTGGCCGAGCAGGTATTCGCCGAGGTATTCGCTGACCATCGCCTGGCGCCCACCCAACAGCTTGCGCTGCAGTCCCACCAGCGTGTCGGCGCGGCCATCGCGAATCCAGCGGGCGGCGATCTCCGACACCATGGGCGTGGCCATCCAGCTGTTGACCCGCAAAATGCTTTCGGTGCGCAACGCCAGGCGCTTGGGCATCACCAGATAACCGATGCGCAAACCGGTGAGCACCGATTTGGTCATGCTCGTGCAGTAGAACGACAACTCCGGCAGGTAATGGCTGATCGGCGGCGCTCGGCGCTCATCCAGCAGCGGTCCGTAGACGTCGTCTTCGATGATGTGCACACCGAAGCGCCGGGCAATCTCGGCGATTTCCCGACGACGGTTGTCCGGCATCAGGCTGGTGGTCGGGTTGTTCAGGTTCGGCGTACAGACCAGCGCAGTGATGCGTTCATTGCTGCACATGTCCTCGAAATGCTCCGGGTCAATGCCGTAGCGATCCATTTCAAGGCCTTTGAGGGTGAAACCCAGCACCTGGGAGTTGCCGATCACGCCATGGTCGGTGATGCCTTCGCAGAGCACCACGTCATCGGGGCCGGCCAGGGAGGCCAGGGCGAGGAAAATCCCGTGGGCCGCGCCATTGGTGATCAGGATGTCATCGCGCTCAACGCGCAGGCCTTGTCGCCCGATCCAGTGCATCGCCGCGTCACGGTGCGACTCGAACCCGGCAATGGGACGGAAGGCGTGAATCCACGGCTGGTCTTCTTCAGTGCTGAGTTCGCGGCAGGTCTCGCGCCAGAACTGGTCGTGCTCGCGGGTGTGCATGATCCGCGTGATGGAGAAATCCACCAAAGCGCGTTCGGGACTGTCGAGAATATACGTGGCAACCCGGTCGCTCATGCGCCGCGATACGAAGCTGCCGCGCCCCACTTCGCAACGCACCAGGCCCTGGCGCTCCAGTTCCTTATAGGCGTTGGTGACCGTCTGCACGCTGATACCCACGGCATCGGCCACCTGCCGTTGCGGCGGCAGGCGCTGATCGTTGACCAGCACGCCCTGCTCGATGTCATCGGCAATCGCCTGCACCAGAATCTTGTATTTCGACTCGCCGCTGCGGGCGATTTCCAATGCTGCCTTCCACTTGTCCATCGGCGCCGAACCCACGTGTTTGCCAGTGCCGACAGCATCCCGCGAGAAACCATGCAAAGCAATTGTCCTAGTGCAATGCAATGTGGCACAGGGCTTTTGTATGCTCGGTCCAAGGTCGATGCACAGGCAGGGGAACCCGCCGCCAACAACAACCAATCGATCTGTACCGGAACTGTGCCCCCGGGCTTCGGCTCAACTGGAAACGGCTCTCGTACGCTTTGCTCTTGTCACACTGCCTCCTACCACAGAGCCGTCACCGACGGGTCCACAAGAAACAGGAGATTTTATCGATGAGCAATTCCATTCCCCGCAGTTCCCATGTCTTGCGTCACCTGTTCGTGGCTTGCGCGATGTTCGGTCTGGCCGCCAGCGCCCATGCCGCCACGACGCTGGAAACCATTACGAAAAACAGCACCATTCGTATCGGCTACGCCAACGAAACCCCATTCGCCTTTACCGAGACTGATGGCCGGGTCACCGGCGAATCGCCGGAAATCGCCAAGGTCATCTTCGCCAAAATGGGCATCAAGCAAGTCGATGGCGTACTGACCGAGTGGGGCTCGCTGATCCCGGGCCTGCGCGCCGGGCGTTTCGATGTGATTGCCGCCGGCATGTACATCACCCCCGAGCGCTGCAAACAGGTGATCTTCACCGACCCGCAATACCAATTGCCCGACGCCCTCCTGACCGCCAAAGGCAACCCGAAAAACCTGCACAGCTATGAAGACATCGCCAGGAACCCGGACGTGAAACTGGCAATCATGGCCGGCACGGTCAATCTGAAATACGCGCGAAACTCCGGCGTGAAGGACACGCAGATCCTTCAGGTGCCCGACACCACCGCCCAGTTGCAAGCCGTGCGTGCCGGTCGCGCCGATGCCGCCGTGGGCACCCAGCTGACCATGAAAGGCCTGGCGGCCAAGGGTGGAGAAAAGGTCGAAGCGGTCACCGAATTCAAGGATGACCCGTCGCATACCGGTTACGGCGCCCTCGCTTTCCGTCCGGAAGACAAGGACCTGCGGGATGCGGTCAATGCCGAACTGAAAAAGTGGCTGGGCTCTGAGAACCACCTCAAGACGGTGGCCCCGTTTGGCTTCGACAAATCCAACGTGACCAGCAAAACGGCTGCCGAGCTCTGCGCTCAATAGTCGAGACAGGCATGGCGCTATAGCGCGATGCCTATCCTGCCGACTCCGGATGTTGAACCACGCAGGTGTAAACAATGGGTGAATTACTTCCGCTATTGATACAAGGCGCCTGGGTCACGCTCCAGGTGACCTTTTTCGGCTCGATCCTGGCCATCGTCGCGGCCATTCTGGCGGCGCTGGGACGCATGTCGCCGTGGCGGGCGCTGAGCTGGTTCTCGGTCGCCTACATTGAAGTGTTTCGTGGCACGTCGTTGCTGGTGCAACTGTTCTGGCTGTTTTTCGTGTTGCCGCTGCCACCGTTCAATCTGGCACTGAGCCCCTACAGCGTCGCCATCGTCGGCCTCGGCCTGCACATCGGCGCGTATGGCGCCGAGGTGATGCGCGGTGCAATCAGTTCCGTGGCGAAAGGTCAGTACGAAGCGGCAACGGCGCTGAACTTCAGCAGCTACAAGCGTTTTCGCCGGATCATTCTGCCTCAAGCCTTGCTCGCCGCTATTCCACCGGGCACCAACCTGCTGATCGAACTGCTGAAAAACACCTCGCTGGTGTCGCTGATCACCTTGTCCGACCTGAGCTTCCGCGCCCGGCAACTGGATCAGGCCACGTTCCAGACGCTGGAAATCTTCAGCCTCGCGCTGGTGATGTATTTCATCCTGGCGCAAGCGATCAACCTCGGCATGCGCAGCATTGAACGTCGCCTGGCGCGCGGCCGGATGCGTGGAGGTCTGTCATGACCCTGTTCGACTGGACCTATGCCTGGCAGATCCTCCCCGATTTGCTGCGCGCTTCGCTCAACACCGTGGGCATTACCCTGATCGGTTTCCTGATCGCCATTGTGCTGGGGCTGTTTCTCGCCATCGGCCGACGCAGCCGCCTGTATTGGCTGTCGTGGCCGATCGCCGGGATGATCGAATTCATCCGCAGCACGCCGCTGCTGATCCAGGTGTATTTCCTCTACTACGTGCTGCCCAATTACGGCGTCAGCCTATCGGCCATGCAAGTGGGGATCATCGGCATTGGCGTGCACTACGCCTGCTACATCGCCGAGGTCTATCGCGGCGGGCTTGATGCCGTGCCACGTGCGCAATGGGAAGCAGTGACCGCGCTGAACATCGGGCCGTACAGCGCCTACCGCAACATCATCCTGCCCCAGGCCCTGCGGCCGATCCTGCCGCCGCTGGGCAACTACCTGGTGGCAATGCTCAAGGACACGCCGGTGCTGTCAGCCATAACCGTGGTTGAAATCATGCAGCAGGCCAAGAACATCGGCTCCGAAAACTTCCGCTACCTGGAGCCGATCACCATGGTCGGCCTGTTCTTCCTCGCCCTGAGCATCGCCCTGGCTTATCTGGTACGGCGCCTCGAACTGCGCCTGGAGCTACGCTAATGACTTCTCCACTCTCGACCTCCAACGACCTTTCCCGGCGCGGCAACCTGACGCCACTGCATCCGCAAGAGGCCACGGCCATGCATCAAACGAAAGCGGTCAAGCCGATTGTCAGCTTCCAGGACGTCACCAAAAGCTACGGCAATTTCACCGTGCTCGACCATTTGAACCTGGACGTCTCGCCCGGCGAGAAAGTCGCGATCATCGGCCCCAGCGGCTCGGGGAAATCCACGCTGTTGCGGGTCTTGATGACCCTCGAAGGCATTGATGACGGACTGATCCGCATCGAAGACGACTTGCTGACACATATGCCCAATCGCAACGGCGTGCTGGTGCCGGCCAACGACCGGCACATCCGCCGGGTGCGCGGCAAAATCGGCATGGTGTTCCAGAGTTTCAACCTGTTCCCGCACATGACGGCATTGCAGAACGTCATCGAAGCGCCGGTGCAAGTACTGGGCATGAAAGCCGCCGAAGCAGGGGAACGGGCGGCGGATCTGCTGGAATTGGTGGGGCTGGGCAGCAAGCTGGGGCATTACCCTTCGCAGCTGTCCGGTGGGCAGCAGCAACGGGTGGCGATTGCCCGCGCCTTGGCCATGCGGCCCAAGGTCATGCTGTTTGACGAAGTGACCTCGGCGCTCGACCCGGAACTGTGTGGCGAGGTACTCAACGTGATCCGCAAGCTCGGCGCCGAACATAACCTGACCATGCTGATGGTCACCCACCAGATGGGCTTCGCCCGGGAATTCGCCGATCGCGTGTGCTTCTTTTACAAAGGCCAGATCCACGAGCAGGGTACCCCGGCGCAGATCTTCGAACATCCGCAGCAGGAACGGACGTGTGCGTTCCTTAGCGCGGTGAAAGAGGCCAACTAAAAAGCAACACATACAAATGTGGGAGCGAGCCTGCTCGCGATGGCGGTGTATCAGTCAGCATTAACGCTATCTGACACATCGCCATCGCGAGCAAGCTCGCTCCCACCGTTTTTTTCTCGCGGGTGTTATGGGTACTGCTGAACAGTGCCCGGCTGTTGCTGACCACCGTACTGCTGACCCGGAATCGCCTTGAGGTTGACCTCTACACGACGGTTCTGCGCACGACCATTGACGTCGGCGTTGCTGGCCACCGGGTTATCCGGGCCGGCACCACGGGCGCTCAGGTTGGCCCCGCTGACGCCTTGCGAGGTCAGGTACGTCGCCACGCTCTGAGCACGACGCTGGGACAGGTCCATGTTGTGCTGACGGCTGCCGGTGCTGTCGGTGTAGCCGACGATTTCGATCTGGTTCTGGTTGAACTCTTTCAGCGAGCCCGCCAGGTTGTTCAGCGGCTGGTAGAAGCTCGAAGCGATGTTCGAAGAATCGGTGGCGAAAGTGATGTTACCCGGCATGATCAATTTGATCTGATCGCCCTGGCGCTGCACTTCGACACCGGTATTGGCCATGCTGGCCCGCAGTTTTTTCTCCTGCTGGTCGGCGTAGTAGCCGTAACCGGCGGCGGAAGCACCCACCACGGCGGCGCCGATCAGCGCGCCCTTGCCACGGTTGTTGTGGTCAATGGCGGCACCCGCCAGGGCGCCGGCCAGCGCACCGAGGCCACCATACTTCGCGGTTTTGCTCATGCCAGTGGAGCCGCTATCGGCCTGACCCTGGTTGTCGTAAGGGTTGGGCGATGCGCAACCGGACAACAGCGCCACGGCAGTAGCAACAATAATCAAACGACGGGTGGTGAACATGAAGAGCTCCTACTTTTTTGCATTCTGTGGTGCAACGGACTTAAGCATCGAACCTTTGCGGGCGTTGGATCGTTTGTGCCGATAAAAATTCCGCTGGTTACAAATCAGGCCCGAACAAACGGATTCTCACGCATTTCATCGCCGAGGCGGGTATCCGGACCGTGCCCGGCCACCACCGTCGCTTCTTCGTCGAGGGTATACAAACGCTGCTTGATGGAACGCACGATAGTCGCCTGATCGCCACCCCACAAATCGGTACGCCCTACCCCACGCTTGAACAGCGTGTCACCGGCAATCAACAGCTTGGCGTCGGCAAACCAGAAGCTCATCGACCCCGGTGTGTGACCCGGCGTGTGCAGCGCTACGCCACAGCCGCAAGCCAACTCTTCATCATCGGCCAACCAGCGATCCGGCGACGGCACTGGCGTGTAGGGAACGCCGAACATCTGGCATTGCATCTCCAGATTGTCCCAGAGGAATTGATCTTCCTTGTGCAGGTGCAAGGTGGCGCCGGTTTTCTCCTTCAACTGCCCGGAAGCGAGGAAATGATCGAGGTGCGCGTGGGTGTGAATGATGCTGACCACTTTCAGGCCCAAGGCATCGAGGCGAGCCAGGATCAACTCATGATTGCCACCCGGATCGACGACGATGGCCTTTTTCGTTACGGGATCGCCGATGATCGTGCAGTTGCACTGCAGCGGACCGACGGGGAAGGTTTCGCGGATGAGGGCGGGCTGTTGGGACATCGGGATCTGCTCGGTAAACGGGGACGGGCAATGTTCGCACAATTCAGTATCCCGCCAACGTCAGCGATGTGTAACGTGAAACATTCCTTAACCCAGAACGCCCAGTTCCTTGGCTCGTGCGACGGCTTGGGTACGCCGCTCAACTCCCAGTTTGCTGTTGATGTGGCTGGCGTGGGTCTTGACGGTGTGCAGCGAAATGAACAGCTGGTCGCTGATTTCCTGATTGGAACAGCCTTGGGCAATCAGTCGCAGAACCGCCAGTTCTCGCGTGCTGAGCTGTTCGGCGGCAGAGTTAGCGTCCAGTAGCGGTCGGGCAGGCAGAGCGGGAAGGTGTTCTGTCAGGCTTTGTGAAACGCTGGTCGGCGCGCACAGTTGCAGCTGACCACGCAACCAATCCGGATGCCCTGCCAACAACCGTTCGAACGACTGCAGTCCGCCCCCGGCCGCAGCGTCCATTGCCTGGGTCAGCGCCTTGCGGGCCTCGGGCTCGCGTCCGGTGTTGAGCAACAGCGAAACTTTTTGCGTCAACGCCATCGCGCTGAGCATCTGCCGACCGGATTGCAGCCCCTGTTCGAGCAATACATTCAATCGCCCTTCGGCCAGCATCGGCTGGCCCTGGATCACCTCCAGCAAGGCTTGTTGCAGTTCGATGTGCAACGGCAATTGCGGGTGGAATTCCGGTGGCGCTGCGGCGTGTTCGCCGTTGTAGGTCTGGCCCAGTCGTGCCAGCCAGGCTTCGGCAAGATCGGTGCGCCCCTGAGCCAGCCAGAGTTCGCATTTGACCAGGGTAATCATCGCCAGATAGTAGATCGGCGGCACGTCCCAGATGTGCATCAGCCGTTCGGCTTCGGCCAGCTCGGCAAAGGCTTTGGCAAACTCGCCGCTGCTGCCTTCGAGCCGGGCGATCACGCAATGGCCGATTAACACGCTGATGTCGCGACAGGCGCGGGCCTCGTTCAAGCCGACCTGCAAGCGCCCCCTCGCCACCTGTGGTTGCAGGCGCAGAGCCAGCAGAAACCCTTCGTACAAGGTCAGTCGGGCACGGACAGCGTAGAGCCGTTGCGGTGACAAGCCCTGCAGGCGTTGCAGGCCCTGGCGAACTTCGGCGAGCGCGCGCAGGACTTCCCCGCGCGCCTGCAACACACGGGCGCGGTCATAATGGGCCAACGCCTCGAATAATGGGTTACCGACCCGTTGGGCCAACTCCAGAGAATCGCGGTTCAATTTGCGCGCGCGCCACAGGTCGCCATCGGCAATGGCCAGGTTGGACAATGTCGAGAGGCACATCAGCCGCTGGCCGTAACGCTTGCATGGAAGACTTTCGAGTGCTTCGGTGCAATAGAGCAGCGTGAGTTCACGGTTGCCACGCCCGCGAGCGATGATTCCGCTCAAGGCCAGCCATTGCGCCAGCATCGACTTTTGCGCCGTCGCCGACGGGGCCGGCAGGAAGCGACTCAGATGACTGGCCAGCTCTTCGGCGGCGTCCAGTTGGCAGGCCAGTCCCAGCGCCCAGCTGTAGAGTACGATCAAGCGCGGCGTGCTGATCAGCAGGCTGTCGGGCAAGTCCATTTTCCAGCGCAGCAACATGCCGACATTCTGTTCCGCGAGCAGTTGTTCTTCCGAGAGGTTTTGCACCAGGTTTGCCGCGACGTCCAGATGCCCGGCGCGCAATGCCTGCTCCACCGCTTCGTCGAGTAGCCCCTGGGCATTGAACCAGCGACAGGCGCGCAGATGCAGGGTGGCGGCCGGAACCATCGTCTGCGCGGTGGGCCGGGTCCGCAACAAGTCGGAGAACAGGTGGTGATAACGAAACCAGTGGCCATGCTCGTCCAGCGGCACCAGGAACACCTGGTGCGCCGCCAGGAAACGCAGGATCTCGGCACTGTCATGGGCGTCGCGAACGGCGTCGCACAGCTCACTGCAGAAACGTTCCTGAGGGGCGGTGTCGTAGAGAAAAGCCTGGACCTCGGGGGGCAGGCAATCAATGACTTCCTCAAGCAGATAATCGCGAATCAGCCCTTCGCCACCGTGCAGCGCCTGGGGTAATGCGCCGTCTGTGCCGGCCTCGGACGCGGCCAGCAGCCAGAATCGCAAGCCGGCGACCCAGCCTTCGCTGCGCTGGATGAGGTTTTCCATTGCCTCACCGCGCAATGAACTGCTGTGCCGGTCGAGCAGGCTCAGGGCCTCATCGTGGGTCAAACGCAAATCTTGTTCGTGTAACTCAAGCAGTTGTCGCGACAGGCGAAGCCGCGCCAGATGCCAGTCCGGGCGCTGGCGGCTGGTGACCATCACCAGCAAACCATCGGGAAGATGATTGAGGAAAAACTGCAGGCATCGGTCCAGAACCGGCCCCTGCGCCAGATGATAATCATCCAGCACCAGCAGCAATGGCGTCGCGGTCGACAGGTGCACGGCCAGTTCGTCAAGCAAGCCGTCCAGCCATTCTTCGAAGGCGAACGGTTGATGGCGCTGACGCATTTTCAGCAAACCGAGGGATTGCCTGCCCAACTGCGGAAAATAGTCTTGAAGACCTTCGAGCAGTCGCTCGAGGAATCGCCCCGGATCACTGTCGCGCGGGCTCAGGCCCAGCCAGAGGCTTTGCCAATGAGCCGGCAGCGCCTGACAGAACTCCACCGCCAAAGAACTTTTGCCGAACCCCGCTGGTGCACTGACCAGCAGCAACCTGCCACCGAGCCCCGCACTCAGACGCTCGCACAATCGAGGTCGCAGCACATGGCCGTCGGGCAATGGCGGTCGGAAAAAACGCCCGTCCAGCGCTGCGACAGCGACGCTTGCAGGACCGGGTGATGGGGACAGATCAGTCATGGCCGGCTCTTGTTTGAATTGCGGGTGGCGGCGTTGCAGATGTCCGCAGACTAGCTGTAAACGAACAGGTAATGAAGGTTATTGCTACAAATGGCTACAAAAAGTCTACGAACAAAAGATCGCAGCCTCGTTTCACTCGACAACGCCTGCAGGGGTTGTGCACAGCACCAAAAAAAAACGCCCCGAACCAGTCGGGGCGCTTTAGAGGATGCGGCCTCTGGTCAGTTCGGGTTAGCGAACACCATCCTGACGCAATGCAGCCGGGGTGAAGTCGCTGGTGGTGGCAGTGAAGCCGAAGTCATACGCGGACTTCTCTTCGTTCTTCATGCCCAGCGCCAGGTAACGACCCGATTGCAGGTCGTACAGGGTTTCGAGGGCATACCATGGCACTTGTTTGTCGTAGTAGTTCTCGGCATGGGCCTCGGCAACGCGCCACAGTTGGCCGCGACCGTCGTAGTGATCGATCACCGCCGCTTGCCAGGTGTCTTCGTCGATGTAGAAGTCACGCTTGGCGTAGATGTGGCGCTGACCTTCCTTCAAGGTTGCAACCACATGCCAGACGCGACGCAACTCGTAACGAGCCAGATCCTGGTTGATGTGGCCAGCCTTGATGATGTCGGTGTACTTGAGCTTCGGATCGTCGAGCTTGTAGGAGTCGGAGGCGATGTACATCTCTTTCTTGCCTTCGAGCTTCCAGTCGTAGCGGTCCGGTGCACCGTTGTACATGTCCAGGTTGTCAGAGGTACGCAGGCCGTCGGCAGCGGTACCCGGGCCGTCATAGGACACTTGTGGCGCACGACGCACGCGACGCTGACCGGCGTTGTAGACCCACGCCGAACGCGGTTCCTTCACCTGGTCGAGGGTTTCGTGCACCAGCAGCACACCACCGGCCAGACGTGCCGGGGCGGTCACTTTCTGCTTGAAGTAGAACAGGATGTTGCCCGGGTTCGCCGGATCGTAGTCCTTCATCTTGTCGCGGAACACGAACTGGTCCTGGAAGTACACCAGGCTGAACGAGCCGTTCGGCTGTGGTGTGGCCTGGGTGACCAGACGGGTCACGCTACCACCGCGATAACGGGTGATGTGGTTCCAGATGACTTCAACGCCACTCTTCGGAATCGGGAACGGAATGGCGGTTTCGAAGTTTTCCAGGCCGTTGCCGCCGGACACCAGCTTGGTGTTGGTGGCGTTCTTCTTGATGGCGGCGAACACGTCATCCGGCACGGTAGCGCCGCGATGGGACGGGTACACCGGCATCTTGAAGGTTTCCGGGTAGCGCTTGAACATCGCGTACTGACCCGGCGCGAGCTTTGCCTTGTACTGGTCGACGTTCTGCGCCGTGATGGTGAACAGCGGTTTTTCGCCCGGGTACGGATCGGACAGGAAGCCCTTGCTGTCGACAGTGCCCGCGTTCTTCGCCAGCGGTTTCCAGGCCGGGATCGAACCGTCGGCATTACCGGCCATTTCAGCGCCCATCGGGGTCAGGCTCTTGCCCAGCTTGTCTGCTTCGGCCGCAGGGACCGCCGCCATGACACCGGTCGCCAACAGCGAAAGCCCCAGGACACCGATGTGGAACAGACTCTTGGTTATTTTCATATTTGCGTTCGTCCTGAAAATACAGTGCTTAGAAGTTCACGCCGAAGCTGAGCGCAACGAAGTCGCGGTCATCCACAGTGGTGTACTTGCCGTCGAAGAAGTTGGTGTACGCCAGGCTTGCGGTGTAGGTGTTCTGGTACTCGGCATCAACACCCAGGCTGACCGCTTTGCGACCTTCCTCGAAGTTGCCGCCAGGACCAGGCGAGTAACCATCAACGTCGTGGGACCAGGCCACGTTCGGTTTGAGGTTCACACCGGCGAACACGTCGTTGTATTCCCAGATGGCACGACCGCGATAACCCCAGGAGGTGGCAGTGGTGAAGCCATCGTCGTTGCAATTACGGTTGAGGTTGTTGGTCGGCGTACCAGGACCGGCACCGGCGATGGTGCTGCTGTTAAGTGCTTGGCAGGTATTCTGGCCACCGGTGGCCGGCAGTTCACCTGGTCCGTAGACCGGATCGCGGCCATAACGAACGTCGGAGGTGCTTTCCAGGCCGCCAACGTGGGTTACGCCCACTTCGCCTACCAGGGTCAGACGGCTGGCGCCCATGACCTGATCGAAGAAGTGCGTCAGTGTGGTCTGGAACTGGGTCACTTCTTTACGACGATAGCCGTGCAGGTCCTGGCCCGGGACACCGTTGAGCAGCGAGGCGTTGGTCAGCGCGCCGCCCAAAGGACGAACACCGGCGAACAGGATGTCGGTGGAGTTGAGCTGCACCGGTGCGTTCGGACGGTAGCTGATTTCACCGCTCCACGCCGTGCCGGTAGGCAGGGTGGTGGAGAAGCTCAAGCCATAGAGACGGATGTCTTCCGGATACTCGACGAAGTAGTTCGAGTTACCCGCAACGATCAGTGGCGCCAGCGCCCTGAAGGCTGCCGGCAGCGCCGCTGCCCCGGCGTAGACCGATGCTGGAGCACCGGTGGCGCTGAAGATCGGCGCGCGGCTGTGATAGTTCATGAAGTAGGCACCGAACTCGGTGTCCAGCGGGTCGAACATGTACTTCAGGGACGCGCCCCACTGGCCGCTGTCGCGAGCATCGCGATCCGGACCACGGCGTACCAGTACACCTTCGTTGTCCACGTTGACGCCCAGACGGGTCAGTGTCGGCAATGCCGCGGCCGGAATGGTCGAGCGCTTGTTCAGCACGCGCAGGTTGTTATCGCAACCGTCGGCAATGATGTCCGGCTGGGAGAAGAAGGTGCCGCAGTTGTCGACGACAGTCTGGTCCCATTCGATCTGGTAGAAGGCTTCAGCCGACAGGTTATCGGTGAGGCTTTGGGACACGTAGAACATGTTGACCGGGATCAGGCCTTCCTTGATCTCGGCGCCTGGGCGACGGAACGCGGACACGTCGATCGGGTTGATCGAGTTGATGCCGCTGCCGATGAACGTACTTTCACCCCAGCTCACTACTTGCTTGCCCAGACGAACCGAACCCGGCTGATCGGCAATAGAGTAGTTGTGGTAAACGAAGGCATCGAGGATCTGACCGCCAGCGGACTTGGCGCCTTCCTTGCGGTTGCTGTCGCTGATGTCCTTGAACGGACGGCTTTCGTCCTTGAGTTCAAAGTCGTACCAGTATTTGCCACGGACGAACACGCCGGTGTCGCCGTACTTCAACTCAAGGTCATGGATACCCTTGAAGATCTTCGAGAAGGTCTCACCGCTCTTGAAGTTCAGGTGACCGTCATCGGAGGTCTGGGACAGGCCTCGGCCGCCGTTGTTGACGCCGATGAGGTTCTTGTTGGCGCTTTCAGTAGACCAACTCGCCCCGATCGACAGGGAAGAGTCGAACTGACCTTCGATTTCACCAACGTTGAAACTGACGCCGAATGCAGGCCCGGCGAGCGTAGAGGCAAGGCTGACGGCCAAAGGCAGTTTAGCCCGGCGCCAGAACTGGTTTACTGATGTCATCGACGCTACTCCATGTGCATTTTATTGTTATGGCAGTGAGCACTTTTAAAAACGCTTGGATAACAGGGAGCCATGGCATCCCAAAGTCACTCCAAAGTTGCATCGCCCCGGTTTGTGCGTTTGCCCCGTTCTTAAAAATCCTTGAGCGGACTATAGCCAGCAGGTAGTAGTGCTTGATCCCTCTAAAGTGTGATTTGCAGCTGCCAGCCACTCTGGAACAGTCCTTTGCCAAGCCGACACCTGTCGGCAGGGCAAGAATGGCTGAAATTTCGGATTTGACAAGGCAAGCGCTTGCTTGGTGGGGCTGGCGTGCCTTTTCGGCACGCCAGAAGACACTTAAAGCGTCGAGAGGAAGGTGCTGTTGGTGGCTTGCCATTCGGTGATGTCGACACGAATTTTCTTCTTGTCGAGCTTGCCGACGCTGGTCTTGGGAATTTCGGTAACAAGGGCAATTTGACTCGGGATCGCCCACTTGCTCAGGTGCCCCAGTTCGACAAATGGCTTGAGGTGTTCCTTGAGTTCCCGCGCCCCAATCACATGGCCTTCACGGACCACCAGCAAGGCAAACGGACGCTCGCCCCACTGCGGGTCGGCAATCCCCACCACTGCTACTTCGCGTACCGCTACGTGGCGACTGATCAGGTCTTCCAGGTCCAGGGAGGAGATCCATTCGCCGCCGGTCTTGATCACGTCCTTGATCCGGTCGCGAATATCGATCACGCCCATGCTGTCGAGTGTGGCCACGTCACCGGTATGCAGCCAACCTCCCGCCCAGAGCTCGGCGCCCTTCTGCGGTTCGTTGAAATAGCCTTCGGTGAGCCAGGGCGCGCGCAGTACCAACTCCCCCTGGGTTTCGCCATCGGCCGGCAGGAAGTGGCCCTCGGTATCGACAATGGCGGCTTCCACCAATGGCCCTGGCACTCCGGCCTTGATCCGGTAAGTGGTGCGTTCATCCTCGCTGCCGGCCATCAGCTCGTCGTTAAGGTGCGCACAGGACACCAGTGGCCCGGTTTCCGACATGCCATAGGCGGCGGTCAGTTGAATGCCCTTGGCCTTGGCGGCTTCGTACAGTGAGCGGTTCAGCGCGCTGCCGCCAATGACGATTTTCCAGCCACCGAAGTCGGTGTCTTGCGACGCCTTGGCGTTGAGGACCATTTGCAGGATGGTGGGCACACAGTGCGAGAAGGAGACCTTTTCCTTGCGCCACAGCTCCACCAGGAATTCCGGGTCGTAGCGGCCGGGATAAACCTGTTTGAGCCCCAGCATGGTCGCCACATAGGGCAGTCCCCAGGCATGCACGTGGAACATCGGGGTGATCGGCATGTACACGTCGTTGGTGCCCAGCAGGCGCACGCTGTCGATCGCGCCCATGATCGTCGACACGCCCATGGTGTGCAGCACCAGTTGCCGATGGGTGAAGTACACGCCCTTGGGATTGCCGGTCGTGCCGGTGGTGTAGAACGTGGTCGCCACCGAGTTTTCGTCGAAGTCCTGGAAGTCGTATTGCGGACTCGCGGCGGCCAGCAACTGCTCATACTCGCCGACGAGATTGGGCAGTTCTGCGGTTTTTTCCGGAAGGTCGGTCAGCAGCAAGGTTTTCTCGACCGTGGTCAGGTGTCCGGCAATCGCGTTGTACAGCCCCACGAATTCGCTGTTGACCAGCACAAAGCGGTCCACGGCATGGTTCATGGTGTAGAGGATTTGTTCCGGCGAAAGACGCACGTTGATGGTGTGGATCACCGCCCCGATCATTGGAATGGCGAACATGCATTCCAGGTAACGATGGCTGTCCCAATCCATGACCGCCACGGTGTCCCCGGGCTTGACCCCGGCGGCCGTCAATACGTTGGCCAGCCGCGCGACCCGTTCGATCAGGGTCGGATAGCTGTAGCGCAACTGGTCGCGGTAAACGATTTCGCGGGTTTTCTCATAACGCGCGCCGGACATGAGCAGCCGTTTGATCAGCAGCGGATACTGGTAAGCGCCTTCGGCTGGGGGAATAACGCGTGTCTGCAACATAAGAATCCCTTTTCTGACTGCACGGTCGTGGCTGTTAAGTACGCACTGTAGTGCGCCTGAACGCCCGCCAAATCAGCCAAAGGAATGATTTGCAGAACCGCGCAAATGCTAGCGTTGCGCCAGCATTTGCGCGTAGATGCAGGAGCCTCCGAAGGCTGCTCCCGCACAGAATCAATGCATCTCGGTAAACGCCAGCTTGACGCCGATGGCGATCAGCACCGCGCCCATCGTCCGGTCAAACCAGTGACCCATGCGGGCGAAACCGGCGCGCACCCTTTGCTGGCTGAACAACATGGCCACCAGGCAGAACCAGATCGCCGTCGCCACCGCCAGGTAAACCCCGTAACCGGCCTGCACCGCCAGCGGCGTATGCGGATTGATGACCACGGTGAACAGCGACAGGAAGAACAGCGTGGCTTTGGGATTCAGACCATTGGTCACGAAACCCGAGGTGAAGGCGCCACGGGCGGTTCGCTCGCCGGCTTCCTGGTGCAGATCGTCCGTCACTGTTTTCGCCGGTTGCGCCCGCAGCGCCTTGATGCCGATGTACAGCAGGTAAGCGGCGGCAGCCCATTTCAAGGCGTTGAACAGCATAATCGACTGAGACACGATCAGGCCGATGCCCAGCAACGAATACCCCACGTGCAGGAAAATCGCCGTGCCGACGCCCAGCGCCGTCCAGGTGCCGGCACGACGACCGTGGGTTACGCTCTCACGCACCACCACGGCGAAGTCCGGGCCGGGGCTGGCCACGGCCAGCAGGTGGATGAGGGCAACGGTCAAGAACTCGGTCCAGTACATGGGGGCTCCTTCAGGCCAAGCGTAACTATTTATTTCATCTGGTAGGCTCGGCAGATTACGCCTTCAGTTCATTGCACAAAAGGTACAGTTGATGACGAACACTCGCCGCGCCGTTTTCCTCGACCATCCATCCCTCGATCTGGGCGACCTCGATTTGAGCCCGCTACGTGACTGCTTCAGCGAGTTGCAGCTGTACCCCCAGACACTGCCGGATCAAGTGATCGAACATCTCAAGGGCGCTACCGTGGCGATCAGCAACAAAATACTGATCGATGCCGCGGCCATGGCGGCGAGCCCCGAGCTGAAGCTGATCCTGATCACCGCCACCGGCACCAACAACGTCGACCTCGCGGCCGCACGGGCCCACGGCATTACCGTGTGCAACTGTCAGGGCTACGGCACGCCGTCAGTGGCGCAACACACCCTCATGCTGCTGCTCAACCTGGCGACGCGCCTGGCCGACTATCAGAAAGCCGTGGGTGAAGGGCGCTGGCAGCAAGCCAAGCAGTTCTGCCTGCTGGACTACCCGATCGTCGAACTGGAGGGCAAAACCCTCGGCTTGCTCGGCCACGGCGAATTGGGCGGCGCGGTCGCACGCCTGGCTGAAGCCTTTGGCATGCGCGTGTTACTGGGCCAGATCCCGGGGCGCCCTGCCCGCCCGGATCGTTTGCCACTGGACGCACTGCTGCCGCAAATCGACGCACTGACCCTGCACTGCCCGCTCAACGAGCACACCCGCCATTTTATTGGGGCCCGTGAACTGGCTTCGATGAAGCCCGGCGCTTTCGTGGTCAACACCGCTCGCGGCGGTTTGATCGACGAACAGGCCCTGGCCGATGCATTGCGCAATGGCCACCTAGGCGGCGCCGCTACCGACGTGCTCAGTGTCGAGCCGCCGGTCAACGGCAATCCACTGCTGGCCACCGACATCCCGCGCCTGATCGTCACCCCGCACAACGCCTGGGGCAGTCGCGAAGCGCGTCAACGCATCGTGGGCCAGGTGACTGAAAACGCCCTCGGGTACTTCAGCGGTAAGGCGCTGCGGGTCGTCAATTGATAGACTGCTGCACTTTTTTTCACAGGAGCAGTTATGGATCCGCGCAGTGAAGTACTGCTTCGTCAGGCTGAATTATTCCAGGGCTCGGTGTTGTTGGCCGGTTTGCCCGCCGATGACTTGCTAGGCCGCCTGCCCGCCGCCCGCGGCTGGTGCTGGCATGCCGGTGATCAAGCCGCGCTGGACGCGCGTTTCGCCGAGCGCAGCCATTTTGGCGTACATGTGCCGGAACACGAATTCGAAGCCGCCGTGGTGTTTTTACCCAAGTCCAAGGATTTGACCGACTACATCCTCAACGCCTTGGCCTCGCGGCTGGCCGGCCGCGAGCTGTACCTGGTCGGCGAGAAAAAAAGCGGTATCGAGGGCGCCGCCAAACAACTCAATCCATTCGGCAAGCCCCGCAAGCTCGACAGTGCACGGCACTGCCAGCTGTGGTTGGTGACGGTGGCCAATGCGCCTGAAGCCAAACCGTTGGAAAGCCTCGCGCAGACCTACGAACTGCCACTGGCTGAAGGCCCGCTCACAGTCATCAGCCTGCCGGGCGTATTCAGCCATGGCCGCCTGGATCGCGGCAGCGCCCTGCTGCTGGAGCATCTGGACAAATTGCCAAGCGGCCACTTGCTGGACTTCGGTTGCGGTGCGGGTGTTTTGGGCGCGGCCGTTAAACGCCGTTACCCACACAATCAGGTGACGTTGCTCGACGTCGATGCGTTTGCCGCCGCCAGCAGCCGCCTGACGCTGGCTGCCAACGGTCTGGAAGCTGACGTGATTACCGGCGATGGAATCGATGCCGCGCCGATGGGATTGAGTGCGATTTTGAGCAACCCGCCCTTCCATGTCGGCGTCCACACCGATTATTTCGCCACCGAGAACTTGCTGCGAAAAGCTGCCAAACATCTGAAAAACGGCGGCGAACTGCGCTTGGTAGCGAACAGCTTCCTGAAGTATCAACCGCTGATCGAAGAGCATTTGGGCGTTTGTGCGATCAAAGCCGAAGGTCAGGGTTTCAGAATCTACCGGGCCAAACGCGGATAGAAATTTCTACTTGCCGAATGGATTTTGCCTAGGCAGAATCCGCTCCGTCCTAGGGGAGTAGTCTCCCACGAGCGCCATGCTCGTCCGGCATACGTCAACATACTTGGTCCTCAGACCATGGCGTATGCGACCCCAGCGTCCGCATCAGACGGATTGCAGGGTTTGACAAGACCTATGACACGAACACCTTACCCGGGGCGGGAAGGCTGTACGTGTCATAGCCGTGTCGACCCGCCCCTTAGGAAAACCCCTGATGCTGGATTCTTTACTCGTTCCGACCGCAATCGTTGCCTTGGCCGAAATCGGCGACAAGACGCAATTGCTCGCGCTCATTCTCGCTGCCCGCTTCCGCAAGCCCTGGCCGATCATCGCCGGCATCGTCGCCGCGACCCTGGCCAACCACGCGGCCGCCGGCGCGGTGGGTGCCTGGGTGGGCAGTTTCTTCTCGGATACGTTATTGCACTGGATCCTCGCGGCGAGCTTTGCCGCCACCGCACTGTGGACCCTGGTGCCCGACAAGATGGATGACGACGAAGCCAGCACCGCCCGCAAGTTCGGGCCATTCCTGACCACGCTGATCGCGTTCTTCCTCGCGGAAATCGGCGACAAGACCCAGATCGCGACCGTGATGCTGGCGGCGCAATATCCGGAATTGTGGCTGGTGATCATCGGCACCACGCTCGGCATGTTGATTGCCAACGTACCGGTGGTTCTGGCGGGTAACTTTGCCGCAGACAAACTGCCTTTGACGCTGATTCGTCGCCTGGCGGCTTCGGCGTTCTTCATTCTGGCGATCGTTGCGGTGTACAAGGCGATGCAGGCGAGCGGGTGGGTTTGACGCGGCAAGGCAATCATTGTGGCGAGGGAGCTTGCTCCCTCGCCACAAGTGTCATCGCGCGCAGATCATGACTTTTTGGCCTGCTCATACAACGGCATCACTTTCGGAATCGCTGCCTGCAACGCCGCGATCCGACTGGTCGAAGCCGGGTGAGTGCTCATGAACTCCGGTGGCGAGCCTTCGGACGCCTTGGTCATCTTGTTCCACAAGGTAATCGCCGCATTCGGGTTGTAGCCGGCGCGAGCCGCCAGTTCCAGGCCGATCAGGTCCGCCTCGTTTTCATTGGCGCGGCTGTTGGGCAAGGTCATGCCGTAGTTGGCCACGGTATCGGCCAGCGCCAGGCTGTCCTGACCCAGACCGAACAACGCACCCGCACCCTGCTTGGCCATTTCGATGCCGTAAGCCTTGGACATTGCTTCACGACCGTGCTCACGCAGGGCATGGGCAATTTCATGGCCCATGACCGCGGCAATTTCATCGTCGGTCAGTTTCAGGCTGTCGATCAGCCCGGTGTAGAAAAAGATCTTGCCGCCGGGCCCGCAGTTGGCGTTGAGCTCGTCACTCTTGATCAGGTTGACCTCCCACTTCCACTGGGCCGCATCGGGACGGAAGGTCGGCGCCTGGGCAATCAGCCGGTCGGCAATCGCCTGCACGCGCTTGGCATCGCTGCTGGTTTTGTCCAGCACACCTTTACTGGACGCTTCGCCCACGGTCTTCTGATAAGACTGGGCGTACATCTGGTCGACCTCTTGCGAGGACAACATGCTGAACATGTACTGCTTACGCTCAACGCCCACAGCGCCACCGCTGGTGGTGTTGACAGACTGGCAACCGGCGAGCAACAAACCTGCGCCCAGCGCACACGAAACCAATGTCTTGTTCATCAAAAAGCTCCCTGAAAACATGACCGTATCCTAGGCGCGGAAATGTATCGACGCCAGATACAACGGCACATATGACGCGCATTTCAGACAAAGCTCTCTTCGTCGTAGGAAAAAATTCACAAACCCGGGCAAGCCACGGCTAATAACCCGCGCGCAGTGATTCATTTACGACCTCGAACGATCCAAAACAGTCATTTGGCCGAGCCCCCCTCATGCCCCCTCGACACCCTGCCGATACACCTCCGCAGACGTCCTTTTGCGTGCGGAGCACCCATGAAATTCAAGTCGATACAGTTTTCCGTGGCGGCCCTGGCCGGCGCCATCGTTCTCAGCGTGGTGGCGGCGCTGGTCGTCTACGCGCTGTTCTCCGGCGCCCGAACGCAAGACATGGTCCAGGAACGGACCCAGGCGCAATTCGAGCAAGTGATCGAACAGCGCCTGACCTCGCTGGCGCAAACCCAGGTCAGCCAGATCCAGCGTGAACTGGAAGCACCGTTGCTGATTGCCGGTGGACTGGTGCGCGTCAACGCGCTGATCGGCACACCCGGCGCCGACGGCCAGCCGGCCTTGAGCCTCAGCCGCGAGCAATTGATCAGCCTGATCAAGGAGAACGTGGCCAAAAACCCGAAGATCCTCGGCACGTACATCGGCTGGGAAAAAGACGCCCTGGATCACAACGATGCGGCCTACGTCGGCACCCAGGTGGTCGGCATCGACCCCAGCAACGGGCGCTTCCTGCCCTGGTGGTTCCGCAACGAGGACGGCAGCCTTGGCCTGGACAAACTGGTGGACGTCGACGACCAGAAAACCTTGTCCACCGGTGTTCGCGCCAGCGAGTACTACCTGTGCTCGAAAGAAACCAAAAAATCCTGCGTGATCGACCCGGCGCCTTACAAGGTCGGCGACAAAATCGTCATGCTCGCCTCCTTTATTGAACCGATCATGCTCAACGGCGCCTTTCAGGGCATCGTCGGTGCAGACCTGTCGGTGAACTTCATCCAGGAAATGCTCCTGGGGGCCAATCAGAAACTCTACAGTGGCGCAGGCGAAATGGCCCTGATCGGCGGCAATGGCCGGATCGTTGCCTACACCAAAGACCCGAGCAAATTCGGCGAAAAAGTCAGCGACATCCTCGACAGGACGCAGATTGCCAACATGGCCAATCTCAAGCGCGGCGAAGTCACCTATACCGTCGACAAGGCCCAGGGCCGGATCGAGTTGTACCTGCCCTTCGGCATCGGCCAGACCGACGCCCGCTGGACCCTGATGCTGCAACTGCCGCTGAATGCGGTCATGGCCGATCTGCAAAAACTCCAGGCCGACCTCGACACCCAGCGCAAATCCGACACCTTCGGCATGGCCATGGTCGGCCTGCTGATTGCCGGTATCGGTCTGCTGGTGATCTGGCTGGTGGGCCACGGCATTGCCCGCCCACTGAAACAAATGGTGGCCATGCTCGACGATATCGCCCAGGGCGAAGGGGATCTGACACGCCGCCTGACCAGCGATCGCGCCGATGAGTTGGGCTCTATCGCCAAGGGCTTCAACACCTTCCTGGCCAAGCTGCAGGCAATGATCACTCAGGTGGTGACGTCGGTGCAGAGTGTCAGCGACTCTTCGGAACACACCGCCGACATCGCCATCCGCACGAACATGGGCGTGCACAAACAGATGGCCGAGATCGATCAGGTCGCCACCGCTGTACATGAAATGACCGCCACCGCCCAAGACGTCGCCCGTAACGCGACGCAGGCTGCGCAAGCCGCCAGCCATGCGGATCAGGCTGCCAGCCAAGGGATGCAAATTGTCCGTGATACTTCGAACTCCATCGGCGTTCTGGCCGTGGAAATCGGTCGCGCGGTCAGCGTGGTGCAAACCCTGGCGAAGGACAGTGAAAACATCAACGCCATCCTCACCGCCATCCGCGGGATCGCCGAACAGACCAACCTGCTGGCACTCAACGCCGCCATCGAAGCGGCCCGGGCCGGTGAACAGGGGCGCGGCTTTGCCGTGGTGGCCGATGAGGTGCGCAATCTGGCGCAAAAGACGCAGAAGGCCACCGAAGAAATCCAGACCATGATCCAACAGTTGCAACAGGGCACGCGGGATGTGGTGCGGGTCATGGAAGACAGCCAGAACCGTACGGACGAAAGCGTGCAGCACGCCGCCAAAGCGGCCGAAGCGCTGGAAACCATCACTCAGGCGGTGTCGGTGATCAACGACATGAACACCCAGATCGCCAGCGCCGCCGAGGAGCAAAGCGCCGTGGCGGACGACATCAACCGCAACGTGATCAATATCGGGCAAGTGGCCAATGAAGTGGCCAGCGGTGCGGATGAGTCCAGCGCGGCGAGTGCGGACTTGACCAAACTGGCCGAGCAGCAGCGGCGGTTGATCAATCAGTTCAAGGTTTGATTCAAGGGCGCCCTCGCTGGCAAGGCATCTCCCACAGGTATTGTTTACACCGAAAATCCATGTGGGAGCTGGCTTGCCAGCGATGGGGCCCGTTCAGCCCCCTCTCCCTCAACCTGGAGTCAGACACTCCGGCCCATTGAGCTTCGGATCATTGACCATGTTGGCCAGCACCCGCTCGCGCAACGCAGCGGGCTCGCTGGCCAGCAGGGCTTGCAGGGTGTGCAACGGCGTCTCGGGATCGAGCCATGCCACCTGCCCCGCTTCATCCAGAATCAACGGTCGCCGCTGGCTGGCCGCTGGCTGCGTGATCACTGCCGTACTCAACCACACCTGCTCCTGCACCGGGTACGCTTCCCAGATCGCCGCGAAAAACAGCGAAGAACCTTCCCCCGGCGTCAACCAATATGGCCGTTTGCGTGTGGTCCCGCGCCATTCGTAGAAACCGTTGGCCGGCAGCAGGCAGCGGCGCTCGCGCAGGGCCTGGCGAAACATCGGCTGCTCGGCCACGGTTTCGGCGCGGGCATGGGCCGGCGTTCGGGACAGATCGGTCAGCCACGGCGGAGTCAGGCCCCAGCGCGAGCGCGCCAGTTCACGCTGGCCGTCCGCGCCGGCACGCAGCATCAACACCGAATCATTGGGGGAAATGTTCCACTGCGCCTGTTGATCGGCGGGAAAACCTGGCAGGGTCGCGAAATCGCGATTCCAGCGAAACAGGGCATAACGTCCACACATGGGGCTGTACGACTCTTGATCAAACGAACGCCAGCCTAACAGACCAGCGTGCCGGGAAAACTCTCCGGTTCATCGCCGGACAACGGCAGCGCGGCATTGTACGCGCTGATCAGCTCGCGGGCGTAGGCGGCCTGATCGTTATCTACCGCCAACCCCAGCAGCCCATAGATCGGTAATTCACCGGTGGCCCCGACCAGATCGCGGCCCACCAGGTGCGCCTCGATGCCCTCGCTGGCGAGCATGCCCTGCAACAACTCACCCTCCATCAGGTTTTCCGGCTCATAGATTCGCTGCATACGCGCCCCTCACTCGTTTTCGCTGAAGACTTCCAGGAACCAATCCTCTCCGTGAACCTGCAACACGAACGTAATGGGCCGGCAACACACCTGACAGTCCTCGATGTAGGTCTGATCGCCGCCGGACAAGTCCACGGTCGTTTCGACTGATTCGCCACAATAAGGACATTCATACTGCGCAGTTTCCAGCATCGCGGTCTCCCAGGTGACTTGTGCGTATAATCGCCGGTCTATTTGCAGGGCTATTTTTGTCTGGCTACTTTTTCAGACCGTACCCCGCCGGTTTTCGATCAAAACCTTTACTTACCCTAGCCGTTTCTAACAAGAGAGCATGATGGGCGAATTCGATGCCATCCGACCTTACGACGACAGCGAAGTCCCAGCGGTGCTGGACAGGCTGCTCGGCGACAAGGCGTTTCTAGATATCCTCACCCACTTTCGCTTCCCGCGTTTTGCCGGTGCTTTGGGCTGGGCGCTCAAACCTCTTATAGCTCATCGACTGCGCCGTGAGTTTGCCGGCATCACGTCGGTGGCCACTTTGCAGGATAAAGTCGAATATTACGTCGACCACACAATCGAGCGCGCCACCGACGGTGTCACCTACACCGGCGTCGAGCAGTTCAAGTCCGGCAGTGCCTATCTGTTCATCGCCAACCACCGCGATATCGTGATGGACCCGGCCTTCGTCAACTATGCCGTGTACCACGCCGGCCTGCCGACCCCACGCATCGCCATCGGCGACAACCTGCTGCAAAAGCCCTTCGTCAGCGACCTGATGCGTCTGAACAAGAGCTTTATCGTGCACCGCTCGATCACCGGTCGCCGCGAGAAGATGGCGGCGTATCAACTGTTGTCGGCGTACATCAATCATTCGATCCGCAACGATTGCGCCTCGATCTGGATCGCCCAGGCCGAAGGCCGCGCCAAGGACGGCGACGACCGTACCGAATCGGCGATCCTCAAGATGTTCCACATGAGCCGCAAGGACGAGCCGTTCGGCGAAGTCATCCGCTCCCTGAACCTCACGCCTGTGTCGATCAGCTACGAATATGACCCGTGCGACCAGGCCAAGGCCCGCGAACTCTACATTCGCGCCACGACCGGCACCTACTCCAAGGCGCCGGGCGAAGATGACGTGAGCATCGCCAAGGGCATCACCGGCTACAAGGGCCGGGTGCACGTGAACTTTGCCGCGCCGATCACCGAACTGTTCGAAGACACCAAGCAGTTGGCCATCGAAATGGACAAGCAGATTCTGGGCGGTTACCGCTTGTTCCCGGTGCATTACCTGGCCTACGCGCAGTGGCAAGACGCCGACCCGCAGTTGCAGGTACCGAGCGCCGCCGAGGTATTCCCGGCCGACGAGTTGGCCAAGGCCCAGGAGCAATGGCAGCAACGCCTGAACGCTTGCCCTGCCGAGCATCGTCCGTTTCTGGTGCTGCAATATGCGACGCCGGTGCGTAATCAGTACCGCGTGAAGGCTGGATTGCCGCTGTAAGCGGTTTCGACCGGATACAAAAACGGCGCCTCGGGCGCCGTTTTTATTGATCCGAGGACATTAAACCTGCGTGCTGATCCACGACACCAAAAGTGCCAGCCCCATGCAGGCGAAGCCGAAGCTGTAGAAAAACCGGTTCATGCGCAAAGTGGCCCAGTCCAGCGTGGGTTCTTCGCTGGGACGGCGTCCGCGCTGCGCTTGCAGACTGGCCATCGCGCGCTGCTCACGACGACGGGTCGCGTGCAGCAACCAGCCGCCCGGAAAGGCGAAGAACAGCGCCAGCAGGTTGATCAATTTGGCGGGATGGGCGGTAAACAGCGTCATCAAATGCAGCGACATCACTAACCTCAAACAAAACCGGTGTGGCGAGCGCCGGACCGACGACCGCGGCGCGGATTTTACCGAAAGCCTCTGTGCCTGCACTCCCCTTTGCGATAAATAACGCGGCAAATGACCAATGGCTGTCCTGCGTCACAGCTTCGTCATCTGAATGGGCCAACATGCGCGCCTCGAAACCGACATGGACTGCGTCATGCTTCACGCCGAAAACCAGGATCGCCTCTATCTCATCGCTCACAACGACGAACAACAAACCCTCGTCGGCAGCCTCGCCTTCAATGTTCAGGACCGCCACTGGCTGGTGTATTGCGCACTCGGCGGTCACCAACATGCGGATTTGCCGGAGGCGGATTTGCTGACGGGCGTGAGCGTGCTGGACTTTTACTCTCAAGCGGCCTGATCCCCCCCTGCAGGGCAGGCATGAAAAAGCCCGGGACCATTGCTGGTGCCGGGCTTTTTTACACCGGGCGAACGCTTACTCGCCGAGTACCTGACCTACAGTCGGGTCCTTGAACAGACGGGTCAACGCGTCGCTCAACACGTCGCTGACCAGCTTGGTGTTGGTTTCCTGGTTTGGCGCCATGCCGAAACGCTGGTCCAGGGACGCACCGTAACGACCGCTATAGCGACGATTGGCGTTCTGCACATCGGAGCGGAAAGTCGCGCCGATGGTTGCCTCGGTCACATACATGCCTTCTTTAGGCGACTGATACTTCAGCTCGGCCAGGGTCACGGTGATTTGCGGCGCGTTCGCTGCATTGGCGGTCGGGGTGAAACCCAACAGACGCACCGCGGCTTCAGCCTGGGCCTGCAGTTTCGGCAGGATCTGCGCGCCCTGCACGGTAATGGCGCTGGTTTCCGGGTACAGGCCGCCACGGGTGCCGAGGGTCGGCGATGGACGACCGTCCACCACACGCACCACCACCGGCTGACCGCGGCCGACCGGCGCCAGTTGAGCCGTCAACTTGGGTTCCGGGTTC
This sequence comes from Pseudomonas reinekei, assembly GCF_001945365.1. Taxonomy (GTDB): domain Bacteria; phylum Pseudomonadota; class Gammaproteobacteria; order Pseudomonadales; family Pseudomonadaceae; genus Aquipseudomonas; species Aquipseudomonas reinekei. The sequence goes on from NZ_MSTQ01000003.1 coordinate 425,341, forward strand.
AGTTGTTGCGGGCTGTGGGCGCAGCCAACCAGCGTCAAGCTGGTCACAGTGATCAAACCGAACAACAGGCGTTGCAACATGCTCTTCTCTCCAGAATCAGGCACAAACAGGCCGGCAGTATAGCGGTGGGCCACTGCGGCTAACTAGGGTCATGCAACGATTACTGAAATCTCTGACAAACCCGCGGGACCGCGGTTCCTGTCACAGATTTTTCACCCGCCCTTCACTTGCACGTCACGAGGGGCTGCGAACGTAGTCGGTAATCACCCAAAAGGTATCTCGCCATGCGTTTTCTCGTTTCGCTGTTCGAAGCACGCCCACACCACCGCTGCTTCGCCCTGCTCGACCGCAACGGCCATTGTCAGGCGTTCAAGCAATGCAACCTGCAGCCCATGGGCGATGGCTGGGTCGAAATCGAAGAAATCCGCCTCAACTGGCTGCACAAGCCCTTGCCTGCCAGCGCCCGGGTCATTGCGCGCCAGCCACGCTCACGGGCACAGCAACTGCTGACCACCTGACCGAACGCCTAATAAAAGTCATTAAACACGACCAATTCCCTACGTTTCTTCGCTACAATCTCCCCCCGATTATAAGGACGTCTCCTGATCGGGCCTCGCAGCATCGTCAATGCTTCGGTTTTGGCACCCCGCACCGCCCACAGAGAGCCGCCCACACAGATCGAGTGAAGCTGGCGCGCTTGCTGTTCATCAGGCAAAACCTCCACTTTTCGCGAATCTGCAGAGCTGTCATTACGCTCGGTCACTGCTGTTTGCCCGTTTTGCCAGCCATGAATTCCCTGGCGGCAAAGCATTTGGGCACGGTGCCAGGCTGGGACAGCCCTTTTTGAGGTTCACGTCTTCAAAAGAGCGTGAAAAAAACGGGTTTTCACAACTTCACAAGAGTGTGGCGAGCAAATGAATAGTTTTGCGTCTGAACATGCACCATTAGCGTCTAGTACAGCCCAACGACACAGGACCGAGTACGCCTCGAACACCGGAGCCTGAAGCCTGTCCGCTACGGATTTGGTTGCACAAACGGATGTATCGACCATAAGTCGAATTGCCAGCCACGTGTTGAAATGAGTTCATAGACCTCATTAGCCTGGCCGGTAGCGTCCGTCGAAGTTGCAAAAAATTGCGAAGATTCGGACATGGCGATCCTGCCATGGGGACCAGGGGCATCACTGACACGCCCCGGAACGCCTGGCAGCCATGCCGTCAATTTGGTGCTGCAGATTTTGGAGACGCGTTAAATGGCGCATAACGAAGCAGTCGACGTAGTACTGGTTGGGGCTGGCATCATGAGTGCCACCCTTGCCGTACTGCTCAAAGAGCTCGACCCCGCGATCAAGCTGGAAGTCGTCGAGCTGATGGATTCCGGTGCCGCGGAGAGTTCCAACCCGTGGAACAACGCCGGTACCGGTCACGCCGGCCTGTGCGAGCTGAACTACACGCCGCAGGCTGCGGATGGCACCGTCGACATCAAGAAGGCCGTGCACATCAACACTCAGTTCGAGGTGTCGAAGCAGTTCTGGTCGTACCTGACCAGGAAAGGCACGTTCGGCTCGTGCAAATCGTTCATCAGCCCGGTGCCACACCTGAGTTTCGTGCAGGGCGAGAGCGGCGTGTCCTTCCTCAAGGAACGCTTCAAGGTGCTGAGCAAGCACCACGCCTTCGCCGACATGGAATACACCGAAGACAAGGCCACAATGGCCGAGTGGATGCCGCTGATGATGCCTGGCCGCGATCCTGGCGAAACCCTCGCCGCGACCCGCGTGATCAACGGCACTGACGTCAACTTCGGCGCACTGACCAACCAACTGCTCAAGCACCTGACCAGCGCACCCGATGCCCAGGTCAAGTACTGCAAGCGCGTGACCGGTCTGAAGCGTCATAACGGTGGCTGGACTGTCAGCATCAAGGACGTCAACAGCGGCAATACCCGTGAAGTCGACGCCAGGTTCGTCTTCCTCGGCGCCGGTGGCGCGGCATTGCCGCTGCTGCAAGCTTCGGGCATTGAAGAGAGCAAAGGCTTCGGCGGCTTCCCGATCAGCGGCCAGTGGCTGCGTTGCGACAACCCGGAAGTGGTCAAGCACCACCAGGCCAAGGTCTACAGCCAGGCGGCCGTGGGTTCGCCGCCAATGTCCGTGCCGCACCTGGACACCCGTGTCGTCGACGGCAAGAAATCCCTGCTGTTCGGACCTTACGCCGGTTTCACCACCAAGTTCCTCAAGCATGGTTCCTTCATGGACCTGCCGCTATCGGTTCGCGCCGGCAACATCGGCCCGATGCTGGCCGTGGCGAAAAACAACATGGACCTGACCAAGTATCTGGTCAGCGAAGTGATGCAGTCCATGGAGCAGCGCCTCGAATCCCTGCGTCGCTTCTACCCTGAAGCGAAAGCCGAGGACTGGCGTCTGGAAGTGGCTGGTCAACGGGTGCAGATCATCAAGAAAGACCCGAAAAAAGGCGGCATCCTGCAGTTCGGTACCGAACTGGTCGCCGCCAAGGACGGTTCCCTTGCCGCCCTGCTCGGCGCTTCGCCAGGGGCTTCGGTGACTGTTTCGATCATGCTGGAACTGATCGAAAAATGCTTCCCGAGCCAGGCCAAAGGCGAGTGGGCTGCCAAACTGGCGGAAATCTTCCCGGCCCGCGAGAAAGTCCTGGAAACCGACGCTGCGCTGTATAGCAAGATCAACGCGCAGAACAACGTTGCTCTGGAACTGGTTGAAGCCAGCAGTGAGACCGAAAGCTACGCTTGATTGGGCCGCATGAAAAACGCCCCGTCCTCATTGAGGGCGGGGCGTTTTTTATGCTCGCTGAACATTTTCTGTGGTGAGGGAGCTGGCTCCCTCGCCACAGGGAACAAAGCGATCAGCCGCGAGCCTTTTCGATCAGTTCGATGTAGTCCGGCGCATTGCGCTGATCCTTGATCAGGGCAACGAAGTCATTGCCGTGTTCATCCTTGCCGTTAACGTCAAAACCGGCCTCGACGAAGAACGTCAGGAAACGTTCGAAATCGTCGATGCGCAGGCCACGGTAGGCCTTGATCAGTTTGTGCAGGGACGGAGAAGTCGCGTCGACCGGTTCGAAATCGAGGAACAACTTGATCTGCTCATCGCCGATCTCGTCACCAATCACTTGTTTCTTATCTTTACGCATTGCCGACTCCAGCTCGCAGACATTTCACGGGGCGGGCAGTTTACCCCCGCGCAGGCGCCGGGCTCAACGCGGACGAACAGCCCCGGTGTGCAGATCGGCCCAAACGTGGCCGTTGGCGTAGCTTAGAAACTGGCAATACACCGTGTCATGACGCAGCAGATCGATCACCACCCGGTATTGCGCCAACGGGTAGTAGAGGGTGAGGGTCCTGGTTTTGTCGTCGTAGACCGGCTTTTTCAGACTTTTGCTTTCGCCATCGAAATTCACCAGCACCTGATTAATGGTCGCGCCCTTGTTTAAGGATTTGCCCTTGAGACGAACCAACAGCGGCGAAGTGACCGGGATCGGCTGCTGATTGGACTGGCGCTGACTGCCGACCACCACCGAGTACTCGGTGACTTGCAGCAATTGTTGCTGCTCGGGCGCTGCGTCACGCAGGGTCAGATCATCCGGCGGCAGGAACTGCCCGTGCATCGGCGCCGGCGCGGCGGCCAGGGGCAGGCTGAGGGTCAGCAACAGAGCGGCGCAGCTGCGAATCAAAAAGCTCATGACAGGCTCCGTAGGGCGAGTGTTGGAGCGAGCTTGCTCGCCCCTACAAGGTAGGGATCAATCGAATTGCGCGCGCATCCAGGCCTGATAATCGGCAACACCAGGCTCACCTTCGCGCGGCGCCCAATTCGCCAGTTCACCCTCACCAACCGGACGATAAGGTCCGGCCTTGCATTCGAACATCAGGCTGTCGGCCTCCAGCACCACCAAACCGTGGAACACACCGGTTGGCAGGTCTACGCCAACACAGTCCCCACCCGCCTGCAGTACGGTCTTGCTCAACACCGCACCGGCTTCGTCAAAGATCAACACACCCAGACGCCCCTTGAGGACCAATAGGGTTTCAGCCTTGTGGTCACCCAAATGCCGGTGAGGCGGGATGTACGTCGAAGGTTGCAACCCCACCGCCATGCGATGGCAAGCGTCTTCCATCTGATGGAAATTGTGGTGCTGGCGCCCACGAGGATTAGCCGCAGCTTTTCCGGCTAACTCAGCGAACAAAGTCTGATCCAGAAAGCGAGGCGTATCCATGTCTTACATCCCTTTAACGGCAAAAATCCCGTTGGCATTACGCCAGTAGCCTTTGTAGTCCATGCCATAACCGAAGATGTAACGGTCGATGCACGGCAGACCAACGAAATCGGCTTTCAGGTCTGGGCGGGCCTTGCGGTCGTGGTCCTTGTCGATCAGCACGGCGGTGTGCACTTTGCGCGCGCCGGCGTGTTTGCAGAAGTCGATGATCGCGCCCAGGGTGTGACCTTCATCGAGGATGTCGTCGATGATCAGCACGTCACGGTCGATGAACGACACTTCCGGCTTGGCTTTCCAGAACAGCTCGCCGCCGCTGGTTTCGTTGCGATAACGGGTGGCGTGCAGGTAGGACGCTTCCAGCGGGAACTGCAGATGAGTCAGCAGCTTGCCGGCGAAAATCAGGCCGCCATTCATCACACAGAACACCACCGGGTTGCTGTCCGCCAGTTCTTCATTGATGTGCGCACCGACGCGGGCGATAGCCGCCTCGACTTCAGCTTCGGTGTACAGGCAGTCAGCCTCTCGCATGATTTGACGGATATGCTCGAGATCAGCGGACATGGTGCTCTCCAAGGGGGGTAGCGGACAGGAAAAGCGGGCAAAGGTACGCATCCCGCACGGCCAGATCAAGCGTTTGTGGACTAACGTACTGTATGTCTATAGGACAACACCCTCGGATAGATTAATCTAGGCCGGTTTTTTTGCCCGCCGCCGGAGCCTTTCCCATGCCCATCCTCGAGATCCGCCACCCGCTGATCCGTCATAAACTTGGCCTGATGCGCCGCGCAGACATCAGCACCAAGAATTTCCGCGAGCTCGCTCAGGAAGTCGGTGCCCTGCTGACCTATGAAGCCACTAAAGACCTGCCGCTGGAAACCTACGATATCGAAGGTTGGTGCGGCACTGTGTCGGTCGAGAAAATCGCCGGCAAGAAAATTACTGTCGTCCCGATCCTGCGTGCCGGTATCGGCATGCTCGAAGGCGTGCTGAGCCTGATCCCTGGCGCCAAAGTCAGCGCCGTGGGTGTGGCCCGCAACGAAGAAACCCTGCAGGCCCACACCTACCTGGAAAAACTGGTTCCGGAAATCGACGAACGCCTGGCGATGATCATCGACCCGATGCTCGCCACCGGCAGCTCCATGGTTGCCACCATCGATCTGCTGAAAAAGGCCGGCTGCCGCGACATCCGCGCCATGGTGCTGGTCGCTGCCCCCGAGGGTATCGCGGCGGTAGAGAAGGCTCACCCGGACGTGATCATCTATACCGCTTCCATTGATCAAAAACTGAACGAACACGGTTACATCATCCCGGGCCTTGGCGATGCTGGCGACAAGATCTTCGGCACCAAGCAGAAGGACGCGTGAGCATGCAGCAAGAGTTCAACGATCCGCTCTGGCGCACGGTACTGTCCGGTGCGCAGATGCTGTTCGTGGCGTTCGGCGCCCTGGTATTGATGCCGCTGATTACCGGCCTTGATCCGAACGTAGCGCTGTTCACCGCTGGCCTGGGGACGATCCTGTTCCAGATCGTCACCGGGCGTCAGGTGCCGGTGTTCCTGGCGTCGAGCTTTGCCTTTATCACCCCGATCATTCTCGCCAAGGGCCAATTCGGCCTCGCGGCGACCATGGGCGGCGTGATGGCGGCGGGCTTCGTCTATACCTTTCTCGGCCTGGCCGTGAAGATCAAAGGCACCGGCTTCATCGATCGCCTGCTGCCACCGGTGGTGATTGGCCCGGTGATCATCTCCATCGGCCTGGCCATGGCGCCGATTGCCGCCAACATGGCAATGGGCAAGGCTGGCGACGGCAGCGAGCTGATTCATTACCAGACCGCCATGCTGATCTCGATGCCGGCCTTGCTGACCACCCTGATCGTCGCCGTGTTCGGCAAAGGCATTTTCCGCCTGGTGCCGATCATTTCCGGCGTGCTGGTCGGTTTTGGCATGGCGTTCTACTTCGGCGTGGTCGACACGGCGAAGATTGCCGCTGCACCGTGGTTCGCCATCCCGAATTTCACTGCGCCGGAATTCAACTGGCAGGCGATTCTGTTCATTGTTCCGGTGGCCCTGGCCCCGGCCATTGAGCACATCGGCGGCGTGATTGCCGTGGGCAGCGTGACCGGTCGCGATTACCTGAAGAAACCCGGCCTGCACCGCACTCTGCTCGGTGACGGCATTGCCACCACTGCAGCCGGCCTGTTCGGCGGCCCGCCCAACACCACGTACGCCGAAGTCACCGGCGCGGTGATGCTGACCAAGAACTACAACCCGAAAATCATGACCTGGGCGGCGATCTTCGCCATCAGCCTGGCGTTCATCGGCAAGTTTGGTGCCTTGCTGCAAAGCATTCCGGTGCCGGTAATGGGCGGGATTCTGTGCCTGCTGTTCGGTTCGATTGCGGCGGTGGGCATGAACACGCTGATTCGCCACAAGATTGACTTGGGCGAAGCGCGCAATCTGGTGATTGTGTCGGTGACCCTGGTGTTCGGGATTGGCGGTGTGTTGGTGGGTACCGGCACCGGTCCGGACGACTTCGGCCTCAAAGGCATCGCGCTGTGCGCGGTGGTGGCGATTGCGCTGAACCTGATCCTGCCGGGCAACGACAGCTGGAAGCACAAGAAGGCGGATGAGCCGCTGCTGTAAAGGGTGATCCCCTGTGGCGAGGGAGCTCGCTCCCGCCGGGTCGCGAAGCGGCCCCAAAATTCTCGCAGTCAATGAAGATTTTGTGAGTGCTGTGCACTCAAGCGGGAGCGAACTCCCTCGCTACAGGTTGTATGCCTACAGGGCCAGAGGCGCCCTTTCACACAACGTGTTCAACGCTTTCGCCCACTGCGGGTCATCATTGAGACACGGCACCAGCACCAACTCCTCCCCTCCCGCTTCGCGGAACTGCTCTTTGCCGCGATCACCAATCTCTTCCAGCGTCTCGATGCAATCGGCCACGAACGCCGGGCACATCACCAACAGCTTTTTCACACCCGACTTGGCCAACTCGTCAAGACGCACTTCGGTGTAGGGTTCGATCCATTTGGCGCGCCCCAGGCGCGACTGGAACGACACCGACCACTTGCCGTCCGGCAGGCCCATGCGCTTGGCAAACTCGGATGCCGTGCGCAGGCATTGAGCCCGGTAGCAGGTAGCCATTACCTGCGGCGAAGCATTCTTGCAGCAATCTTGGTTTTTTAAACAATGCTGACCGCTCGGGTCCAGCTTCGTCAGGTGGCGCTCCGGCAAACCATGAAAGCTCAGCAACAGATGATCGTAATCCTGTTGCAGATAGGGTTTGGCCGTGGCCACCAGCGCGTCGAGATATTCCGGCTGATCGTAGAACGGCTGGAGCACTGACAGTTGCACATCGAGCTTGTTCTCGCGCACGACGCGCCGGGCTTCTTCGATCACGGTGGTGGTGGTGCTGTCGGCGAACTGTGGATAAAGCGGCGCGAGCGTGATCCGCTTTTGCCCTTGTGCCGCCAGACGTGTCAGCATCGACTCAATGGACGGCTGGCCGTAACGCATCGCCAGCTCGACCGGACCGTGGCGCCACTGTGACGTCATCGCCTGCTGCAAGCGGCGGCTGAGCACTACCAGCGGCGAGCCCTCGTCCCACCAGATCGAAGCGTAAGCATGGGCCGACTGCTCGGGACGCTTGATCAGGATCAGCGACACCAGCAAACGCCGCACCGGCCAGGGTACGTCGATCACGTAAGGATCCATGAGAAACTGATTGAGGTACCGGCGCACATCCGCCACCGAAGTGGAGGCCGGTGAGCCCAGATTGACCAGAAGCAACGCGTGATCGGTCATGCAACGTCCTATTTCAAAGGCGGCTGGAGAGATCTTCCAGGGCCGCGCGCAAATCAGTGAACTGGAATGTGAAACCTGCTTCGAGCAAACGCGCCGGTGTGGCCCGCTGGCCGCCCAGCAATATCAAAGACAACTCGCCCAGGCCGACCTTCAACGCAAAGGCCGGCATCGGCATGAACGCCGGGCGGTGCAACACGCTGCCCAGGGTCTTGGCAAATTCGCGATTACGCACCGGCTTCGGTGCGCACGCATTATATGGACCGTTGGCTTCATTGCGATGCAGAAGAAAATCAATCAAGGCGATTTGATCGTTGATATGAATCCACGGCATCCACTGCCGACCGTTGCCAATCGGGCCCCCCAGCCCGAGTTTGAACGGCAGCAACAGACGCGACAAAAAGCCGCCTTCGGCTGACAACACCAACCCGGTGCGTACGAGGGTCACCCGTATCCCCAAGCCCTCCGCACGCTGCGCGGTTTCTTCCCAGGCAATGCACAGCTGACTGGCGAAGTCGTCGATCACCGGTGGCGAGTCCTCGGTGAGCTCCCGCTCACCACCGTCGCCGTACCAACCCACTGCCGAACCTGAAATCAGCACACTCGGCTTCTGCTCACGGCCCTCGAGCCAGGCCAGCAAAGTTTCCGTCAGGGTGATGCGGCTGCTCCATAACAAAGCCTTGCGTTTGTGGGTCCAGAGCCGATCGGCAATCGGCGCCCCGGCAAGATTGATGATTGCATCCACCGGTTCCTGCCCGATGTCCTCGAGTCGGGCGACACCCCGTACCTGGGCACCGCAAATTTTCGCGACTTTCGCAGGCGTCCGGCTCCAGACGGTCAGGCGATGTCCCTGACTCAACCAGTACCGACAAAGCTGACGTCCTATCAAACCAGTACCGCCGGTCAGCAATATGTGCATGACTTCTTCCTCGCGTGGCGTTTTACCCTGATGACTAGTCTATTTTTATAAGCAAGGGATCTTTGATATCGGGCAGGCTCTGTGTTTAACAATAGGCCAAGCTGTCAGAACGAGAACGTTAAAAGTTATACCAAAAAACAATATTGTACAGGTTTCAACCCCGGCGTAGTCTGTACAGAAAGGTAAACGAGGCCCTTATGACTGTACCTATCGCAATCATCGGCACCGGCATCGCCGGACTCTCAGCCGCCCAAGCCCTGACTGAGCTGGGCTATGTCGTGCAACTTTTTGATAAAAGCCGCGGCAGTGGCGGACGCATGTCGAGCAAGCGCAGTGATGCAGGTGCGCTGGACATGGGCGCGCAATATTTCACTGCCCGCGACCGCCGCTTCGTCACGGAAGTGCAGCGCTGGCAAGCCAACGGCTGGGTGGCCGAGTGGACGCCACAGCTGTACACCTTCCATGGCGGCCAGCTCAATCTGTCACCGGACGAACAAACCCGCTGGGTCGGCACGCCCCGCATGAGCGCCATCACCCGGTCATTGCTCGGCGACCTGGAAGTGCATTTCGCCTGCCGGATCACCGAGGTCTATCGCGGCGAAGAACACTGGCACTTGCAGGATGCCGAAGGTTTCACCCACGGCCCCTTCAGCCACGTGGTGATCGCCACGCCGGCGCCGCAAGCGACGGCACTGCTGGCCTCCGCGCCGAAGCTCGCAGGTGCTGCCGCCGGGGTGAAAATGGACCCTACCTGGGCCATCGCCCTAGCGTTCGAAACACCGCTGGAAACGCCCATGGAAGGCTGTTTCGTGCAGGACAGCCCGCTCGACTGGCTGGCCCGCAACCGCAGCAAACCCGGGCGCGACAACACGCTCGACACTTGGGTGTTACACGCCACCAGCACCTGGAGCCGTCAGCACATCGACCTGCCGAAAGAAGCGGTGATCGAGCAATTGCACGGTGCGTTCGCTGAACTGCTGCACGACTCCATGCCCGCACCGACCTTCAGCCTGGCCCACCGCTGGCTTTACGCCCGCCCTGCCAGCAGCCACGAATGGGGCACGCTGGCCGATGCCGATCTGGGCTTGTATGCCTGTGGCGACTGGTGCCTGTCGGGACGCGTCGAAGGGGCCTGGCTCAGCGGCCAGGAAGCCGCCCGCCGCCTGCATGAGCACCTGCAATGAACCGCATCAACCCAAACAAATTGCTGCTGTCGAAATGGACAGCAGCGCGCCCGCAAAATCGCGAAAAACATTTTCTGGTGACCAGGCTTTTCCGAGACGATGAAGGAACGGTGCTGGAGATCGAGTTGCAAGCGGTGCTGACCCAGCGCAGCGAGCGCTACCAGTGGCAGATTCTTTCCGAGCAGGATCACTGGAGGTTCGGCTGGCTGTAGGCGCTGTAGGAGCCCGCTTCTACAAGGAACGCAAAAAACTTATACATAACATTTGACTTGTACAGCTTCGAATCTATGATGAACCTCATGTTGTACAGATAAAAATATCTGTACAGGTTTTTGATTCGAGGTGTTCCGATGCCCCTGCCCTCCGCCAAACCGAAAATCGCCATCAGCGCCTGCCTGATGGGTACCGAAGTGCGCTTTAACGGCGGGCACAAGGAGTCACGGCTGTGCAGCCGCACCCTCACCGATTACTTCGATTTCGTTGAGATCTGCCCGGAAGTGGCGATCGGCCTGGGCATTCCTCGCGAACCCATTCGGTTGGTGGGCGATCCGGTTCAGCCAGAGGCCGTTGGCACGCTCGACCGTGAGATCAACGTCACCCGGCCGCTGGCCGAGTACGGACGAAAAATGGCGGCGGAACTCGACGACATCTGCGGCTACATCTTCATGCAAAAATCCCCGTCCTGCGGCCTGGAGCGTGTAAAGGTGTATCACGCCAACGGTGCACCGGTTGACGGTGGCGGCCGGGGTATCTATGCCCAGGCTTTTTGCGCGCAGCATCCGGACTTGCCGGTGGAAGAAGACGGGCGACTCAACGATCCGGTACTGCGCGAGAATTTCCTCACCCGTGTCTTCGCCTACAGCGCCTGGCAGCAACTGCTCAAAGAAGGCCTGACTCGCCGTGGCTTGACGGAGTTTCACTCGCGCTACAAGTACCTGCTGATGGCCCACAACCCGGTGCAGTACAAAGCCCTGGGCAATCTGCTGGGCAACATGGGCAAGACCGATCCTCGAACACTCGGCCCGCAGTACTTCAGCGAATTGATGGCCGCGCTGAAAAAATGTGCGACCCGGCGCACTCACACCAACGTGCTGCAGCACCTCAGCGGTTACCTGAAAAAAAACCTCAGCGCCGATGACAAACAGGAAGTGCAGCATGTGATTGGCCAGTACCGGCACGGCATTGTGCCGCTGGTGGTGCCGCTGACACTGCTCAAGCATCACTTTCGGCAGTATCCGGACCCCTACATCGCGCAACAGGTTTACCTGCAACCGCATCCGGAAAATCTCAGCCTGCGAAACGCAATCTAATGAAAGAACTACTCGACAGCAGCGCCAGCGAAGACTTGGGGGCCGACTTCAAAAAGGCCCTCGATGAAGGCTGGCTGCCGATTCGCGAAGTGGCCCGCCTGACCGGCGTCAACGCCGTGACCTTACGCGCCTGGGAACGGCGCTATGGCCTGATCGTTCCGCAGCGTACGCCCAAGGGGCATCGATTGTTTTCCAGCGATCACGTGCAGCGTATCCAGACGATCCTGACCTGGCTCAACCGCGGCGTGGCCGTCAGCCAGGTCAAGCAACTGCTCGATACCCCGCAGGCCTTCAGCCAACCGGTGGAGAACGACTGGCAACGGCTGCGCCAGACCTTGCTGATGGCGGTCACCAAGCTGACCGAGCGGCCGCTGGATGACACCATCAACCAGGCCATGGCGCTCTACCCGCCGCGAACCTTGTGCGAACAATTGTTGCTGCCGCTGCTGGCGGAACTGGAGCAACGCTGGCAAGGCCAGTTCGGCGCGCAGATGGAACGGGTATTTTTTTATTCGTGGTTGCGCAGCAAATTCGGTGCGCGCATCTACCATAACAACCGTCAGTTACACACCCCGCCCTTGCTGTTGATCAACCACTCGGACCGGCCACTGGAGCCTCATCTGTGGCTCACGGCCTGGCTGGTCAGCAGCGCCGACTGCCCGGTAGAGGTGTTCGATTGGCCGCTGCCCGTCGGTGAGCTCGCCGTCGCAGTGGATTATCTGCAACCCCGGGGGGTACTGCTGTATTCCAGCAACGCCATAAACCTCTCGCAGTTGCCGAAGCTTTTGAACAACGTCAATTGCCCAAAAATGATCGTCGGACCAACGGTGTGCATTCATCACGCCGAGCTGTCCGTAACCACTTCAGAAATCGCCGATTTGTACTTGGCCGAAGATCCATTGTTGGCACACCAGGCCCTGGTTCAGTGCGGGCTCATTTAATAGCGCTTCTTTAATGATTTGTACGGACGACACCATGCAATTGATCTGGCTGCGCAGCGACTTGCGCCTACATGACAACACCGCCCTCTCTGCCGCCGCTGCGGTTGGCCCGTGCGTGGCGGTGTATCTGCTGAGCCCGGAGCAATGGCTGGAACACGACGATGCGCCGTGCAAAGTGGATTTCTGGTTACGCAATCTCGGTGAGCTAAGCGTGGCGCTCGGCCAATTGAACATTCCCTTGCTGATCCGCACGGCTGCGCGCTGGGATGAAGCCCCGCAGGTGCTGCTCGACCTGTGCCGGCAATTAAACATCGAGGCCGTGCACGTCAACGAGGAATACGGCATCCACGAAACCGACCGAGACGCTGCCGTTGCCGAAGCACTGGCAGGTCAAGGCATCGAATTCCACAGTTATCTGGATCAATTGCTGTTCAAACCGGGCAGTATCCTGACCAAAACCGGCTCGTACTTTCAGGTGTTCAGCCAGTTCCGCAAGGTCTGCTACGAGCGCCTGCACCGCGCCCTGCCGCGACTGGTCAGCGCGCCATTGGCACAGGCACCGCTGGAAATCCCCAGCGATCCGGTGCCCGCCAGTGTCAACGGGTTCGAGACACCGACCGCCAGCCTTCGGGCGCTGTGGCCCGCCGGTGAAACCGAGGCCCGGCACCGGCTCGAGACCTTCGCCGACACGCAGATCGACTATTACCAGAGCGAGCGCGATTTTCCGGCGAAACCCGGGACCAGTCAGCTCTCGCCTTATCTCGCTGCCGGCGTGATTTCACCGCGCCAATGCCTGCACACCGCACTGCAAAGCAATCAGGGCGAGTTCGAAAGCGGCAAGGCCGGCGCCGTCACCTGGATCAATGAACTGCTGTGGCGCGAATTCTATAAACATATTCTGGTGGGCTACCCGAGAGTCTCCCGTCACCGTGCCTTCCGCCCGGAAACCGAAGCACTGGCCTGGCGCCATGCGCCCGAAGAGCTCGCAGCCTGGCAGGAGGCCCGCACCGGAGTGCCAATCATTGATGCCGCCATGCGCCAACTGCTGGAAACCGGCTGGATGCACAACCGCCTGCGCATGGTGGTGGCGATGTTCCTGACCAAGAATCTGCTGATTGACTGGCGTGAGGGCGAGCGCTTTTTCATGCGTCACCTGATCGATGGCGACCTCGCCGCCAACAATGGCGGCTGGCAATGGAGTTCGTCCACGGGCACCGACTCCGCACCGTACTTCCGGATTTTCAACCCGTTGAGCCAGTCCGAAAAGTTCGACGCCGAAGGTGTGTTCATCAAGCACTGGCTGCCGGAACTGTCCGGACTGAACAAAAAAGAGCTGCACAACCCGGCACACCTCGGTGGATTGTTCGGCGTGGCGAACTATCCGTCTCCGATTGTCGACCTCAACGCGTCACGGGCACGCGCCCTGGCTGCGTTCAAGAACCTGCCGACACGGCACAACGCCGGAGGCCTGCATGAGTAGTTTCCTGCAACAGTTCGCCCGGCAGTTCGCAGAGCTGAATAAAGACAACCTGCATCGACTCAATGACCTCTATACCCAGGACGTGCGTTTTACCGATCCCTTGCACGAAGTCCAGGGCCTTGGGCAATTGCACAGTTACTTCGCCGAGCTTTATTCCAACGTCAGTGAGCTGCGTTTCGACTTTCATGGTTTCGACCAGATCGCGGACGGTGAAGGTTATCTGCGCTGGGTGATGAGCTACCGCCATCCGCGCCTAGCCGGCGGCCGGATAATTCGGGTCGACGGCTGCTCACACTTGCGCTGGCGCGACAAAGTTTATTGCCACCGCGATTACTTCGATGCCGGGGCATTGCTTTATGAACATCTACCCGTGTTGGGTCGGGCCATTGCCTGGCTGAAAAGGAGAATGGGATGAGTCTTTCACCTCCACGGCGATATTGGCTGACCGGCGCCAGCAGCGGCATTGGCGCTGCACTGGCCGAGGAAATCCTCAAAAGCGGCGCGCACCTGGCTGTCAGCTCGCGATCACGGGCGCCGCTGGAAGTCTTGTCCCAGCGTTATCCAGGGCAAGTACTGGTGGTGGCAGGCGACCTGACCAACAGCCAGACCGTCAGGGAAATCGGTGAACAGATTGCCGAGCAATGGGGTTCTCTGGATACGGTGATTCTCAACGCAGGCACCTGTGAGTACGTGGACGCCAAGCAGTTCGACGCCTCGATCATCGAGCACGTGGTACGCACCAATCTGATCGCCAGCAGCTATTGCATCGAAGCCGCCCTGCCACTGTTGCGCAAAGGCATCGCCCCGCACCTGGTGGGGGTGGCCAGTTCGGTGACCTACCTGCCGCTGCCACGGGCGGAAGCCTATGGCGCTTCGAAAGCCGGTTTGCGTTACCTGTTCGAGTCCTTGCGCATCGACCTGTCCCCGGAAGGTATTGAAGTCACCGTGGTCAGCCCTGGGTTCGTCGATACACCCTTGACGGCAAAAAACGACTTTCCCATGCCCCTGAGCTGGCCTGCGGACAAAGCCGCACGGTACATCTTCGCCAAACTCCAGAATCGGCCGCTGGAGATCGCGTTTCCCGGGACGTTCATGGCAGTCCTGTGGCCCATGTCGAAATTGCCCGCCCGCCTGAAACTGGCGATCGGTAAACGCATGGTGCGCAGCAACCCGCCGATTAAGGATAAGCCGTGAAAATTGCCATTATCGGTAGCGGCATCTCAGGCTTGACCTGCGCCTACCTGCTCAATCGTAGACACGAGATCACCCTGTTCGAATCCAGCGATCGTGTTGGCGGTCATACCCACACCAAAAACGTGACGGTCGATGGCCAGCGTTATGCGGTAGATACCGGTTTTATCGTATTCAATGACTGGACCTACCCCAATTTCATTCGCCTGCTCGGCCAGCTGGGCGTGGGGTTCAAACCCACAGAAATGAGCTTTTCGGTCACCGACCCCGACAGCGGTCTCGAGTACAACGGCAACAACTTCAACAGCCTTTTCGCCCAGCGAAGCAATCTACTGTCGCCGGGATTCTGGGGCATGCTGCGCGATATTCTGCGGTTCAACAAAGAAGCCCTGCGCGACCTGGAGCAACAACGGATCAAGCCCGGCACCACCCTCAACGACTATCTACAGGCCGGCCGCTACGGCGAGCGTTTCATCCTGCATTACATCGTGCCCATGGGTTCGGCGATCTGGTCGATGCCGATGGCCGACATGCTGGCTTTCCCGTTGCAATTGTTTGTGCGGTTTTTCAAGAACCATGGCCTGCTGTCTGTCAGCAATCGCCCGCAATGGCAGGTGATCGAAGGTGGTTCAGCGGCCTACGTCGCGCCGTTGACGGCTGGTTTTAGCCACAACATTCGCCTCAACTGCCCGGTAACGCGGGTCGAACGCGACGCAGAGGGCGTGGTTATCCACAGCGCCGGCGTCAGCGAGCGTTTCGACAAGGTGGTGTTCGCCTGCCACAGCGATCAGGCCTTGAAACTGTTGGCCGCACCGAGCGATGCCGAACAATCGATCCTCGGCGCCTTGCCCTACGCCGACAATGAAGTTGTGCTGCACACCGACACACGCCTGTTGCCCGAACGAAAACTTGCATGGGCCAGCTGGAATTTTCGCCTGGTGGGCTCCGGCCATACACATGCCGCCGTGACCTACGACATGAACATCCTGCAGGGTATCCAGAGCGACACAACGTTCTGTGTCAGCCTCAACCAGAGCGCAGCCATCGATCCTGCCAAGGTGCTCGCCCGGTTCACCTATGCCCACCCGCAATTCAGCTTGGCATCGGTGGCCGCACAGGCGCGCTGGGAAGAGTTGAACGGTGCGCAACATACCTACTACTGCGGCGCCTATTGGGCCAACGGCTTCCATGAAGACGGTGTTGTCAGCGCCTTGCGAGTTGCCGGTTCGTTTGGAGAAACCCTGTGAACAGCGCGCTTTATAGCGGCTGGATCGCCCATCGGCGTTTTAGCCCACGGGCTCATCAGTTCCGTTACCGCATCGGCCTGTTGTACCTGGACCTCGACGAACAGCAAACCGTGTTCGGCCTGTCGCGCCTGTCAGGCTTGAGCCGCTTCGCACCGTTTTCGTTTCGAGAAACCGACTACCTCAAGACTTACACCGGCCGAGGCATACGCCTGGTCGACGCGGTGCGGCAACAGGTGGGCGAGGCCATCGGGCATGTGCCGCAAGGCTCGGTCTGCTTGCTGACCCAGCCCCGCAGCTGGGGCCTGTCGTTCAACCCGGTGAGTTTTTTTTATTGCCATGAGGCCGACGGCCAATTGGCGGCGATTGTCTGCGAAGTCACCAACACCCCTTGGCGCGAGCGCTATCACTACGTGTTGCCCGCCAAAGCCCCCGAAGACCTATCGGATTTCCATCAACACTTCTCTGTGCCCAAAGCCTTTCACGTCTCGCCGTTTCTGCCCCGTGATATCCAGTACCGCATGAGCTTCAGCCCGGTCGCGAAACGGATCGGTGTGCACATGGCTGACTGGCAGGGAGAAAAAAAACTTTTCGATGCCACGCTCAGCCTCAAACGCGAACCCCTTGATCGCGCCAGCCTGCACCGTTACTTGCGGCGCTTCCCGTGGATGACCGCAAAAACTGCGCTGGCGATTTATTGGCAAGCCCTGCGCCTGTTGCTCAAGCGCTTGCCGTTATTTGCTCATCGGGCTGCCGATGGCAGCTTTCAGACCGCCACTGTTCCCCCCAAGGACCGCCGCCATGAAATCCTCTAGCCTTACGCTCAAAGCCAGTCTGTTCGGTACCCATGGTTTGAGCGGATCGTTGCTGCGCCGAGGCGTGCTTCGGCAACTGGCGCAGCTCAAACACGGTCAATTGATACTGATCGAAGACGGGGAACGGCATGCGTTCGGCAGCGCCGGCAGCCCGCTGGTGGGGGAAGTCCATATCCTCAATGCGGCCGTCTGGGGACTGGTGGCCAGCAAGGGTTCGATTGGCGCAGCCGAGGCGTTCATTCATGGGTATTGGAGCTCACCGGATTTGACCGCAGTGGTCCGCGTGTTCGTCAGCAACCTTGAGGTGCTCGATGCCCTCGAAGGCGGCCTGGCAAAACTGAGTCGACCACTGATCCAGGGCCTGCATTGGCTGAATCGCAATACACGCAAGGGTTCGCAGAAAAACATCGCCGCTCACTACGATCTGGGCAATGAGCTGTTCGAACAGTTTCTCGACCCGACCATGATGTATTCGGCCGCGCAATTCCTGCGTGCCGACGACAGCCTGGAGCAGGCGCAACTGAACAAACTGGAGCGCATTTGCCAGAAACTTGCGCTGAAACCCACAGACCACCTGTTGGAAATCGGCACCGGCTGGGGCAGCATGGCCCTGTACGCCGCGCAGACATACGGTTGCAAAGTCACCACCACCACGCTCTCCAAGGAGCAGTACGCCTTCACCGCAAAACGCATTGAAGCGCTGGGACTGCAAGACCAGGTCACGTTGTTGCTCAAGGACTACCGCGATCTCACCGGCCAATACGACAAACTGGTCTCCATCGAGATGATCGAGGCGGTCGGCCATCGCTTCCTGCCGACGTACTTCAAGCAATGTGCGCACCTGCTCAAGAGCAACGGCCTGATGCTGTTGCAGGCCATCACCATCCGCGATCAGCGCTACGAGCAGGCCAAGGACAACGTCGACTTTATCCAGCGCTACATCTTCCCCGGCGGCGCGCTGCCCTGCGTCCAGAAAATGCTCGAGATTGTCGGTCGCGACACCGACATGAACCTGCTGCACATGGAGGATTTCGGTTTGCACTACGCCCGGACGTTGCGCTTATGGCACGAGAACTTTCGTGGCGCCCAGAGCCGCTTGATCGAATTGGGCTACGACGATTACTTCCTGCGTCTATGGGAGTATTACCTGTGCTACTGCGAAGGCGGCTTCCTTGAGCGCACCATCGGTACCGCGCAATTGCTCCTGGCCAAGCCGTCTGCAATCACCGCGCCACTGCTCGGCCGTTTCGATGCTTGAACGTCTGGCCAATGCATTGTTGTTCCAGCTCGGCTGGTTCGCGTGCGTGATGGGTGGCAACAGCCTGTGGCTGCTGGTGGCGCTGGCGGCGCTGGTGATTCATCTGTTGTGGATAAGCAGTTGGGGGCGAGAAGGTCGGCTGATCCTCAGTGTGGTGGTGCTCGGCACGGCTGTGGACAGTTTTCTGCGCTGGCTGGGCGTGTTCGAATTCAAAGACCTTTCGCCCTTGATTCCCCTGTGGCTGATGTTGCTTTGGGCATTGTTGGCAACTACGTTGCGCCACTGCCTGCGCTGGAGTGCCAGTCCGATGTGGCGGGCAAGCCTGCTGGGCGCGGTGGGCGGTCCACTGTCGTATTACGCCGGCGGACAATTGGCTGGGGTGAGATTCCCCTTCGGCGTACTACCCACCCTGATCGGCATCGGCCTGCTCTGGGCGCTGCTGTTTCCGCTGCTGCATGTGATGGCCGCCCGTGTCAAACCTGTCGTCGACGACTAGCGTCCGTCAGCGCTTTCACACAGCACCGGGCCACTGCCTTACACTGCGCGCCATGAAAACCATCCCTCACACGCAAATCGCCACGCCCGCGGTGACCTGCTCGACCTGCGCCGCCTGTTGCTGCCAGCTCGAAGTCATGTTGATCACCGACACCGGCGTGCCCGAACGGTATATCGACACCGATGACTGGGGTGGGGAAGTCATGCTGCGCCTGGATGACGGCTGGTGCGCCGCGCTGGATCGCAACACGATGATGTGCACCATCTACGAAAAACGCCCGCTGATCTGTCGAGAGTTCGAGATGGGGGCACCGGAGTGCATTGAGGAACGCCAGGGGATTTCCACGGCGTATCGCTGAAGTTGAAGCCAACTTGCCCCTGTGGGAGCGAGCTTGCTCGCGATAGCGGTTTCAGATTCAACATTGATGCTGGCTGACAGACCGTTATCGCGAGCAAGTTCTCTTCTACATGGGTTGTGAGTATCGAGCTTACAACGGCATCGTGTAATGCAATGCGTAACTCTCTACACCATCGTTAGGACTGCTGATCCCGGCGTTGGAATAGTGCGTCGCTCTAACGCCGACTTCATGTCCGCCGGCAAAGCGCAGGCCGACACCGAAGCGATCCTCGAACTGAAACGAACTACCGAGATCGTTGTTTTCGATTTCGGTGTCGGAGAACAACGCCACGCCAACTCCAAGTTCGACGTACGGCTTGACGTTCTCGCCGGCAAACTCGTAAACAAACACGGGAGAGAACGACAGGCTGTTATTGCTGGAGGTTTTGTCGCCTTCCCAGTAGGTGTAGGCACCGCTCCAGTAACCGGTCAGTCGACCCACGTCGCTCTGCCACCAGCTCTTGTCCCAGTCCAATTGCATGCCCAGGCGATAAGTCATGGTCGACTCGCCGGTCTGGCCGACCGCGAACTCCACGCCTGCAGCCTGCGCAGTGTAACTTTGCCCCATTAGTGCGGCCGCAATCGCGGCCAAGCAGAATAGTCGCTTCATAGAAACATCCTTTTCCGAACGATTTCGTTTGGTTTTTTTGTTGCTCAACGCACACAGCTATAGAAGTCGACGGTTAAACAGAAGTTCACCCCAATTGGAGGAATTACTCCAATTCCCACTCACCCTTCAAAGCTTCGCACAACCCCGGTTGTATTCCATAGTGTCGGCAGAATATTTGCGAAATGTTCTGTATTGGCGCTGGTCCAGAACTGAGCGGCGCGCGCTGGCCCGTCCGCCAGCAACTCACGTTCGGCCAGCAGACGCTGAAGTTGACGAGCGACGGCGGCACCGGTGTCGATCAGACTGATGTCATCCGGGATCATCTCCCTCAGCAACGACTTGAGAAACGGATAGTGAGTGCATCCCAGAATGATGGTGTCAGCGCCTTCGGCAAGCAGTGGCCGAACATAGCGTTCCAGCAACAGGCGCAACGCCGGACTGTGTAGATCGCCGTTCTCGATCAACTCCACCAATCCCGGGCAAGGTTGGGTGATCACCCGAACATCGGTGGCGAAACGGTCGAGCAGCGCGGCGAACTTGGCGCTCTGCAAAGTACCGGTCGTGGCCAGCACCCCGACCACGCCACTGCGGGTGGCGGCGGCCGCCGGTTTGACCGCTGGTTCCATACCGACGATGGGCCACTGCGGATAATCGCGGCGCAGATCGGCAACGCCGGCAACCGTTGCAGTGTTACAGGCCAGCACCAGAGCCTTGGCGCCCTGGCGCTGGAAGAACCTGGCCATGACGCTGCAGCGCTGGCGGATGAATTCCGGGGTCTTCTCGCCGTAAGGGATATTCCCGCAATCGGCGACGTACATGAGCGTTTCGTCAGGCAGCAAACGCTGGATCTCGGCCAGCACCGAAAGCCCACCGACGCCGGAGTCGAATACGCCGATGGGCGCTTCACGCATGCTTTGGCCCACAGACGCTGCAGCCAGGATCGCGCTTGACCCGCAACTCACGGAAGCGTGAGCCCAAGGCGTCAATCAACAACAGGCGCCCTACCAGCGGTTCACCGAACCCCGCCAGCAACTTCAGCGCTTCGAGGGCTTGCAGGCTGCCGACCAGGCCCACCAACGGGCCAACCACGCCGGCTTCGCTGCAGGTCAATTCGGCTTCGCTGCCGTGCCCGTATAGACAGTGGTAGCACGGACTTTCCGGGCGGCGCGGGTCGAACACCGACAACTGCCCTTCCAGACGAATCGCCGCGCCGCTGACAAGGGGTTTGGCACCAGCCACACAAGCGGCGTTGACCGCTTCACGGGTGGAGAAATTGTCGGAACAGTCCAGCACCAGATCCACGCCGGCCACGGCTGCGGCCAGTGAATCTTCGTCCAGCGCCGCGCGATGGGCGACCAGCCGAATCTCGGGGTTGATGGCCGTCAGGCGCTTGATCGCCGAATCCACCTTGCTCATGCCGACGCTGTCGGTGTCATGGATGATCTGGCGTTGCAGGTTGGTCAGGTCGACGGTGTCGAAGTCCGCCAGGTGCATTTCACCCACACCCGCTGCCGCCAGATACAGCGCCACCGGCGCACCGAGACCGCCGAGGCCGACGATCAGTACGCGACTTTCCTTTAATCGCAACTGACCGTCGATATCGATGTGCTGCAACAGAATCTGCCGGCTGTAGCGCAGCAATTCCTGATCATTCAGCATGGCAGGCGTCCCAGACTGATGCGTTGATGACCGCCCAGGTCGGTGCGGCTGTGGACTTCTTCAAAGCCGCGGGTCAGCAGCAGATCGCGCACCGCCTCGGCCTGATCGTAACCGTGTTCGAGCATCAGCCAGCCACCGGCTTCCAGATGATCCGGGGCCTGGGCGACGATCAAGCGCAAATCGTCGAGCCCATCGACGCCTGCGACCAGGGCACTGGACGGTTCGAAACGTACATCGCCTTCCACCAGGTGCGGATCGGCGGCGGCGATGTAGGGCGGGTTACTGATGATCAACTCAAAACGTTGATCCTCCAGCGCACTGAACCAGTGACTGCTGAGTACCGTGGCGTTGTTCAGGTGCAGGCGCTGGCGGTTGCGCTCAGCGAGGGCAACGGCTTCCAGCACGCGGTCCACGGCAGTGACTTTCCACGCCGGACGTTCGCTGGCCAAGGCCAGTGCGATGGCACCACTGCCGGTGCCCAGGTCCAGTACTTTTGCCGGTGTGGCGGGCAGCAGTTCAAGTGCGGCTTCCACCAGCAACTCGGTATCCGGACGCGGGATCAACGTGTGCGGAGCGACTTCCAGATCAAGCTTCCAGAAACCTTGCTGCCCCAGAATGTAGGCCACCGGCTCACCGCCCCGACGGCGCTGCAGATACTCGGCGAAGGTCAGTGCCGCTTCGCTCGGCACGATACGTTCCGGCCAGGTGTGCAAAAAACTGCGGGACTTGCCCAACGCCGCCGCCAGCAACAATTCGGCATCCAGACGCGCCGTTGGCGAGTCGGGCAAATCGGCGGCGCGCAACAAGCTGGCAATGATCGTCATTTACTCACCTATCGCCGCGAGTTGATCAGCCTGGTACTCGGCCAGCAACGGCTCGATCACCGCATCGACGCCACCGGCGAGGATTTCGTCGAGGGAATACAGCGTCAGGTTGACCCGATGGTCGGTGACCCGGCCCTGGGCAAAATTGTAGGTGCGGATACGTTCGGAGCGATCACCGGAACCGACCAGCAACTTGCGCTCGCTGGCGATGGCATTCGCGGCGGCGCTGGTCTGCTGGTCGTTGAGTTTGGCCGACAACCAGGACATCGCACGGGCACGGTTTTTGTGCTGCGAACGTTCTTCCTGGCACTCCACGACGATGCCGGACGGCAAGTGGGTGATGCGAATCGCCGAATCGGTCTTGTTGACGTGCTGACCACCGGCACCGGAGGAACGGTACGTGTCGATCCGCAAATCCGCCGGATTGATCTCGATCGCTTCCTGCTCGTCCGGCTCGGGCAACACCGCCACGGTACAGGCCGAGGTGTGGATGCGGCCCTGGGACTCGGTCGCCGGAACCCGCTGCACGCGGTGCGCGCCGGATTCGAACTTCAGCTTGCCGTAGACATTGTCACCTTCAACCCGGGCGATTACTTCTTTATAGCCGCCGTGTTCACCCTCGTTTTCCGAGAGGATCTCCACCCGCCAGCCGCGACGCTCGGCATAACGCGAATACATGCGGAACAGGTCGCCGGAGAAAATCGCCGCCTCGTCGCCGCCGGTGCCGGCACGGATTTCGAGAAACACGTTGCGCCCGTCGTTCGGGTCCCTGGGCAACAGCATGCGTTGCAGGCTGGCTTCCAGTTCGACCAGACGCTCCTTGGCTTCGCGGACTTCTTCCACGGCCATTTCACGCATGTCCGGGTCGCTGTCCTTGAGCAGTGCCTGGGCACCTTCTAGGTCGCCTTGCACTTTGAGCAACTGTTTATAGGTTTCGACGATCGGCTCGACTTCCGCGTATTCCTTGGAATAGGTGCGGAATTTGTTCTGATCGGAAATGACCTCGCCGTCGCCAAGCAGGGCGGTCAATTCCTCGAAACGGTCCTGGAGGATGTCCAGCTTATTGAGCAGTGACGCTTTCATTGCGGTTTCTTATCCGAAAAGCTTTCCGATGAGCCCTCATTGAGGGCAAAGAGTTCCTGGGCCATCGCCAGCGCATCGAGGCGACCTTCGGCAGAGAGCTTTTTCAACTGCACGCTGGGTGCGTGCAAGAGTTTGTTGGTCAGGCCCCGTGCCAGTTGCACCAGCACTTCTTCGGCGCTGCCACCGTTGGCCAGCAAACGCTGGGCTTTTTGCAATTCTTCATCGCGCAGGCGTTCGCTCTGTTGACGATAGGCCTTTAGCACGTCGACCGCCGCCAATTCGCGCAGGCGGACCATGAAATCTTCGGCGCCGACCGAGACCATCTCTTCCGCGGCCTGGGCTGCACCCTGACGGCTCTTGAGGTTCTCGGCGACGACTTCGTGGAGATCGTCGACACTATAGAGATACACGTCGTCCAACTCGCCGACTTCTGGCTCGATATCCCGCGGAACGGCGATGTCCACCATGAAAATCGGCTTGTGCTTACGCAGCTTCAGGGCGCTTTCCACGGCGCCCTTGCCGAGAATCGGCAACTGGCTGGCAGTGGAACTGATGACGATGTCGCTGCGCACCAGTTCTGCCGGGATGTCCGACAGCAGCACCGCGTGAGCGCCGAACTGCTCGGCCAGAATGCTCGCACGCTCGAGGGTGCGGTTGGCGACCACGATGCGCTTGACCCCCAGGTCATGCAGATGGCGGGCGACCAGGGTGATGGTTTCGCCAGCGCCGATCAACAGGGCCTGGCTGCGTTGCAAGTCGCTGAAAATCTGTTTCGCCAGGCTGACCGCGGCAAACGCCACGGACACCGGGTTCTCACCGATGGCGGTGTCGGTGCGCACTTGCTTGGCCGCATTGAACGTGGCCTGGAACAAGCGCCCGAGCAGCGGCCCGATGGTGCCGGCCTCGCGCGCCACGGCATAGGCCGATTTCATCTGCCCGAGAATCTGTGGCTCGCCCAACACCAGCGAGTCGAGCCCGGACGCCACGCGCATCATGTGACGAACTGCCGCATCATCTTCGTGCACATAACTGCTCGCACGCAGCTCATCGAGGCTCAAATGATGGTAATCGGCCAACCAGCGCAGCACGATATCCGCCGACAGGTGATCCTGTTCTATATAGAGTTCACTGCGATTGCAGGTGGAGAGGATCGCAGCTTCGCGGCTGTCGGTGAGTCGGCAGAGCTGCTGCAAGGCCTCAACCAGCTGCTCAGGGGTAAAGGCCACGCGCTCGCGGACGTCTACTGAAGCAGTCTTGTGGTTAATACCGAGTGCAAGGAAGGCCATTCAAAGTCGCTGATGGTGACGTGAAGCCGGTAATTGTCCTACTTCGACAGATCGAGAACAACTACTCGATATCTATCGCCGCCTCAGGAAGCACCGAAAATTGCGAGCGCTTCTCGTTTACCCGGCGCGCGGGTAAATTGCCGGGCCGGTTATGTTTGGCCCAAGGCTTGTGTCATGATGATCCGACCGCAGGTTAGTCGTCCTTCTTCCTATATGAATAGATCTTCCGCGTTGCTCCTCGCTTTTGTCTTCCTCAGCGGCTGCCAGGCCTTGGCCCCCGTGTCGCCGGACAGCACGTCTGCGGTCGAAGAAAGCACTCCGGCACCTGAAAAGCCCAAGGTTTACAGCTCATTCAGCGAAGACACGGTCTTTAGCCTGCTGAGTGCCGAACTGGCCGGCCAGCGCAATCGCTTCGATATTGCGCTGGACAACTATGTGACCCAGGCCATCAACACCCAGGATCCGGGTATTTCCGAACGGGCCTTTCGCATCGCCGAATACCTGGGCGCCGATCAGGCCGCCCTGGATACCGCGCTGATCTGGGCGAAAAACGCCCCGGACGACCTTGAAGCGCAACGCGCCGCGGCCGTACAACTGGCCCGCGCCGGGCGCTATGACGACTCCATGGTCTATATGGAGAAAGTCCTGCAGGGTAAGGGCGACACTCATTTCGATTTCCTCGCGCTGTCTGCGGCCGATACCGACCAGGACACCCGCAACGGTCTGATGCAGAGTTTCGACCGTTTGCTGCAACGTCACCCGAACAACGGCCAGCTGATTTTCGGCAAGGCCCTGCTGATGCAACAGGACGGCGACGCCAAAGGCGCGCTGGCCCTGCTGGAAGACAATCCGCCAGACGAGGGTGAAATTGCCCCGATTCTGCTGCGCGCGCGCCTGCTGCAAAGCCTCGACCGCGGCGATGAAGCATTGCCAATGCTGAAAAAAAGCATCAAGAAGTACCCGGACGACAAGCGCCTGCGCCTGACGTATGCGCGCATGCTGGTTGAACAGGACCGCATGGACGACGCCAAGGCCGAGTTCTCGAGCCTGGTCCAGCAATATCCGGATGACGATGAACTGCGTTACTCGCTGGCTCTGGTTTGTCTCGAAGCCAAGGCCTGGGACGAAGCGAAAGGCTACCTGGAAGATTTGATCGCACGGGACAGCCACGTCGATTCGGCGCATTTGAACCTGGGCCGCATCGCCGAAGAACGCAATGACCCGCAAGGCGCGCTGATCGAATACGGCAAGGTTGGGCCGGGCAACGACTACCTGCCGGCACAGTTGCGCCAGACCGACATCCTGATCAACAACGGCAAGACCGCCGAAGCCCAGCGCAAGCTCGCCGCTGAACGCGACGAGCAACCGGACTACGCGATCCAGCTGTACCTGATCGAAGCCGAAACCCTGTCCGCCAACAACCAGCCCGACAAGGCCTGGGCCGTGCTGCAACAAGCGCTGCAAAAATACCCGGACGACCTCAACCTGCTTTACACCCGGGCCATGCAGGCGGAAAAACGCAATGACCTGGCGCAGATGGAAAAAGACCTGCGCCTGATCATCAAGCGCGACCCGGACAACGCCATGGCGTTGAACGCACTCGGTTATACCCTGTCCGATCGCACGACACGCTACGTCGAGGCCAAGGCCTTGATCGAACAGGCGCACCAGATCAACCCGGAAGATCCTGCGGTACTCGACAGCCTAGGCTGGGTGAATTACCGCATGGGCAATCTCGACGAAGCCGAACGTTTGCTGCGTCGGGCCCTGGAACGGTTTCCGGACCAGGAAGTCGCCGCGCACCTGGGCGAAGTCCTGTGGGCCAATGGCAAGCAACGCGAAGCCAGGCAGATCTGGAGCAAATTCCTCAAGGAACAACCCGACAGCCCTATCCTGCGCAGCACCATCAAGCGCCTGACCGGATCAGAGACTCTTTAAGATTATGTTTTTGCGCCACATCATTGTTTTCAGCTTCATCGCCCTGCTCGCCGGTTGCGCGGGTTTCGGCGCCCGCGAATCGGTTGAGGGTCACGGCAACCCCGCGCAATGGCGCGAGCACAAGCAGCAGTTGACCGCCCTCGACGGTTGGCAGATCGACGGCAAAATCGGCATTCGCGCACCAAAGGACTCGGGTAGCGGCACGCTGTTCTGGTTGCAGCGCCAGGACTACTACGACATCCGCCTTTCCGGCCCACTGGGTCGCGGCGCGGCTCGCCTGACCGGACGCCCGGGCAAGGTATCCCTGGAAGTCGCCAATCAGGGACGCTACGAAGCCCCCTCTCCGGATGCATTGCTTGAAGAGCAACTGGGCTGGAAATTGCCGGTCGCCAACCTCGCATGGTGGGTCCGCGGACTTCCGGCTCCGGACACAAAAAGCCGACTGACGCTGGATGGCGACAGCCGCCTGGCCAATCTCGAACAGGACGGCTGGCAGGTGGAGTACACCGCCTATACCGAACAAAACGGATACTGGCTGCCCGAGCGAATCAAGCTCCACGGCACCGACCTGGATGTCACGCTGGTGATCAAGGCCTGGCAACCTCGCAAGCTGGGGCAATGACATGCCGGCCAATCGCCTGACTTTGCCCTCGCCTGCCAAACTCAATTTGATGCTGCACATTCTGGGTCGCCGTGAAGACGGTTATCACGAATTGCAGACGATGTTTCAGTTCCTCGACTATGGCGACGAAATCACCTTCGCCGTCCGCGATGACGGTGTCATTTGCCTGCGCACCGAGTTCGAGGGCGTTCCCCACGACAGTAACCTGATCGTCAAGGCCGCGAAAAAACTGCAAGAACAATCCGGCTGCAAGCTGGGCATCGATATCTGGATCGACAAGATTTTGCCCATGGGTGGCGGAATTGGCGGCGGCAGCTCGAATGCCGCGACCACCCTGCTCGGTCTGAACCATCTCTGGCAACTGGGATGGGATGAAGACCGCCTGGCCGCGCTGGGCCTGACGCTGGGGGCCGACGTCCCGGTTTTCGTGCGCGGTCACGCGGCTTTCGCCGAGGGCGTCGGGGAGAAACTGACCCCTGTCGACCCGGAAGAACCGTGGTATGTCGTGCTCGTTCCGCAAGTCTCTGTTAGTACGGCAGAAATTTTTTCCGATCCGTTGTTGACACGTAACACGCCGCCCATTAAAGTGCGCCCCGTTCCCAAGGGAAACAGTCGTAATGACTGCTTGCCGGTGGTAACAAGGCGTTATCCAGAGGTACGTAACGCTTTGAATTTGTTAGGTAAATTTACCGAAGCAAAACTCACCGGAACTGGAAGTTGTGTGTTTGGGGGCTTCCCAAGCAAAGCTGAAGCTGATAAAGTCTCGGCCCTTCTTACAGAGACCCTTACAGGGTTTGTAGCAAAAGGAAGCAACGTTTCGATGTTGCATCGCAAGCTGCAAAGTCTGCTCTAAAGGAACCGAGTACTGGGTACTCGTTGCAACAGATACAGGGGCGTCGCCAAGCGGTAAGGCAGCAGGTTTTGATCCTGCCATGCGTTGGTTCGAATCCAGCCGCCCCTGCCATTTTCTATACTCATCCAGGTTACCCTCAGCCTCTAGGTACTGCGCGTGTCCAAGATGATGGTCTTTACGGGGAATGCTAACCCCGATCTGGCTCGGCGTGTCGTACGTCAGCTGCATATCCCTCTCGGTGACATCTCTGTCGGTAAATTCTCCGACGGCGAAATTACAGCCGAGATCAATGAAAACGTTCGCGGTAAAGACGTTTTCATTATTCAGCCGACTTGCGCTCCGACCAACGACAACCTGATGGAACTGGTAGTGATGGCTGATGCCTTCCGCCGTTCCTCGGCTACTCGTATCACTGCTGTTATTCCTTACTTTGGTTATGCCCGTCAGGATCGCCGTCCGCGTTCCGCACGTGTGGCTATCAGCGCGAAAGTCGTTGCTGACATGCTTACCGTAGTCGGCATCGACCGTGTTCTCACGGTTGATCTGCATGCTGACCAAATCCAGGGTTTCTTCGATATTCCGGTAGATAACATCTACGGCTCCCCGGTTCTGGTGGACGACATTGAAGATCAGCGCTTCGAAAACCTGATGATCGTGTCCCCGGACATTGGTGGCGTCGTGCGTGCACGTGCCGTTGCCAAATCCCTGGGCGTGGATCTCGGGATCATCGACAAACGCCGTGAGAAAGCCAATCACTCTGAAGTGATGCATATCATCGGTGATGTCGAAGGGCGTACCTGTATTCTGGTCGATGACATGGTCGATACCGCCGGCACCCTGTGCCACGCGGCCAAGGCCTTGAAAGAGCATGGCGCAGCCAAGGTTTTCGCCTACTGCACGCACCCTGTGCTGTCGGGTCGGGCAATCGAAAACATTGAAAATTCCGTGCTGGACGAGCTGGTGGTGACCAACACCATCCCGCTGTCCGCTGCAGCACAAGCCTGTGCGCGTATCCGTCAACTGGATATCGCACCGGTAGTTGCCGAGGCGGTCCGCCGCATCAGCAATGAAGAATCGATCAGCGCGATGTTCCGCTAAGGGCCCTGCCCTTCTCGAAATGTCTCGTTGACGAAAAGCGCCCCGCCCCGGCATTCCTGTCGGGGCGGGGCTTTTTTGCCCATATCGCCTTTAGCGCTGGTCGCAAACGCTGGGGCGAATGTGGTTATTTTGGAGATACAACATGAACGATTTTACTCTGAATGCTGAAGTGCGTTCCGACCTGGGGAAAGGTGCGAGCCGCCGCCTGCGTCGTCTCGCAAGCCTGGTTCCAGCTGTAGTTTACGGTGGCGACAAAGCCCCTGAATCCATCAGCATGCTGGCCAAAGAAGTTGCCAAACTGCTCGAAAACGAAGCGGCTTACAGCCACATCATCGAGCTGAACGTTGGTGGCACCAAGCAGAACGTCGTGATCAAAGCCCTGCAGCGTCACCCGGCCAAAGGCCACGTGATGCACGCTGACTTCGTACGCGTAGTAGCTGGCCAGAAACTGACCGCTATCGTTCCAGTGCACTTCATCAACGAAGAAGCACCGATCAAGAAAGGCGGCGAAATCTCGCACGTTACTTCGGAAATCGAAGTTTCCTGCCTGCCGAAAGACCTGCCTGAATTCATCGAAGTCGACCTGGCTAACGCCGAAATCGGTTCGATCATTCACCTGTCGGACCTCAAAGCCCCTAAAGGCGTTGAGTTCGTAGCTCTGGCACACGGCGATGACAAGGCTGTTGCCAACGTCCACGCTCCACGTGTTGCTCCAGAAGCTACCGAAGAAGGCGCAGCAGAGTAATTTCACTCTGTTCGCCGGAGTGACCGGAAACATCGCGGACTAGAACGTAGCGAGAAAGCGGGCGAGAACGCGGAGTTTACATCATGGTAAATGAGCAATTTTCGTCCACTTTCGCCGCTCTCCCTGATTGCGGCGATGTTATCCACCACTCCAAGGAAGGGCCCCTATCGTGACTGCCATCAAACTGATCGTTGGCCTGGGAAATCCAGGCGCTGAATACGAACAGACCCGGCATAACGCAGGGGCCCTTTTTGTTGAGCGCATCGCGAACGCACAAGGCGTAACGCTTGTGGCGGACCGCAAATATTTCGGCCTGACCGGACGCTATTCGCATCAGGGTCAGGATGTTCGTCTGCTGATTCCCACCACGTACATGAACCGCAGCGGCCAGGCCGTCGCGGCCCTTGCCGGTTTCTTCCGCATCAAGCCTGAAGAAATCCTCGTGGCGCATGACGAACTTGACCTGCCTCCGGGCGTCGCCAAGCTCAAACAGGGCGGCGGCCATGGCGGTCACAACGGGTTGCGCGACATCATTGCGCAATTGGGCAATCAGAATACCTTTTACCGTTTGCGGCTTGGCATTGGCCACCCAGGCGTTGCCAGTATGGTTTCAAATTTCGTCCTGGGTCGTGCGCCACGCGCCGAACAGGAAAAACTCGATGCCAGCATCGACTTTGCCCTCGGCGTGCTGCCGGATATCCTCGCCGGTGAATGGAACCGCGCGATGAAAAACCTGCACAGCCAGAAGGCCTGACTCAACTCCTCGGGGAAAACACCATGGGATTCAATTGCGGCATCGTCGGCCTGCCTAACGTCGGCAAGTCCACCCTGTTCAACGCCCTGACCAAATCCGGTATCGCGGCCGAGAACTTCCCCTTCTGCACCATCGAGCCCAACAGCGGTATCGTGCCGATGCCTGATCCGCGCCTGCAAGCGCTGGCGGAAATCGTCAATCCAAAGCGCATCCTGCCGACCACCATGGAGTTCGTCGACATCGCTGGCCTGGTGGCCGGCGCGTCGAAAGGCGAAGGCCTGGGCAACAAGTTTTTGGCCAACATTCGTGAAACCGATGCCATCGCCCACGTGGTCCGCTGCTTCGAAGACGAAAACGTGATTCACGTCTCCAACAGCGTCGACCCGAAACGCGACATCGAAATCATCGACCTGGAACTGATCTTCGCCGACCTCGACAGCTGCGAGAAGCAACTGCAGAAAGTCGCGCGTAACGCCAAGGGTGGTGACAAGGACGCCGTGGTCCAGAAAGGCCTGCTGGAGCAACTGATCGCTCACTTCACCGAAGGCAAGCCTGCACGCAGCCTGATGAAGAACATGAGCACCGACGAGAAAGCGGTGATCAAGGGCTTCCACCTGCTGACCACCAAGCCGGTGATGTACATCGCCAACGTCGCTGAAGATGGTTTCGAGAACAACCCGCACCTGGACGTGGTCAAGGCCATCGCCGAAGAAGAAGGCGCCATGGTCGTTCCGGTCTGCAACAAGATCGAAGCGGAAATCGCCGAGCTCGACGACGGTGAAGAGAAAGACATGTTCCTCGAAGCCCTGGGCCTCGAAGAGCCTGGCCTGAACCGTGTGATCCGCGCCGGCTACGAAATGCTGCACCTGCAGACCTACTTCACTGCTGGCGTCGAAGAAGTCCGCGCCTGGACCGTCCGCGTCGGTGCCACCGCACCACAAGCCGCTGGCGTGATCCACACCGACTTCGAAAAAGGCTTCATCCGTGCCGAAGTGATCGCCTACAACGACTTCATCCAGTACAAGGGCGAAGCCGGTACCAAGGAAGCCGGGAAGTGGCGCCTGGAAGGTAAGGACTACATCGTCAAGGACGGCGACGTGATGCACTTCCGCTTCAACGTCTAAGCCAACGCTCAACAAAAAGCCGCGTCTGATACGCGGCTTTTTGTTGAGCGCGATATTCCTGTAGGAGCCGGCTTGCTGGCGATCCAGACGACGCGGTGCATCAGGTCTACCGCGTTATCGTTCATCGCCAGCAAGCCGGCTCCTACAGGTGGGTCAGACTTTTTTCGTCCTGGGCAAGAAGATCGCCAGCACACCCAGCAGCGGCAAAAACGAACACAGGAAGTACACGTACTCAATCCCGTGAATATCCGCCAAATGCCCCAGCAACGCTGCGCCAATCCCGCCGAAACCGAACATCAACCCGAAGAACACCCCGGCGATCATCCCGACATTGCCTGGCACCAACTCCTGGGCATACACCACGATGGCCGAGAACGCCGAGGCCAGAATGAAGCCGATAACCACGCTGAGAACAGTGGTCCAGAACAGGTCGACATGCGGTAACAGCAGCGTGAACGGCGCCACGCCGAGGATCGAGAACCAGATCACGGCCTTGCGCCCGATCTTGTCGCCAATCGGCCCACCAAAGAAGGTCCCCGCCGCCACCGCCCCGAGAAACAGGAACAGATGCAGTTGCGAACTGGCCACGGACAGGTCGAACTTCTCGATCAGGTAAAACGTGAAGTAACTGGTGAGGCTGGACATGTAGAAGTACTTGGAGAACACCAGCAACCCAAGCACCACCAGCGCACTGGTCACTCGCCCCTTGGACAGCCCGTGAGTCGCGGCCTGGCCCTGCTTGAGCTTGAACAGGTTCAAGTGATTGGCGTACCAGCGACTGATCCGGTACAGCACGAACAACGCAAACACCGCGAACAGGCCGAACCAGGCTACGTTGCCTTGCCCATAAGGAATGATGATCGCCGCCGCCAGCAACGGCCCGAACGCCGACCCCGCATTACCGCCCACCTGAAAGGTCGATTGCGCCAGCCCGAAGCGCCCGCCCGAGGCCAGTCGCGCCACGCGAGAAGCTTCAGGGTGGAAGGTCGAGGAGCCAATGCCGATCAGCCCCGCCGCCAACAGGATCATTGCGAAGCTGCTGACCACCGACATCATCACAATCCCGACAAGCGTGCAGACAGTCCCCGCCGGCAACAGCCAGGGTTTGGGATGGCGGTCGGTGTGATAGCCGACCCACGGCTGCAACAGCGACGCCGTCAGCTGAAACGTCAGGGTGATCAAGCCGACCTGCGTAAACGTCAGGCCATAGTTGGCCTTGAGCATCGGGTAAATCGACGGAAGTACCGACTGAATCAGGTCGTTGATCAAATGCGCCAGGGCCACCGCGCCGATGATGCGCATGACCAGCGGGCTGCTTTGCGACGAAGCGGATGCCGGCACGGAACCGGTCTGGGCATTGCTGATTGCCATGGGAATTTCCAAACCACGAAGGGGTGCGCGAGCAAGTGCGTCAATGTGCCATTTTTCGGTGCAAGAGCGCCATCCCCTTAGCCTGCTAACGACTTCGATTTTCATCGGCGAAAAGGTGATAGCGCTGTGCCATGGTCTGAATCTTGCCTTCATTCTCCGCTTCAACGCGGCCTCCTTACAAAGGGGACCGAGAATGGGAAGTTTCGCCACAGAGTCGGCCTACAGAGCTGGCAATGGTGAACTTTCGAGGCCTTTTAAACGGGCACCGGTCGTGGTCGCACAGACTTCGTCGCACCTCAATGGTGCGGGGTGCCCAAAGGAGTCATGGGGCATGCAGGCTTTTTTATCACCGGGGATCGGACTGCTGGGGCGTTTCGGGTTCGCACGCAAATTCCAGCTGTTGTTTTTGCTGTTTATCCTGCCGCTGGCTGGCAGCCTGTGGATGATCGGTCAGGACTACCGCGACAAACTGAGTTTGATCTCTGGCGAACGTGCCGGGGTTCGTCAACTTCTCGCCCTTGATGCACTGGACAACCTGCTTTCCGCCCAGCGTGACCGTGCGGCCCGGTGGCGCGCAACGGAAACCAATCGCCAACCGACACCTGCAACGCTTGCCGCCATGGCTGCCTTCGACGCCGTCCAGCCCGCTGTTGCCCAAGCCGCTTCGGAGCTTGGCAACGCGCTGCAAAAGGACGAAGCCAAGGACGAAACCCTGGCCCGCTATCAAGCCCTGCAAACCGCGCTCAACGGCCTCGACTCGAAAAGCTTGAGCAGCGTCGGTTGGTGGCCGGATGGTTACGATCGCTTCACCAACGCCTTGAGTGCCCTGCAAGCGTTGCGCGAGCAGATCGCCATGGACAATCGCCTGACACTGGCACCGTGGCTGGAAACGTACTTGCTGACGCAGATTTCCACCCAGCACGCGCCGGACCTGATCGAACGCGTCGGGCGCCTGGCAGCGGTAGGCCAGGCATCCGTGGTGTCCGGGCAGTTCACCTTGCAAAGTCGTCTGCAATTGCGTGATCTGCGCAGCCGCATTGGTGATGCCAGGGAGCAACTGGTAAAAACTGCAGGACTGCTCGAAGCCCGTTTACCCAGCGCCCTGCAAACCTGGGCAGGCCAATACCATGACAGCCTCAAGCAGCTCGATTCAGGCCTCAAGGTCCTGGATGACGGGGTGTTCGGCGGCAGCATCAACCTCAAGCCCGAAGACTTCGAGCGCAGCCTGGATGCCCTGCTGTCCAACCTCGCCGCGTTGCGCCAGCAATCGCTGGAATCGCTGGATCAGCGTCTGAATTACTACCATGACTCGGCGATCCGCCAGTTCATCGTCGTGGCGAGCGTGTTCGGCTGCCTTCTGCTGGCGGCGTTGTACCTGTTCATTTGTTTGCAGGCGTCGATCCGTCGTAGCGCCAGCGGCATCACCCTGCTCGCCGAAGCCTTGCGCGATGGCAACCTGAGCCTGCAAGCGCCGGTTCAAGGCCGGGATGAATTGGCGGCCATCAGCACCGCGCTGAATGTGGCCGTGGTGCAATTACGCACCAGTCTGCTCGGCGTGGATCACGAAACCCTGCAATTGAGCAACGCAGTGCAAACCCTTAACCACCACTCCAGCGATGCTTTGGGCGAAGTCGAAGCCCAACAGCTGCAGATCAGCCAGATTGCCGCCGCGGCCACGCAGTTGGCGGCGACCTCTCAAGGTGTGGCCCATAGCTGCGAGCAGGCCTCAGGCAGCGCTCAGCAGACCCAGCGCATTGCCGCCGACAGCAGTCGCGACAGCCAGCGCACGACGGCCAGTATTCAGCAGCTCAATCAGCGTCTGAATGACACCGCTGCGGCGCTCGGCCGGGTCAGTGAGCAAGGACAACAGATCCAATTGGTGGTCGACACCATTCGCGGCGTTGCCGAGCAGACCAACCTGCTGGCGCTGAACGCCGCCATCGAGGCCGCTCGTGCTGGCGAGCAGGGGCGCGGTTTTGCGGTGGTGGCCGACGAAGTGCGCAGCCTGTCACAGCGCACGCAATCTTCGACCGCGCAAATCGCCGGGACCGTCGACAGCCTGCGCAGCACGGTGAACGAAGCCGTCAGCCTGATGGAAGCCGCCTGTGGCCAGGCGCAATCCGATGCCTTGGCCGTCACCGGTCTGGGCGAGCGCCTGGGGGAAATTGCCAGCGCGGTACAAGGCGTCACCGACACCCTGGCGCAGATCGCGACGGCGGTTGAGGAACAGTCCAGTACCGCCGACGAGGTCAGCGGCAATATCCAGCAAGTCGATCAGGCCGCGGTCCGATTACTCGAAGGCGCCCGTGCGGTGAACCAGGCTGCCGACACCTTGAGCCATGGCAGCAGGGCCTTGAGCGACAATACCGGCAGATTTCAGCTCAATTGATGCCCTCCCCTGAGCCGTTTTTTCGGCTCAGGAGGATAAGCGGTTGAAAGCGTAGAGAAATATTTTAGATTTGTGCTTGACGCATCCCCGTTACCGGTGAATAATGCGCGCCACTTGGCTACATAGCTCAGTTGGTTAGAGCATAGCATTCATAATGCTGGGGTCCGGGGTTCAAGTCCCTGTGTAGCCACCAAGTACTAAAAACGGCTTACCGAAAGGTAAGCCGTTTTTTTATGCCTGTTGCAGGAGCAAGCTCGCTCCTGCTCTGAAAAATCCGCCGGTTGATGAAGGACCAAAGCAACTTCGTCTCAGGCCGGTTTGCTTCACTCCGTGGCGGTCGATAAAGTCCTCGATACATTTACCTCACGGATGGAGTGCCCCGCGTGATCTCAGCCTTCCACTTGAGCCGCCATCGTGCGTCGGCCATCGCGCTGATTGTTGCTGCGTTAACCCTCGGCGCCTGCAACAACGCGTCGGTGCCGACCTTGCCGCTCGCGCCGGAAAGCGCTTCCGGTTATCGCACCGACCTGCAGACCCGTCACGCCTCAAAACACATGGCTGCCGCCGCCAATCCGCTGGCCGCCGAAGCCGGGCGCGAGATGCTGCGTCGCGGCGGTTCGGCCATCGATGCGGCGATTGCGATGCAGGCCGTGTTGACACTGGTCGAGCCGCAATCATCGGGCATCGGCGGTGGTGCGCTGATCGTGCTGTGGGACGGTAAAAATGTGCGCACCTACGACGGCCGCGAAACGGCACCGGCCGGCGCCACAGAGAAGCTTTTCCTGCAAGCCGACGGACAACCGATGGCATTCACCCAGGCACAGATGGGTGGTCGATCGGTGGGCACACCGGGCGTATTGCGTGCCCTTGAGCTTGCTCATCAAAAACACGGACGCCTGCCCTGGGCGCAGCTGTTCGAACCGGCGATCAGACTCGCCCAGCAAGGTTTCGCCATCTCGCCACGCCTGCACGGGTTGATCGCCTCGGACAGCGCCATGACTCGCTCGCCGGAGATGATGGCTTACTTTCTGAATTCCGATGGCAGCCCGAAAGCCAGCGGCACCCTGTTGAAGAATCCGGCGCTGGCCGCATTGTTCCAACGCATTGCCAAGGAAGGACCGGACGCGTTGTACAAAGGTCCGGTCGCGCAGGAAATCGTCGCCAAGGTCCAAGGCCACGGCAACCCCGGGAGCCTGTCGCTAAACGATCTCGCTCACTACAGCGCCAAGGAACGCGCGCCCCTGTGTACCGACTACAAGCGCTGGCAGGTCTGCGGCATGCCGCCGCCATCATCGGGCGGGATCGCCGTGGCGCAGATCCTCGGCACGCTGCAAGCCCTGGAGACCCGCGATAAACGCTTCGCCCTCGCCCCAATGAAACCGGTAAAGACCAGCGCCCTTGCCGGCCTCGAGCCCACCCCTGAAGCCGTGCACCTGATCTCCGAAGCCGAGCGCCTGGCCTACGCCGACCGTGCGCAATACGTGGCCGATACGGACTTTGTACCGGTGCCCGTCAAAGGTCTGGTGGACCCGGCCTACCTCGCCAGCCGCGCAGCCCTGATTGGCGACCGAAGCATGGGCATCGCCCAACCGGGCATGCCGCCGGGCATTCAGGTCGCGTACGCGCCGGATCGTTCGCCATTGCGTATTTCCACTTCGCAAGTCGTTGCCGTCGATGATGAGGGCGGCGCCGTTTCGATGACCACCACCATCGAATCAGCCTTCGGCTCGCATGTGATGGTGCAAGGCTTTCTGCTCAACAACGAGATGACCGACTTCTCGTTCATCCCCGAAGAGAATGGCCAGAAAGTCGCCAACCGCGTCGAACCGGGCAAACGCCCGCGTTCCTCCATGGCACCGACGCTGATCTTCGATCGCCAGAGCGGTGAATTCCTCGCCAGCATCGGCTCCCCCGGTGGCTCGCAAATCATCGAGTACGTCGCCAAATCCACCATCGGCCTGCTCGACTGGAACCTCGACCCGCAAACCGCCATCAACCTGCCCAACTTCGGCAGCCGCAACGGCCCGACCGAACTGGAACGCGGCCAATTCAGCCCGATGTTGATCCAGGCGCTGAAGGACAAAGGTCACAGCGTGAACGAGATCGACATGACCAGCGGCACCCAGGCGATTGTTCGGGTCAAGGATGCGCAAGGCAACGCATCACTGGCAGGCGGCGCTGACCCTCGGCGGGAGGGGGAAGCCTTGGGGGATTGAGAGGTACGACGTAGAAACGGAAAAGGGCTTACCTTCGGGTAAGCCCTTTTTTATGGGACGCAAAGCCACATCGTCGACCTTGCCAGTTCATCCATGTCGCACCCAGTTCAACGACTGATTTTCAGCGCCCTTCGAGCCTTATGCCTTTGAACTGCCAGCTCGATCAGCCGCGAAACCAATTCACTGTAGGTCATGCCTGCGGCCTGCCAGAGTTTCGGGTACATGCTGATGCGGGTGAACCCGGGCAGTGAGTTGATTTCGTTGATCAGCACTTCGCCGCTGTCGGTCAGGAACACGTCGACCCGCGCCAGCCCGGAACAGCCCAGCACATGAAAAGCCTCGATTGCCATGGCCCGGATGCGCTCGCTGGCCTCGACACTGATATCCGCCGGGACCACCACTTGAGCGGCTGTGTCATCGATGTACTTGCTGTCGTAGGAATAAAAACCGCTGCGCACCACGATCTCGCCGCAACCGCTGGCGATAGCCTCTTCATTACCAAGCACCGCGCATTCGATTTCGCGGCCACTGACCGCCGATTCGATCAGCACCTTCTCATCAAAGCCCAAGGCCAGCTCGACAGCCGCCAGATAGCCGGCTTCATCGGTCACCTTGCTCACGCCCACGGAAGAGCCCTGGTTGGCCGGTTTGACGAACAGCGGCAGGCCGAGTTTTGCCGACACTTGCGCGAAACTGTTGCGTGCGGCGGTCGTGCGCGTCAGGGTCACGAACGGTGTGACCGCCAGCCCGGCATCACGCAGCAGACGCTTGCTGATGTCCTTGTCCATGCACACCGCCGAACCCAGTACGTCGGAACCCACAAACGGCAAGTCGGCCATGCGCAACAAGCCTTGCAGGCAACCGTCTTCACCCAGGGTGCCGTGGACGATCGGGAAGATCACATCGACGTGGCCCAGCAACTCCTGGCTGGAAGTTTCCACCAGTTGCTGGCTGGCCTTGCCCGGCACGACCGCTAATTCGCGGTTGGATTGATTGAGGGCGATCAACGCCGGATTCTCTTGGTTGAGCAGGAAATTCGAAGGGTCATTGAGGTGCCAGTGCCCTTGTTTGTCGATGCCGATCAGCACCGGTTCGAAGCGCGAACGGTCCAGCGCATCGACGATGTTTTTCGCCGATTGCAGCGACACTTCATGTTCAGCCGAACGCCCACCGAAAATAATCCCTACACGCAGTTTGCTCATTCATATCACCTCAACGATTGGTCACCAGGTGCGCACCGAACAACAGATAGAAATGCCCCGCAAAGCGACCCAACCTTTGCGGGAACGGAAAAGGTGCAGCGCATCGGTCCAGGTGTCACCTTACGGTTGCAAGGTCTTACCGTCCACCGGATCGCCGATGGTCAAAAAGTGCCCGCCGGCAACATGGTGCAGCGTGCGCAACGCATCGTGGGCTTCAAAGTGCCAACGCCCTTCACTGAACACGCGCTCGTCGGCCTGTGCGGCAATTACTTCGGCCAGGAACAGGTCGTATTGTTGATGGTTGTCGGGCTCCGACATCAAACGGCATTCCAGCCAGGCGACACAGCCTTCGAGCATCGGGGCGTCGATCAGCTCAGCAGCGAAGGTCGACAAGCCGTAGGTCAGGAACTTGTCACGCCCCTGCTCCCGGGTCAGCGCCAGGCCGGAGGTCGAGCCGACGGTTTGGACGATATCGGCCTGCGCCGCGCAAGGCACATTGAGCACGAATGTGCCTGAAGCTTCGAGCAGTTGGCGGGTCCAGGTGGATTTGTCTAGGACCACGGCAATTTTCGGCGGCTCGAAATCCAGTGGCATTGCCCAGGCCGCCGCCATGATGTTGCGCTGCCCGCCGTGGGCGGCGCTGACCAGCACGGTCGGCCCGTGGTTGAGCAAACGATAGGCTTTGGGCAACGGGACCGGACGGCGGTGGGATACGCTCATGGATATCTGCTCCTTGAGGGGAAAGAGCCGATTGTAGCGATATCCCGCGAGACGAGGATCTTTTAACGGCCAGGCATCAAGACGACAACTGATTGGCAAACTGCCCCACGGCGTTGACCACTTTCTGCGCACCGTCCTGGATCTCGACGATCACCGTGCCCGCTTCCGCCGCCAGCGCCAACCCTTGCTCGGCCTGGAGCTTGCCGTCGGTCATCAGGGCCACGGCGTTGCGCGCCATGTCCTGGTTCTGACGCACGACCAGCACGATCTCATCGGTAGCCTGGCTGGTGCGCGAAGCCAATTGCCGGACCTCGTCTGCCACCACGGCAAAACCTCGGCCCTGCTCACCGGCACGGGCCGCTTCGATGGCGGCGTTGAGCGCCAGCAAGTTGGTCTGTTCGGCAATGCCGCTGATGGTCTTGACGATGGTGCCGATCACCAGCGATTGCTCATTCAGGGCTTCGATGCCATCGCCAGCGGTTTGCATGTGCCGGGCGAGATCACGCATCACGTCCACGGCCTGTGTTACCACGGCCGTACCGCGCTGGGCACTCTGGTCAGTTTGCTGCGACGTGCTGTAGGCAATGTTCGCCGCTTCGGCGACGGCTTGTTCCTGGTTGACCTGATCGGTAATTACCGTGGCGAACTTCACCACTTTGTAGAGCTTGTTGTTGGCATCAACCACCGGGTTGTAGGACGCCTCCAGCCAGACCGTACGACCATGGCTGTCGTTACGTTTGAAACGATCAGCCACGTACTCCCCCGCATTCAGGCGACGCCAGAAGTTCTGGTACTCGGCGCTGTTGTAATCTTCCGGAAAGCAAAAGGTCCGGTGATGTTTGCCCTTGATCTGCGCCAGGCTGAAACCCATGCCCGAAAGAAAACGATCATTGGCTGCCAGCACGTTGCCATTGAGGTCGAATTCGATCACCGCCGTCGAGCGCACCAAGGCGCCGATCAGGTTTTCATGTTCGCGGGAGGCCTCGATGGTGCGGGTCAGGTCGCTGGAGAAAATCGAGAAATGTTTGATCCGACCGTCCGCCGAGCGTACCGGTTGCAGGATCGAACGCAGCCAGGCTTCCTGGCCCGTACCGCGCAACAAACGCACAGTGCCGGCAAAGTGCTCGCCGCGAGTCAGCGCAGTGCTGAAGCGGCGCTGGAACTCGTCGTTCTTTACATGATCCGGGGCGATATCGTCGATGTGGCGACCGATCAGCTCGCCGCTCTTGTAGTGCATTTCACTCAGAAAGTTCTGATTGACCGACTGGACCCGGCCGTCCGTATCAAGGGTCAGCACCAGCATCTCGCTTTCCAGGCTTTCCTTCACTTGCTGGAGGCTGGAGAGTTCTTCACGAAGAGCCGACAGCTCCTGCTTCAAGCGTTTATTGAACATGGAATACACCGATGGACAGGGTAGAAAGCGATATGCAGCCTAACCATCGGCCTTGCGAATCTTTTCTGAAGAGCGCTTGAGCTATGTCCTACAAAAATAGTTGTCCCACGTTCGACAAGCCCTTCATTCAGACAGCGCGGGCTGCCGAGCAATGCCCAACGCCGGGCATCCGCGCACCGAAATATGCCGCGCTGCCCACACCCACCGCGCCCATCACCGCACAGAAAATCACACAGATCCATGGGCTCCACGGCATCAGCCCGATCAACAACAGCGGTGTGATACTCGCCCAGGCGGCGTAGGCAATGTTGTAGGTGAAGGAAATGCCCGAGACACGAACCCGCGCCGGAAACAGGCTGACCATGACCGACGGCACCGCGCCGACCACCCCGCATCCAAGGCCGGCAATGGCGTAGGCCAGACCGACCCAGTCACCGCCGCTGATCAGGCAGCTGTACAGCACGCCGATGCCCAGCGGCAGCAACAGGCTGTACAACATCACCGTACGCCAGGCCCCCATGCGATCGACCAGCCACCCGGCGACCACGCAGCCGATGTTCAAGAAGACGATGCCCACTGCGCTCAAGGCGAAGGTATGACTGGCGGTCATGCCGAAGGTTTTCTGCATCATGGTCGGGGTGATGACCACAAACACCACCACGGCCGAGGTCAGCACGCAGGTGAGGATCATCGCCGGCAGCATCGCCAGACGATGTTCCCGCAGGACCGCCCGCAGCGGCAGCTCGACCGTCTCTTCGCGCCGCGCCTGCATGGCCATGAACACCGGGGTTTCGCTGAGCCAGCGGCGCAACCAGACCCCGATCACGCCGAACACGCCCCCTAGCAGGAACGGGTAACGCCAGGCGTAATCGAGGATTTCTGCCGGGGTAAATGCCTGTGCCAAAAACGTCGCCGTCAAAGCGCCAAGCAGATAGCCAAAGGTCAGCCCCGCCTGCAAAAAGCCCAAGGCATAGCCGCAATGGCCGACCGGCGCGTGCTCGGCGACGAACACCCAGGCGCTCGGCACCTCGCCGCCCACCGCCGCGCCCTGGAGAACTCGCAAAGCCAACAGCAGCAGCGGTGCGAAGTAACCGATTTGCGCGTAGGTCGGCATGATCCCGATCAGCAGGCACGGCAGCGCCATCATCAGGATGCTCAGGCTGAAGACCTTTTTGCGACCGAGCCGGTCGGCGAAATGCGCCATCAGGATTCCGCCCAGAGGCCGCGCCAGGTAACCGGTGACGAAGATCCCGAAGCTTTGCAGCAGGCGCAGCCACTCGGGCATTTCCGGTGGGAAGAACAGCTGGCTCAAGGTCAGCGCGAAAAATACGAAAATGATGAAATCGTAGATTTCCAGCGCCCCGCCGAGGGCTGCGAGCCCCAGGGTCTTGTAGTCTGAGCGGCTGAACGGCGCCGGGCGTGAAACGGTGTTGGCAGTCATAAAGAACTCTGGCACAGGCAAAAACCAAGGCGCCCATGGTCTACGCAAACGCGCTGGCGGACAACCCGTTAGACCAAAGTCCCATAGCCGCAAAACATCCCCGCAAAAAACCCTCGATTGAATTAATGTTGTCGTCTGTCCAGACGGGCTACAGTCGCCCTGAAGACCACAACAAACATAAAAATTCGAGGTATTCCCGTGGCCGCTGATATCGAAGATACCCGCTCCGCCCGCTTTGCCCTGCGCTGTTCAAGCTTCGCCGAACGCTGGTTCCCCGACTCCTGGGTGTTCGCCGCCCTGGCGGTGATTATCGTAGCCCTGGCCACCATGGCCATGGGCGCCAAGCCCACCGACGCCGCCATGGCCTTCGGTGACGGCTTCTGGAGCCTGATCCCGTTCACCATGCAGATGGCCTTCGTGGTGATCGGTGGCTACGTTGTCGCCAGTTCACCACCCGCCGTGAAGTTGATCGACCGCTTGGCGAAGTTGCCGAAAAACGGCCGCTCCGCCGTGGCGTGGGTGGCGCTGATCTCCATGGTCGCCTCGCTGCTCAACTGGGGTTTGTCGCTGGTTTTCGGTGGATTGCTGGTGCGCGCCCTCGCCCGTCGTACCGACCTGAAAATGGACTATCGCGCTGCGGGTGCAGCCGCGTATCTGGGACTCGGCGCGGTTTGGGCGCTGGGTCTGTCGTCGTCGGCAGCACAATTGCAAGCCAACCCGGCCAGCCTGCCGCCATCGATTCTGTCGATCACCGGGGTAATCCCGTTCACCCAGACGATCTTTCTCTGGCAGTCGGGCGTGATGTTGCTGGCCCTGATCGTCATTTCGCTGATCATTGCCTACGCCACCGCCCCCGGCCCGAACACCGCCCGCGATGCCAAGGCCTGCGGCGTTGACCCGAGTTTCAATCTGCCGCCCCTGCAGCCACGCACCCGTCCCGGCGAATGGCTGGAGCACAGCCCGCTGCTGACCATTCTGCTGGTGCTGCTGGCCGCTGGATGGCTGTTCCATGAGTTCTCGACCAAACCGGCGATCAGTGCCATTTCCGGGCTGAACACCTACAACTTCCTGTTCATCATGCTCGGTGCCCTGCTGCACTGGCGGCCGCGCAGCTTCCTTGACGCTGTATCCCGTGCGGTGCCGACCACCACGGGCGTGCTGATCCAGTTCCCGCTGTACGGTTCGATTGCAGCGCTGATGACCACGGTCAAGGGTGCCGATGCGCAGACTCTGGCCCACCACATCTCGACGTTCTTCGTCAGCATCGCTTCCCACGACACCTATGCGCTGCTGATGGGTGTGTATTCGGCGATTCTCGGTTTCTTCATTCCATCCGGCGGCGGCAAGTGGATCATCGAGGCGCCGTACGTGATGCAAGTGGCCAACGACCTCAACTACCACCTGGGCTGGGCCGTGCAGATCTATAACGCCGCCGAAGCCCTGCCGAACCTGATCAACCCGTTCTACATGCTGCCGCTGCTGGGCGTGCTCGGGCTGAAGGCGCGAGACCTGATCGGTTTCTCGTTCGTGCAATTGCTGGTGCATACACCGCTGGTGCTGTTGCTGCTCTGGGCACTGGGGACGACGCTGGCGTACACACCGCCCGTGATGCCGTAACAACAAAAGGGGCCGATATTTCTTTCGGCCCCCTCTTTTTGTTCTGTCCGGTCTGTTTCAGTATGGGGGTGACATACACGCTGAAAAGGATCTGAGCATGCTAAAACTCGCAGGACTCACCCTCGCGGCCCTCACCCTGAGTGCC
This sequence comes from Pseudomonas reinekei, assembly GCF_001945365.1. Lineage (GTDB taxonomy): Bacteria > Pseudomonadota > Gammaproteobacteria > Pseudomonadales > Pseudomonadaceae > Aquipseudomonas > Aquipseudomonas reinekei. The sequence goes on from NZ_MSTQ01000003.1 coordinate 469,705, forward strand.
ACAGCCCATGCCGATATCAACCTGAAGCTGGGCAGCACCGAACGCGTTACCCGCCTTTTTGCCTACCCCAACAATTGCAACGTGATCTGCTTTCGCAACTGGACGCTTGAGCAAACCGTTGAGCATTACCTGACCCAAAGCGTGCAACGCGACGGCTACAGCGACGCGAAGGTGCTGGTCAAAACCGACAACCGCCAGCTCTATGCCGAAATCACCGGCGTACCCAGAAGTTATGAAAAGCCCTTGGCCGCGCTGCTCGACGCCGGGGACCTGGCCTACGACGGCGCCAGCAAACTGAACGCCGACGGCAAGTGGGCCTACAACTGGTATTTGTTCCTGCCACTGGGCATGGCATTGGAAAATCGCAGAAGCCTCGAATTGCTGCACTTCCCGCCAGACTATTCGCTGACCCAGGCTCAGGATTACCTACGGTCTGCCACCACCGATCGCTGGGCCACGCTGCTGACGGTCAACGGCGTCCCCGCTGAACAGACGCCGGGCTACCAGACCATCATCGATATTGCTCCGATTGCCGCGCCGTCCAACGCCGGCAAGGACCTTGAGGGGGTTTATAGCTACTTCAAGGAGTACCAGACCACGATGGTCAAGCAGGTCAGCCTGAACGCCCGCGGCGATGCCCTGCCAATAGTTGCCTTCGGCACACCGGTGCGTAACTGGATCAAGGAGCAATACGGGCCGACGGTGAACGTGTTGAGCCTGGTCTACATCAGCCCGAACGAGGGGGTGAAAGTCCCCGTGCTGGGAGCCAACCACCCGAGCTACATTTGGTACGCCGCTGATCCGGCGAATTACACAGGCGCCGATGCCAAAGCCAAGGCCGATACGGCGGGCCTGAAGGTCATGGGTCAGGATTTGAGTGCCGCGTGCTGGCAGGCGGCAATGGGGCGCGAATCCGACACCAATCCTGATGTTGAACTCAAAAGCTGCACGCAAACCTGGCAAGTGGCGCAGAAGGATAAAACCTGCGAGCTGTTCTACACCTCGATCCGCAACCTGACGCCTCCACAAGCCGTGGGTAAATGCGCATCGGCAACGATCCAGGCCCAACTTAAACAGCTCAAGGCGCCAGCGCCTGCGACGGCACTTCCCGCTCCAGCGCTATAAATCGATGTCAGCCCACGGCCGGCGCCGACAACCAGATGCTTGCAACACTGGCGTCGGCAGCGGCTCCGTTGAAGGACTTAAATCGGTTCGAACGGACGCAGGCGATACTGCGGCGGCAACTGCTCGGATCCACTGATGGTGGTGTTCAGGCTTTTCCAGCGACCGTCCTTGATGCCATAGATGCAACCGTGAATCGACAGGCTCTGCCCGCGATGCCAGGCATTTTGCACAATGCTGGTGTGCCCGACGTTAGCCACTTGCTGGATTACGTTGAGTTCGCAGAGACGGTCAACCCGCTCTTCCTCAGTCGGCAACACCGCCAGCTCTTCGCGTTTTTCATAATACAAGTCACGAATCGAACGCAGCCAGCCGTCGATCAGGCCGAACTGGCGGTCTTGCATCGAGGCGCGCACACCACCGCAGCCATAATGGCCGGTCACCAGGATGTGTTTGACCTTGAGCACGTCGACCGCGTACTGAATCACCGACAGGCAATTGAGGTCGGTGTGCAGCACCACGTTGGCCACGTTGCGGTGGACGAACAGATCACCCGGCAGCATGCCGACGATCTCGTTGGCCGGCACCCGCGCATCGGAACAGCCGATCCACAAGTACTCAGGCGTCTGTTGGCGCGCCAGCTTGGCGAAGAAGTCAGGATCTTCCTCTTTGATCGCAGCGGCCCAACGCTCGTTGTTATCAATCAGATCTTGTAATTCGTTCATGCTTTGAAGCCTCAAGAATGATGCGCAACTTTGACTGACAACCGTCCGTCGGGGTCACGCGCAAAATGCAGATGCTTTCCTGATACCTGGACACAGGGCTCCATGCCGGTTGAATTCTCGGTAACCCAATGGGTCCACCCTAGTAAGGCCCACAGTATGAGGAATTGCCATGACTGAATCACGCCGACCTTACGATGCGGTGCAACCGGAACCCATTGATGACAACGAAGACCGCATGGGTTCGATGAATGAGCTGGATTTCGACGACGACGAACCCAGCGCAAAAATCGGTGACGAGTTGCCCGACAATGAGCGCGAACAACTGATGCCACGCCAGCGCGTACGGGAAGCCGGCATGACCGGCGCCTCGACGGATGACCATGAACCCACCGACGACGACATGAGCCCGGAAACCCTGATCCACGAAGACGGCGCCCGTGATGCCCGCGAAGCCGGCACGGGGAATCCGTCCGATTGGGACTTGAGCATTGTCGATGAAGACGACATTGGCGGTGGTGGTGGACTGGATGAAGAAGAGCTGGCGCGGCGCGATCCGCTGGACCGCAAGCGCTGATTTTTTGTGGCGAGGGCGCTTGCTACCGTTCGGCTGCGCAGCAGTCGCGAGATGCACCGCCCGCCTCACAAGGGACCGCCTTGCGGCCCGGCGGGCGAAAGCTCTCTCGCCATAAGGGTGATTCAGTCCACCAGCGTACAGGCCATCACCACCGCATCTTCACGCCCGCCCACCGCTGGATAGTAATCCCGTCGACGGCCAATCTCGTTGAAGCCGTAGCGCTCGTACAACTTGAACGCGGCGGTATTGCTGTCGCGAACCTCGAGGAAGCATTCCCGGGCGTCAGCCTTGTAAGCAATCGACATCAGATGTTCCAGCAGCGTCAAACCCAGGCCGCGGCCCTGGTTTTCCGGTTTGACCGTAATGTTCAGCAGATGCGCCTCGTCGAGGATGATCTGCACCACACCGTGGCCAACCTGTTGCTGCCCTTCAAACATCAGCCAGATCTGGTACTTGCCCAGGCCATCCAGAAAAATCCCGCGGGTCCAGGGATGGCTGTAGGCCGCGTATTCAATCTTCAGAACGGTTTCCAGGTCCGCCTCGGTCATCGGGCGGAACGATACAGCGTCAGTCATTCGATTCTTTCCAGCGCGCCATCAGCCGACGCATGGCTTGCCAGACATCAGCCTTACGCTGTGGCTCTTCCATTAATAATTCCAGGCCAGGCACAGCCCAGGCCGAACCCAGGCCTTCGATCTGCAGTTCCCGATTGAACGACTCGGCCTCTGCTTCACCGGCAAAACGCACCGCAGGCAGGCCGATCAGCCACACGCAGACGCACGGTGCGTCTTCAAGCCTGGCCGAGAGAAAACCCTGAACGAAATCACGGGCCGCTTCCGGGCCCTGGTCCATCGTGCCGCGCACCAGCAATGGCCAGCGCACCGGCTCACCGACGATCTGCGGGCTGTCTGGCAGACCGGCGGCGCGCAGCATGTCCTTGAGCAATAGATAAGCAGGATCCCGGGACTGAAACGCCTCGCCTGTGGGTAACTCGACCAGCAGAAGGCAGCGCCCGGCCCGCAGTAACTGCAAGGCGAAGCGCGGAGGCGGCACGATCGGTGCCTTGACCATGACCGGCGCCTCTACCGCCTCCTCCACCGGCGTGGCACCGGTGCGTGTGCTCGCCAGCGATGGCCGTGGCACCTCGATTTTTGTTCGTTCGACCGCTTTGACCATCGGCGACACGGGCGCTTGCACCTCGGCAGCCGGGGCCAGAGGCGCGAAGACAGGCAACTCGGGCATCTCCAGCAACTCGGGCCGCGACGGAGCGGCGAAAGGCAATTCGGTGCGCGGCACCCAGTTGACCACCTGCATGGCGTTCAAATAAGCGCGACGGCGGGACTCAATAAGCAAAGGTCGGCCACTTGTGGATAACTAAAGTGTGCTGATTCTACCGCCGTTCGCTCAAGATCGCCTGCTGTTGATCGATTGACTTCACCCATAGAAAAAACGACAGCCTGTCCCGAGAGTGAATCGCATTGCCTCCGATGCAGTACAATCGCCGCTTTTAATCGCCAACCAGCCGGCCATTCCGATGATCGAACCCAAGCGCGTCTTGCGCGCCCTCGCTGAACACTGGGCACTTCTGGAGCCACTGTGCGAGCACTTCGACCAAGGCACACTGAGCCTCAACGAACTGCGTTCACAGTTGGCCTCCCAGCAACTCGACAGTACGCCGCAGGACATCACCAGCCTGCTGGACGTATGGATTCGCCTCGATATTCTGGTTCCCGTGGCGAAAAGCCCGAACCGTTTCGAGCTCAATGCGCAAATTCACGACTTCCTCGCCTATCTTCGCCGCGAACATCGTCTGGGCCTGTGCCTGGAGATCGAAGCCTATCTGCGCCACCTCGAGCGTCTGGCCGGTTACATCCAGGACGCGTTCGATATTCGCGATGGCCATGACCTGGCTCGTCAATTGCGTCTGCTCGACATGCGCGTGCGTGACGTGCTGAAAAAACTCGATAACGACGAACAGGCACTGGTGGCCGTCGCCGAACGGGCGAAAACCAGCGACCGGCAGATACCCCTGCGTCAGCGTTATGCGGAAGTGCTGGCGACCTGGGACGAATACGTCGAGCCAATGATTGATCTGGTGAACGCCGACGGCGCCTTCGAACAAGGCGTGCGCAAGGTCGAAACCGTGCTGCTGAAGATGCTCAGCGAACAGCAACGCCTCGGTCACCTGGTCGACGACGACATGCTGTTGCGTACCCACGCGCGCATCCTCGAAATGCAAACCAGCGCCCAGTTGACCCTGCGTCACGCCCGCGAACTGCTGCTGCCGCTGCGTGAAGAAGCGCGCCGGCACAACGCGGTGACCCGTGGGGCGGCGTTGGCCCTGTCGATGATCCGACGCAAGGGCATCGACGCCGTGCCGCAAGCGGCCATGCCGATGTTCACCCGACCGCAGAGCACCTTTCTCGGCAGCGCCAGTCAGGTCGAGGCCTACGTGTACGCCCTGGCCCGTTTCGAGCCGAAACCCGCGCGCTTCCCCAAGGCACACAAGACCCACAAGGGCGGCGATGCTCCACGCGCGCCGCGCACGGTCCGCGAAATGCTCGACCGCTGCGAAGACGCTCTGCCGATGCCGGACCTGATGACCTGGCTGCTGGAGCAGGAACCCGACGGCGCCACGGACGAATTGCTGTACTGGTTCTCGCGCCTGTCCCGGGAAAAACGCTTCAAGCGTGAGCGTCTGGAACGTCGCGACTACTTCACACATGAGCACCAGGTCAGCCTGCGCTCCTTCGCCCTGCTCTCGGCCGGCGACACCGCCGCCGAGGATTCTGCGAGCACTCCTTATGCATCTTGATCTATCCGAACTGTCCCATCTGGCACCGATCTTTCGCGAACTGTTCAAGGGTTACCACGTCAGCCGCCGCGATCCGGAGCTGTACGCACAGTTGTCGAACTTTCAGGACCAGTACCGCACGCTGTTCAAGGCCCTGGGCTTTGAACTGGTCTGCGACACCCGTGGTTTCTATTACTTCGTGCCGGACCTCGCGGCGGCGGCGGTGAACAAGACTGCCCAGCGTCTGGCGCTGTTCACTTTCATCCTCGTCGAGCACCTGGCCGACCAGGGCCGCGACCCGATCGCCGTGCTCGACGGCGGCAGCCTCGGTCGCGATGAACTGCCGTCGCTGCTGGAAAAGTACCGCGACCTGTTCATCCAGGCCGAAGTGCAGACCCAGGACGAGCTCGAAGAAAAGATCATGCGTCGCATGACCCAACTCGGTTTCGCCAGCGAAGAAAACGGCGTCTACCGTTTCCTGCCGCCGATGCACCGTTTCCTCGACGTCTGCCTGTCTGTTCAACAAGACCGCGATCTGGCCGCCAGCCTGCACAGCGTATTGCCACTGCCTGTGCCGGTGCTGATCGACGAAGACAGTGACGAAAAGCTGCTGCAGACCGACGATCCACTGGACCTCAGTGAGTTCGAAGGTGAAAGCGAAGAAGACGCCCTGGCCCGCGCCATTGCCGAAGAACAGGAGCTCGACGCATGAGCAAGGAACGTTACGGCATCCGCCGCTTTGCCCTCTTGAACACCGCCGGCTACAGCCTCGGCCTGTTCCCGCTGGAAGAACCCTTGTCGGTCTACGGCGCGAACAACCTCGGTAAATCCGCCTCGATCAACGCCCTGCAGTTTCCGATTCTGGCACGCATGTCGGACATGAGTTTCGGCAAATACAGCCTGGAACAATCCCGGCGTTTCTACTTCGCCTCGGACACCAGCTACATTCTCGTAGAAGTCTCGCTGCCCCACGGCCCACACGTGATCGGCGTGGTCGGGCGCGGCCCGGGCGGTGGTTTCGGTCACCAGTTCTTTGCCTACGCGGGCAAGCTTGATCTGGCTCATTACCAAAAGAACGACACCTGCCTGCGCCAGAAAGAATTGTTCACCAACCTTGAGCGTGAAGGCCTGAAAGCCTATGAACTCAAGCCTGACGAGCTGCGTCGTCTGCTCGTCGGTGGCCACACGTCGATTCCGCTGGACCTGACACTGATCCCGCTGCGTTCCACCAGCGAACAGAGCCTGAAGACCTTCCGCGCGCTGTTCATCAACCTGCTGCACATGCGCGAAATCACCGCGGCCAAGCTCAAGCAACTGTTCCTCGACGCCTTCGAACACAGTCTGCGTTCCGGTAGCGTCGATTACATTGCAGCGTGCGAAGAAGCCTTCCGCGATGTACGACGGATGGAGCAGGACTACAACTCGCTGGTCGCCGCCGGTCCGCTCGTCGAAGCCCTGGCCAATGGCGTGAAACAGCGCGACATCCTGCGCGGCAAGCTGCACCGGATTTCGCCACTGCTCGACTCCCTGCTGGGCACCTGGTCGGACTACGCCAGTGCGCGCAAGGAAGAGCTGACCATTCAGGCCGAGCACTACCGCAACGAACAGGATGCCCTGCAAAACGATCAGCGCGGCGGCACCCAGGAGTTGATGCGCCTGGAGCGGGAAATCACCGGTATTCAGCGCTGGCTCGGCGAACTGGCGGTGCTCAAGCATCGCTTTGCCCTGGTCGATGACGTCAAGGTGCTGGAGCAACAACTGCTTGCGGCCAAGGACGCTCACGATGAACTGGCCGGCGCGCTGGCACAGTCCCGTCAGTTCAGCGCCGAAGACCTGGAAGAACGTCTGCGGGATCTGGAAAAACGCCTGAAGTCGGTCAAGCAGCAACTCGATCACGCCGACAACAACAGTTATGCCCGCCTGCGCGAAGAGTTCTCGCAACAGGACGTCGAGCGTCTGATGCGCCTGTTCAACAGCGCGCTGTTCAGCCTGCCGTTGGGCGAGCACGGCATCACCCTGGACGAGAACGGCGACTGGGTTAAATCCGTGGAGCTGATCCTCGACGGTTTCAAAGGCGAGCGTTTCGAAGTGCCGGGCCTGTCCATCGACCTCTCGCACATCGAGCCCCCTGCACTGCAAGCACTGGCCGACCGTGCGGCGTTGCGCGATCAGAAAGAGCGCCTGGAAAAAGAACTCAAGCAGCTGAAAACCCAACAAGCCGTGGCTGCCGACCGCGCCGCGAGCAAGACCCAGACCGAAGCGCTGTACCAGCAGGTACTGGATGCACAGAAGGCGCTGGAAGATTTCCGTCGTGCGCAAACCCTGAGTGCCGAGGAAGACGACAAGCTGGAACAACTGGCGCAAATGGAAGCTGCGCAGGACGAATTGAAGCGCTCCAGCGACGCCTTCACCGAGCGCGTCCAGCAACTGTCGGCCAAGCTGCAACTGGTCGGTCGCCAGATCGGCGACATGGAAGCCAAGCAACGCACCCTTGACGACGCCCTGCGCCGTCGCCAATTGCTACCGGCGGACCTGCCGTTCGGCACGCCATTCATGGACCCGATCGACGACTCCATGGACAACCTGCTGCCGTTGCTCAACGACTATCAGGACAGCTGGCAAGGCCTGTTGCGCGCCGATGGACAGATCGAAGCGTTGTACGCGCAGGTGCGCCTCAAGGGCGTGGCCAAGTTCGACAGCGAGGACGACATGGAGCGACGCCTGTCGCTGCTGATCAACGCTTACGCGCACCGCACCGACGAAGCGCTGACGCTGGGCAAGGCCCGTCGTGCCGCTGTGACCGACATCGCCCGGACCTTGCGCAACATCCGCAGCGACTATGACAGCCTCGAGCATCAACTCGCACTGTTCAACCGCGAAATCAACAAGCGTCAGGTGTCCAACCTGCAGAGTTTCCGCATCGTGCTCGCGCCGAACAAGGAAGCGCTCAAGCACATCGACCAGATCATCCACAGCGCGGGTCAGTACGAAGAAGGCGAAACCCTGTCGGTGTTCGACCTGAGCCAAAGCGCCGAGCAGGACAACAAGAACGAAGAGGCCAAGGAATACCTGGCTCGGTTGGTGGCAGCCAACCACAACCAGCTCGGCCTGAAAGACTTGTTCGAACTGGCGTTCGAGATCACCAAGGTCAATGGTCAACCAGTGATCCACACCGACATCGACGGCGCCGCCTCCAACGGCACCACCATGACCATCAAGGCGCTGACCAACATGTACTTGTTGCTGCACTTGATGGACCGCGACCTGGCCGGGCGTGTGCGCTTGCCGTACTACCTCGACGAGGCCGCGGACATCGACGAGAAGAACCAGGCTGCATTGCTGGAAACCAGCCTGCAACTGGGCTTCGTGCCGATCCTGGCGAGCGTGAAGCCGCAGGTCTGCGCCAGCGTCGCCATCGACCTGGAAGGCGGCAGCGGCCCGGCCGGCATCTACATCGACGAGGCGGACTGGAAGTACATCCGTCGTCACGATCAGGTAAAGGCGACGCTCAACGAGCAGGCCGATGAACCAGAGATGGATGCGGTTTGATCCGGCCTGGTTGATGGCAATAAAAAGGCCGCGATCCAATGGATCGCGGCCTTTTTCATTTCTGCTTGAACCTACTTGCCGAGGGAAATTTTCGGCGCCCAGGTCAGCCATTCCTCTTCAAACTTGTCGAACAGCGGGAACGTTTGTTCTGGCCGCGCAACACTGCCCATCCGCTCTCCGTCCGGTGTGGCAAACGCGACGCCACCCTGAATCATGGTTTCCAGCGACTCGGTTCTCACCGTCGCGCCTTTAAAAAGGCCGACATCAAAATCAAATCCGCTGGTGTTCCAGAATCGCGTACCGCTGCGCACCAACGGCGCGTATTTAGGCTCGATCAGGATGTGGATCAGCACGCGATCCGCCGTCTGACCCAGCTCATACCCGGTCACCTTACCGACCGTGATTTCGCGATACGTCACCGGCACACCCGCTTTCAGCGAACCTCGGCGGGCAGCACTCAACACCAGACTCAACCCGGCTTCGGCCTTGGCGGTTTCAGGCGGGGCGGGCAGGGCCACGAAGTTCTTCTGCGGGCCGAGGTTCTTCGCGGCCGGCTGCACTTCGATGTACTGCCCGGTCACCAACGTCTCAAGGTTCGATGTCTTGATCAGCCCCAACTCAGGCTTGACCACCCAGAACTCACTGCCAACCCGCGCAATGCGCTCAGGCACTTCCGAGATGCGTGCCGTCAACAGTACCGATTGCAGATCGTCACTAAGGTCAACATTCTCGATCTTGCCGACATCCAGCCCCTTGAAGCGGACCGGTGTACCTGCCCGCAAACCATCAGCGCGATCAACCTTGATCGTGATCACCGCGCCTTTCTGATTGGCTTCCTCGTGACTGGCGAACAAGCGGAAACGCGGGATCCGCTTCTGCAGTGGCGCCTTGGCTTCCGGCGTTTCAAAGGCAATGCCGCCAGCCATCAGGCTTTGCAGTGACTCACTCTTGACCTGAATCCCGCCGGTCAAACCGCCAGTCAGCGTGATACCGCTGGCATTCCAGAACCGCGTCGAGGCATTGACCAGGTTTTCGTATTCCTTCTCGATGTGGACGCCGATCACCAACTGGTTTCTTTTGCGCGAGAACTGGTAGCTCTGCACGGACCCCACTTTCACCTGTTTGTAGAGAACCGGGCTGCCGACTTCCAGCGAACCAAGATTCTCGGTGAACAACACCAGGTGCAGGCCCGGCGAGCGCAGGTCCAGCGGCGGTGCCTTGGGCCGCGCAACGAACTCGCGTTGCGGCGCGGCGCCTTTGTCACCGGGGCGCACAGCAATGTAGTTACCTTTGACCAGTGCCTCCAGGCCCGTGATACCTGCCAGAGAAATGGACGGCTTGACCACCCAGAACTGCGTACCGTCGACCAGATAATCCTCGGCGAGCGGGTCCAGGGTCAATTCGGCGCTCGCTCCGGATAGATCCGGATCGACCTTCAGGGCCTTGAGCGTGCCGACCTGAATCCCTTTGTACATTACCGGCGTGCGGCCAGCCTGCAGCCCTTCGAAGTCACTGAGCTTGACCTTGACCTTGATACCTGCTGCCGCCGCATCGAAATCTTCATAAAGGCGGAACGGCAAGCTCGGATCGGTGGGCGGGCTGTCCTTGCGATTTTCCGGGGTGGCAAACGCGATACCCCCTGCAACGATACTGGCCAGGGACTCACTGCGGACCTTCACACCCGACAGATTCGCGTCGATGCTGATGCCGCTGGCATTCCAGAAACGTGTATGTTTGCGCACCAGTTTGGCGTAAGTCGGCTCAATGAACACCTTGAGCTCAACGGTACTCTGGTCTTCTGAGAGCACGTAACTCTTGATCTGCCCGACTTTGATCTGTTTGTAGAACACGGGACTGCCGCGGTTCAAAGAACCGAGGCGATCGGCTTTGATCGTGAGGTGCAAGCCTGGCTGGGCATCGGAAAGCGGTGGCTCTTCGGCCAGCGCCTTGAACTTGCGAGTGGGTTCGCCTTCACCGGGGCTGATTGCAACATAGTTACCCGAAACCAGCGTTTCCAGGCCCGTGATACCGGCCAGCGTCACACTCGGCTTAACCAGCCAGAAACGCGTGCTCGTCCGAAGATACTGCTCGACATCTTTGTTCATCTCGACGGTGGCGATCACGCCTTTGGAGCTGCCTTCGTCGTCAAGCTTGAGGGTTTTCACCTTACCAACCGGCATGCCTTTGTAGACGACTTCGGTCTTGTTGGCCTGAATGCCTTCACCGCTTTCGAAACGCACCTGAATCTCGAGGCCGGTTTCATTGTAGGCACGCCAGCCAAGCCAGCCGCCGATGATCAAGGCGATCAAGGGCAACACCCAAATGGCAGACCAGTTCGAGGCCGGTCGGGTTTTCGCTACGGGCAAATCAGTCATGGTCGTCGTCCGACTCCGTATTATCCCAAATCAGTCGGGGATCGAAAGTTACTGCGGCAATCATCGTCAAAATCACCACACTGGCAAAAGCGACGGCGCCAAGATTGGCTTCGATACTGGCAAGCCGCCCGAAGTTCACGACCGCCACCAGGATGGCGATCACAAAGATATCGAGCATCGACCATCGGCCGATGAATTCAATAAAGCGGTACATCCAGATTCGCTGGCGGGCAGACAGTGGTTGGCGGCGCTGCACCGAAAACAGCAGCAGCCCGATCCCCACCAGCTTGAACGTGGGGACCAGGATACTGGCGATAAACACCACAGCTGCAATGGGGAACATTCCGTAGTGAACCAGTTCGATCACACCGGCCATGATCGTGCTGGGTGCGCCTTTACCCAGTGAGTTGACGGTCATGATCGGCAACATATTGGCGGGGATGTAAAGAATGGCGGCCGTAATCAGCAGGGCCCAGGTCCGCACCAGGCTATTGGGGCGGCGGGCATGCACCAACGCACCGCAACGAGTACAGACCTGCACATCGGTGACAGCTTCCTGCCTGTTCAACTCATGACATTCCCCACAAACCAGAATGCCTGCATCAATCGCCCGCATGGGCATCCTCTCCTGATAACGCCTGCCAGATTTGGTGAGGCGACATGACCACCTCCAACCAGACCTGGACCAGTAACAACGCGATAAAGCACGCCAAACCGAGACCTACGGTAATTGCTGCCATATCTGCAAGCTTAACAATCGCCACCAGTACGCCGATGAGGTAAACCTCGAGCATTCCCCAATCGCGCAAGTGGTGATAAATGCGATAGAGCAGCAAACCGTAACTGCGTCCGATATTGAAACGGATACTCAACAATACGAGCAGCTGGCACAGCAGTTTGAGCAGCGGAATTGCCATGCTGCACAGGAACACAACCACTGACACGCTTTGCATGCCTGAGTCATAAAGCGCGACAACACCGCTCCAGACAGTGTCTTGTGACGATTGTCCGAGTAGATTGAGCTGCATGATGGGTAAAAAGTTCGCCGGGATGAACAACAGCAGGGCCGCTATGACCAAGGCGAGACTACGTTGCACGACATTGTGACGATGGGCATACAGTTCGTAGCCACATCGCGGACACAGGGCTTTCTCGCCATGAGCGAGCCTGGGCTTACGCATCAGCAAGTCGCACTCATGACACGCAACCAGATTTTCTAGTGGTAATTCTGACAGCCCTTGGGCGTCAACCGGATCTGGCATAAGCGCTCTGACTCTGAAAAAGGTGAACCTATTCTAGTGTCCTGGGCGGAAAATAACTGTGCAAATTTGTGTTGTCGCTGATCGGCACTTTTTCTACGCGCAAAACAAAACCCCAACTGCTTTCGCAATTGGGGTTTCGGAATTTAATCTTGACGATGACCTACTCTCACATGGGGAAACCCCACACTACCATCGGCGATGCATCGTTTCACTTCTGAGTTCGGGATGGGATCAGGTGGTTCCAATGCTCTATGGTCGTCAAGAAATTCGGTGTGCCGACTCGTCTTTCGACGCTTCAGCAAATTGGGTATGCGATAGTCTTGCGGTTTTGTGAACGATAC
>NZ_MSTQ01000039.1 GCF_001945365.1 Pseudomonas reinekei
CTGAGTTCGGGATGGGATCAGGTGGTTCCAATGCTCTATGGTCGTCAAGAAATTCGGTGTGCCGACTCGTCTTTCGACGCTTCAGCAAATTGGGTATGCGATAGTCTTGCGGTTTTGTGAACGATACGAACTTTCGGTTCATTGCGTCTTCACACACCGCAATCTGGTCTCTTTCGTTTCTTCAACTAGGAGCATCAAATTGCTTGGGTGTTATATGGTCAAGCCTCACGGGCAATTAGTATTGGTTAGCTCAACGCCTCACAGCGCTTACACACCCAACCTATCAACGTCGTAGTCTTCGACGGCCCTTCAGGGGACTCAAGGTCCCAGTGAGATCTCATCTTGAGGCTAGTTTCCCGCTTAGATGCTTTCAGCGGTTATCTATTCCGAACATAGCTACCCGGCAATGCCACTGGCGTGACAACCGGAACACCAGAGGTTCGTCCACTCCGGTCCTCTCGTACTAGGAGCAGCCCCTCTCAAATCTCAAACGTCCACGGCAGATAGGGACCGAACTGTCTCACGACGTTCTAAACCCAGCTCGCGTACCACTTTAAATGGCGAACAGCCATACCCTTGGGACCGGCTTCAGCCCCAGGATGTGATGAGCCGACATCGAGGTGCCAAACACCGCCGTCGATATGAACTCTTGGGCGGTATCAGCCTGTTATCCCCGGAGTACCTTTTATCCGTTGAGCGATGGCCCTTCCATACAGAACCACCGGATCACTAAGACCTACTTTCGTACCTGCTCGACGTGTCTGTCTCGCAGTCAAGCGCGCTTTTGCCTTTATACTCTACGACCGATTTCCGACCGGTCTGAGCGCACCTTCGTACTCCTCCGTTACTCTTTAGGAGGAGACCGCCCCAGTCAAACTACCCACCATACACTGTCCTCGATCCGGATAACGGACCTGAGTTAGAACCTCAAAGTTGCCAGGGTGGTATTTCAAGGATGGCTCCACGCGAACTGGCGTCCACGCTTCAAAGCCTCCCACCTATCCTACACAAGCAAATTCAAAGTCCAGTGCAAAGCTATAGTAAAGGTTCACGGGGTCTTTCCGTCTAGCCGCGGATACACTGCATCTTCACAGCGATTTCAATTTCACTGAGTCTCGGGTGGAGACAGCGCCGCCATCGTTACGCCATTCGTGCAGGTCGGAACTTACCCGACAAGGAATTTCGCTACCTTAGGACCGTTATAGTTACGGCCGCCGTTTACCGGGGCTTCGATCAAGAGCTTCGCGTTAGCTAACCCCATCAATTAACCTTCCGGCACCGGGCAGGCGTCACACCCTATACGTCCACTTTCGTGTTTGCAGAGTGCTGTGTTTTTAATAAACAGTCGCAGCGGCCTGGTATCTTCGACCGGCGTGGGCTTACGGAGCAAGTCCTTCACCCTCACCGGCGCACCTTCTCCCGAAGTTACGGTGCCATTTTGCCTAGTTCCTTCACCCGAGTTCTCTCAAGCGCCTTGGTATTCTCTACCCAACCACCTGTGTCGGTTTGGGGTACGGTTCCTGGTTACCTGAAGCTTAGAAGCTTTTCTTGGAAGCATGGCATCAACCACTTCGTGTTCTAAAAGAACACTCGTCATCAGCTCTCGGCCTTAAGATCCCGGATTTACCTAAGATCTCAGCCTACCACCTTAAACTTGGACAACCAACGCCAAGCTGGCCTAGCCTTCTCCGTCCCTCCATCGCAATAACCAGAAGTACAGGAATATTAACCTGTTTTCCATCGACTACGCTTTTCAGCCTCGCCTTAGGGACCGACTAACCCTGCGTCGATTAACGTTGCGCAGGAAACCTTGGTCTTTCGGCGTGGGTGTTTTTCACACCCATTGTCGTTACTCATGTCAGCATTCGCACTTCTGATACCTCCAGCAAGCTTCTCAACTCACCTTCACAGGCTTACAGAACGCTCCTCTACCGCATCACCTAAGTGATACCCGTAGCTTCGGTGTATGGTTTGAGCCCCGTTACATCTTCCGCGCAGGCCGACTCGACTAGTGAGCTATTACGCTTTCTTTAAAGGGTGGCTGCTTCTAAGCCAACCTCCTAGCTGTCTAAGCCTTCCCACATCGTTTCCCACTTAACCATAACTTTGGGACCTTAGCTGACGGTCTGGGTTGTTTCCCTTTTCACGACGGACGTTAGCACCCGCCGTGTGTCTCCCATGCTCGGCACTTGTAGGTATTCGGAGTTTGCATCGGTTTGGTAAGTCGGGATGACCCCCTAGCCGAAACAGTGCTCTACCCCCTACAGTGATACATGAGGCGCTACCTAAATAGCTTTCGAGGAGAACCAGCTATCTCCGAGCTTGATTAGCCTTTCACTCCGATCCACAGGTCATCCGCTAACTTTTCAACGGTAGTCGGTTCGGTCCTCCAGTCAGTGTTACCTAACCTTCAACCTGCCCATGGATAGATCGCCCGGTTTCGGGTCTATTCCCAGCGACTAGACGCCCTATTAAGACTCGCTTTCGCTACGCCTCCCCTATTCGGTTAAGCTCGCCACTGAAAATAAGTCGCTGACCCATTATACAAAAGGTACGCAGTCACAGAACAAAGTCTGCTCCCACTGCTTGTACGCATACGGTTTCAGGATCTATTTCACTCCCCTCTCCGGGGTTCTTTTCGCCTTTCCCTCACGGTACTAGTTCACTATCGGTCAGTCAGTAGTATTTAGCCTTGGAGGATGGTCCCCCCATATTCAGACAAAGTTTCTCGTGCTCCGTCCTACTCGATTTCATGACCAAGAGATTTTCGCGTACAGGGCTATCACCCACTATGGCCGCACTTTCCAGAGCGTTCCGCTAATCTCAAAGCCACTTAAGGGCTAGTCCCCGTTCGCTCGCCACTACTAAGGGAATCTCGGTTGATTTCTTTTCCTCAGGGTACTTAGATGTTTCAGTTCCCCTGGTTCGCCTCTTGCACCTATGTATTCAGTACAAGATAACCATCTTATGATGGCTGGGTTCCCCCATTCAGACATCTCCGGATCAAAGTCTGTTTGCCGACTCCCCGAAGCTTTTCGCAGGCTACCACGTCTTTCATCGCCTCTGACTGCCAAGGCATCCACCGTATGCGCTTCTTCACTTGACCATATAACCCCAAGCAATCTGGTTATACTGTGAAGACGACATTCGCCGAAAATTCGAATTTCTCAACTAAGAGAACTCACAAATTTTACCTTAGCCTGATCCGTTACCAGTGAAAGTAACGTTCAGTCTATCTTTCTATCACATACCCAAATTTTTAAAGAACGATCTAATCAAAAGACTAGAAATCAACATTCACCAGTGAATGCTCATTTCTAAGCTTTCAAACTTCAGAAGCAGTTTATGGTGGAGCCAAGCGGGATCGAACCGCTGACCTCCTGCGTGCAAGGCAGGCGCTCTCCCAGCTGAGCTATGGCCCCGTAACAAAATTGGTGGGTCTGGGCAGATTCGAACTGCCGACCTCACCCTTATCAGGGGTGCGCTCTAACCAACTGAGCTACAGACCCAATTTCG
>NZ_MSTQ01000040.1 GCF_001945365.1 Pseudomonas reinekei
CTTGCAGGCGGTCGGAGCCATCAGCGGCGACAGTGTTGCCTTGCAGGCGGTCGGAGCCATCAGCGGCGACAGTGTTGCCTTGCAGGCGGTCGGAGCCATCAGCGGCGACAGTGTTGCCTTGCAGGCGATCAGAACCATCAGCGGCGACTTCGTTACCTTTCAGACGATCCGAGCCATCGGCGGCGACGCGTTTTTCGATCAGGCGATCCGAACCGCCTTCAGCCACACGATTCTGGATCAAACGATCCGAACCCCCTTCAGCCACACGGCTTTCAATCAATCGGTCCGAGCCGCCTTCAGCGACTACGGGTTGAGCAGAGGTCGCGGCAAACGCGTTAACTGCGAAAATCGAGAATGCGATGCTGAGGAGGGTTTGGCGTTTCATGATCGTGTGCTCCGGGGTGTTGTTGGTTGGTATGGAGCCCATGTTACGCCGCGGATTTTTTAAGAGAACTTCATTGAGTTAATGGTGACTATTGACGCAGTCAATGGATGCCTCTAACACCATGTTCGTCATTGATCCGTGACGCACAACTCTCCGGTTGCGCGGATCAATGCCTGGCCATGGAGGGCGTCCTTGATCAGGCTGGCGCGTTGTTCGGCCAGCCAGTTCGGGCATTCCGGGTCGACGCGATAGGGTGTGAAATCGGCGTATTGCTGCAACAGGCGGGCTTGCAGGGCATCCAGTTTGGGCCGGATTTGATTAAGGTCCGGTCGTGGCACGTCGGGCGCCTTGTGGGCGGCTTGCCAGATGGCGAGCAGTCCGTACTGCACCAGTTTGTTGGCCTCGATCTGGGCAGCGATCAGATCGGCCGCTTGCTCCGGGTCGAGTTTCTGCTGCGCCGCCTGCTTGCGGGCGTTGGCGATGACCTGAGCTTCGCGGGCCGTATCCTGGATCGGCTTGCCACTGTCCCATTTGGTCAGCGCCACCTGATCGGCAAAACTCAGGCGCTCGTTGATCGTTGCCAGCAAGGGCTGCAACGCATCGGGGGCCGGGGAGGCAGCGGCGTGAGCAGTGCCGGCGAGTAAACCGAACAGGACGCCGCTCAGCAGTGGCGGCAGGCGTAGGCAGTGGAACATAAGCAAACCTCTTGGGCACGGATGCGTATCAGGTCTTATGTATCACAGCAGAGCCCAAGGCACGAAGCCCGACGGTGTAATCAACTTGTTACAGTCGCGGCCAATAGCCGCTCGATCTGCGCCAGTTCCCAGGTACTGAGCAAACTCACCGGGTCGGTGCCGAAGCGTTGGCCGGCATCGAATACCCGGCCGTCCGCACTCTGGCAGTGGAGGCAGTGATGCAGGCGTACACCGTCGGTATCCAGGCTCAAACCCCAGCCGTCGATGTCGACCCGCACCAGACCAGGTTCGGGTTGTTCATCGAAGCGCTGTAACGGACGCAGGCCCAAAGCGGAATCACGCAATTGCTGGTAAACCTCGCGGGCAGTCAAGGGCGGCACAGGTGTCTCCGGTGAGTGTGCGTCAAGTACAGGATAATTGATCGCCCCGTTCACAGGTGAGCGTGGTGAGATGAGGGGGCAATTTTTCACCGGGTTCATGTCAGCGGTTCTCCAACAAGCCCTAGACAGGACGGGATCCCCAGGCACGACGCGATGGCTCATGGTTTGGGAGCTCCGCCGCTGGGGGAGCCGAACTTGAACGGGTCGGCACCACGGTTCTGGCGGTTTTTCTCTTTGCGGGCCTCGCTCGGCGGGCGGATCATTTGTACCGTCAGGCTGCCGTCTTGACCGGCATAGACCACCGCGCTGGTTCCGCCGTCCAGATAGCTCGCGATGGTGGCCAGGTTGATCTCCACCAGCGCGCTACTCACCCCTGTGTTGCCCAGGCGCCGTCCGATGTTGTATCCCTCGTCGACATTGCCCAACTCGATGCCATGGCCGTCGGTATTCAGGCCGTGCAAGGCAAGGGTCAGGGCGATTTCAGCTTCTTGATTGTCGGTGGTGTCGTAGAACACGCGCACCGGCTTATGCCCTTCGGGCAGGGTATCCAGCGCCTCTAACCAGCCGGCTTGCAGCGCCTTGGCCTGCAACGCCGGCTTGAGCCGTTTGCCGTTTTCGTCCTGCATCGAGACCTTGATCGGGCGGTGCAGGTAACCCAGCACCGGTGCGGCGTCGAACTCTTTGACCTGATGCTGGGCCCAGCGGATGGGTAGCCATGGCGAAGGTTCGAACTCTCCGGGGCCGCGGTTGCTGATGGTTTGCCAGAGGGTGGGGAGTTGGGATTGCCAGTAGGCGGTGGACATGGTGCCGGGGGCTAGGGGGTCTTCAGCGCCTTTGGTGCGCTCCGCCTCCTCATACGCCTTCCTGAACTTAGGCGCTTGCTGCCAGTAAAACGCCCACAGTTTGCCCAGATCGGTGTCTTTGTTCTGGTTATCTTCACGTTCATGAGTGGCATAACGGCGGATGTACCGATCCACTCGATCCGAGCGGGTGACCAGCAGCCCGGTCATGCTTTCGTACACCGTGGGGACTACCTGCACGCTTTGCAACCCGGGCGTACCGGGCTTGCGATAGACATCTCGCGTTACATCGCCATCCCGGCTCGTGATCAGCGCTTGGGGCACTTGAGGATTGTCATCAAAAAACTGGAACAGTCGCTCGATCATGCCTTGCGCATGGGTCGTACTTTCATCGTCCTGCCAGAGAAACTGGGTAACACCCAGAGTCGCCTTGTTTCGCCCTGAACTGATCAAGCCGGCTGCTCGGTAGCCCGTCTTGTAGGGGTCAGGTGGGCCCAGCGCAAACACTGGAATCGGCCAATACGCTACAGCCTCGCCTGCCGAATGTTTGAAGGCAACGCGGATGTTGATATTCCTGGTGATCCCCCGAGAGCTCAGAGAAGAATCGTAATCCTTGGGGTCTCGTGAATAGATTGAAGTGAAGTTGTTGTTCGTTTTTTTTATTTCTCTCCATATCGATGATTGATGCCAATCATCAACAGCCAGCCCCAC
>NZ_MSTQ01000041.1 GCF_001945365.1 Pseudomonas reinekei
AAAAACCCCAACGGCGACAGCGCCGATTCCGCCGAGCGCACTGCCACCCACGGCTGCCCGGTGTCGCTGGTCACCGGCGAAGAACTGCTGACCCTGACCGATGGTTTTCTGGATGGTGTGCTGCCATTCGACTTCACCCGGCTCTATCGCACCAGTGCCGTCGAACTCGACAGTGGGCTCGGATTTGGCTGGAGCCATTCGCTGGCGCAGCGCCTGGAAATCGATGGCGACAGCGTGGTGTGGATCGACGCGGAAAACCGGCGCACGCCGTTTCCGTTGCCGAGCGTGGCGCGCCCGGCGATTCACAACAGTTTGTCGCGGGCGGCGATTTATCGGGGGGATGAGCCGGACGAACTGATCGTCGCGCTGGCGGGTGAGTCGGCGCGGTTTTATCACTTTTTTGATGGGCGCTTGAGCGCGATCAGCGACGCCTATGGCAACCGTCTGACCGTGCAGCGCGATTTTTCCGGGTGCATTCAGCGTCTGGACAACGGTGCTGGGCGTTGCTTGTTTTTACGCTACGACCGTCAGCATTTGATCGCTGTCGACTATCAGCGCATTCACCCCGATGACCAGGACTGGCGCACCGAACAGACGCTGGTGACCTACCGCTACGACGCCCGCTGGCGGCTGATCGAAGCCACCAACGCGGCGGGCGAAAGCGAGCGCTACGACTACGACGAGCAGCACGTCATCCTGCAGCGGCAACTGGCCGGTGGCGCGAGTTTTTACTGGGAGTGGCAACGGTCGGGTAAAGCGGTGCGCTGCGCTCGGCACTTGGCGTCGTTTGCGCAGATGGACACGCGCTACACGTGGGACGACGACGGTGGTGTGCAGCTCAAACATGCCGACGGTAGCGAAGAAAGCTACGTCCACGACGACCGCGCGCGACTGGTGCGGCGGGTCGCGGCCGACGGTGGCGAACAGCGCAAGGCCTATGACGATCAGGGCCGCTTGGTCGCCGAGCAGGACGCCCTCGGCGCCGTCACCGAATACCGCTACGACGAGCTCGGACGGCTCATCGCGCTGATTCCACCGGAAGGCGAGCCAACGTCCTACGAGTACCGCAACGGTTTCCTGCACGCCCGTTATCGCGGCCAGGCCAAGTGGACCTACCAACGCAATGCCCAAGGCGACGTGACCTGGCTGATCGACCCTGACGGCCAGAACACCTATCACGAGTACGACGCCCAAGGTCGGCTGCTGGCGATCCGTTATCCGGATCACAGCCGCCATCTGTTCGAGTGGAACGGCCTCGGCCAGTTGCTCGCGGAAACCTTGCCCGACGGCGGACGGCGGCAGTTTTCCTACGATGCGTTGGGGCGACGGACGACAGTTCAGGACGAACACGGCGCGGTCACTGGTTATGAGTGGGATGCGCTTGGCCGACTGCTGCAGACGACCTTTCCGACGGGGGCCCGTCGCCGTTTCAGCTACAACGCCTACGGCCAGATCATCACCGAGCGTGATGAACTCGATCGCGTCACGCGCTATGAATACGCCGACGATCTGCACCTGGTCAGCCGGCGGATCAACCCCGACGGCAGCGAGCTCAAGTACCGCTACGACCACGCTCAACTGTTGCTCACCGAGATCGAAAACGAAGTCGGTGAGCGCTATCGGCTGGACTACACGCCCAGCGGCTTGATCCGTCAGGAAACCGGCTTCGACGGCCGGCGCACGGCGTATGCCTACGACCTCAACGGCCAGTTGCTGGAAAAAACCGAGTTCGGCGATGACGGCTCGCAGCTCGTCAGCGCTTATCAGCGCGACAGTGCCGGCCGGTTATTGGTCAAAACCCTGCCGGACCGCAGCAAGGTCGAGTATCGCTACGACGGGCTGGGGCGGCTGGTCAGTGTCGACGACGGGCAGGACCACCCGCTGGAGTTCGAGTACGACCACCACGACCGGCTGATCACCGAGCATCAGGGCTGGGGCACGTTGCGGTACGGCTATGACGCCTGCGGCCAGCTCCAGCACTTACGGCTGCCGGACAACAGCCGTCTTGAATATCACCGCGCGCAAGGTGGGGCGCTGACAGCGATCGACCTCAACGGTTCGCGCCTGAGTAATCATCAATTTGAATTTGGAAGGGAGCGCCAGCGCCAACAAGGCCTGCTGCACAGCGACTTTGCCTACGACGAGCAGGGCCGTTTGCACGCCCACGCCGTCCGGCAAGCCGAGCGTCCGCTGTACCGCCGCGATTATGCCTACAGCGCCAACGGCAACCTCGCACAGGTCAACGACACCCGTCACGGCGAACGCCGCTACCAGTACGACCCGCTCGACCGCCTGACCGGTGTTCGCCACGCCCGCGATCAAGACCCGGAAAACTTCAGCCACGACCCGGCCGGCAACCTGCTGATCCACGACCGCCCCGGCCCCTGGCACCTCAAGGGCAACCGCCTGCTGCGCCACGCCGACCGGCATTACGACTACGACGCCTACGGCAACCTGATCCGCGAACGCCGCGGCGAAAACGTCACCGAATATCGCTACGACAGCCAGCACCGCCT
>NZ_MSTQ01000042.1 GCF_001945365.1 Pseudomonas reinekei
ACCTCAAGGGCAACCGCCTGCTGCGCCACGCCGACCGGCATTACGACTACGACGCCTACGGCAACCTGATCCGCGAACGCCGCGGCGAAAACGTCACCGAATATCGCTACGACAGCCAGCACCGCCTGACCGGCTTCACCGCGCCCGACGGTCGCGAAACATCCTACCGCTACGACGCCTTCGGCCGACGCATCGCCAAGACCATCGATGGCCAGACCACGCAATTTTTCTGGCAAGGCGACCACCTCATCGCCGAAAGCAGCCAAACCCACTACCGCAGCTACCTCTACGAACCCGGCAGCTTCCGCCCCCTGGCCCTGCTCGACGGCAAAGGCCCAAAACACGCCTGCCCGTTCTACTACCACCTCGACCACCTCGGCACCCCGCAGGAACTCACCGACTACAGCGGGGAGATCGTCTGGTCGGCCAAATATACGGCCTACGGCGAGCTCAGCCAGCTTTCCCACGGCGGCGGCGAACAGCTGGAACAGCCGCTGCGTTTCCAGGGCCAGTACTTCGACGCCGAAAGCGGGCTGCACTACAACCGCCATCGCTATTACCACCCGGATACCGGGCGCTACCTGACGCCGGATCCGGTGAAGCTGGCGGGTGGGTTGAACCCCTATCGGTACACACCGAATCCGACGGGGTGGGTGGATCCGCTGGGGTTGAGCGGGAATTGTCCGGGGGGGAATAAGTCGGGTTGCTCTGCGCCGGATGATGTTGTTGGGGTTAAGGTTGACGACGGTGAGCCGACGCTTCCGAAGCTGTCGTCGAAGCAGCGTAGGGATAGAATTGATAAGTTGGCTGAGGCGAATGCCCGGCGACGGGTTGTAGAGTATGAAAAAAAGTATGATATGCATACGATTAAAAAGCACAGTTCGGAGATATCTGAACAAGCGCTTAAGCAACGTGCTATCAACGGCGCGGATCCTCATACCGGTAAAGTACCTAAGCCGGCTAAAGGAAATTTGAGTTCGCAGTTTAGTAATTGGCGCATTCACTTGAGTGCATTGAATAAAGCGATGTCAAGGGAGCAACTTGGGTTAAGTCCGCATACGGGACGAGACCATAACAGAGACCCTGTTGTAAGAATGGAGCTTCCGGGAGCTGGTCGTGGCTATCGGCCGAATAAAAAAGACAGTGAAAATCCTCATTTGAATGAAAGCTTGAACTGGTTTGAAGTGAAGTTTGATAAGGATGACCCGGCGCGGCCCTACACTGCTTTCCCTTCGGAGAAAAAGTGATGTTACGAGATCCTTTTATAGATGAGGCATTTATACCTGATCTTATGTGGTTTATCGGTAGCTTCAATGTTTATGATCGTGAGGATTCGCGAGGCGTAGAACTTGAAATTTACAATCCGAATAATCAGGCGGATAGAGCAGAACTGATACGAAGATATAGTTTAAATCTGAACTGTTTGTCCTATAGACATAAATTTTTGCTAGTGGAAGCGCTAGCCAATAAATTGGCTGATAAAAGTTACGACTTTCAGAGGTTATTTGATGTTGATGAAGACGAAGCGTCGAGTTGGCCTCGTGGCGAATGGTATGCGCTAGAGAGTCCCCGGGCATTTCTTCAAAATGTGTACGAGTTAGCGCAAGAGGTTTGGAAAGATGATCTGCTGCAAGCACGTTCCGAAGATCAATCCGCTTGGTGACTGAAAAATAGAGATGTACTGGATGTGGTTGGCCGGCGGTTGCGGGCTCGGCCTTTGTGAGTGGGCTAAGTGAAGGGCAATTCGAGATTTGAATTGTTTCTGCCGCCGCCATCGCGAGCTTGCTCGCGATGGCGTCCGATCGGTCAGCGCTGCCCCGCCAACCAGGTCTCTTCAGGCTCAGACACCGCCAAGCTATCAATCACATGCACGCTATACCCCGGCACATTCGCGTGGTGTTTGGCTTGGGATGCCATTTCCGCCAACTGGCTGGCGTCGATTTCCCCACAGGCTTGTGGATGCAGGTGCACCACGCTGATGGACAGCGAAAGCAACGGGAATTCCTGGCGCACGCCCTGGCGGTTGGGGGCGATGAAGCCGCCGGCTTCGAGGTGTTCGGGGCGGTAGAGGCGGCGGCACTGGCTTTGAAGCACCTGCGCTTGCCGGACAACAGTCGCCTGCAGTAGCACCGCGAAAAAGACGGGGCGCTGACGGCCATTGACCTTAACGGCTCGCGGCTGCCTGATGCCGGATCCGGTGAAGCTGGCGGGTGGGTTGAACCCCTATCGGTACACACCGAATCCGACGGGGTGGGTGGATCCGTTGGGGTTGGCTTGCCAATGTCCTGGTGATATCGATGCAGACGGTCCGTTTAGTGAAATTGTTCCGGGTGGCGGATTAGCGGCACACGAGGCTCAAGGAG
>NZ_MSTQ01000043.1 GCF_001945365.1 Pseudomonas reinekei
AATCGAGTAGGAGGCGGATTTACATCCGCCGTCCTCTCACACCACCGTACGTACGGATCCGTATACGGCGGTTCAAGCTATGCGATTAAACCGAGTTATCGTATCCAGTATTGAGACCAGTCCAAGCCGATCCCACAGCTTCTTCGGTAGCGCGTGATTCAAATGTGCAGCTCCTGAGCTCCACCATGGACCACGACCGTTGAACGCCGATATGCAGGCGCGGTGCCTGCTGAGCCCCAGGCGTATCAAGTTCCGAGCCCTTGTTGAGGGCCGTTTCCATTGACGCCATACGGCGCAGCGCAGCTTACGACGCACCCAGCCATCAAGCGCCTCAAGTGGCCGCTTGCTTTGACTTAGCTTGAAGTAGCCAGCCCAACCACGCAGCACAGGGTTTATCCGCACGATGACGGTTGCCATCTTGCAACCCCGCGCTCCGCGCAGCAGGTCTCTGACTCGGTCGCGTAAGCGCCCCAGACTCATCACCGCCACTCTTAACCTCGGCTGTCGATGCCAGCTCATCCCATAACCTAGAAAATCACAGAACCAGGGCCTTGCCACGCGGCTCTTTTCCCGATTAAGCGCCAGTTTCAGGCACTGCCTCAGGAAACGCTCAACGCCGGCCATCACCCGCTCGCCCGCACGGCGACTGCGCACATAAATGTTGGCGTCATCGGCATAACGCACGAAACGATGGCCCCGTCGTTCCAACTCGCGGTCGAGTTCGTTGAGCAGGATGTTCGACAGCAACGGCGAGAGCGGGCCGCCTTGCGGCGTCCCTTCCTGACGTCGGCTGACGAGTCCGCCTGACATCGTTACCGCTTCGAGATAGCGACGGATCAGCGTGAGCACCCGCTTGTCTTCGATTTGGCGCTCTACATAGGCCATCAACACGTCGTGGTTGACCCGATCAAAGAACTTCTCCAGATCGAGTTCCACACACCAACGGTGACCCGCCGCCACATGGGCGCGGGCTGATTCGATGGCTTGATGAGCGCTTCTGCCCGGACGAAAGCCGTAGCTGTAATCCGAGAACAGCGGATCGAAGATCGGCGTGAGCTGTTGCAGCAGGGCCTGCTGGATCAGACGATCCACGACGCAGGGGATGCCCAACCGCCGTGTTCCGCCCTTGGGTTTGGGAATGTCGACGGCGCGTACACCTTGCGGGTGATACTCACCGGCCAGCAACCGAGTCTTGAGGATCGGCCAATACTGTTTCACGTAGCCCGCCAACTGGTCGACCGTCATGCCATCGGCACCCGGCGCGCCCTTATTGCTGACTACGCGCTGATACGCACGTCTGAGGTTGGCCGGTGCAAGCACCCGCGCCATCAGCGTGTCCGGCTCCGCGTTCGTCCACGTCACAGACGCCGCCGATACCTGTGCGCTGTCAGCCGTCATCCTCGGAATCTGTCCGGGACTCGGAGTAACAGTCTTCTCTGCGAGAAATTTCTGCATTTCGGTATCCAACGAGACTCTGACGCCTACCAGCGGCATAACCTGTTCGGCCCTTGGTGACGGGGTTATTCGTCACTTACTACGGCCTCGGCTGACTTCTGCACGCTCATCCCGTCGCCTCTCGACGCTCGGTAGCACAGTGGCAAACGTACAGATCTCCCAGGGTAATTCGCGCGACCTTCCTGCTTATGCCTGTCGGATCTACGTCACAGCGTCCCGTGCAAGTATTGGGCTTTGAGGAAGTTTGCCCTCTTACCCCGCTGCGCCGCCTCTATCCGCTTCCTGTTCGTCAGGCCAGCATTTTGCCTCGGGCTTCCTTCAGATTCGCAGTCACCCGCGACACCCTTGCCTCTGGCTAACACTTCCCCTTGCCGGGTGTGTAGAGGACTTTCACCTCCAAGTCACCAGCATGGCCACCACAGCCAAGCTAGTTGCGCTTGCGCGCAACGCGCCATGCCTGGCGCACAAAC
>NZ_MSTQ01000045.1 GCF_001945365.1 Pseudomonas reinekei
AATTTTGTATTGGGAGCGTAACGGTTTTTGCCTTTGGCTAAAGCGGCTGGAGTCCGAGCGCTTCAAGACATCGCCGGATTTTTCGGATGAAGCCATCGTTCTGACGGTTCAAGAACTCAACTGGTTATTGGACGGTTTTGATTTGTGGCGCAACCGCCCGCATCAAGTTTTGACGCCTCGATTTGTCGCCTGATTCGGTATAATCCAGGGCATGATTTCCATGCCCAAAGACCTTCCTGACGACCCTGCTTTGCTCAAGCTACTGCTTGAGCAAATGCTGAGTGAGCGCGAGTCGGATAAGGGCAAGATCGTTCATCTCGAAGAAGAAAACGCGTTGTTGCGTCAGCGCCTTTTCGGGCGTAAGTCAGAGCAGACAGCCGATCCCGCGACCCCGCAAATGGCCTTGTTCAACGAAGTTGAAAGCGTGGCCGAGTCTGTCGACGAAACGGTGGAAGAAGAGGTTGTCGCTCCGACCAAACATCGCGGTAAACGCAAGCCTCTGCCCGCCGATCTTCCGCGCATCGAAGTCATCCACGAACTGCCCGAGCACGAACTGACCTGCGCCTGCGGTTGCCGCAAGCACACCATTGGTGAGGAAATCAGCGAGCAGCTGGAGATCGTGCCGATGCAAATCCGTGTGATCAAACATGTCCGCAAGATCTACGGTTGCCGCGATTGCGAGACCGCACCGGTTACCGCGGACAAGCCCGCTCAACTGATTGAAAAAAGCATGGCCAGCCCAAGTGTCCTGGCGATGCTGCTGACGACCAAATACGTCGATGGCTTACCGCTTCACCGCTTCGAAAAAGTGCTGGGCCGCCACGGTATCGATATCCCACGCCAGACCTTGGCGCGCTGGGTTATCCAGTGCGGCGAACACCTGCAACCCTTGCTCAACTTGATGCGGGATCGACTGCTGGGAAGTCGCGTCATCCACTGCGACGAAACGCGTGTACAGGTGATGAAAGAGCCTGATCGAGAGCCGACCAGTCAATCCTGGATGTGGGTGCAAACCGGCGGACCGCCTAATCAGCCTGTGATCCTTTTTGACTACTCGACCAGCCGGGCGCAGGAGGTTCCGTCGCGCCTGCTCGAAGGTTATCGCGGCTACCTGATGACCGACGATTATGCTGGTTACAACGCCTTGGGCGCGCAGTCCGGTGTCGAACGTTTAGGCTGTTGGGCCCATGCACGACGCAAGTTTGTCGAGGCGCAAAAGGTGCAGCCTAAAGGTAAAACCGGGCGTGCCGATATCGCCCTGAATCTGATCAACAAGCTGTACGGTATCGAGCGAGATTTAAAAGAAGTCGGCGATGAACATCGCCACGAAAGCCGACAGCAAAACAGCCTGCCGGTGTTGGCCCAATTGCAAACATGGTTGGAGAAAACCCAGCCACAAGTGACGGCGCAAAATGCACTGGGCAAAGCCATCAGTTACTTGGCCAGCAACTGGATCAAGTTGGTGCGCTACACCGAAGCCGGATATTTGCCGATCGACAACAATGCGGCCGAGCGTGCGATCCGGCCCTTCGTGATCGGGCGCAAGAACTGGCTGTTCAGCGACACGCCCAAAGGCGCGACGGCCAGCGCTCAACTTTACAGTTTGGTCGAGACGGCTAAAGCCAACGGCCAAGAGCCCTATGCGTGGCTGCGCCACGCACTTGAGCGCCTGCCACAGGCAACCTCGGTTGAAGATTACGAAGCCTTGCTGCCGTGGAACTGCTCGCCCGCATCGCTTAGCTAAGCGCGCCGCCTATTTTTGAACAGGTGGGGTTTATGGAGCGCTTAC
>NZ_MSTQ01000046.1 GCF_001945365.1 Pseudomonas reinekei
ACTGTCCCGATCGCCACCAGCAAAACCATGTCATGCCAGCTCAACCTGCCGTGGTTCGTGCAGAACACCGAATACCATCCGGTGCCCGCGACGTTCGAACCGCTGGTGAACGGCGCGCGTGCGTTCGGCGCGGTCTATGACGCCATCCTCGCCGCTAAAAGCAGCGTGGAAATCATCTGCTGGGGTTTTCAGCCTTCGATGTATTTCAAACGGGGCGATACCCGCTCGCTGTGCATTGGTGATCTGCTGATCCAGAAAGCCAACGAAGGCGTTCAGGTGCGGATCCTGTGCTGGTACGACACGTTGCGTGTCGCCCAGACTTCGGAAAACTCGACCCCGGGTGATAACGTTTCCAATTGGTTTGGCAAGTTCAGGCAAAACCGAAACGACGCGCAAGTCGAGTATGACAAGTTGTGGTATCGCCAGATTCGGCTCGCCTATACCGGCGCTGAAACCGGGCCGATCGAGCTGGGACAACGCTTCTTTCGCATGCTGAAGTGGGGTAGCGATCCCGGCCTGGGCATCAAGAATATCGAATTCGTCACGCGCGACTTTGGCTTGCTGGACCGAGCAGAAATTGCCTGGCGCCTGGCGGTGAATGCGCTGGATGAAAATCGCGACATGACCAACAAAGTCATGAGTTCGGTGGCGATGTTTGCCGAGCCGAGCCATCACCAGAAGATGGTGCTGGTGGACTACGAAAAACCGGAGGATGCCGTCGGGTTCGTGATGGGGCACAACACGCTGGATGCCTATTGGGACGACGATCATCACAGCCATGAACGGCATCATCCGCAATTCGGGCGCAACGGCGAGACACCCAGGCAGGACATTTCCAGCCGTGTGTCCGGCCCGGTGCTGGAATTTCTGAATCACAATTTTTGTACTGCCTGGAAAAAAGAAACGCGCATTGACCTGCTGGGGCCTCGTCGACACATCGCCCGGCAACTGCGCCTGCGTCCCGGCCATGGCACACCGGTCATGGCGCAGGTACTCAGAACCCAGAGTCAGGACAACAAGAGAGACATCGAGAAGCTCTACCTGCAGGCCGTCAACAACACGACTCAATTCATCTACATCGAGAACCAGTATTTCCGCTGGCCGCCGCTGGCTGAAAAAATCAAAAGCGTCGTGAAAAATCTTTTGGACTGGGGGCGCGATCTCGAAAAGGACGGGCCGGTGTATCTGTTCGTTGTGACGAACTCCAACAGCGAGGCCATCGGTGATGGCTCGGTCAATACATTTCGCATGCTGAAACAGTTGGGCCGCCCGGAACTCATGCCGGGCATCGCCAGGGCTGAACGGCATGACGAATTGCTGGCCGACATCGCCCAGGCCAAACAAGCCGAACGCGTGGCTGCGGTGAATGCCCGCCTTTTCAAAGAGAAATACGACACCGGCCATGACGAACCGGCGGCTCAGTACTACGAGATGTTGAAAGAAAATCATCAGCGAGCTCGCGCCAAGGTCGCGCAGCTTGAAAAAACGCTGCCAGAGAAGCTTCAGGCCGTGATCTCCCCCTCAGAAATCCCCGGCCTGAAAGTCCACATTTGTACCTTGGTAGCCCCCGATTCCCCACCCGATAACTGGATGGATGTGTATGTGCACAGCAAGTTGATGATCGTCGACGATGTGTTTACCACATTGGGTTCCGCGAACATCAACACGCGCAGTATGCAGGTGGACAGTGAGTTGAATATTTGCATTGAGGATCCTGCGGTGACCAGGCCGTTAAGGGAGCATTTGTTTGGGGTGCATACGGG
>NZ_MSTQ01000047.1 GCF_001945365.1 Pseudomonas reinekei
TCTATTCGGCAGCAAACGACTCGTGCTGGTGGCGATCACTGTGTTGTCCGTATAGCTCATGCGTTCCATATCCTTTTGAAATCATGTTCCTCTTGCTGATCCACAGAGGAGCAGTGTCCTTTTACTGAGAGGTTTCAATAGTCGGTTCGTATTGATCCAGCAGGCCCATGACCTGCGTGTCATCGGCGTACTTGGATTTCAGATGTTGCAAGGCGGCATCCGTGCCTTCGCAATGCTGGTTAATGTCGTTGATCACTTGCTCGACACGTGCCTTTTTGTCGACGTCAGGAATCTCTCCGCGGAGCACATCGCACACGTCGCGATGCTCTGCGAATGCCTGGACATCAGGTGGCGTTTGCGCATGTACGGCCGATGCCTGGCCCAGGGTGAGTATCAACCAGAAGAGCATTACCGAATGTTGTGGCATGGCTTCAGCGTCCGTCGGTTGACCAATGAGGTTTGTCTTTGTCGCCGCCTTTGAACTTGATGACCCTGTAGGTCGCACCCACTGCGTGCAGGTCCTCATTCATTCCTGTTTTCGGATCTGTCGAAATATCCACGGTTCTACCCATGGCATCCTTTATCGAAAGAGTGCCCGTCCAACTGATCGTCATATCAATCGCTTTACCCTCGATATGTCGGGACGTCAGTGCGGGGGCAACTCTCAAGTTTCCCATGCCATATCCATTGACCATGGCCGTGGCAGCGGCAACGGATTTTTCCCTGCAGTAATCGCCTTTTTCGTTTAAGTGGCCCCACTGGATGTCCACTCCCTCACGCTCAGGAATAGTTAACGGGTCCGCATCCGCATTGACGATTTTCCAGGCCCAATGCATCAAAAAAGCACGATTGGCAGGACGCAGGGTGGCCGAAATGGCGACGCTGGCACCTGCCGCGTTGAGAGCACTGAGAAAGGAAGCAACTGATATGGCAAAGGCTGAGTTCATCTCATCAAGTCTCGTGCTGGTGGGAAATTTTGATACCCACAAGGCGCCGCTTAATTGCTTCGTGGGGATCTCAACAGTCACAGGCGTCTGATCTGATGAGGGGGTCAAAAGATGTTGCGCGATCGTCATGGTAAGGAACCTCGATGGTGGCTATTTGTGGGGTGTCTGATCGCACAATTTGAGTCCGGCCTTGCTCATCAGAAACGCCGACAACGACATCTCCCGACTCCAGCTTGATCCGGTACGTGACACCGTTCAGCGTGACACCTGTTTTTTCGTCTTTAAGCAAAAAAAACAGATCAAAAGGTCTTGATGCGTCTGCCCCTGTGCTGTTTGAACCCGGGCTCGCTGCCTGGTGGGATGAATTGCGAAAAACCTCGAGATTGGCGAGCTGCATCTCTGTTCGCTGGAGCAGCTCGGTTAAACCGTTGGCACCTGTCATGCCTTGCACCAGGCTGCCGTCTTCCAGGGCGATTTTGTAGGGTTGGCCTTCAACAATTGCGCCTGGATCATCTTCGTAGTGCAGAAGATGCCGTTGGTCCGCGCCGTCCCGACCGAAAACAGGAATGGCCGCACTGTCGGTTTTCGGCCCCACCCAGTCATGCTCGCCGGCATGCACAATGGCCTTGCCCTGCGTACCGATTTCGACCCCGCCACCGATCCTGATGTAGCTGCCGTCATCGGCCACCAGGCGGATGGTGG
>NZ_MSTQ01000048.1 GCF_001945365.1 Pseudomonas reinekei
TGTCTAGTCCTGAAATAGGTTTACACCTGTTTCACCCTAACGCCCGATGCACCGCATCGGGCGTTTTGTATTTTAAAGAGAGGTGCGGCCGCTCTTGGTTGTAGATCGTGACGGCCTCTCGCACCATCTGTGTGGCCTGCGCAAAATCCGCAGGTCGGTGGATCAAGAACTCTGTTTTCAAGATGCCGTTGACCCGCTCTGCCAAGGCGTTTTGGTAGCAGTCGTAGCCGTCGGTCATCGAGCAAGTGATGCCATGCTTTGCGTGCATTTCTTGATAAAGGGCAGAGCAGTACTGGGCGCCTCGATCCGAGTGATGGACGAGTTTCTGAACGCTTCGACGTCGCTTCAAAGCCATTCGAAAGGCTTGCACCACGGAGTTGGTGTGCAGACTTTCATGCACGTGATAACCGACTATTTTTCTCGAAAAGACATCCGTCACTAAACTCAAATAGGCAACGCCATCACGGGTAGGCAGGTACGTAATATCGGCAACCCAGACCTGTTCTGGGCCGGTAGCGACTATTTGTTCCGGGCTTGGCTTGAGCAGATTGGGGTGTCGGCGGAAGCGATGATGGCTGTCGGTCGTCTTGTGATACGCCCGTTTTCTGCGGACCAACTGGCGGCTTTCCCGCAAAACCGCGAACAAACGATCCCGGCCAACATGGAGCTCCTGTTGCTCACGCTGCTCATGCATCATCGAATGCAGCTTCCGAGTGCCGATGCACGGTTGGCGAGCACGGACCTTCTCTACAAACGTTATGAGCTGCTGATCCTGGTCGGCCCGCGCCCTGTAGACCCGGTTGCGTTTGTAATAGGCCTGACGGCTTATTCCCATAAATTGGCAAGCCCTGCTGACACTCAGGGTTTGGGTTTGCGCAACGACTTGCCGGGTCGCTTTTTTACGACAGATACGCCGTAGTCATTTTTCAGAACATCGACCACGGCTTCAAAGAATTGGGCTTTCTGAGTTGCCAGCGCCAGTTGTTCCTCGAGTTCTTTGATTCTTTGTTCGGGAGTCAGTGGCAAGGTTGGCTCGTCCATAGGTCTGATCCTCTGGGAGCGAATGGAGGCGCCTTGGCTCCAGTCCTGGCGACCATGTTTGCGTAACCAAACCAACACCGTCGACCGACCCTGAATCCCATAGCGCCGCTGAGCCTCTTTATAACTCAACTCGCCTTTTTCGACCTGGTCGACAACCGATAATTTAAAAGTCAGTGTGTAATCACGCTGACTGCGCTTCGTGCCCGTATCCATTGCACCTTCCTGAAAAGAAGTCAGAAGGTGTAAACCTTATTCAGGACGGGACA
>NZ_MSTQ01000004.1 GCF_001945365.1 Pseudomonas reinekei
CGAACGCACGCGCGCCGTTCACCAGCGGTTCGAACGTCGCGGGCACCGGATGGTATTCGGTGTTCTGCACGAACCACGGCAGGTTGAGCTGGCATGACATGGTTTTGCTGGTGGCGATCGGGACAGTGATCGTGGGGATGGTCATCTTAAAGCCTCCGATTTCGGGGTGTTCAATGGGCTGCAGGCCTGGCGGAACTGCCTACAGTGGGCGGAGGTGTAATGGCCTGTAATTGATCAGTCCCGAACGGTACTGACGGCAAACAATTGTCACAAGTCGGCGCATTCCGTAAATCTCGTAGCCCGAGGTTGTAGGACTGCGTGGTCCATGTCCTAGGACCATCCACGGCGAGATGTGTGCACAAAATTTGTGTCCACTTCAGATCCCTGCGGGCTTGCCCGCGATGAGGCCAGCCCAACCGCTCAAAACCTCACTGCCCCGCCGCCACACTGGCTGGCGCCTCGGTTGGCGTCACAATGCTGTTCAGATCGATAAACTTCCACTCAGGCCTGGCCCCCAACCGTGCATTGAACCGATAGTTGAACGTGAATTCATCGCCGGTGGCCACGCTGAGCGGCTTGCCATACAGCGCCTCCACTCCCGCAAGGTCGTAGCCCATCAGCTGCAACAAGGTCGGAAAGATGTTGTAGTGGCTGGAGCGATCCTTGTTGCCGGCCAGTTGCGCTTGCCAATCAAGGGTTTTCAAACCGCTGCCCTGGATCACTACCAGGGGCACCAGGCCCTCTTCCTCCACCGGGTCGCCACCGCAATGGGTGTTCAAGCCGGGGTTGCCTCGCTCATGCAAGTCCTGGCCGTGATCGGAGGTGTAGATCAGCAGCGCGTTGTTCAAGTTGGCCTGGTCGAACACCCGCGAGAAAAATTCCCCGACGTTCCACAGCAAGGTGTTTTTGTAGGCATTGCGATACAGCTCCCAGTCATCAGGCTGGCCGTTGAAGCCATCGCGCTTGCCGGTATCGGCCACCTCGACGAACTGCCCGCGAGGCAGTGTCGGGCGGTAGGCCATGAACGCATCCGGGTATTTGTCGTGCACCGGAAAATGCGCGCCGACCTTGTTCATCACCACCAGCTGCGCCTTGTCGTCGTTGAGCAGTTCGATCAGTTTCGCCGCTGCGGCCATGTCACGGTCGCGCACGCTGGTCTGGCCGAATTGCACGAATTCGTCGATGTCCCTTTTTTCGGTGTCGTTCATCAGGTTCTGCAGATTGCCGCCGGTGCGCTGGGCATCGATGTAGACCGTAAGCAACCCGGCCTTCTTCGCGTACTGCCAGATCGACGGCATCGTGCTGTTGATGCGCGTGTAATCGGCGCGGGTTCCGCCATAACGCAAGGTGATGTTGGTGTCGGCGCTGCAATTGGCGATGGACGCGGCGTAGCCATAGTTGAAGATGTCGACCCCGGGGCGCGGCGCCTTGAGGTTGCTGTGCACGCCGAACGGCGCGTTGATGTCCAGGTAATTGCCGGAGATGCTCTCGTCGATGATCAGCACAATGTCGTGGCTCACCGCTTTTTCGGCGCGCGCCAGGCTTACCGGTTCGCGCGGGCCGACGGTGTTGTGCAGGGATTCATAGGCGAACAGGTTTAGATAGGCCAGCGGCGTGTACATCTGGGGCAGGCCGCGGGCTCCCTCGCCCGCGCGCACGAACAACACCGCACTGAGCAGCAGCACACCCAGCACCGGTGCCGCCACCAGCAGCGCTCCCGGCACCGGCAAGCGCCGACGCGGCTTCAAGCCAATACCCAACAGCAGCGGCAAACCACCCAGCACCCCCCAGATGATCGCATCGCGGTACTGGATGAGCGCCTCTTGAATAAAACCACCGGAATACACCAGCGAGACAAAGCTGCTGTAGGTCAGGTAATCGGCAGTGACGCGCGAATACACATCGAAGAACACCGCCGAACCGAATATGGCCAAGGCGAAGAAATGCCGAATAAATGTTTGGCGAATATAAGCCGACATGAACAGCGCTACTGTCAATACGACGAACATTCCCGCAAATAAAACTAATGGATAGCCGACTCCGATCGCGCTGATACGCCCAAAGTAATAGTCGTAATGGGTAATAAAATAGACAGCTATGAGTATGTGTTTGAGATATCGAATCATTAGTTTTCCAATACTCGTTGTTGGCGACGGTCAATAAGCAGTCGGCCATTTTTTGACACTAGCACCGGGCCATCAAAGCGCAAGCGATGACGTAAACGAGACGAAAGCGTCAAAAAAAAAACGTCTCAAATCTGACACACTCAAGTGTCTACAAGCCTTGTAATTCAAGCCTTACGACCGTTTATCGCTTTCCCGAAAATAGTTCCAGCCGCTCAACTTCCACGTAAACCCAACTGCGGCAAGCCTTTGATGGCAATTGGCCCCCCAATAGCGGGGGTGTCTTACTCTTTTAACATGTCATTTTGCTGACACGGTTTGCCGAGGCTGGGCTATACCCCATTTGACAGTCTCATTTCTGATCTTTCCAGCGAACTTACGAGGCACGCCAATATGGACGTGAGCGTATTTGGTACGGGCTATGTTGGCCTGATACAAGCAGCGGCACTGGCCGATGTCGGACATCGCGTCTTATGTGTCGACATTGATCCCAACAAGATCAAGCAACTACAACAAGCCGTACCACCGATCAGTGAACCGGGACTTTCCGGCACGCTGGAAGAAAACATCAAGGCCGGACGGTTGCTGTTCTCCACCCAGGCCAGTGACGCGGTCGAGCACGCCGAGTTGATCTTCATCGCCGTCGGCACACCCGCCGATGAAGACGGTTCCGCCGACCTCACCCATGTGCTGAATGTGGCGCGGCAGATCGCCAGCTACATGGAGGCCGATCGCACCCTGATCATCAAGTCCACGGTGCCGGTCGGGACTGCCGACCAGGTCGCCGCCACCGCCCTCAAGGAACTGCAGCGCCGGGACAAGGGCGCGCTCAAGGTGCGCGTGGTGTCCAACCCCGAGTTTCTCAAGGAAGGCAGTGCCCTGGCCGATTGCATGCGTCCCGACCGGATCATCGTCGGCACCGACGATGACGACGCCCGCAGCCAGATGAGCGAGCTGTACGCGCCCTTCTGCCGCAACCATGAAAAACTCATGTTCATGGACAACCGCAGTGCCGAGCTGACCAAGTACGCGGCGAACGCGATGCTCGCCACTCGCATCAGCTTCATGAACGAACTGGCCAACCTCACCGAATTGCTCGGGGCCGACATCGAAGCGGTGCGCAAAGGGATCGGTTCGGACCCACGCATCGGTTATCACTTCATCTACCCCGGTTGCGGCTTCGGCGGCTCATGCTTCCCCAAGGATCTGCGCGCCCTGCTGCACACCGCCGAACACAACGGCATGCCGTTGCGTCTGTTGCGCAGCGTTACCGACGTCAATGACAGCCAGCGCCACATCCTGTTCAGCAAACTCAAGGCGCAGTTTCCCCAAGGGCTGGCCGGCAAGTCCATCGCGATCTGGGGCCTGGCGTTCAAGCCCAACACCGATGACATGCGCGAGGCACCCAGCCGCTATTTGATGGATGCGTTGTGGGCCGAAGGCGCCAGCGTGCAGGCCTATGACCCGGAAGCCATGTCCGAATGCCGACGCATTTATGGCTATCGCAATGACCTGCACCTGTGCGCCACCCGCGACGACACCCTGGAAGATGCCGATGCGCTGGTGATCTGCACCGAGTGGAAGAATTTCCGTGTGGTCGACTTCGATCTGCTGGCGAGCAAGCTGCGTTCGCGGGTGATCATCGACGGGCGCAATCTGTACAACCCCGAACACGTTGCGGCGGCGGGCCTGCATTACAGCGGCATCGGTTTGCGTCACGTCGTGCCCGAGGCGCCGCGCCCATGAAGATTCTCGTGACCGGAGCCGCCGGTTTCATTGGTGCCCACTGTGTGTTGCGGTTGCTGCGCGACGGGCATCAGGTCTTCGGGCTGGATAACTTCAACGACTACTACGACCCGCAACTCAAGCACGACCGCGTGCAATGGGTGCGGGAGCAGGCCGGCCCTTTCCAGCTCTCGACGGTTGACCTGGCCGATGCTCCGGCCATCGAGACTCTGTTTGCCCAGGAACAACCCGACGTGGTGATTCACCTCGCGGCCCAGGCCGGCGTGCGGTATTCCCTGGATAATCCCCGGGCGTACCTCGACAGCAATCTGAACGGTTTCCTCAATATTCTCGAAAGCTGCCGCCGGCACCCGGTCAAGCATTTGATCTACGCCTCGTCCAGCTCGGTGTACGGCGCCAACCAGCACACCCCGTATTCGGTACAGGACGGCGTCAATCACCCGCTGTCGTTGTACGCCGCGACCAAGAAAGCCAACGAACTGATGGCCCACAGTTACAGCCATCTGTTCGGCATTCCCTGCACCGGCCTGCGCTTTTTCACCGTGTACGGCCCCTGGGGCCGGCCGGACATGTCGCCGATCCAGTTCGCCCGGGCGATTGCCCAAGGGCAACCGTTGAAGCTGTTCAACTACGGCGAGCATCAGCGCGACTTCACCTACATCGACGACATCATCGA
Source organism: Pseudomonas reinekei (assembly GCF_001945365.1). Taxonomy (GTDB): domain Bacteria; phylum Pseudomonadota; class Gammaproteobacteria; order Pseudomonadales; family Pseudomonadaceae; genus Aquipseudomonas; species Aquipseudomonas reinekei. The sequence continues at coordinate 4,546 of NZ_MSTQ01000004.1, forward strand.
AAGCATCGCCCGGCTGATCGACCGCGCGCCGCAAGCCAACGCCGACTGGGACCGCGAACAACCGGACCCGGCCAGCAGCATGGCGCCATGGCGGATCTACAACATCGGCGGCCAGCACCCGGTAGAGCTCAAGGATTACCTGGCCTTGCTGGAAAAACACCTGGGGCAAAAAGCCCGGGTCGAGTTGCTGCCACTGCAACCCGGCGATGTCTTGAACACCTGCGCCGACGCCAGCGACCTGGCCCGCGCCACCGGTTTCCAGCCGCTTATCGAACTGGATGAAGGACTCGGGCGGTTCATCGCCTGGTTTCGCGATTACTACCCACTGCCTATCGCCCAAGCGCCGCTCGCGGCTGAATTCCAGCGGAGGACTGCTCAATGACTGGACATGAAAAAGGTGTACCGCTTCAACAGCTGCGCCGTGACAAGCGCCTGGATCCCGAACACCGAATGCGCCTCGACGCCGCCATTCATATGCAGGGTCGCGGCTGGGTGACAGGCCGTGACGGTGGTCGGCCATGGACGTTGTCGCGCACCAACCGGGTGTTTGCCTGCTTCGGCGCACTGGTGATTTTGCTGCTGATCTCGCCAATCCTGCTGGCACTGGCGCTGTCCATCAAGCTCACCAGCCCGGGGCCCGTGATGTTCGTGCAGAAACGCACCGGCTATCGCGGCCGGATGTTCGGCATGTACAAATTCCGCACCATGGTGGTCAACGCCGAGGAGCTCAAGGAGTCGCTGCGCCACCTGAACAAACACGGTGCCGACGCCATCGACTTCAAGATCGACAAGGACCCGCGAATCACCGGCATCGGTGGTTTCCTGCGGCGCACCAGCCTCGACGAACTGCCCAACCTGATCAATGTGGTGACGGGCGACATGCGACTGGTAGGCCCACGGCCGACATCGTTCAACGCCTATCGCTACAAGGACAATCATCTCGCGCGCCTGAGCATCTACCCCGGCATGACCGGCCTGTGGCAGATCTCCGGACGCAGCAATATCGACTTCGACCAGCGCGTTGAGTTGGACCTCAGCTATATCGCCGAGCAGAGCCTGCTGCTTGATCTGAAGATCCTGTTGAAAACCCCCTTCAAAGTATTCAGCGGCCACGGAGCAAGCTAATGGACGGTTCAACTGCAAAAAGCCTCAGCATCGCCAACCCGAGCGAGTCCAACCTGACGTCGGCCGTGCTGGATCAGGATCTGCGCATCCTGTTTCTGACCGCGGCCAACCCCGGCGCGGGCACTACCACCAGCGCCCTGGCGCTGGCCAGCCAACTGGCGCAAATGAGCAGCGGCCAGGTGCTGCTGGTCGATGCCAGCCAGTCTTCGACCAACCTTACCCAACAACTGGGGCTGAGCAAGGAACGCGGTTTTCGCGACCTACTCTTCAACGAGCAGAGCCCGCCGCTGTTGCAGGACTGTGTGGTCAACGTGTCGAGCCTGCCCTTCCACGTCTTGCCGTTCGGGCGTTTTTCGCGGGGTACTGAACACCTGACACCGGAGCGCCTGAGCCCGTTGCTCGCCCAGCTCGGCAGTCAGTACCGCTTCGTGGTGATCGACGGTGACGCGGTGTATTCCGCCGCCGACACGCTGGTCATCAGCACTCAGGTGGACGGCGTGATCATGGTCGTGCGCTCTGAAGACACGCGCTGGGAAGTGGCGCAGGCGGCGGTTCAACGCCTGACCCAGGCCGGCGCGAAACTGGTCGGCAGCGTGTTCAACCGGCGCAAGTACTACATGCCCAAGTGGCTCTACAAAAACCTGTAAGCCCTCGCAAAAAGGATGACGCCATGAACGCCAAACTGCTTGTCCTGCTGTTGCTGCCGCTTGCAGGTTGCACCAGCACTTCGGAAACCCAGAACATGCCGGTGAATATCCTCACGGCCTCACCGGCCAACGCCCAGGCCACTGACATGCCCAAGATCGAACAGACCTTGCGCCCGCAGGATGTGCTGGACGTGATCTTCCATATCAGCACCAGTGGCTCGGATGCCTACCGCGTACAGTCCGGTGACCAGATCGGCCTGAACTTCACCGCTGCCAGCCAGCTCAACGGCAACCAGTTGGTGCTGCCCGACGGCACCATCGAACTGCCGGGCGCCAACACCTCGGTGAAGATCGCCGGGCTGACCAGTGAAGAAGCGCGCCAGGAAATCCAGCGTGCCTATCAACGCAAACAGTTGTTCCAGCCCAACCGCAATCAGCTGACCGTACAAATCATCAGCCCGCTGACCAACGAACAGAACCTCAAAAACGCACTGAACCACCCAGCCACCGGCATGAGCCGGGAGATCACCGTGGGCACCGACGGCTATGCCAGTTTCCCGGAGATCGGCGCCGTGCCGCTGCAAGGCATGACCGTCAACCAACTGGAAGCCTTCCTCAATAAAAAGTACGCACAGCTGCCGGGGCGGATGACCGTCGATGTGCTGCTCAAATCCACCGCCGGTAACGAAATCTACGTGCTCGGTGAAGTCGGCCAGCCGGGTTCCTACCCGATCCGCCGTCCAGTCTCGGTGCTCGAAGCCCTGACCCTGGCCCGTGGCTCCAACGTCAAGGCGCGCCTGGATTCGGTGGTGATCATGCGCCGCAACGGCAATCAGGTCCAAGCCCGTCGTTACGACGTGGAAAAAGCCCTGGCCGGCGATGCCTCGCAGATCGCCTACCTGCAACCGGACGACATGCTCTACGTGCCCAAGACCAAACTGGCCAGCGCCGGTGAGCTCGCACGGCAACTGGCGGATGTGGTGCTGTTCCAGGGTGTGGGCTTCAGCTTCGGCTACCGCGTCGACAACAAAGACAGTGACAGCAACTAACTCTCAGGTGACCCGACATGAATCCAAAGGAAAATTACCTGCACGAGTTCTTCAGGATCTTCTTCGCCAACAAGCAATTGGTGAAGCGCGTGTTCCTGGTCTTTGCAGTGATCGCACTGGTACTGCCGCTGATGCTCAAGCAGAGCTTCGATATCACCGCCCAGGTGATCGTGCAGTCGAAAAAACTCTCCCAGGGTGACGCCACCACGTCGCTCAATCAGGAAAACGCGACCTTCATTCCACCGTCACTGGCTGACATGGAAACCGAGAGCAATATCCTGCGCTCGCCGGCGTTGATCCGGCAGACCATCAGCGAATTGCGCGACAAGGGTGAGTACACCCCGCCTCCGGGCCTGCTCAATAAACTGCTGGCGCAACCGTTCAAGAACTACGTCAGCACGCCATTGCGTGAGCACGTGATCAACCCGATGAAAGCCGCGCTAGGCATGGAAACCGATCCGGTGCGCGACACCGCGCTCGACGCCCTGACGCAACAAGCCATCGACAGCCTGAAGATCGAAACCCTGCCAGGCTCTAACGTGATCTCGATCATCTACAGCTTTCCTGACCCGGCCCAGGGCACCAAGTTTGTCGCGTCGCTGCTGCAAAACTACCTGGTCAGCCGTCAGGCCTTGCAATCGATCGACCTGCCGCAGAGCTTCTACGAAACCAAGAAAACCCAGTATCAGGTACGTCTCGATGGCCTGGAAGGCAACCGCCAGGATTTGCTGGGCGCTATCGGTGCGTCCGATCCCAAGGAGGAGATTACCTTTCGCCTGAACGCGATCAATACCGAAGAGCAAGCGCTCAACCTGTACCGTGATCGCCTGCTGCAAAGCCAACGCTGGCTCGATTATCTGAAAACCAGCCTGGCCGCCGCCAAGGACTCCAAACTCAACGACTACACCTTCCCCTACACCTTCACCACCACCGTCGACAACATTGCGTTTGAAGACCGCGAGATCAAACAAATGGGTGAGGCGCTGACCACCCAGGTCAGCCGCTACATGAACGATCTGGCAATTTTCCAGCCTGGCAGTGAGCCGATGCTGCTGACCCGCGAGCAAATCGCCCGCACCCGCCAGCAGTTCCTCAAAGTGGTGAGCAACCGGATTCAGGAGCGCACCAACGACCTGGCGATTGTCAGTGCGGTGATCGACCAGAAAACCGCGCGCATTGCCGAGTTCAAGAACCGCATCCACCAGTTGCAGGAAACCCAGAGCAAGCTGCGCCAGGTGGACACCGAGATCGATGCCCTGCACGCGGCCTTCTCCACCTACGCACAGCGTTTTGCCGAAAGCAGCACCGCCCGCTCGCTGGACAACGACCTGTCCAACGCTCGGGTACTCAGCCCGCCGTTCGAACCGACCGAGGCGGCGTTCCCCAAACCGCTGTTGATCATTCCGTTCGGCTTGTTCACCGGTCTTCTGCTGGCGATTGCCTTCGTCTACGTGCGTGAGTTCTTCGATCATCGCTTCAAGCATCCAGCGCAAATCACCCATGAACTGGGCTTGCCGGTGCTGCTGGTGATCAACGATCAAAACGTGGAACCGAGCAATCCGCACAAGAACTGGAGCGTGCCGAGCTTCGTTCATTGGGTGCGCAATTGAACGCGCCCCTGTCGTCCGGGCACAGCAGCCCATCACTGCCGATCATTCATTTGCTCAGCAGTGGCGGCTTCTATGGGGCCGAGCGGATGTTGCTCGACCACTGCCTGGCGACACCGGGGCAACACCAGGTGCTGTTTCTCGATGCACCGTACGAGTTGCTGGCACGGTTTCGCGAGGCGGGGGTCGACTGTCGCGGTTGCACCGGGCTGGGGGCGTTGATCGCGCACTTGCGTGAGCGACGGGCCGAGCGGCCGCTGATCAACACACATAACTTCAAGGGTCTGTTGTTCGGCTGGGTGGGCGCGAGCTTGTTGCGCCTGCCGCTGGTGATCACGCAGCACGGCTTCACCCCGCGCAGTCGCAAGCAGAAGTTCTACACCTGGTTGAGCCTGCAACTGTGCCGGACCGCGTCGGTCAATCGCGTGGTCTGTGTCGCCGAAAGCATTGCCGCGCTGCACCGTCAGGCCAGCGTCAGTGCGCAGAAGCTGCAAGTGATCCCCAACGGGCTGCCGGCCGCCAACGATCTGCAACCGCACAACGCACAACGGCCACGCTGGCTGGCCGGTTATGTCGGGCGGCTGAGCAGTGAAAAAGGCCCGGACCTGTTTCTCGACGCCTTGATTCCGCTGTGTCAGCAGCACCCGCAACTGGACGCCGTGATGCTCGGCGACGGCCCGGAACGGGACAGCCTGTTGGCGCGAATCAACGAGGCCGGTTTGCAGGAGCGCATCACGCTGCCGGGGTATCAGACCGACATGCGTGCGTGGTGGCGGCAACTCGACGCGCTGGTGATCAGCTCGCGCACCGAGGGCACGCCGATGATTCTGCTCGAAGCCATGCAGGCCGGGGTGCCGGTGGTGGCTTTTGGTGTCGGCGGGATTCCCGATGTGCTGGAGGATCGGCACAACGGCCTGTTGGCCACACCTGCCGACAGCGCCGCCCTCGCCCGGCAGATCGGCACCCTGCTAAGTGACCGGGCGCTGGCGCACAAGCTGGTCGACAACGCACGACGCACACAACTGGATCGCTACGACCTCAAGGCCCTGGCCGAACGCTGGTCGCAGCTTTATATCCGTACTGCACGGGAGGCACGCGCGTGATTTTTCCGCTCTCGATCGTCAGTTTCCTCGGTCTGGTCTGCCTCGCTTTGCTGGCCAGCCCCTATCCCTTTCTGGCGCCGGGAGCGGTGTTGGGCCTGGTGGGCGTTGCCGTGCTGTTCCGCAAGCCCGCCTGGGGCCTGTTGGGCATTGCGGCGCTGGTGCCGCTCGAAGGGTTCTTCAAGGACAGCGCGCTGTCGGGCACCAAGCTGATCGGCGCGTCGCTGGCACTGATCCTGATGCTGCAACTGGCCTTGCATCAGATTCCATCCGAACGTTTGCGCAGCAACATCTGGCGCTTGCTGATCGGTTTCATGGTGTTTTATGTGCTGAGCATGCTGAACACCGATGACCTGGGCATGTCGCTGGGGCATCTGCGGGAGCTGAGCGTCGGGTTGATCCTGTTTGTGATCACGCTGTTGATCGGCCGTGAAATGAACCTGGACCTGTTCGCCCGGCTGGTCACCCTCAGCGTCACCCTCACCTGCGCGCTGGCAATGTTTTCCAGCAAGTATCAGGACCAGGGTCGCGCCGCCGGCCTGCTGGAAGACCCAAACGCCTTCGCCATGCTGATCGCATTTGCCGTGCCGCTGGCGCTGCTGCTGGTGATCCGCAGCCCGAACCTGTTGCATCGCCTGTTCTGGCTGGGCTGCTTTATCTTGCTGCTGGGCGGCATGACCAAGACCGAATCCCGTTCGGGCCTGGTGGTGTTGTTTCTCAGCCTGGTCATCGGCGCCTGGCACTACCGCGTACACCTGACACGCATTCGCCCGCGCCACCTGGGTTTTGCCATGCTCGGGCTGGTCATCGTGATTCCGTTGGCCATCTATGCGATGCCGGCGGGTTACGTGGCACGCATCCAGTCCTTGAGCATCCTCAGTTCCGGCGCCAAGGCGCAGGACGAATCCCTCGGCCGCCGCGCTTCGTACATCGTCGTCGGCAGCCAGATGATCCGCGAAAATCCTTTGCTGGGTACCGGCCCCGGGACTTTCCCGCTGCACTACGCCACCACCGGTTACGCCAAGGCGTTTTCCGCCAACCGCAAAGTCGGCGACCTGTACCGCCGCGCTCACAATACCTATCTGGAGATCTTCAGTGAACTGGGGGTTCCCGCCGGGCTGTTCTTCGTCGGCATGCTCGCCCTCGGGTTGTACAACCTGATGCGCGCCCGTCGAGCCTGGATGCAGCGCCGCAACTGGCAGCAGGCCGACCTGATGACGCACCTGGGCATGAGCTTTCTGTCGTTGACGCTGTTCTTGATGTTCCTCAGCGCACCGAACCAGAAGTACGTATGGATCATGCTCGCCCTGACCAGCGTCTTGCGTCTGAAAGCCGAAGAAAGCCCAATCCCGGAGGCCAAGGCATGACCCGCATCAGTATCGTCATCCCGATGTACAACGAAGCCCGGCACATCGCCCGGACCCTGCTGGCAGCGCAACGCGCCGCCAATGTTGCCGGCCTGGAGTGCGAGTTGATCGTGGTCGACAACGGCTCACAGGATCAGGGCCCGGAGATTGCCCGCCAGTCCGGTGCGCAGGTACTGGTCGTGCCCGGCGTGCTGATCGGTGCCCTGCGCAACCGCGGCACCGAAGCCGCCACCGGCGAATGGCTGGCCTTCATCGATGCCGACATCGAAATGCCCGAAGACTGGCTCACCCATTTGCTGAAACTGGAAGAAGCCGGTGTCGCCGACGTGTTTGGCCTGGACTTGCACACCCCGGCGCAAGCGCCCTGGTACGCCACCGCCTGGCAACGGCGCACCTTGCGTCCCTCGCGCCACACCGTGCAGGCGGTGGACTGGCTGCCCAGCGCCAACCTGCTGATGCGCCGCTCATGGTTCGACAAGGTCGGCGGTTTCAACGAAACCCTGCGCACGGGTGAGGACAAGGACTTCACCTTGCGCCTGACTGCCAACGGCGCGCGGCTGATGTCGATCAACGAAAACATCGCCCTGCACTGGGGCTACGAAATGAACTGGCGCGAGTGGATGGGCAAGGAAATGTGGCGCCAGGGCAGCCATCTGCAGTTACTGCGCACCCATGGCATGAGCCTGCGTCTGTTGCGCTTCCCGCTGCTGTCACTGGGTGCCTGGCTGCTGGACTTTTTGGCGATATCTGCGCTGCTGGATGGTTTTCCTCACCATGCGTTGTTCATGGTGCTGCTAACCACTGTTCCAGCGCTGGTATTGAGCGTGCGCCAGACCGCCAAGCACCGAAACCCGTGCCTGACCGTGCAACTGTGGGGTCTGCATTGGGTGCGCCTGCACCTGGCCGGTGCCGCGTTCCTACTCAGTCTGTGTCATTGGAATGCCAGGAGGCCCGCCCGTGGCTGAATTCATTTTCTGGTTGTGCCTGTTGCTGCCGGTCTACGCCTACGTCGGTTATCCGTTGCTGCTGACCTTGCTCGCGCCGTTCTTCGCCGCGCGCCGCCACGGCCCGGCGGCACCGATGGATGTGAGCATCGTCATTGCCGCGCACAACGAAGCGCGGCACATCGAAGAAAAACTGCGCACCGTGCTGGCCCAGGACTATCAGGCGCGCTCGCTGCAAATCATCCTGGCCAGCGACGGTTCCACCGACGACACCGTGGCCTGCGCGCGCAAGGTCGTCGATCCGCGCATCACCGTGCTCGACCTGCCCCGCCAGGGCAAGGCCGCGACCCTCAATGCCGGTGCCGCGCTGAGCAGTGGTGAGATCCTGGTGTTCACCGACGCCGACAACCAATGGTCCCACGACACCCTGGGCCATTTGCTCGCACCATTGGCCGACCCTCAGGTGGGTGCCTGCGCTGGGCACATGCTGATCCCGGTGACCGGCAAGGGTCTGAGCATCGGCGACAGTCTGTATCGGCACTACGAAGGCTGGCTGCGCTACGTGGAAAACCGCACCGGTTGCATGGTGTCCGCCGACGGCGCCCTGCTCGCCCTGCGCCGCGAGTTGTTCCAGAACGTGCCGGCGGAGGTCAACGACGACTTCTTTATCAGCACCTGCGCGCCGGTGGCGTTCAAGCGGATTATCTACGTGCCAGAAGCCCGGGTGATCGACACCGGCGTCGATGAGGCCGACAAACAATTTCGCCGGCGCCAGCGGGTGACCGTGGGCGGTTTGCAGAGCCTGGCCCAGCGCCGCGAACTGCTAAATCCGCTGAAGCATGGCCTTTATGCGATTGCCTTGATCAGCCACAAATTGATCCGCCGCCTGGCGCCGATCCTGTTGCTGCCGCTGCTGCTGAGCAACTTCTGGCTGTGGGACGACCACGGTTTTTATCGCCTGAGCCTGATCGCGCAACTGCTCGGGTACTCGGCGGCCATCGCCGGTTTGCTCGACTCGCAACACCGCTTGCCCAAACCCTTTCGCCTCGCCGCGTTCCTCCTGGTGACCCTCGCCGGAATGAGCATGGGTCTGTGGCAGTTCCTGCGCGGTCAGCGTTATGCGCAATGGAACCCCGAGCAAAATCGATGAGAGGCACCTGCCATGGCGATCAAACAATTACTGAAGCGCACCAGCGGCTGGCTCTACCTCAATTCCTCGGTGGGGCGCCAGCAATTGCATGGCGCCGGAGTGATCCTGATGCTGCACCGGGTGCTGGCCAACGACGCCGCCGCCAACCTGCCGCATCGCAATGAACTGTGCGTCGGACCCAAGGCTTTCGAGCACCTGCTGGCCTGGCTGAAAAAACACTTCGATTGCGTGCCGCTGATGGAAATCCTGCAACCGGGCAGTCTCAGGTCCGAGCGGCCAAAAGTGGCGCTGACCTTCGATGACGGCTGGCGCGATAACGCGGTGAACGCCTTCCCGCTTCTGCAGAAATACCAGGTGCCGGCGAGTATCTTCCTGTCCACGGACTTCATCGGCAGCCGCCAGCGTTTCTGGTGGGAAAGCATCGGCGAAACCCTGTGGAACAGCCACGGTGAAAAGGCCCGCGCGCACCTGATCGAATGCTTGCAGCAGATGGGTCGGCCATTGCCGGCACAGTGTGATGACCCGGATGTGCAACGGCGCAGCCTGGCATTGCTGCACTTTCTGCAGAACCTGAAAACCCTGTCGCCCCAGGACCTCAATCGGCTGACCGATGAGTGCCCGCAAGAGTCGTTGCCGCAAGCGCTGGACTGGCAACAGGTGCGTTCGCTGGAGGCCAGCGGCCTGATCCGTTTTGGACCCCATGGCGCCAGTCACGCGATCCTTACCGGCCTCGACGATCAAACCCTGGATGAAGAATTGAGCCGCAGTCGTCAGGCCCTGTTGAATGGCTGCAACCGGCCGTTGCCGGTCTACTGCTACCCCAACGGTGACAACGACGAACGGGTGCGGCAACACGTGGCCGACCACGACTTCCCGTTTGCCCTGGGCACCGGCACCGGCATCTACCGCGGCGCCAACGATCCGCGGGCCCTGCCGCGTTTTGGCGTGAGCCAGCGCACCGCGCGCAATCCGGATCTGTTGTCCTGGCGCATCTACCGTGGGGCGCGCCCATGAGTCGCAGCCATTACCTCAAGCACCTGGCGCTGAGCATGGGCACCAAGCTGGCGATGATCAGCCTGCGCTTGCTGCGTAACGTGCTGTTGGCGCGGATTCTCGGGCCCAGTGAACGCGGCCTGTTCGCGTTGCTCAGCACCCTGCCGGACCTGATCAGCGCCGCCACCAGTGGCGGGCTGAATTCGGCGGTGGGTTACCAGGCGGCCAAGCAACGGCCGATGGGCCTGTTGCTCAGTCAGGTGTTGGTGTTCGGCTGTTTGCTCGCGGGGTTGTTGACCTTGCTGGTGGTGGCGCTGACCCGTGAATTCGGCAGCGAACTGGACATCACCACGCAGCTCGGCCTGCTGGCCTGGCTGTTGTTGCTGGCGGTACCGCTGACCGTGCTCAAGAGCGGGCTGCTGACATTGCACAACGCCTCGGGCGGCGTGGTGGCGTTCAACGCCCTGCGCCTGATCGAGTCGCTGGCACCGCTGCTGCTGTTCCTGGGGTTATTCTGGATGTGGAAAAGCGCCGCGCTGGAAGCTGCGCTGATCAGTTGGCTGGCGGGCATCAGCCTGGTGGTGCTGGTCGGTTGGGTCTGGCTCAAGCGTAATCAACCGCTGAGCCTGCAATGGGACCGCGCCAGTCAGAACGAATTGCTGCGTTTCAGCGCGCGCAGCCATCCGGACCTGCTGTTCCAGCAAGTGATCCTGCGTTCCGACTATCTGTTCATCGGCGCCCTGCTCGGCAGCACCGCGCTGGGTCATTACGCCATGGCCAGCGCCGCCGCGGAGTTGCTGCTGATCGTCCCGGAAGCGGTGACCACGCCGTTGATGAAACGTTTGCTGCAACAAGAAGAAGGCATCGAAAAAGTCACGCCACTGGCCCTGCGCCTGACCGCCACGGTGATGCTCGGCGCGTGCCTGACCATGGCGGTGATCGGCGAATGGCTGATCGTCACGCTGTTCGGTGTCGCCTATCAGCCCGCGTATCCGGCCTTGCTCGCGCTGCTGCCGGGGCTGCTCGGTTTGTGCTACGCGAGCATCCTGCGCCTGGATTTACTGGGCAAGGATCGTCCCGGTTCGATTTCGCTGCTGATGGGCCTCGGCGCCTTGCTCAACCTGGCGCTGAACCTGTTACTGATTCCCGCCTACGGCATCGTCGGCGCGGCCGCCGCTTCGTCCATCGCGTACCTGGCGGTGACCGTCGCATTGCTGGTGATGTATTGCCGCCTGAGCCATGTGCCGCTGTGGCAAACCCTGATCATCCTGCCCAGCGACGTGGCACCGATGCTGCAAATCCTGCAACGGAAATCGGCATGAAATATTTTGCCCTGATGGTGGGTCTGGGTCTGTCGCTCGACGCTTATGCCGGGCCGATGCGCTGGGCCGACATTCGTGACGGCAGCCTGTATCTGCAAGCGGATCGCCCCGATAACGTGACCGTGCGCTGGGTGCCGGCGTGGCAGGCGGATGCCAACGAAGAACACCTGTACCTGCTCGACGGCAAGGGCAAGTTGTCGGGCGAACGCAAGATTGCCGCCAGCGAAACCCGGGGCAGCCAGAGCTGGCCGCTGTTGCCGGGCGCCAGCCGTTATCAACTGGAGATTCCCGGCTACAGTTTTCGCCGCTACAAGGTCGAACATGACGAGCGCACGGTGGCGTTGTTCGCCCCGGCCAAGGTGCATTTCAGCGCGGAAACCCGCGACGGCGACGAGCTGTTTTTCAAGGTCGCCGCCGGTGAACACGCGGTACTGGCAGGCAAGTTCCACGGGGGTGTCGGCGCCCTGCAAGCGCAACGTATCGGCGATGGTCGGCACGTTTCGTTGGCGCTGAAACCGTACCGCGCTTACTGGCAATTCGATCAGGTCGCCTTGCCCGTAGCCGACACCGAGCAAGTCTGGCGCCTGCGCCTGCAAGGCAGCGGCAAGGCCGCGTTCTGGCTCGACGGCACGGCCAATTTGTTCGCGCAGAATCCGCAACAGCTCAAGCCTCTGCGCGAGGACGAGGGTGAAACCCGCCTGACCTTGCACAAGGACGTCGTCGGCAACACACCAAAGCTGGGAATCGCCCTGCCCTACGTGATGCCGCCGCCTTCCAGTTACGCCGTGCTCGACGCCATCAAGCCCCAGGCCGGTGCCTATTACAGTTTCGTCGACATCACGGCAAAACAGCCGCATTACGAAGACGCGTTCCGTCGTTTGTATCAGGATCGCTTCGGCATCACCCATGACATCACCCTGCTCGCCGGCAGCCAGCGCCAGGCCGATCTGCGCGCCGACAGCACCAGCAATGCCGGGCTCGATGCCTGGCTTGCCGCGACCCGCGCCCTCGGCGGCAAAGGGACCCATTACATCGGTTTTGCCGACGAGCCAAACCTCAACTACGCCGACTACGCCAGCTACCAGCGCATTTTCACCAGCATGGCCCGGCAGGTGCGCAGCAACCCCGACAACGCCAGGGCCGGTGTGCGCATCGCCATGCCGGCCAGTTCGCGGCTGGTCAACGGCCCGTTCGCCGACAACGCCGCGGACAAACGTGGCATCGACTGGGCCGCGCGCCTGTTGAAAGAATCCGGCGATCAGATCGATGCCCTGGCCTGGCACGAGTGGATGATCCGCGATCTGCTGGCGACCCGGGTTTATCGCGACAGCGTACGCCGCGCCGCCGACCTCGTCGGCCTCGACGCCAACGGTCGACCACGCAAGGCATTGCTGCTGGACCAGACCAACCTGTCCAGCGGTTCAAGCCTGAGCCCTTACGATCAGGAAACCCACTTCACCTCGTTGTGGTGGGCCTCGGTGGTGATCAACGCGTCCCAGGACGGTTTGCTGGAAATGCTCAACTGGTTCCAGGCCGCCGACGAGCCCGAGTACCCCAAGGGCATGTTGCGAATGCTCGGCGACGACCGTTTCGAACTGAAACCGGTCGCCCTCGCCCAGCAGTTCATCCAGCAGCATTGGCTGCATGCTGTGATGCGTCTGGAAAACAACGCGTTCGAGGTCGACGTGCTGGCCATGGCCGACGATCACAAACGCAGCCTGTTGGGGGTCAACAAAGGCTCGCGCGTGCAGCATGTCAGCGTCAATGGCGCGGCGTGCCCATTGGCCAACGGCTCATTGCGTTACTTCGGCGCGGACAACCGCAGCCGTGACGCACCTTTCACGTGCACCGACGGTCGCGTGCGCTTCAAGCTGCCAGGGCAAACCCTGTTCGCCCTGAGCTGGAGCGCTTCATGACCGCCGCTCGACTGTTTGGCCGCGCAGGCATGCTGCCGCGCGCTGGTTTACTCCACTTGCGGGTCCACCCGACAGGAGCCAATAACATGAGTGCATTGCACAAGTTCAGCCAACACATCAAACAGAAAGGCCTGCGGGCCACTCTGAAAAAAACCTGGAAACACTACGTGTATTCCCACCAGGAACTGCTGTGGATGGAACGTGACCTGGTCAGTCCCATACCGCCGCATCGACTCAAGCCCTATCCGCCGCTGCAAGTGGTCGCCATCACCCCGGAAAACGCCGTGGCCTTCACCCGTTACTTCGGCGACCGCGTGGAAACCATGGCCGAACTGGCCCGCGAAGGTCACACCGGTCACATGCACCTGGACGAAAAAGGCGACGCGGTGGCATTCATCTGGGGTGCCGCACGCCACTACCACGACCGCCATTACTACGGCTGCTGGTTCCCGGTCAAAGAAGGCGAGTTCTTCGAATTCGGTGGCGAACTGAGCCGCGGGTACTGGGGCACGTCGCTGTCGATGGACCTGCAAACCGATCTGTGGAAAGCCATGCTCGCGCAAGGCTGCAACAAGGTGGTGGATGTGTGCGAGTGGCACAACGTCCCGGCGCTGAAACTGCACATACGCACGGGTTACGAGGAACAGGGACGCATCATGAATGTGTATGAATGGTTTGGTCGCTGGCGTTTTTTCCGTGAAACCCGCTACACCGGCTCGCGCCTGGATGCCTTGCGCAAACCGGAACGTTCACCTGCAACACCTTCGGTGGCCTGAGCCTATGACCGTGCGATTTGAATGGCGTACTTCGTTGTGCGCCACAGACTTTCCCGCAGCAGCCTATGAAGCGCTGCGTCTGCGAGTGATGGACCACACGCCATTCAACGCACTGGCCTGGATGGTTGCGTCGCAACAGGCACTGACGGCTGGCGAACGGTTGCACGTTCTGCTGGGGTGGCAGGCTGACGAACTGGTCTTGTGTCTGCCCCTGGTGGCGTCCGTCGAACGCTTCGGCGGGTTGCCGTTTCGAGTGTTGCATCACTTGGGCTACCCATTGGCCGATCGTCTTGCGCTGCTCGCGTGCGTGGAGGCCGAAGACTTGCGCAAAGCGTTGACCGAGGTTCGGCGGCGCTTGCCCCATGCCCTGTTGCAACTCAATGAACTGGCTGGCGAAGACAGTGTGCTGACGGCGTGGCTTGCGCGCAGTTCAACTGCCGAGCGTCGCCTCAGCTGTCGCGCGCCGGTGCATCTGATGACCGATGCGGATCGCCAGGAAGTGTCCGGCGACCCGCGCTACAAATTGCGCCGGGCACGCAAGCGGATTGCCGCGTGTGGCGCGCAAGTGCGCCGCATTACCCCCGATGCAACGACCATGGGGCCGTTGCTCAAGGCCATCGCCGAGGTGGAAGCGGTGAGCTGGAAAGGCGATGAAGGCGTGGGCATTTTTGCCGATGAGCGTCACCGTCAATGGATGGACACGGCCTTCACCGCCCTCGCCGCCCAAGGTCTGGTACGGGTGGTGACCCTGGAGCTGGACGGACGCTGCATCAGCTATCGCCTCGGCTTGCTGGAACAGGGCCGGCTGTACGACTACAACCTCGCGTTCCTGCCGCAATACGCCAACCTGGGCAGCGGCCGGGTGCTGCTCGACGAATGGATTCGCTGGGGCCTGGACGACAACTGGTTCTGGATCGACGCGTCGCGGGTCAGCCTGGAAAACTCCAGTCATCAACTGCATGAGCGCATGACCGGGCACATGGAACACTGGCGCTGGAGCTTCTATTCCTGGCGCCCGAGCGGCCTGGCCCTGGGCCTGGCGTTGCGCTTGTGGCAGCACGTCAAACCGCGGTTGCAACAGTGGCGGGCCAAGCGCGCGGCAGCGGCCAGCAGCCCTGCGCCTGTCGCGGCGCCGACGGTCAAGCCGCCTGCATCCACCGACACACTCATGGAGGGTGAACATGCCACACCAAGTCATAGTCAACGCTGACGACTTCGGTCTCAGCGCCTGCGAAAACGCGGTGATTTTGGGAGCGTTCCAGGCCGGGATCATCAGTTCCGCCACGGCCATGGCCAACATGCCGGCTTTCGAAGCGGCGTGTGCCCTGGCCCAACATCCGCTGCTCGCGGGGCGTATCGGCCTGCATTTCAACCTGACCTACGGCAGTCCGTTGAGCCGGCGTATTCTCTCGCGCCCGACCTTTTGTGACAGTGCCGGCGTGTTCGACCTGAACCTATCGCGCACCCGCCTGTGGCTTGGTCTTCAGGACCGCCTGGCCGTCGAGGAAGAACTCGAAGCGCAATGGCAACGTTGCCTGGATAACGACGTGCGCCCCAGTCACCTGGACTCCCATCAGCACGTGCACAACATCTGGCCCATCGGCGAGATCGTCGCGCGGTTCGCCGCCCGGCAAGGCGTCCCCGTGCGGCTGGCGCGTAACCTGGGGCAAAACCTCAGCCTGCTCAAGCGCCTGTTCAAACAATTGCTCAACCACCGTTTGAACAGCCTGGCCGGCTCGACCGCCGACTACGTCTGTACCCCGGTGGACCTGCGCAACGCCGCGCCGCCCGCTGACGGTTTGCTGGAAATCGTCGCCCACCCCAACCAGCTCGGCGCCGATTTTGGCGATGCTTATCTGGAACAGGGCGAGTCATTGAGCGCCCTGCTCGAACAACGCTTGCCCGGGGTGCCGAGGGTGGCCTACGGCGAGGCCGCAAACCGTGTCCTCAGACGGGTGGTGACCGTAATGGACTGACCATGAGCCGCCGTTTTCATGCCCGATCAAAGCCTCTCCAGACGTACGGGAGCGCAGCTTTTTGACGCCGGAAAAACTGTGTCAATACTGAAACACAAATTGAAACAAATCGCTGTTAAAGGACGTGCCATGCAATTGCCATGGTGATCTATACCCATCAGTACCTTCACCCAAAAGCACGGCCAATCCCGGCCAAGGAGGGCTTCATGAGCCTGATCGACAAACTCCGCGAACGAATCAAACAAAAAGGCTTGAGCCGCACGTTCAGCACACTGTGGAAACGCTATGTGTTTTTTCACTGGGAGTTGTTGTGGATGGAGCGCGACCTGGTCAGCCCGGTCCCGCCGCACAAGTTGCGCCCCTACTCCGGCGTGCGCCAGGTCACCATCACCCCGGAGAACGCCGTCGCGTTCACCAGGCACTTCGGTGACCGTGTGCAGACCATGGCCGAGCTCGCCGCCGAAGGTCACACCGGGCACATGTACCTGGACGAAGAGGGTCATGCAGTGAGTTTCATTTGGGGCAGCACCCGTGACTATCACGACCGCCACTATTACGGCTGCTGGTTTCCGGTCAAACCCGGCGAGTTCTTCGAGTTTGGCGGAGAAATGATCCGCGCCTACTTCGGCAGCAGTCTGTCGGTGGACGTGCAGGTTGCCCTGTGGGAAGCCATGGCGGCGCAAGGCTGCAACAAGGTGGTGGATGTGTGCGAAACCCATAACATCCCCGCACTGAAGCTGCACATCCGCATGGGCTATCAGGAACAGGGCCGGGTCACCCACGTCTACGGCCTCTTCGGCCGCTGGCGCTTCTTCCGCGAAACCCGCTACACCGGCTCCCGCCTGGACCCACTGCGCAAACCGGGCCGGCCAGTGGTGACGGCGGCGGCGCAGGCTTGATCAACGAATCGAGTGGGGCCACCCCGGCCCCACTTGACGGCCATTAGCGGCCACTCGACGCGACTCGATAATTGCCACTCGACCGTGCGTCATCATGCTAGCCACGATCCCTGCGCCTCAGTTTTTCTCGGCACTGACCTGGCCGGTATATTTGGGCAGATTAATTTCCACATCAGCTTTTTGTTGCAGGCCTAGTTCCATCAGGCGACCGATATGGTGTTGGGCGGCAGGGCGTCGAACAGAGTTGAGAAAAGCGGGCCATTCCTTCCCGATGTCTTCGTTTGAAGGTAGGGAAGCGACATTCACCAGTTCTTTGATCTCGCCCAGAGATTGCTTGTCGAAGGTGGCGATGCGGCGGGCCAGAGCATCGACGAAGCTGTTCAGCTCGTTTTCGGGAAAGCTGCGGTTTACGTAGCCATAACGCTCGGCCAGCTTGCCGTCGATGTCATTACCGCTTAGCAGGACCTCTAATGCACGGCCGCGGCCGATAAGGCGTGGCAGGCGCGCCATTGGGCCTCCGCCTGGAACAAAGCCGGCGCCAATTTCAAATTGGGAAAGCACTGCCTTGTCGCTGGCGAAACGCATATCGCTGGCCAGGGCCAGTTCGCTGCCCACGCCAGAGGCGCGGCCGTTGATCATCGCGATGGACACCACCGGGGACTTGCTCAGGCGTACCAACATGTCCGGAAGGGGCGGCAGGCCGGTCTTCCCGTTGGGCATTTCCAGGGTCCGCTCCAGAGGCTCCGCAAAATCGTAGTGGGTCAGGAAAAAGCCAGGCACCTTGCTTTCAAAAACCACCACCTTGAGTTTGGTGTCGTTTTCTATCGCGTTGATCACCTTCTCGAACTGGAAGGTAGAATCCGGGCCATAGATGTTGAAAGGCGGGTTGTTGATCTGCACTCGCCAGTATTCGGGGCTGACCTTTTCAATAAGAAACTGGTTGGGGGAGGAGCTGGCGGATTTTGGGGGGCTGGCAGCAGCGTCGGCCGCAAGGGCTTGACCAGCCAGGGTGCTCCCGCCCAACAGCATGCTAAAGGCGAGAGTGGCGCTTACGATACGTCGTGATTTCATAATGGTTGAACTCCAATTTTATGGAATGAACAGCGATGAATGACCTGAGTTCTGTTCAGGACCACGAGCACCAGTTGATGCTCGAATTAGCAGTACCGTTTTGGCAAATATAGGCGCGATATGGTCATGTTGATGCTCAACTTTGTGATTTCCCCTTCTGCCAGCCAACATCGCCGGTTTTTTATGGAACATTGAACTTGGCAGTGATTCTGGAGAACGATGGGGTCACTATATTTATGACGCTCATCAAGATAAACGGACGATCTGAAATATCAGTTAATACATGGCGTAACTAATCAGCTGAAACTCCGGAGGGATGGGCTATCGAATCCGAAGTGGCGATTGGGGAATTGACGAAATGGGCAGGCGGAACACGTACCGGGTTTGTATTTTGTGGAATAGCCAAAGCAGCGCAACTTCGCTTCGGCAACTCTTAGAGGCGTCGGGCCAGATGCTTCTCACATCATCCCCAGCTTGATGCGCTTCATTCACAATGCATCGCACCCAGTGTTCGCTTGATGCCGGATATCAACTTTCTTCTGCTCAACACTGCGTCTACCGGAACATCTTAATTACTTGCCTTTTGCGTAATTGGCAGACGCCAAGTGGCGATGAAGCACAGCAACAGAAACCCGCACATCACGCTAAGCAGTACCGATGCTCCGAAACTGTCCAGAACGTAAGCGGCGGCGATGGGGCCGCAGAACACGCCGGCTCGTGCGGACCAGGTTGGATGGAGGTTCCTGCCTATGGAAAACTCCGCCACCCGTGCCAGGACTTGCGAAGGACCAATCACCATGCCGATGGCCAAGGCCACGGCAGTCGCGATTCCCAATTGCTTGAGGACATTGAGCAGGTGCACTGAGATATGTGTCCCGCGTTGAGGATGATGAAGATCGGCGCGCAGTGCGAATCCAGGCAACGGATGCTGGGCGTGAGTTATACGAAAAAATCAGGGCAGACCTGATTGCTGAAGAACGAGCGATGATCGAGAACCTCTCGGCCGAAGCCAGACAGGGAGCGTTGAGTTTGCTCAGGCAGATCACGCGGGCCACAGAAATTCGCTGCGGGCTCGCGAGCGAGTGCTGCCCAGCCGTGAAGAACAAGGATTGAAAAGGGAAGAATTGCCCCTTTTTTGCCAATAATGTTGTTACTGCCAACGTAATGGGGGAACCAAGGAGCGACCCATTTCTGCGTGAGTGACAGATTCATTACGGAAACCATATATACACCGCCGCAGATATTCGAAGAGACACGGAAGGCTGGTTAGCGCCGTAATACCCAGCTTTCATTGAAGGTGCTTGGCGGGGTCCAATCGTTTAGATGGATTAACGGGTCGTTGGCTCTTTACCTTGCATGCGGAAAAACATATATTCGTTAAACCGCATATGAGCTGAGGCTTCACAATGGCCAGCAAAGCCCGTGTCCTGTTCGTCTGTACTGCCAACGCTGCACGCTCCCAGCTGGCCCAAGCGTTGCTGAGGCATACCGATTCTGAGCATTTCGAGGCGTTCGGCGCCGGCACAACTCCAACTCAGGTGGATCCACGCACCTTCGATGCACTCTCCCACCTCGGAGTGAGTTCAGAGGGTTTACGTAGTAAGTCGATAGACGAATTCCGAGGTGAGCGTTTCGATTACGTCATCACCTTGTGCGATAAAGCCGCAACGGAATGCCTGTCTTTACCTGGAGCGGGTGAGGCATTGGCCTGGAGTTTTGAAGATCCGGTCACCAGCACCAAACCCGATGCCTTCCGTCACACCCTTCACGAAATTCATGAGCGCATCAAGATGTTCGTCTTGGTCAAAAACAAACACTGAGAAACGATATGGCTGACCATCTGACACCGACCACTGTTTTCAAATGCCTGGCTGACGACACTCGGGTGCGCACGATGATGCTCATCACCCGTGAAGGAGAGCTTTGTGTTTGCGAGCTGACCTGTGCGTTGAATGAGAGTCAGCCAAAAGTCTCTAGACACCTCGCACAGCTGCGCAGTTGCGGTTTGCTGTCGGACCGTCGGCAAGGCCAGTGGGTGTATTACCGGCTGCACCCGAACCTTCCTGATTGGGTCCATCAAGTGCTGACCACCGTGCTGGAAAGCAACAAGCATTGGTTGAGCCCAGACGCCAAACGCCTTGATGAAATGGGTGACCGTCCTGAACGGGCAGCCGCGTGCTGTGAAAGCAAAATCGCCTGATTCCGCCTTCGACTACGAGATCGCTCGATGAAAATCCTGTTCCTCTGCACAGCCAATAGCTGCCGCAGCATTCTTTGTGAAGCGGTCTTCAATCATTTGGCACCGCAAGGCATGAAAGCCTACAGCGCGGGCAGTCAGCCCAAAGGTGAAGTGCATCCGCTGAGTCTCAAGACTCTGGAAAACGCTGGTATGTCGACGCTCGGGCTGTGCAGCAAGTCCAGCGATGTCCATGTGACCCTGACACCTGATTTCGTCATCACGGTGTGCAACAAGGCTGCCAGTGAGGCCTGCCCTGTATTTTTCGGGCCGGCCACCAAGGCCCACTGGGGGTTGGCCGACCCTTCGGAATATCAGGGGACTCAAGCAGAGATCGAGGCGGCTTTTGAAGCCACGTTGGAGCAGAGCAAAACCCGTATTGAAGCCTTCCTGGCTTTACCGCATTCCCAACTGAATGCCGAACAGCTCAAGGCAGAGCTGGCCCTGATTGGCACGCTGTAACAACAGGAGCAATGCCCATGAGTAAAAGCCGCCTTTCCTTCCTGGACCGATACCTGACCCTGTGGATTTTTCTTGCCATGGCCATGGCCATTGGCATCGGTTTGGGGAGCCTGTTCGAAGGCTGGCCGCAGTGGCTCAACAGTCTTTCTGTGGGCACCACCAACATCCCCATCGCTATCGGCTTGATCGTGATGATGTATCCACCTCTGGCCAAGGTCCGTTATGAGGAACTGCCGGAAGTCTTCAAGGACAAGCGCATCCTCGTTTTGTCTTTGGTGCAGAACTGGGTCATCGGACCGGTACTAATGTTCGCGCTGGCGATCATTTTCTTGCGGGACCAGCCGGAATACATGACGGGCCTGATCCTGATCGGCTTGGCGCGTTGCATCGCGATGGTGCTGGTCTGGAATCAGATCGCAGGTGGCAACAATCAGTACGTCGCCGGGTTGGTGGCGTTCACCCGCGCACCACCGCATTGGCTTTCACAGCCGCAAGCAACAACTTCGAATTGGCAATTGCCGTGGCCATTGCCACCTTCGGCCTGGCTTCTCCAGTCGCTTTTGCCACGGTGATTGGTCCGCTGGTGGAAGTACCGGTACTGATTTCACTGGTCGGTGTGGCTCTTTGGTTGAAGCGCCGTTGGTTTGATGAATCCAAGAGCGCTGTTGCGCAGGACAAAGACTATGTTTGATGACCCTATCCCCCAACTCCATACCGAACTGGTTGATCTCCCATCGACAGACAAACTCGGTATCGAAAAAACCTCCATCCACAAGCCGCGCATTTTGCTGCTGTACGGATCGACCCGTGAGCGCTCCTTCAGTCGTTTGCTGGTAGAGGAAGCCGCTCGGTTGCTGGAGCACTTCGGCGCCGAGGCGCGGATTTTCAATCCGTCCGGTTTGCCGCTGCCAGACGACGCTCCCGACGATCACCCCCGTGTGAAGGAACTGCGCGAGCTGATGCTGTGGTCCGAGGGGCAGGTCTGGTGCTCTCCAGAACGTCACGGCTCCATGAGCGCGGTGTTCAAGGCGCAGATTGATTGGGTGCCACTGGCCATGGGCGCGGTACGCCCGACCCAGGGGAAAACCCTCGCGGTCATGCAGGTATGCGGTGGCTCGCAGTCGTTCAACGTGGTCAATCAGCTGCGAGTGCTGGGACGCTGGATGCGCATGTTCACCATCCCCAACCAGTCCTCCGTGCCGAAGGCCTATATGGAGTTCGACGATAACGGCCGGATGAAACCTTCTCCGTTCTACGACCGTGTCGTTGATGTGATGGAAGAGTTGGTGAAATTCACGCTGCTGCTTCGCGACCGCCAGGACTACCTGGTGGATCGTTATTCCGAACGCAAAGAGTCGGCGGAAGAACTCATGAAACGTGTCAATCAGCGCTCCATCTGAGGATTTTTCAACGTGCAACAACACCCATACTCCGTACTGCCCCTGGCACAGTTCAATGGCCAATTGATCTTCACCCCGTGTCCAGGCACGAAGGGCACCAAACCTTTCGAGGCGCTGCAAACCCTCAAGGACGCGGGTGCATCGGCGCTGCTGACGCTGATGCCGACCGAAGAGTTGCGTCAGAACGAGATCGACCTGCTGCCCGAAGAATGCCAAATGCTAGGCATCGAGTGGTTTCACCTACCAGTAGAAGACGATCAAGCGCCTGGCGAAGCATTCAAAGCCGCATGGGAACAGCATCATCCGCGACTCCAGCAGTTGCTGACCGAAGGGAAAACCATTGCCATCCATTGCAAGGGCGGCTCGGGCCGTACCGGTTTGATCGCGGCTCAACTGTTGATCGAAAGCGGTGTGCCATTCAGCGATGCCATCCGCGATGTTCAGTCGTTGCGTCCGCGGGCCATCCAGCATCCAGCCCACATTGAATACATCGGCCAGTTCGACACTCAGTCGAACTCCCACTGACAGCAGATACAGAGCACAACAACATGACTATCAAAGTTGGCATCAATGGTTTGGGTCGAATCGGTCGTCTCGCTTTGCGAGCAGCCTGGGGCTGGCCAGAATTCGAATTCGTGCAGATCAACGATCCGGCAGGTGATGCGGCGACCCATGCGCACCTGATCAACTTCGACTCGGTGCATGGCCGTTGGAACAACGAAGCCAGCGCTGAAGGCGACAGCGTCGTCATCGACAGTAAGCGGATCAAAGTCACGGCCAACAAGGCGATTGCCGATACCGACTGGTCAGGCTGCGATCTGGTGATCGAGGCCAGCGGCAAGATGAAAACCGTGGCGGTGTTGCAAGCCTACCTGGATCAGGGCGTTAAGCGTGTGGTGGTTTGCGCGCCGGTGAAGGAAAAAGGGGCGTTGAACGTCGTCATGGGCGTCAATCATCAGCTGTTCAATGCGGCGGAACATCGCATCGTCACCGCTGCTTCGTGCACCACGAACTGTCTGGCGCCAGTGGTGAAAGTGATCCACGAGAAGCTGGGCATTCGCCACGGCTCGATCACCACCATTCACGACCTGACCAACACCCAGAGCATTCTCGATCAGCCGCACAAGGATCTGCGCCGTGCACGTGCATCCGGGATGAGTTTGATTCCAACCAGTACCGGCTCGGCCACGGCCATTGCCGAAATCTTCCCGGAGCTGCGTGGGCGCCTGAACGGCCACGCCGTACGCGTGCCGCTGGCCAACGCTTCACTGACTGACTGCGTCTTTGAAGTCGAGCGTGCCACCACTGTTGAGGAGGTGAATCAATTCCTCAAGGACGCCTCCGAGAACGAGCTGAAAGACATCCTCGGTTTTGAGGAGCGTCCGTTGGTGTCCATCGACTACCGCACCGACCCGCGCTCATCGATCATCGATGCACTGTCGACGATGGTGATCAATGGCACTCAAGTGAAGATCTATGCCTGGTACGACAACGAATGGGGCTATGCCAATCGCGCCGTCGAACTGGCCAAACTGGTCAGTCTGGCGGACTAAGGAGCGGTCATGAAAGCGTTGTCAGCCCTCGCTCCGGAAGTGCGGCAGTACTTGCTCGTCACGGGCAACTATTGGGCCTTCACCCTCACCGACGGTGCCTTGCGCATGTTGGTGGTGTTGCACTTTCACGCGTTGGGCTACAGCCCACTGCAAATCGCGGCGTTGTTTCTGTTCTACGAAATCTTTGGCGTGATCACCAACCTGGTGGGTGGCTACCTCGGCGCCCGGCTGGGCCTGAATCGAACCATGAACATCGGGCTGGGGATGCAGGTTGTGGCGCTGCTGATGCTGACGGTTCCGCTAGCCTGGCTGACCATCCCGTGGGTGATGGGCGCTCAAGCACTGTCCGGGATCGCCAAAGACCTGAACAAGATGAGTGCCAAAAGCTCCATCAAGCTGCTGGTTCCGGATGGGCAGCAGGGGCAGTTGTACAAGTGGGTAGCAATCCTCACTGGCTCGAAAAACGCACTCAAGGGCGTCGGCTTCTTTCTGGGCGGAGCCTTGCTGGCATTTATCGGCTTCAAAGGCGCCTTGCTGGCCATGGCGAGTGTCCTGGCGTTGATCTGGATCAGCAGCTTGATTCTGTTGAAAAAGGATCTGGGCAAGGCCAAAGCCAAGCCAAAATTTCGCGACATCCTGTCCAAGAGCCGGGCGATCAATATCCTCTCAGCGGCGCGGATGTTCCTGTTCGGTGCCCGCGATGTCTGGTTTGTGGTGGCCTTGCCGGTGTACCTGAGTAGCGTGTTCGGCTGGGACTTCTGGGAGGTTGGCGGCTTCCTTGCGGCCTGGGTGATTGGCTACGGCATCGTGCAGTCGTTTGCGCCCAACATCACTGGCAAGAAACGCGGCCACGCACCGGATGGTAGGGCGGCATTTCTGTGGGCCATTGCACTGGCGGGGCTGCCTGCGGCAATCGCTCTCGGGCTGAACACCGGGCTGTCGCAACAGGCGGTGCTGTTGGGTGGATTAATGGTCTTTGGCGCGTTGTTCGCGGTGAATTCGTCGCTGCACAGCTATCTGATCGTGTCCTACGCAAAGGAAGATGGCGTGTCGCTGGATGTGGGTTTTTATTACATGTCGAACGCGATGGGGCGACTTATCGGCACAGTGCTCTCTGGCTGGGTTTATCAGTTGTATGGGCTGGGTGCGTGTTTATGGATATCGAGTGCATTTGTGCTGCTTGCAGCTTTGATTTCGATTGCATTGCCTCGTCACGCATGTGGTGAATGACCACTTTTGGCCGTTTTAAGCCAGGTGCGCAACCACGTTGGTGATGGCTTGCTCTTTTGTCGGCATTTCCATTGCACGCGCCAGAATCGGGTCATTGATTGACGGCCCGAGTCTAGATCATGGCGGTTTAAAGCCCCATCGCGGCTTTGTTGCGATCCTGTAATTCAGGCTCGCCGACGCTCGCCCACGGGAGCGCTATAGTTAATGGCCTCGGGGGAATGCGGATAAACCGACTTCGCAGGTGCTGCCATGAACAAATCCGGACACACGCTGTTGCTTGCCCTTTGCCTGACTGCCGCCAGCATTGCGCAGGCGGATGACAGCCTGATGCAAACCGACCAATCGAGCACTCAATTCCGCTATTACGGGGCTGACCAGCCTTTCGCCCACCCCGCGCCACCCTCGCTGAGTACGGTGCCACCGGGGGCGTACATCCCGACCTCGCCCCAAACGTTCATTCCGATGTCCAGCGAGCACGTGTTTTCCGACTCTCAGTTGCCGACGGTAGCGGATGCCACCGTGCGCGTGTTCATCCGCACCTACGATCAGGTGCGTGGCGTCTACGTCAACCAGGAGGTCATCGACCCGACCTGCATGCTGGCCTGCCTGAGTGCTCCGGGGCCGTCCTTGTAACCCGGCCGCTCTTGCTTACCACTGCCGTTTGTCCGGACGCGCAAGGCCGAGTTTTTCGATGCGGTAACGCAACATGTCGCGGCTCAGACCCAGCAGTCGGGCGGACTTGGTGACGTTCCAGTCGGTCTTGTCGAGCATCTTGCGCACCATGTCACGTTCGACTTCCGGCAGGTTCATCGACTCGCTGCCGTTGAAAGTCGGGCGTGGCTCGCTCGGTGGCATTTCATGCGCAAACAGGGGCGGTTCATCCACCAGGCTCATGCAGACGTTGAGCTGGTGCGCGGCGATGGTGTCGGTCTGCGCCAGCAACACCGTTTGCTCGAGCATGTTGCGCAACTCACGCACGTTGCCCGGCCAGGTGTAATTGAGCAGCAGCTCTTCGGCCTGATCGCTGAAATGCAGGTTTGGTTTGCCATAGCGTTTGCCATGGGCCGCAAGGAAATGCCGGGCCAGCAACAGGATGTCTTCACCACGGGCGTACAGGCGCGGCACCTTGATCGAAATGATGCGCAGGCGGAAAAACAGGTCGCGGCGGAATTTGCCCTGCTGGACCATTTGTTCCAGGTTGCAGTTGGTGGCGCTGATCACTCGCAGATCGACTTTGCGCTCCTTCACCGAACCGACCCGGCGGATGGTCCGGTCTTCCAGCAGCTTCAGCAGCTTGGCCTGCAGAATCAAATCCATCTCGCCGATTTCATCGAGGAACAGTGTCCCGCCATCCGCCGCTTCCACCAACCCCAGTCGACGATCCTTGGCGTCGGTAAAGGCGCCCTTCTCGTGACCAAACAGCTCTGATTCCACCAGATTGGACGGAATCGAGGCGCAGTTGAATTCAATGAACGGACCTTTGCAGCGTGGACCGTCGAAATGCAGTGCCCGTGCGACCAGCTCTTTGCCGGTGCCGGTCTCGCCTTCCACCAGTACCGGGGGCAAATCGCTGTTGGCCATGCGTCGCTCGGCGTCGAGCAACTGGGCGATGGTGCCCTTGAGGTAAACCATGGGCGCGGAATCGCCGATCAGCGCCTGCACCCCGGATTTCTGTGCCTCGCGCTCCTGATAGAACGACAGCGTGCGCTCCATCCGGTCGGTGGCCAGGGCCTTGTCCAGCAGCAACTTCAGTTCGGGCAGGGCCACGGGTTTGGTGACGTAGTGAAAAGCGCCCTCTTTCATCGCCACCACGGCGTCTTCGACATTGCCGTAGCCGGTCATCATGATCACTTTCAGATCCGGCGCGCTGATGCGCAGCTTCTGGATCAGCCCGTGACCGCTCATGCCTGGCAACGAATTGTCGGTGAGCACGACATCCGGTGCGAACGTCTTCAGTTGTTCCAGTGCATCCTCAGCCGAGTGGCAGACTGTTACCTCGAAGTCTTTGCGCTCCAGGTAGGTCTGAATATTCTCGGCGAGGAGCTCATCATCCTCGACCAGCAGTATGCTGTGTTCCATATTCCCCTCCCGTTGCCACTTTGAAATTGAGACAAACGCGGGTTCCTTCCTGCTCCTGGCTGGTCAGCTCAACCGAGCCTTCGAAACGCTCCATTATTCTTTTAACCAGGGCCAGACCCACGCCCAGCCCCCCTTGTTTGGTGGTGAAAAATGGCTTGAAGACCATTTGCTGTTGCTGTTTGCTCATGCCCTTGCCGGTGTCATTGAGAATCATGCACACCTCATCGGCCGTCGGCTGTTCAATGTCGATACTCAACACGCCGCCCTTGGGCATGGCCTCCAGAGCGTTGGCAAAAAGGCTATTGAGAATTTGCGTGAGCAGCACTTGTTGGCTGATGACCGGAGGCACTGTCTTGGGGATAAAGCGCACCTCGACGTTCGAGCGTTTGATCTGCGGCTCGAACGCACTCAGGGTGTCGTCGATGGCCAGGACCAGATCCACGTTCTCGACGTCGTCGTTGACCGGTCGCAACGACACCAGCAGTTCACGGACCCAGCGCGACATGCGGTCGACCTGGTTGATGATGTCGCCGATGTTTTTCTGCGCCGTCTGACTGGCAATTTCCTGGGCCAGTTCGGCACTCGAACGAATGTTCGCCAGCGGGTTGCGCAGGCTGTGCGCGACCGCCGAAGACATTTCTCCGAGGGCGACGAAGGTTTCATTGGCCACCAATTGTTTTTGCTGGCTCTGCAACAGCATCGCCGCCCTGCGCACGATCCAGAACAGGCCCAGATAGATGGCCGCCCCGCCGAGCAAGGTCGTCAGCCAGATCGCCTTGAACCCGCGCTGGATCCGTTCAACCAGATCCACCGGTTCCTTGTAGATCTCGACCATGGCGATGACTTTGCTTCGATCGGCGTTGAACATCGGAATGTAATTTTCGATGAACAGATACTGGGGCTCTCGCAACAGACGCTGTTCGGGCCGTTCCTCATCGATTTCGTGGTAGCTGGTGGTCACCGCGGTTTTCATCTCGAAGGACTCGTCCAGCTCCTCGTCATCCTCGATGCGCACACCGATCAGTTCCGGGTTGGTCGACCACACCACCGTGCGGTCCAGGGCGTACACCGTGGCCAGCAGAATGTCCGGCAGATGCTCCACATGATCGAGAAATTCGATGCGCGAGGCGGCGCGGGCGCCGGGGTTGACATCGGGATAGGCATTTTCATCCCGAGGGTCGAGCATCTCGGCCATGGTCCGGTTCGGCGTAATCGAGGCATGGCGGACTTCCGCATCGCCGATGGCCTGAATAAATTGTGCGGTCAGCATCGAATCGCGCTCGATACTCTCTTCAACCACAAAACGCGTAGAGATATAACCCAGCCCCAATGCCACCGCGGCAATGATGAAAAAGCTCGCCAGGGAAAACCAGCGGACAAGATTGAAGGGCGGACGCCAATCCTTGCCTTCTGCGGCTGCCGGTGTTGTCGGCGCCGCTGTTTTTTGTTCTTCCAGTGTCTGCATGGGACTGTCCTGGTGGCGGTTCTGCAAGCCTTTTCAGCTGTGTTTCGAATCAGTGTAGGTGGCATTGATCGCAATGCCTGAGCAATGAAGTTATTTAGCCACTATTGCAGCGTAGCCTTGGCGGGGCCGGCGCTAGCGTGCTGGTGTTCGGGCTCATCATTGCCAGCAGCCAACGCGCTGGTCGGCGGATGTTGGCGATCGGTTTGCGCTTGTAAAAACTCGATGATCGACTGCGCGGCATGTTCATCCATGCGCAGGTTGGGCATCGGGATCTTGTCGAAGCGTTCGAACAACTCCAAGGCAATCGGGTCCTTCTGCGCGAGCATGCGGTCCGGTTCGCGGATCCAGCGACTCAACCAGGCAGGATCGCGCTGCCGGGTCACGCCGATCAGGTCCGGGCCGATGCTGCGCAGGCCGATGCCCTGGCCGTCCTGCGGCCCCAGGCTATGGCAGGACGCACAACGGGTGCGGAACAATTCCTCGCCATTGCTCGGCGCACGGATCGCGGGAGCGTTGGCATAACTGTGTTCAACGCTCGGTTGCTTCCAGTTCTGCAACGTATTGGCCAACTGATCGGCGAGAATCCACGGATTCTCGAACGGCGACGCTTTCATCCAGCGTCCCGTGGACTGGTTACCGACAATCAGGCTCAGGTTGTGGTCCTTGCTGCGGCCGTTGTCCACGCCCTCGATGAACAGCCCGAGTTTCTGCCGCAGCTCGGTGACATCGGCGAATTCGCCGGTGAGAAACCGCCAGCCCGACCCGACCTGAAAACGTTGCGCATAAGCCTTGAGCACCGCAGGCGTATCGCTCAAGGGGTCAATGCTGATGGAGTAGAAAAAAACGTCCTTGCCGACCCGATCGCCGAGCAACGTCTGAACCTGGCGCAGCCGTGCAGTTTCCAGCGGACAGGAGTCGCTGCACGAAGTGAAGATGAAATTGATCACCACCACTTTGCCCTTGATCAAGTCATCAAAAAAACGCACCTGGCGACCGTCCTGGTCGGTCAGCAAGGTGTTGGGGAAATAGTCCGCACCCCACGGGGTGGCGGTATCGGCGACGGCGGTGTCTTTCGCCGGTACGGGTGTCGGTGGCACCGGCTTGGCGACCAGCAACTGGCTGGCCAGTAAACACACCGACAATACCAGCACCAGGTGCATGCCCAAGGCACGTGAGCGAGTCGAAACCAGGTTTTTGACCATCACCAACCGCCTCGGATACGGGAAGGGGTGATGGGAGGTTTGCAAGGAGCTCGCCATCTTTGTAACTGTTTTATACAAAAACACTAACAGCTGACAAAACAATGGTTTATCAATATCAATGCGCCACGACTGGAAAAACGACTGGGGAATGTCACCCGCTAATGGGGAAAGTCGTTCCCCATCTTCAAGGGATTATCTTGAACACCAATCGCACGCGCGTGCCCTCGCCTTCACGGCTATCGAGCGCCACCGAGCCGCCAAAGCGCTCCATGATCCGCTTGACCAGCACCAGCCCGACACCGAGCCCGCCCTGCTTGGTGGTGAAGAACGGTCGGAAGGCCATGCGCCGTTGTTCTTCGGTCATGCCTTTGCCGGTGTCGCTGACCGTCACACACACGCCGCGGGAATCGCTGGGATCGAGCGTGATTGTCAACGTACCGCCAGCTTCCATGGCCTCCAGCGCATTGGCCAGCAAGCTGTTGAGAATCTGCGTCAGCTGCACGTACTGACTCAAGACCATCGGCGTTTCCTTGGGGGTGAACACCACCGTGACCCGGTTCCTGGCGATCTGCTGCTCGAACGCCTTGAGGCTGTCGTGCAGCACAGCGACCAGATCGACCGGTTCGGCTTCGTCGTTGAGCGGCCGCAGGGATTGCAGCAATTCCCGGACCCACTTCGACATGCGGTCGACCTGACCGATGATGTCGTTGATGTTTTTGTGCGCCGCACCACTGTCGAACTCCAGCGCCAGCTCGGCGCTTGAGCGAATGGTCGCCAACGGATTGCGCAGGCTGTGGGCCACCGCCGAAGACATCTCGCCCAACGCCACGAACGTTTCGTTGGTAATCAGTTGCTTCTGTTGCGTCGCCAGCAAAATCGCCGCACGCCGCACGATCCAGTACAGCCCCAGGTAAATCAGCCCGCCGCCCAACGCCGTCGCCAACCAGATCAACACCAGCCCGCGCTCCATGCGATTGATCAGGTCCTTGGGCTCCTTGTAGATCTCGACCATCGCCGTAACGTTGTTGCCCTCGACATCGAACAGCGGAATGTAGTTTTCGATGAAGATGTATTCCGGCGGCGTGATGAACTTCTGTTCCAGGCGGGCATGGTCGACGTCGTGGTAACTGGCCGATACCGGCGCCTTCAAGGCGAAGGCCTTATCCAGGTCTTCATCGACATGAATGGTGGTGCCCATCAGGGCCGGGTTGGTCGACCAGATAATCATTCGGTCGGGGGCGTAAACATTGGCCAGGATGACATCGGGCAAATGTTCGATGTGATCGAGAAATTCCCCCCGGGCGTTGGCCCGGGCCATCGGGTCGACATCGGGGAAGTCGCGGTCTTTGCGCGGGTCGAGCAATTCGCCCATGGTCCGCACGTTGGGGATCGACACATGGCGCACCTCGGCCGTGGCAATCGCCGTAAGGAACTGCGAGGTCAATAACGCATCGCGCTGCACGCTTTCGGTAATCACGAATTTGGAGGACACCGAGCCCAACGCCACCGCCACCGTACCGATCACCGCCATGCTGATCAGCGAAAACCAGCGCAGCAGGTTGAACGGCTGTTTGCGCGTGCTCAAGTGTAAGTCGGCCTTGTCGGTGGCCAGGGGTTTGGCAAGCGTGGTCATTGGATGTTGTTCCCGGAAAAGCCCTATAGGGTTTATAGCCCAATGCTGGCAGTTTGCCCGGCGGCTGGGGCTTTCCCCCTCCCCGGTTCCCCCACCTTTCCCGTTGCCCAATCTCCCCCAATGCTGGGGAAAGAGGCCCGTTCCCGAAATCGGGGAAGTGCCATCACTTGTTGAGCACATACCTTTGTTCCGGGCCTCTCACGGGCATTTTTACCGGTTGGCATGGGAGTTGCCGAAGACCTCTCAACTGACCCACATCCAAGGGGCAGGTACTCTGATAGAGGGAATACACATGCACCCTTTACTGTCCAAAACCGCGCTCGCACTGGCTGTGGCCGCTCTGGCCCAAGGCGCTGCCCAGGCAGCGTTGTTTGCTGTAGATCCCGGTCCCTATCTGCCAGCCACCGGCGGGTTCGCTGCCTGGTATCAGGACACCCACGGCCGAACCCTCGACCTGTGCTTATCAAAAGCTGTCAGTTCCAGGGTTCCAGGCGCACCCGGCGCGCCGAGCTACATGTGCGTCCTGAATCCGGCTCCCGGCGTTTTCGACGACACACAACCCATCGTTTTCCCAAGCAACTTTCCCGATGAAACGTTCTGGTTCACTGGCGACGGCGCCATCGTCGACGCCGCCCGTGGCATCGACCTGACCTACGTTAGCGCTGTTGAAGCCGCCTTCGCCGCGGAAGAAGTGAAAGAAGGCGACCAGGTCAGTTTTGGCCGAATCCGCATTCGGGTCGATGTGCCCACTGCCGGCGTCTACACCATCACTCACCCTTACGGCGTAGACATATTTGACGTTCCCGCCGCTGGAACCCGCGCCATCAACATGACCCGGGACATCGGTATCGGCTCGCCGCAAGCCTACGACGGCGCGCTCAGAAGCGACATCGGTCCATTCCTGCGCAGCGTCAACGGCCCCTACACCGAGACCAATCCGGTCACCGGTGCCGCCGAACAATTCATTGGCGATCCGAACCTCGCCGAAGCTTTCACCGGCAGCCCGTTCAACACCAATTTCATTCGCATCGAAGGCCCCAACGGACTGGATTTGCGCACGACGGTAATGACCATTTCCGGCAAGCTGTCGACCGTAGTCAGACCTACGCCGATCATTGCCGAGCGCAGCACCTACTCGCGCAAAGCCGGCGCCAGTGCACCAGTGGCGCAACAGGACGTCTTCGTGATGGCCCCGCCGCCGCCGGCCACCGTGACGCTGGACAGCAACAGCCCGGTGTTGAACCTCACCGAGGCTGACACCACAGGCCACTGGTACGCGCAATCCGCCACCAACCCGACGCTGCCGAGCACCCTTGCGGTCACCGCCGACAACCACCTGGCCATCCCCACCAGCACGCCAACCTCCATCTCCATGCCGTTGACCGACCTTGTGGTGATCTCGCAGGCCCAGTACAGCCTGAGCAGCGGGCAGATCACTGTCGTGGCCTCGACCAGCGATGAAACCTCGCCGCCGGTCCTCACCGTCACCACCGATACCGGGGTCGCCATCGGCGCCCTCAGCGGCGATGGCGCGGTGAAATCGCTGTCGACCGGCATCTCGCCGATTCCACCGGCCAAGGTTCGAGTGACGTCATCCAATGGCGGCAGCGATACCGAAGAAGTGGTCGTCGTGCAATGAACGCACATATGCCCAGATCCTCATCAGGAGGCATCATGAACAAATTGCCACGCCTGGCGCTCAACGCCCTGGGACTGACTCTATCGTTGTCCGGCAGTGCATTCGCGCAACTCGCTGCCGTCGACCCTGGCCCCTACACCTATGCCACGGGGAAATTTCCCATGTGGTATCAGGACAACAATTCACTGTCGCTGGAATTGTGCCAGTCGCGGGCGACGAGCTCGCGCTCACCCGGCGCTCCTGGCGCACCAGCCTATATGTGCATCCTGAATCCGGAACCCGGGGTGTATGACGACACCCTGCCGATGGTATTCCCGGATAACTGGCCACCGGAAACCTTCTGGTACCTCGCCGAAACCACTATCGCCGATGTCGGCGGCTATGGCGTTGATGCGTATGTGGCCGGGATCGAAGCGGCCTTCGCGGCGGAAAACCCGGTCGACGGTGACCAGGCAAGCTTCGCGCGGATTCGTCTGCGGGTGAACGTACCGGTTGCAGGCACCTACACCATCACTCACCCGTATGGCGTGGAAACAGTCAACGTCACGACTCCGGGTCGTCGGGCGATCAACATCACCCGCGACATCGGCATCGGCGCGCCGGGCAATTTCGCCGGCGCGCTCAATGGTGAAGTCGGCCCCTTCCTGCGCAGTGTCAACGGCCCTTACACCGAAGTGAACCCCGACACCGGTGCCATCGAAACATTCATTGGCGATCCGAACCTCACCGAAGCGGTCACCGGCAGCCCCAACAACACCAACTTCCTGCGTATCCAGGGCCCGCCCGGGACCATCCAGACCACGCTCTTCACCGTGTCCGGCAAAGTCCTCGACAGCCGCGCGCAAACGCCTGCGCAAATCAACCGCGCAACTTACCGTCGCGTCGCTACAGGTCCGGGCACCAGCAGTACCCGAGTAGAAGTGTTCGGCAAATCGGCGAACACCTCGAGCCTGTGTTTCCGCGAAACCGTGGCCCTGGTTCCCGGACCACCGCAGACGCCATGCCTGACCAGCATGCTCGGCGACAACACCGGCCAGTTCTTCGGCCAGCGTCTGACCGGCAGCAGCGTACCGTCGGTGGTGGTGCTCACCGCGTCCGACCCGACGAGTACCACCCGGCCGACAGCCGTCTCGAGCAAAGTCTCTGACGTGGTGAAAGTGCAAACCGCTCGCTACAGCTGGAGCAACCAAAGCCTGCTGATCGAAGCCTCCTCGTCCGACGAAGTGGTCGTGCCGGACATGGTTGCCCAGGGCTTCGGACGGCTGACCAAATCCGGCACCCTGCAACGCCTGACCGTCGCTGACCTGCCTCAACCGCCAGCCACCGTGACGATCAAATCGGCCTCGGGCGGTAGTGATACGGAACCAGTCGTGGTGGTCGGCACCGCGCCGGACACCGGTGAAAACCAGGCGCCGGTCGCAGTCGCCGACAGTGGCAGCACAAGCTTCGGGTTGCCGATAACCCTCAGTCTGCTGACCAACGACAGCGACCCGGACGGCGACACACCGTTGAGCATCACGGCGCTGACCCAACCCGCCGATGGCCAGGGCTCCGTGGCATTGAGCGGTACCACGGCCGTCGTCTACACCCCGCCAGCCGTGGTCAATGCACCGCTGACCACGACCTTCACCTACAAGGCGCAAGACGTCAAAGGCCTGGCCTCGAACACTGCAGCGACCGTGACCATCACCGTGGCGCCTAACCAGCCTCCGGTGGCCGTCGCCGACAGCATTGCGACCCTGGGTGTGTCGATTCCAATCAACGTGCTGGCCAACGACACCGATCCGGAAGGCAACGTGCCGCTCGCAATCGCCAGTTTCACTCAACCCCCTGCGAATCGCGGCTCGGTGACCAGCAACGGCACCACCCTGACCTATAACCCACCGGCCACGGTCACCACGGCGTTCACCACGACCTTCACCTACATCGCCCGGGATAGCTTCGGCGCCCTGGCGACGTCACCGGCAACGGTCACGGTGCAAGTCTCGCCAAGACCTGCTGCGGAAAGCTTCGCGGTCACGGCGGCCACGGTGACAGCCCGCTCCAACAACCGCTTCAACTGGGACTTCACGGGGACCTCATCGGTGACCACCGGCAACACAATCACCGTCCAGGTGACCACGCCGAACGGGCTGGTAACGCTCGGTAGTACCACGGTGCCGCTGACCGGACGCTGGAGGCTGACCGTGAGCAACAGCACAACGGTGATTCCGTCGGCGAACCCGACAGCCACCATCACTTCGTCCCAAGGCACCGTGCGTACAGTCAACGTCAACGTGCAGTAAACGCTCGCCCCACCGGCCGACCCGGCTGGTGGGGCAAGCCCTCAACCAAAGGACCACGTCCATGAATACGCCGACCGCCACCCTGCTCTGCCTGCTTCTGCTTTGCAGCAGTGCCGGCGTGCGCGGCGACGACTTGATGGAGAACGACGACCTGGCACCCGGTGCCGATCTCGGCGAGCTGCCACCCCCTGTGGGCCAGCAAGCCTTGATCGACCAGAACGGTCAGGCCAACGTCGCGCTGTTGCAACAGAACGGTCAGTCGCTACTCGGCCAGATCGTGCAGTCAGGCAGTAATCAGGAAGCTTTCATCCTGCAACATGGCAGCGACCTGATGGCCTTGATCAACCAGCAAGGTTCCGGCAACGCCGCGTCGATTACCCAGACCGGCAGCCACAATCGTGCGCAGATTTCCCAGAACGGCAACAACAACGACGCCAACATCGTCCAGGCCGGCACGGGGCAGCAAAGCGCTGTGACCCAGGCAGGCAATGGCATGAGCGTATCGGTCATTCAATATCGCTAAGCACTGCACCACTTGGAGGTTTCATCATGTTCAAACTGACGCCCCTCACTGCCGCCATCCTGGTCATTGTCAGTGCCCAGGCAATGGCCGATGACAGCGTGTCCACGCAAAACCAGTTCGGTACCGCCAACATCGCCGATGTGAAACAGAGCAGTGCTCCGCTCAGTACCGCCACCCAACAGCAACTCGGCCAGGGCAACGACGCGGCTGCCGTGCAAGACACGGCCACCAGTGTCATTACCCAGACCCAGACCGGTGACTACAACGCTGGTTATGCCGAGCAACTGTTCGAGGACAACAGCTCCATCACCCAGACCCAGACCGGCAGCTTCAACGTCGCCCACGCCAGCCAGTCGATTGGTGTTGGCAATGGCGAAGCCCTTCAGCAACAGGAAGGGACCGGTAACTTCTCGTTCGTCTATCAGGACAGCCAGGAAAACACGTCCGGGCAAACCTACCAGTTCGGCGACGGCAACGAAGCCAACATCGAGCAGATACAACCGGGCATGGCCAACAATGCGGTGATCATCCAGTACGGCACCACCAACTACGCGACCGCCGAACAGATCGGCCACATGAACGGCCAGATCAACATCAACCAGGCCGGCAGCACCAACTACGCCTATGGTGATCAGCGCTATGGTGAAGGTGGCAACCTGACCATCAATCAGAACGGCGACGGCAACGGCACCGAAGTCTGGCAGGACACCCAGGTCAACGCCCAGGCCACCATCAACCAATACGGCGGTGCCAACGAAACCATCGTCGATCAGAGCTTCGGCCAGGACAACGTCGCCACCGTGCTGCAAGTCGGCGACCTCAACGCCATCTACGCCGACCAGTTCGAGTCGCTCGGCTCCACCGTCGCGCTGTATCAACAGGGCACCGGCAACGTGCACTTCACCTACCAGACCGGCGACAGCCATGTGCTCAATGCCACGTCGGTGGGTAACGACAACAAGGTCTACGCCAGCAACTGGAAAGGCCCGCAATCGGGCGGCCAGTTCGGCAGCAACCAGCGCGCTACCGTCAACCAGGCCGGCACCGGCAACATCGCCAACTTCACCCAGGACGGCATCGGCCACATCATGACCACCAACCAGACCGGGACCGGTAACAAAACCACGGTCAGCCAGGCCAACTCGTACAACGAGCTGTACTTCGACCAGAACGGCAGCGACAACATCCTGATCTCCGATCAGCGCGGCGTCGCCAACCTGGCCCAGGGCAGCACCTCCGGCAGCGGCAACAGCACCGAGTTCAACCAGGACGGTCTCGGCAACCAGGCCTACACCGCTCAGCTGTACGGCGACGACAACATGATCACCATCAAACAGGCTGACACCATGAACGTGGCGTACGTCACCCAGGGCGGCACCGGCAACATCGCCAGTGTCGACCAGAGTGGCATGACTCAAACCGCCAACGTGCAGCAGTTTGGTTCGGCCAACCAGGCAACCGTGTTGCAACAATAATCGCGCAGCGTAAAAAACCGCGGCCCTCGGGGGAGGGTCGCGGTTTTTTTATCGGGCGGGGATATTCAGGCGTGTTCCGGGATGTCCAGTGACACCGACATGAACTGGCTGATGCGCGAACGCAGCCAGCGTTCCGCCGGGTCGTTGTCGTGCACCCCGCTCCAGGCCATCGACAACTGTGCCGCTTCGATCTCGAACGGTGGGTCCTCGGCGCGCAAGCCGCAGCCTTCGACCAGCGCACAGGCTGCGTAATCCGGCACCGTGGCAATCATTTCGGTGCCCGCGAGCAATGCCCGCAACCCACTGAACTGCGGCACACCGAGCACCACTTTGCGGCAGCGTCCGACCTTGGCCAGGTCCAGATCGATATTGCCGCTCAGGTCACCGGAAAACGACACCATCGCATGGGGCCGCGCGCAGTACTCGTCCAGCGTTAACGGGCCGGGCCGGTCGTCTCCGCGCAGCACCTTGCAAGGAATATCACGCAATTTCTTGCGCTTGGCATTGGCCGGCAGTTCGGTGGTGTAACTGACCCCGACGGAAATTTCCCCGGACGCCAGCAACGCCGGCATCAACAGATAGTTGGCGCGCCGCACCACCACGACGATACCCGGCGCCTCTTCCTGCAACTGGCGCAACAACGGTGGAAACAGGCCGAACTCGGCATCGTCCGAGAGCCCGATGCGGAACACATCGCAACTGGTCGTCGGGTCGAACTCCTTGGCCCGGCTGACCGCTCCGGAAATCACATCCATCGCTGGCTGCAATTCCTTGAGAATCGCCAGCGCCCGCCCCGTCGGCTCCATGCCGCGTCCATTGCGCAACAGCAACGGATCGTCGAACAGATCGCGCAGCCGACCGAGCGCCGCACTCACCGCGGGTTGGCCCATGAACAGCTTCTCTGCAACGCGAGTCAGGTTCTTCTCGAACATCAGCGCTTCGAAAATCACCAACAGGTTCATGTCGACGCGGCGCAGATCGTTTCGGTTCATGGACACGGGTTCCTTGTGAGTGAGTTCAGTCAGGTGCGAGTGTGCCGATTGTCTCTGACTTTGCACAAGATTTCCCATTGCTCAGAAGGAATTAACAACGTTTAACTCGCAAGCCAGAGCCCCTGGATCAAAGAATGAAGCCTACTGACACGGACATTCACCATGGCTCACTTCCAGCAAACCGCCGCCCGCGCGACTGTCACTGAGGCGCCAAAGAAAAACGCCGGCGGCCTCAGCCCCCAGCGCGAACGGTTGGTGAAACAACTGATTCTCGAACGCCTCGGTGAACCCCTTGAGGTCACCGAACTGGCCCAGGCCTGTGCCTTGTCACGCAGCCATTTCTCCCGTGCCTTCAAAACCAGCACCGGCTGCTCGCCTCAAGAGTGGATTCGCCGGCAACGCCTCGCCCGCGCCAAGCTGCTGATCCAGCACACCGACCTGAGCCTGACGCAAATCAGCCTGGAGTGCGGGTTCTGTGATCAGGCGCACTTCTGCCACATGTTCACCCGCAGCGAGGGCATCAATCCGTTTGCCTGGCGTTGCAAGGTCATGCGGGACATAAAAACCGCGTGTGGGAGCGTAATGCTGTTCAGTTAGGACGAAACTGTACCTGTGGGAGCGAGCCTGCTCGCGAAGGCGGCCGGGCCGGCGACATCCATGCTGGAAGTGCCAGCCCTATCGCGAGCAGGCTCGCGCCTTGCTTCAGCCCAACGGCACCAACCTCTCCAGCGCGTCAGCCACCCCACGCCCATAAGCCGGATCAGCCTTCGTGCAGTTATCGATATGCCGCTGGCGAATCAACTGCGGAACACCGTTCATGGCCCGTGCGGTGTTTTCGAACAACAGCTGCTGACGCGCCGGGTCCATCAGGCGGAACAGATTGCCCGGCTGCTCGTAGTGATCCTCCTCGAGCCGATGATCATAGTGCTGGGCAAAGCCTTCCAGCGGCAGCGGCGGCTCTGACAACTCCTTGGAATCCTCCCACTCACCGACGCTGTTCGGGAAATAACTGGCCGTGCCCCCCAGGTTGCCGTCGGTGCGCATGGCGCCGTCGCGGTGGTAACTGTGGTGCGGGCAGCGCGGTGCATTGACCGGGATGTGATTGAAGTTCACCCCCAGGCGATAGCGCTGGGCATCACCATAGGAAAACAGCCGCGCCTGCAGCATGCGGTCCGGCGAGAAGCTGACGCCCGGCACCACGTTGGCCGGTGAGAACGCCGCCTGTTCAATTTCGGCAAAATGGTTCTCGGCGTTGCGGTTGAGCTCCATGGTGCCGACCTCGATCAACGGAAACTCGCCGTGTGGCCAGACCTTGGTCAGGTCGAACGGGTTGTGCCGATAGTGGATGGCCTGCTCCTCTTCCATGACCTGAATGCATAGCTTCCAGCGCGGGAAATGGCCCTGCTCGATGCTCTCGTACAAATCCCGCAGATTGCTTTCCCGGTCCTGGCCGACCACCACGGCGGCCTCGGCATCGGACAGGTTTTCGATGCCTTGCTGGCAGACGAAGTGAAACTTCACCCACACCCGCTGGTTGTCGCGGTCGATCAGGCTGAAGGTGTGGCTGCCGAAGCCATGCATGTGGCGGAAACTGGTGGGAATGCCGCGATCGCTCATGACGATCGTCACCTGGTGCAACGCCTCGGGCAGCAGCGTCCAGAAATCCCAGTTGCTGGTGGCATTGCGCAGGCCGGTGCGCGGGTCACGCTTGACCACATGATTGAGGTCGGAAAAACGCAGCGGATCGCGGAAGAAAAACACCGGGGTGTTGTTGCCGACGATGTCCCAATTGCCTTCGTCGGTGTAGAACTTCACGGCGAAACCACGGATGTCACGCTCGGCATCCGCGGCGCCGCGTTCACCGGCCACCGAGGAAAAACGCACGAACAGCGGGGTCTGCTTGCCCACTGAGCTGAAGATGTTCGCTTTTGTGTAACGAGTGATGTCATTGGTCACGGTAAAGGTGCCATAGGCACCCGCACCCTTGGCGTGCATACGGCGTTCCGGGATGACTTCACGGTCGAAGTGAGCGAGTTTTTCCAGCAACCAGATGTCTTGCAGGAGCGCCGGGCCGCGTGGCCCGGCGGTCTGGATATTGAGGTTATCGGCTACCGGGGCGCCGGTGGCGTTGGTCAGCTTTTTCATGAATGGATTCTCAATGGACTGCGGCTCATCAGGAGCGAAAACCGACGCTGATCGACGCCCGCGTCGGGGTGTATCACCCCCGTGGGTAACGCCGTCGGCGTACTGGGGCAGAGATTCAGCGTAGAACCTTTCCACGATCTTGCTGGCGCAATGCCCGACTGCGCGCGAACGCAGCAGTCGGGACAGGCACCGCACAGTCATCCCGAAAGCACCTTGCGTGGATCGAAAAACCTGAGGAACATGCTCGAAAACCGCGAACTGGAAGGATGCAGGCAGGAGTGTGTTGTTGACCCTTTCCCATGAGCGGGCCGTGCTTTTCGGCCCCTACAGAATCTACCCCGGACAACGCCTGGTGATGGAGGCTGACCAGCCACTGCGCCTGGGCCGAAGGGCCATGGACATTTTGCTGATCCTGCTGGAGCACGCTGGGAACGTGGTCAGCAAGCAGCAACTGATCGCCGAAGTCTGGCCTAACAGCGTGGTCGAAGAAATCAACCTGCGCGTGCACATGGCGGCCCTGCGCAAAGCCCTCGGCGACGGTCAGGCCGGGCAGCGCTACATCATTACCGTCGCCCAGCGCGGTTACAGTTTTGTCGCGCCTTACTCGCTGGAGCAGGTCGAGCACCCTCCGGCCCGCCCTCCCAAGGCAACGAACGGTCACAACCTGCCCTTGCGTCGCACCCGCCTGATCGGTCGCCAGGCGCTGGTCGATAACCTGGTGGCGCAACTGCCGCGACAGCGCTTCATCACCCTGATCGGCCCCGGCGGCATCGGCAAAACCACCGTAGCGCTGCGCGTCGCCGAACAATTGATCGGCCGCTACCGCGACGGCATTCGTCTGCTCGACCTCGCCCCTGTCAACGACCCGTTGCTGATCCCCGGCCATTTGGCCGCGCTGCTTGACCTGTCCCTGCACGACAGCGAACCGATGAGCGACCTCGCCACCTACCTGCGCGATCGGCAGATGCTGCTGGTGATCGACAACTGCGAACACCTGATCGACAGCGTCGCGCAGCTCTGTGAAAGCCTGCTGCGCGGGGCGCCGCATTTACACATCCTGACCACCAGCCGCGAGAGCCTGCGGGCCGAGGGCGAATTCGTCCAGCGCCTGGAGTCCCTGGACTGCCCTCCTCCCGTTGCCGAGCGGGACCGCGCCCAGGCACTGAGCTTTTCTGCATTACAGCTGTTCGTCGAACGCGCCATGGCCAGCCATGACAGCTTCGAACTGAGCGATGCCGAGTTGCCACTGGCGATCGACATCTGCCGGCGCCTCGACGGCATTCCTCTGGCCCTGGAACTGGCGGCGGCACAAGTCGCCAGCCTTGGCCTCGACGGTTTGCTCACACAACTGCAAGACAGTTTTCGTCTGCTCACCCACAGCGGCCAGTCGGCGCTCGCCCGGCACCAGACGCTGCACGCCACGCTGGACTGGAGCTTTGAACTGCTCAACACCTGCGAACAAACCTGCTTGCGCCGATTGGGCGTGTTCCGTGGCGGCTTTACCCTGGCGTCGGCAGCGGCGGTGATCGTCGGCGAGCAGATCGCGCCGCGCGAGGTGTTCGGCTCGATCACGCAACTGGTGGCCAAATCCCTGCTGAGCGTGGACGTCGGGGACGAAGAGGTGTTCTACCGCCTGCTCGACACCACGCGCAGCTATGCGCTGGAAAAACTCGAACAGGCCCGCGAGTTGCCCGACACTCGGGAGCGCCATGCAAAGCGCTGCCTGGCGCTGATGCAACAAGCGCAGACCGATTGGGAGCACATTCCGACAGCGCTGTGGATCGAGCGCTATGCCCGGGGCCTTGAAGACATCCGCGCGGCACTCGATTGGGGCCTCAATGCCCGGGGACCCGAGGCGCTGGCGATTCGCCTGGCCGCGGCGTCCACGCCTCTCTGGCAGGAACTGTCGCTGCTCAAGGAACACGGCGGTTACGTGCGCAAGGCCCTGGCCTTGCTGGATGCATCAGCAGAGCCCTGCCTGCCACTGAAAATGTCCCTGAAACTGGCGCTGGGCAGCGCCTGTTATCACGCCCAGGGTGGCAGCGCTGAAACCATTGGCGCCTTCGTCACCGCCCGAACCCTGGCCAGACAGTGTCAGGACGTGGTCGGAGAGTTGCGCGCCATCTCCGGTCATCTGGCAGTCAATCTCAGTTGTGGCAACTATCAAATGGCCCTGGAACAGAGTCAGCAATTTGATCGGCTGGGGCTGGACGGTGATCCGCTGCTGTCGCTGAGCATGCATCGTTTGCGGGTGCTGGCCCTGCACTTCGCCGGGGATCAGCACCGGGCCCGGGTGTATGCCGAGGAAGTGCTCCAGCGCATGGCCCACAGCGGCCATCTCAACCGTTTCACCCATGGCTTTGGCGTGCAATACGACCAGAGCGTTGCCGCCCTGACCATCCTCGCGCGCACCCTCTGGTTGCAGGGGCAACCGGAACAGGCCTGGCGCACGGCGCGGCAAGCACTGGATATTGCGTTGCAGATCAACCATGGCACCTCGATCTGCTACACCCTGGCCCTCTCCGGCTGCCTGATCGCCCATTACAACGGCAACACCCGCACCGCCCGTGAGTTGCTGCGGCTGCTGCTGGAACAGGCGCAAAAGCATTCGGTGCAACTGTTCTACACCTGGGCGCAACACTATGCGCACGTGATCGACTGCGCAGAGGCGCCACCCCTGCCCCGTGCGGCGGTCGGACTGATCAAGGAAATCATGGTCACCCTGGACACCGCGTTCGTCGATAACGATTTGCTGCAACGCGCCGACAGCGGTGCCGCGGGCTGGAGCACGGCGGAGATTCTGCGCGCTCGCGCCGATGCGCTGCTGGCAGCCGATTGCCCGGTGAAAAACTGCACCGCCGAAACCGTGCTGATCAAGGCCATCAACGTGGCGAAATCCCAGGGCGCTTTGGCCTGGGAGCTGCGCAGCGCCAGTTCGCTGGCACGGCTTTGGCAGCGCCAGGGCCGCTACCGGCAAGCCCACACGTTACTGACGCCGATCTACCAGCGTTTCACCGAAGGTCATGCCACGCCCGACTTGAAGGCCGCGCAGCACTTGCTCGACGAGCTACAGGGCCATCTGCCGATCTGAGGACCGCGCGTGATCAATGTGACCGGCATAGCGCATTTCGAACGTGCGCAATGCACCGCTGGCTTCGAGTTTTTCCAGGGCATAGCTGCGGGTGGTATTGAGGAAGCGATAGCGACTGATGCCATTGGCTGTTTCCTGTGACAACAGCGACTTGAGCACCAGGCCTTCCAGCGCGAGGGTCAGGCTCGCCGGTTGTAGCGTGGCGCAACTGACCACGCCCTTGGCCGCTTGCAGGGTGAACGCTGTTTTGAACACCGACACACGCTGCAACGCGGTTTGCTCCTGAGGACTCAGC
Organism: Pseudomonas reinekei; assembly: GCF_001945365.1. Classification (GTDB taxonomy): domain Bacteria; phylum Pseudomonadota; class Gammaproteobacteria; order Pseudomonadales; family Pseudomonadaceae; genus Aquipseudomonas; species Aquipseudomonas reinekei. The sequence continues at coordinate 48,193 of NZ_MSTQ01000004.1, forward strand.
CGCTCGTAACTCCAGTCGAGGGCAGCCTTGAGGGTCTGGTGCCGGGGCACGGCGGTGCGACGTCCCTGGGTCAGCAGTTGAAAACAGTTGTCCAGTTGCGCCCGCACGCCCACCAGCGCCAGCGCATCGATCTGCGCGGCCGCCAACTCAATTGCCAGGGGCAAGCCATCGAGCCGCCGACAGATTTCCCGCACCGCCTTGAGATCCTGTTCACGCAGGGCAAAACCCTGCTGGCGTGCCCGGGCACGGCTGACAAACAATTGCACCGCCGAATAACCCATGCACTCCTCGACACTGCTGAGCGCCGATGTCGGTGGCACCACCAGCGGCGGCAACGGCAGCAGCGTTTCCCCTGGGGCCAACAGCGGTTCGCGACTGGTAGCCAGCAGCGACAGGCACGGCGCCGAAAACAGCAGTGCTTCGATCAGGGTCCGGCAACTGTCCTGCAAGTGTTCACAGTTATCGAGGATCAACAGCGCATGCCATGAACCCAGGGCTTCGAGGGGCGCGCCCGTGTCCAGGCCAAGGGTGCGCGCCAGATGATCCACCACCTGCGCCGGATCGTCGATCATCGCCAGATCCACCAGCCACACACCATCGCGATAGTGCTGCAACAGCAGTTCGGCGGCTCGCAACGCCACGGTGGTCTTGCCGATACCACAGGGCCCGACCAAGGTCATGAAGCGCCGCGACGGCAGCAGGCGCACCAGATTGCCAACCACCGCATCACGCCCGGTGACCGGCGTCAATCGCGCAGGTAAATTGTGCCGGGGTTGACAGGGGGTCTCGATCGGCAGCGGTATTGGCTGCGATGCGAGCTGCACCGGGGCAACAAAACTGTAGCCGCGCTGGGGCACGGTGACGATGTAGCAGTCACCGTTCTGCCCGTCGCTAAAGGCCCGGCGCAGTGCGGCAATGTGTACGCGCAGGTTGATGTCCTCGACGATCGAGCGCGGCCAGACTTGAGCGATCAAGGCTGCCTTGCTGACCACCGAGCCCGCGTGCTCGACCAGTACTTGCAGGATATCCAGGGCCCGACCGCCCAAACGCAGAGGCTGGTCACCGCGCAGGACCAGTCGCTGATTGAGGTGGAACGCGTAGGGGCCGAAGCGCAGTACCGTTTCACCGTGAAAATCTCTATGGCTGTTCATGCTTCTCCCACAGGAACCTGCACGACACGTGGGTCCATCCAGGCTCCGTACCGTCCATGCAAAGAGTTTAACGGTATCTTGGCAGACCCCGGCGACGGTACAACCGCCACGGGAGGAGCGTCACGGCCATAACGGTGCGCACAACGGCCAAGGAGGCTAGCTAAATTGCTCGCGGTACTGGGTCGGGGTCAAGCCAAGTTTTTCACCGAACAGAAAACGCATGTGCCGCACGCTGCCGAAGCCACTTTTGAAAGCCACGGTCTTGAGCGGCAACTCCGTGGTTTCCAGCAGATTCCTCGCGCAATCGATGCGTGCACTTTGCAGAAACTCCATGGGCGTCATGTTCACTTCCCGGGCAAACACCCTGGCGAAGTGACGCGCACTCATGGTCGCCAGACTGGCCATGCGTTCGATGTTGAAGGCTTCGTCGAGGTGTTCGAGTACGTGATTCTGCACGCGGGTGATCGCCGTTTCGTTGGGCGCCACCGCCGCCATCAGCGGGCTGAACTGCGCCTGGCCCCCCTGGCGTTTCATCACCACCAGCAACACCTTGGCCACATCCTGGGCAACTTTTTTACCATGGTCCCGAGCGACCACCGACAGCGCCAGATCGATGCCGGCGGTGACGCCGCCGGAGGTGATCAGGTTGCGGTCCTGAATGAAGATCTGATCGGTTTCGACGGTGGCCGAGGGGAATGCCTTGATCAGGCGTTCGGTGTAATGCCAATGCGTGGTCACGCGATACCCGTCGAGCAGCCCCGCATGCCCGAGCACAAACGCCCCGGTGCAGATCGAGCCGTAACCGGCCGACCGGCCAACGTTGTGCCTGAGCCAGTCGAGCAACGGCGGATGTTTTTCGTTGTAGGCACCGGGGCCACCGGGCACCAGCAGCAAGTCATAGCCGTCGCAGGCCTGATCGATAAACAGGTCGGCGTGCACGCTTACACCGTTGGATGCACGCAATGCGCCCGGCTCGGTGCCGATGGTCGTCAGCATGTAGTGATCGTCGGGTTTGAGATAACGATTGGCGATGGAGAACACCTCCATGGGGCCTGCCATGTCGAGCAGGAGGAAGTCGGGGAACAGCACCATTGCCACGGTTTTCATGGGTTAGAGATCACAGTCATTGAACGAAAGGCTTAGCGAACGCAGTTCACTGTGGGAGCAAGCTCACTCCCACAGGTTTTGATGCCGTTCATTATGGCCGTATCTGATGCAATCGGCGATTGAATCCACTCATTACTGTCAACCCAAGCGAGACAGTATTTCAATTTTCATCTACTTATTGCATCGACGGGTAACCATTAACCTTCTTCTCACCCGGACGAATCAACGTCCCCGCAGGAGAATCCATCATGCTGACCCTTCGCAAAGCTTCTGATCGTGGCATGGCCAACCATGGCTGGTTGAAGTCGTTCCACACCTTTTCCTTCGCCAACTACCGCAACCCGAAAGAACAGGGTTTTTCCGACCTGCTGGTGATCAACGATGACCGCGTCGCCGCCGGCAAAGGGTTCGGCCAGCACCCGCATCGCGACATGGAGATTTTTTCCTATGTGCTCGAAGGCGCGCTGGAACACAAGGACACCCTGGGCACCGGTTCGGTGATTCGCCCCGGTGACGTGCAACTGATGAGCGCCGGCAGCGGCGTGGCCCACAGTGAATACAACCATTCGGACACCCGGCCCGTGCACTTTCTGCAAATCTGGATCGTGCCGCAGGTCAGTGGCGCCAAACCGCGCTACCAGCAAGAGCACTTCAGCACGCAGAAAAAACGCGGTCGCCTGCAATTGATCATCTCGCCCGACGGCGCCAAGGGTTCGCTGAAGGTGCGCCAGGATGCGCGGGTGTATGCCGCCCTGATCGACGGCAAGGAAAGCGCCACCCTGGAACTGGCCGCCGACCGCTATGCCTACGTGCATGTGGCACGCGGCAGTGTCGAACTCAACGGCATGCCGTTGCAGGAAGGCGACGGCGTGCGGGTTCGCAAAGAACAGGTGCTGACCTTGAACAACGGCGTGGATGCCGAAGTACTGGTGTTCGACCTGCGCCCGCAGGAACTGCCTGAAATGCCGTAACCGAAGAGATCGCAGCCTCGCTCCCCGAGGCTGCGATCTTTTATTCACCCGTCCCGGCAAACCCCGCAACAATCTCGTCAATCACCACCCGCACCCTGGCGGTATGCCGCAAATCGGCGTGGGTCACCAGCCAGATGTCATACGGCACCGGATTCGTCCGCTGCGGCCAGAGCCTGACCAGCCCGTCCAACTCACCCATGTGGATGGGAACCTCCCCTATTCCGATCCCCGCGGCAATGGACCGCCGCACCAGCAGGCTGGAACTCAGACTCGAGACGATGCGCCCACGCCCAATCGGCTCGCCGACCAGCACCATGTCCTTGCCGCTTTGCAGATACGGTTGATACACCGCCAGATCATGCCCGTCGAACGCCGTCCCGGGTTCCGGGATCCCATGCGCCTCGACGTAGGCGTGCGAAGCAAACAATCCCAACGGCCAACGGGCAATCCGCCGGGCGATCAGGTCCGGGTTGTCCGGTCGGGTATTGCGCACCGCGATATCGGCCTCACGCTTGGCCAGGCTGAGTATTTGCGTCGAGGCATCCAGTTGCACCCGCACGTCCGGGTGTCGCTGATGCAATCGAGCAATGGCCGGGATCAAAAAATCGATGGCCAGGGTGTCGGTGGTGGTCACCCGCACCGTGCCGGTCAGCCGATCATCCAGCCCCTGTATACGCCGCTCCAGCTCCAGCGCCGAATGCTCCATTTTCTCCACGGCCTTCAACGCCGCTTCACCGACAGCCGTCAACGCGTACCCCTCGGAGGTACGCAGGAACAGCGTCGCGCTCAAGGACTTTTCCAGCGCGGTGATGCGCCGCCCGACCGTCGCCTGATCGACCCCCAGCACCCGTGCCGCGCCCCTGAGCGTCGACTCGCGACAAACCGCCAGAAACACCCGTGCGTCATCCCAATTCATAGGGCTCTCCAGTGATGCATATTTGCATCACAATAGCGCGAATTCGCTGCGTTAATGCAACGCAAGTTGTGGATAAGCTGGGGGCCATTGGAAATCCTGCAGGAGAGCTCTCATGCTCAACGCCTCCACCCCTCCCCGCCAAGGCTTCTGGCTGCCGATCTTTGCCGGCCTGTGCGCCAGTCTGGTCAGTATTGGCCTGGCGCGTTTTGCCTACACGCCGCTCATCCCTTCATTGATCCAGGCCCATTGGTTTTCCGCCAGCGACGTGGTGTACCTCGGCGCCGCCAACTTGGTGGGCTACCTGCTCGGCGCGCTGACGGGTCGCCCGCTCGCCCGTGCTACATCGAACAAAACCGCGCTGCGATGGATGATGCTCGCGGTGACGATGTCGTTTTTCGCGTGCGCCTTTCCGCTCTCGGTCAGTTGGTTCTTCGGTTGGCGCTTGCTGTCCGGCATTGCCGGAGGAGCGATCATGGTGTTGGTCGCAGCCACCGTACTGCCCCACGTACCGGCCTCGCGCAAAGGCTTGGCCAGTGGCGCAATTTTTCTCGGCCTCGGGTTGGGCATTGCCGGCTCGGGGACCGTTGTTCCGCCTCTGCTGAGCCTGGGGTTACAGCAAACCTGGCTCGGCCTCGGTCTGTTGGCGCTGATTTTGACGGCGGCAAGCTGGTTCGGCTGGCCGTCGACTGCAGTACCTGAAGCAGCGGCGCCGCCGATCAAGGCCACCACCCCTCCCGGTGTGTATCTGCTGTTTGCCCAATACGCGTTCATGGCGACGGGCCTGGTGCCAGCGATGATGTTTCTGGTGGACTACGTGACTCGCGGGCTCGGCGCCGGGCAACACCTCGGGGCGCTGATTTGGGTGATGTATGGCATTGGCGCCATTATCGGCCCGGTCAGTTATGGTTTTTTGGCGGATCACCTCGGGGCCAAGCGAGGCATTCGTCTCGTGCTGGGGGTGCAGGCAATCGCGGTCGGCCTGTTGTCGATGTCCAGTTCATTCACCGCCCTGGCATTGCTCGCCGTGATCATCGGTTCCTTTCCGCCGGGCATTGTGCCCCTGGCATTGGCACGGGTTCATGAGCTGATCCCCGAGCACCGTCAGCAGCAGATCGCCTGGAGCCGCGCCACCGTTTCCTTTGCCACGTTCCAGGCAATCGCCGGGTTTGCTTATTCGGCATTGTTCAATGCCAGTGGCGGGCACCACGAGTTGATGTTCGTGATCGCGGCCGGGGCAATTGTTGTCGCGCTGTTGCTGGAACTGGCGATGCGCCTGCTGGCCCAACCCAATGAACATGCCTGCACCCGACCCACCACCGCATGAAAAATCACTCCCCATCCCCAAAGGTATCCAACATGTCTCTTCCCCAGACCATGACTCAGATTGAAATTGACGAGCCCGGTGCCCCCGAAGTCCTGCAACCACGTCAGGTGCCCGTGCCCACGGCAGGTGCCGGCGAAGTGCTGATACGCGTGCACGCCGCCGGGGTCAATCGCCCGGATGTGTTGCAACGTGCCGGCAAATACCCGATGAAACCCGGCATGAACCCGATCCCGGGGCTGGAAGTGGCGGGTGAAGTGGTCGCCGTCGGCGCCGGTGTCAGCGAATTCGTCATCGGCGACAAAGTCTGTGCGCTGACCAATGGCGGTGGCTACGCGCAGTATTGCGCAGTCCCGGCCAGCCAGACCCTGCCGATCCCCGCTGGCATGAACTGGGTACAGGCTGCGGCGATCCCGGAAACCTTCTTCACCGTATGGGCCAACCTGTTCGAAATGGGCGGCGCCCGCAAAGGCCAGCGCGCGCTGATTCACGGTGGTACCAGCGGCATCGGCACCACCGCGTTGATGCTCTGCCGCGAGTTCGGCATCGAGGCTTTCGCGACAGCGGGCAGCGCGGAAAAATGTGCGGTGATTGGCGAACTGGGGGCCGAAGCGATCAACTATCGCGAACAGGACTTCGCCCAGGTTATTGCCGATAAAACCGCGGGCCGCGGCGTCGATGTGATTCTCGACATCATGGGCGGGTCGTACCTGAACAGTAACGTCACGGCCCTGGCCCTCGAAGGCCGGCTGGTGATGCTCGGTTTCCTCGGCGGCGCGGTGGCCAATGAGATCGACCTGCTGGCGATCATGGCTAAACGCGCCATTGTCACCGGTTCGCTGCTGCGCTCGCGCACCCGCGAGGAAAAAGCCGCGATCGCGCAACAATTGCGCGAGCACGTTTGGCCAGTGTTGGCGGCCGGTCGTTGCCTGCCGATGATCGACCAGGTGTACCCGCTGACCGATGCATCGCTGGCCCATGCCCGAATGGAGGCCGGCGATCACATCGGCAAGATTGTCCTGAGCGTTGTTCAGTAACCGTCGCCCGCCGCCTGCGCGCCGCTGATGATGGCGATGCCAGAGCTGGTGCCCAGGCGTGTGGCACCCGCTTCGATCATCGCCAGCGCGGTCGGGTAGTCGCGCACCCCGCCCGAGGCCTTCACGCCCACCCCGGCGCCCACTGTGCGACGCATCAGCGCCACGTCGTCCACGGTGGCGCCGCTGCGGCTGAACCCGGTGGAGGTCTTGACGAACGCGACGTTCAGCTCACGGCAAATCTCGCAGGCCTTCACTTTTTCAGCGTCGTTGAGCAGACAGGTTTCGAGGATGACCTTCAGCGGTACGCTGCCACAGGCCTGTTTGACCCGCGCGATGTCGCTGTGAACCTGATCGAACATACCGTCCTTCAACCAACCGATGTTCAACACCATGTCGATCTCCCCCGCTCCGGCGGCAATTGCCCGCTCGGCCTCGAAGGCTTTGCTGTCGCTGAGCCCGGCCCCCAAGGGAAAGCCGACTACCGCAACCACTTTGACGTTTTGCCCGGCCAGGCACTGCGACGCATGGGGCACTTGCCCGGAGTTCACGCACACCGAATAGAAGCCGTGCTCTTGCGCCTCACGGCACAGGGTTGCGATTTGCTCGCGAGAAGCGTCGGGCGCCAGCAAGGTATGATCGATAAATTGCGCCAGTGCCTGAGGTTCGAGGTGTGCCATCGCAAAAACTCCTGTTTGTGTATTCAAATGCCCCTGCGCCACAATCGAGGATCAATCGCGCAAAAACGTTACAAATTTAACAAATAATGTTACTTATTTAACATCAACAATCAACCCCGGAATGCCTGTGGACAGTAAAAAAGCCGAGCGCCTCAAGCTTATTCAACAAGCCCTGCAAGATCAGAGCGCCATTCACCTGCGTGAAATGGCCGCCTTGCTCGACGTTTCGGAGATGACCCTGCGCCGCGACCTGAGCAAGTACACCGACCACTTGCGCCTGCTCGGCGGCTACATCACCAAAATCCACGATGGCAACGAACCCAGCGATTACCGCGTGGCCGAACAGGACACCCGGCACGTCGAGGAAAAACGCCGGATCGGAAAACTGGCCGCCGGTTTCATCAAGCCTGGCGACACGGTATTTTTCGATTGCGGCACCACCACGCCGTTCGTGGTGGACTTCATTCCCGACGAACTGGAGTTCACCGCCGTGTGCAACTCCCTGAACGTCCTGCTCAAACTCTCGCAAAAGCCCAACTGCAATATCGTGGTGTGCGGCGGTACGTTCCACCGCAAAAACCAGGTGTTCGAGAACCAGAGCGAGCTCGGCATTCTCGATGGCGTGCGCCTGACCTGGGCCTTTGTTTCGGCCGCCGGAATCAGCCAGGACTTCGGCGTGACCTGCTTCAATTTCAATGAAGTGGAGGTCAAGCAGAAAGTCTTGCGCCAGGCTCAACAGCGGATGCTGCTGGCCGATCACAGCAAGTTCGACACCGTGCGCACTGCACATTTCGCGACGCTGGAGGACTTCCACTACGTCGTCAGTGACAAGAAAATTCCCAAGGCCTACCGCGACACCATTACCGCCAGCGGTGCGCAGTTGATCATCTGACCAGGGCTTGTTGCTCCGTGGCGCTGAGGTAACCGGTGATGACGCTGAACGCCGCCGTGTCCCCCGCCGCCAACGAGCGCACATGGCCCTTGGCGGATTCCGCCCGATAGCCTTCCGGCTCGCAGGTAGAGGGCAGCACGAACGCCGCCACCTGTTGATCGGCGTTGTGCAAAATCCAGCGCGCCGCATGCTCGAACTGGTCGGGTCGATAGCCGGTGTAGAACGCCCCGCCATCCGGACGACTCAACAGAAAATGCGCATGACCAGACGCGTCGGCACGCACGCCGTCGAAGAAGAACACGATTTCCGGATCGTAGAGTGCCGGGCGCTCCAGGCACTGAAACTGTTCAGGCTCGGGCGCCAACTGATCCATGTAAGCACTCCAGGCTGGCGTCGGCTTTACATGGGCCGGAATGCTGCTGCGCAAGCGCACACGTTCGACACCCAGAGGTTCGATGAATCGGCCGCCTTCGACGTAGGCGTAATTCATGTGCGCCATGTACATCAGGTCCATCGGTTTGGCCGCCAGGTTGGTCACCTGCATGTCGATATCGAACAACCCTGAATCGCCACGCAGCGTCACGCTCGGGTTCGCCCGATAGCGATCGCCAAAACCTTGCACGTATTCGCAATCGCCGCCCAGGCGCAGGTAGGGGCCGGCGCTGTCGTCACCCACCTCCAGCCAGGCATGGTCCATGGCCGCGCAAGGCATCTCGCCGTGCAGCGGGTGATCGTCTTGCGGGCTCGGACAGCCATTGCGCAGCAGACCACTGTGAAACATGAAACAGCCGTAGGTACCGATCACTGTCGGGCTTGGCCGGGGTTGGCTGAACAGGTTTTTCATGGTCAGGTCGCAACCGTCGAACACGGCAGACCAGATCATCTGCCCCTGATACGGCAACACCACCAGATGCCCGCGCCTGTTCGCCAACTCCACGGCCAGCACACCACTGGGATACACCCAGGCGCTGACCTTGAAGGACTCGGACTGCAACAAGGTTCTGCGTGCTTCGCCAAACAGCGACGGATAGAGATTGATCCGCGTGTTCATGATGCAGCCACCGCGCCGACCGGCTCCCGCTCGCTCTCGGCGTGTTTGAGGCAGCGCACCGCGTAGGTCACGATCACGATGAAGCACAGCAGCGGCACGCTATAGGCCAGTTGCATGTTGCCGCCGCTGTAGTCCGACAGCAGACCCTGGAAGATCGGAATCACCCCGCCACCGACGATACTCATCACCAGCAGCGAACCGCCGACACCGGTGTCTTCGCCCAATCCGTCGATGGTAAGGCCGTAGATGGTGGGCCAGCAGGGACCGAGGAACACGCTCACACCCACCGCCGCATACACGGCCGTGATGTTCGGTACCAGGATGGTGTAGGCCAGCAACAGGATGCACAGCACGCCGTATACCGCGAGTACCTTGGCCGGGTGCAGTTTGCGCATCAGTACGTTGGCGATCAGCTTGCCGACGAAGTACGCGGCGAAAGTGGTCAGCAGGAACCACGAAGCGCTGCGCTCGTTCATGCCACCCAATTGCATGGCCAGGCGAATGGTGAAGCTCCACACACCGACCTGGGCACCGACATACAGAAATTGCGCCAGCACACCAAAGGTGAAACGCGGATTGCGGCGTAACCGCGACAGGCTTTCACTCAAGCGCGTGGTTTTCTTGCTGACGGGCTGGTTGCCCTTGCAGGCGGGAAAGCGGGTGATGGCGATCAAAATAAACATCAGCACCAGCACCGCAATCATCCATTTGTATGGCAGCAACGTGGACTGGATCATCTGCAGTTGCTGGATCGCTGCGTCCGCAGCGCTCATCTGAGTCAGTTGCTCGTGGGTCGCGTCCGTGTCCTTGAACATCACGAAACTGCCGACGTACACCCCGGCCATCGCACCGAACGGGTGGAACGTCTGCGAAATATTCAGGCGACGGGTGCCGGTTTCCCGTGGCCCCATCAATGTCGAATAGGTGTTGCAGGCGGTTTCCAGAAAAGACAGCCCGGCCGCGATCACGAACAGCGCCAGCAGGAACATGCCGTACTTGGCGGTGGACGCCGCCGGGAAAAACAACAGGCAGCCGAACATGTACAGCATCAAGCCGATCAGGATGGTGGTCTTGTAGCTGAAACGGCGGACCACCAGCGCGGCTGGAATCGCCACGAAGAAATAGCCTAGGTAAAACGCCGACTGCACGAATGCGGTCTGGAAATCGCTGAGCAGGAACGCTTTTTTGAAATGCGCGATGAGCACGTCGTTCATGCTCGCGGCCGCCGCCCACAGCGCGAAGATGCTGCACAGCAGGATGAAGGCGAACCAGGGCGTGCGATTGAGGTAGAAACCGTCGGGCGTCTGTTGGAGCGGAGGCTTTGTCATTGTTGTTCTCCGTGGTGAGCTTGGGAAAAGTGCAGCCGTTGAATCACTCCGTCGTCGGGACGCCGAAGCTGCGCTGGAATTGCGCGAATGCGGGGGCGTCCGGGTAGGACGTCTGGGTGCCGAGCCCCGTAACCGAGCAGGCTGAATACGCCACGGCCTGGGTCATCGCGGCGCGGATGTCACGGTCGCGGCTCCAGTGATGGACGAAGCAACCGATGAATGCGTCCCCTGCGCCGGTGGTGTCACGGGCGGCCACCCGCAGACCGGGGATCTGGAATTCGCCTTCCTCGCCGACATACAGCGCGCCCTGCTGGCCGAGGGTCACGATGACGTGACGAATACCGCTGCTGACCAGGGTCTGCGCGGCGTCGCGCGCTGACGCCGGCGAATCCACGACCTGGCCGGTGATCAGTGCCAGTTCGGATTCGTTGGGCACCAGGAAATCCAGCTGCGCCAAATGTTCCCGGCTCAGCCCCGCCAAGGCCGGCGCCGGATTGAGCAGCACTGGAATCTTGTGTTCGCGCCCAAACTCGATGGCGTAGTAGACGGTTTCGACGTTGATCTCCAGTTGCAGGACGATCAGCGAGCATTCGTGCAACGCCTGCGCGGCAGCATCAATGTCCGCCGGGACGAGATGCGCGTTGGCGCCTTTGACGATGAGGATGCTGTTATGGGAGTCGGCCTGAACGAAAATCGGTGCCACGCCGCTGGACACTCCGGGCACCCGTTGAACATGGCGGGTGTCGATGCCAAAGCGCTGGAAGTTGGCGAGGGTGTTGTCGGCAAACATGTCATCGCCGACCTTGGTCAGCATCAGCACATCCGCCCCGAGCTTGGCCGCCGCCACTGCCTGATTGGCACCCTTGCCGCCACAACCGAGGGCAAAACCCGGCGCTTCGAGTGTCTCGCCCTGGGCCGGCATGCGGTCGATGTAGGTAATCAGGTCGACCATGTTGCTGCCGATGACTGCGATCTTGCTCATTGCTTTCCCACCTTGATCCGGCTGGCCAGGCTTGAACCTGGCGTTTTTTGTTTTGTTATTTAAATAACATTTAATGTGATTATTCAATCTTTTTTATCCAGAGTTTTCTCCCCGGTGGACGAGCGGCCTCCCACAAGTCGAAATTATTCCCGTCCCCGGCGCACATCTGCTAAAACGCGAACTTCATGTCTGCACCCATGGACCACCCGATGCCCACTGCCCTTCTCACACGCCTGCGTCGACGCTGGCTGCCACTGTTGTGCATGGCGGCTTTGGTTGTCGGTCTGCCTGTGGGTTGCGGCGCGCTCAAGTACAAGGAACGCGAGTTGCTGTTCCGCATCGAACCGGGCACGGCGGGTTGGTATCGCGGCTTGCCGCAGGATGTTCAGGCGTTCGATATCAAGCCTGCCGGTTTCAAGGCCGGGCAGAACCTGCATGCGTGGTGGTGGCCGGCCGCGCGCAAAGATGCGCCGTCGATTCTCTATCTGCACGGTGTGCGCTGGAACCTCACCGGCCAGGCGTTCCGCATCGAGCAGCTACGCGCCATGGGCTATTCGGTATTGGCGATTGACTACCGGGGCTTCGGCCAGAGCAAAGGCGATCTGCCGTCGGAAGCCAGTGTCTACGAAGATGCGCGGGCGGCGTGGGAGCGTTTCACGGTGATGCAACCTGATGCTGGCAAGCGCTTGATCTACGGCCATTCGCTGGGCGGCGCGGTGGCCATCGATCTTGCGGCAGACCTGGCTGCGCAGGCGAAGAAGAATCATGGCTCGGTGCCGGTCCGTGGCCTGGTGATCGAGTCCACCTTCACCTCGCTTGGCGATGCCGTGGCGGAAGTGGCCGATAACAACTTGCCGGTGAACTGGCTGCCGGTACGCTGGTTGTTGTCACAGAAGTTCGATTCCATCGACAAGATCGTCGACATCGACATGCCACTGCTGGTGGTCCACGGCCTGGCCGATCAGTTCATGCCGTCGCGATTCAGCCAGCAACTGTTCAATGCGGCCAACCCACCGAAAAGCCTGTTGCTGATCCCCGGCGGAACGCACAACAACAGCATGAGCCTGGGCGGCTCCCGGTATCGACAGGCACTCGATGGCTTGATGAAAGCCAAACCGTCGCAGATGGCCGGACCGACGGCGACGCGCAGCGCTCAGGACTCCTGAGCTTCACGCGCCGATGTCGGCCAATCCAGAACTGCTTGACTTAGCGGCTTGCGTTTTCCGCTTTCGGTTCAGGCGCGCAATCGTCGATCCCCGTCACGCTGCTTCGGGGGACGAACTGCACGGCTTTGGATACTGTTCGCCAGGGACGAACGATGTACATGCCATCCGCCTCGGCCAGCAGACGCAACCGAATGCTGCTGCCCGGATTTTCCGGGTCCTTGATCGCACCCAGTAACTGGGTGCCGGGTGCCCAGGTCATCACCGTGCAATTGCGAGCACCGGACGAAGGCAATTGCAAGGTTACCCCCGCCAATTTGGCGCTCGCCTGGGGGATGAGCCCCACTACAAAGATGACAACCATCGCCGCCAGCGCCGCGTGTGCGACGGGGTGCTCATGGCGCCGCATGACCACCACAAAATAAGCGCCGCCCAACTGGATCAACCACAGCACAATCAGCTCCAGGAGCATGAACGGCAAGAACAGCCAGACGTCATCCACGTACTCGCTGACGCTCCGTGCGACCACCACCGTGACATTGAGGATCGCGACCCACTGCACCAGGGCCGACATCACGCAAGCGAACCAGAACTCGAAGGAAACACGGGTTTTCCATACGCGGGTAATAATCCACGCATGTCCCAATAATGTGAGCATCCCCAAGCCCACCATGCCGACAATCCAGCCGCCACTGGTATAGCCATAGGCCGCAAAGGCGCCGATCACCCAGACGAAAAGGCCCAGCAACAACACCCCATACAACCAGTGCAAGATCAGACGTCGATGGAGCGGGGTCAGTCCGGATTTGCCCCGATCGAAACTCAAGTGGTCACTCAAGCGTTCGCCGGAATCATTCAACCGTTGAAACAGGATGAACGCAGGCATGACGATCAATGCCCCGAGCATCGCGATCACGAACACCAGCATGGCGAACATCGCCGGCAAGGCCGCGACAACGGCGGAAGACGTGATGCTTAGCGGTATTTTTTCCACCTGGATGTACTGGAACAGGTAAATCCCGGCGATCAGCAAAATGCTGCCGCCCAACGGCCAGGCACGCTCATTGAGCCACAACAAGCCTTGGCTCAATTGCGCGTAGCGGTTTCTCGAAGGATGTTTGGAGGCAGCTTCAGCTGTTTTTGCGCAATCGGTGACGTCGACCGGTTCCAGTTCCATGAACAATAAATCCTTGTTTCAGCAGTGTTGAGGCGCGGTGGCAGGCTTCGAATGTACAGGCCGGCGTTGGCAAAAACATCAGCTGCGCAGCGAATCAGAAGTCTCTGTCAGAAAATTCGCATCGCCCGTTTGGTAGCGCGCCCGATACCGTCCCGGACTCTCACCCGTCCACTTCTTGAATGCCCGGTGAAACGCGCTCGGCTCCTGGAAGCCCAATTGCTCGGCGATGTCACTGATGCTCGCGCGGCTTTCGCGAAGTTGCTCGAACGCCACTGCGCGTCGCACTTCGTCCTTTATCTCCTGGTAGGAACAACCCTCGCGTTCCAGTTTTCGGCGAAAGGTGCTGGGGCTCAGGTGTTGTTCCAGGGCAAAGGCCTGCAGGGTCGGCCATTCGCTGTAATGGCTGTTGCGCAGGCGTTGATGCACTTGCGACGCCAGACCATGCTGATTGCGAAAACGGATCACCAGCCATTGCGGCGCGGTGCGCAAAAATACTTTCAGCGAGGCCAGGTCCTGCACAACCGGCAGGCGCAGGTAGTGGCTGGCGAATTCGATTTCGGTGCGCTCGGCACCGAAGGTCAGGTTAGGTCCCCACAGTAAACGGTCATCGCTCAGCGACAGGCGTTCATGGCGAAAGTCCGCGCGGTCGATGGGAATGCGCCGGCCGCCCAGCCAACAGAGCAAACTGATCATCAGCACCAGGAAGGTTTCTTCGCCGAAACGACTGGCATCGACGTGCTGTGAATCGGTGTCCAAGCTGATCACCGCGCGTTTGCCGCGCACGGTCAGCGTGCCGCGAAAGTCGTGCAGGAACAGGCCGAAATTAGCCAGGCACTGGCGCATGGCCTTGTGCAGGTCGGGTTCCTGAATCAATGCCCGGCAAATCAGCGCAAAAGCCCCCGGCGGCATGCCGTGGGAATCAAGGCCGAAGAACTCGTCATTGAGCTCGCGGATCTGGATCAGCCACAACGCTGCAAAGGCACTGGCCGGCACCCGCGCCGACGGCTGCTGCATCACGGCGGGATCGATGCCGGCCTGTTCCAGCACGCCACGCACACGCTGCGGATCGTCCGCCAGCCCATGGATCATTGCCTGCACGAAGTAGGCGGCCACTGAATCCTTTTCCCGCATGTGAACGCCTCTCTCCCGATCACCCGAAATGGCAAAAAACATCAGTCCCGTTGAACAGTTTCGGCATAGAACAACCGCCCTGCCGGTTCTAGACTCGCGGCAATAGTACGCTTTCGGCCGCCCCGTCGGCCAAGGTATCGCAGGGTTTATCGGAAGGACGGCAACATGAATCTGCAAAACATTGGCGTGATCGGCGCTGGCACCATGGGCAACGGCATCGCGCAAGTGTGCGCCCTCGCCGGCTTCAACGTGACCTTGCTCGACATCAGCGAAAGCGCTTTGCAAAAAGCCCTCGCGACGGTCGGCAAAAACCTTGATCGACAGATCGCCAAGGACACCCTGACCACCGAACAGAAAAACCTCGCCCTCGACAAGATTCGCACCAGCACCGATTACAGCAGCCTGCACAACGCGCAGCTGGTGATCGAAGCCGCCACCGAAAATCTCGACCTGAAACTGCGGGTGCTGCAACAGATTGCCGCGCAGGTCAGCGCTGATTGCGTGATCGCGTCCAACACCTCGTCGCTGTCGATCACCCAGCTTGCCGCCAGTGTCAGCCAGCCTGAGCGTTTCATCGGCCTGCACTTCTTCAACCCGGTGCCGGTGATGGGGCTCATCGAAGTCATTCGCGGCCTGCAGACCAGTGACGCTACCCACGCACTGGCGCTGGACATGGCCACCACCCTGGGCAAAACCGCGATCACCGCCGGCAACCGCCCGGGGTTTGTGGTCAACCGGATTCTGGTGCCGATGATCAACGAAGCGATCCTGGTGTTTCAGGAAGGCCTGGCCAGCGCCGAAGACATTGACGCCGGCATGCGCCTAGGCTGCAACCAGCCCATCGGCCCGTTGGCGCTGGCCGACCTGATCGGCCTCGACACCCTGCTGGCGATCATGGAAGCGTTCTACGAAGGCTTCAACGACAGCAAATATCGGCCGGCGCCGCTGCTCAAGGAAATGGTGGCCGCCGGTTACCTGGGACGCAAAACGGGGCGCGGCTTCCATGCCTATGCCTGAGCGTTGCTCGCGTTTCGCCGAATACCGCGACAAAGTGCTGGAACTGTTCGCCTGCAAGGGCTTCGGTCAGGTCGGCATGCGTGAGCTCGCGACGTGCCTGGGGCTTTCCCCGGGCTCGTTGTATCACCATTACCCGAGCAAACAGCACCTGTTGCTGGACCTCATCGAAGAATTCTACGAAGAGTTGCTGGCGACGCTGGGGCGCATCCCGCAAAAGGCGCCGGCCAAACGCGACCGACTCAACAACCTGATTCGCACGCACCTCAATTTGCACCGCGACATGCCGTGGCATTTTCGCCTGGTGGAACGCGACAGCGGCTGCCTGAATGAAGAGCAGCAGGCACGGGTCCGGCAGTTGCGCGAGCAATACGAACGCACGTTGCTGGTGGTGCTCGGCGCACGCTCGCGCTTCAGTGAATCCGGCCAACTGGCGGCCGGGCACGCCATTGCCTCACTGCTCAACAGTGCGCCCAGTTGGCTGACCACTCATGCCCTGGATGAGCACGAGCACAATGAATTGCTGGAGAACCTGGTGGGCGGTGCCATCGAACGCCTGCTCGCGCCAAGGCGCACGGGCGAGGCGATAAGCATCAGCCGATCTATCGAAAAAACATCTAACAATATTCAGGCAGCCGCCGCGTTTTAGCGCTTTGCTGTCCCCGGTCAGAACATCAGAATTCATCGCGCCAAGCGATGTCCGAACCGTTGTGCACCTTCATTGACCGGGAGCAGCACCATGAAAATCAATCCCTACCTCATCTTCAACGGCGACTGCAAAGCCGCTTTCACCTTCTACGAGCAATGCCTGCAAGGCAAAATCGAAGCGATGATGGCCTTCGGCGAAACACCTGCCGCCGAGCACGTCCCGAAAGACCATCATCACCTGATCATCCACACCTGCCTGAAGGTCGGCGATCAGATGCTGATGGCTTCAGATACCACGCCCGACCGCCCTACCCAAGGCATGAGCGGCTGCTCGATCTCGCTGAATGTCGACAGCATCGCCGAAGCCGAGCGGGTGTTTAAGGCGCTGGCCGATGGCGGCACAGTGGAAATGCCACTGGACGCCACTTTCTGGGCGGCACGCTTCGGCATGCTGGTCGACAAGTATGGTGTGTCGTGGATGGTCAATTGCGAAAAGGACCAGTGACATCACCCGTCTGTTGCACGCCTGAAACAGCCCAATCTGAAAGGTTTGGGCTTTCTGGCAACTCCCCGGCCGTCTGCTACCGTCAACATAACGTCCCTTGTAGCCATGGATTGCAAACCGTCAACGGTCGAACACTCAAAGGGATGGTTCATCAAGTAACGGAAATAGCCGGGCCACAGGCGTTGTACAACCTTTCGTCGCAAAGCAAAACACGGGGTGCAATTCATGACCGTGTCTGGCTTACGGCTTGCACAGGCGGAGCGTCGCTGCCCGGAATGACATAATTCTGACACGGCAGCACCTCAAACTAATGCTTAAGGACTCCAGCGAAACGCTTGGTCAGTCACCGGAGATGTAACGTGTCAACTCTCAATGAAATCGCAGCGAACCACGCGAGAATGGCCAAGGCAAAAGAGTTGGAGGCGACCGGGTTGGGCGAGCGACAGCTTCAGATTGTGGGCAGTTTTGAAATCCCCTCCATGGATAACCAGCAGCCGGTCGTGTCCATGCACCTTGTGGCCGGTGCACAGGAAAATGCTCTGAGTTCAGCCTACCCGCTCAACCACTAGCGCCAATCCAGAAAACGAAACAGCTCTTCCTCCTGCTCGAAGTGCAATTGCACGAGGGTGTCGAGCCGAATCAGCTGGTGTTGAACCTCATCAGCTGACGTCGTCGCAGGGTCGGAACGAAAGTCTCGGCTCATGCGCGCCAGCAAATGGATAAGACGAAAAATCTCCCGGTGAGCGTGGCTCATGGCCGCCATCGGGTCCTCGCCTGGCATGCTTCGCGTCAGCAGCGGGTACAGTGCGCTTTCATCTTCGTGTTCATGCTGCGCCAGTGATGTCTGCAGCTTGTCGACCAGTGCCTGCAAGTCGGCCTGTGCTTGCGCAAACGGGCGCTTGGCAAAGTCGCTGGCCATCTGGTGCAGATCGCTCAGCACCGTGGAGAGTTGCTGGTGTTCGTCTTGCAGGTGATCGATGTGCTCGGCGCTCAGCTTGCGTTTCCTGCGCCCCCACGATGGCCCCAGTGCCCGCAAGGCGTTAAGGATGATCACCACGTCGATGCCCTCCTGCACCACGGCGCCAATCAATGGCGGCAGGTAACCGTGGGCCGCCACCACCATCGCCAGCAACGACAGGCCCATCCCGACCAGCACCCCCTGGCGGGCGATGTAGCGGGTGCGGCGGGCAATGTCCAGCGCCTCGACCAGACGATCCAGGCGATCCACCAGCAGGACGACACCCGCGGCTTGTGCGGAAGCGGTGGCACCACCTGCCCCCATGGCCACACCGACGTTGGCCGCCGCCAGCGCGGGGGCGTCGTTGATGCCGTCGCCGACCATCAGCGTGCTGGCGCGCAGGCAACCTTGCTGAACAGCACGCACTTTTTCTTCAGGGGTCAACCCGGCACGCAGTTCATCAATCCCGGCTGACAGCGCAATCATCTGCGCGGTTTCCAGGCGATCGCCGGTGAGCATGACAATCCTTTCGATACCTCTGTTGCGCAGCCGACGCAGGGTTTGCGGGGTTTCGCGCCGAACATTGTCGGAGAACACCAGCAGGCCAGCGAGCGCCCCGTCCACTTCGATGAAGCTGCCACTGCACGCCAGGTAATCCATGTGGCGCAGCATGGCTGAGGCCCATTCGCTCACAGGGGTTTGTTCATGCGCAAAAGTCAACGTACCGAAACGCACCCGCACGCCATCGACCCGCCCACAAAGCCCCGAGCCCGGGTTTTCTTCCACGTCCTGCGGCACGCTGAGGGGCAACTGGCGCTGATGCGCCGCGTCGACAATGGCCTGGGAGATGGGGTGAGTCGAGGCCTGCGCGATCGAGGCGGCCAGGCTCAGTAGACGATCCGGGTCGGCCAGCCCGTTGACCTCTATCGACTGCAGGCGGGCATGGCCGCTGGTCAGCGTGCCGGTCTTGTCGAGAAACATCTGCTTTACCCCGGCCAGTGCTTCCAGCGTCGCGCCATCCTTGATCAGGATCCCGCGCCGTGCCGCCCTCGAAATGCCAGACATGATGGAAATGGGGACCGCCAGAATCAACGGGCAAGGCGTAGCCACCACCAGCACCGCCAATGCTCGCAAGGGATCACCACTCACTTGCCAGGCCACGGCGGCAATCAGCAACGTCAGCGGTATGAAATACAGCGCATAGCGGTCAGCCAGTCGCACAAAAGGTGCGCGCGAACGGCGCGCGGCCTCGGCCAGCCGGACAATACCGGCATAGGTGCTTTGCGCTGACGTTTTTGTGGCCGTCAGCAGGAAGGGCGCCCCCACATTGGATACCCCACTGGGCAGTTGCTCTCCCTCTCGATGGGTGACAGGCAACGACTCACCGCTCAGTGCCGACTCGTCCAGAATGGCTGCCGCACTGAGAAGACAGCCGTCGACTGGCACGACCTCTCCCAACCGTACCAGCAGTGTGTGATGTGGCTGGATTTGCTCGACGGGGATCTGGCGTAAGCCGCCCTCCTCCTGCAACCAGGCCGTCCGTGGGGCGCGGTCGACGAGGGCTCGCAGTTCGCGTTCGGCGCGTTGTGTGGTGAAAAACTCCAATGTCCGCCCGGATGCCAGCATCAAGGCGATCACCGCTGCGACCAATGTCTGCTGGAACATCAGCGCGGCGACTATCGACAGCAATGCGATCAAGTCTACGCCCGCCTCCCCTCGAGCCAGTCGCCGGGCAATCTCGACGAGCAGGATCAACGCCATCACCACGCTTCCCGCAGCCCAGCACAGTGATGCCCAGTCAGGTTTTTGCCCAAGCTGCGCAGCGCCCCCCACCAGCAACGTCAAGGCCGTGAGCAACAACAGCGCGGGGTCTAGCCATTTACTGAGCATTGAAGCGAGTACCTCAAAAACGAATGGCATTGCCCATGCTGAACATCACGCGGGTGGCTGGACCGTGAGGATGACCTCAACGACTCAAGTCAGCGACGCATCTCTAGAGCTTAGGTCTCGAATGCGTTACGTGTCCGATTTGGCTCACTCATTGAAGCTCAACACAAGGGAAGACGACTTTCGGATAAACAGGTGTGTGCCCTCTTTCTGATCTAAATCAAACAGGCTCGGGACGTTCAGGAGAAATTAGAGACAGTCGCAGAATCATCAGATTCGATGCCTGCAGACCTCGCGTCAGGCGCAGAGTCCCACGACCAATCGATAACAAGGTGCAGCCCCTGGGCCTTCGCTCTGTTCTTTCAGGGTGGACCGACGGATGGGTTGTCGGCAGCCACCTTTATCCAAGAGGAGTGTAAAAATGAGCAATTCCGTGAAAAAAATGCCCGTGACTCAGGACGATAAAACCAGTGAGCATTCAGTGGTCACTGATCTTTGGCGCCCTCTGGAAAAACTCCGGCAACAGGTCGATCACCTGTTCGAAGACTTCAATCACCGTTCAAGCCTGTCACCCTTAGGCCGTGGCTTGTTTGATATCGATCCGCTCTGGCGGCGAGAACTCATCGGTCACAGCCTGCCTGCCGTGGACATCACCGAAAAAGACAAGAGTTTCGAAATCACTGCCGAACTGCCCGGCATGGATCAGAAAAACATTGAGGTCAAACTGTCCAATGGCAGCCTGATCATCAAAGGGGAAAAGAAAGAAGACAAGGAAGAAAAACGCAAAGGCTACTACCTTAGCGAGCGTCACTATGGTTCCTTCGAGCGGGTTTTCAACCTTCCCAAAGGCGTCGATGCCGATAAGATCGAGGCGAGCTTCAGCAAAGGCGTGCTGAGCCTCTCGCTGCCGAAAAAGCCTGAAGCCATGAAAGCGGATAAGGTCGTGCCGATCAAAGCCGATTGAACCCCAGGCAGCTTGCCCCCGACGGGGAAACCGGCCGGGGGCTTTTTATTGTCAGCAGCGTCGGTATCGAGGCTGTTCGATACCGATGAATCAGACACTGGCGCGATACTCGAAAACAGTTACCGTTAAACCCTGTCCGGGCAGATGTGTCGGCGCAGGATATACGATGGGCGAGGACAAGATTTGCAGAGGCGCATGGACGTAAAACCTGCGAAACGTCTTACTTCATCCGGCTGGCGCGTACATTGGCTTCGTCGGCCGTGCGTTGTGCTCGAACGGCCATTTCCGTTGCGAGTTGTGCCTTCAGATAGGCCTCATCAGCCCTGACTCGAGCCCACGCAGCATTGCTTTCTGCGGACTCCAGGCGAGCGTCGATTTCCTGAGCCTGCCGATGACTGCACCCGGCCGTCGTCGCCAGGACTATGTTCAAGACTGCAACGGTGAAGTATCTGCTCATTTTTTTATCCTCGGCTCTTGCGCCTGAAACACTGCAATTGACGATTCAAGTATCGGTGGGCATTGCCTGACCTCTCTGATTTTTATCAATCAAACAGCAGCTGGCGATCAGCGGAAACGAGCACTGGCGCCTTCTTGATTTAACTCAATGCGCCGATGTTGCTCAGGCGTAGAAAAGTGGGATGGGCAAATACCGCCCTTCTACCGAGGACATCGTCATGAACGACTTGAGCCTGCGCAAAACCATTCTCGAAGAGCTCGAATTCCAGCCCGACATCGATGCCGCCAACATTGGCGTTGCCGTAGACAATGGTGTGGTCACCCTGTCCGGCCACGTTAACAATTACGCTCAGAAAGTCAGCGCCGAACGTGCAGTCAAGGCGGTCAAAGGCGTGCGTGCACTGGCCGAAGAAATTCAGGTAAGGCTGGACAAGGGGGCCGGCACGGCGGACGACACCATCGCCAATCGTGCGCTGAACATTATCGACTGGAGTTCCGATCTGCCCGTGGGCGCCGTCAAAGTCATTGTGGAAAACGGCTGGGTCAGCCTGGAAGGTCAGGTGGACTGGCAGTACCAGAAGGAAATCGTAGAACGAGCCGTACGCAAACTGTCCGGTGTGGTCGGCGTGGACAACCGACTCACGCTTCGTCCCCGGGTTGACGTGGGCGATATCCAGAAACGCATCGAAGAAGCGCTCAAGCGCAATGCCGAAGTTGATGCCAAGGGGATTCATATCAAGGTTGAAGGCAATGTGGTCAAACTCGAAGGTAAGGTGCATCTGTGGCGTGAGCGTCAAATCGTGGAGCGGGCCGCCTGGTCGGTACCAGGCGTGAACAAGGTGGAAGATCATTTGCTGATCGCCTGAACCAAGGGCCCGGAGAAATTCAGTTTCCTCCGGGCTTTTTGACAATGGGTGCCCTTCCACATTGCCTTTTCCACGAGCCAAGGCCATGAAGAAAAATCAACAATGGAACCTGTCTTACTTCGCGATCGCCTTCATCGTGATCGGTTTGTTGCAGTTTCTTTTGGTCGAACGCCATGTCGTTCAGCCCATCCCATACAGCGAGTTTTTGCAACTGCTGAGCGAGCAGAAAATCAGCGATTTGCGAGTGGAACAGGAAAAGATCAGCGGCAAGCTGCAGGTCCCCATTGATGGGCATACCCAATTCTCAACCGTCCGGGTAGATCCGGCACTCGCGGCGGACCTCGCCCATTCGGGAGTCGGGTTTACCGGGGTGCAGGAAAATACGCGTCTGAGCGGAATACTCGGATGGCTGCTGCCTTTCGTTTTGATCATGGTGATCTGGCACTTCCTGTTTCGCGGTCTGGCGGAAAAACAAGGCATCGGTGGACTGATGAGCATCGGTAAGTCCAGGGCCAAGGTTTTCGTCCAGCGCGATACCGGCATTACGTTTGCCGATGTGGCGGGCATCGATGAAGCCAAGGCTGAGTTGGTGGAAATCGTCTCGTTCCTCAAGGACAAGACAAAATATGCGCGCCTGGGAGCGCACATCCCTAAAGGCACACTGCTGGTGGGTCCGCCCGGAACCGGCAAAACCCTGGTGGCCAAAGCGATTGCCGGTGAAGCCGGCGTACCTTTTTTTTCGATCTCGGGATCTGAGTTTGTCGAAATGTTCGTCGGAGTGGGGGCCGCTCGAGTCCACGATTTGTTCGAACAGGCACGTCAGGCCGCGCCCTGCATCATCTTCATCGATGAACTCGATGCCCTGGGAAAGATGCGCGGCGTCGGCGCCTTTGGCGGCAATGACGAAAAAGAACAAACGCTCAATCAGCTCCTGTCCGAACTGGACGGATTCGACCCACGTGAGGGCGTTGTATTACTGGCCGCGACCAATCGGCCGGAGATTCTGGACCCCGCATTGCTGCGGGCTGGCCGAATCGACCGCCAGGTGCTGATCGACCGCCCGGACCGAAAAGGTCGCCAGGCAATACTCAAGGTCCATCTGCAAAAAATAACGGTCTCGCCCGACCTCGACAACGAGCGCATTGCCGACATCACCACGGGTTTCACCGGCGCCGATTTGGCCAACCTGGTCAATGAAGCTGCCATCGTGGCGACACGTCGCGGTGCTGATGCAGTCAGCCTGGACGACTTCACGGCTGCCGTAGAACGCATCGTCGCCGGGGTTGAGCGCAAAAGCAGCGTGCTGCGCCCCAATGAACGCCGGGTGGTGGCGTTTCATGAGATGGGACACGCACTGGCGGCAAGCAGCCTGCCGGCCATGGACCCGGTCCATAAAGTCTCAATCGTCCCGCGCGCGATAGGTTCACTGGGGTATACGCTGCAGCGACCGACCGAAGACCGCTTCCTCATCAGTTGCCAAATGCTCAAGGACCGGATTGTCGTGCTCATGGCAGGACGCGCCGCCGAACACCTCGTGTTTGGCCAGATCTCCACTGGGGCGGCTGATGACCTGGCGCGGGCCACTGATATCGCCCGACAGCTGATAACCCGGTTTGGCATGAGTGCCACACTCGGCCAATCGGTGCTGGAGCGGCAAAGCTCGAGCTTCCTTGGCGAGCGTATGCCGAGTGCCATGGATAAAGATTATTCGGAACAAACGGCCAGGGAGGTCGACCTGGAGATTCGTGCCCTGCTCGACGAAGGCTACCATCGGGCAACGGCCTTGCTCGAAAGTCGTCGGGCAGATCTGGACGCCGGTGCACTTCTGCTACTGGAGAAAGAAACGCTCACGCCTGAGGAATTTCCACCGATCCTGCCGTTCAAAGCCGCCACGGTCAATCGTGACCCGGCCCTGACGTCGTGTGTAGACACCCTCGACTTCACTACGCAGCGCCGTCACTGACGACGGTCAACATTCCACTTGCGTCCACTGCCAGTTCAAGACCTCGGGCATGTCCTGCCCATGCTCGATGAGATAAAGCTTGTGCCGCTCCATCGTCGACCAATATCGCGCCTTGGCGAGCGCAATCTGCTCCTGCAGACGAGGCACGCGTTCAATGACGTCCAGCGCCAACTGATAACGGTCCAGGTTGTTGATCACGGCCATGTCGAAGGGGGTGGTCGTCGCCCCCTCTTCCTTGAAGCCTCGCACATGGAAATTCTCATGATTGGTGCGTTTGTACAGCAGGCGGTGAATCAGTGCAGGGTAACCGTGGAAAGCAAAAATCACCGGTTTGTCCAGCGTAAATAGATCATCGAATTCGCTGTCCGGTATGCCATGGGGATGCTGGTACGACGGCTGCAGCACCATCAGGTCCACGACATTGACTACCCTCACCCGCAAATCCGCCACGTACTCTCGCAACAAGGTAACGGCGGCTAGCGTTTCCAGGGTCGGCACATCACCGGCGCAGGCCATCACCACGTCGGGATCCTCATCATTGCGGCACGCCCAGTCCCACCGACCGATACCCTTCTGGCAATGCCGAGTGGCTGCATCGATATCCAGCCACTGCCATTCCAGCTGTTTGCCGGCGACGATGACGTTGATGTAATCGCGGCTTCTGAGGCAGTGGTCCGTCACCGACAACAGGCAATTGGCATCGGGGGGCAAGTAGATCCGCACGACGTCCGGTTTTTTATTGGCCACCAGATCGAGGAACCCCGGATCCTGGTGGGAAAAGCCGTTATGGTCCTGACGCCAGACGTGGGATGTCAGCAAATAATTAAGTGAAGCAATGGGTTGACGCCATGGCACGTCGGCGGCTGTCTTCAGCCATTTGGCATGCTGGTTGACCATCGAATCGACGATATGGATAAAGGCTTCATAACAGGACAAGAACCCATGGCGTCCGGTCAGTAGATAACCCTCGAGCCAGCCCTCGCAGACCTGCTCACTGAGAATCTCCATGACGCGACCATCGGTGGCCAGATTGAGATCGTCTGGCTCCAGCGGCTCCATCCACGCCTTGGCGCTGACCTCATAGACCGCATCGAGGCGGTTCGAGGCGGTTTCATCCGGGCCGAACAAGCGAAAATTGCCGGCAGTCAGGTTGTTTTTCATCACATCGCGCAAAAACCTGCCCATCACCCGTGTAGCCTCCGCGCGCAGGCTGCCAGGTGTTGCAAACTTCACGGCATAATCGCTGAATCGCGGCACATCCAGGGGGCGCAGCAACACACCGCCATTGGCGTGGGGGTTGGCGCTCATTCGACGGTGTCCGGTCGGTGCCAGTGCCGTAATCTCGGGCAACAACGCACCGTTTTCATCAAACAGCTCATCCGGGCGGTAGCTGTTGAGCCACTCCTCCAATTGGCGCACATGCAGCGGCTGCTGGAAATCGGTCAGGGGTACTTGATGCGCGCGGCACGTACCTTCGACGCGATGGCCATCGACGAATTTCGGACCGGTCCAGCCTTTGGGTGTACGCAAGACCAGCATGGGCCACAGTGGCCGTTGCAGCGGCGTGGATTGGCCAGGCCGACGCGCCTCAAGCTGAATGTCACGAATTTTCAGAACCATCGTGTCCAGGGTCTGCGCCAGCGCCTGATGCACCTGCGTGGGGTCATCGCCTTCCACGAAGTACGGATCGTAGCCGTAACCATACAACAGGGCCGACAGCTCATCCTCACTGATTCTGGACAGCACGGTGGGATTGGCGATTTTGTAGCCATTGAGGTGCAGGATGGGCAATACCGCCCCATCCCGCGCCGGATTGAGAAACTTGTTGGAGTGCCAACTGGCTGCCAGCGTCCCGGTTTCAGCCTCGCCGTCACCGATTACGCAGGCGACAATCAGATCCGGATTGTCAAACGCGGCACCGTAGGCGTGAGCCAGGCTATAGCCCAGTTCGCCGCCTTCATGGATTGATCCCGGTATCTGCGCCGAGACATGGCTGGAGATGCCGTAGGGCCAGGAGAACTGGCGAAACAGGCGAAGCAGGCCGTTTTCATTACACTCCACAGAGGGGCAGAACTCGGTGTAGGTGCCCTCGAGGTAAGTCTGGGCAACCACCGCCGGTCCACCGTGGCCGGGGCCGGCGATGAACAGCATGTTCAGGTCGTACTGGTTGATCAAACGATTGAGATGGGTATAGATCAGGTTCAGACCGGGTGTCGTCCCCCAATGGCCCAGCAGGCGGGGTTTGATGTGCGCCAAGGTCAGCGGTTGTTTGAGCAGCGGGTTGCCTCTCAGGTAAATCTGTCCGACGGCCAGATAATTGGATGCCCGCCAATAAGCATCCAGGCCCTCCAGCTGCTCAGCATTCAGGAAATCGCTCATGAATTTCTCCGCCAAAGGACCAGGTTGCAGGTTGGCTTGAGTCTGAGAGTCCGGGAAGCTGAAGACTTGATTTACATCAAGTGCGCCGGCCGACATTGGGGTAAACGATGGTAATGAATGTCCCGTTCGTCTATTACATCCCTATTCCCGGGAATCCGGTGCGTGTCAGACGCCACGCCGCCTATCCTTAGTGAGTCATCCCTATTGACGTCACTTCTCATGCCAGACATTCGCGCTTTGCAAGTACATGTCCTGAAGGCTGCGTGCTCGAGTTGCAGTGTGATGGAGCTGTGCCTGCCCATCGGCATGACCAGCCCGGAAATCGAGCGTCTGGACACGTTGATCGTGCAACGCTTGAAGGTCAAAAAGGGCGCGGCACTTTACCGCGCCGGCGATGAGCTGCGATCGCTGTATGCGGTACGCATCGGTTCGTTCAAGACTAGCGTGCTGTCGATCGATGGACGCGAGCAAGTCACGGGGTTCCAGATCCCCGGCGAAATGCTGGGTCTGGACGCTATCAGCACGGACTTGCATGCCTGCAATGCAGTTGCGCTTGAAGACAGCGAAGTCTGCCCCATCCACTTTGCTCACCTGGAAAAACTCGCCCATGAGCTGCCGTCCCTGCAGCACAGCTTCAACAAAATCCTCAGCCGGGAAATCGTCCGCGATCACGACATGTTGATGATGCTGGGCAACATGAACTCGGACGAGCGCCTGGCAGCCTTTCTGCTGAACCTGTCGCAACGTTTGAAAACCCGTGGATATTCATCGACGGACTTCGTGTTGAAAATGCGCCGCGAGGAAATCGGCTCCTACTTGGGGCTGCGCCTGGAGACTATTTGCCGGGGCATCGCCCATCTGCGGGACCAAGCACTCGTGGAAATTTCCGGCCGTGACGTCAAGATCCTCGATCTGGAGGGTCTCAAACAGTTGATTGCCGGCTGCCATCGCCCTCCTGCCTGTTGATCCCGGTCATCCTGTGCGCGCCATGGTTCTACACTCGCCCGGTCAGCCGCTGCGACGCGAAGAGCGGCCCATTCCGACACCCGGGGCCTATCAACTGTTGATCAAAGTCCTGGCCTGCGGTGTCTGCCGCACCGATTTACATCTGGTAGACGGTGAATTGCCTCAAGCGGTGCTGCCCCGGGTGCCGGGGCATGAAATCGTCGGTGAGGTCGTAGCGGTCGGCCCCCATGCAGCCGCAGAGCGCATCGGCCAGCGGGTGGGTGTTCCCTGGCTCGGCTGGACATGTGGGCAGTGCGCATACTGTCAGAGCGGACGGGAAAACCTCTGCGATCAGGCCCTGTTCACCGGATGTCATCTGGACGGTGGTTACGCCGAATATACCGTGGCCGACCAACGCTTCTGTTTCCCTGTTCCGCAGGCCCTTTCCATCACTGAAGCTGCACCGTTGCTGTGTGCCGGGCTGATCGGTTTTCGCGCCTTGCAAATGGCACAAAGCGCCCACCATCTGGGGTTATATGGTTTTGGAGCCGCAGCGCATCTGGCCATTCAAGTCGCACTGGGACGAGGTCAAGAGGTGTACGCTTTCACTCGACCGGAGGACACCGAAGGACAGGCGTATGCCCGATCCCTGGGGGCGACATGGTCCGGTTCGTCGGACCAGACACCTCCGCACCTGCTCGATGCCAGCCTGATTTTCGCGCCGGTGGGGGCGCTGGTGCCACTGGCGTTGGCCGCCACTGTCAAGGGGGGCTGCGTGATTTGCGCCGGCATTCACATGAGTGACATCCCGGCCTTTCCTTATCGGTTGCTATGGGGCGAGCGTAGCGTGCGATCGGTGGCCAACCTGACCCGCGACGATGGCACCGCGTTTTTTAAAGAACTGCAGCACACGCCCGTGCATTGCGACACCACTCGGTTTTCCCTCGACGATGCCAATCAGGCACTGGCGCTGTTGCGCAGCGGTCAGTTCAACGGCGCGATCGTGCTAGTGCCGTGAGACGCCTTCGGCTACTCCGTGATCCCCCGCGCACGATCATTGCTTTGCACCCAGCGCCGCCATATAACGGGCGACCGATTCGGCATCTGCCGGGGTAAGTGCATGATCCACCGGCAACATCGGCGCACCGTTGGGCCGCTGTCCGGTCTGCTGAAGCACCATGATCTGATGGCTCATATAGCTGGCATGCTGGCCCGCCACCCGTGGAATCACCCCATTGCCCCCGCCATCCTTCCCGTGGCAAGCGCTGCACGGTGGGACGCCCCTCTCAGGCAAGCCCTGGTGAAAGATCACTGCACCTCGCGCGTCTGGCGTCCCGCTGTCCGCCTGCATGGCTCGCTGACTCGCAAAATAGTCGGCCAGTTCGGCAATCTGAGTCTTGGTCAAATGGGACAATCCGCCCATGTACCGACTGTCTGTTTCCGCGCTACGTCCATGGTTTTTGAAGTCGCTCAGTTGCAACTGCAAATACTCGTTTTGCTGGCCCGCCAACTTGGGAAACCGGGGCGAGGCAGACTCCCCCGTCAGCCCATGACACAGCGAACAAACGTTGTCCGCCATGGCGATCCCCGACAGGGGCGACGTTTGCTGGACCGTCTCTTCGCTTGTACCCGAACAGCCCATGAGCGTGGCCAGGCAAAGCGCCAGAGCATGAAGTGACCGGCTACTCGCAGGTTGCATGCTGGATACGTTCATGGCTGTTACCCCTGGTGTTAGCGGATCACCATCATCGCCCGCACGTTTGCGCTCTTTATTGATAAACCTCAACCAATCCTCTGGGTCACGGTGCAGGGATATCCGTTTGGCGTATACGCACGTGTGCAGGCCTGCGTCGAGGTTGAAGGCTTGCAGGCAGTTTCAATCATGGCGCTCCGGTGCAGCGGAGCCGGTTGAGGATTCTCGCTGCCAGGCTCGCTGCAGGAGATTGATCACCTCTTCATCCGAGGTCTGGGGAAAACTCATATACCAGTAGCCGATCGAGACCAGCCACTCGGGTACGAGCGAGCAGATCACCTCGTCCACTTCGCTGCGCATGGCTTCGAGCGTTTCATGGGGTGCCACCGGCACGGCGATGACGATGCGTGATGGCGCTTGCGCACGCACCGCCTGAACCGCCGCCATCATTGACGAGCCCGTCGCCAGACCGTCGTCGATCAGGATCACGACCTGGTCCTTGAGGTACAAGGGTGGGCGGGCTCCTCGATACGCCTTCTCACGTCGCGACAACTCCTGGGTTTCCCGGGCGACCACGGCCTCGAAACTGGCTCGATCGACCGGGTGCGCCCGCAGGGCATCGTCATTGAGGATTTGTACACCGCCGCTGGCGATGGCCCCCATGGCGAACTCCGGGTTCGAGGGGACGCCAAGCTTGCGCACCAGCATCAGGTCCAGGCGCACGTTCAGGGCCATGGCGACTTCATAAGCCACCGGTACACCGCCACGGGGCAAGGCGAGAATGATGACCTCAGGCCTGTTGGCGTATTTGAGCAAGGGTTCGACCAAGCCGCGACCGGCCTCGACGCGGTTCGTCAAGGTGGTTTGCATTGAGGGACTCTGAATCATGGAAACCTCCCCAGGCGATGACGCCTGTCGTTTCATCACCCGGCGGCCCGGCCGCCTTAGACAGCCAACACGCTGCACGGCGCCTGATACAGGATATGTTCGGTGGTGCTGCCCAGAAGCTTGTCCAGACCGTGCGACTGGACTCTGCCCATCACAATCACATCCATATGCTGCTCATCGGCGAACGCATTCAGCACCGCGACCGGGTGTCCCTCAATGAAATGCCGCCGTTCAGCGGGCACGCCATAGCGCTCGGCGAGCGTGAGGAACGATTTTTCATGCGCTTTGCGCAACTGCCTGTCGAGACCCGAAAGTGCCAGGCCTGCGCCGCCCATATCGCCCAGATACAGCGAGGAAATGTCACAGGCGTACAGCACGTGCAACTCAGCTTCGCACTGCAGGGCAAAGCTGGACGCCTGTCGGATGATCCGCTCATTGAGCTCACTGTCCGGTGCCAGGGTATCGGATGCATCCACCGCCGCCACAACCTTGCGCGGCAAGCCAAGATCACCTTCGGCCAGCAGATAGACCGGTGTCTCGCAGTGGCGCAGCAATCGCCAGTCCAACGGGGTGAAAAACGCACGGTGCAGCGCCGACTCGTGCTGTACTTGCTTGATCAGCAGGTCGGGCTGGATGTCGGCGACGCGATCGAGGATGTCTTGCTGAATGTCGTCGGCCCAGGTGACCTCTGACGTCACCTCGATGCCCCTGTCGCGCAGGTGGCTCGCCTGATGCTTCAACCAATCGCGATGGTCTTGCAAATAGCCTTCGCGAGCCATTTCCCGGTCGCCTTCTTCGAGCAGCGACAACAGTTTCCAGGACGGAATCAAGGCAGCGATGTGCAAGCTGGCACCGCTGGCCTTGGCCAGAATGGCAGCATGATTCATGGCTTGAGATTGGCGCAGGGCCGGGTTGATGATCAGCAATAACCGTCGATACTGGCTCATGATCGGACTCCAAGGGGATGGCACGCTCGCCGCTGCCGACGGGTCACTGTGGTGTTCAGCGCTGGATCAGACACCGTCGTTGATGACTCAGAATCCTCTGTCGCGGCGACCTTGGCATTGATTTATGTCAATCGCACCGCCGCGCGACGGTCTACATTGACCGAAAACGCACGCGCAAGGCGCGGTGGCAGGAGAAGGCAATGACGATCCTATTGGCAAGTCAGCGGGTGCGCCTGTACGACAGCCATGAGCTCGATGATGTGCTGCAGGCGATGGCGCGCCAGGCCAGCGCCCTGTTGCCCCCGGCTCACGCGGCGTTGATTGGCATCCAGCGCCGGGGTGAACCGCTGGCTCAACGCTTGCGCCAGCACATGGCGCACCAGACCGGCCAGCCAGCGCTGCCGCTTTACCCGCTTAAGGTCAAGCGCTACGCCGACGACCTGCAAGTGCTGCATCATTTCACCCAACTGACCGAAAACCCGGCCCTGGACCGGGTGGACCTGGCCAATACCACGCTGCTGGTGGTCGATGACGTGCTGTTCGAAGGCCATTCACTGCTGCGTACGTGCGCGTACCTGGCGCAACTGGGTGCGCGTCGGGTCCATACCGCCGTGTTGGTCGACCGGCATACCTGCCAGCAACCGATCCGCGCCGACATTGTCGGCGTGCACCTGCAAGTCGCTGCCACCGACATCGTCGAATGTAACGTGCCGCCCTTCGAGCAGGAGTTTTGCCTTGAAGTGGTGCGCCATGGCGCCGCCCGCTAACGAACAAAGGTCAGCGACACGTACCACGGCGATGAGGCCATCCACCAACGGCCTCCAAGGAGTTCCGCATGCTCAGCCTGCCCCCGCTTCTTTTTGCCCTGCAAGGCAGTGAGTCCTATGCCCTGCGTGTTGCGCAGCGGCTTGGCTGCCCATTGGCGCGCCATGAGGAGCGTGACTACGAAGACGGTGAGCATAAATGCCGCCCGCTGGATCCGGTCATCGGCCGCGATGTCGTGGTGTTCCACGTCTTGTATGGGGATGGCCGACAGAGCGCCAACGACAAGCTGTGTCGTCTGCTGTTTTTCTGCAGCGCACTCAAGGACGCAGGCGCTCGCCAGACTCAGGTGGTGACACCCTACCTCTGCTACGGGCGCAAGGATCGCCGCAACCAGCCTCAGGACCCGATCATGACGCGTTACGTCGCGAACTTTTTTGAAGTCAGTGGCGTGGATCGCCTGATCACCCTGGAAGTGCACAATCCGGCGGCGATCGACAACGCGTTTCGCCTGCCGGCGTGGAACCTGCAGTGCGCGCAACTGTTCGCCGAGCACTTTGCCAAGGTGGTCGGCGACGCCGAAGTGGTTGCGGTTTCCCCGGACTCGGGGGGCATCAAGCGAGCCGAGCAGTTTCGGCAGGCCCTGGAGCAGGAACTGGGACGTACTGTCGGCAGCGCTTTGATGGAAAAACACCGTGCCCATACCACGCTGACGGGCAGCCTCCTGGTCGGCGATGTCCGCGACAAGACAGCCATTGTTTTCGACGACCTGATCAGCACGGGGGAAACCCTCAAACGTGCCGGTCAAGCCTGCCTGAAGGCGGGCGTCGGACGCCTGTTCGCGGCCGCCACCCATGGTTTGTTTACGGCGGGCGGTCAACTGTTCGACCCGCCGATTTTCGAACACGTCGCGATCACCGACACCGTGCCACCGTTTCGCCTTTCCTCCGACTGCATAACGCGGCAGTTACAGGTACTGGACAGCACGGCGCTGATTGCGACCTTTCTCGCAGAAACCGGGGCATTTGTTCGCCTTTGAGCAGAGGGGGATCAATGGATGGAGAGGCGTCAACCGCTGCGACGATTTTGCGCAGCCCTTCCGTTCTTCACTCTGCCGACAGTCCGCAGACCGCGTGGTGACGGGAATGAACAACCTGCAAGATGAGGTGATTGCCTTTCTCTCCAGACCGTCCAGCTACGGCAACGCAAACCTGCCGGTGGAGCGGATCGAGACCCATGGTTCGGTGATTTTCCTGCAGGGCGACCGTGCCTACAAACTCAAGCGGGCCGTGGCGTTTGCCGAGCTGGATTTCCGCAGCCTGCAAAGCCGCGAAAAGGCCTGTCAGGCAGAGTTACAACTCAATCGGCGAACGGCGCCGACGCTGTACTTGAGCCTGCTGTCGATCACGCGCCAGACGGATGGTCAGTTAGCGCTCAACGGCTGCGGGCAAGTGGTTGACTGGCTCGTCGTGATGAGACGCTTTCCTCAGGATCGGCTGTTTGACCGCATGGCCGTTGAAGGGCGTCTGACTGAACCGATGATGGAACAGCTGGGGGCCGAGATCGCCCGCTTTCATGCCAAAGCACAAATCACCCCTTCTTTCGGTCGCCTCTCGGACCTGTACGAAGAAATCGAGAAGAACCACAGGGAAATGTCTCGCTATCACCTTATCCTCGATGCCGCGACAATCGCCGCCATTGCCCACGCCTCCCGGACCCTGTTGCAGTCGTTGACCGATTGCCTTGAAGAGCGCCGCCGCGCGGGCCGAGTTCGCCGCTGTCATGGTGATATGCGCCTGGCCAACATCTGCCTGCTCGACGATCAGCCGACCCTCTTTGACGGGATTGAGTTCAGTGAGCGGATTGCCTGCATCGATGTGCTGTACGACCTGGCTTTTGTGCTGATGGATCTGCAACACCATGGGCTGCACAGGTTAAGTGCACGCCTGCTGTCCAGTTACATCAACCACAGTGGTGTCGAGGAAGATTGCAAACCCTTGGCGCTTTTCCTTTCTTTGCGAGCGGCCACACGCTGTTTCTCCCTTGCGGGAGCAGCGCTCCGTCATGCCGATCCGTGCAAACGCTACGAGAAAAGAGCAGAGGCTCTCCAATTGATGCACCAGGCGCTGAGTGACTTGCAGGGTGAAAACCCGATTCTCAATCACTTGGCGATGACCGGTGCGGCCTCCTATACCTGAGTGTTGTCCAGCCGCGCTGTTATTCAGGGAAAGGGGTTTGGGCAGGAGATTCCTTTTCCAGAATATCGGTCATCATTGCAGACCGTTGGGTTGCCCCGCTTATTCTGGATCGATACCGATCTGGATCTCGGCTTCAGCGTCACACGTATGGCATCCGCCAACTGGGTGGCGCCGCTGAGGATTTTCTCGCGAGCGGCAGCACGGAACACGACCTTAGTACGCACCGCAGGCATGACCGACTGTCCGTTCGCGCCCACGGATTGATAAAAATCAATTCACGCAGCAACAAACCGAGTCCAAATGAAACCTTAAAAAGTGAGGTGTTCTCAGAGGGCTGAAAGGAGCAGTGATCTCTTTTCGGTCATGCTGACACGTCAAGACTTTTCCATTTCACGCGCGAGGAGAAAAGCCATGAACAAGTTTCAGCAAAGTCAAAAAGACAACCTGTTCAAAACATCCACCCACGACCCTTACAGGCTGCCGCGGGTTGAAGGTGCAGCCATCTGCCCGCAGTGCAACGCGGTCTACCAAGGCGGCAACTGGACCTGGAAACACCCTGAAAACACGGTCATTCATGACGCGCGAACCGTGAAGTGCCCAGCCTGCCGACGCATCGTTGACAACATGCCTGCAGGGACGCTTACGTTATCGGGCAGCTTCTTGCAAAAGCATCGAAAAGAAATCATCAACCTGATCGAAAACACCGAGAAGAAGGAAAAAGCCGAGCATGCCCTGGAACGCATCATCAACCTGACCGACTCAGCGGCAGATCTCATTGTGACCACGACCGGCATCCATCTCGCCAACCGCCTGGGCCATGCCCTGGAAGCCGCGTTCAAAGGAACCGTCGATTACCAGTACGGCGATGATGAGTACGGCTTGACCGTCAACTGGACGCGTGACGAATAGAATCGGGCGCGGTTGTCTTGATGGGCGCAGCCGCAACGGGCACCTTGATTGCCAGGACGCTGCAACCGGCGTGTTCGAGAATCCCTTCAGCGGTCAACCCGATGCCGGAAGGCAGCAGATGGTGATTGGCCGCACCGATAACCAGCAGGTTGTAGGCACTGCGCTGCAGGTAGGCACAAATGGCATTCGCTGGCGCCCCGGGTATGAAATGCCGATGTTCTCGGGCAATCCCATGCTGACGGGCAAAGTCATCGAAAGCCTGCTTGCGGACGTCGAATCGGGACAGGTCGCCCTGACCTGGAGCATCGGTGTCGTAAATGCTGATCACATGCAATGCAGCACCACAGGCGCTGGCCAGGCGTCTGGCAGCCTCAATGATTGAATGATTGTCGCTGTCGCCTTCTTTCGCCTGAAATTCCATGTCGATCGCGGCCAAAACCTTGCCGGGTATTTGCGTCGGGCCTGGCTGGACGTAAAGCACGGAGACTGGACTGACGCTCAAGAACTCCCAATCCTGTGGTGACAATCCACAATGCGCCTGACCTGGCCGCGCCTGCATGTCCTTGATAATCAAGTCCGCCTCAAGGCGTTGCGCACAGGCAGCGAATTCGGTTGCAGAGGAGCTCGCGCGGACGATTTCGGGATGGACATCGACGCCCTTCTCCTGCAAACGCGCGCTTTCGTCTTTCAGCCACTTTTGACGCAGTGCCAATACGCTTTGGCGAACGACGTCGGGGCATTCGGCGCCTGCCGGGCCGGCCGACTCTGCGCCGTGGAGATCGGTGAAGGCGGCAATATGCAATGGCACACCCAGGGCGCGCGCCAGATCACCCGCGTATTCAAGGCCGGGGCAGTGAGCCGCTTGGGAAAAGGGGGCAAGGAACAGCAAACGCAATGGACGGATCATTACACACCTCGGCGCATGGTGAAAAAACATGGCGGTCTGGGGATATACGGTTTGCGTGAATGTCTGCCGCACACAGCGATGCTTCGGCGCGGGCTCGACGGCCATCTCGGCGCCTGCCCCCTCCTCACTCAAAGGGACATGCGCCTGGCCAGTTCGTCATGGGTCTGCCACAGGGCGTTGATGCAGGCCTCTTCGTCCTTTTGCGTAACGGGTTCAAGGGCCATCGGTTCAAGCAGGTGTTTGTTGACCATGGCCAGGCGTACCAGGCCATTTTTGTCGACCAGGTGATGTGCCACGCATTCACACAACGACCGAGGCAGGGTGTCTGGAAGGGAATCTATCTCGGCATTTTCAAACTCGACCTCTAATCGTGCCGTGCACGTGTTGACCAGATCCTGCACCTCGTGAGAGGCGAAGTTCAACACCATGAGATAGCCTGCCATCAACGCCACCGAGACCGACAGCAAGAGGGTTGCCTCACGCTTCCAGGAACGCAGGCCCGTCCAGTGAAGGCACCTGTGCGCCGCCCCCCTGCTCCAGTCCTGAACCGCGTGATAACGGTTGAAAAAATTGTGGTTTGACATGGCTGGATCTCTCACCATTTTTATCAGAACAATGGCGCTCACTGAAAAATGCCGTTTGATCTGGATCAAGCCGGGCGCACAAACGGCCGTCGCTTTGGGGGGCGCGCGTCATGCACCTGCGGTGAGGTCGATGCCGGGGAGTTCGACACTGTCGCGATACTCCGGCACCGACACCGACCACCCCAACTCCAGACTGATGCGCCGGCGCAGCACATCCGACGCGTTAGGTTCCCCATGGACGACAAAGGTATGTTTTGGCGGTCGTTTGAACCCGCGCAGCCACTGCATGATTTCATCGGCGTCGGCGTGTG
Source organism: Pseudomonas reinekei (assembly GCF_001945365.1). Classification (GTDB taxonomy): domain Bacteria; phylum Pseudomonadota; class Gammaproteobacteria; order Pseudomonadales; family Pseudomonadaceae; genus Aquipseudomonas; species Aquipseudomonas reinekei. Next base: position 84,881 of record NZ_MSTQ01000004.1, read on the forward strand.
CGGACAGTGTTTGCATCGGTACCACCTCGGCGCGGATCGGCACGTCCTTGCCGTGGATACGCACCGAAGAAACTCCCGCAACAATTTGCGCACCACGAGTGCCACCGGCCTGGAAGCCAGGCATTAGCAGCGTGTTGATCGGATTGGGCGCCAGTGCCTTGAGGTGATGGACCACCCGCCCTCCTGTCGCCATGCCGCTGGCGGCAATAATCACCGCCGGGGTGCGTTGCTGATCAAGCGCTCTCGACTCATCGACCGTGTGTACGAATTGCGCCACATGGCACATGCCTTCGCAGTCTTCCATCGATAATCTGTGCTCGTTCCGGAAGCGCTGGTACAACAGCGTGACATCGGTGGCCATCGGACTGTTGAGGTAGATTGGAATATCGGGAATCGCCCGTCTGCGCTTCAACTGATACAGGTGATACATCAGCAGCTGAGCGCGCCCGACCGCAAACGATGGCACCAGGGTAATCCCTCGGCGCAGTGCCGTGCGGGTGATGATGTCGGCCAATTGCGCCTGTGGCGCCTCGACCGGATGTTGACGATCACCGTAGGTAGACTCCACCAGCAGGTAATCCGCCTGCTCGACCGTTTCGGGAGCCAACATCACAGGATCGTCCGGGCGTCCCAAATCCCCGGAAAACACCAGGGTCTGGCCGCCAGCAATCACCTCGACCGTCGCGGCACCCAGGATATGCCCGGCGCCACGCATCAGGATGGTCATGTCCGCGGCGATTGCCACCTTGTGATGCAACTCCACCGGCCGCAACAGTTTCAGTGCTCGCTCAGCATCTTGCTCGGTGTAAAGCGGCAGCGCCGGGCTGTGCTTCGAGAAGCCATGCCGGTTGGCGAACTCCGCTTCCTCTTCCTGCAAGCGACCACTGTCCAGCAGCAGGATTTTCACCAATTCACAGGTGGCGGGCGTGGCGTACACCGGGCCGCGATAACCATTGCGCACCAGCACGGGCAGATAACCGCTGTGATCAAGATGGGCATGGGTCAGCACAATGGCATCGAGGTCGCTGACCGGAAGCTGGAACGGGTCGCGATTGTGCAGTCGCAATTGCTTGTAGCCCTGGAACAGACCGCAATCGACCAGCACATGTTGGTTGCCATGTTCCAGTAGATACTTGCTACCCGTGACCGTACCCGCGGCACCTAGAAATGTGATTCGCATGGCCGTTGCCCTTGAGCATTCAGAGGAGCGCTATTGATCGCTCCTTTTGGCCGAGGGTCAGTTGATTTTTATCAACTGCGGGCTCGATGGGGCCTCGTTCAACCGGACGAGCGTAAAGGCTTGACGATCATCAAACTGCACGGTGCCCGGTTCAACAGGCTCTCGGCGGTATCGCCAATAAACCGTTCAGGCGCCTGGTGATAAACCGTACCCAGCACCACCATGTCGAAGGCATGCTGTTGCGCGAACAATCCAATGACCTTGTGGGGAATACCCGTCAGGAGATGTCGATGTGCATCCTTGACGCAATAGCGCTCGGCAAGCACATCGAAAGCCTCTTGCTGAGTATCTTCAATCGCGTCCCTGAAGCTGTCATCAAGACTGCCCGTCGGCACACTCATCAGTGCATCGCTGATCTCTGACCAACGACAGACGTTAAGCAAGTGCAGCTCGGCGCCGCAACTGGCCGCCAGGGTCGACGCCAGATCGACTATCCGGTCATTCAAACCCTGCGTCAGCTCCTCCAGATGGGACAAATCGATCGCCGCCAGGATTTTCAATGGCTTGGGATTTCTCGCACTGGTCACCAGATGCAGGTGCGTCGGACACTCGCGCAGCAGGCGCCAGTCCAGGGGGCGGTGAAAGGCTCGGTCGAGTGCTGGCACGTAATGCGTGTCCTTGATCACCAGGTCCGGATGGAAATCATTCACGTATTCCAGCAGGTTGGTCAGGCTCGACTTGGCCCAGACCACTTCGGAGCTCACCTGCAGTCCGCCGCATCGGAAAAAACGGGCCTGCTGCTCCAGCCAATGACGGTGCACTTGCAAATAGCCTTCTCGTGCCTGGGCCATCGCGTCGTGGTCCAGCAGCCCGGCTACCGCCAACGCCTGAACATAATCGAACGCGACAACGTGCAACAACGCACCGGTTGCGCACGCCAGGGCGTGTGCACGCTCAAATGCCGGGGTATGGGTCATTTCGCTGGGAGCTATCAATAGAATGCGTTTGAGCTTGAGCATCATGTACCTCGCCCTGGGTCCTGCCTGCCAATTGATTATTGGCTGTCATACCGAGGGCGAACCTGACTTTTATCAACGAATCAGCCGCTGCCGGCAATGGAACAACGCGCGTTCGGTTAGTCCGTCCATGATTGATTCAACTCAACCTTTTTCCAGCTTTGAGGTGTAGAACTGAATCGACCAAGGGGCCACGACTACCCGCCCCTCTCGCTGGAGTGTTGCCATGTTGACTGTCACGTTGATCAATATGCTGGTAGTCATCATCGCGGTCGTGATCCACTACGAATGCCTGCTACGGCTGAACGATTGGCTGCCCCGGCTCAAACTGTGGAGCCGTTTCAGAATTGTCGTTGGCGTATTCGGCGCCCTGCTGGCCCACGCAATAGAGGTCTGGTGTTTCGCGTTGGTCTACTACCTCATGGTGCACGCCGGTAAATGGGGCAGCTTGACAGGCAACTTCGACGGATCTCTGATGGACTGCGTGTACTTTTCCTTCACGACGTACACGACGATTGGCTTTGGCGATATTTCACCCGTGGGCGACATCAAGTATCTGACCGGTCTGCAAGCCCTGACCGGGTTGGTGCTTATCACCTGGACCGCTTCCTTCCTGTTTCTGGAAATGCAGAAATACTGGAAACGCAAATAGTCGCCATCGCGCCGAGTTGCACCATCCAACGCTGAACACCTTCGAGCTAAATCGCCAAAACGCTGCATGGCGCCTGATACAAGATGTGCTCGGTCGTGCTGCCCAGCAGTTTGTCCAGACCATGGGACTGGACTCTGCCCATCACGATCACATCCACGTTGTGTTCATCAGCAAACTCGCTCAACACCTTGACCGGATGTCCGTCGATGAAATGTCGACGATCCGCGGGCACACCGAACTGTCCTGCCAACCGAAGGAAAGACTTTTCCAGGTCCTTGCGCAGCGCTTTAGTCAGGTCCGCGAGTGTGAGGCCGTCCATGTCCGCCAGAAAAACAGCCGAGATATCGCAGGCGAAAAGCAAATGCAGCTCGGCATTGCACTGCATGGCAAGACGGCAAGCCTGCTTGATGATTCGGTCATTAAGTTCATCGTCAGCCGACTCGACCTCCGAGACTTCGACAGCCGCCACAACCTTACGCGGTAAGCCCAGGCCACTGCCGCCAACCAGGTAAACCGGTACTGGACAGTGACGTAACAAATGCCAGTCCAGCGGCGTGAAAAAGGCCCGCTTGAGCACCGAGGCATGGTCAATTTCCTTGATCAACACGTCCGGCTGCATGTCCGTGACGTGGTCGATGATGTCTTGCTTCATGTCCTGCGCCCACGTGACCTGCGTGGTCACCTCAATTCCCCGGCCACGCAGGTTCTGCGCCTGAGCCTCCAGCCAGCCGCGATGCTCCTGCAGGTATTGCTCGCGGGCCAGGGTTCGATCACCCGCCTCAAGCAGCGATAACCATTTGAGCGAGGGGATCAGCGCCGTGATATGCAAACTCGCGCCGCTGGCCTTGGCCAGTGCTGCGGCATGATTCACGGCGGGGGAATGACGCAGCGCCGGATTGATGATCAGTAATAGACGTTGATACTGGCTCATGATCCATCTCCAAAGGACGGGGACCTACGACGCAAACCGCTAATGGTCAGGCGTCAGCGATTGGCCCTGACCGCCAGAATGCTGCCGGGCACAGAGTACAGCGCTCGCTCTGTGTTGCTGCCGATCAGCCGGTCGATCCCCACTCGATGCACGGTGCCCATCACCACCACGTCGGCCAGGTATTGCTCGACAAACTCACTGATCACCGGCACCGGTAAACCCATGACGAAATGCCGACGCTCCGGTGGCACTCCATAGCGTTCTGCCAGGGTAATAAAGGCCTGGTGCAGGGATTGACGCAGCTCTTCGCTCAAATCCACCCCCCAACCGCCCCCGATCAGTGGCGCCTCGCCGTTGAAGGCCGGCGATAGATCGTAGGCGTATAGCAGGTGCAACGGCGCATCGCATTGCAGGGCCAGGGCGTTGGCAGTCTGAATGATGGTGTCGTTCAATCCGCTGATATGTGTCGAAGGGTCGAACGGGTCGACTGCCGCGACAACCCTGTGAGGCAGGCTGTAGCGAACCTGGTTGACCAGGTGCACAGGGATCGGGCACTCACGCAACAAGTGGCAATCAATCGGGGTAATGAACACCCGCTTGAGCACGGGTTCGAGGGTGACATCCTTGATCAGCAGATCGGGTTTGAGATCCTCGACCGTCTTCAAAATGTCCAGCAGCGGATGAGTGGTGAACACGGCTTTGACCGTTACCTCAAGGCCCAGGTCGCCGAGCCGATCCAACTCTTCGACCTCCCAGCGACGGTAGCGCCGCACATAACGCTGATGCTCTGCGTCGTCGATTTTTTCCTGCCATAAATGCACCACCGGCGCCGGCTCGACAAAGGCCCGCACATCCAGCACGGCCCCGGCCGCCTTGGCCAATGCGACGGCGCGCAACTGGGCAGGAGACTGATGCAGGCTTGGGTCAGCGATCAGCAGAAAACGTTGATATTGCCCCATCACACACCTCCGTTCGACGCCGGTCATACCGTGCCGGCATGCTTGAAGACTGCGCGTCATCCCTGCGTGCGGTTTGATTTACATCAAGCACAAGCCAATCAATGCCGCCGGCACCGGCGTCTGATCCAGATCAGATTCAAGCGTCGACAGCGGTGTAGAAAGGATTCAAACGCGGCGCTTCTGCCGCGGGCCAACCTTTCAAACCGCACTGGAGGAACACCCCATGCTTACCGTCAAAGACCACAATGATCGGGCTGCAGCCGCCTACGCTGCGGTCCACGGCCAATACTGGATCGAAGCACTCAGGGACGGTCGTCACGTACTGATTCGACCGCTGGCGGAAAAGGATCGCGGCCGTGAATATGCCTTCATCAAACGGCTGTCTCCCGAATCCCGGCACATGCGTTTTCTCGCGCAGATAAACGAACCCGGCGATGCCATGCTCAATCAGTTGATGGACACAGACAATAAACAGCGTGTGGCCTATATCGCCCTGGTGCATGACAACGGGCAACTGGTCGAGATCGGCATCAGCCGTTACGCGGCCACCCGCGAGCATGAGTGTGAATGCGCAGTAACGGTGGCCGATGAATGGACTCATCTGGGTCTGGGCACATTACTGATGGAGCATCTGATCAAGGCCGCCCGCAAAAACGGCTTTCGCCAAATGTATTCAGTGGACTCGTCCAGCAATGCCCCCATGCGCGATCTGGCCAAGGCGCTCGGCTTCGAAACGCACAATGATCCTGACGACAGCCGTCAGGTGATCCATCGGCTTTACCTGTAGAAAGGCGGTAAGCGTCCGGCCAAGTCACCTACCGAACTCCAGTATTAAGGGCGATGGTGTCCGCGTAAGCGGACACCATCGCCCTTATCGCCAGGATTTCCATGCGCCAACGAAGCTCTTACCCCAAACCATTCAAAGCTCAAGTCGTCCAGGAATGCCTGCAACCCGGAGCGACGATTTCCAGCGTAGCCCTCCATCACGGCATCAACGCCAATGTAATCCGCAAGTGGCTACCGATTTACCGGGATCAATCACCCGCAACACTGCCGGCTTTCGTTCCCGTAAAACCAGCACCAAGGCGCGCAACAGAAGAGAGGGTGATCATCTCGCTACACCTGGGAGATAAGTCCATCACCGTAAAGTGGCCAGCCTCTGATCCGGACGGCTGCGCGTGTTTCATTCGTGGCCTGGCCCAATGATTCGCGTTGATGCCATCTGGCTCGCCACCGAGCCCATGGACATGCGTGCCGGCACCGAGACCGCGTTGGCCAGAGTGGTCGCGGTATTCGGTGCGGCGAAGCCGCACTGCGCCTACCTCTTTGCCAACCGCCGGGCCAACCGAACGAAAGTCCTGGTGCACGACGGCGTCGGTATCTGGCTGGCGGCGCGACGTTTGAACCAGGGCAAACTTCACTGGCCAGGTATACATCGTGGGATGGAGGTCGAACTCGACCCCGAACAACTCCAGGCGCTGGTGCTGGGGTTGCCTTGGCAACGAGTCGGTGCTGGCGGCGCAATTACATGGCTTTAAACGCTGCCTTTCAGCTTTCGCCAAACGCAGCGAGCAGATCAGCCCGGCGCAAGGCAGCTTGCTCGATGACCTGCTTAATACTGATCTCGAAGCCATCGAGGCCGAGTTAAAAGCCCTTCATCCAGCACCCGCGCAGGCAGAACCACGCCAGCAACCCAGGCGTGCGCCGTTGCCACCGCAGTTCCCACGCACTGTGATCCATCACGAGCCGGAGAACACCCAGTGCGCGTGCGGCTGCCAGCTTTAGCGCATCGGTGAAGATGTCAGCGAGAAGCTGGAATACACGCCGGGCGTGTTCACTGTCGAACAGCATGTGCGTGGGAAATGGGCCTGCCGGCACTGCGAAACGCTGATCCAGGCGCCGGTGCCGCCTCAAGTAATCGACAAGGGCATCCCCACGGTGGGCCTGCTGGCGCACGTTCACGCCGATGAAACGCCGGTACAAATGCTGGCGCCCGGCGAGAAGAAAACCCACCGCGCTTACGTTTGGGCCTACAGCTCTACGCCGTTTTCGGCACTCAAAGCCGTGGTCTACGACTTCAGCCCCAGCCGTGCCGGCGAACATGCGCGTAACTTCCTGGGCACCTGGAACGGCAAGCTGGTTTGTGACGACTTCGCCGGCTACAAGGCCAGCTTCGAACTGGGCATCACCGAAATCGGCTGCATGGCGCATGCGCGCCGCAAGTTCTTCGACCTGCATGTAGTCAATAAAAGCCCGTTGGCAGAGCAGGCGCTTCAATCGATTGGCGGGCTGTACGAAGTCGAGCGACACGCCAAGGAAATGAGCGACGAAGACCGTTGGCGATCACGCCAGGAAACAACAGTGCCCATCGCTGAAAAGCTACATGAGTGGATGCTGGCCCAACGCGAACTGGTGCCCGAGGGTTCGGCCACGGCCAAGGCCCTGGATTACAGCCTTAAACGCTGGGTAGCGCTGACGCGCTACCTGGAAGATGGTGCTGTACCCATCGACAACAACCAGATCGAGAACTCGATCCGGCCGTGGGCGCTTGGGCGGTCTAACTGGTTGTTTGCGGGATCGCTACGCAGCGGCAAGCGGGCGGTGGCCATCATGAGCCTGATCCAGTCGGCGCGCATCAACGGGCATGATCCGTATGCTTATCTCAAGGATGTGCTGGCGCGGTTGCCGACGCAGCGGGCGAGTGAGATCGATCAGTTGCTGCCGCATAACTGGCAAGCGATTTAATCACGCAGTGCGTGATGCCACAACGCATAACCACTTTCTAGAAACTATAGTATTCGTCATCGCTAATTTACCAAGGAATATTAGTAATTTAGCTACCGCAGATGAAACAAGGAGGCATCATGCGATTTCGATACAGCCCCCCATTACGCAGTCTGGCCGATCGTCGGGACAGCCCCCGTCACCGGGCTGAAGGTAAGACCATTTTTACCTGCGCCAGCGAAGCTCTATCGTCGTGGTATGCCGTCGTCATTGCCTTGTCCATTGGCAGCGCACAGGCCGCGCATGGCGAGGATACCTCCCTCGACGTGACGCAAGAGCATGCCCCATTGGAACACCAAAATTCGGCATTGCAGGTCACGCCCTATATTTGGGCTGCCCGCCTAGATGGCCGCGTTTCGCCGTTCCAACGAGGCCCTACAATTAGCGTTGAGAAGCCGTTCTCCGACGTAGTGGATGATCTGAACTTTGGTGGCTTCATAAATGTTTGGGGACGCTATGACCGCTTCGTCCTCTCGGGCGACATCATGTATGTCGATACGACAGATATACATAATGTCGGCCCGCTGCCTGCATTTTCGATTCCCGGCCTTGGCGTAATACCGCCAGGCGGCAACATCGATGCGAAGGTCGACACAAAACAATTCACCGCAACCCTCATGGGCGGTTACCGGGTCATCAATGCACCTGGGCTCAGCCTCGATGCCCTGGCCGGCGCCCGCGTTTGGCACATCTCTAACAGGATGAAGGTTACCGGGAGCCTTGGCGGCCTAAGCAAGTCTGCCAGCTACCGCGAAAGCTTCGGCTGGGTCGACCCACTGGTCGGCCTGCGTGCATTCCTTCCCATTACGCAAAAGCTCTCCGTTCAGGGTCAGGCCGACATCGGTGGGTTTGGCGCAGGCTCCGACTTCACATGGTCGGCTCTGGTTACCGTTAATTATGCTTTCAGAGATAGCCTTTCCACCTCCGTAGGCTATAAGTTGCTCGACGTAGATTACGATTACAACGGCCACCTCTACGACACGCGCCTCAGCGGCCCGGCACTCGGAATGACCTATCAGTTTTGATCAGCTAAGGCTTCACACAGCCGTCCCAAGGATTGGTATTCGCCATGTCTAAATTCGCAATCACGCTCACCACCTTAATTGCAGCCGCCGCCCTGCTATGCGCCGAAGTCCAGGCCTGTACAAGGGCTGTTTATCATGGCCCTGATGGGAGGAATATTACCGGCCGCAGTATGGACTTCAAGGATGCCATGGTTAGCAACTTCTGGGTCTTCCCTCGCGGGATGAAGCGCAATGGAGCCTCCGGTTCGCGCTCACTTGAATGGACATCTAAGTTCGGCAGCCTCGCCGTGTCTGGCTATGACATTTCGACGGTTGACGGCATGAACGAGGCTGGCCTAAACGCCAGCCTGCTTTGGCTGAACGCCACAGAGTTTCCCGAGGACGACGGGAAGACGCCTCGCATGTCACTCTCAATCTGGGCACAGTTCTATCTTGATCAGTTCGCGACGGTATCAGAGGCGGTCGAATATACGCGCAGCCATCCCGTGCAGGTGGTAAGCGGTGAAGTACCCGGCCGACCCGGCAGCCTCGCGCCGTTGCATTTGACGCTCTCCGATGCCTCCGGCGACAGCGCTGTGCTGGAGTGGATCGGCGGAAAGCTGAGCATTCATCATGACCGCAAGTACCAAGTAGTGACGAACGACCCACCCTATGGCAGCCAACTCGCCAACCAGAAATACTGGAGCGCGGTCGACCCACTCAACTTCCTGCCCGGCAGTGGCCGCTCCGAAGACCGCTTCGTGCGCGCGGGTTTTTACATCAACGCGGTAACCCAAAGCGACGACCCGCGAATCGCCAACGCCGCTGTATTCAGCGTGATCCGCAACGCTTCGGTACCCTATGGCGTAAGCCTTCCTGAAGCACCGAATCTTTCCACAACCCGTTGGCGTGTGGTTGCTGATCAGAAAAGCATGCTCTTCTATGGCGAATCGGCAACTTCACCCAACGTCTTCTGGGTGGACTTAAAGAAGCTTGACTTCACTGAAGGTGCACATGTCCGAAAACTCGACCTCGGGGTGGACATGAACCGTATCCTTACCGGGGAGGCATCGGGCCAATTCGTTACCGAAAAGGCGTTCAACTTTATGGCCGTCGAATGACACTCACCAAAGATTCGTAGTACTCCGAGAGTGGCTAAGCTTGCCGCATTCTTCTGCGATGACAACCGAATCTACTTGTGGACGAGGTTTGAGTTGAGGCTGTGGCTGAGGGCCACGCTGGTGATTGAAACGCCGGGCTGGACACACTCTTGAACCTGGGCTTTGAAGGGGTGGAATACGAACGGCGTGTTCGCTGAATGGAATACCCACTCAGTACGCTAAAACGGGTGCCCACCTAAATTTGAGTGGACACGATGTCCTGGCTTTTCCGGGATGGCTAGATGACTTTGCCGGACGCATACGAAAGGCGCCCCGCGATGTGCCGGCCAACGGCTCATCGCGGGGCGCTCAAGCCCTCACGATTGCAGCATTTTCCCCGGTTTGATCGCCAGTACACTGCACGGCGCCCGATGCAGAAGTTGCTCGGCGGTGGTGCCCAGCAGTTTGCTCAACCCCTTGTTTTGCACCGTGCCCATGACGATGACATCGATGTCGTGCTCACTGACAAACTCACAAATACTCGGCACGGGGGCTCCCTCCATGAAGTGCCTGCGCTCCGGTGGCACGCCGTGGCGTTCAGCAATGGCCGCAAATGCTTCATGCTGGGCCGTTCCCAACATTTCATAGAGCCCGGTGGCCAACGGCAATGCGCCAAAACCCATGTCCTGTGCGTAGACAACCGTCCAGTCATATACATGCAACAGTTCAAGACTGGCATCACAGACAGCGGCCAGTTTCGTCGCCGCGTCGATAATCTGATCGTTGAACACATGGTCCTGATCCTCATCGCGCAGCACATCAATGATGGCCAATACGTTACGAGGCCGGGCGTTCAATGGCGTGGTTACCAGGTGCACCGGCACAGAACAATCGCGCAGCAGTTGCCAATCCAGCGGGGTGAAAAAAACGCGCTTGAATGCCGACTCTTCCTGAGCGTCCTTGATGATCAGCGTCAGCGGCATCTCCTTGATGAAGCTCAGGATTTCCTCGAAAGGATGCTGAACCCATACCACCTCGCTGGTGACCTCCACGCCATGCTTGCTCATTAATCCGGCCTGATCGGCGAGCCATTGGCGATGGGCTTGCAGATAGCCATCACGGGCCAGCGCGAATTGTTCCGGGTCGAACAACCCGGCCACCGCCAGGGCCTGTGAATAGTCGAACGCCACGATGTGCACGGGCAATTGCATCGCCCGCGCCAACGCCGCAGCCCGGTCGAAGGCCGGGGTGCGGGTCATGGCGGGAGGGGCGATCAAGAGTAAACGTTGAGTCTGCGACATGGGGCACCTCGGCACGCGGCCAATCAATCCAGTAATAGAGGCACAGATTGATCGCTGCCGGTTTTGAGCATTTGATTTTTATCAGTGCCGTGCGCGATACCCGTCAGGAAATCCCCGTGCCTGCCATTATCACCAGTGTCAACGGCACCGGGCCAGACATGGGGTGCCGCGATACGTGCCTTGAGCAGGCCGACAAATGCCTGCGCTTCTCCCAGGCTGTTGAAACTCACTTTAAAATCATCCATGCACACGACCCAGCAATGGCTTGCCGGTTTCTGCGCGATATCAATGATCATAGCGACCTCCGTATTGCTTCGAAAATCAGCGCGCACAGCCTCTCGGCGTAATCGCGACCTTCATGACACCGTCCCGCTGGTGGGTAAACAATCCACGAGCCCAAAGACTGCGCCGGGAACACGGACGAAAGATTGATAATGGTCAACCAATCTGATCATGGGTTGAAGTCCGGATGACCACACGTCGAGGCAATACCATCCTGTCCCCTGGATTTGACAAAGATCAAACCCGGCGTCGTGAACAGCGGCAGGCTAGGTTCAAGGCTTCACGGCCCAAGAACACCGCAGCCATCGGGGCAAGCGATTACCTACCGGAGATCTGTCATGTCCGATCAACTACGCTTCATGCTGGTCGTCTCACCGCTGATGGAAAACAGCCCTGCCTTCGACCGGGCCGCTGCCTTGGCCAAGGCTTCAGGTGCTGCACTGCACATCGTGGCGTTCGATTATCTCGAAGGGCTGGCGACTGCCGGAATGGTCAACGAACAGGCGCTGGAACAGATGCGGCTGGGCTATGTCGAGCGCCATCGTCAGTGGCTGGAAGACCAGGCCCGCCCCTTGCGCAAGATCGGTGTGCACGTCACCACGGAAGTCGTCTGGGTCGAAAGACCCTTGCAGGAGATCCTCATTCATCTCAAAGAACAGCCGATGGCCGTATTGATCAAGGCGCTGGAGCGCGAATCGCTGCTGTCACGCCTGATGTTTACGCCGCTGGATATTCACCTGCTACGTGAATGCCCGGTGCCCCTGCATTTTGTCAGTGATATGCACCATGCTTTACCGCGCAAGATCGTCGCAGCCGTTGACCCGTTTCATTCTGATGACAAGTACAAGGGCTTCAACGACAGAATTCTGCGTGAGGCCTCCAAACTGGCGAGCACCTGTAATGCAGTACTGGACGTGATCTACGCCCATGACCTTTCCAGCATCAGCGCGGACGAATTCGGTTTCAGTAATGGCTCGGCGTTTTTCTCCTCGGCAAAAGCCAAGACGTTATTCGATGCGCAGGCTGATGCATTTCGCGACCTTTCTGAACGCAATGGTATCCCACCGGAACACCAGCACATGATCATGGGCAATCCCGCCAAAGTGCTGTCCAGCTATGCGCAGGCCTATGACACCGATGTTATTGTCATGGGACGAATTGGTCACCACGGCATGGAGCGGTTGGTTGGCAGCACGGTGGAACATCTTCTGTACAAGTTGCCCTGCAGCGTGTGGGTGGTGTCCCCGGAAAAAATCTGAACGATTGCCAGTCATCCATTCCCTCAACATTTTTATTCCGGAGCAGTTTCATGAATGTCGACTGGCAAAACTTCACTCCCTGGTCATCTCTTGCAGGGGGCGCCTTGATTGGCCTGGCGGCCAGCCTATTCGTCGTTGCCAACGGGCGTATTGCCGGCATCAGTGGCCTGATCGGCAGTCTTTTACAGCGTGGGAGCGAGGGGGTGAGTGAGAAAGCGCTGTTTCTCCTTGGCCTGCTCATCGCGCCGCTGCTATGGGGCTTGTTCGCCACGCTGCCGCCGATCGAGTTCCAAAGTGGCGGGTTCGGACTGATCGTCGCCGGTGTATTGGTAGGCATCGGCACCCGTTACGGCTCGGGCTGCACCAGTGGCCATGGCGTGTGCGGCCTATCACGCCTTTCGCCGCGATCGATGGTCGCCACGGCGTGTTTCATGTTCAGTGGTTTCGCCACCGTGTTTGTCTTGCGTCATCTGCTGGGGGGTTGAGCATGACCAGACTGACCGCCTTCATTGCTGGCCTTCTGTTCGGCTTGGGCCTGCTTCTGGCAGGTATGGCCAACCCGAGCAAAGTATTGGCTTTCCTGGATTTAGCCGGTGCCTGGGACCCTTCCCTGGCGTTGGTCATGATCGGGGCCATTGGCATAGCCCTTGGCCCGCTGGCCTGGGCGCGACGACAATCCAGTTCGCTGCTGGGAGGGCCAATGCAGCTACCGATCAAACGCGAGATGGACCCACGCTTGATTGGCGGGAGCCTGTTGTTCGGCATCGGCTGGGGCATTGCGGGCATCTGTCCTGGCCCCGCCGTCGCCATTCTGCTGACAGGACACTGGCAAGTGATCGTGTTCGTGTTGGCCATGCTGACTGGTATGTGGGTGTTTACGGCGCTGGAGACCCGGCGCAACCGTTGAAAGGGTGGATTGGTCGAGTACCGGTGGAGACTGGTATTGTCGGTTTCTACCCTCCAGGATTTCCTCATGACGCATTCGCTCGCCAGCTCATTAGACGTGGTCATTATCGGTGGAGGCCAATCAGGCCTGGCAGTAGCGTATTTCCTGCGTCGAACTCAGCTTTCATTCGTTATCCTCGATGCGCAGGAAGCGCCTGGTGGTGCCTGGCGACATGGCTGGCACTCGCTGCGTCTATTCTCCCCGTCCACCTGGAGTTCGATCCCCGGCTGGATGATGTCACCTGCGCAAGATGGCTACCCGCCACGAAATCATGTAATCGAGTACCTCAACCAGTACGAACAGCGCTACCAGTTCCCGGTTGAACGTCCGGTGCAGGTCACGTCGGTTGAGCGCACGGAATCTGGCCTGCGTGTACGTTCTGCCGACAAGCATTGGGATACCAGGGTGGTTGTCAGCGCGACAGGCACTTGGAGCAATCCCTACATACCTCACCACCCCAATGCCGAGCTTTTCGCCGGACAGCAGTTACATTCCGCGAACTATGTCGATGCACAAGCGTTTGCGGGCAAGAAGGTGCTGGTGGTAGGTGGCGGCAATTCAGGCGCACAAATTCTGGCCGAAGTCTCAAAGGTCGCCGAGACCACATGGGTGACCCCGGTTGAACCGATGTTCCTGCCTGACGATGTGGATGGGCGAGTATTGTTCGAACGTGCAACCGAGCGCTGGAAAGCTCAATTGGCGGGGCGGGTCATTGAACAGCCAGTGGGTGGGCTGGGCGATATCGTCATGGTGCCACCCGTTGTCGAAGCCCGAGAGCGCAATGTTCTCAAGTCTGTACGACCTTTCGATCGTTTCACTTGCAACGGGGTTGTTTGGGGCGATGGTTGCGAATCTGCGGTGGACGCGGTGATTTGGTGCACCGGATTTCGGCCAGCCCTTCAGCATCTGGACTCTCTGGGGGTGGTCAACACCGAGGGCCGCGTCGAGGTCGAGGGCACTCACTCGACCAAAGAGCCAAGGCTGTGGATGGTCGGTTACGGAGAGTGGACCGGTTCGGCTTCTGCCACGCTGATCGGTGTAACACGAACAGCACGGGCCACCGTCGGCGAGATCGCAACCTTCCTCGCCGATCAGCCCGTCTGACACTTCAGGATCTGATCCAGGTCAAGGTCGCTTGCGACAGCTCTGTTAATGACTTAGTGGTCATGCAGAAGTCTTTGACTCTGGCGAATGCGGCCTGACACAAACCCCGCAATCGGCTAATTGAGAAATTGCTTCAGCTCCCCCCCCACTAAGGCAACTCATCATGAAAAATACCAGGTTGGCCGTGCTCCTCCTCACCGCTTCGTTAGCGCCTCCATGGGCATTAGCAGCAGAGCAAACTGAAGTGACACCGACGCAACAACAAGCTCCGAATGTTGCCGAGTTCGATAAACAGATGGTTCAGGCGCAAGACACCTTCAAGAAGATGCAGGCAGAGATGGAGAACATTCAGCAAACCCAGGATCCCCAGCAGCGGCAGAAGCTCCTTCAGGAACACTGGAACACGATGCAAGCCGGAATGAGCATGATGAACCGTATGTGGGGACCGGGAATGATGGGCAAAGGACACATGAACGGGGGCGGCCACATGATGGGGTGGCAGGACTACACAAACTTGACCCCGGAGCAAAAGAGTCAACGCCAGTACATGATGGACAGATACACGGGGATGCAGCAAATGATGATGGATAACATGATGAGGCATCAAACCTACATGCGAGGGCAGCCACCGGCCAAGCCTGGACCGTAGGCCTCTGCTTGCTTGTGTGATGGTGGAGTGCGTTTTCGGTTAACCCGGGACGCACTCTCCTCCATTGATAGCAGCGATTCCTTCGTATGTTTTTCTCTCGTCGCCTACCGTGGCGCCAGGGCTGAAGCCGCTCGCAAGTTGTGCTGCATCGCCACCCTTGTTGTGCGCAAAGTACGTCTTCACGATGTCGGGGAGTTGAAGGGGCATGTTTCGTACTCCTGAATCTGGTTGTATGAAGCGATCTTGGGCGCTTTTGTCAGCGTACCTGATGCAATGAAGCATTCATCCAGCTCGAGGATCAGGAGATCAACCCCAGTTTCGCAGCCTTGAAGGCGGCCGCCGCGCGGGTCGAGCACTCCAGCTTTCGGAAGATACTTTCGACGTGCGTGCGAACGGTGCTCGGGCTTATGTCCAGCGACCTCGCCACTTGCTTGTTGTTGGCGCCATCGCTGATCTCCCTGAGAATGCGACGCTCGCGCCCGGTGAGTAAAAGCCCGCCCGGCTGCTGAACCTGCTGCTCGCCGAGCGCAGCCTGCCTCAGCGACGCATGACAGGCTTGAGGTGCCAAGCATTCAGTAGCCCCCAGATCGCTTGCGCTGATGAGGTCAAAGTACGATTCGACGCTGCTGACAGGCTGAAGGCTCATTCGCTGATCTCCTGGATGGGTAACCGGCAATGATCTTGCTACCTGACGGATAGTTTGTTCAACTGGGACAAACCTGTATGACTAATCCCGATATTCAGGACAATCCATGTCACACGACCGTTTAGGCCTCAGCGAGCTGGACGCGGTTATAGCGGTCGCACGCCGGGGATCGTTTCGGCAAGCCGCGATCGATCTTCAGGTCTCCCCCACCGCGTTGAGCAACACCATTGCGCAACTCGAAGCCCGCCTCGAATCGCGGTTGTTCAATCGCACGACCCGGAGCGTGGCCATTACCGAAGCGGGCAGGATATTTCTCGAGCAGGTGGGGCCCGCCTTGCAGGATTTGCGTGCCGCACTCGATGCCGTTCGATCGCATAACGCCGGGCCTTCGGGCACGCTGCGCATCAATGCGTTCGCCAGCGCAGCCCGATCAGCGCTCATGCCCCTGGTGATGGAGTTCTTGCAGCATCACTCGAAAGTACACATCGACCTCGTCACCGAAGGCCGTCTGGTGGACATCGTTGCTGACTGCTTCGATTTCGGCGTGCGCTCGGCAAGTCTCGTTCCGAACGACATGATCGTGATCCCCCTCGGCCAGCCGCAACGGTATGCCGTGGTCGGTTCCCAGGCGTACTTTGAAAAGCACGGCAAACCGCGAACGCCATCCGAGCTGCTCCAGCACCGTTGCATCCGCGTGCGACTACCAAATGGGGCGATCTTCCCGTGGCATTTCGAGCGGGACGGAGAAGTGACTCGTCTCGATGTGCGCGGACCGCTGACGCTGGATGAACCCAGTGTGGTCAAGGTGGCCGTGCAGGAAGGCATGGGGCTCGGCTTTTTCATGGCGCAGGACGTTGAGCAGGAAATCCACGCCGGACAGTTCGTGCGGGTTCTCGAAGAATGGACGCCGCCCAGGGACACGCTGTGCCTGTACTACCCGAACCGCCGCAATCCGTCTGCGGCGGCCAAGGCATTCATCGACCTGGCACGCACCCGTCAAGTCGATCAGGACAGGGTCGCATGATTAAGCCCCTGACCTGACTCAGGCAATCAGTCCCAGTGTCAGTCCCTTCAACGTGGCGGCTGCGCGGGTGGAGCACTCCAGTTTGCGAAAGATGCTTTCCATGTGCGTACGAACCGTGCTCGGACTGATGTTCAGCAGCCGCGCTACCTGCTTGTTGCTGGCGCCACGACTGATTTCCAGGAGGATGCGGCACTCGCGAGTCGTCAGTAACGAAGCTTTCGGTTGACGCATCCGACGCTCGCCACCTGCAGCGGCAATGACTGCTTCGCAAACATCTTTATCGAACAAACCATTGTCAGCATCGTGTTTGAGTAACCTGGCAGCATCCGCTTCGCCGTGGGCGGAGCGCCATGGCCTGGTTTCCCTTAGCGCGACCCAGGCAACTGACGTGGCAAACAGCCGATACTTGGCACACAGCGCATCGCCCGCCACACCTCGAAAGTAGCCACTGCCGTTGAGTCGTTCATAAGCATGGGTTGCAATCTCTGCGGGCACGGCCAGTTCAGAGATAGGTCTGAGGGCTTGTTGCGTCCAGTAAGGCACAAGGCGTACCCGCTCCGCGGCGCCGTATGGCAGCGTCCCTGCGGTATTCCAGAGGTGGTTCGAAACGGCGGCCCGGCCAAGACCGTAAATGAGCGCCGACTTGCCAATTTCAGTCAACGTGGGTTCATGCAGCCCCCACAGGCGTGCAGCTTCCACGGCTACATGCGCTACCTGCCGCGAATGCCCTGCCAGCCAAGGGAGCTTCAAGTCGATGATGTCTCCCACCAGCGTCATTGAGACGCAACGCTGCCCCGGCGTGTGGTCAACCGTTTTCGAAAGGGTGTCCAGATTCGCCAGCCACTCCTTGGCGTTCTCCAGAAGCAACGATACCAGCGACGCGGGATAACGCCGATCCGACTGCTCTTTGATCCAGCGTAAAGCCGCGTCGAGGCCGTGTGCGCGGCTGAGAATATCCAGATCGCCTGCCAGCACGACCTGATAGGCGACCTCTGGAATGTGCTCATGGGTCAGACCCAGCGGCCGGCCAGTGCCGTCGTAGGTTTCGAACACGCGACACAAGCCCTCCTCGACGGCGGCACCGAGCTGGAGCGTTTCAGCGATGGCTCCTGACACCTCACAGTGCACGACGGCAAGCGGGGTCGCCTGATGCACCGCGTTCATTTGCTCATTGCCCAGTGTCAAGTCGAGCATCGCGCGGCGGCCATCGACGTCGTCGCCCAGCAGGTCCGCAAAGCCTTCAGCATTGGCGGTGCAACCGGACCAGCGCAGCAAGGCAACGTGCTCCGCTACCCTCACGTGCTCACCATCGCCGTGCCGGGCCTGCGCCAGCATCCGCGCCAGTGCGGCAACACGCCGGGAATGACCGAGTGGTTGGCCCATGCTCAGATCACCGATCTGGGCGATCGTCGCCAGTGCCCCGCCCAGTGAGATGTTGAGTTGCAAAGCACTTTCCATAAAAAAGGTCCCGGGGTCGGATAATTGACCGATGCCCGCAACGCAGGTCAATCAGCAGAATCTGAACTCCCGAACAGGAGCTCATCCAATGAAAACGTTCAAATCAAAAGTCGCTACCCTCGCCTTTGCACTGGCCGGTACCTTCATCGCAAGCGCCAGCTACGCGCAGGATACAACGCCTTCTGTGGTGATCGTACATGGCGCGTTCGCCGACGGCTCCGACTGGGCCAAAGTGGTGCCACTGCTCCAGGCCCAAGGAGTGGCCGTGACGGTCGTGCAAAACCCGCTCACCTCGCTTGCCGACGATGTTGCCGCTACGCGCCGTGCGTTGAGCAACCAGCAAGGCAAGGTGGTTCTTGTCGGGCATTCCTGGGGCGGCACCGTGATTACCGAGGCCGGCAGTGACAAGAAGGTCAGCGCGCTCGTATATGTCGCCGCCTTCGCGCCAGAGGCGGGGCAAACCAGCGGCGAACAAGGTAAAGGTGCGCCCACGCCCCCAGGCATCAGCCAGATCAAGGCAGACGGCAACGGTTTTCTTTACTTGACGCCAGAAGGCATGGCCAAGGATTTCGCCCAGGATCTCCCGGCAGCGCAGACCGCCGTCATGACCGCCACGCAAGGTCCCATCAAGGCATCTGCCTTCGACGATAAAACGACAGTGTCGTCCTGGAAGGCCAAACCATCCTGGTATCTGCTCGCCACGGAAGACCGGATGATTCACCCCGACGTTCAGCGATCTGCAGCCAAGCGTATCGGTGCCACCCTTTCAGAGGTGCACGCCAGTCATGTTCCCCAGCAGTCGCAACCCGCTGAGGTCGCTGCAGTGATCCTCAAGGCAGTGCACAGCGTTGGCAAGCAGTGACCAGTGCGACGAGTCGGGGTGCGCGCATGAAACATCTGCATGATCAACACTATGACTTCATCGTGTGTGGGGCCGGTACTGCGGGCAGCGTGGTCGCTGCTCGTCTTGCCGATCAGAAAAGCGCACGCGTCTTGCTGGTTGAGGCTGGCGAAGGGTACTCGGGCCCCGAGGTTACCGAGCCGGCGCTATGGCCAATGAACCTGGGTTCAAAGCGCGACTGGGCATTCGAGGGGCAGCCCAATCCACACCTCAATGGTCGACGACTCTCGTTGAGCATGGGTAAGGGACTCGGCGGTGGCTCCAGCATCAATGTGATGGTCTGGTCGCGCGGCCACCGCTCAGACTGGGACCATTTCGCTGCCGAGTCCGGCGACCCGGCCTGGGGCTACGATTCGGTCCTCAAGTACTACCGTCGGATCGAGAACTGGCAAGGTATCCCTGACCCTGCCCGGCGTGGTTCGGGTGGCCCGGTGCATGTCGAACAGCCGGAGACACCCCAACCCCTCGCGTGGGCGACGCTGGAGGCGGCCAGCCGTCTGGGCATCCCCAGATTCGACAGTCCCAATGGGGAAATGATGGAAGGCCCGGGCGGGGTCGCCATTACCGACCTGCGCATCAAGCAGGGCAAGCGCGATTCCATCTTCGACGCCTACATCCAGCCACGGCTGCACTCTCCAAACTTAACGGTTCTGACAGGGGCATTGGTTACCCGCGTGTTGCTGGTCGGTACACGGGCAATCGGTGTCGAGGTGGTGATCGCAGGCGAACGGCAGTGCTTCTATGCCGCAGCCGAGGTCATCCTGTCCATGGGCGCGGTACAAACACCCAAAGTGCTCATGCAATCGGGAATCGGCCCGGAAGACGAACTGCGAAACCACGGCATCGCAGCAACCCATCACCTCCCCGGCGTGGGCGAGAATCTACAGGACCATCTGGCCTTTGGCTGTACCTGGGAGTACCTGCAACCCCAGGCTGTTGGTGGCAGCGGGTGCGAAACCACTTTGTTCTGGAAAAGCGACAGTCGCCTCGAAGCCCCGGACCTGTTGCAGTGCCAGCTCGCGTTCGCGGTGCCGCCTCCGCCGGAAGTCGCCATTGAACCGCCACAACATGGCTGGACAATGTTCGCGGGGCTGGCCAGGCCTGCCAGTCGAGGACGCTTGCGCTTGTCGGGCGCCGGACCACTGGATGCCCCCATCATCGAGCCAAACTCCCTGAGTGCGCCCGAGGATGTGAAAGCGGCGTACGCGTCGATCGAGCTGTGCAGAGAGCTCGGTAACAGCGGCGCCTTCAGTGAGCTGGTCAAACGAGAAGTGGTGCCTGGGCCTAAGGAACATCGCGCTATGGAGCAGTTCATCCGCAACTCCGCTGTCACTTTCTGGCACCAGTCCTGCACCGCAAAAATGGGGCGAGATGCAATGTCGGTGGTCGACCATCAACTGCGCGTGTACGGGATCGATAATCTGCGTATCGCGGATGCCTCGATCATGCCGCGAATTACCATTGGCAATACGATGGCGCCGTGCGTCGTCATCGCCGAACGGGCAGCAGACCTGATCCTCTGCGCGCACGGAGTGATCACTGCGGCCACAGCGCCAGAAGGTAAACCAGGCGATTACTGATAAAACCCTGACTCATTGGCGGATCTTTGCCGGATTCCGCCAATGAGCGGCTGCAATAGATCTTTACCTTCGCTTGCGTGCGCTTGCATCCTTTAGCTCGCTGCCCCTCGTCTGGCGGAACGCTGGCGAGCCTCTCAGTTTTTCATGATGGGGCAAGTGGTAACCAGACGCAGACTTCGAACCCATCTTGCCGACCTGTTGCCGGAGATAACAATTTCATTCTGGCGTTTACCCCCTGCACGATGGTTTTGGCAATCGCCAAGCCCAGCCCCGAACCACTGATTTCACTGTGACCGCGCACAAAGCGCTCGGTCAGGTGCTCTAATACCGACTCTGGCACTACCGGGCCGCTATTGACGACCCGAAGCTGTGCCTGTTCGGTGAGACTGACCTGGACCGGTTGGTCCGTTGCACCATACTTCAGCGCATTCTCAATCAGGTTGCGCAACAGGATGCCGAAGGCGTCCGGGTCGATGGTCGAGTACACGCTGGCCTGGCTGGGCAACTGCAACACGATGCGCTGCCCGCTATGTTGGTTCCACTCGTCCACTCCGTGGGCAAGCAACGGTATGAGGTCTTGTGGCGTTTCTGACAACAAACCGCCGCCCTCGGCTTTGGCCAGTTGCATGAGTTTTTCTGAAAGCCGTGAAAGCTCGCGCAACGCGTTCTCAATTTTCTGCGCACGCACTCGCAACGGACCTTCGGGCGCTTCGTGGTGTAATCGCTGGATCTGCGCCAGGGTCGAGGCCAACGGTGTACGCAGTTCATGGGCACTGTTGGCGGTAAAGCTGCGCTCGGCCTCAAGGGCGTTGCGTAAGCGCTCCAGCAGGTGGTTGACCGCCTCAGCCACCGGATCGATTTCTGCCGGCAGGCGCGCCACCTTGATCGGCGACAGATCCCCCACACCGCGCGCCTCAATGGCACGACGGTAAGCCAATACGCTGCGCAGGCTGAAACGCACAAATAACCAGGTGCCCAACAGGCTGACGGGAATCAGCAAAAATAGAGGCAGCAACAAGGCGAACAAGGCCTCCCGCGCGGCTTCACGACGATGGCCAAGCGGTTCGGCTATCTCGATGAACAGCGTCTGGCGCAATGCACTGGCGCCATACAAGCGGTACTTTTGAGAAGTGGAAAATCCCTCGGTCGGCCGCTTACTGAAGATCTTCGGGTTGGCGTCGTGGGACTGCATCAGGATCTTGCCGCTGGCATCGCGCACCAGGTATGTCAGGTATTCGTTGTGCATTTTCAACGTCGCGACGTGCTGCGCTTCACGGGGTTCCTCCCGGTTACTGATTTCCAGCACGGCCAGCGGCAAGATCCGTTGCGCGGTCTCTTCCAGCGCACTGTCGAACGCTTCGTTCAACTCATGTTGCACCACCAGCCAGGCGCCGACAGTTGCGCCCAGCCACAGTAAGGTCATGCCCAGGGTCAGCCCCAGGCCGAGGCGTTTTTGCAGGCTCGAAGAAGACTTCATGCGGCCGCCAACCGGTAGCCCATGCCGCGCACGGTTTCAATCAGGTCGCGCCCGAGTTTTTTACGCAGACGGCTGATGTAGACCTCGATGGTATTGCTCTCGATTTCGGCACCGAAGGCATACAGCCGCTCTTCAAGCTGCGACTTGGACAGCAGCGCGCCGGGGCGTTGCACAAACGCCTCGAACAGCGCCCACTCCCGCGCCGTGAGGTCCACCGTCGCACCGCTGCGCTGTACCGTGCGGGCACTCATATCGATCTGCAAATCACCGAGTTTGATCTGTGGATTGGGGTTGCCGCTGTAACGCCGGGCCACCGCCGCCACTCGGGCCGAGAGCTCAAACAGGTCAAACGGTTTGACCAGGTAGTCATCGGCACCGGCGTTGAGGCCAGCGATTCGATCGGAAATCTGATCCTGTGCGGTCAGGATAATCACCGGGGTCACGTCCCCCGCCGAGCGTTGTTGACGCAAGAAGTCCAGCCCGCGCCCGTCCGGCAACATCAGGTCCAGCAGGATCAGGTCGTACGGCGTAGTACGCACACTGTTGCGCGCATGGTCCAGCCGTTGCACCCAATCGACGGCGTGGCCGTCATCGGCGATCTGTTCGCGCACCGCTTCCCCCAAACCTGGAGCGTCCTCGACCAATAAAACCCGCATCTGGCACCTGCTGTGATGGTTGTCCTGCTGCACCTTAATCGCCTTACCTGACGTGAATCTGAAGATTCAGCTGGTTGTCAGGAATGCACCTTAGGGTATGCCACAGACGCCGACCTCGGCAGGAGACAGATCATGAAATCAGGTTTTATTGCCAATGCCACGCTGGTGAGCCTGCTGCTCAGCGCTTACGCCCTGGCCGGTGACGACTGCAGCGACCCTGTAAGCGAATGGCAACCGCGCGAAACCTTGCGTCAGCAGGTAGAGCGGCAATACGGCTGGAGCGTGCAGCGCATCAAGGTCGACGACGGTTGTTACGAGCTCAAGGGCCTGGACCGCAAAGGCAATGCCATCGAAGCCAGCTACTCACCGGCCTCGCTGCGCCTGCGCACGCTCGAGATCCATTTCCGCGACGACGGCGATGCCAGGGATTATCTCGGCAGCCCGCTCACCGAGTGACGCCTCACCCGTCGATGAGTTTTTCCTGCGATTCAGGTTGCTGTCAGCAAGCAGGTCCAGGCTCTCGACCTAACGATCACAAGGACACCCTCATGAAAAAGATCATCGCAGCCACCTGTCTCGCCGGCGCCATTGCCCTGCCGGGGTTGGCCCAGGCCCGGGTAGTAACCCTGACCACCCAGCTCAAGGACTACAGCGGCAATGATGCCTACCTGGCGATCTACGTGACCGACGCCAACGGCCAATACCAGAAAACCCTGTGGGTGGCCGGCAAGAAGGCCAAGTACTACAAGCACCTGGGCGACTGGGCCCGTGGCAGCGGGATGAACCCGAGCGAGTTTGACGGCGTCAGCGGCGCCAGTGTCGGCAGTGGGCGCACGCTCAAAGTCAGCGTCGAACTGGCAGACACCCTGATCGATGCCGGGTATCAGATCCGCATCGACAGTGCCGTCGAGGACAAACGTGACGCCCGCGCCGATGTCAGCGTGCCCCTGACGTCCAAGGGCGCAGGCCAGCCGGCGACCGGCAGCACCTATGTCGAGTCCTTTACTTACGATTTGTAGCACCTGCCCTTTCTGGAGGCTGAACATGCTTCGCCAGTTCCACTCCCTTCCCGGCCTGATCGCCGCCCTGTTGGTCATGGTGCTGGCCATCAGCGGCGCGATCCTGTCTGTCGACCCGGCGCTGGAGCGCCTGCACAGCACGTCCACGTCTGCCCGACAACTCAGCGTCGGACAACTGGCCGGGCGCGTTGCCAGCCACTTCGCGGGCGTGGAGCAGATCCAGCGTTCAGCGTCCGGCACGGTGATCGTTTACTACAACCAGAACGGCCAGGCCGGAGCGGAAAAGGTCGACCCGCTGAGCGGCGAGGGCCTCGGCCCTTACGAGCCGTCCGCGTTCTCCCGCTGGGTGAAAGACCTGCACCGCTCGCTGTTCCTTGGCACGCCGGGCCATGGCGTGTCGGGTATCGGCGCCCTGTTCATGCTGACGCTGTCAGTGTCCGGCGCGCTCTTACTGGTTCGGCGCCTGGGTGGCTGGCGCAACCTGCTGCGGCCGCTGCGGGGCACTTTCAGCCAGCGCTGGCATGCTGAGGTCGGGCGACTGACCTTGCCCGGGCTACTGCTGTCAGCACTCAGCGGGCTCTATATGTCCGCCACCACTTTTGGTTTTATCGCCGACGGCAGTCAAAGTGAACCCGCCTTTCCCACCCACGTCAGCGCCGGCCCGGCGTTGCCGGTGGCGAAGCTGCAAGCCTTGCAGGCCACCGACCTGAACGACCTGCGCGAGCTGGTCTACCCGAGTCCCGGCAACCCGCGCGATGTGTTTTCCCTGCGCACGGCTCAGGGCGACGGCTACGTGGATCAGGTCAGTGGCGCCTTGCTGTCCTATCAAGCCCACGACTCGATGCACAACCTCCATGAATTGATCTACCAGTTGCACACCGGCGAAGGCCTGTGGTGGCTGGGCCTGCCGCTGGGGCTCTGCGCCCTCTGCGTGCCGTTGATGAGCGTGACCGGCCTCCTGTTGTGGTGGCGCCGCCGCAAGGCTGGCCCGAACATTCGCCACAACAGCCCTGCCCACCGCGCCGACAGCGTGATTCTGGTGGGCAGTGAAAACAACAGCACGTGGGGTTTTGCCAAAACCTTGCACGACGCCCTGCACCAGAGTGGACATCAGGTGCACAGCGCGGCGATGAATGAATGGGTCGGCGATTACCGCAATGCCCAACGGGTGTTCATCCTCACCGCGACCCACGGTGACGGCGATGCACCGGCCTCGGCTTCGAAGTTCCTGGCGCGACTGGCCAAAACCGGCCTCAAGCCTGGCCTGCCCTTTGCGGTGCTGGGCCTGGGCGACCGCCAGTTTGCGCAGTTCTGTCAGTACGCCCATCAAGTGCAGGACGCTATGTTGCAGGCCGGCGGCTCGCCATTGCTGGGGCT
This sequence comes from Pseudomonas reinekei, assembly GCF_001945365.1. Lineage (GTDB taxonomy): Bacteria > Pseudomonadota > Gammaproteobacteria > Pseudomonadales > Pseudomonadaceae > Aquipseudomonas > Aquipseudomonas reinekei. The sequence continues at coordinate 110,186 of NZ_MSTQ01000004.1, forward strand.
AGAAACCGTTAACCGCCAGTCCCCTCAGGAGTTTGCGCGCTGGGGCCACGCGTTGGGCGAAGTGCTCCAGCATGACCTGACACTGATCCATACGCCGCAGCGGCCACAGACCCATCCCTTGGAGCTGACAGAGCGTATTGTCTACGGTGAACAGGTGAACGCACCGACCCACGTCTTGCGCTTCAAGGCACCCGGCAAGCTGCCGGACTTTCTGGCCGGCGACCTGGTCGGGATTCTGCCCCCGGGCAGCCCGATCCCGCGTTTCTACTCGCTGGCTAGCGGTTCCCAGGACGGCGTGCTGGAGATCTGCGTACGTAAACACAACGGTGGCATGTGCTCGCAATTCCTTCATGGCCTGGACATCGGCGCGCAGATCGAAGCCTTCATCCAGCCCAACCCGCAATTTCGTCCGGCATCGGGTACGCACCCGGTGATCCTGATCGGCGCCGGTACCGGCATCGGCCCCTTGGCCGGTTTTATCCGCAACAACACGGCCCACCACCCAATGCACTTGTATTGGGGCGGGCGCAACCCGGCCTCGGACTTCCTCTACGAGCCGCAACTCAAGCAGTACCTGGCCGACCGGCGCCTGACAGCATTGCGCGCGGCCTTTTCTCAGGCTCAAGACCGCTGCTACGTGCAAGACCGGCTGATCGGCGATGCCCTGACCTTGCGCCGGCTGATTGAAAAAGGCGCCCAGGTGCTGGTGTGTGGCAGTCGCGAAATGGCCAAAGGCGTGATGCATGCCCTCGATGAGGTGTTGGCACCTCTCAACCTGACGGTGCTGACCCTCAAGGCACAAGGACGCTACCGTGAAGACGTCTACTGAGTTGCAGCGCTACAGCCTGAACGGCGAAACCATGGGCAACCGCTACACTGCCCTGTTCTATGCCGGGGCCGGAATAGATACCGACGAAGTGGGTCGTCACTTGGCGTGCGCGGTGGCCCGGGTGGACCAGCAAATGTCCACCTGGAAACCCGATTCGGACCTCAACCGCCTCAATGCTGCCCCCGAGCAGCAATGGATTTCGGTGCCCCAGGAACTGGCAACGGTGCTGTCAGCGGCACTGCGTGTCAGTCAGCAATCCGGCGGCGCCTTCGACATTGCCGTCGGTGATCTGGTGAATGCCTGGGGGTTCGGCCCCGCAGAACCGACCGTTACAGAACAGGCGCTCGCGACGATGCCGCCGCGCACCCGGCTGTCAGCCAGCGCCGCGTTGGTGGTCGACCCGTTACGCAATCAGGTGCGCAAACGCGCGCCGCTGCACCTTGATTTGAATGGCATCGCCAAAGGCTTTGGCGTCGATGAGTTGGCCCGTTGCCTGGAAGGTTTTGGCATCACCCGCTACCTGGTCGGCATCGATGGCGAGATGCGCGCCCGGGGCGTCAAACCTGACGGCCAGAACTGGGCCGTGGCGGTGGAAAAGCCTGACCGGGGCGTGCGTGCAGTCATGGGTGTGATGGAACTTGGCGACGCCGCGATCGCGACCTCCGGGGACTATCGACACTGGGTCGACGTGGCCGGTCAGTCCTATGCTCATACCATGAACCCGGCCACCGGCGCGCCGCTGTGCAACCCGCTCGCGGCCGTCACCGTAGTGGCCGCCTCGTGCATGCTCGCCGATGCCTGGGCCACGGCGTTGCTGGTCCTGGGGGAAACCGAAGGACCACGTCTGGCTCAGGAACGCGGGATGGACGCGTTGTTCGTTCTGCGCGAGGGGGAAAAATTCAAAGAAATATCCATTGTTGGTGGTCAGTTGCAGGCGCAAATTGAACCTCGCTGACGCCGATTGCCGGCCCCCTGGTCACAGCAACCATCCCCTTCCAGCTTGATAACCTTGATTGAACACCGACATGTCCGTTAGAACTTTTCTTGGAGAGCTCGCTCAAATTCAGATCGGGGTTCATTCCGGCTTATGATGCTGGAACGGTAAAATGACCTATACGCCCCACTCCAAGCCTGGCCCCATGTGGCCTCACCAAGAGCGATCTACATGCAAGCAAAGGCCCGTGAAGTTTGTGTGCCACCGGTGCTTAAAGATCTCAGAGCCGGCACTGCCGAACTGCACATCACATTGGAAAAACGCCTTCCCTTTTTCTCCGACACCCTCGATACGCCGGCTTTTGTACGGCTGATGCAGGCCTATTACGGCTTCTATCTGCCGCTGGAAAACGCATTGCTGGACAGCCATTCGATCCCGGCCGACTTTGATCTGACACCCCGTCTCAAAGCACAGACCTTGCATGCCGACCTGCGAGCCCTGGGTGTATCCACCGACGCGCTGGCAAGCCTGCCCCAGTGCGATCAACTGCCGCTCATCACCACCCGTTCAGCCTGCCTTGGCGTTCTATATGTGCTCGAAGGCGCGACGCTCGGTGGGCAGATTCTGCGTCGGGAAATCGCCTCACGGCTAGGCCTGGAAGCCGATAACGGCGCGGCCTTTCTCGATATCTACGGCGCTGCCACCGGTCGCCGCTGGCGTGACTTCATCCACTACTTGAGCACTCGCCCGATGAGCGCCGACGAGCGCGCTGCCGTCGTCGCAGCGGCACAAACCACATTCAGTTGTTTCGAGCGCTGGCTCGAAATCCAGGAGGTACTGGTATGACCCCGCAAGACATGGACGCGTTTGAAGAGCTGCTGGCCAACTGCGCCGACGAGCCGATTCGTTTTCCCGGTGCGATCCAGCCCCACGGTGTGCTGCTGACCCTGAGCGAACCTGCATTGGGCATCATCCAGGTCAGTGCCAACGTCGAAACCCTGTTGGCCCGGGCGCCGCAAGGCCTGATTGGTCAGCCCCTCGAGAGCTTGATCGGCGACGCCGAAGCGGCACAAGTACGCGAAGCCTTGCTGCACCCCGCGCTGTCCGACGTACCGCCGCTGCACTTTCGACTCAATGACACCGCGTTCGTGGGTTTGCTGCATCGCCATCAGGGTGTTCTGATCCTTGAGCTGGAAATCAACGTCGAGAACTTCCAAACGCTGAACGTTGCGGGTAACCAGACTCATCTGGGACGCATGCTTCAGCGTCTGCAAGCGGCCACCACCCTGCAGACGCTGTACGACATCAGCGTCAAGGAAATCCAGGCCATGACCGGCTACGACCGGGTGCTGATCTACCGTTTTGAGGAAGAAGGCCACGGTCAGGTCATCGCCGAAGCATCCTCCCCGTCGATGGAATTGTTCAATGGCTTGTTTTTCCCGGCGTCAGATATTCCCGAACAAGCGCGCGAGCTGTATCGCACCAATTGGCTGCGGATCATCCCCAATGCCGATTACCAGCCCGTGCCGCTGGTGCCAAAGTTGCGTCCGGATACGAACACGCCGCTGGACCTGAGTTTCGCCACCCTGCGCAGCGTGTCGCCGATCCATTGCCAGTATATGAAGAACATGGGAGTGCTGTCGTCGATGAGTATTTCCCTGCTCAAGGGCGACAAACTCTGGGGCCTGATCAGTTGCGGCAATCGCCAGCCACTGCATGTGCCGCAGGAGTTGCGCGCGGCGTGCCAGACCATCGGCCAGGTGTTGTCGCTGCAAATCAGCGCCATGGAAGCCTTGGAGATCAGCCGCCAGCGTGAAGAGAAAGTCGAAGCGTTGGCGCTGCTCAATCAAGCGATGATCGACTCGCCACAGAATGTGTTCGACGGCCTGGCACATCAGCCGCAGACCCTGATGGCGCTGACCAATGCCGGCGGCATCGCGATCATTGAAGACAAACAATTGCACCGGTACGGCCACTGTCCGGAGCCGGATGAAATTCGCGCTTTGCAAAAGTGGCTGCAGGATCGCGGCGAGGCGGTCTTTGCCAGCAATCACCTGGCCGGTGTCTACCCGCCGGCAGAGCAATATCAGCAAGTGGCCAGCGGCGTACTTGCCATCAGCCTGCCGAAACCGGTTGACAACGGGGTGCTCTGGTTCCGTCCGGAGGTTAAGGAGAACATCAATTGGAGCGGCGATCCGCGCAAGCCGCTGGATCTGGAAAACTCCGAGGCTGGCCTGCGTTTGCGCCCGCGCACCTCGTTCGAAATCTGGAAAGTCGAGATGGCCGGAATTTCCACCCAGTGGAGCCACGGTGATCTGTTCGCCGCCAACGATCTGCGCCGCTCGGCGCTGGAAAACGATCTGGCTCGGCAAGTACGCCGCGAGCAGGAAGCCGTGCGCGCCCGCGATGAGTTGGTGGCGGTGGTTTCCCACGACTTGCGCAATCCAATGACGGTGATCTCGATGCTCTGCGGCATGATGCAAAAGGCCTTCAGTTCCGACGGCCCGCACACTTCCCGTCGAATCTCAACGGCCATCGACACCATGCAACATGCTGCCGGGCGTATGAACACGCTACTCGAAGACTTGCTCGATACGTCGAAAATCGACGCCGGGCGCTACGTCATCACGCCGCAGAAACTCGACGTTGGCCAGATGTTCGAAGAGGCACAGTCGCTGCTCGCACCGCTGGCGCTGGACAAGGACATCAGTATTTCCTTCGACGCCGATCCCGATCTACGCATCCACGCCGATCCGGAGCGGCTGTTTCAGGTACTGTCGAATTTGGTCGGCAACGCGATCAAGTTCACCCCGCGATTGGGCAAGGTGCGCGTGCATGCCAAGTCGGTCGGCGACGAGATTGTCTTCACCGTGAGTGACAGTGGCGAGGGCATTCCCAAGGAAAACCTGCCGCATGTTTTCGACCGCTACTGGACAGTAAAAGAGGGCAACCCAACCGGCACCGGCCTCGGTTTGTACATTACCCAGGGTATTGTTGAGGCTCACGGGGGGACAATCTGCGCTGAAAGCGAACCGGGTAGAGGATCAGAGTTCCGATTTACCGTGCCGCTGTTTACAGAATAGCGCCTTGACTGCCGGGCTATTGACTCATTGAGAAGCGACAGTTCGCTGTTCAGAGGCAACCCGGCAGGCAATTACGATTTTCCACCGATCGTTTAATAATTTAAGCTGGGGTCATGCAGAAGGAACCATCGTCGGAGCTATCAACACTGTGTTATGAACTCAGTCCCGCCGCGTGAAACCCCTGTCCCTTTTCGATCACGCGAGGAGCATTGGATGCTGGCGTTACGCACCGAGCAATTGTATTTTCGGACCCTGGTAGAGTCTGATTGGCCGTTGTTTCTCAGGCTGCATACCGAACCCCAGACCATGCAATTCGTGTTCGGCGACATTGCTGAGGAACAAATTCGCAAAGGCTTCGACCACCGCCTGCCGGCGTGGACGCCGCAGTCCGAGCATTGGTTGTGCCTGGTGGTGATCCACGAGGCCAGCCAGCAGGAGCTCGGCGTCAGCGGTTTCCGCATTCTGTCGCCGGGCCATGCCGAGGTTGGCACGCTGCTGCTTCCGGAGTTTCAGGGAAAGGGCTTCGGCACCGAATCCCGCAAGGCGATCATCGACTACGCGGCGGCCATCGGCCTCGAGTCGCTGGAGTCGACCGTCACCGACGGCAATATCGCCTCGTGCAAAGTGCTGGAGAAATGCGGTTTCGTGTTTGAACGCCGCGTGCCCCAGGCCTATCAGATTGGTGATCAATGGTTTGACGACCTCATCTATCAGCTTCGGCTCAGCTGATGGGCCAGCGCCCTGTCACCAGCACCCTGGCCTCATTGCGCGCCCTGCCCGCCCCGACGCGCTGGCTGTTGATGGGGATCGGCCTGGCCCGCGTTGCCTCGTTCATGATCTGGCCGTTCATTGCGGTGGCGATGAACAAACGGTTCGGCACGCCGATCACCGAGATCGGCGCGCAACTGGCCCTCGGCGCGGTGATTTCGATTGCCTTGTCGCCGCTCAGTGGTCTGTTGGGGGATCGCTTCAATTCGCGCAACCTGATGCTGTTCGGTTGCGCACTGTGCGCCAGCTGTTACCTGCTTATGGGCCTGTTGCCCGGGCAAACCAGCTATTTCGCGGCAATCATCGGCATGGCGCTGTCCCAGAGCATTCTCGAGCCACTGTTGCGCATGCTGTTGAGCGATACGGCGGTCGATGATGCCCAGCGCACGTTCCTGTTCCACATCCGTTATTACGTGGTCAACTGCGCGGCGGCCATCGGCCCGCTGATCGGCCTGTGGTTTGCCAACCATCAAAGCGACGGCGTGTTCTGCGTTGCCGTGTGCGTCTATGCCTTACTGACCCTGACGATCATCAACGCCGACCGTGCGCGGTTGCGTAATCCGCACCTGACGAAAACCACTTCGCCAGCGCTGCGGGAAATCTTGCGCGCGATACTCGGCAGCAAGTTGTTTTTATCGATCATCGTCGCCAACTTTTTCCTGGTGCTGGTCTACGCGCAGATCGATGAACCGCTGACCTTTTACCTGCTGCAATTGAGCGTCGATGACATCAACCACATCATCGCCATGATGAGTTTCACCAACGCCGCCGTGGTGCTGGTGGTGCACCTGCTTTTGATGAATTGGCTGATTACCCTGGCCGACAAGACCGCCTACCTGATGGCGCTGGGCTGCCTGATGGTCGCCCACGCCCTGATAGCGCTGAACACCGGGGCCTGGTGGGCCGGCTGGCTGTTTGCCGTGGTCTTCGCAACGTTTGCCGAGATCATTGTGATGCCGCTGTTCGGCACCTTGATCGATCGCCTGGCGCCGCGGGGCATGCGCGGAAGTTTTATCGGGATTTCGATGTTGGCGGGGTTGGGTACAGCGCTGGCACCGTTGCTCGGTGCGGTGGTGATTGCGCATTTTGGTGGCGCGGTATTGTTCTGGGGGTTGGCGTTAGCGTGCATTCCGATTGGCTTGTTGGGGTATCGGGTGTTGCGGGCTAGCCAGCCTGAGTTGGCGCCAGCGCCCTCCCCGGTTTGATCGCTGCCCTTTATGGGAACGAGCAAGCTCGCTCCCATGGGGCAATGGTCTGGGGTCAAGCCTTGGGTTGTTTGCCGAGGATCGTCACGCGCTCGCCGTAGCGCGAATGCGGGAAGTAATCCCAGACCGCGTGATGCTGGGTGCAGCGGTTGTCCCAGAACACTAGGGTGTTGGGCGCCCAGCGCACGCGACAGCTGAGGATCGGTTCCCGCGCGATCAGATCGAACAGCATGTTCAACAGGGTCTGGCTCTCGCCGCCAGACAGCTGGACGATGTGCGAGGTGAACCCGGAGTTCACGAAGAGTGTCTTGCGCCCGGTTTCCGGGTGGCGAACCACCACCGGGTGCTCTGTCCTGGGCAGGTTGGCCGGTGGCTGGAAGCCTTTCCACGGAATCTCGCCGTCGTGGATCGCAGTCAATTCACCCAGGAACTGCTGCATTGCCGGCGACAGCATCTCCAGGGCCAGGTGCATGTTGGCAAACAGCGTATCGCCGCCCGTGCCGATGGCCGGGGTTTCCTTGACGTACAGCATCGAGCCCATGGACGGCTCCAGGTCCGCCGTGCCGTCGGTGTGCCAGGTTTCCCCGGCGACGAACCGCGATTGCGCGCTGGCGCGGATTACAACCAGCTCCGGGTCATCGCCGTCGATGTCCTCCACCGGCAAGGACCGCAGTTCGCCGAACAGTCGGCCGAAGGCTTTGTGCTGCTCTACTGTCAGGTGCTGGTCGCGAAAGACCAACACGTGGTTTTCCAGAAAGGCCCTGCGCACTTCGGTGAGTTGCTCTTCGCTCAATGGTTGTGACAGGTCGATCCCGCCCACTTCGGCGCCGATGATCGGCGTGAGACGGTCCAGGGTAATGCTGTGGTAAGGCGCACGGGATTGCCCTGCAATGCACTCGATCGCCTTCAATGCCAATTGATCCATGTTCCCTCACCTTTTTATGTGTATGGCCAGTCACCAGACCCTGCGATTGACAGTGCTCAATGCTGAAGCGAAAGCGGTCGCATATCGGTCCAGTGTTCAGCGATGTAATCCAGGCAAGCCTGCCGCTCCCCGCGTTGCCCCACCACAGTCCAGCCCTTGGCCATCGGCTTGCCCACCGGCCACAGGGAGTACTGGCCTTCGTCGTTGCGGACTACCTCGAATTGCGGATTGTTGTCAGTCATGCTGATTGCCCTCCTCGGGTTGAAAATCGGTGCTGATCATGTCGGCGATCATTCGCGCCCATTGGCCTGCGACGATGCCGTAGTGATCGGTGTCCAGCCGCTGCCAGCTCAGCATCTGCGGGAGTAAATCCTGCCAGGTTTGTTTCAGGTCTTCGGCGTTCCAGGCATTGCCCACGCTATAGGGGTTGGCTTGTGCGGCAATGAACAGGCGCACGGATGTGGTCGCCAACGCGGGTGGCTGGAAGGTCTGCATGCTGGCGATGTTGTGCTGGCAGCAACGGGTCAGGTGCTGCAAATAGGCTTGCCGGTCTTCAGGCAATGCCCGGTCAATGGCGTCGGGCCAGCGCTGGGCAAACTCGCGCTGGAACACCTGCTCGATCGCCTGGGCGTCGATGCTCGCCAGTTCCACGCCGGCGTCCGGCGCGGGCGGGTCAATCAGGTACAGCAGCGGCTGCCTGAATCCGGATGGCGGTGCGAGGCTGCACATCGACTGTGCCACCCAGGCGCCGAACGACCACCCGGCCAGGCGCCAAGCGCTGCCGTTGGGTTCCCGGGCCTGAATAGCCTTCAAGTAAAGTGCCGCGCGCTCAGCCACGCCGATGTTCGGCAAGTGCGCAAGACGCAACACCGGATCGGCAATCACACACACGCCCAGATCAGGGTGCAGCGCCGACACCAGTGCCCGGTACGCCTGGACATCGCCGCCCACCGGGTGAATCAGGTACAGCCACTCGCGCCCCGCGCCCGCGTGCCATTGATCAATCTGCACCGCATCGGCCCAGGTTTCCGGCACCGTTGACGTCGAACAGACCGCAGCAGCGTCCACCAACGCCAGGATCTCTTGCAGGCTGACCTTGTGACTGAATTGCGAAAGCTGGAACACCACGCCGGTGGCCGCTTGCAACGCATCGATCAGGTCCAGCAAGGTCAGCGAGTCCGCCCCCAGTTCGTACAGCGAATCGTCTTCATCGAGGCTGCTGACGCCCAGCCATTTGCACAGGCACTCGTGCAGATGGCTGCGCAGGTCCAGCGCCTGCGGCGCATCCACCGGCGCCATCGCAGCGCCATGGCGAACCGGATAGAAACGCCGCGCAGTCACGATGTCGGTGGTCGAGATCAGCAGTTGTGGCAGTTGCGTCGCCATGGCCTGGTCGAACACCTGACAGCCCTCTTGCGCCGTCATGCCGACCGCCAGGTGATCCTGATGCGCGGCATCGACAGTGCCTTGGGTGGTGGCCATGCCGATGTCGCGCCAGATGTCCCAGTTGATGCCCAGGCGCACGCAGTCGCTGGCCGCGTTCGGGCGGTAATGGGCGAAGCCGTCGAGCACGCCACTGGCGGCGGCGTAATCCATGTGCCCCGCGCCGCCGAACAGCGCAGACATCGACGAGCAATACAGCACAAACCCGGGGCTCATCGCTTCGATCAACGCCTCGACCGCGAGCATGCCTCGGGTCTTGGACGCCATAGCCTCGCCCAGTTGCCGGGCGTCACGCTGGCGGATCAGGCTGCCGGCACCGACACCCGCGGCGTGAATCACTCCGGCAAAGCGGCCGTAACGACGTGTCAATTGTTCGACCACCCCGGACCAACCCGCCAGGTCGGCAATGTCGCCCCGCACAGGGTCGACCCGTGCCCCATAGGCCGCCAGCGCTGCCGGTAATTCCCCCCCGCGTGACAGGACGACGATACGCCGTTGCGGCGCCTGCAGCAGGTGCTCGGCCAACGTGCGACCGATACCGCCCGTGCCGCCCAATATCAGGAACGTACCGTCCATGGGCAGCCTGTTCGCCAGCGCCGCGCTGGCCGGCAACGGACTGGCGAGCAGCCGGGGTTGCCACAGGTAACCGTCGCGAATCGCCATGCGCCGGGTCAAGGGCGCCGGGTCCGCGAGCAACGTCGCCAGTGCCTGCGCGTCCATGTGGGAAGTCGGCCAATCCAGCCAGTGACAGCGCACCGGGTATTCCTGGGGCACCACTTCGGTGATCCCGGCCAGCGCCGCCAGTTCGGGACGCATCACGTCACCGTCAACCGGACAGGCCTGCCACGACATCAGCCACAGCCGCAACGCCGTTGTCCGCGAGGTTTGCCCCCAGGCCTGCATCAAGGCGCTGACGGTGTCCAGACCGGCCCATTGCGCCGCCGCCAGGCTTTGCTCATTGACCGGTCCGGTCACCGACAGCGGTAACGCGTGCAGCCATTCGAGTTCGCCCAATGCAGGCACGGTCAGTTCATCGAGCAAGCGAGTCAACGCCGGGGTGTCCAGCGGGTCGAGCTGGAAACGATCCATGGCGTGTCGTTTGAAGCCATTGCCGGCGTATACCTGAACCACCCGCTGATATACGCGGCTCAGGCCCTCCAGCAACGTTGCATCGAGCGCTTCGTTGCTGCAGATGACCAGCGTTTCACGGCGTTTGGCAGCTACAGCCGCGTTCAAGCGCCGCACACGTACCCACTGTCGTTGGTAGAACCAGTCGGCCAATGGTTGGCGCTCAATGACCTTGGTATTTTCGGGTTCAACTGCTGCCTGGAACCGGCAGGTCTCCAAATCGAAAGATGATGGCGACAAATTCCACGGCGGTGGCGCCGAACGCTGTGGCCAGTCGATGGTTGCACCGTCATACCATGCGTCTATCAGCGCCTGGGCTGGATGCCCATTGGCGTTCAATCGCACACCGGATGCGCTCACTTCCTTGATCAATGAAGTGTCCAGTTCCTCCCCCGCCCGATACGCCATCGCCAGACGCCAACGCCGTTGACGACGCCCGGATTGCAGGTGACGCAGCACCGCCTCGTAATGCTCGGGAAATGCGTTCAGATACGCTTGAATCACCTCGACATCGCGCAACAAAGCCGAACGACTGTGAGCCGACATCATCAGGCACGGCAGCACGTCCTCAGCCAAGGCCTGGTCCTGCTGCGCAGCCCCCACAATCACATGCGCATTCGTGCCTCCAATGCCAAAACTGCTGACCCCTGCCAAACGCCGCCGCCCTTCTGGCCAGGGCCGTGCTGTGGTCGGTACATAAAACGGCGAATTAACGAGGTCGATTTGCGGATTGACCCGGCCAAAACCGAGGTTCGGCGGCACCACGCCATGGAACACCGCGAGGCTCGCGCGAATCAACCCGACGACCCCGGCCGCCGCGCCCAAATGGCCAATCTGGCTTTTCACCGAGGCCAACGCACAACCGCCGGCCGGGGCATCGCCGAACGCCTTGCTCAACGCCGCGACCTCGACCGGGTCACCGAGCAACGTGCCGGTGCCGTGGGCTTCGATGTAACCGATATCGGCACCAGTCAGCCCGGCCTTGGCCAAGGCCTCGCGAATCACCGCACTCTGCCCCGCGACCGAAGGCGCGGTGTAGCTCATTTTGTCGCGGCCATCGTTGTTCAGCGCCGAGGCTTCGAGCAAGGCATAAATCCGGTCGCCATCAGCGCGGGCGCGGGCCAATGGCTTAAGCACCACCACGCCATAACCACTGGCGCCGATGGTGCCGCTGGCATCGTCGCTGAACGGCCGACACAAGCCATCACTGGAAAAGATGTGCTGCGAACGATGGCGATAGCCGTCGGTCAGTGTCGGGTCGATCAGCACCCCGGCCGCCAGCATCACGTCGCTGTCGCCCTGACGCAGCATCGAACTGGCCAGGTGCACGCCAATCAGCGAACTGCCGCAGGCTGCCTGCACGCTCATGGCAGGGCCGGTGAGATTGAGGTGGTAGGCAGCTTTGGTCGCCAGGAAGTCCTTGTCGTGGTGCAGCGCCATCTGGAAACCGTCCGGCAAATCACCGTCGGCGGTCTCGCGCAGCATCTGTTGGAAGTACGTGGTTTCGCCACAACTGGCAATCAGGCCGATGCGCGGGCCGTCGGCAGACGGCGTGATCGCCGCGTGTTGCAACGCCTGCACACAGGCCATCAACAAATGCCGCTGTTGCGGATCCATCAATCGCGCTTCCTGACGGCTGATGCCGAAATACTCGGGGTCGAAATCCAGCATTCCGGCCAGTTGACTGCGAGCACCGACGCGCCCTTCAGCCGCCTCGAAATGCTCGATACCCAACGCTGCGCCCTGAACCATCGCCCAGAACTCATCGAGGTTCTGCGCCCCGGCTACATTGACCGCCATGCCGATGATCGCCATCGGTTGCTGGCCGACATCGGCATGACGCACCCGCGCGGCCGGGGTCGATGGCGTGCTCGACAAGTGCGCCGCAAGGCTGCGCACTGTCACCTGCTCAAACAGATCGGCCATCGCCACGTCATGTGGCAGTTCCTGGTTGTAACGGGCGTGCAGGCGCATCAGGCCGAGGCTGGTGGCGCCCGCTTCGAAGAAGGTTTGATCGGGCTCGATTTCCCGGCCGATAACGGCGCTGAACAGCACACTCAATTGCTGCTCCAGCGGGCTCAACGCAGGGGCCGCAGGTGTCGAACGACGCCGTTCCATCGCCTCGCCCAACCCCCTTAGAGCCTTGCGATCAATTTTGCCACTGGGCGTACGTGGCCAGGCGTCGATCCGTCGATACGCGTCAATGCGCACGTGGGCCGGCAGTTGTCGGGCGACCTGACGATCCAGCGTCTGCGCCGTCGCCGGCTCGCCGTCCAGTTGCAGGTACGCAATCAGGCTCGGTGGATCAACCTGAACCGTCACTACCGCGTTGATCACTTGCGGCACCTGCATCAGCGCCGCTTCGATCTGCCCCAGTTCCAGGCGATGACCGCTGAGTTTGATTTGCTGGTCGTCGCGCCCCAGATAGTGCAGGCAACCTTCAGGGTCGGCCCAGGCGAGATCGCCGGTGCGATAGAACAACCGAGTGTCACCTTCGGCTTGCGGCAACTCGATAAACCGTGTCGCGTTCAACGCCGGGTCGGCGAGGTAGCAGCGGGAAATCATCGGTCCGGCCACCAGCAGGTAACCACGGCTACCGCTCGGTACCGGGCGGTCGTGCTCGTCGACCAACAGCAAACGGGCATTGCCGACGGCGTGGCCAATCGGTGCACGCAGCGGCCAGTCACGGGCCGTCGGCGGCAAGCGGTAAGCGCTGACCACGTGGGTTTCCGTGGGTCCGTAGTGGTTGAACAGCGTCGCCATCGGCAAACCACCGAACCAGGTTTTCAGCGCGTCGGTGCAGAGTAATTGCTCCCCCGCCGTGACCACTTCGCGCAACGCCGGCGGGTACGTCCCTTGGGCAACAGCGGTTTGCGCCAGATGCTGCAACGCCACGCAAGGCAAGTACAGGCGCTCGATCCGCGCTTCGACCAGGTACGCCAACAACGCTTGTGCATCCTGACGCCAGCGCGGCGTGATCAGGTGATAGGTGCCACCGCCGCACAAGGTTGCGAAAATCTCCTGAAACGACACATCGAACGACAACATGGAAAACTGCAAGGTCACCGACTTGGCCGGCAACTGGCCCTCGGTGCGCTGCCAGTGCAGCAGGTTGCACAGGGTGCGATCCGACACCTGCACCCCCTTGGGGGTGCCCGTGGAACCGGAGGTAAACAGCGTGTACAGCGCGCGTTCACCGGCATGATGGGCGCGTGCGAGCGCTTGGGATTCGGCCCTGAGGTCAACCCGATGCCGGGCAAGGCGCCTGGCATCGAGGTTTTCCAGTGCCGCTTCGGTCGTGGGGCTGAACAACAGACAATGCGGGTTCGCTTGTTCGAGTACCTGACGCTGTAAAGCCAGCGGATAACCGGGATCGAGCGGGACGGCGGTCAAGTTGAGTTTGGCCAGGGCCAGCAAGGCAACGATGTGCTCGACCGAGGCGTCGAGAAACAGCACCACATGCAGCGGTGTGTGGTCCTGAGTCGGCAGCGGCTGACGTTCGATCAAGGTCGCCGCCAAGGTGTTGGACAATGCATTCAGTTCGGCATAGCTCAAGCGCTGCTGGCCGGCCACCAGCGCGATAGCGTGCGGTGTGCAATGGACTTGATGGTCGAACCAGTCGGCCAGGGTCTTGAACGGCGGTTCCCCGCTGGAACCCTCACTGGCCACCGGCATGTGGCGTCGATAAGGGTTGAGGAGATCATCGAGGGTCGCTGCCGGTGATTCCAGCAGCAGGTCGAGGCTCCGGCAAAGCAGCTCATGCACGTCGTGCATCTGCGCTTCATCAAAGTAGCTGCACTGATATTCCCACCAGCATTCCGCCCCCACGACAAGCAAGGTCAACGGGCATTTGGCCTGCAACTGCTCGCTGAACGCCAGCGTCGCTTGCAAACCGGACCCCGACAGTGCGGCGTAATCGGTGTTTTCCTGCACGAACATGAAATCGAACAACGGGGTGCCCGACGACAGGCGCAGGTCTTCCACGACATCCGCCAACGCGACGTCCTGTAACGCCAGCACCTCGCGCACGGTGGCGGTCTGACGGCGCAATTGCTCACCCAGGGTCAAGGCATTATCGACGGAGGTCGGAATCAGCACGGTGTTGGCAAACATGCCCAGTGTCTGTTCGAACTCCGCAAGCGGCCGGTTCGACACCGGGCTGGCGATCCGTGGCCGCTCACTCCCGGTCAGGGCGTACAGGCTCCAGGCGAAGGCACTGAACAGCACTTCGAAACGGGTCAGGCGTTGCTGGCTGCAGAAACGCTCAAGGGCCGCACTGCGCAGGTCGCCCAAGGGTCTGCGATAGAGTCTGGCTTCCGGGCTGACAGCACGCATCGGACTCAGCGCGGGTGACGGCGCCCCTTGCTGGCGGTGCAATTGTGCCAAGGCCCGGCGCTGGTCGCGGTAATGCGGGTCGACGCTCCACTGCCCCTGCCATTGGCCGAATTCCAGCGTGGTCAGCTGTGGCGTCGGTTCAGGGCAGACACGCCCCCGCACGGCGTCTTCATAGAGCTGCGTCAGGTCGTCGAACAACAGATTCATCGACCAGCCATCGACGATGATGTGGTGCAGGTTCAACAGTAACCGGCAACTTCCATCGGCGAACGGTAGCAGCCAGGCCTGAAACAACGTCGGCATGGCCAGATCGAAGGGCGTGCCGAACACCAGCGCCGCGAAGGCTTGCCAGGTGTCTTCGGTGAAATGCCCGGGTTCGAAGGTGCGACAAACCGGACCGTGTTCGGCAATCACTTGATCGAGGCCATCGGCGCCGGATACGAATGCCGTGCGCAACCCCGGATGACGCGCCACCAGCTGCCCCACGACATGCGCCAGCGCCGACACATCGACACCGGCCGCCAGATGTAGAATCAGCGGCACGTTATAAGCCGTCGACGTCGGAGTGCGTTGCTGCATCAGCCACAGGCGGCGTTGTTCGGCGGTGGCCGGCAGACGGCGTGCGCTGCTGATGGGGGGCGCGGGAGGATAGATAACGTTGGCCTGTTGGTCGATCAGGTGTTCGGCCAGCGCCATGAACGGTTCGCTCAAGAGCGTGGCGATGGCGATCTCGCGCTGCCAGTACGTGCGAATCGCTGAACGCAGACGCATGGCCTTGAGTGAGTCGCCGCCACTGCCGAGCCAGTCATCGTGCGCATTGAGCGCCGGTTGCCCCAACAGCGAACGAACCTGTGCCAGCAACCAGTCCAGTGCCGGTGAACCCTCGATATCACTCTGCTCGACGGCGGGTCGCCAAGGCGTCAACGACTGTGCCAGCAAGGTGTCGCGGTCAATCTTGCCGTTGGCGGTCAGCGGCAGTCGCTCCAGCAAAAACAACTGATGCGGGCGCATGTAGAAGGCCAGTCGGGCCCGCAGATGGGCGTCGAATTCGACGTAATCCAAACCATCGCGATGTACGATAAATGCCAGCAACTGATGGTCTTCGGCAGCTATTCGTTGGGTGCAGACATAGGCCTGCGCCACCTGCGGATGCTCCAGGATCTGCTGCTCCACCTCCCCCGGTTCGATGCGAAAACCACGAACCTTTACCTGCCGATCAACCCGGCCGATGTACTCGATCAACCCTTCGACGTTGATCCGCACCCGATCACCGGTTCGGTAGTGAACCTGGGCGCCGCCATCCAGTTCGGCCAAGCGCACGAAGCTGCGTGCGGTTTCTTCGGCACGGTTGCGATAGCCTCGGGCGACACCGCTGCCACTGAGGTACAACTCGCCGACTTCACCGACCGCCACCGGCCGTTGCTGCTCGTCCAGCACCCGTACGCCCGTGTCCGGCAATGGCCGGCCAATCGGTACCGACGGGCTGCCGAAGTCCCGGGCAATCGGGTAGCACAAGGCAAACGTCGTGCATTCCGTGGGCCCGTAGGCATTGAAGATCTGGCACTGACTGCCGGGATTCGCCCCATACCAGGCGCGCACCGCAGCGGCGCTGATTTGCTCGCCGCCGATCAGCAACTGACGCAGGTGGGCAAAGCACGCGGGGTATTCCGCGCTCAAGGTATTGAACAGCGAAACGGTCATAAACAGGTTGTCGACCCGCTCCTCTTCCAATACACGGGCCAGGCGTTGCGCATCCAGCACATCGTGATCGGCAATCATCACGCAGCAACCACCGTTGAGCAGCGGCGCCCACAGTTCAAAACTGCACGCATCGAAGCCCGGATTCGACAGGCAGGCAAAGCGATCCGCCGGACGGATCTCGATATAGCCAGCGGTTTGCGTCAGACGCAGCAAGCCCCGTTCGCCGACCTCCACAGCTTTCGGAGTGCCGGTGGTGCCCGAGGTGTAGAACAGGAAACTCACCTCGGCAAACGTGTCGGCCAAAGGTTGTGGCGGTTGATCCGGGTGATCCAGCAACGCGTCGACACTCGCCTGCCAACGCGCGGGTGTCGGGGTCCACTGCTCATCCAGGGTGATCAGCCCCACGCACGCGGCATCGGCAAGCATCAGGTCCCGGCGTTTGACCGGGCTGGCACGGTCCAGCGGCACCACCACGGCGCCGACTTTCAGCGCGCCGAGTATCGCGGCGAGCCATTGCCAGCAACGCGGCATGCACAGCGCCACTGACTCGCCCGGTTGCACGCCCCGTGCCTGCAAACCCCGGGCGATGCGCTCGCTGGCGCTGGCCAGTTCGCTGTAACTCAGGCGTACCTGCTGATCGACGACTGCCAGGGCTTGGGGATCGCGCCGCACTTGTGCGGCAAATTGTGCGAGCAACGTCAGCATCTGTGGATTCATTATTTCGCCTCCTGCGCGTCGAAGCGTTGCAGTTCCTGCCTGAGGGTCTGCGAGACCCGGTGCACTTCAGCGGTTTCGAGCATGTCCCAGTGACCGCCGTTCACCAGTTTCGCCAGGAAGCCGTCGCCGGCACGCCGACGCCAGAAACCTCGCAGCGCATGCAACTGCTGGCGGCTGAAACCCTCCCGGGCCTGGATCAGCACCACGCGACCGGCACGCGGCTCGCATGCGTAGCCGGCCATGGCCAGACGGTTGTGGTTGTAGAGGTGGAAATAACGCTCGACTTGCGCGTCTTCGATGCCGGGGTACATGCCATTGAACCGCACCAGTTTGTCGCGGAACTCGGCCATTTCGACGGTGCCGATCTGCTGGCGGAAATTCGGATCATCCGAGCCTTGGGTATCGAGCAACACCACGGTCACTTGGCGATGTCCGGCTGCTGTCAGGCGCCGGGCCATTTCGTAAGCCACCAGCCCACCGAAGGACAGCCCGGTGAGCACCAGCGGTTGCGTCGCCAAGGGCTCGATCAGGCGCAAATAGGCTTCAGCCATGGCTTCGACTGTCGGCTCGGTGGCCTCCCCCGGATTCAGCCCCAGTGATTGCACGCCGTACACACCGACCTCCTCCGGCAGCACTTTGGCCAGGGACAGGTAGCAAAACGCAGTGCCGCCCGCCGGATGAATGCACACCACATTGCGCTGGCCCGCAGCGCGGCGGAATTCGATCAGGTTGCTTTGCACGGCCGCTGGACTGGCCCCGGCGCGCAACCAGCCGCCCAGGGCTTCGATGGTCGGGTAGCCGAGCACCACGCGCACCGGCACTTCGACGTTGAACGCCTGGCCGATCTGGTGGGCCATTTTGATCGCTGCGATGGACGTTCCGCCGACATTGAAAAAGTTGTCGCGAATGCCGATCTGGGTCGCCAGCAACACACCTTTCCAGATTTGGTACAGGGTCAATTCAATATGATCGCGCGGGCTGCTGAGGTTGACCTGACGATTGGCCAGGTCTTGATCGGCAAGGGTGGTCAGGGCCACGCGATCGACTTTGCCATTGGCGGTCAGCGGCAGCGTGTCGAGCCACAGATAAGCGCTCGGCAACACGGCTCTGGGCAGCGTGGCCGCCAGGTGCGCGTGCACCGCCGACTCATCCGGGGTTTCCATCACTGCACAACAGGCTACCAGCCGCTGGTTCTGCGCCGTGTCGCCGACCAGCAGCACCACGGCGGCACGGATGTCGGCGAAGGCTTCCAGCCGTGCTTCGATCTCGCCCAGTTCCAGGCGCACGCCGCGCAACTTGACTTGAAAGTCGTTGCGACCGAGGAATTCCAACTGACCGTCCGGGCGATAACGCGCCAGATCGCCGCTACGATACAACCGGTCTCCAGGCACAAACGGGTTATCGATAAAGCGCTCGGCGGTGAGTTGCGCCAGCCCCAGGTAACCGCGCGCAACACCCACGCCGCCAATGTGCAACTGCCCGGTGACGCCCACCGGCACCGGCGCATCGCGCTCGTCCAGCACGTAGAAACGGTTGTTGGCGATCGGCCGGCCAATCGGTACTTGCAGGGCCGGCACTTCGGCGCCGGGCTCCAGGGTCCAGACGCTGTTGATCACCGTGGTTTCGGTCGGGCCATAGACGTTGTGCAAACGGGCATGCGGCAGTCGCTCCTGAAAACGCCGAGCCAGGGCTGGCGACAGCTCACCGCCGCCGCAGAAGACGTCGGTCAGCCCGGTGCACAGGCTGACCTCATCGACTTCGAGAAACAGTTGCAGCATCGCCGGCACAAACACCAGCGCCGTGACCCGTTGTTCGCGCACCACTTTTGCCATGTAACCCGGCTCCAGATGACCGCCAGGACGCGCTACAACCAGCCGCCCGCCCGTGGTCAGCGGCCAGAAGGTCTCCCAGGCCGAGGCGTCGAAACCGAAGGGGATCTTGTGCAGCATCACCCCGGTTTCGCCGCAGACCTGCGAACACCACAACAGCAGGTTGCTCAGGCCGCGATGCGCCACCATCGCGCCTTTGGGCAGCCCGGTGGTGCCCGAGGTGTAAATCACATAGGCGAGGTGATCGGGCGTGACACCGACACTGCGCGGGTCGGGGTTTTCCGGCGACAGACCGGCCCAAAGCGCATCTTGCGCCTTGAGGTCGAGCACTGGCGCTTCCCAGGTTGAACCTTGCTGGGCCTGGCGCAGTATTTCGTGCGCCGAGCCGAGCGTCAGCAGCACGGCCGGGGTGCTATCGCTGAGCATGTGGCTCAGGCGTCCGACCGGATAATTCGGGTCCAGCGGCACATAGGCGCCACCGGCCTTGAGCACCGCCAGCAACGCCACCGGCAGCTCCAGCGAGCGCTCGACACACACCGCCACGCGCACGTCCGGGCCGACACCGAGGCTGCGCAAATACGCCGCCAGACGATTGGCCTGGGCGTTCAATTCACCGTAGCTCAGGGTTTCAGTTTCGAATGCCACCGCACAGGCTTGCGGGTGGCGCGCAACCTGGGCTTCGAACAATCGGTGCAAGCAGTCCGCCGGTTGCGCCAGCGGTGCGCAACGGTTCCAGCCCACCAGGATCTGTTCACGCTCGGCTTCGGTCAACAGCGACAACGCGCCAATCGGCTGCTTGGGGTCTTGGACAATGTGTTCGAGCAACTGTCGGTAATGCCCGCTTAAACGTTCGATAGTCGCCACGTCGTACAGGTCGGTGTTGTATTCCACCAACAGGTTCAGCCGCCCTTCGCGTTCGACCCACTCGAACGCCAGGTCGAACTTGGCCGTGGCGCTGCTGGTGCTGTAGGGCGACAGGCTCAAGCCAGGCATTTCCAGGTTGCCAGCGGGTGTGTTCTGCAACACAAGCATGACTTGGAACAACGGCGAATGAGCGGTATCGCGCTGTGGATTGACGGCTTCGACCACCCGATCGAACGGCACGTCCTGATGGGCGTGAACGTCGAGCATCTGCCCGCGCACGTCACGCAGCAGTTCGGCGAAGGTTTGCTGAGGATCCAGGCGCTGGCGGATGACCAAGGTGTTGACGAAGTGCCCGATCAGCGGCTCGATTTGAGGGCTGCTGCGGTTGGCGAAGGGCGTACCGATGCACACATCCTGCTGACCGCTGTGCCGCCACAGCAGCACGGCCAGTGCGCCCATCAACACATTGAACAAGGTGCCCTGGGTTTGTCGGGCCAGCCCATTGAGTTCGCGCAGGGTATTGGCGTCCAGGGAGGAGCTGAACGTGGCGCCAGCATAACGCTGCACCAATGGCCGTGGCCGGTCGGTGGGGATAGTCGAGAGTGCCGGCGCGTCGGCCAGGGTACGCCGCCAGTAATCGAGTTGCGCGGTCAACGCATCCCCACCGAGACGTTGCTGCTGCCAACCGGCGTAGTCGGCGTACTGCACCGGCAACGGCGCCAGACTGGACTGTTCGCCGCGCAGGTAATCGCCGTACAGGGTGGCGACTTCGTGCAGGATCACGCCCATCGACCAGCCATCGGCGATGATGTGGTGAACGCTGTACAGCCACAGATATTCATCGTCGGCCAGACGCAGTAACGAGGCTCGCAACAATGGGCCGGTGGCCAAATCGAATGGCGCGCGGGCGTCGTGATCGACTGCCGCCCGGATTTGCTGCTCGCGTTCGGTGCCTGGCAGGTCGCTTAGATCGGTCACACGCAGTGCAAGCGGCATCGCATGATGGACAATCTGACGGGGTTCGCCATCGACATTGCAAAACGTCGTGCGCAGAATTTCGTGGCGCTGGATCAACCCGTTCAGCGCCCGCTCCAGCGATGGCACGTCCAGCAGCCCCTTGAGGGTCAACGCCGTGGGTACGTTATAGAACGCGTTGCCCGGTTCCAGATGATCGAGAAACCACAGTTGCCGCTGCGAAAAAGACAGCGGCCAGTCCACGTCACTGCCAGCCCTTAGAGGAATCACCGCGGCATCATGGCCACCGAGCAACGCAATCAGTTCAGGCTTGTGCAGCTTGAGCGCTTGCATCATCTCTTCCGTCAGAAAGCCGCGAGGCGCCTTGCAGCGCAGCTTGTCGCCCTCCACTTCGAGGACGACGGCATGACGAGCGAACAGTTCCAGCAATTGATAGGCGTTCATACCTCAAATTCCTCCATGTCGCTGTCGTCACTGGGCTGGTCGGGCGCAAAGGCCTCGACCGCGGCGCGGTGTTGCTCATCCGTGGTACGCAGGCCACCGACCATCGAGTAGATCAATTGATGGCTCGGCCCGAGGTCGAACAGCGCCGGTAATTGTTGTTCATCAATCGAACCCATGCCGCAAAGGCCCAGGCCTTGCTCGACGGCGGTCATGCTCAGCAATTGCCCGATGGCGCCGGTTTCGATGTGGCAGAAGTCGCGACTGCGCTCGCCATACAGCGGACGGATCGCTGCCATGTCGGCGATGAAAAACAGCGAAAAGGCGGCGTTTTCGAAGACCGGCCGATTGACGAAATAGTCGTAGGTGTCCGGGTCGAGCGCCCCACTGGCGAGGGCCAGCAGCCGGTGTTCGCACGGGTCGTAGTAATAAGCGCCACCGGGCACGCCGATCACCCGTTCCGGCTTGACGTACAGGTACGCCTGGATCGGGTACAAACCGCCGGCCGACGGAAACTGGTATTTCACCTCGTCGTCGAGTTGACCCTGGGCAAGTGCCGCCAACAGTTCGGCAAAGTCGCGGGTTTCAATCGGTTGCGCGGCGTACTGGCGCACTGAGCGGTAATCGCTGAATCGCTTCGCGAATGCCGGGGTTTGCGGCAAGGTCAGCGCCACACTCGGCAACGTTTGGGCAAAGGTACGGCGCCCACGCTGGTCAGCCTTGAACTGTGCACGCAGTTGCGGATCTTCGATGACGTCCTCGTGACTGTTCAGACGCTGCTGCGCGTTGCTCACCAGTTCCTGGTGCGCCAGGCTCTGGCGGTACATGCCGATCAGGTGCAGCAACGTCGGTTGCGCCAACAGTTGCGCCACGTGCGGACGGAAGCGCAGTTCGCTGGACAACGCATTACTGATGCGCACGATGTCGATCGACGTCGCGCCGAGGTTCAGCAGGTTGGCGTCGCCGGCGATGACATCGCGCTTGAGGACCGCTTGCACAATCGCCACCAGCCGTTGTTCCTGCACACCATCGACTTCCAGCGCCGGGCCGGACTCCACTTGCGGCGACGGTTCCGGGAGGCGTTTCTTGTCGACCTTGCCGTTGGACGACAACGGCCATGCGTCCACGAAGGTGAAGGACGACGGCACCATGTACGCCGGCAGTTTGTCTGCCAGGTACAGGGCGAAGTCGCTGGCTTGCAACGCCGGATCGGCCTTGAGCACATAGCAGGCCAGACGTTTTTCCCCCAGCGTGCTGCCGAGGATTTGCACCACCGCACCTTGGACGCCTGGGTGGCGATTGAGCGCGGCTTCGATTTCGCCCAACTCGATGCGATAACCCTGGACCTTGACCTGATTGTCTTCGCGGCCGAGGAATTCGATGTTGCCATCCGGCAGTAAACGCCCGAGGTCGCCAGTACGGTACAGGCGTTCGCCGGTCAGTGGGTGCGGGAAGAAACTGCCGGTGCTGAGTTTTTCATCGCGCCAGTAACCTTGGGCAAGGCCGATACCGCCGATGTACAGCTGCCCCGCAACCCAGGTCGGGCGCACTTGCAGAGCTTCGTCCAGCACGTAAAAACGCTGGTGATCGAGGGCCTTGCCGTAAGGGATGCTGCGCCACGCAGGATCGACGTGCTGCACCGGGTAGCAGATCGACCAGATCGAAGCTTCGGTAGCGCCGCCGAGGCTGAACAGTTGCGCCGACGGCTGCAACGCCCACAGCCGTTGCGGCAGGGTCAGGGGAATCCAGTCGCCGGAAAGCATCGCCACCCGCAGACTGGCGGGCAGCGTGCCGCTCTCTCCCTCGACGTATTCGAGCAGCATGCCGAGCAACGCCGGCACCGAGTTCCACAGGCTCACCTGATGACGCGCGATCAAATCCCGCCAGTGCGCCGGATCGAGCGCCAGTTGCGGTTCAAGCACCACCACTGCCGCGCCGGCCGCCAGGGTGCCGAAAAAGTCATAGACCGAGAGGTCGAAACTCAGCGACGAAATCGCCAGCACCCGATCCGCCGAGCCGACGGCAAAGCGTCGGTTGATGTCGAGCAAGGTGTTGACCGCGCCGCGATGGTCGATGACTACGCCTTTGGGCATGCCAGTGGAACCGGAGGTGTAGATCACGTAAGCCAGATCGGAGGGCGCAAGGTTGACCGGTTGCAACGGCGCATGCTGGCCCATGACGTCGTCGGTCACGGCGATCGCGCGGACCTGCACCGGCCACTCGATTACGCCAAGCAGCGGCGGTTGGGTCAGCACCAGGCTGACTTCGGCGCGCTCAAGAATATGCCGCACCCGTTCCGCCGGCAGCGCCGGGTCAATCGGCAGATAAGCGCCACCGGCGTACAGGACCGCCAGGGTCGCCACCACTTGTTCCCAGCCGCGTTCCATCATCACGGCGACCAGTCGATTGGGCGTCACGCCCTCGGCCTGAAGCAACGCCCCTAGAGACCGCGCCCCCGTGCGCAATTGCCCGTAGGTGAGTTGCCGCTGCGTAGCAATCACCGCCACAGCGTCCGGCGTGATGAGCGCCTGACGCTCGAACAATTCGTGCATCAAGGGCAACGGGTCTTGAGTGTCGAGGGGTGCCGGCAAGCGCGCCAATGGCAGCAGTTGTGGCGTATTCGCTTCCCAGGCGGCCGGTTCCAGCAGGCGATCCAGCAGTGCGTTATAGGCGACGAACATTTCTTCGATCATGCCCGCCGGAAATAGCTCATCAATGCTGTCCCAGTTGAACAGCAAGCGACCTTCCAGCTCCAGCAAGGTGTGGTCGAGCCATACTTGCGGGGTCTGCGTGATGCTGTGCACAGGCCTGGCGTTCAACGCATCTGCGAGGTTGAATTCCGCCAGTTCCGGTGCGGCCTCCGACAACGTGCTGTTGAATACGATCGGCATTGCCGTCTGCTGCACGCCACGGGCCTGGGACAATTCCCGCAGCACCCGCACGCCGCTGACCACCGAGTGATCGATGTCTTGCCACAACTGCGCCTGCAACGCCCGAGCCTTGTCGGTGAAGCTCATGGCCCCGGCGATGTTGACTTCCAGCAGCACCAGGGAGGTGAAGTCGCCGATGATTTCATCGACGTCCGGGTGCAACGGCAAGCGATTGAACAGCGGCAAGCTGAGGGTAAATCGCGGCTGCCGACTCCACAGCGCCAGCACTTCGCTGAAAGCAGTCAGGAGCATCACCGACGGCGTCACCGCAAATTGTTTGGCCACGGTTTTCAACTGCGCCCACTGCGCCGCCGGCATATCGCGGTCGCGGCGGGTGAAGTGCGGATTGCTGATGCTGTCCGGCTGGCACACCAGCGGCAGGTCCGGCGCCGGTGCCAGGCGGGTGACCCGTTCGCGCCAGTAGCTCAGGGCTTGTTCGTAACGAATGCCGTTGCGAAGCTGATGTTCGGCCAGCACGTAATCGCGGAAGGTCAGGCCCGGCTCGGGCAGGATCAGCTGCGGATCAACGTAAAACGCCATCAGCTCGCGGGCGAGAATCTGTGTGCTCGCGGCATCGACGATCAAGGCATCCAGGCTGATGTGCAAATGGGTGATGCCATCATCGAGCAACGACAGGCTGAACTCGAACAGCGGCCAGCGACTGGCGTCCAGCACTTGATGGGACTGACGCTCGCGGGTCGCTTGCAACGTCTGCTGCGCGACGTCAGCGGGCACGCCGCGCAAATCGCTGCGGGGCATGCAGTAGGTTGGCACCTGCTCCAGTACCTGCTGCGTACCATCGCTGAGAAACACCACGCGCAGCATGTCGTGGCGCTGAATCATCCGGTTCAGCGCCTGCTCGAAACGCGCGGCATCGAAATCCGGGATGCGCAGTTCTTCGTAGCCGTGGGCACTGACCCCGCCGAGGCTGACCGTGGCTTCGCGACCAAACCAGTAGGCTTGCTGGATATCGGTCAATGGGAACGGCGCATGCCGGGCGCCACGATCCGCCTCGATCACAAGGCAGGCCGGGACGATTTGCGCATCATCGCTGCGCCCGGCCTGTACGTGCGCCGCCAGATCCATCAGCACCGGCGTCTTGAACAGATTGCTCAAGGACAACTGCGCGCCCATGCGCTGGTTGATCGCGTAGATCATCCGGGTCGCCAGCAGCGAGTGGCCGCCCAGTTCGAAGAAGTTGTCGTGAATCCCGACCCGTTCGCACTTGAGCACCTCGGCCCAGATCTCGGCCATTTGCTGTTCGGTGTCGTCGCGCGGCGCCACGTAAGTGGCCCCGGCGGTGCGTTCCGGTGCAGGTAATGCCTGACGGTCGAGCTTGCCATTGCGGGTCAACGGCAACTGCGCCATCGAGACCCATGCGCTGGGAATCATGTGCTCAGGCAAGTGCCGTTGCAGTTCGGCGCGCAGGGTTTCGCTGGACGCCGGGCCGACCACGTAGGCCACCAGACGCTTATCCCCCGCCACATCTTCACGCAGCAACACCGCGGCGTCCTGCACGCCGGGCTGCTGTTGCAACACGCTGTCGATCTCACCGAGTTCGATACGGAAGCCGCGCAACTTGACCTGCTGGTCGATGCGCCCCAGGTACTGCACGTTGCCGTCGGCCTGGAATTTCGCCAGGTCTGCGCTGCGGTACATGCGCGCACCGGGCTCGGTGCTGAACGGGTCCGGCACAAAGCGGTCGGCGGTCAGGTCCGGGCGGTTCAGATAACCGCGAGCCAGGCATGCGCCAGCGATGTACAACTCCCCCGCCACGCCGACTGGCACCGGGTTCATATCGACGTCAAGCACGTACAGCCGCGCGTTGGCGATCGGACGGCCAATCGGCGGCGCGTCCGGCCAGTCTTCGGCGTCGCTGCACCACAGGCTGAACTGGCTGACCACGTGGGTTTCGGTCGGGCCGTACTGGTTGTGCAATTGCGCGCCGCCGAGGCCGCGCACAAAGCCACGCAGTTCATCGTTGATTTGCAGGGCTTCGCCCGCCGTGACAATTTCGCAGCCACCGGCCGGCATCGGCGCATCGGCCTCGGTCAGCCCGGCGAGTTGTTGCAACACGGCAAACGGCAGGAACGCCCGCTGCACGCCTTCGGCCACCAGGGTCGGACGCAGCGCGGCGAGGTCCTTGCGGCTGTCTTCGGTCATCAGCAACAGGCTGCCCCCCGAACACAACGTGCTGCAGACTTCCTGGAACGACACGTCGAAATTCAGCGAAGCGAATTGCAAGACCCGGCCCGGTGCCTGCGCTTGTTCAAGCTGCCAGGCGATCAGGTTATCCAGGGCGCGGCGGTTGTGCGCCACGCCTTTCGGGCGGCCGGTGGAACCGGAGGTGTAGAGCACGTAGCCCAGATTGTCGGGGCTGACGGCCACTCGCGGATCGGTATCCGGGCAGTGAGCCCAGCGCTGCGCATCGGTGTCCAGGCAGCAGGCGTTGATGACGCCGGGTAGAGCCTCCAGCAATGCGCACTGAGTCAGCAGCAAGGTCGGCGCCGCGTCGCTGAACATGAAGGCCAGACGCTCAATCGGGTAAGCCGGGTCGAACGGCACATACGCCGCGCCCGCCTTGAGGATCGCCAGCAAACCGATGACCATCTCCGGCGATCGTTCCAGGCATAGACCGACCCGGTGCTCGGGGCGCACACCTTGCTCGATCAGGTAATGAGCAAGACGATTGGCGGCCCGATTCAGTGCGCCATAACTCAGTTGCCGGTCGTTCGCGAGCAACGCTGCCGCCTCTGGCGTGCGCCGGGCCACGGCTTCAAACCGCGCCACACAATCAGGCATGGCCGAGGTGTCGCGCTCGGTACGGTTCCAGTCGTGGACGATCTGTTGATGTTGTTCCGCGCTCAGCAGGTCCACATTCGATAACGGTTGTTCCGGCTGCTCGACCATCTGGGTCAGTACCCGGCGCAGGTACTCGCCGAACTGCGCCACCGTGCCCGGTTCGAACAGGCCGGAAGCGTATTCCAGACCGCCGACAATCTGCCCGTCACGCTCATGCAGCGCCAATTGCAGATCGAACTTGGCTACGTGATGGCTGCTCTGTACCGGACTGACCTCAAGGCCCGACAACAGCAGATCCGAGCCTTGATCCTGCTCCCAGGCAAACAGCACCTGGAACAGCGGGCTGTGCGCCAGGCTGCGGGGCGGGTTGAGCAACTCGACGACCTGTTCGAACGGCAAGTCCTGATGTTCCTGGGCACCCAGCGCCACGCGGCGCGCTTGCTGCAGCCATTGCGCCACCGACGGCGAACCCGAGCGTGTCATACGCAGCGCCAGAGTGTTGACGAAGAAACCGATCAGGCCTTCCAGCTCCTGGTGCGTGCGGTTAGCCGACGGCACGCCGATCACCACATCGGCCTGCCCGGACAGTCGCGACAGCACCAGCGACCAGGCCGCCAGCAACGTCATGAACAGCGTGGTGCCCTGCTGCATGCACAAGGCTTTCAACTGTGCGGTCAACGCCGGGTCCAACACCAGCGGCACGAAACCGCCGAGGTAATCCTGCACCACAGGGCGTTTATGATCGGCCGGCAGTTCCAGCAATAGCGGCGCGCCGCTGAGGGTGTCGCGCCAGTAGCGGCTCTGCTCGGCCAGCACGTCGCCGGTCAGCCATTGGCGTTGCCACACGGCGTAATCCACATACTGTACGGGCAGCGGCGGCAACGGATTGTCGCGGTCCTGAATGGCGGCTTCGTACAGCAAGCCCAGTTCACGGGTGAGCACGCCCATCGACCAGCCATCAGAGATGATGTGGTGCTGGGTCAGCAGCAGCACATGATCGTCATCCGCCAGCCGCACCAAGCTGACGCGCATCAGTGGTCCACAGGTCAGGTCGAAAGGTTTGGCGCCCTCTTCGTCGATCAATTGCGTGAGAAGCGCTTCGGACTGGCCTTGCAGGTCAACCACCGACAGCTTGATCGATTGCCCAGGCGCCGCAACCCGTTGCCGTCCTTCCCCTTCCACGGCGATGAACGTGGTGCGCAACGCTTCATGCCGCGCCACCAGTTGATTGAAGGCGCGTTCCAGGGCGGCGATCTGCAACGGACCGCGCATGCGCAGGTTCAACGGCATGTGATACGCCGCGTTGCCACCCGCCATTTGTGCGAGGAACCACAGGCGCTGCTGGGCAGACGACAACGTTTGCGCGCCCGACCGCTCAACAGTCGCTATCGCCACGCGAGCCTTGCCCTGGTTGTGTTTCAGCCGTTCGGCAAACTGTTCCAGCACCGGCGCGGCAAACAGCGCCGAAGGGGCCACTTCCAGGCCGAGTTGCTGCCGGACTTGAGCCAGTACGCGCATCACCAGCAGTGAGTGGCCGCCGAGAGCAAAAAACTGATCCTGGCGACCCACCTGCTCGACGCCGAGCACTTCAGCCCAGATTTCAGCGAGCGCAATTTCCAGTGGACCTTGCGCCGGCTGATAGTCGCGCTGATCGAAGGCCTGGGCATCAGGCATCGGCAACTCAGTGCGATCCAGTTTGCCGTTGGCCGTCAGTGGCAGCGCATCAAGCCGTACGAACGCCGTGGGCACCATGTAATCCGGCAGGCTGACTTGGAGTTGCTCACGCAGCGAACGCGGATTGAGTGCCGCGCCTTGGCTTTCGCAATAGTAAGCGACCAGTCGCGATTCGCCGACCGAGTCCTGACGCAACAGCACCAGGCTTTCGCGCACCCCGGCAATGTCCGCCAGACGCGCTTCGATTTCTCCCACCTCCAGGCGCAGGCCGCGCAGCTTGATCTGGAAGTCATTGCGCCCCAGGAATTCCAGATGGCCGTCCGCCCGATAACGCGCCAGATCACCGCTGCGATACAGGCGTTCGCCTGCCACAAATGGACTGTCGATGAAACGTTCGGCGGTCAGTTGCGGCAGGTTCAGATAGCCCCGGGCAACGCCGGCGCCACCGATGTGCAATTCGCCCGCCACACCCACGGGCACGGGGGCACCCAGTGCATCCAGCAGGTAAATCCGCGTATTGGCCAGCGCTCGCCCGATCGGCAATACGCCGTCGGCCACGCTGGCGTCGTTGAATTCAAAACAGGTGCTGTCGATGCTCGCCTCGGTCACGCCATAGGCCTGGACAATCTGCACGTGATCGCCAGCCAGTCGGCGTAATTGCCGGGCGCTGTGGGCGGTCCAGACGTCAGAGCCACAGACCACGGTGCGCAGGAACGACAGGTCGTGGCCGCTGTCTTCGACCCAGGCCAGCAACGGGTTGAGCACGGCCGGCACGAAGTCGGCGAAACCGATTGGCGCTTCACTCAGCAGGCGATACAGCGCGGGCGGGTCCATCAACGTTTCACGCGGGCACAGCACCAGCGTGCCGCCAAAACCGAGGGCGCGGATCAGATCGGCGCTGAACACGTCGAAGGAAAAACCGGCCATTTGCAGGTGATTGAGGGACGCGTCCAGGGCGTAGAGTTTTTCCCAGGCTGCACTGACGGCGATCAGGCCACTGTGCTCGACCATGACGCCTTTCGGGGTGCCGGTGGAGCCCGACGTGTAGATCACGTACGCCAAGTGCCGAGGCGTCAGCCCGACGGCGTGGGGGTCGGGATTGTGCGTTGATTGCGAGTCCCATGGGCGAGTGTCGGAGATGTCCAACACGGTGGAATGTTCAAGGGTGGCAGCGGCGGAGCCGTGGCTCAGCACCACGGCGGGTGCACTGTCGGCGAGCATATGCGCCAGCCGTGCCGGAGGATAAGCCGGGTCCAGCGGCACATACGCGCCGCCAGCCTTGAGCACCGCCAGTACGCCGACCAGCATGTCCAGCGAGCGCTCCAGGCACAGCCCGACACGCACGTCCGGGCCGACACCCAGGCTGCGCAGGTGATGGGCGAGGCGGTTGGCACGAGTATTCAGCTCACCATAGCTCAGCGCCTTGTCGTTCAATCGTGCGGCGATGGCGTCAGGGTTGCGCTGGACCTGGGCTTCGAACAAACCCTGGACGTATTGTGTGGCGTCGAATGCTTGCTCGGCGCTGTTCCAGTCGTGCAGAAGATGCTGGCGTTCGGCGGCGCCGAGCATTTGCAGCGCCATCACCGCTGTTGTGGGTTGCGCGACCATCTGTTGCAGAACGCTGTTCAGGTAACCGGCATGACGCTCGAGGGTCGCGGCGTCGAACAACGCCGGGGCGTAATGCAAATGGCCGCGGATGCGCCCTTCCGATTCGGCCAGCACCAGCGTCAGATCAAACCCGGCAGGCAGCGGCTGCGAATGCTCCCAGACGAATAACACCTGCATCAGCGGATGGTAGGCGGTGCTTTGTTCGGGGTTGAGGTACGCGAGCAATTGCTCGAACGGCACGTCTCGATGTTCCTCGGCACCGAGCAGCACAGCGCGGGTGTGATCCAGCAATTGGCTTGTTGACGGAGCCCCTGCAAGGGACACGCGCAGTGGCAGCGTGTTGCCGAACGTCTCCGTGCGCGCGCCGATGATCACCTCGTGCTGGCCCGACAACCGCGCCAGCACCACCGCCCAGCCGGCGAGCAATGTCATGCACAAAGCCTGGCCGTGACGCTGCCCCAAAACCTTGAGCCCTTCGGTCAGCGAAGCATCCAGTTCCAGCGCGTGCGAAGCGGTTTGAACGCCCTGCACCGCGGGCCGTGGCCGGTCGGTGGGCAACTCCAGCAACGCCGGGGCATCGGCCAGCCGCTCGCGCCAGTAGGCGAGTGCCGGGGTGGCGGATGGATTTTCGGCTAAAGCGTTGGGCTGCGCGGAGGTCGTCCCGCGCAAGGAAGATTTGTCGAACATCAGGCTACCGTCCATGACTACGTTGTTTTTGTGTGTTTGGCTGGGACGTTCATAGCCCGCCAGTCAGGCCCGACACTGTGTGCCGGATCGGTGAAGCGAAACTCAGGGGGATGGTGCGGCGCGTGCCCGCGGACCTGTGTCATGAGCGGGCGCAGTGGCGCACCAGGAGTGGCGGGGTTTTTGGCTGGCGAATAGCACTGCAAGGCGTGAGTCGCAAACAGCAGGGAAACTGGCGGGGGCGTTTGCGACTTCTGCCGTTTTGCCCACTGCACCGACGAATAGAGACCGCTTGACCAATTGAAACCTCACCTTTCGTTTGAGGGTCAACGATGGGGAACGGCCTGCGCAGGGGTAACAGCGCCAGGGTGGACCCGATCGGCTGCGATTGCCGGGCTTATTACCCAAAGACAATCTATTGACGCCGGGATATTGGCCCTTGGCGCCGCCGAATAATAACCATGATTGTCGGCAACGAGGCAAACAAAAAGTTACAAACATGAAAATCATAAGCGCGTGCGCCTCAAGCCAGACCGGTCGAACGCCATCACCACCCGAGTGCGATCATGGGTGGTTAACACGGATGTTTGCCATGGCACCGGCAAGCGCGCGGGCGCCCGCGCGACACTTGGACAACACCTGAATCAGCGACTTTATTCCATCAATTTGTTCCATGTAATCAGCACTTTGGGATAGAGAGAATTGACGTTGCGCAGAGGCGTTCAAACGTTAGGCTGGCGCCACTTGCCAGCGCACTACGCGCCATAGGTTGCGTCACATAGGTCAAAACCGTGAACCGATTTTCTGTGCTCCTGCTGATTGCAGGGTTGCTGCAAACATCAGCCCTGCTGGCCGCTTCACGCAACGTGGGCGTGATCACGTTTGCCGAAAAACCACTTCGACTCATCCGCGCCACGGCGCTCTACAACGTTGGCCCGGGTGTGCATCTGCAAAATGGCGACTTCATCGAGTCTGATCAATCGATCACCCAGATCGAAGGTCTGGCGACCAGCACACTGGCGCTGGGTCCCAACACCCGCGCCGCCATCACTCAACGTGAGGGCGTAACCGTTGTGCACATCCTTCGCGGCTGGCTGAAAGTACAACCCGCTCCCCGTACCGCTGCGTCCGGCCTGGAGATCACCACCCGCAATTTGCGTTCGGACGTGAGCCGCAGTGCCAGCGTGATGCATGTCAGCGACACACAAGTGGAAGTCTTCGTCGAGAGTGGTTCGCAATCCATTGTGGAACTGGACAAGCGCGGCCAACCCGGGCGCACATCGTTGCTCAGTGGCGAGCAGTTCACCCTGCGCAAGGGAGACGAACCCTTACAATCCCCCGGGCGTCCGCCGGCCACTTTCATCAGCACGGTGCCGAACGCTTTTTTCGACGCTCTGGTCTTGCTGTCGGGCAAGCCTGCCGGCGATGTAGCGCCTAAAAAAATTCGCGATGTCGACTTCGCCGACATCGCTCACTGGCTCCACGCACCCAACCTGAACCGGACGCACATGGCGAATCAATTCGCCCCACGCCTGGCCAACCCGGCATTTCGCGAAGCCATTGTCCGGGAGATGGGCGGCTCATTTGAATGGGAGACCGCGTTGTTCCGTTTCGAGAGTAAAAGCCGCACCCTGAAAAAAACCGGTGACAGCGTGCGTACTACTCACCTGCAACAGCCCACCGGAGCCTGATGATGAAGTTTTCCCTGGCGGTCAAATTCAATATCGTGTTCCTGGCGGTATTCGCTGTGGGCTTCGCCGCCAGCAGTTTGTTCACTTACCGGCTGCTGCAACAAAGCGCTCGCGAAGAGTCTCTCGACAACGCGCGCATGCTCATGGGCGCAGCGTCCGCCGCCAGCATCTACACCTCGGCGCAGATCGCTCCGCTGCTGGAAAACCGTCTGCGCTTCGAGTTCTTGCCACAGTCGATCCCGGCATTCGCCTCAACCGAACATTTGCGCGAGTTGCTCAAGTCCTATCCTGATTACTCATACAAAGAAGCCACACTCAACCCGACCAACCCGCGTGACAAAGCCACTGACTGGGAGGCCACCATCGTCAACCAGCTACGTGGCAAGCCTGACCTCAAGGAACTGGTCGGTGAGCGCAATGATGGCGACGGTCCATCACTGTTTGTAGCCCAGCCGATCCAGATCACCGACCCGGCCTGCCTCGCCTGCCATACCACGCCGGCGCTCGCACCGAAAACCGTGGTCGACCGCTACGGCCCGGACAACGGCTTCGGCTGGAAGCTCAACGAAATCATCGGTGCGCGACTCGTATCGGTACCGCTTACGGTGCCGCTGGAGCGCGCCAACCTGCTCCTGCGCACCTACATGCTGTCGCTGCTGGGCATATTTGCCTTCCTGTTTTGTGCGTTGAACTTGATGGTCTACCTGTTCGTGACCCGACGCTTGTGCCAGATGTCGAACCTGG
Organism: Pseudomonas reinekei; assembly: GCF_001945365.1. GTDB lineage: Bacteria > Pseudomonadota > Gammaproteobacteria > Pseudomonadales > Pseudomonadaceae > Aquipseudomonas > Aquipseudomonas reinekei. The sequence continues at coordinate 143,496 of NZ_MSTQ01000004.1, forward strand.
CGGACAGGGTCAGCCTCGGCGAGAGCGACGTGCCCCAGATGGACACCCGGGGCCGCGATGAACTGACGCGCCTGGCGCAATCGTTCGAACGGATGCGCACCAGTCTGGTCAGTGCCATGAAAATGCTCGAAGAATGAGCGCGACCATGCTTGAACACCTGGGCAAATACCGCATCGACAGCGTGCTCGGCAAGGGCGCCATGGGCACGGTCTACAAGGCTTTCGACCCGCACATCGCGCGCGTGGTCGCGCTGAAAACGATCCGTCTGGAATTGCTGGGTGACGAACAGCATGAACACCTCATCAGTCGCTTCAAGAACGAGGCGCAGGCCGCCGGGCGCTTGAGCCACCCCAATATCGTTGCCGTCTACGATTACGGTGAAGACGCCGGCTCGGCCTATATCGCCATGGAATTCGTCGACGGCAAACCGCTCAACCAGCTTTTGCAGACACACCCGCCGCGACGCCTGGCACTGGCGCTGTGCTGGATGCGCCAACTGTTACAAGCGCTGGAATACGCCCATTCGCGTGGTGTGGTGCATCGAGACGTCAAACCGGCGAATCTGATGATCACCGCTGAGCAGCACTTGAAAGTGGCCGACTTCGGCGTGGCACGCATGGACTCATCGAGCCTCACCCAGACCGGCTCGATGATCGGCACGCCCAGCTACATGTCGCCGGAGCAGTTCTGCGGCACCTTGGTTGACGGACGCTCCGATGTGTTCTCGGCCGGCATCGTGCTCTATCAGTTACTGACAGGCGAGCGGCCGTTTTCGGGTTCGGCCACCATGGTCATGCAGCAAATTCTCAATTCGATGCCCTTGCCGCCGTCGGTTCTGAACCCAACGCTGGACCCGCTGCTCGACGCGGTGATACTCAAGGCACTGGCCAAGCGCCCGGACGATCGTTATGCCTCGGCACATCAGTTTCTCAATGCCTTGCAAGAGATCGATGCCGAACTGCCCTTGGCCCAAGTAACGGACGATGATGCCACGCGGTTGATCAGCCCCAGGCGGGGCAGCTTCGAATCAACCATGGCCACCTTCCCCACGGCCCAATCGAGCGTCGCAGGCTCCAGCACGAGCGGAGTGCTGGACACCGTCTCACCCTGGAAAAATCTGCTGCGGGCAGAGCTGGAAACGCTCCTGTCGCATCAGATTGGTCCCCTCGCCCGTCTGCTGGTCAAGCGCTCGCTGATAACCGCCAATGACTTCGAAGCCGTGTGCAGCACATTGCTGACGCACATCCCCTCAGAGCGTGGCCGTGAGCAGTTCAAGTTGGCCACGGATACTCTGGCACGGCGCTACACACCCGTTGAAGAATCGCCTGGCGATGCACAGTCCACTGGCGAAAGTCCGAGCCAGGCACCGAATGAACCCGCAACACCGGAGGACGGCAATTATGACGCGTCGTTCGCCGCCCTCGCCGAACGGCACCTGACTCAAATCATCGGGCCGATCGCCCGCATCGTGGTCAGTCGGGCCAGTCGCGCCACCGACAGCAAACCCGCGTTTCTCGATCGGCTGGCTGAACACATCAATGATCCGTCGGCGCGGACTGAATTTTTTCGTCTGCTGCATAGCCTCGGAAATGCCTCATGAACGACTGCCCACTTGGCGTTCCAGGCCCCCATCGACTGATCAACGGCCTGGCCTGCGGTCTCAGTGATACCGGACCGGTGCGCCAGCACAACGAAGACAATTTTCTGGTCGATACTCATCTCCAATTACTGGCGGTGGCTGATGGCATGGGGGGGCATCAGGCCGGCGCCCAAGCGAGCGCCATGGCCTTGACCACCTTGCGAGAATGCCTCAGCCACCCGCCGATACCGACCCAGGTCAGCGTCGACCCGGACGCCACTTGCCAGATGCCGAGCATGAAGGCCATCGGCACCCTGCAAGCGGCGATAGAGCACGTGAATGCACGCCTGTTTGCGCAAAACCAGGCGCAGCACATGGGTGACGGCCAAGGCATGGGCACCACGCTGACCGGGGTCTGGCGCAGCGATCCGCGAGGTCCGTTGATAGTTTTCCACGTCGGTGACAGTCGACTGTATCGCTACCGCAACGGCCAATTGCTGCAACTGACCCGTGACCAGACCTGGTACCAACAAGCCCTCGACGCCGGGCATTTTGATCGCTTGCCATCACGCAACCTGCTGCTGCAAGCCATCGGACCGTCACTCAAGGTCGAGCCGCAGATTGCCATGCATCCCGTGCAGCCCGGGGATGTGCTGATGCTGTGCAGCGACGGCCTGCATGGCAGCGTGCCCCATCAGGAACTGGCGCAACGGCTGAGCCAGGTGAGCAACGACTCCCTGGCGGCGGTGTGCGAGGGTCTGATTGAACTGGCCGCCGAATACGACGGCCGGGACAACGCCACGGTATTGCTGATGCTGTGTGAACATTAACGGGCCGGCTGCCCGCCGCTGAGCATGTCGACATAGGCCCGGTCGCTCGGCAAGCCGCTGCTCACCAGCAGGCTAGGCGGACATTGCGCCGAGCCGTCAGTCCAGAACAGCGCCCGGGCACTGTGTTCACTCAGCTCCAGCGACGCCAGCCACGCTTGCCGATCTTGCCCGGCAGGCCACTCGAACCAGGATTCGGCGGGGGCTGAAGTGCTGCCGTACTGAACACCGCTGTGCGGATCACCCGATGGTTCGTGCAGGCTGAACAGCGCGTGATCGAAGGTGCTCAGGCAAAAGTGCGCGTCGAGCGTCGATAACGCCATGGTTTCCAGCGCTGCGTACCAGTCGTCGTCCAGGCTGAGTCGCTGCAGGGCGGACACCGGCGGCCCGCCGTAGGCCAGAGTCAGTGGAAAACAGCGTCCGACCCGATCCACGCTCGGCATCAGTACGCCCGCCCAGGACAGTTCGCCGCACACACCGCTGGCCAGGGCAAAGCGCCAGATCGGGCTGCACAGGTACGTCGGCAGCCACTGGTGGCCGAGGCGCTCGCGGCTGCTGGTCAGCGCGGCCTGTAACCATGCGTCCCAAATACGCAGGAACGCCGGCGACAAGCGTCGACCGATAAAATCGCCATGGCTGGCGAGTTTGCCGTAGAAGCCGCTACGTGACATTCGCTGATCCATGCGCGGCCCTTACAGTCGGCTCGGGCAGCGGAACTGCTCGAGTGCGTTGCGGCGGAACGGGTTGATCACACTGCTGGCGCGCAGCTCGTACTGAACCCTGCGGCCATCGAGATTGAACTCGACCTGATAGCGTTCGCCCTGCCCGCCTCGCACCGAGCCTTTGTCCAGAAGGTGCAGCCAGGCCCAGGGGCCGTCGCTGTCGAGCGGCCTGGCCGACGCGGGCTCGCTGTGCAGATTCACGCGATCACCGCCCTTGCCGCTGGGCAACACAATCGGCGTGAAGTTAGCGACCACGCCCGCCTCGTACACCACCGGTTGCCCATCGATATCAAGGATCACTTTGTTCAGTCCGGGATCGGCGGTCACTGCTTTCAAATCAAAACGCAGGGACGGCTGGCGAGCGCCGTTGACGAAGAACATGTCGCGTAACCGCGCCGCGCGCTGAAATTGATCGATCACGTCCTGGGATAAGCTCATCGAACCACTGCCCGCCGTACGAGGACGCCACGGGTTGCTGCTCATATCGACGTAAGGCACCAGGTTTTTGCTGAAGAAGTCGTCCATCACGCCGCCGGGTCCGAAGAACTTGCCGAAGTCGTCCGCGGTGATGTCACGGTTGGCGGTGCGCACCAACGGATAGCGACCGTCGATGGCAGCGCGACAGAATGGCGCGCCAACCGAATTCCACAGCGCATTCAGGCGTTCGCGCTCATTGCCGAGGGTCAACGCCCCGCCACGGCTGTCGACATCTCGCAGCACCGCAGAAAGGGGCGCGGGCAACGTGGTGGCAGCCCGTTTGAGGCGCGTCAGCACTTCCCCTGATGGTGCTGGCGAACCGCTGCGACGGGCGGCTTCGGCGCTGTCGAAATACTGCGCAGCGTCTTTCAGCAGCGCACTCACGTCATCCAGCGGACCCGGAGCCGGGCTGTTGACCAGACTGTGCAACGCGGCGAAATGCGGGTCTACGGGGTTGTACGGGGTGTCGAGCGGTGCACCGGCTTCGTTACCGTCCAGGGCGGATCGAAGTTTCTTGCGCGCCGCCTCGAAGCCATCGCGTACCGGCTGAGCACCGGCCGCCTCGGTGCTGCCCGTCAGTGCGTTTTCGAGGGTCGTTTCGCGCGAGGCCAGCTGCAGGAACGCGCGCAATGGCGAGTCATTGGCCGAGAGCGCGCTGCTGACCAACGCGGCCTGGTCAAGACCGGTCAGCGATACCAGTTGCACGTCGGCGAGCAAGGCGTCCCATTGCCTGATGTACTCGGCGTAATACAGACCCAGCACGGCTTGCTGCATGGCCACGGTATCGGCGGCGCTGTGTTTTTCCTCCCTGCCCAGCACCCATTTGTCCTTGGCCATCTCCGCCACGGCTGTGCTGCTGCGCGCCACCCATTCACGATAACCGGCGACGCTGAACACACCGCTCACGCCCTGGGACAACGGTACACCGCTGCGCCGTACCAGCAGCGCCGACACGTCGCGACCGGCCGCGCCACTGACGCTCGACTCCGGCAAACGCAACGCCGCCACCTGGCGCTTGAGACGGTTATAAGTGCGCTCGGCCAGCGGCATACCCGCCAGGGTCTGGCGCACCTTGGAGACCAGTGCCGCGTCCAGCTGCACCGGCTCGGCGCCCTCGTCCTCGGCATCGAACAACGCCTGTACGTGGTCAGACAGCTGCTGGCGTTGATCTTCAGTGGCTTGCGGCAATTCGCGACGCCAATCCACCTCGACCCAGGCTTGAACCGACTGCGCGTCGAAATACTGCCGCTCACCGAGCATCAGATACACGCGCAGGGTTTCGTAGAGGAACTCCTGATTACTCGCATCGCCACGGCGCAGCGCGCTCTCCAGATTATTGACAATGCGCGGCAGCAAGGTGCTGCGCAGGAGACGGCGATACAGCGTAATCGCGCCTGTACCGAGTTTTTCGCCCTGATACACCCCCAGGCGATTCAATAACGGAACCGGATCCTCGCGATGGGCGAAGCCGGCCGGCAGCGAGCGGGCGGCGTTCAACAGCGGCAATGTCACCAGCGCATTGCCTTGGGTCGGCAGTTCACGCGCCTTTCGTGCGACATCGGTCACCGCTTGGGCGGAAGCCTGCACCAAGGCTGCATTTCGTTGATAGCTGACTGTCAGGCCAATCATCAGCATCAGCGTCATGAGGCCGATCAGCGCCATGGCGCCGCGCAGCCAAAAGCGCTGACGACGCTCCTGCACGGGATTGATGCCCGCCAGCCCGGCCTCCTGGAAAATCACTTCACGCATCAGCCGCGTGATGAAATAACTGCGACCACTGGCAAATCCTGACGGCAGGCTGCTGCGACCAAGACCGAAGGCTGCCGCCAGCGACGACATGACCCGATCAATTGGGTTGCCCTGCTGAGTGCCACTGGTGAAATAGACGCCGCGCAGCAACGCCGGATCCTGGAAGCGGTTGGGCTCGAACACCGTATTCAGAAAACGCGTCAGCACCTCGCCGATCCCGGCGAACTGTTGCGCGAAGCTGTACAACAATGCTCGCCGCGTGAGATCGCGCTCCTGTTGCATGCGCTCCAGTACGCGCCCGTGCAGTTGCTTTTCCAGCGCATCGAAGCGATCCGGGAAACCGGCGAGCGCCGCCCCGGCCAGCGGCACCTGACCGCCCTGGGCCGGCGGGAATGTCACACCCCACACTTGCGAGCGTTCTTCACGGCCCATGGGTTCGAAAAATTCGGCAAACCCGGCGAGCAAGTCGCACTTGGTCACCACCACGTACACCGGGAAATTCAAGCCCAGGCGTTCCTGCAGTTCCTGAATCCGCGCCCGGATCGCGAGTGCCTGGGTTTGCCGCTGAGCTTCATTGTGCTGCAACAAGTCGCTGACACTGAGTGCGACGATGACACCATTGATCGGACGGCGGCGGCGATGTTTTTTCAGTAAATCGAGAAAGCCGAACCACGCCGCCCTGTCGACTTCGGTGTAGCTGTCCTGAGTTGTGTAACGCCCGGCCGTGTCGAGCAACACCGCTTCATCGGTGAACCACCAGTCGCAATTGCGCGTGCCCCCGACGCCGCCCACGGCTGCCGGGCCGTGGGAGTCGCTGAGTGGAAATTGCAGGCCGGAATGGGTCAGCGCCGTGGTTTTGCCGCTGCCAGGGGCACCGACGAACAAGTACCACGGCAGCTGATACAAATAGCGGTTACTCAGCTTCCAGCCCGGCGACGCCTTGCGCAACACGGCCATCGCGCCACGCATGCGTTCGCCGAGCAGCGCCATTTCGGCTTCAGAGGCTTTGGCTTCCGAGCGCCGCTGTGTAGCGTTTTCGTCGCCCTCCACACCTTGCATCAACAGGCGATTGGCGCGCTGCACGCGCCACGCGGCGATTCCCCAATACAGCGCCCAGACCACAAACAGCGCAGCGATCAAACGCCAGCGCCAGGCCTCAGGCGCCAAGGGCTGACGGCCATCGAATGCCAGCAGCGGGCCTTCGTACCACACTAATAGCGAGACCGACACCACGCCGGCCAGCGACACCAGCCAGGACTTGCCCAGCCAGTTGGAACAGCCCTTGATCTGCGACCAGGCATTCCAGATATTTAAGTTACCCATGATTACTGCGCCTGTGCGGGAACGAGCAAGGTAATGTCGACGCGTCGATTGCGCGCGCGATTGGCCGGTGTGTCGTTTTCCACCAATGGTTCGGTTTCGCCGCGCCCCTCGGTGCGATAACGCTGGGCCGGGCCGGCCTGTTCGGCCAGCAAGCGCGCCACGGTTTTCGCGCGGGCCAGGGACAGGTCGAAGTTTGAAGACAGCCGCGCTGAAGCCGACGGTCTTACGTTGTCGGTATGCCCAACCACCACCACCGCGCCCGGTTGACTGGCCAATGCCTGGCCAATTCGTGTCAGTAAAGGCTCGAACGCTTTCGCCGCTTCAGCGCTGCCGGAATCGAACACGCCGTCGCCGCGCAAGGTGATCACCGAGCGGTCTGCGCTTTCCTTGACACTCACAAGTCCTTCGGCGATTTCCGCTGCAAGGAAGCCCGAAACACGCACAGGAGGCGGGGTGATGGGCGCGACGACGGGCGGCAACGGCGAGACCACGCGCACCGCGCCCATCTGCGCAAACACCGGGTCGGACCTGTGGTTCAGCAAGCCGTTGAAGGTCAGTTGCAAGGTCACCAACAGCACCGCCGCCACCGCCGCCAGCACCCATAACGGCAACAGGCGCAGCATCGAACGCTGCTCGGTCGCGGTACCGCGCCAGTGTGGCGACAAATCCTGCTCTTGCAGGCCACGCTGCTGGCGGATCAGGCCGAACAATCGTTCGCGCAGATGACTCAGTTGCTCGGAGCCCTGTTCGATCACTCGATAACGCCCTTCCAGACCGAGGGCGATGCACAGGTAAAGCAGTTCAAGCACATCGACGTGGCGCGCGGCGTCTTGGCTGAGCCGTTGCAGGATCACGAAAAACTTTTCCCCGCCCCAGGCTTCGTTGTGGAAGGTCACCAACAAGCTGCGGGTGCTCCATACGCCGGCGCCCCACGGCGTACTGGAAATGGTTTCGTCGACCAGGGTGCAGAGTGCGTACCGGGCGGCAGCCACGGTTTCGGATTCGATCCGGCTGGCGCGGGCTTGGGCTTCGAAATGCTTCATGGCCGTGACCAGCCGTTCACGCAGCAGGTCCATGTCCGGCGCAGTGTTCGTTGAGCGCAGCGGCACCACCAGGTCCAGCAGCGGATTGGCCGCGCGCACCAGTGGGTTCAGCCCCTGGCCATTGAGCGCCATAGGCTCAACGGCTTGGTGCACGCGGTACGCCGTGTCGGGCGCTGTGTTGCGCCGCCCGCCCGGATTGGGCAGCAGTATCGTGCGGTCAGCGTCTTGTCCCGCGCCATAAGGGTCGTTCAGATTCACGTCGATTTACCTTCACTTTTACACTGCATGGCTCAGTTACGGATGGCCCAGAACTGCATCTCCAGCCCCGGAAATGTGCCCGCCACATGCATGGCGAAGCCGACCGAGTGAGTGAGCTGCTGCCAGTAGTCGCTGGCGCGATCGAGTTCGAAATAGGTGAACCCCGCGTGATACGGCAGTTGGCGGGGCGCCACGGGCAAAGGACGCAGGCCGATGCCTGGCAATTGCAGGTTGACCAGGTCGCGAATTTTTTCCACCGAGCCGATTTTGACCTGCGGCGGGAAGCCGCTGCGCACCGCTTCGGCGGGCATCTGCGCGTGGACGGCCAGCACGAAGGTGGCCGATCGCAGCAGTTGCGGGTCCGGCACCACCGCCACACGAATGCCGAATTGACGCTCTTCCAGCGCAATCTGCACCGCCCGCGCGTCGATGACCGTGGCCAACGCGCGACGCAGATCGACCATCAACGGGGCGAAACTTTCCGCTAACGCGGCATGGCGATACACCGGGTAAGTCGCACTGCGTTTATCCGGGCGGGTGAAGGTGGCCAGTTCGCCGGCCAAGGGCGCAAGCGTCTGGTAGAGCGCCTCCGGGTGCAGGCCGGTCATGCTCGCCAGGTGACGAATCAATGGTTCGCTGCGGTTGAGCAACTGCAGGAGCAGAAAGTCGGAGATTTCTGCTGCGCCGCCGCCACCGGACTGCGACAGCCGCATCGCCATGGCGTCGCTGCGTTGATGCAGCAGCCCTAGCAGTTCCTCAAGGAAATTCACCAATACCGGTGCAGCGCAGAGGTCCAGGCACGGAGGGCAGTAGTGCAGGTCAAGCGTGACTTGCTTGTCGGCGCGACGTTCGATGACCCGCGCGACGCCGAGGCTGGTGTAGGCGTCCGCCACGTCAGTCGCAAACGCCAGGCGCAGACGTTGTTTGCCTACCGTCATCAACGCGCTGCTGTCCAGGCCGTTGCTGTCCCAGGCCTCATATTCCACGGCACGATGACGGGCAAAGTTTTCCGCGCTGGGGCGGTCATCAACCTCGGCCACACCATGCCGGCGTGTCGGCAACGCGAGCACCACTATCACGTCCCGTGCATCGGCAGGTATCTCCAGCGGCAGCGGCATTTCATCGAACGGGAGGCCTACCGGCGTACCATCGGGCAGCACACCGCTGAAGGATTTCAGCGCCAGCTTACCCAGCGCCAGGTGCTGCTCGTCCAGTTCAAGGCGGCTGAAACCCCAGCCGTAGGCTTGCAGTGCGCCGATACGGGACTCGATGTGCGCTTGCAGGAAACGGTCGTGTTGCTGCAGATGCTGCGGTTGCAGCAGCATGCCTTCCGACCAGATGACTTTACTGTTCCAGGACATTTGGATTCTCGCTCGAATGAAAGGCGTGGGTGGCGGCGCGGCCTAACGGGCAGCGCGTAACCGGGCGATTTGTTGTTGATAGGCCAGGGCAAACTTCTCGCCGAAGATACGCTGCACATCTTCATCGCCGTCGCGTACCAGGTCGGCGTACAGCGCAGTCAACAGGTCCCACAAGCGGGCCTTGCGAGCGCCGGGCATCAATTTGTCAAAGCGCCCCGGTACCGCCAGGCGTTGCTCGATTCGCGCCGGCTCGAAGCGTTGCACCACTTCCGCCAGCGCGGCTCGCATGCCGACAATCACCGACAGTTCATGCGCTTTGAGGTCGTCGAAGGCTGCTGCGAGTGCACTCACGCCAGGCAAGTAGGCCGGCGCATCGGCGCTGAGCATTTGGCTCAGGGCACTTTCCGGGTTGGGGAAAAACTTCAACGGGTTGTTCGAGCGCGCGCCGATCATCGTCATGTCGATGTGACTGTCGCGTTTGGTCATCGCCCGCGCCAGCAAGATGTCCATGGTTCCGCCCACCGCTTCTCGCAGCATTTCGCCCACCAGACGTGCAAGGTCACGCGGCTCGCGTTGGGTGCGCAGGTCGGGTAACCCGAGGCCTTCCAGCAACGCTTGCAGCACGTCGTCGGCGCACGCGGCAGGTTCAGGCGCGGGGATTGGAGCGGCAACGAAGATCGCCTCGGTGGAGATTTCCGGGGGGGTGGCGTGCACCTCATTGTCAGGCGTGGGTGCGGGTTCACGCATCGCAACCGGCATCGGCGTCGCGATTAAATCCGCCAGCGGATCGTAGTCCGCAGGAATCAACAGCGGCGCGGTCTGCGGTGTTGCCTGCACCGGGGTGATGACAGAGGGAGGCAAGGCCTGCAGTTCTGGTGACAAGTGATCGTGTTGCGCACCACGAAACGCCGGCTGCCAGCGGTCTTCGCGTGGGCTGTCCAGGCCCGGCATGCGCGCTTCATGGGCCTGGGCGAACAGGTTCAACCCCAGCGGATCAGCCAGCGGCAGATCGACCGGCGACAACGACCCATTCTCCAGAATGAGCGCCGCCGCCAGTGCGTCCGGCAGGTGTGACGAAAGGCTCGGCACTGAGCTGGAAGGTGGGCTCGCCGATACGGCTTCGATGGCCGGCGCACCTGGCGCCGTCCAGATCGGCGGCGCGGCAGCCCGATCAAACACGGCCAGCGTCAGGTTCTGGGATTGGGTTTGGGACGCCGAGTCATCGTCGATCTCGATCTTCTCATCGACACTCGTCTCGACCTGCATCCGGACTTCCAGCCGATACTCGCCAATGACAATGCTATCGCCCTCCTCCAGCGATGTTTCCTGGCCGTGGCCGAGCAGCCGTTCATTGACCACGCTGGGGTTGCTGCCGATGTTGGTGAAGCAGAACGATTCACCGCGTCGCTCAATACGGGCATGGACCCGCGAAATGTATTTGCCGGGATCTTCCAGCACCAGATCATTGTTCTCGGCGCGTCCCAGGGTGCCGGTGTCGGCAGCAAACACGCAGGAACGCCCGGCCAGTGGCTGGTCGCGATAGGTTAGAACCTGAAGTATCAAGGGCATGTGGGTCACCTGGGTGTTAAGCGGTGGCAGCGCGGTTGGCGTTACGGTTTGCCATCGTCAGCCTCTTTGGGTTTGAGCGGAGGCGAGGTCGGCGTGGGCCGTGACGCCAGCACCAGCGCGTTGGCAGCGGTAGCGGCCTGCGGTAACGGGATCGGCAGCATGGACGCGATGATCGCAGGGCCGATCGTCAGGAACGAGGCGCCAGCCTTGAGCGTTATGCTGGCGCCCGCCTCGATCACCACATTCATTCCGCCCTTGATGTGCACGTCTGTGCCGCCGCTGAGGCCGAGTTTCATGGCGGCGTCGAGGGTCATGTGGGTACCGGCTTTGGCCGACACTTCACCGCCCGCCTTTTCGTTGCGATCGCCCTCGACTGTCAGGTGCTGGTCGCCACCGATCTGTTCGCGGGAATCCTTGACGACCATGGAGTGACGATCGCGCCCCACCCAATCCAGCGAGTCCTGGCGGATGCGCTGCTCAAGGTCCATCTGCGCATGAATGAACACCTGCTCGGCGCCCTTCTTGTCTTCGAAACGCAGCTCGTTGAAACCCGCGCCACCTTTCGAGGAATGGCTCTTCAGGGTCGATCGGGTCGCGTGTTCGGGCAAATTCACGGGCGACATGGTGTCGGCGTTGTAGACGCTGCCGGTGACCAATGGCTGATCAGGATCGCCCTCGAGAAAACTCACCACCACTTCCTGGCCGATACGCGGCGTGTACAGACTGCCCCAGCGCTTACCGGCCCAACCTTGAGCCACGCGCACCCAGCAGGAACTGTTTTCGTCGTCCTTGCCCTCGCGGTCCCAGTGAAATTGCACCTTGATCCGGCCGTACGGGTCGGTCCAGATTTCCTCGCCGCGCTTGCCCACCACCATGGCGGTTTGTGGACCGTGCATCAGCGGTTTTGGCGTACGACAGTCGGGGCGAAATTCCACCTGCCTGGGCAGTGCGGTGAACTCACAGGTCAGCACGGGTTCCGGATCATCCGGCGGCGTCGGTTCGTAGCGATCCGAGGACAAGCGATAGACCGCGCTGAGGATCAGCACCTGGCCATTTTGATCGCCGCGCGGGTGTTCGGTGAGGGTGAACAGCGCGCCGGGAAACAGTCCCCGCGCACGGGTGGCGCCCTTGATCCGGCGGTAGCGACTCTGCAAGGCTTCGAGCCGGGTACGGGCATAGCGCTCGCCATGTGCACGCTCGGTATAACGGCCCGGATAATCGTAGCGTTCGTGTTGCGACTGGCCATACGAGCGCACCTGCGCCGACTTCACCAGCAGGTTGGCCGAGGGCTTTTCAAAATCGAAATCCTGCAGCACATAAGCCCCCGGCTGCACCTCACCGCGCACACGCCAGTCGTAGATCACCTCGCTTTCGCGCATGGCATGATCTTGCGCCGGCATGTAGCGCACGCTGGCATAACCGGGGGTCGGCGCATGAGCGCCGTAAGAGTCAGCCAACACCAAGGTGTGACGCCCTGCCGCGCTCTTGAAGAAATAGTAAATCCCCGCCTGCTCCATCAAGCGACTGACAAAATCGAAGTCGCTTTCACGGTATTGCACGCAGTAGGTCAACGGCTGGTACGTTGCGCTGAGGCCCGTAAGATCAACATCGGCAATGGTGTACGGCGCGAACACCTGCCTGATGATCTGCGGCACGCTCTGTTGCTGGAAAATCCGGCAGTCGCTGGCCAGTGTCAGAAACCACAACCACGGCCGCAACGTCGCCTGGTAAGTGGCAAAGCGGCCCTGACGCCCGGTGGTTTCGAACGCCGTGACCAGGCCACTGAAATAGCGCTTGCCACCCGCCGGCACATCCACCGCGACGCTCATTGGCGTCGACAACAGGTCGTCGATATCGAGGTCGGCGCGCTCGCTGTAGAGCTCCAGGCGATAGTCGCTCAGTTCGGATAAACCTTCGCGGGCGTCCATGCGTCGGAACAGCAGCACATCGGCACCGAGGGTGCTACTGACCGAAACTTCGCGATTGATTTGCGTGGTTGACATGACGAGACCAGCCTGAATGCAGCAAGAGTGGGTGAGAAACGCAGACAGCGCAGAATTGCCCCAACCGTTGCATCAGCCTGATTTCATCGCGTTGGCGACGGAGTCAACGATGAAACTGTCGAAATTTTGCGCGGCAATGGCGCTAATGACCTGCCGTGCCATCTCTGGGGCGATGCCGTTATTTTTCTGGGCGATGCGCACCAGTTCCTTGGAGATCTGCTGGCGATTTTTGCCCTTGGTACCCTGAATCCACTTCATCACCGCCTTGCCGCCCCGGTACGCCGCGACCAGCGGCTGGCCAACACCTGTGGCGTTGCTCACACCTTTGTTGAACTTCACCTGCTGCTTGCCGATGCAGTATTCGATGGCCATCGACACCGTCACCAGGTCTTCGGTCCAGTGCAGATTGGGCACGTCGAGCATGCCGTCGAGACGGCGCAACTCGGCGATGCACTTCTGCGAATCATAGGCCGCGAGCCCGCCCGTCAAGGCGGTGCCAATCATGTTGAACGCCGCTCCGGCCACCGCGCCGCCAGGTCCCGCCAATTGAGTAAACGCGGCGGCGCCTGTCGCGGCACCGGCAAGCACTGATATCGCTGCGGAAGCGCCCGCTCGGCCATTGATTTCGCGATTGAACGTACCATCGTCGTTTTGCGTGTTCACCAGCACGCCGTTGATGCTTGAGGTACCGAACAGACTGCTCGCAGCCATCAGGCCGCCCGCACCCTGCACACTCGATTCAATCTGCGAACCGGCCTCGTTGTCGTAAATCAGCGGTGATATGTTTTTCGTAGCCATTGTCGATACTCCCCGTCAGGAAAAGCCTTCGTTAAAAAATGCCCGCTTAATCGAGCCGGTAAGTGAATTCGCCGTGCTGCACATCCACACCGACCTGCGTCAACGGCTCGCCTTGCAACAAGCGCGTGAGGATTTCGCGACTGATCGCCGGCAACATCGAGTGGGTGAGGATCGCGTCGATCATGCGTCCGCCGCTTTCCAGTTCGGTGCAGCGACTGGCGATCAGCGCGACCACTTCCTCGCTCCAGGTGAACGGGATCTTCTGACCGTCGGCGATGCGTTTTTCGATGCGTCCCAGTTGCAGACGGATGATGCTGCCAAGCATGGCGTCGCTCAGCGGGTAGTAAGGGATGACCACCAGCCGTCCGAGCAGGGCCGGCGGAAACACTTCCAGCAGCGGCGCGCGCAAGGCTTTGGCGATGTCCTCAGCCGGCGGTACGTTTTGCGGGTCGCCGCAGGCGCGGCTGATCAGCTCGGTGCCGACGTTGGTGGTCAGCAGGATCAAGGTGTTCTTGAAGTCGATCACCCGGCCTTCACCGTCTTCCATCCAGCCCTTGTCGAATACCTGAAAGAACAACTCGTGAACGTCGGGGTGAGCCTTCTCCACCTCATCGAGCAGCACCACGCTGTAAGGCTTGCGTCGCACCGCTTCCGTCAACACACCGCCCTCGCCATATCCGACATAACCCGGTGGTGCCCCCTTGAGGGTCGAAACGGTGTGCGCTTCCTGGTACTCGCTCATGTTGATGGTGATGACGTTCTGCTCGCCGCCGTACAAAGCCTCGGCCAGCGCCAGCGCGGTTTCGGTCTTGCCCACCCCCGAGGTGCCGGCGAGCATGAACACGCCGATCGGTTTGCCCGGGTTGTCGAGTCCGGCGCGGGACGTCTGGATGCGCCGGGCGATCGCCTCCAGGGCATGGTTTTGGCCGATGATGCGCTGAGACAAACGCTCGGCCAGCTTCAGTACGTTTTCGATTTCGTTCTTGACCATGCGACCGACCGGAATGCCAGTCCAGTCCTGCACCACCGATGCCACGGCTTGCTCGTCGACCGTCAGTAGCACCAGCGGATGTTCACCCTGTTGCGTCGCCAACTGGTCTTGCAACTGGCGCAGTTCCACCAGACGCTGGTCGCGTTCGGGCGCCTCACCGTTGTCGCGCAATTCACCGCGCAACGTGAGAATCTGCTCGACCATGGTCATCTCGGCCTGCCAGCGACTGTCGAGATCGTCAAGGCGTGCGCGCTCGGCCGTAAGCAGGGTGTTTACCGCCGCACAGCGCGTGACGGTGTCGAGGCCCAGTGCGGTTTCGCGGTTGATGATGCCGAGTTCGGTTTCCAGGGCTTCGATGCGCCGACGGCAATCATCAACCTGTGCCGGCGTGGCGTGCAGGCTGATGGCGACGCGCGCGCATGCGGTGTCGATCAGGCTTACCGCCTTATCCGGCAACTGCCGCGCCGGAATGTAGCGGTTGGACAAGCGCACCGCCGCTTCCAGCGCGGAGTCCAGCACATGCACGTTATGGTGCTGCTGCATGGTCTGCACAATGCCGCGCAACATCAGCAAGGCGCGGGCCTCGTCCGGCTCGTCAACCTGCACAGTCTGGAAACGACGGCTCAGCGCCGGGTCCTTCTCGATGTGTTTTTTGTACTCGGCAAATGTGGTGGCGCCGATCGTGCGCAGGGCGCCGCGCGCCAGCGCCGGCTTGAGCAGATTGGCCGCGTCGCCGGTGCCTGCAGCGCCACCCGCGCCGACCAGGGTGTGGGTTTCGTCAATGAACAGAATCACCGGACGGGGGCTGGCCTGCACTTCATCGATGACATGACGCAGTCGCTGCTCGAACTCGCCTTTCATGCTCGCGCCGGCTTGCAACAAACCGACGTCCAGCGCCAGCAGTTGCACGTCCTTGAGACTTGGCGGCACATCGCCTCGGGCGATGCGTTGGGCGAAACCTTCGACCACCGCCGTTTTACCGACTCCGGCCTCACCCACCAGAATCGGGTTGTTCTGGCGGCGGCGCATGAGGATGTCGACCACTTGGCGGATCTCTTCGTCGCGCCCGACAATCGGGTCCATCTTCGCATCCCGCGCCTGCTCGGTCAGGTCCACGGTATAACGCTTGAGTGCTTCCTGGCGGCCCATGGCCGCCGGTGCGGTGGCGCCGATGGCTTCGCCGGGACCGCCCACCTGAAAACCATCACTGGCCTGCATCTGCGCTTCCACGCAAGCGTCCAGCAACTGGACGAAACGCTCGCCAAGGTCTTCAACCCTGATCCGCCCGAATGCCGGTGAAATGGCCAACAAGGCGTTGCGCAGATTCCGGGTTTTCAGCAGACCGATGATCAGATGTCCGGAACGCACTTGCGATTCGCCGAACATCAATGTCCCGTAGACCCATGCGCGCTCAACAGCTTCCTCGACCTGCGATGACAGATCGGAAATCGACGTCGAGCCCCTTGGCAGACGATCCAGCGCCGCCGTCAGATCACGGGTTAACACGGCCGGATCGATATCGTAATGGCCGATGATCCGGCGCAGGTCCGAGTCGGCGAGCTGCAGGATCTGATGCAGCCAGTGCACAATTTCGACGTAGGGGTTGCCACGCAATTTGCAGAACACCGTGCTGCTTTCGATGGCCCGGTAACACAGCGGGTTGAGCTTGCCGAACAGGGCAACGCGACTGATATCAGCCATGGTCTGGTCCTTGTATTGAAGATTGTGCGGATGCCGCGAGACGGCGGGGGCTGACCAGCAACTGGCGGTCGTCCCGGTCGGGGGTTTTGCTGCTCAACCAGCTGCTCCAGCCGAGGCGCGCATGTCGGCCAAGGTGCAAACCAGGCACGTGTTCCTTGCGCAGGATCAAGTTGACGTCCCACTCCATGGTAAGACCGGCGTACTGCCGGACCCAGGCTTGCAGCCGTTGCATGCCCGGTTCGCCGGGCAGCAGGTCAAGAGCCTGCGTCAGGTTCAGAGGGCCTATGACCAGACGAAACTTGTGCTGAGCGTTCCAGACTTTTTTACCCAGCACCGTGGTCATCCCCAGCACTTCGGCGTCCGGGCCACTGCGCAACCGGGCGATGCCGTCGGCAGGCAAGGCCATCCAGTGGCCGACGAACGTTTGCACGTGCACCGGCACCTGGAAAAAATCACTCAACACAGCGCCAAGGCCCTCAGCGTTGCGGCTTTGCGGACTCAAGCGCCCGGCGTGGTGCAACTTGGCGAGGTCCGGTACCGCATCGCGCCCGCGCAGTGATGGCATGCCCAGCCCGATCAGCGAAGCGACGTAGTCGGCAAAGCGATCATCTTGCGGGCGGTCCAGGCTGACTGCCGGCTGGGCGCTCGACCAGGCCCGGTAGAACAGACTGATCATGCGGTGGTGAAAAATGTCGCAGAAGCGCGCCAGGGTCGGGTCATCGAAATTGCGCTGACGATCCCGGATGTAATCGGTCAGGTGCACTGGCAGTGACCCGTTGGCGCCGAGCATGCCGAACAGGTTGACCAGCAGACGCGGCACTTGCTCATCGCCACCGCGTTGCAGCGCGGCGATCATGGCCGGTTCGAACGCCAGGGACGGCAGTTGGCCAAAGCGCAGCGCTTCGTCGGCCGGCCGATGCGCCTGGCCGATGCGCGGCAAATCGCCGAAGGCGCATTCGATCTGGCGCAGCGCAGCGTGGAAATCGAACGCCGCCGGTTGCTGTTCGAGGCGCGCGAGCAAAGTTAAAGGATCTCGCATCGTCCCACCCGCACTGGCCATTGCATGATCAGTCCACGGGTGTCGCTCTTGATCAGCGTTTCCGTAAACGAATTGATCGACACATATTTTGCGAAGAATTGTTCCAGCACGGCGCCGAGCACAAACACGCCACTGCCTTCAAAAGCGCTTTCATCAAACAGCACGCTGATCTGCAGCCCTCGCCCATAGGTGATCGGCCCTGGCAGCGGCAGACGGCGCACGATGGTCTCGGCGCTGACCGAGCGCAGTCCCTCGATCTGTCTGTGCGCGGATGCGTCCTCCCGGCCGCAATAAAGGCGCAGCATCTCGCGCAGTGCACTCGCACCCTCCTCCGGGTTCTGGTCGAGCAGCGACAGATAGTTCAGCGAGAGGTGGCTGACCAGGCGCCATGCGGTTTCGCCTTCAGCGTGGGACGGTGCCGGCACGGTGGGCCCTGCGACACACCGGGCCGCGCGAACCGGCGCGCCGGACTCCACGGTGAAATCGGTCTTGCCACTGCCCACCGGCATGCTCAACACCAGGTCACGGTTGGTACACAGAGTGTCGATGCCCAGTTGGCGCAAGCCAGTGCTGTAAGGCGCCTCCCGGGCATCGACGAGCGACAGGAACAATTCGCTGCCCAGATAGCTTGAGCGCGGCCCTTGCCGGCGTTGCTGGTCGGACAGTCGACGCCCTTCACGACGGACCTGGTAGTAGGCGTTGCGCGGCGTGGTGCCTTGCAGGTCGTTGCTGTGGTAGAACGAGGCGAACGTCCGCTCCGGCTCGGCGCCGCTGCCATAACCGGTCACGCTCCGGATCTGGTAGATCTCGAAATCCATCGGCCGGGTGCGGTCCGGCACCACGTGATAATCCGATTGCAGATCGCTGAGGTGTACGCGGTCAACACGCTTGGGAAACAGGTTGATCGCCGGGGTGCAGTGCAAGGCAAAATGTTCGGCGCTGAGCACTTGCTCGAACGAAGGCTCGAAGCTGCGAAACAACACGGTGATGTCGATGAGCGCGCTGGTGCACCGGCTGACAGAATCCGCCAGGCCACCGATCTGCGCGAACAGAAAGCGTTGCGGCATGGCGAAATATTCCTGCAGCAAACGGTAACCCTGGAAGGTACGCGGCCCGGTTGGCAGCAGTGCTTCCTCGTCGCTAAGACCCAAGGCGCCAATCGAGGACCGAGGCAGAAGGGTGTGCCAGCGATGGGCGTCTTGTACCGGGGTGACCAGTACGCCTACTGCTTGACTCAACAGGTGCTCGAGCAACCGCCCCGGCAAGGCTTCGCCCCCGCGCAAATGCAACGGCAATGCGTCGAGACCGATTTCGTTGAACGTCAGCCCGGCACCAACCTGCAAACGCAGGCGCAAGCCGGCCTTGACCGGCCCAAGGCGGCTCAGGTCGACGCCACCGACCTGGCCGGAGCAGGCAAAGTAACGCGCCTCTGCGATCTCGATTGGCCACAGGGTGACATCGTGGGCGGTGCGCCATTGGCACGCGGTCTGATCGCCCTTGCCGAGCTGGCTGGTCAAGGCGCTGCCGCGAGGCACGACGAAGCCTTGTGCGAGGTTGCCTTCCTCGGTATCGGCTTGCAGTTGCACCACCGCCATGGACGGCGTGGGAGCGAGGTAATGCGGATACACCAGCTCCAGCAAGTGGTTGGTGAAACGCGGAAATTCCGCGTCGATTTTCAGCTGCACGCGCGCGGCCAGGAAGCTGAAGCTTTCCAGCAGACGTTCGACATAAGGGTCGGCGCACGCATAGGTTTCCAGGCCCAGACGCCCGGCCACTTTCGGATAATCGCGGGCGAATTCGCCCCCCATTTCCCGCAGGTGCCGGAGTTCGCGTTCGTAGTAGCGCAACAACCGGGCATTCATGAAGCAAGGCCTGCTTCTAGGTCGAACACCCGCACATCACCGGCTTCGAGGTCCAGTTCAGTCTTGAGGTACAGCCGTTCAGGCAAGGGTTGGCCCCAAAGCTCACCGTGAATCTCGAACGCCACGTGGTTGTGACTGACGTGGGCGTCGGCGGGGAGCACCGCAATCACCTGCACACTGTCGCGCAGGATTCGCGGTTCGAAATCCCAAATGGCTTGGCGAATGCGACGGCCCAGCTCACCGCGATCGAGACCGGTCGCGGTGCGCCCGGAAAGGTCGGGCAAACCAAAATTGAGCACCGATTGCGCCGACAGCGGATACGGCTCCAGCGACTGCACACTGCCCAGGCTTGTGCTGTTGAGCAGCCAGCCGAGGTCGCGCAGCACCGCTTTACGCAAATCGCGCATCGACAGCACACGTTTGTCGCGCGCTTCGTGACGCTCGTGCGTCGCCGCGTCGGTCAGCCGATCGAGTAGCGAGGGCTGCAGGCGAACTTTGCTGGTCAACTCAGCCATGGACGGGCTTTCGCTTGGCAGATAATTGAATCGGTCTCATCGGTGCACCTCCCAAAAGATCGTAAGACCGACGCCGCAGCGTCGGCCTGCCATCACGCAGCGCAGCGCGTGCGTCAGATTTTCGCGTTGGCTTCCAGGTCCCATTTCTTCGGCGTACCGGTTTTCACGATGTCACCCGTGAAGGAGTCGTACTGGTAGCTGATCTTGGTGAAATTGATGGTGAAGGTTTCGCTTGGCCGTTCACCGGCGCTGTTAGCGGAATAGGAGCTGATGATTGCTTCTTCCAGTTCCAGCTTGAGGAACACTTGTTCCTTCTTTTCGGCGCCGCCGGTCTGGATAAAGTGGATTTCCGCGATCCCCAGGCTCTTGCCGCACACCGCTTCCATGAAGAGGTCCGAGGACGCCAGGTCAGTGGACTTGGACAAGGTGATTTCCGAGAACGACGGGTTGCTGGTGTCACGGTCAGCGCCACCGCCGCTGGTGGAGATCGCCCGGCCCACGCCCATCTGGATAGCATCGATCGTGATCCAGTCGGTGTGCGCCGAGACGGTCGAGGTGCCTTTGATTTGTTTGCCTTTGAAGTTGAGCAGGATCATGTTCAGTACCTTTGTGTTGTCAGTGTTTAAGGAGCAACGGGGCTGGAGTCACGAGCGGCAACGACCGCGCGCCACCCTCGCGGGTCTTAGTTTTTGGTGGACGGCAACTTAGAGACGAGGCGCAACGAGACCGTCAGGCCTTCAAGCTGGTAATGCGGCCGCAGGTAGAATCGCGAGTTGTAATAGCCGGGATTGCCTTCGACTTCCTCGACCACCACTTCAGCGCCAGCCAACGGCTTGCGCGCCTTGTCCGACTCGGTGGCGGTGGCCGGATTGTGCTCGACGTAGCGACCGATCCAGTTGTTGAGCCAGATCTGCATGTCGGCGCGCTCTTTGAACGAGCCGATCTTGTCGCGCACGATGCACTTGAGGTAATGCGCGAAGCGGCAGGTGGCGAACAGGTACGGCAACCGCGCGGCCAGGTTGGCGTTGGCGGTGGCGTCCGGGTCGTCATATTCGGCGGGCTTGTGCATTGACTGCGCACCGATGAACGCCGCCAGGTTGCTGTTCTTTTTATGCACCAGCGGCATGAAACCGTTTTTCGCCAGTTCTGCTTCACGGCGATCGCTGATGGCGATTTCGGTAGGGCACGTCATGTCGACGCCGCCGTCATCGGTGGGGAACGTGTGCACGGGCAAATCTTCCACCGCCCCGCCGGATTCGATACCACGAATCTGCGAGCACCAGCCGTAGCGCTTGAATGACCGGTTGATGTTCACCGCCATCGCGTAAGCTGCGTTGGCCCAAGTGAAATCCTTGCTGCCCGGTGAATCGGTGGTCTCTTCGAAATCGAATGCTTCCACCGGATTGGTCTTGGCACCGTACGGTGCGCGAGACAGGAAGCGAGGCATGGCCAGGCCCACGTAACGCGAGTCCTCGGAGGCGCGAAACGCTCGCCAGGCGGCATGCTCCGGGGTCTGGAAAATTTTCGTCAAGTCCCGCGGATTGGCCAGTTCCTGCCACGACTCCATCAGCATCACGCTGGGGTCTGCCGCCGCGATCAGTGGGCAGTGTGCCGCGGCGCTGACCTTGGCCATCTGCGTCAGTAGATCGACATCCGGGGCGCTGTTGCTGAAGTAATAATCCGCCACGAAGGAGCCGTAGGGCTCTCCGCCAAACTGACCGTATTCTTCTTCATAAAGCTTCTTGAACAGCGGGCTCTGATCCCAGGCCACGCCCTTGAATTTGCGCAGGGTCTTGTGCATTTCCGACTTGGAAATGTTCATCACGCGAATTTTCAGGGTCTCGTCGGACTCGGTGTTACTGACCAGATAATGCAGGCCGCGCCAGGCGCTTTCCACCGACTGGAATTGCTCGTGGTGCAAGATGTGGTTGATCTGCTCGGTCAACTTGCGATCCAGCTCGGCAATCAAGCCTTCGATGGTGCCCAGTACATCGTCCGACACCAGATGCGTGTCCTGCAACGCCTGTTCGGCCAGGGTACGCACCGCGAACTCGACGGCATCCTTGGCTTTATCAGTCTTGGGTTTGAACTCTTTTTGCAGCAGGCTGGCGAAGTCGGCGACCGCCAGATCGGGGGTCGCAACCGTTTGCGTCAGCGCTTGAGATTCGCTGGTAGACATGGCTATTCCTTGAATTCGGGCAAAGCTTTTCTCCGCCGGGGCCAAAAAGTGGCCCAGCCGAGGGGGGTTTTAGTTGGGTAGTGCCGAGGACAGTGCCGAGGACAGTGCCGGGTGCAGTGCCGAAACGTTTACTCGGGTTCGGCTTGCGCTGCTGGCGCCGAGTTCAGTGCCTGCATCAGAGCGGGCTCGCTCAACAAACGAGCGAGCAGTTCTTCAGCACCGGTCTTGCCGTCCATGTAGGTGAGCAAGTTCGACAATTGGCTGCGGGCGGTGAGCAGCGCATCCAACGATGGAACGTTGCGTGCAATGGCTGCCGGGCTGAAGTCGTCGAGACTTTCAAATGTGATATCCACCGGCAAGCTGCCTTCCCCTGTCAGCGTGTTAGGGACTTGCAGTTCTACACGCGGCTTCATCGACTTGAGACGCTCATCGAAATTGTCGACATCGATCTCCAGGAACTTGCGCTCCGCCACCGGCGCCAAGGGTTCGGCCGGCTTGCCCGAGAGGTCCGAAAATACGCCCATCACGAACGGCAACGACACGCTTTTTTCGGCACCATAGATTTCCACGTCGTATTCGATCTGGACGCGGGGAGCACGGTTGCGGGCTATGAATTTCTGACTGCTTTCTGCCATGGAAAACCTCCGAGTGTGGGATGCAAAAACGTTGATATCGCGGGGTGGTCTGTGGGTCATGTCAGCCGTCGTCGCGCAGGCCGCTGACCAGCTTCAGTTGCGCCAAACCTTCCGGCGCAAGGTCTTGCAACAGCTCGACGAAATTTTTATCCACGAGCTTTCGTGCCCGTTGCAACAACAGCGGTATCGGGCTGGCGGGTTCGTGGCTGGCGAAGTAGGTGCAGAGTTTGTCCAGCATCAGCCGCACATCATCTCGGCTATTGATCTCGCCGCGCTGGACAGGCGCCTTGCCTGCGCGTGCCTCAAGATCAGGCACCGGCGAGGCGCCCTCTTCAGTCTCTGCCTGTTCCGGCAAATAGCGCTTGACCCAGCCACGGGCTCGTTCGAGCAACATCGGCAAAGCACTGAGGTCGACTGATCGGGCGATCCCCACACGTTCGGTGAGCAGCTGTTCGATACGTAGAGTGCGAGCCAATGCGTCGTCGAGCGCGGTGGCCGTGCTGGCCAGAGCCACGGGACCGACCTCCTGGAACGCTCCTTCAATGGCTGCCAGCGAAGGAACCTCTGAGCCGACCGCGCCGACCAGTTCCCCGCTGGCAAGGTCTATATCGCGAAGACTGAAGCGGCCGACCGCGAGGCTCTCCACCAGTGGAGATACGCGCAGATCGCGCAGAAGACCGTGGTTGTCACAGAGCCCGGCAATAATGTTGACGCGCAATTGCGGATCATCGTCATCATCGGCATCCAGTTGAGGGTGAACGTGCTCCCAATGTTGCTCGAGCAACGTTGCGATCAGCCCGAGACCGGCGGCCAGGCCGCTGATACCGCTGAGATTGAGCTCGGCTCGGGTCAGGTAAAGCGCGATGCGCAAGTCGCGGGTACGCTGTGCCAGCGGCATTGCCAGCGCCTTGACCGCCTTCCAGTTAGGCGGTGTAGCCGCAGACAGCGTAGTGCCGTATTCAACTTCAGGCTTGCCTTGCGCCTGCTCCTCAAGTGCAAGGAATTCAGGCTCGTATTCGACACTGATGCCGCACGGTGCATCGTCGCTTAGCCGTGTTGTCAGTGTCGTGAAGTCGTGCATCGAAATCCCCTCTTGCATCAGCTGTTAGTGACTGCTTAGGGGTAAAACAACCGATCACACGACTTTATTCCAGCGATCAAAAATTTATTTCGGAAATTTTTGCCTTACGGATTCTGTTCATTCATTGCGTACGTGATTCGTGCAAACGGCGATTGCGCGACTCGGCGTAAGCGGCTGCTCGAGCCATCAACAACGGGTCATCAGAGGGCTCAATACCGGGGGGCAATACCAGCGGGTTGAAATCGACATCGCGACATGGCCCGTCAACCTGGGACTGGTGAGAGGTAATGACCAATACGCCTGCATCAATGCGTCGGCGATCGGTTGGCCATAACCGGGTGGCATCATTACTCGGGTCTCCCGGCTCCGCGAAGGTGATCACCAAGTGCCAGCGGACCGGGGCCTGCTGCAGGCGTTTTGCCAAGGAGAATGACAACCGGTCCGGATCGCTACCGCCTGAAGACTCATGAACCTGCGGCGCGTACATCGCTTCCGGCTCCATGCTCCAGCGTACGGTGGACGCTTGGCCTTGTTCGTCTAAAAACCGGAATGCGTTAACGCTGTAATAGGTACCGTTGTCGTAGCCCGATGAGGGAGGAGTCACCGTCAGCCAATCGCGGAATCCTTGAGTCTCGGGGTGCTGTTCACGGAAGGCCTGCACCCGCGATGGATCGGGACGACCGGTGGCTTTATCGGGCACGGATGCCTGTAACTGCTTGAGCAGAACCTCGGGCGTGCGCACTGGAAACACCGGGATGGAATTCATCGAAGTCTTCCATACTTGCCCGTCGGCAACCATCAACAATGCAAGGCTGCGCAGGTTGCCGCGTGCATCATTGACCGCCGGGTCGCCGCCTACGATCGACAGACGCCCGATCACCGGGTAGCTGCCCGGTTTGAACAAGGCGGCTTTGGAGAAAGGGGCAGCGTTGCCGTTGCTTTCAAAATGACCGCTGACGCAAACACCCTTGGCGTGATTGCGTCTGAAGCCTGGATGAGGGCCGGAGACCGCTTCAAACTCATCGACCATTTGCGTGGCGCTAGGGGCAGCCGCCAA
The DNA here is from genome assembly GCF_001945365.1 of Pseudomonas reinekei. GTDB lineage: Bacteria > Pseudomonadota > Gammaproteobacteria > Pseudomonadales > Pseudomonadaceae > Aquipseudomonas > Aquipseudomonas reinekei. Next base: position 168,265 of record NZ_MSTQ01000004.1, read on the forward strand.
TCGTATCGCCCAATCGGGGGAAATGACGGCCACGCCGCAGCAGATCAATAAAATAAAAGAGGCCAACACAGTGGCCGCGATGCGCAGGGTTTTATTGTTAATCATCAATTTTCCAGGTGTCCGGCTTCGTTGACGATGCCGACTCCTGCGGTCTTACTCGCGCGTTGCAGCTATCCATAAAGGTGTAAGTCGCGAGGCAAACAATTGGCCTGCGCTGCGGTCCGCCACCAGACGAGCGACGGCGTTGAGATCAACCCCTTCCGGCTCGCCGATCAGGGCGTAGCCGAGTTCAGACTGCCGCCACACCACTACGTTCATTTGTGCCACACGCAGTTGCGCAGGAGACTGATCCGGTTTGGGCTCTTTCATCACGCAAAGCGCAATGGGCGCACCGGTCTGCGGCAAATAGATTAATTGCACCAACGCTTTTTGGTTGAAACGCAGGCGCTGTACGCCTTTGAACGTCAAACCTGCCGAACTGAGATCGGGAATACGCAAGGCCAGTCCATCAACCTGACGAATATCGCTGACCGTCCGGGCCACGATGCCGGGATCAGGGGTCACCAGATCGACGGTATCGCGGGTATACAACTGCTGGTACGACGCGGCTTGTTGAACCCACGGCGACGGCTGGTTCTGTGCCAGGGTCGGTGGCTGAACAGGATTGTGTGTGCGTGCCGCGCCACCGAGGAAACCGGCCTGCAGCACAAGACCGTAACACGCAGCCCCTGTGGCGAACGCAACGGCCAGCCAGCCCAGTCGTGGCTTGCCGAACATTCGTTCGACAAAACTGGCAGCGGGCGCATGGGTTTTGCGGGAAACCTGTGCGTCAGGACGCGGCGGCAGCGACTGCTTCGACAGTGCGTCGATTTTCTGCACCAGGCTCTCGGGCACTGGCGGAATGGCTTGACGGGCAAATGCTTCGGGGTACGGCAGCGTTGACGCCATCAAGCAAAAGACGCGCTCGGCAACGTCTGGAGAATGCTCCATCAATTGCTCGATTTCCTGACATTGCTGGGGCGACAATTCGCCGTTCACATATGCCAGAAGCAAAGCGTCATCCCCTACAGTGGTCACTTGGCATCTCCATTTCTCATCGCGCGTATCTTCCTTGACCTCTCGGCCAAACATCCGCTTGTTTAGCCCAACTAGCCATCATATTGACATCAGGCTGGATAACTCAATAGCCGTCAACGCTGCAATCGATCTCACATCAGAAACCGCACTCAAGGGCGCAGTATAAATGTTTTGCGCATTGGCGTATCTGGATAGGTTTTTGCCTTTGAGAATGGCACAATCGCGACCCGGTATCGATTAAGTTACATATCGGTGCCACAGTGTCAGAGGTCCGGCGTAGCGCTACCGGATGTGTTGGCCAGTAGCTGAACTCATTGGTTACGCCACAGGCACCATGTAATAACAAGAGGGAATATGTCGATCACTGGTGCGGACTTACCGGCACTCCTTCCGGGTCTATTGCCGCGATTATGGGCGTTCGCCTTGCGTATAACCGGCGACAAACATGACGCGGAAGACCTCGTACAACTGGCCTGTGTCCGGGCTTTGGAACGAGCCCATCAGTTTCAGCCGGACACCTCATTATTGAGCTGGATGTTCTCAATCGTTCACTCTACGTGGATCAACGAACTGCGGTCGCGCAATGTGCGCGGCCGCTCGCGTTCTGATTGGGATCAGAACGCGCTGGAAACAGTCAGCGACCCGGATGCTGCAACCCCCGAATCTTCGCTCATGCACCAACAGATCCTGAGCGCCGTCAATAATTTGCCCGAGGCCCAGCGCGAAGTGATGCTGCTGGTTGGCGTCGAGCAATTCAGCTACAAGGAAGCGGCTGTCATACTGGATGTGCCGATGGGCACTGTGATGAGCCGCCTGTCCCGGGCCCGACAGGCGATCGGCGCATTGTTCAACCCGGAAGAGAAAAAGCGATCTTTGCAGTCACGTCGTCAGCCCGATATCTCGCCCTGAGACTGCGGGTCGTTGCACTGCAGCGCCGTCAATGTCGCCTCCCCTTGCTACTCAGCCTTTGCCACTCACCCCGCGCACCTGATCAACTATCGTCACACCGATAGCCGATCTGTACTTGCTGGATAACAACTAAATCCAAGTTTCTATTTCAAAGTAACGCCATTAAACCGGCCACCGAAAACTACCTTTACTGACTGGACTTCAATTCCAACAACGGTTTTGAAATCCAGAATCTGAGCAATTTGGTATGCACAGTCGCAGTGTCCGACCATCACTGCGAACTCAATAGTGAGCAGAATCCTGATCGGTTCAAATGGGTCTGGATCTTCATCAGGCGTAATCTCTACTCAGCGGCTGGGCGTCCGGATTTCCAGAAATTCATTGATCAGGACTGGAGGACGAATTTATCGCCCTTCAATCAACCGGTCACGGATGCCCGCGACCGCAGCCTGAATTTCCATGACTTTTTCCGCGCTCATGCCCACTGCCGACTGAATACATCCCGGGACCTTGAGTGCCTCAGACTTCAATGCCCTGCCCTTGTCCGTCAGCCTGACCCGCACCTGACGCTCATCTTTCGGATCCCGGCAGCGGCTGATAAGTCCCGCGCTTTCCATACGCTTAACTAATGGCGTGAGTGTGCTCGACTCCAGAAATAGCCTGCTACCCAGATCCTTGATGATCTGATCATCCTTCGCCCAAAGCGCCACCATCAGCAAATACTGCGGATACGTCAGACCTATTGCCTCCAAAATCGGACGGTAGAACTGCGCAAGCGCATGTCCCGTTGAGTAGATCGTGAAGCATAAAAACTCATTCAGTGGCGCGAAATCGTCTTCCGGAATATCCAATTGGGTCACCTGTTTCTCCCTTGTTACCTAGGGGAAGCAAATTATTACGTGCACGATTCAATCGCAAGCTATTGACAACAGATTTTATCTGTCGCACGATTATTACCAGAGCGATTGGTTAGCGCACAAAATATTAAGCAGTTCCACTCACTGGTAAACACTCAAATGAAAAAGATTCTCTCGGGCTTGGCCTTCGCAACTGCCATCACTGCCGCAACCCTGGCACACGCCGCTGACGTAAAGCCAACCGTGATCCTTGTGCACGGCGCTTTCGCTGATTCGTCAAGTTGGAATGGCGTTGTGAAAATTCTGGAAAAGGACGGTTACCCCGTCATCGCAGCGGCGAATCCACTGCGTGGTGTTACCAGTGACGCCCAGTCTGTTGCAAGCATCGTCAAAAACATCAAGACGCCGGTTGTCCTGGTCGGTCACTCGTATGGCGGACCTGTGATTTCTGAAGCCGCTTATGGCAACTCAAACGTGAAGAGCTTGGTATTCGTCGCAGCGTTTGCGCCAGAGGCTGGCGAAACGGCAGCGGAATTGTCTGGCCGCTTCCCAGGCGGAACGCTTGCATCTGCTCTAGCTGCACCCGTTGATCTTGCGGACGGTGGGAAAGATCTCTACATCCAGCAAGATAAATTCCATGAACAATTTGCTGCCGATGTATCTGAAGCCGATGCTCGCCTGATGGCTGCTGGTCAGCGCCCCGTCACCGTCGCTGCGTTGAATGAAGCAGCCACCACGCCGGCCTGGAAAACCGTTCCATCGTGGTTTGTTTACGGCGATAAAGACAAGAACATTCCACCTCAGGCCCTGGCGTTCATGGCTGAGCGTGCGCACTCCAAGCAAACTGTCGTGGTCAAGGGTGGCTCACACGTTGTGATGGTGTCCAATCCAAAGGCCGTAGCTGAGCTGATTGAGAAGGCGGCAAAATAAACTGGAACTGTCTGCCATGAAGTTTACCGACTGGCAGCGGCCTGTTATTGGAAAATGACAGATCAAGTTGATCCCCGCTCCTTATAGATGCTTTAGCCCGCGCTCTCCACGCGGGCTTTTACATTCCTGTCTCCTCAACGCGAAGGACAAGCCTTGAACAATACTGTTGTCTACAACCATCTCGCTGCCCGGCAACCCTAGTAACGACAGGGTCAATCGTTTAGGGAAATGCCTCGCTCAGCGCGAAATCCCGCTATGGTCCAGAGACGATTTGCAAGCCCTGCCCGCCGAGATGAAAAAGCCCCGTCATTGAAGGGGCCTGAGTGAATCGCGTGCATAAAAAGATCCCCGGCGGATGCCAGGGCTTGATTCGAAACATGTAGACCCTTCGGGTCATTCCTCCTGATCGATCTGATCAAGAAAATCAACATCATCTTCTTCTTCATCAAAAGCTGCTTGAGCGTCGTCTTCGATCCATGCCTCGTCCTCATGGAATTCATGGTCAAGTAGGTGGTCGTGCTCTGGCTCCGGGAGATCTCGTTCTTCGCTCATGACTTACCGAAACAAAAAATTGAAAGAATGGACTGTATATGCAGATCCGTGTCCTCCGTCAACGATCAGAAAACAATGGCGTGCCCACGGGTCAGCTTGCAATTGTCTCGTCTGGGACGCGGATGCAGGCCCTGCATGCAAATGGAAATTCCAGGGGGCCTTTTGGCTGGACATCAAATCGTCCGGCAGTAGTCTCGGGGTACCAAAAACCGAAAGGAAACCGATATGCCTAATACTCCTTCCAAGACCGCCAGCCCCTTGCAGCCCGCTCCACCTGCATGCGCGATTTGGCCTTAGAAAGCCTGGCTAACCAATCGCCAAGCGCATCAACAAAAGCTACCGATGAATGCTCACTTTTCCGAAGAAAGCGACACGTCAATCGGTCGACCATCAAGAGCTGGCATCGGGTCTACTTGGACGCCCTTCGCGGCAGTTACCCAAGCTGTATAGGCAGTGGGGATTCCATGACCATCCGGACAGCCATTCCACCAACTGTTCACGCCGACGCTGAATTGACCCACGTGCCGAGGCAAGACTGCCCCATCTCCAAACCTTCAAAAATCCAGCACAGACAAGGATTCGCGAGGAGTCAGACAGGGTCAGTGAAATCTCAGCAACTGGGGCAATTCGGCGTAGGCGCCAACAGCTGGACTTCTTCTTGGGGCGTGAGGGGCTGAACGATGTCGTCCATGCGCAACCATCCGTGTCGTTATGCCCAAGGGAGTGCCGGAATTGGCCGGCCAGGGAGCCCCTCTTGAGCTGATGGCGGGATGATAGCTCTTCTAGTGAGAGCCGTAATGTGCCTTTGGTCGTTACTGATTTCTCATCCCATCATCGAATGGCCGCTAGGTAGACCAGAGCAATCCGCCTGCCAAAAGCCCCTAGGACAAAATCCGATATTGGTAACACATCCGAAAAATCCACTCAGAGCCAGCCATTTTGTGGGGGTAAAAACGCGGACAAATAAAAAAGGGTCGCGAGATAAAATCTCGCAACCCTTTGAATTATATGGTCGGGACGGAGTGATTCGAACACTCGACCCCTAGCACCCCATGCTAGTGCGCTACCGGACTGCGCTACGCCCCGACTAGGCGTGAAACTCGTTCCTCAACCTCGAGGAACGCTCGAGAATATATCGCAAGCTTTTGAAAACTGGAAGTATTTAAAAGCAGGAATTTATTTCTTGAGCACCACCAGAACATCTTCGAGCTCGGCGATCATCTGGCGGATCATTTGCTTGTATTGGGTGGTGTCATCTTTGGCTTCATCGCCGGACAAGCGCAAGCGTGCGCCACCGATGGTGAACCCTTGATCGTAAAGAAGCGCGCGGATCTGCCGGATCATCAGCACGTCCTGGCGCTGATAATACCGGCGGTTTCCGCGGCGTTTGACGGGGTTGAGTTGAGGAAACTCCTGCTCCCAGTAGCGCAGTACGTGCGGTTTTACCGCACACAGCTCGCTAACTTCACCAATGGTGAAGTAGCGTTTGCCTGGGATGACGGGTAGCTCGTCGTTATGACTTGGTTCCAGCATAAGCCTCAACTCGGGCCTTCAACTTCTGCCCTGGACGAAAGGTGACCACACGGCGAGCCGTGATCGGGATTTCTTCTCCCGTTTTCGGATTGCGGCCAGGCCGCTGGCGTTTGTCCCGAAGGTCGAAATTGCCGAAACCGGACAATTTGACTTGTTCGTTGTCTTCGAGCGCGTGCCTGATTTCCTCGAAAAACAGTTCAACCAATTCCTTGGCTTCCCGCTTGTTCAGGCCCAGCTCTTCATACAGACGTTCCGCCATCTCAGCTTTCGTCAAAGCCCCCATACGTCACTTCCTTAACGTGGCGTCCAACCTTTGTTCGAGCGAGGTGAGGATGTTTTGCGTCGTGTTATTCACCTCATCGTCATTAAGAGTGCGCGATGGATGCTGCCAGGTCAAGCCAACTGCGAGGCTTTTTCTATCAGGATCAATACCTTTACCCTGATATACGTCAAATAGCCTGAGGTCTGTCAGCCATTCGCCTGCATTTTCACGGATTACATCCAATACGGCCGAGGCTGCAACATCTTTGTGCGCAATCAGTGCGAGGTCACGACGCACTTCAGGAAAGCGCGACAACTCGTGGAATTTAGGCATTTTGCCCGACGCCACTTCCGCCAGAACCAGCTCGAAAACAAACACCGGACGATCCAGCCCCAGGGTTTTCGACAATTCAGGGTGGATAGCGCCGACGAAGCCCACCAGACGCCCTTCGCGCTCGATGCGCGCGGTTTGACCCGGATGCAACGCCGGGTGTTTGCCAGGCACGAACGTGAATGCATCCAGAGCACCGGCGAAGCCCAGCACCGCTTCAACGTCAGCCTTGACGTCGAAGAAGTCCACAGTATCGCGCCCCTGCGCCCAGCCTTCCGGAAGACGGCTACCGCAAACCACACCGGCCAGCATCGGCTCTTGTTTCAGGCCGTCAAGCTGGCCGACGAAACGCAGACCGCTTTCGAACAGACGCACGCGGTCCTGCTGACGATTCAGGTTGTGCTGAAGCGCCTTGACCAGACCGGGCCACAGCGACGAACGCATGGCAGCCATGTCGTTGGAAATCGGATTGGCCAGCAACAACGGCTCTACACCCGGATTAAACAGCTCGAACTGTTTCGGATCGATGAAGCTGTAGGTGATCGCCTCCTGATAACCACGGGCGACCAACAGACGACGCAGTTCCGGCAGGTCGCTACGCGCTTCTGCCTTCGCTTGCGGCGCCAGACGCGCTTGCGGGTAACGAACCGGCAGACGGTTGTAGCCGTACAGACGCGCCAGCTCTTCGATCAGATCGACTTCCAGGCTGATGTCGAAGCGATGGCTTGGCACTTCTACACGCCACTGCCCTGCCCCGTCAGCCGTAATGGTCAGACCCAGACCGCTGAGCAGACGCTCAACTTCAGCCGAGTCCATTTCCATGCCCAGCATCTGGGTGATGCGTTGAGCGCGCAGGGTCACCGGCGCAATCGACGGCAGGTGCTGTTCGCTCACGGTTTCGATGATCGGGCCGGCTTCGCCACCGGTGATTTCCAGCAGCAGGCCAGTGGCGCGCTCCATGGCTTCACGGGCGAGCTGCCAGTCCACGCCGCGCTCGTAGCGATGCGATGCATCGGTGTGCAGGCCGTAGGAGCGAGCCTTGCCAGCGACAGCGATCTGATCGAAGAACGCGCTTTCCAGGAAAATATCGCGAGTGGTCGCGGTGTTGACACCGCTGTGCTCGCCACCCATGACGCCAGCGATTGCCAGCGCGCGGGTGTGGTCAGCGATCACCAGCGTATCGCTATGCAGGCTGACTTCCTGACCGTCGAGCAGCACGAGCTTCTCGCCTTCTTCGGCCATGCGCACGCGGATGCCGCCGTTGATCTCGGCAAGATCGAAAGCGTGCAGCGGTTGACCCAGTTCAAGCATCACGTAGTTGGTGATGTCGACGGCAGCATCGATGCTACGCACGTCAGCACGACGCAGGCGCTCTACCATCCACAGCGGCGTAGGCTTGGACAGGTCGACGTTGCGGATCACCCGCCCCAGGTAACGTGGGCAGGCCGCCGGCGCCAGCACTTCAACCGAACGCACTTCGTCGTGGACAGCCGGAACGCTGGCAACCACTGGACGCGTGACCTTGGCCGCATACAGCGCACCGACTTCACGGGCCAGACCGGCCAGGGACAGGCAGTCACCGCGGTTCGGGGTCAGATCGACTTCGATGCTGGCGTCTTCCAGGTTCAGGTATTCACGAATGTCCTGGCCCACTGGCGCATCAGCCGGCAGTTCCATCAGGCCATCGTTGCCCTCGCCGACTTGCAGCTCGGCTTGCGAGCACAGCATGCCGTTGGACTCAACGCCACGCAGCTTGGCTTTCTTGATCTTGAAGTCGCCCGGCAGTTCGGCACCGATGGTGGCGAACGGAATCTTCAGGCCCGGGCGCACGTTTGGCGCACCGCACACGACCTGAAAGGTTTCCGAACCATTGCTGACCTGGCAAACACGCAACTTGTCGGCGTCCGGGTGCTGTTCGGTGGTGAGCACCTCGCCCACGATCACACCGCTGAATACACCGGCGGCCGGCGTAACGCTATCGACCTCAAGACCGGCCATCGACAGACGAGCAACCAGCTCATCGCGACTTACCTGCGGGCTAACCCAGCCACGCAGCCATTGTTCACTGAATTTCATCCTGCTCTCCTAAGAATTCGTTACGACTAGCGAAATTGCGCGAGGAACCGCAAGTCGTTGTCGAAGAACAGACGCAAGTCGTTCACGCCGTAACGCAGCATGGCCAGACGCTCAACGCCCATGCCGAAGGCGAAGCCCGAAAACTCTTCCGGGTCGATCCCGGACATACGCAGCACGTTCGGGTGAACCATGCCGCAGCCCATGACTTCCAGCCAGCCAGTCTGCTTGCAGACACGGCAGCCTTTGCCGCTGCACATCACGCATTCCATATCGACTTCGGCGGATGGCTCGGTGAACGGGAAGTACGAAGGCCGGAAACGTACAGCCAGTTCTTTCTCGAAGAACACCCGCAGGAATTCTTCGATGGTGCCTTTAAGATCGGCAAAATTGATGTCGCGATCTACCAGCAGGCCTTCGACCTGGTGGAACATCGGCGAGTGGGTGATATCCGAGTCGCTACGGTACACACGGCCTGGACAGACGATGCGGATCGGCGGCTGTTTGGATTCCATGGTGCGGACCTGTACCGGCGAGGTATGGGTGCGCAGCAACATGTTGGCATTGAAATAGAAGGTATCGTGCATCGACCGGGCCGGGTGATGGCCTGGGATGTTGAGCGCTTCGAAGTTGTGATAATCGTCTTCGACCTCAGGACCTTCGGCAATGCCGTAGCCAATGTGGGTGAAGAATTGTTCGATGCGTTCCAGAGTGCGGGTAACCGGATGCAGACCACCGGAGGTCTGACCGCGGCCCGGCAGGGTCACGTCAATGGACTCGGCGGACAGTTTGGCAGCCAGATCGGCCTCTTCAAACAACACCTTGCGCGCATTGAGAACGTCTGTGACACGCTCCTTGGCAACGTTGATCAGCGCACCGACTTGCGGACGCTCTTCTGCCGGCAAATTCCCCAGGGTCTTCATCACCTGAGTCAATTCACCTTTTTTGCCAAGGTAGTGAACCCGGATTTGCTCCAGGGCATTGATATCTTCAGCGCTTTGCACAGCCTCTAGTGCTTGAGAGACGAGCGCATCCAGGTTTTCCATGTACAGACTCCAGATACAAAATAGGGGAAGAGCTTGAAGGCTCTTCCCCTATTTATGACGTTTAACACCTGGCCCCACAGAGGTGAGGCCGGGTGACTGTCGGGGGTACTTAAGCCAAGGTGGCTTTAGCTTTCTCGACAATCGCAGCAAACGCCGCTTTTTCGTTCACTGCCAGATCAGCCAGAACCTTACGGTCGATCTCGATGGACGCTTTTTTCAGGCCGGCGATGAAACGGCTGTAGGACAGACCGTTGATACGAGCACCAGCGTTGATACGAGCGATCCACAGAGCGCGGAACTGACGTTTTTTCTGACGACGGTCACGGTAGGCGTATTGGCCTGCCTTGATTACCGCTTGCTTGGCAACACGGAATACGCGGGAGCGTGCGCCGTAGTAGCCTTTAGCAAGTTTCAGAATTTTTTTGTGACGCTTACGGGCAATGACGCCACGCTTTACACGAGCCATGAGTTACTTCCTCTATTCTTGACTAAAATTAACGAAGGCGCAGCATGCGCTCGACTTTTGCCACGTCAGACGGATGCAGCAAGCTGCTACCGCGCAGTTGACGCTTACGCTTGGTCGACATTTTGGTCAGGATGTGGCTCTTGAAAGCGTGCTTGTGCTTGATACCGTTAGCAGTTTTCAGAAACCGCTTAGCAGCACCACTTTTGGTCTTCATTTTTGGCATGTTCGGATACTCCGCATTCAGTTGATAAACATAATCAGAAGGCCTGCCGTGCCCTGTTGATTACTTCTTCTTTTTCGGGGCGATGACCATAATCAGCTGGCGTCCTTCCATCTTAGGATGCTGTTCGACCGAACCGTACTCGAGCAAGTCACCTTCAACTCGCTTGAGGAGTTCCATCCCCAGCTCCTGGTGGGCCATCTCACGGCCGCGGAATCGCAAGGATACCTTGGCCCTGTCCCCGTCACTCAGGAAACGTACCAGGTTGCGCAGTTTTACCTGGTAATCCCCTTCCTCCGTCCCTGGACGAAACTTGATTTCTTTTACCTGAATCTGCTTCTGGTTTTTCTTCGCTGCCGCAATCTGCTTCTTCTTTTCGAAGATCGATTTGCCGTAGTCCATCACCCGGCAAACTGGCGGGACTGCGTCGGCGGAGATTTCTACCAGATCAAGCTTGGCTTCTTCAGCAATACGAAGCGCTTCATCAATCGAGACGATGCCAATCTGCTCGCCGTCAGCGCCAATTAACCGAACCTCGCGTGCCGAGATATTCTCGTTGATCGGGGCTTTCGGTGCAGCTCGTTTATCTTGTCTCATTTCACGCTTAATAATAATTACTCCGAATCTTGGCGACCACGCCGGGAAATCGCTTGCGCGAGGAACTCGGCGAACTGGGCGACGGGCATCGAGCCCAGGTCAGCACCTTCACGAGTACGCACAGCGACAGTCTGCATCTCGACTTCCTTATCCCCAATAACCAAGAGATAGGGAACCTTGAGCAAGGTATGCTCGCGGATTTTAAAGCCGATCTTTTCATTTCTCAAGTCAGACTTGGCACGAAACCCGCTTTCGTTGAGAGTTTTTTCTACTTCGGCAACAAAATCTGCCTGTTTATCAGTGATATTCATGATCACTGCCTGGGTCGGAGCCAGCCACGCAGGGAATGCACCCTCGTAGTGCTCGATCAGAATTCCGACGAATCGTTCGAAGGAGCCCAGGATCGCCCGATGCAACATAACCGGATGCTTGCGGCTGTTGTCTTCGGAGACATATTCGGCGCCCAAACGGACAGGCAGGTTAAAATCGAGCTGCAGGGTACCACACTGCCAGACTCGGCCGAGGCAATCTTTCAGCGAGAACTCGATTTTCGGACCATAGAACGCCCCCTCGCCCGGCTGCAGATCGTACGGCAGGCCAGCGCTATCAAGGGCTGCAGCCAATGCTGCTTCGGCGCGATCCCACAACTCGTCGGAACCAACGCGTTTTTCCGGACGAGTGGACAGCTTCATCTCGACGTCTTTGAAGCCGAAATCGGCGTAGACGTCCATGGTCAGCTTGATGAACGCAGCGGACTCGGCCTGCATCTGCTCTTCGGTGCAGAAGATATGGGCGTCATCCTGAGTGAACGCACGCACGCGCATGATGCCGTGCAACGCACCTGATGGCTCGTTACGGTGGCAGGCACCGAATTCGGCCAGACGCATCGGCAACTCGCGGTAGCTCTTCAGGCCCTGATTGAACACCTGCACGTGGCAAGGGCAGTTCATTGGCTTGATGGCGTAGTCGCGGTTTTCCGACTGCGTGGTGAACATGTTGTCGGCGTAGTTGGCCCAGTGCCCGGATTTCTCCCACAGGCTGCGGTCAACGACTTGTGGCGTCTTGATCTCCAGATAGCCGTTGTCGCGCTGAACCTTGCGCATGTATTGCTCGAGCACCTGGTACAGCGTCCAGCCGTTAGGGTGCCAGAACACCATGCCCGGCGACTCTTCCTGGGTGTGAAACAGGCCCAGGCGCTTGCCGATCTTGCGGTGATCGCGCTTCTCGGCTTCTTCAATGCGCTGGATGTAAGCGGCGAGTTGCTTCTTGTCGGCCCAAGCGGTGCCGTAAACGCGCTGCAGTTGCTCGTTCTTGGCGTCGCCGCGCCAGTAGGCGCCGGACAACTTGGTCAGTTTGAAGGATTTCAGGAAACGGGTGTTCGGCACATGCGGGCCACGGCACATGTCCACGTATTCTTCGTGATAGTACAGGCCCATGGCCTGTTCGTTCGGCATGTCCTCGACCAGGCGCAACTTGTAGTCTTCGCCGCGGGCCTTGAACACTTCGATCACTTCGGCGCGCGGAGTGACTTTCTTGATCACGTCGTAATCTTTTTCGATCAGCTGCTGCATACGCTGTTCGATAGCGGCCAGGTCGTCCGGAGTGAAAGGACGCTCGAAGGCGATGTCGTAATAGAAGCCTTCATCGATGACCGGCCCGATCACCATTTTGGCAGTCGGATACAGCTGTTTGACCGCGTGGCCAACCAGGTGAGCGCAAGAGTGGCGAATGATCTCCAGCCCCTCTTCATCCTTTGGCGTGATGATTTGCAGCGTCGCGTCGCTGTCGATGATGTCGCTGGCATCCGCCAGCTTGCCATTGACCTTGCCGGCCACGGTGGCCTTGGCCAGGCCGGCACCAATGGATGCGGCGACCTCGGCGATGGAAACCGGGTGATCGAATGAACGTTGACTGCCGTCGGGAAGAGTAATAGTTGGCATGGCGCCTCCTCTCCTAGTGGTGACCCCTACCAAAGGTCACGTGGGTTGGGATGAGCCAGTACAAGATCCGATCCAGGCCATTCAATGACGAACGCCTGCCTTACAGCGGCAGGAGCCTTGCGGCCAACCGGAAAATCGAACCAGAGTGACTGGGATTCAAATCAGGGTTATTCAGGCAGTTGCCGCATGCGGGACCTTAGATCGACCGAAAGCCTGCAAAGCCTGAGCGGGGCATGCTAGCACAGATGAACGGTCGTGGCTGCGCGCGGGTTTTCTGCCAAGGCAAATCCGCTGTTTTTGTGCCAGAGTGCTGAACTAGATCCGTGCTTTACCCCTCAGATAAAAGACATTGACCCACAAGGAGCATCCCGGCATGCGTCTGAATCGTTTGTTCGCTGTAGTCGCACCTATCGTTCTGCTGTTGCCGCTGGCCGCGCACGCCGAATGGCCCAAGGGCGAGCGCGAAAAATACATGGCTCAGTGCACTCAAGCGGCCACTCCGCAAATCGGTGCTGCGGCTGCTAAATCTCACTGCGCTTGTGGTGCCGATGCGATCAAATCGTACCCGGCCAAGGACCTTCAGTCCTTGATGGACAACACGGCCAGCGACGGGCTGAAACAGCAAGCCCTGACTCAGATTGCCAAGTGCAAGGCCAACGTTCCGGCGAAAAAGTAAGCTTGAAAAGGCCCTGTAAAAGCGATTTCAGCGGTTAAAAAGCCTCTGAAAATCGCTTTTTCCTACAGTTTATGCAGGTTTTACAGCTTTTTTTTATCGCCTTTACTTTCCGCTGAAAGCCTTTTAAATCGGGGCTTTCAGCCATATCAGGCCGCAAAGAAAGCGTGACTGCAGGGCAAACAACACCTGCGGGGGGCTCCCAAAGCGCACATTTCGACTATGATACCCCGGTGTGCCCAGTTGGCCTGAGCAGCACAGTACTACTGAAAATATATGTTTCTTGGAGATACACCATGTCTAATCGCCAAACCGGCACCGTTAAATGGTTCAACGATGAAAAAGGCTTCGGCTTCATCACTCCTCAAGGTGGCGGTGACGACCTGTTCGTACACTTCAAAGCTATCGAAAGCGACGGTTTCAAAAGCCTGAAAGAAGGCCAAACCGTTTCCTTCGTGGCTGAGAAAGGCCAAAAGGGTATGCAAGCTGCTCAAGTTCGCCCAGAGTAATTTCCAGGCGCACTAAAAAAACCCCGTCCATGTGACGGGGTTTTTTATGGGTGACACAAAAGCCTGAGCAATCAGCCGCAGTTGACGCGAGTGACTACGCGATTGGCATCAGTATTCAGGTTCAGGCGATCGGAGCGGTATTCCAGCGTAACCATGTCCGCCGGCTGCAGGAACCGCGCATTCTGCGCGCCAGCACGGGTACGCGCCTGCTCCAGCAACTCTGGCGAAGCTTGTTTGCCGATGGTGAACTCGGCCGCTTTGGCCTCGCAACGGCTGTGACCTGTGTCAGTCGTCGTTACAGGGTCCATTGCCGACTCGGTGGTGGCAGTGCTGCAACCGGCCAACGTTGCAACGGCCAACAAAGTACCCAATGACGCGAGCTTCCAAGGCATGAAGCCTCCTTTTTTCGGTAGTTAAGCTGAGATCGTGCGACCGCCAATCCGGCGTTTGGTTTCACAGGGCATGCTGTCAAACCGCCCTCGCCGCGCAAAACGGCAAGTTTGCCTGAGCAACACCCTCACCTTCTCTGTTCAATCGTGACTGAATATGAAACAGCGCTCAATAGACGTCGATGTAATCGAACGCCGGCTTCGGCCAGTTCTGTTTCAGCGCATTGTAGACCTGCATGACCCAGACTTCATCGCTCGCAGCCACGCGGCCGACATAACCCGAACCCTTGGCCCAGGTTTCCAGGCGAAACAGCAACCCGTCGATGTCGCTACCGCCCACCACGCCCGATGAAATAAAGGCGATGCCGCCCTTGGTCACACGCAGCTGCGTGTGCTCATCGTCGCTGGCCGACGCCAACAATTGGCGAACAGCTTCAAGGGTCAAGCCGTCGGTTGTGTTCAAATCGATCTGCACAGAGCGGTCCTTGAAAAGAGATCAAAGACCAAGTGTCGCATAGCCCTCCACTCATGCCTAAGTCGGAGTGCCAAACGCGCCGCAAAATGGTTAACTCGAGGTTCAGACTTCCTCGACCGCACGAGCACAACCATGACCACCATCGCCATCGACGCCGCCATTAATGCCAAGTGGTCAGAAGGTCACAGCTCCTACAGCCCAGGCAGCCCGGAAGAGCTTGCAATCATCAGCATTGACTTATTGGTCAAGGAACTGGGCACCGAGGCCGCCCAGTCCTTTATCGAGCAGATTTTCGAGAAATACCACTGCACCGCGCCTGAGCGCGCGTAACAACCCCACAAGTGAACACCTGTGGGGCAAGCGTCACTTCAATCGGGCCAAGCGCTCGGTCAACAGATCAAAAAAGCCTTGGGCATCGCCGCTTTCAACCCAGAAAGCGTTCTTCGGCGCTTTCAACGTGTCGTACCAATCGACAATGGTTTGTCCAAAGGTCGGGCCTTCGCGACTGTCGATCACCACATTCACCGGGCGTCCGCTGAACAGCTCGGGCTTGAGCAGGTAGGCGATCACCGAGGCATCGTGCACCGGGCCACCCGGTATGCCGTAATGCTCCATATCACCCTTGACGTACTCATTCAGGATTTCGCCTACCCGTTTGCTGGCATTGTTGTTCAACGCAGCAATCTGCTTCAGGCGCGCCTCGCTGGTGAGAATCTTGTGAGTGACATCCAGAGGCAGGTAAGTCAACTTCACGCCGCTTTTGACCACCACTTCGGCAGCGTGTGGATCGGCAAACAGGTTGAATTCCGCCACCGGGGTAATGTTGCCACCGTTGAAGTGTGCACCGCCCATGATCACCACTTCATTGATGCCCTGAACGATTCCCGGCTCCTGAATCAACGCCAGGGCCAGATTGGTCTGCGGTCCGAGAATGGCGATGGTGATGCTGTGGGGCCTGGCCGACATCAGCGTATCGATCAGGTAGTCGATGGCATTGCCCTGCTCCAAACCTTTCTTCGGTTCGTACACGGTGACACCCGACAGCCCTTCCTTGCCGTGGATATTCTCGGCATAAATCGGCGTGCGCATCATCGGTTTCGGCGCCCCGGCATACACCGGCACCTCTTCACGCCCTGCCCACTCGCGGGCCAACCGCGCATTACGGGAGGTTTTGTCCAGTCGTACGTTGCCGGCGACAGTCGTCAACGCCCGAACGCTCAATTCATCCGGCGATGCCAGGGCCAACAACAGGGCTACGACATCGTCGGCACCGGGATCGGTGTCGATGATCAGATCAATCTTTTCCGCCGCCTGGGCGCCGGTGGCGGTCATCACGGACAAAAGCAGCAAGCTCCGAAGCAAGTGGCGCAGTTCAAGAATATAGCGGTACATGGTGCACTCCTTGTGCAAGGTGGATCAGGGAGACAATTGCCAATCAGAATGTTACCCCGGCGATCAGCACGACGTTGCAGTACGGCTGGCACTCGCCGGTACGCACGACCGCTCGAGCTTGTCGGGTGAGGATTTTGAACTGCTCATGACTGAGCAACTCGCGACGCCCCAGCGCCCCGTCGGCGTTGAGCTGATCCAGAGTGACCAGTGCCGAGGGTTTCTTCTCGAGAATTTCCTGCGCCAGCACATGGCTTTCAACCTGCATTTCGCTGAGCACAACTCTAAGCGTAGAGATGAAATCCGGAATGCCATGGGTCAGGGCCAGATCGATCAGCTCAACACCAGGAGGCACTGGCAGACCGGCGTCACCGATGACCACCCTGTCGCCATGGCCCAGTGATGCGATCAGGCGCGACAGTGCGACGTTGAGCAACGGTGTTTTTTTCATGGTGTCTTGAATGCCTGAACGTCGGACAAGGAAGGAATAGAGGGTTGCGCGCCGGCACGGGTCACCGACAACGCTGCGGCAATCTGGCCAAAACCAATCGCTTCGGCTTCGCTTCGGCCAACAGCGAGTGCGGCGGCAAAACCACCGACGAACGTATCGCCAGCTGCAGTGGTATCGACCGCTTTCACGGCAGGCGCCGGAAAATGCGCGAAGCTTTTTCCATCGGCAAACAGCGATCCTTCGGCACCGAGCGTGATGATCACCTTGCCGGCACCCATTTCGATCAAACGGGTCGCAGCGGCTTCTGCACTTTGTCGAGAGTCCACCGGCAAGCCACTCAATGCCGATGCCTCACTTTCGTTGGGAATCAGGTAATCGATGTTCGCGTACCAATCCGCCGGCAACGGCCGACTGGCGGGGGCCGGATTGAGAATCACGACTTTGCCCAATTCTCGAGCACGCTTGAGCGCATGGCCAACCGTGGCGTCCGGCACTTCAAGCTGGCAGATCATGACATCGGCAGCTTGCAGCACCGCATCAAAACAACCGATCAGCGATGGCGTCAGCGCCCCGTTGGCGCCAGCGACAATCACAATCGCGTTCTGACTGTTGTCATCGACCACAATCAACGCCACACCACTGGAGCCTTCAACGCTGCTGACCGCCTGACAATCGATCTGCTCGGCCAACAGGGCATCGCGCAGTTCTTTGCCATAGGCATCGCTGCCCACGCAGCCAACCATTGATACCTGAGCACCCAGTCGCGCGGCGGCCACTGCCTGATTGGCGCCCTTGCCACCGGGAACCGTGGCAAACGATTGACCGATCAGCGTTTCGCCGCCACGCGGCAACCTCGGCGCCCGGGTGACCAGGTCCATGTTAAGGCTGCCTATTACCACTACTTTTGCTGGCATACATCACTACTCATAAATTCTGTTTCAGCGTTCGCTGGTTATCGGAACTACGCGAACAGACCGGTCAGCGGCGCAGTCGATTCGCGCATGACAATGCTCGGTGTAACGATCCGCTGCCGGGTGGCCAGATCCGGCGTAGCGATCCGACGCAGCAGCACTTCAGCCGCCATCTCGCCGAGCTGCAGGATTGACTGGCCCACGGTGGTCAACGCCGGATAGACGTAGCGGCTCATCTGGATATCGTCGAAGCCGATGACCGACAACTGCGTCGGCACTCGTATGTTGCGTTCGGCCGCCGCTCGCAGCACGCCGATACCTATCATGTCGTTGGCAGCGAAAATGGCGCTGGGCGGATTGCGTTCAAGCAGGATAGCGGCGGCGTTGTAGCCACCGGTGCTGGTGAAGTCGCTTTCCAGCATGCGCTCTGCCGGTACCTTGAGGCCCGCGTCTGTAAAGGCTCGGCAAAAACCGGCCAAACGCAGTTGCGCCACGCTGGTGGTGGCCGGGCCGCTGATGGTGGCGATATCCCGATGCCCTAACTCCAGCAGATGCCGGGTCGCCAGGTAGGCGCCATACTCGTGGTCGATACGAACCAGGTCCGCGTCGACGCCTTCGAGACTACGGTCGACGATCACCATGGGGGTGCGCACGCCGGCCAGGCCTTCTGCCAAGCCGCTGTCGCCACCCGCCGAGGCGACGATCAGCCCGTCGACTCGTTTTTCCAGCAACACACGCAGGTAGCTGCGCTGTTTGTCCGGGTTGTCGTCGGAGTTGCAGAGAATCACGCAGTAGCCGTTACGCTCGCAGTAATCCTCAATGCCCCGGGCCAGCTCGGCGAAGTACGGGTTGAGGCTGTTGGGCACCAGCAAACCGATGGTGGCCGTTGTTTTTGCCTTCAGGGAGCGCGCCACGGCACTGGGGACGTAGTCGAGGGTCTTGATCGCCTCCTCCACCTTGATCCGCACTTCCTTGCTGACCGGCCGGGTTTTGTTCACCACATGGGAAACCGTGGTGTAGGAGATGCCCGCCAGCGCTGCCACATCTTTGATCGTTGCCATGACTCAGGCCCGCCGACTTGCGCGCTGACTGCGGTAAGTATCGAGCACCACCGCGACCACGATGACCGCGCCGGTGATGATGCGCTTGGTCGGCTCGGTTGCACCGATCTGCGCCAGGCCGGCTGCCAGTACGGAAATGATCAACACACCGAAGAAGGTGCTGATGACCGAGCCACGCCCGCCCATCAGGCTGGTACCGCCGATGACGACGGCGGCGATCACCTGCAGCTCGAGGCCAGAGCCGGCATTCGGGTCCGCCGCTTCCAGCCGCGAAATCTGGAACAGTGCGGCGATGCCGGCCAGCAATCCCATCAGGCTGAACACCAGGATCTTGTAAGGCTTTGGATTGATACCGGCCAGCCGAACCGCTTCCTCATTGGTGCCGATGCCAATCAGGTAGCGACCGAACACGGTACGGGTCAACACCGCCTGAGCGATGAAGATGATCAGCAAGGCGATGATGAACGATGGCGAAATCCCGAAAGCGATCGGGTTGGACAACCAGGCGAAGGCATCGCCGATGTACGCGGTGCGCGAGCCGGTCATCTGATACGCAACACCGCGCGCCATTTCCAGCACGCCGAGGGAAACAATGAACGATGGAATGCGCCACGCCACGGTGATCGAGCCGGTGATGGTCCCCGCGAGCGCGGCGGCCGCCATGCCGAGCAATGCTGCGGGCAGCACGCTCCAGCCCCAGCCGAGAATCGCCACGCTGACCGTCGACGCGGCCAGCGCCAACACCGACCCCACCGACAGATCGATGCCACCGATGATCAGCACGAAGGTCATGCCGACCGCCAGGACCATCAGGTCCGGAATCTGGTTGGCCAGGGTGCTGAACGTGTCGTAGGACAGGAAATGGCTGCTCAGGAGCGAGAACAGCACGACCATCGCCAGCAAGGCACCGGCCAGGCCCAAATAAGTGCCCAGGCCGTAAAAATTGCCACTGCGTTTGCCGGCGGAAGTTACGGTTTTCATGGAAGGTCCCTTGGCGCTGCTTCGTTGAGCAGCGCATCACGTTTTTGATAGCCGGCAAAAGCGGCGGCAAGCAAGTCATCCTGAGTCCAGCTGTCGCGTTCGAAGGTATCGATCAGACGCCCCGCCGAGAGCACGCCGATCCGGTCGCAGATCAGCATCAATTCACGCAGGTCGCTGGACACCACCACCAGCGCTTTACCCTGTCGGGTCAATTCACCGAGCAGTGCATAGATGTCGAACTTGGCACCGACATCGATGCCCCGGGTCGGCTCGTCGAACAGCAATACCGAACAATCGCGCTCCAGCCAGCGGCCAATCACCACTTTCTGCTGATTGCCTCCGGACAGTTCGGATACCAGTTGCGTCGGGCCGGAACTACGGATGCGCATGGCGTCGATCTGACGCTGAGCCAGAGACGCTTCGTCGACTTGATTGACGAACCCGCCACTGGAAATACCCGACATGTTGCCTAAGGCAATGTTGGCGCCGATTGACTGAGTCAGCAGCAGGCCTTCGCCTTTGCGGTCTTCGGTGATCAGGGCGATGCCGTGACCGACCGCGTCCACCGGCGACCGGATGCTGACGACCTTGGCGGGAGAGCCCAACGCTACAGTGCCGCTGTCCGCGGTGTCGGCACCGAAGATCAGCCGCAGCAACTCGGTGCGCCCTGCCCCGATCAAACCGGAAATGCCAAAAATCTCACCGGCGCGCACTTCGAAGGACACGTCACGTACCTTGTCGGCGCGGGACAGGCCTTTGACCGTCAATGCCGGAGCACCAATGTTGCGCTGGCCCATGTCGATGTGTTCGCTCAGTTCACGCCCCACCATCAAGGTAACGAGTTGCTCACTGTTGTAATTGGCCATTGGCTCGACGCACACCAGATTGCCATCGCGCAGTACCGCAATACGCTGGGCGACCCGGGCAAGTTCTTCGAGGCGATGGGAGATGTAGATGATCGCAACGCCACGTGCTTGCAGGCGGGTGATCTGTTCGAACAGCATCTCGACTTCACGAGCCGTCAGCATCGCGGTCGGTTCGTCGAGGATCAGCACATGGCAATCGCCGATCAGGTTGCGGGCGATCTCGACCATTTGCTGGTGACCGATGCCGAGCTCGCCGACCAGTGTGTCCGGGTCGATGGCATCGAGCCCGACCTGGGCCATGGCTTCAATCGCCGCCTTGCGCAGTTGCTTGCGGCTGATCCAGCCGCCATTGCTCGGCAGGTTATCGAGAAACAGGTTTTCCGCCACCGACAAGGTCGGCAACAGATTGAGTTCCTGCATGACCATGCGGATGCCCAGGTCTTCGGCCTGGGTGCGGCTCCCGGGGCGGTAATCCTGTCCCTGAAACTGCATCTGGCCGGTGGTCGGCGTGACCAGCCCGCCGATGATCTTCGACAGCGTACTTTTGCCTGCGCCATTTTCACCGGTCAGCGCCAGCACTTCACCGCGCATGAGCGTCAGGTCGATGCCGGACAGAACCGGTTGGGCGTAGGTCTTGCCGATGCCGCTGACCGAAAGGACAGCGTTCGGGTCGCGAACGGACATAAAAACTCTCCATGCGCTCGCCCGGACAGGCGAGCGCCGTTGTGTCGCCAGAGGACTACTTTTTGGTAACCAGCTCTACCGGCGTCTCGATCACGCCATTGGCGCTGCTCTCGACTTTCTCGCCCTTGATGATCTTCAGTGCGGTCTCGATGCCGAACACGGCTTGCTTGGCAGCAAACTGATCGGCTGTGGCCAGCACGCGACCGTCAGCGAGCATCGGCTTGATGGCATTAATGTTGTCGTAGCCGACCACTTGCACCTTGCCAGCCTTACCGGCTGCGCGCACGGCAGACACAACGCCGACCGCCATGCTGTCGTTACCGGCCAGCAGGGCTTTGGTGTTCGGGTATTCGCTGAGGATGGAGGCAGCGACTTTGTTGCCCTTGTCGATTTCCCAGTCACCGGACTGAACCGACACCACCTTGATCTGCGCCGCTTCCATCGCATCCTTGAAGCCTGCAGTGCGAGCTTGGGCATTGGTGGTCGTGGACACACCTTCAATGATGCCGACTTCGTCACCTGCCTTGAGCTGCTTGGCCAGGTACTCACCCACCAGTCGCGCGCCTTTGCGATTGTCCGGGCCTACGAATGGAACATTGATGTTCTTGCTTTTGACCACGGCGGGATCAAGCTGATTGTCGATGTTGATCACGGTGATACCGGCATCAATGGCTTTCTTGATCACCGGAACCATGGCCTTGGAGTCTGCCGGAGCAATCACCAGCGCGTTGACCTTGGCGAGGATCATTTGCTCGACGATACGCGTCTGGCCGGCGGTATCCGTTTCGTCCTTGATCCCGTTGGAAATCAGGTCGAATTCACTGGCGTGTTCTTTCTGGTAAGCCTTGGCGCCGTCTTCCATGGTCAGGAAGAATTCGTTGGCCAGGGATTTCATGACCAGGGCGACTTTAGGTTTTTCAGGCGTTTCGGCGAAAGCCGAAGAGACAGGCAGCGCGGCGGAAACGGCAGCCAGCATTGCGACAGCGAGAAGACGTCCAGCGAATGGCAGCTTCATGGGTTTACTCCGATCTTATGATTATTGTGAACAACGCTTGCGCTGGCGTAAGCTGCGTGCCCTGCGTCGATGGATTTAACCCGTCAGAAGAGGTGCGCAAACGTTTGCGTAGATCGGACTATGCGAATCTTGTCGAGATTTGTCAATGCTGGGAAAGCGATGTTTAAGCGCCCGTTCAAGCCCTTGTACTGACCACGTTGCCGGATCCTGTCAGCTCTTTCGCTAGCGCGGCCGCCACTTGCATCAACGCCGCAGACGTATCGGCAATCTGCGCCTGAATCGACATGACGGCAGTGGCCTTGGCCTCCGCCGACTGAAACGACGCAGCCTGGGTTGCCGCCAGTTGCTGTTGCTGCTCGCGCAGTTGTTCCTGCAATTCCTGCATGCGCTTGAGCAGCATCTGCACCGCGATGCTTTGCTGGCTGCCGGCGCTGTCGGCTTGTTCGCTACCCCGCACGCCGCCGAGGCTGACAGACTTTTTATCTTCCCCTTCCAGACCGAGGCGCTGGGTCGATGACTCCGCTGTCGTGTCACTCAAGGTTTCGGCAGACGACGCTGCTTTCCCGCCGATGTTGATCACGGACGCATTTGGAAAACCGATGGTCAACGACATGTGAACTCCTTGAAAAAGATTCCTGAGGGAAAGATCGGCCAGCGTGTTGGTTTCTTTAGCGCTCACGGGCTGAACTCCCTTTCGGAGAGCCGAACGCAAAACCCGTATTCAGTCGGAATCCCGGACAGCAGCACAGTCGAACTCGTTGAAACGTCGTTTAAATACCTAAACAAATCAGTGACTTGAACGACTCTCTGAATACGAAGTGTAGTTGGTACAGATTCTGCTCGTTCTCAAGCACCCCCTGCGTTCAGATCCGCCGAGGGCGCATCTAGATGAACCTGCATCAGCACCGTCACTACTAGAGAGAAAAATAATGACATCTGCTTTCAAGACTTTCGTTCCGGGCGCTTTGGCCCTCCTGCTGCTCCTGCCGACTGCCCTTCAGGCAAAAGAAGCTCAATCCGAACAGAAACTCGCCAACGTGGTGATTCTGGCCACTGGCGGCACGATTGCCGGCGCCGGTGCCAGTGCGGCCAACAGCGCGACCTATCAAGCGGCGAAAGTCGGCATCGACAAACTGATCGCCGGGGTGCCGGAACTGAGCCAGGTGGCCAACGTTCGCGGCGAACAGGTGATGCAGATCGCATCCGAGAGCATCACCAACGAAAACCTGCTGCAACTGGGTCGCCGCGTCGCCGAACTGGCCGACAGCGATGATGTCGATGGCATCGTAATCACTCACGGCACTGACACCCTGGAAGAAACCGCCTACTTCCTGAACCTGGTGGAAAAGACCGAGAAGCCGATCATCGTCGTCGGCTCCATGCGTCCGGGCACTGCAATGTCGGCCGACGGCATGTTGAACCTGTACAACGCGGTGGCGGTGGCCAGCAGCAAAGAAGCACGCGGCAAAGGCGTACTGGTGACCATGAACGATGAAATCCAGTCGGGTCGCGACGTCAGCAAAATGATCAACATCAAGACCGAAGCGTTTAAAAGTGCCTGGGGTCCACTGGGCATGGTTGTAGAAGGCAAATCCTACTGGTTCCGCCTGCCGGCCAAGCGCCACACCATGGATTCAGAATTCGACATCAAAACCATCAAGAGCCTGCCTGACGTCGAAATCGCCTACTCCTACGGCAACGTCAGCGATACCGCCTACAAGGCGCTGGCACAGTCCGGCGCCAAAGCCATCATTCACGCCGGCACCGGCAACGGCTCCGTCTCTTCGCGAGTCGTTCCAAGCCTGCAAGCCTTGCGCAAGGATGGCGTACAGATCATCCGTTCTTCCCACGTCAACGCCGGTGGCTTCGTTCTGCGCAACGCTGAACAGCCTGACGACAAGTACGACTGGGTGGTGGCGCATGACCTGAACCCACAAAAGGCCCGCATCCTGGCGATGGTCGCGCTGACCAAGACCAACGACAGCAAAGAGCTGCAACGGATGTTCTGGGAATATTGATTCGCCCTCGCCCGACCGGATTCGGTCGGGCACCCTCTCGCAAGACAAAAAATATCCCTTCGTCCTACACCAAATGGCACAAACCGCTGTCAGAGGATTTTCTTGAATTTTAAGCAGTTGCGAAAATGCCTACAGTTAAATACTGTACGCACGTACAGCTTAATAAGGATAATCCTGTGGACACCACCTCTTCTTCACCTGACTCCTATGTACGCATGGGCACACGCGTTCAGAAAATCATCAATTCCCCCACCGCTCAAAAAGCCAAGGCTGCGCTGATCTTCCGTCTTCCGGATGAGCCCGTGGATGAGTGGGAGCAATTGCTCGAAGAAATCGATGAAAACGACAACGTCACCCTCGCCTATCGCGATGACGGCGGCGTGCAGATTTTCTGGGTTGTGCCGAAGGAAGACTGAGTCAATGAGTGTCCGTTGTGTTGCTTTGCTGTTTCTGTTGTTCGCCATGGGCGCCCAGGCTGATGCGCCACGCACCTTCAGCGAAGCCAAGAAAGTCGCCTGGAAGCTGTATGCCCCGCAATCCACCGAGTTTTATTGCGGCTGCAAATACACCGGTAACCGAGTGAACCTCGCTGCCTGCGGCTATGTACCGCGCAAAAACGCCAAACGCGCCTCGCGCATCGAGTGGGAGCACATTGTGCCGGCCTGGCAAATTGGTCATCAGCGCCAATGCTGGCAGGAAGGCGGACGCAAGAACTGCACACGCTACGACCCCACTTATCAAAAAGCCGAGGCCGACCTGCACAACCTCGTGCCGAGCATTGGAGAGGTGAATGGCGATCGCAGCAATTTCAGTTTCGGCTGGCTGCCGGAGCAACCCGGCCAATATGGTTCTTGCTTGACCCAGGTTGATTTCAAGGCAAAGAAGGTCATGCCGCGCCCATCCATTCGCGGGATGATCGCGCGGACTTACTTCTACATGAGCAAACAGTACGGCTTGCGCCTGTCGAAACAGGATCGGCAACTGTACGAAGCCTGGAACAAAACCTATCCGGTCCAGGCCTGGGAACGTCAGCGCAACCAGAGCGTGGCGTGCGTCATGGGGCGCGGCAATGAATTTGTCGGCCCGGTAGACATGAAAGCCTGCGGTTAAGCTCGCGTTGAAAACAAAAAAGGCCCCGGGTTCAACCCCCCGGGGCCTTTTATTAAACCGCCGATTCGACTGAATCGGGGTTTTACTGCACTGCCGGACGCTCGAGCACCAGCACTTCAATGTTCTGTTTCTTTGCCTTGACCAACGCAGCGTTCACTTGCGCCTGCTTGGCGTCGGCTTCAGCCTTCGAGTTGTAAGGCCCCATCAGAATCCGGGTCTTGCCATTTTCGCGAATCACGTTGGACATGAAACTGTGCTCGATCAGCCAGCCGCTGAGATCGCTGACCGCTTGCGGTGTTTCGCCTCGCACCTCAAGATCCCACTGTGGCCCCGAGACCTGCGCTGGGGCCGCCGCCGCTGTAGCCTGCGGCTTTGGCGCATCGACACGCTTGCCTTCACCGCATCCCGCCAGCGCCAATACTGCAATCACCAAGACCATTTTGCGCACTGTGCTTCCCTCTGAATGCTTAAAGCGCGGATTTTAACACTCATGAATAGTTCTCGAGTGCCGCAAAATGGGCTCAAAACAACGAGAATGATGGTTGCGGCCTCTGTATAGTTACGTCTTGGGAATTAATGCTGCATCTGCGCGTCAGAAAGAGGCACCCAAATTGTGAGACTTCGCACTAATCTATACATACCACCGACCTCTGCACTGTCCGAATCAGGTGCCCCAGAAAGCAATCAAGGAGAAGACCATGCTGATACTCACCCGCAAAGTCGGTGAAAGCATAAACATTGGTGATGACATTACGATCACCATCCTCGGCGTTAGCGGCCAGCAAGTCAGAATTGGCATCAACGCCCCGAAAGACGTTGCGGTGCATCGCGAAGAGATCTATCAGCGCATCCAGGCTGGCCTGACCGCCCCGGACAAACCGCAAACGCCCTGAATCCTGATGCAGTCAGTAGCCAGCCCGTTCACCCCGGAACGACGGCTGGCTAAAGATTCACGGACTGCAACGCCTTTCGCTCGCCCTCCTTGTCACTCGTGCACTTCTTGAACCACCCCGCGCCTAACCAAACGTCACACCACGCGCCATGCCAGTGGCCGTGATTACCATCAGCAATAGCAACAACGCTTCAACATGACTGATGCGCGCAAACAATTTCGCCCGTCCCGCCTCGATAACCGCGCCACGCGCGAGCGCTATTCGCCACTTGATCAGCGTCACCATGGGCGCGACTTCCAGCAGCAGAATCAACACGAATAACGTCATCTTCAGATGAAACAACGGCTGCTGCAGGTAATAGTCAGCGCCCTTTTCGTATCCGCCAAACGCCCGCATCCCACCGGTTACCAACAGAATGACCGCTGAAATCCCCCAAATGTTATCCGCCATCAACACATTACGAACTTCACCCGCGCCAGCCGCTAAACGTCGAAAGTTCGTGCCACGAACCAAAACCGCCCAAAATCCCAGCACCACCGCCAAAAGATGTACGGCTGCAAGAAACCAGTGAATCAGCATCGGGAAACTCCTTTCAGGACGCGTTGAATCAACCTGTCAGTAGTAGCCCATCAATCAATGGATTGCACCGGCGCGAAAACGAACGTCACCGCCAGACGCAAAAAAGCCCAGCGCAATGGCTGGGCTTTGATTACTGTCTGTTTTCCATCATCTTGTCGGCGAGGGCCTTTGCCCTTTCGATCAACAGATTCTGCCTGTCTTCGTGAGTCACCCCACCGACAACAGGTGCCGTCAGATTGCTTTCGGCAATCAACGCTGCGCAAAAATATTGATCCCAGACAGCCTTGTTCTCGGATGACTGCTGAATCATTTGATCGGAGGTCATTTGCGACTCCTCTGGATCAGATCACACATGAATCACTGCGCTACAGGATCCATCTCAGAAGTACATGAGAGGCGATCCAAGGGGACGCTTCGACGACAGTCAATTGGAGCAGAAGGCAAACAAACAAGTAAGCCGCAGAGAACCGCATCATCGCCCGCCTCCCCATTTGTCCCTCTCCTGCCTTATGACCCAGTCAAACGCTTGGTCGCCTGTTCTGGTTGGATGCTGTTCGATGCCCACAGTTCAATGCCGGGTAGAAATGAGTTTCATTTTGGTGGCAGGTTAGCTTGAAGTTGTTGCCTGGAAGTCACTTCAGCGCTGGGAATCAAAGACACTGCCGATACTTCGATTGATCGCCGAATAAATCGCAGGCAACAAAAAATGGCCCACCTTTCGGTGAGCCATTTCAGACCGCCCAGCAGAGCGGATTTTGTTTGGTAGGCGCGATTGGACTCGAACCAACGACCCCCACCATGTCAAGGTGGTGCTCTAACCAACTGAGCTACGTGCCTGCTGTGAGGCGGCATTCTACGGAATTCCGGAGGGGTGTCAACACCTTTTTTCGCGCTAACCCTATGAATATGCAAAATATTTAATTTCGCTACGACAAAGAAGATTTTCCGGTGGCTGGCGGTGGTTTTTTAACTCGGGTAGGATCGTTGCACTCGTAAAATATATTAAACAGAGGCTACAGGATGGCGAACACCCCCTACCCAGAGTCCTACTACGCCGCATCGGCCAATGCGGTACCGCCGCGCCCGGCGTTGGAGGATGACGTTGAGACTGATGTCTGCGTAATCGGCGCCGGTTATACCGGGCTGTCCTCTGCCCTGTTTTTGCTGGAGAACGGTTTCAAGGTCACGGTGCTGGAAGCCGCCAAGGTGGGTTTCGGCGCGTCCGGGCGCAACGGCGGCCAGATCGTTAACAGTTACAGCCGCGATATCGACGTGATCGAGCGCAGTGTCGGCCCCAGGCAGGCGCAGTTGCTCGGGCAGATGGCATTTGAGGGTGGGCGGATTATTCGTGAAAGGGTTGCCAAATATAATATCCAGTGCGATCTGAAGGACGGCGGTGTGTTCGCCGCCATCACCGCCAAGCAGATGGGCCATCTGGAGTCTCAAAAGCATCTGTGGGAACGTTTTGGTCACACACAGCTGGAATTGATGGATCAGCGACGCATTCGTGATGTGGTGGCCTGTGATCAGTATGTCGGTGGCATGCTCGACATGAGCGGCGGTCACATACACCCGCTGAACCTGGCGCTGGGTGAAGCAGCGGCTGTGGAGTTGCTGGGTGGCGTCATTTATGAGCAATCACCGGCGGTACGCATTGAGCGTGGCGCGAATCCGGTGGTGCACACGCCACAGGGCAAGGTCCGGGCAAAATTCATCATCGTGGCGGGCAACGCGTATCTGGGTAATCTGGTGCCGGAGCTGGCAGCCAAGTCGATGCCTTGTGGCACACAGGTCATCACCACCGAGCCCTTGGGTGACGCGTTGGCGAAAAGCCTGTTGCCTCAGGACTACTGCGTCGAGGACTGCAACTATTTGCTCGACTACTACCGCCTGAGCGGCGACAAGCGCCTGATTTTCGGCGGTGGCGTGGTGTACGGCGCGCGCGATCCGGCGAACATCGAGGCGATTATCCGCCCGAAAATGCTCAAGGCTTTCCCGCAGCTCAAGGATGTGAAGATCGATTACGCCTGGACCGGAAATTTCCTGCTGACCTTGTCGCGTCTGCCGCAAGTCGGGCGTCTGGGCGACAACATCTACTACTCCCAGGGCTGCAGCGGCCATGGCGTGACGTACACGCACCTGGCGGGCAAGGTCCTGGCCGAAGCGTTACGTGGCCAGGCGGAGCGATTCGACGCGTTTGCCGACCTGCCCCACTACCCGTTCCCGGGTGGGCAGTTGCTGCGCACGCCATTTGCGGCGTTGGGTGCGTGGTATTACGGGTTGCGGGACAAGTTCGGGTACTAAGCCGCACGCAATACATTGCAGGAGCGAGCCTGCTCGCGATATCGGCCTAGCAGCCAACGACTATGTTGGATGTTCCGGCCTCATCGCGAGCAGGGTTTGCAGCTAAAGACGATCCCGCGCGATACCGCTTCGAATGCGCAAGATGTCAGCCAGTACCGCAAGCGCAATCTCCGGCGGCGTCCTGCTGCCCAGGTTCAAGCCGATCGGCGCATGAATCCGCGCCAGTTCGGCATCGCCCAAGCCACCAATGCGTCGCAACCGCTCGAAGCGTTTTTGCGAAGTCTGCAGCGAGCCCATCACACCGATGTAGAACGCCTCGGTGCGTACCGCTTCCATCATTGCCAAATCGTCGATGCGCGGATCGTGGGTCAGCGCCACCACTGCGGTGTCGCTGTGGCAACCACCCTCTGCGATGAACACTGAGGGCAACTGACGACGAATCTCTACGTTTTCCAACTGGACGCCTTCCAGCACCTCGTCACGCGGATCGCAGAGAATCACTTCGAACCCCAGGCCCACGGCAAACTCCGCACAGGCCTGCGCCACGCTGGAATATCCGGCCAGCAACAAACGCTGGGCCGCACCGATGCGCAGTCGGACCCGGTCAATCTCTCGCTCAACCCGCACACCCTGCTCGCGATCATCGACCAGACTGCGCGCACCGCTGGACAGGTCCACTTCACGGATCAACCGACGTCGGCCCAACAGCGCCGACTCCAGCTCCCGCAAGTGCGCCTGGACGTCGTAATCAGACTCCAGCTTTTCCACCAGCACGTCGAGTACGCCGCCACAGGGCAGGCTCACCCGCGAGCGCGGATCGTCGCCTTCGCCGTAGCGCACAACGTTGACGGATTCCTCAAACGCGCCTTCGGCGACGCGCTCTAGAAAATCTTCTTCGACGCAGCCGCCGGACAGCGACCCGATCCACTGGCCATCAGCGTTCACCGCCAACAGGGAGCCCGGCGCACGAGGCGCCGAGCCGTAGGTGGCGAGCACCGTGCACAGCCAGACGCGCTGCCCGGCCGTAGACCACTCCAGCGCCCGCCGCACCACTTGCAGATCGAGATGCTGCATGTCAGTGGGCCTTGTGCTCGAGCGGCGGCGCATCGGCCCGCAGCTTCTGCACGTCGCTCACGGCCAGATCCGTCGGCTGACCACCCCAACCCTGACGCAGGTAGTTCAGCAGATCCGTGAGTTGCGCATCACTGAGTTTCTCGACGAACCCCGGCATCGGTTGCATGTGCTCGAACCCGGAAAACTTCTGCTCGCCGATACCGTCGTCAATCACCCGCACCAGGTTGCGCGGGTCTTCCAGACGCAGCGTCGTGTTGCCACGCATGGCCACGGCGATGTGCGGTTTGCCTTCGCCATCGACCGCGTGGCAACCGGCGCAGACGTTCAGATAACCCTGACGACCGCGCTGGGCGCTGGCGCTGAGTTTTTCCAGCGGCACGTCGGTCAGCACTTTCGCCGCTGGCGGTTGATCGCCGAGCAGGAAGGTGGCCATGGCGGCCAGATCCGGATCGGTGAGTCCCTGAGTGCTGTTGTGGAACACCGGGAACATCTCGTTGAACATCGTGCCCTGGGCGCTCATGCCGTGCTTGAGGAACGAGCTCAGGTCCTGATGATTCCAGCCACGGGCTGCCAGGTCAGTGGCCAGCAGGCTTGGCGCCAGATAGCCGTTGAGGATGCCACCGGTCATGCGCTTGTCCATCTGCATCGCACCGGGCAAGCCGCGTGGCGTGTGGCACTCGCCGCAGTGGCCGAGCACGTCGACCATGTATTGGCCGCGCTTCCAGGCTTCGCTTTTGCCTTCGGCGGATTCCAGCTTCACGTCCTTGCCGTACATCATGTTCCAGCCGATCAGGCCCGGACGCACGTTGAACGGAAAAGTCAGGCTGGTGACCGGTGCGGCGCGCTCGATCGGCGCGACAGTTTTCAGGTAGGCATGAATCGCATCGGAGTCCGCACGCGGAATCAGGTGATACGAGGTGTAGGGCATCGCCGGATACAGGTTCGCGCCATCACGACGTTTGCCTTCAGTTAACGCGACGAAGAACTCGTCATCGTTATACAAACCGATGCCGTGTTCTTTGCTCGGGGTGATGTTGGTGCCATAGATCGTGCCGAACGGCGAGACGATCGGCAGGCCGCCCGCATACGGCGCGCCACCCGGTGCGGTGTGGCACGCCATGCAGTCGGCGGCGCGGGCGAGGTATTCGCCTTGCCTGACCAGCGCCTCGTCAGCGTGGGCCAGCAACACAGGCGCAGCCAGACCGACCGCCAGAGTCAGGCGGGAAAGTAGATGCTTCATGCTTAACCCTCCTTGACCAGGCCGAGATCGGTCAGCACGTTGCGCGTGGCGCTGTAATAGCGCACGTAGCCGGTGCAGCGGCAGATGTGATGGCCGAGGCTGTCCTCGATGACTTTTTCCAGTTGGCTTTTGACGATGGGCTGACGCTGCAGCTTCTCCACCAGCACTGTCGCGGCATTGACGAAACCGGGTGCGCAGTAGCTGCACTGGAACGCGAACTCGTCGACGAAGCGCTGCTGGATCGGGTTCAGTTCGGTGACCTTGCCCTGCTCATCGCGGGTCGCGTGGCCTTCGATGGTCCGCACCTTTTTGCCTTCGAAATAGTGCGCGCCGGTGATGCAGGTGCGCACTTCTTCGCTGGTGCCGTCCGGGTTGTCGACGATCACCACGCAGGCGTGGCAGATGCCCTGGCCGCAGCCCAGGCGCGAACCGGTGAGGTTCTTGTATTCGTGCAGGTAGTCGATCATCGGCAGGTCATCAGGGATGTCCACCGGGCCGACGGATTGACCGTTGAGGGTCAGTTGAAGCGGACGGTTAGCCATTGAGGGCCTCCTTGATGCGTGCAGAAGTGATAGGCAGGTCGCGGACACGTTTGCCGATGGCATGGGCCACGGCGTTACCGATGGCACCGACCACCGGGATCATCACCACTTCGGCGATGCCTTTGGACGGATCGCTTGGCGACAGTGGCGGCAAGATCTCCGCAGTCTGTTTCCATACCGCAACGTGGCGCGCCATCGGCAAGCGGTAACGGTTGAAGTTCCAGTCACCCTCCCCCGGCCCGCCTTCGTACAGCGGCATTTCTTCCATCAACGCGTGGCCGATGCCCATGGCGATACCGCCTTCGAGTTGCCCCTTGACCAGTTCCGGCACCAGCACCCGACCGCACTCGACCCACGAGTGATGGTTGAGTACCGACACTTCGTTCGAACCCTTGTTGACCTTCACTTCCACCAGCGTCGCCACCGGGCTGTAGTAAGTCACCGCCGCGTTATTCAACTGGGTCGCCGGGTAGGCGATGTTCTGTCGATCGAGCAGGTGGAAACCGGCGCTGTTCATCTGCGCCTTCTTCGCCTTCGGTGCACCGTCGCCGTACTTCACTGCCAGGCCATCGAGCGGCAGACGCTCACGCACGCCATCGATGCTGTACTCGGCCTCGGCCCAGCTCCAGCGGTTGAAGCCGTGAACCGTGGCGCCCGTCACCAGACCGCGCTCGTGGGCTCGCTTGGCCAGCACTGCAAATGGCAAAGGCTCCATGCCGTTGGCGGTGAGCTTGCCGTCCACCCAATGGGCGTCTTCGCGGCGCACCACGTAAGGGTTGGCCTGGCCGCCAAAAGGGCCTTGTCGCCAGATCTCCAGCGCCGCCGGCCACAAGCCGTGGTTGAACAGCACGCGTGCCGCTTCGCGGGTGGCGTGGCTGAAGTAATACGCCGAGTTGGTCGCGGACGAGGCCGAAGCAACCTTGCCGACCCAACGCGGGTTACGCAGGAAGTTGTCCTGCTCGGCCTGGCTCATGATGTACGGGTTGCCGCCGCTGATCAGCTGCAACTCTTGCCATTCGGTCTCGCCGGTTTTCACTTCGTGCGCCGGGTTGCCGAGGAAGTCGGCCACCACCATCGCCTGGGAAGTGGACATGCCGGTGCCAATTTCGATGCCGATGTGGCGCAGGGTGATGCGCCCGTCAACGGTGTATTCGATGCTAGCCATTGGCGCTTCGGAGCCGGTGCCGAAATCTTTCTGACAGATGGCGAAACCGACGCCGTACCAGTTATCCGGGTCGGCGGCTTCGCGTTGTTGCTTGATCGCGGCGCGGTTTTTCCAGACTTCGTGGACGGCGGCTTTGTCGAGAATTTCGTGCAGGCGCAAGGCACCGGCAGGCACCGCACCCTGGGTATTTTTCATGCCCGAGCGCAGGGCATTTTTGCGGCGCAGTTCGATGGCATCGACACCGAGGCGATCGGCGATTTCGTCGACCATCATTTCGGTGGACGCCATGCTCTGCAGGGTGCCGTAGCCACGCATCGACCCGGCTTCCACCGCACGCGAGTGATAGGCCGTGACCTGCAAATCGTTCTGCGGCATGTAGTAGATCGACTGCGCCGCCGTGGCGCCAACCGCTGCCACGGACGGGCTGTAGTTGACCCGTCCACCGCCGTCGACGCTCATTTCGGCGCGGAAAATCTTGAAACTGTGATCGGTCTTGTCCACGGCCAGTTGGTAGCGGATATCGAACGGGTGACGCTTGATGCCGCTCTGGAATTGTTCGTAGCGGTCGTTGGCCAGACGCACGGGCACACCGGCGCCATACAACGCCGCGAGGGCGGCGTAGTAGACGAAAATGTTGTGGTCCTTTGAGCCGTAGCCGACGGTGTAGCCCGGGTGCATGTTCAGGTTGGCCAGGCCGAAACGCGACGGCGCGATCATCTTCGCGGTCTCGGTTGCGGTTTCCAGCGGGCACTGTGTCGCAACGACAAAATGCAGGGTCTTGGTGGCCGGGTCGTACCAGCCGTTGCCGTTGTCCGGTTCCATCGCGGCCGGTTCGATCGACGGTGTCTTGTAGCGCTCGTCAAATACCAGCCAGTTGTCCGGCGGCGTGTCGATTTGCTGCTTCATGCGCTCGGCGTAGAACAGCCCACGCTCGGTCAGGTTGCCGTGCAGGTTCGGCTGGGAATTCCACACCGGGCGACGGTTTTTCAGCATCGGGAACAGGATCGAATCCTTGAGGCTGGCGAATTCATCCTCGTCAGCCGAGGTCGCGCCGCCGACGCGTACATAGCGGAAGCTGCCGTACGGCTCGCCTTCGTAGAACGGCGCTTTCTCGCCGTAGCGGATTGCTTTGTCATTGAACTTGAGTTTGGCCTTGGCCTGGCGGAAACGCTCGAAGTCGTTCCAGATCAGGATCGCCACCGGGTGGCCGATGAACATCGGCACCTTGCCGGCCGGCAGCAGCGGATCAGGCGCGTGCTCTTCAGGGAAGACGATACCGTCCTTGACCAAATCTTCGGCGGTGACGATGCGGTCCGGTTGCAGTTCGGCACCGAGCCACGACAGGTCGTAGCCGTCATAAATGCGGTCGGCCTTGATGGTTTTCAGCAGCATGGCGTGGCCTTGCTGCTGCGGCCAGCCCGGCATGTCCTTGGCGCGGATGTCGCGGGCAAACACCTTGCTGCCGCAGACCTTGGACAAGGCATCGTTACGGGCGCGGGCCTTGCCGTTGTTGCCGAGCCATTGCTCGGACGGCACGGTCACGCTGTTTTCCATCAAGGCTGCCAGCGCCTGGCTGCTCAAGGGTGTGAGCGTCACGCTCACACCCGCTACCAGCCCGCCCTGAAGGAACGAGCGCCGGGATATATCACGGTTGGACATGGATCATCCTCTGGGCGGTTATGGGTCCGCCCTTCTGGTTATGTACTGGGAATCTCGAGTCTTGCAGAAGCCCTTTTTGACGATGCAAAGGGCGGTGTTGACCGTGCAAAGCTGACCGAAAGGTTAACTTTAAAGGTTTATGCGCTCGCGGAAAACAAAAAACTGACCAAGGAATCAAAAAACCGCGGCTTTTCGACGCAGCAGATCAATGAACAAACCCAACTCCCGACTGATGTGCTCACCCTTGCGCAACAGCAGCCCGAACGGCGCCAGTTGCACATCCAGCTCCACCGGCAGCGCCACCACCAGCCCCATTTTGAGGTAGTCGCGCAACGCGGTTTCCGACAGCACCATGATGGCGTCCGTCAACTGGATCAGTTGCTGCATCGAATACACCGAGCTGCATTCGATGATGTCTGCCGGCAACGGCAGTGCCCGGCGCTGCAAGGCTTGATCCAGGCCGATACGCGCCGGGCTGGTTTCCGGTTGCAGGATCCACGGCCAACCGTTGACCAGTTCTGCCATTTCCAGCTTCTTGCGCCGGGCCAGCGGGTGGCCGGCGTGCACCACCACCAGCAACCGTTCGTTGCCCAGTTGCTCAAAGACGTAATGCTCGCTGTCGGTGGCGGCATTGCGCCGGGCGATGGCGAGGTCGATGCGGCCCTGCTCCAGCAACTGGATCACCTGGTCGCTGGTGTCGCCCATGATGCGAATCCGCAGCTGGGGGTTGAGTGACTTGATTTCGGCAATCGAATCCATGACCAGATCCGGCGCTGCGCCCATGATGGTACCAATCGACAGATAGCCATAACCGCCCTGCTGCCGCGCCATCAGGTCCTCGGCGCAACGGTCGAGGCCGCTGAGGGCCGACTCGGCAAAACGGATCAACTCCTGGCCCAGGGCCGTCGGTCGCATGCCACGAGGCAAACGCTCGAACAGGTCGCAACCAAACATGTCTTCAATTTCATGCAGCATGCGGGTTGCCGCCGGTTGCGACATGTTCAGGCTTTGCGAGGCGCGGTGCAGGTTCTGGCTGGTGCTGAGCGTCACCAGCATGTGCAGATGCTTGTAGCGCAAGCGATTGAGCAGGCTGCGAGAGAGGGTCGGCGTGGTCATGACGGGCCTTTTTTATCGATACCCTGAGGGTATCAGTTGTGAGCTAGATTCGATTTGTAACGCATCGATCAGCAGCCGTACAGTCTTCCCCATAAGAACAAATGCCCTACCAAAGGAAAACTGCGATGACGACTCTACCTGCGCCTCTGCTCGCCAAAATTTCCTGGCGGCTGCTGCCATTTCTCCTGTTGATGTACATCATGGCCTTCCTCGACCGCGCCAACGTCGGGTTCGCCAAGCAAGCCTTCCAGGCAGATACCAATATCAGTGATGCCGCGTTCGCCTTTGGCGCCGGGGTGTTTTTCATCGGCTACGCCCTGCTCGAAGTGCCGAGCAACCTGATCCTGCACCGCGTCGGCGCTCGCCTGTGGATGTGCCGGATCATGGTCACCTGGGGCCTCGTCTCGGCAGCCATGGTCTTCGCCCACAACGAAACCACCTTCTACGTCCTGCGCTTCTTGCTTGGCGTGGCGGAAGCCGGATTTTTCCCCGGCGTCATCCTTTACCTCACCTACTGGTTCCCCAGCGCCGTGCGCGGCAAGGCTATGGGTTTCTTCTACTTCGGTGCACCGCTGGCCTTCATCTTCGGCAGTCCGTTGTCCGGCCTGCTGCTTGAACTGGACGGCTTTGCCGGGTTCCACGGCTGGCAATGGCTGTTCGCCGTCGAAGGCTTGATGGCGACGGCGGTAGGCATCTGGGCCTATTGGTATCTGGACAATCGCCCGGCCGATGCCAAGTGGCTGACCGTCGAGGAACGCCAGCAAGTGCAAAGCCTGCTCGATCAGGAAGACAGCCATAAACAGAACCACGGCCGCAGCCTGCTCAATGTCATTTGCCAGCCTTCGGTGCTGTACCTGTGCCTGATCTACCTGCTGATCCAGGCCAGTGTCTACGGCGTGGTGTTTTACCTGCCGACCCAAGTCGGTGGGCTGCTCGGCACCAAGGTCGGCTTGATGGTCGGATTGGTCACGGCGATCCCATGGATCTGCGCCTTGGTCGCCGCCTACCTGATTCCCGGTTACAGCGACCGAACCGGCGAACGCCGTCGCACCGCATGCCTGACGTTGCTCATGGCCGCCGCCGGGATCGCCTGCTCGGTGACCTTCAGTAACCCGCTGCTGGGGATCATTGCCCTGTGCTTCGCCGCCTCCGGCTTCATCGCCGTGCAACCGGTGTTCTGGACCTTCCCCTCCAGCTACCTCGCCGGCAGCGCCGCTGCGGCCGGGATCGCCCTGATCAACTCGTTCGGTGCCCTCGGCGGCTTCATCGCCCCGGTGCTGAAGAACTGGGCCGAAGGCGCCTTCCATTCCCCGGCAGCAGGCTTGTACGTGCTTGCCGCTACCACCGTCATCGCCGCGTTGCTGGTGCTGGGCGTCCGTGCGCCCGGGCACAAAGCCTCGAACAAACCGGCCACCGTTTAAACCTGACCGCCGTTAAAAAAAGGAGTCACACCATGGGCATTCCAACCATCAAACACGTGCGCGCTTTCACCCTGCGTGGCGGCGGCGCGGATTATCACGATCAGGCGGACGGCCACTGGATCGACGATCACATCGCCACGCCAATGAGCAAATACCCCGAGTACCGCCAGAGCCGCCGCACCTTCGGCATCAACGTGCTCGGCACCCTGGTGGTAGAGATAGAAGCCAGCGACGGCACCATCGGTTTTGCCGTGACCACCGGCGGTGAACCTGCTGCGTACATCGTCGAGAAACACCTGGCGCGCTTCCTCGAAGGCGCTCGCGTCACCGACATCGAGAAGATCTGGGACCAGATGTACCAATCGACCCTGTATTACGGGCGCAAGGGCATCGTGATCAACACAATCTCCGGCGTCGACCTGGCGCTGTGGGACTTGCTCGGCAAGATCCGCCAGGAACCGGTGCACCAACTGCTCGGCGGTGCGGTGCGTGACGAATTGCAGTTCTACGCCACTGGCGCCCGCCCGGACCTGGCGCAGAAAATGGGTTTCATCGGCGGCAAGATGCCGCTGCACCACGGCCCCGCCGAAGGTGAAGAAGGCCTGCGCAAGAACCTCGAAGAACTGGCGACCATGCGCGAGCGCGTTGGCCCGGACTTCTGGCTGATGCTCGATTGCTGGATGAGCCTGGACCTCAACTACGCTACCAGACTGGCCGTCGGCGCCCACGAACACGGCTTGAAGTGGATCGAGGAAGCCCTGCCGCCGGACGATTACTGGGGCTACGCAGCGCTGCGCAACAACGTACCCAAAGGCATGCTGGTAACCACTGGCGAACACGAAGCCACGCGCTGGGGCTTCCGCATGCTGTTGGAGATGGGTTGCTGCGACATCATTCAGCCGGATGTCGGCTGGTGCGGCGGCCTGACCGAACTGGTAAAGATCTCGGCCCTGGCCGATGCCCACAACGCCCTGGTCATCCCCCACGGCTCATCGGTGTACAGCTATCACTTCGTCGCTACCCGGCATAACAGCCCGTTTGCCGAATTCCTGATGATGGCGCCCAAGGCTGACGAAGTGGTACCGATGTTCCATCCGCAACTGCTTGGCGAACCGGTGCCGGTCAATGGCCGCATGCGCCTGTCCGAGCTCGATCAGCCAGGTTTCGGCGTGACGATCAACCCGGAATGCCAACTGCATCGGCCGTACAACCGCTGAGACAGGAGCTCGACATGAACATGCCGCACAACGCTTTCAAAGCCGCGCTGAAACAGCCGGCGACCCAATATGGCATTTGGGCCGGGTTCGCCACCGGCTACGCCGCCGAAATCGTCGCCACCACCGGTTACGACTGGATGCTGATCGACGGTGAACATGCACCGAACACCGT
Source organism: Pseudomonas reinekei (assembly GCF_001945365.1). GTDB lineage: Bacteria > Pseudomonadota > Gammaproteobacteria > Pseudomonadales > Pseudomonadaceae > Aquipseudomonas > Aquipseudomonas reinekei. The sequence continues at coordinate 206,971 of NZ_MSTQ01000004.1, forward strand.
GCCCGGCGTGCTGGCGCAGTTGCAGGCCGTGGCGCCCTATTCCACTGCGCCAATCGTGCGCGCGGTAAATGGCGACGCCAATCTGATCAAGCAGCTGCTGGATATCGGCGCGCAGACGCTGATGATCCCGATGGTCGAAACCGCCGAGCAGGCCCAGGCGCTGGTCCGTGCCATGCGCTACCCGCCCCACGGCATTCGCGGTGTGGGCGGCGGCTTGACCCGTGCCACCCGTTGGGACGGCGTGCCCGATTATCTCAATACCGCCCATGAACAACTGTGTTTGATCGTGCAGGTGGAGTCTCGCATCGGCGTGGAAAACGTCGAAGCGATTGGCGCCGTCGAAGGCGTGGATGCGGTGTTTATCGGGCCAGCGGATTTGTCGATTGGCCTGGGCCATGCCGGCAATCCCGGTCATCCGGAGGTTCAGCAACGCATTCAACACGCCGTCAACGCCACACTGGCGGCCGGCAAGGCCTGCGGAATTCTCGCCCCCAACGAAGAGGATGCCCGTCGCTACCAGAGCTGGGGCTGCCAGTTCATCGCCGTGGCCATCGACATCAGCCTGCTGCGCCAAAGCGCCATGGCCACCCTCGCCCGCTACCGCGAACCCCTCAGCACCCAAGCACCGTCACGCACTTACTGATCTGCCAAGGAGTCGTCCCATGCCGTCCGTGCCTGTTTACGAAAACTTCATCAACGGCCAGTTCGTGGCCAGCGCTGCCCACCTCGATGTGATCAACCCGGCCACCGGGGCCGTTTTGTCTAAAGTCCCGGCCTCGACCGCCGAAGATGTCGACCGCGCCCTCGCCTCTGCCCGTGCCGCGCAAAAGGACTGGTCGCGCAAACCGGCGAATGACCGCGCCGGCTACCTGCGCCGCATCGCCGCCAAGCTGCGGGAAAACGTTTCGCACCTGGCGCGCACCATCACCCTGGAGCAAGGCAAGATCAGCGGCCTGGCCGAAGTCGAAGTCAACTTCACCGCTGACTACCTCGACTACATGGCCGAATGGGCGCGGCGCATCGAAGGCGAGATCATCACCAGCGACCGCCAGAACGAAAACATCTTCCTGTTCCGCAAACCGCTGGGCGTGGTGGCCGGGATTCTGCCGTGGAATTTCCCGTTCTTCCTGATCGCCCGGAAAATGGCCCCGGCCTTGTTGACCGGCAACAGCATCGTTATCAAGCCCAGCGAAGAAACGCCAAACAACTGCTTCGAATTCGCCCGGCTGGTGGCTGAAACCGATCTGCCGCCCGGTGTGTTCAACGTGGTTTGCGGTGACGGCCAGGTGGGTGCGGCACTGAGCGCGCACAAGGGCGTGGACATGATCAGCTTCACCGGCAGCGTCGTCACCGGCTCGCGGATTATGGCGGCTGCCGCACCGAACATCACCAAGCTCAATCTGGAGTTGGGTGGCAAGGCACCGGCCATTGTGCTGGCCGACGCCGACCTCGGTCTCGCCGTCAAGGCCATCCGCGACTCACGCATCATCAACAGCGGCCAGGTGTGCAATTGCGCCGAGCGGGTGTACGTCGAGCGCAAGGTGGCGGATCAATTTATCGAACGCATCGCAGCGGCGATGAGTGCGACCCGTTATGGCGACCCGATTGCGCAGCCCGATGTGGAAATGGGCCCACTGATCAACCGGCAGGGACTCGACAGCGTCAACCGCAAAGTCCGCACGGCGTTGAGTCAGGGGGCGAACCTCATCAGCGGTGGACAGATCGCTGATCGACCCAATGGCTTCCACTTCCAACCCACCGTCTTGGCCGGGTGCCGCGCCGACATGGACATCATGCGCGAGGAGATTTTTGGTCCGGTGCTGCCGATCCAGATCATCGATGACCTGGACGAAGCCATCACCCTGGCCAATGACTGTGACTACGGACTGACCTCGTCGATCTACACCCGCGACCTGAACAAAACCCTGCATGCCATGCGCGAGCTGGATTTTGGTGAAACCTACGTCAATCGCGAGAATTTCGAGGCGATGCAGGGCTTCCATGCCGGCGTGCGTAAATCGGGGATTGGCGGCGCGGATGGCAAGCATGGGTTGTATGAGTACACCCATACCCATGCGGTGTATTTGCAGGGCTGAACTTGCTTTAAACCTGTGGCGAGGGAGCTTGCTCCCGTCGTGGGGCTAATCACCCCAGGGGGACTGCTGCGCAGTCCAGCGGGAGCAAGCTCCCTCGCCACATCCACTCACAGCTCAGAAATCCACAGTCGCCGAAAGCAAATAGGTCCGTGGCGTCGCCAGCGTCAACCCCGGCTCACTGTCATCCGAAGCCCCGGCCGAACTCCAGTAGCGCTTGTCCGCCACGTTCTCGACATTGGCGCGCACGGTGATGGTCTTGTCGTCGACCCGGAACGCATACCGCGCCCCCACGTCGAAACGCTCCCAGGCATCAATTTCCTTGTTGTTGGACTGATCCAGATACTGCGAGCTGGAATGGATGCCGCGACCGGTCAGGGTCAGGCCCTGCACGTTTGGCACGTCCCACTCGGCGCCAAGGTTGACGTTGTATTTCGGCGTGGCAGGTGCGCGGTTGCCGTCGAAGGTGCCGTTGGTGGTGTCGGTCAACTCGCTGTCGATGTACATCACACCGCCGAGCAGTCGAAACCCGTTAAGCGGTTCGCCGAACACGCTCAACTCGACCCCCTCGTTCTTGCGTTTACCGTTCGGGCCAAAAACTCGCGTCGTGGCGTTGGTCTCGTAGGCCGGCTGCTTGATGCGGAAAACGGCAGCGGTTACGGCGAATGCACCGGCGTCATACTTGGCACCGACTTCGACCTGGCGGCTGATAAACGGCGGGAAAATTTCGTCTTCATTCACCGAGGTCGACGGTGCGATCTTGCCCTGGCTCAGACCTTCCATGTAGTTGGCGTACAGGGACAACTTGTCGGTCGCCTTGAACAGAATGCCACCCGAGGGCGAAAATTTTTCCTCGTCGTAGGCGGTGTCACCTTTGACGTCATCGGACCAGTCGTCGACCTGGACCCGCTGCCAGCGACCACCGAGGGTCAGCAGCAAGCGGTCATCAAAAAAACCGAGGGTGTCGGACAACGCCACGCTGCTGAAGCGGTTCTCGGTGTAAACCTCGGGATCCTGCCGCGTGGGCCGTACGGGCGTCGGCGTTTCCACGGGGCTGTAGAGGTTGCTGGGGGCTGCCGCATAACGGGCACCGCCATTTTCGAAGTCCATGTAGAAATAGCTGGCCGCCAGGTTGACCTGATGGCTCACCGGGCCGGTATGGAACCAGTTGCGCACACCCGTCGTGGCTGTGCGGAGATTCTCGTCACGGGTGAAGTCACGCGGCTGCACGCTGAAATTGCCCGCGTCATTGGTGACCGCAACCGCATGCCGGAGAAAGTCATGATTGCTTTTGCGCGCGCCCACACCGCCGTACAGCATGACTGAATCGCTGACATCGAACTCGCCGTTCAGCGTGCCGAAAGTGTCGGTGGTGCGCGCCTGGCTCCAGGGCTGCGCATAGTTGTCGCGGACATCGTTGGCATTCGGCACCTTCGCGTTGGCCCCCACCTGCACACGCTCTTGCGGAGCATCGGTATCGCGTTCGGTGTGGCCGATATCGGTCGAGAGGCGCAGGCGTTCGCCGCGAAAATCCAGACCTAACACGGCCATCTCGCGGTCGACGCTCTGGTGATCCCAATCGGTGTCGCCAGACTGCTTCACGCCGTTGAAACGAATCCCGAACATGTCAGCTTCGCCAAAGCGCCGGCCGACATCCACGGCGCCGCCAACCTGGCTGTCGGACGCGTAGCTACCGGTGAACGATGTGATCGGCTGGTCGGTCGCGCGCTTGGGCACCACGTTGATCCCGCCGCCCACGCTGCCTCGCGGCGAGATGCCATTGATCAGCTGGCTCGGGCCTTTGATGATGTCGACGCGGTCGGCCATCTCCATATCGATCGTGTAAGTCGGCAACACGCCGTACAGACCGTTGTAGGAAACATCGCTGTTGAACAGGCTGAGCCCGCGAATGGTGAATTGCTCGTAGCGCCCACCCGCCGGGTTGGTGGCGCGGACTGAAGGATCGCTGGCGATCAGGTCGCCCAAGGTGCGAGCCTGTTGGTTTTTTACCGTTTCGCTGGTGTAGGTGGTCATGCTGAACGGCGTTTCCATGAAATCCTGCGAGCCCAGCAGGCCTTGCGAGCCTCGGCGCGCAACCTGGCCGCCGGCATACGGATCACCGTGTTCGGAATCCCCGGCACCGAGAATGGAGGTCGCCCCCAGTTGCAGGCTGCTGCTGGCCGGCGCTGGAATCAGGACGTAAGCCTGCTCGCCCACCGGTTGCAGTTGCAGGCCGGAGTCCAACAACAAGCGGGCAAAGCCCTCTTCCACCCCGTAGTCACCGTCCAGGCCGGCACTGCTGCGACCGCTGACCAGCGCCGGATCGACCGACAGGTTGACCCCGGCCAAACCGGCAAACCGCGTCAGCGCATCACTCAGACTACCGGCCGGCACCTGGTAACTGCGACGGCCAACGTCCTCGGCCCAACCGCTGTTGATTAAAAACGGACTGGCGCTGAGGCTCAGCATCAGGCTCAGGCGCAACAACGGGCGCAGGCCGGACGACGCCGGGCGCGGACTGCAAGGCTTTACTGCGGGCATTGAAGAAGCTCTCTTGTGCGTTCAGTTGCCTTGAATGACAAGCGAGTTGAAAAAAGGGGACAGGCTTCAAACAACTTTTTTGCGCGGCAACAACGTCACCCAGTAACGGGTGCGCATTTGCACCTCCAACGGCAGGCTGGCGCTAAGCAGCGCGAGGATGCGATCGGTATCGTCCAGCCGGAAACTGCCGGTCACGCGCAGCGTTTCGAGTTCCGGTTCCCAACGCAAAACGCCGGGGCGATAGGTGTCGAGCTCACGCAGGAAATCCCCCAGCGGCTGGTTGTTCGCCATCAGCACGCCTTCGCGCCAACCGGGTTGCAGCACGTCAAAAGCCTGGACCGCACCAGCGCCTGACGCTTGCAGGTTGATCTGCTGGCCTGCGCGAAGCGTCAGCTCGGCGCCCTGCAACGGTCGCAGCTGCGCGGCGCCGTTGAACACCGAAACCCGGCAGCCACGAACATCCTGACGGACACAGACTTCACTTTGACTGACGATCACTTGACCGAACCGGGTCTGGATCGTCAGCGGCGAGACACCCGACACTTTCAACGACATCTCGCCCTCCACCAGCTTCACGTGGCGACTCGTCATATTTACGTCAACGGCGCTGGCGGTATTGAGTTGCAACGCGCTGCCATCGGCCAATTGCACCTGCTTGCGCTCGCCCGTGGCGGTGTGCAAGTCGGCACGCCAGACCTCCAGCGGCAATTGCCGGCTGATCAGCCAGGCCGCCGGCACCAACGCCACCGCACCCAAGGCACGCTTGAGCACCACGCGTCGCCCGGGATCAGGGCGGTCGAGACTGCTCAGGGCCAGCACTGAGGGCAGGTCGGCAAAGCGCTGACGCAGGGCTTGCGCCTTCTGCCAGGCCAGCTCGTGACTGGCCGACGTGTCGCGCCAGCGTTGCAGGTTGGCGCGATCCTGCTCGGTGGCGCCGCCGGACTCCAGCAACGCCAGCCATTGCGCGGCCGCTCGCACCACCTGACGGGCATCGGGCGCGGCGCTGCTCACAGTTCCACCATGAGGCAATGCTCGTAGGCTTGCGCCATGTAGCGCTTGATCGTGCGCTCCGACACGTTCAAGCGCTCGGCGATTTGCTGGTACGTCAGGCCTTCGAGCTGGCTCCAGAGAAATGCCCGTCGAACTGCCTGCGGCAAACCATTGAGCAATTCGTCCAGCGCTTGCAGGGTTTCCAGCAACAGCCAGCGCTGTTCCGGGGACGGCACGCAGTCTTCGGGCAACGATGCCAGCGCGTTGAGGTAGGCCTGCTCGAGACTGCGACGCTGGTAGAAATTGCTGAGCAGGCGTTTGCCCACGGTCAGCAAATAGGCACGGGGCTCTTGCAGGTCGGCAATCCGTTGAGAACTGGCGAGCAAACGCAAGAACGTATCCTGGCTGAGGTCCGCCGCATCGCACGCGCTGCCCATGCGCCGCCTCAACCAGCCCTCAAGCCAGCCACGGTGATCGCGGTACAGGTCGTGAAAGGTTTGCGCCTGCGGCATCGCTGCATCACTCATCTCAAGAAGCCCTGTGCCAAGGAATCGTAAATGAGAGTGATTCTAATTAATGTCGCGACGACTGACCAAGTCCTTTATGCAGCAAACGCGCAGAAAGGTGGGCAGCCTGGTAGAGAAAAGAGAAAAAGCCAAATTTCAGACACAAAAAACCCCGGTCTTTCGACCAGGGTCTTTGCTATCGACTCGAAGTAAACCAGCGGTTTTTCTTCGTAGCGCCAAGGCGTTCAGTGGGCCTTGGTGCAGATATGGCGCAGCGGACGGGACTCGAACCCGCGACCCCCGGCGTGACAGGCCGGTATTCTAACCGACTGAACTACCGCTGCGTATCGCTTTGGACTTGCGTCCAGGTAACTCGTTTGATCGAAAGCTTCGGTGCTTTTCAATCGCGAACCAGACCGAAATCTGCTTCGTAAATAATGGCGCAGCGGACGGGACTCGAACCCGCGACCCCCGGCGTGACAGGCCGGTATTCTAACCGACTGAACTACCGCTGCGCGTCGGTGGAGGCATTTCAGCCTACCTCTTGCTTTCGCAAGTATCTCGGGAGTGGTGGGTGATGACGGGATCGAACCGCCGACATTCTGCTTGTAAGGCAGACGCTCTCCCAGCTGAGCTAATCACCCGTTTGCATCTCCGAGGCCGCGAAATTTACGCAGGTACCGAACCTAAGTCAATAGCAGGATTGAAGTTTTTCTGAAAAAGACAAAATCGAGTCATTCCGCATGAGACAGGCAACCCCAAGATCGCTTTCGCGAGCAGGCTCGCTCCCGCGGTGGATCGCTGTTCTCCTGTGGGAGCGAGCCTGCCCGCGAAGACGGCGACACATCCAACTTCAATGCCGGAGTAAAAAACCATCTAATCGCTGTAGATCATCTTCTTGGTCATGCCACCATCAACCACGAACTCCTGCCCCGTGACAAACCCGGCGTTCCTCGACAACAGCCAGGCCACCATCGCCGCGACGTCCTCGACCGTCCCTACCCTGCCCGCCGGATGTTGCGCATGATCGGCGTCGGTCAACGGTTCGGCACGGCGCACGGAGGGGTCACGCGCGTCGATCCAGCCAGGGCTGACGGCATTGACCCGAATCTCCGGGCCAAGGCTGATGGCGAGCGCGTGAGTCAGGGCCAGCAAACCGCCCTTGCTCGCCGCGTAAGCCTCGGTATCGGGCTCGGATTGTCCGGCGCGAGTCGAGGCCAGATTGACGATCGACCCGTTGTGAGCACGCAAATACGGCGCACAGTGTTTGGCCAGCAACATCGGCCCACTGAGATTGACCGCCAACACCCGATTCCAGTAAGCCAGATCGAGGCTTTCCAGGGTGATGTTGTGCGGATCGGCGACCGCCGCGTTGCACACCAACGCGTCCAGTCGCCCGAACTGCCCCAGCACTTCGGCAACACCCAGCGCCACCTGCCCTTCGTTGGAAACGTCCATGGCAATGAACCAGGCGTTGTCGCCGAGCACCTTCGCCACTTTCGACCCGCGTTCACGATCCAGATCCGTCAGCACGACCTGCCAGCCTTCGCTGATCAGCCATGCCGCAATCCCCAGGCCAATGCCCCGTGCAGCGCCGGTGACCAGCGCTACGCGGCCATTGGAGCCGGTTGGCGTGGACAGCTCGATCACAAGGCAGCCAACCCGCGCGCCAGGTCGGCTTGCAGGTCTGCTACATCTTCCAGGCCGACTGCGATGCGGATCAGGCTGTCACGAATACCCGCTGCTTCACGCTCTTGCGGCGCCAGACGGCCGTGGGAGGTGGTGCTCGGGTGAGTAATGGTGGTCTTGCTGTCACCCAGGTTGGCAGTGATCGAAATCAGGCGCGTCGCATCGATGAAGCGCCAGGCGCCCTCTTTGCCGCCCTTGACCTCGAAGCTCACCACCGCCCCGAAACCTTTCTGCTGACGCTGGGCCAGTTCGTGCTGCGGATGGCTCTTCAGACCGGCGTAATGAACCTTCTCGATGCCCTCCTGCTGCTCCAGCCACTCGGCCAGTTGCTGGGCGTTGGCACAATGCGCCTTCATCCGCAGGTTCAGGGTCTCCAGGCCCTTGAGGAAGATCCAGGCGTTGAACGGGCTGAGGGTCGGCCCGGCAGTGCGCAGGAAACCCACCACTTCTTTCATCTGTTCGCTGCGACCGGCCACAACACCGCCCATGCAACGACCCTGCCCATCGATAAACTTGGTCGCCGAGTGCACGACTATGTCTGCGCCCATTTTCAGCGGCTGTTGCAATGCCGGGGTGCAGAAGCAGTTATCGACCACCAGCATCGCGCCTTTGGCATGAGCGATTTTCGCCAGCTCGGCAATATCGACCAGCTCGGCCAGCGGGTTGGACGGCGATTCGACGAACAGCAATTTGGTGTTGGCCTTGATCGCCGCATCCCAACCGGACAAGTCCGCCAGGGGCACGTAATCGACTTCAATACCGAAACGCTTGAAGTACTTCTCGAACAGGCTGATGGTCGAACCGAATACACTGCGCGACACCAGCACATGATCGCCGGCGCTGCACAGGCTCATCACCACCGCCATGATCGCGGCCATGCCGGTGGCAGTCGCCACGGCTTGCTCGGCGCTTTCGAGGGCGGCGATGCGCTCTTCGAAGGCACGCACGGTCGGGTTGGTGTAGCGCGAGTAAACGTTGCCCGGCACTTCCCCGGCAAAACGCGCAGCGGCATCGGCAGCGGTGCGGAACACATAGCTGGAAGTGAAGAACATCGGATCACCGTGTTCGCCTTCCGGCGTACGGTGTTGACCGGCACGTACGGCCAGGGTATCGAACGCTACGCCTTCGAGGTCGCTGTCCAGCCGACCGGCATTCCAATCCTGACTCATGCTGTCACTCCTTGCCTTGCTCTTGGATAAAAAGTCTTTTGATAGATACAAAACCGGCCCCTAGGGGCCGGTAGAAACTCAGTTGTTGTACAGATCGATGATCGCGCTGACTGCCTGCGTCTTGACCTTGGAGGCATCGTTACGTGCCTGCTCGATCTTGTTCAGGTACGCCTCGTCGACGTCGCCGGTCACGTACTGGCCGTCGAACACCGCGCAATCGAACTTTTCGATCTTGATCTTGCCGCCACCGACCGCTTCGATCAAGTCAGGCAAATCCTGATAGATCAACCAGTCAGCGCCGATCAGGTCGGCCACGTCCTGGGTCGAACGGTTGTGGGCGATCAGTTCGTGGGCGCTCGGCATGTCGATGCCGTAGACGTTCGGGAAACGCACGGCCGGCGCAGCGGAGCAGAAGTAGACGTTCTTGGCGCCCGCTTCACGGGCCATCTGGATGATCTGCTTGCACGTGGTGCCGCGAACGATGGAATCGTCCACCAGCATCACGTTCTTGCCGCGGAATTCCAGTTCGATGGCGTTGAGCTTCTGGCGTACGGATTTTTTCCGCGCGGCCTGGCCCGGCATAATGAAGGTGCGGCCGATGTAGCGGTTCTTCACGAAGCCTTCGCGAAATTTCACGCCCAGGTGGTTCGCCAGTTCCAGGGCCGCGGTGCGGCTGGTGTCCGGGATCGGGATAACGACGTCGATGTCGTGCTCGGGACGCTCGCGCAGAATCTTCTCGGCGAGCTTCTCGCCCATGCGCAGGCGGGCCTTGTACACCGAAACACCGTCGATGATCGAGTCGGGACGCGCCAGGTAGACGTGTTCGAAAATGCACGGAGTCAGGGACGGATTGGTCGCGCACTGACGGGTGTGCAGCTTGCCGTCTTCAGTGATGTAGACCGCTTCGCCCGGTGCCAGGTCGCGAATCAGGGTGAAGCCGAGCACGTCCAGGGAAACGCTTTCGGAAGCAATCATGTACTCGACGCCTTCGTCGGTGTGACGCTGGCCGAACACGATCGGGCGGATGCCGTGCGGGTCGCGGAAACCGACGATGCCGTAACCGGTGACCATCGCCACGACCGCGTAACCACCCACGCAACGGTTGTGCACGTCGGTCACAGCGGCGAACACGTCTTCTTCGGTTGGCTGCAACTTGCCGCGCTGGGCCAGTTCGTGAGCGAACACGTTGAGCAGCACTTCCGAGTCGGAGCTGGTGTTGACGTGGCGCAGGTCAGATTCGTAAATCTCCTTGGCCAGCTGTTCAACGTTGGTCAGGTTACCGTTGTGCGCCAGGGTGATGCCGTAAGGCGAGTTGACGTAAAACGGTTGAGCTTCGGCCGAAGTCGAACTGCCCGCGGTTGGATAGCGCACATGGCCGATGCCCATGTGGCCGACCAGACGCTGCATGTGACGCTGATGGAACACGTCACGTACCAGGCCATTGTCCTTGCGCAGGAATAACCGGCCATCATGGCTGGTCACGATACCGGCAGCGTCCTGGCCGCGGTGCTGGAGGACGGTTAGCGCGTCATACAGCGCCTGATTGACGTTCGACTTACCGACGATACCGACGATGCCACACATGCGACGCAACCCCTACTTAATGGATCTGAACTGAACACAACTCACTGAGGCGTTTTGGCCGTCGGCAAGAGGTGCTCCTTGAACGGAATATCAGCGGGTACGCTGATTCCGCTGGCAAGCCACTGACTGCTCCACCCGAGGATCAGGTTTTTGGACCAGTCGGCGACCAATAGAAACTTTGGCACGAGTTGCGACTGCTGCCACCACTCGTCCTGCTGTACCGGCCCCAGGCTCAACAGCCCGACCGCCACGACCACCAGCAACACGCCACGCGCGGCGCCGAAGGCCATGCCGAGGAATCGATCGGTCCCGGACAACCCGGTGACGCGTACCAACTCGCCGATCAGATAATTGATCATTGCGCCTACGATCAACGTGGCGACAAACATGATGGTGCAGCCCGCGATCACGCGGGCCGATGGAGTCTGGATATATCCGGCGAGGTACTCGGACAGTGAGCCACCAAACATCCAGGCAACAGCTCCTGCGATGATCCAGGTCACCAGCGACAGTGCTTCTTTGACGAAGCCGCGGCTCAGACTGATCAATGCAGAGATGGCGACGATTGCAACGATCGCCCAGTCAACCCAGGTAAATGGCACAGTGCAGCCTACAGACGGATAAGGCGGCGCATTTTAGCAGAGCCCATGCTTATCGGTAAGCTGCGATTGTCAGTGCATTTCAAATCGGTGCGATAGATTTAGCCGCGTTCCGGCTGAAAGCGCACCACGAACCCCTTGAGATTCTGCTGGCGATTGAGCAAGTCGCGCAGACGATCGGCTTCGGCACGCTCGATCAGCGGCCCGACAAACACGCGATTCTTGCCATCGGCGGTGCGGATGTAGGCGTTGTAACCCTGGCTGCGCAGGGTTTTCTGCAGTTTTTCCGCACTTTCACGGTTGGCCAGGCTGGCCAGTTGCACCGACCAGCTCACCGAGAGGCCATTGGCATCGACGCGGCTTTGAGTGGTGTCTGGCTTGCCCGGTGCGGCACTGATCGGCTGGGACGGCGCAGTCGCCGGTTTTGCTGCCAATGCCGGAACCGGTGCCGGAGCAGGCGGTGTGACCGGTTTCGCCGTTGGCGCGGGAGCGACCGATGCAGCCGGAGCAGCCGGGGCTTCCTGCTGGGCAATTTCGTCGTCGCTCGGCACAGGCTCTTGCGGCAAGGCTTGCGGCTCAGGCACCACCACCGGCTCCACCTGAACTTGTGGCAACGCCGGCGCTTGAGGGGCAGCCGGGGCTTCGACCGTTACCTGGCGTTGCTCGTCCTGACGCGAGAACAGCATCGGCAGGAAAATCACGGCCAGCGCGACGAGTACGAGCGCACCAACCATGCGCTGTTTGTAGGCCTTATCCAGCAATGCCATTTGCCGCTTCCTCCGTGGAGCGCCGAGCCAGCCATTCAAGGGCCTCGGCGACACAATAAAATGATCCGAACAACAGTATTTCATCGTCGCTCGTTGCCAGCGCGCACTGCCCTTCCAGGGCGGCGGCCACGCTGTCATAGGATGCTACCGAAGCGCCACGCTTGTGCAACGCCTCTTGCAGATCGGCCACCGGCCGCGTCCGTGGCGAATCCAGCGGAGCGACAGCCCAGTGCTCGACACTAGCATTCAATTCGCCAATAACACCATCCAGATCCTTGTCGGCCAGCAATCCGAATACCGCCAGACGCTTGCCGAGCGGTGGACGACTGGCCAGACGCCGGGCCAGATACTCCGCCGCATGGGGGTTATGCCCCACATCCAGCAACAGATTAAGACGCTTGCCCTGCCAGTCGAACTGCCGGCGATCGAGACGACCGACCACCCGCGTCGCCTGCAGCGCCTGGCTAATCTGCGCATCGACCCAAGGCAAACCAAGCAGCAGATAAGCCTGCAAGGCCAGAGCGGCGTTTTCCATGGGCAGATCGAGCAGTGGCAAGTCGCGCAGCTCGATCACACGTCCCTGGGCGTCAACGCCGCGCCATTGCCAGTTGTGATCGGTGACCCCCAGGTCGAAATCGCGCCCACGCAGGAAAAACGGACAGTTCAGCTCGCGCGCTTTATCCAGCAGGGGTTGCGGGGGATTGAGATCGCCACAGAGCGCAGGCGCACCCTGGCGAAAAATGCCGGCCTTCTCGAAGGCCACGGATTCGCGGGTATCACCCAGGTAATCCGCATGATCGACGCCGATACTGGTGACCAGCGCAATGTCGGCGTCGACCACGTTGACCGTGTCCAGGCGCCCGCCCAGACCGACTTCCAGCACCACGGCATCGAGCCCGGACTGTTGAAACAGCCAGAACGCCGCCAGGGTGCCCATTTCGAAGTAGGTCAGGGAAGTGTCACCCCGCCCCGCCTCCACTGCCGCGAAGGCCTGGCACAGCTCGGCGTCAGTGGCTTCGACGCCATTGACCTGCACCCGCTCGTTATAACGCAGCAGGTGCGGTGAATTGTAGACACCGACTTTCAGGCCCTGGGCGCGCAGCAATGAAGCCACGAACGCACAGGTGGAGCCTTTGCCGTTGGTGCCGGTGACCGTAATCACCCGAGGCGCCGGCTTGCCCAGCCCCATGCGGGACGCTACCTGTTGCGAGCGCTCAAGGCCCATGTCGATGGCCGAAGGATGCAACTGCTCAAGGTAGGCGAGCCACTCGCCAAGGGTACGTTCGGTCATAGGTTGGCAGGTACCGGTGGAACAACGATCGGCTCGATTGGCGCAGCGACGAATTTCGGCGTCGGCAGGCCCATCATTTGCGCCAGCAGGTTGCCCAGACGCGGACGCAGCTCCTGACGGTGAATGATCATGTCGATCGCACCGTGCTCCAGCAGGAACTCGCTGCGCTGGAAGCCTTCCGGCAGTTTTTCGCGCACGGTCTGTTCGATGACACGCGGACCGGCAAAGCCGATCAGGGCTTTCGGTTCACCGACAATCACGTCGCCGAGCATCGCCAGACTGGCGGAAACACCACCGTAGACCGGGTCGGTCAGTACGGAGATAAACGGAATGCCTTCTTCACGCAGACGCGCCAGCACCGCGGAGGTTTTGGCCATCTGCATCAGGGAAATCAGCGCTTCCTGCATCCGCGCACCACCGGAGGCGGAGAAGCAGATCATCGGGCAGCGTTTTTCCAGCGCGTAGTTGGCGGCGCGCACGAAGCGTTCACCAACGATGGCGCCCATCGAACCACCCATGAAGGAGAATTCAAAGGCTGATACAACAACCGGCATGCCCAGCAGCGTACCGCTCATGGAGATCAGTGCGTCTTTTTCGCCGGTCTGCTTTTGCGCAGCGGTCAGGCGATCCTTGTACTTCTTGCCGTCGCGGAATTTCAGACGGTCAACCGGCTCCAGGTCTGCCCCCAGTTCGGTACGACCTTCAACGTCGAGGAAGATGTCGATACGGGCGCGAGCGCCGATACGCATGTGATGGTTGCACTTGGGGCAAACGTCCAGGGTCTTTTCCAGCTCCGGACGATATAGCACAGCCTCGCAAGACGGGCACTTGTGCCAAAGACCTTCAGGCACCGAGCTCTTCTTGACCTCGGAACGCATGATCGAAGGGATCAGTTTGTCTACTAACCAGTTGCTCATGCTTTCTTTCTCCAGTACCGGCGGCCCGAACGCTCTGGTTCGCAGCCCCGCGTATGCCCTTGAGCTAAATTCATGTTGTGCAGCGATGATTCAGTGAATGGCCGGATCAGCGAAACGTGACCTGCGTACCACCCCATGACCCTCAGCCGTTTTGTACAGCGCAGTCCAGTGGACGGCGGCAGACTGCCACCCGTCACATCAACGTAATGCCTGGATGAACGCGTGAATCTTTGCGTGATCCTTGATGCCCTTGCTCGCCTCTACCCCGCCGCTGACGTCCACGGCATAGGGCCGGACCCGTGCCACGGCTTCGGCGACGTTTTCCGGGGTCAGCCCACCCGCCAAAACAATCGGTTTGCTCAAGCCTTGCGGTATCAATGACCAGTCAAAGGCTTCGCCGGTTCCCCCGGGAATGCCTTCGACATAGGCGTCAAGCAAAATGCCGCTTGCACCTGGATAGGCGTCGCACGCCGCCGCAATGTCGTCGCCAGCCTTGACCCGCAACGCCTTGATGTACGGACGCTGCCAGGTTTCGCATTCCGCCGCTGATTCATCACCATGAAACTGCAACAGGTCCAATGGCACCGCATCGAGGATTTCAGTCAGTTCGGTACGACTGGCGTTGACGAACAAGCCAACTGTTGTAACAAACGGCGGCAACGCTTTGATGATCGAGCGCGCCTGCTGAAATGTCACAGCCCGCGGACTCTTCGCGTAAAACACAAACCCTATGGCGTCGGCCCCGGCATCGACCGCCGCCAACGCATCTTCTATGCGGGTAATCCCGCAAATCTTGCTGCGAACGGCTGACATGTCGTTAAAACCCCACGGCAAATCGGGAAAGTCCCGGATGGTAACAAAAGCGTTCGAAGGCGTCAGCCGTCAAGTTCGGCGAACCCGGTAAGGAAATGCGGCCCAATGTAACGCTCGGGCAATTCGAACTCATCACGGTACTCGACTTGCACCAGATACAGGCCAAATGGATGCGCCGTCACCCCACCCGTACGACGAATGCGGCTCTCCAGTACTTCCTTCATCCATTCCACCGGACGTTCGCCGGCACCGATGGTCATCAGCACACCGGCAATGTTGCGCACCATGTGGTGCAGGAAGGCGCTGGCGCGGATATCCAGCACGATCATCTTGCCGTGGCGCGTCACGCGCAGGTGATGCAGCTCCTTGATCGGCGACTTGGCCTGACACTGACCGGCGCGGAAGGCGCTGAAATCGTGAGTGCCCACCAGATACTGAGCCGCCTCGGCCATGCGCTCGACGTCCAGCGGACGGTGGTTCCAGGTGATCTCCTCATTGAGGTGCGCCGGACGGATCTGGTCGTTGTAGATCACGTAGCGATAACGACGGGCGATGGCTTTGAACCGTGCATGAAAGTGCGCCGGCATGACCTTGGCCCAACTGACGCTGACGTCATGCGGCAAGTTGATGTTGGCGCCCATGACCCAGGCCTTCATCGAACGCTCGACCTGGGTATCAAAGTGCACCACCTGCCCGCAGGCATGCACACCGGCATCGGTACGTCCGGCGCACAGCAGTGAAACCGGCGAGTCGGCGACTTTGGACAAGGCGTTTTCGAGGGTTTCCTGCACGGTGAGCACACCGGAGGCCTGGCGCTGCCAGCCGCGATAACGCGAGCCTTTGTATTCAACGCCCAGTGCGATCCGGAAAAAGCCGTCGGCCGCCATTTCAGCAGCCGGGTTATCTATATTTGCCAAGGAGGGACAGCCTGCTGAAGTACGCAAAAGCAGGCATTATAAGGCGCTCGGGCGGGGATGCCAGTGAGATATCCAATGACTGTTACGACCCCATCGCTGGCAAGCCAGCTCCCACAGGCTCACCTGGCGACATAAATCATTATGAGAGCCGGCTGCCAGCAATGTCCCACCCCTTCAGTCATCCTCGACTGCAGCCACAAACAAAAACGGCAGCCTCATCGGGCTGCCGTTTCATTTACAACGCTTGATTCATGCCAGCCGCGACAGCATCTCCTTGGCTTCGCTCTTCTGACCGTCATCACCTTCGGTCACCACCTCATTGAGGATGTCCCGGGCGCCGTCGTTGTCGCCCATGTCGATGTAGGCCTGGGCCAGGTCGAGCTTGGTCGCGACTTCATCGGTACCGGACAGGAAATCGAAGTCCGGCTCGTCATCCACGGTGGCCAGCGCATCGTCCACGGTGAACGTCGGCTCGCTGATACTCTGGGACAGGCGATCCAGTTCGGCGTTGACGTCGTCCAGTTCGGCGGCGAATGCATCCGGAGCGGTCGGAGCGTCCATCTCATCGGCCAGCGACAGGTCGAAATCGGCCGGCAGCTCCAGGTCGTCCAGCGGCGCTTCGGCCACTGTCGGCGCTTCGGTCGCCGGCAGGTCCTTCACGGCGTCGTCCAGATCCAGCAGGAAATCGTCTTCCGCCAGAAGGGCCGGGGACGGATCGCCTCCGAGATCCATGTCCAGGTCGAAATCCGACAGGTCATCAAGGTTCTCTTTCATTGCCGTCTGCTGCTGCAGTACCGACTCGAAGCTCAAGTCCTCGTCCGGCGGGAAGTCTTCCAGCTCGTCCAGGGTCGCGATCGGCTCCGGCTCTGCCACAGGCGTTGGAGCAGCGGCTGGCGGGGTAACGTTATCGAAGTCATCGAGACTCAGGTCGAACGCACTGTCGAGACTGTCGTCGACCGGCGCTGGAGCAGGTGCTTCGGCGACCGGCGTCACGTTTTCCAGATCGTCGAGACTGAGATCGAATGCGCTGTCGAAGTCGTCGTCAACTGGCGTTGGTTCAGGTGCTTGCGGCTCGTCCAGCAGCAGGTCCTTGACGTACTGGGCGTCCAGCTCGGCAGCGGCCGCGGCTGCGGCGATACCGCCTGCGGCAACCAGCGCCATGGCCGGGAAACGGCTTTTCAGGTTTTCGACCTGGGCGAAGTTGTCCCCGTTGGCCACCAATTGACGCTCCTGAACCACGAACGCGTCGCGATCGCCCTGCAGACCGTAGACTTCCATCAGTTTGAGGCGCAGATCACTGCGCTGAGGCTCTTGCTTGACGCCGTCTTCGAGCAACGCAGCAGCCTGATTGAGACGACCCGCAGCGATATGCGACCGGGCCTGACCCAACACATCATCGGAGCGCTCGGCGGCCGGTGCGACCAGAGGCGCAGCAATCGGCGGCGTGACCACCACTGGAGCAATAACCGGAGCCGGGGTTGGCGCGGGTGCCGGGGCATTCGCCAGCTTCACGCTTGGCGGTGGAACCTCCAGACCTTCGAAGCTGCTTTCCGGCAGGTCGAGATCAGCGGAGAACTCCTGCTCCTCAGACAAGGCGCGAGCCATGCGCAGATGCTTCTCGGCTTCCTGCTGAGCCTTGCGGCGACGGGCCAGCAACAGCAACAGGAGCAAGACAATCACTGCCCCGCCGCCGGCCAGGCCCAGCAACCATGGATTGGTCAGCAACTCGTTGAATTTCTGCTCATCGGACGCCACAGGTGCCGGCTCAACCGGTTGCTCGGTCGGAGCCGGTACAACCTCGGGGGCAGCCGCCGCAGGGGCTGGTGCTGGAGCTGTCTCGGCAGGCATGGCTGCCGGATCTGCCGCCAGTTCAGCCGAAATGGCAGGTGCCGCTGCTACAGCCGGCGCACCCGCGGCGCCCTCGGCTTGCAACTTGGCCAGTTGGTTGTTCTTCAATTCGATCAGACGTTGCAGCTTGTCCATCTGGCTTTGCAGATCGGCCACGCGGCTTTTCAGTTCGGCGTTGTCACGGCGGGTCGTGTCGAGGCTTTCCTGGGTAACGGCCAATTTGTTGCCCAAGGCCTTGGCATCACCTGCCGGACCTTTGCCACCGGCTTTGCCGGACTCCGCCGAAACCAGGCTCAACTTGTCTTGAGCGCTTTGCGTGGCAGGCGCGTCACCGCGACCGCGATTGGTGGCATCGAGTTGCTGCTGCCCGGTTGCCGGCTTCGCGACATAGCGCCGACCCTGGCGCCAGGCGGCGTTCTGCGCAGCCACTTCGGCAATGGCCTTGGGTTGCGCCACGCTGGTGCTCTGCGCCTGATCCGGCAGACGCAACACCTGGCCGGTTTTGAGGCGGTTGATGTTGCCGTCGATAAAGGCGTCCGGGTTCAACGCCTGGATGGCCAGCATGGTTTGTTGAATCGAACCGCCATTACGCGCCTTCGCAGCGATTTCCCACAGGGTATCGCGCGAGGTGGTGGTGTATTGGGACGGTTTGGTCGCCGCAGTGACCGGCGTGGTGCCCGTCGGCGCCGGTTGCGCAGCCGCTTCAGCGGTTTGCGGTGAGAACTTGGACGGATCGAGCAGCACGCTGTAATCACGTAGAAGGCGACCGTTGGGCCACATGACCTGAACCAGGAATTTCACCATCGGTTCGGAGAGTGGCTTGCTGGAAGTCACACGCAGGATGCTTTTGCCGCTGGCGTTCAGCACCGGAGTAAACGTCAGGTCGTTGAGGAACGCCTGGCGGTCGACACCGGCCTTGGCGAAATCTTCAGGTGAAGCCAGGCTCGGCACCACTTCGGCAGCGGTGAGCTCCTTGACGTCCAGCAACTCGATTTCCGCCACCAACGGCTGGTTCAGCGTCGATTTCAGGGTCAGCTCCCCGAGACCGAGGGCATGCGCCATACCGGAGGACAGCGCCGAGGCGGCCGCTATTGCTAACACCAGTTTGCGAACTTGAACCATAGCTCATCCTTAGTTTGAACATTCCTCGGCCAGCGAGAAGGTGTTGATAGTCGCTGCCGTAAGGCATTGCGCGCGGCGGCGAAGGGTCGTCGCGCGCGATTGTTTCGTGCATGCCCCGGAAAGCCCCGCAGGGTGGCTGACCTTCAGCATTCCGGCAAGCATAGCGCTCACCCGGAATCATTCGAAAATTGTTGCCAAGTATCTTTTACAGCAGGTGTTTTATCAACAATTCGGCCAGCTGCACAGCATTGAGCGCGGCCCCTTTGCGTACGTTATCTGACGTCAGCCACAAATTAAGTTCCGACAGGTCGTCAATACCGTGGCGAACCCGACCAACGTAGACCACATCCTGCCCTACCGCGTCACCGACCGGTGTCGGGTAATCGCCCGCCTCGACCAATTCGATGCCGGGTGCGTCTTCCAGCGCGGCATTGACTTTCGCCAGGTCGATGTCGCCTGCGGTCTGCAGGGTTACGTTAAAGCTATCGCCAAAAAACACCGGGGCTTGAATGCAAGTGACAGATATTTTCAGCGAAGGCAGCGCCACCACCTGACGCAGTTCGCGGACCAGGCGCTTTTCCAGCAGCGTATGGCCCTGTTCGTCGGGTTTGCCGACCTGCGCCAGCAAGTTGAAAGCCATCTGCCGATCAAAGAATTTTGGTTCCAGCGGACGCACGTTGAGCAGTTCGGCGGTCTGCCGCGCCAACTCGCTCACCGCTTCACGGCCTTGGGCAGACACTGCGAGGCTGGCGGTCAGGTTGATGCGCTGCAAGTCGAGCAAACCCAGCAACGGCGCAAGCACCACCGACAAGCTGGTGGCCGACGGGCTCGGACTGCTGACCTGGAATGGTTTTTTCAAACCGGACAGCACGTGGACATTGGCTTCCGGCACCACTTGCGGTGACTGATCAGCCGGCAAGGCGCCGGACAGGTCCACAATCGAGCAACCGGCAGCCGTGGCGCGGGAAGCGAAACTCAAGGTGGCTGCCGGGCCTGCGGCGAAGAACACCAGCTGTGCTTTGCTGAAATCGAACTCATCGACTTCGCGCACACGCACGTTTTTTCCACGAAAAGGCACCGAACTGCCGGCGGATTCGCTACTGGCCAGCAGGTGCAGATTGCCGACCGGGAAGTCACGTTCTTCAAGGATCTGTACCAGCGTTTCGCCGACAGTACCGGTGGCGCCGATCACGGCAATATCAATGGACTGGCTCATGGGGTTTCCTCTGGCGAAACGGGGGAGCGGCACTTTACCGGGTGGTTGGGGTGCAGGCAATTCGGCAGGGAGATATGTAGCGACTGCACCGGCCTCTTCGCTGGCAAGCCAGCTTCCACAGGGTACGCGTGAATGGTAGGAGCTGGTTTGTCAGCGATGAGGCCAGACTCGATAGCCGAGAAACCTCAAGGATAAAAAAACCCGCACCCCTTCCAAGGCGCGGGTTGTTTCATTGCGTCAGTCGATCAACGCTCAAGCAGGATCCGCAGCATGCGACGCAGCGGTTCGGCCGCGCCCCACAGCAGTTGGTCGCCGACGGTGAAAGCACCGACGAACTGCGAGCCCATGTTCAGCTTGCGCAAACGGCCAACCGGAATGTTCAGGGTGCCGGTGACCTTGTTCGGGCTCAGCTCCTGAATGCTGGTTTCGCGGTTGTTCGGTACCAGCTTGACCCAAGGGTTGTGCTGACTGATCAGCCCTTCGATATCGGCAATCGGCACGTCTTTGTTCAGCTTGATGGTCAGCGCCTGGCTGTGGCAACGCATGGCGCCGATGCGCACGCAGATGCCATCGACCGGGATCGGGCTCTTGAAGCGACCGAGGATCTTGTTGGTCTCGGCCTGGGCCTTCCACTCTTCGCGGCTCTGACCGTTTGGCAGTTCCTTGTCGATCCACGGGATCAGGCTGCCGGCCAGCGGTACACCGAAGTTTTCGGTCGGGTACGCGTCGCTGCGCATGGCTTCGGCCACACGACGGTCGATGTCGAGGATCGCGCTGGCCGGGTCGGCCAGTTGATCAGCGACGGCGGCGTGGGTGGCGCCCATCTGCTTGATCAGTTCACGCATATTCTGCGCGCCGGCACCGGAGGCCGCCTGATACGTCATGGCGCTCATCCACTCCACCAGACCGGCTTCGAACAGACCGCCCAGGCCCATCAGCATCAGGCTGACAGTGCAGTTGCCGCCGATGTAGTTCTTGGTGCCCGCGTCCAGTTGCTGGTCGATCACCTTGCGGTTGACCGGATCCAGGACGATGACCGCGTCATCCTGCATGCGCAGGCTGGAAGCGGCGTCGATCCAGTAACCCTGCCAGCCGGCTTCGCGCAATTTCGGGAAGACTTCGCTGGTGTAGTCGCCACCCTGGCAGGTCAGAATCACGTCGAGGGTTTTCAGCTCTTCAATGCTGTAAGCGTCCTTGAGCGGAGCAATGTCCTTGCCCACGGACGGGCCTTGGCCACCGACATTGGAAGTGGTGAAAAACACCGGCTCGATAAGATCGAAATCCTGCTCTTCCAGCATCCGCTGCATGAGCACGGAACCGACCATACCGCGCCAACCGATCAGACCTACACGTTTCATCGCAACTACACCTTCTTGAAATGTGGGCCGCTGCTTTCGGGGGTGAAATGGGCAGCGGGCCCGAGAGATTACAGATTCCGCAGCGCGGCGACTACTGCGTCACCCATTTCCTGCGTACCCACTTTAGTGCAACCGGCCGACCAGATGTCGCCCGTGCGCAAGCCCTGATCCAGCACCAGACTGACGGCTTTCTCGATGGCATCGGCCGCGGCCTGCTGATTGAAGCTGTAACGCAGCATCATCGACACCGACAAAATGGTTGCCAACGGGTTGGCAATGCCTTTGCCTGCGATATCCGGCGCCGAACCGTGGCACGGCTCGTACATGCCCTTGTTGTTGGTGTCCAGGGACGCCGAGGGCAGCATGCCGATGGAACCGGTGAGCATCGAAGCCTGATCGGACAGGATATCGCCGAACATGTTGTCGGTGACGATCACGTCGAACTGCTTCGGCGCGCGCACCAGTTGCATGGCGGCGTTGTCGACGTACATGTGGCTCAGTTCGACCTCAGGGTAATCCTTGGCCACTTCTTCGACAATTTCACGCCACAGTTGGCTGGAGGCCAATACGTTGGCCTTGTCCACGGAACAAAGCTTCTTGCCGCGGACCATCGCCATGTCGAAACCGACACGGGCAATGCGGCGGATTTCGCTTTCGCTGTACGGCAGGGTGTCGTAGGACTGACGCTCGCCGTTTTCCAGGGTACGGGTGCCACGCGGGGCGCCGAAATAGATACCACCGGTCAACTCGCGAACGATCAGGATGTCCAGACCGGAGACGATTTCCGGCTTCAGGCTCGAAGCTTCGGCCAGTTGCGGGTACAGGATCGCCGGACGCAGGTTGCCGAACAGGCCCAGTTGCGCACGGATTTTCAGCAGGCCGCGTTCAGGACGGATGTCACGCTCGATGGTGTCCCATTTCGGGCCGCCAACGGCGCCCAGCAGTACCGCGTCGGCTGCGCGGGCACGCTCCAGGGTTTCGTCGGCCAGCGGCACACCGTGCTTGTCGATGGCCGCGCCACCAATCACGTCGTGGCTCAGCTCGAAGCCCAGGTCGAACTTGTTGCTGGCCAATTCCAGCACCTTGACCGCTTCGGCCATGATTTCCGGGCCAATACCGTCACCTGGGAGAATCAGAATCTGCTTGCTCATGCTTTCCTCATGTCATCAGTCGGTGCGCCCTGGGGGCGCCCCCGGAAAAATTCTATCGATCTGTACCTATCGCTCTGCAAACAGTACCAACACATCGGTGCTGAACGAACCGTCGACCTCAATTTCAAAATATTCGCGCACTTCGTTGCCCATCGACTGCTGCAACTCACGGATGGCGGCGCGCATCACTGCAGGTGTGCGCATGCGCTCGACCCAGCTGTTGTATTCCAGACGCAACCGCTGCCGCGTGGTGCTGCGGGTATGCAACCCCGCCTCGCTGACCTGACGCAACCACTCGCCGGCGGAATAATCGCGCACATGGCTGGTGTCGCGCAGTACCTCGACGCTTTGCAGGTAAGTGTCGAACAACGGGCTACCCGGTGACAACACGTCGATGAACGCCGCCACACCGCCCGGTTTCAATACCCGACGCACTTCCCGCACGGCCAGGCCAAGATCGCTCCAGTGATGCGCTGAATAACGGCTGAACACGAAATCGAACTCGCCATCGGCGAACGGCAAGCGTTCGGCGGCACCGTTGACCGTGGACACGTTGCTCAAGCCACGATCGGCAGCAGCGGCCGTTACCACGTCGAGCATTTGCTGCGACAGGTCATAAGCCACCACTTCCTTCACCAGCGAGGCTACGTGAAAACTCACGTGGCCGGCGCCACACCCCAAATCCAGAACCCTGGCATCACCCTGCCCCGTCAGTTCGGCCTGTAGCAGCGCGAATTCAGCACCTTGAGCGTGTACGGCGCTGCTCAGGTAGGCCGAAGCCTGCTCACCGAATTGCTTCTGGACTACCTGGCTGTGCTGGGCGGTGCGGGTCATGGTCACTTCCTTTTGGGGGGAGTCTTGGTTTTTTTGGGCTGACGCTTTCGCGAGCAGGCTCGCTCCCACATTGGATTTTCAGTGTTTACAAAATCCCTGTGGGAGCGAGCCTGCTCGCGAAGAGGCCGGCCCTGACTACGTCAATCTCGGATCAATCAAGCGTCACGAAACAGCCAGGGCTGGCTCGCACGGTGCTTGCCTTCAAACGTCGCAATCGCCTCATGGTCCTGCAAGGTCAGGCCGATGTCGTCCAGGCCATTGAGCAGGCAGTGTTTGCGGAACGCGTCGATTTCAAAGCTCAACACCTTGCCATCCGGACGGGTCACGGTCTGCGCTTGCAGATCGATCTGCAACTGATAACCCGGATCGGCTTCGACCTGTTTGAACAGCTCATCGACTTCGGCATCGCTCAAGATGATCGGCAGCAAGCCGTTCTTGAAACTGTTGTTGAAGAAGATGTCGGCGTAGCTCGGCGCGATGATGCTGCGGAAACCGTATTCTTCCAGCGCCCACGGCGCATGTTCACGGCTGGAGCCGCAACCGAAGTTCTCGCGGGCCAGCAACACGCTGGCGCCTTGGTAACGCTCGGCATTGAGAACGAAGTCCTTGTTCAGCGGACGCTTGGAGTTGTCCTGGTACGGCTGACCCACATCCAGGTAACGCCACTCGTCGAACAGGTTCGGGCCGAAACCGGTGCGTTTGATCGACTTCAGGAACTGCTTTGGAATGATCTGATCGGTGTCGACGTTGGCACGATCCAAAGGCGCGACAAGTCCAGTGTGCTGGGTAAAAGCTTTCATGCTGTGCTCCTTAAATCAATTCACGGACGTCGACGAAACGACCGTTCACAGCGGCGGCGGCGGCCATGGCAGGGCTGACGAGATGAGTACGACCACCCGCGCCCTGACGGCCTTCGAAGTTTCGGTTGGACGTCGAGGCGCAATGCTCGCCGGACTCCAAACGGTCCGGGTTCATCGCCAGGCACATCGAGCAACCCGGCTCACGCCATTCGAAACCGGCTTCGAGGAAAATCTTGTCCAGGCCTTCCGATTCAGCCTGAGCCTTCACCAGACCCGAGCCCGGCACCACAATCGCCTGTTTGATGGTCGAGGCCACTTTGCGGCCCTTGGCGATCACCGCTGCTGCGCGCAAATCTTCGATCCGCGAGTTGGTGCAGGAGCCAATGAATACGCGGTCCAGTTGAATGTCGGTGATCGCCTGATTGGCGGTCAAACCCATGTACTTCAACGCGCGTTCGATGGAACCGCGCTTGACCAGGTCCATTTCCTTCGCAGGGTCCGGAACGTTTTGATCAACGGCCAGCACCATTTCAGGCGACGTGCCCCAGCTGACTTGCGGTTTGATCCGGGTCGCGTCGAGCTCGACGACGGTGTCGAATACCGCATCGGCATCGGACACCAGGTCTTTCCACGCTTCGACAGCCAAGTCCCACTCCGCGCCTTTCGGAGCGAATGGACGGCCCTTCACGTAGGCCACGGTTTTTTCGTCAGCCGCGACCAGACCAACGCGGGCGCCGGCCTCGATGGACATGTTGCAGATGGTCATGCGGCCTTCGACGGACAGGTCGCGAATCGCGCTGCCAGCGAATTCGATGGCGTGACCGTTACCGCCAGCGGTGCCGATCTTGCCGATGACGGCGAGGACGATGTCCTTGGCGGTCACGCCGAATGGCAATTGGCCTTCGACCAATACCAGCATGTTCTTCATTTTCTTGGCAACCAGGCACTGGGTGGCGAGCACGTGCTCGACCTCGGAGGTGCCGATACCGTGAGCCAAAGCGCCGAATGCACCATGGGTCGAAGTATGGGAGTCGCCGCAAACCACGGTCATGCCCGGCAAGGTAGCGCCCTGCTCCGGACCAATGACGTGGACGATGCCTTGGCGGACGTCGTTCATCTTGAACTCGACAATGCCGTATTCATCGCAGTTGTCGTCGAGAGTCTGAACCTGCAAACGCGAGACCTGGTCGGCAATGGCTTCGATGCCGCCCTTGCGCTCCGGGGTGGTCGGTACGTTGTGGTCCGGGGTCGCGATGTTGGCATCGATACGCCAAGGCTTGCGCCCGGCCAGACGCAGACCTTCGAAGGCTTGCGGCGAGGTCACCTCGTGGATGATGTGACGATCGATGTAGATCAGCGCGGAGCCATCGTCGCGCTGCTTGACCAAATGCGAATCCCAGA
The DNA here is from genome assembly GCF_001945365.1 of Pseudomonas reinekei. Taxonomy (GTDB): domain Bacteria; phylum Pseudomonadota; class Gammaproteobacteria; order Pseudomonadales; family Pseudomonadaceae; genus Aquipseudomonas; species Aquipseudomonas reinekei. The sequence goes on from NZ_MSTQ01000004.1 coordinate 232,577, forward strand.
GCTTGTCGTAGAGCGTTTTGCCGGCCATCAGACGGTTCCTCATCAGCTTGTTTCTATGCCCCGGGCTTTGAAGTTTTCAATAACCCTTTGGCTTGTGAGGCTGATCCTATGGGGTTACATTAAATAACTCAAATTCATATTTTTTATGCTTTGGATAACCAACTGGAATGCAACCATGGACCTGGCCAACCTGAACGCTTTTATTGCCATCGCGGAGACCGGAAGCTTCTCCGGCGCGGGCGAACGGTTGCACCTGACACAACCGGCCATCAGCAAACGCATTGCCGGGCTGGAGCAGCAATTGAAGGTGCGACTGTTCGATCGACTGGGCCGCGAGGTCGGGTTGACCGAGGCCGGTCGCGCCCTGCTGCCGCGGGCCTACCAGATTCTGAACGTCCTCGATGATACGCGCCGTGCGCTGACCAACCTTACGGGCGAGGTGACCGGTCGTCTGACCCTGGCCACCAGTCACCACATCGGTCTGCACCGTTTGCCGCCCTTATTAAGGGAGTTCACCCGGCGTTATCCCGAAGTGGCGCTGGACATTCAGTTTCTCGATTCGGAAGTAGCCTACGAAGAAATCCTCCATGGCCGAGCGGAATTGGCGGTCATTACCCTGGCGCCGGAGCCCCATGGCCTGGTCAAGGCCATGCCGGTCTGGGACGATCCGCTGGACTTCGTGGTGGCCCCGGAGCATTCGCTGCTCAACAACGGCGCGGTCAATCTGTCCGATATCGCCCGGCACCCGGCGGTTTTCCCCGGCGGGAACACTTTCACCCACCATATCGTCCAGCGCTTGTTCGAAGCCCAGGGCCTGACGCCGAACATCGCCATGAGCACCAATTACCTGGAAACCATCAAGATGATGGTCTCGATCGGCCTGGCCTGGAGCGTGTTGCCACGGACCATGCTCGACAATCAAGTTGCACGGATACCTTTGCCGGGCATACAGCTCTCTCGCCAGCTAGGCTATATCCTGCACACAGAACGGACCTTGTCGAACGCGGCACGGGCCTTCATGGCCCTGCTGGATGCGCAAATCGATCTGCCAGGGACTCAAGGCTAACTTGTGCTACTCCTATAGAACCGCGAATTCCTGTGCCCAATGCTCAACTCAGCCCAAGGCCTGCCAATGCCGAAATCTGTTGACCGTGTTCCGCCGATGCCGCGTATCCAGGCAATTGACCCCAAAAGCTCCGAGCAGAGCTGGGAAAGTGCTCCGCAATTGCTGGCAGCCCTGAACGGCGCGCGTTTGGGTGCGTGGTATTGGGATATCGAACGGGGACAGATCAGTTGGTCGCGGGGTACGCAGGCGCTGTTCGGCTTCGATCCCCGGCAACCGCTGCCGGCGGATCTGGAATACCTCGATTTGCTGCCCCCCGAAGACCGCGCGAAAACCGTCCGCGCCTTCCACGCGGTGATCGCCGGCGCACCGCTGGAGCATGCGATGCACCACCGCATCCGCTGGCCCGACGGCAGCCTGCACTGGCTGGAGATCAACGGCAGCCTGCTACCGGACAAACACGGCCGGCCGCGGATGATCGGCGTGATCCGCGAGATCACCCACCAGCGCCAGCGCGAGCAGGCGCTGAGCAGCTCGGAAAAGCGTTTTGCCACGCTGTTTCACCTTTGCCCGAACATGGTCCTGCTGACCCGTCAGGAAGACGGCCTGATCACCGAGGCCAACCAGTATTTTGAAAGCCTGTTCGGCTGGCCGGTGCAAGATGCCATCGGCCGCACCACCCTGGAACTGGGCCTGTGGGTGCACCCGGAGCAACGGGCGGAATTGGTCAAGGCCACCAAAGCCAAAGGCGAGTTGACCAGCATGGAGGTGCAATTTCGTGCCAGCAATGGGCAGATCCACGATGGCATCCTCAGCGCGCAAAAGGTCGAGCTCGAGGGCCAGCCCTACCTGCTGAGCACGTTCCTCGACACCACCGACCGCAAAGTCGCCGAGCATGCCCTGAAGGACAGCCAGGAACGCCTCGACCTGGCGCTGGACTCTGCGCAACTGGGCACCTGGGACTGGCACATTCCCAGCGGCATGCTCTATGGCTCGGCCCGCGCCGCGCAGTTGCACGGCCTGGAGGCCAAGCCTTTCCATGAGTCCTTCGAAGAGTTTTTCGAAGGCGTGCCCGGCGAAGAACGCGACACCATGCGCGACGCCTATCGCAGCCTGCGCGAAGGCCCGGCCGGCAATTATCAGCTGACCTACCGCGTGCAGCTGCCCGATGGCAGCTCGCGCTACCTGGAAAGCCGCGCCCGCCTCTACCGCGATGAAAACGGCCTGCCGCTACGCATGGCCGGCACCTTGCTCGACATCACCGATCAGGTCGAACGCGAGCAACGACTGGTGGCCTCGGAAGAGAAATTCGCCACGCTGTTCCAGGTCAGTCCGGACCCGATCTGCGTGACCCGCCAGGACACCGGCCAGTTCATCGAGATCAATTCCAGCTTCACCCAGACTTTCGGCTGGACCACTGCCGATGTGATCGGTCGCAGCGCCGATGAAATCGGCCTGTGGGACGCCTCGGCAAAAAGTTTGCAGCGGATCGAACAGGTGATTCGCGAACAAGGCCTGAATAACGTGGCGATTGTCGTCCAGCACAAAAGCGGCCAATCCCTGACCTGCGTGATTTCCAGCCGGCAGATCAGCGTCGGCGACCAGCCGTGCATCGTCACCACGCTGCGCGACATCACCCAGCAACAGCGCTCTGAAGCGGCGCTCAAGGCCAGCGAAGAGAAATTCGCCAAGGCGTTTCACTCCAGCCCCGACGCCATCACCATCACCGAACGCGACACCGGGCGCTATCTGGAGGTCAACGACGGTTTCTGCCGCTTGACCGGTTACCGCGCCGACGAAGTGATTGGCCGCACGGTGTATCAGGTGGGGATCTGGGCCGAAGAAAAACAACGCTCGGCGTTGCTGGCCGAATTGCGGATCAAGGGTCGGGTTCATCATCAGGAAATGCTCGGGCGCAACAAGCGCGGTGAGCTGCTCACCGTCGAGGTCTCGGTTGAACCGATCAACCTTAACGAAACCGCGTGCCTGCTGTTAACCGCGCGGGACGTCAGCCTGCTGAAAAACGCCGAGGCGCAGATTCGCCACCTGGCTTACCACGATCCGCTGACCAACCTGCCCAACCGCGCTCTCTTGATGGATCGGCTCAGCCAGCAGATTGCCCTGCTCAAGCGCCACAATTTACGTGGCGCCCTGATGTTCCTCGACCTCGACCACTTCAAGCACATCAACGACTCCCTCGGCCATCCGGTGGGCGATACGGTACTGAAGATCATCACCGCTCGCCTGGAAGCCAGCGTGCGCATGGAAGACACCGTTGCGCGCCTGGGCGGCGATGAATTCGTGGTGCTGCTCAGCGGGCTTGAAGGCTCGCGCAATGACGTCAGCGCCCAGGTCCGGCAGTTGGCCGACACCTTGCGTGAATTGTTGTCGGAGCCGATGTTCCTCGACGGCCAGCGCCTGCAAGTGACGCCGAGCATCGGCATCGCACTCATTCCCGATCACGGCTCAACGCCTACCGACCTGCTCAAACGTGCCGACATTGCCCTCTATCGCGCCAAGGATTCGGGGCGCAACACCGCGCAGATGTACCACAACACCATGCAGAAGGCCGCGAGTGAACGCCTGCGCATGGAAACCGACCTGCGCCTGGCGCTGTCCCGTGGCGAGTTTCGTGTGCATTACCAACCGCAGCTCGATGCTCGCGACAACCGCATCGTCGGCGCCGAAGCCCTGGTGCGCTGGAACCATCCGGAACTCGGCGCGCAATCCCCCACCGAATTCATCAAGGTACTGGAAGACAGCGGCTTGATCCTGGAGGTCGGCAGCTGGATTCTTGACGAAGCCTGCAAGGCCTGCCGGCAAATGATTTCCGACGGCCTGGTGAACCCGCTCGATTTCAGTCTGTGCGTGAATATCAGCCCAAGGCAGTTTCGCCAGACCGACTTCGTCGATCGCATCGAAGAAAGCCTTGCGCGCTACGGCCTGCCCTGCTCGCTGCTCAAGCTGGAAATCACCGAAGGCATCGTCATCCAGAACCTGGAAGACACCATCGGCAAAATGCGTCGCCTGAAAAAACTCGGCGTCAGTTTCGCCATGGACGACTTCGGCACCGGCTATTCATCGCTGACCTACCTCAAGCGTCTGCCGGTCGACACTTTAAAAATCGACCAGTCGTTCATCCGCGACGCCACCACCGACCCCAACGATGCCGAAATCATCCGCGCCATCGTTGCCATGGCCCGCAGCCTGGAGTTGAAAGTGATTGCCGAGGGCGTGGAGACCGCGGAGCAACTGGCGTTCCTGCAGGGGCTGGGCTGCCATTTCTATCAGGGGTATTTGCATAGCCAGCCATTGCCGGTGGAGGAGTTTCAGAAACTGCTCCGGTGACATCAACCACTTGCCAGCGAAGAGGCCGACACAGTCCACATTGATGGTTGCAGACCCAACGCCATCGCTGGCAAGCCAGCTCCTGCAATTTTTAATACCTTCGTATGAATCATTAAAACCCAGACGTGACGCCACTGACCCTGTGTAGGAGTGACGCGGTTGCGGGTGCGCCTTACATTGAAGCCACGCATTCGGTCTGCGGACAAACGTCCCGCACCGCTGATGGATGATCGCGGCAACCGATCATTTCCCTGAGCAACACCCCGGCGTCTCTTCCCGATCACACGGCCGGGTTTTCTGCGCCCGCATACTCGTTATGCGGGCGCTTTTTTTTGACATTAAGGTGATCCATGGGTGAATACCGCAAGTTATGGTGGTCGCTGATTGGCGTCCTCGGCGTGACCTTCTGCCTGCTCGGCTGGTTCGGCCACGAGATTTACCGACAGGCGCCACCGATCCCGGAACAGGTGCAAAGCGTCGAGGGCAAGATCCTGTTTCGTGCCGACGACATCCTCGACGGCCAGACGGCCTGGCAGGGCATTGGCGGCATGCAGCTAGGCTCGATTTGGGGTCATGGTGCCTATCAGGCGCCGGACTGGACCGCCGACTGGCTGCACCGCGAGCTACTCGCCTGGCTCGATCTGGCGGCGCAGCAGACTTATGGCAAGCCTTATCAGGATATCGATGACGATCAGCAGGCCCTGCTGCGCCATCAACTCAAACGCGAGTACCGTGCCAACCGTCTGGTCGACGGCACACTGGTGCTCAGCGACCGCCGCATCCAGGCTATCGCGCAAACCGCCGCGTATTACCACGCCCTGTTCGGCAATGACCCCGCGCTGCACCACAGCCGCGAAAGCTTTGCCATGAAAGAAAACACCCTGCCCGATGCCGCTCGGCGCCAGCAACTGACGCACTTTTTCTTCTGGACAGCCTGGGCTGCCGCCACCGAGCGCGATGGCCAGAGCGCGACTTTCACCAACAACTGGCCCCACGAGCCGTTGATCGACAACCAGCCGACTGCCGAAAACATGGTCTGGTCGATTGTCAGCATCGTCGTACTACTGGCAGGTATTGGCTTCCTGGTCTGGGGCTGGGCGTTCCTGCGCAATCACGACGAAGGCCAACCCAAAGTCCCGGCCCAGGATCCGCTGAGCCTGATCAGACTCACGCCTTCGCAAAAAGCCCTGGGCAAATACCTGTTGCTGGTCGGTGCGCTGTTTGGCTTCCAGGTCCTGATGGGGGGCCTGACCGCGCACTACACGGTCGAGGGCCAGGATTTCTATGGGTTGCCGCTGTCGAAGTGGTTCCCGTACTCGCTGACCCGAACGTGGCATTTGCAGAGTGCGATGTTCTGGATCGCCACTGGCTTCCTCGCGGCAGGGCTGTTTTTGGCGCCGTTCATCAATGGCGGCAAAGATCCGAAATGGCAAAAGCTCGGCGTGGATGTACTGTTCTGGGCGCTGGTGCTGGTGGTCGTCGGTTCTTATGCCGGCAACTTCCTCGCCATCGCCCAGTTGATGCCGGCCCAATGGAGCTTCTGGCTCGGGCATCAGGGCTACGAATACGTTGATCTGGGTCGTCTGTGGCAGATCGCCAAGTTCGCCGGAATCGTGTTCTGGCTGGTACTGATGTTGCGCGCCATGGTCCCTGCCCTGCGTCAGCCCGGCGACAAGAACCTGCTGGCGTTGTTGGCCGCGTCTGTAATCGCCATCGGCCTGTTCTACGGCGCTGGCCTGTTCTATGGCGAGCGCACCAATCTGTCGGTCATGGAGTACTGGCGCTGGTGGGTCGTGCACCTGTGGGTCGAAGGCTTTTTCGAAGTGTTCGCCACCACCGCCCTGGCCTTCATTTTCACCAGCATGGGGTTGGTCTCCAAGCGCCTGGCCACCACCGCCACCCTCGGCTCGGCTTCGCTGTTCATGCTCGGCGGCGTGCCCGGTACGTTCCATCACATCTACTTCTCCGGGACCACCACCCCGGTGATGGCTGTCGGCGCAACCTTCAGCGCACTGGAAGTGGTACCGTTGATCTTGCTCGGGCATGAAGCCTGGGAGAACTGGCGCCTGAAAGAGCGCGCGCCGTGGATGGCTCGGCTGCGCTGGCCGCTGCAGTTCTTCATCGCTACCGCGTTCTGGAACATGCTCGGTGCCGGGGTGTTCGGTTTCCTGATCAACCCACCGATCGCGCTGTATTACATCCAGGGCCTGAACACCACGCCCTTGCACGCTCACGCGGCACTGTTCGGGGTGTATGGCTCCCTGGCGCTGGGTTTCAGCCTGCTAATCCTGCGTTATCTGCGACCCAACTTGCAGTTCAACGACCGACTGATGAACACCGGGTTCTGGTGGCTCAACGGCGGCCTGATGCTGATGATCGTTACCAGCCTGCTGCCAATTGGCATCCTGCAGTTTTACGCCAGCGCCAGCCAGGGGTTGTGGTACGCCCGCAGCGAAGCCTTCATGCAGCAGGATTTGCTGCAAACCCTGCGCTGGGTGCGCACGTTCGGTGACATCGTGTTCCTGGTCGGCGCGTTTGCGGTGATCTGGCAAATCGCTGGCGGCTTGCTGTTTTCGTCCCGCCACCCGCGAGCGGTGGAATCCGCAACCGTGACCGGACAACGTTAAACCGCAGACACAAAGAAGGGCGCCAATTGGCGCCCTTCTTGTTTTGCTCGGCTTAGTGTTGCAGAGCTGGTTTTTGCGCCCCGTTGATAGGGATGCGCTTGGCTTTCGCCTCTTCCGGAACCACCCGCAACAGGTCGATGCTCAACAGACCGTTGCTCAGGCCGGCGGCCTTGATTTCGATGTGGTCCGCCAGACGGAACGACAGCTTGAACGCGCGCTGGGCAATGCCTTGGTGCAGGAAAGTCACGCCTTCATTGGCATCGCGTTTGCCGCCACTGATGGTCAGCACGCCCTTCTCGACTTGCAGTTCCAGGTCTTCTTCCTGAAAACCGGCCGCCGCTACGACGATGCGGTATTGGTCGTCGCCGTGTTTTTCCACGTTATAGGGTGGATAGGTGCTGCCTGGCTCGTTGCGCAGGGCGGTTTCGAACAGGTCGTTGAAACGGTCGAAACCTACCGAGGAACGGAACAGTGGAGCCAGGGAAAATGCAGTAGTCATGGTTCAAATCTCCTGAAAACAATCAGCAAGGTCTTTTGTCTCCGCGACCCGAATTCGGCATCGCGTAACCCTTAGATTGGGACCGCTGATTGCATTTCAAGAGATTATTTTCAGATTTTTTTCAGGCAGCTTCAGCCACCGGCAGGCCCAGCAAACGCGAGACGTTATCCAGTTCGGTCTCGCGACGCAGGACGGTGAACAGCTCGACAGCTTCGGGATAATTGCGGGTCAACATCGCCAGCCATTGTTTCAAGCGGCCCGGCGATTGTCGCGCAGTCATCTGCGCCTTGGCTTGCAGCCAGAAGTCCTGGATCAGCGGCAGCAGTTCGGCCCAGGTCATTTCCACGACCTCTTCACCGGCCCGCGCGGCGGCGATTTGCTTCGCCAGATCGGGGCGCGAAACCAGGCCACGGCCGAGCATGATGTCTTCCACGCCGCTGATCTCGCGACAACGGTGCCAGTCTTCGACACTCCAGATATCGCCATTGGCGAACACCGGCACCTTGACCACGTCCTGCACCCGCGGGATCCACTCCCAGTGCGCCGGTGGCTTGTAGCCGTCCACTTTGGTCCGCGCATGCACCACGATGTGTTGCGCCCCGCCTTCGGCCAGCGCCGTGGCGCACACCAGCGAACCATCCGGGCTGTCGAAGCCCAGGCGCATCTTGGCGGTAACAGGAATGTGCGCCGGAACGGCACGACGGACGTGCTCGACGATCCGGTTCAACAATTCGGGCTCCTTGAGCAACACCGCACCGCCCCGGGATTTGTTCACGGTCTTGGCCGGGCAGCCGAAGTTGAGGTCAATCACTTCGGAGCCGAGCTCGCAGGCCAGCGCGGCGTTTTCCGCCAGGCACACCGGGTCGGAACCCAGCAATTGCACGCGCAGTGGCACACCGCAGGCCGTACGAGCGCCGTTGAGCAGCTCTGGGCCGAATTTGTGGAAATAGGCCGGCGTGAGCAATTGGTCGTTGACCCGAATGAATTCGGTCACGCACCAATCGATGCCGCCCACTCGGGTCAGCACGTCGCGCAGGATGTCGTCGACCAACCCCTCCATGGGCGCCAAGGCAATTTGCATGGGGAAAACACTACTCAAGGAAAAAACGTGCGGCAGTTTACTGGATTATCGAGCGAATGACTTGCCACACGGTCTTTTCACATCAGGATCTGTAAGGCCGGGCCATAGCCTTCGATGAACTCGGCCGGCATGCGCTTGGGCTTGCCCGTGGACAGCTCGATGCAGACAAACGTGGTCTGCGCACGCAGCAATGTGGCGTTGTCGCTGGGGCGCTTTAACTGAAAGTGACGGGTCATTTTCAGGCGCTGATCCCAATCGACGATCCAGGTCGCCAATTGCAGCTCATCACCCTCGTAGGCAGCGGTCAGATAATCGATCTCATGCCGCACCACGGCCATGGCCCGGTCCAGGCGACGGTATTCGACCAGATCCAGGCCCAGGCGCTGGGAATGGCGCCAGGCACAGCGTTCGAGCCAGGTCACGTACACCGCATTATTGGCGTGGCCCAGCCCGTCGATGTCTTCGGCACCCACTTGAAGATCAATGATAAATGGCGTTGCCCGATCCCAGCCCATGCCCCACTCCCGGTCAGATTATTTCGACCGGGGCAGTGTAACGGAAGCTCAGGCCAATTGGCGCGATTGCAGGCTGCGTCCCGCCAGCAGTGATAACACGCCATCAATCACCCGAGGGTCAGCCATCACCCGCTGGTGACCGCCCTCTGACAGGCGCAGCAGGCGGCTGTCGAACCAGGCTTCGTGGATCAGTTGCGATTCCTTGACCGAGACAAAGTTGTCATCTTCGGCGTGGACGATCAGGCCGGGCATGTCGAGTTGATAGTGGGCGACGTCGAGCATGGCGGCGCGCATTCCGACATCTTTCTCGACCTGGCGAATGAACGCCGAACGGGCTTTGGGTGGCAGCCCCACATAGCGGGCAAACCCGCGCAACACGCCAAGGATCCGCGCTGGCGCGCCAATGGTGACCAGGGTTTCGGTGCGCAGGCCCAGTTGCACGGCAAGCATGGCACTGGCGCCTCCCATTGAATGACCAATGACGGCTTGCAACGGTGGTAATTCGGCGGCGGCTTCAAGCATGGCGCGAGCGAACAACACCACATTCGCTTCACTGCCGGGTGAGCGACCGTGCGCCGGGCCATCAAGGGCAACCACTGAATAACCGGCATCGACCAGCGCAGTAATGAGGCTGGCAAACTGCGTCGGCCGACCTTCCCAGCCGTGCATCAGCAATACCGCAGGGCCTTGCCCCCAACGCAGCGCCGAGAGGCCGAACCGCAGGGTGATCCGTTCGGACTTCGCCAGGAGTGGCAGCTCCCAGTCACGCGGCGGCAAATCCCTCGGCGTCATGAACGCCAGTCGCATCTTGCTTGCCACCAGTTTCGGTGCAAACCAACCCAAGGTGCCATTCACGCCACGAACCCACTTCAACGTGCTCATCGCATTCTCCCCAGGCCGCAGCCTTCAGGTCACAGCACCGCTGATTTAGCGGCGCGAAGTAAACGGTCGGACAACTCTCCCGGCCCCAGCGCCCGCGCCAGAGCCAGACCACCCACCATCAACGCCATGTCAGCCAGGGCCTTGTCGGTGTCTTCCGGGCTGGCCGCCAGTTGCGCGACCATCATTTCCACGTGCTCATTCAGGGCGATACGAAACGCTTCCGGCAGGCGCCCAAGCTCACCGACCGACGCTGGAATCGGGCATGCCGATTCGGACGAGTCGCGGTGTTTGCGCGACAGATAAAACGCCGCCACCAAGGCGCGACGCTCTTCGCCGGTCAACTCGGCATCCATATCGGCAATCAGGCCGCGACGGTGGCCGAGCAATTGCTTGAACGCCTCCAGCATCATTGCGTCCTTGCTTTCGAAGTGCGCATAAAAGCCGCCGACCGTCAGGCCCGCTGCGCCCATCACTTCGCCAACGCTCGGTTCCGCCGGGCCGCGCTGGATCAGCGCTGCGCTGGCGGCCTTGAGGATGCGTTCGCGGGTTTGAGCTTTTTTATCGTTCATCGTTGCCTCCGAATATTACGACTAGAATATTATTCTCATAATAATTTTCTGCAAGTCGTGGATGTGACCGCTGGTCTGAAGAACAGTTTGAAAGAATTGGGGGGATTTGGCCAAACGCCAGACAAACAAAAGGGCCATTCAATAATTGAATGACCCTTATAAAATCCCGCAGAGCGGGTAATCGTGGCGTCCCCTAGGGGACTCGAACCCCTGTTACCGCCGTGAAAGGGCGGTGTCCTAGGCCACTAGACGAAGGGGACACAAACCTTCTATACACCTGATCAGTGCTGAGAGCTGATCGATTCAAGGCCGGTGTGGCCAGACCTTGAACTGTAAATTGGTGGAGCTAAGCGGGATCGAACCGCTGACCTCCTGCATGCCATGCAGGCGCTCTCCCAGCTGAGCTATAGCCCCGGATTTTTCGCCTCGCGGCGGAGCGACATTTTGCAACATCGCTTCTGTAAAACTGGCGTCCCCTAGGGGACTCGAACCCCTGTTACCGCCGTGAAAGGGCGGTGTCCTAGGCCACTAGACGAAGGGGACACAAACCCTTCTATACAACTGATCAACGCTGAGTGTTGATCGCTTCAAGGCCGGTGTGGCCAGACCTTGAAGTGTAAATTGGTGGAGCTAGACGGGATCGAACCGTCGACCTCTTGCATGCCATGCAAGCGCTCTCCCAGCTGAGCTATAGCCCCTCATCGTTGATGTCATCGCTGAGGACGGGGCGAATCTTAAGGGCGTATCGAAAGCCTGTCAAACTTATTTTTGAAAAATTTCAAAATTTTTTGTCGGCATAACAACCACTTACCGCCCTTCCCCCGTAAATTCAGGAGAAAACGCCGAAGGACAGGAGCAAAAATCCCGACCTCCGGCGGCTACTGCAGAGTCAGTCGTGCTCAGGCGATAACGCCCAGCAGCTTTTCCCACTCTTTGTTTTCTTTCTTCGACACGCCACCCAACAGGTCGATGGCCTGGCGCAGACGGAAACGGGTCAGATCCGGCCCGAGGATTTCCATGGCGTCGAGTACCGATACCGAACTGGCTTGCCCGGTAATCGCGGCGAACATCAGTGGCATGGCGTCACGCAGCTTCAGCTCCAGGGACTCCACCACAGCCTGAATGGTCGCGGTGATGTTGTCTTTCTCCCACTGACGCAGGCTTTCGAGCTTCCACAGGATCAATTGCATCAACTGCCGAACCTGATCACCCGAAAGCTTCTTCGATTCGAACAGCTTGGCATCCGGGTTCACGCCACCGGCAAAGAAGAACCCGGCCAGCGGTGCAACCTGGCTGAAGGTTTCAACCCGGCCCTGCACGTGCGGCGCGATCTTCATCATGTAGTCGGAGTTGAATGCCCATTTCTGCACGCGCGCGGCGAACTCTTCCACCGGCAGGTCACGCAGCCATTGGCCGTTGAGCCACGACAGTTTCTCAATGTCGAAAATCGGCCCGCCCAGAGAAACTCGCTTCAGATCGAAGTTGTCGACCATTTCCTGCAGCGAGAACTTCTCGCGCTCGTCCGGCATCGACCAACCCATGCGCCCCAGGTAGTTGAGCATCGCCTCAGGCATGAAGCCCATGCGCTCGTAGAAGGTCACCGAGGTCGGGTTCTTGCGCTTGGACAGCTTGCTCTTGTCCGGGTTACGCAGCAGCGGCATGTAGCACAACTCGGGTTGTTCCCAGCCGAAGTACTCGTACAACAGGATCAGTTTCGGCGCCGATGGCAGCCACTCTTCGCCGCGCAATACGTGAGTGATGCCCATCAGGTGGTCGTCGACCACGTTGGCCAGGAAGTACGTCGGCAAACCGTCGGTTTTCATCAGGACTTGCATGTCCATGCGGTCCCACGGGATTTCCACGTCGCCACGCAACATGTCCGGCACCACGCAGACACCTTCGCTCGGCACTTTCATGCGGATCACATGAGGCTCGCCGGCAGCGAGACGTCGAGCAACCTCTTCCTTGGACAATAAAAGCGCACGGCCGTCGTAACGCGGGGTTTCGCCGCGAGCCATTTGCTCGGCGCGCATCTGATCCAGCTCTTCGGCGGTGCAGAAGCACGGGAAGGCGTGGCCCATGTCGACCAGCTGCTGGCAATACTTCTGGTAAATGTCGCCGCGCTCGCTTTGACGGTACGGACCGTGCGGGCCGCCGACGTCCGGGCCTTCGCTCCAGTCGATGCCCAACCAGCGCAGGGCGTCGAATATCTGCTGTTCGGACTCGCGGGTCGAACGCAATTGGTCGGTGTCTTCGATCCGCAGGATGAACTCACCGCCATGCTGCTTGGCAAAGCAGTAGTTGAACAATGCGATGTAAGCGGTACCTACGTGGGGGTCCCCGGTAGGCGATGGCGCGATGCGAGTGCGGACGGTGGTCATGGCATGTCTCGAAAAGAATAAAAGCGAAGATCAAAGCGAACTTCAAACAAGAGCCGAATGGTAACAGGCGACGTACGCCCGGCTCCAGCGAACAGGGCATTTAAGCCAAGGTTGCGACTACAGCCCCGTATGGCGCGGTGAATGACTGCATATCAGCCGATGCCATTTACCGTTTATCGGCTGTCTGCCTGATTCACCTGCTGATAACTTTCCTTACATATTCTCGACTACAGTTTGCCCCATGCCTGCCCAACTCAAGCGTCGCCTGTCCATATTCCTGTTAATCGTCCTGCTGATTGCCGGGGGGTTCTTTGCCCATTGGTTCTTCAAGGGACGGTTTTATGAAAGCACTGACAACGCCTATGTGCAGGGCGAGATCACCCGTGTGTCGAGCCAATTGGGCGCGCGCATCGATCAAGTACTGGTGCAGGACAACCAGCACGTCGAGAAAGGCCAGTTACTGATCAAGCTTGAGGGCGATGACTTCCGCCTCGCCGTCGACCGCGCCAATGCAACCCTCGCCACCCGCCAGGCCGAACGCCTGCAAGCCCAGAGCAGGCTGACCCAGCAAGGCAGCCTGATCGCCGCCAGCGATGCGCAAGTCGCGTCCAGCCAGGCCAGCCTTGGTCGTTCACAAATCGACCTGACCCGCGCCGAAACCTTGCGTAAACCCGGCTATGTGTCGGAGGAGCGTGTCACCACCCTCTCCGCCGATAACCACATTGCCCGCTCGCAATTGGCCAAGGCCCAGGCCGATGCCCAGGGCCAGCGCCAGCAGATCAATGCGCTGAACGCCGAAATCAAGCGCCTCGACGCCCAGATCGTCAACGCCAGGACCGACCTGGCCCAGGCCGAGCTGAACCTGACACGCAGTGAAATCCACGCGCCGATCAGCGGCCTGATCGGTCAGCGCGCCGCGCGCAATGGCCAATATGTGCAGGCCGGCGCTTATCTGCTGTCGATCGTGCCGGATGAAGACATCTGGATTCAGGCCAATTTCAAGGAAACCCAGATCGGCCACATGCAGCCCGGCCAGAAGGCCGAGTTGACCTTCGATGCGTATGGCGACACGCCGATCGAAGCGCGGGTCGACAGCCTGTTCGCTGCCTCGGGCGCGCAGTTCAGCCTGTTGCCACCGGACAATGCCACCGGCAACTTCACCAAGGTCGTGCAACGGATTCCAGTCAAACTGACCTTCGCCGCTGATAATCCACTGCATGGCAAAATCCGCCCGGGCATGTCGGTCACCGCAAAAGTGAACATCAAAGACTCCCCTGTCGATGGCCGGTGATCAACTGATCCGCCCGGTCGAGGAACCGACGCGGCGGGACTGGATTGCGGTGATGAGCGTGATGCTCGGCGCCTTTATGGCGGTGCTGGATATCCAGATCACCAATTCCTCGCTCAAGGACATTCAGGGCGCACTGTCGGCCACCCTGGAAGAAGGCTCATGGATTTCCACCTCGTACCTGGTGGCGGAAATCATCATGATCCCGCTCACCGCCTGGCTGGTGCAGCTCTTGTCGGCGCGGCGCCTGGCGGTGTGGGTGTCCCTCGGTTTCCTGGTCGCCTCCTTGCTGTGTTCCATGGCCTGGAGCCTGGAAAGCATGATCGTCTTCCGCGCTCTTCAAGGCTTCACCGGCGGCGCGCTGATTCCGCTGGCGTTCACCCTCACGCTGATCAAACTCCCGGAGCATCACCGCGCCAAAGGCATGGCCATGTTCGCCATGACCGCCACCTTCGCGCCCTCCATCGGCCCGACACTGGGTGGCTGGCTGACGGAGAACTGGGGTTGGGAATACATCTTCTACATCAACATTCCACCCGGGCTGATCATGATCGCCGGCCTGATGTACGGGCTGGAAAAGAAAGAAGCGCACTGGGAACTGCTCAAAAGCACCGACTACGCCGGCATCGTCACCCTGGGCGTCGGTCTCGGCTGTTTGCAGGTGTTTCTGGAGGAAGGCCATCGCAAGGACTGGCTTGAATCGAGCCTGATCGTGAGCCTGGGCAGCATCGCGCTGATCAGTCTGATCACCTTCGTGATCGTGCAGTTTTCCAAACCCAATCCGTTGATCAACCTGGGCATCCTCGGCAATCGCAATTTCGGCCTGTCGAGTATTTCCAGCATCGGGATGGGGGTTGGGCTGTATGGCTCGATCTATTTGCTGCCGCTGTACCTGGCGCAGATCCAGAATTACAACGCCCTGCAGATCGGTGAAGTGATCATGTGGATGGGCGTGCCGCAGCTGTTTCTGATTCCGCTGGTGCCCAAGCTGATGAAATACATCTCGCCGAAATGGCTGTGCACGCTGGGTTTCGGGTTGTTCGGCCTGGCGAGTTTTTCGTCCGGGGTGCTGAACCCGGACTTTGCCGGACCACAGTTCAATCAGATCCAGATCATCCGCGCCCTGGGTCAGCCACTGATCATGGTCACCATTTCGTTGATCGCCACCGCCTACATCCTGCCGCAAGACGCCGGGTCCGCTTCCAGCCTGTTCAACATCCTGCGCAACCTCGGCGGCGCCATTGGCATCGCCCTCCTCGCCACGCTGCTGGATGCGCGCACCAAGACCTATTTTGACTACTTGCGCGAATCCATCGTGCCGAGCAACCCGCAGGTTGCCGAACGTATTGCGTCACTCACCGACCGCTTGGGCAATGAGACGGCGGCGCTGGGCAAGCTCAGCGAGATTGCCCATCAGCAGGCGTCGATCATGGCTTATAACGATGCGTTTCACTTTGTCGGGATTGCGCTGGGGATCAGCATGTTGGCAGTGTTGTTGACCAAGAAGCTGCCGGAAGGATTGAAGGCTGGCGAGGCGCACTGAGACCGTGGCGCCCCATCGCGGGCTTGCCCGCGATGGGGCGCTGTCAGGCACTGAAGATCAGACAGTCAGCAACCGCTCGCGCAACTTGGTGATTTCATCGCGCATCTGCGCCGCGGCTTCGAACTCCAGATCACGCGCCAACGCATACATCTTTTCTTCCAGCCCCTTGATGCGCTTGGCGATCTCGCCCGGCGAGCGCAATTCTGCTTCGTATTTGGCGTTCTCCTCGGCAGCCTTGGCCATGCCCTTGCGCTTCTTGCTACGCGAACCCGGCACGGTGGCGCCTTCCATGATGTCGGCAACGTCCTTGAACACCCCTTTAGGCGTAATGCCATTGGCCAGGTTGAAGGCGATCTGCTTGTCGCGACGACGTTCGGTTTCGCTGATCGCTCGCTCCATGGACCCGGTGATCCGATCGGCGTACAAAATCGCCCGACCGTTGAGGTTACGCGCCGCCCGGCCGATGGTCTGGATCAGCGAGCGCTCGGAACGCAGGAAACCTTCCTTGTCGGCATCGAGAATCGCCACCAGCGACACTTCCGGCATGTCCAGGCCTTCGCGCAGCAGGTTGATCCCCACCAGCACATCGAAAGTGCCGAGGCGCAGATCGCGGATGATTTCGACCCGCTCCACAGTATCGATGTCCGAGTGCAGGTAGCGCACGCGCACGCCGTGATCGGCCAGGTAGTCGGTCAAGTCCTCGGCCATGCGCTTGGTCAGCGTGGTGACCAGCACCCGCTCTTCCAGCGCGACGCGCTTGGTGATTTCCGACAACAAATCGTCGACCTGGGTCAGTGCCGGGCGGATCTCGATCTGCGGGTCGACCAGACCGGTCGGACGCACCACCATGTCAATGACGCGGCCGGCGTGCTCGGCTTCATAGTTGCCCGGGGTCGCCGAGACAAAAATCGTCTGCGGGCTGATGCTTTCCCATTCGTCGAAACGCATCGGCCGGTTGTCCAGCGCCGACGGCAGGCGGAAACCGTATTCCACCAGTGTCTCTTTACGCGATCGGTCACCCTTATACATCGCGCCCACCTGCGGCACGCTGACGTGGGATTCGTCGATCACCAACAAGGCGTCGGCCGGCAGGTAATCGTAAAGGGTCGGCGGCGGCGCGCCAGCCTCACGGCCGGACAGGTAGCGCGAGTAGTTTTCGATGCCGTTGCAGTAGCCCAGTTCGAGGATCATCTCCAGGTCGAATCGGGTGCGTTGCTCCAGGCGCTGCGCCTCGACCAGTTTATTGTTGGAACGCAGGTATTCCAAGCGTTCCTGCAACTCGACTTTGATGCCCTCGACGGCGCCCATCAGGGTTTCCCGTGGCGTCACGTAGTGGCTTTTCGGGTAGAAAGTGAAACGCGGCAGTTTGCGGATGACCTCGCCAGTCAGCGGATCGAACGCCGACAGGCTTTCCACCTCGTCGTCGAACAGTTCGATGCGGATCGCTTCAAAGTCGGATTCCGCCGGGTGGATATCGATCACGTCGCCACGCACCCGGAACGTCGCACGGGCGAAATCCATGTCGTTGCGGGTGTATTGCAGGTCCGCCAGACGACGCAGCAATTCACGCTGGTCGAGCCGATCGCCGCGATCCACGTGCAACACCATCTTCAGGTAGGTTTCCGGGCTCCCCAGACCGTAGATGCACGACACCGTGGTGACGATGATCGCGTCCTTGCGTTCGAGCAACGCCTTGGTCGCGGAAAGACGCATCTGCTCGATGTGATCGTTGATCGAGGCGTCTTTCTCGATGAAGGTGTCCGAGGACGGCACGTAGGCTTCAGGCTGGTAGTAGTCGTAGTAGGAAACGAAATACTCAACCGCGTTGTTCGGGAAGAACGCCTTGAACTCTCCGTATAACTGCGCCGCCAGGGTCTTGTTCGGTGCCAGCACCAGCGTCGGACGCTGCACCTGGGCGATCACGTTGGCGATGCTGAAGGTCTTGCCCGAGCCGGTCACACCGAGCAGCGTCTGGTGCGCCAACCCGGCTTCGATGCCCTCGACCATCAGGCGAATGGCTTCCGGCTGATCGCCAGCGGGCTCGAAACGGGTGACTAGCTGAAATTCAGACATGTAAAACCTCTGGGATCACGCTTGCCGGCAAAACCGGCGCGAACGAGAAAGACCGCAAACGACCGATGTCGCCCGAGGAAAAAACTGGATTGCACTCAATGTGGAGCCGATTGCCATCGCTTTCAAGGCAAACGTCTTACATCGCCTAAAGCCTTGGACGACACCAATCGACTAACGGTCGAAAAATAATCGGAAAAACTTACCTTAAAAGCCGAATCGTCTGTCGCCATCGATCGCAGATGGCCTCTATACTAGCTCCCCGTTTGTGCACCGCTCTAGTGCATTCGGCTGGAGCGCGACACGTCCCTCCATTCTCCATTCAGAGCCGCCGCAAAAATGAGCCTGTTCTCCGCTGTCGAAATGGCACCACGCGATCCAATCCTGGGCCTCAACGAAGCATTCAACGCCGATACCCGTACCAATAAGGTCAACCTGGGCGTCGGTGTTTATTGCAACGAGGAGGGGAAAATTCCACTCCTGCGCGCCGTTGTCGAAGCCGAAACCATTCGCGTCGCTCAACACGCTTCCCGTGGCTACCTGCCAATCGACGGCATCGCCGCCTACGACCAGGCCGTACAAAAACTGCTGTTCGGCAATGATTCGCCGCTGATCGCTTCCGGCCGCGTCCTCACCACCCAGGCTGTGGGTGGTACCGGCGCGCTGAAAATCGGTGCCGACTTCCTCAAGCAACTGCTGCCGAGCGCGGTTGTGGCGATCAGCGACCCGAGCTGGGAAAACCACCGCGCGCTGTTCGAAACCGCCGGTTTCCCGGTGCAGAACTATCGCTACTACGACGCCGCGACCCACGACGTAAACCGTGTGGGCCTGCTGGAAGACCTGAACGCCCTGCCAAACGGTTCGATCGTTGTGCTGCACGCTTGCTGCCACAACCCGACCGGCGTTGACCTGAGCCCGGCGGACTGGAAAAACGTTCTGGACGTCGTGAAAGCGAAAAACCATGTGCCATTCCTCGACATGGCGTATCAAGGTTTCGGCGATGGCATCGACGAAGACGCCGCTGCCGTGCGTCTGTTCGCGGAATCGGGCCTGACCTTCTTCGTCTCCAGCTCGTTCTCCAAATCGTTCTCGCTGTACGGCGAGCGCGTTGGCGCCTTGTCGATCGTCAGCGAATCGAAGGAAGAAAGCGCGCGCGTGCTGTCGCAAGTCAAACGCGTGATCCGCACCAACTACTCCAACCCGCCGACCCACGGCGCAAGCATCGTTGCTGCCGTACTGAACAGCCCGGAGCTGCGCGCCCAGTGGGAAGCGGAACTGGCCGAAATGCGCCTGCGCATTCGCGGCATGCGCACTCAGATGGTCGAGACCCTGGCGAAAAACGCACCGCAGCGTGATTTCAGCTTCGTCGGTCGTCAGCGTGGCATGTTCTCGTACTCCGGCCTGAGCGTTGAGCAGGTTCACCGTCTGCGCAACGAGTTTGGCATTTACGCGCTGGACACTGGTCGTATCTGCGTGGCTGCGTTGAACCAGAGCAACATCAAGGCTGTGACGGATGCGATTGTTCAGGTGATCTGAACCGCGCCGTGATACGAAAAACGGGAAGCCATTGGGCTTCCCGTTTTTTATTTGTCGCAGATAAATCTCAAAGCGGCGACCGAGCCCTTAAACTGCACACTATCTGTTGTAGGTGCCGGCTTGCTGGCGATGGCGATCAGTCAATATCCATGTTGAATGTAATGGCCTCTTCGCCAGCAAGCCGGCTCCTACAGGTTTTGTGTACACCCGAGAATTCGAAAGAGAGCCCACATGAAGAACGATGACCTACGCGCCGATCGCGATGACCTTGACGACCTGGATCGCTTTACTCCTCGCACCCCGGCTAAACAACGCAGCAACAACCTGGTGATGCAAGTCGCTGCCGGGGTGTTTCTCGGCGGCCTGGCCCTGTGGCTGGTGCAATTGGGCGCCACGGCGCTCTACGCCAAACTGATGATGGGCACGATCACCTTCGGCGGTTAAGCCAACTCGGTCGCGCGCTGGCTGGCGGCGTCGTCATAGGCGACGTAAAGCGATTCCGCGACCTGGCTCTTGATCGCCTTGGTGCTTTCCAGGCCCAGGACAAATCCCTCGGCCTTGCCACCGGCGCGGTTCAACTCATCGGCGGTGCTGGCCTGAGTGATCGCGTCGAAGAGTTTTTCGGCAGGCGGGCCGACCCCTTTGGGCAGGCTGATCTGAGCGATGCTCATGGGAGCACCTCGTTGTTTCGAGACGTTGTGAGGGGCAAACGGGACATGGCGCGTACCTTTTCGGCGAATGGCCGGCAGCGCGTGTAACCACTTCCGGGTCGCCATGTTAGCCCCCTGAGACGATTCCGGTAACCGCCAATCACCGATAAACCACCGTCTGTCACGATGAATCCGCCATCTTGCTAACAGTCGCTTGACTTCTCTTTTTGAATCAGTAACATAGGCGCCATTCCGCGATAGCTCAGTTGGTAGAGCAAGTGACTGTTAATCACTGGGTCCCTGGTTCGAGTCCAGGTCGTGGAGCCAGACAAGGTTCGGAGATCAAAATCTCCGGCCAACAAAAAACCCGCCTTATGGCGGGTTTTTTTGTGCTCGCGTTTCCTGCTCATGCCTGAGACTTCATCGTCTGCTTCGGCAACTCTCCAAACCGCTGCCGATAGTAATTGGCAAATCGCCCCACATGCCCAAACCCGAATTCCAGCGCCACCTCAGTCACACTGGCGTGCGGTCGCGCCAGCAAGTATTCCCGCGCGGCCTCAAGCCGTAATCCGCGCAAGCGATCCATCGGGCTCTGACCGTATTCGCGCTGGCACAGGGTGTTCAAGCTGCGAATGCTCACCCCGGTGGCAACCGCCAGTTCAGCCAGGGTAATGCCCTGGACAAGGTGCTCGCGCATACACGCGTCGATTTTTTGCAGCTGCCGCGTGGGCTGCCGTGGCGCCGGCGAGTCTTGTTGCGCAACGCCACAATGGCTGAGCAGAAACAACGGCAGGCTTTGCTCCAGGTGCTGCAACCAGCGCGAAGGTGCCACGCTCGCCTCGCCCTCGGGCAAATGCTCCAGCAACTCGCTGACCAGTCGAAACCAGCGCATCGCCAGTGGTCGTTGCAGGCGGCTGACCGGCGCCAGCGTGAAGCCCGACGGCAAGTCATCGGCCAGCGCTTGCTGGCTCGCCTCGATCAATGCCAGTGGCAGTTTGAGAATCAGTTGCTCACAGCCCTCCTCCCACACCACTCGCGCCTGCTCACGCGGGGACAGGATCGCCACTTCGCCAGGGCTGACGCCATAGCTCATGCCGTCGGACTCCAGGGTGGCGCTACCGCGCAGCGGCATTTGTACCAGGACGAAATCTTCGAACGGCTGCGGGCGGATTTCCACCAGGCCGCCGTAGCGCAGCGCATACAGTTCGCAACTGGCGACCTGGCCACGATAGAACGCCGTATCGACACCGCCCCGCGGCCACTCCAGCTCATGCTCCACCAGCACT
Source organism: Pseudomonas reinekei (assembly GCF_001945365.1). Taxonomy (GTDB): domain Bacteria; phylum Pseudomonadota; class Gammaproteobacteria; order Pseudomonadales; family Pseudomonadaceae; genus Aquipseudomonas; species Aquipseudomonas reinekei. Next base: position 253,915 of record NZ_MSTQ01000004.1, read on the forward strand.
TGCCTCATCAAACGCTGGGTTTCCTGCGCCGAGCGGCTGGTGAAGACCGGCTCACGGCACATCAGCGACAAGTTCAGGCCCACACTGTTAGCAGTGGCCGCGTGTAGAGTCGTCATTTCAAAGCGACCGATTGCGACGGGCTTCGCTGCGTTGCAGGGTGGCGCTGGGCGTTTCGTTGAACAGCTTGCGGTATTCGCTGGCGAACCGGCCCAGATGCGAGAACCCCCAGCACATGGCGATCACGGAAATATTGCGCACCGAGGCGTCTTCGAGGATTTCCTGGCGCACGGCGCCGAGGCGATACTTTTTCAAGTAAGCCATGGGCGATACGCCCAGGTGCTTGCGAAAACCCTCAAACAGCTTGAAGCGCGACACACCTGCCGCCGCTTCGATGTCCTCCAGGTGAATGTCCTCGCGGGCGTTGCTTTCGATGAAGTCCTTGGCGCGCACCAGGTAATACGGCAACTTGACGCCCAGTTGCTCACGCAGTTCGGCACTGTAGTTGTTGGGCTGGGAAAGAATCAGCCCCTTGATCAGCGCGCTTTCGATATCGCGGGTGAAGAACACCTGATTGAACAGGTCATGGCCGCGTTCCATCTCATCGATGTAGTAACGGGCCAGTCGCCACCAGGAGGCAGAGGCGCCGTTGACTGCGTCCATCACCGGCTCGAATTTCACCGGCATCTCCAGCGGACGTTGCAGCATGCCTTCCAGAGTCTGGCGCATGGCCATGCGGGTGATCACCACGGAAATCTTGTGGCAGTCACCGGCCATGCTCAGTGACTGGGTTTCGTGGGGCGTCACGATCAGCCCCTGGTCCTGGTTGGAGTGTAACCGGCGACCATCCTTGATCAGCTCCTGCTCGCCGCGAATCGGCAGGCTGAGGCTGTAGCAGTTGAGGTGTTCAGCGTCCTCGACGCCGATGGTCACGTCGGTGCCATATTCCATACGCCCCAGGGTCGTGGACATCGATTTGAACACATTGGCCTTGTGGTGAAACTGAATCCGGTTCGGCTGGCTGGTCTGTAATTCATGCGGCCCGCAAATGCCGGCCATCCACGCACGGGCACCGGCCAGGTCGTAGCGATCTATGCGGATATCTCGAAACTGAACAACATTTGGTTCGGTCATGTCAGTACACCCACGGCAATGGACATCGACACGCTCTTCGGCGCGTATTCTCATTGGGTTTGCAAGGGCTATGCCCAGCCGGTGCGAACAGACGAAATCCGCAATTTTCGGCTAGCAATCGGAAACTATCCGGATATTGAACGCGTTGCGCGGCGTTGATGTGCACGGCCAGGGTGCCATAACGGGTCGACGCCTCGGGTAAAACGCTACCCGAGGCGTCACTTCAGCGCACAACGGCTTGTCATTTCAGGGCAGGACGTTACCAAAATTTCCATGTGTAGGTGGTGATCAGGCGGTTCTCTACCCAGTCATTGCCGTGACTGAATTTGGAAACGACGTTGCCCGCCTCCACGCCCACACCTTTGAGCGGGCCGCTTTGCACGACATACGACAGCACCAGGTCGCGCTCCTGTTCCGCCGCCTGGCTGAGGTTGTCGCCACGGTCCACCGACGTCCCCTTGAAGTAGCGGGTCATGAAATTCAGGCCTGGCACGCCCATGGCGGCAAAGTCGTAGTCATAACGAACCTGCCAGGATTTTTCGTTAGGCTTGATGAACCCTACCCGCGACCAGTTCACCAGGAACGGCTGCGGTACATAACCGCCCAAGGTCGGGAAGTTGCTGTCGCCCAGCATGCGCTGGTAGCCCACGCCGAACCGGTGCCCGCCCTTTTTCAGCGAGGTCATGGCGCCGTAGGAACTGTTGTCGATGTCGCCGTAAAGGGCATCGCCCTCTTCGTTGTTGTTGAAGTAACGCAGGTCGGTCTTCAGGCCATAACCGTTACCCAGGTCTGCCAGATGGGTGATGCCCAGGTAGTGCTGCTGGTAGATGTCTTCCAGTTGCGCGTAAAAGTAAGAACCGGTCAGCGACGGGGTTAAGGCATAGCTGGCACCGGCGAGGTTGAGCCCGTCGCTGCCGTGGCGCACGCCGGAGCCCGTCTGCAGGTACAACTTTTCGTAGTTGGAAGAGTTACGCGCACCGATTTCCGTCAGCCGCCCGGCGGTCAACGTCAAGCCGTCGATTTCCTTGGACTCGAGCAAGCCACCGCGATAGGTCGTGACCAATTGGCGAGAGTCATCAATGATCACCACCGGCAGAAACGGGCGCAGCTCACCGACTTTCAACTCGGTTTTCGAATAGCGCATTTTCAGCGTTGCACCGCCGCGGCCATATTCATCGGCCTGTTCCTGACGGCTTTTGCTGTAAGGGATGATGCTGTCATCGCCCCGCCCGCCACCGCCGTCCAGTCGATAGGCGTATTGCACCTCCGCATCCACGCCAAACTGCACCGGACCCTCGGTATAGCCGGAGGCGAAACGCAGGTCGAAACCCTGGGTCCAGCTGCCCACTCGCGAATGGGGCGGATTGTCGCCCTTGAAGTCCCGATCAATGTAAAAGTTACGGGTGCCAAGGGTCAGCTTGCTGTCATTGACGACATCTGCCTGCGCCAACAATGGTGTCAACAAGCCAACTGTTTGAACTCCCCGAACCAGCCACGACTTATGCAACATATTATTTCTTCCCCCTGCCGCTTATTGAGCAGCGCATGAATAGAAGGCACTTCGGGTACAGAACCCTGGGCCATGAGTAATGGCAGTTTTTAGTGACCTGAAGCGAGACACTCTGGTGGTGCTTCGATTGAAATTAAGCCGCAACAAGTTCATCAGCGGCTATCCCGTTACTAAATGACAAATAGCCACTTGCTCAGCCGCCATTCGCAGCAACAACCAATAATTACGGGGGTCTGTCGCCAACAACCGAGGTTCACGGCTTATTTTCCGGATGCGTTTCCACTAATAAGCGGATAGACCCTGTCAGCTGCCACGGCATTAAATGAAGGCGTGAATTAGCCCATTGGCCGAGGACTGGGAAATGACAACTGCACGAAGTGTCGAACAGTGGAAAAGTTATATAGAAAGTTGCCTGGACTTCCGCCCGCAAGACGGTGTTTATCGCATTGCCCGCGATATGTTTACCGACCCGGAACTGTTCGATCTGGAAATGGAACTGATTTTCGAGAAGAACTGGATCTACGCCTGCCACGAAAGCGAGATCGCCAATCCTCACGACTTCATGACAATGCGCGCCGGCCGCCAGCCGCTGATCATCACGCGCGATGGTGAAGGTCGTCTCAACGCCCTGATCAATGCCTGCCAGCACCGCGGCACCACCCTCACCCGCGTCGGCAAGGGTAACCAGTCGACCTTCACCTGCCCTTTTCACGCCTGGTGCTACAAAAGCGACGGCCGTCTGGTGAAGGTCAAGGCACCGGGGGAATACCCCGAGGGTTTCGACAAGGCCACCCGCGGTCTGAAAAAGGCCCGTATCGAAAGCTACAACGGCTTTGTGTTCGTCAGCCTCAATGTGGAAGGCACCGATACCCTCGAAGACTTTCTCGGTGACGCCAAGGTGTTCTTCGACATGATGGTGGCGCAATCGCCGACCGGTCAGCTCGAAGTGCTGCCGGGCAAATCGGCCTACACCTACGACGGCAACTGGAAACTGCAGAACGAGAACGGTCTGGACGGTTATCACGTCAGCACCGTCCACTACAACTACGTGGCCACCGTTCAGCATCGCCAGCAGGTCAACGCCGAGAAAGGCCTGACCGCCAGCGACACCCTGGACTACAGCAAGCTGGGCGCGGGCGACAAGGAAACCGATGACGGCTGGTTCGCCTTCCACAACGGCCACAGCGTGCTGTTCAGCGACATGCCCAACCCCGCCGTGCGCCCGGGCTACGCCAGCATCATGCCGCGCCTGGTCGAGGAACACGGCCAAGGCAAGGCCGAATGGATGATGCACCGCCTGCGCAACCTCAACGTCTACCCGAGCATGTTCTTCCTCGACCAGATCAGCTCGCAGTTGCGGATCATCCGCCCGCTGGCCTGGAACAAGACCGAGATCAACAGCTTCTGCCTGGGCGTGGTCGGCGAGTCGGACGCGGATCGGGAAAACCGCATTCGTCAGTTCGAAGACTTCTTCAACGTGTCCGGCATGGGCACCCCCGATGACCTGGTGGAGTTCCGTGAAGCCCAGCGTGGCTTCCAGGCACGCCTGGAGCGCTGGAGCGATATTTCCCGCGGCCAGGGCAAGTGGGTCGAAGGCCCGACCCGCAACAGCGAGACCATTGGCATCGCTCCAGCCCTGACCGGCACCGAGTTCACCCATGAAGGCCTGTACGTCAACCAGCACGCCAACTGGCAGCGCTTTTTGCTTGAAGGCCTGGCGCGCAAAGCGGCCGAACAACAACCGTTGAAACTGCGTGAGGTGTGAACATGAATTCGCAACTGCAATACCGCGTCGAGCAACTCCTTTACCGTAAGGCCGAGGCCTGTGATGCCCAAGACTGGGACACCTACCTCGACATGTTCAGCGACGACAGCGAATTCCACCTGCCGCAATGGGACTCCGAACACGTCTACACCACCGACCCGAAAAAAGGCATGTCGCTGATCTATTACCCCAACCGTGGCGGCCTGGAGGACCGGGTGTTCCGCATTCGTACCGGCAAGGCGGCGTCGACCATTCCGATGCCGCGCACCCTGCACCTGATCAGCAACGTGCGCATCGCGCCGCTGCAGGACGATGAGCTGGAGGTACGCGTCAACTGGAGCACCCTCTATTACCGCATGCAGACCGCCGAGCAATTCTTCGGCCACGCCACGTACCGTCTGCGCCCCGACGGCGAGAGCTGGAAAATCGCCCGCAAACACGTGGTGCTGCTCAACGACACGATCAACTCCGTGCTCGACTTCTACCATCTCTGAACCCTGCGGATTAACGCTCATGACGTACAAGGTCGCCTTCAGTTTCGCCGACGGCAAAACACTCTTCTGCAACGTGCAGAACAATGAAATCCTGCTCGACGCGGCCCTGCGCAGCGGGATCAAGATTCCGCTGGACTGCCGCGAAGGAGTTTGCGCGACCTGCCAGGGCCGCTGTGAATCCGGGCAGTACACCCAGGACTATGTGGACGATGAAGCCTTGTCGGCCAGCGACCTGGCCGAGCGCAAGGTGCTGACCTGCCAGACCCGCGTGCAGTCCGACGCGGCCTTCTACTTCGACTTCGATTCCCGCCTCTGCGGCAGCAACGGCCCGAGCAGCCTGCAAGGCACTGTGAGCGAGGTGCGGCAGGTCTCGCCGACCACCGCCATCGTGCACGTGGAGGTCGGCGCAGCGGGCGCGGCGCTGGACTATCTGCCGGGGCAATACGCGCGCCTGAAAGTACCGGGCACCGAACATCGGCGCTCGTATTCCTTTGCCTGCGCACCGGGCAGCAGCAACCTGCAGTTTCTGATTCGCCTGCTGCCCAGCGGCGTGATGACCGACTACGTGCGCGATCGTTGCCAGGTCGGCGACGTGATCCACATGGAAGCGCCATTGGGCGCTTTCTACCTGCGCCATATCGACCGTCCGCTGGTGATGGTCGCCGGCGGCACCGGGTTGTCGGCGTTCCTCGGCATGCTCGATCAGATAGCCGACCGTAATGGCTGCGGCCACCCGGTACACCTGTACTACGGCGTGCGCGAGGCCGAGGACCTGTGCGAGGTGTCGCGCATCGAGGCCTATGCCGCGCGGATCCCGGGGTTCCGTTTCACGCCCGTGGTCAGCAACCCCAACCCCGACTGGCCGGGCAAGACCGGCTACATCGCCGAACACCTGGAAGTGGCCGAACTGCGCGACCAGCCGTTCGACCTGTACCTGTGCGGCCCGCCGCCGATGGTCGAGTCGATCAAGGACTGGCGCCAGCAGCACAGCCTGGAGCAAAGCCGCCTTTATCTGGAGAAGTTCACCGAGAGCAACAGCTGACGCAGCACCCCATAACAACAATCAATCGGCCCGTCCGAACACTGAATCACTGCCCTCATCGACATCTACCGTGCGTTGGCACGACCTACTTCATAGGCCGCCTCATGAAAAACCTGGTATTGCGTGCATGTCTGGCAACCTCCCTCTGCGCAGCGACGGCTGCCCAGGCCGTGGAACCTGTCCGAATCGGCTTCATCACTACCCTCTCCACCCCCGCCGGTTACCTGGGCGAAGACTCGCGCGACGGCTTCCAACTGGCGATCGATCAGGAAGGCGGCAAGCTCGGCGGCGTGCCGGTGCAACTCATCGTGGAAGATGACGGCCTGCAACCGGCCAAGGCCAAGCAGATCGCCGACCGCATGAGCCTGGACGGCATCTCGCTGTACACCGGGGTGATTTTTTCCAACGTGTTGGCGGCCGTGATCAACACCGCCACCAAGGACGGTTTCTACGTCAGCAACAACACCGCCCCCTCGACCCTGGCCGGTGAAAAGTGCATGGCCAACTACTTCGTCGGCTCCTACCAGAACGACACTCCGCACGAAATGGCCGGTGTCGCGGCCAACGAGCTGGGCTACAAGAAAATGGTGATCCTGGCGCCCAACTATCAGGGCGGTCGTGACGCACTGGCCGGGTTCAAGCGCACCTTCAAGGGCGAGGTGACGGAGATCTACACCAAGCTCAACCAGCTGGATTTCTCGGTGGAACTGGCGCGCGTACGTTCACTGACGCCGGATGCGATTTTCCAGTTTCACCCGGGTGGCGGCGGCATCAACTTTGCCAAGCAATACGGCGGCTCGGGCCTGTCGGCGCAAATCCCGATGGTGGTGCCGGTGTTCTCCATGGATGAACGCATGCTCGCCGCGGTCGGCGATGTGGCCAAGGGCACCAACGTCGTCACCCTCTGGAACCCGCAATCGGACAACCCGGCCAACCAGGCCTTCGTCAAAGCCTTCACCGAAAAATACAAGCGCGCCCCGACGGTGTATGCGGCCCAGACTTATGACACGGCACGCCTGATTGGTGCTGCCCTGAAAACCTCCCAGGGCAATCTGAAGGACCAGCCGGCCTTCCGCACGGCGATGAAGAACGTCCAGTTCGACTCCATTCGCGGTGACTTCAGCTTCGCCCAGAACCAGCACCCGGTGATCGACTGGTACCTGCTGCAAGTGCAAAGCGGCGCCGACGGCAAGCTGGTCGAAGTGCCGATCAGGACCCTGGCGACTCGCCACGTCGACAGCTACGCCGCTCAATGCTCGATCTGACCGGCAACTGAGCCCTGTCCTCGCCCCGCAGTACCGCTGCGGGGCGTTTTCGTGAGGAACGCAGTCATGTTATTGCTCGAACAGATTCTCAACGGCCTGCAATACAGCGCGTTGCTGTTTTTGCTGGCCTCAGGCCTGACCCTGATTTTCGGCATCATGGGCGTGATCAACCTGGCCCACGGCGCCTTCTACATGGTCGGCGCATTCTGTGCCGCCTACACCGCCATGGCCACCGGGTCGTTCTGGCTGGGCGGCCTGGCCGCGCTGATCGGCTCGGCCTGCTACGGCGCGCTGATCGAAACCACGATCATGCGTCGCCTCTACAATCGCGATCACCTCGATCAGGTGCTGGCGACGCTGGCCGTGGTGTTTTTCAGCAACGAACTGCTGACCCTGATCTTCGGCCGCAGCCCACCGGCGATGCCCACGCCCGAGTGGTATTCCAGTTTTGTCGAAGTACTGCCGGGATTGATGTACCCGGTCAGCCGGCTGCTGTTCATCGCCGCCGGGCTGATCGTGGCGGTCGGCATGTGGCTGCTGATCAACCACACGCGCCTGGGCATGCTGATTCGCGCCGGCGCCGACGACCATGAAATGGTCGGCGCGCTGGGGGTCAACATCGCCCGGCTGTACACCCTGGTCTTCGTGTTCGGCTGCGTGCTGTGCGGCCTGGCCGGTTTCATGGCGGCACCGCTGCTGTCGGTGGAGATCGGCATGGGTGAAAAGATCCTGATCACCACCTTCGTGGTCATCGTCGTCGGCGGTGTCGGCTCGGTGCGCGGCGCGTTGGTCGGGGCCTTGCTGATCGGCATGGTCGACAGCCTGGGCCGTGCCTACATCCCGCCGCTGCTGGACCAACTGCTGCCCAGCGAGACCAGCGGCACCCTGAGCGCCGGGCTGATTTCCGCCAGCGCCTACATCGTCATGGCCCTGGTGCTGCTGGTGCGCCCCCGCGGCCTGCTGCCGGCCCGCGCCTGAGGAGAACCCTATGTCACCACGCCTCATCATCGACCTTGCGTGCCTGGCGACCTTCGCCTGCATGCCGCTGCTGGCCCACTGGCTGCACGAGCCTTACCTGGTCAGCTTCTTCACCCGCCTCGCCATCTACGGCATGGCGGCCATCAGCCTGGACCTGCTGATCGGCTACGGCGCCATGGTCAGTTTCGGCCACGCAGCGTTCTTCGGCCTGGGCGGCTACATCGTCGGCATCGTGGCCTTTCACACCTCGCAAGGCATGCCGTTGTGGGGCTGGGAAGGCAGCAACAGCGCGCTGGTGGTGTGGCCACTGGCGCTGCTGGTGTGCGCGTTGCTTTCGCTGCTGGTGGGTTATCTGTCGCTGCGCACCAGCGGCGTGCAGTTCATCATGATCACATTGGCGTTCGGCCAGATGCTCTACTTCGTGCTCGGCTCGCTGTCGCTGTACGGCGGTGACGACGGCATTTTGCTCAACGAGCGCAATACCCTCGGCGGGTTGGACCTGGGTGACGCCAACCACTTCTACTACCTGTGCGTGATCTTGCTGGCGGGCTGGTTGCTGCTGTGCCGGCGGCTGGTCAATTCGCGATTCGGTTTTGTCCTGCGCGGGCTCAAGCAGAGCGAGCGGCGCAGCGTCAGCCTGGGTCTCAAACCCTTGCGCTATCGCCTCACGGCGTTTGTGATCGCCGGCACCGGCGGTGGTCTGGCGGGGATTCTGTGGGCCAACTACGCGCTGTTTGTCAGCCCCGACATGGGCGCCTGGCACAAGTCCGGCGAGCTGATGGCGATGGTGATTCTCGGCGGCGTCGGCACCCTGCTCGGCCCACTGCTGGGCGCGGCCACTTACCTGGGACTTGAACAGGTGCTGAGCCAGTGGACCGAGCACTGGATGCTGATCTTCGGCCCCCTGCTGTTGCTGGTGGTGCTGTTCGGCAAGAAAGGCGTCTACGGATTGCTGCTCAGCCTGCTGCAGCGCAAACCCAAGGCACTTGCCATCAAACCGAATGCCGCCGTGGAGGCACGCCCATGAGCGCACAGCTATCGATTCGGGATCTGCACAAGGCCTTTGGCGCGGTGAAAGCCACCAACGGCGCCAGCCTCGAACTGGCCAAGGGCGAGTTGCACGCCATCATCGGTCCCAACGGCGCCGGCAAGTCCACCTTGATCGCGCAGATTGCCGGCGAGATTTTCCCCGACCAGGGCCAGATCCATCTCAATGGCCAGGACATCACCCGTGTACCCGCCTGGCAGCGGCCGCGCCTGGGATTGGCGCGGGCCTTCCAGGTCAGCCAGCTGTATACCGAGTTCACCCTGCTGGAAAACATCGCCCTGGCCATCGCCGCCCGCGACGGCAAGGCGTTTGGAATGTGGCGTCCGCTGAGCCGCGACACCCGCCTGCTGGAACCGGCGCTGGGCTACCTGCAACAGGTGGGCCTGGGCCCTCGCGCGCAAGATGCGGTCCACGAACTGTCCCATGGCGAACGGCGGCAACTGGAGATCGCCTTGGCATTGGCTCAGGAAGCTTCGGTGCTATTGCTCGATGAGCCGATGGCCGGGATGGGCGCCGACGAGTCCGCGCGCATGACCGAGCTGCTGCACAGCCTCAAGGGTCGTTACGCGATCCTGCTGGTCGAGCACGATATGGATGCGGTATTCGCCCTCGCCGACCGTATCACGGTGCTGGTGTACGGCCAGACGGTGCTGACCGGCAGTGTCGAACAAGTGCGCAACGACCCGCAAGTGCGGGCCGCTTACCTGGGAGAAGAACATGCTTGAGGTTCAAGGTTTGAAAGCGGGCTACGGCTTGAGCCAGGTGCTGTTCGACATGCACCTGAGCATCGAGCAGGGCCAGGTGGTGTCGCTGATCGGCCGCAACGGCATGGGCAAGACCACCACGGTCAAATCGATCATGGGCTTGCTCAAGCCCAGCGCCGGCAGCATTCGCATCAACGGCACGGAAATGCGCGGTGCCGCGCCCTATCGCATCGCCAAGGCCGGCCTGGGGCTGGTGCCGGAAGGCCGCCGCGCCTTCGGCACCTTGAGCGTGCGGGAAAATCTGCTGGCCACCGCCACGCGGGGCAAATGGGACCTGGCGCGGGTCTACGAACTGTTCCCGCGTTTGCTGGAGCGCCAGGACCAGCTGTCACGCACCCTGTCGGGCGGCGAGCAGCAGATGCTGGTGGTCGGCCGCGCGCTGTTGACCAACCCCAGCCTGCTGATTCTCGACGAAGCCACTGAAGGCCTGGCGCCGATCATCCGCGAGCAGATCTGGAGTTGCCTGGCCACCCTCAAGGCCGAGGGCGAGACGATTCTGGTGATCGACAAGAACCTCAAGGAAATGGCGCGGGTGGTCGACCGCCATCACATCATCGAGAAGGGGCGCCAGGTCTGGGATGGCACACCGCTGGAGCTGGCCGCTCAACCCGAACTGTCGCAACGCTACCTGGGAGTGTGAGCGCACATGGATTTCGATCAGGCTTACAACAACGTCGCCGCCGTGGGCAATTTTCCGCAGATCATGCAGCGTTTTCGCCAACGCAGCGCCGAGACCTATGTGAGCCACGCCTGGCAGCGTGATGTGCCGTATGGCAATGCCATGCGCGAGCGTTTCGACTGGTACGCCCAGGCGAATGCCGGGGCGCCGACGCTGCTGTTCATACATGGCGGTTACTGGCAAGCCTCGGACAAGGACGATTACGCCTTTATCGCCGAGGGCCTGATCGAGGCCGGTTTCAATGTCGGCTTGCTGGAATACACCCTCGCGCCCGAAGCGAGCATGGGCACCATCGTCGGCCAGATCGGCAAGGCGCTGGATTATCTGCTGGCGCATCGCGACGCCTTGAACATCGGTCAGCAGGTGGTGCTGTGCGGGCACTCGGCAGGCGGTCATCTGACCGCGCTGTATCGTCGGCATACGCTGGTGACCCTGGCCATGCCGATCAGCGGCCTGATGGAGCTTGACCCCATCAGCCGCTGCTGGCTCAACGACAAGCTGCGCCTGAGCGCAGACGACATCCAGCGCTATAGCCCGCAACGGCTGATCGGCGATGGCGCACCGTTGCTGGTGACCGTGGGCGGGGATGAGTTGCCGGCATTGATCCGCCATTCGCGCGAGTACGCCAGTGCCTGCCGCGAGGCGGGGCAGGCCGTGCGCCTTGTCGAGCTTGCCGGGTGTCATCACTTCGCGGTGCTGGACGATCTGGCCAGGGTGGATGGCGAACACGTGCAGGCCTTGCTTGAGCACCTGACCCCGTAAGAGCACGCATTGCTCCTACAAATAACTCTCGCCAGAAGTGGATACCGGTTTGCCGTTTGCGGCTTTTTTGACCCTCGCAGGCTTCATACAGTGGCTACGAATTCAGACAGGAATTGCGTATGTCCAGCCTCTCGCTCAGGGTCCAACAGATCGAGCCTCTGACCCCCAGAATCCGCCGCGTGCTGTTGGTGTCCAGCGACACCCAGCCGCTACCGGACTTCACTGCCGGCGCCCATCTGGAGCTGCATGTACCTGGCAGCCGCGCTCAACGCCGTGCCTATTCGCTGGTCAACCTGCCCGACGGCGAACACTACGAAATCGCCGTCCAGCTCGAAGAAACGAGCACCGGTGGATCGCGCTGGGTGCACTCGCTGAAGGTCGGCGATGAACTGCTGGCCGATGCGCCACGCAACCACTTCCCACTCTGTGACAACACCGAACACGCGCTGCTGATTGCCGGTGGCATCGGCATCACGCCCATGCTGAGCATGGCCCGGTCGCTGCAAGCGGCGGGCAAGTCTTTCACCCTGCACTATGCCGGTCGCGATGAAGCACAGATGGCCTATCTGCCCGAAGCGCGCGCCTGCCTCGACAACCATTGCTGGATCAGCGGCGGCGACCCGCAGAAGCGCTTGCCCGTCGCTGAGATTCTGGCCGCGCCAAAACCCGGCCTGCACCTCTACATCTGCGGCCCGACCGCCATGCTCAACAGTGTGCTGACCTGCGCTCGCGAACAGGGCTGGGCAGACGATCACTTGCATTACGAACTGTTCAGCGGCGCGCTGGAAATGGCCGGTGACCAGGGCTTCGAGGTGCACCTGCGCGAAAGCGGCGTGAACCTGCAAGTGGCCGCCGGGCAAAGCGTGCTGGACGCCATGCTCCAGGCCGGCCTGGACCCGATGTTCGACTGCCGGCGGGGTGACTGCGGCGTGTGCGTCGCCCAGGTCATCGACGGTCAGCCCGACCACCGCGACATCTGCCTGTCGGAGCGCGATCGCGCCAGCGGCAGTTTCTGCACCTGTGTCTCCCGTGCCAGCAGCGCGCTGCTGGTACTCGATCTGTGACAAGCCGAGGACATCCCGTGATACCGACCAACGAGCAAATCGCTGCCTTGATCCGCGAAGACAGCGTTCACAAGAGCGTCTACACCGACCCGACCCTGTTCAAGCTGGAGATGGAGCGCATCTACGGCAACGCCTGGATCTACGTCGGCCATGAAAGCCAGGTCAAGAACCCCGGCGACTACCACACCACGCGCATCGGCGATCAGGACGTGATCCTGGTGCGCGGCGCCAACCAGCAGGTCAGCGTGCTGTACAACCGCTGCCCGCACAAAGGCGCCAAACTGGTGGCTGACGGTGACGGCAGTGTCGGCAAATTCTTCCGCTGCCCGTACCACGCCTGGACCTTCAAGCTCGACGGCCAGCATTTGTCGGCGCCGCTCAAGAGTGGTTTCGAAGGCACCTGCTACGACCCCAAACACCCGGATTTCTCCATGGTCAGTGTGGCCCGCGTCGAGGCCTATCGCGGCTTTGTGTTTGCCAGCCAGGCGGCATTCGGACCGGACCTCAAGACATTTCTGGGCGGCGTCATCACCTCCATCGACAACCTCTGCGACCGTTCACCGGTCGGTGAGGTCGAGGTGGCCGGCGGCATCTTCCGCGTTCAGCAACGCTCCAACTGGAAAGTGTTCTACGAGAACCTGCACGACACCATGCATGCCCGCGTGACCCACGAATCGTCGGTGGATGCTGCGCGTGACGAAGCCCAAGCCATCGGTGAAATGCCTTTCGAGCTGCTGATCATGGACGGCAACGGCGAGCCCTATGACTTCTGGGAAAAACTCGAACTGCGCGCCTATCACAACGGCCACGGCTACATGGAAGCGATCTTCGACCCGACCGCCGCCGAGCGCGACGAGGTCTCCCGCGCGCACTTCGAATGCCTGAGCGAGGCTTACGGCGAGCAGCGCGCCAAAGAGATCCTGGGCATGAACCGCCACAACACGGTGATCTACGGCAGCGGTTCGCCGCACACCGTGTTCATGCAGTTCCGGGTGATCCGCCCCATCGCCGTGGACCAGACCATGGTCGAGATTCAAACCTTCCGCTGCAAAGGTGCCCCGGATGCCGTGTTCGACCGCGCACTGACCTACGCCAACGTCATCAACTCGCCCTCCTCCAACGTGATGCCCGACGACGTCGAAGTCTATGCTCGCTGCCAGGAAGGCAACATGACCCGTGGTGGCGAGTGGATCAGCATGCACCGCTACGTCGGTACCGATAAGCCGCTGGAAGACGGCGCGGTGTCCACCAACGGCACCAGCGAATTGCCGATGCGCAACCAGTTCGCCGCCTGGAAACAGTTCATGACCGCCACCCTGATCGCCAAGGAGAGCACCCATGCTGCTTGACCGCCGAATCGACGTCGACACCCGCCAGTTGACCCCCGCCCAGGTTCCCGTCGAAACCCTGCGCCAGATCGAACAGTTTCTTTACCAGGAAGCGCGCCTGCTGGATGAGCGGCGTTTCTGGGAGTGGGACAAGCTGTTCACCGACACCGGCATGTACTGGGTGCCGCACAAGCACGAGCAAGCCAACCCGTTCGACCATATTTCGCTGTTCTGGGAAAACCGCATGCTGCGCGAGGTGCGGATCCGCCGGGTGGAAAACGCCCGCAACTGGTCGCAGCAACCGCAGACCCAAACCGCGCACCTGGTGGGTAACGTGATGGTCGAGGGTCTCGATGCCCAGGGCTTGCTGGTGGTCAGCGCGAGCTTCCAGTACAGCGAATGGCGCCTGGAACAACGTCAGCTCGCCGGTCGCTACACCTATAAGTTGGCCGCTCAGGAGGGGGGTGGCTGGCAGATCCAGCTCAAGCGCGTGGATCTCATCAACTGCAACGATGTGTTCGCCAACCTCGAGGTGTTCGTGTGATGAGCGCGCCGGTGCTGATCGCCCTGCACTATCAGAACGACGTGTTGCACCCCGAGGGCAAGATTCGGGTCGGGCTGGGGGCCGATGACCTCGTGCGCGCTGCGCTGCTCGACGCTGCCGGGCGGCTGCTCGCCGGCGCGCGAACCAAGGGCTGGCCGATCATCCACGTGCGCGTGGCGTTCCGGCCGGACTACGCCGACCTGATCCAGAACGCGCCGATCTTGCGCGCTGTCGCCAGCCTTGGCGCTGTCCGGGAAGGCAGCTGGGGCGCGGAGTTCTACAGCGCACTGGTACCAAAGGTCAGCCGCCAGGAGTTCGTCGTCACCCACAACCGGATCAATGCCTTTTATGGCTCACCGCTGGAAAGCCTGGTGCGCCAGTTCAATCCTTCACACTTGTTGATCGCGGGCGTGGCGACTCACTCGGTGGTGGAAAGCACGGTGCGTCATGCCGTGGACTGCGGTTTCGAAGTCACGGTGGCGGCCGATGCCTGCGCCAGCGCGGACAGCGGCACACACACGGCCTCGCTGGCGAGCATGGCGCTGATCGCCCGCATCAGCCACGTCGAGGCAGCACTGGAGGATTTCGCATGATGCTCGAAGGCAAAGTGGCGATTGTCACTGGCAGTACCCAAGGGCTGGGCCTGGACATCGCCCGGCAGTTGTTGACCGAAGGTGCGCGGGTGATGCTGGTGGGACGCAACGCCGACAGTGGCCAAGCGTTGGCGAAAGAACTCGATTGCGGGTTTTCAGCGTGCGACGTGGAGCGCGACGAAGACATCGACGCGTGCATCGCTACCACGCTGGCCCGCTTCGGCAGGCTCGACATACTGGTCAACAATGCCTGCCTGTACGCCGATCAGGGGCTGGCTTCGGACCGCGCGCAGTGGCTGAAAACCCTGAACGTCAATCTGGTATCGGCGGCGATTTTCACCCAGAAAGCGGCCGTGCATCTGCCCGGTGGCGGCGTGGTGATCAACATCGGCAGCACGGGCGGCAAGTTCGGCGCGGCCGGGCGCGCGCTCTACCCCGCCTCCAAGGCCGGCATCCTGCAACTGACGAAAAACCTGGCCATGACCCTGGCTCCGGAACAGATCCGGGTGCTGAGCGTATCCCCGGCCTGGACCTGGTCGCCCAGCGTCGCCGACTTCAGCGACAACGATCCGCAACTGGCCGACCGGGTCGGGGCACCCTTTCACCCGCTCGGACGCATCGGCCGTGGCCATGAAATCGGCAGCGTGGTGGCCTTTCTGTGCAGCCCGGGTGCAGGCTGGATGACCGGTGTCGACGTGCCGGTGGACGGCGGCTTTTCGATTCTCGGGCCCGACCGTGGCGTGTCGCCCCGCGTGTGGTTCCAGCAATACCGTGACAGCCAATAAATCCTGATAACCGAATGAGGAAGATGACATGGGCAAAATGATTCAGATCCGTGCAACGGACAGCAGCGCCACGTTCAGCGGTTACCTGGCCCTGCCGGCCAGCGGCAAAGGACCTGGCGTGGTGATCGGCCAGGAGATATTCGGGGTCAACGCCAACATGCGCGCGGTGGCCGATTTCTATGCCGAGGAGGGTTATGTGGCGCTGGTGCCGGACCTGTTCTGGCGCCTGCAGCCGGGCGTTGACCTGGGCTACACCGAAGCGGATTTCGCCATGGCCATCGACCTGTTCCAGCGCCTGGACGTGGACAAGGCCGTCACTGATATCGACGCCAGCTTCAAAGCCCTGCGGGCATTGCCTGAAGTCGAAGGGCCGGGCCTGGGTTACGTCGGTTTCTGCATGGGCGGCAAACTGGCCTGGTTGACCGCCACGCGCACCGACGTGGCCTGCGCTGTCGGTTACTACGGCATGGGCATCGAACACCTGTTGCACGAATCGGAAAATCTCAAGGGTCGGTTAGTCCTGCACTTTGCCGAAAACGATAGCTACTGCGACGCCAATGCCCGCGCGCTGATCAGCGAACACCTGGCCGGCAACGACCAGGCCGAAATCTACGTGTACCCGGGCGTCGACCACGCTTTCGCCCGGGCTGGAAGTTCACACTACGACAAGCCGGCCTCGCTGATGGCCCATGAACGCAGCATCGCCGCACTCAAGCGTGAGATCGGCCCGCACTTCAACCTGTCCGCCCTGTGGGAAGAACACATCCGCCACGAGTTCGACACCCGCGACGTGCCCGCCACCATGGCGACCATGGTCGCCGAACCCTACGTCAACCATATTCCGACCATGACCGGCGGCGTCGGCGCCAAGGAACTCAGCCGCTTCTACCAACACCATTTTGTCCACGGCAATCCGCCAGACATGAAGCTCATCCCCATCTCCCGCACCATCGGTGCCCTGCAGATCGTCGACGAATTCATCATGTGCTTCACCCACAGCAGCGAAATCGACTGGATGCTGCCCAACGTGGCTCCGACCGGGAAGTACGTGGAGATTCCAATGCTGGGGGTGATCAAGTTCCGGGGGGACAAGCTGTACCACGAGCATATCTACTGGGACCAGGCCAGCGTGCTGGTGCAAATTGGCTTGTTGAACCCTGAAGGGCTGCCGGTGGCAGGGGTGGAAACGGCGAGAAAGCTGTTGGATGAACAACTGCCGTCCAATACGTTGATGGGGCGCTGGACGCAAAGCGGGCAATAGAGCCCGACATTGAAAAAGGCCGATCTGTCATTCAACGGATCGGCCTTTTTTCATTCACTCAAACGTCAGACATGCTCACTGGCTTTCGCATGCGCCGCCCGTGGCTCGCCATGCCCGTGGTCCACCTCGACCACCGGAACTTCTTTGCCATCGCAGTCATGCAGTTTGCCGTCGCTGAAGTAATCCCCTTCGCGCAACGCTGCCAGATCCTGATAACGCAGGACCCGCTCGGTGCCCGCCGCAAACACTGACTGTTGGTCGGAGTTACCGGCGGTGAGGTGGTTGAAGGTCAGGTTGAGCACGATGGCCATGATCGCCGAAGAGCTGATGCCCGAATGGAAGATCGTGGCGAACCAGCTTGGGAAATGATCGTAGAAGTTCGGTGCAGCGATCGGGATCATGCCGAAGCCGATCGAGGTCGCGACGATGATCAGGTTGACGTTGTTGCGGTAGTCGACCTTGGACAGCGTCCGGATGCCGCTGGCGGCTACGGTGCCGAACAGCACGATACCGGCGCCGCCAAGGACGGAGGTCGGCACGGCCGCGATGACCCGCCCCATGAACGGCAACAGGCCGAGGAGCACCAGGAACAGGCCGCCGGTGGCGACCACATAGCGGCTCTTGATCCCGGTCACCGCCACCAGCCCGACGTTCTGGGCGAAGGCGCTTTGGGTGAAGGAGCCGAAGATCGGCGCGATCATGCTCGACAGCATGTCAGCGCGCAGCCCATTGCCCAGACGCTTGGAATCCACCTTGGTGTCGATGATTTCACCGACCGCCAGGATGTCCGCCGAGGTTTCCACCAGGGTCACCATGACCACGATGCACATCGACAGGATCGCCGCGAAGTGGAAGGTCGGCATGCCGAAGTGGAACGGGGTCGGGAAGCCGAACATCGGACCTTCGCCAACGGAAGAGAAATCCGCCATGCCCAGGAACACCGCGACGACCGTACCGATGACCATCGCCAGCAGGATCGAGAGACGGGAGATGGTCGCGCTGCCAATCTTGCTCAGCAACAGCACCAACACCAGTGTCATGGCGGCCAGGCCGATGTTGGCCATGCTGCCGAACTCCGGGGAATGGCTGTTACCGCCCATGGCCCAGCGCGCGGCCACCGGCATCAGCGTCAGGCCGATGGTGGTGATCACAATGCCCGTCACCAGCGGCGGGAAGAACTTGGTGATTCGCGAGAACACCGGCGTGATCAGCAACCCGATCAGGGAGGCCGCTATCACCGCCCCCAGAATCGACTGAAACCCACCCTCGCCGCCACTGCTGACAATCGCCACCATGGTCGCGACGCCGGAAAACGACACGCCCTGTACCAGCGGCAACTGACAACCGAAAAACGGCAGACCCAGGGTTTGCAGCAACGTCGCCAGCCCTCCCGCAAACAATGAAGCAGCAATCAACAAACCAATGTCCGCTGGCGAGAGGCCGGCAGCCTGACCAATGATCAAAGGCACCGCGACGATGCCACCGTACATGGTCAGAACATGTTGCAGGCCGTAAGCCATATTCGCGCCGATCCCGAGGTTTTCGTCTTCGGGCCGTTGGTGTGAAACATGGGGCGTTTTCATGTTAGGGGGTTCCCTGGTTTTTGTTATGCGCACACTGTATGCAAGACTCAGGACAAATGTCTATAGAGTTGTATACAACTCGCTCGTCAAATTATGAACGGTCAGTCATGCAGACTGTGTGCCACCGCTTTCCTGCCTTGCCTAATTCCTTGCAATACATCCGGCTGAGCCATTCTCCTGCAACCACTAGTCTTTTGAATTCATGACGACCGTCGGTAGAGCTCGACTTCTTCAATATACATATAAAGTATGCATAATTAAGTCATTCGAAATTCAGTGTCACAAGGCAAAGAACGCAGCCAACAAGCTCAAGCACCAAGGCATCAGCCTCGCCGAGACCGAACCGGTATTCCATGACGAGCACGCCCTGACCTTTCAGGACGAAGACCATGACGAACAACGCTGGATCACCATGGGGCTGGATGGCAAAGGGCATTTGCTGGTCGTTGCATACACCTATCGTGATCCGAATTTCGTTCGAATTATTTCTGTGCGCCCCGCCAGCAAAGCCGAGCGAAGCCAGTATCTGGAGGCTTGACCCATGAAAGACGAATACGACTTCAGCAATGCCAAGCGCGGGGCCGTTGCTTCGGGCAAAGGCAAAACCCGAATCACCATCATGCTCGATGAAGTGGTCATCGAGGCGGCACGCGCGTTGGCAGAAACTGAGGGGTACGGCTATCAGACCGTCATCAACAACATCCTGCGACGGACATTGCTCAGCGATCTGAACAAAACGACCGAGCCGAAAACGACCGGGCATTTAAAACCGGGCATCACGGCCACGGAGTTGAAAAGCCTGGAGAAAAAACTGCTGGAGGCCCTTAATGAAATCCATCGTGTGATGGAGCCCGATGCTCGGCCGTAGGCCAACAAAAAGGGGCAGATTGATTCAATCCGCCCCTTTCTTGTGCACACGATATGGTGCTATTTCGGCCGGATAAGGCCCTCGAGTGTGCGCATTAACGTCGCATTGGTCGGCACCCGAATACCGAACTCCCCTTCCAGCACGCCGAGCAACGCCTGCAAATCGGCCACCTGCCGACGCTCGCTGTCGTGGCCGATGCGGTGGATGGCGAAGCTGCCGTTGTTGAGCGTACGACGCCACCCTTCCCCGGTCCGCGCCACCATCAACTGCCTGGCAAAGGATGATTGCGGATGAGTCGAGACGTACCAGTTGCCGACGCTGTAATCGATGTCTTCCTGGCGCTGCAGATCGAAAATGTACATCGCTCGCCACTCGTCGCCGACCTTGGCGCGAAGGGTGTAGCCGTCCATGTGTTGTTCGATGCGATAAGGCTCATGAGGCGTCGTTTGCTCAGCGGGACTGTCGAGCAACAGCGGCGCGGTGGGCACCATGCCGCCGAAGCCCACATCGCTGATGTAGCGTACGCCACCCAGCGTCACCACGCTCAAGCGGTGGGTGCGTGCCGTCCAGGCGCCTTCGGACTGACCCATGACCACGCGGCCACTGATGCCTTGCGCATCGAAACCCAGTTCTTGAAGCAAGGTCAGATACAGGTAGTTGAGTTCGTAGCAGTAACCGCCGCGTCCCTGATCCAGGATTTTCTGTTCGATCGACGCAAGATCGATCTGCACCGGCTCGCCGGACAAGGTGGTCAGGTTTTCAAACGGGAATACGCCGGTGTGGCGCAATTGCAGCTGACGCAAGGTCTCCAGGGTCGGCGCCGGCGGCGCATCGAAGCCCAGCCGTTGCAGGTATAGCGCACGATTGGTCAGGCGGGGTTTGCTCATCGTTCAGTCCCTATGCACGCAAGCGGCGGATCGCTCCACCCATGGCCGTTATGTATAAGGGATGAACCGCTGCGCACGACAATTGATTTAGCCAATCGCTCCCCCGAGACACATCAACGACGCTTGCGCGAACCCAGTTGAATCCAGGTGGGCGCATGGTCACTGGCATGCGGTTCGTTGCGGACCCAGGCATCGACACCCGCACCTGCCAGATAAGGACTCAAGGCCGGATTGAGCAGCAGATGATCGATGCGCAAGCCGGAATTTTTTTGCCAATGCTGGCGGAAATAATCCCAGAAGGTGTAGAGCCGCTCCTGCGGATAAAGATGTCGCAGGGAGTCGGTCCAGCCTTGATCCAACAGTCGCTGATAACACTCGCGGCTCTCGGGTTGCAGCAACGCATCCTTGAGCCAGGAACGCGGGTTGTAGATGTCCAGGTCCGTCGGGACCACATTGTAGTCGCCGGCCAGCACCACCGGGTGCTCGCTGCTCTGCAGAGCTTGAGCGTAGCGGATCAGTCGCTCGAACCACGCCAGTTTGTAATCGAATTTCGGACCCGGTTGCGGGTTGCCGTTGGGCAGGTACAGGCACCCCACCAAAACACCATGCACGGCAGCCTCGAGATAGCGGCTGTGATTGTCGCTGTCATCGCCCGGCAAGCCCCGGCGGCTTTCCAGTGGCTGCGCATCCCGCGCCAGAATCGCCACCCCGTTCCACGACGCCTGCCCCTGCCAGATCGCGCCGTAGCCGGCGGCCTCAAGCTCGGCGGCAGGAAATGCGCTGTCCACCGACTTCAGCTCCTGCAGACAGGCGATGTCCGGTTTCTCGCGCTCGAGCCAGGCCAGCAGGTTGGGCAACCGTGCGCGCATGCCGTTGACGTTGAACGTCGCGATTCGCAATTTTTTCATGACCCACGCTCCATATGCCCGGCTGTCCTGGCTGTGACCTCGCAGACTTGCCGGTGTTTCGTCGGCCGGCCGGTCTGCGGCGTATCAACCGTCGACGAATACACCCAACACCTCGCTCCCACAGGGATAGCGGCTGACCATCGGTGATGATCAGTGACTGCCGCTCGTCAGCCAAACGGCACCCTCCGCGC
This sequence comes from Pseudomonas reinekei, assembly GCF_001945365.1. Taxonomy (GTDB): domain Bacteria; phylum Pseudomonadota; class Gammaproteobacteria; order Pseudomonadales; family Pseudomonadaceae; genus Aquipseudomonas; species Aquipseudomonas reinekei. Next base: position 275,365 of record NZ_MSTQ01000004.1, read on the forward strand.
GGCCCATCACACCAACATCAGGTAACGACTCATTTGTGGAGACGGACCATGATGAACATTAAATGTACTTCGCTGCTATTGGCCGGATTGCTCTCTGTGGCGTCCATGGCCAGTATCGCCGCCTCTGGCGATGACGCTGATGCGACGAGCACCAAATCCGGCGCGACCAGCGGCCCTGTCATGCCGCCCGACAACACCCCCAGCGCACCGTCAGGCGGCAACGCCGGTGACGGTGGTGCGACGGGTTCATCGGGCGGCAGTGCCGGTAGCTCCAGCGGTTCGGGGTCGGGATCAGGCGCCGGTGGTGGTACCGGATCATCCGGCGGTGGCACCGGGGGTGCTGGCGGCGGGACCGGCAGCTGAACGCGTAAAGGCAACCGATGGTGAGACACCCGCGGCTGCCTGCTGCCGGCTAGCTAAATCTGCCTGACAGGCGGTGGATTCCATTTGCCGTTCAGCGCTTCGGCCTTGGGCCCGTACAAGCGCATCGTCAGGTTGAATGGCCCTTTGGGTGCAGGTAGCCAATTGGCTTCAAGGTCTTTGCCGGGGCTTTCGTTCTGGAAGTAAATGTCCAGCGAGCCGTCAGCGTTGCTCTTGAACGGCATCCAGCTGCTGACTGCAAAGCGATTCAGTTCATTGCCAACCTGGAACCCTTCCGGGTCGTACAGCGTGATCGACCAAAAAGCATTCACCGGTGGCGTATCCCCCTTGTCAAAATGCAACACGTACTTGTTCGTGCCGTCGAGTGGCTTGCCGGCCGCATCCCCCATGTTCAATGGATAAATCGCATCCTCGGGCAAGTTGGCGCCGAGCCCGACCTGGGCGACGATCGCGCGTTTAAGGTAGTAGTTGCCATAGACGCCCATGGTGTCGGTATTCATCGACCAACCGTTGACGACGCGCGCCAGGGTTTCCACCTTCCACTTCATCAGGCTCTGCGCTTGTGCGGGCACGGAATCGAGCGCGGCTTGGACTTCAGGTGCCAGCGCGCCCATGTCGAACGATTTGCCGGGCTCGATACCAATGCGTTTGATCTGCGCCAGTATCGGCTGATCCGTGCTGTGGGCCGGATGCACTTTGAGCAACTCGGCGGCGTAGGCGAAGTAGTCAGCCGCCGACAGCGAGTCGACCTGAATCTTCGGCGGGGTTTTCATGTCGACGGACGAATCGATTTTTACGCTGACCGGCTCGGCGTCTTTGCCCAGTCGCGACAACGGCGTCACGGTGTAGCCGGCCTGGATCTTGTGCACGGCCGCATAGTCCGCCGCGCCGTCGGTTTTGGTCCGGCCGATGACCCAGACAAATGGCGTCGGCGCCGGCAAATGACTCAGCCCGGCCGGCACCGTGCCGGTCCAGCCTGGTGGCGTCACCAGAAATTGCGCGGCTTCGGTTCCCGTGGTGCGCCAGCCCGGTGAGGCGAAAACGTCGCTCCACATGTCGAGCATCGGCAGCAAATAGAAGCGTCCGGCGGTGTCCGGCGCGGCGATGACCAGCGGTTCCTTGGTCAAGTCGAGCCAGGCGATGGAATACAAGGTGTCAAAATTGGAGCGCACCACCCCTTTGAAATCTGCGGGCGGATATTGCGGCACACTCACGAACATGTTCATCGGGCCTTTGCCGAACGCCTTGCCCGGCTCGATGTTGGTGAACTGTTTGCGGGTGATGTCCATGGTCAACAAGGGATAGAAATAAACGTAGGCCTCAACGCCAATGGCGTGAGCCTCTTCGGGAGTGGTGTTCGATTGAGCCTGGCTGACCAGCGGAAACATGGCTGCGACGGCAACGGTCATGGCAACGGCCGTCAATGCTTGGGTTATCAACATGATGGCGATCGTCCGTGCGATGGGAGATCTGCCGGATTTGGCAGAGCTATCGGAACTCTAGACGATCAAATGAACATGACCCGACAGGCGGACCACCGGTTGGCCGGGGTGTTGCTTTCGTGAAACAGAGTCGAGTTCCAACTTATCGGTCAGAACGCATCAGCGCCTCGACATGACCCTCCATCGACAGCACCGCCGAGCGATTGCGCCCCGCGTGCTTGGCCTGATACAGCGCCGCGTCGGCGCGCTGGATAAACACCTCCATGCTGTCACGCCCCGTCGGCACGAACGAGTAACAACCGAGGCTGACCGTCACATAGCCGGTGGGTGAACCGGTATGGCTGATGTTCTTGTCCATGACGCTGCGGCGTATTTGTTCGGCAAGGGTCATGGCGCCGTGGATGTCGGTGTCGGGCAGCAACACCGCAAACTCTTCACCGCCGTAACGCACGGCCAGATCCGCTTTGCGATGGCAGCAACCTTTGATCGCCCGGGCCACCTGCGCCAGGCAGTGGTCCCCTACCACATGGCCATAGGTGTCGTTGTAGCGCTTGAAGTAATCGATATCGAGCATGATCAGACTCAGCGCGCTGCTCTGTCGCGCACCGCGCCCGAACTCGATATCCAGCGCTCGCTCGAACAATCGGCGATTGGCCAGGCCGGTCAGGCTGTCGTGCGTCGCGATCAACTCCAGCGCTTCCTGGGCCTTGCGCAAATCCGCCTCGACCCGTTCGCCGACGCGCACCTGCCGCAGAAACACCCATCCGAACAGCGCCACACCCAACATCACCAACGCAACGATGAGGCCGGAGCGAAACGCGGTGTCGTACCACCCGGCGAGAATCGAGTCCCTCGACGAGGCCGACGACACCACCAGCGGGTAAGCCTCCAACTGCCGGTACCCGAACAAGCGGACAATGCCATCCACCACCGAGGTTAACATTGCGTTGCCCGAAGACGCTTGCGGCAGGAGTGTCTGAAAGATTTCGTTCCGGGCCAAAGAAGTGCCGATCTGCGACTCCACAAAGGGCCGGCGCGCCAACAATGTTCCATCGGTCAACGCCATGAACATCGAGCCGTTGTCATCGATGCTGAAGCTTTTGAAGAACTGGTCGAAGTACGACATCTTGATCCCGGCCAACAACACCCCCTGGAACTGGCCGTTCTTGTCGTTGATCCGCTTGGAAACCGGGATAATCCACTCGCCATTTTCCCGGCTGCGAATCGCCGCACCGATGTGCGCCGCGGATGTCACGTTTTGCTGATGGAATTTGAAGTAGTCGCGATCCGCCACGCCGGGTCCGCGAGGAAGGCTTTCAAAGGAAGTGACAATCCACTGACCTTTTTGGTCGAACAGCAAGATGCCGTGCAATTGTTCCAGCGACAGCACGCGTCGAGCGAAGGTTTTCTGCAAGCGTGGCCTGAGCGCCGGGCCGAAACCGTCCACTTGAATCCAGTCCACCAGACTGGTCAGCACCAGGTCGGCCTTCATGAACGTGTCTTCGGCCTGCTGCGCCATGGCGCGCGTCAGGTTCGAGGACGCAATCTGAGCCTGGTTCAGGTCGTGGCGCCGGGATTGTTCCAGTTGCAGGTAAAGCAAACCGCACAGGCACAGGCACACCGTGGCTACAAATAGTACAGCCGCTTTGCGCAACGGTGCGCGTTTGAAGGCGACGCCGGGAGTGTAATAACGGTCCAGGAAGCGTGTGGGCAAAAAAGCTCGTCCTTTAAGGGCAATGCATGGGCACCTGCCCAAAAGCCCTTATTTTTTGTGCGCGTAGTCTACGGGGTTATCAGGAATAAATGGAGACCACTCGGCATATGGTTCCGTTGCTCTGCGCCCGACACCCCGAATGACCGCGCATCAGCCAGAACGCTGCAATCGCCGCATCGCACTGTGCAAATGCGCCCGCGCACTCTCGGCATCGCCCAGGCGCATTTGCTCATAGGCCCGCTGGGCGATTTCATGGGGCACCGGTTTGAGTTCGCGCTGGGTTGCCATCGCCATCCATTGCACCTGCGCTGCGCGCTCCAGGTAATACAAATCGTCCCAGGCTTCGGCGATGGTCGGCCCGGCGACGATCACCCCGTGGTTTTTCAAGAACAGGATGTCGGCGTTGCCCATGACGCCGGCAATCCGGTCGCCTTCGGATTCATCGAGGGCCAGGCCGTTGTAATGCTCGTCTACCGCCGTGCGGCCATAAAACTTCAGGGCAGTCTGGCCCAGCCATAACAGCGGCGGGCCCTGCAGCAGGCACAACGCCGTGGCATGGGGCATGTGCGTGTGGAACGCCACTTTCACCCGGGGCAGTTGTTTGTGCAGCCGCGCGTGGATATGGAAAGCCGTCGCTTCCGGCTGGCCATCGCCGTCGATGACATTGCCGTGAAAGTCGCAGACCAGCAGGTTGTCGGCGCGGACTTCTTCGAATGCGTAGCCATACGGGTTCACAAAAAACAGATCATCGCGCCCCGGCACCATGGCCGAAAAATGGTTGCAGATGCCCTCCTCCAAACCGTGGCGCGCCGCCAGTTGAAAGCACGCCGCCAACTCGGTGCGAGCGGTGATGACGGCCTCTGAGTCCAGGTTCAGGTCAGCGTAAAACGAACGCCGGGAACTGCCTGCAAGCGTGTGTGCCATGTTGACGACTCCGTGTGTTACCAGCCAAGGGACTTAAACAAGGGCACGACCTGATCCAGCGTGTTCAATATCGCATCGGGTCGATAATCCGGCAGCAATTGCCGGCCGGTGCCACGGTCAATCCACACGCACCGGAAATGCATGTCCCGGGCGGCGGTGTGATCCAGCGTCGGGCTGGCGCAGATGTGCACCACCTGCTCGCGAGTGACACCAAGCTGTTGGTGAGCGTAGTCAAACAAGCGCGGATCGGGTTTGTAGGCGCCGGCCTGCTGGGCGGTGATGACCCGGTCGATATGCCCGCCCAGTTGCGCGACGTTGCCGGCAATGATGTCGTCGTCGGTATTGGAAACGATGCACAGCTTGAAGCCCATGGCCTTGAGCTGCGCCAGTGTCGCAATGACTTCGGAGAACGGCGGCATCCGTGGGATGGCCGACGCCAATTGTTGACTGTCCTGTGGATCACTCGTCAGCCCAAGCTCTTCCAGGGCCAGTTGCAAACCTTGGGTACTCAATTCGCGGAACGACCGATGCGGCGGGATTTGCTCCAGTCGATGCTCGTGGCGGTCATAGACCTCGATCAGGCGCTCGACATCCACAGCATGTTCGTCCTTGCCGCGCAGGATATCGGCCGCCACGGCTTTCAAGCCTTCATCCCACTGGATCAGCGTGCCGTAGCAATCAAAGGTCAGCCACTCAGGGCGTGGAGTGTTTTGCAGTGTCATGGAAGCATCCTCTGAAAGGTGATCTTCAGCTTATGAGCGCTACGTGATAGTGTGAAATTAAATTAATAGACGCATGTTAGTTGTAATTCAAATATCAAGGGGATTGCCATGCTCGATCTCGAACTGCTCAAGACCTTCGTTTGCGTGGTGGATGAAGGCAGCTTCACCCGCGCCGCCGAGCGCGTGCATCGAACGCAATCGACGGTGAGTCAACAGCTGCGCAAACTCGAAGAAATGGTCGGGCATGCACTGTTGTTGCGCGATCGCACCGGGCAAAACATCAGCGTCACCGAGCATGGCGAAATGCTGATTCACTATGCCCGGCGTTTGCTGGCGCTGTCGTCGCAAGCCGTCGAAGCGCTGGCCAGCGACGTTGATCTGGAGATCCTGCGCATCGGTGTCCCGGAGGATTTCGACGCCCGGCGCATGGCAACGATTCTGGCCGGGTTCAAGCGGGAGAAACCCCAGGCACGCCTGGAAACAGTCAGCGGCATGAGCACCGACCTTAAACAGCAACTCGCCAGCGGCGGCATCGATATTGCGCTGGTCAAGCGCGAGCCCGGCAGCGGCCCCTGCTGGGACGCCTGGCCGGAAACACTGGTGTGGGTCAAAGGTGCGGATGTTGAGTCCATCGACGGCGTATTACCCCTGGCGCTGTTTCCGCAGGGCTGCCTTTATCGTCAGCGCGCCATCCGATTGCTGGATGTCGCGCAACGGCCCTGGCGAATCGCCTTCGGCAGTCATAGCCTGACGGGCATTCAAGCCGCCGTGGCTTGCGGGTTGGGCATTTCGGTGTTGCCCGCATCGGCGGTGTTGCCTGAACACAGCGTCTGCACCGACCTGCCGCCACTGCCCCCCACGGAACTGGCGTTGATCAGCCGCGACGGCGCTCTGAGCGGTTTACAGCAGGCCTTGATCGAGTTCTTGCGAGGAGCGCTATCGCCCCCCTAAGCCCGACTCTCCCACGGCAGCGGTCAGATCAGTGCATCGAGCTGGTCCATCGTCACCCGGGGCACGAGCTCCACCGGAATCCTCGACGTGTCCGACAGGTTGAAGACCTGAAAGTCTTCATTCACGACGTACTTCGACAGAATTTCCAACGACGGCAAGATTCTCGTAAAAAAGTGCTGATCGAGCCGGCAAGGAGATGTCTTGGACCCAGGCTCTTCGTAGAAACGACAGACCGTTTCATTCAAGTCGACGCCGACCAGAAACACCTTGGTAAACCCCAGATGATAGGCAAGCTGTAATGCCAGATAAGCCACCGTGCGAGCGTCAAAAAAGCCGCGTTTGAGATTCTTGCTGAAACCCAGGCTGCGAGTGCGCCCGGTGCCCAACTTGCGACTTCTGACCAGCTCCTGATCCGTGCGGAACAAATCACTCCAGGACTGTTTGGGCGCCCGCCCGAGCAAATACAACTCGCCTTCGGGCTCCGCCTGATTGCCCCAGAGATGATCTTCGCCGAGTGCGACTCGCTCACTGATACCCATGGCCTGGGAAAACAAATCAGGTTGCTCCCGGGGAAAGCCGAGGTCGGTACACACATAAAAAAACGGTTTGATCCCTGTTCCAACGAACTTCGAAATCGCACCGTTCATGGTGATCATGGGAACGCCAGCATACTTTTGCGCTGGAAAGTCCTTGGCGGACGCCCCCGAAGCCACAATAAACACTGATCCTTTCTGAATGTTGCGGCACTCATCAAGGTCATGCACATGAAGTGGACCTGCGGTCAGTGACGATTTTTTTTGCACAACATCCATCTTGAATTCCCTATCCCATTTAGCCCGGTCATCTATGACCTACTTTCATTGTGATAGTTTTAACCTCATGGCCAACTGCATTGCGTTGCCAGTTCGCAAATTTGCGACGGAGCACAAGGCCGGCCTAGAGCTTTTGACCGTTATTGAACGGAGTAACCAGCACTGCGCTGCCGGGCAATCAGTTGTTTTGCCCCGACACCACCATAGACGTTGCCGCCTGCTGCAAATCCAGTGCGGGCAACTCCGTCGGCATGTTCAACCGGCGCAACACCGGAGAATCATAGCCATACACGTCGGGCTTGAACGTCACCCGTCCATCGTTGCTCATATCGACCGTCCAGTAAGCCAACAACACCGGCACCTTGACCGGCAGCTTGATGTTTTCGGTCTTGCCGTTGGCCAATTGCTTTTGAATACCTTCGCTGTTCCAGCGCACCGGATCGTTGAACAACAGTTCGACCAACTGCAACGGATTCTCCACCCGAATACAGCCGGAACTGGTGGCGCGCATGGACTTGGCGAACAACTCGCGGTGCGGCGTGTCGTGCAAATAAATGGCGTAATCGTTGGGGAAGCGAATGACCACCTGGCCCAGGGAGTTTTCCGGACCGGCATCCTGGCGCAACGTAATGCCGCGAGCGTTGTACCAGTCGATGCCCGCCGGATCGAGCACATTGCCCTCCCGGTCGAGGGCCCGGATCCGGTTGGCGGCCAGATAGCCCGGATTCTGTTGAATCTTGGGCAACATGTCCTTGACCAGAATCGTTGGCGGCACCGTCCACGTCGGGTTGAACGTGACATAGGTAATTTCGGACTGGAACACCGGCGTGCTGCGAAACGGCTTGCCGACCTGCACCCGGGAGCGCCAGACCGGTTGGCCATCGCGATACAGCGCAACCTTGTATCCGGCGATATCAACGATGACGAACGTGCCCTGAAGTTTGTACAGCAACCACCGCGCCCGCTCCATGTTCACCCGGACCTGATCGATCCGCGCCTCCACCGGCACGTTCAACGCCGCCAGGGTCGCCGCCCCCGCTACACCATCCGCGCCCAGATACTGCTCAGACTGATACTTCTTCACCGCCGCGATGACTTTTTCGTCGTAATCCGTGCGCTTGCCCGTTTGCGCTTCCAGGTAGCCACCGGCCGCCAGGCGGGCACGCAGCTGCGCCACTGCCACACCGTCCATGCCGGGCTTGAGCGATTGTCCTTGCGTCACTGTTGGCCAGCCGCCCGCATCCCTGACCTGGCGCAAATGCGCCAAGGCCACACGCATGTTGCGATAAACCGCCTCCTGCGGTGGCGCTTGAGCAAATGCGCGAGCCACATCGTGATCGTCCAGGGCAGTGAAGAAGCTGTTGACGTCCTCGCGGGGATCCACCCCGACCGGGTCAAAATTCCAGTGGAAATCCAGGCGTGCCGGATCGACTTTGCCACGCCGCAATTGCAGCAGCGCGGTGATGTGTGTGCGAGTAGCCGCGAGATCAAAAGCCGCCGCCTGCGCCGGAGTCGGTGCGGTCGCATGAAGCGCCAGTTGCGCCTGAGCCAGTTCCGCCACCCGGAAATCCGTCGGCACAAGGCCATCGATATCTGTTTCGTTGAGGCTTTTGAGCAGTTGCGTGACGTCCCGCCCGTCCGTCCAGGCGGCACGAAAATTACGATGGGAATAGAAATCCATCACCACCCGGCTGACATCCACGCGTTGATGCTTGCCCGAAGTGAGCAGCGGCGGGAACGAAGATTGCATCGGTTCCAGCACCGCCTGGATCGCTTGACCGACGACATCATCCGGCGCAGCAGCCACGGGACTGGTTGGCGGAGTTATCGGCATGATCGGCGAAGTTTCGGCGAAGGCAGTGCCGCTGATCAGAAAGACCATAAAAAATACACGGCTTATGACGAATAACCTTGTTAATTGACCCATGGATAATCCTTAATCTCCCGCAATCAAAGGGCTAGCGTCCAACTCGCTGCTAGACTCGAAATATTCCTGATGAGACATTTTTATGGCGCTACATCGCTTTGGCTTTCTGTACACAGCTCTGCTGTTGACGTCGGCTTCCCTTTCAACAGCCTACGCCGATTCACTTGAAGTCGCGCTGGCCAAAGCCGCTCCAAATGCCAATGCCAAGGTGATTGCCCTGGCAGTCCGTGCCACCCAATGCACCCGCGTCCAAGGCGCCGCCCCGGCACAGAGACTAGCAGTGATCGATTACTCCCTGCCTTCGACCGAACAACGCCTGTGGGTGTTCGATCTGAAAAAGCGCAAATTGCTGTTCCAGGAGCTCGTCGCCCATGGCCGCAACAGCGGCGAAAACATGGCCACTCAGTTCTCCAATCAAAACGAAAGCTTCGCCACCAGCCTGGGCCTGTTCCGCACCCAGCAAAGCTATCGCGGCCAGAATGGCTATTCATTGCGCATGGAAGGCCTGGAACCGGGCTTCAACGATAACGCCTTCGACCGCGCAATCGTCATTCATGGCGCGCCGTACGTCAGTCCCGTGCTGGCAAGGGCGAATGGCCGGATCGGCAGAAGCCTCGGTTGCCCCGCAGTCCGACCGGCAATTGCCCACCGGCTGATCGATTCGATGAAGGATGGGCAACTGCTGTTTTCCTACTACCCGGATCAGCGCTGGCTGAAGTCGTCGTCCTACATCAACTGCAGCGGCGGCACCGTGGCCTCGTCTGACAAGCCTACCAAGCGCCAGTAAAACGTCCTCCACCTGACAAATCTGTAATCTTCGCCTCAGCCTGTTGAAAGGCACCGTTCGTTAGTCTCGTCGATAAGTTCACCAGGCTGACGGACGGGATAATCGGCATGCACTCCAACACTTCACGACGCACCTTCGTCAAAGGCCTGGCTGCAGGCGGACTGCTGAGCGGTTTCGGATTATGGCGCCCGTCCGTCTGGGCGATCACCAGCCCCGGCGAACCGCAAGTGCTGGCCGGCAGCGATTTCGAGCTGTTCATCGGTGAAACCCCTGTCAACTTCACCGGCAATCCGCGCACCGCGATGACTATCAATGGCAGCCTTCCCGGCCCTCTCCTGCGCTGGCGCGAAGGCGATACGGTCACGTTGCGGGTGAAGAACGCACTCAAGGACAGCACCTCCATTCACTGGCACGGGATTTTGTTGCCCGCCAACATGGATGGCGTGCCGGGGCTGAGCTTCAAGGGCATAGACCCCGGCGGGCTGTATGTCTACCAATTCAAAGTCCGACAAAACGGCACCTACTGGTATCACAGCCATTCGGGGCTGCAGGAACAATCCGGCGTCTACGGCCCGCTGGTGATTGACGCCAGGGAGCCGGAGCCTTTCCAGTACGACCGCGATTACGTGGTGATGCTGACCGACTGGACCGACGAAGACCCGGCCAGCCTGATGAAAACGCTGAAAAAGCAGTCCGATTACTACAACTACCACAAGCGCACCGTGGGCGATTTCATCGACGACGTCAGCGCCAACGGTTGGGGGGCGACCGTTGGCGATCGCAAGATGTGGGCTGAAATGAAGATGAATCCCACCGATCTGGCCGACGTCAGCGGCGCCACCTACACCTACTTGATGAACGGCCAGCCACCGGACGCGAACTGGACCGGTGTGTTCCGTCCCGGCGAAAAACTGCGGCTGCGTTTCATCAACGGCTCGGCCATGAGCTACTTCGACGTGCGCATTCCTGGCCTGAAAATGACCGTTGTCGCGGCCGATGGCCTGCACGTCAAACCCGTGAGCGTCGACGAATTTCGCATTGCCGTGGCGGAGACCTTCGACGTGATTGTCGAGCCGACTGACACCGCCTACACCGTGTTCGCTCAATCGATGGACCGTAGCGGCTACGCCCGCGGCAGCCTTGCGATGAAACCTGGCCTGTCCGCGCCTGTGCCACCGCTGGACCCTCGTCCCTTGGTCAGCATGGAGGACATGGGTATGGGCGGAATGGATCACGGCGACATGGCCGGCATGGACCACAGCAACATGGCCATGCCCGGGATGCAGTCTCATCCCGATTCGGAAAACGACAACCCGCTGGTGGACATGCAAGCCATGTCCACCTCACCCAAACTCGACGACCCCGGCCTGGGCCTGCGCAACAATGGCCGCCGGGTTCTGACCTACGCCGACCTGCGCAGTACCTTCGAGGACCCGGATGGCCGCGATCCCGGGCGCACGATCGAGTTACATCTGACCGGGCATATGGAGAAGTTCTCCTGGTCGTTCAACGGCGTGAAATTCTCCGATGCCGAGCCTCTGTACCTCACGTATGGCGAGCGCGTTCGCGTGGTGCTGGTCAACGACACGATGATGATGCACCCCATCCACCTGCACGGAATGTGGAGCGACCTCGAAGACGAGAACGGCGCCTTCATGGTGCGCAAGCACACCATTGACATGCCACCGGGCACACGCCGCAGCTACCGGGTAACCGCCGACGCGCTCGGGCGCTGGGCCTATCACTGCCATCTCCTGTTCCACATGGAAATGGGCATGTTCCGTGAAGTTCGCGTGGAAGAATGAGGCGCCAAACATGATCAGACTCATCCCCATTGCCATGACCTTCATCACCGCTGGTCTGCCGTTCTCCACGGTAAAAGCCGCCTCAAGCGACATGCAGGGCATGGATCACAGCCAGATGACCTCAATGGATCATGGCGAGCTGCAAACCATGGACGAAGGCCAGATGCAACCTGCAGCCCCGACCGAAAGTCGTACGCCCATCCCGGCACTGACCGACGCCGACCGAGCGGCCGTCTTCCGCAGCCATAGCGGTCATGCCGTACATGACACTGCGCTGAACTCACTCTTTCTTGCCGATAAACTCGAATGGCAGGACGCCGACGACGGCAGCACCCTGGCCTGGGATTTGTCCGGCTGGATCGGTGGCGACATCGATCGTCTTTGGCTGCGCTCTGAAGGCGAACGCACCAACGGCAAGACCGAAGATGCTGAAATCCAGGCGCTTTGGGGCCATGCGATCAGCCCATGGTGGGACGTGGTCAGCGGTATCCGCCAGGACTTCAAACCCGGTGCCCCGCAAACCTGGGCCGCGTTAGGCGTGCAAGGCATGGCGCTGTACAACTTCGAAACCGAGGCGACGGCATTCATCGGTGAAGGCGGTCAGAGCGCCGTGCGACTGGAAGGCGACTACGACATCCTGCTGACCAACCGCCTCATCCTGCAACCGACCGCGGAACTTAACGTCTACGGCAAGAACGACCCGCAACGAGGGATTGGCTCCGGCCTGTCCAATAGCGAAGCGGGCCTGCGCCTGCGTTACGAAATTCGCCGGGAGTTTGCGCCCTACATTGGCGTGACCTGGAACCGCACCTACGGCAAAACCGCCGATTACGCCACGACCGATGGCGAGGATCGCAGCGAGGCGCGGCTGGTTCTCGGCGTGCGTCTGTGGTTCTGACCCCCTATACCCACAATGAAAAACAGCCGCATTGAGCGGCAAGAGGCCTTGCATGCACATCATCAAAAACACCGCTGTCACTGTCGTGCTGTCAGCCGGGCTGCTAATGGGCACCATAGTTCAAGCCCATCCGAAGTTGCTGTCCTCCAGCCCTGCCGACGGTGCCATGGGTGCGGCGCCCGACACCATCGAACTGCACTTTTCCGAAAACCTGGTCACGCAGTTTTCCGGGGCAAAACTGGTCATGACCGAAATGTCCGGCATGGCGCATTCTCCCACGCCCATGAAAGCCAGAGTCAGCGCTGGCAGCGACCCGAAATTCATGCTCATTACGCCGCTGGCACCGCTACCCGCTGGCACCTACAAGGTCGAGTGGCGCGCCGTGTCCTCGGACACCCACCCGATCACCGGCAACGTTTCATTCAAAGTGAAGTGATTGATGAGCGACTCGGCCCAGATCGTTCTGCGCTTTTTGTTGTACGTGGATTTGATGCTGCTATTTGGCATCGCGCTGTTCGGGTTGTACAGCCTTAAGGGGCAGGAACGGATTTCGGGGGGCGTGCTGCCATTTCGATCACTACTGGTGGGCGCGGCCATTGTCGGGGGGGCGCTATCCGTCATTGGCATGCTGCTGATGGTCAGCGCCATGAGCGGGGAATCCGACCTTGGCGAACTGCGCCCGCACATGGAAATGATGGTGTTTGAAATGGACGCCGGGATGGCCTGGATGATTCGGATCACGATGTTGTCAGTCGTCGCTTTGGCGGTGTTATGCAACACGCGCGCATCTGCACCAGGCTTATGGGTAGCGGCTATTGCTGGCGCTATCGCCCTCGCCTCTCTGGCCTGGAGCGGACATGGAGCCATGGATGAAGGCGTCTGGCATTTCACCGCAGACATCCTGCACTTGCTGGCCGCGGGTGCCTGGCTGGGGGCATTGGTCGCGTTTTTCTGGATGTCACGCGACAACCGCCTGCAATCGGAAAAGCACATCCGTCTCCTGGCACGTGCCGTCACCCGGTTCGAGTCCGTGGGTGCGCTGATTGTGCTTGTCATCACAATCACCGGCGTTGTGAACTACCTATACATCGCCGGACCAAGCATTGACGCAGTGCTGCCAGGCACCTACGGCGTTTTGCTGTTGATCAAAGTCGCCTTGTTCGCCGGTATGCTCGTACTGGCCGCGCTAAACCGCCTCCATTGGGGACCGTTGCTCCAGCACTCATTGCGAGAGGGGCAGTATCGCGTAGCGGCGAACACGCTTCGCTGCAGCATGAAGATAGAGCTCGCTGCAGGTCTGTTGATTGTAGGGTTGGTGGCGTGGCTGGGAACGTTGAGCCCGCAAGTGGACGAGTTGTGACGTCATGGCTTGTTAAATCTTGATACATGTCCGAAACTGCGGTCGCGCCGACAGCACGCCGGTCGCATGCAAGACGCGTTGATAAGCGCACCGAACGACAACTCGGTCGATGCCTCGACCGAGCAAAACCCTCAAAAAAAGGACAGACAATGAGCAGCACGGATGAATTGCAAACCTACAACGCCAGCCCGAAATGGCAAGAGCGTTTCGCTTTCTTCGATCAACACGGCGCGCCAAAAAGCCCGGAATTCAAATCCGCTTTCAAGCAGTTGCCAGCGCGCAAGCGCATTCTGATCAACCTGAACTTCATCGCGTTTTTCTTCGGGCCCATCTATCTGTTCGTGCTTGGACTGTGGAAAAAGAACCTGGCGATCATCGCGATTATCATCGCCCTCTCCTTCGTCCTGACACTGATATTCAGTCTGCTGGGTTACGAAGAAGGCCCCAAAGCCCTAAACACCGGCCTGAATATCGTCTTTGCGCTGATGTACGGGCTGAGCGCCAACTACGCCTACTACCTGAAACAGGTCAAAGGCTCACAAGGCTGGAATCCTTTTGAAGGTTTGAGGATGCTCTGATCCTCTCCCGAATGCAGAACGGCGCAATCATTGCGCCGTTCTGCATCGGTCAATCGTCCTGCAACAACCCCGAACTGTACTCACCAAAACTGTTGCCCAGCGCACTGCCATGGAAATTCAACTGGCTGGCGCTACGAGTCGGCCCCGGGCCGAAACCGCTGGACGGCCACGAGTCATCCGCATACCGGTGATCGGTACTCACACCGGAACAGGCGCTCAACAGTACAGCACCCGCGATCAACGAGACTTTGATGAGGTTTGCGATCATTTTGCGGGTTCCTGTGGGGCTGGATGCAGTTTGAAAAGGGTCGGGATTGATCCTATGCCGGAGTTCGGTCAGGCAGGATGAAACCTGACTCGGCGACAGCGTCGGTTCAGGAAGTGTTGAAAACATCGCTTTGAGGCACGTCCGCGGTAAGCGTCTGGCGAACACACCTATGAATGTGTTGAACCGAAGATAACGGCATCAGCATTTCAATTGTCCATAGGCTCGGGCCATGACTTCCCAGGTTCTCGCGTCGGCAGGAATCAGATGCTCAATACGCAGCGACTCCATCGTAATGTCGAGAGGCATGCCAAATGTTGTAAAAGTTGACATGAATTTCAGTTCCCCATGCCTTGAGTCGAGCCGCGTCAGTACCAACGGAGGCAGTTCGTTTGTCAACGTGGAAGCCTCTTGAGGCGTGGGGAGGCTTTTCAGAAGCGTAGCGAGCCCCGGGTTGCTCAGGGCCTCTCTAGCTGCCCTTTGCCAAGCAATCAATCTGATTTCCTCGACGTTGTTCAGATGATCGCCCAACCCTCCAGGCTCCAGCAGCGTTACCAACAGATTTAGGCCTTCTGCCGCATCGGCACTCAGGCCGACCAGATCGAACAGCACTCCAGTGCTGGCGTTGGCTGCCAATATCTCCCACTGACTCCCCAAGACAATCGCTGGTGCGGGGTTGTTGGCATGAAGCAGGTGAGTTATACCAAAAAGGGGACGGATTTATTTTCCAGAATAAATTAGTGCCCTTTTCTCCACGTTTAAGACTGAAATCAAAAAGGACGCCATCCAGAACGTCCTTCTGTTATCCATCATTACCCTCCAGGTGCCGAAAGTACCTTCATACCCCACCGGGTGGCTCGATGTTATCCAGCGCGCGATTCACCAACAGCTCCCCCACTACTGCCAACTGCTGGATCGACAGAGCAAGACTGCGCGGTGAACCTTCGAGTTTGCAAGTCAGATCGGTGGTCAAGGCGTTTAGCGACGCGAGAGTTTCGCAGGCATGACAAAGCAAGGTTTCAGTGTCGACGTTGGGAACTATCGTAAGAACGTGACAGATAGGGTCGGCGTGGCTCGGATTGCGTAGGCGTTTTCTGACAACGCGATGACTGGCTTCGGAGAGCTGACCAAAATTGACAGCTTCGCAAGCGGTTGAGGACTCAGGAGGATCAGGCGTGATCTTTTTCATCGTTTTCGTTCCTAGAATTAATTAAAGGAACTGCCAGCATCACTTCCACATGATGGGTGGCAGCTGTGCGCAGGTGTGGAAGACCGGGGATCTAGGAACCCGGCGCACTCGAGAGTGCCCCGCGCACAGCCGCCATAATTTAACAGCAGACATGAAAAAAACGCCTGCTTAAATTCAGGTGGCGCCTTGTGCGCCTAGATCTTGTGAAGGGCTTCCACACCCTTGTCGCTGATTTTGCAGCGACGGCGTAAGGTTAGCGGGGCTAACAAATGATGAGCAATATGGGTAAAGCGGACGCGACTTGAGAGAAATCTCCTACATTTTCGTGATGCTATAAACGGCAGATCAGCATCTTGTCAGCCGCTTTCGGACACGTCCGCGCCCCACAAGGCCAATCCTGATAAACTCCCTCACCTCCCAGCCCCACCGATTCCAGATTCCTCATGCCCGTAAACAACGCTACACCCGCCCCGCTGTCCCGCCGGTTTTCGGTTGCGCCGATGATGGATTGGACTGACCGCCATTGCCGTTTTTTCCTGCGCCTGTTGTCGAAAAACGCCCTGCTCTATACCGAAATGGTTACCACCGGCGCCCTGCTCAACGGTGATCACGAGCGTTTTCTGCGGCATGACGACGCTGAGCATCCGCTCGCGTTGCAGTTGGGTGGCAGTGTTCCGCTGGATTTGGCGGCCTGTGCGCGGATGGCGCAGGAGCATGGTTACGATGAGGTGAATCTGAATGTCGGCTGCCCGAGTGATCGGGTGCAGAACAATATGATCGGCGCGTGCCTGATGGGGCATCCGCAGTTGGTGGCCGATTGTGTGAAGGCGATGCGCGATGCGGTGTCGATTCCGGTGACGGTCAAGCATCGCATCGGCATCAATGGTCGCGACAGTTACGAAGAGCTGTGCGACTTCGTCGGTACGGTACGGGATGCCGGGTGCACCAGTTTTACCGTGCATGCGCGGATTGCGATTCTGGAAGGGTTGTCACCGAAGGAGAACCGTGACATTCCGCCGTTGCGTTATGACGTCGCGGCGCGGCTGAAGGCGGACTTTCCGGAGCTGGAGATCATTCTCAACGGCGGGATCAAGACGCTGGAGGCCTGCCATGAACATTTGCAGACGTTTGACGGTGTGATGCTGGGCCGCGAGGCGTATCACAACCCTTACGTGATGGCTGAAGTGGATCAGCAGTTGTTCGGCAGCACTGCGCCGGTGATCACCCGTGCCGCAGCGCTGGCGCAGTTACGGCCTTACATCGCTGCGCACATCGATGCGGGTGGCTCGATGCACCACATCACCCGACACATATTGGGCCTGGGCACCGGGTTTCCGGGCGCGCGCAAGTTTCGCCAGTTGTTGTCGGTGGATATCCATAAAGCCAAGGAGCCGTTGGCGCTGCTGGATCAAGCTGCTGAGTTGCTTGAAGGACGTTAAGCCCCGGCAATCGAGCCAGGCGGTTTGAACCGCCTGGCGCTGCTGTCAGCCCGCCGCTGCGGCCGCCGTCCAATTCACCCAACCAAATAGCCAAGTGGCCAGGATCAGTAATCCGAAGGCGATGCGGTACCACGCGAAGGCGGCATAACTGTGGTTCGCAATGAACTTGAGCAGGCCGCGCACAGCGATCATCGCGAAAAAGAACGCAGTGACGAAACCCAGGGCGAAAACCGGCAGATCGCTGTTCTGGAACAGGTCGCGGTACTTGTAGCCGGAGTACACCGCAGCGCCGACCATGGTGGGCATCGCCAGAAAGAACGAGTACTCGGTGGCGGCTTTTCGCGAAAGGCCAAACAGCAAACCACCAATGATGGTCGACCCGGAACGGGAAGTACCCGGTACCATCGCCAGGCATTGTGCGAACCCCACCTTCAGCGCATCTGACCAGCGCATATCGTCAACATGCTCGATGTACACCACATGGTCACGCTGCTCCGCCCACAACATGACAATGCCACCGATGACTAACGCGACGGCCACGGTTATCGGGTTGAACAGGTATTCGTGAATCTTGTCGGCGAATAACACGCCCAGAACAACGGCTGGCAGAAAACCGATCAGCAGGTTGAGGGTGAAGCGTTGAGCATTGCGCTGCGTCGGCAAGCCTTTGACGATGTCGAAGATCTTCGGACGAAACTCCCACACAACGGCAAGAATGGCACCCAACTGAATAATAATATTGAACGCCATGGCGCGTTCACCGCCAAACTCTAATAAATCTGCAACGATAATCTGATGCCCCGTGCTGGAGATGGGCAAAAACTCTGTAAGGCCTTCTACTGCACCTAGAATCAACACCTTTATAAGGGTCAAGAAATCCATTAATCCTCCGTCAGACTGCCCGTATGAGCGCCGCGTTAACTACCTTCAGGTATTGAGCAACCGAACTCAAAGCAACTGGCAAATTGACACCCATTGCTCGACCCAGCGACGGAGAATATGTCTTATCAAACAATACACTCAAGCCATGTTAAGAATCGTCCGGCTGATTACTTCAGCGGAAGTAATTCGCTAGTTAGGTGAGATGACGACCTCATGCGATAAAACGTGATCAAGCTCACACTATTTGTATTTTCACGTCATTGGCCTGAATTTCAAAAAGCGTGACGCCACAGGATACAAACAGTGGCAAATGGACATGAAAATAAATCGCCATAGACTCAAAATAGTGGCACAATTCCATATTGCCACCATCTAACGAGCTAATTTTCACTAGTTCAGCGCACCGAGAAAATCAACTAAAAGCTTGAAAAGCTTAATTATTGTTAGAAAACTCGGGAGCCACGTCTAAAATTCGCTTAAATGTTACCAATTGTCAGTCACAGACGAGAACCGGTGCTTTAACATCCCGATGTCAGCACCTATTCGAGTCAATGCATGATGCTTACAGGGAACTTAGCGACTAGAAGCCTGCGCCAGACAAACGACGAACCCGGTGTTCTCACCCTGGGTCGGACGCGTGGCGTGGCTGAACATTTTAGAGCGCTAGTCGCAAGGCACGTGCGAACCGATATAGCACTTGATGTCAGTTCGTACACTCTTTCATATAAAAAGAACGAGTACCTCGGTTCGTATCGAGCCATCTTCATCATCATCGATAGCCCTCAGGCCCTCGAGGAGAGCCTTGCGGTAGTCGAAAACCTGCGCAACGCCCATTTAAAGCCTATCATATGTGCGGTTATTACCGGACGCGGCACTCCCAACAAGATGAAATACTATCTGGCAGGGGCCGACTTTTGTATCAAGTTCAATACCTTATCTGAAGAAGGTTCAGAGCTACTTACCGATTTTTTCAACAGTGAAGAATGGCAAAGAGATATCAATCTGATATTGGACCCTACTCGTATCTGCTTAATGGGCACCCGCAAAAAACTGGATATTTCGTTTGCCGAAATGAAGATTCTGGAAGCATTTGCGCAAACCAGTAATCACATACTAAGTCACGATGAAATCGCCGCTATCATGGGGCTCAACACCAATTTCTACGACCCCAGAGCGCTGGAAAAGTCCATCAGTCGCTTGCGCGGAAAAATCAAAGATGTTTACGGTACAAACGCCATCCAGAGCATACGAGGCTATGGATACCGGCTGATGAGAGGGTTGATATCGACTGTATGAGCCAGCAATTCAGAGGCTTTTTGACATCATCTAAGGTAATGTTTTTTTAAGCTGTACAAAGATATCGGTTTCATTGTTTGATTTGTCTTTTATACTTCATGCCAATTTATCGACTCCATGACCGTGGCAACACTGAACCATAACAATAAGAAGTCATTCTATAGCAGATCGTGTGGAACCCATCGAGGGCCATTTTTGGGCCCAAACCCTGCCTTTCGATTACTTCCGAGGGAGTCTTTACTCCCCTGCCGATCATTTTTTTGCCAAATTTGGTGCGTACTTCAGGAGAGAGACATGGAAATTAGTACACCCCTCCCAAGAAAATATTTCGTCGTCGTAACCCACAGCACAACGTCGCAACGTGAACTAGAGACCATTCTGTCCAGTGAGCGATTCAACTCATTTGGGACCTCCCAGGCACAGATGTTTGTTGAAGGAGTTGCCTCGCCCTCTTCCGCCCCCGTGCTGATGGAGTTCTCTTACCCAAGCGTGACAAGGAAAAAAGTTGCGCAGAGCATTGAACACGATACGCAGAAAATATTGGCCACACTCGAATCCGAATGGTTGGCAGCTCAATCAGAAAGTCCCTTCCACAGTAAGCCGGCTATCATGGCAGACGCCAGTGGCAGCGCCCAATCAATCGAGGGTAATGCGCCTTCCAGCGAAGTCTGGCAACTCGATAATGACCAAGGTGCATTGGTTAAAGAGGGTGTCGAAATAAGCCTGACCGGACTGGAAACCGCACTGGTCAAGAAAATGCTGCACCATGAAGAACGCGTCGTCAGTCGGGACGAACTGATCCTGAGTATCGGCCGGGAACCGGAACAATACCGCGGCCTGGAAATGTGCCTGAGTCGTCTACAGGACAAATTCAAAAGTGCCAGCAATGGTGAACGCCTGTTTCGTGCGGTGAGAAACCGCGGTTACTGCCTGATCCAGGAAGTGGTGTGCTGAACGCCTGACCCAATCAAACAACAGTGCGACAACAATAAAAATAGCACTCTGTTTGTTTTATCTTCCCGCTAACTTCCTCCTGCCTCCACCCCTCCTACAATACCCAATACAACACCATTTATTCACCCCCTGCTCGTCGACCAATTCTAACGGCCGACTACTTATATTTTATGGCTAGTTGCACTTTGCCACCTTGTTAGAACTCGTCAGACAGCGTCCCCAGCAATAACTTAGTCTATTGACTGACGACAGTTCCGCATACCGGCGTTGTTACCTCAGGACATTCGCTCTAACAACAACAATAAGTCTACTTAACAACTCGGATTTCAACTGTCGAAACCTGAATGGACGTTTTCTGGGGATATCGTATGGATCTTACTCTTCGTATCAATCGAAACACCGGCCTCAAGGGACTTACATTTTGGGGCCAATGGGCGCTGGCACAGGGCTTTGTTGTTTCATTGTTGTTCCTACTTGCTGAGCGACACACAGGATCGGTCGAGTTCTACTACCGAATGTGTGCAACGCTCGCTGTACTTGCCTCGGTCCCGGCTTACACGTTCAGTGGCGTTTATCGAAAAAGAGACAACTATCTGACGGGTCTGGGACGTCTGTTCATGGGCTGGTCCATGACCATGGCTGCACTGGCTTGCATTGCGTTTATCTGCAAGGCCGATGAGCTGTTTTCGCGGAAGGTGATTCTGGGCTGGGCGGTGTACGGTTTCCTGGGCCAGGCACTGTTGTATGCGCCGCTGCATGCCTTTTCGAAGTTCTACCAGCGGTCGCGTAAAAGCGAGCATAAAACCCTGATCGTTGGCACCGGCGAACTGGCCCTGGGGCTGGCCAACAAGCTGAGCCATCTTGAAAACCTGCCACTGGTCGGTCTGGTCAGCAACGGCGACGTGCCCTCGCTGAAGCCGGGCGCACCGAGCATTGTCGGCGCTCAGGAAGATCTGCTCGAACTGATCAAAACCCATGATATCCGTCGCCTGTACATCACGCTGCCCTTGTCGGAAGCGGCAAAAATCGAAGCCATGTATGTCGATTTGCTCGATGCCAACGTTGACGTGGTGTGGGTACCGGACTTGAACAGCCTGACGCTGCTCAATCACTCGGTGAAAGTCGTGGACGGCCTGCCGGCGATCTACTTGAACGAAAGCCCACTGACCAGCCGCCCAACTGCTGCACTGAGCAAAAGCCTGGTGGAAAAAAGCGTGGCGCTGCTGGCCATTATCCTGTTGAGCCCGGTACTGCTGGTCATTGCACTGGCGGTGAAGCTCAACTCGCCTGGCCCGGTGTTCTTCAAGCAGGATCGCCATGGCTGGAACGGCAAGGTAATTCAGGTCTGGAAGTTCCGCTCGATGCGTGTCCACGATGATAAAGAGGTCAAGCAGGCCAGCCGCAACGACTCGCGTATCACCGCCGTCGGCCGCTTCATCCGCCGCACTTCGCTGGATGAACTGCCGCAACTGTTCAACGTGCTGCAAGGCCATATGGCACTGGTTGGCCCACGGCCGCATGCGGTTGCGCATAACAACTACTACTCCGGGAAAATCCTCGCTTACATGGCACGCCACCGAATCAAACCGGGTATCACCGGCCTGGCACAGATCAACGGCTGCCGTGGTGAGACCGACACCCTCGACAAGATGCAGAAGCGTGTAGAAATTGACCTCAAGTACATCAACAACTGGTCGTTGTGGCTGGACCTGAAAATTCTGGTGAAGACGCCATTTACGCTACTGTCGAAGGACATCTACTGATGGTTTAAAACGTTGCACGACGCAACACCGCAAGGGGACGCAAGTCCCCTTTTTTGTGGGTGGGATTTGGAGGTTGGTGGTTGCACTGGCTTGAGTGGCGGGTCAGCTGGCACCCACGTTTGATGCGCTGACACCATCGCGAGCAGGCTCGCGCCTAAAGGGGATTTAGGTGGGGCTCGCTGGTTGCGTCACCGATGAACAATCGTAGGAGCGAGCCTGTTCGCGATAGCGGTGGGTCAGTCAACATCCAGGCTGAATGTTGCGACGCCTTCGCGAGCTGGCTCGCTCCCACAAAGTTACTCGGTGATCTTCTCGAAGTTGCGATAGAACATGTCGTCGTCGCGGCTGTCGGTCATGGAGTGCAACTGATAGCTGCGGTTGAGTCGTGCACCGCCGTCCCGGGTCAGTGGCGACCAGACAAGGTTGGCGCGGCGCATGGTCGACATGCTCATCAACTCGTCGAACGGGATGGACAGGTAGATGCCTTTGTCGAAACTACCTTCGCCATACTCGTTGCCGCTGGCGGTGGTGATCGTCGCCCAGGCGCCAAAGCGCACACCGTTGGAAAACTCCCGCGAGATATCCAGCGTGCCGCCCCAGTCACCCGCCAGGTAACGCCCGACGCTGACCGCCGCAAGCGTATCGAACGGCAAGTCGGTGTAGCCGGTGATGTGACCGGTGACGATCGAATAATCTCGCAGACCAAAACCCTGATCGAATTCGCGCTGGCGGACGTAGTTCAGGTCAGCACCCAGCGACCAGCGCTGGCCGGTGGGGCGAAACAGCACCTCGCCCCCTACCCCGGCGAACATCGACTCCAGATAGCCGCCGTAAACCATGCCGTACAGGTCTTTGTCCAACTGCTCGGCGTGACTGACCTGGAACAACGGCATGGTCACTTCGGAGGTCGTCAGGTACTGACGCAAGTCGGTGCGCACACGGGGCAGGCCGCTGGGAGCGTCATAGGTGAACTTGTCAAAGTTGTTCGCCAGATTGGCGCTGAGCAACCCGCTCCACCAGGTGTTGCGGTTGAAGCGATACTCGGCGTCCGCGTCGGCACTGAATTGATAGAGCAAGCCATCCGGGCCGCCGACATTCTGCTTGAAGCCCAGCCCGACGCCATAGCTGAAGGGTTGAAGGGCTTCGGTGTAGAGGGTTTTTTCGTTGTGCGGCATCGCCGGATTGACCTCGGTGGTGCGGTGCAGCGATTGCAATGGCTCCTCGTTGTTGATCACTTCACGGAAGGTTTGCCGCGGCACGCTGGTCTCTTCCAGCGGCAGGTCGTAGCGCTTGTTCACGACGGTGAACCAGTCGATATCGTCGTTGACGCTGTTGTCCAGAATCCGGCTCGCGCGCCCCACCGCTTTGGCCGAATGGAAATACCGTTGCTGTTCGCCATAGACAAACAACTCCGACCCGCGCTGGCTGATGCGCTCGACCTTGTAGCCGGCATTTTGCTGCAGGCGTCGGGACACATCGGCCCAATTGACCTGCTCCATTTCCTTGCTCGGCTTTTTGGCCGGCAGCGGTTCGGCCGGTGGATCGAAGTTTTTCGCCGGTGCCTTGCGGCTGACGAAGTTGGTGTGGAAGGTGACGCCGAACATGGCGGTGTTGCCGCGCTCCCACGCCGCGCTGACGTCGATCGAGTCGGTCAGTTTGAACACCGCACCGAGGTTGATTGGCGAGTCCTGCTTGATCTCATTGTCCTTCGGTTCGTGCTTGTAATCGTTGCCTTCGTATTCCAGTTTCAGGCTGAGCCGATCCCATGGTGTCTGGTAGCTCACGCCGCCGAACAGCGAAGGCTTGCCGCGAAAGTACGACCCGGCGTTGACGTCGCCGGTGCCTTCGCTGTCGGGCCGGGTATTGTAGCGGTCAGCGAGCTCGCCCAGCGGGTTGTCGAAGTCGCCGCGATTGCCGATGTAACCCCAGGCAATACCGGCGCTGAAATCGAAATTGTCATAGCGCTTGTTGGCAACCACAAACTCACTGGAGAACAGACCCGTACCCCCGATGTCTCGAAAGCCCAGCGCCACTTCCGGCGCCCAATGGCTTTCTTCCCAGAGTCGGGCTTTGAGGTCGACCGCCTTGTCCTTATAGCTCTGGCTGCCACTCAGCGAGTCGGGGCCATAAGGGCGGTTGGTAATGGCGGTATAGCGGAACGAACCTTCCAGCCATTCAAACGGCTGGAGCGATACGCTGTACCGGCTGTAGGGATCGGTGCGATTGGCATTCACGCTCAACTCACCGGCCGGCAACATTCGCGCCGTCGGCGTTTGCCACAAGCCAGCACCACCAAAGTCATTCTGAGTAATGCGTGGCTCTGCATGGGCCAGACCACACGGCAATAACAACACGGCTGCAAAACGTAAATTCAACGAACCACCTCAGCCAGCTGCGTGGCAATGAATTCGGCCAACTGCTGATTCAGCTCAGGGACAGGCGGATCAAGGTCATCATTTTTCACCGGCACCAGAATCTTGCTGCCGGCAACGGGAAAGTGACCGCTCTCGCGATTCCAGTGCGCAATACCGACCCGCCGGACCACACCGTCGGGCTGAATCAGCCACAGGTAATCGGCCTCGGCATCGCCCAGCGGTGTGCAACCTTGCAGATACTCGCGAGCCTCCAGTAACGGCTGATAGGGCAAGTGGCAGGTTTGCGCGACAGCACCGAGCACTTCCACTTCATCGACACGTTTCGGGTAAATCAGGCGGTCGCCATCGTCGAGACGAATGTTGCGCGCGAAGCCGACTTCCACCGCGACCGGATCAAGATTGGCGATCTGTCGCCCGGTGACCGGCATCTGCCGCACTTGCTCAGACAAACGCAGTGCCAGCGCTGCACGGCTTGGTTTATCGAAGAGCGAAGCCATACGCTGCAAAACGTCCAGATCAAACAACACGCCCGCCTTGAGCCGCGCCTGCTCTTGCAGCAACGACTGACGCAACAAGACACCCGCCAGCCAATACCCTTCGACATTGGGCACCGCCACGTTGATCGCATCGAGCAAGCGCCCGCCGGCCGGCAACTCGACCGGCCCGGGGTTGGCGACGTCACCGCTGACAGTGACAGCGGCCTGACTGAAGCTGGTGATCAACAGTAAACACGCCGATAGCCTTCCCCAGCGCTTCACGGGACATGCCTGCGGTTGGGGGTCAATTGCACGATCCTGACGCGCAACTGCGACGTCAGCTGTTGCTCGCTCTGCACAATGAAACCGTCGACGGGGTCGACCCAATAACGATTGATCGCCCGCAGGCCGATGGCCGGGGCATCAATCTGCTCATCGACACGCAGCACGCTGTATTCCTTGTTGAGAATGGTCAAGGTGTCCATGGATTTTCGGGAGAAGCGACTGTTAACGATCACCCCCACTTCCTGGTCCTTATAGAGATCGATCCAGCGCCGGGAGGTGTAACCATCGGCGACTTGATGAAGGCCTTGCTTGAACGGTGAGGTATCCGATAGACGCGTGCCGTCCAGGTCACCCTCCAGGCCCAGGCCAACGCTGCGCACGGCAAGGCCATTGCGCAGCAGCAGCACTTGTTTACCGGAGGCGACCCAGAACTGCAGGTCTTCACGCTCGCGTACCAGCGCCAATACCCCGGAGCCGGTCGGCGTGGTCAGTTTGATCTGCGGATAGTTGACCTCGGCCACCTGGGCCGGGGTCACGTCCACCTCATCCGGTCCGATCACCGCCGATTTGAGGTTGTTCAACGAAGCGCTCATCAGCGGGTTGCAGCCACACAACAACAGGGCCGCGCTCAGGCAGACGCCAACTTTCAACATGTTCACAGTCGGCGACCTTATTTGCTGTTGTTACTGTATTCGCTCCAGTTCTTCGCAGCGGAAGCACCCGTACCGACAATCGACGCCGATGGCACCAATTGGCTGATGAAGCGGTTCCAGCGAGTCACATTGGCAGGGCCGACATAGACAACGTCCTGAGGGCGCACTTCGAAGTGCGTGGCGAGCGCCATGGCGGTCGGCGATTCAGCGTTCAATTGGTAGATCTTCGCCGGCTCCACGTCCAGATTTTCAACCCCGCGGATGACGTACACCGCGTTGCCGTTGGAAGTGGTCTGGCTCAAGCCACCAACCGAGCCGAGGACATCGGACAGGTTCATGGTGGCGGTCTTGAAGCTCAATGCGCGCGGCTGGTTGACCTCGCCCATGACGTAGATGCGCTTGTTGTCGTTGTACGGCAGATACAACTGATCGCCACCCTTGAGATACACGCCCTGCAACTCGGAATCCTGCTGGTTGAGCGAGTCGAGATTGAGCGGATACACCCGGCCGTTGCGCGTAAGGGTCAGGCCGGACAAGTCAGCGTTGTTGGTATCGATTCCGGCGGAACCGAGGGCCTCGACCACGCTCAGTGGATTGGTGGAAATCGCTTGCGGACCGCCCTTGGCCACGGCACCAGTCACCACGACTTTCTGACTGGCGAAACGCAGCACCGCGACATCTACCTGCGGCTCGGCAATGAACGCCGACAGCCGTTGCTCGATGTCTGCGCGCAGTTGCTGGATCGTACGCCCGGCGGCCTGCACTTCCTTGATGTAGGGGTAATACAGCGTGCCGTCGGAGCGCACCAGCCGGCCGTTGGCATCGATCTGTTGTTGCGCGCCGGACGGGGCTGTCAGCTCAGGGTGATCCCAGACCGTGATGTACAAGACATCGTTGTTACCGATGCGGTACTCGGCCGGAGTCGCCAACAGCTCCGCCGGCAGCGACTCACGCTTTTGCGTGGCGCGGGTGGTGGAAATCAGCTTGGGGGTAATCGGGATCAGCTCGACCCGGCTGCTTTCACTGGCCCCTTGGCGGGTGATATCACTGGTGCTCAGGTATTGGCCGGGGGAAAACATGCAACCTTGTAAAGCGAGACTTGCCAACATTAAAAGAGAAAAACTACGAGTCATAATGGCACTACGCTATTCAAGGGCGAATCTAAAAAGAAGTCACCCGACTTGCGTCGGGCGACCCTGTACTGCACTAACAAAACTTCTGTTAGTTATGCGTGCCGGTGGTACCGGTGGTACCGGTCGTACCGGTGGTACCGCCGTTGGCACTGCCACCGCTATTGGACGCCGCTATTGCACTGGCAACCATTGCAGTACTGGCTGCAGGGGCTTGAGAAGCCGCTACACTGCCACCTACATTGGTCACCGCAGTCAGCGGTGTTTCAGCTGCGGCAGCCCAGTTGCTCAACATCGTCAACAAGGCAATCGCCATCACTTTTTTCATATCAACTCCTTTCTAACATTTGATCCGATTAAAACCGGATGTTCCGTTAGAGTTGGTAGAGTTCAAGTCGCGAAAAGTGCGAACAAGATCCGTCATTCATTCACAGTCCTACCTGACTGATAAACGTCAAACGGCAGGTTTATATCTACGGACATGCAAAAGGCATTTCCAGTGTATTTTCCCGACGTTATCTAACAACCTGACTGGAAATAACATTAGGCCAAAACGACATCATCCGAGATAACCCTTGGGATGATTCGATTGCCAGCGCCAGGTGTCGGTCATCATTTGCTGCAAAGTGCGCGTCGCCTTCCAGCCCAGCTCTTTCGCGGCCTTGGAAGGGTCGGCCCAGCTCTGGGCAACATCACCCGAACGACGCGGCATCATGCGAAACGGCACCGGTTGCCCACTCGCTTCCTCGAATGCACGCAGCACTTGCATCACGCTGTAGCCATCGCCCGTACCGAGATTCCAGGTATGGATTCCCGTGCGCCCGGCGATGGACTGCAATGCCTTGAGGTGCCCGTCCGCCAGGTCCACGACGTGGATGTAGTCACGTACGCCAGTGCCGTCGACCGTGGGGTAATCGTTACCGAAGATCGACAACTCCTGCAGGCTCCCGACCGCCACCTGGCTGATATAAGGCACCAGGTTATTGGGAATGCCGTTGGGGTCTTCCCCCATGTGACCACTGTCGTGGGCGCCGATCGGGTTGAAGTAACGCAACAGGGCGATGCTCCAGCGCGGCTCAGCGAGGCTCAGGTCGCGCAGCACGTTTTCGACAATCAGCTTCGATTGGCCATAAGGGTTGGTCGGATTGCCTGTCGGGAAGTCTTCGCGGATCGGCATCTGTTCCGGCGCGCCGTAGACTGTGGCCGACGAGCTGAACACCAGGCGAAACACCCCGGCAGCGGCCATCGCCTGGCACAGCGTGATGCTGCCGCTGACGTTGGTCTCGTAATACTCAAGCGGCTTGCGCACGCTCTCACCCACCGCCTTGAGCCCGGCAAAGTGCAGGACCGCATCAATGGTGTGCTCACGAAAAATCCGGTCCAGCAATGCCCGGTCGCACACATCACCGCGAATCATCATTGCACTTTTGCCGCATATGGCTTCCACCGCATGCAAGGCCGCATCACTGCTGTTGCAAAGATTATCCAGCACTACAACTTCATAGCCTGCTTCAAGCAGTGCGAGTGTGGTGTGCGAGCCGATATACCCGGCTCCACCCGTTACCAGAATTTTCATAGTGCGGTCCATAGAGAGAGATAAGTACTCAGTAGTGTGTCAAGCCCCATATATTGAAAATGTGTGGCGCACCACACAAACAAGGGCGACAACAACCTAAAACAAATTTAGTTCAACGACTGGCAATAAATATTTTTGCAGGTCAAACTGTATTGCCCGGTACTTATTAGCACTCCAGTGCTTTCCTCACTATCAACAGATACCGACTAAAAATAACTAACAAGTATCAAACCGACATCTCATAACATTGACGCATTCTGCGCGCACTGCTAATTGCCATTAACAACCCGACTCGGGTATTAAAGTACTCCTTCAATAATCATTGAACTTGCAATCACTTGTTATTGCGCGCAGCCGTTAACGGCGTGCCGTGACTGTCCAGGATACTTTTATGATTCGTAAATGTTTGTTCCCCGCTGCCGGCTACGGCACGCGTTTCTTGCCGGCCACCAAAGCCATGCCCAAGGAAATGCTGCCCATCGTCAACAAGCCGTTGATTGAGTACGCCGTTGAAGAAGCTCGGGACGCCGGCCTGCAACACATGGCAATCGTGACAGGTCGGGGCAAGCGTGCACTCGAAGACCACTTCGACATCAGCTATGAACTCGAGCACCAGATTCGTGGCACCGAAAAAGAGAAGTTCCTCGCCGGCACCCGCGAACTCATCGACACGTGCACCTTTTCCTATACCCGTCAGGTCGAGATGAAAGGCCTGGGTCACGCGATTCTCAGCGGCCGCCCGTTGATCGGTGATGAGCCCTTCGCTGTGGCGCTGGCCGATGACCTGTGCCTGAACCTGCAAGGTGACGGCGTGCTCACGCAAATGATCCAGCTCTACAAGAAATTCCGCTGCTCGATCGTGGCCATTCAGGAAGTGCCACACGACCAGACCCACAAATACGGCGTGATCGCTGGCGAGCTGATCTCCGAAGGGATCTACCGGGTCAACAACATGGTGGAAAAACCCAGCCCCCAAGACGCGCCGTCCAACCTGGCGATCATCGGCCGCTACATCCTGACGCCGGATATTTTTGATCTGATCGCCGACACCCAACCTGGCAAAGGCGGGGAAATCCAGATCACCGACGCGTTGATGAAACAGGCGCAGAACGGTTGCGTGCTGGCCTACAAGTTCAAAGGCATGCGCTTCGATTGTGGCGGCGCCGAGGGTTATCTCGAAGCGACCAATTTCTGCTACGACAACGTGTACCTCAAGGGCCTTTGACGGACCACCCCGACTCATTGCTGCACGCACAACCACGCCCACTCTTCACCCAGGCAGGCCATCATGAACAATGCAAAACACTCGGCAGACATTGAACTGGAGGTGGGCAACCTCGGCGTGATGACCTGGTTGCCCCGCCATCAGCCGCTACCCAGCGCGAACGAGCCGTGGTTGGGCACCACGCTGCTGGTGGAGCGGATCGGCATGTTTCCCTCATCGGGCGACATCCGCCGCCCGCTACGCGACCCCTACCCTCTCCTCGCCCACTTGAAAAAACTCTACGGCGAGCAGGCGCTGGAAGTGGATGACCGCGATGGCCTCAAAGTGATATTCAGTGACTGGCGGTTCCGGGTGCGCATTTGCTGCAACGAACCGGCCATCCTCATCAATGTGGAAACCCGCTGCGCGACGCAATTGATGCCGCTCAAAACCGCAGAGTTGCTAAGTCACCTGGACTCGTTCGAGAAAGGCTAACCACTGCGGCAACGCCTACTTCAAGCCCCAATCGCAGCGCTCTTGCCCACCTACCATCCAGCGATAGAAGTAATCGGCAATCAGTCGTCCACCCGTGGCCGGAACCGGGTGAATCTTGTCCGGACCGATCATGGAGGCGGCATAGCGTTTGACGTCGCTGCCGAACGCGCATTGCAGATCGGCGTAACCGAGATGTTTCGCGCGCGCCCATGGCTCCAACACCTGCGCATATGCCGACATCGGATAGGCACTGGAGCGTGTGGTTTCCTGCCGCAGGATCAGGTTAATGCTCGCCGCTGGCTGGATCTCGCGAATCATCCCCACCAACCCCTGTACGTTCTCCAGATACTGCTCCGGCTTCACACCGAAGCCCTGATCGTTGCCACCGAGCATGATCAAATAGATGTCCGCAGGGATCTTCGACACCGCCGCTTTCCACTGCGTCTGCCAGGCAAAGTCGCCGTGGTAGAAGTCAGCGGACGCCGCGCCGGACGCCGCCAGTTTGGAAACCCGCACACCGCCCTGATCATTGCTCATCCACAGGCCGAACAGGGTCGGTGCGCCTTTCACCACCTCCAGCCTGAGCGCCCAGTTCGCTGCCTGTGATGCGTCGGGCAACGGCACTTCCTGAACCCCCGAGCCGCCGAGCGTCAAGGGTCGCCAGTCTTGGGATGGCGTCCAGCGATAGCGGATCTCGCTGGGCTCGCCGTTGCCGAGGTAGAGCAATTTTGCCTGGGTCACAGCGGTGTTGATGGACGGTGTCGGGCTGGCATCGATCTGCAGCCAGGCGCCGGGGCGCCCCGTCACCGTGCGGCTGTCGGGGCTGGCCTGGCCGAGGCCGGACACCTGCCAGCCGCCGCCAAAGTACTTTTCGCTGCTGCGGGTGTATTTGAAATGCGTACCGCCGAGGGCCGCACCGTGGTTGAAGCCGACGTAGCCAGGGCCGGCAAAACCGGCCTCCCCGGACACGCGCTGCACCAGTTTATTCAGATAGAAATCCTGCCCGGCGCTGTAGCTGTCGCCGATCACCGAGATCGACAGCACCTTGCCGGTCTTGCCTTCGCGCCACTGAGCAAAACGCTCGCGGGCGTCACCCACCTCGACCACCGACGCCGCGACAGGCTGGACGTCATCAACTGCCAACATGCACGGCTTCCTTCCCTCGGACAATCATCAAGTCTGCGCCACCGGAGTGATGTTCGCCGGGGCTTTTTTAGTCGCTGCGCGCTCACCGAGAAACAGCACGGAGGTGAAATTGAACCGACTGAACATCATCGACAACACCACCGGCCCGAGCAAACCACAGGCCACACCACCAAACACCAGAAGGCTTTCATCCTTCACGCCCAACCGCCCCAGGACAAACCGCGAAGTGGCTGCGAACAGTACATGGAACAGGAAGATCGTATAGGAATAGCCGCCCAGCCAGGTCAACCACTTCGAGCGCATGTCACTGCACAGCAACGCGATGCAGGACACGCAGCCCACGGTCAAACCGATCAGGCTGCGACGGTCGACGATCAACTCGCGATCCACCGCCGCCACGTACAACAGCGTCAGCGAGATCACCACGAACACCAGCGGGCCGATCACCTTGAACCGCTGCTTCAATGCCTCGACGTTTTCCTGGCCGATCATCCCCGCCACAAAAAAAGGCAGCAGGTAGATCGCGCCGTTGATGCCGAACGCATCGACCTTGAACGGCGGCAGCAGGAACACCACCGCCGCAAAGGCAAACAACAGGTACAAGCGCGTCGCCGATCGAAGCAATCCGCGCCACTCCAGCAAGCCGACGAACATGAAAATGATGAACACCGCCTGCAGGAACCAGAAGTGGTTGATCGGCACCCAGAACGACAACAACGCCTCGATCACACCGACGTCCTTGTTCACCCCCGGGCCAACCGCTTGCAATACGGAAAACGGCACGCCCACGCAAAACAGCGGCACGATCAACCGACGCACCTTGCCGCTGATGAATGCTGGAAAATCATTGCCGCGGATTTTGTAGATCGAATAAATGTAGCCCGAGATGAAGGTAAACAGCGGCATGCGCACGTACACCATCGAGTCGGCGATCACCCGGAACGGCGAGCCCAGGTCAATTTTCAAACCGCCGCCCAACGGGCCGATGACGTGGTAGAGCACCAGCAACAGGCACGCCAGGCCACGCAGGGTTTCTATTTCCAGGGACTTTTTTTTGCTCGACATAAAGCACCTGCCTCAATTCAGTATTCTTGATTCAACCTGCACGGGTTTGTTGGCCCGCAGCATCAATCCCAGGCCGACAAACAGCACCGGCACCACCATGGAAAAGTGCCGGGCGAAGGAGCCGAAATCCGGTTCGAACAAGCCTTGCACCAGCAAAAACGCCAGCGGAATCGCGATCAGTTCCTTGGGTTTGGTCTGGATCGGCGCGCCCTTGTAATCGGTGGAGGTGATGACTTTGAACAGCAGCAACGCGGTCATGATCATCAACGCCACGAAGATCACCTGACCCGGCCCGGACAACAGGATCAGCTCCACGGGAAACGACAGTCGGAAGAAAATGATCATCGAATCCAGAGCCTGCGAGACAAAGTCGCTGCCGCTGAGCCACGAGACGATCAACGATTTCGACCCCTCCTCGCCCGCCGTTCGCAGCTCGTTGTTACTGGCGCGAATCGACGACACCGGAAACCCGAGCGCCACTTGGATCGCCATGGCGACCGCCAGGTAGAACAGGAACAGCATAAGGAAGAAGGTGAAGCGCGAGACGTATTTCTTCATCACGCAGACGCCGACCCAGGACAGTGAAAACAGAATCCAGTAGGGCCGGATCAACACGCCGTAGATCACCGCCGAGAGGAAAAATCCGCCGCGATATTTGTGCGTCAGCGAACTGAGCAAAATGCTCAACACCGCTACCGACACAATGATTTCCTTGGTCAGGTTCTCAAGGAAAAACGAGCGAACGATGCCCCACAGGCACAGGGTGCCGAAGATCGCCAATGGCATGCGGCGGAACACCACCACCGGAATCGCCGTGAGGAAAAAATTGCAGAACATGCCGTAGGCCCAGGCATTGGTCAGGTTGATCCCGGTGGGCCGCAACAGAAACGCCGAGCACTCATAAGAAGAGCGATCCGGCGAGAACGGGTTCCAGAAGTTGCAGTTGTCGGCGCGTGCATAGGACGACCACAACGTCATGGCATCCGGGCCGGGATCACGCGGGACCAACAGTGGCATGGCCACCGACAGAAACAACCCGGTGAACAGGATCAAAAACGAAATCGACGAGTCGAGTTTCTTGCCGCGAAACTCGATGCACGGCAGCTTCAGGCCCATGACAGAGCAGCCTTTTTCGCGCCGGTCACACGGGTCAGCAGAGCAATCGCAGCGAGCTGCACAATGATCGCGAAGACGTTGCCCCAGGCAGCACCGTAGATCGAATAGTGTTTGATCAGCAGGAAGCTGACCGGCACTGAAACCAGCAGGCAGATGACCGCGCTCGCCAATGACACCCGACTGTTTTTCGAGGCGATCAACCCACCCCAGACGATGTCACCGATGGCGCGCAGGGCGAAGGAAAAAATCAACACGCCGAGGATGGCGTTGTCCGGCCGCGGCACTGCCGCGCCAACGTAATCAAGGACGACATTGAAAAACAGATAAATCAGCACCGCCACCGCGGCAGACACCACCAGCGAGCGCATGACCCATTTGTTGATGAACAACTGCCGGACCGTGAACGGCTGTTGATCCGCCTGAAAACGCTTGGCCAGCACCGGAATTCCGACCACCGCCACCACCGCATAGGACAACGCTTGCAAGGTGTTGGCCGCCGACCATGCGTACACGTATTTACCGAGGCTGGCGTAGGGTTCCAGATCAATGATCAGAAAGCGCTCGGCATACTGACTCAACGCGATCAGCCCGGTGCCGAGATAGAACGGCAACCCGGCTTTCCACACGGTGGCCGTGGCCAGCGCGCCGGCCTCCCGGCCTTTATGCACGTTCACCACAATCAGGTAACCGGCGATGATCACCAGCACGTTGGCGGCCACCCAGAGCCACAATACGCTGGCAATCCCGGACACCCAGCCCAGCATCATCCCGCCCACCGCCAACACCGCCCAAAGACCGGTCTTGACGAAAAACAGCAGCGCACCCGCCGTGGCTTTCTGCGCGGAAAACACGAAGGAATTGATTTCGAAAGACAGGTGTTCGGTCAACAGAACCAGCGTCACGCAGAGGATCAGCGCCGTCGTTGCCTCGACTTGCTGGAACAGCAAGTAAATCAGCACCGTCACCATCGACAGTACTAACCCTACCGCTAGATACAGCAGCAAAACCTTGTCGACCACCCGTCGCGAAGTACCACCGACGCTGATCAACCGATTGATCTCGGAACTGAAGCCGACGCTGTAGAACTTCGAAGCGATCAACGAAGCCGCGACCACCACGCCATAGAAGCCCAGCGCTTCATAGCCCAGGTAGTGGGTGATGGCCAACACCAGCAAAAACTTCGCGCCTAATGCCCCGCCGCGAAGCAATAGCCGAAATATCATCGAACGACACCTTTGATGATGTCGTCCATGGCCACGGTTTTCGCTTCGATCTCGCGACAGGTATCGGTCAGGCGTTTGCCGAAACCGGACAGTGCGTTCGGTGCGTAGACCGTGTTGATAATGGTATCGACATCGATGTCGCCGCCGTTGATCACCCAGTCTTCCACGCCCATGTCCTGATAGGCGCCGAAGCCTTTGCGCTCGTAGCTGATGTGGTACGCCGGGACGCCGGAGAGCAGCGATTCGATGGCGCCATGCAGGCGCACGGAAATCACCAGGTCCGGCTGATACTTGGCCAGCGTCGCCTTCAACGGCAGCAGGTCTTCGGTAATGCCCAACTCGCGGTAGAACGCGCCGTCATCGTTACCGCGCACCGCGCTTTGCACCGCGCAAACCACTTTGCTCTTGTTCTTCAAGCGCTGCAGCAGCAATTTCAAGTTGGCCACATAAGCGACTTTCTTTTCCTTGCTCCACTCCGGCGGCTTGCGCAGCACCACACACACCGTGGCCGGTGAAGAGGCGCAGCGGGTGAACTTGGGTTGCTGGAGGATTTTGCTTGCCAGGGACTGGACCGCCAGATCCGGCGCACGATAGACATTTTCGCAGGCATCGAAAATCGCCGACGACCTGTTGTCACGCACAAACACCGCATCGGCGCTGGCGTAATGCTCGACAATCTTGCTGCTCTCGCCGTGGAACGGGCCAATGCTTTGCGGCAGGTAGACCGACGGCACTTTGCTGAGGATCGCCGTTTCCAGTTGCTTGGCGTGACCAAGTTTCAACTTGATGTGTTCGAAGGCGCTTTTGGAGCGCATGTAGCCGCCGCCGACGCCGACTATCAAATCGGTTTTCTTCAACAGATCGGCGAGTCCGGCGTAGGACTGGTTGAGGAATACCGCTTGCTTGACCCGGCCCAGCCCCTTGGCCGCCATCACCGGCGCGTCGAAGCGCGGGTGCGGCAAGTAGCTGAAGGACTCTGGATCGGAGGCCACGACACTGATCGCAGTGTCGTCGCCAAAGTTTCGCTGCACCAGGGCAATGGCCAGATCCACGAGCAGACCGTCACCGGAGTTGGACGCACTGTAGCCATGCAAAATCGTTACGTTCATATGCTTGAGTTCTACTTAAAAAGAGGGGGCGCGATACAGGTCATAGGTCTGGCGGATCATCAACGCGGCGCTGAAGCGCTCACGGACGATGCTGCGCCCTTCGCTGCCAAGGTCGAGCAACCGCGGCTTCTGGATTTTCTTCAGCACATCGGCGAGCGCCTGGTGATCCCCGCTGGGGAAGACGTAGCCGGACACCTCGTTGGTGACCAACTCGGGCAGCGAGGTGCAGTTGCTGGCAATCACCGGCAAGCCCATGGCCATGCCTTCGAGCGGCACCATGGCAAAACCTTCCCAGCGACTCGGCACGATCAGCGCATCCGCTTTTCGATACAGCGCCTGGACTTCGTTCGGTGTCACCCACGGCAGGTATTCAACCCCTTCCATTGGCGGGCACTCGACCGAATCTTCGTTCACGGCACTGCCCACCACAGTCAGTTTCAGATCGCTGCGCTGGACGTTGGCGAACGCCTTGAGCAACACGTCGAAGCCTTTCTGGTAGTCGAGACGACCAACGAACAGCAGATGAATCGGTTCGGGATTGCTCGCTTTGGCCGCTTCGTCCCGATGATGAATGCCGTTGTAGATCAGCTTCATGCGTTTGCGCTGAATGCCGAATCGCGCGGCTTTATCCAGCTCGTACTGACTGACGCAAATGATCACGTCGGTGACCTTCTGCAACACCCGCTCGATCCACGCATAGGCTTTTTGCTTGGTCGGCGAGCTTTCCATCAGGAACGAAAAGGCATGCGGGCAGTAGACAATTTTCGGCTTGCGCCAAGGTCGCAACAGCACGCACACGCAACGCCCGATAACCCCGGAAAAGGTGCTGTGCAAATGCACGACATCGGGTTTTTCCTTGAGCATCACCTGGGTCAACCGCCAGGCGAAGCGCAGCAACGACGGGACATTGCGCCCGGTCCGGGCAAAGGTGCGGACTTGTTGCGCGGCAATCCCGTGCAGTTCCTTTTCCTGATCCTCAGGCACCAGATAGACCAGCTCATACTTGGCCGCGTCGCCTTCGGGTGAAGCTGAAATCGTGCGGATTACCGTCGCGACACCACCTTTGATTGTCTCAGCCACGTGCAATATTTTTTTCACAAGTCACCCACTTCAAACATGAAAGAAAAATCGCTGACACTCAGGATTTGTCGGACGCGTATTCGTAGTTGTAATAGCCGTAGCCGCCGTTGCCGTAGTAACTGGCCGCGCGCTTCTCGACACCGTTGAACACCGCGCCCTTCAACTCGATGCCGTTCTGGGCGAAGCGACGAATCGTCAGTTCGATCTCTTTGGCCGGGTTCACCCCGAAGCGCGTGACAATCAGGCTGATGCCCGCTTCACGACCGACAATCGCCGCATCGGTCACGGCCAGCAGCGGCGGCGTATCGATGATCACCAGGTCGTAGCGCTCGCTGAGTTGCGCCAGCAGTTCGCGGAAGTTGGCGTGCATCAACAGCTCGGAAGGATTGGGCGGAACCTGGCCACGACTGATGAAATGCAAGTTGTCGACTTCGACTCTATTGATCGCCTGCTCAATGCTGCAGCGCTTGACCAGCAGGTCGGACAAACCGTTGGTAATCGGTGTATTCAGGGTTTTGTGCAGATGGCCCTTGCGCATGTCGGCGTCGATCAGCACCACGCGCTGTCCGCTTTGCGCCATGACTGCCGCGAGGTTGGAAGAAACGAAGGTCTTGCCGACCTGCGGGCTCGGGCCGGAAATCATGATGCGGTTGTTGGTCGAATCGAGCCCGGCAAAGTGCAGGCAGGTGCGCAAGCTGCGAATCGACTCGATGGACAGATCCGTCGGGTTGCGCAGGGCCAGCAGGTAGGCCGGTTTGTCCACGCCGTCCCGGGCGCGACCTTTTTTGCTGTCCTCTTCCTGCTGCAACGCGCTGTAGGGAATC
The DNA here is from genome assembly GCF_001945365.1 of Pseudomonas reinekei. Lineage (GTDB taxonomy): Bacteria > Pseudomonadota > Gammaproteobacteria > Pseudomonadales > Pseudomonadaceae > Aquipseudomonas > Aquipseudomonas reinekei. The sequence continues at coordinate 313,211 of NZ_MSTQ01000004.1, forward strand.
GAAGCGTACACCGGCAAACCGAGTTGCTCGATGGCTTCCGGCCCTTCCAGCCCGCGACTCAGGGATTTGCGCAGCAACACCAGCGCGACCCCGAAAAACGCTCCGAGGAAAGTTGCGATCAGCACGATCAAGGCTTTCTTCGGTTTGACCGGGCTGGTCAGGTCGACGTCCGCGCTGTCGATCAAGCGCACATTGCCCACTGCCCCCGCCCGGACAATGTCCAGCTCCTGGGATTTGTTCAGCAGTTGCGTGTAGATCTGCGACGCCACTTCCACATCGCGGGTCAGGTTCAGCAACTCTTGTTGCGTGGCAGGCAAGTCCTGGGCTTTGCTCTCCAGCGCCTTCTGTTGCTGGGTCAGCTCGCCGAGCTGGGTCATCAGCGCGCGATACGCCGGGTGCTGCCGGGTGAACTTGCGGTCCAGTTCCGCCTGTTGCATTTTCAGCTCGGAGATCCGCGTGTCCAGGCTGACGACCTGTTCCAGCACCGATTGGGTCTCGAGGGAAATATTGACCGTCTTGCCACGGGTTTGATAACGGTTGAGCGCATCGCTGGCCTTGGCCAGATCACGCTTGACCTGGGGCAACTGGCCTTGCAGGAATTGCAGGCTCTGCGCCGCTTCCGCCGAGGTGCGCTGCACGTTCTGCTGCACATACAACGCAGCGATCTTGTTGAGGATTTTCACCGCCTCAGCCGCATCGGAGCTCGCCAGGGCCAAACGGATGATTCCCGATTCCTTACCTTGCTCGGAAATATCCAGCGCTTCCTGATACCCCTGAATGGTCACGATCCGTGGATTGCGCACCACTTCAAAACGCGTGCCTGGGTTCGCCGACAGCTGAGCGATCAACCCCTCTACGCCGTCCTGGGCGAACGCCTGTCCAGCAACACCTTCCGCCAGCAGGTTGTCGTTCTCATCAAACAACTGGAATCGATGCTGCTCACCGGCAACCAGCGTGAGTTTCTTGCCCAGCAGTTCTTTGGGCAGATTGAGCCGGGTGATCTCCAGGCGTTCACCGCCCCAGGCGTAGCTGTCGAGACCGAAACGTGGCGCCGCGACACTGAACTCGGTCTCGCCGCGATAACGCCGGGCGAGAAAGCCACCAATGACCGGGAAAGTGTTGGGCGTGACGTCGATATCAAGGCGCAGGTCGTCGACCGTTTTGCCGATCACCGCGCGGGACTTGATGATGCCGATCTCGGTCACCGAGGGCGATTGCCCCCCGAGCATGCTGTTGAGATCGGAGAACCCGAGCATGTCGTTCTTCTTCGGTTCGACCTGCACCAGCGCGTTCGCCAGGTACACCGGCGTCGCCAATACCGCATAGGCAACCCCGGTCACCATGAAGGCGCCGGTGAGCGCGCCGATCAACCATTTCTGATCGATCAAACTGCCAAATATGCCGAGAAGATCAATGCTGTCTTGATCGTTGTCACGGGTGCCGATTACGGACGGTAACTGCATAAGTCTGTTCTTACCATTCATTGATCTGAAGAATATTTATCAACGCGCGAGGCGTTGCGCCCATGAGCTAACAGCATCTTCAATCAATGCATGGGCATGAATAAAAGCGGCCTTGCCTCGACGATACGGGTCTTGTATTTCGCGCTCGCTCTGCCACTTACCGAGCAGAAAAACTTTGCCCCTCGCGTGAGAGGCAATCTTCAATACTTGTTTTACATGCTCTTTTTCCATGACCAGAATCAGGTCTGCTTCATTGACGATGTCCGGTGTCAATTGCCGCGCCGTGAACGCTTCGGCGCAGTGCCCATGGTCTTCGAGAATTTGCCGGGCCGACGCTTCCATGGACTCGCCAACCCTTGCGGACAGGCCTGCGGAGGTCACCGTGATCGCTGAAGAGGCCAGCGCGTTACGCAGCAAAAGCTCTGCTGTCGGACTTCGGCATATATTGCCCACGCAGACGACAAGGATCTTTCTGAACAAGGTTTTACTTTCCCGTGTAATGTCAAACGGCCAACATCTCGAGAGGATCTTAATGAACCCTCAGGATCTTCCTGAACTCAGAAATAGATTCGACCTGTTAGTACCGGAGCATTAAGTACCACAGCGCTCAAAAGCCCCCCAACCACAATTACCGGACTAAAAATAACTGTGATTTTCAGCTCATGGTTTTCCGACAAAAAATAACATTCGTGCACTTCATACCTCCTTCATTATCGAAACATAAGTAAAGAGATATCTATTCGAAGTTGTCACTTCTCATCAGGAGAGCAGACATGAAATCAGCACATCTCAAAGGACTCGGCGCGCTGACACTGATAGCGCTGGGTGCGACGACTCAGGTTCACGCCAGCGAACTGTTCCCTAACCTCCCCACCCGGACCGTTGGCGTGCAGGTCAAGATTCAGAACTTTTCCGCCGCCGACGCCGGGCAGATCAAAGCGGCCGGTTTCAGCTTTGTGCGCTTCGGTGTATGGAGCGACAGCCTGGGCAGTGCGAAATATCAGAAACAGGTCAGCGATGCCTTTGCGGCCGCCAGGTCCGCTGGCCTGCCGGTGCTGTTGACCGTGCGCGCCATCAAGCCGTTGATGACCGCGTCAGGCAACCTCAGTGAACTGGCAACCGCTGGCGAATCCTTCGCCAACACCGTGACAAAGCTGGAAACGTCCTACAGCACTCAACTCGTGGCCATTGAAATCTGGAACGAGCCGGACCTCGAAACCTATTGGCCGACGCGCAATTTCGACACGACCTTCGTGCCGTTCATGAGCGCCATGTGCAAGTCGCTGCAAGACAAACCGCAAGCGACGCCCCGAGTGGGCTTCGGCTTCGCCCGCCCACCGACGGCCGGATCTGCATCGACCGTGGCGCTGAACCGCATCGTCAGCGAATACCCCAAATGCCTGAACGCCATTTCCTACCACCCCTATGGCATGACAAGCACACAGATCAGCAACGCGCAGGCGTTTATCCAGCAGAACTTCCATCTGCCGGGCGTGATCAGCGAATGGGGCATTTCGGCACTCGCCTCCAACGGCGGCGTCGAAGGACAAGCCAGCAAAATCGGCTCGTTCATAGCCGATGTAAAAAAGCTCAACATCCCGCTGACCTCCATCTATGAATGGAAAAACAGCGACTCAGGCAGCAACGACCGGGAGAAGAATTTCGGTTTGCTGACCTCCGACGGGCAGCCGAAACCGGCAAGAATCACCGTCGAAAGTCAATTCAATGCAGAGTAAGCCTGCGCAACCGATCTGTGCGCAGGTCGGTTGCTTTGAACCTGTGAGTTGTTTTGGCATCGTATTCATCGACACCGCGCCCCACCTTTCAAACAATCGTTTTCAGGTTGTTGCCGCAGGGGCCATCGATACACGTACACACCCTTGAGTGGCTGTCAGCGCTCGGGTAATGTCATCAGACCCATAGGACAGAGCACGCCCATGACTTCCAAGCTGGAACAACTCAAACAAATGACCACCGTGGTTGCCGACACCGGCGACTTCGAAGCGATCGCCCGCGTCAAGCCGGTAGACGCTACCACCAACCCTTCCCTGCTGCTCAAGGCCGCTGCCATCCCCGCTTACGCCGAGCTGCTCAATGCTTGCGTCAGCGACTGCAAGGGCGATGTAGGCCTGGCCAGCGACCGTTTTGGCGTCGCGGTAGGGCAAGAAATCCTCAAGGTGATCCCGGGGCGTATTTCCACCGAAGTGGATGCGCGCCTGTCGTTCGACACTGACGCCGTATTGAAGCGTGCGCACCGTCTGATCGAGCTGTACGAAACGGCGGGTATTGGCCGCGACCGCGTGCTGATCAAGATTGCCTCCACCTGGGAAGGCATCCGTGCTGCCGAGATCCTCGAAAAGGAAGGCATCCAGACCAACCTGACCCTGTTGTTCTCCTTCGCTCAGGCCGCCGCATGTGCCGACGCCGGTGTGTTCCTGATTTCGCCGTTCGTGGGCCGCATCTACGACTGGTACAAGAAAGCCACCGGTAACGAGTTTACCGGCGCGGATGATCCGGGCGTGCAATCGGTGACCCGCATCTACAACTATTACAAGGCCAACGACTACAAAACCGTCGTGATGGGCGCAAGCTTCCGTAACCTGGGCCAGATTGAACAACTGGCGGGTTGCGACCGCCTGACCATCAGCCCGGACCTGATCGACAAGCTGGCGGCGGATACCGGCAAGCTGGAACGCAAACTGGCGCCGGGCCAGGCCGGTGAAGCGCGCCTGACCCTGAACGAAGCGCAGTTCCGCTGGTTGTCCAACGAAGACGCCATGGCGACCGAGAAACTGGCTGAAGGCATTCGTCAGTTTGCTCGTGACCAGGAAAAGCTTGAGGCGTTGCTGCAAGCCAAGCTGTGATCTGAGCTACCGTGATGCAAAAAGGGCGAACCCTGTCGGGTTCGCCCTTTTTTTGCGGCTTTGTGGCAAATGATGATGTGTGGCGAGGGAGCTTGCTCCCTCGCCACAGGCTAGCGGTGTGCTTAGTGCCGCTCCAGCGCATTCACCAGGTCATGGAACGCTTCACGATTGGAATCGTTCAGGCCCATGAGGATCTTGTGCGCTTCGAGCACTTTGATTCGCACCACTTCTTCGGACTGATCCTGGTCTGGCAGGTCGTCCAGGCACTCCGGGCACGGCACAGGCTTGTCAACGATGTTGAACACCTGCTCGAAGCCCATGGACTGCAGAAGACGGGTAATGTCTTCATGGGTGGTGACGACGGTCGGCAGCAGGCCGACCTTTTGCCGCGAAAGGATCGACAGCTTGGCCAGAAGGCCAAGGGTGGTGCTGTCGATGCTGCGGGTTTCGGTCAGGTCGATCACGATGGCGTTGAAGTTCAACGCGGTGAAGATCCGATCAATAGTCGCATCCAACGCCGAACACAGGGTCAGGCGAACTTCACCGACGAACTTCAGGACAAAGGTGCCGTCCTGCTCGGCGAACTGGATTCTACCGGTACTCATTGAAGATTCCTGCTCAACACCAACAGGGCGATATCATCCGGCATCTCCCCTAGCGTGGCCAATCCAAAAACCTGCCGCAGACCATCCAGGCTGCCGCCCGCTGCCTTGACCCGTTGGGGCAACGCAGCTTCTTTTTCTTTGAGTGTGGGTTCTGGCAAAAGGTCCAGAATGCCATCAGACATCAGCGTCAGGCTGAATGTCGGCGGCAGCTCCAGCACGTGGTCTTCATAAGTGGCTTCATTGAAGAGGCCAACCGGCAAACCACGCCCTTCCAGATAACGAACACTGTCGGGTGTGTACAACACTGGCAACGGCAAATGACCGCCGATGCTATAGGTCAACAAACCTGTCTCCTCGTCGATGACTCCACCGACCATTGTGACGTGTTTACCCAGCTTACAACTGATCAGGCCCCGGTTGATATGACCAAGGACTTCTGAAGGCTTGAATTCCGGCAATGTGCCGCTGCGCTTGGATTCGAACAACAAGCGCGTGGTCATGAATTTCAACAGCACGGTAACGAACGCTGAAGAGGCACCATGACCGGAAACATCCGCCAGGTAGAACGCAACCCGGCGCTCGTCGACCCGGAAGTAGTCGACGAAATCACCCGACAGGTACAGCGACGGGATGATCTGGTGGGCAAACCTGAACTCGTCGATGGTCCAGGGGCTGACCGGCAACATGTTCATCTGCACCTGGCGACCGGCGTTCTGGTCTTCCTGGAGCAGGTTCAGGCTGGCGGCGAGCTCGCGGTTGGCCTTCTCCAGCTTCTCGCGGTAACGCTGGTTCTCCAGCAGCAGACGCGCTCGATCCAGGGCCCGACGCACCGAGTGCTCGAGCACCGCCAGATCTTCGAGAGGCTTGATCAGGTAATCCGCCGCGCCCAGGCGCAATGCCTCGACCGCGTCATTCATCACGCCGGCACCGGACACCACGATCACCGGCGTTTGCGGGGAAAGTTCGGTCACCTGACGAATGAGTTCGAGTCCGCCCATCTGCGGCATGCGCAGATCGCAGATGACCAGATCGGGCTTGTCTTGCTCGAATACCTGAAGACCCTGCTGACCATTGCTGGCCTGCAAGACGCTGAAACCACTGTCTTCCAAATAGGCGGCGAGGCTCTCGCGCACTACTTCGTCATCATCGATTATCAGCAGCGTGGCACTGGTTTTTGGCATGTGGGCAAACGGCGCCAGAATTAGGTTGGCGTAGCGGCTCGGATTTTGGCCCGGCTCACACTACTGGATTCGCTTTCTAGCCTCTCTGTCGCACTGTTTTCGAGCATTTGCCCTACACGCATGTACACCAGAGGTGCCCTTCTAAGGCGCAGACGGTACTCCCATCCGCGAGGCGTTTCAAGCTCACGCCGATGGTCGCTTGACATCCATCTGTGTCAAATCACCGAGAGTTATAAGAACGGCCAAAACCGAAACACAATGGAAGGACCGCAGGCATCCAAAAAGGAAGAAGGCGGCTCGATGGCCGCCTTCTTCAATGACCGGGATAGATCAAAAATCGTCTTCAACCTGGCCGTCTTTCACCTTGAATTCACGGTTCTGCAGGTACGCATTACGGATGAAGGTGTATTTGTCACCCGTGATCAGCTTCTCGGAGGACAACAGATTGGCACGGGTATCGACAATGTTCAGGGCGAAGATCGAGTTACGCACCGGCACATCGTTGATGTAGCGGTACGGACCGGTGTAACCGTCGACGAATTTCGAAGGCGCATCACGCAGGGTGCTTGGCCCCAGCAGCGGCAGCATGACGTACGGACCACTGCCGACACCCCAGTAACCGAGGGTCTGGCCGAAGTCTTCGTCGTTGCGTTGCAGGCCCATCTTGGTACCGACGTCGAAGAAACCGAGCAGGCCGAAGGTGGTGTTGAAGATCAAACGCGCGGTATCGACACCGGCCGCCGCAGGCTTGGCCTGCAGGATATCGTTGGCGAGGTTGGTGACATCGCCGACGTTGCGGAACATGTTATGGATGCCGTCTTCAAGGAACTGTGGCGTCACGAACTGATAGCCCTGGGCCAAAGGCTTCAGGGCATAGGTGTCGAGCACGTCGTTGAATTTGTAGATTGGACGGTTGATGCTTTCCCAAGGGTCGTCTTCCGACGCTGCCTGGGCAACGAACGGAACCAGCAACGCGCTGGCACACACACAAAGCTGAGCGAGTTGATTGCTCCAGCGCATATAAAAACTCCTTGGATTGTTCCGTTGCCGGGCGCTGAGCCTGGCGCAAAGACCGCTAGTATAAGACGGAAAGGTCGCTTTAGGCAGCATGCCCCCAAGGGCGGATTCGGGATTTGGCTGTTTGTGATCGGTTCACATCCGTGTCACTCAACTGTCATCGCGGCCCGCTAGCCTCGAGGCTATTTCAGGGACGTTGACATGCCGCACGCCGAAACCAAGCCTCAAACTGCGCCAAACCTGACTGCCGTGCTGTTCGGCCTCAGTGGTTGCCTGGTGGATTTCGGCGCTCACACGCGTCTGAACGGCGGTCATTCGGCCGAGCACACCGAGGCCACGCCCGGCGCCCTCGACAGCCTGCACAGCTTGCAGCAGCAACAGATACCTTGCGCCTGGCTCGATGAACTGCCCCCTGCCCTCAGCCAGTCCCTGGCGATCGCCCTGCCGGAGTGGGTGAAATCCTCGCAACACTCTGCAACAAACAATCCTTGGCCGGCACCCCACGCGTGTTGGCAAGCCTTGATGGCGCTAAACGTCGAGCGACTGGATGGTTGCGTACTGGTCAGCGGCGAACCGCGTCTGCTGCAATCGGGGCTCAATGCCGGTCTATGGACGATCGGGCTCGCGTCGTGCGGCTCGCTTTGCGGCTTGTCGCCTGCGCAATGGCAAGCCTTGTCTGCGCAGGAACGCGACATCAAGCGCGGCAAGGCAACCTTGCAACTCTTTGGCCTGGGTGTGCATTCGGTGATCGACCACCTCGGCGAACTCGACACCTGCCTGGCCGATATCAGCCTGCGTCGACTCAAAGGCGAAAAGCCCTGAACGCCGCGCAACACCTATGAAGCATGCAGATTACGCGGGAGTGGATTAATCTTGAGGTAAGCCATAGACCTTTGGCGTTTCGCTGCGGTCTATGCCAGTGCCAATTGAGAGAAGGAACAACGCCATGCCTGCCCGCGAACTGCAAGAACAGCTCAATGCCCTGCGCGAGCAATTGGATAAGAATCCTCCGCTGTCCGAACCCGAGCGCGAAGAACTGCACGTGTTGATGCAGCAGATCGAGCTGGAACTTGATCTCGAAAACAAAACCAAGGACGTCAACCTCGCCGATAACGTCAACCTTGCCGTCGAACGCTTCGAACTTGAGCACCCGACCCTCTCCGACGCCCTGCGCCGAATTGGTACGGCCCTGCACAGCATGGGAATCTGAGCCTGCGGGAGCGAGCAGGCTCGCTCCCGCATCAGATCTTCATTGACGAACCAGACGACGGTTCGGCAACTGCACGGCTTCGGTACTGCGATACGGGTTGATATCCAACCCGCCACGGCGCACATAACGCGCATAGACCGTCAGTTTTTCCGGTTTCAACAACCGCTGCAGATCCAGGAAAATCCGCTCCACGCACTGCTCATGGAAGTCCGAGTGCTGGCGGAAGCTGACGATGTACTCCAGCAAACTCGCGTGATCCAGTGCCGCGCCACGGTACTCCACCACGACGCTGCCCCAGTCAGGCTGACTGGTCACCGGGCAGTTGGACTTGAGCAAATGGCTGTGCACGCTTTCCTCGACAATGCGCGAGTCGTCACAACGCAGCAGTTCCGGACGCGGATGCTCGTAGTTGCTGACACGGATATCCAAGTCATCGATGCACACACCGGGCAGCGCCACGACGCCTTCGGCTTCGACATCTTTCAGGCTGCGAACCCGTACGCCGACCGGCTTGCCGGCAGCGGCCGACAGGTCGTTGACCAGCGTCGCTTCCAGGCTCGCGGTGTCGGCAAACGGGGTCTGGTTCAACGAGTTGAGGTACAGCTTGAAGGACTTCGACTCAATGATATTCGGCGAGTCCGCCGGGATGCTGAACTCGCCGATCGCCACCACCGGCTTGCCCGAAGGCAGCAGCCACGACAGCTCGAAGCAGTTCCAGAAGTCGACGCCTTTATACGGAAGGCTTTCAGCCATCAGGCCCAATTCTGCCCACTTCGCGGTACGCGGAATCGGGAACAGCAAGGACGGCGTGTAAGTGGCGATGTATTCGCTGGATTTGCCCAGCGGCGAGTGTTCGGCTGCGGGATGCATGACGGAAACCTGACTGAAGAATCAGCGGATTCTATCAGCCTTTGCTCCCGCCTTTGAGTGCTTACTGACTGACAGTCAATTTGCCGACCATGCCGGCCTGATAGTGACCCGGGATGTTGCAGGCAAATTCGAGAGTGGTCGCCTGGGTGAAGGACCAGGTCAGTTCCGCCGTTTTGCCCGGCTCAACCAACACGCTGTTGGGGTCGTCGTGCTTCATGCCGCCCTTCATATGGTGCCCCATTGAACCGTGATCCATACCGGCCATTGCACCGTGGTCCATTTCCTTCATACCAGTAGGCGTGAGCATGCCGCTCTGCTGCATCTGCAACATTTCCTGCTGGTGTCTGGCATGCATCGATGCGTCACCGAGGTTGAATTCGTGCAGCAACTGACCTTTATTCACCAGCACGAAACGCACGGTCTCGCCCGCCTTGATCTCGATGGTCCCCGGGTTGAACGACATATCACCCATCACTACTTCAATACTGCGAGTTGCCTTGACCGCCGGCGCCGGTTGGCCAAAATCGTAGGTGTGCGCGGGGGCAGCCCATGCCGGCGACGTCAGCGCCAACAGGCACGCGACTGCCACCAGGGTTTTGCGCATAAACATAGTCGTACTCCAACAAAATAAGGTTCAGCCTGTGGAAGACTCTAAACTGCAATCACTGCCCGCAACCTGACAGTCAGATTACAACTTTGTCAGGTTGGACCGCACCGTCGGCGCCCGCGGTATAAAGCTTTCGTTCCATTTGACCCGAGCCCCCCCATGAAACTGCTGATTGTCGAAGACCAACCGAAAACCGGCCACTACTTGCGCCAGGGCCTGGCCGAAGCCGGATTTACCACCGAACTGGTGGCCGACGGCAACACCGGCCAGCAGTTGGCCTTGAGCGGTGACTACGCGCTGTTGATTCTCGACGTAATGCTGCCGGGTCGCGATGGCTGGCAGATTCTGCAAGCGGTGCGCAGTGCGGGCCTTGATACGCCAGTCCTGTTCCTGACGGCACGGGACGCGGTGGAAGACCGGGTGCATGGCCTGGAACTGGGCGCCGATGACTATCTGGTCAAGCCATTCGCGTTCTCCGAACTGTTGGCGCGGGTGCGCAGCCTGTTGCGCCGGGGCAGCACCTCGCCTCAAGAAACCAGCCTGCAACTGGCTGATCTGCGCTTGGACCTGATTCGCCGCAGGGTGGAACGCAACGGCCAGCGCATCGATTTGACCGCCAAGGAATTCGCCCTGCTGGAAATGCTGCTGCGTCGTCAGGGTGAAATCCTGCCCAAATCGCTGATCGCCTCCCAGGTCTGGGACATGAATTTCGACAGTGACACCAATGTCATCGAGGTCGCGATCCGCCGATTGCGCCTGAAGATCGACGATGAGTTCCCCAACAAACTGATCCACACCGTGCGCGGCATGGGTTACGTGCTAGAAGAGCGCTGCGCCTGATGCGCCGACTGTCCTTGAGCAGTCGCCTGGCGCTGCTGTTTGCCGCCTGCACCGCGGTCGTTTCATTGTTCGCCGGAGTGTTGTTCAGTAGCGCCAGCGAGGCGCATTTCATCGAACTTGATCAGCAACTGCTGGATGGCAAGTTGATTGGTCTGCGGCGGGCACTGCACGATCTTCAATCGAGCGACAGCCAGGTCAGACTCGCCGAGGAATTGAGTCGGCAGGCGGATCTGTCATTACGGATCACTGGCAGCGATGGCAAACGCTGGTATGACAGCTCGACGCAACTGCCCGACGAACTGCCACGCCAGCCAGGCCTGTCGACCCTCAACCACGATGGCACTGACTACCGCGTCCTGAATGCGCCGCTGTTTACCGACAAGCCTGACTCCCCGCAATTGACCTTGCTGCTGGATATCACCCACCACCAGCACTTTCTACAACGCATGCAGCACTTGATCTGGCTGACGGTCGGTTTGTCGGCCCTGGCCACTGCCCTGCTCGGCGCCTGGGCGGCGCGCAGCGGACTGCGGCCGTTGCGGCGCATGAGTGCGGTCGCCAGCGGTGTATCGGCGCAATCACTCAACGCACGCCTGCCCGAGGACGACATGCCGCCGGAACTCGCGGAAATGGCCCACAACTTCAACGCCATGCTCGGACGCCTTGACGACTCTTTTCAGCGGCTGTCGGCGTTCTCCGCTGACATCGCCCATGAACTGCGCACACCGCTGTCGAACCTGCTGACCCACACCCAGGTCACCCTCACCCGCCCGCGCCCCATCGAGGACTATCGCGAAGCACTGCACAGCAACCTCGAAGAACTGCAATGGATGGCGCAACTGGTCAACGACATGCTGTATTTGGCCAAGGCAGACCACGGGTTATTAATGCCCAAACGCGAATCACTGGATCTTGCAGAAGAGGCGGATGTGTTGCTGGAGTTCTTTGCACCGCTGGCCGAGGACGCTCAAATGACGCTGAGCCGCGAAGGAAGCGCGCGCATAAACGGTGACCGGAGCATGTTGCGGCGGGCGCTTTCCAATTTACTGGACAATGCGTTGCGCTTTACTCCGGTACAGGGCGATGTGCGGGTGAAGATCGTCGATCAGCCCAAAGACTTGAGCCTGACGGTTGAAAACAGTGGTGCCGGGGTTTGCGCAGAGTTGCTGCCGCGCCTGTTCGATCGCTTCTACCGCGCCGATCCGTCGCGCCATGAAGGGAGCAGCGAGCATGCGGGGTTGGGTCTGGCAATCACCCAGTCGATTGTCCGCGCCCACGGTGGGCAGATTCATTGCGAATCGGCTGATGGGTGGACCCGGTTTGTGATTGAGTTGCCAAAAGGAGATTGAGGCCGGACCTGCCGGCCTCATCGCTGGCAAGCCAGCGATAACGGCTAAAGGCTATGAATATCTGAGCGCATGAGCCGGCTCGATCTTCGCCGCCCGCCACGCCGGGTAAATTGTGGCCAGGAAGCTCAAGACAAACCCCGCCGAGCAAATCAACGCCACATCCGCACCCTGCAACTCAGACGGCAAGTTGCTGACGAAATACACGTCGGAACTGAAGATGTGCTGGCCGGTGACCCGCTCCACCCAGCCGACCATCTCGCTGACGTTCAACGCGGCAATGACGCCGAGCACCCCGCCAATCAAGGTACCGACGATACCGATGACCGTGCCCTGCACCATGAAGATCGCCATGATCTGCCGTGGCGTGGCGCCGATGGTTCGCAGGATAGCGATGTCCGCGCCCTTGTCGTTCACCACCATGATCAGAGTGGCGATGATGTTGAACGCCGCCACGGCAACGATCATCAGCAACAACAGGCCGATCATGGTTTTTTCCATTTTCATCGCGCTGAACAGGCTGCCCTGGGTGTGGGTCCAGTCATCCGCCTTGTACGCGGCGCCGAGCCCGGTGGCGATGTCACTCGATACCTTTGGCGCAGCGTACAAATCTTTCACCGCCAGGCGCACGCTTTGGACCTGATTCGGCTCCCAGTGCTGCATCTGCGCGGCATCGGCAACGTGAATCAGCGCCATCGAGCCATCCAGCTCGGCGCCGACCTTGAACACACCGACCACGTTCAAGCGCTGCATGCGCGGGGTAATCCCGCCCGGCGCGGTGCTGACTTCCGGCACGATCAGGGTGATCTTGTCACCGACGTTCAGGCGGAAGCGGCGCGCCGTGATCTCGCCGATCACCACGCCAAACTCACCCGGCTTCAGGGCATCGAGACGCCCCTGGACAATGTGCTTGGCGACGATCGACACCTGACCTTCCAGCGCCGGATCAACGCCGCTGACCTGGATCGGCTGCATCGTGCCCTTATAGGACAGCATGCCTTCCATCTCGGTGAACGGCACCGCTGCCGTGACTTCCGGGTTTTTCATCGCGGCTGCCGCAACGGGCTGCCAATCGTCGATCGGGTTGACACCGACGATGGTCGCGTGCGGCACCATGCCGAGGATGCGCGAGCTCATTTCGCGCTGGAAGCCGTTCATCACCGACAGCACCACGATCATCGCCAGCACACCCAGGGCGAGGCCGATCATCGAAGTCATCGAGATGAATGAAACGAAGCGATTGCGGCGCTTGGCGCGGGTATAGCGCGTGCCGATAAAGATCGATAACGGTCTGAACATTCGCTGGGGCACCGTATAAAAATAAAAGACCCGAGGCCTTTTCAGGCATCGGGTTTCAATCCGTCAGATAGCCGTCAGGCGACCTTCCTGCAAGTGCAGGACGCGGTCCATCTGGCGGGCGAGGTTCATGTCGTGGGTCACCACCAGGAACGCCGTGCGCATCGAGGTGCTGAGTTCCAGCATCAAATCCTGAATGCCCTGGGCGGTGTGGGAATCGAGGTTGCCGGTGGGCTCGTCGAGCATCACCAGACCCGGCTTGTTCACCAGGGCGCGGGCGATGGCCACACGCTGACGTTCGCCGCCGGACAACTCGGCCGGCTTGTGCTCAAGGCGATGGCCGAGCCCTACCCGCTCCAGCAACGCCGTGGCACGCTGGCGCGCTTCAGGAATCGCAGTCTTGCCGATCAGCAGCGGCATGCAGACGTTTTCCAGTGCGGTGAATTCCGGCAGCAAATGGTGAAACTGGTAGACGAAACCCAGCGACCGATTTCGCAGCAGACCGCGTTTCTTTTCGCTGAGTGCCGAGAGTTCTTCGCCGTCGAGCCAGACGCTGCCCTTGGTCGGCGTATCGAGGCCACCCAGCAAGTTGAGCAAGGTACTCTTGCCCGAACCCGAGGTACCGACAATCGCCACGCGCTCACCCGGGTGCAACTCCAGTTGCAGGCCGGCCAACACTTGCACCGACTCCGGGCCTTCCTCGTAGGATTTGCCCAGGTTGCGGCAGCTCAAGATTGCTTTATCACTCATGCCCGACTCACTCATAACGTAGCGCCTCCGCAGGCTGGGTGCGCGCGGCACGCCAGGCTGGATACAGGGTGGCGAGGAAACTCAGGACCAACGCCGCAGAGCAGACCATCACAACATCCTGGCTCTGCACTTGCGACGGCAGGTAATCGATGAAATACACGTCGGCATTGAGGAACTTGTGCCCGATCAAGCCTTCGAGGGCCGAGATCGCGGCACTGACGTTCAACGCGGCGAAGATCCCGACCACCGCGCCGATGGCGGTACCCACCACACCGATGACCGTGCCTTGCACCATGAACGTGCGCATGATCGTGCCCGGCGTGGCGCCCAGTGTGCGCAGGATCGCGATATCGCCTTTCTTGTCGTTCACCACCATCACCAGCGTGGAAATGATGTTGAAGGCGGCGACGGCAACAATCAGCAGCAACAGCAGGCCGATCATGGCTTTTTCCATGCGGATCGCCTGATACAGGTTGCCGTGGGTACGCGTCCAGTCGCGGGCATAGAAATGATCTTCGCCGAGGTCCCGGGCGATATTCCACGCGGTACGCGGTGCCTGGAACAGGTCATCGAACTTCAGGCGCAGGCCCTGGACCTGATCCGGTTTCCAGCGATGCAGACGCGCCAGGTCCTGAAGGTTGGTGATACCGAGGTAGCCATCGAGCTCGCCCGCGCCGACGTGGAAGATGCCCACTACGGTAAAGCGCTTCATGCGCGGGAACATCCCGGCCGGGGTCACGGTGACTTCAGGTGCCACGAACGTCAGTTTGTCGCCAATCGCCGCACCGAGCTTTGCCGCGGCCTTGTCGCCGATGACGATGCCGAACTCGCCCGGCACCAGATCGTCGAGTTTGCCCTGCTGCATGAAGTGATCAATGATCGATACCTGGCGCTCCAGCGCCGGGTCGATGGCATTGAGCAGGACTTTCGAGACTTTGCCGTTATTGGTCAGCAAACCCTGCATTTGCGTGAACGGCGCCACGGCCGTCACCTGCGGGTTCTGCTTGACCTTGGCGGCCAGGCTTTGCCAATCGCTGATGGCTTCACCGGATTCGATGGTCGCGTGGGGCACCATGCCCAGCACGCGGGTACGCATCTCATGATCGAAGCCGTTCATGACCGACAGCACGACGATCATCACGACCACGCCAAGGGCGAGCCCGATCATCGAAGTCAGGGAAATGAATGACACAAAATGATTGCGACGCTTTGCACGGGTGTAACGCGTGCCGATAAATACGAAGAGAGGTCTGAACATGTCGGGGCTTGTTCGGAGGGAAAAGGAACGTCCTTGTGGCGGGGGTCGATAACCAGCTTTACACTCAGACCACCGCCGCTACCATGGGTTCGCCATGTCGACATTAGATGAAGAAGATCGCCGCGAATACTACCGTATCGAGGACACGATCGCACTGGAAATTCGGCCCCTGTCCGCTACCGAAGCCACAGGCCAGGAAGTGTTGCAGGATGCTTCCCCGCTCTTCAACCTGCTCAGCGAATTGCACCTGAGCGAATTCGAGTCGCAGCACCTGTTGCGCCAGATCAATGAGCGCGACCGCAATATCGCTGCATTCCTGAAAGCCCAGAACAAGCGCATCGACTTGCTGAGCCAGGTCATCGCCCTGACGGTACTCGGGCAAATTGGCGAGCCGCAGCCAGTGATCATCTCCGAGGGTGGCATCGACTTTCAGCACCCCAACCCTATCGCCGCCGGCTCTCGCCTGTCGGTCAAGCTGGTGCTGATGCCGCAGGCCTTGGGGTTGCTGCTGCGCGCTCGCGTCACCCACTGCGACCGCAAGGGTGATGGTTATGACGTCGGCACTGAGTTCGAACACCTGACCGACGCCCAGCGGCAACTGTTGGCCCGCCACATCTTGCAGAAGCAGGCCCAGGAACGACGTCTGGCCCGCGAACAAATCGAATCAGGCAATTAATTTAAGGAAGAACCGTGACCCTCATCTATGGCCACCGCGGCGCCAAGGGCGAAGCACCGGAAAATACCCTGACCAGTTTTCAGGAATGTCTCAAGCACGGCGTGCGTCGCTGCGAACTGGACCTGCACCTGTCCAAGGACGGCGAACTGATGGTCATCCACGACCCGACGCTCAAGCGCACCACCGACCGGCGCGGCAAGGTCGTCGAGCACACGGCCGCCGATCTGGTGACTTACGACGCGCGCAAGGGCGGCCCCGGCTGGATCAAGCCATGCCCGATTCCAACCCTGGAGTCGCTGTTCGAACAATGCGATTTCGATCACTGGCAACTGGAAGTCAAGAGCGCCTCACGCACTCGCGCGGCAACCACCGTGCTGGCGATTCGCGAAATGGCGCAACGTCATGGCTTGCTCGACAAGGTGACAATCACCTCGAGCTCGCGGGAAGTGCTGAAGGCCGCGCTGGACCTGGTGCCGGACGTTTCCCGTGGATTGGTGGCCGAGTACGCCTGGCTCGACCCGCTGAAGGTCGCGCAAAGCTATGGCTGTGAAATTCTGGCGCTGAACTGGACCCTGTGTACGCCGGAACGCCTGCAGAAGGCGCAGCGTCAGGGGCTGCATGTGTCGGTATGGACAGTCAACGAGCCCGCGCTGATGCGCAGACTCGCCGACTTCGGCGTTGACAGCCTGATTACAGACTTTCCCGGTTTGGCCACTGCCACACTCGAGAATTGCTGAAATCGGTCTCCCCGGCCGGCTCAGGCCACCGGCCGGAGCCGCTCAAAAAAGCCGGTTGAGGCCGTCGTACGCCGCTACCCGGTAGGCTTCAGCCATGGTCGGGTAGTTGAACGTGGTGTTGACGAAGTACTTCAAGGTGTTCAATTCGCCCGGCTGGTTCATGATTGCCTGGCCGATGTGCACGATCTCGGACGCCTGATAACCGAAGCAGTGCACGCCCAGCACTTCGAGAGTCTCACGGTGGAACAGAATCTTCAGCATGCCTTGCGGCTCGCCGGCGATCTGCGCACGCGCCATGCTCTTGAAGAACGCCTTGCCCACTTCGTACGGCACCTTGGCCTGGGTCAGCTCCTGCTCGTTCTTGCCGATCGAGCTGATCTCCGGAATGGTGTAGATGCCGGTCGGGACGTCATTGACGAAGCGCCAGCTGCCGTTGTCGACGATGCTGCCAGCGGCGGAACGACCCTGGTCGTGAGCGGCACTGGCCAGGCTTGGCCAGCCAATCACGTCACCGGCGCCATAGATGTTCTGGATGCCGGTGCGGTAGTTTTCGTCGACTTCGATCTGGCCGCGACCGTTGACCTTCACGCCAATGTTTTCCAGGCCCAACTGATCGGTATTGCCGGTACGGCCGTTGCACCAGAGCAAGGCGTCGGCCTTGATCTTCTTGCCGGACTTGAGGTGCAGGATCACGCCGTTGTCCACGCCTTCGACGCGCTCGTAATCTTCGTTGTGGCGCACGGTGATGTTGTTGTTGCTGAAGTGGTAGCTCAACGCCTGGGAAATTTCCGAGTCGAGGAAGCTCAGCAACTGACCACGGTTGTCCACCAGCTCGACCAATACCCCCAGACCACTGAAGATCGATGCGTATTCGCAACCGATCACGCCAGCGCCGTAAACGATGAGTTTGCGCGGCGTGTGGCCGAGGCTGAGGATGGTGTCGCTATCGTAGATGCGCGGGTGGTGGAAATCGATGTCCGCCGGGCGATACGGACGCGAGCCGGTGGCGATGATGATGTGCTTGGCCACCAGTTTCTCGACCACGCCATTGGCGCAGACCACTTCGATGGTTTGCTCGTCGGCGAAGCTGCCGGTACCGAAGAACACGTCGACGCGGTTACGGGCGTAGTAGCCGGTGCGCGACGCAACTTGCTTGGAGATCACTTTTTCAGCGCTTTTCAGCACGTCCGGGAACGAGAACCAGCGCGGCTCACCAATGGCCCGGAACATCGGGTTGGTGTTGAACTGCATGATCTGCCGGACCGAGTGACGCAGTGCCTTGGACGGGATGGTGCCCAAGTGAGTGCAGTTGCCGCCGACCTGGCGACGGCTGTCGACCATCGCGACCTTGCGCCCTGCCTTGGCGGCGTTCATTGCCGCGCCTTCTCCCGCCGGGCCGGAACCCAACACCACCACGTCGTAGTTGTAGACAGCCATGCGTACTCCTCAGAACAGGCCGCGGCGCCATCGGCACCTGCGGCTAAATCACGCCAATCTGTGGCATGAAGGAACAATTTGGGGCCAGTGCAGAACCCGGACACAGTCTATAGAAGCGTCAACGCCGCGCACATTAACCCTTGGTCGCGTCGTAGGCTAGTTTTGCCTGCACTACAACGCCACTTTTCAATGCTTGAATCGCCGCACTCATTCAGTTTTTCCAGCGCTGAGGCGTTCAAAAGCGTGACTGGTACGTGTGACGAAACCTGTATCGGCACGAATGACAAAAAACGCGCCGATGTCGTGTTTTTCCGCGTAGTCCCAACCGCGCTCCGGACCGAGAATCAGCAACAGCGTCGATAAGCCATCGGCCATTAACGCTGAAGGATGAATCACGGTGACCGAGGCCAGGGTGTGCGAGACCGGCGCACCGGTGCGGGCATCGAAGGCGTGGGAATAACGCTTGCCACCCTGTTCGAAATAATTGCGGTAGTCGCCGGAGGTGGACAACCCAAAACCGTCGACAGCAATGATGCGTTCGGCCACTTTTTGATCGTCACGCGGTTCTTCCAGGGCGATGCGCCACGATGAGCCGTCGGGCTTCTTCCCGGACGCCTTGAGTTCGCCCGTGGCCTCGACGAGGTAGCCCCGGATGCCCATCGCCTCGAGCCTTGTGGCAATCGTGTCCACCGCATAACCAGCAGCGATGCTGTTGAAGTCAACCTCGACGGCGACGTTCTTGCACAGCCGATCACCCTCGATACGCAAGTGTTGATGACCGACCCGTTTGCGGGCGTCGGCGAGTGCCTCGGCGGTCGGGACTGTTTCCCCACGCGCCTGCGGACCAAATCCCCAGAGATTGAGCAACGGCTCCACCGTCAAATCGTAGGAACCATCGCTTTGCACCGACAGCTGCTCGCCCACGCGGACCAATTCGAGGATCGACGCCGGCATTGCCTGACAGTTGTTGGCCGGCAATGCATTGAAGCGCTCGATGTCCGAGTCGCTGCGGTAGGTCGACATTTGCCGGTCCATGTCAGCGAGGATCTGCTCGACCTGGAAGCGGACCTCGTCCGGCGCCGGAAGGCCGGCATGGCGCACATACTTGATCGAATAAGTGCTGCCCATGGTCGGGCCGCCGAAGCTTTCCAGAGTGTCGCCGTTGCCGCAGCCTGATAGTGCGCCGAGCAGCAAAAATGCCACCCCCTGCCACCTGATCAACAATTCCCGAGCTCCCCGATACACCCCCTGACACACCGCCAGGGCCAGCCATTATGCGATAGAACTGTGGGAGCGGGCTTGCCCGCGATGGCGGCCTGTCAGGCGACACCGATGTTGAATGGGCGGGCCTCATCGCGAGCAAGCTCGCTCCCACAATGTTTTTTGGATACCCGCAGATGCTGCGTACACCTGATAACCCTGTGGGAGCGAGCTCGCTCGCGATGGTCGTCAACGATAACGCATGTTTGCTGATTAAACGCAGCACTCTTGGCTCCATCGTCGGAACGCCGCGCGGAGCAAGCTCGCGCCTACAAAGTTCTTGACCGAACAGCAATGGCTGCAAACGAGGTCTTTTCATGGAGTTGCGGTATCGGTGACGCATTGTTTTAGTCGATCCGAATCCGTGCCACTGCCTTCGCTGCGATCAATATCGCCGTTGGCATCGAGATAAATATGCGTATTAGGCCACTTAGGGGTTACGTTGACGCAATGTCGTAGCACTCCATCGTCCCACCAAGAAATCTCCATGAAAAATCTCTCATCTGGAAACAGAAAGCCATAATCACGTGTACCGCCCCCAGGCTGCATCCGCCCTTTGAATATTCGGTGCTGTACGTTCCAGATGTATTTAAGTTCTTCTTTAGCATCTTTGGAGTAATGGATAGTCACAGTAGGTAACCCAATATCCCATTGGGTGATGAGCAGAAAAGCAACTGGGATCCATAACAACCGCGAGTACCGTTTTAGGGGTTTACTGGCCAATGCGTCCACGAACTCTTTTCCTTCAGTGGCGGATCTATTGGCAAACATTTCATTAACCAAGCCAAGACTGCCTACTAAATTTGGTGCATGTTATGGTTTCGCCAAATCCCATTGACACTCTTTCAGCCTATCCACATCTGCACCACTCCCTTTGCCCATATCAATGTTGCCTTCGGCGTCGAGAAAAATATGCATGTTGGGCCACTTCGGTCTGATGCTGATGCAGTGCCAACGCCCATTCTCGGCAGCCCAAGAAAACTCCATGAAAAATTCGGCATCCGGAAATAGATATCCGTGGTCGCTGGTGGCACCTCCTGGGGACATCC
The DNA here is from genome assembly GCF_001945365.1 of Pseudomonas reinekei. Lineage (GTDB taxonomy): Bacteria > Pseudomonadota > Gammaproteobacteria > Pseudomonadales > Pseudomonadaceae > Aquipseudomonas > Aquipseudomonas reinekei. The sequence goes on from NZ_MSTQ01000004.1 coordinate 333,677, forward strand.
GCCCCCTGTATATCCGATCTTGAACGTTCCAGGTGTACCGCAATCCGTGCTCGGCATCCCTGGAATAATTGACGGTTGCACTGGGTAGAACATAAATATTCCAGAGGGCCATCAACTGCAGTACCAGCAGTGGCAGCAGCAGTGGTAAAAACGGAATCCATAGCCACCGTAAGTAACGAGATCGGGGGTTATTTACAGACGTGGACACGGACTCCATCTCCCCAGTTCTCTGGTGGAACTGCCAACACCTTATTCATGATCATCTGCGCTGATATCCCGCCTTCAGGGTGCTGATTGGCGAGCTTTATACCGATGCTTATCGACACTCTATCAGCTACATCATCCCATGATCGCAATTCAGTCCAAGGGCTAGCTGTAGGACGAGGGCCAAGGAGCTCTCTATCTTCTTTGGGCGTTGTTCTTATCTCTTCGGCTTTGCGCAGGGTATCTGAGGCGATTTGCTCGGCCCCTGCTCCGTCTAGCAGTAAGCTTTCTGAAAGTCCCCCTATGATTCCGACATAACCGTAGTGGATGTTCGACCAAATGTCGTAGTAGTAGAGATACTTCCCTTGCTTGTGTCGTACACCAGGAAACAGCTCCCGAAGCTTCGGCTTGTGATCCCACTCCCTATTCTGACCCACCTGCTTCGTCCAAATCGCCATCGCCTCAAGCTTTTTCGTCCATGCAATTCCGTTGAAATTTGGTGGTCCAGCCAGTCTGGCGTGCCAGGGTAACGCCCGAAACTTCCTGGCTTGCGCGCTGCTGTCGTAGCTCATCAGCTCTTTCATTTTCAACACAGACGGATGCTTGATGTTCCTGTTCATCTCACCTGCAATGTAGCTGGCAAGCTCTTCCATCTGGTCTGGATGGTTACAGGCTTCGCTTCCACCAAGGTCGCCGGGTGGTGCAGAGATTTTATCTGCCAGCTTCAGATCAACCACCTGAGGCTTGACTGTAAAGCTGTTTTCAGCCGGAGCCGCCGATGATCCCGCGACCCTCGCGGCCGCCTGTGCAGGGCTTGCGTTGCTTTGATACGTGGCCGTCATTACGGAGGAGATCAGCCGAGCTTTACAGGGGCAGTTGCTGTAACTGTCCAGCGTACCAGCCATGAGCTTTCCATGACTGATCATGTGCGAAATACCACCGACGACCCGATACGTCTTCCCGTCTTTTCCACACGTGACTCGATCACCATCGCAGGCGTGGGCAACGCCATACATCATGATCCGGGTGTCGCCATCCAGAACTTTGCCACCACAGGTGGTTCGGTCATTCAGACCGATGAAATGTCCTTCTTTCATTGATTTTCTTCTCCATTACTTCCGGCCGAGTCCAGAAAGTTTTCGACCATCAGCTGCGTGAGCATTTAAGCAACGCAGCACTGAGACAGCTTTGGACAGCGCCAGGCTTCGCCGCTCAGTCCGCGACCGATGGCAAAAAATCCTCGCCCATCGACTCACCTTCGCGCGCAATAAACACGTAGCCGCCTTGCGGTGTATTGATGATTTCGTCGCCATTGCTGAGCATGCTGCCGACCAGCGCCACATCATTGTTGTCTTGCCCTGCACCCGTGATGATTTGCGCCGTACTGCCATCGGCATACAGGACGTAGTCGCCTTTTCGCGCTACGCGCACCGACCGTCCATTTTCCAACTTGAATTCCAGCGGCCCTGTCCCTTGCTGGACCACGCCGCCGTTACGGGTGTGGCTGCCCTCGGTTGCGCACCGGAAGATGGCGATAGCAGGATGAGCGTCGATGTAAGCCTGCTGTTGACGCACAACCAATTGGGCGTGCTCATGGAATTGCGCAATTTGCTGCTCAGTGAAGTGTGGATTGTCCAGACTGCGCAGATACTCTGGGGAAACAGAGTTGGTATACAAAGGCTGCAAGGGTGCATTCATTTCAAAATCCATATCCTAGGAAGGGTGTTCAGAAATGATGCGGAGGTCGCTAACAGCGTCGCGACCCTCACGGCAGGGTCAAAGGAATGATTCAGAAGTTTCGCCAATAGAAACTATCCTTTTCCTACAGGATTGTTTCTAAAACGTATTTATCGCGGAGCGCACAAACAAAAACGCCCCGACCAAGGCCGGGGCGTTTTCATGTGCAGCTAAAGGCTTAGCGCGGGAATGCTGGCGGGTTTACACCGGCCATGTCTTCCATCACGCGAACCACCTGGCAGCTGTAACCGAATTCGTTGTCGTACCAAACGTACAGAACAACGCGGTTGTCTTGGGTGATGGTCGCTTCAGCGTCCACAACGCCTGCGTGGCGCGAGCCAACGAAGTCGGTGGAAACCACTTCCTGGGAGCTGACATAGTCGATCTGCTTGTGCAGATCCGAGTGCATGGCCATCTGGCGCAGGTACTCGTTGATCTCTTCGCGAGTCGTGGCTTTTTCCAGGTTCAGGTTCAGGATAGCCATCGACACGTTCGGCGTAGGCACGCGAATCGCGTTACCGGTCAGCTTGCCCTTGAGCACTGGCAGCGCCTTGGCGGCTGCGGTGGCAGCACCGGTCTCGGTGATGACCATGTTCAGCGGCGCGGCGCGGCCACGACGGCTGCCTTTGTGGAAGTTGTCGATCAGGTTTTGGTCGTTGGTGAACGAGTGAACGGTTTCGACGTGGCCGTTGACGATGCCGTACTTGTCATTCACGGCTTTCAGCACCGGCACGATGGCGTTGGTGGTGCAGGAAGCGGCCGAGATGATCTTGTCGTCAGGGGTGATTTCGCTGTGGTTGATGCCGTGCACGATGTTCTTCAGCGCGCCTTTGCCAGGTGCGGTAAGGATTACGCGGGCAGCGCCAGGGCAGGCAAGGTGTTGGCCCAGGCCGTCGGCGTCACGCCATACACCAGTGTTGTCGACGATCAGAGCGTTTTCGATGCCGTACTGGGTGTAGTCGACTTCGGCCGGGCTCTTGGCGTAGATAACCTGGATCAGGTTGCCGTTGGCGGTGATGGTGTTGTTGGCTTCGTCGATGGTGATGGTGCCGTCGAACGGACCATGAACCGAATCACGGCGCAGCAGGCTGGCACGTTTGACCAGATCGTTCTCGGCACCCTTGCGGACCACGATGGCGCGCAGACGCAGGCCATCGCCACCACCGGTTTTCTCGATCAGGATGCGCGCCAGCAGACGGCCGATACGACCGAAGCCGTACAGGACAACGTCGGTGCCCTTGCGGGCGGAAGCGTTCTGTTGACCTACCACGTCAGCCAGTTCTTCACGGACGAACTGCTCGGCAGTACGGCCATTGCCTTCGGCCTTGAATTTGGCCGCCAGCTTGCCCAGGTCGACCGAAGCGGCGCCGAGCTTGAGCTCGCTCATTGCTTTGAGCAGCGGGAATGTTTCGTGGACGGACAGCTCGCTGTCGTCGGACTGACGGTGACGAGCAAAGCGGTGAGCTTTGAGAATCGCAATGACTGAACGATTGATCAGGCTGCGGCCATAGATCGAGCTCACCACGTTGTTATTGCGGTAGAGCTGACCGATAAGCGGAATCATCGCTTCTGCGAGTGCTTCACGGTCGATCCATTCACCAAGACACTGGTCGGGCTTCTGAGTCACGGGAACCTTCCACATGTAGGGGCAGAAAAAAGGGGCTACATTATGCCGCCGAGTGACGCGTGTAGCAATGCGCGCCTGTCGTGCGATCAGTAACATTTTCCCGTTCAAAAAAATTGCACGGCGCTAAAGCCCAGTAAATACGGGGCTTTCAGAAGAGTCAATTTTTTGGAGGTATCGCTACCTTGTCCGTAACCCTCCGTAACACCTCTTCGTTTTACCACTACATAATTGGTTTTTTCCGGTAAAAAACCGCGGTTTTTTGTCTTTACCACTACATTTCGTCAAACCTGCGTAATAGACACAGTCTGCAACTGACAGGCGGCACTCCGGACCGCTACAATTACCGACTTTGTCGCAACGCTTGGAGCTCAACCTTCCGTGCCCGTTCTGCGTCTACCGCTTCTCCCTGCCGCGGCAGGTAAACAGCACTGGGGCAACCTGCCCGGTGCCGCCCTGAGCCTGGCCATCGCCGAGGCTGCCAGCGCTGCCAAGCGCTTTACCCTGCTGCTCACAGCCGACAGCCAAAGTGCCGAACGGCTGGAACAGGAGCTGGGTTTCTTCGCCCCGGATTTGCCTGTGCTGCATTTCCCTGACTGGGAAACCCTGCCCTACGACCTGTTCTCGCCGCATCAGGACATCATCTCCCAGCGCATCGCCAGCCTGTACCGGCTGCCGGAACTGAGCCATGGCGTGCTGGTCGTGCCGATCACCACGGCCCTGCACCGCCTGGCGCCGACTAAATTCCTGCTGGGCAGCAGCCTGGTGCTGGATGTCGGGCAAAAGCTCGACGTCGAGCAAATGCGCACCCGGCTGGAAGCCACCGGTTATCGTTATGTCGATACCGTGTACGAACACGGTGAATTCACCGTGCGCGGCTCGCTGATCGACTTGTTCCCGATGGGCAGCAAACTGCCGTATCGCATCGACCTGTTCGACGACGAAATCGAAACCCTGCGCACCTTCGACCCGGAGAACCAGCGCTCCATCGACAAGGTCGAATCGGTCAAGCTGCTGCCGGCCAAGGAATTCCCGCTGCAAAAAGAAGCCGTCACGCGCTTCAAGGCACGCTTTCGCGAACGCTTCGATGTCGACTTCCGTCGCTGTCCGATCTTTCAGGACTTGAGCAGCGGAATCACCCCCGCCGGTATCGAGTACTACCTGCCATTGTTCTTCGAAGAAACTTCTACCCTGTTCGATTACCTGCCCCAGGACACACAAGTGTTCTCCCTGCCAGGCATCGAACAAGCGGCAGAAAACTTCTGGAATGACGTCCGCAATCGCTATGAAGAGCGCCGCGTCGATCCGTCCCGTCCTTTATTACCGCCCGCCGAGCTGTTCCTGCCGGTCGAAGACTGCTTCGCGCGCCTGAAAAACTGGCCGCGCGTGGTGGCCAGTCAACAGGATGTAGAAAGCGGCGCGGGCCGCGAGCGCTTCCCCGCTCGCGAGTTGCCGAACCTGGCGATCGAAGCCAAGGCCACCCAGCCATTGGCGGCACTGGCAGGATTCCTCGACGAGTTCCCCGGTCGCGTGCTGTTCACCGCCGAATCTGCGGGCCGTCGCGAAGTGTTGCTGGAACTGCTGGAACGCTTGAAGCTGCGACCAAAGACCGTCGATAGCTGGCCGGACTTTGTCGCCGGCAAAGAACGCCTGGCGATCACCATCGCGCCGCTGGATGAAGGCTTGTTGCTGGACGACCCAGCCTTGGCGCTGGTGGCCGAAAGCCCGCTGTTCGGTCAGCGCGTGATGCAACGCCGTCGCCGCGAAAAACGCGCCGACGCCAACAACGACGCCGTCATCAAGAACCTCACCGAGCTGCGCGAAGGTGCGCCGGTGGTGCATATCGACCACGGTGTCGGTCGCTACCTCGGTCTCGCGACCCTGGAAATCGACAGCCAGACCGCCGAATTCCTCGCCCTGGAATACGCCGAGGGCGCCAAGCTTTACGTCCCGGTGGCCAACCTGCACTTGATCGCCCGTTACACCGGCAGCGACGACGCACTGGCCCCGCTACATCGCCTCGGCTCCGAAACCTGGCAGAAAGCCAAGCGCAAGGCTGCCGAGCAGGTGCGCGATGTGGCGGCCGAGTTGCTCGACATCTACGCCCGCCGCGCCGCCCGCGAAGGCTATGCCTTTGCTGACCCGAAAGCCGACTACGCCACCTTCAGCGCCGGTTTCCCGTTCGAAGAAACCCCCGATCAGCAAACCACCATCGAAGCCGTGCGCGAAGACATGCTGGCGCCCAAACCGATGGACCGACTGGTGTGCGGTGACGTGGGCTTCGGCAAGACCGAAGTGGCGATGCGCGCCGCGTTTATCGCCGTGCATGGCGGCAAGCAAGTGGCGATCCTGGTGCCGACCACCCTGCTCGCCCAACAACACTACAACAGCTTCCGCGACCGCTTTGCCGACTGGCCAGTGACCGTGGAAGTGATGAGCCGCTTCAAATCGACCAAAGAAGTCAACGCAGCCGTGGCGGATTTGGCCGAAGGCAAGATCGATATCGTCATCGGCACGCACAAGCTGCTGCAGGACGACGTGAAGATCAAAAACCTCGGCCTGGTGATCATCGACGAGGAACACCGTTTCGGCGTGCGCCAGAAAGAACAGCTCAAAGCCCTGCGCAGTGAAGTCGATATCCTGACCCTGACCGCTACGCCGATTCCGCGCACGCTGAACATGGCGGTGTCGGGCATGCGCGACTTGTCGATCATCGCCACGCCACCGGCCCGACGCCTGTCGGTTCGCACGTTTGTCATGGAGCAGAACAAGAGCACGGTCAAAGAAGCCCTGCTGCGTGAACTGCTGCGTGGCGGCCAGGTTTATTACCTGCACAACGACGTGAAGACCATCGAGAAGTGCGCCGCCGACCTCGCCGAACTGGTACCGGAAGCACGGATCGGCATCGGTCACGGGCAGATGCGCGAACGCGAACTCGAACAGGTGATGAGCGACTTCTACCACAAGCGCTTCAACGTACTGATTGCTTCGACCATCATCGAGACCGGCATCGACGTGCCGAGCGCCAACACCATCATCATCGAGCGTGCCGACAAATTCGGCCTGGCGCAGTTGCACCAGTTGCGCGGCCGGGTCGGGCGCAGCCACCACCAGGCGTACGCCTACCTGTTGACGCCGCCGCGCCAGCAAATCACCACGGACGCGGAAAAGCGCCTGGAAGCGATTGCCAACACCCAGGATCTCGGCGCGGGCTTCGTGCTGGCCACCAACGACCTGGAGATCCGTGGCGCCGGGGAATTGCTCGGCGATGGCCAGAGCGGGCAAATCCAGGCGGTCGGCTTCACGCTGTACATGGAAATGCTCGAGCGCGCGGTGAAGTCGATCCGCAAGGGCGAGCAGCCGAACCTCGATCAACCGCTGGGCGGTGGTCCGGAAGTCAACTTGCGCGTACCGGCATTGATTCCCGAAGACTATCTGCCGGACGTTCACGCCCGCCTGATTCTCTACAAGCGCATTGCCTCGGCCACCGATGAGGAAGGCCTCAAGGATTTGCAGGTGGAGATGATCGACCGCTTTGGCCTGCTGCCGGAGCCGACCAAGAACCTGATGCGCATCACCGCCCTGAAATTGCAGGCTGAATTGCTGGGCATCAAGAAAGTCGATGGCGGCCCGCAAGGTGGGCGCATCGAGTTCGCGGCGCAAACTCCGGTGGACCCGTTGACCCTGATCAAACTGATCCAGAGCCAGCCAAAACGCTACAAATTCGAAGGGGCCACGATGTTTAAGTTCCAGGTCCCGATGGAGCGCCCGGAAGAGCGCTTTAATACTGTAGAGGCGCTGTTCGAGCGCCTCACTCCGAAAACTGCTTGAAGGACGCCGCATGCGCCTGTTTCGCTCACTGACCTTGCTGATGACTTTGGTCGCACCTACGGCGTTTGCCGATGACCTGTATCAGGTCGAAATGATTCTGGTCCGTCAAAACGCCGTGCCGGCGATTGTCAGCCGTGCCGCACCGGAAGACTGGGACGCTGGCGCCAAGCGCATCGATCCTGAGAGTTTTCGCACGCCAAGCCTCAACCCAGAAGTGGAAAAACTCACCGCCAGCAACGACTACAGCGTCCTGATGCACAAGGCATGGCAGCAGATGCTTGGCGAATCCCCGGTCAAAGTGGCGATCAGTGATGGCAAGGAGCAGTTCGGTCAATTCCCGATCGAAGGCACCCTCGACCTGAAACTCGGGCGCTTCACCGATGTTGGCGCCGACTTCTGGGTCAACCAGTTCAACGCAGACGGCCTGGTGACCGCCAGCGAACGCCTGAAACAGGAAAGCCATACCAAAAACGGCCAACTGAACTTCCTCGACGCCGGCCACCTCGGCTTGCTGATCAAGATCACTTCATTGACGGCGCCCGCTCCCCGGGAAGCCCCTGAAGTCGTCCCTGACTGATTGAAGTCCCCATGTCCGCGACCCTGAGCAAACCCCTGGCACCTTCCTGGGTCAGCCGATTCAAGGAACAGAGCCTGGAGCGTGGCCGGCGCTACGCACTGGAGAACCGCGTCAGGATCGTCGAGGCCGGCGACGCCACCATCATCGCGGCCTGCGAAGGCTCTGGCGGTAATGTTTACCGTCAGACCATTCGCTTGCGCGAGTCAGCCAAAGGCACCCTGCTGATGGTTGATGCCCTCTGCTCCTGTCCGGTTCACAGCAACTGCAAACACTGCGCAGCGGTACTGCTGCAAGTGCAGGAAACCCTCGACTACCCCGCCGCTGCCAAAGACGCCGAACTGCTGGAAAAGCTCCAGGCCGTGCTGGAGAACCGCAGTCCCAAGGCACCACCGCAAGTCATGGTGGACAACGTGCAACCCGTGCCGCGCCTGTGGCTGGCGAGCATCGAGTTCAGTGCGTTCGAGCCGCGCAATGGACGCATGCAGCGCTACATCCAGCACCGGGCTGCGCTGTCCTTCAGGTATCTGGACGAATACGTTTCCGGGCAAAAAAACACTGACATCCTGATCCGCCAGGAAACACAGACCTTACGGATAAAACGTCACCCGGAAGTGGAACAGTCCTACCGCGAACAGTTACGAATCCTCGGTTTCAAAATCGCCACCCGCCAGAGCAAGGCCCTGCCGGAAAGCGCCGGGGAATTGTTCGAGATGGTCAATGACAGCGCCTGGCTGACCTTCACCCTAAACGAATTGCCCAAGCTCCGGACTCAAGGCTGGGAGCTGCAGATCAATGAGGACTTCGGCTTCGACCTGACGGCAGTGGACGATTGGTACGCCACGGTAGAACAAGCACCCGAGCGCGACTGGTTCGACCTGGAACTGGGAATCATCGTCAACGGCGAGCGACTGAGCCTGCTACCGATCCTGCTGAACCTGATGCGCTCGCACACCGAACTCCTCAATCCGGAACGGCTGGCCCGACGTCGCGACGACGAACTGATCCTGGTGAACATCCCAAACCGACCGAACTCCGAATACGGCCCCCTGCAAGTGGCCCTGCCCTTCGGCCGCTTGAAACCGGTGCTGGCAACGCTGGGCGAGTTCTATCTGCAGGAGCCAGGCGAAACCACCTTACGCTTGAGCAAGGCGGATGCCACGCGCCTGAATCCACTGGAAGACCTGCCCCTGCTCTGGGAGGGGGGCGAGCAAATCCGCACCTTTGCCCAGCGCCTGCGCGACATCAAGGATTACACCGCGACGGCGCCGCAAGGCCTGAACGCAACGTTGCGACCCTATCAGCTCGAGGGCTTGAGCTGGATGCAATCGCTGCGGCAGCTGGAGGTTGGCGGGATTCTCGCGGACGACATGGGCCTGGGAAAAACCCTGCAAACCCTGGCGCATATACTCACCGAGAAAATTGCCGGCCGCCTCGACCGCCCTTGCATGGTGGTGATGCCGACCAGCCTGATCCCCAACTGGCTCGACGAAGCGGCGCACTTCACGCCGCAGCTCAAAGTATTGGCACTGTACGGCGCCAGTCGTAAAAAACATTTCGAGCACCTGGCGGATTACGACCTCATCCTGACCACCTATGCACTGCTGCCCAAGGATGTCGAACGTCTGGCCTCCCAGCCGCTGCATGTATTGGTGCTGGATGAAGCGCAATACATCAAGAACCCGAACAGCAAGGCCGCACAGGCCGCCCGGGAACTGAACGCCCGCCAGCGCTTGTGCTTGAGCGGCACGCCTCTGGAAAACCACTTGGGTGAGCTGTGGTCGCTGTTTCACTTCCTGCTGCCGGGCTGGCTCGGCGATGTGAAAAGCTTCAATCGTGATTACCGCGTGCCGATTGAAAAGCGCACCAGCGAAGTGAGGCTTCAGCACCTCAACGGCCGGATCAAACCGTTCCTGTTACGCCGAACCAAGGAGCAGGTGGCCACCGAACTGCCGCCGAAAACCGAAATCATCCACTGGGTCGAGCTCAACGAAGCCCAGCGCGACATGTACGAAACCATGCGCCTGGCCATGGACAAGAAAGTCCGCGACGAGATCACCCGCAAAGGCGTGGCCCGCAGTCAGATCATTATTCTTGAGGCGCTGTTGAAGTTGCGTCAGGTGTGCTGTGATTTGCGTCTGGTCAATGACGCAACCCTACCGGCGCGCGGTAGTACGTCAGGCAAGCTAGACAGCCTGATGGAGATGCTCGAAGAGTTGTTTGAGGAAGGCCGAAGGATTTTGCTGTTCTCGCAGTTCACCTCCATGTTGTCGCTCATCGAAGACGAACTGAAAAAACGCGGGGTGGCTTACGCATTGTTGACCGGTCAGACCCGCGACCGACGAACGCCCGTGAAAGACTTTCAAAGCGGCAAGCGTCAGATTTTTCTGATCAGTTTGAAGGCAGGTGGTGTTGGCCTGAACCTGACAGAAGCAGACACCGTGATTCACTACGACCCATGGTGGAATCCGGCTACGGAAAATCAGGCGACGGACCGTGCGTATCGCATCGGCCAGGAAAAGCCGGTGTTCGTCTACAAGCTGATTGCGCGCGGCACGGTGGAAGAGAAAATTCAGCATCTGCAGAAGGAAAAATCCGATCTGGCAGCGGGCGTACTGGATGGCCGTCAGGCCGGGGACTGGAAACTGCAAAACGATGATATCGAGGCGTTGTTTGCGCCGTTGCCGGACAAACTTGAAAAGCGCTGAGAGCCTTTGCGTCTGAACCGACATTATCGCGAGCAGGCTCGATCCTACAGTGGTGTTGTGTCGGCCTGGTTCTTGAGGCTGAACACCCATCAAATTGTAGGAGCGAGGCTGCTCGCAACGGGGTCTACTCAATCAATCAGCTGAGCCTCTTTCAACGCACCGACCGCAGCCAACCAACGTGGATCCTGACGGTAGTCGGTGCTGGCAAACGACTGACCACGCATCCGCGCGATACGCGCTGAAGGCTTGACCTTCAGACGTTGCGCGGCACTCAGGGCCAGCTCGGCGGCAGCACGATCGTTGCACACCAGGCCCATGTCGCAACCCGCCGTCAGCGCCGCTTCGATACGACTGGCGGCATCGCCAACGACATGAGCGCCAGCCATGGACAGGTCATCGCTGAAAATCACACCGTCGAACTGCAACTCACCACGCAGAATGTCCTGCAACCAGCGGCGAGAGAAGCCGGCAGGCTGGGAATCGACTTGCGGGTAAATCACATGGGCTGGCATGACAGCGGCCAGTTGCTTGCTCAACCTGGCGAACGGCACCAGGTCATTGGCACGGATTTCGTCGAGGCTACGCTCGTCGTTCGGGATCGCGACGTGAGAATCCGCCTCAGCCCAACCATGACCGGGGAAATGTTTGCCTGTGGCCGCCATGCCAGCGTTGTTCATGCCGCGAATGAATGCGCCAGCCAGCAACGCAGCACGCTGCGGGTCGCCTTCGAAGGAGCGAGTACCGACCACCGCGCTGCGCTGGTAATCGAGGTCCAGCACCGGCGCAAAGCTCAGGTCCAGGCCAACCGCCAGCACCTCGGTGGCCATGATCCAGCCGCACTGCTCAGCCAGGTATTCGGCATTCGGGTTATCGGCAATCGCACGCATGGCGGGCAACCGGATAAATCCCTGACGCAGCCGCTGAACCCGCCCGCCCTCCTGATCCACCGCCAGCAGCAGATCGGGGCGAATGGCACGAATCGATGCGCTCAGCTCCCGCACCTGACGCGGGTGCTCGATGTTGCGGGCAAAAATGATCAGGCCGCCCACTTCGGGCTGACGCAACAATTGGCGATCTTCAGCCGTCAGCCAGGTACCGGCGACGTCCACCATCAACGAGCCTTGCAGGCCAGCAGTCATAGAGATTCCTTGATAACGATAAACCCGGCTCGCGCCAAATCGCCACCGTGGGCAGTGCCCGGTAGTTCGGCGACATTACTGGGGAGCGGGTTCAGAACGAGAGTCGGCATGGGCGGCTAGCTTAGCGGATGTAAGCTGCGTCGCCCACCCGTGAGCGGTTAAACCTTGGCGGCAACCTGTGTCGATTTGCTGCGTGGACGCAATTGTGCGGTGGCCATCGCGGTGTCGGTGACACCGGATTCGGCGCGCATGCCAGCGGCCAGGAACGGCACCATCAGACGCATGACCTGCTCGATGGAGGTGTTCACGCCGAAATCGGTCTCGGCAATGGCGCGCAAGGCCTTGATCCCGGACATGCTGAACGCAGCGGCCCCCAGCATGAAGTGCACACGCCAGAACAACTCGATTGGCGGAATGCGCGGCGCAGCTTCATTGACCAGCATCATGTAACGGCGAAACACCTTACCGTACATATCTTCCAGATAACGCCGCAAATGCCCCTGGCTCTGACTGAATGCCAGACCGAGCAACCGCATGAAAATGGACAGATCGTTACCACTGCGTGGCTGGACCACCAGGGCTTGCTCTACCAGGATTTCCAGCAACTCTTCAAGCGTCGGTTTGTTTTCAGGCTTGGCCTGACGACGCTCGAGCTCTTTATCAAGACTGATGCAGAACGGCCCGAGGAATCGCGAGAAGACTGCCTGAATCAGCGCTTTTTTCGACCCGAAGTGATAGTTCACCGCCGCCAGATTGACACCGGCCTTGCTGGTGATCAGACGCAACGAGGTTTCAGCGAAACCTTTTTCCGCGAACAACTGCTCGGCAGCATCGAGAATGCGTTCAACGGTTTCCGACTGGGCCATGGCTACTCCGCCTGACAAACACTTGTTTGAAACATACGTTTCAGCCTGTGCCTTGTCAAGCCTGGGAGTTCGTTTTGGGAATGGTCGGTCAGACATTTAACCATACAACAGCAAAGCTTCAATCAACGGGCTGATCGACCGTCTGGCGGCCTGCAAAAAAAGGGGCATTGCCAAGAGCGTTTCACTGTATATAATCCCAGTCACTGTATAAAAAGACAGAGCGATCAATATGCTAAAGCTGACGCCACGCCAAGCCGAGATTCTGGCCTTCATCAAACGCTGCCTGGAAGACAACGGCTACCCGCCGACCCGCGCGGAAATCGCTCAGGAGCTGGGTTTCAAATCGCCCAACGCGGCGGAAGAACACCTCAAGGCGCTGGCTCGCAAAGGCGCCATCGAGATGACCCCCGGTGCCTCCCGCGGAATCCGCATCCCCGGATTTGAAGCCAAGGCCGACGACTCCACCCTGCCAATCATTGGCCGGGTCGCCGCTGGCGCGCCCATCCTTGCCCAGCAACATGTCGAAGAATCCTGCAACATCAACCCGGCGTTCTTCCACCCTCGCGCCGATTATCTGCTGCGGGTTCATGGCATGAGCATGAAAGACGTCGGTATTTTCGACGGCGACCTGCTGGCGGTCCACACCACTCGCGAAGCCCGCAACGGCCAGATCGTGGTAGCACGGATCGGTGACGAAGTGACCGTCAAGCGCTTCAAGCGCGATGGCAGCAAGGTCTGGCTGATCGCAGAAAACCCTGAATTTGCCCCTATCGAAGTGAACCTTAAAGATCAGGAACTGGTGATCGAAGGCTTGAGTGTCGGCGTCATTCGCCGCTAAAGGAGGCTCTATGCAGTTCCCACACACATCCCAGCAAGCCCAACTGCCTCTGCTGTTCGAAGCGTTCATGGCGCAACCGCTTGCGCCAATTCTGAAGGAAGTGGTCGAGTCGCCGTGGAGCGCCGAACCTGAAGTCTTCAGTGAATTGTCTCTGCGTGGTGCAGCCGGGAACTGCCTGAACCTTCTGGCACCAATTCTCAGGGAATTGAGTCAGGATCAGGATGCCCGCTGGCTGACGTTGATCGCCCCACCTGCCAGCCTGACTCAGGCCTGGCTACGTGACGCAGGACTCAATCGCGAACGCATCCTGCTGCTGCAACCACGCGGCACACAGAGTGCCCAGCAACTGACATGCGAGGCCCTTCGCCTGGGTCGCAGCCACACGGTTGTCAGCTGGCTGAACCCACTGAGCACAACGTCGCGCCAACAGCTGATCAGCGCCGCCCGAACCGGGGACGCGCAAAGCCTGAATATTCGGTTGGGCTAACATGCAAGTCGCGCACATTTAAGTCGTGTCGGGCTTCTCCAAGGACAGAGAAGCCGAAATGAATCGATATCAGAAAAAACCGACAGACGGGATCAATGAAGGACCCGCGACCCCTCTTCCTTGTCGAGTTCACCTTCAACCAGGCGTCCAGCCATCTGCACGCCGACACTCAGCATCGCCTTGGCGACTTCTACGTGCTGACCTTGCAGAAAGGCTTTGGCGTCCGCGGAGAAATCCAAAGTAACCAGAGAACCCTCGTCCTCAGCCCTTCGCAGCTCGATACGGCCGTCTGGTAACTCGACAATTTCTAGAAAGGACGTTGGCATAAAGGTCTGTTCTCCACGAAAGGCGGGGATTATATAGGCATCGGCCAGGCTTCGCTCGGGATCTTGACCAGATGCCGCCCCAAAACTGTTTCTTTCAGCACTCGTTCAGGCCTTCGCGAAAACGGATCGCCAACCCCTTCAGATTCTGACGCCAGCTCTCCAGCTCCTCACGACTCAGCTCTTCAGGCGCCTCCTCTTCGTCGAGGTTCACAGCCAGGATCAAAGGCTGCGTCACATCGCCTTTAGGCTTGTGCGGCGCCCTTGGTGGCTGAAACAGCGCCGCGTGGGCTGCCAACAGCTTGGCCAACCAGGTTTCCGGGTTGTTGGCCAGCTCAACCATCTCGGCCATTTCGGGGATAGCAATACTGTCCAGTACTTCGCGGGTCAGCAAAGACTCGGCACGGGATGCATTGGCCTGAGGCAAACGGTAAAAACCGGCTATCTCATGGCACAGCCCCAACAGCGCCCCGTACAGGTGAAACAACGCTGATTCGCGACCCGCCTGAATCAGCGCCAGGGAATTCATCGCCCGCCCCTCTTCGGCCTTGGCGAGAGCTTCCAGCGACAGGCCGGCGAAGTAAATTTTCTGGTTGGTGCGGGTATAGAGTTCGTGGGCCATGACGGCAGCCTCCACAACGAAATATGTGCTTGATGCAGGTCGGACAGTGTCGTGGATCACCCAAGCTGACCGCAAGCACAAAACAAAAAGGCCGCATGAAAACCCGAGGGTTGTCATGCGGCCTTTTCAGTACCGCAACACTTTATGCTTTCGCGGCTGGTCGCTTGTCTTCGACCTTCCACTTACCGCCGTCGTAGAAAGCCTTCCAGCCTGTCGGCTTACCGTCGACTTCAGTCTGGACGTACTGTTGCTTGGTCTTGCGGCTGTAGCGAATCACGGCTGGCAGGCCATCCGGATCTTTCTTCGGCGCCTCACAAAGGAAGTGGTACTTCGGATCGATTTCATCCTTGTGCGGGATGATCTCCAGCACCAATGGAGCACGGGTCTCGCGGTTTTTCGGGAACTGGCTGGCGGCCAGGAACAACCCGGAAGCACCGTCGCGCAGGATGTAGGTGTCGTTGACCTTTTCGCATTTCAGCTCAGGCATCTTGACCGGATCCATCTTCGGCGGCGCCGCATCACCGCTCTTCAGCAGTTTGCGGGTGTTCTTGCAGGTCGGATTGGTGCAACCGAAGAACTTGCCAAAACGGCCGGTCTTGAGCTGCATCTCGCTGCCGCACTTGTCGCATTCCAGGCTAGGTCCTTCGTAGCCCTTGATGCGATAGCTGCCTTCTTCGATTTCGTAGCCATCGCAATCCGGGTTGTTACCGCAGATGTGCAGCTTGCGCTTCTCATCGAGCAGGTAGGCATCCATGGCGGTACTGCAGATTGGGCAGCGATGCTTGCCACGCAGTACCAACGATTCCGACTCACCCTCATCGTCCGCAGCGATCTCATCGCCCGGCACCAGGTTGACGGTGGCCTTGCAGCGTTCTTTCGGCGGCAGGCTGTAGCCCGAGCAACCGAGGAACACGCCAGTCGACGCGGTGCGGATCTGCATGGGGCGGCCGCAGGTCGTGCACGGAATGTCAGTCATGACCGGCTGGTTGGCGCGCATGCCGTTTTCCGGACTTTCGGCTACTTCGAGTTTTTTCTTGAAGTCGCCGTAGAACTCATCGAGCACGTTTTTCCAGTCGCGCTCGCCCTGGGCCACGTCATCGAGATGCTCTTCCATGCCCGCGGTGAACCCGTAGTCCATCAGGTTGGAGAAGCTTTCGGCCAGACGCTCGGTAACGATGTCACCCATCTTTTCCGAGTAGAAACGACGGTTGTGCAACGCTACGTAACCGCGGTCCTGAATGGTCGAAATGATCGCAGCGTAGGTCGAAGGACGACCGATGCCGCGTTTTTCCATTTCTTTTACCAGGCTGGCTTCCGAGTAACGCGCCGGAGGCTTGGTGAAGTGCTGGGTCGGATCAAGCTTGATCAGCTTCATCACGTCGCCCTGGGCCATGTCCGGCAGTACTTCGTCATCGCCTGGCTTGGCGATTTGCGGCATGACACGGGTGTAACCGTCGAACTTGAGGATGCGGCCCTTGGCGCGCAGCTCGAAGTCGCCGGCCCCGACAGTCACGGTGGTCGACAGGTACTGCGCTGGCAGCATCTGGCAAGCGAGGAACTGGCGCCAGATCAGCTCGTAGAGGCGCTCAGCGTCACGTTCCATGCCCGACAGCTTGCTTGGCTCAGTGTTGGCGTCAGACGGACGAATCGCTTCGTGAGCCTCTTGTGCGCCTTCCTTGCTGCTATAGACGTTCGGGGTTTCCGGCAGGTACTTCTTGCCGAACTCGCTTTCAATGTAGGTCCGCGCCATCGCCACGGCATCGGTCGACAAGTTGGTGGAGTCAGTACGCATGTAAGTGATGTAGCCGGCTTCGTACAGACGCTGGGCCATCATCATGGTTTTCTTCACACCGAAGCCCAGGCGGTTACTCGCGGCCTGCTGCAGGGTGGACGTGATGAACGGCGCCGACGGCTTGCTGCTGGTCGGCTTGTCTTCGCGCTTGACGATGCTGTAACTGGAAGCCTTGAGCTTCTCCAGCGCGGCCATTGCCTGGGCTTCGTTGAGCGGCTTGAAGGCTTCGCCTTTCTCGCGAGCGACGTCGAAACGTACGCTGGCGCCTTTGGCTGTGCCGAGGTCGGCGTGAACTTCCCAGTACTCTTCCGGGATGAACGCGCGGATTTCGCGCTCACGCTCAACCACCAGCTTCACTGCAACCGACTGTACGCGACCGGCGGACAGGCCACGGGCGATCTTGGCCCACAGCAGCGGCGACACCATGTAGCCCACGACGCGGTCGAGGAAGCGTCGCGCCTGTTGCGCATTGACGCGGTCGATATCCAGCTCGCCCGGCTTGGAGAAAGCTTCCTGAATCGCCTTCTTGGTAATTTCGTTGAACACCACGCGCTTGTAGCGGGTGTCGTCACCACCGATGGCTTCGCGCAGGTGCCAGGCAATGGCTTCCCCCTCGCGATCCAAGTCGGTTGCGAGATAGATGGTGTCAGCATCCTTGGCGAGCCGGCGCAGCTCTTCGATGACCTTTTCCTTGCCCGGAAGGATCTCGTACTTGGCTTTCCAGCCATGATCGGGATCGACCCCCATGCGGGCTACCAGCTGCTTGCGCGCCTTTTCTTTCGGCGACAAGGCCGGCGCTTCGCCCGCAACAGCCTTGCCGCGCTTGGCAGCTGGTTCTTTGCTGGCGCTAGCCGAACCGCTGGTGGGCAGGTCTCGGATATGGCCGATACTCGACTTCACCACGTATTCGTTGCCCAAATACTTGTTGATGGTCTTGGCCTTAGCCGGGGATTCCACAATGACCAGCGATTTGCCCATGGATCGGAAAATTCCTGAATTCGAGAAGTGAAAGGCGGTTGGCGCCTGACGCGGCACCGCTATATATAGTGGCAACAAGGTGAGGTCAAGCGCAGGGTTTTGCGCGAACTCAGCTTATGGCTTGGTAAAAAGGCTTTCTTCGACCTGCACCAAAGCAAAGCGTGGCACCTGTTCGCCGTCAACCTCGACGGACTCCAGGAACATGCTCAAGGGACGCACCCAAAAGCCGTAATCGCCATACAGGGCTTGGTAGAAGACCACTTCTTCTTCGGTTTCCGAATGCCGCGCAACACTGAAAACGCGGTATTGCGGACCTTTATAATGTTGGTAGAGCCCAGGTTGTATCGGCATGCTTTGGCCCTCACTCAAATTTTTTCAAAATAAAAACAAAAATAAATCCGGAAAAACAAAAACCGGGGCACTTGGCCCCGGCTTCCATCAACGAGACGCTTAAACGCGTTCGAAGACGGTGGAGATGCCTTGGCCGAGACCAATGCACATG
Organism: Pseudomonas reinekei; assembly: GCF_001945365.1. GTDB lineage: Bacteria > Pseudomonadota > Gammaproteobacteria > Pseudomonadales > Pseudomonadaceae > Aquipseudomonas > Aquipseudomonas reinekei. The sequence continues at coordinate 351,902 of NZ_MSTQ01000004.1, forward strand.
GTGGCTACCCCGAGGTTGCCGCCATTTTGCTTCATCACGTTCAGCAAAGTGCCGGAGATACGCGCACCAGAGCAACCGAACGGGTGACCCAGGGCGATCGCGCCGCCGTGCAGGTTAACCTTCTCGTTCATCTTGTCGAGCACTTTCAGATCTTTCAGCACTGGCAAGGCCTGTGCGGCGAAAGCTTCGTTGAGCTCGAAGAAGTCGATATCGTTGATGCCCAGGCCCGCGCGCTTCAGTGCTTTTTGTGTGGCCGGTACTGGACCATAGCCCATGATCGCCGGGTCCACACCTGCCACTGCCATCGAGCGGATCACCGCCAAAGGCTGAATACCCAGGTCCTGTGCACGTTGCGCCGACATCACGATCATGCACGAAGCACCATCGGTGATTTGCGACGAAGTACCGGCTGTCACGGTGCCGCCCTTCGGATTGAACGCTGGCTTCAGAGCCGCCAGGCTTTCCAGGGTCGTTTCCGGACGAATGGTCTCGTCGTAGTCGAAGGTTTTCAGGAAACCGTTCTCGTCATAGCCCTGCATCGGGATAATTTCGTCTTTGAACTTACCCTCCATGGTCGCCTTGTGGGCGAGTTGGTGGGAGCGCACGCCGAAAGCGTCCTGTTGCTCGCGAGTGATGCCGTGCATTTTGCCCAGCATTTCAGCGGTCAGGCCCATCATGCCCGAGGCTTTCGCCGCGTACAGCGACATGTGCGGGTTCGGATCGACACCGTGCATCATGCTCACATGGCCCATGTGCTCGACGCCGCCGACGACGAACACGTCACCGTTGCCAGTCATGATCGCTTGCGCAGCAGTGTGCAGCGCACTCATGGAGGAGCCACACAGGCGGCTGACGGTCTGGCCGGCGGAAGTGTGCGGGATCTGGGTCATCAGCGACGCCATGCGCGCGATGTTCCAGCCCTGCTCCAGGGTCTGGTTCACACAGCCCCAGATCACGTCTTCGACTTCGCTCGGGTCAACCTTGACGTTACGTTCCAGCAGTTTGCTGATCAGGTGCGCCGACATGTCTTCGGCGCGGGTGTTGCGGTGCATGCCGCCCTTGGAGCGGCCCATCGGAGTACGACCGAAGTCGACAATCACGACGTCTCTAGGATTCAAGCTCATAAGTTCACTCTCACTCTAGTTGGGGGCGCTTAACCGAAGAAGCTCTGGCCGTTTTTGGCCATTTCGCGCAGCTTCGCGGTCGGGTGGTACAGCGCGCCCAAATCAGCGTACTGGTCAGCCAGGGCAACGAACTCTGCCACACCGATCGAGTCGATGTAGCGCAGCGCACCGCCACGGAATGGAGGGAAACCAATACCGTAGACCAGCCCCATGTCGGCTTCGGCGGCGGTTTCGACGATACCGTCTTCCAGGCAACGCACGGTTTCCAGGCACAGCGGGATCATCATCCAGTTGATGATGTCTTCGTCGGTGACTTCGCGCTGCTCGAACACGATTGGCTTGAGAACTTCCAGTACCGATGGATCGGCAACCTTCTTCTGCTTGCCTTTCTTGTCGGTCTCATAGGCGTAGAAGCCCTTGCCATTCTTCTGGCCCAGCCGCTTGGCTTCGTAGAGCACGTCAACGGCCGAACGGCGGTCGTCTTTCATGCGGTCCGGGAAGCCCTCAGCCATCACGTCACGACCGTGGTGACCGGTGTCGATGCCGACCACGTCCATCAGGTACGCCGGGCCCATAGGCCAGCCGAATTTTTCCATGATCTTGTCGATTCGGACGAAGTCCACACCGGCGCTGACCAGCTTGGCGAAACCACCGAAGTACGGGAACAGCACGCGGTTGACCAGGAAGCCCGGGCAGTCGTTGACGACGATCGGGTTCTTGCCCATTTTCTTGGCGTAGGCAACGGTGGTGGCAACAGCCAGCTCGCTGGACTTCTCGCCACGGATCACTTCAACCAGCGGCATCATGTGCACCGGGTTGAAGAAGTGCATGCCGACGAAGTTTTCCGGACGCTTGAGGGCTTTGGCCAGCAAGGTGATGGAAATGGTCGAGGTGTTCGAGGCGAGGATGGTGTCCTCTTTGACCTTGTCTTCAACTTCTGCCAGTACGGCTTGCTTGACCTTCGGGTTCTCGACAACTGCTTCCACCACCAGGTCCACGTGACCGAAGTCGCCGTAAGACAGGGTTGGGCGGATGCCGTTGAGCACTTCAGCCATTTTCGCGGCGGTCATGCGGCCTTTATCAACGCGGCCAACCAGCAGCTTGGCAGCTTCGGCCAGGCCCTGTTCGATACCGGCTTCGTTGATGTCCTTCATCAGGATCGGCGTGCCTTTGGACGCCGACTGATAGGCGATGCCGCCACCCATGATGCCGGCGCCCAATACGGCGGCCTGCTTCACGTCCTTGGCGATTTCGTCGTAGGCCTTGGCCTTTTTCTTCAGCTCCTGATCGTTCAGGAACAGACCGATCAAGCTCTGCGCGGCAGAGGTCTTGGCCAGTTTGACGAAACCTGCCGCTTCGACTTCCAGCGCCTTGTCGCGACCGAAGTTCGCGGCTTTCTGGATGGTCTTGATCGCTTCCACCGGCGCCGGGTAGTTCGGGCCAGCCTGGCCAGCCACGAAACCTTTGGCGGTTTCGAAAGCCATCATTTGTTCGATAGCGTTCAGCTTGAGTTTTTCAAGCTTCGGCTGACGCTTGGCCTTGTAGTCGAACTCGCCGGAGATGGCGCGCTTGATCATTTCGAGGGCAGCTTCCTGCAGCTTCTCAGGAGCAACCACAGCATCGACGGCGCCGACTTTCAGCGCGTCTTCAGGACGGTTTTCCTTGCCGGAGGCGATCCATTCGATGGCGTTGTCGGCACCGATCAGGCGCGGCAGGCGTACGGTACCGCCGAAGCCCGGGTAGATACCCAGCTTGACTTCCGGCAGACCGATCTTGGCCTTGGTGGACATGACGCGGTAGTCCGCCGCCAGGCACATTTCCAGACCACCACCCAACGCGATGCCGTTGATGGCAACAACTGTCGGGACGCTGAGGTCTTCGAAATCGCTGAAAATCTTGTTGGCTTCGAGGTTGCCTGCAACAAGCTCTGCATCCGGCAGCTTGAAGTTGTCGACAAATTCGGTGATGTCGGCGCCGACGATGAACACGTCTTTGCCACTGCTGACGATCACACCCTTGATCGAAGCATCTGCCTTGATGGTGTCTACGGCCTGACGCAGTTCGTTCAGGGTTAGACGGTTGAACTTGTTGACGGACTCACCCTTGAGGTCGAACTTCAGTTCGACAATGCCACTTTCAAGAGCCTTAACCGTGATGGCTTTACCTTCGTAAATCATCAACTGATCTCCACGATATGGAAGCTGAACAGTACACGTCGGACGCAGGCGAATGGCTCGGCAGGGACGTTAAACGTCGATGCTACGCCCATTCCCCCGGCACACCCGCCAACGCGATAGTCGGGATTCTGTAGGAGCGGTCTGAAATACAAACGCTCAATTCATACGCCCGTTTGATTTGGGTATGCCACCTTCACGGAATTTCCGACAATTGTCAATCGCCCAAAATGCGGGTTGAAACGCGACTTTGCAGTCATTTCCGTATGACGAAGATCTCTAACACGCGGGTGCATGTGCTGCCATTCATAGAATCAATCATTAGAAAAGTCGCCCTAATTCCCTGCAGTCTTTGTTTAACAAGCTACGCTGGCGGGACTCGAGAGAAAAATTTTTGAACGCTGCGGTGAACACCCAGCGTAAGATCTGCCCAAACCGAGTTACCGGCCTGCCTGGCCAACCCCGCCCGATGCTTGATGTCGGGCTTTTTATTGCCTGGGAATTAAGACCTGCGGGAGGTCTGTATCTCAGGCGAGAGCTTTGAGGGTGGCGTCGATGTGCTGCAGAACCTCGGCTTCGCCTTTCTCGCCCCAGTACAAGGTAATCATCTGCTTGTCGGCTTCAACCTTGTAGACGTTGTCCGGCAACTTTTCGAAATGAATCAGCAGCGCCGGTTCCTCGCAGACCTCCTGCCATTGATTCACCCATACACCTGGCGCCTTCTGCCAATAACTCCAGCATGCCAGCTGACTGCCGCGCCGCGGTCGATGGTACTGGGCGCACGGGTTTGGCGGTTCCTGACCGAGCCAGTGCGGCCACTCCTGAGGCGCCAGTTGCATGGCCAGGCCCATGCGCCGCGCCTCCATGCGCAGAGCCATCCGGCCGCTCTGATGACGCGAGGGACGCAACCATGCCAGTGGACTGAGCACCACCAACAGGATTGACACCACTATCCAGACCGTCATATCTGTACTCCCGATTTTGAATGAGCGCATTGAATGACTTTGGAACCAATGCGCTTGAAACCAGCCATACTTACCAATATTGCATCCCTCAGGAGGAGCACCTCATGCCCTACCACCATATTCTGGTCGCTGTAGATCTAACCGAAGAGTGCGACCCTGTAATCCATCGCGCTCGCGAGCTGTCGGTGAGCAACGGTGCGAAGTTGTCCCTGGTTCACATCGTCGAACCCATGGCCATGGCCTTCGGCGGCGATGTGCCGATGGATCTGTCACAACTGCAACAACAGCAGTTCGATCAGGCCAAGGAGCGCCTTGAGCATTTGAAACGCAAATACTCCGAACTCGAAGGTGCCAACTGCCAACTGACTTATGGCCAGCCACGCCAGGAGATCCATCATTTCGCCAAGGAACAGCAATGCGATCTGATCGTGGTAGGCAGCCATGGCCGACACGGCCTGGCGCTACTGCTGGGGTCCACTGCCAATGACGTGCTGCACGGCGCACCTTGCGATGTGCTGGCGGTGCGACTGCAAAGCAAAAGCTGAAGCGCCCCCTGCAGGAGCCGGCTTGCTGGCGATGCGGACGACACAAACTGCACCGCGGCGATGCCATTGCCAACAAACCAGCGCCTGCAAAGGACCGCATTCCCTATGAAAAGCCCGGCGTTCATCTCTGAGCGCCGGGCTTTTTTATTACAGGATCAATCAAGCATCCAGTTCAGCCCAACGCTCGACCATCACGTCGAGCTCAGCCTGCAACTGCGACAGCTGAGCAATCACGGCTGCGGTTTCAGCCGCAGGGCGCAGGTAGAAACCCGCATCCGCCATCTGAGCTTGCACAGCGGCGATCTGCTGCTCCATGGCTTCGATCTGGCCCGGTAACGCTTCCAGCTCGCGCTGCAACTTGTAGCTGAGCTTTTTCTTCGCTGGCGCCTCGACCGCTGCCGCCACTGGCGCAGGCTCAGCCTTGACCACTGCGGAGTTAAGGTCGGCCTTGCCAGACTTGCTTTCGGTCACGCCCAGCAGACGCGGCGAGCCGCCCTGACGGAGCCAGTCCTGATAACCACCGACATACTCGCGAACCTTGCCTTCGCCTTCGAAGACCAGGGTGCTGGTCACCACGTTGTCGAGGAATGCCCGGTCGTGGCTGACCATCAGTACGGTGCCGTTGAAGGTCAGCAAGACCTCTTCCAGCAACTCGAGGGTTTCGACGTCGAGGTCGTTGGTCGGTTCGTCGAGGACCAGCAGGTTCGCCGGTTTGCTGAACAGTTTGGCCAGCAACAGACGGGCACGCTCACCACCGGACAGCGCCTTGACCGGCGTGCGGGCACGCTGCGGGCTGAACAGGAAGTCGCCGAGGTAGCTCAGCACGTGGCGGCTCTGGCCGTCGATGTCGATGAAGTCGCGCCCCTCAGCGACGTTATCGATCACGGTTTTTTCCAGATCCAGCTGATGACGCAACTGATCGAAGTAGGCGACGTCGATCTTCGTGCCCTCCTCCACTTTGCCGCTGGTCGGTTGCAGACCGCTGAGCATCAGTTTGAGCAGCGTGGTCTTGCCGGTGCCGTTGGCGCCGAGCAGACCGATGCGGTCGCCACGCTGCAGCACCATGGAGAAATCCTTGATCAGGAACGGCCCGCCCGGGTGAGCAAAGCTCACGTTCTCGAGCACCATCACCTGCTTGCCGGATTTATCGGCGGTTTCCAGCTGGATGTTGGCCTTGCCGGTACGCTCGCGCCGTTCGCTACGCTCGACACGCAAGGCTTTCAAGGCTCGCACACGGCCTTCGTTACGGGTGCGACGAGCCTTGATGCCCTGGCGAATCCACACTTCTTCCTGGGCCAGACGTTTGTCGAACAGCGCATTGGCCGTGGCCTCGGCAGCCAGTTCGGCTTCTTTATGCACCAGGAAACTGGCGTAGTCGCCATTCCAGTCGATCAAGCCACCGCGATCCAGTTCGAGGATGCGAGTCGCGAGGTTTTGCAGGAAAGAACGGTCGTGCGTGATGAACAGCACGGCGCCCTGGAAATCCTTCAGCGCTTCTTCAAGCCAGGCAATCGCACCGATGTCCAGATGGTTGGTCGGTTCGTCGAGCAGCAGCAGGTCCGGCTCGGAAACCAGGGCCTGGGCCAGCAGTACGCGGCGACGCCAGCCACCTGACAATTCGGCCAGCGTCTTGTCTGCCGGCAATTGCAGGCGACTCAGGGTGCTGTCGACCAGCGTCTGCAAACGCCAGCCATCGCGGGCTTCGAGGTCGTGCTGGACATGCATCAGTTTGTCCAGGTCAGCGTCGGTGACGATGTTCTGGCTCAGGTGGTGATACTCGGCGAGCAAGGCACCCACACCGTCAAGGCCTTCAGCCACCACGTCGAACACGGTCCGCTCGTCGGCTACCGGCAATTCTTGCGGCAATTCACCAATCTTGAGGCCGGGTGCGCGCCAAACAGAGCCGTCATCGGGCTTCTGGTCGCCCTTGACGAGCTTCATCATGCTGGATTTGCCAGTGCCGTTGCGGCCGATGATGCACACCCGCTCTCCACGGGCGATCTGCCAGGACACCTTGTCCAACAACGGCATAGCGCCGAAAGCAAGGGACACATCGCTGAATTTGAGCAGGGTCATGAGCTTCTCCAAAAACCGGGCGCGCATTCTACCTGAATCAAGGCTTCAGAAGGCCGGCAATTTCACTGTCGAAGCACTCTGCACAACAAATGTTGCGAACTGATGCAGACAGGTCCGCAAAGCTTTCACCCGCTGCTGGCAAAAGGCTAAGCTACAGATAATTCAGTGTCGGCATCGCCAGCACTTGTCATGGTTTTTCTGTCCGGACGTCTCATGCGCAGTCGCCTTTTCAATTTTTTATCGTGCTTTTTACTGTCTGCCGCTGCCGTTCAATCCGCCCAGGCGGTAGACCTGTCCACCCAACGCCAGTATTACGATGAAGCCAAACGCGCCTTGGCCAAGGGCGACACCGGCCCTTATTTCCGTTACAGCCAGGCCTTGGCCGATTATCCGCTGGAACCCTACCTGGCCTACGACGAGCTGACCGCGCGCCTGAAAACCGCGAGCAACGCCGAGATCGAAAAATTTCTCGCCGAGCATGGCGACCTGCCGCAAGCCAACTGGATGAAACTGCGCTGGTTGCGCTGGCTGGCCGATCGCGGTGACTGGGCGACCTTCGTCAAGTACTACGACCCCAAGCTCAACTTCACCGAACTGGACTGCCTGAACGCGCAGTACCAGATCAGCCACAACCTCAAGTCCGAAGGCTACGCCAACGCCAACAAGCTCTGGCTGACCGGCAAATCGCAACCGGCGGCCTGTGACGCGTTGTTCGGCATGTGGGCCGCCGACGGCCAGTTGACCGAACAAAAACGCTGGGAGCGCACCAAGCTCGCCGCCCAGGCGCGCAACTACCCACTGGCCAACAGCCTGGTCAATGGCCTGACCACCCTTGCCCCTCGTGGCCGCTTGCTGGTGGATGTGGCGCAGAACCCGGAGCTGTTAAACCAGCCATCGCGCTTCACCCCGGCCGATGAGCCGATGTCCGACGTGGTCAGTCTCGGCCTGCGCCGCCTTGCCCGCCAGGACCCTGACAGGGCCATGAACCTGTTGGACGGATATGCCAGCAGCATGCACTTCTCGCGGGATGAAAAAGTCGCGATTGCCAGAGAAATCGGATTGACGCTCGCCAAACGTTTCGACGGTCGCGCATTGGAGATGATGACCAAATATGATCCGGAGTTGCGCGACAATACCGTATCCGAATGGCGCATGCGCCTGTTGCTTCGCCTGGCCCGTTGGGACGACGCCTATCAGTTGACCCGACGCCTGCCGCAGGATCTCGCTACCACCAATCGCTGGCGATACTGGCAAGCCCGCAGCCTGGAACTGGCGCAACCACAGAGTCCAGAACCGCAAACCCTCTACAAGAACCTCGCCCGGGAGCGTGACTTCTACGGATTTCTCGCCGCCGATCGGTCGCAATCACCCTATTCGTTGAACAACAAACCACTGGTGATGAGCCAGGCCTTGATCAATAAAGTGCGCAATACCCCCGGCATACGTCGCGCCCTGGAGTTCCACGCTCGCGGGCAAATCGTCGACGGGCGCCGCGAGTGGTACCACGTCAGTCGCCACTTCAGCCGTGATGAAATGGTTGCCCAGGCGAAACTGGCCTATGACCTGAAATGGTATTTCCCGGCGATCCGCACGATCAGCCAGGCACAGTACTGGGATGACCTGGACATTCGATTCCCGATGGCTCACCGCAATGCACTGGTGCGTGAAGCCAAGAATCGTGGCTTGCATTCGAGCTGGGTGTTCGCCATTACCCGGCAGGAAAGCGCCTTCATGGACGATGCACGTTCGGGCGTCGGCGCTTCAGGCCTGATGCAGTTGATGCCCGCCACGGCCAAGGAAACCGCGCGCAAATTCAGCATCCCGTACGCCTCGCCGCAGCAATTGTTCGACCCGGACAAGAACATCCAGCTCGGCGCCGCCTACCTGAGCCAGGTGCACAGCCAATTCAACGGCAACCGCGTCCTCGCCTCCGCCGCCTACAACGCAGGCCCAGGCCGTGTGCGTCAGTGGCTGCGCGGCGCCGACCACCTGAGCTTCGACGTGTGGGTCGAAAGCATCCCGTTCGACGAAACCCGCCAGTACGTGCAAAACGTGTTGTCGTACTCGGTGATCTACGGCCAGAAACTCAACTCACCGCAGCCAATCGTGGACTGGCACGAACGGTACTTCGACGACCAGTGATGCCCCGCCAGGAACTGCCGAAGACTGCGATCTTTTGATCTGCACTTGTCTGCAAGACACCAAAATGCCCGCATCGATTGATGCGGGCATTTTTGTTGAAACTAGATCAAAACATCGCAGCCTGGCACAGTGCCTACAGGTGAAGATTGAGCTCAGCGTTGCCATCACTGAACTGCAAGGCCGCCAGCCGCGCATACAGCGCATTGCTGGCGATGAGTTCTTGATGCGTGCCCACCGCCACCAGTTTGCCTTGGTCCATCACCGCGATGCGGTCGGCGTTTTTCACGGTGGCCAGGCGATGGGCGATGACCAGGGTGGTGCGGTTTTTCATCAGGCTGGGCAGCGCTTGTTGAATCAAATGTTCGCTTTGTGCATCGAGGGCGCTGGTGGCTTCGTCGAGCAACAGGATCGGCGCATCCACCAGCAACGCCCTCGCGATGGCCAGGCGCTGGCGCTGGCCGCCGGACAAACCGAGGCCGCCATCGCCCAGGTGCGTCTGGTAACCGTTGGGCATGGCTTCGATAAAGTCGTGGGCGTAGGCGATTTTTGCCGCCTCCTGCACTTCAGCAAGCGTCGCCGTCGGGTTGCCGTAGCGGATGTTCTCTTCAATGCTGCCAAAAAACAGCGCCGGGGTCTGCGAGACCAGTGCGAAGCAACGACGCAGGTCCAATGGATCGAGCTGGGTCAACGGCGTGCCGTCGAGCAGGATGCGCCCCTCGGCCGGGTCGTAGAAGCGCAGCAGCAGGTCATACACCGTCGACTTGCCCGCCCCGGAGGGACCGACCAAGGCCAGGGTTTCTCCAGGCCGTATGCTCAGGTTCAAGCCATCGACGGCATAACTTTCGGGACGCGACGGGTAGGAAAAGCGCACGTCCTGAAGCACCAGTTCGCCCTTCACTCGTTCGGGTAAGGCGACTACGTCAGTGGCAGGTGGTTGAATGATGTTTTCTGAACGCAGCAACTCGGCGATCCGTTCCGCTGCACCGGCGGCGCGCTGCAATTCGCCGATCACTTCGCTCAAGGTGCCGAACGCGCTGCCAACGATCAGGCTGTAAAAAACGAATGCCGCCAGCTCACCCGCCGAAATGCGCCCGGCAATCACGTCCATGCCACCGACCCAGAGCATGACCCCTACCGCACCCAGCACCAACACGATCACCAGGGTAATCAGCCAGGCCCGCTGGAAAATGCGTTTACGCGCGGTGTCGAACGCTTCTTCCACAGTGACGGCAAACCGCCGTTCGTCCTGGGACTGGTGGTTGTAGGCCTGCACGGTTTTGATCTGGCCGAGGGTCTCGGAGACATAACTGCCGATATCGGCGATCCGGTCCTGACTCAAGCGTGACAGGCTGCGCACCCGTCGGCCGAAAATCAGGATCGGCGCAATCACCAACGGCAAGGCGACCACGACGATGCTGGTGAGCTTGGGATTGGTGATAAACAACAGGACGATGCCGCCGATCACCATCAACAGATTGCGTAAAAACAACGAGAGCGAAGAGCCGATCACCGATTGCAGCAGGGTGGTATCGGCGGTAAGCCGCGATTGGATTTCCGAGCTGCGGTTGTTTTCGTAAAACCCGGGATGCAGATAAATCAGATGGTTGAACACCTGCCGGCGAATGTCGGCGACGCAGCGCTCGCCGATCCACGACACCAGATAAAACCGGGCGAAGGTCCCGAGCGCCAATCCCAGCACCAGCAACATGAAAACGCCGATGGACTGGTTGAGCAGATGCGGCGACTGGGTCATGAAGCCTTGATCCACCAGCATTCGAATGCCCTGCCCCATGGACAAGGTGATGCCTGCCGTGACAATTAACGCCAGCAAAGCACCCAACGCATGCCAGCGATAAGGTGCAATGAAACGGCTGGCCAGACGAATGGCACGGCGGTGTCGAACAGTGAGCATTGGCATCATCCAGGACGGAAGAGTGGATCAGGACAACCTACACCGATCAATGGGGTGGAACTTGGTAAATCACAATGAGTCAGGTTAATTATGTCCACCAAGACTAGGCGCTAGACGCTATCGGTCTAACGTCCGGGTGGCAACGCCGGAGTATTTCTGGTGGACTGATATTGCCGTTCTGAAGTGATCGCAGGGAGTTGTCATAGCCTGGTCACCTGGCGGTTTTATAGTGGGTACACAACCTGATGAGGAGACAGGCCATGTCCTTGCAAAACAGCAGCGATGACAAGATTCAAGTGATCCGCACACAGCCAGACCAGTCTCTGGGTTGCTCGATTATCGATGAACAGGGCCGCGAAGTACCGATCACTGAAGACATGATCCAGAAAGCTTGCAGCGAACTGGAGAAGCGATTGGTCAAGCCTGTCGAACAAGAGTGATATAGCCACCGTCTTCTTGACCCGGCCCTTGCAGGCCGGGTTTTTTATGCCCGCACAAACAGCTTTGTGTGGGAGCTGCCGCACGAGTGGTCTTTAGACGGGTGTCGCGCCCAACGCTGCGACAATCTGTTGCAATGCCGGCGCATCACCGTCAATCCGCACCTGCAAGCCATTGATCTCGCGCCGCGATGGGTAATTCTTGCGCAGCACATCAAACGCCACACGCTGCTCGCTCACACTGCCTACAAGACTGCGGCGAAAGTCCGCGTCATCGCGGCGCGGGTCGTACACGCCTCGGCACACCATCGCCAGTGCCCAGGCCGGATCGCTTTCAGCGCTCAAGGTCACTTGCGATAACCAGGGTGCCGGCAACAAATCACTCAAGCTGACGGTGGCCGGTTGCCCGAGGAATTCGCAATACGCCTGGTAGATCTGCGCCGTACCGCGTTGTTTGCCGTCGAGGCTGTAGCCGGCAATGTGCGGCGTTGCCAATACGCAGAGTTCGGCCAGCGCTACATCGACTTCCGGCTCGCCTTCCCAGACATCAAGCACGGCCTGCAGGTCTTCACGCTCCAGTAACACATCACGCAATGCAGCGTTATTGACCACCGGCCCGCGGCTGGCATTGATCAGCCAGGCGCCGGGTTTGAGCTGGCTCAAGCGTTTTCTATCAAACAGATGCCAGGTCGACTGCGGGCCTTGTTTGGTCAGCGGCGTGTGCAGGCTGATCACGTCGCACTGCTCGATGATGTCTTCAAGGCTGACGTAATCGCCGGTTTCAGCGGCTTGCCGGGGCGGGTCGCAAACCAGCACTTTCCAGCCAAGCCCCTGCAGGACCTTGACCAGTCGCCCGCCCACTTCACCGGCACCGACCACGCCATATGTGCGCCGCGTCAGGTCGACCCCTTCGATTTCGGCCAGGGTCAGGAGGCTGCCGAGCACGTAGTCGACTACGCCACGGGCATTGCAACCCGGCGCACTCGACCAAGTGATGCCGGCCTGTTGAAAGTAATCCAGATCCAGGTGATCGGTGCCGATGGTGCAAGTGCCAACAAAGCGCACCTTGCTGCCTTCGAGCAGCGCGCGGTTGACGTTGGTCACCGAGCGCACCAGCAATACGTCGGCCTGTTCGACGGTGGCGCGGTCGATGGATCGGCCCGGCACCCGGCGGATTTCTCCGAAACCTTCGAAGAACGCATCAAGCAGGGGAATATTTTCGTCGGCAACAATCAGCATGGCAGGCTCCTTAGGCGGATCGGCAGTGTAGGCGGAGATGGCCCATAACGCCTAGCACACGCCAGAGGGTCGATTACAAAACGCTAACACGGGTCTTTTCCTGACCACTGCGTCAACGCGTAGAATGCGCGCCTGTGCAACAAAACCTTTTGGACGCTTTGCTATTGAATCCTGTAACTGAAAATACCGCCGCCGCAGCGCCTGCGCGCACGACGCCCGTACGCATCGAGTTCAAAGGCCTGCTCAGCCTGGCGGTGCCAATCATGGTCGCGCAGTTGGCTACCACGGCCATGGGCTTTGTCGATGCGGTGATGGCCGGCCGCGTCAGCCCGCGAGACCTCGCCTCGGTGGCGCTGGGCAACTCGATCTGGATTCCGGTCTACCTGCTGATGTCCGGCGTTCTGCTGGCCACCACGCCCAAGGTCGCACAACGCTTTGGCGCCGGGCAGTTCGACGAGATCGGTCCGCTGGTACGCCAGGCGTTATGGCTGGCACTGTGTGTCGGGTTGATCGGCAGTGGCCTGCTGCTTGCCGCCGAGCCGATCCTGCACTGGATGAAAGTCGATGCTCAATTGATCGAGCCGAGCATGGGTTACCTGCACGGCATCGCTTTCGGCTTGCCGGGCATGGCCTTCTATTATGTGCTGCGCTGCTACAGCGATGGCATGGGTCGGACGCGTCCGAGCATGGTCATTGGCCTGTGCGGCCTGTTGCTGAACATCCCGCTGAACTATGCGCTGATCTATGGTCACTTCGGCGCTCCGGCCCTGGGTGGCGTCGGCTGCGGCTGGGCCAGCGGCATCGTGATGTGGTTCATGGCGTTGAGCATGGCCGCCTGGACCTTCTGGGCGCCGTTTTATGCGCGTACTCGTGTGCTGGTGCGCTTCGACCGCCCGCAATGGGCCGTGATCAAGCGCTTGGTCAGCATTGGCCTGCCGATTGGTATCGCGGTCTTCGCCGAGTCCAGCATTTTTGCGGTCATTGCCCTGCTGATCGGCAGCCTCGGCTCCACCGTGGTCGCCGGCCACCAAATCGCCCTGAACATCAGCTCGCTGCTGTTCATGATTCCTTACTCGCTGGGCATGGCGGTCACGGTTCGGGTCGGCCAGGCACTGGGCGCTGGCAATCCCTGGCAGGCGCGGTTCGCCGCGAAAGTCGGGCTCGGTGCCGCCCTGGTATTTGCCGCGTTTTCGGCGACGCTGATTCTGTGCCTGCGCGAACCGATCGCTTCGATCTATACGCCCGACAAGGCGGTGATCCAGATTGCGTCGATGTTGATCGTCTATGCCGCGCTGTATCAGTTCTCGGATGCCATCCAGGTGATCTGCGCCGGAGCGCTGCGTGGTTACCAGGACACGCGGGTGACGATGATCCTGACGCTGTTCGCTTACTGGGGAATCGGCTTGCCGGTCGGTTACGTGCTGGGGCTGACCGATTGGCTCGGCCCCGCCAGCGGCCCGAGCGGGCTCTGGGAAGGCTTGATCGCCGGCTTGAGTTGTGCGGCGCTGATGCTGTCGATTCGACTGACCCGTAGTGCTCGCAAACGGATTCGACCAAGCCGCCCGGCGGGCTGACTGCATAAACAAAAAGACCTGCTTTTGCAGGTCTTTTTTTCTGTTAATTGGATTTTTTGCGGATCCAGTACAGATAGGTGCCCGCGTTTTCGTGCTGCGCTACCAGTTCGTGGTCGAGAAACACGCAGAACTTGGGGATGTCACGACGGGTCGACGGATCGGTGGCAATCACCTTGAGCAGACCGCCAGGCGTCAGGTCACGGATGTGCTGGTGCAACATCATCACCGGCTCCGGGCAGTTGAGGCCGGTGGCGTCGAGGGTGCCGTCAACCGGCGTATCTAGTATTTCACTCATGATCAACTCCTGAATCTGGCCGGCATTGTCGCGCATTGCCGGGTTTGTGGCGAGGGAGCTTGCTCCCTTGCCACAAAAGCCATCGATGGGTATCAACGGGACTTGGGTTTCTTTACGTCCAGTCGGCGCAAATGGCAGGTCACTTCTTCGCGGTCGTGGTACAGCTGTTTGCAGCCGATCTCGACCTTGATGCCCCGGGCCTTGAAGCCATCGGCAATGCGTTCCAGCAGGCGCTTCACTTCGGCATAGCGCTGTTTCATCGGCAGCTTGAGGTTGACCACCGCCTCGCGGCAATGCCCATCGCCAATCCACTCTTCGAGCATCGCGGCGTTGCGTGCCGGTTTCTCGACGATGTCGCAGACCATCCAGTCCACCGGTTGCTTGGGCTTGAAGGTGAAACCGTCGGCCATCAAATGCTGCACCAGGCCAGTGTCCATCAGGCTTTCGGCCATCGGGCCGTTGTCGATGGCGGTCACCAGCATGCCGCGGTTGACCAGCTGCCAGGTCCAGCCCCCCGGCGCGGCGCCAAGGTCGACGCCGGTCATGTCACTGTGCAAGCGCTCGTCCCATTGATCTCGCGGGATAAAATGGTGCCAGGCCTCTTCCAGCTTCAAGGTCGAACGGCTCGGCGCTTCGCGAGGGAATTTCAAACGCGGAATGCCCATCGGCCACATCGCCGAGTTGTTCGACTCGGCCAGACCGGCGAACACTTCACGACCGCTCTTGAAGGTCAGCAGCAGGCGCGGCTTGCTGGCGTCGTCCACCAGTTTGCCGGCCGCCATCAATGCCTTGCGCAGGTGCACTTCGAACTTTTTGCAGAAGTTCGACAGTTCCTTGCCATCATTGGTGTCGACCATTTCCAGCCACAAGCTGCCGCACACGGGGAAATCCGCCATGTGCGCGAGGATCACACTGATGCGGTCGGTTTCCGGCAGATCAATGAAAATGCCCCGTGCCCATTGGCGCGGGAAGATCAGGCGTTCGAAACGCTGACCGCGCATCAGGCGTTCGGCGCCATCCTCTTCGGTGCAGACAAATTCGGCGCAGGCACTGGCGGCCTTGGCCTTGGCATAACCGGCCACGTTCAGTTGTGCGGCGAGGTCGGAAATCTCGGAACAGACTTCGCCTTCGAAGCCCGGCCGGCAATGCATGAATAGGGTGTTCATTCTTACTCCTGGGCAGATGGCGAGACATTCAACCACTGCGCGATGCCCAGGCTTGCTCTGGAGCAAAGCCTGTCACGAAAACCGGCGCATGATAGCCGAGATCGGAACCTGGGGTCTGTCCATAGAGTCCAGTTATTAGCCAGCTACTTAAAACAGGGCTAGGTTTAATGCTCTGCCCGTCCCCTCAGTCCGTAGCCGTGCGGACTCTAAGGAGTGATCGTAATGCCGTCCCTCGATAGTCTGAAGACCCTGAAAACCCTGCAAGTCGACGACAAGACCTACCACTATTTCAGCCTGCCGGATGCCGCCAGGAGCCTGGGTGACCTGGACCCGCTGCCGATGTCGTTGAAGGTGCTGCTGGAAAACCTGCTGCGCTGGGAGGACGAGAAAACTGTCACCGGTGCCGACCTCAAGGCGATTGCCGCCTGGCTCAAGGAGCGCCGCTCCGATCGCGAGATCCAGTACCGCCCGGCGCGGGTGCTGATGCAAGACTTCACCGGCGTGCCCGCAGTGGTCGACCTGGCCGCCATGCGCGCGGCGATGGCCAAGGCCGGTGGCGATCCGCAGCGGATCAACCCGCTCTCCCCCGTCGATCTGGTCATCGACCATTCGGTGATGGTCGACAAGTACGCCACCAGCAGCGCGTTCGAACAGAACGTCGATATTGAAATGCAACGCAACGGCGAACGCTATGCGTTCCTGCGCTGGGGCCAGAGTGCCTTCGACAATTTCAGCGTGGTGCCGCCGGGCACCGGGATCTGCCACCAGGTGAACCTGGAGTATTTGGGCCGCACCGTGTGGACCAAAGACGAGGACGGCCGCACTTACGCCTTCCCGGACACGCTGGTCGGCACCGATTCCCACACCACGATGATCAATGGGCTCGGCGTGCTCGGCTGGGGCGTTGGCGGCATCGAAGCGGAAGCGGCGATGCTGGGACAACCGGTGTCGATGCTGATCCCGGAAGTGATCGGCTTCAAACTCACCGGCAAGCTCAAGGAAGGCATTACCGCCACCGATCTGGTGCTGACCGTCACCCAGATGCTGCGCAAGAAAGGCGTGGTGGGGAAATTCGTCGAGTTCTATGGCGATGGCCTCGCCGACCTGCCGCTGGCGGATCGCGCAACCATCGCCAACATGGCCCCGGAATATGGCGCCACCTGCGGTTTCTTCCCGGTGGACGACGTGACGCTGGACTATCTGCGCCTGTCCGGCCGTCCGGCTGAAACCGTGAAACTGGTCGAGGCCTACAGCAAGGCGCAGGGCCTGTGGCGCCTGCCGGGCAAGGAACCGGTGTTCACTGACAGTCTGGCGCTGGACATGGCCAGCGTCGAAGCCAGCCTCGCCGGACCCAAGCGTCCGCAAGACCGGGTTTCACTGCCGAATGTCGCGCAAGCCTTCAGCGACTTCCTGGGAATGCAACTCAAGCCTACCAGCAAGGAAGAGGGCCGCCTGGAAAGCGAAGGCGGCGGTGGCGTGGCGGTGGGCAACGCCGATCTGGCCGGTGAAGTGGATTACGACTCTGATGGACAAACCATTCGCCTGAAAACCGGCGCGGTGGTGATCGCCGCGATTACCTCCTGCACCAACACCTCCAACCCGAGCGTGATGATGGCCGCCGGCCTGGTAGCGAAGAAAGCCGTGGAAAAAGGCCTGCGCCGCAAGCCGTGGGTGAAAAGCTCCCTGGCCCCAGGCTCAAAAGTGGTCACCGACTACTACAAGGCTGCCGGCCTGACGCAGTACCTCGATGAGTTGGGTTTCGCCCTGGTCGGTTATGGCTGCACCACATGCATCGGTAACTCCGGGCCGTTGCCGGAGCCGATCGAAAAAGCCATCCAGAAAGCCGACCTGACCGTCGCCTCGGTGTTGTCGGGCAACCGCAACTTCGAAGGCCGGGTTCATCCGCTGGTAAAAACCAACTGGCTGGCCTCACCGCCGCTGGTGGTCGCCTATGCCTTGGCCGGCACTGTGCGCATCGACCTCAGCCGCGAGCCGTTGGGCCAGGACCAGAACGGCAATCTGGTTTACCTGAAGGACATCTGGCCGAGCACCCAGGAAATCGCCGATGCCGTGGAGCAGGTCAACACCGCCATGTTCCACAAGGAATACGCCGAAGTATTCGCCGGCGATGAACAGTGGCAAGCCATTGAAGTGCCGCAAGCGGCAACCTATGTCTGGCAGGACGACTCGACCTACATCCAGCATCCGCCCTTCTTCGATGACATCGCTGGGCCGCCGCCGGTGGTGAAGGACGTCGCGGGTGCGCGCGTCCTCGCCCTGCTCGGCGATTCGGTGACCACCGACCACATCTCCCCGGCCGGCAACATCAAGGCCGACAGCCCGGCGGGCCGCTACCTGCGCGAGAAAGGCGTGGAGCCGCGGGACTTCAATTCCTACGGCTCGCGCCGCGGCAACCATGAAGTGATGATGCGCGGCACCTTCGCCAACATCCGCATTCGCAATGAAATGCTGGGTGGCGAAGAAGGTGGCAATACCCTCTACATCCCGACCGGGGAAAAACTGGCGATCTACGACGCGGCCATGCGTTACCAGGCGGCGGGCACGCCTCTGGTGGTGATCGCAGGGCAAGAGTACGGCACGGGATCAAGCCGTGACTGGGCGGCCAAGGGCACCAATCTGCTCGGGGTCAAAGCGGTCATCGCCGAAAGTTTTGAACGGATTCACCGCTCCAACCTGGTGGGCATGGGCGTGCTGCCACTGCAGTTCAAGCTTGATCAAAACCGTAAGAGCCTGAATCTGCGGGGCACGGAAACCCTGGATATCCTCGGCCTGACCGGCGTCGAGCTGACTCCGCGGATGAACCTGACCCTGGTGATCACTCGCGAGAACGGTACCCACGAAAGAATCGAAGTGTTGTGCCGGATCGACACGCTCAATGAAGTGGAGTACTTCAAGTCGGGAGGGATTTTGCACTACGTGTTACGGCAGTTGATCGCGTCGTAGTTGTGCACTGACAAAGACACCGCCTTAGGGCGGTGTTTTTGTGCTCGAGAAAAACCTTGAGGAAGCGAGCCTGCTCACGATGGCGGTGTAACATTCACAAAGGATGCTAAATGACACTCCGCTATCGCGAGCAGGCTCGCTCTCACAGGGCTGGTGCAGGCCCAGACACAAGGATTCTCAATGCTCGCTCTACCATGGACATTTCTGGCGTTGCTCTCCCTCGGCTATGGCTTGGCCCTGACCTATGGCCGGCTCGGCTGGCTCGCCGGAATTTCCGTCGGCCTGTTGCTGATCGCCGGTTACGCGGTGCGTCAGACAAAATTGCCGTTCGGCCGCTATCTCGGCCATGGCCTGTTCATCTTCCTCGCGCTGGCACTGGCCATGCACTGGCTGCCCGGCTTCCATAACGGTCGGGTGATCGAACCACAGCGTCTCACGGACGATGCGGTGCGGTTTTCCATGTACCTGAATCTGGATAAACCCCTGATCGGTTTCTGGCTATTGCTGGTCTGCCCGTGGATTGTCGGCCGGCGTTCACTGCGGTTGTTCCTCTATGCCACGCCCGTCGCGCTGGTCCTGAGCGCCGTGCTTGCACTGGGTGGCGCGCTGTTGCTGAACGTCATCGCTTGGGCGCCGAAATGGCCGGACGCTGGCTGGTTATGGCTGCTGAACAATCTGCTGCTGGTGACGCTGGTCGAGGAAGCGCTGTTTCGCGGCTATATTCAGGGCGGCCTGAGCCGATGCTTCAAACACTTGGCGTACGGCGAAAACCTCGCGCTGCTGCTGGCTTCGCTGTTGTTCGGCCTAATGCACGCAGGAGCGGGCTGGCAATGGATGCTGCTGGCGAGCCTGGCGGGTGTCGGCTACGGCCTGGCCTACCGCTTGGGTGGACTGGCCGCCGCCATCGCCACGCACTTTGCCTTGAACCTGCTGCACTTCGGCCTGTTCACCTATCCGATGCTCGCCGGCTGACGCAAGGATCATTTTTGCGACGCGCCTCTGATTATCGAAAAATAATTTCAACAATTGGCCAGGGGTGCCGATACAGCACTTGAAAGCCTTGCGGATTAAAAAGCCATGCGTAACAACCAGCCAATTACACAACGCGAACGGACCTTCCCGGCCCAGCAACGGTTGATTTCCACCACCGACGCCAAGGGCATGATCACCTACTGCAACGACGACTTCGTCGATATCAGCGGGTTTTCTCGTGAAGAACTGATCCGTGCGCCGCACAACCTGGTGCGTCACCCCGACGTCCCGGCCGCGGTGTTCGCGCATATGTGGGGCACAATGAAACAAGGCTTGCCATGGATGGGCATTGTCAAGAATCGCTGCAAGAACGGTGATCACTATTGGGTTAACGCCTACGTGACACCGATCTTCGAAGGCAATCAGGTGATCGGTTACGAGTCGGTGCGGGTCAAGCCCACCGCCGAACAGATCCGACGCGCCGAAGCGCTTTACCAACGCATCAACCAGGGCAAGTCGGCCATCCCTTCCTCGGATAAATGGTTGCCGGTCCTTCAAGACTGGCTGCCGTTCATTCTGGTCAGCCAGTTGAGTTTCATGATCGGCGCCACCCTGACTTCGCAGTGGGGTTTCGCCCTCGCCGCCGCGCTCTCGGTACCACTGGGCCTGATGGGCCTGAGCTGGCAACAGCGTGGCATCAAGCGCTTGCTGCGCCTGGCCGAGCAGACCACCTCCGACCCGATGATCGCGCGGATGTACACCGACAGCCGCGGCGCCCAGGCGCGCCTGGAAATGTCGATTCTCAGTCAGGAAGCCCGCCTGAAAACCTGTCTGACCCGTTTGCAGGACACGGCCGAACACCTGACCGAACAAGCCAAGCAGTCCGATGCACTGGCACACAACAGTTCTACCGGCCTGGAACGTCAGCGCGTCGAAACCGAGCAAGTGGCGACCGCCGTCAATCAGATGGCTGCAACCACCCAGGAAGTCGCCAGCCATGTGCAGCGCACTGCCGATGCCACCCAGGAAGCCAATCGCCTGACCGGTCGCGGTCGCGACATCGCCGGGGAAACTCGCGAAGCGATTCAGCGACTGTCGGTCGTGGTTGGGGAAACCGGCCTGACCGTGACTCAACTGGCCAAGGACAGCGACGAAATCGGTGGTGTGGTCGACGTGATCAAGGGCATCGCCGACCAGACCAATCTGCTGGCGCTCAACGCCGCCATCGAAGCGGCCCGTGCCGGTGAAATGGGGCGTGGTTTTGCGGTAGTGGCCGACGAAGTCCGTCAACTGGCGCAACGCACCAGCGAATCCACCGGGCAGATTCACGCCCTGATCGCCAAGCTGCAGCAAACCGCAGGCACGGCCGTACAAACCATGGAAGCCGGGCACCGTCAGGCCGAAGAAGGTGTGGCGCGAGTACTGGAAGCGGATCAGGCGCTGGTGGGGATCAGCGAAGCGGTGGCCAACATCACCGACATGACCACCCAGATCGCCGCCGCCACCGAAGAGCAAAGCGCTGTGGCCGAAGAAATCAGCCGCAACATCAGCAACATCTCGCACCTGGCTGACCAGACCTCGGAACAGGCACAGAACTCGGCGTTGTTGAGTGAAGAGCTGACCAAGACGGCAAATACCCAGTATTCGTTGGTGGAGCGGTTTAACCGCTGATTGATGCTGGAATGACAAAAACCCGGACAGTGCAAGCTTCCGGGTTTTTTATTGCCGATCTGATAATGATGTCGCCTGATAGGCCCCCATCGCTGGCAAGCCAGCTCCACAAAGGATCACCGTCCCCGTGGGAGCTGGCTTGTCAGCGATGGGGGCCATGATGTTCACCGCAAATATCACTGAAGAAACGCAGCCACCTTGCTCGCCGCAGCCGCCAAATGCTGCTCATGCGTGAACCCCGAAGCCTTCAACGGTTTCAGATCATGATCCCCCGCCACCAGCCAGAACACTTCAATACTCGGTGACAACGCATAAGCCTCGACCGCCTCGCGATTGCCCAATGCATCCCGCTCGCCTTGCACAATCAAGGTACGGGTTTTCAACGAAGCCAGATGCTCAACCCGCGGCTTCTCCGGTTTCCCCACCGCATAGAACGGATACCCCAGGCACACCAGCGCATCCGCCCCCAGCTCATCCGCCAACAAACTTGCCATCCGCCCGCCCATGGACTTGCCGCCAATGGCCAAAGGCCCAGTGACATGGCGTCGCACTTCGGCATACACCTCGCGCCAGCATTCCAGCAGTTTTGGCGCCGGGTTGGGTGGACGCTTGCCGCCGTCGATTCGTCGTTGCGCCATGTACGGAAACTCGAAGCGCAGCACGTTGACGCCTTGCGCCGCGAGGCGTACGGCCATGTCGTTCATCCAGCTGCTGTCCATGGGTGCACCGGCACCGTGGGCCAAAATCAACGTTGCCAAAGCCGTGCTCGAGGCGGTATCCCACAGCCATCCGTGTTCCCGCACACACTGCGCCCATTGATCCCCGTCAATACCGGCCTTGTGCCCATTGTTCATGCTTGCCTCGCTTTTAGTCTGCCTATAACTCCAGGCGAAGGGGACGCTGCCTTGCGCTGCGCCCATTTCGGCTGAACCGTGGATGGGGAACCATGAACACTTCTATCAGTACCGCCTACAACTACAAGGTGGTCCGCCAATTCGCCATTATGACGGTGGTGTGGGGCATCGTCGGCATGGGGCTCGGGGTTTTTCTCGCCGCCCAGTTGGTCTGGCCCGAACTCAACTTCAATTTGCCGTGGACCAGTTTCGGCCGCTTGCGCCCGCTGCACACCAACGCGGTGATCTTCGCGTTCGGCGGCTGCGCCCTGTTCGCCAGTTCTTTCTACTCGGTACAACGCACCTGTCAGACACAACTGTTCGCGCCGAAAATCGCGGCGTTCTGCTTCTGGGGCTGGCAGCTTGTCATTCTCCTGGCAGCCATCAGCTTGCCGCTGGGCTACACCAGTTCCAAGGAATACGCCGAGCTGGAATGGCCGATCGACATCCTCATCACCCTTGTCTGGGTCGCCTACGCCATCGTGTTTTTCGGCACGGTAATGAAGCGCAAGACCAGGCACATCTACGTCGGCAACTGGTTTTTCGGCGGTTTCATCATCACCGTGGCCATTTTGCATATCGTCAACAACCTTGAATTGCCGGTGAGTTTCACCAAGTCCTACTCGCTGTACGCCGGTGCCACCGACGCCATGGTGCAATGGTGGTACGGGCACAACGCCGTGGGCTTTTTCCTCACCGCTGGCTTCCTCGGCATGATGTATTACTTCGTGCCGAAGCAGGCCGAACGCCCGGTGTATTCCTATCGCTTGTCGATCGTGCACTTCTGGGCGCTGATCACCCTGTATATCTGGGCGGGCCCGCACCACCTGCACTACACCGCACTGCCGGACTGGGCGCAGTCGCTGGGCATGGTGATGTCGCTGGTGCTGCTGGCGCCGAGCTGGGGCGGGATGATCAACGGCATGATGACGTTGTCGGGCGCCTGGCATAAGTTGCGCAGCGACCCGATCCTGCGCTTCCTCGTGGTGTCGCTGGCGTTCTACGGCATGTCGACCTTCGAAGGCCCGATGATGGCGATCAAGACCGTCAACGCCCTCTCTCACTACACCGACTGGACCATCGGCCACGTCCACGCCGGCGCGCTCGGCTGGGTGGCGATGATTTCCATCGGCGCGCTGTACCACATGACCCCGAAAATCTTCGGACGCGAGCAGATGCACAGCATCGGCCTGATCAACGCGCATTTCTGGCTCGCCACCATCGGCACCGTTTTGTACATCGCTTCAATGTGGGTCAACGGCATTGCCCAGGGCCTGATGTGGCGTGCGGTGAACGAGGACGGCACGCTGACTTACTCCTTCGTCGAGACACTGGTGGCCAGCCATCCAGGTTTCGTCGTGCGGCTGGTGGGCGGCGCGATCTTCCTCAGCGGCATGTTGCTGATGGCCTACAACACCTGGCGCACCGTGCGGGCCTCGCAGCCTGCCGAAGCCGCCGCTGCCGCGCAGATGGCCTGAGGAGTCCGCCATGAAACACGAAACAATCGAGAAAAACGTCGGCCTGCTGATGCTGTTGATGGTGCTCGCCGTGAGCATCGGCGGCCTGACCCAGATCGTCCCGCTGTTCTTCCAGGACGTGACCAATAAACCGGTGGAAGGCATGAAGCCCTACACCGCGCTGCAACTGGAAGGTCGCGACATCTACATTCGCGAAGGCTGCGTCGGCTGCCACTCGCAGATGATCCGCCCGTTCCGCGCCGAGACCGAGCGCTACGGGCACTACTCGGTGGCCGGTGAAAGCGTCTGGGATCACCCGTTCCTGTGGGGCTCGAAACGTACCGGGCCAGACCTGGCGCGGGTCGGCGCGCGTTACTCGGATGAGTGGCATCGCGCGCACTTGTACAACCCGCGCAACGTCGTGCCGGAATCGAAGATGCCCGCCTACCCCTGGCTGGTGGCCAATGTGCTGGACAGCAGCCACACCGAAACCAAGCTCAAGACCCTGCGCACCCTCGGCGTGCCGTACACCGACGAAGACATCAGCGGTGCCGTTGCATCGCTCAAGGGCAAGAGCGAAATGGACGCACTGGTCGCCTACCTGCAAGTGCTGGGCACTGCGATCAAGAGCAAGAGGTGAGCCATGGTCATTGAAATGAGTACTGGAATGATCCGCGGCCTCGGCACGGTCGTGGTGTTCGTGGCCTTCGTCGGCCTGACCCTGTGGGTGTTCAGCGCCAAGCGCAGCCCGGAGTTCGCCGAAGCGCGCCTGCTGCCATTCGCCGATGAGCCGCAATCCGACATCACTGAAGCACCTGTCACAAGGAGTACCCGGCCATGACCACTTTCTGGAGTACGTGGATCTGCGTACTGACCATCGGCAGCCTGATCGGCCTGACCTGGCTGCTGATCGGCACCCGCAAGGGCGAAACCAAGGGCAGTGTCGACCAGACCATGGGCCACAGCTTCGACGGCATTGAGGAGTACGACAATCCGTTGCCGCAATGGTGGTTCATGCTGTTCGCCGGCACGCTGGTGTTTGCCGTCGGTTACCTGATTCTGTATCCGGGCCTGGGCAACTGGAAAGGTATCCTGCCCGGCTACGAAAATGGCTGGACCGGCGTGCACGAGTGGGAAAAGGAGATGGACAAGGCCGACGCGAAGTTCGGGCCGATCTTCGCCAAATTCGCGGCGATGCCGGTGGAAGAAGTGGCCAAGGACCCACAAGCGCTGAAAATGGGCGGACGTTTGTTCGCGTCAAACTGCTCGGTGTGCCACGGCTCGGATGCCAAGGGTGCGTTCGGTTTCCCCAACCTGGCAGACAGCGACTGGCGCTGGGGCGGCAACGCCGACACCATCAAGACCACCATCATGGGCGGTCGCATGGCGGCCATGCCGGCCTGGGGTGAAATATTGGGTGAGGCCGGGGTAAAAAACGTCGCAGCCTATGTACGCCATGAACTGGCCGGCCTGCCATTGCCTGCCGACAGCAAGGCCGATTTGCAGGCCGGGCAGCAGGCGTTCAGCACGACCTGCGTGGCCTGTCACGGGTCAAACGGCCAAGGCACCGAAGCCATGGGCGCGCCGAACCTGACGCACCCGGCCGGGTTCATCTACGGCACCAGCCTGACCCAACTTGAGCAGACGATTCGTCACGGCCGCCAGGGCCATATGCCGGCGCAAAACGAACTGCTGGGCAACGACAAGGTGCAACTGTTGGCCGCTTATGTGTACAGCCTGTCCCACGGTTTGAACACCGAGCGTTTGCAGGCTGAAGACAACCGCGAATAAATCTCGACCGCTCTGCTGCCGCATTCTTCGCAATGCGGCAGTTCCCTTCCTCTTTGCGACCCATTGTCGCACCCTCCTTCGGTCTTCCTTTCGGATCCCGGGATTCGGGTCTAAGCTTGCTCCGATGCGGACTGGCCGGTGCCGGTTCCAGGTCGACCCAGAAACGACGTGTTCGACGAATCGGCTGACTGACAGGCCGCAAAGGCTGGTAGATACCGGCTGTCGCGCCAATTGCCTCCGGTCACCCAATCGTTGCGTTTGAACACACTCAGTTACACCCGACCGGACCCCCTCGCCTGATCTCTCCGCACGGACACTTTGTCCATGGGTAATTTTGCCCTTACGCGGCGCATGGAAAGGCCGCAGAATCAGCTTTTGAAAGCATTGACCCAGGTCATGGCGCGTTGCAATGACCCCCTGCTTTCTCCATACTTGCGGCCGATTTTCAATCCTAATAAAACACCCAAACCGTGGAACCTTAGAATGAGCACAGCAATCAGTCCGACTGCTTATAACTATAAGGTAGTCCGCCAGTTCGCCATCATGACGGTGGTCTGGGGGATCCTTGGCATGGGGCTCGGTGTCTTCATCGCCTCGCAACTGGTTTGGCCGGAGTTGAACTTCGGTCTGCCGTGGACGAGCTTTGGACGCTTGCGCCCGTTGCACACCAACCTGGTGATTTTCGCCTTCGGTGGTTGTGCACTGTTTGCCACTTCTTATTACGTCGTGCAGCGAACCTGCCAAACGCGACTGATTTCCGACAGCCTCGCCGCCTTCACCTTCTGGGGATGGCAAGCGGTGATCGTCGGCGCCATCGTTACCTTGCCGCTGGGTTACACCACCACCAAGGAATACGCTGAGCTGGAATGGCCCCTGGCTATTCTGCTGGCCATTGTCTGGGTCACCTACGGTCTGGTGTTCTTCGGCACCATCGTCAAGCGCAAGACCAAGCACATCTATGTGGGTAACTGGTTCTACGGCGCGTTCATCGTCGTGACCGCGATGCTGCACATCGTCAACCATGCGTCCCTGCCGGTCAGCTTCTTCAAGTCCTACTCGGCCTACTCGGGCGCGACGGATGCGATGATCCAGTGGTGGTACGGCCACAACGCCGTGGGCTTCTTCCTGACCACCGGCTTCCTGGGGATGATGTACTACTTCGTGCCGAAACAGGCCGAGCGTCCGATCTACTCCTATCGCCTGTCGATCGTGCACTTCTGGGCGCTGATCACCCTGTACATCTGGGCCGGTCCGCACCATCTGCACTACACCGCGTTGCCGGACTGGGCTCAGTCCCTGGGCATGGCGATGTCGATCATCCTGCTGGCTCCGAGCTGGGGCGGCATGATCAACGGCATGATGACCCTGTCGGGCGCCTGGCATAAGCTGCGCACCGACCCGATCCTGCGCTTCCTGGTTGTCTCCCTGGCGTTCTACGGCATGTCGACCTTCGAAGGTCCGATGATGGCGATCAAGACCGTTAACTCGCTGTCGCACTACACCGACTGGACCATCGGTCACGTACACGCCGGTGCCTTGGGTTGGGTAGCGATGATCTCGATCGGCGCGATCTACCACATGATCCCGAAACTGTTCGGTCGCGCGCAGATGCACAGCACCGGCCTGATCAACACGCATTTCTGGCTCGCAACCATCGGTACCGTTCTGTACATCGCTTCGATGTGGGTCAACGGCATCACCCAGGGTCTGATGTGGCGTGCAATCAACGATGACGGCACTCTCACCTACTCGTTCGTAGAAGCGCTGCAAGCCAGCCACCCAGGCTTCATCGTTCGTGCATTGGGCGGTGCGTTCTTCGCCACCGGCATGCTGTTCATGGCCTACAACGTATTCCGTACCGTACGCGCCTCGAACCCGGCCGAAGCTGAAGCCGCCGAACAGATTGCTGTAGTTGGAGCTCACTGATGAAGCATGAAGCAGTCGAGAAGAATATTGGCCTGCTGGCCTTCTTCATGGTTATCGCCGTCAGTGTCGGCGGCCTGACCCAGATCGTTCCGCTGTTTTTCCAGGATGTCACCAACAAGCCGGTCGAGGGCATGAAGCCGCGCACCGCCCTTGAACTGGAAGGCCGGGACATTTATATCGCCAACGGTTGTGTCGGCTGCCACTCGCAGATGATCCGCCCGTTCCGTGCTGAAACCGAACGTTACGGCCACTACTCGGTTGCCGGTGAAAGCGTCTGGGACCACCCGTTCCTGTGGGGTTCCAAGCGTACCGGTCCGGACCTGGCCCGCGTCGGCGGTCGTTACTCCGATGACTGGCAGCGTGCGCACTTGTACAACCCGCGCAACGTAGTGCCTGAGTCGAAAATGCCGGCCTACCCGTTCCTGGTGGAAAACAAGCTCGACGGCAAAGACACCGCCAAGAAAATGGAAGTCTTGCGCACGCTCGGCGTCCCTTACACCGACGAAGACATCGCCGGTGCCAAGGATGCCGTGAAGGGCAAAACCGAAATGGACGCGCTGGTGGCCTATCTGCAAGGCCTGGGCACCATCATCAAAAGCAAACGGTGATCTAAATGGATATCGGGATGATTCGTGGCCTGGGCACCGTCGTTGTGATGGTGGCCTTCATCGGTCTGGCGTTGTGGGTATTCAGCCCCAAGCGCAAGTCGGAGTTTGAAGACGCGACCTTGCTGCCTTTTGCGGATGATCCCGAAGCCATCAAGCACGTCGAGCAAGCTTCTAGGAGTAACAAAGAATGACTACATTCTGGAGTCTGTACGTCACAGTCCTCAGTCTCGGTACGATCTTTTCCCTGACCTGGCTGCTGCTGTCGACCCGAAAGGGCCAGCGCACCGAGTCCACCGAAGAGACGGTTGGGCACTCCTTCGACGGTATCGAGGAGTACGACAACCCGCTGCCGAAATGGTGGTTCATGCTGTTCGTGGGCACCATCATTTTCGCCTTGGGCTACCTGGTGCTGTACCCGGGCCTGGGCAACTGGAAAGGCCTGCTGCCAGGTTACAACTACCTGGATAACGAGAAGCAGACTGCGTTCGCCAACGGCCAGACCGGCTGGACCGGCGTTCACGAGTGGGAAAAGGAAATGGCCAAGTCGGATGCCAAGTTCGGCCCGATCTTCGCCAAGTTCGCTTCCATGCCAATCGAAGAAGTGGCCAAGGACCCGCAAGCCCTGAAGATGGGTGGCCGTCTGTTTGCCTCCAACTGCTCGGTTTGCCACGGTTCCGACGCCAAGGGCGCTTATGGCTTCCCCAACCTGACCGACGCCGACTGGCGCTGGGGCGGCGAGCCGGAAACCATCAAGACCACCATCATGGGCGGCCGTCACGCGGTCATGCCAGCGTGGGCTGAAGTGATTGGCGAGCAAGGCGTTGCCGACGTGGCGGCGTTTGTCCTGACCAGCCTGGACGGCCGCAAGCTGCCGGAAGGCGCCAAGGCAGACCCGGTTGCAGGGCAGAAGCTGTTCGCCGCCAACTGCGCGGTTTGCCACGGTCCGGAAGGCAAAGGCACCCCGGCCATGGGCGCACCGAACCTGACCCACCCGGGCGCGTTCATCTACGGTTCGAGCTTCGCTCAACTGCAGCAGACCATCCGTTACGGCCGTCAGGGCCAGATGCCTGCGCAAGAGCAAATGCAAGGCAACGACAAGGTTCACCTGCTGGCCGCTTACGTCTACAGCCTCTCTCACGGTGAGAAAGCTCCGGCGGCGGATGCCCAGTAAGGCAAACGCTTGATGCAGCACATGAGGCCCCGTCATCTGACGGGGCTTTTTTTTATCTGTCGAACAGCGACCGGCGGTCGAGTGCTCGCACGATGAAGTTGCGGGCCACGGGATCAGGTAGTAACGTTTCTACATCGAAACACTCAGGAGGCGCAGGCATGATGGCCATCACCACGATTTCCAGCCGCGAATTCAACCAGGACACAAGTGGTGCCAAAAAAGCCACGCGTCAGGGGCCGGTTTTCATCACCGACCGAGGCAAACCGGCCCATGTGCTGCTAAGCATTGAGGAGTACCAAAAACTCACGGGCATCAATGCCGACATCGTCGAGCTCCTGGTCATGCCGGAAGCGGCAGACATCGAGTTCGAAACCGAGCGCGCCGTGATCACTCATCGCCCTGTGGATTTGTCTTGATGTACCTACTCGACACCAACGTGATTTCCGAGCTCCGCAAACCCCAGGCAGACGCAAACGTCGTCGCCTGGGCCAAAAGCATCATCGCTCCACGCATGTACATTTCAGCCATCACCTTGAAAGAACTGGAAACGGGGGTGCTACGCATGGAGCGCCGCGACCCCGCCCAGGGCAAAGTGTTGCGCACCTGGCTCAAGCGTCATGTCCTTCCAGCGTTCGATGCCCGTATTCTGCCGATCGACGCTGCCGTGACCCTTCGCTGTGCCGGCTTGCATGTTCCGGATCGCACCAACGAAGCCGATGCGCTGATTGCAGCGACCGCTCTGGTTCATGGCTTGACGGTCGTCACCCGTAACGTCGGCGATTTTCAAGCCAGTGGCGTGCCGCTGATTAACCCATGGGCCAATTGAACGTCAGGCCGCGCAAAAACGTCCATAATTCACAAGTCAATTGATTCAAGTCATTACACCATCGTTTAATTTCTCCCAACGTGACTAAAGGTCGCACCCTTGGGCTAGAGCGACAGGCGTATCATTGCGCCACTGCAATGCCCCTTTTGACCTCGTTCGGCACGTACTGACCGAGGCATTTTTCCACTGCCGTGGGATGCAATTGATGAGCAACCAGATTCCGGTACACGACGTCACTCCACCCGCCAAGAACGCGGACAACAGCGTCGACCTGTACGCCTCTCGAGAAAAGATCTACACCCGCGCTTTCACCGGCCTGTTCCGCAACCTGCGGATGGCGGGCGGTGCCGCGTTATTTCTGTTGTATTTCGGCACGGTCTGGCTGAACTGGGGCGGCCATCAGGCCGTCTGGTGGAACCTGCCCGAACGCAAATTCTTCATATTCGGCGCCACCTTCTGGCCTCAGGACTTCATCCTGCTGTCCGGCATGTTGATCATCGCCGCGTTCGGCCTGTTCTTTATCACGGTGTATGCCGGTCGGGTCTGGTGCGGCTATACCTGCCCGCAAAGCGTGTGGACCTGGATCTTCATGTGGTGTGAAAAGGTCACCGAGGGCGACCGCAACCAACGGATCAAACTGGACAAGGCGCCCATGAGCGCCAACAAGTTCCTGCGCAAATTCAGCAAGCACACGATGTGGCTGCTGATTGGCTTTGTGACCGGCATGACCTTCGTCGGCTACTTCTCGCCGATCCGCGAACTGGTGATCGAGTTCTTCACCGGCGAAGCCGATGGCTGGTCGTACTTCTGGGTCGGCTTCTTCACCCTCGCCACCTACGGCAACGCCGGCTGGCTGCGTGAGCAAGTGTGCATCTACATGTGCCCGTACGCGCGGTTCCAGAGCGTCATGTTCGACAAGGACACCCTGATCGTTTCCTACGACCCGCGCCGTGGCGAAGGCCGTGGCCCACGCAAGAAAGGTGTCGACTACAAGGCCCAGGGCCTGGGTGACTGCATCGACTGCACCATGTGCGTCCAGGTCTGCCCGACCGGCATCGACATCCGCGACGGCCTGCAAATCGAATGCATCGGTTGCGCCGCGTGCATCGATGCCTGCGACGCCATCATGGACAAAATGGAATACCCGCGCGGCCTGATCAGCTACACCACCGAACACAATCTGTCCGGGCAGAAAACCCATAAACTGCGTCCGCGCCTGATTGGCTATGCCGTGGTGCTGCTGGCGATGATCAGTTTGCTGGTGACCGCCTTCTTCATGCGCTCGCTGGTGGGTTTCGACGTCAGCAAGGATCGCGTGCTGTACCGCGAGAACGCCGAAGGCCGGATCGAAAACGTCTACAGCCTGAAGATCATGAACAAGGATCAGCGCGACCACACGTATGTGCTGGAAGCCACCGGTCTGCCGGATCTCAAGCTGCAGGGCCGACGCGAGATCAAGGTCGCGGCCGGCGACATCATCAGCCAGCCAGCCGAATTGTCCGTGGCGCCGGAACACCTGCCATCGAGCACCAATGAGGTGAAATTCATCCTCAAGGATGCCGATGACGCCAGTATTCATGTTGAAGCCAAGAGCCGATTCATCGGCCCCCAAATTCGTTGAGAGAAGTGAACATGCCCGCAGCAACTGCCGCAAGTCCCTGGTACAAGCACCTTTGGCCGTGGATCATCATCGGGATTCTGGCCTGCTCGGTGACCTTGACCCTGTCCATGGTGACCATCGCGGTGAACAACCCGGACAACCTGGTCAACGACAACTATTACGAAGCCGGCAAAGGCATCAACCGCTCCCTCGACCGCGAATTGTTGGCGCAAACCCTGCTGTTGCGCGCCAGCATGCACCTCGATGACGTGACCGGCGAAGTCGACCTGCGCTTGAGCGGCAACAGCCAGCCCAAGACCCTGGAACTGAACCTGATCTCGCCAACCCAGCCGGAAAAAGACCGCAAGATCGTCCTCACTCGCAGCGAAACCGAACAGGGCCGCTACATCGGCCAGTTGAGCGACAAGATCGACGGTCGCCGGTTTGTCGAATTACTGGGCACTCAGGACGACCATATCTGGCGCATGTTCGAAGAAGAACTGGTCAGCCATGACAAAGACCTGCTGCTCGGTGATGAACCGCTGCAAGGCGCGGAAGACCTGAAGAAGTAATAACCTGCGAATGCGATCAAATGTGGCGAGGGAGCTTGCTCCCGCTGGGAAGCAAAGCGCGCCCGAAACCTGCAAACCGGTCCTTTCAGTCTCAGCGAGTTCGCCGATGTGCGACCGCCGCGCAGCCGAGCGGGAGCAAGCTCCCTCGCCACAATGGTTTTCATGGCAACACACATGACCACTCCACTCCCCTGCTACCACTGCGCCCTGCCCGTCCCGCCCGGCAGCCGCTTCACCGCCGTCGTGCTCGGGCAATCCCGCGAATTCTGCTGCCCGGGTTGCCAGGCCGTGGCCGAGGCGATCGTCGCCGGGGGGCTGGAAAGCTATTATCAACACCGCAGTGAAGCTTCCGCCAACCCCGAAGCACTGCCGGTGCAACTGGTCGATGAACTGGCGTTGTATGACCGTGCCGATGTGCAACAACCCTTCGTCCGCCACGAAGGCGAACTCGCCGAAACCACGTTGTTGATGGAAGGCATCAGCTGCGCGGCCTGCGGCTGGCTCATCGAGAAACACCTGCGCACATTGCCCGGCGTTGAAGAAGCCCGTCTGAACCTGTCCAACCATCGCCTGCACGTGCGCTGGGCCGACGCACAACTGCCGCTGAGCAAGCTACTCAGCGAGCTGCGTCACATCGGCTACGTCGCCCACCCTTATCAGGCCGACCGTGCCAGCGAACAACTGGCCAGTGAAAATCGCCTGGCTCTGCGCCAACTCGGCGTCGCGGGGTTGCTGTGGTTTCAGGCGATGATGGCAACCATGGCCACCTGGCCTGAATTCAACATCGACCTCAGCCCCGAACTGCACACGATCCTGCGCTGGGTCGCGCTGTTTCTCACCACCCCCATCGTCTTCTACAGCTGCGCGCCATTCTTCAAAGGTGCCGTGCGCGATCTGCGCACCCGCCATCTGACCATGGACGTATCCGTGTCGCTGGCGATTGGCAGCGCCTACATCGCCGGGATCTGGACCTCGATCACCGGCGTCGGGGAACTGTATTTCGACGCGGTTGGCATGTTTGCGCTGTTCCTGCTGGCCGGACGCTATCTTGAGCGACGCGCCCGCGAGCGCACGGCCGCTGCGACCGCGCAACTGGTCAATCTGCTGCCTGCCTCGTGCTTGCGACTCAGCGCCGACGGCCAGAGCGAGCGGATCCTGCTGAGTGAACTGCGGGTGGGCGATCACGTGCTGGTGCACCCGGGCGCGGTCCTCCCGGCGGATGGCAAGATCCTCGATGGCCAATCGAGCATCGATGAATCGCTATTGACCGGCGAATACCTGCCGCAGGCGCGTACCCCGGGCGATACGGTGACCGCGGGCACCCTCAACGTTGAAGGCGCGCTGACCATCGAAGTCCAGGCGCTCGGTCAGGACACCCGGCTCTCGGCAATCGTCCGCCTGCTCGACCGTGCCCAAGCGGAAAAACCGCGTCTGGCGGAAATTGCCGACCGCGCCGCGCAATGGTTCCTGTTGCTGTCGCTGATCGCTGCCGCGGCCATCGGCTTGCTGTGGTGGGAACTGGACTCGTCGCGGGCCTTCTGGATTGTGCTGGCAATGTTGGTCGCCACCTGCCCTTGCGCGCTGTCCCTGGCTACGCCAACCGCCCTCACCGCCGCGACCGGCACCCTGCACAAACTCGGCTTACTGCTGACGCGCGGCCATGTGCTGGAAGGCTTGAACCAGATCGACACGGTGATTTTCGACAAGACCGGCACGCTCACCGAAGGGCGTCTGGCGCTGCGCTCGATTCGCCCACTCGGCGACCTCGGTAGCGACCAGTGCCTGGCGCTTGCCGCCGCACTGGAAAACCGCTCCGAACACCCGATCGCCCGTGCCTTTGGCCGCGCACCGTTGGCGGCTGAAGAAGTCCACAGCACGCCGGGGCTCGGCCTGGAAGGTGTGGTGGGTGATCAACGCTTGCGTATCGGCCATGCCGGTTTTGTCTGTGAGCTCAGCGGCGCTGAGGTGCCCGTGATGCCGGACGAAGCCGGCCAATGGTTATTGCTCGGCAACCGCCACGGGCCGTTGGCCTGGTTTGTCCTCGATGACCGCCTGCGCGCTGATGCCGCCGCGTTGCTGCAGGCCTGCAAGGTCCGCGGCTGGCATACTTTGCTGCTGTCGGGCGATAGCTCGCCGATGGTTGCCAGCGTGGCTGCCGAACTCGGTATCGATGAAGCCAGGGGTGGCTTGCGTCCGGACGACAAACTGCAAGTGCTGCAACAGTTGCACAAGGAAGGACGCAAAGTGCTGATGCTCGGCGACGGCGTCAACGACGTACCGGTGCTGGCAGCGGCAGACATCAGCGTCGCCATGGGTTCGGCCACCGACCTGGCGAAAACCAGCGCCGACGCGGTGCTGCTGTCCAACCGTCTCGATGCGTTGGCGCAAGCGTTCAGCCTGGCGCGGCGCACCCGTCGGGTAATCATCGAGAACCTGTTGTGGGCCGGGTTGTACAATGGCCTCATGTTGCCGTTCGCCGCCCTCGGCTGGATCACGCCGGTGTGGGCCGCGGTCGGCATGTCGATCAGTTCGTTGACCGTGGTGCTCAATGCGCTCCGTCTCACCCGCCTGCCGGGTGTGCAAAGTGCCAACGCCACGCCAGAAACCCGCCCGCTGCCGGCCTGAGCCGCGCGGGCATGGAGTCCAGATGCCAGCTCTCTACGTGATGATCCCGGCCGCCCTGCTGATCGTGGCCATCGCTGTCTACATTTTCTTCTGGGCGGTCGACAGCGGTCAGTACGACGACCTCGACGGCCCGGCCCACAGCATCCTGTTCGATGACCAGGACCCGAACCACACCGCGGCCGTCGACGAAGCCAGCGGCCATCCGGCCAAACCCGACGACAAGGCCCCGCCCCATGCTTGAATTGGCGCCACTGCTGGTGTCTGCGCTGATTCTCGGTCTGCTCGGTGGCGGTCACTGCCTGGGCATGTGCGGCGGCTTGATGGGCGCATTGACCCTGGCGATCCCCAAGGAACAACGCAGTCGGCGCTTTCGCCTGCTGCTGGCTTACAACCTTGGGCGAATTCTCAGCTACGCCACCGCAGGACTGTTGATCGGCCTGGCTGGCTGGGCGGTGGCCAACAGTCCGGCGGCGATGTTCATGCGCGTGCTCGCCGGGCTGCTGCTGATCGCGATGGGTTTGTACCTGGCTGGCTGGTGGAGCGGCCTGACGCGCATCGAAAGCCTCGGGCGCGGCCTCTGGCGGCATCTCCAGCCGGTTGCCAACAAACTGCTGCCGGTGTCGAGCCTGCCCCGTGCACTGTTGCTGGGCGCGCTCTGGGGCTGGTTGCCCTGCGGTCTGGTTTACAGCACCTTGCTGTGGTCGGCCAGTCAGGGCAATGCGCTGGACAGTGCGCTGCTGATGCTGGCGTTCGGGCTGGGAACCTGGCCGGTTTTGCTTGCCACGGGATTAGCCGCCGAGCGGGTGACCGCTCTGCTGCGAAAGCGCAGTGTGCGCATGGCGGGCGGGATGTTGGTGATGCTGTTCGGAATCTGGACGTTGCCAGGGCCACATCAGCATTGGTTGATGGGCCACTGAACTGTGGCGAGGAAGCAAGCTCCTCGCCACAAAAACCGATCACGACCACCTTTTACCCTTGACGCAAATCAAGATGCCGCGCCGCCCCGCCCCCTAGACTGGCCGACACAGCCAGCCTATCCGGGGGAACGCCCGCATGATGCTCGACGCCATTCGTTGGGACACCGATCTGATCCGCCGTTATGACCTGGCGGGACCGCGCTACACCTCCTATCCGACCGCCGTGCAATTCAACAGCCAGATCGGCACTTTCGACCTGTTCCACGCCCTGCGCGACAGCCGCAAGGCGCTACGCCCGTTGTCGCTGTATGTGCACATACCGTTCTGCGCGAACATCTGCTACTACTGCGCCTGCAACAAGGTCATCACCAAGGATCGAGGCCGGGCCCTGCCTTACTTGCAGCGCCTGGAACAGGAAATCGCGTTGATCGCCTGCCACCTCGACCCCGCGCAAAAGGTCGAGCAACTGCACTTCGGTGGCGGCACCCCGACATTTCTCAGCCATGACGAGCTGCGTCAGTTGATGGCCCACCTGCGCAAACATTTCAACCTGCTCGACGACGATTCGGGCGACTACGGCATCGAAATCGATCCGCGCGAGGCCGATTGGTCGACCATGGGCCTGCTGCGCGAACTGGGCTTCAATCGGGTCAGCATCGGCCTGCAAGACCTCGACCCCGCCGTGCAGCGCGCGGTCAATCGCCTGCAAAGCCTCGAGGAAACCCGCGCGGTGATCGACGCCGCCCGAACCCTGCAGTTTCGCTCGATCAACATTGACCTGATCTACGGCCTGCCGAAACAAACCCCGGAGAACTTCGCCCGCACGGTCGAAGAAGTCATCAGCCTGCAACCGGACCGGCTCTCGGTTTTCAACTATGCGCACCTGCCGGAACGTTTCATGCCGCAACGACGGATCAACGGCAATGAGCTACCGACGCCGGCGCAGAAACTGGACATGCTCCAGCGCACCATCGAGCAACTGACCGCCGCCGGTTACCGCTATATCGGCATGGACCACTTCGCCCTGCCCGACGATGATCTGGCGATTGCCCAGGAAGAGTCGACGCTGCAGCGTAATTTCCAGGGCTACACCACCCACGGTCACTGCGATTTGATCGGCCTGGGCGTGTCGGCCATCAGCCAGATCGGCGACCTGTACTGCCAAAACAGCAGCGACCTCAATCAATACCAGAACGCCTTGGCGTCCACGCAACTGGCCACCAGCCGTGGCCTGCTGTGCAACGCCGATGATCGCCTGCGTCGTGCCGTGATCCAGCAACTGATCTGCAATTTCAGCCTGGAGTTCGCTGAGATCGAACGAGCGTTCAACATCGATTTCCAGGGTTATTTCGGTGAGCTCTGGCCACAACTGCAAGCCATGGCCGAGGACGGTTTGATCGAGCTCGACAGCGACAGGATCAACGTATTGCCCGCCGGGCGCTTGCTGGTGCGCTCGGTGTGCATGGTGTTCGATGCGTACTTGGAACAACACGGCCGTCAGCGGTTTTCCAGAGTGATCTGACCGCTGCGACAAAACCGCCACGCACTGGCCTCAATGTCCTTGGGTGAGTTACCCTTACGTCTTATGTGTGTTTTCTCACAAGGATTGAATAAATGTCCGAGCCAGTAAAATTGCGCGCTCATAACCAGGCCCATTGCAAGGATTGCAGCCTGGCCCCGCTGTGCCTGCCGCTTTCGCTGAATCTGGAAGATATGGATGCATTGGACGAAATCGTCAAACGTGGCCGCCCGCTGAAAAAGGGTGAGTATCTGTTCCGCCAGGGCGACACGTTCGACTCGGTCTACGCGGTGCGCTCCGGCGCGCTCAAGACCTTCAACCTCAGCGATGCCGGCGAAGAACAGCTCACCGGTTTCCACTTGCCGAGCGAACTGGTTGGCCTGTCGGGCATGGACACCGAAAAACACCCGGTGTCGGCACAGGCGATGGAAACCACTTCGGTGTGTGAAATCCCCTTCGAGCGTCTCGACGAACTGGCGCTGCAACTGCCGCAACTGCGCCGTCAGTTGATGCGCGTGATGAGTCGCGAGATCCGCGACGATCAACAAATGATGCTGCTGCTGTCGAAGAAAACCGCCGACGAGCGCATCGCCACGTTTCTGGTCAACCTGTCGGCACGTTTCCGCGCCCGGGGCTTCTCGGCCAACCAGTTCCGCCTGAGCATGTCACGCAACGAAATCGGCAACTACCTGGGCCTGGCGGTGGAAACCGTGTCACGGGTGTTCACACGCTTCCAGCAGAACGAACTGATCGCCGCCGAGGGCAAGGAGATCCGCATCCTCGACCCGATCCAGCTCTGTGCTCTGGCCGGCGGCTCACTGGAAAGCTGAAACAAGCGGTTGCGGCTGAGCGAAACGGTTCAGCCGCCGTTATACTGCGTCGTTTGCAGCCCTGCCAGGACACCCGACGATGGTCTTCGACTCCTTCGACATCAAATCCCTCATCCGCCCCGTGATCGACTTTCCCAAGCCGGGCGTGATATTTCGTGACATCACTCCGCTGTTTCAGTCGCCCACGGCGCTGCGCCTGGTGATGGACAGTTTCGCTCACCGTTACGTCGAGGCCGACTTCACTCACATTGGCGCGATGGATGCCCGTGGGTTCCTGATCGGTTCGGTGCTGGCCTATCAGTTGAACAAGCCGCTGGTGCTGTTCCGCAAGCAAGGCAAGCTGCCGGCGGACGTGTTGGCCGAGGGTTACGCGACCGAATACGGCGAAGCATTCCTCGAAGTGCACGCCGACAGCTTGTGCGAAGGCGATTCGGTGGTGATGTTCGATGACCTGATCGCCACTGGCGGTACGTTGATCGCTGCAGCGAACCTGATTCGGCGCATGGGTGCGCGGGTGCATGAAGCGGCGGCGATCATCGACCTGCCGGAACTGCGCGGTTCGCAACGCCTGCAAGACATGGGCATCCCGACGTTTTGCCTGACGCAATTTGCGCTGACTGACAAGTAAGCGGCACCTTCACTGGCGCCATCGCTGGCAAGCCAGCTCCCACAGGGTTCTATGTCATGCACTGGATGTGTGTACAACGCAGATCTTTGTAGGCGCTGGCTTGCCAGCGATGGCGTCAGTCGTTACACCGACGTTCAGAGCCCCATCTGCTTGCTGATGATTTCATTCATCACTTCCCGCGTCCCCCCGCCGATCGACAGAATCCGGTTATCCCGATACAACCGTTCCACCAGACTTTCGCGCATATACCCCAGCCCGCCCAGAATTTGCACCGCATCGGTCGTGATTCGATCCGCCGTGTCGGTGGCAAAATTCTTGGCCATGGATATCTCCTTGATCACGCTCTGCCCCGCCGCCATTTTTGCCGCCTGGCGATAAGTGAACTCCCGAGAAACCTCAAGTTGCGTAGCCATCTCGGCGAGGCGGTGCTTGATCACCTGGAATTTTCCGATCGGTTTGCCAAAAGCCTCTCGCGCCCGTGCCCACTTCAGGCTTTCCTCAAGCGCCAGTTGCGCGGTCATGTTGGCCATCAGGGCCAACGCCAGGCGTTCGCTCTGGAAGTTGCCCATGATGCAGGCGAAGCCCATGTTCTCTGCGCCGATCAAGTTTCCTACAGGAATCCGGCAATCATCGAAGAACAATTCAGCCGTGTCCGACGCCCACCAGCCCATTTTCTTCAACTGCCGCCCCACCGTGAAACCGGGTGTGCCCTTCTCGATCAACAACAGACTGATGCCGGCAAAACCCGGCGCACCGGTGCGCACGGCAACGGTGTAGTAATCGGCACGCACGCCGCTGGTGATGAAGGTTTTGCTGCCGCTGACCCGGTAAAAATCACCCTCACGCACGGCGCGGGTTTGCAGGTTGGCCACGTCGGAGCCGCCCCCGGGCTCAGTGATGGCCAAGGCACTGATCTTTTCCCCGCCCAGCACCTGCGGCACCACTCGGTCACGGACTTGCGGCCTGGCCCACTTCAGTATCGGCGGCAGGCCGATGTCCAGCGAGCCAAGCCCTGCCACGAGGCCGCCCGAGCCACAGCGCATCAGCTCCTCGCTGGCGGCAACCTTGGCGAACAGGTCGCCTTCGTGGCTGCCACCGTAAGACTCCGGGTAGCCGATGCCCAGAATTCCCGCCGCACCGGCCTTCAGATAGAGCTCACGGGGAAAGCTTTCGGCCTCTTCCCACTGATCGATGTCCGGAAGAATCTCACGCTCCACGAAACGTCTGACGCTGTCGCGGACCATTTGGTGGCTGGGGTCGAAGTATTCCTGAAAGGCAGACATCGGCGAACTCCACTGAAGGGTTCAGCGAAGTTAACCGAGCGCTTGCTTGGTTTTCAACAAGATTGTGTGAATCTGGAGGAGCGAGGTGCCAGCATTGCCAGCAAGCCGGCTCCTACAGGTTCAGCGTAACGCCTGTGGGAGCGGGCTTGCCCGCGATGGCGTCAACTCAGACGAGACAAAATTACAAGCTGATCGGCTTTCGCCCGGCAAACGAATGCGCCAGCGTCCCGCCATCCACCAACTCCAGCTCGCCACCCAACGGTACGCCATGGGCGATACGCGAGGCGATCAGGCCTTTGCTGCTGAGCAACTGGGCGATGTAGTGAGCCGTGGCCTCGCCTTCCACCGTCGGGTTGGTCGCCAGAATGACTTCGGCAAAGCTGCCCGCTTCTTCGATCCGCGCCATCAATTGTGGAATGCCGATGGCTTCCGGCCCCAGGCCATCAAGGGGCGACAGATGCCCCTTGAGTACGAAGTAGCGGCCACGGAAACCGGTCTGCTCCACAGCGTAGACATCCATCGGCCCTTCCACGACGCACAGCAGCGTGTCATCGCGGCGGGTATCGGCGCATTGCGGGCAGAGGTCGTCTTCGGTCAGCGTGCGGCACAAACGGCAGTGACCGACCCCTTCCATGGCCTGGCTCAGGGCCAGCGCCAGTCGTGAGCCGCCGCTGCGGTCACGCTCGAGCAACTGCAACGCCATGCGCTGGGCGGTTTTCTGACCCACGCCAGGCAAAATTCGCAGGGCGTCGATCAGTTGGCGAATCAAAGGGCTGAAGCTCATGAGGAAAAAGTCCGACAAAACAACGAGACGCGGTTTATACCCGCGCCTCCGTTTAGCGTCAAATTACGTCGCCAATTACTCGCTCTGGGCGACGCGCACCACCAGTTTGCCGAAATTACGCCCTTCCAGCAGACCAATGAACGCTTGCGGTGCGTTCTCCAGACCATCGACCACGTCTTCACGGAATTTCACCTTGCCATCACGCACCCACGGCGCCATCGCACTGATGAATTCCGGCTGACGATCACCATAGTCATCGAACACGATAAAACCCTGAATCCGTACACGCTTGGTCAGCAGCGTGCGCTGCAACAGCGGCAAGCGATCCGGCCCGCTTGGCGCTTCGCTGGCGTTGTACGAGGCAATCAGCCCGCACAACGGGATCCGAGCCTTGGGATTGAGCAACGGCACCACGGCGTCGAACACCTTGCCGCCGACGTTTTCGTAGTAGATATCAATGCCTTTGGGACAGGCTTGGGCCAGATCGTCGGCAAAACTTGCGCTCTTGTGGTCGACGCAGGCATCGAAACCCAACTCCTCGACTACGTAACGGCATTTGTCCGCACCGCCCGCCACGCCGACCACACGCAGGCCCTTGATCTTCGCCACTTGGCCAACCACCGAACCCACCGCGCCAGAGGCCGCCGCGACGACCAGGGTTTCACCGGACTTCGGCTGGCCGATATCCATCAAGCCCATATAGGCCGTCATGCCCGGCATGCCCAGCACACCCAAGGCCATGGATGGACTCGGCAAGCCTTTAGGGACCGGAATAATGCCGCGACCGTCGTTGATGCTGTGGCTTTGCCAGCCCGTGACACCTACCACCAGGTCGCCTTCCTGAAACTTGGGGTTGAGCGAACGCTCGACACGGCTGACAGCGCCACCGGTCATTACATCGCCGATTTCCACCGGAGCGGCGTAGGACGGAGCATCGCTCATGCGCCCGCGCATGTAGGGGTCCAGCGACAGATAGAGGGTCTTGAGCAGCACCTGACCGTCGGCAAGATCGGGCAAAGCGACCCGTTCCAGACGGAAGTTTTCCGG
The DNA here is from genome assembly GCF_001945365.1 of Pseudomonas reinekei. Taxonomy (GTDB): domain Bacteria; phylum Pseudomonadota; class Gammaproteobacteria; order Pseudomonadales; family Pseudomonadaceae; genus Aquipseudomonas; species Aquipseudomonas reinekei. The sequence goes on from NZ_MSTQ01000004.1 coordinate 393,635, forward strand.
CGTCGGCGCGCCCACCGGGCGTGAGACCAGGACGATACGTTGGTTGAGTGTCATGGGGTCGGACATGTCAGCGTCTCCTTTCATCGATGAGGTGGGTGATATAGGGAGCAGACCTTTGTGGCGGTGGTGGGTTCGATGATTCAGCAGTTGCCCGCGATGGCGTCCCATCAGACAGCCTGTACCAACAGCCACAAATAAAAATGCCAGGCGCGATGCCTGGCATTTTTTGTAGCTCATCTGTCCCCCGAAGGCGAATCAGAATGGCAGTTTCATGCCCGGCGGCAGTTGCATGCCTGCGGTCATGCCGGACATTTTGTCCTGGCTGTTGGCCTCGATCTTGCGCACGGCGTCGTTGACGGCGGCGGCGAACACTGCCTCCAGCATCTCGCGATCATCTTCGCTCAGGCCTTCGACCATGCTCGGGTCGATGGTCACGCGCTTGACGTCATGACGACCGGTCATCACCACGGTGACCATATCGCCACCGGCTTTACCGGTGACTTCGGCGTTGGCCAGTTCTTCCTGCATCTTGGCCATTTTTTCCTGCATCTGCTGCGCCTGCTTCATCAGGCCGGCCATGCCACCTTTCATCATGGGAATCACCTCAAAAGTACTTGGATTAAAACAGCGTCCGGCCCTGACGGCCGAACGCCCTCAGTTATTAGCCCTGACTGACCAGAGCTTCGACAGGTTCAATAGTATCGTTACGGATCACCGCACCGAACTGCTGCATCATTTGCTGGATGAACGGATCACCGTGGATCGACTCCTCGGCCTCGCGCTGACGGTCGGCACGACGGCGGGACGCCGCCTGGGCCGGGGTTTCCTGCTCGGGCTTGATCAGCTCCATGGTCAGGGTCAGGGTGCGGCCGTGATGCTGGTTCAAGGCATCGTTGAGCCGGCGCTGTTGCGTCGCGTTGAACAAGGCACTGTGAGCCGGGTCCAGGTGCAACAGCCAGTTGTCGCCATCCACGGCGATCAGTGTGCAGTTGGCGGCGATGCTGCCGGTCATGCCGGAGATCGGCAGCTTGGGGAACAGCTCCAGCCATTGCAGGGCCAGGCCGGTGGCCGGCGCCGCTGCGGGCTCAGGTTCAGGTTCCGGTGGGGGCTCGGCGGCATGCTCGCTGGCCAGTTCGTCGAGGTAACTGTAGGCCGAATCCATATCCGGCTCGATGTAGTCCTCGTCGAGCGGAGGCTCGTCATCCAGGTCGATGCCTGGCGTCGCAGCATCGACCTCTGCCACGGTCGGCTCCGGAATCGGCGCAGCGGCCCACTCAGGCGCGTCCGGCACCACGCTGTCAGGCGTCGGCAACGGCATCGGTGGCAATTCGGGCTGTTCGCTGGTGGTTTCCAGTACAGGCTCAACCGCTGGCTGCTGAGCCGGGGCAGGCTCGACCGGTTCATTCCACGGCAGGTCGACCACTTCTTCGACCACCACCGTTTCGACCACAGGCTCGGGCTCAACGACCGTTTCAACCGGCTCAGGCTCAGGTGCTGGAGCCACCGGCGCGGCTGGTGCGATGGCGGCAACGGGTGTCGATGTAACTGCCGCAGCGACCACCGGCGCAACAACCGGCGCGGCAGCCACTGAATTTGCGGAATCAACTGTGGCCTGGCTGATCCCCACTGGCTTTAGCGGTTGCCTCGGGGCATCCGCGGTGTCTGCCGGTCGGAAGGCGAGCATCCGCAGCAGCACCATTTCAAACCCGCCACGGGGATCCGGCGCCAGCGGCAAATCGCGGCGGCCGATCAGGCCCATCTGGTAGTAGAACTGCACGTCTTCGGCCGGCAACGCCTGGGCCAGCGCCAGCACCCGGTCACGGTCACCGTGACCATTGTCGACGCCCTCAGGCAGGGCCTGGGCGATGGCGACACGGTGCAGCACATTGAGAATCTCGGACAGCACGCCACTCCAGTCCGGACCTTGTTCGGCCAGGTGGCGGACCGCTTCGAGCAAAGCCCTGGCATCACCTTCGATCAACGCATGCAGGACGTCGTAAACCTGACCGTGATCGAGGGTCCCGAGCATCGCCCGCACGTCGGCGGCCATGACCTTGCCTTCGCCGAAAGCAATCGCCTGGTCGGTGAGGCTCATGGCGTCGCGCATCGAACCATCGGCGGCACGGCCCAGCAGCCACAGCGCATCGTCTTCGAACGGCACGTTCTCGACGCCCAGTACGTGGGTCAAATGCTCGACCACTCGCTCCGGGGTCATGTTCTTCAGGGAGAACTGCAGGCAACGCGACAGAATCGTTGCAGGGAGTTTCTGCGGGTCAGTGGTGGCCAGGATGAACTTGACGTACGGCGGCGGCTCTTCGAGGGTTTTCAGCAGCGCATTGAAGGAATGGCTGGAGAGCATGTGCACTTCGTCGATCAGGTAGACCTTGAAGCGCCCGCGGCTCGGAGCGTATTGCACGTTGTCGAGCAGCTCGCGGGTGTCCTCGACTTTGGTCCGGCTTGCGGCGTCGATCTCGATCAGGTCGACAAAACGGCCCTCATCGATTTCGCGGCACACCGAACACTCACCGCACGGCGACGAAGTGATACCTGTTTCACAGTTCAGGCATTTGGCGATGATCCGCGCAATGGTGGTCTTGCCAACCCCGCGCGTACCGGTGAACAGGTAGGCATGGTGCAGCCGCTGGCTGTCCAAGGCATTGATCAGAGCCTTGAGCACATGGGTCTGGCCGACCATTTCGCGGAACGAGCGCGGACGCCATTTACGTGCAAGAACCTGATAACTCATCGAAAACCGTCGCAGCGAAGGAAGCAGAAGCGGCTAATGCTAGCGGAGCAAGGCCAAAATTGCATCCGGTGTCCTCGTCTAATCTGGCTAAGCTGCATTTTGTGCGGGTTTATTGGAGCGTTTATGCGGTTGACCTTGGGGGCATTGCTGTTGATCAGCCTGGACGCCGCGGCCGATGATGCGCCGTTGCGCTTCGTGGTGCCTGACAGCTGGACGATGCCGATGGTGCACCTCGAGCATGGCCGGCCGACCCAGGGCATCCTTTACGACGTAATGATCAGTCTGGCGACTCAAGTCGGCATCCCGGCCGAATTTCATGTATTGCCCCGAGGGCGAGTGCAAAATGCCATGGAACATGGCGAAGTCGATGTGCGTTGCTATGCCGCGCAATCGTGGCTGCCGAATCAGTCCGGCGATTACATCTGGAGTATCCCGCTGTGGACGCAGCCTGACCTGTTGATCAGCCGCCCTGCCCAAGCCGAGCCGGTGGTGCCTGCAAACCTGCACCCCCAATTGATCGGCACTGTTCTGGGCTACAACTACCAGACCCTGCAACCGCTGTTCGACGCAAAGCGCCTGCACCGCGATGACGCGCGCAATCAGGCGCAGGTGCTGGAAAAGCTGAATGCCGGTCGCAACCGCTATGCGGTCAGCAATCAATGGACATTGGACTGGTACAACCAGCGCCTGTTACCGCAGCAGCAATTACTGAGTGTGGCGGTCTTACAGGAGCAGAGTGTCGGCTGCTATGTGCGCAACGATCCGAAAGTCCCGGTGCAGCGAATTCTGCGGACGTTGTTACGGATGAAAATGTCCGGTGAAATCGATGACATCATCCGGCTTTATATCGGCGATAAATCCTGACCCGCCGAATGCGCAGGCCGGTCAACAATTGCGCCATTGCGGCGGTGCGACAAACCCCTCTACCCACGCTGGCACATCGGCGGATGGCATCGGGTGAGCAATGAAGTACCCCTGCGCCACCTCGCACCCCAGGCGCAGCAATAATTCACCGTGCTCAATACTTTCCAGGCCCTCGGCAATCACCTGTCGGCCAAATGCCCGGGCCAGGCCGATGACCGCCGTGGTCAGGGCGAGGTCATCGCCATCATGCAAAATGTCCCGCACAAACGACTTATCGATCTTGATCGTTTGTGTGTGCAACCGCTTGAGATAGCTGAGGGACGAGTAACCCGTGCCGAAGTCACCCAACGAAAACTGCACGCCCAGTGCCTGACAGGCCCGCAAGCACTCGCCGACGTGCTGGATGTTCTCGACGGCCACCGACTCGACGATTTCCAGATCAAGCCTCTGCGGGGCCACCCGCGCATGCCGGGCCAATGCGCTTTTAAGCCGGTCGACAAAGTCCGCCCGCTGAAAATGCCGTGCTGCGATGTTCACGCTCACCGGCCAGTCAAATCCGGCCTGACGCCAAAGGTCCAACTGCAACAACACCTGATCCATCACCCACTCACCGATATCGATGATCAGGTCTGTTTCCTCTATCAGGGGCAGAAAGTCCCGGGCAGCCAGCATGCCGTTTTGCGGGTGCTTCCAGCGCAGCAATGCTTCGAACCCGACCACCTCGCCGCGCCGCATGTTGACCTTGGGCTGGAAGTGCAGGCGCAACTCATGGTTGTTCAGCGCCTGGCGCACCCGCTCGACAGTCTGGTGAGTGGCCTTGACCTCTTGGTCCCGGGATACATCAAACAGGTGAAAACGCTTGCGACCGCTTTGCTTGGCCACATACATCGCCTGATCCGCGTGACGCAGCAGGGTTTCGGCATTTTCGTTGTCATGGGGGAACAGCGTGACGCCAATACTGGCAAACACATTGATGTCCTTGCCGTGCAGCGAGTATGGCGCCGAAATCGTGCCCAGCACCCGGTTCAACGCCGCACGCAACTCCGGCAGGTCACGCACGTAACGCAGCACCAGCACAAACTCGTCACCGGCCAGCCGCGCCACGACATCCTCGGCGCGAATGATACTGCGCAATCGTTTGGCCACTTCGACCAACAATAAATCGCCGGTGGCATGCCCGTAGCCATCGTTAACCGCCTTGAAACCGTCAAGGTCGAGCATGCACACCGCCAGCGGGATGTTTTCCTGTCGTGAAAACTCCAGCGCCTGATCGAGCAAATCGGAAAGAAAGGCGCGATTGGGCAGACCGGTCAACACGTCGTGCCCGACCCGCCATTGCAGGGTATGCAGCAGTTGACGCTTTTCGCTGATATCGAAGCGAATCGACAAATACCGCTCAACCCGCCCGGTGGCTTTGTCGAGGACCGGCACCATCGTGCTTTCGACCCAATACAGACTGCCATCTTTCGCGCGATTGCAGATTTCGCCTTTCCACACGTTGCCCAGGGCGATGGTGCGCCACATGCCAGCGAAAAATTCGGTCGAATGGGTGCCGGAATTGAGCAGACGATGATTTTGCCCCAGCAGCTCTTCCCGGCTATAGCCGGAGATGGCGCAAAATTGGTCGTTGACGTGGGTAATCCGGCCGGACAGATCGGTTTCGGAAAAAATCGCGGCGGCATCCACGGCCCTGCGGTACTTCTCATCCATGAGTCAGACTCGCTGTTGCTAACATTGGCGGCGCAGAAGCGGCGATATACCGCTGACAATCCGCGGGATACCACGGCGGCCCAAAGACTCACGCAACCCTGTGAGCGGACGCCATGCTGGCTTTGATTTTATAGATCGAACGACTGAAAAAAGGCCATTAAATGCCCGTTTCCGGCGGCGATTCTACGAGATGCGGTACATTTTGCAAGGAAAGGTCAGTGATCATGCCGCTACCTGCCGCAAAACATCCGCCGGTGAACGTCCAACCCCTAAAGCGAGCCGCAGGTTAATCCGTTGGGCGCGCCAGCTCAAATTTACGTCGCCTTACCAATTTGCAGACGGCAAAAAACCGCTATGGACCAGATCCATGGCAGCGCAATAAAAAGTATTTTATTCAGATAACGCGAGAGAAGACTCGCGGTACGTTATGGAGGCAACCCCACCAGCCACACCCCGGCACACAATGTTCCCGCTGTGGCTGCTTCCTTCCGGATCTGACCAGGTTCACGGGTAATCGTTGCGGGGGGACCGATGGGGTCACCATAACGACGCTCACCTGACGGCGAGCCGCGCCATTGTACCTATCTGAGACGAACTTACAACCGTTCCGGCGGATTAAAAAATATGAGCAGCTTCAATGACATGCAGAACGCTAAAAACTGCGCAGGCTTCGGCGATGACTACACGTCCTGCAGCACCTCATCCGCCCTGCCGCCCTCGCGCTGGATCACCAGATGGATGAAGTGCAGCTTGGCAATCACCGCCGGCGGCAATACGAAAGGATAGAAATCCGGCTGTCCCATACTGCGCGACAGTTCATTGAGCATGCCGGCCAGCTCGATCCACGCGTTGACGAACGACAGAAACGCCGCGCCGCCAGGATGCTGCGGGTCGTAGAGGGTATCCAGCGGAAACGGCTGATAGTCGAAGTCCATTTCCCGCGCGCTCATGCCAAACCCCAGCGCAGTATCGACTGCGTCCATCATGTGCAGGTAATGCGCCCAGGTTTCAGCCCAATCCTCCCAGGGGTGCATGGTGGCGTAGGCACTGACGTAGCGTTGCTGCCAGTCAAGCGGTGCGCCCTGTTGGTAATGCCGCTCGATGGCTTCGGCGTAGCTGTCGCGCTCATCCCCGAACAATCCGCGGAACGCTGGCAACCAGTCACTGTTGGCGATCAAACGATCCCAGTAGTAGTGCCCGACTTCGTGGCGAAAATGCCCGAGCAATGTGCGATAGGGTTCGTGCATCTGCACGCGCACCTGTTCGCGATGGGCATCGTCGGCTTCTTTGATGTCGAGGGTGATCAAGCCATTGGCGTGACCGGTGGTAGGCGCCTTGCCCTCGAGGTCCACGCCGATGAAATCAAAGGCCAGGCCGGTTTCTTCGTCGACTGTCTTCGGAGTCACCTGCAAACCCAGGCTGACCAACTGCGCGACCAGCCGCCGCTTGGCCGTTTCCACCTTGCGCCAGCGTGCATGGTTTTCGGCTATCGATAAATCGGGAATGGTGCGATTCAGGTTACAGGCGATGCACAACGCGTCGTGGCCATTGGCAGGCAGCAGCCAATTGCACGCGGCCGGTGAGTCAAGGTTGGCGCATCGACGAAACAGGCCTGCTGCGGGATCGACATCAAGCAACCAGGTATCCGGGACATCGCCCGGCTGCAGCGACGACAAGCGACTCCGCTCCGGCTGATAGCCCAACGCCGCCGAGCACGCCAGGCACTGACTGTTGCGGAAGAACAGCGACTGTCCGCACCGACAAGGCCAGATCTTGCTGTTGCGCGAGCTTTCGCCCATGAAGGGTGCAGCGATGCGCGAGCTGAGCTGTTCGAAGAAGCGGTACATGGCGATCTCTCCCTGGGGCTTGCCAAGACTAGATCATTTCCCGGACAGGATCGTTCCTTGCTCTTTGTGGCGAGGGAGCTTGCTCCCGTTCGCCTGAGTAGCAGGCGCCAGCTCGAGTTGAACCGATTCGCGCTCCAGCGCGAGCAAGCGCCCTCGCCACAGGTCAAAAATCAGACAGGAACACCGTGATCCTTCAGGAATCCGACAAACGCCTCTTCATCCAACACTTTCAGTCCCAGCTCATTGGCCTTGGTCAACTTCGACCCCGCCCCCGGCCCCGCCACCACACAATGGGTCTTGGCCGAGACGGAACCTGCCACTTTGGCGCCGAGGCTTTCGAGCTTGTCCTTGGCCACGTCGCGGCTCATCAACTCCAGCGAACCGGTAAGCACCCAGGTTTGCCCGGCCAGCGGCAGACCTTCGACGACTTTCTTCTCGCTCTGCCAGTGCATGCCGAAATCGGCCAGTTGTTTTTCAGCCGCTTCGGCGAGTTGGCGATTTTCCTCGCTGGCAAAAAACTCGCGAACCGAATTGGCCTGCTTTTCCGGCAACGCCTGACGCATGTCCAGCCAGTCGGCACTCATGACCCCTTGCAGCGAACCGAACTTTTCAGCCAGTTTCTGCGCCCCGCCCGGCCCGACCGAAGGAATGTGCAGCTTGTCGAGGAAACCACCCAATGTCGTGCTGGCCGCGAACTCAGCGCCCAAGTCGCCCTGGTCCTGAATCTGCAAACCATGTTTGAGCAGATCGGCGATCACCTGCTGGTTATGCGCATCCTCAAAGAAGCTGTGAATCTCGTGAGCCACTTCGAGGCCGACATCCGGCAAGTACGTCAGCACTTGCGGCAATGCCCGTTGAACCCGCTCCAGCGAACCAAGGGAACGCGCCAGCACCTTGGCCGTCTCCTCGCCGACATCGGGAATCCCCAGGGCATAGATGAACCGCGCCAGCCCCGGTTTCTTGCTGCCTTCGATGGCGCTGAGCAGCTTGTTGCTCGACACCTCGGCAAAGCCTTCCAGATCGACGATGTCTTCGAACTTCAGTGCGTACAGATCCGCCGGCGAGCTGACCAGCCCTTCGTCGACCAACTGCTCCACGCTCTTGTCGCCCAAGCCCTCGATGTCCATCGCCCGACGCGACACGAAATGAATGATCGCCTGCTTGAGTTGCGCGCCACAGGCCAGCCGGCCGACGCAGCGGTACACCGCACCTTCACTGATTGTCTCACGGCCTTTGCTGCGCTTGACCAGTTGCGTACGCTCGACATGGGAGCCACACACCGGGCATTGCTCAGGAATTTTCACCGGCCGCGCGTTATCCGGTCGACGCTCAAGCACCACCTGCACCACTTGCGGAATCACGTCGCCTGCACGGCGGATGATCACCGTGTCACCGATCATCAAGCCCAGGCGCGCCACTTCGTCCATGTTGTGCAGCGTTGCGTTGGCCACGGTGACACCGGCGACCTTGACCGGCTTCAGTCGCGCCACCGGCGTTACGGCACCGGTACGACCGACCTGGAATTCCACGTCGAGCAGTTCGGTGAGTTCTTCCATGGCCGGGAATTTATGGGCGATGGCCCAGCGCGGTTCACGGGCGCGGAAACCCAGCTCACGCTGTGCAGCGATGCTGTTGACCTTGAACACCACACCGTCGATTTCGTACGGTAGCGCGTTGCGGCGCTCGCCGATATCGCGGTAATACGCCAGGCATTCAGCGATACCGTTCGCCAGTTTCAGCTCGTGGCTGATCGGCAAGCCCCAGGCCTTGAGCTGTTGCAGATTGCCGATGTGTGTCTCAGCAATGTCCGCCGAAACCTGGCCGATGCCGTAGCAGCAAAACTCCAATGGCCGGTTGGCGGTAATCTTCGAATCCAGCTGTCGCAAACTTCCCGCGGCAGCGTTGCGCGGGTTAGCGAAGGTCTTGCCGCCAACTTCCAGTTGCGTGGCGTTGAGCCGCTCGAAACCGGCCTTGGACATGAACACTTCACCGCGCACTTCCAGCGTCGCCGGCCAACCCGTGCCATGCAACTTGAGCGGGATATTACGCACGGTGCGCACGTTGACGCTGATGTCTTCGCCGGTGGTGCCATCGCCGCGCGTGGCTCCGCGCACCAGCACGCCGTCCTGATACAACAAGCTGACCGCCAGGCCATCGAGCTTCGGCTCGCAGCTGTACTCCACCGCCGCGCCACCACCGAAGAGATCGCCAACCGGCAGGTCCAGACCTTCGGTCACTCGCCGGTCGAACTCGCGCATGTCGGTTTCTTCGAAGGCGTTGCCGAGGCTGAGCATCGGCACTTCATGGCGCACCTGGGTGAACGCCGACAGGGCTGCGCTGCCCACCCGCTGGGTCGGCGAATCACTGGTCACCAGTTCCGGGTTGGCAGCTTCAAGGGCTTTGAGTTCGTGGAACAACCGGTCGTACTCAATGTCCGGAATGCTCGGCTCGTCCAGCACGTGATAGCGATAGTTGTGCTGATCCAGCTCGGCACGCAGCTCTAGAATGCGGTTTTTGGCGGCAGTCATGGGTGTTCTCTCATAAAGCAAAAGAGCAGCCGAGGCTGCTCAATTTTCCAAATCACAATAGCTCAAGGCTATGGACATCGTGGCGAGGGAGCGTGCTCCCGCGTGACGGCGTAGCCGTCGTAAACCCTGCAACCTCGTTGTACCCGGCACAACGAGGAGGATGGCCTTGGGGCCGCTTCGCGACCCAGCGGGAGCAAGCTCCCTCGTCACAAAAGCGACCTTATCGTTTCTGGGTCAGGGCGCGACGCTCGAACTCGACGATGCGCTGACGGTAATGCTCGATCGTTTGGGCAGTCAGTACGCTGCGCTGATCGTCTTTCAATTCGCCGTTGAGCTCTTGCGACAGTTTGCGCGCTGCAGCCACCATCACGTCGAAGGCTTGCTTCGGATGACGCGGGCCTGGCAAGCCAAGGAAGAAGCTCACCGCCGGGGTGCTGAAATGGTCGATGTCGTCCAGATCGAACACACCCGGCTTCACCGCGTTGGCCATGGAGAACAGGACTTCACCGTTGCCCGCCATGCTTTCGTGGCGGTGGAAGATATCCATCTCGCCAAAACGCAGACCGCTTTCAAGGATGTTCTGCAACAACGCCGGCCCTTTGAAGCCGGCGGTGTCACGGCAGATCACACTGATCACCAGCACTTCTTCAGCCTGAGGTTGATCCTTTTCGCTGACCGACGGCGAGGACTTGGTGTCATCCGGGAAATCGTCGTCACGACTGCTGAAGTTCGGGCCGCCGTCCAGATCCAGGCTGAGGTTCATGTCGCCCTGGGCCGGCTCGCCATGACCACGCTTGCCACGCTTGGAGCCCGACTCACGTGGCTCGCGGGCCGGCATGCTCACCGAAGGCAGGTCGTGCTCGTCCAGTTGCGGTTCTTTATGGGTGTCCAGCACGCGGGGCGGCCCCAACAGCTCGGCGCTGGTGTCCTCATCCGGCAGGTTGGACAGACTTCGATCAAGACGGAACTTCAGTTTTCCCTTGCCGCCGCGCATCCGGCGCCAGCCATCAAAAAGAATACCGGCAATGACAATTATGCCGATGACGATCAGCCACTCTCGCAGACCGATTTCCATGTAATCCCGTGCCTCTATAAAAAATGCTGAAAAATAAGGGGTTTACAACCTGTAAACCGCTTTAAAACGTGGCGCCAACTCTATGTTCTGACAGGCGTTTTGCCCACGTATACGAAAAATTGACATTAAACTAGCACGACCAAAGGCAACTTTACACCGTCTACCGCCCCGGCTTACGCGAATATATCGATTGGCCAGCAAGTCGAAGCAAGTGAAAAGTCCTACAGACTGTAAATACTCCTCCTACGAATACCGGGTCAGGCATCCACCATCGCCATCGCTTCCTCGACATCCACGGCCACCAGACGCGAACAGCCGGGCTCGTGCATCGTCACCCCCATCAGTTGATCGGCCATTTCCATGGCGATCTTGTTGTGGGTGATATAGATGAACTGCACCGTCTGCGACATCTCTTTGACCAGTCGTGCGTAGCGTCCAACGTTAGCGTCATCCAGTGGCGCGTCAACTTCATCGAGCATGCAGAACGGCGCCGGGTTCAACTTGAAGATCGCAAAAACCAGAGCCAATGCCGTCAGGGCTTTTTCGCCACCGGAGAGCAAATGGATGGTGCTGTTCTTCTTTCCTGGCGGCTGCGCCATGATCGTTACCCCTGTATCGAGTAGATCTTCGCCCGTCAGTTCCAAATACGCGCGACCACCCCCGAAAACTTTTGGGAAAAGCGCCTGTAAACCGCCATTGATCTGATCAAAGGTATCCTTGAAACGGTTGCGGGTTTCCTTGTCGATCTTGCGAATCACGTTTTCCAGCGTCTCCAGTGCTTCCACCAGATCGGCGTCCTGGGCATCCAGATAACGTTTACGCTCGGATTGTTGCTGGTATTCGTCGATGGCCGCGAGGTTGATCGCACCGAGGCGTGCAATTCGCGCAGCAATGCGTTCAAGTTCTTCCTCGGCAGCTTTCTCACTGGCTTCGGCCGTCAGCGTGGCGAGCACACCGTGTAGATCGTAGCCGTCTTCCAGCAGTTGATCCTGCAAGGCCTTGCGGCGCACGGTCAACGCTTGCCATTCCATGCGTTGCTGTTCGAGTTGACCGCGGATCAACTGCGATTGCTGCTCAGCCTGGTTGCGCCGTTTTTCCGCATCACGCAGTTCACGGTCGGCGTCTTCCAAAGCGATCTGCGCAGTCTTGAGTTCTTCGTCGACGGTCATGCGCTTGTCGAGCAGCTCTTCGAGCTTCAGGCGCAGCTCTTCCAGCGGTGCTTCGCCCTCCTCCAGATTGAGGCTCAACTGCTCGCGCTTTTCGGTCAGGCGTTCGGATTGCATCTCCAGACGCTCCAGCGCCTGTCGCGTCGAATCATGCTGGGCCTTGAGCGAACCCAGTCGCACCGCCAGTTGATGGGCGTGATCCTTGTGCTGCCGCGCCTCCTGACGCACCCGATCAAGGCGCTCGCGCAGGCTGTCGCGCTGGGCCAGCAGCAACTCGCGCTGTTCGGTGTCCAGCGCCATGCTGTCGAGCGCTTCCTGCAACTGCAGGCGCGCTTCGCCGATGTTTTCGTGCTCCAGCGCGCGCTGTTCGTCGAGCTCAATGAGTTCTTCGTCGAGGCGAGTGCGGCGCAGGGTCAACTGTTCGGCCTTGGCTTTGCCGGCCGACAATTGGGCTTTCAATTCACCTTGCTGACGGGCTTCGTCTTGCAGCAAACGGCGCAAATGTTCGCGGCCGTTTTCCTGCTGACGCTGTTGGGCGCGCAGGTTTTGCAATTGGCTTTCGAGGTTTTCGACGGCGGCTTCGCGCTCTTCACGCTCAAGGCCAAGCGCCTGGATTTCCTGCCCCCGCGCCAGCACACCGCTCTCGGCTTCACTGGCCCGACGCACCCGCAGGAAATGCCGGCCAACCCAGAAGCCGTCACGGCTGATCAGGCTTTGGCCAGCGCTCAACTGCCCGCGCAAGGCCAGCGCCTGCTCAAGGTTTTCAACCGGCCTGACCTGCCCCAACCAAGGCGACAGATCAATCTGCGCCTCGACCTTGTCGAGCAGGCTGCCTGCCACCCGCACGCCATCGCCGGCAGGGCTGAGCAAGCGCAAATCGCCTTGGGCAAACCCGGCCAGATCATAATCATTGAAGTCATCCACCAGCACCGCTTGCAGGTCGGCACCCAGCACGGTTTCCACCGCCAGCTCCCAACCGGCGTCGACTTTCAGGCCTTCGGCCAGACGCGGACGATCCGCCAGATGCTGCTCGCGCAGCCATTCGGCAGTGCCGGTGCCGGGGTCGAGCGCGGCTTGCTGCAAGGCTTCCAGTGACGCCAGACGCCCATTGAGTCGCTGCAGATCACCCTGGGCTTGTTGCTGCGCCGTCAGGGTCTGCTGCAATTGCTGGCGCAGCTGCTCGAGCTTTTCGACCTGAGCCTCTTCACTGGTCTGCAAATCCTCGAGGGTCGCTTCGGATTCAGCGAGTTGTTCGCTGAGTTCCATGATTGCCGCGTCTTCGGGATCCGCCGAGAGCAAGGCCCGTTCTTCGCCGAGACGTTTTTGACGATCAGCCAAACGCTCCAGGCTGGTTTCCAGCTGCTGGATTCGCGATTGCTGCACTTCAGCCTGACGACGCGGCTCGGCAGCGGTGAGGTTGAAGGCGTCCCACTGCTCCTGCCAGCCATGCATGGTGGTTTCGGATTCTTCCAGCGCGGCGGCGGCTTCCTCGGCAGCGGCGCTGGTGATTTCCTGTTCCGGCGTGAGCATGTCCAGCTCTTCGCCGAGGGTCAGTAACAGCGTGCGGTCATGGCCCAGGTGTGATTCGGTTTCCAGCCGCGCGCGCTCGGCCTCTTTCAAATCGTCCTGCAACTGACGCAAGCGCTGCTGGCCGTGCTGAATGCTTTGCTCGACGCGGGCGATGTCGCCACCGACCGAATAGAAGCGCCCCTGCACCAGATTGAAGCGTTCGGAGAGATCGTGATGGCCATCACGCAAGCGTTCGATGCTGGCATCGGCATTGCGCTGCTCGGCGACCAACGCTTCAAAACTGATTTCCTGGGTGCTGATGATCGCTTCGCGCTGGCCGACCTGATCGTTCAGGTCCTGCCAGCGCAGGGCCGACAGTTGCGCTTTGAGCTGGCGCTCTTCGCCCTTGTATTCCTGATACTTCTTCGCGGCCTCGGCCTGGCGGTGCAAGCGCTCGAGTTGACGCGTCAGCTCTTCGCGCAGGTCAGTCAGGCGCTCGAGGTTTTCGTGGGTACGGCGGATGCGGTTTTCAGTCTCGCGCCGACGCTCCTTGTACTTGGAAATGCCCGCCGCTTCCTCGATAAAGTTACGCAGGTCTTCGGGCTTGGACTCGATCAGCTTGGAGATCATCCCCTGCTCGATGATCGAGTAGCTGCGCGGCCCGAGGCCGGTGCCGAGGAAGATATCGGTGATGTCGCGACGACGGCATTTGGTGCCGTTGAGGTAATACGTGGTCTGGCTGTCGCGAGTGACTTTGCGGCGAATGGAAATTTCCGCATAAGCGGCATACTCGCCGAGCAACGTGCCGTCGGCGTTATCGAACACCAGCTCGATGCTCGCCTGGCTCACAGGCTTGCGACTGGTGGAGCCGTTGAAGATGACATCGGTCATCGACTCGCCACGCAGGTTCTTGGCCGAGCTCTCGCCCATGACCCAACGCACGGCGTCAATGATGTTCGACTTGCCGCAACCATTGGGCCCGACCACCGCCGCCATGTTGCTGGGGAAGTTTACCGTGGTCGGATCGACGAAGGACTTGAACCCCGCCAGCTTGATGCACTTGAGCCGCAAGATCAGGCGTCCGTCAGGGCGGAGATCACCAGATCGCAGCTGCGCTGGCCGTAGGCGATCAACACTTCACGGATCTGTGCGTAGTCACGGGCAATCACGGCGGCGAGCAGGCGATCGAACAGTTCAAGGTACTCGCTCATCGAGGCCTTGCGCTGATCCAGGGCGAGGAAATAGGCACGGCTCATGGCCGGCTGCAGATTTTCGACGGTTTCCTGCAGGTACGGATTGTTGGCGAACGAATACGTGGCGCGCATCACATTGAAGCTGTCGTCGACGAAGCTATGGATGTCCTGGCGCTCGAAGCTGGCCGTCAGGCGCTGCTGGATCTGCACGAACGGCGCCAGGTCAGCCTGGACTTTCCAGCCACTGGCCACGGCGTTGGCGAGCAGGATGTACATTTCGCCCATCAGCGTGCACAGGCTGCGCACCTTGTGCTCGGTGAGCTCGGTCACGTGGGCGCCACGTCGCGGCAGGATCGCAATCAGATGGCGTCGCTCAAGGATCAGCAAGGCCTCACGGACCGAACCGCGGCTGACATTGAGTGCCAGGGTGACCTTCTGTTCCTGGATGCGCTCCCCGGGCTTCATTTCGCCGCGAATGATGCGTTCGGCGAGGTGATGAGCGATTTGCTCGGCGAGGCTGTCCGGCGCCTTGAACGTCATGGTTGTCCTTCAAACTGTTCGATCTGCACAAGCGGCGCAGTGTAGCGCAATTGATACGTCATGGCGCACAGCCCTGGCGGGGGTTTTGGCACGATTCAAGCAAAAAGCAGGCTAGCCCGCGAGGGTCGATAATGAAGAAACGAGTTGTTAGTCGACAAAATGCATTTTCCTGACCTTTAAGTCAGAAAACAATTGACCGAAAAGTCAGACCTGCTAAATTCGGTCCCATCGGTTAACAACAATAATGAGTCTGCGAGGCCTTCCGTGATCCAGTTTTTACTAAACCAGGAACTCCGTAGCGAGCACGCCCTGGACCCGAACCTGACCGTGCTCAACTATTTGCGCGACCATGTGGGCAAACCCGGCACCAAAGAAGGCTGCGCCAGCGGTGACTGCGGCGCGTGCACCGTGGTGGTTGGCGAATTGCAGACGGATGACGATGGCCGCGAACATATTCGCTATCGCAGCCTCAACTCGTGCCTGACGTTTGTGTCGTCACTGCACGGTAAACAGCTCATCAGCGTTGAAGACCTCAAGCACAGAGGCGAACTGCACAGCGTGCAGAAAGCCATGGTCGAGTGCCACGGGTCGCAGTGCGGTTTCTGTACCCCGGGCTTCGTCATGTCGTTGTTCGCCCTGCAAAAAAACAGCGACGAGCCCGACTCTCATAAAGCCCACGAAGCCCTGGCCGGCAACCTCTGCCGCTGCACCGGCTACCGTCCGATCCTGGAAGCGGCCCAACAATCGTGCTGCGCCAAGCAACCCGACCAGTTCGACGCCCGTGAAGCCGAGACCATCGCCCGTCTGAAAGCCATCGCTCCGAAGGACATCGGCGAACTCAACAGCGGCGACAAGCGCTGCCTGGTGCCGCTGACCGTGGCCGACCTGGCCGACCTCTATGACGCTTATCCACAGGCCCGCCTGCTGGCCGGCGGAACGGACCTGGCGCTGGAAGTCACGCAGTTCCACCGCACGCTGCCGGTGATGATTTACGTTGGCAACGTCGCCGAAATGAAACGCATCGAACGCTTCGACGACCGCCTGGAAATCGGCGCCGCCACCGCCCTCTCCGACTGCTACGAAGCCTTGAAGGCCGAATACCCGGACTTCGGCGAACTGCTGCAACGCTTCGCCTCCTTGCAGATCCGCAACCAGGGCACCCTCGGCGGCAACATCGGCAACGCCTCGCCGATTGGTGACTCGCCGCCCCTGTTGATCGCCCTCGGCGCGCAAATCGTCCTGTGCAAGGGTGAAACCCGCCGCACCCTGGCGCTTGAGGATTACTTCATCGATTACCGCGTGACTGCGCGTCAGGAAAGTGAGTTCATCGAGAAGATCATCGTGCCCCGCGCCAGCGTCGAAACGCTGTTCCGCGCCTACAAAGTCTCCAAGCGCCTGGACGATGACATCTCCGCGGTGTGCGCCGCCTTCAACATTCGCCTGGAAAACGGCGTCGTCGCAGAAGCCCGCGTCGCCTTTGGCGGCATGGCGGCTATTCCAAAACGTGCTGCAACCTGTGAAGCGGCATTGCTCGGCTCGCCCTTCAATAACGCCACCGTCGAACGTGCCTGCGCCGCCCTGGCCGAAGACTTCACGCCGCTCTCGGACTTCCGCGCCAGCAAGGAATATCGCCTGCTCAGCGCGCAGAACCTGCTGCGCAAATACTTCATCGAACTGCAAACACCGCACATCGAGACTCGGGTGACCGCTTATGTCTAATCATCACGCCGTAGAGAAGACCCAGGCCGAACTGGCTGAACTGTTCGCCAAAGACCTGACCACTGGTGTCGGTCGCAGCGTCAAACACGACAGCGGCGCCAAACATGTGTCCGGTGAAGCGCAGTACATCGACGATCGCCTGGAGTTTCCAAATCAGCTGCACGTTTATGCACGCCTGTCGGACCGCGCCCACGCGAAAATCATCAGCATCGACACTTCGCCGTGCTACGCCTTTGAAGGCGTGCGCATCGCCATCACCCACGAAGACGTGCCGGGCCTGAAAGACATCGGCCCATTGCTGCCGGGCGATCCGTTGCTGGCCATCGACACCGTGGAATTCGTCGGGCAACCGGTGATCGCCGTCGCCGCGAAAGATCTGGACACCGCACGCAAAGCAGCGATGGCCGCGATCATTGAATACGAAGATCTGGAGCCAGTACTCGACGTGGTCGAAGCCCTGCGCAAACGCCACTTCGTGCTCGACAGCCATACCCATCATCGCGGCGACTCAGCGACCGCGCTGGCCACCGCTGAGCACCGCATCCAGGGCACGCTGCACATCGGCGGCCAGGAGCATTTCTATCTGGAAACCCAGATCTCTTCGGTGATGCCGACCGAAGACGGCGGCATGATCGTCTACTGCTCCACGCAAAACCCCACCGAAGTGCAGAAGCTGGTGGCGGAAGTGCTGAACGTGTCGATGAACAAGATCGTCGTCGACATGCGTCGCATGGGCGGTGGTTTCGGTGGCAAGGAAACGCAAGCGGCGAGCCCGGCGTGCCTGTGCGCGGTGATCGCGCACCTGACCGGCCAGCCGACCAAAATGCGCCTGCCCCGCGTCGAAGACATGCTGATGACCGGCAAGCGTCACCCGTTCTACGTCGAGTACGACGTCGGCTTCGATAGCGCCGGTCGTCTGCACGGTATCGCTCTGGAACTGGCCGGCAACTGCGGTTGCTCGCCGGACCTGTCAGCGTCGATTGTCGACCGTGCGATGTTCCACTCGGACAACTCGTATTACCTGGGCGATGCGACCATCAACGGTCACCGCTGCAAGACCAACACCGCGTCGAACACCGCTTACCGTGGCTTCGGCGGCCCGCAAGGCATGGTCGCCATCGAAGAAGTGATGGATGCCATCGCCCGCCATCTGGCGCTCGACCCGCTGGCGGTGCGCAAGGCCAACTACTACGGCAAGACCGAGCGCAACGTCACCCATTACTACCAGACCGTCGAGCACAACATGCTCGAGGAAATGACCGCCGAACTGGAAGAAAGCAGCCAGTACTACGAGCGTCGCGAAGCGATCCGTCGCTACAACGCCAACAGCCCGATCCTGAAAAAAGGCCTGGCACTGACCCCGGTGAAATTCGGTATTTCCTTCACCGCCAGTTTCCTCAACCAGGCCGGTGCCCTGGTGCACGTCTACACCGACGGCAGCATCCACCTGAACCACGGCGGCACCGAAATGGGCCAGGGCCTGAACACCAAAGTCGCGCAGGTCGTGGCTGAAGTCTTCCAGGTCGAAATCGACCGCGTGCAGATCACCGCGACCAACACCGACAAAGTGCCGAACACCTCGCCAACCGCTGCTTCCAGTGGCGCCGACCTGAATGGCAAGGCTGCACAAAACGCCGCTGAAACCATCAAGCAACGCCTGGTGGAATTCGCCGCTCGCCAGTACAAAGTCAGCGAAGAAGATGTGGAATTCCACAACGGCCACGTACGGGTTCGCGATCACATCCTGACCTTCGAAGCACTGATCCAGCAGGCGTATTTCAATCAGGTGTCGCTGTCGAGCACCGGTTTCTACAAAACCCCGAAAATCTACTACGACCGCAGCCAGGCCCGGGGACGTCCGTTCTACTACTTCGCCTTCGGTGCGGCGTGCTGCGAAGTGCTGGTCGACACCCTGACCGGCGAATACAAAATGCTGCGCACCGACATCCTCCACGATGTCGGTGCCTCGCTGAATCCGGCCATCGACATCGGTCAGGTCGAGGGCGGTTTCATCCAGGGCATGGGTTGGCTGACCATGGAAGAACTGGTGTGGAACAACAAAGGCAAGCTGATGACCAACGGCCCGGCCAGCTACAAGATCCCGGCCGTGGCGGACATGCCGCTGGACCTGCGGGTGAAGCTGGTGGAGAACCGCAAGAACCCGGAAGACACGGTGTTCCATTCCAAGGCCGTGGGCGAGCCGCCATTCATGCTCGGCATCGCCGCGTGGTGCGCGATCAAGGATGCCGTGGCGAGTCTGGGCGACTACAAGCATCAACCGAAGATCGACGCCCCGGCGACGCCGGAGCGGGTGTTGTGGGGGTGCGAGCAGATGCGCCAGTTAAAGGTGGCGAAGGCTGTCGAGGCTGAAACCGAGTTGGCTCCGCTCTAGGATCGAGGCGCTGCCTTCGCGAGCTGGCTCGCTCCCACAGGGTTATGTGGTGATTTATGAATCAATCCACATCCAATGTGGGAGCCTGCTCGCGAAGAGGCCGAGAAAGACAACAGAGACGTTGAGGTGAAACATGTACAACTGGATCGACGCCCTCGCCGACCTGCAAAACCAGGGTGAGCCCTGCGTGTTGGTGACCATCATCGAAGAGCTCGGCTCGACGCCGCGCAATGCCGGTTCGAAGATGGTCATCAGCGCGGCCCAGGCGTTCGACACCATCGGTGGCGGGCACCTGGAATACAAGGCCATGCAGATCGCCCGCGAGATGCTCGCCAGCGGCAAACAGGACACCCACCTGGAACGCTTCAGCCTCGGCGCCAGCCTCGGCCAGTGCTGCGGCGGCGCCACCGTCTTACTGTTCGAACCGATGGGCCAGGTGCAAGCGCAAATCGCCGTGTTCGGCGCCGGCCATGTCGGCCGTGCACTGGTGCCGCTGCTCGCCAGCCTGCCTTGCCGCATTCGCTGGATAGACTCGCGCGATGACGAATTCCCTGCACAGATCCCCCATGGCGTGCGCAAGATCGTTTCCGAAGAACCGGTGGATGAAATCGACGATCTGCCCGCCGGCAGCTACTGCATTGTCATGACCCACAACCACCAGCTCGACCTCGAACTCACTGCCGCAATCCTCAAGCGTAACGACTTCGCCTACTTCGGCCTGATCGGTTCGAAGACCAAACGGGTGAAGTTCGAACATCGTCTGCGTGATCGCGGCTTCGACAGCAGCGTCGTGCAACGCATGCGCTGCCCGATGGGCATCGGCGAAGTCAAAGGCAAGCTGCCTGTGGAAATCGCCATCTCCATCGCTGGCGAGATCATCGCCACTTACAACGCGAATTTCGGCCAGCAGACTGCCAGTGCCGGATCATCGATTGCCAAACTGCTGCCTGCTTCACGCCGCAGCCAAGCCTCTAATTGACAAGCCTTAGAAATCGAGAACCCACATGCCTCTGACTCGCAAAGCCTACCGCGCCGCCATTCTGCACAGCATCGCCGACCCTGCCGAAGTCGGCATCGAAGCCTCTTATGAGTATTTCGAGGACGGCCTGTTGGTGGTGGATAACGGCAAAATCAGCGCACTGGGCCACGCCAGCGATTTGCTGCCGACGCTGCCGGCAGACATTGAAATCACCCACTATCAAGACGCCCTGATCACCCCTGGTTTTATCGACACCCACATTCACCTGCCGCAAACCGGCATGGTCGGCGCCTACGGCGAGCAACTGCTGGACTGGCTCAACACCTACACCTTCCCGTGCGAAAGCCAGTTCGCCGACAAGGCCCACGCTGACGAAGTCGCGGACATTTTCATCAAGGAACTGCTGCGCAACGGCACCACCACCGCGCTGGTGTTCGGCAGCGTGCATCCGCAATCGGTGAATTCGTTCTTCGAAGCGGCTGAACAGCTGGATCTACGGATGATCGCCGGCAAGGTGATGATGGACCGCAACGCCCCGGACTACCTGACCGACACCGCTGAATCCAGCTACGTCGAAAGCAAGGCGCTGATCGAGCGCTGGCACGGCAAGGGTCGCCTGCACTACGCGGTGACGCCACGTTTCGCCCCGACCAGCACCCCGGAACAACTGACCCTCGCTGGCCAGTTGCTGACCGAATACCCCGATCTGTACATGCAGACCCACATCAGCGAGAACCTCAAGGAAATCGAGTGGGTCAAGGAACTGTTCCCGGAGCGCAAGGGCTACCTGGACGTCTACGATCACTACCAGTTGCTGGGCGAGCGCTCGGTGTTTGCCCACGGCGTGCACCTGTGCGACGACGAGTGCGCGCGCCTGGCGGAAACCGGCTCGGCCATCGCCTTCTGCCCGACCTCCAACTTCTTCCTCGGCAGCGGCCTGTTCAACCTGCCGATGGCCGAGAAGCACAAACTCAATGTCGGCCTCGGCACCGACGTCGGCGGCGGCACCAGTTTCTCGCTGCTGCAAACGCTCAACGAAGCCTACAAGGTCATGCAACTGCAAGGTGCGCGCCTGAGCCCGTTCAAATCGCTGTACCTGGCGACCCTCGGCGGCGCCCGTGCGTTGCGCCTGGAAGACAAGATCGGCAACCTGCAACCGGGCACCGACGCCGACTTCCTGGTGCTGGACTACAACGCCACACCGTTGCTGGGTTATCGCTTGAAGCAGGCCAACAACATCGCCGAGACGTTGTTCGTGTTGATGACGCTGGGGGATGACCGGACGGTTCAGCAGACCTATGCGGCGGGGAATCTGGTGCATCAGCGCTGAGTTTTCTTCGGGCATAAAAAATCCCCCGCCGCTTTTCAGCCCGGGGGATTTTTATTGCCTGTCAGCGATAGAGGCGACGCGGTCCGTCAGATTTTCGCCGGCGAACGCCCCGGCTTCTTGGTCTGCAACAAATGCGAGAACACCGCATGCAGATCATCCGAAGCACTGTCCTCATCGAGGTTGAGCTTGCTGTCGATGTGATCCATGTGATGCATCATCAGGTTCACCGCCAGTTCGCCGTCGCGCTTTTCGATGGCATCGATCAACTGGGTGTGCTCGTCGTAGGAGCAGTGGGAACGGTTGCCACTCTCATACTGGGCAATGATCAGCGATGTCTGGGACACCAGGCTGCGCTGGAAGCTGATCAACGGCGCATTTTTCGCCGCCTCGGCCAGTTTCAGGTGGAATTCGCCCGACAAACGGATACCGGCACCGCGATCACCACGGGAAAAGCTGTCGCGTTCGTCGTTGACCATCTGGCGCAACTCGGCGATCTGCTCGGCGGTGGCGTGCTGGACGGCCAGTTCGGTGATCGCGCGCTCCACCAGACGGCGAGCCATGAACACCTGGCGGGCTTCTTCGACGCTCGGGCTGGCGACCACGGCGCCACGATTCGGACGCAGCAGCACCACGCCTTCATGGGCCAGGCGCGACAAGGCGCGGCGAATGATGGTGCGGCTGACCCCGAAAATTTCCCCCAGCGCTTCTTCGCTCAACTTGGTGCCGGGCGCCAGACGCTGTTCGAGGATGGCCTCGAAGATATGCGCGTAGACAATATCGTCCTGGGTACCGCTACGGCCGGCTTTGCCTGCTCGCGGTTGTTTCTTTAGGGGCTGCAACTGTTCGTTCATGGGCACTCGAGTCGGGAGAACTGCGGCGAATTGACCGTGACTGTAATACGGCACAGTGGGTCACTGGCAAGTATCGCGTAAAAAACATGGCGATTGTACACAATGCTTAGTGGCAACACGACTGTACGGCTGTTTGTCACTTCCGCTGTATTGCAACGTTCCATTACGTTTGAGTTTAGGCTTGATCTCAGAATTCGCTGCCAAGCACGATCTCCTGAAGGGGATGACTTCATCTGTATAAGGAACACCGCCGTCATGAACGACGCCACGCGCACGCAATTACGCCCCCTGGCCGACACGTCACCGTCGGCGATCGTTGCCGGGTTCATCGCGATGATGACCGGTTACACCAGTTCGCTGGTGCTGATGTTCCAGGCCGGACAAGCGGCAGGCCTGACCAGCGGGCAGATTTCGTCGTGGATCTGGGCAATTTCCATCGGCATGGCGGTGTGCTCGATTGGCCTGTCCTTGCGCTATCGCACGCCAATCACCATTGCCTGGTCGACCCCGGGCGCCGCGCTGCTGATCACCAGCCTCGGCGGCGTGTCCTACGGCGAAGCCATCGGTGCCTACATTACCTGTGCCGTGCTGGTGACGATTTGCGGCCTGACCGGCAGTTTCGAGCGCCTGGTGAAAAAGATCCCGGCTTCGTTGGCGGCCGCTTTGCTGGCGGGCATTCTGTTCAAGATCGGCAGCGAAATCTTCGTCGCCGCCCAGCATCGTACGGCGCTGGTCCTGGGCATGTTCGTCACCTATTTGCTGGTCAAACGCCTGTCGCCTCGCTACGCGGTGCTGGCGGCGTTGTTGATCGGTACCGCGTTATCCGGCTTCATGGGGTTGCTGGATTTCAGCGGTTTCCATCTGGAAGTAGCCACGCCGGTCTGGACCACACCGCACTTCTCCCTCGCCGCGACAATCAGCATCGGCATTCCGCTGTTCGTGGTGGCGATGACCTCGCAAAACATGCCCGGCATCGCCGTATTACGCGCCGACGGCTATAACGTGCCGGCCTCACCGCTGATCACCACGACAGGCATCGCTTCGCTGCTGTTGGCGCCGTTCGGCTCCCATGGCATCAACCTCGCAGCGATCAGTGCCGCCATCTGCACCGGGCCGCATGCCCACGAGGATCGCAACAAACGCTACACAGCCGCCGTCTGGTGCGGGATTTTCTACGGGATTGCCGGGGTATTCGGCGCGACGCTGGCGGCATTGTTTGCGGCATTGCCCAAGGAACTGGTGCTTTCGATTGCCGCGCTGGCGTTGTTTGGCTCGATCATCAACGGCCTGAGCATTGCCATGAGCGAAGTGAAGGAGCGTGAGGCGGCGCTGATCACCTTCATGGTCACGGCGTCGGGGCTGACGCTGTTTTCCATTGGTTCGGCGTTTTGGGGGATTGTGGCGGGGGTTGTGACAATGGTGATTTTGAATTGGCGCAAGGCCTGACAGGCATAAAAAAACGGCGACCCTTGGGTCGCCGTTCTTCTCAGGACATCAAGCTACCGGATTGATCGGCTTTTCCGGGTACCAGACATCGATCAGCGGGCTGACCGTTGCTTCGGTCAGTTCGCTGCGGCCTTTGAGCCAGGCTTCAACCGCTGCACGCTGCGCTTCGGAAACCGAGCCACGCTTCTGCAGGCAAACCAGACCGAAGTCGTCGCCGCCAACATAACCCAGACCGTTGGCTTCCATGGCTTCTTTGAGGAAAGCGTCGAGGAAAGCATCAATGGCTTCATCAGCCAAATCTTCTTTGAAATCCAGGTTCAGTTCGAAACCCAGCTCTTGATTTTGACTATTCAGCATTCGGTGTCATCCTTGCTGAACGCGTGCTGGCATTGGGGTATCGGTGACTATGATGCTGAATGAAGAACTGACAATTGTCAAAAAAACCCGCGCTATCCGGAATCACCCACTTATCGCAATCGACCAAAATGTCGGCGATCTGCTCATCCATGCAGCTGCCACGCATGAGTGCATGTACGACACTCATAGATTCCAAGTCATCCCCTGCTTGAAGCTTTTGGAAGCTTACTGCGAGGTGACGAACCAGCGGATCACTATGGATACGCTCAAACGCCCTGAGATCGAGAAAATCCTCAAAGAGTTCTGCTCTGCAGTAGCGGGTGGTGTGCTTGTAAATCTTTCAGATCGTAGAGGTAGTGCCATGTGCCGGGACTTCTACCGCACATTCGCTATAGTCCACAGGATTATGCCGGAAAGCCATCCATGCTCCTGGAGCATCAGGCACTTTTCCCCCAATCCAGAAGTTTGTAAACGACTGAGCGAAGCATCAGATGACCAACGCTGGTATTGGGCGGGATGGACGATCAAGGGCACAGGACGCGACGTCACTTATTTGCGTCTGGCCCCCCTCGCTCATATCTACGGTCGTGAATATGTCGATAGTATTTATACGAATCTAAGAAAATACTACGGCAACAGACCTGGATCATTACGCCACCAATGGAATAAAATGTTTGATTATCTCTCAGAATGCCATGTCAAATGGCCCGCCAGGAGCTTCTCAACTGCGACTGGGGTGATGAGATTCATGCACGAATTCACGCGTTTTTATTTCACTCAGGCTCAAACTTTAGGAAATGACGCCCAATCTGAAATTAAAAGTTGGGTACAGTTCCTAACAGGCGTGGAAAACTGTCTTTGCAAAAGCGGCGTATGGGCAAAACTATCATCATCGATAAAAAGGCCACCACCTTCAACAAAGCATGGATCACAAACCAAAATCACGAAAGGCGATAATGGTTTATTAACTCAAGAGAAACTTCTTACCAGCATCCCCCTTCACATTACCGACACAGAAGCGATAGAACTGTTGTTTTTTCACATAAAAAATGACATCTCCGCCGTCCGAAAATGGGCTACTTATCATGCAGATAGCCTTATATCTCGAAATCGATATCGGACATCTTTGGCAAAAACTGGAACGCCTATTTCGTACTGGGCAAAGGAAGTAATTGATCGCTATACGCTCGCAGATATCTGCGCAACACTTGAAGATCCCACGTCAAAAACTCCCCCTGAATTTCTTTGTAAGGTTTATGAGCACAATACAGGACTTCCATGCAGTGCGATTCAACTTGCCAATCACTTCGGGCTATCGGTGTCACGTAGTCTTTTCCCACACCAGTGCCTGTTGGTCATGGAGCATCCTGCGATCACTACTGATTTTTTAAGAAATTTCGAACTATACAACGAAGATAATCAACTTGCAGGCTTAGACAGAGAAAATCGACATTTTACCGGCTACAAAATGCGCAAGCCTCCTGATCAGCGCGAGCAAATTATAAAATTATCTGATGCCGCCTATGATCGGGCGTGCGAAATAATAGAGATAACATCACGGGCAAGAAATATTTTGAAACTCAATGGAGATGACGCGCATCGCTATTTGTTCTTAGCGACAGGACAGGCATTTTCATACCCACGACGATCAAGAGCCACTATATTTAACAACTCCATCTACACTAACAATAAAATGCTACGCCAACAGATGATTGATGAGTTTAGCCCATATCTAAGCCTGCCCGAAACTGAGCTGGTAGATTTCATCGAGAGGGTCCGTCTTTCGACGATACGGGCTTCTAGAGCAGTGGAAATTTTCCTAGAGACAAAAAGCACCGAGACCATGTCTAAGGCATTAGGACATACACACTATTATCCCGACTTATTAAGCCATTACCTTCCAGACCCCATCCTTGCCTTTATCAAATCGCGTTGGATCCGAATTTTTCAAAAAGCAATCATATGCGAAGCAATGAAAGATAGCGAGGATTTACTGAGAGCAACCAACTTTCAAAATATGGATGAATTACACACTTTCCTCGCAAATCATGCAATTAAAGAGATTCCAACCCAGGCCTCGGACCCGGATCGGTTGAATGACAGAAAGGTCACAGATGGTAGCGAAGCCATTTTCTCTATCGGGGTGGGCTTTCTGGCTTCACTCTTATCCTTAGATGCGGCCGTTAGGTCTTCAACTAACCGCGACCAAGTATGTGGCAAAGCAAAATATTGGGCTTCAATAGCGGACCATATAAAATCTGAAATCACCAACGGACATAAGAGGCTACAAAAACAATATCTTAAAACCGCACTAAAGTTAGTTGACCCAAAAAAAATGGAGAAATTAATATATGTCCCATCTCACTGGATATGAGTTTTTAAATGATTTAGAAGAATTTGACGAATCGCCATACAAGACCGCGACATGGTTACAGAATGATTTCGAGAGTTGTATTTGGCAAATCCAGACCTCCCAAAAGAAACCAATTTTTCTAGACTGGCAGATTCCTCTTTGGAATGGAAGTCTCCTCACCTCCTCAGAAAACTCACTACTTCTCAATTCGCTTAAGCACCTTTTGATTATCACTACAGATGGTGCAAGCGGAGAATTCGCCAATCTCTCGCCGAAAACGAAAAATATTCGGTTGAGATGCAGCATGAGAGCAATTGACTACCTTCTTATCCATTCTCGCAGTCTAGAACTTGTGGAACATGGCTTAGCCACATTGGACTCGGACTCACTAAAGGGAATTTTGGACAAACTTGCATCCATTCCAAGTAGTGAAGACTCCATCTATGACTGGCATAATAGGGTAAGCATTTTTTGCAAAAACTTGCTTAACAAGCTGAGCGAGCAAGACATCAACGATATACTTTCTAAATATCCGGCAATGAAGATTGTAACCGATGATCAAGTGGAGAACTTCAAGCTAGACATTTCTATAAAAGAAATACCAAAGATTAGAGCAGCACTCATGCGATTCGGATTTTTCGCCAAAACCGATGGCTACGCTCTTGCGGCAAACACTCGCAAACTCTCAGAACATTTATACACAGACACTCTACGAGGAAAGGACACGAAGAAACCAGCATTGCATGCACTCGCCTTCTTCCCAAACGAGCCCACACACCGCCGGGAATATCCAACAGTATTAGTAACCACTGGAACACCAAAAAATTTGCAGATTGACTATTACTTATACTATAGAAATTTCTTCTCCTGCATCTCAGCTCTAGCAAAAATAGGGCTACCCGCCCCTGTCGATCTTGACGCAATTGAAAACTATATACCGCCGGTTGCTAACGCTGCTCGATTCAAAAGCGTCCCTTCGAAAAATCTTTTATTACTATTCAGGAAAAGCGTACAGCTACACATTTCACACGGCAGGAAAATTCTGAATGGATTCATTAAAATAGCCGCACACTGTCATAAACTAAATATTCCGATGTTTCATCTTTCGAATGAAGAATTTCTGGAAATTATCGGTCCCGAGCTTCACCAGCTTGGAGTTAGAGCACTTGGACTTTCCAGCTTTTCAAAACCGACCGGTGGTCCCAGAAAAACCCGAAAACCGCAGAGAGCTTTATATTACAAACGCTTCAGAGCCAACTACGGACTGCTAGAACTGACCCATATATATATAGGCGCTATCGAGATTATCGTTGGGACAATGATGGCTAGACGAATGGATGAATTAGTAACATTGGAATCCGCAAAGTGCCTCGACAAAACTAAGACATGGCTAATATTTAATATGGCAAAGTCGACCCGCGGAGCATTAGGCCTCAGACAAATAGAATCACGGCCAATTGATACTATCGCGGTTGAAATGATAGAAGAGTTGATTCGATTCCAAAAAATCCTTAAGCGTCTCGGCGTAATCAATGAGTTGACCAATCTTTTCGCAAGCCCTCTTCTCACGGGGCGCAGGGGTTTAAAAAAAACCTCACGCTACCTTTATAACCGCCACTTAGACTTTGCCTGCGATTACTTTGAAAGTGAAATCACTACATCAGGCCAACGCTATTACATCCGCCAACATCAACTGAGACGTTTCTTTGCAATAATGTTTTTTTATACAAACACTTTCGGAGACCTTGACACTCTCCGATGGATGC
Organism: Pseudomonas reinekei; assembly: GCF_001945365.1. Lineage (GTDB taxonomy): Bacteria > Pseudomonadota > Gammaproteobacteria > Pseudomonadales > Pseudomonadaceae > Aquipseudomonas > Aquipseudomonas reinekei. The sequence continues at coordinate 422,006 of NZ_MSTQ01000004.1, forward strand.
TAGGCCACCGGGATATTGAGCATGTTTGGCGATATTTGACTGAGTGCCTCACACCTAAAGACATACAAGGAGCAAGCGCGCGTTACTTTGCTGATCTCGCCAAACTGGGGCGACTTGAAAACTATCAAAATCTGCAAGATTTACTTTTTGCCAAATTTGGCACTTCCAAATTTAATTTAGTCAATGAAGAACACATAGAGGAATATATCGCTGGAATGCTTGAGGAAGGTAAAGCCCGTGTTGAACCTCATTTTTTCAACGATGCAAGCGGGAAATCCATGCGTGTTCTTTTTATCGTATGCTAGAGCCAAAACATGAAAAACGAACCTAAACAAAAAATGATCGATGCATCTATAAACAGTACTTTTTTACTATTGTTGGATGCCTGTCGCTCTCCGACAACATATATCGATAACGTAGAATTCATAGCCGCACTTAAAAGCCAAGCAAGCTTGTGCTCTCTAGACATGGAGTTCTCCGTAGACGGGGTGTCTCATTCAATTCTTCCGCTGAGCTTGAACACCCTGAAAAACAAGACAAAGAATAATACTTATGAAAAAAGCCTTCCGTTTCTCGACAAACTTCGGCGACATGCTAAAAAAGCAATATCAGAAACTAGCGCACCAAGCTCAACCACCTTCACAAAGCGCACCAAATCGGCATTAGAAGATAAAATTCAAAAGCAGAAAGATTCTATCGACCAACTACACGCCATAAATCTGATTCTAACTCAAGCTTTGGCCATCAACCGCAGGGACTTACTTACAATCGCCAGTACGAACAATAATGGATTAAGGCAAAAGCGAATAAATGATGCATTAGATCGCATTATAAAAATACTGAGCTTGAATCCTGAACCTTTCAACGATGTTGCCATCCTTTCAATGAAAACTCATTTGGAACTAGTTCACAATGAAAAGTAGAATCATTGATTACCCATCCTCATCTCAACTTTTTTCAATGGTACCAACGCTTCGCCTTTACGATTATATCAGTCTAGACAATATCAAAACGGTTGATGGCAGCAATATGCCCTTCTTAATGTGGCCGGACGGCACTCCGTGCCTGCTGGCAAACTCCTACATGATTACGCTCCGCATGCAACCAGGTCGCTTTGGTGGGGGCTTTTCAAGACTTGGCAGCAAAGGAGGTAGCTTTGGTGACTACGCAGGAAAAATAAGCCACCTTATTAGATACTGCTATTATAACAATAAAAACTTCATCTCCCTTACTGACAACGATTTTTATAATTTTATCGATGCATTACGCCATGAAACAAAGCCAAACAAACCACAACAACTAAAAAGAACTGAGCGAACAATAACCAGTATAGGCAGAAGATGTTTGAGCTTTTTAACCCACGTTGGAGAAATAAACCTGGCCCATAATTTTGTTGGAATAAATGGGACAATTTCAATTGAGTTGATCGAGTCAACAGGTTATCGAAACGGCAAAGCATTTAAGCATTCCAGTGTTCATCATAGATCTTTTAGGAGTGCTAATGCGAAAAAAAGACGACGTCCAATTGCTCAGGCCACTATTGTTAAAATGCGCGATGCGATTGACGACATGTCCACATCAGAGTTTTTATGTAATCGAAGACATCTAATGATATCGCTTTTTGAGGAGACCGGTGCGCGTAGAGGCGAGATCAGATCGATAATGGTTGGCCAGGTTCTAACTGCAGCGGCAATGGCAAAACCAACAATACTTCTAAATACGCTTAAAAGAGGGGAAGGACAGACTCGGGAGCTTGCTATTAGTCCAGCGTTGGTCAGCGACATGTTGAACCATGTTCGAACTGATCGCCGTATTACTTTAAAGAAAGTCGGCATTAGTGCTGACCACGGATTTCTTTTTATTTCCGAACGAGGAGGACAGCCACTGCAAACTGATACTTTCACCGTGGAGTTTTCACTTATCAGGCGCCATGCAAAACTGGAGGTTCAAGCCTGCGCACATTTATTCCGACACCTATTCTGCACTAACATTGTTTCCCGACTTATTTCAGAAACACAAAGCCTCAACCCTGACTCGTTTCGACTAACACTTTTGACTGATAAAACTCTAGCCGCGGAAGCAATGAAACAAACTGGCCATACTACTTTGGAAAGCCTACTTAGCTACGTCGACACTGCATTCCGGCAAAAATCTAGATTTGAACAGATCGTTCGCAACGTGGAAGCCGCTAAAAGCTATGAGACTTATGAGCGTAGGAGAAAACACCTACTACAGCAACTAAAAACAAAAAGAATTAGTATGGAATCATATATTCAAGAGGAGGAGACGCTTACTGCCCTCATGGAGAAAGAGTTTCTTAACCAATGAACTTCATAGGACGGCAGGCTAGCGCCGTCACCAGCCGCTTTTCGGATATCGCATGTTCGGCCATGGCCATTTGACGACAGAAAAACATGCAATCTTTACGATTGGTTTTTCTAGGACCCCTAATTCTGACAGCGAAGTTCGAGTTTCGAATCTCTTCTATTTCTCCGCTGTTAGTCAAACGTTATTCAAAGATACATGAGTGGCGTGCGTGAAACTTTTTGTATCGTGGTGCTGAGTAATTAATTTCTGTGGTTCTGCGCTGGACAGCCGCATTCCAATGCGCACCTCTTGCTAGGCGACATTCTTAACCCCACATCTGGTATCACTCATACATCGAGCGGCCTTGGCTAAGCTGTCGCCCGCGGCGCAGCGCGACGCACAAAGTACTCGATACTCCTGAAGGTTTCTCTAGATATCACTATAATCTTTTGGTTCATACAACCTATCGAAATTACTACCTACCTTACCTTCAGTGGTCATTAGAAAATAAAATGTAGTCATTAGTTTATAAATCGAGCAAATCAGGCCCGTCTGGTCCGCAATGCCCTTGATGACACTCACGATGGTTGCGATTTGCCCGTAGGTCGCCTGATTCTGCTCAAGCAACTGTTGATGAGTCGTCCTGGCTGACTGCTCATCGCTGATGTCGCGCACCGCGCCGATCATCCGGGTCAATCGCCCCCGCTCATCTCGGACCGCTCGACCACGCTCTCGACACCAGATGTAGTCACGCGTCTTGTGGCGCATCCGATATGCAAAGACATATTCGCCGCTGCCATGAGACGCAAGGATCTCCCGATCGAAGATTGCCATAATCTTCGGCAGATCGTCAGGAAGGGTGATGTTGACTTGAGCATCCCAGCCATCGGGCACTCATGCGCGGCATACCCCATGAGCAGGCGGAACTGATTGGAAATCCGCCGGTTTCGCAGCGAGCTGAGGTGTGTTGTCCATTATCAGCGTCCATGAGTCCTCAGCTCACCCGAAGGGATACCTCATCGGCGAAATATTCTTTCAATTTCGCTCGAAGCTGCGCCGGTTAACCACCAGGCGTCTAGGTGCAAGCCGCATCAAAACCCCAGGTGCGACTACTCTTAAACCCCTAGTTCACCTCAGTTTCTTAGAAACCTGAAGTCACGATCAACTAATCGGCCCAGATAATCCAATCAACCAAATCATCTTCAGTCCAGACGGATCAAATTACCGAAGCGATTGTAGACGCATCTTTCATTTTCCGAGAAACCTGGCGTGATCGAAACACCGCTACTCCGTAAACGCCTAAAGCTGCTATTGAGCACCCTCCAGAGAATAGCAAGGTGCTGAGATATCCATAATTTTCGATCAGCTGCCCACCAATCGCGGGGCCGAATGCCGCCCCAATGGACAAACAAAGAGCGCCAAGCGCAACGATTTTTCCGGACTGATCAAACTCAGCCATGATGCCGAAAGTATAGGCGAGAACAAAACTGATTGAAATCAAGAAGCAGAAGACGCCAACCACGTACGTAGTAAGCGAATCGAAGTGACTTAAAACAAGAAGCCCAACCACTTCGACGATGATAATTACAGCCATTGGGTAGAAACGACCGGCCTTGAGACCAAGTGCAGAAGCGATAAAACCGCCTACAGCATTAATCAGAAACCCTATAGCCAATACCGTTCCAATGGTATCACTGGACAACCCCGTCTTTTTGCCAATTAGCTCTAGAAACGCCCAGACAGACATGACGCCTGTCAAAAAAATCAGGCTCGCCAGCAGACTAAGCCAGACAATGGAACGATGAGCACCCGCAGACGATATAGATACTGCGAGTGGTACTGCTCCCCTCACGCTATTCTTTGGTACCCAGGGCAATGGAAGAATACCTATAACTACCATTGTTACAGCGATCGTCAGCAGCATCCCGTCGACACCCCACAACGGGACAACGGCCACGGGCAACAATACAAGCAACAATGCACCAGGTACGGATTCTAGCCCCAGCTTGAAGCCAAACGCTTTTTCCGGCTGGGCGCTGTCGCCAAAGATCGTCATAGCTAATGCGTAGAGCGCACCAGTTCCGGCCCCGGCAGCTGCCATTACGATCAGCAATTTCTCATAAGTTGGCTGCCCAAGCATGAGCAGAATCATGGCAATTACGAGTAGCGATGACAGTGATGCTATAACTCGCCAGCTGATACGATGCACCCATAATAGGGATGCAAGACCAAGCAGTCCGAAACCGAGATTCATTGATAACGCTAGATTGCCAAGCTGGATTTCACTTAAGCCGAAGCTTTCGGAGAAAGCGCCGAACAATAACGGCAACACGTTTAAAAGCAATGCGCCAGCCCCGGAAACCAAACCAGCGCAAATGTATACCGATATCTTATCGATAGGATGTGATTCGACGGAATTCATCAGTTACCCTGCTGTTATTATCATTATATCCATACCACTCGAGCAGTATGGGCTGGTGAAGGAAGACAGCACGCGCGCCGAAGCCATGTGCGATCGCGCACCGTCCGTTAAGAGACAATGCAAACCAACGCTTTTGATTATCCGCCAAAAACCGCTAAACAACATGGTCAATCCTGCCTTGCTCTTTGACAGGAGTGCCACCAAGGCACCGTTTTTTGATAGCGAATACATGCTATCCGTAGCCAAAAATTACATCAGCAACATTAGCAAATCGCCGATGTAAATCCTGAACTTTTTCCAGTAGTGCATTTAAGCGTAGTGATAATACGAGCCCTAAAGCGGAACTCATTAATCCAGCGATAAAATTGCTATCAACACCATGAAATTTTAAGATCAGAAAACTCAGAGCGCGAAACCAGCCAACGATAGTTTAGTGATCATCGACGACCTAAACGATACGCATTGAGTTGTCGCTGAACCTTCCCAAGGGTGCACAGCACCTCGCGGAATTTATCTTTTCCAGGAATGTTCCGCCGTGGAATTTTGCTCATGGCATCCCAGACAGGCGAACCAGCACCCATGCCGTCTGCGACAACCTGAGCAATTACCTGACTCGGCGTCACACCAAATCCTGAGTATCCTTGCACGTAAAAAACGTTTCGATGCCCGTCAACATTTCCGACTTGTGGAAACAAATTGAGCGTGCAGTCCATAGGCCCGCCCCAAGCCGCATCAATCTTCACATCACCCAAATAAGGGAAAAGGTGTAAAACCTTTTTTCGAGCCCACTCTTTGATGTCCCCGGGGAAATATTCAAGCACAGAATGCCCACCTCCACACATCAGACGATTGTCAGGTGTAATCCTATAGTAGTCCAAAATAGGCCTAATATCAGTGAAAGCCCCCCGAATTGGACTCAACCGAAGAAGAACATCTTCCGGCAGTGGCTCGGTTACACAGTTTACCGTGTAGACATTGATAAAACTTTTATGCAGAGAAGGCTCTAGGTTGTTCATGAACGCACCGCACGCCCATAGCACCTTATCCGCCCTTACGCTACCCTTTGCCGTCCGCACAACAACTTTTGGGCCATATTTAACATCGAGAACGGGAGAGTGCTCAAATATGCGCCCCCCATACACTTCGGTGAAGGCTTTAGCCTCACCTAGCAACAAGTTCAAAGAGTGAACGTGGCCGTTCCCCATATGTTTGAGGGCACAAGTATAACGCGACGATCCGACGATACTTTGGACAGCTGCTCCTTCCAGATACGTTATTTCCTGATCGGGATTCAGGCTTTGAAAATCCTTCTCCCAGCTTTGCAACAATTTACCCTGACGCTTATTGAATCCAAGATAGCCATAGCCGTGCTGAAAGTCAGCCTGAATCCCATACCGTTCGATGCGCTCCTTGATAAGTTTAGCGCCCATATCACTAACTTCAAAAATAGCCTTCAACCCCTCAGGGCCAACATCCTTTTCAATTGTCTCTAGATCGTGCCCTATGCCAGCCATAACATGACCGCCATTGCGACCTGAACCACCAAAACCTAAATAGTTGGTCTCAAGGACAACCACATTGGTAACACCGCGCTCGGCAAGCTCGAGGGCGGTGTTGATCCCTGTGAATCCACCACCAATGATAACGACTTCAGCATCAAGATCCTCTTCCAGACTAGGATAGTGAAGATCGTACTTCTTGGTCATCGTGTAGTACGTTGATGGAATTTCAAAGGGCAACGACATTCAACACCTGCCTAATAATAGTTATTTTTTGATCTTGAAAGCTTAATCTTCAAACACGCCTTGGCCGTAGAAGTCCGAGACAATCTTCCAGCTATCTGCGGTCTTGCGCCACACAGTCAGAGAGCGAAAATTAATAAATGAACCGTCAGCAGAAGGAGAACTCCATTGCAGCCACGTCAGAACACTTTCAGGTGAGATCTGCGTCTTCTGATAAATTTCAATGGATAACTTTGGAGTGTGTTCGAACATAAAACCTAAAACTGGACGCAATTGATCATGACCCTGCAGGAGACCGGGGGCGCCCTCACCAGACACTGTGGCATCCTCAGTAAAAAGATGGGTCACAGCTTCTATGTCATGCGCCTGGCAACCAGCCTGAAGCCGTTCCACCGCAATTTCGATCGTCATTTCGTATCTCCTAGTTTTTTACGCACGAAGGTTTAGCCGTACCTATTCTGAGCCGAAATCACAGCGGTAACCGGTCTGACAGTGACATGGATTTGGCCGACACTGACATCTCCCTATCAAGACACCTGTAGACGTCATTCATAGACCCTTTGTAACCATTGGATCAGGTAAGCATCTGCCTGAATTGCCCCGGTTGCTCTGAAACTCAAAGGCCCAAAGGCGGGAACGAAGATGCTAGTGTCGAGCTACCTCTGGAGAGTATTGAAGCAATGTGGGTAGGTCTCGTCGACTTCGCGAGAGTCGAGGGCGGCATGGTGTTCAGGCAGATTTGTGTAGCAGCTATGCAGCCCAAAGGGAGCTACCAACTCATAGCCGTCGCTAGGGAAGCACCCAGCTATCTCACATCGCGCCACAACGCCCAAGCCTGCTTTCGGACACGGGCACTCAAGGAAAGGCGATACCTCGGCCAAGACAGGCCCAATTTGCGCTTTAGCCTATGTCTGCCGAACATCACATATGGCACATCGAACCGAAATCTCTCATTCAGAGTGCTGGCGATCACCAGTGAAATGCGATCGCAGGTACTCAATGAATTCCTTCACGGCTCTGGGCACATGCGTAGCGTTCCGATATAGCGCATGTACCTCTTGATGTGGAAAAACGATCTCAGGTACCAGATGGATCAATCGACCGGCCTCGATGTGATCCTGGGCGACCCAATCAGGTAAGAGCGCGACTCCCGCGTCGTTGAGGGCAAGTTGCAGAAGTCCATTGGCGCTGTCCGAATACAGTCTGGGTAAATTACTGATGCTGAATTTCCGGCTCCGCCCATTTGCTCCCTTGACGAGCCATTGCGCTGTCCTGCTCAACCTACTGTGCCCAATCCACAGAGCATTGCCGAGATCCTTTAAGCCATCGATCGGATTTGATGCGAGATACGCGGGGCTAGCCACGGGATAAACCGCATACCTGCCTAACATCACGGCCTTGTGATCGCTGTCTTGCAAGCTGCCTAGCCTTACCGCGACGTCGAACCTTTCCGAGACCAAATCCTCAGGACGGGACGAAGCGACGTGGTCAATTCGTAAATGCGGGTGCACCTTTGAGAATCGAGCGATGGCCGCAAGCACCATGTAGTTGCTGAAATCAAAGGTGCTCGTGATACGTAGGCTTCCATTCAGCTCACCTTCCAGCCCACGCGTGCATTCAACCAGATAGTCAGCTTGCTCAAGCAACGCTTTCGCCTGAATCAGGAATCGCTCACCAGCCTCGGTAAGGGCGGTGTGACGCGTGCTGCGCGCTAGCAACGCTACGCCTAGATCATCTTCAAGTCGCCTCACGTTGAAGCTGACCGTTGCCTTCGTCTGCCGGAGAGTGTTGGCAGCAGCTGTGAAACTGCCGGCTTCTACCACAGCAACGAACGTCGCCACTCGCTGAAGATCAAGCAAAGCAACACCTCCCTATTGTCAAAAAAACACAAACAACACGTCCATGATTAGAGCACTTATCTACGTAATTCGAGAGATTTAAAATGGGCAACGCTACCGGAGATACCTATGCCCCTTTCACGCGCTCGCATACTGACGTTTTATCTACTGGGTTTGTTTCTAGACCTTATTAACACCTACATTGCTAGCGTTGCGAGCCCCATAATCGGCAAAGCGTTGGCCGCCTCTGTCGCTGAGGTAGCCTGGATCAGTACTGCCTATGTGCTTGGACTTACGTTAGCCATTCCCGCGAGTACTTGGCTCGCTCAACGGCTAGGCCTCAAATCTCTCCTGATCGGATCGCTTGTGCTTTTCGGCGTCGCCACCGGGCTCACCGCTGTGGCAACCGATATTGGTACCTTACTGGGCCTGCGCTTTATGCAGGGTGCGGGTGGAGGGCTTTTCATACCTGCAGGGCAGGCGTTGGTGTATGCCCAATATCGAAGAGAAGAGCGCTCGCAGCTTGCAACTTTGATCCTTGCGGTTGGGCTGATTGCACCGGCACTATCCCCCATGATCGGCGGTTTCATCGTCTCAACGTTGTCCTGGCACTGGGTGTTTTTGTGCACTCTCCCTCCAACGGTGATCGCAATCGGACTGGGACTCTGGTGGCTGCCGAAAGATAGTGAGCGAGCCAGCAACGTCGCTTTCGACTTCAAGGGATTTGCGATGGGCGTTCCCGCGTTGGCACTAATGCTGTTGGGCCTGACAGATTTCAGTGAAGGGAAATTCGCAGTAGGTTTTTCTCAGGTGGTCGCCGCCATTGGTTTCGCTGCGTTGTATCTTTGGCATTACCGACGAAGCGACCATCCACTGCTCGACCTAAGCCTTCTAGAGGATCGTTTACTACGGTTCGGTGTCCTTGTTTACCACGCCATTACGGGCCTGTTCATAGGCATCAACATTCTCGCCATGCTTTACCTACAAGAGGTGCTGGGCATTTCACCCACCAAGGCAGGTAGTCTGATGCTTCCCTGGACAGTAGGTGCGGGGATAGGAATCTTTCTAAATGGCAAGCTGTACAAGCGAGTAGGCCCGAGTCCACTGCTAGCTGTAGGAGCGATCCTGCAAGCCATCGGCTTCTTCTTGCTCAGCCGATCGACGGAGCAATCCGATATGTTATTGCTCGGGACGATATATGGCCTGATGGGACTCGGTGGGAGCATTTGCACCTCTACAGCTCAAAGCGGTGCCTTCATGAACATCCCTATCCAACGCTTGAACCAGGCGAGTGCACTCTGGGGCGTAAACCGGCAGGTAGCATTTTGCAGCGGGGTCACGGTCACTAGCGTGACTTTCAGTCTGCTTACTAACCTGGTAGAGCCCGCAGCGGCTTACCGGATCTCCTTCCTGATTGCCGCGCTGAGCGTCGTCATCCCTATCTATATGAGCCTTCGAATTCGCCGGCTGAGCGTGTGACAAAGGCTCGGGCGGATGGTAATGATTTTTACTCTGTGCATCCTAGGCGCGGTAGAGCCATGCGCCTACGGGAAATTTTTGCACCTGACTGACATCAAGTTGCATGTGCCTGCCATGTGGTACTGCCGGCCCAAATCATACCGATACATTGACCGACACCTCCACCAATCGCTAACACCGGTTATCCACGTCGGACACTCAAATGCCCATCACTATCAGCATCCAAAATAAAATAACCTTGCTGGCAAGTCTCTGTTTGATTGCCGTGGTCGGATCCCTTCTGACGCTGTCAATCGAGGAAAGCAAATCTAACACTGCGAGTGCTATCAACGCTTCGAACAGCATCCTCACTGATGCTGCCAAGCAGAATCTACAGACCCAGGCAGCCTTGCAAGCCAGCTTGATTCAACGAGAGTTTAGTCGGGCCTACGACTTCGGTCTTGGGGTGCAACGGCAGATCCTTTTCCTAAGAGCTCAAGCCCGTCGCAACCAGTCCACACCTTCGGCTTTGCGCCATGATCTGAATGCGACGCTGAGAGATGCACTGGCACAGCACTCAGATATCCTCGGCTTGTTTACATCGTTTTTACCCAACAAGCTTGATGGTGTAGATGGTGCGTTTAGGGGACGAACAGATTTAGGCAGCAACGATCAAGGGCGTTTCGCCATCTACTGGTTGCAGCCATCTGCCGGAACGCTAAACAACGTATCAGGCGATGAGCAACTGCTCGCGGATGAGACCCCAGGGCCCAGTGGCGCACCTTTCAACTCGTTTTACACATGCCCGATCAAGAGCAAAATTGCGTGCCTGATCTCTCCTTACTTCGACAGCTCATCAGGGACAAAACGGCTCGTCACGAGCATCTCCTTCCCCATCATGGAAAATGGTGAGGTCATCGGTGTCATTGGGATCGATATCGGGCTCGACAATCTTCAGCGCAATGCGGAGTCGGGGGCGAAGGCGATTTATGCTGGGCAATCCACGATCAGCATCGTCAGTTCTTCAGGTGTACTGTCCGCTCACACAGCTGACAGTACCAAGGTTGGATCCTTACTCAACCAGGCTCTTCCTCAAAGTGCTAAAAGCTGGGCCGATGCTATCCACCAAGGTGTTACGAAATCGCTGGAAAGCGGTCAAAGTGTAACGGCCTTCGTGCCAATCAGCCCTATTGACGATTCTGCAAACTGGACTGTCATTGTCGACGTGCCAAAATCGGTGTTGGAAGCACCAACGCGCAACATGTCGGAGATGCTCGACGAACAACGCCTTAAATCATCAGGGGTGGAGTTGTTCACCGGCTTGATAGTGGCTGCCTTCGGCGCTCTCATGATGTGGTTGACTGCCAGAGGCATCACACGCCCTATTCTTCGCGTAGCGCATCGTCTGGAAGAGATTGCCGATGGGGACGGCGATCTGACTCAGCGATTGACGCATAACAAGGGAGATGAATTAGGACGGTTGTCGGTGGCCTTCAATCGTTTCCTGGATAAGCTTCAACCTGTGATCTCAAAAGTCCAAGGTTCTGTCGGTCTGATCAGAGAGACGGCCAGCCAATCAGCCTTGATTGCAGACCAGACCAATTCAGGCATGCAGAAGCAATTCGGGGAAATTGATCAAGTCGCATCTGCACTGCATGAAATGTCCGTCACCGCCAATACATCCTCCCAAAGCGCCGCCCAGGCCGCTGATGCCGCTCGACGAGCCGAACAGGCGACAGCAGAGGGACTGGAAATGATCGCCAAGACGATGGAAGCGATCCGTAGCCAAGCATCTGCGATGAGCAAGGGCATGGAGGATCTGGAAAAACTAGGATACAGCAGCCAGCAGATAGGCTCGGTGCTGGAAGTAATTCTATCGATTGCAGGTCAGACCAACCTGTTAGCGCTCAACGCTGCCATTGAGGCAGCGCGAGCTGGCGAAGCGGGTCGTGGCTTCGCCGTAGTGGCCGATGAGGTTCGAAGTCTTGCGCGCCGAACTCAAGACTCTGTGGAGGAGATCCGCGGTGTAATAGAAAGCTTGCAAGCGGGCTCGAATAGCGTGACCCACAGCATGAACATCGGGCATGGTCTCGCGCAAGACAATGTCTTGCAGGCCCAGATGGCAGTTGCAGCCTTGGAGCGAATAGACGCAGCCGTCAACGAAATCTCAGAAATGAATTTGTTGATCGCGAGCTCTGCAGAAGAGCAAAGCAGTGTCGCGGAGGAGATCAATCGAAACGTCAGCTTCATCCGAGATGTAACTGAGTCGCTCTCGGATCAAGCAGAGCACGCCGCAAGCATCAGCCACGAGCTGAACAATCAGGCCAACCAACAGCAACAGCTGATCGGCCAATTCCGGACATAGGTTTGGAAAGGGGGCACTGGCTTCCTTTTAGGCCGTGCTCGCTATGAGCTGGGCTCTGAGAATCGGACGAGGTGGTAGAGCGTTTTGAGGACGGGAGCGTCCACACCCATCTCGTCTGCGAGCCTTATCACCCCTCCGTTGATTGACTCAATTTCAGTTCTCCTGCCAGCCCTTCGATCCTGAAGCATGGACGCGATGTGATCTGCTTGGTGCATGAAGGCCTCTTCCATCCTTGCCAGCACTTGATCACTTCGGAAAGGGATCCCGAGGCGGTGCGCCACGGCCTCGCACTCGGCCACTGCCCGGGTTGCGATCCAGCGAGCATCCTGGCTCATCCCGATCAACTCTACCCGACAATCCAGAAGCGTACATAGGCCATTCAAAGCAGCGTTAAAGGCCACCTTCTCCCAGATATGGCCAACCACTCCCTCATCCACCGCAGCCTGAAATCCAGCTCGACAGAGCATGTTTTGAAATTCACCCAATATCGGATGATATGCCTTGCTGTAGCTCCAGAATCGAATCTCTCCTGCATCAGCTGTCGACACCTGGCCTGGCCCTGCGAGATCCGCCGGCACATCGGTCATCCCCACTGCGAGACGATCGGGATCGGTAAGTTGGGCAATGACTTGCGCATTGCCCAGTCCGTTTTGGAGGGTGAGTACCCAGGTCGTATCAGTCAGTAGGTGCCGAACCGAGTCGATAGCCTGGCGGGTATGCAATCCCTTAGTGAAAACGACAATCAGATCTGCAGACCGGTGAGTCTGGTCTGCTCGGGTAATTGGAACAAATTGGCTTAGCGACAAGCCACCACAGGTCACTTCAATGCCTCGCACCGCAATGGCAGAAACGGTCGGTTCATCGACTTCAACCAATCTGACGGAGGCACCAGAATGCTGCAGTTTCGCGGCGAACAGGCACCCCATCGCTCCTGCCCCAATGATCACTACTTCCATCGCCAATCTCCTACGGTCGACCGGATGGCTACGCGTGTCTTGAGCCATCCGGGCATCGCTTATCAGGACTCTGAAGAGGCTTCGAATACAGGCATTTTCCCCATAAGCTCAAGCCGCTGTATGTACTGCTCTAGACGCTGCTTCTTGTATTGGCTCAGGTTGACGCCGTCATAGTTGTAGAAGCCCTGTCCATCCCTCATCCCATTCCGATGGCTATGCATGTGCTCCGCGATGATGGAGGGAGATGTGAATCTAGGTGAGAGCTGCTCCACCAAGTACTTGGATCCGTAGAACAGCGTATCCCCCCCTCCCCAATCAATGAACTCAAGAAGGCCCAAGACCGAGAAACGTAAGCCAAATCCAACGTTCACCGCAGTGTCGATTTCCTCAGCGGTTGCCAACCCTTCTTCGACCATACGGGCAGCCTCGTTCATCACTAGAGCCTGCAGGCGTGGCACGATATAGCCGGCAACAGGAGCGCAGACGACCGGCACCTTTCCAATTTTTCTCAGCATCGAGGACAGACGCTGAACGACATGCTCGGATGTTGTGGCGCTCCGGCTTATCTCAACCAATGGCATGAACATGGCTGGGTTTAACCAGTGTGCGTTCACGAAGCGCCGTGGATTGCTGACGAATTCGGCGAGCTGGGTCACTAAAAAAGTCGATGTGGTTGAGGCGATGATGGCATCGGGTGAACACTGCTCTGAAAGCCAAGCAAAGCAGCTCCGTTTGATATCGAGCACTTCGGGTACCGCTTCAAAGATAAGTTCAGCACGAGCAAAATGAGGTTTCGCCGTTTCTCGGCTGCATATCTGAATCCGCTGATTGACCCGCTTAAGCTGGTTGCTGGTCAAAAGCCCCAAGCTCTGCAGTGACAGCAATTCTGCCTCAAGGCTGCTACGCACTTCGTGGCAGTAAATCTCCGCATCGCCAGCCAGTCTTTGCTTCAGATCGATGAGCGTGACTGAGAAGCCGGCATAGCTGAAAGCAACGGCCATACCCTCACCCATGCGACCTGCGCCGATGATGCAAATCGGGGGACTGGAATCATTCATCAATGCCATCCCTCATTCAGGAGACGGGCCATCTCCTGACGATCCAATCCGGCCAGGCCCAGCGATTCAAGTGTGCGACCAGATTGATATAGGTCTACGCCGCACACCGCTTCAGCGATGCTCAGAAGCCCTCTTGCCAACGGTGTTTGAACCCCTGCCCACTTCCCTATGGAAACAAGAAAAGACAAACCGAGGGCAGTATCCTCCAGCATATAGCGATGCGATTGAAGATCGATCTTCTCTCTCCAATCGCCACTGTCAGTGGCTTTAACATGTGCACTACGCCCGTACATCCACTCATCGCCGTCTGGTGCGTAATGATCTGCCAATGGAAAGTGAGGAGCGCTGTATCCCAAGGCGTTTCGAATCGCTATACGCTCAGCGTCCAGTTGGTCAGTAACCCGACGGATTGAAGGAACAGTGCCTTCATTGTGTATGTCCCAAGCAGCAAAATGCTCCAAGGGGCCCGCATTCATAAGGATCAAAGGCGGATGAATGATGGGCCCCGCGTTCATCAGCGCACCACTGACAGCATCCCCAGCAGGTTCTACCGCTGGGTAGGCCTCGCGAAGCTTGGAAAACGCAAGGTTGCTCAGCTTGGCCGGGAAAACACCTGTCGGCAGTCGGGTAGCATAACCGCTGATGGTGAGGCGGTTTTCGCCGTGCTTACGAGCCAAATATGGCAACGTGCCTGTCTCGGCGAAGGCAACTTGATGAGTGTTCCCTGCCTGGCGCATAGCGTTTGCGAACACCAAGCTGCCTAGGGTTCCTGGAGGGAAGAAAACGACTTGACCGTCTTTGAACAGCTCCGCCATTTCCTCAGCAAGACTGTCATGAGTGGTTGCAGGTAGTGCGACCACCAATAGCTCTGCATGATCGACCGCCTCGCGCAACGTCTCAGCGACCTGCAGCAAATCCGCCTGCCCGCCCAGCCCGATAAGACGGATGCCGGCATGATCCGTGACCTCAAGCCCCCCTGAATCTTTCAGGCGCCGCAGGGCATCAGTGTCTCTGCGCCAGAGCTTAACTGAATGCCCCTTTTCGGAAAGCTCGACGGCAGCAGCGTAGCAACCATGACCACCTCCAATAACGCTAATTTGCATGACCACTCTCCTCTGTAGGTCGAGTCATGCTATCGAGCGGAATCAACGGACTCTGCCCCAAACGCGCAAGCAAAATTCCTAGTGCGAAACGTCAACAATGCTGCTTGAGCGTGACTGAAGGTAAACAGCCAAATTCTTTCCGATAGTGCGTCGCAAAATGACCAATGCTACTGACGCCATGATCCAGAAGAATGTCGGTGACGCTGGTCTGCCCGTTGGCAGTTTTGAGGGCCTGATGGACTCTAGCAAGGCGCCGCGAGCGCAAGTATTCCGTTGGTGTTTGATTCAGAAATCGTGCGAAGCCATTCTGCAGAGTCCGAACTGATACCCCGCACTGCTCTGCAACCTTTACCAAAGTCAGCGCCTCATTCAGGTGCGATTCGATGTAATCCTGTGCCAGCCTCACGTGCCGAGGCATCAGCGAGCGGCGGTCGAGGTTAATCAGTGCCGAGTAGTTGTGTGGAAGCTGGGTGAGCAGCACGGAAACCGCGTATGCAGACACACCAAGCCTCATTGTGTCATCCATAGGATGTTGATGAAGGGCATGTATGTGCTCAATGGAACTGCGAACAATCTCAAGACCCTGGTGCTGCGGGTCAACACACATCTGAAAAATCAACGGCTGGGTGAGCGCTCGACCGAGCATGACCTGGAGCTGGCTCTCCAGTGCGGAGCGCTCAACTCGCAAGAGCAGATTTCTACATTTTTCATCTGTTTGAATGGTCGAATGCTGTGAGGGAGAGGAAACGGTAATTGTCCCCTTTCTCAGCACAGCGACATCTCTACCTTGGGATACCTGGCCGGCTCCCTGAAGGGTAAATCGAAGCAGGTAATAGTCTTGGATATCGCCAATGTCGATCTCCACCGCTGCTCCGTACCGCAGATCCAACAATGCGCAATCGCCAAAGCATACGCCGTACAGCTGTGAATGGAGCGACCTCGATTGCTCCAGGCGCATT
The DNA here is from genome assembly GCF_001945365.1 of Pseudomonas reinekei. Lineage (GTDB taxonomy): Bacteria > Pseudomonadota > Gammaproteobacteria > Pseudomonadales > Pseudomonadaceae > Aquipseudomonas > Aquipseudomonas reinekei. Next base: position 438,214 of record NZ_MSTQ01000004.1, read on the forward strand.
CTGTGAGGCCTGAGGTGTTGGCTTACAACGTCCTTGATCTGGCCGTAGTCCGAGGAGTCGACCAGGCAAAAACGCTTCAGTACAGAATCTTCCACCCACATGCCCGCCACCCACCTCAGAAATAATGGATATTTCCATCAAATTTACACCACTCGGCGGTTTTTTGCACGCATGGAACGCGGGCTTCGCATCTCGGATGGTAGGAGATTTTTCCATCATTTAAAAACGATGATGGGTTGCGATGGCTGCATGAGAACGCAGGCGATGAGCTTGTTTTGGGCGGATTTCACCCAGCCATCTGTCACGAAACGTAGCCCTAAAAAAATGCCACTAAAGCCGACAATAACTAACCGGGGCAAATCATCGATTATGAACAATCAGAGTGACGTGAAGTCGCCACAAAAAACCTACATGTACGAGTGGTACGTGGTCAGCGTATGCATGCTTGCGTACATTTTTTCCTTCATTGATCGCCAGATCCTGGCGCTCATGATCGAGCCCATCAAGCGAGACATGCAGCTGACCGATGTCCAGTTCAGCTTGCTCCACGGATTGGCCTTCTCTCTCTTCTATGCATTCATGGGAATGCCGATCGCAATCTTGGCCGATAAGTTTTCCAGACCGCGCATTATCGCGATCGGGATAGCTTTCTGGAGTCTGGCTACAGCGGCTTGTGGCCTGAGCAAAAACTTCACGCAGATGTTCCTGGCCCGACTTGGCGTTGGGATCGGTGAGGCCGCACTTTCACCCGCTACCTATTCGATGCTGAGCGACCTTTTCCCCCGCAACAAAATCGGACGGGCGCTAGCCGTTTACTCGATAGGTTCGTTCATCGGTGGCGGGATCGCCTTCCTGATAGGTGGCTACGTCATCGACCTGCTGAAAAACCTGGACACCATTACGCTTCCTCTGATCGGCCAGATGTACCCTTGGCAGGTAACATTTTTCATCGTTGGGTTGCCCGGCGTGCTGGTGGCGTTGCTCATCATCTTGACCGTGAAGAATCCCCCTCGTGGAAATTTGAAGGTGGATGCGGAAGGAAATGTAATCAAGCCAAGCCTGAAAAACACCGTGGCCTTTTTGAAACAGCACCGTCAGACCTTTTTCTGCATGTATGGTGGCTACTCCTTCGCGGCCCTCAGCCTTTTCTCGATGATGAGCTGGGCTCCTGCATTCCTGATGCGTAAATACGGTCTTAGCCCTGCGGAAACCGGCTACATCCTTGGCGGTGTAGTCCTGGTCGCTAACACTGGAGGCGTACTGTTCGGCGGATGGTTGGTTGATTGGCTGGCTCAACGCGGCTACAGCGATGCGCCGATTCGCGCCGGCGTCATCGGGGCTTCAGCACTGCTGATACCTGTGGCAGCTTTTTCGCAGGTAGAAAGCTTGCCCGTCTGCCTCACGCTCCTAGCCATGGCAATGTTCTTTTCTTCAATCGCGATGCCAGCGGCGAACGCTGCTACCCAGATCCTTCCACCTAATCAAATGCGAGCTCAGGTGAGCGCTGTCTTCCTTATGATCTCGAATTTGATTGCACTGGGTATTGGCACGACTCTGGTTGCATTGATAACAGACAAAGTATTCAAAAATCCAGCTGCGGTGGGCGACTCCATCTCCCTCGTCAACGTAGTCGCTTGCCTTCTGACATTAGTCTTGCTGAGTTTTGGTTGCTCCCAGTACAGAAACAGCCTTGAGCGCGAGGGTAAGTAACATCCCCTTGAAGCAGGGGTGGGTCAGCCCCTGCTTCACTGGCGCGCTCACTAGTTTCGATCGACGCTTAATAGGAATTGCTTCAATGAAAACGCTTTTGGCAATACTGGCTGCCTTGGCTGCTGCTCCAGGCATCGCATCTGCAGATGCTTCGAATAACTCCAATAACCCCGAGTTCACGGAACTCTTTCAAAAAGAGCTCACTAACAGAGCCACGGCGAGGAAAGCGGCTGACATTTTTCGCAACAGAGATAGTGGTGAAGGCCAAGCCGAGTTCTGGGGCAGCTACTATAGGCTCGAGGAAATAACTCTCAGCATTTATACCCCCGTCGCTAAAGAGCTGTCACTTGAACCTAACAACTTCATGGCAGGCATCAAGAGTTACGCGGCTGCTGCATTTCAGTGGATTGCACCGGAGAAATTTGTAGGGACGCTACAGGGTGCGACTGCAAAATATTTGGAAGAACTCAAGAGTTCCAAAACGATCGTACCACTGAAGCATTCAGCATTTTATGAATACGTCCTCGATCAAGAGGACATACAGGTGAAGGCGCTTTCGTTAGCTCAGCAACACAATTATCAAGATGCCAAGTCTCTCGTCGACTCATTCGCCGAATGCGCCATCAAGAAGACCACTGACCTTGCAGCTGAATGCTCAGCCCAAGCGCCTTCTTCAGATATCTAAGCCAGGTAACCAAGAAGGTAGAACGATCTTCTCGTTCTACCTTGTAGCCGCAAGGCTCATGGCTCATGGCTCAATGCAGAACGTCGACACTAAGGCTGCGAATCAGGTCTTCATCCAGAACCACCCCAAGGCCTTCTCCTGTAGGGACGTCCAAATGACCATCGATCGGAAGCAAAGGCGCCTTCACGATATCAGCCTGCAAACGCAGCGGGCCAAACAGTTCTGTTCCTAGCTGGAGGGAGGGCAGACTTGCATATATGAGCGCACTTGCCGCAGTGCCCAGAGAGCTTTCCAGCGCTGTACCACCGTAGATCTTCAGCCCTGATGCCGATGCGACCGTCGCGACCCTTTTAGCGGCGAGCATTCCACCGTCCCGGTTAGGCTTGAGCGAAACCGCCGAAGCAGCGTTTGCGGTGGCAACTTCAAATGCTGAACGCAGGTCGGTCAACACCTCATCTGCGATGATCTCCATCGAGGTCGATGCTTTCAGCCGTGCCGCACCATGCAGGTCAAGGGCGGCAAGAGGCTGTTCAATGCATTCGACCCCAGCCTCTTCAAGGACAGGAAAATATCGCAGCGCTGTGCCTAGATCCCAACCCTGGTTGATATCGAGGATGATCGAAGCCCGCCCTCTAAACGCCTCGGCGATCCCCGCAACCCGCAACAATTCAGCGTCTGGGTCGCCGCTGCCAAATTTGAGCTTGAAGCGGGTGTGCCCGCGAGCTTGGATGGCTCGCTCACCCTCAGCGATGTCACCGCCCTCACTTCCTGTGGACAGCGTCCAAGCAACCTGAAGGCGGTCACGGCACCGCCCGCCCAACAAGGCGGAAGCAGAAACACCCAACTGCTTGCCAACCAGGTCGAATGCTGCCATTTCCAACGCGGAGCGAGCAGCGGCATTCCCCTTTACCGTTTTGCTGAGGCGATAACTGAACTCTTCCAACCCCCGAAAACGTTGGCCTATGAGCTGTGGGCCGAGATATTTAACAACCGCCGCCTCAACTGCCTCAATACTTTCCCCCCCCCAATAAGGCCCGCCCATCACAGTGGCTTCACCGACACCCTCGATCCCGTTCTCATCAATGAGGCGCACGAGAAGAAGATTCAGCCTATCAAGAGTACCGAAAGACATTCTGATAGGCTGACTGAAAGGTATATCCAGCCGTTGCGCGAGCACCCGCCCGATTACGAATCCCTGAGACATGGTCATTTCTCCAACGTGAAGAAAAAACCCGACATTCAAGCCGGGCTTTATGTATCTACATCCAGCAATTTAGGCTGGCATTTCAAAATCGTAGCGATAGATATAGAACGGTTTACACAGCCCTCGGCGGGCGATCTCAGCGGTATCAGTGACGTGCACCAGTTCACCAATCAACCCTTCGCGAACCGCGTTAGCTACGTCGGTTTCCAGATACTCCCCGCCTGAGAAGTACAACTGAGAGGTCATTTCATGGTGTTTTGGATGGCGGAGTTTCATATGCAGGTGAGCGGGTCGGAAGTAATGGCGACCCAGCTGGCCTAGCACGTAACCGGTAGGGCCAGACTTCGGAATTTCGTACGGAGGTGGGAGGATAGTTTTGACCTCAAAATCACCCTGGTCATTGGTGTGAAAGCGCCCGCGCAGGTTGAAATGGGGGATACCTGGGTGAATCTGAGAATAAAGCCCTTCCGCATCTGCGTGCCAAAGATCAATTTCCATCTCGGCCACCGCGTTGCCTTGAGCATCGCTGACATGGCCCTTGAAGAACAGAATATCCCCAGGTTCGTCGGGACGCTGCGGCATCACTGCAGGGGATGACAGCAGCGGAGCACCTTCAAAATAGAATGGGCCTTCAATGGCCTCAGGGCTCCCCTGCCTGCCAATGTTGCTGGTGTCAGTTGCCTGAGCCTCGAAGAAGACGTCGAAAAGCAGCGACTCTTCGCCTTTTTTGATCGAATCGATAATCAAGTCAGTCGCGGCTCGGTACTCATCGTGGCTAACGCGATGCCGACGCATGAAATCCAGCAGGTCTGACTCCAGGGCAGTGACAAGTTCGGCTAAGCGGCTAACGGCCATTTTTTATCCTCCTGCTGCTGAGCGCCTGAACGGCTCGCAGCAATGCTTGTTGTAATTTTCGGAACGAGTAAATGCATCCCGAATGCGCAAACCTTGAGTAAAAATCCGCATCGATGTACGCTATGCGTACCATCTGTACGGCTTGAGTACATCGTGCTTATAATCCGCCTGCGTGTCAACACCAGGCCGCCACGCAACTGAAGGGCTAGTCATGAATAAAGAGAGAACTGAGGATCGCAATGGGGACTTCATCCAATCCATTGAGCGCTGTATGGCGGTGATTTCCTCGTACACCCATCAGTCCGCCGCGAGCACCCTTAGCGAGGTCGCGAAACGGACAGGGCTGAGCAAACCGACAGCGCGGCGCATACTCCTCACGCTGGAGCAGCTGGGGTATGTCAAACAAACGGAATCGTTGTTCGGACTAACTCCGAAGATGCTGGAGCTGGGCTATGCCTATCAGTCCTCACAAAGCCTGACCCAGATCGCTCAAGCCCAGCTTGAGCAACTCACCGATCTTCTCAATGAAAGCACTTCGCTGGTGGCACTGGACGGGACTGATGTCATCTACATCAACCGCGTTCACCGACACCGGATTACGAGCATCACCCTGGCGGCAGGCACCAGGTTGCCAGCACACGCCACTTCATCCGGCCATGTACTACTGGCGGGCCTGACAGGCCGCGCTCTTGAACGATACTTCGAAACGGCCACCCTCAAACCTCTCACCGATCGGACGATCAGTGATCCGGATCAGCTTCGTCAGCGCATTGACGAGGTGCGAGCCAGAGGATGGGACGCTGTTGATCAAGAGCTGGAAATTGGACGTCGCTCGCTTGCAGTTCCCGTTTTTGACCAGCACGGCAATGTCACTGCCGCCCTTTCCCTGTCGACGGGCACTGCTGGAAAGAGCCTCGAAACCATGCGTGAGGACTTCCTGCCTCACCTCCTGAATGCAGCTAAGCAAATCAGCAACGCACTTGGTTACTACCACAACAAATCCACGTAAAAAACAATAGATAGAGGTGCATTAAAGATGACTGACACGTCCAAATCCCTGCCGACATACAAGCAGTTGTTGGAGCGCAAAGACGCGCCTCCAGGCTCCAGCTGGGGCCTTTTTGGCAAAGACGATCAGGTGGGGACGCTGAACCTGATTGATAACGCCGCACGCTTGCGAGGCATCGCCTCTGCAGTTGAGGGCAAGGCTTTCAGCCTCGATTTGCCATCAACCTCTATCTACCCTTCCCTGGCACCAACGCGCAAACCCATCACCCATCACATTTTCCAACGCAATGACTTCCACCATGATGAGTGGCTGGATAATTTTTACACCCAGTACGGAAGTCAAATCGACGGCTTGCGCCACATCGGCCATCCTGAATATGGCTTCTACAACGGTTACGACCACACCCAATTCAAGCCTGGCACCGACACGCTGAGCATCCACCATTTCGCTGCGCTTCCGATTGCCACGCGCGGAGTCTTGATCGATGTCCAGCGCTACATGGCCAAGGCAGGCCTCGATCTTGATCAAGCAAGCGGCCAGGCTATTTCGGCGCAAGTACTCGAAGCAGCCAGAGTTAGCCAAGGGGTGACGATCGAACCTGGTGATGCGGTCATCATTCGTTTCGGATGGCTCGACTACTACCTGAATCGTGCCAGTGAAGAGGCCCGAACCAATCTCGTTACCGAACAGTTCCACCCTGGCCTCGAACAATCCGAGAAAACCCTCGCCTGGCTGTGGGACAACCGGATCAGCATCATCGCCGCTGACAACTTTGCCCTGGAATGCTGGCCAGCTAAACCAGAAAGCCCCTTCTTCACCCCCGCCGAGGTTAGACATGAGGCGTGCAGTGTCCATGCGGGCATCATGCACCGAGCAATCATCCCTCTCTTGGGCATGCCAATTGGTGAGCTCTGGGCCATTGATGCGCTGGCAGAGGCCTGCGCAGCCGACGGTCGCTACACCTTCATGCTGACGGCCGCCCCGCTTCCGATCGTGGGCGGTGTCGGTTCCCCAGCAAACGCCATCGCAATCAGATAAGCAGGTGACAATAGTGGAAAACACCAATCAACTGGCCACCCCTTTCGTTTACACCAGCGCGCCCTCAAGGGTCGTGTTCGGTACAGGCACCTTGAGCCGCTTGGCACAGGAAATCGAACTGCTAGGCCTTAAGCGGGTGTTGATCGTTGGCACGCAAAACCAGCGGTCTCAAATGGAAGCACTCAAGGAAGTCATTGGAGCCAATGCTGTTGCGCTGTTTGACGGCGCGGCCATGCACACGCCCGTGGCAGTCACCGAGCAAGCAATGGCCATCGTTGCCCAGCTCGATATCGATGGCGTTGTCGGTCTTGGTGGTGGTTCAAGCATCGGCTTGAGCAAAGCCATTGCCTTCCGCACAGGCCTTCCTCAGATCGTTGTGCCTACCACCTATTCAGGCTCGGAAATGACAGCGATCTTGGGCGAGACCCAAGATGGCCTGAAGATCACTAAAAGCGATCCTCGTATCCGCCCTGAAACCGTCATTTATGACGTAGAGCTGACAACCACCCTGCCGGTGGACATTTCCGTCACGAGCGGGATGAATGCCATTGCTCACGCGGTGGAAGCACTCTACGCCCACGATACCAATCCCGTGATCGCCGCCTTGGCAGAAGAGGGCGTACGTTCGCTGGCTGCTGCTCTGCCTAAGCTAGCGAAATCGCCGGACAATATCAGCGCGCGTGAGCAGGCTCTGTATGGCTCCTGGCTTTGCGGTATCTGCCTGGGATCTACTGCAATGGCCATCCACCATAAGCTGTGCCACACCCTGGGCGGAACATTCGATCTGCCACATGCACCAACGCACACAGCGCTGCTGCCGCATGCCTTGGCTTACAACGCTGGTCATGCGCCTCAAGCGATCGAACGCCTGAAACGGGCGCTCAATCACGACAACCCAGCTGTTGCGCTGTTCGATCTGGCGCAGTCGCTTGGGGCAGAAATGTCACTGAAGAATCTGGGAATGCCTGAAGAAGGGATTGATCGGGCAACAGATCTTGCCTTCAAGAACGTCTACCCGAATCCGCGTCGGCTGGAGCCGGAAGGTGTGAGACAAGTGATTAGCGATGCATGGAATGGGAAGCGCCCCGCGTAGTACCACAGGCGGCAATTGCTACCACGCATAGCAATTGCCGCCTTTTTCAGAATGTGAAGTTGAAGATCAATTGTCCGTACACATTCAGGTTGTTATCGCCCAGCTGTACCCCGCCATGATCAGCATCCGCGCTGGGTTTGTACAGGCCTACAAGAGGGCTGACTACCACATTGGGCGTTGCGACCCAGTCCAGGTACAAATCCAACTCCTGACCATCAAAATTCACGGCATTGCCTTTATGCAGCGTCGAGAAGTCGTAGAGCAGCGCTCCTACACTGACGGTATCTGAGGGTTGCCCCTTCAGATAAAGCATGTGCGTTGAGTTATTGCTGTTGAATGGGCCGGCGTAGTTAGCTGCAACTTCGCCTTGGAACCAGGTGCCGTAACCGCGAGAAAAACCGTTGAACAGCGCATCCCATTCTTTGGAGTAGCGACTATACCGATAGCCGATTGTGGGCTTCCATGGTTTTTCACTAAAGGTGTAGGCGGCTTCAGCGTTCCAGGCAGTTTCTCGGCCACTCGGGCGATCCTCGATCGCATATTCTGCGTTCAAGAATAAGTCGGGAACACCCGCGTTACCTTGAGCCCTGATGCTATAGACGTCCATGTCACCGCGCTCGGCGTAATAACCGGTGGCCAGTTGTTTATCAACAGATAGGCCCTTGAGGTAGGTCAAACCGACTGTCCCCCGCTCTTCCGTGTATTCAAGGGTCGAGAACGCCATCTCGGTGTCTGCTTGGGCGGGGTTGTCGGACTTGAACCACCCCACCATGCCGTGAACACCCTCTTTACCGCCCAGTCGGAGGATCGCCGTCCGATCGAAATTGCGGCGCGCCGTGATGTAATAAGCCCCACCGCGATTCCACTGATCGTCCAGAAGTCCCTTACCGAAGTTCAATCCGTCACCCGCGATCAGGAAGCCATCCCCGATATAGAGCGGCTGACGTCCAAACGAAAAATCCAGGCCATCTTTTCCGAGTGCAGGGAAAATATCACCAGAACGCCACCCTAATGAGGCGTCCTCAATCTTGGTCAAACGCTCTGAACCATTGGTGAACCCTCCCGCATCTCCGTCACCAAAAGATCCAGACGTAACCATGCTGAAAGCGCTGTACAACTGACTGGAGTCACCAGCCGGAAGAGTACCGCTGAGCCCATATTTAACAAAGCCCTCTTGCCAGTTGGACGACCCAGCGTTCTTATTGCCCCATTGATTGTAATTCTTGCCACTGTGAAACAAACCCATCGCGCCACTCAAATCGAAATTAAGCGTCTTTGAGTCATCAGAATAAAGCTGAATGGCCTGAGCGTTGAAGATAACGACACTTACAGCCAAACCGAGGCTTGCTCTCGACATCAATGTAATTTTATTTTTAGACATAAGAACACCTCGATCCTATACAGACCACTTCACATTTTCATTTGTTATATAAGCCAGCATAAGCTGGCTGAGTCACTTCTTAATTTGGCATTGCACCATTGGCAAACATGTCAGCGACGATCCGCCAATCATTACCAATTTTCTTCCATACAAAAAGACTTTTCATTTGGAATGGGGCAGACGCGTCAGCAGGCGTCACATTCCAAGTAACCCAGGTATAGGCCACATTATCAGTCAGCTGCTTGAAACGATTGAGATCGATGGTGGTAGACTTGGAGCTTTCCATCAAGTGGCCGATAAGACCAACCAAAGCTTGATGCCCTGTGTAGAGTTCCGGAACGCCCTCCCCTGTGATTTCGGTTTCATCAACATACATTGACTTGACGATATCCTCTGGCTTTTTATCTGCCCAAGTCTTGGCGAGATGCTGCAACTTTGAAGAAATTTGCTCCTCATTTTTTCCTTGAGCGATTGTAGCCATTGAAACGGCGGGGATCATGGCGATCGCAGAGCAGATAAAAATAGCGCCACACATGGCACGAATGTTCATAGCAATATCCTCGTTTAAGGTTTTTCAGGTAAACAATAAGAACTTTCCTATCGTTCGCGACACTCAAACCGCCGAAAGTCATTGCGGTTCCAGGCACTTTCGCCATCGGTTTAGTTAGAAAGTCGTTTAAAGCCGATTCAGTCCAGCTACCCTCCTGACTTCTAATGGCCGGCGTATACGTAAACCCGGGGAAGTTCGCTACCGCACGACCGACCACACCTCTCAAGCTCGGGCCAATACTGGGCTCCCGAACTGAAGCTGATACATGGCACATCGCACAATAATTTGTGAAAACATCCTCTTCCGCCATTGGCTTATACGAGTTTGCCGAGCAGTTACCGCTGAGCAATGTCAGAACCCAAAAAGCCAATCCCGCATTTCATGCTCGGGTCTGTGCAACAAGCAGCTTACAGACAATGCGAGCAGTCTCGACGCCACCTTGCAAGGCACCGTCAACGAACCCGTGCCAGCCCGTCGCGCTATCGCCGCTCGCGAAATGCACGACGCCTTCGGTCTCCATCAATGCTTCTTGTGATTTACTCATCATGCCTGGCCGGTAGAATGCCCAAGTACCTTTAGAGTAGGGATCCTCTGCCCAGCCATAAGACACAGACTTGACCACATCGACACCTGGATAAAACTTACGGAGTTCGGCCTGAACCTGCTGTGCATTATTACCATCAAGACCATCAGGCCGCACAAATAGCACGAGAGTAGTGCCGTGCTCACTATTCTCCTCGGTAGCAGCCAATATGATTGGATTAGGATACGGAGCCATACCCAGCCATGCGCCTATATCTTGCTTAATATGGGCGTAAACCTTGATACCATTGCCTGTATGCCGTACTTTAGCTGCTTCCAATTTTTTGCTGGACAAGGCCGGCTCGAAAGCAATGTCGCCCAAACAGTTCATCGGTACGGCACAAATTACAGCCTTTGCTTTGAACTGTTTACTGTCGCCAGTGGTAACCACCGCGCCTTGGGCATTCTGTTGAACGCGAGTGACTGGGGTAGACATAAGTACATCAGCATCGGAATCACCAAGAATTGCATGAGCCAGTCCAGTCATTCCTTCGGCGATCTTGAAACGACCGCAACGATCGAAAAGCATGCCGAGATCATAATCACAATTGGCGTACCAGTGCAGCTGGTCTAGGAAAGAGCCTGTTTCAGGTGCATTGTTGCAATTTTGCGCCACCATCACGTTGACAAGTGCTTTGGCCTCATCGTCGAGCTTAACTTGGTTCAAGCGATCGAGCAGGGAAAGCTTGTCCAGCTCGTTAACTTTTTCTCGATTTAAGAATGGCTCGTACGGGCGAGGGAAAATTGTACGACCACCCTGCCCGTCAATATTACAAAACTCGGCAAATGCTTGATTCATCTTGGTAAAGAGAGGAACCATATCACCTTGGTACAATTTGTCATTGTACAACCAGCTGCCCTGCGTAGCGCCCACACCTGGGCTCTCAACTATCCCCAAGCCATAACGACGAATTTCGCTCCATACGAAGGGTTGCGCCTGGTGAACCCAAGTACCACCTAGCTCGATCTGGTGACCCATGAAATTCGACGTGAAAGTTCGACCGCCGACGCGGTTGCGAGCCTCAAGCAGCAGGACCTTTTGACCCCGCAAAGCACAGTCGCGAGCTGCTGCGAGCCCTGCAAACCCACCTCCAATGACTATTACGTCATATTCGGAGCCATTCGCTATGGTCTTTTTTTTCGATTCTTCGCTGCGTGCAAGCCCGGCAGCAATGGCGTTACTCGCAATCACCGATCCGGCAATACTGAGACCGGCCGCCTTAAGGAAATTGCGTCTATTTCGGGTTGGATCATACGTCGACATGATCAGTACCATTAGCGTTTATTATTATTAATAGGCACCGAGACAATCGGCGCCATCACCAAGGCTTGCAGAGTGTTTCTTAGTTATACTCTGCAACTTTTACACGAAAATTTCTTGGCTGTGGATGACACCGACTTGCCGAGATTTGACACGTAGCCAGGTCAACTCAAAAATACCACTTGCCCTAGGGTTGTCCCTCTAGCAGCGCGCCGCGATCTTAGATCAGAGCTGACTTGCGCTAGATTTGAACTCACGGGGCGACTGACCGTAACGCTTACGAAACGCCTTGGAAAAATGAGCGGGATCTGGATAGCCTATGTCCATTGCGACATCCGTTATTGTCTTATGTCGCAACGCAGGCTCTCTGAGAATAAGCGCTGCTTTTTCTAGTCGCAAACGTTGTATAAACCGACATACCGTATCACTATCAGACTCGAATATACGGTATAAATGACGGCTAGATATGTTGAGCTGTTCGGCGACGGATGATGCCGTAAGATTCGTACAGGTTAATTGCTGCCTAATTATCTGCTCAGCCTGCGATCTTAATGATTCAGGAAAATCTGAGCTTGCATCAAACCTTACAACAGGGTCTAACAGCGCGAGAATCGCGTTCTGTAAAGCCGGGCCCTCATCGCTACCTGGCTGATTAGAAAGATCTCCCGAGGCAATTTGATGCATCATTGAACGAAGCAGTTGCCCACTGAACCCACCAGAGGGCAATTTCCCGTAGGCTTTTTTATCGAGTCCTCTCAAGGCCTCACGGGGCAAATGAACTGAGAGGTGCTTGAACAATCCATTGGGCACCATTTCGATAGGCATCGCTGAGTCCAGTAACGCCAGATCCCCCTCGCGGAGCACCATACGTTCAGACCCCATGGAGACCTCCATAGACCCTTGTTGCTGCAACACCAGGAAGCAAAAACGGTCTTCGGCAAGATCGGAATTGCTACGGGCACGGACGATTTGAGAAGCATTTGTTCTGATGAACGCAACATCGGTAAGACCGAAGCGCTCTCGGTGGATGTCGCCGACGAACAGAGCCTCACTGAGAGAGAATTGGGTGGAAAAACGCCCACACACTTCCTCTGAGATCTGACGCCATTCCTCAAGCCGTGTCGATATGTGCCCTACCATGATGCCTCCTCACGCGACCCGCGAACAGTTTTGATGCATATTTCACGTGATTTTTGGATTTATTATTGCAACCAAAAGGATGCATTTTTTGAGCCATCTCAGGACAGAATGCTTTCCTTATCAACCAATTTACCGGTGCATACAGTCCCATCATTGGACGACTGATTCCGCTGCTCCTCGTCTAATGCGCCCTGAAGACTGTGATGGCCTGACCGAGGTCAGAGCCCAACGTGCGGATTTTCTTACCACTGAAGAAAAGGACTGCCACTGCTGGAATGACAACTCAGTATTTCCAGTCAAAAATCCCCATTTCTGCTACCTCTGATGTCACCCGCTCTCACACCAGTTGAAAGCGGGCTACAGAGTGTGAATCTTAGTAACGGATCATCACTGACTTGAGCTCGGTGTAATCATCAATGAAAGCGCTCCCGAACTCCCGGCCTATGCCAGAAGCCTTGGTACCACCGAACGGAACAGCCGGATCGAGGAAGGTGTGCATGTTCACCCACACCGTACCGAACTCCAATTTCGGGATGATCGTGAAGGCCTTGGAAAGGTTATTCGTCCAGATGCTGGCACCCAAACCGTAAGGGCTATCGTTCATCAGCTGAACAAGCTCGTCTTCATCGTCAAAAGGCTGGATGCAGACGATCGGACCAAAGGTCTCCTCTCGAAGGAATGGGTCATCAGCGCCATTCGCCAGAATGACAGTGGGCTCCACAAAGTAGCCCGGGCCAGGAACTGCGTTACCACCGCAAATGATCGTATTCGATACTGAGGCCCGGCTGAAGAAATCCAACACTTTGTCAAAATGGGGTTTGTTGGAGAGCGGCCCAAATTGAACGGTTTCATCCAGGGGCGAGCCGATCTTGAGGGAGCTCAGGGTCTCACCCAGTTTTTTGGAGAACTCCTGGACAATCGAGCGATGTACATAGAGGCGCTCTGGAGCCGCACAGATCTGGCCTTGATGCGAGAAGGCCGTATAGACGATGCCTTGCACTGCACTATCAATATCGACGTCGGCCAGGAGCGCAGCGGGGTTTTTACCGCCCAACTCTAGAGTCGCACGAGTCAGCTTGGCATCCATTGCTGCTTTGCCGACAGCGATACCGGTAGGTACAGAGCCGGTGAACGAGACCTTGCTCACCTTGGGATGGGCGATCAATTTCTGCCCGATACTGCCTGTGCCGTTCAGGACGTTGATCACGCCTGCAGGGATGCCGGCCTCAATGGCGAGTTCCGCAATACGCAGCAGCGTCAACGGGGTGAACTCGCTTGGCTTGAGTATAACGGTGCACCCCGTAGAGAGCGCAGAGGCGATTTTCCAGATGCCAATCATCACCGGGAAATTCCAAGGCACGATACCCGCAACAACGCCTACAGGCTCACGTGTCGTGTACGCCATGTAGCTTTCCCCGGCCATGGATGGCAGGGATGGAGTCATCGTCTCACCGTTGATTTTGGTCGCCCAGCCAGCGAAGTAGCGCAGGAACACAGCGCTCTGCGCTACCTCCAACCCTCTGGCCAAGTTGATTGCCTTACCGGAGCACAGGCACTCAAGCTGCGCGAGGTCTTCTGTATTGGCCTCGATTAGATCGGCTAGCTTGTTGATCAAAACGCCACGCTGGTAGGGAGAGGTCTTGGCCCATACCCCTTCAAAAGCAGCCCTGGAACCCAAGACTGCCTCTTCGACCTGAGCGTCTGTCGCCGCTGCAAAGGACGAGATAGGTTCTCCATTAGCAGGGTTCACAATGTCGATCGAGGCAGCAGACTCGTCGAATACAACTTTTCCGTTGATGAACGATCCATGACGGCGCGCTAGATATTCCTGAACGAATTGAGTGATGGTGACGTTTTGCATCGCATGCCCCTGATAGATTACGTGTTGGCACTCTCCACACCGCTGATTGGCTCGGAGATACATGCCAAATGACTGCCATGATTAGCTCGAAGGCTGTCCCATGGTATCCATTCATGGTCAGAAAGCTTGGCTGCGGTGGACATCACACCTGCTTCCTGCTGACATCTTGCCTCGCCTAAGTGGCTCAGATGGATGCACTGATCGACTGACGGCACTTCGGTATAGCTCATACGCTCATTTGAGCGGCGAGAAGCTAGCTGGCAAAAACAAGGTCGATTTCATCAACTGGAGTTGCGGCCCGGCGTTTTCTGGAGGCCATACACCATCGGCTACAGTTCTCGACCTGACATCCAGACGCTGCTCCAGTGTTTGATAAGGCCAAATGTGCAAGTACCGAGGGGCAGATCCACTGGTGGCGTACAGGGCAGCATAAACCTGGGAGTATTGATCGGTTGTGCGAGGCGCTACTGCCTTTTGCCAACCCTTGAGTGTCGGCGCTAAGCCAGTGCCCACCAAACTGTATTCACGGAATTCGTAGAGTGGGCCGTGAGTACCAGGCTCTAAAGGCTTCAAAAATGGGAAGATAGTGTAATCGTTGAACTCCCAATTCAAGAGGACATCAGAAACATCCAAACCGTTTGAATCGAGCAGCAGCCGTTCCCGTTCACTTTGACGGGTATCCAGAGAGTCAAAACCACGCAAAATAGCGATCTGGTTTTGCGGGCCCAATTCTGATGTCCAGCAACCAAGTAAATGCGTGCCAGTCACACTCTCCTTCAAAGCGACTTCCAACCTGGCCAATGCAGAAAACACTGTGCGCGCTTTAACCGTCAACATCAATACTTCGAAATACTTCATTTTGACCTCAAAAAAAAGCCCGGCGAGCACTCCGGGCAAACGGGTTAATCTTAAACCTCTTTGATTCCGGCAGTATCAAGACTGCTATCTACTTCGACCCTCTTGCCCTGCGGCTTGATCGTATAAAGCGCAAATAACGTCAGCACCCCAAACACAATTAACATTACGGAAACGGGCCACGAGGATTTTTGACTGGCGAATAGAGCCATTGCAATTAAAGGGGCGAAGCCCCCTGCAAATATAGAGGCTATTTCATGGCCCATTGCAAGTCCGGTATACCGAACTTCCGTCGGAAACAACTCACCCATCAAAGCAGGCTGGGTACCGATCATTGCACCGTGACTAATCGGCAGGCCAAGGAAAAGCGCCAGGTAGATCAAGTGTGTCTGATGAGTATCGATCAGCCAAAAGAATGGGAATGCCAACACGGTCAAACTAACAGCACCGAAGGCATAAACTGCTCTTCGACCAACAATGTCCGACAGCCATCCCCAGAAGAGAATACTGAAGGCTTCGAAAACCATTGCCAGCATGATTCCAGCAAGTACCAATTGCGTGGAAAGACCTGTAAATTTTGCATAGGCAATAGTGAACGACAGGAATATGTAGACTCCACCATTCTCAGCCAGCCGTAACCCCATTGCTTGCAGAACAGCCTTCGGATGCTCCCTCAAAACCTGAAGAGCTGGCAGATGCTTGGATTCCGCTTTGGCTTTCACATCACGTACAAAGCTTTCACTTTCGGGGAGCGAGCGCCGGATGTAGTAACCAACGCCGACGATAACCACGCTGGCCAAGAACGGAATCCTCCACCCCCAACTCATGAAGTCTTCCGTAGAAAGCATTTGTACAAGATAGAATGCTGCTGAAGAGAGCAGAAATCCTCCCGTTACACCCAACTGGCTCCAGGAAGAATAAAATCCAATTCGATCAGGCGGGGCGTTTTCGCTCAACATGAGTACCCCGCCACCCCACTCTCCACCCGAGGCGATCCCCTGAATGACTCGCAGAATGACCAAACACGCCGGAGCCAGGTAGCCCGCCTGCTCAAACGTTGGCAGCAGGCCCATTAGAAATGTAGCTATGCCCATCATGGTGAGGGTTATCACCAATGCCTGTTTGCGCCCCCGCCTGTCACCAATATGACCAAATATTATGCCGCCAACAGGACGGGCTACGAAACCCACAGCAAACCCCGCAAACGAAGCGAGCGTGCCTAGAACAGGATCGGTTCCGGCGGGAAAGAAGAGCGGCCCAAACACCAACGCTGCAGCAGTGCCATAGAGAAAAAAGTCGTACCATTCCAGAGCATTGCCGATCACCGAAGCAGCCACGATACGGCGTAGTTTTTTATTTTTTTGCGGTAAGTAAGTCATCTCGACTCCAGATCCATTGCTCGATACATCTTCAGAAGTAGGGAAGAGGGATCGACGCTTTACCAAATGTTCCAGGTATAAGAGGTGATAAGCCTGTTCTCATCGAAGTCGCTACCATAGCGCTGCTTAACCAGGTAATTTCGCCACATGAACCCGAGCCCTTTAAGCGGCCCGCTCTGGATTGCGTAGCCGATGGCAATGTCCCTCTCATTTTCTGTCTCGTCCGAAAGACCATCACCTCTGGCGATTTGCGTACCTTTGATGTACCGGGTACTGAAGTTCAGCCCAGGAACGCCCATTGCAGCGAAATCGTATGCGTAACCAACCGACCAAGATCTTTCTTGAGGCCTAATGAATGGCTGGTTAGCCCAGTTCAAAAGATAAAATTGAGGAATGTAGCCATTTGGCGTGGGGAAGATAGTGTCTCCATACATGCGCTGGTATACAGCATTCACCCGATGGCCGCCCTTCGAAAGGGTTACCCCAGTCGACAATGCTCGGTTATCCACCTTTCCAGCGACTGCGTCACCATCGTCTCGGTTATCAAAACCACGCAGATCAAAACGCATACCGTAGCCATTGCCCAGATCCATCTGGTGCTTAAATCCCAAGTAATCTTGCTTATAAATATCATGCATCACAGCATGAAAATAACTGACTTGAAACGCCGAGCTCAAATCGTAGGTAGCTCCAGCAAAATCAAGCGCATCACTGTTCAAATTACGATTCGTGCCAAACTTATAAAACTTTTCGTGATTAGAGGATTCCCGAGTTACAGCAGACCAAAATCGCCCACCAGTAAGCACCAGGTTGTTTAACTCCTTCGACTCGACTACTGCACCCTGAAAAATAGTATCCAGCTGGCGACTAGGATCATGCCAGGCGACTGGAAGCTCAGGTCGCATGTCCCCCACCTTGAGTTCGGTTTTGGATACCTTGGCCTTGAAAGTCGCACCCGCCCGACTGTAGTCATGAGCGGTTTGATTATCTCGCACGCTATAAGGAAGCGATCCGTCATTGCCCTTCGAGTCAAGCCTGACTGCATACTGGGCATCTACATCCAGGCCGAAAGCAATTGGCGTATTTGTATACCCTGAGGTAAATTGCAAGTCCATGCCTTGAGACCAATTACCCACATCAGAAACGGGCGCACCGCTTTTTGTAAAATTCCTTTTCAGGTAAAAGTTTTTGAAATCGATCTTGAGGTGGCTATCGTCAATAACATCTGCCCGTGCTAAAAGCGGCATAAACAGAGATCCGAAGATAGTCAAGCACGCAAAGCGACCAACTTTGAACGGGTTTAACATCGTGACGCTCCATTGGTGACGCCCACGAATGTGGGCTTATTATTTTGAGCAGCTCAACCAATTTAATACTCGAAAGAGGAAGCATAAAATCCTCTTATTCTTCTCAGTGCATAAAGCGCGTCTTGCCTAAACTTCGTCAGGCTTGATATTTACATCTCTAGAATCAGTGAGTCGTTTTAGACTAAGCACCCAAGCAATGGTATGCACGATTGAAATAGACCAAGCCTTCTGCCGCCTCACCCTGCCTGATCTGAACAATTTCGCAATAGAAAATACTGTGAGTACCTACGTCATGAATCTCAGCAATACGACAGTCAAAGTTGACCAGCGCGTCCAACATCACCGGAGCACCACTTGCAAGTGTTGTCCACCCCGTGCTGGAAAAGCGCTCATCCATTGTCAAGTTCTTGTTTGCAAACGTTCCGGACAATTCTTGATGAGTTCCTGCCAAGACGTTCACGCAAATCGCTTTGTTATCGACGAAGTGTTTGTTAGAAGGTGAGCCGCGATTCATGCAAACCAGCAACGTGGGAGGCGAGTCGGTAACACTGCACACCGCAGACGCTGTGAATCCAAAGCGACCGCTGGCTCCGTCAGTGGTAATTACGGAAACTGCGCCACTCAACATGGCCATGGCATTACGGAAAATTGTTACATCAACCATTTCCGATCTCCTCAAATATCAAGAACGAGTTTTTTAGATTTAGAGCGAGAGCAGCAGACAAGAATTTGATCATTCGCTGCTTTCTCATCGTCCGTCAGATATACGTCTCTATGGTCGGGCTCACCCTCAAGAACATCACACAAGCAGGTGCCACAGACGCCCTGCTCGCAGGAGATCTCCACTTTGATACCGATCTCAGCCAACGCTTCCAGGATGGTTTGGCCTTCAGCCACCTGAACGGATTTACCACTTTTAGCCGCCACGACCTCAAAGGCTTCGCCACTACTGTCGACTTCGACCTGAAAATATTCCCGGTGAATCTGACTGTCTGGGTAACCTGCTTTGAGCGCACTGGAAATCACCCAGTCCATGAAGCCCGACGGCCCGCACGTGTAGATGTGTACACCCTCTTCCGGGTTGCCCAGCACTGCTGCGATGTCGAGATGCTGGCTGGCATCTTCGTCATCAAAGTGGGTGTGAACATTGCTGGAGAATCCCGAGGTCGCCAGCTCATCCAGAAACGCGCTGCTTTTACGCGAACGGGCGCTGTAATGAAGCTCGAACTCGGCACCCGCTGCTGCCAGCTCGTAAGCCATCGCAATCATGGGTGTGATTCCGATGCCACCGCCCAGAAGAATCGAGCGGCGCGCATTTTCAGCCAGTGGGAACAGATTTCGAGGAGCGCTGATCTGTACCTCGTTACCTTCATGCAAGATATCGTGCACACCGACCGACCCGCCCCGGGAGGACGGATCCTTCAAAACACCTAGTCGATAGCTAGATGGATCAGCAGGGTCACTGCAGAGGGAGTACTGGCGAACCAACCCCGGTGCGATATGGATATCCACATGCGCACCGGCAGTGAACACCGGCAATAACACACCGTCCTGGCGCACCAATTCGAGCACTGCAACATCTGCCCCTTGGATCTCACGCTTCCGCACGACGACATTTAGAGATTCTTCTTTCATGACCGGTGTTCCTGTTGTTCTTTGAGGCCGGGTTACGGGCCAACTCATCAGACATTGCTACAACGGCCAGCGCGTTCGCTGGCCATTGTCTTAACGCA
The DNA here is from genome assembly GCF_001945365.1 of Pseudomonas reinekei. Taxonomy (GTDB): domain Bacteria; phylum Pseudomonadota; class Gammaproteobacteria; order Pseudomonadales; family Pseudomonadaceae; genus Aquipseudomonas; species Aquipseudomonas reinekei. The sequence goes on from NZ_MSTQ01000004.1 coordinate 457,857, forward strand.
TGAAAAGCCCGCCATTGATATCCAGCGTGGAGCCAGTGGCAAAATAGGCATCCTCGCCAGAGAACTGCACAATCAAATCTCCCAGGAACGCTGCGTCTCCCAACCGTCCCACGGGGATGTTGCTGCAAAGAGCGCCCATCCGATCCGCTGGCACTGCTGCACGCACCATGGGCGAATCAATCGGGCCAGGGGCGATCGCATTGACGGTTACACCCCTGGAAGCGAATTCCTTGGCGAAGATTTTGGTCAGGGTGACGATTGCGCCTTTGGACGCTGCATAGTGAGCGCCGGTAGCGGTACCGCCGTTCTGACCGGCCAGGGATGCCATGTTGAAGATGCGCCCGAAACCCGTCTCCGCCATGTAGGCACCCACGACTTGACATCCAAGAAAGATGCTCCGCAGATTCAGTCCCACGACCGAATCAAACTCTTCGGGAGAAATTTGCATGAGAGGCGTCGTCTTGGTCACAGCCGCGTTATTGACTAGGACGTGTACTGCGCCCCACTTGCCCAAGACGGCACCAAGGCCTTTCTCAAAAGCAGGCTTGCTCGAAACGTCCAGTTCGATCGCGAGCGTGCACTCACCAGAGGCATCCAGTTTGATCGCTGCCAACTTGGCGCCCTCGTAATCGCGATCGCTGATGGCGACGCAATAGCCAGCCTTGAGGAGCCTTTCTGCGATGACGAAGCCTAGCCCCTGGGCGGCGCCGGTGACCAAAGCAACCTTTTTCATTTCATGCTCCTAGATGATGTATCCGACACTGGTGAGGGTGTCGTCGCTGTTAATCATGCGGATCAACTTGCGATCGATCTTGAAGCTGTCTCCGCTGCGCTTGAGTTCGAACACCACATCGGCGGTTAAGTGTTTGAGGACGTCCTTACGGGACTCACGCAGGTTCTGAGCGCAGCGCACAGTCACGTGGGTTTCGTTTTCGAACAGCACCCGGAAACGAGAGAGGCTGCGGACAGTACGGGCAAGCGGACTGGTCGAGATCGACTCGCCACCGCGCAGTCGCTTAACACGCAACTCACGCATGTGATGATTGTCGTAGGCGTAGTTGAGGGTGTTCTCGAAATCCTCAGCCGCCGGGTCAATCGGGATGATGTACTTACCCTGCTCAGTCCAAAGATCTAACCAGGCCTCATACTCACCATGATCGAGCATGTCGCCTTCTTGCCAGATGAACGCGGTTACTTCCTGAAGCAATTGCAGATTCATGTTCTTCTCCCCGCTCACACTGACATCAACTTTTTCCACTGCGAGTACGCAGCGCGCATACCAGTCTCGGCACTCACATCGCCAATCAGGCCATCTTCGCTAGGCTTCTCGCCAGGCAGCCCGCGGTTCAGCAGAATCCAGAGATCCTCACCCGCGCTAGCACCCTTCTGGACACGTTCCCAAGCTTCAGAGTCATCAGGCGTGCCGAAGCCCAGAGGCCCTTGGAAGTGTTCGTGAATACGCAGACGTGCACGGTTGGCTGCGGCTGGCCCGCCGTCCATGGTGATGACTGCATGGTGAATCTCTGTCTCTTTCACCGAAATCGGCTGAAGGACGCGGAAGAACGCCATTGAGCAGGCGACGTTGGGGAAGATGTTCAGGTTGAAACCAGTACCGCCAACGGCGCGTACGATCCGACGAACCTGCTCCTCTTCCATACCGTCCGAACGAAGCTCCGCAGCCAGCTCTTCGAAACGGGCAGGAATTGGGCGATCCAGCTCTTCTTCGAGGTCGATCAGGTTGGGAATCATGACGATGACACTGTGACCGTTGCCCAGGTCTTCGACATAGCCAGGGCCATTGACGAAGTCGAGCATCTCCTCGGTTTCCTTGTCGACGGAACTCAAGAAGGATTTGTGCACCAGGGGGAAGTGGTAGGCATCGGTGGTGTTTTCCAGCTGGATTTTCCAGTTGCCAGGGAAACGGAAGCGGTGCTCGCCCGACACCTTGATGCCATAGCCGGCCCCCTGCTTCATGAACAGATCCATCCACTTCTTGGCTGGGCCAAGGAAATCCACCAACGGTTCGATGTCGTCCTTGAAGGTGGCGAAAATCATGCCGGCGTATTCTTCGACGCGCAGGCTGACCAATGGGTACTCGCCCTTGTCGAGGCAGTCGCCATAGCTTTCTGGGTGTGGAACGCCACGCAACGAACCGTCCAGGGCATAGCTCCAACCGTGGTAAGGGCAAACGAAGCTGTTCGTTTTGCCTTTTTTGTGCTCGCACACAGTCGCGCCACGGTGACGGCACCGGTTCAGCAGAACATGAACTTGCTTCTTACGATCACGGACGACGATGACCGGTTGGCGACCTACGAAATGGCTCTTGTAGCTACCAGCCTCTGGCACCTCACTCGCGTGCGCGACCCAGACCCAGGTATTGTTGAAGACTTTATCCATCTCCAACTCAAAAAGCGCCGGATCGGTATACATCGACGTATGAATGCGATCGGGTTGTACCAAGTCCGCTGGATTATTATCCAGATTGGTTGCTTGAATTAAATTATTCACGGCTTTCTCTCCGAAGCAATGGAGTTAAAATTGTTTTATGTTACTCAGCCGGCACTGGCAGGGGCGCCTGGTCATTCCATGTAGTTACGGGACGACTAAAAAGATTCTCCGTTTGGAAGTGAGCAATTCGCCACTTTCCATCTTGCTCTTCAAACCTCACCGTTAGCCTTGCCGCATTGAGGTGCGAATCTCCGCTAGCGAAAGTAGACGTTTGGAGCATGACCCAACCGCCGCTTACACCAGCCTCATCTACACTGATCAGCTCACTGGTAAGGAAGTGAACATTCAACGCAAAGTGAGACGGCTCGACTGCATATTTCGAAAACATCTCGCGGATAACGGGGCGGCTCTGTTTACGACCGAAGCTGTGCGCGTAACGCTCACCCACACCCTCCCAAATCGCATCCTCAGTGAAAAGCGCTGCGAGTTCATCAATCGGCGATTTCACATTCAAATCGTCGCAAAGCACCATGTATCGATTCATGCAGGCGCGCACGGCATGCTCAATTTCAAATCGATGCAGACGAGTTTCGACGTCGTCGGTGAGGGTCGGGTAAGCCATGATCAACTCCGCTGAATAATCAGCTCGCGCCCGATGCGAGATTCAATCTTGATATAACGCCACAGCTTGAATGGGCCTTCACCTACACCAGTAGTGCGAAGAAGATTGCAAGCAGCGTGTACAGTTTCAATGTCTTTTACGTCAGCGAGCAGGTAAGTAGTCCAAGGATATCCAGCGGACGGGCCCACCATGCTTTGGTCATCGTCCATGTTACCCAGGACATTGACTCCTTCCATATCGTGGATGTCATTCCACATGGAGCTGAACGCGGTCCAAACTTGAAGTTGCTCTTCGCGCGGAGCATCGAAAAAGTTCTGATTGATGCCCATGCAAAACAGCACGCGAAGAGGTTTTTTATCGTTCATAACAGCCCCTTAGATTTAGAGATATCCTGGCGAAGGTGATTTACCGAAGAAAATAGCGCCGGCATTCTGGTAAGTGATATCGCCCATGAACGCATGCTGAGTAACAACGTTGGCGTCATTGACACAGCGGGCCAGTGGGCTATCTGTATAAACGCCGCTCATGCCAGAAAGCAGTTGGGCGATGCGCGCTACATCTGCCGCAGTGCGAACAGCATGGGTTGAAGAAAGCCTGAGCAGGCTGATGGCATCATCTGGCACCACATCACCGGCGATAACGTGTTGCCAAGCGCTCTCCATCGACTCATAGAAGAACGCACGAGCGGATAGCAGTGCAGCCTCGGCCTTGGCAATCTCTACTTGGGCAAGTGGACGATCAGCAAGGGCCGGCGCACCAGTTACCGAGATCCGACCACTAGCCATACCGCGGAGCTCATCCAATGCAGCCCGCGCGACGCCCAACCCTACAACCGACAAGACCTGAGCCGCGAACGAGAGCGACGGATACCGGAAAAAAAGCTCATCAAGATTGGCCGGGCCGCCCCGAACAAACGTCCACTCTTCAGGCACGACATAATCTTCGACAACCAAGTCATGGCTGCCAGTACCTGCGAGCCCGACGGTGTCCCAGGTGTGATCGATGCGAGCAGCGCTGCGTGGCATAACGGCAATACGAGGCAGATCCATCTTGTCACCGTTACGAGGGGCGATACCTACACCAAGGATCTCGGCACCCATCGAACCGCTGGAATACTTCCAGCGACCATTCACCTTGTACCCACCTGCGACAACGTCTGCTGGCTGGGGTGGGAAGATGCCACCGGCAAAGACCACATCCGGGCCATTTTCATAGACTTTGGCGATGGTTTCAGGAGGCAGTGCCGCTAGGTATACCGGGCTCATACCAAAGCTTGCCACCCAACCTGCCGAACCATCAGCATGAGAGATCTTCTCGATCAACTCACAAAACTGGACGGGGGACCATTCGTTACCGCCGAAGCGTTTTGGCACCAGGGCCCGGTATACACCATGAGCCTTGAAGCCATCGATAACATCCTGAGAGATGTAGCGCTGGCGATCAAATTCACCTTCCCGAGCCCGCTCGCGAATATTATTCAACAGGGCATCAAAATTCGCAGCTTGGTCAGCAGCGGTGGCATAAACTGCCTTAGTCACGGTTTGGGAACTCATCACAGGCTCCAATTAGTATTAGAATAAAGACGTTGCAAAATTTCATCAGCAGCAGCCAAAAGCGCTTCGTCTTGTCCTTTCGCTGCAATTAATTGCAATCCTGCCGGCAGGCCTTCCCGACTAATCAACGGAATAGTCAAAGCTGGATGGCCTGATAAATTGAATGGACGAACAAGGGAAGTCATTCCCAAGACAGCGCGAGTGTCCGAGGCATCGACAACTTTCAATGGAAAATCTGGCATAGTGGGTAACGCCAGAATTGAACCATCGGCCACAGCGGCATCAACTTCAGCCGTAAAGCTCTGCCGGACTTTTTCAGCCAGAGCTAGCTGCTCATCTGAAGTTCGACCTGCAGCTTCCAGACGACCACTTATATCCTCACCGACCAAACCGCTTTCAATGAGGTGTCCGCAAGCCGCAAAAGTTTCTCGATTGATAACAACCATGCCCGCGTGATAAGCCGCATCGAAATTATCGAACTCGATTTCATCTTTTATCATCCCTGTAGCGGACAGAGCACTGCCAATTACGCTGCTGATTCGCTCACTCGCCTTCACCCGCAACTTCTTGATGCGAACCTCTCTAGCGGTGCCCCCTTGCTGGAAGGTTGGATCGATTGCCTGCATTGCCGTAACCAGCATTGAGAGCGAAGAGGCAAACGGGCCTACACAATCCAGCGATGTCTCGGCAGGCATCACTCCCACACGGCTTACCCTGCCGAAAGTAGGCTTGAAGCCAAAAACGCCACAGCAACACGCTGGAATACGTACAGATCCGCCGGTGTCAGTACCCAACGCAAAGTCAGCCAAACCAGCAGCAACAGCCGCTGCTGATCCGCTGGATGAACCACCAGGAATACGATCTGGATACCGAGGATTAACGGGGGTGCCTACCCAGCGATTGATACCGGTTGTTCCGAAAGCCAGCTCATGCAGCGACGTTTTCCCAATCAGATGGCATCCGCTTTCAAGAAGTTGCTGCACGACAGCAGCGTGCTGCTCTGCAGGCTGGGCGGATTGGAGAGCCTGACTCGATGCGCGGGTTGCATAGCCAGCAACATCAATTGTGTCCTTGACCATAACCGTCGGGCCGCTCTGCCCGATTGAAAAACGCTCTACAACGATTGCCATTTCAGATCACCTACCTAGCGAACCCGATAGCTGCAGCATGCGCCGCACCCTTGAACCCAAGATCGCTAGATTTAATGGAAATGTCAATTGATTTTGGAGTCTTTTATTGCTTCAAAAATGGCGCATTTCTTAATCGTCCGCACAGAATAAAAGCGGCTTCATCCGATGGATGAAAAACAAAAAATCTCTCAAGCATATGATTTATATGGTATTTATCCAAAAACGCTACGTGAGATTACGCCCCCGCCGGTGAAGACTCGCCTCTTGAAAAAACTGCTTAAATGTTTAATCAACAACTCAATATTCTAAAAAATCTTATGAGTTTTCGATAAGGCTGGCGCTTCCAGGAACGCTCATCCGCTCGCGATCAGTGATTACCGGCCTCATTGCGGGGTGCTCGGCCCGTGGGAGATTTCATTTTTTCTCAGGCGGCTTAGGTTGCACCAAGGTAGCGCCCTCCCTTACAGGCACGGCCTCACGAAACGTTCTCCTTTTACTCTGGTTGACAGCTTCCAGAAATGTTCAAACACGCTATCAACGAGCGCGGCCAGGTGGAGGCCGCAGCGGTAGACATAGCTTAAAAACGACTATCATGAATCTGGTTGGCATTTGAGTGAAAAATCAAGCAAATTGCCCGTGCCTGCGCAGCGGGGATTCGTTAGCATGGTGGAGTTATGCACGAGGCTGAAAGCGGATCAGCACGCACTCATCTGCGCTGACACAAGGCCAAATCAACACCGCTGGAAACCATCCACATATCCATACCGATCGAAACGAGCTTCCGAATGAGCATCCCCAAGAAAAATCGTGGTCGCTACAACCCTTCCAGCAAGGATTTCCGTCAAGAGGAATTTCCGTATTATTGGTTAGCTCAAGTCCATGGCAGGTATAGCCAAGCGATGGAGCGAATTTTAAAGAAGATCGACCTCGACGTACCTCAGTACCGAATTCTTTTCATCCTCAAAGAACACGGTGAATCCAGCATTTCCGAGATCTCAACTCAAGCTATTGCCAAGCTCTCGACAACTACCAAAATCGTTTATCGTATGAAAGAGGATGAATTAATTGACACGAGCCAATGCTCCACAGACGGAAGAGTTACCCGAGTCGGTCTGACAGATAAGGGTTGGGAAGCTATTGATAAAATTCAGAAAGCCACTGATAAGCTCTTTACGCAAAGCTATCAAGGACTGACCGAGCCTCAAATACAAAAATTTAATAAAGTTCTTCAAACCATCTTCGAAAACCTTCCCGAAGAATAATATGACTTTAATCTAGTTAAACCCTCATATTCGAGGGGCAACGTCCTTGCTGTCATCAAAAATACGTTGCCAAATCAGCATGAGCGAACTAGCTGCAGCTCGGCGCAAGACAAAACTGAGGTGACAAAAGCTGATCGAGTCAAAATTTAACTGACAGACGATGTCGATAAAATTTGCGGTTATCTGAAGCGTAAGTACGGGGTGCGCTCTGCCCAGGGGATTCAGGGTAGCTTTCTCATCAAAACCCTGAACTCCATCACAGGCCCGTTTGGAGTCCCCGCTCTACGGACAGGGAACTCGCCCTCTCTACCCATGAATCCTGAAGTCGTAGTCGACTAAGGCATTCACCACTGTCGTCAAGGACACTTCAGAGCAGACCTCAATGGAGCGGCTACCTGCCTGAACCGCTCCACGTAATGCGCCGGTACAATCTCGCCAAAATCCGTGAGGCTGATGGCGTCGGATTGGGATTCGCGGTTGACGTATCGATACAGGGCATTGAAATCTACATTCTCATCGGCCGGTGCCACCAGTGCTGCGTGAAGCTCATCCTGGTGATGTACGAAGGTGAGGTAGTACTCCAGGATATTCCGCATCATGTTCGGGATGACGGAACCAGCGTGTGCCTATCGCTGATGATACGCCAGTTGCCCCGCTGGCTTTCGCTTGTGATCCCGGTCGAGATCTGTTTCCAGAACAACCGTTCAATTTCATTGCGAAGTGACGGCGCACCTGGCGAACGCATCGCTCATAGACCCGTCAACTTCTGCATCCAGCCCGCAGGTCGTCCCATAAACACCTCGATCAAAGGTATTGCGACGACCGGTTGAATTCGCCCTGTGCTGTAGCGCTTTATCCAGGCATAGAGGCTATGCGTCGACACGCCAATCCGACTGTATACGCCGGTTATGCCAGCGTCATGCAGCGACTGGTGGAGGAATACGGTCAGCGGCAGTCTGAGTGGATGATGTACCGTCTGCGCAACCTCAACATCTACCCAAGCCTGTTCTTCATTGATCAGATCAGCTCGCAGCTACGTATCGTGCGCCCGGTAGCCTGGAACAAGACAGATATCACTGGCCAGTGCATCGGCGTCAAAGGTGAGCCCGACGCGGACCGGGAAAACCGCATTCGCCAGCTCGAGGACTTCTTCACGGCGACCTGATAATCCAGTTCTTGCTTGGGCAAACCCAGCGCCTTGCCATTTTGATCCCCAGCAGTCTGGGCTGACTGACTTTTTAACAGAATTGGCCATTCGCCATAAGGTCGACCAGGCTTGAGCATTAAGCATCACTCGCAGCCCGCTTTTCCCTTGTTTGCGAGATCAGTTGCATCAACTTGCGCGCCCAACATAGATATCTGACATTCTGAGAAAAGCCACCGACTCCACGCCCGTTCAAGCTACAACTTTTCCTTAGGAGTCTGTCATGAGTTACGTCCATTTCCCCCAAGGTCTATTCGCTTATGAGCAATTTCCAGGCTGCGTTTGTTGGAACGGTGACTATATGTTCTGGAGCATCATCAAGCCCGGGAATGCGTCCTTGGGTAACGAAGTAACAACGGCATGGGGCCGCTGCGAGCAGGATCATGATAATCACCAAATGACAGTGATCGTCGAGGGCGGTAATGATCCATCGCTGATCGGTCAGTCACTGTTATTCGGCTTCGAATGGCTGGATTCCGGGCATCAACGAACCCGCTACTGGCAAATCCTGCCCTGTGGGAAGATTGGCAGGCAAGGCACAGCGGTGAAACGCTGAGAATCGGCATATATCTTGCCCCCCGCTGATGGAAAGCCTTTTAGGTAACGTGAGCGTAGGAGAGGTAAATGTATTCCGTGTCCTATCGAGTGGATGCTAATTGCAGCAGCTATCACAAGTGGCAGCAGAGCTTAGCTCAGTCGCTGTGGCCGTTCGTGCATCAAGCTAGAGGCCCGCAGATCGTCCACTCCGCGATCGAGGCGAGGCAGCGTCAGCAACTACGATTGGTCAAAACCTCCTCGACACCATTGATGATCTTCAGCCGCCCCGGCACACACCCGAACCCCGTTGAGCCATGCTTTTCGGTTGCTCTGATCCTGCAGGGGCGCATCCATCATCGCGTTGCAGGAAAGGAGCAAACTTTGCTGCCCGGCGACCTCCTGCTCACTGATAATCAACAAGCCTATGACCTGAGCTTCACTTCAAAAGCCTGCTTCATTTCCATGCCCATGGCGAAGTCAACGCTGCCTCCGGCCTTGCTGCTGGCACAAGGTTTGGCAGGCAACGTGCTGCGTCGCAACCTGCCGATAGCTGCAGTCATGGGCCAACTAATGCGTACTACTTACGACCAACTGCCTGGCCTGAACGACGCGCAAAGCGACGTGCTACGAGGGACCCTGCAACAGCTGGCTTTCAGCAGCCTGATAAAAGCACCCGCAACCCGAACGCGCCAGGCCACGCGGTCCCATCAATACATGCTTGGCGAGATAACCCGATTTCTCGAAACCAATGCCTGCGAGCCTGAGATCAACCCAGACTGGGTTGCCGAGCGTTTCGGTATCAGCCTCCGCCAGCTCTACAACATGTTCTCGCCGCTTGGTATCACCCCGGCCAACTATATATGGCGCTGTCGGCTGGAGCAGAGCCGAAGGCTGCTCGGCAACCTGAGTCATGCACATATGACCATGACGGAAATTGCATTTCGTTCGGGCTTCTGCAATGCATCGCACTTTTCCAAGGCATTCAAGATGCAGTTCGGTTGCACCCCGAGCGACTACCGATTGCAGGAGCGCGATGTGCACGCTGAACACAACTAGTATGCCAGTCCGATCAAGCGGGATCCGGGCGGCTCCGTAACCTGTTGTCTCCAAAGTGGAGACAACAACATGAAAATCACTTCGCGCCTGGCACCACTCACACTGGCCCTCAGCTGTGCATCCTCGGTCCATGCTGGCTTGCTACTGGACAAGGATCAGGTCACGCTGGGCTATCGCAACTATTATTGGAACGAGCAAAGCCTAGACACCGATGAGGGATACCCCGCCAAGACCCGCCGGGAATGGGTCGACGCATGGACTCTCGATTATTTCACCGGCGCTGTCAGTCAAGGCTGGGCCCTGCGTTACGGCATGGCCTTCGCCCATGCACTGGATGTTAGTGGCAGTGCTGACGAAGTGTCCAATCTACCGAAGGGACCTTCGGTCACTCGGCCGGACACCTTGTCCGGTACACGCACCGCCTATCTCAACTACACCACACCTGCCGGGCCAGGCGCGATTATCGTGGGCTATGGCAAGCAGAGCCGCAGGAGCCATCTTTACATGGACTCCGATACGCGCATCCTGAAGTCCACCTCCACCGGCGTCGATGCTGCCTTCGAGTCGGAAAGGCTACAGGCGTACTACACACGATTCTTTCGGTACACCGCGCGAAATGAAGACGGCTGGGGGAGTCCGTTGGAGAACTTTTTCGGGCAACGTATAGACTACGTCGATTACTACGGTTTGGAATTAAAGCCTTGGGATAATATCAACGTCATGCTGCAATCGCTCACGGCCAAGGATTACCTGAAAGAGCACTTTGCTCGTATTTCCGTCTCGCCGTGGTTCAGTCCTAAGACCCAACTTAGCTTGACGCATGGCCAACAACAGGATGCGGGGCACCTGTTCGAAACGACGGGGCTTGGCGGTTACGCTCCTGCGGCAGAGCACCTGTCAACACGCTGGACCGAAGCACGCATCCAACACAGTTGGGGCGGTACTACCCTGGGAGTTGCTCTCAACCAAGTACGTGGCGGCGATTACAACCGAGTACTGTTCAAGGACGATGCCGGCTACTGGGAAGGTTCGGGCAATGGCTGGACATTCTACGGATTGGAGGACGAGCGCACCTGGACTGTCGACGCCAACTGGAACCTGGCCGCCGCCGGCATACCTGGCCTGAGGATCCAAGCCATCGCTAAGCGTTCGAGTGGTGCCCGAGGCTACGAGGGTTTTGCACGCCATGAGCTGGCCACGGTAATCAGCTATGCCTTACAGAAACCTTTGGACGGACTGTCAGTGGTGCTCTACCTAAATCGGCACCGCGCTGATGGCGAGATCGATCACGTAGAGCGCTTGGTCTCGGTAACAGGGCCAGCGCAGCTGGAGCGCAAGAATGTGATGCGCCTGTACCTGTCTTGGCAGAAAACCTTCTGAGCATAGCGGGCGTGGCTCCCTGCCACGCCCGCCTCGTTTTTCAACGTAACGACAACTCCGGCGTAGGCTCACCACCCTTGACGATTAACAGCGCCCCGACTCCCAAAGACACCGCCACTGCACACATCGGCGTCAATAACGACCCAGTCAGCTGCTGGCCGATGCCTAGCAGCCAGGGCCCAGCGAAGGAGCCCAGCGAGGCGATAGTATTTATCAGCGCGATCGTCAGCGCCGACTGGCTGCCTTGGTAACGCTTGCCCACCATGGACCAAATCAGTGGAATCGTTGAGGTAATGCCGGCATAGGCAACCGACAAGCCCAGCAGAAGCCCGACTCCATCACGCGCCAACCAGAGTGCGGCAAGGATACCGCCGACCGCCAGCAGCAATGCCGCACCGATATGCCAGCGGCGCTCATCCAGGCGGTCCGAACTAAACGCCAGCAATGGCATGAGCAGCAATGAGGCAACGTATGGAGCGATCGTCATCCAGCCCAGCGCTTGCATGCCGACGGCACCTTTCTGCTGCAACAGCGCTGGTAGCCAAAACATCACTGAATACACCCCCAGATATACCGTGGCCAGAGCCAGGGCTAGCCGCCAGAAATGCAAGTCGCTTAGCACGTCCCAGAACCTGCCTTCACCACGCTCACAGGCGCTATCCTGCCCAAGCGAGCGCTGCAAGGCATCTCGCTCGTGGCGGTCGAGCCAGGAAGCGTGCTGCGGCGAATCCGCCAGCCAGCGATAGAGCACGCCAGCCATCACTACCGCAGGAGCTCCCTGGAGCAGGAACAGCCACTGCCAGCCTTTGAAGCCCATCACACCGTCCAAGTGAAGAAGGATATGCATGGACAGCGGTCCGACGATGATCCCAGCCACCGGACCGCCAAGCATCAGCAATGAAAGAGCCGCTGCGCGGTGCCGATCGGGGAACCATGCACTCAGTAAATAGACCACCCCAGGGTAGAAACCGGCCTCTGCGGCGCCGAGTAGCGCGCGCATGGCATAGAAGTGCAACGGAGTCTGCACCCAAGCCATGACCATCGTTAGAAGCCCCCAGGTGACCATGATTCGGGCCAGCCAAACTCGAGCGCCAAAGCGCACCAGCAGTGCATTGCTTGGCACCTCGAAAGCACAGTAGACAAGAAAGAAGAGCCCCGCTCCAAAACCGAACGCCGCCGCACTCAAACCGATGTCAGCCGACATAGGTTCACGAGCGAAACTGATGTTCACCCGATCGATGATCGACAGCGTGTAACCAGCGAACAACAGGGGTAACAGGCGCCAGCCAATCTTGCGCATCAGAGCAGGATCAGACATTGTTTGGCCCCTCTTCGCGTGCAATGGCCTGCGCCAGACGCGCACCCTCTGCATGTACCCGCGCCGCATCAGTTTGCAACAGCAGTCGAGCATCCACCAGTCTTGTCACGGCCTGCTGCCAGAGCCTCAGAAAATGTTCCGGAGAGGCATAGCGTTCTTCCAGTGACAGCCGTGTGTCAGCCGTCGCTAACCGTTGCGCTCGGGTGGTCGCAAAGGGCTCGAAACTACCCCAGATCACGGCCAAACCGGGGGCGCCATGGCCGGGCAAGCGACGATTACGGCCACTGTAAGTGGCGATCGGTACTACTAATTCCGGCATGGGAATACCACCTAACGGATTACCATTGCCGTCCGGGCAGGGTACCAGCACTGGGTACTCACGTAGCTCGTTGGCAGCCACAGAAATCCGAGCTGGTGCCAGCGTAGCGTCATAAGGCAGGCCGCAAAACCGAGGGTATACCTGTTGCGCATGCTCCAGCGTGACCAGACTTCCATCGGCCAACGAAGGAAAAAGGCTGGCTGGCGGTGAAATGCCCCGGGTCACCCAATCGATCAAAGCGATCAGCAATGCTCTGGCATAGCAACCCCAGTCAAGCGGATTGGTCATTCCCTGGCAAATGTCCTCCACACCGTAGGCAGCAGGACTCCCGACCACATGCTGGCCAGCCACCAGATACAGGCGCACATTTGCCGGCAGTTCGAGGGCATGCCCGCGCCCATCGGTGGCCAGCAAAGACATACGCCCGTGCCATGTTTCGCTATCAGTTTCTAGTTGCATGACCAAAGGCGTGCTGCCTTGCTGTTCGCTGCGCTTCAAGAGCCCGTCGCACCGGCCACTCCAAGGATCCGAGGAAGCGCCATAGGCAAACGGGAAAGCCAGGTCCGGGGCATCACTGTCCTCGTGTTGCCGGGAAAAACGCGAGACGCGCCAAAAGGGCTGGTTGGCCTTTGTCCTACGCGCCCCCCCGGCAATGACCAGCATTGCATCGAACAACCGCGCTGAGGCGCGCGCCTGATTGAAGCCGAGGTACAGGAATTCCCGCAGAAAACGGGCTCCCTGGGAATATCCTTTGGCAACCAGAGTGAGCGCCCTGCCCGCCTGCCACAGCGGGTTAGGGTTACCGCATTGGTCTGCTGGGCAGTGCTTGAGAAAATCGAAAACCTCCTGGACAACTGCGAAGCCAAGCCCGCAGACAATGGGATCGCTGGCCAGGTACTCCAGGCAGTAAATGGCTCCTGCATCCTGCTGAGGTGCCAGGCGAATACGCACGTGATGCTTGTCCAGCACAGTGATGTGATCGATACCGAGCGCTACGGGTGGTTCCTCTGCCTGTTGGCGTACACTCAGCCGGCACTGGGCAAGGTCAAGAATGGGATAGGCTAGCTCGGCGACCACGAACCCAGCCTCACAACCATTGCGGGTACCACCGATCGCGGTGTCGGGGATAATTTCCTCGCGAACCCAGCCGCGGACGCCTTCGGCACGCGGCAGGCGGGCCAGAATCAGAGCCTCGTCAGGTGCGATGTCTCCCTGCCAACCACACCACACTGTGGCCATACCCCGACTGGCCATGAAGCCCGCGCCATTGGCGATCACACTCTCGGCGCTATCGAGCACCTGGGGACCTTGGTTGAAATCCGCGAGCGGGCCGATCCAGCCGCCGCGATTGACGATGTTGGCGACCACCGTCAGTTCGGATTCAGGCTGCTCTTGTTCAGGCAGCAGGAGGCACAAGTCCGTTTCTACCTCGACCAAACCATCGGCTTCAGGCTTGACCGCATCCAGCAAACTGACATTGGCCAGCGCTGGCGAGAGTGGGTCAAGGCACAGCTTGGCTATCCCTCTGAGAAAGCGGTAGTGCCTGGCTGGCCCTCCCAAGTGTGCGCAATCGAGCGAAATGCTAGTGGGAAAACGGACTTCAACTACACCCGGTACTCGCGTGAGTACATGACTTGCGACGTTGAGTGACATCTGCGGGACCTCGACAGTTCTTGTTGGTATGCGCCCTTGACGGGCAGGCCCGACGTTACTCCCACACTGGCGGCACGACTCGCATTTGCACGCTAAGCACCGAACTCCTGCCAGCCTGGCAAAGGCAACCCTGCAAAATGGCCATGGCGGCCAACGTCACAGAAGCGCATCTCCGATAGTGGCCTTGCCTAAGTCCGGGTCAGCTGAAAATCCGATTCTGTTGAAAAGGTCGGATTTTCAGCTCGCCTGAACTCAGGCACGACCACCACCGGAGAACCTGCTCATCACATTGAGTGGTTTCTCGGCCCTTCGGTGACCTTTGCTGCTCTGTTATTGGGTTATTTGAGGTTTTTTGCTTGGTGCAGGCGCACCTATCCCGTGACTGATGGCCCTTGAGATGTAAATTTGGCCAGCCGTCGCAGGTTCTAAACCGCGGCGGCCAGCTTGAATTCACCGGTTGCGCCGCTCATGCCAAGTAGTCGCAAGCGATCTAATTTCAAGATGCGCTTGAGGTGGACAAACAACATTTCGACCTCCTTACGTTCGTAGCGAGAGCGCTGATACGCCGGCGTTGCTGCAATGCGCCGAGCCACATCACGAGCGGCTTCATGGACGCTGCGGACGGCCTTGCGAATCGGAGTGTACGGGCAGCACTTGGCTTTCATCGGACATTTTGCGCAGTCGGTCTGTCTGGATCGGAAGATGATGGTGTTGGCTTTTGTGACATGTGAGCGCCTGTTCTTGAAGGCCCGCCACTCGCTACGCAGGGCGTGCCCCGTGGGGCAACGATATTCCTGCGCTTCTTCACTCCATTGAAAATCACTGATCGAAAGGCTCTCGTTCTTACGCTCGGTTTTGTCCCAAACCGGCACATGCGGCCAGATTTCTTTTTCGTCGACCATCCAGGCCAACATCGGTGCGGTTCCATAAGCGGTATTGCGAATGGGCCGATCTGGCTTGATATCGAAGTGCTCTTCGACCCGCTCAATCATGGTCTTGGTGCTCTCGACCTCGGCGGTTCGATGAGCTGGCGTTGGTTCCACATCCATGATCACGCCATGCTCGACATCAATCAGGTAGTTAGTCGAGTACGCGAAGAACGCCGGGCCCCTAGCGCTGCGGTCCAGCGAGGAAGCGGATCAGTCAGTGACAGGCGCTTGGGCAGTGCTCGGCCAAAGCTTCTTCATCCAGAAACCCTCGGACCCTGACACCGCCGCACTGCCGGCCGAGGTGATGCAAGCGGCCGGTGTAACGGATGGCGTGTTCAACCTGGTACATGGCTTCAGCCCGAATTCGGCGGGCGAGTTCATTTCGCGCCATCCGGACATCAGCGCCATAACCTTCACGTGCGAGTCGCGTACCGGCACCACAATCATGCGCGCCGACGTCGAAGGGGTTAAACGGCGTCGCTCGAGCTGGGTGGCAAGAACGCGGCGATCATCTTCACCGACTGTGACTTCGACAAGATGATCGACGGCATGATGCGCGCGCTGTTCCTCAACAGCGAGCAGGTCTGCCTATGTTCGAAGCGGGTGTATGTCGAACGCCTGCTGTTCGAGCGCTTCTGCACTGCCATTGCAGAGCGCATCAAGACGATGAACGTTGACTGGCCTCACGAAGCCGCTACCCAGATGGGGCCGCTGATCTCGTCCAAACACCGCGACAAGGTGCTGAGCTTATTCGAACTGGCCCGCGGGGAAGGCTCGATCTTCATCGCCGGTGGCGGCGTGTTGAGCTTTGGTGACGCGCGCGACAGCGGCGCATGGGTTGAGCCGAAATCCGCGAGGTCCAGTGGTGACGATGCAAGGTGTGATTGAGTCATGGTCTGAACGGTGAAGGTCGCCGTGTGCTATTCGGTCATCGCAGTATGGCGAATTTCCTCCGGGCGACGAAGTGCGCTGTGCACTGTGCACTGTGCACTGTGCACTGTGCACTGTGCACTGTGCACCACCAAGATGCACTTTGAAGGGAGGTTTGTGGAGAAACGATGGAGACGCGGATTTATTTGCGCAGAGTGCGCTCAGGCGTAGCTGATCCTGTCGGTGTAGGCGTTCTGCAGCATCTTGCGCTGGTAGTCACAGGGGGTGGTGCTGACCAGCTTTTTAAAGTCGCGCAGGAAGTGCGATTGATCGGAGAACCCCAGGTCGAGGGCCAACTGTGAAAACGATACGTCCTGCTGGGTGTTGAGAGTGTCCAAGGCAGCTTGGCAGCGGATGATGCGGAAAAACGTCTTGGGCGACATGCCGGTATCCTGGCTGAACTGGCGGTGCAGGGTGCGACTTGTGTAGCCACTGAGGTCCTCGAGCTGCTGCAGGCGAATATCACCGCGATGCTGCAGCGTCTGCTGGATGATCATGGCCGTAAGTCGCGACGTTTTACTCATCAGTTGCGGGGCCAGATAGTCGTTGAACAGGCGCATTTGATCGCCCTGCAACGGTGCCTGAACGATGCTTTCGAAGATGTGTGGGGCAAACCCCGAGACCTCCAGCAGGTCGAGTTCGCGTTCGGTCAGTTCTTCGGCCAGCACATTGATGAAACCGGGAATGACGCCTGGTGAAAAACGCACGCCGAAATAATGATGGTGCTGGTGCAATTGCACGGCCTGGGCAGTCAGCGGTGTGCCGGAAATTCTGGCGCTGGGGCGGGCGGCATCGCAGTCGAAAAAAATATCCACGCAACCGTCCGGCACAGCCAGCAGATCGGTCGATTGGGCGACATCGAAGGCATAGAAATGCGAGATCGCCGGGTGCGCGGAAGGCATCACCGAATAGCGTGACGAATTTAGTACGAACCAGGGTTGTTCGTTCGTCGTTTTATGTCGGGCGGGCGGCACGTTCTGCTTGATCATTGTTGCACCTAGGGCATGCACAGATACAGGAAATTTCAAGCATTATTCGCGCCAGCTTTCGGCGTGCAGACCTGCGCTCAATGTCCGAAATTTACAATACCGCCGAAAATCCTCCCTCGATACTCGACCTTGCCAGCGTGGAGCTGTGCTTACCGCAGCGATCTCACCTTCAATCCGAGAATAAATATGTCCACAAATACAAAAATCGACTTCATCTATCTTTCTGAACCGGACATGATCCGCGCAGGCGTCACAGACATGCTCGCATGCGTGAATACCATGGAGGAGATGTTCGGCTTGCTCCACATAGGCGACTACCGCATGGCCGGCCCGAACAATGATTCCCACGGCGCGCTGATCACATTTCCCAAGGACTCGCCGTTCCCGAACATGCCAAAACCTACGGCTGATCGACGCATGATGGCGATGCCGGCCTATCTGGGTGGCAGTTTCTGTACCGCTGGCATCAAGTGGTATGGCTCCAATATCGCCAACCGCGAAAAAGGTCTGCCACGATCGATCTTGATGTTTACCCTTACCGATCCAGACACCGGTGCCCCCTTGGCACACATGTCGGCCAACCTGTTGTCAGCCTACCGCACCGGTGCAATTCCAGGCGTCGGCGCGCGCCATTTGGCGCGCAAGGACTCGAGAGTCGTCGGCCTGCTCGGCCCGGGGGTGATGGGCAAGACTACATTGGCGGCATTCATGGCAGTCTGCCCACATATCGACACATTGAAAATCATGGGTCGTGGTCAAAAAAGCCTCGATAACTTCATCGAGTGGGTACAAGAAACTTACCCACAGATCACTAGCGTCAGCGTGGTTGGAACTCTGGAAGAAGTGGTCCGTGATTCAGACCTTGTTACTTATTGTAGCTCCGGTGAGGTAGGTGACCCCTCCACATACCCAATTGTGCGGCGCGAATGGGTCAAACCGGGTGCCTTCCTGGCGATGCCATCTTTCTGCTCGCTGGACGCCGACATGGAACGGCCCGACGTTCGCAAGGTGTTGGATAACACTGGCCTGTATCAGGCTTGGTTCGAGGAACTGCCGAAGCCTGCGCACAACAACGTACCCGTGATTGGCGTACGCTTCATGGACATGGTCCACGAAGGCAAGATGCGCCTCGCAGATGTCGAAGATATTGGCAAGATTATCGCCGGGGAAGCGCCAGGACGCAGGAACGATGAGGAAATCATCATCATGTCGGTGGGTGGCATGCCCGTGGAGGACGTGGCTTGGGGCACAGTCGTTTACCGCAACGCCATCGGAAAAGGTATCGGCGTGTCCCTGAACCTTTGGGAAACCCCAGAGCTGCGTTAAGCCAAAATCCAACCCTCTCTTCCCGAAGGTATTCGACATGACAAAAATCATCAAAGTCAAAACCGGTTCACCGTTTGAAGAACAAGCCAGTTATTCGCGCCTAGTGGTGATGGACAATTGGATCTTCGTGTCTAACACCGCCGGCCGCAACCCCCAAACCAAGCTGATACCGGAGGATATCCTAGAACAGACACACCAAGTTTTCGCCAACATCGAGGCAGCACTAAACGCAGTCGATGCGAGCTTGGCCGATGTGGTGTGTTCGCGTGTGTTCATCCAGGACCCCAAGGATGTTCCGGCGGTAATGAATCTGATCGGTGAAAAATTCCGTGGCGTCGACCCCGCCAGTACAGTCACCTGTCCGCCACTGGGCTCCACGGTCTACAAAGTTGAGCTGGAAGTCACGGCGTATCGCGGCGCGTCGAAGGCGCAGGTGGAAGTGATTCGACTGGCGCAATGACCGTCACGCGTCCATGCGCAAGCATGGACGCCTTTTTTTGTTTACCGAGTCTTGATCATGGCACCGACTATAGCCCCCGTGAAAACCTCCACTGAGCTTCCCTCAACGACCTCCGTCGTCATCATTGGCGGCGGTATCATTGGCCTGACGGCAGCGCTAACCCTGGCGGAGCGCAACATCGCAGTGGTGGTGCTGGAAAAAGGCCGTATCGCCGGCGAGCAGTCCTCACGCAACTTAGGCTGGGTCCGCAAGACCAGCCGTCACGCTGCCGATATTCCATTGGCCCTTGCCGCGGACCGCTTGTGGGCGCAGATGCCGGATCGGGTCGGGTCAGACGTCGGCTATCGTCAGGAAGGCATCATGTTTGTCGGGCGGACCCCTGAGCAGATGGCGATGCATGAGAGCTGGCTCAAGTCGGTTGAGCATTTGTCGCTGGATTCGCGACTGCTCAGCAAGCGTGAGATCGATACCCTGGTGCCCGGCGGAACCGGCGGTTGGGCAGGCGGCATTTTTACGCCATCCGATGCACGCGCCGAACCAACCTTGGCCAGCAGCGCAATTGCCAAGGCCGCGATGGCGCGTGGCGTGGTGATTATCGAGCAATGCGCGGTGCGTACGTTACAACTGTCTGCCGGTGCGGTCAGCGGCGTGGTCACGGAAAAAGGCGAAATCCGCTGTGATCATGTATTGCTGGCGGGTGGAATGTGGTCGCGGCGCTTCCTGGGTAATCACGGAGTGGCGTTGCCTACCCTGCCCTTGACCTGCTCGGTGCTGCGTACGCATCCCATGGAAGGACCAACGCAAATCGCAGTTGGAGCTCCAGACTTCTCGTTTCGCAAGCACAAAGACGGCGGCTTCATCATTACCCAGCGCGGCAAACTGGATGCTTTCCTAACCCTAGACCACTTGTTGCTCTCAAAGCAGTACATGCCGCAATTCCGTGCACAGCGTAGCGTATTGAATGTATCGCTGGGCAAGCCCTTTATCACTGACCTGGCACTGGCTCGGCGCTGGGGAGCCCATAGTGTGAGTCCGTTCGAACGTATCCGTGTGCAGGATCCAGCTGCCAATCCGCGACTCAATATGGACGCTATGAACAACTTGAAGGCTGCCTGGCCGGTGTTCGAGAAAGCGCGAATCGCCCAAGCCTGGGCGGGCACGCTTGATGTGACACCCGATTCCAATCCTGTCATTGGGCCGGTAGCTCAGATACCTGGGTTAACCGTGGCCACCGGGTTTTCGGGGCATGGTTTCGGCACTTCACCGGCAGCGGGTCATCTTGCCGCGGATTTGGTCAGCGGGCATGCACCGATCATTGACCCAAGCCCTTATCGATTCGATCGTTTCTAAAGTAACGCACTCGTAGCTCGTGACAGTTTTTTCTTTTAAACCTGCTCCGGCTTGCGCCTGCAGTTTTTGCACGCAGGACCGGTGTGACCCTGAGGATAGGTGGAGTACTGGCACTTTCCGCTCAACCTATTGAGTCGGAAATACGCGCTAATGACGACCATGGATTAGCTCCCCAAGGTATCTATTCATGATCATCAAACAGGCCGCGGTGGACCACTCACCGCTGCCTGCTGACATGGGTCTAGTCTAAACAGCCAGATAGTCGCACTATGGTTTCCCTCAAAAGTCAGCTACGAAGCACGTCTAGGCGCATCCAAAGTGGCCAGAGCCTTTAAGCTATTAGCCAATTTATCGTATCGAATATAAAGCGCGGCATTGGCGAAGGCTCTGATAGTCATACCAATTATCGGCCAGCCCATGCCTGCAACGCTCGCGCGGAGAGCCCGATCGCGCATGGAAGGCTGATCTGATCCAGCAACGGGATGAATTGTATCCGTCCGGCCAACACATCTTCCTGACGCAACCGCCGGAGGCCATGGTGTCCAACATTTGGGGGTCAGTTCATTTTTAAGTGGACACCATCGCCCTTATAGCTGGGATCGGGTAGGTGACTTCGCCGGACGCTTACATTACGTTTGAGAATCTTGCTTTCTCAAACCTGTTAAACGCTGTTTTTGAGCGGCTATTCACCCCGTTGTACGTTTGTAAAAACGTAGGTCGTAGCGCTGTACGAAATCGTCCGCCGCGGTCAGTTAGACGCGCAGCTATTCACCAAAGGCCGTGGGGCAGGCGCTGCCTGCCGTGATGGGCCCTACCAGTCTTCAGTTGAGGAGCAAAAAACGGGGCCAAATGTACCTATCCCTATTTTTTTTGCTTGCTCTTCAATTCGGCCAGCCTGCAGCACTGTAGTGGTCAACTGATCCCGGACACGACGTTAAGTTTTTTCTCGGCCTGAGCCGGTGGCAGCCCACCATTAAATTGGTGCGGTCGAATCCAGTTGTATCGGTGCATCAAAAAATGGCTGATATCCC
>NZ_MSTQ01000049.1 GCF_001945365.1 Pseudomonas reinekei
TGTAGTGGTCTAATGAAACCGGACACCCATTTAGGCGAGAATGCTCGCCAGATAGAGGTGTCTGATGACCAAACAACGTCGTTCTTTTTCCGCTGAATTCAAACGCGAGGCCGCAGGCCTCGTGCTCGATCAAGGCTATAGCCATATCGAAGCCAGCCGCTCGCTTGGGGTGGTCGAGTCCGCGTTGCGTCGCTGGGTTAACCAACTCCAGCAGGAGCGCAACGGCTTGACTCCGCAGAGCAAGGCGCTGACGCCAGAGCAACAGAAAATCCAGGAATTGGAAGCTCGAATCGCTCGACTTGAGCGGGAGAAATCCATTTTAAAAAAGGCTACCGCGCTCTTGATGTCGGAAGAGCACGAGCGCACGCGCTGATTGATCAACTGAGCCCCCAAGAGCCGGTTGATTGGCTTTGCGCAGTCTTTGATGTCACTCGTTCGTGTTACTACGCCCATCGTCTCAGGCGCCGAACTCCAGACGTTGAGCGGCTTCGGTTGCGCAGCCGGGTTAACGAACTGTTTACGCAAAGTCGAAGCGCCGCCGGTAGCCGCAGCATCGTGTCGATGATGCAGGAAGACGGCGAGCAAATTGGGCGGTTCAAGGTGCGAGGCCTGATGCGGGAACTGGAGTTGGTCAGTAAACAACCTGGATCACATGCCTACAAACAAGCGACGGTTGAGCGGCCTGACATTCCGAACATATTGAATCGAGAGTTTGATGTGCCGGCGCCGAATCAGGTCTGGTGTGGCGACATCACCTACATCTGGGCTCAAGGGAAATGGCATTACCTGGCTGTCGTTATGGATCTTTACGCGCGCCGAGTGGTGGGCTGGGCGCTGTCGAACAAGCCGGATGCGGATCTGGTCATCAAGGCGTTGGACATGGCTTACGAACAGCGTGGCAGGCCTCAAGGGCTTCTGTTTCACTCGGATCAGGGCTCGCAATATGGCAGTCGCCAGTTTCGCCAACGGCTCTGGCGTTACCGCATGCGCCAAAGCATGAGCCGTCGTGGAAACTGCTGGGATAACGCGCCGATGGAGCGTGTGTTTCGCAGCTTGAAAACTGAATGGATACCGACCGTGGGCTACATGACAGCTCAAGAAGCGCACCGCGACATCAGTCATTACCTGATGCATCGGTACAACTGGATTAGACCGCACCAATTCAACAACGGACTGGCCCCAGCTCAGGCCGAGAAAAAACTTAACGTCGTGTCCGGGATTAGTTGACCACTACA
>NZ_MSTQ01000050.1 GCF_001945365.1 Pseudomonas reinekei
GCTTCATCGCCCCCAATCGCCAGGGCGTGCGCCAGGAATTCCCGTTGCTTTCGCTGTCCATCGGCGTGGTGCACCTGCATCCAGAAGCCTGCGGGGAAATCGATGCCAGCCAGTTGGCGGAAATGGCATCCCAAGCCAAACACCACGCGAAGAATGTGCCGGGGTATAGCGTGCATGTGATAGACAGTCTGGCTGCGCCAGAGCCTGAAGAGGCCTGGTTGACGGGGCAGCGCTGACTGTCAGGTCGCCATCGCGAGCAGGCTCGCTCCCACAAAGTCATGGGTTAATTTGAAAGCCGCAGGAAACCTGTAAGAGCGAGCCTGCTCGTGATGGTGACTGTTGCGTATGCCTAAATTTCGAAATGAGTTTTCAATTGCCACCGATGGCCTTCGGGAGAACTTACTTCGTACCAGTTTATGGAAACCGCCGGACTTTGAAGGAAATCTTGCGAGATCTTCTCAGTCAGAACCGTCAAGGCGCTCTTGTAGTTTTCTAGCAATATGAAGCAGCCAAGAGTCTCCCGATTCCCACGTATTCCAGTAACAGTAATAACAGCTCAGCTCTTTCAACATGTACTCCCTTAATGCTAATTCTTCTTTCTTCTGAGCGATAAGCATACAGAGTTCAGTTAGCACGATTTGCAAATGGTGCTCGTCTGACTCGCTTAAATACCCATCAATCACTTGATCTGCCGTCTCATGTTCGACAGTCCAATCTTGATGAAAATAAGCGCCAAAAAAATCATGTAGTTCGGGAAAATTTTTGTTCATGACTCTGAAAATCCTGTCAGTAAAAAATACCCTTCAGGTCGTTGGACATCCTTTTTCAGTACTAACAACACTTTCGATGCCGGCTCATGATTTGTATTGCCATTGATCATACTGACTCCTACCGGGTGGGGAAAGTGATGAGTAACAGTGGTTTTCCCTTTTGAACTATTTAAGAATTCTTCGACCTTAATCTTATTTGCAGCCAATGTTCTTGCAGCCGCCGACTCGGCAGTTGCCCTATCAGGAAATGTTGAAGCCGCTGGAATATGCGGTTCTGCTCTTAGCCTATCGGCTAACTGCACATCCGTTCTAGCGATATGTTTCGCGATAAGGTGCCCTCCTTGAGCCTCGTGTGCCGCTAATCCGCCACCCGGAACAATTTCACTAAACGGACCGTCTGCATCGATATCACCAGGACATTGGCAAGCCAACCCCAACGGATCCACCCACCCCGTCGGATTCGG
>NZ_MSTQ01000051.1 GCF_001945365.1 Pseudomonas reinekei
AAACAACGCCGTACCTTTTCCCCTGAGTTCAAACGCGAGGCTGCCGACCTCGTTCTCAAGCAGGATTACAGCTTCATTGAGGCCAGCCGCTCGCTTGGTGTCGGCGAGTCTGCTTTGCGCCGATGGGTCGACCAGGTGCAGCAAGAACGCACGGGCGTCACTCCGCAGAGCAAAGCACTGACCCCGGAGCAGCAGAAAATCCAAGAGCTGGAAGCCCGAATTGCTCGCCTTGAGCGGGAAAAATCGATCTTAAAAAAGGCTACCGCGCTCTTGATGTCGGAAGATCTCGAGCGTTCGCGCTGATTGACCAGTTGAGCATCCACGAGCCGGTTGATTGGCTGTGCAAGGTATTTGAAGTGACCCGCTCGTGCTACTACGCTCGGCGTCTCAGGCGCCGCACACCGGATGTAGAGCGCCTTCGATTGCGCAGTCGGGTGAACGAGTTGTTCACCCAAGGCCGCAGTGCTCCCGGTAGCCGTAGCATCATGGCCATGATGCAGGACGACGGCGAGGAGATCGGGCGATTCAAGGTGCGAAGCCTGATGCGCGAGCTGGAGTTGGTCAGCAAACAACCGGGATCGCATGCTTACAAAAAGGCGACGGTCGAGCGGCCCGACATCCCTAATAGTTTGAACCGGGAATTTGATGTGCCCGCTCCTGACCACGTCTGGTGTGGCGATATCACTTACATTTGGGCTCAAGGGAAATGGCAGTATCTGGCGGTTGTGCTAGATCTTTTTGCCCGCCGTGTTGTGGGCTGGGCGTTGTCGGGAAAGCCGGATGCCGACTTGGTCATCAAGGCCTTGGACATGGCTTACGAGCAGCGAGGGAAGCCTCAGGGTTTGCTGTTCCACTCCGACCAAGGCTCGCAATATGGAAGCCGGAGTTTTCGCCAGCGCCTTTGGCGATATCGCATGCGTCAGAGCATGAGCCGGCGAGGAAATTGTTGGGATAATGCGCCGATGGAGCGGGTGTTCAGGAGCCTGAAAACCGAGTGGATACCGACCATAGGTTACACGACGGTCCAACAAGCTCAGCGGGATATCAGCCATTTTTTGATGCACCGATACAACTGGATTCGACCGCACCAATTTAATGGTGGGCTGCCACCGGCTCAGGCCGAGAAAAAACTTAACGTCGTGTCCGGGATCAGTTGACCACTACA
>NZ_MSTQ01000052.1 GCF_001945365.1 Pseudomonas reinekei
GGCCTGGCCTGCTATTCGGCCACCTTGAGCCCCTGGCTGTGGATGCTGTCGCGTCGTTTCGATTCGCGGATCTTTCAAGACCAGACCATCGAGGACATCCTGCGCACGGTGTTCGCCCACTATGGCGTGCTGCCCACGTTTGATTTCCGACTGGAACAGCCGCTCAAGCGCCACAGCTACATCACCCAATACCGCGAGAGCGATCTGGATTTTGTCTTGCGCCTGCTGGAGCGTGAAGGGCTGTTCTTCTATTTCGCTCATACGAAGGAAGAGCACCGCCTGATCATCTGCGACCACTCCCGCCACCTTGAGCCGTTGATACAACAACCGCGGATCCGCTACCACAGCGCGTCTGTCACCGAGACCGCCGACTCGATCACCCGATGGAGCAGCCATCGGGTTTTGCAGTCCGGCAGGATGGCCATCCAGACATTCGATTACCGGCAACCGCGCAATCCACTGCCGGTCGGCATGCCCAGCCTCAACGCCCAAGGCGATGTCCCCGCCTACGAGATCTACGACTTTCCCGGTCATTACAGCCACGGTACGCCCGCAGATGGCGAAGCGCTGGTGCGGCATCGACTTGAAGCTTTGGAAGTACAGGGCAAGACGTTCGAGGGTGCCAGCAACTGTCGCGCCATGCTGCCGGGTTACACCTTCGAACTGACTCAGCACTTCGATCACGATCGTGATCCCGTGGATGATCGCCAGTTCCTCCTGCTCAAGGTTGAGCACCAAGGCCACAACAACTACCTGACGGATCAACCGGCGAACTACGACAACCGTTTCACCTGCATCCGCCGCAAAATTGCCTTTCGCCCGCCGATCATGACCCCGCGCCCGACGATTGCCGGAGCGCTCACCGCCATTGTCGTCGGCCCGGAAGGTGAGGACGTTTTTACCGACGAGATGGCGCGTGTACAAGTGCGCTTCCATTGGCAGCGTGAGCAGGATCCAGCCCAGGCGACGACCTGGTTAAGGGTCGCCATGCCCAGTGCTGGCGCCGGCTTCGGCCATCAGTTTTTGCCGCGCATCGGCCAGGAAGTACTGGTGACGTTCCTCGGTGGTGACATCGACCGGCCCCTTGTCACTTC
>NZ_MSTQ01000053.1 GCF_001945365.1 Pseudomonas reinekei
TGTCATCAAAAAACTGAAACAGTCGCTCAATCATGCCTTGCGCGTGCGTGGTGCTTTCATCGTCCTGCCAGAGAAATTGGGTAACCCCCAGAGTTGCCTTATTACGACCTGAGTTAATCAGGCCGGCGGCTCGGTAGCCCTTCTCGTATGGGTCTGGAGGGCCTAGTGCAAACACTGGAATCGGCCAATATGCGACTGATTCGCCTGCCGAATGTTTGAAGGCAACGCGGATTTTGATATCTCTGGAGTTTTGTCTGGATCTTAGTGACGCCTTATAGTCCTTGGGGTCACGAGAGTAAATTGAAGCAAAGTTGTCGTTTTTCTTTTTGATGAACTGCCAGATTTCAGATTGATGATCCTGATAAATCCCCAGCCCCACGCCCCGTATTTCTAGCGCGTAAGTCCGCGCTTGCGTGGCTTGCTGCTCGGCGATTTGCGCTAAGACATTGGCTTTGTAAGCAGCGAGCCTCGCCTTTTCACTGGCCACGGCGTTGCCCCACCAGTGAACGCTGAAGATCAGCAGCAAGGGCCCCAAAATAGCGGCGATTCCCCAGCGCAGTACTTTGTTCATGTCACGCAATTCCATGTTGAGTTCCTGTGCCTTGATTTGGACCAACCAGACGAAGCCGAGCCAAACGATCAGCAGTACGCCGGCGATCCAGAGGTAGGGTTTGAGTTTCGGTAAAGTCCGGGTTTGGTGTTGAGCATCCCTCACACGGCACCTCCTTCTTTAGCGGTGTCGGCAAGCAGGGAGGGCGGTACTAGAGAGACCACATCGGTGGGCGGGAAAATGCCTTTGTCGTAGTACATGTAACTGGCGGTTACTAAGGCCTGAGCCTCAGCACTGAGTCGCGACCAGCCTGATAAGCCTTTAGTATTCAAAAACTGCTCTTCATCCATCTTCCAATCCGCAATCGCCACCAACACCTCGCGCATCCGCGGGTCGTCAAGGCAATGCGCCTGGCCAATGGCAATGTCCATCGCCGTCACCCAGCGCTGGTTTTCCGGACTGCGCAGGATCG
>NZ_MSTQ01000054.1 GCF_001945365.1 Pseudomonas reinekei
TCATGGGCCACAGCCAGGGCACCTTGATCGCGCTGTTGGCGCAGGCCCTGTTGATGGACAAGGGCCAGCGCTGCGCCGACACCCTCATTCTCGTGGACTCGCCTTACAGCGTACTGCCCAAGGTCACGCCCAAAGACCATGACACCCTCGCCACACTGATCGGTATTGTCAGCGCGGTGACGCAAACCCCTCATGCGCAGCCACCGCTGTCCGCGCTCAGGGATATCAAGACCTATGGCGGACGCAGCGGCCCTCGCTGGTCGCCGACGCAAGGTAGCCGGCCCGATAAAATCGGCAACCACACGGTGTTTCCCGAGCGCGACAATCGCGGCAAGGTGTATGTGTATTTTTGCCCGGATGACACCACCGTGGCGCTGGATGATGTGCAAGGCATCGGCACCTACGGCGTGCCCGATGCCACGCCCGACGGGCGACCGGCAATGACAGCCCTGCAATCCCTCGGCTTTTACCAACGGCTGTGGACCAAGCGCCAGCGTGACGGCGAGCCGGTGCTGGTGGGTAAATCGCCGCAGCCTGAATTCATTCGCGCGCCGGGCGAGCACCGTTACCCGGGCGCGTCCATGCTCATCGGCGTGGCTTCGCAAGCGCCGATCGCCAAGGGGCAGGAACGCCTGATCAATGCCGAGGCCCTGACCCCGCCCCATGCGCCGCAGATGTTTGGCGGCGAAGCCATCCAGGGCAGCCCGACCACTGCCGGCCTGGACAAACCCGATGAAGTTGCCAAAAGCATCGCCCTGGGCAAAGACGCCGCGAC
>NZ_MSTQ01000055.1 GCF_001945365.1 Pseudomonas reinekei
CGGTGTGCGTGCCGGTGGCAATACTTCGACCCCGGCAGTCGGCGGTCTCAATACGCAGATCAACGGTAACTACGGCTACCTGACCCTCGACGCCAACGGCAATGCGGTCTATCACAGCAACCCGAACGCCGTGAGCGGCCCGGGTGCGGTGGATGTCTTCACCTACACCGTGCGCGATGCCGATGGCGATCAAAGCACCACCACCATCACCATCGACGTCTACAACAGCTGCCTGCAAGCGGTGAGCGACAGCGATGTCACCGTCTACGAAAAAGCCCTCGACCTGAACAAGGATGGGCTGGATCTGGCGCCGGGCACGGTCGTTGGCAGTCAGCCGGGCAGCACCGGTGAAACCGCGTCCGGCACGCTGGTCGGCTCGGTCAGCGGCGCCGTGGGCGCGATTACCTACGCGCTGGTCGGCAGCGCCACCGGGGCTCACGGGCAAATCCTGCTCAACCCCAATGGCACTTACACCTACACCCTGACCTCGCCACCGAGCACGTCGCCGAACGCCAACGATGGGCCAAACGTCACCCAGGAAACCTTCACCTACCAGGCCACCGATTCCCTCGGCAACGTGGTCACCAGCACCATCGTGGTCAACATCGTCGATGACGTGCCCACCGCGAAAGCCGATGTTGATTCGGTACAGGAAGGCGGCACCGTCAGCGGCAATGTGCTGGACAACGACATCGGCGGCGCCGACGGTCTGGGCGCGGTGATCGGTGTGCGTGCCGGTGGCAATACTTCGACCCCGGCAGTCGGCGGTCTCA
>NZ_MSTQ01000056.1 GCF_001945365.1 Pseudomonas reinekei
TGGTTTCGGCTTTGGCCAGCTTGATGGTCTCGGCCTTGTTGCCGCCGATGGTCACGCTGCGGTTGGCACCGATGCGGATGGTTTCGTTCTGGCCGACATCCTCGGTGCGGTGGTCGCCGATGGACACGGTTTCGTTGTGCTCGACCCGCTCCTTGCGGTCATTGCCAACAAAGATGCCGTTGTTGTTTTTGATATGGACGTTCTTGTCTTTTTCGGCATGGATGAACACTTCCTGGTGGCCCAGCTCATCCTCAAAACGCAGCTCGTTGAAACCAGAGCCCTTATGGGTTTGGCTTTTGATGGTCATGCGGGTTTTGTGTTTGGGCAGCTTGTACGGCGGCAGATTGGTCTCGCGGTAGGTGCGGCCTGTGGCGATCGGCTGGTCAGGATCGCCGTCCAAAAAGCTGATGATCAGTTCCTGATTTATCCGAGGCACGGCCATGGCGCCCCAGGTCGCCCCGGCCCAGCCTTGAGCCACACGAATCCAGCACGAACTCTGATCGTTGTTTTTGTCCGAACGGTCCCACGGAAACTGCACTTTGACCCGGCCCCACTCATCGCAGTAGATCTCTTCCCCCGGCGGACCCACTACCGTGGCGATCTGCGGGCCGTCGATGCAAGGCTTGTCACGCAGCGGCGCCTTCCAGTCGGAGGTCCAGCGGATGGCGCTGGCCTTCACTTCATAAGATGTGCCGAGGCCGCTACCGAACGATTCTTCCTGCAGGCTGGTGTGCTGTTTGCCCTCGTGCTTGATGGCGATGGTGCGCCA
>NZ_MSTQ01000057.1 GCF_001945365.1 Pseudomonas reinekei
ACATTGCCATTGGCCAGGCGCATTGCCTTGACGACCCGCGGATGCGCGAGGTGTTGGTGGCGATTGCGGATTGGAAGATGGATGAAGAGCAGTTTTTGAATACTAAAGGCTTATCAGGCTGGTCGCGTCTCAGTGCAGAGGCTCAAGCATTGGTGACAGCCAGTTACTTGTACTACCAGGAGGGAGAGTTTCCGTCCTCGGATTTGGTCTCGCTAACGCCACCTTCTCTGCTTGCCGGCGTCGATAAAAAAGGAGGTGCCTTATGAGCGATGCTCAACACCGCCCCCGAACCTTACCAACTCTTAAGCCCTATCTCTGGATCGCGGGCGTACTGCTGATCTTTTGGATCGGCTTCGTCTGGCTTGTCCAAATCAAGGCACAGGAACTCAATATGGAATTGCGTGACATGAATCAGGTGATGCGCTGGGGGATCGCCGCGATTGTGGGCCCGATATTGCTGATCTTCAGCGTTCACTGGTGGGGTAAAGCCGTGGCCAGTGAACGGGCGGAACTTGCCGCCTACAAAGCCGACGTCAAGGCGCAAATCGCCGAGCGGCAAGCCACGCAAGTGCGGACATATGCCTTGGAAATCCGCGGGGTGGGGCTGGCTGTTGATGATTGGCATCAATCATCGATATGGAGAGAAATAAAAAAAACGAACAACAACTTCACTTCAATCTATTCACGAGACCCCAAGGATTACGATTCTTCTCTGAGCTCTCGGG
>NZ_MSTQ01000058.1 GCF_001945365.1 Pseudomonas reinekei
TGCCCGCCTCAGACGCTACCGCGACCACCGGTTCCCCCGGACTGTTGCTGGTCGGTGCAGGCCATTGACTCAACGACTGGCGCAACACTTCGATGCCCTGGGCATCGACATGCCGGCTGCCTCGGGCTGCGGCAGTCTGGCCGAGGGACTGGAACAGCTCGCCACACTCACTCAACAACTTGAGCAGCTCTTCGCGGTCCAGTTGTGATCCTTGCGCACCCTGGCGAGCATAGGTGGTCAACAACATCCCTTGGGCCGCCCGCAGGGCAATCGCCGCATCGCTGCGCAGTTCGGCGCCATGACCGCGTTCCTGGGCTCGCCCATCGGTTCGAGGTGTGGTGAGTTTGCCCAGGTTCAGCGCCGTGGCCTGATGGGTCGTGGCCAGCCGAGCGCGCAGCGCGCAGCGCGTATCGTCGAAGAGCAGCTCGTTGAAGCCTTTGCCTTGATGCTCCTGGGTCTGGATCCCCGACAATGTTCGATTGCCCGGCAAACCCGTCGCGTTGCTGAAGTGCGGGGGAAAGTGATCGGCGTTGTAGAGCACCGAAGTGACAAGGGGCCGGTCGATGTCACCACCGAGGAACGTCACCAGTACTTCCTGGCCGATGCGCGGCAAAAACTGATGGCCGAAGCCGGCGCCAGCACTGGGCATGGCGACCCTTAACCAGGTCG
>NZ_MSTQ01000005.1 GCF_001945365.1 Pseudomonas reinekei
TCTACAGCAGCCTCATTTGCTGTCAAGTGGTTATTTTCAGAAGTTTTCAAGGATTTCCTTAACAACTTCAACCACTTGCGCTTTCGATCTCTCGTCAGCGGGAGGCGAATTCTACAGCGTTACACGCTGCTGTCAACACCTCTTTTTCAACTTCCTTCTGGCTTCGATGACCTGAAGCTACTTGCTGCCGAAAACTGCGTAACTCGTTGTTTACCAAGGAGTTTCCCGTTTCGACTGCGTCGGAAGTGGGGCGAATTATAGGCTTCTAAAACTCGCCGTCAACCCCTTATTTCAGGTTTATTCGGATTTAAGCGTAATACGCGCAAATGCCTTCTTGCCCGCCTGACAAACATGGGTCGCACCCAGTACGTATATAAAGGTGCGGTCGACAACCTCACCATCTATACGCACACCACCGGAACCCAGAAGATCGCGCGCCACCGCCGAATTCTTCACCAGCCCTGCTTTATTAAGAACAGCAGCGATCGGCATATCCTCGGCAGCAGTCAATTCGATTTCCGGCAAATCATCCGGCAGTTCGCCATCCTTCATGCGGTTGCCAGCAGCACGATGAGCGTTGGCCGCAGCCTCTTCACCATGAAAACGCGCAACAATTTCTTCAGCCAGCTTGATCTTGATATCGCGAGGATTAGCACCCACCTCTACGTCAGCACGGAATGCATTGATCTCATCCATGGAGCGGAAGCTGAGCAGCTCAAAGTAACGCCACATCAGCGCATCAGGAATGGAAACCAGCTTGCCGTACATAACACCCGGCGCTTCCTGGATACCGACGTAGTTGCCCAAAGACTTGGACATCTTCTTCACGCCATCCAGACCTTCGAGCAACGGCATGGTTAAAATGCACTGAGCCTCCTGACCATACCCACGTTGGAGTTCGCGCCCCATCAGCAGGTTGAACTTCTGATCGGTGCCACCCAACTCAACATCCGCGCGCAGGGCAACGGAATCGTAGCCTTGAACCAGCGGATAGAGGAACTCGTGAATGGCAATTGGCTGATTGGTCGTGTAGCGCTTGTCGAAGTCATCGCGCTCGAGCATCCGCGCCACGGTGTATTGAGAAGTCAGACGAATGAAGTCGGCCGGCCCCATCTGATCCATCCAGGTGGAGTTGAACGCCACTTCTGTCTTGGCGGGATCAAGAATCTTGAAAACCTGAGTCTTGTAAGTCTCGGCGTTCTCCAGAACCTGCTCACGGGTCAACGGAGGACGAGTTGCACTCTTGCCGCTCGGATCACCGATCATCCCGGTGAAGTCACCGATCAGGAAAATCACCTGATGCCCCAGCTCCTGGAACTGGCGCAGCTTATTAATAAGCACGGTATGCCCCAGGTGCAGATCCGGCGCGGTCGGATCGAAGCCTGCCTTAATACGCAGCGGCTGGCCGCGCTTGAGCTTTTCAACCAGCTCGGACTCGACCAACAGTTCTTCTGCACCACGTTTGATCAGCGCTAGCTGCTCTTCAACCGACTTCATAACCAACCTGCAAGGCTCAGATTCAAAGGGAACCAACCATACAAGAACGCGCGTCAAATACAAGGTTTGCCCGGCGCGCGGACGCCAATCCACAGACAAGGCGTCTGTAGACTTGCTTCAGAGATGATTTGGTTATATTTTATACAGTTATTTCATCTTCATCATGTCATTCATCTTTTCCAATTCATCTTTTCAAAGTCAAAAAACTACTTATGACCAAAGAATCGTCTAAAGCGCCACCGCTTTACCCGAAGACCCACCTGCTCGCAGCGAGTGGCATCGCCGCCCTTCTGAGCCTGGCGCTTCTGGTATTTCCTTCCAGTGATGTTGAAGCCAAAAAGACAACCCTGAGTCTTGAACTGGAAAGTCCTGCTGAACAACTGACACAAGATCAAGACGCTGCTGACGCCGTCCAAGCCACAAATGAGCCAGCAGCTTCTCCTTTCGCGCAGATTGAAAACAGCACCGAAGAGGCACCGCAAACCGCTGAAGCCGAACCAGAACCAGCTCCCGCAGAAGTGGTTGCCGAGGAAAAGAAGGCCCCCAACCACAGGGAAGTGATTGTCGCCAAGGGCGATACGCTCTCCACCCTTTTCGAGAAGGTCGGCCTTCCTGCCACTTCGGTACATGACGTGCTCGCCAGCGACAAGCAGGCCAAGCAGTTCAGCCAGCTCAAGCGCGGGCAGAAACTCGAATTCGAATTGGGTCCGGATGGCCAGCTGAGCAACCTGCACAGCAAGGTCAGCGACCTAGAAACCATCACCTTGAGCAAGAATGACAAGGGCTACACGTTCAACCGCATTACCGCCAAACCGACCGTGCGCTCCGCTTATGTTCACGGCGTCATCAACAGCTCGCTATCGCAATCTGCCGCTCGCGCCGGCCTGTCCCACAGCCTCACGATGGACATGGCCAGTGTGTTTGGCTACGACATCGACTTCGCCCAGGACATACGCCAGGGTGACCAGTTCGACGTGATCTACGAACAGAAAGTGGTCAACGGCAAAGCTGTCGGCAACGGGCCGATCCTGTCTGCCCGGTTCACCAACCGCGGCAAGACCTACACGGCCGTGCGTTACACCAACAAACAAGGCAACACGAGCTATTACACCGCCGATGGCAACAGCATGCGCAAGGCCTTCATCCGTACTCCGGTTGATTTCGCCCGCATCAGTTCGAAGTTCTCCATGGGCCGCAAACACCCGATCCTCAACAAGATCAGAGCTCACAAAGGCGTGGACTATGCGGCTCCGCGCGGTACGCCAATCAAGGCTGCGGGTGACGGCAAGGTATTGCTGGCTGGTCGCCGCGGCGGTTACGGCAACACTGTAATTCTCCAGCACGGTAATACCTACCGCACGCTGTATGGCCACATGCAGGGCTTCGCCAAAGGCGTCAAGACTGGCGGCACAGTCAAGCAGGGCCAGGTTATTGGTTATATCGGCACTACCGGCCTATCCACGGGCCCGCACTTGCATTACGAATTCCAGGTGAATGGCGTGCACGTCGACCCACTGGGCCAGAAAGTCGCGATGGCAGATCCAATCTCCAAAGCCGAACGCGCACGCTTCCTGGCACAGAGCCAACCGCTGATGGCGCGCATGGACCAGGAAAAAGCAACTCAGCTGGCTTCGGCCAAGCGCTAAGTCATGGCGCTTTATATAGGTGTGATGTCCGGGACCAGCCTTGATGGCCTGGATATCGCATTGATCGAGCAGACTCCCGCGATCAGGCTGATCGCCACGCACTACATTCCCATGCCCGATTCCCTGCGCACAGAGCTGCTTGGCTTGTGCGCCAGCGGTCCGGACGAGATTGCCCGCTCAGCCATCGCCCAGCAAAACTGGGTAAAGCTGGCGGCACAGGGTATCAATACCCTCCTCGGTCAACAGAACCTCACCCCTGTCGATATTCGCGCGATTGGCAGCCATGGCCAGACCATTCGCCATGAACCAACGCGCGGATTCACGGTGCAAATCGGCAACCCGGCGCTACTGACCGAGTTGACGGGTATCTCCGTGGTCAGCGACTTCCGCAGCCGGGACGTAGCCGCCGGCGGTCAAGGCGCGCCGCTGGTTCCAGCCTTTCATGAAGCCTTGTTCGAAGAGCGGGCCGGCAACCGTGCAGTCCTGAACATAGGCGGTTTCAGCAACCTTAGCCTGATCGAGCCTGGCAAACCGGTGGCCGGTTTCGACTGCGGCCCGGGCAACGTGCTGATGGATGCCTGGATTCATCAGCAGAGCGGCGACAGCTATGACCGTGACGGCCAGTGGGCCGCCAGCGGCAAGGTTCAACCCGTTCTCTTGAAGGCACTGCTCAGCGACCCGTTCTTCGTTACTCAAGGTCCTAAGAGCACCGGCCGGGAAGTCTTCAATCTGCCATGGCTGATGCGGCACTTGGCGCTGTTGCCGACATACGCTGCCGAAGATGTACAGGCAACACTGCTTGAACTGACTGCCCTGACCATCATCGAATCGCTGCAAGGCGCCCAGAACGACACTCGAGAAGTGCTGGTCTGCGGCGGTGGCGCGCATAACGCCGCACTGATGGATCGCCTCGCCAGCCTGTTGCCGAAGGCGAAAGTCAGCAGCACATCAGTTTATGGGGTCGATCCTGATTGGGTGGAAGCCATGGCGTTTGCCTGGCTCGCTCACTGCTGCCTCGAAGGCATCGCCGCCAATCGCCCAAGCGTGACCGGCGCCCATGGATTACGAATCCTCGGCGCCATCTACCCCGCATAAACCCCAGACAGCAAAACGCCGCAGGGTCTGAAGACCCTGCGGCGCTGAGTGATGCCGGAGCGCTGATCAGATCGAGAACGAAGATCCGCAACCACATGTAGTGGTCGCGTTCGGGTTCTTGATAACAAAACGCGAACCTTCCAGACCTTCCTGATAATCCACCTCGGCGCCTGCCAGGTATTGGAAGCTCATCGGATCGACGACCAGACTCACACCCTCGCGCTCGACGATGGTGTCGTCATCGGCCACTTCTTCATCGAAGGTGAAGCCGTACTGAAAACCTGAACAACCGCCGCCCGTAACGAATACGCGCAACTTCAAGCGATCATTCCCCTCTTCATCGACCAGGCTCTTCACCTTGTGCGCGGCACCGTGGGTGAATTGCAAAGCCGTGGGGGTGAAGGATTCGACGCTCATGCTGACTATCTCCCGGCGTTACGCCGTCATATTGCGTGATGACGCGCATTATCCGCTTCTCCTAGAAAAGCGGTCAACTATTGTTATGGTATATCAACCAATCCAACCGTCAGCCGAAAATGCAAAAAGGCCCGTTAAACGGGCCTTTTTGCTGTGCGTGATCGAGCCCTACGGCAACATGCCAGCGTGGGACAGACCAAGGCGTTCATCCAGACCGAACAGGATGTTCATGTTCTGTACCGCCTGACCCGACGCACCTTTGACCAGGTTATCGATCACCGACAGCACCACCACCAGATCTCCGTCTTGCGGACGATGCACCGCGATACGGCACACGTTGGCACCGCGAACACTGCGAGTTTCCGGATGGCTGCCGGCAGGCATTACATCGACGAACGGTTCGTTGGCATAACGCTTTTCAAACAGCGCCTGCAGATCCACCGAGCGATCTACGACGGTCGCGTACAGCGTCGAATGAATGCCACGGATCATCGGCGTCAGGTGCGGAACGAAGGTCAGGCCGACGTCCTTGCCGGCTGCACGACGCAGCCCCTGGCGAATTTCCGGCAAATGGCGGTGACCTTTGACGGCATAGGCCTTCATGCTTTCCGACGTCTCGGAGTACAGCGAGCCTACAGCTGCGCCACGACCGGCACCGCTGACGCCGGATTTGCAGTCGGCGATCAAGACATTGGTATCCGCAAGACCGGCTTCAAGCAACGGCAGGAAACCCAGCTGTGTAGCCGTTGGATAGCAACCCGGCACGGCAATCAGGCGCGCCTTCTTGATTTGCTCACGGTTGACTTCCGGCAGTCCGTAGACCGCTTCGTCCAACAGCTCTGGCGCGCCGTGCGGTTGGCCATACCACTTGGCCCATTCATCGGCATCCTGCAGACGGAAGTCTGCCGACAGGTCGATGACTTTGGTGCCGGCGGCCAGCAGCTCACCTGCCAAGGCATGGGCGACGCCGTGTGGCGTGGCGAAGAACACCACGTCGCAGGCGCCCAGGGTCTTGATGTCCGGAACGCTGAACGCCAGGCCGTCGTAGTGGCCTCGCAGGTTCGGATACATGTCGGCCACGGCCAGGCCTGCCTCGGATCGGGAAGTGATCACAACCACTTCAGCTTGCGGATGTTGCGCCAACAGACGCAACAGTTCGACACCGGTGTAACCCGTGCCGCCGACGATACCGACCTTGACCATAAACCTGCCCTCAACGAACCCACTGGAAAGCGGTCGATAATAGGGGCCGCGCGCGCCTGCGACAACCGGCAAGGTGACGTGCGGACGCTCAAGCCTCTACTATTCGGGCTACCGTGAATTCAGGAATTAATAAAAATGCTTTTTCTTTGGCTCAAAGCGCTTCACATCGTCAGCATCGTTTGCTGGTTTGCCGGTCTGTTCTATTTGCCGCGCCTGTTCGTTTATCACGCCCAAAGTGAAGATACGATCAGCAAAGAACGCTTCAGCCTCATGGAGCGCAAGCTGTACCGGGGCATCATGGGACCGGCGATGATCGCCACCCTGATCTTCGGTGGCTGGCTGATTAGCCTGAACCCCAGCGCGTATTTCGGCCAAGGTGGCTGGATGCACGCCAAGTTGACGCTGGTGGTATTGCTGATCGGCTATCACCACATGTGCGGCGCGCAGGTGAAGCGTTTTGCGCGTGGCGAAAACACCCGCAGCCATGTCTTTTTTCGCTGGTTCAATGAAGTGCCGGTTCTGATATTGCTGGCAATCGTAATTCTGGTCGTGGTTCGGCCGTTCTAATTCCAACAGATAACTCACCGGGGTACTTCCAATGTCGCTGCCCGCTCTGCTCGAACAACGCCTGCGTCTGCCCGTGGTGGCAGCGCCGATGTTCCTGATATCCAACCCGCAACTGGTGCTCGCCTGCTGCCGCAACGGCGTAGTCGGCAGCTTCCCGGCATTGAACCAGCGCGAGAGCAGCGGCTTCAAAGCCTGGCTGGAGGAGATCGAAGCAGGGCTGGCGACAATGGAGAACCCTGCGCCCTATGCGGTCAATTTGATCGTCCACAACAGCAACCCTCGACTGCAGGCTGACCTTGATATCTGCATCGAGCACAAAGTGCCGATCGTGATCACCAGCCTCGGCGCGGTTAAAGAGCTGGTCGATGCCGTCCACAGCTACGGTGGCCTGGTGTTCCATGACGTGACAACCCGTCGCCATGCCGAGAAGGCTGCCGAGGCCGGCGTTGATGGCCTGATCGCCGTGGCTGCAGGCGCCGGCGGACATGCCGGGACCTGGAGCCCGTTTTCGCTGATCGCCGAGATTCGGCAGTTCTTCGACAAGACCCTGTTGCTGGCCGGCTGCTTGAACCACGGCCACGAAATTCTCGCTGCACAATTGCTAGGTGCGGACCTTGCCTACTTCGGCACACGATTTATCGGCACCACCGAAAGTCATGCGCCTGACGCTTATAAAGAGATGCTGCTGACATCCAGAGCCGCGGACATCGTCCATACTCCAGCGGTGTCAGGTGTACCGGCGAGCTTCATGCGCCAGAGCCTGGAGGCCGCTGGCTTTGACATGGCGGCGCTGCAAAACAAAGGCGAGGTCAATTTCGGCTCTAAACTCAAGCCGTTGAACGATGAAGCCAAAGCCTGGAAAACCGTGTGGTCCGCGGGCCAGGGCGTAGGCGAAATCGATGACTTGCCGAGCGTTGACCAGTTGGTCGCGCGTCTCGACGCCGAGTATCGCAAGGCTCTGGAACATGCCGCGCAGTTACCCAAGTGTTGGCCACGCTGAATGAAACAGGGGCCAGCCAAACAAGGCTGGCCTTACACTCGCTGCACTAAAACCCTCGCGACAAGGATGCCTCGGCAATGAGCGAAAACCGTTTCAAGATCGTATTCGACGGCGCTTTGCTGCCAGGTGTCGATATCGGCACCGCCAAACTCAATCTCGCGGCGCTGTTCAAGAGCGACGTCACCGCCATCGAGCGCTTGTTCAGTGGCCGGCCGGTGGCACTCAAACGCGATCTGTCTCACGCCGATGCACAGACTTACCTCCAGGCATTGAAGAACACCGGTATCGAAGCTCGCATCGAGTCCGAGCCTTCGATCGAGTTGAATCTGTCCGACGTTCATGAGCACATGCCAGCCGCCGTCGCAGAACCGCAATCGCCTTACGCCCCTCCACTGGCAAATGTCAGTGAAAGTGTTGCGGGGTTCGCGACACTCAAACCCTTTGGCGTTGAGGGGCGCATAGGGCGATTGCGCTTTCTCGCGTGGTCGATGGTGCTGAGTCTCGTAACAATGGCCGTGGTTGGTGTCTTCGCCATCATCGGCCTCGCGCTGGTGAGCAGCGACTCGACCGCGGGCCTG
The DNA here is from genome assembly GCF_001945365.1 of Pseudomonas reinekei. Taxonomy (GTDB): domain Bacteria; phylum Pseudomonadota; class Gammaproteobacteria; order Pseudomonadales; family Pseudomonadaceae; genus Aquipseudomonas; species Aquipseudomonas reinekei. The sequence continues at coordinate 8,004 of NZ_MSTQ01000005.1, forward strand.
ATCATCGGAGGCATCCTGGCCTTCTTCCTCTGTCTGGCGTTCCTCATCGCCAGCATCATGATCAGCGTTCAGCGCTTGCACGATATTGGCTGGTCAGGCTGGCTATGGCTGCTGAACCTTGTGCCATTCGTGGGCAGTTTCTTTCCGCTGTTGCTGCTGGCAATGCCGGGAAATCAAACCGCCAACCGGTATGGCGCTCCACCGCCGCCCAACAGCACGGCGGTCAAGGTGCTGTCTGCGTTATGGCTCGTGGTAATTGCGCTGGTTATTGTCGGCGCACTGGCGGGCGGGCTGTCGGCCATACAGGACGAATACGAAAACACCCTCGAAAGCAGCTACCAAAGTGGCTCGGTCACCACCGACGAAATTGAAGTCGAGGTCGAACCTGACGCAAATTCGGCCGCCGATGCAGCCGAAGAAGCCCTGCCACCTGTAGACTCTGCGAAAGAATGAACAGCGCTCCCCACCCGTGACACTCGCGTCGCGGCGCGGAGCTGTTGCGATGGAGAACTGCATGACCCGTTACGCTCTGATCACTGGCGCTTCCAGCGGCATCGGCCTGGCGATGGCTGAAGCGCTGGCCCGGCGCGGCCGCAGCCTGCTTCTGGTGGCCCGACAGCGTGATCAGCTGGAAAGTATTGCGACTGAACTGACTCAACGGTTTGGCGTTGAAGTGCTGTTCCGTGCCTGCGACCTCGGCGAGCCGCTGCGGTTGTCCGGGTTCCTGTTGGAGCTGGAGGAAGGCGACCGCCAGATCGACTTGCTGGTCAACTGCGCCGGCATCGGCACCTGCGGTCCCTTTCTGGCCCAGGACTGGATGACCGAGCAGGACCTGATCGAAGTGAACATCCTGGCCCTTACACGCTTGTGCCACGCCATCGGTAACAGCATGGCGCTACAGGGCGGCGGGCAGATTCTGAACGTCGCCTCGGTCGCGGCCTTTCATCCCGGCCCGTGGATGAGCACTTATTACGCGAGCAAGGCTTATGTGCTGCACTTTTCCGAAGGGTTGCGCGTCGAGCTGAAAAAATGTGCGGTCAAGGTCTCGGTACTCTGCCCTGGTCCGACCCGCACCGGTTTTTTCCGCACTGCTGGGCTGAACGCGGACAAACTGGCCGACAGCAAACTGCTGATGAGTCCGGAAGAAGTTGCGCTCTATACCGTGCGGGCCCTGGAGAAAAACCGCGCAATCATTATTCCGGGTTGGCGTAACCGCTGGTTCGCCACCCTGCCCCGGTTCGGCTCGCGCTGGCTGATCCGGACAATCACTGGCATGGTCAACAAGGCTTACTGCCCGCGCTGACCAGCCTGACAGGTAAAAAGCTGGGCTCGGGCAAATCCCGTGAGTACACTCATGCCAGCCCAAACAACGGAGAAAACAGCTGTGGATACTCTGTTCACCAAGATCATCAACCGGGAAATCCCGGCGAAGATTATTTACGAGGACGACCAGGTCCTGGCCTTCCACGACATCGCCCCACAGGCACCGGTACATTTTCTGGTGATTCCGAAGAAGCCGGTGCGCACCCTGAACGACCTGACAGAAGACGACAAGGCATTGGCCGGGCATATTCTGTTCACAGCCCAGCGCCTTGCCGTGGAGCTGGGTTGTGAAAAAGGTTTCCGCGTTGTCATGAACTGCAATGAAGAAGGTGGGCAGACTGTCTATCACATTCATATGCATGTGCTGGGTCAGCGCCAGATGCACTGGCCGCCGGGCTGATGTTAGCCGGCTCCTGCGGGGTTGATGGTGATCCCACCCATGACCCAGCGCAAACCTTCCCCGGCCGATTGGGTTAAACTGGCCACCGAGATTCTTCCGGAGGTCAGCATGACTACCCAGCGTCACTACTCGCCGATTGACCGCCTTCTGCTGCAGGCCGATGCCGCGATGCGCACTTTGCTGCCGTTCAGTGGCCAGCCGTACCGCCCGTCGCCGGCCATTGTGCAGCCGGATGTGAAAATGAGCGACGAAGACACCCGGCATGTCGCCGGCCTGATGCGCATCAACCATACCGGTGAGGTCTGCGCCCAGGCGCTGTACCAAGGACAGGCCCTGACCGCCAAGCTGCCGCAAGTGCGCGCCGCCATGGAACATGCCGCTGAAGAAGAAGTCGACCACCTGGTCTGGTGCGAACAACGCATCCACCAGTTGGGTAGCCACACCAGCATTCTCAATCCACTGTTCTACGGCATGTCCTTCGGGATCGGCGCGGTTGCAGGCCTGATCAGTGACAAAGTCAGCCTGGGGTTCGTTGCGGCGACAGAAGACCAGGTGTGCAAACACTTGAACGAACACCTTGAGCAATTGCCGGCCGAGGATGAAAAGTCCCGGGCGATTCTTGAGCAGATGCGCCTTGATGAAGAGCAGCATGCCGAAAGCGCGCTGGAGGCTGGCGGTTTTCGCTTTCCGGCGCCGGTGAAGTTCGGGATGAGTTTGTTGGCCAAGGTGATGACCAAGAGCACTTATCGGATCTGACCTGTCCGCCCTCTTCGCGAGCAGGCTGGCTCCCGCGGCGGAGTGGCGACAGACATGAAAAAGGCGACTGCCGTAAGGTAGTCGCCTTTTTCATGAATCATTGAAAGTCGACTCAGCCGAGTTCGATGATTTCGTAGTCGTGGGTAATCTCGACCCCTGCCGCGCCCAGCATGATCGAGGCCGAGCAGTATTTTTCGGCGGACAGTTCGATGGCGCGTTTGACCTGGGCTTCTTTAAGGCCACGGCCTTTGACCACGAAGTGCATGTGGATCTTGGTGAAGACTTTCGGGTCCTCAGTCGCGCGCTCGGCTTCGAGGAACGCTTCGCAGCTCTCGACCGCCTGACGGGACTTCTTGAGAATGCTGACCACATCGAAGTTGCTGCAACCGCCAACACCCAGCAGGAGCATTTCCATCGGTCGGACCCCCAGGTTGCGGCCGCCGGCATCGGGCGGACCATCCATCACCACGACATGACCGCTACCGGATTCGCCGAGGAACATGGCTTCGCCAGCCCATTGGATGCGTGCCTTCATCGCCAAGACTCCACTGTATAAAAAAGGGTCGCCAGCTTAGCACAGCGCCTTGAAATGACAGCGTCCCAAGGTCCTAGGACTTATCCATCTGCCGTGTAGGTAAAATCTCGAATATTGCCGGAAGTGTCTGTTAAGCTGACGCCAATTCGCTGACGCATAACCAGCCTTTGCCGCGGCTTGCGCCATTCATAAAAAAGTCAAACATACCGTGCAGTTTTTTCGGGATACAACCATGGTTGCTATTGCCCCCACACTCAAGATTAAAAACCTCGATAAGCTGCTGATGCATTGTCAGCGCCGTCGCTATCCGGCCAAGAGCAACATCATCTGTGCCGGAGACCGTTCAGAGACGTTGTTCTTTATCATCAAAGGTTCGGTCACCATCCTGATCGAGGATGACGACGGTCGGGAAATGATCATCGCGTATCTCAATACCGGGGACTTCTTCGGCGAGCTGGGCCTGTTCGAACAGGCGGGCCTGGAACAGGAGCGCAGCGCCTGGGTGAGGGCCAAGGTCGAATGCGAAGTCGCGGAAATCAGCTACGCGAAATTCCGCGAACTGTCGCAGCAAGATCCAGACATTCTTTACGTGCTCAGCGGACAAATCGCACAACGCCTGCGCAACACCACGCGCAAGGTGGGTGACCTGGCGTTCTTCGACGTGACCGGCCGCGTGGCACGTTGCCTGCTGGAACTGTGCAAACAGCCAGACGCCATGACCCATCCCGACGGCATGCAGATCAAGGTGACGCGTCAGGAAATCGGACGGATTGTCGGGTGTTCCCGGGAGATGGTCGGTCGCGTGCTCAAGGATCTCGAGGAGCGCAACCTGGTGGACGTCAAAGGCAAGACGATGGTGGTCTTCGGCACTCGATAAGCTCGAAAGCCTAGCCGCTGAACATCTGCTTGAGCATCAGCCGGTAGAGTTCGTCCAGACGGGCCAACGCATCCGGCGCCGCGAACTTCTCATGCAGGGCGATGTGGCTTTCGGCGCGAACCCTCTGCTCCAGACCGCACGCCTGGTTGAAGCGATTGACCGCCGCGACCATCGACGCTCGATCGTTATCAATCAACATCGCCCCGTGCACCAGCCCGACTGGACGCTGACCGCCCTGACTCTGGCGCCAGCGCTGGGCGGTGCCGACCATCTTGCGGCCGTCCAGGTTGACGTTGAAGCGACCGTCGCAGAACGCACCGTCGATTTCACCGAGGGACGACGTGCCGCCCAACTCATCCAGCAACTGGCAGATCGGATCGCACAGACGCCGGTAGCCGGATTCGATGCGGTTCAAATCGCCTTCGCTGCGCGGTGGCGCGTAAACCAGGGCGATGTTGATCGTTGTAGCTGACTGAGGAACCGGTTCGCCACCGGTGTCGCGCAATAACACCGGCCAGCCCGCCGCTGCCGAGACTTCACATGCAGCAGCGAAACCTGGCAAACGATTCAATCGGCGAGGCATCACCAATGCCTGATCGCTCGGCTGCCAGAACAGCAGGCCGAACTCAGAGTCACCGGCACAGACCGATGCCAACAGATCCTGTTCGGCTTGCAGGCCGGCTTCGATGGTCAGAGCATTTGGGGTCATAAAGAAATCCGAAAGACGTTCAGTCTAGGGTGAATCTTATGCCGCCAACGCGATCAGGCTCGCTCCCACAATGGATCTGATGTGTTAGCAAATCCTGTGGGAGCGAGCCTGCTCGCGATTGGGTCGACTCGATCTGCGAGCGATCAGTCCAGTGTAGAACCGCTGACAGGAATGCCACGCTCAGGGAAGAACAAGCGCTGCAACTCGGTGCCCGGGCTTTCGGCGCGCATGAACGCCTCGCCGACCAGGAACGCGTAGACGTCGCTGATTTCCATCAACTCGACATCGGCGCGATTGAGGATGCCGCTCTCGGTGATCACCAGGCGATCGCGTGGAATGCGTGGCAGCAGGTCGAGGGTGGTTTCGAGGCTGACGTCGAACGTGTGCAGGTTGCGGTTATTCACGCCCACCAGCGGCGTGTCGAGGGTTTTCAAGGCCCGCTCCAGCTCGTCACCGTCGTGGACTTCCACCAGCACATCGAGGTCGACGCTTTTGGCCACGGCCGCCAGCTCGGCCATTTTCACGTCATCCAGCGCGGAGACAATCAACAGCACGCAATCGGCACCGAGCGCACGGGCTTCAACGATCTGGTACGGATCGATCATGAAATCCTTGCGAATGACCGGCAGTTTGCACGCCGCACGCGCCTGTTGCATGTACGCATCGGCCCCCTGGAAGTAGTCGATGTCGGTCAGCACCGACAGACAGGTCGCGCCGCCCTTCTCGTAACTTTTTGCGATGTCGGCAGGCACGAAGTGCTCGCGGATCACGCCTTTGCTTGGCGAGGCTTTCTTGATTTCGGCGATGACCGCCGGCTGTTTCAGCTTGGCCTGAGCCAGCAACGCCTCGGCAAAACCGCGGGGTGCATCGGCCGCTTTGGCCAGATTTTCCAGCTCGGCGAGGCTTACGCGAGCACTACGCTCGGCAACTTCCTCGACTTTGCGCGCCAGAATCTTTTCCAGAACCGTCGGTACACTCATCCCTCATTCTCCACTTTGAATACCGCGGTAAATGCACCCAGCTCCTCAAGTTTTTCCCGAGCGAGACCGGTGTGCAGCGCATCGTGCGCCAGGGCTACGCCCTCTTTCAGGCTGCTGGCATGGTCGGCTGCGTACAGCGCAGCGCCGGCATTGAGCATGATCATCTCGGCAGCTTTCTGACCGTTTTCGGTCTTGCGCTTGCCCAGGGCATCGCGAATCAGCTCAAGGGAAGCGGCCGGGCTTTCTACCGCCAGGCCATGCAGGCTCTGGCTCTTCATGCCCAGGTCTTCCGGCTCGACCCAGTACTCGGTGATTTTGTCGTCCTTCAGCTCCGCCACGAAGGTCGGCGCAGCGAGGCTGAACTCGTCCAGGCCATCTTTCGAATGCACCACCAGCACATGCTTGCTGCCCAGACGCTGCAGCACTTCGGCCAGCGGCCGGCACAATGCCTGGGTGAACACGCCCACCACCTGATGTTTCACGCCGGCCGGATTCGTAAGCGGGCCGAGCATGTTGAACAGCGTACGCAAGCCCAGTTCACGACGCGGGCTTGCGGCGTATTTCATCGCAGAGTGATGAGTCTGCGCAAACATGAAACCTATACCAACGTTGTCAATACAACGCGCCACCTGGACCGGCGTCAGATTCAGGTAAATACCGGCGGCTTCGAGCAGGTCGGCACTGCCGCTCTTGCCCGAGACCGCGCGGTTGCCATGCTTGGCCACGGTGCAGCCGGCCGCCGATACGACGAACGCGGAAGCGGTCGAGACGTTGAAAATATTCGCGCCATCACCGCCGGTGCCGACTACGTCGACCACGCCGTCGAGGGTCTTGAGCTCGACCTTGTCCGCCAGTTCGCGCATGACCGACACGGCGCCGACGATTTCGTCGATGCTCTCGCTCTTCATGCGCATGGCCATCATGAACGCGCCAATTTGCGCTTCCGAGCATTGTCCGGTCATGATTTCGCGCATCACATCGCGCATTTCCTCGGTGCTGAGGTCGAGGTGATCGACGATACGGCTCAGGGCTGTCTTGATATTCATGAGGAGTCCTTAGCGCGTGCCGCCGGTTTGTTTGAGGAAGTTGGCAAACAGTTCATGGCCCTGCTCGGTCAGGATCGACTCAGGGTGAAACTGCACGCCTTCGATGTTCAAGGTCTTGTGACGCAGGCCCATGATCTCGTCGATCGAGCCGTCTTCGAGCTGAGTCCACGCCGTCAGTTCGAGGCAGTCAGGCAAGGTTTCGCGTTTGACGATCAAGGAATGATAGCGCGTGACAGTCAGCGGGTGGTTCAGGCCGGCAAAGACGCCTTTGTCTTCGTGGAACACCGGGCTGGTCTTGCCGTGCATGACCTGGCGGGCACGGACCACATCGCCGCCAAACGCCTGGCCGATGGATTGATGGCCCAGGCACACCCCCAGAATCGGCAGTTTGCCGGCGAAGTGTTTGATGACGTCAATCGAGACCCCGGCTTCGGTCGGGGTGCAAGGACCGGGAGAAACAACGATGCGCTCCGGGTTGAGGGCTTCGATTTCGGCAACGGTGAGTTCATCATTGCGCACGACTTTAACCTGGGAGCCCAGCTCACCAAGGTATTGCACAACGTTGTAGGTAAAAGAGTCGTAGTTATCGATCATCAGCAACATGGCGTTAAGAACCTCTTGAATTCACTGACTACTAATACGGCGTTCGATTCAATCGCCCGCAGCGTCCAGCGCTTGATCGCTCAAGGCGGCCGGCATACGGGCAGTCATCGGTCAGCCTTGCGGAGTTTGTTCAGCCAGCGCCACGGCGCGGAACATCGCGCGGCGCTTGTTCAGGGTTTCTTCCCATTCCAGCGCCGGCACCGAGTCGGCGACGATGCCGCCACCGGCCTGCACATGCAGTTCGCCGTTCTTGATCACCGCCGTGCGGATCGCAATGGCGGTGTCCATGTTGCCGTTCCAGGCGAAGTAGCCAACGGCGCCGCCATAGACGCCGCGCTTGACCGGTTCCAGTTCGTCGATGATTTCCATCGCGCGAATCTTCGGCGCGCCGGACAAGGTGCCCGCCGGCAGGATCGCCCGCAGCGCATCCATCGCCGTCAGCCCGGCCTTCAATTGCCCGGTGACGTTGGACACGATGTGCATCACGTTGGAATAACGCTCGATGACCATTTTCTCAGTGAGCTTCACCGAACCGATTTCCGAGACCCGACCGGTGTCGTTACGGCCCAGGTCGATCAGCATCAGGTGCTCGGCGATTTCCTTGTCGTCGGACAGCAGGTCTTTTTCCAGCGCCAGGTCAGCGTCTTCGTTAGCCCCACGCGGGCGAGTGCCGGCGATCGGGCGCACGGTGATCAGGTTGTCTTCGACGCGCACCAGCACTTCCGGCGAACTGCCGACGACGTGGAAGTCGCCGAAGTTGAAGAAGTACATGTAAGGCGTCGGGTTGAAGCAGCGCAGTGCACGGTACAGATCGATTGGCGCAGCCTTGAAGTCGATCGACATGCGCTGTGACGGCACGACCTGCATGCAGTCGCCCGCCAGGATGTATTCCTTGATGGTGTCGACGGCTTTTTCGTAATCGTCCTGGGTAAAACTGGAGCGGAACACCGGATCAGCGGCTTGCTGTTTGCTGAAATCCAGGCCACGGCGCGGGGTGATTGGCTGACGGAGTTTTTCCAGCAGCGCTTCCAGGCGGGCACGGCCCTGTTCGAAGGCGTCTTCCTGCGCCGGGTCGGCCAGAACGATCGCGTGCATCTTGCCGGCGAGGTTATCGAACACGACAACCGCGTCGGACACCATCAGCAGGATGTCCGGCACACCCAGCGGATCCGGGTTCGGGCACTTGCCCAGGCGCTTTTCCACATAACGCACGCAGTCGTAACCGAAGTATCCCACCAGACCGCCATTGAAGCGCGGCAGGCCGGCAATGGTCGGCACGTTGTAGCGGGCCTTGAAGGCTTCGACGAACGCCAGCGGGTCTTCAACGTCGTGGTTTTCGGTCTCGATGCCATCGACGGTCACGCTGACGTGATGGTCGTGAACCCGCAGCACGGTGCGGCACGGCAGGCCGATGATGGAGTAACGGCCCCATTTCTCGCCGCCCTGCACCGATTCGAGCAGATAGGAGTTCGGCTCATCCGCCAGTTTCAGGTAGATCGACAGCGGCGTGTCGAAGTCGGCCAGGGTTTCGCAGGCAAGCGGGATGCGGTTGTAGCCGGCAGCGGCCAAACGCAGGAATTCTTCGCGGATCATGATGTGCCTCGTGGCTTGAGGGTCTAACAGTCAGGTATGCAAACGCGCCGGATAACCGGCCAGGATCCAGTCAGGCGCGCCAACGCCAGCGGGCCAGGGCCTTGATGACTTTCATCCAGAGTTTGCGAGTGACCACCACGATGGGATTTCCAGGAGGGGATTGAACAGCGTCGAGCAACGTTATCTCAGCGGCAGGATCCAGGCAACCGGGAATTAACTTGCGCAGATCGTCGATCACCAGCGCCGGCGACTCTTCGGCGATGGGCCGGCCATGGTTGTAACCGTAGCTCAGCGCCACGCACTTGACGCCGGCGGCCTTAGCCGCCAGCACATCACTGCGTGAATCGCCGACGAACAAAGATTGCGAGGCCGGGATGTTGGCCATTTTCATGACAAAAAACAGCGCGGCCGGGTCCGGTTTTTTCTGCGGCAGGGTGTCGCCACCGATGATCCACTTGAAATACCGACCGATCTTCATCTGATCCAGCAACGGTGCGACAAAGCGCTCCGGCTTGTTGGTGATCAGCGCCATCTCCACGCCTTGCTTGTTCAGCCACTTGAGGGTGTCGCGCACGCCGGGATAGACCACCGTCAGCTCGTGGCTTTCGCCGTAAGCCTGCATGAAAATCTCCAGCGCCTGCTCGGCCTCGGTGTTGTCGACCATCGAATGATCGATACCACCGGCCAGCGCCCGCCGTACCAACACAGGGGCGCCATTGCCCACCCACTCGCGCACCGATTCGATACCGGCAGGTTGGCGTCCGAGTTTGAGCAGCATGTTATCCACAGCCGCTGCGAGGTCGGGGACCGAATCGATCAACGTGCCATCCAGATCGAACATCACCAGACGCGGCAGACGCCCCGGGAACAGCTGCTCAAAACCACTCATGGGTGGGCCAGCGCCAGTTCGGAACGCATCTTGTCGATGACTTCCTGATAGTTCGGCGCATTGAAGATGGCCGAACCGGCGACGAAGGTGTCGGCGCCCGCCGCAGCGATTTCACGGATGTTGTTCACGTTCACGCCACCGTCGATTTCCAGGCGGATATCGCGACCGGAAGCATCGATCAGCGCCCGTGCTTCGCGCAGTTTGTCGAGGGTGCCGGGGATGAACTTCTGCCCGCCGAAGCCCGGGTTGACGCTCATCAGCAGGATCATGTCGACCTTGTCCATCACGTATTTGAGCACGTCCAGCGGGGTCGCCGGGTTGAACACCAGACCGGATTTGCAGCCGCCTTCGCGGATCAGTTGCAGGGAACGGTCGACGTGCTGCGTGGCTTCCGGGTGGAAGGTGATGTAGGTCGCGCCGGCTTCGATGAAGTCGCCGACGATACGGTCTACCGGGCTGACCATCAGGTGCGCGTCGATCGGCGCGGTCACACCATACTTGCGCAGCGCCGCGCAGACCATCGGGCCGATGGTCAGGTTTGGCACGTAATGGTTGTCCATGACATCGAAGTGCACGAAGTCGGCGCCAGCGGCCAGAACATTGTCCACTTCTTCACCCAGGCGGGCGAAGTCGGCGGAGAGAATCGACGGAGCAATTACGAAGGGCTGCATGTCGCACCTTTTCTGAGCAGAATCACGATGGCGCGCATTGTATACCTCATGCTTTGGCGCGCGCACCGTGAGCGCGATGATCAGTAGGCGGCGCGGTAGATCTTCTCGATATCAATCGCGCTCAATTTGCGCGGATTGTTGCGCATCAAGCGCTCAATACCCGCGGCTTCCACTGCCATGGCGGGGATGGCGTCCTCAGGCACCCCGAAGCTGCGCAGGCCGGAGGGGATTTCCACCGCCGCACACAACTCGGTCATGGCCTCCACGGCTTTGTCGGCCGCTTCATTGGCACTCAGCTGCGCGGTCTTGACCCCCATGGCCTCGGCAATATCCTGCATGCGTTCGACGCAGGCCATCTTGTTCCAGGTCATGACATAGGGCAGCAGCAAAGCGTTGCTGACGCCATGGGCAATGTTGAAACGCCCGCCCAACGGATACGCCAGCGCATGCACCGCCCCGACCCCGGCATTGCCGAACGCCATGCCGGCCATCAGGCTGGCGGTGGCCATGTCTTCACGGGCCTGCAGGTTCGAAGGGTTGGCGTAGGCCTTGGGCAGCGCCTTGGCGATGAGCTGGATGGCGCCGATGGCCAGGGAGTCGGTGATCGGCGAAGCATTGACCGACAAATAGGATTCGATGGCATGCACCAACGCATCGACCCCACTGGCGGCGGTGACGCTTCGCGGGCAGGTCAGGGTCATTTGCGGACTGACCAGCGCCACGTCCGGTAATAGATAGTCGCTGACGATGCCTTTTTTCAATTGCGCGACCTTGTCGGAGAGGATCGCCACGTTGGTCACTTCCGAGCCGGTGCCGGCAGTGGTCGGGATAGCGATCAGCGGCGGGCCTTTGCGCGGGACCTGATCGATGCCGAACAGATCCTCCAATGCACCATGGTAACCGGCGTAGGCCGCAACACTCTTGGCGATGTCGATGGCACTGCCGCCGCCCAGTCCGATCAAGCCGTCATGCCCGCCTTCGCGGTAAACCCGCATGCAGTCTTCGACGATGGCGATTTCCGGGTCCGGCAACACCCGGTCGAAAATCTCGTAGGAGCGCCCTCCCAACTGCGCCAGCGCCAGCTCTACCGTGCCGGACTTGACCAGCGCGGCGTCGGTGACGATCAGCGGATTATCGATATCCAGACGTGTCAATTCCGCCGCCAGTTGCTCGATGGCCCCTGCGCCGGTGATCAGTTTGTGAGCGATTTTGAAAGAGGAAAGACTCATGCGCGCAGCCTCTTATTAGATGTGGGAGCTGGGCACAAGAGTAGCTGGGGATTGGGCGTTGTCTGCCATTCAGGCCATGAATGACCGCAGATGCCGAAAACACCCCAAAACAACGGTGGGAGCGAGCCTGCTCGCGAAGACGGTGTGTCATTTAACGTCGATGTCGACTGACACTACGCCTTCGCGAGCAGGCTCGCTCCCACAGGGGAGTTTTTGCTTCAGACTTGGGCAGTACGCAGTTTTTCGCTACGACCACGCAGCCATTCCAGGGTCAGCAGCAGGATCACCGAGAAGGCGATCAGCAGCGTCGCGGCGGCGGCGATGGTCGGGCTGAGGTTTTCGCGAATGCCGCTGAACATCTGCCGAGGCAGAGTCGCTTGCTCGGGGCCGGCGAGGAACAGCGTCACCACCACTTCATCGAACGAAGTCGCAAAGGCAAACAGCGCACCGGAGATTACGCCCGGCGCGATCAGCGGCAAGGTCACCCGACGGAACGCGACCAGCGGCGAGGCACCGAGGCTGGCAGCGGCGCGCACCAGATTGTGGTTGAAGCCCTGCAAGGTTGCCGACACCGTGATGATCACAAACGGCACACCCAGCACGGCGTGCACCACGATCAACGAGAAGAAGCTGTTGCCCAACCCCAATGGCGCAAAGAACAGATAGCTGGCCACACCGATGATCACCACCGGCACCACCATCGGAGAAATCACCAGCGCCATCACCAGCGCCTTGCCGGGGAAGTCGCCGCGGGTCAGGCCGATGGCCGCCAGCGTACCGAAGACCATCGCCAGCACCGTGGCCGCCGGGGCGACGATGATGCTGTTCTTCAGGGCGCGCATCCACTCCGCCGAGGCGAAGAAGTCGTGATACCACTGCAGCGAAAAGCCTTGCAGCGGGTACACCAGGAAGCTGCCAGAGTTGAACGACAGCGGGATGATCACCAGCACCGGCAGGATCAGGAACAACAGGATCAAGCCGCAGAGAATCCGCAAGCTGTAGAACCACACCCGCTCAATGGGCGACATATAAGGACTCAGCATCTCAAACTCCCCTTAGCTCAGGCGCAGGCGGCTCGCGCCCACCAGCCAGCTGTAAATCAGATAAAGCACGACCGTCGCCAGCAACAGCAGGCCGCCCAGCGCGGTCGCCATGCCCCAGTTGATACTGGTGTTGGTGTAGAAGGCGACGAAGTAGCTGACCATTTGATCGTTCGGGCTGCCCAGCAACGCCGGGGTGATGTAGTAGCCGATGGCGAGGATGAACACCAACAGGCAACCGGCGCCGACACCGGCATAGGTCTGCGGGAAATACACCCGCCAGAAACTGGCGAATGGATGGCAACCAAGGGAAATCGCGGCGCGCATGTAGGTCGGCGAGATGCCTTTCATTACGCTGTAGATCGGCAGGATCATGAACGGCAGCAGGATGTGCACCATCGAGATGTAGACCCCGAGCCGGTTGAACACCAGCTCGATCGGCTTATCGATGATGCCCATCGCCATCAGCCCGCTGTTGATCAGGCCTCCCGATTGCAGCAACACGATCCACGCCGCGACCCGTACCAGGATCGACGTCCAGAACGGCAACAGCACCAGGATCATCAGCAGGTTGCTCTGCCGCGAAGGCAGGTTTGCCAACAGGTAAGCCAACGGATACGCCAGCACCAGGCAGATCACGGTGATGACCAGGCCCATCCAGAAGGTGCGGGCGAAGATGTCGAGGTAGATCGCCTGGTCCGGGGTGGCCGGGGCGATTTCGCCGAGGTCGTCGATGCGGTGATCGACGGCCGCCAGCAAGTAGTACGGAGTGATGCTGCTGGTGTTGCGGCGCACCGCTTGCCAGTACGCCGGATCGCCCCAGCGCTCATCGAGTCCTTCCAGCGCTTCTTTATAAGAGGCCGGTTCAGTGGCGAGCGGCAAGGCGCGGGCGGTTTTGGTCAGCAGGCTGCGATAGCCGGCCAGTTCCATGTTCAGACGCTTGGACAAATCGCCCAACGTTTGATTCTTGCGGGCTTCGGCGAGGTCTTCGGCCGCCGCTTTGTAAACCGGTTCAGCGGGCAGACCGCGGCCGTCCCAACTGGCGATGGCGGACACCGTGCGCGGCATGCCGCCGACCACTTCCGGGTTGCCCACGCTTTTGTAGAGCAGCGCCACGATCGGCACCAGGAACACCAGCAACAGAAAAAGCACCAGCGGCGCGATCAGGGCCTGTGCCTTCCAGCGGTTGACCCGCTCGGCATGCTTGAGCCGCTGCTTCAAGGTGGGGTCAGTGCCCGCGTTGACGGGAACGGCGATAGCCATGGCGTACTCCGGAAATCTTTGATCGTTGCAGAGGTGACATATCACCTCGAACTTTTAATGTGGGAGCGAGCCTGCTCGCGAAGGGGTCGGCACATCCGAAATCATTGCCGACAGTTCTAGCGCTTTCGCGAGCAGGCTCGCTCCCACAGGGTCGTGCTTTTATTTCGCCGCCCAGGAATTGAAGCGCTGTTCCAGTTGCTCGCCGTTGTCAGCCCAGAAGCTGACGTCGATCTGCACCTGGTTGGCGATGTTTTCCGGGGTGGTCGGCATGTCTTTCAGGACATCCTTGGCCAGCAACGGTACGGCTTGGGTGTTGGCCGGGCCGTAGGCGATGTTTTCCGAGTAAGTCTTCTGCTGCTGTGGCTGCACCGAGAAGGCGATGAATTTCTTCGCCGCTTCGGCACGCTTGGCGTCCAGACCTTTTGGAATGGCCCACGCGTCGAAGTCGTAGATGCCGCCGTTCCACACCACTTTCAGGTTGCTTTCTTTCTGCACGGCAGCGATACGGCCGTTGTAGGCCGAGCTCATGACCACGTCACCGGAAGCGAGGTACTGCGGCGGTTGTGCGCCGGCTTCCCACCACTGGATGTTCGGCTTGAGCTCATCGAGTTTCTTGAACGCGCGGTCCTGACCGTCCTTGCCGGCCAGCACTTTGTAGACGTCTTTGGGCGCAACGCCGTCGGCCATCAGTGCGAATTCCAGGGTGTACTTGGCGCCTTTACGCAGGCCACGCTTGCCCGGGAACTGCTTGGTGTCCCAGAAATCCGCCCAACTGGTCGGTGCGGTTTTCAGCTTGTCGGCGTTGTAGGCCAACACGGTCGACCACACGAAGAAGCCCACGCCGCATGGCTGGATGGCGCCCTTGACGTAATCTTCCGCCTTGCCGAACAGCGCCGGGTCCAGTTGCTCGAACATGTCTTCGTCGCAGCCACGGGACAGTTCTGGCGATTCAACCTCTACCAGATCCCAGGACACGCTTTTGGTGTCGACCATGGCCTTGACCTTGGCCATTTCACCGTTGTACTCGCCCGCCACGATTTTGCCGTTGCCCGCCGCTTCCCAGGGTGCGTAGAAGGCTTTGACCTGCGCCGCCTTGTTCGCCCCGCCAAAGGACACCACGGTCAGGTCCGGGCCTGCAGCCATCGCGTGCGAGGCGCCGATCATGCCCATGACCAGAGCTGTGAATTTCAGGGATTTCAACATTGATATTGTTCTCCACGTGCAGGGTTGGTGAAGCAGAAGGGCGATCAGTTCGCCT
Source organism: Pseudomonas reinekei (assembly GCF_001945365.1). Lineage (GTDB taxonomy): Bacteria > Pseudomonadota > Gammaproteobacteria > Pseudomonadales > Pseudomonadaceae > Aquipseudomonas > Aquipseudomonas reinekei. Next base: position 23,176 of record NZ_MSTQ01000005.1, read on the forward strand.
CTAGAAGTGGGTCGAGCGCACGAACGTGTTCGACCTGCCAGCCAAGCGGTACCACATCGCCGACCGCCAGCCCTGGATCGAGCTCGGCAATCGGCTGTTTCACGAAGAAGTCGGTCTTGCCGCAGACTTCCAGGCGAACCCGGACGTGGTCGCCCAGATAGATGAATTCCGCCACCCTTCCCGAGAAGCGGTTGACGCACGACTCGCTGGAACCATTGAGGCTCACGCGCTCCGGGCGAATAGACAAGGTGACGGGTTCGCCGGTCCGGCCGACGTTGACCGCCAAGGCTTCCACCTTTTCACCGCGACTCAGTTCCACGAGGCAACGGTCGCCGGTCTGGCTGTGCAGACGGCCATTGAGGCGGTTGTTCTCACCGATGAAGTTGGCGACGAAAGTGTTTTTCGGCTCTTCGTAGAGGGTGCGCGGCGGCGCGATCTGCTGGATTTCGCCTTGATGGAACACCGCCACCCGGTCGGACATGGTCAGGGCTTCACCCTGGTCATGGGTCACGTAGACCACGGTCACGCCGAGACGCTGGTGCAGGTGTTTGATTTCCATCTGCATGTGTTCACGCAGTTGTTTGTCGAGGGCGCCGAGGGGTTCGTCCATCAAGACCAGTTGCGGTTCGAACACCAGGGCGCGCGCCAGTGCCACACGCTGCTGCTGACCACCGGACAGCTGCGCCGGGTAGCGCTGGGCGAACGCATCGAGCTGCACCATGCTCAGGACTTTTTTGACCTTGTCGCTGACGTCGCTTTTATTCAGCCCGCGAACGGTCAGCGGGAAGGCCAGGTTCTCGGCGACGGTCATGTGCGGGAACAACGCGTAATTCTGGAACACCATGCCGATATCACGCTTGTGCGGCGGCACGTTGTTGATGGAGCGCCCGGCCAGCAGGATTTCACCCGCGGTCGGTGTTTCGAAGCCGGCGAGCATCATCAGGCTGGTGGTCTTACCGGAGCCGGACGGCCCGAGCAAAGTGAGGAATTCGCCTTTGCGAATGTCCAGGTTGAGGTCTTTGACGATCAGGTTTTCGCCGTCGTAGCTCTTCTGCACTCCACGAAAGCTGACCAGAACATCATTGGCCCCTGCACTTGAATCGACCTGGCTCATACCCACACCTTTGTTGTTGATGACTGCTGTGGACTAAGCCTAGTGGACGCCAGGACCTGCGCAAATCGGGGCGCAGGAGAGATTCGCCTCAGCCGGATGGAAGTTTGGGGGTAGGGATTGCCCTACAAGGATGGCGCGTTCTGACAAACGCAGCGGCAATCTGTTGGCTGCAAGCGGCAGGAACCGGTAGAGGCAGCATGGGAAAGCATGTCGCAATTGGACATGCACTAAACACCCGGTGCGGGAGCGAGCCTGCTCCCACAATGGACAATGGGGGCTTTCAGAGAAGTTTGTGTTCCATCGCGTATTTCACCAACTCGGCCAGCGAGGTGATATTGAGTTTCTGCATCAGCCGCGCCTTGTGGGTACTGATGGTCTTGCTGCTCAGGGCCAGTTGCTGGGCGATGTCGTTGACGTTGGCGCCTTGGGCCAGACGTTCGAACACGGAAAACTCACGCTCTGACAGCAGCGAGTGCAACGGGCGCGAATCGGTCAGGCCGACCTCAAAGACCATGCGATCGGCCAGGTCAGGATCGATATAACGCCCACCCGCCGCCACCCGGCGAATGGCCGTTAGCAACAGCGCCGGATCGCTGTCCTTGGTGGCATATCCGGCAGCCCCGACTTTCAACGCCCGAGCGGCCATTTGCGCTTCGTCATGCATCGACAGCACCAGGATCACCGGTGGATTGTTCAGTGCACGAATCCGCGGAATCGCTTCCAGGCCATTCACACCCGGCATGGAGATATCCAGCAACACCACCTCGCAGGGCACATGCCGCAACGTTTCGAGCAATTGCTCACCATTGCTCGCCTCCCCCACCACCAGCAAATCCTTGGCCAGGCCAATCAATTGCTTGATGCCTTCGCGGACGATGGTGTGGTCTTCGGCTACCAGTACACGGATCACGTTCTTCTCCAGATTCAAGATCTATCGTGAGCAGGCTCACTGCCACAGGGGATTTGTGAACGACTCACATTCAGTGTGGGAGCGAGCCTGCTCGCGAAGGCGTCTGCACAGACACCAAAAAGCCATCAGGCCTGATCCAACGGCACTCGCACACTCAGGGTGGTGCCCTCCCCCGGCTCACTCTCGAGCGACAACTCACCGCCCATGATCAACACCCGCTCGCGCATGCCGACCACGCCGAAGGATGTCGGCCTGCCAGCTTTGGTGACAAATCCTACGCCATCATCGCTGACCGTCAGGCACAACTCGTCGCCTTCAAGGGTAAGCGTCAGTTCAACAGTATGCGCCTGGGCGTGGCGCATGACATTGGTCAAGGCTTCCTGAAGGATTCGAAACAGACCGATTGCCTTGGCGTCGCTGAGCATCGGCAAATTGTCCGGTACCTGCACCAGGCATGGGATCTGCGTGCGCGCCTCGAAGCGCCGGGCCTGCCATTCAATGGCCGAGGCGATCCCCGCATCGAGAATCGGCGGACGCAATGCCGTCGCCACATCGCGGACCAGCTGGAACAGCTGGGCGATCAAACGCTTCATGCTGTTCAGGCGCTCGTTCAAACCAGGGTCAAGGTGCGCGTAGGCCAGCTCGCACATCGACGTTTCCAGCTTCAACACGGTCAGCATCTGCCCCAATTCGTCGTGAACTTCCCGGGCAATGCGCGCCTTTTCCTCTTCGCGCACGCTCTCCAGGTGCGCCGACAATTCCCGCAACTGCGCCCGGGAGCTGGCCAGTTCCAATTCGATGCGCTTGCTCTCACTGATGTCCCAGACGATGCCGTCCCAGACGTAGGCGCCGTCCTCCAGTTGGCGGGTGATCGCCTTGATTTCCGCCCAGCGCTGTTCGCCCTGACGCGTAAGAATCCGCCCTTGCCAGGACCAGTCGCTGTCGGTGTCCAGGGCATGATCCTGGGTCTGGTGATAACTCGCCTTGTCGTCCGGATGCACCAGACTGCGCAAGCCTTTGTCGCGATGGGCCAGGGTCGCCGGCGAGTAACCCACCAGACTCTCGCTGCCTTCGCTGATGTAGGCAAAGTCGATTTGGCCTGTCACCGGCGCCCGCTCCAGACGAAAGACCAAGCCTGGCACATTCGCCGCAATCCCTTGCAGCCGCGCCTCACTTTCCTGCAACGCTGCCAGGGCGCGGCGCCGCTCGGTGACATCGGTGAGGTAGACCACCAGGTATTCGCCATCGCGAAAGCGCAGGAAGCTCAGCGACACATCGGCGGGCAGGATGCTGCCGTCGGCCCGCAGGCAATTGGTTTCGAAACTTTGCGGCGACTCGTCGCTGGCCCTGGCGCGCTTCCACAGGTTCAGCCAGCGATCCATGTGCAGGCCGGGTTCGAAGTCGATCAACGGGCGATCGATGATCCCGCCCGATGGATAGCCGAGCATGGTTTCGGCGGCGCGGTTGGCGTAGCGCACGTGGCTGTCCCAATTGACCCAAAGGATGCCGACGGTGCTTTGATCGATGGAAAACTGGGTCAGTCGTAGCGCTTCTTCACTGGCGGCGCGCAAGGCAATGTCGGCTTGAGCGGCCGACAGTCGCTGCTCGAGGCTGTGCTGCTGACGGCGCTGCCAGAGCACGATCGCCATGCTGCTCAGCGCCACAACCAACAACAGCAGGCAGAGGTTCTGCCAGAACCCGGGGGACTCAGTCAGCCGCGGGTACTTGGGTTGCAGCCACTGGTTGTGCAAGGTTTCCAGATCCTTGGCCGGAATCGCCCGCAACGCACTTTCGACGATGCCGGCCAGTTCCGGTTTGTCGCGCCGCGTCGCCACCCGCAGCAATTGCGGTAGACCGATGTCACCCACCACCACCAATCCGGCGAATTCCGGCTCGACCGACAGGCGCCCCAATTGCGCCTCATCGACCACGGCGTAGCCAGCTTGCTGGCTCAACAACAATTGCAGTGCCTGACGCTCCATCGGCACGCCCTGAAGGTTCAGATGCGGATAGTTGCCACGCAGGTAGTCGGCAGTCGCGCTGGGCATTCGCACGGCCACGCGAGTCTGGCTGTCGAGTTTTTCCAGCTCTACTGCACCGGTGCTTTTCTGGTCGCTGACGACCAGTTGCGGCACTCGCATGTACGGATCGGAAAACTGCCAGAGGCGCAGACCTCCAGGCGTCTGGCTAAGCCCCGGGGCGATGTCGATTTCACCCGCACGCGCGGCGGCTTCCAGCTGTTCAAGATCAGGAAAGTTGCGCCAGCTCAGCTCGACGTTGAGCGACTTGGCCAGCCATTTCATCAACTCGACATTGGCCCCGGACAGACGCTGCAAGCGGCGATCGTATTGAGCGTAGGGCGCCTGCAACACCAGCCCGACACGCAATTCGCCCTGCTGTGCAAGCCATTGTTGCTGGGCGGCGGACAGTGCCGCGACGTGGGCCGGAGGCGCGGCCGCCGCCCAGCCCATCAAGGGAAACCACAACCAGCCGATAACCCACAGGCAGCGAAAACGCATCATCGAACTCTCACACACTGACAAATACTGACCAACCCATTAGGCTGCCGGAATCACTTCTGGCCTGGAATAACCGATGCCCCCTGTCTACCGCCTGGCACTGCCAGCATTGTGCCTGTCGCTGATCCTGCCATGCGCTTTTTCCGTCGAGGCTGCCGACCCGGCACCTGCCGCCGCCGAGCAACCCGCGCAGGAAAAGCCGCTTGAACGCCAGCCATTGCCTGAGCGTAGTCAGGAAGAAGCGACTGCACTCGAACGAAAAATCCCTGCCCAGGAGCAGCAACAACTGCAAGCGGGTAGTGACACGTTCCTCGCCTTGTGGAAACCGGCCAATACCGCCGAACCGAAAGGCGCGGTGATTATCGTCCCGGGCGCTGGCGAAACCGTTGACTGGCCGCAAGCAATCGGTCCGTTACGCCGCCAGTTGCCCGACGCGCAATGGAGCAGCCTGAGTATCACCTTGCCGGACGTGCAAAGCGATGCCATGGCGCCACGCGTCGCCGAAATACCACTGACGCCGATAACGCCGGACGTCGGCAACAAAGACGCGACCACCGCCGCCCCCATTGAGCAGGCCGCGGGGGGTGAAGCGGAAGTGGCTGACAAACCCGTCGCGGAAACCGCTGAGGAGCGCTCCAAGGCTGACGCCGAGCGAATCTTCTCCCGCATCGATGCGGCAATTGCGTTTGCCGAACAGCAGAGCGCTCGCAGCATTGTCGTATTGGGGCATGGCACCGGCGCCTATTGGGCCGCGCGGTATTTGAGCGAAAAGCAGCCATCGCAGGTCGAACGCTTCGTCATGGTCGCCGCGCAAACACCTGGGCAAGCGAAACCCGAACTGGACGAACTCGCACCAATGCTCAAGCTCCCCACAGCCGACATTTTCTACATGGACAAGCCGCTGGACCGCAACGCGGCTTTGGCGCGCTTGCAGACCAGCAAACGCTTGAAGACTTCGGCGTTCAGCCAGGTGTCGCTCAAGGCGCTGCCGGGCGACAGCAAGGCGCAGCAGGAACAACTGGTTCGCCGGGTGCGGGGCTGGTTGAATCCGCAGAATGCGGCGAATTGATAGAGCGCGTCGCCCCCATCGCTGGCAAGCCAGCGATGGCGCCATTGAAAACAACACCTGACTGTCCTGCTAGCGAAAATCCCGCCGCTGCCGAATCAACGTATAGGCACTGTGCAATTCCCGGGTTTTCTCGGTGGCTTCACGCACCTGCGACACCGTTGCCCCACTGCCGGCAATCTTGTCCGGGTGATGGCGGCTGAGCAGGCGTCGGTAGGCACGTTTGATCTGTTCCGGCTCCGTGGTAGCCGACACGCCCAGCAACCGCAAGGCATCCTGATAGCTTGTAACGCTGTTACCCAGCGGACGTTTCTGCGGCTCGTAGTCATGGGCCAACGCCTGGACCTGATGAGTCGTCCAGCCCAGCCATTTGCCCCATTGAGCAAGCAGTGCGCGCTCCTGATGACCGGCGCGACCATCGGCCCAGACCATCCGCCAACAGGCGCGCAAGACACCTTCGGCCGCGTGGGGTTGATTGCTCAACCGGCGTAGATAACCGCGCAAGCGGTCGTTACCCGACTTGCCACGATTGAACGCGGCAATCGCCCGCCGCCGGGACGGTTCGTTCATTTCCAGCGCAAGCATTTCCTGGCGCGCCTGCTGGATATGACCGTCGACCACCCGCCCGTCGCACTTGGCCAACCTGCCGAGCAACACGAACAGCAGTTCATCATTGCGCAGTGCCGGACGACCGCCGAGCTTTTCCCGCAAATGCGCCCAGCTCTGCAAGTGCAGGCGCCGATCCAGCGCCTGCCCCAACAAAGCTCCGAGCATGGCCCCCGGAATGCTGGCAATGGCAAAACCCGCTCCGGCTCCGATCAGAGTCCCTGGCCACAGCACGTCAGCGGCCCGCTTCGATGAGGGCTTCCACTTCGGCCAGGCGCTCATGGGTGCCGACATCCACCCACAGCCCGCTCAGGCGCTCGCCGGACACCTGCCCGTTCGCCATGGCGGCTCGCAGCAACGGTGCCAGTTTGAAAGCCCCGGCGGAGCAACCTTCGAACAGTTGCGGGTGCAATACCGCGATGCCGCTGTAGGTCAGGGTGTCTGCCGCCGGGTGCCCGTCGCGAACCTTTCCGTCGATCAGCTGGAAATCGCCGCTTGGGTGATGAGCCGGATTGGTCGCGAGCACCAGATGCGCAAGGCCGACAATCGGCTGATGCAGCACACTGAAGTCGTAATCGGTCCAGATATCGCCATTGACCACGACAAAGGCTTCATCCCCCAGCAACGGCAACGCACGGTAAATCCCGCCGCCGGTTTCCAGCGGTTCGCCTTCCGGGGAATACTGAATGCTGACGCCATAGCGCGAACCGTCGCCCAGGTAATCTTCGATCTGCTGCCCCAACCAGGCATGGTTGATCACGATCTCGGTGAACCCGGCGGCCGCCAGCGCTCGCAGATGATACTCGATCAGCGTCACTCCGCCAGCGCGAACCAGCGGCTTGGGCGTGGTCAGGGTTAGCGGGCGCATGCGCTCGCCTTTGCCCGCTGCGAGAATCATCGCCTTCATGCTTTCACTCCAGCACGCAGACTGGCCAGCAATACATCCAGTTCCGCCAGTTCCGGGCGGCGGGCGATCACTGCATCTATATAGGCAAAGAAACGCGGCACATCGCTTAGATAGCGCGGCTTGCCGTCGCGGTGGCAGATGCGGGCGAAGATGCCGATCACCTTCAGGTGACGTTGCACGCCCATCAGATCACTGGCGCGCAGGAAATCTTCAAAGTCCGGCTGCACCGGAATATCCAGCGCCGAGGCCTGCTGCCAGTAACTTTCCAGCCAACCGAGCACGCGCTCTTCGGGCCAGCTGAGGAATGCATCCTTGAACAGGCAGGTCACGTCGTAGGTCACCGGGCCGTAGACCGCGTCCTGGAAATCCAGCACGCCGGGGTTCGGCTCGCTGAGCATCAGGTTGCGCGGCATGTAGTCGCGATGAACCAGGACCTTTGGCTGAGCCAGCGCGCTGTCGATCAACAAATCGCTGACTTGCTGCCAGAGCACTTGCTGCGCAGCGTCGAGCTCAATCCCCAATTCGCGCTTCACGTACCACTCGGGAAACAGTTCGAGTTCGCGGCGCAACAATGCCACGTCGTAACTGGGCAGCGGTGCGACCATCGGCAATTGCTGAAAAGCCAACAGCGCTTGCAGGGCATCGCTGAACAATTCGTCGGCATTTTCGCTGTCGATCACGTCCAGATAGGTCTTGTTGCCCAAGTCATTAAGCAAAAGAAATCCGCGTTCGAGGTCTTCGGCATAAATTTTCGGCACATTTATTCCGGATTTCGCCAGTAAAAAAGCGATATCCACGAAGGGTTTGCAGTTTTCCTGGGGCGGTGGCGCGTCCATCACGACGAAACTTCTACCGGCACCTTCCCAACGGAAATATCGCCGGAAACTCGCGTCGCTACTGGCCGCGGTCAACGTGGCCGGGGGTACGGCGCCCCAGCCCTGATCCGCAAAAAGGGTTGCCAACTGCTCATCGAGCCAAACTTTCAGGTGTTGCAAACGTACATCTTGGTCAGGCATTGCAAGGGTCTCCGACGGCGCTAGCCGTCAAGCGGGTCATGCTTTATTATCCAGCATCTTTTTCAGACCATCGAGAGGCGTGCGGCCCACACCGCGGGCAGATGGCACGCAGGAAGCCCGGACTAATAAGATGGCATTGAAATCCCCCGCGTTTCGTAAAAAATTTCCGTTGTTGGTAACCGGCAGTCTGCTGGCCTTGCAACCCCTCGCCACTTCCTTCGTGGTCGCCGCGGAACAGTATGACTGCTCAGTCTCTGCTTCGGGCGCCTGGGACTGCGCGCCAAAGACGCCGGCGGCTGCATTGCCTCCGCGTCCCGTGCATGACGGCAGCGCCGTTTCCGCGACCGGTGAAACCCCGGCCGAGGACGGCACCAGCGAAGACACGGGTGCCAAGCCTGTGCTGGTTACCGAGTCCAAGGGCCGTGGCCTGAAGTCGCGTAGCGAAGACTACAGTCACCTCGACTGGGTTCCCCGCGAGCAGCTCACTGCAGCGCAACTGGCCGAAACCGGTCCCTACTGCTCTGGTTCCTATATCGAACCGATTCGTCCTGGCATGAATGACAAGACGAATAAAAGCGACGCGCCTACCTTTATCGGCGCGAAAGCTTCGCGCTATAAGCAGGATGAGCAAGTCGCCAGCCTGGCCGGTGACGTGGTCATGCGCCAGGGCAGCATGCAGGTCGAAGCCGACGAAGCCAATCTCTACCAGGCTGAGAACCGGGGTGAGCTGAGCGGCAACGTGCGCATTCGCGACAACGGCGCCCTGATCGTCGGTGACCACGCCGACGTGCAGCTGGACACCGGTGAAGCCAAGGTCGACAACGCCGAATACGTGATGCACAAATCGCGCATCCGCGGTAACGCGCTGTACGCCAAACGTGCCGAGAACGCCATCATCCGCCTCAAGGATGGTACGTACACCACGTGCGAACCGAACAGCAACGCCTGGCAGCTCAAGGGCAACAACATCACCCTGAACCCTGCCACCGGCTTCGGTACCGCGACCAACGTGACATTGCGGGTCAAGGACATTCCGATCCTGTACACGCCTTACATCTATTTCCCGATCGACGACCGTCGCCAGTCCGGCTTCCTGCCGCCGACTATCGGCACCGGCACCGACACCGGTTTCCTGCTGGTCACGCCGTACTACTTCAACCTGGCGCCGAACTACGATGCCACGTTGTACCCGCGCTACATGAGCAAGCGCGGCCTGTTGATGGAAGGCGAATTCCGCTACCTGACCAAGTCCAGCGAAGGTCAGTTCGGTGCCGCGTACCTCAACGACGAAGAGGACGAGCGCAAGCTGCAGACCGACTACGAAAAAACCCGCTACATGTACAACTGGCAGCACAAGGGTGGTCTCGACTCGCGCGTGTTCACGCAGGTCGACTACACCAAGATCAGCGATCCTTATTACTTCCAGGATCTGCAGACTGACCAGATTGGCGTGAAGAGTGCCGACTATGTGAACCAGCAGGGTTCGGTCAGCTATCGCGGTGACAGCTACACGGCTCGCGTGAACGCACAGGCGTATCAGTTGGCGACCATCTCCAACATCACGCCATATGACCGTTTACCGCAAATCACCTTTGATGGTGCGCTGCCGGTACACCCAGGCGGTCTAAATTTCAGCTACAACACTGAACTCGTCCGCTTTGACCGGGACTTGAAAAGCGGTGACTTCATCAACGAAGACGGTACTGTAGATTCGCGCCTTGATAACAATGTGCAAGGTCTGGCACGCGCAACGGGCGATCGCCTTAACCTTGCACCGGCTGTAAGCCTGCCGATGCAGGCGTCATATGGCTACATAACGCCAAAGCTCAAGTACCAGTACACGCAATACCAGCTGGACCTGGACGGCATCGGCAAAAACCAGATTGCAGCGCAATCCGCGGAACAAGACCGCCTCCTGGGTACCTTTGACAGCAACCAGAACCGCGGCGTACCGATCGCCAGCATCGACAGCGGCCTGTACTTCGATCGCAACACCCAATGGTTCGGCAAGAATTATCGCCAGACCCTCGAACCGCGCCTGTTCTACCTGTACGTCCCGGAAAAGGATCAGGAAGACATCCCGGTATTCGACACCAGCGAATACACGTTCAACTATGCGTCGCTGTTCCGTGACAACCGCTTCTCCGGCTCCGACCGCGTCGGCGACGAGAACAAGCTGTCCCTGGGCGTGACCAGTCGCTGGATCGAAGACAACGGTTTCGAACGTCAACGCATCAGCGTCGGCCAGGCTTTGTACTTCAAGAATCGCGAAGTCCAACTGCCGGGTATCGATGCTAAAACCCGCGAAGACGCGCAATCCGATGTGTCGCCATACGCACTGGAATACGAATATCGCTGGAACCGCGACTGGCGCACCACTGCCGATTACAACTGGGACCCGGACAGCCGCAGCCCACGCTCGGGCAGCGCGATGTTCCACTACCAGCCTGAAGACAACCCGAACAAGGTCATCAACGCCGGTTATCGCTATCGCAATGACCAGGTCCGTTACGACCAGAATACTGGTCAATGGCAAGTGGGCGGCGGTGACTACGGCACCCCGGGCCAGCCTGGCTATGTGAAGGATTACTACAAGATCCAACAGCACGACTTCTCGGTGATCTGGCCGATCGTGCCGCAGTGGAATGCCATCAGCCGCTGGCAGTATGACTACAACCGCAACCGTACCCTGGAAGCCTTCGGTGGCTTCGAGTACGACAACTGCTGCTGGAAACTGCGTTTGATCAATCGTTACTGGGTCGACTATGAAGAATTCAGTCAGGCCGCTCCGGAAAACGAAAAAGGCGACCATGGCATCTTCCTCCAAATTGTTCTGAAGGGACTCGGGGGCCTTACCGGCTCCAAGGTAGAGAGCTTCCTCGACAAAGGCATTCAAGGTTATCGTGAACGTGAAGACCAAGCTTTCTGATTGTCTGCGCCCGCTGTTGCTGGGCGCGCTGTTCCTGGGTACCGCGGCCAACGCCGCGGTGCAGTCCATCGATAAAGTGGTGGCCATTGTCGATAACGACGTGGTCATGCAGAGCCAACTGGATCAGCGCATCCATGAAGTTCAGCAAACCATCGCCAAGCGCGGCACCGCCGTGCCACCGGCCAGCGTACTGGAGCAGCAGGTGCTTGAGCGCCTGATCGTCGAGAACCTGCAATTGCAGATCGGCGAACGCTCGGGCATCCGCATTACCGATGAAGAACTGAACCAGGCTGTCGGCACAATCGCCCAGCGCAACAACATGACGGTCGACCAGTTCCGCGCCGCCCTGACCCGCGACGGCCTGTCTTACGACGACGCCCGTGACCAGATCCGCCGCGAAATGGTCATCAGCCGCGTGCGTCAGCGCCGTGTGGCCGAACGCATCCAGGTCTCCGAACAGGAAGTGAAGAACTTCCTGGCTTCCGACCTTGGCAAAATGCAGCTGTCCGAAGAGTTCCGCCTGGCCAACATCCTGATTCCAACGCCAGAAAGCGCCAACTCCGACGCGATTCAGAATGCTGCCAAACAGGCTGACGCGGTTTACCAGCAGCTCAAACAAGGCGCTGACTTCGGTCAACTGGCCATCGCCAAGTCCGCCAGTGAAACGGCTCTGGAAGGCGGCGACATGGGCTGGCGTAAAGCTGCCCAACTGCCACCTCCCTTCGATCGTCTGCTGAGCAGCATGACCGTCGGCGACGTAACCCAGCCAATGCGCACGCCGGGCGGCTTCATCATCTTGAAGATCCTCGACAAGCGTGGCGGCGAGACTCAGATGCGCGATGAAGTGCACGTGCGTCACATTCTGGTCAAACCGAGCCCGATTCGCGACGAAGAAAAAACCAAGGCGCTGGCTCAGTCGCTCTACACCCGTATCGAAGCGGGCGAAGACTTCGGCGAACTGGCGAAAAGCTATTCGGAAGACCCGGGTTCTGCCCTCAACGGCGGCGACCTGAACTGGATCGACCCGAATGCTCTGGTTCCGGAGTTCCGCGAAGTGATGGCCAAGACCCCACAAGGTCAACTGTCCAAGCCTTTCCAGACTCAATACGGCTGGCACGTACTGGAAGTCCTCGGCCGTCGCGCCACCGACAGCACCACCCAGGCACGCGAACAACAAGCCATGACCGTACTGCGTAACCGCAAATACGACGAAGAGCTGCAAAGCTGGCTGCGTCAGATCCGTGACGAAGCGTACGTAGAAATCAAACTCCCTGGCGCCGACCAGGCAGCGCAGTGAAACCCAAACGTTTCGCGCTGACACCCGGCGAACCGGCCGGCATAGGTCCCGACCTGTGCCTGCTGCTCGCCTCGCAAGCCCAGCCACACCCCCTGATTGCCATCACCAGCCGCGACCTGCTCCTCGAGCGGGCCGCGCAGCTAGGTGTGGCTGTCGACTTGCTGCCGGTCACTCCAGACAATTGGCCAGATTCGCCCGCCCCCGCCAACAGCCTGTATGTCTGGGATACACCACTGAATGCCAAGGTCGTCGCCGGGCAACTGGACAAGGCCAACGCAGCTTTCGTTCTGGAAACCCTGACCCGCGCCGGTCAAGGCTGTCTGGACGGACACTTTGCCGGCATGATCACCGCCCCGGTGCATAAAGGTGTGATCAACGAGTCCGGAATTGCCTTCTCCGGGCACACCGAATTCCTCGCTGACCTGACGCATACCGCGCAAGTGGTCATGATGCTGGCCACCCGCGGCCTGCGCGTGGCACTGGTCACCACCCACCTGCCCCTTCGCGAGATTGCCGATGCGATCACCCCGGAGCGCCTGGAGCGGGTGACGCGAATCCTGCATACCGATCTTCAAGAAAAATTCGGCATCGCCCGACCGCGAATCCTGGTGTGCGGGCTCAACCCCCACGCCGGCGAAGGCGGACACCTGGGCCATGAAGAAATCGACATCATCGAACCCACATTAGAGCGCTTGCGCGGCGAAGGCATGGACCTGCGTGGTCCGCTGCCCGCCGACACTCTGTTTACCCCCAAATATCTGGAGCACTGCGACGCAGTGCTGGCGATGTACCATGACCAGGGCCTGCCTGTGCTGAAATACAAAGGCTTCGGCGCAGCAGTCAATGTGACGCTCGGACTGCCGATCATCCGCACGTCGGTCGACCACGGCACCGCCCTGGACCTGGCCGGCAGCGGCAAGATCGACACCGGCAGCCTGCAAGTCGCGCTGGAAACCGCCTACCAGATGGCCGAGACCCGTTTATGACCGAGCAATACCAACACAAGGCGCGCAAGCGTTTTGGCCAGAACTTCCTGCACGATGCCGGCGTTATCGACCGTATCCTGCGCTCCATCCATGCCAAAGCTGAAGACCGTCTGCTGGAAATCGGCCCGGGCCAGGGTGCGCTTACCCAGGGCCTGCTCAGCAGCGGCGCGCAACTCGACGTGGTGGAGCTGGACAAGGACCTGATCCCGATCCTCAACCAGCAGTTCGCCGGCAAAAGCAATTTCAACCTGCACCAGGGCGACGCTCTGAAGTTCGACTTCAACAGCCTGAATGCAGCGCCTCGCAGCCTGCGCGTGGTCGGCAACCTGCCGTACAACATCTCCACGCCGCTGATTTTCCATTTGCTGCACAACGCCCACCTGATCCGCGACATGCACTTCATGCTGCAGAAAGAAGTGGTCGAGCGTCTGGCGGCAGGCCCTGGCGGCGGCGATTGGGGCCGTTTGTCGATCATGGTTCAGTATCACTGCCGGGTTGAGCACCTGTTCAACGTAGGACCAGGTGCGTTCAACCCGCCACCGAAAGTCGACTCGGCCATCGTACGCCTGGTGCCCCATGCCGTGCTGCCACACCCGGCCAAGGATCACCGGTTGCTGGAACGTGTTGTGCGCGAAGCCTTCAACCAGCGCCGCAAGACCTTGCGCAACACCCTCAAGCTGCTGCTGAGCAACGACGAAATCGAAGCCGCCGGCGTCGATGGCAGCCTGCGTCCCGAGCAACTTGATCTGGCCGCTTTCGTGCGCCTGGCCGACAAGCTCAGCGAACAATCCCTACAGAAGCCAGCGGACGCCTGACAGAGCCGAAGCGTTATCGGGTAGGACACCAGCGCCCATGTCTGGTTTACTACCCGGTACTTGGCCTAGACTGAACTCCATCAGTTAAGCCCCGCGTCCCGCTTCGTTTTTAAGGCCTCTTGCATGTCCGATCCTCGTTATCAGGTCGACGTCAGCGTCGTCACCCGTTATCTGGCAGAACAATCGCAACCCGAACATGACCGCTTTGCCTTCGCGTACACCATTACCGTACAAAACAACGGCGAGTTACCCGCCAAGCTGTTGTCACGGCACTGGGTGATCACCGATGGTGACGGGCACGTGGAAGAGATTCGTGGCGCCGGCGTGGTCGGCCAACAGCCATTGATCGACGCAGGCCAAAGCCACACCTACAGCAGTGGCACGGTCATGACCACCAAGGTCGGCACCATGCAGGGCACGTATCAGATGATTGCCGACGACGGTAAACACTTCGATGCGATCATTGCGCCGTTCCGCCTTGCCGTACCGGGGTCGTTGCACTGATGGCAACGTATGCCGTCGGCGACCTGCAAGGCTGCCTTGAAGCGCTGCAGTGCCTGCTCAAGCAGGTGGCGTTCGACCCGGCCAAGGATCGCTTGTGGCTGGTCGGCGACCTGGTCAACCGTGGCCCGCAATCGCTCGAAACGTTGCGCTTCCTCTATAGCATCCGTGAATCGCTGGTGTGCGTACTCGGCAACCACGACCTGCACCTGCTGGCCGCCGGGCAAAACATCGAGCGCCTGAAAAAAGGCGACACCCTGCGCGAAATCATCGAGGCACCGGATTGCGCCGAGTTGCTGGACTGGTTGCGCCAGCAAAAGCTCATGCATTACGACGAACAACGGAACGTGGCGCTGGTGCACGCGGGGATCCCGCCGCAGTGGTCGCTGCGCAAGGCCCTGAAGTACGCCGCCGAAGTCGAAACCGCGCTGCGGGACGATAACCTGTTACTGCCGTACCTTGATGGCATGTATGGCAACGATCCGGCGAAATGGGACAGCGACCTCAAGGGCGTGACGCGCCTGAGGGTGATCACTAACTATTTCACGCGGATGCGCTTCTGTACGCCCGAAGGCAAACTCGACCTCAAGAGCAAGGAAGGCCTCGATTCGGCACCGGCAGGTTACAAACCCTGGTTCCAGCACAAGGAACGCAAGACCCGGGACCTGAAGATCATCTTCGGCCACTGGGCGGCGCTGGAAGGCAACGTCGACGCCGCGGGCATCTTCGCCCTCGACACAGGCTGTGTCTGGGGCGGCGCCTTGACACTGATGAATGTCGACAGCCTTGAACGCCTGTCCTGCAAATGCGACGACCATGGCCATCTCGCTGCGCCACCAGTCGCCCCATCCCTTTCCGAACCATCGTCAGTCAGCGCCCCGCGTTAGACTGCGCTTACAGCCGAGACACAGGAACCCGCCATGAGCGAATTCAAACGTATTCCCCCGGAACAGGCCCAAGCCCTGCGTGAACAAGGCGCGGTGGTGGTCGATGTCCGTGACCCTGCGACCTTTGCGGCGCTGCACATCAGCGGCTCGAAGCATCTGGACAACCACTCACTGCACGCCTTCATTCAGGGCGCCGACCTTGATGCGCCGACTGTGGTGGTCTGCTACCACGGTAATTCCAGTCAGGGCGCTGCTGCCTACCTGATCAGTCAGGGCTTCTCCGACGTCTACAGCATGGATGGCGGTTTTGAGCTGTGGCGTACGACTTATCCTTCGGAAACGGCGCAAGGCACTTCCGAATAATTTTTTTGTAACACGCAAGCCCGCGGCTTCCGTGGGCTCGCGCGGTGGCAGACGAACGGTCTGCCACAACTAATTACGTATCTCTCCTTTACCTCCTGAATTCCCAACTATCCTTAAGCGCAGGCCATCCAAAACAGGGGAGAGCCGGTACACCGGCGCGCGGATCATCGGGAGTAGCTTTCGGAGCCGTCAGCTTCGAAAGGTTTCTGGGGGGTAAACAGCGACTGCCTGTTCGGTTGCTGCCAGCATCGACTGAGTGATCCGGCGTCGGCTCCACGTATCGAGCGAGGTGACGTCATGAGTATCTTTAGCCACTTCCAACAACGTTTCGAGTCCACACGCCAGGAAGAACTCTCGCTGCAAGAGTATCTCGAACTGTGCAAAAAGGACCGTAGCGCCTACGTTTCCGCCGCCGAGCGTCTGCTCCTGGCTATCGGTGAACCGGAGCTGCTCGACACCTCGACCAACTCGAGGCTGTCGCGAATCTTCTCCAACAAGGTGATCCGCCGCTATCCGGCCTTTGAAGACTTCCACGGGATGGAAGAATGCATCGACCAGATTGTGTCGTATTTCCGCCATGCCGCCCAAGGCCTGGAAGAGAAGAAACAAATCCTTTATCTGCTCGGCCCTGTTGGCGGCGGTAAATCGTCCCTGGCCGAGAAGCTCAAGCAACTGATTGAAAAAGTGCCCTTCTACGCCATCAAGGGCTCGCCGGTTTTCGAATCGCCGCTGGGGCTGTTCAACTCCACTGAAGATGGCGCCATTCTCGAAGAGGACTTCGGGATTCCACGGCGCTACCTCAACACCATCATGTCGCCATGGGCGACTAAACGCCTGGCCGAATTCGGCGGCGACATCAGCCAGTTCCGCGTGGTGAAACTGTACCCGTCGATCCTCAACCAGATCGCCGTGGCCAAAACCGAGCCGGGAGATGAAAACAACCAGGACATCTCGGCACTGGTGGGCAAGGTCGATATCCGCAAACTGGAAGAATTCCCGCAGAACGACGCCGACGCCTACAGCTACTCGGGCGCACTGTGCCGGGCCAACCAGGGCCTGATGGAATTCGTCGAAATGTTCAAGGCACCGATCAAGGTGCTGCACCCACTGTTGACCGCCACTCAGGAAGGCAACTACAACAGTACCGAAGGTCTTGGCGCGATTCCGTTCACCGGGATCCTGCTCGCGCACTCCAACGAATCGGAATGGCACACCTTCCGCAACAACAAGAACAACGAAGCCTTCATCGACCGGATCTACATCGTCAAAGTGCCGTACTGCCTGCGGGTCAGCGACGAAGTGAAGATCTACGACAAGCTGCTGTTCAACAGCTCGCTGGCCAAGGCCCATTGCGCGCCCGACACCTTGAAGATGCTGGCCCAGTTCACTGTTCTTTCGCGCCTGAAGGAGCCGGAAAACTCCAACATCTACTCGAAGATGCGGGTGTATGACGGCGAAAACCTCAAGGACACCGATCCGAAAGCCAAATCGATCCAGGAATACCGCGACAACGCGGGCGTCGACGAGGGCATGAATGGTCTGTCGACCCGTTTCGCGTTCAAGATCCTGTCCAAGGTCTTCAACTTCGATCCCCACGAAATCGCCGCCAACCCGGTGCATCTGCTCTACGTGCTGGAACAGCAGATCGAGCAGGAACAATTCCAGGCCGAGACCCGCGAACGCTATCTGCGCTTCCTCAAGGAATACCTGGCACCGCGCTATATCGAATTCATCGGCAAGGAGATCCAGACCGCGTACCTCGAGTCTTACAGCGAGTACGGCCAGAACATCTTCGACCGCTACGTGCTGTACGCCGACTTCTGGATTCAGGACCAGGAATACCGCGATCCGGAAACCGGCGAAATCCTCAACCGCGTGGCATTGAACGAAGAGCTGGAAAAAATCGAAAAACCGGCCGGCATCAGCAATCCGAAGGATTTCCGCAACGAAATCGTCAACTTCGTACTGCGTGCCCGGGCCAACAACAACGGCAAGAATCCAACCTGGCTCAGCTACGAAAAACTGCGGGTGGTCATCGAGAAGAAAATGTTCTCCAACACCGAGGACCTGCTGCCGGTCATCAGCTTCAATGCCAAGGCCAGCAAAGAAGACCAGCAGAAGCACAACGACTTCGTTACACGGATGGTCGAGCGGGGTTACACCGACAAACAGGTACGACTGCTGTCCGAGTGGTATCTGCGGGTCAGAAAATCACAATAACCCGCTGCCGGCCAGACCGGTTGTCGTCAGCCAGAGACCTGTGTGCGCTTTTTCTGCTACACAGGCCTCTGGAAGGTGTTCGAAAGTCGGTAGCGAGATTCAGGCAGTATCCTCGGCGCTTGGGGGAGCGTGTATGTCCCTCGGCACCCGGTTCGCTGCTGCTTGAGCGCTCGCCCCTTTCAGGACAGCTTCTAAGGAGCAGTCATGAGCTATGTGATCGACCGACGTCTCAATGGCAAGAACAAGAGCACGGTGAACCGTCAGCGGTTTCTGCGGCGTTACCGTGATCACATCAAAAAGGCTGTCGAAGAGGCGGTCAGTCGGCGCTCCATTACCGATATGGAGCACGGCGAGCAAATCAGCATTCCTGGTCGCGATATCGACGAGCCGGTGCTTCACCATGGTCGCGGTGGCAAACAAACCGTCGTGCACCCTGGCAACAAGGAATTCACCAGCGGCGAGCACATTGCGCGTCCACCGGGAGGCGGCGGTAGAGGCCCCGGCAAGGCCGGCAACTCGGGTGAAGGGATGGACGAATTCGTCTTCCAGATCACCCAGGAGGAGTTCCTCGAATTCATGTTCGAGGATCTGGAGCTGCCCAACCTGGTCAAACGCAACCTGACCGGCACCGACACCTTCAAGACCGTACGTGCCGGGATCAGCAACGAGGGCAACCCGTCGCGGATCAACATCATCCGCACCCTGCGCTCAGCCCATGCCCGGCGTATCGCCCTATCCGGCAGCAGCCGCGCAAAACTGCGCGAAGCCAAGGAAGAACTCCTGCGATTAAAGCAGGAAGAACCGGATAACTTCGGCGATATTCAGGAACTCGAAGCGGAAATCGAAAAACTCAGCGCGCGCATTCATCGCGTGCCGTTCCTCGACACCTTTGACCTCAAATACAACCTGCTCATCAAGCAACCCAACCCCAGCTCCAAGGCTGTGATGTTCTGCCTGATGGACGTATCCGGCTCAATGACCCAGGCGACCAAGGACATCGCCAAGCGCTTCTTTATCCTGCTGTACCTGTTTCTCAAGCGTAACTACGACAAGATCGACGTCGTGTTCATTCGCCACCACACCAGTGCCCGCGAAGTGGATGAGGAAGAGTTTTTCTACTCCCGCGAAACCGGCGGCACCATCGTCTCCAGCGCCCTGAAGCTGATGCAGGAGATCATGGCCGAGCGCTATCCGAGCAACGAATGGAACATCTACGCGGCCCAGGCTTCCGATGGCGACAACTGGAACGACGACTCGCCGATCTGCCGCGACATCCTGATCAACCAGATCATGCCGTTCGTGCAGTACTACACTTACGTTGAGATCACCCCCCGCGAACATCAGGCCCTGTGGTTCGAGTACGAACGCATCGCCGAAGCCTTTTCTGACACTTTTGCCCAGCAACAACTGGTCTCGGCCGGGGATATCTATCCGGTCTTCCGTGAACTCTTCCAGCGCAGGTTAGTGACATGACCGCCAAAGAGCAGAAGCGCCAACCCATTTCCACCGGCTCGGAATGGACGTTCGAGCTGATCCAGGCCTACGACCGCGAAATCAGCCGTATTGCGGCAAGGTACGCCCTCGACACTTACCCTAACCAGATCGAAGTGATCACCGCCGAACAGATGATGGACGCCTACGCCTCCGTCGGTATGCCGCTGGGTTATCACCACTGGTCCTACGGCAAACACTTCCTCAGCACCGAAAAATCCTACTCTCGAGGCCAGATGGGGTTGGCCTACGAAATCGTGATTAACTCCGACCCCTGCATCGCTTACCTGATGGAAGAAAACACCATCTGCATGCAGGCCTTGGTCGTGGCACACGCCTGCTACGGACATAACAGCTTTTTCAAAGGCAACTACCTGTTCCGCACCTGGACTGACGCCAGTTCGATCATCGATTACCTGGTGTTCGCCAAGCAATACATCATGCAATGCGAAGAACGCCATGGCATCGACGCGGTGGAGGACCTGCTCGACTCCTGCCACGCCCTGATGAACTACGGCGTCGATCGCTACAAACGCCCTTATCCGATTTCCGCCGAAGAAGAACGCCGTCGGCAAAAGGACCGTGAGGAACACTTGCAGAAACAGATCAACGATCTGTGGCGCACCATTCCCAAAGGCGCGGACAAGTACAGCGACAAGGACAACGCACGCTTCCCCGCCGAACCGCAGGAAAACATCCTGTACTTCATTGAGAAACACGCGCCGCTGCTGGAGCCTTGGCAGCGGGAAATCGTGCGCATCGTGCGCAAGATCGCCCAGTATTTTTACCCACAGCGCCAGACCCAGGTGATGAACGAAGGCTGGGCCACGTTCTGGCACTACACCCTGATGAACGACCTGTACGACGAAGGCCTGGTCACCGACGGCTTCATGATGGAATTCCTGACGTCCCACACCAGCGTGGTGTTTCAGCCAGGCTTCGACAGCCCTTACTACAGCGGCATCAACCCCTACGCCTTGGGCTTTGCCATGTACCGCGACATCCGTCGCATGTGCGAAGAACCTACCGAAGAGGATTACCGCTGGTTCCCGGACATTGCCGGCACCGACTGGCTGGCTGCCATCAAGTTCGCCATGAGCAGCTTCAAGGATGAGAGCTTCATCCTGCAGTACCTGTCACCCAAGGTGATTCGTGATCTGAAGCTGTTCAGCATTCTCGATGACGACCAGAAAGACGATCTGCTGGTCCCGGCAATTCATGACGAGGGCGGCTATCGCACCATTCGTGAAACCCTCGCCGCCCAGTACAACCTGGGCAACCGCGAACCCAACGTGCAGATCTACAGCATCGACCGCCGCGGCGACCGCTCGCTGACCCTGCGCCACCAGCAACACGACCGCAAGCCGCTGGGAGAGTCCACCGAGGAAGTGCTCAAACACCTGCACCGCCTCTGGGGCTTCGACATTCACCTGGAAACGCTGCAAGGGGACCAAGTGATGAAAACCCACCATGTTCCACCCAGAAGCGAGCACAGCGAAGCTGATTACGGCCGACTGGACCTGGCCGTCATTCATCTTTGATTCTGTTTCGGCCTCCGAAAGCCCGACGCAACGGTTATCCTGTCGAGCTAACGGAGGTTTTTTATGCGGATCTATAAAGTTGGCGGTGCAGTACGCGATCGCCTGCTGGGCATTCCCGTCACAGACATCGACCGCGTGGTGGTCGGCGCCACGACCGAAGAGATGCTCGCCAAGGGCTTTCGTCCAGTCGGCGCGGATTTCCCGGTGTTCCTGCATCCAAAATCCGGTGAGGAATACGCCCTCGCCCGGACCGAACGCAAAAGTGGCCGCGGTTACGGCGGATTCACGTTCCACGCCAGCCCAGAAGTGACCCTCGAAGAAGACTTGATCCGTCGCGACCTGACGATCAATGCCATCGCCGAGGACGACCAGCAAAACCTGACCGACCCCTACCACGGTCAGCGCGACCTCGAGGCGCGCATTCTTCGCCACGTGTCCCCCGCATTTGCCGAAGATCCGCTCAGGGTACTGCGCGTGGCCCGGTTCGCCGCGCGTTATGCCGGGCTCGGCTTTACCGTTGCCCCCGAAACGCTGGAGCTTATGCGCCAGCTCAGCGAATCAGGTGAACTGCAAGCACTGACGGCGGAGCGCAGCTGGAAAGAGATTTCCCGCGCATTGATGGAAGACCAGCCCCAGGTATTCATTGAAGTGCTGCGAGCATGCGGCGCGCTCAAGGAGCTGATGCCGGAAATCGATGCTCTGTTCGGCGTACCGCAACCGCAGGCCCATCACCCGGAAATCGATACGGGTGTGCATACCCTGAGCGTGCTGGAGCAAGCAGCGAAGCACAAACAACCGCTGACTGTCCGCTGGGCCTGCCTGCTGCACGACCTGGGCAAAGGGCTGACGCCGGAAGATGAATGGCCACGGCACATTGCCCACGAGTTCAAGGGGCTGAAGCTGATCAAAGCGGTGAACGAACGCTTCAAGGCGCCGAGGGATTGTCAGGAACTGGCGCTGCTGGTGGGCGAGTATCACACCCATGGGCATCGTGCCCTGGAGCTGAAACCCTCGACCTTGCTGGAGCTGTTGCAGAGCTTTGACGTTTACCGTCGACCGCAGCGCTTCGAGGAGTTCATCGCGGCGTGCGAGATGGATGCCCGTGGCCGCAAAGGACTGCAAGAGAGAAGTTACCCACAGGCGGATTACCTGCGCGGCGCGGCAAAAGCGGCTCGCGGCGTGGCGGTTCAGCCTTTGTTGGAAAAGGGATTCAAGGGCCCGGAGTTGGGTGAGGCGATCAAGCGTGAGCGGCTCAAGGCGTTGAAAACCTACAAAGAGACTGCGTCCAGCTGACCGACGCGCCCGCGCCCGCACCCACATGGATTACATCGTACCTGGGGGAGCGGGCTTGCCCGGGATGGCGGCATAAATGTCACAACAAATCTGAAGGTGTCAGTTGAATGCCGCGCCACTCAAAAGCCACTGGCGCCAACACCTGATCAATTTGCGCCTCATCCCACAGCGTCGCAAAACTTTTGCCTACACCCGGATGCACCCGATCCGGCGCAATCAAAGATAACGGCCACAATACAAAAGCATTTTTCAGAATTTCTGCCCGCGGCAAGATCAAGCCATCGAAATTGCCCACCAGATCACCGAACAACAAAACATCGATATCCAGCGGCAATCCTCGGCGATCAGGTGCATAACGACCGTTATCCGCCTCAATAAACTTCAAGCGGCGATCCAGCTCCGTCAAGGGCAGATCGGTATACGCCGAGACCACAAAATTGAAGAATGGCCCGCTCTTGATCCCGACCGGCTGACTTTCGAAAACCGCCGAGCAACGAATATCCACCAGAAAACCCGCCAAGGCGTCCAGGCCGGCCTGCAAATGGGCTTCGCGCTCGATATTGCTACCGAGCCCGAGATACACCTGGGTTAGCGACATCCGCGCTCGATCTCCACACCCACGCCACCGGTAGCGGCAGGAACGGCACCCGGCTTGGTCAGCTTGAGGCGCATCCAGGTGATCTTGAATTCGCTCATCAGCACTTCAACCAAACGCTCGGCGAACGTTTCAACCAACTGGAACTGCGCCTGCTCGGCAAACGCCTGAATGCGCGATGAAACACTCGCGTAATCGAGCGCCAGGGTCAGGTCATCACCGGCGGCGGCAGGGCGATTGTCCCAGGCGAAGCTCAGATCCAGACGCAAGCACTGCCGGATGCCCCGCTCCCAGTCGTAGGCACCAATCACGGTATCGACTTCCAGGCCCTCGATAAACACTCTGTCCAAGCACTTTTCTCCGCTACACGACAAGGGCGCAATGCGCCGTTAGAATCAGGGCGTCCTCGCCCGGAATAGTTAGCATGTTTTGGTTATTGGCGATCCTCGCCTACCTGCTCGGCTCTCTGTCCTTCGCCATTTTGCTCAGCCGCCTGACCGGTAACCCCGATCCGCGAATGAGTGGCTCCGGCAATGCCGGCGCGACCAACATGTTGCGCCTGGCCGGCAAAAAACTCGCCATCCTGACCTTGCTCGGCGATCTCTTCAAAGGCCTGCTGCCCGTGCTGATTGCCGGGGTTGCGGGTCTTTCGCTGCAGGATCAGGCCTGGATCGGCGTCTGCGCCGTCATCGGCCACCTGTTCCCGCTGTACTTCCGCTTTCGCGGTGGCAAGGGCGTCGCCACCGCTGCCGGAATGTTGCTGGGCCTGTATCCACCCGCCGCACTGCTGGCGGTCTGCGCCTGGCTGCTGACGTTCTACCTGACCCGTACCAGCTCGCTGGCTGCACTGATCGCTACGCCGTTGACCCTGCCGCTACTGGCGTGGCAGGAGCCGGCGGCATTGCTGCCGATGAGCGCACTCACGGGCCTGATCGTCTGGCGCCATCGCGGCAATCTACGCGACCTGTTTGCGGGGCGCGAACGGCATTTTTAGTGGCCGTAGATGAACGCCACTCATCACAACGCCGTCAACTGCTCCATGGGCCAACGAGCCTGCACGCTGATGGCCAGGCTTTCCTGCTGACCCGCCTGCAAGCGCTGGCACCCGGCAAACGCGATCATTGCGCCATTATCGGTGCAGAACTCAGGACGGGCGTAAAACACATCACCCTTCATGTCCCCGAGCATTTTTTCCAAAGAAGCGCGTAGAGCCTTGTTGGCACTGACGCCCCCTGCGATCACCAGACGCTTCATGCCCGCTGCTTTCAAAGCCCGCTTGCACTTGATGGTCAAAGTCTCCACCACGGCCTGCTGGAACGCCAGCGCGATGTCGCAACGGGCTTGCTCACCGTCGTCCCCGGCGCTGACGCATTGCTGCCAGGTGTTCAACGCGAAGGTTTTCAAGCCACTGAAGCTGAAATCCAGGCCCGGGCGGTCGCACATAGGACGCGGGAAGAGGAAACGTCCTGCAACGCCCTGCTCTGCCAGGCGAGCAATCTCCGGCCCGCCCGGATAATTCAGGCCCATCATCTTCGCGGTTTTGTCGAAGGCTTCACCGGCGGCGTCGTCCAGTGTCTCGCCCAACAGCGTGTACCGACCGATTCCGTCGACCTGAACCAGCTGCGTATGCCCACCCGACACCAATAAAGCGACGAACGGAAATTCCGGCGGCTGCGACTCCAGCATCGGCGCCAGCAAATGGCCTTCCATGTGGTGCACGCCCAGCGCCGGAATGCCCCAGGCAAAGGCCAGCGCCTGAGCGCAAGAAGCACCCACCAGCAATGCTCCGACCAGGCCAGGACCCGCGGTATAAGCGATGGCGTCGATCTCGGTCGGCACGCAGTCGGCTTGCGCCAACACCTGACGAATCAAGGGCAGCATGCGTTTGACGTGGTCACGCGAAGCCAGCTCCGGCACCACGCCGCCATAGGCGCGGTGCAGGTCGATCTGACTGAACAGTGCGTCGGCCAGCAGACCGCGTTCACTGTCATACAATGCGACACCGGTTTCGTCGCAGGAGGTTTCTAATCCCAGTACTAGCATGGGTTTGCGCCTTGTTTAGGCTGAATTCGAAGGCGCGCATAATAGTCGCCGCGTGATGCCCCGACCAGCGGTTTTCGATCAGAGGCTTTGCATTCCGAGCGATGAGGGGTTAACATCCGCAACCCTTAAAAACCGACGTCTTCAAGTGCTCTTTTGCCGCGAGGATGTTGACCCCGGTAATGAATGAAGGTAGCTCTGGATGCCAGCCGTCAAAGTAAAAGAGAACGAACCCTTCGACGTAGCTCTGCGTCGTTTCAAGCGCTCCTGCGAAAAAGCCGGTGTACTGGCTGAAGTTCGTAGCCGCGAATTTTACGAGAAGCCAACTTCTGAGCGTAAGCGCAAAGCAGCAGCCGCTGTTAAGCGTCACGCCAAGAAAGTTCAGCGCGAACAGCGCCGCGCCGTTCGTCTGTACTAATACACAGACGATCGTAGCAAGCTTCTGCCAAGCCCGGCCCTCAGCCGGGCTAATGGCATTTGCGTAAAACGCTTGATGCTTCACCGTCGAAGCCGCAGATGCGACCGAGACAAATCTGCTTCAACACGTCAGACCTGGCTTTTTTGCCAGCGGTGCACGTCTTTTCTGACGAGCCTTTCAAGGCTACTGACGAGCACACTCACTGATTCCTCTCACGACGATCAGCCCAAGGCATCACACGCATGCCAAACGATGAGCTATCCGAGACCTGTAACGGGTCGAAGCCGGATTCAGCGCAACACTTTCAACTAGTCGATGACTGATGAGCATTAACGTCAGTGGATTTTCGGCAGATACACTTCCCGATAGCGATTACGCAGACGACACTGGTCGAGCCGCATACCCTGCGCGCCTCAAACAATGACCCGCGTTTGGCCGCCCTTCGTTTCGGGCACCTTCAAGCGCAGATGACGAGAACGCCATGGCCGGGCTAATTCCCCAGAGCTTCATTGACGACCTTCTGAACCGCACCGACATCGTCGATGTGGTCAGCTCGCGCCTGCAACTGAAAAAAGCCGGCAAGAACCACACCGCCTGCTGCCCGTTCCACAAAGAAAAAACACCGTCCTTCAGCGTCAGCCCCGACAAGCAGTTCTATTACTGCTTCGGCTGCGGCGCTGGTGGCAATGCCCTCGGCTTCATCATGGACCACGACAACCTGGATTTCGTCCAGGCCGTCGAAGAACTGGCCAAAGCCGCCGGCATGGAAATCCCCCGCGAAGAAAGCGGCCGCCCGCACAAGCCGCGGCAACCGACCGATTCGCCGCTGTATGCGCTGCTCACCGCCGCCGCCGACTTTTATCGCCAGGCCCTGAAAAGCCATCCATCGCGCAAAGCTGCCGTGGATTATTTGAAAGGCCGCGGCCTGACCGGCGAAATCGCCCGCGACTTCGGCCTGGGCTTTGCTCCACCGGGCTGGGACAACCTGCTCAAACACCTGAGCAGCGATACCCTGCAACAAAAAGTCATGATCGATGCCGGCCTGCTGATCGAGAACGCCGAAACCGGCAAACGCTATGATCGCTTCCGCGACCGCGTGATGTTTCCGATACGCGACAGCCGCGGGCGCATCATTGCTTTTGGTGGCCGGGTCCTGGGCGATGACAAGCCGAAATACCTGAACTCCCCGGAAACCCCGGTGTTCCATAAAGGCCAGGAACTCTACGGCCTGTATGAGGCGCGCAAGAACAACCGCAACCTCGACGAAATCATCGTCGTCGAAGGCTACATGGACGTCATTGCCCTGGCCCAGCAAGGCCTGCGCAATGCCGTCGCGACGCTGGGTACCGCCACCAGCGAAGAGCACATGAAGCGTCTGTTTCGCGTCGTGCCCAACGTGCTGTTTTGCTTCGACGGTGACCAGGCCGGCCGCAATGCCGCCTGGCGTGCACTGGAAGCCACCTTGTCGAGCCTGCAGGACGGCCGCCGCGCGCGCTTTCTGTTCCTGCCCGAAGGCGAAGACCCGGACACCCTGATCCGCTCCGAAGGCACCGATGCCTTCCGCGCACGCATCAACCAGCACGCACAACCACTGGCCGACTATTTCTTCCAGCAACTGACTGAAGAATCGGACCCACGCTCGCTCGAAGGCAAGGCCCACATGGCCACCCTCGCGGCGCCGCTGATCGACAAAGTGCCTGGCGCCAACCTGCGCATCCTGATGCGTCAGCGTCTGAGTGAGATCACCGGCCTGAGCGGCGAAGCGGTAAGCCAGCTGGCTCAAAGCCCCCCCCAGGAAGCGCCACCGGCATACGACCCCGGCTTCGATTACGACGCGATGCCCGATTTCAGCGACTATCATCAGCCGCAATCGCAAGAAATGTATGTGCCGCAACAGGAATGGACGCCAAAGAAACCCGGCGCCGGCGGCAAGAAATGGGACAAAAAACCGTGGGACAAGAACGGCAAACGGGGCGGCGATCGCGATCAACCTCCGCGCAAACCGATTGCTGTCGAAGCGCCTACGCTGATTGCTCTACGCACGCTCATTCATCATCCGCAGCTGGCTGGCAAGGTGGAAACCGCCAACCATTTCGCCAATGAGAGCAATACCTACGCACAGTTGCTGGTAGCCCTCATCGAAGCGGTGCAGAAAAATCCTAAGCTAAACTCAATTCAGCTCATGGCCCGTTGGCACGGCACCGAACAGGGACGCTTGCTCAAGGCCCTGGCGGAAAAGGAATGGCTGATTCAGGGCGACAACCTTGAACAACAGTTTTTAGACACCATTACTAGGTTATCAGCGGGTCAGCACACCGATAGCCTGGAAGAACTCATCAGGAAAGCGAAGCAGCCAGGATTGACTGCCGAGGAAGCAAATCAGATCGCAAATCAGATGCGCGACCTATTAAAACGCAATATGGCTGTACCAAACCCGACCTCAACTGGCGCGTGAGGTCATAGCTCAGGTATAATCCTCGGCTTGTTTTTTGCCCGCCAAGACCTTCAGTGGATAGGGTGTTATGTCCGGAAAAGCGCAACAGCAGTCTCGTATCAAAGAGTTGATCACACTGGGTCGTGAGCAGGGCTACCTGACTTACGCGGAGGTCAACGACCACCTGCCGGAGGATATTTCAGATCCGGAACAGGTGGAAGACATCATCCGCATGATCAACGACATGGGGATCAACGTATTCGAGGTTGCGCCAGATAAGGATTCCCTTATGCTGGCCGACGCCGATACCGACGAAGCCGCGGCCGAAGAGGCAGCTGCTGCGTTGGCAGCGGTGGAGACCGACATTGGTCGCACTACCGACCCGGTGCGCATGTACATGCGTGAAATGGGTACGGTAGAGCTCCTCACTCGTGAAGGCGAAATTGAAATCGCCAAGCGTATTGAAGAGGGCATCCGTGAAGTGATGAGCGCAATCGCGCACTTCCCCGGCACGGTTGACCATATCCTCTCCGAGTACACCCGCGTCACCTCCGAAGGGGGTCGCCTGTCTGACGTCCTGAGCGGTTACATCGACCCGGACGACGGCATTGCGCCGCCTGCCGCCGAAGTGCCGCCGCCGATCGATCCGAAAGCCGTGAAAGCGGACGACGATACCGACGACGATGACGCCGAAGCTTCGGATGACGAAGAAGAAGCCGAAAGCGGTCCGGATCCGGTCATCGCCGCACAGCGTTTTGGCGCGGTTGCCGATCAGATGGAAATCACCCGCAAGGCCCTGAAAAAGCACGGTCGCAACAACAAGGCGGCAATCGCCGAACTGTTGGCGCTGGCTGAGCTGTTCATGCCGATCAAACTGGTGCCGAAGCAATTCGAAGGCCTGGTCGAGCGTGTTCGCAGTGCCCTGGACCGTCTGCGTCAGCAAGAGCGTGCAATCATGCAGCTCTGCGTACGTGATGCTCGCATGCCACGTGCCGATTTCCTGCGCCAGTTCCCGGGCAACGAAGTCGACGAAAGCTGGACCGACGCACTGGCCAAAGGCAAAAGCAAATACGCTGAAGCCATTGGTCGCCTGCAGCCGGACATCATTCGTTGCCAGCAGAAGCTGACCGCGCTGGAGACCGAAACCGGTCTGACCATCGCCGAGATCAAGGACATCAACCGTCGCATGTCGATCGGCGAGGCCAAGGCCCGTCGCGCGAAGAAAGAGATGGTTGAAGCGAACTTGCGTCTGGTGATCTCCATCGCCAAGAAGTACACCAACCGTGGCTTGCAATTCCTCGACCTGATCCAGGAAGGCAACATTGGTTTGATGAAAGCGGTGGACAAGTTCGAATACCGCCGCGGCTATAAATTCTCGACTTATGCCACCTGGTGGATCCGTCAGGCGATCACTCGCTCGATCGCCGACCAGGCCCGCACCATTCGTATTCCGGTGCACATGATCGAGACGATCAACAAGCTCAACCGTATTTCCCGGCAGATGTTGCAGGAAATGGGTCGCGAACCGACCCCGGAAGAGCTGGGCGAACGCATGGAAATGCCTGAGGACAAGATCCGCAAGGTATTGAAGATCGCTAAAGAGCCGATCTCCATGGAAACCCCGATCGGTGATGACGAAGACTCCCATCTGGGTGACTTCATCGAAGACTCGACCATGCAGTCGCCAATCGATGTTGCTACCGTTGAGAGCCTTAAAGAAGCGACTCGCGAAGTGCTGTCCGGCCTCACTGCCCGTGAAGCCAAGGTACTGCGCATGCGCTTCGGTATCGACATGAATACCGACCACACCCTCGAGGAGGTTGGTAAGCAGTTCGACGTGACCCGTGAACGGATTCGTCAGATCGAAGCCAAGGCACTACGCAAGTTGCGCCACCCGACGAGAAGCGAGCATTTGCGCTCCTTCCTCGACGAGTGATCACAAACCCCCCGGCCCAGGCCGGGGGTTTTGTTTTATGGCAGATTAATATCGCCGCACCTCCCCCCTCCCCCCCGTAGCCCGTCTACACTCGAAACATTCCCCGAGCCATAACGAGACCGTTATGCCCAGACTGTCGACCGTGCTTTTTTTACTGTCGCTGATGACCTGGACCGCAACGGCTGGCGCGCTGACTCTTACCGACGAAGAACGCAGCTGGCTTGCGGACCACCCGGACTTGCGCCTGGGTGTCGATGCGTCTTGGCCGCCCTTTGAGTTTCGCGACGATGAGGGACGCTATCAGGGCCTCGCGGCAGACTATATCAACGTGATCCGCCAGCGACTGGCGGTCAAACTGACGCCTATCGAACCGGTCAGTTGGACCGCTGTACTGGAGCAGGCCAGGCAAGGCCAACTCGATCTGTTGCCGGGCATCATGTCGACCCCGGAACGCCAGGCTTTCCTGTCGTTTACCCGGCCCTACCTGGACTTTCCGATTGTCATCCTGGCTCACGTCGGCGGCGCTCAACCACGCAGGCTCAACGATCTGTATGGCCTGAAAATCGCCGTGGTAGAAAACTATGCGCCCCACGAGCTGTTGCGCACTCACCATCCCGACCTGAACCTGGTGGCCATGCCCAATGTCAGCTCGGCCCTGCAGGCGCTGGCCACCGATGAAGTGGACGCCGTCGTGGGCGATCTTGCCTCCAGCGTCTGGAGCCTGCGCCAACTGAAGCTCGACGGGCTCTACGTCAGTGGCGAGACGCCCTATCGCTACCAACTGGCCATGGGCGTACCGCGAGACAACAAAATGCTGGTCGGCATTCTCGACAAAGTCCTGGCCGACATGACCCCCGCCGAAATCAACAGCATCCAGGAGCAATGGGTTGGCAACGTTCTCGACCACCGCACGTTTTGGTCCGACCTGCTGCTCTATGGCCTGCCGGGCTTGTTGTTACTGATCACCGTGCTGGCTGTGGTGATCCGGATCAACCGCAGACTGAGTTCGGAAATTGCCCGACGGGTGGACCTGGAACAGGAACTGCGCAGCAGCGAATATCACTATCGCGGCTTGGTGGAGAGCTTGTCGGCCATCGCCTGGGAAGCGCGGATGAGCGACTTCACCTACAGCTATGTGTCGCCCCACGCCGAAGATCTGCTGGGCTATCCCCTGTCCCATTGGCTGATCCCGGGTTTCTGGCGCAACATCATTCACCCCGCCGACCTCACCCGCGCACAAAGTTTTTGCGACCATGAAGTGTTGGCCGGACGCGATCACAGCCTCGATTACCGAGTGATCACGGCCGATGGGCGCTGCCTGTGGGTACGTGACATTGTCAGTTTGATTGAACACGGTCATGAGCCGGTGATGCGCGGGCTGATGATCGACATCAGTGAGGCCAAGCGCACCGAAGAAGCGCTGCGGCTGTCGGAGCAAAAGTTTGCTTCGGTGTTCCAGCAATGCCCGGACATTCTGGTGATCGCGCGGCTGTCCGATGGCTGCCTGCTGGAGGTCAACGAAGCCTTCGAAGAGCAGATCGGCTTGCGTGCCGAAGACGTCATTGGCCAGACCGCCACCAATCTCAACATCTGGGGCATTCCCGGCGTGGGCCCGGGTTTGCTCCAGCGCTTGCAGGCCGGCAGCATCCGCAACCTGGAAATGCCCTTTCGCCGCAGCAATGGCCAGGTGTTTACCGGCCTGATCTCCGCCGAGCCGTTCGACCTTGATACAACCCCGGCGCTGGTGGTGGTCGTACGCGACATCACCCAACTCAAGGAAACCCAACAGCAACTGCAAACGTCCGAAGAGAAATTCGCCAAGGCGTTCCACGCCTCTCCGGACGGTTTGTTGCTGTCGCGCCAGAGCGACGGCCTGCTGATTGAGGTCAACGAAGGTTTCAGCCGCATCACCGGGTTCAACAGCGCGATGTCGGTGGATCGCTCGGCCCTGGATCTCGGGATCTGGGTCAACCTCAACGAACGCAAACAGATGCTCGACCTGCTGCACCGCGACGGTTTCGTCCGCGACTTCAGTTGCCATATCCGCCGCAGCGACGGGCAGATCCGCCTCTGTGAAGTGTCCAGCCGCCCGCTGCCGATCGGTGACGAGGACTGCATGCTGACCATCGCCCGCGACATCACCGAGCGCCACCTGATGCAGGAGAAACTGCAACAGGCCGCGACCGTATTCGAGAGCACGGCCGAAGGCGTGTTGATCACCGACACCCAACAGCACATCAGCGCGGTCAACCGGGCGTTTACCGAGATCACCGGTTACAGCGAAAGCGAAGCATTGGGTCACACCCCGCGCCTGCTTGCCTCGGGCCTGCATGACAGCGCGTTTTACGCCGCGATGTGGCACCAATTGACCGCCGAAGGTCACTGGCAAGGAGAGATTTCCAACCGGCGCAAAAACGGTGAGCTCTACCCGAGCTGGCTGACCATCAGCGCCGTGCGCAACCGCGACAAATTCATCACGCACTTCGTGGCGGTGTTCGCCGATATTTCCAGCCTCAAACACGCCCAGGCCAAGCTCGACTACCAGGCCCACCACGACCCGCTGACCGGCCTGCCCAACCGAACGCTGTTCGAAAGCCGCCTGCTGACCGCGCTCAATACCCAGAAGGAAAATGGCGGCCAAGGCGCCGTGCTGTTCCTCGACCTCGACCGTTTCAAACACATCAACGACAGCCTTGGCCACCCGGTCGGCGACCTGCTGCTCAAGGGCATTGCGGTTCGCCTGAAGGAACAGTTGCGCGATATCGACACCGTGGCGCGCCTGGGCGGCGACGAATTCATCATCCTGCTGCCGGGCCTGCAGCAACCCAGCGATGCCGACAACATTGCCACCAAGTTGCTCAATTGCTTCGCCGCGCCGTTCCAGGCCGGTGAGCACGAGTTCTTCATCAGCGCCAGCATCGGCACCAGCCTTTATCCACAAGACGGCTGCGACGTGGCCACGCTGATCAAGAACGCTGACGCGGCGATGTATCGCTCCAAGGCCAAGGGCCGCAACCGGGTCGAGAGCTACACCCGCGACCTCACCGCCCAGGCCAGCGAACGCGTCGCCCTTGAACACGAACTGCGCCGCGCCATCGAACGCAACGAACTGCACCTCTACTACCAGCCAAAGATCAGCCTCGACGACTATCGACTGGTCGGCGCCGAAGCCCTGATCCGCTGGCGCCACCCGACCTTTGGCGACGTGCCACCGGAGCACTTCATCTCCCTGGCCGAAGAAAACGGCATGATCCTGCAGATCGGCGACTGGGTGCTGGAGACCGCCTGCCGGCAAATGCACGAGTGGAACAAATCCTACGAAGGCCTTGGCCCCCTGTCGGTCAACCTCGCCGGCGCACAACTGCGCCAGCCGAACCTGCTCGGGCGCATCGAACAACTGCTCAAGGACTACCGCCTCGAACCCGACCTGCTGCAACTGGAGATCACCGAAAACTTCATCATGAGCCAGGCGGAAGAAGCGTTGGCTGTGCTGCACCAACTCAAGCACCTGGGCGTGCAACTGGCCATCGACGACTTCGGCACGGGCTACTCGTCACTGAGCTACCTCAAACGCTTGCCGCTGGACATCCTCAAAATCGACCAATCCTTCGTCCGTGGCTTGCCCGACGATCCCCACGATGCAGCGATCGTGCGCGCCATCATCGCCCTCGGACGCAGCATGCAATTTACCGTGATCGCCGAAGGGGTCGAGACCCAGGCACAACAGCAATTCCTCGCCACCGAGGGCTGTGAACAAATCCAGGGCTACATCGTCAGCCTGCCCCTACCCCCCGACGAATTTGCCGCGACGTTTCTTCGTACGACCGTATTGGATTTTTCGGATAGCACAGCCGCGAAACCGTCGCTATAATCCGCGACCTACTGAGGGCCTATAGCTCAGTTGGTTAGAGCAGAGGACTCATAATCCTTTGGTCCACGGTTCAAGTCCGTGTGGGCCCACCAAACATGAAAGCCGCGCAATGCGCGGCTTTTTCGTGTCTGGGGTTTGGTTTTGTTTACTTAAGGTCTCGCTTTATCGGATGACGCCGTAGGACCTTGTAGGCAAACTCTGAATCTTCCATTTGGGCACTTTGCCGCCTTGTTGCGCTTTTGTTTGACGGGATAGTCTCTGGACGTCGCTGACCATTCAGCGATCGGGTGTGGTAACCCGGAGAAACCAGCGCAACTGTGCCTTCAGCATGAATGCAGCCGTTTTACGTCTGTGATCTTGAGTTATGGCGGCTGTGCGTGGGACGCCTTAAGGCGTGCCGGTTTCCTCGGTTCCCGGTTTACCACCCTGCGTACAGCTGCCACCCTTTCGTGTGGTAACGAAATGGCAGCTCCTCGAACCTAGGAGCAAGATCATGTCCGAAACCAATCCGCCCTTACCTTCAGAACAAAAAACCATCGGCTTCACCCCCTTCATCTACTGCAAGAACCAGGCGCTGTTCCACGTCAGTCGGGGCGTTCCACTGGCTGATGCATTAGCTCAGGCTTCCGATCTGTTGTACCTCGCCAAGGGGTTGACCATGGATGCCGCCTACGCCAAAGACACCGACCGCCACGCCTGGGCGGCGCATTACCTGACGGCCATGAGCAAGGCCGTGATTGATGATGTGACAAAGGTGCTGGAACGCGCCCCAGTTCAAACCGGAAAGGAAGCAAACCCATCGAAAAACACATAATCACGGCAGAGTTGAAAATTCCCAAAAAGGGACCTATCGTTCCCTTTTTGGGACTTATAGAATTGACCATGCCCGCCATCCCGCTCAGCGATGCTCTGTTCACTGCTACTCAGCAAAAAGTGCTGGGCATTTTGTATGGCAAACCGAATCAGAGCTTCTATGCCAATGAAATATCCCGCTTGGCGCAGGTCGGCAAGGGCAGTCTGATGCGTGAGCTGGAGCGTTTGCACGGCGCGGGCATTCTCACAATGAGTCGACGGGGTAATCAGACCCACTACCAGGCCAACCCTGAGTGCCCCATCTATATGGAACTACTTGGGATCGTGCGTAAGACTTTTGGCATAGCAGAGCAGCTGCGTATGGCACTGTCTCCGGTGTCTGATCAGTTTGTATGGGCGTTCATCTATGGCTCCATTGCCAAGGGTAATGAGCATGCAGGCAGTGACATTGATCTGATGTTGATCGGCGAAAATCTCAGTTACAGCGACTTGATGGAACGGCTGTTACCCGTAGAAGAACAACTCGGCCGCACCATTAACCCAACGCTCTACACACTGGCCGACTGGCAAGCCAAGAAAGCGGCCGGCAACAGCTTTGTCGTGCGGGTTGAACAACAGGAAAAAATTGATTTGATTGGCCGTAATCCAGCGGAGATAGCTGTGTAAACCCACCACGTTGTTCACAAATGCTATCCGGCTAATCGGCGGCAAATAATTCAATCTGGCTGAGTACGAAGGTTATATGGATGTGGACGAAACCCTTCTGGCTGGGCTGCTAGCGGCGACTGATGCACTGTTGTTACTGGTGCAAGACGCGATGCTTGCTAGCAAATAACACTTCGACTCTTCGTTATTTCCAGGGCTGAACAGCCCCCTCGACACTGTCAGCCCAAACACCCACCAAAGGAATATCCCGCACCGCCCGCATCCGTTCCAGCATTGGCCCGGTGAACACAACTTCATACGTATCCGCCGGCCGCCCCCACTGCTCGACGATAGCCATGCCGTCGACCAACGCCACGGCCAACCCGGCAATCGTTTCGGCTTGATCCTCTATGATTTTTTGCGTCCGAACCCACACCCGATCCGTCATGGCTTTTAGCTGCGCCGCTATTCGCTCAGACGACGCCGGGTCGATTTCGGGATAGACGATGTTGCGCAGCAGATGTTGCAGCTCCCTGATTTTTGCGTAGTCCTGTTCCGCCCCCTGCTCGCCTTTGAGGATGGCTGTGGCTTTGGGCTTGTCGACGCGTTTCGGGGCTGAAGGTTTTGATGGGAGTGTCTGCGCCATCGCGCCCGCCAGGAGCACCATCATCCGGGCTTCGAGATGTTCTTTCATGGCGCCCAGCGATGAAATTGGCCGCACCAGCGTAATGCAGGCCCCGCCCTGGTGGCGCAAGTCCATGGTCACCGTCAGGGTTACGCCGCCCGTGGCAAAACCCAGGGCGCGGGCCACGACGTAGTGGCCCATTTCGTGATGGGCGATCTGCAATGCGCGTTCGCGTACTGCGGTCGGTAGCTTAGTTGTCATGTCCTTCGCCTCGCGCCCTCGACTGCCTCAATCCTAGCCGATTTCCACGCACACTTTTTCGCCCGACAAAACGCCTCAGCCCTTACTCGCAAGCGTCGTGCATTAACTGCCTGTAACATGCTTGCGCATCGATTCATGCCGCTGGAGACATTTCTTTGCCTGACACTCGCCCACCCGTTCTCGATGAAATCGATCGCCAGTTGATCGCGGCCCTGCAAATCAACGCCCGCGAGAGCGTGGCCATGCTAGCCCGGCAATTGGGCATCGCCCGCACCACCGTCACCTCACGCCTGGCGCGGCTGGAAAAGGCCAAGGTGATTACCGGTTATGGCGTGCGTCTCGGGCAACGCGTGGTGGATGGCGGGTTGCAGGCGTATGTCGGGATTACCGTGCAGCCGCGCTCGGGCAAGGAAGTGTTGCGACGGCTGAGCGCGATGGCGCAGGTGCAACAATTGTGTGCGGTGAGTGGTGAGTTCGATTATGTGGCGTGGTTACGCACCGATTCGCCGGAGCAGCTGGATCAGTTGCTGGATCAGATTGGCAGTGTGGATGGGGTGGAGAAGACCACGACGTCGATCATCTTGAGTAGCAAGATTGATCGGGGGCAGCCGGTGTGACATTCCCATTCAAGGTTCCTGGGTGTCTGAACTGACCGCTATTGCGAGCACGCTCGCTCCAACGTGGGCAGAATGCGCAACTCGATCGTCACACTGATAAGCAATCTAGCAAAACGACGACACTTTGCGTCTTATTAACGTGTTCTGTGCTCTCTAGAATGGCTGGCATCTTTTCCTATACTCAGATGCGCATTCCGCGTCGGGTCGCCAGCAAGGTCAGCCATGAACAAGAACAATCGCCATCCTGCAGACGGTAAAAAACCAGTCACCATTTTCGGCCCGGACTTTCCTTTCGCTTTCGACGACTGGATCGAACACCCGGCCGGCCTGGGCAGCATTCCCGAGCACCATCACGGTGCCGAAGTGGCGATTGTCGGCGCCGGTATCGCAGGACTGGTGGCCGCTTACGAATTGATGAAGCTTGGCCTCAAGCCCGTGGTCTATGAGGCGTCGAAGTTGGGCGGTCGCTTGCGCTCCCAGGCCTTCAACGGCACCGACGGCATCGTCGCCGAGCTCGGCGGCATGCGCTTTCCGGTGTCGTCCACCGCGTTCTATCACTATGTCGACAAGCTGAACCTCGAAACAAAACCCTTCCCCAACCCCTTGACCCCGGCCTCCGGCAGCACCGTCATCGATCTGGAAGGCAAGACTCACTACGCACAGAAACTGGCGGATCTTCCTGCACTGTTCCAGGAAGTCGCCGACGCCTGGGCCGACGCCCTGGAAGCCGGCTCGCAATTCGCTGATATCCAGCAGGCCATCCGCGACCGCGACGTACCGCGCCTCAAAGAGCTGTGGAACACCCTTGTACCGCTGTGGGACGACCGCACCTTCTACGATTTCGTTGCCACCTCCGAAGCCTTCGCCAAGCTGTCGTTCCATCATCGCGAAGTGTTCGGCCAGGTCGGATTCGGGACCGGTGGCTGGGACTCGGACTTCCCCAACTCGATGCTGGAAATCTTCCGCGTGGTGATGACCAACTGCGACGATCACCAGCACTTGGTGGTCGGTGGCGTGGAACAAGTGCCTCAGGGCATCTGGCGCCATGTCCCGGAACGCTGCGTGCACTGGCCGCAAGGTACTAGCCTGAAGTCGTTGCACAGCGGTGCGCCTCGTTCCGGCGTGAAGAAAATCGCCCACGCGCCGGACGGGCGTTTTGCGGTCACCGACAACAACGGTGACACCCGCGAATACGCCGCAGTGCTGACCACCTGCCAGAGCTGGCTGCTGACCACCCAGATCGAATGCGACGAAACCCTGTTCTCGCAAAAGATGTGGATGGCTTTGGACCGCACCCGCTACATGCAGTCGTCGAAAACCTTCGTGATGGTTGACCGCCCGTTCTGGAAGGACAAAGACCCGGAAACCGGCCGCGACCTGATGAGCATGACACTCACCGATCGCCTGACCCGCGGCACTTACTTGTTCGACAACGGCGACGACAAGCCGGGGGTGATTTGCCTGTCGTACTCGTGGATGAGCGACGCGCTGAAAATGCTTCCGCACCCAGTGGAAAAACGCGTGAAGCTGGCATTGGATGCGTTGAAGAAGATCTACCCGAAAGTCGACATCGCCGCACGAATCATCGGCGACCCGATCACTGTTTCGTGGGAAGCCGACCCGCACTTCCTCGGTGCCTTCAAAGGCGCCCTGCCCGGCCATTATCGCTACAACCAGCGCATGTACGCGCACTTCATGCAGGACGACATGCCAGCCGAGCAGCGCGGAATCTTCATCGCTGGCGACGACGTTTCGTGGACGCCAGCCTGGGTTGAAGGCGCGGTGCAGACCTCGCTCAACGCGGTGTGGGGGATCATGAAACACTTCGGCGGTGCAACTCACGCCGAGAATCCGGGTCCAGGAGATGTGTTCAACGAGATCGGACCGATCGCCCTGCCCGAGTAAGAGGAATCCGAAATGCGCGTAGCCCTTTACCAATGTCCACCGTTGCCTTTGGATGTCGCCGGCAACCTGCAACGCCTGCATCAGCTCGCACTGGAAGCCAAAGGTGCAGATTTGCTGGTGCTGCCGGAGATGTTCCTGACTGGCTACAACATCGGCGTCGATGCCGTCAGCGTGCTGGCGGAGGTGTACAACGGTGAGTCGGCGCAACAGATCGCGCGCATTGCCAAGTCTGCCGGGATCGCCATTTTGTATGGCTATCCCGAGCGCACCGAAGACGGGCAAATCTACAACGCCGTGCAACTGATCGACGCCACCGGCGAGCGCGTCTGCAACTACCGCAAGACGCACTTGTTCGGCGATCTCGATCGTTCGATGTTCAGCGCCGGCACCAACGATTTCCCGGTGGTTGAACTCAACGGCTGGAAGCTCGGTTTCCTGATCTGCTACGACCTGGAGTTTCCGGAAAACGCCCGACGCCTGGCGCTCGAGGGTGCCGAGCTGATTCTGGTGCCGACGGCGAATATGATTCCTTTTGATTTCATCGCCGACGTCACGGTCCGCGCCCGCGCCTTCGAAAACCAGTGCTATGTGGCGTACGCCAATTACTGCGGGCATGAGGGCGACATCCATTACTGCGGCCAAAGCAGCATCGCCGCGCCGGATGGCAGCCGCATCGCCCAGGCGGGTCTTGATGAAGCGTTGATCGTCGGTGAACTGGACCGTCAGTTGATGAGCAACTCGCGCGCCGCCAACCGCTACCTGCTCGACCGGCGCCCGGAGCTTTACGGCGACCTGAACAAGCGCTGATCCCCTGTTATCCGCTAGCATGGGCACTTCACTGTTCTGGAAGTGCCCATGCCTGCGCTGAATCACCTTCGCCCCCACACTGAAACCCTGGCCAACGGCTTGCGGGTGACGCTTCGTCATGCCCCGAACTTGAAGCGTTGCGCGGCGGCGTTAAGGGTCGCTGCGGGCAGTCACGACGTGCCGCTGGCGTGGCCCGGCCTCGCGCATTTTCTTGAGCACTTGTTGTTTCTCGGGACTGAGCGTTTTCCTGCGGGCCAGGGGCTGATGGCCTACGTACAGAGCCACGGCGGGCAAGTGAATGCGCGCACCAGCGAGCGCACCACGGATTATTTTTTTGAATTGTCCCCCTTGGCGTTCGCCGGTGGTCTGGAGCGTCTGTCAGACATGCTCGCCCACCCGCGTATGAATCTGGACGATCAGCAGCGGGAACGGGAGGTGCTGCACGCGGAATTTGTCGC
The DNA here is from genome assembly GCF_001945365.1 of Pseudomonas reinekei. GTDB lineage: Bacteria > Pseudomonadota > Gammaproteobacteria > Pseudomonadales > Pseudomonadaceae > Aquipseudomonas > Aquipseudomonas reinekei. The sequence continues at coordinate 63,062 of NZ_MSTQ01000005.1, forward strand.
GTGGTCGCAGGATCCGGCGGCGCAACAGCAGTTGGCGTTGTTCGAGGGGCTGTCCGAGCGTCATCCGCTGCGGGGTTTCCACGCCGGCAATCGCGATAGCCTGCCGCTTGAGCAACCGGAGTTTCAGCAGGCATTGCAGGCCTTTCATCAGCGGTATTACCAGACCGGACAAATGACCTTGAGCCTGGCCGGGCCGCAGAGTCTGGAAGAGCTGCGGGGGATGGCCCAAGCATTTGGCAATGTCCTCGCCCACGGTGAAAAAGTCCCGCAACAACGGCCCGTTCCGCTGATGACCACCTTAAATCGAAGTTATCAACAGGCTGGCGAACGTCGGCTGGATTTGCTGTTTGCCCTCGAAGCGCTGCCCGATGCCTCCAGTGAAGCCCTGGAGTTCCTGTGCCATTGGCTCAACGCCGAGAAACCGGGCGGTTTGCTGGCGGATTTGCGCGAGCGCGAACGGGCGGAAAAACTCAAGGCAGCGCTGTTGTATCAGTTCGCCGGACAAGCCTTGCTGCACATCGAATTCACATTGCCGGGGCAATCTCTGGTAACCGGCATTCGTGAGCGACTAAGCGACTGGTTGGGTTTCTTCGCCCGGCAAGACTGGAATACCTTGCGAGAAGAATACGCCGCCCTGCGCCAGCGCCAGCAACACGTCAGCCCTGCTTTGCAATTGGCCCGACTGGACAGCGAACAGCGCGATGTCGGGTTATCCGAAGCGGGGGTCAGAGCCCTTGAACATATCCTCAAACAGATCGGTGCTGTGGATAACTTCAGCGGTCCATGGCGGCTGCCCGCACCGAATCCGTTCCTGAGCACCGAAACGCCAGCGCCCAACGCCGGATTGATTCGCGGCCAGAACAGCGCCCACCGCGGCTTGCGCACATTTGCCCAGGATCGCTCGCGCAGCCGTCGCGAACGTTCGCCGATGCAATTCAGCCAGGCCTTGCCGGACAACGGCGTTGATGGCGCGATTTATCTACGCTGGCGCCTGGAATCAACACCCGGCAACCGGCTTCAAGCACGGCTGGACAACAACCTGCAAGCGTTAGGCGAAGATGCGCGTCAGGCGGGCGTGGACTTTTCCTTCAGCGCCTCGGGCAATGAATGGCTGCTGAAGATAACCGGTTTACAGGAGCCGATGCCCAAGGTCCTGGAGCACGCGCTGAAAACGCTGACAACGCCTGACGCCGACGTCTCACCATCAGAACCGCCAAGCGTTGCGCTCATACCGATTCGACAGCTGCTCAAGTCTTTACCGGATCACTGCCTTGAGCACACCGACAATACCGACGACCTGCAGCAACTATGGTCGAGTGCACGCTGGGACGGTCTGGCGATGGGCCTGTCCGCCCAGACTCAAGTAGCCATGGGCCTGGCCTTGAGCCGCATCCCCGGCACGCCGGACAGTCAGTTGACCCCGCCGCCTTCGATGCCGTCGCAACGTTTGTGGAGCGCTGTCGATACCGACTCGAGCGAGCATGCGATCCTGCTGTTCTGCCCTGCAGCCACCAACGAATTGGCCGACGAAGCCGCGTGGCGATTGCTGGCACATGTCTGTCAGACACCGTTCTACCAGCGCCTGCGGGTGGAGCTGCAGTTGGGCTATGCGGTGTTCAGTGCCCTGCGCCAGATTCACGGGCAAACCGGGCTGCTGTTCGGCGTGCAATCACCGACCAGGGCGCCGGCGGACCTGTTGCAGCACATCGAGCAATTCTTCAGCAGGTTGCCGGAGCTGATCAACGCCATCGACGACATCGCCTTCATCGCCCAGCGCCAGAGATTGGCCGAGCAGTTTTCCGGCGTTGCTCTGCCCACTGCCCTGGCGGCGGAATTGCTTTGGCAGGGCAAGTTGGCGGGCCGCTCGTCGGATTATCTGGCGCAATTGCCCGAGTCCATTCTGCAGATAGACCGGACCCTTTTGCTGGCCGCCGCACAACGTTTGAATCAGGCGTCGGGCGGCTGGCGCTGCCTGGCCAACAGCCCTGCACCGGGCGCGCCCTGGCAAGCGACAAAATGATCATTACCGGGGCTGCAATGAGCTTTCTCAAAGTTTCAAGGACAATCACTTTGAAATTTTGAGTAACATAGCAGCCTAACTATTTGGAACATCTCTGACTTGAGGTGGACTATACCTATAGATAGCGCTATCCCACCCTACCTGAAGGAGTTCAATTTATGGCCTGGACCAAACCGGCTTACACCGACCTGCGTATCGGCTTTGAAGTCACCATGTACTTCGCAAGCCGCTAATCTCTGCCCTGGCAGATGAGCAGCACAACGCCTCGGATATCCGAGGCGTTTTATTTTCAGCGTTGAAATGATGGAGCGCCCATGTTTGTCCAGATTCTAGGTTCCGCTGCCGGCGGCGGTTTCCCCCAGTGGAACTGCAACTGCGTGAACTGCGCGGGTTTTCGCGACGGCAGCTTGCGGGCCAAGGCGCGGACGCAATCGTCCATCGCGATTTCCGATGACGGCGTGAACTGGGTGCTGTGCAACACCTCCCCGGACATCCGCGCCCAGCTTCAGAGTTTCGCCCCGATGCAACCGGGCCGTGCCCTGCGCGATACCGGAATCAGCGCGATCATCCTGATGGATAGCCAGATCGACCACACCACCGGCCTGCTCATGCTGCGTGAAGGTTGCCCGCATCAGGTCTGGTGTACCGACATGGTCCACGAAGACTTGAGCACCGGTTTTCCGCTGTTCACCATGCTCAACCACTGGAATGGCGGGCTGACCTGGAACCGCATCGAGCTCGACCAGAGCTTCAGCGTGCCGGCCTGCCCGAACCTGCGTTTCACGCCGCTGCCCCTGCGCAGCGCCGCGCCGCCCTATTCCCCGCATCGATTCGACCCGCATCCGGGCGACAACATCGGCCTGATGGTCGAAGACCTGAACACCGGCGGCAAGCTGTTCTATGCACCGGGCCTGGGCAAAGTCGATGCCTCGCTGCTGGAGATCATGGCCGGTAGCGACTGCTTGTTGGTGGATGGCACGTTGTGGGACGACGATGAAATGCAGCGCCGCGGTGTCGGCACCCGCACCGGTCGCGAGATGGGGCACCTGGCACAGAACGGCCCTGGCGGCATGCTCGAAGTCTTCGAGCAACTGCCCCAGCCGCGCAAAGTGCTTATCCACATCAACAACACCAACCCGATTCTTGATGAAGATTCGCCGCAGCGCGCGGAGCTGGATCGGCGCAATGTTGAAGTGGCGTATGACGGCATGAGTATTGTGCTGTAAGCAGTCGAGACCGCTGCGCGGTCTATCGCGAGCAGGCTCGCTCCCACAGGGGCACGCGCTTCAATTGTGGGAGCGAGCCTGCTCGCGATGAGGCCAGCTCAGGCACTGAAGAATCCACCGGTCCTACCCGGAGAACCGAAATGACTGACACCCCGATGTCCCCCGCCGAATTCGAGGCCGCCCTGCGTGCCAAGGGCGCCTACTATCACATCTATCACCCGTATCACGTGGCGATGTACGAGGGCCGGGCGACCCGTGAGCAGATCCAGGGCTGGGTCGCCAACCGTTTCTACTATCAGGTGAACATCCCCCTGAAGGATGCGGCGATTCTGGCCAACTGCCCGGACCGCGAGATCCGTCGCGAGTGGATTCAGCGCCTGCTCGACCACGACGGCGCGCCCGGTGAAGACGGCGGTATCGAAGCCTGGTTGCGCCTGGGCCAAGCCGTTGGCCTCGACCCGGACCAACTGCGTTCCCAGGAACTGGTGCTGCCCGGCGTGCGTTTTGCCGTCGATGCCTACGTCAATTTCGCCCGCCGCGCCAGTTGGCAGGAAGCCGCCAGCAGCTCGCTGACCGAACTGTTCGCACCGCAGATCCACCAGTCGCGCCTGGACAGCTGGCCCCGGCACTACCCGTGGATCGACCCGGCCGGCTACGAGTATTTCCGCACTCGCCTGGGCCAGGCGCGGCGCGATGTCGAGCACGGTCTGGCGATCACCCTTGAGCATTACCAAACCCGGGAAGGCCAGGAGCGCATGCTGGAAATTCTCCAGTTCAAACTGGACATTCTTTGGAGCATGCTCGATGCCATGAGCATGGCCTACGAACTCAAACGCCCGCCGTATCACAGCGTGACCGGAGAACGGGTCTGGCACAAAGGAATCACCTTATGAGTTTCGATCGCAGCAAGACCCCGACCTGGCGTCCCGGCTATCGCTTCCAGTACGAACCGGCACAGAAAGGCCATGTGCTGCTGTACCCGGAAGGCATGATTAAGCTCAATGAAAGTGCCGCGTTGATTGGTGGTTTGATTGACGGCGAGCGCGACGTCGCGGCGATCATCAAGGCGCTCGACGAACAATTCCCTGGCGTGCCCGAGCTAGGTGATGACATCGAGCAATTCATGGAGGTTGCCCGTGCGCAGCACTGGATCGAACTTGCCTGAATCATCGGTGCAAGTACCGCCCAAACCTGAAATTGGCCTGCCGCTGTGGCTGCTGGCCGAGCTGACGTACCGCTGCCCGCTGCAATGCCCGTACTGCTCCAACCCGCTGGACTTCGCCGAGCAAGGCAAGGAGCTGAGCACCGAACAGTGGATCAAGGTGTTTCGTGAAGCGCGGGAAATGGGCGCGGCGCAACTGGGCTTTTCCGGTGGCGAACCGCTCGTGCGTCAAGACCTCGCCGAGTTGATTGGCGAAGCCCGCAAACTGGGCTTTTACACCAACCTGATCACCTCCGGCATCGGTCTGACCGAACAGAAAATCAGCGATTTCAAGAAGGCCGGGCTCGATCATATCCAGATCAGTTTCCAGGCCAGCGACGAGCAGGTGAACAACTTGCTGGCCGGCTCCAAAAAGGCTTTCGCGCAGAAGCTGGAAATGGCCCGCGCGGTGAAAGCCCACGGCTATCCGATGGTGCTCAACTTCGTTACCCATCGGCACAACATCGACAAGATCGACCGCATCATCGAGCTGTGCATCGCCCTTGAAGCGGACTTCGTCGAACTCGCCACTTGCCAGTTCTATGGCTGGGCACAGCTCAACCGCGTCGGGCTATTGCCGACCAAAGAACAACTGGTGCGCGCCGAACGCATTACCAACGAATACCGCGCCAGACTCGAAGCCGAAGGGCATCCGTGCAAGCTGATTTTCGTCACGCCAGACTACTACGAAGAACGTCCGAAAGCCTGCATGAACGGCTGGGGCAGCATTTTTCTGACCGTCACACCGGACGGAACCGCGTTGCCGTGTCACGGTGCCCGACAGATGCCGGTGCAGTTTCCCAACGTGCGCGACCACAGCATGCAGCACATCTGGTACGACTCGTTTGGCTTCAACCGCTTTCGCGGTTATGACTGGATGCCTGAGCCGTGCCGCTCCTGCGACGAGAAAGAAAAAGACTTCGGCGGCTGCCGCTGTCAGGCGTTCATGCTCACCGGTGACGCGAGCAACGCCGACCCGGTGTGCAGCAAGTCGGAACATCACGGCGTGATCCTCAAGGCCCGCGAAGAAGCCGATCACGCTACCCAGACCATCGAACAACTGGCCTTTCGCAATGAACGAAACTCACGCCTCATCGCCAAAAGCTGAACCTTTCAGTGCCGCCAACGCCGTGGCTGCCGGCATCGACTTTGCCGAGTTGCAAGTCGGCCAACACGGCTTGTTCTGGAACGAATATCGTCCCCAGGAAGCCGCGTGCCGGGTCTGGCATTGGCGCGCAGGCGCAGCGACATGCCTGACGCTGCCAGGGTTCAGTGTGCGCAGTCGGGTGTACGAATATGGCGGTGGCGCGTTTTGTCTGACGGACGACGGGATCGTCTTCGTCAATGAGACTGACCAGCAGCTGTATCGTCAATCACTCCAGGGCGAGACGCCCGAAGCGCTGACTTCCGGTGAGTGCCGCTACGGTGATTTACAGTTCGCCCAGGGGCAGGTGCTCGCCGTTGAGGAGAACCGCGACCGACACCGATTGGTGGCGATTGATCTGGCGGATGGCGAACGGCATCTGCTGGCCGAAGGCGCCGACTTTTACGCCGCCCCGACGCTCAGTCCTGATGCGAGTCGACTGGCCTGGATTGAGTGGAGTCGCCCGGATCAACCCTGGACCGCAACCCGCTTGATGGTTGCCGAACGCCAGCGTGACGGCAGCTTTGGCCCGGCCTCCTGTGTGGCTGGAGAGCACGCTGAAGAATCCCTGCAGCAACCGCGATTTGATAGCGCCGGCCGTTTGTTCTGCCTGACCGATCGGGGTGGCTACTGGCAGCCTTGGATGGCCTCGCATAACGCGCTGACCCCACTGCCGAGCGCCGCCGCCGATCATGGCCCGGCACCCTGGCAGCTCGGTGGCTGCACCTGGCTACCGCTGCACGACGGCAATTATCTGGCGAGTTGGACTGAAGACGGTTTTGGCCGGTTGGGTCTGCGCGGCAATTGCTGTGAAGACTTTACCGGCGACTACAGCCGCTTCCGTCACCTCGCCATGGATGAGCAGTTCATTTACTGCATCGCCGCCTCGCCAGTCAGCTCCGCCGCCGTGATCGCGATCGATCGCCAGTCGCGGCAAGTCAACGTACTGGCCGGTGGTGTTGCGCCGCTACCCGCTGAAAAAATCAGTCGCCCGCAAACCCTGCGCTATCCAAGCGGCTCGGGCGAGGCTCACGGTTTCTTCTATCGCGCGATGACCGGCGAAGCCAAACCACCGCTGGTAGTGTTCATCCACGGCGGCCCGACTTCGGCGTGCTATCCAATGCTCGACCCGCGTATTCAATACTGGACGCAGCGCGGTTTCGCCGTGGCAGATCTCAACTACCGAGGCAGCAGTGGTTATGGTCGCGCCTACCGTCAGGCCCTGCATTTGAGTTGGGGTGAGGTCGATGTCGAAGATGCGTGCGCGGTGGTCAGCCATCTTGCCGATCGTGGTTTGATCGATGGCGACCAGGCGTTCATCCGTGGCGGCAGCGCGGGGGGTTACACCACGCTGTGCGCGCTGGCTTTCCATGACGTGTTCCGCGCCGGCGCCAGTCTTTACGGGGTCAGCGATCCGGTCGCGTTGGGCCGGGCTACCCACAAGTTCGAGGGCGACTACCTCGATTGGCTGATCGGCGATCCCGTGCGAGACGCCGAGCGCTATGCCGCACGCACGCCGTTACTGCACGCGGGCAACATTCGCGTGCCGGTGATCTTTTTTCAAGGGGAACTCGACGCCGTCGTCGTGCCGCAACAGACCCGTGACATGGTCGATGCCCTGAAGAACAACGGCATCCTGGTTGAAGCGCATTACTACGCGGATGAACGCCACGGCTTCCGCAAGGCTGGCAATCAGGCCCATGCGCTGGAGCAGGAGTGGTTGTTTTATCGCCGGGTGATGGAGAGTACAGGCTGAAATCGATGGTGCTTCAATCGCTGGCAAACCAGCTCCCACAGAACGCTCATTTCCTGTAGGAGCCTCGTTTGCCTAATTCAGCGCTTGGCGATGATGTACACCGCGTGCACGATCCCGGGAATGTAACCGCACAACGTCAGCAGAATATTCAGCCAGAACGCCCCGCCGAATCCCACTTGCAGAAACACGCCCAGCGGCGGCAACAAGATGGCGATGATGATGCGAATGAAGTCCATGAACAGCTCCTGATTGAAGTGGACTCGTGCGAGCCCTACAGCTAATCGACCTTTACCGCTGGTCAGGGTTCAGCCCGACTCGTCAGGCCAGTATTTCCAGGCCGTGTTTCTGAACGATGCTCAGCAGCTTCAGCGCCATGCCGCTGGGGTGCTTAGCCCCTGCTTCCCACTGTTTGACCGTGGAGGCGCTGGTGTTCAGGTATCGCGCGAACACCGGCTGACTGACATTGTTGCGCTCGCGCAATGCCTTGATCTCTTCTGCTGCGATCACATCAGGGACTGTCGCGAGGCACGACTCATCGAACTCGCGCATGGTCGCTTTGCTAATGGCTCCGATGGCATACAAAGCGCTGGCTGATTCGTGGATTGATTCGAACGCCTCGCTCTTGAATTTCTTACTCATAAGTTATCTCCAGAAACGCCTTCGTATCCAGCAGGTACTGAACCTGCATCGCTGTCAGCCCCTCGTAGGTTTTTGCCATTTTTCGAAACCCGATTAGCTCAGCCTGGCTGATATTGGCCTGATCCGGCTTCGCGTACAGGAACTGATAAACCCAGTGATGGCCTCCTTTGGCTAAAACAATCGCTCGATGACGGTTGGCATTCAAATGTTTCTTCCAAACCCCGCCACCGAGATTGTCAGCCTGGCCGTTGAGCATTTCAGTGAATGCTTCCCGAAGCTCATCATCAATCCAGGCCTTCGCGGCCTGCATTGCAAAGCGTTTTGTCTTGAACAGCCTTGGTGACATCGGCATCCCGTCCTAAAACATACCACTGAGTGGTATAGAACTCAAAGCCAACGCCTTAAAGCCTCAGCTGCATTGGCATCGACACTCCTTGCCGATACCCACTAGAAAGACATTGATGCAGGCAACGCTCAAGTCGAATTCGCCGTTGGCAATACCCGGCCACAAAAAAGCGCCCCACGCCAAAAGAATCAGGCGTGGGGCGTGCGTTTTACCGCGAGACGGTTCGGAAAATTCTGTAGGGCGCGTCTGATCAGACGGCAATCCCTTTGCGGCACTGCAGTTGCGCAGTGCGCACGCGGGAGAAAGCGCGGGCCAGGCGCAGGAGCATTTCATCGATGTTGGCCTTGCTGACGGTGAGCGCCGGGGAGAAGCGCAAGCAGTCCGGCTGCGGGGCGTTGAACAGCAAGCCTTCGAACAACGCTGCCTTGACGACGGCATCAGCAGAATCTTCGGACAGCGTCAGCCCCCAGAGCAGCCCTTGTCCCCGCAGTTCGCCGTGGCCATAGCGATGGGACAAGCGCTGCAAACCTTCGCGCAGGTGCTGTGCGGTTTCGCCGACATGCTCGAGAAAGCCTTTGTCCTGCACGCTCTCGAGCACCGCCAAACCCGCCGCGGTCATCAGTGCATTGCCATGATGGCTGCCACTCAGTTCGCCGGTGTCGATACAGCACGCCTGGCCCCGCGCCAGTAACGCCGCCAGAGGCACGCCACCGCCCAGCCCTTTGCCAAGAACGACGATATCGGCGCGTACGCCGTAGGACTGTTCGGCAAGCAAAGTGCCGCAGCGCCCCATTCCGGTTTGCACTTCGTCGAGGATCAACAGGATCCCCAGCTCGCGACACAGACGTTCGACGCCTTTGAGGTAATGCGCAGCGGCCGGGATCACTCCGGCTTCGCTCTGAATCGGTTCGAGCATGATCGCCACGGTCCGCTCATCTACCGCCGCGTGCAACGCCGGAAGATCGTTGAAGGGAACATGACTGAAGCCCGGCAACTGCGGTTCAAATCGATTGGTCAGCGTCGAACTGTCCGACGCAGACATCGTCGCCAGGCTACGACCATGGCAGCCGTTATTGGCGACGATGATCCGCGAAGCGCCACCGCGATGCTGTTGACCCCATTTGCGCGCCAGCTTGATCGCCGCTTCACAGGCCTCGCTGCCCGTGTTGAGCAAGTAAGCCTGATCACTGCCGGTGCTCAGACACAGGCGTTCGGCGAGATTGAGCATGCCGCGGTTATGCAGGTTGCAACCGGGATTGATCAGCGTCTGCGCTTGCGCCGTGATGGCATTGACCAGCGCCTTTGGACTGTGGCCGAGGCTATTGGCCCCGCCACCCTGGGAAAAGTCCAGATACGCGCGACCATCGCTGTCCCACAGCCACGAACCTTGGCCGCGGACAAATATCTGTTGCGGCCGCTCGACACTGGGCATCAGGCACTCACTGGAGAGGTTGTCGTTTCTGGCGGCGAATGAAGCATCCGCTACCAGGTCATCAAGACACGGCGAAGCGCGGCGCAGGCTGAACAGACTCATCGATTCAACCCTCGTTTCGGGTTTTTTGCGTTACCTATGTAAACACCAGCAAAGCAAGCGGTATTCATCGCGTTCTGTGGCCCTGTACGCCCCGTAAATGCGGTTAGACTAGGCTCAGACCCGGCGTTGAGCCATTTCGATTTACCAGCATTTTCGATAAGTATTACTTATGGATTTCAAGCAACTGCGTTATTTCGTCGCGGTGTATGAAGAGGGCCATGTCGGGCGCGCCGCCGAACGGCTTTCCATTTCTCAACCGGCGCTGTCGCAGCAAATCCGCCACCTCGAACAAACCCTGGACGTGAGTCTGTTCGAACGCAGCAGTAAACGCCTGTTGCCGACGCTGGCGGCCCACACGCTGTACAACCACGCCCTGCCCTTGCTCGATGGCCTGCAACGGGCGCGCGAAGCGTTGGGTAACTTCAAGGGGCAAGCGCTGCGTACATTGGCCATCGGCGTCTTGCAAACCGTGCATACCAGCCTGGTGCCGCAGATGCTGGAACGCGTGCGCAAGGCGCAGCCGCATCTGGTGGTGCAGATCTATGAATTGACGGGCCTGGAAATCGAACGGCGACTGCTCAATGGCTCGCTGGACATTGGCATCAGCTATTTGCCACCTCGGCAGCCTGGCCTGCATGGCGTGATGTTGTATGAAGATGAGCTGACACTGGTCATCCCGGCGGACCACCCTTTGCGGGAATTCAAGAAGGTCTCGATGAGCCAGGCTGCGGAGTTGCCAATGCTGCTCTTGGGTGAGGAGTTCCAGATCCGCCAGATCTGGCAGGCGCAACTGGCCAATCTGGGACGGCGCCCACATGTGCAGGCCGAACTGAACAACATGGCGGGTATTCTCGACAGCCTGCCGCACACGCGACTGGCGACGGTATTACCCGGACGCTCGCAAAAGACCCACGGCAACGACGAACTGCTGTGGAAGCCGCTCAGTGAGCCGCGGGGGCCTTTAAATGTGGGTTTGGTGTGTCGCGATGTGCAACGGCAACAAGCCTCGCTGGCGTTGTTACGAACATTGCTGGAAGACGTGATAAATCGGCCGGATGAACGTTTGAACAGCCCGCCGACACGGGATGGACTGAGCTGAATACTTTTTCGCAGGCATAAGAAAACCCCGCCGAAGCGGGGTTTTGCAGACTGTTTCCCTGACATCCATTTCACTACGCCGTCCTGGCAGAATCCTACGTGTCCGTGTTGTTGCTTTTGCGCTTCCTGCGCTACGTCCATGTGAAGTAGATTAGCCGTGGATCCAATCTGCATCTATGGGAGATATGCAGCACGCCATGTAAGAGAAAGCTTACATGGCGTTACATCATCAGAACTGAGCCGCATCCAGCAGGAAAAGCGACTCGCTCCCGGCCTTCACCGACGCGCTCAATGAGTGAATACGCGGCAGCAGGCGTGCGAAATAAAACCGCGCTGTGCCCAGCTTGCTGGCATAGAAATCGTCCTGCGCTTCTTTGCCGAAAGCGGCCTTGGCCATCAATGCCCACATGTAAGCGTAAGCGACATAACCGAACGCTTGCAGATACTCGACTGACGCCGCGCCGATTTCATTCGGGTTGGATTTAGCCCGGTCGAGCAACCATGCGGTCAGTTCGTCGAGGGTGGTCACCGCGTCGTTCAACGGCTTGGTGAACTCGGCCAGATCGGCGCTGGCAGTGGCGGTGAAGTGACGAATCTCGTCGGCGAACAGGTTATAGAACGCACCACCGCTACCGACGATCTTGCGCCCGACCAGGTCCAGCGCCTGAATGCCGTTGGTGCCTTCGTAGATCTGGGTAATGCGCACATCGCGCACCAGTTGTTCCTGACCCCACTCACGGATGTAGCCGTGGCCACCGAAAACCTGCTGGCCGTGTACGGTGGTTTCCAGGCCGAGATCCGTCAAGAATGCCTTGGCAACAGGCGTCAGCAACGCCACCAGGTCTTCCGCGCGTTTGCGGGTGGCTGCATCTTCGCTGAACTTGGCGGTGTCCAGTTGCATGGCCACGTAAGTCGAGAATGCACGACCACCTTCGTTCGACGCTTTCATGGTCAGCAGCATGCGACGCACGTCCGGATGGACGATGATTGGGTCAGCCACTTTGTCCTTGTTTTGCGCGCCGGTCGGCGAACGGCTTTGCAGACGGTCGCGAGCGTATTCAACGGCGTTCTGATACGAGCGCTCGCCAGTGGCAAGGCCCTGGATGCCTACGCCCAGACGTTCGTAGTTCATCATGGTGAACATCGCGGCCAGGCCTTTGTTCGGCTCGCCGACCAGATAGCCCACGGCTTCATCGAAGTTCATCACGCAGGTCGCGGACGCCTGGATGCCCATCTTATGTTCGATCGAACCGCAGTTAGCCGGGTTGCGCGCGCCCAGGCTGCCATCGGCATTGACCATGAACTTCGGCACCAGAAACAGCGAAATGCCTTTCGGACCGGCCGGTGCATCCGGCAGTTTGGCCAAGACCAGGTGAATGATGTTTTCGGTCAGGTCGTGTTCGCCGCCGGTGATGAAGATCTTGGTGCCGCTGACTTTGTAGGAACCGTCAGCCTGAGGTTCCGCTTTGGTGCGGATGATGCCCAGGTCGGTGCCGGCGTGTGGTTCGGTCAGGCACATGGAACCGGCCCAGACACCGGCGTACATGTTTGGCAGGTAGGCGGCTTTCAGTTCTTCGCTGGCGTGGGCGTTGATCGACAGGCAGGCACCGGCAGTCAGCATCGGGTACAGACCGAACGACAGGCTCGCGGAGTTGACCATTTCTTCGACCTGGGCCGATACGGCTTTGGGCATGCCCATGCCACCGTACGCCGGATCGCCACCGACGCCGACCCAGCCGCCTTCAGCATATGTCTGATAAGCCTGTGGGAAACCGGCCGGTGTGGTGACGGCACCGTCCGCCCAGTGGCAGCCTTCTTCGTCAGCCGCACGGCTTAGGGGCGCGATGCTTTTGCTGGTGACCTTGCCGGCTTCCTCGAGAATGGCTTCGACGGTTTCCGCATCAACGGTCTCGGCCAGAGCAGGCAGTTCGGCCCAGAGTTTGGCGACCTCGAAAACTTCGTTGAGAACGAAGCGCATATCGCGCAGGGGCGCTTTGTAATCAGCCATGGCAAACCTCGCAAGATCTAAACAGGTGAATCGTAGGAGTGTGTTTTCGTTGGGTCCGAGTGTAACCCAACAACTTTTGTGACACATAGGGTCAGCTCATGACCTGTTTGTTATTTTTAGTCACCAGCAAAAAAGCCCGCACCAGGCGAGCTTCTTTAGTAACGGATTTACATGACTAAAGCGCAAACAACTCCGCGGGCAGTTGCATCAGGCAATCACTGCCCGCCTCGATGGCTGCCCGATGAGCGGCAGTGCGCGGCAGCAAACGCTTGAAGTAAAACGCGTTGGTTGCCAGTTTGCCCCGGCAGAAGTCGGCATCACCGCTACCGGCCTCCAATTGTGCCTGCGCCACCATCGCCATCCGCAACCACAAATAGCCGAGGATGATGTAACCGCTGTACATCAGGTAATCCACTGATGCCGCGCCAACTTCGTCCGGATTTTTCATCGCGGCCATGCCGATCTGGGTCGTCAACTCACCCCACTGCCGATTCAATTCGTTGAGCTGTGCGACGTAGACCGCCAGTTGCGGATGCGCGGCGTTCGTTGCACAGAATTTGTGGACGATTTTGGTGAAACCGCGCAGCAGTTTGCCTTGGCTGCCTAGAACTTTACGCCCGAGCAGGTCCAGCGCCTGAATACCGTTGGTGCCTTCGTAGATCGGCGCGATACGGCAATCACGCACCAGTTGCTCCATGCCCCACTCACGAATGAAACCGTGCCCACCGAATACCTGCATGCCGTGGTTGGTCACCTCCAGGCCGGTGTCGGTCATGAAGGCTTTGCAGATTGGCGTAAGGAACGCCAGCAGGTCTTCAGCATCCTGGCGCGCCGTTTCGTCTGCACTCAAATGCGCGACATCCAACAACTGCGCCGTGAAGTAGGTCAACGCGCGGTTGCCTTCGTTGAAGGCCTTCATGGTCAGCAACATCCGCCGTACGTCGGGGTGCACAATGATCGGGTCGGCGGCTTTGTCCGGCGCTTTCGGGCCGGTCAGGGCGCGCATCTGCAAGCGGTCGTTGGCGTACTTGATCGCGCCCTGGAAACTCGCCTCGCCCAGACACAACCCTTGCATGCCGGTGCCCAGCCGCGCGTGGTTCATCATGGTGAACATGCAATTGAGGCCCTTGTTCGGCTCGCCGATCAAGAAGCCCTTGGCGTCGTCGAAATTCAGCACGCAGGTGGCCGAGGCCTTGATGCCCATTTTGTGTTCGATCGAGCCGCAGGAAACGCCGTTGCGCTGACCCGCCTCACCCGTCGCGTCGGGCAGGAATTTGGGCACGATAAACAGCGAAATGCCTTTGGTCCCGGCCGGGGCATCCGGCAGTTTCGCCAGCACCAGGTGAATGATGTTGTCGCTCATGTCGTGTTCACCGGCGGAGATGAAAATCTTGCTGCCGGAGATCGCGTAGCTGCCGTCGGCCTGGGGCACGGCGCGAGTCTTGATGATTCCCAGGTCGGTGCCGCAATGGGCTTCGGTCAGGCACATGGTGCCGGTCCATTGGCCGGCGGTGAGTTTGCTCAGGTAGGTCTGTTTCTGCTCTTCGGTGCCGTGGGCGTGAATGGCCGACATGGCGCCATGAGTCAGGCCCGGGTACATGCCCCAGGAGGTGTTGCTGGAACCGACCATTTCGCTGATGACCAATCCCAGAGAACTGGGCAAGCCCTGGCCGCCGTAAGCCGGATCGGCCGCCAGGCCATGCCAGCCGCCTTCCACGTATTGTGCGAAAGCCTGCTTGAAGCCTGTAGGCGTCGTGACCACGCCATTGTCGAAATGGCAGCCTTCTTCGTCGCCGCTGCGGTTGAGGGGCGAGAGCACGTTCTCACAGAATTTCGCACCTTCTTCGAGGATCGCACTGACCATGTCCGGGCTGGCATCGGTCGCCCCCAGCGCCGCGTAGTTACTGTGAAAGTCGAAGACGTGGTCGATCAGAAAGCGCATGTCGCGCAGGGGAGCTTTGTACTCGGGCATGGTCATTTCTCCGTCAGCAGATTTCTTCAACCTACTGCCGCCGACCACGCCTCACAATCACAGTCCAGACG
The DNA here is from genome assembly GCF_001945365.1 of Pseudomonas reinekei. Classification (GTDB taxonomy): domain Bacteria; phylum Pseudomonadota; class Gammaproteobacteria; order Pseudomonadales; family Pseudomonadaceae; genus Aquipseudomonas; species Aquipseudomonas reinekei. Next base: position 78,077 of record NZ_MSTQ01000005.1, read on the forward strand.
CTGAATGCGCCATCATCACTCAACCGTAGCGGCGTCCATGCGCACCGCACCACGGCGGTTCTGACCGAACGCCATCACGCAATTGCGCCCCGCACCTTTAGCGCTGTACAGCGCCTGGTCAGCGGACTTGAGCACTTCTTCCGGAGTGCGCTGCTCAATCCGCTCAGCGACACCAATACTGACGGTCACCGACACACTCGATGCGCCGGAACCCGCGCGACGCTGGCGACCCTGGCTGTCATCCTGAGGACGGCTGTCCTGATTGCGCAAGTGAATGTTGTAGGTGGCGATGGACTCGCGGATGACCTCCAGGTGCGGCATGCACTCTTCGAGGGTTTTGCCTGCAAACACCAGGGCGAACTCCTCACCACCGTAGCGATACGCTTTACCGCCGCCACCGATTTTCGCCAGTTTGCTGGCAACCAGCCGCAGCACCTGATCGCCGACGTCATGGCCGTGGGTGTCGTTGAATTTCTTGAAATGGTCGACGTCGCTCATGGCCAACACGTAACTGCGTCCCAGTCGCTGCATGCGTTCATTCAGCGCGCGACGGCCCGGCAACCCGGTCAGTTCATCGCGGAAGGCCATTTGATAGGCTTCGTGGGCAACAGCGGCGGCGATCATCAGCATCACCTGGCTGCACATGATGTTGAGGGTAAACGGCAGGATGAAGGTTTTCGGCAGCATCCAGAACAACCCGAGCAAACCCACAATCTGCGCGGCGTGGAGTGGCCTGGGGTTGCGCCAGTACTGATACGCCAGCAGCACGAACGATGCGATGAACACCGGATAGGACAGCTGGATCAGGCTCATCCAGGCACCGTGCAAGGCTGGCCAGCGAATCTCCGACAACCAGATCAGCAGCGCCTGCGGGTAACTCTGCTCAAGCCCCAATGCCACGCTGCCCACCGCCAGCAGCACAGCGAAGCGCGCCACCATGTCCTGAAACAGATGCGTGCGTTCTTGCCATGCCGCAAACACACCAAACAGCAACGGCAGCAACAAGCAACACAGATGGAAGACTACGGCCGCGTCTTCACGCACCTTGCCGTTGTCGCGATAGAAGTCAGTCTGAGTGTCGAGCAGGAAGTAGGCGATGTACACCGTGACCATCAGAAACAGTTCACGTTGGCGTCGGTAAACCGCGCAGTAGGCACCGCCGAGCAACAACACCAGGGTTGGCAGCACGTTGAACAGCGAAGTGAAGAATACGTTCAGGTCTTTGACATAGGCAGCCGCGAGGCCCGCCAGCAGAAGAAGTAATGACGGTAGGAAATGACTGAAACGTACAGCGGAAGAACGCGGCAAGGGTAAAGCTCCGACCCGTCATATCAATAGATGGCAATGTGCCCATTACTGTAACGGCAGAAACCCCGACTTGCTGAGCGTTTTACTGAGGTATTTTTCAAAGAGCGTCACTGGCGGCACCGGAGCTACCAGTGACGCAAGGGAATCAGGTCATAAGTCGTTGTTGAACGGCTGTAGCGGTCCTTTCTCGGGTTGGTCAAACCAAACTGCAAAAAAAACCGCCGCTCCCAAGAGAGCAGCGGTTTTTCAGAGTGCATCGTTAAGGCTTAGTAGCCCAGGTCGAAGTGCTCTTCTTTCATGTCCATCAGGTTGTTGGCGCCCGACAGCATGGTTGCCACGTGAGTGCGGGTACGCGGCAGGATGCGCTGGAAATAGAAGCGCGCAGTCTGCAGCTTGGCGGTGTAGAACGCCTCTTCGGAAGTGCCGGCAGCCAGTTTTTCGGCAGCCAGGCGCGCCATGTCAGCCCAGAAGTAGGCCAGGCAGGCATAACCGGAGTACATCAGGTAGTCCACGGAGGCCGCGCCGACTTCTTCGCGATCTTTCATGGCGGCCATACCGACCTTCATGGTCAGCTCGCCCCATTCCTTGTTCAGTGCAGCCAGCGGTGCGACGAATTCCTGAACGGCTTCGTTGCCTTCGTTGGTCTGGCAGAACTTGTGAACGATCTTGGTGAAGCCTTTGAGGGCTTCGCCTTGAGTCATCAGCACTTTACGACCCAGCAGGTCGAGAGCCTGGATACCGGTGGTGCCTTCGTACAGCATCGAAATGCGGCTGTCGCGAACGTTCTGCTCCATGCCCCACTCGGCGATGAAGCCGTGGCCGCCATAGATTTGCACGCCGTGGTTGGCCGATTCGAAACCGACTTCGGTCATGAACGCTTTGGCGATTGGCGTCATGAACGCCAACAGAGCATCGGCTTTCTTCTTCTCTTCTTCGTCCACGCCGTACTTGACGATATCGACCTGTTTGGCGGTGAAGTAGACCATTGCACGGTTGCCTTCAGCGAATGCCTTCATGGTCAACAGCATGCGGCGTACGTCCGGGTGCACGATGATCGGGTCAGCGGCTTTGTCTGGCGCTTTCGGGCCAGTCAGCGAGCGCATTTGCAGACGATCGCGAGCGTATTTCAGGCCGCCCTGGAAGCCGATCTCGGCGTGGGCCAGACCTTGCAGCGCAGTACCCAGGCGTGCGGTGTTCATGAAGGTGAACATGCAGTTCAGGCCTTTGTTCGCCGGGCCGATCAGGAAACCGGTTGCCGCGTCGAAGTTCATCACGCAAGTGGCGTTGCCGTGGATGCCCATCTTGTGTTCCAGGGAACCACAGGACACCGCGTTACGCTCACCGATCGAACCATCAGCGTTTGGCAGGAACTTCGGCACGATGAACAGCGAAATGCCTTTGGTGCCAGCCGGTGCGTCCGGCAGGCGGGCCAGCACGATGTGGACGATGTTGTCGGCCATGTCGTGTTCACCGGCCGAGATGAAGATCTTGGTGCCGGAAACTTTGTAGGAACCGTCGGCCTGAGGTTCGGCCTTGGTACGCAGCATGCCCAGGTCGGTGCCGCAGTGCGGTTCGGTCAGGCACATGGTGCCGGTCCATTCACCGGAAACCAGTTTGGTCAGGTAAGCGTTTTGCTGTTCCGGGGTACCGTGCTCGGAGATGGTGTTCATCGCGCCGTGCGACAGGCCTGGGTACATGCCCCACGACCAGTTGGACTCGCCAACCATTTCGCTGACTGCCAGACCGAGGGACTCCGGCAAGCCTTGGCCGCCGTGTTCTACGTCGTGCGCCAGGCTTGGCCAGCCGCCTTCAACGAATTGCTTGTAGGCCTCTTTGAAACCAGTCGGGGTCTTAACGCCAGACTCGCTCCAGGTGCAGCCTTCGGTGTCACCCACGCGGTTCAGCGGAGCCAGCACCTGCTCACAAAACTTGGCGCCTTCTTCGAGAATGGCGTCAACCATGTCCGGAGTTGCGTCTGCGCAAGCCGGAAGGCTCTGATAGTGCGCTTCGTAGCCGAGCAGTTCGTCACGAACGAAGCGAATATCACGCAAGGGGGCCTTGTAGTCAGGCATAGCGATAAACCTCTGCTGATGAAACCGGGAATGAGCGACCGTGTCGATTTGTTGTGACGGTCAAACAGTTGTTTGAAACATACGTTTACGCCCAAATCTTGTCAAGCGTCGATCTTTTGCCGTTCGTCATCCCTTACGAAAACACCAGGCACACGGCCGCTCAACGCCGCTGACAGAGCAACAACGCAGTGTAGGAAAGATTAGTTTAGGGAGAAGGACTTACGCAGAAAAACGCCGCGAAATATCGCGGCGTTCGCAGTACGGTTTCAGTCGCCGATCAGGCAAACGTATCGATCAGCGTTCCGAGCACTTCATCGGATGCCTTTGCGACCTTCGCGCCCAGTTCAACCTGGAATTTGCCCTGAGACATCTCGACCATGTTGCTGGCCAGGTCCGATTGCTGACTACGATCAACCGAACGCAAGCGATCGACCTGGGCGTCAGAGGACTGACTGGTGACCGAACGTTCGATGGTGTTGTTGGCGATTTGCCCTGCGGCTTGATCGACACGGTTCTGCCCTGTCTGAATAGTGCTCAGACCGGCATAAAAAGCGGTGTTACCTGAGATTTCCATGGGAGAACTCGTCCTTGCAAAGAATAACCAACACTCATTGAAGCAGACCTGCTGACAAAACGCCCGACAAAAACACTAATGGCACTGTGCCTTGTCATAGGCAAATTCTAGTCCAGCAGATCCAGCTGAAGATGTTCGGCCACGGCTTCGGCCGTCACCAGCTTGAGTTTAGGCACCCGCCCCAGGCACGGCGCTGGAATGCGTTCGGCCAAGGTGGCGAGGTTTTCTTCCAGACGCGAAGTCTTCGGATCGATGATATTGGCCACCCACCCCGCCAGTTGCAAACCGTCCTTGGCAATCGCTTCGGCGGTGAGCAGCGCGTGGTTGATGCAGCCCAAGCGTACGCCAACCACCAGGATCACCGGCAGTCCCAGTGCCATCGCCAGATCCGACAGATTGTCCTGATCGGCCAATGGCACGCGCCAGCCACCGGCGCCTTCGATCAAGGTGAAATCGGCCTGCCTGTCCAGAATCTGCCGCATCGGCGTAACCAGAGATTGCACGGTCAGCGCGATGCCGGCCTCGCGCGCGGCCAGGTGCGGCGCAATTGCCGGTTCCAGCGCCACCGGATTGACCTGCGAATAAGTCATCGGCAGCGAACACTCTGCCAACAATGCCAACGCATCGGCGTTACGCAGCCCCTTGGGGGTCACGGTGCATCCGGAGGCCACCGGTTTGCCTGCTGCGGTGCTCAGGCCCGCCACACGTGCGGCATGCAGCAAACCAGCGGCCACCGTGGTTTTGCCGACATCGGTGTCAGTACCGGTGATGAAATAGGCTGCGCTCATAAGGGTTTCTCCAAAACGGCGTACACCACTTGATAAGTCGCCGGCAGACCTTGGGCCTGACGAAACTGCTCATAAGCCTCAACCAACCCCAAAATCCGCGCCCGCCCCGTCAAACCGCCAGGCCGGCCGGGATTGAGGTTATGCGCGCCCAGGGCCTTGAGTTCATGGGTCAGGCTGCGCACGTCCGGGTAATGCAATACATGCGCACGGGTTTCCAGCGTGTGCGTCTTCAAACCGCTGGCCGCACACAGCTGTTGATAAACAGCGAACTCGCGGAAGCGGTTGACGTGCACCATGCCATCGACCTGACGCCAGCTGTCGCGCAACTCGTACAACGTGCCTGCGCACAGACTAGCAAATGCAAAAACACCGCCCGGTTTCAGCACCCGATAGGCCTCGCTGAGCACCGAAGTGAAGTCCGCACACCACTGCACCGCCAGGCTGGAGTAGATCAGGTCGCAAGTCGCCTCGCGCAATGGCAGGTGTTCAGCATCGCCGGCGATGAAATGCGCGGCGCCACCCAATGGCCGGGCGTGATTGAGCATGCCTTCGGCGATGTCCAGCGCAACCCCGTGCCCGAGCGCAAAGCGCTCGCCCAGCGCACGACTGAAATGCCCGGTGCCACACCCAAGGTCCAGCCAACGCTGAGGGGTGAACGACGCCGGCAAGCGGCGCAACAATTGACTGCCCACCTCTCGTTGCAATTCGGCCACGCTGTCGTAGCTCGCCGCCGCGCGGGAAAAAGAAGCCGCGACCTGGCGCTTGTCGGGCAAACCGCCGGGCGGGTTGGGTAGGGATAAATCAGTCATCACCGGACTCATGCAAAAAGGCCTGGATGGCCCCCGCTACACCGTGGGGATCTTCCAGAAGAAACGCGTGGCCGGCCTGTTCAATCAGACCGATTTCGATATCCGGGGTCAGCGCGAACAACTCGCCTGCCGCCTCGGCGGGAACCAGCCCGTCAAGACCGCCAAACAGATGCAGTTGCGGGCCACGGAAAGCTTGCAAGGCCTGTCGGGTATCCAGCTGTGCGAGCACTTCCAGCCCACTCATCAACACCGACGCAGCCGTGTGTGGCGCCCCACCGAGCAACAGCCGCGACAACCCGCGAGGGTCTTCGGCACCTTGGGCGCACAGCAGCGAAAAGCGCTTCAATGTTCCGCGCGGGTCCGCAGCACAGCCGGCCAGAAACGCATCGAAGGTTTCACCCGCCATCGCGCTCGGCCACTGATCATGAGCGACAAAAGAAGGATTGCTCGCCAGGGTCAGCAAGCCGCAGCAACGGTCTCCACGACGCGCTGCCAGTTCAGAAGCGAACATGCCGCCCAGAGACCAGCCGCCAAGCCAGGCATCCTGTGGCAACGTCGCGTCGAGCTCATCGAGCCATTCTTCGAGATCACTGGAGTCCAGCTCCGGCAGCGGCTCGATCTCCACTCGCAAGTGTTCATCCAAACCGTGCAAGGCTGCCGTCAGCGGCTCCAGCGGAGAAACACCAAGGCCCCAGCCGGGCAGCAAAATCAGTCGATTACGCATGGCTTGGCTCCGGTCCCAGCTGGTCGAAACAATCGGCCAGTCCCTCTAACAATAGTTGCACCTGCGCCTCGCTATGGGCCGCGCTCAGGGTCACCCGCAGACGGGCGCTGCCGGCGGGCACGGTCGGTGGGCGAATCGCGGTCACCATCAGCCCGCGCTCGCGCAACATTTGTGACAACCGCACCGCCCGAGCGGCGTCGCCAATCATGATCGGCTGGATCGGCGTGAAGCTGTCCATCAGCGCCAGGCCAATCTGTTCGGCACCCTGGCGGAACTGCCGGATCAGCGTGTGCAGGTGCTCTCGGCGCCAGTGCTCGCTGCGCAGCAGTTCGAGGCTTTTGAGGGTGGCGCAGGCCAGTGCCGGCGGCTGGCTGGTGGTGTAGATGTACGGCCGGGCGAACTGGATCAGGCTCTCGATCAATTCTTCACTGCCGGCGACAAACGCACCCGCCGTGCCGAACGCCTTGCCCAGCGTGCCGACCAATACCGGCACATCGTCCTGACTCAAACCGAAATGCTCGACGATGCCGCCACCATTGGCACCCAACGGACCGAAACCGTGGGCGTCATCGACCATCAGCCAAGCGCCTTTGGCTTTGGCTTCCCGGGCCAGCGCCGGCAGGTCGGCGAGGTCGCCGTCCATGCTGAACACGCCATCAGTGACCACCAGGGTATTGCCGGTGACTTTCTCAAGACGTTTGGCCAGACTCGCGGCATCGTTGTGCAGATAGCGACTGAAACGCGCACCGGACAACAGCCCTGCATCCAGCAACGATGCGTGATTGAGCCGATCTTCGAGCACCGTGTCGCCCTGCCCCACCAGCGCGGTGACGGCGCCGAGGTTGGCCATGTAACCGGTGGTGAACAGCAGGGCGCGCGGGCGTCCGGTGAGATCGGCCAGTGCTTCTTCCAGTGCGTGATGCGGGCCGGCATGGCCGATAACCAGGTGCGACGCCCCGCCACCCACGCCCCACTTCAACGCGCCGGCGCGCCAGGCTTCAATCACGTGCGGGTGATTGGCCAGGCCCAGGTAATCGTTGTTGCAGAACGCCAGTAACGGCTGGCCATCGACCACCACTTCCGGGCCCTGAGGGCTATCAAGCAGCGGACGCTGGCGGTAGAGGTTTTCGGCACGACGGGCAGCAAGGCGTGCGGCGAGATCGAAAGACATGCAGGCCTCGACTATCAAATGACACAGATCCACTGTGGGTGCGAGCCTGCTCGCGAAGAGGCCTTCACATTCAACATAAATGTCGACTGTTACATCGCTTTCGCGAGCAAGCTCGCTCCCACAGGATTTTGCATTCCTTCAGAAGGTTCAAACGGCGGCGTTATAAAACTGCTCGCTGCTCTTCTGCTCAACCAGCGCCTGTTCGATCGCGGCTTGATGCACTTCGTCGGCGTGCTCTTCGCGGGCTTCCGGCAGGATGCCCAGGCGCGAGAACAGTTGCATGTCCTTGTCGGCCTGCGGGTTGGCAGTGGTCAGCAGTTTTTCGCCGTAGAAAATCGAGTTGGCGCCGGCGAAGAACGCCAGGGCCTGCATCTGCTCGTTCATCGCTTCGCGACCGGCGGACAGGCGCACATGGGATTGCGGCATCAGGATCCGGGCGACGGCGAGCATGCGGATGAAGTCGAACGGGTCGACGTCGTCAGCGTTTTCCAGCGGCGTACCGGCGACTTTCACCAGCATGTTGATCGGCACCGACTCCGGATGCTCCGGCAGGTTGGCCAGCTGGATCAGCAGGTTGGCGCGGTCGTCCAGCGACTCGCCCATGCCGAGGATGCCGCCCGAGCAGATTTTCATTCCCGACTCACGCACATAGGCCAGGGTTTGCAGGCGCTCGCTGTAGGTACGGGTGGTGATGATGCTGCCGTAGAACTCCGGCGAGGTGTCGAGGTTGTGGTTGTAGTAGTCGAGGCCGGCCTTGGCCAGTGCTTCGGTCTGATCCTGGTCCAGGCGACCCAGCGTCATGCAGGTTTCCAGGCCCAGCGCTTTCACGCCTTCAACCATTTTCAGCACGTAAGGCATGTCTTTGGCCGACGGGTGTTTCCACGCCGCGCCCATGCAGAAACGGGTCGAACCGATGGCCTTGGCGCGAGCGGCCTCTTCGAGCACCTTCTGCACTTCCATCAACTTTTCTTTTTCGAGGCCGGTGTTGTAGTGGCCGGACTGCGGACAATATTTGCAATCTTCCGGGCAGGCGCCGGTTTTGATCGAAAGCAGGGTTGATACCTGCACGCGGTTGGCGTCGAAATGCGCGCGGTGCACCGTCTGCGCCTGGAACAGCAAGTCATTGAAGGGTTGAACGAAGAGTGCTTTGACTTCGGCCAAAGTCCAGTCATGACGCAGGGTTGCAGAGGTGCTGGCGCTCATGGGCGTTTCCTTTGTTTTATGCTTGGCAAGCGCTGGGGACGGCATACCCACAGGCGCGACACGGATGTTCGGCATATTTAAGGAAGAGCAATGCGCTGTCAACCACGATACGAAGGACCGGTTTACATCTGGTTAAAAAACAAGCAGCCCTGTTTGCTGTGTGATGAAGTGGCCGATGGCGCCACGCCCATCTGCATGGCTTGCGAAACCGAACTGCCCTGGCTCGGCGACCACTGCCAAAGCTGTGCCTTGCCGTTGCCTTCGGCCGGCCTGACGTGCGGCCAGTGCCTGGCGCATCCGCCCGCCTTCGAACACGTCATCGCTCCTTGGACTTACAGCTTTCCGGTTGACAGCCTGATTACCCGTTTCAAGCACAGCGCGAAGTGGCCGTTTGGCCACCTGCTCGGCGAACTTCTCGTCCAAGCCCTGCAACATCGCTTCAATGATGATCTTGCGCGACCGGACCTGTTGCTGCCGGTGCCGCTGGCTTCCCGACGATTGCGTCAACGCGGGTTCAATCAAGCCGCCATGCTCGCGCGCTGGGTCAGCGCGGGGCTCGACATACCCCGCGATGAACGCCTGTTATTGAGGATTCAGGACACCAATGCGCAACAGGACCTCAATGCCGAGGCGCGCAAAAAGAATTTGCGCAACGCCTTCGCCCTTGCCCCTGGCGCCGCGTTCAAGGGCCGTCACCTGGCGCTGCTGGACGATGTCCTGACCACCGGCGCCACCGCGCAGGCATTGGCCCGTTTGCTGATGGACGCCGGTGCCGCTCGGGTGGATGTCTATTGCCTGGCCCGCACACCCAAACCCGGCGAGTCCTGACTTGACTAGTCCGCCCCAAGCGGCCAACGTCCTTGCCACCGACACAACCCAAAGCGTCTTGCCATGTCCTTGCCCAGCCTGTTATCCCAGCATATTGTCCGCCGCCCGCAACGCATCGCCCTGCTGCAGCACATTGCTGAACAGGGCTCGATCACCCGTGCCGCGAAAAGCGCGGGGCTGAGCTACAAGGCAGCATGGGATGCCATCGATGAGCTGAACAACCTCGCGCAAAAACCGTTGGTGGAGCGCAGTGTCGGCGGCAAGGGCGGCGGTGGCGCCAGGTTGTCCAGCGAAGGTGAGCGGGTTTTGCGCTTGTATCAAAAGTTGCAGGCGCTACAGGCCCAGGTACTGGAAGCGGCTGAAGATGCCAGCGACCTGGATCTGCTCGGGCGCTTGATGTTGCGCACCAGCGCACGCAACCAACTGCACGGCACGGTCGCGGCGATAGAGCCTCAGGGGCGCAACGATCTGATTCGCCTGGAGATGGCAGAGAACCTGATTGTCGCCGCACAAATCACCCACGACAGTACCGAACGGCTGGAGCTGAAAGTCGGCACCGAAGTGGTGGCTCTGATCAAGGCAGGCTGGCTCGACCTCATGGCAATCGACTCCGCCGCAACCCCCGGAAACAATAGCTTGATCGGCACGATCGAACAGATCCTCGACGCCGAGGACGGTCCCAGTGAAGTGCGCATTGCCCTGCCCAACGGCATGACGCTGTGTGCCTTGGCCGAACCCTGGTGTCAGCAATCTTTGGGGCTGAGCAGTGGTAATCCGGTGCGTGTCGAATTTTCGCCGTCGCGGGTTTTGTTGGGCACACCACTGTAAAACCGCTGCAACAAAACTTTCATCTCCCATCATTAAGGTGACTGCAAAAATCGCAGGAAGCCTGATATGAGCCTTTTGGAAGACAACCAGTCCACCGACCTCGAACAGATGGTCGGCCTCAGCCGCCGTGGATTCATCAGCGCGGGCGCCCTGTGTGGCGCCGCCCTGTTCATGGGTGGCAACTTGTTGAGCCGCAGCGTGCTGGCCGCCAGTGTCAGCGCCGGCAACAGCAAACTTCTGGGTTTTGCGAGCATTCCCGCCGCGACCGCCGACAGCATCAGCCTGCCGCCAGGCTACAAATCTTCGGTGCTGATCAGTTGGGGCCAGCCCCTGCACAAAAACGGTCCGGCGTTCGATCCGAGCGGCCATGGCAGCGCCGAGCAGCAGGAAGTCCAGTTCGGCGACAACAACGACGGCATGAGCCTGTTTGCCTTTCCCGGCGACGACAACCGTGCGCTGATGGCGATCAACAACGAATACACCAACTACCGCTACCTCTTCCCCCACGCGGGCATGCCGCAATCGGCCGAGGAGGTGCACAAAGCCCTGGCAAGTGAGGGGGTGTCGGTGATTGAAGTGCGACGCAAAAACGGTCACTGGCAGTTCGTCCAGGACTCGCGTTACAACCGACGCATCCACGGTAATTCGCCGATCACGTTGAGCGGCCCGGCCGCCGGGCACGACCTGCTCAAAACCAGCGCCGATCCGCAAGGCACAACCGTCCTCGGCACCTTCCAGAACTGCGCCAACGGCCAGACGCCCTGGGGCACTTACCTGACCTGCGAAGAGAACTTCACCGATTGCTTCGGCAGCAGCAACACCGAGCAGAAGTTCGACGCCGCACAGAAACGCTATGGTGCGGTGGCAACCAGCAAAGAGATCAACTGGCATCAACACGATCCGCGTTTCGACCTGGCCAAGAACCCCAACGAACTCAATCGTCACGGCTGGGTGGTGGAGATCGACCCGTTCGACCCGCAATCGACCCCGGTCAAGCGCACCGCACTGGGCCGCTTCAAACACGAAAACGCCGCCCTGACGCAAACCCGCGACGGCCACGCCGTGGTGTACATGGGCGACGATGAGCGCGGCGAATTCATCTACAAGTTCGTCAGCCGCGACAAAATCGATCACAAGAACCCCAAGGCCAACCGCGATCTGCTCGATCACGGCACCTTGTACGTGGCGCAGTTCGACGCCGGTGACGGCAATGCCGACCACCCCAAAGGCAAAGGTGTATGGGTGGAGTTGACCCACGGCAAAAACGGCATCGATGCCGGCAGCGGTTTTGCCGATCAAGCCGAGGTGCTGATCAACGTGCGCCTGGCAGCGAGCGTCGTGAAGGCCACGCGCATGGATCGCCCGGAATGGATCGTGGTCAGCCCCAAGGACGGCCAGGTCTACTGCACGCTGACCAACAACGCCAAACGCGGCGACGACGGGCAACCGGTGGGCGGGCCGAACCCGCGGGAGAAAAACGTCTACGGGCAAATTCTGCGCTGGCGCACCGACCGTGACGATCACGGCTCGAATACCTTTGCCTGGGATCTGTTTGTGGTGGCCGGCAACCCGCAAGTGCATGCCGGTACGCCGAAGGGCGGCTCATCGAACATCACCCCGCAGAATATGTTCAACAGCCCGGATGGCCTGGCGTTCGATAAGGCCGGGCGGTTGTGGATTCAAACCGATGGCGATGCCAGCAATGCCGGTGACTTCGCCGGCATGGGCAACAACCAGATGCTCTGCGCCGACCCGGTGACCGGGGAAATTCGCCGCTTCATGGTCGGGCCGATCGGTTGCGAGGTGACGGGGATCAGTTTCTCGCCGGATCAGAAGACGTTGTTTATCGGCATCCAGCACCCGGGTGAATTCGGTGGTTCGACCTTCCCCGAGCATCTGCCCAATGGCAAGCCGCGGTCTTCGGTGATGGCCATTACCCGGGAAGATGGCGGGATCGTCGGCGCCTGATCGGGCCCATCGCGGGCTTGCCTGCGATGGCGTTTGCACGGTCACCACCTATCTGCGCCGGTCTGCGCTACCATGCCTGGCCGGACGCAGCAGCCTGCTGCGCGCAGGAGTCAGCATGGCCCACCCGTTTGAAACCCTCACCCCAGACCTCGTGCTCGATGCCGTTGAAAGCATCGGCTTCCTGAGCGACGCGCGCATTCTGGCGCTCAACAGCTACGAAAACCGTGTCTATCAGGTCGGCATCGAAGACTCCGAGCCGCTGATCGCCAAGTTCTATCGCCCGCAACGCTGGACCAACGAAGCGATCCTGGAGGAGCACCAATTCACCTTCGAACTGGCCGATGTCGAGGTCCCGGTCGTCGCTCCGCTGATCCACAACGGTGAAACCCTGCACGAACACAACGGCTTTCGTTTCACCCTGTTCCCCCGCCGAGGTGGCCGTGCGCCGGAGCCGGGCAACCTCGATCAGTTGTATCGCCTGGGACAATTGCTCGGCCGCCTGCACGCGGTAGGCGCGACAAAACCGTTCGAGCACCGTGAAGCGCTGGGTGTGAAGAACTTCGGTTATGACTCGCTGACAACCTTGCTCGAAGGCAACTTCATCCCCCGCAGCCTGCTGCCGGCCTACGAGTCGGTGGCCCGTGACCTGCTCAAGCGCGTGGAAGAGGTCTACGACGCCACGCCGCACCAGAACATCCGCATGCACGGCGACTGCCACCCCGGCAACATGATGTGCCGCGACGAGATGTTCCATATCGTCGACCTCGACGACTGTCGCATGGGCCCGGCGGTACAGGACATCTGGATGATGCTGGCGGGAGATCGCCAGGATTGCCTGGGGCAGTTGTCGGAGTTGATGGACGGCTACAACGAGTTCCACGATTTCAACCCGCGTGAACTGGCGTTGATCGAACCGTTGCGCGCCCTGCGCCTGATGCACTACAGCGCCTGGCTCGCCCGTCGTTGGGACGACCCGGCCTTCCCGCGCAGCTTTCCGTGGTTCGGCACCGAGCGTTATTGGGGTGATCAAGTGCTGGCGTTGCGCGAGCAGCTGGCGGCACTCAATGAAGAGCCGCTGCAATTGTTCTAAGTCACCTGAATCCCTGTGCGAGCCTGCTCGCGATAGCGATGGATGAGCTTGCGTTGATGTTGGAATGGCAGCCTTCATCGCGATCACGCTCGCCCACAGGTTTTGCTTTCGCAATTACCCTGCCTATTCAGCCAAGACATTCGTAGACAAATCTCCTTACAATCGCCTCTTTGTTAGCTGCCTAAGCAAGGACTCTGCATGCAAGCCGCCAACCCGCGTCGCGGGTACATATTGGGCCTGAGTGCCTACATCATCTGGGGACTTTTCCCGATCTACTTCAAAGCCATCGCCAGCGTGCCCGCGGTGGAGATCATCATTCACCGCGTGTTGTGGTCGGCGCTGTTCGGTGCCCTGCTGCTGATGGTGTGGAAGCACCCGGGCTGGTGGCGCGAGTTGCGCGATAACCCGAAACGGCTGGCGATCCTCGCACTGAGCGGGACCTTGATCGCGGCCAATTGGCTGACCTATGTCTGGTCGGTGAACAACGGGCGCATGCTCGAAGCCAGCCTCGGTTACTACATCAATCCGCTGGTGAACGTGTTGCTGGGCATGCTGATCCTCGGCGAACGGCTGCGGCGCATGCAATGGATTGCGGTGGGGCTGGCGGCCGTGGGCGTGGCGCAACAGGTGTGGCAAGTCGGCAGTCTGCCGTGGGTGTCGCTGGTGCTGGCACTGACCTTCGGGTTCTACGGGCTGATTCGCAAGCAAGCACCGGTCAAGGCGCTGCCCGGGCTGGTGGTGGAAACCTGGATGCTGGTGCCGATTGCCATTGCCTGGCTGCTGTTCAATTCGACGGCGGCAAGCGCTCAACCTGAATTCTGGACCACCTCCGAGGCCTGGTGGCTGGTGGCCGCAGGCCCGGTTACGCTGGTACCGCTGGTATGTTTTAACGCCGCCGCGCGGCATTTGCCCTACACGACGCTGGGATTTCTCCAGTACCTGGCGCCGACATTGGTGCTGTTGCAGGCGGTACTGCTGTTTGGCGAACACTTGTCGTCCAGCACGTTGGTGGCCTTCATGTTCATCTGGGCCGGTCTGGCGGTTTACAGCGTTGATGCGTGGCTGAGCCTGCGTCGCCGCAGCTGATCAAAAAACGCACAAACCTCTACAGGCCACGTTTTACGTGGCCTGCACCGTTCCTTCCCAAGGTTATCCACAGTGTGATCCCCGGCGTTTGTGCGCAAGTTCTTGAAACTGCTGGTTTTTTGATCAAATCCTGAAAAGCCCCGGCCAGCAAGGCCTGGCGGGCTGTCTCTACAGGTTATCCACAGGCAGGTGCACGTTAAACTTGGATAACCCGTTCAAGGTTCACTGCGCAGCACCAACTCCACCATCAAATCGTCCGCCAGGGTTTCCAGGCGCGATTGCAGCACGTCCAGAGAGAGGGTTAACGGCACCGCCAGAATCGCCTCGGCGTGAAACAGCGGCTCACTGCTCATCGGCGCCGGACGCACTTCCGTCACCAGCCGCTCCAGGTTGACGCCCTGCTCGCTCAACAGCCGGGTGATGTCCCGCACGATGCCCGGACGATCATTTCCCACCAGTTCCATGGCAATCGGCTTCCAGGTACAGGACTGCTCAATGCCGCTTTCGGCGATCAACACGCGAATGCCATGAGCGGACAATGCCTGTAGGGCATCCACCAATGCGTCGTAAGACTCTGCCGGCACTCCCACCCGAAGGATCCCGGCGAACTGGCCGGCCATGCGCGACATGCGGCTTTCCAGCCAGTTGCCGCCCTGCTCGGCAATGCATTGGGCAATGCGCTCGACCTGCCCTGGCTTGTCCGGTGCAAAAACGGTGAGTACGAGGTGGTCCATGGCGCAGCCCTCTGGTCTTGTGTTTTGTTATAGAAAAATAAGTATAGGCAAGGGTAGCTGCAGCGCTGAATCGACTGACGCCATCGCTGGCAAGCCAGCTTCTAAAGGGATTGCGCAAGGCCCTGGGAGCTGGCTTGCTAGCGATCGAACACTCCGCCAATCTGCAGCGAACCACAAATCGTGTACAACTTTTTATATTTAACTGGAACAATCTCATGGTTTTTTGAGAACATCCCGATCCCCGACGTGACTGCAATGCGTCACGGGGTCGCAGAACGACGTAATTAGTCTAATTTTCACAAGCGCAATTCATCATGTAGTATGCCGCAGCGCGCACTACATAACGTTGGTTCGATGTCTGCCACAGGCGCAGTCGCATCCCTGAAAGCCCCGTCAGCAAGGCCCTCAAGCCGTTGATTGGTCCCCACCCAGCCGTCAGAAATGGCATGTACTGGTCGCAGGGTTTGTGGTTTAAATGGCCAGAGGCTCCATTGTTAAATTGAAGAGCTGAAAAGCGAAATAGCTGAGCAGAGTGAGGCAAGCAATGACTGAACACGTTCAAGTCGGTGGCCTGCAGGTCGCCAAAGTCCTGTTCGACTTCGTGAACAACGAAGCCATTCCCGGTACCGGCCTCACCGCCGATAAGTTCTGGGCCGGTGCAGACAAGGTCATCCATGACCTGGCACCGAAGAACAAAGCCCTACTCGCCAAACGCGATGATTTCCAGGCTCGTATCGATGCCTGGCACCAGGAACGCGCCGGTCAGGCGCACGACGCCGTGGCCTATAAAGCCTTCTTGCAAGACATCGGTTATCTGCTGCCAGAAGCGGCCGATTTCCAGGCAACGACGCAAAACGTCGATGAAGAAATCGCCCACATGGCCGGTCCACAACTCGTGGTGCCGGTGATGAACGCCCGCTTCGCTCTCAATGCTTCGAATGCCCGCTGGGGTTCGCTGTACGATGCGCTCTACGGCACCGACGCCATCAGCGAAGCTGACGGCGCGGAAAAAGGCAAAGGCTACAACAAGGTTCGCGGCGACAAGGTTATCGCCTTCGCCCGCGCCTTCCTCGACGAAGCGGCGCCCCTGGCAGCCGGCTCCCACGTCGATTCCACCAGCTACAAAATCGTCGACGGCAAACTGGTTGTCGCCCTCAAAGGCGGCAGCAACAGCGGCCTGCGCAACGACGCACAACTGATCGGCTTCCAGGGCGATGCTTCGGCACCGACCGCGATCCTGCTGAAAAACAACGGCCTGCATTTCGAAATCCAGGTCGATGCCAGCACCCCGGTCGGCCAGACCGACGCGGCCAGCGTCAAAGACATCCTGATGGAAGCCGCGCTGACCACCATCATGGACTGCGAAGACTCCGTCGCCGCCGTCGATGCCGATGACAAAGTGGTGATCTACCGCAACTGGCTCGGCTTGATGAAGGGCGATCTGTCGGAAGAAGTCGCCAAGGGTGGCAAGACGTTTACCCGCACCATGAACGCCGACCGCGCCTACACCGGCGTCGATGGTAATGCGGTAAACCTGCACGGCCGTTCGCTGTTGTTCGTGCGTAACG
Organism: Pseudomonas reinekei; assembly: GCF_001945365.1. Classification (GTDB taxonomy): domain Bacteria; phylum Pseudomonadota; class Gammaproteobacteria; order Pseudomonadales; family Pseudomonadaceae; genus Aquipseudomonas; species Aquipseudomonas reinekei. Next base: position 94,828 of record NZ_MSTQ01000005.1, read on the forward strand.
TCGGTCACCTGATGACCATCGATGCGATCCTCGACAAGGATGGCAACGAAGTGCCGGAAGGTATTCTCGATGGCCTGGTGACTTGCCTGGCATCGATGCACAACCTCAACGGCAACACCACGCGCAAAAACACCCGCACCGGTTCGATCTACATCGTTAAGCCGAAGATGCACGGCCCTGAAGAAGCGGCGTTCACCAACGAGCTGTTCGGTCGCATCGAAGACGTGCTGGGCCTGCCGCGCAACACACTCAAAGTCGGGATCATGGACGAGGAGCGCCGTACCACGGTCAACCTCAAGGCCTGCATCAAGGCTGCCAGCGAGCGTGTGGTGTTCATCAACACCGGCTTCCTCGATCGCACGGGCGACGAAATCCACACGTCCATGGAAGCCGGGCCGATGGTGCGCAAGGCCGACATGAAGGCGGAAAAATGGATTGGCGCCTACGAGAACTCCAACGTCGATATCGGCTTGAGCACCGGCCTGCAAGGTCGCGCACAGATCGGTAAAGGCATGTGGGCGATGCCTGACCTGATGGCGGCGATGCTTGAACAGAAAATCGCTCACCCACTGGCCGGCGCCAACACTGCCTGGGTCCCTTCGCCAACCGCCGCGGCCCTGCACGCGCTGCACTACCACAAGGTTGACGTGTTCGCCCGTCAGGCCGAACTGGCCAAGCGTGCGCCTGCTTCGGTGGACGACATCCTGACCATCCCGCTGGCAGTGAACCCGCAGTGGACCGCCGAGCAAATCAAGAACGAACTGGACAACAACAGTCAGGGCATCCTGGGTTATGTGGTGCGCTGGATCGACCAGGGCGTTGGCTGCTCAAAAGTGCCGGACATCAACGATGTCGGCCTGATGGAAGACCGTGCGACGCTGCGTATTTCCAGCCAGCATATCGCCAACTGGCTGCGTCATGGCATCGTCACCGAAGAGCAAGTGATGGAAAGCCTCAAGCGCATGGCGCCGGTGGTTGACCGTCAGAACGCCGGTGACGCGCTGTACCGCCCACTGGCCCCGAACTTCGACAGCAACATCGCCTTCCAGGCGGCGGTCGAACTGGTGATCGAGGGCACCAGGCAGCCGAACGGCTACACCGAGCCGGTCCTGCACCGCCGTCGTCGCGAGTTCAAGGCTGCCAACGGCCTGTAACCGAGCGTTGACGCCGGACATGAAAAAGCCCTGATCGAAAGATCAGGGCTTTTTCGTTTGCGTCACGTTGTAAAGCAGGGGGTGGCTACAGATCCATCCCCAACTCATGCTTGACCAACCCCAGCAATTTGCCGGTATCGATCGGCTTGAGCAGAAAATCCACCACGCTCAAATGCATCGCGGCAATGGCGTCTTTCACGTCAGCATCGCCGGAGACAATGATAATCGGCATCGCCGCCCGCACCGATTCACGCACCTGGCGGATCAGATCCAGGCCATCGACATGTCCCATCCGCAGATCGGTAATGACCAAACCAATCGAAGGTTTCTCCTCCAGCATCTTCAGTGCGGTTTCGCCACTGGCCGCCGTCATGCAACGAATACCATCCAACCCCAGGATCTCTGACAGCAGCTCCCGGGCATCTTTGTCGTCATCGACGATCAACACCCGTTGCGGCGGCAAGTCAGGTTCCAGCATGACTGCACTCAGCGCTTCGCGCTCGGCGTCACTCAAAATATCGTGGTCGGACATGGCGTACTCTACATGTTCAATTCAATTCCCTAGCACAGTGGTGAGACATCGCTAAGCAGACCTTCAATGTGCACTTCGTCGGATATTTTTCCAATAGGCAAATCGAGAGGTTTTTCTCACGTTTACGTAGGTGTTTTCTGACAATGCATCACGTTTACGGCCTACCTAGACTTACGTCCAATGGGCACCCCGGTCGCGGGGGTCGACCATGGTCGAGTCACCCGACAACAACAACTCCAAAAAAAGACTGCGGTAATGGTTATGAGTAGAGCGGACGCCTTCACCCAGGCAGGGAAAACCGCGGTGTTGCAGAACATCCAGGGCACCTTGCAATTTCTTCAGCGATTCCCGCCTTTCAATCAGATGGAACACGCTCACCTGGCGTACCTGGTTGAACAATGTCAGCTGCGTTTTTATGCCCCCGGCGAAAGCATCATCAAGCCCGCCGACGGCCCGGTTGAACACTTCTACATCGTCAAACAGGGCCGGGTCGTGGGCGAGCGCCCACACTCGGCCAAGGGCGGTAACGAAACCACCTTCGAGATCACCACCGGCGAATGTTTTCCCCTCGCCGCGCTGCTGGGTGAACGTGCGACGCGCACTGAACACCTGGCGGCCGAAGACACCTTTTGCCTACAGCTGAACAAGCTCGCATTCATCAAACTCTTCGCCATTTCCTCCACCTTTCGCGACTTTGCCCTACGTGGCGTGAGCAGCCTGCTGGATCAGGTCAATCAGCAAGTCCAGCAGAAAGCCGTGGAAACCCTCGGTACGCAGTATTCGCTCAATACCCGTCTGGGCGAATTGGCCATGCGTCACCCGGTCATGTGTGGTCCTTCAACGCCCCTGCGCGAGGCCGTGACCCTGATGCACGAGCAACAAGTGGGCAGCATCGTGGTGGTCGATAAGCTGCAAGCGCCGCTGGGGATTTTCACCCTGCGCGACCTGCGGCACGTGGTGGCCAATGCAGCCGGTGATTTTGCCGAAGCCATCGAACGCCACATGACGCCCTCGCCGTTTTACCTGACACCGGACCACAGCGCGTTCGACGCCGCAATTGCCATGACCGAGCGGCATATCGCCCACGTCTGCCTGGTCAAGGACCAGCGCCTGTGCGGCGTGGTGTCCGAGCGCGATCTGTTTTCACTGCAACGTGTCGACCTGGTGCACCTGGCGCGGACCATCCGCAATGCTCCGCGCGTGGAAAACCTGGTGGCGATCCGCGGCGAGATCGGCCAATTGGTCGAACGCATGCTGGCCCATGGCGCTTCGTCGACCCAGATCACCCACATCATCACCCTGCTCAACGATCACACCGTGTGCCGGGTGATTGAACTGACCCTCGCCGAGAAAGGTGACCCCGGGGTTGCGTTCAGCTGGTTGTGTTTCGGCAGCGAAGGTCGTCGCGAGCAAACGCTGCACACCGATCAGGACAACGGCATTCTGTTTGAAGCCCGCGACGCGGCGCACGCTGCCGAGATCCGCGGCAAGCTGCTACCCATCGCCCATCAGATCAACCAAAGTCTGGCGTTGTGCGGTTTCACCCTGTGCAAGGGCAATATCATGGCTGGCAACCCCGAACTGTGTTTGTCCCGGGTCGAATGGGCACGTCGTTTTGCCGCGTTCATCCGCGAGGCCACGCCGGAAAACCTGCTGGGTTCGAGCATTTATTTCGACCTGCGCGTGGTCTGGGGCAACGAACAAGGTTGTGAGCAGTTGCGTCGCGGGATCCTCGACCAGGTCGCCGACAACCGTTTGTTCCAGCGCATGCTGGCCGAAAACGCATTACGCAATCGCCCGCCAGTGGGGCGTTTCCGCGAGTTTGTGCTGGCGCGTAAAAATGGCGAGAAAGCCACGCTGGACTTGAAGATTCAGGGGCTGACGCCCTTCGTTGACGCGGCACGATTGCTCGCCCTGGCCCACGGCATCGAAGCCAACAACACCCTTGAGCGGTTTCGCCAACTGGTGGATAAAGAAATCATCGAGCCGCTGGACGGCGCGGCGTACGAAGAGGCCTATCACTTCATTCAGCAAACCCGCATGCAGCAACATCAATTGCAGTCCCGGGAGAATCTGCCTTACTCCAACCGCGTCGATCCGGACAGCCTGAATCATCTGGATCGGCGAATCCTGCGCGAATCCTTGCGCCAGGCGCAACGCCTGCAAAGCAGCCTGTCGCTGCGGTATCAGCTATGAGTCTGTTTTCATGGCTGCGCCCGGCCGGCCCGAGCCTGACCGCAGAGCTGCAACAACGCCTGCAACGCTTGCCTGCGGCAGCCGGTTTGAGCGAGTGCAGCCTGCGCGAACAGCGCTGGGTGGTGCTGGACCTGGAAACCACCGGACTGAACCTGAACAAGGATCGGGTACTGTCCATCGGCGCGGTGGTGATCGAGGACGGCGCGATCGACTTCAGCCAGCAGTTCGAACGTACCCTGCAATGCGCCGAAGTCAAACTCGGCCCCAGCGTGCTGATTCATGGCATCGGCCCCAGCGCGATTGCTGCCGGCAGCGATCCGGCCCTGGCGCTGCTCGATTTCATGGAATTCGTCGGCGACAGTCCGTTGCTGGCCTTCCACGCGCCCTTCGATCAGCACATGCTCGGACGCGCGCTCAAAGAACACCTGGGCTACAAGTTGCAGCACAGCTTTATGGACGTCGCGGACATTGCCCCGCTGGTCTGCCCACAAGCGCAGATTCGCGAGGCCGGGCTGGACGAGTGGATCGACTGGTTCAAGCTGGAAGTGTTCGAGCGTCATAACGCCAGTGCCGATGCCCTGGCCACGGCGGAACTGGCGTTGATTCTGTTCAGCCGCGCACGCCAGCAACAGATTCATAGCCCGTTGAATTTGCAGCAGCGGCTGAATCAGTGGAAGCGACGCCAGCAAACCCCATCGTTTTAATCTTCGGCGTCTGTCCCGCCCCATCGCGGGCAAGCCCGCTCACACAGGGATTTCACTGCTCCTGTATGAGCGGGCTTGCCCGCGATGAACGATGACGCGGTCACCCGACCAGCGCCAATTGCGCACCACCTTCGCCTCTGACACAATCGCGAACTATTCTCGTTAGTTAACATTTCCCAAACGGTGATGCTGCGTGTCGTCAGTCCCAAGCCCTCAAAGTGAGCTCGTCGGTGCGCTATATCGCGACCATCGCGGTTGGCTATTGGCCTGGCTTCGTCGCAACGTCGCCTGCCCGCAACGGGCCGAAGACCTGAGCCAGGACACGTTCGTACGCTTGCTCGGCCGTGATGAGTTGAAAGAGCCGCGCGAACCACGGGCGTTTCTGGTGGCCATTGCCAAGGGCCTGCTGTTCGACTATTTCCGCCGCGCCGCGCTGGAACAGGCTTACCTCACCGAGTTGATGCTGATTCCCGAAGCCGAGCAGCCGTCGGTGGAAGAACAGCAAATGATCCTCGAAGACCTGAAGAATATCGATCGTCTGCTTGGCAAGTTGTCGAGCAAGGCCCGGGCGGCGTTTCTCTATAGCCGCCTCGATGGCCTGGGGCATGCGGAGATCGCCGAACGCCTCGGCGTGTCGGTGCCACGCGTGCGCCAATACCTGGCCCAAGGCGTTCGTCAGTGCTACATCGCACTGTACGGGGAGCCGACATGAGCCCGCTCAGTTCCAAACCGGTCTCGGCGCAAGTGCTCGATGCCGCCATCGCCTGGCAACTGTCGCTCGATTCCGGCAACCCGGTGGAGCGCGAAGAGTTCACCAAATGGCACGCCGCCCACGAAGAACACGCCCGGGCCTGGCGCCAGCTGGGCATGCTCGACCAGCGTTTCAGCGTCGCCAGCGGCCCGGCCCGCACAGCCCTGCTGCAATCGCGTGAAGGTATTCGCCGCCGGGTGCGCAGGCTCGGCAGCGGATTAGCCAGCATCGTCGCGGTGATCGGTTTGGCGCTGTTTGCCGGGGAGCGTTACCTGCCGCTGGATTACTGGCTGGCCGACCAACGCACCGCGACCGGCGAACAGCGCAGCATTCGACTGGCCGACGGCACGCTGATCAACCTCAACACCCACAGTGCCGTGGACGTGCGCTTCGATGCGAAGCAGCGACGGGTGATCCTTCAGGAAGGGGAAATCCTCGTTGAAACCGGCCATGGCGATGCCCGGCCCTTTATCGTCGAAACCCGCGAAGGCAGCATGCGCGCGCTGGGCACGCGGTTCCTGGTCAAGCGTGAAGAAGAAGGGACGCGCCTGAGCGTCTTGCAATCGGCGGTGGCGGTTCATCCGCAATCGAGCAGCGACGAACACATACTGCGCGAAGGTCAGCAAATGCTGATCCGCAATGACAGCCTGGGGCCGATGACTGCGCTCAACCTCGGCGCGGATGCCTGGACCCGCGGCATGCTGGTGGTGGACAACGTGCGACTGGAAGATCTGTTGCACGAACTCGGTCGCTATCGCCATGGGTATTTGGCCGTGGCGCCGCAAGTGGCGGACCTGCGGATCACCGGCAGCTTCCCCCTGCACGACACTGATCAAGCGCTGAACACGCTGCTACCGACACTGCCGGTGCAGATAGAACGACACACGCAATGGTGGGTGACGGTGGCGGCCAAGCGTGATGCCAAGCCCTGAGTAAAAGTGGAACCCTGTGGCGAGGGAGCGTGCTCCCTCGCCATACGTATGCAGACTGATTTACTGAATCGAAATTATTTTCATCCAGCCCTATCACTTTTTGATTTTCGTTCGGCACCTAGGTAATTGAGAAGTATTCCCTTTCAGGAGCCGCTGTATGTCCCGTTCGCTAGACACCTTGTTGCGCCCCAGTTTGCTGGCGGTTGCCATCGCCCTTTGCACCCCTTTGGCCAGCGGCCAACTGGTCGCCGCTGAACAGGCATCCAGCGTTCGCGCTTACAACCTCCCGGCCGCGCCATTGGCCAGTACCCTGAACCAGATCGCCAGCCAGGCGGGCCTCGCGTTGTCGCTGAACCCATCGCTGGCCGCGGGCAAAACCTCTGCTCCGGTCAATGGTCAGTTCGATGCTGCGGCTGCGTTGCGTGAAGCACTGCGCGGTACGGGTTTGCAGTTGGAGCAAAGCGGCACCGGCACTTTTAGCCTTGCCCCCGTGCCTGAAGGTGCGATGGCGCTGCCAGCGACCAGCGTGATTGGCGTGGAAAATCTCGAAAACGCGTGGGGGCCTGTCGAAGGCTACGTTGCCACTCGCACCGCCGCTGGCACCAAGACCGACACCCCAATTGTCGAAGCACCGCGTTCGATGTCGGTGATTACCCGCGCTCAAATGGAAGATCGTGGCGTCCAGAACCTGGATGATGCGGTGCGCTACATGCCCGGCGTGATCGCCAGCAGCTATGGCAGCGACTCGCGTGCCGACTGGCTGCGTGTTCGTGGCTTCGAACCGACTCAGTTTCTCGATGGCCTGCCGTTGCCAAAAGGCTCCTATGCCAACCCGAAAGTTGAAACCTGGGACCTTGAGCGCATCACCCTGCTGCGCGGCCCGGCTTCTTCGGTCTACGGCCAGACCCCGCCGGGCGGCATGCTTGACATGGTCAGCCGCCGGCCCGATGCCCTTGCGAGCCATGAAGTGCGTGCCGAAGTCGGCAGCAACAACCGCAAACAGATCAGCTTCGACAGTACCGGCAAGATCGATGAGGAGGGCCAGTTCCTCTACCGCGTCGATGGCGTGGTACGCGACAGCGGCATGCCGATCGACCATACCGACGACAAGCGCTACAACCTGGCACCCAGCCTGACCTGGAACATCGACGACGACACGCACCTGACCTTCCTCTCGCAGTTCACCCGCGACGATACCGGTGTCTCCGGTCAGTTCCTGCCGCTGCAAGGCACCAAGCTGGATTCGGAAGCGGGCAAGATCTCTCACCACAAGAATCTCGGCGATCCGGATTCCGATCACTACGACCGCACCTACTACGCACTGGGTTACGCCTTCGATCATCGCCTGAACGATGTCTGGCAGTTCAAGCAAAACCTGCGCTACACCAAGAGCGATCTGGAATTCCAACAAGCTTATGCCTCGTTCGGTAATTCGGTCTCGCCCGATGGCACTCTGGCCCGTCTGGTCGACAAGGTTGACGAAGACATCAGCCAGTTCGCCGTGGACAACAACTTTCAGGCTGACTTCGAGACAGGTCCATTGTCCCACGTCGTCCTCCTGGGTCTTGATCACCAGCGCACCAACACCCGCTACAAATGGCTGGAGGGGAGCGCCCCGCCGAGCAACGTGATCAATCCAATACGTGGCGCGGACTTCTCCAACGTGGCGTACGCCACCTTCTATGACTACAACCAGAAGACCAACCAAACCGGGATCTACGCTCAGGATCAGATCTCCCTGGACAAATGGCGCCTGACCCTGGGCGGTCGTGAAGACTGGATCCACACCGCGACGCAGTTCTACAACCTGAACGATGCCACCAACACCCAGCGCGACAAGGCTTTCAGCGGTAACGCCGGCCTGAGCTACGTGTTCGATTCGGGGATTACGCCTTACATCTCTTACACCGAGTCGTTCCAGCCATCGATGGGGGCTGACGCCAGTTCCAGCAATTCGTTCAAACCCACCGAAGGCAAGCAAACCGAGGTGGGCGTCAAGTACATGCCACCGGGTAGCCGCACCTTGCTCACGGCTGCAGCGTTCGACCTGCGCCAGCAAAACGTTTCGGTTTCGCAGAACAACGTCACCAGCCAGATTGGTGAGCTGAAAGTACGCGGTATCGAGCTTGAAGCCACCTCCGACGTCAGCGAAAACCTGAAACTGGTGGGTTCCTACACCTACACCGATACCGAAATCCTCAAGGGTGCCGACAAGGGCAACCGGATGAAACTGGTGCCACGCAATCAGGCTTCGCTTTGGTCTGACTACACCTGGCATGCCGGTTTTCTCGACGGCTTCGGTGTGGGCGCGGGCGTGCGTTACGTCGGAGACACCTACGGCAGCACCAGCAACACCGACAACTCACATGTGGGCTCGTACACCGTGTACGACGCCGCCGTGCACTACGACCTGAGCCGCCTCAACTCGGCACTGGCTGGCATTTCGGTCGATGTCACAGCGAAGAACCTGTTCGACAAGGATTACATTTCCACTTGCGACGGCTTCTGGTGCTACTACGGCGACGAACGAAATGTCGTAGCCGCCGTGAACTACAAGTGGTAACCGCTTGACCTGACATGCCCACGCCCCGGCCGTCCTTTGTGGGCGGCTTTGGTTTTTCTGAAGGCCAAGAAATGAAAAGTAAAACAATCCGCCGCTGGTCCTTTGTCCACACCTGGTCCAGCCTGATCTGTACCGTGTTTCTGCTGTTGCTGGCATTGACCGGCCTGCCCTTGATCTTTCACCACGAGATCGACCATCTGCTGGGCGATGCCGCCGAGTTGAAGGTCATGCCGGCGGATACCCCGCAGCTGAATTTGCAGCAGTTGGTGCAGGCCGCTGAAAAGCATCGCCCGGGCGAGGTCATGCAGTACTTCGGTTTTGAAGAAGACGCGCCCAATGCCGCCATCGCCATCATGGCGGCCACGGCCGGCACCGAGCCGAACTCGTCCCACACCTTCATGCTCGATGCCCGTACCGGCGAAGCGCTGGAGATGCCGTCGGCCAATGGCGGCTTCATGATGGTCATGTTGCGCCTGCACGTGGACATGTTTGCCGGACTGCCGGGCAAGTTGTTGCTGGCGTTCATGGGTTTGCTGTTCGTCGTCGCGATCGTGTCGGGCACCGTGCTGTACCTGCCATTCATGCGTCGCTTGAAATTCGCCACTGTGCGCCAGGATAAATCCACGCGCCTGCGCTGGCTCGACCTGCACAACCTGATCGGCGTGGTGACGTTGACCTGGGCATTGGTGGTCGGCGTGACCGGTGTGATCAGCGCCTGCGCTGACCTGTTGATCGCCGCGTGGCGCAACGACAGCCTGAGCGCGATGGTCGCGCCCTACCGCGATGCACCGCCGTTGACGCATCTCGCGCCGGCCACTCGATTGCTCGACATCGCCAAGGAGGCTGCGCCGGGCATGCTGCCCGACTTCATCGCTTTCCCTGGTACGCGGTTTTCCAGCGAGCACCATTACGCGGTGTTCATGAAAGGCAGCACGCATTTGACCTCGCACTTGCTGACGCCGGTATTGATCGATGCCAGCACCCTGAAAGTCACTGCTGTGGCCGAACGTCCGTGGTACATGGACGCGATGGGCATGTCGCAGCCGCTGCACTTCGGTGATTACGGCGGCATGCCGATGCAAATTCTCTGGGCGACCCTGGATGTGCTGACCATTATCGTCCTCGGCAGCGGGGTTTACCTGTGGGTGGTGCGGCGCAAGGCTGCCAAACCCGTGCTGGAAAAAGCGGAGAGTGTGGCATGAGACCTCGGCAGTCGAGTTTCTGGAAGGTATTTGCCACGCCCACGGTCATTGCTCTCTTCAGCGCGGCGGGATTGTTTGCCGCGTTGCTGGGGGATGGCATTTGGGATGCCTTGAGCTGGCTGGGCCTCGGCATCCCGGCCTTCCTCGGCGTGCGCGGCCTCCTGCAACGCCGCATCTGAAGCGGGGCAGACACTACAACCTGCCAGTTAAAATGCAGTCCCTGAGGGAGCGAGCCTGCTCGCGATAGCGGTTTGTCAGGCAGGATTGATGTTGAATGTTAAGCCGCCATCGCGATCAGGCTCGCTCCCACAAGGGGTCCAGGCCATGGCATTTGAGCTCACGGCTCAACACGCTATGCTGCCCGTCACTGCCACCGATCGAGACGTTGCCATGTCCACCCCGAGCATGACCCTTTACCACAACCCGCTTTCGCCCTTCGTTCGTAAAGTCATGGTGCTGCTGCACGAAACCGGTCAACAGGACCGTGTAGCCCTGCAGAACTGCGTGCTCACCCCGGTCGATCCGGACCTGACGCTGATCGACGACAACCCCCTGAGCAAAATCCCCGCCCTGCGCCTGGCCGATGGCAACATCATCCACGACAGCCGGGTGATCCTCGATTACCTCGATCACCAACACGTCGGCAATCCGCTGATCCCTCGCGACGGCTCGGCCCGCTGGCGGCGCCTGACCCTCGCCTCGCTGGCCGACGGAGTCATGGATGCCGCCGTGCTCGTGCGTTATGAAGTCGCCCTGCGCGCGCCGGAAAAACACTGGGACGCATACCTCGACGCCCAACGCGACAAAATCCGCCGCGCCCTGGCGTTGCTGGAAAAAGACGCGATCGCCGAACTGACCAGCCATTTCGACGTGGCGGCGATCAGCGTGGCCTGCGCCTTGGGTTACGTGGACTTTCGTCATCCTGATCTGGACTGGCGCAGCGCAAATCCGCAATTGGCCGCCTGGTATTTCGAGGTGAGTCAGCGGCCTTCGATGATTGCGACGATGCCCAAGATTTAAATTTTCGCGGATTGCCCCGGCCTTATCGCGAGCAGGCTCGCTCCTACTTTTGACCGCGATCTCATGTGGGAGCGAGCCTGCTCGCGATGGCGCCGCAACGGATCTAATGGAAACAACCCGGCAATCAGCGTCGCCAACAGCCTTCCCTCCTGCTGGTCTTCGCGCAATCCCACCCTGCGGCTCATTTCACCGCACCGATATCAAATTCCAATGGCTTGGCCGCTTTCTGCCCAACCCCATACCAATCCAGCTTGCGCGTCAGCACCATGAACACGCCGAGCAAGCCGAACAGCAACAGCGAGCCCATCAACAGCGCGTAATCCTCCGCGCTCAACAACCCATAGAGCAGACCGTAGAGCGCTGCCAACCCTGCAGAAAAGCTCAAGCCATGCCGCACACTGCGTAACACGTGGCAGACGTAAAACCCGATCAACAACACGCAACCACTGGCCGACAACAGATACGCCCAGGCAAAGCCAATGTGCTCGGACAAGGACAACAACAGCAAATAGAAGAACGCCAACGCTACGCCGACCAGCGCGTATTGCACCGGGTGCACCGCAAGGCTTTTGAGCACTTCGAAGAGGAAAAAACCGGCGAAGGTCAAGACGATAAACAGCAGCGCATATTTGATCGCCCGGTCGCTCTTCAGATACTGGTCCACGGGGTCGATGAAGCTCACGCCAAAACTGCGGCCGAACAACACCTCACAACCACCGCTGGACACGCAGCTGTTCAGGATTTCTTGCAGGTTGGTGGAGAAGAACGAAGTCTGCCAATTGGCAGTGAAGCCTTGATCGGTGATGTCGCGCTGAGCGGGCAGGTAGTTGCCGATGAAGCTGGGGTGCGGCCAGTTCGCGGTCAGCGAGACCTTGCTGGTCTTGCCCACCGGCAGAACCTGCAACTGGCCGGTGCCTTGCAGTTTCAGGTCGAATCCGAAGGCCAGCTCGGTAACTTGCTTTGGTTCCAAGGCTGGCAGGGGCACGTGAACACCTTCGCCCAGCCAGCCGACCTGACTGCCGGGGATGAAGTCCAGGCTCCGGCCATTGAGCTCCAGTTTCAAGGCGTTTTCGATGCCGCGAATGTCGCTGATGCCAACGGCGAGGAACGGCGGGTCGAACTGATAATCGCCAAAGTCTTCCTTGATACCCAGTTGTGTCGGTAACGAAAAATGGCCGCTGATACGGTTGTCGGCATGAAACAACCGCGCCTGGTAAATGCCCCGGGCGCGCAACTCGGTTTGCACCGCGCCATCGAGTTCGAAGCGCTCCGGCAGGAAGTACAGACGCCCGCGCTCTTCGCCGATTTCCTGATACCGCTCGTTGGTTTTTTCGCGGGTCTTCCAGGTACGCACCACTTTGCGATACGGCACCACCACCAGCGGGCCGCTCAATTGCTGGCTGTAACTGGAACTGCGGGCGATGTCTTCGAGCACACCATCGCGCAGTTGCTGGCGATCCCGAATCACGCCGTTGATCATCAAGAGCGGGATCAGCAACAACAGAATCAAAAGGGCAATGGCCCCGAGTTTTAGGGTCAGGCTACGGTTCATGGGACTCCCCCTGTTTTGGATGGGGAGAGTCTGGGATTGTCGTGTGAGGAATTTATGGGGGGAATGTGGAGAGTGTGTGGAGACTGGTCCAGCCAATCGCGACGGGGTCCTAAGCCAGGCGCAATACGACCTCCACCCCGCCCTCGACGTTACCGATACTCATGACCCCGCCATGCAACTTCACCACTTCCTCGACAAAGTTAAGCCCCAACCCCGTGCTTTTTCTGCCGCTATCTGGACGCGCTAGTGAGTAAAAACGCTCACTCAACCGTGGCAACGCATAGTCGGGAATCGCCTCAGCCTGGTTGAACAGCCTGAACTCGATTTGCCCCCCAATCTTGACGGCAGTAAATCGCAGCACGCCGTTGAAGGGGGTGAAGTCCAACGCATTCTCCAGCAGATTACCCAGCGCCTGGCGCAACAAAAACGGCTCGCCGATCAGCACCAGATCCGTCGCAATCGTTTGTTCAATCCGCAACTGCTTGCCTTCGATCCGCGCCGCCTGAGCACTCAACAATTCGTCCACCAATGCGGCCAACGGCACCGCAACCCGCTCGTCCAGTCCTTGCCGTTGCTCAACCTGCGCCAGGTTCAGCAGCCGCTCGATCAACTGCTGCATCCGCGCACTTTCGCTGTCGATGTTGCCGACAAAACGCTGCCGCTGGGGCAACGCCATCTCGCTTTGCAACAGTTCCGCCGCACCGCGAATCGCCGCCAGTGGGCTCTTCAGTTCATGGGTCAGCGTGTGCACGTAACGCTCGACGTACGCTTTGCCTTCGAGCTGCGTGCGCATCTGCTCCACTGCCGTGGCCAATTGCTCCAGCTCGCCGCCGCGATAATGCGGCACCTCGACCCGACGCCCTTCGCTCACGGCCTGGGCATAAGCGGTCAACCGCCGAAGTGCCCGACTCAACCACCACGACAACAGCGCACCGAACAACAGGCCGAGGCCGATCAGCCCGGCGCCGTAAGTGAGTAATCGACGCTCCGTGCGATCCACATAAGGTTGCAGCGAGCTATTGGGCTTGGCCACGGTCACCACCCCGATGATCTGCCCATTGTCGCGAATCGGCGCACCGACGTGCATCACCGAAGACGTCGCGTCATCGGGATCACTGCGGGTCGACCGCGCGCCATACTCGCCGCGCAGGGTCAGGTAAACGTCGTTCCAGCGTGAATAGTCCTGCCCCACCGCCGTGCCGCTGGAATCCAGCACGACGATGCCCTTGGCGTCGGTAACGTAGATGCGGTGGTTGACCTGATTCTTCGGCAAGCCCCAGATATTTGCCGCCGGTTGGCGCTCTCCGTAGGCCTTGAGCAATTGTGGCCAACGGTGTTGGCTGAGGGTGCCGGCCTTGAAATCATCGCGCAGGATTTCCGCCATCAGGTTGGCGGTGTCGACCAGGGTTTCCTCCGTGGACTGGCGCACACCGGGGCGGATTTCTTCCATCACCGTGTTGAGCACGAAGTAGCCGGTCAGGCCGATGAACAGCACGTAGACCAGAAAAATCCGGATTCCCAACGGCATCAGCTGTGTCCCGGGCTGTAGCTGTAACCGAGCCCGCGATGGGTCTGGATCGGCTCCGCGTCAGCCTTCACCAGTCGCAACTTGGCGCGCACACTCTTGATGTGGCTGTCGATGCTGCGCTCGTACCCGGCATCCGCAGCCACACCCAGCGCATCGAGCAATTGCTCACGGCTGAAGACGCGTTCGGGTTGTTCCAACAGGCATTGCAGCAGACGGAATTCATGGCGGGTCAGGCTCAACGGCTGATTGCGATAGCTGATCTGCACCCGCTCACTGTCGATTCGAAACAGCGTCGGTGAGGTTTCAGCCGCCACTCGCGGCGCCATGCGCTTGAGAATCGCCCGGACCCGCGCAGCCACCTCCCGAGGGCTGAACGGCTTGACCACGTAATCGTCGGCGCCGATTTCCAGCCCCACCACCCGGTCGATTTCCGCATCGCGGGCGCTGAGAAAGATCACCGGCACTTCGCTGAACCGCCGCAGTTGCTTGCAGGTTTCGAAGCCGCTGATGTCCGGCAGGCCGATGTCGAGGATGATCAGATCCGTCGGCGTCTGCCGCTGATGCTCCAACGCCGCCGCCCCCAGGGTCAGCCACGTGGTGGTAAACCCCTCGCCCTGCAGGGCGAAAATCAGGGTGTCGGCAATCGCCGCTTCGTCTTCGACAATCAGGATATGAGGCATGGCGTCCGAGCCCGCTGGTTGAGTGGGCGAACGGTGACTCAAGGCTTACCGCACGTCAATGAGCCCCCTTGCAATCAGCAGTCCGGTTTGTCCGCCGTATACCGTCGAGCCGGATTCACCGCCGCACCGAACTCACGCAGGGCCTTGGCGCCGATCAGCAACGGATAGTTGAAGCTGCTGCGATCCGTCAGGTTGACCTCGACCGTGCGCTTGACGTTGCCCAGGCACAGTTCAAGATCCACCACCGGACGCTTGGAGGGCGCGGCGTTGTCTTCGTCCTCGTCCTCTTCGGAACGGGTCTTGATCTTGCTGATCCGCGCCACTTTGTGCTCGTAGACCTTGTTGCTCGCCTCCTTGGTGGCGAGGCGGAAGCGTACCCAGTCTTCGCCGTCGCGGGTGAAGGTTTCGATGTCCTTGGCCGACAGCGACGCGGTCAGGGCACCGGTGTCCATCTTGGCCTTGAGCACTTCACCGCCGATTTCCGGCAGCGCGATGTATTCATAACGCCCGTACAGGGTCGGCTCGGCGGCCATGACCGGCAGGGCAACAAGGGACAGCAGTGCGAGAAGCGATTTCACGTGATGGGTGTCCTTGGAAGGAGGATGCAATGGCCAAATTCTAGACCGCAACAAACAAAGATAGTTGGGCCACTCGCCACAGGGTCATTCAATGCGCCGCGAGCCTAACGCTTCAAAGGTGAAACATTCGTTGTCACCGATTTGGCCTGCCGCCCGAAGCTGCTTATCATGGCGAGCCCAAACGCTTTCAAGAGTTGCCTATGCGCCGCCTGCTCACCGGCTGTTTCGTTACCCTGTTGCTATTGCTCAACACCCTGGTCCTGATCGGGCCCTTGATGGTGTTTGCCTTGCTCAAACTGGTTCTATCCGGCCGCTTTCGCGATTACGCATCAAATGCAGTGATGTGGATCGCCGAAACATGGTCCGAAATCGACAAGCTGATCTTCCGCCTGTGCATCCCGACCCAATGGGACATTCGCGGTGGCGACGATCTGCGGCGCGACACCTCGTATCTGGTGATCAGCAACCATCAATCCTGGGTCGACATCCCGGCGCTGATCCAGACGCTGAACCGACGCACGCCGTTCTTCAAATTCTTCCTCAAGAAAGAACTGATCTGGGTGCCCTTCCTGGGCCTGGCCTGGTGGGCGCTGGATTACCCGTTCATGAAGCGCTATACCAAGGCCTTCCTGGCGAAGCACCCGGAACTGGCCGGCAAGGATCTGGAAATCACCAAACAGGCCTGCGAGCTGTTCAAGCGCCAGCCGGTAACCGTGGTCAATTATCTGGAAGGCACGCGCTTTACTGCGGCCAAGAGCACTCAGCAGCAATCACCGTTCACCCACTTGCTCAAGCCAAAGGCGGGTGGCGTGGCGTTCGTGCTGGCGGCGATGGGTGAACAGCTGGATGCGATTCTCGATGTGACGGTGGTGTATCCGCAGCAAAAAATTCCAGGCTTCTGGGACTTGATCAGCGGCAACGTGCCGAGGGTCATCATCGACATCAAGACCCGCGAACTCGACCCGGCGCTGTGGCGAGGCGATTACGAAAACGATCCGCAGTTTCGTGAAACAGTCCAGAACTGGGTCAACCAGCTCTGGACCGAGAAAGACCAACGCATCGACGCGCTGCGCGCGGAAAACCGCTGATCAGCTACCGGTGACGCCTGTCCCCCAAATGCCGCCCAGGCTTTGCAGCAGCGAACCGGCGACGCCTTGCTGACCGAGGTATTGCAGGATCACCGGGGCAAACTGGCCGATCATGCCGGTGTCCATGCCCAAGGCGCTGAAGGCGCTGTTCAAGTCATTGGTGTCCTTGACGTTGCCCAAGGCGTTATCCAGCCCGGCGGCCTTGCCGCTGGAGCCGAGCAACGCTGCAAGGGCACCCAGCTCACCGCCGCCCGACAGCTTGTCGATGCCCGGCACGCTTTTGGCCAGTTCCGAATAGTCGGTCGAGCTCAACTGATTCTTCGCCAGACCCAGCATCGCCCCGGCGCCGCCGACGGCTTGCTGTGGCGTCACGTCCAACTGGGTGAGTGCGCCCAGCAAGTCTGCCGTTTCGGAGGTCGGCGCGGCCTTCGTTGTTGCATTGTCATCCTTCATCCCCGCGATAGCGTTAGCCGCATCGCCCAGACTGAACTGTGCGAAAGCCGGACTGGCTGCCAGGGTCAGCAGCGAAGCCAGTGCAAAACCGCGTGAAATTTTCATCCAGACATCCTCATGTGTCACGAAAAACGCCCGGTTGACGGGCGCAGAGCTGCCGGTTTGACCGGTCAGGCGCGGGCATGTTCCTCAGGCGCCCCGCCATTTCCCACCCGCTCGTCACAAAACAGCCACCAGGCCAGCGACCCTATCAGATCTGCTAGTAGGCAACCTTGATCCGTTGCGCCACAGTAACGCCAGACTGGGGAAAGATGCTCAGGAGCCCTCCATGCCACTTGGTCGCGAAACGTTGCTCTGCCACTACCACTACGACCCGCAGGATCGACTGGTGGATTGCACGCCTGCGGCGCAAGCCACCACCCGGCGCTTTTACCTGAAAGATCGGCTGGCCACCGAGATTCAAGGCGTAGTGCAACGTTCGATCATGCAGCATGACGATCACCTGTTGGCGCAGCAGCAGCGTCAGAGCGGTGTCGTCGAAACTCACTTGCTCGCCTCTGATCAACAGCGTTCGGTGTTGAACGTACTCGACGCGGCGCGTCTTACCCCCCTCGCCTACTCGCCCTACGGTCATCACCCGGCGGAAAGCGGATTGCTCAGCCTCTTCGGCTTCAACGGCGAACGACCGGATCCGGTGACGGGATGTTATTTGTTGGGGAATGGTTATCGGGCGTTTAACCCGGTGTTGATGCGATTTAACAGCCCGGACAGCTGGAGTCCGTTTGGGGACGGCGGGTTAAATGCGTATGCGTACTGCGTGGGAGATCCGGTGAACCGTACTGATCCCACAGGACACAAAGGAAACCCATTCAAGGCAATTTTTGGCTTTTTTAAACGTACGCCGAGGACCAGATCGACCGCAAACAGGGAACTTTTGAATCCACTGGCACACCCTCAAACATCCGCAACACTTTATGATGCAGGGCAATCATCGTCTTCAAGCTTGTCCCGCTCGTCAGTGTCATCACAGGTATCCAAGACAGATAGCGCTCCCTATGGCGTATCCTTCCACGAGGAGCTTCCTCCTTCATACCAAAATCTTTATCCGAATATAGAGCTGGTAGAACCGGATATAGGTTTCAGATTCGAACAAGCTTTAAGACGCTCTAAAAATGATCTCGACTATCTCGAGATGCTCCTACATAACCCCGAACAGGCGCCTGCCCTGAATGCGATAAAACATGACATTGGCGTCGTCGAAGGGATCATCAACAAACTATACGCATTACACGATGAAGCCACATTACCGATTTACCCAACTACGCCTGTAAATCGCCACTTGCGTCAAGCTTAAGGCAAGACCAACTTCTTACCTAGTATCAATAATTAAAGAGGGCGACATCAAGTCACCCTTTTTTATACCCAATTGAATTACGCCGCACTAAACAACTTATGCGGATCAATCACAAACTTCTTCGGCACGCCTGCATCGAACTCGCCATACCCTTCCGGCGCCTGGTCCAGGCTGATCACCTGCACACCCACCACTTCGGCGATGTTGATGCGGTCCCACATGATCGCCTGCATCAGCTGGCGGTTGTACTTCATGACCGGGGTCTGGCCGGTGTGGAAGCTGTGGGATTTGGCCCAGCCCAGGCCGAAACGGATGCTCAGGCTGCCCATTTTCGCGGCGGCGTCGACAGCGCCCGGATCTTCGGTGACGTAGAGGCCCGGAATACCGATTTTGCCGGCAACACGCACCACACCCATCAGCGAGTTGAGCACGGTGGCCGGGGCTTCGTGTTTCACACCGTCATGGCCATGGCCGCGGGCTTCGAAGCCCACGCAATCGACTGCGCAATCCACTTCAGGCTCGCCCAGCAATGCGGCGATCTGTTCGTGCAGCGGCGCGTCTTTCGACAGGTCGACGATTTCAAAACCCTGGGCCTTGGCGTGGGCCAGGCGGATGGTGTTGACGTCGCCGATGATCACCACGGCTGCGCCCAACAGACGGGCCGATGCGGCGGCGGCCAGGCCGACCGGGCCTGCGCCAGCGATGTAAACGGTGCTGCCCGGGCCGACGCCGGCAGTGACGGCGCCGTGGTAGCCGGTTGGCAGGATGTCGGAGAGGCAGGTCAGGTCGCGGATTTTCTCCATGGCCTTGTCGCGGTCCGGCAGCTTCAGCAGGTTGAAGTCGGCGTACGGCACCAGTACATATTCGGCCTGGCCACCGGTCCAGTCGCCCATGTCGACGTAACCGTAGGCGCCACCGGCGCGGGCCGGGTTGACGGTCAGGCAGACACCGGTGTGTTGCTCCTTGCAGGAACGGCAGCGCCCGCAAGCCACGTTGAACGGAACGGACACCAGATCGCCGATTTTCAGGTTCTCGACGTCGCTGCCTTTTTCGATCACTTCACCGGTGATCTCATGGCCCAGCACCAGGCCGGTTTGCGCGGTGGTTCGACCGCGCACCATGTGCTGGTCGGAGCCGCAAATGTTGGTGGAAACCACTTTGAGAATGACCCCGTGCTCGATCTTGCGACCGCGCGGGTCCTGCATTTTCGGATAGTCGATTTTCTGTACTTCGACCTTGCCAGCGCCGAGATACACCACACCACGATTGCCAGACATGCTTTCACCTCGCTGTTGTTTTTATGTAGCGGTCGCGTCGCCATGGAGCGGCGGCGCGTTGATTGCCCGGGTTATTGCCTGTTTGTCTTGCGTTGTCTGTCATGCCGTCATCGCGAGCAAGCTCGCTCCCACATTGGAATGCATACCTTTGTGGGAGCGAGCCTGCTCGCGAAGGCGATCTAAAGAACGACCGTGCGATTGGCGTTCAGGAACACCCGTCGCTCAATGTGATAACCAACGGCCCGCGCCAGGGTCAGGCCTTCGATATCCCGCCCCTTGGCGATCAGGTCTTCCGGATAATGACTGTGATCCACCACCTCGACACCCTGGGCAATGATCGGCCCTTCATCGAGGTCGTTGTTGATGTAGTGCGCGGTCGCGCCGACCAGTTTCACGCCCTTGTTGTAGGCCTGGTGGTACGGCTTGGCGCCCTTGAAACCCGGCAGCAGCGAGTGATGAATGTTGATCGCCTTGCCGTCGAGTTTGCGGCACAGTTCCGGCGACAGCACTTGCATGTAGCGGGCAAGAATCACCAGTTCGGCACCGGACTCTTCGATCACTTGCAACACCTGACGCTCCTGCGACGGCTTGTCGTTGGGGTCGAGGGGGAAGTGGTAGTACGGAATCTGGTGCCAGTCGGCCAGCGGCTTGAGGTCCGGGTGGTTGGAGATCACGGCGGCCACGTCCATCGACAACTGGCCGATGCGCTGGCGATAAAGCAAGTCGTTGAGGCAGTGATCGGCCTTGGAGACCATGATCACCACCTTCGGCCGATAGTGCGGCGGGGTCAGTTCGAAGACCATGCCGAAGGATTCGCCTCGTTCGGCCAGGCCTGCGCGGAACGACTGCTCGTCGAAGCCATCCGGCTGACGGAATTCCACGCGAATGAAGAAGCGACCCGAGAGCCGGTCATCGAAGGAATGGTGTTCGGTGACGTAGCAGCCCTGCTCGAACAGAAAGCGGGTCACCGCGTCCACGGTGCCGAGCACGCTGGGGCAGTCGGCGGTCAGAATCCATGTGTCTGGGGCGCGGCTCATAGTGCGGTGACTCCTCTTGTTATGGGCAACCGCTGCGCGGTTGATCGCCAGCAAGCCGGCTCCTACAGTTGATAACGCCCTTCAAATGATCGGCATAAACCCTGTGGGAGCTGGCTTGCCAGCGATGGCAATCTCAAGCCTGAACGCTAAGGCCAAATTCGGCAGAAGCATCCTGCAACCACAACCACCAGTAATCCGAGAAGCTGCGGCGGATCAGCAGTTCCCAGGTGTCTTCGGCGGTGTGACGGATCACCAGTTGCGACTTGGCGAACACTGTGCCGACCGCTTTGCCCACCGGAAAGTTGTTCGGGTGAACGTCATAGCTGGTGGATTTCATCAAGACCTGGCGCACGTTCGGGCCGCTCAGTTCGAGGATCTGCTGGCCACCACTGACGTTGACGATCTGGATGTGCAGGTCGCCCAGCGCTTCACGCAGTTTTTTCTCGGCGGCGAATTCTTCGCCGGTCGGCACGATCAGCAGCCACTCATCCGGGCCCATCCATTGCAGACTGGTTTCGCCTTTGACGATGACGGTCAATGCACCCGGCAATTCGATGCCAAGGGCCTTGTGCACGCCAGCGGCGAACGCGGCATCGTGGCCATCGCCACGAATGGTCAGGTGGCCCAGAAGTTTTTTCTCACGCACGGTCACGCCGGCGTTCTTGCGACCCTTGCCCACCAGGCTGGCGAGGTCGGCGTGATGCAGCGACGACTCGGCCTTGGCCCCGGTGGTCGGGCGTTGTTGGTAAACATTGGCTGCGGTCATAAAGCACCTTTCCTGAATTCTGTTGGCTTCTGTGGGGCTTGTTCTGCCGCCTTCGCGAGCAGGCTCGCTCCCACAGGAGATCGCGTAACCCTTGTGGGAGCGAGCCTGCTCGCGAAGGCGGCAGACGGCAGCCCACAAAACCCGAGCCCTTACACGTTCTGGCGTTCACCCTTCGGATCGAAGAACACCGAAGAAACGATTTCCGCCTCGATCACACTGCCGTCCGCCAGCGGTGCAAACACACGCTCGCCCATGCGGTTCAAACCGCCCTTGACCACGCCCATGGCAAACGAATAGCCCAGGGAGTTGTGCGCGTAGCTGGAGGTCACGTGGCCGACCATGGTCATCGGGATCGCTTGCTTGGTGTTGAACACCAGTTGCGCCCCTTCCGGCAGCCATTTGGTCGGATCGATCGGTTTCAGGCCAACCAGTTGCTTGCGCTGATCACGCACGCAGTCTTCGCGGTTCATGCCACGCCAGCCGATCCACGAGAACGGTTTGGTGCGACCCACGCACCAGCCCATGTTCAGGTCGTCAGGCGTCATCGAGCCATCGGTATCCTGACCGACGATGATGAAGCCCTTCTCGGCCCGCAGCACGTGCATGGTTTCGGTGCCGTACGGCGTCAGGTTGTACTTCTTGCCGGCGTCGACGATCTTCTCGAGCACGCCCATCGCATAGTCGGCCTGCACGTTGACTTCGTACGACAGCTCACCGGTAAACGAAATCCGGAACACCCGCGCCGGCACGCCACCGACCAGACCTTCTTTCCAGGTCATGAACGGGAACGCTTCGTTGCTCAAATCGATATCGGTGACTTCGCTGAGCAGCTTGCGGCTGTTCGGCCCGGACAGGGTCATGGTTGCCCAGTGATCCGTCACGGACGTGAAGTACACCTTCAGGTCAGGCCATTCGGTCTGCTGGTAGATTTCCAGCCATTGCAGCACGCGCGCAGCGCCGCCGGTGGTGGTGGTCATCACGAAATGGTTGTCGGCCAGGCAGGCGGTCACGCCGTCGTCGAACACCATGCCGTCTTCTTTGCACATCAGGCCGTAGCGCGCCTTGCCTACGTCGAGCTTGGTCCAGGCGTTGGTGTAGATGCGGTTGAGGAACTCACGGGCATCCGGACCCTGGATGTCGATCTTGCCCAGGGTCGACGCGTCCAGCAGGCCGACGCTGTCGCGTACGGCTTTGCATTCGCGTTTGACTGCCGCGTGCATGTCTTCACCGGATTTCGGGAAGTACCACGGACGTTTCCACTGGCCGACGTCTTCGAACTCGGCGCCGTTTTTCAGGTGCCAGTGATGCAGTGCGGTGAAACGCACCGGCTCGAAAATGTGCCCGCAGTGACGACCGGCCACGGCGCCGAAGGTCACCGGCGTGTAGTTCGGGCGGAACATGGTGGTGCCCATCTGCGGGATGGTCACGTTCAGCGAACGGGCGGCAATCGCCAGACCGTTGACGTTGCCGAGCTTGCCCTGATCGGTGCCGAAGCCCAGCGCGGTGTAGCGCTTGACGTGCTCGACCGACTCGAAGCCCTCGCGGGTCGCCAGTTCGATGGCGGCGGCGGTGACGTCGTTTTGCAGGTCGACGAATTGCTTCGGTGCCCGTGCGGTGTTCTTTTCGTGGGGCACCTGGAACAGCGCCAGGGTCGGCTCTTCCAGACGCGCCAGGGCTTTGGGCAAGGTCGCTTCGACCGGGCCGAAACCGGCTTCGCTGGCTGCGCGCACGCCGCCTTCAAAACCATCGGCCAGGGAATCGCCAAGGCCATAGACGCCGTTGATGCCACCGACACACACGCGTTTCTGCGGCGCTTCGCCCGGTACGAAACCGAGGATGTCTTCACGCCAGATCGGCTTGCCGCCCAAGTGCGAAGCCAGGTGAACCACCGGGCTGTAGCCGCCGGAACTGGCGACCAGGTCGCACTCAAGCCACTCGCCAGGGCTGGTGACTTTGTGGCCTTTGACATCGATCGCGGCCACGCGGGCAGCGGTGACGTGTTTGCTGCCACGGGCCTCGATCACGGCGCTGCCGGTGAGGATGCGGATGCCCTTGGCGCGTGCTTCTTCCACCAGCGCACCACGCGGGTTGCTGCGGGCGTCGGCGATGGCGACGACTTGCAGGCTGGCATCGAGCCAATCCAGCGCCACGCGGTAAGCGTGATCGTTGTTGGTCGACAGCACCAGTTTCTTGCCCGGAGCCACGCCGTAACGGCGCACATAAGTCGAGACAGCACCGGCCAGCATGTTGCCCGGCACGTCGTTGTTGCCGTAAACCAGCGGACGCTCGTGAGCACCGGTCGCGAGTACGACACGCTTGGCGCGAACCCGGTGGATGCGCTGACGCACCTGGCCAATCGGGGCGCGGTCGCCGAGGTGATCGGTGAGGCGCTCGTGAATGGTCAGGAAGTTGTGGTCGTGGTAACCGTTGACCGTGGCGCGCGGCAACAGCAGCACGTCAGGGGTGTTCTTCAGTTCGGCGATGACGCTGGCGACCCATTCGGTCGCAGGCTTGCCGTCGAGGCTTTCGCGGGAATCGAGCAGGCTGCCGCCGAACTCTTCCTGCTCATCGGCGAGGATCACCCGGGCACCGCTGCGTGCAGCCGCCAGAGCAGCAGCCAGGCCAGCAGGGCCGGCGCCGACAATCAGCACGTCGCAGTGCTGGTTCATGTAGTCGTAGGTGTCCGGATCGTTCTCGGTCGGCGAGCGGCCAAGACCGGCGGCCTTACGAATGTACTTCTCGTAAGTCATCCAGAACGATTGCGGGTACATGAAGGTTTTGTAGTAGAAGCCCGGTGGCATGAGCTTGCCGCCGACCTTGCCGAGAATCCCCATCATGTCGTTGTTCACGCTTGGCCAGCCGTTGGTGCTGGTGGCGACCAGGCCTTGATACAGCGCTTGTTGCGTGGCGCGTACGTTCGGGATTTGCGTGGCTTCGGTGGCGCCGATCTGCAGCACCGCGTTCGGCTCTTCGGCACCGGCGGCGAAGATGCCGCGCGGACGGGAGTACTTGAAGCTGCGACCGATGATGTCGACGCCGTTGGCCAGCAATGCAGCCGCCAGGGAGTCGCCTTCGAAGCCTTTATAGCTCTGGCCGTTGAAGGTGAAGGTCAGGACTTTGTTGCGGTCGATCCGTCCACCGTTGGACAGGCGATTGATCTGGCTCATACCTTCTCTCCCAGAGCCGTGCTGGCCGCTTTCGGGCTATCGGTCTTGTCGGTGAATTGTGGCTTGGTGCCGATCTTGTAGGTTTCGAGAATTTCGTAGGTCACGGTGTCGCGGGTGGCGTTGAAGTACTGACGGCAACCGGCGGCGTGAATCCACAGTTCATGGTGCAGACCGCGAGGGTTGTCGCGGAAGAACATGTAGTCGCCCCACTCCTCGTCGGTGCAGCTGTTCGGATCCAGTGGACGCGGGATGTGCGCCTGGCCGGATGCGTGGAATTCCTCTTCGGAGCGCAACTCGCCGCAGTGAGGACAGAAGATATGCAACATGGGGATTTCTCCTGTTAGTGGGCAACCGCAGCAGCGCCGTGTTCATCGATCAACGCACCGTTATGGAAACGGTCGATGGAGAAAGGTGCGGCCAATGGGTGCATTTCACCCTTGGCCAGACTCGCGGCAAACACATTGCCGGAGCCAGGTGTTGCCTTGAAGCCACCGGTGCCCCAACCGCAGTTGAAGAACATGTTCGGCACCGGGGTTTTCGAGATGATCGGGCACGCATCCGGCGTGGTGTCGACGATGCCGCCCCACTGGCGGTTCATGCGTACGCGGGACAGTACCGGGAACATTTCGACGATGGCCTGGATGGTGTGCTCGATCACCGGGTAAGAACCACGCTGGCCGTAGCCGTTGTAGCCGTCGATACCGGCGCCGATCACCAGGTCGCCCTTGTCGGACTGGCTGATGTAACCGTGCACCGCGTTGGACATGATCACGCTGTCGATAATCGGCTTGATCGGCTCGGACACCAGCGCCTGCAGCGGGTGGGATTCGATCGGCAGACGGAAGCCGGCCAGCTTGGCCATGTGCCCGGAGTTACCGGCGGTGACCACGCCGACGCGCTTGGCGCCGATGAAGCCCTTGTTGGTTTCGACGCCGATGCACACGCCGTTTTCCTTGCGGAAACCGATCACTTCGGTCTGCTGGATCAGGTCCACGCCCAAGGCGTCGGCGGCACGGGCAAAGCCCCAGGCCACGGCATCGTGACGGGCGACGCCGCCGCGACGCTGGACGGTAGCGCCCATCACCGGGTAGCGGGTGTTCTTCGAGCAGTCGAGGTACGGAATCTCGTCCGCCACTTGCTTGGCGTCGAGCAGTTCGCCGTCGACGCCGTTGAGGCGGTTGGCGCTGACCCGACGCTCGGAATCACGGATGTCCTGCAGGGTGTGGCACAGGTTGTAGACGCCGCGCTGGGAGAACATCACGTTGTAGTTCAGGTCCTGGGACAGGCCTTCCCACAGTTTCATCGCGTGTTCGTACAGGTGCGCCGACTCGTCCCACAGATAGTTGGAGCGAACGATGGTGGTGTTGCGCGCGGTGTTACCGCCGCCCAGCCAGCCCTTCTCGACCACGGCCACGTTGGTGATGCCGTGTTCCTTGGCCAGGTAGTAGGCAGTCGCCAGACCGTGCCCGCCACCACCGACGATGACCACGTCGTAGACCTTTTTCGGGGTCGGCGTGCGCCACATGCGCTGCCAGTTTTCGTGGTGGCTGAGGGAGTGTTTGAAGAGGCCGAAGCCCGAATAGCGTTGCATAGTCATTTACTCCAAAACCGCGCTCAGCGATAAACCGGGAAGTCCGCGCACAGTGCCGACACTTGCTGGGCGACATTGGCCTCGACATCGGCATCGCCGAGGTTGTCGAGGATGTCGCAGATCCAGCCGGCCAGGGTCACGCACTGGGTCACCTTGAAACCGCGCGTGGTCACCGCCGGGGTGCCGATGCGCAGGCCGGAGGTGACGAACGGCGACTGAGGATCGTTCGGGACAGCGTTCTTGTTCACGGTGATGTGGGCGCGACCGAGTGCTGCGTCCGCCTCTTTGCCGGTGAGGCCCTGACGGATCAGGCTGACCAGGAACAGGTGGTTATCGGTGCCGCCGGACACTACATCGTAGCCGCGTTTGATAAACACGCCGGCCATGGCCTGGGCGTTGTCGATCACTTGCTGTTGGTAAGCCTTGAAGCCTGGCTCCAGCGCTTCCTTGAAGCACACCGCTTTACCGGCGATCACGTGCATCAGCGGGCCACCCTGGGCACCGGGGAAGACTGCGGCGTTAAGCTTTTTCTCGATCTCTTCGTTGGCCTTGCACAGGATCAGGCCACCACGGGGACCACGCAGGGTCTTGTGGGTGGTGGTGGTGACCACATCGGCGTACGGCAGCGGGTTCGGGTACAGGCCGGCAGCGACCAGACCGGCCACGTGGGCCATATCGACGAACAGCAGCGCACCGACCTTGTCGGCGATCTGGCGGAAACGCGGGAAGTCCAGGGTCTTGGAATAGGCCGAGAAACCGGCAACGATCATCTTCGGCTTGCACTCGACCGCCAGACGCTCGACTTCGTCGTAATCGATCAGGCCGGTCTTGGTGTCGATGCCGTACTGCACGGCGTTGTACAGCTTGCCCGAGGACGACACTTTGGCGCCGTGGGTCAAGTGACCGCCATGGGCCAGGCTCATGCCAAGAATGGTGTCGCCGGCCTGCAGCAGGGCCAGGTAGACCGCGCTGTTGGCCGAGGAACCGGAGTGCGGCTGGACGTTGGCGTAATCGGCACCGAACAGCTGCTTGGCGCGTTCGATGGCCAGGGCTTCAACCTTGTCGACGTGCTCGCAGCCACCGTAGTAGCGCTTGCCCGGATAGCCTTCGGCGTATTTGTTGGTCAGGCCGCTGCCTTGCGCTTCCATCACGCGCTTGCTGGTGTAGTTCTCCGACGCGATCAGCTCGATGTGATCTTCCTGACGTTGCTCCTCGGCATTCATCGCCGCCAGCAGTGCATCGTCGTAACCCTGGATCTGGTCTTGCTTGCTGAACATCGCGTCTCTCCCAGCGGCATCTGTGCGCCATTCGTCTCGGTAAGGCACTGGCGTTTCGGCAGTGCCCTTTGATAGCGATGGTATGACTGGCTTGGAGAGATCAAATGCCTACGGGCGCCACGCAAAGGTGCGTTTACGACATGGCGGGAAATGGCATGCCGCACATGACTCTGGATCCAGCGCAGATCCCCTGTGGGAGCGAGCCTGCTCGCGAATGCGCAGTGTCAGCGACAGGAATGTCGACTGGCACGGCCCGTTCGCGAGCAGGCTCGCTCCCACAGGGTTTGCGATTTCATCAGAAGATGTGTGCGTGCGCCTGACGCAAGACCAGGAGAATGAGGAAATGCACCGGATACAACGCATACGCCCAACGCCGCATCGGCGGTGGTTTTACGTCACGCGCATGTCGCAACAGGAACAGTCCCAACCATGGCGCAATCAGACAAGTGGCAACGGCCGCCATGGCCAACTGATTACCCAGCCGAACGGAGTAGTAAAGCACCTGCCATTGATTGGCCGCCAGGCAGACCAGCCCCGGTACCAGCGCGAGATACAACGGGCGGCGGATCACCAGCAGCAGCGCCAGCGGCAACAGCACCCCGAAAAATCCGAACATCAATCGCGACCAGAAAACGGCCGCCAGCAGCAGGGCGACCACCGCCAGCAGTCGCGCCTCAAGTGCCCGCATTTGCCAGCCCCGCGCTACTAACAGGCCCAAGGCCAGGGTAGGCAGTACATTCAAGGTGTCGGGATTGGGAATGTACATCCGGTAAGGCACTTCGCTCACCGCACTGAACAGCAACAACCAGCCCAGGTAGCGCCATTGCCCCTGCGTATTCACGGCCGACGCGCGCGCCAGGTTCGCCGCCATCGCCAGGCAAAACCACGGGAAGGCCAATCGCCCCGGCACATACAGCCAATCGACGGAATAACCGACATATCGCAGGTGATCAAGCACCATGCTGAACAGCGCCAGCCACTTGAGCAGGTCAAGTGCGCCGTCTCGCTGCTTTAAGTGCATCGTCGCGTGCATAATCGTCCTTCGATTGTGTATTTTTCTGACAGCAACATCCCGTGTGCTCCCCGGACGATCTTCGGTAAAGTGCGCACCATCATTGACCACGGGGCGCTTCACCATAGGCGTCCCGACCACGGAAGCAGGCCATGACCGATAAGAGCCAACAATTCGCCAGCGACAACTATTCAGGCATTTGCCCTGAAGCCTGGGCTGCCATGGAACAGGCCAACCACGGCCACCAGCGCGCATACGGCGACGACGAGTGGACCGCCCGCGCCTCCGACGGTTTCCGCAAACTGTTCGATACCGACTGCGAAGTGTTCTTCGCCTTCAACGGCACTGCCGCCAACTCGCTGGCCCTGTCGTCACTGTGCCAGAGTTACCACAGCGTGATCTGCTCGGAAACCGCCCACGTCGAAACCGACGAATGCGGCGCCCCGGAATTTTTCTCCAACGGCTCCAAGCTGCTGATCGCCCGCACCGAAAACGGCAAGCTGACCCCGGATTCGATCCGCGAAGTCGCGCTCAAGCGCCAGGACATCCACTACCCGAAACCTCGCGTGGTGACCCTCACCCAGGCCACCGAAGTCGGCAGCGTCTACACCCCGGACGAAATCCGCGCCATCAGCGCCACCTGCAAGGAACTGGGCCTGAACCTGCACATGGACGGCGCGCGGTTCTCCAATGCCTGCGCATTCCTCGGCTGCTCGCCAGCGGACCTGACCTGGAAGGCCGGCGTCGACGTGCTGTGCTTCGGTGGCACGAAAAACGGCATGGCCGTGGGCGAGGCGATCCTGTTCTTCAACCACACACTGGCCGAAGACTTCGACTACCGCTGCAAGCAGGCCGGGCAACTGGCCTCGAAGATGCGCTTCCTGTCGGCGCCGTGGGTCGGCATCCTGGAAAACGACGCCTGGCTCAAATACGCCAACCACGCCAACCACTGCGCGCAGTTGCTGGCCGAACTGGTCAGCGACATCCCCGGCGTTGAACTGATGTTCCCGGTCCAGGCCAACGGCGTGTTCCTGCAACTCTCGGAACCGGCCATCGCCGCGCTGACCGCCAAGGGCTGGCGCTTCTACACCTTCATCGGCAACGGCGGCGCCCGCTTCATGTGCTCGTGGGACACCGAAGAAGAACGCGTCCGTGAGCTGGCCCGCGACATCCGCGAAGTGATGTCGCACTGATCTCTCGCTACCTATACCGCCCCCTGTGGCGAGAGAGCTTGCTCCCTCGCCACCATGACCCCTTGCGCCGGAAGACATCGTCTACCCTGATTGTCGAGCCTCCGCTCACATAACGACAATCAGGAGCGCACGCATGTCATTGCAAGGCAAAACCCTGTTCATCACTGGCGCCAGCCGTGGGATTGGTCGCGAGATCGCGCTGCGGGCCGCGCGTGATGGCGCCAACATTGTGATTGCCGCCAAGAGTGCCGAGCCCCACGCCAAGTTGCCGGGGACGATTTTCAGTGTGGCGCAGGAAGTCGAAGCCGCGGGCGGCAAGGCGCTGGCGTTGCAGGTGGATGTGCGTGACGAAGAGGCTGTGCGAAAAGCACTGGCCCGGGCCAACGAACATTTCGGCACCATCGATGCGCTGGTCAACAACGCCGGGGCAATCAAGTTGACTGGCGTGCAGCACATCGAACTCAAGCGCTTCGACCTCATGCACCAGATCAACACCCGCGCCGTACTGCTGTGCAGTCAGGCCGCGCTGCCCTATCTGAAGAAGTCAGGCGGACACATCCTCAACCTCTCGCCGCCGCTCAACCTCGCGACAAAGTGGTTCGCCCAATACAGTCCCTACACCGTCACCAAATACGGCATGAGCATGCTGACACTGGGGATGAGCGAAGAATTCAAGAGTTACGGCATCAGCGTCAATTCGCTGTGGCCGCAAACGATGATTGCCACGGCGGCGATCGAGTTTCAGCTGGGGTCACGGGAGTCATTCAAGCATGCGCGCCTGCCTGCGATCATGGCGGATGCCGCCCACGTCATACTCGGCAGCACGAATCGCAGCCTGACCGGACGGTTGTTGATCGATGAGGAGGTTTTGCGGGAGTACGGCGTGACCGAGTTCGATCATTACCGTTTCGAGCCCGACAGCAGCGACAAGCTGATGCCAGATCTGTTCATCGACTGAAACTCAACACCTGTGGGAGCGAGCCTGCTCGCGATGACGGAATCAGATTCAACACCCATGTTGGCTGATCCACCGCAATCGCGAGCAGGCTCGCTCCCACAGGCTATTTGGCGGTGTTTAGAACTCGATGCGCACGTCGCCTTTCGGCACACTGCAGCACGACAAAATGAACCCGTCGGCTTCGTCTTCCTCGGTGATGCCGCCGTTATGCTCCATCTCCACTTCACCACCCAGTTTCAATACCTTGCAGGTGCCGCAAATGCCCATGCCGCAGGCTTTCGGGATCAGCAAGCCAGCCTTGGCCGCCGCTGCGTGAACGGTTTCGCCAGGCGCAACGCGTATGCTTTTCCCCGACGCGGTGAATTCCACCTCATGCAGGTCCGCCAGGTCGAGCTCCGGTGCATCCGCCGCCTGCTCGGCGTGTTCCACTGCGTCGGCGCGCGCCTCCGGCGGGGTCGCCCCGAAGGATTCTTCGTGGTAACGCGACATGTCGAAACCGGCGGCCTCGAGCAAGCGCTTCACCGCATTCATGTAAGGCGTCGGGCCGCAGCAGAACACTTCGCGCTCGAGGAAGTCCGGCACCATCAGTTCCAGCATCTTGTGATTCAGGTAACCGCGATAACCGGCCCACGGCTCACCCAGCCCGTGTTTCTCGCAGATCAGGTGCAGGCTGAAGTTGTCGATCCGCGACGCCATGTGCTCCAGCTCGCGGTGGTAGATGATGTCCTTGGGCGAACGGGCACTGTGGATAAATGTCATGTCGACGTTGGCGTTGGTGTCATAGAACCAGCGCGCCATGGACATGCACGGCGTGATCCCGACGCCACCGCTGAGGTACAGCACTTTCGGGCTCGGGAAATCGATGGCATTGAACAGGCCGACCGGACCGTGCACCGCCAGCTCCTGGCCTTCGTGCAGGGTGTCGTGCAACCAGTTCGACACCCGTCCGCCCGGCACGCGCTTGATCGTCACCGAGAAGCTGTACGGCACCGAAGGCGAGCTGGAAATGGTGTACGAGCGCATGATCGGCTGGCCTTCGATCTCCAGCTCCAGGGTGACGAACTGCCCAGGCTTGAAGAAGAACAGGATCGGCTGGTCGGCCATGAAGCAGAAGGTGCGCACATCCCAGGTTTCCTGGATGACTTTGACGCAACGGACGATGTGTCGACCATTGGCCCAGGTCTGGGTGGTTACCGGGTTCAGGAAGCTGTTGGACATGCTGATCTCCACGGCCGACTGTCGGCCTTCATGTTGGCGATTCTGCGTATAGCGCAGATCACCCATTTACCTATCTGCGACATTGACATGCTTATCGCGACCAGCCCCCAACTACCGGGGGTTGCGCGTCGGGAACAGATTGCATCATGTCGCCCATGGATAAGGTTCTGGCCAGCGCCGGCCCCACACTCGCCCCATACCAAGACACATTCTTTACACCTTGCGTAGCAACCCGAAGCAGCACACCTGATTAGCCACTTTCGCCGGCCACACAGAATGGCCATGAGGATTAAATCGATGGACGTCACTACTACCCTGAGCCTGGGCGATCCGCTGGAACCCGCACGCAAGGCCACCGCCCAGATGCTGCAAGAGCGCGAGCGCACGTTCTCGCTGCCGCAGCCGTTTTACTCGGACGAGCGTCTGTTTGATATCGACATGCAGGAAATCTTTCAGAAAGAGTGGTTGATCGCTGGCATGACCTGCGAAATCCCGACCAAGGGCAACTACCTGACGCTGCAAGTCGGCAAGAACCCGATCATCGTGATCCGTGGCGCAGAAGGCGTCGTGCACGCGTTCCATAACGTCTGCCGTCACCGAGGCTCGCGCCTGTGCACCAGCGAAAAGGGCAAAGTCGCGAAACTGGTTTGCCACTACCACCAGTGGACCTACGAACTCGACGGTCGCCTGCTGTTCGCCGGCACAGAAATGGGCGCCGACTTCGACATGAAGCAGTACGGCCTCAAGCCGGTGAACGTGAAAACCGCTGGCGGCTACATCTTCATCAGCCTGTCGGAAAACCCGCCGGCCATCGATGACTTCCTGTCGACGCTCAGCCATTACATGGAACCGTACGACATGGAAAACACCAAGGTGGCGATCACCACCACCTTGATGGAAAAGGCCAACTGGAAACTGGTGCTGGAAAACAACCGCGAGTGCTACCACTGCAACGCGTCGCACCCGGAACTGCTGAAAACCCTGCTGGAATGGGACGACGTCACCGACCCGCGCGCCGACCAGGCGTTCAAGGACCACGTGGCCGCCTCCGCCGCTGCCTGGGAAGCCGAGAAAATCCCTTACGCCCACGCCAGCTTCGGCCTGCGTAACCGCATCGTGCGCATGCCGCTGCTCAAGGGCACCGTGTCGATGACCCTTGACGGCAAACAGGGCTGCGCCAAGCTCATGGGCCGCATCAAGAACCCCGACCTCGGTTCGATGCGCATCCTGCACC
Organism: Pseudomonas reinekei; assembly: GCF_001945365.1. Lineage (GTDB taxonomy): Bacteria > Pseudomonadota > Gammaproteobacteria > Pseudomonadales > Pseudomonadaceae > Aquipseudomonas > Aquipseudomonas reinekei. The sequence continues at coordinate 127,845 of NZ_MSTQ01000005.1, forward strand.
TGCCGCACTCGTGGAACCACTGCATGGGCGACCACATCATCGTGTTCACCGTGTGGCCAATCAGCGCTCAGGAAACCATGGTCACCACCAAGTGGATCGTGCACAAGGACGCCGTCGAAGGCGTGGACTACGACGTCGACCGCATGCGCCAGGTCTGGGACGCCACCAACGACCAGGACCGTCGCCTGGCCGAAGAAAATCAGCGCGGCATCAACTCCACCGCGTACCAGCCTGGGCCTTACTCCAAGACCTATGAGTTTGGTGTGGTGAACTTTGTGGACTGGTACAGCGAGCGTCTGTTGAGCAACCTCGGCGCCGAGCCTGCGCCTTACCTCAAAGGGGTTCCGGTTCAAGGCTAAGGTCAAAACATCGCGAGCGAGCTTGCGCCTACAGGAACCGGTGGTTCACAGAATGTGTGTACACCTCAGGTCATTTGTAGAAGCAGCTTGCTCGCGATAACGTCATTTCTCGCCATACATCCCACTTCTGACTCCCCGTGGCTTTAGACCTGTACGAAATATGATCTATTCCGTGCAGCGCTATATCTCACGCGCCTCCCAGCCTTCCGCAAACAAGTTATCCACACCTCCACCCACAGCAACTGGGGACAACTGTGGAAACCTTGAAATCTTTCTCCACAGAAACCGAAGAAATTCCGTGACTTATCCAGAATGATCATTTTCAAGAACGACTGATCATTAATTGATCAAAGCGCTACAGGTCACGAATTTAGAGGCTTGCAGGGAATCGCAAACACCTTATCCACAGAAGCGCCAACAGACTTTGGGGGCAACTTTGGAGTCGCTGTGGAAAACCGCTGAAAACCTCGAATTTTCTGGGCTTACGCGCGGTCTACCGCTGAAAAACATCAAATCGATCAAAAAACAACCACCCCCCTGAAAGCCACGATCCATGGGCCCTACAGCGGTAAGCGAACATCTTATCCACAGAAGCGCCAACAGAGATCGGGGACAAGTTTTGCTTCGCGCTCACACTTATCCTCAAGAAAACTGCTGTAAAAACCATGGGTTAGGCTGTTCGTTTTTTGATCTACGGCCTGCAGGGCTTGATTTTCGGGGGATGCAGCGAGGGGCGAACATGTTATCCACAGAAGCGCTAACAGCGTTTGTGGAGAACCAGGCAGGCCGCGCGTTCGCGCGCAGAGCCGAACGAAATTCAACGGTCATTAATGTTTCATGGTGGAAGCGAGCTTGCTCGCGAAGGCGGCGGCTCAGGCGACATCACCGTTGAATGTCGGTCCGCTTTCGCGAGCAGGCTCGCTCCCACCTTGGATCAATATGGGTTATCAGGTTAGCGGACGACGCCTTCTTCGATCAGCAGCTTGAGAATCGCCTCAGCCCCCGCCTGCGCCGTGACGCCCTTGAGCACTTGCCCACCGCCGCCGCTGGCCTTGGCCGTGGCGGCCTTCATGCGGTCGGCGCCGCTTTTGGCCTTGATGACTTTAAGGCGCTTGGGTCGCGGCTTGGCCGGTTGCAGGGTTGCCACCGCCAGCAACTCATCGTCGACGACTTCCACTTCATCGGCCTGCAACACCCCACGCCGGGCCGGGCCGTAGGCGCTTTGCCGTGGCTTGGGCGCGGCGTTATCCACCGTTGCCAGAAACGGCAGGCGAACTTTCAAGCGACGACGCTGGCCACGGGGCAAGGCTTGCAGCACCAGCGCCGAGCTGCCATCGATGGACTCGACCTGCGCCAGCCCCACCACCAGCGGCCAGCCCAGGCTTTCGGCCAGCAGGAACGGCAACATGCCCGAGCCTTCGCCGGTTTCCGCCTGGCTGCCGGTCAACACCACCTGAGCGCCGGCCTCGCGCAAATACGCGGTCAGCGTCGGCAGCGCATCAGCGCCTTCGGGTTGTTCCAGGACATGCAATTGCTCCAGGCCCATGCCCAGATAAGCGCGCAATGCAGGCTCGGCGACGTTGCCGGCATGCAGCACCTGCAAGTTATCCCCAGCCAGCTGCAGGCCCAGTTCCACGGCACGCGCATCCTGTTCGGCGCGGCGGGGACGGCCGGACGTCGGGTGGGCGCCGATGGACACCAGGCTGATGATTTTCGTGCTCATAACCCTTTCCTTCCCTTAAGCCGCATCGCGCTTGGCGTCGTTGCGGTAGGCCTCTACCGCCGCGATCAAGGCTTGAAGAATCTCGGCGCTTTCGCCGATCACCGACAGGTCGGCCCGTTTGATCATGTCGCAGCCGGGATCGAGGTTGATCGCCACTACCTTGTCGCAGGCACCGATGCCCTGCAGGTGCTGGATCGCCCCGGAAATCCCCACCGCCACGTAGACCCGCGCGGTGACCCAAGTGCCGGACGCACCGACCTGACGATCGCGGGCCATGAAACCGTCGTCCACGGCAACCCGGGACGCGCCTTCGGTGGCACCCAATGCCTCGGCAGTCCTGTGGAAAAGCCCCCAGTCCTTGACGCCGTTGCCGCCGGAGAAGATGAACTCCGCTTCGGCCATCGGAATCGCCGCCGGGTCCACCGCCACCGCCCCCAGATCCTCGATCCGCGACAGACTGCGCGCAACCGCTGTGGATAACTCCACCGGCAGGGCTTCGTGACGGGTTTCACTGACCGGTTCAGCGCATTCGGCAGCCGCCAGAATCAACCGTGCGAGCGGACGCGCAAGGTCTTGCAGACCGGCACCGGCGCGGCCGATGCACCCCTGGTCCTTGACCTGCCAGACCCGTGTGGCCGGGCGTTCGCCCAATGCCGCGGCAAAACGGCGACCGAGCTCGCCACCGCCGGTGCGACTGTCCGGCAGCAGCCAGTGACGCGGGCTGAACTGGTTATCCACAGCCCGTAGGCCCTGAACCCGTTGTTCCGGTGCATAACCGCTGAATTCCTCGCCCTCTAGCACCAGCAGGCGATCGACGCCGGCGCTGGCAAAGGCGCTCTCTTTATGTTCGCCAAAGACCACGGCCAATACCGCGCCGTCCTTGCCGGCCAGTTGATGGGCCAGGCCCAGGAGGTCGCGGTCGTGACTGCTCAAGCGGCCCCCGACCATGTCCGGTACGACGCTGATGTAGAACGCCGGAGCAGGCACTTGATGCAACGGCAGTTGCACTTCAACGGCGGCCGAGCGTTTGCTCGTCCCGCCCTGTTGAACGCCACTACGGTCAATGCGCTTGATGCCGTTGGGACCGATAAAACCCATCCCATGGGGATTCTTGCGGATGACGCCATTGGGTCCCATCCAGCTGTGTTGCGCCGGCTGCATGGCCGCGTGCAGCGGGTGCAGTCGGTTACGGGCGATCCATTCGGCGCGGGGGTCGCGGCGGATAATGTCGCTCATCAGTGCACCTCCGCTGGTTCACGTTTGGCCGGCGCGGCGGGCTTTGCCGCATCGTCTTCCAGCAGCGCATCGGCCACCAGTTCGGCGATGTCCTTGATCAGCGGCCGGGGTTCGACCACGCCTTCGAGCATCGCCGTGCACTGTGGACAACCCACGGCCACCAGTTCAGCGCCGGTCTCGCGGATGTCTTCCATGCGCATGTCGGGGATTCGTTGTTTGCCCGGAATGTCGGTGATCGGCGCTCCGCCGCCGCCACCGCAGCAGCGCGAGCGGAAACCGGAGCGTTGCATCTCTTTGACTTCAATGCCGAGGGCACGCAGGACCTGACGCGGCGCCTCGTATTCGCCGTTGTAGCGGCCGAGGTAGCAAGGGTCGTGATAGGTCACGCTGTCGCCTTTGTGCTGACCGAGGCTGAGCGCGCCAGCCTGAATGATTTCCGCCATGTAGGTGCTGTGGTGCTGCACCAGGTAGTTGCCGTCGAAGGCGCCGTACTCGTTTTTCAGCACGTGGAAGCTGTGTGGATCGCAAGTAACGATGCGGTTGAAGCGGTATTTGGCCAGGGTCTGGATATTGCGCTTGGCCAGCAGCTGGAAGGTCGCTTCGTCGCCCAGGCGTCGGGCCACGTCACCACTGTCGCGCTCCTCGAGGCCGAGCACCGCGAAGTCGATTTTTGCCGCTTTCAGCACTTTGACGAAGGCGCGCAGGGTGCGCTGGTTGCGCATGTCGAAGGCGCCGTCGCCGACCCAGAACAGCACGTCGGTGGATTTCTTTTCACTGAGCAGGTTGAGGCTAAGGTCCGCCGCCCAGTTCATCCGCCCGCCCGGTGCAAAACCGCCCGGGTTGTCGGTGGCGATCAGGTTTTCCAGGACTTCGGCCCCCTTGTTCGGGGTTGCGCCTTTTTCCAGGGTCAGGTGACGGCGCATGTCGACGATGGCATCGACATGCTCGATCATCATCGGGCACTCCTCGACGCAGGCGCGGCAGGTGGTGCACGACCACAGGGTTTCGGCGTCCACCAGCCCGTTGACGATCGGCTGATGCGGATTGCCGCTGTGCTCGCCAATCGGCTTGCCTGGATAAGGGCTGCCGGCGAATTTCGCGTCCGTGCCACCGGCGAGGCCGACCACCATGTCCTGAATCAGTTTTTTCGGGTTCAGCGGTTGGCCAGCGGCGAACGCAGGGCATGCCGCTTCGCATTTACCGCACTGCACGCAAGCGTCGAAACCGAGCAACTGGTTCCAGGTGAAATCCTTGGGTTTTTCCACGCCCAATGGTGCGCTCGGGTCATTCAGGTCCAGCGGTTTCAAACCGGTGGAACGGCCGCCACCAAAACGCTCGGCGCGACGGTGCCAGGCCAGGTGCAGGGCACCGGCGAAGGCGTGCTTCATCGGCCCGCCCCAGGTCATGCCGAAGAACAGCTCCGACACGCCCCACAGCACACCGATGCCGAGGATCGCCGCGACCAGCCAGCCACCAAAGTTTTCCGGCAGGATGCCCGCCACCGGCAGGGTCAGCAGGAAGAACGATGCCGAAAACGCCAGCAGGCTTTTCGGCAGGCGCATCCACGGGCCTTTGGACAAGCGGCTCGGCGGGTTGCGTCGACGCAGGTAAACGAAGATTGCGCCGACGAACATCACCGCCGACATCAGCAGCAGTGCGTACCCGAGGATGCGGTTGTGCAGGCCGAAACCGTGCACCAGAATCGCCAGCACGATGGACGCCACCGCACCACCGGCCGTGGCGACGTGGGTGTTGGCGATGTATTTGTCCCGCGCCACCACGTGGTGCAGGTCGACCATGTACCGCTTGGGCATGGCGAACAGGCCGCCGATCAGGTCGACCTTCGAGGCTCGGCCCCGGCGCCACATGGCCACCCGCCGCAACGCGCCGAGCACCGCAAGGCCCAGGGCAGCGAACAACAGGATTGGAAGAAGGGTGTTCAACATGGTGAAGCTCCCAAAGACCGCAGGGTCTTGCAGGCCAAACTACCTGGATGCCTTGCCCGATTCCTGTCGGAGCGAGCCTGCTCGCGAAAGCGGTGGGTCAGTCGACATCAACGTTGGCTGACAGATTGCATTCGCGAGCAGGCTCGCTCCCACAGGGTTATCCACAAGCTCTTAGAAATCCTTGCACAACCGCAACGCGTCGTAGATCGCCGCGTGCACGTTACGCTGGGCCACGCAGTCGCCGATGCGGAACAGCAGGTAGCCGTCGCCACTTTGTTCCAGGCAAGGTTGCGGCTTGATCGCGAACAAGGCTTCAACGTCGATCTGGCCCTTGTTGCGCGAGCCTTCCTTCATTGCGTAGTAGATCTCCTCATCCGGACGCACGCCGTTCTCGATGACCACCTGGTCCACCACCCGCTCCTCTTTGGCGCCGGTGTATTCGTTCTCCAGCACCGCTACCAGCTTGTCGCCTTCGCGGTAGACCTTCTCCAGCATCATGTCGCCGGTCATGATCACTTCTTTCGGGTACATGCTGCGGTAGTAAGTCGGGAACGACGTACCGCCAATCGCCACGCCCGGCTTGATGTCGTCGGTGACGATCTCCACCTGGCTGCCCTTGTCGGCAATGAAGTCGGCGGTGGACATGCCGGTGAACTCGCAAATGGTGTCGTAGACCAGCACGTTCTTGCCCGGTGCCACCTTGCCGTCGAGGATGTCCCAGCTACTGACCACCAGGCCTTCAGCCGCGCCCCAGTGTTCGTTCTGCTCGATGAACGGATGACCGCCGACGGCCAGCACCACCACGTCCGGACGCAGGTCCATGATGGTCGGCGCATCCGCCGCAGTGCCCAGGCGCAAGTCGACTTTCAGACGTGCCAGTTCCAGCTGATACCAGCGGGTGATACCGGCGATCTGGTCCCGTTGCGGCGCTTTCGAGGCGGTGGTGATTTGTCCGCCGATGAACTCTTTCTTCTCGAACAACGTTACGTCGTGGCCACGTTCGGCGGCCACGCGCGCCGCTTCCATCCCCGCAGGACCGGCACCCACGACCACCACTTTGCGTTTCACGCCGGTGGTTTTCTCGATGATGTGCGGCAGGCCCATGTATTCACGGGACGTCGCGGCGTTCTGGATGCACAGCACATCCAGACCTTGATACTGACGGTCGATGCAGTAGTTGGCGCCGACGCACTGCTTGATCTGGTCGATCTGGCCCATCTTGATCTTGGCGATCAGGTGCGGGTCGGCAATGTGGGCGCGGGTCATGCCGACCATGTCGACGTAACCGCCCTCCAGAATGCGCGTGGCCTGGTTCGGGTCCTTGATGTTCTGCGCGTGAAGCACCGGGACCTTGACCACTTCCTTGATCCCGGCGGCCAGGTGCAGGAATGGCTCCGGTGGATAACTCATGTTCGGAATCACGTTGGCCAGGGTGTTGTGGGTGTCACAACCCGAGCCGACGACGCCGATGAAATCCAGCATGCCGGTGTCGTCGTAATACTTGGCGATCTGCTTCATGTCTTCATGGGACAGACCATCCGGGTGGAACTCGTCACCGCAGATACGCATGCCCACGCAGAAATCGTCACCGACCTCGGCGCGCACGGCCTTCAACACTTCCAGGCCGAACTTCATGCGGCCTTCGAAGGTGCCGCCCCATTCATCGGTACGCTTGTTGACCCGCGGGCTCCAGAACTGGTCGATCATGTGCTGGTGCACCGCCGACAATTCGACGCCGTCCAGGCCACCGGCCTTGGCGCGACGTGCTGCTTGCGCGTAGTTGCCGATCACCCGCCAGATTTCTTCGGGCTCGATGGTCTTGCAGGTGGCACGGTGCACCGGCTCACGCACGCCCGACGGCGACATCAGGGTCGGCCAGTTGAAGCCGTCCCAGCGCGAGCGACGGCCCATGTGGGTAATCTGAATCATGATCTTGGCGCCGTGCTTGTGCATGGCGTCGGCCAGATTCTGGAAATGCGGAATGATGCGGTCGGTAGACAGGTTGACCGAGCTCCACCATTCCTGCGGGCTGTCGATCGCCACCACGGACGAACCGCCGCAGATCGCCAGGCCGATCCCGCCCTTGGCCTTCTCTTCGTAATACTTGACGTACCGGTCGGTGGTCATGCCGCCGTCGGTCGCGTAGACCTCGGCGTGCGCGGTGCTGAGCACGCGGTTGCGGATGGTCAGTTTGCCAATTTGAATTGGCTGGAACATTGCTTCGAAAGCCATGGCGGGTTCCTCGACTTACAACGGCTTGACGATGAACAAGCCGTCTTCGTGGCCCTCTTCGGAGCCACCGTAGACTTGCTCGGCCACGGTGCGGATCTGGCTGCCGCGAGCGGCGAGGATCTGATCCATGGCCCCTGCAAACCAGCCGGTGAACATATAGTCGACCTTGCGCCCGACCTTGCCGTACACGTAGACGAATGCCGAGTGTTCGAGCTTGACGCTGGCGGTGCCTTTGTCGAGGTCGATGTCCTGGATCTTGAACAGGCCCCAGCCGCGTTGCGACAGGCGCTTCATGTAATGTTCGAACACCGCGACGCCTTCCAGGCCGTGGCATTCGGCTTCTTTTTCACACCAGTGCCAGGCGGACTTGTAGCCGGCCTTGTAGAGAATCTCGGCATAGGCATCGGCGCCCAGCACTTCCTCGATGCCCATGTGGTTGTTGACGAAGAAATGGCGCGGCACGTAAAGCATCGGCAGTGCGTCGGACGTCCAGACGCCGGTCTCGCTGTCGACTTCAATTGGCAATTGCGGGGCGATCTTGGCCATGGAAACTTAACTCCAGAAAAATTTTGGTGTTGCCTGCGGCGCGGATGGCCGCAGGTAAGGATTCAGAAGTGCGGCGGCTTATTCGCCCCAGACGTCTTTGAGCACGTTGACCCAGTTCTCGCCCATGATCTTGCGCACCACGCGCTCGCTATGGCCGCGCTTGAGCAGGGTTTCGGTCAGGTTCGGGAACTCGCCGACGGTGCGGATGCCCAGCGGATTGATGATCTTGCCGAAGCTGGTCAGGCGGCGGGCGTAGCCCTTGTCGTGGGTCAGGTACTCGAAGAAGTCCTGGCCGTGGCCCTGGGTGAAGTCGGTACCGATGCCGATCGCGTCTTCGCCGACGATGTTCATGGTGTATTCGATGGCTTCGGCGTAGTCGTCGATGGTCGAATCGATGCCCTTGGCCAGAAACGGCGCGAACATGGTCACGCCGACGAAACCGCCGTGGTCGGCAATGAACTTGAGCTCTTCATCGGACTTGTTGCGCGGGTGCTCTTTGAGACCCGACGGCAGGCAATGGGAATAGCAGACGGGTTTCTTCGATTCGAGGATGACTTCTTCGGACGTTTTCGAACCCACGTGGGACAAGTCGCACATCACGCCAACGCGGTTCATCTCGGCAACGATTTCGCGACCGAAGCCCGACAGGCCGCCGTCACGCTCGTAGCAACCGGTGCCCACCAGGTTCTGGGTGTTGTAGCACATCTGCACGATACCGACGCCGAGCTGCTTGAACACCTCGACATAGCCGATCTGGTCTTCAAACGCATGGGCATTCTGGAAACCGAACAGGATGCCGGTCTTGCCGACTTCCTTGGCCTTGCGAATGTCGGCGGTGGTGCGCACCGGCATCACCAGGTCGCTGTTCTCGCGGATCAGCTTCTGGCTGGCGGCAATGTTATTGACGGTGGCCTGGAAGCCCTCCCACACCGACACGGTACAGTTGGCCGCGGTCAGGCCGCCCTTGCGCATGTCTTCGAACAGCTCACGGTTCCACTTGGCAATAATCAGCCCGTCGATAACGATGCTGTCGGCGTGCAATTCGGCTGGGCTCATCAGGCTGTCCCCTTATTAGCGATTCATGCGCCGAATCGTCTGCCGGCGCTTTGGGGCCAGCATATGCCTGAGGACCGGGGCGACCCGGTGCAAAAACGACAGGGGGTTTGCCGAAAGCGTCAATCTGCGACAAAGGGTCGTCGCCGGGCGTAATCAGCGCCCTGTTCAAGGCCCCGCGGTTGAGCCAGAATTCGCCGCATTACTAAATTTGGGGCGATGTAATGAAATCGATCTTCCTGGCTTTGGCACTGATAGCGACTGGCGTACACGCGGCTGAAGAAGCCGACGACAACCCCTGCGACAAAGTCGAAAACGACATCCAGACCCTGGAATGCTCGGCCTTTAGCAAAACCACCGCCGAAGAGCTGCTGAGCGAAAACTACAAAAGCCTGAACGAGCGCATGCAGTCGCTCTACGGCAAGAACCCGTCGCAACTGGCCGACATCGCCGCAAAAATCAAGGCCGCGCAACAACAATGGCTGAAAACCCGCGACGCCGACTGCGCCGTGGAAGCTTTCCCGGCCACCACCGGCAGCAAGGCATTCACCATTGCGCAGAATGATTGCGTGGCGCGGATGAGTGATGAACGGTCGGAGTTTTTGGAGTCGATTGGGCAGGAGTAATGCAATCGCCGGCCATCCTGCGATGTAAGCTGCACGCCATCAGCCAGTTAAGGGATTGAACATGAAAGTCTGCGGCATCGAAATCAAAGGCAGCGAAGCGATCATCGCCGTGGCGTCCCTCGACGGTACGAACCTGAGTCACGTTGCGCTCAATACCAAGAAAATCGCCCTCGACGATGATGACGAAGCGGCCAACGTGAAACTGTTCGCCGCGCAGGTTGCGTCGTTTATCCGTGAAAACGCCATCGACCGCATCGCGATCAAGAAGCGCAGCAAGAAAGGCGAGTTTGCCGGTGGGCCGACCACGTTCAAGATCGAAGGGGTTTTCCAGTTGCTGGAGAATTGCGAAGTGACGTTGTTGTCGCCGCAGACGATCAATGCGCAGAGCAAGAAACACGATTTTGAACTGCCGGGGACGCTGAACAAGTATCAGCATGAGGCCTACAAGGCGGCGTGTTCGGCGCTTTTGAAGAAGTAACAGGTCTTTCTGACAGAACAAACTAACTGTGGGAGCCAGCCTGCTGGCGATGGCGGTGCATCAGTCGATATTCATGTGTCTGACATACCGCTATCGCCAGCAGGCTGGCTCCCACAGGGTTTTCGGGTGTTCATGCTTTCGCGGTACGCCGGTCTTCCCGCGGGCAACGCTCAAACTTCGCCCGATAGCTGCGGGTGAAATACGACGGCGATTCAAACCCGCAGGCGATGCTCACTTCCAGCACGCTCATGTCCGTTTGCCGCAGCAATTGCCGGGCCTTTTCCAGCCGCAAGCGCAGGTAGAAATTGCTCGGCGTGTCGTTCAGGTGCAAACGGAACAGGCGCTCCAGTTGCCGACGCGTCACTTTGATCGATTCCGCCAATTCCAGCGTGGTCAATGGCGGTTCGCTGTGCTGCTCCATCTCGCCGATCACGTGCACCAACTTCTTGTTACTGATGCCATAACGCGTGGCGACTTCCATGCGCTGGTGGTCTTTGCGCGGGCGGATGCGGCCGAGCACGAATTGTTCGCTGACCTGGATCGCCAGTTCCGGGCCGTGGGCCTGGGCGATCAGATCCAGCATTAAATCAATGGATGCGGTGCCGCCGGCAGAGGTGATGCGTCGACGGTCGATCTCGAACAACTCCTGAGTGACGCTGAGCTGCGGATAGGACTCCTTGAAGGCGTCGATGGCCTCCCAGTGCAGGGTCAGGCGGTGCCCCTCGAGCAGGCCCGCTTCGGCGAGGATGAAGCTGCCGGTGTCGATGGCGCCCAGGGTCACGCCTTCGTTGTCCAGCCGCCGTAGCCAGTGCTCCAGCGCAGGCGTGGCGAACTTCAACGGTTCGAAGCCGGCGACCACCAGCAGCGTCGCGCCTTTCTTCAGCGGCTCCAGTGCTGCATCGGCGTTGACCGACATGCCGTTACTGGCCAGCACCGCCCCGCCGTCCGCGCTCAGCACATGCCAGCGATACAGTTCGCCGCGAAAGCGATTGGCCACCCGCAACGGCTCGATGGCCGAGATAAATCCAATGGCCGAGAAACCCGGCATCAACAAGAAATAGAAATCCTGGGACATGGAGCGCACTCGGTTGGCGGTAACGAGAGGGCGGGTAGCGTGTTGATGTTGATACGCCACTTACCAGCGGCATTCAAGAGCACAGGTCGCTGCAGTGCAAGAGCTGGTCGCCGCAGTGCGCTTTCATGGCGCCTTAGCTGCGTAACTTGGCATCACCGGCGCGTCAGACGCCGGAACTCACAATAACGAACTGCCGAGGAACCTGAGAATGAAACGACTGATCAGCAGCTGTGTTCTTGCACTCAGTGGTACCGCGTTACTGAGCGCCAGCGTCATGGCCGCCGAACCCGCCTCTTGCCAGAATGTGCGCATGGGTGTGGTGAACTGGACCGACGTGATCGCCACCAGCGCGATGACCCAGGTATTGCTCGATGGCCTCGGCTACAACACCAAACAAACCAGCGCCTCCCAGCAAATCATCTTCGCCGGGATCCGCGATCAGCGCCTGGACCTGTTCCTGGGTTACTGGAACCCGCTGATGACCCAGACCATCACCCCGTTCGTCGACGCCAACCAGGTCAAGGTGCTCGAAGCGCCCAGCCTGAAAGATGCCCGCGCCACCCTGGCCGTGCCGACCTACCTCGCCGACAAGGGTCTGAAAACCTTCGCCGACATCGCCAGGTTCGAAAAAGAACTGGGCGGCAAGATTTACGGCATCGAGCCCGGCTCAGGCGCCAACACCCAGATCAAGGCGATGATCAGCAAAAACCAGTTCGGCCTCGGTAAGTTCCAGCTGGTCGAGTCCAGCGAGGCCGGCATGCTCGCGGCGGTGGATCGCGCCGTGCGCCGCAAGGAAGCCGTGGTGTTCTTCGGCTGGGCGCCGCACCCGATGAACGTCAACGTGCAGATGACCTACCTCACCGGCAGCGAAGACGCCCTCGGCCCGAACGAAGGCATGGCGACCGTCTGGACCGTCACCGCGCCGAAGTACGCCGAGCAATGCCCGAACATCGGTCGCCTGCTGAGCAACCTGACCTTCACCGCCGAAGACGAGAGCCGGATGATGCAGCCCCTGCTGGATCACAAGGACGCCTTCGAATCGGCCAGGCAATGGCTGAAAGATCATCCGCAGGACAAGCAGCGCTGGCTCGAAGGTGTGACCACCTTTGATGGCAAGCCGGCGGCAGACAACCTCAAGCTGACCAGCAAATAACCCTGACTTAAACCACCGATTCGCAGCCCGACAGGGCTGCGAACGGCACCACTACGCCTGTCATCTCGCCTGTAAGGAACCGCCTCATGAACCACGACGTCATCATCACCTGCGCACTCACCGGTGCTGGCGACACGACCGCCAAGAGCCCACACGTGCCGGTCACCCCGAAACAGATCGCCGCTGCCGCCGTGGAAGCCGCCAAGGCCGGCGCCACCGTGGTTCACTGCCACGTTCGCGACCCGCAAACCGGCAAGTTCAGCCGTGACGTGGCGTTGTATCGCGAAGTGATGGAGCGCATCCGCGAAGCCGACGTCGACATCATCGTCAACCTGACGGCGGGCATGGGCGGTGACCTGGAAATCGGTGCCGGCGAGAACCCGATGGAATTCGGCCCGAACACTGACCTGGTCGGCCCGCTGACCCGTCTGGCCCACGTCGAAGAACTGCTGCCGGAAATCTGCACCCTCGACTGCGGCACCCTGAACTTCGGCGACGGCGACACCATTTACGTGTCCACCCCGGCCCAGCTGCGCGCTGGCGCCAAGCGCATTCAAGAGCTGGGCGTGAAAGCCGAGCTGGAAATCTTCGACACCGGTCACCTGTGGTTCGCCAAGCAGATGATCAAGGAAGGCCTGCTCGATAACCCGCTGTTCCAGCTGTGCCTGGGTATCCCGTGGGGCGCCCCGGCGGACACCACCACCATGAAAGCCATGGTCGACAACCTGCCTGCAGACGCCGTCTGGGCCGGTTTCGGCATCGGCCGCATGCAAATGCCGATGGCAGCGCAAGCGGTGCTGCTGGGCGGCAACGTGCGCGTCGGCCTGGAAGACAACCTGTGGCTGGATAAAGGCGTGCTGGCGACCAACGGCCAATTGGTCGAACGCGCCTCGGAAATCCTCAGCCGCCTCGGTGCCCGCGTGCTGACCCCGGCTGAAGGCCGCAAGAAAATGGGCCTGACCCAGCGCGGGTAACCCTTCCACCCTTTTCACCCTGTGGGAGCGAGCCCGCTCGCGAAGGCGGCGTGACAAACGCAAGAGATCGGTCGGGTGTACCGGCCTCTTCGCGAGCAGGCTCGCTCCCACAGTTTTTTCGAGCCAAATTCAGGACGTGACCATGACCTTCATCACCGAAATCAAAACCTTCGCCGCGCTGGGCAGCGGTGTCATCGGCAGTGGCTGGGTGTCCCGCGCCCTCGCCCACGGCCTCGACGTGGTGGCCTGGGACCCGGCGCCCGGTGCCGAAGCCGCGCTGCGCAAACGTGTCGCCAATGCCTGGGGCGCGCTGGAGAAACAGGGCCTGGCACCCGGCGCCTCGCAGAATCGTCTGCGCTTTGTCGCGACCATCGAAGAATGCGTGCGCGACGCCGACTTCATCCAGGAAAGCGCCCCGGAACGCCTTGAGCTGAAACTGGATTTGCACAGCAAAATCAGCGCCGCGGCCAAGCCCGATGCCCTGATCGGTTCCAGTACGTCCGGCCTGTTGCCCAGCGAGTTTTACGAGAGCTCGACCCACCCGGAACGCTGCGTGGTCGGTCACCCGTTCAACCCGGTTTACCTGTTGCCACTGGTGGAAGTGGTCGGCGGCAAAAACACCGCGCCCGAAGCGGTGCAAGCGGCGATGAAAGTCTACGAATCACTTGGCATGCGCCCGCTGCATGTACGCAAGGAAGTCCCGGGGTTCATCGCCGACCGCTTGCTCGAAGCGCTGTGGCGTGAGGCGCTGCACCTGGTCAACGACGGTGTGGCGACCACGGGTGAAATCGACGACGCGATCCGTTTCGGCGCCGGCTTGCGCTGGTCGTTCATGGGCACGTTCCTCACCTACACCCTCGCCGGCGGCGATGCCGGCATGCGCCACTTCATGGCGCAGTTTGGCCCGGCGTTGCAATTGCCGTGGACCTATCTGCCGGCGCCGGAATTGACCGACAAGCTGATCGACGACGTGGTCGACGGCACCAGCGACCAACTGGGCCAACACAGCATTTCGGCGCTGGAGCGCTATCGTGATGACTGCCTGCTCGCGGTGCTGGAGGCGGTGAAGACCACCAAAGAGAAGCACGGGATGGCTTTCAGCGAGTAATCAATCAGCAGGCTCGCTCCCACAGGTTATACGCGTTCCTTGTGGGAGCGAGCCTGCTCGCGAAAGCGGCAGCCCAGTCACTCTATAACCTGGATCAGAAATCATGCCCGCCCTCACCACCTACCAAACCAGAATCATCCCCGACTGGGTCGACTACAACGGCCACCTGCGCGATGCCTTCTACCTGCTGATTTTCAGCTACGCCACCGATGCCCTGATGGATCGCCTCGGCATGGACAGCAGCAACCGTGAAGCCAGCGGTAATTCGTTGTTCACCCTGGAACTGCACCTCAATTACCTGCACGAAGTGAAACTCGATGCCGACGTCGACGTGCGTACCCAAATCATCGCCCACGACAGCAAACGCCTGCACCTCTACCACAGCCTGCACCTGGTCGGTGACGACAAGGAACTGGCGGGCAACGAGCAGATGCTGCTGCACGTAGACCTGGCCGGGCCTCGCTCCACGCCGTTCAGCGAACAAACCCTGGGCAAGCTGCAAGCCATCGTCGCCGAGCAGACCGACCTGCCCACCCCCGCCTACATCGGCCGAGTGATCGCGCTACCCCCCAAAAAATAACAAGGAGATCGTCATTGAACACCGCCGCCGCTTTTGCCGACTTCCGTACTTATCCGCTGATCAGCGCGCTGACAGGCGTGCAGGTGATGGCGGATCGGGTTCTGGTGAAGTGGGCCGACCATCGCATCAGCCCCTTCCACCACTCATGGCTGCGGGACAACTGTCCGTGTCCGCAATGCGTTTATACGGTGACGCGCGAGCAGGTGCTGGAGATTGTCGATATACCGGAGAATCTGCTGCCGACCGAAACCACGGTCGATGCTGAGGGTTGCCTGCGCGTGCAATGGCAGGACGGCCACCTCAGCCGCTTCGACCCAGGCTGGCTGAGGGCGCATGCCTACGACGATGAGTCTCGCGCGGAGCGCCTGGCAGGCAAGCCGAAAGCCAGGCTTTGGCACAATGATTTGCAGCTGCCAGTGTTCGAATACCAGGCACTGATGAATGATAACGATGCCTTGCTGCAATGGCTGCTGGCGGTGCGTGATATTGGCCTGACCCAGGTCCGCGGCGTGCCCACTGAACCCGGCTCCCTGAAGCTGATCGCCCAGCGGATTTCCTTCATCCGCGAGAGCAATTTCGGCGTGCTGTTTAACGTGCAATCCAAGGCCGACGCCGACAGCAATGCCTACACCGCTTTCAACCTGCCCCTGCACAGCGATCTGCCGACCCGGGAGTTGCAACCGGGGCTGCAATTTCTGCATTGCCTGGTCAACGATGCCGAGGGTGGCGAAAGCATTTTCGTCGATGGTTTTGCGATTGCCGATGCGCTGCGCCGGGAGGACCCGGCGTCCTTCAACAGCCTTTGCGAGATCCCCGTGGAGTTCCGCAACAAAGACCGTCACAGCGACTACCGCTGCCTGGCGCCGATCATCGCCTTGAACGCGCTGGGGCAGGTATCTGAAATCCGTATGGCGAACTTTTTACGCGGCCCATTCGATGCATCGGTGGAGCAGATGCCCAAGCTCTATCGCGCTTACCGTCGCTTCATTGCGATGACCCGCGAACCCCGGTTCAGGCTGATGCAGCGGCTCAATCCCGGCGAGCTGTGGTGCTTTGACAACCGACGTACTCTGCATGCGCGCAATGCGTTTGATCCTGCCACCGGGGCGCGGCATTTCCAGGGTTGTTATGTCGACCGGGATGAGCTGTTGTCGCGGATTCTCGTGTTGCAGCGCTAGACCGCGTCATCGTTCTTCGCGAGCAGGCTCGCTCCCACATTCGATCGCATCCCTCTGAAAGAAATCGCTCCACTGTGGGAGCGAGCCTGCTCGCGATAGCGTCCGAACTGACAACACAAGCCTCTGGACTCACAGACAAAAAAAACCCCGATCAAGCCGTGACAGGATCGGAGCTGAGGAGGGTACTGTTGAGGAGCTGCCGTGCGAGGGTGACCAAACCTTCGTGAAGCGAGCTGAGTCCAGTGTGCCGACTCTCTTCGCCGGCGAATTACCCGAAAACGACCTGTTCTTAGTCAATGCGGCCATTGCGACAAATCGTCCTTGCCGCCACCCCATCCCCCCACCAGAATCGACTCAAGACACCGTTCCCAGAAGAAGGATTTGCGTGATGATGTACGCCGATTTGATTGACCAGGAAGACCTGTTGGGCCAACTGAAAGCGTTGGGATTTCAAGTGCCGAGCGGCGCCTCGGCCGAGCAGGCTTGCGAATATGCGGTACGAGGTTTGAACAACGAACGGGCGATCGTGCTGCGCACGATGGTCAAGCAGATGTTCACCAGCAGCGCGACGATTCTGCCGGCCGTGCGTCAGGCTATCGACAAGCAGTTGCTGCCGGCATTGGCGGAGTTTCAGCAGAACCGTAGCGCCTAAGGGCCAAGGTATAACAACTCTGTGGCGAGGGAGCTTGCTCCCTCGCCACACAAGCGACTCGGCCTTAGAGCCTTACGCTAGCGAACGTTGACTCGTTGCGCGCCTGACTCAACGCCGACAACGGCCCGGACAACGGCGACAGCACCAGCGCCTGCGGCAACGGCATCATCGCCACTTGCTGGGTGGTATTGGAGCCTACGCGCTCGTCACGTGGCGGAATGCCGAAGTACTCGCGGTAGCACTTGGAGAAGTGTGGCGTGGACACGAAGCCACACACCGACGCCACTTCGATGATCGACATCGGCGTTTGCTTGAGCAACTGCCGCGCGCGGATCAGGCGCAGTTTCAGGTAGTAGCGCGACGGCGAGCAGTGCAGGTACTTCTGGAACAGCCGCTCCAGCTGACGACGGGACACGGCGACATACACCGCCAGTTCGTCCAGGTCGATCGGCTCTTCGAGGTTGGCCTCCATCAGCGCGACGATTTCCTGCAACTTCGGCTGATTGGTGCCGAGCATGTGCTTGAGCGGCACGCGCTGGTGATCCTGCTCGTTGCGAATGCGCTCGTAGACGAACATCTCCGAGATCGCCGCCGACAGCTCGCGGCCGTGATCGCGGCTGATCAGGTGCAGCATCATGTCCAGCGGCGCGGTGCCACCGGAACTGGTGAAACGGTTACGGTCGAGGGTGAACAGACGAGTACTCATGGCCACCCGCGGGAACGCTTCCTGCATCGCCGCCAGACATTCCCAGTGCACGCTGCAATCAAAACCGTCCAGCAGACCGGCGCACGCCAGGGCCCAGCTGCCAGTGCAGACCGCGCCGAGGCGACGGGACTGGCGCGCCTGGCTTTGCAGCCATGACACGTGTTCGCGGGTAACCGTGCGTTGGATACCGATACCACCGCAGACAATCACGGTATCGAGTGGCGGCGCTTTGTGCATGGAGGCGTCAGGGGTGATCTGCAAACCGTCACTGGCCCAGACTTGACCGCCATCGACGGTGAGGGTGGTCCAGCGATACAGCTCGCGGCCGGACAACTGGTTGGCCATCCGCAGCGGTTCTACAGCGGACGCCAGGGAAATCAGCGTGAAATTGTCCAACAGCAGAAAGCCGATGGATTGAGGCGCACGGTTCTGGGGTTGAGCCCCGGAGTTGAACGACGTCATCGCGGTATCTCCTCACACAAAGCGGGTGATGGCCTCAGGCGGAGGCTCTTGTTATTGCCATCGTTCTCGCGTGAGAGACGGGCTTTGTAATGACAGAGCAATTGCCATGCCTAAATTTGAATGCGCGTTCAATAACTCCTAAAAACGACGTCGGAATGTGTCTAAATAAGACGCGCAAGGAGTAGGGGTTATAAGTGCCATCAGCGGCGTCAAGTGCGTTGCTCCGCAGCGTGTGAGCAAATCGGTAGCACTTGTGGGAACAGGGCTGCGAGCAGCCCGGAAAGAGTGTCACCGCAGGCACGGGGTGACGGATGGTC
The DNA here is from genome assembly GCF_001945365.1 of Pseudomonas reinekei. Classification (GTDB taxonomy): domain Bacteria; phylum Pseudomonadota; class Gammaproteobacteria; order Pseudomonadales; family Pseudomonadaceae; genus Aquipseudomonas; species Aquipseudomonas reinekei. Next base: position 146,249 of record NZ_MSTQ01000005.1, read on the forward strand.
AGGGACGGGGCAGTCCTGATTTTCAGGTCAGGTACTTATCTGTAAGCGACGCGCCAAAAGGTGGCGCGCCTGGGATTACGTGTTCACTTAGCGCGCAGTTTTGACTGGTCTGACGCTATCGCTGGCTTGCCAGCGATTGGGGCCACCCGGTTCAACACTCCACCGCACTCACCGCCAACCCACCCCGCGATGTCTCCTTATATTTGTCATGCATGTCGGCACCGGTATCGCGCATGGTGCGGATCACCCGGTCCAGCGAGATGAAATGCTGGCCATCTCCGCGCAAAGCCATTTGCGCTGCATTGATCGCTTTCACAGCAGCAATCGCATTGCGCTCGATGCACGGCACTTGTACCAGACCACCCACCGGATCGCAGGTCAGGCCGAGGTTGTGCTCCAGGCCGATCTCCGCCGCGTTGCACAATTGCTCCGGCGTGGCGCCGAGGATTTCCGCCAGCCCTGCCGCCGCCATGGCGCAGGCGGAGCCGACTTCCCCCTGGCAGCCGACTTCGGCACCGGAGATCGAAGCGTTTTTCTTGCACAGAATTCCCACCGCGGCTGCGCCGAGGAAGTAGTCGACGACATTGGCCTCGGTCACGTCTTCGCTGAACTTCATAAAGTAGTGCAAGACCGCTGGAATGATCCCCGCCGCGCCATTGGTCGGTGCCGTGACCATGCGCCCGCCGGCGGCGTTTTCTTCGTTGACCGCCAGGGCGAACAGGTTGACCCACTCCATGGCGCTGAGGGTCGAGCCGATTACGTTGGGCTTGTTCAGCTCCTGCAAACTGCGATGCAGCTTGGCCGCGCGCCGCCGCACGTTCAGGCCACCGGGCAAGATGCCTTCGTGCTTGAGGCCCTGCTCGACGCAATCCTGCATGGCGCGCCAGAGTGTCATCAGGCCGCTGCGGATTTCCTCTTCGCTGCGCCAGACCTTCTCGTTGGCCAGCATCAATTCGGCCACCCGCAGGTTGTGCTTTTTACACAGCTCCAACAGCTCGGCGGCGCTGGAAAAATCGTACGGCAACACAGTGCGATCAAGATCAACGACGCCGCTTGAAGCCTGGGCCTCGTCGACCACAAAACCACCGCCGACCGAATAGTAGGTGTCACGATGCAACTCGCCGTCATCGCCTTCGACCATCAGGGTCATGGCGTTGGGATGGAATGGCAGGTTTTCATCGATCAGGCGCATGTCCCGGGCCCAGATGAACGGCACCGACACACGACCGTCAAGCAACAGCGTGTCGGTCTCGCGCAAGGTGGCGATGCGGATGCCGATTTGCGACGGGTCGATCGCGTCCGGCCACTCGCCCATCAGGCCCATGATCACCGCGTTGTCGCTGCCGTGCCCGATGCCGGTGGCCGACAACGAACCATAGAGCTGAACTTCAACGCGCCGCACTTGCTCAAGCATCCCCCGCTCGCGCAACACCTGCACGAACAGCGCGGCCGCCCGCATAGGCCCCACGGTGTGCGAACTGGAAGGGCCGATGCCGATTTTGAACAGGTCGAAAACACTGATAGCCATTACTGCCGGACTCCTGGATGTGCCAACTCCAGGCGCAAGAGCGCCCGGTGACGGAGCTGCTACGCTCAAGCTGCAATCCGTCAGGATGGCCGCATCATCAGCCTTTTGACGCGTCGTTCGACGTCTCACACCGACGCACTCATGTCCACCAACGCCGCGTGCGTTTTGCGCCATGTTTTCGCCGATTTTTTGCGGTGCAGAGGGAGAAAAGACTCGGAAAAAATCTGTAAACGACGTCACTGACACTGGATGCGACCATCCCTGTACTGGTTACGACGCACCCTGTAGGCGTCAGATTTTCACTGGTACATGATCGTATCGACTCGATTGCAAGGCGCCGGGGTAGAGCTGTCTCCAAAACGCCATCCAACCGCAACCTATAAGTGCGGTGGTCCAGTCGGAACACTGCCAAAAAAAACACCAAGGAGTCCATCCATGAAAGGTTCCCCGTCGTTGTTGTTGGCCGCCATGCTTAGTCTGCCGGTTCTGGCGCAAGCCGCCGAACCGGCCCAATGCAGCACCGTAAACTTCTCCGATGTCGGCTGGACCGACATCACCGTCACCACCGCCACCACCAGCGTCGTCCTCGATGCCTTGGGCTACAAAACCAAAACCACCATGATTTCCGTGCCCGTGACCTACAAGTCCCTGGCCGACGGCAAGAACATGGACATTTTCCTCGGCAACTGGATGCCGACCATGGAAAACGACATCAAGCCTTACCGTGATGCCGGGACGGTGGACACACTGCGCGCCAACCTCGAAAACGCAAAATACACACTCGCCGTGCCCGAAGAGTTGTATAACAAAGGTCTGAAGGATTTCGCCGACATTGCCAAGTTCAAGAAAGAACTGGACGGCAAGATCTACGGCATCGAACCGGGTAACGACGGTAACCGCCTGATCCAGAGCATGATCGACAAGAACGCCTTCGGCCTGAAAGAGGCCGGCTTCAAGGTGGTCGAGTCCAGCGAGGCAGGCATGCTCTCGCAAGTCGATCGCGCCCAGCGCCGCAACACCGCCGTGGTGTTCCTGGGCTGGGAACCGCACCCGATGAACACGCGCTTCAAGATGAAGTACCTGACCGGCGGCGACGAGTTCTTCGGCCCCAACTTCGGTCAGGCGACCATCTTCACCAACACCCGCAAGGGTTACGCCCAGGAATGCAGCAACGTGGGTCAGCTGCTTAAAAACCTGGTGTTCACCCTCGACATGGAAAGCACGCTGATGGGCAACGTCCTGGACGACAAGATGAAGCCTGACGCGGCCGCCAAGGCCTGGCTGAAAAAGAACCCACAGGTGCTCGATACCTGGCTCGCTGGCGTGACCACCATTGACGGTAAACCTGGCCTGGAGGCCGTGAAAGCCAAGCTCGCACAGCCTTGATTTAGGAAGCATCGCTTATGCCGGGCGGCATACGCCGCCCGGGCTGTTTATTTCCTTGCATGCGGACGTTCACTACCATGCTGATTGATCAGAAAATACCTTTAGGCCAGTACATCGCAGGCTTCGTTGAATGGTTGACGCAACACGGCGCCAACACCTTCGACGCAATTGCCGTGTCACTGGAAACGATGATCCACGGCGTGACGTTTGCGCTGACCTGGTTCAACCCGCTGGTCTTGATCGGCCTGATCGCACTACTGGCACACCTCATCCAGCGCAAATGGGGCCTGACCGCCTTCGTCATCGCGTCCTTTCTGCTGATCCTCAACCTGGGGTACTGGCAGGAAACCATGGAAACCCTCGCCCAGGTGTTGTTCGCCACCCTGGTGTGCGTGCTGATCGGCGTGCCGTTGGGCATCGTCGCCGCGCATAAACCGATGTTCTACACCATGATGCGTCCTGTACTCGATCTGATGCAGACCGTACCGACCTTCGTGTACCTCATTCCTACCCTGACCCTCTTCGGTCTGGGTGTGGTCCCGGGCCTGATCTCGACGGTGGTGTTCGCGATTGCCGCACCCATCCGCCTCACTTACCTGGGCATCCGCGATGTGCCGCAAGAACTGATGGACGCCGGCAAGGCCTTTGGCTGCTCGCGTCGCCAACTGCTTTCACGGATCGAACTGCCCCACGCCATGCCGAGCATCGCGGCCGGCATCACCCAGTGCATCATGCTGTCGTTGTCGATGGTGGTGATCGCGGCACTGGTGGGTGCCGATGGCCTGGGCAAACCCGTGGTCAACGCATTGAACACTGCTGATATCGCCCTGGGCTTCGAAGCGGGCCTGGCGATCGTACTGCTGGCGATCATGCTCGACCGTATCTGCAAACAACCCGACGCCAAAGTAGGGGGTGACGCATGAGCATTATTCGCTTCGAAGACGTCGACGTGATCTTCACCAAAGATCCGCGAGAAGCCTTGAAACTGCTTGACCAGGGCATGACCCGCAGCGAGATCCTGAAAAAGACCGGGCAAATCGTTGGCGTGGAAAAGGCCACCCTGGATATCGAAAAAGGTGAAATCTGCGTATTGATGGGCCTGTCCGGTTCCGGAAAGTCCAGCCTGTTGCGTTGCATCAACGGCCTCAACACCGTCAGCCGCGGCAAGCTGTTCGTCGAGCACGAAGGCAAGCAGATCAACATTGCTTCCTGCACGCCAGCTGAACTGAAAATGATGCGCACCAAGCGCATCGCCATGGTGTTCCAGAAGTTCGCCCTGATGCCGTGGCTGACAGTGCGCGAGAACATCAGCTTCGGTCTGGAAATGCAGGGCCGTCCGGAGAAGGAACGCAAGAAACTGGTCGACGAAAAACTCGAACTGGTGGGCCTGACCCAATGGCGCAACAAGAAACCCGATGAACTCTCCGGCGGCATGCAGCAGCGCGTGGGCCTGGCCCGCGCGCTGGCGATGGACGCCGACATCCTGCTGATGGATGAACCGTTCTCGGCACTCGACCCGCTGATCCGCCAGGGCCTGCAGGACGAACTGCTGGAACTGCAACGCAAGCTGAGCAAAACCATCGTATTCGTGAGCCACGACCTCGACGAAGCCCTGAAGCTCGGCAGCCGCATTGCGATCATGAAAGACGGCCGGATCATCCAGTACAGCAAGCCGGAACAAATCGTTCTCAACCCGGCGGACGACTACGTGCGGACGTTCGTCGCCCACACCAACCCGCTGAACGTACTGTGCGGTCGCAGCCTGATGCGCACCCTGGACAACTGCAAGCGCATCAACGGTTCGGTGTGCCTCGATCCGGGTGGCGATTCGTGGCTGGACCTGGCGGAAGGCAACACGATCAAGGGCGCTCGCCAGAACGGCTCGGCGCTGGATCTGCAAAACTGGGCACCGGGCCAGGCGGTTGAAGGTCTCGGTCGCAGGCCAACCCTGGTGGACTCGAACATCGGCATGCGCGACGCGCTGCAGATTCGTTATCAGACTGGCAACAAACTGGTGCTGCACGACAACAATCATGTGGTGGGGATTCTCGGCGACAGCGAGCTGTACCACGCGTTGCTCGGCAAGAACCTGGGATAAGGCAACAGACACAAAACGCCGCGAGAGGATCGCGGCGTTTTTATTTATGGGGTATCGGGTAATGCAGCGTTGATGCTGACGCCCCCTTCGCGAGCAGGCTCGCTCCCACATTGAAATGCATTTCCCTGTGGGAGCGAACCTGCTCGCGAAGAATGCGACGCGGTGCTTCTGACCGAAACACCGCGTCACTCACACCTTAGCTATACACCCGGCCAAGGAGCTGCCGATGGCTTTCAAACTGATCGAGCACGTCACGGGTGATCTGATCCTGAGTGAAACCCATCAAGTCGTAATCCTGGCTGCCGTTGTGCAAATACACCTCGGCGCGGTAGTAACGCTGACGCGCCTCATCGGATTGAGCCGACTCAGTCGGCGTCGCCAGATAGCCATCCAGGCTCACTTCATAGACAAACGGATTGCCCTCCTCCATCTCGACCCGCACGCCCATGCAACGCTTGGACTTGCCCAACAGCGTCTGCACTTCCAGGCCTTGCGCACGCATTTGCGTCGTCGCGTCCTGCAATGCCGGGCTCACATGCTTGTCCATGAAGCGCTGGACCACCGACTGGCTCGGTTGCAGGTCCAGTTGAGTCAAACGCTCGCTGAAACCACGGCGACCGCGTGCCGCCAGCTGCGCTTGCTCCTGTTCGATCTGCACGTCCTGGCGCATGGCCTTGTGCAGGCCGAACATGAAGCACACCAGCACCACCGAGAACGGCAGACCGGCCAGCACCACCATGGTTTGCATGGCTTCGAAGTTGCCGGCGAACAGCAGGCCGATGGTCACCAGGGTGATCACCACCGACCAGAAGATCCGCAACCAGTGCGGAGCGTCTTCGTCGACGTTACCGCCCTTGCAGGAAAGGTTGGCCATCATCACCGCGCCGGAATCCGCCGGGGTCAGGAACAGCACGAAACCCACGAAGATCGACACACCGATCACCACCTTCGACGCCGGGTAATGCTCCAGCAACTGGTAGATCGCCATGGACGGCTGTTCCAGTGCCGTTTTCCCAAGTTCCACCGCACCGTGGTTCATCACCAGGTCCAGGGCCGAGTTACCGAAGATCGACAGCCACGCGAGGGTAAAGCCCAGCGGAATCAGCAACACGCCCGCCACCAGTTCACGCACCGTGCGACCACGGGAAATACGCGCGATGAACATGCCTACGAATGGCGCCCAGGAAATCCACCAGGCCCAGTAGAACAAGGTCCACAGGCCCAACCAGCGGTCGGACTTGTCACCGTCGCCTTCGTACACATAAAGATCGAAAGTCTTCAGCACCACGCCGTTCAGGTAGTCACCGACGTTCTGTACAAAACCGTTGAGCAGGTGCAGGGTCGGACCGAACAGCAGGACGAAAATCAGCAGGCCGCTGAACAGGATGATGTTGAGGTTGGACAGACGGCGGATGCCGTTTTCCACGCCCGACACGGCCGCGATGGTCGCCACGGTGCTCATCACAATGATCACGATCAGCAGGTTGGTGTTGCTGTGCTCCATGCCGAACAGGTTTTCCAGCCCGGACGACACTTGCAGCGAACCAATCCCCAGGTTGGTCACCAGGCCCAGCAGGGTCACGAACATGCCAAAGCCGTCTACCGCATGACCGGCCGCGCCCTTGACCCAACGCTCGCCCACCAGCGGGTACAACGCCGAACGCAACGCCAGCGGCTGGTTATGACGGTAAGCAAAATAGGCAACGGCCAGGCCGACCAGCGCGTAGATCGCCCAGCCATGCAGGCCCCAGTGCAGGAACGTCAGCTGCACCGCCTGACGCGCCGCGAGGTTGCTGCCGGCCACGCCTTCCGGCGGATTGAAATAGTGGTCCAGCGGCTCGGAAGCGCCGAAGTACAGCAACGAAATGCCGATACCCGACGAAAACAGCATCCCCGCCCAGGCGCCGTAGCTGAAGTCCGGGGTATCGTCCTTGCTGCCCAGTTTCAGTTTGCCGTAGGACGAAAACGCCAGGCCAACCACGAAAATCAGGTAGGCGGCGATCACCACCATGTAGTACCAGCCAAAGCTGCGCGACAGCCAGGCTTGCGCCATACCGAGCATTCGACCGGCCTCTTGCGGGGCGATGATCAGAATGGCGGTCAACAACAGAATCAACGCGGTGGAGGTGTAGAACACCCAACCGTTGACCGTCACCTTCTCGGGCGGGGTCTTTATTAGTGAGGCAGAACTCATGGCACAGATGCTCCGGGCAGTGCGGGAGAAAATCACAAGGCAACGCGTTACCCGACCAATCGGTGAGTTGGCAGCCGACCAGCGGGTGTTATAAAGACACCCCAAAGAAGCCCGAACCCTAAAAGCGCCGTGGCGTATAGGTTTCGAGCCATTTTGGATGTCGGTTTTTCGTCATGTATGCATAGGAAAAATCGGTAAGCAGCGACGAATTGTCGCAGATCTTATTCTTTGTTGATTGAACGTTCAATCAAAACAAAATAGACTGGCCCTCAGTCCGACAGGCGTTTTGCGTCTGACGGAAGGCCTAAGGAGATGTGCAAGATGCCCAAGGTCGGTATGCAACCCATCCGCCGCCAGCAATTGATCGAAGCCACTTTGCAGGCGGTCGATCAGGTCGGAATGGGGGACGCCAGCATTGCGCTGATCGCCCGTTTGGCCGGTGTCTCGAATGGCATCATCAGTCATTATTTTCAGGACAAGAACGGCCTGATCGCTGCCACGGCGCAGTACCTGATGACGGTCCTGAGCGAGAACGTCACCGCGCGCCGTCAGGCGTTGAAGGACGAGAGCCCACGGGCTCACCTTCAGGTGATCATCGAAGGCAACTTCGACGCCAGCCAGGTCAATGGCCCGGCAATGAAAACCTGGCTGGCCTTCTGGGCCACCAGCATGCACCACCCGTCTTTGCACAGGTTGCAGCGGATCAACGATCACCGTCTGTATTCCAACCTGTGCTGCCAGTTCCGCCGCGTATTGCCGCTCGATGATGCGCGCAGTGCAGCCCGTGGCCTGGCAGCCCTCATTGACGGTTTGTGGTTGCGCGGTGCGCTGTCGGGAGACGCTTTCGACACCGAGCAGGCGCACCGCATCGCTTACGAATACATGGATTTCCAACTGGCCAAGCGGGTGAGTTAGAGCACACATAGAACGCTCAACCACCGCACAGCGCCAATCACTGATGCACTTGCGAGGACTTTATGGCCCGTTTCGAATTGCAAAAACTCTACATCGATGGCGGTTACTCTGACGCTGGCAGCGATGCCACCTTCGAAGCCATCAACCCGGCTAACGGTGAAGTCCTCGCCAAAGTACAACGCGCGACCAAGGAAGACGTCGAGCGCGCGGTGGTCAGCGCCGAAAAGGGCCAGAAAATCTGGGCTGCGATGACCGCCATGGAGCGTTCGCGCATCCTGCGTCGCGCCGTGGAAATCCTCCGTGAGCGCAACGACGAACTGGCGGCCCTGGAAACCCTGGACACCGGCAAGGCCTACTCCGAAACCCGTTACGTCGACATCGTGACCGGTGCGGACGTGCTGGAATACTACGCAGGCCTGGTGCCGGCCATCGAAGGCGAGCAGATTCCGCTGCGTACCACGTCGTTCGTCTACACCCGTCGCGAGCCACTGGGCGTTGTCGCCGGTATCGGCGCGTGGAACTACCCGATCCAGATCGCCCTGTGGAAATCCGCACCGGCCCTGGCCGCCGGTAACGCGATGATCTTCAAGCCAAGCGAGGTCACCTCGCTGACCACCCTGAAACTGGCCGAAATCTACACCGAGGCCGGCGTGCCAGACGGCGTGTTCAACGTCCTGACCGGCAGCGGCCGTGAAGTCGGCACCTGGCTGACCGAGCACCCGCGCATCGAGAAAGTCTCGTTCACCGGCGGCACTGACACCGGCAAGAAAGTCATGGCCAGCGCCTCGAGCTCTTCGCTCAAGGACGTGACCATGGAACTGGGCGGCAAGTCCCCGCTGATCATCTGCGACGACGCCGACCTCGATCGCGCCGCCGACACCGCGATGATGGCCAACTTCTACAGCTCCGGCCAGGTCTGCACCAACGGCACTCGCGTGTTCGTACCGGCGCACTTGAAAGCCGCTTTCGAAGCCAAGATTGCCGAGCGTGTTGCACGTATCCGCATCGGCAACCCGGAAGACGAAAACACCAACTTCGGTCCGCTGGTGAGCTTCGCCCACATGGAAAGCGTGCTGGGCTACATCGCCAAGGGCAAGGAAGAAGGCGCCCGCCTGCTGTGCGGCGGCCAACGCCTGACTGACGGCGAATTCGCCAAAGGTGCGTTCGTCGCGCCGACCGTGTTCACCGACTGCACCGACGACATGACCATCGTCCGTGAAGAAATCTTTGGCCCGGTGATGGCGATCCTGTCGTACGAAACCGAAGAAGAAGTGATCCGCCGCGCCAACGATACCGACTTCGGCCTGGCCGCCGGTATCGTCACCAAGGACCTGAACCGCGCCCACCGCGTGATTCATCAACTGGAAGCCGGTATCTGCTGGATCAACGCCTGGGGCGAATCCGACGCGAAGATGCCGGTCGGTGGCTACAAGCAGTCGGGTGTTGGCCGTGAGAACGGCATCAGCTCGCTGAACAACTTCACCCGCATCAAATCGGTACAGGTCGAGCTGGGCGATTACGTCTCGGTGTTCTAAGACCCGAGACTTGTATTGCTTGCCAGGCCGTCATCACTGGCGAGCCAGCTCCCACAGGTTGGGTGTCGCCCACCAAATCTGTGGCAGCCCCCAATCCTTGTGGGAGCTGGCTTGCCAGCGATTCGAGTGCGAAGCACTCGCCGAGGCCCGACCTGACCACTATCAAAGAGGGTTCATTCAATGTCCCAAGAATTCGACTACATCATCATCGGTGCCGGCTCTGCCGGTAACACCCTGGCGACCCGTCTGACTGAAGACGAAGGCGTCACCGTCCTGCTGCTCGAAGCCGGCGGCCCGGATTATCGTCTCGACTTCCGCACGCAAATGCCCGCGGCTCTGGCGTTCCCGCTGCAAGGCCGTCGCTATAACTGGGCCTACGAAACCGATCCAGAGCCACACATGGACGGTCGCCGGATGGAATGCGGTCGCGGCAAGGGCCTCGGTGGTTCCTCGCTGATCAACGGCATGTGCTACATCCGCGGCAACGCCATGGACTACGACGGCTGGGCAAAGTTACCAGGTCTGGAAGACTGGTCGTATCTGGACTGCCTGCCCTATTTTAGAAAAGCGGAAACAAGGGACATCGGCCCGAACGACTACCACGGCGGCGACGGCCCGGTCAGCGTGACCACGCCGAAAGCCGGCAACAACCCGCTGTTCCACGCCATGGTTGAAGCCGGCGTGCAGGCGGGTTACCCCGCTACCTCCGACTTGAACGGTTACCAGCAGGAAGGCTTCGGTCCGATGGACCGCACCGTGACGCCAAACGGCCGTCGCGCTTCCACGGCTCGCGGTTACCTCGACGTGGCCAAAAAGCGTTCGACCCTGACCATCGTGACCCACGCCCTGACGGACAAGATCCTGTTCGAAGGCAAGCGTGCGATCGGCGTGCGTTACCTGGTCGGCGACGCTGAAGAGCGTGTCGAAGCCAAAGCGCGCAAGGAAGTCCTGCTGTGCTCCGGCGCCATCGCTTCGCCGCAGATCCTGCAACGCTCCGGCGTTGGCCCGGCCGAACTGCTGAACAAGCTCGACATTCCGGTCGTCCACGACCTGCCGGGCGTTGGCGAAAACCTGCAGGACCACCTCGAGCTGTACCTGCAATACGCGTGCACCCAACCGGTCTCGCTGTACCCGTCGCTGCTCTGGTACAACCAGCCCGCCATCGGTGCCGAGTGGCTGTTTAACGGTACCGGCATCGGCGCCAGCAACCAGTTCGAAGCGGGCGGCTTCATCCGCACGCGCGAAGAGTTCGAATGGCCGAACATCCAGTACCACTTCCTGCCGGTGGCGATTAACTACAACGGCAGCAACGGTGTGAAAGAGCACGGCTTCCAGGCGCACATGGGCTCCATGCGCTCGCCGAGCCGCGGTCGTATCCAGGCCAAGTCCAAGGACCCGCGCCAGCACCCGAGCATCCTGTTCAACTACATGGCCACCGAGCAGGACTGGCAGGAATTCCGCGACGGCATCCGCCTGACCCGTGAAATCATGCAGCAACCGGCACTGGACGCTTTCCGTGGTCGCGAAATCAGCCCGGGCATCGACGTGCAAACCGATGAGCAGCTCGACAAGTTCATCCGCGAACACGCCGAAACCGCGTTTCACCCATCCTGCTCGTGCAAGATGGGCACCGACGAGATGGCCGTGGTCGATGGCGAAGGTCGCGTGCATGGCATGCAAGGCCTGCGCGTGGTCGACGCCTCGATCATGCCGATCATCACCACCGGCAACCTCAACGCGCCAACGATCATGATCGCCGAGAAAATCGCCGACAAGATCCGCGGTCGCAAGCCGCTGCCACGCAGCACCGCCACTTACTATGTAGCGGGTGAAGCGCCGGTGAAGGGCAAGCCGATGCGTGAAGTGAGCCAGATAGCTCAGTAACAGCTCACAAACGGCCTCAATCAAAACCGCCAACCTTTCCGGGTTGGCGGTTTTTTTTTGGCTAACACGATCTACTTACAGCAAACAACAATCATCACATCAAGTAACTAAAATTAATTACAACACTTCAATAAAAAACTCGTAACACTTGCACCAAGACCAGCTTAACAACTTCCATTACTATCCGCGCCCCGCCCCATGGGACAGGAGAAATTTCAATGGAAATCAATAGCATACCCAGCATCGGCCGAATCAAGACACCAAGTCACTTCAGGGATCAAATATCGAAAGAAAAAACAATCACCCTTGACTTCAGTTATTTGACCGGCGTGATTGAATCCTGGTGGAAAAAGAACGCCCAACTAGATACACACACCTTAAAAACACAATTAATCAACCTCCTCTTAACCTATCTGCACGCTGAAGATACTTTCCATTTCGACAAAGTAGGTCTGGCCGATGGGTGCGCAGCCGTCTGCATAAAAGATGTATTCAAACTTGACTCACCAAAACTCGCTTTAACTGTGCATGAAGCACTGGCCGACTTATTTCATCTCACAGACATAAAATACGACTACGAAGAGCACAAAGCACTGTACCTAAAACCCTCTGCAGAAATGTATCGGGAATGGGGCAATGGCCATGGCGATATCACACCACACTCCGATGATTTGTATGAAAACTTGAATGTCGATTACCTGGCCCTGACCGTTTGCCGTGACATCACAAAAACCCCCACTGCCTATTACTTCCCAAGCGATCTGCTTTGCGATTTGAACGATGACGAAATAACCGAATTACTGACTATGCAAGCAACGTTCATTTCCGGCAAAAACGTTAGCGGCCTGAAAGAGCGGGTTCGTCGCGTGGTTGAATTTTCCGAGCTCTACGGTTTCCATTTTTCGCTGGATTTCCGCATTGACTCTGAAAATGGTGAGCGAATGCGCGCAAAACATGGCGGTCAACATGTGCTAGACAAAATCCGAGCCGGTTTGCCAAACGCAAAACACCATGTTTCAACAGCTGAAACCGGTACGTTCCTGATCGTAGCCAACCACAAGATACTGCATGCCCGGCCGATGCTGAATATGGATGCCAATGAGGCTCGTGATCAAGCTCACAACTCAACATTCAGCACAACGCCAAGATTATTGTTCCGAAGCAAAGGTCCCAGGAAGCACTACTTCCCGCTGGATGAAACAACCTATACAGCGGAGGCCCATTGATGGCGACTCCGGATACGCTCATTCGATCCTCGGCCGCCAGCGTTTTTATTGAAGGGGCACGCGACGCAATTACCTTTGGTGTCGCATTCATTTTCCTCTACTTATCCATAGGCCTTTTAAGCGCGACGCAATCGCTATCGTTGAGCCAGGCGCTGGCAACAACTCTGTTGATATTTTCCACGCCACTGCAATTTCTACTAATACAAAGCTATAACGACGGGTGGATATTGCTTCCTATCATCGTGGCACTCAACGCTCGCTTTGTATTACTTTCCGCCACACTTGCCCCCTATATCAGGAACACTTCCACCCTGAAAACCATAGTGTCCTTGATTCTGATCACACCTTCGATATTCACGGGGTGCGTCACTCGATTCAAACGCAAGGCCGATCATCCCTTTACCTACATGATCGGCCTGGGTCTTCCCATATTCGGCATATCGATCATCTGCACCTACATCGGTTTCATCGCCGGCGCAGAGTTCACCTCTCCGGTCATCTACGCAGCGATGACACTGTTGTTGCCTCTGCAATTCACCGCATTGGCCGGCAAACATTGGCCTCATTATTCGGAAGTATCGAGTTACTGGCTTGGTTTTATCGGTGCACCATTATTGGTCTATCTATTCAAGGACTACAGTTTGCTCTGCACGCCTTTCATTATCGGCGGATTGATCGTGCTGATTGAAAACAACTACAAAAAGCGCGAAGGCGTAACCCCATGACAATCTGGCTTCTTATCGCATTTTCCGCCCTGACCGCCTTTGCATTTCGTGCCCTGCCTTTTGCCTTCAAAAACAGCGCCGCGCTCACCCATACCCAAGGTTCCTTTTATCGATTCATCAGCTACAGCGCACAGGCAATGTTGGGTGTCATCATTTACGACACGGCATTCAACAAAAAGGATGCGCTAACCCTGTTGCAGCAATTTGAACCGCTGGATGCGCTGAAGCTGGTTTTGCTGGTCGGCACCTTCATAGCCGTCGCGAAAACAAGGAAAATCCTGCCTGCTTTTTTTGCAAGCCTGTTCATTTATGTCGCAGCTTTCGTCTATCTGAACGGCTGATCGCAGGTCTTTGCCTGACAGTGGAATTGATCGCGAGCAAGCTGCAACGCCTGTTCGCGAACACAATCAGTAGCCAACTCGTCTCCCGTCGAGCGTACTTCGCAATCCTTTCCTCCATTGCTCCGACCTTGATACTCCCCCCTTCGCAGGCCTAATCTAGCGCCACGCAATCGTTTCCCCCCTCGCTGCAACGCGTCACCGTCACTCCATACAAGGAGGTTCCCGAATGTTCGATTTCCATCCCCAACTCAAGCAGCGTTTTGCTGCCTTGCGCACGGGCGCTGAATTCTTTTCCCTGCGTTATGTGCGCGAGTCCGGCCAGTACCTGTCGGTGCGCAAGAACGTCGCCGAACCGCCAAGCCTGAGCCGTGACGAAGGGGCGATGTTGACCGTTCGGGTCAACGGTGTCGAAGCCTATGCCGCGACCAATGACGTGTCGCAACAAGGCCTGCAGGCCGCGCTCGAGCGTGCCGAACAGCAGGCCCGACGGCTCAAGCCTCACGCGCTGCTGGACCTGAGCGAGCAAAACGTTTCCAGCGACCGTGCCGATTACTTTTCACCCAACCTCGATCAGCCCTTTCCGTCCCTGAGCGACTGCTACGCCTTGCTCAGTGCCGAATCCGCTTCCGTGCCCAAAGACGAGCGCCTGGTGAACTGGCAGGTGAGCATCGGCATCACTCATGTCGAGCAGATTTACCTCAGCAGTGCCGGCGCCGAACTGCGTCAGGCACAGCGCTTCGTCTACCCCGGCCTCGATGTCACCGCCTACGACGGCAATGACAGTCAGACCCGCACCCTGGGCCGGGAGAACTTCGGCCAACAGGGCGGTTTCGATGTCATCAGCCGCTGCGGGCTGATTGGCGCAGGGGTGAAAATCGCCGATCAGGCCCTGCAATTGCTGCTGGCGCCGAACACGCCGCAAGGTCCGCGCGACCTGCTGTTGATGCCCGACCAGATGATGCTGCAGATCCACGAATCCATCGGCCACCCGCTGGAACTGGACCGCATCCTCGGCGACGAGCGCAATTACGCGGGCACCAGCTTCGTCAAGGCTCAGGACTTCGGGCGCCTGCAATACGGCTCGAAGTTGCTCAACGTGACGTTCGACCCGAACATCCCCGAGCAGCTCGCCAGCTATGGCCATGACGATGACGGCACGGCCGCCAGCAAACAGTTCCTGATCCGCGAAGGCTTGCTACTGCGCCCGCTGGGTGGAGCGCTGTCGCAATTCCGCGCAGGCATGGACGGCGTCGCCAACAGCCGCGCCTGCGGCTGGAACCGTCCGCCGATCGACCGGATGGCCAACCTCAACATCGAACCAGGCGATCAGCCGCTGGAACAGCTGGTCGGCAATATCGAGCACGGCATTCTGATGAGCACCAACCGTTCCTGGTCCATCGACGATGCGCGCAACAAATTCCAGTTCGGCTGCGAATGGGGTCAGTTGATCGAAAACGGTGAACTCAAGGGCGTGGTGAAAAACCCTAATTACCGGGCGATTTCCGCACAGTTCTGGAAGAGCCTCAGCGCCGTCGGCGATGCCAGCACGTTCAAGGTCCTTGGCACACCCAACTGCGGCAAGGGCGAGCCGAATCAGGTGATCCGCGTCGGTCACGCTTCACCCGCCTGCGTGTTCAGCCATGTTGATGTGTTCGGGGGAGATGCCTGATGACCACTTTCACGAGCGCCGCAAAAGCCCAGGTCGAATCGTTCAAGGCCCTGGTCACCGGATTGCGTGCAGCCCTGCGCGAACCGGAACAGTTCACCCTCAGTTACGCGGCCGAGTCGTCGGCCTTCGTGCGTTTCAACCATGCCAAGGTGCGGCAGGCCGGGCACGTGCAGCAGGCGAGCATCGGTTTGAAACTGATCAACGAGGGCCGTCACGCCGACCTGCAAATCACCCTGGCGGACGATCCGCAAGTCGACCTTCAGCGCCTGACCGAAGGTTTGCAACAGCTGCGTGAAACCTTGCCGCTGCTGCCGAAGGACCCGTACCTGCTGCTCAACTACAACGGCTGGCAAAGCCAGAACGTGCAGGAGCATCCACTGCCGGACACCGGGCAAGTGATCGACGAAATCACCTGCGCCGCTGAAGGGCTGGACCTGGTCGGGTTTTATGCCGCCGGGCCGATCAGTCGTGGTTTTGCGAGTTCCGCCGGGGCGTTTGGCTGGCATCAGGCCAACAGTTTCAACTTCGACTTCAGCCTGTTCCATGAAAACGCTCAGGCCGTGAAAGCCAGCTATGCCGGGAATGACTGGAGCAGCGAAGGTTTTGCCAAGCGCTTCCAGCAGGCCCGCGAGCAACTTGAATTTCTGGGGCGTCCGTTGCGCACATTGCCGCCGGGGCAGTACCGCGCTTATCTCGCCCCCGCTGCGCTGGAGGAGATTATGGGCATGCTGTGCTGGGGCGGTTTTTCCGCACAGTCGGTTGCCAGTAAGAGCAGCCCGCTGCAGAAGCTGTACGCGGGCGATCAGACGTTCAGTCCACTGGTTTCGCTGGATGAGAAGGTCAGTGGCTCGCTCAGCCCGGCGTTTTCCGACGAGGGTTACCCGCGCAGTGATTTGCGCTTGATTGTCGAAGGCAAGGCCGGCGCGCAAATGGTCGGCTCGCGCAGCGCCGCCGAATACGGCCTGACCGCCAACGGTGCCAGCGGCAGCGAATCGCCGAGTGCGTTGAACTTGCAGGCCGGGGATTTGCCTGAGGCAGACGTGCTCAAGCAACTCGGCACCGGTCTGTACATCAGCAACCTGTGGTACTTGAACTTCTCGGATCAACCGGCGGCTCGCCTGACCGGCATGACCCGGTTTGCGACGTTCTGGGTCGAGAACGGCGAGATACAGGCGCCGGTCAGCACCATGCGTTTCGATGACAGTGCCTTCAGCCTGCTCGGTTCGCAGCTGGAAGCGCTGACTCAGGAACGCGAGATGCTGTTGTCGGCGAGTACCTATAGCCAGCGGGCGACGGCTTCGGCGTTGTTGCCCGGGGCGCTGGTCAGCAAACTCACCTTGACCCTGTAAACACGAAAAACCCCGGCACACCGGGAATCCTGTGGGAGCGAGCCTGCTCGCGATAGCGGTAGTTCAGTCGACGTTAATGTTGAATGAAAGGGCTCATCGCGAGCAGGCTCGCTCCCACATGGACTGCGATCACTTCAACCTCCAAGAGGTCCCATGCCCAATCGCCCGCCTCTCGACCCTGTCACCGCCCGCTGGGTGCCGTGGGTCGTCGCCATTGCGTTTTTCATGCAGTCCCTCGACGGGACGATCCTCAACACCGCCCTGCCGGCCATGGCTCGCGACCTGGCTGAAGATCCGCTGCGCATGCAGGGTGTGATCATCGCCTACATGCTTACGGTCGCCTTGCTGATTCCCGCCTCTGGCTGGATCGCCGACCGCTTTGGCACCAAAAAAATCTTCTTCAGTGCGATTCTGCTGTTCAGCCTCGGCTCACTGCTCTGCGCATTGTCGACCAGCTTGACCCAGTTGATCGGCGCCCGGGTGATTCAAGGCCTGGGCGGCGCGTTGATGCTACCGGTCGGGCGGCTGGTGGTGCTGCGTGCCTACCCGCGTTCGGAACTGGTGCGGATCATGGGCTTCATCACCATTCCCGGCCTGCTCGGTCCGCTGATCGGCCCGACCATGGGCGGCTGGATGGTGGAGTTCCTGACCTGGCACTGGATCTTCCTGATCAACCTGCCGGTGGGCCTGATCGGTTGCTACGCCGTGTGGAAATTCATCCCCGACCTGCGCGGTTCCGAGCGCACGCGCTTCGATAGCCTGGGCTTCTTGCTGTTCGGCGCGGCGATGATTCTGATCACCGTCGCCATGGAGGGTCTGGGCGAATTGCACCTGCCGCACCTGCGGGTGATGTTGCTGTTGTTCGGCGGCATGGCGTGTCTGGCGGCGTATTGGCTGCGCGCCGGGCACATCGACAATCCATTGTTCGCGCCGTCGCTGTTCAGGACCCGGACCTTTGCCGTCGGGATTCTCGGCAACCTGTTCGCTCGCCTGGGCAGCGGTGCACTGCCATTCCTGGTGCCGTTGTTGCTGCAAGTGGCGCTCGGCTATTCGCCGTCCCAGGCCGGGATGAGCATGCTGCCACTGGCCGCTGCGGCGATGATCGCCAAGTGGGTGGCGCGGCCAATGATTGAACGGTTGGGCTACCGCATCGTGCTGACCGGCAACACGCTGGCACTGGGGATCATGCTGGCGAGCATGGGGCTGGTCAGCGAGCAGACGCCGTACTGGCTGCTGCTGTGCCTGCTGGCAATTCTCGGTGCGATCAACTCCCTGCAGTTCACGGCAATGAACACCGTGACCCTGATCGACCTCGACGACGCCAGCGCCAGCAGCGGCAACAGCCTGCTGTCTGTGGTCGCACAATTGTCGTTGAGCCTTGGCGTTGCGTGCGCCGGTGCATTGCTGGGCGGGTTCACGGCGGAGATTGGAAACGACGGTGTAGACACGGTTCTGGGTGCCTTCCAGCTTACATTCGTGACCGTTGGCATCATGGCGATGCTGGCGGCAACGATCTTTTCCCAGCTCTCAAAGGAAGACGGACGGCGCGTCAAACGTCCGGAACAGCACATCGAACCTTAGGGCGAATGGCCATCGGACTGGTACACTGCGCGACATTTTGTTTTGCAGGCCAGTCCCGTGACCACCATCGCCACCGAATTTAATACTTTGCCGCTGTCCGCCGCCATGCTGGCTAACCTCGACTCCCTCGGTTATGCCCAGATGACGCCGATCCAGGCGCAAAGCTTGCCGGTGATCCTCAAAGGGATGGACCTGATCGCCCAGGCCAAGACCGGCAGCGGCAAGACCGCGGCCTTCGGTATCGGCCTGCTGAACCCGATCAATCCGCGCTACTTCGGCTGCCAGGCACTGATCCTGTGCCCGACCCGCGAGCTGGCCGACCAGGTCGCCAAGGAAATCCGTCGCCTGGCCCGTGCCGAAGACAACATCAAGGTCCTGACCTTGTGCGGTGGCGTGTCCCTCGGCCCGCAGATCGCTTCGCTGGAACACGGCGCGCACATCATCGTCGGCACCCCGGGGCGCATCCAGCAACACCTGCGCAAAGGTTCGCTGGTATTGCACGGCCTCAACACCCTGATCCTCGACGAAGCCGACCGCATGCTCGACATGGGTTTCTACGACTCCATCGAAGAAATCATCATGCAGGCCCCGGAGCGTCGCCAGACCCTGCTGTTCTCCGCCACGTACCCGGTGGGCATCAAGCAACTGGCCTCGAAGTTCATGCGCAACCCGCAGCAAGTGAAGGCTGAGGCGTTCCACGACGACACGCAGATCGAGCAGCGTTTCTACGAGATTTCCCCGGAAGAACGCATGAGCGCCGTGACCAAGGTCCTCGGCCACTTCCGTCCGGCGTCCTGCGTTGCCTTCTGCTTCACCAAGCAGCAGGTTCAGGAAACGGTCGATCACCTGACTGCCAAGGGCATCTCTGCCGTGGGCCTGCATGGTGATCTGGAACAGCGTGATCGCGACCAGGTGCTGGCGATGTTCGCCAACCGCAGCACTTCGGTACTGGTTGCCACCGACGTCGCGGCCCGCGGTCTGGACATCGATTCCCTGGACATGGTGATCAACGTCGAGCTGGCCCGTGATTCGGAAATCCACATCCACCGCGTTGGCCGTACCGGTCGTGCCGGTGAGAAAGGCCTCGCGATCAGCCTGGTCGCACCGTCCGAAGCCCAACGTGCGCAGGCTATCGAACAGTTGCAGAAATCGCCGCTGACCTGGGATCAGGTGGACAACCTCACCTCCCAGGGCGGTGGTCCGCTGCTGCCACAGATGAGCACGCTGTGCATCGGTGCCGGACGCAAGGACAAGGTGCGTCCAGGCGACATTCTCGGTGCACTGACCGGCGATGCCGGTATTCCCGGTGCTCAGGTGGGCAAGATTGCGATTTTCGATTTCCAGGCCTATGTGGCGGTTGAGCGTGGCATCGCCAAGCAAGCCCTGCAGCGCCTGAACGACGGCAAGATCAAGGGCCGTTCATTGCGCGTTCGCATCCTGTAAGAGCAACGCATTCCCCTGTGGGAGCGAGCCTGCTCGCGAAGGCGGACTGTCAAACAACTTCTATGTTGAATGTGCAGTCCCCTTCGCGAGCAGGCTCGCTCCCACGGTTTGTTTTGTGGTGAACCATCAAGAGGACACCGTTTTGCGCTCTACCGAAGTCGTGATCATTGGCGCTGGCGCCGCAGGGTTGATGTGTGCGCTGACTGCCGCCGGGCGCGGGCGCAAGGTGTTGTTGCTCGACCATGCGAACAAGGCGGGCAAGAAAATCCTGATGTCGGGCGGTGGCCGCTGCAATTTCACCAACATGTACACCGAACCGGGCAATTTTCTTTCGCAGAACGCGCATTTCTGCAAATCGGCGCTAGCCCGCTACACCCAGTGGGATTTTATCGGCATGGTCGCCAAGCACGGTGTGCCGTATCACGAGAAAAAACTCGGGCAGTTGTTCTGCGATAACAAATCCAGCGACATCCTCGAGATGCTGCTCAACGAGTGCGATCAGGTCGGCGTGAGCCTGCACCTGGATACCTCGATCCAGACCATCGAGAAGCTCGAGAAGGGTTACTTGCTCGACACCACCCTCGGCCAGGTGACGTGCGAATCCCTGGTGATCGCCACGGGCGGCCTGTCGATCCCGACCCTGGGCGCCACCGGTTTCGGCTATCAGGTGGCCAGGCAATTTGGCCACGAATTGCTACCAACCCGCGCCGGCCTGGTGCCGTTCACCATCACCGATCAACTCAAGGAGCTGTGCAGCGAACTGTCCGGGACGTCGGTGGATTGCCTGGTGAGCTGCAACGACCAGAGCTTTCGCGAGAACATTCTGTTCACTCACCGCGGCCTCAGCGGCCCGGCGATTTTGCAGATTTCCTCGTTCTGGGAATCCGGCGATACCGTCGAGATCAATCTGATGCCGGACCATGATGTATCCGACTGGCTGCAACAGCAGCAAGCCGAGCGCCCCAACAGCGAGCTGAAAACCCTGCTTGGTGAAATTTTCACCAAGAAGATGGCCAATCTGTTGGCGGATAACTGGTTCGTCTCCAAACCGATGAAGCAGTACACCCACGCCGAAATCGCCGCCATCGCCGAAAAACTGGCGAGCTGGAAAGTCGTGCCGGCCGGCACCGAAGGCTATCGCACTGCCGAAGTGACATTGGGTGGTGTGGATACCAACGAAGTGTCCTCCAAGACCATGGAATCACTGAAAAGCCCTGGCCTGTATTTCATCGGCGAAGTGCTCGACGTGACCGGGCATCTGGGCGGCTTCAATTTCCAGTGGGCGTGGGCCTCGGGCTATGCGGCTGCGCAGTACGTCTGACCAATGTCAATACAATCCCTGTGGGAGCAGGCTTGCCAGCGATGAGGCCGGTACATTCAACCTCTTTGTTGACTGTCAGGTCGCTATCGCTGGCAAGCCAGCTCCCACAAGGTTCTATATCAATCTCAAAGATCACGGTCGGCACAGGATCTCAAAGGAACAAATTTTGCTGTCTGATGTGATCGGCGCCATTGCGTCGGCGTCATTAGTGGCTCAATTTAGCGTCATTGCCTCGGAAGGCCCTCGCACTTCATGTCATCGACTTCGTTCAGCCAGTCTCTGCGTCGCCTTTGGGCGCTGGATAAATTCAGCTACAGCGTGCGGGTATTCATTGCCCTGACCGGCACCATGGCGCTGTGTTGGTATCAGGATGAAATGGGGCTGCTGATCCCGTTGTTCCTCGGAATTATCGCCAGCGCCCTGGCCGAGACCGACGACAGCTGGCAGGGCCGTCTCAACGCATTGGCGGTGACGCTGGTGTGTTTTGCCGTTGCCGCCCTGTCCGTCGAACTGCTGTTTCCTTACCCCTACCTCTTCATCATTGCCTTTGCCCTCGCCGCGTTCTGCCTGACGATGCTCGGTGCGCTCGGCGAACGCTATGGCGCGATTGCCTCGGCGACGCTGATCCTGTCGGTCTACACCATGATCGGCGTGGACCAGCGCGGTGGTGCGGTCACCGATTTCTGGCACGAGCCGCTGCTGTTGGTGGCCGGTGCCGCCTGGTACGGCGCGCTGTCGGTGTTGTGGCAGGCACTGTTTTCCAACCAGCCGGTGCAGCAGAGCCTGGCGCGACTGTTCCGCGAGTTGGGCTTTTACCTGAAGCTGAAATCCTCACTGTTCGAGCCAATCCGGCAGATGGACGTGGAAGCACGGCGACTGGAACTGGCGCAGCAGAACGGTCGTGTGGTGGCGGCCCTCAACGCGGCCAAGGAGATCATTCTGCACCGCGTCGGCAACGGTCGGCCGGGCTCGAAAGTCAGCCGTTACCTGAAGCTGTACTTTCTCGCCCAGGACATCCACGAGCGTGCCAGTTCTTCGCATTACCCTTACAACGCCCTGGCCGACGCGTTTTTCCACAGTGACGTGCTGTTCCGCTGTCAGCGCCTGCTGCGCCAGCAAGGCAAGGCCTGTCGCGCACTGGCCGAGTCGATCCAGATGCGTCAGCCATTCATCTATGACGCCAGCTTCGCTGAAGCCCTGAGCGACCTGCACGCCTCCCTCGAACATTTGCGCATCCAGAGCAATCCGGCCTGGCGCGGGTTGCTGCGCTCATTGCGGGCGCTGGCCGCGAACCTCGGCACGCTCGACCGCTTGCTGAGCGACGCCAGCAACCCCGATGCGCTGGCGGACGCCACAGACAGCAGCCTGCTCGACCGCTCGCCGCGCAACCTCAAGGATGTGTGGATTCGTTTGCGCACGCAGCTGACGCCAACGTCGCTGCTGTTCCGCCACGCCCTGCGCTTGCCCCTGGCCTTGAGCATCGGCTACGCGATGGTGCATTTGATCCACCCGTCCCAGGGCTACTGGATCATCCTGACCACGCTGTTTGTCTGCCAACCGAACTACGGCGCCACCCGCCGCAAGCTCGGCCAGCGGATCATCGGCACCGCCATCGGCCTGACCCTGGCCTGGGCGCTGTTCGACCTGTTCCCCAATCCGCTGATCCAGTCATGCTTCGCCATCGCCGCCGGGGTGGTGTTCTTTACCAACCGCACCACCCGCTACACCCTGGCGACGGCGGCGATCACCCTGATGGTGCTGTTCTGCTTCAACCAGGTGGGCGACGGTTACGGGCTGTTCCTGCCACGGCTGTTCGATACCTTGCTCGGCAGCCTGATCGCCGGGCTGGCGGTGTTCCTGTTCCTGCCGGACTGGCAGGGTCGACGCCTGAACAAAGTGCTGGCCAACACGCTGACCTGCAACAGCATTTACCTGCGCCAGATCATGCAGCAATACGCCGCCGGGAAACGCGACGACCTGGCGTATCGCCTGGCCCGGCGCAACGCACACAACGCCGACGCCGCGCTGTCGACCACCCTGGCCAACATGCTGATGGAGCCAGGGCATTTCCGTAAGGAAGCGGATGTGGGTTTCCGTTTTCTGGTGTTGTCGCACACCTTGCTCAGTTACTTGTCCGGTCTCGGCGCGCATCGGGAAACCCTTTTGCCGGCGGATGTACGCGAGCATTTGATCGAAGGTGCCGGGGTGAAACTGGCCGCCAGTATCGACGAAATCGCCCAAGGCCTGGCGAGCAAATCGGCGATTGCAATTCAGAGCGATGAGGAAGAAGCGCTGGCCAACGCGCTTGAGCAGATGCCCGATGAGATCGATGAAGGGCAACGGCTGGTACAGACGCAACTGGCGTTGATCTGCCGGCAGTTGGGGCCGTTGCGGACGCTGGCCGCGCATTTGATCAAGGATACGAGTGAGGGTTGAGACTGGCCCTGGCTGGCTGGGCCCCACCTACATCCCATGCTGCTTGAGCAATCGCTCATAACTCCCATCCGCCTTCATCGCAGCAATCGCCCGGTCGAAACCGGCGACGATTTGCTCATGCCCGGGGTTCTTCAAACTGACCAGGATATGCAAGCCATTCTCGCTCAGCGGTTTGGGCAGGAACTCCACGGCATTGCGCACCTTGGCAGGCTCACGGGCCAGGTAATAACGCGCGACGTATTCATCTTCCAGGGTCAGCTTGACCCGGTCGGCGGCCACCATGCGCACGGCCATCGCGAAACTGTGCACCGGGACCTTCTGCAGCGACTGGTCTTCATCGAAGGCCGGTGAGTAGGCATACCCTCGCACCACCGCAATTGGATAAGTATGCAGTTGCTGCAGATTGTTGAATTCGATGGGCGCGTCTTTGCGTTTGAGAAAGCGCACGCGATTGACCAGGTACTCACTGGAAAACTTCCCCAGTTTCGTGCGCTCTTCGGTGTACCAGGCATTAACCAGCACATCGTATCGGCCCTCGCTCACGCCCAGCAGGGCGCGCGCCCAAGGCACCTGTTCGAAGTCACTGGCATAACCGGCCCGCGCCAGTGCGGTGCTGACAATGTCCGTGGCCAGACCGCCATTGACCAGTGTCGCGTCGGTAAACGGCGGCCAGGCGTCAGCCACCAGCCGCAGCTTTTCCGCTGCCGCACTGTGAGTCAGCAACAGCAATCCAATCAAAGCAAAGGCTCGATGCAATCGCGGCATGCTTGAAAATCCTTAGCGGGCGGCTACCCGACATGTTTTCAGCCAAAACCCCAAGACCCGGTAACAGCACAGACAGGCACTAAACGGTAGCTCATTGAAGCCACTTCGCATCGCTTGACTCCAGATTACACAAAGAAGACAACAGCGCGCGAAATGAATGATGGCATTTTGGTCTTTGTCACAGATTTCTCTGCCATACAGACATCCAGCGCCCAGGCGCTTAGTATCGAGCAGACGTTTTCAGGGAATCAGAACATGACAATCGATTGGGTCTGCAAACACCACAGCGATCTGGGCAAAGAACAGCTTTATGCCATTTTGCAGCTGCGCAGCGAGGTGTTCGTCGTCGAGCAAAAATGTATTTATCAGGACATCGATGGTCAGGACCTGGAGGGGGATACCTGCCATTTGATGGCGTGGGACGGTGATCGGCTCGTGGCGTACCTGCGCTTGCTGGACCCTGAGCTTCAGGGTGGTGATGTGGTGATCGGCCGGGTGATCATTGCACCACCGGCGCGGAGCACCGGGCTCGGCCATGAGCTGATGGCTCAGGCATTGAAGCAGACCGAAAAGCGCTGGCCGGACATGCCGGTCTATCTCTCGGCGCAGGCGCATTTGCAGGGTTATTACGGGCGGTACGGGTTTGAGGTGGTGGGGGAAGAGTATGTAGAGGATGGCATTCCACACATTGGAATGCGGCGTTCCTGAGGACACTCTCGCTGGCAATCCAGCTCCCACAGTGATCGCGGGCACATCGAAAATCTGCAACCGCCCCTGAACCTGTGGGAGCGGGCTTGCCCGCGATAGCGTCAGCACTGGCAGCGAGAAACTCAGGGATACGCCAACACGTTTTTTATCTGCCGCAAATTGCGCTCGATCCACCCCCGATCAATCGCCCCCCAGTCGCGAATCCGGTAGCGGCCGGCATGGTTGCGCGCGCCTTCTTCCTGTTCGAATTCGCAAACGATATCCAGGTCGGCCAGCGCTGCGAGGGTGTCCTGGGCTGTGCGTCGGGGCATGCCGGTGACCTCGGTCAGCGCCGGAACACTGCTGGCCAGGCCGCTGTCGATCAGGTACGCCACGTACAAGCGGCGGTAAAAGCTGCTCTTGGTCTTGCTTACGTCCATCCCTGTGCCTCTTGTTATTCAGAAAATCTTTTATTGCATGTCCCGCCACGTCAGGTAAACCCGCACATCAAACTCCACCTGGTGATACCCGGGCAGCATGTGCTCGCACAGTTTGTAGAACGCCTTGTTGTGATCGGACTCTTTGAAGTGCGCCAACTCGTGCACCACGATCATTTTCAGAAAGTCCGAAGGCGCTTCCTTGAACAGTGAAGCGATGCGGATTTCCTTTTTCGCCTTGAGCTTGCCGCCCTGCACCCGGGAGATGGTGGTGTGCAATCCGAGGGCACGGTGCGTCAGGTCCAGGCGGTTGTCGAACAACACCTTGTCGATGGCCGGGGCGTTGCGCAGGTATTCCTGCTTGAGATCCAGCGCGTAGGTGTACAGCGCCTTGTCGCTCTGCACGCCATGCTGGTCCGGATAACGCTTGCTCAAGTACTCGCCCAGCCGACCTTCGGCGATCAGCTGGCGCACTTGATCCTGCAAGGAAGCGGGATAGGCCTGGAGGTATTTCAACGCAGTCATCGCAGCGGCAACACAGATCATGAACAGGTCGCCAGTGTAGCGAATTCAACCGGTCAACGCGCTCCAGTCGAACGGCTGCGAGAAGTGGCCGGTGTCTTCGGCCATCATCGGACGCGCCACGAGGAAGCCCTGCACATACTCGCAGCCATTGGCTTGCAGCCACTGATATTGCGCAACGGTTTCCACCCCCTCGGCGATCACCAGCATGCCGTACTGTTTGCACAACTCGATCACATTGCGCACCAGCGCCGCGTCCCGTGAAGACTCGGGCAGGCGAGCGATCAAATGCCGGTCAAGCTTGAGCGTGTCCAGCTCCAGGTCGCGCAAATGGGACAGCGAACACGGGCCGGAACCGAAATCATCCAGCGCTACCCGGACCCCGAGATTGCGCAGCAAACGCAGCTGTTTGCGGGTTTCTTCGGGGTTGAAGGTCAAGGCTTCTTCCGTCACTTCGACTTCCAGGTGACGCGACTGCAAACCATGACGCTCCAATACCTGACGCAATTCGGTGACCAGGTTAGGCATGGCGAACTGCGTGCTGCTCAAGCTGACGCCCAGCACCAGATCGTCGGCAAACAGGGCTTCCCAGGCTTTGCGCTGTCCGGCACTGCGTTGGTAAATCCAGCTGCCCAAGCGACTGATCAACCGCGCCTCTTCCAGCAACGGCAAAAACAGCCCCGGCGGCACGTCGCCAACGCTCGGATGCTGCCAGCGCAAGAGTGCTTCAAAGCCGCGAATCCGCCCGTCGGCAATGGCCACCTGTGGCTGATAGACCAGGTTGAAATCGCGGTTCTCGATAGCATCGCGCACGCTTTCTTCAAGCATCAGCCGTGAGCGGGCCCGGCCATTCATTTCATGATCGTAAAAACGATACTGCTGGCGACCGGCGCGCTTGGCTTCGTACATCGCGATGTCAGAAGCCCGCAGCAAACCGTCCAGATTGGCACCGCAATCCGGAAACGTGGCAATGCCGATGCTCGCGCCCAGCGCGATATCCAGACCGTCGATCTGCTGGCAGATCGATACCCGCTCAATCAACTTCTCGGCAATCTTGGCCGCTTGCTCGGGGAACTCCAGATCCAGCAACGCGGTGAATTCGTCGCCGCCCATGCGCGCCAGGATGTCAAAGGGCCGCAAGCAGGCCTTCAGCTGCTCGGATACCCAGCGCAACACCCGATCACCGGCATCGTGGCCGAGGGAATCATTGACCCGTTTGAAACCATCGAGATCGAGGTACATCAGGACCCATGCACTGTCGGTTCGCTCGCCACGCAACAGCAGGTTTTCCACCGTCTGATAGAAACCCCGGCGGTTGAGCAACCCGGTCAGCGGATCGGTGACCGCCTGGAATTCAAGTTGCTGGTGCAAGTGGCGCACCACGGACATGTCCAGCACGGTGACCACCATTGCATGCTGCTCGGCAGACAAGGGTGCGCAGGACAA
Organism: Pseudomonas reinekei; assembly: GCF_001945365.1. Taxonomy (GTDB): domain Bacteria; phylum Pseudomonadota; class Gammaproteobacteria; order Pseudomonadales; family Pseudomonadaceae; genus Aquipseudomonas; species Aquipseudomonas reinekei. The sequence goes on from NZ_MSTQ01000005.1 coordinate 173,737, forward strand.
AGCTACCGGCACCTGTTGGCCGGGGGCGGTTCGCAACAACGCGTCGTGCAGGCGCAATGTCTCACCGCGTTTGTAGCCGGCCAGCAAGTCCGAATCGGCCCACACCGGAATGTGCGGTTTTTGCAGGTAATCCAGAAACTCCTTGCCTTGCAGCTCCTGCACCGTGGCACTGAGCAGGCGCGACATCGCCGGGTTGGCGAAGCGGATCAGACCGTCCTCGTCCACCACCAGAATGCCTTCGGCGGCGTTGTCCAGCACCGAGGCGTTGAAGGCGCGCGCGACCTCCAGATCGTGGCTCAGGCGCTGCAAGGCCCGACGATTGCGCTGGTGCTCCAGCAACGCCTGGACCTTGGGCTTGAGAATCTGCGGATCGAACGGTTTGAACAGGTAATCCACGGCGCCACTGGCATAGCCCTTGATCACGGCGTCCTGGGACTGTTCGTTGGCGGTCAGGAAAATAATCGGCGTCAGCCGTGTCCGTTGGCTGCCGCGCATCAGGCGCGCGACTTCGAAACCGTCCATGCCCGGCATCTGCACATCCAGCAGCACCAGGTCGACATCGTGTTCAAGCAACAGACTTAGCGCCTCGAAACCCGAGGCCGCCGTGATGACGTGCCAGTCCTGGCGCTGCAACAATGCGCGCATGCTGATCAGGTTTTCAGGATAATCGTCGACGATTAATAACGTTGAGTTGCCTTCAATTGGCGGGGTGCGCGCGCATTCCATGCTGCTTCTCTATTCGGGACGTCAGGCCGGTTTCTCGTGAAAACCGGACAAATACTGTGCCTTCACTCTAGACCGGGATCAACAAAATCAGAAGCTGTCAGTACGCCATCATCTAACCAAAGGGTTAATTCGCCGACTAACGGTCGTCTCTGCAGGCCGCTAAAAACGGGAAAGATGGCCTTTTAACAGGATTTTGACGTCATCCATTTGTCGGTCCGACATTAACAAAGCGTCCACCTACGATTATAAAGACCGCCCTCCAAGGCACGTGCTAGAGCTTCTGGCACGTGCGTGCAGCACAATTTGTGGAAGCTATTTTATGATCGACCTCGCAACGTGGAACCTCAGCGTACCCGTCGGCAGCCCGCCGTACACTGTTGAAACCTCCAAACTGGTGAACGGCTTCAAGGATCAATACTTCCATTCAAATACTGGTGTGCTGTTTTTCTGGTCGCCCGTGACCGGCTCCAAAACCGAAAACGCAATCTACCCACGCACCGAACTGCGCGAAACCTACAGCAACGGCACGCTGCGCAACTGGTATTACCCGGACGCCGACAACTTGCTGCGCGCCACCCTCACGGTGAACCAGGTGCCGAGTTCCGGAAAAATCGTCATCGGCCAGATCCATGCTTACAACAGCCAGAAACCGATGGTCAAACTCGAATACCAATACAAAACCAGCACCGAAACCGGCAACCTTGTCATTAAAGTCAGAATGCACCCGACCGACTCAGAAAGCCGGGTCATCACCCTCGCCACCGGCATCAAGCTCAACCGTGAATTCAATTACCTTATTCACTTGAGCCCCGGCGGCGCGCTCGGTGTCAGTGGCGCGGGCTACCAGTGGGACACCAAAATCAGCGCTACATGGCGGGACAAACCGCTGTATTTCAAAGCCGGGGTGTACGTTCAGGATAACACCGGGTACACCAGTGAAGGCGGGAAAGTGACATTTAGCAAGCTGGATATCGATCACGATAAATAGGCAGACCTGCGCCCACAAAAAAACCCGCCTCTCGGCGGGTTTTAATGCAACTCAAACGTCGAAGTCTTAGTTGACCTTGGCGTTCAACTCACCTTTGAGGTAACGCTGATACATACCTTCCAGCGAGATCGCCTTGATCTTCGAAGCGTTGCCGGCGGTGCCGAAGGCTTCGTAGCGAGCGATGCACACGTCGCGCATGGCGGTGACGGTGGCGCCGAAGAATTTACGTGGGTCGAATTCGCTCGGGTTGGTGGCCATCAGACGACGCATTGCGCCAGTGGACGCCAGACGCAGGTCGGTGTCGATGTTGACCTTGCGCACGCCGTGCTTGATGCCTTCAACGATTTCTTCAACCGGCACGCCATAGGTTTCTTTGATGTCGCCGCCGTACTGGTTGATGATCGCCAGCCACTCTTGCGGGACCGAAGACGAACCGTGCATCACCAGGTGAGTGTTCGGAATGCGCTTGTGGATCTCTTTGATGCGGTCGATCGCCAGCACGTCGCCGGTAGGCGGCTTGGTGAACTTGTAAGCGCCATGGCTGGTGCCGATGGCGATGGCCAGGGCATCCACCTGGGTACGTTTTACGAAGTCAGCGGCTTCTTCCGGGTCGGTCAGCATCTGGCTGTGATCCAGAACGCCTTCGGCGCCGATACCGTCTTCTTCACCGGCCATGCCGGTTTCCAGCGAACCCAGGCAGCCCAGCTCGCCTTCTACCGAAACGCCGCAGGCGTGAGCCATCGCAACGGTTTGCTGGGTAACGCGGACGTTGTAGTCGTAATCGGTCGGGGTCTTGCCATCTTCGCCCAGGGAACCGTCCATCATCACCGAGCTGAAGCCCAGTTGAATGGAGCGCTGGCAAACGTCAGGGCTGGTGCCGTGGTCCTGGTGCATGCACACCGGGATGTGCGGGAATTCTTCGATGGCTGCCAGGATCAGGTGACGCAGGAACGGCGCGCCGGCGTATTTGCGAGCACCGGCCGAAGCCTGGACGATCACCGGGGAGTCAGTCTTGTCAGCGGCTTCCATGATGGCGCGCATCTGCTCAAGGTTGTTGACGTTGAAAGCTGGAACGCCGTAGCCGAACTCGGCTGCGTGATCCAACATCTGGCGCATGCTGATAAGTGCCATTGTGTGTGTCTCTCCCGGTTGAGGGTCGTTAATCGTGCCAGCCTGCCGGAGCGGCGGCGGCTATTCAAGTTATTGCAGATCGGGGGTTAAACCCGGCTGCGAATCCGGTGGTGCAAAATCTCAAGAACAACGCAGGTCCCCGTGGGAGCGAGCCTGCTCGCGAAAGCAATCTTGCGGCCAACATTGCAGCGCCTGTCAGACCGCTATCGCGAGCAGGCTCGCTCCCACATCAGGCCTGCGGTGTGTCAATTACTGCGCTTTACAGCCACGCCCAATCAAATCATTGGTGGCGACCCAGTAAACCAGGCCTTCCTCACCTTTAATGTGAAACGCCAGCATGTTGTCGCTGTACAGCGAACCCGAAGCACCCGGTTCTTCCTTCAGGCGATAGACCTGATCGGCGCCACCCAGGCGCACATCGACTTGCGTGCGGCTGTCATCGGTATAACGCCAGAGCACTTTGGCCTGACTGTCGCAGGTCCACGTGGTCCAGTTATCCGCCGGAGCGGATGACTGGAACGGGTTCAAGTTGGCGCATCCTGCCAGCAGTGCCAGCGCCGCAACGGCGATAAAACCTTTCATCCGTGTTCCTCGGCTGACGGCGCACGCCAACAGCCCTGAGTAAAGAGTCAGACCCATCAAGGACAACCATGTTCCTTGGCGGGGGTCTGTGTCTCGTATTTGTCCAGACCATCAGGCCCTGAGCGCTTGTTGAGCACCGGATTGGTTTCCGCCTGCCAGTCGGCCTGGTAGCAACCGTTCCGGGGCGCGGCCGGCACAGGCTCCGGGGTAGCTTTCGGGTTACTCCCGCAAGCCGCCAGCGAACCCGCGACGATCAACAACGCTAACGACTTGACCATAAGAACACTCCCTTGCCTGGCCAAACGGGCGACCTCAGGCCTTGGCCCGGCTTTCCAGGACTTCAACGGCCGGCAACACTTTGCCTTCGACGAATTCGAGGAACGCGCCGCCACCGGTAGAAATGTAGGAGATCTGCTCAGCAACGCCATACTTATCAATGGCGGCCAGGGTGTCGCCGCCACCAGCGATGGAGAACGCCGCGCTGTCGGCAATGGCCTGGGCCAACACTTTGGTGCCGTTACCGAACTGGTCGAACTCGAACACGCCGACCGGGCCGTTCCACAGGATGGTTTTCGACGATTTGAGCAGCTCGGCGAAATTCGCTGCGGTCTGCGGGCCGATGTCGAGGATCATGTCGTCGGCGGCGACGTCAGCGATCAGCTTCACCGTGGCTGTAGCGCTTTCGGCGAATTCCTTGGCAACCACCACGTCGACCGGCAGCGGCACGCTGACTTTGGCGGCGATGGCGCGAGCGGTGTCCAGCAGGTCCGGCTCGTACAGCGATTTGCCGACCGGGTGACCGGCAGCGGCCAGGAAGGTGTTGGCAATGCCGCCGCCGACGATCAACTGGTTGCAGATCTGGCTCAGGCTGTTCAGCACGTCGAGTTTGGTCGACACCTTGGAGCCGGCAACGATGGCAGCCATAGGCTGGGCCGGGGCGCCGAGGGCCTTGCCCAGTGCGTCCAGCTCGGCCGCCAGCAGCGGACCTGCCGCAGCGACTTTGGCGAACTTGGCCACGCCGTGGGTCGAACCCTCGGCACGGTGAGCGGTACCGAAAGCGTCCATCACGAATACGTCGCACAGGGCGGCATATTGCTTGGCCAGGTCGTCGGCGTTCTTCTTCTCGCCCTTATTGAAGCGCACGTTTTCAAACAGCACGATGTCGCCGGCCTTGACGTCGACGCCACCGAGGTAGTCGGCCACCAGCGGTACTTCACGGCCCAGGGCCTTGCTCAGGTAGTCGGCGACTGGCTTGAGACTGTTCTCGGCCGAGAACTCGCCTTCGGTCGGACGGCCAAGGTGCGAGCAGACCATCACGGCTGCACCTTTTTCCAGGGCCAGCTTGATGGTCGGCAGCGAAGCCAGGATTCGCGCATCGCTGGTGACAACACCGTCCTTGACAGGGACGTTGAGGTCTTCGCGGATCAATACGCGCTTACCTTGCAGATCGAGGTCGGACATCTTCAACACGGTCATGGGTCGCATTTCCTGAGTAGCTGATCTTAGAGAGCAGGTTTTTTTGAAGTCGCTGTTTGCAGATAGTGATCTGCAACGTCCAGCATTCGGTTGGCAAAACCCCATTCGTTGTCGAACCAGGCCAGGATGTTCACCAGCCTTGGGCCGGAAACACGGGTCTGACTGGCATCGACGATCGCCGAATGTGGGTCATGGTTGAAATCACAGCTTGCATGGGGAAGCTCGGTGTAGGCCAACAGGCCTTTGAGCGGGCCGCTGGTAGCCGCCTCGCGCAGGATCCGGTTGACCTCGGCGGCGTCGGTATCGCTCACCGTCTGCATCGTAATGTCGAGGCAAGACACGTTCACCGTCGGCACACGTACCGCTTTGGCCTGAATCCGCCCGGCAAGTTCCGGCAGCAGACGCTCGATGCCACGCGCCAGACCAGTGGACACCGGGATCACCGATTGGAACGCCGAACGGGTACGGCGCAGGTCTTCGTGGTGATAGGCATCGATCACCGGCTGATCGTTCATCGCCGAGTGGATGGTGGTGATCGACACATATTCCAGGCCAATCGCCTGGTCCAGCAGACGCAACAGCGGCACGCCGCAGTTGGTGGTGCAGGACGCGTTGGAGACCAGCAGTTCGTCGCCCGTCAGGCAATCCTGGTTCACACCGTAGACGATGGTGGCGTCGACATCCGCCTCGCTGGCCATCGGCTGGGAAAACAGCACTCGCGGGGCACCAGCGTCGAGGAAGCGCTGGCCGTCTTCGCGGGTGTGGTAGGCGCCTGAGCACTCCAGCACCAGATCGACGTTCAACGACGCCCAATCGATGCCTTCGGGAGTGGCGCTGCGCAGGACCTTCACGCAGTCGCCATTAATATGCAGACAATCGCCGTCGACCTTCACCTCTCCGGGGAAACGCCCGTGAGTGGAGTCGAAGCGTGTCAGGTATTCGATGCTGGCCATGTCGGCCAGATCGTTGATCGCGACAATTTCAAACCCGGCCGACGAGCCTCGCTCGAACAACGCACGCAAGACGCAACGACCAATCCGGCCGTAGCCGTTGAGTGCAACTTTGTAGGGACGCGGTTGAGGCATGGGGTTCTCGATTACCGTGGTGAATCTGTCATTGCAGCGTTGTCTGAACCACCGCTTTCGCAAGCAGGCTCGCCCCCACATGGACAATGTAGATCCCTGTGGGAGCGAGCCTGCTCGCGAAGGCGGAAGTCCAGACGACGCGACTTCTGGATCAGTCTTCCAGCAGCTCTTCAGCCTGACCCAGGATGTTTTCCAGGGTGAAGCCGAACTCTTCGAACAAGGCAGGCGCAGGCGCCGACTCGCCGTAGGTGGTCATGCCGATGACGCGACCTTCCAGGCCCACGTACTTGTACCAGTAGTCCGCGTGAGCGGCTTCGATGGCGATACGGGCGCTGACCTGCAACGGCAGAACCGATTGCTTGTAGCCGGCATCCTGGGCATCGAACACGCTGGTGCACGGCATGGAAACCACACGTACCTTGCGGCCTTGCTCGGTCAGCTTGTCGAAAGCCTGAACAGCCAGACCCACTTCCGAACCGGTGGCAATCAGGATCAGCTCAGGCTCGCCTGCGCAGTCCTTGAGCACATAACCGCCACGGCTGATGTCGGCGATCTGGCCAGCGTCACGGGTCTGGTGCTGCAGGTTCTGGCGCGAGAAGATCAGGGCCGAAGGACCGTCCTTGCGCTCGATCGCGTGTTTCCAGGCCACGGCCGATTCGACCGCATCCGCTGGACGCCAGCAATCCAGGTTCGGTGTGGTGCGCAGGCTGGTCAGTTGCTCGACCGGCTGGTGCGTCGGGCCGTCTTCGCCCAGACCGATGGAGTCGTGGGTGTAGACGTGGATCACACGCTGCTTCATCAGCGCCGCCATGCGTACCGCGTTGCGGGCATATTCCATGAACATCAGGAAGGTCGCGCCGTAAGGCACCAGGCCACCGTGCAGTGCGACACCATTCATGATGGCGCTCATGCCGAACTCGCGCACGCCGTAGTACATGTAGTTGCCGCTGGCATCTTCGGCGGTGACGCCCTTGCACCCTTTCCACAGGGTCAGGTTGGAGCCGGCCAGGTCAGCCGAACCGCCCAGTAGCTCAGGCAGCAACGGACCGTAGGCATTCAGGGCATTCTGGCTGGCTTTGCGGCTGGCAATGGTTTCGCCCTTGGCGGCCACTTCGGCGATGTACTCGTCGGCCTTGGCCGAGAAGTCCAGCGGCAGATCACCGTTGAGGCGGCTCATCAGCTCAATGGCCAATGCCGGGAATTCGGCGGAGTAGGCTTCAAAACGCTGGTCCCACTCGGCTTCTGCGGCACGGCCGGCTTCCTTGGCGTCCCACTCGGCGTAGATGTCGGCCGGGATTTCGAACGGGCCGTGGTTCCAGTTCAGCGCAGCGCGGGTCAGGGCGATTTCCGCGTCACCCAATGGGGCGCCGTGGCAGTCTTCCTTGCCTTGCTTGTTCGGCGAACCGAAGCCGATGGTGGTCTTGCAGCAGATCAGGGTCGGCAGCTCGCTCTTGCGCGCGGTCTCGATGGCGGTCTTGATCTCTTCCGGGTCGTGACCGTCGACATTGCGGATCACTTGCCAGTTGTAGGCTTCGAAACGCTTCGGCGTGTCGTCGGTGAACCAGCCTTCGACTTCGCCGTCGATGGAAATGCCGTTGTCATCGTAGAAGGCAATCAGCTTGCCCAGGCCCAAGGTACCGGCCAGGGAAGCGACTTCGTGGGAAATGCCTTCCATCATGCAGCCATCACCCAGGAACACGTAGGTGTGGTGGTCGACGATGTTGTGGCCAGGACGGTTGAACTGCGCCGCCAGGATTTTTTCTGCCAGCGCAAAGCCCACGGCGTTGGCCAGGCCTTGGCCCAGGGGACCGGTGGTGGTCTCGACACCTGGGGTGTAACCGAACTCCGGGTGACCAGGGGTACGGCTGTGCAGTTGGCGGAATTGCTTCAGGTCTTCGATCGACAGGTCGTAGCCGGTCAGGTGCAGCAGTGAATAGATCAACATCGAGCCGTGACCGTTGGACAGCACGAAGCGGTCACGGTCGGCGAACGATGGATTGCTCGGGTTGTGCTTGAGGTAGTCGCGCCAAAGCACTTCGGCGATATCTGCCATACCCATAGGGGCACCGGGATGGCCGCTGTTGGCTTTTTGCACGGCATCCATGCTGAGGGCACGAATGGCGTTGGCACGCTCACGACGGCTAGGCATCGCTGTTCTCCTGCGGGTTCTGAATCGAGAGTGATAAAAATGAAACGGAAAAAAGGCGAGCATTTTCCCTCACACGGACGCCTCGGGGCAATGACAGATAGTCATCTGGAGACGTTTTTCCAATGGATTGCCAGGGTTTCGCTTGGTGAAACCTTTCCGCCGTTCGTTTGTTGACTGGAGCTAACGCTAAGAAGTGCCATCTATCGTGCAATATCAAAACTTTTTGATATTGCACTTGCGATGCGTCAAGTGCGTGACTAGACTGCCGGCCTTATGAACTTACGCATGCCTTCCATCCGACATGACGACTGCGATGAGCTGGCGGCCCTGTGCAAGGCCGGCGGCGATCCTCTGCGTCTGAATGTTTTGCGCGCGCTGGCCAACGATTCGTTTGGCGTGCTGGAACTGGCTCAAATCTTTGGCATTGGCCAGTCGGGCATGAGTCACCACCTCAAGGTACTGGCCCAGGCCGACCTGGTGGCGACCCGCCGTGAAGGCAACGCGATTTTTTACCGGCGTGCCCTGCCCCACACCGAGCTGCTGGGGGGCAAATTGCACGCGGCGTTGCTCGAAGAAGTGGATGAGCTGAGCCTGCCGATCGAAGTGCAGGCACGGATCGCCCAGGTACATGGGCAACGAGCGGCGGCCAGCCAGGACTTTTTCGCCCGGGTTGCGGAGAAATTTCGCGCCCAACAAGATTTGATCGCCGGCCTGCCACAGTACCGCGACAGCGTGCTGGCGTTGCTCGACAAGCTGGGTTTCGGTGAAGGCAGCACGGCCATCGAAGTCGGCCCCGGCGACGGTGCATTTCTACCGGAACTGGCGCGTCGCTTCTTCCAGGTCACCGCTGTGGATAACAGCCCGGCGATGCTTGAGCTGGCACGCGAGGTTTGTGAGCGCGAATTGCTGACGAACGTCAACCTGCAACTCGCCGATGCATTGAACGGTGTCAGCCTCAAGGCTGATTGCGTTGTATTGAACATGGTGCTGCATCATTTTGCCGCACCGGCCGATGCGCTCAAGCACATGGCCAAATTGCTGCAACCAGGCGGCAGCCTGTTAGTGACAGAGTTATGTAGCCACAACCAGAGTTGGGCCAAGGAGGCCTGCGGTGATCTCTGGCTGGGGTTTGAACAGGACGATCTGGCCCGCTGGGCCACCGCTGCGGGACTCGTTCCCGGGGAAAGCCTGTATGTAGGCTTACGTAATGGTTTCCAGATTCAGGTCCGCCATTTTCAGCGACCGCCTGGCGACACTCACCATCGGTAAATTCAGGAAAACATCGAGATGAGCGAATACTCCCTCTTCACCTCCGAGTCCGTGTCTGAAGGGCATCCGGACAAAATCGCCGACCAGATTTCTGATGCGGTGCTGGACGCCATCATTGCTGAAGACAAGTTCGCCCGTGTGGCGTGCGAGACTCTGGTGAAAACGGGCGTTGCCATCATCGCCGGCGAAGTCACTACCACGGCCTGGGTCGACCTGGAGCAGATCGTTCGTGACGTGATCACCGACATCGGCTACAACAGCTCCGACGTTGGTTTCGACGGCGCGACCTGCGGCGTGATGAACATCATCGGCAAGCAGTCCCCTGACATCAACCAGGGTGTCGACCGTGCCAAGCCTGAAGATCAGGGCGCCGGCGACCAGGGCCTGATGTTCGGCTACGCCAGCAACGAAACCGACGTGCTGATGCCTGCACCGATCACCTTCTCGCACCAGCTTGTTCAAAGGCAAGCCGAAGCCCGCAAATCCGGCCTGCTGCCATGGCTGCGTCCGGACGCCAAGTCGCAAGTGACCTGCCGTTACGAAGGCGGCAAGGTGGTCGGTATCGACGCCGTTGTTCTGTCGACCCAGCACAACCCGGACGTGTCGTACAACGACCTGCGCGAAGGCGTGATGGAGCTGATCGTCAAGCACGTGCTGCCTGCCGAACTGCTGTCCAAGGACACCCAGTTCCACATCAACCCGACTGGCCAGTTCATCATCGGCGGCCCGGTGGGCGACTGCGGCCTGACCGGTCGCAAGATCATCGTCGACAGCTACGGCGGCATGGCTCGCCATGGTGGTGGCGCGTTCTCCGGTAAAGACCCATCGAAGGTTGACCGTTCGGCCGCCTACGCCGGTCGTTACGTGGCCAAGAACATCGTCGCTGCGGGCCTGGCCGAGCGTTGCGAGATCCAGGTTTCCTACGCGATCGGTGTTGCTCAGCCGACTTCGATCTCGCTGAACACCTTCGGTACCGGCAAGATCAGCGACGACAAGATCATCAAACTGGTCCGCGAAGTGTTTGACCTGCGTCCATACGCGATCACCACCATGCTCGACCTGCTGCACCCGATGTACCAGGAAACCGCTGCGTACGGCCACTTCGGTCGCACCCCGGCTACCAAGACCGTGGGTGACGACACGTTCACCACGTTCACCTGGGAAAAAACCGACCGCGCCGAAGACCTGCGCTCCGCAGCCGGCCTGTAAGTCTTCCCTGGCGGTACCAAAAGCCCCGCACGGTTCGCCGTGCGGGGCTTTTTTCTCGGCGACGCCTACCTGTAAGAGCAGTCGAAGGCTTTGACCGCGTCCGGACGATCTTTCGGCCCTCCAGCATCGAAACACACTGAAAAACACCTGTACGAGCAACCTCGCAAATCCTTCCTAATCTTCAGGCAACTCATTGAGCAAGGAAGCTCGCGATGCCTTTAAACCTGCCCCTGTTCTGCACTTCTGTACTGGTCTTTGCCAGCTTGGGTGCGGACGCCGCTGTATGCCCCGACTGGCTTCCCGAACGCGCCTCAAACGAAATCACCGCACTGCAAAAGCAAATAGACCTCTGGGACGACAACTATCACCGCCAAGGTCGCTCCCTGGTCGCCGACGAACTCTACGATCAGTCCCGTGCACGGCTGAATGACTGGCGCCAATGCTTCGATGCGAGCGCCACTGCAAACCCGCTAAGCACTGCGCGCGGAACGCTGGCGCACCCCGTCGCCCATACCGGCCTGAACAAATTGCACGATACGCAAGCTGTCGAAAACTGGCTGCGCGGCCGTAAGGATGTCTGGGCACAGCCCAAGGTAGACGGCGTGGCAGTGACCCTGATTTATCGCCAGGGCTTGCTGACCCAAGCCATCAGTCGCGGCGACGGTACGCAGGGCCAGGACTGGACCTCTTCAGTACGCCAGATGCCTGCTATCCCCCAACAATTGGCCCAACCGCTGGATCTGTTGGTACAAGGCGAACTCTACTGGCGCCTGACTGATCACGTGCAGTCCCGGGCCGGCAGCCTCAACGCACGTGCCACGGTCGCCGGGTTGATGGCTCGCAAACGGTTGAGCGCTGAACAAGCCGCCGGGGTCGGTCTGTTTGTCTGGGAGTGGCCTGAAGGCCCTGCGCACTTGCCGGATCGAATCACGAAGCTCCATGAGCTGGGTTTTGCGGATATCGCGGTTTTTAATCAGGTGATCGGCGCCTTCTCCGACGCCGAACGCTGGCGAGAGCACTGGTACCGCTCGCCCCTGCCCTTTGCCAGCGATGGAATCGTCTTGCGCCAGGGCAAACGCCCGTCTGCTGATCGTTGGCAGGCCAAACCGCCTGACTGGAGCGTCGCCTGGAAATATCCCTTCGCCCAGGCCTTGGCTGAGGTCCGCAAGGTGAACTTCAAAATTGGCCGGACCGGGCGGATCACCCCCGTGCTGGAGCTTTCGCCAGTGATGCTCGATGACCGACAAATCCAGCGAGTCAGCGTGAGTTCTTTGCAACGCTGGCAGGCAATGGACATCCGCCCCGGGGATCAGGTCGCCATCAGCCTGGCAGGCCTGACCATCCCGAGGCTCGACAGTGTGGTGTTACGCAGCAGCGAACGGCTGGAAATCCGCGTGCCGCAGGCGCAGGACTTTCACTCGTTGAGTTGCTGGTTGCCGTCACCAGACTGTGAGCAACAGTTTCTCGCACGCCTCACCTGGCTCAGCGGCAAACAGGGTCTGGCCCTGCCCCATGTCGGTCCTGGTACTTGGGAAAAACTTCTTGCAACAGGTCGCCTGAACAGTCTTCTGGATTGGTTGACCCTCGATGTTCAAGAGCTTGCTAACATTGACGGTTTCGGCGAGCGCAGCGCTGCTCGACTGATGGACAGTTTTCACACTGCCCGGCAACGTCCATTTGCCCGCTGGCTGAAGGCCTTGGGGCTTCCGCCTACAGGGCAGGCGCAATTGGGCGGCTCATGGCAGGCACTGGCACAACGGGACATTCAACAATGGCAGGCCGAACCGGGCATCGGCCCGGGGCGTGCGGCGCAGTTAAGTGCGTTTTTTCGCGATCCGCAGGTCCTGGCGTTGAGCGCAACACTGGGTGAGGCAGGCATTGAAGGGTTCAGGCAGCCGCCGACACCAGCCGACCCGGGAACCCAATAGTACCGATGGGCTCAAACAAGCCATCGCCGCATCGACAAGATTGCCTTTTCACATGGAGCTTTTATGAAATTTCTTTCACCGCTGGCCCTGTTGACCCTTTGCAGCGTAATGGCCGCTCCATTGATGGCCGCCGAAGACGCGCCAGGCCTGACCGGCTGCGCGGCCAAGAAACAAGGCATCATCAACCAGATCGAGCTGGCCAAATCCCACGGCAATGCCGATCAGCAGGCCGGCCTGGAAAAAGCCCTCAGCGAAGTCACTGCCCACTGCACCGATGCCTCGCTGAAAAAGGAACGGGAAAACAAGGTGCTCGAAGCCAAGCACGAAGTCAGCCAGCGTCAGGCCGACCTCGACAAGGCCATGAAAAAAGGCGACCCCGAGAAGATCAACAAGCGCAAGGACAAGCTCGCCGAGTCCCGTAAGGAGTTGCAGGAAGCCGTGGACGAGCTGGATAAGTAAGACGCTCCGGGCTGATGGCGTGAAGCGCATTTTGTGGCGAGGGAGCCAGCTCCCTCGCCACACTTGTGTCAATCAATGATCCCGAAACTCTTTATGACAGGCACTACAGGCGTCTTCGACCTTCTGCACCGCCGGCCCCAGGTTACTGGCCTTGTAGGGCTGGACCTTGCTGGCAATCACCAATTCACCGGTGGCGGCTTCGAGGGTGCGAGCCATCTCCTGAAAGCGGGCCTGTTTTTCCCAGACATCGCTTGTGGCGCTGGTATGGTCTTCTTCACGCACTTGTGGAAAGTGCTTCCACGGCTCATGGGACAACGCGTCGAGCTTCACCGCGCCGTCCGCGAATTTCGCCCCGTCGAACGGAATACGGCCACGCAACATGCCACCCAGGTCTTCGCCGGTCTTGAGCATTTGCTTGAAAATGGCCTTGCGCTGACCCAGCGGCGAATTCGGGTCGACACCGCCACAAGCGGACAACGTCAGGCAGGCCAGCAATACAACAGAAAGTCTTTTAAGAGTCATGGTGGCTTCAGGTCACGGGAAACGGCGGCCAGTATCCCCGCGTCCTCGGCAAACACCAATAGCCCTATTATCAATATGGGTTGTATGAGCGCATGGAGCACTCACGCAACCGGCAAAGGAATCACTCCATGAACAGCCGTTTCAAGGCATGGCGCCACAGCTTGACCTGGACCCTGCCGATGGTGGCCCTGCTCGCAGGCTGCACCGGTGGCGACAAGCAACAACCGAAAACCCATGCGTTGGCCACTTACTCCAGTGCCACATGGGACGCCCTGCCGGCGGTGTCCGATAGCGACCTCGTCGCCGGTTTCGGTTCGTGGCGCAGCGCGTGCAACCGGCTCAAGGCCGACCCGGTCTGGGGCGGCACCTGCGCCGCGGCCGCCAATGTGCCGCAAACCGCCAGTGAGATTCGCGGCTTTCTCAAGCAGAACCTCGATGTCTACGGCCTGCGCGCTGCCAATGACAATCCCGACGGTTTGATCACCGGTTACTACGAACCGGTCTACCCCGGCAGCCTGACCCAAACCAGCGTTGCCAATGTGCCGGTGTATGGCGTCCCGGAAGACATGATCATCGTCTCCCTCGACAGCATTTACCCGGAACTCAAAGGCAAGCGCCTGCGCGGTCGACTCGAAGGCCGCGTGCTCAAGCCGTACGACGATGCCGCGACAATCGAATCCAAAGGGGTCAAGGCCCCCGTAGTGGCCTGGCTGACCGATCCGATGAACCTGCAATTTCTGCAAATCCAGGGTTCCGGTCGCATCCAGCTCGACAGTGGCCGCCAACTGCGCATCGCTTACGCCGACCAGAATGGCCACCCGTATCGCCCCATCGGCCGCTGGCTGGTGGAACAAGGCGAACTGAAGAAAGAAGACGTGACCATGGGTACGATCAGCGACTGGGCGAAAGCCAATCCTTCGCGCATTCCGGAACTGCTCGGCAGCAACCCGAGCTACGTGTTCTTCACCCGTAATCCGGACAGCAATGAAGGCCCTCGCGGCTCGCTCAACGTACCGCTGACGGCTGGCTACAGCGCCGCCGTGGATCGCAAAGTGATTCCGCTGGGCAGCCTGCTGTGGTTATCGACCACCAAGCCGGACGGTACCGCGCTGGTTCGGCCGGTGGCGGCACAGGACACCGGCGGTGCGATTGCCGGCGAAGTGCGCGCGGATCTGTTCTGGGGCACTGGCGAGGCCGCCGGGCAACTGGCTGGGGACATGAAGCAACAGGGGCAGATCTGGATGCTGTGGCCAAAGGGCGCGGCGTTGCCACAAGTGCCGCAGGTCCCGGATGCAGAAAAATAACCCGTGAACCCGTGAGATTTGCAGGAGCCGGCAAGCCGGCTCCTACGGGTCTACTTTTTCAGCGCCGCTCTTTCAGACCGACACCACAAAAAAGCTGACGATCAAGCCCATCCCCACAAACCACACCAACGAGCGCAAAATCGCCCAGTCCGCCAGATAGCAAATGATGTACAACAGCCGACTGGTGATGAACAGCACCGCCAACACATTGATCGTCACCAATTCCGCATTGCCCACCAGGTGCGCAACGATCACTGCCGCCGCGAACGCCGGAGTCACTTCAAAACTGTTCAGTTGCGCCGCATGCGCGCGCCGGGCCAAACCATTGAGCGACTCGAGAAAGTCCCGGGGATCATGGTTGTCACTCAGACGATATCCGCCACTGGCCTTGGCGATGCCCGTGCAGATGTAGGGCAGGAAAATCGCGATCAAAATGCACCACAGAGCAACATTCATAAAACAGTCCCTTTTCCACGTTTCAGAACAGTCAAAACTTCATGACCAATAGGCCGATCAACACCAGCCCACAAGCTAAGAGGCGCGGTCCGCCAAAAGGTTCTTTCAGGTAGCGCATGCCAAACAACACGACCAGTATCACGCTGATCTCGCGCAGCGCCGCCGCTTCTGCAATCGACCCCAACTGCATGGCCCACAGCACCAGAGCGTAGCTGAACAACACGCAAAAACCGACAGCCAACCCCAGCCGCCACTGCTCGCGCCAGAACAACCTGAACGCCGGCCGTTTCCGCACCCAGGCCAGCAAAGGAAACGGCCAGACGCTGAGCAGCGTCACCCAGACCAGATAATCGAGCGGGTGTGACCAGCGCCGCAACGCCTGACCGTCGATGAAGGTGTAGCAACCGATGCACAGGCCGATCAACGCCACCAACGGCAGCATCGACCACGGCAGGCGGGGCCCGCCGCCGCCCTGCCAAAGCAGGCACAGCATGCCGAGCGGGATCAACAGAATTCCGAAGATCTGCTGGTTGGTCAGCACCTCACCCGCAAAGATCAGCGTCAGCGCCA
The DNA here is from genome assembly GCF_001945365.1 of Pseudomonas reinekei. Lineage (GTDB taxonomy): Bacteria > Pseudomonadota > Gammaproteobacteria > Pseudomonadales > Pseudomonadaceae > Aquipseudomonas > Aquipseudomonas reinekei. The sequence goes on from NZ_MSTQ01000005.1 coordinate 189,591, forward strand.
GCACCACCAGGGGGGACAGCCCGCGCATCAGCGGATAGACCAGCCCGAGGTCACCGACCCGATACGCCTGGATAAGCAAATAGCGGTAGAGCAACTCGAATGCCGCCGAGGCCAGAATCCACGGCCACATATCCAGCGGCGGCAACGCCACGAACGGCAGCATCACCACGACAAACAGCAGAGCCACGCTGTCCATGCAGGCCACGACCAACAGCCGTTCGGCACTGAATTTGATCAGGGTATTCCACGCCGCATGCAACAGCGCCGCCACCAACACCAACGCCGTCGCAAGCACGGCACACTCCTTATTGACAGGAAATTGATTCGCCATATGTCAGTGGCTGTTTATAGTGCAAGCGAGCGCGCCGCACTCAGTTGCACACAGACTCATTCCAATAAAATAAAAACCGCCTTGGCCTGCTCTCATCGAGAACGGCCCCCTGCATGCGTATGCCTGATCAAAGCATCAAGACTAACGACAGAGACCTTGCGCATGCCACTCGCTTTGCTCGCCCTCGCTGTTGCCGCGTTCGGCATCGGCACCACTGAATTCGTCATCATGGGCCTGTTCCCCGATGTCGCCCGCGACCTTGCCGTGAGCATTCCCCACGCCGGGCAGCTGATCACCGGCTATGCCCTGGGCGTAGTGTTCGGGGCGCCGATCCTCGCGGTCGGCACCGCCAACATGCCACGCAAAGCAAGGCCAACGTGCTGTTGGCCCTGTTTTTCATTTATCCGCAGCGGCGCAATGCCGCTGCGCCAGAAATGGCCGGTGAAATAGCGACGAGAAAACCGGAATGAGAGGCCCGGGCAATTCAGACGCGAGTCGTATGAAGTTTCCTCAGCCCCTGACACCGACTTTTTATCCCCAACTAGAAGGCTCATTCCAGAGCCTTTTCAGTCTTTCCCCGTCGATTCGACACGCATCTTCAGATCTTTGTCTCAGGCCGTTAACCCGCGCCCTTCCCCCCTCGAATCTCGTAAAGTGCCTCTTCTGCAATCGTTCTCAAAGGAAGAGACGGCCATGATCAGTATCAACTCTGCAATGCCCACACCCAGTTCTCCAGCCATCCCGGGAAGTCACACACCGACAGAAACGAACGACATTGATTGGGGTGATTTCAAGCGGGATAACATTCGAATCGGCCAAGGCAAATCTGAAACGCTGGTGCAATCCCTCGGCGACCGGGGCCTGACGATCCGTCGCTTTGAAAATGCGGTGGTCGAAATGGACCTCAACCTCCCCGACATCGAACATCTGGTGCTTAGCGGCGGTGGAGCAAAGGGCGTGGCGTTCTCAGGGATGGTGAAAGCCATGGAAGATCATGGGGCGCTGGGCAAAGTAAAAAGCATTTCCGGTTCATCGGCCGGCGCTATTTCGGCAGCGTTCCTGGCCAGCGGCATGACTCACGCGGACTTCGACAAGATGTCCGACGAGACCAACCTCGTAGCGCTGCTCGACAGCCACAACAAGGTTCTGGGACCGATACAGCATGTCAGTTCCGCGATTGGCAAAGGCATCGCCAGGATCCCGGGAAAGACGGGCACCATAGGACGGCTGTTGTTCGATCTGATGCCTCGCCTTCAGTCCAAAGCCGTGCCGCTGGAACAACTGCTTCAAGAGAAAATGGTGGAATCGATTCAGTCGCGCGCCAAACAGGCTCCTGGCGACCCACAACGACAGCTTTCGCAGGAAAGCAGAGACTGCGTAGAACACATAAAAACCAAAGGCTTCGTGACATTCGGTGATCTGGCGACACTGAGCAAGGAAATGCCGGAAATCAAGCTACTGCATATCACCGGAACGGCCATGTTCGACGGCCGGCCACAAATGGTGGTGTTCAACGCCAGCCTGACTCCGGACAGGGACGTGGCCCGCGCCGCCCATATTTCAGGCTCGCTGCCCGTCGTTTTCCAACAGCCTTCGGAACAGGGATTGCCCTTCCAGACTGACGCAGAGCTGACCGCCTTCCAGGACGGCGGAATCATGCTCAACACCCCGGTCGCGGATCTTTACGAACTGCAATTTCCGATGAGCCCGATTCCCGAACGCGATCAATTGATTCTCATATTCGAGGGCGGGAATGACGGCACAAAAAAAGCTCGCGGAACCTTTGGCTCGAAACTGGCCGATAAATTCGTCGGCGTGGACTACTCAGCTCGATATGCCTATGAAACGAGCGGCATCAAACGCTTTGAAGAGCAGACCGTCATCGTTCCATTGAATACTGTGAAAGGTGACTTTACCGGGACACTCAACGGCACCGTCAACTTCAGCATGCCGCTGAAACATAAAAACCACCTGCAACAAAAACTGGAGGTTGCAGTGGGTGATCACCTGAGGCGCCATGAACACAGCGAAACCTACACGTTCAATTCAATCGGCGGTGCCCTGCTCGCCCTCGATGACCGATTGTTCGACGCAGTGGCAACCGAGTTGAACAGTGATCCGGGTTGCGCGCAGGCCATTGAGTTTCGCCAGACGGCGCAACAGACATTGGCCGAGTTGCGCAAGGCGCTGATCGAAGCGAAAGCCATTGGCTCTGAAAGGCTCGAACTCACTGCGCCACTGAAAGATGCCATTGGCCGTCTCGATCAACTCGCCGACAGGCCGGGGAAAATTGAATGGCTGGCAAAGAAACTCAACCATGGCAACGCTGCAGATTTCATGGAGCTGCTACAAGCCGTTAAACGCATGGATGCCCAGCTGGCAGGACCAAAATCCGTGGTGATGACGCCGGCGATCGAGGAAATGGGTGTGCGCGACATCAAGACCAAGGCCGAAAACTTCATCCGTGAAGTGATCTATCCTTCCCTATACCGTCAGGGCCAGCCTGATTCGAACGTCAAGCTGCTAAACAAGGCAATACTCGAATTGCGCGAGTCGACGAATCCCGCGGGCTTTAACGCTGTACTCAATCGGATTGCTGAACGATATATCTCGCGCAGCCTTCTGAATTCGTCGATCCCATTCAATTCGATCACCATCACTCAAGCACGGGCATGGCTGATTCCGGCCCAGTAAACGTCACACAGGACCGAGTCGGGCGAGCAATAACCTATTACCTCGCTCGACCTTACAGCCCATGGGTTTCATCGGGAGAGTCCGGGGCAGTCTTGGTGCCGTCGTCTTTCGGTGCACCGCTTTCACTGCGAATCTGCGCGTGACTGATCAACGCGAAGATAAAGCTGCCACCCACAATGTTCCCCGCCAGAGTCGGCCCGGCAAACACCAGCCAAAAATCTTTCCACGGCAGCTCGCCGGCAAACACCAGATAACCGACCTCCAGCGAACCGACCACGATGTGCGTGAAATCCCCTAAAGCCATGAGATAGGTGATGAGGATGATAATCCACATCTTTGCACTCTCCATGGACGGGATCATCCAGACCATGGTGGCGATCATCCAGCCCGAGATGATGCCCTTGGCGAACATCTGACTGAGATCGTTTTCCATGACCTTGCGACCGATGTCGAGAAAGGCCACGTCGGTCTTGCTGTCGAAAATCGGCAACTCCAGCATGACGTAAGCCACCAACAAGGTGCCGCAGAGGTTGCCCACCAGAACAACCCCCCACAGCCGCAGCAAACGACCGAAGTTTCCAAGCGTGGGCTTGCTCATGATCGGCAGCACGGCGGTCAGGGTGTTTTCGGTGAAGAGTTGCTGACGCGCAAGAATCACCGCGAGAAATCCGGCGCAATAGCCGAAACTGGCGATCACCTTGAACCCTTCGCCGTCCGGCAGTCGGGAGTTGAGCAACCCCATGCCCATGAGCGAAAGCCCCATGGTCAGACCGGCGGCCAATGCTGACCACCAAAGCGCAGCGACGCTACGCTCCAGTTCCTGATCACCCTGGGTACGGATGATTTCGTGCAACACCGCCGCCCGTGGCGGCTGGTTTTTTTCGACCTCGTGCTGTTCTTTGGCCGAGAGGTCGGGGGTCTTGCCGTCTTTTTTAGTGTCCATGGAACTCCTGAACCGCTGGTGTGCGATGTAGTTACGACCCGCGCGGCTCAGATTCCGTTCGTCGTCCTCACATTATTCGACGGCGCCTTCATCCTTGAACTGGTCTTTGACGTATTTGATCTCGGTCCGACCGTGTGCCGCCGGCAGTCCGTCCTCACCCAGATTGACGAAGACAATCTTCTCCACCGTCAGGATGCTTTTGCGGGTGATCTTGTTCCTCACTTCGCACTTGAGGGTGATCGAGGTGCGACCGAACTCGGTGGCGGTGATGCCCAGCTCGATGATGTCGCCCTGGCGCGAGGCGCTGACAAAGTTGATTTCGGAAATGTACTTGGTCACCACACGCTGGTTACCCAACTGGACGATGGCGTAGATCGCCGCTTCCTCGTCGAGCCAGCGCAACAGGCTGCCACCGAACAGCGTACCGTTGGGGTTGAGGTCTTCGGGTTTAACCCATTTGCGGGTGTGGAAATTCATGGTCACTCCTGAGCGTCTTGCCGAATGATGCTGACCATCATGTCAGAGCCCGACCTGGAGCTCTATCAGACATCGTCTATGACCTCGATTACCGTTCGGACAATGACCAACAGAAAGGCTTTGGAAGATCAGCATAGCCCGCTATAATCGCCTCCGTTTCAAAACGGTAACGATCCATTGATACCGTTTTCCCGCCACCTGTCCGAGGGGCGCTGCAGCAGGCTAGACCTGTCAGGCTCGGATGGGGCGTTGCCCGGCTTTTCATGGCCGGACACTAAACGCACAACGGCGCCCATTCGCATACATTACGAATGGAGGCTCTTCATGAGCGCTGTTATCACGCCTGCAGATTTTAACGACTACAAAGTTGCCGACATGTCCCTGGCTGCCTGGGGCCGTCGCGAGACCATCATCGCCGAATCCGAAATGCCGGCACTGATGGGCCTGCGCAACAAGTATTCCGCCGAGCAGCCGCTCAAGGGCGCGAAGATCCTCGGCTGTATCCACATGACCATTCAGACTGCCGTGCTGATCGAAACCCTGGTTGCCCTGGGTGCCGAAGTACGCTGGTCGTCCTGCAACATTTTCTCGACTCAAGACCAGGCTGCTGCTGCCATCGCCGCTGCCGGCATCCCGGTTTTCGCCTGGAAAGGTGAAACCGAAGAAGAGTACGAGTGGTGCCTGGAGCAAACCATCCTCAAAGATGGCGCGCCTTGGGATGCCAACATGATCCTCGACGACGGCGGCGACCTGACCGAGCTGCTGCACAAGAAATACCCGCAGGTTCTGGATCGCGTCCACGGCGTGACCGAAGAAACCACCACCGGCGTACACCGTTTGCTGGACATGCTGGCCAAGGGCGAGTTGAAAATCCCGGCCATCAACGTCAACGACTCGGTCACCAAGAGCAAGAACGACAACAAGTACGGCTGCCGTCACAGCCTGAACGATGCGATCAAGCGTGGTACTGACCACCTGCTGTCCGGCAAGCAAGCGCTGGTCATCGGTTACGGCGACGTGGGCAAGGGCTCGGCTCAGTCCCTGCGTCAGGAAGGCATGATCGTTAAAGTCTCCGAAGTCGACCCGATCTGCGCCATGCAAGCCTGCATGGACGGTTTCGAAGTGGTTTCGCCGTTCATCGACGGTATCAACAACGGCACCGAAGCCAGCATCGACAAGGCACTGCTGGGCAAGATCGACCTGATCGTGACCACCACCGGCAACGTCAATGTTTGCGACTCGAACATGCTCAAAGCCCTGAAGAAGCGTGCTGTTGTCTGCAACATCGGCCACTTCGACAACGAAATCGACACCGCTTTCATGCGCAAGAACTGGGCATGGGAAGAAGTGAAGCCTCAGGTTCACAAGATCCACCGTACCGGCGCTGGCGCATTCGATGCCCAGAACGACGACTACCTGATCCTGTTGGCTGAAGGCCGTCTGGTTAACCTGGGCAACGCCACTGGCCACCCAAGCCGCATCATGGACGGTTCGTTCGCCAACCAGGTTCTGGCACAGATCTTCCTGTTCGGCCAGAAGTACGCCGACCTGTCGCCAGCCCAGAAAGCCGAGCGCCTGACCGTTGAAGTACTGCCGAAGAAACTCGACGAAGAAGTGGCCCTGGAAATGGTCCGTGGCTTCGGCGGCGTTGTGACTCAACTGACCAAGACCCAGGCCGACTACATCGGCGTGACCGTCGAAGGTCCGTTCAAGCCGCACGCTTACCGCTACTGATTCGCGGACCGGGGATGCGGTGTTCTGATACACCGCGTCGCCTGTTTCGCCAGCGAGCCGGCTCCTACAAGGGAGCGGTCGTATGCGAATAACCCGTACGACGTCAATCTTGTAGGAGCCGGCTTGCTGGCAATTGCGGACAACATGGCCCCACAGGCTTACGCGTTTCCAAGGATATGACCATGTCCCAAGATCGTCGCTACAGCTTCGAGTTCTTCCCTACGAAGACCGACGCTGGGCATGAAAAGCTGCTTGCCACTGCTCGCCAGTTGGCCACTTACAACCCTGATTTCTTCTCCTGCACCTACGGCGCTGGCGGTTCGACCCGTGATCGCACGCTGAACACCGTTTTGCAGCTGGAAAGCGAAGTCAAAGTTCCTGCCGCTCCACATCTGTCTTGCGTAGGCGACAGCAAGGACGACCTGCGCGGCCTGCTGAGCCAGTACAAGGCGGCCGGCATCAAGCGTATCGTTGCCCTGCGCGGTGACCTGCCTTCCGGCATGGGCATGGCCAGCGGCGAAATGCGCCACGCCAATGACCTGGTTGAATTCATTCGTGAAGAGACCGCCGACCATTTCCACATTGAAGTCGCCGCTTACCCGGAAATGCATCCGCAGGCGCGCAATTTCGAAGACGATATCGCCAATTTCGTGCGTAAGGCCAACGCCGGCGCCGACAGTGCGATCACCCAGTACTTCTTCAACGCCGACAGCTATTTTTATTTCGTCGAGCGTGTGCGGGCGCTGGGCGTGAATATCCCGATCGTGCCGGGGATCATGCCGATCACCAACTACAGCAAGCTGGCGCGCTTTTCCGATGCCTGCGGCGCGGAAATCCCGCGCTGGATCCGCAAGCAACTGGAAGCGTACGGCGACGACACCCAGAGCATTCAGCGCTTTGGTGAGCAGGTCATCACCGAAATGTGTGAGCGCTTGTTGCAAGGTGGCGCACCAGGCCTGCATTTCTATACTCTGAACCAGGCAGAAGCCAGCCTGGCCGTGTGGAACAACCTGAAGCTACCACGCTGATTGTCTCCACACAGGTACACAGGCCCTCTTCGGAGGGCTTTTTACATTTAAACGAATCCACGGAACGCTGTAGTTCAATGATGACCGCGCCCTCGACGTCACGCCCACAACTCGTCTACCTGGTTTTCGGCTCCGAAACTTACCATCAGGAAGCCGTGTTCAGTATCTCCAGTGCCCTGAGCTGGTTGCGTGAAACACCCGATGCGGCGCTCGATATCCAAGTTTTCAGCGACAACCCGCAGCCCTATAAACACCTGCCTGTGCGCGTGCGAGCCCTCGACGAGGAGACACGCCGACGCTGGAACGAACCCCACGGCTATCATTTCCGCGCCAAGCACGTCGCTCTGCGCACGGTGCTCGAAGAGGCCGAAACGGCGCTGCTGATCGACACCGACACGTTCTTCCACTGCTCGCCGCTCAAGCTGTTTGAACGCGTGCATCCTGGCACGCTGCTATGTAATGACTACTACACCCACTACGGCAACAATAAAGAAAACGTGCTCTACAGCGCACTGTCGGCCACGCTCATGGAAAAAGGCCTGGCTGACGACCAGATGATGCTGCTCAACTCAGGCGTCATCGGTTTGCATCGCCAGGATGCTCATGTGCTGGATCGCTCGATCGCGCTGATCGACGAGTTGTTCCCGTCCGCGCAAGGTGCCTACACCCTCGAAGAGTTCTGCCTGTCGGTGGCGGCCTATCGGACACTGGAGGTCAAGAAGTGTCCGGACCTGATCCATCACTACTGGAGCCGCAAGCAGTTGTTCAGGGCCAAGATCAAGGCCTGGGGGGTCAAACACGCCGCGCAACCGATCAGCCAGGAAGCGTTGGATGACACCCGTCACGTATCGGCCCAGCTTCCTCGGCCACCACGATCCCAGCGGATGCTTTACAAGATCATCACCCTGGCACTGCCCGCACACCTGCGTCAGTTCATTCGTGAAATTCTCTATGGCTGCTACGAGCATCCCAACGAATTCGACAGAGCCTGCGGGCCGGTCTGGTGGGAAAAAGCCCTGCAAAACCAGCAGGAACGCCTTGGCACCCCGGTTTGCCAACATTTGCTTGAGCAGTGGCTCACCAATGGCCTGGTCAAACTGATTCTTGGGCAGCGGCGCACAGCGATACACGAACATTTGCTCAACTTACCAAGCAAATAGAGAAATCGCGCGCAATCTGCTCAACACAGCGGTTAAACATGCACGCCAGAGCTTCTCATTAGGCGATAGGCATACTAACCTCAGGCCATGCCCGTCATTGCCCAGTTGCTCACCGTTGTGCTTTTTACTTGCCTGAGCTTCGCCGCTCGAGGCGAGAAGCTGCGCATTGTCACTGAACCCTGGGCTCCTTACGTGTACGAGGAAAACGGCAAATCCCTGGGCCTGGACTACGAAACCACAGCCATTGTCTTCAAGCGCCTGGGCATCGAAGTGGAATGGCAATTCCTGCCATGGAAGCGCTGCCTGTCGATGCTGGAAACGGGTCAGGCGGATGGTGCGCTGGACATTTTCCACAGCGATGAGCGCGATGCGACCCTGCTCTACCCTAGCGAACCGTTGTCGCAAGTGCAGTTCGTGATGTTCTACGCCAACGACCGACCTCATCCATTTAGCACCCTCGACGAACTGCGCGGCCTGACCATCGGCACCTCGCCGGGTTACCTGTACAGCCAGGACTTCCGGGAGTCGACGCTGTTCACTCGCGAACCGGCCCCCAGTCATGAAGCGAATTTCGGCAAGCTGGTACGCGGCCGGATCGACCTGTTGATCACCGACCGCCGGGTCGGCCAGCATTTGCTCGATGAACTGAACATCCGCGACAAGATCACCGAAAACCCGGCCATCATCAGTCAGCAGAGCCAGTTTCTGGCGGTACGCCGCAATGCCGGCATGGACTTGCTGGTGCAGCGCTTTGGCGCCGAACTCAAGCGCTTCAAGCGCGAACCGGCCTACGCGGAGCTGAGTGCCCGCTATGGCGCGGCGCCGCCGAACGCCTTGAACTCCGCAAGGTCCACGGCCACCACCGCCAAAACCGTTGAGCAGCAGGAAAGCGGCGCGCAGTGATTGCTCTGTTATACTCCGGCGTTCCCGCCAGGCTCACGCCCGGACGCTCGGAATCGTAAAGGTATCTCGGCCCCGCTACAGCGCAGCTTTTCAGCCCGCGCGAGCGCTCCAGACGAGCCTTCGTGACCGAAGCAGGACCGGACGGGATTGCGTTCCTCTTAAACGCTATTCGCGCCAGGCAAGACTCCCATTGGGCCAAGCCCTAACTTAGAACAGGATTACTCATGTCCTTTGCTTCCCTCGGTCTCTCCGAGGCTTTAGTCCGCGCCATCGAGGCAGCGGGCTATACCGAGCCTACTCCGGTGCAACAGCGGGCCATTCCCGCCGTGTTGCAAGGTCGCGACCTGATGGTTGCGGCACAGACAGGTACCGGTAAAACCGGCGGTTTCGCCCTTCCGATCCTGGAGCGGTTGTTCCCCAACGGTCATCCGGACAAATCCCAGCGTCACGGCCCGCGCCAACCGCGTGTACTGGTCCTGACCCCTACTCGCGAACTCGCGGCGCAAGTGCATGAGAGCTTCAAGGTCTATGCCCGTGACCTGAAGTTCGTCAGCGCCTGCATCTTCGGCGGCGTCGGCATGAACCCGCAGGTTCAGGCCATGTCCCGTGGCGTAGACGTACTCGTCGCTTGCCCTGGCCGTTTGCTCGACCTGGCCGGCCAAGGCAGCGTCGACCTGTCCCACGTGGAAATCCTCGTGCTGGACGAAGCTGACCGCATGCTCGACATGGGCTTTGTCCATGACGTGAAGAAAGTCCTGGCCCGTCTGCCGGCCAAGCGCCAGAACCTGTTGTTCTCGGCGACCTTCTCCAAAGACATCACCGACCTCGCCGGCAAGCTGCTGCACAACCCGGAGCGCATCGAAGTCACGCCGCCGAACACCACGGTCGAGCGAATCGAACAGCGCGTGTTCCGCCTGCCGGCCAGCCACAAGCGTTCGCTGCTGGCGCATCTGATCACCGCAGGCGCCTGGGAACAGGTGCTGGTGTTCACCCGCACCAAACACGGCGCCAACCGCCTGGCCGAGTACCTGGACAAACACGGCCTGAGCGCCGTCGCGATCCACGGCAACAAGAGCCAGAACGCCCGCACCAAAGCCCTGGCCGACTTCAAGGCCGGCACCGTGCGCATCCTGGTTGCCACCGACATCGCCGCTCGCGGCCTGGACATCGACCAGCTGCCTCACGTGGTCAACTTCGAGCTGCCGAACGTCGATGAAGACTACGTGCACCGCATCGGCCGTACCGGCCGTGCCGGTCGTTCGGGCGAGGCGATTTCGCTGGTCGCCCCGGACGAAGAAAAACTGCTGAAAAGCATCGAACGCATGACCAGGCAGAAAATCGCCGACGGCGACCTGATGGGCTTCGATGCCAGCGCCGTAGAAGCCGAGAAGCCTGAAGCACGCGAGCGTCCGGACATGCGCAACCCGCGCAATCCACGTGGCCCGCGCGGCGACGGTCCGAACGGCGGTGGCGGCGGTGGCGGTCGTAAAGACAAGGGCAAGGACAAGGGCAAGGAAAAACCGGCGTCGGGCGAACGCGGCGAGCGTCCAGCCCGTCAGCAAAAGCCACGCGAAGGCACCCCGGCCCGTGATCAGCGTCAGCCAAGCCAGCCGCCGCGCGCTGCCGCTGACCGTGCTCCAGACGAGTTCCTGGACGACGATATCGATAACTTCGGTAACCGCGTCGACTATGTGCCGCAGCAAAAACCGGCTCAAGGCCGTGGCCGCCGTCCGGGTGCTCCGGCACAAGGCGCGGCAGCGGGCTCCGGCGCACCACGCGGCGGCAAGCCACAGGGCCGTCAGAACGGTCCACGCAACAGCGATGGCGCCAGCACCGGCACACCACCTGCCAAGCGCAGTGGCCCACGCAATGGTGCGCCACGTGACGGCCAGGCCCGTCGCGAAGACTCGCGCAACCGTCGCCCGGCCCGTGACGACCAGCCGCGTTCCGAACCGGCCGTGCAGAACCCGCGTGGTCCGGCGCCGAAGATCATGCACAAGGAGTCGAAGGCTGACCGCTTCCCGACCCCTGAGCAGCTCGATCAACTGCCAAGCCGTCCTCGTGGTGAAAAGCCGGCGTTGCTGACCCGCAATCGCTAAGTAATTGCTGCAATAAAAAATGCCCCGGTTCGTGAGAACCGGGGCATTTTTTTATGGGCTGTAGGAGCCGGTTTGCTGGTGATTGGGGCGACTCGGTTTCTGCTGTGTTGCAAAAAACGCTATCGCCAGCAAGCCGGCTCCTACATTCTCAGTATTACTTCGCCTTCACACCTTCAAAGGATACGTACAGCTCAACTGCATCGGACGCTGGGCCCAGGTCTTTCTGCTTGCCGAAATCGGCGCGCTTGATGGTGGTGGTGCCTTCGAAACCGGCACGGTAGCCGCCCCATGGATCCTTGCCTTCACCCAGGAAAGTGGCCTTGACCACGACTGGCTTGGTCACGCCTGCGATGGTCAGGTCGCCAGCCACGTCGGCAGTGTCTTTACCAGCGGCGTTCTTGCCGGTGGATTTGACGCTGGTGGAAACGAAGGTGGCTTTGGCGAACTTGCCCGCGTTGAGGAAATCACCGCTGGCGATGTGCTTATCGCGCTCGGCATGATTGGTGAACACGCTGGCGGTGTTGACGTTGAACTCGATCTTGCTGTCTTCAGGCTTGGCAGCGTCGAAGCTGAACTTGCCGTCGATGTCCTTGAAAGTACCGGTGATGTAGCTGTAGCCCAGGTGGCTGATTTTGAAGTCAACGAAGGCGTGCTGGCCCTCTTTGTCGACGACGTAGTCAGCGGCCATAACGTTACCGGCGGACAACAGGGCGGAGCCGATTGCCAGAGCGGCCAGAGTCTTTTTCAACATGCTTTGTTTTCCTTTGGAGTCGAGGTTGAACTTCAGGCTTTGCGACCCAGCATGCGCTTGAGGGTCACATCACGGTCAATAAAGTGGTGCTTCAATGCTGCCAACGCATGGAGGCCGGAAAAAATTACCAACACCCACGCCAGGTAGAAGTGAATCACGCCAGCGGTATCTGCCTGGTCCGGCAGTCCGGAGACCAGCGCAGGTACTTCAAACAAGCCAAACACCGGAATACCGACACCGTCCGCGGTGGAAATCAGGTAGCCGGCAACCATCACAGCAAACAGACTGAGATACAGAAAGCCATGGCCGAACTTGGCGCCGAGGCGCGTCATGCGGCTGTAGCTGGACAGGGTCGGTGGCGGCGGACTGATAAAACGCCACAACACCCGCAGCACCATCACACCCAGCAACACCAGGCCAATACTCTTGTGCAGGTCCGGCGCGTCTTTACGCCAGGTGCTGTAGTAGTCGAGCCCGACCATCCACAGTCCAAGCGCGAACAGACCAACGACCACCAGCGCCACGCCCCAGTGCATGAAAATGCTGACCCAGCCGTAGCGGGAAGTAGAGTTACGTAGCTGCATTGCCTAGATCCTGTAAGTGCTGGCCCAAGACTATCGATTTATCTATCGAATTAAAGCGGAAAATTTCGCTCTGAAATATCGATAAATACGATCAAGAGCCTGGAGCAAGCAAGTTAAGGAAAGATTAAAACTCAAATTGTGAAAAAAAGTGAATACAAAACGGTGAACACCTGTATCGAAAGGTTTATTCGATTTCGCTCTCGATTTTTTCAGGCGTAAAAAAACGCGGTCCTGAGCCGCGTTTTTTTTACGCCTGTACGTTAACGATCCCCGGGACCATTGTCTTGCACACTGCCTAGTTGTGGTACACGGGGGGTGGCTGTAGACAGTCAGGATCGTACGGATTGATCTGGCATGTATAGGCCAGGCCATGGGTGTACCCCCTACCCCATCCAGGAAACAGCTCGGCATTTGCACAACCGAACAGGCTTATCAAAAGGATGATCACTATCAGTTTTTTCATGTTCTCTCCCGTTTCTGAAGAGCATAGAACTCAAGGCCAAGCGTTACCTATCATTACCTTCCGATTCGCTTGTGGGAACGCTCTGATGTATCGCTGAGGCCTGTAGGACCTGACAGATTTGGTCGCAATGTCTCATGTCTGACGGCAAAAAAAAGCGCGACCCTCGGGCCGCGCTTTTTTACACCGGGGCTTTACTGAGCCTTGGTCTCAGTAGTCGCCGCCGGTTTGGCCGCTGGCTTCTTCGCCGGCTCGGCCTTCTTTGCCGGAGCCTTGGCCGGCGCTTTTTTGGCCTCGGCTTTGGCCGCCGGTTTGGCTGGGGTTTTAGCCGGGGCCTTCTTCGCAGGCTCGGCTTTTACCGGGGTTGCAGGCTTCGGCGCTGCAACCGGTGCCGGGGCAGCGACCGGGGCTGGAGCAGGCGCCGGAGCTGGCGGTGCAACAGGCTCTGGCGCCTTGACCGGTTCTGGCTTTTTCTCGTCATCCGAGCCGCCGAACAGGTTGGTGAAGAAGTTACCCTTCTTCGCCGCCACCGCACCGGCTGCAGCGGCAGCGGCTACCGGAGCGGCCTTCGCCGGTTCAAAGGATTTGCCCGCCGCCAGATCTTCAACCTGGCTGGCCGCGCGCTGACCGGAACGCAACGCACCTTCCAGAGTGCCCGGGTACAGGGCGTCAGTGTGTTCGCCAGCAAAGGCTACGCGTTGAATCGGGCGTTCCCACAGGCGCCAGAACTTGCTGATCTGGCCCGGGCCAAAGGCCAGGTAAGCGCCGCCCATCGAGGGGTCGGTGCTGTAGCGACGGATTTCATAACCGGTGAACGAGCCACGCGCCTGTGGATAAAACGCGTGCAGGCGAATCAGCACCTGGTCAACCATCTGCTTGTCGCCGAACGCCTGCATCACCCGCGCGTTGTCGCCGGACAGGTTGATCACCACGTTGGCGCCACCCTTCAAGGCCGGTTCGATCCACAGCATGCCCAGACCGGTGTTGCTGTAGATTTCACCGGACATGCGAGCCTTGGGCTCCCATACCGGCGTTTTGAACTTCAGCATGATCTGGTCGCGCCAACCGTAGTTGGTGCCCTTGATTGCCGCCAGGTGCTGGGCGTCCAGCGCCGGAGTCATCTGGATCTTGTTCAGGGCGCGTAATGGCACGGCCAGCACCACGTAGTCCGCCTGATAACCGACGCTGCCGACTTTGACGGTGACGCTGTCCTTGTCCTGGACAATCGCCGAGACAGGCGAGCTGGTCTTGATGGTTTTCAGTTGTTTGACGAAGGCCTGGGCCAGCACCGGACTGCCACCGACCAGACGCGACGCACGCAGGTCACGGTCGGACACGCCACGATACACGCGGCTCTGCTGCGCGAAGTACAACAGCGAGATGCGCGAAGGTTCGTCGTAACGGGTACGAATCTGCTGGTTCACCAGCTGACGGGCAGTGGCCGGCAGGCTCAGGCGATCCAGCCAGTTGGAGACGTTGATCTGGTCCAGAGCGTGCAGGGTGCTGTTGGCCGACGGGTTCGTCGGATCGTCGATCGAGCGCGCGAGGTCGTCAACGGTCTTTTCGTAGCGTTTGAGCGCTTCGGCAGTGGTCGGATCCTTGGTGGCCAGGTCGGCAGCGGTGTAATACACGCCGTCGATCAAGTAGCCGGGAGTCCGCACGAACTCAGGGGCCGGTGTGGTGCTCAGCTTGAACGTCGAGACGTACTTGTTCAGGACCGGTTGAGCCTTGTCGTTGCCGATCCACTCGCTGGTGGCCATGCCGGAACGACCGCCCAGGCTCGATTTGGCTTCCAGCAGCGTGACCTGCCAGCCTTTGTTCTGCAGCTCATACGCCGCCGTGAGGCCCGAGACCCCGCCGCCGATCACGATCGCGGTTTTATCCTTGGCCAGCGCAGACACGCTGAACAGCCCCAACATCACCAGCGCACAGGCGCGCAGCCAACCGACAGACATTCAGCGAACTCCGGAAATACACGAAAAATAGCGATTTGTGCGAGCCAGACGACTCAAGAGCCGTGAAGGATACGTCAGGCTTCAGACGCCCGCCAGCAACGTCTATCGGCCTGTACAAAGTAGCTCAATCGACACAATGGGTTGTCCCGGTGGCGTGCATTGCATAGGCTTGCGCGATTGTTTGTTCGCGCCTGCCGCGGACCGCCTCGAGGAGAGAAGAAATGGGCCTGAATAACCAGTGGATGCAACGCGATCTCGCGGTGTTATGGCATCCCTGCACCCAGATGAAAGATCACGAGCAACTGCCGCTGATCCCGATCAAGCGCGGTGAAGGCGTCTGGCTGGAGGATTTCGAAGGCAAGCGCTACCTCGACGCGGTCAGTTCCTGGTGGGTCAACGTGTTCGGCCACACCAATCCGCGGATCAACCAGCGCATCAAGGACCAGGTCGATCAACTGGAACACGTGATCCTTGCCGGTTTCAGTCATCAACCGGTGATCGAGCTGTCCGAACGCCTGGTGAAGATGACGCCGGAAGGCCTGACCCGATGCTTCTACGCCGATAACGGGTCGTCCTGCATCGAAGTCGCGCTGAAAATGAGCTTTCACTACTGGCTCAACCGCGGCCAGCCGAACAAGAAACGTTTTGTCACCCTGACCAACAGCTACCACGGCGAAACCATGGCGGCGATGTCGGTGGGCGACGTGCCGCTGTTCACCGAAACCTACAAGGCGCTGTTGCTGGACACCATCAAGGTGCCGAGTCCGGATTGCTACCTGCGTCCCGACGGCATGAGCTGGGAAGAACACTCGCGCAACATGTTCGCGGCGATGGAACAGACCCTGGCAGAGAACCACGACAGCGTCGCTGCCGTCATTGTCGAGCCGTTGATCCAGGGCGCCGGCGGCATGCGCATGTACCACCCGGTGTACCTCAAGCTGCTGCGCGATGCCTGCGATCGCTACGGCGTGCACCTGATTCACGACGAAATCGCCGTCGGCTTCGGTCGCACCGGGACCATGTTCGCCTGCGAACAGGCCGGCATCCGCCCGGATTTTCTCTGCCTGTCCAAGGCCCTGACCGGCGGCTACCTGCCGCTGGCAGCGTGCATCACCACCGACGAGGTCTACAGCGCCTTCTACGACGACTACCCGACCCTTCGCGCGTTCCTGCACTCGCACAGCTACACCGGCAACCCGCTGGCGTGCGCGGCGGCGTTGGCGACGCTGGACATCTTCGAAGAAGACAACGTCATCGAGAACAACAAGGCTCTGGCCCAGCGCATGGCCTCCTCCACCGCGCATCTGGTCGATCACCCGAACGTCTCGGAAGTGCGCCAGACCGGCATGGTGCTGGCAATCGAGATGGTCAAGGACAAGGCGACCAAAGAAGCTTATCCGTGGCAGGAACGTCGCGGTCTGAAGGTGTTTCAGCATGCGCTGGGGCGTGGTGCCTTGCTGCGGCCGTTGGGCAGCGTGGTGTATTTCCTTCCGCCGTACGTGATCACCCCGGAACAGATCGACTTTCTGGCCGAAGTGGCAAGCGAAGGGATCGACATCGCGACCCACGACAGCATGAGTGTTTCAGTGCCCAAGGATTTCCATCCGGGGTTCCGTGATCCGGGCTGACAGTCATTGCACAACCCCTGTGGCGAGGGAGCAAGCTCCCTCGCCACAAAAAGCGACTCCGATCGAATTGAGTAGAGACCCAACATGAGACTGTCCCGCTTCTTCATCGATGCCCCCCTGAGCACCGGCGAACACGAATTGCCCGAAGCCCAGGCCCACTACATCAGCCGCGTGCTGCGTATGGCCGAGGGCGATGCGTTGCAGTTGTTCGACGGCTCGGGCCAGGAGTTTCGCGCCCGGCTGCTCGAAGTCGGCAAGAAGCGCGTGGTGGTGCAGATCGATGAAAGCTTCGCCGGCCAGGTCGAATCGCCTTTGCAGATCCACCTCGGCCAGGGCTTGTCCCGTGGCGAGCGTATGGATTGGGCGATTCAGAAAGCCACTGAACTGGGTGTCACTGAAATCACGCCGATTTTCAGCGATCGCTGCGAAGTCCGGCTCAAGGACGAGCGCGCCGACAAGCGTCTGCTGCATTGGCGGCAGGTGGCGATCAGCGCGTGCGAACAGTGCGGGCGTTCGCGAGTGCCTTTAATTCATCCGCCGCTGTTGTTGGCGGATTGGTTGAAGCAGACGCAGGCTGAGTTGAAGCTCGTCTTGCATCCGGTGGCTGAGCCGCTGGTGAGTCATGCCAAGCCTGCGACATTGGCCTTCCTGATCGGCCCTGAAGGCGGATTGTCGGATGCCGAAGTCGAACAGGCCAAGGCCAACGGTTTTCATGCCGCCCGCCTTGGTCCGCGGGTGTTGCGGACCGAGACCGCGCCGGTAGTGGCGTTGGCGGTGGCCCAGCAACTTTGGGGTGACTTCTAAGGCCCCATCGCTGGCAAGCCAGCTCCCACAGTTTTTTTGTCGAACACATTATCCGTGTTCCAACCACAATCCTGGGGGAGCTGGCTTGCCAGCGATTGGCCGCGACTCGGTTTACAAAACGTAGAAGAAAATCGCTACAAAGTGCAGCAAACTCCCCGCGATCACAAACAAATGCCAGATCCCATGGGCATGGCGCAGGCGATGATCGAGGGCAAAAAAGATAATCCCCACGGTGTACAACACACCACCCGAAGCCAGCCAGGCAAACCCGGCGCTGCCCAATGCCGCCAGCAATGGCTTGACCGCCACCAACACGATCCAGCCCATCACCGCGTAAATCACGATCGACAGAATCCGTGCCTCCGAACGTGGCTTGATCTCTTGCAGGATGCCGATCAGCGCCAGCCCCCAGACGATCCCGAACAACGTCCAGCCCCAAGGCCCACGCAGCGTTACCAGACAGAACGGCGTATAGCTGCCGGCAATCAGCAGGTAGATCGAAAAGTGATCGACCTTCTGCATGATCGCTTTCTTGCGCCCGCGCACACTGTGGTACACGGTCGAAGCGCTGTAGAGCGACATCAAAGTAAAACCGTAAATCGCCACGCTGACGATTTTCCATGGGCTGCCGTCCATGCTGGCGATCACCAACATCCATACCACCCCGACCATCGCCGCCAGCGCCCCGACCAAATGCGTCCAGGCGTTCAATCTTTCCCCGTGATACATGTCTCGCTTACCTCAAGATGCTTTACCGCCATGCGCAAGGCTCAGGCTTCAAGCGTAAAAGCGCAATGTTTCCGAACGACGCGCCCAGTTGAATTGGGCACAATCGGGTCATTCCAAAAAGAGTCCGCCCCCATGCTGATCGATGAAGAGTTGACCCTGAAAAAACTAGAGGTGTTCCTGGCCTTCATGCGCACCGGTAACCTGGCCCGGGCCGCCGTCGAGTTGCAGACCAGCAACGTCAGCGTTCACCGCGCCATCCACTCTTTGGAAAGTGCCCTGCGCTGCCCGCTGTTCAAGCACGAAGGCCGCAACCTGACGCCGCTGGAGAGTGCCTATGTGCTGGAAGAGCGGGCGCAAAAGCTGATTCAGGACGTCGTCGAAAGTGTGCGCCTGACCCGCGAAGCCGCCGGCTTTTCCGCCGAGCGCTTCAAATTGGGTTCGCTGTATTCGCTGACGGTGAAGACCGTGCCGCAACTGATCATGGGCCTGAAAATCCGCCGCAGCGAGCTGAACATCGATCTGATTCTCGGCTCGAATTTCGACCTGCTGTACAAACTCAAGAACATGGAAGTCGACGCGATCCTGGTGTCGCTGGACGACAGCATCATCGACCCGGACCTGGAACACATCCCGCTGTTCTCCGACGACATTTTCCTCGCCACACCGGCCGATTCGAAGTTCGCACAACGGACTGAAGTCGACCTCGCCGAGGTCCGCGATGAAACCTTCATCACCCTGACCCAGGGCTTTGCCACGCATCAGGATGGCAAGCGGGTATTCGAGCAGGCGGGGTTCGAGCCGAAGGTGGCCATGCAGGTCAACGACATCTTCACGCTGTTGAGCATGGTCAGCTCGGGCGTGGGTTATGCGCTGCTGCCGGGGAGGATTGCGGCGGTGTACGAGAACCGGGTGAAGCTGATTGCGTTGCAGGAAAAGTATCGGTTGCAGCAGCACATTGGCGTGGTGTTCCTCAAAGCCAAGGAGCGCGACCCGAACCTGCTGGCGTTGCTGGCGGAATGTCGGATGTATGCCAATCGGCAGGTCTGAGACCTTGTGGCGAGGGAGCTTGCTCCCTCGCCACAAAAGCATTAGCTCATCAACCAACAATCCCGCGAATAATCAAGTACAGCAGCGATGGCCCGAGCAGGCAACCCAGCGCGGTGTAGAACGCCGCCGTCAGGCAACCATAAGGCACCAGTTTCGGATCAGTCGCCGCCAACCCGCCGGCCACACCACTGGAAGTCCCCATCAATCCGCCGAAGATCACTGCGCTGCGCGGATTGTTCAAGCCGATCAGCGGCGCCACGAACGGTGTCATCACCATCACCAGAATCGCCTTGATCAAGCCCGCCGCAATCGACAGCGCCATGACTTCGGAACTGGCACCGATGGCCGCGCCGGTCACCGGCCCGACAATGTAGGTCACCGCACCGGCACCGATGGTGGTCAGGCTCACCGCATCGGTGTAACCGAACGCCATCGCCACTGCGACACCCGCGATGAATGAAGTGCCCACACCGACGAACAGTGCCAGCACGCCGACAAACCCGGCACGCTTGAGCTCATCGACACTGACGCCAAATGCCGTTGCCACGATGGCAAAATCCCGCAACATCGCCCCGCCGAGCAGGCCGATCCCGGACAATAACGGAATGTCCACCACGCCTTTTTGACCCCCTGTCAGCGCACCACCAACATAGGACAGCAGCAGCCCCAAAAGAATGGCAATGGCCGAGCCGTGCAGGCGACCTTTGGTGAACGTATTGGAAATCCAGTAGGACACCCACATGGTCACGCCGACAATCAGAAAGCCACTGATCAGCCCGTAACCGGTAATCACCTTCATCATCGATTCGTACATGGCGATTACCCCACTGTCTTCGCAGGATTGATCGCAGACGGCTCTTTGTTACCGATACGCACCAGCACCGGCACCAGGGCGAAGGCAATCACCACCGCCGCCGTCCCCGCCAGGATCGCCATCGGCCCACCCTTGAGCGCGCCATACACGTTTTGCTGGGCCGCCATGGCGACGACAATCGGAATATAGACCGCACTCCAGAACTCCACGCCCTGTTCGGTCTTGCCTTTGAACCAACCGTTTTTATTGAGATAGCTGCCCAGGCCAATCAGCAGCAGCATCGCAATCCCGACGCCGCCGACGTTGGCCGGTACGCCAATCAGTTTGCCGAGCAGTTCGCCAATGAAAATACCCACTAGGGTACAAAAGCCGAGAAATGCCACACCGTAGATAATCATTGTTGTTGTCCTCAAAGTGCATCGTCGAATGTTGTTTTTGTTGTTCGAAGCCTTAAGTCGGGTGGTCTAGGATTGGCGGCTTCCCTCCTCACGCATCAGCGCCTGCAGGGTATCGAGGCGTGCACCGTCGAAGGCCATCACGGTGCCTTGCTCGAACACCCGGCGCGCCAGCCCGGTCAGCACCGCACCGGGCGGCAGTTCGATCTGTAGACGTACGCCACGCTCGTAGGCGCTTTGCACGGTGCCGCGCCAATCCACCACGCGGCACATGTTAAAGGCGAGGTCGTCGCGCAGGGCATCGACGCGGGCCACTGGCCGCGCGCGACTGCCGCTCAGGTAGCCGATCCGGGGTGTTTGCAGCGGCACCTTGGCGAAGGCTTCGGCAAGGGTTTTCGCTGGCGCGTCCAGCAGCGGACAATGCGACGGCACGCTCACTGCCAGACGCTTGGCCAGCCCTGCCCCGCAAGCTCGTGCCAACTCGGCCACGGCTTTCATTGCGCCCTCACTGCCGGCAATCACCAGTTGGTTATCGGCGTTGATGTTGGCCAGGTAAACCGGCGTGTCGACACTGTGAACCTGCGCCAGCAAACCTTCCACGGTGGCCAGGTCGAGACCGATGATCGCGGTCATGCCGTAGCCCTGTGGATACGCCCGCTGCATCAGTTCACCGCGCAGGCTGACCAGCTGCAGTGCATCGCTGAATTCCAGTGCACCAGCCACCACCGCTGCCGGATAGGCGCCGATGGAAAGCCCTGCGACGTAATCCGGAGCCATCGCCAACTGCCGTGAAGCCGCCACGCCAGCGATCAACAGGCAAAGCTGCACCGCCCTTGTCGACTGCAGTGCCTCGGCGCAATCGAGCAGCAAAACGTCTTCACCGAGTACGTCGCTCGCCTCGCTCAAGGTATGCGCAGGCAAACGCTGAAGCATGCCCGGCTGCTGCGCGCCCTGCCCCGGGAACACCAGCAAGCTGCTCACGCCGCTTGCTCCTGCGGGTTCCACGGATCCGTCACCAGAAGGGCTTCGCAGGTGTTTTTCAGCAGTACCCGATGCGAAGTGCCAGCCCATTCGCGCAAGGCAACACCGCCCAACGGCGTCTGCAGTTGCATGTCGACCACGCAGGGCGCCGCGTCCAGCAACGCCAACAGTTCACGAGCCTGATCCCGCGCCAGCGGTTGCGGCGTGCGCAGGATCAGGTCCAGGTCGCTGCCCTGATGAAGGGCTGCAAAACCGCTGGCCAGTTCGAACCCGGCGCTGCCGCTGACACCCCAGACCCAACCGCAGGCATCCAGTGCAGGCCGCAATTGAGCCAAGGCTTCAAGGGCCGGCAAATGACGCTCAGCGTCGAGGTGACAGAGTTCTTCCGGCGTGACGCGACGGGTGATCGCGGCAATCGCCATCGACGTCGCAAAACGCTGCTCACGCAAACGGCCACGCACGCCAACCGCGATCCGACCCGCCGTCGACATCGCGCGCCGCACCACCACCGGTTGCCCGGCACTGAGCGACTCGACCGCCCACGCAGGCGCGTCCGCGGGCAACTGCGCCGGGGTCATGCCCCAGAGCAGGTCGTGGGCCGGAAACGTGTTCACCACTGCTCTCTCAGCAATTGGCGAACCTTGCTCGAAGCCGCACGGTTCGTCGCACCGAGACGACCGCTGAGATCGGCCCCCTTCTGCGCCACATCGCCAATCGCTTGTGTCAGGCAGTCAGTCACCCGCGCCAGATCCGCCGAAGTCGGCTGTTCGATCTGCTCCACCGACAAGATTTCCCACAGCAACCCAAGGCTGGCATAGCTGTCGATGTCATAGGCCATTGGCGGCACGCTGGCGGCCAGGGTTTCCAGCTCTTCGACGCTGCGCAAGGTTACCCGCGCCGCCGAGGCCTTGCCCATGGCATGCACCATCACCCCCGGATCACGCAGGGCAATCAAACGGTTGGCTTGATAACCGTGAGCGAGAAATGCCCCGGACATCGCCTTGCCCACCAGCAGACCGATCACCGCATGACCCGCCAGACGTGCACGGGCATAGCTGTCCGCCGCGCCGGCCAGGGCCTGATGGATACCGAGGGCTTCTTCGCGCCGACCATAGGCCTGACTCGGCACATCGACGATAGCGATCAAGGCGCGTTTCTGCGGTTTGTCCTGGTCAGCGGCGATGACTTCATCCACCGCCCTGGCCAGACCCCAGCCTTCGAGCAGACCGACCTCACCATGACGAGCGCGGACGAAACGGTTTTCCGCGTCGGCCACCACGGCGATAAACCGCACCGGTTGCCCGGCCAATAAACCATCGGCGACTTTCAGCGAGGCCGGCAAACCGGCGACCGGTCCGGCATCGGCGCTCAAGGCGTTGAACCAGTTCAAGCCTCTGAGGGAATTCGCACTCATGAGCGCTCTCCTTGGTACAGGTCGCGAACCACGGAGGGTTCGATTTGCGGTTCAGCATTCAGACGCGCCAAGCGTTGCAGGAACAGGTCGGCCTGTCGGCTGCGCGGCTGCGCCGGCAAGCCTTGCTTGAGCAACTCACCGACCTGCTGCTGGATCTGCGCAACGTCATCCGCGACATAACGATCCACCAATCCACTGGCGAAGCGCTGTTCGCCACCGGTCAGGCTCCAGATGAACGGACGATCCCGGGAGTCGTACTCCTCAAGCCCGGCCTCCTGCTCGATCACCTGCGGACCGTTGAGGCCAAGCCGCGCTTCCTGGGTCACCAGCAAGTAGCTGCACAACCCGGCGGCAATCGACATGCCGCCGAAGCAACCGACGCTGCCCGCCACCACTGCAACCACCGGTTGGTACTGCTGCAAGTCGACAATCGCCGCGTGGATATCGGCAATCGCCGCCAGGCCCAGGTTGGCCTCCTGCAAACGCACGCCGCCGGTTTCCAGCAGCAACACGGCGCGGGTCGGGATGCCTTTGCGGTTATCTTCGGCGGCCAGTTCCAGCGCACCGGCAATTTTTGCCCCGCCGACTTCACCGAGGCTGCCGCCCTGGAAAGCGCCTTCGATGGCGGCGATCACCACCGGCAGGCCATCGAGGCTGCCTTTGGCGATCACCACACCGTCATCGGCTTGCGGCACCACGCCCTGGCGGGACAACCACGGCGACATGATCCGCTGAAACGGGTCGAGCAACTCGCGAAAGGTGCCGGCATCGAGCAAGGCTTTTGCCCGCTGCCGCGCCCCGAGTTCGACGAAGCTGTGTTTGGTCAGCAACGCTGCGCTGTCAGTCATGGCCGATCTCCTCGAAGCCTTGTTCCAGACGCAGGCGGACTACGCCGGGGGTGGCGCCGAAATCGTGGATGTCGATGTGCATGGCCGCTGGCGTCTGGCCGTCGAACATCCGTGCAAACAGATGCTGCCAGCGCTGTTCACTGCCGTTGACCGAGGTCTGCACGGTGATGGTCAATTTGCCCGCCTGCCCCGGTTCGATCATGACTTCGAGATCGCCGGAGCCGACACAACCCACCAGCGTGCGACCGCGTGGTGGCTGCCCGGCCGGGAATTCAAAGGATAAGGTTTCCATCAGAAAGCTCCCTGTATAAGGCTTTCGCCCGACTCGACACGGTCGATAAACAGGCAGGCTGCGAGCAAGTCGGCAGCACCGCCGGGCGAGGCGTTCAATGCGATGAGTTGCTGGTCCAGCTCGTGCAGGCGACGACGTCCGGCGAGGCTGGCACTGCCACCGGCATCGAGCACCGCTTGGGCGCCGAGTTGCATGGTGCGCAAGCCTTCTTCTCCGGCGCGGTACAGCACGCAGGTGTCGGCCAGATTCGTCATGATCGCGAGCAAGGCATCGAGCCGTGCGTTCTGTTCGCCATGCCCGTCGGTGCGGCTGCGTTTGAGCTGCGGCAGCGCGCGCTGGGTCACGGCCGGGAAAGCCAATTGCGCTTCTTCACGAGCACCCCGCGCACCGTAGCGTTGGGCGACTTGCGCGCCGTGGCTGAGTGGTCGCGGTGCGTAGCGATCGTCGAGCAAGGCCAGCCTCGCCGCGCGCACCGCGATGGCACTGGCGGCGCTGGAGTCCGGCTCCAGGGCGGCGGCAGCGACCAACAGGCCCAACGCCCAGATCGCCCCGCGATGGGTATTCACGCCATGGGTGGTGGCGAGCATCGCTTGCTCGCCGTCACGGCCGATACGGCCAACGGCTTCGCGCAGCGGCAATCCGATTTCACCGAGTTCGATCGCCACTTCAGCCATTTCCTTGAACGCCGGCCACAAGGCCAGCGCCGAGGCGTGCATCAGCCCGAGGTGCAAATCGGTATGGGCACCATTGCCGCGACGGTCGACCAGTGCCGGTTTCGGCGACAGGTCCGCTTCGTCGATCAGTGCGTCCACTGCCAGGTCCGCCAGCCTTTCGGCCAGACTCAGGGTTTTCGGTTGCAGGTTGAGTGCGTGCATTACCAGCTCCTGAACTTGGCGGGCGGGTTGTAGAGGCCACCCGACCACTCGACCAGATCGGCCACGCTTTTCGCGGCGAGCAGTTCACGGGTGGCATCGGTGCGGCGGATACCAAGGTCTTCGGGCAAGGCGATCAGGCCTTCGCGGCGCATACGCGCAGTGTCTTTGGGGTTGTGACGCAGGCCGATGGCGGTCACGCCCGCGACGGCAGCAATCATTGCCTGCCGCTCCTCAAGCGAGCGCGCCTTGTACAGATAGGCGATGCCTTCTTCAGTCAGCAGGTGGGTAACGTCGTCGCCGTAGATCATGATCGGCGCCAGCGGCATACCGCTTTTCTTCGCCACTTCAACGGCGTCCAAGGTTTCGACAAAGGTTGGTTTGCCACCCTCCTGGAAGGTCTCGACCATTTGCACCACCAGTTTTTTGCCGCGTTCGAGCATCGGTTCGGCGGCGTCGGCGTGGCGCATATCCAGCCAGGCGGGCGTGCCGTGACGACGACCGCGCGGGTCGTGGCCCATGTTCGGCGCCCCGCCGAAACCGGCCAGCCGCCCGCGGGTCACGGTGGAAGAATGCCCATCGCCATCGACCTGGAGCGTGGCGCCGATGAACAGATCGACCGCGTACTGCCCAGCCAACTGACTGAACATCCGGTTGGAACGCAGGGAGCCGTCGCGCCCGGTAAAGAACACATCGGGTCGGGCGGCGATGTAATTTTCCATCCCCAGTTCGGTGCCGAAGCAATGCACGCTTTCAACCCAGCCGCTTTCGATGGCGGGGATCAACGTCGGGTGCGGATTGAGTGTCCAGTTGCGGCAGATCTTGCCCTTGAGGCCGAGGGATTCACCGTACGTGGGCAAGATCAACTCGATGGCGGCCGTGTTGAAACCGATGCCGTGGTTGAGCGACTGCACGTTGTGTTTTTCGTAGATGCCGCGGATCGCCATCATCGCCATCAACACGTGCACAGGCTTGATGTGCCGTGGGTCGCGAGTGAACAACGGTTCGATGTAGAACGGCTTGTCGGCCACCACCACAAAATCGACCCACGACGCGGGAATGTCGACCCGAGGCAGATCGCTGACGTCGTCCACCAACTGGTTGACCTGAACAATCACGATGCCGTCGCTGAACGCCGCCGGCTCGATCAGCGCCGGGGTGTCTTCGGTGCTTGGCCCGGTATAGATGTTGCCGGCGCGGTCGGCCATGAATCCGGCCGAGAGCACGACGTTGGGAATCAGGTCCACCACCAGCCGTGCGTAGAGTTCGATGTAGGTGTGAATCGCGCCGATTTCCAGCAGGCCGTCTTCAAGCAGCTGGCTGATGCGCAGGCTCTGGGTGCCGGCGAAAGAGAAATCGAGCTTGCGGGCGATGCCGCGTTCGAACAGGTCCAGGTGCTCAGAGCGGCCGACGCTGGGCATGATCATGTGCAGGTCGTGGAGCTTGGCCGGGTCAACCTTGGCCAGGGACCGGGAAAGGAAATCCGCCTGTTTCTGGTTGTTGCCCTCCAGCACCACGCGATCGCCCGGCAGGATCAACGCCTCGAGCGCCGCGACGATGTTGTCGGTAGGCAACACCACACCGTCGGCAAGACCTCGCACCTGTTCGAGACGCCGCTGCTTTTCGCTGCGTCGCCGCGTCCAACGCGCGTCGGGGGATATTGTTGTAGTCATGACCACTCCACGGGTTCGCTGTCGTGGAGCTACCTTAGGAGTGTTGGGTGTGGGGCATCAATCAAGCAGAGTGGTGGATAGTTACGGTCACCGTAACGAACAACCCCAATGTAGCGAGGGAGCTCGCTCCCGCTCGGCTGCGACGCAGTCGTCAATCTGCCCCATGAGGTGTCTCTGAAGCAACCCGGTCGCCTGGATTTAGGGCCGCTCCGCGCCCCAGCGGGAGCAAGCTTCCTCGCCACGGGGGCCAGTCAGGACAACCCGGCAGTCACAAGCAACTCCTCCAGCGCCAGCAAGTCCGGCACTTTGGCCACTTGATCCGCCACCTGCACCGCCGCTTTTTCCAGTGCACACAGCGGCACGTCGACATAGCTCAATTGACTGTCGAGCTTGTATGAGCGTGGAATCCCCTGCACCAGCATCGCAATGAATTTAAGCCCCGGCCGCCCGCCCAGCGCATTGAGAATGACGATCCGCGCCCGCTCGCCAATGACGATTTTCTGCCCGCAGGCCGACTCGAAACTGAGCAGTGGAATCTGCCGGTTGCGCCACGTCACCCGGCCCAGATACCACGGCGGCGTGTCCAGATCGAACGCCGCAGGCTGGTAGTCAATCAGCTCGGCGACCGCGACGTTGGGCAAGATCAGGTTACGGTCGGCCAGAGGCAGCAACAGGCCGGTAAGGTGGCTGGTGCGCTGGCTGATCAGCCGCTCAAGCATGGGTTTTGCTCCATAGGGCAATGCTTTCAAGCAATACCGATTCCTGGTACGGCTTGCCGAGGTAGTCGTTGACGCCGATGGCCATCGCCCGGTCGCGGTGTTTCTGGCCGGTGCGCGAGGTGATCATGATGATCGGCAAGTGCTGCAAGCGCTCATCGTTGCGCACCTGGGTCGCCACTTCGAAGCCGTCCATGCGCGGCATTTCGATGTCCAGCAGCATCAGGTCCGGCATGTGTTCTTCCAGCAGCAGCATGGCGTCGACGCCGTCCTTGGCGGTCAGCACGTTCATGCCGTGACGTTCGAGCAAACGGCTGGTGACCTTGCGCACCGTGACCGAGTCGTCGACCACCATCACCAGTAACGGACGCTGCGGCTCGGCCTCGACTTCATGACTTCCCGGACGTTGTGGCACCCGGGCCTGCAGGGCGCGGATCGGCGCCAACAGATCCAGAATCAACACCACCCGGCCATCCCCCAGAATCGTCGCCCCGGACACCCCCTGCACGGCAGCGAATTGCGGCCCAAGGCTCTTCACCACGATCTCGCGGGTGCCGGCCATGGCGTCGACCTGCACCGCGATGTGCCGATCGTTGCATTGCACCAGCAACACCGGCAGCGGCAGGCCCTGGCCCAGGAGTTTGGGGCGGGGACTGGTTTTCAGCAGCTCGCCCAGATAGCACAGTTCGTAGCGTTGCCCGGCGTACTCGTAGGTGGGCGGATCGAGACGGAAATGCCCTTCGAGCTCGTTGGGCAAGACGCGGACGATGCCGTCGATGGTGTTCAGCGGGATCGCATATTGATCTTCAGCGCATTGCACCATCAGCGCGCGGTTGACCGACACCGTGAATGGCAGGCGAATGCGGAAATGCACACCCTGCCCCGGCACCGAATCGATGCTCATGGTGCCGCCCAGTTGCCGCACCTCTTCGTGCACCACGTCCATGCCGACACCACGACCGGAAATCTGGGTGATTTTCTCAGCCGTGGAAAACCCCGGTTGCAGGATAAATTGCAGGACGTCGCGGTCGCTGATGTCGCTGTCCGGATCGAGCAGGCCGCGCTTGATCGCCTTGCGCCGCACCGCGTCCAGCGGCACACCGGCACCGTCGTCACGAATATCGAAAATGATGTCTCCGCCTTCGCGCAACAAGTCCAGAGTGATTCGCCCTTGCGCCGGTTTCCCCGCCGCGACACGCACTTCGGCGGATTCAAGGCCATGGTCCACGGCATTGCGCAGCATGTGTTCGAGCGGTGCGGCCATGCGCTCAAGCACGTTGCGATCCATCTCGCCTTCGGCGTTGCCGACGATGAACTCGACGTCCTTGCCCAACTCGCCGGCCACCTGACGGACAATGCGCTTCAAGCGCGGCAGCATCCGCTCGAACGGAACCATGCGCGTGCGCATCAGGCCTTCCTGCAACTCGGTGTTGATGCGGCCCTGCTGTTGCAGCAGGTTTTGCGCATCATGGTTGCGCCGGTCGAGGGTTTCCTTGAGATCCAGCAAGTCAGAGGCGGACTCGAACAGTGCCCGCGACAGTTGCTGCAATTGCGAGTGACGGTCCATCTCCAGCGGGTCGAATTCTTCGTAGCCCTGGCGTTCGCCGTCGACTTGCTGACGGCTGAGGATCCGGCCCTGGGTTTCGGTGTCGAGGCGGCGCAATTGATCACGCATCCGCTCGATGGTGGTTTCCATTTCGTTGAGCGCTATCTGCGCATCGCTGACCTGCTGTTCGATCCGGCCACGGAAAATCGAGGTTTCGCCGGCCAGGTTGACCAGGTCGTCGAGCAGTTCTGCCGAGACCTTGACCATGTCCGCGCCAGCATCGGGCGGCAGCACTGGCGCTTCGGTTTTTGCAGCAGGCAGAGCGACCGGTGCGGGGGGCTCAGGCACGGCCGGATGGCTGAAGTTCTTGATCGCGTCCAGCAGTCGGTCGGCGGGCGGCAGCGGCTCACCGGCACGGGCGGCATCCAGCATTTGCGCCAGCCGGTCGTGGCTGCGCTGCAGCAATTCAAACAACGCCCCGGTGGGTTTCAGGTCGCCGCTCGCCACGCCTTCGTAAAGAAACTCCAGCTCATGGGCCAAGTCACCGATCGGCGCGATTTCGACCATGCGCGCACCGCCCTTGAGGGTGTGCAAGTCGCGCAGCAGGGTTTCCACTTCCTGACGATTCGAAGGCTCAGCCTGCCAGCGCACCAGTGCCGCGCTGGAGCTTTCGATGATGTCGAAACCTTCCTCGAGGAAGATGTCCAGCAGTTCGCTGTCGTGATGGGCAGAGTCGTTGCTGGCCGCAGGTTCGATCACCTCGGCGTGAGCGGCATGACCTTGGCGGAACGCGCGAATCGCCTCGATCAACTCCCCCGGGTCGCCCAGTGCTTGATGGTTCTGCAATTGCTCAAGCAGTTGCGCCAAGCGGTCATGACTGTTTTGCAGCAATTGCACCAGCACATCGCTGTGGCTGTAGCGGCGATCCACCAACCCTTCGTAAAGGCTTTCCAGCTCATGGGCCAGGTCACCGACCGGTTCGACCTCGGCCATCCGTGCGCCGCCCTTGAGGGTGTGCAAGTCGCGTTGCAGCGATGACAGCGGTGCGGCGTTTTGCGGGTCGTTCAGCCATCGCTGCAAGGCTTGGTTCGCGCTGTCGAGGATGTCCACCGCCTCTTCGAGGAAGATGGAGACAATTTCGTCGTCCAGCGCCACTGTGGTCGGTGCCAGGTCTGCCAAAGTGCTCTGTGCCAGTTCGGCGGTGGCATCGGACAAGTCGCGAATGCTCAAGGTGCGGCTGCCGTCACTGCGAATCAGGCCCATGGCCGATGGATCGAGGCTCTGGTCGAGCAAGGCGTGCAAGGCGCGAATCCGCTCCGGCTGCGGGCTCACTTCCTGGCCGGCGGCCAGTTCATCGAGCATGTTGATCAACGCTTCGTGGGCACTTTGCGCCTCGTGAAAAAACGTCTCGCTGACCGCCAGACTGCTTTCTTCCACCGCGCCATAAAGATCAAGCAACGCCTCGCAGAGTTCGTCCACCGGATGCAGGTCAGCCAGGTGCGCGCCTTCGCCGAGGGTGGTCAACTCGTCCAGCAGCGCGCTGAGTTCCTGGCGTTCGCCGGGATGATGCTGCCAGCGCTGCAACAGGCTTTCAGCATCCAGGAGGATGTCCATGCCCTGGGCCAGGAAGTTGTTGATCAGCTGCGGATCACGCTTGATCCGCAGCCCGGCGCTCGGCGCATTCGAGAGGTTTTGCAGACGCTCGGCCAGCATCGCCTGAGCCCGCTCGATCAATGCTTTGGCGTTTGGAATTTCCCCCAGCGGATCAGTTCTCAGTTGACGCAAACCCAGTCGGAACAAGCCTTCGGCTTCGAGCAACAGGTCGACTTCATCCAGATCCAGCGCCACCTGATGCGCCTTGTACTCGCGCGCCAGTTGATCCAGCGGCGCGGCCAGTTCGGCTATCGGCAACACCCCCGCCATCGACGCGCTGCCCTTGAGGGTATGCAAGGCTCGCTGCAACTCGTCACTGGCTGGGAGCGGCAGGTGCTCGGCTGCCTGATCCAGATAGCGATTGAGACTGCTCAAATGGCTTTCGGCTTCTTTGCGAAAGATCTCCAGCAACAGCGGGTCGAGGGCCGAGACGTCCTGGGTGTCTTCGTCGCTGGCCGGTTCCTCCCCCTTGGCCAAGGCATGGGCACGCGCGGCCAATTGGTCGACATCGTAGCGCTGACGCTGCGCATTGGCGGCGTATTCGGCCACCAGTTCCGGCAACAGGTTGAGCACATCGCCGAGCAATTGCTGCACCGTGGCACCAGGCTCAACACTGTGTTCGAGCACACGGTTGAGCAGGTTTTCCATCGCCCAGGCCAGTTCGCCCAAGACCAATGCGCGAACCATGCGACCACTGCCCTTGAGGGTATGAAATGCCCGGCGCAATTCACTCAGAGCCGAACGGTTGTCGGGGTTGATCGACCAGCGCGGCAGGTATTCGCGAAGCACTTCCAGGACTTCATCGGTTTCTTCGAGGAAGACTTCCCGCAACTCATCGTCCACCGGTTCTTCGCCAGACGGCGGCGGCAACAGGCTGCCGGGGGTACTGAGGGCGGGCGGGTTAAGGGCCGACACCGGGCTGGCCAGCACATCGGCGAGGGTCTGGACGATGGCCGGCGCATCCCGCTCCTGGCGTTGTTGCATGAGCTGCGCTTCGCCGGGGCTCAGCACATCGTCAAGCACCGGCACCTGCTGCTCACTGGAATGTTCATTAGGATAGAAACCGAGCGATGCCAGGCTTTTTTCCGCGATGTCGAGCAGCTGTTCGCCAAGCGCTTGCGGATCATCGCTCAGGCGTTCCAGATAGTATTCGAGACTGGTGATGACGTCGGCCAGGCTATCGAGCTTTTGCCAGCCCGGCTGTCCCGGATCAAGCAGCAGGTGTTCGCGGATGAAGTGATTGCAGGTTTCGATCAGGCTCGCCGCCCGGCTCAACGGAATCATCGCCAACGCGCCACGCACCTGGGTCAGCAGCGCCGGCAGAGGTTGTAAGTGCTGACGGTCCCAGTCGGCGTCGATGTAGTCGACGATCATGTCCTTGGCCTGTTGCAGGCAGATGCGGGCTTCCTTGATCACGATCTGGTGGATCTGCGTCAGGTCGGTGGTCGGCAGGCGGCTGTCTTCCTGGCTTTCGGGCTCCACCGTGCCGACCATGCCGGCCAGCGTGGCTTCCACATAAAGCAAGGCGCCGGCGACATCCATGAGGATCGCATCGTCAGGTTCGCGCTGGCCCTGGGCGAGGCTCAGCACCACCGCCAGTTGATCAATGATGACCTTGCGCGGCTGCCCAAACCCCAGCACCGCCAGGGTATCGGCGATTTGCCGCAAGGGTGCCAACAGGCTTTCGAGATCGGAGGCGTGTTGCCGGTCGCTGCGCACGAACAGATCAAGGCGCTCCTTGACCCGCACCAGTTCTTCGCACAACGCGGCCAATACCGAACGCATCGCATCGCGGTCGGGACCGGCCAGCCGTGCGCGTTCTTCATCGACCATCGCGCTGTCGGGCAGCGCGTCGTCCAGTCCGTAGCGATCTTTCATGGTCAGCATCTGCCCGGTGGGGTGTTCGGCCTTGGCAATGTAGAACAGCAAACTCTTGAACAACTCGGCGGGCGGTGGCTGATTGACGCCGTGCATGCCCTGTTCGAGCAGGCGCTTGAGTTCTTTGTCGGCCTGCTTGAACAGGCTGCGCAAGGCCGGACTGTTGGCGATGGCACCACCGCGCATGCCTTCGACCAGTGCCGAAGTGACCTGCCACAGCGGGCTCAGCGGCGCGTTACCGCACAAGCTTTCGAGACGGCTGAAGACTTTGGCCAGATAACCGAGATGGGTGTCGTCATCCTGCTCGCGCAACAGACCGACCAGCGCCATCTGCAACATCTGCCGCAACTTGCGCAGCACGCTTGGCAATTCAGCCGGTTCCAGCAGTGCCAGGGTGTCTTCAGACAGGGGCGGCAGGTCTGGCAACTGCGGGCTGAACAGACTGGTTTCCGACAACAGACTCTCGCCCCGGGCACTGCGCAAATCATTGATCAACGGCAGCACCACTAAAGGCAAATCACGGCGGGCGCCTTGCACGCGGTCCAGGTAAATCGGCAGTTGCCCCAGTGCCTGCAGCATCAGGTGCAGCGCTTCGTCGAGATGACTGACGCGACCCTCTTGCAATGCAATGACCAGTTGCTCCATTTCTTCGGCGAGCAGGGCCGCGCCGTAGAATTCGACCATCTGCAGACTGCCATGCACCTGGTGGATGCACGCCAGGCATTCGCTCAGGGCGTGTGTCGCCTGCGGGTCATCAAGCCGGGTTTCGATCGCGTGATGAGCCTGCTTCAGCGTTTCGGCAATTTCGCCTTTGACCCACTCGAGGGCCACGTAGTCGTGCCGATCACCCATAACCACTCCAGTCACCACTTCTTTCAAGATGCCCTGCCCCTTGGGCCGGTTCACGCTTTGTCCGCCACCTGCGCCCTGGTGGCGGGCAAGGTGAACCCGGACACCGAGCGCCGCAACTGGCTGGCCATTTTCGCCAGGTTGCCGATGCTCTCGGCCGTGGCGGTAGAACCGGACGAGGTCTGCGTGGTGATCTGCTGGATCACGTTCATCGTCAGGGAAATCTGACCGGCAGACGACGTCTGTTGTTGTGCCGCGTTGGAAATACTCTGGATCAGTGCCGCCAGGGTTTTCGAGACCCCTTCGATTTCTTCCAGGGCCACACCGGCATCCTGCGCCAGACGGGCACCACGCACCACTTCGGTGGTGGTCTGCTCCATGGAAATCACCGCTTCATTGGTGTCGGTCTGAATCGCCCGCACCAGGGTTTCAATCTGGCGTGTGGCCGCCGATGAGCGTTCGGCCAGGCGCTGCACCTCGTCCGCGACCACTGCGAAACCGCGCCCGGCATCACCGGCCATGGACGCCTGGATCGCCGCGTTGAGCGCGAGGATGTTGGTCTGGTCGGCAATGTCATCGATCAGGCTGACGATGTCGCCGATTTCCTGGGACGACTCGCCCAGGCGTTTGATCCGCTTGGCGGTGTCCTGGATCTGTTCACGGATGTTGTCCATGCCGTGGATGGTGTTGTGCACCACCTCGTTGCCCTTGTTGGCGATTTCCACCGAACGCTCGGCCACCGCCGAAGATTCAGCGGCGTTGGCCGACACCTGATCGATGGACTGGGCCATGTCGTTGATCGCGGTGGACGCTTCGGAAATCTGCTGCGCCTGATGCTCGGAAGCCTGCGCCAGGTGCATGGCGGTGGCCTGGGTTTCCTGTACGGCGGCGGCGACCTGTCCGGCAGTGAGGTTGATCGTGGCCACCAGATCACGCAGCTGGTCCACGGAATAGTTGATCGAGTCGGCGATGGTGCCGGTGAAATCCTCAGTCACCGAAGCGCTCACGGTCAGGTCGCCGTCGGCCAGGTCCTCGATCTCATCGAGCAAACGCATGATCGCGTTCTGGTTACGTTCGTTTTTCTCGGCGGTTTCCCGCAGCTGCCGATTGGTTTCCCGCACCATCACCAGGCCGATGAGGATGATCGACATCAGTGCCGCCAGGCCCAGTACATAGCCGCCGATGGTATCGGTGTCGCGCCCACCGGCGAGGTTTTCGAAACCGCTGGCCAGGTGCGAAGCTTCATCGAGCAGGGTTTGCGACAGGCTGAAAATATGGGTGGCCGACTCTCTGACCTTGAACAGTTCGGGCGAGGTTTCGAGGATTTCATCGACGGAACCGGAGACAAATTCGAACAGCTCGGAAATCTCGATCAGCCGCGCGCGCGCATCACGGTCCTCGACCTGACTGACTTTCAGCGCCGGGTTGCCCTGGAGCATGCCATTGAGCACCTGGCCGAAACGCGCGGCATCGCGACCGAACGCGTCGGCCGCCTGCTGCGAATTTTCATCGCCCGACAGCACCGTGTTGACGGCGCCGAGAATTCGCTCGGCCAGCAACGATTGACGCTGGGCCATCGCCACCTGTGCCGCAGGCGCGCCGCGCTGCAGGAGAATTTCCACCACTTTCTCGTACTCGACCTGCAACTGCGGGACGGTTTCGGCCAGCGTCGCGGCGACCTGATGCAGTGACAGCACGGTCTGTTCGCTCGAGAGAATGGCATCGGTGTTTTTCAGCAGGCGTTCCCAGTCCAGCTGCACGGCGCGCATTTCCGGGCGCACGGTAGCCGGTGCAGGAGGCAGGCCGGTGGACGGGTCGCCTTTCTTCAGATAGCCCCAGCGCTGGGCAAAATCGTTGCGCGCATCGCTGAGCAACTTGAATGCCGCAGCCTTGCCGGCGGCGGCTTCGGTGGCGTTCTTGGCAATGCGCTGGGACAGCACGCGCAGCTCACCGGCGTGGCCGATGTACTGTTTGTCGTAGGTGGCCTGGGTGTTGAGGTACGCGAAGTTGGCGAACAACAGCATGATGAAGATGATCAGTGCGATGAACAGCACGATGATCTGCGACCGACTGCGCGACCCTTCCATTGGCTTGCCTGTTTTTGCTTTTATCATCGGTCTTCGCCTGTTAAACCACACCATTCAGCATTACCGAAGAACCACTGGGAGTGAGTTTGCTCGCGATAGCGGTGTATCAGTCGACATCAGTGCTGGCTGTCAGTCCGTCACCGCGAGCCAGCTCGCTCCCACAGGGTTCTTTGCTGTTACCGTTACACCGCGATATTCATGAACCCCTGCGACCGCACCAGCGCAAACGGGCTGAACACCCACCAGTTCTGCTCGCCCTCAAAGCAGCCTTCGACAAACGCCGCCATGGGGCCTTGAACCGCATTGGCCGCAACGGGTTCCAGACTCCCCTGGGCGAAGTGCTGAAGGCCGAACACCTCATCGACCATCAGCCCGGCGAACACGTCCTGATGCTCCACCACCAGCACCCGCCGCTGGCGGCGCGCCACCGACAGTTCGTGGCCAAGGAAGGCACACAGGTCCATGATCGGCAGCAGGCGTCCACGCAGATTGGCGACGCCCTTGACCCAAGGCTTGACCCCCGGCACCTGGGTGAAGCGCGGCTCATGCAACACTTCACTGACCTCGCCCATCGGCGCGACATACCCGTATTCACCCAGGCGAAAACCGATGCCGCTCCAACTGTTCTGCCGGGTCGGCTGGGACGGCAGGTCCGCCGCCAGCAAGCGACAGCGCTGGTCGATCTGCAGCAGCAATTCAAAAGCCGTCAGCGACTCGGTCATGGCCGGACGATCAACCGGCCAGCACGTTGTTCAGGGTTTTAAGCAGGGTTTCTTCATCCACCGGTTTGGTCAGGTAATCCTTGGCCCCTTGGCGCGTGCCCCAGACCTTGTCGGTGTCCTGATCCTTGGTGGTGATGATGATCACCGGGATGTGCCCGGTTTCCGGATCTTTGGTCAGCTGACGGGTGGCCTGGAATCCGTTGAGGCCGGGCATGACGATATCCATCAGCACGGCGTCGGGTTTTTCCTGGCGGGCCAGGGCCACGCCGTCGGCGCCATTTTCAGCTTTCAATACTTCATGGCCGTGCTTTTCCAGCATGCCGGTCAATTTGTACATTTCAGTCGGCGAATCATCGACGATCAGAATACGTGCCATGGTCTTCCCCATTCTTGTCGACGCAAGGCCCGTTGGCCGAGCGTCACTGTAGGTGTCTTACTGCGGCAAAACGGCGGCGAAGCCCGGTACATGGGCCTGGATCGCGTTCAGCAGTTCTTCCTTGCTGAAAGGCTTGGTCAAAAACTGGTCGGAGCCGACGATGCGCCCCTTGGCCTTGTCGAACAGCCCGTCCTTGGACGACAGCATTATCACTGGCGTGGACTTGAAAGCACTGTTGTTCTTGATTAAAGCGCAGGTCTGATAGCCATCCAGACGCGGCATCATGATATCGACAAAGATGATGCCGGGATGATTGTCGGCGATCTTGGCCAGAGCATCGAAACCGTCGATGGCCGTGATGACTTCACAACCCACGTTTTTCAGCAGCGTTTCGGCGGTGCGGCGAATCGTCTTCGAATCGTCGATCACCATGACCTTCAAGGCGCTGGGGTGCTGTTCCATAAATGCTCTACCGTCGCCTTTGTGAATCAATTTGTCCGTTTGCCGGTTAACGGCGGCTCGAAACCCTTGATACGCAAGGGCCAGCATCACTAGGCAGTCTTTTTAGCACAGTCTCCAGCACCAATCTATCGGCCGACCGGCGCGGTGGTTTTTCCTTGACCGGGAACCCGCTCAGCGCCACTCTGACGCCACTTTTTGATCGCTATCAAGCCACCCCCATTTCGAGGAAAACCCCATGAGCGTTCGCGTCGGGATTGTCATGGACCCTATCGCCAGCATCTCCTATAAAAAGGATAGCTCGCTGGCCATGCTGCTGGCTGCGCAGAAGCGTGGCTGGGAACTGTTCTATATGGAGCAGCGTGACCTGTACCAGGCCGAAGGCCAGGCTCGGGCGCGGATGCGTCCGTTGAAAGTGTTCGCCAACCCGGAAAAATGGTTCGAGCTGGATGCCGAGCAGGACGCCCTGCTGAGCGATCTGGATGTGATCCTGATGCGCAAGGATCCGCCATTCGACATGGAATTCATCTATTCCACCTATCTGCTGGAACAGGCCGAAAGCGCTGGCGTGCTGGTGGTCAACAAACCGCAGAGCCTGCGCGACTGCAACGAAAAACTGTTCGCCACGCTGTTCCCGCAGTGCACGCCGCCAACCATCGTCAGCCGCCGCCCGGACGTACTGCGTGAATTCGCCGACCATCACGGCGACGTGATCCTCAAGCCGCTGGATGGCATGGGCGGCTCCTCGATCTTCCGTCATACCGCCGGTCATCCGAACCTGTCGGTCATTCTCGAAACCCTGACCCTGCACGGTCAGCAGCAGATCATGATCCAGGGCTACCTGCCGGCCATCGTCGATGGCGACAAGCGCATCCTGATGATCGACGGCGAGCCGGTGGACTATTGCCTGGCGCGTATTCCCGCTGCCGGCGAAACCCGTGGCAACCTCGCTGCCGGGGGGCGCGGCGAAGCCCGTCCGCTGACCGAAAAGGATCGCTGGATTGCGGCGCAAGTCGGCCCGACCCTGCGCGAAAAAGGCCTGCTGTTTGTCGGCCTCGACGTAATTGGCGAGCACTTGACGGAAATCAACGTCACCAGCCCGACCTGCATCCGCGAGATCGACAATGCCTTCGGCACCGACATTGGCGGCATGCTGATGGATGCCATCGATCAGAAGCTCAAGGCACGTTGATTAGCCAAACCAACATTGCGTTATCATGCCCGGCCTGTAAAAACGCGATGTTGGTTTTTTTGCCATGACCCTCCCGTCCGATCTGCCTGCAGAGCTCGCCCACCGTGGCGTGCGCCCGGCCGATCGCCTCGGTTTTACCCTGTTTCTGGCGGCTTTGATTCACTTGGCCCTGCTGCTGGGCGTCGGGTTCGCCGTAGTCGAGCCCAAGCAGATCAGCAAAACCCTGGAAATCACCCTCGCCACGTTCAAAAGCGAAAAGAAACCTGAAAAGGCTGACTTCCTCGCCCAGGAGAATCAGCAGGGCAGCGGCACACTGGATAAAAAGGCGATTCCCAAGACCACCGAGGTCGCGCCTTTCCAGGACAACAAGGTGCAAAAAGTCACGCCACCGCCAGCAGCCAAGCCTGAACAGCAGGAAGCCCCACCCAAGGCTGCCGTGACCACCGTCGCGCCGAAGCCGAAGAAAGCCCCAGCCAAAACCGAAGAACCCAAGCCTGTCACCAAACCTGCGGTGGCCGCGCCGACGTTCGACACCGAACAGCTGTCCAGCGACATCGCCAGCCTGGAAGCGGAACTGGCCCAGGAACAACAGCTGTACGCCAAACGCCCGCGCATCCACCGCCTGAGCGCCGCCTCGACGATGAAAGACAAAGGCGCCTGGTACAAGGACGAATGGCGCAAGAAGGTCGAGCGCATCGGCAACCTCAATTACCCCGACGAAGCCCGGCGCAAGCAGATTTATGGCAACTTGCGCCTGATGGTGTCGATCAACCGCGATGGGTCGCTTTATGAAGTGCTGGTGCTGGAGTCTTCCGGCCAGCCGCTGCTAGATCAGGCAGCCCAGCGCATCGTGCGGCTGGCAGCGCCGTTCGCACCGTTTACCGGGGATCTGTCGGATATTGACCGGCTGGAAATCATTCGCACCTGGAAGTTTGCCCGAGGGGACAGGCTTTCCAGTAATTGACCACCACAAATCCCCTGTGGGAGCGAGCCTGCTGGCGAAGGCATCAGGCCAGTCGACATTAATGCTGGATGTGCCGACGTCTTCGCGAGCAGGCTCACTCCCACAAGGTTGCGCATCGATTCCAGACATTTGCGGCATTTCCTACACATCCCCAGCTTGTCAGTTCGCCCCTCCAACGCCACACTAGCGCTCATGAAAAACGTCAGCCCCAGCTACCTCAAGCATCAATTTCTGATCGCCATGCCTCACATGGCCGACCCGAACTTTGCGCACACCCTGACCTACATCGTCGAGCACACGGCCAACGGTGCCATGGGGCTGGTGATCAACCGTCCGCAAGACCTGAACCTGGCCGACATCCTCGAGCAATTACGCCCCGATATCGAACCGCCGGTCCTCTGCCAGCATGTGCCAATCTTCATCGGTGGGCCGGTGCAGACCGATCGCGGCTTTGTCCTGCATCCGTCGGGAAAGACCTTTCAGGCGACCGTTGATCTGGAAGGCGAGCTCTCGCTGTCGACGTCACAGGACGTGCTGTTCGCCATCGCCGATGGCGTCGGCCCGGCGAAAAGCCTGATCGCCCTCGGTTATGCCGGCTGGGAAGCCGGGCAGCTGGAAGCCGAACTGGCGCAAAACGCCTGGCTGACCTGCCCGTTCGACGCCGACA
Source organism: Pseudomonas reinekei (assembly GCF_001945365.1). Lineage (GTDB taxonomy): Bacteria > Pseudomonadota > Gammaproteobacteria > Pseudomonadales > Pseudomonadaceae > Aquipseudomonas > Aquipseudomonas reinekei. The sequence goes on from NZ_MSTQ01000005.1 coordinate 229,316, forward strand.
TCCTGTTCAACACCAGCAGTGAACTGCGCCTGGAGGCCGCCGCCAGGCACCTGGGCGTCAACCTCAGCCTGTTGACCAGCCAGGCGGGGCACGCCTGATGGCCCTGCGGCTGATTCTCGGCTTCGACTACGGCACCAAACAGATCGGCGTCGCGGTCGGCCAGGTGATTACCGGCCAGGCCCGCGAGTTGTGCACATTGAAAGCGCAGAATGGCATTCCCGACTGGGATCAGGTCGAAGCCCTGATCAAAGAGTGGAAGCCCGACGCCGTGGTGGTCGGCCTGCCGTTGAACATGGACGGCACCCCCAGCGACATGTGCGTACGCGCGGAAAAATTCGCCCGCCGCCTCAACGGCCGCTTCAACCTGCCCTTCTATACCCACGATGAGCGCCTGACCACTTTCGAAGCCAAAGGTGAACGACGTGATCGCGGAGGACAAAAAGGCAGTTACCGCGACAACCCGGTCGATGCCATCGCCGCCGCCCTGCTACTGCAAGGCTGGCTCGACGAAAATGCCGCGCTGTTCGAATCCTGACATACCCAATCCTGAAGAGTCGCGAAGCGGCTCTTTTAGTAACAACCCGAGCCACCTCAAGCAAAAGCCGCCTCGGGCCCAAGAAGGAGCAACCATGAGCCTGCCCAATCCCGCCGAACTGATCAGCCAGATGGCATCTGATCTCAAGGCACACCTGGAACACCGTGGTATCAGCGAACCGCGCTACATCGGTATCCGTACCGGCGGCGTCTGGGTCGCCCAAGCCTTGCTCAAAGAGCTGGGCAGCGCGGAACCTCTTGGCACACTCGACGTTTCCTTCTACCGCGACGATTTCAGCCAGAACGGCCTGCACCCACAGGTGCGCCCATCGGCCCTGCCCTTCGAAATCGAAGGCCAGCATCTGGTGCTGATCGATGACGTACTGATGAGCGGCCGCACCATCCGCGCCGCCATGAACGAACTGTTCGACTACGGCCGCCCGGCCAGTGTGACGCTGGTGTGCCTGCTGGACCTGGACGCCGGCGAGCTGCCGATCCGCCCGAACGTGGTCGGCGCAACCCTGTCCCTGGCCGCCCACGAGCGCGTGAAACTGTCCGGCCCGGAGCTTGCGCTCGAACTGCAAGATCTCGCCCTTTAATCCGCCCTATTGAGAGTCCCCCTCGCGATGACGCCTCTAGACACCAAGCGCCCGCTGCAGCTCAATGATCAGGGCCAGCTGCGCCACTTCCTCTCGCTCGACGGTCTGCGCCGCGAGTTGCTGACGGAAATCCTCGACACCGCCGATTCCTTCCTCGAAGTCGGCGCCCGGGCCGTGAAAAAAGTCCCGTTGCTGCGCGGCAAGACCGTGTGCAACGTGTTCTTCGAGAACTCGACCCGCACCCGCACCACCTTCGAACTGGCGGCCCAGCGCTTGTCGGCAGACGTGATCACCCTGAACGTGTCGACATCGTCGGCGAGCAAGGGGGAAACCCTGCTCGACACCCTGCGCAACCTCGAAGCCATGGCTGCCGACATGTTCGTCGTGCGTCACGGTGATTCCGGTGCCGCGCACTTCATCGCCGAGCATGTCTGCCCGCAAGTGGCGATCATCAACGGCGGCGACGGCCGTCACGCGCACCCGACCCAGGGCATGCTCGACATGCTGACCATCCGCCGGCACAAGGGCGGCTTCGAAAACCTTTCGGTGGCCATCGTCGGCGACATCCTGCACTCGCGGGTCGCACGCTCGAACATGCTGGCCCTGAAAACCCTGGGCTGCCCGGACATCCGCGTGATCGCCCCCAAAACCCTGCTGCCGATCGGCATCGAGCAATACGGCGTGAAGGTCTACACCGACATGACCGAAGGCTTGAAGGACGTGGACGTGGTGATCATGTTGCGCCTGCAGCGTGAACGCATGACCGGCGGCCTGTTGCCAAGCGAAGGCGAGTTCTATCGCCTGTTCGGCCTGACCACCGCACGCCTGGCCGGCGCCAAACCCGATGCCATCGTCATGCACCCGGGGCCGATCAATCGGGGGGTGGAGATCGAGTCAGCGGTGGCCGACGGTCCGCATTCGGTGATTCTCAATCAAGTGACCTACGGCATCGCGATTCGCATGGCCGTGCTGTCCATGGCCATGAGCGGGCAGACGGCCCAGCGCCAATTCGAGCAGGAGAACGTTCAGTGAAGCTCAGCATTCTCGGCGCACGCGTCATCGACCCGGCCAGCGGCCTGGATCAAGTCACCGATATTCATATTGAAGCCTGCAAGATCGTCGCCCTTGGCGCCGCACCGGCTGGTTTTGTCGCAGTCGACACCATCGATGCCACAGGCCTGGTGGCCGCTCCGGGCCTGGTCGACCTCAACGTCGCCCTGCGCGAGCCGGGCTACAGCCGCAAAGGCTCGATCATCAGCGAAACCCGTGCCGCAGCGGCCGGCGGTGTCACTAGCCTGTGCTGCCCTCCGAAAACCAGACCGGTGCTGGACACCTCGGCCGTGGCCGAACTGATCCTCGACCGCGCCCGCGAAGCCGGAAACGCTAAAGTGTTCCCGATTGGTGCACTGAGCAAAGGCCTGGACGGCGAACAACTGGCCGAGCTGGTCGCGTTGCGCGATGCCGGTTGCGTCGCCTTCGGCAATGGCCTGGAGAGCTTCCGCAACACCCGCACCCTGTGCCGGGCGCTGGAGTATGCGGCGACCTTCGACCTGACAGTGATTTTCAACTCCCAGGATCATGACCTGGCCGAAGGGGGCCTGGCCCATGAAGGCCCGACCGCCAGCTTCCTCGGTCTCCCGGGCATTCCGGAAACCGCCGAAACCGTGGCCCTGGCCCGCGACCTGTTGCTGGTCGAGCAAAGCGGCGTGCGCGCACACTTCAGCCAGCTGACCAGCGCGCGCGGTGTGGCCTTGATCGCCCAGGCGCAGGCACGTGGCCTGAAAGTCACGGCGGATGTGGCGTTGTATCAGCTGATCCTGACCGACGAAGCGCTGATCGACTTCAGCAGCCTCTATCACGTCCAGCCACCCCTGCGCACCCGGGCCGACCGCGAGGGTCTGCGTGCGGCCGTGAAGTCGGGCGTGGTTTCAGCCATTTCCAGCCATCACCAACCCCACGAACGCGATGCCAAACTGGCGCCGTTCGGCGCGACCGAGCCGGGCATCAGCAGTGTTGAATTGCTGCTGCCGCTGGCGATGACACTGGTGGAAGATGGTTTGCTGGACTTGCCGACGCTACTGGCGCGCTTGAGTGCTGGCCCTGCCGAGGTCTTGCGCCTGCCAGCGGGCAAGCTGGCAGTCGGTGGCGCAGCGGACATCGTGCTGTTCGACCCGGCGGCCTCGACCGTGGCCGGTGAAACCTGGTTGTCCAAAGGCGAGAACTGCCCGTTCATTGGGCATAGCCTGCCGGGCGTAGTGCGTTACACCTTGGTGGATGGTCGGATCAGCCACCAGGCTTAAGACCCTGTGGCGAGGGAGCTTGCTCCCGCTAGGGCGCGCAGCGGCCTCAAGATGGGCCTGCTACGCAGTCCAGCGGGAGCAAGCTCCCTCGCCACAACTTACTGAAAGGCGCCTCTGTTTTGCGCGTTACGCACCGACACTTGATCGTTCAGCGTCCAGAAGTCATAGAGCACCCCAAGAAAGAACAACCCGCCCGTCAACAAGTACAGCAAACCGCTGATCCACTTGCCCTGATACATCCGGTGCACACCGAACACACCCAGGAACGTCAGCAGAATCCACGCCACGTTGTATTCGATTGGCCCGGCGGCAAAACGCAGATCCGCTTCACGGTCCATGGCCGGGATCAGGAACAGGTCGATCAACCAGCCGATGCCCAGCAACCCGAAGGTGAAAAACCAGATCGTACCGGTCACCGGCTTGCCGTAATAAAACCGGTGAGCGCCGGTAAAACCGAAAATCCACAGCAGGTAACCGATCACTTTGCTGTGGGTGTCCTGATGCGGAACGGGGGGGTGATAGGTGTTCATGGATGACCTCGATTCATACGATAGATAAATATTCTTGAATTCTTTGTGACTTTTTTACGGGCGCCCGACATTCGGCAAATGCTACCTTCACTCCCGTCAAAGCCTTATTACACCTGACTTCTGTCCGACAATTGCGTGCAATTGCCGCTTATTTGGTTCCGTTGACCCCCAGGTTGAATCGACCAACGGCCTCGGAACGACAAAAAAAGCTGTTATAAAGTTGCGCGTTCACCTATTCGAGCCTTGCCTAATGCGTTCATTTTTCAAGACATGGCTAACCATTTGCCTTTTGATGCCACTGGCCGCCCACGCCACCAATCGTGAGCAACGTCTTCCAAACGTTAATGGTTACACCCCAAAATCCCATGCTTCTGCTCCTTCGAGCAAAAGCAAAAAAGCAGTCAGAACCGCTCCTGAACTGGCCAGCAAAAGCAGCCTGGTGCCGCCAATGGCCACCAAGGAAAGCAGCAATGTGCTGAGCCGCGCCGTCAACGTCCTCGGTACACCGTACCGTTGGGGCGGCAGCAGCCCGAGCAAAGGCTTCGACTGCAGCGGCCTGGTGAAATACGCGTTCAACGACGCTACCTTTGACCTGCCACGCACGTCCAATGCCATGGCCAGTGGTCATGGCGAGAAAGTCGATCGCAAGGACCTCAAGCCCGGCGACCTGATTTTCTTCAACATCAAGAGCCGTCGAGTCAACCACGTTGCCATCTACCTGGGCAACGACCGCTTCATCCACGCACCGCGCCGTGGCAAGTCGGTGACCATCGACACCCTGAAGAAACCGTACTGGGAAAACCACTACGTGGTTGCCAAGCGGGTTCTGCCGAAAGAACAGAATGCGTTGCGGGTTGTTCAGCGCTGATCTGAAACCGCCCGTCCTCTGAGGGTACTTGTGGCGAGGGAGCTTGCGCCCTCGCCACAGGCAGCATTTCAATCCTCAAAACCCATCCGGTGACCGCGCCTTCTCCCGCGCATGCTCCCGACTGACCAAGCCCTTGGTCACCAAATCCTTCAAGCCCATATCCAGCGTCTGCATCCCCAGCGACCCACCCGACTGGATGGACGAATACATCTGCGCCACCTTGTCTTCGCGGATCAGGTTACGGATCGCCGATGTCCCCAGCATGATTTCGTGAGCGGCAATGCGCCCGCCGCCGATCTTCTTCACCAGTGTCTGCGACACCACTGCCAGCAACGACTCGGACAACATCGAGCGCACCATGGATTTCTCGTCCCCCGGAAATACGTCGACGATCCGGTCGATGGTCTTCGCCGCCGAGGTGGTGTGCAGCGTGCCGAACACCAGGTGGCCGGTTTCGGCAGCGGTCAGTGCGAGGCGAATGGTTTCAAGATCTCGCATCTCCCCCACCAGAATCACGTCCGGGTCTTCACGCAGCGCCGAACGCAGCGCCGTGGCGAAGCTGCGGGTGTCGCGGTGCACTTCCCGCTGATTGATCAGGCATTTGCGCGATTCGTGGATGAACTCGATCGGGTCTTCGATGGTGAGGATGTGGTGATGGCGATGGTTGTTCAGGTAATCGATCATCGCCGCCAGCGTGGTGGACTTGCCGGAACCGGTCGGGCCGGTGACCAGCACCAGGCCGCGAGGCGCATCGGTCATCTTGCGGAACACCTCGCCCATGCCCAGTTCATCCATGGTAAGAACTCTGGACGGGATCGTGCGGAAGACCGCGCCGGCACCGCGACTCTGATTGAACGCGTTGACCCGGAAACGCGCCACGCCGGGTACGTCAAAGGAAAAGTCGGTTTCCAGGTGTTTTTCGAAGTCGACGCGCTGGGTGTCGTTCATGATGTCGTAGATGAGCGCCTGTACTTGCTTATGATCCAGCGCCGGCAGGTTGATGCGTCGCACGTCGCCATCAACGCGGATCATCGGCGGCAGGCCAGCGGACAGGTGCAGATCGGATGCGCCCTGTTTGGCGCTGAACGCGAGCAATTCAGTGATATCCATAGCGTCTCTCAATTCCAGTAGAATGCCGCGAACCTTCAGACCGCTGGCGCCTCTTGATGTCCACCATAGCAGACAACATTCTCGACGTTAGTTCTCGCATACATGCCGCAACACTCGCCGCCAACCGCGCCGAAAACAGCGTCCAGTTGCTGGCCGTGAGCAAGACCAAACCCGCACAAGCCCTGCGCGACGCCTATGCCGCCGGCCTGCGCGATTTTGGCGAGAACTATCTGCAAGAGGCCTTGGGCAAACAGCTCGAACTGGCCGACCTGCCCTTGATCTGGCACTTCATCGGCCCCATTCAATCGAACAAGACTCGCGCTATTGCCGAGCATTTCGATTGGGTGCATTCCGTGGACCGTCTGAAAATCGCACAACGCTTGTCCGAACAGCGCCCTGCCGATTTGCCGCCGCTGAACATCTGCATCCAGGTCAACGTCAGTGGTGAAGCCAGTAAATCCGGCTGCACCCCGGCCGATCTGCCAGCCTTGGCCAACGCCATCAGCGCCCTGCCGCGCCTGACGTTGCGCGGGCTGATGGCGATCCCCGAGCCGACTGAAGATCGCGCCGCCCAGGATGCCGCTTTTGCTGCCGTGCAACGCCTGCAAGCCAGCCTGAACCTGCCACTCGACACACTATCCATGGGCATGAGCCATGACCTTGAGTCGGCCATCGCCCAAGGCGCCACCTGGGTGCGGATCGGTACCGCACTGTTTGGCGCCCGCGACTACGATCGGCCATAACCCATGGCTGACTCTCTTCTTTATAAGGACCTGACATGAGCAAGACGCGTATTGCCTTTATCGGTGCCGGCAACATGGCCGCCAGCCTGATCGGCGGCCTGCGGGCCAAAGGTCTGGACGCGGCGCAGATCCGCGCCAGCGATCCGGGCGAAGAAACCCGCGCCCGCGTGAGCGCCGAGCACGGCATCGAAGTGTTCGCCGACAATGCCCAGGCCGTCGAAGGTGCCGACGTCATCGTGCTGGCGGTCAAGCCACAGGCAATGAAAGCCGTGTGCGAAGCCCTTCGCCCGAACCTGAAGCTAGGGCAACTGGTGGTTTCGATTGCTGCCGGCATCACCTGCGCCAGCATGAACAACTGGCTCGGTGCCCAGCCAATCGTACGTTGCATGCCCAACACGCCAGCCCTGTTGCGCCAGGGTGTGAGCGGCCTGTTTGCCACCGCCGAAGTGACGGCCGAACAGCGCCAGCAAGCCCAGGAGTTGTTATCTGCGGTCGGCATCGCCCTGTGGCTGAACGAAGAGCAGCAACTGGATGCGGTCACTGCCGTTTCCGGTTCCGGCCCGGCGTACTTCTTCCTGCTGATCGAGGCGATGACCGCCGCTGGCGTGAAACTCGGCCTGCCAGCCGACATCGCCGCGCAGTTGACCCTGCAAACCGCTCTGGGCGCCGCGCACATGGCCGTATCCAGTGACGTCGACGCCGCTGAACTGCGCCGCCGCGTGACCTCGCCCGCGGGCACCACGGAAGCCGCCATCAAATCTTTCCAGGCCAACGGCTTCGAAGCTCTGGTAGAACAAGCACTGGGCGCCGCCGCACACCGCTCCGCCGAGATGGCTGAGCAACTTGGCCGCTAATCAGCACTAAATAAGGAATCAATAATGCTCGGACTCAATGACGCTGCCATTTTTGTGATTCAAACCCTGGGCAGCCTGTATCTGCTGATCGTGCTGTTGCGCTTCATCCTGCAACTGGTGCGCGCCAACTTCTACAACCCGCTCTGCCAGTTCGCCGTGAAGGCCACTCAGCCGCTGCTCAAGCCACTACGCCGGGTAATCCCGAGCATGTTCGGCCTGGACATGTCGTCGCTGGTGCTGGCGCTGCTGGTGCAAATGGTGCTGTTCGCCGTCATCCTGCTGCTCAGCGGCTACTCGGTCGACGTTTTGTTCCTGGTGCCTTGGGCACTGATCGGTATCTTCGCGCTGTTTTTGAAGATCCTGTTCTGGGCGATGATCATCAGTGTGATCCTTTCCTGGGTTGCTCCTGGCAGCCACAACCCGGGCGCGGAACTGGTCCAGCAGATCACCGAGCCGGTCCTCGCGCCATTCCGCCGGATCATCCCGAACCTGGGCGGCCTGGATATCTCGCCGATCTTCGCGTTCATTGTGCTGCAATTGCTGCAAAGCTGGCTGATCCCGCGCCTGGCTTACTACGCGCTGATGCCGAAGGAACTGTTTGGGCTGATCTAAACCGCATCATCGTTCTTCGCGAGCAGGCTCGCTCCCCCATTGGAATGCGTTCCCCCTGTGGGAACGAGCCTGCTCGCGATGGCTGCGCCTCGGTCTGACTGAATGAAAATCAGGCCGGACCTTTGCTTGCCGCTAAACCCACCGGTCTTTAGACTTACGCCTCATTTCAACGAGAGCAGGGTCGATGCCAGCTGCCTTTCCCCCCGATTCTGTTGGTCTGGTGACGCCGCAAGTGGCGCACTTCAGCGAACCCCTGGCATTGGCCTGCGGTCGTTCGCTTCCAGCCTATGACCTGATTTACGAAACCTACGGCACGCTGAACGCCACGGCGAGCAACGCCGTGCTGATCTGCCACGCCTTGTCCGGCCACCACCACGCGGCTGGCTATCACAGCGTCGACGACCGCAAACCCGGTTGGTGGGACAGCTGCATCGGCCCCGGCAAGCCCATCGATACCAGCAAATTCTTCGTGGTCAGCCTGAACAACCTCGGCGGTTGCAATGGCTCTACCGGCCCTAGCAGCATCAACCCGGACACCGGCAAGCCGTTCGGTGCCGACTTCCCGGTGCTGACCGTGGAAGACTGGGTGCACAGCCAGGCGCGTCTGGCCGATCGCCTCGGCATCGCCCAATTCGCAGCCGTGATCGGCGGCAGCCTCGGCGGCATGCAGGCGATGCAATGGAGCATCACCTACCCTGACCGCATCCGTCATTGCCTGGCCATCGCCTCGGCTCCCAAACTGTCGGCGCAGAACATCGCCTTCAACGAAGTGGCACGCCAGGCGATTCTCACTGACCCTGAGTTCCACGGCGGTTCATTCCAGGAACATGGCGTGATCCCCAAGCGCGGGCTGATGCTGGCGCGAATGGTCGGGCACATTACGTACCTGTCCGACGACTCCATGGGCGAAAAATTCGGTCGCGGCCTGAAAAGCGAGAAGCTCAACTACGACTTCCACAGCGTCGAGTTCCAGGTCGAGAGCTACCTGCGTTATCAGGGCGAAGAGTTCTCCGGACGCTTTGATGCCAACACCTATCTGTTGATGACCAAAGCGCTGGACTACTTCGATCCAGCGGCCAACTTCGACGATAACCTGGCAAAAACCTTCGAACACGCCACAGCAAAATTCTGCGTGATGTCGTTCACCACCGATTGGCGCTTCTCGCCTGCCCGCTCGCGGGAACTGGTGGACGCGCTGATGGCCGCGCGCAAAGACGTCTGCTATCTGGAAATCGACGCGCCGCAAGGCCACGACGCCTTCCTGATTCCGATCCCGCGTTACTTGCAGGCATTCGGCAACTACATGAACCGCATTACGTTGTGAGAGAGCCATGAGAGCTGATCTGGAAATCATCCAGGAATGGATCCCCGCCGGTAGCCGCGTGCTCGACCTCGGTTGCGGCGACGGCGAACTGCTGACCTGGCTGCGCGACAACAAGCAAGTCACCGGCTACGGCCTGGAAAACGACGCGGACAACATCGCCGAGTGCGTGGCCAAGGGCATCAACGTCATCGAACAGGACCTGGACAAGGGCCTGGGCAACTTCGCCAGCAACAGCTTTGATGTCGTGGTCATGACCCAGGCGCTGCAAGCAGTGCATTACCCGGACAAGATCCTCGATGAAATGCTGCGGGTTGGCCGCCAGTGCATCATCACCTTTCCCAACTTCGGTCACTGGCGTTGCCGCTGGTACCTGGCGAGCAAAGGACGGATGCCGGTCTCCGAGTTCCTGCCCTACACCTGGTACAACACGCCGAACATCCACTTCTGCACCTTCGCAGACTTTGAAGCCTTGTGTCGCGAACGTGAAGCCAAGGTCATTGATCGGCTAGCCGTGGATCAACAGCATCGGCACGGGTGGGCCAGTAAGCTATGGCCTAATCTGTTAGGTGAGATCGGTATTTACCGCGTCAGCAGCCCGGGGCTTGCAGACCATAAGGTCGCGGTCTGATTCAGCACATTTCCAGGAGAACAATCATGGGTCGTCTAGCGCTGTTTTTACTCACTGCCTGCCTCAGCGTCACCGCCGTGGCCGCCGACGCCATCAAAGGCGAGCGCAAGGAAACGTTTGGCGACGTCACCGTGCACTACAACACCTTCAACTCCACCTTCCTGACGCCGGACATCGCCAAGTCGGCTGAACTGATCCGCAGCAAGCATCAGGGGGTGATCAACATTTCGGTGATCAAGGACGGCAAGCCGCTGATCGCGCAGGTCAGCGGTACAGTCAAAGACCTGACCAGCCAAAGCGTGCCGCTGAACTTCAAACAGGTCACCGAGCAAGGCGCGATTTACTACATCGCCCAGTACCCGGTGCCCCAGCAGGAAACCCGCACCTTCGAAATCAAGGTGCAGACCGGTGACAAAATCAACACCATCAACTTCAACCAAGAGCTTTTCCCCGGCCAATGATCAACTTCACGCAACTCGTATTGGCCAGCCATAACGCCGGCAAACTCAAGGAACTCCAGGCCATGCTCGGCCAATCGGTGCATCTGCGCTCGATCGGCGAATTCAGCAGCATCGAGCCTGAAGAAACCGGTCTGTCGTTCGTCGAGAACGCCATCCTCAAGGCCCGTAATGCCTCGCGCATTTCCGGCCTGCCGGCGCTGGCCGACGATTCCGGGCTGGCGGTGGATTTCCTCGGTGGCGCGCCGGGTATCTACTCGGCCCGTTATGCCGACGGCAAAGGCGATGCAGCAAACAACGCCAAGCTGCTGGACGCGCTGAAAGACTTGCCGGAAGCCGAACGCGGCGCTCAGTTTGTCTGCGTGCTGGCGCTGGTGCGTCACGCCGATGATCCACTGCCGATCCTCTGCGAAGGCTTATGGCACGGGCGCATCCTGACCCAGGCCAGCGGCGAACACGGTTTTGGCTACGACCCGCTGTTCTGGGTGCCGGAGCGCGATTGCTCCAGCGCCGAGTTGACCCCGGCCGACAAGAATCAGATCAGCCACCGCGCCCGTGCAATGGATCTGCTGCGCCAGCGCCTGGGCTTGAAATGACCCGTGAATCGTCTGCATCGCCCCTGATTTTCGGCGGCGATGCGCAATCGCCTCGGGCGGCCCTGCCGGTGCTGCCGCCCCTGGCGCTCTACATCCACATTCCGTGGTGCGTACGCAAATGCCCTTATTGCGACTTCAACTCCCACACCGCCAGCCCCGTGCTGCCGGAAGAGGCGTATGTCGAGGCGTTGCTGGCCGACCTCGATCAGGACCTGCATGCCGTTTACGGGCGAGAGCTGAGCTCGATTTTTTTCGGCGGCGGTACGCCGAGCCTGTTCAGCGCCCAGGCCTTGGGCCGATTGCTCAAGGGCGTGGAACAGCGCATTGCGTTTGCCAGCGATATCGAAATCACGCTTGAAGCCAACCCCGGCACGTTTGAACAAGACAAGTTCGTGGCGTATCGGAAACTGGGGATCAATCGCCTGTCGATCGGCATCCAGAGCTTCCAGCAGGAAAAACTCCAGGCTTTGGGCCGCATCCACAACGGTGACGAAGCGGTGCGCGCCGCCGGCATGGCACGTCAGGCCGGGTTCGATAATTTCAACCTGGACTTGATGCACGGTCTGCCGGATCAGTCCCTGGACGACGCCCTCGCGGACCTGCGCACCGCGATTGCCCTGAAACCGACGCACCTGTCCTGGTATCAGCTGACCCTGGAGCCGAACACCGTGTTCTGGAACCAGCCGCCGACGCTGCCCGAAGACGACACGCTGTGGGACATTCAGGAAGCGGGTCAGGCGCTGCTCGCCGAACACGGTTACGCACAATACGAAGTCTCGGCCTATGCCCTGCCCGGTCGCCCGGCGCGGCATAACCTCAATTACTGGAGTTTTGGCGACTTCATCGGCATTGGCGCCGGCGCCCACGGCAAGCTCAGTCATCCGGACGGGCGCATTGTCCGCACCTGGAAGACGCGCTTGCCGAAGGACTATCTGAATCCGGCGAAAAGCTTCAAGGCCGGCGAGAAAGCGCTGGGCAACGATGAGATGCCGTTCGAGTTCCTGATGAACGCACTGCGACTGACCGAAGGCGTCGAATCACGACTGTACCCGGAACGTACCGGCATGACCCTGGAAAGCCTTGCCGAAGGCCGCCGTGAAGCCGAACAAAGCGGCCTGTTGCAGGTCGAACCGTCACGTCTGGTAGCCACGACGCGCGGACAACTTTTCCTCAACGACTTGCTGCAGAAATTTCTGACATAAGGAAATCGAATGGATTTGGTACTCGACCTGCTTGCCACCGTGTCTCGCTGGAGCCGCAGCAACCTCTCGGAAATCGCCCTGGCCCTGGTGGGTTGTCTGCTGGTGCTGTTCGGTGCAGATTTCAAAGGTTGGGTCGAGCAACGCCTGGGCAGCATCGCCGGCGCCCTGCGCGTTCCCCTGATGGCCCTGCTGTGCATGATCGGCAGCGGCGCTGCGCTGATCTACGCTACGCCATGGATCGTCAAAGGCTTGAGCCAGTTCAACAACTACAGCCTGGCGCCGGTGTTGCTGGTGGTGTTGGTGCTCATCGGTGTAGTTGCTGACCGCCGCTGATCTCAGCAACCCCCACAGTTTGCAGGGTGTGAGCTTAGGACTGTTTTTCGAACTTCAAATCCCACACGCCATGCCCAAGACGCTCGCCGCGGCGTTCGAACTTGGTGATCGGCCGCTCGGCCGGGCGTGGCACGCACTGGCCGTCTTCGGCGAGGTTGCGATAACCCGGCGCAACATTCATCACTTCCAGCATGTATTCCGCGTACGGCTCCCAGTCGGTGGCCATGTGCAAAATGCCGCCGACCTTCAGCTTGCTGCGCACCAGCTCGGCAAACGATGCCTGAACGATACGACGCTTGTGGTGACGGCTCTTGTGCCAAGGGTCCGGGAAAAACAGCATCAGGCGATCAAGGCTGTTGTCGGCGATGCAGCGGTTGAGCACTTCGATCGCATCGCAATCGTAGACTCGCAGGTTGGTCAAACCCTGGGTCAGCACGCCATTGAGCAGCGCGCCGACACCCGGACGGTGAACCTCGACGCCAATGAAATCCTGCTCCGGCGACGCCGCTGCCATTTCCAGCAACGAATGGCCCATGCCGAAACCGATTTCCAGCGAGCGCGGCGCCGAGCGACCGAACACCTGGTCGAAGTCCACTGGCGCGTCCGCCAGCGGCAACACGAATTTCGGTGCGCCCTGGTCCAGGCCGCGCTGCTGGCCTTCGGTCATGCGCCCGGCGCGCATCACGAAACTCTTGATGCGGCGGTGTTGGCGCTCGTCGCCTTCTTCCGTCTGGATTGGCGTGTCGTTTGATTCAGTCATCAATGGCTCTTACTTGATCAGACCATCCAGCGGCGAGGAGGCGCTGGCATAGAGTTTTTTCGGCATGCGGCCGGCGAGGTAGGCCAGGCGGCCCGCGACGATCGCGTGTTTCATGGCTTCAGCCATCATGATCGGCTGCTGGGCGTGGGCGATAGCCGAGTTCATCAGCACCGCGTCGCAGCCCAGCTCCATGGCAATGGTGGCGTCGGAAGCGGTACCGACACCGGCATCCACCAGCACCGGGATCCTGGCCTCTTCAAGGATAATCTGCAGGTTGTAGGGATTGCAGATCCCCAGGCCAGAACCGATCAGGCCGGCCAACGGCATCACGGCGATGCAGCCGATTTCCGCCAACTGACGGGCAATGATCGGGTCATCGCTGGTGTAGACCATCACGTCAAAACCTTCCTTGACCAGTGTTTCAGCCGCCTTGAGGGTTTCGATCACGTTGGGAAACAAGGTTTTCTGGTCGGCCAGCACTTCCAGCTTCACCAGGTTGTGACCATCGAGCAGCTCACGGGCCAGGCGACAGGTGCGCACGGCCTCGATCGCGTCGTAGCAACCGGCGGTGTTCGGCAGGAAGGTGTAGCGATCCGGCGACAGTACTTCGAGCAGGTTCGGCTCGCCCTCGATCTGGCCAAGGTTGGTGCGGCGCACGGCAAAGGTGACGATCTCGGCACCCGAAGCTTCGATGGCGGTGCGGGTTTCTTCCATGTCACGGTACTTGCCGGTACCGACCAGCAAACGCGACTGGTAAGTACGACCGGCCAGGACGAAAGGCTTGTCGCTACGAACGATGCTCATGGGAAATCCTCTGTAGGGCTTGCTGAATGCTGTGGCCATTCGGCCGGGGCGACTAGCCGCCGCCGATGGCGTGCACGACTTCGACGTTGTCGCCGTCGTTCAATGCAGTAACTGCGTGCTGACTGCGCGGGACGATATCCAGATTGAGTTCGACCGCCACCCGCCGTCCGGTCAGGTCCAGACGGGTCAGCAGGGCCGCAACGGTTTCACCGTCGGGCAGTTCAAAGGATTCGCCGTTCAACTGAATGCGCATGCCGGATGCCGCCATCATTTTTAGGGGCTGGCATTCTAGCCCGATCAGACTGGGCGACCCAAGCCATTCGTCATGAAATGGACCGCGCAGTCAGCTCAACCGCCAGGCGGCGAGCCCCAGGCAGAACCAGCCCACCAGAAACGCCAGCCCGCCAAAGGGCGTGATGATGCCGAGCTTGCTGACACCGGTCAGCGTCAGCACATACAGGCTGCCGGAGAACAGCAGGATGCCGATGGCGAACGATGCGCCGGCCCACGTCACGAGGCGTCCGGGAATCTGCGTGGCCAGCAATGCAACACCCAATAACGCCAATGTGTGCACCAGTTGATAGGTGACGCCGGTATGGAAAATCGCCAGGTACTCGGCGCTCAGGCGACTTTTCAGACCGTGGGCGGCAAAGGCCCCAAGGCCGACACCGGTGAAACCGAAAAAAGCGGCCAGCATCAGAAAGCCACGCAGCATGAAGAACTCCAGTCAGACTCGATCAACAGGGTCTGTATAATGGCCCGCTCCACGGGTTCGGCCAAGCCATCTCTATGCTGCGTATCTATTTCCGTCGTTTCATCAAGGCCGTGCTCTGGTTCATGGGCGGCAGCGTCTTGCTGGTTCTGATCTTCCGCGTGGTGCCGCCACCAGGAACGGCGCTGATGGTCGAGCGCAAGATCGAATCCTGGATCGATGGCGAGCCCATCGACTTGCAACGCTCATGGAAGCCGTGGGATGAAATCTCCAACGACCTGAAAGTCGCGGTAATTGCCGGCGAAGACCAGAAATTCCCCGAGCATTGGGGCTTCGACGTCAATGCGATCAAGGCGGCGCTGGCCCACAACGAACTCGGCGGCTCGATTCGCGGCGCCAGCACCCTCAGCCAGCAAGTGTCGAAAAACCTGTTCCTGTGGTCCGGCCGCAGCTGGCTTCGTAAAGGCCTGGAAGCCTGGTTTACCGGACTCATCGAGGTGTTCTGGCCCAAGCAGCGGATTCTTGAGGTGTACCTCAACAGCGTGGAGTGGGACGACGGTGTATTTGGCGCCGAGGCGGCGGCCAGGCATCACTTTGGCGTGAGCGCCAAAGGTCTCAGCCGCCAGCAGTCGAGTTTGTTGGCGGCCGTTTTGCCCAACCCGCGCGTGTGGAGTGCCAGCCATCCGACCCCGTACGTGGCGCGTCGCGCAGGCTGGATTCGGCGGCAGATGAGTCAGTTGGGTGGGGACAGTTATCTGGTAGGGCTTAATGATTCGCGGCGGGCACCTTGGTCCCAATAACACCGCAAATCCCCTGTAGGAATGAGCCCGCGCGCGATTGCGGTCCATCATTCAATGTTGATATGGCCTGACCCATCGCTTTCGCGAGCAGGCTCGCTCCCACATTGGCCTTGTGGAGACCTGAAACAAAAACGCCCCGATCAATGATCGGGGCGTTTTTTATTGCCTGTTCGCCGATTAGGCGGCAATCGACAACTTGAGCTTGTTCATCGCGCTCTTTTCCAGCTGACGGATACGCTCGGCCGAGACGTTGTACTTTTGCGCAAGGTCGTGCAGCGTGGCTTTTTCTTCTGCCAGCCAGCGCTGGTAGAGGATGTCACGGCTACGGTCGTCCAGCACTTCCAGCGCTTCGTGCAGGTTGTGGTTGGAGTTGTCGCTCCAGTCGGCATCTTCCAGCTGACGCGCCGGGTCGTACCGGTGGTCTTCCAGATAGTTGGCCGGCGACTGGAAAGCACTGTCGTCGTCGGCTTCGGCTGCCGGGTCGAAGGCCATGTCGTGACCGGTCAGGCGACTTTCCATCTCGCGCACTTCCCGAGGCTCCACGCCGAGGCTTTCTGCCACGCGATGGACTTCCTCGTTGTTCAACCAGGCCAGACGCTTTTTCTGGCTGCGCAGGTTGAAGAACAGCTTGCGCTGGGCCTTGGTGGTCGCGACTTTCACAATGCGCCAGTTGCGCAGGATGAACTCGTGGATTTCCGCCTTGATCCAGTGCACCGCAAAGGACACCAGGCGCACGCCCATTTCCGGGTTGAAGCGCTTCACGGCCTTCATCAAGCCGACGTTACCTTCCTGGATCAGGTCAGCCTGAGCCAGACCGTAGCCGGAATAGCTACGGGCGATATGTACGACAAAACGCAGGTGGGCGAGCACCATCTGCCGAGCCGCCTCAAGATCCTGCTCATAATAGAGACTCTCGGCCAGTTCACGCTCCTGCTCCGGCGTCAGCAATGGAATGCTGTTGACGGTGTGCACATAGGCTTCCAGGTTTGCACCCGGAACCAACGCGTACGCAGGTTGCAAAGAATTGGTCATACGAAAAAACCTCCGACTTACAGACTCGTGCCAGTGGCACTGCGAAAATTGACCGGAAACCGAAAGACAAGTTCCCCTTGAAAATGCAAGGTCAATCACGCGCAAAAAAGATTCTACTTCGGCGCCAGCTCCCTGAGGTGCCGTGCGACTGCAATCCATGCACCGATATAACCCAACAGCACCGCGCCAAGCAAGAGAGATAGACCATCGGCTACCGGTACGCCGGCCAGTGCGAAATCACTGCCATACAAACCGGCCAGCCCGACGACTGCATCGTTCAGCCAGTCCAGGCCGAACGCCAGCACTCCCCAGGACAGAAGTCCCGCACCGAAGCCATACAGCGCGCCCATATACAGGAAGGGCCTGCGCACATAGCTGTCAGTGCCGCCCACCAGTTTAATCACTTCTATCTCTGTGCGGCGGTTTTCAATATGAAGACGAATGGTATTGCCTATCACCAAAAGTAATGCGGAAACCAGAAGCACGGTCAGCCCGAAGACAAACCGGTCGCCCAGCTTGAGGATGGCTGCCAGACGCTCGACCCAGACTAGATCAAGTTGTGCCTGCTGTACCTTGGGCAATTCGGAAAGTTTTTGTCTTAATGCTTCAAGCGCGGGCTTGTCGACTTCGTTCGGTGTTACCAGGACCACGCCGGGCAGCGGGTTCTCCGGCAATTCCTTGAGCGCATCGCCCAGACCGGATTGCTGCTGGAACTCTTCCAGCGCCTGATCGCGCCCCACGTACTCGGCATCCGCCACGCCAGGCATGCCCTTGATCTGCTCACGCAGAGACTCGCCTTCCGCCGGGCTGGCTTCGAGTTGCAGGTACAGGGAAATCTGCGCCGCACGCTGCCAGGAACCGCCCAGACGCTCGACGTTACTTAGCAAAAGTGACAGCCCCATGGGCAAACTCAGGGCAACAGCCATCACCATGCAGGTGAAAAAGCTGCCAATCGGCTGCTTGCCCAGACGGCGCAGGCTATCCAGCAAACTGGCACGATGGCTTTCAATCCAGGCGCGCAACAGCGTGGCGAAATCCGGGCCGTCATCGTCATCGCGTTTTTTCTTCTGCGGCTGCGGATCGGCGGCCTTGGGGGCCACGCGCTCGGAAACCTTCGGACTGCGCGTCGCACTCATACGCCGGCCTCCCCGTCGCCGATCAATCGGCCGCGTTGCAGGGTCAGCATGCGGTGGCGCATGCGGGCGATCAGCGCCAGGTCGTGACTGGCGATCAGCACGCTGGTGCCGAGGCGGTTGATGTCTTCGAACACACCCATGATTTCCGCCGCCAGACGCGGGTCGAGGTTACCGGTCGGTTCGTCCGCCAGCAGCAAGGCCGGGCGATGAACGATGGCACGGGCGATGCCGACGCGCTGTTGCTGACCGGTGGACAGATCACCCGGGTACAAATCGGTCTTGTCCGACAGCGCCACACGCTCGAGCGCCGAATCCACGCGCTTGGCGATTTCAGCCTTGGACAGGCCAAGGATCTGCAACGGCAGCGCGACGTTGTTAAACACCGTGCGATCGAACAGCAACTGGTGGTTCTGGAACACCACACCGATTTGCCGCCGCAAGAAAGGAATCTGTGCGTTGCTGATGGTGCTCAGGTCTTGCCCGGCAAGCAGCAACTTGCCGCTGGTCGGACGCTCCATGGCCAGCAACAACCGCAACAAGGTGCTTTTACCGGCGCCGGAATGACCGGTGACAAACAGAAACTCGCCCCGACGGACTCGAAAGCTCAGCTCATGCAAGCCGACGTGACCGTTCGGGTAGCGTTTACCGACCTGTTCGAAACGAATCATGAACGCTCCCGCTCGGCAAACAGCGCCTGGACAAAGGGTTCTGCTTCAAAAGTGCGCAAATCGTCGATGCCTTCACCCACGCCGATATAGCGAATCGGCAGGCCAAATTGTTTGGCCAGGGCGAAAATGACGCCGCCCTTGGCGGTGCCATCGAGCTTGGTCAGAGCCAGTCCGGTCAGTTCGACGGTCTGGTTGAATTGTTTGGCCTGGTTGATAGCGTTCTGGCCGGTGCCGGCGTCGAGCACCAGCAGCACTTCGTGCGGCGCGTCGGCATCGAGCTTGCTGATCACCCGACGAACCTTTTTCAGCTCTTCCATCAGGTTGTCTTTGGTGTGCAGGCGACCGGCGGTGTCAGCGATCAGCACGTCGATGCCACGGGCCTTGGCGGCCTGCACGGCGTCGAAGATCACCGAAGCCGAATCCGCGCCGGTGTGCTGGGCGATGACCGGGATCTTGTTGCGCTCGCCCCAGACCTGCAATTGCTCGACTGCTGCGGCACGGAAGGTGTCACCGGCGGCGAGCATGACTTTCTTGCCTTCCAGTTGCAGCTTCTTCGCCAGCTTGCCGATGGTGGTGGTCTTGCCGGCGCCGTTGACGCCAACGACCAGAATCACGAACGGCTTGTTCTGCGAGGTGATTTTCAGCGGCTGCTCGACAGGCTTGAGCATCGCCGCCAACTCAGCTTGCAGGGATTTGTACAGTGCATCGGCATCGGCCAGTTCTTTGCGCGCGACCTTCTGGGTCAGGCGCTGGATGATCACCGACGTCGCCTCCACCCCCACGTCGGCGGTCAGCAGACGGGTTTCGAGGTCATCGAGCAGTTCGTCATCGATGGCTTTCTTGCCCAGGAACAGGCTGGCCATGCCTTCGCCGATGCTGGCGCTGGTCTTGGACAGGCCTTGCTTGAGGCGGGCGAAGAAACCAGCCTTGGATTCTTCGGTGCGTACCGGCTCGACCGGCGCTTCGACAACTGGAGCAATAACAGGTGCAGGTGCTGGCTCGGGCGTTTGAACAACGGGTGCAACGAATGCCGGAATGACCGGCTCGGGCACAGCTTCAACTTCAACGACCGGTTCAACAACCGGAACTGGCTCAGGGGCAAAAGCCGCCGGAGCAGGAATCGGTGGCGTCACATGCGGCGCCAGCGCGTCTTCGACCAGCGCCACCGGCTCTTCGGCCACCGGCAAGGTCAGCCACGGTTCGGCGGCCGGGGTCAGCGGCAGTTTGGCCGTGATTTCAGGCTCAGGTTCGACGGCCGGTTGCAGCACCGGCTCGGCGATTGGCAAGACAACCGGCGCTGGCGCTTCTTCTAGTAACGGCGCCGGGGCTGGCTCAGGAAGTGGCTGTGGCTGTTCGACGACGGGTTCCTGCGGTTTTTTGCGCAGCCATCCGAACAGGCTTTTCTTCTCGCCAGCCGCAGCTGGAGTCTTCTTGTCGTCGTTGGAACCAAACATGGAGGACGGCTATCTCACGGTAGCGACGCGCCAATGGCGCCTCGGCAATTAAAATTTCGATGCAGAACAGACTGCGATTGACCCAGCTTGTTCACGCGCAACATTTTGTCGAGGTGCGAATGGCACCTTACAAAAACGATTTCACTAAGGACTGATGCGGAAAAATCGGCGAAAAAGCAGAGTCTAGTTGATAAACCACAGCCTTCTGCCGCAAACCCAAACAACCTGATCAAACGTAAAGGCCTGATAGGCGTGGCCGCCAGTAAAACGGATCAGTATCCTAGCACCCTCTCGCCCGCCGACGCTAAGACCTAGCGGGCAGCCCCAAAGGTTTAAACACGAATGAATGTTCTAGCCCGCCGCGCCGCAGGCCTGCTGCTCAGCACAGTTTGTCTGCCCCTCTCGGCCTTGGCTGCCGACCCACAACCCACCCACGAATTTACCCTCGACAATGGCTTGAAGGTCGTCGTGCGCGAAGATCATCGCGCGCCAGTGGTGGTTTCACAGGTCTGGTACAAGGTTGGCTCCAGCTACGAGACACCGGGTCAGACCGGTCTGTCCCACGCCCTGGAACACATGATGTTCAAGGGCAGCGAGAAAGTCGGCCCCGGCGAAGCGTCGCTGATCCTGCGCGACCTCGGTGCCGAAGAGAACGCCTTCACCAGCGACGACTTCACCGCGTACTATCAGGTGCTGGCCCGCGACCGCCTGGGCGTGGCCTTCGAGCTGGAAGCCGACCGCATGGCCAGCCTGCGCCTGCCGCCGGACGAGTTCGCCCGCGAGATCGAAGTCATCAAGGAAGAACGTCGCCTGCGTACCGACGACAAACCCATGTCCAAGGCCTATGAGCGCTTCAAGGCCATGGCCTACCCGGCCAGCGGCTATCACACGCCGACCATCGGCTGGATGGCGGACCTGGAGCGCATGAAAGTCGAAGAGCTGCGCCACTGGTATCAATCCTGGTACGTGCCGAACAACGCCACGCTGGTGGTGGTCGGCGACGTGACGCCCGAGGAAGTCAAAACCCTGGCCCAGCGCTACTTCGGCCCGATCGCCAGACGTGACGTGCCCGCCGCGAAAAAACCGCTGGAACTGGCCGAGCCCGGCGAGCGCCAGATCACCCTGCACGTGAAGACCCAATTGCCCAGCCTGATGCTGGCATTCAACGTGCCGAGCATCGCCACCGCTGAAGACAAGCGTTCGGTGAACGCCTTGCGCCTGATTTCCGCGCTACTGGATGGCGGCTACAGCGCACGCATCCCGACGCAACTGGAGCGCGGCGAAGAATTGGTGTCCGGCGGTTCGTCGAGCTACGACGCCTACACCCGTGGCGACAGTCTGTTCACCCTGTCGGCAACGCCCAACAGCCAGAAAAACAAAACCATCGCCCAGGCCGAAGCCGGTTTGTGGAAGTTGCTTGAGCAGTTGAAAACCACCGCGCCGACCACCGAAGAACTGGAACGCGTGCGGGCACAGGTCATCGCCGGCCTCGTTTACGAGCGCGATTCGATCACCAGCCAGGCCACGGCCATCGGTCAACTGGAAACCGTCGGCCTCTCCTGGAAACTGATGGACACCGAACTCGCCGATCTGGAAAGCGTGACGCCGCAAGACATCCAGAAAGCCGCCAGGCTGTATTTCACCCGCGAACGTCTCAGCGTCGCCCATGTACTGCCAGAGGAGACGACTCATGAGTGAGCGTAAAAAACCGCGCCTGGCCCTGTTCGCCCTGATCGCCGTCGCGCTGATCGGGTCTGCCGCGTTCTATTTTTCGAAAACCGGCGAAACCAGCGCCAGCGAAGCGCTGGACAAGGCCAAAGCCAGCCAGAAGCTGCAATCGCTGACCGAACTCAACGGCAAGGCGCCGAGCCACCGCACACTCGACGTGCAAACCTGGAATACCGCCGAAGGTGCCAAGGTGTTGTTCGTTGAAGCACGCGAATTGCCGATGTTTGACATGCGCCTGATCTTTGCCGCCGGCAGCAGCCAGGACGGCAATACACCGGGCCTGGCACTGCTGACCAATGCCATGCTCAACGAAGGGGTGGCCGGCAAAGACGTCAGCGCCATCGCCCAGGGCTTCGAAGGCCTGGGGGCCGATTTCGGCAATGGCGCTTACAAAGACATGGCGGTTGCTTCGCTGCGCAGCCTCAGTGCTCCGGACAAGCGTGAACCGGCGTTGAGGCTGTTCGCTGACGTCGTCGGCAAACCGACCTTCCCGGCCGACTCGTTCACCCGCATCAAGAACCAGATGCTCGCCGGTTTCGAGTACCAGAAACAGAACCCCGGCAAGCTGGCCAGCCTGGAATTGATGAACCGGTTGTATGGCGATCACCCGTACGCGCACGCCAGTGATGGCACGGCGAAATCCGTTCCGACGGTGACCCTCGCGCAACTGCGCGCCTTCCACGAGAAAGCCTATGCAGCGGGCAACGTGGTGATCGCGCTGGTCGGCGACTTGTCCCGCGCCGAAGCCGAAGCCATCGCCGCACAGGTTTCCTCGGCTCTGCCCAAGGGCCCGGCCCTGCCGAAAATCGCCCAGCCGACCGAACCCAAGGCCAGCATCGGCCACATCGAGTTCCCGTCCAAACAGACCAACCTGATGCTCGCGCAATTGGGTATCGACCGTGACGATCCGGACTACGCCGCGCTGTCCATGGGCAACCAGATCCTCGGCGGTGGCGGCTTTGGTACTCGATTGATGAGCGAAGTGCGCGAGAAGCGTGGTCTGGCCTATGGTGTGTATTCGGGTTTCAGCCCGATGCAGGCGCGCGGCCCGTTCATGATCAACCTGCAGACCCGCGCTGAAATGAGCGAAGGCACCCTGAAACTGGTGCAGGACGTTCTGGCGGACTACCTTGAAACCGGCCCGACCGAAAAAGAACTCGACGACGCCAAGCGCGAACTGGCCGGCAGCTTCCCGCTGTCTACCGCCAGCAACGCCGACATCGTCGGCCAACTGGGCGCCATCGGCTTCTATAACTTGCCGTTGAGTCATCTGGAAGACTTCATGCAGCAGTCCCAGAGCCTGACCGTCGATCAAGTCAAAGCGGCCATGAACAAACATCTGAGCACGGATAAAATGGTCATCGTCAGCGCTGGCCCGACCGTGCCGCAAAAGCCGTTACCGGCCCCTACTGATAAACCTGCCGAGCAACCGCTCGGGGTTCCGGAGCATTAATGGCCACTTCCCGTCCTAAAAAACCTGTTCACAACGTGCACAACGGCGTGAACCAGTTGCGCATCATCGGCGGCGAATGGCGCAGCCGAAAGTTGAGTTTCCCTGACGCCCCGGGCCTGCGCCCGACGCCGGACCGCGTGCGTGAAACCCTGTTCAACTGGCTCGCGCCTTACGTGCCAGGCGCCAAGGTGCTCGACCCGTTCACCGGCAGCGGCGCGCTGTTCCTCGAAGCCTTGTCCCGTGGCGCAGCCATGGGCCAGGCGCTGGACGCCAGCAGCCTTGCGGTGTCGAGCCTCAAGGAGCATCTGGGCACATTGCGCTGCACCACCGGCCAGGTTCAGACCGCCGACGCCCTGCGCTACCTGGAAACCCAGACTGCCACAGCTTACGACCTGGTGTTCCTCGACCCGCCGTTCAATCAGAACCTGCTGCCCGCCGTTTGCGCCCTGCTCGAAGAACGCCAATGGCTGGCCGAGGATGCCTGGGTGTATACCGAAAGCGAAAGCGCACCGTCGACCCTCGGCTTGCCGGAAAACTGGCGCCTGCACCGTGAGCAAAAGTCCGGGCGGGTCTACTACTCGTTGTGGCAACGCAGCGCCTGAAACCCTGGCGACATGACGGCCCCAAAATCGCTGTCGGCATGCACTACATAATTACCGCCAGACACCTCATCGGATGATCCACAGTGGTTTGCGCAAATTCCTGAAAACCACTGAGGATGTACACGGATGAACATCTCCCGCAGCACTTGTCTGTTGCTCTGTATCGGGTGGCTGCCACTTATGGCAGTCGCCGCATCACCCCCTTCGACACATGCCTTCACCCTGGATAACGGCCTCAAGGTGGTCGTGCGTGAAGACCATCGCTCTGCCGCCGTCACCGCTCAGCTATGGCTCAAAGTCGGCGCAAGCTACGAACCGCCCGGCCAATCCGGCCTGTCCCATGCCCTTGAACACATGGTCTACAAAGGCAGCAGCAAAGCCTGCGCCGGAGAGTTCAGCACGGTACTGAAAAAACTCGGTGCCAGCGAAAACGCCTTCACCGGAAAGGACTTCACCGTCTATCACCAGACGCTTTCCCCTGGTCGACTTGGCGTCGCGTTCGAGATCATGGCCGACCTGATGAGTACGGCCGAGTTGAGTGAGCGAGACTTCACGACGGAGCTGAATGTCATTCAGGAGGAGCGACGCGATATCGTCGACGACCAATTATTAGCGCAGAGCATCGAACGACTGGAGAGCCTTGCCTACCTGAGCAGTGCCTATCGCAGCCCGACCATTGGCTGGATGCACGACCTGCAGCGCATGAGTGCCCTTCAACTGCAGCACTGGTATCAAGCCTGGTACGCGCCGAACAACGCGACCCTGGTGATAGCAGGCGATGTCACGCCTGACGCGGTCAAAGCGCTGGCGCAGAAATACTTCGGTCACCTGGAGCGTCGCGCGACGCCTGCCGCCGTCGCGCCTGTCGAATTATCCGCACCCGGTGAAAGATCATTGATCCTGCGTGCCCCGATCTCGGCCCCACGTCTCATCATGAGCTTCAACACACCCAGCCTGGCCACCGCGCAAGACCGCCGGACCGCATACGCACTGCGCCTGCTCGAAACGCTATTGGCAGGTTCCGAAAGCGCCCGCATCAAACAACAACTGCAGCTGGGTGAAGCGATATTTTCCGACACTCAATCCGAGTACGACGCCTTCAATCGCGGCGACTCACTACTCACCATCAACACCCAACTCAATCTCGACAAGATTAAAAGCACCGATCAAGCCCTGGTGCGCCTTTGGCAAGTGATCGATGAACTGAAAAACAAGGCGCCGGAAAAGGCAGAGCTGGATCGGGCCAAGACCCTGCTGATCGCCAACTCGGTGTACGCGCAGGATGATCTGGAAGGGCAAGCCTTTATCTTGGGCCTATTGGAAAGTATTGGCCTGGACTGGCGTCTGTCGGATCAGGACGCAGCTGAACTGAACAAGGTCACCCCACAGGATATTCAAAACGCTGCCATCACTTACCTGACGCGCGAACGCCTGAGTACCGCCACAATCCTGCCGGAGAAAAACCATGAATAAGGTCAAATCAGTCATCAAGGGCGCGTGGATGGTACTGGCCGGCGTGTTGCTGGGTGGGCAGCTTTTTACCCCCTGCGCCGCCACGCAGGCCACGCCTCAAAAAGCCACGCTGCAATCACTGAGTGAGCCTCAGCGTCCGTCGGCGCGTCGGGCGCTACCGATTAAAGGTTACAAATCTCATTCCGGGACCAAGATCCTGTTCATTCGCAACCCGGGCCTGCCCATGTTCGACGTCCATGTCAGCTTTGCCGCCGGCAGCGCCCACACCCACCATCAACCCGGCCTCGCCGCGCTGACCTTCAGCCTCTTGAACGAAGGGGTCGACGGCAAGGACATCAATGCCATCCAGGAAACCTTCGACCAACTCGGTGCGAGGCTGGGCATGGGGATCACTGCGGATCGGGCCAGCTTCTCGTTACGTAGCCTGAGCGATGAGGCCCGACGTGCCCCAGCCCTCGAGCTGTTCGCCCAGATGCTGGGCAAACCGTTGTTGCCGGAGCAGTCCCTGTCTCTCGCGACATCCCAGTTACTGCACTTTCTCGATACCGAGCAAGCGTCCCATGCAACCCAAGCCGATCAGGCCCTCCATGGCTTGATGTTCCCCAAACACGGCTATTCGCAGTCCGTGTACGGAACCAGGGTCGGGCTTGCCTCAGTCACCCGCGATCAGGTGCAGGACTTCCATCGCTCAGCGTACGCCGCAGGCAACGCACTGATAATACTGGTCGGAGACCTTACGGAAGACGAAGCCCAGCGCATCGGCGCGCAGATTTCCAATGCATTGCCTCAGGGGCCAGCCGTCGCCGCGATCCCATCACCCGGCAGCCCGGACGCTCAACAGCTTCTGCGACCGGTAAAGTCTTCAAGCCAAGCCTATTTACGCCTTGCCCAGCCAGGCGTACTGCGAAACAGTCCCGATTCTGCTGCGCTGCAAATAGCGAACCGGATATTCACCGCCCGCCTGATGGAAGAACTTCGTGAACGCCGAGGAATGACCTATGACGTTCAAGCCAGGCTCTCTACCCTTCAAGCGCAAAGCACGCTGGTCATTGAACTGCAGACTCGGCCGGAGCTGGCCGATGCAGCACTGGCGCACATAAAAGGGATGTTTCGTGACTTCCTCATCCACGGCCCCACACAGAAAGAGCTTGATGACACAAAAACGTGGCTGGCAGGCAGCGCACCATTAAGAAGTGCGAGCAATGCACAGATCGTGAGGCGACTGCTCGACATCGGTGTCCATGACTTGCCATTGGACCTCGACTTTTCTACTCAAAGGGCCCAGGAATTGAATCTCGATGCCGTCAAGAAAGCACTCAACCAGCATCTCGATGCCGAGCGGTGGAACACGGTCATCCTGGGACCCACAACGAACCAGCAACCATTGCCCAACCCAGTCCAAAGCGAAGCCAATACGATGTGTCGCGCAACAACCGAGTTTGTGGCAAGTTAGTTTTCCATGACGACGCGGTCGCGGCGCAGGCATGCCGCGGCCCGGTGCGGCTTCACGACTACCTTGACCGAGAATTGATGTGCAACCGCGCTCCACGATGATTCCATCGCCCGCCTTCCGGCCGGCCTTTGGCCTTGGCAATCCACACTTGCAGACCTTGTGGGGACCGCTTTGGCGCAAAACCACGCACCTCGAACGCGAACGCGAACGCCTGTGGCTTGAAGATGGCGATTTTCTCGACCTCGACTGGCATGGCCCGCACAGCGTCGATGCGCCATTGGTGCTGGTGTTGCACGGGCTGACCGGTTCGTCGAATTCGCCTTACGTGGCCGGGGTGCAAAAAGCCCTGGGCGACCAAGGTTGGGCCAGTGTCGCGCTGAACTGGCGCGGCTGTTCCGGTGAACCCAACCTGTTGCCCCGCAGCTACCATTCCGGCGCCAGCGAAGACCTGGCCGCAGCCATCAGGCACTTGAAAGCCAAACGGCCGCTCGCACCGTTGTATGCGATCGGTTACTCCCTGGGCGGCAACGTGCTGCTCAAGCATCTGGGTGAAACCGGCAGTGCCAGCGGCGTGCTTGGCGCCGTTGCGGTGTCGGTACCGTTCCGCCTGGACCAGTGCGCCGATCGCATCGGCCAGGGTTTCTCCAAGGTCTATCAGGCACATTTCATGCGCGAGATGCTGGCCTACATCAAGAACAAGCAACGGCAATTCCAGCATGACGGCCGCGAGGATGGCCTGGCGGCATTGGCCGCACTCGGCTCGCTGGAAAACATGCGCACGTTCTGGGATTTCGATGGCCGGGTGACCGCGCCGCTGCACGGCTTCGTGGATGCCGAGGATTACTATCGACGCGCTTCAAGTCGCTACTTCCTCGGAGAAATTCGAACGCCGACCCTGATAATCCAGGCCGCGGACGATCCCTTCGTTTTTCCCCACAGCCTGCCGCAAGCCGATGAGTTATCGGCCTGCACGCAATTCGAACTGCAAGCCAAGGGGGGGCACGTCGGGTTTATCGACGGCTCGGTCAAGCAACCGGGTTACTACCTGGAACGGCGCATCCCCCAGTGGCTGGCTAACGCAGGCAGCAACTGAGCCGTGGAGACCCATCAGGGCGAATCGATCCATTTCTGGCAAACCCCGCCACTGGCCGGAGTCGAGTTACTGTCGGCCCGTTACATCGATCATCGTTTCGCGCCCCATGTGCATGACGGCTATGTGATCGGCATGATCATGGCCGGTGCCCAGCGTTACCGCTATCGCGGCGCCGAGCACTTGGCAGGCAGCGGCACGCTGGTGCTGATCAATCCCGACGAGTTGCACACCGGCCACAAGGGCACTGAGGACGGCTGGCTGTACCGCGCGTTTTATCCGGACAGCGGGCAGATCCTGTCACTGCTGGCCGAACTTGAACTGCCGACCCACAACTTGCCGGCATTCGGTGCCACGCTGTATCGCGATCCGGATCTGGTGAACGGTTTCTGCCAGTTGCATCGATTGCTGGAAAGTCCTTCCACAGCGCTGCAACAGCAAACGGCCTGGCGTGAGCTGATGCTGTCGCTGCTGCAGCGCCATGCCGCGGTACCGGACGCAGGAAAACCCGGGAAGGAACATCGCGCGGTGACAATGGCCAAGGAGTTGCTGCACGCACAACTCGCTGCACCGCCTTCGCTCGAAGCGCTGGCGGCGGCGGTTAACCTTTCACCTTTTCACTTCGCCCGGGTCTTTCGCCGTGCCACCGGCATGCCGCCGCACACCTGGCTGATGCAGCGGCGCATCGCCCAGGCTCGTGCCCTGTTGCAGAACGGTTGTTTACCGCTGGAGGTGGCCACGCAGTTGGGATTTGCCGATCAGAGTCATCTGAGTCGGCAGTTCAAGCAGGTGTACGGGGTGGGGCCGGGGGCGTATCGCAGCGCTCGGCTGTTTTAAGCCCTTCCCACCTGTTCACTCGCCTTTGGCGACGCCCCGCGCCGGATCATTGATCCACTCGCTCCACGACCCGGCATACAACGAGCCCAGCGGATAACCCGCCAGGCACAACGCAAACAGGTTATGGCAAGCTGTCACGCCGGAACCGCAGTACGCCACCAGATCATTGGGCGAACGATTCCCCAGTTTCGCGGCGAAGCGCTGCCTGAGCTGATCAGCCGGCAGAAAACGTCCGTCCGCGCCCAGGTTGTCGGTAAACGCCGCGCATTGCGCACCGGGGATGTGCCCGGCAACCGGATCGATCGGCTCCACTTCACCCTTGAAGCGCGGCAGTGCGCGAGCGTCGAGCAAGGTCAGCGCTGGTTGTCCGAGGCGTTTTTGCAGGTGTTCGGCATCGAGCAGCAACGAAGCATCAGCGGTGCCGGTAAAAGTCCCGCCGGTAATCGACGGCGCATCAAGGCTCAACGGCAAACCCGCCGCGTGCCAGGCCTTGAGCCCGCCATCGAGGATGAACACGCCATCGCGCTTGCCCAGCCAGGCCAGCAACCACCAGGCCCGCGCCGCGTAAGCGCCCGGACCATCGTCGTACAAAACCACTTCACTGTCGTTATTGATGCCCCAGGCTCGCAGGCGCTCGATCAGCTCGGCTGGCTCAGGCAGCGGATGACGCCCGGTCACGCCCTTGACCACTTTACCGCTGAGATCACGCTCCAGATCGGCAAAGCTCGACCCGGCGATATGTCCTTCGGCGTAGCTGCGCTGACCATAATCCGGGTCTTCGAGGGCAAAACGACAATCCAGAATCACCAGCCCCCGCTGGTCCTTTTTCAGGTCCAGTGCTTGCGGGCTAATCAGTTGCGCAATGGGCATAACGGGCTCCTGTGATGGGCGAAATTCGGTCCTGCAGCATTCGTTGATTCAGATTTCTTCCAGCGCCTGGGCCAGTGGCACGTAAAACTCTTCGAACAAGGCGTTGACGGCGTCGCGCGCCTGGTCCGTGACGAATCCGGCTTCCAGCACCAGCACCTGATAGACCCCGCGTTTAATCGCTTGCTCGCTGAGGTGGCTGGAATTTTCCCGCGTGGTGCACAAAAAACGCACCCACGAGGTCAGGATGATCCAGGCATTGAGGGTCAGGGATTCAATCTGCACGCGGTCCATTTTCAGGATGCCGGCGGCGACGAAACCTTCGTAGATCGCCATGCCCTGGATGACGCAGCGCTGGGAGAAGCGCCGGTAACGGGCAGCCAGTTCCGGATCGCTGTCGAGCAGATGCTCAAGGTCACGGTGCAAAAACCGGTAGCCCCACATCGCCGAAAGCAATTCCTTGAGATAGAAGCGCTTGTCTTCGACTGTGGCGGCACGCCCCTGTGGCGGACGCAGGAAGCTGTCCACCAGGGTTTCGTATTCGCTGAACAGCACGGCGATGATCGCCTGCTTGTTCGGGAAGTGGTAGTACAGGTTGCCCGGAGAAATTTCCATATGGGCAGCAATGTGGTTGGTGCTGATGCTGCGCTCGCCCTGTTGATTGAACAGCTCCAGGCTGTTCTGCACGATGCGCTCGCTGGTTTTGATCCGTGGGGCCATGGCTTGAGCTTTAATTCAGAGTGCGTTGGCGGGCATCTTACGACCTATCCGCAAGAGGATGGAACATCGCTGCGCGAGGAAGGCATTTGACTTTTTAGAGCACTGACTCTAAAAAGTGCTTCATTACAATAAATCCGGAGCTGACCATGACTGCTGATATTTCCTACCTGCAAAACCTGCAGCAGCCTCTGGACGAGCTTCACGCGCTGTTTGATGCGCAACGCGCAGCCTACGCCGCCAACCCGATGCCCCCAGCCGCCCAGCGCCAGCAATGGCTCAAAGCGCTGAGCGACCTGCTGAACAGCGAGCGTCAGGCCTTGATTGACGCGATCAGCCAGGATTTCAGCCATCGCAGCGCCGATGAAACCCTGCTCGCCGAATTGATGCCCAGCCTGCACGGCATCCATTACGCCAGCCGGCACCTCAAGGGCTGGATGCGTGCGTCGCGGCGCAAGGTTGGTGTCGCCTTCCAGCCAGCCTCGGCCAAAGTGATTTACCAGCCGCTGGGCGTGGTCGGGGTCATCGTGCCATGGAACTACCCGCTGTATCTGGCCATCGGCCCGTTGGTGGGCGCACTGTCGGCGGGCAACCGGGTGATGCTCAAACTCAGCGAATCCACCCCGGCCACCGGTTTGCTGATGAAGCAATTGCTGGCGCGAATCTTCCCCGAAGACCTGGTCTGCGTGGTGCTTGGCGAGGCCGACATCGGCGTGGCGTTTTCCCGCCTGCGTTTCGATCACTTGCTGTTCACTGGCGCCACCAGCATCGGTAAGCACGTGATGCGCGCGGCGGCGGAGAACCTGACACCGGTGACCCTGGAGCTGGGTGGCAAGTCCCCGGCGATTGTCTCCCACGATGTGCCGCTCAAGGACGCCGCCGAACGCATTGCGTTCGGCAAAACCCTCAACGCCGGACAGACCTGCGTGGCCCCGGATTACGTGCTGGTGCCGGAGGATCGTGTCGGCGGTTTCGTTGAAGCCTATCGCTCAGCCGTGCGCGGTTTCTATCCGACGCTGGCGGACAACCCGGACTACACGGCCATCATCAATGATCGGCAACTGACGCGACTCAACGGCTACGTCAGCGATGCCACCAGCAAGGGCGCGTTGCTGATTCCATTGTTCGAGCAGGGCCAGGGGCGCCGCATGGGCCATAGCCTGCTGCTCAATGTCAGCGATGAGATGACGGTGATGCAGGACGAAATCTTCGGCCCGCTGCTGCCGATCGTGCCGTACAAGGATCTCGACCAGGCGTTTGCCTACATCAACCAGCGCCCTCGCCCACTGGCGTTGTATTACTTCGGCTACGACAAGCGCGAACAAAACCGCGTCCTGCATGAAACCCACTCCGGCGGCGTTTGCCTCAACGACACGCTGTTGCATGTGGCCCAGGACGACATGCCATTTGGCGGCATCGGTGCTTCGGGCATGGGCCACTACCATGGCCACGAAGGCTTCCTCACATTCAGCAAGGCCAAGGGTGTGCTGATCAAACAGCGTTTCAACGCGGCAAAACTCATCTACCCGCCGTACGGCAAATCCATTCAGAAACTGATCCAGAAACTGTTTATCCGCTAACGATCGCCATCCTCGGGTAATAACAATAATGAACCCAAGCCTGTCCGATACTCCCGCGTTTTCACGGCGCGGTCTGCTCAAGCTCAGCCTCGGCGCCAGTGCTTTTCTCGCCACCGCCGGGTTGGGCGCCAGCCTGAGCGGCTGCTCGACGGATGTCGCGCAAAGCGGATTCGCGACGCTGCGCAGTGGCGACCTGCTGTTTTTGCGGGCGCTGCTGCCGGTGATGCTCGACGGTGCGGTCGCCACCGAGCACATGCCCGCCGCCGTCGACGGCACGCTCAAAAGCCTGGATTACAACCTCGATCACCTGTCGCCGGAAATGCTCAAGCTGACCCGGCAACTGTTTGATGTGCTGGGCATGGCCGTCACCCGCGGCCCGCTGACCGGGATCTGGGGCAGTTGGGAAAACGCCAGCGCCGACGAGCTCCGGCACTTCCTCGATCGCTGGGAAAACAGCTCGTTGAGCTTATTGCGCATGGGCCACAGCTCTTTGCTGCAACTGGTGATGATGGCCTGGTATGGGCGCAAGGAGTCGTGGGCGCATTGCGGGTATCCCGGACCGCCCACGGTTTGAAACCGAGTCGCCCGCTTCGCGAGCAGGCTCGCTCCCACATTTGACCGTGCCCTCCAATAACAAAAAGAGAATCTTAAGATGCCCGTACCCGACCCGTTTCGCGAAGGCATGGCCCGAGGCTGGAAAACCCATAATGGCTCGCAACTGAGCCAGGACCTGACCCTCGAAGCGGACGTCGCAATCATCGGCAGCGGTGCCGGCGGCGGCACCACGGCCGAAATCCTCAGCGCCGCCGGCTACAGGGTGCTGCTGATCGAGGAAGGCCCGCTCAAGACCAGCAGCGATTTCAAGCTGCTCGAAGACCAGGCCTACGCCAGCCTTTATCAGGAAGGCATCGGGCGCATGAGCAAGGACGGCGCGATCACCATACTTCAGGGCCGTGCGGTGGGCGGCACCACGCTGATCAATTGGACCTCGAGTTTCCGCACCCCGGAACCGACCCTGGAACACTGGGCCAAGGAACACAACGTCAAGGGCCACAGCCCGGCGGAAATGACGCCGTGGTTCGAGAAAATGGAGCAACGCCTCGGCGTCGCGCCGTGGAGGGTTGCGCCCAACGCCAACAACGACGTGATCCGTAAAGGCTGCGAAAAACTTGGCTACAGCTGGCACGTCATCCCGCGCAACGTGCGTGGTTGCTGGAACCTCGGCTACTGCGGCATGGGCTGCCCGACCAACGCCAAGCAATCGATGATGGTCACGACCATTCCGGCGACCCTGGAAAAGGGTGGCGAGTTGCTTTACCTGGCCCGCGCCGAAAAACTCATCATCAGCGGCGACAAGGTGACCGGCCTGCAATGCTCGGCGATGGACGAGCGCTGCGTCGAACCCACTGGTCGCCAGATCACGGTCAAGGCGCGGCATTACGTGCTGGCGGGCGGCGGTATCAACACCCCGGGACTGCTGATGCGTTCCGCAGCACCCGATCCGCATAAACGCCTGGGCAAGCGCACATTCCTGCATCCGGTGAACATGTCCGCCGCGTTGTTCGACGACGTGGTCAACCCGTTCTATGGCGCACCGCAGTCAATTTATTCCGACCATTTCCAATGGCAGAACGGCACCACAGGGCCAATGGCCTACAAACTCGAGGTCCCGCCGCTGCACCCGGCGCTGGCAGCGACATTGCTCGGTGGCTTCGGCCAGGAAAACGCGCAGCACATGGCCCGCTTGCCGCACACCCATGCCATGCTGGCGCTGCTGCGCGACGGGTTTCATCCGGACAGCCAGGGCGGCAGCGTCGAATTGCGCAGTGATGACACGCCAGTGCTCGATTATCAGGTATCGCCTTATGCCTGGGATGGATTGCGCCGGGCATTTCATACAATGGCCGAGATCCAGTTTGCCGGCGGCGCCCGGGCGGTGATGCCAATGCACGCCGATGCGCGTTATGTAAACACCCTCGCCGAAGCGCGCACGCTGATCGACAGCCTTAGCCTGGAGCTGTACCGCACACGGTTGGGCAGCGCTCATGTGATGGGCGGTTGTGCAATGGGCGAAGACCCGAAAAACGCCGTGACCGACAGCCTCGGCCGACACCATCAATTGGCCAATCTGTCGATTCACGACGGCTCGCTCTTCCCCACCAGCATTGGCGCAAACCCGCAGTTGTCGGTCTACGGCCTGACGGCGCAACTGGCGACTTCCCTGGCCGAACGTTTAAAAAATCCATGAAAAGAGCGACTATTCCCATCGTCTATAGTGCTTTCTTACCCAACAGGCGACTTGGCCGACCGGGAAGGCTGCGATACCATCCGACTCCCCAACGGATTCCCGCCAGGACGACGCGATGAACCGAGTGTTGTACCCAGGTACCTTCGACCCTATTACCAAGGGCCATGGCGATCTGGTCGAACGCGCCTCGCGCCTGTTCGATCACGTAATCATTGCCGTCGCTGCCAGCCCGAAGAAAAACCCGTTGTTTCCCCTGGAACAGCGCGTGGAGCTGGCCCGCGAGGTCACCAAACATTTGCCGAACGTTGAAGTCGTCGGTTTCTCGACCCTGTTGGCGCATTTCGCCAAGGAGCAGAACGCCAACGTGTTCCTGCGTGGCTTGCGCGCGGTGTCGGACTTCGAATACGAGTTCCAGCTGGCCAACATGAACCGCCAGTTGGCCCCGGATGTGGAAAGTCTGTTTCTTACCCCGTCCGAGCGTTATTCGTTCATTTCCTCGACGCTGGTCCGTGAAATTGCTGCCTTGGGCGGCGATATCACCAAATTCGTCCACCCTGCGGTGGCGGATGCATTGACCGAGCGTTTCAAAAAGTAGATAGAACGTGGCGCTGGACGGTTTTTCGCGAGCACGCTCGCTCCTACAGCGCCAATGCGGCACAATTACGCGCATTGATTTATTGCGCCCGGGCCTGCCGCCCCGGCTGGAGTTAGCATGTCCCTGATCATCACCGACGATTGCATCAACTGCGACGTCTGCGAACCCGAGT
This sequence comes from Pseudomonas reinekei, assembly GCF_001945365.1. GTDB lineage: Bacteria > Pseudomonadota > Gammaproteobacteria > Pseudomonadales > Pseudomonadaceae > Aquipseudomonas > Aquipseudomonas reinekei. The sequence goes on from NZ_MSTQ01000005.1 coordinate 264,188, forward strand.
GCCCGAACGCCGCCATTTCCCAAGGCGAAGAAATCTACGTGATCGACCCGAACCTGTGCACCCAGTGTGTCGGCCACTACGACGAACCGCAGTGCCAGCAGGTTTGCCCGGTGGATTGCATCCCGCTGGACGAAGCGCATCCGGAGACTGAAGAGCAGTTGATGGAGAAGTACCGCAAGATTACCGGTAAGGCTTGAATCTTCGATATCCGTTACGCAGCCGTCGCGGACGAGCCCGCTCCCACAAGGATCCCTGAACCCTGTGGGATGGGGCTTGCCCGCGATGACACCATCAGAGGCACCGAAGAATCAACTGACTCACTCCTGCCGCTCAAATCCCTCCCCGACACATCCCAGGCACCGCACAAAAGCGGCCTTCGCCGGGTCAACCACCAAGGCCTGCCCGGCGTCGCCCACCCCGCCGCCCAATGCGGTAAACGGCAACGACACGACGAACACCCCCGCGCCGATCACTGTTGCCGCGACCAATAAAGGCCGGGCAATCAACAGATCGCCGATCATCGCGTAAGCCGGTGGATTCTGGATGGTGTAGAGCGGATCACCGCTGCCGCTGCTGGCGCCGGCTACAGCTGCGAAGCTCAGCATCGACGCGACGACAAGGGTTCGAAGCAGGTTCATGGCGCGGTCCTTCGGCTAGACAGTCAGAACACTGACTATAGACCGTTGGCGTCTTAACTCTGGCAGCGTGGGCAGAAAACGCTGGCGCGCTGCCCGAGTTTCACTTCCCGCAACAGCGTGCCACAGACCTTGCAAGGCTCAGCGCCACGACCGTAGACAAACAATTCCTGCTGGAAATATCCCGGCTGACCGTCACCGCCAATAAAGTCCCGCAGCGTGGTGCCGCCGCGCTCGATGGCAGCGCCAAGAATGCGTTTGATCTCGATGGCCAGCTTCAGATAACGCGCCCTGGAAATGCTCTTGGCTTCGCGGCGAGGGTCGATCCCGGCGGCGAACAACGCTTCGGTCGCATAGATGTTGCCGACGCCGACCACCACTGCGTTGTCCATGATGAACGGCTTGACCGCCATCGAACGACCACGGGACAGCTGGAACAGACGCTCACCGTCGAACAGGTCGGTCAACGGCTCCGGCCCCAGGCGAATCAGTAACTCATGATTAAGCGGGTCGAGACTCCAGAGCATCGCGCCAAACCGTCGCGGGTCGGTGTAGCGCAGGGCCAGGCCTGACTCCAGCTCGATATCGACATGCTCATGCTTGGCCGCCGGCAGGCCGACTTCCACCAGACGCAAATTCCCCGACATGCCCAAGTGGCTGATCAAGGTGCCGACCTCGGCGTTGATCAGCAAGTACTTGGCGCGCCGCTCCACCAGCACGATGCGCTGGCCGGACAAGCGCACGTCCAGGTCCTCCGGAATCGGCCAGCGCAGGCGCCGGTCACGCACGATTACCCGGCTGACTCGCTGGCCTTCCAGGTGCGGCGCAATCCCACGGCGGGTGGTTTCGACTTCTGGCAGTTCAGGCATGGTGCTCTCTAGGGTAAATAAAATCCGCCCATCAGCGGTGCGCGCCGAGGTCGCGGATCGTCTGCTTGAGGGTCTCGAAGTCATAGTCCGAAAGACCGACATAATCGAGCACCAGCGCCGAGATGCTGTTCCACTCGTGATCTTCGGCCTGGTTGCCCAGCACGCGGCAGGAAGCACAAATATGCTCGGCCATCTTCAGGATCGCCAGCAGGTTCTTCAACGAGCTATTGCGTGACGAGTCATCGCTGAAAATCGCCAGGGCGTTGTGGTGATTGGCGATAGCGGTGCTCACATGCTCCGGCAGGCGCCAGGACTTGGCCGTGTAGTAACCCACCACGGCATGGTTGGTGTTGAACTCGCGATTCTCCGTGTCCACCACCCGGCACTCGGCACTGGCACTGGCATACGCCTGTTCCAGAACGCCCATGTAGTTGGGGAAACGCTGCAGCATCAGCGGCACGCCACAGTCATGGAACAGGCCCAGGGCGTAGGCTTCGTCACCATTCTCGATACCGATGCGCTTGGCCAGGGTCAGGCAGGTCATCGCCACATCCTGGGCGGTGTCCCAGAAGCGGTTCAAGGTGACGATGGTGTCGTCGTTCATCTCACCCTTGATCGACTGCGCGTTGATCAGGTTGATGATCGAGCGGCTGCCCAGCAGATTCACCGCTCGCTGGATCGAGGCAATCTTGTTGCTCAATCCGTAATACGGCGAATTGACGATTTTCAACAACGATCCAGAGAGGCCGGGGTCTTGAGAAATCAGCTTCGCGATCACCTCCAGATCCGGGTCGGGCATGTACTGCTCCATCTGCAGATCCACCATGATCTGCGGTTGGGCCGGCACGCTGATGCCTTGCAGGGACTGCTGGATTTGTTCGGGAGTCAGCTCTTGGGACATAAGTACACACTCTGGGTCAGGCGCAGATTCTAGCTTCTAAAAGTTGGATCCGACACCCGGGACGGCCCATTGACTGAAGTTTCATCCAATCGCTGGCCGAGCACCGCATGTCCATCCGTCGCGCCGAGGCCATGCGCAACACGCTATACTCCCGCTCTTTTTTCCGGAGCGACGACATGTCCCTGCCTAGCCTGCGCCTCAAAGCCAACGCCGACCGTCGTCTGCGCAACGGTCATTTGTGGGTCTACAGCAACGAAATCGATGTAGCCGCTACGCCTTTGCACGGTTTCAAGGCCGGCGACCAGGCGATCCTCGAAGCCGCCGGCGGCAAGCCGCTGGGCATCGTTGCGATGAGCCCGAACAACCTGATCTGCGCCCGCGTGCTGTCGCGTGACATCAAGCTAGCGCTGGACAAATCGCTGCTGGTGCATCGCCTGAACGTGGCCCTGTCGCTGCGTGACCGTCTGTTCGACAAGCCGTTCTATCGCCTGGTCTACGGCGACTCCGACTTGCTGCCAGGCCTGGTCGTCGACCGTTTCGGCGACATCCTGGTGGTGCAGATTGCTTCGGCGACCATGGAAGCCCACAAGGACGACGTGATCGCGGCGCTGACCCAAGTGCTCAAGCCAAGCGGCATCCTGTTCAAGAACGACTCCGCTGCCCGTGATGCCGAAGGCCTCACCCGCTACGTCGAAACCGTATTCGGCCTGGTGCCGGAGTGGGTTGCCCTCGAAGAGAACGGCGTGAAGTTCGAAGCCCCGGTCATTCAGGGTCAGAAAACCGGCTGGTTCTACGATCACCGCATGAACCGCGCACGCCTGGCTCCGTATGCCAAAGGTAAACGCGTACTGGATCTGTACAGCTACATTGGCGGCTGGGGCGTGCAAGCGGCGGCGTTCGGCGCCAGTGAAGTATTTTGCGTCGACGCATCGGCCTTCGCCCTCGACGGCGTCGAGCGCAACGCTGCACTGAACGGCTTCGCCGAAAAAATGACCTGCATCGAAGGCGATGTGTTTGAAGCCCTGAAAGAGCTGAAAGCCAGCGAAGAGCGTTTCGACGTCATCGTCGCCGACCCGCCCGCGTTCATCAAACGCAAGAAAGACATGAAGAACGGTGAAGGCGCCTACCGCCGCCTGAACGAGCAAGCCATGCGCCTGCTGACCAAGGACGGCATCCTGGTCAGCGCATCGTGCTCGATGCACCTGCCGGAAGACGATCTGCAAAACATCCTGCTGACCAGCGCCCGCCATCTGGACCGCAACATCCAGATGCTCGAGCGCGGCGGCCAGGGCCCGGATCATCCGGTGCACCCGGCCATCGCCGAAACCCGCTACATCAAGAGCATCACCTGCCGCCTGCTGCCAAACAGCTAAAAACCGCCAGCCACTGCAGGACCGAGCTCGCGAAGAACGCATAAACACCGCGGATGACCAGACACACCCGCGTTATTGTTGACGTTTTTCGCGAGCGAGATTGTTCCTACAACAGATTCAGAAGGGCCCCACGCCCACGCGCATTGACTTGTTTCGTCATCAAATCAATTCTCGTCCTTCCCTCACGGAACGAGAGAACTGACTGATGCACGCTGCCCATAACACCAACGAAAAGCCGTTGATCATCGTGTTGCTGATGACAATGACGCTACTGGGTGTTTTTCCGTTGGACGTCGTTCTCCCCTCCTTTCCTGACCTGTCAGCCTGTTTCCAGATATCGCCGCCTGAAGTTGCCCTGTCTGTCAGCCTGTTCGCCGTCAGCCTGGCGTTTTCCGTGATGCTGGTGGGGCCGCTGTCGGACATGTGGGGGCGCAAGAAGCTGTTGCTGGGCGGTATCGCCCTCGCGGCGATTGGCGCGATTGGGTGTGCAGCGTCCAGCGAGTACAGCTGGTTTCTGGGTTTTCGTGTGGTCCAGGCGCTCGGTTGCGGGGCCTTTTCGCTGTCACAGGCGCTGGTGCAGGATTTATTCATCAGCCATGAAAGGCAGCGACTCAGGATCTGGATGGTGACCGCGGGCGGCGTATTCATTTCAATTTCCCCGCTGCTGGGGACCTGGCTGCAATTGCAGTTCGGCTGGCAGGGCAGTTTCCATGTGTTTGTCGCCCTCGCCGTTTTAGTCTGGTCAAGCGCCTGTTGGCTGCTCAAGGAATCCTCATCACATCGCACAGCATCGCGTGGGGGAATCTTCCGTGCTTACTGGCATGTCTGTTCCGATGCACGCTTCATGGGGTACTGGCTGATTTCCGCGCTGGCCTTCGCCTGTCATTTTTCGTTCATCGTCACTTCACCCATTCTTTTCATGGGGCATCTGGCTTTTTCACCGTACGAATACGCCTGGGCGTTATTGCTGTACGGCGTTGCGTATGTAAGCGGCGGCGCAGTTGCCAACGTCCTGCACCAACGCCTGCAAGCCAATACGCAAATCATGGCTGGCCTGGGGTTGATCGCGGTTTCGGGCGTGGTGATGCTGTGGCTGACTCGCCACTTCGGTCTCTCTGCTGGGACGGTGCTGATTTCCATGCTGATTTGTACGATCGGCACCACCATTACCAGACCCGTCGTCAACTCCAAGGCCATGAGCGTTCATCCGGAATATGCCGGGACCTCGACCTCGGTCGGCGGTGTGCTGATGTTCCTCTGCGGTGGCGTGATCAGCACGGTGATCAACCGGGCACCTGAGGACCTGACCACCGCTCTGGCCATTGGCTTCCTGACGTTGAGCGTCGCTGGCCTTGGACTGAATGCAGTGATCAACCAACGGAATAAACAGGCACTCGATATCGGCTGACACCTGCCGGTCGTCCTCCTGATCGCTTCGTCAACACGGGATCGACGCTTCCCGGCATTCCCTCCAGCCGCCAGCCGTGTAGAATCGCGACATTCATCGCCAGTCATCCCCGGCGGGTTTATGAGCTCAAGCTGAAGCGCGCGGCGATCCCGCAAAGTTATCGGCAACTTCCGGACACACGGCCATTTCTGAGTGTTCCAGACGTCACTAGAAGCTCACTTCCCTTTTGATACCTGATTAGCCGCCCGGAGTGCTTCATGCCTGATTACCGCTCGAAAACATCCACCCACGGCCGCAACATGGCCGGTGCCCGCGCACTGTGGCGCGCCACGGGGATGAAAGATGACGACTTCAAAAAGCCGATCATCGCCATTGCCAACTCCTTCACCCAGTTCGTACCGGGCCACGTCCACCTCAAGGACCTGGGCCAACTGGTCGCCCGCGAAATCGAACGCGCTGGCGGCGTGGCAAAAGAATTCAACACCATCGCTGTCGACGACGGCATCGCCATGGGCCACGATGGCATGCTGTATTCGCTGCCGAGCCGCGAGATCATTGCCGACTCCGTCGAGTACATGGTCAACGCCCACTGCGCCGACGCGATTGTCTGCATCTCCAACTGCGACAAGATCACCCCTGGCATGCTGATGGCCGCCCTGCGCCTGAACATCCCGGTGATCTTCGTTTCCGGCGGCCCGATGGAAGCCGGCAAGACCAAACTCGCCTCCCACGGCCTCGACCTGGTCGACGCCATGGTGATCGCCGCCGACTCCAGCGCTTCTGACGAGAAAGTCGCCGAGTACGAGCGCAGCGCCTGCCCGACGTGCGGTTCGTGCTCCGGCATGTTCACCGCCAACTCGATGAACTGCCTGGTCGAGGCCCTGGGCCTGGCATTGCCGGGCAACGGTTCGACCCTCGCCACCCACAGCGACCGCGAACAGCTGTTCCTGCAGGCCGGCCGCACCATCGTCGAGCTGTGCAAGCGTTACTACGGCGAGAACGATGAGTCGGTGTTGCCGCGCAACATCGCCAACTTCCAGGCCTTCGAAAACGCCATGACCCTGGACATCGCCATGGGCGGTTCCACCAACACCATCCTGCACCTGCTGGCCGCGGCCCAGGAAGCCGAGATCGATTTCGACCTGCGCGACATCGACCGTCTGTCCCGTCACGTACCGCAACTGTGCAAGGTTGCGCCGAACATCCAGAAGTACCACATGGAAGACGTGCACCGTGCCGGCGGGATCTTCAGCATCCTCGGTTCGCTGGCCCGTGGCGGCTTGCTGCACACCCAACTGCCGACCGTTCACAGCCGCAGCATGGAAGAAGCCATCGCCAAGTGGGACATCACCCAGACCAACGACGAAGCGGTGCATCGCTTCTTCAAAGCCGGTCCGGCGGGCATCCCGACGCAAACTGCGTTCAGCCAGTCGACCCGTTGGGACACCCTGGACGACGACCGTGAAAACGGCTGCATCCGCAGTGTCGAACACGCTTACTCGCAAGAAGGCGGCCTGGCTGTGCTGTACGGCAACATCGCGCTGGACGGTTGCGTGGTGAAAACGGCCGGTGTCGACGAGTCGATCCATGTGTTCGAAGGCAACGCGAAGATCTTCGAAAGCCAGGACAGCGCCGTGCGCGGCATCCTCGCCGATGAAGTGAAGGAAGGCGACATCGTCATCATTCGCTACGAGGGCCCGAAAGGTGGCCCGGGTATGCAGGAAATGCTGTATCCGACGTCGTACCTGAAATCCAAAGGCCTGGGCAAAGCCTGCGCCCTGCTCACCGACGGTCGTTTCTCCGGCGGTACTTCCGGTCTGTCCATCGGCCACGCTTCGCCTGAAGCGGCTGCCGGCGGCGCAATCGGTCTGGTGCAGGACGGCGACAAGGTCCTGATCGACATTCCGAACCGCTCGATCAACCTGTTGGTCAGCGACGAAGAACTGGCCGCGCGCCGGGTCGAGCAGGACAAGAAAGGCTGGAAACCGGTTGAAGTGCGTCCACGTAAAGTGACCACTGCCCTGAAAGCCTACGCACTGCTGGCGACCAGCGCCGACAAGGGTGCTGTGCGTAACAAGGCAATGCTCGACGGGCTGTAAGCGTCAATCGCAGAAACAAAAATGCCCCGCCAAAGTGCGGGGCATTTTTTTGCAGCCAACTCGGTCAACAGTGGGAGCGAGCCTGCTCGCGAAGGGGCCGTCACATCCAACAGTGATACCGACTGACCCGACGCTTTCGCGAGCGGGCTCGCTCCCACATGGGATGTGTGTCGATCACAATATTGTGACCTTACCCCAATCCTATGGGAGCGCCGCGGTCTTATTGAATCTCTTGCGGTGTAACGACCACCCAGTTCTTGTCCGCCGTCACCGGTAGCCCTTCCTTGGCCTGGGCCGCGGCGTGTTTGGCCATCATGCCCTGGATCTGAGTCATGTATTTATCCTTGCGGTTGATCCACAGGTGGATGCCGCCCTTGGCCACGTCGACATCGTGGAACAGCATGTAGCCGTCGCTGGTTGGCGTATCACCGCCCACCAGCACCGGTTTTTTCCACTCATCGATGTAGGTCAGGATCGCGGCGTGCTTGCCAGCCATCCAGGTTGCCGGGGTCCACAGGTACGGGGTCAGTTCGAGGCCGAGGTTTGCCTTTTCGTCATACTTGCCGGCGGTGATCTGCTTGCGTGCGGTGGTCAGCTCACCCGTCTTCGGGTCCTTGAGCAACAGCGACACGCCAATCACGTTCTGCGGTTTGACGTTGTAGCCGTACTTCGGATCGGCCGCGACCATGCGCACCAGTTCTTCGGAAGCGGCGGTCATCACGTAAACCTCGATGCCGTTCTCCATCAGCTTGTTGTACAGCTCTTGCTGGCCGGTGAAGATCTTCGGCGGGTTGACGTCGAGCTTCTTGACCACATCGCCTTCGTAATAAGTCGCCGGCACCGGTTTGCCGGACGCCATCAACTCGTCGACATAGCCCTTGAGTTCCTGCAGCGTGAAGCCGGAGAACACTTGGGCGACCCATGGGTAACACACCATGTCATCGACTTCGCACAGACGGTAGTAGTAACTGAACAGGCTTTCCTTGTGGTCGGCGGTGTCCTTGAACGGCATCAGTTTCAGGGAGGGGTCGAGTTTGTCGCGGGTGATCAGGCCCTTGTTCTCCATGAACGGCAGCAACGACTCTTCGAGGTCGTAGCGGTAACTGGTGTTGTCCATGTCGAACACCGCGTAGTTACCCTTGTTGGCATTGGCCGCGATCATCGCGTCCAGTGCCTTGGCCTGATCGGCCGGCCAGTGCTTCAGATCCGTGGCGAGTACCTGACCGGCGAGGCCCAGGCAAAGTGCTGCTACCAGAAATTTCGGTGCGAACTTCATCGACGCTGCTCCCTGATTCAAAGACATCGACGCTAACAAATACGTATGACAGTCCTCGTCTGTCAGCGACCGCTAACGAGCCTATCGCGCCAGATGCATCCCAGAGAACGACAGCGGCTTATTCCAAAAACGACAGTTACCAGACGTTTTTGATATTAATTCTTTAGATTTCAAGCTGTTAGGATTTCCGGTTCGCAGCTGCCCCGGAAGGTGGCTGGCACAAGTCACTTTCGGAGTCCTTATGAATCTGCCGCTGATTCTCAATCTGCTGGTGTTCCTCGCGTTACTTTTCGGTCTCGCGCAAACCCGCCACACCCACTGGAGCCTGGCGAAAAAAGTCCTGCTCGCGCTGGTGCTGGGCGTGGCGTTTGGTGTGTCGCTGCACACTGTGTATGGCGCCGGTAACCCGATCCTCAAAGCCTCGATCGGCTGGTTCGACCTGGTGGGTAACGGTTACGTGCAGTTGCTGCAAATGATCGTGATCCCGCTGGTGTTCGCCTCGATCCTCAGTGCCGTGGCCCGTCTGCACAATGCTTCGTCCCTGGGCAAGATCAGTTTCCTGACCATTGGCACGCTGTTGTTCACCACCGCCATCGCGGCGCTGATCGGCATCGGCCTGACCAACCTGTTCGGCCTGACTGCCGAAGGCCTGGTCGCCGGCACCCAGGAAATGGCCCGTCTGCAAACCATTCAGACCGACTACGCCGGTAAGGTCGCCGACCTGAATGTGCCGCAACTGCTGCTGTCGTTCATCCCGCAAAACCCGTTCGCCGATCTGGCGCGGGCCAAGCCGACTTCGATCATCAGCGTGGTGATTTTCGCCGCGTTCCTCGGTGTCGCGGCGCTGCAACTGCTCAAGGATGATGTCGAGAAGGGTCAGAAAGTGATCAACGCCATCGACACCCTGCAAGCCTGGGTGATGCGTCTGGTGCGCCTGGTGATGAAGCTGACCCCGTACGGCGTGCTGGCGCTGATGACCAAAGTGGTCGCCGGTTCCAACCTGCAAGACATCATCAAGCTCGGCAGTTTTGTCGTGGTGTCCTACATCGGCCTCGGTCTGATGTTTGTGGTTCACGGCGTACTGGTATCGGCCGCCGGGGTCAACCCGCTGCGCTTTTTCCGTAAAATCTGGCCGGTGCTGACGTTCGCTTTCACCAGCCGCTCGAGCGCGGCGACGATCCCGCTGAGCATCGAAGCGCAGACCAGCCGTCTGGGTATTCCACAATCCATCGCCAGTTTCGCCGCTTCGTTCGGCGCGACCATTGGCCAGAACGGCTGCGCCGGCCTGTACCCGGCAATGTTGGCGGTGATGGTGGCGCCCACCGTGGGCATCAACCCGCTCGACCCACTGTGGATCGCGACGCTGGTGGCGATTGTGACGCTGAGTTCGGCCGGTGTGGCCGGTGTTGGCGGTGGTGCGACGTTTGCTGCGCTGATCGTGTTGCCGGCGATGGGTTTGCCGGTTTCACTGGTGGCGTTGCTGATCTCGGTCGAGCCGCTGATTGATATGGGTCGTACGGCGTTGAACGTCAGTGGTTCGATCACGGCGGGTGCGATTACCAGCCAGGTGATGCAGCAGACGGATAAAGCGTTGCTGGATGCGGATGAGCATTCGGCGTTGGCGCAGGCTTAAGTCTTTCAACGACTGAGCGGGCCTATTCGCGAGCAGGCTCGCTCCCACAGGGTATAGCGGTGTCCACAGCATTTGTGATTCACCGCAAACCCATTGTGGGAGCGAGCCTGCTCGCGAAGCTTTTAAGCTTTTTCCCAGACTTCAAAGGTGTACGCCGGTTTGTCGCCTTCGGCCGGATTCGGCACTTTCGACACCAGTTTCCACTGGTTCACATCAAACGCCGGAAACCACGCATCCCCTTCCGGGCTCAACGCCACGCGGGTCAGGTACAAGCGATCGGCCTGGACCATCCCTTGCGCATACAACTGCGCGCCGCCAATCAGCATCAGCTCATCGACGCCTTGTTCCTTCGCCCATTCCTCGGCGCGAACCACCGCGGCTTCCAGCGACGAATAAACCTCAGCGCCTTCGAGCACCAGGTCCGCCTGACGGCTGACCACGATGTTCAAGCGCCCCGGCAACGGGCGACCGAGGGAGTCCCAGGTCTTGCGCCCCATGATGATCGGCTTGCCGAGCGTGGTGGCCTTGAAGTATTTGAAGTCCCCCGGCAAGTGCCAGGGCATGCTGTTGTCGACGCCGATCACGCGGTTTTCACCGAGGGCTGCGATCAGGCTGAGGGGGAGTGATTTAGTCATGTTGGCGAGGATACCAGAGCCTCGCTTTCGCCGATAAGCGCCACAACGGTTATGCTCACAGCTCATTTAAGCGACGGGATGCCGCGTGACTGAACTGAATAACCTCTGGCTGACAGAAACCATCCGCCTGCGCGAAGAACACGCAGGTCCCCTGGAAGATCTGCAAGCCAACCGACTGGCCCGCAGCGCAGGCGGCGATTTGCCGTCGCGCATTCAACGCCGAGCCCTGTGGCTGGCGGATCGCGATGGCTTGAGCGATGCGCTCAAACACTGGCTGCAAGGCGCAAGACTGGCGCTGATCGTCATGGTGGTGCTGGCCGTGGTCAGCGGCGCCGGTCTGGCTTTTGCCGCCATGGGCGACGGCCTGCACCCGGTCAATGTGTTCTGGGCGTTGGGCAGCTTGCTCGGGCTCAATCTGATGCTGTTGCTGAGCTGGGTCGTGGGCCTGGTGTTTGCCGGCGAACACGGCGCCAGCCTGGGGCGCGTGTGGCTGTGGCTCAGTGAAAAACTCGCCCGCGACGCCAAAGCCGCGCAATTGGCGCCGGCCCTGATGTTGTTGCTGCAACGCCAGAAACTCACGCGTTGGGCCGTCGGCGTACTGGTTAACGGCTTGTGGCTGCTGGCGATGCTCAGCGCGCTGGTGATCCTGCTGACGTTGATGGCGACCCGGCGTTACGGCTTCGTCTGGGAAACCACCCTCCTCAGCGCCGACACGTTTATTGCCGTGACCCAGGCCCTCGGCGCGCTGCCTGCCCTGCTGGGTTTCAACGTGCCCACCGAAGAAATGATCCGTGCCAGTGGCGACGCCGCACTCAACATCGAGAGCGCCCGCCAGGCCTGGGCCGCGTGGCTGGTGGGCGTGGTGCTGGTCTATGGCGTGATGCCGCGCTTGTTGCTGGCGCTGTTTTGCCAGTGGCGCTGGAAAACCGGCCGAGCGGCGTTGCGTCTGGATTTGAACCTGCCCGGCTACGCCCAGCTTCGCCAACGGTTGATGCCCACCAGTGAACGTCTGGGCATCAACGATGCGGCGCCTGAGCAACTGCACCGGGTCGAAAGTGGCGTCAGTGAACAGCAAAGCGACGGTGCGTTATTGGTTGCCATCGAACTGGACGACGACCGCCCGTGGCCGCCGAAATTGCCCAACAACATCAGCAACGCCGGCATTCTCGACAGCCGCGAATCGCGGACCAAACTCCTCGAACAACTGGGCCGCTTCCCCCCGGCGCGTCTGGCGATCGCCTGCGATCCACGGCGCTCGCCGGATCGCGGCAGCCTGGCGCTGATCGCCGAACTGGCTCGCAGCGCCAGCGCCACCCGCGTCTGGTTGCTACAAGCACCGCCCGGTGAAGCCCTGGATGCCGAACGCCTTGGTGACTGGCATGCGGCGTTGCAACAGCTGGAGCTGCCGTTTGCCGATTGCGCACCTTTGAGCTGGCTGGAGACCGGTCATGACTAAACCTCTCAAGCTCGCCGTGGTCGGCCACACCAACGTCGGAAAAACCTCGTTGTTGCGCACCCTCACCCGCGATGTCGACTTTGGCGAAGTCTCCCATCGCCCCAGCACCACGCGTCATGTGGAGGGTGCTCGCTTGTCGGTGGACGGCGAACCGCTGCTCGATCTCTACGACACACCAGGCCTGGAAGACGCCATCGCGCTGCTCGACTACCTCGAACGCCTGGAACGGCCCGGCGAAAGACTGGACGGCCCGGCGCGACTGGCCCGCTTCCTCGAGGGCAGCGAAGCCCGACAGCGTTTCGAACAGGAGGCCAAAGTCTTGCGCCAGCTATTGGCCTCGGACGCCGGTCTCTATGTGATCGATGCCCGGGAACCGGTGCTGGCCAAGTATCGTGATGAGCTGGAAGTACTCGCCAGTTGCGGCAAGCCTTTGCTGCCGGTGCTGAATTTCGTCAGCAGCGCCAACCATCGCGAACCGGCGTGGCGTGAAGCGCTGGCGCGACTGGGTTTGCATGCATTGGTGCGCTTCGACAGCGTCGCGCCGCCGGAAGACGGCGAACGCCGGCTCTATGAAAGCCTCGCCCTGCTGCTGGAAACCGCACGGCCGCAACTGGAACGCTTGATCGCCGATCAACAGGCCCAGCGTCTGGCCCGTGAGCAAAGTGCTGCGCGGCTGATTGCCGAATTACTGATCGATTGCGCAGCCTGCCGACGCAGCGTGGTCAGCGAAGCCGAGCAGGAACAGCAAGCCATCAGCGAACTGCGCAAAGCGGTGCGCCAACGGGAACAACGCTGCGTCGAGTCCCTGCTCAAGCTGTACGCCTTCCGCCCACAGGACGCCGCAGCCAGCGATTTACCACTGCTTGATGGCCGTTGGGGCGATGACCTGTTCAACCCCGAAACCCTCAAGCAGCTGGGCGTGCGTGTCGGTGGCGGGATCGCCGCAGGGGCCGCCGCCGGAGCGGGAGTCGATCTGCTGGTCGGCGGCATCACCCTCGGTGCCGCCGCGCTGGCCGGTGCCATCGCCGGCGGCGCCCTGCAAACCGCGCGCAGTTATGGCAGCCGCTTGCTCGGCAAGCTCAAGGGCCAGCGTGAACTGACGGTCGATGACAACGTGCTGCGACTGTTGGCCCTGCGCCAACGGCAACTGCTGCAAGCGCTCAATGCCCGCGGGCATGCGGCGATGGACAGCATCCAGGTGGCCACGCCTGAGGACAAGTCCTGGCGCGAGGGCAAGTTGCCCGAAGCCTTGAACAGGGCCCGGGCGCATCCGCAATGGTCGTCGCTCAATGCCCATGCGAAGCTGAATCAGGCGGAGCGGCAGGAGCAGGTTGAGGTTCTGGCAGCAAAATTGTAGCGTTCGATCCCGCCTCATCGCGGGCAAGCCCGCTCCCACAGGTTTTGTGGTTGCCACAAATCCAGGGCAACACAGGGACACTGTGGGAGCGGGCTTGCCAGCGATGGACGCACCTCGGTCTCACATTTCTATGCAGCCAACAGGCGCAACGCCTTTTCCTTCAAAAGTCCCAGGTCAATCAGCGGCACATGCCTCTCTTTCGCCATTTCATCCCACTGCCGCATGCGCAGACTGACCTCGCACAACGGGTCCTGCTCGAACGCGTCAGCTTCGGCTTCGCTCATTACGCCCCCCTGATACTCCAGCGTGCGACGGCTGGCTTCGCTCAGGCGCTCGTAGTAACCCGGCTCGCGCAGTGTCAGGTAGCGCTTGGCCTGGACGTGATACTCCACTAACCGCGCCATGCGTTCGCTGAAGCCGGCACTGCGCAGGTAGTCGGCGCCCAGGCGTTCATGGCTGACCACGCCTAAACCGCCCATGTTCTCGGCACCTTCTGCGCAGATGTGCCCGATGTCATGGAAAAATGCAGCGAGTACAACTTCGTCATCGAAACCTTCGGCCATCGCACATTGGGCGGCCTGGGACATGTGTTCGATCTGCGACACCGGCTCGCCGATGTAGTCGCTGTCGCCGAAGCGTTCGTACAGCCCGAACACCTCGGCGACCACTGGTTCGTTGCGGCCCATCGAATATTCCCCCAATCAGTGAAATGTGTGGTGAAGGGTAGACCGCCATCGCTGGCAAGCCAGCTCCCACAGGGTGCACGGGTGCTCACACATTTTGCGGTTCACCTCGTCCTTTGTGGGAGCTGGCTTGCCAGCGATGAGGCCCTGTCAGCCAACGAAGGGCTTACTTGGCCGCCACTTTCTCGGACTTGCCGTCATAGCGCTTGCGCCATTCGGTCAGGATTTCGTCGCGGTTCTTCGAGGCCCAGGCAAAGTCGTTCTTGATCAAACGCTGCTCGTAGTCGGCCGGCAGTTCGGTCTGCGGCTTGGCGATGCCAGGCTGGGCGAGCACGGCGAAGTTTTCTTTATAGAGTGCCATTGCCTCAGGGCTGGCCGAGAAGTCAGCCAGTTTCTTCGCGGCTTCTTCGTGTGGCGTGCCCTTGATCACGGCAGTCGCCTCGATTTCCCAGCCCAGGCCTTCCTTCGGCAGGATGATGTCCAGCGGCGCGCCCTGGCGTTTAAGCTGTACTGCCGGGTATTCGAAGGAAATACCAATCGGGAACTCACCTGCCGCCGCCAGTTTGCAAGGCTTGGAACCGGAATGAACGTACTGGCCGATGTTCTGGTGCAGGCCGTCCATGTACGCCCAGCCCTGCTTCTCGCCGAAGGTTTGCAGCCAGGCGCTGACGTCGAGGAAACCGGTGCCGGACGACGCCGGGTTCGGCATAACGATCTTGCCTTTGTACTCAGGCTTGGTCAGGTCCTGCCAGCTCACTGGCTTGGTCAGACCCTGCTTCTCGGCTTCGACGGTGTTGAAGCAAATGGTTGCGGCCCACACGTCCATGCCGACCCAGGCTGGAGGGTTGGCGGCGTCGCGGTAGTTAGCGCCAATCTTGCCCAGGTCCTTCGGTGCATAGCTTTGCAGCATGCCTTGCTGGTCGAGGATCGCCAGGCTCGAAGCGGCCAGGCCCCACACGGCGTCAGCCCGCGGGCGGGCTTTTTCGGCCAGCAGTTTGGCGGTAATGATGCCGGTGGAGTCACGCACCCACTTGATCTCGACGTCCGGGTTGGCCTTTTCGAAAGCCTCTTTGTAGGTCTTCAGTTGTTCGGCTTCGAGAGCGGTGTATACCGTCAACTCGGTTTTCGCCGCGAAGGCGTTCAGGCTGAAAGCGGTAAGGACAGCAGCGGCCAGGGCCATAGGCTTGAACATGATCTTTTCCTGTTTTGAGTTGAGTGGGTTGTGCAGAGATCAGTGACCGGGCGCGGTCTGCCGCCAGGCCTGTGAGCGGCGCAGCAAACCGCGCAAAGCCCAGGCCAGCAGCAGGGACACGCCCGCCGAAGTGAACAGAATCAGGGTCGACATCGCCGCCGCGCCGCCGACATTGCCGGCGTCGTCCATGTTCAGCACCGCCACCGCCGCGAGGATGGTGTCGGGGCTGTAGAGGAAGATCGCCGCCGAGACAGTGGTCATGGCCGAGACGAACAGGTAGCGCACGATGTCCAGCAGCGCCGGCAGGCAAATCGGCACGGTAACGCGCAGGTAGTGCCGATACAGCGGCGCCTTGAGCGACAGCGCGGCGGCTTCGAACTCGGCATCGAGTTGGCGCAGCGCGGTGGTGGCGGTCATTTGCGCAGTGGTCAAATAGTGCGCAATGGTGCAGACCACCAGCAGGGTCATGGTCCCGTAGAGCACGTGCAGCGGGTTGCCGGTGAGGTTGAAGAAGAAGACGTAACCCAGCCCCAACACCAGGCCTGGCACCGCCATCGGGACGAAACTGAGCATGCGCAGTGTCAGATTCAGGCCGCGCTGGCCACGGGTTTTTTCCATCAGATAGGCGCCCGTGAAGATCAGTACGCTGCCGATCAACGCGGTGCACAACGCCATCTTCACGCTGTTGCCATAGGCCAGCCAGCCACCACCGGCGGTGTCATTGAACTGGTAATGGTTGAGCGACAGCGACAGGTTGTAAGGCCAGAACTTCACCAGCGACGAAAACACCGCCATACCGAACACCAGCAACAACGTGGCGCAGATCAGCAGCACGATGGCTAGATAGCAGCTGTCGCGCAGCGTCGACGGCAACGGTTTGAACACTTGGGCGCGACCGCTCATTGAATCGCCATGACGACGACGCAGCCAGGCATCAACCCCGAAGCTGAACAACGCCGGCAGCAACAGCACCATGCCGATCAGCGCGCCGCGACCGAATTGCTGCTGGCCGACCACGGCTTTGTAGGCTTCCAGCGCCAACACCTGATAGTCACCGCCGACCACCACGGGCACACCGAAGTCGGTGATGGTCAAGGTGAACACCAGACAGAACGCAGCGAACACCGCCTGACGCGTTGCCGGCCAGGTGATGCTGCGGAACGCTTTGGCGGGACTGGCGCCCATGCTCGAAGCGGCATCGAACAGTCGCGCATCCGCCAGGGACAACGCCGACAGCAGAATCATCAAGGCGTGTGGAAAGGTGTAGATGACCTCGCCCAGCACAATGCCCCAGAAGCCATAGATGTTGTCCGAGAGCAGGCCGCGCAGCATGCCCTGGTTACCGAACAGGTAAACCAGTGCAATCCCCGGCAACATCGATGGCGCCATCAATGGCAGCAACGAGATACCACGCCAGATGCCTTTGCCGGGAATCAATGTACGTTGCAGGGCGTAGGCAAACAGGTAGGCCAGCGGTACGACGATGGCCGCGACGCTGAGGGAAACCTTCAGGCTGTTACCCAGCAACCAGTGGAAGTTCTCGCTGGTCACCAGATCTTTCGCAGCGAGCCAGCCACCGCCCTGCCCGGCCTCGGTGCTGAAACCGCGCCAGAAGATCGCCAGCAACGGCATCAACACGGCAACGCCGAGCAACACCAGCAGGAGGACTTTGCCGCCGACCACGAAGATCCGGTCGCCCAGCTCGGCTCGGGAAATCTGCCGGACCTGCTTTTGCGGCAGCGGCAGCGCGATGTTCGCGCTCATCAGGCAAACACCTGCAAGCTGCGTGGCGGCAAGGCGACCATGATCTGCTGTGCGCCAAGCCGCGGCATGGCTTCCGGTGCCAGTTCAGCCAGCAACGCATGGCCCGGCAGTTGATCGAGTTCGAAGCTCATGCGGCAGCGGTTGCCGAGGAAGGTGATTTCGCGAACCTTGGCCGGGAACAGGTTTTCCTCGTGCACCAGCGGGTTGACGTTGATCGCTTCCGGGCGGCAGAACAAACGGCCCGAGGCGGTTTTGGCGCTGCCATCGGCCAGGCGCATGTTCATCCCGCCGACCTGGGCGTGGCTGTCACTGCTGCGCTGGAACGGCAACCAGTTACCCTGGCCGACGAACTCCGCCACGAACGGCGTAGCCGGGCGGTTGTAGATTTCCTGTGGCGTGGCGTACTGCTCGACCTTGCCGTTGTTCATCACGGCGATGCGGTCGGCCATCAGCATGGCCTCGTCCTGATTGTGGGTGACCATCAGGGTGGTGATGCCGAGGCTGCGTTGCAGTTGGCGCAGTTCGGTGCACAGGTGCTCGCGGACCCGGGCGTCGAGGGCCGACATCGGTTCGTCGAGCAGCAACAGTGACGGTGCCGGGGCCAAGGCGCGGGCCAGGGCAACACGCTGCTGCTGGCCGCCGGACAACTGGCCCGGGTACTTTTTCTCGCTGCCGCTCAGGCCGACCAGTTCCAGCATCTGCCCGACGCGCTGACGCATCTGATCGCGACCACTGCCGGCCAGGCCGTAGGCAATGTTCGCTTCGACGGTGAGATTGGGGAACAACGCGTAGGACTGGAACAGAATGCCGTAGTCCCGCGCCTGCGGTGCCAGGTGGGAAACGTCGCGATCGCCCAGGTACAACTCGCCGCTGTCCTGTTTTTCCAGGCCGGCGATGCAACGCAACAAGGTGGTCTTGCCGCAGCCCGACGGGCCGAGCAGGCACACCAGCTCGCCCGCCGCTACGTCGAGGGACACGTTGTCCAGCGCGGTGAACGCACCAAAGCGTTTCTGTACGCCGCGCACCTTCATCGGTGCGCCGGGGTGGGTCAGGGCTGTTGCGATCGAATTGTTCATGGATGGGCCTCATCTGGCAGATGGGGCCATCCTAGGGTTGTAATACGTCCGTCATGTGGCAGTAAGGCAAAAACTGCCGATAGTGGTATTCAGGGATTTGGGTTGCACGGACTGGCTTCTTCGCGAGCGGGCTCGCTCCCGCAGTTGATCGCACTCCCCTGTGGGAGCGAGCCTGCTCGCGAAGAGGCCGGCAGAGACATCAGAGATTCAGGCTGGAGACATTTCCTGCGCCAGCCCCAGAAACGCCGCTGGCAGCCGCGCGTTCTTGCGCTCCTTGAGGCAATACAGGTATTCGGGAATCTGCGGCGCATTTTCGATGGTCAGCACCCGCAAATGCGGATCATGGGGCACTTCCTGGCGGGCAATGATGCTGATGCCGATGTTGCGCAGCACCGCCTCGCGAATCGACTCGCGACTGCCGATCTCCAGCAGCGGCCCGAAACACACGCCGGCGCTGGCCAGCAATGCTTCGGTCAGACGTCGGGTAGTCGAGCCTGATTCGCGCATCAGCAGGGTATGCCCGGCCAACGCGCTGAGCGGCACATGACCGTGAACCGCCAGCGGATGATTACGATGCACCGCCAACACCAGCGGATCGCTGCCGAGCACCCGCCGAATCAGCCGTGCATCGTTGAGCAACTGCGAGGATGCCGCGACGTCGACGCGGTACTCCTCCAAAGCTTCGAGCACTTGCTGGGAGTTGCCGATTTCCACCGACACTTCCACCTGCGGCAAGCGCTGGCGAAAGGTCTTCACCAGGTCGAGGATGTAATAAGGCGCCGTCGCGGCAATGCGCAGCGTGCCCTGCACCTGGCCGCAATTGCGCAGGAAGAATTCGATATCGGCTTCCTGCTGCATCAGCGCTTTGACCATCGGCAACAGCCGCGCGCCTTCATCGCTGACACTGAGGCGCCGGCCACCACGGTAGAACAACTCCACCGAATACTGGCTTTCGAGGTTGCGAATCTGCGTCGTCACCGTCGGCTGGCTCAGGCCGAGCTTTTTCGCCGCCTGGGTGATACTGCCCAAGCGGGCCACCATGTAAAACGCCTTCAGCTCGGCACTCAGCACAACCCATCCTCATCCTTTATTTGCGCAGCAGGCGCAAACCGTTGAACACCACCAGCAAGCTCACGCCCATGTCGGCGAAGACTGCCATCCACATAGTAGCGAGCCCGGCGAAGGTTACCCCAAGAAAGATCGCCTTGATGACCAACGCCAGGACAATGTTCTGTTTGAGGATGCTGGACGTCTGGCGCGACAAGCGGACGAAAGCCGGGATTTTGCGCAGATCATCGTCCATCAAGGCGACATCAGCGGTCTCGATGGCGGTATCCGTACCGGCGGCCGCCATGGCGAAACCGATCTCGGAACGCGCCAGCGCCGGCGCATCGTTGATGCCATCACCGACCATCCCGACGATATGCCCCTTGGCATACAGCGCTTCAATCGCCTGCAGTTTGTCGGTGGGCAACAGGTCGCCCCTGGCTTCGTCGATACCCACTTGCGCTGCAATCGCCTGGGCGGTGTGAGCATTATCGCCGGTGAGCATCAAGGTTTTGATGCCCAACTCATGCAACTGTTGGATCGCTTCGCGGCTGGATTCCTTCACCGTATCGGCTACGGCAAACAGCGCCAATGGGCCGGACGGGGCGAGCAGCAGTACCACCGACTTGCCCTGTTTCTCCAGAGCGAACAACTGCTCTTCCAGCGCCGGCGAGCACAGGCCCAGGTCTTCAACCAGACGGTGATTGCCCAAGTGGTAGAGCTGGCCGTTGATCTCGCCACGCACCCCGCGCCCACTCAGCGCCCCGAAGTTATCCACAACGAGTGGGGCGAAGTGTTTATCCACAGCCGCATCGGCGATGGCCCGCGATACCGGGTGATCGGATCGACCGGCCAGCGCAGCGGCAATCGCCGGAGCTGAAGTTTCGGCGGCAGGGTCAAGCGACAGGTAATCGGTCTGCACCGGTTTGCCGTGGGTGAGGGTGCCGGTCTTGTCCAAAGCAAGGTAGTCGAGCTTGTAACCGCCCTCCAGATAAACCCCGCCTTTGACCAGAATGCCTTTGCGCGCGGCAGCAGCCAGGCCGCTGACAATGGTCACGGGTGTGGAGATCACCAACGCACAAGGGCACGCGACCACCAACAATACCAACGCCCGGTAGATCCAGTCGAACCACAGCGCATTCATGAACAATGGCGGGATGACCGCGACAGCCAGCGCCAGGATAAACACCGCCGGCGTGTAGATTTTCGAGAAACGGTCGACGAAGCGCTGGGTCGGCGCCCGCGCGCCCTGGGCCTGCTCGACAGCATGGATGATCCGCGCCAGGGTCGAGTTGTTTGCTGCCGCCGTCACGGCGTACTCCAGGGAGCCTGCCTGATTGATGGTGCCGGCAAATACCTTGTCGCCGACGGTTTTTTCCACTGGCAGGCTTTCGCCGGTGATCGGTGCCTGATCGATGGTCGAGTGACCCGCGAGCACCTCGCCATCCAGCGCAATGCGCTCGCCGGGACGCACCCGTACCCGCGCGCCCAGCTCGATGGCCTTCACCTCCCGTGTGACCCAACTGCCGTCAGTCTGCAAGACTGTCGCCTGTTCCGGCGTCATCTGCATCAGGCCGCTGATGGCGTTGCGCGCACGGTCCAGGGATTTGGCTTCGATCAGCTCGGCCACGGTGAACAGGAACATCACCATTGCCGCTTCCGGCCATTGCCCGATCAGGATCGCGCCGGTCACTGCGATGCTCATCAGCGCATTGATGTTCAGGTTGAGGTTCTTCAGGGCAATCCAGCCCTTTTTATAGGTGGTGAGGCCACCACTGAGAATCGAGATCAGTGCAATAAGCGCGACCACCCAATTCGGCGCAGCGGCAGTGAAGTGGATCACTTCGGCCAGCAATGCACCGACGCCGGACACTGCCAGCGGCCACCAGGACTTTTTCTCGGGCGCCGGCGCCGGTGCTTCGACGCCCTGCTCCAGGGGTTCGGCGTGCATGCCGAGGGATTTGATGGCGTCGATGATCGGTGTGGTGCTTGGCAGATTGTGGGTGACGCCCAGCACCCGGTTGATCAAATTGAACTCCAGTTGCTGCACACCGGTCAGTTTTCCTAGCTTGTTTTGAATCAGCGTCTGCTCGGTCGGGCAATCCATGGCTTCGATTCGGAAGTTGCTCAGCCGCGCATCGGCGCTTGGTGCTTCGCTCAACTGGACCAGCACCGGCGCCGAGACTTTCGACGAGCAGCAGGAATCACCATGGCCGCCATGTGCATGTTTGGGCACGGGCTTCAGCTTGCTGGCGCAGCAGGCGTCTTCGGGTTTGTGGCTGTGCAGGGAATCGCTCATTGGTCGCGTCCATAAGAGTACCTGTTGCCAAGTAAAGACCCTGTAGCCACTATAGGGTCAAGCACCCTTTTTGGAGATCCTCGTCATGAAGATCGGAGAGCTGGCGAAACTCACGGATTGCGCAGTTGAAACGATCCGCTATTACGAGCGCGAAAACCTCCTGCCGGAGCCGGCCCGCAGCGACGGCAACTACCGCGTCTACACCCAGGCCCACGCTGAACGCCTGACCTTCATCCGCAATTGCCGCACCCTCGACATGACCCTCGAAGAGATCCGCAGCCTGCTGGCCTTGCGTGACAGTCCGCAGGATCAGTGCGAAAGCGTCAATGCGTTGATCGACGAGCATATCCACCATGTGAAAGCACGGATCGATGGTTTGCTGGCGCTGCAAGCGCAACTGCTCGACCTGCGCCAACGCTGTGGCGAAGGGCCGGATGTCGATCAATGCGGGATTTTGCAGCGGCTGGAAGTGAGTGGCGGGGTTGTGGCGACGGAGGTGGAGCATTCCCATGTGGGCCGTAGTCACGGCCACTGACCCCACCGCAGAAACCAATGTGGGAGCCAGCCTGCTGGCGATAGCGGTTTTTCAGTCACATCATTGTTGGATGTGCCGTCGCTATCGCTAGCAGGCTAGCTCCCACAGGGTATTGCGTGCAGATTGTCACACCGCCATCGGCGCGGTCATGGGTGCGTGGTGCTCGTAGCCTTCCAGCGAGAAGTCGCCCGGCTCTACCAACTCCAGCCACTCCGGCTGATACACACCGGTCTTGGCAAACTCAGGCACACGATCACTGATCACCAGTTTCGGCATCGGGAACGGCTCGCGCTTGAGCTGTTCGTTGAGCATGTCCAGGTGGTTCTCGTAGACGTGGGCATCACCGATGAAATAGGTGAACCAGCGCGGCGTGTAGCCGGTCAGGCGACCGATCAGGCTCAGCAGCGCGGCGCCCTCGGTGAGGTTGAACGGCGTGCCCAGGCCCAGGTCGTTGGAGCGGATGTAGAGCGTCAGGGAAATCTCCCTGGTCTCGACATTCGGGTGGAACTGGTACAGCAAGTGGCACGGCGGCAGGGCCATTTCATCAAGCTGGGCAACGTTCCAGCCGTGGAACAGAATGCGGCGACTGCCCGGGTCCTTGATGATGGTGTCGATGCATTGGCGAACCTGGTCGATGGCTTTGTACAGCACCACATAGGCCTGGCCGTCTTCTTCACCTTCAGCGATCTGGCGGTAACCCTGGCTCAGGGTCTGCTCGATGGCGGCCGGATTGCTCAGCGGGATCTGCTTGTACGCTGGCCATTTGCGCCATTGCACGCCGTAGATCTCGCCGAGGTCGTCTTCACCCTGGCGGAACGGGTTGGCCAGCCACTGGGCGTTTTCGTTGGCGTTCTGGTCCCAGACTTTGCAGCCCAATGCGCGGAATTCAGCGGCGTTGTTCACGCCACGCAGGAATCCGCACATCTCGCCGATGGCCGATTTGAACGCCATTTTGCGGGTGGTGATCGCCGGAAAACCTTCCTGCAAGTCGTAACGCAGCATCGCGCCGGGGAAACTGATGGTGTTCACGCCAGTGCGGTTGGCCTGCTTGGTGCCGTTCTTGATGACGTGGGCGACCAGTTCGAGATATTGCTTCATGAATTACCTGTGTCCTTGAACCCGCAGCCGTCGCTGCGGGGTTCGAATTTTATACCGCTGCCGCTGGAGTCGCCGGGGCGCGGTGATATGCCAGCCAGATCAGGAACAGCCCGCCAAGAATCATCGGCACGCACAGCACCTGACCCATGGTCAGCCAGTTCCAGGCCAGGTAGCCCAGTTGGGCGTCCGGCACGCGGACGAACTCGACGATGAAACGGAAGATGCCGTAGAACAGCGCGAACATCCCCGATACCGCCATGGTGGGCCGCGGCTTGCGCGAGAACAGCCAGAGGATCAGGAACAGCGCCACGCCTTCGAGGGCGAACTGATACAGCTGCGACGGATGACGCGCCAGTTGCGCCGGGTCGGTCGGGAAGACCATCGCCCACGGCACGTCGGTGGCCTTGCCCCACAATTCGGCGTTGATGAAGTTGCCGATGCGCCCCGCACCCAGGCCGATCGGCACCATCGGTGCAACAAAGTCCATCAGCTGGAAGAACGACTTGTTGTTCTTCTTTCCGAACCACAAGGCTGCCAGCATCACGCCGATGAAACCACCGTGGAACGACATGCCACCCTTCCACACCTCAAAGATCAACAGCGGGTTGGCGATATAGGCACTCAGATCGTAAAACAACACGTAGCCCAGGCGACCACCGACAATCACCCCCATCGACATCCAGAACACCATGTCGGAGAGCTTCTCCTTGGTCCAGGTCGGATCGAAGCGGTTCATCCGGCGGGAGGCCAGCAGCCAGGCGCCGCCGATGCCGATCAGGTACATCAGACCGTACCAGTGGATTTTCAGCGGACCGATGGCCAGGGCCACCGGGTCGATCTGCGGGTAAGGCAGCATTGCGACTCCTCATGAGTTCAAATCAATTCCCGGGCGACGCTGCCACCTCAGGATTAAGCCAGGATTGTGCCGTGCGTCAGAGCAGGAAACTCAGGCCAACGCAGAACAGCAAAGCGGCAAACAGTCTTTTCAGCAACTTCGGCGACAACCGATGGGCCAGCTTCGCGCCGAGACGGGCAAAAACCATGCTGGTCAGGGCAATGCCCAGCAGCGCCGGTAAATAAATAAAACCGAGACTATGGGCCGGTAACAGCGGATCGTGCCAGCCCAGAATCATGAAACTTAATGCACTTGCCAAAGCGATCGGCAGGCCGCAGGCCGAAGACGTGGCGACGGCTTGCTGCATTGGCACGCTGCGCCAGGTCAAAAACGGCACGGTCAACGAACCGCCGCCAATCCCGAAAATCGCCGAAGCCCAGCCGATCACACTGCCAGCCACGGTCAGACCGAATTTACCCGGCACCGTTCGGCTGGCCTTGGGTTTGACGTCCAGCGCCAGTTGCACGGCGATCACCAGAGCAAACACACCGATGATTTTTTGCAGGTTCGGCCCGGAGATCGCTTCGGCGGTCAGTGCGCCGAAACCGGCGCCGATCAGGATACCGACGGTCATCCAGACGAAGATCGGCCAGCGCACAGCGCCGCGACGGTGATGTTCACGCACCGCATTGACCGAGGTGAAAATGATCGTCGCCAGCGATGTACCCACCGCGAGGTGGGTGAGGATCGACGCATCGAAACCCTGCAAGGTAAAGCTGAACACCAGCACCGGCACAATGATGATGCCGCCGCCGACGCCGAACAGCCCGGCCAGCACCCCGGCACAAGCGCCGAGCGCCAGATAGAGCAGAAATTCCATGACGCTTCCCCACCCAACCCCAAAACCGGAGCGGCATGGTAACGGATGCATGGCATCGGGCTCCACTGGATGGCGATGGATACCCGCACCTCGACTGCGTAGAGTGGGCAAAAAAACACACAAGGATCACCTTATGTGCCTGATTGTTTTTGCCTGGCAGCCGGACCATGCCCAGCCGCTGATCGTGGCGGCCAACCGCGACGAATTCTACGCCCGCCCCAGCCTGCCGCTGGCGCAATGGCCTGAAGCCCCCCACGTCTACGCCGGTCGCGATCTGGAGGCTGGCGGCACGTGGCTCGGTGTTGGCGTCAACGGCCGCTTTGCTGCGCTGACCAATATTCGGGATCCGCATCAGCCGCCGGGGCGCAAGTCCCGGGGCGAGTTGGTGGCGCGCTTTCTCACCGGCGATTTGTCGATTGACGACTATTTAACCGACGTTGTCGCCCGTTCGCCGGAATATGGCGGGTTTAATCTGCTGGTCGGCAACAAAAATGAGCTGTGGCATTTCAATGCCCGGGAAACGGAAGCGGTGATGCTGCCACCTGGGTTGTATGGGCTGTCCAACGCCGGGCTGGATACGCCGTGGCCGAAATTGCTCCGGGCCAAGGCAGCGTTGAGCGAGGTGCTGGGCGATCCACAGCCTCAGGCACTGCTGGCCTTATTGAGTGACGCGCAGACCGCGCCGTTTGCCGAATTGCCGGATACCGGGGTCGGGTTGGCCACCGAGGCGTTGTTGTCGAGTGTGTTTATTGCCAGCCAGAGTTACGGGACGCGGGCGAGTACGGCGTTGATTGTTCAGGCGGACGGGGCGCGGCACTTGGTCGAAAGAAGTTTCGGGCCGTACGGCGGGCATCTTGGGGAAGTGGAGATCAGGATTTGATTTTTTTGCTGACCGCACTGGCCTCATTGCTGGCAGGCCTGCTCCCACAAGATAGGAGTCGATCACAAACCAGTGAGCCGACCCAAACCCTGTGGGAGCGGGCTTGCCAGCGATGAGCCCGTCAGCCTTTCAGACGGCTTTGACTGCCGCCGGATTGATCATCCGCGCCAGCCCGAGGTTCTTCAGCGTCAATTGCAGCGAGCTGTGGATAACTTGCGGATTGTCGATGGTCATCAGTTCGGCGAGCAATTCCTTGGCCTTGCTCAGGTTGATCTGACGCAGCATCCACTTCACCTTCGGCAGGTTGGTGGCGTTCATCGACAGGCTGTCGAAACCCATCGCCATCAACAGCACCGCAGCCGCCGGATCACCGGCCATCTCGCCACAGATACTCACTGGCTTGCCTTCGGCATGGGCGTCGCGCACCACATTCTGCAAGGCTTGCAGCACCGCAGGATGCAAGTAGTCGTAGAGATCGGCGACCCGCGGGTTGTTGCGGTCCACGGCCAGCAGATACTGAGTCAGGTCGTTGGAGCCGACCGACAGGAAGTCCACCTGCCGCGCCAGTTCCTTCGTCTGGTACACCGCCGCCGGAATCTCGATCATCACGCCAATCGGCGGCATCGGCACATCGGTGCCTTCGTCGCGCACTTCACCCCAGGCACGGTGAATCAGGTGCAGGGCTTCTTCGAGTTCGTGCGTGCCGGAGATCATCGGCAGCAGAATCCGCAGGTTGTTCAAGCCTTCACTGGCCTTGAGCATGGCGCGGGTCTGCACCAGGAAGATTTCCGGGTGGTCGAGGGTGACGCGAATCCCGCGCCAGCCGAGGAACGGGTTGTCTTCCTTGATCGGGAAGTACGACAGCGCCTTGTCGCCGCCAATGTCCAGGCTGCGCATGGTCACCGGCTGCGGATGGAACGCGGCCAGCTGCTCGCGGTAGATCGCCAGTTGTTCTTTTTCGCTCGGGAATCGCTGGTTGATCATGAACGGCACTTCGGTGCGGTACAGACCAACGCCTTCGGCGCCGCGCTTCTGTGCGCGAGCCACGTCCGCCAGCAGGCCGGTGTTGACCCACAACGGCATGCGGTGACCATCGACCGTGATACACGGCAGATCACGCAGCGCATCGAGGCCCAAGGCCAGTTGTTTCTCTTCTTCCACCACGTCCGCGAACTGCTTGCGCAGCACGTCGCTGGGGTTGGTGTAGACCTCGCCGCGGTGACCGTCGACGATCATGCCGATGCCGTCGACCTTGGAATACGGCAGATCGACCAGGCCCATCACCGTCGGAATGCCCATGGCCCGGGCCAGAATGGCGACGTGAGAGTTACCCGAACCCAGTACCGACACCAGCCCCACCAACTTGTCTTCCGGCACCTCGCCGAGCATGGCCGGCGTCAGTTCCTCGCTGACCAGAATGGTGTTGTCGGGGTAGACCAGGGTTTGCTGGCGCTCTTCCTGCAAGTAGGCGAGCAATCGGCGACCAAGGTCTTTGACGTCCGACGCGCGCTCACGCAGGTAGGCATCGTCCATCAGTTCGAAACGGTTGACGTGATCGGTGACCACCTGACGCAATGCGCCCTGCGCCCACTGGCCGGTCTTGATCACGGTGGTGACTTCGTTACCCAGCGCGGCATCGTCGAGCATCATCAGGTAGACGTCGAACAACGCCCGCTCTTCCGGGCGCAACTGGGTGGCGAGCTTGGCCGACAATGCGCGCATGTCGGCGCGCACGCCTTCGATGGCGGTTTTGAAGAGCCCGAGTTCAGCGTCGATATCGGTGATGGTCTTGTCGGGTACCACGTCCAGATCGGCCGGTGGCAACATGACCACCGCCGTACCGACCGCCGCCCCCGGTGAACCCGGGACCCCGACGAACTTGGCTTCCTGGATGCCCTTGCCCTGGCGGCCCAGGCCACGGATCGAACCGGTCGCCTCGGCATGGGCGATAACGCCGGCGAGCTGCGCGCTCATGGTCACGAGGAAGGCTTCTTCACCTTCGTCGAACTGGCGACGTTCTTTTTGCTGGATGACCAACACGCCGACGACGCGGCGGTGGTGAATGATCGGCGCCCCGAGGAACGAGGCGTAACGCTCTTCACCGGTCTCGGCGAAGTAACGGTAGCGCGGGTGATCCGCGGCGTTTTCGAGGTTCAGGGGTTCTTCACGCGTGCCGACCAGGCCGACCAGACCTTCATTGGGCGCCATGCTGACCTTGCCGATCGAGCGCTTGTTCAAGCCCTCGGTGGCCATCAGCACGAAACGGTTGGTCTCCGGATCAAGCAGGTAGACCGAGCAGACCTGGCTGCCCATGGCCTCTTTGACGCGCAACACAATAATCCCCAACGCCGCCTTGAGATCCTTGGCGGAGTTAACTTCCTGGACGATCTTGCGCAGCGTATTGAGCATGGCTCGGGGTCGAACTCCGTCGTCAGTCGCGCGATAAAAGGCGCGGGGCAAGCTCTTTGAGAGCGCGTCGATACACCTCGCGCTTGAATGTCACCACCTGGCCCAACGGATACCAATAGCTGACCCAGCGCCAGCCATCGAATTCCGGTTTACCGGTCAAATCCATCCGCACCCGCTGCTCATTGGAGATCAGGCGCAGGAGAAACCATTTCTGTTTCTGGCCGATGCACAGCGGTTGGCTGTGCGTGCGGACCAGACGTTGCGGCAAACGATAGCGCAACCAGCCCCGGGTGCAGGCGAGTATTTCAACATCTTCGCGCTCCAGCCCGACTTCTTCGTTCAGCTCGCGGTACAAGGCGTCTTCCGGCGTCTCCTGGGGGTTGATCCCGCCTTGAGGAAACTGCCAGGCATCTTGATTGATTCGGCGAGCCCATAGCACCTGGCCGGCATCATTCGTGAGAATGATCCCGACATTAGGACGGAAACCATCGGGGTCGATCACGGCAACAACCTCGCAAACGCATGTCGCCGCATTGTTCCACAAAGGTTGTGAAGGCAGCAACGCGCCGGCCTACCTTATGTGCACTCTTGTGAAAAGTACGTATTCTGGAGGCCTTTCTACAGACTTTTCAGCGAGTAACTGCAATGCGGCTGGCTTTATTCGACTTGGACAATACGCTTCTGGGCGGCGACAGCGACCACGCCTGGGGCGATTACCTGTGTGAGCGAGGCTTCCTCGATCCCATCGCCTACAAGACTCGCAACGACGAGTTCTATCAGGACTACCTGGCGGGCAAGCTGGACAACGCCGCTTACCTGAACTTCTGCCTGGAAGTCCTCGGCCGTACCGAAATGGCGACGCTGGATCTCTGGCACAGTGAATACATGCGCGATTGCATCGAGCCGATCATGCTGCCCAAGGCCATCGAGCTGCTGGACAAGCACCGCGAAGCTGGCGACAAGCTGGTGATCATCACCGCCACCAACCGCTTCGTCACCGGGCCGATTGCCGAGCGCCTGGGCGTCGAAACCCTGATCGCCACCGAGTGCGAAATGCAGGACGGCCGTTACACCGGGCGCAGCACCGACGTGCCGTGCTTCCGCGAAGGCAAGGTGACACGCCTGAATCGCTGGCTGGAGGAGACCGGGCACACGCTGGAAGACAGCTACTTCTATAGCGACTCGATGAATGACCTGGCGTTGCTGGAGGAGGTGGCGAACCCGGTGGCCGTCGATCCGGACCCCAACCTGCATGCTGAAGCCAAAAAGCGTGGCTGGCCGGTGATTTCGTTGCGCGATTGATTACGCCTTCGCGAGCAGGCTCGCTCCCACAGTGTTCTGTTGTGAGGCACAGCCACATTCACACCAGAGATTCCTGTGGGAGCGAGCCTGCTCGCGAATGGGTCGATGCGGTTTCAAGCGTTAAACAGGCTTGGCACCCATCAACCCGGCAATCGCGATAAAACAGACAAAACTGAACAACGCCAAGGCAAAGGTAAATCTGCCCGCGCCACCCGGCGCCTTGCGCAGCTTGTTCAGCCGCACCAGCAGCCAGAACCACGCCAGTGCCGCCACGGTGTACAGCACGCTCGATGCCAGCAACCAGGTCTGCCCCAGCGGCCACCCCACCAGGTGCACCATCCACCAACCGGTGAACGGCATGCTCAGCAACGCAATGCCCATCAGCAGCCAAACGTACACCCTTGGCCGCTGCAGCGTACGTGCCCCGGCAGTCGCATCGCCGTTGCGCCGCGCTTGCCAGACCCATATGCCCAGGCCCAGCGCACAGCCCAACAATATTGCCGTCGCCGCAGTGTGCGCCATTTTCAGGGCCGCTAACGTTTCCATGGTTCGATTTCCTTATGCCTTGCCCATCAGCGTAGCCGCTCAGCCAAGAAACAGCTGATAGGCCGGGTTGTCGCTTTCATCCCAGTATGGGTAACCGATTTCTTCCAGCGCCGCCGGCACCAGATGACGCTCATCGCGAGGCACTTGCAGCCCCGCAACGACACGACCGTCCGCCGCACCATGGTTGCGGTAGTGGAACATCGAAATGTTCCAGCGCCCGCCGAGCTTGTTAAGGAAGTTGAACAACGCCCCCGGACGCTCCGGGAACTCGAAACGCAGGATCACTTCGTCAACCACATGCGCCGCGCGCCCACCGACCATGTGACGGATGTGCAACTTGGCCAATTCGTTGTCGGTCAGGTCGACCACGGGGAAGCCCTGCTCGCCCAGGCTGGCAATCAGCGCGCTGCGTGGGTCGGTTTCCGGGTGCGTCTGCACGCCAACAAAGATGTGCGCTTCGCTTCCGGTGTTGTAGCGATAGTTGAATTCAGTGATCTGGCGCTTGCCAATGGCTTCGCAGAACGCCTTGAAACTGCCCGGTTTCTCGGGAATGGTCACCGCGATGATCGCTTCACGGCCTTCGCCCAACTCGGCACGCTCGGCGACATGACGCAGGCGGTCGAAGTTGACGTTGGCACCGGAGTCGATGGCCACGAAGGTCTGCCCGGTCATGCCACGCTGCTCGACGTACTTCTTGATACCGGCCACGCCCAACGCGCCGGCAGGCTCGGTGATCGAGCGGGTATCGTCGTAGATATCCTTGATGGCCGCGCAGATTTCGTCGGTGCTGACGGTGATGACTTCATCAACGTAGTCTTTGCAGATCTCGAAGGTGTGCTGGCCGATCTGCGCCACCGCCACGCCGTCGGCGAAGATACCCACCGTCGGCAGCACCACGCGCTCGCCCGCCGCCATGGCCGCTTGCAGGCAGTTGGAGTCGTCCGGCTCGACGCCGATGATCTTGATGTCCGGGCGCAGATACTTCACGTACGCCGCGATGCCGGCGATCAGGCCGCCACCGCCGACCGGGACGAAAATCGCATCCAGCGGCTGCGGGTGCTGGCGCAAAATCTCCATGGCCACCGTGCCCTGCCCGGCAATGGTGTGGGGATCGTCGTAGGGGTGAATGTAGACGTAGCCTTTTTCGTCGACCAGTTTCAGCGAGTAGGCCAGGGCCTCGGGGAACGAATCCCCGTGCAGCACCACTTTGCCACCGCGGGAACGGACGCCTTCGACCTTGATCTCGGGGGTGGTCTTGGGCATGACGATGGTCGCTTTCACGCCCAATACCTTGGCCGCCAGGGCCAGGCCTTGCGCATGGTTACCGGCCGACGCCGTGACCACGCCGCGAGCACGCTCTTCATCGCTCAGCTGGGTCAGCTTGTTGTAGGCGCCGCGAATCTTGAACGAGAACACCGGCTGCAAGTCTTCACGCTTGAGCCAGATATCGTTGCCCAACCGCTCAGAGAGCTGGCGGGCAGACTGCAATGGGGTTTCAACGGCGACGTCATAAACGCGCGAGGTGAGGATCTTTTTGACGTACTGTTCAAGCATCGGAAAGCATCACTGAGCGAGTTGGGCAGGACCACGGAGTCTAACCCGGCTTTTGGGCACACGACCACACGAATGCAGAGGTTTTAGCCCTGTGGCGAGGGAGCTTGCTCCCGCTCGACTGCGCAGCAGTCGTGAAATCTGCGCCCGCGTTTTATCTGAAAGATTGCAAGGGACCGCTTCGCGCTCCAGCGGGAGCAAGCTCCCTCGCCACAGGAGAGTTTCCCCCTCCACCACCGTGAAGCCTATAATGCCGGCCTTTCGTTCCCTCCTCTTCGGCACCTCGGAGCCCGCATGACCCAGGATCAACTCAAACAGGCAGTGGCTCAGGCCGCCGTCGACTTCATCCTTCCGAAACTCGACGACAAGAGCATCGTCGGTGTCGGCACCGGCTCCACCGCCAACTGTTTCATTGACGCCCTGGCCCAACACAAGGGGGCTTTCGATGGCGCGGTAGCCAGCTCCGAAGCCACCGCCGCGCGCCTCAAGGGCCACGGGATTCCGGTGTACGAACTGAACACCGTCAGCGACCTGGAGTTCTACGTCGACGGCGCCGATGAAAGCGATGAGCATCTGAACCTGATCAAAGGCGGCGGCGCAGCCCTGACCCGCGAGAAGATTGTCGCGGCCGTGGCCAAGACCTTCATCTGCATCGCTGACGCCAGCAAGCTGGTGCCGGTCCTCGGCGCATTCCCGCTGCCGGTCGAAGTGATCCCGATGGCCCGCAGCCACGTGGCCCGCCAACTGGTGAAACTGGGCGGTGATCCGGTCTACCGCGAAGGCGTACTGACCGACAACGGCAACATCATCCTCGACGTGTACAACCTGCAGATCACCCATCCGGTGGAGCTGGAGACGCAGATCAATGCGATCGTCGGCGTGGTGACCAATGGCCTGTTCGCGGCGCGTCCTGCGGATCTGCTGTTGCTGGGCACCAGCGAAGGCGTGAAGACCCTGCGCGCTCAGTAACAAATACGCAAAACCCTGTGGGAGCGGGCTTGCCCGCTCCCACAGTGGATTTGTGGTGCTGTTAGTTTTGCAGTGGCTTCTTGAACACGTAAAACAGATTCGGCTCGCTCACCAGGTACATCGTGCCATCGTCGTCCATGGCGATCCCCTCCGCTTGCGGAACCGTCTTTTGCAGCCCCTGACGCCCCTTGCTCAGCGACATGGTGCTCAACGGTCGACCGTCCACATCCAGCTCCAGAATCAACCGTGACTCGTCGGACAGCGCCATCAAGTGGCCGCTGCGTTCGTCGTATTGCAGGCTCGACAGATCACGCACGAACATCCCGGCATCGCGCTTGGGGTTGTTGATGACGTGCACCGCGTAGGATTTTTCCGGATTGAAGTGGGGAAACCCGTGCACTTCATAGATCAGCATCGGGTCGCGCTCCTTGGCAACGAACAGACGCTTGCCCACCGAATCGTAAGCCAGGCCCTCAAACCCCTTGTTGCCGCTCATGTGCACACCCAGGGTCATCTGCTCCGCATCTGCCGAGTCAAGGAAGGTGGTGTCAGGTTCCAGCCGGATCTTGATCAGACGCTGCTCACGCTCGTCGGTGATCACGTAGGTGTCGGCATTGATGAACTCAACGGCTTCCGGATCGCCAAAGCCGATCAGCGCAATGCGGCGCAAGATCTTGCCATCGAGGGACAGTTCGATCAGCTCCGAGTTTTTATTGGTGACGGTGAACAGGCTTTTGCGCACCGGATCATAGGTCAACGCAGACACGTCATCATCAAGCCCCTCGATGACCTGCGCTTCCAGGACCACCTGGTACTGATCAAGCGCAATGGACTGCGCACTCAACGGCTGCCACAGCGAATGCAGGTTGAACCAGGTACGTTCAAACAGACGCAGGTACTGGCCGACCGCAATCAACACGATCAACGCAATTACCGACAGCATGAGAATCAGGGGTTTGGGACGGGCAAATCGACGCATTGGAGGCGGGCTCGGAATTAGATCAGGCGGATGAAATATCACGGCTGTCTGAATTAAAGCTTAATGGCCACTTGCCCGTTCCTACAATCGCCTCTCTAAATTCCTACATAAAATGTTCAACGCTGTTTTTCGAAACGGTAAAACAGGTTCGGCTCGCTCACGAAGTACAGGCTGCCGGCCTCGTCCATGGTCACGCCTTCGGCACGAGGGATGGTCTTTTTCAGGCCATTGAAACCGCGCAACAGCGTCATGAAACTGACCTGCTCGCCTTTTTCGTCGAGCTCCAGCAAAAGGTGCGAGTCAGCAGATAACACCAGGGTGTGGCCGGTCCTCGGGTCGATGGCGAGGGCTGACAGATTGCGGATGTCCAGTTCTTCACTGGCCAGTGCCTGCTTGTCGCCGATCAGTTTCTGGCCATCACTTTTCCAGGTGAACAGCGCCGGAGGGCGCTCCTCGCCGAGCAACAACTGCTGATTGCGCGCATCCCAGGTGATGGCTTCGAACGCCTTGTTCTGGTCTTTCGACGGCCCGAGGTCGTATTTCGGGAAATCGGCGATGTTCAGCTCGCGGGTATTGGCATCGACCTTGACGATCGTAATCACATGATCGCGCTCATCGACGATGGCCAGCAAACCGTTGCCCATCACGGTCACGCCTTCAGGGTTGCTCCAGCCCAGCAGCGGAATTTTACGCAGCACATCCCCCTGCAATGTCAGTTCGACCAGGAACGGGTTTTTGCCCATGACTGAAAACAGGGTTTTGGTCTGTTGGTCATAGGCCAGGTCCGAAGCCTCGTCCTTTTCCATGCCGGGCAGCGGCTTGGCATCGATGACCGCCTGGTAATCCGGCAGCCAGATACTCTCTTGGCGCTCGGCCGGACTTTCAAAACGCTCCTGCAGCCAAAGCACCCCGCGGTCGTCCCAATGCATGGCAAACGCGAGGCCATAGGCGGCGGCGACCAACAACAAGAGCCAGGAATACCAACGCAAGGCGAAGCGCGAGCGGCGAGCGGTTTTCAGCGTGGGCAGCGGTGGGGTGGCCATCGAGTGAATGCATCCAGAAATTCAGGCTATGGGTAATAGCACAATTGGGATCGGCTCAGACGCCGAAAGCCCTGGAATTATCCAGACAAGATGTGAAAAAAACGGGAAATGGCGGGATAGCCGTATCTTGGGTAAAAACGCCGCCCTGAAGAAGCCGGCCTGCCGACTCCTGCAGGGTTAGCGTTTAGTCAGCGAACGCTGCTGGTGAAGCGGCTGGCGCCCGGCAGTTCCAGAACGATTTCGTCGCCGACGTTCAGCGGACCGACGCCCACTGGCGTGCCGGTGAGGATCACGTCCCCGGCCTGCAACGAGAAGCAGCCGGCCATGTGCTGGATCATCGGCACGATCGGGTTGAGCATCGCGCTGCTGTTGCCGTCCTGGCGCACTTCGCCGTTGATGCTCAGGCGGATGCCGATGTCGGTCAGGTCAGCAAACGTGCCGCCTGACACGAACGGGGCGATCACCGCCGCGCCGTCGAAGGACTTGGCGATTTCCCACGGCAAGCCCTTGGATTTCAGCTCGGCCTGCTTGTCCCGCAGCGTCAGGTCCAGGGCCGGTGCGAAGCCGGAGATGGCGTCGAGCACTTCTTCGACACTCGGCTTGGTCGACAAGGGCTTGCCGATCAACACCGCGATTTCCGCTTCGTAATGCACCGAACCGCGTTCGGTCGGAATGCTGAAACCGCCTTCCAGCGGCACCACACAACTGCCTGGCTTGATGAACAGCAGCGGCTCGGTCGGTACCGGGTTGTCCAGTTCCTTGGCGTGTTCGGCGTAGTTACGGCCGATGCACACCACTTTCCCTAGCGGGAAGTGAATGCGCGTACCGTCGACATACTGGTGCTGATAGCTCATTACCGACTCCTGCTTCGTTGGCTCTTAAAGTTCGAAAATCAAACAGCGAAAATCTTGCCCGGGTTCATGATGCCGTTCGGGTCGAACACCGCCTTGACCGCTTTCATGTACTCGATCTCGACCGGGGAACGACTGTAGGTCAAGTAATCCCGCTTGGTCATGCCCACGCCGTGTTCGGCGGAAATCGAACCGTTGTACTTCTCGACGGTTTCGAACACCCACTTGTTAACGGTCGCACATTTGGCGAAGAACTCGTCCTTGCTCAGGTTATCCGGCTTGAGGATGTTCAAGTGCAGGTTGCCGTCGCCGATGTGGCCAAACCAGACGATCTCGAAGTCCGGGTAGTGTTCGCCGACGATCGCGTCGATTTCTTTCAGGAATGCCGGGACTTTCGACACGGTGACCGAAATGTCGTTCTTGTACGGCGTCCAGTGGGAAATGGTTTCGGAGATGTATTCGCGCAGCTTCCACAGGTTCTGCAGCTGGGTTTCGCTCTGGCTCATCACGCCGTCCAGCACCCAGCCCTGCTCAACGCAATGCTCGAAGGTTTCCAGGGCGTGGTTGGCCACTTCTTCCGTGGTCGCCTCGAACTCCAGCAGCGCGTAGAACGGGCAATCGGTTTCGAACGGCGCCGGAACGTCGCCGCGGGCCATGACTTTGGCCAGGGCTTTGTCGGAGAAGAACTCGAAAGCGGTCAGATCAAGCTTGCTCTGGAAGGCGTGCAGCACCGGCATGATCGAGTCGAAATCGGCGGTGCCGAGAACCATGGCGGTGAGGTTTTTCGGCGCGCGATCCAGACGCATGGTCGCTTCAACGACGAAACCGAGGGTACCTTCGGCGCCGATGAACAGCTGACGCATGTCGTAGCCAGTGGCGTTCTTGATCAAATCGCGGTTCAGCTCCAGCACGTCGCCCTTGCCGGTCACGACTTTCATGCCGGCGACCCAGTTACGGGTCATGCCGTAGCGAATCACCTTGATTCCGCCGGCATTGGTGCCGATATTGCCGCCAATCTGGCTCGAACCGGACGAGGCGAAGTCCACCGGGTAGTACAGGCCTTTTTCTTCAGCGACGTTCTGCAATTGCTTGGTGACCACGCCCGGCTGACAAACAGCGGTGCGGTCGGTGAGGTTCACGTCAAGAATCTGGTTCATGTAGTCGAACGACACGACCACTTCGCCATTGGCTGCCACGGCAGCGGCCGACAAACCGGTACGACCGCCGGAAGGCACCAGCGCCACTTTGTGTTTGTTGGCCCACAGGACGATGGCCTGCACCTGCTCGGTGGTCTTGGGAAACACGATGGCAGTCGGTGCCGGGGCGAAATGCTTGGTCCAATCCTTACCGTAAGCATTCAGGGAGTCGGCATCGGTCAGCACCTTGCCAGGCTCAACCAGGGTCTTCAGCTCATCAATCAGGGCAGGATTGGTCATCGACAGAACTCTCGAACAATTCATGGTCATCCTGAGAACGCTTCACGTCGCAGGAATGAGTGTTTAGCGGGGTGCATATGCTAGCATACCGACCCCGCAGCATAGTGCCCAACGGCTGTTCTGCGGCGACGGCATTCTTGTCGTCCGGGTCAGCGTCTGTTGACCATTTCCTGCCATTTTTCTCCGGGATACAGGTTTACGCAGATGAGCAAGACTTCTCTCGATAAGAGCAAGATCAAGTTCCTTCTTCTCGAAGGCGTCCACCAATCGGCTGTCGACGTCCTCAAGGCGGCGGGCTACACCAGCATCGAGTACCTCACAGGGTCTCTGCCGGAAGCCCAGCTCAAGGAAAAGATCGCTGATGCTCACTTCATCGGCATTCGCTCCCGCACGCAGCTGACCGAAGAGATCTTCGATCACGCGAAGAAGCTCGTGGCGGTTGGGTGTTTCTGCATCGGCACCAACCAGGTCGACCTGGACGCGGCTCGCGAGCGCGGCATCGCCGTGTTCAACGCCCCGTACTCCAACACCCGTTCCGTAGCGGAGCTGGTCCTGGCCGAAGCGATCCTGTTGCTGCGCGGTATCCCTGAGAAGAACGCTTCCTGCCACCGTGGCGGCTGGATCAAGAGCGCGGCCAACTCCTTCGAAATCCGTGGCAAGAAGCTGGGCATCGTCGGCTACGGCTCGATCGGTACTCAACTGTCGGTCCTGGCCGAAGGCCTGGGGATGCAGGTGTACTTCTACGACACCATCACCAAGCTGCCTTTGGGTAACGCCACTCAGGTAGGCAATCTACACGAGCTGCTGGCGATGTCCGACATCGTTTCGCTGCACGTACCGGAAACCGCCGCCACCCAGTGGATGATGGGCGAGAAGGAAATCCGTGCCATCAAGAAAGGCGGCATCCTGATCAACGCCGCCCGTGGCACCGTGGTCGAGCTGGACCACCTGGCTGCCGCCATCAAGGACAAGCACCTGATCGGCGCGGCCATCGACGTATTCCCGGTGGAGCCACGCTCCAACGACGAAGAGTTCGAAAGCCCGCTGCGTGGCCTGGACAACGTGATCCTGACCCCGCACATCGGTGGTTCCACTGCTGAAGCCCAGGCCAACATCGGTCTGGAAGTGGCAGAAAAACTGGTCAAGTACAGCGACAACGGTACTTCGGTATCGTCCGTGAACTTCCCGGAAGTGGCCCTGCCGGCTCACCCTGGCAAGCACCGCCTGCTGCACATCCACGAGAACATTCCGGGCGTGCTCAGCGAGATCAACAAGGTCTTCGCCGAAAACGGCATCAACATCTCCGGTCAGTTCCTGCAGACCAACGAGAAGGTTGGCTACGTGGTCATCGACGTCGACGCCGAGTACTCGGACCTGGCGCAAGAGAAGCTGCAACACGTCAACGGCACCATCCGTAGCCGCGTGCTGTTCTAAAAGCGACTTGAGCGACAAAAAAGGGAGCCCCTCGGGGCTCCCTTTTTTTATTTGACGTTGACGGTGATTTTCTCGGAGACGATCGGTGGATCGAACGGCATGTGGCCGCTGTCGCCGAGCATCAGTTGCAACGTGTGCTCGCCCGGCGTCAGTGTCACTTCAGCCTGGGTCTGTGCCTTGCCAAAATGCACGTGGTTGGCATCGGTCGGAATCGGCTGGTTGGCAACCGGCAGCTTGTCGACGTCAATCAGCAAATGGTGGTGGCCGGTGTTCTTGGTCACATCACCGGCGGGTGCCAGCGCAATATTCTTGACCGCGAACTTGACGACGAACGTCTTCGGGACCGTGGCGCCGTCCGCAGGAGAAACAATGGACACTTCAGCGCCCATGGGTGCCGGTGTAGCCGCACTGGCCATTACCGAAACGCCCATCAGCAGGCCAGCAAAAGCAGCGCGCAACATAAAGGTTTTCATTCTCTTCTCCAGTTTTTCCGTAAAATCCGCGTGACCATGACAACTTCATGGTCAATCGTTGTCGAAGGCACTCGACAACCATAGCAAAGCGAGCCTGAATCAAGGGGCCGCTATAAAAAATTCAAAGGAGTGACCATGCGCCTTCTGCCTGGCCTGATCTGCCTGCTACCCCTTTTGAGCCCATTGGCTCATGCCGAACTGATTGATGACGTGAACGACCGCGGTGAATTACGCATCGCCGTTGAGGCTAATACACCCCCCTTCAATTTCAAGGAGGGCGACAAACTCACGGGATTCGAAGTCGAGTTGGGTCAAATGCTCGCCCAGGAACTGGATGTGCGACCCGACTTTGTCGTCACCGACGCCAGCGATCTGCTCAATGGCGTGGAAAGCGGTAAATACGACGTCGCCATCAATCACATTACACAGACCCCGGCGCTGACGGATCGTTTCGACTTCAGCGAGCCTTACATCAAGACCAATGCGCAAGTGATCGCGCAGAAAGATGAGCCGCAATCCATTTTGCTGGTGCAGTCGCTGACAGAAGAAAAGCCCAAGGCCAACCCGGCCGTTGACCTGGCGATTCCGTTTCAGAAGGGTAATCCGGCGTTTCATGCCAGCCTGGAAAATGCGCTGCAACGGATCAAGACCGATGGCCGAATGGAAAAGCTGGTGGAGAAATGGTTTGGCGCGGAGTCCGGGGCGATGCCCAAACCCTGAAGTCATGGGATAACCCTGTGTGCGAGCTTGCTCGCGATTGCAGTCTGTCAGTTGAAACCATTGCTGACTGAAGCACCGCTATCGCGAGCAAGCCCGCTCCTACAGTGGTTGTGTGCGAGATCAGTTGAGTGCCGCCAGCGCCTGCGCCGCTTGCGCCAACTCCAGCTCACTGAACACCAACACCCCATGACGCTTGAGCAGCGCCGCCGTCACACCTTCACCACGGACTTTCACACCACTGAACGTGCCGTCATAGGTCAGCAGATTGCCGCATGACGGGCTGTTGGCTTTGAGCACGGCTATGCGGATGCCGTGTTTTTGTACCAGTTCCAGCGCCTGATAGGCCCCGGACAGGAACTGCGCGCTGACGTCCTCACCCTCGGTGGTGATCACCGAAGTACGCCCTTCAAGCACTTCACTGCCCTGCCCACCCGGAATCTCCGCAGCCGCCCGTGGCGTCGGCAGCCCTCCAGCGACTTCCGGGCACAACGGCACCACCCGCCCCTCATCGAGCCATTGTTGAAGCTGATCGAACGGCCCGCTGGCGCCGCCGTCGTAGCGAACGCGGTGCCCCAGCAGACAGCGGCTTACCAATATCTTCTGCATGATCAGAATGGCTCATTGCCCCGACGCCGGAACCAGCCGGTCAACGACAGGCGCTCCCGGGTCGCCGGCAGGACTTCATGGGGGACTTCACCCGACAGGAACACCACAAGGCAGCCACCGACGGGTACCACATCGTATTGCGCGCTGTCGTCCAGGTACATGCGCAACTGGCCGCCATGCTCAGGCAACCACGCGTCATTGAGATAGACCACCGCCGATACCATGCGCCGATCGTCATCGCGAAAACGGTCGACGTGCCTCAGGTAAAACGCGCCGGGCGGGTACAGTGCGAAATGGCTTTCGAAGTCTTCGAGCCCCAGAAACAGACCGCGATTCATCGCCTCGCGCAGGCTGTCCATCAACCCCAGGTAACTGTCGCACGCCTCGGCCTGGCCGGGCTCGATCCATTGGATGTGATCGCCGCGAATGCCCTCGCGGACCTCCGATGTCAGCCCACGCCCTACCGCCGCCGGGGCCAGCTCACCCTCGGCCGCACGTTTACGGCACTCGGCCGCCAGTGCTCGGGTCAGATCCAGAGGCAGGAAAATATTCTGCTGCGACCAGCCATTAACAGCCAGGTCGTCGACGATACGTAACAGCAGCGGGTGATCAGAAGGTATTTGCATGGCGCGCATAGTATTCCTGCGCCTGAAAATCCGACAGAGCCACGCAGCGGGTTGATACGAATTCTCGACAAGTCCTGATGCCACACGGAGAATAGTCGCCTGCCGACAGGAGTCCCTATGCGCCGTTTGCTTTTCTCACTGCTGATGTTCTGCGTATTGCCCGCCTGGGCAGACGGCCACGACCAGTTGTACAAGGTCGCCGGCTGGCCAGAACAACGCGCGCATTTCAACGACGCCCTTTCGGCCGCGCAAAAACGCTACGAAAGCAGCCTGCCACCGGCGGTGTTCCAGGCACTGGTCAACAACAGCAATCAACGTTTCTCCCCCAACGCCGTGGACCAGCGTGCCGAAGCGCAGCTGCGCAAAAACCTCGCCGATCCGAAACCGGCCCTGGTGTTCTTTCAATCGCCGCTGGGCAAGAAAATCGTCGCCGCCGAATTACTCGCCACCCGCCGTGACCAGTTGGCAAAAAATGCCAAGGGTTTGCCGAAGATGCAGGCCAGCGACAGCCGCCTGCTGATCATCGGTCATCTGGCCCAGGCCCTGCCCGCCCGCGAGGCCGGTGCCGAGGTCAGCCTCGCGATTGCCGGTGTCGCCGCCGACAGCCTGAGTTCGATGATCCCCGGCCTGCTCGGTGCCGGTCAGGCGCAAGGCATGTTGAACGGGCAACGTCAGCGCTTGATGGACCAGATCGGCAGCGACCTGAACAACACGCTGCTGTATGTCTATCGCGACCTGTCGGATGAAGAGTTGGAAGAGTTCGCCACATTTGCCGAGTCGGCGGAGGGCAAGGCGTATTACCAGGCGGCGCTGGCGGCCATCAAGGCGGGGTTGGCGGTGGGGCAGAGTTCTTCGAATCTGGCTCAGTGAAATTTGATGCCTGCATGATCGCCATCGCGGGCGAGCCCGCTTCCATAGGTTTTGGGTTAGTTGCAGATTTGTGAGCTCACACAGCCCAATGTGGGAGCGGGCTTGCCCGCGATGGGGCCGCAAGCGTCACTGGGGATTCCTGCCCTTGATCCGCTTGCTCAGAAACCCG
This sequence comes from Pseudomonas reinekei, assembly GCF_001945365.1. Lineage (GTDB taxonomy): Bacteria > Pseudomonadota > Gammaproteobacteria > Pseudomonadales > Pseudomonadaceae > Aquipseudomonas > Aquipseudomonas reinekei. The sequence continues at coordinate 306,103 of NZ_MSTQ01000005.1, forward strand.
AAATACTCCTCGCGCAACACCTGCGCCTCATTCGCCAGATGATGCCGCGCCTGCGGCAACATCAACACCTGTGGCCGGTCGAACTTCGCACGCAACACCTCGAGGTTGTGCGGCCAATCCACCGTCATGTCGGCCTGCCCTTGCACAATCAATGGCCGGCGGGGGCTGCCCGGCGCTGCTTCGATGCGTTTGATCCACTGCGCCAGTGCCCCGACCCAGGCTGTGGGCAGTCGAAGCGGTTGCAAAGGATCGGCCTGCAGGAACGCTAGAAAATCCGCATCGTTGGAGTTCTCGCTGAAACGCCGCGCAATCGCTTTGACGAACGGCCGGAGCAGGTAATAGCTGAAATGCGACCAGCCCCAGGCCCGCGGTCGCACCAGCGGCGCCAGGAGAATCACCTGGCCCTGCGCCGGACTGTTCGCCCCGTCATTCAACACATGATCGATCACGATCGCCCCGCCGGTACTCTGCCCGCACAAGTGCCAGGGTTGCGGCAAATCAAGGGAATGCGCTTCGGCAAACAGCCCTTGCAAGGTGTCCTGGTACTCGGCGAAATCCTTGATACTCGCCCGCTCGCCACTGGACAGCCCGTGGCCTGGAAGGTCGCAGGCAATCACCGCGAAACCCTGGTCCAGCGCCCACTCGATCACATGCCGATAGAGCCCGGTGTGATCATAAAAACCGTGAAAGACAAACAAGGTCGCTTTCGCCCGCTCCGGCCACCAGACCTGGCTGACCACCTCATAACCATCGACTTGAAAACGCCCCAGCCCGCTGCGCACGTTACGCGCGGAAAAATCCAGTCCGTAAAAACGCTGATACGCCTGCGCCTGCGCTGACAACGGCTGACCCTCGGCCAGTGGCCGCAGGCTGGCACGCAGATCGTTGGGGTCAAAGGTGGCGGGCATGAACGATTCCACTGCACAAAACGGACTTTATGGACCTGCGATATTCATCTGTCGCGGCAAGCATGGCAAGCTAGCCGACCTTCGAGGATTGAACCGATGCGCTCGCCCCTTCGCGCCACCCTGTTTGTCAGCCTGCTCGCCCTGCTGTGTGCCGGAGTGCTGTGGGCGGCATACGACTGGTTTCAGGGACGCTACCTGCGCGCATTCAGCGAACATACGGCTTTGTTCTCCGGTGACCCGCTGCGCCTGCCCGACGTGCTTGCCGGACCGGGCGCCATCCGTCTCGTGCACTTCTGGGATCCGGCCTGCCCGTGCAACGTCGGCAATCAACAACACCTCAGCGAACTGGTCGAGCAGTACGGGCCAAAAGGTGTCGAGTTCTATGCGGTGCAAAAAGCCGGCAGCCACGGCCAGTTGCCGAGCACCCTGAGCCACCTCAAAACCCTCACGGTCCTGCCCGGCTCCGAACAAATCCCCGCCAGCCCCGCCGTGGCGATCTGGGACCGCAGCGGCAAACTGGCGTACTTCGGCCCCTACAGCGAAGGCCTGACCTGCAACTCCAGCAACAGCTTTATCGAACCCATTCTGCAAGCGCTGGACGAAGGCCGCGCAGTGAGTGCCACGCACACACTGGCCGTGGGGTGTTACTGCCCGTGGCCTGCCGATACGACCAAGTAGCGACAAACGCCGCAATACGAATCCCTCCTACGGGCGATGCTTGTTCGCGGTGAGCCGTGTTAAACAATGGCATCAGGGATCTGCTGCCACCATAACAACAAGGAGTCACCATGAAACGTAGCCTGAACGTACTCGGTTTGCTGGTCGTCGCAATCGCCGCCGCCGGCGGCTGGTACGTCTACAGCAAGCAGCCGACACGCCAGGGCATGGTCGAACTGCAACACCTGCAAGGGTCGGTCACCGTGCGCTACGACGAACGTGGCATCCCGCACATCCGCGCCGAAAACGAAACCGACCTGTACCGCGCCCTCGGCTACGTTCATGCCCAGGACCGACTGTTCCAGATGGAGGTCCTGCGTCGCCTTGCCCGCGGTGAACTGGCCGAGGTACTGGGGCCAAAACTGCTCGACACTGACAAGTTGATGCGCAGCCTGCGCATTCGCGAGCGCGCCGAAACCTACCTCGCCAACCTGGACAAACAATCGCCGGCCTTCATCGCCATGCAAGCCTATCTGGACGGCATCAACCAGTATCAGGACAGCCACGCCAAACCCGTGGAGTTCGATGTACTGGGCATCCAGAAGCGTCCGTTCACGGCCCAGGACACCATCAGCATCGCCGGTTACATGGCCTACAGTTTTGCCGCGGCGTTCCGTACCGAACCGCTGCTGACCTACGTACGTGACCAGCTCGGCGCCAACTACCTGAACGTGTTCGATCTCGACTGGCAGCCCAAAGGCGTGCTCGCGAAGCAGCACGACGGCACCGCGCCGACCCTCGCCAGCGCGGACTGGAAAGACCTCAACGCCCTCGCCCGTCTCAGTGAGCAAGCCCTGGCCGACAATGGCTTGCCGCAGTTCGAAGGCAGCAACGCCTGGGTCGTGGCCGGCAATCGGACCAAAAGCGGCAAGCCGCTGCTGGCGGGCGATCCGCACATCAGATTCTCCGCGCCTTCGGTGTGGTACGAAGCGCAACTTACGGCACCGGGTTTCGACCTGTACGGCCACTATCAAGCCTTGATGCCATTCGCCTCGCTGGGCATGAACCGCGACTTCGGATGGAGCATCACCATGTTCCAGAACGATGACCTCGACCTGATCGCCGAGAAGGTCAACCCCGACAATCCCAACCAGGTCTGGTATCGCGGCAAGTGGGTCGACATGGTCAGCAGCGAACAGCAGATCGCGGTCAAGGGCCAGGCACCGGTCACCCTGGTACTGCGTCAGTCACCCCACGGTCCGATCGTCAACGATGCGCTGGGTAACAGCGTCGGCAAAACACCGATCGCCATGTGGTGGGGCTTTCTCGAAAGCCAGAACCCGATCCTCGAGGGTTTCTATCAGCTCAACCGCGCCGATACCCTGGCCAAGGCCCGCAGTGCTGCGGCCAAAATCCACGCGCCCGGGCTGAACGTTGTCTGGGGCAATGCCAAGGGCGACATCGGTTGGTGGGCGGCAGCGCAGTTGCCCAAGCGTCCTGCCGGTGTGAAACCGTGGTTCATCCTCGACGGCAGCAGTGCCGAGGCGGACAAGGATGGTTTCTACCCATTCAGCGCCAACCCGCAGGAAGAGAATCCGGCGCGGGGCTATATCGTCTCCGCCAACTTCCAGCCCGTGTCGGCGACAGGCATGGAGATTCCCGGGTACTACAACCTGGCCGACCGAGGCCAGCAGCTTAATCAACAGCTCAGCGACAAGGCCATCAAGTGGGATCTGGAGTCCAGCCAGAAGCTGCAACTGGGCACTACCACCGGTTATGGCCCCCGCTTGCTGGCACCGCTGCTACCGGTGTTGCGAGACGTGGTGAGCGATCCGGCTGAACTCAAGCTGGTGGAGCAACTGGCGCAATGGAAAGGCGATTATCCGCTGGAGTCCACCAGTGCCACCGTGTTCAACCAGTTCCTGTTCAACCTGGCCGATGTGGCGATGCACGATGAGCTGGGCAATGATTTTTTCGAGACGCTGCTTTCGACCCGGGTGATCGACGCAGCACTCCCGCGCCTGGCGGCGAACCCGGAGTCGCCGTGGTGGGACAACCGCAACACCCTCGGCAAGGAAACCCGGGCCGACACGGTCAAGGCTGCCTGGCAGGCCAGCATCGCCCACCTCACAACCACCCTCGGTGCGGATTTTGCGCAATGGCAGTGGGGTAAGGCGCATACGCTGACCCATGGCCATCCAATCGGACAACAGAAGCCGCTGGACCGGATCTTCAACGTCGGCCCGTTCGCGGCACCCGGCAGTCATGAAGTGCCGAACAACCTGTCGGCCAAGATCGGCCCGGCACCCTGGCCAGTCACCTATGGCCCGTCGACACGCCGCTTGATCGACTTCGCCGACCCGACCCACAGCCTGACCGTCAACCCGGTGGGCCAGAGTGGTGTGCCGTTTGACCGTCACTACGAGGATCAGGCCGACGCGTATATCGAAGGAATTTATTACCAGGCGCACCTCAATGATGAAGAGGTGACGGCCAATACCCGCAGTACGTTGAAGCTGTTGCCGGCGCGGGGTGCTCAGTAGATTTGTATTGGATGGACTGACGCTATCGCTAGCAGGCTAGCTCCCACAATGGATCTGCATGCACCGGACCCATGTGGGAGCTAGCCTGCTAGCGATAGGCCCGCAAGACCAACGCAAATCCCGGCTCAGACCATCGCCGCAAAATTCAGCCTGAACTGCTGCGGCGTCACTCCCAACCTGCGGTTGAATACGCTGCGCATATGCTGGGCATCGCGAAAGCCGCACTGATAGGCCACGGTCTTGAGCGGTGCGCGGGTGCTTTCCAGCATCACCCGCGCCGCATCCACCCTTGCCCGTTCAACGAACTCGGCGGGGGTGATTTTCGCCTCCTTGGCGAACACCCGGGAGAAGTTGCGAGCGCTCATGTTGGCGGCATTGGCCAGGTCAGCGATGGCCAGGTCGCCAGTCAGGTTGGCCAATACATAATGCTGGACCATCGCCACCGCCGACGTCGGCTCGGCGTGGGGCGTCAGGAACGGGCTGAATTGTGATTGCCCACCCGAACGCTGGGTAAACACCACCAACCGCTTGGCCACACTCAGTGCCACTTCCGGCCCGTGATCGCGCCCGAGCAAATACAGCGACAGGTCGATCCCCGCCGTCACACCGGCCGAGGTGAAGAGCTCGGCATCCTGCACGTACAAGTGATCGGCCTCGACCTGGGTCGACGGACACAACGCCGCCAGCGCCGCGGCATCGCCCCAGTGCGTTGTCACGGTCTGCCCGTCCAGCAACCCGGCCCGGGCGAGCATGAACGCGCCGTTGCAGATCGAACCAAAGCGCCTCGACCGTGCGCAAGCATCCCGCAGCCAGGCATCGAATGCGGCGCCAAAGTCCATGAACGGCAACTGCGGACCACCGGCGACCAACAGCAAATCGTAGGCCTGCAGCGCTTCGCCGAAATGCCGGTGGGCGATCAGAGCCAAGCCGTTGGAACAGGCCATCACCCCGCGCTCCACGCCGATCACCTCCAGACGGTAGTGATCCTCGGGCGCAAGGAAACGATTGGCCTCGGAAAATACATCCATGGGCCCGGTGACATCCAGCGCCTGAACGCCGGCAAATACCACGATGGCGATGGTTTTCTGCATGGTCAAGAAGGCCTCTATGGGATCACGCGTACCTGGGGCGAGAGAGCTTGCTCCCTCGCCACGAAAGCAGAGCTGCCGCGACCAACCGTAGCCAATCCGTGCCCAACAAGCGAGGCTGGCGCGATATGCAGGTTCATTGGCAAGGATCGCAGCCATGGATCGATTGTCCGTTTCGGGGGGGTACGAACAGACTTGAATCCTCAGCGCCGCCACGGCGCTCACTGTGAGGCATCTTCCATGAGCACCGCCATCGCCGGTATCAAAATCCCCGACAGCGCACTGGCCAAGGCCACCACCGAATACATCCGCGACATCGAATCCGACCTGCTCTATCACCACTCGCGTCGGGTATTTCTGTTCGGCGCAATGACCGGCGAGCGCAAGCAACTGGCCTACAACCCCGAGCTGCTTTACGTCGGTGCGATGTTTCATGACCTGGGCCTGGTGGAAGGGTATCGCAGCGACAACGAACGCTTCGAGGTCGATGGCGCCAACGCGGCGGCGGCGTTCCTCAAACCTTACGGGTTCAGCGATGACGATATCGAGCAGGTCTGGTTATCGATTGCCCTGCACACCACGCCGGGCGTACCGCAACACCTGCGCCCGACGGTGGCACTGGTGACCGCTGGCGTCGAGATGGATGTGCTGGGGATGGACTACGCGGCCTTTTCCACCGAGCAGCGTGAAACGGTGGTGCATGCGCATCCACGGGGTGAGGGGTTCAAGGAGTGCATCATCTGCGCCTTTGCCGACGGCTTGCGCCATCGCCCGCAGACCACGTTTGGCAACGTGAAAACCGATGTGCTGGTGGATCAGGAACCGGGGTTCAAGCCGATGAACTTCGTCGACGTCATCCGCACATCCCCTTGGGTCGCGTGAACGCCAGATAACCCTGTGGGAGCGAGCCTGCTCGCTCCCACAGCGAAAATGGGCTGGCCACAGCGTGGTCAACCCGACCTCAGGTTTACACCGCTTCCGGCTGCGCGCGACGCACGTCCGGTTGCTTCCACGAGTCGGCAGCGCTTTCTTCGATGGCCTGCTGGATTGCCCGCTTGCGGTTTTCTTCGGCGCGACGGCTGAAGAACCAGACCAGGAAGGTCACGATCGAAACGGCCAACAGGATCAGACTGGCCACGGCGTTGATCTCGGGCTTCACGCCCAGACGCACCGCCGAGAACACTTCCATCGGCAGGGTCGTGGAACCCGGGCCGGAGACGAAGCTCGCCAACACCAGGTCATCCAGCGACAGGGCAAACGACATCATGCCGCCGGCCGCCAACGATGGCGCGATCATCGGGATGGTGATCAGGAAGAACACCTTCCACGGCCGCGCACCGAGGTCCATGGCCGCTTCTTCGATGGACAGGTCCAGCTCACGCAAGCGCGCCGACACCACCACCGCCACATACGCCGCACAGAACGTCGTGTGGGCGATCCAGATGGTGACAATGCCACGTTCCTGCGGCCAACCAATCATCTGCGCCATGGCCACGAACAGCAGCAACAGCGACAGACCGGTGATCACTTCAGGCATTACCAGTGGCGCAGTGACCAGGCCGCCGAACAGCGTGCGGCCCTTGAAGTGGGTGATGCGGGTCAGGACAAACGCGGCCAGCGTCCCCAGTGCAACAGCGGCAATCGCCGTGTAGCAGGCGATTTCCAGCGAGCGCACCACCGAGCCCATCAGTTGCGAGTTATCCATCAGGCCGACGTACCACTTGATCGACCAGCCGCCCCATACCGTCACCAGTTTCGACGCGTTGAACGAGTAGATCACCAGGATCAGCATCGGCAGATAGATAAACAACAGACCCACGACCAGCATCAGGCTGGAGAAACGGAAGCGCTTCATTCTTTACCCTCCATTTCCTTGGCCTGACTGCGGTTGAACAGAATGATCGGCACAATCAGGATCGCCAGCATCACCACCGCCAGGGCGGACGCCACCGGCCAGTCACGGTTGTTGAAGAACTCTTGCCAGAGCACTTTACCGATCATCAGGGTTTCCGGACCGCCGAGCAGTTCCGGGATCACGAACTCACCCACCACCGGGATGAACACCAGCATGCAGCCGGCGATGATGCCGTTTTTCGACAGCGGCACGGTGATTTTCCAGAAACTGTTGAAGGTGCTCGAACCCAGGTCGGAAGCGGCTTCCAGCAAACTCGTATCGTGCTTCACCAGGTTGGCGTACAGCGGCAGGATCATGAACGGCAGGTACGAATAAACCACGCCGATGTACACCGCCAGGTTGGTGTTGAGGATCTGCAGCGGTTCGTCGATCAAACCCATGCTCATCAGGAAGCCATTGAGCAGGCCGTTGTTGCTGAGGATGCCCATCCACGCATAGACGCGGATCAGGATCGCGGTCCAGGTCGGCATCATGATCAGCAGCACCAGCACCGTTTGCAGTTCTTTGCGGGCGCTGGCAATGGCGTAGGCCATCGGGTATCCAATCGCGAGGCAGAGGATGGTGCTGATCAGCGCCATCTTCAGCGAGCCGAGGTACGCGGCGATGTACAGCTCGTCGTCGCCCAGCATCGCGTAGTTGCCCAGGTTCAGCAGCAACTGCAGCTTCTGCTCGGCGTAGCTGTAGATCTCGGTGTATGGCGGGATGGCCACATCGGCTTCGGCGAAGCTGATCTTCAGGACGATGAAGAACGGCAACATGAAGAACAGGAACAGCCAGATGAAAGGAACCCCGATGACCAACTGGCGGCCACCGGGAATTATTCGATTGAGGCGGCGTTTGAATTTGCGCATGTTCATGAGCGAAGCACCACGCCGCTGTCGTCTTCCCAATAGACGTAGACCTGATCACCCCAGGTCGGACGAGCACCACGACGTTCGGCGTTGGCCACGAACGACTGCACCAGCTTGCCGCTTGGCAACTCGACGTAGAACACCGAGTGCCCGCCCAGGTAGGCGATGTCGTGAACCTTGCCGCTGGACCAGTTGTACTGGCAGGTCGGCATGTCGGCGGTGACCAGCAGTTTTTCCGGACGGATCGCGTAAGTGACCGACTTGTCCTGCACCGAAGTGCTGATGCCGTGGCCGACGTAGATCTGACGATCCAGGTCTTTGCAGGTGATGATCGCGTGGCCTTCGGCGTCGTCGATCACTTCGCCCTCGAAGATGTTCACGTTACCGATGAATTCGCAGACCAGGCGGCTGGTCGGGGTTTCGTAGATGTCGATCGGGCTGCCGATCTGGGCGATCCAGCCCAGGTGCATGATCGCGATGCGCTCGGCCATGGTCATGGCCTCTTCCTGGTCGTGGGTCACCATGACGCAGGTTACGCCCACGCGCTCGATGATCTCGACCAGTTCCAGCTGCATTTGCGAACGCAGTTTTTTATCCAGCGCCCCCATTGGCTCGTCGAGCAACAGCAACTTCGGACGCTTGGCCAGCGAGCGGGCCAGTGCCACACGCTGACGCTGGCCACCGGACAACTGATGCGGCTTGCGCTTGGCGTACTGGCTCATCTGCACCAGCTTGAGCATGTCGGCCACGCGGGCATCGATTTCAGCGGCAGGCAGCTTGTCCTGCTTGAGGCCGAAGGCGATGTTCTGGGCCACGGTCATGTGCGGGAAGAGAGCGTAGGACTGGAACATCATGTTGATCGGCCGCTCGTACGGCGGCATGTCAGTGATGTCCACGCCATCGAGAAAAATGCGCCCCTCCGTGGGCCGTTCGAAACCTGCGAGCATGCGCAGCAAGGTGGATTTGCCCGATCCCGAACCGCCGAGCAGGGCGAAAATCTCGCCCTTCTTGATTTCCAGGGACACATCGTCCACGGCAATCGTCTCGTCGAACTTCTTCGTGACCCGGTCGATTTTGACCAGTACCTGTTTAGGTGACTGGTCGCCCTCGAGGGCTTTCTTATAGGCGCCGGAGGCAACTGCCATTTACGAAACTCCCAGAAAAAAAGAGTGCAGTTCGCTCAAGGTGAGCCAACCTTGGATAGTTTGAGCCTTGAAGCTATTTGCCCGACTTGACCTTGGTCCAGCTGCGGGTCATCAAACGTTGAATATTGGGTGGTAACTCGATGGACACGTAGGTCTTGTCGAGCACTGCCTGCGGTGGGTAAACCGCTTCGTCGGTGCGTATGGATTGTTCCATCAGCTTATCCGCCCCCGGATTAGGGTTGGCGTAGCCGACGTAATCACTGACCTGAGCGATAACTTCAGGTTTCAGCAAATAGTTGATGAAGGCGTGAGCTTGCTTGACGTTGGCCGCATCCTTGGGGATTGCCAGCATGTCGAACCACAGCGCACCGCCTTCCTTGGGAATCGAGTAGGCGATGTTCACGCCCTTCTTGGCTTCATCCGCACGGTTGCGCGCCTGGAACATGTCGCCGGAGAAACCGATCGCAATGCAGATATCGCCGTTGGCCAGATCCGCGATGTATTTGGAAGAATGGAAGTAGGTCACGTAAGGCCGTACCGCCAGCAACTTGGCTTCAGCCTTCTTGTAGTCTTCAGGGTTGGTGCTGTTCGCATCGAGGCCCATGTAGTTGAGGACCGTCGGCATCATTTCGTCGGCGGAGTCGAGGAACGCCACGCCGCAGCTTTGCAGCTTCTTGATGTTTTCAGGTTCGAAGACCGCGGCCCACGAATCGATCTTGTCGACCCCCAGCACGGCCTTGATCTTGTCGACGTTGTATCCGATGCCGTTGGTGCCCCACAGGTACGGCACGGCGTAAAGGTTGCCCGGATCGTTTTGCTCCAGGCGCTTGAGCAGCACCGGATCAAGGTTCGAGTAGTTCGGCAGCTGCGACTTGTCGAGCTTCTGGAAAGCCCCGGCCTTGATCTGTTTGCCGAGGAAGTGGTTCGACGGCACGACGACGTCGTACCCGGTACGCCCGGCGAGCAGCTTGCCTTCCAGGGTCTCGTTGGAATCGAACACGTCGTAAACCGGTTTGATGCCGGTCTCTTTCTGGAAGTCGGCCAGCGTGTTCTCGCCGATGTAGTCCGACCAGTTATAAATATGCACAGTACCGGCGGCCTGGACACTGACGGCAAGCGTCAGCCCGGCGCCGACCAGCAGGGCATTGCGCAACAAAGAAAAAATAGGCAAGTGGAGGTCCTCTAAAATGAGATGGGCCCAAGTTGCCCCGCGTGACATGACAGCCATGGCTGCCTGGCAACAAAACCGGCGCGCAACTTACCCTCGAAAAACCGTTCCAGCAAAACTTTTGTCATTTAATTCAACCTGTTGCCGCTATCGCCTTGATGACGACAACAGGTTATTGCATCAAACCGGCTTATTTACCCGATTTGATCTTGGTCCAGCTGCGGGTCAGGATCCGCTGGGTCGCGGCCGGCAAGTCGGCGATCGCGTACAGCTTGGCCAGCACGTCCGCCGGCGGATAGATGCCTGGGTCGGCGGTGATTTCTTTATCAACCAACGGTGTGGCAGCCGCGTTACCGTTCGGGAAGCGGACGGCGTTGGTGATTTCAGCCATGATTTCCGGTTTCTGCAGGAAGGTCATGAACTTGTAGGCGCCTTCGACGTTTTCGGCATCTTTAGGGATGGCGACCATGTCGTAGAAGCTGCCGGCACCTTCTTTCGGAATGTTGTAGCTGACTTTGACCTTGTCACCGGCTTCTTCAGCGCGGGACTTGGCCTGGTAGATGTCACCCGAGTACCCCACGGCCACGCAGATGTTGCCGTTGGCCAGGTCGGAGATGTACTTGGACGAGTGGAAGTAGCCTACCGAAGGACGGATTTTCAGGAACAGCGCTTCGGCTTCGGCCAGTTGTTTTTTGTCCTGGCTGTCGGTTGGATAGCCCAGGTAGTGCAACGCCACCGGAATCATCTCGGTTGGCGAATCGAGGAAACTGATACCGCAGGATTTCAACTTCGCGGCGTTCTCAGGTTTGAACAGCAGGTCCCAGGAGTTGGTCGGTGCGTCGGCACCCAGTGCAGCCTTGACCTTCTCGGCGTTGAAACCAATACCGATCGAGCCCCACATGTACGGGAAGGCGTGCTCGTTGCCCGGGTCGCTGACCGATACCGCTTTGAGCAGGTCGGTGTTCAGGTTCTTCCAGTTAGGCAGCTTGGACTTGTCCAGCTTCTGGTAGACGCCAGCCTTGATCTGCTTGGCCAGGAAGTTGTTCGACGGTACGACGATGTCGTAGCCGGATTTGCCTGCCAGCAACTTGGCTTCCAGGGTTTCGTTACTGTCGAAAACGTCGTAGACCACTTTGATGCCCGACTCGTCTTCAAACTTCTTGATGGTGTCCGCAGCGATGTAATCGGACCAGTTATAGACGTGCAACACCTTGTCGTCCGCCTGAACCGCGCTCGCCATAATGCCCATCAGGGACATGGCGAGAAGAGTCTTGCCAGCAAGCTTTTTGCCTAATGCCTTCATGCGTAATGCTCCAAATTTTTCTTTTTTGAACCACTGTGTTCAGCGGTCGAACCCCGACAACTGGAACCGCGGCTAGTCTGGCAAGATCCGAGGCGGTCTTTCAAGAAAAGGCCAACCTTTCTACTGCCCCAAGCGAAGGTGCCGCGGCGCCCTCGCTCAGAGCCTAGCACTTAGCCCTGCAACGCACTCAGGGTGAGGTCCAGGCACTTGCGTGCCTTTGTTACCAGCTCATCGATTTCCGCCGGTGTAATCACCAGTGGCGGTGCGATGATCATGGTGTCCCCGACTGCGCGCATGATCAGGCCATTATCGAAGCAGAACTGCCGGCAGATCATGCCCACACCCTTGCCTTCGTAGCGTTTGCGCGTGGCCTTGTCCTGAACCAGTTCGATGGCCCCCAACAGACCCACTCCGCGAACTTCACCCACCAGTGGATGATCGTTCAGTTCCCGCAGACGTTTCTGCAAATACGGTGCCGTTTCTGTCTTCACCCGCTCGACAATTTTTTCGTCGCGCATGATGCGGATGTTTTCCAGCGCCACTGCGGCAGCCACCGGGTGACCGGAATAGGTGAAGCCGTGGTTGAAGTCGCCGCCCTCGTTGAGGACCGCCACCACTTCGTCTCGCACGATCAGGCCACCCATTGGGATGTAGCCGGAGGTCAGGCCCTTGGCGATGGTCATCATGTCGGGCTTGAGGTCGTAGAAATCGGAGCCGAACCACTCACCGGTGCGGCCGAAACCGCAAATCACTTCATCGGCCACGAACAGGATGTCGTACTTGGCGAGGATTTCCTTGATGCGCGGCCAGTAGCTGTCTGGCGGAATGATCACGCCGCCGGCACCCTGGATCGGCTCGGCAATAAAGGCACCGACGTTGTCGACGCCGACTTCCAGAATCTTCTCTTCCAGCTGATTGGCGGCCCAGATCCCGAACGCTTCCGGGGTCATGTCACCGCCTTCGGTGAACCAGTACGGCTGCGCGATGTGAACGATGCCCGGGATCGGCAAGTCGCCCTGTTCGTGCATGTAGGTCATGCCGCCCAGGCTCGCGCCGGCCACGGTGGACCCGTGATAGCCGTTCTTGCGGCTGATGATGACTTTCTTGTTCGGCTGGCCCTTGATCGCCCAGTAGTGGCGAACCATGCGCAGCATGGTGTCGTTGCCTTCGGAGCCGGAACCGGTGAAGAACACGTGGTTCATGCCTTGCGGCGCGATGTCGGCAATGGCCTTGGCCAGTTCCAGTACCGGTGGGTGCGCGGTCTGGAAGAACAGGTTGTAGTACGGCAGTTCGCGCATCTGTTTGCTGGCGGCGTCCGCCAGTTCATCACGACCGTAACCGATCGCCACACACCACAGGCCGGCCATGCCGTCGAGGATCTGGTTGCCTTCGCTATCCCACAGGTACACGCCCTTGGCATGGGTGATGATCCGCGGGCCTTTCTCTTTCAGCTGCTTGAAATCGCTGAACGGGGCCAGATGGTGATCATTGCTCAGGGTTTGCCATTCGCGGGTTTGCGGGTTGTTGCTGGTCATGTGAATCTCCTAAAAAATCCAGGTGAAGGCGTGCCGCTGGACAACGGCGGCGCCCCGCATATCAGACGGCAAAGAGCAGGAATTCCCGTTCCCACGAACTGATCACACGCTTGAAGTTTTCATGCTCGGCCCGCTTGACCGCCACGTAGCCAGTGATGAAGTTCTTGCCCAGGTACTTCTCGACGGTTTTGCTGTTTTCCATGCGTTCCAGCGCGTCTTCGATGGTCAGCGGCAAACGCAGGTTGCGGCGTTCATAACCACGGCCCACCACCGGTGCACTCGGGTTCATGCCTTCGACCATGCCGATGTAACCGCAGAGCAGGCTCGCGGCAATCGCCAGGTACGGGTTGGCATCGGCGCCCGGCAGGCGGTTTTCCACCCGGCGGCTTTGCGGGCCAGCGTCCGGCACGCGCAGGCCCACGGTGCGGTTCTCTTCGCCCCACTCCACGTTCACCGGTGCCGAAGTGTCCGGCAGGAAGCGGCGGAACGAGTTGACGTTGGGTGCGAACAGCGGCAACAACTCGGGAATCAGTTTCTGCAAGCCACCGATGTGGTGCAGGAACAACGGGCTCATGGTCCCGTCTTCATTGGAGAAGATGTTCTTGCCGGTCTCGATGTCGATGATGCTCTGGTGCAAGTGCATGGCACTGCCCGGCTCTCCCGTCATCGGTTTGGCCATGAAGGTCGCGGCCACGTCGTGCTTGAGCGCGGCTTCGCGCATGGTGCGCTTGAACACCAGGATCTGGTCGGCCAGGGACAGGGCATCGCCGTGACGGAAATTGATTTCCATCTGCGCCGTGCCGTCCTCGTGGATCAGCGTGTCGAGATCCAGCTCCTGCAATTCGCACCAGTCGTAGACGTCCTCGAACAACGGATCGAATTCGTTCGCCGCTTCGATGGAGAACGACTGACGACCGGTTTCCGGGCGCCCGGAGCGGCCGATCGGCGGCTGCAATGGATAGTCCGGGTCGTCACTGCGCTTGGTCAGGTAAAACTCCATTTCCGGCGCCACGATCGGCTGCCAGCCCTTGTCGGCATAGAGTTTCAGGACCTTCTTGAGCACGTTGCGCGGCGACAGCTCGATCGGGTTGCCTTGTTTGTCGTAGGTGTCGTGGATGACGATGGCGGTAGGCTCGATGGCCCATGGCACCACATACACCGCGCTCTGGTCGGGTCGGCAGATCATGTCGATGTCGGCCGGGTCGAGCAGCTCGTAATAGATGTCGTCTTCGACGTAATCGCCGGTCACGGTCTGCAGCAGCACACTCTCTGGCAGGCGCATGCCTTTTTCGGCGATGAATTTGTTGGTCGGCGAAATCTTGCCCCGGGTGATCCCGGTCAAGTCGGCGATCATGCATTCGACTTCTGTGATCTTGTGGTCTTTCAACCAATCGGTGAGCTGGTCGAGGTTGTTACTCATAAATGCCTCTAGGCTTTGAGTTTCCTGACTCTCGGGAGTCAGGCGATATTTGACGCATCGGCGTCGCGTTGAAATACGGGTTTGCGACAGGCTATCGTGTTCTTCGCGCTCCGCAAGGCAAATGCCAGGCGTGCAGAATCGCGAGCGGTGCCCAGAGCGATGGCTGAGCCACTATTGTGAATCGGTTCTATATTGAATGGAGTAACCGTAATGGGGGTGCCATCGAAGCCGTCCAGAATATCGGACAGCAACAGCGCAACCGTCATCGACGTGAGATTCGCCGGCAGCGGCGAAGCTGCCAGGACCGCGGTGCGCACGCACGTGTCGCCACTCATGTGATAAGCATGCAGACCGATCTGTCTTGAGCAGTCGGTGACGCCGATTATCGGCAGGCGAGACATGAAGCACCCCGGTATTATTGCTGTTATGGGTTTGATTCGAGCTTAGCCTTGTTCATTTTTTTACACAACACCCCCGTAAAAAATACAACACGGCCCGCTCAAGCCTGCGGGCGGCATCAGCGCCAAGGGCATAAAAACGCCCCAAAGTGCCTCAAAAAAGCCATACGAGCGCTTTTTTAGGGCAAAAAAGGCCTCGCTTGACTTCGGCATGCCGTTCGGGTTGACTGGAAACCGAAAAGATCAATGATTGATATTTTTAACAACAAAGGTGTTGCATCATGTCGGTACCCCCGCGTGCCGTTCAGCTTAACGAAGCGAACGCGTTCCTTAAGGAACATCCTGAGGTTCTGTACGTTGACCTTCTGATTGCGGATATGAATGGTGTGGTGCGCGGCAAGCGCATCGAACGCACCAGCCTCCACAAGGTTTACGAGAAAGGCATCAACCTGCCGGCCTCTCTATTTGCTCTGGATATCAATGGCTCTACGGTGGAAAGCACCGGTCTGGGCCTGGACATCGGTGATGCTGACCGAATCTGCTATCCAATCCCCGATACCCTGTGCAACGAGCCATGGCAAAAGCGCCCGACCGCGCAACTGCTGATGACCATGCACGAACTCGAAGGTGATCCTTTCTTCGCCGACCCGCGCGAAGTTCTACGACAAGTTGTTACCAAGTTCGATGAGCTGGGCCTGACTATCTGCGCCGCGTTCGAACTGGAGTTCTACCTGATCGACCAGGAGAACGTGAACGGTCGCCCACAACCGCCTCGCTCGCCGATCTCCGGCAAACGCCCGCACTCGACACAGGTCTACCTGATCGACGACCTCGACGAATACGTCGACTGCCTCCAGGACATTCTGGAAGGTGCCAAAGAGCAAGGCATCCCGGCCGACGCCATCGTCAAGGAAAGTGCCCCGGCGCAGTTCGAAGTGAACCTGCACCACGTGGCCGACCCGATCAAGGCCTGCGACTACGCAGTACTGCTAAAGCGCCTGATCAAGAACATCGCCTACGACCATGAGATGGACACCACCTTCATGGCCAAGCCTTATCCAGGTCAGGCTGGCAATGGTCTGCACGTCCACATTTCGATTCTCGACAAAGATGGCAAAAATATTTTTGCCAGTGAGGATCCCGAGCAGAACGCCGCACTGCGTCACGCGATCGGCGGTGTGCTCGAGACCCTACCGGCGCAGATGGCTTTCCTCTGCCCGAACGTCAACTCGTACCGTCGTTTCGGCGCACAGTTCTACGTGCCGAACTCTCCCTGCTGGGGCCTGGACAACCGTACCGTCGCGATTCGCGTGCCGACCGGTTCTTCCGACGCCGTGCGCATCGAGCACCGTGTTGCCGGTGCCGACGCCAACCCGTACCTGCTGATGGCTTCGGTCCTGGCAGGCGTGCATCACGGCCTGGTCAACAAGATCGAGCCGAACGCACCGGTGGAAGGCAACAGCTACGAGCAGAACGAGCAGAGCCTGCCGAACAACCTGCGTGATGCCCTGCGCGAGCTGGACGACAGCGAAGTCATGGCCAAGTACATCGATCCGAAATACATCGATATCTTCGTCGCGTGCAAAGAGAGCGAGCTGGAGGAGTTCGAACACTCCATCTCCGACCTTGAGTACAACTGGTACCTGCATACCGTTTAAGCGGTTGTAGTGAATAAGAAACGCCGCCGGCCTCACCGCCTGCGGCGTTTTTTTTATGGCCGCCTGCGGCGGATCGCTGGCAGGCGAGCTCCCACAGTGGATATCTAGCGAATACAGATCTTGTGGGCGACACATAACCTGTGGGAGCTAGCCTGCTAGCGATGGCGTCCAGGCAGACAACACACAACCCTGCTCGTACAATGCCCGCTGCCCCGCAGGAGACTTCAATGACACGCGTAGCCACTCCCCGCAAACCCCGCGCCCGCAGCCAGGCGCGAATCGATTCGATCCTCGATGCCGCTCGCACTTTGCTGGCCGCCGAGGGCGTGGCCAGCCTGTCGATCTACAGCGTTGCCGAGCGCGCGGAGATCCCGCCCTCCTCCGTCTACCACTTTTTCGCCAGCGTACCGGCCCTGCTCGAAGCATTGACGGCCGACGTCCACGCCGCCTTCCGCGCCTGCCTGCAAGCACCCATCGACCACGACGCGCTCAGCGGCTGGCGTGACCTGTCGCGTCTGGTGGAACAACGCATGCTCGACATCTACGGCGCGGATGCCGCCGCGCGCCAACTGATCCTGGCCCAGCACGGCCTGACCGAAGTCACCCAGGCCGACCGCCAGCACGACATCGAACTGGGCGACCTGATGCACAAACTGTTCGACCACCATTTCGAACTGCCGACGCTGCCCAATGATGTCGATGTGTTTGCGTTGGCGATGGAACTCGGTGACCGGGTTTACGCGCGCTCGGTGCAGCAGCACGGGCAGATCACGCCGCGCATGGCCGAGGAAGGGATGCGGGTGTTTGATGCGTATCTGGGGTTGTACCTGCCGCCCTACTTACCCAAGCGCGCTGTACCTGGCTGATCTTCATCCGCCACCCTGGCCTCATCGCGAGCAGGCTCGCTCCCACAGTGGATTGGTGTGGCCAATCCAATAACCTGTGGGAGCGAGCCTGCTCGCGAAGGCCGCACCGCCGATCTCACTGACTGTCCACGCCCTTACAACTTGGCGATCGACACCTCGGTGGACTTCACGAACGCGATCACCTCGCTGCCCACAGCCAATTCCAGCTCTTTCACAGAGCGGGTGGTGATCACCGACGTGACGATGCCGGAGGCGGTCTGTACGTCGATTTCCGAGAGCACGTCACCCAGGACGATTTCCTTGATGGAGCCTTTGAACTGGTTGCGTACGTTGATGGCCTTGATAGTCATGATGTTGATTCCTGTCGTTGATGAGGCTTGAGTTATTGAGCCCAACGCAACTGCGTAGGCAAGGGTGAAACGGGCTCCGGCTCCGGCGGTTGGCCGGGCAGTGACAGCACGCGATTAAGGACTTCGGTTTCCAGCGCCGCCAGCCGATGCGAGCCGCGAGCCCGAGGGCGCGGCAGCTCCACAGGCAGGTCGAGGCCGACTTCGCCGTCTTCGATGAGAATCACCCGGTCGGCAATCGCCACGGCTTCGCTGACATCGTGGGTCACCAGCAACACGGTGAAGCCGTGCTGTTGCCAAAGTCGTTCGATCAGTTGCTGCATCTCGATTCGGGTCAGGGCATCCAGCGCGCCCAACGGCTCATCCAGCAACAGCAGGCGCGGTTGATGAATCAGCGCGCGGGCCAGGGCCACCCGCTGCTTCTGCCCACCGGACAACGCGGCCGGCCACTCGCTGGCGCGATCCGCCAGACCGACCGCTTCCAGCGCTTCCAGAGCCTTGGGACGCCAGTTGCCCTTGAGCCCCAGAGCGACGTTGTCGATGATCTTTTTCCACGGCAGCAGCCGCGCTTCCTGGAACATCAGGCGAGTGTCTTCCCGCGCCTCACTGAGCGGCGCAGAACCGGCCAGCAGTTCACCGCCGGTAGGCTGATCGAGACCGGCCAGCAAGCGCAGCAAGGTACTTTTGCCACAGCCGCTGCGACCGACCACGGCAACGAATTGCCCCGCCGGAATATGCAGGTCGATCTCGCGCAACACCTGCCGCGTGCCGAAAGTTTTTTGCAGTTTGCGCACCGCCAGCGGAATCCCGCGCAGCAGGCGTGGAGGTTGTTGAGCGGTCATACGGCACCTCCTTTGACAACCTGGTAGGCCGGATGCCAGCGCAACCACACGCGCTCAAGTCCAAGGGCCGCGAGGTCGGCCAGCTTGCCGAGCACCGCGTACATCAGGATCGCCAGTACCACCACGTCGGTCTGCAAGAACTCCCGGGCATTCATCGCCAGATAGCCGATGCCGGAGCTGGCGGAAATGGTTTCCGCGACGATCAACGTCAGCCACATGAAGCCCAGGGCGAAGCGCACACCCACCAGAATCGAAGGCAGCGCGCCCGGCAAAATCACCTGACGGAACAGGCTGAAACCGGACAAACCGTAGCTGCGTGACATTTCCACCAGCGCCGGGTCGACGTTACGGATGCCGTGATAGGTGTTGAGGTAGATCGGGAACAAGGTGCCCAGCGCCACCAGGAAAATCTTTGCCGACTCGTCGATGCCGAACCACAGGATCACCAATGGAATCAGCGCCAGGTGCGGCACGTTGCGGATCATCTGCACCGAGCTGTCGAGCAGGCGTTCGCCCCATTTCGACAGACCGGTGATGAAGCCCAGGGCCAGGCCGATGCCGCCACCGATGGCGAAGCCCAGCGCGGCACGCCAGCCACTGATCGCCAGGTGCGTCCAGATCTCGCCGCTGCTGACCAGGCTCACACCGGCTTCGATCACCGCGATCGGTGCCGGCAGAATCCGTGTCGACAACCAGCCCGCCGATACCGACAACTGCCACACCGCCAGCAGCAACAATGGCAAGGCCCAGGGCGCGAGGCTGTGGATGATTTTCTTCATGGCGCGCCTCAGCTCTGGGACGCGGCTTTAGGGAGGATGTCGTTGGCGACCATCTCACCAAACGGGCTGACGTAGCCGGCGCTTTTCGGCAGTTCGGGACGTTCGATGTCCAGGTGCGGGAACAGCAGCTCGGCCACGCGATACGACTCTTCCAGGTGTGGATAGCCCGAGAAGATAAAGGTGTCGATGCCCAGGTCCGCGTATTCCTTCACGCGTGCCGCCACGGTCGGTCCATCGCCCACCAGCGCCGTACCGGCACCGCCGCGCACCAGGCCGACACCGGCCCAAAGGTTAGGGCTGACTTCCAGGTTGTCGCGGCTGCCACCGTGCAGCGCGGCCATGCGTTGCTGGCCGACGGAATCGAAGCGCGCAAGGGACGCCTGGGCCCGGGCGATGGTCTCGTCGTCCAGGTGCGAGATCAGGCGGGCCGCCGCTTGCCAGGCCTCGGCGTTGGTTTCACGCACGATGACATGCAGGCGAATACCGAAGCGCACGGTACGGCCGAGCTTCGCCGCCTTGGCCCGCACCTGTTCGATCTTCTCGGCCACCGCGGCCGGTGGTTCGCCCCAGGTCAACACCATTTCGACCTGTTCTGCCGCGAGGTCCTGCGCCGCCTCCGACGATCCACCGAAGTACAGCGCTGGACGCGGTTGCTGGATGGGCGGATAGAGCAATTTGGCGCCCTTTACGCTGATGTGCTGACCGTCGTAATCGACGGTCTCGCCTTCCAGCACGCGGCGCCAGATGCGGGTGAATTCCACCGAAGCCTGGTAGCGTTCTTCGTGACTGAGGAACAGACCGTCACCGGCCAATTCTTCCGGATCACCACCGGTGACCAGGTTGAACAGCGCACGTCCGCCGGACAAGCGATCCAGCGTGGCTGCCTGACGCGCCGCCACCGTCGGGGAAATGATCCCGGGGCGCAGGGCGACAAGAAACTTCAAACGCTGGGTCACCGGAATCAGCGATGCCGCCACCAGCCACGAGTCTTCGCAGGAACGGCCAGTGGGAATCAGCACGCCGCCGAAGCCCAGTCGATCCGCCGCTTGCGCGACTTGTTGCAAGTAACCGTGGTCGACGGCGCGAGCGCCTTCGGCGGTGCCAAGGTAATGGCCGTCGCCGTGGGTCGGCAGGAACCAGAAGATATTGAGGCTCATGGAGTGGTCTCCTTGGGGAATCGAATTTTGCAGGGCGTTGGTTACTGAGCTTTGGCAACGGCAGCTGGTGGCGTCCAGATCACGTCTTTGATGCTCAGCGCCTTCGGAATCAGCTTGAGCTGGTAGAAGCTGTCGGCAATTTTCTGTTGCGCCGCGACCACGTCCGGGGTGAGGAACAGCGCGCCGTAACCCTGGCGTTTCACCGAGGTCAAAGTGATGTCCGCTGGCAGGCCGAGCAGTGGCGACACTTGTTGGGTCACCTCTTGTGGATTGGCCTTGGACCACTCGCCGACGGCGCGCACCTCTTCCACCAGGGTTTTGATCACCTCAGGATTTTTCTGCGCGTAAGGCTTGGTCGCCAGATAGAACTGGTGGTTGTCGACGATGCCTTTGCCATCACGCAGGGTGCGGGCTTGCAATTGCTGTTCGGCGGCCGCCTGGTACGGGTCCCAGATCACCCAAGCATCGACGCTGCCACGTTCGAACGCTGCGCGGGCATCGGCCGGCGGAAGGAATACGGTCTGGATGTCGGTGTATTTGAGGCCGGCATCTTCCAGCGCACGCACCAGCAGGTAGTGCACGTTGGAGCCTTTGTTGAGGACGACTTTCTTGCCCTTGAGTTCGGCCACCGATTTGATCGGCGAGTCCTTCGGCACGAGGATCGCTTCGCTATGAGGCGCTGGTGGTTCGTAGGCGACATAGAGCAAATCTGCACCGGCCGCCTGGGCAAACACC
Organism: Pseudomonas reinekei; assembly: GCF_001945365.1. GTDB lineage: Bacteria > Pseudomonadota > Gammaproteobacteria > Pseudomonadales > Pseudomonadaceae > Aquipseudomonas > Aquipseudomonas reinekei. Next base: position 327,418 of record NZ_MSTQ01000005.1, read on the forward strand.
GGAGGGGTTTCGCCGGTCACGCCGAAGTCGATGGAGCCGACGTTCAGGCCTTCAAGCAATTGCGGGCCACCGGGGAATTCAGTCCATTGCACGTCCACGCCTTGGGCGGCGAGGCGTTTTTCCAGGGTGCCTTTGGCTTTGAGCAGCACCAGAGTGCCGTACTTCTGATAGCCGATTCGCAATGTCTCGGCTTGAGCTTGAGTAATGGCGCCGAAGGCTACAGCCGCTGCAAACAGAGCGGCCAGACCACGACGCAAAATGACAGGGCGCATGGCGCTCTCCTTTTTGCAGTTGGGTTTTTGGCTGCACCTGCTTGCCCGTTAGCGGGCGAGTAAGGCCAGTACTTCAATTTGGGGTGTGACTTTGTGCGGCTTAAATACTCCAGCGAGCACTCAACAAACGTTCGTTCAACAGGTTCGGATCGAGCGGCTTGGGCCGTCGCGCCATGGCGCTGAAAAACAGCGCAAGGGATTCATTCAGGCGTTGTTCCAGCTCCGGTGCCAGCTGCGCCAGGGCACTGCCTTCGCCGTAGGCAATCTGGCTGTCGACCGCGAAAATCCCCTGCAGCAGTTCCTGGGCTTTCAACGCCGACAACACTGGCTTGAGCGCGTAATCCACCGCCAGCATGTGAGCGATGCTGCCGCCCGTGGCCATGGGCAAAACCACTTTGTGCGCCAGTGCACGCTCGGGCAGCAGGTCCAGCACGGTTTTCAGTGCACCGGAAAACGAAGCCTTGTACACCGGCGTCGCAATCAGCAGGCCATCGGCGTTTTCAATCTGTTGCAGCAGGTCGACCACCTTGGGGCTGTCGAAACGTGCGTGCAGCAAGTCTTCGGCCGGGAAGTCCCGTATCTGGTAACTCACCACTTCCACGCCCTGCTCTTGCAGCCAACGTTTGGAGCGATCCAGCAGGACCCCGGATCGGGAGCGTTGACTGGGACTGCCACCGAGTGAGACGACCAGCATTCAGACAATTCCTTGATGGGTGCAGACGATTCGCGGTTTGCGATCTCGCTTTGATGGAATGACCTTAACAGGTGATTTATATATCCATAAATCATATTTATTCATTTGGTTATTCCCTATTGAAATATTAAAGATCTGTTCACTGGACGCGCGAGCGCAACCCGCCGAACATCGGCCTCAAGGTTCGAGAAGGCCTTGAGTTGCTGCAAAAAGAGGGAATTTCACGGCGGGATTACGGGGGTGACCCCGCCTTGAAACGCAAAAGCCCCGCCCGGCGTAATGCCGGGCGGGGCTTTTTTTGTCACCTGCGGACGCTGTTACAACAGCGGGATCGAGTAGCTGACGATCAGGCGGTTTTCGTCCTGGGAACGGGTGTTCGGCAGGTCGGTGCGCCACATGGCGTTTTTCCACATCAGGCCGAGGTTCTTCAACGCGCCGGACTGAACAACGTAACCCACGGTCACGTCGCGTTCCCACTCGGAAGCGCCGTTTGCGAGTTGACGACCGGAAGAGTTCACCGTGTCGATGTCGTCGCCGTGCAGGTAAACCACACCCGCCGTCAGGCCAGGTACGCCAACCTTGGCGAAGTCATAAGAGTAGCGAGCTTGCCAGGTTTTCTCGCCGGCACGACCGAACTTCTGGATTTGTGCGTCGGTGATGGTGTAGTTCGACGAACCGTCGCCCTGGTTCAGCCAAGGGAAGTCACTGCTGCCGTTGCTGACTTGGTAACCGCCGCCAAAGGTATGGCCGGCAACGGTGTACAGGAACAGGCCGCTGTACAGGTTGTTGTCGACTTTGCCTTTACCGTTAGGCGCGTTGTAATTACCGGTGGTGTAGTACGACGAATCGTGACCGTTGGCGCCGTCATCTGAGCTGTTGAAATAACGGAAATCGGACTTCAACACGCCCGGGCCGATTGCCCAGTTGTGCACCAGACCCAGGAAGTGCTGCTTGTAGAAGTCTTCCAGGTTGCCGTAGTAGTACTGGGCAGTCAGGTCCTTGGTGAGTTTGTAGTCACCACCGGCATAGATGAACTTGTTGCTGTCGCGCGCGGTTGCGGAACGACCGTTGGCACCCGAGATCGACAGCTGCTGGTTGTTGCTCGAGTTACGACCTTTAACCTGCTCGATCTGACCGCCGACCAGGGTCAGGTCCTTGATGTCGCCGGAAGTGATCTGGCCGCCCTGCCAGGTCTGTGGCAACAGACGACCGTCGTTGGTCACGATGACCGGGTTTTTCGGCTGCAAGGTGCCCAGTTTCAACTCGGTCTGGGAAACCTTGGCCTTGGCGGTCAGGCCCAGGCTGGAGAAGTTATCAACCGCTTCACCGTTGGACTTGGTTGGGAACACAGTGCCCCCGTAGGCATTACCGCTACCACCGTTGGTGCCGCCGCCCGAATCCAGGCGCACGCCCAGCAGGCCGATCGCATCAACACCGAAACCAACGGTGCCCTGGGTGTAACCGGAGATGAAACGCAGATCGAAGCCTTGGCCCCATTCTTCGTTCTTGTTCGGCTCGGCGCTCCCGTCACGGAAGTCCTGGTTGATGTAGAAGTTGCGCAGCCCCAATGTTGCCTTGCTGTCTTCGATGAAACCGGCGGCGCTTGCTTGCTGCGCCAAAACCCCTACGGCCACTGCCAGGGCCAAGGTGGACTTGTTCATTGTTTCGCTCCTATCGTTCTCTAATGCTTGTGTTGCTGGTCCTGGGTCGAATGCCCTGGATCCGCAGACGCGTCGTTCGCGCCTATTTTTTCGGGCGCGCAGCATACCTCTTCATAATCCTGAAAAGAATTACCGAGTTACGTTTAATCGCTTTGGGATATAAGCCACGACAACACAGATTCGGGGTATCGGCACGAACGCCGTTTCCTGAATTGCTTTATCGCGAGGGGTTTTGCAGCTCGATCCGCGGCTTACGGTGCGTGTCGGATGGCCTTACTGTAAGCGCCAGAGAAAAAAGCTAAAAAGAATAAAAAATGATCACGACTAAACATTATGGAATATTGAATCACGGTTAAAAAAAACCTCACCGAGTGATGAGGTTTTTTTGATCGAACCGCTATTACATAAAGCTGTAGGTGTAGTTGAAGATCAGACGGGTCTGGTCTTTGTCGGCAAGGCCAGCTGCGTCGCCACGATAAACGCCATGGCGAACGGTTGCGCCCAAACCTTTGAGCGTACCCTGCTGAATGGTGTAGTCCACGCGCATGTCACGCTCCCACTCGGAGGCGTCGCTGCCGCCTGTTGCGGACTTGATGTTTTCGCCTTTCAAATACGCCACGGACGCTTTCAGACCAGGTACACCCGCAGCGGCGAAGTCGTACGAGTATTGACCAAAGGTAGTGTTCTCACCGGCACGAACGAAGCCGTTGATCATGGCGTCAGTGAAGAGGTAGAAACTGGCGCCACCATTAGCTTCTGGACGACCGTTGCCGTCAACTACGTTGCCTTGGTTCAGGTAAACGAAACCACCATCATCATTGACACGCTGATGACCGAGGAGGAAAGCGTTGCCACCCAGGGTGTAGGTGAACATGGCGCTCCAGGTCTTGTTATCGACCTCGCCCGGGGTCTTGGCGAAACCACCGTTGTTGTTGAAACGATAACCGGCGTCACCGTTCTTGCCGTCAGAGCTGCTGTCAAAATAACGCAGGTCACTCTTGAAGGACTGGTTCGGAGCAATCTGGAAAACGTGCACAAGACCGAGGAAATCCTGTTTGTAGTAATCCTTCAGATTCGAGTGATAGTACTGCAGCATCAAGTCTTTGGTGACTTTCCAGTCCGCACCGGCATACCGGAACTGATTACTGTCTTGAGTACCGCCAGCGACTGCCAGTCCAGTGGAGTTAGACGAGGCGCGACCAGCCGAGTGTTCCAGCTGGCCTACGTTGAAGGTCACATTGTCGATTTCCTTCGAGGTGATAGTCCCACCGTCAAAGGTCTGTGGTAACAGACGGCTGTCGTTCGCTACCAGAATCGGCATGTTTGGCTGCAAAGCGCCGCCCAAGTGAGCCTCAGTCTTAGAAAAGCGGGCTTTGACGTTGGCCGCCGCACGACTCCACTGGTCTACGGCAGAACCGTCGGTGTCGCTAGGGAAGAATGTATTGTTGTTGGCTGGATGATGACCTTTGCCACCGTCCAAATGGATGCCAACCAGTGCCTGGGCATCTATACCGAAGCCTACAGTGCCTTGGGTGAACCCCGACAGGTAATCAAACTTAAGACCTTCTGCGGTCTCACGCTGATCCGAACCGCCTGAGTCACGGTTATCGTCGTTGTAATACATGGTGCGCGAACTAACCGAAGCCTTGCTGTCTTCGATGAAACCGGCGGCGCCTGCCTGCTGCGCCAATACCCCTACGGCCACGGCCAGAGCCAAGGTGGACTTATTCATGGTGAAGCTCCTCTCGATTCTAATTCTTGTATTCCTGGTCTCGGGTCGTTGCCCGAAATCCTAAGATGCGCGATTAGCGCCGGTCGGTGACTCACAAGTCAATCGTAACCATGTGTGTCTACGACCATAGTCTAATCCCCAGTTTTTTGGTCCATGCAGGGTCATGAGCTCGTCATAAACCTGAAAAGAATGGATGGATTCTTTTCTCATACCGTTTAGGAATTTAGCTCGCTGCTATCGGCACCCCGGATTAGAGAGGAGCGCTCATAGCTTAATTCCTAAAAGGTATTGATTTTGTTCTTTTTAGATCGATCAGCCTTTGACATAAATTCGAAACAAAACCTGTCGAAAAAGCCCCCGCCATCACGACCAAGCGCGCACTATCCAAACCATTTGTTACAGTTTGTGTATCGCTGTGAATTTCTTTTACCGCGCGTGAGGACTACCCCCGGATGCACCGTGGCGGCCGGGACGGCGACACGGGAGCGAAGGCCCGAAGTGTTTGAAGGAACAAGGGAAGGTCGAAACAGTGCGGGCGGATTACTCGCCATCTGTCAGCGTAAAATTCGTGCGGGCGAAATGCAGCCGCTGTGGCGAGTGAGCTTGCTCCCTCGCCACAAAAGCATCGCGATTTACAACGCTTTTTCGAAGATCTTCGAATTACGCTGATAGTTGTACAGCGACGCCCGGGCCGATGGCAGGCGGTCGACGCTGCTCGGCACGAAACCACGCTCGCGGAACCAGTGCGCGGTGCGGGTGGTAAGCACGAACAGCGTCTTCAAGCCTTGGGCGCGGGCGCGGGTTTCAATGCGCTCCAACAGCTCATCGCCGCGACCGCCGTGACGATACTCCGGGTTAACCGCCAGGCACGCCAGCTCTCCGGCATCCGAATCGGCAATCTGATACAGCGCCGCGCACGCGATGATCATCCCTTCGCGCTCGACCACGCTGAACTGCTCGATCTCGCGCTCCAGCACCTCGCGGGAACGGCGCACCAGAATACCCTGCTCTTCCAGCGGGCTGATCAGATCCAGCAGTCCACCGACGTCTTCGATGGCCGCTTCGCGCACCACTTCGAACTGCTCTTGCGCGACCAACGTACCGCCACCGTCACGGGTGAAGAGTTCGGTCAGCAACGCGCCGTCTTCGGCATAACTGACGATATGGCTGCGGGCCACGCCGCCACGGCAAGCCTCAGCGGCGGCATCCAGCAGTTCCGCCTGATAATTGCTGCCCAGGCGCTGCAAATGCGCCGGCACCTGCTGTGGACGCAACTCGCGCACCAGGCGCCCGTTCTCATCGATCAAACCCAGGTCGGCACCGAACAGCAGCAGCTTGTCCGCCCCCAGATCGATGGCCGCACGCGTGGCAACGTCTTCACAGGCGAGGTTGAAGATTTCACCGGTCGGCGAATAACCCAGCGGCGACAGCAGCACGATGGAGCGCTCGTCCAGCAGGCGGTTGATGCCTTTGCGGTCAACCCGGCGCACTTCACCGGTGTGGTGATAATCGACACCTTCGAGCACGCCGATCGGCCGCGCGGTTACCAGGTTGCCGCTGGCCACTCGCAGGCGCGAGCCCTGCATCGGCGAGGACGCCATGTCCATGGACAGCCGCGCTTCGATGGCGATGCGCAACTGGCCCACCGCATCGATCACGCACTCCAGCGTCGCGGCATCGGTGATGCGCATGCCATGGTGGTAATGCGGGGTCAGGCCGCGAGCGGCGAGGCGCGTTTCAATTTGCGGACGGGACCCGTGCACCAGCACCAGCCGCACACCCAGGCTGTGCAACAGCACCAGGTCGTGGACGATGTTGCCGAAGTTCGGGTGTTCAACGCCGTCGCCGGGCAGCATGACGACAAAGGTGCAATCGCGGTGAGCGTTGATGTAAGGCGAAGCGTGACGAAGCCAATTGACGTATTCGGGCATGAACCTGGGCCTGTAATAAATAGCAGCCGATAAAAGGGCGAAACGGAAAACGCACAGCGGGCTGATGGTTATCGTCGGAACAGGCTTGGCGACACGCGCGCTCTCCTCATGAATACGGGTTTGAACATCGGCAATTTATACATGAAACCTGTAGGAGCCGGCTTGCTGGCGATGCAAGCGCTGCGGTCTGTCAGATGAACCGCGTCATCCTTCATCGCCAGCAAGCCGGCTCCTACAAGTCGTGTTGGGTTCAGGCCGGTGTCAGGCAGTAATGTTCAATCAACTGTCGTAATAGATGCACCGTAGGCTGCAAACGTGACATTTCGAGGAATTCCCCCGGTTGGTGGGCGCAGGCGATGTCGCCCGGGCCAAGTACCAGTGTTTCGCAGCCAAGGCGCTGAAGATAAGGTGCTTCGGTGCCGAACGCCACTGCTTCGGCGCGATGGCCGGTGAGCTTTTCGGCGATACGAACCAGTTCTGAATCTTCTGCCTGCTCGAACGGCGGTACTTCAGGGAACAGCGGTGCATAGTCGATCTTGACTTGATGCCGCTCGGCAACCGGCTTGAGTCGCTGCAGGATCTCGGCACGCAGGGCCTTGGGGTCCATGCCCGGCAACGGCCGCAGATCGAACTCCAGCGAACACTGCCCACAGATGCGATTGGGATTGTCGCCGCCATGAATGCAGCCGAAATTCATCGTCGGCGTCGGCACGCCGAACTGCATATTGCGGAATTCACGTTGCCACAACAGCCGCAGGCCGCGCAGTTCACCCATGGCATCGTGCATGGCTTCGAGTGCGCTGTGACCCAGGCGCGGATCGGAGGAATGGCCACTTTGCCCGAGGATGTCGATGCGCTCCATCATGATGCCTTTGTGCATGCGGACCGGCTTGAGCCCGGTCGGCTCGCCGATCACGGCGGCACGTCCCAGCGGTCGCCCCGCTGCAGCCAGCGCCCGGGCACCGGACATCGAGCTTTCTTCATCACAGGTGGCAAGGATCAGCAGCGGTTGCTTGAAGGGTTGGTCGAGCAACGGTTTGACCGCTTCGATGGCCAGGGCGAAAAAACCCTTCATGTCGCAACTGCCCAACCCGACCCAACGCCCATCGACCTCGGTCAACTTCAGTGGATCGGTCTGCCACAACGCGCCATCGAACGGCACGGTGTCGCTGTGACCGGCCAGCACCAGACCGCCAGGGCCGGAACCAAAACTGGCCAGCAGATTGAATTTGCCCGGGCTGACCTGCTGGATATCGCAGGCGAAACCCAGGTCACCGAGCCACGCTGCCAGCAGATCGATCACCGGGCGATTGGACTGATCGAGGCTTGCCTGGGTGCAGCTGACGGACGGTGCAGCAATCAGCGCAGCGAATTGATCTTTCATGGACGGCAAAGGCATCGCTGACTCCAACTCCCGAATTGAAGACCATCATAGAACCATCCGGCGACAGGAATAAACCGTCGCGCGGCGGAGCAAGGTCGAGTCCTGTACACTGCACGACCTTGGCAGCCACCTATTCCCCCCGGCTGCGCTCCCGATCCTGGATTTTCCGGCCATGCAGAAAGAAACCGAAATCAAACTCCGCGTCAGCCGCGAAACCCTCGCCGCCCTGCGCGAGCACCCTCTTCTTAAAAAACGCAACAAAAGTGGCTGGGAACGCCGTGAGTTGATGAATCAATACTTCGACACCCCGGAGCGCGATCTGGCCCAGGCCAAAGTTGCCCTGCGCCTGCGCAAGGATGGCGAAGACGTGATCCAGACCCTCAAGACCCGTGGCCAGAGCGTCGCCGGTCTGTCGGTGCGTAACGAATACGACTGGAACCTGCCCAAAGCCAAGCTCGACCTGAAAAAACTCGACGGCGAATGCTGGCCCGAGGCACTGGCCGAACTCGACAAGAAAACCCTGAAACCGATCTTCACCACCGATTTCGTGCGCGAGCGCGCGGAAATCGCCTGGGGTCGCGGCAAGACCAAAGTGGTCATCGAAGCCGCTCTGGACCTGGGCCACGTCGTGGTCGGCAAGCAGAAAGAAGAAATCTGCGAGCTGGAACTGGAACTGCGCGAAGGCGAGCCGGCCGCGCTGCTGGAACTGGCCGCCGAGCTGGCGGAAAAACTGCCGCTGATGCCCTGCGATATCAGCAAGGCCGAGCGCGGTTATCGCCTGTACGACGCCCACAGCTACTCGTTGAGCCTGCCGGCGCCGCAGATCACCGCCGAAACGCCGCTGGACGACGCGTTCGCCGCGCTGAGCTGGCACTTGCTGGGCAGCAGCCAGCGTCTGGCCGAGCAGTATCGCTTCAACGGTCACTGGCGCCTGCTGCAGGACTGGGTCGAAAGCCTGGCGGAACTGCGTGCACTGATCAGCAGCCTTGGTCAAGCCGCACCGCGTCAGTCGACCCACGACCTGCGCGTTGCACTCGATGCCCTGCTGGAGGACTGGCGTCCGCTGGTGCAAGCCGGCCTGGACGATGAAGACGTGCGCAAAGCCGCGCCGGAGCAGTTCCTTGAGGAACTGGAAGACCCGCGTTGGGGCCTGTTCTCCCTGACCACCTCACGCTGGTTGCTGGCCCGCACCTGGACCGCCGAGCGCAACACCCGTGGCAACCGCCAGGGCGCTGCGCAATTGGGTAGCTGGTTGCCACGTTTGCTGGGCGAAGAAGCCACGTCGCTGCAATTGCAGCGTTACCAGCAACAGCCGGAAGATCTGGCGGAACAGTTGCCGCGCATCGAGCGCATCCAGGTCTGGCTGCACCATGCGCGCAATGTGCTGGAAGTTCCGGAAATGGATCGTCTGTACGGTGAGTTGAACAAACTGGCGCAACTGGCCAACGAACCGACGATCACTGACGAGCTGCTCGATGCGCGCAAGCAGCAGGCGATTGCGGTCTATCAGAACCGTGCCTGGAAAATGCTTCTGCGCCTGTAATACCGCCATCGCCAGCAGGCTGGCTCCCACATTGGTTTTGTGTTCGCCACAAATCCCCTGTGGGAGCCAGCCCTGCTGGCGATGGGGCCGCAGAATTAGCGCATAACTTCAGACGGGCAAACTGGTGGTCGACTTGATCTCCGACAACGCCACAACCGAATTCACCTCCTGAATCCCCGGCACCAGCGACAGCTTCTCGAAAAAGAAGCGCTCATAGGCCTCGATGTCCGCCGCGACAATCCGCAGCATGAAGTCCACCGCCCCCATCAGCACATAACACTCCAGCACCTCGGGAAACCCGCGAATCGCTTCGGTAAATTCGGTGAAGTTCGAACGCCCGTGGGCGTTGAGTTTCACCTGGGCGAATATCTGCGTATTCAGGCCGATTTTCTTGCGGTCGAGCAACGTCACCTGCCCGCGAATGACCCCCTCCTCCTTCATTCGCTGAATCCGCCGCCAGCACGGCGACTGCGACAGCCCGACCTGTTCGGCGATCTGCGCACTGGAGAGCGAAGCGTCTTCCTGCAGCAACGCGAGAATCTTACGGTCGTAGCTATCCAGCTCGCTCTGCATAAAAAAACCTTTAAGTGGTGGTTTTGTGGATTACTCGATTCGGCAACCCTTGAATACGCCCAATCATAGATAAGAAAAACCCCTCACCGAATGTAAAAATTTCTCCACTCAGCCTGGAGACCGATCATGCCGCATCTGGAAGCCGTAACCACCTCGCCCACCCGCGCCGACGTCTGGAATGCCGGCAATACCCAGTGTCGTGTGCAATACCAATTGCTGGCCGAAGCCGAGCCGGACGTGCTGTGCCGCGCGCTCAACCTGTTCGCCCTGCAATTTCTCACGCCGGACCAGGTAAACGTGCAGCGCCAGGACGACCTCCTGGCCATCGAAATCGTCATGGACGGGTTGAGCTGGCACCGGGCCCAGGTGATTGCGCAAAAACTTCGCAACCTGATCAGCGTGTGCTCGGTAGCGCTGCAAACCGCCGATTCGGCCTGGGTTGAAGCGGCTCAGGCGGCTGGCTGAAAAGACTGGATACGGCTTCGTCGGGTAGTGGCCCAACGGTCCGTAAGGCGGCGGCTATCCTTTGCGGACTGTTGTTAAAAAGGAGCCCGCATGTCCGTTCAATTTGTCACTCAGGACCGCTGGCTGGATCTCAACGATGTGCTGCGTGAGCTGGTGGCCCAAGGGTTTATTAACCAGGACGCGGCCGAGCAGGCGCTCAATGCCCGTCGTCGTCATGCTGCCCACGGTCAGATGCACCCGTTAGAGTTCATTGCCAGCCAGCAGCTGGACGACCTCAGCCGCCCGGGCAAACACCTCGATCTGGAAAATCTGACCCTGTGGCTGTCCCAGCAGGCCGGCCAGCCTTACCTGCGCATCGACCCGTTGAAAATCAACGTCGCGGCCGTGACGCCGCTGATGTCCTACGCCTTCGCCCAGCGCCACAAGATCCTCGCGGTGTCCATCGACCGCGACGCCGTGACCGTCGCCAGCGCCCAGCCTTACGTCAACGGCTGGGAAGCCGACCTGACCCACGTACTGAAGCTGCCAATCAAGCGTGTGGTGGCCAACCCGGTGGATATCCAGCGCTTCAGCGTGGAGTTCTTTCGCCTGGCCAAGTCGGTCACCGGCGCGAACAACGCCGACCAGCAGGTCAACACCCTGGGCAACTTCGAGCAGCTGCTCAACCTCGGCGCCAGCGATCAGGAGCCGGACGCAAACGACGCGCACATCGTCAACATCGTCGACTGGCTGTTCCAGTACGCCTTCCAGCAGCGCGCCAGCGATATCCACATCGAGCCCCGGCGCGAGCAGGGCACGGTGCGTTTTCGCATCGATGGCGTGTTGCACAACGTCTACCAATTCCCACCGCAAGTGACCATGGCCATCGTCAGCCGCTTGAAAAGCCTGGGCCGCATGAACGTTGCAGAGAAGCGTAAACCTCAGGATGGCCGGGTGAAAACCAAGACCCCGGACGGCGGTGAAGTGGAACTGCGGCTATCGACGCTGCCAACGGCCTTTGGCGAAAAAATGGTCATGCGGATCTTCGACCCCGAAGTACTGCTGAAGGATTTTGACCAACTGGGTTTCTCTGCCGACGACCTGCGGCGCTGGCAGGACATGACCCGCCAGCCCAACGGCATCATTCTGGTCACCGGCCCGACCGGTTCGGGCAAGACCACCACGCTCTACACCACGCTGAAAAAGCTGGCGACGCCGGAGGTCAACCTCTGCACCATCGAAGACCCGATCGAAATGGTCGAGCCGGCGTTCAATCAGATGCAGGTCCAGCACAACATCGACCTGACATTCGCCGCCGGCGTGCGCGCATTGATGCGGCAAGACCCGGACATCATCATGATCGGCGAGATCCGTGACCTGGAAACCGCCGAAATGGCAATCCAGGCCGCCCTCACCGGGCACTTGGTGCTGTCGACGCTACACACCAACGATGCGCCCAGCGCCATCAGTCGCCTGCTGGAACTCGGCGTGCCACATTACCTGATTAAAGCCACAGTGCTCGGCGTCATGGCCCAACGCCTGGTGCGCACCTTGTGCCCGCACTGCAAGGCGCCACAGGCCTTGAATGAAGAGGACTGGCAAACCCTGACCCGGCCCTGGCAAGCACCACTGCCGACCAACGCGCAACGCGCCATCGGTTGCCTGGAATGCCGCGACACCGGTTATCACGGACGGGCGGGCGTCTACGAAATCATGCAGCTCACTGACGGCATCAAAACCCTGATCAACGCGGACACCGACTTGCTGGCGGTGCGGCGCCAGGCGTTCAAGGAAGGGATGCGCAGCCTGCGATTGTCCGGGGCGCAAAAGGTGGCCGCCGGGTTGACCACCGTCGAAGAAGTCTTGCGCGTGACGCCGCAGAGCGAGCAAAAGTAGCGGGGCGGTGAAGGAACTCGATTGGGGAAATGGTAATCCAACGCCGTAGTTAAAACCCCTGTGGAGTCACCCCTATGCGTTTCAAACTTGCTGTCGCCACTATGGCCTTGTTGTCCCTGCCAGTTGGTTCGGCGATGGCTGATACCTTTTGGCGTAACGTCATTTCGTCCGGTGCGACCACCGGTTCGACCTACCTGACCTTCAAGGATCACAAGCTGATCGTTGCGGCCCAGGACGACGCCGGCAGCTTCGTTGCCAGCGACGGCGGCATCCGCGGCCCGTATCTGGAAGCGGCCATGCAGAAAGTCCGCGCCGACAATCCGGGCCTGCAGGCTACGGATATGGAACTGGCGAACGCGATTCTGGCGAAGAATGCCGTGGCTGGCGAATAAGCCCGGTTGCTGAACATAAAATGCCGCTCATAGAGCGGCATTTTTTTGCCTGAAGATCCGGCACGAATGACCGGCTTACTGAAGCCCCATGTGGGAGCGAGCCTGCTCGCGAAGACGGCATCAGCTTCAACCTCTATGACGACAGACGTACCGCCATCGCGAGCGGGCTCGCTCCCACAGGGGTTTAATGTGCACCGGTGTTTCAGCGGTACTCATCCAGCGGCACACACGCACAAAACAGATTCCGGTCCCCGTAGACGTTATCCACGCGGTTCACCACCGGCCAATATTTGTGGGCCTTGGTATGCGCATCCGGTGTCACCGCTTGTTCGATGCTGTAGGGACGCTCCCAGATCCCGGTGATATCGGCCAGTGTGTGCGGTGCACGTTTCAAGGGGTTGTCCTCGGCCGGCCAGTTGCCATTTTGCACTTCGGTAATCTCTGCGCGGATGCTCAGCATGGCCCCGATGAACCGGTCCAGTTCCGCCTTCGATTCACTTTCCGTAGGCTCGACCATCAACGTCCCCGGCACCGGGAACGACATGGTCGGAGCATGGAAGCCATAGTCCATCAGGCGCTTGGCCACATCCTCTTCAGTGATTCCGGTCAGCGCTTTTAATGGTCGAAGATCAAGAATGCACTCATGGGCCACCCGCTCGTTACGCCCGGTGTAGAGCACCGGGAACGCGCCGGACAAATGCTGCGCCAGGTAATTGGCCGCCAGGATCGCCACTTCACTGGCGTCCGCCAGTTGCGGCCCCATCATGGCGACGTACATCCAGCTGATCGGCAGGATACTGGCGCTGCCCCAGGGCGCCGCGCTGACGGCGCCGTTCTGCGCCAATGGCCCGTTGATCGGCACCACCGGGTGGTTGGCCACGAACGGCGCCAGATGCGCGCGCACGCCAATCGGTCCCATGCCCGGCCCACCGCCACCGTGGGGAATGCAGAAGGTTTTATGCAGGTTCATGTGGGACACGTCGGCGCCGATGTCCGCCGGGCGCGCCAGTCCGACCTGGGCATTGAGATTGGCGCCATCCATGTACACCTGACCGCCATGTTGGTGGATCACCTCGCAAATTTCGCTGATGCCTTCCTCGTAAACGCCATGGGTCGAAGGATAAGTCGCCATCAGGCAGGCCAGTTTTTCCCCCGCCTGCGCAGCCTTTTCCTTCAAGTCATCCAGATCGACGTTACCGGCGTCATCGCATTCAACGATCACCACGCGCATTCCGGCCATCTGCGCTGACGCCGGGTTGGTGCCATGGGCCGATGACGGGATCAGGCAGATATCCCGCCCACCCTGCTGGCGGCTCTCGTGGTATTTGCGGATCGCCAGCAACCCGGCGTATTCGCCCTGGGCACCGGAGTTGGGTTGCATGCAGATCGCATCAAAACCGGTGATCGCGCAGAGCCAGCGCTCCAGCTCTTCAATCATCAACGAATAGCCGACGGCCTGTTCCTTCGGCGCGAACGGGTGCAGATTGGCGAACTGCGGCCAGGTGATCGGGATCATCTCGCTGGTAGCGTTGAGCTTCATGGTGCACGAGCCCAGCGGGATCATCGATTGATTGAGTGCCAGATCCTTGTTTTCCAGTTGCTTGAGGTAGCGCAACATCTCGGTTTCGCTGTGATGGGCGCTGAACACCGGATGACGCAGATACGGCGTGGTGCGCGCCAGACTGGCGGGAATGCCGCAAGCCAGCGTTTGCCCGTCAAGTTCGTCGACGATGAGCCCATGATCGGCACCCAGGAACACATCGAACAGTTTTGCCACAGTGGATTCGTCACAGCTTTCGTCGAGGCTCAAGCCCAATCGTCCACGCCCCAGGATGCGCAGATTGATTTTCGCGGCCACCGCACTTTCAATGATCGCCGTCTGGGTGCCCCCGACTTCCAGCGTGAGGGTGTCGAAGAACTGCTGGTTCAGGCGCTTGATGCCCTTGCGCTCAAGTCCCTCGGCGAGGATGCAGGTCAGCCGGTGCACACGCTGGGCAATGCGCTTGAGCCCCTCCGGCCCGTGGTACACCGCGTAGAAACTGGCAATGTTGGCCAGCAACACCTGGGCCGTGCAGATATTGGAGTTGGCCTTCTCGCGACGAATATGTTGTTCGCGGGTTTGCAGGGCCATGCGCAAGGCGACATTGCCTCGGGCATCTTTCGACACGCCGATGATCCGCCCGGGAATCGCCCGCTTGTATTCGTCCCGACTGGCAAAAAACGCTGCGTGCGGACCGCCATAACCCATCGGCACACCGAAACGCTGGGAAGAACCGAACACCACGTCAGCGCCGAGTTCTCCCGGCGGGGTCAGCAACAGCAGGCTCAGCAAATCCGTGGCGACACACGCCAGTGCCTGTTGAGCATGCAGATGGCCGATCAACGGACGCAGGTCGCGGATCTCGCCGTGGGTGTCGGGATATTGCAGCAGCGCACCGAACACCTGGTGCTGCTTCAAGTTATCCACCGCATCGATGATCAACTCGAAACCGAAGCCTTCGGCGCGGGTCTGCACCACGGAAATGGTTTGTGGATGGCAGTTTTCATCGACGAAGAACAAATTGCTTTTCGATTTGGCAACGCGCTTGGCCAGGGCCATCGCTTCCGCCGCGGCGGTCGCTTCGTCCAGCAGTGAGGCGTTGGCCAGTTCCAGCCCCGTGAGGTCGATGGTCAATTGCTGGAAATTCAATAACGCTTCGAGCCGACCCTGGGCGATCTCCGGTTGATAAGGCGTGTAAGCGGTGTACCAGCCGGGATTTTCCAGCACGTTGCGCAAGATGACGGCCGGCGTGAGGGTGCCGTGATAGCCCATGCCAATCAGGCTGGTCCAGACCTGATTCTGCTCGGCATAGCCGCGCAGCTTGGCCAGCGCCGCTTCTTCGTCCAGTGCCGGTGGCAGATCGAGCGGCCGGTTCAGGCGAATTCCCGGCGGTACGGTCTGTTCGATCAGTTCGACCCGACTGCCAAGACCGAGGCTGTCGAGCATCGCTTGTTGCTCGGCGGCATCCGGCCCGAGGTGACGGCGGAGAAAGGCATTGGGGTCGCGTAACTGGCTCAGGGACGGCAACTGGGACATGACGGGCTCTCTCTTGACTGGCGCTCAGCGTCGATGCAACACGGTCAAACCAGCATAGCAGTCGATGCACACTTCCCCCTGTGGGGGCGAGCCTGCTCGCGATTGCGCCATTTCTGCCAATAGAGATGTTGAATGCGAAGCCCTCATCGCGAGCAGGCTCGCTCCCACAATGGATCTTGCGCGCAAATAACAAAGCCCCGACAAGTCGGGGCTTTGGGGATGACGCTTGAAGGCTTATTCGCCGATGGCGGCCTTGTAAGCGGCTGCGTCGAGCAGCTTGTCCAACTCGGCTTTGTCGCTTGGCTTGATCTTGAAGATCCACGCGCCGTACGGGTCGGAGTTGAGCAGCTCTGGAGAAGCACTCAGGTCTTCGTTGATCGCAATCACTTCACCGCTGATCGGAGCGTAGATATCGGAAGCAGCCTTGACCGATTCCACCACACCGGATTGATCACCGGCGGCGAAGGTTTTTCCGACTTCGGTCAGCTCGACAAACACCACATCACCCAGCGCTTCCTGCGCGTGATCGCTAATGCCCACGGTGACGGTGCCATCGGCTTCCAGACGTGCCCATTCGTGACTTTCGGCAAAACGCAGGTCGGCAGGGATATCGCTCATGTTCTGTGTCCTCAAGATGTTATTAGCGGACAAAGTCCGCCGGAAAAGGTTAGATCAAGGTTTTGCCATGGCGTACGAAGGTCGGTTTGACCACTCGGACCGGGTACCACTTGCCACGGATTTCCACTTCTGCGCGGTCGGCAGTTGCCATCGGCACGCGCGCCAGTGCAATCGACTTGCTAAGCGTAGGAGAGAAACTACCACTGGTGATCTCCCCTTCGCCAACATCAGCGATGCGGACCACTTGATGAGCGCGCAAAACACCGCGTTCCTCAAGGACCAGCCCCACCAGTTTGTGCTGTACACCGCCGGCCTTCTCGGCTTCGAGCGCCTTGCGCCCGATGAACTGGCGCGAGGCCGGCTCCCAGGCAATGCTCCAGGCCATGTTGGAGGCCAGCGGGGAAACGTCCTGATTGATGTCTTGCCCGTAGAGGTTCATCCCGGCCTCGACCCTTAGCGTATCGCGCGCACCGAGACCGATCGGGGAAATACCCGCGCCTACCAGATCGTTGAAAAAGCCCGGTGCCTGATCGGCCGGCAAGATGATTTCCAGGCCGTCCTCACCGGTATAACCGGTGCGCGCAATGAACCAGTCACCGTCGGGCTGGCCTTCAAAAGGCTTGAGAAGCTGAATCAGGTTGCCGCGGGACTGGTTCACCAGTTCGGCAATCTTGTGCCGGGCGTGAGGCCCCTGAATGGCCAACATTGCCAGTTCGGCCCGTTCGTTGAGCTGCACCTCGAAACCGTCGAGATGGGCCTGCATCCACGCCATATCCTGATAGCGAGTGGACGCGTTGACCACCAGGCGATAACCCTCATCGAGGCGGTAGACGATCATGTCGTCAACGATGCCGCCACGCTCATTGAGCATGGTGCTGTACAACGCACGGCCAGAACTGTGCAGGCGTTCGACATCGTTGGCCAACAAGTGCTGCAGCCAGGCCTTGGCCTGGGGGCCGCCGACATCGATCACGGTCATGTGGGATACATCGAAGACACCGCAATCGCGGCGCACCTGATGGTGTTCCTCGACCTGCGATCCGTAATGCAGAGGCATATCCCAACCGCCAAAATCGACCATCTTCGCGCCAAGGGCGAGGTGAAGGTCATACAGAGGCGTACGCTGTCCCATGGGTTTCTCCTTCCGGGCGTGGCGAAGGTGCGGGCGAGTGATAACCGTGTGCAAACCTTGAAATAAAAGGCTTCCAGCCGATTTTTACTACCTTGTCTGTCAGACGGACCGCACCGAATGCCGCGCATTGTAGCCGCAAGGTGTAGGACTGACACCTAGCTGTTTCGATGCGCCGAACGTCGTATCAATCCGATTACCGGTAGCAGCCCGACCAAAACCAGGGTCAACGCCGGTAAAGAAGCCCTCGCCCACTCGCCCTCACTGGTCATCTCGAAGATCCGCACCGCCAGCGTGTCCCAGCCAAACGGGCGCATCAGCAGGGTCGCGGGCATTTCCTTGAGCACGTCGACGAACACCAGCAACGCCGCGCTCAAAGAACCGGGCAGCAACAACGGCAGATACACTTTGAAAAACAGTCGCGGCCCACTGACACCCAGGCTACGTGCCGCTTCGGGCAAAGAGGGCCGTATACGCGCCAGGCTGCTTTCCAACGGCCCATAAGCCACAGCGATGAAGCGCACCAGATAGGCCAGCAACAGCGCCGCCAGACTGCCCAGCAGCAGCGGCTTGCCGGCACCGCCGAGCCAGCCGGAGAGTGGAATCACCAGTTCGCGGTCCAGATAACTGAACGCCAGCATGATCGACACCGCCAGCACAGAACCGGGCAAGGCGTAGCCAAGATTGGCCAGGCTGACACCCGCATGGATGCCTGGCGTCGGTGCCAACCGTCGGGCAAACGCCAGGATCAAGGCGACACTGACCGTGATCAACGCCGCCATCGCGCCCAGGTACAAGGTGTGAATGATCAGCCCGGTGTAACGCTCATCGAGATCAAAGCGCCCACGCTGCCAGAACCACACCACCAGTTGCAGCATCGGAATGACGAAGGCGCAGGCAAACACCAGGCCGCACCAGCCGCTGGCCAGCAGCGCTTTGCCTCCACGCAGGTGGTACAGCGCCTTGGCCCGTGGCCGTTCATTGCTCGCCCGATTGGCGCCACGGGCACGACGCTCGCCGTACAGCACCAGCATCACCACCAGCAGTAGCAGGCTGGCCAGTTGGGCGGCGGTGGAGAGGCTGAAAAAGCCGTACCAGGTCTTGTAGATGGCGGTGGTGAAGGTGTCGAAGTTGAACACCGAGACGGCACCGAAATCCGCCAGGGTTTCCATCAACGCCAAGGCCACGCCAGCGCCAATGGCAGGACGCGCCATGGGCATGGCCACCCGCCAGAATGCCTGCCATGGCGATTGCCCAAGCACCCGCGCGGCCTCCATCAGGCCTTTGCCCTGCGCCAGGAACGCCGTGCGCGCCAGCAGGTAAACGTAGGGATAGAACACCAGCACCAAGACCAGAATCACCCCGCCCGTGGAACGCACCCGCGGCAGGCGCAACCCCGTACCGAACCATTCACGCAACAGCGTTTGCACGGGACCGGCGAAATCCAGCAAGCCGACAAAGACGAACGCCAGGACGTAGGCCGGAATCGCAAAAGGCAGCATCAATGCCCAGTCCAGCCAGCGTCGGCCGGGAAATTCGCAGAGACTGGTGAGCCAGGCGAGGCTCACGCCAAGAACCGTCACGCCGACGCCAACCCCGAGCACCAGAGTCAGGGTGTTGCCCAGCAGCCGCGGCATCTGCGTTTCCCAGAGATGGGACCAGATCTGTTGATCGATGCTTTGCCAGGACAGCAGCAACACGCTCAAGGGCAGCAGGACCAGCGCAGCGATGGCGAAGACCAGGGGATACCAGCGGCGTTGGGCGGGGTGGGCCAAAGGAAAAGCTCTCTGGAGAAAAATCAACGAAAATGTACGTGAAACGCGAAAAGATCGCAGCCTCCGGCAGCGCCTACAGTGAATGGGTGATCACCCTGTAGACGCTGCCGAAGGCTGCGATCTTTTACTCTTTAAACCAGCTGGTGTCAGTTCCAGCCAGCCCGATCCATCAAGCGAATCGCTTCAGCCTGACGCTTGCCCGCGACTTCCACCGGCAAGGTGTCCGCAACGAACTTGCCCCATGCGGCCACTTCAGCGGATGGCTGCACAGCCGGGTTGGCCGGGAACTCCTGATTCACGTCAGCGAAGATCTTCTGCGCTTCAGGCGTGGTCATCCACTCCACCAGGGCCTTGGCGGCTTCCGGATGCGGCGCGTGCTTGGTCAGGCCGATGCCCGACAGGTTGACGTGCACGCCGCGATCCGCCTGGTTCGGCCAGAACAGCTTCACCGGCAGCTCCGGTTTCTGCTTGTGCAGGCGACCGTAGTAGTAAGTGTTGACGATACCCACGTCGCATTGGCCGGCGTTGATGGCTTCAAGCACCGCAACGTCGTCGGAGAACACGTCG
Source organism: Pseudomonas reinekei (assembly GCF_001945365.1). Lineage (GTDB taxonomy): Bacteria > Pseudomonadota > Gammaproteobacteria > Pseudomonadales > Pseudomonadaceae > Aquipseudomonas > Aquipseudomonas reinekei. Next base: position 347,105 of record NZ_MSTQ01000005.1, read on the forward strand.
GTGGACAGGTTGTTGACCCAGCCCTTGAGGATCTTCTCGGTTTTCTCGGCACCGTGCACTTCGATCATGGTGGCGGTCAGGGACTGGTTGTACACCTTCTTCGCCGTGCGCAGGCACAGGCGACCCTCCCAGTTCTTGTCGGCCAGTGCTTCGTAGGTGGTCAGCTCACCCGGCTTCACCCGCTCGGTGGAATAGGCGATGGTCCGTGCGCGCAGGCTCAGGCCGGTCCAGGCATGGGACGCGGCGCGGTATTGCAGCGGGATGTTGGCATCGATGGTCTTCGAGGTGAATGGCTGGAGGATGCCCATTTGCTCGGCTTGCCAGAGGTTACCGGCATCCACCGTCAACAGCAGGTCGGCCGTGGCGTTCTCGCCCTCGGCCTTGATCCGCTGCATGAGCGGCGCTTCCTTGTCGGTGATGAACTTCACCTTTACGCCGGTTTTTGCGGTGTAAGCATCGAAGACCGGCTTGATCAGCTCGTCGATACGCGAGGAGTAAACCACCACCTCGTCGGCGGCCTGGGCGACGGTGCTGCCAATCAGGGTCAAGGCCAGTGCGGTCAGTAGACGCTTCGGTGCCAGCATGGGAGCGATCTCTCGATTGAAAAATTGAAGCCAAATGATAAGGACTCACATTTGCCTTCTCAATCGAACAGTTGGCGGAGGCGTTACCAAATGTTGCATAGCCGAAAAAGGATGTGAATGTGCCGACGCATTCGCGAGCAGGCTCGCTCCCACAGTGGAAGGTATTTCAAATGCCGGAGCGAGCCTGCTCGCGAAGAGGCCAATCAGCCCCGACGAAAATCTCAGTGCTTGGCGAGTGCCGGGAGATCGCCCGTCAGTCCGAGGGCTTCGCGCACAAACAACGCTTTGGCCTCGGGCATCTGGTCGACCAGCTTCAGCCCGGTATTGCGCAACCAGCGCACCGGCAACGGGTCGGCCTGGAACAAGCGTTCGAAGCCCTCCATTGCCGCCATCAGCGCCAGGTTATGGGGCATGCGGCGACGTTCGTAGCGACTGAGCACTTTCACATCCGCCAGCCGCTCGCCACGGCCTGCCGCTTGCAACAACACCTCGGCCAGCACGGCGGCATCGAGGAACCCGAGGTTCACGCCCTGCCCGGCTAGCGGATGGATGGTGTGGGCCGCATCGCCAATCAGGGCAAGGCCTTCAGCCACGTAACGCTTGGCATGACGCTGACGCAGTGGCACGCACAGGCGCGGGTCGGCGTTGAGCACAGTCCCGAGCCGGCCTTCGAAGGCGCGTTCCAGTTCGCGGCAAAACGCCTCGTCATCCAGCGCCATCAAGCGTTCGGCTTCGCTCGGTGTGGTCGACCAGACGATCGAGCACCAGTCCTGCTGACCATCACGCGCCAGGGGCAGGAACGCCAGGGGCCCGGTATCGGTAAAGCGCTGCCAGGCGGTCGATTGGTGGTTTTTCGAGCAACGCACGCTGGTGACGATGGCGTGATGCAGATAATCCCACTCCCGTGTCGCAACGCCCGTCAGGCGACGCACCGCCGAGTTGGCGCCATCGGCCGCAATCACCAGCGGCGCACGCAGGGTACGGCCGTCGGCCAGGGTCAGCAGCCAATCGTCGCCGGAACGACGCATCTGTTCTAGGCGGGCATTGGCCAGCATCCCCAAGTCGCAATCGTGCAAGCGCTCGAGCAAGGCGTCCTGCACCACGCGGTTCTCGACGATATGCCCCAGCACCTCGGCATGCACACTGGCCGCCGAGAAGTGAATCTGCCCCGTGCCGCTGCCGTCCCAGACCTGCATGTCGCTATAGGGACTGCTGCGCCGGTTGGCGATGCCGTCCCAGACACCCAGGCGTTCGAGAATCCGCTGGCTGGCGATGGACAGCGCACTCACCCGCGGTTCGAACGGGGCTTGAGCGTCAAACGGTTTGACGCTCATCGGGCTGCCGTCGAGCAACAGGACTTCCAGCCCGCTGTCCTGCAACGCCAGCGCCAGGGCGCTGCCGACCATTCCGGCTCCGACAATCAGCAGATCTGCGCGCATTTCCATGCTTTAAACCTGTCTCGCTTGCGGCTTGAGCCGCACGTAAAGGGTTTTTCCGACGCGTGCTACGAGGTTGCCAGCGCCGTCATGAATATCGACCTGCAGTTGCGGCAGGTATTTTTCGCCACCCGCCGTCTGCCGCCGGATTTCGTCGAGCAAGGTGTCGTCAATGTTGAAACGGGCGAAAACCGGGCCTTTGCCCGGCGCGATGAAATCGATGTCTGCAGCCTTGTCCCAGACGATGTAGTTGCGCCCCAGGTTCTCCATCAGCATCAGCATGAAAAACGGGTCGACCATCGAATACAGGCTGCCACCAAACTGGGTGCCAACGTAATTGCGGTTGTACCAGCTCAGGCCCATCGAGACCCGTATGTCGCGGAAATCATCGCTGATGTGCTGCACCTGAACGCCGGCGCCAAGGTACGGCGGATAGAAGCTCATGAATCGGCGCATCAACCGCGCCTTGCCGAACTTGCGCGTCAGCCACTTAAGCATCAGGTCGAGTACCCAGGCCCATGGCCTGCCGAGCGAACCAGCGTTTGGCCGGCGGCAGCAGATCCAGACCCAGCAGCCCGAGATTACGGCCCAGCGAAACCAGCGGCTGGGTGCTGCCGAACAGGCGCGTGACCTGATCGGAAAAACCGACGGTGAGGTTCTGGTCCAGACGCTGACGCTCGCGATAGGCCTGCAAGGTCGCAAACTCGCCCGGTGACTGCTCGCTGGCGAGCAACGCATCGGCCAGCGCCTGGGCATCACGCAACGACAGGTTGAAACCTTGCCCGGCAATCGGGTGCAAGCTGTGGGCAGCATTGCCCAGCACCGCCAGATGTGAACGCACCTGTTCTTCGGCCTCGACCAGCGCCAACGGGTACAGATGTCGAGCGCCAACCTGTTTCAACGTGCCCAGGCGATAACCGAACACGCCCTGCAATTCGCGGAGAAAACTGCGCTCATCCAGTGCGGCCAGGCGTTGCGCGTCCATCCCCAGACGGGTCCAGACCAAGGCGCAACGGTTGTCCGGCAATGGCAACAACGCCATCGGCCCATCGTCGGTAAAACGCTCGAACGCCATGCCGTTATGCGCTTCGCTCGGCGTGATGTTGGCGATCAGTGCGCTCTGATTGTAAGGCCGCTTCTTGATGCCGATCCCCAGTTGCTCGCGCAGGCCGGAGCGGCCACCATCAGCCAACACCGCAAGGTCGCACTCCAGGGTGGTTTCGTCATTGAGGGTCAGGCGATAGCCATCGGTGAGCGGCTCCATGCGGGTGACTTCCGCCGGGCAACGCCAACTGATGACGTCTTTGTCCAGGCCTCGCCACAGGCATTGGCCGAGCCAGGCGTTTTCCACCACGTAGCCCAGCGCCGGAACGCCTTCTTCCATGGCCGACAGCCGCGCCGTGGAAAAACGCCCGCGATCGGAAACGTGAATCTGTTTGATCGGCTCGGCACGGCGAGAGATCTCCTGCCAAACGCCCAGCCGCTGATAGATCTGCCGAGCGCCATAGGATAATGCCGTGGAGCGCGCGTCATAACTCGGCTGATAGGTATCGCCGGGCGCGAAAGGCTCGATCAGTACGATCTTCCAGCCCCGGGCCTTGGCCCCGGCCTGCAACGCCAAAGCGAGGCTGGCACCGACCAGCCCCCCACCGATGATTGCCAGATTGACTCGACTCATGCCGCTTGTGTCCGCGCTTGCGCCATCAAGGCTTCGATTTCGGCGACCGTTTTCGGTACGCCTTTGGTGAGGATTTCACAGCCGGTTTTGGTGACCACTACGTCGTCCTCGATGCGCACGCCAATGCCGCGCCATTTCTTCGCCACGCTCTGATTGTCCGGGGCGATGTAGATCCCCGGCTCCACGGTCAGCGCCATGCCGACTTCCAGCACGCGCCACTCGCCGCCGACCTTGTATTCGCCGACGTCATGCACATCCATGCCCAGCCAGTGACCGGCGCGGTGCATGTAAAACGCCTTGTAGGCTTCGCCGGCGATCAATTCGTCAACATTGCCCTGGAGCAAACCCAATTCGACCAGGCCCGAAGTGATCACCCGGACCGTCGCTTCGTGGGCCTGATTCCAGTGTTTGTTCGGCGCGATTTCGGCAAACGCCGCTTCCTGCGCCGCCAGCACCAATTCGTAGATCGCCTTCTGCTCCGCCGAATACTTGCCGTTCACCGGCCAGGTGCGGGTGATGTCGCTGGCGTAGCAGTCGATCTCGCAACCGGCGTCGATCAGCACCAGCTCACCGTCCTTGAGCACGGCGTCATTCTGCTGGTAATGCAGGATGCAGCTGTTGCGCCCCGTGGCGACGATCGAACCGTAGGCCGGCATCTTCGCGCCACCCTTGCGGAATTCGTAATCGAGCTCCGCTTCGAGACTGTACTCATACAACCCGGCACGACTGGCCTGCATCGCACGCACATGCGCCTGGGCAGAAATCCGTGCAGCCTCGCGCATCACCTTCACTTCTGCCGCCGATTTATACAGGCGCATGTCGTGCAGCAGATGATCCAGGGCAACGAATTCGTTCGGTGGCTGGGCGCCGAGGTTGGCCTTGGAGCGAATCACGTTGATCCACTCCATCAAGTGCCGGTCAAATTCCGGGTTGCTGCCCATGGCCGAATACACCCGGTCACGGCCTTCGATCAGGCCAGGCAGGATGTCGTCGATATCCGTGATCGGGAAAGCGTCGTCGGCACCAAAGTCGCGAATCGCGCCTTCCTGCCCGGCCCGCAGTCCGTCCCACAGTTCACGCTCGGCGTTGCGTTCGCGGCAGAACAGGATGTATTCGCCGTGCACTCGCCCTGGCATCAACACCAGCACGGCCTGAGGCTCGGGAAAACCGCTGAGGTACTGGAAGTCGCTGTCCTGGCGGTAGACGTGCTCGACGTCACGATTGCGAATGGCGACCGCGGCGGCGGGCAGGATGGCGATGCTGTTGGGTTCCATCTGCGCCATCAGGGCCTTGCGGCGACGGCTGTACTCCGATTTCGGGATATGGATCATGGGCAGATGGCGTTCCCTGGCTTTGATCAGTGCAGCGACGGTTTGGCGGCAGCCGCCACGTCTTTCTTGGTTTCCGAGAACAGCAGCAGTGGCGCGACGCGCAGGTACTCCATGACTTCCATGTAATCGGACTCGCCGTCTTCGGACTCTTCCAGCGCGTCTTGCACTTGGGAAATGGCTGCCAGGTCCTGCAGCACTTCGGTGGCCTCGGCGCTAAGGGCGCTGCTGTCACGGCAATTCAAGCCGAAGCCGCTGAGGAAACCCTGGCACCACTCGCCCAGTGCGGCGGCACGGTCGGTGAGCGGGGCATCGTCGGTTGGCAGCAGCAGGACGACGGTCACGTCATCGCCGGTGAGCTCGCCTTTTACCATCTCTTGCAGGCCGATCAAGGCGTTGCGAACGTTGTCCTGCGGCTCGTTTTCCAGCAGCTCAGCGGCGTCGATCAGCCAGCCTTCGGCATCGAAACCGGCGCCGGCGCAGCTGCGACCGAGCAGCAGGCCGTGCAATTCGGCAGGCGATACATTGTGACCGCTGGACGTCAGCAGGGTGGCGAAGGCTTGGTACGGGGAATTCTGAATGGTCATGGGCAGCTAGGCGCCAGACGGCGCTATGTCTAGAATGAAGGCCTTGTATCCTACATCGACAGACTCGCCAAGACTATTAAAGGCTGTCCAGCTGTTACCGCTCATCAGACACACACTCAGTGGACAATATGGAAGACACCGACCTGCAAGCGCTGATGGCCAGACTCGAACTGCTGATTACCCGAGTCGAGCAACTTAAGAGCCAAAACGGACTCTTACTTGCTCAGGAAAAGACCTGGCGCGAGGAACGCGCGCACCTCATTGAAAAAAACGAAATCGCCCGGCGTAAGGTCGAATCGATGATTTCGCGCCTCAAGGCCCTGGAGCAAGACTCATGAGTTCAAGCAATAGCGTCACCGTGCAGATCCTCGACAAAGAGTATTCCATCATCTGCCCCCAGGAAGAACGCAGTAACCTGGTGAGCGCCGCCCGCTATCTGGACGGCAAGATGCGCGAGATCCGCAGCAGCGGCAAAGTCATCGGTGCCGACCGTATCGCCGTGATGGCCGCGTTGAACATCACCCACGACCTGCTCCACAAGGAAGACCGGCCGGATGTGCAGGTCAGCGGCTCGACCCGTGAGCAGGTGCGCGACCTGCTTGATCGCGTCGATCTGGTCCTCGCTACCGATCCGGACGTCACCAAAGGCTGATTCGGCTCACCGCTTGGGGTATACTCCCCTCACTCCCTGGGGTGTTTGCCAGTTGGCGATGTCCCTGAGCCGATTTGCTATACCCTGGAGGTTGCACGTTGGGCTGGTGTGCATGTCCGCTAGACGGAAAGCCTTAAAGCCTACTGCAACTTCCACCTTGAACTTTCGGGTTCAAGGGCTAAGTCGACAGCGACACATTCGGGGAGCCTGATTCCAGTCCGATGCCGGTTTAAATACCGGCATCGGCGTTTTTACGGGTACGCTTTACGTATCCGTACTTTCGAAGCCCGAATTCATGACCGAACCTGCGCTGCTACCCCGCCCGCAACTTCGACGCATGCTGCGCAAGGCCCGCCGCGCACTGACACCCAGTCAGCAGCGCCAGGCCGCACGCGGGCTTTACAAGCAATTGGCCCAGCAACCGCTGTTTCGCCGCGCCAGACACATCTCTCTCTATCTGCCCACCGACGGTGAAATCGACCCGCGCCTGCTGCTGCGTGCAGCTCAGCGGCGAGGCAAGGCTACCTATCTGCCGGTGCTCAGCGCCTGGCCACGAACCAAAATGGTGTTCCAGCGCATCCGCCCCGGTGAAAAGCTCAGGCCCAACCGCTTCCGGATTCTCGAACCCCGGCACAACCTTGCCCGACAACGCAAAGTCTGGGCGCTGGACCTGGTGCTGCTGCCGTTAGTGGGGTTTGACGATGTCGGCGGTCGGCTGGGGATGGGCGGCGGTTTCTACGATCGCAGCCTGGCTTACCTGGCGCGTCGAAATGACTGGCGCAAGCCGACGCTGCTGGGGCTGGCCCATGAATGTCAGAAGGTCGAGCGATTGGCTCAAGCGAGCTGGGATGTGCCGTTGCAGGGAACGGTCACGGACAAGGCCTGGTATTACGTAGGCTAGACGCCACTGCAATCAGCAGCGTCGATAAGACAGCTTAGCGTTTGAACGCCGTCGACTGTTGCTGCAACTGGGCAACCTCAACCGGCGCATCGGTCTTGTTGGCCCACAGGCTTTGGGCATAGCCAGTGGTCACGACGCCGAGGCCGAACAAAATAACCAATATCCATAGTAAATCCGGTTTGCGTTTCATCGATTGCCCCCCAAAGGCATATCAACACGATGACAGCAGCGGTTTCCGTTTTGTAGGCCGTGCAGCAGCGTCAAGCTTTAAAGGCCGGCATTTTGCGGCAACGTGAACCGCTGCGCAAATGCTGGCGTCAACCGACTGTCGGTTTGTCATAAGATTGCCCGACAACCTGCCCACTGACCTCGCAAGGAGCAAAAAACATGGCCTATTGGCTGATGAAATCCGAGCCCGACGAACTCTCGATCAAAGGCCTGGAGAAGCTTGGCAAAGCGCGCTGGGATGGGGTTCGCAACTATCAGGCGCGTAACTTCCTGCGGGCCATGGCGGTGGGGGATGAGTTTTTCTTCTATCACTCCAGCTGCCCGGAGCCAGGGATTGCCGGGATCGGCAAGATTATCGAAGCCGCGTATCCCGACCCAACGGCGCTGGAGCCTGAAAGTCATTACTATGATCCCAAAGCCACACCGGAGAAAAACGCCTGGAGCGCGATTGATGTCGCGCATGTCGAGACGTTTTCCAAGGTACTGAAGCTGGACTATCTCAAGCAACAGACGGCACTGGCCGAGATGCCGTTGGTGCAGAAGGGCTCGCGGCTGTCGGTGATGCCGGTGACGGCCGAGCAGTGGGCGGCTGTGATGGAGCTGCGTTGAAATGCTTTTTTAGGAGCTGGCTTGCCAGCGATGGCGATCTTGAGGGCGCTATCGCTGGCAAGCCAGCTCCTACAGGATCCAGCATTACTGGATGATCAGGTTGTTGAACAACAAATCCTCAACCACCGGCTTACCGGTTTCATCGTTCATGATCTGCTGGGTCTGCTTCAACGCTTCCTGACGCAGCTTCTCTTTGGCCTCAACGTTGTTCATCGTCTCGGTAGTCTGCTGGGCAAACAACGCCACGAGCTGATTACGAATCAGCGGTTCGTTGGCCTTGACCGCTTTGGTCGCCTCTTCGCCGGTCACCCGCAACGCCACGTCGGCCTTGTAGACCTTGAGTTTCGGTGTGCCATCCAGCCCGTAATTACCCACGAACGGCGGGCTCAGGGTGATGTAATTGACCTTTGGTGCTTCACCTTCTTTGGCTTCTTCGGCCACCGCTGCCACAGGCAGAGACAGGGCCAGCATCAACATGATCCACGCTTTCACAATTCGCTCCTTATTCGGTTTGCGGCCTAGCATAACGACCCGCCGCGCAAGCACAAGCTTATGGCTGACTATCAGGGCCGGGCATGCTCGTTGACCCATCGACTCACACACCTACACTTATCGGCCATCACTCCCAAAGGAATAGCCTTGATGAAAGCCGTGCTGTGCAAAGCCTTCGGCCCTGCCGAATCGCTGGTGCTGGAAGACGTCGCCAGTCCTGTCGCGAAGAAGAACGAAATCCTGCTGGACGTGCACGCCGCGGGGGTCAACTTCCCCGATACGCTGATCATCGAGGGCAAGTACCAGTTCAAGCCGCCCTTCCCGTTTTCACCGGGCGGTGAAGCGGCCGGCGTGGTCAGTGAAGTGGGTGAAAAGGTCAGCCACCTGAAAGTCGGTGACCGGGTCATGGCCCTGACCGGCTGGGGCAGTTTCGCCGAGCAGGTCGCGGTGCCGGGCTACAACGTGCTGCCGATTCCACCCTCGATGGACTTCAATACCGCCGCCGCCTTCAGCATGACCTACGGCACCTCGATGCACGCACTCAAGCAGCGCGGCAACCTGCAACCGGGTGAAACCCTGCTGGTACTCGGCGCCTCCGGCGGTGTCGGCCTCGCCGCTGTAGAAATCGGCAAAGCCATGGGTGCCCGGGTAATCGCCGCCGCCAGCAGCGCCGAAAAACTCGCCGTAGCCAAGGCTGCGGGGGCCGATGAACTGATCAACTACAGCGAAACCAGCCTCAAGGACGAAATCAAACGCCTGACCGATGGTCAGGGCGCCGACGTGATCTACGACCCGGTGGGCGGTGACCTGTTCGACCAGGCCATCCGCGCCATCGCCTGGAACGGCCGCCTGCTGGTGGTCGGCTTCGCCAGCGGGCGCATTCCCGAACTGCCGGTAAACCTGGCATTGCTCAAGGGCGCAGCGGTACTGGGCGTATTCTGGGGCTCATTTGCCCAGCGCCAGCCGCAGGACAACGCCGCGAACTTCCAGCAACTGTTTGGCTGGTTTGCCGAAGGCAAGTTGAAACCGCTGGTGTCGCAGGTGTATCCGCTGAGCAACGCAGCTCAAGCCATCAATGATCTCGGCCAGCGCAAGGCGGTCGGGAAGGTGGTGGTGCAGGTTCGCTAAATCCGCGCTGGACATATTGAGAAGGCCAAAGCAACTCACAAGCTGCTCTGGCCTTCACTTCCAATACACAAATTGTTTCTATTCAGTATCAACATCAACAGCGAAATATTTAGCGGTAAATATATAAATCCCCCTTCCAAAAAATTGCGTTAACTTCCCAATTACAGATCAATGCGCCGGCAAACTCTAAAACCTACAAGCCAAGCATATGAGATGTTCTGCTATCAGCCTCGCTCTCAATTGGAAAGCGTAATCTGAATTCGGGAATAATTGACATGGAGTCGTCATATGTCTAACGCAAACAAATATTTAGGTCCCCATATAAAAACCGGGCCAAACTCATACGAATTAGCCCCCATACCAGTCAAAGCAGAAAGATTAAACCCAGGGATAGAAGGATTTTTTTCAGGCGCCTGGGGTTTAAATGAAGGTCCCCATAGAGGCACTAGCAGTGGGCCAGTAAAGCTCAGCCCGCTTACACCTTTCATATGGGATGACTTGATGCATGAAAGAAGCATTAACAGCACATACATTGATAGTGAATACGCCGGATTATATAACAACCTTTTCGCTTCCACAATTGCCGAACTGGATTACGCGAAACAAGTGGCCGGCGCCAACCATCCTCTATCACCAATTGAAAAAACAAAGGTCGAGCAAAAGGCGGCGTTGAAACTTATTCAGAATAAATCAATAGAGTATGAGGCACGTAAGCCGAGCGCCTATTCACTTTACGGCCACAACCAATTTTTCCTAATGAAGGAGCTGTCCTTTAGAAAAATTTTCGAAAGCTTACACACCTCTCCTCCTGACGCGTCCGTGGCCTATACCGCGATAGATACTGCTTATCGATCAGCATTAGACCTAAAACGCATTTCGCTACAAATGAATATTTTAGCTAAACAGCTCGAGCATTTAGCAAACAAGCGAGATCAATCTGAAATCGAAGCCCAGATTGCAAACTCAACATCTACTGTGGACGAAAAATTTCGGTCATTAAAGATGAAATAAACGTTCATTTTGACCTTTTGCCGCATTTTATTCTCGAAAAAATTATTGCTGCGACGGGAGCTACAATTGGCGCGACGCTCGCCCAATCGCTGACAAGTTATAAAATCACAATAAACAACCTAATCGCGTCCGAGCAATCAGCTGTAAGGCCTTATGCGATAGCAAACCCGGCAATTAAATCGCCACTGAGCACTCCAGAAATTGAAGCGCTCAACAACCTCGTTGATCTACAGGCAAATACCAATTTAGGCAGGCGATGGCAGGACTATCACTTATCCCTCCTTCACACTGAAATTGCGCGCCATCTAACTGAGACAAGTAGCGCTTTTTCTGGACTGATCGCTCGCTCTCTAGCAGTCGAACGGCAGCAGGAACAGGTACGTATTGAAACTGAGCGGCAGCTAGAGCGGCTACGTATTGAAGCTGAGCAGTAAAGGGAGCAGCTGCGCGTTGCAGCAGAACAGGAGGCATACCAGCAAGCCCTTGCTTTGGAAAAAATACAAAAAGACGCATTAAGGGAAAAGTACCAGATTGAGAATGTGAACCTATCCACAGCTAGCGGAGATGCAGCATCTGTAAGGCCGCTAGTGGTCACACCAGATGGCTTGATTGCAGGATTTGAAGGCTCGCCTTTTTCTCTGGCCCGATCTGTCGAGTCCCTAAGTGTGCGCTCGAACCCGCTGGGTGTTTTCTTGGCCTCTATCTTCTATACGCCAACTCTCGGAAACGGTGAACTACAGCGTAACCCTGTGGTTGTGTCGATACCGCTCTCTCAATTGGGTGATGGATTCGACAACCAGATCAACTTAAAAAATCAGAGCGAAACAAATTTACCGATACGAGTACTATCTTCCTCAAGAGGTGAGCATACTCAACTTTACTTATCTCAAACGGGTGATAATCTATCCGCACGAGTTAGAGTCCGAACTGCGAAATTTGAGCCGACCACAAATTTTTACACGTTCACCACTGAAGGTTTTCTACCAAGAACACTTACATGGACGCCAAATAGCGCGCCTGGAAAAGATGGTATTGGCTCCACGGAATTACCCTCCGATCAAAACGGCATCGAGATCTATCCAGGGGCCAGAGTCACTCAACTTGATGGAAGAACTGACGAACATCCCTCATACGACGATTTCGATCTAGACGACTACGTCCTGATTTTTCCGACTGATTCAGGCATTGATCCCATCTACATCATGCTAAGCCGAACCGGCCCACGATACGAACCGGGGACGGTAAACGGGGACGGACAAATCTTTGGTGAAAACTGGTTAGAGAGCGCGACAGAATCAGATGGAGTTCCGATTCCCGCTCAGATAGCAAATCAATTGCGCGGTAAAGACTTCAGAAATTTTGATAAATTCAGAGAGAGTTTTTGGGTCGCGGTATCAAATGATCCGAAGTTAAGCATGGAACTGAGTCCGCTGAATAAAGCGATAATGAAGAACGGGCACTCACCCTATGCCCCTCAAAGCGAGCAGGTGGGGAGAAGGGAAAAATTTGAAATCCACCATATAATTCCAATTCAAAAAGGTGGAGAGGTTTATAATGTTGACAACATGCTTATTACAACTCCTAAATCTCATATTGCAATACACTCAAACAACAACGGTGAGACGCTATGAATCCAGTAAAAAAATATGAACAATATACTGAATCAGAGTTTCTAGAGACAATTAAAAGATTGTTCGACGGAAATTATGCTTCGGAAGAAGAACTGGATACCATAGTTCGCAACATAGTGCTTGCATCCGAGCATCCCGACGGAACGGATATTCTTTTTTATCCTAAAGCAGGCGTTGAGAATTCACCTATTGGAATACTTAACAGCATCAAGGAGTGGCGTAAAACAAACGGAAAACCTGACTTTAAATCAGACTAATGACCAATGGCGCTGCACCTTATGCCGCACCTCTCGACAGTGTCGGCGGCAGGGAAAAATTGAGATCCATCATAAGCAAAGAATCACCGATGCCGGAGCGGTACGATTTGGATAACCTAAGCATTCTAACTCCAAAGGCACACATAGAACTACACAAAAAGGTGATCTACAATGATTCTCAAAGATAAGTTAGAGGATTATACAGAGGCGGAATTTTTAGTTTTTTTAAGAGGCTTTTTCGAGAATGACAGCGGCCTATCGGGGGAAGCATTTAGCGAGTATTCGGTTAAGCGGATGCGTCATTTTGAGAAAATCACGGAACACCCTAGAAAACGACTGGTTTTAACCCGACCTATTGGGCGCGTAGATAGTCCAGAAGGAGTGCTCGAAGAAATTAAAGAATGGCGGAAAGTTAACGGCAAACCCGGCTTCAAGCTAGAGTAAATATCAGCGAACAAAACAGCGTCACCGGCCTAAGCGGTGACGCTGTCGATTCAAGCTAAAGCATCTTGCGAATGTCCTCCGGCAAATACCGCACATACCGCGAAACCGGGTTGTTCAGGCATTGCCTGACAATGATCGGCACCTTTCTGTTGAGCTTGGCGATCAGCGCCAGACGCTGCTCATTCGTCAGCGCTGTCGTAGAGAATGAGTTCGACAGGTAGGCGCGGGTGAAATGGAATACAGGAGAATCGATCCACGATTGCTCTGCGACATGAACAACTGCTTCGTTCAGATCGCGACATTTCAACTCCTTCAGCCATTTATTGGTGTGGAGCGGCAAAGACGAATTGAACCTGAACTGCATGGGCACGACCACTTCCTGCTCTGCAGGCCTGCCCTCTTCCACCATCCACGGTTTGAACCGCCACTGCTCTATGGCAACCCGAGTCGCCTCGGCCAGTTCAGGGTGATCGCTTTGCAGGATGTTCACCTGGCTGACAGAGCCATCGGAGTGGACTACGAAGCTGACTCGAACATCACCAATGATTCCGGCCCTTTGCAGCGCAACCGGGTAAATAGGCCGAGGGTTGTTTTCGGGTATAAGAAAAAACTCCGCTGCCCGGGTCTCGCCAGACAACGCCAACCCCAGCATCAACAAAAACCACCGCATAACCACTCCCCTCTACACCTCAAATGCCAAGCCTGGCAGCCGGACAAAGGTTAAAGAGAGAGCGTCTTGAGCTGAAGATCATGACTTCCGGTAACGACGCAGGACATTTCCCAAAGACTTGCCTTATTCCTGCCAGCCCCCCGCGTAAAAACGAAAGCGGTAAAACCTCCTACAACGCCCTTCATTTATATCTGAGCGACATGTTCATAAAGGAATGCTCGAATTCCAACATTTCCGCTGTTTGGTCGATGAGAACCGGTGCTTTTTTCGGTAATGAAACTGTAACATTCACATCCGCAGTCAAAACAAGAAAACTGGAGCTACTGAATGTTTGCTTTCTTTCGTCCAGCCGCACATCAGGCGCCATTGCCTGAAGAAAAAATAGACAGCACCTACCGCCGCCTGCGCTGGCAAATCTTCGCCGGTATCTTTATCGGCTACGCCGGCTATTACCTGCTGCGCAAAAACTTCTCCCTGGCCATGCCTTACCTGATCGACGAGGGCTACACCCGGGGTGAGCTGGGGGTGGCGCTGTCGGCAATTGCCATTGCCTACGGCTTGTCCAAGTTCCTCATGGGCATCGTTTCCGACCGCTCCAACCCGCGCTTCTTCCTGCCGTTCGGCCTGATAGTTTCGGCTGCTGTGATGTTCACGTTCGGTTTCGCGCATTGGGCAACGTCCAGCGTGACCATCATGTTCGTCCTGCTGTTCATCAATGGCTGGGCGCAGGGCATGGGCTGGCCGCCAAGTGGCCGGACCATGGTGCACTGGTGGTCGCAGAAGGAACGCGGCGGCGTGGTGTCGCTGTGGAACGTCGCGCATAACGTCGGCGGCGGCTTGATCGGCCCGCTGTTCCTGATCGGCATGGGCCTGTTCAATGACTGGCATGCCGCGTTTTACGTGCCGGCAGCGGTCGCCATGGCGGTCGCGGTGTTCGCCTTCATCACCATGCGCGACACCCCGCAATCGGTCGGCCTGCCGCCCATCGAGAAGTACAAAAACGACTATCCGGAAGGCTACGACGCCAGCCACGAAGAAGAATTCAGCGCCAAGGAAATCTTCGTCAAGTACGTGCTGCGCAATAAAATGCTCTGGTACATCGCAATGGCCAACGTCTTTGTCTATCTGCTGCGCTACGGCGTACTGGACTGGGCACCGACCTACCTCAAGGAAGCCAAGGGTTTCACCGTGGACAAGACGTCCTGGGCGTACTTCTTCTACGAGTGGGCAGGCATTCCGGGCACGCTGCTGTGCGGCTGGATGTCGGACAAGATCTTCCGCGGCAACCGTGGCCTGACCGGCATGGTGTTCATGGCGCTGGTGACCGTGGCAACGCTGGTGTACTGGCTCAACCCGGCCGGCAACCCGACTGTCGACATGATCGCCCTGGTGTCCATCGGCTTCCTGATCTACGGCCCGGTGATGCTGATCGGCTTGCAGGCACTGGAGTTGGCGCCGAAGAAAGCCGCCGGTACGGCAGCGGGTTTCACCGGCCTGTTCGGTTATCTGGGTGGGTCGGTCGCGGCCAGTGCAGCGATGGGCTACACCGTGGACCATTTTGGTTGGGATGGCGGTTTCATTCTGCTGATCGGTGCCTGCCTGCTAGCGATGGCCTTCCTTGCGCCAACGCTGTGGCACAAGCAAGTCGCCAGTCAGAGCCGCGAAGCCATCGCCTGATCAACCTTTGATTTGCAGCGCTTGAGCCGCGCCTCCAGATTCCGGTCTGGCATGGCGTGGCTACGCAGGGCGTGAGCGGTCTGCTCGACATAATCGCGAGTCGTGCCGTAACGCCCGCAAGCGTTTTCAAACACGTGGCTCAGCACATGATCCGGCAAGTTGCCGGCATAGCTGGGCAAATGCCGCTCCAGAACAAAGCCCAATGCCTGAACCCGGCTTCCGTCTTCAAGACGGCAGTTGAGCCAGTGTGGACGATAGGAAGGGAACGGCATCTCGCGTTGCCAAAGTGCATACAGCGACGCCTCAAGTTGTTCTTCAGGCAGACGATAAGCAAAGCCGCTGCATGAACCCCCGCGATCCAGACCGAAGACCAGGCCGGGCATTTCCGGTGTGCCGCGATGTTCGTGGGACCACAGGTACAAACCGCGATGATAGCCATGCACCCGCCCGCGAACCCGCTCAACTGCCGTGCACTCGGGACGCCAGATCAGCGAACCGTAAGCGAACAACCACACCGGCCCACCCTTGTGGCGGGCCATGGTCGATTGCATCGAGCTGAGTAATTGTTCGTGCGTGAGCTGCGGCCCCAGATCGAGCTGCGGAGGGTAAGCCAGATTCAAGATCGAAGATTCAATGACGCTCATGGCGAATAGCGTTCAGCTCCCCGCGAGTAAAGAGTTACTTAATAGAACGCACCGCTGTAACAATAAGGCACATATGTTTTTCAAAGCAATTCAAGTGCCATGGCACTGTTGTTAATTAATTACCTGAAGACAATATAACCTACCGGTATTTATATGATTTTATAAATACCGATAGGCTATATAGGGGGTTATAACCTGTAGGGGCAGCCTCAAGAGCGAGGGGCGTAGGCAAATACGTCAGCGCGCATTTGATGGGCATCCATCCCGGCTTCGACCAGTGCATCCAGCGTGCCGTAGACCATGGCCGGCGAGCCACTGGCATACACGTGAAGGGTCTTGAGATCAGGAAAGTCTTCGCAAACGGCTTCATGCAGCATGCCGCAACGCCCCGGCCAGCCACATTGATCGCTGACGACCTTGTGCAGGAACAGGTTGGGCAACTTCAGCCACTCATCCCAATGTTCAACTTCATAGAAGTCTTCTGGACGGCGCACGCCCCAATATAAGTGCACGGGGTGCTTGAAGCCTTCGGCGCGGCAGTGTTCGATCAGGCCGTGGACCTGGCCCATGCCCGTGCCCGCGGCAATCAACACCAGCGGACCGTCCGGCAGTTCGGCCAGGTGCGTGTCGCCGAATGGCATGTCGACCCGCACCATTGTGTTGCCTTGCAGTTGCTTGATCAGGTTTATTGCACTGGCTTCGCGCGCCAGGACGTGGATTTCCAGATCGCGCCCACCTGAGGGCGCCGAGGCCAGGGAGAAGGATGACTTCTCGCCATTGTCCCGGTGGATCATCAAGTACTGGCCAGCGTGATAACGCGGAGGCTTGCCGGCCGGCGCCCGCAGCCGTACCCGCCACGTATCACCACCGACCTCGGTGCAACTGGTGACCTGACACGACAGAGTGCGCACCGGTAACTCTCCCAGCGCGAGCACGCCATCCCACAGCACGATGCAGTCTTCCAGCGGCTCTGCTATGCAAGTGTAGAACTCGCCATGGTCACGCACATTACCCGCCTGTTCGACGCGCCCTTCCACCAGCAACGCGGCACACACGTGGCAGTTGCCGTTGCGACAGCTTTGCGGGCAGTCATAGCCCAGACGACGGGCGCCATCGAGAATCCGCTCGCCGGGCAGAATCTCAAGCACTGCTCCGGAGGGCTGCAAGGTTACACGCATCAATCTATTCCTAACTGATTCCAGATGGCATCGATCCGCTGGGTCACGGCGTCGTCCTTGACGATCACCCGGCCCCACTCGCGCGTGGTTTCGCCAGGCCATTTATGCGTGGCATCGAGCCCCATCTTCGAACCCAGGCCGGAAACCGGCGAGGCGAAGTCGAGGTAGTCGATCGGCGTGTTTTCGATCATCACCGTGTCGCGCTTGGGGTCCATGCGCGTGGTGATGGCCCAGATCACGTCGTTCCAGTCCCGCGCGTTGATATCGTCGTCAGTGACGATAACGAACTTGGTGTACATGAACTGTCGCAAAAACGACCAGACACCCAGCATTACCCGCTTGGCATGCCCCGGATAGGACTTTTTCATGGTCACGACGGCCATGCGGTACGAGCAGCCTTCGGGCGGCAAGTAGAAGTCAGTGATTTCCGGGAACTGCTTCTGCAGGATCGGCACGAACACTTCGTTCAACGCCACGCCGAGGATCGCCGGCTCATCCGGCGGCCGGCCGGTGTAGGTGCTGTGGTAGATCGGCTTGATCCGATGGGTGATGCGCTCGACAGTGAACACCGGGAAGCTGTCGACTTCGTTGTAGTAACCGGTGTGGTCGCCGTAGGGACCTTCATCGGCCATCTCGCCTGGATGGATCACGCCTTCAAGGATGATCTCGGCGGTGGCCGGCACTTGCAGGTCATTGCCGCGGCACTTCACCAGTTCGGTGCGGTTGCCGCGCAGGAGGCCGGCGAAGGCGTATTCGGAGAGGGTATCGGGCACCGGCGTCACGGCACCGAGGATGGTCGCCGGGTCTGCACCCAGCGCCACGGCGACCGGGAACGGCTGGCCCGGGTGCTTCTCGCACCACTCGCGGTAATCCAGCGCGCCGCCACGGTGGCTGAGCCAGCGCATGATGACCTTGTTGCGGCCAATGACTTGCTGGCGGTAGATACCGAGGTTCTGCCGATCCTTGTTCGGGCCTTTGGTGACGGTCAGGCCCCAGGTAATCAGCGGCGCAACGTCGCCCGGCCAGCAGGTCTGCACCGGCAGCGTCGAAAGATCGACGTCGTCGCCTTCGACGACCACTTCCTGGCAGATCGCATCTTTGACGACTTTGGGCGCCATCGAGATGATCTTGCGAAAGATTGGCAGCTTGGACCAGGCGTCCTTCAATCCTTTCGGTGGCTCGGGCTCCTTGAGGAACGCCAGCAATTTGCCGATCTCGCGCAGCTCGCTGACCGCCTCGGCGCCCATGCCCAGCGCCACGCGCTCGGGGGTGCCGAACAGGTTGCCGAGCACGGGAATGTCATAACCCACAGGCTTTTCGAAGAGCAGGGCCGGGCCTTTGGCGCGCAAGGTGCGGTCGCAGACCTCGGTCATTTCGAGCACTGGGGACACCGGAACCTGGATGCGCTTGAGTTCGCCGCGCTGTTCCAGCCCGCTGATAAAGTCGCGCAAGTCGCGATACTGCATGCGTAAGCCTCGTGTTGGCCGTGGCGTTCGGGGCAGGCAGTTTAGCGCCGAACCCTTCGGTTCAGAACCACGAACTGCCACTTGATCAAAATTCAGATAGCAAAAAGCCGGGTTTCCCCGGCTCAGGTGCCCTGTATGGCTGTCTCTGTTAGTCAACTTCGGCGCCGCTGGCTCATATCCTGCGTTGCTGCTCCTCGCCATAGCGGGCTATGACTCGTCGCAGCGCCGTGGCTATGAGCCAGCGGCATCCGAATTTGAACTAACGAAACAGCCACACAGGGCACAGCCCTGCTCGACTTACTTGCGTTTCATCGACAGGAAGAACTCATCGTTGGTCTTGGTCGTTTTCAGCTTGTCGATCAGGAACTCGATGGCAGCGACTTCGTCCATCGGGTGCAGCAACTTGCGCAGGATCCACATGCGCTGCAACTCGTCGTCGGCGGTCAGCAACTCTTCGCGGCGGGTACCGGAACGGTTGATGTTGATGGCCGGGAACACGCGTTTTTCAGCGATGCGACGATCCAGAGGCAGTTCCATGTTGCCGGTGCCTTTGAATTCTTCGTAGATCACTTCGTCCATCTTCGAGCCGGTTTCAACCAGCGCGGTGGCGATGATGGTCAGAGAGCCGCCTTCTTCGATGTTTCGCGCAGCACCGAAGAAACGTTTCGGTTTCTCCAGGGCGTGAGCATCGACACCACCGGTGAGTACCTTGCCGGAGCTCGGGATCACGGTGTTGTAGGCGCGGGCCAGACGGGTGATGGAGTCGAGCAGGATCACCACGTCCTTTTTGTGTTCGACCAGACGCTTGGCCTTCTCGATCACCATTTCGGCAACCTGCACGTGGCGGGTCGGCGGCTCGTCGAACGTCGAGGCAACCACTTCGCCGCGCACGGTGCGCTGCATTTCGGTGACTTCTTCCGGACGTTCGTCGATCAGCAACACGATCAGGTGAACTTCAGGATTGTTACGAGCGATGTTCGCCGCGATGTTCTGCAGCATGATCGTTTTACCGGCTTTCGGCGGTGCAACGATCAGACCGCGCTGGCCTTTGCCGATCGGGGCGCACAGGTCGATGACACGACCGGTCAAGTCTTCGGTGGAACCGTTACCGGCTTCCATCTTCATGCGCACGGTCGGGAACAGCGGGGTCAGGTTCTCGAAGAGAATCTTGTTTTTCGCGTTTTCCGGACGGTCGAAGTTGATCGTGTCGACCTTGAGCAGCGCGAAATAACGCTCGCCTTCCTTCGGAGGGCGGATCTTGCCAACGATGGTGTCACCGGTACGCAAGTTGAAGCGACGGATCTGGCTCGGCGAGACGTAGATATCGTCTGGGCCGGCGAGATAGGAAGCGTCTGCAGAGCGGAGGAAGCCGAAGCCGTCCTGGAGAATCTCCAGCACGCCATCACCGGAGATTTCCTCGCCGCTTTTCGCGTGCTTTTTCAGCAGGGAGAAAATCACGTCCTGCTTGCGCGAACGGGCCATATTTTCTATGCCCATCTGTTCGGCCAATTCGAGCAGTTCGGTAATCGGCTTTTGCTTGAGTTCAGTCAGATTCATATAGGAATGAC
This sequence comes from Pseudomonas reinekei, assembly GCF_001945365.1. Taxonomy (GTDB): domain Bacteria; phylum Pseudomonadota; class Gammaproteobacteria; order Pseudomonadales; family Pseudomonadaceae; genus Aquipseudomonas; species Aquipseudomonas reinekei. Next base: position 367,274 of record NZ_MSTQ01000005.1, read on the forward strand.
GTAATCATTTATGGAGGGGGGAAATTAAGCTTTTGGCTTAATGAGGCCGCGCCGCGGAGAAGGCGACAGGATCGCGTACTTATTCGAAAAGGAGAGCGTCGGCGACGGCTAGCAGGGGGCACTGGAGAAACCAGCGCGGGGCCGAATGTAACACCTGAGTTTCGGAGCGTCTAGCCCTCAATAACGAAAAAGGCCCCGCTATTTGCGGGGCCTTTTTTTGACACGCTACGACGACGCTTAGATGTTGGCGTCGAGGAAAGCGGCCAGTTGCGACTTCGACAGTGCGCCGACCTTGGTCGCTTCAACGTTGCCGTTCTTGAACAGCATCAGGGTCGGGATACCGCGCACGCCGTGCTTGGCCGGGGTTTCCTGGTTTTCGTCGATGTTCAGCTTGGCAACGGTCAGCTTGCCTTTGTAGGTCTCGGCAATTTCGTCCAGAACAGGGGCGATCATTTTGCAAGGGCCGCACCATTCAGCCCAGTAGTCGACCAGTACAGCGCCTTCAGCCTTGAGTACGTCGGCCTCGAAGCTAGCGTCGCTAACGTGTTTGATAAGATCGCTGCTCATGGAATTCTCCAGGGTTGTAAGCAAAAAAACGTGGCCCATCATAGCTGCCCTTCCCTCGTTCAGGAAGGTGCTGATGATTGAGTCTCGCTATGGTGGTCCATGAGTTTGGGTATAGCCCAAGTCACGCCGTGGCGGGAGCGACGAATGCAATGCCGGTACGCAGCGCAGCGTTGCGCACGTGTTCGTGCATGGCTTTTTGTGCCGCAGCAGAGGCTCTCCGAGCCAGTGCACGGAGGATTTTGCGGTGTTCCTGCCAGGTTTCCATGGCACGCTCGGCCCTGATGAACGGTAGCTTCTGGCTCTCGAGAAAGATGTCGGCGCTGTTAGTAAGGATGCTCAGCATCGCCTGATTGCCGCTGGCCAACAGGATTCGGCGGTGGAATTCGAAATCCAGCCGCGCCGCTGCGTCAAAATCGCCGGCCTTCAATTCGTTGCGCATGGCGGCGACATTGTCTTCCAGCGCATCGAGTTCCTCGGTACTCAACGTCACGGCGGCCAACCCTGCGGCGAACCCCTCCAGCGCATAGCGCAACTGAAAGATGTCCAGCGGCGACGCCTGCGCCGCGAACGGCCAGCCCGGCGCCGCATCGCCGCGCGGCAGTTCCACTGGCGACTGCACGAACACGCCTTTGCCTGGCTGGATACTGATGACTCCCAGCGCGCTCAGCGATGACAACGCTTCACGCAACGACGCCCGACTGACCCCCAATTGCACCGCCAGGTCTCGTTGCGAGGGCAAGGCATCACCCGGCCCGAAGCCCTGTTCGGTGATCAGTTTGCGGATGGCTTGCAGCGCCACTTCGGGTACGGCACGGGAGATCGAGTTCATGGTTTTCCAGACGAACCAGGCCAATGTGCGGCCAGTTGTAAAGCTATTCGCGGCGCCCGGCAAGTCGTGCCCCATGGGAGTTCGGGAATTTTCACGGCTGCGCTATCGAGGTGCGAAACGCAACCTGACTGTTCAGACCAGTAAGACCGTCCAACACCAGTAAAACCGCGCTCTGGCGCCCCAGAGTCCCCGGGTTGGCATGGCCCGTGCTCTGTCGATCCGCAGAAAACACTTCTTGCCGATCCGGAGATTTGCCATGACCCAGCGTTACAGCGCCCTCCTCGCCGCCTTGTTCGCCAGCCTGATGCTGAGCCAGGCACCCGCCCACGCCGACGGTCTGGAGGATGTGGTCAAGCGCGGCGTCCTCAAGGTTGCCGTACCTCAGGACTTCCCGCCGTTCGGCTCGGTCGGCCCGGACATGAAACCACGCGGCCTGGATATCGACACCGCCAAACTGCTGGCCGACCAGCTCAAGGTCAAACTCGAACTGACCCCGGTCAACAGCACCAACCGCATCCCGTTCCTGACCACTGGCAAGGTCGACCTGGTGATCTCCAGCCTCGGCAAAAACCCCGAGCGCGAAAAAGTCATCGACTTCTCCCGCGCCTACGCACCGTTCTACCTCGCCGTGTTCGGCCCGCCAGACGCCGACGTCAAAGGCCTGGACGACCTCAAGGGCAAGACCATCAGCGTCACCCGGGGCGCCATTGAAGACATCGAGCTGACCAAGGTCGCCCCCGAAGGCGTGACGATCAAGCGTTTCGAAGACAACAACTCGACCATCGCCGCGTACCTGGCCGGGCAAGTCGATCTGATCGCCAGCGGCAACGTGGTGATGGTCGCCATCAGTGAGAAAAACCCGAAACGCGTGCCGGCGCTGAAAGTGAAGCTCAAGGATTCGCCGGTCTACGTCGGCGTAAACAAGAACGAGCCGGCCCTGCTGGATAAGGTCAACCAGATCCTCGTCACCGCCAAGGGCGACGGCGCGCTGGAGAAGAACGCCATGACCTGGCTCAAAGAGCCGCTGCCGGCCGACCTCTGATCCGGCGCGCAGGAGACACGTTATGGCTTATCAGTTCGATTTCTTGCCGGTGGTACACAACACCGATCTATTGCTGCGCGGTGCGTTGTTCACCCTTGAGCTGACGGCCATCGGCGCGGTGCTCGGCGTTGGGCTGGGCATCGTCGGGGCGCTGGTACGGGCGTGGAACATTCGCCCGTTCGCCGGGATCTTCGCGGTCTATGTCGAGTTGATCCGCAACACGCCATTCCTGGTGCAGTTGTTTTTCATCTTCTTCGGCTTGCCGTCACTGGGGGTGCAGATTTCCGAGTGGCAAGCGGCCGTGCTGGCGATGGTGATCAATCTCGGGGCCTATTCCACCGAGATCATCCGCGCCGGCATCCAGGCGATTCCCCGGGGTCAACTGGAGGCTGCGGCAGCATTGGCGATGACTCGCTTCGAGGCGTTTCGCCACGTGGTGCTGCTGCCGGCGCTGGGCAAGGTCTGGCCGGCCCTGAGCAGCCAGATCATCATCGTCATGCTCGGCTCAGCCGTCTGCTCGCAGATCGCTACCGAAGAGCTGAGCTTCGCCGCCAACTTCATTCAGTCGCGCAACTTCCGCGCCTTTGAAACCTACGCGCTGACCACTTTGCTCTATCTGTGCATGGCGTTGCTGATCCGTCAGTTGCTGAACTGGATCGGCAATCGCTACATCGCGAGGAACAGCCGATGAGCGATTTCACCTTCTGGGACATCGTGCGCAACCTGCTCACGGGCCTGCAATGGACGCTGGCGTTGTCGCTGGTGGCGTTCATCGGCGGTGGTGTGATCGGTTTGCTGATCATGGTCATGCGCATTTCGAAAAAAACCCTGCCGCGCAGCTTCGCCCGCACTTACATCGAGCTGTTCCAGGGCACGCCGCTGTTGATGCAGTTGTTTCTGGTGTTCTTCGGTGTGGCGCTGGCCGGGATCGAGATTTCCCCGTGGATGGCCGCGGCGATTGCCCTGACGCTGTTCACCAGTGCCTATCTGGCGGAGATCTGGCGCGGTTGCGTCGACTCGATCCCCAACGGCCAGTGGGAAGCCTCGTCGAGCCTGGCGCTTAACCCGCTGGAGCAGTTGCGCTACGTGATCCTGCCGCAAGCCCTGCGCATCGCCGTGGCGCCGACCGTGGGCTTTTCGGTGCAAGTGGTCAAAGGCACAGCGGTGACCTCGATCATCGGCTTCACCGAACTGACCAAGACCGGCGGCATGCTCGCCAATGCCACCTTCGAACCGTTCATGGTCTACGGCCTCGTCGCCCTCGGCTATTTCCTGCTGTGTTACCCCTTGTCCCTTAGTGCGCGCTACCTGGAAAGGAGACTGCATGCCTCTGCTTAGAATTTCCGCCCTGCATAAATATTACGGCGACCACCATGTGCTCAAAGGCATCGATCTGAGCGTGGAAGAAGGCCAGGTGGTGGCGATCATCGGCCGCAGCGGCTCGGGCAAGTCGACCTTGCTGCGTACCCTCAACGGGCTGGAGTCGATCAACGACGGCGTGATCGAAGTCGACGGCGAATACCTCGACGCCGCCCGGGCTGACCTGCGCAGCCTGCGACAGAAGGTTGGCATGGTGTTCCAGCAGTTCAACCTGTTCCCGCACCTGACGGTCGGCGAGAACGTGATGCTGGCGCCACAGGTGGTGCAGAAAGTGCCCAAGGCCAAGGCAGCGGAGCTGGCGCGACAGATGCTGGAGCGCGTAGGCCTGGGGGAGAAATTCGATGCCTTCCCGGATCGCTTGTCCGGCGGGCAGCAACAGCGCGTGGCGATTGCCCGCGCGCTCGCGATGTCGCCGAAGGTTTTGTTGTGTGACGAAATCACCTCGGCGCTGGACCCGGAGCTGGTCAACGAAGTGCTGAGCGTGGTTCGGCAACTGGCCAGGGAAGGGATGACGCTGATCATGGTCACCCACGAAATGCGCTTTGCCCGGGAGGTTGGGGATAAGTTGGTCTTCATGCACATGGGCAAGGTGCATGAGGTGGGTGATCCGAAGGTTTTGTTTGCCAATCCGCAGACCGCGGAGCTTGCCAACTTCATTGGCACTGTTGAAGCGACAGCCTGAAACAACCTCATTGTCTTTAATGCCCTCATCGCTAGCAGGCTAGCTCCCACAGGGGTACGCATTCCAATGTGGGAGCCAGCCTGCTGGCGATTGACCGCGTAGCGGGCACCGACTTTCCTGCACTGGATCAAGGCTTTGTACACTGCGCGTTGGCGCCAGCCTTTGATCGTGGCACGATGTCGAGGTTATCGACCGAGACCCCCTGACCATGCCGCAATCTCAAGCCAAGAATCTGTCCCTGATCGCCGCAATCGACCTGGGCTCCAACAGCTTTCACATGGTCGTGGCCAAGGCCCAGAACGGCGAAATCCGTATTCTCGAGCGTCTCGGGGAGAAGGTTCAGCTGGCGGCCGGCATCGACGATGAGCGCAAGCTCAGCGAAGAATCCATGCAACGCGGACTCGATTGCCTCAAGCGTTTTGCGCAACTGATCAACGGTATGCCGCTCGGCGCCGTACGGATTGTTGGCACCAACGCCCTGCGTGAAGCCCGCAACCGCGCTGAGTTCATCCACCGCGCCGAAGAAATCCTCGGTCACCCGGTGGAAGTCATCTCTGGCCGTGAAGAAGCGCGCCTGATCTACCTCGGCGTGTCCCACACCCTCGCCGACACCCCGGGCAAGCGCCTGGTGGCCGACATCGGTGGTGGCAGTACCGAATTCATCATCGGCCAGCGCTTCGAACCGCTGCTGCGCGAAAGCCTGCAAATGGGCTGCGTCAGCTACACCCAGCGCTATTTCAAGGACGGCAAGATCACCCCGGCCCGCTACGCCCAGGCGTACACCGCGGCGCGGCTGGAGATCATGAGCATCGAGCACGCCCTGCATCGCCTGAACTGGGATGAAGCCATCGGCTCCTCCGGCACCATCCGCGCCATCGGCCTGGCGCTGAAGGCCGGTGGTTACGGCGCGGGCGAAGTGAACGCCGAAGGCCTGGCCTGGCTCAAGCGCAAGCTGATCAAGCTCGGCGATGTCGAGAAAATCGACTTCGAAGGCATCAAGCCGGACCGTCGGGCGATCTTTCCGGCGGGCCTGGCGATCCTCGAGGCCATCTTCGATGCCCTCGAACTGCAACGCATGGATCACTGCGAAGGTGCCCTGCGTGAAGGCGTGCTGTATGACCTGCTCGGTCGCCATCATCACGAAGACGTGCGCGAACGCACCCTGACTTCGCTGATGGAGCGCTATCACGTCGATCTGGAACAGGCGGCGCGGGTCGAGCGCAAAGCCCTGCATGCCTTCGATCAGGTGGCCAGGGACTGGGACCTGGAAGACGGCGTCTGGCGCGAACTGCTCGGCTGGGCGGCCAAGGTCCACGAGGTGGGCCTGGACATCGCTCACTACCAGTACCACAAGCATGGCGCCTACCTGATCGAGCACTCGGACCTGGCCGGGTTCTCCCGCGAAGACCAGTTGATGCTCGCACTGTTGGTGCGCGGCCATCGTCGCAACATCCCCAAGGACAAGTTCGCCGACTTCGGTGATGACGGCATCAAGCTGATTCGCCTGTGCGTGCTGCTGCGTTTCGCGATCCTGTTCCACCACATCCGCGGCACCCAGCAAATGCCCCAGGTCGAGCTCAACGCCAATGGCAACCAACTGGAAGTGGTGTTCCCGAAAAACTGGCTGGATGAAAACCAGCTGACCCAGGCCGACTTCGAAATTGAAGCGCAGTGGCTGACGCGGGTCGATATCGTCCTGAGCGTGCGCTAAATCCGCCGTCAGGTGCTTTTGTGGCGAGGGCGCTTGCTCCCTCACCACAAAAAGCCAATCACCACAAAGGCGGCTTGCCACAGGTAATGGGTTGCACAGGCGAAAAAAAATGGCGATCCGCAGGGATCGCCATTTTTTACAACTGGCCGGCGTTACCGCACAGCCAGAATCGGACTGCCCAACCGCTCCAGCAATGTAGCCTGGGCGCTGCGCGGGTTCTGGTTGCCGGTCGGCGTGTTACGGATGTAGCGACCGTCCGACTGCAAGCTCCAGCTGTGGGTGTTATCGGTGAGATACAACTCCAGCTCCTTCTTGACCCGCATGATCAGCTTCTTGCCTTCTACCGGGAAGCACGTCTCGACGCGCTTGTCGAGGTTGCGCTCCATCCAGTCGGCACTGGAGAGGAACATCTGCTCGTCGCCGCCATTGAGGAAGTAGAAGACCCGGGTGTGTTCCAGGAAACGACCGATGATCGAGCGCACGTGAATGTTGTGCGAAACCCCGGCAATGCCCGGCCGCAGGCAGCACATGCCACGAACGATGAGATCGATGCGTACGCCCGACTGACTGGCCTTGTACAACGCGCGGATGATCTTCGGATCGGTCAGCGAATTGAACTTGGCAATGATGTGCGCCGGTTTGCCGTCGAGGGCGAACTGGGTTTCGCGGGCAATCATGTCGAGCATGCCCTTCTTCAGGGTGAACGGTGCATGCAGCAACTTCTTCATGCGCAGGGTTTTACCCATGCCGATCAACTGGCTGAACAGTTTGCCGACGTCTTCGCACAAGGCGTCGTCGGAGGTCAGCAGGCTGTAGTCGGTGTACAGCCGCGCGTTGCCAGCGTGGTAGTTACCGGTGCCGAGGTGCGCGTAACGCACGATTTCACCGGCCTCGCGGCGCAGGATCAGCATCATCTTGGCGTGAGTCTTGAAGCCGACCACACCGTAGATCACCACCGCACCGGCCGCTTGCAGGCGGCTGGCCAGCTGCAGGTTGGACTCTTCGTCGAACCGCGCACGCAGTTCGATCACCGCTGTGACTTCCTTGCCGTTACGCGCCGCATCCACCAGCGCATCGACGATTTCCGAGTTGGCGCCGGAACGGTACAACGTCTGGCGCACCGCCAATACGTGCGGGTCCTTGGCGGCCTGGCGCAGCAGGTCGACCACCGGCGTGAACGACTCGAACGGGTGCAGCAGCAGGATGTCCTGCTTACTGATCACGCTGAAAATGTTCTCGCTGTTTTGCAGCAGTTTCGGGATCTGCGGCGTGAACGGCAGGTATTGCAGCTCGCGCTGGCTGTCCAGACCGGTAATGCTGAACAGACGCGTCAGGTTCACCGGACCGTTGACCTGATACAACTCGGTCTCGCTCAGATTGAACTGCTTGAGCAGGTAGTCGGACAGGTGTTTCGGGCAGGTGTCAGCGACTTCAAGACGCACCGCATCACCGTAGCGACGCGAGAACAGCTCACCGCGCAGGGCGCGGGCCAGGTCTTCCACGTCTTCGGAATCGAGCGCCAGGTCGGCGTTTCGGGTCAGGCGGAACTGGTAGCAGCCCTTGACCTTCATGCCCTGAAACAGGTCATCGGCGTGAGCATGGATCATCGACGACAGGAACACATAGTTGTCGCCGGCGCCGCCGACTTCTTCCGGGACCTTGATGATACGCGGCAGCAGGCGCGGTGCCGGGATGATCGCCAGACCGGAGTCGCGACCGAAGGCATCGATGCCTTCGAGCTCGACGATGAAGTTCAGGCTCTTGTTCACCAGCAACGGGAACGGGTGCGTCGGATCGAGGCCGATCGGGGTGATGATCGGTGCGATCTCGTCGCGGAAGTAACGGCGTACCCAGGTTTTGAGCTTGGTCGTCCAGTGGCGACGACGGATGAAGCGGACCTGATGTTTTTCCAGCTCCGGCAGCAGAATGTCGTTGAGAATCGCGTACTGGCGGTCAACATGACCGTGCACCAGTTCGCTGATGCGCGCCAGGGCCTGGTGCGGCTGCAAGCCATCGGCCCCGGCCTGCTCACGGGCGAAGGTGATCTGCTTTTTCAGGCCGGCGACGCGAATTTCGAAGAACTCGTCCAGGTTGCTGGAGAAGATCAGCAGGAACTTCAGCCGCTCCAGCAACGGGTAGGACTCATCCAGCGCCTGTTCCAGCACGCGGATGTTGAACTGCAGTTGCGACAACTCGCGATGGATGTACAGGCTGCTGTCATCCAGGCCGGGGATGGCAATCGCCGGCGCCGCCGGGGCGGGCTCGGTCACCGTCGCGGGTGGAGCAGGCTCCAGCTCCGGCGGGGTTTCGGCGATTGGCTCCACCACAGGTTGAGCGTCTTGTACGGCAACTTCCGTGAGTCCTTCGGTATTCATCACATGTTCCTGGGAGGGCTATTTTTGCTCTCGTAACAATTGAGCGGCACGAACGGCAAAGTACGTCAGGATGCCATCAGCGCCTGCACGTTTAAAGGCGGTCAGGGATTCGAGGATAACCCCTTCGCTCAACCAGCCATTCTGGATCGCGGCCATGTGCATGGCGTACTCGCCACTGACTTGATAAACAAACGTTGGCACTTTGAATTCTTCTTTGACCCGGCAAAGGATGTCCAGGTAAGGCATGCCTGGCTTGACCATGACCATGTCTGCGCCTTCTGACAAGTCCGCCGCCACTTCGTGCAGGGCTTCGTTGCTGTTGGCCGGGTCCATCTGATAGGAGGCCTTGTTGGCCTTGCCCAGGTTCAGCGCCGAACCGACCGCATCGCGGAACGGGCCGTAATAGGCGCTGGCGTACTTCGCCGAGTAGGCCATGATCCGCACGTTGACGTGACCGGCCACTTCGAGGGCTTCGCGGATCGCCTGGATGCGACCGTCCATCATGTCCGACGGGGCCACCACCTGAGCACCGGCTTCGGCGTGGGACAGGGCTTGCCTGACCAGTGCGTCGACGGTGATGTCGTTCTGCACGTAGCCTTCTTCGTCGAGGATGCCGTCCTGGCCGTGGGTAGTGAACGGGTCGAGGGCAACGTCGGTGATCACCCCCAGCTCGGGGAATTGCGCACGCAGGGCACGGGTCGCGCGTTGGGCGATGCCTTCAGGGTTCCATGCCTCGGCGGCGTCCAGTGACTTCAGTTCTGCCGGGGTCACCGGGAACAGGGCCAGCGCCGGAATCCCCAGCTCGACCCACTTGGCTGCTTCTTCGAGCAACAGGTCGATGGTCAGGCGCTCCACGCCCGGCATCGAAGCCACCGCTTCACGACGGTTTTCGCCGTCCAGCACAAATACCGGCAATATCAGGTCATCGACGGTCAATACGTTTTCACGAACCAGTCGACGCGAGAAATCATCGCGGCGGTTACGGCGCAGGCGGGTTGCAGGGAACAAACGGTTGGCGGGGGTGAAGCTCACGGCAGACTCCTGAGCCCGCAGACGTGCGAGCGTGACAGTTATAAGCGGCCATTATGACGAACGTGTGACAGTTGTGCGCACACCGCGACATGTAGCCGCATTCCATTGTCGTTGTAGGAAATGTTCACGTCGAGACACATTTGGACACTTTCCTGAATGTGTACGAAGGGTTAGGCTGCGCGTTCATTTCGCCAGCACCCAGACAATGCTCCAACAATTTCTGCATGACTTCGGCTACTTTGCCTTGTTCCTCGGCACGTTTTTCGAAGGCGAAACCATTCTGGTGCTCGCAGGCTTCCTCGCGTTCCGTGGATACATGGACATCAACCTGGTGGTGGTCGTGGCGTTCTGTGGCAGTTATGCCGGCGATCAGCTGTGGTACTTCCTGGGGCGCAAGCACGGGCGCAAGCTGCTGGCGCGCAAACCGCGCTGGCAAATGATGGGTGACCGGGCGCTGGAACACATCCGCAAGCACCCGGACATCTGGGTCCTGAGCTTCCGCTTCGTCTACGGACTGCGCACGGTGATGCCGGTAGCGATCGGCCTGTCGGGTTATCCACCGGGACGCTACCTGTTGCTCAACGGGATTGGCGCGGCGATCTGGGCCACCGCGCTAGCGGCCGCCGCCTATCACTTTGGCGCGGTGCTGGAAGGCATGCTCGGCAGCATCAAGAAATACGAGCTGTGGGTCCTCGGCGCCCTGCTTATCCTGGGCCTGGGCCTGTGGCTGCGCCGGCGCTTCAAGAATGCCCGCCTGGCCAGACAGATCTACGCCGACGAGCAGGCCCTGAAAGCCGAACAGGCCAAGACCGGCGAAACTAAGCCAGTCGAATGAAGCGGTTTCTGCAACAGTAGAGACCGATACCGCTCAGCAGGCTGTAACTGAGCAGGCCGATCCAGCCCACCGCGCTGGCCGGCCACAGCCCCACCATCGGCGCCAGCCACACCAGCGGCACGTTAGACGCCAGCCGAAGCAACTCCAGCTTCAACGCCCACGGGCGATTCTCCAGGGCCACGCCCAGCACGAACAACCCCAGCGCCACGGCCACCCAACCGAGCACCAACGCGGCGGTTGGCAGGCTCGGCTCCAGGTTCATCAAATAGCTGCCCAAGGCGATGTAGACACAGAACTGCATCAGCACGTAAAGCTGCTGGCGTCCGTCCAGCGGCACCTCGAATTTACGGAACTGGCTTAAGTCCGGCTTGTTAATCGGGTATTTGGCCGCCACGTCCGCCGGCCGCCAACCGGTGCGCATAAACCAGATTCGCAGCTTGTCCCGAACGCTTTGCGCGCGCCGCGCATCCGCCCATAACTGCGCGTAGAACTGCACGTTCGCCCAGAGTGGGTTCCAGCTCGCCAGCGGCGTGGTCACGCCGAAAATCACCGGTTCGTTGTCGTCCTCTTCCTGGAACGAGCCGAATAGACGGTCCCAAATAATGAACACCCCGCCGTAGTTGCGATCCATGTAGAGAGCATTCTGTGCATGGTGAGCCCGATGATTGGATGGCGTGACGAAGAACCACTCGAACCAGCCGAGCTTGGGAATGTGCCGCGTATGCACCCAGAACTGGTACAGCAGATTCAACGCAGCGACGCTGACGAACACCAGCAACGGCACCCCGACCACGGCCATGGGCAGGTAGAAGACCCAGCTCAGCAAAAAACCGGTGCTGGTCTGGCGCAGGGCGGTGGAGAGGTTGTAGTCCTCGCTCTGGTGATGCACCGAATGCGCAGCCCAGAGAATGTTGCGCTCATGGCCCATGCGGTGCAGCCAGTAGTAGCAGAAGTCATAGAACACGAAGGCGAATACCCAGACCCAGACGCTATCCGCCGAGAGTTCGAACAGCGCGAGGTGCTTGAGGGCAAACGCGTAGGTGACCAGCCCCACGCCTTTGGTCAGCAGACCCGTGGTGGTCGACAACACACCCGTGCTGATGCTGTTGATCGCGTCTGCCAGCCGATAGTGACTGACCCCGCGCCAACGGTCGGCCGCCAGCTCAATGGCAATCAATACAAAGAAAAACGGCACCGCATACAGAATGAAGTCCATGACGCGCCCTGATCGGAATCTTGAGGACAGATGCTAGGTGTAGCCGCGAATTAACCCTATGGCAACGAGTGACAAATTAGTGGACATTTAACGCCATGAATCTGGAGAAAAGCCCATGAGCAAAAAAGTTGCAGTGATCCTTTCCGGCTGCGGCGTGTACGACGGCGCCGAGATCTACGAGAGCGTCATCACCCTGCTGCGCCTGGACCAGCGCGGCGCGCAGGTGCAGTGTTTCGCACCGAATATTGCGCAGCTGCATGTGATCAACCACCTGACCGGCGAAGAAATGCCCGAGTCGCGCAATGTGCTGGTGGAGTCGGCGCGCATTGTCCGTGGCGAGATCAAGGACATCCGCGAAGCAGATGCCGAGGACTTCGATGCGCTGATCATTCCAGGCGGTTACGGCTCGGCCAAGAACCTCTCCAACTTTGCCATCGAAGGCACCGGCTGCACCGTGCAACCCGACGTCCTGGCGTTGACTGAAGCCTTTGCCGAAGCGGGCAAACCGGTGGGGCTGATCTGCATCTCACCGGCGCTGGCGGCGAAGATCTACGGGCCGGGCGTGACCTGCACCATTGGCAACGATGCCGATACGGCGACGGCGCTGGACAAGATGGGCGCCACCCACCAAGAGTGCGCCGTCAGCGACATCGTTGAAGACAAGGCCCGTAAACTGGTGAGCACCCCGGCGTACATGCTGGCGCAGTCGATCAGTGAGGCGGCGGCGGGGATCAATAAGCTGGTGGACCGCGTCCTCGAACTGACCCACGAGAACGACGCCTGATCCCTCGCGGTGATTGATTCCTGTGGCGAGGGCGCTTGCTCCCTCGCCACAGAGGCTGCATTTGCTCAGGGTTTTCGCGATAACCGCGTCAGAATCCGGTCCAGCGCATTGGCAAACGCCTGCTTCTCACGCTCGCCAAACGGCGCTGGCCCGCCGCTCATCTGACCTTGCTCACGCAAGTCAGTGAACAGGTTGCGCACTGCCAGCCGGTCGCCCATGTTCTGCGCATCGAACTCCTTGCCCCGCGGGTCCAGCGCCGCAACGCCCTTCTTCACCAAACGGTCGGCCAGCGGCACATCGCTGCAAATCACCAACTCACCGGGGACCGCGTGTTCCACCAGATAGTCATCGGCCGCGTCCGGGCCGCTCGGCACCACGATCAGCTTCACCAGCGCCAGACCCGGTTTGATCTGTGGCTGCCCTGCCACCAGCACCACCTCGAATTGTCGCTTGAGAGCGAACTTCACCACCAGGTCCTTGGCCGCCCGCGGGCAGGCGTCGGCATCGATCCATACGCGCATCTGTTTTTCCTCTTCCAAAAAGCATCGCGGGCAAGCCACTCCCACAAGGTTAACGCTAAACCTGTGGGAGCGGGCTTGCCCGCGATGATGAGCGCAGTGAATCTGATTAAGAAACAGCCACCCGCCGTTTCTCAGCCACCCAACTACGGCCATACAACACAACAATCGCAGCAATCGCCACCGCCTGGGCCGTCAGCGAATACGCATCGGCATGAATCCCCAACCAGTCAAACTCAAAGAACGGCAGCGGCCTGGTACCGAAGATCCCGGCCTCCTGCAACGCCTTCACGCCATGCCCGGCGAACACCACCGACAGCGCGCACAACAGGGCCGCGTTGATGCTGAAAAACAGCGTCAATGGCAGTTTTGCCGAACCACGCAAAATCACCCAGGCCAGGCCCACCAGCAGCACCAACGCCGTGGCGCCACCGGCCAGCACGGCATTGTGACCGGCAGGGCCGGCCTGCAGCCACAGGGTTTCGTAGAACAGAATCACTTCGAACAGCTCGCGATACACCGAAAAGAACGCCAGGATCGCGAAGCCGAAACGCCCGCCACCGCCCACCAGGCTGCTCTTGATGTAATCCTGCCAGGCCGCCGCGTGACGACGGTCGTGCATCCACACGCCCAGCCATAGCACCATGACGCTGGCGAACAATGCCGTTGCACCTTCAAGCAGCTCACGCTGGGAGCCGCTGACATCGATCACGTACGCCGCCAGCGCCCAGGTCCCCAGACCCGCCAACAGCGCCAGGCCCCAACCGACGTTAACGCTGCGCACCGCCGATTGCTGGCCGGTGTTACGCAGGAAAGCGAGAATCGCCGCCAGTACCAGAATCGCTTCCAGCCCTTCGCGCAGAAGGATCAGCAAACCGGAAATGTAGCTCAGGGACCCGCTCAAACCATCGCTGCCCAACAAGCCGGCAGAGACTTTCAGTTTGGCCTTGGCCGCCTCCAGACGCTGCTCGACCTGCGCCACCGGCAAGCCATCCTGCAACGACTGACGGTAAGCCATCAGCGATTTTTCCGTGTCTTTGCGCACGTTGGCGTCGACGTTGTCCAGGGAGCTTTCGACCAGTTCGAAACCTTCCAGGTAGGCCGCTACCGACAGGTCATAGGCCTGATCGTGCTCGCCGGCACGGTAAGCCGCGACGCTTTTGTCCAGGGTCGCGGCGGTGTAGTCGAGCAATTGCGCCGGGCCGCGCTTGACCTGCGGCGGCTGCGCCCGTTGTGCGCGGAAGGTCGCTGCGGCTTGCGGGCCGTCGACGGCCTGCACTTCGGCCGGGGTCTGACGGGCCAGATCGGCAATGCTGTAGACCTTGTCGCTGCCGGCAGACGCCAGATCGGCGCTGAAGCTGGCGATGTAAGTGGCCAGGTCCCAACGCTGGCGATCATCGAGCTGATCGGCGAAGGCTGGCATGTCAGTGCCTTCCACGCCCAGGCTCAGGGTGTTGTAGATTGCGTAGAGGCTCAGGTGATCCAGGCGCGCGTTATCACGCAGATTGGCCGGGGCCGGCGTCAGGCCCACGCCCGCCGGACCATCGCCCGCGCCGGTGTCGCCATGGCACACCGAGCAATGCTGGGCGTAGAGCGGCGCGCCTCGGGTCGGGTCCGGGGTGATGATCGGGGCTTGGCTGACTTCATAAGCCACCGCCAGTTTTGCACCCAGTTGTCGCGCCTGACGAGCCACCTCGGCCCCCTCCCGACGCGCAGCAATCGCGCTGTGCAGCGTGCCGATGCCCTGCTCCAGCGCAGCCTTTTCCGGTTTCGCCGGCATGGCAGCCACCATTCCCTGCAGGGCCTGGACGAACTCCAGTTGTTCGCGGTACTCGGACTCGTTGACGACCTTGCCTGCCTGTACCGCTGCCGGGTAGTCCGCGCCGATGTAGTCGAGTAAATGCAGTGCTTGCGGTGCACCTTCCACGGTGTCGGCCAGCAGATTGAAACTGCACAGGGCGAACACCGGCGCTAGCAGCCAGGCCAGGAAACGGGACGGGGCAATCATGAACGAATCTCAATTGGAAACACGAAGTAACATATTGTTCACTCCCAATCAGTTTCACTCAAGCTTTGTTGTGCTTTGGTCGCAAGGTCGCCCATTTGGCTGATGGCACTAATTAGAAAAAACAAATCAAAAAGCCATTACATGGCCATCACTCCCACCTATAATGCCGCGCCTTCGTTATCGCGATACGGCATTTAAGCTCCTTTTTTTATGAGGAATTGGCAGGACGCCCGCGCGCCCGTCAGTGGGTCTCCATCAGCCCGACCAGCAAGTGCGGCTGCTCAAACTTTCAGGGAAGAAACCCCCATGGCATACCGCGCCCTTGCTTTGATTGCGCTCTGCGCCGTCACCTTGTTGTCCGGCTGTTCGGTTTTTCGCAACTATGACGCCGAGCTGGCCCAAACCAATCAGCAACTCGCTTCGGGCAATGTCGATGCCGCGCTGAGCCTGCTGGAAAAGAACAACAACGGCGCCGATAAAGACCTGCTCTATTACTTCGAGAAAGGCGAGTTGCTGCGCGCCAAAGGCGATTTTTCCGGCAGCCAGATTGCCTGGAGCAGCGCCGATCAAGTGGTCACCCAATGGGAAGACTCGGTCAAGTTCGACTCGGCCAAGTACCTGGCCCAGTTCGGCAGTTTCCTGGTCAACGACAAAGTCCGCCGCTATGAAGGCTACGACTACGAAAAGGTCATGCTGACCACGCAAATGGCCCTCAACCTGTTGGCAGCAAATGACTTCGACGGCGCACGCACCGCGATCAAGCGGACGCACGAACGCGAGGCGGTGATCGCCGATCTGCGCGACAAGGAATACCTCAAGAGCGAGGAAGAGGCCGAGAAGCAAGGCATCACCACACAGTACAAGGATTTGCAGGGTTACCCGGTTGCCAGCCTCGATGCGCCGGAAGTGGTCAGCCTGAAAAACAGTTACCAGAGTGCGTTCAGCCACTACCTGGCCGGCTTCGTCTACGAAGCCCTGGGTGAGAAAGACCTGGCGGCACCGGGCTATCGCAAAGCGGCCGAACTGCGCCCGAACACCCCGCTGCTGGAACAGGCGCTGGTAAACCTCGACAAGCCAGGCGCCAGGAACGATGACAGCGACATCCTGATCGTCGTGCAAAGTGGCCTGGCCCCTGCCCGAGACTCGATCCGGGTTCCCCTGCCACTGCCTATCAGCGGCAACGTGGTGATCACACCGCTGTCGTTTCCGATCATCAAGCCTGACACCTCGACCGCAGCAATCGCCCAGATCGGCGTGGACGGCCAGCAGCTGAACCTGACCCAACTCAATAGCACCACCGCCATGTCCCGCCGCGCCCTGCGTGACGACATGCCCGGCATCATCGTGCGCACCACGGTTCGCGCGGTCACCCGTGGCGTGGCGCAGAAGCAGATCAACGAAACCAACCCTCTGGCAGGCCTGGCAGTCGGTCTCACCTCCGCGGTCCTTGAGGGTGCCGATACCCGCACCTGGCGCACGCTGCCGGACAACACCCAGGTGGTGCGTCTGCGCTTGAAGAAAGGTGAGCACCAGGTGTCGCTGCCGAGCGCAGTGGGTGGTTCGGTGATCAAGGTCAACATTGACCAGCGTTACCAGGTCATCAGTCTGCGTGCCGTGGGCAATCAGGTTTTCGCCGGTGGTGTCGCCGCCCAAGTGATCCCTCGTGTCAGCCCGAACGCCGTCGCCAGCCTCACCCAACCTTAAGAACGGAGTCTTCCCATGCGATTCAAATTCATCGCCGTCCTCGGCCTGGCGCTGCTGGCCGGCTGCGCCACCCCGCCACCACCGGAGCCGGGCAGCGCCGCCAGCAAAGTCGTGGCGCAAGGCAAGCTAAAAAACATCGTGGTCGGAGCCATGCGCGTCGCGCGTGAAAACGGCTTCATGACGGTCAACGCTCAACTGAGCAACACCAGCTTCAACAACAAGACCTTCTACTACCGCTTCGCCTGGCTCGGCCCTGAGGGTTTCCCGATTGCTGAAGAAGAAGTCTGGAAGAGCCAAATGATGTACGGCGAGCAGACCCGCTTCATTCAAGCCATTGCGCCGACCGCCAAAGCCGTGGACTTCCGTCTGGAAATCAAGACGCCGTAACGCCACCCAACCTATCGCAGTTCCAGAGAGCACTCCCATGTTTGCACGCTTTTCTTTCATCGCCGTCATCGCCCTTTTGGCCAGCGGATGCGCCAACACTTCGCCGACCCTGGGCAACAAGAACATCAGCTACGGCAATACCAAAGCGGTTGAAACCGTGACCAACGAGTTCGGCTCCACCGACTTGCAAATGATCGCCGAGTCCATGACCCGCTCCCTGGCCCAGTCCGGGATTTTGCAGGGTCGTCCGGTGGTGCAGGTCTACGACGTGAAGAACAAGACCAGCGAGTACATCGACACCCGCGAGATCACCACCAGCATCAAGACCCAACTGATGAAAACCGGTACCGCGCGCTTTGCCAGCGACAACACCCAGATGCAGAGCCAGGTTGACCAGCTCAAGCTGCAGAACCAGAGCGGCCTGTACAAGAAAAGCACCGTGGCCAAGACCGGCAACATGATCGCCGCCCAGTATCGCCTCGAAGGCTCGATCAGCTCGATCGTCAAGCGCAGTGCCGATTACAAAGACGTCTTCTACAAATTCAGCCTGCAATTGATCGACGTTGAAAGCGGTCTGGCCGAGTGGATGGACGAAAAAGAGATCCGCAAGACCACGGAGCGTTAATCAATGCGCGCATGGATTGGCATGATGGCTTTGGCGGGCGCGTTCAGCGTGCACGCGGCGCCGAAAGTGGCGGTGACGGACCTGGCGTACCAGGAGCGCGTGGAACAATACATCCACATCGTCTCGGCCCAGAACAACTTCCAGGCAAACCGCTACAGTGCCAGCGGGTCTTCGAGCTACAACGAGATCGAAGCCACCAGCAGTTACATCGAGCAGGGTGAGCTGCGCAAATTCACCGGCGACATCAAGGGCGAAATCCTTCGCACCGGCCTGTTCCAACTGGTGCAGGGCACGCCTTACACGGCGTCTTCCAAGGGTGACGTGTATGACGTGATCAAGCGGATCAAGGCCGGTCACTTCAAGGGCGCCGACTACGTGCTGTTCGGCACCGTGTCGGACATCGATTTCACCCGCGATGTCACCGAACTGGCCAACACCGACAGCCATTCCGCTGTGCTGGGGTTGTCCCTGGTGGCCGATTTCAGCCTGATCAACACCCGCACCTATGAAATTACCTCAGCCTTCACGGCGATGGGCGAAGGCCAGGACACCAAACTGGTGAATGGCCGGGACATCAAAGTCTCTCTGAACCGCCCGCGCGTCGTGCGTGAAGTGTCCAGGGCATTGGGTGAGGATGTGGCTGCGCAGTTGAGCCAACAGCTGGGCGGCGGGAGTGAAGAACAGCCTGGGCAAGCCAGACAGCGCAATAACCTGCCGGCGGATACCGCGCCGGTGATTCTGCGCTGATGCCCGATACGAAAAAGGCGCCCTGAAAAGGTCGCCTTTTTTGTGCCTCACGAGCGGTACGGGGGAGGCTTTATGTGGCGAGCAAGCTCGCTCGCCACCATGGAACGCCTTGGTTTTAAACCGCGGCTTTACGCAAGGTTGCCATGAACGCCGCCGCGCCAATGAAAAGGCCGGCAAAGGTACGATTCATGCGTTGTTGCTGCTTGGGTGTGCGCAACAGGCGCAGCACTTTGGAGGCCAGCCCGGTGTATCCGGCCATGACGATCAGATCGACGCAGATCATGGTCACACCGATGATCACGTACTGGATCAGCAACGGCGCGTGCGGATCAATGAACTGTGGCAACACCGCCAGCATGAACACCAGCGCCTTGGGGTTGCTGATGTTCACCAGGAAGCCACGGAACACAAGCGCCATCGGCTTGCCAATCTGACGCACCGCCGCGTCGTCGCTCATGTCGCTGGGCAGCGCGCGCCATTGTTTGATCGCGAGAAACACCAGGTACGCCACACCGAACCATTTGATCGCATAAAAGGCCGTGGCTGAGGCGGTAAGAATTGCGCCGACACCGGCACCCACAATCGCAATCTGCACCGCAAGACCCAGTTGCAGACCGAGGGCGTTCCAGTAACCGCGCCAGAAACCGTATTGCAGACCGCTGGACATCGACGCAATGGCACCGGCGCCTGGGGACAGACTGATCACCCAGCACGCGGCAAAAAACGCCAGCCATGTTTGAAGCTCCATTGCACACCTCGACTCAGACTCGTGACAGACATCTAAGCTAATGCGGCTTTGGACCGATGACTATCGATTTTTTGTAGGACTTGGCGACTGACGACCAACGATTGCGCCTACTTCTCAAAACCGCTCGACGGGAAAACATCCGTCCCGCGCCAGCGCCGCACCGAGCGCTGGAAGAACAGACTGTTCGGTACCTGCACCATGGCGCTGCCGGTGCCGAGCTCTTCGGCCTCGATCAACGTGGTGTAGAGGAGATTGATCGCCACCACCCGGCCCTTGACCCCGGGTTTGTCGGTGGTATCCACCAGTTCGACCACATCGCCAAGGCGGAACGGGCCGACGGTGAAAATCAGGATCGCGCAGAGCAGGTTCGACAGCACGCTCCACATGGCGAAAAACGCCACCGCCGCGACCGCGACAAAACCGGACAACGCGGTCCAGAGCACCGTCGCCGAAACCCCGAGGCGCTCCAGGACGAAAATCAGCGCACTGCCCATGATCAGCCAGCGCAGGCCACCGCGCAGCGGCATCAGCAGCTGTGGCGGAAACGGATAGCGCTCACCGAGGCGAGTCAGGCACTTGGCGACGAAACGCTGGGTGATGTAACCGGCCAGCAGGATCAGCAGGATTTGCACGCCGAGCAAGATCGGCTCGACCCACATGGCCGGCAGCGGCAACTTGAAGGCGTCCATCAGGACAGCGCCTCCAGCTCCGCCTGCATGCTTTCGAGCAGTTCCAGCGCTTCCATCCAGGCCTCTTCCAGCTCTGCTTCACGCACCTTCAACCTGGCTTGCTCGGCCAGCAGATCGCGCAGGTCGTTCTTGCGTGCCGGCTCGTAGATGTCGCTGTCGCCGAGGCTGGTATCGATCTTCGCCAGCTTTTCGTGCAGCTTGCCCAGTTCAGCTTCGAGTTTTTCCGCTTCGCGCTTGTGCGGCGCCAGTTGCTGCCGCAACGCAGCAGCGGCCTGACGCTGGGCTTTCTTGTCGGTCTTGTCCGGGTTGACCGGGCTATTGCTGACCGGCGCATTGCGCTGGCGATAATCCACCAGCCAACGGGTGTAGTCCTCCAGGTCGCCGTCGAACTCTTCGACCTTGCCATCCGCTACCAGATAGAAATTGTCGGTGGTGCTTTTGAGCAGGTGACGGTCGTGGGAGACCACCAGTACCGCGCCACTGAATTCCTGCAGGGCCATGGTCAGCGCCAGGCGCATTTCCAGGTCCAGGTGGTTGGTGGGTTCGTCGAGCAGCAACAGGTTCGGTCGGTCCCAGGCGATCAAGGCCAGCGCCAGGCGCGCTTTCTCGCCACCGGAGAAATTCAGCACGGGCTCGTCGATCCGCGCACCACGGAAGTCGAAACCGCCGAGGAAATCGCGCAGGGTCTGCTCGCGCTCGGTCGGCGCCAGTCGCTGCACGTGCAGCAACGGGCTGGCCTTGGAGTCCAGCGAGTCCAACTGATGCTGGGCGAAATAACCAACGACGGTGTTCTCGCCACGGGTCAACCGACCCGCCAGCGGCGACAACTCACCGGCAAGGTTTTTGATCAGGGTCGATTTACCGGCACCGTTCGGGCCGAGCAAGCCGATCCGCGCACCCGGGGTCAGCTGCAGCTTGACCTTCTCCAGCACGGCTTTGTCGCCGTAACCCAGGCGAGCGTCGGACAGGTCGATCAGCGGGCTGGAGATCTTCTGCGATTCACGGAAAACAAAATCGAACGGCGAATCGACGTGGGCCGCGGTCAGCTCTTCCATCCGCTCCAGCGCCTTGATCCGGCTCTGGGCCTGGCGGGCCTTGGTGGCCTGGGCCTTGAAACGGGCGATGTAGCTTTCCATGTGCGCACGTTGCGCCTGCTGCTTCTCGTAGGCCTGCTGTTGCTGGGCCAGACGTTCGGCACGGGCACGTTCGAAGGCGCTGTAGCCACCGCGATACAGGGTGATCTTGCGCTGATCAACGTGGGCCACATGATCGACCACGGCATCGAGGAAATCCCGGTCGTGGGAAATCAGCATCAAGGTGCCGGGATAGCTTTTGAGCCACTCTTCAAGCCAGATGATGGCGTCGAGGTCCAAGTGGTTGGTCGGTTCGTCGAGCAGCAGCAGGTCCGATGGACACATCAAGGCCTGCGCCAGGTTCAGACGCATCCGCCAGCCACCGGAGAAATCCCCGACCTGACGATCCATCTGCTCGTTGGTGAAGCCCAGCCCGGCCAGCAACTTGCGCGCCCGGGCGTCGGCGGTGTAACCATCGGCGCTGTCGAGCTCGGAGTGCAGGCGGGCCTGCGCGGCACCGTCATGGGCCGCTTCGGCTGCCGCCAGGTCACGTTGCACCTGGCGCAGGCGCAGGTCGCCATCGAGCACGTAGTCGACCGCCAGGCGTTCGAGCGTGTCGACCTCCTGGCGCATGTGGGCGATACGCCAGTCGGCCGGCAGGAAGCAATCACCCGAGTCCGGGTGCAGCTCGCCCCGAAGCAAGGCGAACAGGCTCGATTTGCCGGCGCCGTTGGCACCGATGAGGCCGGCTTTCTGGCCGGCGTGCAGGGTCAGCTCGGCGTCTTCTAGCAGACGTTGCGGGCCACGCTGTAAAGTCAGGTTCTGAAGTCGAATCATAATGGCGGCGGAGTCTACCAGCTTCGCTCGCAACTGGCGCGAGTAGCACTATGTCCTCTGACCTGTGGAGCTTTTCCCTGACCACTTATGCCCGCCCGGGCGTGGAGCAGGCGTGCCTGCAATTACAGGCGACGGGCGTCAATGTGTGCCTTTTGCTGTGCGCGGCATGGCTGGGCGAGCGAGGCATTGCCTGCAACGAACAACGCTTGCAGCAACTTCGCAACGTGGCCCGGACCTGGGACGCTGATGTCGTGCGACCGCTACGGGCGTTGCGCATGCAATGGAAAGACGCGGCCGCGAAGGACGCCGGGTTGCGCTCATTGCGCGAACAAGTGAAGACGCTGGAGCTGGAAGCCGAACGGCATCTGTTACAGCAACTGGAGCGATCGGCGCAAAATTGGCCGCAAGAAGAGACGACCGATCTATCGGCCTGGCTGGAAGGTGTGGCGGCAGACGCCGCCGACCTCGACCGCAACGCGCTGCATCAGCTGCGCGTTGCGGTAACCGGCACTTAGGAAGCGCTGGTTGGGGTGGTGGTTGCTGCACTCGGAACAGTGGCCGGCGTTGGCGCTGGCGAAGCTGTCGAGGTGGTAGCCGTCGAAGCAGGTGCTGCGGCTGGAGCCGGGGTGGCTGGCTTGGCAACAGGGGCAGTCGCTGGCTTGACAGCAACCGGCTTTTTCACGGCTGGTTTGGCGGCTGGTTTAGTAGCAGGTTTGGCCGCTGGTTTTGCAGCAGGTTTGGCTGCGACTGGCTTGGCAGCGGGTTTGGCTGCGGCAGGTTTGGCTGCACTGGCAGTGGCCGGTTTGGCAGCAGCGGCAGGCTTGGTAGCAGCCGTTTTAGCGGCTGGTTTAGCCGGTGCTTTTGCAGCAGGTTTAGCCGCTGGCTTGGCTGCGATTTTAGCCGCAACCGGTTTGGCTGCCGGCTTGGCAGCAGACTTCGCCGCGGCGGTTCGGGCAGCAGGTTTTGCGGCGGTTTTAGCGGCCGGCTTGGCAGCGGGTTTTGCGGCGGTTTTTACCGCAGGTTTTGTTGCTGGTTTTGCTGCAGCGGTTTTCGCCGCGGCAGGTTTTGCAGCTGCGGTTTTTGCAGCAGCAGGTTTGGCAGCCGCAGTTCTTGCAGCAGGTTTAGCGGCTGGCTTGGCAGCAGCCGTTTTAGCGGCAGGTTTCGCAGCAGGCTTGGCGGCGGCTTTCACCGGAGCTTTGGCAGCCGGTTTGGCGGCAGACCTGGCCGGTGCTTTTGCAGCAGCCGGCTTGGCAGCGGCTTTCTTCGCAGGGGCCGCAGCGGGCTTGGCCGCACGCAAGGACAACGCCTTGCCGACAGCCTCTTGTACACGACCAATGCCCTGCGCCAGTTTCAGGCTTTCCTGAGCGTCGCGCTTGAGTTGCAGAATGTAGCCACGAGTGTCCGACTGGCGCTCTTTGAGAGCATCAAGCAGGTCTTCGAGTTCTTTAACTCCATCCTTGGCTTTGGCCTGTGCCTTGGCCTTGCCGGCCGCCGCAGCGTCCTGCAATTTGGTACGGGACTTGTGCAGTTTTTCCTGCGCTTTTCCGCGCTGCTTTTCCAGCTTGGCGAGCAATTTTTCAGCATCAGCCAAGGCTTCGGAACAAGCGGTTTCCAGATGCTCGAGCAAGCTGCCCGAGAGTTGTTGAAGCAGGTGCAACGGAGTGTTTACTGGCTTCTTGGTGGCCGACATGGTTTACCTCCTGGCTGAAGTGAGTTGCGGCTCATACTAGACCTCTGCTGCAACTGCCGCTAGGGCATGTTGACACTATCGAAAGCGGTGCGTTGCAAACCAACGAAAATCTTCTTCATCGACGCAAAAAGCAGTTCACCATTCAGCCTGTTCACACTGGCATAATCGCCCGCATCTCAGGTCGGAGAGTGCCCATGTCGCGCTACTTTTTTTTATCGTTGTGCGTAGTTTTTTCCGTGTCCCAGGCCGCAGAAAAAAACCAGGAAAACGACGCCCACGATCTCGCTTACAGCCTCGGCGCGAGCCTCGGCGAACGCTTGCGCCAGGAGGTTCCCGACCTGCAACTCAAGGCGCTGGTCGAAGGCCTGCAGCAAGCCTACCAAGGCAAACCATTGGCACTGAAAGACGAACAGATCGAGCAGATTCTCACCGAGCATGAAGCGCGGGTGGCCACGCAATCACCGGCACCGCAAAGCGAACTGGCACTGGAAAACGAGCAACGCTTTCTCGCCGCGGAAAAAGCCAAACCCGGTGTCCGGGAATTGGCCGATGGAATCCTGCTGACAGAGCTGGCCCCCGGCACTGGCGCCAAGGCCGGACCGAACGGCAAGGTGCAGGTTCTGTACATCGGCCGCCTGCCTGACGGTTCAGTGTTCGACCAGAACAGTCAGCCGCAGTGGTTCAGTCTCGATAGCGTCATCAGCGGCTGGCGCAGTGCATTGCAGCAAATGCCGGTCGGCGCGAAATGGCGCCTGGTGATTCCTTCGGCGCAAGCCTATGGAGTGGATGGTGCCGGTGACCTGATTGCGCCTTACACGCCCCTGGTGTTCGAGGTCGAATTACGCGGCGCTACCGGCTGAAAGCACAATGAAAAACGGCGTGCCTGGGCACGCCGTTTCGGGGGCTTGCGGGGAGCGATTCAGGCCTGGACCGAATCGGTTTCCTTGTGAGCGGTGTGCAGCACTTCGATCAGGCAGTCCTCCAGTTCGAAGCGCTCATGCAACAGGCCGCCAAGTTCCTTGAATTTCTCCGCGACACACTTCCCTTCATCACACAGGTCGTTGAACGCGAGAAGTTTCTCGGTGATGACATCGATGCGCGGGTAAATGGTCTCGGCAAGTTCCAGACCACGCTTGTCGTTGAAGGCCTTGGCCTCGCCCGTCAGCTGTTCGTAGATCTCGAAGTGCCCGGCGGATACGTAGTCGACCAGCACGCCGCAGAATTCCTGCAAAGGCTTTCGGTTCTCACCCAGCGCTTCAGGTTTTGCACCGAGCTTGTCGTAGGCGTCGATCAGCTCTTTGCGCTCCTGCAACCAGCGATCGATCAGCAGATGCACTCCACCCCAGCGTTCCTGAGCATTCTGACAACTTTCGAGCATGGTGATCTCTCTTCCCTTGTGGGTCAGCTGCTCTATGCCCGCTCGCCTCTTGTAATGGGCGGTCAGGCAGAGCGTCATCGAGCAACATGATTCCAATGACACGTGCGGGCCAGATTATGCCCGCACGACTGTGGCTTCAAGGTACGCAGGCGATAAAGTTCATACAAGTGTTTAATCACCCACCAGGGCCCGGTGCGACGAATCGCCGCCGAGCGGTCGCTGCAAGCTGTTGCGCACAAGTCGCAATAACTGAAATATCCCGAAAATCATCATCGCCATGAAGAACAGCAGGCTCCATTCGGGCAGGCTCAGGTCGAACAATGTCCAGGCGATTTGCCCACAGTCAATCGTGCCCTTGAACATCAGTCGCACGACACACGACCAGGGCGCGCTGGCGAACAGGTCAGTCAGATCCGGCACGCAGGTCGATAGCTGACGCGCCGGGTCGCTTTGCAGCAAGACCTGCCGCCACGCCGTCACTGTGCCGGCCAGACTGCAAGCAAGACCCAGCAACCAATACAGGAACGACCCCAGGCGCCCCGGACCATGCACTGCCGCGATCAGGCAGACGCCCATCAGCAACGCCAGGCAAAACCGCTGCAACAGACACAACCCGCAAGGCTTGAGGCCGACGGCGTATTCCAGGTAGTAAGACACGCCCAGCACCAGGGCACCCGCGATGAAAAGCGTAAAAAACAAGGAGCGTGAACAGGCCAACGACATGGCTTTTCCGTAACAATTAAGGACAGACAGCTACGGTAGAGGAAAGCGCGCCAGCCTTTCAAGGCAGGGGGACAGCGACACTTCAGCAGGAACGTAGGGAATTCCCGACAGGAGTTAGAGGATTGGATGTAGTCGCTTGTAGGACTCTGCTTAAGTTGCGACAGGAAGACAAAAACAGGGTGATTTTCGCCACCCTGAGCTGCCTTCCGTGCAGCTTCCTGTAGGGGCTGCTCCTACAGCGTTAAACCATCAAGCGCGAGCGAGGACCGGCAACGGAGCCGCCAACAGGCGCTCATCCAGCATGCCCAGGCCTTCCTGGAACAGCTGATTGCTGCGTTCGGTGTCGCCCATTTGCGCCAGCAGCCGCGCCAGCTCGGCACAGGCTTCCGGGTTGCGCTGCACTCGCAGACTGCTTTCCAGGTAGTCCCGGGCCTTGCCCCACAGGCTGGCTTGCAGACACAAGCGCCCCAGGGTCAGCAACAGGCTCGGATCGGCAGGATGTTCCTTGAGCCAGCTTTCGGCGAGTTGTAGCTGACGCGCCGGATCACTGCCACGCACCAACCCGTAGAGGCGCGCCAGATGGCTGTCGTAGCTGCGCTTGAGTGCAGTGCGCAAGACGTCTTCGGCCTCGGCCTGAGCGCCGAGTTGGCGCAGTTGCTCGGCGTAAGCCAGCACCAGTTGCGGTTCCTGACGCTGAGCAGACGTCAGCTGCTGCCAGGCGCGTTCGAGGGCCTGCAAACCGACGGCTCCATCCGCGTCCTGATGCGCTGCCAGGGACAGATTCTCACCCCAGGCGCGGCGCTCCAGTTCAGCCAGTTCGGCCTTGGGCAGGACTTTATCCTTGCGCAACTCAGGCAGCAGGCGGATTACCGCCGACCAATCGCCCCGTTGTTGATGCAGGCGTTGCAACTGGCGCAGCGTCTGCGCGTTATGCGGGTGACGCTCGTGCATCGCTTGCAGGGTGGCGAGGGCACCCTCGGTATCGCCACGGTCGGTCTGCAATTGCGCATGACTCAAGGCTATCGCCAATTCGGCCTGAGGTTGACGCTCCAGTGCACGCTCCAGAAGGTTGTCACTCTCTTCGTAATGACCCTGTTCGTTCGCCGCGCGGGCAGCGCCGAGGTAGTACAGCAGCGGTTGACGCTCGGCTTCCGCGGCGCGATGCAGATGACGCTGCGCACTGGCCCAGCGACCTTCGGCCAGGTCCAGTTGCCCGTGCTCGATGGCCACCTGTACCCGACGACTGCGATTGCGCCGCGACCAAGGATTGACCACGCCGCTGGATGTCATCACCAACTCGATCAACGCCTTGATCCCCCAGAACACCAGCCAGAGCACCGCCACCAACGCCAGTGTGGCCCACAGGCTCGACTCGAAGCGGAAGCTCTTGTAAGCAATCAGCACGTAACCGGAATGCTCGGCGATGGCCAGACCCAGTGCGGCCGCGGCCGCGATGACCAGGAACACGATCACATAGAGGCGTTTCATGGGGTAGCCTCCTGCGCGGCATTCGCAGCAGGCTTGGCCAGCGGCTTGACCGAGTCCTCGGCATTGACGTTACGCCGTTCCAGATAACCTTGCACCGCACTCAGGGTGCCGGTCAGGTCCGGGGTGACCACGGTGACTGGCTGCTTGCTGAGTTCGGCCACCTGCTCGAGCATCACTTTGCTCTGCGGGTTGTCCGGGTTGAAGTTGCCCTTGAGCACATCCCGCGCCTCGTCCAGCGCTTGGGTATACACCGCGGCCTGACCATTGAGCGCAGCCCATTGCGCCTGCTCCAGCGCCAGGCTCAGCGCCAGCCGTACTTGGCTCAGGCTCTGTCCGGCCAGCAAGGGACGGACATTCTTGTCGGCGTTGAAATCGATGCGGATGTAGCGCGAAATCTGCTCCCACCATTGTGCCCAGCGGCTGGCGCCGTCGCCATCGGCAGTCAGCCCCAGCAGGGATTCGCCGCGATCCTTGTACTCGGGCGCGAGCTCGGTGAGGCTGATGACCTGGTCACGCAGCGCTCCCAGTCGAAGGAACAAACCGGTGCGATCCGGCTGCTCGGTGCTGCGCAAGGCCACCAGGGTTTTTGCCACTTGCTCGCGAGCGGCGAAGGCACCGGGGTCATTCTGTTCGCGGAGAATTTCGTCGGCGCCTTGCACCAACGCCTGGGCGCTGCTGATGTCCTGCAATGCCGACAATCGAAGACTGGCCAGACGCAATAAATGCTCGGCCTCGGCCAGACGCCAATCCTTGCGGCTCGCGCCGAGGATCGTTTCCAGGCGTTGATTGAGTTTCTGTTGATCCCCCTGCAACTGGACCACCAGGCGGCTGCGCTCTTCCAGCACATCGGCGCCCGGCAGTTGCTCCAGACGTGCACTCAAGCGTTGTTCATTGAGCTTCAGGCTTTGCGCCTCGTCGCCCAACGCCTGCACCTGGCTCAGTTGCTGTTGATGGGTCGCCTGCAGGTGACGCACCTGCCAGACACCCCATCCACCGACCGCGACACCGGCGGCGCCCAGCAGCAGCGCGACGATTGCCAGCCCATTGCCTCGGCGCTGCTCTGCAGCAGGGGGAAGCGGCGCTTCATTAACAGGCACATCAACCGGCGCATCAAGCACAGGCCGCGAGTCATCTTTAGGCAAGGCTGTTTCGCTCACGTATCCATCCTTTGCATTAGAGAACGGGCTCGGGATGCTCCCGTAGCGCCGTCAGCAATGCCGCGGCACTGGCGCCACGACAATCCACAACTGTTATGGCCCCGGCGGCACGAGCCAGCTCGGCGACCCTGGGGCTTGGTACAAACAACGGCAACCGCGCCAACTGCGGCCAGGCATCGCCGGCCAACTGATGCAGGTGCTCGAAACCCTGTCCACTGCTGACCACCAGCGCGTTCAGGCGTTCCGCTTCAATCCGCTGCGACAACGCTGCCGGCGGGTACTGTGGCAGTTCGCGACGATACAATTCCAGATATTCGACACTAGCACCTCGCTCACGCAAGCGCTCGGCCAGCAGCTCGCGCCCACCCTCGCCACGAAGAATCAGTACCCGTGGATCAGGCAGCGCGATCACCTCGCGCAACCGTGGCAATTCAAGCAAGGCCTCGCTGTCATCGCCGGTCTCGGGGAAGCTCACGCCCAGGCCGCGCGCCTCGAGGATCTGCGCAGTGGCCGCACCGACACTGAACCACTTCACATGCCCTGGTTGCAGGCCGAGCCGGTCGAGCAATTCGACGCCTCTTCGTGCAGCAGGTTTACTGACTACGATCACGGCGCAATAGCGGTCCAGTTCCCGAATCACGTCGAGCATTGTCTCAGAGGCCGGGATCGGCACTATGTCCAAAAGCGGCAGACTGCTGCTGAAAATCCCCTGCTCGGCCAGGCAGCGGCTCAGCGCCGCCGAGTCATCCGCCGGACGCGTCAGCAGCAGGCGCCAACCCGTCACTCGTGACCTGCCTCGCCGTAGACCGCCTTGAGAATGTCAGCGGCGCCCTGGCTCAAAAGATCTTCGGCCACTTGCACGCCCAACGCTTCGGCAGCGCCATGTGACGCGCGGGCATCGGCACTGAGCAGCAGGCCGCCACTCGGGTCGCCCACCAGGCCTCGCAGCCAGACCTGCTCGCCTTCAAGCACGGCGTAGCAGGCGATTGGCACCTGGCAGCCGCCATTGAGGTGTTTGTTGAGGGCTCGTTCGGCGGTCACGCGGATGGCGGTGTCCTGATGATGCAGCGGCGCCAGCAGCGCGTGAATCTCGCTGTCGGCAGTACGGCATTCGATCCCCACAGCACCCTGGCCACCAGCCGGCAAGCTGTCGTCGACACTGATGGCCGAGGTGATGCGATCTTCAAAGCCCAGCCGGATCAAACCGGCAGCGGCGAGAATAATGGCGTCGTATTCGCCCGCGTCCAGTTTGGCCAGACGGGTGTTGACGTTGCCGCGCAGGAAACGGATTTCCAGGTCCGGCCGACGGGTCAGCAACTGGGCCTGACGGCGCAGGCTCGACGTGCCGACGATACTGCCTTGCGGCAACTCATTGAGACTGGCGTAAGTATTGGAGACGAACGCATCGCGCGGGTCTTCGCGCTCGCAGATGCAGAACAGGCCGAGCCCTTCGGGGAAGTCCATCGGCACATCCTTCATGGAATGCACCGCGATGTCGGCTTCGTTCTCCAGCAGCGCGGTTTCCAGTTCCTTGACGAACAGGCCCTTGCCACCGATTTTCGACAACGGCGAGTCGAGCAGCTTGTCGCCCCGACTGACCATCGGGACCAACGTCACGAGCAGCCCCGGATGGGCCTCTTCCAGACGGGCTTTGACGTATTCGGCCTGCCACAGGGCGAGAGCACTTTTGCGGGTGGCGATGCGGATCTGGCGAGAGGACATGGATCAATCCGTGCTGAAAAGATACGACGGATAATAACAGCTCAGCCAAATCCACTTTGACTTGTATCAGAAACTACTCGGCCTCCCTGGCCCCGGATATCCGGCAATCGGGTGTGACACTCGTCTGCGGACAGCGAATTAAAGCTGTTGCATCATTTTCCGCACGCCGGCTACATGACGTCGACTGACGATCAATGCGTCACCGTTCAGGCCTTTGAGGAACAGCTGGAAATGCCCAAGCGGAGTGCGTTGCAAGCGCTCGATACGCTCACGAGCCACCAGCGCGTTGCGGTGGATACGCACAAAACGGTCACCGAATTCGTCTTCGAGGGCCTTGAGTGGCTCATCGAGCAACACTTCGCCCGCTTCATGACGCAAGGTCACGTATTTGTGATCCGCGATGAAGTAAACCACCTGATCCAGCGGAATCAGCTCGATCCCTTTACGAGTTCGGGCGCTGATGTGGCTGCGGGGACCACTGCCACTTTCGGCGGCGGGGCGGGTCAGGGCCGAGAGTTGAACGCGATTGGGGCGTTCGGCTTTTTTTAACGCGTCATGTAAATGTTCAGTTCTCACAGGTTTCACCAGATAGCCTACGGCGCTGGCCTGTAAGGCTTCCACGGCAAATTCATCGGGCCCGGTGCAAAACACCACGGCGGGCGGAGTTTCGCGTTCGCACAATCGCGCAGCCACTTGCAGGCCATCGAGGCCCGGCATCCGGATATCGAGCAGCACGATGTCCGGCTTGTGGCTGTCGATCAGTGCCAACGCTTCTTCGCCATTCGTGGCGCTGGGCTCCAGGACACTGTATCCCTCGAGTTCGCCAACCATTCGGCTCAGGCGCTCGCGGGCTAGGGGGTCGTCATCAACGATCAGGACATTCATATTGCGCTGGATTCCTGCGTGAGTCTCGCACAAGGATAGCGTAGACAGGTGAAGTGACGTCCGTCACCGCGATCCACGCTAAGACTAGCGCGAGCGTCAAAAAGTGCCGCTGGTCGGGCAGCTAAATTTTCATCTGCCGGGCGATTAGCGGCCCAGGCCCGCTTTGGCGACACATCGCCACAGGGTTTGCTGATACGCAATATGAACACCCCCTCTTCTTCTAGTCAGCCTTGGCACCGGGAAGTGCGCTGATCCTACTGTCCAACTGTAGACGGTTGCCGAGACGATATTGCTCAATTGAAAAATATCGTTATGCAATTTGCACAAGGTCTGTATCCGTCACGACTTACGACATGAAAAACCAGTCGACCAGTGTCACCGACACGATTGGCAACCCTGTTATTATCCGCGCCAGCTTTCAACGCCATCTTTCTTCAGCCGATACGAGCGAATTCATGAGCACTGACAAGACCAATCAGTCCTGGGGCGGCCGCTTCAGTGAACCCGTCGACGCCTTCGTCGCCCGCTTCACCGCCTCCGTCACCTTCGACCAGCGCCTGTATCGCCACGACATCATGGGCTCCATTGCCCACGCGACCATGCTGGCCAAGGTTGGCGTGCTCACCGATGCCGAGCGCGACAGCATCATCGATGGCCTGAAGACCATCCAGGGTGAAATCGAGGCCGGTCAGTTCGATTGGCGCGTCGACCTCGAAGACGTGCACATGAACATCGAGGCGCGTCTGACCGACCGCATCGGCGTGACCGGCAAAAAGCTGCACACCGGACGCAGCCGCAACGATCAGGTCGCCACCGACATCCGCTTGTGGCTGCGCGACGAGATCGACCTGATCCTGAGTGAAATCACGCGCTTGCAAAAAGGCTTGCTGGAGCAAGCCGAGCGTGAAGCCGCCAGCATCATGCCCGGCTTCACCCACCTGCAAACTGCCCAGCCGGTGACCTTCGGGCACCACATGCTGGCCTGGTTCGAAATGCTCAGCCGCGACTATGAGCGCCTGGTCGACTGCCGCAAGCGCACCAACCGCATGCCTCTTGGCAGCGCCGCGCTGGCGGGCACCACCTACCCGATCGACCGCGAATACACCGCACAACTGCTGGGCTTCGACGCCGTCGGCGGCAACTCGCTGGACAACGTGTCCGATCGCGATTTCGCCATCGAATTCTGCTCCGCCGCCAGCATTGCAATGATGCACCTGTCGCGTTTCTCCGAGGAACTGGTGCTGTGGACCAGCGCGCAGTTCCAGTTTATCGATCTGCCGGACCGTTTCTGCACCGGCAGCTCGATCATGCCGCAAAAGAAAAACCCGGACGTCCCGGAGCTGGTGCGTGGCAAGACCGGCCGTGTGTTCGGCGCGCTGATGGGCCTGCTGACCCTGATGAAAGGCCAGCCGCTGGCCTACAACAAGGACAACCAGGAAGACAAGGAACCGTTGTTCGACGCCGCCGATACCCTGCGCGACTCGCTGCGCGCCTTCGCCGACATGATTCCGGCGATCAAGCCCAAGCACGCGATGATGCGTGAAGCGGCACTGCGCGGCTTCTCCACTGCCACTGACCTGGCCGACTACCTGGTGCGCCGTGGCCTGCCGTTCCGTGATTGCCACGAAATCGTCGGTCATGCCGTGAAGTACGGCGTGGAAAGCGGCAAGGACCTGGCGGAAATGAGCCTTGATGAACTGCGCAAGTTCAGCGACCAGATCGATCAGGACGTGTTTGCCGTGCTGACCCTGGAAGGCTCGGTCAATGCCCGTAACCACATCGGCGGCACCGCGCCGGCGCAGGTGAAGGCAGCCGTGGTGCGTGGCCAGGCGTTGATCGCCAGCCGCTAGATCGCCAAAAGCTTCGCGAGCAGGCTCGCTCCCACAGTTGACCGAGTTCTTTCAGAAAGAATGTGCTCGAATGTGGGAGCGAGCCTGCTCGCGAAGGCGGCCTTAAAAGCGCTACAAACCTACTTCCTGGCCGCGATCATCGCCATGAACGCCGGCATGGCCGCTTCCTTGTCAGCCGCAATCCGCTGCACATTCGGATTCTGTTCCAGCCGTTGCAACAGTGCCTTGGCCGCCGGCAGCTCGGCGAGCAAATCGATGTCAAACAATTTCTTGGCGACCCCGCAAGCCAACGGCACGCTGTACAGGAAATATAAATCCGCCACACTCAAACGGTCGCCCGCGACGTAGGGGCTGAATTTGCCGTGCCTGCCCAGGGAAGCGATGCCGAGCAGTAACTCGGCCTTGGTCTTTTCCTTGATCGCATCAGGCAGTGTCATGCCGAAAAATGCCTCCGCATAGCAAGCCCGGCCCGGCAGTTCGATATACAGCTCGATCTCCTTGGCCAACGCCAACACCTGCGCCCGCTCAAAAGGATCACTTGGCAGCAGCGGTGTGCCTTTCTGGCTTTGCTCGATGTATTCGAGAATCACACTGGTTTCATTGATGAAACCCTGCTCGGCGCCTAATACCGGTACTTTCCCACGCGGGCTGATGGTGAGGGCTTGCGGGGTTTGCCCGGCATAAAACGGCACTTCTTCAAACGGCAGGCCTTTTTCCAGCAGTGCCAGTTTGACCATGTTGTAATAGTTGCTGACAGCGAATCCATAAAGCTTGAGCATCACATAGCCTCCAGGCCGTGCGGGGTGGGCAGTGCCCTTTTATAGATCGCTCCGTGGTTTCTTGCCAGCAGCATCACGCGCCTGAATACGGGTAAACTGGCCACCTTTCCCCAAGGAGCCTGCCATGAGCGAGCCAACCGATATCGACGCCGACGAAGAAGAGTTCGCCGAAAATACCCTGGTCGAAGCCATCGAAAACCAGATCGAAAGCGACAACCCGCCAGCGGCCAAGGCAACGTTCAACAAGCTGACCCTGGTGGGCTACGAGCGTGAGGAAATCCTCAACCTGATGGCCCACGTTTTGGCGGTGGAAATCGACGCAATCCTCGAAGAAGACCGCGCGTTCAATACCGAATGGTACGAAGCGGCCCTGCGCGCGCTGCCAGAACTGCCACCGGAAAAGAAATAAGCATCGACATCAATTTCTGTGGCGAGGGAGCTTGCTCCCGCCGGGTCGCGAAGGGGGCCCGAAGCGTTGCGTCTGCTTCGCAGTCGAGCGGGCACAAGCGCCATCGCCACACGAATGCTGCTCCACACAATTTGTTGCCAATCCGTCCTGCTGCCTCCCAGACCCTGACTACACTGCAAACACCCCGCTGCCACACGGCCCGACGGGGAATGCTGCCCAAGGCGAAAAAACCCTGTCGCGAGCACTGGACATGCCGCACAAGCGGGTTCACCTTAGGAGCGCTGTCGTCCAATTCCTAGAAAGTCTGGAGTCCTTATGTCGCTTACCCCTGAGTTGGTTGCCGAACTGGAAGTCCTCGCACTCTTCAACCTGGACAGTTCCCAGGAAGGTCTGAAAATTCATCAGACCGCTGCCCCGAAACACATTGCCGCCGCCAAACGTCTCTTTGAAAAAGAACTCACCGACCAGCCTGACGGCGGTTACCTGACCAGCCTGGGTCGCGATGCCGCGCAAAATGTGCAAACCGTGCTGACCATTCTTAACGCCGAAGTAACAGCCTGAATTCCATCGAATCGCCCACGGAAACCCCGCCATGGGATTTCCGCGGGCCTGCCCGGTTACCCGCCTCTGCCAGCTGCTGTCGCCGCGCGATAGAAATCTGACGTCAAAAAACAAAATCAGCTTAAAAATCCCGAGGCCGAGGCGCTAAACTGCCCCTCACCCGAGAGCCCCACATCCTCGCCCTGCGAGCCGGTTTGAGCTGACATGACCCGCACCCATGAAATTCGCCCCGATCTGGACGAGGGAATCGACCGAAAGGTTCTCAGCCAGCTGCGTGCACGTTTTCTCAAGCTCAATGAGGGCCGTCTGGCCCGCGCCGTTGAAGGCCTGTCCACGCGCCAGCAGGCGGTGTTGAGCCTTTTGCCGTTGTTCTTCCACGTCAATCATCCGCTGTTGCCGGGTTACGTTTCGGGCACCACGCCGGCCGGTGTGTCGAATTTCGAGCCGGACACCAATGTCCTGGCCGAAGCCCAGCGCCTGACCCGCTCGTTTTCCTACAAGCCGCGCCACGGCAGCAATCCGCCACGGCCGATTCACGGCCTGTTTCTGATGGGCAGCCTCGGCACCCTGGCCCAGGCCGATCAGAGCGATATGGACGTGTGGGTGTGCCACAGCCCGGACCTGACCGAAAACGAGCTCGCCGAGCTGCGCAAGAAATGCCAGCTGCTTGAAGCCTGGGCTGCCAACCAGGGTGCCGAGGCGCACTTCTTCCTGATCGATCCGGTTCGTTTCGTTCGGGGCGAGCGCGACAACCAACTGAGTTCGGAAAACTGCGGCACGACCCAGCACTACCTGCTGCTCGACGAGTTCTATCGCACCGCGATCTGGCTGGCGGGACGCACACCCATCTGGTGGCTGGTGCCGGTTTATGAAGAATCGAGCTATGACCGTTATACCCACACACTGCTGTCCAAGCGCTTCATCCGCGCCGACGAAAGCCTGGACCTGGGGCACCTGGCGTTTATTCCACCCGGCGAATTCGTCGGCGCCGGCCTTTGGCAGCTGTTCAAGGGCATTGAGTCGCCGTACAAATCAGTGCTCAAGCTGCTACTGACCGAGGTCTACGCCAGCGAACACCCCACGGTCCAGTGCCTGAGCCTGCGCTTCAAACAAGCAGTGTTCGCCAATCAGCTCGACCTCGATGAACTGGACCCGTACGTGGTGGTTTACCGGCGCATCGAGGAATACCTCATTGCCCGAAATGAACCGGAACGCCTGGAACTGGTGCGGCGCGCGCTGTACCTGAAGGTCAACCGCAAGCTGACCGGAAGCGGCGGCCGTACCCAGAGCTGGCAACGTTCGCTGCTTGAACGCCTGGCCCATGAATGGAAGTGGGACCCGCGACAACTGGCCCTGCTCGACAGCCGCAGCCAGTGGAAAGTCCGGCAAGTCAGTTCGGAGCGTCGCGCGCTGGTCAACGAGCTCAATTACAGCTACCGCTTCCTGACCCAGTTTGCCCGCAACGAACAAACCGTCAGCCTGATCAACAAACGCGATCTCAGCGTGCTGGGCCGCCGCCTGTATGCGGCGTTCGAGCGCAAAGCCGACAAGGTCGAGTTCATTAATCCGGGCATCGCCCCGGACCTGGCCGAAGACACTCTGACGCTGGTTTACTCGCCCGACAAAAAAGAATCCGGGCAAAGCCAATGGGGCTTGTACAACGGCAGCCTTACCGCCCATGAATGGGAGCATTTCGCGCCGATCAAGCGCAGCCGCCATCTGCTCGAATTGCTCACCTGGTGCCATCGCAACGGCGTGATCGACAGCAGCACGCGCCTGGCCTTGCACCCCGGCAGCAGCGACTTGAGCGAATTCGAGCTGTTCAATCTGTTCGGCAGCCTGCAACAAAGCATTCCCCTGCCGCTGCCGGCCGTTGCCGAAGAGCCCTTGCTGCGCGCCAGCGTGCCGAGCGAAGTGCTGATTCTGGTGAACGTCGGCGTCGACCCGCTCAAACATCACCGCGACTTGAACATCCTGATGACCACCGAGCGTACCGACTCACTGAGCTATGCCGGGGTCCGGGAAAACCTGGTATTGACCCTCGACCAGGTCACGCTCAACAGCTGGAACGAAGTGCTGGTCAGCCGCTACGACGGCCCCCACGCCCTGCTCGACTGCCTGCGTGATTACCTCAACAACCTGCCGGACGGCCCGCTGCAGCCGAAGTTGCGCGTGCGCTGTTTCTGCCACAACCGCGCACAGTTCATCGCCCAGCGCGTCGAAGACATTCTCGACACCGCGCAGAATCTGCTGCTGAGCCAGCTCAATCTGCGCTACCTCATCCAGGTCCAGCAGCATTACCACGTGCTGGAGCTGGTGCCTGGCCAGGTCAAACATGCCGCCCTCACCTCGCTGCCGGCCCTGTTCGAGTACCTGGCTCAGGAGCCCTCCGGTTATAGCCCGCTGCACCTGGACCCGATGGCGCTCGAAGACCACGATCTGTCACTGCTGCTGCCCATGGGTCAGCCTGACAGCCTTCAAGTGTTCTATCGAGTGAGCGAAGGCCTGGCCGATCTGTACGTCCTCGATGAGCTCAATGCCATGTGGCATCAGCGCTTGCCCTGGCATGACGAGCAAAGCCTGCTGGTGCCTATGCAACGGTTCCTGCTGTCCATCCAGTACCGCCGTGACGCGGCGCTGCCAATGGATTCGGCGCAACCCAGGAATCCGCACATCCTGTATTACCAGCTACTGCCGACCGGTACAGGCCGAGCACGCCGGGTCGAAGCCCGGCCGACACCGC
Source organism: Pseudomonas reinekei (assembly GCF_001945365.1). GTDB lineage: Bacteria > Pseudomonadota > Gammaproteobacteria > Pseudomonadales > Pseudomonadaceae > Aquipseudomonas > Aquipseudomonas reinekei. The sequence goes on from NZ_MSTQ01000005.1 coordinate 404,448, forward strand.
AAACCCCGGTCAACAAGCCGTTCTACGACGTTCAGGCGATCGTCGGCAAAGCTGCACCGGGCAAGGTGCAGGTCACGCTGTATTGCAATCAACGGGAGTTTTCAGAGCTGGAGCATGGCGACCAACTGTTCAGCGTGGTCGCCCGGGAGATTGTCGAGCAGCGCCGCGAGACCAAGCGTTACCGCTGCTACATCACCGACCTGGATCTGTCCGGCCTGCTCGGTGATGCTCAGGGCTCAAGCAATCTTTATTTGCGTTACAAGGCCGACCTGGAGCGCGCATTGAACGCAGCGCTCGATCAGGTCTGACGGGAAATTATTCCGGAAAGTGGCCGCCCTGGGCCGGCTGCGATTCGACTTCCAGCAAGGTCAGCTTCAGCGTCTTGCCGCCCGGTGCCGGCCAGTCGATATGCTGCCCGACCTTCAGACCCAGCAGAGCACTGCCGACCGGCGCCAGAATGGAAATCTTGCCTTCGTCGGCATTGGCATCCTTGGGGTACACCAATGTCAGGTGGTAGTCCTTGCCACTGCTTTCTTCGCGGCAGTGCACACGGGAATTCATGGTCACGACATCGGCGGGCACTTCATCGTGGCCGACCAGCGTATCGGCGCGATCCAGTTCGGTTTGCAGCGCGATAACGCCCGGCAGCGTGTCATCCAGGCTGTCGATCAGACGCTCCAGACGCTGAACGTCCAGACGGGTAAGGGTGATGGAAGGTGCGGTCATGATCAGGGCAGACTCCTTTCTTCTGCGCGAAAAAAGCAAAACCCCGCCAGAAGAAGGCGGGGTTTTCACAAGCCTCGATGGGTTGAGGCGTACCCGGACACTATCACAGCTCAAAAAATATACAAGCCGTGGCCCGGAGCCCGCATTTGTTGCAGGTCAGGTGTTGGCTTTGCGATACGCGGCCTGGGTGCAGATCACCCGTCGACGCTCATCATCCGCCGAGCGCCATTCGCGGATGTCTTCGACATGGCGAAAGCAGCCCAGACAGACTTTTTGCTCATCCAGGCGGCATACACCGCTGCAGGGCGACGGCACCGCAGGACTGACATTGCTGTAGAGCGGCTTGGGTGGGCGCACAGGTGCAGGCTGGGTCACGATCTCACAGACCTTCGAAATCGAATTCAACGCCGGCCTGCTGCTGGACGATGCGCTCAAGCATCTCGCCCAACTGCTCTTCGCTCTTGTCGCACATCCAGCGCTCGCTTTCTTCGTCGTAATCGAAGTGGAAGCCACCGGACACGGCCGCCAGCCACAGCTGACGCAGCGGCTCCTGGCGACTGAAGATCAACTGGGTGCCGTTCTCGAACTTGACGGTCAGCACACCGGCCGAGCTCTCCAGATCGATATCCAGATCGCTTTCGTCAAAGATGTCTTCCAGTTTTTCCTGGGTTTCGTCGACCAGATCGTGGAAACGGGCTTCGGACAAACTCATTGCGGCAACCTCAAAAAATGTCTGATCAGGCTCAAGCGCCGCAAGATACGGGCGAGCCCTGTCGATTGCAAAGGATAACGACCAAGGGGGCCTAACACTTCACCCTGTGGGAGCGGGCTTGCCCGCGATAGGGCCGGCAAATTCAACATCAATGTCGACTGAACCTCCGCTATCGCGGGCGAGCCCGCTCCCACAGGGTTCGATGTGCTTGCGGCCAAGCCCCGCCGGACGGGAGCCCCCTCGCATAGGCAAGCTGCCGGGTGGCCGGTATACTCCGGCGCAATTAATGCATTTTCAAGGATTTCGCCATGAAGCGCCTGATCTCTTCCCTTGCCGCGCTCCTCGCGGTCGCCTGTCTCGTGTCGGCCTGCGGCCAAAAAGGCCCGCTGTACCTGCCGGACGACAGCCAGGACCCTGCAGAGCAGGCACAGTCCTCGCAAAAGCAGCCGTCCAAGGCGCACAAGCACGACGTCTACCAATAAGGGAACATCATGGACGCTTTTAACTACCGTGACGGTGAACTGTTCGCGGAAGGTGTTGCCCTGTCTGCCATCGCCGATCGCTTTGGTACTCCGACCTACGTTTACTCGCGCGCGCACATCGAAGCTCAATACCTGGCTTACGCCGATGCGCTGGCCGGCATGCCACACCTGGTGTGCTTTGCGGTCAAGGCCAACTCCAACCTGGGCGTACTGAATGTCCTGGCGCGCCTGGGCGCCGGTTTCGACATCGTTTCCCGTGGGGAGCTGGAACGCGTTCTGGCCGCTGGCGGCAGCGCCGACAAGATCGTGTTCTCCGGCGTCGGCAAGACCCGTGACGACATGCGTCGCGCCCTGGAAGTCGGCGTACACTGCTTCAACGTCGAATCCACCGACGAACTGGAGCGCCTGCAAGTGGTTGCCGCCGAGCTGAACGTTCGCGCGCCGATTTCGTTGCGCGTGAACCCGGATGTCGATGCCGGCACCCACCCGTACATTTCCACCGGTCTCAAAGAGAACAAGTTCGGCATCGCCATCGCCGACGCCGAAGACGTGTACGTGCGTGCCGCGCAGCTGCCGAACCTGGAAGTGGTCGGCGTCGATTGCCACATCGGTTCACAACTGACCACCCTGCCGCCATTCATCGACGCCCTCGACCGCCTGCTGGGCCTGGTCGACCGCCTCGGCGATTGTGGCATTTACCTGCGCCACATCGATCTCGGTGGTGGCCTGGGCGTGCGATACAAGGACGAGGAGCCGCCACTGGCTGCCGACTACATCAAGGCCGTGCGCGAGCGTCTCGACGGTCGTGACCTGGCGCTGGTATTCGAGCCGGGTCGCTTCATCGTCGCCAACGCCGGCGTGCTGCTGACCCAGGTCGAGTACCTCAAGCACACCGAGCACAAAGACTTCGCCATCGTCGATGCGGCCATGAACGACTTGATCCGCCCGGCGCTGTATCAAGCCTGGATGGACGTCACCGCCGTGCGCCCGCGTAGCACCGCTGCCCGCGCCTACGACATCGTCGGCCCGATCTGCGAAACCGGCGACTTCCTGGCCAAGGAGCGTGAACTGGCCCTGGAAGAAGGCGACCTGCTGGCCGTACATTCGGCTGGCGCCTATGGGTTTGTCATGAGTTCCAACTACAACACTCGCGGCCGGGCCGCTGAAGTGCTGGTGGACGGTGATCAGGCATTTGAAGTGCGTCGCCGTGAGACGGTAGCCGAGTTGTTTGCTGGCGAAAGCCTGCTGCCGGAGTAAGCCATGCTGCTGCGTTTTACCAAAATGCACGGCCTGGGCAATGACTTCATGGTCCTCGACCTGGTCAGCCAGCACGCGCATATTCTGCCCAAGCATGCCAAGCAATGGGGCGATCGGCACACCGGCATCGGTTTCGATCAGTTGCTGATCGTCGAAGCGCCGAGCAACCCGGATGTGGATTTTCGCTATCGGATCTTCAATTCCGACGGGTCCGAAGTGGAACAATGCGGCAACGGTGCGCGCTGTTTCGCCCGCTTCGTCCTCGACAAGCGCCTGACCGCAAAACGGCAGATTCGCGTCGAGACCAAAGGCGGCATCATCGAACTGGACGTTCGTAGCGACGGCCAGATCGGCGTGAACATGGGCGCCCCGCGCCTGGTACCGGCGGATATTCCGTTCCAGGCACCGGAGCAGGCGACGAGTTATCAGGTTGACGTCGACGGTACACCGGTCGAGCTGACGGCCGTGTCCATGGGCAATCCCCACGCCGTCGTGCGGGTCAGCGACATCAACAATGCACCGGTGCATGAACTGGGGCCGAAAATCGAACATCACCCGCGCTTCCCGGCGCGGGTCAACGTCGGTTTTCTCCAGGTCATCGATCGGGGCCGCGCGCAGTTGCGCGTCTGGGAACGCGGCGCCGGGGAAACCCAGGCCTGCGGGACCGGCGCTTGTGCCGCAGCAGTAGCCGCGATCAGTCAAGGGTGGATGGATTCGCCGTTGCTGATCGACCTGCCTGGCGGGCGCCTGTCCATTGAGTGGGCAGGCCCTGGCCAACCGGTGCTAATGACCGGCCCGGCAGTCCGCGTATACGAAGGACAAGTACGTCTTTGAGTGAGCCAAAGCCATGACCGACAAGCCACAGGTACCAGCCCGACAGTCCGACGAATCTCCGTCCGAGCGCCTGGAGGCGGCGGCAATTGCCGCGTACCTGGAGGCTCATCCGGATTTCTTCGTCGAGCACGAAGAACTGCTGCCGGCAATGCGCATTCCCCACCGGCGCGGCGACACCGTTTCGCTTGTGGAGCGGCAGATGACCATCCTGCGCGACCGTAACATCGAGCTGCGTCATCGTCTGTCGCACTTGATGGATGTGGCTCGCGACAACGACCGCCTCTTCGACAAGACCCGCCGCCTGATTCTCGCGCTGATGGATGCCACCAGCCTGGAAGACGTGGTGATCTGCGTCGAAGACAGCCTGCGCCAGGATTTCCAGGTGCCCTTCGTCAGCCTCATCCTGCTGGGCGACAACGCCATGCCAGTGGGGCGCTGGGTCACGCACGCCGACGCACAAGTGGCCATCGGTGGCCTGCTGCTCGAAGACAAAAGCGTCAGTGGCAGCCTGCGTGAACATGAGCTGGACTTCTTGTTCGGCGAAGAACAGCGCAAGCAGATTGGCTCCACGGCCGTCGTCGCCATCAGCCATCAAGGCATCCACGGCATCCTCGCCATCGCCAGCCGTGATCCGCAGCACTACAAGAGTTCGGTGGGCACGCTGTTCCTCAGTTACATCGCCGAAGTCATGGGCCGCGTGCTGCCACGGGTCAATAGCTCCCTGCGCTCGGTTCGCTGAACATGGAACGGCAACTGGACGCTTACTGCGAACACCTGCGCAGTGAGCGGCAGGTGTCACCGCACACGCTGTCGGCCTACCGCCGTGACCTCGATAAAGTCCTGGACTGGTGCGTCAAACAGAACATCGGCAGTTGGGCAGCACTGGACATTCAGCGCCTGCGTAGCCTGATCGCCCGCCTGCATGCCCAAGGCCAATCCTCGCGCAGCCTGGCACGGTTGCTGTCGGCAGTGCGCGGTCTCTATCACTACCTGAACCGCGAAGGCCTGTGCGACCACGATCCGGCTAACGGCCTCGCACCGCCCAAGGGCGAACGACGCCTGCCGAAAACCCTCGACACCGACCGCGCGTTGCAACTGCTTGAGGGCGGTGTGGAGGATGATTTTCTCGCTCGTCGTGATCAGGCGATTCTGGAGCTGTTCTATTCCTCTGGACTGCGGCTTTCAGAGCTGACCGGTCTCAACCTTGATCAACTCGACCTTGCAGACGGCATGGTCCAGGTACTCGGCAAGGGCAGTAAAACCCGCCTGCTGCCAGTGGGCAAAAAGGCTCGCGAGGCATTGGAACAATGGTTGCCGCTGCGGGCGATGGCCAATCCGGCAGACGATGCGGTGTTTGTCAGTCAGCAAGGCCGGCGCCTCGGGCCCCGGGCGATTCAGGTGCGGGTCAAAGCCGCCGGCGAACGCGAACTGGGACAAAACCTGCACCCGCATATGCTGCGTCACTCCTTCGCCAGCCATTTGCTGGAGTCCTCCCAGGACCTGCGGGCGGTGCAGGAATTGCTCGGCCATTCCGACATCAAGACCACGCAGATCTATACCCACCTGGACTTCCAGCATCTGGCCACGGTCTATGACAGCGCCCATCCACGGGCCAAACGCATGAAAGGCGACGATTCATGAGCATTCAGTTGATCACCTTCGACCTCGACGACACCCTGTGGGACACCGCCCCGGTGATTGTCAGCGCCGAAGCCGTTTTGCGTGAATGGCTGACCGAGCACGCGCCCAATCTGGGTGCAGTGCCGGTTGAGCATTTGTGGACCATTCGTGAGCGTATCCTGAGCAGCGAGCCGGGACTCAAGCATCGCATCAGCGCCCTGCGCCGGCGCGTGCTGTTCCATGCGCTGGAAGAATCCGGCTATGCCCATGCGCAAGCCTCGGATCTGGCAGACAAGGGCTTCGAAGTGTTTCTGCACGCTCGGCATCAGATCGAGGTGTTTCCGGAAGTCGAACCCACCCTGGAGATTCTCGCCAACCACTACGCCCTCGGCGTGGTCACCAACGGCAACGCCGATGTACGTCGGCTGGGCCTGGCGGATTACTTCAAGTTTGCGCTGTGCGCCGAAGACATCGGCATCGCCAAGCCTGATGCGCGGCTGTTTCATGAAGCGTTGCAGCGTGGCGGCGCGACGCCCGAGAGGGCGGTGCACATCGGTGATCATCCGGGTGATGATATTGCCGGTGCGCAGCAAGCGGGGCTGCGGGCAATCTGGTTCAACCCGGCGGGCAAGGCGTGGGAAGCGGACCGTTTGCCGGATGCGGAAATTCGCAGCCTGACCGAGTTGCCGGCGTTGTTGGCGCTGTGGAATGCCGCCTCGCGATGACACAAAACATGTGGGAGCGCGCCTGCTCGCGAAAGCGGTGGGTCAGCCGACATAGATCTTGAATGTGAGGGCCTCTTCGCGAGCAGGCTCTCCCACAGGGGATCATGCCGAGTTCAAGGGTTTTGTTTCACCCATGAAAAAGCCCGCGGCGACGGCGGGCTTTTTCAGCAAGCTCGGAGCAGCCTTAGATAGGCCGGCTGCCGTACTTGTTGTCCGGCTTCTTGGGCGGATCGGCGACTACGTTGGCCTCCACTTCCTGCACCTTGCCACCTCTGGCCAAAAACTCTTCCATGGCCCGCGCGAGAGCATCGCGTTCCTTGTTCTTGGCTTCGACACTTGGCAGCTCGTCGACCGATACCGCTGCCTTGGCTTTGCCTTTGGCAGTCGGCGCGGGCGCATCAACGCCGTCGTCGTCAGCAACGTCTTCCGCTGCTGCTTCCAGGCCTTCTTCGGCCTCGTCTTCGTCGCCTACTTCGAGGTCGTCGTTTTCCAGATCATCGTCGCTCATGTTCTACCTCATGACTTGCGAAAAGCAGATTAGTTATAGCCCAGCTTTGCCCTCTGTCGAAGGCTGCCGGAAAAAAATCAACAGCCGCTGCTGACCAGCGGCTATGCCCCATCACCGTGCACGGTGGCGAGGACTTTACGAGCACCGCCATGATCACGGTGCTCGCCCAGATAAACGCCTTGCCAGGTCCCTAACGCCAGTCGGCCTGCCGAGATCGGCAAACTGAGCTGACAACCAAGCACGCTGGCCTTGAAGTGCGCCGGGAGGTCGTCCAGGCCTTCGTCGTTATGCTCATAGCCGTCTGTTCCTTGTGGGATCAGACGATTGAAAAATCGTTCGAAGTCGCGACGTACCGCCGGATCGGCGTTCTCGTTGATGGTCAACGACGCCGAGGTATGCTGCAGCCACAAATGCAACAGACCGACCCGACACGCCTTGAGTTCAGGCAAGCCGGCGAGTAACTCGTCCGTTACCAGATGAAAGCCCCGGGGCCTCGCCCGCAGGGTAATCAGAGTCTGTTGCCACATACAGTTCTCCGCACGTTCGGGGCGCATTCTAGCGCGCTCTGGGAAAAAACAAAGGCCCTAATATTCCTTCCATTGCGTAAGCGATTGCCCGCAGAAAAACCCCTGCCGTAAACCTTCACAAAGCTGTCAGAAAAAACCTTTCAGCCACACGTCCAATGACAAAATCCAGACAAAAAAATGCCCGGCAAGCCGGGCAAGTTTTTTATGCGGGTGCTTACAAGTTGTAGCCGCGTTCGTTGTGAAGCGCCAGATCGATACCGACTGCCTCTTCTTCTTCAGTGACCCGCAGGCCCATGACGGCATCGAGGACCTTGAGGATGATAAATGTGACAATCGCGGTGTAGATCACGGTGAAGCCCACACCTTTGCACTGAATCCAGACTTGTGCGGCGATGTCGGTCACGGTGCCGAAGCCACCCAGCGATGGTGCAGCGAACACACCGGTCAGGATCGCGCCGAGGATACCGCCGATACCGTGCACGCCGAAGGCGTCGAGGGAATCGTCATAACCCAGTTTGCGTTTAAGGGTGGTGGCGCAGAAGAAGCACACCACGCCTGCAGCCAGACCGATCACCAGTGCGCCCATCGGGCCAACGGTGCCCGCGGCTGGAGTGATGGCGACCAGACCGGCGACCACACCCGAAGCAATACCCAGTGCGCTTGGCTTACCGTGGGTGACCCACTCGGCGAACATCCAGCCCAGTGCAGCAGCAGCGGTAGCGATCTGGGTCACCAGCATCGCCATACCGGCGGTGCCGTTGGCCGCAGCAGCGGAACCGGCGTTGAAACCGAACCAGCCAACCCACAGCATTGCGGCGCCCATCAGGGTGTAACCGAGGTTGTGCGGTGCCATCGGGGTGGTAGGGAAGCCTTTGCGCTTGCCCAGTACCAGGCAGGCAATCAGGCCGGCCACACCGGCGTTGATGTGCACCACGGTGCCGCCAGCGAAGTCGAGCACGCCCCAGTCCCACATCAGGCCGCCGTTACCGGACCAGACCATGTGTGCGATTGGCGCATATACCAGGGTGAACCAGATGCCCATGAAGATCAGCATCGCGGAGAATTTCATCCGCTCGGCGAAGGCACCGACGATCAGCGCCGGGGTGATGATGGCGAAGGTCATCTGGAAAGTGATGAACACCGCTTCAGGGAACAGCGCCGCCGGCCCGGTCAGGCTGGATGGCGTGACACCGGCGAGGAAAGCCTTGCCCATGCCGCCGAAGAACGAGTTGAAGTTGACGACGCCCTGCTCCATGCCGGTGGTGTCGAACGCGATGCTGTAGCCATAAATGACCCACAGGACGCTGATCAGACCGGTAATGGCGAAGCACTGCATCATCACGGAAAGAATGTTTTTCGACCGCACCATGCCGCCGTAGAACAGCGCGAGGCCGGGGATGGTCATGAACAGCACCAGAGCTGTCGAGGTCAACATCCAGGCGGTATCACCGGAGTTGAGGACTGGGGCCGCCACTTCGTCTGCCGCCAAAGCAAGGCTGGGCATTACGATGGACAACAGGGCTCCTAGCCCTGCGAATTTACGCAGAGTCATATTGTTTTCTCCTGGGGCGTTGGGTTTGTGGCGGCTTAGATTGCGTCGGTATCGGTTTCGCCGGTACGGATGCGAATCGCCTGTTCCAGATTGACCACGAAGATCTTGCCGTCACCGATCTTCCCGGTGTTGGCGGCCTTGGTTATCGCCTCGATAACCCGGTCGAGATCCTTGTCGTCAATGGCGACATCAATCTTCACCTTTGGCAGGAAATCGACCACGTACTCCGCGCCGCGATACAGCTCGGTGTGACCCTTCTGCCGACCGAAGCCTTTGACTTCAGTAACGGTAATGCCCTGCACGCCGATCTCGGACAACGACTCGCGCACGTCGTCCAACTTGAACGGCTTGATGATGGCAGTGACTAGCTTCATGAAAACTCTCTCCCGAATTGGTGGACTTGCCCCAGGAAAACAAACCCGTCTCAAGTCTAAGCGCAGTGCCTGGCTTTGTAACGCATCGTCGGCTCTAACCTGCCCGTCCGACGCCAGTTAACCGCTCCTTGCGAAACACTCCCCCGTTTCGCCTGGCGCACTGCATTCGTCACAGCGACTGCATCAGTGCATGGGTCACTAGCGTCTAAGCAGAAACCTTGCCATGTCCACAAAACCCTCTGTTTTCAAGCCTTTGCTCGCAGATAGCGACAACTTCACTCCAACACCCGACGTGATACGCACAACAACGGTGCGATGCCGTCCGTCCGCATGCGCGAAAAGCGTGCATTCCTTGCCTGCGAAAATGACTATAGACACTGCGTGATACACTGCCCGCCATTGTTATCAGGACCTCTTCCCATGCTCGCGCCCAAAGACTTCCTCGATGCCCTGACCGGCACCGCCTCCCGCCTCTTCAGCGGCGACACCCCCCTGCCGAAAAGCGAAATCGAAAGCCAGTTCAAGGCATTGTTGCAGAGCGGCTTCAGTAAGCTGGATCTGGTGAGCCGGGAAGAGTTTGATAGCCAGATGGTCGTGCTGGCGCGCACGCGGGCACGCCTGGAGGCACTCGAGGCGAAGGTCGCAGAGATGGAAGCGAAGCTAAGCCCACCAGCAGAAACCGAATAATTGTAAGAGCCAGCTTGCTGGCGATCGCGGTTGTACCGTCGATACATTTGTCGCCTGACCAATCGCTATCGCCAGCAAGCCGGCTCCTACAGACTTAGCATCTGCAACATCCAGTGAAGGTTTGCCTCCTCAAACACCCCGCCAGAAACTCCTCCGCCAACTACCCTTCAAAAAGCCCGCAGGAAGCGGCCCCGATTCATCTCAAGGAACGACCATGTCCCTCTCCATCGTCCACAGCCGCGCCCAGATTGGCGTGGATGCACCCGCTGTCACTGTCGAAGTCCATCTGGCCAACGGTTTGCCATCACTGACCATGGTTGGTCTGCCCGAGGCGGCGGTGAAGGAGAGTAAGGATCGGGTGCGCAGTGCGATCATCAATTCGGGGCTGCAATTTCCGGCGCGGCGGATCACGTTGAATCTGGCGCCGGCGGATTTGCCCAAGGATGGCGGGCGGTTCGACCTGGCGATTGCGTTGGGGATTCTCTCGGCCAGTGTGCAGGTGCCGACGCTGACGCTCGATGATGTGGAATGTCTGGGTGAGTTGGCGCTGTCAGGCGCGGTGCGTGCCGTGCGCGGCGTCTTGCCGGCGGCATTGGCGGCGCGCAAGGCCGGGCGCTCGCTGATGGTGCCGCGGGCGAATGCCGAGGAGGCGTGCCTGGCGTCCGGCTTGAAGGTGATTGCGGTGGATCATCTGCTGGAAGCCGTCGCCCATTTCAACGGGCACACGCCGGTCGAACCCTATGTCTCCGATGGCTTGATTCACGCCAGCAAACCCTACCCCGACTTGAACGAGGTACAGGGGCAGCTAGCCGCCAAGCGTGCGCTACTGATTGCGGCGGCGGGCGCTCACAATCTTCTGTTCAGCGGGCCGCCAGGAACGGGCAAGACCTTGCTGGCGAGTCGTTTGCCGGGTTTGCTGCCCCCGCTGGCGGAGTCCGAGGCGCTGGAAGTGGCGGCGATTCAATCGGTGGTCAGTTGCTCGCCCTTGAGTCATTGGCCGCAACGACCCTTCCGCCAGCCCCATCACTCGGCTTCCGGGCCTGCACTCGTGGGGGGCGGCTGTGGGATTTCGAAATAAATGAGACGTTTTCGAAATTAATGCGACTGATTTAGACGACCGCTTTGTCGTCCGCAAAAAGCATCTTTAAGCAAGAACGAACTCTTTCACATGGAAAGTTTTTTCTTTTCCACAACTGAAGCGGATTGCCTATCGCTTCACTACAATATTCCGATAGCAATATGAGATGATCGAAGACTAAAAGTACTTCTACCTGACAGGGATCGTTATGGCAGCTCCAGATTTCCGCCTCATTGCGTCAGCCAACAGCGACAAAGGTGGGCATTTCGACGATATCGGTGCAATTGGAAAGACGATCACCCCGGAAATCGTTATCGCCCTTTGTGGACCGATGGGTACGCCGCTGCACGACGTAGCCCGAACCTTTAAGGAGCTGCTGCTAGGAACGGACTACAACTACGAAAAAGTTAATATCATCAGGCTGAGTGATGAGATTCGTAAGCAAAAATCTCTCACTGGCGAAAAGTCGATAATCAAGCTCATTGAAGCAGGGAACGAGCTACGCCGAGAGTACGGCAATGAGATTCTTGCTCGCTTTGCCATTCGACGTATCACTCTGGAGCGGGAAGAAGCCCAGCAAGAAGCCGAGGACCACCATGAGCCAGATATGTTTGAGCATCCTGGCGCTGCTCCCATTCCGAAGGTCACTGTCCGCTACTGCCACATTATCGACTCGATAAAGCACATCGACGAACTCAAGCTCTTGCGCTCGATCTACGGCGACATGCTGCATGTGGTAGGGGTCTATTCGCCGATCGAATTACGCATCGCGCGACTGGAAAGATACAAAAGTCAGGGCGACCACATCCACGACCTCATCGACAGAGACTCAGGCGAAGAGATAGATCATGGGCAACGTGTCGAAGACACCTTCCCGCAAGCCGACTTTTTCCTTCGCGTGGAGAAGACCACCGATACCCATCGAAAGGGTCGAGTAAAACGATTCCTCGATTTGATGCTGGGCACTGTTATCGCGACTCCTACGTTGAACGAGAGAGCGATGTACGCTGCCTTTTCCGCTGCACGAAACTCTGCATGTCTTTCCCGACAGGTGGGAGCTGCGATCACCAGTGCGGAAGGTGAGATTTTGGCAACCGGATGGAACGATGTGCCAAAAGCGTTTGGAGGTCTTTATCAAACGGAATCGTATGGAAGCTCACCGGATGAAGATCGACGCTGCTGGAACCTTGATGGGGGCCGATGCTCCAACGATCAGGAAAAGGAAGTCATCTCAAATGCCATCGTTGATCTTCTCGCTCAAGAGGGCCTCATAGAAGAGTCGAAGCGAGACCAAGTCTATAAGGCAATTCGCAAGAAATCACAGCTCAAGAGCTTGATTGAGTTTTCACGCGCGGTACATGCGGAAATGCATGCCTTATTAAGCGCTGGCAGCACGGATGGTGGAAAGATCAGGGATGGGAAATTGTTTGTTACCACCTATCCTTGCCACTCATGTGCAAGACACATTGTCGCGGCAGGTGTTCGTGAAGTGTACTTTCTAGAGCCATACCGCAAGAGCCTTGCGACGAAGCTTCACGAGGATGCTATAACTGAAAACGAGAACGAAACGGAGAAGGTGAGAGTCATGCCATTCGACGGTGTAGCTCCTTCACGATTTCTGCGCTTTTTCTCGGCACATCCCAAAGGTCGGAAAAATTCCGAGGGCAGCATGCACACACGAGAGGCTCATCCCGTCGCCTTTGTCACAATGGAAGCAATTCCGACTCTTGAATCTCTCATCGTTCAAGGACTATCCTCCCGCGGCATTTGAGATCACCCGCATGACCTGTAGCAGCTGTGGAGCATTTTTATGAAAATCGTTGATGACTTTGATATCTCGGAGCGGGGAGCACAGATGGCGTTCACATTTGAAGCCTCTGATATCAACGATCAATCGTACCTTCCAGTACCGAAGGTCATAAATTCCACGAATGCGCTGCCGCTGGCGGAATGCAAGATTGTTTCGTTTCGTCGCCCACCAGTTTCGCCGGCGGAAGCAAGCTTGCTGGCCAGGATTCTACAAAGAACTCGTCATTTCGTTTGAGCGCCCGCCCATACGCTCGCTGGACACACGACGGCAAAAAGTCGCTAATCGAACGTGGTCTGCCTGGAGTTTCGAAAGTTATTACTCTGTTTGAGCCTCATCAGATACAGAGCATAGGCAACGCCGGATGATTACTTGTCCTACAGTTAGCTGGACTGCAATAAAGAGCTTGTCTTAGAGAGGTCGCTCTGGCTGATTCGCGCTACTGGGAGTCCGAGTCCATTGAAGCCTCATACCGAGCACGCATGAACAGCGATTTCGTTTGTTGAGCCTTCGGAAGGGCATCTCATGCAACTATGCGAATTGTCAGGCTACGAAAATTTGACATTAGCCCTGTTCCCGTTTCGCTGGTATGAGACGGGGCGGTGGATAATCCGCGCTCTTAAGTACGTTCAACCGGGGGATGTCACATGGATGCCTCATTACATTGAAGCGAATGGTCATGCGAAGGCCCAAACGTTCCCTACGTATGAAGAGGCCAGAGCATTTTCCACTCAATTCAATGCGCAGATCGCCGACAGAGCGACTTCACTCAACCTCGATGATGTTCTGCGCGCGTCTCTGACGCTGAAGGCAGAGAAAGAAATTATCGTGCAAGAACGCCTAGCGGATGAAGAATGCATGATGCTCAAAGAGGCACTACGCCGAAACGCCCCCCTCGCGCGCCCTCAACAAGCTGACCTAATCCTTCCCCCTGACCTGGAAAATTTAAGTGGCGCACTATTTGAGCAGTTGCAGGAAGCGCCCTATCTTCAGATCGCGTTCTTCCCTAGATACAGGATTGCATTGTCCCGGAGTGGAGAACATGACTGGTCACATCGGTTGAACCCGACTAAAAAATGCGCAATGTACTGCTCTCGCGAAAAGATCGCCCGAGGTTTTGGTCTGTCTGGTACCGCTCATTGGGGCAAAACCAAAGTTGATATCCGCTCCCAATTGCTGCCCAGAGCTAACAAGCTTTTACAATTGGCCAGCGTTCAGAAATTACTGATAGAAGCTAAAGCTCGTGGCCAGCGCGTGGTCGTCGTTGCGGGCTTTGTGTTCTGGTATGAGGAATCGGGTACGCCTGGCTGGACTGTTAAAACAGTCAGTGGTGATTCAGCCAGCAAAAACGGTGAAACCCTATGGCACGAAGGTACGATTATCTCCAAGAACCACGGACGTATCGTGGTGCTGCCCTACATCAAAGAGAATGGCCAGAAGGTACATGGTCATACGAAGAATTCGAGCCATGAGAAAAAAGCATTTCCGCGCCATCCGGATGAGTATGTCGAAGTACCGTTCGAAGTGCTGAGAGGCGACCTAATGATTGAGCTATTCGGCGGCCTTCCCTACGAGTGAAACGCTCCAACCTAATCAGGCAGGCCCCTCCACACCCAACAGGAATTGACGTCAACCGTCCACCAGGGGAGTGTCGGCGCGTAGCCTGTGCAAGCAAAACGATCACGGAGTAAGAAATAAGTGGAAAAAACCTTTGAAACACCCGCTGAAAGCTCGCTGCGAGGATGGAGTTACAAAGGTGCATTGGATGCAGGCTTAGAGCTTAAATCCTATGCTTGGGAAGACGTTCCCATCGGCACATGGCTTGCTCGGTTGGACTTCAAGGTCTGGTCAAATAAGACATCTGCTGGGAGCCTCGGGTGTTATTTCACCTCATTGGCCGATGGCCGACGATACCTGCTTTCCGCTTTCCGTCCTTACCGCTCGACCGCAAGAACCTATACACCAACAGACGGATCCGTCGACTTTTCATCCCGAGGCATCGATGGTCAGGTCTTTTTGTTGGAGACCGGCAAAGGGGCAAACGGGACAACAAAATGGCTTTCAGCGAAGCTCAACGAGTAACACTTAAAGGGTCGTTTTTCTGTAACAGGTCGAGAAAATCATATAAAAACATCGCCCTAGTACTCTGCTCGGCTTTCCAACTGTCGAGCGACGTCAGTCGTGGAAGGTAGCCACCCGGTGACGGCCACAGCTCTCACCTGGTAAAGCGGAAATCATGCTTACAGTGGCAATCTCTCCGCTTTGCCAGTCCAGATTGTCTCGCTCAAAAATGTCGCCAAACAGGTGTGTTCGTAGAAATTCGTTAGCGACTGGTGCGAAGTCAAAAAGGGGACCTTGAACGGGCGCGCCCGAGAGCTTAGTCTGATTCGCTGTACCTGCAGCCATGAGCGCTTCTCCCTTGGGGCTCGGCGAACTGGGCTCTTTGCCAGGCGCATCATTTATGCCTAGCTGTTTTCGCGCCTCAATTACCGTCATCAGCTCCCCCAGGGCGTTTAGGCTTCTCGGAAATCCTGCGTACGCATAAATGGTCAATCTCGGAGAGCATGTATGACGGCATAGATGTCGGAGTTCGAATCTCTCCTTCACCGCCACATTCAGTAAACGCAAGCCCCTGATTTTCGTAGAGAAAGTCGGTGGCTTGTGGTTTCTGGAGTCTGAAAAAGGGCCATATGGGACTGAGAGGGGACTGGCGCGCTATTTTGGTGCGAGACAGCCACATCATGAATGAGCGCCCAAGGCAGTGTGATCCGGTTGCATGAACTAAGCTTTTTAAACCTCTCGCCAAGGAAGACGCTCATGCCAAATAGCCCAGACTCTAATATCGCCACGGCAGATGCGCTGACACTGCTTCTGCACAACCAGCATGCTCTGGGGGCGGCAATAGAGGAGATAACGAAATGGCTTTCAGACAATGGCGTAGAGGGCGTTGCAGATAGCGCATTTGTGGCCATGGAAACCTTGGACACAAATGCAAAAGCGATTACAGACGCGATTATGCAACTACGGCAGCTCTAGAGAATCACCGCCAGAGGGCAGCAGTTGGCCAGCAGGCGCTGCTCAAATGCGTCTAACAAAGTGAACGCGATAACGTGTATCGGTAGAACCGGCTTGGGGAGGCGCAAAGACCTGATCAGACATCGTGTTAGGACTTGGCTTGTTTAACTCTGGACCGTGTCCTCCAAGCGAAACTGACAATCTCGAATGATTCGCCCGAACCCGCCCGGTCAGGTCGCAAGGTGGGTCTGCCAGGTACCCTTGCCGCATGGTATAAATCCTCACTAATTTAAACTCATGATCAGGTCGGGGCCGTTATGAAGGTCGAAGAGTTCGTCGGAAAATACAGAAATCATCCGATCTTATTTGTAGGAACCGGGGTCAGTCTTCGCTATCTGAGCCAGTCCTATACTTGGGATGGCTTACTCAGGAAGATTTCTTGCGACCTACGTGGTTCTGATGAATTTTATTACGACATTAAAGCGGAATGCGAAGTGGATGGTGAGTTCCGATACGACCTGATAGCTACGAAACTGGAAGATGTCTTTAATAAAGAAATTGCGCGTGATCGCGACGGTGCACTGAAGTTTGTTAATGATACTTTCTATGAAAACATGAAAAATGGGGTGAGCATCAGCCGGCTCAAAATCTACATTGCTCACCTTCTCGGCGAAGTAAACATCAGGGAAGAGTACGGTGGTGAGCTTGCCGCTCTCAAGCGCGCCAGTAAAAACATAGGATCCATCATAACAACCAACTATGACCGATTCTTGGAGCAATTTTTTGAGTTTTCGCCGCTAATTGGCAATGATATATTGCTGAGTAACCCCTATGGATCGGTTTACAAAATTCATGGGTGTGTAGATCACCCTACAAAAATTATTATTAGCGAAGCTGATTATAAGGATTTTTTCGCTCGGTACGAACTGATTCGGGCTCAGTTGCTGTCTTTATTTATACACAACCCGATCGTGTTTATCGGTTACAGCGTAAGCGATGAGAACATTAAAGCTCTCTTGCGTACAATATTCACATACGTGAAACCGAATTCTGATCACGCGAAAAAAATTAGGGAAAATTTCTTACTAATTGAATACGAGGCAGAGTCGAACTCCACCGATATTACTGAGCATGACATTGATCTTGAGGGGTTCTCTTCCACTATCAGAATCAATAAGATCAAAACTGACAATTTTGCAGCTGTCTATGAGGCGATTTCGAAGCTTGCGTTACCGGTAACTGCGATGGATGTTCGCAAGGTTCAAAATATCGTCAAAGAGATTTTTGCGGGTGGTGAAATTAAAGTCACCATTACAGAAGATTTGGATACTTTGAAAAACAGCGATAAAATTTTAGCCATCGGTTCCTCCAAAACGATCCAGTACCAATACTTCACAATCTCCGAAATGATCGGAAATTATTTCAAGATTCTAGAAGAATCGAATTATCAACTACTTGAACTAATAAATAAGCAAAAAATTCAATCAGGTCAGTTTTTTCCGGTATTTGGTTTCTCTAAGGTTTGTAAGACTCTGAAGGATGAAGAACGGCTTAAATTGCAGCAGAAAGCCAAAATCGAGACAATCGTGGAAGCAACAAAGGAGCGAGTTAGGACCGACCACAACACTATCAAAGCTATTTTGGATGATGAAGCAGTTGCACAAACTAATAAGTCAGCATCAATCATCTGGTCGGTTTACCACCGCAAAGTCACCGTTGATGATCTTGAGCAGTATTTAAAGTCTTACGTTGATCGGAATTGTACCGAATTTAAAAGGTTGCTATGTGCCTACGATCTGCTCAAGCACGGCTAATGCGTTTAACTAATTGTTAGTAGACGATAAAAATGTTCAGTAAATTTTCGGCATTCTCGCCTGGAACGTTCCTTGCCCATGTGTAACTCGCCGTCTAGCTAAGTCACAAGAGCGCAGCTTGCTATCGATAGCAAAATTGAAAAGCGCTAAATCTCTCGTGCCCCTAGCAAGCTGAAGCCTCACCCGTATGGCCTTCCGCTCCGAGATCGCAGCCACGTCGCTATCATCTTGGGCCCGGTCTCTATGGCTGGCCTAACGTAATCTCGGCTCTACTCGTGGCTAAGAACGTTTGTGAAAAATGCCGCAGCTAATACAACCTTGTGGATAGCCGAGGGATAAAAACCCCATGCTCGTCGCGACACGCGAGGCTTGAAGAAATTGCCGGGACTACCATGACCAATGGTGGTGCTAAGCGTGCAGGAAGAGAGCAAAATGCGATCACAGCATCCAGGCTTATGGGAAGTAGCGGATGAACCTCTCACAGCTGACTGATTTTTTTGACAGGCAGTACACGCCGCTGGACGGCTGCAGTTTATCTGCACGAGAGGCTGAAATCGCTGTTCGCGAAAAACTTCCATCCCGTCCATTTTGCTTGGTTAAGCATTGGACAATCCTTGATCTGCAAGTGAGCGCTGATGAGCTTGAAGCTCTGCGCTCGCGAGGGCTGGAGCCAGTGATGGTTTATGCATCGAGCGTTGTTCTGGACAGTCGTGGACGCTATCAGCCAGGAGATTGGGTGCGCAGCTCTTTCCACACTAGCCATGGGCCGCCGGGCTTCTTCATCACCAAAAACACCGTTTACCTGCTACTCGGCATGGGAAAGCGGCAGGTGATAACTATGGCTGACCTTAATGCACTTACGGGACAGTGACTTCACCACTCATGCACCCGATGCCACCCGCAAGGTCGAGGTTGACGATTATGGAGAAGCGTAGGGTTTGGGTTGTACGCTGCGAATACCCCAACGACGGCAGCGCAGACGTCATCGTCAACCTGCCAAACGAGCTCTTGAAACAATTGGGCCTGGGGTTAGGAGATCTTTTACAAATCGAATTTGAACAGGGCGTCATAATATTGCGCCCTGTCGCTAAATCATCAGGCGGCGTTTTAAGCGATAGACAACAGTCGCGCGCAACTGCTTCGCTGACTTATCGCCAACGGCTGAGGCATCTCCTTCACCTTCCTACCGAGACCACAGATCAACAGATACACGACCTGATCGAGTTGGGTTTCACTTCGAACAACGTGCGAGCACTTATTGATTTGGGCGTGCTCAATACCGATTTGCAAGGCAGATTGTCCAGCGGAGGACACTCAACAGCAGATGAAAGCGACTACGTCTTCAGGATCGCTCACATCCTCAGCCTGGCTGAGATCTTTTTTGGTGACATTGAAAAAGCCATCCGTTGGCTCTCCAAACCCAAGACGCAATTTGCTGGCAAAACTCCTTTTCAAATGCTTTCCACCAGTCCCGGCACGCGTCGAGTAGAAGAGCTTTTGGCTCAGGGCACCGAGGGAATGACCCTTTGAGCCCCTAAATTGGCTGGACAGCTTCATAGCTATCCCACAGCGGCTGAGATATCGTAAGGCCACTATCATTGTGCGCGAGTCGGCCGTCTGACATCTCAGCGACCAAGTGCATGAACAGGGAAGTCACATGTCGTCGATACCAATGGAGTACCACGGTCGTGAGCAGGCTTACGTAAAGCACACCATACTCAAGACCTATCTCCAACGCCTCTTTATGATCATCGGTCGAAATGAGACCGTGATTAATTACGTAGATTGTTTCGCAGGGCCATGGTCGGAAGAGTCTGAAGACTTGCACGACACCTCCATCGGAATCTCACTGCGTCTGATGAAGGATTGTGCCAAATCACTCGAAGAAGTGCATGGATGCAAAGTGAAGTTTCGCGCGTTGTACATCGAGAAAAACAAGACCGCCTTTGCGAAACTCAAAAATTTTCTCGACAACGATACCAGTGAGTGTGTGTCATCACGCTGCATCCAAGGCGACTACACCACCAAGATCGACGAAGTTGCTGCCTGGGCATCCCATCACTTCACCTTCTTCTTCATAGATCCCAAAGGATGGAACAAGGTTATCAATGCGCCGGTACTGGCTCCGTTGCTAGCGTTGAACAAAGCTGAATTTCTGATCAACTTCATGTATGACTTCCTCAACAGAGCCATGGCGATGAAGTCACAACAGACCAATGTCGAGGAGTTGCTGGGTAAGACCGTAAAGTTTTCGGGTGATGAGACAGCCGCGCAGCGCCAACAGATCATCGTCTCGCAGTACCGCCAAGCCATCTGCTCCCTATATGGCGGGCGCTCAGCCCATGTGACAGTCGAACGGCCCGGCATGGATCGAGTGTTGTATTTTCTGATTTATCTGACTCGCCATCCCAAGGGTCTGATTGTCTTCAAAGAAGCCGCAGAGCAAATGCACATGCTCCAGCGCGTCAGCCAATTCGAGACAAAACTGCGCCACCAATCGAGCAAGCGCGCACCAGTCGATGATCTCTTTGGTGGCTTCGAAGAACCTGAAGTGATGCACGCCCAAGATAACCGAACACTTGCGAAAACCTATGTGCTGGCGCAACTCTCCTCCGGGGCCTTGCTCATCGACAACGAGTGCTGGGCGGGTTTTCTGGAACAAACCGATTTCTATCCTAGCGACTTCCAGCTTGCCTTCAAAGAACTTGTGAAGGAGGGGAAAATAGTGAACTTGGACGTGGAGGTTAAAAAACGGACGAAAAAGCCGGTAAGACCAAACTGGGCAAGAGCAAGCGAGCACTGGGCACTGACACAAAAATAACCAAATAAAAAACCTATCTACTGATAATTTGAAACGATACTAAACTCCAAAAAAAATAAAGCTTTACATAACTAACTGTGGCGCCTTAACTTTATGGCGCCAAATATTTTGCCTATATTTTCCAAGCATATGTGTTATGCTCAAAATTTGGCAGGAACTCGAAAAAACTCTAAGCATTTCGATGATCAGAGTTTAAACCCGAATCCGTTATTAAGATCTTCCTGCACGACAGGAGTTTAAGTGCAATGAGTACCCAGACGAGTATTGAATGGACTGAAATGACTTGGAACCCAATTGTTGGGTGCACCAAGGTATCACCGGGCTGCAAACATTGTTATGCGGAAAATATGGCTCACCGCCTGCAAGCAATGGGAACGCCTGGCTACGAGAATGGATTCAAGCTCAGCCTGCGTCCGGAGAAATTGCGTGAACCACTGCTGCGCAAAAAGCCGACTATTTACTTTGTAAACTCGATGTCGGATCTATTTCATGAAAAAGTCCCCGACCACTACATTGATCAGGTCTTTGACGTCATCCGGGACGCAACGCAGCACACCTTTCAGATCCTTACAAAGCGCGCAGAAAGGCTGGCGGACTACTTCACCAAGCGCACGCCTCCGACCAATGCGTGGCTGGGCGTTTCAGTTGAAGACAAGGCTTATGGCGTTCCTCGCATCGATTGCCTGCGTAAAGTAAACGCGACGATCAGATTCCTCTCCGCAGAACCTCTTTTGGAAGACCTGGGTGAAATCGACCTGACCGACATTCATTGGGTAATTGTCGGTGGAGAATCGGGCAACAAGGCACGTCCGATGCAGCAGGAATGGGTCGACAATATTCATCGCCAATGCGACGAATATGGCTCAGCCTTCTTCTTCAAGCAATGGGGCGGCTGGGGTGCAGACGGCGTCAAGCGCTCGAAGAAAGCCAATGGTCGACTGCTAAACGGTCAAACCTGGGATGAAATACCTCTGTTGAATTTAGCCTGAGTTAGGGACTCTCCGAATGGCCAAGGATGAAAAGTACGAATGGAACATTTCCACAGGAACGTATCCCCAGATCGATCCTCACAGCAAGATCAAGCACAAGATCATTGAGGACTATATCCGTACCTACATCACGGTTGTGATGAGCAATCAGCGAATTCCCAAGATAGGGATAAACATCATCGATGGCTTCTGCGGGGGTGGTGTTTACAAAGACGATGACGGCCTAGGTACTCATTACGGATCGCCCATTATTGCTCTGGATACCGTCCAGCAAACCGTCGCAGAGCTCAATATTTTGAGAAGGCAGGAACGCGAGGTCAGAGCCAGATATTATTTCGTTGACATCAAGAAAGACAATATCGATTACCTGCGTGCGGTGCTCTTCGAGAAAGGCTATAGCCACCTCATTGATCAAAATGTATTTCTGTTGAAGTCGCGCTTCACTAATGCCCTTGCCGCCCTCATTGATCGGATAAAAAAATTCAAGCTGTCTGAACGCGCACTCTTCCTTCTCGACCAGTACGCTTACAAGGACGTACCGTTTTCAAGCATACGAACCATTTTCAAACAAGTAGAAAATGCCGAGGTGTTGCTGACGTTCAACGTGGACAGCCTAATTGACTACCTGTCCGAGCGAGACGAAAACCGCAAAGCACTGCAAAACATCGACCTGGAGAAATACATTCCTTGGGACAAGCTCCCAACCTTCAAAGCCACCATGCGCAGGGAATGGCAGCACCTTATTCAAAGATTTTTGGCGGAAGGAATCCTGAGAGAAAGCGGTGCAGAGTTCATGACCGTCTTCTTCATCACGCCCTTCGGCTCTAACCCAAGAACGTACTGGTTTATTCATCTTGCCAAAAGCTACCGCGCCAATGCGGTGATGAAAGAAATTCACTGGAAATACGGTAATCACTTTTCGCACTCCATGACGCCGGCACTCTTCGTGGGCTACGACACTAAACGCGATATCCAGGTCACCGATCAGCAAAACCTCGGTTTTGGTGATGAGCATTTCTTCGATGGGGTGACGAGCAAGCGCATTGAGACAGAGCTTTCTGAATTGCTGCCTCGAAAGATCTACGAGCAGCCCACACAGTCATTCGGCATGATGATGAGAGCCATGGCGAACGGAACAATGGCCAACGAAAGCATCGTTCGTGAAGCATTGCACATGCCCATCCTGTGCAAGGATATTGAAGTCTTCGACAAGGATGGACGAACCAAACGCCGCAAAGGCAGCAGCATCAAGTCCACTGACATTCTTGTGCCAGCGTCTCAGCGCACAATGTTTTTCGCTCAGCCTGTGACTCACCCTCGCAAAGCTCAGCCAGACAGCGAAGATTAATCACCGTTTTCCCCAAACCTTATTGCTCTCAGATCCCGTTGTGGGTGGTGAGCATTTTCGTTGCTTTGTATTGGAGCGGTTAATGGAACGTAGAAAATTGACTTGGGCCTTACTGATCAGCCTCGTCTTGATGTTTTGTGGTGTGGTGCAGGCCCAGCAGCCACCGGTGATGGCTCAACGACCGCAGAGTGAGCCTTATGAAGTGACTCAGGGCACCTTTCTCAACATCACCTTGGAGCGTGTCGATCCTGACCATGTATCCGCAATGCTCTATGAGAATGTTTATGACGACTTCGAGAACGTGGCCATTCCAAGAGGTAGCCGCCTATTTGGTCGGCAAATCAGCAAGGTCAACGACAGGTACGACGTGTACTTCACCCAACTGCAGTTGGGCAGCACTGGACAGACGCTCACTCTCGACCCACCGTTGCAAGCCACGTCGCCTCTGGGATCAGCCGGGATTACCAATTTCAAACCAGACGCAACCGCCGCGACCATCTGGCGTCGAGATCAAGTCATACCTCATTAACTCAAAATAATCGCGACAATGAGATCTCAATCCATCGTTCAGTGCATTTGAGTACCGTCAGACTAGCACTACTCACACAGCCAAATGTTTGGGATCAGAGGTCGGTTCAACGCGCTTCTGTCAGAGAAAGCCCGCGTGCCCATTCAAAGCTCTAAATCTCTTCATGAAATCCAGTTCATCTGTCGACGAGCGGTTGGCCAATGATGGCCATAACCCATCAAAAAAGATAATCTACGCGCCAAATGATAGGCAGAATTGCCTATTTTTCGGCTAACCTGAGTCTGAAAGCATGGCGCTAAGTGGCTCAGTTTTTTCAACCTCAAAATTTCCAAGTGGAATCATGGACTTTTCAACATTCAGGGATGTCTACCCAGCACGCGAACCAGCTGCTGATAAAATTCGAAACGATGACGAGCTCGTGCTAATTCCAGAATCGGCTGGGCTCCAATTTTTTCCGACCAGCCTCAACGACATCAGGTTGAGCGAGCCACCGAGAGTTTACGACGCTCGCGGCAATACCTATCTATGGGCTATCGGAACCGAAAAAGTCCCTGTGGCGATTGAGTCGCTTGAATTTGGCAAAACGCTCAAGACTCCTGTGATCAAGCACACAAACCTCACAGGAGGTGCTCTCGCACATTGCGGGGGAGAGCTATGGTTCGTTGCGGAAAAATCGATGTTGATTGGTGGCAGCTCAGGTCGGTACGGGCCGAAGACCGACCAGGAGCTAGCGGATGCTGTAGCTTCGTTCAAATGTGAGGGTTTCCAGGTAGCCTCTATGGGTTTTGACGAAGAAACAGGCGAGCCAAATACTGTGTTAGTGGGGCAGCCAAAATGGCAGTAACTCTGTGGGATAAAGTGACACTCGATGCTGTATTCGGTGTAGAAAGTACCGGCGACAGTGTCGAGGAACGCGCGCGCACATCAAATAGAGAGTTCGTGCGAAGCCAAGTTCAAATCGCATTTGCGAATGAGCGCGCGACGGGCCGAAAACTATCTGCTCGCGAGGCACTAGATAATTTTGGCTCGAACATATTACTCGGACTTAGCCACAAAAATGCTGTCCCATTAATATTGAAAGCAGGCGAACCAGGACTAACGATCAAGTCTCGACGCTCTGAGATGTCATTGTCGGTTGAAGATTTGGCACGAGCCACAAATATAGATGTAGAGCGTTTAATATCTTTCGAAACTGGCGACTCCATATTGCCGTTCAGAGACATTGAAAAAATATCTCGCTCTTTAGTACTTGATGAATCTGTCATAGGATATCAGCCGGGCTCAGGGGGCGATCCACAATTAGGTGTAAGATTTAAGGAGTTCTTTAAAGGCGCCGGTGATGGCGCTGGCCTTTTATCTTCCGCCTTGGTTCTTCGATTAAGCGAGTCAGCTTGGGTAGTTAAGAAGCAACTCAGCTTGCAATCGAAACTTGGCGTTTCTCAAGCAGACGTTATACGTGACCTCGGCATCAAGCCAGATAATGATTACAAGTGGCCCGCTTACAAGAAAGGCTATGCGCTAGCAGCACTAACTAGAAAACTTCTTGGCATTGGCGAAACTGATCCTATTCATTCTCTGTCAGATTTGGTCGAGAACAAACTCTGCATTCCGGTCGTGCAGTCGGACTTCTCTAGTAAATTCGCTGGAGCTACCGTTTCGCCTAGCGACACTGGACGAGGCATAGTTCTGAACACCAATGGCGCGAACTCAAATGTTTGGGTGCGACGTACAACGTTGGCACACGAACTGGGGCATCTATTGTGGGATCCCGACCACAGGCTGAATAAACTCGTTGTGGATGAGTACGACGATTTTAATCGAGCTACCGAAAGTCAAGACTTCTCTTACGATGAGGTTGAGGCAAGAGCTAACGCCTTCGCCGCAGAATTCCTGGCTCCGGCTCAAGGTGTAAGAGAATTGTTTAGCTTGCACCCTAGGGCTGAGGATGGACTTCGCGCAGTTATGGAACGCTTTGGAGTTGGATTAACAACTGCAAAGTGGCAACTGATTAACGCAAAACTTATCGGTCCAGATGAAAAGTTCTCAAACGTTGATTACTCTCATACCAATGATTGGGTCATCAGTGAAGAAGCCTGCTTGAGCTACTCTCCTGTGCCCTCGATTCCTGAATCGAGAAGAGGACGCTTCGCAAAAATTGTGTCTGATTGCGTTCAGGAGAGAATCATTTCAAATGATAGCGCGGCTTTTTGTTTGTCCATCTCGGAGAGTGATTTTTTAGAAAACAGAGATAGGATAGCAAGTCTGCATTAAAATTTTCATGCTCACCTAAGGCGCCTCTTTCAATAGTGGCGCCTTTTTTATTTTCCGTTCTATCAAGCCAGTAAGAACAGCCTCATCGGCGATATCACTTCTGAAGCAAACTAAAATGATTCCAGTTTTTGCCCTCGGCTATTCAAGATAGTCACAGACGTGATGTCGGATCGGACAGTCGAAGAGTAGCGACATGACACAACACTGTGATATTTGTACACCACCGCTTCAGGCACTGGTGCTCCGTTGTCCTTCTTTACTGACCCATACCGTTATCAAAAAGCTTCCAAATCCAACGTCAATTTTGCGGGCGTTCTTCAGGAAAAGGATTACGACCTGCTCGTCTGGTTTTACGGCGGCGTGTGGAAGAGCCCCAACAAATCACATGAACCGCTAGTTGATGTGGTGTTTCGCAGACGGGAGGCTGACGGAGTACTGGGCACTGTTGAAGTTCTCCCTGTCGCATTGTCGTTTCTTGGCCATCTGAGGATCGGAAGTTGTTGGCGGGGCGGCCGATGGGTAGGAGCTATGGAGCTGGAAGTCCTTCCACTCACGTTCGTGGATTTCAAGGACGGCGAAAAGTGGCGCTTGGTTCAGGCTCGCGACACCGTGTTAATGGGCAATGCGGTGCACGGTATTCCCTGGCGGGAAGGCACAACCTGGCTCGTCGAAATTGATTTCGGACGTACAAAAAAACTCCTTATACCGTGTCTCGAGTTCTTTACTCGCTATTACGGCCGTAACTCGGAGTCCGCCAGGGTGATTGCCACCTATCCATGGGACACTGTCTTGGAGCGATTCTTCTATGACTTCCCCATGGAGCCAGATGATCAGCGGGTGTGCTTGAAAAATTGGGTGTCTTCCGTAGAGGCGGTATTTTTATGGCATCTGCTCTATGACCCGCATACCCAGAAAGCCTGCAGGAGCATTTACTCTGAGCTCGAAGTTCAATTTGGTTCAGCGGCTAGCTCCAACAAAGCCCAACTAAAAGTCGGGCCATGGTTCGAGGGCAGCGCAATGTTGACGGGAGCAGGAAAGTGGTTGGACGATAACACCTTCCTTTGCTTGGATCTGACCGGCGTCAGCGAACCGAAAGGCCCGCCGGTAAAAATCGAACGCTCCAGCTTCGCAACGGATGGAACCCTCGATGGCGGTTGGTGCAGAGAACACAGAATCAAACAGCTACCTGAAGATCAAAGGGTTTCGCTAACCGATGTGGAACCTCCGGATGTCGATTCAGAAAAGCTTCGAGTACCCAACCCTGAAATCATTCTGCTTGGCGAAAGAAGGCGAATCATAAAGTCGCGCCGAACGCATGCAGGCGTTAGGGGAAGAACCATTCCTTCGTCCACGGATCATCCCCTGCACGCACCAGGTGAGGGTCAAGGTACGGATAAAGGCGTTGGCTCGGTCGTGTTTTACACCGAACACAAATGGGAAAGACAGGGTGACTTGAAAGACATCTGGGAGGCATGTGGACGGATGGCCGATAAATATCCCCTAATTACCAGTGTGCAATGGTTCACCTTCAAGCGAGGCTATCAGCAGATTGGCCCTCCTGAGCTCGAACTGTTGCGGCCAATGGAAGACACAAACGTATCACCGAAGGTGCGCAACTGGGCCTACCTGGATGTTCGAGAGAAGGTATTGAGGGGATTACTGATTATCAGGATACGTGCTGATTCGCGTAGTTTCTTCCTCATCGAATCCCAACGCCGACCGCGTTTCGTGAGTGAGAAGAAAAGCGACGATGCTAAGGGTCATCAGGGATTACTGCTGGAAATCAATGCCAGTCGGACGGACACGGAACAAGCATTGCGAGAGGTTTGTTCGAGCATACGATACGTCGAAGGTCAGGTGAAAAACATGCGACTTGAGGCAGGATTTCCTAAAACCACCTTCAATCATTCGCCACGAGCGCGGGGCGATTTTCTGTTTGAAGGAGTATTAATTGGAAAATTTGCCGAACTCAATCTCACCCTGCAGTCAGAACCTGTCGGTTGAACGCTGCGCCGCGTCGCACGGGGACGGAATCCAATAGTTTTGTCGCTCGAAAGACACCTCAAAACCGTTCCCGTCGGCCAAGGGGCGTACGGTTATTCCCCGCATCGAGCGACGGGTGAGGCTGTAAAAATATTTGAGCCCCACGAGGATCCATCGTTCTGTGACATCTTCGCCAGCGCGAGTCCTTTTGAACAAAGTGAAGAGTTCGTGCTCAAGGTTTCGCCTTCCAAATGACTTCGCCTTACCCCTCAAGATCTGAATGTCGATTTCAGCTTCAAATCTCAAGTTCAGGTAGTGGATGAACCCCGTCAACGAGGCCATCCGTCCAGGCGCATGCCTTAAAAACCGGGATATCTCATCGGCATCAGGTAGCTCGTCCGTGTGGCGGTGCACTTCGATCAGTAGACTCGTCGCAGTACTGAGCGCCAACCGAACGGAACGCAGCGACGTTTGCTCAGTGCTTACGCGAGACATTAACAGGTTGTAATAGCCACTCAACGCCTCGCGTTGTTGCCCACCCACCCCAGATGCCAAACATACCTCAATCCGCCGCTGCTCCGAATCCAGTGCTCGGGCTCGACCATCTACCGCCACACCTCGATTTTCAATCAACCAGGTCACTGGTAGCCGCGTGCGTCTAAGACTCTCAGCGCCAAAATGCGTCAGCAGGTCTGAGTAGGCTGGAGGCCAGGAACAATGTTTCTCGACCTCTCGAAAAAACAGTAAATACCGGTTGATCGAACGTGCCGCTTTTTTGTAATCAGTGTGCGAAGGTAGCCAGTCGCCGAATCGCAGAAAATCGTCTTTCACTTCGGCACTGCGCAACGCCTCAACGTCCATGGCAAGACGTTTTCTGAAGGTGCGCTGCCAGTAGCATTCATTGCATTCTTTCCCCACCCCAGCAGGCATATCGGCCCCACAGCACCAACAGGAAATTGTTCCCACCGTCGAACACAGCCAGCACAATTTGCGCCCGTCTGGACGCAAAGTTAGTTGCCGATTGCGCCTGCACAAAGCGCAGGTTTCAAAACCAATGCGTGCACATTTAGGACAAGCTTTAACCGTCCTTCCGTCCGCCACAACTCGACTCCGTCGCGTTGAATAGGTCCCGCATATCTCACAGGGCTGAGGTTGAGTGAAGTAATGTGCACAAGAGTTACAGGCAGGCCCATAGGGCGTCATTCGCCCCACCCGCCGACCTGTGCGTCCGCAGCGCACACACGGGCTACCTGATAAACAGCGCTGACAGACCGCTTTCGAATCAAAAGTGGGTAGGCGTGCAACGCTGGCGCAGCGCGGACAAGCGCGACGCTTAAAAAGGCGGGCATAACAGGTCGAACAATACCTCTGCTGCTTATATATCTTCTTGACTGTGAAAAATGACGCACCGCAGCCTTCGCAAACGCTCGACCTGGATTCTTCACTGTCAGCCATCTCTTGAAAACTTCCTCAACAGGCGCGCCCAGGCCTTGGCGGCATTTGGTCGAGCACCACCAGATACGCGCCTTGATCGATGCTTTTTCGGCCCATCTCGCAGCGCCTGCACAATGATGGAAAGACTGCTAGGCACACTGCTCCCACGCGGCAATTGAATGGCTGACCGTGGAAGTTCATGTGCCCTAAATACCTTGACCAAAATCATCGGATCCAAAGACATGATTTTCCAAGCCTGCCTTAGGAGTACCGCACGGTCTCTCACTGGAAGTGCTTCAAAAGCAAGGCCCGAGCAATTGACTCCGATCGTACCGATCCCTAATTCATCGAGCACTGCGATGAGCGATCGGCTTGGATGAAGCGAGGCAAAACGTACGAAAGATACGATGCTCCTCGCCCAGCAGAACCAATCATGCGTGGCCATAGACTGGCATTGCGTCACCTGCCGTCCAGCTAAACACTCATCGGCCGCTTGTTGAAACGCCAAGAAGGAGTCAGGAGCTTTCTCGACCAGCGTCGTCGACAATAAATAGCCACATCGGTGGCATGCACAGCAATCTTGATGTGGGGGCAAGAGACAGTGAGGCTGTAAGGCCGCCCAGCAATTCGGGCAATGGTCGATTAGCCAGGTTTGATGACGTGCACAGACAGTGTGCCAGGCAAGTCGACTACGGATGCTGTAGTAAGGCACAGCCTCAGCAAAGCACGATGGACAGAGTTGCAACCCAGCCGCGCAACGAAGATTCCTACTACCTCGTGCAAGTATCCAAGGCCATGTTCCCACGGGAGCTGTGGGTTTATCGGTGAGGGTCTCAACCAGAGAATGCAGGCTACAACTTTCAACCTGAGCGACGGTGCATCCTGCTAAGCGACCGAGGCTCGCCGCTCGTTCAGTGCGCATCCCACGGTCAAGATCATTGCCGAACGCACGCCACTTAGGCCACACGATACCGCTCAGAGCCAATGGCGCGCATCCATGCGCCAATGCCGTACGAACCAGCCAGGAACTGAGTAACTCATCTTCCATAATCGGCGGCGTCCTGGGCCACACTGAATTGCCTAGATCAATTCGCGGATGCCACGTGTAGGGCGTAGCCATGATTTGCTCTCAATTATCGACTGGTCGATATGCTCCTTGCCGGACTTGATGGCGTCTGTCGCGCACTCAAGCAGTAGTCGTTGGAGATCTCCGGTATTCCCGCCGGAAATTGAGTGAAGCAACTGCGCCAAATGAGGTCGATACAAACCCGACGGCTCGCGAAGCGGAAGGACTGACTCAAACCCTTTGACCAATTTCTGAAATTCCGCATTAGGCTGCCATGTGTTCAGCGGCATCACATCAAAACGACTGGCGTGCTGGGGATCCGTATGAAGCACTAGGACTGCATCAGCGGTGCCGACCCCAACCACTGGAATTGCTAGCGTGTTACAGAGAAACTTGAGGGCATTCATTGTTTCACGCTGCTTTATCGCAGACCCGGTTAGCAACGAATGAAACTCATCGATGATTAGCATCCTGACGCTGCAGGAGCGGAACATGTGAACAACCTGGTACCTAAGTTTGGTAACAGAATCAGACTCGCGGTATGGGGCCCAGAATTGATCCAAGATAGCGATGTACAGTCCTTTTTCGCCAGATGTAGGAGGCGACTCAGTCAGTATGACGGGTTTAACAGCATCTCCTTCCTCATTGACGTAGCCCTCGCCGTGCAAGGCCATAAACCTACGCACGATTGTGGTTTTGCCGTTGTTGGAATCGCCCACGATAAGCAGATTTCTCATGCGCGGTCGCGCAGGCATCTGCATCAAATGCAGCAAGGTATCCAAGATTTTCTGAGCAGCGGGATAGCCAATCCAGCGAGGCTGATCAAGAAAGTGAATACGCTCGCTATCAGCCAGCTGAACAACAGCTCGGAACTCCGGATGAACGTGCGTGTACTGGGTCATGAAACATCTCCAAAGCCTTCCAGCTCGAAGTCGACCATGCCTTCCGGAATACCTTTGGCAAAAGTCTCCTGCTTGCGCTCCACTGACTGAGGCTGAGGTGCAGCAGGCGTGACATTCTTAGAATGGCGATGGTGCCGCTCAGCTTCACGCCTCACTTTCTTGGTTAGCGCCTTCGAAGACTCGACCAGTTTGCGGTTTTCAAGGATATACCTTTTGATGAGTTCTTCGTTTATCTGACTTCGCCCCTCATCGACTGCTCTTTTCTTCGCCGCTCGATACTCCCAGATACTCGCCGCAGGGAAAGCCTGGTTCGCCACCGGAATCTTAAAGTACTGCTTGATCAACGGATCGAAGAACCATAGGGCACTGATATCCCGAGGATCTCGTCGGAAGATGAACTTGCGAGTCTTGCCTGTCGCCCCATCCTTGACATTGATCCACGGCCGCAACGCTTCTGAGTAATAGCGTACGTCTAGTTCAACGCCATAATGCTGAATCGTCCGCTCGAATGAAGGCAGAAAATCACGCTGGATCGTAAAGGGGTCAGCAGGACGCATCGGCAAGCCCACCAGCGGATCAACGCCGACATTTCCGAAGATACCGATGTGCCACTTGCGCGCGGGGCTCATGAAAATTTTGGAATGGTATTCCTGATTGTATTTGAGTATTTCCCGAACCAGCCAAATCTCAAACTCTTCAGCCGTCAGTGCTGCCTTACCTTCTGAATCGTAACCGTCACGGTCGTCGACATTCCCAAAGGTGGTTCCGGGAAGCGAGTGGACTTTCTTCATGAACGTGCCTAACAGACGCTCGATATGCCCGCCGAATTTAGGTCGCCTCACGGGACGAAATCGATTTTCGATGCCATACAACGAACAAGAACGCTTCAAACTCTCGGCCTGGAAATCGGGGCCATTGTCAGAATGCAGGACTGCTGGGAAACCCCAGACCGGCCATTCACCTTCTAGGCCATGGACAGTCAACCAATCCTCCTTGGGAAGCGCGGAATGAACGAGGCACATAGCGACCGAGATGCCCGAAGGCTCATCAAATGCCAAGTAATACCCAGTGATCATCCTCGTATGGACACAAATTGCCAGCGTCAGCCACATCCTGCCGACCGAAAGCCGATGGACTTTATCCACCAGCATCACATCAATTGGGGTGTGATCGATCTGCACAACGGACAGCGGATAATCGGCTCCCGGAAACGAGCCAGGTGAAGGCATGTACTTGTTCCGCGCAATCTCAGCGAAACCACGGCCACGGAAGTAATCCTTGTCCGAAACCTGCTTTATACGAGCTCGTATCGCGGAAGGACTCGGAGGAGTGACATTTGCATTTTCACACGCCTCTTTAACCCTCGCGACAGCCTCTTGAACAGTGGGTCGTTGGTTCGTCAGGAAAAAATCATTGATGATTGACGTGATGATGTCTTCCGCGACCTTCGACAGTCGCGAATTTCCTTGTTGCCAGCCACGTTTGCGTGGAATAAGCGCCAGAAGCTCGCCCCAGGTTCTGTATCGCTCTAACCATCGGTAAAGAGTAGCGGGTGCCACGTCGACTTCCTTGGCTCGCTTTTCGACCTCTTTACGCCCAACAACAGAGTTACCCAGCAATGGCTGAATAGCGGCATAACGAGTCTGCGCAACGGCCCACTCTTCAGCTGCAATCATCTCGATGTCGTAATTGACGTAGAGCCCTTCGACCTTGTCCCTTGGCACGGGTCTCAGAGCTGCAACTGGAAGCGATGCTGCGCGCCCGGACTCGACGTCGATGCCGATGACCGTCTTGAAATCTAGTACCTGAGAGATTCGATAGACGTGGTTCGCATGCGTCACCATCGAATTGATGTTGACATCAACGCGAGCTCGATCAGGTACAAACGGCACCAGCTCGTCGTTTTTTTTGTCTTGATCGCTCATCACTCAGGTATCCAAAGTTCGAGAAAACTATTGAGTGGAAGTCGGATATCGCAATCCAACTGCCGAGTCGCCACCAGGTGCCAGATGTGACCGATGCCTTCAGCCTGATAAATGCCACCGAAATGCCGGGCTAGCAGATAGTGGAACGGCACCACGCCCATCTGCCTGACCGTTTCAAGAATCCATGCCGTGTTCTCAGGGGGATAGTGGAAGCGCTTGTAACGCTCCAAAAACTGGACATTGGCAAAGGCCGTATCACGGATGCGGCTCTCATCGTGGATATGAAAGCTCCAACCTTGCTCGTTGGCGTATCGCCATGCGGCTTTCCATTTAGGTAGCCACTTTCTCCAGTTCGCTCGCCAGTCTGCTTCCGGCTTTACCTCCACCAACAATGGCTTCGGATATTGCTCAAAACTGCGGTTACCCAGTCGGTAGTAGACTAAGAAATCTGGCGTGTACTGGAAGGGGCGTCCATCTCTACCGGCGAAATCAATTTTCACAGGCTGGGACACAATCATTTCTACGTCGCGGGAAAAAGCCGTCCTCGCGAGAAAATCGCGCTCCAGCATCGATTCGTAAGGAATCCCTTCCTCTGATCGAAACGGAAAGACCCCGGACATACTGCGTTTAGTGGGTTTGATCGCGCGGGTCGGGCGCGGCCTAGGAATGTCGCAACTATTTTTATCCATAGGTAGTTTTGTCGCGCCTAATCTGAAAAACCGTCTCAGCTATTTCAGCATTTTTGTGACGGTTTACAAGGGTTGTAGTGAACCACTGTCTCATTTATTTCTAAATCCTACAGCGGCTCGAAACCGCAACCCGGCGAAATCACGCTCGCCCATCACGGAGTGTTGTTTCTTGATGAACTTCCTGAGTTCGAGCGCAAAGTGCTGGAAGTGCTGAGGGAACCCCTGGAGTCCGGCCATATCGTGATTTCCCGCGCAAAGGATCGCGTGCGTTTTCCGGCGCGCTTTCAATTGGTCGCGGCGATGAATCCTTGCCCCTGCGGTTTTCTCGGCGAACCCAGCGGTCGTTGCACCTGCACGCCGGACATGGTCCAGCGCTATCGCAACAAACTCTCCGGCCCCTTGCTGGATCGCATCGATTTGCACCTGACCGTGGCGCGGGAGGCCACCGCGTTGAATCCAGTCCTTAAACCGGGAGAGGACAGTGCCAGCGCGGCATTACGCGTGGCCGAAGCCAGGGAGCGCCAGCAGAAGCGTCAGGGGTGTGCCAATGCTTTTCTCGATCTGCCGGGTTTACGCCGCTACTGCACGTTATCCACAGCCGATGAGCATTGGCTGGAAACCGCTTGTGAGCGGCTGACCCTGTCGCTGCGTTCCGCGCATCGATTGCTGAAGGTAGCGCGGACACTGGCTGATCTGGAGCAGGTTGACGGGATCAACCGCGAGCATCTGGCGGAAGCATTGCAGTATCGGCCGGCGACGCAGTAAATGCCTATACCGCGTCGCCCCCACAGAGATCCAGGCTGCAGCCGACCGGGATCAAATGTGGGAGCCTGCTCGCGAAAGCTATTTCAAAAGCGACTCAACGAAACCGGTCGACCTCAGAGCGCAAATCCGCCGCCAGCTTCTCCAGCTCTTTGGCGGTCACCGCCAGGTTGGACACCACCTCACGCTGCTCACTGTTGGCCAGGGCGATGCTTTGCAGATTGCTGCTGAGCAAGGTCGCGGTACTGCTTTGTTCCTGAGTCGCGGTGGTGATCGCGGCGAACTGCTGACCGGCCGAGCGACTTTGTTCGTCGATCCGCGCCAGTGCCGAAGCGACATTGGCGTTGCGCGACAGGCCTTCCTGCATCAGCACGTTGCCCTGCTCCATGGTGCTGATGGCGTTGCCGGTTTCCTGCTGAATGCTTTGGATCATCACAGAGATTTCGTCAGTCGCCTGACGGGTACGGGACGCCAGGTTACGCACTTCGTCCGCCACCACAGCGAAGCCACGACCCTGCTCGCCGGCGCGGGCGGCTTCGATCGCAGCGTTCAGCGCCAACAGGTTAGTCTGTTCGGCAATCGAGGTAATCACGCCGACGATGCCGCCGATTTCCTGGGAACGCTGGCCCAGGGTGTTGATCACCGTCGCGGTGCTGTTCAACGCCCCGGCGATTTGCTCCAGCGACGAGGACGCTTCGTCCATCGACGTGCGACCGATCTGGGTTTGCTGGGCGTTTTCCTGCGCCAGACGCTGGGTGCTGCCCATGTTGTCGGCGATGTTCAGGGACGTGGCACTGAACTCTTCCACCGCACCGGCCATGCTGGTGATCTCGCCCGACTGCTGCTCCATGCCTTCATAAGCGCCACCGGACAAACCGGACAAGGCCTGGGCACGGCTGTTGACCTCCATCGACGCGTTGCGGATGTGCTCAACCATGGTCGACAGCGCCTGGCTCATCTGATTGAACGCGCGGGCCAGTTGGCCGATTTCGTCGTTGCTTGTCACGCTCAGGCGCACGCTCAGGTCGCCTGCGCCCAACGCTTCTGCCTGACGCACCAGATCATCCAGCGGCGCGAGTTTGCTGCGCAGCAACCAGACCGCCGAACCCACCGCGATCAACATCGCCAGCAGGCTGCCGATGGCCAACTGGATGCCGACGCTCCAGGTCACGGCGCTGATTTCGGTTTTTGGCATGCTCGCCACCACCGACCACGGACCGTCCTCGAATGGCACGGCAATGCTGTAGAAGTCTTGCGACGAGTCGTTCCAGAAAACGCCCTTGCCCGGGGTCTTCGCGAGCGCCACGACGGCCGGGACCGCTTGATCCAGCGCCTGCACACCCGCAATCGGGACCAGCCATTTGTTTTGCTCATCCAGCAACGCCAGAGAGCCGGTCTGGCCGATACGGAAGCGCTTGAGGTTTTCGAACTGGGCATTCTGCGCGTCGGTGTAATCGAAGCCCACGAACAGCACGGCGATCACCTTGCCGCTGCTATCGCGCACAGGGGTGTATTGCGTCATGTAGAAGCGCTCGAAGAGCAAGGCGCGCCCCACGTAGCTCTGCCCCGCCATCAGCCGCGCATAGGCCGGGTGGGCGTGATCAAGCAGCGTGCCGATCGCGCGATTGCCATCCTGCTTGGTCAGGGATGTGCTGACCCGAATGAAGTCTTCCCCGCTGCGCACAAACACCGTGGCCACACCGGCGGTCATCTGCTTGAAGTCGTCCACTTCCTTGAAGTTATTGTTCAGCACTTCGCTGCCCAGGTGCAGACCCGGCGTCTGCGTACCCGCGACGGCCACCGGTTCATCCGGGTGCACGCTCAGGCCGGCGCTGAAACGCTTTTCGAACAGACCTGCCAGGCGCTGGGTGCTTTCACGCAGGGTGCCGTGAAAGGTGCTCAACTGATCGGCCAACAGCCGGGCCTCACTGGCCAGGTGTTCTTCGCGAGTGGCCAGGTTGGCCGCGTCCAGCGAACGCAGGGCAAACAAGGTACTGCCGGTGATGACAATCGCCAGTATCACGGCAAGCGCAAGACCAAGCTGTGAAGCGATCCGGGCACGAGGTTGAGACATGACAGCTCCTGGCCGAGCGACCGGATCATCCTGATCGCGACGCATGCTCAGCAAAATTTCTAATAATGGGGGTAGCGTCGAACCTGCACGTAGGTCCCACGAGGAGATTTTCGGCGGCAAACGGCAATACTTGAGTAACGCGTTAGGATATGGCGCAAGGCTGCTACTTCTGCGGCTTCATCGTTTCAGCTCAAGTGCACGACTTCGGGCAGTTCCATGGCCCGGACTTCGCCTTGCAGAAAGTCGCTGAGACGGCGCATGCGCTCGCCGCCGGGGCGGGTTTTTGGCCAGACCAGGTAGTACTTCTCCCCGCTGGCAACCGCAGTCGGCCACGGCAGACTCAAACGACCCTGGGCCACATCCTCCGCCACCATCAGCAAGTCGCCCATGGACACACCGTAGCCTCGGGCGGCGGCGATCATGCCCAGCTCCAGCGTATCGAACACCTGTCCGCCCTTGAGCGACACCTGCTCGGCCAGGCCCATACGCTC
The DNA here is from genome assembly GCF_001945365.1 of Pseudomonas reinekei. Lineage (GTDB taxonomy): Bacteria > Pseudomonadota > Gammaproteobacteria > Pseudomonadales > Pseudomonadaceae > Aquipseudomonas > Aquipseudomonas reinekei. The sequence goes on from NZ_MSTQ01000005.1 coordinate 441,450, forward strand.
CAGCCAATTACGCCAGTCGCGACGATCCGGCGTCGGGTGCAGCAGTTCGGTGTTGACCAGGCGCGCCACATCCCAGGGCTGATCGTTCAACAGATTGGGCGCGCCTACCGGAATCAACTCCTCGGGGAACAGGTAACTCGCCTCCCAGTCCGGCGGGAAATGGCCATTACTGAGCAACACCGCACAGTCGAATGGTTCCTCGTTGAAGTCCACCGAATCGACATCCATCCAGGCGCTGGTGAGTTGCACCTCGTTGCCCGGCTGCAGATGGCGGAAGCGGCTGAGGCGCGCCAGCAACCAGCGCATGGTCAGGGTCGACGGAGCTTTCATGCGCAGGATGTCGTCTTCGGCGCGCAAGGTGTTGCAGGCGCGTTCCAGGGCAGTAAAGCCTTCGCGGATACCCGGCAACAGCAAACGGGCGGACTCGGTCAGTTGCAGGTTGCGGCCACTGCGATGAAACAAGCGGCAGGCAAAATGCTCTTCGAGGGTACGAATATGCCGACTGACCGCACTCTGGGTAATCGACAGTTCTTCCGCTGCGCGGGTAAACGAACTATGCCGCGCCGCCGCTTCGAATGCGCGCAGGGCATACAAGGGAGGAAGACGACGTGACATTCGGAAAGCTCCTATAGCGAGGTTGCGCCACCCTAGCAGAAACTCTCCAGCATGAGTTTGAATCATGCCATCCATCCTTTTTATCCCTTTGTGCAATCCCCGCGAAGCGCCGAGAATCGACGCTTTCCTGTTCTCTCTGACATTCGAGCGTGATGACCATGCAGCATCCAGCGCGTATTGAACTCTGGGCCATCCTGCGGCTGGCGGGGCCGTTGATTGCCTCGCAGTTGGCGCACATGTTGATGGTCCTCACCGACACCCTGATGATGGCGCGCCTGAGCCCCGAGGCACTGGCCGGCGGCGGGCTCGGTGCGGCGTCCTATTCGTTCGTGTCGATTTTCTGCATCGGCGTGATCGCGGCGGTCGGCACCCTGGTGGCGATCCGTCATGGCGCGGGCGACATCCTCGGCGCGGCCCGCCTGACCCAGGCCGGGGTGTGGCTGGCCTGGTTGATGGCGCTGGTTGCCGGGTTGCTGCTGTGGAACCTCAAACCGGTGCTGTTGCTGTTCGGCCAAACCGAAAGCAACGTCCAGGCGGCCGGGCAATTCCTGATTTTTTTGCCCTTCGCGCTGCCCGGCTACCTGAGCTTCATGGCGTTGCGCGGCTTCACCAGCGCCATCGGCCGCGCGACACCGGTGATGGTTATAAGCCTGGGCGGTACGGTGGCCAACTTCCTGCTCAACTACGCATTGATCACCGGCATGTTCGGCCTGCCGAAACTCGGTTTGATGGGCATCGGACTGGTCACCGCGATTGTCGCCAACCTCATGGCACTGGCGCTGGCGTGGCACATTCGCCGGCATCCGGCTTACGACGCCTATCCGCTGCGCCAGGGCTTGCTGCGGCTCAACCGGCAGTACCTGAAAGAACTGTGGCGCCTGGGCCTGCCGATTGGCGGCACCTATGCCGTGGAGGTCGGGCTGTTTGCGTTCGCGGCGCTGTGCATGGGCACCATGGGCAGCACGCAACTGGCAGCGCACCAGATCGCTCTGCAAATCGTCTCGGTGGCGTTCATGATCCCTGCGGGGATGTCGTATGCGATCACCATGCGCATCGGCCAGCATTACGGCGCCGGGCAATTGCTGGATGCGCGACTGGCCGGTCGGGTCGGCATCGCCTTCGGTGCGGCGGCGATGCTGTGCTTTGCGATGGTGTTCTGGTTGCTGCCGAATCAGTTGATCGGCCTGTTCCTGGATCACAACGACCCGGCGTTCCACGACGTCATCAAACTGGCCGTGAGTCTGTTGGCGGTGGCGGCATGGTTCGAGCTGTTCGACGGCACGCAAACCATCGCCATGGGCTGCATTCGCGGGCTCAAGGACGCCAAGACCACCTTCCTGGTCGGCCTGGGCTGCTATTGGCTGATCGGCGCACCGGCGGCGTGGTGGATGGCCTTTCATTTGAATTGGGGGGCGACGGGAGTCTGGTGGGGGCTGGCGCTGGGCCTGGCTTGTGCGGCGGTCAGTTTGACGCTGGCGTTTGAGTGGAAGATGAAGCGGATGATTCGGCGTGAGCCAACACCTGAGGAAGGTTTCCGGATGGCTCAACCTGACTGAAATCCCATGGGGTGTGTGGCGAGGGAGCTTGCTCCCTCGCCACAAAAGCGCGTTCCTGCAAGTGTTGTGGTTACACCACCACTTCCAGCGGCGCCTGCTGATTGCTGCCAAACATCAAATATTCCACCAGATCCGCCAACGCCAGTGGCTTGCTGATCAGATAACCCTGTACTTGATCGCAATCGAATCCGCGCAACAAATCCAGTTGCTCCGGCGTTTCCACGCCTTCGGCCACCACTTCGAGGTTGAGGTTGTGCGCCAGGTTGATCATCGCGTGAACCAGCTTGCGGTTTTCTTCGCGCTGCTCCATGCCGCCGACAAAGCTCTTGTCGATCTTCAGCAAGGTGATCGGCAGGCTGTTGAGGTGCACGAACGACGAGAATCCGGTGCCGAAGTCGTCGAGGGAAAAACGCACGCCCAGTCGCCCGAGGGCGTCCATGGTTTGCTTCACCAGATCGCTGCGGCGCATGACCGCGGTTTCGGTCAATTCGAATTCCAGCCACTGCGCTTCGACGCCACGCTCGGCAATCAACCGGCTCAGGGTCGATAGCAGCTGGCTGTCCTGAAACTGGCGGAACGACAGGTTGATCGCCATGTGCAGCGGCGGCAAGCCCAGTTCCAGCAGCGCCTGCATGTCACGCAGGGCACGGGAAATCACCCAATAGCCCAGCGGCACAATCAAACCGCTTTGCTCGGCCAGCGGCACGAATTCACTCGGCGGCAGCAAACCGCGTTCAGCGTGACGCCAGCGCACGAGGGCTTCGAGACCGACGATCTGCCCGTCTTCGAGGTTCAGGCGTGGCTGGTAGTGCAGTTCCAGTTCATCGCGACGCAACGCCCGACGCAGCTCGGTTTCGAGATCGGCGATGCTGCGGGCATTGCGATTGATGCGTTCGTTGAAGATATGAAAGGTGCAGCCCTGAGTGCTCTTTGCCTGCTGCATGGCAATGTGCGCGTGCCACATCAACGGGTCGGCACCGGCCTGGGCACGGGCGTGGGCGATGCCCAGGCTAGAGCCGATCAACAGGCTTTCGCCATCGACCCAATAGGGCTCGGCCAGCGCTTCGGTGATGCGTTCGGCCATCCATTCGGCGCGCTGCGGGGCGCGGCGGGTATCGATCAGCAGGGCGAACTCATCGCTGCCCAGTCGCGCCAGCTGATCACCCGCTTCGAGCTGGCTTTTGAGCCGGGCGACCACCTGCAGGATCAACCGGTCGCCTGCCTGATGGCCGAGGGCGTCGTTGGCATGACGAAAGTTATCGAGGTCGAGGTGCCCGAGGGCCAGGCCGCGACCGTCGTTTTCCGCCAGACGCGCCGCCAGCAAGGTCTGGAAACCCTGGCGGTTGGCGATGCCGGTCAACGGGTCTTGCTCGGCCAGGCGTTGCAGGGTGTTCTCCAGCACACCGCGCTCACGCACATGACGCAAGCAACGGCGCAGCATGCCGGGGTCGAGATGGTCGCGGACCAGCCAGTCGCTGACGCCATCGGGCGGTGTGAGCGGTTCGTGTTCAAGCAGCAACACCGTTGGCAAACTGCAACGGCCCGGCGCCGGCTGAAGAGCCGGGATCGTCAATAACACCGCAGTGCGGTTGTCATCGAACAGACTGCTGACCGACTCCCAACTCGGCGCGCTGATGAGCACGGCCGAGCTCCCCATCGGAGCCAGACACTCGCGCAACAACGCTGCCCACGCTGGCTCTTCGGCCAGTAGCAGCAAACGCAAGGGTTCGACAGGCGTAGACAAGCTAGCTCCCTAGACTCTGCAAAGATGTAGGCGACGGGCATTATGCCGTGCCGACAACTAATGACAATGACATCAGTTATCAAACGAGATCTTTGTATCCGGAATTACGTACATTAGACGCAAATCCGTTGCGCATCCTGCGTGAAAGTAACAAAACCGGCAATTAGAGTTCGCGTTGTGCGTCACAAGTCGGAGAGAGCAGCACAAATCGCTGAGCCTGTTAAAATGCCGGCCCATTTCGTGACTGACGCCTGAGTTTACCTATGTCCCGACTCAATCCCCGGCAGCAAGAAGCCGTGAGCTACGTCGGCGGCCCTCTTTTGGTGCTCGCCGGTGCAGGCTCCGGCAAGACCAGCGTGATCACGCGCAAGATTGCGCACCTGATCCAGAACTGCGGCATCCGCGCCCAGTACATCGTCGCCATGACCTTCACCAACAAGGCTGCCCGCGAGATGAAGGAACGGGTCGGCACTCTGCTGCGCGCCGGTGAAGGTCGTGGCCTGACGGTCTGCACCTTCCACAACCTGGGCCTGAACATCATCCGCAAGGAACACGCGCGGCTGGGCTACAAACCGGGCTTCTCGATTTTTGACGAAACAGACGTCAAGGCCCTGATGACCGACATCATGCAGAAGGAATACTCGGGCGACGACGGCGTCGACGAGATCAAGAACATGATCGGCGCCTGGAAAAACGACCTGATCCTGCCGGCCCAGGCCCTGGAAAACGCCCGCAATCCCAAGGAACAGACCGCCGCCATCGTCTACACCCACTACCAGCGTACGCTCAAGGCGTTCAACGCAGTGGACTTCGACGACCTGATCCTGCTGCCGGTGAAGCTGTTCGAAGAACACGCCGACATCCTGGAAAAGTGGCAGAACAAGGTGCGCTACCTGCTGGTGGACGAATACCAGGACACCAATGCCAGCCAGTACCTGTTGGTGAAAATGCTGATCGGCAAGCGCAACCAGTTCACCGTGGTGGGCGACGACGACCAGTCGATCTACGCCTGGCGCGGCGCCCGCCCGGAAAACCTGATGCTGCTCAAGGACGACTACCCGTCCTTGAAAGTGGTGATGCTGGAGCAGAACTATCGCTCCACCAGCCGCATCCTGCGCTGCGCCAACGTGCTGATCTCGAACAATCCGCACGAATTCGAAAAGCAGCTGTGGAGTGAAATGGGCCACGGCGACGAGATCCGCGTGATCCGCTGCCGCAACGAAGACGCCGAAGCCGAGCGCGTGGCCATGGAAATCCTCAGCCTGCACTTGCGCACCGACCGGCCGTACAGCGATTTCGCGATCCTCTATCGCGGCAACTACCAGGCCAAGCTGATCGAGCTGAAACTGCAGCATCACCAGGTGCCGTATCGCCTGTCCGGCGGCAACAGCTTCTTCGGGCGCCAGGAAGTGAAAGACCTGATGGCCTACTTCCGCCTGATCGTGAACCCGGACGACGACAACGCCTTCCTGCGGGTGATCAACGTGCCGCGCCGGGAAATCGGCTCCACCACCCTCGAGAAACTGGGCAACTACGCCACCGAGCGAAAAATCTCGATGTACGCCGCCACCGACGAAATCGGCCTGGGTGAACATCTGGACAGCCGCTTCACTGATCGCCTGTCGCGCTTCAAGCGCTTCATGGACCGGGTGCGCGAGCAGTGCGCCGGCGAAGACCCGATCTCGGCCCTGCGCAGCATGGTCATGGACATCGACTACGAGAACTGGCTGCGCACCAACAGCTCCAGCGACAAGGCCGCCGACTACCGCATGGGCAACGTCTGGTTCCTGATCGAGGCGTTGAAAAACACCCTGGAGAAGGACGAAGAAGGCGAGATGACCGTCGAAGACGCCATCGGCAAACTCGTCCTGCGCGACATGCTGGAGCGTCAGCAGGAAGAGGAAGACGGTGCCGAAGGCGTGCAGATGATGACCTTGCACGCGTCCAAGGGCCTGGAATTCCCCTACGTGTTCATCATGGGCATGGAAGAGGAAATCCTCCCACACCGTTCCAGCATCGAAGCCGACACCATCGAAGAAGAACGCCGGCTGGCCTACGTGGGCATTACCCGCGCGCGCCAGACCCTGGCCTTCACCTTCGCCGCCAAGCGCAAACAGTACGGCGAGATCATCGATTGCGCACCGAGCCGCTTCCTCGATGAACTGCCGCCGGATGACCTGGCCTGGGAAGGCAACGACGACACACCGACCGAAGTCAAAGCCGTACGCGGAAACAACGCATTGGCGGATATACGCGCGATGTTAAAGCGCTAGAATTGACCACTTTTTTAAAACCTTAGGGCGTACAACGCGCCAACAGAGGACAGCTTCATGGAAGCCCTGCACCAGAAAATCCGCGAACAAGGCATCGTGCTTTCCGACCAGGTCCTGAAGGTCGACGCCTTCCTGAACCACCAGATCGACCCGGCCCTGATGAAGCTGATCGGCGACGAATTCGCCACGCTGTTCAAGGACTCGGGCATCACCAAGATCGTCACCATCGAAGCCTCGGGCATCGCCCCGGCGATCATGACCGGCCTGAACCTCGGCGTGCCGGTGATTTTCGCCCGCAAGCAACAGTCCCTGACCCTGACTGAAAACCTGCTGTCGGCGACCGTTTACTCGTTCACCAAGAAGACCGAAAGCACTGTGGCCATCTCCCCGCGCCACCTCACCAGCAGCGACCGCGTGCTGATCATTGATGACTTTTTGGCCAATGGGAAAGCGTCCCAGGCGCTGATCTCGATCATCAAACAGGCTGGCGCGACAGTTGCCGGCCTGGGCATCGTGATCGAGAAGTCGTTCCAGGGTGGCCGTGCGGAGCTGGATTCGCAGGGTTATCGCGTTGAATCGCTGGCACGCGTCAAGTCGCTGGCTGGGGGCGTCGTGACCTTCATCGACTAACGCCGCCACACCGCAACCCCCTGTGGGAGCTAGCCTGCTAGCGATGGCGTCGTGTCAGTCACCACCTTCATGACCGACAGACTGAAATCGCTAGCAGGCTAGCTCCCACAGTTGGTTTTTGGGTGGGCAGTTATTGCGCAGTGGCCTTGAGGCCCGTGAGCAGCAAACGCTGGTACAAATCTTCTTTCAGCCCTTGAGGGCTCGTCAGCCGCATGCGCTGCAGATGCTCAGGAAAGGCCGAAGGTTGCGGCGCATCCAGCGCAGCCTTGCCCAACTCCAGCACTTCGCTCAGCTTGAACTTGCTCTTCAACCAGTTCAGCGCGCGCAATACATCCCGCTCCACGTCGGTGAAATCACAGCCCAACGGGTATTCCGGAAACAGCTGCGCATGCCGTGCCTGAATCGCCTGCAAACGTTCTGGGCGGTTGTCGTTGAAACGCGGATCAAGGCGGAAATCCTTCGGTAGCTTGCCAATCTTTTGCGCCTGTTCGATCAGCCCTGGCTGGAAGCGTGAGTCACTGATATTGAGCAAGGCTTCGATCACCGCCGCATCGGTCTTGCCGCGAAGATCGGCAATGCCGTATTCGGTGACCACGATGTCGCGCAGGTGCCGCGGGATCGTGCAGTGGCCGTACTCCCAGACGATATTGGAACTGACCTCGCCGCCCGACTCGCGCCAGCTGCGCAGCAGCAACACCGAGCGTGCGCCTTGCAGCGCATGGCCTTGCACCACAAAGTTGTACTGCCCGCCGACGCCGCTGAGCACGCGGCCGTCTTCCAGCTGATCCGCCACCGCAGCGCCCAACAGAGTCACGGTGAACGCCGTGTTGATGAACCGCGCATCGAGGCGCTGCAGGCGCTTGAGCTCTTCCTGGCCGTACAACTCGTTGATGTAGCTGATGCGGGTCATGTTGAATTCGAGCCGCTTGCTCTGCGGCAACGCTCGCAAGCGCTCATAGAAACTGCGCGGCCCGAGAAAGAAACCGCCATGCACCGAGATGCCGTCGGTTTGCGCCGCCTCGTCGAGGGTGCCGGCATTCGCCTGCTGCTGGGTGGGCACGTCCGGATACACCTTGCGCCTCACGATGCCTGCATCAGCCAGCACCAGCAGACCGTTGACGAACATTTCGCTGCAACCGTAAAGGCCTCTGGCGAACGGCTCAATGCCGCCTTCGCGCTCGATCAGTTGCGCCCACTGGCTGAGGTTCACGTCCGCCAGCAAAGCTTTATAACCGTCATTGTCGGCTTGCCGCGCCAGCAACGCCGCCGTCAGCGCGTCGCCCATGGAACCGATACCGATCTGCAACGTGCCGCCATCGCGCACCAATGTACTGGCGTGCAGGCCGATGAAATGGTCCTGGAAGCCCACCGGCATGTTTGGAGTGGAGAACAGGGTGGTGCTGTCCTTCTTGTCGATCAACAGGTCAAAGGTATCAATGCCGACCTCTGCATCACCGGGCATGTAAGGCAACTCATCGTGCGCCTGGCCAACCATCAGGATGGTCTCACCGGCCGCCCGGCGTTTGGCGATCATCGGCAACAGGTCGAGGGTGATGTCCGGATTGCAGCTGAGACTCAAGCGGTCGGGATGATCAGCATGGCTGGCAACCAGCTGCGCCACCAGGTTCAATCCGGCGGCATTGATGTCCCGGGCCGCATGGCTGTAATTGCTGCTGACGTAGTCCTGCTGCGCCGACGCACTGTTGAGCAGGCTGCCCGGCTGCATGAAAAACTGCTGGATGTGGATGTTGGCGGGCAGATTGTCGTGCTGCAGGCCGGCGAGAAAATCCAGTTCCGGATAATCACCAAAAACCCGTTCGACAAAGGGTTCGAGAAAGCGCTTTTGCAGCCCGTCACCCAACGCAGGGCGGCCGAGGCACAGGGCGGTGTAGATCGTCAGTCGCCGCTCCGGCAATTGCGCGATGCGTTGATACAACGCGTTGACGAAGTGGTTGGGTTTGCCCAGCCCCAAGGGCAGGCCCATGTGAATATGCGCCGGCAATCGTGCCAGCACATCCTCGACCGCTTGCTCGATAGAACACAGCTGCACCATCCGATCCTCCCTTCCATTCCATGACGTGGGGTTGGACCGAGCTTGCCGGGTCTTTGCTGCAATAACCAGCCTCGGGCGGCAAATCGCGGGCATAAAAAAGCCGCTCGAAAGCGGCTTTTTCGCGCAAGAGGCAGGCGTGTTACAGGCCGGACATCTCTTTGATGGCGCCCTTCAGCTCTTCATCGGTGCAGTCGGCGCAGGTGCCTTTCGGCGGCATTGCGTTGATACCGGTAATGGCTTTGGCCAGGATGCCGTCGAGGCCGCCCTGGTGGTCGGCACGTTCTTTCCAGGCCGCCTTGTCGCCGATTTTCGGCGCGCCCAACAGGCCGGTGCCGTGGCAAGCGTTGCAATGTTTTGCAATAACGTCTTTAGGTGCTTTGGCACCACCACCACCGCCGGCAGCAGCGGCGACTTCCATGCCCTTGCACTCTTGACCGGTCACACAGACCTGGCCAACCGGCTCCAGGCGCTTGGCAATCTCGTCGTTCGTCGCAGCTTGAGCGCTGGCAGCCCAGAGGGCCAATACGGTTGCTGGTACAGCCAGCATTTTCATAATTAGGTTCACGCGTTCACCCTCAATGGTGGCTAGTCACGCCTACGGCCACGGTTCGCAGGCGGGCGCAAGTATAGCGGTAAGCCCGCGACACTGAAACAACCCCAAAGTCGAAGGGGTCTTGTTGTGCAACGGTAAAACGTCTCGGGTGCCTCGGCCGTGCTGGCAGGGCGCCTCTTTTGTTAAAAATTTGCCGGTGTTGCTGCGCTGATTAGTCGCGCCGGTGCATCGAACGGATTACGGAAACGATGGGGCTTGGTACTTTCAAAGTAGTAGCTATCGCCGGCTTCGAGCACAAAAGTTTCCAGCCCGACCACCAGCTCCAGCCGCCCTTCCACCAAAATGCCGGTCTCCTCGCCCTCGTGGGTGAGCATCTCATCACCGGTGTCGGCACCTGGCGGGTAGATTTCATTGAGGAACGCGATCGCCCGGCTCGGGTGCGCCCGGCCGACCAGTTTCATGGTCACTGCGCCATCGGAAATATCGATCAGCTCGTTAGCCTTGTAGACGATCTGAGTCGGTTTTTCCTGCAGGATTTCTTCGGAAAAGAACTCGACCATGGACATGGGAATCCCGCCCAACACTTTCCTCAGCGAACTGATCGAGGGACTGACGCTATTCTTCTCGATCATCGAAATCGTGCTGTTGGTGACGCCCGCGCGTTTGGCGAGTTCACGCTGGGAAAGACCTTTGAGCTTGCGGATCGATTGCAGTCGTTCACCGACGTCCAAGCTTGCGCCTCCAGGATTCAGATTGTTGGAATAGTGAGCGTTATCATGGCGACAGCGTTCAGTATTTACAACACTTTGGCCTGAATCCTGTTCGGCGAGGCGACTTCCGGCCCCCCCTCGTTCTGCGCTAGCTGCCGGAATAGAGCAGTGGCACCCGACGCAGATTGCAGAAGATCTGGTAAGGAATCGTGCCAGCGGCCATGGCCACATCACTGGCGAGGATGTTTTTGCCCCACAATTCGACCGTTGACCCCAGGCCTGCTTGCGGGATATCGGTCAAATCAACGCACAGCATGTCCATCGACACCCGGCCAATCAACTGGCTGCGTTGTCCGGCGACCAACACCGGCGTACCTGTCGGGGCATGACGTGGATAACCATCGGCGTAACCCATCGCCACCACGCCGACGCGCATCGGCTTGGGGGTGATGAATTTCGCACCATAACCAATCGGCTCGCCGGCCGGCAATTCACGCACACTGATCACTTTCGATTCGAGGGTCATCACCGGTTGCAGCCGAGAGGCCATGGCGTTGGCCTCCTCGAAAGGCGTGGCGCCATAGAGCATGATGCCCGGGCGCACCCAGTCACTCGGGATTTGCGGCCAGCCCAGCACTGCCGGCGAGTTACGCAAGCTGACTTCGGCGGACAAACCCTGACGCGCCGCTTCGAACACCGCCGCCTGCTCGGCGCTGGCCTGACTGTTCAATTCATCGGCCCGGGCAAAGTGGCTCATCAGCACGATTTTCGCGACGTTGCCGCTGGCCAGCAGCCGTTGATAGCCCGCCTGATAATCCTTCGGATGCAGACCCACCCGGTGCATGCCCGAATCGAGCTTGAGCCAGACGTTGATCGGCTTGCTCAACGCGGCCTTTTCGATCGCCTCGAGTTGCCACAGCGAATGCGCCACGCACCATAAGCCGTGCTCGACGATCAGCGGCAACTCATCGGCTTCAAAAAAACCTTCCAGCAACAACACCGGCGCACGAATGCCCGCAGCACGCAGCTCCAGGGCCTCTTCGATACAGGCCACGGCGAAGCCGTCCGCCTCGGCTTCCAGCGCCTGGGCGCAACGCACCGCGCCATGGCCGTAGGCATCGGCCTTAATCACAGCAAGGGCTTTGGCCCCGGTGATTTCACGGGCGATCTGGAAGTTGTGACGCAGGGCTTGAAGGTCGATCAGGGCACGGGCAGGGCGCATGGCGGCAGACTTCTGGTCGGTCGTTTGGAAGAAAAACCGGCGCTGGCTGACGGCGTATACCGCCAGCAGCACCGGAAGAGGGATCTTTACTACGGTTTACGGCAGCGCGGCGACGATCGAAATCTCGACCAGGATGCTTGGCTTGGCCATTTTCGCTTCGACGGTGGCGCGAGCCGGGGCGGCGCCCTTTGGCAGCCACTGATCCCAAACAGAGTTCATCGCGGCAAAATGCGCATCGATGTCGTTCAGGTAAATCGTTGCCGACAGCAGATGTTGCTTGTCAGTCCCGGCCAGATCGAGCAGACGCTCGATGTTGGCCAGTACATCGCGGGTCTGCTGTTCGATCCCGGCGTCGAAATCGTCGCCAACCTGTCCGGCCAGATACACCGTGCCGTTGTGGGTGACGATCTGGCTCATGCGCTCATTGGTGAGCTGGCGCTGGACTGACATGCTTTGCAGACTCCTGGGTTTTGCTGCCATAACGGGAAATATCGAGGCCTTCGGCGCTGATCTGTGGCTTTTTCCTGGCCATCAGATCAGCCAGCAACCGACCCGAACCGCAGGCCATGGTCCAGCCGAGTGTGCCGTGACCGGTGTTCAGGAACAGGTTCTTGAACGGGGTGGCGCCAACGATCGGCGTGCCGTCGGGGGTGGTCGGACGCAGGCCTGTCCAGAAACTGGCCTCGGCCAGATTGCCGCCCTGAGGATAAAGGTCGTTGACGATCATCTCCAGGGTTTCACGCCGACGCGGGTTCAGCGACAGGTCAAAACCGGCAATCTCCGCCATGCCGCCGACGCGAATGCGGTTGTCGAAACGAGTAATCGCGACCTTGTAGGTCTCGTCGAGAATGGTCGAAGTCGGCGCCATCGCCGGGTTGGTGATCGGCACGGTCAGCGAATAGCCCTTGAGCGGGTACACCGGCGCCTTGATCCCCAGCGGCTTGAGCAGCTGCGGCGAGTAGCTGCCGAGCGCCAGCACGTAGCGGTCGGCGGTTTCCAGCTTGCCGTCGATCCACACGCCGTTGATACGGTCACCGGCGAAGTCCAGGCGCTGGATGTCCTGGCCGAAACGGAATTGCACGCCGAGGTTGGCAGCCATCTCGGCAAGCTTGGTGGTGAACATCTGGCAGTCGCCAGTCTGGTCGTTCGGCAGGCGCAGGGCACCGGCGAGAATATCAGTGACGCTGGCCAGAGCCGGCTCAACGCGGGCAATGCCCTCGCGGTCGAGCAGTTCGAACGGCACGCCGGACTCTTTCAGCACGGCGATGTCTTTCGCAGCACCGTCCAGTTGAGCCTGGGTGCGAAACAGTTGGGTGGTACCCAAGCTGCGGCCTTCGTAGGCGATGCCGGTCTCCAAGCGCAATTCGTCGAGGCAGTCACGGCTGTACTCGGACAGACGGACCATGCGCTCCTTGTTCACCGCGTAACGGCTGGCGGTGCAGTTGCGCAGCATCTGCGCCATCCACAGGTACTGATCGATATCGGCGGTGGCCTTGATCGCCAAAGGTGCGTGGCGCTGCAGCAGCCACTTGATGGCCTTGAGCGGCACGCCCGGCGCGGCCCACGGCGAGGCATAACCCGGCGATACCTGGCCGGCGTTGGCGAAACTGGTCTCCATGGCAGCAGCCGGCTGCCGGTCGACCACCACCACCTCAAACCCGGCACGCGCCAGATAGTAAGCACTGGTGGTACCGATGACGCCGCTACCCAAGACCATAACGCGCATTTTCATTTCCCTCATCGCGGCGAACCGCTGACGTTTATTGTTCAGAGCTTCAGATGTGCGCAGTGTAAAAAAGATCTGCCAGTGCTTTTCACTATATAAGCGCCTATATTTGGCGACAATTCTCGGCAAAAACCCTTTTTACGGAGGCGCATCCCCTATGCGTACCAATACTCAAACCAAACGGGAACTGGACAAGATCGACCGCAATATTCTGCGGATCCTGCAAGCGGACGGGCGTATCTCTTTTACCGAACTGGGGGAAAAGGTCGGGCTCTCGACCACACCCTGCACCGAACGGGTCCGCCGGCTGGAGCGCGAAGGGATCATCATGGGCTACAACGCGCGGCTCAATCCGCAGCATTTGAAGGGTAGCTTGCTGGTGTTCGTCGAGATCAGCCTCGATTACAAATCCGGCGATACGTTCGAAGAGTTCCGACGCGCCGTGCTGAAGCTGCCCCACGTGCTGGAGTGCCATCTGGTGTCAGGGGATTTCGACTACCTGGTGAAGGCGCGGATTTCCGAGATGGCCTCATACCGCAAACTGCTGGGCGACATCCTGCTCAAGCTGCCGCATGTGCGCGAATCCAAGAGTTATATCGTGATGGAAGAGGTGAAAGAGAGCCTGACCCTGCCGATACCGGACTGACATTTGTGGTGCTGCTATCGCCAGCAGGCTGGCTCCCACAGGTTAGGTGGTGAACAAACATCTGTGGTTCACCTGCATTCCCTGTGGGAGCTAGCCTGCTAGCGATGCGGAAAACTCGGTTCGAGGATCTAAACCAACACCTGCCGGTTGGAAGCCATGTATTCGAATATCTGCTTCTCGACTCTTGGATGAATCAATTCCACCGGCCCGCGCTCATTGGGGCACGGCAAGGTCTTGGTGGTGCCGAACAACCGACAGATCAGCGGGCGCTCGTCATACACCGTGCAGCCGTTCGGCCCGAGGTGAACGCAGTTGAGCTCATCCATGGCCGCATCCTGCTCGGCCCGGGTCTTGCGCGGCAGGCGCGACATTTCTTCCGGCGAGGTGGTCACGGGCCCGCAGCAGTCATGGCAGCCGGGCACGCACTCGAACGAGGGGATCTGTTGGCGCAGCGTGCGGATTTTCTGGCTGTTGCAACTCATTGAAGCCTTGACCGAAAGCGGAATAGAACCGGATTCTGACGCAAAACCCTTGATCCAGACAGCGCCAACCGACCAGTGTTGCCCGTCCGGGAAGGTCCGGCTTATGCTCCGTCAAATTTTCTAAACATAGCCATCAGGATGACGCGCATGAACGCCCGTGCCCAGCACACTGCCTCCTATTACGCGGCCAGCAGCCTGCCGCAACCGGATTATCCGGCGCTCACAGGTGAAATGGTGGCCGATGTGTGCGTGGTCGGCGGTGGTTTTTCAGGGTTGAACACGGCGCTGGAACTGGCCGAGCGCGGCCTCAGCGTGGTCCTGCTCGAAGCCCGCAAAATTGGCTGGGGCGCCAGCGGCCGCAATGGCGGGCAGTTGATTCGCGGCGTCGGCCATGGCCTCGATCAGTTCACCCACGTGATCGGCACCGACGGCGTGCGGCAAATGAAACTCATGGGCCTGGAAGCCGTGGAAATCGTCCGCCAGCGAATCGATCGATTTCAGATTCCTTGCGACCTGACGTGGGGCTATTGCGACCTGGCCAACAAACCCAGCGACCTCGAAGGTTTCGCCGAAGATGCCGAAGAACTGCGCAGCCTCGGTTATCGCTATGAAACCCGCCTGCTGCAACCTGAAGACATGCACACGGTGGTGGGCTCCGACCGTTATGTGGGTGGCCTGATCGACATGGGTTCCGGGCATCTGCAACCGCTCAACCTGGCGCTGGGCGAAGCGGCGGCTGCGCAGCAACTCGGGGTGCAACTGTTCGAGCAGTCCGCCGTTACCCGCATCGACTACGGCCCCGAGGTCAAGGTTCATACCGCCCAAGGCTCGGTCCGCGCCAAGACGCTGGTACTCGGTTGCAATGCCTATCTCAGCGATCTCAACCCGGAACTCAGCGGGAAGGTGCTGCCCGCCGGTAGCTACATCATCGCCACTGAACCCCTGAGTGAAGAATTGGCCCACGCCCTGCTGCCTCAAAACATGGCGGTCTGTGATCAGCGAGTGGCACTGGATTACTACCGACTCTCGGCGGACCGCCGCTTGCTGTTTGGCGGCGCCTGCCATTATTCCGGTCGGGACCCAAAAGACATCGCGGCCTACATGCGGCCGAAAATGCTGGAGGTTTTTCCACGCCTGGGTGATGTGAAGATCGATTATCAATGGGGCGGCATGATCGGCATCGGCGCCAACCGCCTGCCGCAAATCGGCCGACTCAAGGACCAGCCGAACGTGTATTACGCCCAGGCTTATTCCGGTCATGGCGTGAACGCCACGCACCTGGCGGGCAAGCTGCTGGCCGAGGCCATCAGTGGTCAACACAGCGGTGGATTCGACCTGTTTGCCAAGGTGCCACACATCACCTTCCCGGGCGGCAAGCATTTGCGCTCGCCGTTGCTGGCGTTGGGGATGCTTTGGCATCGGCTTAAAGAGTTGGTTTGAGAAATTTCCTGCGCCTGTAAGGCCGTCATCGCGAGGAGGCTCGCTCCCACAAGGGATTTGCGTCGATCACAAATCCAGTGCGCGCGCTTGCCCGCGACAAGGCCCTGCAGAACACCGCAAAAGTCATATCCGCCAGAATGGCTTCAACCCCTCCTCCTGCGCCTGCTCTCGCGTCAGCCCGATGTCCTTGAGCTGTTCAGGCGTCAGGCTCAGCAACGCTTTGCGCGTGTGCAGGCGTTGCCAGAACAGATCCCAGCGACTCAGGCCGGACGGCGCGTTGCGCATCAGCGCATTGCGTGCGTGGTCCTTTTGCCCTGTCTCCAGTTCCTGACTGTGTAACGTCAGCCGCACATCGCTCAAACCGTTCATTTTTGAATGCTCCTGTTTACTTGGGTAGCCAGAGATTCCATGATGCGCGGAAGACAAAAAGCGTTACAGATTCAAAGCTCCTGTATTATCTCCATACAGATTTGCTGATTTTGGCTCTGAATCCCGTATTTTTGCTTCATCTGTACTGGTTAATCGAAATACCCACATCGAGGCTGCGCCATGACCCTTTACGTCAATCTCGCCGAATTGCTCGGTACGCGTATCGAACAGGGCTTTTATCGCCCCGGTGATCGTCTACCGTCGGTTCGGGCATTAAGCGTTGAACACGGGGTCAGCCTGAGCACCGTGCAGCAGGCATACAGGGTGCTCGAAGACAGCGGGCTGGCCATGCCGAGGCCCAAGTCGGGGTACTTTGTGCCGGCCAGTCGCGAACTGCCGGAGTTGCCGGCGGTGGGTCGTCCGGCCCAGCGTCCTGTGGATATTTCGCAGTGGGATCAAGTGCTGGAGCTGATTCGCGCGGTACCGCGCAAGGATGTGGTGCAACTGGGACGCGGCATGCCGGACATCACCACGCCCACCCTGAAGCCGCTATTGCGCGACCTTGCGCGAATCAGCCGGCGTCAGGACATGCCCGGGCTGTATTACGACAACATTCACGGCAACCTCGAACTGCGCGAGCAAATCGCCCGGCTGATGCTCGATTCCGGCTGTCAGCTGGGCCCCGGCGAACTGGTGGTGACCACCGGTTGCCACGAAGCGCTGTCCACCAGCATCCGCGCCATCTGCGCGCCGGGAGACATCGTGGCCGTGGACTCGCCAAGCTTTCACGGCGCCATGCAAACCCTCAAGGGCCTGGGCATGAAAGCCCTGGAGATCCCCACCGATCCGCTCACGGGGATCAGTCTGGATGCTCTGGAACTGGCCTTGGAACAATGGCCGATCAAGGCCATACAGTTGACCCCGAACTGCAATAACCCGCTGGGCTACATCATGCCGGAGTCGCGCAAACGCTCGCTGCTGATGCTCGCACAGCGTTTCGACGTGGCAATCATCGAAGACGATGTGTATGGCGAACTGGCCTACACCTACCCGCGCCCACGTACGATCAAATCCTTCGACGAGGACGGTCGTGTCCTGCTGTGCAGTTCCTTTTCCAAAACCCTCGCGCCCGGCTTGCGCATCGGCTGGGTCGCGCCGGGGCGTTATCTGGAACGGGTGCTGCACATGAAATACATCAGCACCGGCTCCACGGCACCGCAGCCGCAAATTGCCATTGCCGAATTTCTCAAGGGCGGCCACTTCGAGCCGCATCTGCGGCGGATGCGCACGCAATACCAGCGTAATCGCGACCTGATGATCGACTGGGTCAGCCGCTACTTCCCCGCAGGCACCCGTGCCAGCCGTCCACAAGGCAGCTTCATGTTGTGGGTGGAACTGCCGGAGGGCTTCGACACGCTGAAACTGAATCGTGCCCTGTACGATCAGGGCGTACAGATTGCCGTCGGCAGTATCTTTTCCGCCTCTGGCAAATACCGCAATTGCCTGCGCATGAACTACGCTGCCAAACCAACGGCACAGATTGAAGAGGCCGTGCGCAAAGTCGGCGCCGCCGCCATCAAGCTGCTGGCCGAGACCGACGGACTGACCGACTGACCTTTCTGCGAATATCAGCGTCCATATGCCAACTTCTGCCGCCAACCGGAACGATCCCACGTGAGAGTCAAACAGCCCCTGCTTGCTCTTGTGTTACTCGCGTCGCTCCTCGGCGGCTGCGCCAGCTTCGACGTACAGCGTGAACCGAGCCAGGCACTGCCGGCGAGCGCCTCGGCGTTTGGGCGTTCGGTCCAGGCCCAGGCCGCATCCCATGAAGGCAAATCGGGCTTTCGCTTGCTGTCCGACAGCACCGAGGCGTTTACCGCCCGTGCCGAATTGATCCGCAACGCCCAAAGCAGCCTCGATCTGCAGTACTACATCGTGCATGACGGCATCAGTACGCGAATGCTGGTGGAGGAACTGCTCAAGGCCGCTGACCGGGGCGTGCGTGTGCGGATCTTGCTCGACGACACCACCAGCGATGGCCTGGATCGCACCATCGCCACCCTCGCAGCGCATCCACACATCCAGATTCGCGTGTTCAACCCTTTGCATTTGGGGCGCAGCACCGGCGTCACGCGAACCATGGGCCGGCTGCTCAACCTTTCGCAGCAGCACCGGCGCATGCATAACAAGTTGTGGCTGGCCGACAACAGCATGGCCATCGTCGGCGGACGCAACCTGGGGGACGAGTACTTCGATGCCGAGCCCAACCTGAATTTCACCGACATCGACATACTGGGCGTCGGCCCGGTTGCCGAGCAGCTCGGACACAGTTTCGACCAATACTGGAACAGCGCATTGAGCAAACCGATCGATGCGTTCGTCTCCAGCAAGCCGACTGCCGAGGATCTGCAAACTACCCGCACGCGCCTGGAAGAATCGCTGGAGGAATCCCGCAGGCAGAATCACGCGCTATATCAGCAGTTGATGAAGTTCGCCACTGAACCGCGTCTGGATATTTGGCGCAAAGAGCTGATCTGGGCCTGGAACCAGGCTTTATGGGATGCGCCGAGCAAGGTGCTGGCCAAGGATGAGCCCGATCCGCAATTACTGCTGACCACGCAATTGGCGCCAGAGCTCAATGGCGTCAGCAAAGAACTGATCATGGTTTCGGCTTACTTCGTGCCCGGCAAACCGGGGCTGGTGTTCCTCACGGGCCGCGCCGATGCCGGGGTGTCGGTGCGACTGCTGACCAACGCGCTGGAAGCCACGGATGTACCGGCGGTGCACGGCGGCTACGGGCCGTATCGCAAGGCGTTGCTGGAACATGGCGTGCAGCTTTTCGAGCTGCGTCGCCAGCCTGGCGATGAAGGCGGCAGCGGGCCCCGGCTGTTTTCCAGCCGGTCCTATGGCGAGTCCGCCTCGAGCCTGCACAGCAAAGCGATCATCTTCGACCAGAAGAAATCCTTCATCGGCTCTTTCAATTTCGACCCGCGCTCGGTGCTGTGGAACACCGAAGTCGGGGTGCTCGTGGACAGCCCCGAACTCGCGGCCCGAGTCCGCGAGCTTGCATTACAGGGCATGGCGCCGCCCCTCAGTTATCAGGTGAAACTGGAGAACGACCAGGTGGTTTGGGTGACCGAAGACGACGGCCAAATGCACACCTTGACCAGGGAACCGGGCAGTTGGTGGCGGCGCTTCAATGCGTGGCTGAGTGACACAGTCGGCCTTGAGCGGATGCTCTAGGCCGGCTCCGCCACCGCGCCACATGCCCCTTGGCGCGACACCACGATCAATACACCCAGCGCTCCTGCCGCCATCAACCACGGCAACGCGTGCCCGCTCACCCACTGACTCCCGGCACCGGCCAGCAACGGCCCGACCAGACACCCGATCCCCCACAACTGTGCGATGTGCGCATTGGCCCGAACGAGCGCGTCATCACGATAGCGTTCACCGATCAGAATCAGCGACAGGGTAAACAATCCACCGGCACTGGCCCCGAACAGCACCCACAACGGCCAGATCAGGAGTGTGTCGATCAGCATCGGGATCGCCAGGCTCGACACCAGCAGCACCACCGCGCAACCGGTGAACAACGCCCGCCGCGACAGACGATCGGCCAGCGCACCGATCGGCAATTGCAGCACTGCATCGCCGACCACCACCGTACTGACCATGGCCAGGGCGATTTCCGTGGTGAAACCCTGGCGCAGGCAGTACACCGGCAGCAGCGTCAGGATCATCGCTTCGAATGCGGCGAACAGCGACACCGCCCAGGCAATCGCCGGCAGGCCACGACAGAACCCAAGCAGATCCCTGAACGTCACGCTGCTGGCCTCACTGCTCGGCGCGCCGCTGCGGCCCAGCAATAGAAACGGTGCAGCCATCAGCAAGCCGACGCCGACCCAAAAGCCATAATCGTGATCGGTACCCATGAAACCCAGCAACACCGGCCCGGCCAGCTGACTTAACGCATAACTGCTGCCATACAACGCCACCAACCGCCCGCGCCATTGCTCGACCACCAGCTGGTTAATCCAGCTTTCACCGATGATGAAGACAAGGGTCAGGATCACCCCGATCATCAGTCGCAGCACCAGCCAGATCGGGTAGCTCGGCAACAACGCCAACAACCCGATGGACACCGCACCGGCCCACAGGCACAGGCGCATCAGATTGGCGGTGCCAAGACGCGCCGCCAGATGACTGGAAATCTTCGCGCCCACCAGCACGCCAATGGCCGGCATGGCCGCCATCACGCCGATGGCGAACGAGCCGTAACCCCAGCTTTCCAGGCGAAACGACACCAGCGGCATGCTGACGCCGAGGGCCAGGCCAACACTCAAGACAGACGCCAACACGGCGAAATACGTCGCCCAACGCATGTTCCACGCTCCTGTGGAAAATTATTGTTAGAGGCCACATCAAGCAAATGTGGGAGCGAGCCTGCTCGCGAATACGGTTTCACATTCAGCACATCGGCTGACTGATACACCGCTTTCGCGAGCAGGCTCGCTCCCACAGGGGATCTGCTTCGTCTGAAGGATCTGCTCTCGCGAACGGACCCTCCTAACGGCTTACAACTTGATCCAGGTCGCCTTAAGCTCGGTGTACTTGTCGAACGCGTGCAGCGACTTGTCGCGGCCATTACCGGACTGCTTGAAGCCACCGAACGGTGCGGTCATGTCGCCGCCATCGTACTGGTTGACCCACACGCTACCGGCGCGCAATGCGCGGGCAGTCAGATGAGCCTTGGAGATGTCCGAAGTCCACACCGCAGCGGCCAGGCCATAAGGCGTGTCGTTGGCGATCGCCACGGCTTCCTCGGCGCTGTCAAAGGTGATGACCGACAACACGGGCCCGAAGATTTCTTCCTGGGCGATTTTCATCGCATTGCTCACACCGTCGAAAATCGTCGGCTCGACGTAAGTACCGCCGGTTTCCTGCAGGATGCGCTTTCCGCCCGCGACCAGCTTGGCGCCGTCGGTATGACCCGACTCGATGTAAGACAACACGGTGTTCATCTGCTGGGTATCCACCAGCGCGCCGACGTTGGTCGCCGGGTCCAGCGGGTTGCCCGGCTTCCAGGTTTTCAGCGCCTCGATCACCAGCGGCAGGAATTTGTCCTTGATCGAACGCTCCACCAACAGGCGCGAACCGGCAGTGCAGACTTCGCCCTGGTTGAACGCGATGGCGCCGGCAGCGGCTTCGGCAGCCTCTTGCAGGTTCGGCGCATCGGCGAACACGATGTTCGGGCTTTTGCCGCCGGCTTCGAGCCAGACGCGTTTCATGTTCGATTCGCCGGAGTAGATCAGCAGTTGCTTGGCGATTTTGGTCGAACCGGTGAACACCAGAGTATCGACATCGTTATGCAGAGCCAACGCCTTGCCGACGGTGTGGCCATAGCCTGGCAGCACGTTCAGCACGCCTTTCGGAATGCCGGCTTCAACGGCCAGGGCCGCGATGCGGATGGCAGTCAGTGGCGATTTTTCCGACGGTTTGAGGATCACCGAGTTACCGGTGGACAGCGCCGGGCCGAGTTTCCAGCACGCCATCATCAGCGGGAAGTTCCACGGCACGATGGCGCCGACCACGCCGACTGGCTCGCGCGTGACCAGGCCCAGCTGATCGTGCGGGGTAGCCGCGACTTCGTCGTAGATCTTGTCGATGGCTTCGCCGCTCCAGCTCAGGGCTTGCGCCGCGCCGGGAACGTCAATGTACAGGGAGTCGCTGATCGGCTTGCCCATGTCCAGGGTTTCAAGCAGGGCCAGCTCTTCGGCGTGCTGTTTCAGCAAGCCGGCAAAACGAATCATGGTGGCTTTGCGCTTGGTCGGCGCCAGGCGCGACCAGACACCGGAATTGAAGGTGGCACGGGCGTTTTCAACAGCGCGCTGGGCGTCGGCGGCATCACAGCTGGCAATCTTGCCCAGCAGACGACCATCGACCGGGCTGATGCACTCGAACGTCTCGGCGGAGACGGCATCGGTGTACTCACCATTGATGTAGGCGCGGCCTTCGACTTTCAGGTCTTTGGCGCGTTGTTCCCAGTCGGCACGAGTCAGGGTGGTCATGCGAGTGTCCTCCTCTTATTGAATACGACACCCGCGTTCTTCGCGGGCGCTGTCAGGAATTCTGCCCGGCCAGCCTGCTTTTCGGCTCAAGGCACCCGCCACCCTAAACCAGCCAGCCCTCATGTTTCAATATATTTGACATAAGGCCGGCAAACGGCCTTGCGATGTTCATTTTAATAAACATAGACTTTGGGACTTTCAACCACTCGCGTCGCATTCACGGGGGATTTACAACAATGAGCATCCAGAACATCGTCGATTTCAGTCAGGCCACCACCGAGCCTGAGCGCTACCGTCCAGACCCGGCCAAAGTCCTCAAGGGCGACCCCGAACAAGTGGTGTACAACCACTTCAACAGCCCTTGCGGTCAATTGAATGCCGGCGTCTGGGAAGGTGCCGTCGGCCAATGGCTGGTGAATTTCACCGAACATGAATACTGCGAAATCGTCCAGGGTGTTTCCGTCCTCCGCGACAACGACGGTAATAGCAAAACCGTTCGCGCGGGTGATCGCTTCGTGATCCCGGCCGGTTTCCGCGGCACCTGGGAAGTGCTGGAGCCGTGCCGCAAGATCTATGTGGCGTTTGAACAGAAGGCCTGAAGATTTGCCTTGTCTGGGTCGACGCTTTCGCGAGCAGGCTCGCTCCCACAGTTGATCGCATTCCAATGTGGCCGAGCCGGCCGATGCAAAACCATCAGGTGTCTAGTCCTGAAATAGGTTTACACCTGTTTCACCCTAACGCCCGATGCACCGCATCGGGCGTTTTGTATTTTAAAGAGAGGTGCGGCCGCTCTTGGTTGTAGATCGTGACGGCCTCTCGCACCAT
>NZ_MSTQ01000059.1 GCF_001945365.1 Pseudomonas reinekei
TGCCCGCCTCAGACGCTACCGCGACCACCGGTTCCCCCGGACTGTTGCTGGTCGGTGCAGGCCATTGACTCAACGACTGGCGCAACACTTCGATGCCCTGGGCATCGACATGCCGGCTGCCTCGG
The DNA here is from genome assembly GCF_001945365.1 of Pseudomonas reinekei. Lineage (GTDB taxonomy): Bacteria > Pseudomonadota > Gammaproteobacteria > Pseudomonadales > Pseudomonadaceae > Aquipseudomonas > Aquipseudomonas reinekei. Next base: position 126 of record NZ_MSTQ01000059.1, read on the forward strand.
GCAGCGGCCGTCTGGCCCAGGGACTGGAACAGCTCGCCACACTCACTCAACAGCTTGAGCAGTTCTTCGCGGTCCAGTTGTGAACCTTGCGCACCCTGGCGAGCGTAGGTGGTCAACAACAGCCCTTGGGCTGCCCGCAGGGCAATCGCCGCATCGCTGCGCAACTCGGCCCCCTGACCGCGTGCCTGAGCCTGACCATCGGTTCGCGGCGTGACGAGCTTGCCCAGGTTCAGCGCCGTGGCCTGATGGGTCGTGGCCAGCCGAGCGCGCAGCGCGCCGGGCGTATCGTCGAAGAGCAGCTCGTTGAAGCCTTTGCCTTGATGCTCCTGGGTCTGGATCCCCGACAATGTTCGATTGCCCGGCAACCCCGTCGCGTTACTGAACTGCGGGGGGAAATGATCGGCGTTGTAGAGCACTGAAGTGACAAGGGGCCGGTCGATGTCACCACCGAGGAACGTCACCAGTACTTCCTGGCCGATGCGCGGCAAAAACTGATGGCCGAAGCCGGCGCCAGCACTGGGCATGGCGACCCTTAACCAGGTCG
>NZ_MSTQ01000060.1 GCF_001945365.1 Pseudomonas reinekei
GGGATATCAGCCATTTTTTGATGCACCGATACAACTGGATTCGACCGCACCAATTTAATGGTGGGCTGCCACCGGCTCAGGCCGAGAAAAAACTTAACGTCGTGTCCGGGATCAGTTGACCACTACAATGGGATGTTAGCTTCTCTTCACTACCAAAATCTTGAGGTAGTGATGTCGGCCTAGGAACACTTGGTCCCCCCTCATCAACCTTAACCCCAAAACCACCATCCGGCGCCGAGCAACCCGGCTTATTCCCCCCGGACAATTCCCGCTCAACCCCAACGGATCCACCCACCCCGTCGGATTCGGCGTGTACCGATACGCGCTCAACCCGCCCGCCAGTTTCACCGGATCCGGCATCAGGCAGCCGCGAGCCGTTAAGGTCAATGGCCGTCAGCGCCCCGTCTTTTTCGCGGTGCTACTGCAGGCGACTGTTGTCCGGCAAGCGCAGGTGCTTCAAAGCCAGTGCCGCCGCTTCTACCGCCCCGAACACCTCGAAGCCGGCGGCTTCATCGCCCCCAATCGCCAGGGCGTGCGCCAGGAATTCCCGTTGCTTTCGCTGTCCATCGGCGTGGTGCACCTGCATCCAGAAGCCTGCGGGGAAATCGATGCCAGCCAGTTGGCGGAAATGGC
>NZ_MSTQ01000061.1 GCF_001945365.1 Pseudomonas reinekei
CCACCATCCGCCTGGTGGCCGATGACGGCAGCTACATCAGGATCGGTGGCGGGGTCGAAATCGGTACGCAGGGCAAGGCCATTGTGCATGCCGGCGAGCATGACTGGGTGGGGCCGAAAACCGACAGAGCCACCGTGCCTTCATTCGGTCGTGACCCCGCCGCGCAAAGCCTGGCCTTTCACTACCCCGGTCATGACGACGACAGCGCTCGTGTGGCGGTCGACCACGCTTACCAAATCAAACTGGAGGATGGCAGCACCGTGCAAGGACAAACGGATTCAAGGGGGCTGGTGGAACGGGTGGAGCGCGAAATGATGCATCAGGCACAAACGATGGTATTGCGTGGCAAAGGCCCGAAAGGTGGCAGCCAATGAGCCACGAAGACATGTACTGCGTGGCGCAACTCACGACCCGGTTGATGCCCAATTGCAACACCGTGCGCAAGTTGGAAGTACCCGCCGATCTGCCGGGGGTGGTGATTTTCCTGCATGGCGTGAATGACCCCGGGGCGTCCTATGAGTCGGTGGAAACCGGGTTGTGTCAGGGGGTCAACGAACGGCTGGATCGACCGGATCTGAAGGCGGGGCGGT
>NZ_MSTQ01000062.1 GCF_001945365.1 Pseudomonas reinekei
CAGCCTTGGCAAAGTGGCGATCCAGGCGGTTGCCGTGGATATCCTGAAACTGGTTGCGCATCCGGAACGGATCACCGGCGTCATCACGCTTGACGTGGTCCGGCGCGGCCCGATAGCCCCAGTAGAACGGGATCATCAGGCTACGGATTTTTGGGGCGTTAGTATCTCGGCGATAAAGATAAGTGTCAGGATCATCGAGAACGGCACTCTGATCATTGCTCAACGTTTCAAGCGGCACTTCTTTAGCCGCACTGTAAGCCGCCCCATACCGCCCCGCCTTCAAATCCCGCCGATCCAGCCGTTCATTCACCCCCTGGCACAACCCGGTTTCCACCGACTCATAAGACGCCCCGGGGTCATTCACACCGTGCAAAAAAATCACCACGCCTGGCAGGTCTCGCGGCACCGCAATGTTGCGATCCGTGGATCTATTCGGCAGCAAACGACTCGTGCTGGTGGCGATCACTGTGTTGTCCGTATAGCTCATGCGTTCCATATCCTTTTGAAATCATGTTCCTCTTGCTGATCCACAGAGGAGCAGTGTCCTTTTACTG
>NZ_MSTQ01000063.1 GCF_001945365.1 Pseudomonas reinekei
CTGTCGGTTTTCGGCCCCACCCAGTCATGCTCGCCGGCATGCACAATGGCCTTGCCCTGCGTACCGATTTCGACCCCGCCACCGATCCTGATGTAGCTGCCGTCATCGGCCACCAGGCGGATGGTGGGGGCGGTGATGAGCACCTCGCCTTCGGCTGCTGACAGGTGCAGGTTCTTTTGCGCGTTGTGCACCATGTCGTCGTCCTGGGCCTGCACCAGCACCTTGCCGCGATTGGCGATGGCGCTGATGCCCTCATCCTGGGCGAAGGCGCTGATCCCTTTGCCGGCTTGCAGGCGCATGGCCGCGCCGCTGCTCAACTGCAAGTGATCCTGCGCGGTGGTGTCATGGTTTTCACCGGCGTAATGCACCTGTGAACGCGGTGTGGCGCTGACGATGCCCGCCTCAGACGCTACCGCGACCACCGGTTCCCCCGGACTGTTGCTGGTCGGTGCAGGCCATTGACTCAACGACTGGCGCAACACTTCGATGCCCTGGGCATCGACATGCCGGCTGCCTCGGGC
>NZ_MSTQ01000006.1 GCF_001945365.1 Pseudomonas reinekei
GCTTGGACTGGTCTCAATACTGGATACGATAACTCGGTTTAATCGCATAGCTTGAACCGCCGTATACGGATCCGTACGTACGGTGGTGTGAGAGGACGGCGGATGTAAATCCGCCTCCTACTCGATTCAGGGTTCACCCTATCAAGTGAGCATTGCTTCACTTCTTTTGCGTATAAGAATCTTTATCATTAGTATTGCGCCTTGCTGGCTTCGTGACATTCACGCCGCCTCACCTGTTCCCAAGGTCGCAACATGAAAGCCAACAGCAAGACACTCCCCGTTTCCTATCGACTGGCGGTCACTTCGCGAGTGCTTGCCGCTGTGTTCGGCGGTTATGGGGTCACGGCACTGGCCAGTGTCTGCCTCACGCTGTGGGTGCCCATGGCACGGGCCGAGGCGGTCGTGACCGGGATGACCAGTTCGTTCCTGGTCTATCTGCTGGCGGTGATCTGGTGCTTTGCCTGTCGAACCGCGTGGCGGGCCTGGTCCGGATTGATCCTGTCGAGCCTGCCGCTGGCGGCGTTGGCGGCGCTGGCTTACTGGATGGAGCGGTCATGAAAGAGGGTTTTCGTCAGGCGATGGCCTGGTTGCACACCTGGGCTGGTTTGATTTTCGGCTGGTTGTTGTTTGCGATTTTTCTCACTGGCACGCTCGCTTATTTCAAGGACGAGACCAGCCACTGGATGCAGCCGGAAATTCCCGCGCGCTCGGTGTCCTCCGAATCGAGTCTGAGCCTGGCGCAGGCGTACCTGCAGCGACAGGCTCCCGGCGCTTCCCGCTGGATCATCGAATTGCCCAACGCCCGCGAGCCCGCACTGTCGGTGCGTTGGCAGCAGGCGCCGGCCAAACCCGGTGAACGCGGTCAACTCACGGCAAAACTGCTCGATCCGCAAACCGGCCGTGAAGTGCAGGCCCGGGACACCCTGGGCGGCGAGTTTTTCTACCGTTTCCACTTCCAGCTGCAAATGCCCTATCCGTGGGGGCGTTGGCTGTCGACCCTCGCGGCCATGGTGATGTTCGTCGGGTTGATCAGCGGGATCATCACCCACAAGAAAATCTTCAAGGACTTTTTCACCTTCCGCCCGCGCAAAGGCCAGCGCTCCTGGCTCGACGGGCATAACGCTTTGGCTGTGCTGGTGTTGCCGTTTCACTTGATGATCACCTACAGCAGCCTGGTGATTTTCATGAGCATGGTCATGCCGGCGAGCATCCTGGCCGCCTACAACGGCGATACCAGAGCTTTTTTCAGTGACGTCTTTCCGGCGACCAATACCTTGAATGCCACAGGGCAACCTGCAGCGTTGCCGCCGTTGGCGCCGATGCTGGAAAAAGCCCGGGAGCAATGGTCGGGTGGGCAGGTCGGGCGTTTGACGGTAAATAATCCGGGTGATGCGAACGCCACGGTGGTGTTGGCTCGCAGCGGTGCAGACCGCGTGGTTCACGACTTCGGCAGCGCCGTGACGTTCAACGGCGTGACCGGGCAACTGCTCGCCGCGACGCCGGCGCAATCGCTGCCAATGGCCATTGCCGGTACCTTCTACGGTTTGCACATGGGCCATTTTGCCGGCCCGTTGTTGCGCTGGCTGTACTTTGTCTGTGGGCTGGCAAGCACGGCGATGATCGGCACCGGGCTGGTGATCTGGCTCGGCAAACGCCAACTCAAACATGCCAGGAGCGGCGTGATGCCCTTCGAGCTGCGGCTGGTGGAAGTGCTGAATATTGCCAGCATATCGGGCTTGGTCGTGTCGGTGGCGGCGTTCTTCTGGGCCAACCGTTTGTTGCCGATCGGCATGGCCGAGCGTGCCGGTTGGGAGGTCAACAGCTTCTTCATCGTTTGGGGGCTTAGCCTGCTGCATGCCATGGTTCGCCGGGGTCGCGTGGCGTGGGTCGAGCAGTTGGCGCTGGCCGCGCTGCTGTTTGGCGCCGTGCCACTGCTCAATGCACTGGCCACGCCGTATCACTTGGGCGCCTCACTGAAAGAAGGTGATTGGGCCATGGCCGGTTTCGATTTGGCTTGCCTGGTCAGCGGGCTTTTTCTCGCCTGGGCCGCCTGGAAAATGCAGCGGGCCGGGAAGACCGAACGCGTGGGCCTGCGTGCCCAGTCGATCACCCTTGAGCCAGAGGCGACCTGAATGTTGCTGGCCTGCTTGCTGTGTTACGGCGGTTTTATCGCGCTTTGTTTGTCCATGGATCGTCACCACGCCCAATTGCTGGGGCGCATGCCGACGCGGGTCATGCGTCGTCGGTGGAGGCGTGCGGGATGGGTATTGCTGGCCGTATCGCTGTGGGCGGCGGTGTCGACGACCGGCTGGGCGCTGGGGTTGGTGGATTGGTTTGCGGTGTTGATGCTCAGTGCCTTGCTGCTGGTCTTGCTGATGCCGTATCGCCCGCGCCTGGCCCTGGCCCTGGCCGGAGCGGGCCTGCTGGCCTGCCCGATTATCGTGTTCGTGCAGCGGTGAATCGATGATCAGCCATCCTCCCGAACCTGGTGAAATCGAGCGCGATGGACAGCCCGGCGATCGCGCACATTTTCTTCAGGTGTTCCTGTCGCAACGTTCGCAAATGGAGGCGCTGGTCAGCCGTCGCGTCGGTTGCCGGGCGACTGCGGCTGATTTGGTGCAGGACTTGTTCTTGCGTTTCTGGCGCCGGCCGTTGGTGCAGGTCGAGGAATTGAGCACCTATCTGCTTCGATGCGCGGGCAACATTGCCATCGACCATTTGCGCAGTGAAGGCACACGGGTGCGTGCCAGCGAAGGCTTGATGGCGCAACCGTCGGACAGTGTGGGTGGCGAACCGCAAGCCGCGCTGGAGGCGGGCAATGATTTGCGCCATGTCGAAGCGGCGTTGCGTGCGTTGCCCGAGCGTACGCGGCAGATCTTTTTGCTCAATCGCATTCATGGCCGCAAATACGCCGAGATCGCCAAGGCCATGGGCTTGTCCCAAAGTGCGGTGGAAAAACATATGATGCGCGCGCTCGAGGCTTGCAAGGCAAGCCTGCGGGAGCCCGAACCGCGCACGCCAGGGAAAGCACTGTGAAAACCATCGAATGCACCTTGCCGACGCCTGCCCAGGAACAGCAAGCGCTGGCCTGGCTGAGCGTGTTGCACGACCAGCCGAGCAGTGGCGACCAGGCCACTTTCAGCCAATGGCTGAAAGCTGACCCCGCGCACGGCGAAGCCTATGCCCGTGCGCAAGTGCTGTGGGAATTGAGTGAAGTGCCGGCGCGCACCCTGGCCGATGAAGACGCCTTTGCCCTGCAGGGTTATCTCAATGCCATTAACCGTTCGCGGCGCAGCAATGTACGGCGTTGGTCCGGTGCGCTGGCGATGGCGGCTTGCCTGTTGCTGATGATCAGCCTCGGCAGTGGGTGGCAGCCGTCGCGCTGGGTCGATGATCTGGGGGCTGATTATGTCTCGGCTCCGGGAGAAATCCGTACCGTCACCCTGGCCGATCAATCGCAAGTCACCCTGGATGCCGACAGCGCCATCGCCGTGGATTTCAGTGGCGGTGAACGCCATGTGCAGGTGCGGCGAGGAGCCGGTTTCTTCCGGGTCACTCACACTGGCGAACCGTTTGTGGTCGATGCCGAAAAGGGCCAGGCAAGGGTCTTGGGCACGCAGTTTGAAGTACGCCTGCTACCCCATGGCGCGCAGGTCACCGTGTTGTCCGGGCGGGTGGGTGTGACCGCGGACAAAAACGCCGCGCAGCACATTCTCACGGCGGGCCAGCAAGTAGCGTACGGCAATGGCTCGGCGGAAAAACGCCACGCGGTGGACAGTGAAGCGCAGTTGGCCTGGCGTCAGGGTTGGCTCAATTACTACAAGGCAACGCTGGCCGATGTGGTGGAGGATTTACGCCGTTATTACCCGGGGCGGATCGTGCTGCTTGACGATGAACTGGCCAAGCGGCGGGTCAGTGGCAGCTTTCCGAGCGAGGATCCGCAAGCGGTGCTGAATTCCTTGCAGGGCGTTTTAGGGTTTGAGCAGCATCAAATCTTGGGGCATCTGATTATTTTGCGCTGAGGCAAATGTCCCCATCGCGAGCAGGCTCGCTCCCTCAGGGGAGCGAACAGCGAGCATCTGAAAATATTTTCAACTTTCTGCTGAGGTAAAACCGAACGCCATTCGTGTAGTGACTGAAACTGCGAGTCATTCGCATCCGTTGCGGTTCTACACAGGTCACGAGTCATGAAGTCCAGGGCAAAATCGGGTTCGGTCAAACAATGGTTGGGTGTTACGGCGCTGGGTTTCTCGGCGTTGACCTTGCTGCCGCTGAGTGTGGCGGTGGCCGCGCAGGCCGGTGCGCAGCAACAGACGCAGTTCAACTTTTCCCTGGCCGCCAAACCGTTGCCCCAGGCCCTGAGCGATTTCAGCCGGGTGACAGGCATCAGTGTCGTCTATACCGATGAAGCACCTTACCGCCTCAATGCCCCGGCCGTCAGTGGTCAAATGAGCGCCGAACAGGCCCTGCAGCAATTGCTCAGCGGATCGGGCTTCACCTTCCGGCGCACCGACGGCCATACCATGGCCCTGGAATCGCTGCCTACCGAAGGCGCGCTGAATCTGGGCGCCACCACCATCACGTCGGTGATGGACCCGTCCACCAGCTACCAGCCGCCCCCTGTCAGTTCGGTGATGCGTACTTCGGCGCCACTTCAGGAAATTCCGCAGACCGTCAACGTGGTCGCAGCCCAGGTCATTCGCGATCAGGCACCGCGCAATCTGGATGATGCGCTGGCCAATGTCAGCGGCATCACCCAGGGCAACACGCTGGGCAGTACCCAGGATTCGGTGATGACCCGCGGCTTCGGCGACAACCGCAACGGTTCGATCATGCGCGACGGCATGCCGATCGTGCAGGGCCGTGGCATGAACGCCACGGTGGACCGGGTCGAAGTGCTCAAGGGACCGGCCTCGTTGCTCTACGGCATTCAAGACCCGGGGGGCGTGGTCAACATGGTCAGCAAGAAGCCGGAGCTTGAGCAATACAACGCACTGACCTTGCGTGGCTCGACCTATGGCGAAGGCAGGAATGGCAGCGGCGGCACGTTCGACAGCACGGGTGCGTTGGGTGAGACCGGGCTGGCCTATCGCATGGTGCTGGACCACGAGGACGAAGATTACTGGCGTAATTACGGCGTGCATCGCGAGACTCTGGTCGCGCCATCGCTGGCCTGGTTCGGTGAAAGCACCCAGCTGTTGTTCGCCTACGAACACCGGGAATTCCTCTCCCCGTTCGACCGTGGCACGGTGATCGACCCGCGTGATAACCACCCGCTGGACATCCCCCGTGATCGCCGTCTCGACGAACCGTTCAATGACATGGAAGGGCGCTCGGACCTTTATCACTTCGAGGCCGATCACGAGCTCAATGACAACTGGAAGGCCCACTTCGGCTACAGCTGGAACCGTGAAACCTACGACGCCAGCCAGGTGCGCGTCACCGCTATCGACACCAACAAAGGCACGCTGACCCGCAGCATGGACGGCACGCAGAATGCGCTCAGTACCGACCGCTTCACCACGGCAAGCCTTGAGGGCAACGTTGATGTCGCGGGCATGCGCCATGACCTGGTGTTCGGCATCGATGACGAGTACCGCAAAATCTACCGTGCCGACCTGATTCGGCAGAAAAGCCTGACCACCTTCAGCTACCTCAACCCGGTGTACGGTCGTGAAGTCGAAGGCACCACGGTCAGCCCGGCCGACAGTGCCCAGACCGATATCCTGCGCAGCGATTCGGTGTTTTTACAGGACTCGATTCACCTCACCGATCAATGGATTCTGGTGGCTGGCGGGCGTTTCCAGGAGTACGACCAGTACGCTGGCAAAGGTGTGCCGTTCAAGGCCAATACCGACAGCAACGGGCAGAAATGGGTGCCGCGCGCCGGCCTCGTTTATCGCTACACCGATGAGCTGTCGTTCTACGGCAGCTACACCGAATCGTTCAAACCCAATTCGACCATCGCCCCGCTGAGCGGCAGCAGCACCGTGCTCGATGGCAGCATCGCGCCGGAAGAAGCGAAATCCTGGGAGGTCGGCGCCCGGCTCGACATGCCCGGGCGCGTCACCGGCAACATCGCCCTGTTCGACATCAAGAAACGTAACGTGCTGGTCGCTAATGCCGAAGGCCCGGTGACGCTCTACAGCGCCGCGGGTGAGGTACGTTCCCGTGGTCTGGAAGTGGATTTGAGCGGTCAGTTGAGCGACCGCTGGAGCATGATCGGCAGCTACGCCTACACCGACGCCGAAGTGACCGAAGACCCGGACTACAAAGGCAAGAAACTGCAAAACGTGGCCAGGAACAGTGGCTCGCTGTCAGCGGTCTACGATTTCGGGCGGATCATTGGCGGCGATCAGCTGCGGGTCGGCGCGGGCGCGCGTTATGTCGGGGAGCGGGCAGGCAACGCCGTGAATGATTTCGAGTTGCCGAGCTACACCGTCGCCGATGCGTTCGCCACCTACGACACCCGGCTTGATGGGCAGAAGGTCAAGTTTCAGCTCAACGTGAAGAACCTGTTCGACCGCACGTACTACACCTCGTCGGCGAGCCGGTTCTTTGTGTCGATGGGGGATTCGCGGCAGGTGACGTTGTCGAGCACTTTGGAGTTCTGATCGGCCACCGTGTCATCGTTCATCGGTGGCAAGCCAGCTCCCACAGTTGATCTCCTTCTCATGAAAGGACGCGGTCCCTGGGGGAGCGAGCCTGCTCGCGATGACGGCGGCACAGTCAGCGCAAAAACGCCTGCCGGTATTCGCCTGGCGCCGCGCCCAATGCCTGCCGAAAACGATTGGTAAAGTGACTGGCACTGGCAAATCCGCAGGCCAGCGCAATCTCGCCCAGCGGCTGCGAAGTCGAACGCAACAACTCCCGCGCCCGGTGCAGGCGTCGCGCCAATACATATTGATGCGGTGGCAGACCGAAGCTTTCGCGGAACATCCGCGCAAAGTGGTATTCCGACAACGCGCACAACGCTGCCAGTTGTCCCAGGCTGATGGCCTGGTCCAGGTGACTGTCGATGTACTCCACCAACAGTCGCCGCTGATGAGCCGCCAAACCACCTTTGAGACGTAACCCTGAGCGCGCACTGACCTGGCTGAGCAAGGCATGGCCGAGAATCTCGTGGGCCAGGCTGCTGGTGAGCAGGCGTTCGCCCGGTTCGTCCCAGTTGAGGGTGATCAACTGGCGAAAACGCACGGCCTGCTGCGGGTCATCGAGAAATGTCTGCTCGCGCAGCTGCAACTCCCGTGGCTCACGGTCAAGCAGGGTCACGCAACCCAGGGCAAATTGTTCGGGGCTGAAATACAGGTGGGCCAGGCGAATGTCGCCATTGATCACCCAGCCTGACTGATGGTCGGCGGGCAGGATGCACAACTTGTCCGGGCCGCCCTTGTTGCCGGGCTGGTCGCGGCGGAAGGTGCCGGTGCCGCCAGCGATGTAGCACGACAGCGTGTGATGACTCGGCGCTTCGTAATCCTGGGCATCGTGGTGATTGCGCCACAAGGCGGCGGACAAGCCGTCACCGAGCTCGGCGCTGTGCTCAAGGCGAGCATTCGGCGAGCGGTTGAGGGCTTGAAAGACTTGCAGGGTATCCAGTGCGGCCATGATCGGTTCTCTCTAACGCCTTGCATCCTACTCTGTAGACGTGCGCCTGCCAGCCTGGCATCTGACAAAAGCGCAAGTTTATGCAAGTGCGCCAAGGCGCCGCGCAGGACACTGGGCACCTATCGAGGAGCCTGTGCCATGAACCTGTCGTTATACCTGTTGACCGTGCTGATCTGGGGGACCACCTGGATTGCCCTGAAATGGCAGCTGGGCGTGGTGGCGATTCCCGTGTCGATCGTCTATCGCTTCGGCCTCGCCGCGCTGGTGCTGTTCATCATGTTGTTGCTCAGCCGCAAGCTGCAGGTGATGAACCGCCGTGGACATCTGATCTGTCTGGCGCAGGGGCTGTGCCTGTTTTGCATCAACTTCATGTGCTTCCTGACGGCGAGCCAGTGGATTCCCAGCGGTCTGGTGGCCGTGGTGTTTTCCACCGCGACCCTGTGGAACGCCCTCAATGCGCGGGTGTTCTTCGGCCAGAAAATCGCCCGCAATGTGCTGATGGGCGGTGCGTTGGGGTTGCTCGGGCTGGGCCTGTTGTTCTGGCCGGAACTCGCGGGCCACACCGCCAGCCCGGAAACTTTGCTCGGGTTGGGCCTGGCGCTGCTCGGCACCTTGTGTTTTTCCGCGGGCAACATGCTCTCGAGCCTGCAACAGAAAGCCGGGCTCAAGCCATTGACCACCAATGCCTGGGGCATGGCATACGGCGCGGCGATGTTGTCGGTGTGGTGCCTGGTCAAAGGCATTCCGTTCGATATGGAATGGAGTGCGCGCTACGTCGGTTCGTTGCTGTATCTGGTGATACCAGGCTCGGTGATCGGTTTTACCGCGTACCTGACGCTGGTCGGCCGCATGGGGCCGGAACGTGCGGCTTATTGCACCGTGCTGTTCCCGGTGGTGGCGCTGAATGTCTCGGCGTTTGCCGAAGGCTACCAGTGGACCGCGCCGGCACTCGCCGGGCTGGTGATGGTGATGCTGGGGAACGTGCTGGTGTTCCGTAAACCCAAGGCACCCGTGATGCAGGGCACTGGCAAGTTGGCGTGAGGGCACCGGAGGATTGACGGGCAGGCGTGCCTGGCGCCTGCCCGTTTTGCTTTAGCCCTTCCAGACTTGCGGGTTCACCAGGTCCTGCGGTCGTTCACCGAGCAGGGCACTGCGCAGGTTGGCCAGGGCGCGATTGGCCATCGCTTCGCGAGTCTCGTGCGTGGCGGAGCCGATGTGCGGCAAGGTCACCGCGTTTTTCAGCTGGAACAGCGGCGACTCGGCCAGCGGTTCTTTTTCGTAGACATCCAGCCCGGCGCCACGAATGCGGTTGGTTTGCAGCGCTTCGATCAGCGCTGGCTCGTCCACCACCGGACCACGGGAAATGTTTACCAGAATGGCGTTTGGCTTCATCAGCGCCAGTTCGCGATGGCTGATCAGGTGTTTGGTTTTTTCGCTCAGCGGCACCACCAAGCACACGAAGTCGGCTTCGGCCAGCAGCTGATCCAGGCTGCGGAACTGCGCGCCGAGTTCCTGTTCCAGCGCGGTCTTGCGGCTGTTGCCGCTATAGAGGATCGGCATGTTGAAGCCCAGACGACCGCGGCGGGCGATAGCGGCGCCGATGTTGCCCATGCCGACGATGCCCAGGGTCTTGCCATGCACATCGCAACCGAACAGCTGCGCGCCGACGGTGGCCTGCCATTGGCCAGCCTTGGTCCAGGCGTCCAGTTCGGCAACGCGGCGGGCGCTGCTCATCAGCAGGGCGAAGGCCAGGTCGGCAGTGCTTTCGGTGAGCACGTCCGGGGTGTTGGTCAGCATGATCCCGCGTTCGCTCAGGTACGCCACATCATAGTTGTCGTAGCCCACCGAGACGCTGGACACCACTTCCAGTTTGGCGGCGCTCTCCAGTTGCGCGCGCCCGAGTTTGCGACCGACGCCGATCAGGCCATGGGCGTGGGGCAGGGCTTCGTTGAACTGGGCATTGATGTCGCCGTTTTTCGGGTTCGGCACGATGATATCGAAATCTTGTTGCAGGCGTTCGACCATCTCAGGCGTGACGCGGCTGAAGGCGAGGACGGTTTTTTTCATGGAGGCGGGCTCGTCGGGCGGGAATGCTTAGCAAGCTACAAGTTTCAGCTGTTCAGCCGCAAGTCCAAAAGGCGCCGCGGTTGTTTTTAACTGATGACTCACGGCTTGAAGCTTGTAGCGGCCCTTCCGTTATACTGGCGCCTTTCGCGGCTCGCTGACCGGGCCCGACACTATGCGCAGCACCCCGGAGCTTTCATGACTTCCCCGAAACAACCGCCGGTCGACGACGTCCCGAGCGACAGCATCGACACCGGCACCGACAGCGAAACCAAAGCCGAAATCCCGGCGTTCAAGTTCCCGTTCAAGCCGGGTGAACTGACGTCCGCCAAGGGCTCCAGCCAGCCGTGGTACAAGAACGGCGCCAAGAACGGCCACACCAAGACCCCAGGCATGGCGCCTCCGGGGACTCGGCGTTCGATGGGTAAGCGTTAAGCGCCAGGACTTGCATCGCTCAATCTGCCGCCATCGCGAGCAATCTCGCTGCCACATGTGATCGCATTCTCATGAAAGAACGCGTCACCCTGTGGGAGCTTGCTCGCGATGAGGCCATCATTGGCGCAGAAGTTTTGGTTCAAGCCGCCCGCAATGAAATAAACGCATAGTTCGTCTGCGCATCTGTCGCCACCTGCGCTCCGGCCGCAACAACCTGCCCGGCAATCTCTTCTCCCGAGACATGGAACTGCCACTCGCTGCTCCACTCTGGCAGTGTCTGCCCGGTCAGTTCGTCGATGATCGTTGCGAATTCATTCATGTCCGGCAGATAAGCGGTGAATCCGTCACCTTTCAGCGCGGTGGTTCGAAACCCCAGTAACGCGCAAATCGCGTCCTTCATGTGGATGTCATCGCGATCGGCCTGGCGGGAACGCATGATCAGCTCCGACAGTTCCCGGTCGGCGAGTTCACCGCCGACTATCAGGTCCGGGCCTTTTTCCCAGGACTCGGGCGGGCATTCCTTCAATCCCGTGTTGAGCGCTATGTGCGGATTGATTTCCATCGGATAAATGCGACACACCAGGGGCCGACGCTCATAGATGCGGCAGCGGTTGTCTTCGTCAAGATTCCGGCAGGGGCCGACGTTGTAGGCCGCGAAGGTGATCGCGACATAGGCATCGGCCTCGGCGCTGCGAACCAGGGCCGAGCGGCGTTCAGCGTGTTCACGCTGTTGCACCGGCAAGCCCAGGCCGTTGTTCAGGAAGGCCTCGACCAGCACGATGACTTGGCCACCATCGGCTGCCCACATGCGGGCCTCAGGCAAGGTCAGGGACACATGATGGTCATTGCAGCATTTGCCGCAGCCTACGCAGGAAAACGTCGTATTCATTGAGCGGTCAGTCGCATCCGAGGGTATGAATCGGCGACAGAATGCCGCCGTACAAACCGCTATCGAAGCAAGTTATGCGCCACTCACTGCGCCTTGGCCGCCGGGCGGATGGAGTCCCACTCGGTGACGTAGGCGGTTTTGCTTTTCTTGTTGTACAGGCACAGCTCGGTGCCTTGTGCGCCTTTCATGTGTTTTTGCGGGTACTGGCCTTGCAGCAGAAGCGCGGTGTAGCCCACCCGATCATCGAATTGCGCGGCGTTGCCGACGGGTTTGGCTTCTTTCAGGCCACTGGCCTTGGTGCAGCTGGCGAGCACGGTTTTGTCGTAGGCGGCCCAGGCGTCAGGGCTGGAAGCGTAGGCCTGGGAGGTGAGGGCGGTGAGGCAGAGGGTGATCAGGGTGGCGGCTTTCATGGTTCGCAAATCCTTGGGCAGGTGAGGGCCAAGGTGTGAGTCTGTCAGACCGGCACTGGTTCCCGGTGCACCTCACACATTCCGATACTTTCGTACAAGCGTCGAGCCCGCAGGTTGTCCTCCAGCACCTTCAAATCCACAAAACCTTCTCGCCGCTGCTGAAACACGGTGAAGGCCTGCATCAACAACGCGCGCCCCAGGCCTTGGCCTCGAGCCCGTGGATGCACCACCAGGTTCTTGATGTAAGCACTGGTCCAGCACTGGCACACGCCAACCACGCCTTCGGCATCCAGGGCGACGAAGCACAGGGCGGGATCGTATTCTGGATCGGTTTCAAACCGTTGCTGCCAGCGTTTCAGCGCCGGCACCCGACCGCCACCGTCGCGGTAGCCCAACTCCATCAAGCGATGGACCGCTTCGCCGAGCTCGGGGCAATACTCGATCAATTGAATGCCGCTCGGCCAGTCGAACACAGGCACAACCTCCGCGAGGTCGCGCCGCATCAACCAGCAATAGTCCTCGGCCATGACTCAGTGACCCTGTTCGGCCACAGCCTTGGCCGCGTCGATCAGGCACTTGGTCAGTTCCGGCGAAGAGAACTTGGTCAGCACTGCGTTCGCTCCGGCCAGTCGCGCCTTTTCGCTGTTCATCGCGCTGTCCAGCGAGGTGTGCAGCAGCACGTAGAGGTGCGCGAAGTCCGGGGTTTCGCGCAGGGTGCGGGTGAAGGCGTAGCCGTCCATCTCGGACATTTCGATGTCGGAGACAATCAGGTTGATCTGCTGCGCGGTGCCTTGCAGGTCCAGCAGGCAATCGATGGCTTCCTTGGCGCTGCGTGCGGTGTGGCATTGCAAGCCGAGGTTGCGCAGGGTGTGCACCGATTGCTGCAAGGCGACCTGGCTGTCATCGACCACCAGAATCCGCGCGCTGCCCAATATTTCGGCGTCTTCCATGCTGAGCTCGGTCGGCGCCTGTTCGATCTGCACCGGGGCGATGCCGTGGATGACTTTTTCGATGTCCAGCACCTGCACCAGCGTGCCGTCGACCGAGGTCACCCCGGTGATGTACGAGCGCCCGCCGCCAGAGCCGAAGGGCGGCGGGCGGATGTCGGTGGTCAGGCAGTGGACGATCTTGCTCACCGCCTGAACGTGCAGGCCCTGCTTGGAGCGGCTGACATCGGTGACGATCAGGCAACCGCCGTTCGGATCGTTCAGCGGACGTTCGCCGATGGCACGGCTGAGGTCGATCACCGACAGCGATGCACCGCGCAAGGTGGCGATACCCTTCACGTGCGGGTGCGACTCCGGCAGCTTGGTTAGCGCTGGGCAGGGGATGATCTCGCTGACTTTGAGCAGGTTGATCGCCATCAACTTGCCGCTGCGCAAGGTAAACAGCAGAAGCGAAAGTGAGTCTGCGCGGGCTTTGGTGGAGGACATAAAAACCTTCTGTGGAAAAAGGTGGCGGGCGATCGCGGGGATCGCCAACAGCTATCGATGCCGGGTTATCGACTTGTCGGGCACAGGCTTTAGGTTAATTACCGGCTGCCAGTCAATGGAGCGCCACAGCGGGGTTACTTCATGCCCAACCTTTTGGCCATGCGCCCAAGATTCGCCCGATCCAGCCCTAGCTCACGGGCGGCACTTGCCCAATTGTTGTTGTGACGCTCAAGGCACGCGCCGATCAACTGCCGCTGATAATTCTCTGTCGCCTCGCGCAAATCACCCGTCACCAAGGCCATCGCGGCGGCGGCTGTTTGCTCGGTCGGGGCTTCGATGCTGCCGTTGGGCAGGTCCAGATCAGCTGCGCTCAGGCTGAGAATCTTCGGCCGCTCCTTGCAGTTACCCAGGGCCTTCAACGCGCTGCGGCCGATCAGATGTTCCAGCTCGCGCACGTTGCCGGGCCAGTCGTAGGCGAGCAACGCGGCTTGGGCGTCGCTATTGAGGCGCAGGCTGTTGAGGCCCATGCGCGAACGGTTCTGCTCCAGAAAGTAACCGCTGAGCAGCAGCACATCGCGGCCCCGGTCACGCAACGCTGGCACTAATAAAGGATAAACACTGAGGCGGTGATAGAAGTCGGCGCGATAGCGGCCGCTGCGCACTTCCTCGGCCAGGTCGCGGTTGGTCGCAGCGATCAGTCGTACGTCGACCTGATGTTCCTTGTCCGAGCCCAAGCGCTGCAACTGGCCGCTTTGCAACACACGCAGCAGTTTGGCCTGAACCGTTAACGACAGCTCACCGACTTCATCGAGAAACAACGTGCCGCCGTTGGCCAGCTCGAATTTGCCCCTTCGATCATTCATCGCTCCGGTGAAGGCGCCGCGCACGTGGCCGAACAATTCACTTTCCACCAGCGTATCGGGCAGCGCGGCGCAGTTGAGGCTGATGATCGGCTTGTCGGCGCGCGGGGAGGCGGCATGGATGGCCTGTGCCACCAGCTCCTTGCCGACCCCGGTTTCCCCGGTGATCAGCACCGTCAGGTCGCTGCCGCCCACCAGATTGATTTCCTCCACCAGCCGTTTGAGCGCTTTGCTCTGGCCAATCATTTCGCGGTTCTGCTGGCCGCTGGCCTGGCGATAGACCTCGGCGCGCTGGTGTTCATCTTCGACACGATTGTTCAGGCGTTCGATGCGCTCTACGGCGTTGACCGTCGCGGCGGCGAGGCTGGCGAATGCTTCGAGGGCGTCCAGTTCGATCGGTTCGAATTGCTCCGGATCGAGGGCGTCGAGGGTCAGCAAACCCCATGGGCGCTCGTCGATCAGCAACGGGCATCCCATGCAATCGTGGACTTCCAGATGTTCATCGAGGCCATCGACCAAGCCGTCGTACGGATCGGGCATGTCGCTGTCGGCGGCAAAGCGGGTGGGGCCGGGGTTGCTGAGCAGCGCTTCGAAGCGCGGGTGTTCGCTGACCTTGAAGCGTCGGCCGAGGGTATCGGTGCTCAGGCCGTCGACGGCCAGCGGCACCAGCCATTCGCCATCGAGGCGCAACAAGGCAGCGGCATCGCAGGGCAGGAGGGCGCGCATGGCTTCGAGCAGGCGTCGATAGCGCTCGCCTTCCGGCAGTTCGCGGGACAGGTCCGAAACCAGGGGCAATAGGGCGGTAAGCAATGATTTTGCAGTCATAGTGACTCCATGTAGTCGGTGTGACTATAGGTCAAGCTGTGTCGTTATGACTATCAATTTCTTAAAGTGTTGATTTATAAGGTTTTAATTGTTGGCACGGAACCTGATAAGCATAGGGCAACAGTTAAGAAACCCTCGTTGCTCAGGAGTCACTTTATGCTTAGCGTTCAAGACCGTGCCATCGTTAAATCCACTGTGCCGCTGCTGGAAAGCGGTGGCGAAGCCCTGATTACCCACTTCTATCGCAAGATGCTGTCCGAGTATCCGCAAGTCCGCCCGTTGTTCAACCAGGCCCACCAGGCCACGGGTGACCAGCCTCGCGCACTGGCCAACGGGGTGTTGATGTACGCACGCCATATCGACCAGCTCGACCAGTTGGGTGACCTGGTGGCGAAGATCATCAACAAGCACGTGGCCCTGCAGATTCTCCCGGAACACTACCCGATTGTAGGCACCTGCCTGTTGCAGGCAATCGCCGAAGTGCTCGGCGAAGAAATCGCCACGCCGGAAGTGATCGCTGCCTGGGGCGCGGCTTACGGTCAGCTGGCGGACATCCTGATCGGCGCTGAAACCAGCATCTATGACCAGAAAGAACAGGCGCCGGGCGGCTGGCGCGGGGCGCGGGAGTTCATTGTCGCGGCCAAGATCGAAGAAAGCGCGGAAATCACCTCGTTCTACTTCGAACCGGTAGACAAAGGTTTGATTCTGGCCGCCGAACCGGGTCAGTACATCGGCATGAAATTGATCCTTGATGGCGAAGAAATCCGTCGCAACTACTCGCTGTCGGCCTTGGCAAACAAAGGCCAGTACCGCATCAGCGTCAAGCGCGAGGCCGGTGGTCGCGCCTCCAACTTCCTGCATGATCAATTGCACGTGGGCTCGACCATCGATCTGTTCCCGCCATCGGGCGAGTTCACCCTGACCGCCAGTGACAAACCGTTGGTGCTGATCAGTGGCGGTGTAGGCATCACCCCGACCCTGGCGATGCTCGAAGCGGCGCTGCAGACCGAGCGGCCGGTGCACTTCATCCACTGCGCGCGCAACGGCAGCGTTCACGCCTTCCGCGACTGGATCGATGGATTGGCCGAGCGTCATCCGCAGCTCAAACGCTTCTACTGCTATGCCGAAGATGACGGCGTGAGCCCGGCGGCGCACAAGGTCGGACTGTTGAGCCTGGAGCAACTGGGCGAATGGCTGCCGCAAGAGCGCGACGTGGATGCTTATTTCCTCGGGCCGAAAGGCTTCATGGCGGCGATCAAGCGTCACCTCAAAGCCTTGGGTGTGCCGGAGAAGCAAAGCCGTTACGAGTTCTTTGGCCCGGCTTCGGCGCTGGAGTAACCGGTTTGCCGCGCAGAGCGTCACGGCTCTGCGCGGCACCTTTATCGCGAGCAAGCTCGCTTCCCCCGGGGCCGCGCCGCAAGCAACCCTGGGGAAGCGAGCTTGCTCGCGATTGCTTCACCTCGGTTTCATTTCTTGAAACCTTCAAAAGTTAATCCCTTCTTAACCCGCTTATCGTCTATTCCCCCGACATCCCCCGGCACGCGCCCAGCGTGTAGACTGGCGGGCATTCGATACCTTGAAGGGAAACGCGATGAGCGAGGAAACAATGCGGTTGGGCCGTGAACGGCGCTTTCTGGTGTTGCTGGGCATCATCTGCCTGGCGTTGATCGGCGGCGCGCTGTACATGCAGATCGTACTGGGCGAGGCGCCATGCCCGCTGTGCATCCTGCAGCGTTATGCGTTGCTGTTGATCGCGATTTTCGCCTTTATCGGCGCGGCCATGCGCAACCGTCGCAGCATCACGATTTTTGAGACCCTGGTGGTGATTTGCGCACTTGCCGGCGTCGGTGTGGCGGGGCATCACGTCTATACGCAGTTCTACCCGGCCGTCAGCTGTGGCATTGATGTGCTGCAACCGATTGTGGACGGTTTGCCGCTGGCGAAGATCTTCCCGCTGGGCTTCCAGGTCGATGGTTTCTGCTCCACGCCATACCCGCCGATTCTCGGTTTGTCGCTGGCGCAGTGGGCCTTGGTGGCCTTTGTGCTGGTAGTGATTCTGGTGCCGCTGCTGACCATCCGTAACCGCAAAGCGCTGCACTGAGATTCTCCATCCCATGGTTTTGTAGAACAAAAAAACGCCCCGGTCCTCACAGAGAGGGCCGGGGCGTTTTTGTGTTTTCAAAGGTCCGCGAAAAAGACCCTGACGCGCGGCAATAAGAGGTGCGACATGTGTGCGACATGTTGTCACATCTTGAGTGGCGCAGCAGCGCTCAAGGCAGCGGATTGGCACGCGATGTTGCAATGAAATCGGACTGTTTCGCGGGATGTCGACTTGGCCCGTTACCTGTCTGAAACAGGCAGTTTTAACACGGTCTGGCGATTTGCCGGAGCCCTTGTCAGATGGGGGCTGGGGCCAGGTGGAGTGTCGTCGCCGAGGCATTGATACTGTCTGAAATGGGTGTGGTAGACCTACATTTTTTGGTGTTTTTGTTGAGAATTAATTTCGATAAGATGCGCCGCTTTTACGTATTCGGCGAAGCATTGTTGCGACTCGGGATATAAATTATTTCGGGATGAGACATGGTTTAAAAAACGCTACATAACTACAATCGCCCGCACTGAATTCCCGGCGCTGCTCACCCTTAAAAGTGTTTGAGCAGAATCAGGGTGTCGAGAGGCCGGGCGGCTTCATGCGACTCCCAGGTGTCGGTGCCTCCAACTATCCGCACCAAATGGAATTGGTCTGTAACAAGGCCTTTGACCACGAATTCGAATAAGAACTCACCGCTGGCCCAGGATTTGTCGAAACGCGTCTGACGCTCGACGGGCAGCCCTTATTCAATCCAAAGAAAATGCCAACCCTTGGCAGGGTGAAGTGTTGGCGATCAAAACCCAACTGCATTGCGCAAGCTGCTTTAGAGGTCGTGAGATGAGTAAAAACAGGTACCCCAGACTACTAGGCTTATTGCCGCTGCTCGGCACGTTGTTGCTGGGAGGCTGCAACATGACCTTGCTCAATCCCACGGGCCAGGTTGGCCTGGAACAGAAAAACCTGATCATCACCGCAACGCTGCTGATGCTGTTGGTCGTGGTTCCGGTCATCGTCATGACCTTCCTGTTCGCCTGGAAATACCGCGCATCCAACACCAAGGCGACCTACACGCCCAAGTGGAACCACTCCACCAAGATCGAGATCGCGGTGTGGACTGTTCCGGTGTTGATCATCATTGCCCTGGGTTACATCACCTACAAGTCGACCCACGAGCTGGACCCGTATCGTCCGATCGAATCCGACGTGAAGCCGGTGACCATCGAAGTGGTCGCGCTGGACTGGAAGTGGCTGTTCATCTACCCGGAACAAGGCATTGCCACGGTCAACAAGATCGTGTTCCCGGCACACACGCCAATCAACTTCAAGATCACCTCTGACGCTGTGATGAACTCGTTCTTCATCCCGGGCCTGGGCGGCCAGATCTACGCGATGGCGGGCATGCAGACCAAGCTGCACCTGATCGCTGACCGCAACGCTGAAATGGAAGGCATCTCCGCCAACTACAGCGGTGCCGGTTTCACCGGTATGAAATTCAAGGCTATCGCAACTTCCCAGGAAGATTTCGACGCCTGGGTAAGTGAAGTCAAAAAGGCACCTAAACAGCTTGA
This sequence comes from Pseudomonas reinekei, assembly GCF_001945365.1. Lineage (GTDB taxonomy): Bacteria > Pseudomonadota > Gammaproteobacteria > Pseudomonadales > Pseudomonadaceae > Aquipseudomonas > Aquipseudomonas reinekei. The sequence goes on from NZ_MSTQ01000006.1 coordinate 18,182, forward strand.
ACAAGCTGAATACGCAGCCCTTTCCAAGCAGAGCCAGAACAACCCAGTCGAGCTCTACTCCTCGGTGACGCCGAACCTGTTCCAGACCATCGTCGACAAGTACGAAGGCATGAAACCGGGCCCTAAGGTGAAGCACGAGAAGAAAGAGAAAGAAGTGGCCGCTACGGACATGAACTCGCATTCAGCTGCCGGGGCAGAGGAGTAAACGATGTTTGGTAAATTAAGTTGGGAAGCGGTCCCGTTCCACGAGCCGATCGTAATGGTGACCATCGCCATGATCGCGCTCGGTGGTCTGGCACTGTTCGCTGCAATCACCTACTTCAAGAAGTGGACCTACTTGTGGACCGAGTGGCTGACGTCGGTCGACCACAAGAAAATCGGCGTGATGTACATCATCGTCGCCATGGTCATGCTGCTGCGCGGCTTTGCCGACGCCATCATGATGCGTACCCAGCTGGCCATGGCCACCGAGGGTTCGCCTGGCTACCTGCCACCTGAACACTATGACCAGATCTTCACCGCTCACGGTGTGATCATGATCATCTTCATGGCGATGCCATTCTTCACCGGCCTGATGAACCTGGCAGTGCCGCTGCAGATCGGCGCGCGTGACGTTGCCTTCCCGTTCCTGAACTCCCTGAGCTTCTGGCTGCTGGTTTCCGGCGTCGTGCTGATCAACCTGTCCCTGGGCGTCGGCGAATTCGCCAAGACCGGTTGGGTTGCCTATCCGCCGCTGTCGGGCCTGCAATACAGCCCCGGCGTGGGGATGGATTACTACATCTGGGCGCTACAGCTATCCGGGTTAGGTACGACGCTGACGGGGGTCAACTTCCTCGCTACCGTGCTGAAAATGCGTACCCCTGGCATGAAACTGATGGACATGCCGATCTTCACCTGGACCTGCACCTGGGCCAACGTTCTGATCGTGGCTTCGTTCCCGATCCTGACCGCCACCCTGGCACTGCTGACGCTTGACCGTTACATGGATTTCCACATTTTCACCAATGAACTTGGTGGCAATCCGATGATGTACGTCAACCTGTTCTGGGCGTGGGGTCACCCTGAGGTGTACATCCTGATCCTGCCGGCATTCGGCATTTTCTCGGAAGTCATCTCCGCCTTCACCGGCAAGAAACTGTTCGGTCACCACTCGATGATCTACGCCTCGGGCGCGATCTCGGTACTGGGCTTCATGGTTTGGCTGCACCACTTCTTCACCATGGGTTCGGGTGCGAGCGTCAACGCCTTCTTCGGTCTGGCGACGATGCTGATTTCCATCCCGACGGGTGTGAAGCTATTCAACTGGCTGTTCACCATCTACCAGGGCCGTCTGCGTTTCACCAGCCAGGTGCTGTGGACCCTGGGCTTCATGGTGACCTTCGCCATCGGCGGCATGACCGGCGTACTGCTGGCCATCCCGGGTGCTGACTTCGTTCTGCACAACAGCCTGTTCGTGATCGCGCACTTCCACAACGTGATCATCGGCGGTGCGGTATTCGGTTACATCGCAGGTTTCGCCTTCTACTTCCCGAAAGCGTTCGGCTTCAAGCTGCACGAAGGCTGGGGTAAAGCAGCGTTCTGGTTCTGGATCTCGGGCTTCTTCGTCGCCTTCATGCCGCTCTATGCACTGGGCTTCATGGGCATGACCCGTCGTCTGAACGCCACCACCAACCCTGAGTGGGTGCCGTACCTGTACGTCGCCATGTTCGGTGCGGTGATGATCGCCTTCGGTATCGCCTGCCAACTGATCCAGCTGTACGTCAGTGTGCGTGACCGCAACAAGCCAGAAAACATGTGCGAACACGGTGATCCGTGGAATGCCCACACGCTGGAATGGTCGACCTCGTCGCCACCACCGTTCTACAACTTCGCTGTGCTGCCTAAGGCCGACTGCATCGACCCGTTCACCGAAGCCAAGGAAGACGGTACCGCGTACCAGCGTCCGGCCAAGTACGAGCCGATCCACATGCCGAACAACACCGCCACTGGCGTTGTGATGGGCGCGCTGTTGACCGTCTTCGGTTTTGCCATGATCTGGCACATCTGGTGGCTGGCCATCGCCAGCCTGGTAGGCACTGTCGTCTACTTCGCGATCCACGCTGCACGTGACGACCAGGGCTATATGGTCCCGGTTGAAACGATCGAGCGCATCGAAGCCGAGCAGCACAAGCGTCTGGTTGCGGCAGGGAAAATCCCGGCCACCGCCACCCGTGTTGAAACCTCGTTGGAACAGGCTTAAACCATGTCGAACTTAGTGACCAATGTTGGACACGCCCATGGTGACCATGGGCACGATGACCACCACCACGACTCGGGCGAGATGACCGTATACGGTTTCTGGCTCTACCTGATGACCGACTGCATTCTGTTTGCGTCGATCTTCGCGGTATACGCGGTACTGGTTAACAACGTAGCGGGTGGCCCGTCGGGCCACGACATCTTCGAACTGCCCTACGTGCTGGGCGAAACCGCTCTGCTGCTGTTCAGTTCGATCACCTACGGCTTCGCCATGCTGGCGTTGTACAAGGGCAACAAGAAGGCGGTGCTGACCTGGCTGGGCATGACCTTCCTGTTGGGCGCAGGCTTTATCGCGATGGAGATCAACGAGTTCCACCTCTTGATCTCCGAAGGCTACGGCCCTAGCCGTTCAGGTTTCCTGTCCGCGTTCTTTACCCTGGTCGGTACTCACGGTCTGCACGTGTCCGCCGGTTTGATCTGGATGGCGATCATGATGTATCAGGTGCAGAAAAAGGGCCTGACGTCGACCAACAAGACTCGCCTGAGCTGCCTGAGCCTGTTCTGGCACTTCCTGGACGTGGTCTGGATCTGCGTCTTCACCGTTGTCTATCTGATGGGGACCCTGTAATGGCTAATGCACACTCCCATGACAGCCATGATGCTGGCCACGGCAGCGTAAAGTCGTACGCCATCGGCTTCATCCTGTCGGTGATCCTGACCGTCATCCCGTTCGGTCTGGTGATGTACCCGAGCCTGCCGAAGGCCACCACGCTGGCAATCGTTCTGCTGTTCGCAGTGATCCAGGTGATCGTTCACCTGTATTACTTCCTGCACCTGGACCGTTCCATCGCTCAGCGTAACAACGTGATCGCTTTTGTCTTTACGGCCATCGTGATCGTGCTGCTGGTTGGCCTGTCGCTGTGGATCATGTTCAGCATCCACACGTACATGATGGCGAAGTGAGGTAGACCCGATGTCGCTCAAGCACTTTATCCAAATCACCAAACCGGGGATCATTTTCGGTAACGTGCTTTCTGTGGCAGGCGGGTTCTTCCTGGCCTCGAAAGGGCATGTCGATCTGGCCGTGTTTCTGGCTGCCATGATCGGCACTTCCCTGGTCGTCGCCTCCGGTTGCGTGTTCAACAACTGCATCGACCGCGACATCGACATCAAGATGGAACGCACCAAGAACCGGGTGCTGGTCCAGGGCCTCATCTCCCTGAAACTGGCCCTGGTCTATGCGACCGTCCTGGGTGTTCTCGGCGTTGCGTTGTTGTACAAGGTGGCCAACCCGTTGGCCGCTTTGTTCGCCGTGATCGGCTTCGTGATCTACGTCGGCTTCTACAGCCTGTACCTCAAGCGCAAGTCGGTTCACGGCACGCTGGTGGGCAGTCTGTCGGGCGCCATGCCGCCGGTGATCGGTTATGTCGCGGTGAGCAACACCTTCGACATGGCCGCACTGACCCTGCTGGTGATGTTCAGCCTGTGGCAGATGCCGCATTCCTACGCCATCGCGATCTTCCGCTTCAACGATTACCTGGCCGCATCGATTCCGGTGCTGCCAGTCAAGCGCGGGATTCAAGTGGCCAAGAAGCACATCCTGCTCTACATCCTGGCGTTCCTCGTGGCGACCTTGATGCTGACCTTCAGCGGCTACGCCGGCATGAGCTACCTCGCCGTCGCCGCGGCCATGGGCATGTACTGGTTGTACATGGCCTGGACCGGCTACAAGGCAGTGGATGACACGGTCTGGGCACGCAAGCTGTTCGTGTTCTCGATCTTCACCATTACCGCGTTGAGCGTGATGATGTCCCTGGACTTCAAAGTGCCGGCCGAACTGTTGCTGACGTACGCGCCTTAAGCTTCAAAGCTGCACCGAAAAGCCTCGCCTTCGAGAGAAGAGCGGGGCTTTTTGTTGGGGGCTAATCGCTAGGGTGGTTCGTCAGGAAATTGATTTGTAGATTGCTCGACTATAAGCAATTTGCATATAGTTTGCCGGTGCGAACCGTATTCTTCGAAACAACCACCTTCACTGCCGCCGTTGGAAATTATCTGACGGACGATGAGTATCGTGCCCTGCAGTTGTACATGCAGATGAACCCGCAAGCGGGGGATGTTATGCCCCGAACCGGTGGCTTTCGAAAGCTTCGATGGGCGGATGGACGCCGAGGGAAAGGCAGACGAGGTGGCTTGCGAGTTATCTATTATTGGCTTATGAATGATGGTCAATTCTGGATGTTTGCAATTTATGACAAGGATGAGCTTCAGAGTTTGACCGCCGACCAAGAAAAGGCGCTCAAGAAAGCGATAGAAACAGAGCTAAAAAAACGAGGTACCGCATGAAAAAACGCGACCTGTTTGCAGAATTGATGCAGGGCGTTGATGAGATGGCGGCTCAACGCGAAGGCAAAATTACGCTGCGCAATACGTCCATCGAGGACATTCCGGCTCCTGAAGTAGGGGCGCAAGAAATCGTTGCGCTACGGGAAAAGCTGCACATGTCTCAAGCGGTTTTTGCCAAACGTATTCGAACCAGCCCCAGCACCTTGAGAAACTGGGAGCAGGAAAAGTCAAAGCCCAACGCTCAGGCTGCCTTGTTAATCAGGCTGGTGGAGAAGTTCCCGGATATGGTGGATCGACTTGCAGTGGTTTGATTGAGTCAGCGAACACCTGAAAAGCCCCGCCTTCGAGAGAAGAGCGGGGCTTTTTCATGCACGCGCGATTGTTACACGGTGCATCGAGCACCTTCACCACGTCGTCGATGATGGTTTTGCTCATGTCCTGCAAAAAATGCGAGGTCCAATTCTTGTGCTGGCCGGGATCGGATTGGGTGCCGCAAATCCTGTGGGAGCGAGCAGGCTCGGTCCCACAGGGATAGGGGGTTGTCAGTTATTTGTGTGGTTTGTCCAGCAACCGGAAAAACCGCTCCCGCACCTGCACATGATCACTGTGCGCCACGTTGAAACGCAGGAACCGATTGCCCTCCGGCCCTTTGCTGAGCAAGGTGCCCGGCGCCAGTACCAGGTCGATTTCCAGACCCTTGATGGCCAGGGATTCGGCGTTGTATTCATCGGGCAATCGCGTCCAGATGTACAACCCTTCCCCTGGCAGCGAAGACACCGAACACCCGGCCTCGCCCAGCCACGCCGCCACCCGGCTGTTCGACTCATAGAGCCGGTCCACGGTGCGGCGCATGTGTTTGGCATAGCTGCCGTCGCTGAGCATGGTGCAGATGATCTGCTCGGCCATTTCCGAGGTCATGCCGCCGCAGGCCATTTTCAGCGTCACCATGCGTGCCGCCAGTTGCGGCGACAACACCGCGAAGCTGACGCGGCTGTTGGCGGTCAGGGTCTTGGAGAACCCGGAGACGTAAGACACCGTGTCCAGCCCGCCCGCGGCCAGGCGCGGCGTTCGGCGTTGCTGCATGTCGCAGTACAGGTCGTCCTCGAGGATGTGGAAATTGTAGCGATGGCTCAACTCGAGCAAGCGATAAACCTGCGCCGAGGTGAACGAGTGCCCGGTCGGGTTGTGCAGGGCGTTGTTGGTCATGTACAGCACGGGACGGTGGGCGATCAGCAGTTGCTCGAACGCGTCGAGGTCCATGCCGTCGCAATCGCGGCGGATGGTGATGACCTTCGCGCCGTGCCAGGTCAGATTGGTGTGCATCGTGAAGTAGCAAGGGTCGTCGAGCAGCACCGTGTCGCCGGGTTTGACCAGCAGGCGCATCAACATGTCGATGGCTTGGACGGTGTTGGCGGTGGTGATGATCTGCTCCACCGGCGCCTCAATGCCCAGGCTCGCCATCTTCACCCGCAACGCCTGGCGCAGTGGCAGATAACCGCTGGCGTTACCGTATTCGCCCATGCGCAGGGTGGTCGCGCGAAGTGTACCGCGCACAGCTTTGAGCAATTCTTCGGCAGGCAGCCAGGAGGAGGGCAGAAAGCCGGCCCCGGGGCGCAGTGCGCCGTTGTCCAGCAACACGGCGCGGCGGACCACGCTGAGGGTGTCTTGCGGCAGCAGGTCCGGCCCGGCGTTGGCCGGAAGAGTGCTGCTGGAACGGTGCACGTAGTGCCCCGAGCCCTGACGTGAAACCACCAGGCCTTTGGCCCGCAAACGGTCGAGGGCGTCGACCACCGTGGATTTGCCCACGTGCATCAAGTCGGAAAGTTCGCGAATCGGCGGCAGCCTGGAGCCGTGGGGCAGGCCGCCCTGGCTGATCGCTACGGTCAATTGATCGACGATCTGCTGCACCAGCGGCACACCCGGCTGGAACTCGATAGCGGCGATCACTGCGCGCTGAGCCTGCATTTTACTGGTCTCTCTGGCAGTAAAGTTCGTTTGATTCTATACGAACTTGCTCTGATCAAGACAAGCATCTCTTTTTACTATGACTTTGGAGAGTTTTCGGATTGTCGACCTGTTGCCGGTCGTTCAGTCGCCAAGGTTCAAGAGGTGCTGCATGAGCGTAGAAACAACCGCCGCCGTGGCGAAACCGGTGATCAACCTGCGGTTGTTCACCATTCGAATCATCACGGCCGTGGCGCTGTTCGCGGTGTTGGGCAAGGCCAACGTCTGGCTCGATACCGCCACCAACAGCATTCTGGCCCTCGGTTATCGGGCCTTGTTACTGCTTTTGCCATTGACGTTGCTGGTGCTCGGTCGCCGCTCCCTGAGCGTGACGCTACTGTGCGCGGCCGCCGGCCTGGTGCTGCTGGCCGTCACGCATAACCAGGGCGTTGTCATGTTTGCCGCAGCGTTGTTTGCCTACGGCATTGCGATTGCCGGTTACCTGATCAAGAGCGAAGCGGCGCAGACCAAGGAGGGTGCAGCGTATAACCGCGTGGCCATGAACATGGGCAGTCTGCTGGCCGGTCTGATCCTGCTGTCACCGCTGTTGACCCCGGGCATGTTTTTCCTCGGCGCCGCCAGTTTCGTCCTGTTGTGCCTGCCCATCGCCATGGGCGCGACGTTCACCACCGAAGCCGCGGTGGCGCGTCCGGCCAGCAAGGACGGCAGCGGTTGGGCCAACAAACTGCCGTGGGTCATCGCCGGCATCATCATGGGCATCAAGCTGTTTGGTGTGTTCTCGATCCTGCCGCAAGCGATCCTGCTCAAGACCGGCGAACTCCCCGCCTGGTACGGCCTGATGCTGATCCTCAACAGCGCCGTGGTGGTGTTCGCGCAAGTGCCGGTCATGAAGCTGATCGAGAGCACCGGGCGCTTCAAGGTGCTGACTGTGATCGCGATCATCGTCGGCGGTTTTGCAGTGCTGTCTTCGCCTGCGGCATTCCACGTCGAAACCCTGGCCGGCGCACTGGTCTGGGTGGCGCTGTTGTCGATCGCCGAATGCGCGTTCAGTCACCTGGATTACTTCTCGGTCAAGCAGAACAACATGTTCGTCAAGGAAGTGTCCCTGGGCGTCGGCGCGGGTTTGACCGTGTTGATCATGCGGGTCATGCCGCCGCCCTACAACGCGCTGCTGCTGGCCGCCATCGGCGCTGCCGGGATTCTGGTCTGGTACTGGCTCAACCGTAAGTCGATCGCGTCGCTGCATGACTGAGTCATCGCCGTTTCGGATTTTATTTTGCAAGTCGGGGGGTTTATGAATACGACTTCGTGCGTAGTGGTGGTGGGGTACAACGGCAGTCGGGTTCACGACATCCAGAAGCTGCGCGATCTGTGCAAGTCGCTGTACAACGCCCGGTTGATCCTGCTGGTCGAGAAGATCCAGCCCCAGGACGATCAGGTGGCTGATCACGTTTGCACGACATCGCTGGCCGAGCAAGACGTGGCGGCCTCGCTCGAACTGGTGGTCGGTTGCCTGAATGCCGATCGGTGGAAGCTGATCGGCGTGCTGCCGTTTTCCGATCGTGGCGTACTGCTCGGCGCGGCGCTGGCCAGTCATTTCGGCCTGCCCGGCATTACCCCGGCCGAGGCACGGGCCGGGCTGGACAAACAGATTTTCCGGCAGCTCGAAGCATCCGCCACGGAGGCCCCAGAGGATTACCGGCCGATCGTCTCCACCCGCATCGAGAGCCTGCCGGAATTGCGTCAGCGGGTGATCGAACTGGGCGGCAAGGCGTTCATCAAGCCGGCCTGCGAAGGTGCCAGCCGTGGCTGCCGGGTGATCCGTCACCCGTCCGAATGCGACGAAGCCTGGCAAGCGCTCAAGCCCTATCGCGAGGGCGGCATCGTCCTCGAAGAACTGATCCAGAACGCCCGGGAATACAGCTGGGACTACGTCGCCGGGAGCACCTGGATCACCGAAAAAACCACCACCGATGGCGCCTACCGCGCCGAAATCCAGCAAGTGGTGCCTGCGCCATTGCCGGCAGATGCCCAGGCGCGGCTGATGGCTGCAGGCCGACACATGGCGGGCTTGGTTTCGCAGGACAACGGGGCCTGGCACAACGAAGTTTTCCACAGGGCCAATCACCGTACCTCGGCCGTGGAAACCAACATGCGTCCCGGAGGCATGCATATCTGGGACCTGGCCCGAAAGGCGTTTATCGACTTCGACCCGTGGGAACGCTGGGTTCGCTGGGCGGTGGAAGGTCACGTCGCCAGCGATGATCCGGTGCCGCGCGGCTATTGCGGCATACGCCTGTTGCGGGCGAACAGCGGCGGCATCCTGCGCGATGTTCCGGACATTCAGGCGCTGGCACGCTCGCTGAACATCGAACTGGTGGAAGCGGTAGTGACCAAGCGCATTGGTGATTCGGTCAGTGCCCTGGTGAAAGACAACTTCTCGTTCATCGGCCACATCGTCTTGTTCAACGAGCAGTACGAGCGCCTCAGCCTTGACCTGTCGCGTCTGGCCGAAGCCATTGAATCAAGGGTCGGGATCACCAGCCTGGCAACACCGGCCAGGGCGGTGGGGTGAGTGACGGGTCAAGCAGCAACGATCGATGTTTTTTTGCAGTATTGATCAAGAGGGTTCAGTAAATGATTTCACACATGACCTGTGATGAGCGCTTCATCGCTCTGGCGCGGGAATTCGACTATGACATCTACGGCGAGAACACCGCTGGCGGCCATTACGCGCCGTTGATCCGCCATCACGACGAGTTATACATCAGCGGTCTGGTGCCGCGCATGAACGGCAAAATCCACTACCCGGGTCGGGTCGGGCGTGATCTCAACATGGGCGATGCGCAAGCCGCTGCCAGCATCTGTGCGATGCGCGGCCTGGCGTTGATCGTCGATGCCATTGGTTCGCTGGACAAGATCAAGTCGCTGATTCGGGTAACGGTGTATGTGCGATGCACGGAAGATTTTGTCGACCTCAGCGAAGTCGCCAACGGCGCGTCAGATGTGTTCAGTCACGTACTCGGTGATGCCGGTAAACATACACGCACCACCGTTGGTGTTTATCAACTGCCAAAAAATGCGCCGATTGAAGTTGATATGATCGTGGCGCTGCGACCTTCGGCGTTATAAGTGAAGTTGCCCGGCTTTACACTGTTGAAGAGTTAGCCTAAGGTCGGCTAACTCCATTCGGCAGAATAAGTTGGAAGCAGAAGATGAATAACGTTCAGGGTGCGTTTTTTTCATATAAGGACTTTCGCCAGAGTCTGGATCGGCAGCCGATAAAACCCCGGGTGTGGTCAGCTGCCGAACTTGGCGATATGCGCCAGACCCTTGAGGCCAGTGACGTCGATATCGTTGCGCTGGCCCACGATAATTCCCTCGAAGGTTGCCAGCTGACGCCCGGCATGGCGGTGTCCATGCAATGGCTGGTGCCCGGTTCCACCCTCGCTGGCCATGCCCATGCCTGGTGGCATCTGTTCATCATCCAGTCCGGTTGCGGCGCGTTGTCACTCGGCGATGCGGACGCGGTCAACATCGGCCCCGGTGATGTATTACTGGTGCCCGCCTGGACCCGCCACGGCTTCGTCAACACCAGCAGCAGCGAGCCGCTGGCCATGCTCAACCTCAGCAACATGCCGCAAATGGCCCTGCTGGCCAATCACGCCGACAACGTTGGCCTGATCCCCCGCCCGCTGTAATTTCCCGTCTGCTGCACGCCAGGGAGTCCGCTTTTACGGACTCCCTTTTTTGGTTTTGCGCGCCTGCAAATGGTCTGGTCGTGAGTGACGTTTCCTGGATTTCTGTATCGATAGAAACAGGTAATTTCTGTATCTGTTCAGCCGCTGAGCAACTTAATACGATCGCTTCAACTGCAACGGATTAATGTGCTTAGTGCAAGGGAGCGTTCGATGGAAAGTACAAAGTTAAAGCTGTATATCGGTGCAGACTATGTCAGTGCCTTTGCGATGTCGGCTTATGTGGCATTAAAGGAAAAACAACTTTCCTTTGAACTTGTGACGGTGGATTTGAAGGGGCGTGAAAACTATCTGGAAAGTTACCGCGATCTCTCCCTGACCTGCAAAATCCCTGCATTAGTTCACGAAGGCTTTGCTTTGTCGGAATCCTCAGCCATTGCCGAGTACCTGGAAGAGCTCGCACCCGGTGCAAAAAGACTTTACCCGCAAGACATCAAGCAGCGTGCCCGTGCCCGTCAACTGCAGGCCTGGTTGCGCAGCGATTTGCTGGTTCTGCGCAGAGAGCGTCCGTTTGATCTGGTGTATTTCGGCAAGAAAGACACGCCGCTGTCCGACGAAGCCCGGGCCGCTGTCGAGCGCCTGGTGTTCGCGGCCGACCGTTTGCTGGGGGAGGGCGCCGAGCATCTGTTCGGTGACTGGAGCGTTGCCGACACCGACCTGGCGATCATGCTCAATCGCCTGGTGGCCAATGGTGACGCGGTGCCTGCGCGATTGGCGGCATATGTCCGCCGTCAGTGGGATCGCGACAGCGTCCGGGCCTGGATGGACATAGAGCGCAAAGCGCCGGCCATCGTGTAGCAACCGTCAGGGCAAACACCAGGAGCGCTGCCATGCAAGGAATGTCGGAGCAGGAAAGATACAAACCCTACAACGCTCGCACCATCCGCGACACACCTTATTGGGACAGGTTGACCCCGGCATTGCAGGAAGCCATGACCGTCGTGGCCCGGGTCATGCCGTTTCGCACCAACGAATATGTACTGGGCACGCTGATCGACTGGAACAACATTCCCGACGATCCGATTTTCCGCATGACGTTTCCCCACAAAGACATGTTGCTGGCGGAGGAATACGCGTCACTCAAGCACCTGATCGAGCTGGACGATTCAGCCGCGATCAAGCGGTGTATCGAAGCCATCTGGTTGCGCATGAACCCGCACCCGGCCGGGCAACTGACGCACAACAGCGCGACGCTCGACGGCAAGGTCCTCGCGGGCATTCAGCACAAATACCGCGAGACGGTGCTGTTTTTTCCCGGTGCCGGCCAGACCTGCCACGCGTACTGCACCTTCTGTTTTCGCTGGGCGCAGTTCATCGGCGAGGAAGAGCTCAAGTTCAATGCCCGTGAATCCCAAGAGCTGGTGAACTACCTGCGGGTGCACAGCGAAGTCACCGATGTACTGATCACCGGGGGCGACCCGATGATCATGAATACCCGCTCGCTGGCGGGGTACATCGAGCCGCTGCTGGATTTGCCGCAGCTGAAGAGCATCCGCATCGGCACCAAATCCGTAGCGTACTGGCCGCAGCGCTTCGTCAGTGACAAGGACGCCCCCGATCTGCTGGCACTGTTCCAGCGCATTGTGGCGGCGGGGAAAAACCTGTCGATCATGGGGCATTACAACCACCCGGTGGAGATCCGCCAGGACATCGCGCGCCAAGCCGTCGAACGCATTCGCGCCACCGGTGCAACGCTGCGCATGCAGGCGCCTGTGATCCGCCACATCAACGAAAACCCGGCCGATTGGGCGGACCTCTGGACCGAGGGCGTACGGCTCGGGGCGGTGCCTTATTACATGTTCGTCGAACGCGACACCGGCCCCAGCCATTACTTCGCGATGCCGCTGGCCCGAGCGTTCGAAATCTTCCAGGCGGCCTACCGCACGGTGTCGGGGCTGGCGCGCACGGTGCGCGGGCCGTCCATGAGCACGTTCTACGGCAAGGTGTTGATCAACGGCATCGAGACAGTCGCCGGAGAAAAAGTCTTCGTGCTGCAGTTCCTGCAGGCACGCGATCCGCAGTGGGTGTTGCGCACGTTCTATGCGCGCTTCGATCCCCACGTGACCTGGTTCGATGACCTGCGCCCGGCGTTTGGCGAACGGACGTTTTTCTTTCAGAACGAACCCCAGGCAACCCCCGAATTGATACCGGTCCTGCTGCAAACGGCGTAGGACGATTTATAGGAGAGAGGGACATGAGCGGTATCCCGTTTGATCAGCGCGAAGGATTGATCTGGCTCGACGGCGCGTTCGTCGAGTGGTCCCAGGCGCGCCTGCACGTATTGACCCACGGCCTGCATTACGCGAGCACGGTGTATGAAGGGGAGCGCGTGTACAACGGCAAGATCTTCAAACTGCGCGAGCACACCGAGCGGCTGTATCGCTCGGCGCAACTGATGGATTTCGCCCTCCCGTTTGAACCCGCTGAACTGGAAGCGGCCAGCCACGAACTGCTGCGGCGCAACGGCGTGGTCGAGGGGTATTTGCGACCGGTAGCGTGGCGCGGCAGCGAGATGATTTCCACCTCGGCGCGTTTCAACCGCGTGCATGTGGCCATCGCTTGCTGGCAATGGCCGAGCTATTTCGACCCGGCGGCACGCATGGCCGGCATTCGCCTGAAAACCGCGACGTGGCGCCGCCCGCCACCCAGCAGCAGCCCCTTCGAAGCCAAGGCTTCGGGGCACTACCAGATCGCCACGTTGAGCAAGCACGACGCCGAGAACACCGGTTACCACGATGCGCTGATGCTCGACTGGCGCGGTCACGTCGCCGAAGCCACCAGTGCCAATGTGTTCTTCGTCAAAGGCCGGACGTTGCACACGCCGGTGGCGGATTGTTTCCTCAACGGCATCACCCGCCAGACCGTGATCGAACTGGCAAAGGCACTGGATTATCAAGTGATCGAACGCACGATTCTGCCGACGGAACTGAGCGATTTCGATGAGTGTTTTCTCACCGGAACCGCCGCCGAAATCACCCCGGTGCAAAGCATCGACGAGCAGCTCTACCGGCCGGGCAATGCCTGCCGCGATTTGATCGCCGCTTACACCTCAACCGTCAACGCCTGATAAACAGCCAGGAACCTCGCCATGCCAAACCAAGGGATTGTTGCGTCTACACCTTATGTTTCACTGGGCCATCGTCATGAGCAATTATCGGCGCAGGGCTGGACGGTGCTTACCCCCGGGGAATTTGCCCACGATGTTGTAGGAACCCTGCAAGCGTTCGGTTCGGTCATACCGCAGTTCAACGGTCAGGTCGCCTTTGCCATCACCCGCAAGCCAGGGTATGAGGACTTGCCTTACTCCCAGAGCATGAACGGCATCGGCCCGCACACCGAAGCGCCGGTGTATGGTCCGCCACCCCGTTATCTGGCGTTGCATTGCCATAAACAGGCCGCGTGCGGTGGAGGGCACACCGGGCTGGTGGACGGTTATGAGTTTTTAAAGTCGCTGGAGCGGTCCGAACCGGAACTGCGCGAATGGCTCGACGACACGCCCGTGGAGTTCGTCGCCACCGCCAAACCAGGCGAGCCGGCGCAGACCCGGGTCAAGGAGTACATCCTGACACCGACCGAAGAAGGCGACATTTTTCGCTTCAGCTACAACCAGTTTCACTATGGCGACGTGAACCCGTCGAAGGACGCGTTGCAGCAATCGCAAGTGACCCACAGCAGCTCGCCACTGGCCAGGTTTGCGGCGCTGGGTGAAGCCTATTTCATCGAGCACAACACACCGGTGCTGATTCCCGACGGGTGCCTGTTGATTTGGGATAACTGGCGGATGATTCACGCCCGCAGCCGATACACTGACCCGGCGCGCCACCTGACCCGCTACTGGCTGGCCTGACTTTTCCGTCGCCTTTCATTCTTCAGGCGTACCCCTCGCGGGTACGCGTCTTACAGGTATTGCGTCATGCAAACAGCAATCGAGATTGCCGAGGTCGATCATCAACTGATCGTGCGGCTCAACCAGGCCTGGACCAAACGCGCCACGGTGTGTTCGCCGGACAAAGGCCAGATCAACGAAGTGTTCGACCCGGTGCGCCCGGATTACCCGGAGTGCATGGTGCCGTTTTTCCATCACCCGGCATTCCAGGCCTTGAGCGAAGCGCTTAAAAGCAGCGTGGTGACCTGGGGCTGGATTGGCTACAACCTGCGCACCGTGACCGCCGAGGAACACGTGGTGAACCCGGCGCTGAGCGTCATCGCCAACCAGTATCTGGGCAAGGACGACTGGCATTTTCGCGAGGCCATGCAACAGACGCTGATCGACGAGCATTACCACACGCTGATGCACCTGCGGGCCATCGAGCGGACCAGGCTTGATCGCGCGCTGGATCAGGATCTGGACTTGCCGCCCTCCGTCACTTACCTGCGCCTCAAGGCCCTGCGTGAAACGTTGCCCGAGCAATGGCAGCGGGATCTGGCGGCAATCACCTTCGCGGTGGTGGCCGAGATCAGCGTCAATGCCTATCTCGATTTGCTGGCCGATGATCAGACCATCCAGCCGCAAAACCGCCGCGTGGCCGAGCTGCACAACCGTGACGAGTATGCCCACAGCAAAGTGCTGGCCGAGGTGGCCAAGGTGATGTACGCCAACATGCCGCCGGTTCAGCGCGAATTTTTCGCACGCAACCTGTCGGTGGCGCTGAGTGCTTTTATCGCCCAGGACTACTCGATGTGGGAGGCAATTCTGACGCAGCTCGGCGTCGAGGAAGCGGCGTTGATCATTGCCGACACCCGCGAGAGCAACAAGAACGCGACGATCATGCGTGATTACAGTGGCCTGCATAAACTGGCGCACGACCTGGGCATCAGCGAGCTGATCGACTTCGATTTTCGCCCGACCCTCAAAGCCACTGCGGTGGCCTGAATCCGGAGGTGTGCATGTCCGTTCCTGTGTACGAAGTGTTCGCCATCCGCGTCGGCGCCAATGCCCAGCGCACCGCCCGGGAGAATTTTCTCTACGACGCCTGCTGTGGTGATCCGAATGCGCCGATGCCGCTGGATTACTATTTCTGGGTCATTCGCAACGCGCAGCAGGTGATCGTGGTCGACACCTGTTTTCAACCGGCCACGGCGGACCGGCGCAATCGCCAGATGTATCGCCTGCCGGAAGAATCCCTGCGGCAACTGGACATCGAGCCGGCGCAGGTCGAGCACTTGATCCTCACGCATTTGCACTGGGATCATGCCGGCAATCTGGGACTGTTTCCCAAGGCCACGGTGCATCTGCAGGAAGCGGAGCTGCGCTTCTGCACCGGGCCGAAAATGGCCCATCACACGGTCAACAAAACCTACGAGGTCGAGGATGTGATGTCGGCGCTGCCGCCACTGTTCGAAGGGCGGATGCGTTTGCACAACGGCACGGTGCAAGTGATGCCTGGCGTCACGCTGCATGCGGTGGGCGGTCACACGCCGGGCAGTCAGGTGGTGCGGGTCAACACCGCGCGCGGCTGGATTGTATTGGCGTCGGACGCCGCGCATTTGTGGGTCAACATTCGCGAACGCAGCCCGTTTCCGATCATCGATGACCTGGCGCAAAGCCTTGAGGCGTTCAGCGAAATCGATCGCCTGGCCGACAGCGAAGATCACGTCATCCCCGGCCACGACCCACTGATCGCCGAGCGGTTCCCGCACTGGAACGACGACCCGCACATCATCAGCCTGCACCAGCCCCCCATCTGAAGATCACCTCTGACCCTGTGGGAGCGGGCCTGCTTCCACAGGTTAGCCCTGATTTTTTAGCAGGCGTCCCAACGTCTGCAATGCTTCATCGATCCTTGGCGAATACGGTGTTCCACAGCCAATGCGCACAAAGTTCTTGAAGCGCTTGGCGTTGGAAAAGATATCCCCAGGTGAAATCTGGATGCCGACGTTCAACGCTTCCTGAAAAAGCGCCATGGACGAATGCTGCACAGGCAATTCCACCCACAGCAACGTGCCGCCTCGCGGGTTGGTCACTCGGGTGCCTTCGGGAAAGTAGCGCAGGATCGCAGCGCTCATGTGCTGGCGCTGCTGGGTCAGGGTTTTCCTCAGGCGCCGCAGGTAGCGTTCGTACGATGGCGTGCCCATGAAGGCACTGACCGCCAGTTGCGACAGCTTCTCGCAGCCTCGGGTCTGGGTGTGCTTGAGCATTTCCACGCGGTCGTGCCACTTTCCGGCACTGATCCAGCCCAGGCGCAGGCCCGGCGCCAGGGTTTTATTCAGTGAAGCGCAATAGATCACGTTGTCGGTGCGGTCCCAGTGCTTGAGGGTGGACAGCGGTTGTTCGGTGTCCACCAGGTCACCGTAGGTATCGTCCTCGATCAGTACCGTATCGTGCTCGGCACAGAGCTTCACCAGCCGCGCCTTGTGGGTGTCGGGCATGATGCTGCCCAACGGGTTGTGCAGGTTGGGGATGACGATCAGCGCCTTGATCCGCTCCGGGCCTTGCAGCAGGTGTTCCAGCGCCGGCAACTCAATCCCCGCGTGGGCCGAGGCCGCGACTTCCAGCACCCGCAGGTTCAGGCTTTCGAGAATTTGCAGCAGGCCGTAGAAGGTCGGCGACTCCACAGCCACGGTATCGCCGGGTTGGGTCACGGCACGCAGGGCCAGGTTGATCGCTTCGGTGGCGCCGTGGGTGATCACAATGCGATCAGCCGTCAGGTGGGTCTTGGCGGTCAGCATCCGGCGGGCAAGGACGTTGCGTAGCGCACTGTTGCCGCAGGTCGAGCCCGTGGTGTCGAACAAGTGCTGATCCTGGCGCAAGGCCTTGATCATATTGTCCTGCAAGACCTTCAACGGGTAGAGCTGAGGGGCGCAGTAGGCGCTGGCCAGGTTGACCTTGATCGTCGCCTGCTGACTGGCTTTGAGCACCGTCGACACGTGCTCATGTATGCCGACGTAGACGCCTGTATCCAGCGGTGGGGGCTGGATGAGCGCAACGGGTCTGGTCGGCGTGTCGGGCTGACGAATGTAGTTGCCCGAGCGCGGTCGGGCTTCCAGTACGCCATAGTCTTCAAGCTCGCGGCATACCTGCACGGCGGTCGACAGGCTGACGGCGTGTTTTTCCATCATCAGCCGTATCGAGGGCAGGCGTTCGCCGGTTTTCAGGGTGCCGCTGCGGATCGCGTCCAGATAATGATTGGCCAGCTGACGGTAGAGCGGGAGCGTGTTCATGATGACCTCGGCAGTCGCACCACTGAGGTCTTGGGCTGGAAAGTGAGTTGACGCTCCCTGCAGGCGGACCCGTGGTGCTGATGGGTGAAGGGAAGAGTTGTCCTGCTGTCGATACTGGAAGACTAATCATGGTTTTGCTCGAATCGCGGGCAATAAAAAGCCCCGCACGGTGGCAGGGCTGTGTGTGAATCTCTGAGACACCTGTGGCGAGGGAGCGTGCTCGCGCTTGAGTGCGGGGCACTCACAAAAAACGGCGGGTCATGTCAGATTTTTTGGGGCCGCTTCGCCGCCCAGCGCGAGCAAGCTCGCTCGCCACAACGGGATCTGTTACTGCGCGGCGATGCTGTAGCCGTCGAACGCCGTCTGCTGTTGCAGCGCGGTGATGATGTTCTTGCGGTTGACCGCTTGTTCGGTACCGGCATTGTCCAGGAACGTCTCGCTTTCCAGTTCCGCGTCGTCGCCTTCGCCAACGAAGGTGAAACCGAGGAATTCCAGGGCTTCACGGTCCACGCTCAGGCGCGAGCGCGGGGTGCGCAGGGGCAGGGTGACGCTGATGCCGTCCTTGCTGATGGTGAACACTTCGACTTCTTTCTTGGCCTTGGCGGCCTTGCTCTTGCCACCGCTCGGGTTGCTGATGGCCTGGTGGGTCTGGTTCAGCACTTTCAGGGCCAGGCCGTAGACGATTTCCTGGAACGCCGGGTCGTCCTTGAAGCTGGACAGGATACGGCCGATCGAGAACTTGCTGCTCAGGTCTTCGAGGGCGGCGATGTCGGCGGCCTCGGCGTCCTTGAGCTGCTTGAGCTGGCCCATCAGTTCGTAGGCTTTGTCATCGTCGAAGCTGTCGTGGGCCTGACGGATAGCGGCACGCAGTTCGCGGATCTGGTCGCTTTCGCGGGTCGACTGGAAAGCGTCCAGCACCATCTCGCTGATGGTTTTCGCCTGGGGCACGTGTTGTGAAAGATTGATGGAGTTTTCGTATTCCGCTTTGGACGACAAGGTGACTACGGATTCAGCGGTATTGGAATCGGACATTGAAATTTCACTACTTTTTTCAGCTTGAATTGGGTCGATAAAGCTCGGGGGGCTTTTTCAGGTCGCTTAATCTATTGGACCGGGGCAGCGTTGTCACGAACCAACGGGCCAACGGACAAAATCACGCGCATCGCTGCCAGCGATGGCAGCCTGCCAGGCGCCACCGTTCTCAAGCCTGGTTCGGTGTATTGAGGTTCATCGACCGCACCGCCAGTGCCGACGCCGTCTCTTCATCAACCGGCAACGAGAACCGGAATGTCGCCCCACGCCCCGGTACGTCGATCAACTGAATCTCGCACCCATGCAATTGCAGGATGCGGTGCACGATCCGCAGTCCCAAGCCGCCATCGCGCCGTGCGCCGCCGATGTTGAACGGGCGCAGGAACAACCCCTCACGCAGTTGCGGCGCGATGCCCGGCCCACTGTCGCTCACGGTTACTTCGATATACGCACCTTGCGGGCGCAGGCCCAACTCCACCTCGCCCCCCGCAGGCGTATGGCGTAAAGCGTTGTCGAACAGATTGGTCAGCACCCGCTCGATCAGCCCCAGGTCGGCGCAGGCCGCTGAAACGTTCGGCGCGAACGTGGCCTTCAATTCGATCTGACGCGCTTCGGCGGTGAGCTCGAACTTCTGGAAGATGTCCTGGGCCAGATCGGTCAGGGAAAACCGCTCCAGCACCGGTTGCACAAAACCGTGTTCCAGGCGCACCAGTTCCAGCAACGACTGCGCCAGCCCACCCACTTTGTGGCTCTGATCCAGGGCGATGCCCAAATAGCGACGACGGTCGGCGGGGGACAGCGTGGCGTCCTTGAGCGTCAGGGTTTCCAGATAACCGTGCAGCGAGGCCAGCGGCGTACGCAGGTCGTGGGAGATGTTCGCCACCAGTTCACGGCGCTCCTGATCCTGGCGGGTCAACGAGCGCCACTGCTCACCGAGGCGCGCCTGCATCTGCCGGAACGTGGCGTCGAGGATCGCGATTTCATCGTGGCTGGCGGTTTTTTCCACCGTGACGGGCAGGGCGGGGGTGACCGGCACCCCATCAATGTCGAACTGGCTGACGGTGTCCGTCAAACGACGCAACGGCCGGGTGATCAAGGCAAACGCGGTGAGACCGGCAATCAGGCACAACAGCGCCACCAGGCCAATCGACAGCAGGGCGGTATTGAGTGCGGCGCTGGTGGCACCGCGTTCGGCCAGTCGATCGTGGTCTTCACCGAGCAGCACCACGTAGAGATAACCGGCCGGTTTGCCATTGACCTTCAGCGGCGCGGCGCTGAACACCTTGCGCGCATCGACACTGCGCGGGTCGTCGCCGAGAATCGGCAGGGAATCGCCGCGCAGCAGGCGCTGGATAGGCGACAGGTCAACCTTCTCACGGCGAATCCGCCCCTCGGGCGCGGCGCTGCCGACAATCTTGCCCTCGGTGTCCAGCAGGTACACCTCGACGCTCGGGTTGACCTGCATCAGCTTGCTGAACAGATCGCGCACGGCATTGGGCATCAGCCCCTGGGTGTCCATCAGCACCGTGTCATTGGCGATGTGTTGCGCAAGATCCCGGGACAAGCCTTGCACCACTTCCTGTTCATGCAACTGGTTGGAGCGCACCTGCATCCACGCCGACGTGCCGCAGCACACCAGCAGCAGCACGGCGAACACCAGTGACAGGCGCTGCGTGAGGGTCAGCCTCATGGCTGGGGTTCCTCCCCGGTGGCGAATTTGTAGCCCCGGCCCCACACCGTGAGGATACGCACCGGTTGCGCCGGGTCGGCTTCGATCTTGGCGCGCAGGCGGTTGATGTGGGTGTTGACCGTGTGCTCGTAGCCTTCGTGGCTGTAGCCCCATACGGCATTGAGCAGGTCCATGCGCGAAAACACCTTGCCGGGTTGTCGGGCGAAGAAGTACAGCAAGTCGAACTCCCGGGGCGTGAGGTCCAGGCGCCGACCGTCGAGGGCGACTTCGCGGGTGATCGGGTCGATGGCCAGGCCGTCGATGTTCAGGCTGCCGGCGTCCATCTTCAGGTTGCGCGCCATCGCATCGACCCGGCGCAACAGGGCTTTGACCCGCGCCACCAGTTCCAGCATGGAAAACGGCTTGGCCAGGTAATCATCGGCACCCAGTTCGAGGCCGAGAATGCGGTGCACTTCGCTGGAGCGGGCGCTGGTGATGATGATCGGCGTGTAGCGGGCCATGGCCCGGGCACGGCGACAGATCTCCAGGCCATCGACGCCGGGCAGCATCAGGTCGAGGACCAGTGCATCCCAGTTGCCTTGCTGCAGCAGGCGCATGCCTTCAGTGCCATCGGCGCTGTGCACCACCTCGAACTGTTCATCTCGCAGATGCAGGCACATCAGGTCGGCGATGTGCTGATCGTCCTCGACTACGAGGACTCGTTTGGTCTGTTCCATCCAGCTCAATCCTTCGGCGCATTGAGCGCATTGTGCGGGTTTTTCAGCGCCCGAGTTATCACGAATTGTTTAACTTCCCGTGAGGATTTGGCGATCCTCCCAAGCCTAGGCTGTGTTCCATGAAACACCCTGGTTTTTTGGGAGACGAGCATGTTTTCACGACGGCAACTTCTTGTAGCGAGCGGCGGGTTCGGGCTGGCAGCCCTGGCGATTGGCCTGTTGCCGAAGTTTTCCACAGGCGCGGCATTGATCAGCGAAGCCAGCGCAGCCGAGGCGTTCGAAGTCACCCACAGCGACAGCGAATGGCACGCGATCCTCAGTGACGAGCAATACGAAATCCTGCGCGAAGAAGGCACTGAGCGCGCCTACAGCAGCCCGCTTAACAACGAACATCGTGACGGCACGTTCGCCTGCGCCGGTTGCGGCCTGCCGCTGTTTTCCTCGGCCACCAAGTTCGACAGCCACACCGGTTGGCCGAGTTTCTGGGCGCCGCTGGACAAGGCCGTGGCCACCCGGCAGGACCGTAGCTTCGGCATGGTCCGCGAAGAGGTGCACTGTCGACGTTGCGGCGGGCACTTGGGCCATGTCTTCGATGACGGGCCGAAACCGACCGGCCTGCGCTACTGCATGAATGGTCTGGCGATGAAGTTCGTGCCCCGCGACGTCTGATTTTTGCCTGCCTGCCCCTTGGATAACTCTGGAGTTTCTGACATGAAAAACCTGCTCACCTGGCGCCGCACGCTGCTGGCACTGGCCACTGTCGGCGTTATCGGCCAATGTTCCGCGTTCTCGTTGACTGGCGCTGAAGACGCGGTGGTCATTGCGCCGCCGGCCCTCGACGAAATCTCCCACGCTCAAAGCGAAACGGCGGTGTTTGCCGGGGGGTGTTTCTGGGGCGTGCAAGGCGTCTTTCAGCACGTCAAAGGGGTGAAAAATGCGGTGTCCGGTTATGCCGGCGGCGCCGCCGACACGGCTCAGTACGAGCGTGTCAGCAACGGTAATACCGGGCATGCGGAATCGGTCGAAGTGACCTACGACCCGAGCCAGGTCAGTTACGGCACCTTGCTGCAAATCTACTTCTCGGTGGCGCACAACCCGACCGAGCTCAATCGCCAGGGGCCGGACACCGGCACGCAGTACCGCTCCGCCCTCTTCACCAAAAGCGCTGAGCAGGCAAAAGTCGCCCAGGCCTACATCGCTCAGCTCGACGCAGCCAAGTCGTTCAGCCAACCGATCGTGACCAAGCTGGAAAGCTACAACGGTTTCTATCCGGCGGAAGAAGAGCATCAGGACTTTCTGACCGAGCACCCGACCTATCCGTACATCGTGATCAACGACCTGCCGAAGGTGAAGCAGCTCAAGCAGCTGTTCCCGGAGCGCTATCAGGACAAACCGGTGCTGGTGAAGGACGGGATCTGAGGCGTTATCCGCAGATCACGTTTTTGCCAGCGATTTTCGAGCGGTACAGCGCCTGATCGGCCCGGGCCATCAGGCCGGTCTTTTGCATTACGCATGACGCATTTGGCCTGCTAGTGCTTGCCCCACTTCTGCACCGCGAATTCGACGAAACGGCGCAATTTCGGCAAACGGTGGCGATCCTGGGCGTAGACCAGATGCATCGGCCGACTCGGCGGGCAGTAATCGGGCATCAACGCTTGCAGTTTTCCGTCCCGCAGATCCTGTTCGACCAGCGCGTCGGGCATCATCACGATGCCCATGCCGGTCAGCGCCGCCTGATGCAGCCCGGCCGAGCTGTTGATCAGCATCGGCCCGCCGACCCCCACGCTGACTTCGCCATCAGGCCCGGTCAGACGCCATTCCTTTTGCACCGATTGCCAGTCATCCCCCGCCGGATAGGCAAAGGACAGGCAGTCGTGCTGGCGCAGGTCTTCAGGCGTTTGCGGCGTGCCGCGACGGGCCAGATACTTCGGTGAGGCGCACATGGTCAGGGTGTAGTCGATCAATGGCCGGGCGATCAGGTTGGAGGGCTCCAGGGCGCCGAGTCGAAACGCCACATCCAGGCCGTTTTCCACGAGGTCGGGGCGCCGGTTAGTGAGAACCACGTCGAGTTTCACCCGCGGGTTTTGCAGGCTGAACTCACTCAGCGCCGGTGCCAGGCGCTCGGTGCCGAAGGTCAGGGGCGCGGTGATGCGCAGGATTCCGCTCGGTTCGTCGAGGGTCTGCTCGGCCAGCCGCTCGGAATCGGCCACCAGCCCCAGCACTTCCAGGCACCGCTGGTAATACGCGACCCCGAATTCGGTCAGGTGCTGGCGCCGCGTGGTGCGGTGGATCAGGCGCACACCGAGGCGCTGCTCCAGGGCCTTGAGGTGATTGCCGACCATGGTCGTGGACATCTCGCACTGAAAAGCGGCGGCCGTCATGCTGCCGCTCTCCACCACTTTGACGTAGACGTTCATTGCCTGGAACAGATCCATTATCAAACCCAGCTTTTAAATGATTGAAGTTTTTAAGCGTTTATCCAGCTCAGGTGGCTAACCATACTGCAAAAACACCGACCCTTGCTGGAGCTTGCCGTCATGACCGCCGCCTGCCTGATGAGCACTTATCAACCCTTGGCCCTGAGTTTCAACAAAGGGCTGGGCACTCGCCTGTGGGATCAGGCCGGCCGCGAATACCTGGACGCGGTGGCCGGCGTGGCGGTGACCAACGTCGGTCATTCCCACCCGAAAATCGTCGCGGCCATCACCGAACAGGCCGGGTTGCTGCTGCACACGTCCAACCTCTACAGCATCGACTGGCAACAGCAATTGGCGCAGAAACTGACGCGGCTGGCGGGCATGGACCGGGCGTTCTTCAATAATTCCGGGGCCGAGGCCAACGAAACGGCGCTGAAAATCGCCCGGTTGTACGGCTGGCACAAGGGGATTGAAGAGCCGCTGGTGGTGGTCATGGAGAACGCTTTCCACGGTCGGACCCTTGGCACCTTGTCCGCCAGCGATGGCCCGGCCGTGCGCCTGGGCTTCAACAAACTGCCAGGGGATTTCGTCAAAGTGCCGTTCGGAGATCTCAAGGCACTGGAGAAACTGCAACAGGCCCACGGCGCGCGGATCGTGGCGATCCTGATGGAGCCGATCCAGGGCGAAAGCGGCGTACAACTGGCGCCGCCCGGTTATCTCAGGGCGCTGCGCGAACTGTGCAACCGGCGTTCGTGGTTGCTGATGCTCGACGAAATCCAGACCGGCATCGGTCGCACCGGGCAGTGGTTTGCGTTCCAGCACGAAGGCATCGTCCCGGACGTCATGACCCTGGCCAAAGGCTTGGGCAACGGTGTGCCGATCGGCGCCTGCCTGGCCCGTGGCAAAGCCGCCGAACTCTTCACGCCGGGCAGCCACGGCAGCACCTTCGGCGGTAATCCGCTGGCCTGCCGCGTAGGGTGCACCGTGCTGGATATCGTTGAAGAGCAGGGGCTACTGGAAAGCGCCCGGCTTCAGGGCGAACGGCTGCTGGACAGATTGCGCATGGAGTTGGCCGACAATCGCAATGTGCTGGCGATCCGCGGGCAGGGACTGATGATCGGCATCGAACTCAAACAACCGATCCGCGACCTGAGCCTGATTGCGGCACGGGATCATGGGTTACTGATCAATGTCACACGGGGGCAGATCATTCGGCTGTTGCCGCCACTGACCATTGATGAACGGGAGGTGGGGATGATTGTCAGGGGGGTGAGTCGGGCGATTGTTCAGTGGTGATATCTGAGCAGGTTGATTCGTTTGAGCCCGGCCTTGTCGTTTTGCTGAAACCAGATGATCTGAATATCGTCGAATCCACTTCGGGACGTTTCCATGAGCGACACCGATCAAGTGTGGGAGCGAGCCTGCTCGCGAAGGCGGTGTGACAGTGACCACTCAGGTGACTGATAGATTGCTATCGCGAGCAGGCTCGCTCCCACCGTTTTTTTGCGGTCATTCGTCGATTTCCGGGGCAACCATCCGCGTCTTCGGCGCCCCATTCGAGTTGAGCTGAAAAATAGCCTGCGGCTGTCCTTTCTCATTAAAGAACACCTGCCCGATCCCCGCCGAATTCCACAGCCGTTCGCCGGCCTCGGCGTGTTCAGGAACGTGCGGCACGATGCGCATGCGCCGACGTTTGGTCAGCCAGTTGAGCGGCGAACGCGGCGAGTACAGCCAGCGGTTGAGGCGATCGAACCATTCCAGCAGTGAGGGCGGAAATTCGTTCTTGATGCCGCTGCTGGTGATCTGCCAGATGTGCGGCCCAGCCTTGCGATGGCGGATCAGCACTTCGTAGACGAAGGAGTAATGCACGTCGCCGGACAGCACCACGTAATTACCCGGTGTGCGCGAGTGGCGGAAAATGTTCAGGATCACCTGGGCCGCGCCGCGATGGGCCATCCAGTTTTCCGCGTCCACCAGCAGTGGATACCCGAACCAGCTGAACACCCGTTGTACCGTTTCGATCAGTTTCACCCCGAACACCGGCGCCGGCGAAACGATGATGGCGCTGGGGTGATCCAGCAATTCCTGTTGCAGTTCGCTGAGGGCCTCCCAGTCGAGCAGGCCCGAAGGCTGTTTGAGGTTCATCTCGCTGCGCCAGCGCCGCGTTCGGGTGTCGAGCACCACCATGGCCGGCGTGGTGGGCAGCACGTAATGCCAATGCTGGAAACGCAAAAGCTCGTCGATCAAACCGTCCTGGACGTCGCTGTCCAGATAACGGTCGTGCCCGGTGTCGCTGAAGGCGCGGGCCGCTGCCACGACATCGACAAAAGCGTCCGGGTTATTGCCCCAGCCCTGGCACAGCATGTAAGCGATCAACGCATTGCCGATGATGCGTCTGGAGAACGGATGGCCGTAAGCCGTTTCCTCCCATTGCGCGGAAAGATTCCAGTCGTCGGTGATGTCGTGGTCGTCGAAAATCATCAGCGTCGGCACATGCGCCAGCGCTCGCGCGACGTTGCCCAGGCCAGCCTTGAAGCCGTCGATGCGCGTCTGCTCCAGCGCATACCGCTCACGTCGTTCCTTGATCAGTTTTGGCGGCTTTGGCGTAATCAACGTCCAGGGTGTCGGCGACCAGACGAGCAGGTACATGGCCATGACTTCAGCGAAAGTCACCAGGTGATTGTCGGCACTGCTGCTGGTGAAAATCGGCTTGCGCGCACCGCCGAAGAAACGATCGCGCAGGGTTTCGTTGCTCTTGAGGGCCGGCAGCAAATCGGCGCGGTGGTAGTAGCAGGCAGCATGGCCGTACAGCGCGGCGCTGTCGCTGACCACGGCACCTTCGAGGTGCTCGCCGAACAGTTCCAGCCGCTCGATCAAGGCATGAATGGCTCGCAGCATTGGCCCTGCGACATCGTCGGCGTAGACCTGGTCGCCGCTCATCATCA
This sequence comes from Pseudomonas reinekei, assembly GCF_001945365.1. Classification (GTDB taxonomy): domain Bacteria; phylum Pseudomonadota; class Gammaproteobacteria; order Pseudomonadales; family Pseudomonadaceae; genus Aquipseudomonas; species Aquipseudomonas reinekei. The sequence continues at coordinate 44,447 of NZ_MSTQ01000006.1, forward strand.
ACAGCGCGGGGCGATCCCCGGCTTGGTGTTCTTGCGCCAGCAGGTTATCGACGCACAGCAAACCGTCGGTCGCCGGGTGATGCGGCTTGCGGCAGGAACCGTGGAGCAACTGATCGATGCGCGAACGCAGGACAAAGTTCGGGCAATCGGCCTCGCCGTACAGCAGGTGCGGCGCCCAATCGGCGATGCCTTTCCCGTCTTCCAGTAGCAGGTCGTAGGCGATGCGTTCATCACAGGGCAGGACGGCGTCCAACGCCACATCGATCAAATGCACAAAGGCGTGCGTACCTACCGCAATCACCGTGCATTGCCCGTCGTCGAGACGGATATCGGCGACGCCCTGCAAACGCAACGTCAGCTCCAGCGCACGGGACCCCACCAGCCACATCACCAGTCGCGACGGCTCAAGCCGCCGCAACAGCGGGCCGGCGAGTACTGGAGGCAGGGAATGATCATCAGGCAGTGGCAGCGTTGCGGACATCCGGGTTCCAAACTCTTGGGGCATAGAGGCGGGGGATGATAGCGCAGGTGACGACGGGGCAGGCTAAAGTGAGTCAACGATGCAGCTTCATTCCTATGTCGATCGAAGAGAGGAACCCATGAACAAATTCATCCTGCCAGCACTGGCCATTTTGCTGCTGGCCCAATCCCCGGCCCATGCCATCAACGACAAGTACCGCAAGCAACTGGAGAAGTCCGGCTGTACCCAGATGAGTGAGTTGCAGGGTTGTGATATTCACAAGACCAAGGCCGAAAACGCCAAGGCCGGGTTTACCAACCCGGCCGCCCCAGCCGCCGACGAAAAAACCAAGGAACAGACCCCGGGCACCAAGGAGGGAGCCGCCTCGCCTGTCACCAAATGAAAAGCCATTGTCGTCTGATGAGAAGCGTCTCAACAGGCCTCGTCCTACAGTCCAATCAGCGCAATTCGATGCAGCACGCCCATATTGCAGATTGGAGAATAAGAAAAATGGCTAAAGCCGTACGCTTCTACGAAACCGGTGGTCCTGAAGTCCTGCGTTATGAGGACGTTGAAGTCGGCGACCCCGGTCCGGGCCAGGTGCGTCTGCGCCATGTGGCGGTCGGCCTGAACTACGCCGACACCTACTTTCGCAATGGCACTTACCCGATCCCGATGCCCAACGGCATGGGCGTCGAGGCGTCCGGCGTGGTCCAGGCTGTCGGCGAAGGCGTGACCAACGTCCAGGTGGGGGATCGCGTCACGTACACCGGTTTCCTCAACACCCTTGGCGCCTACAGCACCGAGCGCCTGATCCCGGCCGCGCCGCTGATCAAGCTGCCGGAAACCATCAGTTTCGAAACTGCCGCCGCCATGACCATGCGCGGGCTGACCTCGTCGTACCTGATGCGCCGCATCTACGACTTCAAGCAAGGCGACACGATTCTGCTGCATGCCGCCGCCGGTGGTGTCGGCCTGATCGTTTCGCAGTGGGCCAAGCTGCTCGGCCTGAACGTGATCGGTACCGTGTCCACCGAGCAAAAGGCTGAGATCGCCAAGGCTCACGGGTGCGACCATACGATCAATTACAGCCATGAAGACGTCGCCGCTCGCGTTCGTCAACTGACCGATGGCGTGGGCGTCAACGTGGTGTTCGACAGCGTTGGCAAGAACACCTTCATGGGCTCGCTGGATTCGTTGAAACCCCGTGGCCTGATGGTCTGCGTGGGGACGGCGTCCGGGCCGATCCCGGCGTTCGACCCGGTGATGCTGGCGATGAAAGGTTCGCTCTACCTGACCCGTCCGGCGCTGGCCAATTACATCAGCGACCCGGCGGAAAAAGCCGAGCTGGCGGGCGAGTTGTTTGACCACGTTGGCAGCGGTCGCATCAAGATCGAGATCAACCAGCACTACGCCTTGCAGGATGCGGTGCAGGCGCACCGGGATCTTGAGTCGCGCAAGACCACTGGCTCGTCGATTTTCGTCATTTAAGGAGCGGCCAGCCATGAAAGTCGAACAATTGACCTGCAGCATTGGCGCCGAGCTGATCGGCGTCAACCTGGCTGACGCGGTGCATGACGACGGTCTGTTTGCCGAGATCCGTGCCCAGTTGCTCAAGCACCGCGTGGTGTTCCTGCGTGATCAGGACATCACCCGCGCCGAGCACGTGGCCTTCGCCCGTCGTTTCGGCGAACTGGAAGATCATCCGGTGGCCGGCAGCGATCCGGAGCATCCGGGGTTGGTGCAGATCTACAAGCGACCGGACCAGCCGATGGACCGCTACGAAAACGCCTGGCACACCGACGCCACCTGGCGCGAGGCCCCACCGATGGGCTGCGTGCTGCGCTGCGTCGAGTGCCCGCCGGTGGGCGGCGACACCATGTGGGCCAACATGGTGCTGGCGTACGAGAATTTGCCGGAAGACGTGAAGCTGAAGATCGCCAATCTGCGCGCCCGTCACAGCATCGAAGCCAGCTTCGGTGCGGCCATGCCGATCGAGAAGCGTCTGGGCCTCAAAGCGATGTACCCGGACGCCGAGCATCCGGTGGTGCGCACTCATCCGGATACCGGCGAGAAGGTGCTGTTCGTCAATGCCTTCACCACCCACTTCAGCAACTACCACACCCCTGACCGGGTGCGTTTCGGCCAGGACGCCAACCCGGGTGCGAGCGAACTGCTGCGCTACCTGATCAGCCAGGCGTACATCCCCGAGTATCAAGTGCGCTGGCGCTGGAAGCCCAACAGCATCGCCATCTGGGACAACCGCAGTACCCAGCATTACGCGGTCATGGATTACCCACCGTGCCATCGCAAGATGGAGCGCGCCGGGATCATTGGCGACAAGACGTACTGATCCACCGTTTCTGCATTCGCTCTCGTAAACACGCCTGCCCGGCGCGACCCCGGGTGGGCGGGACAATCATAAGAACTGGAGTAACTCATGCAATTTTTCGACGATTCCCTGCACCCGGAAACGATGGAAAAGGTAGTCATTACCGTGGCCCCGTACGGCCCGGAGTGGATGCCGGAAGATTTCCCTGAAGACATCCCGCTGACCATGGACGAGCAGGTTCAGAAAGCAGTCGAGTGCTATGAAGCTGGCGCCACCGTGCTGCACTTGCATGTGCGTGAACTGGACGGCAAGGGCTCCAAGCGCCTGTCGAAATTCAACGAGCTGATCGCCGGCGTGCGTGAAGCCGTGCCGGACATGATCATCCAGGTTGGCGGCTCGATTTCCTTCGCCCCGGAAAGCGACGGCGAAGCGGCCAAGTGGCTGTCCGACGACACCCGTCACATGCTGGCCGAACTGACCCCCAAGCCGGATCAGGTCACCGTGGCGATCAACACCACCCAGATGAACATCATGGAGCTGTTGTATCCCGAATACCTGGAAGGCACCTCCCTGGCCAACCCGTTGTACCAGGCTGCCTATAGCGAAATGACCGTGCCGGCAGGCCCGGCCTGGGTGGCCGAGCACCTCAAGCGCCTGATGGACAACGGCATTCAGCCGCACTTCCAGCTGACCGGCATGCACGCCCTGGAAAGCCTGGAGCGCCTGGTGCGCCGTGGCATTTACAAAGGCCCGCTGAACCTGACCTGGATCGGCATTGGCGGCGGCTTCGATGGCCCGAACCCGTTCAACTTCTTCAACTTCATCCACCGCGCGCCGGACGGTTGCACCCTGACTTCCGAGTCGCTGCTGAAAAACGTCATGCCATTCAACACCATGTCGATGGCCATGGGGCTGCACCCGCGTGTGGGCAATGAAGACACTATCATTGACCACAAGGGCGATCGCTTCGGCTCGGTGGCGCAGATCCAGCAAACCGTGCGCATCGCCCACGAACTGGGTCGCGAAATCGCCACGGGCAAAGAGGCCCGCGAGATTTATCGCATCGGTGTGAAGTACGACAGTATCGAAGAAACCCTGTTGGCCAACGGCATGGCCCCCAACCGCAAGGCTGGGCAAAAAGGCGTGCCGCAACGCGGCTGACCGACACGGCGAACGAGTGGCCGTGACCGCTCGTTCGGCGCTTTGCTACACGCTTGATAACAACAATAAAACGAAGCTTTGAGGAGGCTGCATGGCCTTTCACCCAATCGCCGACGACGATGACTCCGGTGGAGTTGTGGTTGCGCGCCAATATGCCTGGATCGTCTTCGCCCTGACGTTTGGCCTGTTGATTTCCGATTACATGTCGCGCCAGGTGTTGAACGCGGTGTTCCCGCTGCTGAAAAGCGAGTGGGCACTGAGCGACGGTCAGCTCGGCCTGCTCAGCGGCATCGTGGCGTTGATGGTCGGGTTGCTGACCTTTCCGCTGTCGCTGATGGCCGACCGTTTCGGCAGGGTCAAGAGCCTGGCGCTGATGGCGATGCTCTGGAGCCTGGCGACCCTGGGCTGCGCGCTGGCCCAGGATTACCAGCAGATGTTCATCGCGCGGTTCATGGTCGGCGTCGGCGAGGCCGCCTATGGCAGCGTCGGCATCGCCGTGGTGATTTCGGTGTTCCCGAAACACATGCGCGCCACCCTGGCCAGTGCCTTCATGGCCGGCGGCATGTTCGGTTCGGTACTGGGCATGGCCTTAGGCGGTGCCATTGCCGCGAAGCTGGGCTGGCGCTGGTCGTTCGCCGGCATGGCGCTGTTCGGCCTGGTGCTGGCGATGCTCTATCCGCTGATCGTCAAGGAAGCTCGCATTGCCCCGCAACGCGCCGCCAAGGCGGCCGCAGCGGTCAAGCGACCGCTGCGCACGTTGTGGTCGAGCCGTTCGGTGGTCGCCACCTATGTCGCCAGCGGCTTGCAATTGTTCGTCGGCGGCACGGTGATGGTGTGGATGCCCAGCTACCTCAACCGCTACTACGACATGCCCACCGACAAGGCAGGCGGCATGGCGGCGATCATCGTGTTGTGCAGCGGCGCGGGGATGATCCTGTGCGGCATGCTCAGTGATCGCCTGTGCCGGCACTCGCCGGAGCGCAAGGTCAGTCTGGCCATCGGCTTCTGCCTGGGCAGTTGTCTGCTGTTGTCGGCCGCTTTTGCCTTGCAGGCAGGGCCGTTGCAACTGGCGCTGATCTGCCTGGGCATGTTGATCGCCACCGGCACCACCGGCCCTTGCGGGGCGATGGTCGCCAACCTGACGCATTACTCGGTGCACGGCACGGCGTTCGCCACGCTGACCCTGGCCAACAACATGCTGGGGCTGGCGCCGGGGCCGTTCATCACCGGTCGGGTGTCCGATCTGATCGGCTTGCATGCCGCGTTTCAACTGGTGCCACTGGTCAGCCTCGCGGCAGCCGCGGTGTTCTTTTATGCCAAGTGTCACTACCACAAAGACATTGCCCGACTTCAGGGTCAGTGCGTGCCTGACCCCGTCCATGAAGCCGGGATAGAGGTGAAGTTGTGAGTCGTCGTTTACGTATTGATGTGTTTTTCGATTTTATCTGCCCGTGGTGCCTGATCGGCAAACGCCAGCTGGAGCATGCGCAGGTGCAGTTCCGCAGTCGTCATCCGGATGTGCAGATCACCACGGTGTGGCATGGCGTGCAGTTGCTGCCGCAGTTGCCGGTAGAAGGTGAACCCTTCGCCGATTTCTACCGCAAGCGCCTGGGCAACGCCGACGCCATGACCATGCGTCAGGCCCAGGTGCAGGAGGCGGCCCGTGCGGTTGGACTGCCGATTGACCTGAGCCGCATCGCCACGATGCCCAACACCGCTGACGCCCATCGTTTGTTCCAACGTGCCAGCGAGCTGGGCAATGGGGCGCAGCGGGAAATGTTGCTCGAGCGACTGTTCGCCGCGTACTTCCAAAGACGCGAAAACCTCGGTTGCCGTGAGACCTTGCTGGCCATTGCCCGCTCTTGCGGCATTGACCCGGACGCGGTGGCCGACTGCCTGAAAGGCGATGCCACGCCGTTTGCCGGAGCCCCCGGCGCCACCAGCGGCGTACCGAGCTTCCAGCTCGACAACCGCATGACCGTGATCGGTGCGCAGCCTGCCCAGGCGCTGCTCGGGGCCATGCACGAAGCCCTCAAGGAAAGCGAGCGCGAGCGGCAGCCGGCATGACCCGGCGCATTCCCGTACCTGCCGGCAAATACCCGCAGGCCGGAGGTCGTGCGCTGTTCGAATTCGAAGACAAAAGCCTGGCGTTGTTCAACGTCGACGGGCAGCTGTTTGCCATCGACGACAGTTGCCCGCACCAGGGCGCCTCGCTGTGTGGCGGGCGTCTTGAAGGGCGGGTGATTCAGTGCTGCGCCCATGGCCTGCGTTTCGATTTACGCAGCGGTTATCTGCTCAATTCCACGCTGGTCAAAGTCACGAGCTACCCGGTCGAGATCATCGACGACCAGGCGTTCATCGTTATCACTTGCGAGGAGGTCGCGCCATGAGCGCCATCGCTCTGACCCGTATCCACAGTCGCACGCGCGAACTGGCGCCGGGGTTTATCGTCAGCCTGATCGTGGCTGCCGCTGCGTCGTTTTTGTCCGAACATTACGGTGCGCCGGTCATGCTGTTCGCCTTGCTGCTGGGCATGGCCCTGAATTTTCTCGCCGATGACGGCCCGTGCAAGGCCGGGGTCGAATTCACCGCGCGCACGGTGCTGCGCATCGGTGTGGCGTTGCTGGGGATGCGCATCACCCTGGAGCAGATGGCGGCGCTGGGCTGGAAGCCGATTGCGCTGGTGGTGATTCTGGTGGTGGTGACCATTGGCGTTTCTGTGATCGCGGCCAAGGCCCTGGGATTTCAGCGACTGTTCGGCATGCTGACAGGCGGCGCGACGGCGATTTGTGGGGCTTCGGCGGCGTTGGCGCTGGCGGCGGCGCTGCCGAATCATCCGCAGAAAGAGCGAGCGACGTTGTTCACCGTGATTGGCGTGTCGGCGCTGTCGACCCTGGCGATGATTGTTTATCCGATGATCGCCAACTGGCTGGAGTTGTCGCCGCAGGTGGCAGGCGTGTTCCTCGGCGCGACCATTCACGATGTCGCCCAAGTGGTTGGCGCCGGCTACAGCATGTCTACCGAGACGGGCGACACGGCCACGGTGGTCAAGCTGATGCGCGTCGCCATGCTGCTGCCGGTGATCGTCACTGCCGCGATGATCACCCGCCTGCAGGGCGCCGATCCGACCGGCAAGCGGCCGCCGTTGTTGCCGTGGTTTGCGGTAGGGTTTCTGATGCTGGCGTGCATCAACAGCACCGGTTGGGTCGCCCCGGCGGTGCAGGGCTCGGTCAACGAACTGTCGCGCTGGTGCCTGGTGATTTCGATCAGTGCGCTGGGCATGAAGACCCGTTTGAAGGAGCTGGCAGCGGTCGGGATCAAACCGATTTTGCTGATGGTGGGGGAGACGGTATTCCTCGTCGTGCTGGTGCTGCTCTTGCTGCGCTGGGGATTCTAGGACTCACACAAAACCTGTGGGAGCTGGCTTGCCAGCGATAGCGGTCTGACATTCAGCATTGATGTCGACTGACACGGCCTCATCGCGAGCAAGCTCGCTCCTGCATGGGATTGCTTTTTTTCTGTCAGGACGGTTTCTGCTTCTGCGCGCGCCATGTCGCCGGCGGCATGCCGAACTGGCTGATAAACCACCGGGTAAACGAGCTCGCCATCGAATAGCCCAGCATGTCGGCAATCCGGCTCAGCGGATAATTCGGGTTGTCCAGATATCGCAGCACCAGATCGCGGCGTACGTCGTTGATCACGTCATTGAATGCACAACCATCGTCCTTCAGGCGACGTTGCAGCGTGCGCACGTTCATGCCCTGGCTCTGGGCGACTTGTTCGATGGTGGCGCGGCCCATCGGCAGCAGCAGGTAGATGGCCTTGCGCACTTCGAACAGCATTGAGGTGCCTTGATGACTCTGCAGCGAGTCGAGGTAGCTTTGTGCGTAACGGGCCATGGCCGGGTCAGCGTTGGGGTTGGTCATGTCGAGGCTGGCGTCGGAGCAGACGATGCCGTTGAACTCGCTGCCGAACTCCAGGGTGCAGCCGAACAGCCGTCGATGCAGCTGCAGATTGTCCGGCGCCTGGTGCATGAAGTTGACGCTGTAGGGATGCCAATGCGAGCCGAGCAGCGCCGAGCACAGGCGAAACATCACGCCGATGGCCAACTCGGTGGCCTGGCGGCTGGGCATCGGCGTTTCAGTCACCACCTCTTCGCGAATGATCACCATCTTGCCGGCCTCTTCGATGAAGATCGCCAGCGAGTCATTCATCAAGTGCCGGTAATGCACCACCACCTGCAAGGCATCGCGCAGGGTGCGCTGATGGCTGAGCAACAGGCTGACCACGCCGAAGTCCGAAAGCTGGCGCGACTCGGCCATGCTCAGGCCGAAAGTCTGGCAACCGCTGGCGGCGGCCGAGTCCTCCAGCAAACGCACAGCGGAATCGATGGGAATGCGATGTTCGGGGGCCAGTAATTGAGCCCTGCTCAGGCCAATGGCGGCCAATGCATCGCGCGGGTTAAAGCCCAGATACTGGGTGACCTCCAGGTAGTTGGTCAGTACAGCGGCGCGAACAAGCTTGGGCATGCGTGGGTCTTCCCTGGGCCGATGGCGAATGGCATGAGCGTGGCGACTATATCCAGCGCATCGACTGTTGAACAGTTGTCTTGTCGTCGATGGATTTCACGCTGAGCGCCGTCGAATCAGCGCAGCTGGCGGGAGTAATCCAGCCTCATCCGTTGATTACAGTGACCCTGCGCCAACCTGCGAGGTTTTTCGACCAGCGGTCGAGGCGATAAAGTGTCGGACAATTTGTCATCAAAAGAAAAGTGCCTGACGTCCAATGTAAAGCGCCTCGAGTGGGCGCTCTTTAATGTCGACCCTACAAAAAGCCCCTGGCGAAACAGCCAGTCGAGATATCGAGAAAGCGAAGGTGTTGACCGTGGACAAATTGCAAACTGCCGCCACCGTTCTGATCGTACCGGGTCTGCGCGAGCACGTTGCCGAGCATTGGCAAACGCTGCTGCAAGCGAAACTCGCCAAGGTGCGCAGCGTGCCGCCGCTGGACACCGACAAGCTCGACTGCGGTGCCCGCGTACGCGCTATTCAGCACGAACTGGAGCAGATCGACGGGCCGGTGATTCTGGTTGCCCACAGCGCTGGCGTACTGATGGTCGCGCATTGGGCGGCGCAGTTCAGCCGTCCGATCAAGGGCGCATTGCTGGCCGCGCCACCGGACCTCGATGCGGTCTGGCCGGCCAACTATCCGTCTTCCGAAACCCTCAGCCGCGAGGGCTGGGACCCTCTGCCACAAGGCCCGCTGCCGTTCCGCAGCATCGTGGCCGGCAGCACCAACGATCACCTGGCCAGTTTTTCCGCCGTGTCACGCATGGCTGAAAACTGGGGCGCCGAATTGCTCGATCTGGGCGATGTCGGCCATCTCAATCCGGCCGCAGGATTTGGCCACTGGGCGCAAGCCGAGGCACTGATCCTGCGATTGGACCAATAAAACAGGACCGCTAATACAGGAACCGGCAGGCACCACGCCAGCCGGCATTTGCCCTCACTCCTGAAACGTTGACCCGAAGAGGTCCGCGAGAGGGCGGCTGCGCTTAAAACAAATACAAAAAGGCGGAGACAACGCAATGCACAACAACAAGAGTCACGGGTTGACCCCTTCACGCTACAGCTTGCTGGCCTCGGCCATTCTCGCGGCAACGGTGCCGATGGCCCATGCGGCCGAGATCGAGACAGGAAACCCGGACTGGACCGTTCGCCTGGACAACACCGTCAAGTACAACTACGGCGTGCGCACCGAAAGCGCCGACAAACGCCTGTTGGCCACCCCGAACAACAACGACGGTGACTACAACTTCCGCAAGGCCGGCACCAACATCACCAACCGTGTCGACCTGTTGACCGAGATGGATGTGGTCTACCAGAACCACATGGGCTTTCGCGTCAGCGCCGCCAGCTGGTACGACAAGGCCTACGAAAACGCCGGTTCCAATTCCAACCCGTTCGTCAACGGCAACGGTTCGACCTCGGGCCTGATCGCCAACGATCCGCGTCTGGCGGGCGTGACCCGTGACAACGTCGGCACCGGCAGCCCGCACCTGAGCAACTACGCCCAGCGCTATTACACCGGCCCCTCGGGCGAAATTCTCGACGCGTTCGTGTTCTACAGCACTGAAGTGGGCGAGGAGTCGATACTCAGCGTCAAGGCCGGCCAGCACAACGTGTTCTGGGGCGAGACGCTGCTCAACCCGGTGCACTCGGTCAGCTACGGTCAGTCGGGCCTTGACCTGGCCAAACTCGCCGCATCGCCGGGCACTGAAGCCAAGGAACTGTTCGTCCCGCGTAACCAGCTGTCGATGTCGTTCACCGTCAACCCGGAATTGACCGTTGGCGCCCAGTACTTCCTCGATTGGGACGAAGCGCGCCTGCCGGAAGCGGGCACCTATTACGGCGGTTCCGACCTGGTCGGTTTCGGCGCGCAGTCGTTCCTGCTCGGCAACACCAACGCGGTGGTTCCGGGCAGCCCGCTCGGTTGCGGCCTGGCGCCGTGCAACGGCTTGACCAACGTCCGTCGCGGCCATGACCTGACGCCGGACAAGCGCGGCGACTGGGGCGTCATGGCCAAGTGGTCGCCGGCCTGGCTCGATGGCACCCTCGGCGTCTACTACCGCGAAACCTCGGAAATCCTGCCGCAAGCCTGGCTCGATGCCCGTGGCGTGTCCTCGGCCAATGCCAACGGCACCCGCCCGGCCGGGCAAGTGCCTGCGGTGATCAACACCCTCAACTCGCTGAACACCGCCACCTATCAACTGGCTTACGCCGACAACATCAAGGTCGTCGGCCTGAGCCTGTCCAAGGACGTCGGCGGGGTGAGCGTGGGTTCGGACCTGAACATCCGCCACAACATGCCGCTGGCGAGTATTCCGGCGATTGTCAGCACCAACAGCCCGTTGGGCCTGGGCCAGGGGCTCGGCTTGCTGCCGGCGCGTACCGCCGCCACCGGCGTGGTGTATGACACCCCGGAAAAAGGCGACAGCATGGCCGCCACCGGCGACACCCTGCACTGGACGCTCAATGGCCTGATGACCATTGCCGATACGCCGCTGTTCGATTCCGCGACCCTGCTCGGCGAGCTGTACTACAGCAACCTGCTCAAGCTCGATAGCAAGAACGAGGCGCTCTACAAAGGCAAGGACAGCTATCGCGGCATCGACGCGCCGACCCGGGACAACTGGGGCATCGCAGTCAACTTCACACCGACCTGGTACCAGGTGTTCCCCGGCGTCGATCTCAACGCGCCGATGTCGGTCAACCTCGGTCTCGATGGCGTGTCGCCGGTCTCCGGTGGCGGTGCCAAAGACACCGGCAACTACGCCATCGGCCTCGGGGCCGTTGTGTACAACAAATACTTTGTCGACCTGAAGTACGTGGACTCCTTCGGCAAAACCGACAAGTGCAACGTCAGCGGCGTGAGCACCGGCCCGACCGGTGGCGACGGCTCCACGCCGAACGCCTTCAGCGGCAACGAAAACTACGCCTGTTACGCCGGTGGCTACTCGGCCTTCTCCGGTGGTGGTGCAACGACTGAGGACCGTGGCGCCGTTTACCTGACGATGAAAACCACTTTCTGATTCACCACTGATTTGCTCAATGCAAGCAGGAGAATAACAACATGAAATTCGCACAAACCGTGTTGGCCGTTTCGCTGGCCATGGTCCTTGCCGCCCAGGCACAGGCCGCTGTTTCAACCCAGGAAGCTGCCAAGCTGGGCACCAGCCTGACGATGGTGGGCGCCGAAAAGGCGGGGAACGCTGATGGTTCGATTCCGGCCTACAACGGTGGCCTGACCACGCCGCCCGCCAGTTTCAAATCCGGCGACAGCATGCGCCCGGACCCGTTTGCCAATGAAAAGCCGTTGCTGGTGATCGACGGCAAAAACGTCGATCAGTACAAAAACATGCTCAGCGCCACCACCGTCGAATTGGCCAAGCGCTTCCCGACGTTCCGGGTCGATGTGTTCCCGACCCACCGTACCGTCTCGCTGCCCCAAGCCATTCTGGATAACGGCGTGAAGAACGCCAGCGGTGCCAAGTCCCTGGAAAACGGGTTGGCCATCGACAATGTGCTGCCGGGCGTACCGTTCCCGATTCCACAGTCGGGCAACGAAGCGATGTGGAACTTCCTGCTGCGTTATCAGGGCGTGAGCATCAACTCCAAGTATGACTCCTGGAACGTTGACTCCGCAGGCGTGCCGAGCCTGGCGACCACCGGGCAGGCGTTCATTTCCTACCCGATCTACGAAAACCTGTCGCAGCCGATCAGCAGCGCCGACGTGTACTACCAGATGAAGCTGTCGTACACCGGCCCTGCACGCCGCGCCGGCGAAGCGGTCATGCTCAAGGACGCCGCCAACCCGCTGCAGCAACCGCGTCGCGCCTGGCAATACCTGCCGGGTCAGCGCCGGGTGAAACTGGCACCGAACCTGGCCTACGACACGCCGAACCCGGGCACAGCCGGCGCAGGCACCTACGACGACGTGTTCGTGTTCAACGGTGCGCTGGATCGCTACGACTGGAAGCTGGTGGGCAAGCAGGAAATGATCGTGCCCTACAACACCTACAAGCTGACTTACGCCCAGGATCCGAAGTCGCTGACCACCGCCAACCACCTCGCGCCGGACTTCGTGCGCTGGGAAAAACACCGCGTGTGGGTCGTCGAAGGCACCCTCAAGGCCGGTGCCCGTCACATCTACGCCAAGCGCCGCTTCTACCTCGACGAAGACAGCTGGACCGCTCTGGCCTCGGATCAATATGACGCCCGTGGTCAGCTCTATCGCGGCTCCTTCGCCTTCCTCAGCCAGAGCTACGACAAGCAGGTGCCAGACTCCACGCCTTTCATGATCTACGACCTGGTGGGCGGCTCCTACAACATCAACGGTGTCGTCGGCCCTTACGGCGGCATCAAGTACATCGACCCGCTCTCCAAGGCGCAGTGGTCGTCGGAGTCACTGGCCGGCGCCGGCATTCGCTAAGCCACGATCCACTGTGGGCGCGAGCCTGCTCGCGCCCACAGACGGCATGAACGCCAGGTACACGAAAGTGTGTCCCGGCGAGGTTTTCCGAAGAGGACGCGGTATGTGTTCGTATAAAAATTATCTGCAACTGGCGTTCGGCGTTGTGCTCGGCATCATGCAGGGCGTCACCCACGCGGCGGAATACGTCGACGTGCTGGACCTGCCCGCCAGGGTCAGTGCCTTGGCCATCAACAGCCCGTTGTCCGGCATGGCCCGCGCCGGTGAGCGCGTGATCGCCGTCGGCCAGCGCGGCCATATTGTGTTTTCCGACGACGCCGGCAAGCATTGGCAACAGGCCGCCGTGCCGGTCAGTGCCGATCTCACGGCCGTGAATTTTCCGACCACCACCCAAGGCTGGGCGGTGGGCAACGACGGCGTGGTGCTGCACAGCAGCGACGCCGGCGCAACCTGGCATAAACAGCTCGACGGTCTTCAGATCGGCGCTTTGCTGGTCGAACACTATTCGGCACTGGCCAGTGCCGAACCGGGCAACGAGCAATGGCCGTTGCGGGTCGCCGAGGGCCAACGGTTGACTGAGCAGGGTGCGGACAAACCGCTGCTCGATGTCTGGTTCGCCAACGACAAAGTCGGCTACGTGGTCGGCGTGTTCAATCTGATCCTGCGCACCGACGACGGCGGCCAGAGCTGGGCGCCATTCCAGGATCGCACCGACAACCCGCAAGGTTTCCACCTCAACGCCATCGCCTCCACCGGCGACGCCCTATACATCGCCGGCGAACAAGGCCTGTTGCTCAAATGGGTTGACAACGCCCAACGCTTCGCCGCTGTGCCGACGCCTTACCAGGGCAGCTTCTTCGGCGTACTCGGCAAACCGGGCGAAGTGCTCGTCTATGGCCTGCGCGGCAACGTCCTGCGCAGCACCGATGGCGGCCTGAACTGGACCGCACTCGAGACCGGACTGCACGTCAGCATCACCGCTGGCCTGATCGATGCGCATGGCAATTACCGCCTGTTCACCCAGGGCGGGCAGATGCTGGTCAGCCAAGGCACGGGCGCGCAAATGCGCCTGTTGCGCCAACCGGTGTCGACGCCGGTCGCCGGTGCCACCCAGTCCGCCGCGGGTGCGTTGGTGGTCGCGGGCAGCCGTGGCACCCAGACGCTAGCCCTCGAACCCTAAGAGCGAGAATCCAGACATGGGCAATATCAAACAAGACGCCATGCCGGTGATCCGCGAACTGCGGGATTTCGACCAGCACTCCGGCAACCTCCTCGAACGGTGGGTGTTCAACTATCGGCCGTTGTTCATGCTGCTGATGGCGCTGGCCACCGTGGTGCTGGGCTTCATGGCCGTAACGCGCCTGGAGCTGCGCCCCAGCTTCGAAAAAATGATTCCGCAGAGCCAGCCCTACATCCAGAATTACCTGGAAAACCGCCAGTCGTTGCGTGGCCTCGGCAACTCGGTGCGGGTGGTGGTCGAGAACACCCAAGGCGATATTTTCGACCCCGCGTACCTCGACGTACTCAAGCAGGTCAACGACCAGCTGTTCCTCACCGAAGGCGTCGACCGCGCGTGGATGAAATCCCTGTGGAGCCCCGCGGTGCGCTGGACCGAAGTCACCGAGGACGGTTTCCAGGGTGGCCCGGTGATGCCCGACACCTATTCCGGGCAACCTGAGCAGATCGAACAACTGCGCCAGAACATCTCCCGCGCCGGTCTGGTCGGCAGCCTGGTGGCCAGCGACTTCAAGTCGAGCATGTTGATCGTGCCGCTGCTGGACAAAGCCGCCGCCGGTGGCCAACCCATCAACTATCACGCGTTCTCGCAGATGCTCGAAGAGCAGCTGCGCGACAAGATCGAATACGCCGGCGACAGCGCTGCGCGTCAATCCGGGGAGGAGGGCAAGGGCCAGTACAAGGTGCGGGTGATCGGCTTCGCCAAACTGATGGGCGACCTGATCGACGGCCTGATCCAGGTGATGATGTTTTTCGGCCTGGCGGTGATCACGTCACTGGCAATCATCTACGCCTACACCCGTTGCGTGCGCAGCACTTTGCTGGTGGTCGGCTGTTCGCTGATCGCGGTGGTCTGGCAACTGGGCATCGTCGCCTGGCTCGGCTATGCCATTGACCCGTACTCGGTGCTGGTGCCGTTCCTGATCTTCGCCATCGGCGTGTCCCACGCGGCGCAGAAGATGAACGGCATCATGCAGGACATCGCCCGCGGCACCCACAAACTGATCGCCGCGCGCTACACCTTCCGCCGTCTGTTCATCGCGGGTGTCACCGCGTTGCTGGCGGATGCGGTGGGTTTTGCGGTGCTGATGCTGATCGACATTCCGGTGATCCAGGACCTGGCGATCACCGCCAGTATCGGTGTGGCCGTGTTGATCTTCACCTCGCTGCTGCTGATGCCGGTGGCGCTGTCCTATGTCGGCGTCGGTGCCAAGGCGGCCGAACGCGCGCTGAAAATCGACACCCGCGCCGAACACCACAAAGGCTTCGGCAAACTCTGGGACTTGCTCGACCGCTTCACCACGCGCAAGTGGGCCACGGGTGCCGTATTGGTCGCGGTGCTGATGGGCATCGGCGGTTTCATGGTCAGCCTCAACCTGAAGATCGGCGACCTCGAAAGTGGCGCGCCGGAGCTGCGTGCCGACTCGCGCTACAACCGCGACAACGCCTACATCACCCAGCATTACGCGCTGTCCAGCGACCTGTTCGCGGTGATGATCAAGACCGCGCCGGAGGGCTGCCTGAACTACAAGACGTTGGTGCTTGCCGATCGTCTGGCCTGGGAGCTGCAGCAGTATCCGGGCGTGCAGGCAACGACTTCGCTGGTCAACGCCGTGCGCCAGATCACCGCCGGCACTTATGAAGGCAACCCCAAGCTCAACAGCATCCAGCGTAACCAGGACGTGCTCAACTACGCCGCGCAGCAAGCCTCGGTCAACTCGCCGGAGCTGTTCAACAACAACTGCTCGCTGATGCCAGTGATCACCTTCCTCAAGGATCACAAGGCTGAAACCCTGGACGCGGTGGTGGCCATCGCCGACCAGTTCGCCAAGGAAAACAGCACTGAAGATCGTCAGTTCCTGCTGGCGGCTGGCAGCGCTGGCATCGAAGCGGCGACCAACATCGTCGTGCGCGAAGCCAACCGCACCATGCTGCTGTACGTCTACGCGGCGGTGACGCTGTTCTGCCTGATCACCTTCCGCAGCTGGCGCGCCACGCTGGTGGCGCTGTTGCCGCTGGTGCTGACTTCGATCCTCTGCGAAGCGCTGATGGTCGCCATGGGCATCGGCGTGAAAGTCGCGACCTTGCCTGTGATTGCCCTCGGCGTGGGGATCGGCGTCGACTACGCCTTGTACCTGCTCAGCGTGCAATTGCACTTCCAGCGTCAGGGCTTGCCGCTGTCCCAGGCCTACCGCAATGCGGTGTCGTTCACTGGCCGGGTGGTCGGGCTGGTGGGCATCACTCTCGCCGCGGGCGTGGTGTGCTGGGTCTGGTCGCCGATCAAGTTCCAGGCCGACATGGGCATCCTGCTGACCTTCATGTTCCTGTGGAACATGCTCGGCGCGCTGATCCTGATTCCGGCGCTGTCGTACTTCCTGCTGCGTGAACGGGTGCCGCAAACCGCACCCGTCACGCCCGCCGAAACCACCGAATCCACTGAACGTCCGGGTGTGCCTCATGCCCTGACCACTTCCGAGTAAGCCCACAATGTCTGACTACAAAGCTCCTTTGCGCGACATGCGCTTCGTACTCAACGAGGTTTTCCAGGTGTCCCGGCTGTGGGCCAAATTGCCCGGCCTGGCGGACGTGATCGATGAAGAAACCGCCGCCGCGATCCTCGAAGAGGCCGGCAAGATCAGCGCTGAAGTGGTCGCGCCACTGAACCGCGCCAGCGACGAACAGGGCTGCACCTGGAACAACGGCGCGGTCAGCGCCGCGGAGGGTTTCATCGCCGCGTATCAAGCGTTTGCCGAAGGTGGCTGGGTCGGCGTCGGCGGTGATCCGCAGTTCGGCGGCATGGGCATGCCCAAGGCGATTTCGGCGCAGGTTGAAGAGATGGTCAACTCGGCCAGCCTGTCGTTCGGCCTGTACCCGATGCTCACGGCGGGCGCCTGCCTGTCGATCAACGCCCACGCCAGCGAAGCGCTGAAAACCAAGTACCTGCCAAACCTGTACGCCGGCACCTGGACCGGCTCGATGTGCCTGACCGAAGCCCATGCCGGCACTGACTTGGGCATGATCCGCACCCGCGCCGAGCCGCAGGCGGACGGCAGCTACAAGGTCAGCGGCAGCAAGATTTTCATCACCGGTGGCGAGCACGACCTGACCGAAAACATCATCCATCTGGTGCTGGCGCGTCTGCCCGATGCACCGGCAGGCCCGAAAGGCATTTCGCTTTTCCTGGTGCCCAAGGTGCTGGTCAACGACGACGGCTCACTGGGCGAACGCAACGCGCTGTCTTGCGGTTCCATCGAGCACAAAATGGGCATCAAGGCTTCCGCCACCTGCGTGATGAATTTCGACGGCGCGACGGGCTGGATCGTCGACGCCCCGAACAAAGGCTTGGCGGCAATGTTCACCATGATGAATTACGAGCGCCTGGGCGTGGGCATTCAAGGCCTGGCGCAGGGCGAGCGTTCGTATCAGAACGCCGTCGAATACGCCCGTGATCGCCTGCAAAGCCGTGCGCCGAGCGGTGCGCAGCTCAAGGAAAAAGCCGCCGACCCGATCATCGTCCACCCCGATGTGCGCCGCATGCTGCTGACCATGAAAGCCCTGAACGAAGGCGGTCGCGCGTTCTCCAGCTACGTGGCCCTGCAACTGGACACCGCCAAATACAGCGAAGACGCCGTCGTGCGTAACCGCGCGCAAGAACTGGTGTCGCTGCTGACGCCGGTGGCCAAGGCCTTCCTCACCGACATGGGCCTGGAGACCACCCTGCACGGTCAGATGATTTTCGGTGGCCACGGCTACATCCGCGAGTGGGGCCAGGAGCAACTGGTACGTGACGTGCGCATCACGCAGATCTACGAAGGCACCAACGGCATCCAGTCCCTCGACCTGGTCGGGCGCAAAATCGTCGGCAGCGGCGGGGCGCTCTACCGCTTGTTCGCCTCGGAGATCCGCAACTTCACCGCCAATGCCTGTGCTGACCTCGGCGAGTTCACCCGGCCGTTGAACGCCGCCGTCGACACCCTCGACGAACTGACTTCGTGGCTGCTCGACCGCGCCCAAAGCAACCCGAATGAAATCGGCGCGGCTTCGGTCGACTACCTGCACGTGTTCGGCTACACCGCCTACGCGTACCTGTGGGCACGCATGGCCAAGGCGGCCATGAGCACCCCTTCCACGGACGACTTCTACGTCAGCAAACTGGCCACCGCGCGCTTCTACTTCGCCCGCTTGTTGCCGCGTATTCACTCGTTGAGCGCCTCGGCCAAGGCGGGCAGCGAATGCCTGTTCGCCCTGCAAGCCGAGCAGTTCTGACCGGACAAGGACCCCCCTCATGATGGCGACAAAAATAATTCCACCCGCCGACGGCGCCTATGCCTACCCGCTGCTGATCAAGCAATTGCTGCTGTCCGGCGTGCGCTACGAGCCGGGACGGGAAATCGTCTACGCCGACAAACTGCGCTACAGCTACCAGACGCTCAATAAACGCATCCGCCGCCTGGCCAACGCGCTGACGGCGGCCGGGGTCAAGGCCGGCGATACCGTGGCCTTGCTCGACTGGGACAGCCACCGCTACCTGGAATGCTTCTTCGCCGTACCGATGATCGGCGCGGTGCTGCACACGGTGAACATTCGCCTGTCGCCGGAGCAGGTGCTCTACACCATGAACCACGCCGAGGATGATCTGGTGCTGGTGCATGATGATTTCCTGCCGCTGGTTGAACAGATTCACGGGCGGCTGACCACGGTGAAAGGCTTCCTCCAGCTGACCGATGACACGCCTGCCGCGACGTCTTTGCCGGTGCTGGGCGAGTATGAAAACCTGCTGTCCGAGGCGTCCGACCAGTACGACTTCCCCGACTTCGACGAGCACTCGGTGGCGACCCTGTTCTACACCACCGGCACCACCGGCGACCCGAAAGGCGTGTACTTCAGCCATCGCCAATTGGTCCTGCACACCCTGAATGCCGTCGGCACCCTGGGCGTTTATCAGGGCCAGCCACTGTTGCGCTCCGACGACGTGTACATGCCGATCACACCGATGTTCCACGTGCATGCGTGGGGCGTGCCGTATGTCGCCACCCTGATGGGCATCAAGCAGGTCTATCCCGGCCGCTACGAACCCAACAGCCTGGTGCGTCTGTATCGCAAAGAGAAGGTCACGTTCTCCCACTGCGTGCCGACCATTTTGCAGATGATCCTCCACTGCGAAGAGGGCAAGGCGACCCGTTTCGACGGCTGGAAAATGCTCCTTGGCGGCAGCGCCCTGACCCTCGGCATGGCCAGCGAAGCCAGCGCCAAAGGCATGCTGGTGCACGCCGGTTACGGCATGTCGGAAACCTGCCCGTTGCTGTGCCTGACCTACCTGCGCGACGAAGACCTCGCGCTGCCCCGCGAAGCCCAATTGCCGATCCGCATCAAGACCGGCACGACGGTGCCGATGGTCGACCTGAAAATCATCGACGCCAACGGGAGCGACGTCGCCCACGACGGCGAGTCCCTCGGCGAAATCGTGGTGCGCGCACCGTGGCTGACCCAAGGTTATTTGAAAGACAAGGACAAGGGCGCCGAACTCTGGCACAACGGCTGGCTGCACACGGGCGACATGGCTTCGATAGATGAATTGGGCGGTGTGGAAATCAAGGACCGCATCAAGGACGTGATCAAGACCGGTGGCGAGTGGATCAGCTCCCTGGAACTGGAAAGCCTGATCAGCGAACACCCGGCGGTGATGTCGGTCGCGGTGGTGGGCATCGTCGACGAACAGTGGGGCGAACGCCCGATGGCGATGGTCGTCAGCGAGCCGGGTCAATTCCTGGACCGCAAGATCCTGGAGACCCACCTGCAAGCCTTCGTCGACGGCGGGCGCATCAACAAATGGGCGATCCCCAAGCAATTCAAGTTCGTCGCCGAAATCCCCAAAACCAGCGTCGGCAAAATCAACAAAAAACTGATCCGCGAAAGCGAAGCGAACTAGGCGCTACATCCTCGGCCGTGGCAGGGTCGAGGGCATGCGTTGTTGCGGCGGGATGATCCTGCCACTGTCACTGTTCATGGGCGGCCTCGCCTGGTCGTCCTGGCTGGAATCATGGCAGGACGATCCGCCGAGGGCCACGGCCACCGCGAGCAGGAGCGGCGCGAACAAGTGCTTGGACATGGGGGATTCTCCGGTGCCGGGTCATTGCAGCTTAATCGCTGTTGCGCCGATGCCACGGTCCGTTGGTCCGGCCATCGTTGTCCCATTCCTGTGCCAAGCTGTTGGGATGCCCATTCGCCTGCCGCCCACAGGAAGCCCATGACATGAAACTCGTCCATACGTCGCACATCCGTCGAGAGTTTTACAAAGCCGTTGGTTATTACCTTCGAATCGTCTGGCCGATCCTCTCCACCATGCTGGTGGTCATCGTCGCGTTCGGCCTGATCATCAGCTACCTGGAAGGCTGGGCCCCGTTCGATGGCATTTACTTCGGCTTCGTGACCGGCCTGACCATCGGCTATGGCGAACTCGTGCCGAAGCTGGCGCTGTCGCGGCTGCTGGCAATATTGCTCGGGTTCAACGGCGTGCTGTTGACTGCAATTTTTGCGGCGATCAGCGTGCGGGCGATCGAGACTGCCGTGCGGGTAACAGGCGCAGACAAGTAAAGCAGGCCGAATGCCACGAAGTCGTGGTTAGATGCGGGTTTTGACCCCATAGGGAATGACCCATGATCGACTTCAACAACAAAGGCTTCTTCAAGCTCAAGCAAAACGACGAATACGCCGAACGCGTGACCGCCCTGTTGCTGGATGGCGAGCACGTCATCGACTCCTATAAATCCATGCGCGACGGCGTGGTGTTCACCAACAAACGCATCATCGCCGTCAACGTGCAGGGCCTCACGGGCAGCAAGAAAGACTTCACCTCGTTGCCGTACAAAAACATCGTGGCGTACTCGGTGGAAACCTCGGGCACGTTCGATCTGGATTCCGAGCTGGAAATCTACTTTTCATCGCTGGGCAAAGTGAAATTCGAATTCACCGGCAAGACCTCGATGGTCGAAGTTTCCAAACTGATCTCCCAACACTTGCTCTGAACTGAGCAGGACACACCCAACCTGTAGGAGCCGGCTTGCTGGCGATAGCGGACACAAGGCCAACACAGATATCGCCTGACAAACCGCCATCGCCAGCAAGCCGGCTCCTACAGTTGTGGTTTTTTTGTCGCTACCAACCCGCCCCACTCACCGCCGCCTGCACCAACGGATGCAAATCCGCCCCTTTATGCTCCACCTGCCACGCCAGCAATTCCTTGCGCATGCTCGGCGCCCAGAACATCTGCAGGTGATTGCGCACGCTGAGCACCGCCTGTTCCTGGTCCGGTTGGGTGGCGAAGAATTGGGCGATCTGGTTGGCCATCTTGATCAGGTTGTCCATGCTCATCGGCGCACCTCCGCTTTATCGCCACGGGCGTGGCGGCGATCCTTGAGCAAACGGTCCTGTTCGTCGCTGAACGCCTGGAAGCGCTTCTGCCATTCCGAAGGGTGATACACGCGGCTGACTTCCACGGCCGTGACCTTGTACTCCGGACAGTTGGTCGCCCAGTCGGAGTTGTCGGTGGTGATCACGTTGGCCCCCGATTCCGGGAAGTGGAACGTGGTGTACACCACGCCCGGCGCGACCCGTTCGGTAATCCGCGCCCGCAGCACAGTCTGTCCGGCGCGGCTGCCGATGCCGACCCAATCACCTTCATTGATGCCACGGCTTTCGGCGTCGGTCGGATGGATTTCCAGCCGGTCTTCATCATGCCAGGCAACGTTCTCGGTGCGCCGTGTCTGCGCCCCCACGTTGTACTGACTGAGGATGCGCCCAGTGGTCAGCAACAGCGGATAACGACTGTTGACCTTCTCCTCGGTAGGCACATACCCGGTGAGCATGAAACGCCCCTTACCGCGCACGAACTCCTCGATGTGCATGGTCGGCGTGCCGTCCGGCGCCGCCGCGTTGCACGGCCATTGCAGGCTGCCGTGACGCTCCAGTTCGGCGTAACTGACGTTGGTGAACGTCGGCGTCAGGCTGGCGATTTCATCCATGATTTCTGACGGATGCTTGTAGTGCATCGGATAGCCCAGAGCATTGGCCAGCGCCACCGTGCCTTCCCAGTCGGCCTTGCCACCCAGTGGTTCCATCACCTTGCGCACCCGCGAGATGCGTCGCTCGGCGTTGGTGAAGGTGCCGTCTTTTTCGAGGAACGAGCTGCCCGGCAAAAACACATGGGCGAACTTGGCGGTTTCGTTGAGGAAAATATCCTGCACCACGATGCATTCCATGGCCGACAGGGCCGCGGTGACGTGCTGGGTATTCGGATCGCTCTGGGCGATGTCCTCACCCTGGCAATACAGGCCTTTGAAACTGCCGCCCAACGCCGCTTCGAACATGTTGGGAATGCGCAGGCCCGGCTCGGATTGCAGGGTGACGTTCCACGCCTGTTCAAATTGAGTCCGTACCGCTTGGTTGGAAATATGCCGGTAGCCGGGTAATTCATGGGGGAAGGAGCCCATGTCACAGGAGCCCTGAACGTTGTTCTGCCCCCGCAGCGGGTTCACGCCCACGCCCTCACGGCCGATGTTGCCGGTGGCCATGGCCAGGTTGGCAATGCCCATGACGGCGGTGCTGCCCTGACTGTGCTCAGTCACCCCGAGCCCGTAATAAATCGCCGCATTACCGCCAGTGGCATACAAACGCGCAGCGGCACGGATGTCGGCAGCGGGCACACCGCAGATCGCGCCCAGCACTTCTGGCGAATTTTCCGGCCGGCTGACGAACGCGCGCCAATTGGCGAAATCACTGCCCTCGCAACGGGCGTCGATAAAGGCCTGATTGAGCAAGCCTTCGGTGACGATCACATGGGCCAAAGCATTGAGCATGGCGACGTTGGTACCGGGGCGCAGGGCCAGGTGATATTCAGCGCGGGCGTGCACCGAATCCACCAGATCAATGCGTCGCGGATCGATCACAATCAGCCGCGCCCCTTCACGCAAGCGGCGCTTGAGCTGAGAGGCAAACACCGGGTGCGCATCGCTGGGGTTGGCGCCCATCACCAGAATCACATCGGCCTGCATCACCGAATCGAAACTCTGAGTGCCGGCGGATTCGCCCAACGTCTGCTTCAAACCATAACCCGTCGGCGAGTGGCAAACCCGCGCACAGGTGTCGACGTTGTTGTTGCCGAACGCCGCACGCACCAGTTTTTGCACCAGATAGGTTTCCTCGTTGGTGCAGCGGCTGGAAGTGATCCCGCCAATCGAATCGCGGCCATACTTCTGCTGCAACCGACGGAATTCGCTGGCGGCGTAGGTCAGCGCTTCATCCCAGCTGACTTCCTGCCACGGGTCGTGAATGTGTTTGCGGATCATCGGCTTGGTAATGCGATCCGGGTGCGTGGCGTAGCCCCAGGCAAAGCGGCCTTTGACGCAAGAGTGGCCGTGGTTGGCCTGGCCGTTCTTGTCCGGCACCATGCGCACCAGTTGGTCGCCTTTCATCTCGGCACGGAACGAGCAGCCCACGCCGCAATAGGCACAGGTGGTGATCACGCTGCGCTCGGGCTGGCCCAGTTCGACCACGCTTTTTTCCATCAGGGTCGCGGTGGGGCAGGCCTGCACACAGGCGCCGCAGGACACGCATTCCGAATCGAGGAAGTCATCCCCACCGGCAGCGGCCACCCGGGATTCAAACCCGCGCCCGGTAATGGTCAGGGCAAAAGTGCCCTGGGTTTCTTCGCAGGCACGTACGCAACGGTTGCAGACGATGCACTTGCTTGGGTCGTAGTCGAAATACGGGTTGGACGTGTCCTTCACATCGGCCAGATGGTTGTCGCCTTCATAGCCATAACGCACTTCCCGCAGGCCGACCTGGCCGGCCACGGTTTGCAGCTCGCAGTTGCCGTTGGCCGAACAGGTCAGGCAGTCCAACGGGTGATCGGAAATGTACAACTCCATGACATTGCGCCGCAGGGTCGCGAGCTTCGGCGTCTGGGTGTGCACGGTCATGCCTTCGGTGACCGGCGTGGTGCAAGACGCGGGATAACCACGCATGCCGTCGATCTCCACCAGGCACATGCGGCAGGAGCCGAAGGCTTCCAGGCTGTCGGTGGCGCAGAGTTTGGGAATGGTGGTACCCAGCAGCGCGGCGGCGCGCATCACCGAAGTGCCTTCGGGCACGCTGATGCTGCGGCCGTCGATGTTCAAGGTAACTTGCACGTCGCTGTCGCGGGCCGGGGTGCCCAGATCGATATCGGTTTTCGGGTCGAAGAGAGTAATCATTGCTCGGCCTCCGAGGCTTGCAGACCGAAGTCGGCAGGGAAGTACTTGAGGGCGCTGACCACCGGGAAGGGGGCCATGCCGCCCAGCGCGCACAGCGAACCGTATTGCATCGTGTCGCACAGGTCCTTGAGGATGATCGCCTGTTCATCGCGACCACCCTGGTCCGGCGCGGCCAGCATTCGGTCGATCACCTCGACGCCGCGAGTCGAACCGATGCGGCACGGTGTGCACTTGCCACAGGATTCCTCGGCGCAGAACTGCAAGGCGAAGCGCGCCATCTGAGCCATGTCCAGTGTGTCGTCCGCCACCACCACACCACCGTGCCCCAGCATGGCGCCGATACCGGCGAAAGCCTCGTAATCCAGTGGCGTGTCGAATTGCGACGGCGGTACCCAGGCGCCGAGCGGGCCACCCACTTGCGCGGCCTTCAGCGGCCGGCCACTGGCGGTCCCGCCGCCGTAGTCTTCCACCAGTTCCCGCAGGGTCAGGCCAAAGGCCCGTTCCACCAGACCGCCGTGACGAATGTTGCCCGCCAACTGGAAAGGCATGGTGCCCAGGGAACGGCCCATGCCGTAGTCACGATAGAACTGCGCGCCCTTGGCCAGAATCAACGGCACCGAGGCCAGGGTCAGCACGTTGTGCACCAGCGTCGGCTGGCCAAACAGGCCCTTCAAGGCAGGAATCGGCGGCTTGGCGCGGACCACCCCGCGTTTGCCTTCCAGCGAATCCAGCAACGCGGTTTCCTCACCGCAGATGTACGCACCGGCACCGACCCGCACGTCCATATCGAAGGCCAGGCCGCTGCCGCCGACGTTGGCGCCGAGGTAACCGTTCGACCGGGCAATCTCTAGCGCGTTGCGCAGGATGGCCACGGCATCCGGATACTCCGAGCGCACATAAATGTAGCCGTAGGTGGCGCCGACGGTAATGCCCGCGATGGCCATACCTTCGATCAGCAGGAAAGGGTCGCCCTCCATCAACATGCGGTCGGCGAAAGTGCCGGAGTCGCCTTCGTCGGCGTTGCACACGATGTACTTCTGCGCCGCTTCGGTCGCGCGCACCGTGCGCCATTTGATCCCGGCGGGGAAGGCCGCGCCGCCACGGCCACGCAGGCCCGAATCGAACACCTCAGTCGCAGTCTGTTCGCCACCGATTGCGATGGCTCTTTTCAAACCCTCGAAACCGCCATGATCCCGGTAATCGTCGATGTGCAGTGGCTGGGTGATGCCAGCGCGGGCGAACAACAGGCGCTGCTGAGTTTTCAGATAGGGCAACTCTTCCACCAGGCCCAAGGCCAGTGGATGAGAAGACGGGTCGCCTTTGAGCGCTTCGAGCACAGACGGCACATCAGCATCTGTCAGCGGACCGAAGCCGAAACGGCCTTGCGGCGTGTCCACTTCCAGCAGTGGTTCCAGCCAGTAAAGGCCCCGCGAGCTGGTGCGTTTTATCTCCAGCGGCACAACGCGTCCCCGGGCATGGGTGATAAGGGCTACCACAACTTCTTCTGCACCCACGGCACGGGCGACCGAATCACCAGACACATAGAAAGCTGGCATCACGCGTCCTCCCGGCAAGCATCAAGCAACGCATCCAGCCGCTCGGCACTGAGCCGCGCATGCACCTGCCCATCCAGTTCCAACGCCGGCGAACAGGCACAGGCCCCCAGGCAATACACCGGCCGCAAACTGATGCTGCCATCGGCGCTGCTGCCGTGATCGTCCAGTTGCAGACGCTCGCGCAACTGCGCAGCGAGCTCCTCGGCACCACGGCTCTTGCACGACTCGGCCCGGCACAAACGCAGAATGTGCCGAGCGGGCGGGGCGGTACGGAAGTCATGGTAAAAACTGATCACCCCGCGCACCTCGGCCTGACTCTGGTTCAGCGCGTGGGCAATCTCGGGGACGGCAGTATCGGGGATGTACCCGATGCGTTCCTGAATATCATGAAGAATGGGCAACAGCGCACCCGCAGAGCCTTTGTGGCGCTCCAGCAGGCTGTTGACCACAGACAGGTGCAAACTCTCATCAGGCATTCAGCAATCCTCACGGTCACGGACAAACCAGAAGGTCGTCGGTCGTCCGAAAGTGTCGGCTGCGGCATTCACACCACGTCACGGTATCGTGGCATTGTCAGGCCGATGGCCAGGGCACCCTTGGCGGGCATCTTGTTGTGCCCGACGCAGTCTTCGCCGCGCCTCTACCGGGCATAAAGGGCAGCTTGCCACGCCGCTATTGATCGAACTGCACCAAAACGACGTGTTCGGTTCTGCCTACGACTATCCATTCAGTCTAGATGAGTGCCGCGTGGGGCGTTCATTCACTGGCCAAATGCCCGGAGGGCGTGTCGAGAGGGATGTATAGCAAGCATTACAGGTGAGAAGAAGCATCAGAACCATGGGCATTCTACGGAGCAGATGCGATGAGGCATTCCCTGTGTGCGAGCCTGCTCGCGAATGCACCAGCCCAGCCACCATCAATGCTGAATCAGTTACCTGGCGATACCTGCTCAGTCGGAGTGAAGAAACAACAAAACCGTGGGCATTCTACGGAGCAGATGCGATGAGGTATTCCCTGTGGGAGCGAGCCTGCTCGCGAAGGCGTCAGACCAGCCACCACCCATACTGAAACTGTCCCCCAAACCCACTCCAATGGTTAGTGAGTGGAAACGTCCTACATCCAACTGCCAAAACAGAGTCGGAAACATCTGATTCTGTTTTTTGGCGATGTCTGAATGAGTCAACGCTGATCCCGAATGGCGTAGATTTCCTGCTCCTTTAAAAAGACAAACAACCCACTGCCAAGGAGCGGTTTTATGGCGTTTGACGCTTTTATCAAGATTGAAGGTATTCCGGGCGAAGCGCTGGACGAAAAATACCGTAACTGGATCGAAGTGAGTGGCTACAGCTTTAGCACTTATCAAAGCACCTCAGCCACCGCCAGCTCTGCCGGTGGCGCTACCGCCGGCCGGACAACCCTGAGCCATTTCACGTTTACCAAAACGCTGGACAAATCCAGCTGCAAACTGATGGAAGCCAGTTGCGCCGGTGAGCACCTGAAAGAGGTCACCTTGGTGCTTAGTCGGGCGGGTACCGACAAGCTCAAGTACTACGAGATTGTGCTAGAGGAAGTCATCATCGCCGATTACACGCAAAATGCCGCAGTCGGCATTCCCGTTGAAATCGTGCAACTGAATTACGGCCGCATTAAAACCGTGTACACCCAGCAAAAACGCAGCGATGGTGCAGGCGGCGGCAACATCGCGGGTGGCTGGGATCGCATTAGTAATAAAAGATATTCGTGAGGCGTAGATGACAGAGCCTCTAGCGTTTATCAACTCACGAACCCAGTCTTTCGAATCCCTCAAGGCCGAACTGCGACTGACCGGCATTGCAAGAAGCAAGTTTGATGCACTCAACAGCCATATCGCCAATACTGCGGTGTTGGCGGGTGAATTAGTGATCATCGGTGATGTGACGACCTCATCCAGTACCCATCAAGAGGCGTACTTGATGAGCAAAGCCAGGGATATTCACATCGCCCTGCTGACTAATCAGGTCGACGCCGACGACTTCTTTCTCGACAACTTCGAACTGCTGCAGGAGGTACTCGACTATGGCGCTATCGGCGCCGGGGCTGTCAGTGATGGGTGGAGCAAATACATGGCCGCGATCAAGGCAACGCTAGAGGAGATCGAACAGGCCCATGAGAACTATCTGCGCAGCGGATCTATTACAGCCAGAGACAGGTTCTACAGCGAACGCGCCAGGTTATTCATCAAGTTGGAGAAACAGCTGGACAATGTTGCCTCTTACGGCTCGGGATTGCGTTCCCAAGGTTCGATCAAACGAATGTTGGGAATTTCGACCAAAAGGTACATGAGTACTGGCGAGATTGCCGGCTATGCGCAGAAGGTCAGTGGCGTGGCCAGGGCGGCGAAGTTGATCAAGCGAGGAGTTTATATCGGCACTGCCCTGAGTTTTGCCTCCGCCGGGCTGAAGATTAAGCAGGCATGTACGTTGGGGCGGGAGGATGAGTGTACGAAGGCGAAGTATGTTGAGGGTTCTTCTCTGGTTCTTAGTTTAGCTGGTGGCAGCGGTGGGGGATTACTTGGCGGTCTCGCAGCTTCGTACGGATGTATAGCGATATTGGGTTTGACTACTGGAGGCGGCGGCGCACTGGTGTGCAGCGTAATAGGAGGGGTAGTGGGAAGTAAGGAAGGCGAAAAGCTCGGGAGTGCAGCAGGTGAAAAATTCGGTGAGTTTATTTACGGAGAATTGATGTAATGAGTTCGGTTTCTTTGGGACTCCTAGGATTTTTCATTGGTATGCCACTGATAATTATCCTCGTGTGGCTAATTTATATGGTTCATGTCTATACGGAAAAAGCAGAGGCACTGCTGTCAAACAGTGGTTTTGTAAAAGCTAATTTCAAAGCATTTGATCAAGCTGGCTTATTGGGGAAAGCTATGCGCAATGGCTTCATTACTTTGGTGTTGATAAATCCAGATCTTTTGGCGAAAAGGGGGCTTGTTAATCTGAGTGAGGTCAAAGAATTTCCAAGAAGAATAAAGCGAATTTTGGTTGTTTCATGGGGGTTGTGTTTCCTGTTTACGAGTGCTCTTATGGTTCTAGGGTTTTACATTGAGTATGTTGATAAGTCGGCTGGTGTATAGGTGTTGTTACGATATTTGGTGAGTGAAAGTAAAGTTGTTTGCTGTTTGCTTTTATTGTGTTTGGGGGGGGGCTTTGTGAGGTGAATTAATTAAGAGGGGTGATTGGCATGATTTTTTATAAATTCCTGCTGTGTCGTACTCAAGATGGTCAGATATGTTTTATAAAAAGTCGCTGGGTGGGTATTAGTCCGAGCGTATAGGCCTTCGAGGCGTGGGTGGATTCGGTTGAGCTGTTACAGAGGCAGGATGGTCTAAGCATTATTTGCCGTTAGCGTAAGTCCAGAGACGCTAGCTTCATGACGAATTGGAGCAAATTTAGGTGGTTGGGTTGTGGGTGAGTGCAGTGAAAAGTTTGGAAAGGTAGTGAGAAGTTATTTATGAAATCTTGCCATAATGAATAATGTTGTGCTGGCGATTGTCGTGATATCGATATTTTTCCTTGGGGTTGTATCAACGTTCTGGATTATTTTGTCTTCGTATCGTTTTACTGAGCTGTTAGAAAGTTACCTGGATAAAAGTAAATTTGTAGCGAGTAATCGCAAGGTGCTTTTCCATGCAGGTTTGGTGGGGCTGCTCATCAGAAACTGTGCAATGGCACTGATGTTTCTGATTCCTCGAATCTGTGAAAAGCGTGGACTTATAGAAAAGGATGAGTTGTTGAATCTACCCATTCACCTGAAACGAAAATTGTTGGTGCCATGGATGATTAGCGGATTCACATTATTTGCGGCTTCTATCTACCGTTTTTTTGTTCTTTGATTCTAAGGAATAATTGGATAAGGTTTACTTGGGTTGGCTTTATTGTGTTTGGAGGGGGCTTTGTGAATTGTGTTAAGTAAGTTGGGTTGGTTCAAATATACTATTGGCTAGAAATGACTGAGCGAAAAAAAGCGAAAAAAAAGGGGACGGATTTATTTGCTTGAAAATAAATCCGTCCCCTTTTTTTCTTAGCTTGTGCAATTATTGGGGGCGGGTTAGGTGGATGGGCCGGGGGGAAGTTGGTGGTATCGCTGGAGAGCGAATTGGTGAAATATTA
This sequence comes from Pseudomonas reinekei, assembly GCF_001945365.1. Classification (GTDB taxonomy): domain Bacteria; phylum Pseudomonadota; class Gammaproteobacteria; order Pseudomonadales; family Pseudomonadaceae; genus Aquipseudomonas; species Aquipseudomonas reinekei. The sequence continues at coordinate 74,584 of NZ_MSTQ01000006.1, forward strand.
TATGAGGGCGCTTTACTATGGCTGAGGTTGTATTGGCCTACACTGCGTTAGTTGCAATGATATGCTTATTTTTTACGTTATGCTGGATATTTATGTTCTCTTACCTATATACCGGGTTAATTGAAAAATATCTTAGTAAAAGTAAGTTTGTTGCGATTAATCGAGAAGGTTTGTCAGGCTTAGGATTACTAGGCACAGTTATTAGAAATTGTTCAATTGCTTTAATGTTTTTGATTCCTAAGTTTTGCGAGAGACGGGGTCTTATTGAAGAGAATGAGTTGGAGAATTTACCGCTTGATCTCAAGAGGAAGTTGTTAGCGCCGTGGATCACTGGTGGCGTATTCTTTTTTGCGATTTTCCTTTATTCGCTTTATGTCGTTTGGTCCTAAAGTGTGTTTTTGAGTCAATTTTCCTCGGGCTGGCGTTGCTTGGATTAGCACATTAGTAGGGGATTAGCGGCAAGTTATAAATGATAAAAAATCGGACAAAAAAAGGGGGTAGATTTCTTTCTTTGAAATAAATCTGTCCCTCTTTCTCGCTTGGCGGTCTCGCAGCTTCGTTCGGATGTATAGCGATATTGGGTTTGACTACTGGAGGAGGCGGCGCACTGGTGTGCAGCGTAATAGGAAAGGGTAGTGGGAAGTAAGGAAGGCGAAAAGCTCGGGGGGCAGCAGGTGAAAAATTCGGTGAGTTTATTTACAGAGAATTGATGTAATGAGTTCGGTTTCTTTGGGGCTCCTAGGATTCTTCATTGGTATGCCACTGATAATTATCCTCGTGTGGCTAATTTATATGGTTCATGCCTATACGGAAAAAGTAGAGGCACTGCTGTCAAACAGTGGTTTTGTAAAAGCTAATTTCAAAGCATTTGATCAAGCTGGCTTATCTCTATGGAAAAATAGAGCAATGAATGACGTTCACATCGGTTTGATATTTTTAATAATACTGAGTCCACTTTTGCTTTTGATGGTGTGGTTGATTTATGTTGTGCAAGTTCACACCGAAAAAGCGGAAGCGTTTTTGTGTAATAGTCATTTTGTGAGCGTTAACAAAGCCGCATTTTCTAATATGGGGATTTTTGGGAAGTTTATGCGTAGTGGGGTTCTCACTATGGTTTTGATTATGCCGGGGATTTCCGTGAGGCGAGGTATCGTCAATGCTGCTGAAGTCGAACGATTTCCGAAAGCTTTAAAAAGGATGCTAGTGATCTCGTGGGGGGGGTTCTGGCTATTAAGTATTGCTTTTATTGTGTTTGGGGTCTTTGTGAAGTGTGTTAAGTAGGTTGGGTGGGTGCAAATAGACTTCTGGCTAGAAATGACTGAGGATAAAATCCTCTAATGATTATTAATCTCTGTCGTGTCGTATGCAAGGTCGTCGAATAAAATAATTTCTGAAAAAAGGGGAGAAAAAAGGGGGCGGATTTATTTGCTTGAAAATAAATCTGTCCCCATTTTTTCCTGCGCCAGCGCTGTCGTTGATTCTGCTCTCAGTTGGTACGTTATCTGGTGCTGTAGTCAATCACTATCGTTCTTCTTGCAAACAGCTATTTAGGGACGTAATGAAAGTCAGTCTGTGGGCTGGGTTTATTTTGTATTTCGTATCTATTTTCTTTGGCAAAGAACTGCGCTATAGGCTGTTTGATTAGAGTTGGTAATGTTCTGCATCAAACCCCAACCCCCATCATGCAGAAAATGGGGCCTACCCCTTGGGCTGCCAGTGGACAGCAAATTGGCAAAATAGTAGCGTCGCGCCACTGTCTTCAACTCTGTAATGGACTACACATGCTCACTGTCGCTCCAGCCTCGCGTCTGTTCTGCGCAATCACTTTCGCCGTCGTGATGACCCCAGCGTTCGCCGACTGGGAAGAATCCCCGGAGTACGCCTGGAAAACCTACCTCTCCGATTGCCAGCAATTACAGCGGGATGTGACCGATGTACAGAACGGGCGCAAGATGGCCATGGATGTCTTGCCCAACATCCAGGGCTTTCTGCGGACCATTACGGTACACCGCAAGAACCTGGCGCAGCCAAGCCTCGGCTCCCCCGATTACGTCCGTTGTGAAAGCGTCGTCTCCCAAGCCAAAGACACAGTGGCCAAGGGCAGTGCTGAAAACGACGAGGCGATGGATCAGCATTTCCGCCAAGCCCAGACCGAGCACCTGAACTCCCCGGAATACAAACGTGCTCGCTCTCTGGGCTTCACCGACGTCGGCGAAATCGGTGACCTCGACCAGCACGCCGAACTGGATGGCGAAGCAAATCTGAAAACCTTGATGCTCACTGTCGACTTTGGCTGCGGCCGCCATTTCCGCGCCGCGCATTACGTCAAACCCTACGTGGTGTACACCGTCCATCGTTCGGATGGCAGCTGCGGCGTCTACAAGCACGTCGCCGTGCTGGGCGGTGAAAAAGTGGAGCGAGGCGACTTTATTGATGAAGAAGGGATTTTTCAGTACGTGGGGTGGAAGAAATTGCCCAGTGCGGATGGCTTTCCCATCGACGTTCGAGTCGTAAAAGCGCTGAAGTAACCCGCAGGTTTTCTCTGGCGCAGGATGGCTGGCGATAACGCCAGCCCAACCACCCACAATGGCGAAAATGCACTGAGAACTCGCTGCCCACCGCAATACCCTGTGGGAGCTGGCATGCCAGCGATAGCGCTCACTCAGCCACCCCAAATGCCGAATCAGCCACCACCCTCACAAACCACCCCCACAGGCCTCAACCACTAACCCTCAGCCTTAGCCCCCGCCCGCTTGGACACCGGCACAAAAGCCCGATCCCGCGTCAGCACCTTCACCGCATCATCCACCAACGCCTTGCTCATCGAAGTCAGATAATGCGCAGCCCAGGCGTGACGGTCAGAGTCTCTGGCATAAGCAGCATCTTCAGTGAGCGTCTTGGCCAGAAACAGAAAGTCGGAGGCCATGGACAACGCATCACCAAGAGGAACCCCGCGAGTGACGTGAAACAACGCTTGATCCGCGCAGTAAATCGCAGGCGTCAGGCCAATGGTTTTGAGTTCAGTTTGGTCGGTCATTGGCCACCTCCGAGGTTGGAGAGGCAATGGGGGAGGGGGTTACGCGATTGGGAATGGCGTAGAGGGGAAAGCCAAATTTTGTACGGATCCATACTGCGCATTGCAAAGCTCCTTAATTTGAAGAGCTGCCACAATTCGTTACCAAGCAAATGGGTGGCAGCTGTGCGCAGGTTGGTAAACCGGGAAATCAAGGAAACCGGCACGTCCGAAGACGTCCCACGCACAGCCGCCATAACGCAGATCGCAGGCGAAAAAAAGCGCCTGCGAACGCATGGCGCTGTTGCGCAGTGATTTTCCTCGGGTTACCAAGCCCGGTCGCTGAATTGGCAGCGACGGTGGGAGGGTAGCGTGCAGGTCCCCTTCCTGCAACCTGGGAAATCTCACACGCATACTGCTTGAGGTGAAAGGAGTGGTCCGTCACCTTTTTTCAAGCCGTTGGATGGATGGTGGCGATAGCTTTCTTTTCATTAGCAGCTAGACAACTCCTTATCCCACTGGTCAAATTCGGGATTGGGTGGGGATTCCTGGCTGTACTTTTGACACCCCGCATGGCGAGATCAATTGCCGCCCTGCATTACCAACGTTTATGTCTCTCATTAGGAGTACGAGATAATGGAACTCAGTTCTTTCTATCTTACCATTGTCTCAATTGCCGTCGGGCTGGTTTCCGCAGCAAGCTGGCTGCGCGCAAGTGTGATTAAGGTCAGCCATGAAAAAGCGATGAAGTCCCGTGAGAAAGAAGCCAGAAAGAGAGGAGAAAAACCAAATTACGCATCCGTAAGCTTGGATGGATGGGATATGTCAGCGACTTTTTCGGCACAGTCAAAGTGGAATGCTACTGGTGCTTTCTTTGCAGCAATATCTATCTTGCTACAAGCTACGGTGCAGATGCTGAGCAACTTCTAACATCGTTTATACCGATATACTCAGTAACGACCACCCAGCCCCGACGAACACGTAGTCGACAGATGAAAGCGGCCGCTATAGTGCTATTGCAGCCCTTTGCGATAGACTGCACTCGGCCAGGAGCTGTCGCTGGTGATAGTATGCAAACAACCAAGATTCGACGTTAACAACTGTCTACGGAGCTAGGTGCGATTACACACGCCTTCGCAGTCCTTTCAATACCTTCTACATAGACAATCTAAAACGTTCTATTTTTCCCGCCAAGATTTCTTCTGGGCGTCTCCCGTCTGATTTAGCCATTAGCATTGCTTTAATATCCTCATCATCCAAAATAATTATGAGCTTTCGATGAATGAGCCATTGTTCTCGCAGGGTATGTTCACATCCAGAGCTGTCGCCGCCTTGTCGAGAAACAATTAAACCAAAGAGGCCAGCTCCATGAGATTTTAGATAATTTGCTAGCTGGAGAACATCTTGCTTCTTGACTTTTCTAGTGTAATTTTTTGCATCAATCACTACATAATCAGCCTCATACTTCTGCCGCATAAAACTCCAAAATCCCTCTTCGGTATAGTTGGGTACAATGAGGTCGCGGCGGTTAGCTTCTGATTTATCCGAAAGTTCTGGTATAGGCTTGGCAAGCGGTGGCGTAAAAAGCAATTCAATAATTTCCCCCACCAGATCTTGGTAAACATAGCAGTCCTTTCGCCCTGGTGCACAGGACTCTAGAGATTTAATTAGCCTTTGTTCCTCAGTTAAACCTTTAGGTCTAGCATTAAGTGCTGAAAATAATGCTTTGTAGTAGCTCGTAGATGTCAAGCATATTTGTGCAGCAAAGTTTCTGGTGATGTAATTCAGATCCCAAATATCAATATTTGCAGCCCTTAATCTCTCGATATCAGACTCGCCCAATGAAACCGGAGTGGCAAAGATCTTGCTGCATTCGCCATAAGCGGCTTGATATTTATCAAGCTGAGAGATTACGTTATCTATAAATAACGATCCGCTTCCAAGCGATGTCTTACATTCAATCAGTAACCGTTTCGTATATTTCGCGCCCTTATGGTCCACCAGAATATCTGCTCGATATCTGGTCTCCCTACCCAATACGGTATCAACCCTCAAGTTACTATACGCCTTGTGGTGTCCAAGCAATTCCGCAAGAAACCTAACAAACTCGGCTTCTCTAGGCTGATGGCCCACCACTTGGTTGCAACTGGCACAAATTGTAAGCAGGTTGTTGAAGACAAGTCCTCCGCCTAAGTTTTTAGGGCGAAAATGAGATAAGCTTGATGTATTGGTGGATGCTAGTGAACCACAGTAAAAGCATCGCTGTTCGTTTTCTGCCAACTTTTTTCTCCGTAATGCTCACTGATTCACCCCTTGCATTGTGGGCGTTGTGATAAGGTCTTCTCGTTCCTACAGCCTCAGTCTAATGAGGCTGTAAGGCGAAAAAAAACAATTACAATTTCCTGCGAAGATAGAGTTTCGGCCAGGTAAGTAATGCCTTATCTAGAGATCGCAAGTTGCGTCATACTTCCTGCGATGTTCGACAGTACATCACTCGCACGCATACCGCTGAGTTCCACGCATAACCTGTCTAGAGTACGCTCCCAGTAGTATCCATTTCGAGGGTTGAACAGGCCAACTTTCGAAAAGCTTAATTCTCCCTTTGAAAAAGCCAGGCTGGAGTATATTAAAAGCTGCTTAACATCGCTCACCCTAAACCCCCGGTCTCCGGCCTTTATCTCATAAAGACAATCTTTATATATGAGGTCTCCTTCGCAAGCAGATACCACACCACAACCAGAGAACTTTGGTCTTATATCAAAGTTCTTATTATCAGGGAAGGATAACATTAAGTTTCGAGTCAATCCAAAAATTTCTTCCTTGCACAAGTCGTCAAGAAATAATGCAGCCGACCCTTCGTTTTTCGTAATTCTAAGGATGTATCCAGCAACACTCTCGATACTCTGCTGAGCAATTGACAGTATCACTTCCCTCTTCGGTTGTAGACCAGCGCATCTAGCTCTGCTGAAAGTTTCAAATGCCAATTCATTTAAAAAGCCTCTTAAGTTTACTGGTGCTACATTATCAATTGGCAGTACTTGGCGAACAACTTTTAAGTTTTCTCGACGCCAATAAGTATCGGCGAGGGGTATGATTTCGTGCCATAGCGATGTAAAGCTGGAAGCAAAATGCTGTTCAGATATCATACTGGAACTCTCCAGCCTTGAGGGTTCTTCTGCTTTGAGTCTGCTGCCCAAGTGAGTATTAGTTTTTCAAAATCATTCAGATCTTGCTTTACAGAGTCGCGCCAATGCTTTCCTTCATCCTCGAGTATATAAGAGCTAATTAACATGGCTCTACGCTCCCATACAGTTAGCGTAGAATAGCTTTTTCGACAGTTTGATACCCAGTGATCCGCACCTCGATGCGCCATCATGAGAATGATGTCTCTCTTTATCATCATACTTAAAGGTTGCTTGTAAAGTAATGATAGCAGCCTTTCCGACTCTTCCGAAAAGTCAGCGGAAAGAACCCTTAATGTATATGATAAGTTTGTGGGTACTTGAGTTATATAAGAGCCAGAAGAAATAAGCCCGCGCAGCTTTAGAAAAAGCTCCTCTTTTACATTGGGTTCTAGAGTTTCAAGCAGTCCGCGGCACAAAAGCATTACCGCTGGATAAATAGGGTACAAAAGATCCAGGCTATTTATAAGTGACTTAACGGCGTCATTTTGCACCGCTGGCTTTAGGTGTTTCAATGCAGATATCAGTCTCCTGGAAAGCCCCTCGTCAATACGGCTCTTAGATAGCTCCCGACCAAGCATGCCAACAATATCAAATTTTGATAATTCAGCCTTAAGTTGCTCGTAGTCGCTTTCAGCAGTTTGAGAGTAAGGATCGAAATAGACGCGAAGTCGTCTAAATGCTCGCTCCTCTGTATCGCGTTCAGCTTCATGTTCCTCAGGAGCCGAAAATTCAGATGTTGATAAAAACTCTTTCGAGGTCATTATTCTTGTTTTCGTTTTTTGCAGCGACAAGCCTTCATTTGTTAAAAGCAGGTCATTAAGCGAAATTAATGCAGAGTATGCTTCTTCTTTGTTTTTCGCAAAAATAACAAAGTCGTCCACAAAACGACAAAAAATGATTGATTCGCTTATTAGAAGTCGATCTACTCTATTCAGTAGAAGCTCGCTGAGAATTCTCGCGGCAGCTCCTCCTACTGGTAAGCCATATGAAACATTGTCAGATATTGATTGGAGTATCGTCATGATGCGCTTGATTATGTCGCCATTATTGGTGGCTTTCTTAAGTGCGTTCTCCAATCGGTGGTGGTAGATTCGTGGGTAAAAATCGGATATGTCGCATCGAAGTACGTAAGAGTTGTCATGCGCATGTGCAACAGATGCATGTTGAAACTTCTGCCAGCCAACCTCCTTATCAAATAGTGACCCTGTATCCTTGTCCGGTTTAAATCTATAAGAAAAGACTATGTCAGAGCCTAATCTTTTGGACTCTATCTCTTCCGCAATCGTTAGCACTAGAGCTAGTAAGTAAGCATTCCAAATCGGATCTATCTGTGTGCCCCATCTGAACCCGCTATACCCGACCACTGAAAGATTTTTTGCCGTCAGGATGGGGATGTTTTTTACTGCGGCATCAAAATCCTTATCAATGCTTTCCAGGACAGCGATAACACCATCAGCTTTGTCATTGAATATGTGATTTTCGATAGGATAAGGAAATATATCTGTGTCACCAAATTTGGCAACATTCTTAACGGCCAGCTTAAAAATATCAGTTTTTATGATTGGCACACTCTTCTCCATGAGTTTGCTGTTGAAGGGAAGCAATGTACGTCTTCAACCTAGCGATTAATTTTATTGTAGCGCCGCTTTTTTTACAAAAAACTGTAAAAACTAAATCTCATCTGGCTAACGCAGAAAGAGAAAAGTGGCTCTTCCCCTTGCGCCTGCATTCGACACAGCCTCACGTACATAGCATAGGATGGGCATTATTCCAATTACTGAACTGTGGAAAAAGGGGATGACTGGAAGGGGGGCTGGAAAGGGTAGGGATTTGTCATTGGATAAGATGCGGCGACTAACGTCGGTCCGGTTCATGGGCGTTCCCGCTTTTTAGGTCACCCGTCTTCGTTCATTGAATGTCTTTCAAATAATCCTTAAGCGCAACGAGCGGAGCATCAAGCTCCTCCATCGCCTGAATCCCGGCAAACTCCCCCGCCAACCTCCCCAACTCCCGCCCCAACGGCTTATCCACACCCCCAACCGCCTCCAACGCCAACCCCACACACTCACCCACCTTCACCTGAATCCCCTCAACATCCCCCCGCCGCACCAGCAACTCAAACACATCCCGCTGGTAATCGCCCATCACCAGATCATCCCGCAAAATCGGGCTCGAACCCTCCGTTTCATAAGCCAGTTTGAGGGAGAAGAGGGCGACGGTTTCCAGGTGTAATTCCATGGGGGGAATCCTTGTGAAATGTTCCGGCGGTGCGGGTGGTGTGTAAGGGCAAGGGGCAAAAGCATCGCCAGCAGGCTGGCTCCCACAGGGGTGTGTGGGGTGTCAGGGGCTTTATTGCGGGCGAAAAAAAAGGCCTTGCTAAGCAAGACCTTTCTTAATGTTGGTGCCCGAGGGAGACTCGTGTGCACTATATAAATCGTGGTCCGCAGCCTATTTTAACCCAAAGGGATACAACTGGGGATACACGCTGGCAACTACTAGACGCCTCAAGGGCGTTTATCTCGGTAGGTATCTCAAAATCAGTTTCGCTTGCTGCTCGTAGCCGTGAGTTTGAAGATACTGGACGAACACGTGCCAAGGCGGAATATTGCTCATGTAAGGATTGGCATCGGCACCCGCAAACATTCCTCCGCCTGGACCTGTAAATAGTCCACCTCCAGGTCCTGTAAATAATCCGCCTCCAGGCCCAGTGAACAGTCCGCCCCCGACACCAGTGAACAGTCCGCCACCAACCCCCGTGAAAAGTCCACCGCCTACGCCGGTAAACATCCCACCCCCGACGCCGGTAAACATTCCTCCACCTACACCGGTGAACGCTCCTCCACCAACGCCGGTAAACAAACCGCCACCGACGCCTGTGAATCTACCGCCACCTACGCCAGTGAACTGATTACGTGGCCATTTGTTTGTCGTCACGTTTCTTCCCTATGTCGTGGTTATTCGCAATGAGAGGTCATGCGGGGCATGCCATCAGTTAGGTTCTACTTTCGGCCGAAAGGGAAATGATTGCCAAGTTGATGAATCCGGCGTTCTCATCAAGGGTATTTAAAGCGCCTCGCACATTTTCAGCTACTTCGGTGGAGCCTCGCTCCTCTACCCACTTTGAAAGCTCTTCGATCGCAGCACCCAATGCGAGCTGGTTGTTATTGAGGCGCCGAAGCAAGGACGGGAGTACAGATTTGTCTTCCATGATAATTCTCCGATTGACGTTGCAAGCGTAGCTGCTTAAAGGAGGTGTGAAGTCCGTTCGTCAAAAGCTGCTGGGGACCCTGAGGTTTTGTTAGGTACACGGGGTCGGAAACCCGCGGGATCTCGGTAGTGGGAGGCCTCCCAGCTTACTGAAATTTCAGTCATTGAAATCGAAAGCATTTGGTTGAAAAAAGACCATCGTTACTGCATCGGTAACGATGGTCTTTTGTGTTGCTGATTCCGCACACCTCGGGCTGTCAACCGAGTCAACCTGTCAACCTGTCAACCAATGTAAAAAAAACAGCCACTACCAAGATCGCGCGGGTTTTATGCCCCGTGTCAGTCAGAAATACTCAGGGTCCCCGGTGACCTCCCAGCATCTGTGCATTTGCACTGGTGAACTGCGTGTTAACCCGGTTCACCTGTTCACTAAGCTGGGCACCTGTCCGCTAACAAAGTCCGGCGGGTTACTCGCCCCGTGTCGAGGGTAATTCCTCAGGGGCCCCGGCACAATTTGGGTGCCTGTTAACCTGAGTTAACTGTTAACCGAATTTTTTCTTTGGCCAGCCCCCTGAGCTCGCGGGTTTCCGACCCCGTGCTCTTAAGCTAACTCCAGGGGCCCCAGCAATGTCGGTGTCTTGATTGCCTCATCTCCCCCTGTTAGTCGTTGGCAGATGGCTCCTTCCAAGAGTCTTGGCGATCGGCGAACCAGCGTTCGAAATTTGCATTGGTCTATACCAAGCCAGTATTGCTTTCGCTGGCGGCGATATACCACACGGGGCGTGGGGGGGGCTAGAAAAGACGTGTTACGGGTGTTACGAGTGTGACAAGTTAAGTTAACTAATTGAATTTATTGAGTTTAAGTGGTGCTACACATCGTTTGTCTTTCACGTGCGTTGGGTGTTACAAGCCAATTGGTGTTGCAGCTGAGCTTTCAAATTTGGGGTAAGCCAAAGGTCGAAACCAGCCAATAGCAGCCAGTAGACAGGATGATGGCAAATCAGTAGCGTTGCATGGGCTGCTACCGAAACGATGGGCTGTCATGATTTTCCGGCCATGTCGCACTTCTCATCGAATGATATGTTGTTTGCAATGACCACTTCTAGGAAAAGAGAGATTTACAGAATCACAAGGACGTTATAGGTCATTACGACTGAAAATGTGAATGGCTTGTCGCCCAATTGGTTTGTTAGGAGCTAAGCATGGAAAAAGTTCCGCTGAATAGGCAACAACTTGAAGAGCTGGTTTCAATTAATGTCAGCTTTTTTGGGTTGGATATATCTAGGTTCAGCATGGTCTTCCTTGCACAGACTATCCAAATGGATATTAATCGAGTAATTAATATCCATCAGATGATGGACGAAATTAGATATCTGGAAGGTCTAGGCGTTAAGTCACAAACCAAAGAGGCCACAGCTTTTAATAAAGAACCTCTCAAAGGATTGATGAAAACTCATTTCACGGATGCGACCTTTATTTTAAAAAACATTGGTATTCATATGGGTTTGCTTAGTGGGGGTGGTAAAAATCTAGATAAGCTAATTCATGAGGCATTTGACAAAAATACGTCAGGTGTAGTTGATGACGAGTTTATCAACTATATTTCAAACGGAATGACTGTCGGCGCGTTGAAGGAACGGGCAGAGAATAAAAAATTAACTGGAGAGTGGATTGTTTTTCAAGAGTATGAAAAGAAAAACTACTATCTCACGCTGGCCGCACACAATGAGGGTGATAACAATATTTATAAAAGAGTGATTGACTGCTATGAGTTGGACTACCCCTTTCTGCGAAGAAAGCTTTAAAGCGAGCGTTTGGCTAAATCCGAAACGTTCGAGACGATAATGCAGACAGAAAGAAGTTAAACGCGCGGATAAGCGCCCACTAATAAAGGAGCCGCACTTGGACGAAGAAATCAGTTTTGAGCATGAAGGAAAAATGTACACCAGCTCCTACTGTGTTCAAGGAGATGATCTGATCGTTTATCTTCCTGATGGTAGCCTGCGGACAACTACACTGCGTGGTCTAGACCCTGAAACTGCGGCATTGACCCATTTACGAGGGTTTGTGCTGCACTCAAAAAATCTGACTTAAAAGATAGGCAACAGTCCCCTTCTAAGGGTGCGCTTGTCGGATGGTCATCCTGAATGGCTGTCTCTGGCCAACGAGTAGCCCTAACCGGCTACACCACCCAATAAGACGACCTAGACGGCTTACGCACTGACATGGAATCCTTGAGCCACGTAGTTCATCCTTTTAAGCAGAGCCAAACCCAAATGCTTATGCAGCTTCTGACCAGTCTCCTGCCTTCACTCACAATCCAAAATACCAAGGTTCATCTTGCACAACACAATGGGGTTGAACACCCAATGGATGTTTACCTTGTAGGCGATTTCGACGATTGGCAGTCGTGGCAGACCCGAAGGAATTTCGAATGCGAGTACTTGATTGGTCTGGTCGAGCTACCCGGCACCAAAAAATGGTTACTGGCGGGTGTTTACGATTCACTCAAAGTCAACGAGTCGAAGGGCATTAAAGAGAATCGTGACTTTGTGTACGACTACCGCCGTGTGCCTGAATTTGTCGACCTGGAAGGTCGTTTGATACTCGACTACACGAAGCCACGAGGGAACTACCTTTGGCTGGAGACGTGCCTGAAAAGCATGGTTGTATCCTCGATGCTGGAAAAGCCTATGACAGTGGGCAGATTTCCCGGCTTCAAGGAAGTAGATATATCCCATCGGGAACTGAGGCTGATCGTCAAGCAAGGATTGGAGTCATGGCAGACAGCGCTTTCCAGCGTAGCAGGCGTGTACCTTATATCTGACCGTACCGAAGGTGAGCATCAACTATACGTAGGTTCCGCGACCGGAACAGGCGGTTTGTGGGACCGCTGGGTTAACTACTCCAATAGCGGGCATGGTGGGAACACCCGCATACGAGATTTGCACACTAAGCGTGGCAATGATTTCGCAGAGAATTTCAGGTTCAGCATCCTCGAAATCGCTGACAAACACACCGGGAAGGACGAAATGATGCAGAAGGAAATTCACTGGAAACGCCGCCTTCTGACCCGCGACAGCGGTTTGAACGGAAACTGAAGGGGCGGGCCGATGATCCTGCTGGCATTTTGGGCAGCGAAAAAAGGGGGGGTGCCCCTTTTTCGACTTAGGAGGGGCGCTCAGTTAGAGTTCAATATGAAAAAAATAGAAAATAAAAAAGCATTAAATACTTGAGTTTGCAACCGCATTTGTTAAATACAGGGAGATAGTCAAAGATGACAACAGTAGGACAGCGAGTAAAAGCGGTTCCATCATTAAGCAAAATACTTGCCCCTGGTACTGAGGGGGGTAAAGAGTTTGGTAGGATAGTTGGATTATTACTGCTCAATGACGCGAAACGTAGGGGGGAAGAATTCAACCTGTTTGATGATGCTTCAGGAGATTTTGAAGGACTAGACGGCTTTTCACGAAAAAACCAATCTGGAAGTGCCATAGGTTATCAATATAAATTTTTCCCATCACCTTTGAGTAGTGATCATCGCCAAGAAATTGTTAAGTCATTGGTGAGTGCTCTAGAGCGCAATGACACTCTGCATCTGGTGAAATGGGTGTTGGTAACTCCGGACGATTTTAAAAATTCAGCTCAGCGGAAGGGAGGAGGAGACGTTGAATGGTTTGAAAAATTAAAGTTGAAGTATAAGGATAAACTGGAGCTAGACCATATTGGTCATTCAAAACTTCAAGATTTGTTCCTTCAGACGCACCACTTATGTTTGTATTACTATCCTGGGCATGTAAATTCAGGTGCCGAAAGGCGAAAAACTATCCATGAGCTAAGAGCTCAGTATGATGAAAATATGCGCCGCAGATATGGGCGAATTGAATTCGTCGGCATGTCTGTATATAAAGAGGAAACATCCAGAAGAATTCCTCTTGAGGATATTTACATTCCATTGTCTTTGATCTCTGAGCGTGAGAGTGAAGAGACAGATGAAACACCGAGGATCGACGCGCTGACACTTTTAAGTCCTGGGGCTCGATCTGTGATATTAGGTGATCCGGGGTCTGGTAAGTCTACTTTATTAGCCTTTTTAGCATTGGCAGGTATTAGTGATGGGCTACAGTCTCGGTGCGGTTATTTGGTAGATGGCAGGTTAACTATAGTCGTCACTTTACGACGCTATGCAGATGAATTGAAGATCAACAAAGATTTATCCATTCTTGAATACGTTAGGAAGGTTGCAGAGGCCGACTTTAATTTGAGTGGTTTGACGCCGGAATTTTATGAGTATTATCTAGAGAGTGGGCAGGCAGTTATCCTTTTTGATGGGCTGGATGAGCTGCCGGGATACCACTTTAAAAATATTGTAAGGCATCGAGTTGAGTCGTTTACATCAAATTTTCCAGGTAACACAATTATTTTATCTTCAAGGATAGTTGGTTATGAAGCTGAGTCGAGATTCGATGATTCGTATAGTCATTTTCGAGTTGCAAAGCTAAAAATTGAAGAAATTAAAAAGTTTATTAGCGACTGGTACTCTGTGAGAGTTGAAGACTCAAACGAGCGGGATCGGAACGCAAATGACTTAATAAAAGTAATCGTGTCTCCTGAAAGTGATTCAATCAGGGCTTTAGCTAGAAACCCATTGCTGCTCACAATTGTTGCCCTTGTACATAGAATTGATGCGGTGTTGCCTGATCAGCGAGTAGTACTTTATCAGAAGTGTACAGAGACCCTGTTGAATACATGGTATAAGGCAAAGCGTAATGATGAGGAAGTGGTTAAGGGGAGAATCGAGCAGCGTAATAGAGTTCGAGTTGAGTCAATTGCTTATTGGATGCATACCAAAAGCATTGGAGCACAAGGGCGTTCAGTTGCGGAGCATAAAGAGCTCTTGGTTTTCTTAACTGACCATATAAAGCAGTATGAGACTTTGAAGGATTCTGATGATCATGCCGAAGATCAAGCTGAGGCGTTTCTTTCTTTCATAAAAAATTCTGCTGGCTTACTTGTTGAGGCCGGTGATGGACTATATAGCTTTATTCACCTTACTTTTCAAGAATACCTGTGTGCAACATATCTTTTGGCCTTCGGAGAGACTAGAGGAGCTCAGTCGATTTGGGATGAATTGCATGGTGCATTGCAAAATCCACGATGGAGGGAAGTAGTTCGATTATTAGTTGCAAGCCTAAAGTCCTCTTCTGGCAAGTCATTTTTTATTGATAAGCTATTAGATGAGCCTAGCACAGCTAACCCGAGGGATACGGCGCTGTTGCTTACTGGACTTCTAAGAGACTCTATTGAAGCCGCAGAGCTTCGTGCTGAGGATATATTTGTCGTGACCCATAATGCTCTCGCCTCATGTGAGGGTATAGAAGATTTTGTAGATTTAAAACAGTCTATTGAAGGGCTTGTTCAAAAAGATGCTGTTAATCTCGCGCACGCATTGTCTGCATTCAATTCGTTATTTGAAAATGCTTCTAGCTACAAAATTCTGAGGCTGGCGTTAATTAACTATTCGTTGGGTTATCCGGCCTTGGAAGAAAGCTGTTCCATTCGTGATGTTTCTTTGTCGGCAGCTAGCAGTCTTGTACTTAATTCATTGGTTTTATCAAAGCCAAGCATGAGAGTTGAAGAGTGTTCATTAAATAAGTTGAAGTATGTCTACAGTAAGTGGGCTACCAAAAATGCTGAGGCAAACGCGGCATCTACTGTGGGGCTTGGCGTTTTGATGCTCCTTGATCCATCTAATCAGGCGGAAAAACTATTTGAGCGGGAACTGTTTCTCATGTTCTCCAAAAATTTTGGCCCACATCATGATCATGGTTTACACCTTGTGGCAATCGCTAGCGCGTCGACTGCTATGCATCCTGCGATGGCCACAGCATTAAACAATTCTCTTCGTGGCTCTAAACATACTACCAAAAGGCAAGTAAGGTCGTTTTTGGAACTAGCCATAAAAATATGGCTTACTGATAACTTAGCGCGACCAACAAGTGTGGCAAAGTTTTTTAATGCTTTAGATCATAGTAAAGCTTCGCAAAAATCAGGGATGATGGTCGATGATGAACGGAAAGTTGTGCGTCCAGGTCGGAGTACATTTTTCCCTATAGCAGATTTAAGAGGAGCACTCGTAGGATTTAATGGTTCGCGCAATGAGTCTTATTGGGAGGGGCTCAGAAAAACGGATGTTTTTTCACATTACATAACACCATCTTTAGAGGTTGCTCTTGATGAAACTTTTGATTTTCATTGGAGCGAAGCTTTTAAGGGGTCACTGAAGTCATCTTTGCCAATGAGTTTTAAGAAGTATTTTGATCCTGATGAGTGGGCAGCTTTAGAGTCTAGGATTAAAAGTGCCGCCTATACCGCTGATGATGTAAATTTCGCTGCGTGGCTAATATTGTTTGATGTATGGGTATACCTACGCAAAGGCTATAGTGAGGAAAGTAAGTCTCCGATTTCAGATTTGATTTCCGTCGCACGTCAATCAGATGAGCCTAAAATAAAGCTAGCAATCGTGCTGCGCGGCTGTTTTCTTAATGGGGTAGAATCTGCTGGGGAACTTTCAAAGTTGCTGGCTTCTGACGAACGAGTGATGGAGATTTTAGCAAAATCGGGGTGGCCTCTCGAAGATGAAATTGTCAAAGCGAAGACCAGAAAGATAGATTTTTTACATGAGAATGAAATGGAGATTGATGTTCTCGAAAATTAGTATTGATCCAAGCTAGCATGTATTGTTAGCTTGGTTTTTTTGTGCTTCGTTAGCTGGAGGAGATTCAAATGAAACGCGAAGCGCCAGCTAAAGGCTAGCGATCACTCGGTGTATACTTGACGGTTTTATTGAGCCGTATCTACTGTGTACTAGAACTGTGTTGGTAGGGATATTGACCAGGGCAGTTTCTGGGGTCGCACCGAGAAGACTAGGAGGGCCAGGTGTTGCCAGTGTATTGATGGATTGCAAGGCTCCACGAATCTCGCTTCTTCATAATGATCAATCTGCCGTGCCTGTAAATTTTTAATACAATGGAAGCTATCGCTTTTTCTCATCTCCGCTGTTTCAATTTTTGCTCGATTAGCCTCATTTCTGCCTTGATCGCAGCGATGGTGAGCCTCTGCATCGCTGTGCTTTTCCCGACTTTGGTATCCATGATCTTGAGTAGGGCAGTAAGGTGAGCTTTTCTCGCTATAGACGTTTCGGATATGGGCGAGCTGTTTTGTGTCGCTGCGTTCATTGCTTCGATCCTTGGCGTGATTTAAACAGCCCGCGAAAGCAGGCTGTTTCAGGTGTGTCGGCAGTTACATCGAAAGCAAATCTCGCGTGCGATGTTGGCTTCCCCGATCTGCGAGATCGCTCCACCTCCAACTGCCAGAGTTTTCACCTTGTTGAGGAATATCGAGCTTGAAGAGTGATACTGGATCCCGGTTGATCATGCGGGAAGCAGCGTAAAGCTTTCCGCCCACGTCGAGCAGCGCTTTGGCCGCTTCATTCCACTGTTCCTCCAAAACGTCATGAGCGAGGTGTAAGGCCTTTTTCTCGATCTTTTGTTGCTCTTTCTGAGCCTCGGTGATGTGTCGATCAATGGTGATCAGCTCCTGCTCCAGGGCAGTGATGATCAGGTGTTGACGACGATGTTGTTCGGTCGCGGCAGTGAGGTTTTTTGCCGCTTTCTGTGCGTCACTGTTGGCAGCTTTTTCGCCCTCCACATCGCCCCATGCCACAGCCTGCGCGTAAGCGGTAGCCGCGAGGGTCTCCGCTTGGCGTGCACTGGCTATTTCCTCTTGCGCTTGCTGACGCACTTCCTCCAAGCGAGTACTGAGGCTTTGCCGTTTTTCATTGAGTTCGATCTCATCCGCCGCCCAGTTCGCCATGCTGGCAATGAAGTCCGCCATCAGGACGTCGCAATTGGCAAGGTCCTCACGGCGACGGATCTTCCGATCTAAAAGTTCAGCGTTGAACGTGCGCGAATCAAAAACCCTTTTTAGCTCGTTGTACTTGTTTTGCAGCTCGCGTTTCCGGTCCGGTTCGATGGGGTCTTCACTTTCCAGCACGACCTCAAGTGGCAGAAGTTCGGCGCGCAGTGGTTCTGCCTCGCTCAGCAATTGATCGCGACGGTCTTTCAGTTCCTGAATCTCGTTCATTTGTCTTATCTCTCTTCAATTCGATTATGGGTTGGTTGAGCGGCTGGCGAGGCCGGAATGAGCCGGCGCTACCTCAGTCAGTAGGCTGGCCGTCAGGCGGCCTGAGCCTCGCTTTCATCCGTACCCGGCACGGTCTTCACCACATAGCAACGCTGTGTGCCCATCCCGGGTAAACGGATGGAGCAGGAGGCTTTGCCGTTGGGACCTGGTTCAAGGACGCCACGGCGGATCAGCTCCTTGTTCACGGCATTGAGGTTCATGCCCTTGAACACTTCGGAGCGCCAAGCTTCGGGCAACACGTAGTAGGTGTTGGTGGTGTGCAATGCATCGCCCAAGCCGTGCTCCAGCGACTTGCGAAAACCCAGGCGGTCGATGGTGCGCGGGCCGTGCTCATCGATCTTCGCGGCCGCGGACTCCCAACGCGTAAAGCGACTCTCACCGAAACGCTCGATGACTTGGCGCAACCGTGCCAGGATCGCGTCCCCTTCGAGATTTCCGGCGCCGCCGCGCTCATTCAGCCAGGCACTCAGGCACACACGAGCGGCAGTGGTGGCGGTGCCGTCTGGCCAGCCAGTGATACCCATAGCGGTGGCCAGCTCGCCTGCTGCGGCAGCCAGACCAAAGCGGGCCGCCGCACGATGCGCCTGACCGCTGGCCGAAGCAGGAAGTGCCTTGGCAATGAAGCCTTCCAAGGTGTGGCGCAGAATCGATGACCAACCATGCAGTTTGCCGGGCTCACAAAGGGCCGACAGGAAGGCGGTGAGTGGTGTGCCGTAGTACTTGGCTACCCGTGCCTTGAGCGCATCGGAGAGGGCCGCCGCATCATCAAAACCGTTCAGTACATCAAACATGCCAAGGCCTTTGCTGGCGTCCGCTGGCACGGCAAGCATCCGCACCTCCATGCCGGCTTTCAGCTCCTTGTTGGCTTCGGCCATGTGCTGCGCCAAGGTCTTTTCGCCGGTCGAAAGAAACAGCAAGCGCCACTCCTGCACCTGCCGGCCCGCTTGTCCTCGATCATTGGCGCGAGCTTTCCCGGTGCCATTGCCGAGCATGTATACCGTTTCACCAATGATGCGCGGGTCGCACATGCCGATTTCATCCAGCACTAGGAGACCGTCCGAATGCGCGGCGGCGATGGATTCCAGCGCGTTATCCGTCGAGCGCCATGAGCGCACCAGCCGCGGCCCGCCGTAAATCGAGGCGGCCACTTGCAGGTGGGTGGTCTTACCGCCCGAGCTGTCGCCATAGAGGTGAAAGCCGCCGGACTCGTGGCCTAGCATGTGCAGCAGTGGGCCGGCGAACGCCACGCTGGCCACAAACGCCAAGCGGTGATTACCGATGCATAGGGCGCCGATCTGTTCTTGCCACTGCTCCAGAGTGCCGGCTTCGCTGATGGGCGGCAGCTGCGCGCCGGCCTCATAGAAGTGCAGGTGTTCGGCGTGTGAGCCGACCTGCTGTTCGGGCAGCAAGAAGGCGCTGTCATGCCAGCCCAAACGGGTGACCAGTCGTGCGCGTTGCGCGCTGTCGAAGCCGCCGAGATAACTCTGCAGGTCGTTGCGGGCATTGCGCCCGGATCGACTGCCGGCCAGACGCAGACCCATGTCCACCAATGGGCCTAGCACGTCTTTGCCGAAGTCGCCGGTCATGGTCCGCGCCGGAATGTTCCAGCGCTTCTTTGCACCGTCCGGATCGTCAAACTCGACCAGCAAACCCCAGTTATGGCCCTGGGCATCACGAGTGCGCGCCAGGATCTCCAGTGGCGAGCACACGGGGCGCGCCTCGCCATCGTCACCGGAATAAAACACCCCGTCCGGCGTCAGTCGGAAGCCGCCGGGCAGCAAATCGTTTTTAGGTTTTGCGGCACGCTTGGTCGTTGGCTTGGCTTTGGCTTCAGGTGGCTCGGCCGGGGCTTTCTCCGGCGAAACACCGAACAGTTCACCGCTGCGTTCCAACTCGGCGATGTGCGCTGCCGTCCAGCCTTTGGCCTGGGCATCGGCCGCGTCGTCGCCCTTATCCCATTGACCCTCCTTCGTGAAAATCGGTTGATTGTTCTTGAGGGTGGGCTTGCGTTTGAAAACATCCAATGCGATCGCGCGCAACGACGCTACACCGATCTGTTGCAGGTGTTTGGCGACGGCATCCATGCAGCTTGTGCCGCTGGTATCGTTGTCTGGCCACAACACCACGGAACGACCTTTGAGCGGCGTCAGGTCAGCTTTGTGCCAAGAGTTCGAGCCGTTCGGCCAGCACGTGGCCACGTAGTCGGGCAGCAGATCCGTCGCAGCGTCGGCGGCCTTTTCGCCTTCGCACAGAATGACCGGAGCCTCTGCGCGTTGCGCCAGTTCATCCAGGCGCAGCAGGGGACGCGGCTCCGGCAGACCTTGCCAACGCCATTGCTGCGTTTGACCGTCGGCCCGTTGGCACCAGGTCAACGGCGCAAACACTTTACGTGATTTGCCGTCTTCATCCGGGCCCAACTCGAAGCGATAGAGCGCCATCACCGGGTGGCCCTGAGCATCGCGATACATCCAGACTTTGGACGGCGCGCCGTGTTGCCGATGCTTGGACGGGCACTTGCTCATGGCCTCGGCCGGGATCGGCTGAATGGCCAGCCATTCCGGAGTTTGGCTTTTGCTGGGGCTCGATTTCGATTGAGTCGCCCCAGCGGTAACGTGCAGCAGATCCGCCAGTTTGTTGCAGGCTTCGACGTCGGTGCCGCCCTCCAGATAGCGCACCAGATCGATCAGGTCGCCACCTTTGTCGCCGGTCGCAAAATCCGCCCACGTGCCCTTGCTCAAGTTGACCTTGAGCGAGCCGGCGCGCTTGTCGGCGCGGGTTGGATTCGGAGCGGTGTATTCCTTACCGCCATCCACACGCTTGCCGTTGGGCAGCCAGTGCGACAGGACGCGATCGACGTCTTTTAGTGCGGCGTTTTTTACGTCGGCGAAGCTAGGCCGTTTTGCAGTGCTAGTCGGGCGTTGGCTCATGTGTCTGCCCTCGATAGGAACAGGGCATCGCTGATGTCATCAATCAAGGCTTTGGCCATCTCGCCCAGGTACACCGCAGGCCAGCTGAAGCGTTCTCCCTTATCGCTCATGGCAGCGTCGAAACTTAGTTCATTGGCGTAGTGCTGCAGCAACGAAGCCATCTCCAACGCTTCCTCGACTGGAACACCGGCATTCACTCGAAAGAGTTTCAAGTTAGTAGCGTTGACGCGCGAAAAAGTGGCGTTCCCCAGCGTGATGGAAGTGCTCATAGCACACCGCCTTTCTGCGCTGCAGGAATCGAGGTGGTGTCACCGTGCAAGGCAAGGGTTTTGATCAGCCCGAGGGTGCCGCGTACATCCCAAATGACGGCGGCGATGACATGGTTGGCTAGGCGCGATTCGCCTTCAAAGTGGTCTTCAAGCAGGGTCAGCACCGAATCGGCACGAGCGATTGCGCAGGTGATGGCGTCAATGGGAACACCAGCTTCTACTCTTGAATCTACGCAGAGCAGGTCTTCGGGCAGGGAAAAATACATGGCGTCGTTCATTGGGCACCACCTGCGGTTTCCAGTGCGCGGGCTTTGGCCATGTGAGCGTTGTAGCGGGTGAGGCGTGTTGCGAGGCTGGAATTGGCGTGTAAAGCGGCGAGAGCCATTGCACGGTGTGCAGCGGCGCGTTTTTTGGACGGATCGATGGTGATCATTTGATGTAGCTCCCGAATCAGAGGAGCCACCACAGCCTGCCGCCAAGCAGGGATGGGTGGCGAATTGCGCAAGATTGGCGGACCGGTGATTCAGGAACCCGGCGCACCCGAAGGTGCTCCTGCGCAACTCGCCATAACGCATAATCGCGGGCACAAAAAAAGCGCCTGCAATTGAGTATATGGCGCTGTTGCGCCTGAAATCATTCGACCCGCCAAGGTCGGTCGCTGAATTTGCAGCGACGCTCAGAGAGTAACGTCCCATTTTGGAAAGCGCAACTGCGCAGAAAGCTTGTGCATTTTTCCGATGCGGCATAACTTGTTTGGGCATGTAGATTTACCTCAACGCCTCCGGATCGCTCCCGGGGGCGTTTTCGTTAGTGCAGGGTAGTGACGGGGCGGACGAGCGTGAGCCATTGCAAGTGGCTACCTTGGTCTGCGCGTTGCCGAATCTGCTGGAGCGCTTCGGGATTGCGCAGCAGGTTGGGAATTAGTTCGCGAGCGTCGTTGATCACCACGTCTGCTGGTGGCTGAACCGCAAGCAGCGTCCACTCCAGGTTCTGCCACAGCACGACCAGCACCTGTGCGCCGGCTGCGATCGCCTGATCACGGAGCGCAAGCAAACGCTGACGACCTTTGATCTCTGCGGTAGAAGACGGAGACGCTTCAAGTGCTCCGAAAAGATCTAAGGCTTGGTGAGGTAGAAAGGTCGGAGTCATGCCGCCTCCTGCGTGCTGGTGAACAGCGGTTGCGGCGTTTCACCTTTGAGCCAAGCCAGGATTTTGCTGTCCTCGACGCACCGTCGGCGGTGTTTTACCGCGAGCAGTTCACGCTGCTGTGCCAGGCATTCGTTCACGTAGCCGGACAGGTCCGAGGTCAACTTCAATTCACGGTGAAGGCGTTCGCTTGCAGTTTTTTCCTCGGCAAGATCCTGCTCAGTGATGCGTTGCCACACCGCCGGATCGTTCGCGTAGCCGGCCGACTGGTCGACCAGCCAGTAAGTGACCCAGTCGGTCAAACCCAGCGATTTCAGCTCGGCGCGGCGGCCCTCCTTCATCGCGAAATGGCCGGTGCCGTGGATGCTGGAAAACTCCCTGCGTACCGCGTTTATGCGGATCAATTCAGGCAATTCCCATGGATTGGGTTTAAGTGGAAGGACCAGGCCATCAGGGTTGAAAAAGAAGGCCTCTTGTTCTTCCCCGTTCCAGCTCACACCCGCAATCGTGCGGTGCCGCCAGTTGATTTCCCCGGTTTGATAGAGGCGAAATCCGATGCTGTAGGAGTCGAGAAATGGCCCTTTGAATGGACTGTAGTTGCGCTTCATGCGGCCACCTGGTCACGCGCCTCGATTCGGCTGCGTGTCCATGCCTGCACTTCGGAAAGAACCCAGGCGACAGGGGCGCCGCGTGCGTTGCTGTTGCTCAATTTGACGGGCAGGGGAAAGTTGCAGTCAGGGCGCTGCATGAGCTTGTAGATGGTTGGGCGAGCAAGGCCTACCATCGCAATGACTTCGTTGATACGAATGAGGGTTGTTGCGGGGTCGCGAGCTGGGGATTTGGTATTAATTGTTTGGATGGAAGAGGTCATAGTCGTGCCTATATGGTGAGAGACAGGCACAGACTAGAGAGGGGAAAAAAAGCAAACACGGTTTGCTTTTAATGAAATTTATCGAGGTAAGTATCCACCCATGATCAGGTATTTTTTGACGGTAGGCTCAGACGCTATGCCCTCCTGTTCGACTAATGCTTTTTTCAGCTCCCGCTCTGAAATCGTAGGATTGGCCAAAATGTGACGATCAGCTGCCTTACAAACGCGCTCGCGGAGATCCGCTGCATTCTGCTGCTTTACCGACTCCGGCTTCCTATTGGCCTTACCCGCCGCCGCGCCTCTTTGCGAGGCTTTGGCGGAAAACGCTTTACTCAGCGCCTCGTTTAGAAAGCTGGCCACATTGAAGTTACCCCTCGATACGTCGATGTCCTCAACTTGTCTGTAGAGGCTCGCCAGCATGATCGCCTTGTCGGCATTGCCCATGAATGTGCGGAAGGATTCACGAGCGTCAATTTCCCCGCCTGGATCCTTTAGTCGCTCCTTTTCGGCCAGTGCGCAATATTTCTTGGGGTCTGTTACTTGCATTTGGGCTATGAGGTCTGCGTCCAGGTCGAAGACGTAGAGTTCCGTTTCAAAGAGCCAGTTGGCGAGAACTTGAACCGCTTGAATGCTCTGCACGAGGGTGTAAGTCGCCACGAGTTGCGAGTCCGCAGCGTTGCGATCAATGCTATGAAACCGTCGTATGACACTCGGCAGTGAGGCTGCATCGGCGTAGCTGGCATGTTCCTCGATCTCGTCGCGTAGTCGAAACATCGTAGCGACCACCGACCCTGCTCGATCAGGATAACGGCCATCCTCAAGCCAGAATGAGGTGGCGTAATTGGCCAGCTCCAGCGCCTCTTTGAAATGCTCGCGAAACGGCGAATACAACGCTAACTCACGCACGGCCTGTTCGATGTCGTCTAGTTCCCACAGCAAATTACTGACATCGAAGCCAGCAATCTCCAGGCGGCCAATCGGCATATTCTCATCGTCCATCCACCGCCCCCTGGCCCCGCTGTGGGTAACGGATGCAGCGTTTTACGACAAGGGCTCCCTCGACCAACAGGGAGATGGCTGGGCAAGTATTGTTACACGATTCGACCGCGTAACACGTCGTGTAGCGTTGAGAATTTTTTGGTGTAGCTCGAGATAAGTCTCTTATATTCAATAACTTACAGGTTGTCGCAACACCTGTAACACGCGTAACACCGTTTTTTGGGGGGGAATGGATAATTGGTTTCATATCACCTTTCCAAATTGGCCTTGCACGACATTGCCAACTACTAGCTCATCAAGATGATCTGCGTACCACTGCATCATGGTTACTCGTTTTTCAAGGTATTGTGCTTTGTTGTACACCCCTGAGATGCCTTCCTCTTTGTGAGCAAGTTGCGCTTCGACGTGTTCTTTTGGCCAGCCATGTTCTCGAAGCAATGTGCTCGCGGTGTGCCGAGTGCCGTGCCCAACGAGGCGGCCTTTATAGCCAATGGTGGCGAAGACCTTATTGATCGTGTTTTCGCTAATGGTCGGATTTTTGGCTCCGACCCCGGGGAAGAGCCAACGACTGCGACCGGTTAAGCAGTGCAGCTCTTTCAGCGCTGCAACAGCTTGGTGGGGAAGGGGGCATACAAAATCCCGACGCATCTTCATCTTGGTGGCAGGCGTGGTCCAAATGGCTTTCTCAAGGTCGAATTCCTTCCATTCAGCCAAGCGGACCATCCCAGGCCGTGATGCCGTCCATACACAAAGCCATGCCGCAGTGCGGGCCGTCAGCCTGCTCGGGGTGTTTTTGAGTGCCAGGAGGAAATCAGCCAGTTCAGGCTCCAGCAAATGGGGATGCTGTTGAGTCTTAGGGGCTTGGGCCGCAATATCGCGAAGGCGGCTGCCCGGATCGTTTTCAGTCAGACCTAAGCCGATGGCTCGCCCGAAGATCTGATTTATCCAGGTGCGACACTTTTCCGCCACGTTGTGTGCGTCTCGGGCTTCGATGGATGCCTGGAGCTCTGCGCAATCGGTACGGGTGATTTCGTCTAAAGGCTTGTCTCCCAGTGCTGGAAGTATGTCCTTGTCGAGGTAGGTGCGGATTTTGTTCAGGGTGGAGGATGCGAGACCCTTTTCCTCTTTCGCCCTCAGCCATGCATCAGCAGCAGCTCGAAAGGTTCGGGTTTTTGCGGCATCGATAGCAGCTTTCGCGGATCGCTTTTGTTCAAGGGGATCGGCACCGCTACTCACTACTTTGCGTAGATCGGCAGCTTTGTCTCGTGCCAACGCACCACTTACTTCCGGGTAACCCCCGAGCCCCATCCAAGCCCAATTGCCCGCCGGACGTTTGTAGCGAAGCTGCCAGGATTTACCACCATCAGGTTTGACCCTGAAGTAGAGGCCATTTCCGTCCAGCTCCCGGTATTCCTTTGATTCCGACTCCAGTCCCGCAAGTGTTGTATCTGCGAGAGGGCGACGCTTGATGTCTGCGCGCTTCATCCTTGTATCCCAAAGTTCGGTATTTTTCTCAGGATACAAGCAGGGATACAGGGATACAACGGATAAGGGGATACAGAGGTAGATAGTCAGACACAAAAAAACCGGCTCAAGTGGCCGGTTTCTTTGGGTCTGAGAGTCTGGTAGAGACTTTCAGATACTGCTATATGGTGCCCCGAGGGAGACTCGAACTCCCACTCCTTTCGAAAACGGATTTTGAATCCGCCGCGTCTACCAATTCCGCCATCAGGGCTCAATGGCGGCGAAGTATAGAGATGAGATTACCGTCGGTCAATCAGGTACATAGAGAATTTTCACTATTTCGGCTAGACTTCCGGCCCCTGCTAGACGAACCCCATCATGCGCGTTGCTGACTTTACTTTCGAACTCCCAGATTCGCTGATTGCCCGCCATCCTTTGGCCGAGCGTCGCAATAGTCGCCTGTTGACCCTGGATGGGGTCAGCGGCGCTTTGGCACACCGTCAATTCACTGATTTGCTGGAGCATTTGCGCCCCGGCGATTTGATGGTGTTCAACAATACCCGGGTGATTCCGGCGCGACTGTTTGGCCAGAAGGCTTCCGGCGGCAAGCTGGAAATCCTGGTGGAGCGGGTGCTCGACAGTCATCGCGTGCTGGCCCATGTGCGCTCCAGCAAGTCGCCCAAGCCGGGGTCGAAGATCCTTATCGACGGCGGTGGCGAGGCCGAGATGCTGGCGCGGCACGATGCGTTGTTCGAGCTGGGCTTTGCCGAAGAGGTGTTGCCGCTGCTCGACCGTGTCGGGCACATGCCGCTGCCTCCTTATATAGATCGCCCGGATGAAGGCTCGGACCGCGAGCGTTATCAGACTGTGTACGCCCAGCGCCTGGGCGCGGTGGCGGCGCCGACGGCGGGGCTGCATTTCGATCAGCCGTTGCTGGAGGCGATTGCCGCCAAGGGCATCGAGACGGCGTTCGTGACCCTGCACGTCGGCGCCGGCACGTTCCAGCCGGTGCGCGTGGAGAAGCTCGAAGACCACCACATGCACACCGAATGGCTGGAAGTCGGCCAGGACGTGGTCGACGCCGTGGCTGCGTGCCGCGCTCGCGGTGGCCGCGTGGTGGCGGTGGGGACCACCAGCGTGCGTTCCCTGGAAAGCGCCGCGCGCGATGGCGTGCTCAAGCCGTTCAGCGGCGATACAGACATTTTCATTTACCCTGGCCGGCCGTTTCATGTGGTCGATGCTCTGGTCACCAACTTCCATTTGCCCGAATCCACGCTGTTGATGCTGGTTTCGGCGTTCGCCGGTTATCCGGAAACCATGGCTGCCTACAAGGCCGCGGTCGGCAACGGGTACCGCTTTTTCAGCTACGGTGATGCGATGTTCATCACGCGTAATCCTGCGCCGACTGCCCCTAAAGAATCGGGCCCCGAGGAAACTGTATGAGTCGCACCTGTCGTATGTCTTTCGAGCTGCTGGCCACTGATGGCAAGGCTCGTCGCGGTCGTTTGACCTTCCCGCGCGGTACCGTCGAGACCCCGGCCTTCATGCCGGTGGGCACGTACGGCACGGTCAAGGGCATGCTGCCACGGGATATCGAGGCGACCGGCGCTGAGATCATTCTGGGTAACACCTTCCACCTGTGGCTGCGACCGGGCACGGAAGTGATCAAGAAGCACGGCGACCTGCACGATTTCATGCAGTGGAAAGGCCCGATCCTGACCGACTCCGGCGGTTTCCAGGTGTTCAGCCTGGGCGCCATGCGCAAGATCAAGGAGGAGGGCGTGACCTTCGCTTCCCCGGTCGACGGCGCCAAGGTGTTCATGGGCCCGGAAGAGTCGATGCAGGTCCAGCGTGACCTGGGCTCCGACATCGTGATGATTTTCGACGAATGCACGCCGTACCCGGCTGATGAAGACGTCGCCCGCATTTCCATGGAGTTGTCCCTGCGTTGGGCCAAGCGTTCGAAAGAAGCCCATGGCGACAACACGGCGGCGCTGTTCGGTATCGTCCAGGGCGGCATGCACCAGGACCTGCGCATGCGCTCGCTGGAAGGCCTGGACAAGATCGGCTTCGACGGCCTGGCCATCGGCGGTCTGTCGGTAGGCGAGCCCAAGCACGAAATGATCAAGGTGCTGGATTATCTGCCGGGCATGATGCCGGCTGACAAACCTCGTTACCTTATGGGCGTTGGCAAACCGGAAGACTTGGTTGAGGGTGTGCGCCGCGGTGTGGACATGTTCGATTGCGTGATGCCAACCCGTAATGCCCGCAATGGGCATCTGTTCATTGATACTGGCGTGCTGAAGATCCGAAACGCGTTCCATCGCCATGATGATTCGCCGCTCGATCCAACCTGCGATTGCTATACCTGCCAGAACTTCTCCCGCGCTTATCTGCATCACCTGGACAAGTGCGGCGAAATGCTGGGAAGCATGCTCAATACCATCCATAACTTGCGTCATTATCAAGTGCTTATGGCTGGTTTGCGCGAGGCTATTCAACAGGGTACATTGGCCGCCTTTGTCGATGCCTTCTACGCCAAACGCGGGTTACCTGTTCCGCCTTTGGACTGAGTTTCCTGACCCCAAGATTCAACATTTGCAACTGGAGTGCTAAATGAGCTTTTTTATCTCTAATGCCATGGCTGACGCTGCTGCACCTGCTGCTGCGAGCCCAATGGGTGGCGGTTTCGAGTGGATTTTCCTGGTCGGCTTCCTGGTCATCTTCTACCTGATGATCTGGCGTCCACAGGCCAAGCGCGCCAAAGAGCAGAAGAACCTGCTGAGCAGCCTGCAGAAAGGCGACGAAGTTGTGACCACCGGCGGCATCGCTGGCAAGATCACCAAAGTGGCTGACGATTTCGTTGTTCTGGAAGTTTCCGACACCGTCGAAATGAAATTCCAGAAAGGCGCCATCGCCGCCACGCTGCCAAAAGGCACGCTCAAAGCGATCTAAGTTTCAACTTCATATTCAATCGACGGGGCGCGCAAGGCGCCCCGCGTCATAAACGGGCGGCGTGATGCTGAACAAATATCCTCTGTGGAAATACATTCTGATCCTGGCGGTGCTGGCGGTCGGTCTGATTTATTCCGCTCCCAATCTTTATCCTGATGACCCGGCCATTCAGGTCAGCGGTGCAAGCACGGCGCTGCAGGTCAATCAGGCTGATCTGGATCGTGTGAGTGCTGCGCTCAAGGAATCCGGGATCAACGTCAAGGCTGCCACGCTGGCAGAGGGCGGCAAGGGGGGTCTGATTCGCCTGACCAAGGCTGAAGACCAGTTGCCGGCCAAAGACGTCGTGCGCAAGGCATTGGGTGATGACTACGTCGTCGCGCTGAACCTGGCGCAAACCACCCCGCCATGGCTGCGCAACCTCGCTGCGCACCCGATGAAGCTGGGTCTGGACTTGTCCGGTGGTGTGCACTTCCTGCTGGAAGTGGACATGGACAAAGCCCTCGACGCACGCCTGAAAGTCTACGAAGGCGACGTCAAGAGCCTGCTGCGTAAAGAGAAACTGCGCTATCGCAGCCTGCCGCAGCTCGATGGCGCCATTCAGCTGGGCTTCACTGATGAAGCTGCCCGCGAACAGGCCCGCAGCCTGATCCGCAAGAATTTCAACGATTTCGACATTGTTCCGGCCGACCTCAATGGCCAGCCGGTACTGCGTCTGGCGATGACCCCGGCCAAGCTGGCGGAAATCCGCGAATACTCCATCAAGCAGAACTTGACCACGGTGCGTAACCGCGTCAACGAGCTGGGTGTTGCCGAACCGATCGTCCAGCGTCAGGGCGCCAATCGCATCGTGGTTGAGCTGCCGGGCGTGCAGGACACCGCCGAAGCCAAGCGTATTCTCGGCAAGACGGCCAACCTTGAGTTCCGTCTGGCGGCTGAGCCTGGCGCTTCGAAAGCCACTTCCGAAACTTTCGAGTTCCGCGAGGGCAATCGTTCGGCGCAGATCGAGCGTGGCCTGATCATCACGGGTGACCAGGTCACCGACGCCAAGGCTGGCTTCGACGAGCACGGCAGGCCGGAAGTGAACATTCGTCTGGATGGTCACGGCGGTGAGCTGATGAGCCGTGCGACCCGTTCGAACGTTGGTCGCAGCATGGCGGTGATCTTCATCGAGCAGCGTCCGGTGACCACTTACACCAAACAAGTGGTCAACGGCGTCGAGAAAGACGTGCCGGTTCAGACTTTCAAGGAAGAGAAGAAGATCATCAGCCTGGCGACCATTCAGTCGCCGCTGGGTGCGCAGTTCCGCATCACCGGCCTGAACGGCCAGGGCGAATCGTCCGAACTGGCGCTGCTGCTGCGTGCCGGTGGTCTGGCTGCACCGATGTACTTCGCTGAAGAGCGCACCATCGGCCCGAGCCTGGGTGCGGACAACATCACCAAAGGTATCGATGCATCGCTGTGGGGCATGCTGTTCGTCTCGCTGTTCATCATCGCCATCTACCGCTTCTTCGGCATCATCGCCACCGTCGCTCTGGCGGTGAACATGGTAATGCTGCTGGCCTTGATGTCGCTGTTGGGTGCAACGCTGACCCTCCCGGGTATCGCCGGTATTGTGTTGACCATGGGTATGGCGGTCGACGCCAACGTGCTGATCTTCTCGCGGATTCGTGAAGAGATCGCTGCAGGCATGACCATCCAGCGGGCAATCAACGAAGGCTTCGGCCGGGCATTCACCGCGATTCTCGACGCCAACCTGACCACCTTGCTGGTCGGTGGCATCCTCTTTGCCATGGGCACCGGCCCGGTGAAGGGCTTCGCAGTGACCATGTCCCTCGGGATCTTTACCTCGATGTTCACGGCCATCATGGTGACCCGCGCGATGGTCAACCTGATCTTCGGCGGTCGTGACTTCAAGAAGTTGTGGATTTAAGGGGCTGCCATGTTACGTACAATCAACTTCATGGGCGTTCGCAACGTTGCGTTCGGCGTCACATTGTTCCTCACGCTGCTGGCCTTGTTCAGCGTAGCGACCAAGGGCATGAACTGGGGCCTGGACTTCACCGGTGGTACGCTCATCGAGCTGACCTACGAGCGTCCGGCCGATGTCACCAAGGTGCGCGAGCAGTTGGTAACCGCCGGTTATCACGACGCCATCGTGCAGAACTTCGGTGCGACCACCGACCTGCTGGTGCGTATGCCTGGCGAAGACCCGCAACTGGGTCAGATGGTAGCCGAAGCCTTGCAGAAGGTCGGCGGCGAGAACCCGGCGACGGTCAAGCGCGTCGAGTTTGTCGGCCCGCAGGTCGGTGAAGAGCTGCGCGACCAGGGCGGCCTCGGCATGCTGATGGCGCTGGGCGGCATCCTGATCTACCTGGCTTTCCGCTTTCAGTGGAAGTTTGCAGTCGGTGCCATCGTTTCCCTGATCCACGACGTGATCGTGACCATCGGTATCCTGTCGTTCTTCCAGATCACCTTCGACCTGACGGTGCTGGCGGCGGTACTGGCGATCATCGGTTACTCGCTCAACGACACCATCGTGGTATTCGACCGGGTTCGTGAGAACTTCCGGGTGCTGCGCAAGGCCAGCCTGATCGAGAACATCAACATCTCGACCACGCAAACCCTGCTGCGGACCATGGCGACCTCGATTTCCACGTTGCTGGCGATCGCGGCGCTGCTGTTCTTCGGTGGCGATAACCTGTTCGGCTTCTCCATCGCCCTGTTCATCGGTGTGCTGGCGGGTACTTACTCGTCGATCTACATCGCGAACGTGGTGCTGATCTGGCTGAACCTGAGCACTGAAGACCTGATTCCTCCGGCGAATACCGAGAAGGAAGTCGACGACCGTCCTTGAAGGAAGTTTCCTCAAGCGATGTAGTCTAAAAAGGCGCGAGTTGAACTCGCGCCTTTTTTTATGCTCCAAGGCTGGGAGAAGCGCGGACATGTTCCGCGGGTGATGGTCAGGAGGTTCATGTGAACAAGTCGATGCTGGTTGGTGCGGTATTGGGTGCTGTCGGTGTGACTGCCGGGGGTGCTGTGGCCACCTACAGCCTGGTTAAAGATAACGGTCCCGAGTACGCGCAAGTGCTCGCCGTTGACCCGGTCAAGACACAAATCAAGACTCCGCGTGAAGTGTGCAAGGACGTCACAGTCACCCGGCAGGCGCCGGTGAAAGATCAACACCAGATCGCCGGTACCGTGGTCGGTGCACTGGCGGGCGGTCTACTGGGTAACCAGATCGGCGGCGGCACCGGCAAGAAGATTGCCACGGTTGCGGGCGCGGTCGGTGGTGGTTATGCCGGTAACAAGGTTCAGGAAGGCATGCAGGAGCGTGACACCTACACCACGACCCAGACCCGCTGTAACACGGTGAACGATATCAGTGACAAGGTCGTTGGCTACGACGTTCGATACTCGCTGGATGGCAAGGAAGGCAAAGTGCGGATGGATCGCGATCCGGGGAATCAGATTCCTGTGGATAAGGAAGGCAAGTTGATCCTGTCGCAGAACGAACCGGCTCAGTAATGAGCGCCGCTTAAAAAGAAGCACCCTGCGGGGTGCTTTTTTACGCCCGCGATTGAAGCATCACGCACGATCCAATGTGGGAGCGAGCCTGCTCGCGAAATCGGTCTGTCATTCAAAACCAATGCTGACCGGTGCACCGCCTTCGCGAGCAAGCTCGCTTCCACATCGGGGGTTGTGGTGTGTCAGGAGGTGGATCGCAGGCATAAAAAAAGCACCCCGAAGGGTGCTTTTTTCTGTCGCTTGAAGCTTAGCGCTTCAGCGAGGCCGGCAGGTGCGGCTGGATCGCCGTCAGGACTGCCTTGAAGCACTTGGTGTTACCGGCAACGACGTGGCCTTTTTCAAGGAAGTCGTGACCACCGGTGAAATCGCTCACCAAGCCGCCGGCTTCCTGGATCAGCAGGGCGCCTGCAGCCATGTCCCACTCGGACAGGCCCGACTCCCAGAACGCGTCGAAACGGCCGGCAGCCACGTACGCCAGGTCCAGGCTCGCCGAGCCAGCGCGGCGGATGCCGGCGGTCTGGCCAACCAGGGCACGGAACATGCCCAGGTAGTTGTCGAGGTTGTCCATCTGGTCGTCACGGAACGGGAAGCCAGTACCCAGCAGGGCGCCTTCCAGGCTGGTGCGGCCGCTGACGCGCAGGCGACGACCGTTCAGTTGAGCGCCGCGACCCCGGCTGGCGGTGAATTCTTCCTGGCGAACCGGGTCCAGAACAACGGCGTGCTCAAGACGACCGCGGTATTTGCAGGCGATGCTGACAGCGAAGTGAGGAATGCCGCGCAGGAAGTTGGTGGTGCCGTCCAGCGGATCGATGATCCACAGGTACTCTTCGCCTTCGATGCCGGAGCCGGCGTGCAGGCCAGTCTCTTCACCCAGGATCGAGTGGTTCGGGTAAGCCTTGCGCAGGGCGTCGATGATTTTCTGTTCAGCGGCGCGATCCACCTCGGATACGTAATCCTTGGCGTCTTTTTCGTCGACCTTGATGGTATCCAGGCGCTCGATGGAGCGGAAGATCAATTCACTGGCGCTGCGGGCGGCGCGCAGCGCGATATTCAGCATGGGCTGCATGGATGTGTCACCTAAGGTTGTTAAAGAAAGCCGGGCATTCTATCAGAAAGTTTCTACAGGAGAAGGACGACGTTCGCTTTCATGGCTTAACGGTAGGTTCAGCTGTAAGATTCCGCTCCCGATTATCGTGTTCGAGAGCGCCTCCCTTGCTGCAAAACATTCGTGTCGTCCTGGTCAATACCAGCCATCCGGGCAACATCGGCGGGGCCGCGCGTGCCATGAAAAACATGGGCCTGTCGCGGCTGGTGCTGGTCGAGCCTCGTCTGTTCCCGCACCACGAAGCCGATGCCCGTGCTTCCGGTGCCGGTGACATCCTTGAAAACGCGCAAGTCGTCGCCACCTTGGAAGATGCCTTGGTCGGCTGCAACCTGGTGCTTGGCACCAGCGCCCGCGACCGGCGCATTCCCTGGCCGTTGCTCGATCCCCGCGAATGCGGAACGAAAGTGGTCGAGGAGGCCGTGCAGGGCGCCCAAATCGCTCTGGTGTTCGGTCGCGAAGATTCCGGTCTGACCAACGAAGAACTGCAGCGATGTCATTATCACGTGCACATCCCGTCAGACCCTGAGTTCAGCTCGCTGAACCTTGGGGCGGCGGTGCAGGTGTTGAGTTATGAAGTGCGCATGTCCTGGCTCACGGCCCAAGGCCAGCCGAGCAAGGTCGAGAAGGAAGAAGTGGCCTCGGTCAAAAGCGCTGAGCTGGCGACCATGGATGAGCTTGAGCGATTCTATGAGCACCTGGAGCAAACCCTGGTGGCTATCGAATTTCTCGATCCGGAAAAGCCACGGCACTTGATGGCGCGCCTGCGCCGGTTGTACGGACGCAGCTCGGTCAGCCGGGCGGAAATGAATATATTGCGTGGCATCCTCACGGAAACCCAAAAAGCGGCCCGTGGTGAGCTTCTAAAGCGGAAGGATTAATGATGTTTGAGCGTTTGCGTGAAGATATCCAAAGCGTATTCCATCGAGACCCGGCGGCGCGTAACGCTTTTGAAGTCCTGACTTGCTACCCGGGCATGCACGCCATCTGGATTCACCGTTTGTCGGCAATGCTGTGGCGCGCCGACCTGAAATGGCTGGCGCGGCTGGTATCGAACTTCGGTCGCTGGTTGACCGGGATCGAGATCCATCCGGGTGCCAAGGTGGGTCGACGCTTCTTTATTGACCACGGCATGGGTATCGTCATCGGTGAAACGGCTGAAATCGGCGATGACGTGACCATTTATCAGGGCGTGACCCTGGGCGGCACCAGTTGGAATAAAGGCAAACGTCACCCGACGCTGGGCGATGGCGTTGTGGTCGGGGCAGGCGCCAAGGTGCTTGGCCCGTTCACTGTGGGTGCCGGGGCCAAGGTCGGCTCCAACGCCGTGGTGACCAAGGAAGTGCCGCCAGGTGCCACGGTGGTGGGCATTCCGGGGCGGATAATCGTCAAGCCCGACGAAGAGCAGAGCGCCAAGCGCAAAGCCATGGCCGAGAAGATCGGCTTCGACGCCTACGGCGTGACTGAAGACATGCCGGACCCTGTGGCGCGAGCCATCAACCAGTTGCTTGACCATCTGCAAGCGGTCGACGGGCGTCTGGAGGGGATGTGCGGCGCGTTGAAAGAACTGGGCAGTAATTACTGTGCGAAAGATCTGCCTGAGCTGCGCGAAGAAGACTTCGCCTGTGTGAAGGATAAGGATCAGAGCCAGGCCAGCTAGGCCGCGTCGATCCCTGCGCGAGGCTCGCTCCCGCATTGGCATGCATTTTCAAGTGTGTGCGAGCCTGCTCGCGAAGAACGATAACGCGGTACTGCTGGCTGTACATGTCCAGCCTTTGCTATGATGCGGCCGCTCTTTTGCGGGTAAACCTGACTAAAGTACTAGGTCTTATAGTTGACTTAAATACTCGGGAATTGCATACTCGCCCCATTCCGAACTCCGTGGTAATTGTCCATGCGACTGACTACAAAAGGCCGATACGCCGTGACCGCCATGCTCGACCTGGCGTTGCACGCGCAGCACGGGCCCGTGTCCCTGGCCGATATCTCCGAGCGCCAAGGCATCTCCCTGTCCTACCTCGAACAGCTTTTTGCCAAATTGCGCCGCAGCAATCTGGTGTCCAGCGTCCGCGGTCCGGGCGGTGGTTACCAATTGTCCCGCGACATGCAGGGCATCCAGGTCGCCCAGGTGATCGATGCGGTGAACGAATCGGTCGATGCAACCAAATGCCAGGGCCAGGGCGATTGCCACTCCGGTGACACGTGCCTGACTCACCACTTGTGGTGCGACCTGAGCCTGCAGATCCACGAATTTCTCAGCGGTATCAGCTTGGCTGACCTTGTGACTCGCCGTGAGGTGCAAGAAGTAGCCCAGCGTCAGGATCAACGCCGTTGCAACAGCAAGGCGCCACGCCTGGACAAGATTGAAGCGTCCGCCGTCGAATGACAGCCACAGAGCTAAGCGGCACGCCAGCCAGCCTGATTTAGGAGATAGTCCATGAAATTGCCGATTTACCTTGATTACTCTGCGACTACCCCGGTTGATCCGCGTGTCGCGCAAAAGATGAGTGAATGCCTGCTGGTCGACGGAAACTTCGGTAACCCGGCGTCCCGTTCCCACGTGTTCGGCTGGAAAGCTGAAGAATCCGTCGAAAACGCCCGTCGTCAGGTGGCCGATCTGGTCAACGCCGATCCGCGTGAAATCGTCTGGACTTCCGGCGCCACCGAGTCCGACAACCTGGCAATCAAGGGTGCGGCACATTTCTATGCCACCAAAGGCAAGCACCTGATCACCACCAAGATTGAGCACAAGGCTGTCCTCGACACCATGCGCCAACTGGAGCGTGAAGGCTTCGAAGTCACCTACATCGAGCCTCGCACCGACGGTCTGGTCACTCCAGAGATGATCGAAGCCGAGCTGCGTGACGACACCATCCTGGTGTCGGTCATGCACGTGAACAACGAAATCGGCACCATCAACGACATCGCTGCGATCGGTGAATTGCTCCGTTCCAAGGGCATCCTGTTCCACGTCGACGCTGCTCAGTCCACCGGCAAGGTTGAGATCGACCTGCAGAAGCTGAAAGTCGACATGATGTCGTTCTCCGCCCACAAGACCTACGGTCCGAAAGGCATCGGCGCCCTGTACGTCAGCCGCAAGCCGCGCGTACGTATTGAAGCGACCATGCACGGCGGCGGTCACGAGCGCGGCATGCGTTCGGGCACCCTGGCCACGCACCAGATCGTTGGCATGGGTGAAGCTTTCCGCGTAGCCAAGGAAGACATGGCAGCCGAGAACGTGCGCATCAAAGCCTTGAGCGACCGCTTCTACAAGCAGGTCGAGCACCTGGAAGAGCTGTACGTCAACGGCAGCCTGACCGCCCGCGTTCCGCACAACCTGAACCTGAGCTTCAACTACGTTGAAGGCGAGTCGCTGATCATGGCGCTCAAGGACCTGGCGGTTTCGTCCGGTTCGGCCTGCACCTCGGCGTCCCTTGAGCCTTCGTACGTACTGCGCGCCCTGGGCCGCAACGACGAACTGGCGCACAGCTCGATCCGCTTCACCTTCGGCCGTTTCACCACCGAAGAAGAAATCGACTACGCCGCGCAGAAAGTCTGCGAGGCCGTTACCAAGCTGCGCGCTCTGTCGCCGCTGTGGGACATGTACAAAGACGGTGTCGACATTTCGAAAATCGAGTGGGCGGCACACTGATTTCAAGTCGCCGCGAACCGGCCCCGCGCACCATGGTGACGGGGCTTAAAGAGCGACTCTCTGATGAGTGAGGATTGAGAATCATGGCTTACAGCGAAAAGGTCATCGACCACTACGAAAACCCGCGCAACGTCGGCAAGATGGACGCGCAAGATCCTGATGTCGGCACCGGCATGGTCGGCGCGCCGGCTTGCGGCGACGTGATGCGCCTGCAGATCAAGGTCAACGATGCTGGCATCATTGAAGATGCCAAGTTCAAGACCTACGGCTGCGGTTCGGCTATCGCTTCCAGCTCCCTCGCCACCGAGTGGATGAAGGGCAAGACCCTGGACGAAGCGGAAACCATCAAGAACACTCAGCTGGCTGAAGAGCTGGCCCTGCCGCCGGTGAAAATTCACTGCTCCGTACTTGCCGAAGACGCTATCAAGGCGGCTGTTCGCGACTACAAGCAGAAGAAAGGCT
The DNA here is from genome assembly GCF_001945365.1 of Pseudomonas reinekei. Taxonomy (GTDB): domain Bacteria; phylum Pseudomonadota; class Gammaproteobacteria; order Pseudomonadales; family Pseudomonadaceae; genus Aquipseudomonas; species Aquipseudomonas reinekei. The sequence continues at coordinate 111,566 of NZ_MSTQ01000006.1, forward strand.
TGATCTGATTTTCGAGTTTTGGCGACGAGTAAGGAGTCACCGATGGCTATCAGCATGACAGAAGCGGCTGCTCGACACGTGCGGCGCTCCCTCGACGGGCGCGGCAAAGGTGAAGGGATTCGTCTGGGTGTTCGCACCACAGGCTGTTCCGGCCTTGCCTACGTGCTGGAGTTTGTCGACGAGGTGGTGGCAGAGGATCAGGTGTTCGAAAGTCACGGCGAAAAAGTGATTATCGACCCGAAAAGCCTGGCCTACCTGGACGGCACCGAGCTCGATTTCGTCAAGGAAGGGTTGAACGAAGGCTTCAAGTTCAACAACCCCAACGTGCGCGGTGAATGTGGCTGCGGCGAAAGCTTCAACATCTGAGGCTTGTCGTGGGTACTCCTTGTCATTTCGCATTATTTGAGCTGCAACCGAGTTTCAATCTGGACCTCGACCAGCTGGCTACGCGCTACCGTGAGTTGGCGCGCAGCGTTCATCCGGACCGCTTCGCTGACGCTTCCGAGCGTGAGCAGCGGCTGGCGCTAGAGCAATCCGCGAGCCTCAACGAGGCCTACCAGACGCTCAAGAGTCCACCCAAACGCGCGCGTTACCTGCTCGCCTTGAAGGGGGGCGAGCTGCCGCTGGAGGTCACGGTGCATGATCCGGAGTTTCTTCTGCAACAGATGGCGTTGCGTGAAGAGCTCGAAGACCTGCAGGACAGCGCCGACCTCAATGGCGTTGCCGTCTTCAAGCGTCGCCTGAAGGCTGCCCAGGATGAACTGAACCAAAGCTTCGCAGCTTGCTGGAACGATGCCGCGCAACGCGAACAGGCCGAACGCCTGATGCGGCGCATGCAGTTCCTCGACAAGCTCACCTACGAAGTGCGCCAGTTAGAAGAGCGCCTCGACGATTAACCCAGTGCCGCTCCGGTCGCACGCCTGATATACAGATAAGTCCTGATAACGATGGCCCTACTGCAGATCGCCGAACCCGGCCAAAGTCCTCAACCGCACCAGCGTCGTCTGGCTGTGGGGATCGACTTGGGCACTACCAATTCGCTGGTCGCTGCGTTGCGCAGTGGTCTTTCCGAGCCTTTGGCTGACGCAGAAGGGCGGGTCATCCTGCCGTCTGCCGTGCGCTACCACGCCGATCGCGTCGAGGTGGGCGAATCCGCCAAGCTGGCTGCCGCCACCGATCCCTTGAACACCGTGCTGTCGGTCAAGCGCTTGATGGGTCGTGGTCTGTCCGACGTCAAGCAATTGGGCGATCAACTGCCGTACCGCTTCGTCGGTGGCGAGTCGCACATGCCGTTCATCGACACGATCCAGGGCCCGAAAAGCCCGGTGGAAGTGTCCGCCGATATCCTCAAGGTTCTGCGTCAGCGTGCTGAGGCGACTTTGGGCGGCGAACTGGTGGGCGCGGTGATCACCGTTCCGGCCTATTTCGATGATGCGCAGCGTCAAGCCACCAAGGATGCGGCCAAGCTGGCCGGTCTCAACGTGCTGCGTTTGCTCAATGAGCCAACCGCAGCCGCTGTGGCGTATGGTCTGGATCAACACGCCGAAGGCCTGGTTGCGATTTACGACCTGGGCGGCGGCACTTTCGATATTTCGATTCTGCGCCTGACCGGCGGTGTCTTCGAAGTGCTGGCTACCGGTGGCGACAGCGCCTTGGGCGGCGATGACTTCGACCACGCCATCGCTGGCTGGATTATCGAGAGCGCCGGTCTGTCCGCCGACCTCGATCCGGGCGCGCAGCGTAATCTGCTGCAAACCGCTTGTGCGGCAAAAGAAGCGCTGACCCATGCTGCGGCCGTTGAAGTTGCCTATGGCGACTGGAAAGCCGAGCTGACCCGTGAAGCCTTCAATGCGCTGATCGAGCCAATGGTCGCCCGCAGCCTCAAGGCCTGCCGTCGTGCGGTGCGTGATTCCGGCATCGAACTGGAAGATGTGCATGCCGTGGTCATGGTCGGCGGTTCGACTCGCGTACCTCGGGTTCGCGAAGCCGTCGCCGAAGCCTTCGGTCGCCAGCCGCTGACTGAAATCGACCCGGATCAAGTGGTGGCTATCGGTGCCGCGATCCAGGCTGATACGTTGGCCGGCAACAAGCGTGACGGCGGCGAGCTGCTGCTGCTTGACGTGATTCCGTTGTCCCTGGGGCTGGAAACCATGGGCGGCCTGATGGAGAAGGTGATTCCGCGTAATACCACCATCCCCGTTGCCCGCGCCCAGGACTTCACCACCTATAAAGATGGCCAGTCGGCCATGGCGATCCATGTATTGCAGGGTGAGCGCGAGCTGATCAGCGACTGCCGTTCCCTGGCGCGCTTCGAGTTGCGCGGCATTCCAGCGATGGTGGCCGGCGCGGCGAAGATTCGCGTGACCTTCCAGGTCGATGCCGACGGTCTGCTCAGTGTCTCGGCCCGTGAGTTGGGTTCGGGTGTTGAGGCCAGCATCCAGGTCAAGCCGTCCTACGGTCTGACCGACGGCGAAATCGCCAAGATGCTCAAGGATTCGTTCCAGCACGCCAACGATGACAAGGTTGCTCGCGTATTGCGCGAGCAACAGGTCGACGCCCAGCGCCTGATCGAAGCGGTGCAAGCCGCTCTGGAGGCTGATGGCGAGCGCTTGCTCGACGCCGAAGAGCGAATGGTCATCGATGCGCAGGTGCAGGAACTGACCGAACTGATGAAAGGTACCGATGGTTACGCCATCGAGCAGCAGACCAAGCGTCTGTCGCAAGTGACCGATGCCTTTGCTGCCCGCCGCCTGGATTCGACGGTCAAAGCCGCGCTGGCGGGGCGCAACCTGAATGAGATTGAGGAATAACGATGCCGCAGGTCATTTTTCTGCCACACGAGAAGTTCTGCCCCGAAGGCATGGTTGTGGAGGCTGAGCCTGGCATATCCATTCTCGAACTGGCCCACGAACACCATATCGAGATGGAAAGTGCCTGCGGCGGCGTCTGCGCCTGCACCACTTGCCACTGCATCATTCGCGAAGGTTTCGACTCGCTGGAAGAGGCTGACGAGCTGGAAGAAGACTACCTTGATAAGGCTTGGGGTCTTGAACGCGAGTCCCGTCTGGGGTGCCAGGCCAAGGTCGGTACCGAAGACCTGACCGTCGAAATTCCGAAATACTCGCTCAACCACGCAGCCGAAGCGCCGCACTGATTCAAGGAATTGTCATGAGTCTCAAGTGGACTGATGTGCTGGAAATCGCAATCCAGCTGGCTGAAAGCAAGCCCGACGTGGACCCTATGTCGGTCAACTTCGTCGATCTGCGCAAATGGGTGATGGAACTGCCCGAGTTCGACGACAAGCCTGAGCATTGTGGCGAGAAGATCCTGGAGGCCATTCAGGCCCACTGGATCGAAGAACGCGACTGAGCCACGCTGCAGGTTAGGCAATACCCAAGAACCCGCGTATAATTCGCGGGTTTAATTTTTCGCAAATTACCGTTTCTGGAGTTACACCATGGCTGTTCAACGTACTTTCTCCATCATCAAGCCTGACGCCGTTGCTAAAAACGTGATCGGCAAGATCACCACTCGCTTCGAAGACGCTGGCCTGCGCGTTGTAGCTTCGAAACTGAAGCAACTGTCCAAAGCTGAAGCCGAAGGCTTCTACGCTGAGCACAGCGAGCGCGGTTTCTTCGGTGACCTGGTTGCCTTCATGACTTCCGGCCCGGTTGTCGTTCAGGTTCTGGAAGGCGAAAACGCTATCGCACGCAACCGTGAGCTGATGGGCGCTACCAACCCTAAAGAAGCTGCTGCCGGCACCATCCGTGCTGACTTCGCTGAATCGATCGACGCCAACGCCGTTCACGGTTCGGACTCCGAAGCCGCTGCTGCTCGCGAAATCGCTTACTTTTTCGCTGCTACTGAAGTAACCACTCGCTAAGCATTGGCTTAAGAGTGAAGGTGAATCCATGACTACATCGACTGTAAAAACCAACCTGCTGGGGCTGACTCAACAGGAAATGGAAAAATTCTTCGACTCAATCGGGGAGAAGCGTTTCCGTGCCGGTCAGGTAATGAAATGGATTCACCACTTTGGCGTCGATGATTTCGACGCCATGACGAACGTCAGCAAGGCCTTGCGCGAAAAGCTCAAGGCTGTTGCTGAGGTCCGTGGTCCGGAAGTGGTCAGCGAGGACATCTCCAGCGATGGCACCCGTAAATGGGTGGTGCGCGTGGCGTCCGGCAGCTGCGTCGAGACCGTTTACATTCCCCAGGGCAAACGTGGCACCTTGTGCGTTTCGTCCCAGGCAGGCTGTGCCCTGGATTGCAGTTTCTGCTCCACCGGCAAGCAAGGCTTCAATAGCAACCTCACCGCCGCCGAAGTCATCGGCCAGGTATGGATTGCCAACAAATCCTTTGGCAGCGTCCCGGCAACCGTCGACCGTGCCATCACCAACGTGGTGATGATGGGCATGGGTGAGCCGCTGCTGAACTTCGACAACGTTATTGCGGCCATGCATTTGATGATGGACGACTTGGGCTACGGCATTTCCAAGCGCCGTGTGACCCTGTCGACCTCCGGCGTGGTGCCGATGATCGATGAGCTATCCAAGCACATCGACGTCTCCCTGGCGTTGTCCCTGCACGCACCGAATGATGCATTGCGTAACCAATTGGTGCCGATCAACAAGAAATATCCGCTTAAGATGCTGCTCGAGTCGTGCCAGCGCTACATGTCGTCCCTGGGCGAAAAGCGCGTGCTGACCATCGAGTACACCTTGCTCAAGGACGTGAACGACAAAGTCGAGCACGCCGTGGAAATGATCGAGCTGCTCAAGAATATCCCGTGCAAGATCAACCTGATTCCGTTCAACCCGTTCCCGCATTCCGGCTACGAGCGGCCGAGCAACAACGCCATTCGCCGGTTCCAGGATCAGCTTCATCATGCCGGTTTCAACGTCACTGTCCGCACCACCCGTGGTGAAGACATCGACGCGGCCTGTGGTCAACTGGTAGGGCAGGTGCTGGATCGCACCCGTCGCAGCGAACGTTATATCGCCGTGCGTGAACTCAGTGCCGACAACGATATGGCGCAGAACGCCGCGAAATAACCAAGAGAGGATCTCTATGTCCCTGCGCTTTGCGCTGCTTTTGCTGTTGGCCAGCCTGTGTGCTGGCTGCGTGCTTTCGGGTGATTACAACCCGATGAAGACCAGCAAGGGCCGTGACGAAGCGCGCCAGGCCTATGTACAGCTTGGTATTGGTTACCTGCAGCAAGGCATGACCGAACGGGCCAAAGTCCCATTGAAAAAAGCGCTGGAGCTCGATGGCTCCGATCCTGATGCCAATGCAGCGCTGGGGTTGGTGTTCCAGGCTGAAATGGAGCCTGAACTGGCCGACGAGCATTTTCGCAAGGCGCTGTCTTCCCGTCCCGCCGACGCAAGAATCCTCAACAATTACGGCAGTTTTCTGTTCGAGCAAAAGCGTTACAAGGAAGCCTACGAGCGCTTCGAGCAGGCCGTCGCCGATACCCTGTATCCTGAGCGTTCGCGCGTGTTCGAGAACCTTGGCATGACCGCTTCAATGCTCGGTCAACGCGAGTTGGCCCAGCAACAACTGGAAAAAGCCCTGCGTTTGAATCGACAACAACCACGCGCATTGCTGGAAATGGCTGAGTTGTCTTACGAAGACAGGCATTATGTGCCCGCGCGTGACTATTACGACCGTTTTAGCCTGCTCGCCGAGCAAAATGCACGTAGTCTATTGCTCGGCGTTCGGCTGGCCAAAGTGTTTGAAGATCGCGACAAGGCCGCCAGTTTTGGCCTGCAATTAAAACGACTCTATCCCGGTACACCGGAATATCAGCAATACCTGTCGGAGCAATGATGAAAGCGGCGCATCCTGAAGTTGTAGCAGCGAATCGCGTAAATCCCGGTGAGACTTTGCGCCAGGCCCGCGAAAGCAATGGCTGGTCGCTGGCCGAAGTGGCCCTCAAGCTCAACCTCACCGTCAATTCCCTGAGTAATCTGGAAGCCGGTGCATTCGACAAGCTGCCGGGGCACACTTTTGCCCGTGGCTATATTCGCGCCTACGCCAAATTGCTCGGCATGGATCAGGCCGTTCTGGTTCAGCAATTCGATCAATCCACCGGCACCGATTCCCAAGGCAGCTCCGTGCATAGCCTGGGGCGTATCGAAGAGCCGGTGCGGGTTTCCCACACTATTCTGCGCATCGTCAGCCTGCTGTTGCTGGTGGCGGTGATTGGTGGTGGTTTTGTCTGGTGGCAGGATCAAACCTCGCTGCGCACCAAGGACCTGATCGGCCTCACACCGGAACACGTTGAAGTCGAGGGGGCCGACGGCACTACCCAGATTCATCCGCTGGACGAGCCGGAAGACCAGGCTGTCGTGGAAGGTCAGGCCGAAGGCGAGACTGCGCTGGCGTTGCCGCAGGCCGAGACTTCGGCAGAGGCGCCGGCTGAAACGTCGGTAGCCGCACCTGCTGCGCCGGCTGCAACAGCGCCGGCCGCGCCTGTTCATAACGCCGCTCCGGTTGCCGCCACTCCGGCAGCACCTGCCACTCCGGCTCCTGCGGTGCCGGTCGTACCCGCTCCAGTTGTGACGGCTCCTGTGGTGCCGAGCACACCTGCGTCAGCCCCGGTGACGACGGCGCCTGTTGCCGGTCAAGGCCAGGTACAAATTCAGTTCACGGCTGATTGCTGGACGCAAGTGACCGACGGTAGCGGCAAAGTGCTGTTCAGCGGTCTCAAACGTAAAGGCGACAATGTTTCCGTCAGCGGCAAACCGCCGTTCGCTGTTCGTCTGGGTTATGCCCGTGGCGCACAGGTCAGTTACAACGGTCAGGCGGTTGATGTTGCTCCGTTCACCAGTGGCGAGACTGCTCGCCTGAAGTTGGGTCAATAAGTCATGCACGGCGAATCTCCAATCAAACGTCGCGAATCGCGCAAGATCTGGGTCGGTAACGTGCCTGTTGGCGGCGATGCGCCCATCGCTGTGCAGAGCATGACCAACAGCGATACCAATGATGTCGCGGCCACCGTTGCCCAGATCAATCGTCTGGAAGCGGCGGGTGTCGATATCGTGCGGGTTTCCGTCCCGGACATGGACGCCGCCGAAGCGTTCGGCAAGATCAAGCAACTGGTCAAGGTGCCCTTGGTGGCCGACATCCACTTCGATTACCGCATTGCATTGCGCGTCGCCGAACTCGGCGTCGACTGCCTGCGAATCAACCCGGGCAACATCGGTCGTGAAGACCGCGTGCGCGCGGTGGTCGATGCCGCCCGTGATCGCGGCATTCCGATCCGTATCGGCGTCAACGCCGGTTCCCTGGAAAAAGACCTGCAAAAGAAATACGGCGAGCCGACCCCGGCCGCGCTGGTCGAATCGGCCCTGCGCCATGTCGAACACCTTGAGCGCCTGAATTTCCAGGACTTCAAGGTCAGCGTGAAAGCCTCCGACGTGTTCATGGCCGTCGAAGCCTACCGCCTGCTGGCCAAGGAAATCGTGCAGCCGCTGCACCTGGGAATCACCGAAGCCGGTGGTTTGCGTTCCGGCACAGTGAAATCTGCCGTGGGCCTCGGTATGCTGCTCGCCGAAGGGATTGGCGATACTATCCGCATCTCGTTGGCGGCCGACCCGGTCGAGGAAGTGAAAGTCGGCTACGACATTCTCAAATCCCTGCACCTGCGTTCCCGTGGCATCAACTTCATCGCCTGCCCGAGCTGCTCGCGGCAGAACTTCGATGTGGTCAAGACCATGAACGAGCTGGAAGGGCGCCTCGAAGACCTGCTGGTGCCGCTGGATGTTGCGGTGATCGGTTGCGTGGTCAACGGCCCGGGTGAAGCCAAGGAAGCCCATATCGGCTTGACCGGCGGCACGCCAAACCTGATTTACATCGACGGCAAGCCGTCGCAGAAACTGACGAACGACAATCTGGTGGATGAGCTTGAACGCTTGATCCGCCAGAAAGCGGCCGAAAAGGTTGAAGCTGACGCTGCCGTTATTGCGCGCGGCTGACCCTGACCGAAGAGCCGAACGAATTTAAGGATTTAAAGTGAGCAAGTCTCTGCAAGCCATTCGTGGCATGAACGACATCCTGCCCGAACAGACTCCCCTGTGGCGTCATTTCGAGGGCACCGTTTCGCGTTTGCTGGATAACTACGGTTACAAGCAGATCCGCATGCCGATCGTCGAGTTCACCGAGCTGTTCAAGCGCTCCATCGGTGAAGTGACCGACATCGTCGAAAAAGAGATGTACACCTTCGACGACCGTAACGGCGATTCCCTGACCCTGCGTCCTGAAGGCACGGCGGCGTGCGTGCGTGCGGTGCTCGAGCACGGCATCACCGGCGGTGGCCAGGTTCAGAAACTGTGGTACATCGGCCCGATGTTCCGCCACGAGCGTCCGCAGAAAGGCCGTTATCGCCAGTTCCACCAGATCGGTGTCGAAGTGTTCAACCTCGACGGTCCGGACATCGACGCCGAGCTGATCGTGCTGACCTGGCGCCTGTGGGGCGAGCTGGGTATTCGTGACGCGGTCAAGCTCGAACTCAATAGCCTGGGCACCAGCGAATCCCGTGGTCGTTATCGCGAAGCACTGGTCGAGTTCCTGTCCGGTCACCTGGACAAACTGGACGAAGACAGCCAGCGCCGCCTGAAGACCAACCCGCTGCGGGTCCTGGACACCAAGAACGCCGATACCCAGGCGATTCTGGTCGATGCGCCGAAAATGGCCGACTACCTCGACGACGAATCCCGCGCGCACTTCGAGGGCCTCAAGGCTCGCCTGGACGCCGCCGGCATTCCTTACGTGATCAACCCGAAGCTGGTTCGCGGGCTCGATTACTACAGCAAAACCGTTTTCGAATGGGTCACCGACAAGCTCGGCGCCCAGGGCACCGTGTGTGCCGGTGGTCGTTACGACGGCCTGGTCGAGCAGATGGGCGGCAAGCCTACGGCGGGCGTCGGCTTCGCCATGGGCATCGAGCGCCTGGTGCTGTTGCTGGAAACGCTGGAGCAGATCCCGCAAGAGATCTCCCGTCAGGTCGACGTCTACCTCTGCGCATTCGGCGAAGAAGCCGAGCTGGCCGGTCTGGCCCTGGCCGAGCGTGTGCGTGACCAATTACCCAACCTGCGCCTGCAAGTGAATGCCGGCGCCGGCAGCTTCAAAAGCCAGTTCAAGAAAGCCGACAAGAGCGGTGCGCTGTATGCATTGATCCTCGGTGACGACGAGATGGCCCAGCAAGTGGTAGGTTTCAAACCCCTGCGTGGCCAGGGCGAACAACAAAGCATTGCCTGGGATGCGCTTGCCGCTCACCTGGCCACCTGCGTCGTGCAGGGTTGAAGCTGTCTTAACAGCCGATTTAGCGATTAAGGAGTATTGGGGTGTCGAGTACCGAAGACGAACAGCTGGCGGATTTGAAGGATTGGTGGTCACGCAACGGCAAGCCCCTGGTCACTGGTGGCCTGTTGGCGCTGGTCATCGTGTTCGGCTGGCAGGCGTTCCAGAAGTATCAGAGCAACCAGTCGCAAGGCGCCTCGATGCTCTATCAGCAATTGCTGGAAACCACGCTGACGCCTGATGGCAAGCCTGATGCGGCCCGTGTTTCCGATCTGGCCGGCAAGCTCAACAGCGAATTCGGCGGCAGCGCCTATGCGCAGTACGGCAGCCTGTTCGTGGCGAAAGTCGCTGTCGACAGCGGCAAGCTCGATGACGCAGCCAGCGAGCTGAAAGCCATTGTTGCCAAGCCAGCCAACCCGGCGCTGGGCGAAATCGCCCGTCAGCGCCTGGCACAAGTGCTGGCCGCGCAGAACAAGGCCGATGAAGCCCTGAAACTGCTCGAAGGCGATGCCGACAAGGCGTTCCTGGCCACGCGTGAAGAACTCAAGGGCGACCTGCTGGTGCAGTTGGGTCGTACCGATGAAGCACACGCGGCGTATCAAAAAGCCAAGGCAGCACTGTCGGATGAAGCGGCAGTGGGTGGCCTACAAATCAAGCTGGACGACCTGGCCAAAGGGGATGCGTGACGTGATCCGTTGGAAACATGCAGCATTGCTGGCTCTGGCCATTCTGGCCGCGGGTTGCAGCAGCAACAGCAAGAAAGAATTGCCACCGGCCGAGTTGACCGACTTCAAAGAAGAAGTGGTTCTGCAGAAACAGTGGAGTCGTTCGATCGGTGACGGTCAGGGCGAAACCTACAACATGCTGGTCCCTGCGGTCGATGGCGATACCATCTATGCCGCCGATGTGACCGGTGTGGTGATGGCACTGGATCGCAGCAACGGCGACGTCAAGTGGAAGAAAGATCTCGAACTGCCTGTTTCCGGCGCCGTTGGCGTGGGTTACGGGCTGCTGACGATCGGTACGATCAAGGGTGAAATCGTTGCCCTGGACGCCATCAACGGCGAAGAGAAATGGCGCGCTCGCGTGTCCAGCGAAGTCCTCGCGCCACCGGCCAACAACGGTGACGTGGTGGTGGTTCAGACCCAGGACGATCGTCTGATCGGTCTGGATGCCGCGACCGGCAACCAGCGCTGGTTGTACGACAGCACCCCGGCGGTACTGACCCTGCGTGGCACCAGCGCACCGATCGTCACCAACCGCCTCGCGGTGGCTGGCCTGTCGACCGGTAAAGTGGTCGCCCTGGACATTTCCAACGGCGTGCCGGTGTGGGAGCAGCGTGTAGCGGTCCCGCAAGGTCGTTCGGAGCTGGAGCGTGTTGTCGACATCGACGGCGGCTTGCTGCTGTCCGGCGGTACTTTGTATGTCGCCAGCTACCAGGGTCGCGTTGCGGCACTGGACCTGGAAAGCGGTCGTCAGCTCTGGCAGCGTGATGCTTCCAGCTATGCCGGTGTCGCCCAGGGTTTCGGTACCGTTTATGTAAGCCTGTCTTCGGGCACCGTTGAAGGCGTCGACGAGCGTTCCACCAGCGCATTGTGGAGCAACGACTCGCTGGCCCGCCGTCAACTGTCGGCTCCGGAAGTGTTCTCCAGCTACGTTGCAGTCGGTGACCTGGAAGGTTACCTGCACTTGCTGAGTCAGGTGGACGGTCGTTTCGTCGGCCGCGAACGCATCGACAGCGACGGCCTGCGCGCCCGTCCGCTGGTGGTGGGTGACACGATTTATGTCTATGGCAACAGCGGCAAACTGGAAGCCCTGACCATTAAGTAAAGGTTTGACTATGCTTGGGGTTAATCCCCAAGCGGCCCCGTTCTGCGGGGCTCGCAGCGCTTACAGGCGCTGCCCCGAGCACCAGCCGCTGCCTCGCAGCGGCTTTTGTATTTTCTGAAATAACGAAGTGGAGAGCCGCATGGTTCCCGTAATCGCCCTGGTGGGCCGACCGAACGTCGGCAAGTCCACCTTGTTCAACCGCCTGACCAGGACTCGCGACGCCATCGTTGGCGACTTGTCCGGTCTGACCCGTGATCGCCAATACGGTGAGGCCAAGTGGCAAGGGCGTTCCTACATTCTGGTCGACACCGGCGGTATCTCCGGTGACGAGCATGGTATGGACGAAAAAATGGCCGAGCAGTCGCTGCTGGCCATTGAAGAAGCGGATGTTGTTCTGTTCCTGGTAGATGCCAAGGCCGGTTTTACCGCCGCCGACCAGATGATCGCCGAGCACTTGCGCAAACGTAACAAGCGTTCCTACGTGGTTGCCAACAAGGTCGACAACATCGACCCTGAAATGGCCCGCGCCGAATTCGCTCCGTTGGGCATGGGCCACGCGATTCCAATCGCCGGTGCTCACGGCCGTGGCATCACCCAGATGCTGGAAATCGCCCTGAGCGACTTCCCGAAAGACGAAGAAGAGCCGGAAGAAGGCGAGGAAGAGATCGTTGCCGAAGGCGAGGAAGCCAAGCGCATTCCTGGCCCTAGCGAAAAAGACGGGATCAAGATCGCCATCATCGGCCGTCCGAACGTTGGCAAATCGACCCTGGTCAACCGTATGCTCGGTGAAGACCGGGTTATCGTCTATGACCAGCCCGGTACTACGCGCGACAGTATCTACATCCCGTTCGAACGGAATGAAGAGAAGTACACGCTGATCGACACCGCCGGTGTGCGCAAGCGCGGCAAGATCCACGAAGAAGTTGAAAAGTTCTCCGTGGTCAAAACCCTGCAGGCGATCAAAGACGCCAACGTGGTGATCTTCGTGATGGACGCCCGCGAAGGCGTGGTGGATCACGACCTCAACCTGTTGGGCTTTGCCATCGAGTCGGGTCGTGCGCTGGTTATCGCGATCAACAAGTGGGACGGCATGACGCCGAGCGAGCGCGACTTCGTGAAGGTCGAGTTGCAGCGTCGTCTGTTCTTCGTCGACTACGCCGACATCCACTTCATCTCGGCACTGCACGGCACTGGCGTGGGCAACCTGTACGCCTCCGTCCAGAACTCGTTCAAGTCCGCGGTTACCCGCTGGCCAACCAACCGCCTGACCCAGATCCTGGAAGATGCGGTTGGCGAGCACGCGCCGCCGATGGTCAACAACCGCCGGATCAAGTTGCGCTATGCCCACTTGGGGGGGGCTAACCCGCCGATCATCGTGATTCACGGTAACCAGATCGAGAAAGTCCCGAAGTCGTACGTGCGCTATCTGGAGAACACTTACCGTCGTGTCTTGAAGCTGGTCGGCACGCCGATCCGCATCGAGTTCAAGGGCGGCGAGAACCCGTACGAAGGCAACAAGAACTCGCTCACCGACCGTCAGGTCAACAAGAAGCGTCGCTTGATGTCGCACAACAAGAAGGCCGACAAGAAGCGCCGCGACAAGCGCTGACATTCCCGTAGGAGCCGGCTTGCTGGCGATGGTGTCACCGCGGTTCATCTGAAACACCGCACTGACAGGATCGCCAGCAAGCCGGCTCCTACAGGGCTCGGTCGTAAGGAGGGCGCTCACTGGAGCGCCCTTTTTTTGTGGGCGCCGTTTGGGCTATCCTCGGGCTCTCCCGCGCCGACGTAGAGCCGGGTGTAGAGCAGGGAATCACCGATGATCACCAGTAAGCTGCCGAATGTCGGCATCACTATCTTCACTCAGATGTCTCAGCTCGCGGCGCAAACCGGGGCGATCAACCTGTCCCAGGGCTTCCCGGATTTCAATGCGCCGCAGGCCCTGTGCGATGCGGTCGGGCGTCACGTTGCCAATGGCCACAACCAGTATTCACCGATGACCGGGCTGCCGGCGCTGCGTCAGCAAGTGGTGGCGAAGATCGCCCGCAGTTACGGCATCCAAGTCGATGCCGACCACGAAGTGACCGTCACGCCCGGCGCCACCCAAGGGATCTTCTGCGCGATTCAGGCCGTAATCCACAGCGGCGATGAAGTCATCGTTTTCGATCCGTGCTACGACAGCTACGAACCGGCCACGGAACTGGCTGGCGGTCGTTGCGTGCATGTGCAACTCGGGCTGGACGATTTTTCCATCGATTTCCAGAAGCTCGCTGAGGCGATCACGCCACGCACGCGGATGATTGTTCTCAATACGCCGCATAACCCGAGCGGGGCGCTGATCAGCCGTGCCGAACTGGACCGGTTGGCGGATCTGATTCGTGACCGCGACATTTACATTCTCAGCGACGAAGTCTACGAACACCTGGTGTTTGACAGCGTGCCCCACGTCAGCGTGCTGAATCATGAAGAGCTGTATCAGCGTGCCTTTGTGGTCAGTTCGTTCGGCAAGACCTACCACGTTACCGGCTGGAAAACCGGCTACGTGGTCGCGCCACCGGCGCTGACGTCGGAGCTGCGCAAGGTTCACCAATACGTGAGCTTCTGTGGTGTGACGCCGCTGCAATACGCCTTGGCCGATTTCATGGCCGAGCACCCGGGGCACGTTGAAGAGCTTCCGGCGTTCTATCAGGCCAAGCGTGATCTGTTCTGCGATTTGCTGGCGCCGTCGCGTTTCAGTTTCACCCGGGTGACTGGCACCTATTTCCAGCTGGTCGATTACTCGCAGATCCGCCCGGACCTCAATGACGTCGAAATGGCGTTGTGGATGACCCGCGAACACGGTGTGGCGAGCATCCCCATTTCGGTGTTTTACCAGACGCCTCCCGAAGGCCAGCGCCTAGTGCGGCTGTGCTTTGCCAAACGTGAGGAGACCCTGCGTGAAGCAGCGGAAAAACTATGCGTGATCTGAGTGCTCTGCCGAACCTGACCGTTGCGTTGATACAGACTTCGTTGGCGTGGCATGACCGTCAGGCCAACCTGGAGCATTTCGAGCCGTTGCTGGAGCAGGCTCACGGCGCTGACCTGATCATCTTGCCGGAAATGTTCACCACCGGTTTCTCCATGGAGTCGCAAACCCTTGCCGAACCGGAAAACGGCCCGACCAGCAAATGGCTGCGGATTCAGGCGGCGAAGCTTAATGCAGTGATCACCGGTAGCGTGATCGTTCAGGCGGCTGACGGCAGCCATCGCAATCGCCTGCTGTGGGCGCGGCCGGACGGTGAGGTGTTGCATTATGACAAGCGCCATCTGTTCCGCATGGCCGGTGAGCACAACCACTACACCCCCGGCGAACGCCAGGTGCAGTTCGAGCTCAAGGGCTGGCGCGTGCGGCCGCTGATTTGCTACGATTTGCGCTTCCCGGTGTGGAGTCGTGATGCTCAGGACACCGACCTGCTGCTGTACACCGCCAACTGGCCGGGGGCGCGGCGCCAGCACTGGAACCGCTTGCTGCCGGCGCGGGCGATTGAAAACCTGTGTTATGTGGCGGCGGTGAATCGCATCGGCACTGACGGTAAGGGTTTTGCCTATACCGGTGACAGTCAGGTGCTGGATTTTCAGGGCGAGACGCTGCTCAGTGTGGGGGAGGCGGACGGTGTGTTCACGGTGGTGCTGAGTGCGGCGGAACTGGCGGCGTATCGCACGCGGTTTCCGGCGAATCTGGATGCCGATACCTTCGAGTTCACCTGAGTTCAGACAACACAAAACCAGCAGGCAAAAAAAGGCCCCGGGATTCGCATCCCGGGGCCTTTTGCATTTCTGCGATGGCTTACGCCGCTTTCGCTTCCGGCTGGCTCAGCGAGCGGTTCAGCGCGCTGAACAGTGCCTTGAAGCTGGCTGTGGTGATGTTTTCGTCGATGCCCACGCCGTGCACCGCACGTTCACCGTTCACACGCAGTTCAATGTAGGCCGCTGCCTTGGCATTGGTGCCCGCGCCGATGGCGTGTTCGTTGTAGTCCATGATTTCCACCGGGATCGGCAGGCCTGCCACCAGGGCCTCCAGCGCACCGTTGCCCTTGCCGCGCCAGTGCAGGTTGGTTTCGCCCTGGCCTTTGCTCGCCACTTCCACTTCGACGGCGCTGTTGCCGTTTTCTTCCTGCAGACGATGGCTGACCAGCGCGTAAGGGGTGTTGGCTTGCAAGTACTCGCTGTGGAGCAGCGCGTGGATCTGCTGGGCAGTCATTTCCAGGCCCAGGCGATCGGTCTCACGCTGCACGACCTGGCTGAACTCGATCTGCATGCGACGCGGCAGGCTGATGCCGTATTCCTGTTCCAGCAAGTAGGCGATGCCACCTTTGCCCGACTGGCTGTTGACGCGAATCACCGCCTCGTAGCTGCGGCCGATGTCAGCCGGGTCGATCGGCAGGTAAGGCACTTCCCACAATGCGTCGGATTTCTGCTGGGCAAAGCCCTTGCGGATCGCATCCTGGTGGGAGCCGGAGAACGCGGTGTGCACCAGGTCGCCAACGTACGGGTGACGTGGGTGCACCTGGATCTGATTGCACTCTTCGACGACCTTGCGCACGCCGTCGATGTCGGAGAAGTCCAGTTGAGGGTCAAGGCCCTGGGTGTACATGTTCAGGGCCACGGTCACCAGGTCGACGTTACCGGTGCGCTCGCCGTTGCCGAACAGGCAACCTTCGACACGGTCGGCGCCGGCCATCAGGCCCAGCTCGGTAGCGGCAACGCCTGTGCCACGGTCGTTGTGGGTGTGCAGGCTGATGATCACGCTGTCACGACGGTTGATGTGACGGCCGAACCATTCGATCTGGTCGGCGTAGATGTTCGGGGTCGCGCATTCGACGGTGGCCGGCAGGTTGAGGATCATCTTGTGCTCAGGCGTCGGGTTCCAGACCTCGATCACCGCGTCACAGACTTCCTTGGCGAATTCCAGCTCGGTAGCGCTGAAGGTTTCCGGCGAGTATTCGAAGGTCCACTCGGTTTCAGGCTGCTGGGCGGCGTACTTGACGAACAGCTTGGCCGCGCTGACGGCGATTTCCTTGATCCCGTCCTTGTCCTGGTTGAAGACAATGCGGCGGAAAGAAGGGGAGGTCGCGTTGTACAGGTGAACGATGGCTTTCTTCGCCCCGCGCAGGGATTCGAAGGTGCGCTGGATCAAGTCTTCACGGCCCTGGGTCAGCACCTGAATGGTGGTGTCGTCCGGAATGTGGCCGCCTTCGATCAAGGTGCGAACGAAGTCGAAGTCAGTTTGCGAGGCGGCCGGGAACGACGCTTCGATTTCCTTCACGCCCACCTGCACCAGGGTTTTCCAGAAGCGCAGCTTCTTGACGGCGTCCATCGGCTCGATCAGCGACTGGTTACCGTCACGCAGGTCGGAGCTGCACCAGATCGGCGCGGCGGTAATGGTTTTCGATGGCCAGGTACGGTCCGGGATATCAATGGTCGGGAACGCGCGGTATTTCGAAGACGGGTCTTTGAGCATGCTCATCGGGAAATCCTTATTGTGTGGGCCGAAAAAAGGCGGCCTGCCGGTGGATCAAAATGTTCTGGGGTAGAGCGTAAGACAAGGCGTCGCGATTCAGCCCGGCAGTCGTGCGCTGACTAGGCACAAACTGCGGTGCTGGCGAAGCTGAATGAGGGTGTGAGAGGTTTTCATGCCTTCAACCCTAACCGCGAGGGGGAAGGTTGGCAAGCAGTCGAAAAAAATTGAGAGAAATCCTCGTCAGGACATATTTATCGCGATTTTATTGCTGCGATTAGTCTTGATCTTTGGGTTGTTTGCGCAAGGTTTGATCGATGCGCAATTGATGAGGGGGCACTTCTGGACGCCCTTCGGTGTCTGTGAAAGGGCCATCGCGAGCAACTCGCTGCCACAGGTTCGCGCAATCCCCGTGGGAGCGGGCTTGCCCGCAAAGAGGCCATCAGCCTCGGCGAGGATTCAAGGCTGAAACGCACCAATGAAGATAGCCGGATCCACCCGCGCATCATTCAGGCTGACGTTCCAGTGCATATGCGGCCCGGTTGCCCGGCCAGTCGCGCCGACCTTGCCCACCACGCCACCGCGCGCCAGTTGCTGGCCGACCTTCACATCGATTTTCGACATGTGGCAAAACATGCTGATGAAGCCCTGGCCGTGATCGACAAACACCGTGTTGCCATTGAAGAAGTAATTGCCGATCAGAATCACCTTGCCCGCCGCCGGAGTCTTGATCGGTGTGCCCGCGCCCACGGCGAAATCCAGGCCGGAGTGAGGGTTGCGCTCTTCACCGTTGAAGAAGCGGCGCACGCCGAACTTGCTCGACAGCGGACCGTTGACCGGTTTGTCCAGCAGCAGATTGCTAGGGGTGTTCGGGCTGAAGGTGCGATAGGCGGCAATCTGTTCGGCCAGTTCCCGCTCGATGCGCTTAAGGTTGTCCGGGTCTGGATTGACCTGCTGAGTGTTCTTCAGAGTGATGCGTTGTTCCGGGTATTTCTTGGCGCCGACCGTGAAGCTCAGGTGGCGTCCGCCGCTGCTGATGGACTGGGTGCCCGGTTTGACCGTCAGCGGTACGCCGACAATGGCCAGCCAGTTGTTCTGCTCCTTGACCACTAACACCGGTTTGCCCTGATAACTGGCTTTCGGCGCTTGCGCGGAAGCGCCCAGGTCGACCACAGCCACGCCGCCCGGTACCGGTTTATTCAACAGGCGGGTGATGTAGCTGTCGGCATGGGCGTTGAAGGTCAGGCACAGCAACAGCAGCGAAGCGAAAAAACGCGGCATGGATCAGTCCAGTAAAGAAAGGGTGATGGGCGTCAGGTGATTGTCTTCGACCCGCACTTGCAGTTCGCCTTCACCCAGCTTGGCCTTCAGGCGCTGGCCGGTGTGGGTTTGGCCTGCGTTGCGGATCGCGTTGCCGCGCTCGTCGAGCAAAATGCTGTAGCCACGGCCGAGGGTCGCCAGCGGGCTGACCACGTGCAGCGTCTGCATCTGGCTTTGCAGTTGCAAGCGGCGGCTTTTCAAGCCTTCGCGCATGGCGCGGGGCAGGCGCTCGGCGAGGCTGTCGAGGCGTTGGCGCAGCATCGCCAGTTGCCGCCCGGGATGTTGCCCGGCGAGGCGGGTTTCGAGGCGGATCAGCCGCTCGCGACGGGTATTGAGACTGCGTTCGAAGGCGCGGCGCATGCGCATGTCCAGATCGTCCAGGCGTTGCGCTTGCTGGCGCAGGCGTTCGCCCGGATGACGCAGTCGGCGCGAAATACCTTCCAGGCGTAGTCGGTCGCGCATCAGGCGATCACGCATGCGCATCACCAGCCGGCGATGCAGGCTTTCAACCCGGCGCACCAGATCGCTGGAGTCCGGTGCCAGCAATTCGGCGGCGGCGGAGGGCGTTGGCGCGCGCACGTCAGCGACGAAGTCACTGATCGAGACATCGGTTTCATGGCCGACGGCGCTGACAATCGGCGTTACGCAAGCGTCTACGGCGCGGGCAACGGCCTCTTCGTTGAAGCACCAGAGGTCTTCCAGCGAACCGCCGCCCCGGGCCAGGATCAACGCGTCGAAACCACGGGCATCCGCCAGTTTCAACGCGCGAACAATCTGCGCGGTGGCTTCGCGGCCCTGCACGGCGGTGGGGATCAGCGTCAGTTGAATCTGCGGCGCGCGGCGGCGAAATACGCTGATGATGTCGCGGATCACGGCGCCGGTGGGCGAGCTGATAATGCCGATCCGCTGCGGATGCGCTGGCAACGGCACCTTGCGTTCGGCACTGAACAGGCCTTCGGCGCTGAGCTTTTCCTTCAGCGCATCGAAAGCCAGGCGCAACGCGCCATCGCCGGCCGGCTCGACTGTGTCGAGGATCAACTGGTAGTCGCCGCGTCCCTCGAACAACGAGACCTTGCCGCGCACCTTGACCGCCAGGCCATCCTTCAACGCCTGGCGCACGCGCGCGGCGTTCTGCCGGAACAGTGCGCAACGCACCTGCGCGCCGCTGTCCTTGAGGGTGAAATACACGTGGCCGGACGCCGGGCGGGCGAGGTTGGAGATTTCGCCTTCGACCCAGATGTTGCTGAACACGTCTTCGAGCAACACCCGCGCGCGGCCGTTGAGCTGGCTGACAGTCAGGACTTCGCGGTCGAGGCCGAGTCTTGCAAAGGGATCTTTAATCATGGAGCGCAGTTTAAAGGCATTAGGTGATCAATCTCCAAGATCCGCCATCAATCCCTTGAGGGAGCGAGCTGGTTCGCGATGGCGGTCTGTATGGCGAATCCGTTCTGAATGTGCCGGGCTCAACACGAGCCAGCTCGCTCACACACACACATACCTCGCCACAAATGAGCGCAAATCACTCAGTCGTTGTACTGATTCAACAAGCGCTCAAGCCGCGCACTCAGGCGCCGTTTGATTTCGGTTTCGATGTGCGGTGCGAAGTCGTCGATCACGTCTTGCATGATCAATTGCGCGGCGGCACGCAGTTCGCTGTCGAGGTACAGCAGCGCATCGGCGTTTTTCTCGGCGCTCGGCGCCGGTTGAGCGGCGGGCTTGGCAGGCTGTGTCGGTGCGACGGTCGCAGCGGGTTCGCTGACAGTGTCGAACAACATGGGAATCTGTTCCTGGTCACCGTCCTCGACCGTGTCGGTCAGCAGGGGCGGTTGCAGGTTGTCATCGCCGAGCAATTGGCGGATCGACTCGAGGTCGTCCAGCAGGTGCGCGGACTGTTGCAGCGGTTTTGGAGTGTCCATCGGAATGCTCAGAGTCGCTGTAAACGGTGATCTTGCAGAGGATAGCCCTGTTCGCGGTAGAAACGGAAACTCTCCCGCGCGGCCTGGCGTATCGCCGGATCTTCAACCACCACTTCCGCCACGCGGGCGAAGCGTTGGGCGAAGGCCGGGACTTTCAGGTCGAGGTTGACCAGCAAATCCTGATGTTGACCGCAATCATCGCCAAGTCCCAACACGATCAGGCTGTCCGGCTCGCTTTCAGCAGGGCCATGGGGCACGAAGCTTTCGCCCTTGAAGGCCCACAGGCGCGCATCAAGATCATCGCGCTGGGCGGCGTCGCTGCAATGCAGGTAGACGCGGTGGCCCATCCGCCAGGCTTTTTCGGTGAGCTTGCAGGCGAAGTCCAGGCGTGCCGAAGGATCGGCGCTGGGCAGGATATAGAAATCGACTTTGGTCATTGCGGTTCCTGAGCCGGGGCGACGTCACTGCTGAGCAACGTCGCCCGGGATCATCGGTTTCAGGCTTTTGCGCGGTCCAGCAGGTATTGGGTCAGCAGTGGAACCGGACGGCCAGTGGCGCCCTTGTCCTTGCCGCCGCTGGTCCAGGCCGTGCCGGCGATGTCCAGGTGCGCCCAGTTCAGGTTCTTGGTGAAGCGCGACAGGAAGCAGGCAGCCGTGATGGTGCCGGCTTTCGGGCCGCCGATGTTGGCGATGTCGGCGAACGGGCTGTCCAGTTGTTCCTGGTACTCATCGAACAGTGGCAGTTGCCAGGCACGGTCGTCGGCAGCCTTGCCGGCGCTCAGCAGTTGGCCGATCAGTTCGTCGTTGTTGCCCAGCAGGCCCGAGGTGTGGGCGCCCAAGGCAACCACGCAAGCGCCGGTCAGGGTGGCGATGTCGATCACCGCTTGCGGCTTGAAGCGCTCGGAGTAGGTCAGGGCGTCGCACAGCACCAGACGGCCTTCGGCGTCGGTGTTGAGGATTTCCACAGTCTGGCCGCTCATGGTGGTGACGATGTCGCCCGGACGCGAAGCGTTGCCGCTCGGCATGTTCTCGGCGCAAGCCAGGATGCACACCAGGTTGATCGGCAGCTTCAGTTCGAGCACGGCACGCAGGGTACCGAACACGCTGGCGGCGCCGCCCATGTCGTACTTCATTTCATCCATGCCGGCGCCCGGTTTCAGGCTGATGCCGCCGGTGTCGAAGGTGATGCCCTTGCCGACCAGTGCGTACGGCTTCTCGGATTTCTTGCCACCGTTGTATTGCATGACGATCAGGCGCGGCGGCTGGGCGCTGCCCTGGCCGACGGCATAGAACGAGCCCATGCCCAATGCCTTGATCTTCTTCTCGTCGAGGACTTCGACTTTCAGGTCCTTGAACGCTTTGCCGAGGTCTTTGGCTTGCTCACCGAGGAACGTCGGGTGGCAGATGTTCGGCGGCAGGTTGCCCAGGTTGCGGGTGAACGCCATGCCGTTGGCGATCGCGGTGGCGTGGGTCACGGCGCGCTGTACTTCAGCCTGTGCAGCCTTGATGGTCAGCAGGGTGATTTTCTTCAGGGCGCGGGGTTCGGCTTTCTGGCTTTTGAACTGATCGAACTGATACTCGCCGTCCACCAGGGTTTCGGCCAGCAGACGGGTCTTGCCGTAGCTGTCGCGGCCCTTGACCACCACTTCGTCCAGCGCCAGCACGGCGTCGCTGCCGCCCAGTCCTTTGAGGGTGTTGAGGATGCCGGCGACGGTTTTGCGGAACGGACGATCGCCCAGTTCTTCATCCTTGCCCACGCCCACCAGCAGCACACGTTCGGCTTTGAGGTTCGGCAGGCTGTGCAGCAACAGGCTCTGGCCGACTTTGCCGGTCAGGTCGCCGCGCTTCAGGACGGTGCTGATGGCACCGCCGCTGAGATCGTCGAGTTGTTTGGCAACGGCACCGAGCTTGCGGCCTTCGCTGACGGCAACCACCAGCGTGGCGGTCTTCAACGTTTCCGGGTTAACGCTTTTTACAACCAGTTCCATGTCCGGGTCCCTGAATTTGATGGTCAACACGCAAGCGCCCGACAACGTGGGGATGTCGTTCGCCTATAAATAGAAAGGCGCCGGTCGCGACCGGCGACGAAGGCCGCAGTTTGAACCTCGCTACCGGCGCCTGACAACCCTCGGTTGTATGATCTTCAGCGCTTTGACAGCCTGTGCAAGCGGTGCGAAGTGACAGGCGCGTTCAATCACAGGATAATGCGCCATCTTTTTCGGCGGCTCTGCATTGCGGGCCGTCTGATATGTTTGCTTGTTTGGCCGCCTTAGCCTGACAACCCTGGAGTGTCTGGTTTGATCGTCTTCCGTTATCTATCCCGCGAAGTCCTGTTGACCTTGAGCGCCGTCAGCGCCGTGCTGCTGGTCATCATCATGAGTGGACGCTTCATCAAGTACCTCGCCCAGGCCGCTTCGGGCCAACTGGATCCGGGGTCGTTGTTCCTGATCATGGGCTTTCGCCTGCCGGGCTTCCTCCAGCTGATCCTGCCGCTGGGCCTGTTTCTCGGGATTCTGCTCTCCTACGGTCGCCTGTACCTCGAGAGTGAAATGACCGTCCTTTCGGCCACCGGCATGAGCCAGCAGCGCCTGTTCCGCATGACCCTGTTCCCGGCCACGCTGGTGGCGCTGGTCGTGGCGTGGTTGAGCCTGAGCCTGGCGCCGCAAGGGGCCAATCAGTTCCAGCTGTTGCTGAACAAGCAGGATGCCCTGACCGAGTTCGATACCCTCGAGCCAGGTCGTTTCCAGGCGCTGCGTGACGGCACCCGGGTGACCTACACCGAACAGTTGTCGGATGACCGCATCAACCTTGGCGGCGTGTTCATTTCGCAGAAAAACATCAGTTCCGAGAAAAAGGATCGCGGGATTTCCGTGCTGGTCGCTGAAAAAGGCCGACAGGAAATCCGTCCCGACGGTAACCGTTACCTGATTCTCGACAATGGCTATCGCTACGACGGTAACCCGGGGCAGGCTGATTACCGGGCGATCAAGTACGACGAATATGGCGTGCTGCTGCCCAAGCCGGATGTCAGCGACGAAGTGACCGACCGCGATGCGATGACCACGGCGACCTTGCTGGGCAGTGACGACATTCGCTCCCGCACAGAATTGCAGTGGCGCCTGTCCCTGCCATTGCTGGTGTTTATCGTGACCTTGATGGCGGTGCCGCTGTCGCGGGTCAATCCGCGCCAGGGCCGTTTCCTCAAGTTGTTGCCGGCGATTCTTTTGTATATGGCTTACCTGACCATCCTGATTGCCGCTCGCGGCGCCCTCGAAAAGGGCAAGATTCCGCCGGCGCTGGGCTTGTGGTGGGTGCACGGGATATTCCTGCTGATTGGCCTGGGTCTGCTCTATTGGGAGCCTTTGCGCTTGAAGATGGCGAGTCGCCGCAGCGCGCTGGAGGTGGCCCGTGGTTAAGCTCGATCGCTACATTGGTAGCAGCGTATTCATGGCGATCCTCGCGGTACTGGGGATCATCCTTGGCCTGGCGACCCTGTTTGCGTTCATCGACGAGATGGGCGATGTCAGCGATACCTACACCCTGGTCGACGTGCTCAGCTATGTACTGCTGACCGCGCCGCGACGTCTGTACGACATGTTGCCGATGGCTGCGCTGATCGGCTGCCTGATCGGCCTCGGCAGCCTGGCCAGCAACAGTGAACTGACCATCATGCGCGCAGCGGGCGTATCGATCGGGCGGATCGTGTGGGCGGTCATGAAGCCGATGCTGGTGTTGATGGTGGTGGGATTGTTGATTGGCGAATACGTCGCCCCGGCGACCGAAGGCACCGCTCAAGCCAATCGTTCGCTGGCCCAGGGCAGCGGCGATGCGCAAAGTGCCAAGCATGGTCTGTGGCACCGTCAGGGCGACGAGTTCATTCACGTCAACTCCGTGCAACCCAACGGCATTCTGTATGGCGTCACCCGTTATCGTTTCGACAAAGAGCGCCATATGTTGTCGGCAAGCTTTGCCAAGCGTGCGGAATTCGACAAGGATCACTGGCAGTTGACTGAAGTCAGCACCACTCTTTTCCACGACAAGAGCACCGAAGTGGTCTCCGCGCCGGTCGAGCGTTGGGATGTGGCGCTGAGCCCGCAATTGCTGAGTACCGTCGTGATGTCGCCAGACTCGCTGTCGATCACTGGGCTTTGGGGGTACATCCATTACCTGGCTGACCAGGGTTTGAGCAATGGCCGCTACTGGCTGGCATTTTGGGTCAAGGTGTTGCAGCCGCTGGTCACCGCCGCGCTGGTGTTGATGGCGATCTCCTTCATCTTCGGTCCATTGCGTTCGGTAACCCTCGGCCAGCGCGTGTTTACCGGTGTGCTGGTGGGTTTCACCTTCCGTATCGCCCAGGATTTGCTGGGGCCTTCGAGCCTGGTTTTCGGCTTCTCGCCGCTGTTTGCAGTGCTGGTGCCTGCCAGCGTCTGTGCCCTCGCCGGGTTCTGGTTGTTGCGTCGCGCCGGTTGATGGCCGCTTCCTGCTGACCTCGCTGCTGATAAAAAACGCCCCTGTCGCAAGACCGGGGCGTTTTTGTACTGGCCGTCTGGCCTGCAAACGTGACGCTAGCACCGGGGATCAGGTACAATTCCCGGCTATTTTTCGGCGGGCTATGCCTGCAGCCTTTTTGAGTGTTGATCCGTGAGTGATTTGAGTCATATCCGCAATTTCTCCATCATCGCCCACATTGACCATGGCAAGTCGACGCTGGCCGATCGCTTCATCCAGATGTGCGGCGGCCTGGCCGAGCGTGAAATGGAAGCCCAGGTACTGGATTCCATGGATCTTGAGCGTGAGCGCGGGATCACCATCAAGGCGCACAGCGTGACGCTGTATTACAAGGCTCGCGATGGCGTCACCTACCAACTGAACTTCATTGATACACCCGGTCACGTTGACTTCACCTATGAGGTGAGCCGTTCGCTGGCCGCCTGTGAAGGCGCGCTGCTGGTGGTCGATGCCGGTCAAGGCGTTGAAGCCCAGTCGGTTGCCAACTGCTATACCGCGATCGAGCAGGGTCTGGAAGTGATGCCGGTCCTGAACAAGATCGACCTGCCACAGGCCGATCCGGACCGCGTTAAAGAAGAAATCGAAAAAATCATCGGCATCGATGCCACCGACGCGGTCACTTGCTCTGCCAAGACCGGTCTGGGCGTCGATGAAGTGCTCGAGCGCCTGGTGACGACCATTCCTGCGCCGACCGGCAATATCGAAGATCCGCTGCAAGCGTTGATCATCGACTCCTGGTTCGACAACTACCTGGGCGTCGTGTCCCTGGTTCGCGTGCGCCACGGCCGCGTGAAGAAGGGCGACAAGATCCTGGTCAAGTCCACCGGCAAGATCCACCTGGTGGACAGCGTCGGTGTATTCAACCCGAAACACACCGCTACCGTAGACCTCAAGGCCGGTGAAGTAGGCTTCATCATCGCCGGTATCAAGGACATTCACGGTGCGCCAGTGGGTGACACCCTGACCTTGAGCTCCACGCCCGACGTCGACGTGCTGCCTGGTTTCAAACGCATCCAGCCGCAGGTCTACGCCGGTCTGTTCCCGGTCAGCTCCGACGACTTCGAAGATTTCCGCGAAGCGCTGCAAAAGCTCACGCTGAACGACTCGTCGCTGCAATACACCCCGGAAAGCTCCGACGCGCTGGGCTTCGGCTTCCGTTGCGGCTTCCTCGGCATGCTGCACATGGAAATCATCCAGGAGCGCCTGGAGCGCGAGTACGACCTGGACCTGATCACCACCGCGCCGACCGTAATCTTCGAGCTGCTGCTCAAGACCGGTGAAACGATCTACGTCGATAACCCGTCGAAGTTGCCGGATCTGTCTTCGATCGAAGACATGCGTGAGCCGATCGTGCGCGCCAACATTCTTGTGCCGCAGGAGCACCTGGGTAACGTCATTACCCTGTGCATCGAGAAACGCGGTGTGCAGGTCGACATGCTGTTCCTTGGCACCCAGGTCCAGGTGACCTACGACTTGCCGATGAACGAAGTGGTACTGGACTTCTTCGATCGCCTGAAATCCACCAGCCGCGGCTATGCTTCGCTGGATTACCATTTCGATCGTTACCAATCGGCTAGTCTGGTGAAACTGGACGTGCTGATCAACGGCGACAAGGTCGACGCTCTGGCGCTGATCGTGCACCGTGACAATGCGCACTACAAAGGTCGCCAGTTGACCGAGAAGATGAAAGAACTGATTCCGCGGCAGATGTTCGACGTGGCAATCCAGGCCGCCATTGGCGGGCAGATTGTGGCGCGGACAACCGTCAAGGCGCTCAGAAAGAACGTATTGGCCAAATGCTACGGTGGTGACGTCAGCCGTAAGAAGAAACTGCTGGAAAAGCAAAAGGCCGGTAAAAAACGCATGAAGCAGGTCGGCAACGTGGAAATTCCACAAGAAGCCTTCCTTGCCGTGCTCAGGTTGGATAGTTAGGTCCTATGTCACTAAATTTCCCGCTGTTGCTGGTCATCGCCGTGTTCGTCTGCGGCCTGTTGGCGTTGCTTGATCTGTTGATCCTGGCGCCGCGTCGTCGTGCCGCCATCGCTTCCTATCAGGGCAGCGTCAGCCAGCCGGACAGGGTGGTGGTCGAGAAACTGAACAAAGAGCCGCTGCTGGTTGAATACGGCAAGTCGTTCTTCCCGGTGTTGTTCATCGTGCTGGTGCTGCGTTCGTTCCTGGTGGAACCGTTCCAGATTCCTTCCGGCTCGATGAAACCGACCCTGGACGTTGGCGATTTCATTCTGGTGAGCAAGTTTTCTTACGGGATCCGCCTGCCGGTGATCGACAAGAAAATCATCGAAGTCGGTGAGCCGCAGCGCGGTGATGTGATGGTGTTCCGCTACCCAAGCGATCCGAACGTCAACTACATCAAGCGTGTGGTGGGTTTGCCAGGTGACACGGTTCGCTACACCGCCGACAAGCGTCTGTTCGTCAACGGTGAGTCGATTGCCGAGAAACTGGTCGGCTCCGAGCCGGGTACGCTGGGCAGTGCCGAGCTCTACAAGGAAAAACTCGGCGCCGCCGAGCACCTGATCCGCAAGGAAATGAGCCGTTACCGCGCAACGCCGGACCGTACCTGGACCGTGCCAGCCGGGCACTACTTCATGATGGGCGACAACCGCGACAACTCGAACGACAGTCGCTACTGGGATGATCCGAGCATTCCCAAGGATCTGCTGGGCATGGTTCCCGACAAGAATATCGTCGGCAAGGCCTTTGCAGTCTGGATGAGCTGGCCGGAACCCAAACTCAGTCACTTGCCGAATTTCTCGCGGGTTGGCCTGATCCAGTAATCAAACACGGCGCTGTTGAACACAGCGCCGAATGCATTTCTGGAGTCGGCACAATCGGCGAACAGAAGCATGAACACAATGATATTCAGGACGTTATTTTTGAACACAGCGTTAATTGTCCCAAGCCTGCGCCGGATCACGGCGATGGCGGTGGAAACCAACCACGAACTCAGCGTGGGTAAACCGTGAGCGTCTCCTTAAGCCGTCTCGAGCGTCAGCTCGGCTACACCTTCAAGGATCAGGAACTGATGGTCCTGGCCCTGACCCACCGCAGTTTTGCCGGGCGCAACAACGAGCGCCTGGAATTCCTCGGTGATGCCATCCTCAACTTCGTCGCTGGCGAGGCGTTGTTCGATCGTTTCCCGCTGGCCCGCGAAGGCCAGTTGTCGCGTTTACGCGCACGGTTGGTGAAAGGTGAGACCCTGGCCGTACTGGCCCGTGGTTTCGATCTGGGCGAATACCTGCGCCTGGGCTCGGGCGAGCTGAAAAGCGGCGGTTTCCGGCGTGAGTCGATTCTGGCCGATGCCCTCGAAGCGCTGATTGGTGCGATCTACCTTGACGCCGGCATGGAAGTGGCACGCGAGCGCGTACTGGCCTGGCTGGCCGGAGAGTTCGAGGGCCTGACGCTGGTCGACACCAACAAAGATCCGAAAACCCGCCTGCAGGAGTTCCTGCAGTCCCGTGGTTGCGAACTGCCGCGTTACGAAGTGGTGGATATCCAGGGTGAGCCGCATTGCCGGACGTTCTTCGTCGAATGCGAAATCATCTTACTGAATGAAAAAAGCCGAGGTCAGGGTGTGAGTCGTCGTATTGCCGAACAGGTAGCGGCCGCCGCAGCACTGATTGCCCTGGGTGTGGAGAATGGCAATGACTGATACAAACGCAACTCGCTGTGGCTATGTTGCCATCGTCGGCCGTCCCAACGTGGGCAAGTCCACGCTGCTGAACCATATCCTGGGTCAGAAGCTGGCGATCACCTCGCGCAAACCGCAAACCACTCGCCACAACATGCTCGGCATCAAGACCGAGGGTGATGTGCAAGCGATCTACGTCGACACGCCCGGCATGCACAAGGGTGGCGAGAAAGCGCTCAACCGCTACATGAACAAGACCGCTTCGGCGGCGTTGAAAGACGTCGACGTGGTGATTTTCGTGGTCGATCGCACCAAGTGGACCGACGAAGACCAGATGGTCCTCGAACGCGTGCAGTACGTGACCGGCCCGCTGATCGTGGCACTGAACAAGACCGACCGCATCGAAGACAAGGCCGAGCTGATGCCGCACCTGTCCTGGTTGCAGGAACAGCTGCCGAACGCACAGATCATCCCGATTTCCGCGCAGCACGGGCATAACCTCGATGCTCTGGAGCGCGTGATCGCCGATCACCTGCCGGAAAACGATCACTTCTTCCCTGAAGACCAGATCACCGACCGCAGCAGCCGTTTCCTCGCGGCCGAACTGGTACGCGAGAAAATCATGCGCCAGATGGGCGCCGAGCTGCCGTACCAGATCACCGTCGAGATCGAAGAGTTCAAGCAGCAGGGCAAGACCCTGCACATCCATGCCTTGATTCTCGTCGAGCGTGACGGCCAGAAGAAAATCATCATTGGCGACAAAGGCGAGCGGATCAAGCGTATCGGCACCGAGGCGCGCAAGGACATGGAGCTGCTGTTCGACTCCAAGATCATGCTCAACCTGTGGGTCAAGGTTAAGGGTGGCTGGTCCGATGACGAGCGTGCGTTGCGTTCGTTGGGCTATGGCGACCTGTAACACGTTCTCCGGATCAACAATGATCCCCTGTGGGAGCGAGCCTGCTCGCGATAGCGGTCTGTCAGTCAACGAGTCTGTTGAATGTTAGGCCCCCATCGCGAGCAGGCTCGCTCCCACAGTGGTTTTGGGGTTGTCAGTCATGCCGTGCTCACTCATTGAGATCTGCGATTTCCATGTCCCAACCCATCCCTCAACCCGCCTACGTCCTCCACAGCCGCGCCTACCGCGAAAACAGCGCGTTGGTGGACTTCCTCACGCCGCAAGGTCGGCTGCGGGCGGTGTTGCGCAGTGCGCGGGGCAAGGCCGGGACGCTGGCGCGGCCGTTCGTGCCGCTGGAAGTCGAGTTTCGGGGCAAGGGCGAGTTGAAGAATGTCGGACGCATGGAGAGTGCCGGCGTCTCCACCTGGCTCAATGGTGAAGCACTGTTCAGTGGCCTTTACCTCAATGAGTTGCTCATTCGTTTGCTGCCTGCGGAAGATCCTCATCCTGGTGTGTTCGATCACTACGCCGCCACCCTGTTGGCGCTGGCCGAAGGCCGTCCGCTGGAGCCGTTGCTGCGATCGTTCGAATGGCGATTGCTCGATGATCTCGGTTACGGTTTCGCCCTGACCACTGACATCCATGGCGAGCCCATCGCCTCGGACGGTCTCTATCGTTTGCAAGTGGATGCCGGGCTGGAGCAGGTCTACTTGCTGCAACCGGGGCTGTTTAACGGCACCGAGTTGTTGGCCATGGCTGAAGCTGACTGGAGCGCGCCGGGTGCTTTGTCGGCAGCCAAACGCCTGATGCGCCAGGCGCTGGCGGTGCATCTGGGCGGTCGACCGCTGGTTTCCCGCGAGTTGTTTCGAAAGCCGTAAATTCCCCGTGTATGCTGTGCACCGAACTTTCTCTTCTTCTGGAGCGCTTTCCGTGACCACCAGCACCCGCATTCTTCTTGGCGTGAACATCGACCACGTTGCCACCTTGCGTCAGGCCCGGGGCACTCGCTATCCGGACCCGGTCAAGGCTGCACTTGATGCGGAAGAGGCGGGCGCCGACGGCATCACCGTGCACCTGCGTGAAGACCGCCGGCACATCCAGGAACGCGACGTGCTGGTGCTCAAGGACGTGCTGCAAACCCGCATGAACTTCGAAATGGGCGTCACTGAAGAGATGATGCTGTTCGCCGAACGCATCCGCCCGGCGCACATTTGCCTGGTACCGGAAACCCGTCAGGAGCTGACCACCGAAGGCGGTCTGGACGTGGCGGGGCAGGAGGAGCGGATCAGGGCGGCGGTTGAGCGTCTGTCGAAGATCGGCGCTGAAGTGTCGCTGTTCATCGACGCCGACGAGCGGCAGATCGAGGCGTCCCGCCGTGTCGGCGCGCCGGCCATCGAGTTGCACACCGGTCGCTATGCCGACGCGCAAACCCCGACCGAAGTCGCGGAAGAGCTCAAGCGTGTGGCGGACGGCGTGGCGTTCGGTCTGGCCCAGGGCTTGATCGTCAACGCCGGCCATGGTCTGCACTATCACAACGTCGAGGCTGTGGCGGCGATCAAGGGCATCAATGAACTGAACATCGGCCACGCGCTGGTGGCTCATGCGCTGTTCGTGGGCTTCAAGTCGGCTGTTTCGGAGATGAAGGCGCTGATTCTGGCAGCCGCTGCCAAGGCTTGAAGGTCAACCCTAAACCACTGTGGGAGCGAGCCTGCTCGCGAAGGCGGATTATCATTCAACCTCTTTGTTGGCTGACACACCGCTTTCGCGAGCAGGCTCGCTCCCACATTTGCTTTAGGGTGCCAGTTAGAGCGGCGCTGGTTCCTGCGCCGGTTTGGACTTGTCGATCCCCGGTACGTGCAGTTTGCCCTCGGCGACCTGGTCGCCTTCAAGCTGCGGCTGCGTGACCCAGGTCAGGATGTCGTAGTAGCGACGGATGTTCGCCACGAAGTGCACCGGTTCGCCGCCACGGGCGTAGCCGTAGCGGGTTTTGCTGTACCACTTCTTCTCGGACAGGCGCGGCAGGATTTTCTTCACATCCAGCCATTTATCCGGGTTCAACCCTTCCTTGGCCGCCAGTTTGCGCGCGTCGTCGAGGTGACCGCTGCCCACGTTGTAGGCCGCCAAGGCAAACCAGGTGCGATCCGGCTCCTGGATCGAATCGTCCAGTTGGTCCTTTACATAAGCCAGGTATTTGGCGCCGCCCATGATGCTCTGCTTGGGATCGAGGCGGTTGGAGACGCCCATGGCTTGCGCGGTGTTCTGGGTCAGCATCATCAGCCCGCGCACGCCGGTCTTGGACGTGACGGCCGGTTGCCACAGGGATTCCTGATAACCGACCGCCGCCAGCAGGCGCCAATCGACTTTCTCTATTTTGGCGTAGGTCTTGAAGTGCTTTTCGTACTTGGGCAGACGTTGCTGCAAGTGCTGGGCGAAGGTGGTGGCCCCCATGTAGCCGAGCACATCGACGTGTCCGTAGTAACGGTCTTTGAGCCGCTGCAGAGTGCCGTTTTTCTTGACCTTGTCGAGGTAGTCATTGATCTCGTTGAGCAGGCTGTTGTCTTCGCCTGCCGCCACGGCCCAGCTCTGGTCGCTGGCGTCACCCAGGTCAAAGGCGACCCGGATGTTGGTGAAATACACCTGGTTCATCGCGACTTCGTTGGAGTCGACCAGGGTCAGGTCGATCTGGCCTTCATCGACCATGCGCAGCAGATCGACCACTTCAACCTGGTCGGACTCTTCGTATTCGATGCCGGGAAATTTCTGCTTCAGTTCCGCCAGTTGCCCGGCGTGGGTGCTGCCCTTGAGCACCATGATTTTCTTGCCCACCAGATCCTTCGCGTCGGTCGGCCGCGACTGCCCGTTGCGGTAGATGACCTGCGGGGTGACCTCCAGATAGGAGTGGGAGAAACGCACCTGCTTCTTGCGCTCTTCGCTGCTGACCAGTCCGGCAGCCGCCAGCACCGGGCCATTGGGCTTGCCTACCTGGTTGAAAATGTCATCGAGGTTGTCGGCTGTCTCGATTTTCAGCTCAACCCCCAGATCGTCGGCGAAGCGCTTCACCAGCTCGTATTCGAAGCCGGTTTCACCGTTGCGATCCTGAAAGTAAGTGGCGGGGCTGTTTCGGGTAATCACCCGCAGCACTCCATCCTCCTTTACGCGCTCAAGCGTGTTGGGTTTATCAACACAGCCACCGAGCATCAGGAAGAGTCCGGTTGCGATCAGCCATTTGGCGTACCGCGGACGCAAAGCCGTTGGGGAAAACATCTGCGCAGTATACGCAAAGGACCACGGGCGCCATATCTCGACAGCGAAGGGCTTGTCTGCTAGAGATCACAAAACCGGTCGAAACCCCGCAGGAATGGGGCTTGTCTGCAATTTGTTACAGTAAAAATAAGCTGTCTTCACCCCTCCGGTTAACCTGACTCCGGAGGCAGAAACACAGATTGATACCCGAGTGCAACCGTGCGTAGCGTTTCGGGTGATGTCGCGGGCTGTTTAGGCTAGAATGCACGGCCTCAAAGCACACCCCTTCCCGAGGCTGTCCCGAAGATGTTGATCCTGCGCGGCGCTCCTGCCCTTTCTGCCTTTCGCCACAGCAAGCTCCTTGAGCAACTGAGCCAGAAGGTTCCGGCTGTCAGCGGCCTGTATGCTGAATTCGCTCACTTCGCCGAAGTTACCGGCGTCCTGACCGGCGACGAACAGCAGGTGCTCGCGCGCCTTCTGAAGTACGGTCCAAGCGTTCCGGTCCAGGAGCCGACCGGTCGTCTGTTCCTGGTGCTGCCACGTTTCGGCACCATCTCGCCATGGTCGAGCAAGGCCAGCGACATCGCTCGCAACTGCGGCCTGACCAAGATCCAGCGCCTGGAGCGCGGCATTGCGTTCTACGTGGCCGGCCAGTTCAGCGATGCTCAAGCGCAGCTGATTGCTGACACGCTGCACGACCGCATGACCCAGATCGTCCTGGGCAACCTCGAACAGGCTGCCGGCCTGTTCAGCCACGCCGAGCCAAAACCCCTGACCGCGATCGACGTGCTGGGTGGCGGCCGCGCCGCGCTGGAAAAAGCCAACACCGAGCTGGGCCTGGCCCTGGCTGAAGACGAGATCGATTACCTGGTCAACGCCTTCGTCGGCTTGAAGCGTAACCCGCACGACATCGAACTGATGATGTTCGCCCAGGCGAACTCCGAGCACTGCCGTCACAAGATCTTCAACGCCAGTTGGGACATCGACGGCGAGAGCCAGGAAAAAAGCCTGTTCGGCATGATCAAGAACACCTACGTGATGCACAGCGAAGGCGTTCTGTCGGCTTATAAGGACAACGCTTCGGTGATCGTCGGCTCCGTGGCCGGTCGTTTCTTCCCGGACCCTGAAACCCGCCAGTACGGCGCGGTGCAGGAGCCGGTGCACATCCTGATGAAAGTCGAGACGCACAACCACCCGACCGCGATTGCCCCCTTCCCGGGCGCATCCACCGGTTCCGGCGGCGAGATCCGTGACGAAGGCGCAACCGGACGTGGTGCCAAGCCAAAGGCTGGCCTGACCGGCTTCACCGTGTCCAACCTGCAAATCCCTGGTTTCGAACAGCCGTGGGAAGTGCCGTACGGCAAGCCTGAGCGCATCGTGACCGCGCTGGACATCATGATCGAAGGCCCGTTGGGCGGCGCCGCATTCAACAACGAATTCGGCCGTCCGGCCCTGACCGGCTACTTCCGTACCTTCGAACAGTCGATCACCACGCCGCACGGTGACGAAGTTCGCGGTTACCACAAGCCAATCATGCTCGCTGGCGGTATGGGCAACATCCGTGAAGAGCACGTCAAGAAAGGCGAGATTGTCGTCGGCTCCAAGCTGATCGTGCTCGGCGGCCCGGCGATGCTGATCGGCCTGGGTGGCGGCGCCGCTTCCTCCATGGCCACCGGCACCAGCTCGGCTGACCTGGACTTCGCTTCCGTACAGCGCGAAAACCCTGAGATGGAACGTCGTTGCCAGGAAGTCATCGACCGTTGCTGGCAGCTGGGCGACAAGAACCCGATCAGCTTCATCCACGACGTGGGTGCCGGTGGTCTGTCCAACGCCTTCCCGGAACTGGTCAACGACGGCGACCGCGGTGGCCGTTTCGAGCTGCGCAACATTCCAAACGACGAGCCGGGCATGGCCCCGCACGAAATCTGGTCCAACGAATCCCAGGAACGTTATGTTCTGGCGGTCGGCCCGGCTGACTTCGAGCGCTTCAAGGCGATTTGCGAACGCGAGCGTTGCCCGTTTGCCGTCGTCGGCGAAGCCACTGCCGAGCCGCAACTGACCGTGACCGACAGCCATTTCGGCAACAGCCCGGTGGACATGCCACTGGAAGTGTTGCTGGGCAAAGCCCCGCGCATGCACCGCTCGGTGGTCCGTGAAAACGAGCTGGGCGACGATTTCGATCCGTCGACCCTCGACATCGCCAACTGCGTCGAGCGCGTCCTGCATCACCCGGCCGTGGCGAGCAAGAGCTTCCTGATCACCATCGGCGACCGCACCATCACCGGCCTCGTGGCCCGTGACCAGATGGTCGGCCCGTGGCAGGTTCCGGTGGCCGACGTTGCCGTCACCGCCACCAGCTTCGACGTCTACACCGGCGAAGCCATGGCCATGGGCGAGCGTACACCGCTGGCGCTGCTGGACGCTCCGGCGTCGGGCCGCATGGCCATCGGCGAAACCCTGACCAACATCGCGGCCTCGCGCATCGGCAAGATCTCCGACATCAAGCTGTCGGCGAACTGGATGTCGGCGGCTGGTCACCCGGGTGAAGACGCACGTCTGTACGACACCGTGAAAGCGGTCGGCATGGAGCTGTGCCCTGAGCTGGGCATCACCATTCCGGTGGGCAAGGACTCGATGTCCATGGCCACTCGCTGGAACGATGAAGGCGTGGACAAATCCGTCACGTCGCCCATGTCGCTGATCGTCACCGGTTTTGCGCCAGTCACTGACATCCGTCAGACCCTGACCCCGCAACTGCGTATGGACAAGGGCACCACTGACCTGATCCTGATCGACCTCGGTCGTGGCCAGAACCGCATGGGCGCCTCGATCCTCGCGCAGGTTCACGGCAAACTCGGCAAGCAGGCGCCGGACGTCGATGACGCCGAAGACCTGAAAGCCTTCTTCGCCGTGATCCAGGGCCTCAATGCCGACGGTCACCTGCTGGCTTACCACGACCGTTCCGACGGTGGTCTGCTGACCAGCGCCGTGGAAATGGCTTTTGCCGGTCACTGCGGCCTGAGCCTGAACCTCGACGGTCTGGCGGAAACGTCGGCCGACATCGCCGCGATCCTGTTCAACGAAGAGTTGGGTGCGGTGATCCAGGTTCGCCAGGACGCCACCCCGGACATCCTCGCGCAGTTCAGCGCTGCCGGTCTGGGCGAGTGCGTGTCGGTGATCGGTCAGCCGATCAACAATGGCCAGATCAACATCACCTTCAACGGTGACACCGTGTTCGAAGGCCAGCGCCGTCTGCTGCAGCGCCAGTGGGCCGAGACCAGCTACCAGATCCAGCGTCTGCGTGACAACGCCGACTGCGCCGATCAGGAATTCGACGTGCTGCTGGAAGAAGACAACCCGGGCCTGAGCGTCAAGCTCAGCTACGACGTCAACCAGGACATCGCCGCGCCTTACATCAAGAAAGGCATCCGCCCACAGGTTGCCGTGCTGCGTGAGCAGGGCGTCAACGGTCAGGTGGAAATGGCGGCGGCGTTCGACCGCGCCGGTTTCAACGCGATCGACGTGCACATGAGCGACATTCTGGCCGGCCGTGTAGACCTGAACGAGTTCAAGGGCCTGGTGGCTTGCGGCGGTTTCTCCTACGGCGACGTGCTGGGGGCCGGCGAAGGCTGGGCTAAATCCGCGCTGTTCAACAGCCGTGCCCGCGATGCGTTCCAGGGTTTCTTCGAGCGTAACGACAGCTTCACCCTCGGCGTGTGCAACGGTTGCCAGATGATGTCCAACCTGCACGAGCTGATCCCGGGCAGCGAGTTCTGGCCGCACTTCGTGCGTAACCGTTCCGAGCAATTCGAAGCGCGCGTGGCGATGGTGCAGATCCAGGAGTCGAACTCGATCTTCCTGCAAGGCATGGCCGGTTCGCGCATGCCGATCGCCATCGCGCATGGCGAAGGTCATGCCGAATTCTCCAGCGAAGAAGCACTGCTGGAAGCCGATCTGTCCGGTTGTGTGGCGATGCGTTTCGTCGACAACCACGGCAAGGTCACCGAAACCTACCCGGCCAACCCGAACGGTTCGCCGCGCGGGATCACCGGTTTGACCAGCCGCGACGGTCGCGTAACGATCATGATGCCGCACCCGGAGCGCGTGTTCCGCGCCGTGCAGAACTCGTGGCGTTCGGAAGACTGGAACGAAGACGCACCTTGGATGCGTATGTTCCGCAACGCACGCGTGTGGGTTAACTAAGCGCTGTGTTCAAGCTCGGCTTTTTCGTTCCCGACAGTCATGTCGAAGTGGTCAAGAGTGCCGTATTCGCTGCCGGTGGCGGGCGGATCGGTGCTTATGACCACTGCGCCTGGCAAGTGAAAGGCCTGGGCCAGTTCCGGCCACTGGATGGCAGTCAGCCGTTCATTGGCGAGGCGGGGCAGGTCGAGCAGGTCGAGGAGTGGAAGGTTGAGCTGGTGGTGGCGGATGAGTTGATCGTGGCCGTAGTGGCTGCGCTGAAACTCAGCCATCCCTACGAGACACCAGCTTATGAGGTGTGGCGGCTGGAGGATTTCTGATCCTTCTGTCGCTCAAATAAAAAACCCGCTGAAAGCGATTTCAGCGGGTTTTTTGTTGGTTGCGATTCCCCTGTAGGAGCTGCCGCAGCCTGCGGCAGCTCCTACAGGAGTGGCGTCAACCTTATGGGCGGATTTCGATCATCGTGCCATCCGGCACCAGGTTCCACACTTCACGCATGTCCATGTTGCGCATGGCGACACAGCCGTCGGTCCAGTCCAGGGTGTGGAACAGGTCTTCCGGGTTCTCTTCGGTGTCCGGGGTGCCGTGGATCATGATCATGCCGCCGGGCTCGACGCCCTCGCGGCGGGCGCGGGCGGAGTCGCTGATGTTCGGGTAGGAGATGTGCATGGCCAGGTTGAAGCGGTCGCTGACCTTGCGCCAGTCAACCCAATAGAAGCCCTCCGGCGTGCGCTTGTCGCCCTCCATCAGTTTCGGCCCCTTGGGGTTTTTACCCAGGGAAATGCGATAGGTCTTGAGCGGCTTGCCGTCATTGATCAACTGCAATTGATGGGCGGACTTGAGAACCAGAATTTTCTCGATGGGCTTGCCGTCCAGGCTGCCCACGGCAGAAGCCTGGGACACCGCGATGAACGACAAGCAAAACAGGGCAAGCAACCAGCGCATTGAAACGATTCCCCAAAAGGTGTCGCGACTATCTATAAGTTATAGGTGTTTTTGTAGGAGCTGCCGCAGGCTGCGATCTTTTCGCGCCTGCAACGTTACCCAAAATGGAATCAGGTGATGGCCGACTGAACCAACGGCGGGATCGATTCGGACCGCACAGGGTAGACCTCGGTCCGTCGGTCAGCGAAGAAGCATTCTAAGGTACGGCCCACCGTGCGGAAAGCCAGCTCGTCCCAAGGGATGTCCGCTTCGTCGAATAATTGCACTTCGAGGCTCTCCGGACCTGCGGCAAAGTCGAGATCCGCCAGCTCGGCGCGGAAAAACACATGCACCTGGCTGATGTGTGGCACGTCGATCAGGGTGTAGATGCTCAGGTTGCGCACCCGGGCGCAGGCTTCCTCGGCGGTCTCGCGAACTGCCGCCTGCTCGATGGTTTCACCGTTTTCCATGAAGCCGGCAGGCAGGGTCCAGTAACCGCGGCGCGGCTCTATCGCGCGGCGGCAGAGCAGGACCTGGGTACCCCAGGTCGCGACGCAGCCAGCGACGATATTGGGGTTCTGGTAGTGAATGGCCTGACAACTGTCGCAGACAAACCGCAGGCGCGAATCGCCTTCGGGAATGCGTTGGGTCACCGGGTTGCCGCACTGACTGCAAAATTTCATGCTTGGGTTCCTGAATGCTGCGCCTATCTTGGCGTGCGGCGGTGTCTGTCGGCAAGTTGTCGTTTCGCGACACGTCGCTGTCCGGGGGCTTGGGCGACCGATACGATTGGTGCATGATGCAGGGTAAGGCACAGATCGAGAACACTCATGCTGGACGAGCTACTGCATCGGGTAAGTCATCACACACCGCGCACGCTGGAGACTGACCGACGTTTCCCCGAGGCCGCCGTACTGTTGCCTATCACCCGCAGTGACGAACCGGAACTGGTTCTGACCCTGCGCGCCAGCGGACTCTCGACCCACGGCGGCGAAGTCGCCTTCCCCGGCGGCCGTCGCGACCCGGAAGACCCGGACCTGATTTTCACCGCCCTGCGCGAGGCCGAAGAAGAGATCGGCCTGCCACCGGGGCTGGTCGAGGTGATCGGCCCGTTGAGCCCGCTGATCTCCCTGCACGGCATCAAGGTCACGCCTTATGTCGGGGTGATTCCGGATTTCGTCGAGTACCGGGCCAATGATGCCGAAATCGCCGCGGTGTTCAGCGTGCCGCTGGAATTCTTCCGCGAAGACCCGCGTGAACACACCCATCGTATCGATTACCAGGGCCGCAGTTGGTACGTGCCGAGCTACCGCTACGGCGAGTACAAGATCTGGGGTTTGACGGCGATCATGGTCGTCGAGTTGATCAATCTGCTCTATGACGCGAAAATCAGCCTGCATCAGCCCCCAAAAAGCTTCATCAATACTTGAAGCCGTCGTTCGAATGGCCGCAAACGCGACTGCCTGAGCCCTGAGGAAAACCACAATGAAATACCGCCTGGGCGACGCCCGTGTCGAAACCCACCCACAAAGCTGGGTGGCACCCAATGCCGTGCTGGTGGGCAAGGTCAAGCTGGAAGAGGGCGCCAATGTCTGGTTCAACGCCGTATTGCGTGGCGACAACGAATTGATCCTGATCGGCAAGAACAGCAACGTCCAGGACGGCACCGTCATGCACACCGACATGGGCTACCCGCTGACCATCGGCACCGGCGTGACCATCGGCCACAACGCCATGCTCCACGGCTGCACCGTAGGCGATTACAGTCTGATCGGAATCAATGCGGTGATCCTCAACGGCGCGAAGATCGGCAAGAACTGCATCATCGGCGCCAATTCGCTGATCGGCGAAGGCAAAGAGATTCCCGACGGGTCGCTGGTGATGGGTTCGCCTGGCAAGGTCGTGCGCGAGCTGACGGAACAGCAGAAGAAAATGCTCGAAGCCAGTGCCGCTCATTACGTGCACAACGCCCAGCGTTATGCCCGTGATCTGGCCGAGCAGGAAGAATGACCACGCCTGAACGTCCGGTGGCATCGCCCTGCGTGAGCATTTGCGCGCTGGATGACGATGATGTTTGCACCGGTTGCCAGCGTACGGTGGAAGAAATCACCCGTTGGAGCCGCATGGATAATGATGAGCGCCGCAAGGTGCTGGGGTTGTGTCATGAGCGGGCGAAGGCCAATGGTTTGATCTGGATGTTGCCGACCAAATCCAGTCACTGAATAGTGCGGGCTTTTGTGGCGAGGGAGCTTGCTCCCTCGCCACAGGTTATCTGTGCACGGAAGATGAAGTACCCTGTGCGCCAAATCAACAGGTGCCTAAATGTTCTTCCTGATCGCCTACATCAGCAGCGTCGTGCTGATCAATTTCGCGTTTTCCACCGCCCCGCACCTGGACATCATCTGGTCGGCCTGGGGTGGCTTGGTGTTTATCTTGCGCGACATGGTGCAAACCCGCTTCGGCCACGGCGCGATTGCGGCGATGCTGGTAGCGCTGGTGTTGTCTTATGTCACGTCCGATCCGTCCATTGCCCTGGCCAGCGCTACGGCGTTCGCAGTGTCGGAGTGCATCGACTGGCTGGTGTTCAGCATCACCAAGCGCCCGTTGCACGACCGCCTGTGGATAAGTTCGGCGCTGAGCATTCCCCTCGATACCTTCATTTTTTTCGGCATGATCGATGCGCTGACGCCGGGTGTGATCCTCACGGCGCTGGGCTCGAAGTTCGCCGGTGTGACCGCCGTATGGCTGATCATGGCCTGGCGCCTGCGCAAACAAGCTGTCGTCAGCTGAAGTTCATGTAAAATGCCGCGCTTTCTCCCCATGGGAAGCGTGCTTCCCTCGATGATCCGCTCCTTGAGGACCTTCAGATGACCCGTATCGGAACTCCGTTGTCGCCGACCGCGACCCGCGTATTAATGTGTGGCTGTGGCGAATTGGGCAAGGAAGTGGTGATCGAGCTGCAACGCCTGGGCGTTGAAGTGATTGCCGTGGACCGGTACGCCAACGCACCGGCCATGCAGGTGGCGCACCGCAGCCAGGTGATCAACATGCTCGATGGCGCCGCCCTGCGTGCCGTGATCGAAGCCGAGAAGCCGCACTTCATCGTGCCGGAAATCGAAGCCATCGCCACCGCGACCCTGGTCGAGCTGGAGTCCGAAGGTTTCACCGTGATCCCGACCGCACGCGCTGCGCAGTTGACCATGAACCGCGAAGGCATCCGTCGTCTGGCCGCCGAAGAGCTGGACCTGCCGACCTCGCCGTACCACTTCGCCGATACCTTCGAGGATTACAGCAAGGCGGTCGAAGACCTCGGTTTCCCCTGTGTGGTCAAGCCGGTGATGAGCTCGTCGGGCAAAGGCCAGAGCCTGCTGCGCAGCGCCGATGACGTCAAAACAGCCTGGGACTACGCGCAAGAAGGCGGCCGTGCCGGCAAAGGCCGCGTGATCATCGAAGGCTTCATCGATTTCGACTACGAAATCACCCTGCTGACCGTGCGCCATGTGGGCGGCACCACATTCTGCGCGCCGGTCGGCCATCGTCAGGAAAAGGGCGACTACCAGGAATCCTGGCAGCCACAAGCCATGAGCCCGATTGCCCTGGCCGAGTCCGAGCGCGTGGCCAAAGCGGTGACCGAAGCCTTGGGTGGTCGTGGTCTGTTTGGCGTCGAGCTGTTCATCAAGGGTGATCAGGTGTGGTTCAGCGAAGTGTCGCCGCGCCCGCATGACACCGGCCTGGTGACCCTGATTTCCCAGGATCTGTCGCAGTTCGCCCTGCATGCCCGCGCGATTCTGGGCCTGCCGATCCCGTTGATCCGCCAGTTCGGGCCTTCCGCATCGGCGGTGATTCTGGTGGAAGGGCAGTCGACCCAGACCGCTTTCGGCAATCTGGGTGCCGCGCTGAGCGAGCCGGATACCGCGCTGCGTCTGTTCGGCAAGCCTGAAGTCAACGGCCAGCGCCGCATGGGTGTGGCCCTGGCGCGCGACGAGTCGATCGAAGCCGCCCGCGCCAAGGCGACCCGTGCCTCGCAAGCGGTGGTCGTAGAGTTGTAAAAGCCGCTCTGGCGGGCCTATACCTGCTATGGGCTCGCCACAATTTACTGTGGGAGCGAGCCTGCTCGCGAAAGCGATGTTCGCACCAACATCGATGTTGAGCGTGAAGGCGCTTTCGCGAGCAGGCTCGCTCCCACAAGGATTTTGCTTAATTGCCGAGTGTTCGATTGCGCAAGTCTTTTCATTAAAGCTCCAGGCCGTTACCCATGAATTCGCAAAGCATCATCGTCCCGAAAATCTCCACACTGCCGGTGCACGAGCCCCGGGCACGGGCGATCGTGCGTTGGCTGGTGCGCAAGAACATCGTCAAGGAAGAACTGACCACCTGCGGCCGCACTGGCAATCGCATGGCGCACGCCATTGGCGACGGCGCCCGAGCAGTGGTCCTGCATCCGGAGGCCTTGCCGTTCGGCGAGCCGGTCAACGGCCTGGAGATCGTCACCAAGCGCTGCATCTACACGCCGGCCAAGGGCTTCCTTGAGGAGGCGGGCTGCGCCGAGTGCCGCAAGGAGATTGGCGAAGCGCTGTTCGAAAGCCTCGAAGACTGGATGCCCGGGCGCACCGATAACTTCACCTGCCCGGAATGCGGGCACGAAGACGACATCAACGGTTTTCTGTTTTTGCAGGAGTGCGGTTTTTCCAACCTGGGTTTCATCTTCAACAATTGGGCGGAAGCCGGGTTCAAACAGAGCTTTCTCGACGAATTCGCCGATTGGCTGGATCAGCCGGTGAGTTGGGTCAAAGTCGAGTTGTAGGCGGCAATTATTCCCGTATATCAGCAATACCGATAATAGACAGAGTTTTACATTGAACCCGAAGGGGTGTCTGACTATAATGGCGCGCTTCCATTTTCCCGCTCGGGAGCCCCCGCGATGCTGCGTATCAGCCAAGAAGCTCTGACATTCGACGACATTCTCCTAGTGCCCGGTTATTCCGAGGTGCTTCCTAACGAAGTCAGTCTCAAGACCCGCCTTACCCGTGGCATCGAACTGAATATTCCACTGGTTTCTGCCGCCATGGACACCGTCACTGAAGCCCGTCTGGCAATTGCCATGGCTCAGGAAGGTGGTATCGGCATCATCCACAAGAACATGACCATCGAGCAGCAAGCTGCCGAAGTGCGCAAGGTCAAGCGTTACGAAGCCGGTGTGGTCAAGGACCCGATCACCATCGACGCCGACGCTACCGTGCGCGAGCTGTTCGAATTGACCCGCATGAACAACATCTCCGGCGTTCCGGTGCTGCACAATGGCGACCTGGTCGGCATTGTCACCTCCCGTGACGTGCGTTTCGAGAACCGTCTGGAAGCCACCGTCCGTGATGTGATGACGCCTAAAGAGCGTCTGGTCACGGTCAAGGAAGGCGCCGACAAGAATGACGTCCGCGAGCTGCTGCACAAGCACCGCATCGAACGCGTTCTGATCGTCGACGACAAATTCGCCCTCAAAGGCATGATGACCGTCAACGACATCGAAAAAGCCAAGGCTTACCCGCTGGCCAGCAAGGACGATCAAGGTCGTCTGCGCGTTGGCGCCGCCGTCGGCACCGGTAAAGACACCGGTGATCGCGTCGCGGCCCTGGTCAATGCCGGTGTTGACGTGGTGGTGGTCGACACCGCTCACGGTCACTCCAAAGGCGTGATCGACCGCGTTCGCTGGGTCAAACAGAATTTCCCTGAAGTGCAGGTCATCGGCGGCAACATCGCCACCGGCGCTGCCGCCAAGGCCCTGGCCGAAGCCGGCGCTGACGCCGTCAAGGTCGGTATCGGCCCTGGCTCGATCTGCACCACCCGGATCGTCGCCGGTGTCGGCGTCCCGCAAATCAGTGCCATCGCCAACGTTGCCGCTGCCCTTGAAGGCACTGGCGTTCCGTTGATCGCCGACGGCGGCATCCGTTTCTCCGGTGACCTGTCCAAGGCCATCGTCGCCGGTGCTTCCTGCGTGATGATGGGCTCGATGTTCGCCGGTACCGAAGAAGCGCCGGGCGAGATCGAACTGTTCCAGGGCCGTTCGTACAAGGCTTATCGCGGCATGGGTTCGCTGGGCGCCATGTCCCAGGCACAGGGTTCCTCCGACCGTTACTTCCAGGACTCCTCGGCAGGCGCCGAGAAGCTTGTACCTGAAGGGATCGAAGGGCGTGTGCCGTACAAAGGCACCCTGAGCGCGATCATCCACCAGTTGATGGGCGGCCTGCGTTCCTCGATGGGCTACACCGGTAGCGCCAACATCGAAGAGATGCGCACCAAGCCTGAGTTCGTGCGGATCACCGGCGCTGGCATGGCCGAGTCCCACGTTCACGACGTGCAGATCACCAAGGAAGCGCCAAACTACCGCGTAGGTTGAGCCTTCAAGCAACACGACAAGCAACCGGGGCTGTTTTATTCAGCCCCGAGTTGTTTCTGAATCACGACTGTTTCCGAATTTTTTAGACGAGACTGAATCATGGCCCTCGACATTCACGCTCACCGCATCCTGATCCTCGACTTCGGTTCCCAGTACACCCAACTGATCGCCCGCCGCGTGCGTGAAATCGGTGTGTACTGCGAACTGCATCCATTCGACATGGACGAAGATGCGATCCGCGAATTCGCTCCTAAAGGCGTCATCCTCGCTGGCGGCCCAGAGTCGGTCCACGAAGCCAACAGCCCTCGCTGCCCGCAAGCCGTGTTTGACCTGGGCGTGCCGGTCTTCGGTATCTGCTACGGCATGCAGACCATGGCCGAGCAACTGGGTGGCAAGGTTGAAGGTTCCGAGCTGCGTGAGTTCGGTTATGCCCGCGTAGACGTGGTCGGCAAGAGCCGCCTGCTGGACGGTATCGAAGACCACATCGACGCTGACGGCCTGTTCGGCCTCGACGTATGGATGAGCCACGGTGACAAGGTCACCAAGATGCCGGAAGACTTCCACATCCTGGCCAGCACCCCGAGCTGCCCGATTGCCGGCATGTTCAGCGACGAGCGTCGCTACTACGGCGTGCAGTTCCACCCGGAAGTGACCCACACCAAGCAGGGCGGTCGCATCCTGTCGCGTTTCATCCT
Organism: Pseudomonas reinekei; assembly: GCF_001945365.1. Classification (GTDB taxonomy): domain Bacteria; phylum Pseudomonadota; class Gammaproteobacteria; order Pseudomonadales; family Pseudomonadaceae; genus Aquipseudomonas; species Aquipseudomonas reinekei. Next base: position 155,934 of record NZ_MSTQ01000006.1, read on the forward strand.
CGACATCTGCGAGTGTGAAGCCCTGTGGACACCTTCAAAGATCGCTGAAGACGCCATCGCCCAGGTTCGCGCCCAGGTTGGCACCGACAACGTCCTGCTCGGCCTGTCCGGCGGCGTGGACTCGTCCGTGGTTGCCGCGCTGCTGCACAAGGCCATTGGCGACCAGCTGACCTGCGTGTTCGTCGACAACGGCCTGCTGCGCCTGCACGAAGGTGAGCAGGTGATGGCCATGTTCGCCGAGAACATGGGCGTCAAGGTGATCCGCGCCAACGCCGAAGAGCAGTTCCTCAACAACCTGGCCGGCGAGTCCGACCCGGAGAAGAAGCGCAAGATCATCGGCCGTACCTTCATCGACGTGTTCGATGCCCAGTCCAATAAACTGGAAAACATCAAGTACCTGGCCCAGGGCACCATCTACCCGGACGTTATCGAGTCGGCTGGCGCGAAAAGCGGCAAAGCCCACGTGATCAAGTCGCACCACAACGTGGGCGGCCTGCCGGAAGAGATGAACCTGAAACTGGTCGAGCCACTGCGCGAACTGTTCAAGGACGAAGTCCGCCGTCTGGGCCTGGAGCTGGGCCTGCCGTACGACATGGTCTACCGTCACCCGTTCCCGGGCCCGGGCCTGGGCGTGCGGATCCTCGGTGAAGTGAAGAAGGAATACGCCGACCTGCTGCGTCGCGCCGACCACATCTTCATCGAAGAACTGCGCAAGGCCGACTGGTACCACAAGGTCAGCCAGGCCTTTGTGGTGTTCCAGCCAGTGAAGTCGGTTGGCGTGGTCGGCGATGGCCGTCGTTACGCCTGGGTCGTGGCCCTGCGTGCCGTGGAAACCATCGACTTCATGACCGCGCGTTGGGCGCACCTGCCTTACGAACTGCTGGAAACCGTATCCGGCCGCATCATCAATGAAATCGAAGGCATCTCCCGCGTCACCTACGACGTGTCGAGCAAGCCGCCGGCGACCATTGAGTGGGAGTGATCCCGCACCAGCCCTGAAGGGTTGATCGCAGGATGAAAAGCCGTGTGAACGAGAGTTCACGCGGCTTTTTGCATTGGAGCCGGCCGTACCTGCGGCCCGACGTCACGCCCGCTTTGCTGTTGCTTTCGCAGTTGCAGGTGTATCGTATTCGCCTTTTCCGGGCCCCAGGCCTGACGCTGATTTGTGAGGTAGTTGAGTTCATGTCCTTTTCCCGTCGACAAATACTCGGTGGACTGGCCGGTCTTGTGGTGGTTGGCGTGGGAGCCGGTGGGGCGTCGCGGTACTGGCTGGGCAAGATGGCCGATGCGGACGCCGGTCATGACTATGAACTGATCGCCGCACCACTGGACGTCGAGTTGGTGCCGGGACACAAGACCGAGGCCTGGGCGTTCGGCCCGTCGGCGCCGGGCACCGAGTTGCGCGTGCGCCAGGGCGAATGGCTGCGGGTGCGCTTCATCAATCACCTGCCGGTCGCCACCACCATTCACTGGCACGGCATCCGTCTGCCGCTGGAGATGGACGGCGTGCCGTACGTCTCGCAATTGCCGGTGCTGCCGGGCGAATATTTCGATTACAAGTTCCGCGTGCCTGATGCCGGCAGCTACTGGTATCACCCGCATGTCAGCAGCAGCGAAGAGCTTGGTCGCGGGCTGGTCGGTCCGCTGATCGTCGAAGAACGTGAGCCCACCGGCTTCAAGTACGAAAAAACCTTGAGCCTGAAGAACTGGCACATCGATGAGCAGGGCGCTTTCGTCGACTTCAGCATTCCCCGGGAAGCCGCCCGTGGCGGCACGGCGGGGCGGCTTTCGACCATCAACGGCGTGCCGCTGGCGGTGATCGATTTGCCTGCCGGGCAGATCACCCGCGTGCGTTTGCTCAACCTCGACAACACCCTGACCTATCGCCTGAACATCCCCGGCGTCGAAGCGCAGATCTATGCGCTGGATGGCAACCCCATCGAACCGCGCCCGCTCGGCAAGGAATACTGGCTCGGTCCGGGCATGCGTATCTGCCTGGCGATCAAGGCACCGCCGGCCGGTGAAGAGTTATCCCTGCGCAACGGCCCGGTGCGCCTGGGTACGCTAAGGTCTGTCGCCAATACTGACGCGCCGACGCAGTGGCCGCTCGCGCTGCCCGCCAACCCGGTGGCCGAGCCGGACCTGGCCAATGCCGAGAAACTCAACTTCAATTTCGAATGGGTCGGTTCCGTGTCGGTGAACGTCGACAACGGCAAACCGCCGAGCCTGTGGCAGATCAACGGCCAGGCCTGGGACATCACCGACAAGACCTGCGCCGACCGCCCGATTGCTAAGCTCGAGAAGGGCAAGAGCTACATTTTCGAACTGAAAAACATGACCCAGTATCAACACCCGATCCACCTGCACGGCATGAGCTTCAAGGTGATTGCCTCGAACCGGCACAAGGTGATTCCGTACTTCACCGACACCTACCTGCTGGGCAAGAACGAGCGCGCGCAAGTGGCGCTGGTGGCGGATAATCCCGGGGTGTGGATGTTCCATTGCCATGTGATCGACCACATGGAAACCGGCCTGATGGCCGCTATCGAGGTGGCCTGATGCGTCAGATTCGTCCCGCTGCCATCATCGATCGCAGCCGAGATCGCGACTTCATGCGCGAAGCGTTGGCGCTGGCTGCCCAAGGTGCGGCGCTGGGTGAAGTGCCGGTAGGCGCGGTGCTGGTGCAGGATGGAGAAATCATCGGCCGCGGCTTCAACTGCCCGATCAGCGGCAACGACCCCAGCGCCCATGCCGAGATGGTCGCGATCCGCGCGGCGGCACAGGCCGTGAGCAACTATCGCCTGCCGGGCAGCACGCTGTACGTGACCCTGGAGCCATGCAGCATGTGCGCCGGGCTGATCGTGCATTCGCGGATTGCGCGGGTGGTGTATGGCGCGCTGGAGCCGAAGGCGGGGATTGTGCAGAGCCAGGGGCAGTTCTTCACCCAGGGCTTTTTGAATCACCGGGTGTTGTATGAAGGCGGGGTGTTGGCCGAGGAGTGCGGGGCGGTGTTGAGCGAGTTTTTCAAGGCACGGCGCGCGAAGCCCTCAGACTGAACTCGACACTGTAGGAGCTGGCAAGCCAGCTCCTACAGGTTCAATTGGTACCTGGGGGATTGGGTTACTTCTTAGCCACGATCACCGCGCGCATCGGCGCCGGCAGCCCTTCGATGGTCTTGCTGTGATCCTCGGGGTCGAGGAAATCATTGAGCGATTGATACTTCATCCACTCCGTCCCGCGCTGTTCCTCAACCGTGGTCACGCTCACATCTACGCATTTCACATCGCTGAACCCGGCCCGACGCAACCACAATTCCAACGCCGGCACCGACGGCAGGAACCACACGTTGCGCATTTGTGCGTAACGATCTTCCGGCACCAGCACCTGATGTTTGTCGCCTTCGACCACCAGGGTTTCCAGCACCAGTTCCCCGCCCTTGACCAGGCAATCCTTCAGCGCCAGCAAGTGCTCGATCGGCGAGCGGCGGTGGTAGAACACGCCCATGGAAAACACCGTGTCGAAACCTTCGAGGTTCGGCGGCAGGTCTTCGAACGGGAAGGGCAGGTGCCAGGCATTCGGCTCGGACAGGTAACGCTTCACGGCCTGGAACTGACAGAAGAACAGCCAGTTCGGATCGACACCGATCACGCTGTCGGCACCGGCGCCAAGCATGCGCCACATGTAGTAACCGTTGCCGCAACCGACATCGAGGATGCGTTTGCCCTTGAGGTCCAGGTGCGGTGACACCCGCGACCATTTCCAGTCCGAGCGCCATTCGGTGTCGACGTGTACGCCGAACAAATCGAACGGCCCTTTGCGCCACGGCGACAGGCCCATGAGCGCAGTGCGCATCTGCGCGCGGGTCGCGTCGTCGCAATCGGTGTCGAGCTTCAAGCCTTTAAGCAGATCGACCTCACTCGGCTGGATCTTCGGCAGGGCGTCCAGTGCGCTCTGCCAGCGCTCCAGGTCGCCGTGACCCTTTTCCATTTTCTTGTCGAGTTGCGCCTGCAGGGTGTTGGCCCAGTCGGCCAGCGGCGTGCCGGCCAGACGCCGGGCGAGGGGGGACAGATCAATCATGGCAAGGCAATCAACGAGGCAAAGTTAAGACACTGGAACCACGGCACGACTTTCGAGAACCCGGCGACCAACAGGCGTTCGCGGTGTTCTTCGAGGCTGTCGGGCTTCATGACGTTTTCAATGGCGCTGCGCTTCTGGGCTATTTCCAGTTCGCTGTAGCCGTTGGCGCGTTTGAACGCGATGTGCAGATCGGTGAGCAGCGCGTGTTCCTGCTCGTCTTCGAAGCGCAGTTTTTCCGAGAGGATCAATGCACCGCCCGGCAACAGCGACTGACGGATGCGCGACAGCAGTGCCGTGCGCTGGTCCCGGGCGATGAATTGCAGGGTGAAGTTCAGCGCCACCACCGAGGCAGGCTGGAAGTCGAGGGCGAGAATGTCGCCTTCGATCACGTCCACCGGCAGCAACTCCTGGAACATCGAGTCCTGTCCGTTGAGGTACTCGCGGCAGCGTTCGACCATGGCCGCGGAGTTATCCACAGCGATGACGCGGCAACCGTCGGTGCGCACGTGTCGGCGCAGGGCCTGGGTCACGGCGCCGAGGGATGAGCCCAGGTCATACAGCACGCTGTGGGGCTGGGCGAACTGCGCGGCGAGCACGCCAAGGTTTTCGACGATGGTCGGATAACCCGGCACCGAGCGCTTGATCATGTCCGGGAACACCCGCACCACGTCCTCGTTAAAGGCGAAGTCAGGCACCTGGGCCAAAGGCTGGGCGAAAAGGCGATCGGGTTCTTTGCTCACGGCGGTTCCAGCGGCGTAGGTGGAAAAGGCCGGCATTTTAGCCAACTTGGCGCGGGGATGCGCGGGTTGTCTGATAAAGAGGCATGCCTCGGAATCTTCGCCATCAGTGATATTGCTTTCGCGAGCAGGCTCGCTCCCACAGGTTGATCACCGTTCCTGTGGGAGCGAGCCTGCTCGCGATGGGTCAACTCGGTTTCTGATTAAATGCCGAAGCCGTAATGCCCCATTGCCCCAGCCAATAGCTGAGGATGATCACATAAGGCGCCGCTTCAAACGGCATCACAAACCGACTGATGCCGATCACGCTGTCGGAGAACACAAACGCCACTGCGCCAGCGGCAGCCAGCAGTGCCGAACGTTTCGGCACGTCAGTGCCGAGCCGGGCCAGTGCGCGCCAGAGCATGGCGCTGATCGCCAGGCCGTAAACAATCACCGGAATCAGCAGCGACCCCAGCCCGTGAGAGATCAGAACCCCCAGCAGTAGGGCGCCAACGCCGAGGGCCAGAATCAGCGGCAACACGGCCAGACGTCGACAATCGCTCAAGTACGCTTTCAGATAAGCCAAATGGGCAACCAGAAACGCCCCCAGCCCAAACACGAACAAATCCCCGGGCCATGCCAGCAGCACATCGCCGAGCAGGGAGAAGATCAAGCCAAGACTGATCCAGCGCCGGTATTCGCTGGGCGGCGCATCGTGCAGCCAGCCGAGCAGGGCCAGAACGGGCAGCGGCTTGACCAGCAGGCACAGGAGCGAGGCGTGCACGCTCAAACCATAGAGGAACGTCACTGCGCCCATCAGCGCCAGAATCAACCAGCCCACGGTCAGTTGACCGAGATGTTGCAGTCGAAGGAATCAACCGGCAGCACTTCCGGCGCCCAGGGTTGTTGCGAAGTCAGGCGCAAACGTCCGGTGCCGGTGGCAAAGGCTTGAAAACGCCAGGTTGATACACCCGCAGACCCCACGATACCGGCGTCTTCGGGGTTGCGATAAACCTCTGGGCCTAACGGGCGCAACACGCCACCGGCCGAATCCTGAATGGCCCAGCGGTAACCCGTGGTCGGATTGCTCGGCAGGGTCAGAATCAGGTTTTGCCCGTTAACGAGTTTCACCGGGCATTCGCTTTGTTTTTCCACGGTCACGTTGTGTGCAGGTTGCGTGGCGCATCCGGCCAGCAAGGCGAGGGCGAGGGGGAGAAACAGGCGAGTGTGGGACATAGGCTCAGGGGCTCCGGCGTTTACGACGAACGGCGAGCATAACCGAGATGAGACAAATTGTGACAGCCACTGAAGGAGGCGGTGTCAGGGCTGACGCTTTCGCGAGCAGGCTCGCTCCCACAGGTTTTTTGCAGCGATCACGAAATGTGTGAACACCACCGATCATTGTGGGGCAGAGGCCTGCACAGGGGTTGGCAGTGAACACAGATTTTGTGAACACCGCCGACCACTGTGGAGCCTGCTCGCGATAGCGGTTGTGCAGTCGCTACAGGAACATCAGAAAAGCACCTTCGCCACCTCCGCAAAGCGCTTGGCAAAGTGCACGGTAATCCCTTCCTTCAGATACTCCGGCAACTCCTCGAAATTTCCCCGGTTAGCCTCCGGCAAGATCAGCTCGAAAATCTTCTGCCGCCGCGCGGCAATGACCTTCTCGCGCACCCCGCCAATCGGCAGTACATGCCCGGTCAACGTCAGCTCACCGGTCATCGCCACGCCTTTTTTCGGCGCCTGATTGCGGGCCAGGGACAGCAGGGCGCTGGCCATGGTTACACCGGCGCTCGGGCCGTCTTTCGGCGTCGCGCCTTCCGGTACGTGCAAGTGCACGAAGGCTTCGTCGAAGAACTTCGGATCACCACCAAACGACTTCAGGTTGGAGCTGACGTAGCTGTAGGCAATCTCCGCAGACTCCTTCATCACATCGCCCAGCTGTCCGGTGAGCTTGAAGCCACGGTTGAGCGTATGGATGCGCGTCGCTTCGATCGGCAAGGTCGCGCCGCCCATGCTGGTCCAGGCCAGCCCGGTGATCACGCCCGTGCCCGAGAGCACCTGTTCGTTACGGAACACCGGTTTGCCGAGTGACGGCTCGAGGTCTTTCGGGCCAAGCTTGATCACCGATTTCGGTTCGTCGAGTAGCTTCATCACCGCCTTGCGCACCAGTTTGCCAAGGTTTTTCTCCAGCTGACGCACACCGGCTTCACGGGCATAACCGTCGATCAAGGCTTTGAGCGCGCTGTCGCTGATGGTCAGGCTGCCTTTCGATACACCGGCCTTCTCAAGCTGTTTCGGCCACAGGTGACGCTTGGCGATGGCGACTTTTTCTTCGGTGATGTAGCCCGACAGGCGAATCACTTCCATCCGGTCCAGCAATGGGCCAGGGATCGAGTCCAGGGTGTTGGCGGTGCAGATGAACAGCACTTTCGACAGGTCCATGCGCAGGTCGAGGTAGTGGTCGAGGAATTCGACGTTCTGCTCCGGATCAAGGGTTTCCAGCAGCGCCGAGGCCGGGTCGCCCTGGTAGCTCTGGCCCATCTTGTCGATTTCGTCGAGCATGATCACCGGGTTCATCACTTCGACGTCTTTCAACGCCTGCACCAGTTTGCCCGGCTGCGCGCCGATGTAGGTGCGACGGTGGCCCTTGATCTCGGCTTCGTCGCGCATACCGCCGAGGCTGAAGCGATAGAACGGCCGGCCCAGGGATTCGGCGATGGATTTGCCGACGCTGGTTTTACCCACACCTGGTGGTCCCACCAGCAACACGATGGAACCGCTGATCTCGCCTTTATAGGCACCGACTGCGAGGAATTCGAGGATGCGGTCCTTGATGTCGTCGAGGCCGGCGTGGTGTTGGTCCAGCACCTTGCGCGCGTGTTTGAGGTCGAGTTTGTCCTCGCCGTACACGCCCCACGGCACCGAGGTCGCCCAGTCGATGTAATTGCGGGTCACCGCATACTCCGGCGAGCCGGTCTCAAGGATCGACAGTTTGTTCATTTCCTCTTCGAGGCGTTTCTGCACCTGCGCCGGCAGGACTTTGCCTTCCAGCCGCTGTTCGAATTGTTCGAGATCGGCGCTGCGGTCGTCCTTGGTCAACCCCAGTTCCTGCTGGATGACCTTGAGTTGTTCCTTGAGGAAGAACTCGCGCTGGTGCTCGCCGATCTTGCGATTCACTTCGGCGGAGATTTCTTTTTGCAGGCGAGCGACTTCGACTTCCTTGCGCAGCATCGGCAGGACTTTTTCCATGCGCTTGAGCATCGGCACGCAATCGAGCACTTCCTGCAGTTCGCTGCCGGTGGCTGAGGTGAGGGCGGCGGCGAAGTCGGTCAGCGGCGACGGATCGTTGGGGCTGAAGCGGTTGAGGTAATTCTTCAGCTCTTCGCTGTACAGCGGATTGAGCGGCAGCAATTCCTTGATCGCATTGATCAGCGCCATGCCGTAGGCCTTGACCTCATCGGTCGGCTCGGTGGGCTGGTGCGGGTATTCGACCTCCACCAGGTACGGCGGGCGATGGTGCTTGAGCCAGGTCTTGAGGCGGACGCGGGTCAGGCCCTGGGCGACGAACTGCAGTTTGCCGTTTTCGCGGCTGGCGTGGTGCACCTTGACCAGCGTGCCGTACAGCGGCAGGGCCGAGGTGTCGAAGTGGCGCGGGTCTTCCTGGGGCGTGTCCATGTAGAACAGGGCCAGGGAGTGGTGATCGGACTTGCTGACCAGGTCGAGGGTCTCGGCCCACGGTTCTTCATTGACGATGACCGGCAGCACTTGGGCCGGGAAGAACGGTCGGTTGTGGATCGGGATGATGTAGACCTTGTCCGGCAGGTTCTGGCCGGGCAGGGCGAGGCCTTTGCCGGTGGAGTGATGGGCGGCGTTTTCCGGGTCGGCGTATTCACTCGGGTCTTCGGGAAACTCTTGCTTATCGGTCATGGGGCACCTGCGCAATGGGGTATGGGTCTTAGATGGGGCAGGTTGGCGGTGGTTTCAATGATGCGTTGGCGTTAATGAATCATTCAAAGGTGTGTTCAGTCGACAGACAGGTTAGCTGAACCATGGCTGTTCACAGGCAAAGGTGGGAGGGAGCCTGCTCGCGATGGCTGTTGAATATTCAGCATCAATGTTGGCTGACCTGCCGCCCTCGCGAGCAGGCTCGCCCCCACAGTTTGTTCCGCGCAGGCAATAAAAAAGGCGACGCCTGTGAGGGCGTCGCCTTTTGTCTTACTGCCGTTACAACTTACTCGGACAGTTTGTACGCAATCACGTAGTCACCCTGTTTGGTGCCCAGCGAGCCGTGACCGCCGGCGACGACGAGCACGTATTGCTTGCCGTCCTTGCCGGTGTAGGTCATCGGTGTGGTTTGTGCGCCGGCTGGCAGGCGGCCTTCCCACAGTTGCTTGCCGTTTTTCACGTCGTAGGCGCGCAGGTACTGATCGAGCGTGCCGCTGAGGAAACCGACGCCACCGGCGGTGGTGAAGGTGCCGCCCAGACTTGGCACGCCCATGCTCAGCGGAATCGGAACCGGCGAGCTGTCGCGCACGGTGCCGTTTTTGTGTTTCCACAGGACCTGGTGGTTGGTCAGGTCGATTGCGGCCACATAACCCCACGCTGGCGCCTGGCACGGCAGCCCCATTGGCGACAGCAGCGCTTCGAGGACGACGCCGTATGGCGCGCCTTTATTCGGCTGCACGCCTTCGGTTTCGCTTTTGCGCGGGCCTTGGGCGGCGATCTCTGCGGCCGGGATCATTTTCGATTTGAACGCCATGTAGCTCGGGTTCACGAAAGCGATCTGACGCACCGGGTCAACCGAGATACCGCCCCAGTCGAACACACCGAAGTTGCCTGGATACACAATCGAACCCTGCAGCGATGGCGGTGTGAACGGGCCTTCGTAGCGCATGGATTTGAAATCGATCCGGCAGATCAATTGGTCGAACGGCGTAACGCCCCACATGTCGCGCTCTTGCAGCGGCGGCGGCATCAGGTTGAGGTCGGATTTCGGCTGGGTCGGCGAGGTGTGATCGCCTTCCACCGCGCCTTGCGGCACCGGCACTTCATTGATCGGCACGATGGCCTGGCCATTGCTGCGGTCCAGCACGTAGATGCTGCCTTGCTTGGTGGAGGCCAGTACCGCTGGCTTGACACCGTCTGCGGTTTTCAGGTCCATCAGGGTCGGCTGGCCACCCACGTCCATGTCCCACAGGTCATGGTGGGTGAACTGGAAGTGCCAGCGCACCTTGCCGGTGGCGATGTCCAGCGCCGTCAGGCCAGCGGCGTGCAGTTCCGATTCAGGCGTGCGTGCGCCGCCGAACTGGTCCGGGGTCTGGTTGCCCATCGGCAGGTAGAGCATGCCGAGTTTTTCATCCACGGCGAACATGGACCACATGTTCGGCGAGTTGCGGGTGTAGACCTTGCCTTCGGCAATCGGCGTGGTGTCGTCCGGGTTGCCGCTGTCCCAGTTCCACACCAGTTTGCCGGTGTGCACGTCGAACGCGCGGATGACGCCGCTTGGCTCATCGGTGGAAACGTTGTCGGTGACGTGTCCGCCAATCACCACCAGGTCCTTGGTGACCGCCGGTGGCGAAGTGGAGTAGTAACCACCGGCGGTGAAGCCGCCGATGTTGGCGCGCAGGTCGACCTGGCCCTTCTCGCCGAAGTCTTCGCACATCTTGCCGGTGTCGGCGTTGAGCGCGATCAGGCGGGTGTCGGCGGTCGGCAGGAAGATCCGGCGCGGGCAGACACTGGCCACCGGAGCGCTGGCGCTGCCGGTGGGGCTCTGCTCGGTGGCATACACCGCGTCATCGTGATAGGTCACGCCACGGCAGGTCATGTGCGCCCAACCCTTGAAGTTCTCCGCGTTCTGCGTGGAGAGCTTCGGATCGAAACGCCAGATTTCCTTGCCGGTGTCCGGGTCCAGTGCAATTACCTGGCTGTGCGGCGTGCACACGTAGAGCATGCCGTTGACTTTCAGCGGGGTGTTTTCGGCCGTGGTTTCGCCCGGGTCGTTCGGCCCTGGCAGGTCGCCGGTGCGGTAGGTCCAGGCCGGAACCAGTTTGTTGACGTTCTGCGGGGTGATCTGCGCCAGTGGCGAATAACGGTCACCGTGGGCGCTGCGGCCGTAAGAGTTCCAGTCGCCATCCGGCATGGCCGGGGCGGTGTTGGTCATGCCGGGTACGCTGTCGCGGTCCAGTTGGCCCTTGATCTCACCTGGGTTGGTGAACTGGCTGGCCAGTGCCGTCACGCCAGCGAGCACCACGGCCACGCTCAGCGCGCCGGTGCCCACTGGTGCGGCACCGTCACGCAGCAGCGGACGACGCAACCAGGGCAGCAGCATCACCAGGCCCAGGGCAAACAGCATTGCCAGGCGCGGCACCAGTTGCCACCAGTCGAGGCCGACTTCCCACAGCGCCCATACGGTGCTGGCGAACAGCACCAATGCGTACAGGCCCAGCGCGGCACGGCGTGCCAGCAACAGCAGGATGCCGGTCAGCGCCAGGCCGATACCGGCCAGCAGGTAATACAGCGAGCCGCCGAGCATGCTCAGCTTGATCCCCCCGGCCAGCATGGCCAGGCCCATTAGCAGAAGCAGTATGCCAAGCAGGCTTGGCCATAGACGGCTTCGACCCAAGGCACCATCAGTGCTCATAGTGTGATTCTCCGTGACGTTTCAAGTAGTCCCGCGCAAGTTCACTGTAGATGACGATCATGTGCGGGCAGGGTTCAGTTGCAATGTGTTCGGTAGACGCAATCTCCCTGTAGGAGCTGGCTTGCCAGCGATAGCAGTGTTTCAGTTGGCACGGATGTCGACTGATACGCCGCCATCGCTGGCAAGCCAGCTACTACAGGGTTTTGTGGTGTTGGTTAGAACGATGACTGGATCTTGATCCCGCCAATCAGCGCGTCGTCGACGTCGTTCACGCCACCGGGGTGGCGGATGTATTGCAGGTTCGGGCGCACGGTCAGCCAGTGGGTGACGTGCACGCCGTAATAGAGTTCGGCGCTGTATTCGGTGTCTTGCGGCGGCAGGAAGGCCGGGTCGTCATAGTCGAAAACCGCGCGGGCCTGGTTAGTTGCCTCGGCATTCTTGCGATAGGCCGGGTTGACGTGCACGCGGGCCATGGCGAAACCGATGTCGTCCTTGGCTCGGGCGTCAAACAGGCCTTTGTAGACGACGCCGGCCTGGACATAGTTGTCGATGGCGTTGGTCTTCTTGTCGTGCAGGGTGCCGTTGGCGAACACGCTCAGGCCGCGGGAGTGGTCGCTGGCGATGCTGGTGATTTGCTGCTGAATTCCCAGCCACACACCGTGTTTGCTTGACGCGCTGCGGTAAGCCTCGCCACTCAGGGCGGCGGGCTGGCCGTTGCTGTCCTTGTAGGCGTCGGTCGCGTCGGCGTTGCTGTAGTAATAACCGGCGCGGTATTCACCCGGCAGGCCATTGAGCTTGGGCGACCACACCAGTTCCACCGGCAGGATTGCGCCCTGGGTGCCGCTGCCGCTGAGCTTGAAACCGTTGTCGCGATCGAGGTTCGACGGGTTCTGCTCGTACACGCCGACCTGCGCGTACAGCTCTGGGGTCAGGTGATACTTGACCCGCATCGCCCATTGGCTGACCGGCCAGTTGTACCAGATGCCGCCGACCCAGTTGCCGACCTGGGAACCGCAGAACGCCAGGTTCTGGAAGTCGCAGGGGAAGCTGTTGAAGTCTTCGCCCTCACCGAGGCGGCCGACCTTGAGGTCGAGTCGCTGGTCGAAGAATTTCTGCTGATACCACATCTGTGTCAGGCGCCAGGTCTGGCCGCGCCCCCAGACTTCCTGGGCCGAGGTGAAACCACCGACACGCGGATCGTTGATGCGGTCGTTGCTGATGTTGTTGCCACTGCGTTCGGTGATGGTCAGTTGAAATTCAGCGTCGTGCCAGCCGAGGATTTTTTGCAAGTCCAGATGGCTGCCCAGCGCAAACTGATCGCTGTAGCGCGCTGTGCGGTCGTGATCGTAGCCACCGCGCAGATTGCTGCCCATTTCGCCGGTGTAATCGACGTTGAACTCGTAGCCTTTTTCCGCCAGTTCCGTACGTGTGCCGTTCCAGTCGCCGAGCATCCACGGAGAATCGCTATCGAAAGCCGGTGCAGCCTGGGCGCAAGTGGCAAGGCTCAGTGCGGCGCAACTGCCAAGGAATGTCAGGGGTTTTCGGCAGGCGACTGGCGTAGAGACAGCGCTGTCTTGCAAGAATGGGGCATCAGGCATAAAAGGAAATTCTGGGTTCTTTTCAGTGGGATGAACGTAAAAGCAGAGGGGGAAGCGAGTTAGCAAAAGCGTTTCAGCTAAAGCGGGCGCAAGGATAATGTTCTGTTACAAATAGAGAAAGGTCTTTTACTGACATGCATCTTTTCGGATTTGGTAACAGTCCACGAAATGTCGCAGCCTGCGATCTTTTCCGTTTCACCTACATTTAACGTAAGGTGCGCGGCTTCCTCATCCCAACACGCGAAAGGCCCGGCATGACCGAACACAATACTGACCCGCTGCACGGCGTCACCCTGGAGCAAATCCTCAATGCCCTGGTCGAGCACTACGAATGGTCCGGGCTGGCCGAGCGCATCGATATCCGCTGCTTCAAGAGCGATCCGAGCATCAAGTCGAGCCTGACGTTTTTACGTAAAACGCCGTGGGCGCGGGAGAAGGTCGAGCGCTTGTATGTGAAGTTGATGCGCACCAAGCGCCCACTCTGAACATGCTCAACGCGCCTGCCATGCGACGTCGATTTGTGGTCGTGGCTGCCATCCTCGGTTGGGCCGGTTTGAGCATCCAGATGTACCTGATCTTTCATTCGCGCTGGACCCTGGGCGCGAGTCTGTTGGGTGGGCTGATGAGTTTCTTCAGCTATTTCACCGTGCTGAGCAATACGCTGGTGGCCACCGTGCTGACCTGTGAAATGACGTCTCGCGAGTCGGCTGCGCGCCGCTGGTTCTTGCAGCCGTGGGTCAGCAGTGGCATCGCCGTGAGCATCGTTGTGGTTGGGTTGGCGTACAGCCTGTTGCTGCGCCATCTGTGGCATCCCGAAGGCTGGCAATGGCTGGCCGATGAGTTGCTGCACGACGTGATGCCCGTGCTGTTTCTGGTGTACTGGTTTTGCTGCGTGCCCAAGGGGGCTTTGCGTCTGCGCCATATTGCTCTGTGGATGATTTATCCACTGGCGTATTTCGGCTATGCGCTGTGGCGCGGGCATTTTCTGGCGGTTTATCCATACCCGTTCATTGATGTGGAGAAGCTGGGTTATCCACAGGTGTTTATCAATGCCGGGGGATTGTTGGCGGGGTTTGTGGTGATTGCGTTGGCGCTGATCGGGCTCGATCGGTGGCGCGCTCGAATCTGAACGCGGAAAGCATTTGTGGCGAGGGAGCGAGCTCCCTCGCCACATGTACGGTTTCCGCCTTCTACTCCTCGTCGGTGTCATCCAGGCGCCAGTAGCCCACGGCTTTGACGAACTGCTCGTCCAGCCCATGCTCATCGAGCAACACCCGGCGGATCTGCCGCGATACCCTGGATTCCGTCGCGACCCACGCGTACAGGCTGCCGGCCGGGACATCGATCTGCCGTACGGTGCTGAGCAAATGGTCCTTGCCACCCTCGCGCAGTACCCAGATCACACTGACCTCGGCCGCGCTTTCCAGTACTTGCTGTTCCTTGCCGTTTTCCACTTCGATGATCACCAGCGCACGGCGGTTGGCTGCCAGGCCTTCGAGGCGCCGGGCAATGGCGGGCAGGGCGGTTTCATCGCCGATCAGCAGATAGCTGTCGAACATGTCCGGCACGATCATCGACCCCCTTGGCCCGCCGATGTGCAGGAACTGCCCGGGTTTGGCCTGCTCGGCCCAGGTCGAGGCGGGGCCGTCGCCGTGCAAAACAAAGTCGATGTCCAGCTCCAGGCTGTCCAGGTCGTAGCGACGCGGCGTGTAGTCGCGCATGGCCGGCATCGGGCCGTCGTTCTTACCGGCGCCGAGTACCAGGGTTTCCATTGCCGCCTGTTCCGCCGCGTTCTGCGGGAACAGCAGTTTGACGTGGTCGTCGGTGCCGAGGCTGACGAAGCCCGCCAGCTCTGGCCCGCCCAGGGTAATCCGGCGCATGCGTGGCGTCAGATCGACCACCCGCAGCACCTCAAGGCGACGGCGCTTGATTTCGTGCATGACGCGGTGAATGGCTTGTGTGTTCACTTCAGTCATTCGCTTTCTCCTGGGTAACTTGAACGGCGGGCCCGTCGACAATGGCTTTGGCGGTGTCGTTGAGCAGTGCAGCGACACGCTGGATTTCTTCGGCGCTCCAGCGCCCGTGGTGCAGTTGCAGCGCGTGACGCAGGTTGTGCACGGCTTCGTGAATTTCCGGCGGGCGATCATGGCCGCGCAAGGAGCGTTTGCTCACATCGATGCGCACCCGCACCCCGTCAAGGGCGACGGCCTGTTCGGCCAGGGACTGGCGACCGGTGTCGGTCACGCAGTAGCGCTTTTTCCCGCCTTCAGCGTCGCCCAGGATCATTTCGCTTTCTTCGAGAAAGGTCAGGGTCGGGTAGATCACGCCGGGGCTTGGACTGTAGGCGCCATCGAACATGCCTTCGATCTGGCGGATCAGGTCGTAGCCGTGGCACGGCTGTTCGGCGATCAACGCCAGCAGCAGCAATTTGAGGTCGCCGGGGGCAAATACCCGGGGGCCGCGCCCACCGCGTTCGCGGCCGGGTCGTTTTTCGAAGCCATCGCGGCCGTCGCCGTGTTCGCGGTGGGATAAATGATGGTCTCTCATTTTCTTCGTTCTCTCGTCGTATTTAGATACAACTTAAGATATATCTTATGGCTATACAAGAAGGTCCGACCAGCGGTCGGCGACTTCGTGCCGGACGACGCGCGACAGATTCTTCAGTGCGCTATCGCCCGTTTTCAAATGGCGGTGTCCTGGCCTGGCCCGGTCTGGATGTAAACGTTTTTATGAAGTTTGAACGGTCATTCATATGTTTTGATTTGTTTCTTTTGAAACGTTTTAACTTGAATGTTGTTTTGTTGTGGTTGTTACCGTTTGTGATCTTTTGTTTTCCTTCTTGGTTGGTTCTTTGTGGCTACGTGTGAAGTCGAATTTTCCTACTTACTTTAAATATTATTTGAATGATCATCTGCGCCGCTAAAGTTGAGTGACGGTTCTTCAACTTCCTTAAGTTGGTTGTTGATGACGTGTCTGTTTTAACTTTTTTGCGAAACCATTCTTTTAATAACGGGTACGTAAGCATGTTCAAAAAAATTGCCTTCGCCGCGTCCATGGTTGTTGTTTCTTTGAGTTCTGCCGTGGCGTTCGCTGCTGAAGAATCGCGCAATGTCATCCACATCAGTGCCAGCATTCCGAGCAAGGTTTTCCACGCTCAGCCGCGGGACCCGAACTTCGGTAAAGACGAAAAAATGAACTATGTCCTGGCAACCGGGGAACTGACCGCGTTGCGCGCGCTGTATGACGTCAGGCACACCTCCGGCGGTGTAGGTGCTTACATCGAAGGTGGCCCGCAGGCATTGCATAACGGTGTCAACAGCATTCCACTGACGTACACCTTCAATGGCGTCACCCTGACAGGCGCCTCCCAGGAAGTGGTGACCGAGGCCGCAGCGGCGGGGGGGATCTCCGCCGACCTGGTCATCACGGCGGCGAAACCGGGTGACACCCAGAATGGCGAATACAGCGCCACTCCCGTATTGATCTTTGATGCCCTTGCCAAGGCTCCGTAATAAAACGCCGTAGTTTTATTTAAGTTGTCGATCGGCGAGTGACTTTCTGCTCGTCGATCCTGGATCGATATATTTATTTTTCGAGTATTAACTACATGTTCCCGATGACGCCCATCGCGATGGCGCTCGCACTTGTTTTTTGCGCAAACGCTTTGGCCGTGGCAGCGGATAGCGGCCTTACTCCGCGAAGTTTGCTGGCTCAGTCCAAGGGCTTGCCCCGGGAATTCGAAGAGCACTTCTTTGATGTTCCGTTAGCGGTCCGTGTGGAACTTGACCAACAGTTTCTCGGTGAGGCGATGGTGGTGTTAAGTCGCGACGATCGCATCACCCTCGTTGATTTCACCGAAGTCAGTGGCAGCAAGATCAAGTCGGTCGAGCGAGACACCTGGTCGACCTACCTCAAGCAAGGAATAGCGCTCGGCGCCTGCCAAACCAAATGCCCGGAGCAGTTGCTCGCCGTGTACTACAGCCTTGAAAACTCAATGCTGTCGATCCTCACTGAGAACGTCGAACGTGATGATCAGGCACGACGCTTCTACCACTTGCCGCAGGGCGGTAGCAGCGGCCTGATCGTGCGCAATCAACTGAATCTCAATGGCGGTCAGCACCAGGATCTCGGCGGGCGCTACGGCCTGCAAGCCAGCGGCAGCCTGGGCAACTGGTCCCAGTCCGTCAACCTGCAACTGTCCCGAACCGGTGGCATCGACAACCAGGTCAATCACGCCGTGCATGACCTCTATACCCAGCGCGAACTGGAGGGCAACTTTGTGCGTCTGGGCTACTTCACTCCAACCTCCGAAGGGCTGAGCCGCCAGCCACGTACATTCGGCGCGAGTCCGGATACGGCATTGGGTGTCATGTATGGCAGTTCCGACAGCCTGGTGATCAACAACCCGAAGCCGTCGATCTATCCGATCTACGTGACTGCCAACCGCCAGGGCTCGGTGGAAATCTACCGCGACGGCTTGTTGATCAATACGCAAGCGGTTCCGGCCGGATTACAAACGCTGGATACGCGCCCGCTGCCGGGTGGCATTTATGAGGTCGAAGTGCGACTGGTCGTGGATGGCCAGACCATGTCCAGCACTCAGGAGCTGGTCTACAAGCCGAACAACTGGCGCAATCATGACGAGCGCTGGCGCTACAACCTTTTCACCGGACGTGAATCCAGTTTGCTCAGTAACTGGGACAGGCAGGCTGACGGCGATTGGGTCGCCGGTGCGGCATTCAACTACCTGCTGCACCCGCGAGTGATCCTCGGCATCAGCGGTCGACAGGTACGCGACACCCAGCAATACGGCACATCGATCGACTGGACAGTCATCAATAATGCCAGCCTGTTCGCCAATATCTACCAGACCGAAGACTATGGAACCGGTCTCGATTTACAGGGCATGTACGCTTATGGACGGGGCAGTATTGTCGCCAGCCATAATCGTAGCTGGCTCGACACGACGCGACTCTACGACACCTTGCCTGACGGGACGCGGTCGCGGCAGCGTCATGTGTTTGTCGGCCAGACCCGTCACTCATCGTTGGCGCTCAATCACCGGCTGACCCCCAAAAGCTCGGTCAATGCCCGGTTCTCCCACAGCCAGGGCAATACCGTGGGCACGGGAGTGGATCTGGGCTGGACTCAGCGCACTCAACTGTTTGGCAATGATGCCAACTGGCGCTTTTCACTGTTCGATCGACCGGGCAGCTACAGCGCGGGGAACGGCCGGGATCGCGGGATTGACATCAGTCTCAACCTCGCTCTGGGCGGTCCGGAAGAACAACTGACCGGCAGCATTGGTTCGCGTACGGCACGAAACGGCGGCAACGATCACAATGCATCGCTGACCTATCGCAAAAGCCTTCAGGATCACCTGCTGCAAAGTGTCTCGGCCACGGCGACCACCGACACCTATGGCGTGGGTTTGTCGGCCATGGCGACGATGCATTCGGACAGGGTCAGTGGCGATGGTTTTCTCCAGCGTTCCTCCTACAACAATGACCTTACCGGTGGCCTCAATCTGGACAGCACCGTGGCGATCGGTGCGCGGAAAATGGTCATGACCAGCCAGGCACACCGTGATGGTGCGGGCATGATCATCGACGTGGAATCGGACATCGACGGTATTGCCCTGCGTGCCGACGATTTGAGCGGCGGCAGTGCAGTACTGCGACCAGGTCGCAACTTTGTACCGCTCACGGCTTTTAAAAGCAGCTCGGTGCACTTCGATTTCGAAGGCAATCATGTGCCCGCCGCGAGCATCCAGCCGCCACGCTCCAGCTATCACCTGAACAAGGGGGGCGTGGACTACCGCAAGATCACCATCAGCAAAACGGTCACCGTGCTCGGTCGCCTGATTGATCCTCAGGGTAATCCACTCAAGGGTCATCACATCATCAATCACGCCAGCCGCGGCGTGAGTGAAGTCGACGGTTTTTTCTCCATGGAAATGAACGCCGGTTCACCGACGCTGGAAGTGCGTTCCGGCAACCGGTTGCTCTGTCAGTTCCGCCTCGATCCGGAGAACTCACGTCGAGAGAACGATGTGCTGATGATCGGTGATTTGCGCTGCTCGCCGAAGACGTTGGTCGATGCAAATTCCAAGTCCGAGAGACCCGGTTGAGGCGCCGTTGAAATAACAGTGGATGCACCGCTGAGCCGGCCTTCACCGGACCGGATTCGGCTGAATTCAATATTGAGGGGGTACGTCATGAAACGTCTGTTGGCATTGTTCGGCTTTTCGCTGTTTTCTCACGCGTCCCTGGCCGCTCCGCAAATCAATGTCGGGGTGGTTCACGATTATCTGGATGGCGATAAGAGCTCTTATCTGAAACGCATATTCAATGGGGGCGACAGCACGGCTTTCGTCAAAATCAATATTCTGGAAATCATCTATGACGCCGATGGCAATGCCAGGGAAGTCCCGTTGGTCAATCAAGCCGACGGCACTTCGCGCGATGGCTTGATGGCCAGCCCGGCGCGATTGATCGTGCCGGCCAATGGTTTACAGGGCAGCCGATTGCTGTATTTGGGGGCGCGCGCGAAAGAACGTTATTTTCGCGTGCGTTATGTGCCCGTCGTGCCAGAAAAGGAAGATGAATTCGCCCTCTCGGCAGAAGAACGTGACGACTATAAAAAGAGCCTGTCGGCCGGGGTAAACGTCCTGGCCGGTTATGGCACGGTGTTCTTCGTCCGGCCCAAGGAAACCCGTTTTGACAGCGTGAGCGAGAACGAGGCAGAGCAATATCGGATCCGCAACAACGGTAACAGCGTGGTGGTGATCGACGAGTTAAAAAATTGTTCGATCAAGAACCCGCAGGAGTGCCTGCCCACTACCAAACATCACATTCTGCCCGGTCGGACTTTTCAGTTCGAAAAACAATCAGGCCGTCACTATCGTTTCACCCTGATTGAAGGAAGCAAAAGCCAAAAACTGGATATCAAGGGTTGAGTCCGGTTTAGCGGCCTTATCAGTTGAGTTGCTTTCTTGAAATCTCATATCAGCTTCGGCTTCTTTGTTTGCAGCATTGAAGTGCTAGTCATAGGTGAAGGTCATGTTTGAGAAGTGGATAACCGTCATCTCGACGGTGTGTCTGACGCTGTCCAGTGCTTACGCATATGCCGTTATGGAACGCGAAACGTTCGAAGTGTCTGTTTCTATTCCGACCGCGGAGTTTCATGTATTGCCGGTGGACCCGGGCTGGATGGGGCATGAGCAGAAACTGCACTGGAATCTGGCGACGGATGAACTGGGGTCGCTGCGCAAACAATTCGATGTCAAAAACACTCACGGTGCCATTGCTGCTCGATTGAGTGAAGAACCCTATATCAGCAACGGCCGGGAGGTCGACAACATTGCGCTCGCCGTCATGTTCAATCGAATAAAACTCACGGTGGACAATGCCCAGGTGATTACAGCGTCAGAGGCGAATATCGGCAAACGCGTGGAGTTGTTGGTTGCGGCGATCAAACCGGACGAAGGTTATAAGCCCGGAGATTATTTCGGCAGTGTGCATTTGATTTTCGAGGCCCTCGCGCCTTGATGCCTCAGGGGCAACCGAGTGGCGTTTATATCGCCTTATTGAAAATCCAGGTTAATTCAAAATGAAGTTATTCTTTTCGTCAGGAGCGATGGCTGCGCTCTCGTTGGCGGGTGGCTTGCTGGCCGGGTTGCATACTTCGTCAGTGGCAGCAGTGGAGCAGGAAATAACCGCGAAGTTTGTGCCTGATCCGGCAAATCCCTTGGTCAACCGGTTTGTTAACACAACGCCAGAGAGCGGGGTGTGTCCAAGGTTCATAGCGGCTCGCTGCGCGCAATTGGGTATTTTCAGTCTGCAAGTTCCCCGACTGAAATTCCGCTCTATGCAGCCGATTCCGGCCGGTCATGTCGATCCCAGGCAAGGGGCAACCTTCAGTGTGCCGTCGAGCTGGCGCACCGTGGACGTCGTCCATAATCGTACGGGTGAGCGAGAGGTGGTTGAGGTGCGCATCGCCGGAATTGGCGGTACGTGGTCCCTCGCAAGGCCGCCGGGAGTTAGTGCCTGGACGCCTCCGGGAGGCGGCTATTGGCGCAACCCATGGATATCACCGCCTGCCCCCTGTACCGGTCTCAATATCAACATAGCCGGAGTCAACCATGCGTATTTCTTTTGGCTTGTTCCTGAAGGAGCAGGGGCCTGTGGCGTAGTGCCCACGATGGATATTCCCTGGTTCGAGCACGCCACAGTCGAATACGTCTATGAACTCAAGACCCCCAACCCTCTGGGGATGTCATCAGGGGAATATCGTGGTTCCTTGACCTACACCACAGGACCTGGGGGGGATTTCGATTTCGGCGACGTGATGTTGCCAAACGACCCGGTCATCACGCTCAACTTCACCCTGGACGTTCAGCATTCGCTAAAAGTCGAAGTACCGCCGGGCGGTCATCGAGTCGAGCTGATTCCTCAGGGCGGCTGGCAGGCCTGGTTGAATCAGGGGCGCAAGCCTGTGCGGTTGTTCCGGGACCAGACGTTCAGTGTATCGGCGTCCTCGCGCTTCAAGATGCAGCTCGAATGCCAGTACTCCGCTGGCAATACCTGCGCATTACGCGATACCGGATCTTCTCAGCAAGTGCCATTGAACATCGGCGTGAGTCTGCCAGGTGGCTTGGCGGATGCCGCCGGCCAACCGGTGCAGCGTCGCCCGTTGCGTCTGGATGGCAGTGGCACCGAGTTGTTTCAGCCGGGTTACTACGTCGACCGCAAGCCGGGCACGCTGCACTTTGAAGTGGCCGGGGAGCATGTCGAACAGATGTTGCGCGAGGGAGCAGGGAACACGTGGTCGGGCAATGCCACGGTGATCTGGGATTCGGAAGTGCTCTGAACCTCCAGCCCTGAAGGCTCGTCAAGCGAGTGCTTCAGGGCGATCCGCAGCCTTTTTCGAGACGATGAATGTAAAGAGCCTGTTTTTTTGGATGTCAAGGCAATGAATTTAGTGTTAACTCTCTAATGTTGGCTTTTGGGCCTTAGTTTACGGCTTGTGTAGTATTATTCTTACGGAAGTTCTTCCGCTCAGATGAGCTTGTTGATATTGATTATCGGCGTTTTGTAGTACTCTTCTTACAGCAAAGCATTGTGTTTTAGTTTATCAGGCGTTTTTTCTTTCTACTGTGGTAGCACTTTGGCTACGCACTTGCAGGAACTTGCCTGCTTACTTTCCAGATAAATTGGTCGATCATCTTTCGGCGTTGAAAGTTCAGCTGAGCAAATAGCTGCTCGTGACAGTTTTGCTCAGCTTGAACTTTCTGCGCTTATCCTTTTTAAAAAACAGGTACTGAAAGATGTTCAAGAAAATTGCGTTCGCTGCCCCTCTGGCTGTTCTGGCACTGAGTTCTTCCGCCGTATTTGCCGCGGGTGAAGCCCGTCATTCCATTAACCTTGTCGCTCACGTACCCACCAATGGTTTCTACGTGGTGCCGGTCGATCCGGACCTGGTCAATAAGGACCAGAGAATGGATTACTTGCCAAGCAAAGGCACCATGGATGAGGTCAACGGTTTCTTCGACGTGCGCAACAACAATGGTTCGGTGCACGCCAGCCTTGAAAGTGTGCCGAAGCTGATCGGCGGAGCTTCGGAGATTGGTCTGCAAGTGGCACTCAACAATGTGGTGCTCACCACCACTCCGCAAATGGTCGTCGGTGAAAGCGAATCGAACGTGAACTATCGTGCACCTCTCAACATCAAGGCGCTGGGCACTACCTTTGCACCCGGTGATTACACTGGCGCGGTCACCATGATGTTCGATGCTGTTCCTCCTGCTCCTTGAACAAGAGTCATAAACGCTTACTTGCATAAGTAACGTGACCGGTCGGCAATGTAAAAGTTGCCGGTCGGGATTCAACTTCTTTGTTATTAGAGTATTTGTTCATGTTCCCGATGACGCCCATCGCGGCAGCGCTTGCGTTGCTGTTATGCAGCAGTGCATTTGCGGCGCCCACTTCTGTTGATAATACGCCGCGAAGTTTGCTGGCCCAGGCCAAAGGCCTGCCCACAGAGTTCGAGGAGCATTTCTTTGACGTTCCGCTGGCGGTTCGGGTCGAGCTCGATCAGCAACCGCTCGGCGAGGCGATGATTGTGTTGTCCCGCGATGACCGGGTGACGTTGCTCGATTTCACCGATACCAGTGAAAGCCGTTTAGGTGCCGGGGAGCGCGAGACCTGGGCAGATATCCTCAAGCCCGGCGTGGCTTTGGGAGCCTGTACGGGACAATGCCCGGAGCAAATGCTGGCTGTTCACTACAACCTGGAAAATTCCTTGCTGTCGATCGTCACCGAAAATGCCGAGCGCGACAGCGAAGCCAAGCGTTTCTACGCTCAGCCGGAGGGCGGCAGCAGCGGCCTGATGGTGCGTAACCAACTCAATCTCAACGGCGGCCAGGATCAAGACCTGGGCGGTCGTTTCGGTCTGGAGGCCAGCGGCAGCCTGGGCAACTGGAGCCAGACTTTCAACATGCAACTGGCACGTCTGGGCGGACCGGATGACAAAACCTACCACTCCGTGCATGAGCTTTTCACCCAGCGCGAACTGGAGGGCCGTTTTGTCCGCCTGGGCTACTTCACGCCCAACTCCGAAGGCCTGACGCGCCAGCCCCGTTCGTTCGGCACCAGCCCCGACATCGCCGTGGGCGTGATGTATGGCAGCTCCGACAGCCTGGCCATCGACAGTCCGAAACCCAGCGTGTACCCGGTTTATGTCACGGCCAACCGCCAGGCATCGGTGGAGATCTATCGCGATGGCCTGTTGATCAACACCCAGTCGGTCCCGGCCGGTTTGCAGACCCTCGACACACGGCCATTGCCTGGCGGCATTTACGAAGTGGAAGTACGACTGATCGAGGATGGTCAAATCACCTCGACCACTCAGGAGCTGATCTACAAACCGAGCAACTGGCGCAACCACGATGATCGCTGGCGCTACAACCTGTTCGCGGGGCAGGAAAGCAAACTGCTGAGCAACTGGGATCAACAAAGCAGTGGCAATGCCACGGCGGGCGCCTCGATCAACTATCTGCTGCACCCCCGGGTGATTCTCGGCCTGTCTGCACGCCAGGTGCGGGAAAAGCTCCAGTACGGCAGCTCGATCGACTGGACCCTGGGCAACAGCACGAGTGTCTACGCCAACCTCTACCAGACTGAAGACCACGGCACCGGTGCCGACCTGCAAGCCCTGTACAACTATGGTTCCGGCAGCCTGGTGATCAACCACAACCGTAGCTGGCTCGACACCACCAATACCTACGACACGCTGCCCGACGGCACCCGCGTACGCCAACGCAATGTATTCAACGGCCAGACCAGCAATTCATCGCTGGCGCTGAACCACCGCATCAGCGGCAAGAGTTCGCTCAATGCCCGGGTGTCCCACAGTGAGGGCAACGTCGAAGGTGTTGGCGTCGACCTCGGTTGGACCCAGCGGACCCAGTTGTTTGGCAGCGATGCCAATTGGCGCCTGTCGCTGTTCGACCGCCCGGGCAGCTACAGCAGCGGCGATGCGCGCAATCGCGGGGTCGACCTGAGCATCAACATGGCCCTTGGCGGTCCCGGCCAGCAGATTTCCGGCAGCATCGGCAGCCGTACCGCCCGTGAGGGTGGGCGCGATAACAACGCTTCGCTGGGGTGGCGCAAAGACTTGCAAGACCACGTACTGCAGAGCGTGTCGGTGACCGCGCTGACCGATACCTATGGTGTCGGGCTGTCGAGCCTGGCGAACTTTCGTACCGACGAAATCAATGGCGACGGATTCATCCAGCGCTCGTCCTTCAACAACAAATTCACCGGTGGCCTGAACCTCGACAGCACACTGGCGCTCGGCGCGCAGCGCATTGCATTGACCAGCCAGCATCAAGGGCGCGGCGCCGGGATGATCGTTGACGTCGAGTCCGACATCGACGGTATCGCCTTGCGCGCCGACGACCTCAGCGGCGGCAGTGCAGCCCTGCGGCCGGGGCGCAATTTCATTGCGCTGACGGCCTACAAAAACAGTTCGGTGAGCTTCGACTTCGAAGGCAATCACGTGCCGGCAGCCAGCATCGAACCTTCGCGCACCCGCTATCACCTGAACAAGGGCGGCGTGGAGTACCGCAAGGTGCGGGTGATGAAAACCCTGACCGTGCTCGGGCGCCTGCTCGACCCGCAGGGACGGCCGCTCAAGGGGCACCACGTGATCAACCACGCCAGTCGTGGGGTCAGTGAAGTCGATGGTTTCTTCTCGATGGAAATGAACGCGGGCTCACCGACCCTGGAGGTGCGTTACGCCGACCAGTTGCTGTGCCAGTTCCGCCTCGATATCGACAAACACCGCAGCGAAAACAACGTGTTGATGATCGGTGATTTGCGCTGTTCGCCGGACACCCTGGCGGACGCCACCCACAGCGCCGAGACGGCGGGCTGAACGGCCCGCGGTTGAATCTGGTTATCGGAGGTCAGACTTACATGAACGTCTCGCGTTCTTTCATTTCACGTACCAAGGGGTGGGTGGCTGGCGCATTGCTCACCAGCACCATGACCGCTCCGGCCAGTGCCGAGGACGTCACGATCACTGCCGTGTTCAAGCCGGACTCAGCCTATCCGCATCTGAACAAGTTCAAGAACACCACGCCGCCCAGTGGTTATTGCGGGAATTGGCCTGACCAGTGTGAATTGGAGCAGTTCTTCAGCTTGAAGGTGCCGATTCAGTTCAATTCACGTTCACCCATACAGGCCAATCATGCATCCGTGCGTCAGGGGGCGATGTTGAAAGCGCCGGCGCAATGGCGCGAGTTGACTGTCTATCACGAAACGACCAGAGAACCCGAGACGGTGAGGGTACGGATAGCCGGCATTGGTTCGCAGGCGGTGACCGATGATGTGATGGAACTGGTGGGAGGCGCCGATGATTACCGCATTGCGCACAACCTGTTATGGGGCCTGAGTTGGGTGAGTGCACCGTCACCCTGCCTCTACAGCGGGGTGGGCTGGTACACCACCACCACCTACGATTTTTTCTGGCGAACGCCCACCGAAGGCATCTGCGCAAAACAGGCAAAGTTCAATGTTCCGTGGCTTCGCTTCAATCACCTGGATTTCGCCTATGAACTGGAGACCCCCAACCCCTTGGGCATGTCTTCAGGGCACTACACCGGCTCACTGACTTACAGCATCGGCCCCAATGGCGATTTCGATTTTGGCGATGTACTGATACCGAGCGATTCGGCGTTGACGATGAACTTCAATCTCGACGTGCAGCACACCCTCAAGGTCGACATCCCGCCCGGTGGCGAAAAGGTCCAGTTGGTCCCGGCCGGTGGCTGGCAGAGCTGGCTGCAGGCGGGACGCAGGCCCGTGCGGCTGTTCCGTGACCAGACCTTCAATATTTCGGCGTCTTCGCGTTTCAAGATGCAGATGGAGTGCGAGTTCACCGGCTCCAGTTACGACTGCCTGCTGGATGATCGCGTCTCCAAGCGGGGCGTGGAGCTGCAGGTCTTTGTCACCCTGCCCAATGGCCTGACCGACATGAGCGGGCAACCCGTCAGGCACATGCGACTGCGAGCGGGAGCCGCCAACGCACTGTATTTCCAGCCGGGTTTCTACGTCGACAGGGCACCGGGTGTCCTGCACTTCGAGGTGCCCGAAAGGGAGATGGAATTCATGTTGGAGCCCGGTGCCGGTCCCTATTACAGGGGCAAGGTCACCGTGATCTGGGATTCGGAAATTTGATGGGCCGCCTATCGAGGGTCCGCGCCTGTGTTGTGTTCAATGTCATGAGGTTCAAGGGTATGAAACGTCTGTGGTTGCTGTTGGGTTTGAGCGGGTTTTCTCTGGCGGTTCAGGCCGGTCCGCAGATCAATGTCGGAACGGTGTACGACTATCTGGACGGCGACAAGAGCACCTACCTCAAACGCGTCTACAACAGCGGCGACAGCACCGCGTTCGTCAAGGTCAACATCCTCGAAATCATCTACGACGCCGATGGTAGCCACCGCGAAATACCGGTCGCAACGCAAGCGGATGGCAGCGGCCGGGATGGACTGATGGCCAGCCCGGCACGGCTGATCGTGCCGGCCAAAGGCATGCAGGGCACGCGCTTGCTGCACATGGGCGCCCGTGACACCGAGCGTTATTTCCGCGTGCGCTTCGTGCCGGTGGTACCGGAAAAGGAAGATGACTTCGCGGTGTCCAGTGAAGAGCGCGATACCTACAAGGAGAACCTGTCGGCGGGGGTCAACGTCATGACCGGCTTCGGCACGGTGTTTTTTGTTCGCCCGAAGAACAGCCGTTTCGACAGCGTGATCGATGACAGCCCCGGTGTTTATCGACTGCGCAATAACGGCAACACCGTGGTGGTGATCGACGAGTTTCGCAACTGCTCGCTGAAGAATGAAACCGAGTGCGAAGCAACTACCAAACATCACGTTCTGGCGGGCAAATCGTTCGAGTTCGAGAAGAAACCCGGTCGGGAATACCGCTTCAACCTGATCGAAGGCGCCGACAAAAAAGCGTTGCGCATTGCCAGCCAGTGACACCGCCAAAGGCGAGTCGCGCTGAAGGACTCGCCGCTTTTTTTCACGCAACAGGTAACTGACATGATCAAGCAATCGGCCATCGCCCTGTGTGTGGGCGTGATGATGTGTGCCCAGGTTTTCGCGGCACGGGAAGAGCGCACATTCGAGGTGTGGGCGGACATTCCGACCCTGGGCTTTTACGTGATACCGGCCGAAACCAACTGGATTCATCTGGAACAGACCCTGCCGTGGAATCGCAACACGTCGCGGCTTGAAGGGCTGCGCAAGAATTTCGACGTCAAGCACGACACCAGTGCAATCGAAGCGCGGCTGGATGCCGAGCCCTATCTGTTCAACGGGCGTGAAGACCAGAACATCTACTTGCGGGTCAGCTTCAACGGCCAGGAACTGAGTCACGATCCGCAACCGCGCGAAGTGGTGTCGGCGACGCAAGCCATGGCCGGGGGGCGCTTTGCCCTGGACATCCAGCCGAAAGAGCCGGCCGGTGGCTATAAGCCGGGGACCTACTACGGCACTGTCCAGCTGATTTTCAGTGCGGCGGCACCCTGACCTGTGTTTGCCAGGGATCAAAAATGTGGGAGCGAGCCTGCTCGCGATGGCGGCGTGTCAGGCGCCATGGAGGCTGAATGTGCCGGCCTCTTCGCGAGCAGGCTCGCTCCCACAGTGATTTTCGTTGCACTGCATCCCCTTTGCTTATGCCGGGCTTAACAGCATTTGAAATGTCGAATGGAAATCGACTCTCGCCGGGAACAGGGCGGGGGTTATCGGAGATGGATACAGATGAGTGTCACCGGTTTTTTGTTTTCAACTAGGCATCCAGGGTTGTGGATTCTTTTGATGGTGTGGTGGCTGATGCCCCAGGCGTTGGCCCAGGACGTTTCAATCACTGCGTTGTTCAAGCCTGATCCGACGCACCCCCATCTCAACCAGTTCAAGAACACCACCCCGCCCAGCGGTTACTGCGAGCGATACCCGGGGCAATGTGTCGAAAATCAGACGTTCAGCCTGCAAGTGCCGATTCAGTTCGAGTCCAGCCAGGCGATCCCGGCCAACCATGGGTCGCCGCGCCAGGGCGCAACGTTCAGGGTGCCGGCGCAATGGCGCGATCTGACGGTTCGTCATGAATCCGGAGCGGTGGAGACGGTAAAAATGCGCATTACCGGTGTGGGCTCCAAGTATGTGACGGAGGATGTTCGGCAACTGACGGGGGACACCAACGAAGACTACCGATTTGCACATAACCTGTTATGGGGATTGAGCTGGGTGAACAGCTCGGCGCCGTGCCTTTACAGTGGAGTGGGTTATTACGGGACCAACTACTACGGTTTTTTCTGGAAGACGCCGGTTGACGCCGCCTGTAATAAACAGGCGAAATTCCAGGTGCCATGGATGCGTTACGAGTTTCTGGATTTTGCCTATGAGCTTGTCACGCCCAATCCGTTGGGCATGTTGGCGGGCCATTACACGGGGGCATTGACTTACACCGTCGGCCCCAACGGCGACTTCGACTTCGGCGATGTCATGCTGCCGAGCAGTCCCCTACTGACCATGAACTTCAATCTCGACGTTCAACATACGCTCAAGGTCGATGTCCCGCCCGGTGGCGAAAAGGTCCAGTTGCTCCCGGCCGGCGGCTGGCAGAGCTGGTTGCATGCCGGGCGTAAACCGGTGCGGCTGTTCCGTGACCAGACCTTCAATATCTCGGCCAGTTCTCGCTTCAAAATGTTTTTGCAGTGTTCAATCACCGATGGACGGGTCTGCTATATGGCTGATCGGAATTTGATACTGACCGCACCATTGAAAGTCAGCGTGAGTCTACCGGGTGGCTTGACCAATAGCGCCGGAAGACCGGTCCAGCGCCAGGAACTGCTGACTGAGGGCGGGAGCGAGATTTTTCAGCCAGGCCACTATGTGGATCGTAAGCCGGGCACCTTGCACTTCGAGCTTGAGAAACCCGATCATCTTTTTTTGCCGGGGGCACCCAAACAGTATTTCGGCAGCGTCACCGTGATTTGGGATTCCGAAGTGTAAGGCCAGTGCCCTGAACCTGACGGCGCAAACCGCCGTCAGGCTGTCCTCACTTGCTTGGGTTTTAATGGCCGGCGCGCTTCATGGCAGCACGGGTCAGGCTTCGCGACAGTTCTTTCTCGGCGTCGCCCAGGTCGACCAGCAATCGGTCGAAGATCGCATCGCTGAACGGCTCATCGGCAAAGACCACGGTGTCCGGCACCGGCAGATCGTTTATCAGTTCCCTGAGTTGGCTGCGCAATTCGGCGCGGCGCAGATCCGATGTCGACTCGACCCATTCGCGCTGGGTATCGCGCAGGGTGTCCAGTTGATCCGACAGGCGCTGATAGCGATGTTTATTGGTTTGCAACGGGTTCGCATAGCGCTCGTTCAAATAGTCTTGCCAGAAATCCTGTTCGAGCATCCGGTCGACCAGACCATCGCCTTCGCCCAAGGCCAGGACCGTGTCATAGGCTTGATCGATCATTGCGTCAGTGACGCCGGACACTGGCCGGTAAAGCATGCCTTTTGATTGCCAGGGCAAGTCGAGGCGCTCTGCCAATCCGGTCTGATAGGCCAGGTAGACCTCGACTTCGTCCGGGTTGCCGCCCCGACCGGCGACATCGGCGCGGGCAATGTCGTTGACCTGTTCCAGTCGCGCCGCGCCTTTGGCCAGGGTCACCAGTTTCTGCTCCAACTGAGCCGTGTCGGTGGTGTACGCATGGGCCTCGTAGGCGAGCACGTGGATCCCCATGTGATTGAACAACTGGGCGCCGGCGTCGGCGCAATCCACTGGCGCGATGGCCATGGTAAACAGCTTCTCCCGAAGAGATGTGTCGACGTACACGGCATCGAGCATGCGCCAGACACGTTGCACCAGTTTATCCCGGGCTTTGTCGCCGGCCCGGTAGTCAGCGGAGAGCCGGGTATCGAGCAGCACGTTCAAGAAGCGCTCGGCCTGGGGCTCGTCGACCAGCTCCGACCACAGATTGGCCCGGTCGACGCCCCAGCCGGGCACATCCCTCCAGTGGTCCGCGCTGTAGTCGGAACTGACCACCCATTCGGCCTGGCTGTTTGAGGGCACGATGGGCTCAGGGGGCAATTGCACCGAACGACGGATCGCCTGATAGCGAACCTGGTCTAACTCCGACAGGTTGCCGACATCCAGCCGGGTGCGTCCCACGACCCAGGCCTGCGGTGAGCCTGGGACCACTTCGGGAATCAGGCTGATCGGGTTATCCCGAAGATCCAGCAGAAAACCACGAGGCCTGGTTTTGCTCAACGTACCTTCAGGCCAGCTGACAATGACCGTGTCCCGCAGACCGACGACTTTCAGCCGGGGCATGCGTGAGATGTCAACAACCCTGCCCAAGGGGTTTTCATCCAGGCGCAGGATCTCCAGGTAGGTCAGGTGTTTGAGTTGCTCGACGGCGGCGGCGTCCAGCACGATCTCATTGTCACTCAAACGCAGGCGTTCGAGCCGGTGCATGGCGCCGATGTTTTCCGGCAGACTCGTCAGGCTGCATCGACTGGCGCTGAGTTCGCGAAGGTTGGGGAAGTCTTTCAGCAAACCGTTGGCTGTGGCGGAAAAACGGGTGTTGTCGAGTTTCAGGATCGTGACCTTGTCCAGAAACTTTTGCAGCTGCGGCAGCTCGGGCCACTCGGATCCCAGGTTCGTAGACATCAGAAATCGTTCCTGTGACAGATCCAGCGAATAGCCATGCAGATCCGTACGACTATCGAACCCGGTGTTCTTTCGGTGAAAGCAGTCGAGCAAGCGATCGGCAATCCGTGCCCGGACGGGGTTACGTGGCCAGTGTGTTCCGGATTCCTCATCGTAATGCGTTCGGCTCCAGCGAGTCATGATTGTTCTCAACTCGTTGAGCTCGTTTTCTTGCTCCTCCAGAAACTGCATCGGCTCGCCCCTTTCAGTCAGGGCACGGGCAAACGTATCGACCTCGGAATCGCTGAAGTGCGGATAAAGGTCATGGATGCGTTCGTGTACGGTCTGGCCATCTCTGCTGAGCCAGCCCCCACGCACCAACAGCATCGTTTC
The DNA here is from genome assembly GCF_001945365.1 of Pseudomonas reinekei. Classification (GTDB taxonomy): domain Bacteria; phylum Pseudomonadota; class Gammaproteobacteria; order Pseudomonadales; family Pseudomonadaceae; genus Aquipseudomonas; species Aquipseudomonas reinekei. Next base: position 187,582 of record NZ_MSTQ01000006.1, read on the forward strand.
GTGCTCGGCCACCATGCGAACGGGCGGCTCGGCGAGCACGACCCGGCGTTCGCTCGGCGGAGCCGATTTGACCATGACCCACTGCCTGAACAGTTCGGCCTCCCCCGGTTTGTAGCCCAGGGCGTTTTGTCCATTTTCCTGCGTGGCCTGCAGCACGGCTTCGAAAAAATCATCGGCCTCATGGATCGGCTGATCGTCACCATCACGCACCTGATACTGCCCGGCCTCGTCGCGAATCAGGACTCGCACCCGCTTGGCGTCATCGGGGCCGACGCTGTAACGCAGCTCGCCATCGAAGGTGCCCTGACGAATCTCCAGGCGCAGGTCGCCGAAGGTATCGGTGTTAAAGCGCAAGGTGCCTAGCACCAGTCGCTCGGTGTCGGGGGTAATTGATGCGCTCGGGTATAGACCCTGGGCGGCCCGCACCGCCCGGGTTTCGAATTGCAGCTCTCGGGCTTGGGTTTTCAGGCGCAGGGGCAGGCGTTTCTTCTGGGCAATGTGCTGATCTTCCGTGGCACTCGCGCCCTCGATGATGTGTTCGGCAACGGTCGCCGGCAGCTCGGGGAATTCGCTGAACAGCGGCGCGATTTCAGGGGATAGCGGCGCAGGCGCAATGGCGGGTGTAGCCAGGCGTTGCAGGGTATCGGTCAGCAGCGGCGGGGGCGGGGTGTTTTCAATGTGTACCCTGCGCAGCACGCCTTCATCGGTGCCGCTGATCTGGCGGATCTCCTCCAGCTGTTCATCGTTGAAACCCTCGGTGCTGTGGCCGAGGCGGCGCATCAGGGTCGAGCCTTCCCACTGGCGGGGGGGTTCGGTTTCGCAGACCCAGGCCCCATGGCCGTTGTGGCGCAGGGTCGGTGCGTAAGCGTCGAAGCGCTGCGGATGGCGGATGCGCTGTTGGCCGGTGACGGCGTCTTCCAGCACTTCGAAGTGTTGATCGTCCAGGCGCAGGATGCGGCGGCCCTGATGCTGGTGAATACCCTGGTTATCAGGCCGGGCGTCCGCCGGCAAATCCACGTCGGTGCGTTGATAGGGACTGAGGTCAGGGTTCCACAGTCGTCTATCGCCGTTGGCCAACTGCACCGGTTTCAGACTTTCGAAAAACGGCGAGAGCTTCGCCTGTACGACGTGGCCGACCGCACCTGCCGCCGCGAACACGCCCAGCTGGACGACGCTTTCCAGCACGCCGAGGGTCTGCTCTCCGGCCTCGGCCAAATGTCCTTCGGCCAGATCGACCAGGCCCTCGACCACGCCATCGGTCAGTTGCCAGGCCGTGTACGCCAGCATCAGTGGACCCAGGCCAGGCACCAGTGGTGTTGCTACCAGCAAGGCAACATTGAGAATGTCCGAGAGCATTTTTTCCAGATTGTCCCACCAGGCCCACCTGGCCATGCGGTCGGCGTATTCGGTGGAGATGGCGATCTGCCGGGCATCGTTGAACACCTTGTTGAGGGTCTGCCGGTAGCGGTAGCCCCACAGATCATTGTTGAAGGTCGTCTCGCGGTCGATCTTGATGCTCGACACACTGAATTGCAGATCGGGTTTATCCACAGGCGTTTCCCGCCAGCTCGGCAAGTGTGAGCCGGCGGCCACCGGTTGCCATTTCACCGTGCTCAGACGCGCGTTCAACCCGGCAAAAAAAAGGCCGCGCTGATCATGGGGCACGAACTGGCTGAAGAACTGCTGATAGCGGTTGGCGGGTGCGCCGTCGCGCAACTGGCGTGTGAGTTCCTCCATGAATTCGAGTGACGAGGGGTATTGCTTGAGCGGGTGCAGCGGATCTTGGGGAACATAGGCAATCACCGGCACCGGGCCGCTTGCGCTGGAGGTGTCCGCCGCGATCAGGATGATGCCGCTCAGGCGCGTGTCCATCATCGCCAGGTTGTAATAATCGACGGTTTGGCCTTTCCACTTCAGTCGCGAACGATCATCGAGCATACCTTGCACGACATCAAAGGCCTCCTGGTCGATGTCGTTCTTCATCAGGGCCATTTGCGCGGCGACATTCAGTGCGCTTTTCTGGCTGAGAATGACGTTGTGGCGCAGGACATTGCTCGCCGTTTTGTCGGTGGGACGTAAAACGTCTTCAAGGTGCTGTTGGTATTGGGCGCCGATGTCCAGCTCGCGACACAAGGACTTGAACTGTTCGAGGCTGAGTTTGTGTTTGAGCTTCACCACGTTGAAATGCCCGCGTGCATCGGGGCGGGTGATGAACTCCGAGTCCTGGGTGAATGCCTCGTCCCGGGAAAAATTGTGCAGGGCGGCGTCCAGCAGCGAAACGGTTCGACTGGTGGTTCCGCCGGAAAAGTCGTGCACCCACCAGGCCGTCGTCACCGGGGCATACAGCCGCAACCAGGTTTGCTCGACATCGTCTTCAACGCCGAAGCGGTCCCTCAAGGCTTTCTGCAGCAGGGGTTTGGCAAAGGCGGAAATATCCTGCACATCACTCAGTGTCTTATCCACGGTGTTTTGCGCGGTCCAGCCGAGCTGGATGGCTTTTTTCAACTGGCGGTGAGCCGTGGTGGACGCGTTCTTGTGCCAGTCGGGCAACGTCAGCCTGACCGATTTCAGGGCGTCGACACGCGATGGCGAGGTGTTCAGCAGCCAGGCAGGTATCGCCTTTCTGACCTGATGGAAATGGATGCTTTTATCGAAAGGGGGGAGGTCGAGCAGGGTTGATCCCTGGATCGCCGAGGGTGAAATAGGCATTGCGTGATCGTCCGTTGATCAGAAGTGGGACGATCAGACTAGGTAAGCGAGTCAGGCAAAAAAAGCGCAAAAAACTGGTGGGTCAGGCGTGTGGAAACGCTTTGAATCTGCGAAAAACATGGCGTGAAAAATACATATGTACCGCCATTGCGAAACCGCTGTGTGCGCTCGCTCAACGGCCAGCCGTCACCTGGCTTGGCTGGCACATGGTATGGGTGCCGGGTTGCAGGTATTGCGTCAGGATCGGCGCCATGCCCTTGAGCACTTGCACAGGCAGCGCCGAGGTGAAGGTGAAGTTTTCCGCCGAGCGGCCTGGCACATAAGCGGTCAGCGTGCCGAAGTGGCTTTCGCCGATATAGAACACGAACGTGGCCGTGCGGTTGACGGATTTCGAACTGAGAATGCGTCCACCCGAGCCGATGGCTTCGATACGGTTGTCGCCGGTACCGGTCTTGCCACCCATGGACAGAGGTGTGCCATCGGGCAGTTTGAAACTGCCGGCCAAGCGCCTTGCGGTCCCGGCGTCCACCACTTGCGAGAGGGCTTCGCGCATGGCGCTTGCGACTTCCGATGGCATCACCCGTTTGCCGACATCCGGGTCGTTGGTCAGCCGGGTTTCATAAGGGGTATTGATTGCGAACTGCAGGCTGTCGATCCGCAGTGTCGGCATGCGCACACCGTCGTTGAGTATCGTTCCGATCAGTTCGGCCAGGGCTGCCGGGCGGTCGCCGGAGCTGCCGATGGCGGTGGCCAGTGACGGCACCAGATGGTCGAACGGGTAGCCGACTTTCTGCCAGCGCTGGTGAATGTCGAGGAACGCTTCGATCTCGAGCATGGTGCGGATGCGGTTGTCTCGGGCACCTTTGTGCCGGCTCTTGAACAGCCAGCTGTAGACTTCCTGACGTTCAAATTTGCTGGCCTTGACGATGTCCTTGAAAGTCGCCTCCGGATGATTGAGCAAGTAGCCCATCATCCACAGGTCCAGCGGATGCACCTTGGCAATGAAGCCCTGATCGGGCAGGTCATAGCGGCCGGGGCCGTAGGCTTGATAGAGCCGCTCAAGGCGTTCGTCGGTGAGTTTTTCCGTGAGTTTGGCGCCGGTGAGGTGCGAGCGCACGAAAGTGTTGAAGCTTTGCTGACTGGCCTGCGGCAACAGGTAGCGGTGCACGGCGGCCAACCGGATCGGGGTCGGGCGCATGCTGTCGAGGAAGGTTTCGAGCCGCGCCTGGGTGTCTTTGTTGCGGTATTTTTTCCAGAACTTGAGCAGGAACGATGTGCCCTCACGGTCGGCGAACGAGGCCAGGTATTCCTGACGGCGCGGATCGCGGTCGTCCTTGAGCAGTTCGGCACTGTTGTTGGGGCCGGAGTAGGTGGTGTAGCGCACCAGGTCACGCATCAGGCGAATGAACGGCAGGTTGATCGACTCCCGCAAGGCGTCGCGCAGGGTTGGCAGGCGACCGTTGTCTTCCTTGCGGAAGTTATGGAACGTGTGCAGCCCGCCGCCGGTGAAAAACGCTTCGCCAGGGCTGGCGGAATATTTGCGGTCCAGCGCGGCACTGAGCAGGGGCTGCAGGCTGTGGTCCTTGTTCTCGATCAGGTAGTCGACGACCCAGCGACTGAGGCGGTCCTGTTCCGGTACTTCGACTTTCTTCAATTCCGGTACGCCCATGTCGGCATATTTTTCGTGCAGTTCGGCGATGATTTGCAGGTACGTCGTCATCACCCGCATTTTCGCGGTGGAGCCCAGTTCCAGTTTGCTGCCTTCGTTGATGTCGAACGGCTGGTCGGTACTGTCGGTCTGGACCCGCACCCGCGAACCGTCCGGGGTCAGTTCGAACAAGGTGAAGCTGTAGCGCACCTGGGTGGTGCTGGTGGGGGTCAGCAAACGTTCGCCCATCAGGCCGATTTCGGCGGCATAGGCCGGGTCGGCGAGTTTTTTCAGATAGGCGGTTGCCTGAGTTTGCAGTTCACCTTGCAGCGTGCTGGTAGCCGAGAGGTCGAGGCGGTCGAGGTCGTACAACGGACGGTTGAGCAATCCGGCGAGCCGGCTGCGCGCCACGCTAATACCCTTGTTGGTTTCGATCGGCTGTATGGTCGGCTGGGTCGCCCAGTCGCGGTAGGTGACTTTGCTGGACAGTGCTGCCGCGGCGAACGGCGCATCGATGACGTTATTCTGTGCCAGCAGGCGAATATGGCTGTCGGTGAGGTCGGCCAGTTCATCCCGGCCTTTGGTCAGGTAATGCGAAGGGCGGCGCTGGGCGATCATCAAAGACAACATTTCGCGCAAGGCCAGGCCTTTCTCCGCGAGGCTTTTTGGATCCGTCGCATTGCTGGCCAGGCGTTCGTTGGCCGTGTTGAAATCGGCGCCGTACCATACGCGCAAACCTTCAGCCATGCCGTGGACTTCACCGTGGCCCGGCACGGCTGACAGAGGCACGCTGTTGAGGTAATCGCGGACCACGTTCTGCCGCGACTTGAGTGTTTGCGGGCCATCCTGATAAGCACGCACGCTGGCGGAAATCATCTGGCGGATCTTTTCGCCGCCCGATACGGTCAAGCCATCGGGCGAATGCCGGTATTTTTCCAGTTGCGTCGCCAGGGTACTGCCGCCCGCCGATTGACCGGGCAGATGCAGCATCTTGGCGACCTGGGTATAGGCCGCCATGCCGAACCGTGGCCAGTCCACCGCCGGGTTGGCCAAGGGTTGGCGAGGGTCGAGCAGGAAGCGGTTTTCGATGAACAGCAGGCTGTTGACCACGACCGGCGGGATCGCCTCGAAGCTGGCATAGAGCTGTTGCGGATAGTTGTACTGATACAGCGGCGCCGCGCGGCAATCGGTGATCGACAGGCCGGCCTGGATTTTTTCCGCATAGGGCACGAACAGGCCTTTGTCGGTGTAGTTCATCAGCGCCGGGGAAAAGCGCGTTTGCTCGGTAATCACGTAATCGCGCTTGAGCAAGCGTGGCAGGAACTCGCCCAGGGAGCTGTAGCCCAGGCGCAGGTCGAACGGACCGGCCCCCGGATAGTGAATTGCATCGCTGGGGCCGGGTTTTAGCTCATACGTGAGGGTCTTGGCGAACTTGCTGACTTCCCGGGCTTGAAACCTTGAGGTGCGCATTTCCTTGGCAGCCGCGAGCCCTACCACAATGGCAATGATCACCAACAACAGCCAAAACGCCTTCCAGCCGTGCTTGACGCGGCTGCGAGGAGGTTTTTCAGGTAATGGCGCTTCATCCACAGGTTCAGTCTGGACCACGGTTTTACTCGAATCGGTTTGCCATAAAGCGCCCATAGTCGACTGATCCATTCACGCAGATTGATCGGACTTGTCTGAAGCTTAGACGGTGGTTGGCGTTGGTGAAAAAATTGTGGACCTCCAGACATCGGGTAGCTGCTCCTCCTGTGGCGAGGGAGCAACGTTGGGTTCAGGGCCAGCGGGCATCTGGGTGTGGAAGATTTCTTTGCCTGCGGGCAGCTTCAACGTCTGCGGGACATGTCCGAAATCCCTAAGGGAAAGTGAGCCCCTGTGGCGAGGGCGCAAGTTCCCTCGCCACCGGTGACTGATTGCTCGCTCTATTTCTGATGAGCATCACTGCGGTCGATTGGCCGGGGCGTTTGCATGTCAGGCTGTTGCGCTGCGCGTTGATCGGTTCAAACGCTTGTTGAACTCCAGCCAAACCGCCAGCAACGCCATCAACCCAGCCCCCACCAACGCCGTAAAAATCTGCATGGCGAACGCATCGTCAGTCAGCGCATTGATCATGTCCGCGAGGGGCGCCAACAAAACGCCCAGACAGAAAACCTCCAACGAAAAACGTCCCATGCGACAGCTTTGCTGTGCCAGCCAGTTTTGCGTCCATCCGGTATCGGGCAGCAGTTTCGCGGTGACATAGGCCAGCGCCAGGAAGTGCAGCAAGCGTTGGGGTGACAGGTTGGTCTTGCTGATCGGGTACAGCAGATTGCTCAGGCTTGATGGCATCAAGGCGTCGTGGACCTGAGGCCAGCGCCACAGGACAGTCAGCACCCCAGCGACCGCAATGTACACTGCCGCGGTCATGAACAACGGCTGACGAATCAACGGTCGGGTTTGCGGTATCCGCGGACGCTGTGAGTGAATCGCTGCGGCGCCGCCAAGGATAAACAGCAACTGCCAGGCCACGGGATTGAAGTACCACACGCCATCCTTGATGGCGGCCAGGTTCCAGCCGGCCAACGGCACCATCAGGTACAACGCCACTGACATCGCCACCACCACCCAGGTCTTGCGCACCAGGATCGGCAGCACCAGCGGCAACCCCGCCAGCAACACGATGTACAGCGGCAGCGGGTCCATCAGGTTCGGCTTGAAGCGCAGCAGCAGCTCATCGATCAAGGCCTGTTGCGGGTCGCTGATGAAGTGGTGCATGCCCATTTCTTCGACCAGGTCGCGGGTTTCCACGTGGCTGTTGGCGAAGAACACGATCCCCATCAGCATCGCCAGCAAGAAAATATGCACCACGTAAAGCACCCAGGCACGGCGCAGGATTTTCACGCAGGCGATCAAAAAACCCTCGCGCGCGAGGATTTTGCCGTAGGCCAGCACGGCCGCGTAACCGGCCAGGAACACGAAGACTTCGGCAGCATCGCTGAAGCCGAAATTACGCATTGTGATTTGACCCAAAGGGTTATGGGGCACGTGATCCCAGAAGATGAAGATCAGTGCCAGACCGCGAAAAAAGTCGATCCGGTGATCGCGCGCTAGCGTCATGACGGCAGGCTCGTGTTCGGAGTGTTGAACAAAGGAGTATCCGAAAGCGGCAAAGATTACAGGCCGCTCATCGGCGGCGCGCAGGGTGGACTGATTCGCCTTCAATTGCAAAGTCGGGATATTTCGGAATGTCTCCTGGCCGGGTCCCCGATGATAACCGCTGGTCTGAAAGACAGGCCAACCTGCGATTTCTGACAGTAGACAAGCTCCAATGCTTAGGGTACGCAACGGATTCCAGCAGGATCGTCAGCATGAGACGTTTGTGGCGAGGGCTATCCAGCTATACGGTGATCGGGGTCGCCAACACCCTTATTCACTGGCAAATCTTCTTCCTGCTCAGCGTGGCGGCCGGGTTCAGTCAGGCTGTCAGCAATCTGGCGGCGTTTTGTGTGGCCGCATCGTTTTCCTTCTACATGAATGCGCTCTATACCTTTGACAGCAAAATGTCGGTCGGTGGTTACCTGCTGTTCATGGTGGCGATGGGCGCCTTGAGTTTTAGCGTCGGCCATGCCGGTGATAGGTGGCGGCTGCACGGTCTGCTGACCGTGGCGTTGTTTTCGGCGTTGAGCCTGGTACTGGGTTTTCTGTTTTCCAAGTACGTGGTGTTTCGCGAGCGTGAGGCATGAAAATCTCGCTTATTGTTCCGGTGTTCAACGAAGAACAGTCAATCGACATTTTCTACCGGGCTGTTCGACGAGAGTTGAAGCTCGATGCCGAGGTGGAGATTGTATTTATCAATGACGGCAGTTCCGACCGCACGGCCGAACAGGCCGCCGCGCTGGCGGAAGCGGACGAGTTGGTCATGCTGATCAACTTTTCCCGCAACTTCGGCAAGGAGCCGGCATTATTTGCCGGCCTTGAGCATGCCACCGGCGATGCGGTGATCCCGATGGATGTCGACCTGCAGGATCCCGTCAGCGTCATCCCGCTGCTCGTGGACCGATGGCAAAAAGGCGCGGATGTCGTATTGGCCAAACGTCGCGACCGGGGCGCCGACGGCTATCTGAAGCGCCACAGTGCGTCGCTGTTCTACCACCTCTTGAATCGTATCTCGTACACCCGGATCGAAGAAAACGTCGGCGATTTCCGGCTGATGGACCGCAAAGTGGTCGATGTGATCCGCACCTTGCCCGAGCACCAGCTGTTCATGAAAGGGGTATTGTCGTGGGCCGGCTTCACTACCGTGGTCGTGGAATACGAACGGGCTCGGCGTGTCGCGGGCAATAGCAAGTTCAACGGCTGGAAGCTATGGAACCTGGCGCTGGAGGGGGTGACGTCGTTCAGCACCGTGCCATTGCGACTATGGACTTACGTCGGTGGCGCCGTGTCGATCTTCGCCGTGCTGTACGCGGTGTACATGGTGCTGGACAAGATTTTCTTCGGCAACAGCGTGCCCGGGTATCCGTCGCTGATGACCGCCATTCTGTTTCTGGGCGGTGTGCAGTTGATCGGCATCGGCATCCTCGGTGAATACGTCGGGCGGATTTACATCGAGGCCAAGCATCGGCCTCGATATGTCATCAAGGACATCGTTGGCGGCAAAGACCGGCATGAGCGCTGACATGGGCAGGCTCGGCGACTTTTTCATAAAGGAGCTCGGGGGCCGCCAGGTCTGGCTGTTTTTTCTGATCGCGACGTTGCTGTACGTCTTGCCACTGATCCTCGCGGACTATCCCTACATCGATGACAACTGGCGTTCACTGTCGGGCGGCATGGCCTGGGCAGAGCAGGGGCGATTATTCACCGAACTGTTCTACAACGCGCTGACCTTCACCGGCGCCGCGCCGAACATCTTTCCCTTGCCGTTGTTGTTAGCCACGCTGGCGATGACCTCGGCGCTGACCAGCCTGACTTTCCACTATTTTCGCCAGCCGACCATCGCCTGTTGCCTGGTGTTGTTGCCGCTCTGGTACAACCCGTTTTTCCTGCAGAACCTGTCCTACCAATATGACGGCGCGCCGATGGTCTTGAGCGTGGTCGCGGTGATTTACGCGATCACCTGGCGTCACCCGCGCCGCAGTCTGCAATGGCTGGTGCCTGCCTTCCTGATCGCGCTGGCGCTGGGTTTGTATCAGGTGAGCCTGAATGTGTTTCTGGGCCTGTGTTGTCTTGAGGTGCTCAGGATCGCCCACGATAAACAGGCGTGGCCGGCATGGTTGAGTGTGATCGGCGGGAAATGTGCGCAGGTCTTGCTTGGCTGGTTGATCTACGGCGTCAGCGCGTTCCCGTTCATGGGCCATGGTCGGACGTTGATGTTGAATCTGTCAGCGCAGCCCTGGCTGCAATTGCAGATAAACGCCGAACGTGTGCTGGAGAAAATCATGCTGCTGTTTCATGGCGGCTTTGCGTGGGTGTTCGCCGGGCTGTTGTTATGCGCCATCGCCGGTGCGGTCCGGCTCGCATTGACCCTATGGCAGCGCGAAGACAGTGGGACTGCAAAACTTCTGGCCGGTCTCTTGTGCGTGCTGGTCGTGCCAGTGGTGGTGGTGCTGGTGTCCGGTATTGCGTTGCTGTTTCGCGACTTCAATGAAGGCGCCAGAACCTTGATGGGGTTTGCCGTGTTGCTGGTGCTGCTGTTCTATTTGAGCCATTTGGCGCTGGCGTCGGTGCATGAGCGGTTGCCGCTGTTGCTGGTAGTGCCGCTGCTGGCGATGCTGTCGTTGTCATTCGCCTATGGCCGGGTGCTGACGGTGCAGAAAACCTTCGCCGCCAGTGCCTTGTTCAGCCTTGAGCGCGACATTGCGAGCCTGCAAGGGCTGCGTGACGCCAAGCGCATCTACATGTCGGTGACCTATTCAGACCTTTGGCTGGTGGGGGCGGCGGGTTCTTACAAACGCCTGCCGGTGCTGCACTATCTGCTCAATATCGACTTTTACATGTTGGCCGAGAATCTGCCCAAGGTGGGCATTACCAACGTGGTCGCCGAGAAGGAACGGCGTAACGCCACGCGCGTGGGCTACCAGCATTTCCCGGCCCTGGTGGAGAACCGGTACTACCGGATTTACCTGATTGGCGATTACGGATTTATCGTCTTCAAAGAGCCGGGTCGGATCAAAACGTTGCGTTGGTGAAGATCAAGAGATCGCAGCCTGCGATCTCTTGATCTTTGATCAGGCCGCCGCTACTTCATTGGGCTCAAAACTGTCCGCCCGCGCCATCTGCCACATCCGCGAATAGAACTCGCCATTCACTTCGCCGGTGAGCAGTTCGCCGGGTTTGAGGAAGACATGCAGCTGCGAGAACAGCTTGATCTCGGTGGCCGACATGCGCCGCACCAGATGCTTGGCCGACAGCTGCGACGGATGTTCGAGACCGGCGGCAGCCAGCATTTCGGCCAGGCCCTTGAGGGTGTTGCGGTGGAAGTTATAAACGCGCTGGGCCTTGTCCGGCACCACCAGCGCGCGTTGGCGCAGGGTGTCCTGGGTGGCGACGCCGGTCGGGCATTTGTTGGTGTGGCAGCTCTGCGACTGAATGCAGCCGATGGCGAACATGAAGCCTCGCGCCGAGTTGGCCCAGTCGGCGCCGATGGCCAGCACGCTGGCGATGTCGAAGGCGCTGACGATCTTGCCGCTGGCGCCGAGTTTGATCTTGTCCCGCAGGTTCAGGCCGACCAGGGTGTTGTGCACGAACAGCAGGCCTTCGCGCATTGGCACGCCGATGTGGTCGGTGAACTCCACGGGCGCGGCGCCGGTGCCGCCTTCCTTGCCGTCGACCACGATGAAGTCCGGGAGGATGCCGGTTTCCAGCATGGCCTTGGCGATGCCCATGAACTCCCACGGATGACCGAGACAGAACTTGAAGCCCACCGGTTTGCCGCCGGACAGCTCACGCAGTTGCTGAATGAAATGCATCAGTTCGATCGGCGTGGAAAACGCGCTGTGGCGTGACGGCGAAATGCAGTCTTCGCCCATCAGGATGCCGCGGGTGTCGGCGATTTCCCGGGTGACCTTGTGCTTGGGTAGGATGCCGCCATGTCCGGGTTTGGCGCCTTGGCTCATCTTGATTTCGATCATCCGCACTTGTGGCGTTTGCGCCTGCGCGGCGAAGCGCTCCGGGTCGAAGCGGCCATCGCTGGTGCGGCAACCGAAGTAGCCGCTGCCGAGCTCCCAGGTCAGGTCGCCACCGTGTTCGCGGTGATAGGGGCTGATGCTGCCTTCGCCGGTGTCATGGGCGAAATTACCGAGTTTGGCGCCCTGGTTCAGCGCGCGGATGGCGTTGGCGCTGAGCGAGCCAAAACTCATGGCCGAGATGTTGAACACCGACGCGGAATACGGCTGGGTGCACTGCGGGCCACCGACCATTACGCGAAAACCGCTGGGGTCGCTCAACGGCGCCGGGCGCATGGAGTGGCCGATGAATTCGAAGCCCGACTGGTACACATCGATCAGCGTACCGAACGGTTTGTCGGCGCTTTCATTCTTCGCCCGGGAATAAACCAGCGAACGCTGGGCGCGGGAGAAGGGCAGGGCGTCGCTGTCGGATTCGAGCAGATACTGGCGGATCTCCGGGCGAATGCCTTCGACCAGATATCGAATGTTGCCGAGGATCGGGTAGTTGCGGCGCACCGCATGAGGGCTTTGCAGCAGGTCGAACAGGCCGAGCAGGCTGAGTACGCCGGTGATGGCGGTAATTGGCCAGAGCCAGTCATGTTCGAGGAAGGGCAGGCTGGCGAGGGTGAAAATCACGCAGACGGCAAAGAAGGCGTAGCGGCTCAGGAGTGACAGGCTCATACGGTTTCCTTGGGTTCGGACTCGATGGTTCGGTGCAGACAGCTTTTGTGGCGAGGGAGCTTGCTCCCGCTCGGCTGCGCAGCCGCCGCAAAACCTGTTGACGGATTTTTTCTTACTGTACGCGGTGTTGGTTGGGGGACCGCTTCACGGTCCAGCGGGAGCAAGCTCCCTCGCCACAGGTGTCCTGCAATGCAAGGGTTATCAGGCATTTTGCGCCTGCAGAAAAATCGAAAACAGCTCGGACTGGGACTTGATCCCCAGCTTGCTGTACATGTGTTTCATGTAACAGGCACAACGTGCAGTCGCCTTCGGGCTGACAATTTAACTGGATTTCGTCGGCCACGACATTCACACGAAAGTATCGATGATAGTACTCGGTGAGTTCGAAATGCACCGGCGCCACCTCCGACAAACGATACAAACCGGTGCGCGAGTGTTCGCGGCAGGCGATGTAGAACGAATCGAGCAGGTACAAACCGCGCAGGTAGTCCTGGAACAACGGGGCGGGGCCGCCGTCTTCGCCTGGGCACTCGGCGAATACTTGCGGGTGCTGGTCGGCGCTGAACAGCAACGCCACCCATCTGTCGCAGGGCACGTACTGATCCAGCAACCGGACAAGCTGAGTCCAGAAATTGGGGGGCAGGTCAGTTAGTCAGTGGTTTCTTTCGCTCGCTCTTCTTTTTGTCGCGGGCCAGGGCGTTGATGCAGTAGTTGATGTGATAGAAGGTGAATAGCACCGAAAAGACGCGATTTATACGCGGTTCAAAACCGTGTTTGGTCATGGTGTAAATCCTAAGCGCCCTTCGTACTCGGAAGCACCAAGCCACGGCAAGCAACCAAACCGTAGCGGCCCACAAAAGACTCAATCCTGGAAAGAAATGGCTAATGGAGAGAGCAGCCACATAAACCCAGGTCACGGTAATCAGATATCCAATCAGAAAACCCTTACTCATTACCTTGATATGCGTCACTTCTTCGATTGCGGTGGAGGCTTTGTATAGCCAGATGTACATGTAAGCCCCTGCCGTCACGATCGTCAGCAGGCATAGATAAAAAGTATTGGTATCGATTTTTTCTTTCAATGTCGAAATATCGGACATGCTGGACGTTCCATTGGCAGCGGTTTTGGCGGTTCAGCACGCTATCAAACTCGAACGTGGGAAATTTCTGGGCTTGCTGGCGGAGCATTCCGTTTCTATTAGAACTCAATCCTTGGCGGTGCCATTAGGGCATGGGATTCTATGCACCCGTCAGCATGGACCCGTGCCAAACAATGTGTTTTTCCACCGAGGTAGCCCCTAACGATTCGACACTTATCCACATCGCCGCCGCCCTGCTGATCGGCCCCGATGGCCGAACCCTGCTGGTGCGCAAGCGTGGCACCACGGCATTCATGCAACCGGGAGGCAAGATCGAGCCCCATGAATTGCCGGTCCACGCCCTGGCCCGGGAGCTGGAAGAGGAGCTGGGTCTGGATATTGACCCGGCTCAGGCCGTTTACCTCGGTCATTTTTCGGCACCGGCCGCGAACGAGCCGGGCTTTGTCGTACACGCCGAGCTTTTTCAGCTGAGCATTGATCCGGATGTCACCCCGCAGGCAGAGATCGAAGAGGTGATCTGGATCGATCCGGCCACCGATGGCGGTGTCAGCCTGGCGCCATTGACACGGGACCTGATCCTGCCGTTTTATCGAGCATCGCTGACCGCGATTGCCTGATCAATCACGCCAAGGAACCGCCATGATCCCGCTTCAGGACCTGCTGATTTTCGCCGCTGCCGCGTTGCTGATGGTGCTGACGCCGGGGCCGAACATGATCTACCTGATCTCCCGTTCGATCTGCCAGGGGCGCAAGGCCGGGGTCACGTCGTTGCTCGGGGTGGTCGCGGGTTTCTTCGTGCATCTGTTTGCGGCGGCGGCCGGTTTGACCGCGGTGTTCCTGGCGGTGCCGATGGCTTATGAAGTGCTGAAATGGGCCGGCGCTTTGTACCTGTTGTGGCTGGCCTGGCAGGCGGTCAAGCCCGGTGCGCGGTCGCCGTTCGAAGCCCGGCAGTTGCCGCCGGACTCTGCGCGAAAACTGATCACCATGGGCTTTCTGACCAGCGCCTTGAACCCGAAAATCGCGGTGTTTTATCTCTCGGTCTTTCCGCAGTTCATCATTCCGGAACACGGTTCGGTGTTCACCCAAAGCATTGTGTTGGGCCTGACCCAGATCAGCGTCAGTTTTTGCGTCAACCTGCTGATTGCCCTGTTCGCGGCGGGCATCGCCTCGTGGTTCGTCAACAACCCGACCTGGCTGGCGATGCAGCGTTACTTCATGGGCTTCGTGCTGGGCGGTTTGGCATTGCGCCTGATGCTTGAACAGCGCAGGACGGCGTGAGCATGTGGATCGAACGACTGAATGCCAGTCACGCCCTGGCTTATCGGGAATTGATGCTGGAAGCTTATGACCGTCACCCGCAGGCGTTTACCTCCAGCGTGCGCGAACGGGCGACCATGCCATTGCAATGGTGGGAGTCGCGCCTGATCAGCAAGCTCGACGCGGTTTTCGGCGCATTTGAAGAGGGCAAGCTGGCGGGCATTGTCGGGCTGGCGTTCGAACCTCGGGAAAAGGCCCGGCACAAGGCGACGCTGTTTGGCATGTACGTGTCGGCCAATGTCCGTCAACGCGGACTCGGCTATCAGCTGGTGCAGGCGGTGTTGGCCGAGGCGCAGCAACATCCGCAACTGCGCCTGATCAAACTGACCGTCACCGCCGGCAATGACGCGGCGTTCAAGCTGTACCAGCGCTGCGGCTTCATCCAGTTCGGCCTGGAACCGATGGCGGTGCGGGTCGGTGAAGAATACTTCGACAAAATTCACATGTGGCGTGAACTCTAAACCTCACCAGGATCCCCACAAAGAAAGGTGCTGTTCTAGCGAACTGCGCTAACCCCATCCAGCGTCGAAAACGACGTGTCTTTCGCCGTCAGCAAGAAATCACGCATGTACGGCGCATCCAGCATGTCCGCCCGAATGGCCGCATACAGCGTTGCGAACAGACCTTTCTCGCCCAGGCGCTTGGCCTTCACATAGCCCCGTGAGCTGTATTCATGCAGCGCCCAATGGGGCATGCCGCACACACCGCGTCCGCTCGCTACCAGTTGCATCATCATCACCGTCAGTTCCGACGTGCGGACCTGGGCCGGTTCGACGTCGGCGGGTTCGAGGAAGCGGGTGAAGATGTCGAGGCGATCCCTTTCCACCGGATAGGTGATCAAGGTTTCCGTCAGCAAGTCTTCCGGGACGATGTAGGCCTTGCTCGCCAGTTTGTGCTGGTTGGCCACGGCGAGCATCGCTTCGTAAGTGAACAGCGGCACATAGGTGATGCCCACCAGATCCACCGGATCGGACGTCACCACGAGGTCCAGGTCGCCACGGGCCAAGGCTGGCAATGGTGCGAAAGAGAAACCCGACGCCAGGTCCAGCTCGACCTCCGGCCAGGCATCGCGGAACTGGTCGATGGTCGGCATCAGCCACTGGAAGCAACTGTGGCACTCGATGGCCATGTGCAAGCGTCCGGCGGTGCCACCAGCCAGCCGCGCTATGTCGCGCTCGGCAGCGCGCAGCAGCGGCAGGGTGGCGTCGGCCAGTTGCAGCAGGCGCAGACCGGCGCTGGTGAAACGCACCGGTTTGGTCTTGCGCACGAACAGCGGCATGCCCATGCGCTCCTCCAGTTCCTTGAACTGGTGGGACAGCGCCGATTGGGTCAGGTGCAAGCGGTCGGCCGCATCTACCAGGCTGTCGGCTTCGCGCAAGGCGTGCAGGGTCTTGAGGTGACGGATTTCAAGCACCGTGGGGCTCCATGAGGAAAACTTGTGATCAACACGAAAAGGTTGAGTTTGTCTCATGTTGCCCTGGCTGTCGACAATAGCGCCATCTTTTACACAGGAGCACCTTCGACATGGCCGTGGCCCACACCCTTGGTTTCCCGCGCATCGGCGCCGACCGCGAACTGAAAAAAGCCCTCGAAGCCTACTGGAAGGGGGACATCGACAAGCACGCGCTGAACAGCGTCGGTCGCCAGTTGCGCGCTACCCACTGGCAATTGCAGAAGGATGCCGGCATCGACCTGCTGCCGGTTGGCGACTTCGCCTGGTACGACCAGGTGCTGACCCACTCCCTGACTTTTGGGGTGATCCCCGAGCGTTTCGACAACACCAAGGACGAGCGCGGCCTGCCGACCCTCGACACGCTGTTCGCCATGGCCCGTGGCGCCACCGCGACCTGCTGCGGCGGTGAGCATGGCCAGGCGCAATACGCCCAGGAACTGACCAAGTGGTTCGACACCAACTACCACTACCTGGTCCCGGAGTTCACGGCTGACCAGACATTCAAGTTGAGCTGGGAACAGCTGTTCAACGAAGTCGACGAAGCCAAGGCGCTGGGCCATACCGTCAAACCGGTAATCATCGGCCCTTTAACTTACCTGTGGCTGGGCAAGGCTAAAGGCAACGATTTCGACAAGCTCGACCTGCTGGAACGCCTGTTGCCGATCTACGGCGAGATCCTCGGTCGCCTGGCTGCACAGGGCGTGGAGTGGGTGCAGATCGACGAACCGATCCTGACGCTCGACCTGCCGCAAGAATGGAAAAACGCCTTCGAACGCGCTTACCACATCCTCCAATATTCACCGCTGAAAAAACTGCTGGCGACCTACTTCAGCGGCCTGCAAGACAACCTCGGCCTGGCCGTCGGCCTGCCGGTGCAAGGCCTGCACATCGATGCGGTGCGTGCGCCGGACCAATTGCTGCACGTGCTCGATCGCCTGCCGATCTACAAGATTCTTTCGGTAGGGCTGGTTAACGGCCGCAACGTCTGGCGCTGTGAGCTGGAGCCAGTACTGGCACAGCTGCAATTTGCCCAGGAACGTTTTGGCGACAACCTGTGGGTCAGCAGTTCCTGTTCGCTGCTGCACAGCCCGGTGGATCTGGAGCGCGAAGACAAGCTCGACCCGGAACTGAAAAGCTGGCTGGCATTTGCCGTGCAAAAGTGTGGCGAAATCGCGGTACTGCGCGATGCCTTGAACGATCCGCAAGCGCCCAAGGTGCAAGCGGCCCTGGCCGAAAGTCGCGCCATTCAAGTCAGCCGTGCCGAGTCGCCACGCATCCACAAGACCGCAGTGCAGGCACGTCTCGCGGCGATTGGCCCCAGTGACAGCCAACGTCATTCGCCATTTGCCAAGCGCATCGAGCAGCAGCGTGCCCGACTGAAACTGCCGGCATTCCCGACCACCACCATCGGCTCGTTCCCGCAGACCGGTTCGATTCGTCTGGCGCGTCAGGCGCACAAGCAAGGCAAGTTGTCGGCCAACGATTACACCGATGCCATGCACCACGAAATCCGCCACGCCGTGCAGGTTCAGGAACGCTTGGGCCTCGACGTGTTGGTGCATGGTGAAGCCGAACGCAACGACATGGTCGAATATTTCGCCGAGCAACTCGATGGTTATGCCTTCACCCGTTTCGGCTGGGTACAGAGCTACGGTTCGCGCTGCGTGAAGCCGGCGATCATCTATGGTGACCTGAGCCGCCCGAAAGCCATGACTGTCGACTGGATCAGCTATGCGCAGAGCCAGACCGACAAGGTCATGAAAGGCATGCTCACCGGTCCCGTGACCATGTTGATGTGGTCGTTCCCGCGTGAAGACGTGTCGCGCAAAGTCCAGGCGCAACAGCTGGCTTTGGCCCTGCGCGACGAAGTGCTGGATCTGGAAGCCGCCGGCATCAAGATTGTGCAGATCGATGAAGCTGCATTCCGCGAAGGCCTGCCGCTGCGCCGGGCGCAATGGCAGGAGTATCTGGACTGGGCCGTGCAAGCTTTCCGTTTAAGCGCCAGTGGTGTGCAGGACGAAACCCAGATCCACACCCACATGTGCTACAGCGAATTCAACGACGTGATCGAGGCCATCGCGGCGATGGATGCCGACGTCATCACCATCGAAACCTCGCGTTCGGACATGGAGCTGCTGGAAGCCTTCAAGGCGTTCGACTACCCGAACGACATCGGCCCGGGTGTCTACGACATCCACTCGCCACGGGTGCCGGACACGGCCGAGATGGTCAAGTTGATGGTAAAAGCCGTGCAGCGCATTCCGGCCGAGCGCTTGTGGGTCAACCCCGATTGCGGCCTGAAAACCCGCGCCTGGCCCGAGACCGAAGCGGCGTTGGTGAACATGGTGGCGGCGGCACGGCAGTTGCGCAGACAGTTGGCTTGATTGATGTAGCGTCTGTCCGGATGTCATCGCGAGCCTGCTCGCGATGAACGATAACGCGGTCTGGAAAATGACCGCCCGGCACTCTTCATCAAACTGTCATGGAACTGTGGCAGCGCGCTTGAACAAACTTCATCAGACTCGCGCTCTACTGGGGTGCTGCGTTTCGGTGTTTCTTCATGCGTGTTTTTTTATCAAGCGTTGTATTTTTGGCCGCTCTTGTGTTCGGCCTGCCGTCATGGGCGGCGTCTCGCTGCGATGTCAATGTGCCGACCGAACGGGCCGATCTGGATCAGGTGAGCCTGGCGTACCAGAGCATTGGTCGTGCGTCGGACCCGGCATTGCTGCTGGTGATGGGCCTGGGCGGGCAACTGATTCACTGGCCCGACGAGGTGGTGGTGGCGCTGTGTCAGCAGGGCTTTCGGGTGATTCGTTATGACAATCGCGATGTCGGCCTGTCGACCTGGCGGCAGGCGCCGCTCGAAGCCAATCTGACCTTCGAAGTGCTGCGCTACAAACTGGGTTTGCCGGTGTCGGCACCCTATTCGTTGACCGACATGGCGAGCGACGGCCTGGGCCTGATGGACGCGTTGCACATCGAGCAATTCCACGTGCTGGGCGCGAGCATGGGCGGGATGATCGCCCAGCACATGGCGGCCATGGCGCCGCAACGGGTCGAGAGCCTGACCCTGATCATGACCACGTCCGGTGCCGAAGGCTTGCCGGCGCCAAGTGCGGCACTGGTGCAATTGCTCTCGCGTCGCGGAGCGCCCAATCGCGAGGTCGCCCTGGAGCAACAGGCTGACTTGCTGGCGGCGTTGGGCAGTCCGACAGTGACGGATGATCGCCAGGCCCTGCTGCATCAGGCGGCGCTGTCCTATGACCGGGCGTTCAATCCCGAAGGCGTGAAGCGCCAGATCATGGCGATCCTCGCCGAGCCGAGTCGCGTGGCGCTGCTTAACCAATTGCGCGTCCCGGCGCTGGTGGTGCACGGCACCGCCGATCCATTGTTGCCGGTGATGCACGGCGTGCACTTGGCGGCGCATTTGCGCGGCAGTCAGTTGAAGCTGATTCCGGGGCTGGCCCATCGCTTCCAGGAGGCTTTCAAGGCACCGTTGCTGGCGGCGGTGCTGCCCTATTTGCGTGAACACCGTGAAGACACGTCCCATTGGGCGCAGATCGAACCGGTGGCCGAACACAACCTCCTTTAACACGCCTGCAATCAGTTGACAGGATCCTGTCGTCAAAAATATATCAATGTGCCACTATTGATTGCGCCGTCGCTGCCGATACAGGCAGCGACTTTCAATCATAGGGACTTGATCCATGCCATTCCACGCTCTACGCACCATCGCTGCACTCACATTGCTCGCCTGCCTGACCCTCACCGGCTGCGCCAACGTACAACCCCCTGTACCGTTAGACCAACAATTCTGGGATGCGAAGGAGCCGACCATCGGCGTCGCCATCAGCGAATTGCCGCCGCCGGTACTGGCCTTGACCGGTAACCAGGGGCTTCTCGATTACGCGATCAACGCGGGCGTCAACAGCAAGCTCAGCGACAACGTCAAAACCTGGCAAGTGCGCGATTTCGACACCCTGCCGGATGCCATCGTCGCCAAGTTGCAGGCCAAGGGTTACAAAGCCAAGCGCATCGACGACAAGATCGACCTGAAGGCCTACAAGGAAACCAAGTTCCGCGAAGGCTACACGATCAAAGACCTGACCCCGATGAAAGCCAAATACGGCGTCGATCGCCTGTTGCTGGTGTATGTCACCGCCACTGGTGCGACCCGCAGCTACTACAGCATCGTGCCGACCAGCGTGCCGATGGCGCAGGTCGGCGGGCAGGGCATGGTGGTTGATCTGGCTGACAACAAACTGCTGTGGTTCCAGCCATTTGCCGCGATACAAGCCGCACAGGGCGAGTGGGACGAGCCGACCTACACCAACCTGTCCAACGCGTTCTACCAGGCTGTGGATAACAGCCGTCAGCAAATGATCACCCCGTTCGCCAAATGAAGCGTGCAATCGTAGCGGCCAGCGCGCTGGTCCTGCTGATGCTGGGTGGCTGTGCACAGAAACCGGCTCCCGAGGCCGGTTTCAAGGATCAGGGCGCGTTGCCTTACGTTCAGGCGCACGGGCTCAAGGTCGATGTGCAGGTGCCGCCAGCTTTCGTCGGGGCCAGTACCGTGATTGATAGCAAAGACGCGCTCAAGGCGGCGTCCTCGAGTCAGGCGTTATTGCTGAACTCGGGCACCAGTGCCGGGTTGGCGGGCGTGTTGGTAGCCAGTCTGGTCAATACCCAGATGGGCAGCGGCACCTTGCAACGTGATGCGGAAAAATCCGCCCTCAAGGACTCACGTCCCATGGCGGATCTGCTCGCCGGCGTTCCCTTGCAGGAACGCCTGCAGCAACGCTATCAGCACGCCTCGCATGTGGCCGGGCTCAAGCAGGGCGAAGGGCAGGTCACGGCGCGTTTGTTGATCGAGCCGAAACTGATGCTGACCCCGGATCGCGGCAGCTTTGTGCTGATCAATCAGGTCCAGGTCCAGGACATCGCCGGTTCGGCGCTCTACCGCATGCGTATCGAAGTGACCAGCCAGCCGATCCGTCGTTGCGGCAGCCAATGCATCGACGACGGCAGCCTCGAACTGGCAAAAGTCACTGCGGTGCTCGACGAGTGCATCGACGAATCCATGCGCGTTCTGGCCACGGACCTGATGCAGCCGACTCCGCCACCGGCCGCGCAGGAAACCTTGCGGTATGTGCTCGATGGTCAGCGTGTGGTCGAGCGCGGCTATCAATTGGCGAACAACGGCAGCTACTGGCGTTATCGCAACCTCTACGGTGCGGTGAAGTCGGTGCCGGTGCCGTTTGAGGATGCGCTGACTCAGGCGCAACTCGAGAAGGTCTACGGACGCTAAACACCAAACCGGCAGGAGCCAGCAAGCCGGCTCCTGCCAGGCTTGCACTTCTCAGTGGCTCAACCCGTACTTCTTCACTTTGTCGAACAAGGTGGTCTTGGCCATGCCCAGTTCCTGGCTGGCCTGGGTCAGGTTGCCGCCGCTGCGCTGCAAGGCGTCGCTCAACAGGTTACGTTCGAACGCTTCCACCGCTTCGGCGAATGCCAGGCCTTGCGCACTCACCCCCGCGCCGGTTTTTTTGAACGCCGGCAGGCCGAGAGCAAAGCGTTCGGCGACGTTGCGCAGTTCCCGCACGTTGCCCGGCCAGTCGTGGCTCATCAGGTTCGAGACGGTCTGGTTATCCAGCTCCGGCGCGATCCGGTCGAAGCGCAGGGACGACTGCTGCAAGAAGTATTCGAACAATTGCAGGATGTCTTCGCGGCGTTCACGCAACGGCGGCAGTTCCAGGGTCACCACGTTGAGGCGGTAATACAGGTCGCTGCGGAATTCGCCGGCCTTGCTCGATTCGACGAGGTCGGATTTGGTCGCCGCGATCACCCGGCAATCCACCGCCACGCTCTGGTTCGAGCCGAGGCGTTCGAGGGTGCGCTCCTGTAAAACCCGCAGCAGTTTGATCTGCAGGGGCAGGGGCATGCTTTCCACTTCGTCGAGGAACAGCGTGCCACCGTCGGCGTGTTCGATCTTGCCGATCCGCCGTTTGCCGGCGCCGGTGAAGGCGTTGGCCTCGTGGCCGAAAATTTCGCTTTCGAACAGGTTCTCCGGCAGGCCGCCACAGTTCAGCGCCACGAATTGCTTGGTGTGACGACGGCTGAAGTCATGCAGGCAGCGGGCGACCAGTTCCTTGCCCGTGCCGGTTTCGCCCTCGATCAGTACGTTGGCTGACGTGTCGGCGACGTTGGCAATCAGTTCGCGCAAGTTCTGCATGGCCGGCGAGCGACCGATGATTCGGCCTTCAAGGGAATCGCGTTCAGCCAGTTGCCGACGCAACGACGACACTTCCCGCGCCAGGCTGCGTTGTTCCAGTGCGCGACGTGCCACATCCACCAGGCGCTCGGGGGAGAAGGGTTTCTCCATGAAGTCGTAGGCACCTTTCTGCATGGCGCCGACGGCCATGGAGATGTCGCCGTGGCCGGTGATCAGCACCACCGGCAAACTTCGATCACGCTCCTTGAGACGGCCCAGCAACTCCAGGCCATCGATGCCCGGCAGGCGAATGTCGCTGATGACGATGCCGGCAAAGTTGTCGCCGACTCGCTCCAGCGCTTCTTCGGCACTGCCCACGCCGATGCAGGGAATGTCTTCCAGGGTCAGCGCCTGTTGGCAGCCGAGCAGCACATGGGGGTCGTCTTCGACGATCAATACACTAAGGTCGTTGTTCATATTGGCTCGGCGGGAGTGGGGCTTACCAACGGTAAACTGAGGACGAATGCGGTGCCACCGCTGGCCGGGTGCTCGACACCCAGGTGACCGCCGGTAGCGGCGGCGAGGCTGGCCGAAAGGGTCAGGCCAAGGCCCAGGCCCTGTTCGCCGGGTTTGGTGGTGAAGAACGGTTCGAACAGATGCTTGCGCGCTTCGGCGTCGATACCGTGGCCGTTGTCGCGTACACGCAGTCGATACTTGCCCTCGAACGCTTCACCTTCAAGCCACAGCTCGGGTTGCGGTTGCGCCTGCATCGCGTCGAGGGCGTTGCCGATCAGGTTGACCAGAATCTGTTCGAGGCGGGTCTGGTCGATCTGTACCTGTACCTCTTCGAAAAGGCGATGCAACCGGGTGTTTTTCATTCGTCCATCGAGCAACTGCAACGCCGCTTCCACGCCTTTGCCCAGGCACGCCTGGCCCTTGTCGTCACCGCGCCGGGCGAAGGAGCGCAGGCTGGCGGTGATGCGGCCCATGCGATCGATCAGTTCATTGATGGTCTTGAGGTTGGTGCTGGCGACATCGAGTTGGCCACGCTCCAAAAAGCGCACGGTATTCCCGGACAGCGTGCGCAGCGCCGCCAGTGGCTGGTTCAATTCGTGGGCGATGCTGGTGGACATCTGGCCGATGGCCGCGAGTTTTCCGGCCTGCACCAGTTCATCCTGGGCGTGGCGCAAGGTCTCTTCAGCATGACGCCGTTCGCGGATCTGGCTCTTGAGCCGTTCGTTGCTGGCGCGCAGGTCGACGGTGCGTTCGGTAATCCGACGCTCCAGTTGATTGTTGGCTTCCTGCAAGGCTTCCCGGGCCGCGAGGCGAGTGGCGATTACTTTGCGCCGCTCGTTCCAGGCAATCAGCAGGAACGCCACGAGGGCAAACGCCACCGCCACCAGAATCCCCTGATTGATCGCTTCGCGCCGCAGATCCTGCAGCGGCGTCAACAGGGTGAAGTTCCACGGTGTATCGCTCAGTGGGCGGGACTGCGACAGATAACTGATGTTTTCATCGTCGGACACCAGTTCGCTGTTGGCCGGGAAGGTGAGTTTTTCCACGCCTTCGGACAGGGTTTCCCGGGCCAGCGGTTGCAGTTCGTTCAGCGGGAACCAGTAGTACTGCAGGCTGCGGGCCAGTTTCTCTTTGGTCTCATCACTGAGCGGCACCACGGATTTGAGGCGACGCGCCGGATCGCTGGAGAGAATGATGATGCCGTTCTCGTCGCTGACGAAGGCTTCCAGGCGCGCCCGTTGCCAGCGTTCTTCCATGGCTTCGAGGCGGACCTTGACCACCGCGACGCCAATGATCTTGCCGTGTTCTTCCAGGCCATGGGCCAGGTAGTAACCGGGTTCGCCGTTGGTGCTGCCGATGCCGTAGAAACGCCCGGGCTGACCGCGCACGGCGTTCTGGAAATAGGCACGGAAGGACAGGTCTTCACCGAGGTAACTGTCGAAATCGCGCCAGTTGCTGGTGGCCATGACGCGACCGGTGGTGTCCATCACATAAATGGCCCGACTGCGGCTGCGCCGGTTCAGGCCTTCGAGGTAATCGTTGACCGTTTGCCGGTGTTCCGGGCTCGGGTCGGCCAGCAGCTTGGAAACACTGGTTTCGAGTTCCAGCAGGCTGGGCAGGTAGGTGTATTTGCTGATTTCGCTTTCCACTGCACGGGCATGCAGTTCCAGCTGGCGCTCGCCGTTTTCGCTGAGGCTGCGAATGCCGTAATGCTCACTGACCCAGAAGCCGATGTAACCCAGTCCGATCATCAGCGCGATGATCAGCGGCGGCAGGAACAAATGGCGAATCAGACGGGGTTTCACGGCAAGTGATGGCGACGTGGCGCGGTAAAGTTCGGGGTCGCATTTCATCACAGATGCCTTGGGTCAACCAGCATGGCAACGTGCTTGCTCTGGTTCCTGCCGAACGAAGAACCTGTGGCGAGGGAGCTTGCTCCCGCTCGGCTGCGAAGCAGTCGTAAAACCGATGAATGCGGTGTGTCAGAAAAATTGCATTTACAGGTTTCGGGGCCGCTGCGCGACCCAGCGGGAGCAAGCTCCCTCGCCACAAGGAGCAAAGCCAGTTGCTGATTAGTGCTGCAGAATCTTGTTCAGGAAGTGCTGCGTACGCTCGGCGCGGTGGCTGATGTCGCCGAAGAACTCTTCTTTCTTGCAGTCTTCGATGATCTTGCCGGCGTCCATGAAGATCACGCGGTCGGCCACTTTACGGGCGAAGCCCATTTCGTGGGTCACGCACATCATGGTCATGCCTTCGTGGGCCAGTTGCACCATCACGTCCAGCACTTCGTTGACCATTTCCGGGTCCAGCGCCGAGGTCGGTTCGTCGAACAGCATGACGATCGGGTCCATCGCCAGCGCACGGGCAATCGCCACACGCTGCTGCTGACCACCGGACAGTTGGCCCGGGTGCTTGTGGGCATGGGCCGAGAGGCCTACACGCTCGAGCAACTGCAGGCCTTTCTTGGTGGCCTCTTCCTTGCTGCGGCCCAACACCTTGATCTGCGCGATGGTCAGGTTTTCGGTGATGGTCAGGTGCGGGAACAGCTCGAAGTGCTGGAACACCATGCCCACGCGCGAACGCAGTTTCGGCAGGTTGGTCTTCGGGTCGGCGATGGAGGTGCCGTCGACCACGATGTCGCCTTTCTGAAACGGCTCCAGGGCGTTGACGCACTTGATCAGGGTCGACTTGCCGGAACCCGAGGGCCCGCACACCACGATCACTTCGCCTTTTTTGACCTCGGTGCTGCAATCAGTCAGTACCTGGAAGTCCCCATACCACTTGTTAATGCTTTTGATAGAGATCATACGGCGAACCTTTTTTGCAGACGCTTGACCAGCAGCGAGGCGGAAAAGCTGATGATGAAGTACACGAGACCTGCGAAGATCAGGAACTCATTGGAGCGGCCAATGATGTCGCCACTGGCGCGCGAAGCATTGAGGAAGTCCACCAGGCCGACGGCGTAAACCAGCGAGGTGTCCTGAAACAGGATGATGCTCTGTTGCAGCAGCAACGGCGTCATCTTGCGGAACGCTTGCGGCAGGATGATCAGGCGCATCATCTGGCCGTAAGTCATGCCCAGCGCCTGGGCAGCACCCATCTGGCCCTTGGGAATCGACTGCACACCGGCACGGACGATTTCGCAGAAGTACGCCGCTTCGAACATCATGAACGCCACGATGCAGGAGGCGAACGCGCCGATCGGCGTGTCTTCGCCGGTGATCCAGCGCAATACGAACGGTACCGCCAGGTAGAACCAGGTGATCACCAGCAGCAACGGGATCGAGCGGAAGTAGTTGACGTAGGCACCGGCAAGGTTCGACAGCAGTTTGCTGTGGGACAGGCGCATCAACGCCAGGAGGGTGCCGAGGATGATCCCGCCGATGACGCCTAGCGCCATCAGTTGCAGGGTCATGACCATGCCGTTCCACAAGCCCGGCAGGGACGGGATGATGCCCGAGAAGTCGAATTCCATCATTTACCCCCTACGGAAATCAGGCCCGGTACGGCGACTTTCTTCTCGACCATACGCATCAGCAACATCAGGCTCATGTTCAGGGTGAAGTAGATCAGCGTGGCCAGGGTGAAGGCTTCGAACAGGTTGGCAGAGAACTCGGCGGTCTGTTTGGTCTGCGCGAGCAATTCCATCAAACCGATCAGCGAGGCCACGGAGGTGTTCTTGAAGACGTTCAAAAATTCCGAGGTGAGCGGCGGAATGATGATCCGGTACGCCTGGGGCAGCAGCACGTTCCAGTAGATCTGCGGCAGCTTGAAACCCATGGCGCGGGCCGCGGATTCCTGGCCTTTTGGCAGGGCCTGGATACCGGTGCGCACCTGTTCGCAAACGCGGGCGGTGGTGAACAGGCCCAGACAGACGACGACGCTGAGGAAAGCCGAGGTCGTCGGGTTCAGGTCCTGTTTGTACCACTCTTGCAGGTCCGCCGGCAGCAGGTCGGGTACCAGGAAGTACCAGATGAACAGCTGAACCAGCAGCGGCACGTTACGGAAGAGTTCGACGTAGCAGGTGGCGATGCCCGATACGATGCGGTTCGGCACGGTACGCATGACGCCCAGGATCGAGCCCAGTGTCAGGGCGATGATCCAGGCCGCGATGGCGATACCGATGGTCCAGGCCAGACCGGACACGTACCAGTCGAGATAGGTCTCGCTGCCCACGCCGGTGGACTTGAAGAACACGCTCCAGTCCCAGTTGTAGTTCATTAGGGTCTCCCCTCAGATCGATCGATGTACAAGTACCCGCTTGGGGGAAGCTCCGTTCCCGCCCGACTTGGGAGTCAGGCACACGCGATCGGCTCGACAGCCACCGGTCCGAGTGTTTCCAAAAATGCCAGCAGGGAGTGACAACCTCCTGAAAGGGCTGCGGCCCTCTCAGGAGATAAGGTTAGTCAGAAATCAGGACTTCTTGTCGTCAGCCGCTTTATCGGTCGGATTGGCGATCAGGGCCTTGAGCTCGTCGCTCATCGGGAAGTTCAGGTTCAGGCCTTTTGGCGGGATTGGCTGCATGAACCATTTTTCGTAGATCTTGTTGATCTCGCCCGATGCGTAGGTGGCCTTGATGGCGTCATCCACAGCCTTTTTGAACGGCGCGTCGCCTTTGCGCACCATGCAGCCGTAGATTTCGTAGGACTGTGGAGTACCGGTTACGGCCCAGTCGCTGGCTTTCTTGGCTTTGGCGGCTTCACCGGCCAGCAGTGCGTCGTCCATCATGAAGGCCACGGCACGGCCGGTTTCCAGCATCTGGAAGGACTCGCCATGGTCTTTGGCGGAGATGACGTTCATGCCCATTTGCTTGTCGGCGTTCATCGCCTTGATGATGCGCTCGGACGTGGTGCCAGCGGTGGTCACGACGTTCTTGCCGGCCAGATCAGGGAAGTCCTTGTACTTGGAGTCTGCCTTGGACAGCAGGCGAGTACCGATTTCGAAGATGCCGACGGAGAAGTCAACTTGCTGCTGACGCTCGACGTTGTTGGTGGTGGAACCGCACTCAAGGTCCACGGTGCCGTTCTGCACCAGCGGGATACGCGTCTGCGAGGTGACCAGGTTGTATTTGACCTGCAGGTTCGGCAGGTCCAGGTCTTTTTTCAGCGCTTCGACGACTTTCAGCTGGATGTCGTGGGAGTAGCCGACCGGTTTGCCGGAAGCGTCTGCGATATAGGAGAAAGGAATGGAAGCGTCACGATGCCCGAGGGTGATGACACCGGACTCTTTGATCTTCTTCAGGGTGCCGGTGAGTTCGGCGGCGAAAACTGGCGTGCTGATCAGAGCGGCAGCAATGGCTGCGCCCAGGATATGGGGAACGATGCGCATCAAATTTTCCTCGACATTGTTTTTTTTATGGAGCCAGTTGATCGGCCCTTTTTGTGCTGCAAATGCCAGAGCGCTACTGAGAGTGCACGCTAAGGACATCCGTCGAAGAAGTGTAGAGCATGACTCGTGCCAGACCAGTGCGTATTGGTTAATACATTGATTTATAAGGAAATTAAATTTTTATTGGGTGGATATTGAGGTCTGAAAATCCGGTTATCCGAACCGACCCGCAGGTCGCGTTCGGAAAACCGAATGGTGGCAGGGTGCTACCTGCGGATCACGGGTATTTGCGCTTGTCCGGCGCGGGTGGGAAGTACTGGTACAACCAGGTTTCACTCAGCGTGCGGTCGTTGGTACGGATGAACAGGCGCAGTTCGACGGGTGCGACGCTGTCATTGGTCGGGTACCAGTCGAACAGGATGCGATAGCCCTTGATGTCATCGAGCTTGAGCACGCTGAAATCCTTGACCTCGCCGTTTGAACACGTGACCACCGGCTCGATACCCGTGCCTTCCGGCAAGCGGTCCAATCCGCCACCGGTGAAGTCCACGGCAAAGCGCCGTGCCCAGACGGGTGGGTAATGCTCGCCCGGCGCCCAGCCTTCGGTGAAGCCGCCCATGCCCGAACGGGTCGCGTTGACCCGCGCCAACGGCGTGCCCACGGGTGGCAACGCGCTCCAGTAGAGCTTGTAGCCGTAGTTCAGCGAGTCGCCTGCAGCCACCGGTTTCTTCGGGGTCCAGAAGGCAACGATGTTGTCCATGGTTTCGCCGGTGGTAGGGATTTCCAGCAGATCGATCGAGCCTTCGCCCCACGCCGTGGTCGGTTCGACCCACAGGCTCGGGCGGCGGCTGTACCAGTCGACGGTGTCTTGATAACTGGCGAATTCGTGATCGGTCTGCACCAGGCCGAAGCCTTTAGGGTCGGTGTCGGCGAAGGCGTTGAATTGCAGGGTGGCCGGGTTGTTCAACGGGCGGCAGATCCACTCGCCGTTGCCGCGCCACATCGCCAGGCGATCGGAGTCGTGGATTTGCGGGTGGATGGTGTCGCACATCCGGCGCTCGTGGGTGCCGCAGCTGAACATGCTGGTCATCGGCGCGATGCCCAGTTGATCGATGGCGGTGCGAGCATTCACGTGGGCGTCGACTTCCATCACCACGCGCTCGGCCTGGCAGTCGATGTCGAAACGGTAGGCGCCTGTGGCACTCGGCGAGTCGAGCAGGGCGTAGACCACGAAGCGGGTGCTGTCCTTGTTCGGTGTCTCGAACCAGAACTTGGTGAAGTCGGGAAATTCTTCACGCTTCTTGGCGTAGGTGTCGATCGCCAGGCCACGGGCCGACAGGCCGTACTGGCCGGTGGCGTCCACCGCACGGAAGTAGCTGGCGCCAAGGAAGGACACCACGTCGTGCTTGTCCAGTTCCGGCGCCTTGAACAGCTTGAAGCCGGAGAAGCCCAGGTCGCCAGTCAGCTGCTTGGTGTCGACCGTGGTGTTTTCGTAGTTGAACAGCGATGGGCGGAAATGCACTTCGCGCGCCATGCGGGTTTTCGGATCGACGCTGTACATGCGCACCGGCTGCTTGAAGCCCATGCCGACATGGAAGAACTGCACGTCGAGCTGACCCTTGTTGTCTTTCCACAACGAATGCTCAGCGTCGTAGCGGATCGCATTGAAGCTCTGCGGGGTCATGGTTGCCAGGGTCGGCGGCAGCACCTGTTTGGTGTCCTGATAGGGCTTGTTGGCCAACTGTTTGGCCTGCATTTTCAGCGACTCGAAATCGAAGGCCCTGGCCTCACCGTCTGCCGTCTCAGGTGTCGCCCAGGCACGGGCGGCCAGCAGGCCGGTGGCGGACAAACCGGTGTAGGCCGCGATGGCCATGGAGGCTTTGAGCAAATTCCTGCGGTGCATAAATACAACCTGTCGTGAACAATCCCGCGCCGTTCCTGGCACGTGCTGGATCAGAAATATCGGTTCGGACATGCCTTCGGCCAAACGCAACGGACTTTTAAACAGATGCCCGCTAGCTTAAACGGTTCGATAGCCGAGCAAAATTGCTTGATGGCACCCCGCTAGTTCGGCAATGAAACAAGACATGTCGGGAAACAATTCCGACAGGGCTTTCTGATTTACAGGGCATTTCTGCTTTTTTCGACTAATTACTCTAAAAACCGCTTTTCAGCGCCCGGATTATTTCTATTCTGTGCACATGACCGGTTTATGCCCTTCGGGCCGGTGCGATTCAGTTGGCACGTGGCGCTGCTGAAAAAGGGTGAGGGCGATGCGGTTTTTGAAGGTTTCTTTGACGTAGAGAAGGACATCGTCCATGTCGAAAGTACAAGGCATCACCGAGATACTGGGAATCTTTCCGTGCCTGGCCAGTGGGCGGCGAAGACGTCGATTGAATTCCGAAGAGATGAAGCTGGTGGAGCGCTATCGGGAACTGTCGGAGAGCGACCGTATTGCGATGAGGTATCTGGTGGATGCGATGAGGAGTGTTTCGCGGTTTTGAAGAGGGCGGGTATCCAGTCGCGGCAAGGTCGTCGCGGCTGAGTGCTTTCTACCAGTCTTGCGAGCGCTCCATTCGCTGATGGAGCACTCGTAAAACTTGTATTGTTCCTTGAGAAAATCGGTAAGGGGCAATGAACGGATAACGATCAAGAACCAGCTCTCGTACATCCGGCATGACGGAAGGTCTGCCTGAGCCAGGAAACACTTCCAGCTGTTTGAAGGACTGCAAAATCGTCGAGATGATCTTCATGGCGGCGTCTGCGACTGCAGTCTCTCGGGAGTGTTCGTGGATATTGTCGAGGTCGCTTTCCGCTTTTTCAGTCAGTACTACGTTCGGCACGTTTTTCCCACTTGGCCTTCACGGCATCCAGATCGGTGAGTTTTCCAGCATCCGCATCAGCTATACCCTCGCTGATGGCTTGTAGATGCCAGGACTCGGCTTCCACGTATCGAACCAGTGCACGCTTGAGATGATATTGACGGTCGCGATCGGTCGCGGCCGCCAGTTGGTCCAATTGTTGAGCCAGAAGCTCTTCGACGCGAAAAGATAAAACGGAAATGTTGCGAGTGATTGCTTTGTAAGGGAAATGTCCGCTGACGTTGGGCTTGGTTGTCTTGCATGAAGGCGCGGAGGAAGCGGTTGTGGCGGGTGAAGACGGTAGGATCGAAATAGGGAAGAGATGAGCTTTGAGGATGCATTGGCATGGCGTTTTTTCCGTTTTGGCTTGGAAAGTCGCCACCACGGAGTGAAGCCTATCGGTCAGGCGCTCGCGGCGCCAAGTCTGCTTTCCAAGCATCCCCAGCAGGCTGGCTCCCACAGGGAAAAGCATTCCAGACTGTAGGAGCCGGCTTGCTGGCGATGCTTTTAATGTTTGAACATCACATGCCGCACCACGGTGTAGTCCTCCAGCCCGTACATCGACATGTCCTTGCCATAACCGGACAATTTCTGACCGCCGTGCGGCATTTCGCTGACGAGCATGAAGTGCGTGTTGACCCAGGTACAGCCGTACTGCAAGCGCGCCGACAGGCGATGAGCGCGGCCGACGTCGGCGGTCCATACGGACGAGGCGAGGCCGTAGTCCGAATCGTTGGCCCAGCCCAATACCTGCGCTTCATCAGTAAATTTGGTCACCGACACCACCGGTCCGAACACCTCGCGACGGACAATTTCGTCATCCTGCTGCGCGTCGGCCAACACCGTTGGCTCAAAGAAGAAACCATTGCCCTCGACCGACTTGCCGCCGGTGATCAAGCGAATGTGCGACTGCGCCACGGCGCGTTCGACGAAACCGGCGACGCGGTCGCGGTGTTGTGCGGTGATCAGTGGGCCAAGCTCGGTGGCCGGATCATCCTGCAAACCGTACTTGATGCTGCTGACCGCCGCGCCCAGTTTCTCGACGAACTTGTCGTAGATGCCTTCCTGCGCATAGATGCGGCAGGCGGCGGTGCAATCCTGGCCAGCGTTGTAGAAGCCGAAGGTGCGGATGCCTTCGACGGCGGCGTCGATGTCGGCGTCGTCGAAGATGATCACCGGGGCCTTGCCGCCCAGCTCCATGTGCATGCGTTTGACGGTGTCGGCGGTGCTGGAAATGATGTTCGAACCGGTGGCGATCGAGCCAGTCAGCGACACCATGCGCACTTTCGGGTGAGTGACCAGTGGGCTGCCGACCGTAGGGCCACGACCGAACACCAGGTTGAGCACGCCGGCCGGGAAGATTTCCGACGCCAGTTGCGCCAGGCGCAAGGCGGTCAGCGGGGTTTGTTCCGACGGCTTGAGCACCACGGTGTTGCCAGCGGCGAGGGCCGGGGCGATTTTCCAGGCGACCATCATCAGCGGGTAGTTCCACGGTGCGATGGACGCGATCACGCCCACCGGGTCGCGACGGATCATCGAGGTGTGGCCGGGCAGGTATTCGCCGCCGGCCGAACCGCTCATGCAACGGCTGGCTCCGGCGAAGAAACGGAACACGTCGGCAATCGCCGGGATCTCGTCGTTCAGCGCGGCGCTGTAAGGTTTCCCGCAGTTGTCCGATTCCAGTTTGGCCAGTTCCTCGCCGTGAGCCTCGATCGCGTCGGCGAGTTTAAGCAGCAACAGCGAGCGGTCTTTCGGCGGGGTCTGCGACCAACTGTCGAACGCGGCGTCGGCGGCGCGCACGGCGGCATCGACCTGGGCTTCACTGGCCTCGTTGATTTCCACCAGCACACGGCCCAGCGCCGGGTTGAAAACGGGTTGGGCGGGGCCTTCGCCGTTGATGAGCTGGCCGTTGATCAAGAGTTGGGTTTGCATGGTTTTGTCCTCACTAACACTTTTGTTTTTTTGCCGAAACCGGATCAAAACTGTGGGAGCGAGCCTGCTTGCGAAAGCGCTGTATCCGTCGGCATCAATGCTGGATGTGACGGCCTCTTCGCGAGCAGGCTCGCTCCCACAGGGGGGCGTGATGTTTGTCAGTTATTTATTTGCCACCGCTACCCGCCACGCTCTCACCACCCCGGGTCAGGTAATAAGCTCCGAGGATCGGCAGCATGGTCACCATCATCACCAGCATGGCGACGACGTTGGTCACCGGCACGTCCCGTGGGCGGCTGAGCTGGTTGAGCAGCCACAGCGGCAGGGTGCGTTCATGGCCTGCGGTAAAGGTGGTAACGATGATTTCGTCGAACGACAGCGCGAACGCCAACATGCCGCCAGCCAGCAACGCCGAGCCGAGGTTCGGCAGGACGATGTAGCGGAAGGTCTGCCAGCCATCGGCGCCGAGGTCCATCGAGGCTTCGATCAGACTGTGCGAGGTGCGGCGCAAACGGGCGATGACGTTGTTGTAGACGATCACCACACAGAAGGTCGCGTGGCCGACGATGATGGTGAACATCCCCGGCTCGATGCCCAGTGTCTTGAAGGTCGCCAGCAGCGCGATCCCGGTGATGATCCCCGGCAGCGCGATCGGCAGGATCAGCATCAGCGAGATGCCCTGCTTGCCGAAGAAATCCCGGCGATAAAGCGCCGCCGACGCCAGCGTGCCGAGCACCATGGCAATCAGTGTCGCAATCGCAGCGATCTGCAACGACAGCTTGATCGCCTCCAGTACGTCGGGCCGAGAGAACGCGACACCGATCCACTTCAGGGTGAAGCCCTTGGGCGGAAAGCTGAACGCCGCGTCTTCGGTGTTGAAGGCGTACAGGAAGATGATCAGGATCGGGAAGTGCAGAAACACCAATCCGCCCCAGGCCGCGATTTTCAGGCCTACAGAAGCTTTCTCAGAGTGCATCGAAGGCCCCCAGTCGTTTGACGATGGTCAGGTAAATGGCGATCAACACGATTGGCACCAGGGTGAACGCAGCCGCCATCGGCATGTTGCCGATCGCACCTTGTTGGGCATAAACCATGCTGCCGACGAAGTAGCCCGGCGGGCCGACCAGTTGCGGCACGATGAAGTCGCCCAGGGTCAGCGAGAACGTGAAGATCGACCCGGCGGCAATGCCCGGAATCGACAGCGGCAGAATCACTTGCATGAACGTCTGGCGCGGCTTGGCGCCGAGGTCGGCAGACGCTTGCAGCAGCGATGGCGGCAGGCGTTCCAGCGAAGCCTGGATCGGCAGGATCATGAACGGCAGCCAGATGTAGACGAACACCATGAAACGCCCCAGGTGCGAGGTCGACAAGGTGCTGCCGCCCACGCCCGGAATGCCCAGCACGAACTGCAACACCGGCTCCAGCCCCAAATGCTGCACGAACCACTGCGCTACGCCGCCCTTGGCCAACAGCAAGGTCCAGGCGTAGGCCTTGACGATGTAACTGGCCCACATCGGCATCATCACTGCAATGTAGAAAAACGCCTTGGTTTTACCGGTGGTGTAGCGCGCCATGTAGTAGGCAATCGGGAACGCGACGATGGCGCTGGCGATGGACACGACGATGGCCATGCTCAGGGTGCGCAGGATGATGTCGAAGTTCGAGGGCTGGAACAGCGCGGCGAAGTTGGCCAGGGTCAGGTCGGGGGTGACCGCCATGGTGAAGTCGTCGAAGGTGTAGAAACCTTGCCACAACAAGGTCAGCAACGAACCCAGATAGATCGCGCCAAACCACAGCAATGGCGGCACCAGGAGCATCGACAGGTACAGGTTTGGCCGGCGGTACAGCAGGTTGGAAAACCTGCGCAACGGCGAGCCGCCTGCCGAGGTGTGAGAAATGGCCAAGGTGCTCATCTCACACCCCGCCGACAACGGTGTCGTGCAACTGCACCATGGCCTCTCGCGCCCAGCGTGCGCTTAGGCGTTGCCCGGTCTGGTGTTGCGCGCTGCTGTCGAGCCACTGATTGTTGGCCTGGCTGATGTTCAGGGTCTGGCCGTTTTCCAGTTTCAGTTCGTAGCGAGTGGCGCTGCCCTGGTACTGGATGTCGTGCAGCAGACCACTGACCTCGATCTCATGGCTGGCCAGCGGCCCCTCGGCGAAACGCACGTGTTCCGGGCGAATCGAAAACGGTTGTGGGTTGCCGCTCAATTGCCTGGCCAGATCGCCACGAATCACGTTGGAGGTGCCGACGAATTCCGCGACGAAGGTGGTCGCCGGTTTCATGTACAGATTGCGCGGCGAGTCGACCTGCTCGATGCGGCCCTTGTTGAACACCGCCACCCGGTCGGACATCGACAGCGCTTCGGTCTGGTCGTGGGTGACAAAAATGAAGGTGATGCCGAGCTGGCGTTGCAGCTTTTTCAGTTCGCCTTGCATTTGCTCGCGCAGTTTCAAATCCAGCGCGCCAAGCGGCTCGTCCAGCAGCAGCACTCGCGGGCGATTGACCAGTGCTCGGGCAAGCGCCACGCGCTGACGCTGACCGCCGGAGAGTTGCACCGGCTTGCGCTCGCCGTAGCCGCCGAGGGCGACCATTTCCAGGGCTTCGGCGGCGCGCGTCAGGCGTTCGGCCTTGCCGACGCCTTTGACTTTGAGGCCGTAGGCGACGTTGTCGCGAACGTTCATGTGCGGGAACAGCGCGTAATCCTGGAACACGGTGTTCACATCACGCTGATAGGGCGGCAGGCCGGCGGCCTCTTCGCCATGAATGCGGATCGAGCCTGCGCTGGGTTGTTCAAACCCGGCGATCAGGCGCAAACAGGTGGTTTTGCCCGAGCCGGAAGGCCCCAGCATGGAAAAAAACTCGCCGTCCTGGATGTCGATGGAAACCCGATCGACGGCTTTCACTTCGCCGAATAGACGGGAAACGTTGGTGAACTGGACTGCAAGCGTCATGGTGCGGTGCTCCAAAAAAGGCGAGGGCCGTCGCAGCGGCCCTGCCTGGACTTCTGAAAAAACAGTCATTCGAAAATCAGTTTTTGCTTCTTGAAAAGCGTCGATCACATAAAGTCGTTTCGGGAGCGTAGCGAGCGGCGATTAGCCGTGTCCGGCCAGCGCGCAGCCCCCGGAGCGTACGTCAGTACGTGAGGAGGCGAGCACTGCCCGGGCGCGGCTGGTCGACGCGCAGTAGCTACCGGAATGACTTTTAGCGGCCGCCCATGATCGCGATGTAGTCCTGGGTCCAGCGGCTGTATGGCACGAACTTGCCGCCTTCGGCCTGCGGGGTTTTCCAGAAGGCGATCTTGTCGAACTGGTCGAAACCGTTGGTCTTGCAGCCTTCAGCACCGAGCAATTCACTGCCCTGGCACGCCGCCGGCACCGCTGGCAGCGAACCGAACCACGCGGCTACGTCGCCCTGGACTTTCGGTTGCAGCGACCAGTCCATCCACTTGTAGGCGCAGTTCGGGTGCTTGGCTTCGGTGTGCAGCATGGTGGTGTCGGCCCAACCGGTGGCACCTTCTTTCGGGATGGTCGAGGCAATCGGCTGTTTCTCGTTGACCAGGCCGTTGACCTGATACGGCCAGGCGCCGGACGCGACCACGCCTTCGTTTTTGAAGTCACTCATTTGCACGGTGGTGTCGTGCCAGTAGCGATGGATCAACGGCTGCTGGGCGCGCAACAGGTCGAGCACGGCCTTGTACTGCGCTTCGGTCAGTTCGTAGGGATTCTGAATGCCCAGCTCCGGCTTGGCAGATTTGAGATACAACGCCGCGTCGGCGATGTAGATCGGGCCGTCATAGGCCTGCACGCGGCCTTTGTTCGGTTTGCCGTCCGGCAGGTTTTGCGCATTGAACAGCACGCTCCAGCTGTCGGGGGCGGTCTTGAATACGTTGGTGTTGTACATCAGCACGTTCGGCCCCCACTGATACGGGGTGCCATAGGTCTGATTGTTGACCACGTACCACGGCGCATCCTTGAGGCGCGGGTCGAGGTTTTTCCAGTTCGGGATCAGCGCGGTGTTGATCGGTTGCACACGCTTGCCGCCAATCAGCCGCAGCGAGGCGTCACCGGACGCGGTGACCAGGTCGTAACCACCCTTGGCCATCAGGCTGACCATTTCATCGGAAGTGGCCGCAGTCTTCACATTAACCTTGCAGCCGGTTTCCTTCTCGAAACCGGTGACCCAGTCGTAGGCCTTGTCGCTTTCGCCACGTTCGATATAGCCGGGCCACGCCACGATATCCAGCTGACCTTCGCCAGCACCGACAGCCTTCAACGGCTCGGCGGCCTGGACACTGGCACTGGCCAGCAGCGCGGAGGTGATTGCACTGAGCAGTGCGGTCTTGTGCACGAACATGGGGTTTCCCTCTTCTTTAAATTATGGTCGGGGCAGTGTTTGAACGTGGTGAAGCATGCCGTTGGCGGCTTGTTATTAGCGTAGTCAGAGATGTTGTCCGTGGCGCGCCATGATATGTCGCACCACGCTGTAGTCCTGGAGCGAATCGCTGGACAGGTCTTTGCCGTAGCCCGAGCGCTTGAGGCCGCCATGGGGCATTTCGCTGACCAGCATGAAATGGCTGTTGATCCAGGTGCAGCCGTACTGCAATCGCGCGGCGACCTGCATCGCCTTGTCGAGGTTTTGCGTCCACACCGAAGACGCCAGGCCGTATTCCGAGTCGTTGGCCCACTCCACCGCTTGTTCGAGTTCCTCGAAGCGGGTCACGGTGACCACCGGGCCGAATACTTCGCGCTGGACGATTTCATCGCTCTGTTTGCAACCGGCGAGCAACGTCGGCTGGTAGAAGAATCCGGCCCCGGAATGTACGGCGGCACCGGTCACTCGTTCGATGTGCGGCTGGCCGAGGGCGCGTTCGACAAAACTGGCCACGCGGTCACGCTGGCGGGTGCTGATCAGCGGGCCGATTTCGTTGTCGGCGTCACGTTTGCCGGCGAAACGCAGGCTGCTGACGGCGGCGCCGAGTTCGGCCACCAAACGGTCGTGAATCCCCGCCTGTGCATAAACCCGGCACGCGGCGGTGCAATCCTGACCGGCGTTGTAATAGCCGTAGGTGCGCACACCTTCGACCACCGCCTGAATGTCAGCATCGTTGCAGACGATCACCGGGGCCTTGCCGCCGAGTTCGAGGTGAGTGCGCTTGAGGGTTTTAGCCGCGGCTTGAAGAATTTTCTGTCCGGTGACGATATCGCCGGTCAGCGACACCATGCGCACTTTAGGATGGCTGACCAAATGGCTGCCGACACCTTCACCGCCACCGCAAACAATATTGATCACGCCGCGCGGCAGGATGTCGGCCAGCGCCGGCGCCAGGGCCAGGATCGACAATGGCGTGTGTTCCGATGGCTTGAACACCAATGTGTTGCCGGCGGCCAGGGCCGGGGCGATTTTCCACGCTGCCATCATGATCGGGTAATTCCACGGCGCGATGGACGCTACGACGCCGATAGGATCGCGTCGCACCATGCTGGTGTAGCCCGGCAGGTACTCGCCGCTGAGCTGTCCGGTCTGGCAACGCACGGCCCCGGCGAAAAAACGGAACACGTCGACCGTGGCGCTCAGGTCGTCCTGACGGGCCAGGTGCAGCGGCTTGCCGCAGTTCAGGGCTTCGAGACGGGCCAGCTGGTCGGCGTTTTTTTCGATGGCGTTGGCGATGTCCAACAGCAGGGTAGAGCGCTGTTGGGGCGTGGTCCGCGACCAACCGGCAAAGGCGCGATGGGCGGCGAGGATGGCGGCTTCGACTTGTTCGGTGCTGGCTTCGGCAATCTGCGTCAGGATTTCGCCCGTGGCCGGATTGATGATGGG
Source organism: Pseudomonas reinekei (assembly GCF_001945365.1). Lineage (GTDB taxonomy): Bacteria > Pseudomonadota > Gammaproteobacteria > Pseudomonadales > Pseudomonadaceae > Aquipseudomonas > Aquipseudomonas reinekei. The sequence continues at coordinate 226,304 of NZ_MSTQ01000006.1, forward strand.
TTCGGCACGGCCTTGCCCGGCGACTAATTCACCATCGATCAACAATGCGGTGAACAACGGGGCCTGCGCGCCTGCCATTTTTCGGATTCTCTTTTCTTGTGTGGCCATGTTGCTCCCTGTGACTGGGGCCGGCCGTCTTATATAGATGCAGCCAGACTAGTGCGCAGCCCCGAGGTCGACAAATACTAAATACTGAAGGTGGCGTTCGATTAAATAGATGGCTTGCGACCGCCGTGGGGTTGCTCCCGCGCGACGGTGAGAAACGGGTCGACCAGCGCCGGGCGCGCCGTGCCGCGACGCCATGCAAGGCCGACATCGAGGGTCTGGCTCAGGTCGGCAATGGGCCGCGCTTCAATGATGTCGCCCTCCAGCGACCACGGGCGATAGGTCATGTCTGGCTGGATCGACACGCCTAAACCAGCGGCCACCAGACTTCGCACCGCTTCGGTCGAGGCGGTGCGCAACGTGATGCGCGGTTGCAACGAAGCCGCCGTCCACATGCGCTGGGCGTTGCGGTCCATTTCATCGACATTCAGCTGAATCAGCGGCTCGCGGGTCACGTCCGCGAGGTTGATGCTGTCGTGTTCCAACAGCGGATGCTGGGCCGGCAGCCATAGCCGGTGGGGCGAGTGGGTCAGCACCTCGGTCTGCAAGGCGTGGCGGTCTTCGAGGTTGGAGAGGATCAGCACGCCGACATCGATCTCGCCGCTGACCAGCAAATGCTCGATATACGGGCGCTCGTCCTCCATCACGCGAATCTCGACGTTGGGGTAAGCGCGCTGAAATCTTGTCAGCAAATCCGCCAAGTAATAACCGGCCACCAGACTGGTCACCCCGATGATCAACTGCCCGGCCACCTGGTCGGTGCTCTGTTGCAGGCTGCGTTTGGCGTTGTCGACGGTGGCCAGGATCAAGTGCGCCTGCCGCAGGAACTGATGCCCCTGGTGGGTCAGGGTCATGCCCTTGGCGTGGCGATTGAACAGGCTGACGCCGATCTCTTCTTCCAGTTGCTGGATCGCCAGGGTCAGTGTCGATTGGGAAATGAACGCGGTTTGCGCGGCGGCGGAGATCGAGCCCGTCTCGGCCACGGCGATGAAATGACGGATCTGACGCAGGGTCATCATGAAGGGATACCCGGTGGGCGGTTTTTTTAGATGGGTTCGAGTGTATATCCATTTTTAAGAAAGGCAGGATGGCTTCGAGCAACATCTGGAAGCACTCTCACCGCCAGGCCTCGGGCACTTTCGATCTAGGCTGGTGGCCTCAAGGTTCGGTAAACCTTTTAGTGGAGGCAAAAAATGAACACCCGTGGATTGCTCGACCAACTCCTCAAGTCTGGCCAGGACATGTTGCAGAACAAGGCGGGCGGGTCGCAGAAACAGTCGTCCGGTGGCGGTCTGGGCGGGTTGCTCGGCGGTAGCGGTGGCTCGGGCGGCCTCGGCAGTCTGCTTTCCGGTGCCGGCGGCGGGGCCTTGGCCGCCGGGGCCATGGGCCTGTTGTTGGGCAACAAAAAGGTGCGCAAGGTCGGCGGCAAGGTGGCGGTGTATGGCGGCCTCGCGGCATTGGGCGTGATTGCCTACAAGGCCTATGGCAATTGGCAGGCCCAGCAAGGCACGGCGCCGAAAACCGAACCACAGACCCTGGATCGCTTGCCGCCGGCACAAGTCGAACAGCACAGCCAGGCGATTCTCAAGGCGCTGGTGGCGGCGGCCAAGGCTGATGGGCACATCGACGCCCGGGAGCGCGAGCTGATCGAAGGCGAGTTCACCAAACTCGACAACGATCAGGAACTGCAACACTGGCTACACGCCGAACTCAACAAGCCGCTGGACCCGAGCGATGTCGCCCGCGCCGCCAGCACCCCGGAAATGGCCGCCGAGATGTATATCGCCAGTGTGATGCTGGTGGACGAGGAGAGCTTCATGGAGAAATCCTACCTCGATGAGCTGGCGCGTCAGCTCAAGCTTGAGCCGGGTTTGAAGGTCGAGTTGGAGAAGCAGGTTCGCCAGGCCTCGATCTAGGCCCTGAAGAGATCGCAGCGGCGATCTTTGATCATTCCCACGCCGAACGTGGGAATGATCTGGCGCAAGGCAATCGCTCAATGACCATTCCACGGTCCCTTTCTACCGAATCACCCCTAACACCCGACCCCGCAATTAACGGACAGTCCCTACCCAGAGCCCGTCCCCGTTTTTTTGCGCGGGATGCGAAGTGGCGCGCAACCGTCTTATAAATGAAACAGCGCCCTCGGCTATACTCCCCGCATTTCGAAATACCCCCGAGGACTGACTGTGAAGAACTGGACGTTGCGCCAACGCATTTTGGCGAGCTTTGCGGTAATCATCGCCATCATGTTGCTGATGGTGGTCGTCTCGTACTCCCGGCTTTTGAAGATTGAAAGCAGCGAGGCCAGCGTGCGTGAGGACGCTTTGCCGGGGCTTTATTACAGTTCCATGATTCGTGGCGCGTGGTCCGACAGCTATGTACACGTTCAGGCCATGCTCGGCCTCGAGCAAGGGCAGGGCTTCACGGCAGAGGAAGCGGCCAGCTTCAAGGGCTACGCTGCGCGGTTGAAAGAGCAGATGGAGCTCTACCGCAAAACGATTACCGACGAAGAAGACAAGAGCGAATACGCAGCCTTCGAAAAAATCCATGAGGAATACCATCGGATTCTCTCCGCGGTGATCGAGTTGCATAAACGCGACCAGAACGCCGAGGCCATCAACATGTTCACGACTGAACTGACCCCGACCTGGACAGCGGGTCGCATGAAGGTCAGCGACATTCTGCGGCATAACAAGGCCGTGGCGGACGCCGATATCGCGGCCATTGATGACGCAGTGCTCACCGCCAAAGTCATCATGGGCATTTCCCTGGTGATCGCAGTGCTGGCCGCGGCCCTTTGTGGCCTGTTGCTGATGCGCGCCATCATGGCGCCAATGAACCGCATCGTGCGAATCCTCGAAATCATGCGCACCGGCGACCTCAGCAGCCGTCTGAATCTGGAGCGCAAGGACGAATTCGGTGCGGTGGAAACCGGCTTCAACGACATGATGACCGAACTCACCTCGCTGGTATCCCAGGCCCAGCGCTCGTCGGTGCAGGTCACCACATCGGTCACCGAAATCGCCGCCACCTCCAAGCAGCAACAGGCCACCGCCACTGAAACGGCTGCCACGACCACCGAAATCGGCGCGACATCTCGTGAAATTGCGGCGACGTCCCGTGATCTGGTGCGCACCATGACCGAAGTGTCCACCGCGGCCGATCAGGCCTCGGTCGCCGCCGGTTCCGGTCAGCAAGGGCTGGCGCGCATGGAAGAAACCATGCACTCGGTGATGGGCGCGGCGGACCTGGTCAACGCCAAACTGGCGATCCTCAACGAGAAGGCCGGCAACATCAATCAGGTGGTGGTCACCATCGTCAAGGTCGCCGACCAGACCAACCTGTTGTCGCTCAACGCCGCCATCGAGGCCGAAAAGGCCGGTGAGTATGGTCGCGGTTTCGCCGTGGTCGCCACCGAAGTGCGCCGCCTGGCCGACCAGACCGCTGTCGCCACCTACGACATCGAACAAATGGTGCGGGAGATTCAATCGGCGGTGTCGGCCGGCGTGATGGGCATGGACAAGTTCTCCGAAGAAGTGCGCCGCGGCATGTCCGAAGTGCAGCAGGTCGGCGAGCAACTGTCGCAGATCATCCATCAGGTGCAGGCGCTCGCGCCTCGGGTGTTGATGGTCAACGAGGGCATGCAGGCCCAGGCCACCGGCGCCGAGCAGATCAATCACGCCCTGGTGCAATTGGGCGATGCCAGCAGCCAGACCGTCGAATCCCTGCGCCAGGCCAGTTTCGCCATCGACGAACTGAGCCAGGTAGCCGTCGGGCTGCGCAGCGGCGTCTCGCGATTCAAAGTCTGATGAACGAGATCACGGCTAAACGCACTGCCGTGAAGCAGGCGTTGCACGCGTTGTTCCTGGTGTTTCGCATCGGCAGCGAGCGCTATGCCTTGCAGGCCATCGAAGTGGTGGAAGTGCTGCCACTGCTGCCAGTGAAACCCATCGCCCACGCGCCGCACTGGGTCGCCGGGGTGTTTGCCTATCGTGGTGCGGTGGTGCCGGTGATCGACCTTAGCGCGCTGACCTTCGGTACGGCTGCGCAAGTGCGCACCAGTACACGGCTGGTGCTGGTGCATTACCGAGCGGAGAAAAGCGCGCAGGCGCAAATACTCGGGTTGATTCTGGAGCAGGCCACCGACACCTTGCGCTGCAACCCGGCGGACTTTCAGCCCTATGGCCTGGACAATGCCCAGGCACCGTACCTGGGGCCGGTGCGCGAAGATGCTCAAGGCCTGCTGCAATGGGTGCGGGTCGCCGATCTACTGGATGAGCCGGTGCGGGCGCTGCTGTTTCCCACGCCGCCCCTGGACCTGACGCTGCTTGAGGACCGGTCATGAGCAGCGACCAGCGTTTTTTCGATTTCCTCAAGGAGCGCATCGGCCTCGACGTAACGTCGGTCGGCCCGGCGATCATCGAGCGTGCAGTGCGTCAACGCAGCGTGGCGTCGCAGGCGCTGTCGGCCGACGAATACTGGCGCACGCTGCAGGGATCAAGGGACGAGCAACAGGCGTTGATCGAGGCAGTGATCGTCCCTGAAACCTGGTTTTTCCGTTACCCGGAATCTTTCGCCACCCTGGCGAAACTGGCGAGCAGACGCTTGGCCGAGATCAACAACATGCGCGCCCTGCGGATTCTCAGCCTGCCGTGCTCCACGGGCGAGGAGCCGTACTCGATTGCCATGGCACTGCTGGATGCCGGGTTCAAGCCGCACCAGTTCAAGGTCGAAGGCATGGATGTCAGCCCGCTGTCGGTGGAGAAAGCCCGGCGCGCGTTGTACGGCAAGAACTCGTTTCGCGGACAGGACATCGCGTTTCGCGACCGGCATTTCATCGCCGAAAACGAGTGTTATCGGCTCAGCCCTCGCGTGCTCGATCAAGTACGCCTGCAGGTGGGCAACCTGCTCGATCCGGCGTTGCTGGCCAACGAGCCGTCCTATGATTTTGTGTTCTGCCGCAACCTGCTGATCTATTTCGATCTGCCCACGCAAAAACAGGTGTTCGAGGTGCTCAAGCGCCTGACCCATGTCGACGGCGTGCTGTTCATCGGCCCGGCCGAAGGCAGTTTGCTGGGGCGTTTGGGCATGCGTTCGATCGGCATCCCGCAATCCTTCGCCTTCAGCCGTCATAGCGCGGCGGAACCTGAACCGTTGCCAGTCTTCGCCCCTGCACCCTTGCCGTTATCGCAACCGCAACCGCAACCGCTGCGCAATGTGCCGCCGCCAGCGCTCGGCAAGCGCCCATTCACCCGCGTTGAACGCCCTGTGCAAGCAGAGAAGCCGGGCCACGCCGACGCAGCCCAGTTGCTGGCGAACATTGCCGCGCTGGCCAATGAAGGTAAGAGTGCCGAGGCGCGTGCCGCGTGTGACCGTTACCTGCGCAGCCACGAACCGGTGGCCCAGGTGTTTTACTGGCTGGGTTTGCTCAGCGATGTCGCCGGCAGTGTTCTGGAAGCCCAAGGGTATTATCGCAAGGCGTTGTACCTTGAACCGCAACATCCCGACGCATTGATGCACCTGGCCGCCTTGCTGCAATCCCAGGGCGACACGGCGGGAGCCCGACGATTGCAGGAACGCGCCGCCCGCAGCGAGCGCGCCGCTGACAGTGAGCGTAAACGATGATCGCCTCCGACACCTTTAGCGTCACCCATGAAGATGCCCAGGCCATCGATGATTGCTGGAACCGCATCGGGATCCACGGCGACAAATCCTGCCCGCTGCTGACCGAACACATTCATTGCCGCAATTGCGCCGTGTATTCGGCGGCGGCGACACGCTTGCTGGATCGCTACGCCTTGCAGCAGGAAGACCGTGAACATGCGCCCGGAACGTTGCAAAGCGAGGTGAAAACCCGCTCGTTGTTGATGTTCCGTCTCGGCGAAGAATGGCTTGGGCTGGCGACGCGCAGCCTGGTGGAAGTGGCGCCGATGCAAACCATTCACTCCTTGCCGCACCAGCGCTCGCGGGCCTTGCTCGGCGTGGCCAACGTACGCGGTGCGCTGGTGGCGTGCCTGTCGTTGGTCGAATTGCTAGGGCTCGACGGCGCCAGCAGCGTGGCGACGGGCGCGCGAGTCATGCCGCGCATGCTGATCATCGCCGCCAACGGTGGGCCGGTGGTGGTGCCGGTGGACGAGGTGGACGGGATTCACGCCATCGACGAGCGCCTGCTCGAGGATGCGTCGAAATCCGGCAGCCAGGCCAATGCCAAGTACACGCAAGGCGTGTTGCAATTCAAAGGTCGCAGCCTGCGATGGCTGGATGAAGAACAGCTGTTGTCCGCCGTGACCCGGAGCCTCACATGACCCCCGAGCAAATGCGCGACGCCTCTTTGCTGGAGCTGTTCAGCCTGGAAGCCGAGGCCCAGACCCAGGTTCTGAGCGCGGGGCTGTTGGCGCTGGAACGTGATCCGACCCAGGCCGATCAGCTTGAATCGTGCATGCGCGCAGCGCACTCGCTCAAGGGGGCCGCGCGCATTGTCGGCGTCGATGCCGGGGTCAGCGTTGCGCACGTCATGGAAGATTGCCTGGTCAGCGCCCAGGAAGGGCGGCTGTATCTGCGCCCGGAACATATCGATGCGTTGCTGCATGGCACTGATCTGCTGATGCGCATTGCCATCCCGGCGAACACACCGGTGCCTGCGGAGATCGACGCCTATGTCGCGTTGATGGCGCGCTTGCTCGATCCGGCCGCTGCCGTTGTACCGGTCCAGGCCGCGGTTGAACCAGCGATGGCCGAGCTTCAGCTCGAAGCACCCGTGGCCAGGGTTGAAGTCCCGGAACCGCTGATTGAAGCGTCACCCGCGCCGAAAAAGACCAAACGCACCACCGAAAGCGGCGAGCGCGTGCTGCGGGTGACCGCCGAACGCCTGAACAGCCTCCTCGATCTGTCGAGCAAATCCCTGGTGGAAACCCTGCGGCTCAAACCGCATCTGGCCACCATGCAGCGCCTCAAACGCATGCAGAGCAACAGCCTGCGAGCGCTGGAAAACCTCAATGCCCATCTCAAGGACCATGCCCTGAGCCTGGAAGCCCGGGAAGCCCTCGAAGATGCCCGTCGATTGCTGGCGGAATCCCAGCAGTTACTGGCGGAAAAAAACGCCGAGCTGGATGAGTTCGCCTGGCAGGCCAGCCAGCGCGCACAGGTGCTCTACGACACGGCGCTGGCCTGTCGTATGCGGCCGTTCGCCGATGTGCTGACCGGGCAAGTGCGGATGGTTCGAGACTTGGGTCGCAGCCTTGGCAAACAGGTACGGCTGGAGATCGAAGGCGAGAAAACCCAGGTCGACCGCGACGTGCTAGAGAAACTCGAGGCACCACTGACGCACTTGTTGCGCAATGCCGTGGACCACGGCATCGAAACGCCCGAGCAACGGCTGCTGGCCGGCAAGCCGGAAGAAGGCCGGATCCGCCTGCGCGCTTCCCATCAGGCCGGATTGCTGGTGCTGGAGCTCAGTGATGACGGCAACGGCGTCGATCTGGAAAAGGTCCGTCGCAGCATCATCGAACGCCAGTTATCCCCGGCCGAAACCGCCGCGCAGTTGAGTGAAGAAGAGCTGCTGTCGTTCCTGTTCCTGCCGGGTTTCAGCCTGCGCGACACCGTCACCGAAGTCTCCGGGCGTGGCGTCGGCCTGGACGCCGTGCAGCACATGGTCCGCCAGTTGCGCGGTGCGGTGGTGCTGGAGCAGACGGCGGGCGAGGGCAGTCGCTTTCACCTTGAAGTGCCGCTGACTCTGTCGGTGGTGCGCAGCCTGGTGGTGGAGGTCGGCGACGAAGCCTATGCCTTCCCGCTGGCGCATATCGAACGCATGTGCGATCTGGAGCCGACGGACATTGTTCAGGTCGAGGGCCGCCAGCATTTCTGGCATGAAGGCCGGCACGTCGGGCTGGTCGCCGCCAGCCAGTTGTTGCAACGGCCCGCGAGCCAGGGCAGTCATCAGACTCTGAAAGTTGTGGTCATTCGCGAGCGCGACACCATTTATGGCATAGCGGTCGAGCGCTTCATCGGCGAGCGCACGCTGGTGGTGTTGCCGCTGGATGAGCGCTTGGGCAAGGTTCAGGACATTTCCGCCGGGGCGTTGCTCGACGACGGCTCGGTGGTGTTGATTGTCGACGTCGAAGACATGCTCCGGTCAGTGGACAAACTGCTCAACACCGGGCGTCTGGAGCGTATCGCCCGTCACAGCAGCCAGGCGACAGAAGCCGCGCGCAAGCGGATTCTGGTGGTCGACGATTCGCTCACCGTGCGCGAGCTGCAACGCAAATTGCTGCTCAATCGCGGTTACGACGTCGCGGTGGCGGTGGACGGCATGGACGGCTGGAACGCATTGCGTTCGGAGAATTTCGACCTGCTGATTACCGATATCGACATGCCACGCATGGACGGTATCGAACTGGTGTCGCTGTTGCGCCGGGACAATCGCCTGCAATCGTTGCCGGTGATGGTGGTGTCCTACAAGGATCGTGAAGAGGATCGCCGTCGTGGACTGGATGCCGGGGCCGACTATTATCTAGCCAAAGCCAGTTTTCATGATGACGCCCTGCTTGACGCAGTGGTTGAGCTCATAGGAGGAGCGCGGGCATGAAGATCGCAATCGTCAACGACATGCCCATGGCCGTGGAGGCCTTGCGCCGGGCCCTGGCCTTCGAGCCGGCGCACCAGGTGATCTGGGTGGCCGGCGACGGCAAGGAAGCTGTGCGGATGTGCGTCGAACAGACGCCGGACCTGATCCTGATGGACTTGATCATGCCGGTGATGGACGGAGTGGAAGCCACCCGCCGGATCATGGCTGAAACGCCGTGCGCCATTGTCATCGTCACCGTGGATCGCCAGCAGAACGTCCATCGGGTGTTCGAAGCCATGGGCCATGGCGCCCTGGACGTGGTCGACACCCCGGCCATCGGTGCCGGCAACGCGCAGGAAGCGGCGGCGCCGTTGTTGCGTAAAATCATGAACATCGGCTGGCTGATCGGCGAAAAGGGAACCCGCGTGCGATCGGTACCGACTCCGCTGCGCAGTAGTGGTTCGCCTCAGAGTCTGATTGCCATTGGTTCGTCCGCTGGCGGGCCAGCGGCGCTGGAAGTCCTGCTCAAGGGGCTGCCGAAGAATTTTTCCCCGGCCATCGTGCTGGTGCAGCACGTCGACCAGGTGTTCGCCGCCGGCATGGCCGAATGGCTCGCCAGCGCCAGCGGGCTCAACGTGCGCCTCGCTCAGGAAGGCGAACCGCCACAAAGTGGCACGGTATTGCTGGCCGGCACCAATCACCATATCCGCTTGCTGAAAAACGGCACGCTGGCCTACACCGCCGAACCGGTCAATGAGATCTACCGGCCCTCGATCGATGTGTTTTTCGAGAGTGTGGCCCGTTACTGGAACGGTGACGCGGTCGGCGTTTTGCTCACCGGCATGGGGCGTGATGGCGCGCAGGGGCTTAAACTCATGCGCCAGCAGGGGTACCTGACCATCGCACAGGACCAAAACAGCAGTGCGGTGTACGGCATGCCGAAGGCGGCCGCGGCCATCGATGCCGCCGTGGAAATACGCCCGCTGGAAAAGATCGCGCCGCGATTGCTGGAGATTTTTCCAAAATGACGACCTTTAGCAGCAATCCTGGCCCAGGCAGTATTCAGGTGAACGCACATGAATGAATTACAGCTCGACGACTTCAAGACTGACGAAAATGCCGCCATGGTGTTGCTGGTGGACGATCAGGCGATGATCGGCGAGGCGGTAAGGCGCGGCTTGTCGAACGAAGAAAACATCGACTTCCACTTCTGCGCCGATCCGCACCAGGCCATCGCCCATGCGGTGCGCATCAAACCGACGGTGATCCTGCAGGATCTGGTCATGCCTGGCCTGGACGGCTTGAGCCTGGTGCGTGAGTACCGCAATCATCCGGCGACCAAGGACATTCCGATCATCGTCCTGTCGACCAAGGAAGACCCGCTGATCAAGAGCGCAGCATTCGCCGCCGGGGCCAACGATTACCTGGTCAAGCTGCCGGACAACATCGAGCTGGTGGCGCGCATCCGCTATCACTCGCGCTCCTACATGACCCTGTTGCAGCGGGATGCGGCTTACCGTGCGTTGCGGGTCAGCCAGCAGCAGTTGCTCGACACCAACTTGGTGCTGCAACGCCTGATGAACTCCGATGGCCTGACAGGGCTGTCGAACCGTCGGCATTTCGATGAGTACATGGAACTTGAATGGCGGCGTTCGCTGCGTGAGCAGAGCCAGTTGTCGTTGCTGATGATCGACGTGGATTACTTCAAGACCTATAACGACAGCTTCGGCCACCTGGAAGGCGATGAAGCCCTGCGCAAGGTTGCCTCGGCGATCCGCGAGGCGAGCGCCCGACCTTCGGACCTGCCGGCGCGTTACGGCGGCGAAGAGTTCGCCCTGGTGCTGCCCAATACGTCCCAGGGCGGGGCGCGGCTGGTGGCGGAAAAACTGCGCATGACCGTGGAAGCCTTGAAGATCCCGCACATTTCACCGATCGAAGGCTCCAGCCTGACGATCAGCATCGGGCTGTCGACTGTCACGCCGACAGCGGGCAGCAATTGCCGGGAACTGATCCTGGCGGCGGACAAGGGGCTGTATCTGGCGAAACACAATGGGCGTAATCAGGTCGGTATCGGCTAAGCACCCTGCAGGTGGCCCCAAACCATTCGCCGCGAAAGCCGCCAGGCGGGCTGCCGTGACAGCCTGATTACGTTATACTCGCCGGCTTTCAAAAGTTCGCCAACGAGTGCTGCCCGCCATGGAAATCAACCCGATCCTTAACACCATCAAGGACCTGTCCGAGCGCTCCGAAACCATTCGGGGGTATCTTTGACTACGATCAAAAGCATGAGCGTCTGACCGAGGTCAATCGCGAGCTTGAAGATCCGAGTGTCTGGAACAAACCTGAGTACGCCCAGGAGCTGGGCCGCGAGCGTTCTGCGCTGGCACAGATCGTCGAAACCCTCGACGAACTGACCGCCGGCCTGGCCGACTGCCGCGACCTGCTGGACATGGCTGTCGAAGAAAATGACGAAGGCGCGGTCGGTGATGTCGTCGCCGAGCTGGCCCGTCTCGAGGAAAACCTCGCCAAGCTTGAATTCCGCCGCATGTTCAGCCACGAAATGGACCCGAACAACGCCTACCTGGACATCCAGGCCGGCTCCGGCGGCACCGAAGCCCAGGACTGGGCCAACATCCTGTTGCGCATGTACCTGCGCTGGGCCGACAAACGCGGTTTCGACGCGACCATTATGGAACTGTCCGCCGGTGAAGTCGCCGGGATCAAGGGCGCCACCGTGCACATCAAGGGCGAATACGCCTTTGGCTGGCTGCGTACCGAGATCGGCGTGCACCGTCTGGTGCGCAAGAGCCCGTTCGACTCCGGCAACCGTCGCCACACGTCTTTCTCGGCGGTGTTCGTTTCCCCCGAAATCGATGACAAGGTGGAAATCGAAATCAACCCGGCAGACCTGCGGATTGACACCTATCGTTCCTCCGGTGCCGGTGGTCAGCACGTCAACACCACCGACTCGGCCGTACGTATCACTCACGTACCGACCAACACCGTGGTCAGCTGCCAGAACGAACGTTCCCAGCACGCCAACAAGGACACCGCCATGAAAATGTTGCGGGCCAAGTTGTACGAGCAGGAAATGCAGAAGCGCAACGCCGCGTCTCAGGCCCTGGAAGACACCAAGTCCGATATCGGCTGGGGTCACCAGATCCGCTCGTACGTGCTGGATGCCTCGCGGATCAAGGATCTGCGGACCAACATCGAACGCAGCGACTGCGACAAGGTGCTCGATGGCGACATCGACGAGTACCTCGAAGCCAGCCTGAAGTCCGGGCTGTAAGCTACTGACTCACCGCGATCCCCTGTAGGAGCCGGCTTGCCGGCGATCCCCGGCCGCAGGCCGGGGGCAATGAACCAGATGGAATATTTAAAGACATGAGCGACCTAGAACTCGACCCGCAAGCCCTGCAACAGGAAGAAAACTCCCTGATCGCCCTGCGCAAGGAAAAGCTTGCTGCCGAGCGCGCCAAGGGCAACGCCTTCCCGAACGACTTCCGCCGCGAAAACTACTGCGATGCCTTGCAGAAACAGTACGCGGACAAGACCAAGGAAGAGCTGGCAGAGGCTGCGATCCCGGTCAAGGTTGCCGGTCGCATCATGCTCAACCGTGGCTCGTTCATGGTGATCCAGGACATGACCGGTCGTATCCAGGTCTACGTCAACCGCAAGACCTTGTCCGAAGAAACCCTGGCCGCGGTGAAAACCTGGGACATGGGCGACATCATTGCCGCCGAAGGCACCCTGGCCCGTTCCGGCAAGGGCGACCTGTACGTTGAAATGACCACCGTGCGCCTGCTGACCAAATCCCTGCGCCCGCTGCCGGACAAGCACCACGGCCTGACCGACACCGAACAGCGCTATCGCCAGCGTTACGTTGACCTGATCGTCAACGAAGACGTGCGCCAGACCTTCCGCGTGCGTTCGCAAGTCATCGCCCACATCCGCAGCTTCCTGATGAAGCGCGACTTCCTGGAAGTGGAAACGCCGATGCTGCAAACCATCCCGGGCGGCGCGGCAGCCAAGCCGTTCGAAACCCACCACAACGCGCTGGACATGGAAATGTTCCTGCGTATCGCGCCTGAGCTGTACCTCAAGCGCCTCGTTGTCGGCGGCTTCGAGAAAGTGTTCGAGATCAACCGCAACTTCCGTAACGAAGGCGTTTCAACTCGTCACAACCCTGAATTCACCATGTTGGAGTTCTATCAGGCTTACGCCGACTACGAAGACAACATGGACCTGACCGAAGAACTGTTCCGTGAGCTGGCGCAGCTGGTGCTGGGCAGCACCGACGTGCCGTACGGCGACAAGGTCTTCCACTTCGGCGAGCCGTTCGCGCGTCTGTCGGTGTTCGACTCGATCCTCAAGTACAACCCTGAACTGACCGCTGACGACCTGAACGACATCGACAAGGCCCGTGCCATCGCCAAGAAAGCCGGCGCCAAGGTGCTGGGCTTCGAAGGTCTGGGCAAGCTGCAAGTGATGATTTTCGAAGAGCTGGTCGAGCACAAACTGGAACAGCCGCACTTCATCACCCAGTACCCGTTCGAAGTGTCGCCGCTGGCCCGTCGCAACGACGACAATCCGAACGTCACCGACCGTTTCGAGCTGTTCATCGGTGGCCGTGAAATCGCCAACGCCTACTCCGAGTTGAACGATGCGGAAGACCAGGCCGAGCGCTTCATGGCGCAGGTGGCCGACAAGGACGCCGGCGACGACGAAGCCATGCACTACGACGCCGACTTCGTTCGTGCGCTGGAGTACGGCATGCCGCCGACCGCGGGTGAAGGCATCGGTATCGACCGTCTGGTGATGCTGCTGACCAACTCCCCGTCGATCCGCGACGTGATCCTGTTCCCGCACATGCGGCCGCAAGCGTAAGTGTTTTCAATTAAAAAGCCGCCGTTCAGGCGGCTTTTTATTGCCTGTCTGGTACAAACGTATCAAATGGTTACTTTAGAAGTGAGAGAGGAGTTCCTGTCGTGAACGGTGTAATGGCTCAAGAAGGTGCGGCGGGGATTGCCACTGCAGTCGCTGAAAGCGTTCAGTACCAGGGGCGCAAGGCCAGCCGACAGGGCAGCGAACAGCGTCGACAGGACATTCTCGATGCCGCGATGCGCATTGTCGTGCGTGACGGTGTGCGGGGCGTCAAGCACCGGGCGGTGGCGGCGGAGGCTGGCGTGCCGTTGTCGGCAACCACCTACTATTTCAAGGATATCGATGACCTGCTCACCGATACCTTCGCTCAATACGTGGAGCGCAGTGCGGCCTACATGGCCAAACTGTGGGTGAACAATGAGGGCCTGCTGCGCGAAATGGTCGCCCGTGGCGACGGCAGCCCCCAGGCGCGTTCGACACTGGCGGACGACATTGCCCGACTGATGGCGGACTATGTTCACCGGCAATTGATCACCCGTCGTGAGCATTTGATGGCCGAGCAGGCGTTCCGCCAGGAAGCGCTGTTGAACCCACGCCTGGCGGTGTTGGTGCGCTCACATCAGCAAATCCTTTTGCAGGGTTCTTGCCAGCTTTTTCAGGTTTTGGGTTCCCGCGAGCCACAACAGGATGCCAAAGTGTTGACGTCTATAATCGGACGGATGGAATATCAGGGCCTGCTCAATGACGCCGAGCCGGTCGCCGAAGAAGAAATGCTCGGCATACTGACGCGTTATATGCATTTGGTGCTGGCATCGGTTTAATCCCGTGTGGGTGATGTCCCTTCAGGGGCAGTGGTCACTTGGATGCGTGCGTCGATAGGGAGTGTTGAATGAGAGCCTGGCGTGTCGTCGTGATCGCCTTGTCGTTTCTGCTGCTCAGTGGCTGTCTGGTGACTTTCAAGGAACCGCTGCCCGCGAGCGAGCCTGCGCCCAAAGGGTTGCTTGGCAAATGGACCAGCAGCAACGCCTGGGGTGAGCCGGTCAACCTTGAACTGACGCGCATCGGTGATAATCGCTATCAGGCGGTCAGTTACTTCCGGGCCACGCCCCGGGAGCGCGAAGCCTATCCTTTCACGGTGTCGCGCCACGGCAATCGCTGGTATCTGTCAGCGAAAGTGCCGGCGCAGTTCGGTGGCAACTTCACCATTGCCGGCTTTGAAATCACCGACAAGCACGAGTTGGTGGTCTATAACCTCGATCTTGAACAGATCAGGCAGGCACTGCAGCAAAAAGCCTTGAATGGTCAGGTCTTCCAGACTGACGATGGCGATGGCGTGCTGATCGACAACAGCATGGACCAGGTGTCCGCCTACCTTGATGACCCGGCCAACTCCGATGTGTTTGTCGAAGTGGTGCGTTACCAGCGCCAGGTCAAAGCCAAATAAACCCAGCACATAACGGTTTCTACAGGAGTTTCGGGTGGACGATTACCAGCAGTCGATACGCATTTTGTCCGATCGCATTGTGCTGGCGCAGACGCCGATCCGCGTGCTCGACGCGGTCAAATGGGACGAAAATATTCGCAAGGGCTTCCTCAAGGCCAAGGGCAAGGAAATGCCGGCGGTGGACCGCGACTACTACCTCAACCGGCCGCTCGCCTTCGACTCCAGCAAAGTGAAGCTGGAGTTCCAGAACATTGAGCGCGACATCACCCGCCAGCTCGGCCAGTTCAACCCGGTCGGGCAAATCATGCGCCGCATGTGCAAGGAATACCGCATGGTGGTGCGCATGCTCGAAGCGCGCGGCACCGAGGATTTCGGCCTGATTTCCCAAGAGTTGTACGGCGCCGCATCCGATGCGTTCCATGCCGGCGACCCGACGCTGTCCGACCTGGGCATGATGTTGTCCGAATACCTGAATAATATCGACGGCCGTGGCGATCTGAAGGATGAGCCTAAGACCCTGACGGCCAAGGACGCCGTCCACCTGCTGCAAACCCGCTTGAACAAGGTGTTTGGCGAGGCCGAGGAAACCATCCGGGTGTTCGAGTCCGACGGCATCGTCGCCGACGCGGCGGCGGGCGCTGACTACATCAAGATCCGCACCGACGCGATGTTCAACGAGCGTGACGTACGCGCCCTGGAAGTCCACGAAGGCCTGGTGCACGTCGGCACCACGCTCAACGGCTTGAACCAGCCGATCTGCACCTTCCTGGCCAAAGGCCCGCCCTCATCGACAGTGACCCAGGAAGGCCTGGCGATCCTGATGGAAATCATCACCTTCGCCTCCTACCCGAGCCGCCTGCGTAAACTGACCAACCGCACCCGCGCGATCCACATGGTGGAGGAGGGCGCGGACTTTCTGCAGGTGTTCGAATTCTTCCGCGAGCAAGGCTTCGAAATGCCCGAGAGTTACAGCAACGCCAGCCGTGTTTTCCGTGGCTCGGTGCCGACAGGTCTGCCGTTCACCAAAGACTTGTCCTACCTCAAGGGCTTCATCATGATTTACAACTACATTCAGCTGGCGGTGCGCAAAGGCAAGCTGGAGCAGATTCCGTTGCTGTTCTGCGGCAAGACCACACTGGAAGACATGCGCACGTTGCGCCAATTGGTGGATGAAGGATTGGTGGTGCCGCCCAAATACTTGCCGGAACAGTTCCGCGACATGAACGCGTTGTCGGCGTGGATGTGCTTCTCGAACTTCCTCAATCACCTGAGCCTGGACCGGATCGAGGCGGATTACTCCAATATCCTGTGAGCCTGTGGCGAGGGAGCAAGCTCCCTCGCCACAATCATTGCTCGGTTCACGAATGTCTGATCACTCTGCGAGGTTTCACCGGATGAGAATCCTCGGCACCCTCTGCCTTCTGCTGGCCCTGAGCGGTTGCAGCTCGTTGCTGTTCTATCCCGAACCCGGACAGTTGTTCACCCCGGAAAAAGCCAGGCTCGAATACCGCGAAGTCACCTTGATCACGGCCGACGGCCTCAAGCTGAACGCTTGGTGGTTGCCGGCGAAGGCCGGTGTCGAGGTCAAAGGCACGGTGCTGCACTTGCATGGCAACGGCGGCAATCTGCCGATGCACTTGGGCGGCAGCTATTGGTTGCCGGAGCAGGGCTACCAAGTGCTGATGCTGGACTATCGCGGTTACGGCTTGTCCGAAGGCAAACCGAGTCTGCCGGATATCTACCAGGACATCGACGCCGCGTTCAAATGGCTCGACCAGGCGCCCGAGGTCAAGGGCAAGCCGCTGATCCTGCTCGGCCAGAGCCTCGGTGGCTCGATGGCGGTTCACTACCTGGTGCAACACCCCGAGCGGCAAAAACGGCTCAAGGCTTTTGTGCTCGATGGGGTACCCGCCAGCTACCGTAGCGTTGGTCAATTTGCGTTGAGTCAATCGTGGGTGTTCTGGACGTTCCAGGTGCCGCTGTCCTGGCTGGTGCCGGACGGTGACAGCGCGATCAACGCCATCGACCAGCTCAATGGCGTACCGAAACTGATCTTCCACAGCATCGACGATCCGATCGTGCCTCTTTCCAACGGCATCCGTCTGTATCAAGCTGCGCCGCCGCCGCGAGTCTTGCAGTTGACCCGTGGCGGTCATGTGCAAACGTTCGCCGACCCGGTCTGGCGCACCGTCATGCTGCGCTACCTTGACGACCCGCAGCATTTCAACGGCCTGCGCCGCCTGGGTGAAATTCCCAATTACCCGGCAGCCAAGCCTTCAGAAACCGAACCACCAGAGAGCCCGCAATGAGTGAAGAACGTAACGCCATCCCGCTGATCATCACCGGTATCTGCAGCATCCTCGGCACCGTGGGCGCCCTGTGGTGGTACGGCTACCTGCACTTCGCCAAGCCCGAGGATGCGTTGCTGCTCAACGAATTCACCATGCTCAAGACCGTGCCGGGCGAAGACTATAAAGTCTCCCTGGAGCCGGCCGCGCAAGTGGCGCAGTGCATCGATGGCGTGCTGGTGTTGTTCGACACCGAACAGAAGGGCCTGACCGGCGTACTGGTCAACAACCGCAAGAAAGCCGTGCGTTGCATGGGCCAGGAAACGCCGCAGAAGCTGGAGCCATAAACCGATTTTCACAGGCAACACAGAACCAAAGTGGGAGCCAGCCTGCTGGCGATTGCGATTGAACATTCAACAATGATGTTGACTGATCCACCGCTATCGCCAGCAGACTGGCTCCCACAGGTTTTTGCGTGATGACAACTTACTGGGCGTAAGCGCTCACCGCCGAACGCGGCATCACCGGCTGGTTGTCATTGGAAATGGTCACTTCCACGCGACGGTTTTGCGCCCGGCCCGAGGTGCTGGTGTTATCCGCCACCGGGTATTCCTTGCCATAACCCTGAGCGACGATGCGGGTCGGGTCGACACCCATCTTCACCAGTGCCATGCGCACGGAGTTGGCGCGACGTTCCGACAGCGACTGGTTGTGCGCCGCTGTACCGGTGCTATCGGTGTAGCCCTCGACGATCGCTTTGCGATCAGGATTTTCCTGGAGGTACTGCGCCAGTTTGTTGATGTTCATCAGACCGTTGGACTTCAGCTCCGCCTTGTCGGTGGCGAACAGCACGTCGCCGAAGGTCACCAGCGTGCCGCGATCGGTCTGCTTGGCATTGAGGCTGTCCTGCAGCTGTTTGATCTGCTGATCGCGAGCGTCGAGACGGGCCTGGGCACGTTGCGCCGAAGCGTTTTTCAGATTGGCTTCCGCGGTGCGCAGGGCAATGGTCTGCTTGGCGACTTCAACGCGCTGGTTGGTCAGGTAGGCCAGCTGATCGACCTTGGCTTGATCTTCCTTATCCAGATACGCCTTGTCGGCCTTGTCCAGATAGTCGCTCGCTTCCTTGGTTTCCAGTGCCGCGACTTTGCTGGCCTGCGGGTTGGCTTGCAGGCCGGTGTAGTTCGAACGTGCCTGTTCAAGGTTGGCGTTGGGCGGCGTGGAACAGGCAGCCAAGGCAACGCTGGCGGCCAGCAGAGCAGGGATCATCAGATGTTTGGAATTCATGGTGTCGTCCTTTTAGTCGGTTGAGAATGACGTCATGCCGCGCCGTTACTGAACGGTACGCTGGCTTTCCTGACGCAGTTCCTGAACCCCTTTCTGAGAGTCCTTCACAGCCTGTTCGGCTTTCATCGCCTGGGCTTTGCGCTCGGCCACGCGAGCATCCCACTCAGCCTGTTCGGCCAGGGTTTTGGCCTGGTCGTACTGTTTGTCGTGCATGGCAATTTCGGCTTGCTTGAGCTTGTCTTGTGCCGCCTTCATTTCCACGGCCGCGAATTCGGTACCGCCCGCGCTGACGGCGCTATTGACTGCAGACTCGGTGACAGCGAATTGTTCGGTCGGTGGATTGCCGGCGCAACCGGCCAGCACAAGGCTGCCACCGATGGCCAGGGCTGCCATTTTCAGGCCATGTAACGGGGTAAACGAGGATTTGCCGGTTCTGGTTTTCATGGTCTTCAACTCCATTGGACTACTTCCTGAACAACGTGAACATCCATCCTGGGCAAGGAGCCGCAACCGTCATTTTCGGGTCGTTTTGAAACGGCCGTCCCAGGCTTGGTTATTTGGGTTGACCCGCGGCGTTTTTTGAAAGTTCAGAGAATTTAGCCAGCTATCGAAAAAAACTGTGACGGAGGACAGGGCTCTATATCGGGAACTTTGGCGATGCGTGGCGGTATTTCCGACCTTCCGGGAGTGCGCAAGTACGCAATGACTGAGGGAGTTTCAGACGCATGTGGGAGCGAGCCTGCTCGCGAAAGCGTCCGTCAGCAGTCATTGATATCGACTGACACAACGCCTTCGCGAGCAGGCTCGCTCCCACAGTTCAATCAGTGTTTTTGTTTGTCGTTACCGGCCGACAAATCGTGCAGATGGCGCCGCGATAGCGCGAGAAAACGTGGCGTCGGGCCGATGTCTTCGTACAGCGGATCACCTTCCTCGTCGGTGGCCACCACCGTCGGACCTTTCACGTACGGGAAGCTCTTTTCGAGTTCTTCGAGGGCGGCGCCGATCAACTCGCCAAGCAGTTCTTCGGGATGCCGTTTAGGGTACATCTCGGTAATCGCCGCCAAGCGTGCGGCCGCTTCGACGTCCAGGTGAATCGTATAGCCGGTCTTGGTCAGGCGACCCTTGGCGTTTTCTTCCCAATGCTGGGCGAGTTCACGGATTTTCATAATGACCTCATTGCGCGCCTGCTCGTGGCAGGCCGGGAGAATATCCGGCGTTGGCCGGCGACAGCCGTTGTGCGGCTTACTGTTCAGACTAGCTTCAACGCACAAGGTTTAAAGGTCCTTCGTCGTCTTGCTTGTAAGAAGACCTCTGGAGCGGCACTCTTGGGTTTGCTGGCCGCCCGGATTCTTTGTTGGAGAACTGCTGATGACCGATATCGATGCACGCTTGCGCGAGGACGTTCACCTGTTGGGTGAACTGTTGGGCAACACCATTCGTGAACAGTACGGGGAGGGCTTCCTCGACAAGATCGAGCAGATCCGCAAAGGCGCCAAGGCTGACCGTCGCGGCTCCATGGACGCCGAACTGAGCGCGAGCCTCAACCAGTTGACGGAAGATGAGTTGCTGCCGGTGGCGCGGGCGTTCAACCAGTTCCTTAACCTGGCCAATATCGCCGAGCAGTACCAGCTGATTCATCGTCGCGAAGAATCCCGACAGGCGCCGTTCGAGGCTCGGGTGTTGCCGGAGTTGCTCGCGCGCTTGCGCGCCGAAGGCCACGGCGCCGAGTCACTGGCCCGGCAACTCGGGCGACTGGAGATCGAACTGGTGCTGACCGCGCACCCGACCGAAGTCGCGCGCCGCACGCTGATTCAGAAATACGATGCCATCGCCGCGCAACTGGCCGCCCAGGATCACCGAGACCTGACCAGCGCCGAGCGCGAAAAGATCAAGTCGACCTTGCAGCGCTTGATCGCCGAAGCCTGGCACACAGAAGAAATCCGCCGCACGCGCCCGACACCGGTCGATGAAGCCAAGTGGGGTTTCGCGGTGATCGAGCATTCGCTGTGGCAGGCGATTCCCAACTATCTGCGCAAGGCCGACCAGGCACTGCACGCCGCCACTGGCTTGCGCTTGCCCCTGGAAGCCGCGCCGATTCGCTTTGCCTCGTGGATGGGGGGCGACCGCGACGGCAACCCCAACGTGACGGCGGCGGTCACTCGTGAAGTGCTGCTGTTGGCGCGCTGGATGGCCGCTGATTTGTACCTGCGCGACGTCGATCACCTTGCAGCCGAACTGTCGATGCAGCAAGCCAGCGACGAACTGAAGGCCAGGGCCGGTGACAGTGCCGAGCCTTACCGCGCGGTACTCAAGCAACTGCGCGAACGCCTTCGCGCGACCCGCAACTGGGCTCACACGGCGCTGACTACGCCGACGCCGGCACCGGCCGATGTACTGCAAAACAACCGCGAACTGCTTGATCCGCTGGAGCTGTGCTACCACTCGCTGCATCAGTGCGGCATGGGCGTGATCGCCGACGGGCCGTTGCTCGATTGCCTGCGCCGGGCGGTGACGTTCGGCCTGTTCCTGGTGCGGCTGGACGTGCGCCAGGACTCGTCGCGGCATAGTGCTGCGATGACCGAAATCACCGATTACCTCGGGGTGGGCCGTTACGAGGATTGGAGCGAGGAGGAGCGCATCACCTTCCTGACCCGTGAACTGAACAACCGTCGGCCATTGCTGCCCGCCCACTACAAACCGTCCGCCGACACCGCCGAAGTGCTGGCGACCTGCCGGGAAATCGCCGCCGCGCCGGGCGCATCCCTGGGCTCGTACGTGATCTCCATGGCCGGTGCCGCTTCCGATGTGCTGGCGGTGCAACTGCTGCTCAAAGAGTCCGGCGTGTTGCGGCCGATGCGCGTGGTGCCACTGTTCGAAACCCTCGCCGACCTCGACAACGCCGGCCCGGTGATCGAAAAACTGTTGCTGCTGCCGGGCTATCGCTCGCGCCTGCAAGGGCCGCAGGAAGTCATGATCGGTTACTCCGACTCGGCCAAGGACGCCGGCACCACGGCGGCGGCGTGGGCGCAGTATCGGGCGCAAGAACGTTTGGTGGACATTTGCCGCGAGCAACAAGTGGAACTGCTGTTGTTCCACGGTCGTGGCGGCACCGTGGGCCGTGGCGGTGGCCCGGCGCATGCGGCGATTCTGTCGCAGCCACCGGGTTCGGTGGCGGGGCGTTTCCGTACCACCGAGCAAGGGGAAATGATTCGTTTCAAATTCGGCCTGCCGGACATCGCCGAACAAAACCTCAATCTGTACTTGGCGGCGGTGCTCGAAGCGACCTTGCTGCCACCGCCACCTCCGACGCCCGAATGGCGCCACTTGATGGACGAACTGGCCGCCGATGGGGTCAGCGCCTACCGTGCCGTGGTGCGGGAGAACCCGCAGTTCGTCGAGTACTTCCGCCAGTCGACCCCGGAACAGGAATTGGGACGCTTGCCACTGGGCAGTCGCCCGGCCAAGCGCCGCGCCGGCGGCATCGAAAGCCTGCGGGCCATCCCGTGGATCTTCGGCTGGACGCAGACGCGCCTGATGCTGCCGGCCTGGCTAGGCTGGGAGGCGGCGCTAAGCAATGCGCTGGAGCGTGGCGAGGGCGAGTTGCTGGGGCAGATGCGCGAGCAGTGGCCGTTCTTCCGCACCCGCATCGACATGCTGGAAATGGTCCTGGCCAAGGCCGACGCCGATATCGCGCAATCTTACGATGCGCGCTTGGTCGAGCCGGATCTGCTGCCGTTGGGCGTGCACTTACGCGACCTATTGTCGCAGGCGTGCTCGATCGTGCTGGGGCTGACCGGTCAGTCGCAACTACTGGCACATAGCCCAGCCACCCTCGAATTCATCCGCTTGCGCAACACCTACCTCGACCCGCTTCATCTATTGCAGGCCGAGTTGCTGGCGCGTTCACGGCAACAGGATGTGGCGCAGGGCAGCCCGGTGGAGCAAGCGTTGCTGGTGTCTGTGGCGGGGATTGCCGCCGGTTTGCGAAATACCGGCTAAGGTTTTTGTCGTTGGCCATGGCATCCGGAGCATTGGCCGGATGCCGCCGCGCGCCGCGGATAAAAGTGCGGCCAGGCGACAGTTAATGTTGGGGTTGCGACTAGGCAAACCGTGTCCAAAGGTCTCAGCCGAGGCTGGTTTCTCCGACTTTTGGCGGCTTGTGTGGGCGCAGCCTGCTGTGTATCTTGATCAGCCTTTGGCCGTTTGGGCGGTCACGACCCTATTTTTGAGATTGGCCCCACGAGGCGAATCTGACGTTATCTATATAAAAAATTGAGGAGCACATCGATGCGCGTCATTCTGCTGGGAGCTCCCGGGGCCGGTAAAGGTACTCAGGCTAAGTTCATCACCGAAAAATTCGGCATTCCGCAAATCTCCACCGGCGACATGCTGCGTGCTGCGGTCAAGGCCGGCACCGAGCTGGGCATCAAGGCCAAGAGCATCATGGATGCCGGTGGCCTGGTCTCCGACGACCTGATCATCGCGCTGGTCAAAGACCGTATCGCCCAGGCGGATTGCGCCAACGGTTTCCTGTTCGACGGTTTCCCGCGCACCATTCCTCAGGCTGAAGCCCTGGTGACTGCCGGCGTCGAGCTGGATGCCGTGGTCGAGATCGCCGTTGAAGACGAAGAAATCGTCCAGCGTATTGCCGGTCGCCGTGTTCACGAGGCCAGCGGCCGCGTTTACCACATCGTCTACAACCCGCCGAAAATTGCCGGCAAAGACGACATCACCGGTGAAGAGCTCGTACAGCGCAAGGACGACACCGAAGAAACCGTGCGTCATCGCCTGTCGGTCTACCATTCGCAAACCAAGCCGCTGGTGGATTTCTACCAGAAGCTGTCGGCTGCCAATGGCAAGCCGAAGTACAGCCATATCGAAGGCGTCGGTTCGGTAGAAGCGATTACCGCCAAGGTACTTGCAGCCCTGAGCTGAAAAGTCTGATCCGCTGCATCACCCACGGCCCGCTTGCGGGCCGTAGTTGTTTATACTGACGCACTTTTTTCTGACCTCTTGTTACGGAAACATCGATGAGCACCTTGTTGGCCCTGGACACCGCGACTGAAGCTTGCTCCGTTGCCTTGCTGCATGACGGCAAAGTCACGAGCCATTACGAGGTGATCCCGCGCTTGCATGCGCAGAAACTGCTGCCGATGATCCAGCAGTTGCTGGCCGACGCCGGCACCACCCTGCAAGCGGTCGATGCCATCGCTTTCGGCCGCGGCCCGGGCGCCTTCACCGGCGTGCGAATTGCCATCGGCGTCGTCCAGGGGCTGGCGTTCGCGCTGGATCGCCCAGTGTTGCCGGTGTCGAACCTCGCCGTACTGGCCCAGCGCGCTTACCGCGAACAGGGTGTGAGCCAGGTTGCAGCCGCTATCGATGCACGCATGGACGAGGTGTATTGGGGGTGTTACCGCGAAACGGCAGGGGAGATGCGGCTGGTCGGCGCTGAAGCCGTATTGCCGCCCGAGTCCGCCGCATTGCCGGCTGATGCCAGCGGCGAATGGTTTGGCGCCGGTACCGGCTGGGGTTATGGTGAGCGTATCGCGGTCAGCCTGAGCGGGCAGGACGCGGGCATGCTGCCCCATGCCGAAGACTTGCTGACCCTGGCGCGGTTTGCCTGGGAGCGTGGCGAGGCCATCGTCGCCGATAATGCGCAGCCTGTTTATCTGCGGGACAAAGTGGCGACGCCGAAGGCACGTTAATCCACCAGGTTCGCCGGTGAGGATGCGTTTGTGGCGAGGGAGCTTGCTCCCTCGCCACATCTTGTTCCAATTTGGCCAATCGTCGTTTTCTAACCGTAGCTTTTAAACCTTTTGCCTTTTATGTGTTCTAGTTATCACTCGGCGGTTTGCGAAGTGGGCTGTGCGCCACTAAACTGCCATCACTGATACCGAGCATGCATTTATGCGTATAGACGGCATTTCCTCTCAGTCCTACCCCATCAAGCGCAAGCCTCGCAAAGGCCATGTGGTGGAGGACGAGTCCGTCGAAATTGACGGCGATGCGGAATTTCCGTCCGAAGAGCAACTGGCCGCTCGTGCCGCCAAATCCGCTGCGCAACGCCTGAGCAATCTTCCCGCCCGCCAGCAAGACATGCTTTACCACCGCGCGATGAGCAAAAGTGTGGCGATGGCCCTGGCCAGCTACCTCAGCACCGCCGGTTTCGTCGATTGGGATGCGGAAGTGCTGGGTCTCGACCTGTACATCTGATGTTGCTGCCTTACTACCTCGGCTGCCCATCCTGGAGTGAAAACGCCTGGCGCGACTCTCTGTACCCGCCGGACGCCAGGTCCAGCGACTTTCTTGCTCTCTATTCCCAAGTATTCAACGCCGTAGAAGGCAATACGACCTTCTACGCGAGCCCGGCTGCCAGTACCGTGCAGCGCTGGGCCGAGACGATGCCCGAGCACTTCCGTTTCACCGCCAAGTT
Organism: Pseudomonas reinekei; assembly: GCF_001945365.1. GTDB lineage: Bacteria > Pseudomonadota > Gammaproteobacteria > Pseudomonadales > Pseudomonadaceae > Aquipseudomonas > Aquipseudomonas reinekei. Next base: position 251,308 of record NZ_MSTQ01000006.1, read on the forward strand.
CCCCGGCGACATCAGCCACGGTGGTGACCTGCGTGAACAGCTGACCGCCGCTGAAACCTTCACCCGACTGCTCAGCCCCTTGGGCGAACGGGTATCGCCGCTGTGGCTGCAACTGTCGAAAAGCTTCACCCCGCAACGCTTGCCCGAGCTGGCTGCGTTCATCGATGCGCTGGAGCGGCCATTGGCAGTGGAAGTGCGGCACGATGATTTCTTTGCCAAGGGTGACAGCGAACGAATGCTCAATCGCCTCTTGCTGGATCGCGGCGTTGAACGCATCTGTCTCGACCCGCGCGCCCTGTTCAGCTGCACGTCAACCGCTCCGTCGGTGCTTCACGCGCAATCGAAGAAACCGCGTGTTCCTCCTCGTCCGGCGGCGTTCACCCAGTTCCCGCAGGTGCGTTTCATCGGTCATCCAGAACTGGAGGCCAATGACCCGTTTCTGCTGCCATGGGTGGAGAAAATCGCCCAGTGGATCGAAGAAGGTCGCACGCCGTATATCTTCCTGCACACCGCCGACAACCTGCTGGCGGCGAAACTGGCGCAGCGTTTTCACCGTCGCCTGATGCTGCGATTGCCTGGCTTGCCAGCGTTGCCTGAGTTATACAGAGAACCCGCCGCCGAGCAACTTGGCTTACTCTGAAGGCGGATTCGTTCGCCCTTCAGGAGCCTGCCAATGGATGCGCAAACCCTTCGAGCCCAAGCGTTCAAAGCCTTGCATGAGCGCAACGGCGTTTTTGTGATTCCTAATCCTTGGGATGCCGGTTCGGCAAAAATGCTCGCCAGCCTGGGGTTCGAGGCGCTGGCAACCACCAGTGCCGGTTACGCGTTTTCCAAGGCACGCCCCGATGGTGGATTGACTCTGGACGAAACCCTGGACAACGTCCGGGCGATCGTCGCCGCCACCGATTTGCCGGTCGCAGTCGATCTGGAAAACGGTTTTGCCGATGACCCGGTCGATTGCGCAAAAAGCCTATTGCGCGCGGCGGAGGCCGGGGCGGTGGGGGGCTCGATCGAGGATGCCACCGGCCGTGCGGATGCTCCAATCTTTTGTTTCGAGCACGCCGTGGCGCGCATTGAGGCCGCCGTCGCTGCCGCCCGCAGCTTGCCTTTCCCTTTCACGCTGACAGCCCGGGCGGAAAACTTCCTGCATGGCAATCCGGACCTCGACGATACCATTCGCCGTCTGCAAGCGTTCGCTGAGGCTGGCGCCGACGTGTTATATGCGCCGGGGTTGCGCAGTGCCGAAGACGTGCTGGCGGTGGTCCGCGCGGTGGCGCCGAAACCGGTCAATGTGTTGATGTCCGGCGGCCTGAAGCTGAAGGTCGAGCAGTTGAGGGGAATGGGCGTCAAGCGCATCAGTGTCGGCTCGGCGCTGGCACTGGCGGCGTTGGGCGAGTTCTACCGCGCCGCCGAAGAAATCCAGACGTCAGGCACTTTCGGATTCACTTCTCGAAGCATGCCGTATGCCCAAGCCAATCAATTGTTCAAGGGTTAAGCATGGGCGGCGGCCGTTGGTTCCTGCTGCTGTTGCTGATCATTGGCGGCGCGGTGTTCAGCGTCTGGCGCGGGTGGCTGGACATCCCGCCGCAGTGGAATCCATGGGCACCGCTGGACGTGAAAGCCACGCCGAACCTGCTGACCCGCTACAAGTTGATGCGCCTGCACGATGAGCCGCAGCTCTGCATGCAAGCCTTGAGCAGTTCCGGTTTGCGGGTAGCCCCGCAAGCCGACAGCCCCGACGCCAAATGCCCGCTCACCGACGCACTGCGCGTGCAGGGCGGCGATGTGGCCCTGAGCAGCAGTTTCATCGCCAGTTGCCGCCTGGCCGTGTCATTCGCGCTGTTCGAGCATCACGCCCTGCAACCGGCGGCGCAGAAGGTCTACGGACAAGCGGTCACGCGTGTCGATCATCTCGGCAGCTTTGCCTGTCGCAATGTCTACAACCGTGAGAGTGGCCGGCTCAGTCAGCACGCGTCGGCCAATGCGCTGGACATCGCCGGTTTTCGACTGGCGGATGGTCGAACCATCAGCGTGCTCAAGGATTGGCCCAAGGACAATCAGGATGCGCAGTTTCTAAGACAGGTCCGCGATGGCGCCTGTGGCCTGTTCAGTGTGGTCTTGAGTCCGGATTACAACGCCGCCCATCGCAATCACTTTCATGTGGATGCCGGGCCTTGGTGGGTGTGTCGTTGAGTCGGTCGTTGAGGCTCAGGCGGCGAGGCGCAGGTTCTGCAGGATGATCGGTCGCGCCCAGCCATTATCGAAATCGAGTTGTTTCTGTTGCTCCACCAATTCCTCTGGTGAGAACGGCGGGAACGGTTTGTCCAGCAGATCGAGTTCGAACTCGGCAACCGGCAGGTGCAGCGGACGCGGTTGCGGGGCGGGGCCGGCTTCTGGCAACGGCTGACCGGCGGTCAACACGATCGGACGCACCCAGCCGCTTTCGAAATCCTGTTGTTTCTGTTGAGCGACGATTTCTTCCGCCGGGAACGGTGGGAACGGCTTGTCAGCCAGGTCCATTTCGAATTCGGCGATCGGCAGGAAGAGGGGCTCGGGCGGGCGAATCTCGTTGTCCTTCACATCGCATTCACGCTGGGAAACGATGTGCGCCAGCAGATCGCTGCCGACGGTGGGTTCAACCGGGCTTTCGATATCGACCGGTGGAAAGTTCAGCGATTCAGGCAGCACTGCACCCGACTGCTCGGCCAGCGCTCGGGCAAAGAAATCCTGCCAGATGTGGCTGACGCCGCTCAGTGCCTGGGTGTTTCGCAGGTTGTAGTCGCCGTAGGGCGAGATAAAACCTGAGATGGTGGGTTGAATGTCTGACATTTCTCTCGGTCGACGCTCAGCTCTGGCAAAATGCTCGATAGTTTTGTTATCGGCCGTTTTTGCCGATCATTAATTTTTTGAGCGTGTTTTCCGATGATTGATCAACCCGCGGCCTGCCGCATCCATGTCGAGGCGTTGAGCGCAGCCTTCGAACCACAAGCCGAGCAATGGGCCGAACGTCTGGGCCTGCCGCTGCAGGTGGATGAGGGTGAGTTCGCGTTGCAGGTGGGCGACCAGGGTTTACAGCTGCAACAGCTGGGGCCGGATGCACCGGGGCCGGTGCGGGTGGACTTCGTCGAGGGTGGCGCGGCGCATCGTCGTTTGTACGGCGGTGGCAGCGGGCAGATGATCGCCAAGGCTGTTGGCATCGCGCAGGGCGTGCGTCCGCGGGTGCTGGATGCCACGGCGGGGCTGGGCAAGGACGCATTCGTGCTGGCCAGCCTCGGCTGCGAGATGAGCCTGATCGAACGTCAGCCATTGATCGGCGCCTTGCTCGAGGATGGTCTGGCCCGTGGTGCGGAAGATTTCGAGGTGGCGCCGATCGTGGCGCGGATGCGTTTGCTCAAGGGCAACTCGATCGAGGTAATGCGCAACTGGGAAGGCGAGCCGCCGCAGGTGATCTATCTCGACCCGATGTTCCCGCACCGCGAGAAAACCGCGCTGGTGAAGAAGGAAATGCGCCTGTTCCGGCCGTTGGTGGGTGATGACCCGGATGCTCCGGCGTTGCTTGAAGCGGCTCTGGCCCTGGCCAGCCACCGGGTGGTGGTCAAGCGCCCACGCAAGGCGCCGAGTATCGAGGGGCCGAAGCCGAGTCACGCGCTGGATGGCAAGTCCAGTCGATATGACATCTACCCGAAGAAAGCGCTGAAGCCCTGAGACCGAGTCGCCCCATCGCGGGCAAGCCCGCTCCCACGGGGTTTGTGGTGGGCTCAAGAAATGAGATCACCCCGGACCCTGTGGGAGCTGGCTTGCCAGCGATAGCGCCTGTTCAGACACAACAATCCCGTCAGGCTCACTCAGGCCGATAAGCCCGCATGAACAACTCCACCACTTCCTGCACATGGCTCTCGGCGGCCTCGTCATCCAACGGTTCGCCACAGCCAAACAGCAAGCGGAAATTTGCTGCCCCCTTGAGCAGGCAGAAGAAGTGTTCCGCTGCATTGCGCGGTTTATTGATGCTCAGCACGCCACTCTGATCGATCTTGGTCAGCAACCGCTCCATGCCTTGCAACATGCGCTGGGGCCCCGCCTCGAAGAAGATCAGCGATAATTTCGGATCCTGGCTACCCAGGGCCATGATCAGGCGATGCAGGTTCAGCGACTCGTCACTGTTGATCAGATGATGAAAGCCGCGCGCGATGTTCAACAGCACGGTGTCCACCGAAACGCCTTCCGGCAATTCAAAAAACAGCGTCGGCAGTTGTTCTTCGCACTTGGCCATTACGGCGGCGGAGAACAGCGTTTCCTTGTCGTTGAAATGGCTGTAGACCGTCAGCTTCGACACCCCGGCCTCGGCTGCGACGGCATCCATGCTGGTGTTGGCATAACCCTTACTCAAAAACAGCGTTTTCGCCGCATCGAGAATGGCCTGGCGCTTGACCAAATCCTTGGGTCTGCCTGGGCCACTGGGTGCTGAAGGATTGTTCGACATATTCGCTTTTATTACTGGACTGGTGAGTTTGCTATTAATAACATACTCGTCAGTATAATTATTCCAAGCACCATTAGCGAAAGGTCCTTCACCATGTTCCGCTATGCCTTGCCCCTCGCATTGCCAGTCAGTCTGGCGTTTTTATTGACTGCGTGTGGTCACGACGAGGCGCCGCAGGTCAGCGTTCGCCCGGCCATTGTGGTTCAGCCAGAGGCTTCGACACAGGCGATGGAAAGCTATCCCGGTGAAGTCCGTGCCCGCTATGAACCGGATCTGGCGTTCCGCATCGGCGGCAAAGTCAGCCGACGACTGGTCGATGAGGGGCAGCGGGTCAAGGCCGATCAACCGCTGGCCGAGCTCGATCCCCAGGACGTACGCCTGCAACTGGAGGCCACCCGCGCCCAGGTCGCTGCCGCCGAAGCCAACCTGAACATGGTGCGCGCCGAGCGTGATCGCTATAAAACGTTGATGGATCGTCAGCTGGTCAGCCGCTCGCAGTACGACAATCACGAAAACCTTTACCGCTCCGGTGAAGCGCGTCTCAAGCAAATCAAAGCCGAATTCAACGTATCGACCAACCAGGCCAGTTACGCGGTGCTGCGTGCGCCGCAGGACGGCGTGGTGGCCAAGCGCTCGGTGGAAGTCGGGCAAGTGGTCGCGGCCGGGCAAACGGTGTTTACCCTGGCTACGGATGGCGAGCGCGAAGTGTTGATCAGCCTGCCGGAACAGAGCTTCGGCCGTTTCAAGGTGGGTCAGCCAGTGTCGGTGGAACTGTGGACGCAACCGGATCAGCGTTTCGCCGGGCGCATTCGTGAACTGTCGCCTGCGGCCGATCCAAAGTCCCGCACCTTCGCCGCTCGCATCGCATTCACCGGTGGCAAGGTGGCGGCCGAACTTGGCCAGAGCGCCCGGGTGTTCGTGCAGACGGCCGAAGCCGCGCCTTTGTCAGTGCCGCTTTCTGCACTGACGGCGGAAAATGGCGTGACGTATGTCTGGGTCGTCAGCGCCAATAACACCTTGAAAAGGACCCCGGTGCGGGTCGGTGCCTTCGGCGAGAAAACCGTGCCGGTGCTCGAAGGCCTCAACGCCAGCGACTGGGTAGTGGCCGCTGGCGTCCATGTGCTTCTCGACGGGCAACAAGTGCGCCCGGTGGATCGCTCCAACCGCGTGGTCAACCTGGCCGACAAGGAGTAATCCCCGATGGGTTTCAATCTTTCCGCGTGGGCGTTGCGCAACCGTCAGATCGTACTGTTCCTGATGCTCTTGCTGGCGATCGTTGGCGCACTGTCCTACACCAAACTCGGCCAAAGCGAAGACCCGCCGTTCACCTTCAAGGCCATGGTGATCCGCACCAACTGGCCGGGGGCGACCGCGCAGGAAGTCTCGCGCCAGGTCACCGAGCGCATTGAAAAGAAGCTGATGGAAACCGGCGAGTACGAGCGCATCGTTTCGTTCTCCCGCCCGGGCGAATCCCAGGTGACGTTCATTGCCCGCGACTCCATGCACTCGGTGGACATCCCGGAACTCTGGTATCAGGTGCGCAAGAAGGTCAGCGACATCCGCCATACTTTGCCGCCGGGAATTCAAGGGCCGTTTTTCAACGATGAATTCGGCACCACCTTCGGCAACATCTACGCCCTCACCGGCGATGGATTCGACTACGCCGTGCTCAAGGATTACGCGGACCGCATTCAGATCCAGCTGCAACGGGTCAAGGATGTGGGCAAGGTCGAACTGCTCGGGCTGCAGGATGAAAAGATCTGGATCGAACTCTCCAACGTCAAACTCGCCACCCTCGGCTTGCCGTTGGCGGCGGTGCAGCAGGCGCTTGAAGAACAGAACGCGGTGTCCACCGCTGGCTTCTTCGAAACCAGCAGCGAGCGATTGCAGCTACGAGTCTCGGGGAATTTTCAGACAGTCGATGAGATAAGAAACTTTCCGATACGGGTCGGTGACCGGACCTTCCGCATCTCCGATGTGGCTGACGTGCGCCGTGGGTTCAACGATCCGCCGGCACCGCGCATGCGCTTCATGGCAGAGAACGCCATTGGACTTGCGGTAGCGATGAAGGACGGCGGCGACATCCTTGTGCTGGGCAAGGCACTGGAAGTCGAATTCGACCGCATCCAGAAAAACCTCCCGGCCGGGATGCAGTTGCGCAAGGTGTCCGATCAGCCCGCCGCCGTGAAAACCGGTGTCGGCGAGTTCGTCCAGGTACTGGTTGAAGCGCTGGCTATCGTGCTGCTGGTGAGCTTCTTCTCCCTTGGCGTGCGCACCGGCATGGTGGTGGCGCTGGCGATTCCGCTGGTGTTGGCGATGACCTTCGCCTGCATGTATTACCTGGGCATCGGTCTGCACAAGATTTCCCTCGGTGCGCTGGTGTTGGCCCTGGGCTTGCTGGTGGACGACGCGATCATCGCCGTGGAAATGATGGCGATCAAAATGGAGCAGGGCTTCGACCGGATCAAAGCCGCGAGCTACGCCTGGACCAGCACCGCGTTCCCGATGCTCACCGGCACGCTGATCACGGCGGCCGGTTTCCTGCCGATTGCCACGGCGCAGTCGGGCACAGGCGAATACACCCGCTCGATCTTCGAAGTGGTGACCATCGCGCTGTTGGCGTCGTGGGTGGCGGCGGTATTGTTTGTGCCTTATTTGGGGGAAAAACTCCTGCCGGATCTGGCGAAAATACACGCCGCCAAACACGGTGCCGGCCAACCCGATCCCTACGCTACGCCGTTTTATCAGCGTGTTCGGTGCCTGGTGGAATGGTGCGTCCGTTGGCGCAAAACCGTGATCACCGCGACCGTTGTGCTGTTCATTGCCTCCATCGTGCTGTTCCGCTTCGTACCGCAACAATTCTTCCCGGCATCCGGCCGTCTGGAACTGATGGTCGACCTGAAACTGGCCGAAGGCGCTTCCCTGAGCAACACCGCCGATGAGGTCAAGCGCCTCGAAGCACTGCTCAAGGACAAGGCCGGGATCGACAACTACGTGGCTTACGTGGGTACCGGTTCGCCGCGTTTCTACCTGCCACTGGATCAGCAACTGCCTGCGGCGAGCTTCGCCCAGTTTGTCGTGTTGGCGAAAACCATCGAGGAGCGCGAAAGCCTGCGCACCTGGCTGATCGCAACGCTCAACGAGCAATTCCCGACCTTGCGCTCACGGGTGACACGTCTGGAAAACGGTCCGCCGGTTGGCTATCCGGTGCAGTTCCGGGTCACGGGTGAACACATCGAGGAAGTCAGGGCGCTGGCGCGCAAAGTCGCGGCCAAGGTTCGCGAGAACCCGCACGTGTCCAACGTCCACCTGGATTGGGAAGAACCGAGCAAAGTCGTCTATCTGAACATCGATCAGGACCGCGCCCGGGCGCTCGGCGTGAGCACGGCGAACCTGTCGAAGTTCCTGCAAAGCTCGCTGACCGGTTCCAGCGTCAGCCAGTACCGCGAAGACAACGAATTGATCGAGATCCTGTTGCGCGGCACCTTGCATGAGCGCACCGAGTTGTCGTTGCTGCCAAGCCTGGCGGTACCGACCGACAACGGTCGCAGCGTGGCGCTGTCGCAGATTGCGACGCTGGAGTACGGCTTTGAAGAGGGGGTGATCTGGCATCGCAACCGCCTGCCGAACGTCACCGTTCGTGCCGATATTTATGGCAAGGAGCAACCGGCGACGCTGGTGCAGCAGATCATGCCGACGCTCGATCCGATTCGCGCTGAATTGCCGGATGGCTATTTGCTGGATGTGGGTGGCACCGTCGAGGATTCGGCCCGCGGGCAGAACTCGGTGAAGGCGGGCGTGCCGTTGTTCATCGTGGTGGTGCTGACCTTGCTGATGCTGCAGTTGCGCAGCTTCTCGCGCACGGCGATGGTGTTTCTGACGGCACCGTTGGGGCTGATCGGGGTGACGCTGTTCTTGATGGTGTTCCGTCAGCCGTTCGGTTTTGTCGCGATGCTCGGGACCATCGCATTGTCCGGAATGATCATGCGTAACTCGGTGATTCTGGTGGATCAGATCGAGCAGGATATCGCGGCGGGGCTCAAGCCCTGGGAGGCGATTATCGAGGCAACGGTGCGGCGGTTCCGGCCGATCGTGTTGACGGCGCTGGCGGCGGTTCTGGCGATGATTCCGCTGTCGCGCAGCGTGTTTTTCGGGCCGATGGCGGTGGCGATCATGGGCGGGCTGATTGTGGCGACGGCGTTGACGCTACTGTTTTTGCCGGCGCTCTATGCAGCCTGGTTTCGGGTCAAGAAAGAACCGGTTTGATGGTTGGAGCGTGTGCACCTGCAGGAGCTGACGCAGTCAGCGGCAGCTCCTGTTACAGGGGATCGGTGTTGATATTTACAGGGTACCAAACACCTTCTTCGCCAAACTGGTCGCCGCAGCCGCCGGGTTCTGGCGGATGGTTTCTTCCTGTTTGCCGATCATCTCGAACAGGCCATTCAGCGCTTGTTCGGTGACGTAGCTTTCGATGTTGGCATTTTTGGTATCGATCACGCCCATGGTTGCGGCTTGCCCGGCGAACGAGTTGTACTGCTTGGCCAGGCCCACCTGGTCGGTGGCCTGCTTGACGATCGGCAGGAACTTGGCGCGGATCTGTTCGCGGCTGGTTTTGTTCAGGTATTGCGTAGCCGAATCGTTGCCGCCGCCGAGGATGCCCTTGGCGTCTTCCACGGACATTTTCTTCACTGCATCGACGAGGATCGGCTGGGCCTGGGTCACGGCGGTTTCAGCGGCTTTGTTCATGCTGATTTCCAGCTGATCGACCTGGTCGCCCATGCCGAACTGTTTCATTTTGCTGGCGACCTTGCCCAGCTTGCCCGGCAGCTCGATTTTCACATCCGGGTTGTTGCTGAAACCACCTGGAGTGCCGAGTTGTTTCACGGCCAGTTGTGCGCCTTGGGTCAAGGCGTCCTTGAGCCCGCCGGTGGCGTCTTTTTGCGACAGGTCGCTGAGGGACAGCGCCAGGGCACTGGCGGAAATCATCAAACCTGCACACAGGCCGGCGAAGCGTAGGGTTGGGCGGAACATGGCAACTTCCTTTTTCGAGAAAGACACTCAGCGGGCCGGGTCGACACGGACCTTCACTGGCTGTGGATCGGTACCGTCCAGGCGCACGGCATGATTTTCGGTGGTAATGAACATCAACTGACCGTCGACCTCAATGCGGGCACTGACTGAGTAACGGTGGTCAGGTTCTATCTTCAGCGGGTCGTAGCTGAGATGGAACGCCAATGGTACCTGACCTTTTACCGGGCCTCGTTGTTCGTCGATGACCTTCGCCGGGGCGTCGGCGAGGGAGATGTCCTGCAGGCTGACGCTGAGGGTCGCGTTCGGTGGCAGGGCGATGCGTTGCAGGTAGAAAACCTCGCCATCGAGGCTGGCTTTGGCGGCGGGATGCATGGATTGGCAGGCTCCCAGTAGAGCAGTCATGGCCAATAGCGAAAGTTTTTTCACTGGAGAACTCCTTTCAAAATGGGAGCAGGCTTGCTCCCACATGTTTTTGCGTCAGGGCTCGGGCTGCACGGCAGGCTGGTCCGCCGCATCTTCACTGCGATGCAACGCCACCTGACGGATCGACAAGCGAATCTCCGCTGGCAGTACCCGTTTGGCTGCACCTTCGGCCAGTTCGCCGAGCAATTCGTGATAACTCAGCTTGCCGGCTTCATCGCGCTTGAGCACGTCGAGATCGAGCAGGGTCTGGATGAAGTGGCGGAACAGGCTCTTGTCGAAGAACTCCGGGGCGTTCAAACCATGCAGGATCGACAGGCGCTGGGCCATGACCGTACACAGGTCTTCCAGCTCTTCGGCACTGATGCTGTTCTGGCCGCTGTTGAGCAGCAGGGACACGGTCATGTAGAAGCGCTGCAAGGTCTGGGCGATGCTCTTCGACAGCAGGGTCAGCAGAACGAAATGCCGCGAACTTGGTGCCGGACGCAGGTAGACGTCGTTCTCGAAACGCAGCAGGCCTTGCTCGACGAACGCTTCCAGCCATTGATCGATCACCGCATCGAGCTCTTCCAGCGACCAGCGAATGAACAGCTCCGCCTGCAGGTAGGGATACAGTGCGCGGGTGTAGCGCAGGATCTGCTCGCGGCTCATGCGCGACGCACTCTGGAAGAAGCTCGCCAGCAGCGCCGGCAGCGCGAAGATGTGCAGCACGTTGTTGCGGTAGTAGGTCATCAGGACGGCGTTCTGCTCATCCAGATACAGAATCTTGCCCAGCGCATCGCTCTGCTCGGACAGCAAGTCCATGTCCTTGACGTGTTCGATCAGCGCGCGACCGTCGCCTTCCGGCAACGTGGTGTGCGGTGAGTACGGCACCTTGCGCAACAGCGCCAGATACAAGTCCAGCACCCGCGCCATCGCGCGGTCATCCAGGGCCAGGCGGCTGGTGGACAGCAGCGCCAGCGCGACCAGGTTCACCGGATTGATCGCCGCCGCTTCGTTGAGATGCTGTGCGACTTTCTCGCCAAGGCGGTTGGTGGTTTCGTTGAGCCAGGCTGGTTTGAACTGTGGGCCGAGTTCCTGTTGGCGCCAGTCGGGTTGCTCGCTGTCGAGGAATTGCGCCAGTTTGATCGGCTCACCGAAGTTCACCGCCACCTGGCCGAAACGCTGCTTGAGGGCGCCGATCACTTTGAAAATATCGAAGATCGATTCTTTCTTTTTGCTCGCACCGCGCAACTCGCCCAGGTAGGTCCGGCCTTCCAGCACGCGCTCATAGCCGATGTACACCGGCACGAAGACGATCGGCATGCGTGAGGAGCGCAGGAAGCTGCGCAGGGTGATCGCGAGCATCCCGGTTTTCGGTTGCAGCATGCGACCGGTGCGGGAGCGACCGCCCTCGACGAAGTATTCCACCGGGAAACCCTTGGTGAACAGGGTATGCAGGTATTCGTTGAACACCGAGGTGTAGAGCGGGTTGCCCTTGAACGTGCGGCGCATGAAGAACGCACCGCCACGGCGCAGCAGGCTGCCGATCACCGGCATGTTCAGGTTGATCCCGGCGGCAATGTGCGGCGGGGTCAGGCCGTTGCGGAACAGCAGATAGGAGAGCAGCAGGTAGTCGATGTGGCTCCGGTGGCACGGCACGTAGATCACTTCGTGACCCTGGGCGACCTGCTGCACACCTTCGATGTGGTTGACCTTGATGCCGTCGTAGATCTTGTTCCAGAACCAGCTCAGCACCACTTCGAGGAAACGAATGGCCGTGTAGGTGTAGTCCGAGGCGATCTCGTTGCCGTAGCGCAGGGCCTGGGCCTTGGCTTTCTCCGGCGAGATGTTCTCGCGCTCGGCCTCATCGAGGATCGCTTGCCTGACCAATGGCTGATTGAGCAGACCTTTGACCAGGTTGCGCCGGTGGGAAATGTCCGGGCCAATGACGGCGGCTTTCAGGTTGCGAAAGTGCACCCGCAGGATGCGTTGGGCCATGCGCACGGTGCGCTCGTGACCCTTGTTGTGCTCGATCAGTTCGCGCAAGTGAATCGGCGCGGAGAACTGCACGCGGGTCTTGCGCCCCAGTACGATGATGCTGAGCAGGCGCCGCAAGCGGCCGGTGACGGCCCAGCTGTCGGCGAACAACAGTTTCCACGGACTCGATTCGCTGTCGGGCGACTGGCCCCAGAACACGCTGACCGGAATGATCTGCGCGTCTTCGGCGGCGTTCTGGCTCAAGGCGCTGACCAGCCGGGTCAGGGCCGGCGGTGCGCCGCGCTTGTCCTGGCGGCCAAGCCAGTCGGGATCGGGTGTCAGGTAGAAGAACGCCGCAGGTTCCAGCAGATTGCCCACCGATACGGGCAGCACCGGGCGCGGCAGACCGGCCTTGGTGCATTCGGTGTCGACCACGGCAAGGTCGGTCAGCGAAGGGTTTTGCAGGACGTAGAACACCGGGCGACTGCGGTCGAGGTTGAGGGTGAACGACGACTGGTTGATCGTCTCCGAGCGAACCCAGAGGTACAACAGTCGGCGCAGGGTGCCAAACACAAGACGGCGGAACGGGGAGCGGGTCATACGGCTTCTGCATGAGTGAATAAAACCGAGCGTTTGCTCGGGAGGGCGATAGTGTGCCGGATTCGTCGAAAATCGGCAAAAAAGCAGTCAACCAATCTGTAGTTGAGAGTTTCTGTGCCTGTCATATACTCGGCCGCTCAAAATAAAAACAAGGGGGTACTGACATGGCTACGCGCGAAACCGGCAATGTGAAGTGGTTCAACGACGCCAAGGGCTACGGCTTTATTCAACGCGAGGACGGGGTGGACGTGTTCGTGCATTACCGCGCGATTCGCGGTGAAGGCCACCGTTCGCTGACCGAAGGCCAGCAGGTTGAATATGCGGTGGTGACCGGCGAGAAGGGCTTGCAGGCCGAAGACGTCGTCGGCTTGTAAGAAGACCTTGTAGGAGCTGGCTTGCCAGCGATGACGGAGTGTCAGGCAGACGGCGTCGTCATGATCGCCAGCAAGCCGGCTCCTACAGGTTTAAGTTGCTCTCGGATTACGCGGTTTTCCAGGTGATCTCTTCTTCACCATCGGCGCTGATGCGAATCCAGCGATCCGCCGTCTCTTCACCTTCTTCCTCGACCCAGCTGCCCGGCGCGCAACGCACTTCGACGTTCAGTGCGGCAAACGCAGCGCGGGCGCAAGCGATGTCGTCTTCCCACGGCGTCTGGTCGCTTTCCAGGTACAGGCTGTTCCACTTTCCTACGGCTTTTGGTAACCAGGTCACCGGCACGTTACCGGCCTTGCATTTGTAGGTCTGGCCTTTCTGGACCCAGTCCGTGCACGGACCCAACGCGGCACCGAGCCAGGCCGAGATGGCTTTGTGGTCGACGTCGGCGTCTTTCAGGTAAATTTCGATATCGGGTTGGCGCATGGATGTCCTCACTGCGTGTCTGAAAAATCCATTCGCGGATTTAGCCGGCCCCGGGCACGTGCCCGAGGTCAAAGGGTTATTGAAGAACGAAGTAATCGTAGCGCATCGATACGGTGGTCTCGAACGGCTCGACCTGCTCGATCACCGCCGCACGACGCTCGGCGCTGGCGCGCCAGCCGTGGGGTGTCATCGCCAACAGGTTGGCGCGGTCCTGGCCACTGACCAGCGTCAGCTTGAACGTCAGCGTCTCGCTGTGCGCCAGGGTCATGCCTTCCGGCACCAGGTCCAGGTGCTTGTCGTCAATGTATTCACGGACTTCGTCGTACAGACGCTCACGCAATTCCATCAGGTGGCCGCTGGTCGGTCCAACTTTCATCAGACCGCCGCCGGGGCTGAGCAGGCGTTTCGCTTCATCCCAGTCCAGCGGACTGAAAACACTGGCCAGGAACTGGCAGCTACCAGAAGCCAATGGCACCCGTGCCATGCTGGCGATCAACCAGGTCAGTTTCGGATTGCGTTTGCAGGCGCGTTTGACTGCTTCGCGGGAAATGTCCAGGGCGTAGCCTTCGGCATCCGGCAAGGCATCGGCGATTTGCGCGGTGTAGTAACCCTCGCCACAACCGATGTCGAGCCAGCGTTGCGGCGCATAGCTCGCCGCCAACTCGGCCAGACGCTTGGCCACCGGCGCGTAGTGCCCGGCGTTCAGGAAGTCGCGGCGGGCTTCGACCATCGCCTGGTTATCCCCGGGGTCACGGCTGTTCTTGTGCTGCACTGGCAACAGGTTCAGGTAACCCTGACGCGCGCGGTCGAAACGATGCCCGGCGGGGCAGGCCACGCCGTTGTCCACCGCGTTGAGCGGTTCGCTGCAGATCGGACACGCGAGCATCAGGCGAGCAACTTGATCAGGGTCTGATAGTAGATTTCGGTCAGCACATCGAGGTCGGCCGCCAATACCCGCTCGTTGACCTGGTGGATGGTGGCGTTGACCGGCCCCAACTCAACCACTTGCGTGCCCATGGTCGCAATAAAACGCCCGTCGGAAGTGCCACCGCTGGTGGACGCTTTGGTCTCGCGGCCCGTGATGTCCTTGATGCTCGACGACACCGCGTCGAGCAGTGCGCCTGGTTCGGTGAGGAACGGCAGGCCGGACAGAGCCCAGTCGATGTGCCAGTCCAGGGCGTGCTTGTCGAGGATGTCGGCGACGCGCTTTTGCAGGCCTTCAACGGTGGACTCGGTGGAAAAGCGGAAGTTGAACACCGCCACCAGGTCACCCGGAATCACGTTGGTCGCGCCGGTGCCGGAATTGAGGTTGGAGATCTGGAAACTGGTCGGCGGGAAGAAATCGTTGCCGTGGTCCCAGTGCTCGGCGGCCAGTTCGGCCAGTGCCGGGGCAGCGAGGTGGATCGGGTTTTTCGCCAGGTGCGGATAAGCCACATGGCCCTGCTTGCCGCGCACGGTCAGCCTGGCGCCGAGGGAGCCGCGACGACCGTTCTTTACCACGTCGCCCACCAGCGTGGTGCTCGACGGTTCGCCGACGATGCACCAGTCCAGACGCTCCTTGCGCGCCGCCAGACGTTCAACCACAGCCTTGGTGCCGTGATGCGCCGGGCCTTCTTCGTCGCTGGTGATCAGGAACGCGACCTTGCCCTTGTGATCCGGGTAGTCGGCGACAAAGCGCTCGGCGGCCACGGTCATCGATGCCAGGCTGCCTTTCATGTCCGCCGCGCCACGGCCGCAGAGCATGCCGTGTTCGTCGATCAGCGCGTTGAACGGGTCGATCTGCCAGGCGGCTACCGGGCCGGTCGGCACTACGTCGGTGTGGCCGGCGAAGCACAGCACCGGGCCGTCGTGTTTGCCGTGGGTGGCCCAGAAGTTATCCACATCTTCGATGCGCATCGGCTCGAGTGCAAAACCGGCATCGC
Source organism: Pseudomonas reinekei (assembly GCF_001945365.1). GTDB lineage: Bacteria > Pseudomonadota > Gammaproteobacteria > Pseudomonadales > Pseudomonadaceae > Aquipseudomonas > Aquipseudomonas reinekei. The sequence continues at coordinate 266,578 of NZ_MSTQ01000006.1, forward strand.
CCAGGCGCTGCATCATCTGCTTCTGGCAATCGGCGTCGACCGGCGTCACGGACGGACGGCGGATCAGGTCGATGGCGAGTTGGAGGGTCGGCGAAAGGTCGGCGTGGGCCGTCATGGAAAACTCCGGAAATCATGGAATATGGGCTTGGGGATGCATGTGGGAGCGAGCCTGCTCGCGAAAGCAGTGTGTCAGTCACTCTGAACATTGATTGTGACAACGCATTCGCGAGCAGGCTCGCTCCCACAGGTCTCGGGTTCGGATGGAAACCGCACGCCGCCAAGCCCTGCAAAATGGCGGTTATCTTAAAGCAAAACGGCGACCATTGGCCGCCGTTTAGTGCATCCGCCGATATTTAGACGGCAGGTACCGTTTCAGCTTTGGATGCCGGTTTCGGCAGCGACGACAGGAACGCCATGATCAGCGCCGCGAGGTAAGGCAGCGACTGCACCAGCAACATGGTTACCCAGAAGCGCATGTCATTGCTCGGCATGCCGTTGACCAGGAAGATCCCCAGCGCCGCGCCCCATAGCAGCAGCATGATGAACACCTCTTCGCGAGCTTCCGAAATCGCCACCCAGAAGCCGTGGTTATCGGCATTCTTCGGCGTACGGAAGAACGGAATGCTGCTGGTGAAAAAGCCGTACAGCACCGCTTTGGCGATGGTGTGCGACAACGCCAGCCCGGCCAGCGCCGCGCAGAACGCATCTTTGAGATTCACGCCCACCGCACGGCGGTAGAGGAAGATGATCTTGCCGACCTTGAACACGAACAGCGCCAGAGGCGGGATCGCGAAAATCAGCAGCGGCGGATCGACCCGTTGCGGCACGATGATCATCGCCGCCGACCACAACAACGCGCCGACGGTGAAGAAGATGTTCATGCCGTCCGCCACCCACGGCAACCAACCCGCGAGGAAGTGATAGCGCTGGCCCCGGGTCAGTTCGGTGTCCTTGCCGCGCAGCAGGCTGGCGGTGTGCCGCTTGATGATCTGAATCGCACCGTAGGCCCAGCGGAAGCGCTGCTTCTTGAAGTCGATAAAGGTATCTGGCATCAGGCCCTTGCCGTAGCTGTCGTGGTAGTACGCCGCCGACAAGCCTTTTTCGAACACGCGCAGGCCCAGTTCGGCGTCTTCACAAATGCACCAGTCAGCCCAGCCGAGTTCTTCGAGCACCGAGCGACGGGTCATGGTCATGGTGCCGTGCTGGATGATCGCGTCGCGGTCGTTGCGGGTGACCATGCCGATGTGGAAGAAGCCTTTGTATTCCGCGTAGCAGAGCTTCTTGAAAGTGCTTTCGTTCTGGTCGCGATAGTCCTGCGGCGACTGCACCACGGCGATTTTCGGATCGGCGAAGTGCGGCACCATGTGCTTGAGCCAGTTCGGATGCACGCAGTAATCGGAGTCGATCACCGCGATCACTTCCGCGTCCTTGGCGGTGTGCGGAATCAGGTAGTTCAACGCGCCGCCCTTGAAACCGGCCAGTGGCGCAACGTGGAAGAACTTGAAGCGCGGGCCGAGGGTTTCGCAATAGTCGCGGACCGGTTCCCACACCGCCGGATCCTTGGTGTTGTTGTCGATGATCAGGACTTCGAAGTCCGGATAGTCGAGGTTGGCCAAGGCGTTGAGGGTCTGTTTGACCATCTCCGGCGGCTCGTTGTAGCACGGCACATGGATCGAGACTTTCGGGCGGTACGTGGAATCGCCTTCGACCGGCAGGAACTCGCGCCGGCGTTTTTGGACCCACACGGCCTCTGCCAGCTCATGGGCTTCGGTGAGCAACACGATGAACACACCGAGCGCACCGAGAGCGAGCAGGAATCCGACCGTCAGGCTGAACCAGGTGCTGTATTGCTGGCTGTAGTCATAACCGATCCACACTAGCACCGAACCGCACAGGAACGCGATAAAGGTCAGGAAGGTCCGGCCACGTTGGCGCAGGGCCGAACCGTCGATCATCAACAGGGTCAGCGATAGCAGCGCCAGCACCACGGAACCGATGGCCAGCACGCGCCATTGCGGAATCGCCACTACCGGGCCTTCGAAATTGAATTTCTGCTGGCGCGCGGCGTTGAACACGCCCCAATAGGCGCCCACCGACCCTTCGTCGCTGGCCTTCCAAGGCTGGTCAAACGCTTCGATCACGAAGTAGTTGAAGCCCTGGCGGTTGAGCTTGTTGACCAGCGTGCGCAGGTAGATCGCCTGATCCGCCGGCGACGCATCGGCGCCACCGCGCATACGGCCGTTGCTCGGCCAACCCACTTCGGACAGCAGCAGGGGTTTTTTCGGGAACATCTTTTTCAGGTCGCGGGCGCGGTCGAGGACGAACTGCCCGGCCTTGTCCATCGGAATGAACTCCCAGTACGGCAGGACGTGCGCGGCAATCAGGTCGACGTGCTTGGCCAGTTCCGGGTGTTCTTCCCAGACGTGCCACTGTTCGGAAGTGGTCACCGGCACTTTCACGGCAGCACGGACGCGGTCCAGCAGAACGCTGAGCTCCTGGGCGGTGATTTCCTTGCGGAAGATCGCTTCGTTACCGACCACCACGCGAACCACGCTGCGCGAGGAATTGGCGATTTCGATGGCGCGGGTGATTTCCCGTTCGTTGCGTTCCTGGTCCGGGCTGATCCAGATCCCCAGCGTTACCCGCAGACCGAATTCTTCCGCCAGTTTAGGGATGTTCTCCAGTGTCCCGTCGACCGAGTAAGTACGGATGTTGTCCGTCAGCTTGCTCATGATCTCCAGGTCGCGACGCATTTGATCGTCGGTCGGGTACTGTTCTTTTTGTGGGAATTGGCCTTGCTGGAACGGCGAATACGAGAAGCCGGAGATTTGTTCAGGCCAGTTGGGAGCGGTGACCGGGCGATTGATCAACGCCCAGAAGCCGGTAAACAAGGCAGCGATGGCGAGCACTACCACCAGGTTGAGTCCAAATTTACGCGATGACATAGCTATTTCGGGTTCCAAAGACTGTGGAACAAATGAACGGTCGGCGGCCGCAGAAGGGCGCGCATCCTACACTGGCGCTTCACTGAACGTACACCGGACAGGGAAATACCGGACATTGGGCAATGTGCTTTCACATAAGTTCTTACACTTGTAGCGGGAAACTTAAAACTTGGCGCCGCGAAGCCCTATAATGCGCGCCGGTTTTTGGGGTAATGGTCATGAGTACAGAAGATCCGCGGTTTGCTGGCATCGCCCGCTTGTATGGCATCGAAGGCCTGGAGCGCTTGAAAGCCGCCCATGTGGCGATCGTCGGCGTCGGCGGCGTCGGTTCCTGGGCGGCGGAAGCCATGGCCCGATGTGGAGTGGGCGAGATTTCGCTGTTCGACCTCGACGACGTTTGCGTCAGCAACGCCAACCGTCAGTTGCATGCACTGGACAGCACCGTCGGCAAACCCAAAGTAGAGGTGATGGCCGAGCGCCTGCGCGGCATCAACCCGGACTGCACGGTGCACGCCGTGCCGGACTTCGTGACCCGCGACACCATGGCTGAATACATCACGCCGAACATCGATTGCGTGATCGACTGCATCGACAGCGTGAATGCGAAAGCGGCGCTGATCGCCTGGTGCAAGCGCCGCAAGATCCAGATCATCACCACCGGCGGCGCGGGCGGGCAGATCGATCCGACGTTGATCCAGGTGTGCGACCTCAACCGTACATTCAATGACCCGCTGGCCTCGAAAGTGCGCTCCACGCTGCGTCGCGACTATGGCTTCTCGCGCACCGTGACCCGCCATTACAGCGTGCCGTGCGTGTTCTCCACCGAGCAGCTGCGCTATCCGAAGCCGGACGGCAGCATTTGCTTGCAGAAGAGTTTTGTTGGCGACGGCGTGAAGCTCGACTGCGCCGGTGGCTTTGGCGCGGTGATGATGGTGACGGCGACGTTTGGCATGGTCGCGGCGACCAAGGCGGTGGACAAGATTGTGGCGGGGGTGCGGCGGCCGGCGGAGCGCATTAAGCCGCAGGTCTGAGTTGTGTGGGCTGCGAAGCAGCCCCGTTACTGAGCCAATTCCCGCATACGCTGAAGCACGGCATTCAATCCGTTACTGCGCGACTGCGACAACTGCCGCCCCAGCCCCAACTGGTTGAACCACTGCGGCAAATCCACCTGCTGCAACTCAATCGCCGATAAGCCATTGACCCGCGCCAGCAGCAACGCCACCAACCCACGAATCAACCGCGCATCGCTGTTGGCGCTGAATTGCCAATGGCTATCGCGTAATTCGCCCACCAGCCACACCTGGCTTTCACAGCCGTGCACGCGGTTGGTCTCACACATTTGCACATCGCTCAGCGCAGGCAAACGCTCGCCCCACTGCATCAGTAATCGCGCGCGTTGTTCCCAACCAGCGGCAGCCTCAAAGGTTTCAAGCGCCGTGACGGCATCGGCAGGCAAGTTCATCGCAACAACTCCAGCGCCTGATCCAGCGCCTCAAAGAACCGCTCAAGGTCCTCGGAATCGTTGTACAGCGCCAACGACACCCGAATCGCCCCGGCGAGCCCGAGGCCTTTAAGCAACGGCATGGCGCAGTGATGACCCGCGCGCACCGCGATGCCTTGCTCGGTCAGCAAATGCGCCAGATCCGAGTTATGCACACCCTCGATGGTGAAGCTGGCCAGCGCCAGATGCGGCTTGCCGAGCAAGCGAATGCCGTTGCGTGCCTCAAGACCTTTGAGCAGATAGTCGTGCAGCGCCGCTTCATGGGCAGACACGGCGTCCTGATCGAGCCCGGCGAGATAATCCAGGGTCGCCCCCAGGCCGATCACACTGGCGATTGGCGGTGTTCCCGCCTCGAAACCCAATGGGGCCGGGCGAAAACGTGCGTCGTGGTAATTAGCGTCCAGCACCATCTCGCCACCGAACTGCCAAGGCCGCAATTGTTGCAACGCTTCACTGCGGCCGAACAACACACCGACGCCATCGGGGCCGTAGAGCTTGTGGCTGGAAAATACATAAAAATCACAGCCCAGCGCCTGCACGTCATGGCGACCATGGACCACGCCTTGTGCGCCATCGATCACGGTCAACGCGTTGTGCGCCTTGGCCATCGCCAGCAACTCAGGCAGAGGCTGCCAGGCGCCGATCACGTTGGACAATTGGCTGATGGCCAGCAGACGGGTGCGCGGGCCGATCAGGTCGGCGGCGGCTTCAAGGTCGATCACACCGTCGGCATCCAGTGGCAGGATCACCAGTTTCAGGTCGCGACGGTGCACCAGTTGCTGCCATGGCAGCAGGTTGGCGTGATGCTCCAGGGCGCTGATGACAACTTCATCGCCTGGATGGAAGAGGTGTTCCAGGCCATAGGCCAGGAGGTTCAGCGCAGAAGTGGCGCCGTGGGTAAAGATAATCTGTCCGCGGTCACCGGCATTGAGCCATTGCGCGACTTTGCGGCGGCTGTCCTCAAAGGCCTGGGTAGCGTGAGCGCCGGGCAGGTGTTGCGCCCGATGTACGTTAGCTGCGCCGTTGGCGTAGTAATGCGTCAGGGCATCCAGCAGGGCTTGAGGTTTTTGCGTGGTGGCGGCGTTGTCCAGATAGGTCTGGCCTTGCCGTTGCAGGGCGGCGATGGCCGGAAAATCGGCGCGCCAGGGAGAGGGAATCATCATGCTATCGGGCCCTGGTGAACATGGGCGGGGTGTACACGGCACCTTGTGGGAGCGAGCCTGCTCGCGATGGCGTCCGTAAGGCCGCCAAAAAGCATCGCGAGCAGTCTCGCTCCCACAGGTGCCTGCGGCACTCAGTTGTGAGCGTGCAGCGCTTCGTTCAGTTCGATCGCCGATTTGTGGGTTTTGCATTCCACGGCACCGGTTTCCGAATTGCGACGGAACAGCAGGTCGGTCTGGCCAGCCAGTTCACGGGCCTTCACCACTTTGACCAGCGTGTTGTTCTCGTCCAGCAGCGCCACTTTGGTACCCGCGGTCACGTACAGGCCGGACTCAACGGTGTTGCGGTCGCCCAGCGGGATGCCGATACCGGCGTTGGCGCCGATCAGGCAGCCTTCACCCACCTTGATCACGATGTTGCCGCCGCCGGACAGGGTGCCCATGGTCGAGCAACCGCCGCCCAGGTCCGAACCCTTGCCGACGAATACGCCAGCGGATACGCGGCCTTCGATCATGCCCGGGCCTTCGGTGCCGGCGTTGAAGTTGATGAAACCTTCGTGCATCACGGTGGTGCCTTCGCCCACGTAGGCACCCAGGCGCAGACGCGCTGCGTCAGCGATACGCACACCGGCCGGAACCACGTAGTCGGTCATTTTCGGGAACTTGTCCACCGAGAACACTTCCAGCAGCTCGCCACGCAGACGGGCTTCCAGTTGATGCTCGGCCAGTTCGGACAGGTCGATCGCGCCCTGGCTGGTCCAGGCCACGTTCGGCAGCAGCGGGAAGATGCCGGCCAGGTTCAGGCCATGCGGCTTGACCAGGCGATGGGACAACAGGTGGAGCTTGAGGTACGCCTCGGGGGTCGAAGACAGTTGGGCGTCTTCAGCCAGCACGGTGGCGACCAGCGGCTTGTGACTTTCGGCCAGACGGGTCAGCAGAGCGGCCTGGGCAGCGTCGACGCCTTTGACGGCGTCGGCCAGTTGCGAAGCCTGGGCGGTGGTGAAAGCGATGGCCTGGTTGCCTTCGCTGTAGCCCAGGATCGGAGCGATGGCAGCAACCAGTTCGACCGCCGGGTTGAGCAGTGGCTGTGCGTAAAACACTTCCAGCCATGCGCCTTGACGGTTTTGCGTGCCGACACCAAAGGCCAGGCTGAATGGGGTAGTGGACATGTTGATACCTCTAACAAATTGAACGGGCTGCTTACTTGAGTGCGGCCGCGTAGATATCTGGCTTGAAGCCAATCAGGGTTCGGTCACCGAGATCGAGCACCGGGCGCTTGATCATCGAAGGTTGTGCGAGCATCAGTTCAATGGCTTTCGACTGGTCGAGATCGGCTTTGCGTTCGTCGTCGAGCTTGCGAAAGGTCGTGCCTGCACGGTTCAACACCACTTCCCAGCCGTGCTCGTTGCACCATTGGGTCAGGTGTTCGCGGTCTATACCGACCGCTTTGTAATCATGGAAGTCATAGCTGACAGCGTGTTCATCGAGCCAGGTGCGCGCCTTTTTCATGGTGTCGCAGGCTTTGATGCCGAAAAGGTGCAACGTTTTGCTTGAAACGGTCAAGGAATTGCCCCCTTTACAGGTGCTGGAGAAAAAAGGTGTCGGATTATGCCATGACCGGATGGTTTCGCGGCGCTTGAGGTCGATTTCCCGCAAAAGGGACTGCAACATAGGTACAACGGTCTGAAGCATCCTAAGCGGCTAATATGGCAGTTCAATGCTGTCGATTGTCTGAGATTTCCGCTTTATGCAAACCGCTTATACCGTCCTGATTCTGTTGATGCTGGTCGGCGTTTCACGCCTGATCGGACGGGTGGTGCCGCTGCCATTGCCGCTGGTGCAGATTGCCGCCGGCGCCTTGCTCGCCTGGCCGACCCTGGGCCTGCATGTCGCGCTCGACCCCGAACTGTTCCTGTTTCTGTTCCTGCCACCGCTGCTGTTCTCTGACGGCTGGCGCATGCCCAAGCGTGCGTTCTGGCACCTTCGCGGGCCGATTCTGACGCTGGCCGTGGGGCTGGTGCTGTTCACCGTGGTCGGTGCCGGCTATTTCATTCACTGGCTGTTGCCCAGTGTGCCGCTCCCGGTCGCGTTTGCCCTGGCTGCCGTGCTGTCGCCGACGGATGCGGTCGCCGTTTCTGCAATTGCCCGCAATCGCCTGCCAACGCCGTTGATGCACATTTTGCAGGGTGAAGCGTTGATGAACGATGCCTCGGGTCTGGTGACGTTCAAGTTTGCCCTGGCTGCTGCGGTGACCGGTGTGTTTTCGCTGGCCAATGCCAGTGTCACTTTTGTTCTGGTCGCGGTCGGCGGCCTGGCGATCGGTGTTGCTTTGAGCTGGCTGGTCGGGCGTCTGCGCGCGTGGATGATCGCCCGCGGCTGGGACGATCCGGCCACGCACGTGGTGTTCATGTTGCTGTTGCCATTTGCCGCCTACGTGTTGGCCGAACGGGTGGGCGCGTCCGGCATTCTTTCAGCGGTGGCGGCGGGGATGATGCAGAGCTGGCTCGATCTGCTGCCGCGCCAGACCAACACCCGTCTGCTCAATCGCAGCGTTTGGTCATTGCTCGAGTTCGCGTTCAATGGGCTGATCTTTCTGTTACTGGGCTTGCAGTTGCCGGATATCGTCAAGGCCGTGACCAGTCACGAAACCTCGTTGTGGCCGACGTTGCTGTATCGCGGGCTGGACGTGGTGGCGATTTTTCTGGTGCTGCTGGCCCTGCGCTTCGTTTGGGTGCAGAGCATTTGGCGCTTGTCGGTGCTGCTGCGGCGTCTGCGAGGCAAGGGTGAAGTGACCCAGGTACCGACCGCGCGATCCTGTTGGTTGTTGACGGTCGGCGGGGTGCGCGGTGCCGTGACGCTGGCGGGTGTGTTGTCCGTGCCGATGCTGATGAGCGGTGAGGTGTTTCCGGAGCGCGACCTGCTGATTTTCATTGCCGCCGGGGTGATCCTGTTGTCACTGATCGTGGCGTGTATCGCATTGCCCATTTTGTTGCAGGACATCGAAGCAAGCCCTGATGACAAGCGGCGCGATGAAGTGCGCGATGCCTGGCGCAAAACCGCTGAAGCGGCCATTCATGCGCTGGAAACAGAAGAGGTGAACCCGCAGGACGCCGCCCAGGCAGCATTGGCTGCAGAACTGAAAGCGCGGATCATGTCCGAATATCGCTATCAACTGGAGGTATTCAACGATTCGGCGGAAGCGCAGGCTCTGGCGTTTCAGATGGACTTGCTTGAGCGGCGTCTGCGATTGAAGGCGCTGCGGGCGCAGCGCCTGGAGTTGTACAGCCTCAGTCGTCACCACCAGATTGGTGATGACGTGTTGCGGGAAGTATTGGGGGAGCTGGATTTGAGTGAGGCCAAGTTGGGTGTGGTGAAGTAACGGCGACAGCCTGCTCAATCATCAATAGCGTGTTTAAGGATAAGCTTTGCGAGCAGCCGCTTTGTCACCTTCACTAAGCTGGAGGTTCACCGGCTGCTCCCAATCGCCGATGGTACAAATGTTCAATACGTCGTAATGCATGATCGAGTGGCGATCATAGGGTTCATAGGTTTGGCTGGCATCGCGGGGAAGAGGGAATACAGCGCCGTCAACAAGCGCTCTGGACCACCCGAATTCCAGAGCGTATTGCTGGTAAGTTTTTTCTCTGTTCCATGGAATGCTGGCGTCGGGGTGTTGGTGCTCATGGAGAAACCCGAGAGCGTGCCCGAACTCGTGGAGGACAAGTGCTTCATAACCGATAGAAGTGTAGTTCATCCCCAACTGCATCGTGTGCAAATAAGCAGGTACGGTGAGTGCGTCGGTGCCGATGGATGAATAGCCAGTTCTATTTGATAGTGGTGTCAGGTAAATCCGAATGTCGCCCTCGTAAAGTTCATCGTTGTCAGGGAGTTCTATGAATTCGAATTTTAAATTAACGTAGGGCAGCCATTTTTCAACGGCGTTCTTTACGATGTCGAAACCTCCATCCTGATGATCGGTTATGGCGATTTTTAATGTTCTTCCCGGTTTCCAGTATTTTGTGTGGTCGCTCACCGTCCTTTTATTGCGTCCGGAGTAAGCAGGGCCGTTGGCTGGGTTTTCGCTGATCGCCGCTTCATAAGACAGTTGGTTATTAACGGGTGGCTTGATCAGGCAGGGGGGTGCCGTTGTCATAAATAACTTCCATGTTTGTTATTTTTTAAAAAAATGGGTGTGTGAATCTGTTGGTTGTTTTATTGGGTCTTTTTGATCTGCTTGTTTAGTTTGTCGGGTGTTGGTTGGATCGTAAGTTATGAGTTTGACTTGTGCCAGTTTAATGCTGTTGCTTGATATTTATTCAAGCCTGCACGGCATTGCGCCGAGCAGGCTTAGTTTAAAATTAGATGAGGTTTATTTCCGGCGAATAATAAAGTCTCGAATACGCTCGGCGGCTTCGACACACTCCGCCAGCGGCGCAACCAGTGCCATGCGAACACGTCCAGCACCAGGGTTGGCGCCCTGGACATCCCTCGACAGGTAGGATCCCGGAACCACAGTCACATGTTCTTCAACGAACAGGTCGCGGCAGAATGCTTCATCATCACCTTCAACATTCGGCCACAGGTAAAAACCACCGTCCGGACGTTGCACGTCCATGACCGGGCTGAGAATCTCCAGCACCGCATCGTATTTCTCGCGATACAACGCACGGTTAGCGCGTACATGCACTTCGTCGTTCCACGCGGCAACGCTGGCCAGTTGTGTTTGAACCGGCATCGCGCAGCCGTGGTACGTACGATAGAGCAGGAAGCCTTTGAGAATATCTGCGTCACCCGCGACAAAGCCCGAACGCAGGCCGGGCAGGTTGGAACGCTTGGACAAACTGTGGAACACCACGCAACGCTTGAAGTCCTTGCGACCCAGTTCCACGCAGGCGCTGAGCAGCCCTGGCGGCGGGGTTTGTTCGTCGAAGTACAGTTCGCTGTAGCACTCGTCAGCGGCGATCACGAAGTCGTATTCGTCAGCCAGGGCGATCAGCTTCTTCAGCGTGTCGACGGGAATCAACGCGCCCGTCGGATTACCCGGCGAGCACAGGAACAGGATCTGGCAGCGTTTCCAGATGTCCGGCGTGACTGCGTCGAAATCCGGATTGAAGCCGTTCTCGTCCAGGCACGGCAGGTAATGCGGTTTGGCCCCGGCGAGAAACGCCGCGCCCTCGTAGATTTGGTAGAACGGGTTCGGGCTGACCACCAGCGCATCGTCGCCACGGTTGACCACGGTCTGGGTGAAAGCGAACAGCGCCTCACGGGTGCCGTTGACCGGCAGCACGTTGCGCGCCGGGTCGAGCCAGTCGCTCGGGACGCTGAAGCGGCGCTCGCACCAGGCGGCAATGGCTTCACGCAGCTCAGGGATGCCGAGAGTGGTCGGGTACACCGCCATTTTTTCCAGATTGCTGGCCAGTGCCTCGGCGACGAAGCTTGGCGAGCGGTGCTTCGGCTCGCCGATCGACAGCGCGATAGGGCGCTTGTCCGGGGTCGGCGTGACGCTGCCGAGCAGGGCGCGGAGCTTTTCGAACGGGTAGGGCTGAAGCTGGGACAGGGCGTTGTTCATCGATCGATCTCGTTCAATGTGAAGACCTCACTCTGTAGGAACGCCGCCCGCAGCAAGCCGGCGCCTACAGAGGCGGAAATGTGTTGGTTCAGATACTGATGCGCGACAGTTTGATATCGGGTTCCTGGCTCACACTCAACTGCTCGACGATTGCATCCTGTAACCGACTGCACAGCAGCGGATCGGACAGCGGGTGGTTGTTGGCGTCGGTGATGAAGAATACGTCTTCCACGCGCTCGCCGAGGGTGGCGATCTTGGCGTTCTGCAGCGACAGGTCGAACTCCAGAAATATCGTACCGATTCGCGCCAGCAGGCCGGGGCGGTCGGGCGCTGTAAGCTCCAGCACGGTCACTGGGCGCTGAGCATCGTTGTGGATCGTCACCTGCGGCGCAAAGGCGAAATGCTTGAGCTGGCGCGGCACCCGTCGCTGGATGATGGTCGGATAGTCGTCAGGATTGCGCAGGGCTTCGGTCAGGCCGTCACGAATCTGTTTGACCCGTGCCGGATTGTCGCCGATCGAGTCGCCGTCGGTGTCGAGCACGATGTAGGTGTCGAGGGTGAACTGGCTGCTGGATGTGATGACCCGGGCGTCGTGAATGTTCAGGTTGAGCTGGTCCATCGCGGCCACGGTCACGGCGAAGAAGTCGTGCTGGTCCGGCGCATAGATGAAGATCTGCGTACCGCCCTCGAATTCCCGTTGCGTGGTTTCCTTGATCAGCACCAGCGGTCCGCCGTCTGCCGGCTGCTGGAGGATCGCATCGCTGTGCCAGGCGACATCGCCGGCGGTGTGACGCAGGAAATAGTCATCGCCCAATTGTGCCCACAATTGCTCGACGTCATCCGGATCGGTGCCGCCGCGCACCAGAATGTCCAGGGCTGCGCTCTGGGTCTGGCGGATCTGCTCTTCGCGATCCACCGGGTTCTCCAAGCCGCGACGCAGGGCGCGCTTGGTCTCGGTGTAGAGCTGGCGCAACAGGCTGGCGCGCCAGGAATTCCACAGTGTCGGGTTGGTGGCGTTGATGTCGGCCACGGTCAGCACGTACAGGTAGTCGAGGCGGGTTTCATCGCCTACGGTCTGGGCGAAATCGTGAATCACCTGCGGATCGGACAAGTCCTTGCGCTGGGCGGTGGTCGACATCACCAGGTGGTTCTGAACCAGCCAGACGATCAGGCGGCTGTCCCACACCGGTAACTGGTGGCGCTGGCAGAAAGCCTCTGCGTCCACAGCGCCAATTTCCGAATGATCGCCGTGCCGGCCCTTGCCGATGTCGTGGTACAGCCCCGCCATGTAGATCAGCTCGGGCTTGGGCAGCTTGGCCATGAGCTTGGCGGCCAGCGGGAATTTTTCCGACACCTGGGTGTACTGCAACTTACGCAGGTGTTTGATCAGGTTCAGCGTGTGGGCATCGACCGTATAGATGTGAAACAGGTCATGCTGCATCTGCCCGACGATGAAGCCGAACTCCGGCAAATAACGCCCGAGGATGCCGTAGCGATTCATCCGGCGCAGGTTGCGATGGATGCCGATCTTGCACTTGAACAGCTCGATGAACAGGCTGGTGTTGCGAATGTCGTTGCGGAAGTCATCGTCGATCAGGTGACGATTCTCGCGCAGCAGGCGAATGGTATCGGCGCGTACGCCCTTGATTTCCGGCTGCTGGGCCATCAGCACGAAGATCTCGAGCATGGCGAACGGCGTACGGCGGAACACATTGTCGTTGCGCGCCTCGATGTAGCCATCGTGCAGCTGGAAGCGCGAGTTGATCGGCTGCGGCGGCGCCTCGTCTTCCGGCGCGAGGATGACTTCCTCGAAGTGCTGGATGATCAAGTCGCTGAGCTGGGCAATGCTCATCACCACACGGAAATACTGCTGCATGAAGTTTTCGACGGCTTGCTTGGCATCGTCACCTTCAAAACCCAGCAGCCCGGCTATGGCGCGCTGGTGATCGAACAGCAGGCGGTCTTCGGAACGACCGGCCAGCATGTGCAGCGCGTAGCGCACCTTCCACAGGAACTCCTGGGAGGAGGCGAGCAGGGCGTTCTCGCTTTCGACCAGGAAACCTTCTCCGGCCAGCGCCCGCAGGTTAAGGGTGCCGTACTCGCGACGGGCGAACCACAGGATCGTCTGGATATCGCGCAGCCCGCCGGGCGAGCCTTTGACGTTGGGTTCCAGGTTGTATTCGGTGTCGTTGTACTTGTGGTGGCGGGCCTTCTGCTCGGCACGCTTGGCCAGGAAGAACTCCTTGCTCGGCCACATGTGAGCAGTGCTGGTGACATCCAGCATGCGCTGACGAAGATGTTCGGGCCCGGTTATGGTCCGGCTCTCCATGAGGTTGGTCACCACCGTCAGGTCGGCGCGGGCCTCGACCGCGCATTCTTCCACCGAGCGAACGCTCTGGCCAACTTCCAGGCCAATGTCCCACAGCAGCGTTAGAAAACGCTCGATGGAATCACGGAAAACTTCGTGGTCGGCGCTGTCGAGCAAAATCAACAGGTCGATATCGGAATAGGGGTGCAGTTCGCCACGACCGTAGCCGCCGACCGCGACCAGCGCGATATCGGCGTCTTCGCTCCAATTGAACTGATCCCAGGCCTTTTGCAGGATATTATCGACGAACCAGGCGCGATCCTCGATCAACCGACGTATATCCCGGCCACTGCGAAAGCGTGCATCGAGCACTTCGCGGGCCTGGCGGATCGCCTTCTTGAAAGCAGCGATGGGGCTTGCCTTCAGGGCCAGTTCAGCCTGGAACTGGCCGCGGTCGAAGAGTTCGGGGTCCACCTGCGGCATCGATTGGCTTTCCTTTCTATAGGCTGGGTTCTGTAACGGGATCAGGCCGAGATGCGGGGGATGGTGTCATCGCTGCGCAGGGTGAAGATCTCGTAACCGGTTTCGGTCACCAGCAGGGTGTGTTCCCACTGTGCCGACAGCTTGCGGTCCTTGGTGATCGCGGTCCAGCCGTCGCCCAACACTTTGGTGTCGGCGCGACCCTGGTTGATCATCGGTTCGATGGTGAAGGTCATGCCTGCCTTCAGTTCCATGCCGGTGCCGGCGCGGCCGTAGTGCAGGATCTGCGGTTCTTCGTGGAATACCTTGCCGATGCCGTGGCCACAGAACTCGCGAACCACCGAGAAGCCGTTCTTCTCAGCGTGCTTCTGGATCACTTCACCGATATCGCCCAGGCGGCAGCCGGGCTTGACCAGCTCGATGGCCTTGTACATGCATTCCTGGGTCACTTGCGACAGGCGCTCGGCCCAGACCGGCACGTTGCCGACGTGGAACATGCGGCTGGTGTCGCCGTGATAGCCGTCCTTGATAACCGTCACGTCGATGTTCAGGGTGTCGCCATCTTTCAGCGGCTTGTCGTTCGGGATGCCATGACAGACCACATGGTTGATCGACGTACAGATCGACTTTGGATAGCCCTTGTAGTTGAGTGGGGCAGGGATCGCTTTCTGCTCATTGACGATGTAGTCGTGGCAGATCTGGTTCAACTGATCAGTGGTAACGCCCGGTTTGACATGTTCGGCAATCATTTCCAGCACATCGGCGGCCAGTTTGCCGGCGATGCGCATTTTTGCGATGTCCTCGGGAGTTTTGAGGGTGACGGTCATACAGGCTCTCTCTGCGCTCGATGGCGCTTTCATAACGAAAAGGGCGTTGCGCAATCGATCTTCGCAGCCCTGAAAAACGCGATTCTATCAGACGATCAGCGCAAATCCGCGCCTCTGTGCATCGCTTCTCTCTATAGAATGGTGCATTCTGGGCGGATTCCAAGGGCAGGAGTATTCCGGTCGCCGGCATTTCAGAATCCGGGTTCCGTTTTTTCCTGCCCTGTGATATAAAATGCGCCGCTTTCCGGGGATGCCCCGAAAAGCCTAAATCCACACACGTGTCGACACGATGACCTGGGTGCCTTCAGCTGATGCTGCTGGTTGGTCATTGGGATACGTGGAGGCCAAACCCGACTTATTAAGGAACTATCATGTCCCAAGTCAACATGCGCGATATGCTGAAGGCCGGTGTGCACTTCGGTCACCAGACCCGTTACTGGAACCCGAAAATGGGTAAATACATTTTCGGCGCGCGTAACAAGATCCACATCATCAACCTCGAAAAAACCCTGCCAATGTTCAACGAAGCTCTGACTTTCGTAGAGCGTCTGGCCCAGGGCAAAAACAAGATTCTGTTCGTCGGCACCAAGCGTTCCGCTGGCAAGATCGTTGCTGAAGAAGCAGCACGTTGCGGTTCGCCGTACGTCGATCACCGCTGGTTGGGCGGCATGCTGACCAACTTCAAAACCATCCGTGCTTCCATCAAGCGTCTGCGTGACCTTGAAGTACAAGCCGAAGACGGTACCTTCGCCAAGCTGACCAAGAAAGAAGCGCTGATGCGCTCCCGTGACCTGGAAAAGCTGGATCGTTCCCTGGGTGGTATCAAGGACATGGGCGGTCTGCCAGACGCTCTGTTCGTTATCGACGTTGATCACGAGCGCATCGCGATCACCGAAGCCAACAAGCTGGGTATCCCGGTTATCGGCGTAGTCGATACCAACAGCAGCCCGGAAGGCGTTGACTACATCATCCCAGGCAACGATGACGCAATCCGCGCTATCCAGCTGTACATGGGTTCGATGGCTGACGCTGTAATCCGTGGTCGCAACAACGTTGCTGGCGGCACCGAAGTTTTCGTTGAAGAAGCTCCGGCAGCTGCAGCTGAGTAATTGACGCCCTGGCGTTGACTCAGTAAGCAAAAAGGGGGCTTGGCCCCCTTTTTGCCACCTCGAAAACCATTTGTCGGCAGCGCAGCTACAGCATTTGTAACGTGCAGCAGCTTACAAGGGTGGTTCGGGAAGAATTGAACGCCCGTTCGATCGGGTGGAATGGTTGATAACCTATCCAAGAGGAATTTTGAAATGGCAGAGATTACTGCAGCGTTGGTCAAAGAACTGCGCGAGCGTACTGGCGAAGGCATGATGGACTGCAAAAAGGCCTTGACCAAGGCTGGCGGCGACATCGAAAAAGCCATTGATGACATGCGTGCTTCGGGCGCCATCAAGGCAGCCAAGAAAGCCGGCAACGTTGCCGCTGAAGGCGCTATCGCCATCAAGGCAGACGACAAGTCCGCCGTACTGCTGGAAGTGAACTCGCAGACCGACTTCCTGGCCCTGCAAGACGACTTCAAAAATTTCGTGGCTGCCAGCGTGGAAAAAGCCTTCGCCGAAAAACTGACCGACGCAGCTCCGCTGATCGCCGCTCAGGAATCGGCTCGTGAAGCCCTGGTGGCCAAAGTTGGCGAAAACGTCAACATCCGTCGCCTGGTTCGCGTTGAGGGTGACGTGGTCGGTACTTACCTGCACGGTAACAAGATCGGTGTTGCTGTTGTTCTCAAGGGCGGCGATGTACAGCTGGCCAAAGAGATCGCCATGCACGTGGCGGCAAGCAACCCTGAGTTCCTGCTGCCATCGCAGGTTTCGCCAGAAGCCATCGAACGCGAGAAGGGCGTTTTCATGTCTTTGAACGAAGACAAGATGAAAGGCAAGCCTGCTGAAATCGTCGAGAAGATGATCGCTGGCCGTATCACCAAGTTCCTGGCCGAAGCCAGCCTGGTAGAGCAAGCTTTCGTGATGAACCCAGAAGTCACCGTTGGTGCTCTGGCCAAGAAAGCCGGTGCTGAAATCGTTTCCTTCACCTACTTCAAAGTAGGCGAAGGCATCGAGAAGCCAGTGGACAACTTCGCAGAAGAAGTGGCTGCCCAACTGGCTGCTGCCAAGCAATAAGACGGTTTTTTAACTGTCGCCCTGAAGAGGCTGCCCGCTCACGCGCGCAGCCTCTTTTCAGATGGGTTGCCAATTTTTTATTTGGTTTCCAGTTGGAACTGGCTTACAAAGCCATGTTCCGATGGCGCTGAAGCAGCGCCAAGCTAGAGTGAGCGCAGCTGAAAACAGCTCGCAAAGAATTTTTTAAAATACGCCGCAGGAGAGATTCGCAATGGCTCAGCAGGGCAGTGGTTATCAGGCTCGCTATAAACGCATTCTACTCAAACTTAGCGGCGAGGCCCTGATGGGCTCGGAAGAGTTCGGGATCGATCCGAAAGTTCTGGATCGCATGGCATTGGAAGTCGGCCAGCTGGTTGGCATCGGTGTTCAGGTCGGTCTGGTGATCGGCGGTGGCAACCTGTTCCGCGGTGCGGCGCTGAGCGCGGCCGGCATGGATCGGGTCACGGGCGACCACATGGGCATGCTGGCCACTGTGATGAACGCTCTGGCCATGCGCGACGCGCTTGAACGTGCCAATATCTCCGCCATCGTGATGTCGGCCATTTCCATGGTAGGTGTGACCGATCACTACGATCGCCGCAAAGCCATGCGTCACCTGAACTCCAAGGAAGTCGTGATTTTCGCGGCCGGTACTGGTAATCCGTTCTTCACTACGGACTCGGCTGCCTGCCTGCGCGCAATCGAAATCGATGCTGATGTCGTACTCAAGGCAACCAAGGTCGATGGTGTCTACACGGCTGATCCATTCAAAGACCCGCACGCCGAGAAGTTCGATCATCTGACCTACGATGAAGTGCTGGATCGCAAGCTGGGCGTGATGGATCTGACGGCCATTTGCCTGTGCCGCGATCACAAGATGCCGCTGCGGGTATTTAACATGAACAAACCCGGCGCCTTGCTGAACATCGTGCATGGCGGCGCCGAAGGAACCCTGATCGAGGAAGTTCAACAATGATCAATGAAATCAAAAAAGACGCTCAAGAGCGCATGCAGAAATCCGTGGAGTCGCTGGCGCACAATTTCGGCCGTATCCGTACCGGCCAGGCGCACCCAAGCATTCTCGAAGGCGTGATGGTGCCGTACTACGGTTCCGACACTCCGATCAAACAAGTCGCCAACATCACCGTTAAAGACGCCCGTACCCTGCAAGTCGTTGCCTTTGAGCGCAACATGCTCGGTGCCGTCGACAAGGCGATCGGTAGCGCAGGTCTGAACCTGAACCCGACCAACCTGGGTGAGTTGCTGCTGATCTCCATGCCGGCCCTGACTGAAGAAACCCGTAAGGGCTTCACCAAGCAGGCTCGCGATGTTGCAGAAGACGCCCGTGTGGCCGTGCGTAACATCCGTCGTGATGCCAACAGCCAGCTCAAGGATCTGGTCAAGGAAAAAGAGATCAGCGAAGACGAAGAGCGTCGTGCGACGGGCGAGATCGACGATCTGACCAAGAAGTACGTGGCTCAAATCGACGCGAACCTGGCGCAGAAAGAAAAAGACCTGATGGCCGTATAAGGGTCGATTTTTCATGGAAAAGACCAAGCAGATTGCGCCCTCCGCGGTGCCGCGCCATGTCGCGATCATCATGGATGGTAATAATCGCTGGGCGAAAAAACGCTTTATGCCGGGTGTCGCCGGGCATAAAGCGGGTGTCGATGCGGTGCGTGCAGTCATCGAAGTGTGTGCTGAGTCAGGCGTCGAGGTATTGACCCTGTTCGCGTTCTCCAGTGAGAACTGGCAGCGCCCGGCCGATGAGGTCAGTGCCTTGATGGATCTGTTCTTCAAGGCATTGCGTCGTGAGGCCAAGCGCCTCAATGACAACAACATCAGCTTGCGAATCATCGGTGATCGTTCGCGGTTTCATCCGGAGCTTCAGGCAGCCATGCGTGAGGCCGAGAACATGACCGCTGGCGCCAACCGTTTCGTCCTGCAGATCGCTGCCAACTACGGTGGCCAGTGGGATATCGCCCAGGCCGCTCAGCGTCTGGCGCGGGAGGTTCAGGCCGGGCATTTGCGTCCGGAAGACATCACCCCGGATTTGCTGCAAACCTGCCTGGCAACCGGAGATCTGCCGTTGCCGGACTTGTGCATTCGCACCGGCGGCGAGCATCGCATCAGCAACTTCCTGCTGTGGCAACTGGCGTACGCCGAGCTGTACTTCTCCGACCTGTTCTGGCCGGACTTCAAACACGATGCCATGCGTAATGCGCTGGCCGATTTCGCATCCCGCCAGCGTCGCTTCGGTAAAACGAGCGAGCAGGTCGAGGCTGGAGCCCGGGTTTAATGCTTAAACAACGAATCATCACCGCGCTGATCCTGTTGCCGATTGCCTTGGGCGGGTTTTTCCTGCTGGAGGGGTCCGGTTTCGCGCTGTTCATCGGGCTGGTCGTGACCCTTGGTGCCTGGGAATGGGCGCGTCTGGCGGGCTTCACCGCTCAGTCTGTTCGCGTTGCCTATGCCGCTATCGTCGCGTTGATGCTGTTTATCATGTACATCCTGCCCGGTCTTGCTCCGTGGGTGCTGGGTGCTTCCGTGCTGTGGTGGGCGATTGCAACCTATCTGGTGCTGACGTATCCGCGCTCCAGCGAGCATTGGGCCAGCGCGGCCTGCAAGCTGGTGATCGGTCTGCTGATCCTGCTGCCCGCCTGGCAAGGTCTGGTGCAGATCAAGCAGCAGCCCTTGGGCAACTGGCTGATCATGGCGGTGATGGTGCTGGTCTGGGGTGCCGATATCGGCGCGTATTTTTCCGGTCGGGCTTTCGGCAAGCGCAAGCTGGCGCCGCAGGTCAGTCCTGGCAAGAGCTGGGAAGGTGTATACGGCGGCTTGGCCCTGAGTCTGGTGATCACCGTGATTGTCGGCTTTGTTCGTGACTGGACCGTTGCCGAACTGTTCAAAGGCCTGATCGGCGCGGCCGTGATCGTGTTCATTTCCGTTGTCGGCGACCTGACCGAAAGCATGTTCAAGCGCCAATCCGGGATCAAGGACAGCAGCAATCTGCTGCCAGGTCACGGCGGCGTGCTGGATCGCATCGACAGCCTGACTGCAGCAATACCAGTGTTCGCCGTTCTGTTGTGGATGGCCGCACCATGAGCCGTCCTCAGCAGATTTCCGTTCTGGGGGCAACCGGCTCGATCGGTTTGAGCACCCTTGATGTCATCGCTCGCCATCCCGAGCGCTATCAGGCCTTTGCATTGAGCGGATTCACTCGATTGAGTGAATTGCTGGCGTTGTGCGTGCGTCATGCACCACGCTTTGCTGTTGTGCCGCAAGCCGCGGCTGCGCGCAGCCTGCAGGACGATTTGCGCGCGGCAGGCCTTTCGACTCGTGTGCTGGTGGGCGAAGAAGGTTTGTGTCAGGTCGCTGCCGATCCTGAAGTGGATGCAGTGATGGCGGCCATTGTCGGTGCAGCAGGTCTGCGGCCGACTCTGGCAGCAGTCGAGGCGGGCAAGAAAATCCTCCTCGCCAACAAGGAAGCGCTGGTCATGTCCGGTGCATTGTTCATGCAGGCTGTGCGCAAAAGCGGCTCCGTACTGCTGCCGATCGACAGTGAGCACAATGCAATATTCCAGTGCATGCCAGCGGATTTTGCCCGTGGTCTCAGCTCGGTTGGCGTGCGTCGGATATTACTGACGGCCTCTGGTGGCCCCTTCCGACAGACGCCCATGGCAGAGTTGGCGCATGTTTCACCTGATCAGGCGTGCGCTCACCCTAACTGGTCCATGGGGCGCAAGATTTCGGTCGATTCGGCCAGCATGATGAACAAAGGGCTCGAGTTGATCGAGGCCTGCTGGTTGTTCGATGCCAAGCCGTCCCAGGTCGAGGTGGTGATCCACCCGCAAAGCGTGATTCATTCGTTGGTCGACTATGTCGATGGCTCGGTTTTGGCCCAGTTGGGTAATCCGGATATGCGCACGCCTATTTCCAACGCACTGGCCTGGCCGGAGCGGATCGATTCGGGTGTGCCGCCGTTGGACCTGTTTGCGGTCGCGCGACTGGATTTCCAGGCGCCGGACGAAGAGCGTTTCCCTTGTCTGCGCCTGGCGCGGCAGGCGGCAGAGGCTGGCAACAGTGCTCCGGCCATGCTAAATGCGGCGAATGAAGTGGCTGTAGCAGCGTTTCTCGACGGACGGGTTCGTTACCTGGAAATCGCGAGTATCATCGAGGAAACCTTGAATCTTGAGCCTGTGGTAGCAGTCGATGATCTCGAGGCAGTGTTCACGGCGGATGCGAAAGCGCGTCTGCTGGCCGAGCAGTGGTTGAGTCGTCACGGGCGATAAGTGCTGCAACGCGTTGGCCCATGCAGCACCGGATAGGAATGCGGAGAAAGTAGATGAGCGCGCTCTATATGATTGTCGGCACCCTGGTGGCTTTGGGTGTGCTGGTTACCTTCCACGAGTTCGGCCACTTCTGGGTCGCGCGTCGCTGTGGGGTCAAAGTGCTGCGTTTCTCCGTAGGCTTCGGCGTGCCGCTGCTGCGCTGGCACGACAAGCAAGGCACCGAGTTCGTGGTGGCTGCCATCCCGCTGGGCGGCTACGTGAAAATGCTCGACGAGCGAGAAGGCGAAGTTCCGGCGGATCAGCTTGATCAATCCTTCAATCGCAAATCCGTTCGCCAGCGTATTGCCATCGTGGCGGCCGGGCCGATTGCCAACTTTCTGTTGGCGTTGGTGTTTTTCTGGGTGCTGGCCATGCTCGGCAGCGATCAGGTGCGCCCGGTCATTGGTGCTGTGGAATCCGGCAGCATCGCCGCCAAGGCCGGCCTGACCGCGGGTCAGGAGATCATTTCCATCGACGGCGAGCCGACTTCCGGCTGGGCGGCGGTGAATTTGCAGTTGGTACGTCGCCTCGGCGAGAGCGGTTCACTGCAGCTGGTGGTTCGTGATCAGGGCTCTTCGATGGAGTCGCCCCGTGAGCTGGCGCTGGATAAGTGGTTGAAAGGCGCCGACGAGCCGGATCCAATCCGCTCGCTGGGTATTCGACCATGGCGCCCGGCACTGCCGCCGGTGCTGGCGGAGCTTGATCCGAAAGGTCCGGCACAGGCTGCCGGGCTGAAGATGGGTGACCGTCTGCTGGCACTGGATGGCAAGGCGCTGGACGACTGGCAGCAGGTGGTCGACACCGTGCGTACGCTTCCTGATACCAAAATCATGCTGCGGGTTGAGCGCGAGGGTGCTCAAATCGACATCCCGGTGACACTGGCTGCCCGTGGCGAGAGCAAGGCGCCCAGCGGATACCTGGGGGCAGGGGTGAAGGCGGTCGACTGGCCACCGGAAATGATCCGCGAGGTCAGCTATGGGCCTTTGGCTGCGATTGGGGAGGGGGCTCGACGCACCTGGACCATGAGCGTGCTGACCCTCGATTCACTGAAGAAAATGTTGTTCGGCGAGCTCTCGGTAAAAAACTTGAGTGGACCGATAACCATTGCTAAAGTGGCGGGCGCTTCGGCCCAGTCGGGCGTTGCTGATTTCCTGAATTTCCTTGCTTATCTGAGTATTAGCCTGGGAGTTCTGAATTTGCTGCCCATTCCTGTGCTGGATGGGGGGCATTTGTTGTTTTATCTGATCGAGTGGGCGCGTGGTCGCCCCTTGTCGGATCGGGTGCAGGGTTGGGGGATACAGATCGGTATCAGTTTGGTGGTCGGAGTGATGTTGCTTGCTCTGGTCAATGATCTGGGTCGTCTGTAACACTTCGCTGAATTGCGAATCTGCCGCATTTTGCGGCAGTTTGTTTATTGCCAGTTGGAATAAGAAAGGACTTCATGAAACGTCTGCTGCTAACTGCGGTTCTCACCGTATTGATGATCGCCGAAGTTCACGCCGAGTCCTTCACTATCTCTGATATTCGCGTCAATGGCCTCCAGCGGGTCTCCGCGGGTAGTGTCTTTGGTGCTTTGCCGTTGAACGTCGGTGAACAGGCGGATGATCGTCGCCTGGTGGAATCCACTCGTGCGCTGTTCAAAACCGGGTTCTTTCAAGATATCCAGCTGGGCCGCGATGGCAACGTCCTTGTCATCACCGTAGTCGAGCGCCCGTCGGTTGCCAGTATCGAGATCGAAGGTAACAAGGCCATCTCCACTGAAGACCTGATGAAGGGCCTCAAACAGTCCGGCCTGGCCGAAGGCGAAATCTTCCAGCGCGCCACCCTCGAAGGCGTGCGTAACGAACTGCAGCGCCAGTACGTGGCCCAGGGTCGCTACTCCGCTACCGTCGACACCGAAGTGGTGCCGCAGCCGCGTAACCGCGTCGGTCTGAAGGTCAACATCAACGAAGGCACCGTTGCGGCGATCCAGCACATCAACGTGGTGGGTAACACGGTCTTCCCTGATGACGACCTGATCGACCTGTTCGAACTCAAGACCACCAACTGGCTGTCGTTCTTCAAGAACGATGACAAGTACGCCCGTGAAAAACTGTCCGGTGACCTGGAGCGTCTGCGTTCCTATTATCTGGACCGCGGCTATATCAACATGGATATCGCTTCGACCCAGGTGTCCATCACCCCGGACAAGAAGCACGTCTACATCACCGTCAACATCAACGAAGGTGACAAGTACACCGTTCGTGACGTGAAGCTGAGCGGTGACCTGAAAGTCCCTGAAGACCAGGTCAAGTCCCTGCTGCTAGTGCAGAAAGGCCAGGTGTTCTCGCGCAAGCTGATGACCACCACTTCCGAACTGATCACCCGTCGCCTGGGCAACGAAGGTTATACCTTCGCCAACGTCAACGGCGTGCCACAGCCGCACGATGACGATCACACCGTGGACATCACGTTCGCGGTCGATCCGGGCAAGCGTGCCTACGTGAACCGTATCAACTTCCGCGGCAACACCAAGTCCGAAGACGAGGTGCTGCGTCGTGAAATGCGTCAGATGGAAGGTGGCTGGGCTTCGACCTACCTGATCGACCAGTCCAAGACCCGTCTGGAACGTCTGGGCTTCTTCAAGGAAGTCAACGTTGAAACACCGGCGGTGCCAGGTGTCGATGATCAGGTTGACGTCAACTACAGCGTTGAAGAGCAAGCCTCCGGTTCGATTACCGCCAGCGTCGGTTTCGCCCAGAGTGCCGGTCTGATCCTCGGTGGTTCGATCACCCAGAACAACTTCCTCGGTACCGGTAACAAGGTCAGCATCGGCTTGACCCGCAGCGAATACCAGAGCCGCTATAACTTCGGTTATGTCGACCCCTACTGGACTGCTGACGGCGTGAGCCTGGGTTACAACGCCTTCTACCGCACCACCGACTACGATGACCTCGACGTCGACGTAGCCAGCTACTCCGTAGACAGCCTGGGTGCAGGCGTGAGTGTTGGGTACCCGATCAGCGAGACTTCGCGTCTGACCTTCGGTCTGACGGCTCAGCAGGACGAAATCAAGACCGGTGTGTACACCGTTGACGAGATCTTCGACTTCGTTGACAAGGAAGGCGACAAATACCTGAACTTCAAGGCTTCGGCCGGTTGGTCCGAGTCCACCCTGAACAAGGGCGTACTCGCGACACGTGGTCATTCCCAGAGCCTCGTGCTGGAAACCACGACGCCGGGCAGCGACCTGTCTTTCTTCAAGCTCGACTACCGTGGCCAGTTGTTCCAGCCATTGAGTGACAACTACACCATGCGCCTGCATACCGAGTTGGGTTATGGCGATGGTTACGGTTCGACCGATGGGTTGCCTTTCTATGAAAACTACTATGCTGGTGGTTTCAACTCGGTTCGCGGCTTCAAGGACAGCACACTGGGTCCTCGCAGTACGCCAAGTACCGGCAAGAACCCTGGCACTGGGGTCGATCCGGACCAGGATCCGCTGCCGTTCGGTGGTAACGTCCTGATCCAGGGTGGCGTGGAAGTTCTGTTCCCGCTGCCGTTCGTCAAGGATCAACGTTCCCTGCGCACTTCGGTATTCTGGGATGTGGGTAACGTGTTCGACTCGTCGTGCTCGGATACCACCAACGCGGATGGCACCAAGTCCAACACCAAGTGCAACGACATCAGCCTGAGCAACATGGCCAGTTCTGTGGGTGTAGGTGTGACATGGGTCACCGCACTGGGTCCTTTGAGTTTCGCGTTGGCCATGCCAGTCAAGAAACCTGATGACGCTGAAACTCAAGTGTTCCAATTCTCCCTCGGTCAGACGTTCTAAGCGTTTGACCCAAGATAACGACAATGGATTTTGTAGGAGTGCATCGTGCGTAAGTTGACTCAATTGGTTCTCCTGGCTTCCGTACTGGTAGCAGGTCCGGCATTTGCCGACATGAAAATCGCCGTCCTGAACTATCAGATGGCCCTGCTGGAATCCGATGCAGCCAAGAAGTACGCTGTGGATGCCGAGAAGAAGTTCGGCCCGCAACTGACCAAGCTCAAGACGCTGGAAAGCAGCGCCAAGGGTATTCAGGATCGTCTGATGGCCGGTGGCGACAAAATGCAGCAAGGCGAGCGTGAGCGTCTGGAGCTTGAATTCAAGCAAAAGGCTCGTGACTTCCAGTTCCAGTCCAAGGAACTGAACGAAGCCAAGGCTGTTGCCGACCGTGAAATGCTGAAGCAGCTCAAGCCGAAACTGGATAGCGCTGTGGAAGAAGTCATCAAGAAAGGTGCTTTTGACCTGGTCTTCGAGCGTGGCGCAGTGATTGATGTCAAGCCTCAGTACGACATCACGCGCCAGGTTATCGAGCGCATGAATCAGCTGAAGTAATCCATGACCGCGACTATAAAGCTCGGCCAATTGGCCGAGTTCCTTGGCGCCACACTGCGTGGCGACCCGGAGAAAGAAATTACTGGGCTAGCCACCTTGCAGGAGGCTGGCCCAGCTCAGTTGAGCTTTCTCGCAAACCCCCAGTACCGTAAATACCTGGCAGGCAGTCAGGCGGCAGCGCTGTTGCTGAAGGCCGCCGATGCTGAAGGTTTTTCCGGTAACGCGCTGGTGGTGCCTGATCCGTATGCGGCCTACGCGCGTATTTCCCACTTGTTCGATCCAAAGCCGAAGGCGGTCGCCGGTGTTCATCCGACGGCAGTGATCGCGGCGGACGCTGTGGTTGACCCGACGGCAAGTATCGGTGCTTTTGCCGTCATCGAAAGTGGCGTGCGTATTGCGGCCGGTACCACCGTTGGCGCGCACTGCTTTATCGGCGCCCGTAGCGTGATCGACGAAGGTGGCTGGCTGGCTCCGCGCGTGACCTTGTACCACGACGTGCGCGTCGGCAAGCGCGTGGTCATTCAGTCCGGTGCGGTACTGGGTGGCGAAGGTTTCGGTTTTGCCAACGAGAAAGGCATCTGGCAGAAAATTGCCCAGATTGGTGGCGTCCTGATCGGCGATGACGTGGAGATCGGCGTGAATACCGCCATCGACCGTGGTGCGCTGGCCGATACCATCATCGGTAACGGTGTGAAACTCGACAACCAGATTCAGATCGCCCACAACGTCCAGGTCGGTGATCACACCGCCATGGCCGCGTGCGTGGGGATTTCCGGCAGCACCAAGATCGGCAAGCACTGCATGCTAGCCGGTGGCGTAGGGCTGGTGGGGCATATCGATATTTGCGACAACGTGTTCATCACCGGGATGACCATGGTGACCCACTCGATTACCGAGCCAGGCGCCTATTCATCCGGCACGGCGATGCAGCCAGCGGCCGAATGGCGCAAAAGCGCGGCACGTCTGCGTCAGCTCGATGACATCGCGCGACGTTTGCGACAGCTGGAAAAGCAAACAGGGGAAGTGACCCCTGGCGGTAATGCTTCATCAGATGGCTGATACCATTTCCATATCAAGTGTGCACAGCCGCTAGACTGCGTCCTTGATTTGCTAGAGGAGTGTGCGTCAGTCGCGCGCTCCCAATCTTTACATAGGCTTCCCCCCGAAATGATGGACATCAACGAGATTCGCGAATACCTGCCTCACCGTTACCCGTTCCTGCTGGTGGACCGGGTCGTGGATCTGGATGTGGAAGGCAAGCGCATTCGCGCCTACAAGAATGTCAGCATCAACGAACCGTTCTTCAATGGTCACTTCCCTGCGCATCCAATCATGCCGGGCGTTCTGATCATCGAAGCAATGGCTCAGGCTGCCGGGATCCTTGGTTTTAAAATGCTCGACGTGAAGCCGGCCGATGGCACGCTTTATTACTTCGTCGGCTCCGACAAACTGCGTTTCCGTCAGCCAGTGCTGCCGGGCGATCAGTTGATCCTCGAAGCCAAGTTCCTGAGCTGCAAGCGTCAGATCTGGAAATTCGAATGCCAGGCTTCGGTCGACGGCAAGCCGGTCTGCTCTGCTGAAATCATCTGTGCGGAACGCAAACTATGAGTTTGATTGACCCTCGTGCAATCATCGATCCGACGGCTGTTCTGGCCGACGGTGTCGAGGTCGGCCCGTGGTCGATCATCGGCGCAGGTGTGGAAATCGGCGAGGGGACAGTGATCGGGCCGCATGTGATTCTCAAAGGCCCGACCCGAATCGGTAAGTACAACCGCATCTACCAGTTTTCGTCGGTAGGCGAAGACACGCCTGATTTGAAATACAAAGGCGAGGAAACCCGCCTGGTGATCGGTGACCACAACGTCATCCGCGAAGGCGTGACGATTCACCGTGGGACCATTCAGGATCGTTCGGAAACGACCCTGGGTGATCACAACCTGATCATGGCATACGCGCACATCGGTCATGACAGCGTCATCGGTAACCATTGCATCCTGGTCAACAACACCGCGCTGGCTGGCCACGTCCACGTTGAAGACTGGGCGATCCTCTCTGGTTTTACCCTGGTCCACCAGTATTGCCATATCGGCGCCCACAGCTTTTCCGGTATGGGCACGGCGATTGGCAAGGACGTTCCAGCGTATGTCACGGTGTTCGGCAACCCGGCCGAAGCCCGTAGCATGAACTTCGAAGGCATGCGCCGTCGCGGTTTCAGCGAAGATGCGATCCACGCCCTGCGTCGCGCCTACAAGGTGGTTTACCGTCAGGGCCTGACAGTTGAGCAGGCTCTCGCCGAGCTGGCCGAACCCTCGATCCAGTTTCCGGAAGTCGCCGTGTTCCGCGACTCCATCCAGTCTTCGACCCGCGGCATCACTCGCTAACCATGGCCAATCTGCGTATTGCGCTGGTAGCGGGTGAGGCTTCCGGCGACATTCTCGGCGCGGGTCTCATGCGTGCGCTCAAGGCGCGTCACCCGGCGGTCGAATTCATGGGTGTCGGTGGTCCGTTGATGCAGGCCGAAGGCCTGAATCCGTATTTCCCGATGGAGCGCCTGTCGGTGATGGGCCTGGTGGAAGTGCTGGGCCGGTTGCGTGAGTTGCTGGCGCGGCGCAAGAAGCTGGTGGCCGACCTGATCGCTGCGAAGCCGGACGTGTTCATCGGTATCGATGCGCCGGACTTCAACCTCAATATCGAACTCAAGTTGCGTCAGGCCGGGATCAAGACCGTGCATTACGTCAGCCCGTCGGTATGGGCCTGGCGGCAGAAGCGGGTACTGAAGATTCGCGAAGGCTGCGATCTGATGCTGACGCTGTTTCCGTTCGAAGCCAGATTCTATGAAGAAAAGGGTGTGCCGGTGCGGTTCGTCGGGCACTCCCTGGCTGACGCCATTCCGCTGCAGGCTGATCGTGCCGCCGCTCGTGCCGAGCTGGGCTTGCCTGACGGGCCGCTGGTCGCGCTGATGCCGGGCAGTCGCGGCGGTGAAGTCGGCCGCCTCGGTGCGCTGTTTCTTGATACCGCCCAGCGCCTGCGGGCCTTGCGCCCCGGCGTCAGGTTCGTCATGCCGTGCGCCAGTCCTGAGCGTCGTGCGCAGCTTGAAGAAATGCTCGCCGGCCGCGACCTGCCGCTGACCTTGCTCGATGGCAAATCGCACCTGGCCCTGGCCGCCTGCGATGCGGTACTGATCGCTTCCGGAACGGCGACGCTTGAGGCCTTGCTGTACAAGCGGCCGATGGTGGTGGCTTACCGCCTGGCACCGCTGACGTTCTGGATTCTCAAGCGGATGGTGAAAAGCCCTTACGTGTCCCTGCCGAACCTGCTGGCCCAGCGTCTGCTGGTGCCCGAGTTGCTGCAGGACGATGCGACGGTCGAAGCGCTGGCCCAAACCTTGTCGCCGCTGATCGAGGGTGGCGAAGAGCAAACCCGTGGCTTCGATGAAATTCACCGGACCCTGCGTCTGGATGCCTCCAACCAGGCGGCGGATGCCGTGCTCAACCTGATCGGCGACGTACAATGAGTAAGACAAGCATGCAGATGGGGCTGGATTTCACCTTGGTCGCCGAAGTTGAAGAATTGGTTGCCGGTGTCGACGAAGTCGGTCGCGGGCCGCTCTGTGGCGCGGTGGTCACGGCTGCCGTGATTCTCGATCCGAATCGGCCGATCCTCGGTTTGAACGACTCGAAGAAGCTCACCGAAGCCCGGCGCGAGAAGCTTTACGACGAGATCTGCGAAAAAGCCCTGAGCTGGTGCATCGCTCGCGCCGAAGTCGAAGAAATCGATGAACTGAACATCCTGCATGCCACCATGCTGGCCATGCAGCGCGCCGTCGCCGGGCTGCACATCCAGCCGAAACTGGCGATGATCGACGGCAACCGTTGCCCGAAATTGCCGATGCGCGCCGAAGCGGTGGTGCAGGGCGACGGCAAGGTTCCGGCCATCGCTGCGGCGTCGATTCTGGCCAAGGTCAGCCGCGACCGTGAAATGGCCGCGTTTGAATTGATCTATCCGGGTTACGGCATTGGCGGCCATAAAGGCTACCCGACACCCGTTCATCTGGAAGCGCTGTCACGCTTGGGGCCTACCCCGATCCACCGCCGTTCGTTTGCCCCGGTACGCCTCGCTTACGAAGCTCGGGAAAGCCTGATCGAGAGTTAATCTCAAGCTGATTTTTTCTACCAAGGCCCGGTACAATCCGGGCCTTGTTGTTTTCATGACTTAACGCAGGATCACTATGCCGGCTTCATTCGTTCATCTACGCCTGCACACTGAATACTCCCTGGTCGACGGTCTGGTGCGGATTAAACCGCTGGTCAAGACCCTGGTCGGCATGAACATGCCTGCCGTCGCGGTCACTGACCAGAACAACATGTGTTCCCTGGTCAAATTCTATAAAAACGCCATGGGTGCCGGGATCAAGCCGATCTGCGGCGCCGACCTGTGGCTGTCGAACAAGGATCCGGACAATGCCCTGAGCCGGATCAGCCTGCTGGTGATGAACGCCGTCGGCTATCGCAACCTGACCGAGTTGATCTCCCGCGGCTTCATCGATGGCCAGCGCAATGGCTCGATCATCATAGAGCGTGAGTGGGTGGCCGAGGCCAATGAAGGCTTGATCATGCTGTCGGCGGCCAAGGAAGGTGAGATCGGTCAGGCCATGATCAGCGGCAATCCGGACGAAGCTGAAACCCTGGCGCGCGAATGGATGGCGGTTTTTCCGGACCGTTTCTATCTGGAGATTCAGCGGACCAATCGGCCGAATGACGAAGAGCAGTTGCACGGTGCAGTCGCCTTGGCCGAGAAGATCGGCGCGCCACTGGTGGCGACCAACGATGTGCGCTTCATCAAGCAGGAAGACTTCGCTGCCCACGAAACCCGCGTATGTATTGGTGAGGGCCGCGCCCTTGACGATCCGCGGCGTTCGAAGAACTACAGCGATCAGCAATACCTCAAAAGCGCCGAGGAAATGGCCGAGCTGTTCAGCGACATTCCCGAAGCGCTGGAAAACACCGTCGAGATCGCCAAGCGCTGCAACATCGATGTGAAGCTGGGCAAGCACTTCCTGCCCAACTTCCCGATCCCCGATGGCATGACCATCGATGAATATTTCCGCAAGGTGTCCTTCGATGGCCTTGAGGAACGGCTTGCTGTCCTGCTGCCCAAGGACACCACCGAAGATTACGAAGCCAAGCGCCAGGTCTATGTCGACCGATTGAATTTCGAGCTGGATATCATTATCCAGATGGGCTTCCCCGGTTACTTCCTGATCGTGATGGACTTTATCCAGTGGGCCAAGAACAACGGCGTGCCGGTAGGTCCTGGCCGTGGATCGGGTGCCGGCTCGCTGGTGGCTTACGTACAGAAGATCACTGACCTCGACCCGCTGGAATATGACCTGCTGTTCGAACGTTTCCTTAACCCGGAACGGGTTTCGATGCCCGACTTCGACGTCGACTTCTGCATGGACGGTCGTGACCGGGTGATCGACTATGTGGCCGAGAAGTACGGCCGCAACGCCGTGAGCCAGATCATCACCTTTGGTTCCATGGCGGCAAAGGCGGTAGTCCGCGACGTGGCGCGGGTGCAGGGCAAGTCCTATGGCCTGGCGGATCGTCTGTCGAAGATGATTCCGTTCGAAGTCGGCATGACCCTGGAAAAAGCCTACGAACAGGAAGAAATCCTGCGTGACTTCATCAAGGTCGATGAAGAAGCCGCGGAAATCTGGGAGATGGCCCGCAAGCTCGAAGGCGTTGTGCGTAACGTCGGCAAGCACGCCGGTGGTGTGGTGATTGCGCCGACCAAGCTGACTGACTTCTCGCCGATCTATTGCGACGAAGCAGGCGACGGCCTGGTGACCCAGTTCGACAAAGATGACGTTGAAGCCGCCGGTCTGGTGAAGTTCGACTTCCTGGGTCTACGGACCCTGACGATCATCGACTGGGCGCTGAAAACCATTAACCGCGATCGCGCCAAGGTCAACGAACCGCCGCTCGACATCGCATTCATCCCGCTGGACGACAAACCGACCTACACGCTGCTGCAAAAAGCTGAAACCACGGCGGTGTTCCAGCTTGAATCGCGCGGCATGAAAGAGCTGATCAAAAAGCTCAAGCCCGACTGCCTGGAAGACTTGATCGCACTGGTGGCACTGTTCCGTCCGGGCCCGCTGCAATCGGGCATGGTGGACGACTTCATCAACCGTAAGCACGGGCGCGCCGAACTGGCGTATCCGCACTCGGACTACCAGTACGAAGGCTTGAAGCCGGTATTGGCGCCGACCTACGGCATCATCCTGTATCAGGAACAGGTGATGCAGATCGCCCAGGTCATGGCCGGCTACACCCTTGGCGGTGCGGACATGCTGCGTCGAGCCATGGGTAAGAAAAAGCCGGAAGAAATGGCCAAGCAGCGTGGCGGTTTCATTGAAGGTTGCGCCACCAACAATATCGACGCGGACCTGGCCGGTAACATTTTCGACCTGGTGGAAAAATTCGCCGGTTACGGCTTCAACAAATCCCACTCCGCTGCCTATGGTCTGGTGTCGTACCAGACGGCATGGCTGAAAGCGCACTACCCGGCACCGTTCATGGCTGCGGTACTCTCGGCGGATATGCACAACACCGACAAGGTCGTGACCTTGATCGAAGAAGTGCGCACGATGAAGCTGCGTCTCGACGCGCCGGACGTGAATACTTCGGAATTCAAGTTCACCGTGAACGACGAGGGCCGGATCATTTACGGGCTCGGTGCAATCAAGGGTGTGGGTGAAGGTCCGGTGGAAGCGATCACCGAGGCGCGCCTGAAAGGCCCGTTCAAGGACCTGTTCGATTTCTGCGCCCGGGTCGACCTCAAGCGCATCAACAAGCGTACCCTCGACGGCTTGATCCGCAGCGGTGCACTGGATCGTCTTGGCCCGTATTTCCATGACGAGCAGAAAGCCTACCAGGCCAACATCGACCGCAATCGCGCGGTGCTGCTGACGGCCATGGAAGAAGCGATAAAGGCCGCCGAACAAACCGCACGCACCCAGGACAGTGGTCACTCCGACCTGTTTGGCGGTTTGTTTGTCGAAGAAGACGCCGACGTCTACGCCAACCATCGCAAGGCCAAGGAACTGACCCTCAAGGAACGCCTGAAAGGGGAGAAAGACACCCTCGGCCTGTACCTGACCGGTCACCCGATCGACGAATACGAGGGTGAAATCCGTCGTTTCGCCCGCCAGCGCATCATCGATTTGAAACCGGCGCGCGACACCCAGACGGTCGCCGGGATGATCATCGCCCTGCGCGTGATGAAGAACAAAAAGGGCGACAAGATGGGGTTCATCACCCTTGACGACCGCTCTGGCCGAATCGAGGCCTCGCTGTTTTCCGAGGCTTTCCATGCTGCGCAATCGCTGTTGCAGACCGACGCGATGGTGGTGGTCGAAGGCGAGGTCAGCAACGACGACTTCTCCGGTGGCCTGAAGCTGCGGGTCAAGCGGGTGATGAGCATGGAAGATGCGCGCACCAACCTGGCCGAGAGCCTGCGTTTGAAACTGCACGCCAAGGATCTCAAGGGTGATCAGCTACGCTGGCTGGGTGAACTGTTGAAGCGTCACCGCGGTGCGTGTCCGATCACCATGGACTACACCAGCCCCGATGCAAAGGCCTTGCTGCAGTTCGGTGAAGGCTGGCGAATCGATCCGGCGGATGCGTTGATTCAAGCCCTGCGTGACCAGTTCGGGCGAGACAACGTCTTCCTCCAATACCGTTGACCGGCAGGTAATATCAGAATGCCTGCCCGCAACCTGAATTTTTAATCTCGACCTCAGCGCGCCTGTCCCTTAAGGTAGGGCGCGAATAGACAACCGGCCGGCCCAAGATCACTTGGACTCGACCCAAGACGGACGCCTATGAACCCGAATTTTCTAGATTTCGAACAGCCGATCGCCGACCTGCAAGCCAAGATCGAAGAGTTGCGCTTGGTCGGTAATGACAATTCGCTGAATATCGGCGATGAGATCTCCCGCCTGCAGGACAAGAGCAAAACGCTGACCGAAGACATTTTCGGCAAGCTGACCAGCTGGCAGATCGCACGTCTGGCGCGCCACCCGAAGCGTCCTTACACCCTGGACTACATCGAACATATTTTCACCGAGTTCGACGAATTGCACGGTGACCGCCACTTCTCCGACGACGCAGCCATCGTCGGTGGCATCGCCCGTCTGGACGACCAGCCGGTGATGATCATCGGTCACCAGAAAGGCCGTGAAGTACGCGAGAAGGTTCGCCGCAACTTCGGCATGCCGCGCCCGGAAGGCTACCGCAAGGCTTGCCGCCTGATGGAAATGGCCGAACGCTTCAAGATGCCGATCCTGACCTTCATCGACACCCCGGGCGCCTACCCGGGCATCGACGCGGAAGAGCGCAACCAGAGCGAAGCGATCGCCTGGAACCTGCGCGTGATGGCTCGCTTGAAAACCCCGATCATCGCCACCGTAATCGGTGAAGGTGGTTCCGGCGGTGCATTGGCCATCGGCGTTTGCGATCAGTTGAACATGCTGCAGTACTCGACCTACGCGGTGATCTCGCCGGAAGGTTGCGCTTCGATCCTGTGGAAAACCGCCGAGAAAGCACCGGATGCCGCTGAAGCGATGGGCATCACCGCCGAGCGCCTTAAGGGCCTGGGTATCGTCGACAAGGTGATTGGCGAGCCTTTGGGCGGCGCCCACCGTGATCCGGCGGCTGCAGCGGCTTCGATCCGTGCCGAGCTCAGCTCGCAACTGGCGATGCTCAAGAAGCTCGACCACAAAGCTTTGCTGGACCGTCGTTACGAGCGTCTGATGAGCTACGGTCTCTGATCGGACACGCAGTACCCATGTGGGAGCGAGCCTGCTCGTGAACGCGGTATGACATTCAGCCAATGTGTTGGATGTTAAGCAGCCTTCGCGAGCCGGCTCGCTCCCACATTTGATTTGTGCAATGAGGCAGAAATGAGTCAGTCCGCGATTGATTTGCCTTCCAGGCTTCTGCTGAACCTGAAGCCCTGGCGCAATGCAACAGCCTGGCACATCGCCTTCTCCGGTGGCCTCGACTCCACCGTCCTCTTGCACCTTCTCGCACACCTTGCCAAAACCGAATCCCTGCCGCCACTCACCGCCATCCATGTCCATCATGGCCTTCAGGCTGTGGCGGATGCGTGGCCGGATCATTGTCGGTCGGTCTGTGACGCTTTGGGTGTGCCGCTGCAGGTTGTTCGCGTGCAGGTGCAACCCGGCGCCAGCCTGGAGCGCGCGGCGCGGGACGCGCGTTACGGCGCGTTCATGGATGTCACTCAAGCCAATCAAGTGCTGCTGACCGCGCAACACCGAGACGATCAGGCGGAAACGTTGCTGTTCCGTCTGTTGCGTGGGGCCGGGGTGAGGGGGTTGTCGGGCATGCCACGCCGGCGTCCACTGGGGGGCGGGCATTTAGTCAGGCCTTTGCTCGATATCACCAGGACGGAACTGGAAACCTACGCCAGCGAAAACCATCTGAACTGGATCGAGGACCCTTCCAATCAGGATCGGCAGTTCTCGCGCAATTACCTGCGTCATCAGGTGTTCCCGGCATTGACGGCACGCTGGCCACAGGCGATGGCGACGATGGCTCGCAGCGCCGCACATCTGAGTGAGGCGCAGGGATTACTCGATGATCTTGCGCAAATCGATTTGAGCCAGGCGAGCACGCCCAGTGATTTCGATTGGCTGGGCTTGCCGTCTCTGGAGCTGGCCGCGCTGGAAAAGCTTTCCGTTGCCCGCCAGCGCAACGCGCTCAGCCACTGGCTCGAACCGCGCACACGACTGCCCGAGAGCGACCATTGGTCGGGTTGGGACAGTTTACGTGATGCCGCAGTGGATGCCCGACCGATCTGGCGGCTGGCGGATGGCGAGTTGCATCGGGCAGGTGGGCGTCTATGGTGGTTGTCGGGTGGTTGGTTGAGCCCGGTGCTCGCAGCAGGGGAGTGGCCTGACCCCGCGCTGCCGCGCGCGTTGCCTGGCAATGGGGTACTGACGTTGACGGGGCAAATCCCCGATGGCCCGTTGCAGATCCGCTATCGTGAAGGGGGCGAAATCATGGAGCTGCCGCCGCGTGGCCATCGCGATCTGAAGCGTTTGCTTAACGAGCGGGGAGTGCCGCAGTTCGTGCGCGGCAGATTGCCGCTGCTGTTCAAGGGCGAGCAATTGCTGGCGGTGCCGAACCTTCAGGGGCTGGAAGGGGGGGCAGCAGGAAGCTGGAATTTGCATTGGCAACCGCCGAACGAAGATCAAGGTTTGAGCTGAAAGGGGCTTTCCGGTAGACTACGCTCCCTTCTTGATACAACTTCTGTGGATTCGCCTGAATTGCAGGAGTTGCCGATTACCAAGCAGTCTTTGCTGGGCGATTCCAAAAAATGTGTAGCGAGCAACGTACCGGTGTTTCATCTTCCGGTCTGTCCCAACGCGGCGGTTTTTTTGAAAGGTGCACTGTGATTAATGCAGGTGATCGGGGGCTTCGGCCTTCCTTCGCTTTCCCCGGCGGCTCGGACCGCTTTAACGCAGACTTCTAGGGTTTTTCATGACGCGCTACATATTCGTCACGGGCGGTGTTGTTTCTTCATTGGGGAAAGGCATTGCATCGGCATCATTGGCGGCCATCCTGGAGGCGCGGGGACTTAAGGTCACCATGCTGAAGCTGGACCCGTACATCAACGTCGACCCGGGCACCATGAGCCCGTTCCAGCACGGTGAAGTGTTCGTCACCCACGACGGCGCCGAGACCGACCTGGACCTGGGCCACTACGAGCGGTTCATCCGCACGACCATGACCCAGAACAACAACTTCACCACCGGCCGTGTCTACGAACACGTGCTGCGCAAAGAGCGCCGTGGTGATTACCTGGGCGCAACCATCCAGGTGATTCCGCACATCACCGACGAAATCAAGCGCCGCATCATCAAGGGTGCAGGCGATGCCGACGTGGCCATGGTCGAGATCGGTGGCACCGTGGGTGACATCGAGTCGCAACCGTTCCTCGAAGCCATCCGCCAGCTGCGTTTCGAAGTCGGCGCCAAGCGCGCGATGCTGATGCACCTGACACTGGTGCCGTACATCGCCACTGCTGGCGAGACCAAAACCAAGCCAACCCAGCACTCGGTCAAGGAACTGCGTTCCATCGGCCTGCAGCCAGACGTGCTGGTCTGCCGCTCCGACCACCCGATCGATGTGTCCTCGCGTCGCAAGATCGCGCAGTTCACCAACGTTGAAGAGCGTGCGGTCATCGCGCTGGAAGACGCCGACACCATCTACAAGATCCCGGGCATCCTGCACTCCCAGGGCCTGGACGATTTCGTCGTCGAGCGTTTCGGCTTGCAGTGTGGCGGTGCCGATCTGTCCGAGTGGGAAGCCGTGGTCGACGCCAAGCTCAATCCTGAGCACGAAGTCACCATCGCCATGGTCGGCAAGTACATGGAACTGCTGGACGCCTACAAGTCGCTGATCGAAGCGATGAGTCATGCCGGCATCAGCAACCGCACCAAGGTCAACCTGCGCTACATCGATTCCGAAGACATCGAGAACCAGGGCACCGCGCTGCTCGAAGGCGTCGATGCGATTCTGGTGCCGGGCGGCTTCGGTCTGCGTGGTGTGGAAGGCAAGATCACTGCCGTTCAATACGCTCGAGAAAACAAGGTGCCGTACCTGGGCATCTGCCTGGGCATGCAAGTGGCTGTCATCGAGTTCGCGCGTAACGTCATGGGCTGGAAAGACGCCAACTCCACCGAGTTCGATCGTGCGAGCGGTCACCCGGTCGTGGGCCTGATTACCGAGTGGGAAGATGCCACCGGTGCCGTCGAAATCCGTACCGAAACTTCCGACCTGGGCGGCACCATGCGCCTCGGCGCGCAGGATTGCCTGCTGGAACCGGGTTCGCTGGTTCACGATTGCTATGGCAAGGACGTGATCGTTGAGCGTCACCGTCATCGCTATGAAGTGAACAACAACCTGCTGCCGCAAATCATGGAAGCCGGCCTGAAAATCTCCGGTCGCTCCGGTGATGGCGCACTGGTTGAAGTGGTTGAAGCACCGGATCATCCATGGTTCGTCGCTTGCCAGTTCCACCCTGAGTTCACCTCGACGCCACGCGACGGTCACCCGTTGTTCAGCGGTTTCGTCAAGGCAGCTTTGGCTCAACACCAGAAGAAGGCGTAAACCTGATGGCGCAGAAGATCATCCGCGTAGGCGATATCGAGATTGCCAACGACAAGCCAATGGTGCTGTTC
This sequence comes from Pseudomonas reinekei, assembly GCF_001945365.1. Lineage (GTDB taxonomy): Bacteria > Pseudomonadota > Gammaproteobacteria > Pseudomonadales > Pseudomonadaceae > Aquipseudomonas > Aquipseudomonas reinekei. The sequence continues at coordinate 304,483 of NZ_MSTQ01000006.1, forward strand.
GGTGGCATGAACGTGCTTGAAAGCCGCGACATGGCGATGCAGGTCTGCGAAGAGTACGTGAAGGTTACCCAGAAACTGGGTATCCCTTACGTGTTCAAGGCCAGCTTCGACAAGGCCAACCGTTCCTCCGTGACTTCTTATCGTGGCCCCGGCCTGGAAGAGGGCATGCGGATTTTCCAGGACATCAAGCAAGCCTTCGGCGTGCCGATCATCACCGACGTCCACGAGCCAGAGCAGGCTGCAGTCGTCGCTGAAGTCTGCGACATCATCCAGTTGCCGGCCTTCTTGTCGCGCCAGACCGACCTCGTGGTCGCGATGGCCAAGACCGGCGCTGTCATCAACATCAAGAAAGCCCAGTTCCTCGCGCCTCAGGAAATGAAACACATCCTGAACAAGTGCGTGGAAGCGGGTAACGATCAGTTGATCCTCTGCGAACGCGGTTCGAGCTTCGGCTACAACAACCTGGTTGTCGACATGCTCGGCTTCGGCATCATGAAGCAGTTCGAATACCCGGTGTTCTTCGACGTGACCCACGCGCTGCAAATGCCGGGTGGTCGCGCCGACTCCGCTGGCGGTCGCCGCGCACAGGTGCTGGATCTGGCCAAGGCGGGCATGAGCCAAAGCCTGGCGGGTCTGTTCCTCGAAGCTCATCCGGATCCGGACAACGCCAAATGCGACGGCCCATGCGCCTTGCGTCTGGACAAACTGGAGCCATTCCTGGCCCAGCTCAAGGCTCTGGACGAACTGGTAAAGAGTTTTCCGACGGTAGAAACCGCGTAAACCTCAATTCTCCGGTAAAGTACCGCACGATTTGTCGCTCATGCCCTCGGGCATGAGCGTTATCGTCTGCAAGTTTGCCCGCTGCACATCCCCTTGCCGACGGTAAAAAGATTTCCTCTAGCTGCGTCGTTTTCGTCAACTTTGGAGTGTTTACAACAATGGCTAAAATCGTCGACATCAAAGGTCGTGAAGTTCTCGACTCCCGTGGCAATCCCACCGTGGAAGCGGACGTGCTTCTCGACAACGGCATCATCGGCAGTGCTTGCGCGCCGTCCGGTGCTTCCACTGGCTCGCGTGAAGCGCTCGAGCTGCGTGATGGCGACAAGAGCCGTTACCTGGGCAAGGGCGTTCTCAAAGCCGTAGCCAACATCAACGGTCCGATCCGCGACCTGTTGAAAGGCATGGACCCAAGTGACCAGAAAGCCCTCGATCTGGCGATGATCAAGCTCGACGGCACCGAAAACAAAGCAACCCTGGGCGCCAACGCCATCCTCGCCGTTTCCCTGGCTGCGGCCAAGGCAGCAGCACAGGACCAGGACCTGCCGCTGTACGCTCACATTGCCAACCTGAACGGCACCCCGGGTGTTTACTCGATGCCGGTTCCGATGATGAACATCATCAACGGTGGCGAGCACGCCGATAACAACGTCGACATCCAGGAATTCATGGTTCAGCCGGTGGGCGCCAAGTCTTTCTCGGAAGGTCTGCGCATGGGCACCGAGATTTTCCACCACCTCAAAGCCGTGCTGAAGGCCCGTGGCCTGAGCACTGCCGTTGGTGACGAAGGTGGTTTCGCACCAAACCTGGCTTCCAACGAAGACGCGCTGAAAGTGATTTCCGAAGCCGTGGCCAACGCTGGCTACAAACTCGGCACTGATGTGACCCTGGCTCTGGACTGCGCGGCCAGCGAATTCTACGAAGACGGCAAGTACAACCTGTCCGGCGAAGGCCAGGTGTTCACCGCTGAAGGTTTCGCTGATTACCTGAAAGGCCTGACCGAGCGTTACCCAATCATCTCCATCGAAGATGGCCTGGACGAGTCCGACTGGGCTGGCTGGAAAATCCTCACCGACAAGATCGGTGAGAAGACTCAGCTGGTAGGCGACGATCTGTTCGTGACCAACACCAAGATCCTGAAAGAAGGCATCGATAAAAAGATCGCCAACTCGATCCTGATCAAGTTCAACCAGATCGGCACCCTGACCGAAACCCTGGAAGCCATCCAGATGGCCAAGGCTGCCGGTTACACCGCTGTGATCTCGCACCGCTCCGGCGAAACCGAAGATTCGACCATTGCCGACCTGGCCGTGGGCACGTCGGCTGGCCAGATCAAGACCGGCTCCCTGTGCCGTTCCGATCGCGTTTCCAAGTACAACCAACTGCTGCGTATCGAAGAGCAGTTGAACGGCAAAGCCAAGTACAACGGCCGTAGCGAATTCCGCGGCTGATCGTTTGCTGGTAAAAAGACACCGGATTGTGTCGGAAAAATCGCTACAGCGACGTTTTTGCCACTAATCTGATGCCTTAAGAGCACAAGCCTGGTTCTTCCAGGCTTCGTGCTATCAGTAGCTTCATGTTTGGGTGTGGCTGTCTTTTTTCACTGGATACCTGATATTCGATGCGCAGTCCCAATTGGTTGTTCCTCGTCTTGCTCCTGTTGCTGGCTGGCCTGCAATACCGCCTGTGGGTGGGGGATGGCAGCCTGGCGCAAGTGGCCGAGCTGACTCAGCAGATTGCCGATCAGCAAGCTGAGAACCAGACTTTGTTGGAGCGTAATCGGGTGATGGACGCCGAAGTCAGCGAGTTGAAAAAAGGCATGGAGACCGTTGAAGAGCGGGCTCGCCACGAGTTGGGCATGGTCAAGGACGGTGAAACCCTTTACCAGTTGGCACAATGAACCAGACGTTACCGGCCTTCTGGGCCGTGATTCCTGCCGCGGGCGTTGGTGCCCGTATGGCCGCGGACCGTCCCAAACAGTATTTGCAATTGGGCGGACGCACTATTCTCGAACACAGCCTTGGCTGTTTCCTTGATCATCCTTGTCTGAAGGGCGTGGTGGTCAGTCTTGCTGTTGATGATCCTTATTGGCCGAATCTGGCGTGTGCCGCCGATGCCCGTATTGCGCGGGTCGAGGGTGGCTCGGAGCGTTCCGGATCGGTACTCAATGCCTTGCTGCATTTGCATGCACAGGGTGCGGATGATGAGGATTGGGTGTTGGTACACGATGCCGCACGGCCGAATCTCAGCCGTGACGATCTCGACAAGTTGCTGGCTGAACTGGCTGATGACCCCGTGGGCGGGTTGCTGGCGGTGCCGGCGCGGGACACGCTCAAGCGGGTCGATAAACACGGGCGTGTCGTTGAAACCGTGGATCGCAGTGTGATCTGGCAGGCGTACACGCCTCAGATGTTCCGCCTCGGAGCGTTGCATCGGGCGTTGGCCGACAGCCTGGTGGCCGATGCGGTGATCACTGACGAAGCATCGGCGATGGAGTGGTCTGGCATGGCGCCGCGCTTGATCGAAGGACGGTCCGATAACATCAAGGTCACCCGTCCCGAAGATCTGGATTGGTTGCGTCAGCGTTGGGCCCATCGCCGCTAGATGGCGTACTCCGCCCGCTTGGCCAATCCTTCTTTCAAGTAATCCACCAATTTGCGCACCTTCGGCGACAAATGCCGTTGCTGCGGATACAGCGCCCACACCGCGGTGTTAGGCGGTTGATGCGCCTCCAGCAGCGAAATCAACGCGCCGCTTTTCAGATGCTCCAGCACGTAATAATCCGGCAACTGACACAACCCTACGCCTTGTAGCGCAGCGTCCAACACCGCCTGCCCACTGTTGCATCGCCAGTTTCCCTGCACCCGTTGCGAATATTCCCGCCCGTTCTGTTCCAGTTGCCACAGATCCGAACTGCCGATGAGGCAGTTATGGCGGCTCAGTTCCGACAAACTGTGTGGCCGACCGTACCGCTCAAGGTAGGACGGAGAGGCGCAAAGAAACATGCGCCGTGGCGCGAGGCGGGTGGCGACCAGTCTTGAGTCCTGCAAGCGCCCTAGGCGGATCGCCAGGTCGAGGCCTTCGTGCACCAGGTCGAGTTGCCGATTGCTTAGCTCGATGTCGATCCGCAGTTGCGGATACAGCCCCATGAAACGAGTAACCAAGGGCACGATGAAGCGTTCGCCGTAAGCCACGGCGCAGGTCATGCGCAACATGCCTTTGGGTTCGCTGGTCAGGTCGCCGACTGCGCGCAATGCTTCTTCGCGTCCATCCTGCAGACGTTGGCAATGTTGTAGAAATGTCTGTCCGGCTTCAGTCAGCGTCACCCGTCGCGTACTACGGTAGAGCAAACGGGTTTGTAAACGCTCTTCCAGGCGTACGATCTGTCGACTGATATGCGAGGAAGAAACGCCCAAGCGTTCGGCGGCAGCGGTAAATTGGCTGCATTCGGCGACGGCGACGAATTCGTCGATTCCTTCCCAGCGGTTATCGGCCATAGAAGATTATCCCTGTGTGGCAATAATGTTTTCCTTTTTCCCGGATTATTCACCGTAAGGCGCTGTATTACACTCCCTGTCTCGTTTTTATTCACTGGAGAATCACCATGATCAAGTCGCGCGCCGCCGTTGCCTTCGAAGCCAAGAAACCTTTGGAGATCGTTGAAGTCGATGTCGCCATGCCCAAGGCCGGTGAAGTGTTGCTGCGCGTGGTGGCTTCCGGTGTCTGCCATACCGATGCCTACACATTGTCCGGCGCGGATCCGGAAGGCATCTTCCCGTCTATCCTCGGTCACGAAGGCGGGGCGATTGTCGAAGCGATCGGCGAGGGTGTGACTTCCGTCGCAGTCGGCGATCACGTCATCCCGCTGTACACCCCGGAATGCCGTCAGTGCAAATTCTGCCTGTCGGGCAAGACCAACCTGTGCCAGGCCATTCGCGCGACCCAGGGTAAAGGCCTGATGCCGGACGGTACTTCGCGTTTTTCCTACAAGGGTGAGACGATTTTCCACTACATGGGTACGTCGACGTTCTCCGAGTACACCGTGCTGCCGGAAATCTCCGTCGCCAAAATTGCCAAAGAAGCACCGCTGGAAAAAGTCTGCCTGCTGGGTTGCGGTGTCACCACCGGCATCGGCGCGGTGCTCAACACTGCCAAGGTGAAACCAGGTGATACCGTGGCCATTTTCGGCCTCGGCGGCATCGGTCTTTCCGCTGTCATCGGCGCGGTAAAAGCCAAGGCTGCGCGGATCATTGCCATCGATATCAACCCGGCCAAATTCGAGATCGCCAAACAGTTGGGTGCAACCGACTGCGTGAATCCGAAAGACTTCGATCGTCCGATCCAGGAAGTCATCGTCGACATGACCGATGGTGGCGTCGACTTCTCGTTCGAGTGCATCGGCAACGTCCAATTGATGCGTGCCGCACTGGAGTGCTGCCACAAGGGCTGGGGCGAGTCGGTCATCATCGGTGTGGCCGGTGCTGGTCAGGAAATCTCCACCCGTCCGTTCCAGCTGGTCACCGGTCGCGTCTGGCGCGGTTCGGCGTTCGGTGGCGTGCGCGGCCGTACCGAGTTGCCAAGCTACGTGGAAATGGCCGAAACCGGCGAAATACCGCTGGACACGTTCATCACCCACACCATGGGCCTTGAAGATATCAACAAGGCTTTCGACCTGATGCATGAAGGGAAAAGCATCCGCACCGTCATTCATTTCTGAGGTCTGTCATGAGCCTGGAAAACATTTCCTGCCAGAAAAGCTTCGGCGGCTGGCACAAGCGTTATCGTCATCGCTCAGAAGTGCTTGGCTGCGACATGGTGTTCGCCGTGTACCTGCCGCCGCAAGCGGAGCAGGGGGGCAAGCTGCCGGTGCTGTACTGGCTGTCCGGCCTGACCTGCACTGACGAGAACTTCATGCAGAAGGCCGGCGCCATGCGCATGGCCGCCGAGCTGGGGCTGATCATTGTGGCGCCGGACACCAGTCCTCGCGGTCCTGATGTGCCGGGGGATCCGGACGGTGCGTGGGACTTTGGCCTCGGCGCCGGGTTCTATCTGAATGCAACGCAGGAGCCGTGGTCGCGGCACTATCGGATGCATGACTATGTCGTGCAGGAATTGCCTGACTTGGTTGAAGCCCATTTCCCGGCATCGGACAAGCGCGGCATCAGCGGTCACTCCATGGGGGGCCACGGTGCGCTGGTGTGTGCCTTGCGCAATCCGGGGCGTTATCTGTCGGTGTCGGCGTTCTCGCCGATCAACAATCCGATGGACTGCCCGTGGGGGCAGAAGGCCTTTACCCGTTACCTGGGAGAAGACCGTTCGAAATGGCGCGAATGGGATGCCTGCGCATTGATTGCCGAGGCCCGCGAGCAACTGCCGCTGTTGGTCGACCAAGGTGATCGCGACGATTTCCTGGCCAGCCAGCTCAAGCCTGAAGCCTTGCAACAGGCGACCAAACTGGCCGGTCACCCGCTGACGTTGCGTCTGCAACCTGGCTACGACCACAGCTATTTCTTCATCGCCAGCTTCATCGAAGACCACTTGCAACATCACGCGCATGCTCTAGGTACTCAATAGCAGGTAGAATCACGCCCTGACAAAAATCGGGGCGTTTTTTTATGCGTATTGGCCACGGCTATGATGTGCACCGTTTCGCTGAAGGCGATTTCATTACTCTGGGCGGCGTGCGCATCGCACACGGCTTCGGGCTGCTCGCTCATTCCGACGGTGACGTCCTGCTGCACGCCTTGAGCGATGCCTTGCTCGGCGCGGCTGCGCTGGGTGACATCGGCAAGCATTTCCCGGATACCGACCCGCAATTCAAGGGCGCCGACAGCCGTGCGCTGTTGCGTCATGTCGTCGCACTGATCCACGCCAAAGGCTGGAAGGTTGGCAACGTCGATAACACCATCGTCGCCCAGGCGCCGAAAATGGCGCCGCATATCGAATCGATGCGTGCGCTGATTGCCGCGGATCTCCAAGTTGAGTTGGATCAAGTGAATGTAAAAGCTACCACCACCGAAAAGCTTGGCTTTGTAGGTCGCGAAGAAGGCATTGCCGTGCACTCCGTTGCCTTGTTGCTGCGCGCATGAACGAACTGCAACTGCTCGGCCCACGGGCCTATGGTGAACCCCTCGGCACTGCGGTGCTGAAAGCCATCGCCGAAGATTTCCAGGTCGATGAAGTCCTTGATATTCCCTTGAGTGGCGACGGCGAGCACCTGTGGATCTGGGTGGAAAAGCGCGGCCTCAATACCGAAGAAGCCGCGCGGCGGATTGCCAAGGCTGCGGGCGTTTCCTTGCGTACGGTCAGCTATGCCGGGCTCAAGGATCGTCAGGCGCTGACGCGTCAGTGGTTCAGCGTGCAACTGCCCGGCAAGGCCGATCCGGATCTGTCGGCAGCCGAAAACGATACGTTGAAAATCCTCAAGACCCGCCGCCACAAGCGCAAGCTGCAACGCGGTGCGCACTCGGCCAATGGTTTCACGCTGCGACTGACCCAGTTCGCCGGCGACAAGGCTGCGATCGAAGCGCGCCTGCAACTGATCGCCAAGCAGGGCATTCCCAATTATTTCGGTGCCCAGCGTTTCGGACATGATGGTGGCAATGTGGTGGACGCCCGAGCCTGGGCCGCGCGCAAGGCTTTGCCGGAGCAACGCAACGTGCGTTCGCGCCTGCTGTCCACGGCCCGCAGTTTTCTCTTTAACCAGGTACTGGCCGCGCGCGTTGCCGACGGCACCTGGCAGCATGCCCAGATCGGTGACTTGCTGGCGTTTACTGACAGCCGCAGTTTTTTTTCGGCCGGTGAGGCCGAATGCAGCGACCCGCGCCTGGCGATTCTCGATCTGCACCCGACAGGGCCGCAGTGGGGCGAAGGTGACTCGCCCGCCACGGGCGCTGTCCATGAACTGGAGCAGGCAATCGCCGCGCGCGAAGCAGACCTTCGCGATTGGTTGATTAACGCCGGTATGAGCCACGAACGTCGCATCCTGCGGCTGCCCATTGGTGGTTTGACGTGGCATTATCCCGAGCCTGACATTCTGCAACTGGAATTCGTCCTGCCGGCCGGATGCTTTGCCACCGTATTGGTGCGCGAGCTCGTTGATCTGGTGCCGGTGGGGCAGACGGACAGCCCATGCGTATTCTGATTTCTAACGACGATGGGGTAACCGCACCCGGTCTCGCCGCGCTTTATGCTGCGCTGGCGGATTACACCGAGTGCGTGGTTATCGCCCCGGACCAGGACAAAAGCGGCGCCAGCAGCTCGCTGACGCTCGACCGTCCGTTGCACCCGCACACGCTGGCCAACGGTTACATCAGTATCAACGGCACACCGACCGATTGCGTGCACCTGGGCCTCAATGGCTTGCTGGAGCGCGAAGTGGACATGGTGGTTTCCGGGATTAACCTGGGTGCCAACCTGGGCGACGATGTACTGTATTCCGGCACGGTGGCGGCAGCTTTGGAAGGGCGTTTTCTTGAGCGTCCTGCGTTCGCCTTTTCGTTGGCCTCACGCCAGGTCGAGAACCTTCCCACGGCGGCGTACTTTGCGCGCAAGCTGGTCGAGGCCCATGGGGATCTCGACCTGCCACCGCGCACGGTACTCAACGTGAACATCCCCAACCTGCCGCTGGAACACATCCGTGGCATCCAGCTGACCCGCCTCGGGCATCGCGCCCGCGCCGCCGCGCCGATCAAAGTGGTCGACCCGCGCGGCAAGGCCGGTTTCTGGATCGCGGCTGCCGGGGATGCCGAAGACGGCGGTCCGGGCACCGACTTCCACGCGTTGATGCAGGGCTATGTCTCGATCACTCCGCTGCAACTGGATCGAACCTTCAATGATGCCTTCAGAAGTCTTGATGGCTGGCTGGAGGGGCTGCGCTGATGACTCGTGGACAGGACGATATGCTGCATCGCGGCATAGGCATGACCTCGCAACGGACCCGCGAGCGACTTATCCAGCGACTGTATGAGGAAGGGGTGTCCAACGCCAGGGTGCTGGAAGTCATCCGTCGCACACCGCGTCATCTGTTCGTCGACGAGGCGCTGGCGCATCGGGCCTACGAAGACACTGCACTGCCGATCGGCCATAACCAGACCATCTCCCAGCCTTATATGGTGGCTCGCATGAGCGAGTTGCTGCTGGAAGCCGGGCCGTTGGACAAGGTCATGGAAATCGGAACCGGTTCTGGCTATCAGACCGCGGTATTGTCGCAACTGGTGGAGCGGGTGTTTTCCGTCGAGCGCATCAAAGTGCTGCAGGATCGGGCCAAGGAGCGTCTGGTTGAGTTGAACCTGCGCAATGTGGTGTTTCGCTGGGGCGATGGCTGGGAGGGCTGGCCGGCGTTGGCACCTTACAACGGCATCATCGTGACTGCGGTGGCCACTGATGTCCCACAAGCCTTGCTCGATCAATTGGCGCCCGGCGGGCGTCTGGTGATTCCGGTGGGGTCCGGTGAGGTTCAACAATTGCTGCTGATCATTCGGGAAGAGCAGGGCTTTTCCCGGCGCGTTTTGGGGAACGTTCGCTTCGTTCCTTTGCTCAATGGACCACTGGCCTGAGCATTTATATAGACGCGCTGAATTCTCTTCGATTGCCTCTGTCTTACAGCGGCATCGATTGGTTAAACGGGTTGTTTTGTCGAACAGCAAACGTGTGCGCCCGGCCATATCGCTTCATTAAGCGTAAAGCCTGCACGGCCCGTTATACTGGCGACATAGCATGCCGGATCACGGTAAATCACATTTTCAGCCACCACAAAGGGAGCGGCGGGTGAGTCTCACAGTCATTGCGCAGCGTATGGGTACAAAGAGCTTTCAGCGCCTGGTGACTGGCCTTGTCTTGAGCACCTTGCTGGTGGGTTGTTCCAGCACGAAAACCAGCAACGTCGGGGTGGTCGATCGTAACAATGCCGCGCCCCAGCGCCCGACCGTGACGACCGGTCAGTACGTGGTTCGACCGAAAGACACCCTGTTTTCGATCGCCTTCCGCTACGGCTGGGACTACAAGGCTTTGGCGGCGCGTAACAACATTCCCGCGCCTTACACGATCCGCCCGGGTCAGGCGATTCGCTTTGATGGCCGTACCGGTTCAACGCCGACAGCGGTGGTGAGTTCGTCCAGTTCGTCGCCTTCATCCTCGAGTAAAACCACGGTCATCCGGCGCCCGGTTGACGGTTCTACCCCGACCACGACCACGGTTGTACCGTCCGTCGCCAACAAGCCGGCACCCGCTCCATTGCCTCCAGCCGGCCCGGCCCCGACCGGCTGGGGATGGCCATCCAATGGCATTTTGATTGGAAAATTCTCTTCAAACGGTAGTTTGAATAAAGGAATTGATATCGCCGGAGATTTGGGACAGCCTGTTTTAGCTGCGTCTGATGGGACGGTGGTATACGCCGGGAGTGGCTTAAGGGGCTACGGCGAATTAGTCATCATCAAACACAGCGAAACCTACGTCAGTGCCTACGGACATAACCGCAGGCTGTTGGTTCGGGAGGGGCAGCAGGTCAAGGTCGGACAGACAATTGCCGAAATGGGGTCCACGGGTACAGACCGGGTGAAACTGCATTTTGAGATTCGCCGCCAGGGTAAACCCGTAGATCCGCTGCAATTCCTGCCACGCCGTTGATCGCTACCAGCCTGTTCCGTCGCGTAGAGGGGACAGGCTCCAGCGTTGCCAAGGATAAAGGCGCCGCTTGAGCTTGAGGTCGAACTCACCAAAGGACTATAACAATGGCTCTCAGTAAAGAAGTGCCGGAGTTTGACATCGACGATGAGGTTCTCCTGATGGAGACCGGCATCGGTACGGATTCGATGTCGAATGATGAAGGGGCGGCTCCACCTTCCGTTCGTGCCAAATCCAAACACTCCGCGTCGTTGAAACAACACAAGTACATTGACTACACGCGTGCGCTTGATGCCACGCAGTTGTACCTCAATGAAATCGGCTTTTCCCCTCTGTTGTCCCCCGAAGAAGAAGTTCATTTTGCGCGCTTGTCGCAAAGTGGAGATCCGGCCGGGCGCAAACGCATGATTGAAAGTAACTTGCGACTGGTGGTGAAAATCGCCCGGCGCTATGTCAATCGTGGGTTGTCGCTGCTGGATCTGATCGAAGAGGGCAACCTCGGCCTGATCCGGGCGGTGGAGAAGTTCGACCCTGAACGCGGCTTCCGCTTTTCGACCTACGCAACCTGGTGGATTCGTCAGACCATCGAGCGCGCGATCATGAACCAGACCCGGACCATCCGGTTGCCGATTCATGTGGTCAAAGAGCTCAACGTGTACTTGCGGGCTGCACGGGAGCTGACGCAAAAACTCGACCATGAACCCTCTCCCGAAGAAATCGCCAACCTGCTGGAAAAACCGGTAGCGGAGGTCAAGCGCATGCTCGGCCTCAACGAGCGGGTTTCTTCGGTCGACGTCTCGCTGGGTCCGGATTCGGATAAAACCCTGCTGGACACCCTCACCGACGATCGTCCAACCGATCCATGCGAACTGCTGCAGGATGACGACCTGTCCCAGAGCATCGATCAATGGCTCTCCGAGCTCACTGACAAACAACGTGAAGTGGTTGTACGCCGCTTCGGTCTGCGTGGTCACGAGAGCAGCACCCTAGAAGACGTAGGCCTGGAAATCGGCCTGACCCGGGAACGAGTCAGGCAGATTCAGGTTGAAGGTCTCAAGCGTCTGCGGGAGATCCTGGAGAAAAACGGCCTGTCCAGCGAGTCGCTGTTTCAATAAGCGATACGTTTGTCGGTCAACAAAAAGCCCCGATCTTCGGGGCTTTTTGCTATCTGGAAACCTGGCGTTCAGTGCGGAGGTTAACACCGCGGGTTTGTCGTCTCGCGATGTAAGCCTTTGCTTACTCTTTCGTAAGTGTTCAGTATTTTTACACGGTGGCAGTCGGCCACGATTTGCATTAAGGGTCTCTATCGAATTGATAATAAAGGGAATATTTAAAGATTAAGGATGTGTGACAGGCGATTCCGGCGCAGGAGGGCGATTGCTCTTGGCGAGGAACGCTCTAGTATCCGGGGTGTGTCGACGGACAGACACGCCCTTCAAGGATGAGGGGAAAGGAATTCGCAGGATGCGATTCATCAGGACGATGAAAAGGAACACAGGGAATAGGGAAAAAATGTGGGCGGGTCAAACCGCCCCTTTTTTTGCCCGCAGAAAAGCAAAAAGGCCCTTGTGAGGCCTTTTTTGGGAACGCGGGGGTAATCAGCGTTCGAGGTGTTCGAGCTTGCCTGGCTTGCCATCCCAATCAGCGGAATCTGGCAGCGGATCTTTGCGTTCGGTGATATTCGGCCAGACTTCGGCCAGTTCCATGTTCAGCTGAATAAAGTTTTCCATGCCGCTAGGCACTTCATCTTCGGAGAAGATGGCCACAGCAGGGCATTCAGGTTCGCACAGTGCGCAGTCGATGCACTCATCCGGGTGAATCACCAGGAAGTTCGGGCCTTCGTAAAAGCAGTCCACCGGACAGACTTCTACGCAGTCGGTGTACTTGCACTTGATGCAGTTGTCGGTGACGACGAAGGTCATTTCTAATTTTCTCCTCAGGCGCGGCTTGCTGCGCCCCTTCACGTGGGGGTCGCAAGGTTTGGGAGCGATAGTCTGCAGGTCAGGCTAAACGCCTGCAGCATCCCAAACCGCGCGAGATTCTAACAGCTTGCAAGCGTATGCGTTAGATCCGTGTCTTTAGTGTATAGAGCATTTCGAGTGCACGACGGGGTGTCATGTCGTCCAGATCGAGTTTGGCCAGTTCATCCAGCACCGGGTGCGGCAGGCTGGCGAACAGGTCGCTCTGTTGCGGCGCGGCCGGTTTGCCCTTGGCAGGCTTCGGCGCTTCATGGGGCAGAGCGGTGTCTTCCAGCCGGCTCAGATGCTCACGGGCACGCACGATCACTTCGCTCGGTACGCCGGCCAACTGTGCCACCGCCAGGCCATAGCTCTGGCTCGCAGGCCCCGGCAGCACGTGGTGCAGGAACACGATGCGTTCGTTGTGCTCGGTGGCATTGAGGTGCACGTTGGCCACCAGCGGTTGGGCCTCCGGCAGGACGGTCAGTTCGAAGTAGTGGGTGGCGAACAGCGTGTAGGCACGCAAATGCGCGAGACGCTCGGCGGCGGCCCAGGCCAGGGACAAACCGTCGAAAGTACTGGTGCCGCGTCCGACTTCGTCCATCAGCACCAGGCTGCGCTCGGTGGCGTTATGCAGGATGTTGGCGGTCTCGCTCATTTCGACCATGAAGGTCGAGCGGCCACCGGCCAGGTCATCACTGGAGCCGATCCGGGTGAAGATCCGGTCAACCAGCGACAATTCGCAACTGGCCGCCGGCACGAAGCTGCCGATGTGCGCCAGCAATACGATCAGCGCGGTCTGACGCATGTAGGTGGATTTACCGCCCATGTTCGGACCGGTGATCACCAGCATGCGCGTGTTGTCGTCAAGGCTCAGGTCGTTGGCCACGAATGGCGTGGTCAAAACCTGTTCGACCACCGGGTGACGACCCTGGGTAATTCGCATGCAAGGCTCGCTGACGAAGCGCGGGCAATTCAGGTCGAGGTTCAGCGCACGTTCGGCCAGGTTGCTCAAGACGTCCAGCTCGGCCAGTGCGCCGGCGGTGTCTTGCAGCGGCGGCAATTGCGAGATCAGGTCTTCGAGCAGTGCTTCGTAGAGCATCTTCTCGCGGGCCAGGGCACGGCTCTTGGCCGACAGTGCCTTGTCTTCGAAAGCCTTGAGTTCCGGAGTGATAAAACGCTCGGCACCCTTGAGGGTCTGGCGCCGTATGTAATCGGCCGGGGCGGATTCGGCCTGCTTGCTCGGCAATTCGATGAAGTAACCGTGGATGCGGTTGTAGCCGACCTTCAGGTGCGACAGGCCGGTGCGGGCCTTTTCGCGGGCTTCGAGGTCGATCAGGAACTGCCCGGCGTTTTCGCTGAGCGATTGCAGTTCGTCGAGTTCGCTGTCGTAACCGGTCTTCAACACACCGCCGTCACGGATCACCGCTGGCGGGTTATCGATAATGGCTTTTTCCAGCAACGCGGCCAGTTCCGGGTAGGTGCTGGTGATCGTCGCCAGTTGCTGGAGGTGCGGAGCTTCAAGTTCGGTCATTGCCACTTGCAGCTCAGGCAGTGCGCCGAGGGCATCCCGCAGGCGTGCAAGGTCCCGCGGGCGAGCATTGCGCAGGCCGATCCGCGCGAGAATCCGCTCGATGTCGCCGATTTCCTTGAGTTGCGGTTGCAGCTTTTCGAAACGGTAGCCGTCGAGCAGGCAGGTGATCGAGCTCTGGCGTGCCAGCAAAACGGTCAGGTCGCGCAGCGGACGGTTCAGCCAGCGGGTCAGCAGGCGACTGCCCATGGCGGTCTGGCAACGATCGACCACCGATTGCAGTGTGTTGTCACGGCCGCCGGCGAGGTTGGTATCCAGTTCCAGGTTGCGACGGCTGGCGCCGTCCAGCACCACGGTATCGTCCAGACGCTCATGGCGCAGGCTGCGCAAGTGGGGCAGGGCGGTGCGCTGGGTTTCTTTGGCGTAGGCCAGCAGGCAACCGGCGGCGCCAATGGCCAGGGTCAGGTTCTCGCAGCCGAAACCTTTGAGGTCCTGGGTGGAAAACTGCTGGCAAAGACTTTTCAACGCCGAGTCGCGTTCGAAATCCCACGGCGCGCGACGGCGAACCCCACGGCGTTTTTCCGCCGGCAGATCTTTTGGCCAGTCGTCGGGGATCAACAGCTCCACCGGATTGACCCGCTCCAGCTCTGCCAGCAGGTTCTCCCAGCCCTTGATTTCCAGCACGCTGAAATTGCCGCTGGTGATGTCCAGCACGGCCAGGCCGAACAGGCGCTCATCCCCCAGCACGGCTGCGATCAGGTTGTCGCGGCGCTCGTCCAGCAGCGCTTCGTCGCTCACTGTCCCCGGCGTAATGATCCGCACCACCTGACGCTCCACCGGCCCTTTGCTGGTGGCCGGGTCGCCGACCTGCTCGCAGATCACCACCGACTCGCCGAGCTTCACCAGTTTCGCCAGATAACCCTCGGCGGCATGGTAAGGAATCCCGCACATCGGAATTGCCTGCCCGGCCGATTGCCCGCGAGCGGTCAGGGTGATGTCCAGCAACTTGGCGGCCTTCTTCGCGTCTTCATAGAAGATCTCGTAGAAGTCACCCATGCGGTAGAACATCAACTGGTCGGGGTGCTGGTTTTTCAGGCGCCAGTACTGCTGCATCATCGGCGTGTGGGAGGACAGGTCGGAGAGTGCTTTATTCATTGGGGATCGGAAAACTCGTCGAAAGGTGTGGGGCAAAAGAGGGGCATCGGCCCGGCTTTTCCGCAATGGGCGCAAGATTAACATGGGCGGTCTGCCGGACGCAGGCACGAACGCCACGCGGTCTGTTTCCGCGGGTTTACGCGCTGCTTATGCGTTTTTAATGCGAATCTGCATTTGCCTCCCGGCAAAAGAACAAGCACTATGCGCGTTATGCAAAAACGCAATGTTTCTACCGTATTAAGAGCGCTGCTCGATCAGCACGGGATCTCCCCCACGGAGCTACACCGTCGTACCGGCGTGCCTCAATCCACACTCTCGCGGATTCTCAGCGGGAAGATCGTCGACCCTTCGGATAAACACATTTCGAAGATCGCCGAGTACTTCGCCGTGAGCACCGACCAGTTACGTGGCCGCGCCGACGTCGCGCCCGCAGCGGCTGGCGGACGTGCAGAGCTGCATTCGGAACTCAAGGATATAAGTCTGTGGGACGACGATACCCCCATCGATGACGACGAGGTGTCGGTCCCCTTTCTTCGCGAGGTTGAATTGGCTGCGGGTTCAGGAAGATTCGTCATCGAAGAAAGCGAGCGCTCCAGCCTGCGCTTCGGCAAGCGTAGCTTGCGCCATAATGGTGTGCAGTTCGACCAGGCCAAATGCGTCACCGTGCGCGGCAACAGCATGTTGCCGGTGCTGCGCGATGGGGCAACGGTTGGGGTCAATGCCGGCAAATGCGGGATTGGCGACATCATTGATGGCGATCTTTACGCAATCAACCATAACGGCCAGCTACGGGTGAAACAGCTTTATCGGCTGCCGACCGGGATTCGACTGCGCAGCTTCAATCGCGATGAGCACCCGGACGAGGACTACAGCTTCCAGGAAATGCAGGAAGAGCAAATCGTGATCCTCGGTCACGTCTTCTGGTGGGGCATGTACGCCCGTTAACCACCTCACTGTCAGATAGAACCCGCCCATTGGCGGGTTTTTTTTCGCCTTCAAAAAGCTGCAGGCGCCTTTGTTTTTGGAACATTCGATGCGCAGGTGCATTTGTTGCGCATAAATAAATGCATTCATGCATTGACTGTATATGCAGTGATGCATATTCTTTGTCTCAAGCCGCTCAACAAAGCGGCTGGCAACGAAGCTCTTTAGATCCACCACAAAAAGGCAGCGATGAACCGGCCTCAACGGTTCAGAGGGTTGGCAACTGACCCGGGTGTGCAGCGTAAAGCACCAGAAGCAGTTATCCGGCGGGCAGGGACCGCGGTCGGAAAAACAATATGAAAGGACCCGTACCGCGCCAGTAGCGCCGAAAGGTCGACTTCATCTCTCACCGTCAGACAGATGAAGGCGAAGGACCGCATTACTGAAAAGCCCGGCGACCCCGGGCTTTTTGGAATGCCTACCTGACAGGCACACATGAGACATCGATTCAACCCAACACCTATCCCTCATCAATCACCCCAGGAGGCGTGACATGACAAACGAGCAACAAGCGTTGCTGGACATGCCGATCTGGCTGGTCATCGTCCTCGCCCTGGTGGGCGGGGTGTCCGGCGAAATGTGGCGTGCCGACAAAGAGGGCGCCCGCGGCTGGTCATTGCTGCGACGCCTGGCCTTGCGCTCCGGCGCCTGCATGGTCTGCGGGGTCTCGGCGATCCTGCTGCTGTACGCCGCCGGCATGTCGATCTGGGCCGCCGGCGCCTTTGGTTGCCTCACGGCCATGGCCGGGGCGGATGTGGCCATCGGGCTTTATGAGCGCTGGGCGGCCAAGCGTATCGGCGTTTGCGAAGTACCGCCCCGGGACAGCCGCCCGGACCAGTAATCCATCCAACGACGCATGAACAGGAAGTTTTTATGCCCCCGATCATCGATAAGCCCTCGCAACTGGTGGTTGCCATTGTCGAGGCGTTACGCCGCTCAGTACCCGGCATCAACGTCGGCAGTCGTGAAGACTTTACCGATGTCGTCGCACAGCCCTGGGTGTTGATTGCCATTGAACGTGATGCCACGGCCAGCCGTGCCGCTGATGGCCGCATCGCTCATGTTCTGTCTGTCTCGCTGAAAGCAGTGGTGCACCCCGAATCTGCTGATCCGCAACTGGCGGCCTGCGATCTGACCAGCGTGCTCAAAGATTTTGTCACGGACAACCTGTGGGAGCTGCCGGGCGATCAATGTGGCTTGCCGTCGACCCTCGACGCAATCCCTTCGACCTTCGTCAGCGGTACACAGTCGTTCCCCGCCTGGACCCTGACCTTCACCCAGACGCTTTACTTCGGAACACCTCTGCTGGACGACCCGGTCGGCATCGCGAAATACGCCCGCACTTGGGAAGTCTCGAACATTGACGACCCCGACCAATACACCGAACTGGAGGGCTAAGCCATGTTCGATGCCCTTTTACGCCTGCAACTCGGGCCGATCATCGAGCGCCTGGCGGAGATGGAGGCAGAGCTCGAAGACCTGCACCGACGTACCGACAGCGTGTGCCGGATAGGTGTGTGCCAAGAGGTCGATGCGGCCAGCAATACCTGCCGCGTCAGCCACGGTGAACTGCTGACGCCGGCCATTCGTTTTTTCAATCCCAGCGCCGGGGCGCAGAGCGAGTCGCGGATTCCCACCTTGGGCGAGCAATGCCTGTTGCTGAACCATGGCGGCGGTGAGGGCGGTGCTCAATCCGTTGCGCTGTTCGGGCTCAACGGCAATCAATTTCCGCCGGTCTCGGCCCAGGCTTCGTTGACGCGTCGCCTCTATCGCGACGGCACACAAAGCGCCTACGACGACGCCAGCCATACGCTGAACTGGAGCAACGGCCCGGCGACATTCAACGGTAATCGCCAGGCGCTCGAGTTAAAGATCGGCCCGGCGCGGCTGGCCATGGCGCCCGAGGCCATCGAACTGCAACTGGGGGCGGTCGGGTTGCGACTCGACGCATCCGGTGTGCACCTGAGCGGCCCGCTGGTGGATCACCAGGGTCGCGTGATCAGTACCGCTTGAAGAGTGCTCCCATGATTGGAATCGATAGAAACACCGGCGCGGCGGTCGACGACTGGCCGCAGTTCGTGCAACGCGCAACCCGGGCGCTGACCACGCCTTTGGGCACACGGCAGAAACGTCCTTTGTATGGTTCGGCCATCCCGCAGTTGTTGGGGCAAAACCTCGGCGACGACCTGTTGATCCTGGCCCAGAGTCACGCGGCCCAGGCGTTCTACAACAGCCAGAACGGCATCGGCGATTTCCTGCCGCAGGTCATTGTTGCCAGTCGACTGGGCGCCGGCTTGTTGCTGCGCTTCGCTGGCACGTGGAAAAACCGAAACCAGACGTTCGAGGTGGTGACATGAGTATGTTGATACCGGGTCAGAATCAGTTGGCCGAGCCTTCGATCGTCACGGTCGAAACGTTCGAAGATCTGTTGGCTGAATTCAAGACCTTCGTCCTCGAATACGTCGGCCCCCGCGCTCCCGAGAGTGCGGTCAAACTCAAGGCCAGCCTGGAAAATGAAAGCGAACTGCTGACCCTGGCCCTCGAAGCTTTTTGTGTGCGCCTGCAATTGCACGAACGCAAATACAACGTTCGCATCAAACAGATGCTGGCGTGGTGGGCGACGGGCAGCAATCTGGATGCCCGTCTGGCGGACATGGGCCTTGAACGTCAATTGCTCGATCCGGGTGATCCGGCGGCGTTCCCACCGATTGCACCGGTCCATGAGAGCGACGACGACGCTCGTCTGCGCTACTACCTGGCCCCCCACGCGCCGGCCGCAGGTTCGCGCATGCAGTATCGCCGTGAGGTCTTCACCCTGGGCGAGCGCCCGGTGGTGAAGGTGGATGCGGCGGCAGCGGGGAAGGTGACGGTCACTTACACCTTTGATCCAGACGGTTTTGCCGCGCAGGTCAAGGATGGCAATGGGCGACGCACCGGCCCCGGCGAAGTGATGGTCACGGTGCTTTCGCGGGAAGGCGATGGCACGGCGCCGGAGGCACTGCTTGAAGGCGTGCGCCGGCATTTCGAGCGACCGGATGTGAGGCCGGAAACCGATCGGGTCACGGTGCAAGGCGCGCACATCAAACAATACAAAATTCGCGTCGTCGTGCGAATCAACGCCGGTCCGGATTCAGGGCTGACGAAACTCGCCGCGCAACAGCAACTGCAATCCTATGCAGACAGCTGTCATCGCCTCGAAGGGCGGGTTGATCCGAGCTGGATCGACTACACGTTGCACAGCGCCGGAGCGGTTCAACTTGAGATTCTCGAACCGCTCGAGCCCATCGTGACGACGGCATTCGAAGCGCCTTACTGCACCGGCGTCGAGGTGGAGGTGCTCACGCTATGAGTGACTCACGACCTTATCCAAGCCTGTTACCCGCCAATAGCTCTGCGCTGGAAAAGGCGCTCGACCTGGGGTTCGGCACCTTGCTTGATCGCATTGCGCCGCCGTTTCCCGAGTTGATGAACCCGGCGGCCACGCCCTCGGCGTTCCTGCCCTATCTGGCGGCGGATCGTGGTGTCAGCGAGTGGAGTACGACAGCGGCCGAAGCGGAAAAGCGCTTGACCGTTGAGCTGGCCTGGCCCACGGCGCGTCAGGCCGGCACCCGTCTGGCACTGGAAAACGCCGCCAAGGGTTTGCGTCTGACACCCGAGGTCCGGGCCTGGTACGAGCAAACACCCATTGGCCAGCCCTACAGCTTTTCCGTCAGGGCGTTCACCGAACAGCCCTACAGCGAAGAGATCGATGCACGTCTCGACCGACGTCTGGCTGATGCCAAAAGCGAGCGTGACACCTTGAAAGTCTCTGTCGGCTTGAGTGCCTTCGGCAGTCACTCCATAGGTGCAGCGACGGTGTGTGGCGAACTGACCACGGTTTATCCCGTGGTTATCGAAGGGCTGGAAACGTCGGGCGTGGCTTTCATGGCTGCCGGGCTCTACAGCGTCGAAACATCCACAATTTATCCTCAGGGGGCCTGAATGGCTGACTATTACACCCTGCTCACGAATGCAGGGATTGCCTACGAAACCGCCTGCAAGGCGGCGGGCGTGCCGATCAAACTGTCGCAGATTTCGGTTGGCGATGGCGGTGGCGCGGTCTACAACCCGGCGGCAACCGCCACCGCGCTCAAGCGCGAAGTGTGGCGCGGCCCGCTCAACGCACTGTTCCAGGACGAGAAGAATCCCAGCTGGCTGCTGGCCGAAGTCACTATCCCGCCAGAGGACGGTGGTTGGTATGTGCGCGAAGCCGGCCTGTGGACAGACACCGGCATCCTGTATGCCATCGTCAAATACCCGGAGTCATTCAAACCGGTGCTGGCCACTTCCGGCTCGGGCAAAGAGTTCTACATCCGCTCGATTTTCGAGACCAGCAACGCGGCGTTGGTGACGCTGCTGATCGACGACACGGTGGTCAAGGCCACGCGAGCCTGGGTGATGAGCTACCTCGCCGAAGAGCTGGCCAAGCTCGATGGCAAGCAATCGGTGCGGGTGGCGGCGACGGGCAACATTGTATTGAGTGGCGCGCAGCAGATTGATGGTGTGGCGGTGGTCGCGGGTGATCGTGTGTTGCTGCCGTCCCAGACGCAGGCCAGGGACAACGGCATCTGGGTCGCGTCCAACAATGGCTGGTCACGCGCTGTCGATGCCAATAGCAGCGCCAAGGTGACGCCTGGCCTGACGGTCATGGTTGAAGAGGGTGCGAGTAACGGTGATTCGCTCTGGCACCTGACCACCAATGGCCCGCTTACGCTGGGAACTACGGCGCTGAGCTTTGAGATGCTCGCGGGCAGGACCGGAATCCAGCCTGGCAGCTATCGGGGACTGACTGTCGACAAGTATGGCCGGGCCATCGAGGGCTACAACCCAACCACGGTGGCGGGTTACGGGTTGACTGATGTTTACACCAAGGCGCAGGTCGAAGCGTTTGCGCTGAGCGTAGCGGGTGACCGGGTGGGCGAAGTCACGCACTTCGCGATGGCCACACCACCCGCGGGCTTTTTGAAACGCAATGGCGCAGCGGTGTCGAGAACGACCTATGCCGCGTTGTTCGCCCGAATCGGCACCCTGTACGGCGCGGGAGATGGTGCAACGACGTTCAATCTGCCGGATTCCCGTGCGCATTTCGATCGGGCGCTCGATGACGGGCGCAACGTCGATCCGGGGCGCGGGCTCGGCAGCGTCCAGGCCAGCCAGAATGCCGCCCACGCGCATACCGCCAGTGCGGCGGTGGCCGGTGCCCATACCCATGCGATCTGGATCAATTTGGACCGGGGGCCGGGGACGGACGGCAACGCTATTTGGGGGGATGAACCCTGGTACGGCTCCGCGGGTACGACCACCAGCGCAAACGGCGATCACTCCCATTCAATCACCATCGCCAGTTCGGGGGGCACGGAGTCCAGGCCGCTCAACACGGCTTTCCTCGCCTGTATCAAATACTAATCAGAACCACATTGGAGTTTTTGCGAATGTCAGACGAACGCATGGCCATTGAAGGCGAGGTGTCCTGGTGGCTCGCTGATGAGGTCACACCACCGACAATCTGTAATGTGCACCCGGTCACCGCCGAGTTCATCGGCACCGGGCAAGCGGACCCCAGCCCTTTGGAACCCTTTACCTGGTTGATCCCCGCGCATGCTTATCAGTGCGAGCCTCCCTCGCCAACTCCGGGACAAGCGGCGGTCAGGGATACGGCTTCAGGCTGGAAACTGGTAGAGGATCATCGTGGTTCAACGGTCTACAGCACCGAAACCGCAGAGGCGCAGGTGTGGGAAGAATTAGGAGACTTGCCCGAAGGCTATACGCTTGAAGCGCCGCAAAGCCCCTTCGATAAATGGCAGGACGATCAATGGGTCATTGATGAAGAAGCAACTGCAGTCGCGCTGAAAAGGAAAGCGGCGAAGCGCAAAGCGCTGATGACGCAGTTCAGCACCAATATGATTGCCACCTTGCAGAACGCGTTTGATCTGGGCATTGCCACTGAGACCGAGGTCGCGGCGCTCAAGTCCTGGAAGATCTACGGCGTTGAACTCAATCGTGTCGAAATCGTTGGCCATTCACCGCTGGACAGTGAATGGCCGACCAGCCCGAATGACACCTGGATGGCTGACTGGCTCGTGTCTCAGGGCTTTGATGATCCTCCTCTGGAGAGTTTCATCGTTACCGAATAAACGCCCCGAACCCCGGGGCGTTTTCTTTTGCGCCAAACAAACCCCGCCACACCAACAGCCCCTTCCCCAAGGGGCTTTTTCATTCATGGAGAAACACAAATGGCAGAACGCCAAACCTACACCGTGCTCGTCCCGTTCCCCACCGGAGGGGGTCATTGGTCGAGTGTCGGTCAGCAATTGCAATTGCTCGATGTGGAGGCCAGTGCGTTGCGCAGCGCCGGTCGCCTGGAGCTGAAAAAAACCGAGGCTGCCGAGTCGGCCTCTCCATCCACTGCGGCCAAAAAGGCCGCTGCCAAGAAGGCTGAATAACCATGGCTGAGGTTTTGAACTTCGAGCACAACGGCATTACCGTCAATGCCACCGAATCCCCCGAGGCCATGGGTGGCCTGGGTGACAACGTCATCGGGCTGATCGGCACCGCGCCGAAGGCGGACCCGTTGATTCCACGCAATGCGCCGTTTCGCATCAACAGCTTCACCACCCAGGCGCTGCTGGACCCGACCGGCACCGAAGAAGGCACGCTGTTTCACGCGGTGTTCCAGATTCTGAAAGTGGTCAAGGTGCCGGTCTACGTGGTCATCGTCGAAGAGGGTGCGACCCCGGCCGACACGCTGAACAACGTCATTGGCGGTATCGATCCACTGACCGGTCGCAAGCTCGGTCTCGCCGCGCTGGGCGGTGTTGCCGAAGATCTGACCATCATCGGCGCGCCTGGCTTCACCGGCACTAAAGCAGTGGCCGGCGAATTCGCCTCTTTCGGCAAACGCATCAAGGCCCGTGTGGTGCTCGACGGCAAGGACGCCGCCGTTGCCGATCAGGTGACCTATAGCCAGGAACTGGGCGGCGCGGAGTTGGGCTTCGATCGCTGCCTGCTGGTCCACAACATGCCGTCGGTGTACTCCAAGGCCGCGAAGAAAAACGTGTTCCTGTCGCCATCGAGCCTGGCCATCGCGGCCCTCGCCAAGGTCAAGCAATGGGAAAGCCCTGGCAACCAGGTGACCTTCGCCGAGGACGTTTCGCGGGTGGTGGAATACAACATCCTCGACAACTCCACCGAGGGCGATCTGCTCAACCGCTACGGCATCAGCTACTACGCCCGCACCATCCTCGGCGGCTTTTCGCTGCTGGGAAACCGCTCGATCACCGGCAAGTTCATCAGCTACGTCGGCCTCGAAGATGCGATTAGCCGCAAGCTGGTCAAGGCCGGTCAGAAAGCCATGGCCAAGAACCTCACCAAGTCCTTTATGGACCAGGAGGTCAAGCGCATTAACGACTGGCTGCAAACCCTGGTCGCCGACGAAACCATTCCCGGTGGCAGTGTGTACCTGCACCCGGAACTGAACAGCGTCGAGAAGTACAAGAACGGCACCTGGTACGTGGTCATCGACTATGGCCGCTACGCGCCGAACGAGCACATGGTTTATCAACTCAATGCCCGCGATGAAATCATCGAGCAGTTCCTGGAGGATGTTCTCTAATGTTTACCAACCGCGTAAGACAGGCCATCGCGGCCACCCTGCAAGGCCTGCCGTTGTCGGCGACGGTCGAAGAGTTCACCCCGCCGAAGATCGAGTTCGAGATGGACGAGATGCGTGGCGGCCGTTTCATCGGCGAGGAAATGGCCAAGGGCGGCAAAGTCCTCGGCGCCTCGCTCAAACTGCAAGGCATGGGCCCGGAAATCTTGCTGGCACTGGGGGTGAATCTGGGTGATGACATTCTCTTGAGCGTTCGTGAAGGCGGACAGGACCAGGACGGAAACACCTGGTTCACCTATCACACGGTCGGCGGCAAGCTGAAGTCGCTGACTGAAACCGCGCTGAAGATGAACGAAAAACCCACCACTACGCTGGAACTGTCCTGCCGCACCTACAGCCGTCTGGAAAACGGCGTCACGGTGATCGACATCGACGTGCGCACCCAGAAGTTCGTGCTCAGCGGCGTCGACATTCTTGGCGATGCACGCCGTGCGGTATTGCTGCCTTAACCCCCCAGCCATCCACATAACCTGCAGGCGCCGGCCTGCTCGCGATGACGGCGTGCCAGTCGACACTGACATCGCCTGACACACCGCAATCGCCAGCAGGCTGGCTCCCACAAGGATTTTGGCCCTACGCGACATCCCGCCACGCATCAAAAAGGAATTTCCGACATGTCCTGGACACCTCCCACACACGAACTGTTGTCGCCGATCACCGGTGACGACGGATCGCACATCGAGCAGATCCTGCTCAAGCCGCTGTTCTACGCCGCCCAGAAAGAGGCGCTGGCCCGCGCCGGTGATGATGAGGACGATCAGTTCTTTGAGCTGGCGCTGCTGGCCACCGGTTTGTCGGTCAAGGAACTCGACCAACTCAAACGCCCGGACTTCGTCAGCATTGCGCAGTACGTGCACGAAATGTCGACCCGGCCGACCTCGTTCTTTCTACAGCCGGTTGAGCAGGACGATCCGGCCATCGATCCCGATCAAGTGCAACTGCTGCAACCGCTCGCCGTTGCCGGTCGCACGCTGACCGAGTTGACCCTGGAAATGCCGGTGCTGCGTGCCACCAAAGCCATGAAGAAACTCAAGACCGGCAAGGAGCGTGCCGAATTCATCACCGCCCATTGCACTGGCCTGATGCTGCCCGACCTGGCCCAGTTGACCGTGCCTGACTGGACGCAATTGCAGGTGCGCATCGACGATTTTTTAAACCAACCGGCGGCCTTCTTTCGGAACGCGACATCGAAGTGATCCTCGATGTGGTGCCGCTCATTTACCCGGTAAGTGAGACGGAAATTCTGGAGTGGGACGTCGAAAAGGCGTTGCGCCGCTATGACATAGCGATCTCTCGCCTTGGCGTGAAAGAGGAGTAGAGGAGGATGGCAGACAGCAAGTACTCGACGGTCGATGCGAGGCTCAATAGTTTCGAACTACCGACCTTCAATATTGCGTCGGAACCCTTCGGGTTAATTGGTTTCAAGGATGCATTGACGCAGCTCGGCATGGCGTTGAACACGGTCAGCCTCGACATCCGTTTGTTGACGACAGGGCAGGGCAAGCTCGGTGAGGCATTGGCGTCGCTGACGGCAGTGTTGTCCTCTCCTCGTTCGCAACTCAAAGCATTTACGGGTGTGGCGGATGCTCGAAGTGAGTCGCTACCCAGACTCGACGCCGATATTGGCCCGCGCTCATCTTCCGATGCGCCCCGTTTGGTGATGCCAATCAAAGTGCAAAACCAGGCGTGCACCTGTGATTTGAAGTCGCTGATACACGGGCCGACAGAGCATCAAGTTGCATCGCCCTTGGCATTGCCTGCCAAGGATAAGAGCCTTGGCAAAACGCTGGAGACGACTCAAGCCGCTGAAGCTCCGAAGAGCCGCACACCAGTGTCTGCGGATGCTTTGGATGCGAGTCTCGATCGATTGCGCGAGGCGGTAACACCGGACTTTTCCAACGGGCTCAGCACACAGGTTGATAAGTTGAGCTCGTTTGCCGAAGAAAACCCCAAATTGGCCACCGGGCTTGCGGCTGTCGCGGTAGGGTTGTATTCCATCGCATCGAAGTTGGTGGAATCGGTGGTTGACGAAGCGTTCACCAATGTTGCTAAAAAAATCCTCAAGCGAGGAGCGCCGCGCCTGCCTTTTGGTTTGGGAAAGCTGTTGGGGGAAGAGGGTGGCGGTAGTGCTCAAGGTGAGATGCCTACCCAAGAGAAAAGCCGCAAAGGCGAAAATCCACAGCCCAGGGAGGGCGGCGCAGACAAGAAAAAAGAACAGAAGTCACGCGGCAAAAAGAAGAGACTGAGCCCTCTCACGCAACCGGACTATTCCAGGGACTCCAGGGGTTTCGAGAGCTCGAGTAACGTCAGGGAAACCAGGGGTTCCAAGGTTCTTGTCAACGCCACGAATCCGGTGATACGCAACGTCGACGTGCAACCCCGCTCGATGAGACCCGCAATGACCCAGGCCCAGAGCCTGATGACGCTGACTGGCTCCGCGCAGGCCATCCCTCTGCAAGGCAAAGTGGCAGCGGCGGGCTCCTTTCTAGCCAAGAGGGCGCAACCTTTGCGGTTACTCGATGCCGGTATTGGCATTGCTCAGGGCGTTGCGCAAGGTGACAGCAAAGCCGTTGTCTCATCGGCCGGACTGTTGGCCGGTTCCTATGCCGGGGCGACCGCGGGTGCGGCGCTCGGCACGCTGATTCTCCCGGGTGTAGGCACCGCCATCGGCGGTTTGCTGGGAGGTTTTGCCGGGTCTGAGCTCGGCTCGATGCTGGGCGAAAAACTCAGCGTCCTGGTCGACCGCCTTAAAGCTCCGGCACAGGTCAGCAAAGACCTGACGAGTACCCGCACGGACAATCAACCCATCACGTTCAACTCCACCATTCAGATCAACGGCCAGGATCTGGCCAGCGCCAAGGAGCTGGCGAATCTGGTGGTGCAGACGACGCTGGGACAATTGGGTCAACTCATGCCGGCCAACGCATTGGCCACACGACGTGACACGGCCCTGACAGATGGAGTGGCTTGATGAAGCAGCAGATGATCCTGGGTGATTTCATATTCGGCCTGTCCAGAAACTTCGCCTACAGCAACTTGCAGCGAAAATCGGACGGTGGCTGGGCAAACATCGACATCCTCACCAGTAAACCCAAGTCCAGCCAGACCGGCCAAGGCCTGCAAACCCTGGTCATCGGCGGCAAGTCGATGTATGCGCAGGCGATGGGGCGTCTGGATGAATTGCGTGCCTTGCAGGCCTTGCGGGTGCCGTTGCCGTTGGTTGATGGCGTTGGCCGTAACTGGGGGCTGTGGCGAATCAACGACCTGACTGAGAATCAGAGCCTGGTGATTGATGACGGCACAGCGATGGTCATCGACTGGACGGTCGAATTGGCGGAGTACACCAATGCGTAGAGTCAGAAGTATTGCCGGTGATTCGGTGAACCTGTTGCTGTTTCGAGAAACGGGGCGTAGCGATGATGCCGCCGAGGAGGCGCTCTGGCGCCTCAATCCGGCGTTGAGCGAGCAGGCCGCGGTACTCCCGGCCGGCGTGTGGGTGAGCCTGCCGGAAGTGGAACGTCATCCGATGGCCGTCGCGCCGGTTTCAGCCTGGGATTAAGGAGGCGATATGACACTTGGATTCACCCCGGCCGTGGAAATCTACGGGGCCAATGCGGCCCTGCTCAACGAACGATTACTCAGTTGGCAACACATCGATGCGGCGGGTATCGAGTCCGACCAACTGTCCCTGACCATTGATCTGGAAGGCTTGCCCGGGCTGCCGAGCCTGGATGGAAAAATCGGCTTGCTTGTCGGTTATCGTGAGTCGGGACTGGTCGACAAAGGCGAATTTGTCATCACCCGCCGCACACCGACCCT
Organism: Pseudomonas reinekei; assembly: GCF_001945365.1. Lineage (GTDB taxonomy): Bacteria > Pseudomonadota > Gammaproteobacteria > Pseudomonadales > Pseudomonadaceae > Aquipseudomonas > Aquipseudomonas reinekei. The sequence continues at coordinate 332,039 of NZ_MSTQ01000006.1, forward strand.
GTTTCCCCTGCGCCTGACGCTGGTGGCCACGGCCGCGCCCTTCAGCGCCAGGGACGAAACCGGCTTCAAGCAGCGGCGCTCTGCCAGTCATGGGCCAACCACCCTCGGCGCACTGTTCCGCCAACTGACCTCGCGACACGGGTTTTCTCCCAGGGTCGCGCCGGATCTGGCGCTGATCAAGATTGATCATGTCGACCAGTCCAATGAAACCGACATGGGCTTTCTGACGCGTCTGGCCCGGACTCACGACGCGGTGGCCAAACCGGTCAACGAGCTGTATGTGTTGGCGCGGCGCGGTCAGGCGAAATCGCTGTCGGGCAAGGTCTTGCCCAACGTGCGCCTGTCGGTGACCACCAACAACCGCCCGGACGATCACGGCTTCATCTCCGCGACCCTCGATGAAACCGCGCGGGCGAAATACCAGGGCTGCAAAATGAGTTGGTGGGACGCCGCCGCTGGCGAGGAACGCATCGTCGAAAGCGGCATCGCACCCTTCAAGACCATGCGCCGACGTTGCCAGAATGCTGAAGAGGCTCGGGCAGCCTGCGAAGGCGAAGTGCGCCGGATGATGCGTGAAATGCTCAAGGTCACCATCAGTTGTCCGGGCGACCCGGCACTGTGTGCAGAAGGGCTGGTGGTACTTGACGACAGTTGGCCTGACTTCATGCGCGGGCATTGGTCGATCGACAAGGTCACCGCCAGCGGCAGCCGTCAGAACAGCTATCGCTGCACCCTCGCAGCGACCTGTCTGGGTTCAACGCAATAACACGCGCAGACAATGCCGGCGGGCGCGCCATTCATCTATCACAGGAGCGAGCGATGCAGTGCACCGAACAACAGCTACTCAAGATCTATCCGAACGCCCGCACCCAAGCGGGCGTTTTCATTTCCGCCCTCAACAGCGCCATGGCCCGGCACAACATCAACACGCCCCTGCGCATTGCCGCCTTTCTGGCTCAGGTCGGCCATGAATCGGGCCAGTTACACTACGTTCGCGAACTGGGCTCTGATCAATACCTGAGCAAATACGATACCGGTGCGCTGGCGGCACGTCTGGGCAACTCGCCGGAGACGGATGGCGACGGCCAACGATATCGCGGACGAGGCCTGATCCAGATCACCGGTCGGCACAATTATCGCCAGTGCAGCCTCGGCTTGTTTGGTGATGAGCGTTTGCTGGCGTCGCCTGAACTGCTGGAGCAGCCGCAATGGGCCGCTGAATCCGCCGCGTGGTTCTGGGCGCGCAACGGTCTCAATGAACTGGCCGATCGCGACCAGTTCAACAGCATCACCCGGCGCATCAACGGTGGCCTGAACGGCTTGCAGGATCGCTTGCAGCTTTGGGCGCGGGCGAGGGCGGTGCTATGCCAGCCTTCGGTCTGATTCCGTTGCCTTACCGGGCCTTTGGCGCTGCCGTGTTGCTGGCCGTATTGGTGGGCAGCTCGGCAGCGATGGCGTGGCGAGTTCAGGATTGGCGATACGGCCGGCAACTGGCAGAGCAGGCCAGGCTGCATGGCGAAACGCTGAACCAGCTGACGCTGGCGGCGGCCACTCGGCAGCAAGCGGTTCATGAGCAGCGATTGCGGCTTGAGCAACAACTGGCCGCCAGCGAGAAAAATCATTACCAGGTGCTAACCGATGTTGAACGTGATCAAGCTCGTCTGCGTGATCGTCTTGCCACTGCTGATGTGCGGCTGTCAGTCCTCCTCGATGTCGCAGACACGCCGTCAATCGGATCAGTGCCTGCCGCCCCCGGCCCCGGCGGCGTGGGTCATGGTGCCGTACGCGCCCGACTTGACCCGACGCATGCTCAACGAATTATCGCCATCACCGACGCCGGCGACCGTGGACTGATCGCCTTGCAGGCCTGTCAGGCGTATGTCAGAGCACTCACCCGTTAACACTTTGATCAGTCCTGTAACTTGCAAGTGCGATGCGCTGGTGTACGGTTAGTCTCATTCCGCCCGATCTGGAGATGACCGTGAAATTAACCACTCAACTGGCCGCTGACCTTGGCAGGCAATTGCAGCTTCTCAATGCCCACGTGTCCACCGCCGAGTCTTGTACCGGTGGCGGGATTGCCGAGGCGATCACCCGGATTCCCGGCAGTTCGGCCTGGTTCGAGGCCGGTTATGTCACCTACTCCAATCTGCAGAAGAACCTGCAATTGAACGTTCCGGTCGAGTTGTTCACCACGGTGGGGGCGGTCAGCCGCGAGGTGGTCGAAGCGATGGCCAAGGGCGCTCAGTATAAAAGCCGGGCGTTTTTTTCCGTGGCGGTCAGTGGCGTGGCCGGGCCGGACGGCGGTTCGCCAAGCAAACCGGTGGGTACCGTTTGGCTGGCCTGGGGCGTTGGCGAACGGGTATTCAGCGAGGTGCAGCACTTCCCCGGTGACCGTGACGAAGTCCGCCGACAAACGGTGAGGGCCGCTCTAGAGGGGCTGCTGCGCTATACCGCGGCAGAAATCTCAAATCAGGGGTAGGCGATCCGTAATCGCTGTGGAATAATACTGGCTACTTATACAGGTGTTGGCCGTCAGGCCTTATTGATTACGTGAGGACTTTAATGGACGACAACAAGAAGAAAGCCTTGGCTGCGGCCCTGGGTCAGATCGAACGTCAATTCGGCAAGGGTGCCGTAATGCGTATGGGCGATCAGGACCGTCAGGCGATCCCGGCTATCTCCACTGGCTCTCTGGGGCTGGACATCGCTCTCGGCATCGGCGGTCTGCCAAAAGGCCGTATTGTTGAAATCTACGGTCCTGAATCTTCCGGTAAAACCACGTTGACCTTGTCCGTGATCGCCCAGGCTCAAAAAGCCGGCGCGACCTGCGCATTCGTCGACGCCGAACACGCCCTCGACCCGGAATACGCCGGCAAGCTGGGCGTCAACGTCGACGACCTGCTGGTTTCCCAGCCGGATACCGGCGAACAGGCCCTGGAAATCACCGACATGCTGGTGCGCTCCAACGCGGTTGACGTGATCATCGTCGACTCCGTGGCGGCTCTGGTACCGAAGGCTGAAATCGAAGGCGAAATGGGCGACATGCACGTGGGCCTGCAAGCCCGCCTGATGTCCCAGGCGCTGCGTAAAATCACCGGTAACATCAAGAACGCCAACTGCCTGGTGATCTTCATCAACCAGATCCGTATGAAAATCGGCGTAATGTTCGGTAGCCCGGAAACCACCACCGGTGGTAACGCGCTGAAGTTCTACGCGTCGGTTCGTCTGGACATCCGCCGTACCGGCGCGGTGAAAGAAGGTGATGAAGTCGTCGGTAGCGAAACCCGCGTCAAGGTTGTGAAGAACAAAGTGGCTTCGCCGTTCCGTCAGGCCGAGTTCCAGATTCTTTACGGCAAGGGCATCTACCTCAACGGTGAGATGATCGACCTCGGCGTTCTGCACGGTTTCGTCGAGAAGTCCGGTGCATGGTATGCCTACAACGGCACCAAGATCGGTCAGGGCAAGGCCAACTCGGCCAAGTACCTGGCGGATAACCCGGACATCGCCGCAACGCTCGAGAAGCAACTGCGCGACAAGCTGCTGTCCCCTTCGTCGGTAGCAGACGCCAAGGCTTCTGCAGTCAAAGAGACTGAAGACGACCTGGTTGACGCTGATATCTGATTGATCCGATGACTGCCGTACTCGATACACTCGTCGCGGTGCGGCGAACCGCAATGGACCTGCTCGCGAGACGCGAGCACGGTCGGGTTGAGCTGGCGCGTAAACTGCGCCAGCGCGGCGCCCTCCCTGAAATGATCGACACGGCGCTCGACCGATTGACGGAAGAGGGTTTGTTATCCGAATCCCGTTACCTCGAAAGTTTTGTTTCCTACCGTGCCCGTTCCGGTTATGGCCCTTTACGAATTCGTGAAGAGTTGAGCCAGCGTGGTCTGCAACGCAGCGATATCGAACAGGCCTTGCGCGAGAGCGGCATCGACTGGCAGGAGCAGTTGGCAGATACCTGGCGGCGTAAATTCTCCGGGCAATTGCCGATCGACGCCCGGGAACGTGCCAAGCAAGGCAGGTTCCTGGCGTATCGGGGATTTTCCATGGAGATGATCAACCGCTTGTTCAGCGGTCGAGGGATGGACGATTAATTGAAGCGGCCCGCTATTTCGATAGCGGGCCGTTTTTTTTGCGTTAAGTAACCTTGGATGGCGTGCGTGTGCGCTGTTGTGCCTGAGGCTGGGATTGCGCCCAGTTGTCCGGCAAGTTGATGTAGTCCACCAGCGCCCGCAATCGACCATGGTCACGTGCGTTGAAGGTGAAGGCCAGCCGCGCCAGGTGGCTGAACTGTGCTTCGTCGTGTTCTTCGCCACTGTACGCGTGCTGATGGAAGTGATCGCTCAGGCACAGGTCGGCGAAGGCTTCCTGCATGTGTTCGAGCGCGCGGTCGCTGAGTTTGTGGTTCATGCGAATCACGAACTGATGCTTGAGCCAGCGGCTGGAGTGGAAGTTGCTGTAGAACTGGTTGATGTGCTCCACGGCCTCCTCGGCGGTGTAGACCAGGTTCACCAGGTTCATGTCGGTAGGCAGGATGTAGCGATTCTCCACCAATTGCTGCTGAATGAATGCCAGCGCGCCTTGCCAGAACGTGCCACCCGGTGCATCGAGCAGTACCACGGGAACCAGCGGGCTTTTGCCGGTCTGGATCAGCGTCAACACTTCCAGCGCTTCATCCAGCGTGCCAAAACCGCCCGGGCACAGGACAAGCGCGTCGGCTTCCTTGACGAAGAACAGCTTGCGGGTGAAGAAAAAGTGGAAGGGCAGCAGATTGGTCGTGCCCTGGACGGTGGGGTTGGCATGCTGTTCGAAGGGCAGGGTGATGTTGAAGCCCAGGCTGTGATCCAGGCCGGCACCTTCGTGAGCCGCGGCCATGATGCCACCCCCAGCGCCGGTAATAACCATCATGTCCGAGCGTGCCAGCGCGGCACCGAGTTCGCGGGCGAGGCCATACAGCGGGTGTTCTATCGGGGTGCGGGCAGAGCCAAATACCGTGACTTTGCGCCGCCCCTTGAACTGTTCCAGCACCCGAAAGGCTTGCTCCAGCTCGCGCAGGGCTTGCAGGGTGATCTTGGCATTCCAGCGGTTGTGGTCATCCTGGGCCATGCGCAGCACCGTCAGGATCATGTCACGGTAGATCGGGATGTTCGGGCTGTTGGGGGAAACAAGGCTGAGTTGCTCTTCGACCTTGCTGATGAGGTCGTGGCCGCTTTCTTCAAAATGGCGGCTCAGGAGGTCATTCGGTTGGTAAGGCATTCAACTTCTCCTTCTGCACAGAGCCCACGGCTGCGACTACGCAATCGTCGGTGCCACGACACTTCATGTGTCGCTGTCTGCCCAAGCCCATGCCTGGGCGATCCACGGGGTCCGAAGAGTCATCGGACCATCCAAACAGGCTCTGTTTATCCCTTGGATGAAAGTAGCGTTCGCACGACACAATTCGTAGCGGGCGGCCCCTTCCTGCCCTGACAAGTGAGTGTGGATACTTAGAATCTAGACCCTCGCGGTGATTTGCGCTGCCTTGATCATTGCGCCGCAAAGTCTTTCATGGCAACCGCTTATTGACGATTTGCAAGGTGGTTTCACCGCTCGTCTGAACGCAAGCCGAACGTCCAGCACTCTGATTTACTAAGTTACAGGCGTGACACGACAACTTTGCGTCAACGGCAGGGCGCACGATACAAGCAGTTCAAGGATTTATCGCTCAACGCGAGTGAGGAGCAGGGAGGCGGGAAACCATGGCCAGAGTCATTCTGGAAATCGATACACAGCTGTATCGATTGCTGAAGTCAGCAGCCGAGACCAATCATTTGAGTCTCGAAGAGGAGTGCTGCCGGCGTCTTATGGGCGCGGAGCGGCGCTCACGTTATTTGCAGGCATTGCTGGCAGAATTGCGCGCCGAGGATGAACAACGGCGCGCCAAATCCCACTGATTACTTCTTCTTCGGCGCCGCTTTCGGGCAGTCCGATTCCTGATAGCTGGCAGAACCCACTGCGCGGTTGGTCTTCACCTCGGTGAAGTCGTAACGCATGACGGCGCCCTTGGCCATCAATTTACGGTAGGCCGGGTTGTTGCAAACCGAGGCGCCCAGCTGGAAGTACACGGCTTTGGGGTCGGCGCGCATCTGGTTGGCGTGGCTGCTTTGCACGCTCAAATGGTTGATCAGGACATTGCCTTCGACGGTGTAGCCCTGATCGAGAATGTCTTCATTGATCGCCCGTGGCGTACCAACGCTGCTTTGTGCGGCGACGTTGCGCAGCTCTCTGTTCAGATTCTGCTCGCTCAAGGATGCAGCCTGAGCGTTGAAGGACGAAGCCAGCAGAATGGCAGCGGTGGGAACGATAAGGCGCAGCATGAAACTCTCCTGGGGCAGTGATGGGTGGTTTGACCCGTCACGTGACTGTGCGTTCAGTGGCGGCGAATTATAGGGGAGGTGGCCTGGACGGTACAGGCTTGGCCCTGCCGGTCTGGTAAACTGCCGTACTTTTTGCCTTGCCGAGTGTTTTTCGTGTCGACCCCACTGTCCTGTCAGCGTTGCCTGCAATGAGCCATGCCCCCAACGCTGTAGCCCGCCTGCGCGATCAGCGCGAAGACGAAGGCATCAAGCCGATCCAGGCCCGTGGCTGGCGCGCCACCCGCTGCCGCGCCTGCCGCGTGATTGAGAGCCATTGCCTGTGCGCCTGGCGTCCGCAAGTCGAGGCCCGCTCCGGGGTGTGCCTGATCATGACCAGCAAGGAAGTGTTCAAACCGAGCAATACCGGTTGGCTGATCGCCGACGTGGTGCGTGATAACCACGCGTTCATCTGGTCGCGCACCGAAATCGACCCCCGCCTGCTGGCGCTGTTGTCCGACCCACAATGGCAGCCCTATCTGGTGTTTCCGGGGGAATATGTTGCGCCTGAGCGCGTGACCCACAGCGTGGCGGTGGATAGCGGCAAGCGGCCGCTGTTTATTCTGTTGGACGCGACCTGGACCGAAGCCCGGAAGATTTTCCGTAAAAGCCCTTACTTCGACTCGCTGCCGATCCTGAGTCTGCTGCCAGAAAAACTGTCCCGCTATCAATTGCGCCGCTCCACACGCAGCGAGCACCTGTGCACCGCGGAAGTCGCGGCACTGTGCCTCGATCTGGCGGGTGACGAGCAGGCGGCATCGGCGCTGGACGCTTATTTCGATGTGTTCAGCCAGCATTATCTCGATGCCAAGCGTCAGCTTGAAATGAACGTTGAAACACCGGCACATGCCGAGTTGTTACCGTTCGTGCAGAATGCCGCCGCGAGCATGCGTTGATTGTCGCCCATACTGCAAAAGACTGTAGTGGCCTTGTAGCTTGACCACCCCGGTTTCGCTGGGCATGCTTGGCGCCGTTCAGGGCGCGGCCGAAGTTTGATACGCCGTATTCGTTATTTGAATAGCGACGTGAATTGCCACGTATTGGCGTTGAGCGTGCCCCCAGGTGCAGCTTCTTGGCTGCATCTCGAGTTGTTAGAAGAACAGGATCATTTGAAAAATGGCCACATACGAAATCCTGATTGCCGATGACCACCCGCTTTTCCGCTCTGCCTTGCATCAAGCGTTGACCCTGGGCCTCGGTCCCGATGTGCGCCTGGTGGAAGTGGCAAGCATTGCCGAGCTGGAAACCCGCCTGACTGAAAAAGCCGATTGGGATCTGGTGCTACTGGACCTGAACATGCCCGGGGCGTATGGCTTTTCCGGCCTGGTGCTGTTGCGCGGACAGTACCCGCAGATTCCGGTGGTCATGGTCTCCGCTCAGGAAGAGGCTACGATCATGGTCAAGTCCCGTGAATTCGGCGCCAGTGGTTTTATTCCAAAATCCAGTGACCTGAGCGTGATCCAGAAAGCCGTGCGTGCGGTACTCGACGGCGATGTGTTCTGGCCACCGCAGGCGTTCGAGGCCGTCAGTGTTTCCGATGAGGCCAAGGCCGCCAGTGAAGGGCTTGCCAGCCTTACGCCGCAGCAGTTCCGTGTGTTGACGATGGTCTGCGAAGGATTGCTGAACAAGCAGATCGCTTATGAGCTGAGCGTTTCCGAAGCGACCATCAAGGCGCACGTTACGGCTATATTCCGTAAACTGAATGTGCGGACCCGGACTCAGGCGGCGTTGCTGCTGCAACAACTTGAGTCAATTTCGAGCCACTAAGGGTTGGCATCTTCACGCTTTTTTGACTTTGGTTCATCTAGCTTTCCCACTCCTTTTCGGTCAGTTGCCCACTCTATGTCACCTTTCAAAGGCCAGACCGGCCTTAAACGTATCCTCAATGCCTCCGGCTACTCGCTGGACGGCCTGCGCGCAGCTTTTACCGGCGAAGCCGCCTTTCGCCAGTTGGTTTTGCTCAATGTGATCCTGATCCCGCTGTCGTTCTTCCTGAACGTCAGCCGTGTCGAGCAGGCCTTGCTGATTGCCGTCTGTTTGCTGGCACTGATCGTCGAGTTGCTCAACTCGGCGGTAGAAGCGGCCATCGACCGTATTTCCCTTGAGTTGCACCCGCTGTCGAAAAACGCTAAGGACATGGGCAGCGCCGCACAGCTGGTGGCGTTGACCATGATTGCGCTGGTGTGGGCCGTGATCCTGCTTTAAGCGATGGTCGGCAACACGATCTCGTCGCTGCGCTGAACCCCGGCGGTGAAGGCGCGGCACAGATCGAGGAACTCGCGCATCGCCGATGTCTGGTACTTCTGTTTGTGCCAGATGAAGTAAAACTGCCGCGCCAGATCCAGATCCGGCGTTTCCACCGCCACCAGGCTGCCGCGGCGGAAGGCGTCCCGCAGTGCCAATCGCGATATGCACCCAATCCCCAGGCCGGACTCCACCGCGCGCTTGATCGCTTCGGTGTGCTCGAGCTCCAGGCGGATATTCAGCGCGCTGCGGTGATGACGCATGGCCTGGTCGAACGTCAGGCGCGTACCGGAACCTTGTTCACGCAAAATCCAGGCTTCGTGGCTTAATTCATCCATGGTGGCGGTGCCGCGCTTTGCCAAGGGATGCTGCGGCGCGCAAAACACCACGAGTTCATCTTCCACCCAGCTCTGCACTTCGATGTCCGGGTGGCTGCAATCGCCTTCAATCAGACCCAGATCAATTTCATAGTGCGCCACTTGTTGCACGATATTGGCAGTGTTTTGCACATGCAGCTTCACTTGGCTTTCCGGGTGGCGCTGCATGAAGCTGCCGATCAGCAGGGTGGCCAGGTAGTTGCCGATGGTCAGCGTCGCACCCACCGCCAGCGAGCCGAAACCGGACTTGCCGTTGAGCAGGTCTTCGATTTCCTTGGCCTGGTCAAGCAGCGCCACCGCCTGCGGCAACAACTGTTTGCCCAAGGCGTTGAGGCTCAGCCGTTTGCCGGCACGGTCGAACAATTGGCAGCTGCACTGGCGCTCCAGTTCGGTGATCGAGGTGCTTGCCGCCGATTGCGAGAGGTTGAGCAGTCCCGCAGCACGGGATACGCTTTCCTGCTGGGCGACGGCGACGAAGACTTGAAGTTGACGGAGAGTAAATCGCATATCGATATAACCGATAACCCTTATCTTAATAATCCAGTTAACAGATATTGTCGTCGCTATTAGAATGCGATGCAATTGCGCACCCCGGCTCTGCAAGAGCACGCGCAGACCCATCTCCAGGAGTCCCACGTACATGAGCAACATGAACCACGAGCGTGTCCTCAGTGTTCATCACTGGAACGACACTCTGTTCAGCTTCAAGTGCACCCGTGATCCGGGCCTGCGCTTCGAGAACGGTCAGTTCGTGATGATCGGCCTGCAACAGCCCAACGGCCGCCCGCTTATGCGCGCTTACTCGATCGCCAGCCCGAACTGGGAAGAGCATCTCGAGTTCTTCAGCATCAAGGTGCCTGATGGTCCGCTGACTTCCCAGTTGCAGCATTTGAAGGAAGGCGACGAGATAATCATCAGCAAGAAGCCTACCGGCACGTTGGTACTGGACGACTTGAAGCCTGGCAAACATTTGTACCTGCTCAGCACCGGCACCGGGCTGGCGCCGTTCATGAGCGTCATCCAGGACCCGGAAACCTACGAGCGTTTCGAAAAAGTGATCCTGTGCCACGGCGTACGTTACGTCAACGAAGTCGCTTACCGCGAATTCATCACCGAGCACCTGCCGCAGAACGAATTCTTCGGCGAGGCGCTGCGTGACAAGTTGATCTACTACCCGACCGTGACCCGCGAGCCGTTCGAGAACGAAGGCCGTCTGACCGATTTGATGCGCAGCGGCAAGCTGTTCAGCGACATCGGCCTGCCGCCGATCAATCCGCAGGACGACCGCGCCATGCTGTGCGGCAGCCCAAGCATGCTCGACGAGACCAGCGAAGTGTTGAACAGCTTCGGCCTGAAAGTTTCGCCGCGGATGCGCGAGCCGGGTGATTACCTGATCGAGCGTGCGTTCGTCGAGAAGTAAGTCTTAAAACTGCATCTGCTTTACCTGTGGGAGCGAGCTTGCTCGCGATAGCGGTGTGACAGTCAACATAATGTTGGCTGATACCCCTTCGCGAGCAGGCTCGCTCCCACTGTTGTTTCCGGGGTTCAGCTTTTTGCGGGAATGACTTCCAGCACCCGGATCAACTCCGGCGTCGGATAATGCCAGCGCACATCCACATCCCAGAACTGCGCACCGTACTCCCGCTCCGGTGCAGGCGTCTGGTAAGCCGGGCGTGGATCCTGCGCCAGGCATTGCTCGATCAGCTCGATCAAAGGCTCTGCGAGGCGCTGAGCATGGCCATGGGCCTGTTGCAGCGCAATATCCGTCCACTCCACGGCAATCAGCTGCGGCGCGGCGCTGGCGATGGTATTGGAGGCATCGTCAATGATGTCGGCGTAGGGCACGTAGGGTTTGATATCGAGGATGGGCGTGCCGTCCAGCAAGTCGATGCCGGATATCCACAGACGATTGGCTTCAACCTTGTCCAGCTTCACCACGGACTGACCAATGCCGTTGGGACGGTGGGTTGCGCGGGTCGCAAACACGCCCATGGATTTGTTGCCGCCGAGGCGGGGAGGGCGGACCTTCAGCCTTGGCTTATCTTCCAGAGCCTGATGGAACAGGAACAGCAGCCAGACATGGCTGACCTGTTCCAGGCCCTGCACGGCATCACCCTGATCGAACGGCGCCACCAGTTCCAGAACGCCACGTGCGGCCGGGGCCAGTTGCGGTTGGCGCGGGATGGCGAACTTCTCCTTGAAGCAGGAACGCACGAAGCCGATGGGAGAAACGCTGTAGGTCATGGTTTGAAATCGAGGCGCAAAAGAGGCGGGCATGATAACCCATGCGCATTCCGTGGCGAGGGAGCAAGCTCCTTCGCCACAAAAGCGGGTGTCAGAGGCTGAACCCACCATCCAGCGGAATGATATTCCCGGTCATATAGGCCCCAGCCGTACTCGCCAGACTGATCGCCAGCGCCGCCATCTCCTCCTCGCGGCCCCAACGCTTCATTGGAATCAGGTCCGTATCCTGCGCCAGCGCCTGTTCATCATTGCCGATGTGCTGAGTCATCTTGCTTGGAAAACGCCCCGGCGCGATCACGTTGACGTTGATGTGCTGGCTGACCAGCTCCCGGGCCAGGATCCGCGACAATTGATGCAGCGCCGCTTTACTGGGGCCGTAGGCGTAGGCCTGTTCGCCGAAGGAGGAAATGCCAGCCACCGAGCCGATGTTGATGATCCGCGCCGGATTCACTTCAGAACCGGCTTTGCGTAGCAATGGCAGGAACTGCTGGATGCAGTTGAACACCGAGGTCACGTTGAGTTGCATGACCTTTTCCCAGCCCTTGATCGGGTAGCTTTCCAGTGGCGCGCCCCAAGTCGTGCCGGCGTTGTTCACCAGAATGTCGAGATGGGTGATCTGTTCGCTCAGGCGCGTGGCCAGTTGCTGTACGCCTTCTTCGGTGGCCAGGTTGGCGGCCACTGCGTGGCAGCGTCCGAGGGCGCCGAGTTCATCAGCTGTTTGCTGGCAGGCCTCGACGTCGCGGGCGCAGATGTACACGGTCGCGCCGGCATCTACATAGGCCTTGGCGATCATTTTGCCGATACCACGGGTACCGCCGGTCACCAGGGCGGTGCGGCCTTGCAGGGAGAAGTAGGGGTGCATGGCGAATCCTGAGAGCTGAGAGTCATTACACCCTAGTCGTCAGCCGCTGGAAGCGGAGCCACTATTTTTGCGAGGAATGGGGATTCATACAGACAGCTTTGTAGAAGCCGGCTTGCTGGCGATGGCGATCTTCAAAACGCTATCGCCAGCAAGCCGGCTCTTACAGGTCAACGCGCATCAGGCTTACTGCGGGCGAACGCGCAGGGTCAGGCCCTTGAGGAAATTGCGCAGCAACTGGTCGCCGCACGGGCGGTAGTTGGTGTGGCCGAACTTGCGGAACAGCGCGCTCAGCTCAGGCTTGGACACCGGGAACTCGGCGGCCTTGAGGATCGCGTGCATGTCGTCTTCCTTCAGTTCGAAGGCCACGCGCAGTTTTTTCAGGATGATGTTATTGGTCACCGGCACTTCGATCGGCTGTGGCGGGCGGCTTTCGTCCTTGCCGCGCTTGAAGATCACCAGGCCGTCGAGGAAATGCGCCATGACTTCGTCCGGGCAGCGTACGAAGCCTTCCTCGTCTTCTTCTTTCTTGTCGAGATAGGTCAACAGGTCTGGCAGGGTGACGTCCATGCCGCCGAGCTTGATGATCTCGATGACTTTCTTGTCGCTGATGTCGAGCATGTAGCGCACGCTGCGCAGTACGTCATTGTGAATCATGGTGTGCAGTCCTGATATTCAGCAGTGGGTGCCGCATGAAACAGCGGCACCGAAATGTGTGGCGGCGTCAGAAGTGTTAGAACTTCTCTTTGCCGGACAGATAGCGCCATTGCCCCACGGGCACTTTGCCGATTGACACGCCGCCGATGCGGATGCGGCGGATGCCCACGACCTTCAGGCCGACGGCCTGGCAGAACAGGGCAATCACGCCCGGTTGCGGGTTCTTCATGGCAAAACGCAGGCGGTTTTCGTTTTGCCAGCTGGCCTTGACTGCGGGCAATTCCTTGCCTTTGTAGGTCAGGCCGTGCTGCAAGCGGTTAAGGCCGTGTTCGACCATGTCGCCTTCGACTTCGACCACGTATTCCTGCTCGATCTTGTTGGAGTCGGCAGTGAGCTTGCGCAGGATCTTCCAGTCTTGCGTGAACACCAGCAGACCGCTGGCATTGGCTTGCAAGTCGGTGCTGGCGGTCAGGCGCTGGAAGTGGCCCTTGAGCGGACGTTTGCCGTAGCGGTGCTCTTCACTCAGCGTCTCGGCGCTGATGGTCGCCATGGCGGTGTCCGCGTCCATGCCGGCGGGCACGTTGAACAGAAGGGTGACCGGTTCCGGCGCAGTGGCCTTGGCCTCTGGATCGAGTTCGACTTTCTGGGTGCCGACCTTGAACTGCGGCTCGTCGATGACTTCGCCGTCGACGGTGACCCAGCCGCCCTCGATGAACAACTCAGCCTCCCGACGGGAACAGCCGACGAGTTCGATGAGGCGTTTGGAGAGACGAATCGGGTCAGTCATGTCAGGGCCGTAACAAAAAAGGGGATGGGCATTGTACCTGCCTGGCGCCGGTTAAGCCCGGTTCCATTTCGATGCAGTTGCATTCCATGTGGGAGCTGGCTCGCCAGCGATTGCATCACCTTGGCGCATCAGGATAGACCGCAGCGTCTGCATCGCTGGCAAGCCAGCTCCCACAGGGTTCAGTGTCAGGTCAGCCGTGCTGTGAAAGTTTGTGATTTTGGCGCATCCGCATGTGCAACAGCGGATACGGCTGGCCCATGCCATCGACTTCCGAGCGGCCGATCACTTCGAAACCCTGTTTGAAATAAAACCCCAACGCTTGCGGGTTCTGTTCGTTAACGTCCAGTTCATCGGCGTTGAGGTTTTCCATGGCATAGCGCAGCAATTTCTTGCCCAGTCCCTGACCGCGATGCTTCGGGTCGATAAAGAGCATTTCGATCTTGCCCGCCGCGATCCCGGCAAAACCGGTAATGCGCTGGCTGGCGTCCTTGGTGCAGATCAGCATCACCGCATCGAGGTAGCGGGTCAGCACCAGGTTCTTCAGCAGATTGATGTAGCTGTCCGGCAGAAAGTCATGGGTGGCGCGTACTGAGGCCTCCCAGACCCGGGTCAGCTCTTCATAGTCACTCTGTTTCGGTGTGTGGATGACCGAATGTTGGCGCATGCCCGCCTGCTCCTTCTCTCTGCAACCGGCTGTAAAAGATGAGATTCCGTTCTTCACCAAACGATAGCCGTAAAAAAGCCCCGCATCTCGTCAAGAGAGCGGGGCTTTTCATATTTTTTGCGTTTAGATCTGTTCAGCCCACAGGTCGTATTCGTCGGCGTCAGTCACTTTGCACCAGACTTTGTCGCCCGGTTTCAGGTTACTGCCGTTGTCGATGAATACGTTGCCGTCGATTTCCGGGGCATCGAAGAAGCAGCGGCCGACCGCGCCTTGCTCGTCGACCTCGTCCACCAGCACTTCGATTTCACGGCCGATGCGCATTTGCAGGCGCGCCGAGCTGATGGCCTGCTGGTGCGCCATGAAACGCTCCCAACGATCCTGCTTGACGTCATCCGGCACCACGTCCAGGTCCAGGTCGTTGGCCGGCGCGCCGTCGACCGGCGAGTACTGGAAGCAGCCGACACGGTCGAGCTGGGCTTCGGTCAGCCAGTTCAGCAGGTACTGGAAGTCTTCTTCGGTCTCGCCCGGGAAGCCGACGATGAAGGTCGAACGAATGATCAGGTCCGGGCAGATTTCGCGCCAGTTTTTGATGCGCGCCAAGGTCTTGTCTTCGAACGCCGGGCGTTTCATCGACTTCAGCACTTTCGGGCTGGCGTGCTGGAACGGGATGTCCAGGTACGGCAGGATTTTGCCGGCAGCCATCAGCGGGATCAGTTCGTCAACGTGCGGGTACGGGTAAACGTAGTGCAGGCGCACCCAGACGCCGAGGGTGCTCAGGGCTTCGCAGAGTTCGGTCATGCGGGTTTTCACCGGCGCGCCGTTCCAGAAGCCTGTGCGGTATTTCACGTCGACGCCGTAGGCGCTGGTGTCCTGAGAGATCACCAACAGCTCTTTAACACCGGATTTGACCAGACGTTGGGCCTCGTCGAGTACGTCGCCCACCGGACGGCTGACCAGTTTGCCGCGCATCGACGGGATGATGCAGAAGCTGCAGCTGTGGTTGCAGCCTTCGGAAATCTTCAGGTACGCGTAGTGGCGCGGGGTCAGTTTGATCCCTTGCGGCGGCACCAGGTCGATCAGCGGGTTGTGATCCTGACGCGGCGGCACGACTTCGTGCACGGCGTTGACCACTTGCTCATACTGCTGCGGACCGGTCACGGCCAGCACGCTCGGGTGCACGTCGCGGATGTTGCCTTCCTCGACGCCCATGCAGCCGGTGACGATGACCTTGCCGTTTTCCTTGATCGCTTCGCCGATCACTTCCAGCGATTCCGCCTTGGCCGAATCGATGAAGCCGCAGGTGTTGACCACCACGACATCGGCGTCCTGATAGGTGGACACGACGTCATAGCCTTCCATGCGCAGCTGCGTAAGGATGCGCTCGGAGTCGACCAGTGCTTTCGGGCAACCCAGGGATACGAAGCCAACCTTTGGATTGGCCGGCGCAGGAGTGGTGGACATGTCTAACCTCGGTGTTTTGTGACGCCTCCAGCCGTGATCGGCAAGGCGACAGACGGACGCTTTAACGCGCATCTGATCAAAAAGTGCGCAATTCTAGCGATGGTGGACGCACTTGACCAGCTTTATGCAGGGAAATACGACGAGTGCTGCGCTATGCTTCGCGCCGTTGGGCGTTACCGATTTTTTACTGTCAACAAAACGTCTGTAACGTGAAGTAAAACAGCGCATGCTCACGACAAAGCATAGTGCTTCTTCGAAGAAGCCCCGGGTCTGGGTAGTAGGAGTGATGGATGGGTCAGGCAAGAAGTCAGACTGCGGGTGCCGAGCATTCGGCAGCAAAGCCGATCGGCATGCTGGTCGCGGCGGTCGGGGTGGTTTACGGCGACATTGGCACAAGCCCGTTGTACACCCTCAAGGAAGTGTTTTCCGGCGGCTATGGTGTGCCGGTCAATCATGACGGCGTATTGGGGATTCTGGCGCTGATCTTCTGGTCGCTGATCTGGGTCGTGTCGATCAAGTACATGATGTTTGTCCTGCGCGCCGACAACCAGGGCGAGGGCGGGATCATGGCGCTGACTGCACTGGCGCGGCGGGCGGCGGCAGGGCACGCGAAATTGCGCTCGTTACTGGTGGTCTGCGGCTTGATCGGTGCGGCGCTGTTCTATGGCGACAGCATGATCACACCGGCGATTTCCGTGCTGTCGGCGATCGAAGGCCTGGGGCTGGCATTCGACGGTATCGACCATTGGGTCGTGCCGCTGTCGCTGGTGGTGTTGGTGGCGCTGTTCCTGATCCAAAGTCACGGCACCGCGCGCATCGGCATCCTGTTCGGGCCGATCATGGTCACCTGGTTTGTGGTGCTCGGGGCGCTGGGCGTCTACGGCATCCTGCAGCACCCTGAAGTGCTGCAAGCGATGAACCCGGTCTGGGGCGTGCGCTTCTTTATCGTCCATCCGGGCATGGGCGTGGCGATCCTCGGCGCGGTGGTGCTGGCGTTGACCGGCGCCGAAGCGCTGTACGCCGACATGGGCCACTTTGGCCGCAAACCGATTGCCCGCGCCTGGTTCATCCTCGTGCTGCCAGCGCTGGTGCTGAATTACTTTGGTCAAGGTGCGCTGCTGCTCGGCGATCCGGAAGCCGCGCGCAACCCGTTCTATCTGCTGGCGCCGAGCTGGGCGTTGATTCCGCTGGTCGGCCTGGCGACGCTGGCCACGGTCATTGCCTCGCAAGCGGTGATTTCCGGGGCGTTCTCACTGACCCGTCAAGCGATCCAGCTGGGCTACATTCCGCGCATGCACATTCGGCACACGTCCAGCGCTGAGCAGGGCCAGATCTACATCGGTGCCGTGAACTGGGCGTTGATGGTCGGCGTGATTTTGCTGGTGCTGGGTTTCGAATCCTCAGGTGCGCTGGCATCGGCCTACGGTGTGGCCGTGACCGGGACCATGCTGATGACCACCATTCTGGTGTCGGCGGTGATATTGCTGCTGTGGAAATGGCCGCCGGTGCTGGCGGTGCCGATTCTGCTGGGTTTCCTGTTGGTAGATGGCCTGTACTTCGCGGCCAACGTGCCAAAAATCGTGCAGGGCGGCGCATTCCCGGTGATCGCCGGTCTTGCGCTGTTTGTGCTGATGACCACCTGGAAACGCGGCAAGCAGCTGCTGGTCGAACGTATCGACGAAGGTGGCCTGCCGCTGGACATTTTCATCAGCAGTATCGCCGTGCAACCGCCACATCGCGTACAGGGCACGGCCGTGTTCCTTACTGCGCGACCGGACGCCGTACCTCACGCATTGCTGCACAACCTGCTGCATAACCAAGTGTTGCACGAGCAAGTGGTGCTGCTGACAGTGGTGTACGAAGACATTCCGCGGGTGCCGCCGAACCGACGCTTTGAGATCGATTCCTACGGCGAAGGGTTCTTCCGGGTGATCCTGCACTTTGGCTTCGTTGACGAACCGGACGTGCCGCAAGCGCTCAAGCTGTGTCATCTCGATGACCTCGACTTCAGCCCGATGCGCACCACCTACTTCCTCAGCCGCGAGACGGTCATCGCCTCCAAACTCGAAGGCATGGCGCGTTGGCGCGAGGCGCTGTTCGCCTTCATGTTGCAGAACGCCAACGGCAACCTGCGCTTCTTCAATCTGCCACTGAACCGGGTGATTGAGTTGGGGACGCAGGTGGAGATGTAGGCCCTTCGCGCAATCCCGGGTCCTGCGGATAATACAAATATCTGTAGGAGCCGGCTTGCTGGCGATGGCGCCTGACGACCGGCCATATTCTTCCCACCGAGGCGGCCTGCGGGCCGACTGCCTTTTTGGTGTACGCGTTCCCTCTGTAGGAGCCCGGCTTGCCGGCGATGGTGGTGTGTCGGGCGCGGCGATGTCGACTGGAAGGCCGCCATCGCCAGCAAGCCGGCTCCTACCGATAGAGCATGGCTTTGCGAAGTTTCGTGAAGACCAAAAAAACGCCCCGGCTCTCGCGAGTCGGGGCGTTTTTCGTGGGTGAAACTACAGATCACTCCTGAGCTTCAGTTTCCTTGGCTTGCCGCTTCTCGATCACACCCACCAAACGCTGCGCCAGCGCCGGGTAGTTTTCGTCGAAGTGGTGGCCGCCGGGCAGTTTGATGACTTCGCCTACGGCGGTCTTGTCGGTGCAGCCGCTTTCATCGACTTCTTCTTCACCGTAGATGCACACCACTTTGGCGGCGGGCAGCTTGGCCATTTCCGGGCCGGTGGCGGCTTCTTTGCCAGCGTTGCCGAGCCAGCCTTCGACTTCGATTTCGAAGCTGCCGGTACGGGCGAAGGCCAGCAGGATGATCGCGTCGACGCGATTCTGTTCCGATTCGGCCAGGCGGTTGTAGATCGCTGGCAGAACGTCGGCGCCGAACGAGTAACCGGTGAGGATGAAGCGCTTGGTGCCCCATTTCTGCCGGTAGTGCTGCATCAGCTCTGCCAGGTCCAGGGCGCTTTGCTCGGGGCTCTTGTGCTGCCAGTAGTAGCGCAGGGTGTCGATGCCGACCACCGGGTAGCCGATCTTGGCCATTTCACCTGCGACGTCGCGGTCCAGGTCGCGCCAGCCGCCGTCACCGGAGAGGAACAGGGTGACGGTGTCCTTCGCCTGGCCGGCCGGCACTTCAACCACCGGAATCTGCAGGCCGCCGGCGGCTTTGTCGCCGCCGACGAGGAGCTTGCGCAGCTCGTTGTTCAGCACTTGCGGCAGGTTGATGTCGTAGTCGCTGATGCTGGTTTCGGCGTTGGGTTGATCGCGCACGAAGCCGGCGCTGGTGTCGTCCGGGTTGTCGTTCCAGGCCACCAGCCAGTGACCGTGGGCGGCGCTTTTGGGCAGCAAGTGCGTGCAGCCACCGGGTTTTTCCAGGGCCAGGTCCACCGACACGGCCTGCGCCTTGTCGTTCTTCTGTTCCGACAACCAGCGCCAGGCCAGCACGGCGCCCGGGCCGATGCCGCTGACCAGCGTGGCCGGGCCTTTCAACTCGCGCAGGCCGGCTTGCAAGGCGCGGCTTTGCAGCAGGCAGTCCTTGGGGAGAATCACCTGGACGATTTGCGCCGAGGCGCTGCGGCTCAGGGTGGTCAGCTGCTTGTCATTGAGTTTCTGATCGTCAGTGACCGCCACCAGCACCTGGGCTTTGGGTGTGGTGCCGGGGATGACGCGGGTCATGGCCGCGCCATCGGCCGGTGTGAGTTGTTCGAGGGGCGGTTCCGGTGCCGGGCGTTTGAGGTACCAGAAACCGCCACCGACAATCACGGCCAGCACAATCAGTGCGGCCAGGATGTACTTCAGGGAGCGTTGAATCATCAGCGTTTCACCAATCCAGTCAAGCCGCCTGCAATCAGGGCGGCAGTATCGGCCAAGGCAACCAGCGGATCGAGTCCGGCGGGCACGGCCATATAACGGGGTTCCCAGTCAGGCTGGAACTTGTCTTTGAAGCGGCGCAAGCCTTGGAAGTTGTAGAGCTGCTCACCACGGCGGAATACCATCGAGCCCAGGCGCTGGGTCAACGGTGCCCCGCGACGGGGTTGCAACCCCGACAACGGCACCATGCCCAGGCTGAAACGCGCGTATCCGTGACTCTTATAGTGTTGAATCAGGCCAACCATCATGAACTCCATGGTCAGCTTCGGAGCTTCGGGGTGTGCACGCATCAGGTCGAGGCTGGCCAGGTCATGGCTGTAGGTCTCGAGCAGGTTGGCGAACGCCACCGGGCGTCCTTCGAAGCGGATCACCGCAATGCGGAAATGCCTGAGGTAATCATCACTGAACCGGCCGAGGGAGAAGCCTTTCTCGCGCACGTTCTTGCCGGTCAGCCAGGCATCGGAAATCACTTTGAGCTCATCTATCGGCGCCTGGCCCGGCTCATGGATTTCCAGCGACAAGCCATCGCGGGTGCCACGGTTCCAGGTGTAGCGCAGGTCCTTCATCTCCTTGCCCTTGGCTTCGAGATCAAAGCGCTTGAGATCGACCCGGGCTTCTTCACCGAGCTTGATCGCGGTCAGGCCGATGTCCATGTAGTACGGCAGGTTCTCCGCGCGCACTTGATAGAACACCGGGCGGGCGTGGTGGATGTCGCACAGGTCACGGAACTGCCAGATCATTTCCGCCCGTTGCTGGCCAGGGCCGATCGGGTCATACAGCGCCACCAGGCTGCGGCCACGACGGGCATACATCAGGAACGCCTCATCGTTGGGATGAAACAGCAGCGCCTTGTCACCGGTCAGGGCCAGGCCGCCGTCCGGTTGCGCGGATGCCATGAGGATTTTGCTGGCGCGCTCCAGTTCATCTGGCGTCGGCAGGTGAATCACCGGGCGGGCAGTGCGCAGCAGCCAGGTCAGGGAGACCACCACCAGCAGCACCGCAGCGCCGAGCAGCGAGCGCAAACCTCGGGGTGCATCGGCGTCGAGGGTGAACTGCCACCAGAGCTGATGGCTGTAAGGCACGTCCTGATAGGCGAACAACAGCAGCCACATCGAAGCCCCGAGTACGCACACGCTGGCCACCAGGTACAGCGGTGAGAACGGCAATTCGGTCAGGCGGCTCGGGCGATAGAACGAGCGGCGGAAAACCCCCAGCAGGCTCGCAGTCAGCACCATCAGGCTGGCTTCCTCCCAGTCGAAACCCTTGAGTAGCGAGAGCAGGGCGCCGACCAGCAACAGAATGGTGGTCAGCATCCACGCTGCCGACAGTCGCCGACGCAGGCCCTGGGCAAGCAGCAGGCACAACACGCCGATCAGGCTGGCGCCAAGGTGCGAGGCGTCGACCAGTCGATGGGGAATCAGGAAACCGATGTGTTCCAGGCGGGTGTCGATTTCCGGTGTTGCCCCTGAAAACAACAGCACCACGCCGGACAGGAACACCAGCACAGCGAGGATTGGCGCTGCCAGGCCAGACGCGGCGCGCAGCGTCTGGCGAGTCTGGAACAGGCGTTGGCCTTCGTTGATTAACAGCAACAGGCACGCCACCAACATCGGCAGCACCACGTAGATCAGGCGGTAGAGCAGCAGGGCAGCGGCCAGTGGCGCGGCGCCGAGTTTGTCGGAGAAGGCCGCCAGCAAGATCGCTTCGAACACGCCGACGCCACCCGGCACATGACTGAGTACGCCGGCAGCCAGAGCCAGCAGATACACCAGCAGGAACGCGCCAAAAGGCGGGGCTTGCGGCAGCAGGAGATAAAGCACGGTCGCGGCGGCGGCTACGTCCAGGGCGGTGATGATCAGTTGCAAGAAGGTCAGGCGGCGCCCTGGCAGGCGCAGGGTGCGACGACCGATCTTGACCAGCAGGTTATCGGGGTAAGGTTGTTCCGGCAGCCTGCGACGGTACAGGCCGATGGCGAGTACGCTGAACAATAACAGTACGGCGGCGGAGATGGCGCCAAGCAGGGTTTCGGAGAGCCCCAGCGCCGCAGAGGCCGCGGGCAGGCTGCTGAGCGTCGCCAGTGCTGCCAGCGGCGGCAGGGCGCAACCGAGCGACAGGCTGGCGAACAGCGTCATGTGCGCGACTTCAGTGGCCCCCAGGCCGTGACGTGAATATAAACGGTAGCGAACCGAACCGCCCGAGAGCATCGAAAGGCCGATGGCATTGCCGATGGCGAAAGCGGTGAAACCGCCCAGAGCCAGGGTGCGCGGTGCCAGGCTCACGCCGGCGTAGCGACTGGCTGACCATTCGTAACCGAGCAATATGATGAAGCCCGCCACGGTCGCGCCCAGTGCACCGAGCAATGCCGGTTTTGGTACGTCGAGAATCGAGTCGTGCAGGGCGTCCAGATCAAGTTCGCTCAGCAGGTGACGACAGGCAATCAGCGCGATCGCGAACAACAGCAGCGTGACCGCAAGGCCGATGGGCTGACGGTATTTGCTGACACGATCAAGCAAGCGCAGCCGCTCGGCCTTGATCGGTTGTGTTGCTGTGACGGTGTCTTGTGAATCAGACGAGTTGGCGCGCATCAATCACCTCTTGGATTGTGCGCGACAGGATGGAGGTATCCAGCCAAGTTACCAATCCCTGCAGAAAAAAATAATCACAAATATTAACGCCTCGCACCGGATGATGGAGAGAGCGCGTCATCAGTCGTAGAGGGTTCAGTCTGCGATAGAGCATAGTCTGAACTCGGCGCATGGGGGACCCGAATGGCGTGCTACACAGTGACAGATCATTGTTGCGAAAGGACTTTTTCAACAGATACAAAAAAGGCCACTCTTTCGAGTAGCCTTTTTTGATGTTTGGTTGCGGGAGCCGGATTTGAACCGACGACCTTCGGGTTATGAGCCCGACGAGCTACCAGACTGCTCCATCCCGCGTCTGTGTGGCGGCATTCTATAGAGTATCGGCGAGGTGTCAACCGTTAATCCCCGCAAGGGTCAAATAAACGTAAAAGCGCGGCAAACGGTCGCAGGTGCAGCTTAAGTCACAGAATCGCAACGATTTCTCATTTGGGGTCAATTCAGGATTCAACATCAGTTAGAGGCTTGACCCTATAAAACAGGCGCGCACAAAAAAGGCCACTCTTTCGAGTAGCCTTTTTGATGTTTGGTTGCGGGAGCCGGATTTGAACCGACGACCTTCGGGTTATGAGCCCGACGAGCTACCAGACTGCTCCATCCCGCGTCTGTGTGGCGCATTCTATAGAGAATCGCCGGGGTGTCAACCCGCAGATCCGACAAAATCCGTTTCGCTTCAATTGCTTAGCTAAAAGGCGAGTTGTCGGAAAGGCCTGAGACGCAGGCGTGGCAAGGCTTTCAGCTCTATTGGCATAAGCTTTTCGATTGAGAAAATAAATTCATCGAGAGCTTTCCTACAGATCCTCAGGAAGATTGAGCACTACTGGTGCTATATACAGGTGTCGGTGAGATACTGCGTGTCCTACACCTCGTACGCTAATTCTTCATCATGAACACCGCGTTTATATGACCCAGCGAAAAATCATCCACGTCGATTGTGACTGTTTCTACGCCGCCATCGAGATGCGTGATGACCCGCGCCTGGCCGGCAAGCCCCTGGCGGTAGGGGGCTCCGCGGATCGGCGTGGGGTCATCGCCACCTGCAATTACGAGGCACGGGCGTATGGGGTGCGTTCGGCCATGTCTTCCGGGCATGCATTGAAGCTGTGTCCCGACCTGACCATCGTCAAGCCGCGTATGGATGCCTATAGAGAGGCGTCAAAGGAAATTCATACGATTTTTCGCGATTACACCGACATCATCGAGCCGTTGTCCCTGGATGAAGCGTACCTCGACGTGTCGGACAGCGCACATTTCGGTGGAAGCGCCACGCGGATCGCCCAGGACATCCGCCGTCGTGTATCCAATCAGTTGCACATTACGGTGTCGGCGGGTGTGGCGCCTAACAAGTTTCTCGCCAAGATCGCCAGTGACTGGAAGAAACCCAACGGTTTGTTCGTCATCACGCCGGATCGGGTCGAAGACTTTGTCAGTGGCTTGCCGGTGAGCAAGTTGCACGGGGTCGGCAAAGTCACGGCCGAGCGGTTGGGCAAGCTCGGCATCGTCGATTGCTCGCACTTGCGCGAGTGGGACAAGTTGGCGCTGGTGCGTGAGTTTGGCAGTTTTGGTGAGCGACTCTGGAGCCTGGCGCGTGGAATCGATGATCGCCAGGTGCATAACGACAGCCGGCGGCAGTCCATCAGTGTCGAAAACACCTACGACGTTGACCTGCCGGATCTGCGTAGCTGCCTCGACAAACTGCCGGAGCTGCTGGACACCCTCAAAACCCGTATGGAACGAATCGACAGCAGCTATCGGCCGGGCAAGCCGTTCGTCAAAGTGAAATTCCATGACTTCACCCAGACCACGCTGGAGCAGGCAGGGGCGGGAAGGGATCTGGGCAGTTATCAGTTGTTGCTGACCCAGGCTTTCAATCGCGGTGGTAAACCGGTGCGGTTGCTGGGGGTGGGGGTGAGGCTGGAGGATTTGCGAGGCGGGTTTGAGCAGATGGAGTTGTTTGAGCGGTAGGGTCAGGGTTTTGATGCCGCAGTGAATGTCGGGCAGCCATCGCAGGCAAGCCCGCTCCCACAGGTACTGCATCGTCCTTGTGGGCGCGGGCTTGTCCGCGATGCTTTTCAGGCCTTAATTAGGCCCCGGGTCTGCCACCAGCCGCCCGGCATCCTTGGTCAAGGACTTGAGGAATTCAGTCTGCAACTCAGGATCATTGCGAGTCAGCTCAATCAGGCTTTGCTCCAGCTCGCTGGCTTCTTCTTCCAGACCCAGTTCCGACAGGCGCTTGACCCGGTGCACCCACTGGCTCACTTCGTCGTCTTCGAGGTCGTCGTAAATCAACCCGTGGGCTTCGAGCAGCTTGCCGCGCAAGGTGTGGCTGAGGGCGAGGGACGAATCGGTATGCACGTCGTCCTTGGCGTCCTCGACATTGATCTGCAGCTTGCTCAGATGATTGAGGTCATGTTCGGCGAACGGGCTGTCCAACAGGTTCAGGCGCAATATGCCGTTTTTGTCGGTGCTCAGCTCGAAGGTTTCCTTGCCGGCCTTGACCTGCACCGGACGCTCGCTCCACGGCAGGCTTGAGTATTCCGTGCGCTTGTCGAGCTGGACTTCATCGATGCCCGCCAGGTTCTGCTGCGCGCGACCGTTGGATTGCACGTTCATGAACGGGTTGAGTCCGGCAAAGCCGTAGCTGAACCAGTCCTTGGTCACGCTATCCGGAAGGTTGCCGAGGGCAAAGACATTGACCACGTTTGCACCGACGCCGCCGACCACCGCCACCGCGCCCAACGGGATCTCGTAGACCTCCCGCCAAGGCTGGTACGGCGTGTAGCGATCGTAATGGCGCGTGACTTCGAACTCGGTGACTTCGAAGGTCTTTTGCTCGTGGATTTTCACCCGGCGTTGCGGCAGCTCAAGCACCTTGGGCTCACCAACATCAATCTGCAGGCTGTGATCGAGCAATTTGCGCTCGACACGTTCCTCGTGCTCGCTGCGTTGTGACATGTGATTGGCACAGCCGCTGACCAGCAGGGTGCCGCACAGGGCGGCACCACCGAGGCCTAAGGTGTTTCGCTTGAACATGACGTCTCTATCTGGTTTCAGCGGCGGATACGGGCCTGAAGGAAAGGCAGTACGTCGGCAACCGGCAGCGCTTGCGGCTCGGCCTCGGTACGGCTCTTGTATTCCAGGTTGCCTTCGGCAAGACCACGGTCGCTGACCACGATCCGGTGAGGAATGCC
The DNA here is from genome assembly GCF_001945365.1 of Pseudomonas reinekei. GTDB lineage: Bacteria > Pseudomonadota > Gammaproteobacteria > Pseudomonadales > Pseudomonadaceae > Aquipseudomonas > Aquipseudomonas reinekei. The sequence goes on from NZ_MSTQ01000006.1 coordinate 357,436, forward strand.
GATCAACTCCATGTCCGCGAACTTGATGCCCGGGCTGGTTTTTTTGTCGCGGTCGTCCAGCAGCACTTCGAAGCCGGCGGCAGTCAGTTCTGCATACAGCTTGTCGGTGGCTTCGCGAACCAGGTCGGTTTCATAGCGCAACGGCACCAGGGCGATCTGGAACGGCGCGAGGGCGTCGCTCCAGATGATGCCTTTGTCGTCGTTGTTCTGTTCGATGGCCGCCGCCACCACGCGGGATACGCCAATGCCGTAGCAGCCCATTTCCAGGGTCACCGGCTTGCCGTTCTCGCCCAGCACTTCGCACTTCATCGCCTTGCTGTATTTGTTGCCCAGCTGGAAGATGTGCCCGACTTCGATGCCGCGCTTGATTTCCAGGGTGCCCTTGCCGTCCGGGCTTGGGTCGCCGCTGACCACGTTACGCAGGTCGGCAACGGTCGGAACCGGCAGGTCGCGTTCCCAGTTCACGCCGAAGTAGTGCTTGTCGTCGATGTTGGCACCGATGCCGAAGTCGCTCATCAGTTCGACCGAGCGGTCGATGATGATTGGCAGTGGCAGGTTCAGCGGGCCGAGGGAACCAGCGCCGGCGCCAATGGCGTCACGCAGTTCGGCATCGCTGGCCATGACCAGCGGGCTGGCTACGCCTGGCTGGTTCGCAGCCTTGATTTCGTTGAGTTCGTGATCGCCACGGATGATCAGGGCAATCAGCTTGCCTTCTTCCTCGGCATGCACGATCAGGGTCTTGATGGTCTTCTCAATCGGCAGATTGAATTTTTCCACCAGTGCGGCAATGGTTTTGGTGTCTGGAGTGTCGACCAGGCGCAGCTCTTCGCTCGGTGCGGCGCGCGAAGTTTCGCGAGGCACGGCTTCGGCTTTCTCGATGTTCGCGGCGTAGTCGGAACCGTTGCTGAAGACGATGTCGTCTTCGCCGGACTCGGCCAGCACGTGGAACTCGTGGGAACCGGCGCCGCCGATGGAGCCGTTGTCGGCTTCTACAGGGCGGAACTTCAGGCCCAGACGGGTAAACACGTTGCAGTACGCCTGGTGCATGCGGTCGTAGGTGACCTGCAGCGAAGGCTGGTCAGCGTGGAACGAATAGGCGTCCTTCATGATGAATTCGCGGCCGCGCATCAAGCCGAAGCGTGGGCGGATTTCGTCACGGAATTTGGTCTGGATCTGGTACAGGTTGATCGGCAGCTGTTTGTAGCTGCTCAGCTCGTTGCGCATCAGATCGGTGATGACTTCTTCGTGGGTCGGGCCGGCGCAGAAATCGCGACCGTGGCGATCCTTGAAGCGCAGCAGCTCAGGGCCGTACTCTTCCCAGCGACCGGATTCCTGCCACAGTTCAGCCGGTTGGGTGCTCGGCATCAACACTTCGAGCGAGCCGGCGGCGTTCATTTCTTCACGAACGATGGCTTCGACCTTGCGCATCACTCGCAAGCCCATCGGCAGCCAGGTGTACAGGCCCGAGGCAAGTTTGCGGATCATGCCGGCACGCAGCATCAGCTGGTGGCTGATCACGACCGCGTCGGAAGGCGTTTCTTTCTGTGTGGCGAGCAAAAATTGACTGGTGCGCATGGTTGGCCGTTATCGATTGCTGATGACGAGAAATGACGGAGCATTGTACGGGCGAGATCCGCTGTCGTACAGGCGTGCGGTCGGCGGTGCGGTCGGTGGTGCGGTGGAGGGCGGGAATCGCCGCGCCCTCGGCCTTGTTTCTTACAGATGCATCCTACGATTCTTCTACAACCTGGGTCGGTACGGGTTCCGGCGTCGGTGTCGGGCCTTCGCGACGGCTCTCCTGGAACCAGTGCAAGGCGATCAGCACCAGCGTCGGAACGCCCAGCAGAGCGGTGATCAGGAAGAAGTCGTGGTAACCGAATTTCTCCACCATGACCCCGGAGTAACCGCCGATCAGGCGAGGCAGCAAGAGCATGATCGAGCTGAGCAGGGCGTATTGGGTGGCGGAGAACTTGAGGTTGGTCAGGCTCGACAGGTAGGCCACGAACGCCGAGGTCGCAAGGCCCGAGCTGAAGTTGTCCAGCGAGATGGTCACCACCAGCATGTTCAGGTCGGGGCCCATGTCGGCGAGCATCAGGAACAGGATGTTGGTCGCGGCCGAGGCCACGCCGCCGATGAACAGGATCGGCAGGATGCCGAATCTAACGATCAGCAGGCCGCCCATGCCGGCGCCCACCAGGGTCATGATCAGGCCGAAGATTTTGCTGACGCTGGCGATCTGGTCCTTGGTGAAGCCCTGGTCGATGTAGAACACGTTGGCCATTACACCCATGACCGTGTCGGACATCCGGTAGGTGGCGATCAGGCCGAGCAGCAACAGCGCTTGCCAGCGATACCGCAGAATGAAGTCGTTGACCGGGGTCAGCACCGGCGCCAGGCCGCGCCGGCCCATGGCTGACAGGCACAGGGCGGTGAGCGTGGTGTAGAGGATCGCCCGCAGGAAGGCGCGGTCTTGAAGCAGCAGGTCGAGCAGGCTCACGCCTTCGAACAGCACGCTGGCGAAGTCGGTGTTGTAGAGCTGGGTGAACATCGCTGGCACGGAGACCAGTAATACGATCAGCACGAACACCGAAGCCAATTGATGCACGAAGCTGTAGCGCCCGGCCTGCAGTTGCGTGCGCAGTGGTACCGGCGGTTCGCGCATGAACAGCGAGGTCAGCAACGCCGGAACCATCAAGGCGCCGAACAACAGGTAAGTGCCGGCCCAGGCCGAGTGCTTGTAGTTGAAACCGGTGGAGCCGAAGCCTTCAGCGAAAAACAACGCGCCGGCGGTGGCCAGCAGCGCCGCGATTCGATAACCGGACATGTAGCTGGCGGCCAGGGCGGCCTGCCGATTGTCCTCGGCGATTTCCAGTCGGTAGGCGTCAACCGCGATATCTTGCGTCGCCGAGGCGAACGCGACGACTACCGCGATGGCGATCAACCAGGACAGATGTTTTTGCGGGTCGCAGAAACCCATGCCGATCAGGCCGAGAATCACCAGGGCTTGGGAAAGCACCAGCCAGGAGCGTCGTCGCCCCAGCTTGCCGAGCAACGGCAGGCGCCATTGGTCGAGCAGCGGGGACCAGACCCATTTGAAGGCGTAGGCCAGACCAATCAGGCTGGCGTAGCCGATGGTCTCGCGCGCCACACCGGCTTCACGCAGCCAGACGGAAAGCGTCGAGAACACCAGCATGTAGGGCAGGCCGGCGGCGAAACCCAGCAATAACAATACAAGCGTCGAGGGGCTGGCATAGGCAGCGAGCGCGGCGCGCCAGGTTTTACGGGGCATGGGCTGGAGTCTGCCTCAAGAAATACGGAAACAAAGCGCGCACTCTAACCGCTGTGCTCTACCGGGCGCCACCCATGACGCTGAATATCAACACGATTATTCAGGATACTGATGCCCTCAATACGCAATCGCGCGCGTTGTTCGTCCCCCGATGGACTGCCAGCGGGGAGGCTGATGCGCCCGCCGGCGCCGAGTACACGGTGCCAGGGTAACTTACTGTCGCCGGGCAGCTGGCTCAGCGTCCGTCCTACCCAGCGCGCCGCCCGTCCCAAGCCGGCCAGCTCCGCCAACTGACCATAGCTCACCACTTTGCCTTCGGGCACTTGCGCCAAGGTCAGATAGAGCGCCGTGCGTCGGATTTGTGCCGCGCTTTCGGGTTCAGCGTTTGTTTCGATCACGTGCGCAGTTCCTGAAGAAATTCACAGTACCGCCCGTAGAGTAAATCCTTGATCGACAGATGAGAAATGAACTCAATAGTCATAGTCGGGTCAGTCCTTGCTAGGGCCTTATTCCTGCGGATAATGCCGACTTTTTTCGCGAACCTGAGCCTTGATTTGCTTATGTTGTCCAGAACCCTGCTGTGCCTCGCTGTCGTCAGTGCCTCCACTCCCTTGCTCGCGGACACCGTCTGGTTGAAGAACGGTGACAAGCTGAGCGGCAAGATCATCCTGTTCGATGGCGGCAAGCTGCTGGTTCAAACCGAGTATGCCGGTGCCGTGCCGATCGACTGGAACAAGGTGAAAACCCTGGAGAGCGATCAGGAGTTGCTGGTCAAGCAGGACGCCTACACCGGCGAGAAAGCCAAGTCGCTGCACGCGGCGGAAGACGGCAAGGTGACCCTCGAAAACGGTGAAGCGCCCAAGACGGTCGAACTGGCGAGTGTTCAGCAAATTCTCAAGCCCAAGCCAGTGGTCGAGGATTTGGTGTGGAAAGGCAATATCGACGCGGCGCTGGATTACCAGCGTGCCGACAAGGACACCGACGATTACGACATCGACTTCAAGACCACTGCGCGTCATGGTCGCTGGAGGCATATCGCGGAAGGTGAGTACAACCGCGAATTCCAGGATGACGTGGTGACCACGGACAACTGGCGGGGCGAGTATTCTCTCGACCGCTTCCTGACAGAAAAATGGTTCTGGCAGGGGCGTCTGGTCTACAAACGCGACAAGGTTGAAGACCTGTCCCGTCAGCGCACGGTCGGTACCGGCCCGGGTTACCAGTTCTGGGATGACGAACTGGGTGCGTTCTCCCTCGGTTCGCTGGTCAACCGCACGGATTACGAGTTCGCCGACGGCAGCAAGGAGAATTTCTATTCCGTGGCCATGAAGTGGGATTACAACCGCTACCTGATCGGCAAGAAGGTCGAGTTCTTCACCAATGGCGAGGTTGGCAAGCCATTGTCCGGTGTGGCGGAGTACGCGCTGGATTCGGAAATCGGCCTGCGCTACAAGGTGACGGACTGGGCTTCGCTCAATCTTAAGGCCGAGCGCAACATCATTGAGGGGACCGACGACGCCGATCTGGACAAGACCCGCTACACCGCAGGGTTTGGCGTGACCTGGTAAGGCGTTGAAAAAAATCGCGACATTGGTCGCGATTTTTTTGCCTGGCAAAAACACACAGGCACAAAAAAACCCCGCTTTTGAGGGCGGGGCTTTTTACTAAAGCAAGTACAAGTTAGATAACTTGAACTTCTTCAGCTTGCATGCCTTTCTGACCGCGGGTAGCGATGAAAGAAACCTGTTGGCCTTCTTTCAGGCTTTTGAAGCCGTCGGATTGGATAGCTTTGAAGTGAACGAACAGGTCGTCACCGGATTGTGGGGTGATGAAGCCGAAGCCTTTTTCATCGTTGAACCACTTAACGGTACCGGTTTGGCGATTAGACATGGTGTAACTCCTTGAACAAAGATAACTGCGACTCAGGAAGAACCCTGGCCGAGACTGAGTGCAAAGAGCAGGAAAAATTCTTGTAGATGGTTGGATCGAAATTCAACATATCGTGTAGAGATTCTCAGTGACACAAGCAGCACAGTGGCGCCACCTTAACCCTTTTTCCGGAACGTGCCAATGCTTCTTGCGCAGGTTTCTCTGTTTTAAGGATCGACGGTGTGACGGTTCGTCGCCAGCGCGGGGGAATTCGAGGCTGTTCGGCGAGAATTGCAGTGCGGACTTTGAACCCGGCGGCGCGCCCGGTAAGATGCCGGACAGATTTTTTCCACCTCGCTATTCAGGACACCGCCATGAGCATCAAATCGGACAAGTGGATTCGCCGCATGGCGCAGGAACACGGCATGATCGAGCCGTTCGTAGAGCGCCAGATGCGTGGCAGCGACGACAGCCGTGTGATCTCCTACGGCGTGTCCAGCTACGGCTACGATGTGCGTTGCACCAATCATTTCAAAGTGTTCACCAACATCAATTCGGCCATCGTCGACCCGAAAAACTTCGATGCCGGCAGCTTTGTCGATATCCACAGTGATGTGTGCATCATCCCGCCAAACTCCTTCGCCCTGGCCAGCACCGTCGAATATTTCCGCATTCCGCGCAATGTACTGACCATCTGCCTGGGTAAAAGCACTTACGCGCGCTGCGGCATCATCGTCAACGTCACGCCGCTTGAGCCAGAGTGGGAAGGGCACGTGACCCTGGAGTTCTCCAACACCACCAATCTGCCGGCGAAGATCTACGCCAACGAAGGCGTGGCGCAGATGCTGTTCCTTGAGTCCGACGAAGAATGTGAAGTCTCGTACAAGGACCGTGGCGGCAAATATCAGGGCCAGCGTGGCGTGACCCTGCCGCGGACCTGAGTCAGCCGTCCGACAGAACGTGGGAATTCCTGAGCGAGCGTACACTCTATGGAGGGTACGCTCCGATCCGCGCAAGGCGGGTCGAGCCATCGCTGAGGAGTGCTTTATGAAGATCGACCCGCAAATAAGTGCCGAACTGGCAAGGCTTGAGCCCAATCAGGTTGGCGTTTTAGCCTGGTCCTTGCTGGCGCATCCGACTATCAGCATGGCAGGTGGCATTCCCGGCCAGCCTGATCCTGATACGCCCAACGAACAGCCTACCGAGCCCGGTGAACCGACCCTTCCGGATGAGCCGCCGCCCGCACCTGTGGCCTGATTCCTTAACGGCTTCTGAATCACTGCAGGAGCGAGCATGCTCGCTCCTTGCTCGCACCTACAGGTTCACCGGCCATATTTCGTTATCGCCGATGACGAAGATTCTGCTGTTGTCGTCCAGACTGACCTGATACCCGCCGGTAAACGCACCGAAGGCCGGAAGAAGGCTCACGTCCTCACCCATCCTGAAACACGCCAGCCGCAAGCTCTGACGACCTTTGCCATGCAGCCGATAAACCGGATGCACATGCCCGGCCAGTACGTGGCGCCCGGGGTGCGGGGTCGGTTCGTGCTGCAAGGCAAATGGACCGAGCAGCACGGGTTCAGGCACTACACAAATATTCAGCGCCGCCGGCGGATCGCCGGCCCGTTTATCGTGGTTGCCACGAATCAGGGTCATGTCTATACCCGCGTGTCGCGCTCGCCATTGGCTCAATGCCGCCAGCGTGGCCACGGCATGGGAGCCGGGCCCGTGGAGAAAGTCACCGAGGAAAATCAACTGCCGACAGGGCAGTGCCGACAACAGGGCATCGAGTACTGCAATGTTTTGCGTGGTGGTGCCTTGGGGAACGGGTTGGCCAAGGCTTCGATAAGCGGCAGCCTTGCCGAAATGCACATCGGCGATCAGCAGCGCTTGTTGCGCTGGCCAGTAAATGGCCTTCTCTGGCAGCAACCAGAGTTCTTCTCCTGCCAACTGCACGGGATAGGGCGTGTTCATCGGGTTTTCCCGGTGTCGGCGGTTTTTTCAAGATCGCTGACCATGCGTCGGATGCGGTCAGCGAGTTTTTCCGAACTCATGCTTTCCCGCATGCGCTCCACCAGCAGTGGAAACCCGAGGGGCGTCGGGCGTTTGATCTGATGCAGGTCCAGTTTCATCCGGTTGATTCGCTCCAGCGTCTGTTCCAGACGACGAATATCCAATTCTTCCCGCAGCACTTCCTCCCCGGCCTGAGCCAGCAACAGGTTGCCCGCGTCATATTGTTTGAACACTTCGAAGAACAGACCGCTGGAGGCCTGGACTTGTCGCGTGCTTTTCGGCGCACCGGGGTAGCCGGCGAACACCAGTCCGGCAATCCGGGCGATTTCCCGAAAGCGGCGCAGCGCCAGTTCGCCGGCGTTAAGACTGGCCAACACGTCCTTTAACAGATCAGCGGGATTGAACAGGGCGGCATCGAGTTGCTCCGCCCAATCGACGGGCGTGGCGCTGAGCAACTCAAGGCCGTAATCGTTGACCGCAATCGAGAACGTTAACGGTTGACGCTGACTGGCTCGCCACGCCAGCAGGCTTGCCAGCCCGAGATGCACTTGGCGCCCGGCGAAGGGGAAGAGAAAAAGGTGCCAGCCTTCGCGCGATTTCAGGGCTTCGGCCAGCAAACGGTCTTCGCTCGGTAAGCCTGACCAGTGTTGCTGCACCTGCAGTAAGGGGCGCATCGCCTGCATTTCCGGGCCGTCGTAATGCCCCTGCGCCGCCGCGCTGAATCGGGCGACCAGCGCTTGCGCCAGTTCGTTGGAGAGGGGCATGCGTCCGCCATTCCAGCGCGGTACCGCGGCTTTTTTCACCGTGCTGCGTTTGACATACGCGGTCATGTTTTCCACCCGCACCAGTTCCAGCAAACGACCGGCAAACAGAAAGCCATCGCCTGGCTTGAGCCGTGCAATAAAGCCTTCTTCGACGCTGCCCAATTGTTTTCCGCCGCCGCCCTTGCTCCAGAATTTCAACTGGACAGTCGCGTCGCTGACGATGGTGCCGATGCTCATGCGATGCCTGCGGGCCAGTCGCGCATCCGGTACGCGCCACACACCGTGTTCATCGGGTTCGACCCTGCGGTAATCCGGGTAGGCGGTCAGGGAAAGCCCGCCATGGCGTACAAAAGCCAATGCCCAGGCCCATTCGGCCTGGTTCAGGTCCCGATAAGCCCAGGCTCCGCGTACTTCTTCGTACAGCTCATCGGGCACAAAACCGCCCCCCAATGCGATGCTCACCAAGTGCTGCACCAGCACATCCAGTGGCTTGACCGGCGACAGTCGCGGTTCGATACGACGTGCCGCCACGGCATCCTGCGCCGCTGCGGCCTCGATCAATTCCAGGCTGTGCGTCGGCACCATGGTGACCCGCGACGCGCGTCCTGGCGCATGACCGGAGCGCCCGGCACGTTGCATGAGCCGCGCGACGCCTTTGGCGGAACCGATTTGCAGCACCCGCTCCACAGGCAAAAAGTCCACACCCAGATCGAGGCTGGAGGTGCAGACCACCGCCTTGAGTTGGCCGTCCTTGAGGGCGCGTTCGACCCAGTCACGGGTGTCGCGGGACAATGAGCTGTGATGCAAAGCGATTAACCCGGCCCAGTCCGGACGCGCCTCGAGCAAGGCTTGATACCAGATCTCCGATTGGGCACGGGTGTTGGTGAACACCAGGCTGCTGGCGCTGGATTCGAGCTCGCTGACCACTTGCGGCAGCATCTTCAGCCCGATGTGCCCGGCCCAGGGAAAGCGCTCGATCGCCGGCGGGAGAAGGGTGTCAATGCGCAGCTCTTTTTTGCTCTGGCCCTGAACGCTGATCCCGCCACCGTTTGGGATCAGCACCTGCTCGGCGTGCGCCTGATTACCCAAGGTCGCGGAAACGCCCCAGACGATCAGGTCGGGATGCCAGCGGCGCAAACGGGCGAGAGCCAGTTGCAACTGCACGCCGCGTTTGTTGCCGAGCAATTCGTGCCATTCATCGACCACCACCATGCGCAAGCTCGAAAGTGCTGTTTGCGCGTCGGCACGGGCAAGCATCAGGGTCAGGCTCTCTGGCGTAGTGATCAGCGTGGTCGGTAGTCGCCGACTCTGGCGCGCCCGTTCGCTGCTGCTGGTATCGCCGGTACGCAGGCCGACGGTCCACGGAATCTGCAAATCCTGCAGCGGCGCTTCAAGTGCGCTGGCGGTGTCGGCGGCCAAGGCGCGCATGGGGGTTATCCACAACACAGTCAGGGGCTCGGCCACGGGCTTGCGTTTGCGGGATGTTTCTGCGGGAGAGGAGGCGCGAGCGAAGCGATTGAGTGCGCCGAACCACACCGCGTAGGTTTTGCCGGCGCCGGTGCTGGCATGCAACAGCCCGGATTGTCCTTGTTTTACCGCCGTCCAGACTTGTTTCTGAAAGGCAAACGGCTTCCAGCCGCGAACGGTGAACCAGCGTTTAGCGAAGTCAGTGGTGGTTCCCATGCTGGCGGGTGCGCTCTGGACGTGTTCTTTCAGTGACCGCGGGGCAATGGGACAAGTTTTACTGCGATGACTTCTAGGAGCAATCTTGCTCGCGATGACGGTGTGTCAGGCGACGAGGACGTCAGCCGAAAAACCGCTATCGCGAGCAAGCTTGCTCCTGCGAGGGAGAGGTGAATTACTTCAGGTTACCGCTGAGGAACTGCTTCAAGCGCTCACTCTTGGGATTGCCCAGCACGTCTTCCGGCGCGCCTTCTTCCTCCACCAGACCCTGGTGCAGGAACAGTACCTGGCTGGATACCTTGCGGGCGAAGCTCATTTCGTGGGTCACCATGATCATGGTCCGACCTTCTTCGGCCAGGCCCTGGATCACTTTGAGCACTTCACCCACCAGTTCCGGGTCCAGCGCCGACGTCGGTTCGTCGAATAGCATGACTTCCGGCTCCATGGCCAATGCCCGGGCAATCGCCACGCGTTGCTGCTGACCGCCGGAAAGGAATGCCGGGTATTGATCGGCCACCCGCGCCGGTAAACCGACTTTGTCCAGGTAGCGGCGGGCACGGTCTTCGGCTTCCTGCTTGCTGCAGCCCAGCACCCTGCGTGGCGCCATGGTGATGTTTTCCAGCACGGTCATGTGGCTCCACAGGTTGAAGTGCTGGAACACCATCGCCAGGCGGGTGCGGATCCGTTGCAGCTCGTCGGGATCGGCAACGTGCATGCCGTGGCGATCCTTGATCATGCGGATGGCCTGGCCGTCCAGGCTCATGGCGCCGTCGTTGGGTTGTTCGAGAAAGTTGATGCAGCGCAGGAAGGTACTTTTGCCCGAGCCGCTGGCGCCGATCAGGCTGATGACGTCGCCGGTGTTGGCCTTGAGCGAAACGCCTTTGAGCACCTGATGATCGCCGTAGCTTTTATGCAGGTCTTCGATGGTCAGTTTGTACATGGAACATGCATCCTCAAGGCGAAAGTAGGTAGCCGCTGCGATAGGCTTCGGTGCCCGCGACATGGGCGATCACCATGCCGGCAGTGGCCATGCGGCGCAGCGAGCGGGCGTACATCAGGCCGGCGGCGGTGCAATGGACTGGAGTGACGCGATCGGTGATCGGGTCAATGATTTCGGCGATCAGTTGCCCCGCTTCCAGGTACTCACCCGGCAGTGCGGTGAACACCAGCAAACCGCCGACGGGCGTCGCCACCGGCTCCACGCCGGCCAGCGGCGTAGCCGGGTAGGGCAGCTCTGGCATCGGCGCCGGTTCGCCGGCAATTGCACCGAAGTGAATCAGGTAATCGATCACGGCCTGGCTGTCGAGGCTGGCCAGCGGGTGATTCACATCGCCCTGGCCGCGCAGTTCGACGGTGACCGAGAAACTGCCCGGTGGAATGTCGAACTGTTCGCCGAAGCGTTCCTTCAACTGCCACCACAGCAGGGTGAAGCATTCATCGAACGACTGCCCGCCGGAATCAGTGGCCAGCAAGCTGGCTTCGGAACCGATGTAACGCGCCAGTGGTTCGACCCGCGCCCAGGCTTCGGGCGTGGTGTACAGGTGCGCGACGGCTTCGAAATCGCAGTGCAGGTCCAGCACCATGTCGGCGTCGCAGGCCAGCCGTTGCAGGGTCAGGCGTTGCGATTGCAGTTGGGTGGTGGCGGTCTGCCGTGCCAGTGCGTTGCGCAGGCTGTGGCGGATCAGTTCGAGATTGCGTTGCGGGTCGTCGCCGAGCTGACCTTCGATCTCGTTGCCGACCTCTTCGCTCAAATCGACGAACCAGCGGTTGAAGTTCTGCCCGCTTTCCAGCTCGTAGCGACCCAGCGGCACGTCCATCAGCACTTGTTCCAGGCCGACCGGATTGGCCACGGGAACCAGGACGATTTCACTGCGCAGCCGCCCGGCCGCTTCCAGCTCGGTCAGGCGTTGCTTGAGGTGCCAGGCGACCAGCATGCCGGGCATTTCATCGGCATGCAGGGACGACTGGATGTAGATTTTGCCTTTGGCCGGTTGAGGGCCGAAGTGAAAACTGTGGATCTGTCGTGCTGTCCCCGGCAGCGGGGCCAGCAGGTCATGAATCTGGTGGCGCATTGCGAAAAATCCTAGTGGGTCGGCCCAAGGAAGGCCAGCCATCGGCGTTCGGCGAGACGGAACATTCCAACCAGTGCAAAGGTGACGGTCAGGTAGATCAGCGCGGCGATGCCGAACGACTGGAAGGTCAGGAAGGTCGCCGAGTTGGCGTCCCGGGCGACTTTCAGGATGTCCGGGATGGTCGCGGTGAACGCCACGGTGGTCGAGTGCAGCATCAGGATCACTTCGTTGCTGTAGTAAGGCAACGAGCGCCGCAGTGCCGAAGGCATGATGACGTAGGCATACAGCTTCCAGCCGGTCAGCCCGTAGGCCTTGGCTGCTTCGACTTCACCGTGGGCCATGCTGCGAATCGCCCCGGCGAAAATCTCCGTGGTATAGGCGCAGGTGTTCAGGGCAAACGCCAGGATGGTGCAGTTCATCGCATCGCGGAAGAAACTGTCGAGCACCGGTTGCGCCCGCACGGCGGCGAGGCTGTAGATCCCGGTGTAGCAGATCAGCAACTGGATATACAACGGCGTGCCACGGAACAGGTAGGTGTAGAACTGCACCGGCCAGCGAATGTAGAAGTGCGGTGAAACCCGGGCGATGGACAGCGGGATCGAGACGATGAACCCGATGAAAATCGACGCGCTGAGCAGCCACAGGGTCATGGCCAGGCCGGTGATGTTTTGGCCGTCGGTGTAGAGGAAGGGTTTCCAGTATTCCTGCAGGAGTTCAATCATCTTACGGCCTCGCGGGTCCCGGCGGCGTAGCGGCGTTCGAGCCAGCGCAGAATGAAGTTGGAGGCACTGGTGATCAGCAGATAGATCAGCGCAGCGAGCACCAGGAAGTAGAACAGTTGATAGGTGCTTTTACCCGCATCCTGGGCAGCCTTGACCAGATCGGCCAGACCGATGATCGACACCAGCGCAGTGGCCTTGAGCATCACCATCCAGTTGTTGCCGATACCCGGCAGGGCGTAGCGCATCATCTGCGGGAACACCACGATACGAAACCGCTGGCCGCGCTTGAGGCCGTAGGCGGTGGCTGCTTCGACCTGGCCGCGCGGCACTGCAAGGATGGCGCCGCGGAACGTCTCGGTGAAATACGCGCCGTAAATGAAGCCCAGGGTCAGAACCCCGGCGCTGAACGGGTTGATCTCGATGTATTCCCATTCCATGTAGTCGGTGAGCGACGTCAGCCAGGTTTGCAGGCTGTAGAAAATCAACAGCATCAGCACCAGGTCCGGCACCCCGCGAATCAGCGTGGTGTAGCACTGGGCAACCAGGCGCAGCAGTTTGACTTTGGACAGTTTGGCGCTGGCGCCGAGCAGGCCGAGCAACACGGCCACCAGCAGCGACATCGCCGATAATTTGATGGTCATCCAGGTGCCTTCCATCAGCAAAGGACCGAAGCCCTTAAGGCTGAAGGCGGAGAGCCCCAGAGTTTGCAGGAGGTTTTCGAACATAAATCAGCAACCTGATCGGATGAAAAAAGCGCCCATCGCGAGATGGGCGCCGGGCATTATTTGCCGCTGTACAGATTCAGATCGCCAAAGTGTTTCTTCTGAATGGTGGCGTAGGTGCCATCATCGTGTAACGCTTTGATACCTTTATCCAAAAGTGCTTTCAGCTCGGTGTTACCTTTCTTAATACCGACCGCTGTCTTGGCTGGCAGCAGTTCGCTGTCGACCGGCTTGCTGACTTCGTAGCCCTCGCCTTTTGGCGACTTCAGGAAGCCCAGTTCGGCTTGCAGCATGTCCTGGATCGCAGCGTCGAGACGGCCGGAAGTCAGGTCCGAATACACCTGGTCCTGGTTCTGGTAGGCCTGGGTTTTCACGCCAGCCTTGTCCAGAACGGCTTTGGCGTAGGCTTCCTGGATGGTGCCTTGCTCGTAGCCGACGGTTTTGCCCTTCAGTGAAGCGACGTCTTCGCTCAGGCCGGAACCTTTCTTGAACACGTAGGCGGTTGGGCCGGAGAACAGCTCACTGGAGAAGTCGATGACTTTTTCACGGGCCGGGGTGACGGTCATCGAAGAGATCACACCGTCGAATTTATTGGCCTTGAGGCCAGGAATCATCCCGTCGAAATCGCTTTCGACCCATTTGCACTTGACCTTCAGCTCGGCGCAGATTGCGTTGCCCAGATCGATGTCGAAGCCCACCAGGCTGCCGTCGGCCGCTTTCGACTCGAACGGTGCGTAGGAAGGATCAACGCCAAAACGCAATTCTTTGTATTCCTTTGCCATGGCGGAGCCAGCGGCCATGCACAACGCCAGTGCAGAAAGGGTCAGCAATGCTTTTTTCATTATTTATTCCCTAAAACCAATATGAGCGCTTGTGGCGCAGAATTATTGTTACTGGTAAGCGTAAGACCTAATGAAAGTAGCAATTTCCGAACCAGAGTGCCGAACAAGCGTTTAAAAGGCGCGCGGGAAATTGCCGGAGGGGATTAGTGCACGAAAATGGGCAGCGTGGGAAGCCTGCACCTTTTCGGTTCGAATAGACAAAAGAGCCTGTGGCGAGAGAGGTTGCTCCCGCTCGGCTGCGCAGCAGGCGTACGCAACATCGATCAGGCATCGCGTGAATAGGTTTTGGGGCCGCTTCGCAGCCCAGCGGGCGCAAACTCCCTCGCCACAGGGGGGCGGGTCAGGCAAGCAGGTCCTGCAAGGTGCCGAGATGGTCGGCCTCATCGACGGTTTTATCCTGGCGCCAGCGCAGCATCCGCGGAAAGCGCACCGCAATCCCGCTTTTGTGCCGCTTGGACAGGGCAATCCCCTCGAAGCCCAGCTCAAACACCAGGCTCGGTTTGACGCTGCTCACCGGACCGAACTTTTCCACGGTAGTTTTTCGCACGATGCTGTCGACCTGCCGCATTTCTGCATCGGTCAGTCCTGAATAGGCCTTGGCAAAGGGCACCAGCGTACGTTCGCTGGCATCGGGCGGACCGTCCCAGACGGCGAAGGTGTAGTCGCTGAAAAGACTGGCCCGGCGGCCATGACCGCGTTGCGCGTAAATCAGGACGGCGTCGACGCTGAACGGGTCGACCTTCCATTTCCACCAGACGCCCACATCCTTGGTTCGCCCCACGCCATAGCGTGCGTCGCGAGCCTTGAGCATCATGCCTTCGACCCCGAGGCGGCGAGAGGCCTCGCGCTGGCGGGCGAGGTCGAACCAGTCATCGCCGGTCAGCAGCGGCGACGCCAGTAATGCCGGGTGATTACAGCGGGCAATGACCTGCTCCAGCTGCACACGCCGCTGCGCCTGCAATTGATTGCGCCAGTCTTCGCCCGCCCATTCCAGCAAGTCGTACGCGAGGATAACCACCGGGATATCGTTGAGCATTTTCTTGCTGAGGGTTTTCCGACCGATTCGCTGTTGCAGCAGGGCAAAAGGTTGCACGGCGGGGGCGGTCGGCGAGTGTGGGTTGAAGGCGTCGTCGGTATCCGGTTGAGCGCTTTTCCAGACCACGATCTCCCCGTCGATCACCGTGCCGTCAGGCAGGCCGTGAAGCAGGTTTCCCAGTTCGGGAAAGCGTTCGGTGACCAACTCCTCACCCCGCGACCAGACCCACAATTGGCCGGCACGCTTGACCACTTGGGCGCGGATGCCATCCCACTTCCATTCCACCTGCCAATCGCTGGCGGGGCCAAGCAACGCGTCGAATTGTTCGACCGGTTGCGACAGAGCGTGGGCGAGAAAAAACGGATAAGGCTGACCGCCTCGCTGGGCATGTTCATCGGCCGATTCGGCGGCGATCAGTTTCAAGTAACTGGCGGCGCTCGGGCGATTCGACAGATCGGTGTAGCCCACCAGCCGTTGCGCCACGCGTTTGCTGTCCAGTTGCGCCATGGACGCGAGCGCGCGGGTAACCAGCAATTTGGAGACACCCACGCGAAAGCTGCCGGTGATCAGTTTGATGCAGACCATCAGACTCGTGCGGTCCAGTTGCGACCAGAGTTCGGGCAGTTGCCGGGTCAGCACATCAGGCGATTCGCCGCGCAATGGCAGAAGCTTGTTTTCGACCCACGCGGTCAGCCCGTCGGTGGACACGTGGGGTGCCTCGGGCAGGATCAGCGAAATGGTTTCCGCCAGATCGCCCACGGCCTGATAACTCTCTTCGAACAACCACGGCGACAGCCCCGAATGCGTCACGGCCAGCTCATGCAGAAGACGCACCGGCACCAGTTGCCGGGGCCGTCCACCGGACAGGAAGTACACCGCCCACGCAGCATCTTCCGGTGCGGCTTGCGTAAAGTAGCGTTGCATCGCCGCCAGTTTCGCGTTGCTTGAGGTCGTCGCATCGAGCTCGGCGTACAACTCGGCGAATGCCCTCATGACCGTGCCTCGACGAGCGCGGGTTCGGCGGCCAGCGGTTCTTCTTCATCGTCGCCGTATTCGGTATCGAAGGCCTGGGCGTCGAGGCCTTGCTCGCACAGGTGCCGTACCAGCACCGCGACAGAGCCGTGAGTGACCATCACCCGTTGCGCGCCGCTCTGCTCAATCGCCCAGAGCAAGCCGGGCCAGTCTGCGTGATCGGAGAGCACGAAGCCGCGATCCACCCCGCGTCGCCGACGGCTGCCACGCAGACGCATCCAGCCGCTGGCGAAGCCATCGCTGAAATCGCCAAAGCGGCGCATCCAGGTACTGCCGCCTGCTGAAGGCGGGGCGATGACCAGCGCTTTGCGCAGCACGGGATCGTTTTTTTCGATGTCGCCGGCGTAGATCGTGGGGGGCAGATGAATCCCCGCTTCCCGGTAAACCCGATTCAGTGGCTCGACCGCGCCATGGGCCACTATGGGGCCGAGGCTGGCATCGATACCGTGGAGAATGCGCTGGGCTTTGCCGAAGGCGTAGCACAGCAGCACGCTGGTTTTTTTTTCGGCCGCGTTGGCTTGCCACCACTGATTGATTTCGTCGAAGACTTGCGCCTGGGGCTGCCAGCGATAAATCGGCAGGCCGAATGTCGACTCGGTGATAAAGGTGTGGCAGCGCACCGGTTCGAACGGGGTGCAGGTGCCGTCGGGTTCGATTTTGTAATCACCGGAAGCGACCCAGATTTCGCCACGGTATTCCAGGCGGACCTGTGCCGAGCCGAGCACATGGCCGGCGGGGTGAAAACTCAGGGTGACGCCGTGATGCAGCAAGCGCTCGCCATAGGCCAGCGTTTGCAAATTGATGCCCTGGCCAAGGCGAGAGCGCAGAATCCCTTCGCCGGGCGCCGCTGCCAGGTAATGTTGGTTGCCCATGCGCGCGTGGTCGCCATGGGCGTGGGTGATGATTGAACGCTCGACCGGCCGCCACGGATCGATATAGAAATCGCCAACGGGACAGTACAGGCCTTCGGGACGCGCGATGACAAGATCCATGGCATTGCCGGGGTGGTGGGACTTGTTAGCTATGAGGCTGGCACGAGGAAAGAAGTTCTATCGGGTTCAATGGGGGCGCGACATTGCAAATGCGGGAGCGAGCCTGCTCGTTCCCGCATTGTTGCGGTGGTGACCTTACTTGCCCGGTGTCAGGGTCAAGCGCTTGGTCCCGTACACCCTGTCAAAGTTCTGCGGTTGCATCGGCAGGCTCTGATACTGACCCTTGAGCCACGGATCGATGTTGTTCAGGTAACTTGGGCTGGCGGGGTTGCCGGACTGGCCCGTGGCGTTCTGGCCCATCAGCGGTTCGGGCTGGCCGAAGTCGACGATAAAGCGCATGGCCGGGGCCAGCGTGGTGTTGAAGTCCTGGCCCCAGGCGAACGCAGCGGTATTGAGCGTGGTGTGATCGCCGCCGGCCGGCACGGGGCCGCGCACGGTCTGGCCGCTGGCGTTCTTCCATTCATAACGGTGCAGTTTGCCCCACTGCCAGGCCTTGTGATCGCCGCCCAACTGGCTGTCGCCGGCGGTAATGGCCGCGGCGAGGCTGCGGGCGAGAATCGCCGGTTTGTCTTCTTTCTGCGCGGTGCGCGCATCATCCCAGAACGGACTGTCTTCGCGGCCCAGCAAGTGATCGGCCTGGGCGGAATAGGACAATCTGCCGTTGGCGACGAAGGCGTTCCAGGCCGGGCTGCTTTGCGGCCCCAATTCATCGAGGAAGATCTGTTTCATGCTTTCCTGCAGAAACAGTTCGTAGATCGCCGCGTCGGTGGACGTCGGGGCCAGTTTGCCGTCGAAGGCCATCAAGCGTGTCAACGCCTCGCGCGCCTTGCCGCGATCCGCCACCGGCAGGGCCTCGATGGCCTGTTTGAGTGGCTGGGCCATGCCCGGCGCTTCGAACATTTTCTTCAGTTTGGCGGCGAAGGTGGTGGTCTGGTCGTACTGCATGGCGATCAGGCTGCGGGTGTCATGTTTGCCCACGCCGGCCAGTTCGGCCAAACGCTCGCCACGCTCAGGTGCCGACCAGGAATTGGACAGCTGCATGCCGTAGCCATGGGGAATGACCCGCTGGTTGGCGGTGCCAAGCCAGCCTTGCGCCGGGTCCTGATCGTACGGGTGCAGCATCGGGTCGGCGTAGCCGTCCCAATCGTAACGACCCTCCCAACCCGGCGAGGGCAGCAGGCCTTCGCCTTCGCGGCGGTTCGGGTAACGGCCGGTGACTTGCCAGCCAATATTGCTGGCATCGGCGAACACCAGGTTCAGTGCGATGGCGCGGATCTCGCGGCTGGCGTCGGAAGCCTTCTCGACCGTCTGCGCGCGGGACAGGTCGAAAAACGCGTCCAGGGATTTGTCGTCGGTGAAGTTCGGCGTCTGTAAGGCCAGGCCGAAACCGCTGCCTTGCGCCAGGCCTTGTACGCTGTTGAGCAGCGGGCCGTGGCGCGTTTCGTACACCGCTTCGCGAATCGGCCGCTGGCCTTTGACGAAGTAGGTTTCGTTGCGCACGATCGCCGGTTGCCATTTGCCGTTGGATTCGTAGGCAAGACCGTTACCCTGGCGGCGGATTTTTTCCAGGAACAGGTCCTGGTTGTCACCCATGACGGTGGTCGTGCTCCACGCCACTTTGCCGTTGAAGCCACCCAGCACCATGGGCAAGCCGGCGATGGTCACGCCGGACGCCTGATACTTCGGCGCGCGAATCTGCACGTAGCTATAGAGCGACGGCACGCCCATCGGGCCATGGCTGTCGCTGGCCAGCAGGCTTTTGCCGCTGCGGCTGCGCGAGGGGGCAATCGCCCAGTTGTTCGAGGAAATCGCGCCCAGCAGGTTCAAGTCGGACAGCTGGCCCGTGGCTTTGCTGAGGTCGGCCAACCCCGGGATCTGTCCGTTGAGCTTGATGCCTTGCAGCTTGTCGCTTTCAGCCGATGGCAGTTTTTCGTCGGGAGCGGACGGCGTCAGCCACGGCAGTTTGTCGGTGGTGACGGTTTGCGCGAGGACCAGCGAGGAAATTTCTTCCGGCAGGTTGGCGGACTGACTGAAGTTCAACAGGCAGAAAATCAGCGCTGAATCTTCCGGCTTCCAGTATTCAGGCTTGTAGCCGCTGGCAACCAAGTCGGCCGGCAGCTTGTCGCGGAATCGGAACAGGTAGGCGTTGACCCCGCGGGCATAGACTTCAAAGAAGCGTTTAAGGCGCGGCGAAGAGGCTTTGTACAGTTCACCGGCGCTTTTCTTCAGATTGACGGCGCGCATGTAGCGGTCGGCGTCGAGCAAATCCGCACCGTGCATTTCCGCCAGTCGGCCCTGAGCCAGCAAGCGCAGGGTGACCATTTGCGTAATGCGATCGCTGGCGTGCACATAACCGAGGGTAAACAGCGCATCGTGGAATGTGCTGCTTTCGATCAGCGGCATGCCCATCGTGTTGCGACGCACCGAAACGTTCTGCGCCAACCCTTTTAGCGGCTGTACGCCGGTGGTCGGCGGGAGGGTGTCCTGGGCATTGAAACTCTGACAACCAGTCAGGCTCAAAACCCCCGCGACTGCTGCGGCAACGCCGAACCGGGGTAGAAAATGTATGAGGGCTGGCGAGGCCATGGCAAAGCTCCTGCGGGGGGTAGCGTCAGTAAAGCCGCTACGTTAGTGAGCGGGAGGTGGCCGCGCAAGCGGGCTACAAGGTTATTTCAGGATTTGTCTGATAAGTTCAGCGACCAATGGTCAGGGAGATACGTCGGTATGGCGCTAATGGCAAACGCGGCATTGATCATCATCGATCAACAGAAGGGCATCCTGCACCCCAGGCTCGGCCCTCGGAACAATCCTCAGGCCGAGGAGCGCATGCTCGAATTATTGAGGCATTGGCGCCGCAGCGAGCGACCGGTCATTCATGTCCAGCACTTGTCCCGCTCGGAAGACTCGGTGTTCTGGCCGCAGCAATCGGGTGTGGAGTTTCAGGAACGATTTCAGCCGTTGCCTGGTGAGCATTTGATTCAGAAACAGGTGCCAGACGCGTTTTGTTCCACCGGACTGGAGAGCCTGTTGCGCGAGGCGGGGATCGCGCAGGTGGTCATTGTCGGCGTGGCGACCCACAACTCGGTAGAGTCCACGGCGCGCTCGGCAGGCAATCTGGGGTTTGAGACGTGGGTGGTGCACGACGCATGCTTTACCTTCGACAAGGCCGATTTTTTCGGTCATGCCCGTTCTGCAGAGGAAGTGCACGGCATGTCGCTGGGGAATTTGCAGGGGGAGTATGCGACGGTGGTCGATACCACGCAGATTCTCACGGCTGACTGAAAACCTGTGGGAGCTGGATTGCCAGCGAAGCGGTGTGTCGGGCAAACCGCGTTGCGTTGATCGCCAGCAAGCCGGCTCCTACAGGGGGATGGGGTTAACCCATCAAGCGCCGTGACACTTCTTGAATTTCTTGCCGTTGCCGCATGGGCAAGGGTCGTTGCGGCCAACGTCTTTCAAGGCGTTGCGCACCGGTTCCTGGTGGGCGTGGCCGCAGTTCGGGCCGTGGACATGGCCATGGTCGTGATCATGGTGGTCATGATCGTGGTTGCAGTCAGGGCCATGGACATGGGGTTGCTGGGTCATCGGGGTTACTCCGGAATTAGATCGGCGGGGATTATCACGCCATTACGCGTCAGGTGCACGTAGTGGGCGATGAATAAACCGGTTTCCATTTCACCTTCGAGACGATAGGGAATGCCTTGCTCGGCGTTTTTCAGCTGTTTGACCAGGTCCCTGACCTTGGGCCACAGGTTGGTGCGGATGGGCACCTTGTACGAACGGCTGGCCTTGGGCCCGATGGTGATCCAGTGTTCATGTTCGCCATCGGCCAGCAGGATGTCGCCCAGGTGAATACGATATTCCAGGCCGCGCACGGTCAGTTCGCTTTCGCTGCGGTTGTCGATGCGAAAGTGCAGCACGAAGCGCTGCTCCAGCAGTTTGGCGCGCACCACTTCCACCCGGGTCAGGTGCACCTCGGGCTCCGGCTCATCGCTGCTGAACCAGGACGCACAACCGCCGAGCCCGAGAAACAGGGCTGCCGTGAGCAGACAAAGTGCGATTCGCCGGGTGATCATGGTCGTGGTTCTCCTTGAACCACAGTCTAGCCGCTAAAAGTCGCAGCCTTCGGCAGCGCCTGCAAGCCCGCGCAATCTGCGCAGGCGCTGCCGAAGGCTGCGATCTTTTGACCTTGTATCAGCTTCCGAAATACCCCGAGCAGCACTTCTTGAATTTCTGCCCACTCGCGCAAGGACAGGCATCGTTGCGCCCGATGTCGAGTGCGACGGTGGGGTCGATGAAGTACCAGCGGCCGGCGTTCTGCACGAATGACGAGCGTTCGCGGTGGCTGTGTTCGCCGGTGCCGTCGTGCCAGCGCGCGGTAAAGGTCACGAAAGCGTGTTCCGGCTGACCGCCGAGCACTTCCGAACTTTCCACCTCAAGACCCAGCCAGGTGCTTTGGGCGCTCCAGTCGCTGATCGATTGCCGATCGAGCCCTGATTGCTGGGCGGGCAGGGTGGTCGCCACCAGGTAATCGATCAGGCCCAGCACATAGGCGCTGTAGCGCGAGCGCATCAAGGCTTCGGCACATGGCGCCGGGTGACCGGCATGGTAATGACCGCAGCAGGCGTCGAGCAGGGTGCCGCTGCCGCAAGGGCAAATGGATGTACTCATTGCGTTACCACCAGTATTTCCCGAAGTTTTCCGGATTGGCCCAGAAACGCGAATTGAGCCAGTCGGGGACTTGTTTGTAGTCAAGCAGATCATAGGTGAACAGGGTCAGCACCTGCTCGTCGCGCTGGAAACGCTCGCTGGCTTGCAGGGCCAGGGAGAAAAAATCGGTCTCCTGCCAGCCGCTGGCCGGTAAGTCGGCCAGGACAGCGATGCGACTGGCATTGAGGTTACGGATGCCGCCGAGCAGGTTCAGGCCATCGCGCTTGGGCAAGTGTTCGAGGCAATCGACCACCAGCGCCAGATCAAACCGGCGCGCCGCCAGCTCGGCCGGCAACGCGCCGGGCGCCGCATGCGCCACGCAGCTGTCGGGGTGTGCGAGCTTGAAGGCTTCAAGCGCCGGGAATTCGCTGGCGCCAATCAACAGCAGACGCGCCGGAGCGTAGCGATCCAGCAAAGCGGCCAGCGCCTGTTGCGGCGTGCGCGAAGAAATAGCTGCAATCATCGAAGTTCCTCAATCAGATGCGCCAAGACTAGCCTGCCCGCAAGTTCGAGCCTAGAGCGGCTTTTGCCGAAAAGTGACGATCTGCCGTGAACACGGGAGAAAACTGCAATGGCGTATTGCTGGCGGAGAATTAAACTCGGGTCTTTACTCCCTGAATCGGTTCTAAGCCGATCCTTAAGGAGAAAACTAGATGAGCATAGTTCGGACAGCATTACCCCTGGTTCTGCTAACCAGTGTGTTGACTGGTTGTGCAGGTTTGCAGAAAACCGACTGGCCGACCTGTGCGGCCGTCGGCGGTGTCGTAGGTGCGGGTCTCGGCGCGACCGAAAGCTCGTCGTGGGCTGGCTGGGGCGCCTTGGTGGTGGGTGGTACGGCAGCAGCCTATTGCTGGGTTCACGGTGATGGCGACGAAGACGGCGATGGTGTGCCGGATAGCCGCGACAAGTGCCCGGGCACGCCTAAAGGCGTTCAGGTCGATGCCGATGGCTGCCCACCACCAGCACCTGCTCCAGTGGTTGAAGAAGCGGTGGTGGTCAAGGAAGAAACCATTGTCATTCGTGATGTCCACTTCCAGTTCGACAAAGCCACGCTGACCCAGTCTGACAAAGCAGTGCTCGACAAGATCGCCACTCGCTTGAAAGGGGAAGCACCAAACGCCCAACTGACGGTAACCGGTCACACTGACAGCGTGGGCAGCGATGCCTACAACCAGAAACTGTCGGATAGACGCGCCCACTCGGTGGTTGAATACCTCATCCAGGAAGGCGTACCACGCAGCAGCTTCGTGTCTGTATCCGGTGCCGGTGAAAGCCAGCCGGTTGCCGAAAACAAAACGGCTGATGGCCGCGCGATGAACCGTCGCACGGAAATCAAAATCAACCGCTAGGTCCCTCGCATCCGCGGCTTGTGCAGTCGCGGATGCGGGTCTTTACTCCTGTGTAACCGGCATTGGCCGGTGACACAGGAGCTTCCAAAAATGAGCAATCTCACACGGACCGTCTTGCCGGTTCTGCTGCTGGGCAGCCTGTTGACCGGTTGCGCTACCCACAGTGATGGCACTGCCCCCCTCAATCAACGTACCTGGCCGATCTGCAGCCTCCTTGGCGGACTGGTCGGCGGTGGCCTTGGCGCTATCGAAAGTAGCGGTTGGGCGGCCGGTGGAGCGGCACTCGGTATTTTGACCGGTGGTTTGATCTGTTACGCCCAGGACGGTGACGAAGACGACGATGGCGTGTTTGACCGCCGAGATCGCTGCCCCGACACCCCGGCCAACACCCCTGTGGAACATCACGGTTGCCCGCTGCCGCAATACCCGGCCAGCGTCAAACCGGCCGAACCTGCGGCCCCTGAAGTCATCACGTTGAGCAATGACGTGTTCTTTGGCTTCGATAAGTCGGACCTGACCCCGACCGCGAAAAGCGAACTTGACGCGATCATGGGCAAACTGGAGGACGCCGACGTGGTGAGCATCAAGGTGATCGGCCATACCGACAGCGTGGGTTCGGACAGCTATAACCAAGGCCTTTCGGAACGTCGCGCGAGCAGCGTAGCGGAGTACCTGCTGAGCCAGGGCGTAGCGCCGAACAAGCTCACCAGCGAAGGCAAGGGTGAAAGCCAGCCGGTGGCCGACAACGAAACCGAAGAAGGCCGCGCAAAAAACCGTCGCGTGGAATTGCACATCAATCGCTGAGCCGCTAATTAGAGCTGTCGAGCGCGGATTGCCCGCGTTCGACGGCCATTCGGCGATCTTCATGAAGAATTTTTGCTCACCCTCTGGCTTATCCCGCGTGGAAGCCGTTACTGTGCGCGCAAACAATAATTCTCATCGAGGGGCGTATGAAGGTGATCTGGGGGCTGGGGAAGCTGTTGACCCTGCTGTTCTGGCTGGTGGTGCTGGTCAATCAGCTCATGCCATTTGTCCATCCGCTGCACCTGCTGGTCGCCCTGTCCGGCGGTGTTCTGGCGATCCTCCATCTGCTTGAAGCGCTACTCTGCAACCGCAGCCTCAAAGGCCGCGCGCACCCTTGGCGTGATCGTCTGAAGATTGTCATTTTCGGCGTTTTCCACCTGCAAACCATCCCCGCTCCCACCGCATCTAAGGCTTCCCATGCGTAAACTCTGTCTGCTCGCCGCACTCATCAGCCCACTGGCCTGTGCTCAGGTGGTGAGCGTGGAAACCAACTCGCTGATGCGCCTGCCCAACACCACCAGCACCTTGCAGCTGGAACGCCTGGAAGTGGCGGACTACGGCACCTTGTTGATTCCCTCGAACGTGACCGAGGTGACCGTCGGCGAACTGCACCTGGGCCGTGATGCGCGGATCGCGATCGTGCCCAGCGAACAGGCCCTGGAACTGAAAGTCAGCCGTGCCGAATTGTCCGAAGGCAGCCAGATTACCGCACGCGGCGCGCCGGGCACTTATCAGAAAGCCGCTCGCTCCGGGCGCAACCTGAATCTGCAGATCAAAACCCTCAATGCCCCGCAATTGTTCGTCGATGCGCGCGGTGGTTCGGGGGCGCCGGGCTTCGTCGGCCTCGACGGCGCCAATGGTCAGGCCCCGGGCTGCACCTGGGGTCAGGCCGGCCGAGGTGCCGATGGCAGCGACGGCAGTGACGGTCAGCCAGGCGCACCGGGAGCGCTGGTGAAGCTGGCGGTGTCGCGTGATTACCCGGCAGAACAGATCAAGGTTCAGGTCGCCGGTGGTGCAGGTGGCCTGGCCGGGCCTGGTGGAAAACCGGGGGCAGGCGGCAAGGCCAAGGGGTGTCTGATCTATAAAACCGATGGCGGCAAAAGCGGCAAGCCGGGTGCGGACGGGCAACCGGGAGTTGCCGGAGCGGCGGGCTCTGTGACAGTACAGCGCTTATAAGAATCCCGACGACCCCTGTGGCGAGGGAGCTTGCTCCCGCTGGGTCGCGAAGCGGCCCCAGAAGATGGCCTGCTGCGCAGTCCAGCGGGAGCAGGCTCTCTCGCCACCAGTGCTCTGTCAGCTCAAAAAATTGGCCTGACCGCTGCAATCGCCACCAACACCAACCCCACCAGCAAATTGATTCCCACCAAGCGGCGAATCCGTCCCAGCACCGCAGCGCCCGCCGGCCAGTCTTGCGCTTGTACGGCCGTGCGCAGTTCCGGCAGCAGCAACGCCTGAATCCGGATAAACAGCGCCGTCATCACCACAAACAAGCCCATCATCACCTGCACGTAGCGCGGCGCGTGTTCAAAGCCATTGAAATTCATATTCAGCATGACCACACCGCTGACGGGCAGCAGCACCACCGCGCCCCAGACCCAGCGGAAAAAACCTTGAAACACTTCCACCCACAGCTTAAGGCGGGCGGGTCCCTCAAGTGCCGTGACCGCCGCAGGGCGCAGGACCATCCAGGCGAAAAACATGCCGCCCACCCACACCAGTGCGGCGAGGACATGCAGGCTATAAACGAGGCTAAAAGCGGTCATTCGGGTACTCCGTTCTGCGCGGGATTCATTAGCGGGGTATGATAGCCGCCGAACCGAACCACTGAAAATTTATCCAGCGTTTTTTGCGCCCGACAATCCATGATCAGCACTGAACTCAAAACCACGATCCAGGGCGCCTACTCGCGTTTTCTCGAAGCCAAGAGCCTCAAGCCGCGCTATGGCCAGCGCCTGATGATCGCCGAAATTGCCAAGGTCCTCGGTGACATCGACACCGACGATGAAGGCCGGCGCAGTGGCGACCCCGCTATTGTTGCGGTGGAAGCCGGTACCGGTACCGGCAAGACTGTGGCCTACAGCCTGGCGGCGATCCCGACGGCGAAGGCCGCGGGCAAGCGCCTGGTGATCGCCACGGCCACCGTCGCCCTGCAAGAGCAGATCGTCTACAAGGACTTGCCCGACCTGATGCGCAACAGCGGGCTGAACTTCAGCTTCGCCCTGGCCAAGGGCCGCGGGCGCTACATGTGCCTGTCCAAGCTCGACATGTTGCTCCAGGAAGGTCACGCGCAAACCGCCACGGCGCAGTTGTTCGAAGAAGAAGGCTTCAAGATCGAGGTCGATGAGGCCAGTCAGAAACTGTTCACCAGCATGATCGAGAAGCTTGCCGGTAATAAATGGGACGGCGACCGCGACAGTTGGTCCACCGCGCTCGAAGACGCCGACTGGGCGCGCCTGACCACCGATCACAGCCAGTGCACCAATCGCCATTGCCCCAACTTCGGCCAGTGCGCCTTCTACAAGGCCCGCGAAGGCATGGGTAAGGTCGACGTGATCGTCACCAACCACGACATGGTGCTGGCTGACCTGGCCTTGGGTGGCGGCGCCGTGCTGCCGGACCCGCGCGATACCATCTACGTGTTTGACGAAGGTCACCACCTGCCGGACAAGGCCATCGGCCATTTCGCTCATTACACGCGCCTGCGTTCCACCGCCGACTGGCTGGAAACCACCGCGAAAAACCTCACCAAGCTGCTGGCCCAGCATCCGTTGCCGGGTGATTTGGGCAAGCTCATCGAGCAGGTCCCGGAACTGGCGCGGGAGATCAAGACCCAGCAACAGTTCATGTTCACCGCCTGCGAACAGGTCGCCGATTTCAAGCCCGGCGAAGACGTCGAAGGGCGCGAACGCCCGCGTCATCGGTTCGTCGGCGGGGTGATTCCCGAGCACATGCGCGAGATGGGCACCGAATTGAAGAAAGGCTTTGCCCGCCTGACTGACCTGTTCACGCGCCTGACCGAATTGCTCAAGGAAGGCATGGACGGCGAGGTCAACATCGGCATCGCCAGCAACCAGGCCGAAGAATGGTATCCACTGTTCGGCAGCCTGTTGTCGCGTTCTTCGGGCAACTGGGAGTTGTGGGTCGCGTTCACCGCTGAAGACCCGGAAGACAACCCGCCCATGGCCCGTTGGTTGACCCTGGCCGAAAGCGGTTCGCTGTTCGACATCGAGGTTAACGCCAGCCCGATCCTCGCGGCAGAGATGTTGCGACGCAATCTGTGGAACGTGGCCTACGGCGCGCTGGTGACCTCCGCGACCCTGACTGCCCTCGGCACCTTCGACCGCTTCCGCATGCGCGCCGGCCTGCCGAAGAAAGCCGTCACCGCCGTGGTGCCGAGCCCGTTCCATCACGCTGATGCCGGTGTGTTACGGGTGCCGAACCTCAACGCCGATCCCCGTGATGCGGCCGCGCACACCGCTGCGATCATCCGCGATCTGCCGGACCTGGTCGAAGGTTCGCGCGGTACGCTGGTGCTGTTCTCGTCCCGCAAGCAAATGCAGGACGTGTTCGACGGCCTCGACCGCGACTGGCGCAAACAGGTGTTCATTCAAGGCAACCTGTCGAAACAGGAAACCCTGAACAAGCACAAGGCGCGGGTTGATGGTGGTAATTCCAGCGTGTTGTTCGGCCTGGCCAGTTTTGCAGAAGGGGTCGACTTGCCCGGTGCCTATTGCGAGCATGTGGTCATCGCCAAGATTCCGTTCTCGGTGCCGGATGACCCGGTCGAAGCGGCACTGGCCGAATGGATCGAAGCCCGAGGCGGCAATCCGTTCATGGAAATCTCGGTGCCGGACGCCTCGTTGAAGCTGGTTCAGGCCTGTGGGCGCTTGCTGCGTACCGAAGAAGACCGCGGCACCATCACTTTGCTCGACCGGCGTCTGGTGACCCAGCGCTACGGAAAAGCGATCCTCAATGCGTTGCCTCCTTTCCGACGTGAAATTTCCTGAAACACCGGTGGGCAGTTTTGCCCGCCGTGTTGTCTATCTTTCAGCCATCGCTTTTCCACTGGCCCATTGAAGGTCGTTAGGGAGAATTTCGTTCTCATGATTCGCCGTTCGTTGCCTGCTGTTTTTGCCCTGTTGTTCGCAACGCCTTTGCTGGCTGCTCCCGCCGGGCAGCAGACGCTGTTCAACTTTGTACGCCCCGCCGACGTGGTCCAGGTGGCGACTCAGGACGCCAGCCTGCCGCAATCCAACGCCGAGCAAACCCCCGAGGGCGAAGTGTTGCGCCGGGTGACCTTCAACCCGGTCGCCAGGCCGACCCTGCGCCTGACCCCGCAGACCGGGGCCTGGGACTGGTCGCAATCGGGGGTGATGAGCCTGCGCATCCAGAGCGCAATGAACTGGGCCGTGACCCTGTACGTGACCATCCAGAGCAACGATGGCAAGACACTGGTCAGCCGTGTCGATCTGCCGGCCGGTCCGGCGCAAACCCTGCTGGTGCCGCTGCAGCCGACGTCGCCGCTGAGCCAGGGCATGAAAGCCGGCCCGCCGATGCCGATGACCGTCGACGGCCAGCGCATTCTGTTGGCCAGCAGCGCCGGTGAGCTGGATCGCCGCCAGGTGGTGTCGGTGAGCGTGTCGATGGATCAACCGAAAGTGGCCCAGAGCATCTTGTTGGAGCGCTTTGGCGTGCAGGATGGCGAGGCCGTCATCCAAGCCGTGTATGGCGGCCTGGTGGATGCTTACGGTCAATCGACCCGGGCCAAATGGCCTGAGAAAGTCAGTAACGATGAACAACTGAAAAGCGCCGCCGCCAAGGAGCAGCAACAGCTGAAAACCTGGCTGGCCGAGCGCGAGAAGTCTTCACTGGACAAGTTCGGCGGCTGGACCAAAGGCCCGGTATTCAAGGCCAGCGGTTTTTTCCGGACCGAAAAGCGCGACGGCCGCTGGTATCTGGTGACACCGCAAGGGCATCCGTTTTATTCGCTGGGGGTCAACACGGTTGCAGCAGACGTCAACCAGACGTACATCGCCGGCCGCGAGTGGATGTTCGAATCCCTGCCCAAGGCTGAGGAGCCTTTGGCCAGCCATTTCGGCGAAGGGGATAACCGCGGCGGCAACGGTGCCGATCAGGGGCGTGGCTTCAGCTTCGGTCGCTGGTACGACTTTTACGGGGCCAACTTGCAGCGCCTGTACGGCGACCCCTGCGCACGGGGCAGCGACACCAAGGCCGGTGTTGCCGCAGCCGCCAAGGCTGACGCGGTAGAGGCAACGGCAGAAAAAGCCGCCGAGCAACCGGTGGTGCCATCGAATGCCGAATCGGGTGTTGCCGAAGCGGCCAGAACCGATGCCAGCGACGCGAGCGCCGCTAAAACCGTCGAGCCAGCACCTGTCGAACCCTGCAAAGTGGCCTTTGACGAAGAACGCTGGACCGGTCACACCCTCGACCGTCTGCAAGCCTGGGGCTTCAACACCGTGGGCAACTGGAGCGCGCCGGCACTGGCCAATGCTGACCGAGTGCCCTACACGTTACCGCTGTCTATTGTCGGCGATTACGCCAGCATCAGCACCGGCAGCGACTGGTGGGGCGGCATGCCTGACCCGTTCGACCCGCGATTTGCCATGGCCACCGAACGCGCCGTGGCCATCGCCGCCCGTGATCATCGCGACGATCCATGGCTGATCGGTTACTACGCCGACAACGAACTGGCCTGGGCCGGTCCCGGCGATGACCCGACAGCCCGTTATGCCTTGGCGTACGGCACCTTGAAAATGACCACGGACGTGCCGGCCAAACGTGCGTTCCTCAAGCAGTTACGCGACAAGTACCGCAATCAGGCGGGCCTTTCCAAGGCCTGGGGCATTTATCTGCCAGCGTGGGAGTTGATGGAAGACCCGGGTTTCGTGCCGCCGCTGCCGAGCGCCGAGCACCCGGAAATCGAGGCTGACTTCAAATACTTCCAGAAGGTTTTCGCCGACACCTACTTCAAGACCATTTCCGACTCGCTCAAGTGGCACGCGCCGAACCAATTGTTGCTCGGCGGCCGTTTTGCCATCAGCACCCCGGAAGCCGTCGAGTCCTGCGCCCAATATTGCGATGTGTTGAGCTTCAACCTGTACACCCTGCAACCGCAGGACGGTTACGACTTCGCCAAACTGCGCAGCCTGGATAAACCGGTGCTGATTACCGAGTTCAACTTCGGCTCGACCGATCGCGGTCCGTTCTGGGGCGGCGTGACGCAGCTGGCGAAGGAAGAAGATCGTGGCCCGGCTTACGCGAACTTCCTCAAACAGGCGTTGAACGAGCCGTCTATCGTCGGGGTGCACTGGTTCCAATACCTCGATCAACCGGTGACCGGGCGTCTGCTGGATGGTGAAAATGGGCATTTTGGTCTGGTGGGGATTACCGATCTGCCGTTCCAGGGTTTTGTCGATAGCGTGCGCAAGAGCAACCTCTCGGCCATTGATCAGTTGGCCAGGGACGCCGAGAAGGCAGCAGCCGAGGCGAACAAAGTCAGTCATGACGCTGAGGGTGGCCGAGAGGCCAGTGCCGGTAAAGGACCGGGGAAGGGGGCTGGTGGGCATTCTGGCAAAGGCCATTAAAGCGGTTGCCGCAGGCTGCCTTCAGTTGACCTGACCGCCCAGCCTGCCCCTGTTCCCAAAACCCTCAAGGGCTGGAACAATGCGGCCCACTTTACAGAACGTTTTTCCGGGGAGTTGCGGGTGCAGATTCAGGGTCATTACGAGCTTAAGTTCGAGGCAGTGCGCGAAGCGTTCGCGGCATTGTTCGACGATCCCCAGGAACGTGGCGCGGCGTTGTGCATCAAAATTGGCGGTGAAACCGTGCTCGACCTCTGGTCCGGCACCGCTGACAAGGATGGTGCCGAGGCTTGGCACAGCGACACCATCGCCAACCTGTTCTCTTGCACCAAGACCTTCACCGCCGTCACCGCCTTGCAATTGGTGGCCGAAGGCAAGTTGCAACTGGATGCCCCGGTTGCCCGTTACTGGCCTGAATTTGCCGCCGCTGGCAAAGAAACCGTGACCCTGCGCCAACTGCTCTGCCATCAGGCCGGCTTGCCGGCATTGCGTGAGTTGCTGGCGCCCGAAGCGCTTTATGACTGGCAGACCATGGTCGACGCCCTGGCCGCCGAAGCGCCCTGGTGGACGCCGGGTGAGGGCCACGGTTATGCGGCCATCACCTACGGTTGGCTGGTTGGCGAATTGCTGCGCCGGGCCGACGGGCGCGGTCCGGGTGAATCTATTATGGCGCGGGTCGCCAAGCCGCTGGGTCTGGATTTCCACGTCGGCCTGGCCGATGCAGAATTCCATCGCGTGGCGCACATCGCCCGCGGCAAGGGCAACGTCGGCGATGCCGCCGCCCAGCGCCTGTTGCAAGTGACGATGCGTGAGCCCACGGCCATGACCACCCGAGCGTTCACCAACCCGCCTTCGGTGCTGACCAGCACCAACAAGCCGGAATGGCGGCGCATGCAGCAACCGGCGGCCAACGGCCATGGCAATGCGCGCAGCCTGGCCGGGTTCTACGCCGGTTTGCTCGACGGCAGCCTGCTGGAAAGCGAAATGCTCGACGAACTGACCCGCGAGCACAGCCTCGGCGAGGACAAGACGCTGCTGACCCGTACCCGTTTTGGTCTGGGTTGCATGCTTGATCAACCGGATGTGGCCAACGCAACATTCGGCCTGGGCCCACGAGCGTTCGGGCATCCGGGCGCCGGTGGCTCCATCGGCTTTGCTGACCCGGAGCACGATGTGGCTTTCGGTTTCGTGACAAATACACTGGGGCCGTACGTCTTGATGGATCCGCGCGCACAAAAGCTTGTGCGGGTACTGGCCACTTGTCTGTAAAACCTGCTGAGGGTTCCGGGAGCTGGAACCCAACAGCCTTTTCAGTTTCAAAGCGTCTGTTTATGCGGGCCAATCCGGCCTGATTTTTTTATGACTTCATTTTTGTGGATATCCAATGTCAACCAAACCCACCCTCGCTTTGGCACTGTGCTTCGCTATTACCGGTTGCGCACAGAATCCTAAAAATGATGCAGACGGCGGCAGTTGGTGGCCGTTTGGCTCTTCCGACAAAGTTGCCGCGAAAGATCCTGCGCCGGCCCCGCTGAAACCTGCCGCCAGCGCTCCGGTGGCCAAGACTGAAAGCACCAGCCCCTGGTACTGGCCGTTCGGCTCCGATGACGACGCGAGCAAAACGGCTGCCAAAGCGGAAGTCAAACCTGAAGCCAAACCCGCCGCTGTCGCCAAGGCCGATGCCGAAGCAGGTGGCAAGTGGTGGTGGCCGTTCGGTGGCAAAGAGCAGAGCACCGCCAAAGTCGTGCCGATGCCTGATCCGAAAGTCACCCAGGCCTGGCTTGACGACTACGAACCGCGCCTGCGTGCCGCGATCAAGGACAGCAACCTGCAACTCGAGCGCCGTGAAAACGTACTGGTGGTGACGGCGCCGGTCGAAGGCTCGTTCAACCCGGATCGCCCGGCCATGTTGTTACCGGTAACCCTCGGTCCGTTCACCCGTGTCGCGAAAATCCTCGAAGTCGATCCGAAGACGGCCGTATTGGTACTGGGCCACAGCGATACCTCGGGCGCAGCGCCGGCCAACGTCAAGTTGAGCCAGGAACGTGCTCAAGCGGTCGCCGCGATCTTCCGTCTCAGCGGCCTGCAACGTGATCGCCTGATGCTGCGCGGCATGGGCAGTGAAGCGCCGCGTGCGGCCAACGACAGCGTTGAAGGGCGCGCCTTGAACCGTCGCGTGGAACTGCTGGTGACCCCGCAAAACACCATGGTCGCCTTGCTGAGCAAGTACAACATGCCGGCTCCGGCGCCAGTCACCCTGGTGGCTGCCCAAGACATCAAACCGGTCGCCAAGCCTGTAACCCCGGCCCCGGCCGCGAAGAAGGCTGCAGTGCCTGCCGCGAAAAAAGCACCGGCCAAGAAAGCCGCGGCCAAGAAGACCCCGGCTAAAACAGCGACTCCGGCGAAAAAGACTGCACCGGCCAAAGCCGCTGCCGACACCAAGAAAGTCGCGGCCGCCGATTCCACAAAGAAGTGATTCGTTAACCAAAAGGAATGCGCCATGACCAAGGCCCTGGCTGATATGCGTCGCGACTACACCCGTGATGGCCTGACCGAGGCGCAAGCCCCGGCCGAGCCGTTTGCGCTGTTCCACCAGTGGTTTGCCGATGCGGTGAAAACCGAACAGGCACCGGTAGAAGCGAACGCCATGACCTTGGCCACGGTCGACCCGGACGGTCGGCCGCATTGCCGTATCCTGCTGCTCAAGGGCCTGGACGAAAAAGGCTTCACTTTCTTCACCAATTACGACAGCGCCAAGGGCCAGCACCTGGCGGCGAATCCGTTCGGGGCCATGACGTTTTTCTGGCCGACCCTGGAACGCCAGGTTCGGATTGAAGGACGGGTGGTGAAGGTCACGCCTGCAGAGTCCGATGCCTATTATCAGGTTCGTCCGCTGGGCAGCCGCCTGGGCGCCTGGGCATCACCGCAAAGCCGAGTGATTGCCGATCGCGGGGAACTGGAGAAATTGCTCAAGGAAACCGAGCAACGCTTCAGCGATACCCAGCCACACTGCCCTGAACATTGGGGGGGGTACCGCCTCTTGCCCGAGCGCATCGAGTTCTGGCAGGGGCGTTCCAGCCGCCTTCACGACCGCCTCAACTACCGCCTGCAGGGCGCCGACTGGATTCTTGAACGTCTGGCACCCTGAGCAGTCTACCGCTCGAGATAACCTGCCGCAGCGGCCTCCAGCCATTGCGGCAGGTCTCGACGCCTGATCTTCTGCGTCCGGGCAATGGCCAGTTGCTGGAGCATGAACGCTTTTTTCCGTTCGTCATGCCCTGCCAGCGCTAGCGCCAGATCGCGGTCCATCCAGCGTCTGATTCGCACGTACAGCCACCCGTGGAAGTACAGGCCAGCGACAGTCGTGACGACAATGATAAAGTAATCCATGAAAATCCTCGGCCAGCGGCGCAGATTGCCGAAATTGCCGCTAATGTGTGATGAGTTCGCGCCGGCCCTGTACGGGAACTGAATGAAATCATTTTTATCCGGGCGATGCCGTGACAGGCGTCAAGCTGCGGAGTTTAATGAATACCTGTCCTTTGGAGTTGATGCTATGCGTAAGTCTGTTCTGCTGGTTGCTTCTTTTTCCACGATGGCGATGTTGCTCACTGGTTGCCAATCGAGCCTGACCGGTGACTCGTACTCCCGTGACGAAGCGCGTCGCGTGCAGACGATTCGCATGGGGACCATCGAAGCGCTGCGCCCGGTAAAAATCGAAGGCACCAAAACCCCGATCGGCGGCCTCGCCGGGGCAGCCGTTGGCGGCGTGGGCGGTAGTGCCATTGGTGGCGGTAAAGGCAGCATCGTTGCTGCGGTCATCGGCGCCGTCGCCGGCGGCCTGATTGGCTCGGCCACCGAAGAAGGCCTGACCCGCACCCAGGGCGTGGAAATTACCGTTCGCGAAGACGACGGCAGCATGCGCGCCTACGTGCAACAGGTTCAGGAAAACGAAGTGTTCCGTGTCGGCGAACGTGTGCGCATTGCCACGGTTGATGGCACCAGCCGCGTTTCGCACTAGGCGCAAACGAGTAACAAACCAAAACCCCGATCAGGTGACTGATCGGGGTTTTTTATTGTTTGTAGCGCAGGCTCGGGCCGAAAATTAATTCAGGTTATGCGATACGGGACTCATGCTTACGGCTCGCCATCGCCGTCACCGCATAACCAATCAACGCCGCCAGTATCGAACCGGTCAAAATCCCCATCCGGTCCATCCCCGCGTAGTCGCTGACACCCGGCTCAAAGGCCAGGGAGCCGACAAACAGGCTCATGGTAAAGCCGATGCCACAGAGAATCGCGACGCCCAATATCTGACCCCAATTGGCGCCTTGGGGCAGGGCGGCGATGCCGATCTTGACGGCCAGCCAGGTCAGGCCGAACACACCGACGGTCTTGCCCAGCAACAGGCCGACAGCGATGCCCATCGGTACGTCGTGGGTGAAACTGTCGACGGTGACGCCGCTCAGCGACAACCCCGCGTTGGCGAAAGCGAACAGCGGCAGGATGCCGTAGGCCACCCACGGGTGCAGTGCGTGTTCGAGCGTCAGCAGCGGCGACGGCTCGGCGTTTTTCGTGCGCAGCGGGATACAGAACGCCAGGGTCACACCGGCCAGCGTGGCGTGCACGCCGCTCTTGAGCACGCAGACCCAGAGGATCAGACCAATGATCATGTAAGGCCCGAGCTTGGCCACCCCGAGCCGGTTCATGCCGATCAGTGCCGCGATGCAGGCTGCCGCCAGCGCCAGGGACACGGTCGACAATGCGCCGGAGTAGAAAATCGCAATGATGATAATCGCGCCCAGGTCGTCGATGATCGCCAGGGTCATCAGGAACAGTTTCAGCGACACCGGCACCCGTTTGCCCAGCAGCGCCAGTACACCCAACGCAAACGCGATGTCGGTGGCGGTTGGAATGGCCCAACCACTCAGGGCCGCCGGGTTGTCGCGGTTGAGGAACCAGTAGATCAGCGCTGGCACGACCATGCCGCCGATTGCCGCCGCGCCGGGCAGGACAATCTGTGACGGCCTGGCAAGCTGGCCGTCGAGGACTTCGCGCTTCACTTCCAGACCGATCAGCAGGAAGAACAAGGCCATCAGGCCGTCGTTAATCCACAGCAGCAGCGGCTTGGCGATTTTCAGCGCGCCGACCTGGGCCACCACGGGAGTGTCCAGCAGGCCGTTGTAGAGCCACGACAGCGGCGAGTTATTGATAATTAAAGCCAGAACGGCTGCGGCGATCAGTAACAGACCGCTGGCAGCTTCCAACTGAAAGAAACGCGTGAAAGTGCTACGCAGAGGCAAGGTCGCTCTCCATCGATAAATTCAAAAGGTGGCACACCCTAACCTGTACCGTTTGTTGTTAAAACAAAAGTTATATTCTTTTTTGTTATATGCCGTTACGGTCGAAAGGTCGACATGGACCTGAGCCTAGCAGTTGCCGGACGTATTGAAGCTCAGCTGTATCTGTGCGGGATGTCGGATTTTTCCTAAGCTTCAGGGCTGAGCCTTGCGACAAGGCCGACTCAACGAGAAAACCACCATGAGCGACAATCGACAGTGGGCCCGCGAAGCCATCCGCATCATCGAAGCCGACTTCCAGCGCAGCGCCGACACCCATCTGATTCCTTTGCCGCTGCCGGGTTTTCCGGGCATTGACCTGTATTTCAAGGACGAGTCCAGCCATCCCACCGGCAGCCTCAAGCACCGACTGGCGCGCTCGCTGTTCCTCTATGCGCTATGTAACGGCTGGCTCAAACCCGGCGCGCCGGTGATCGAGGCGTCCAGCGGTTCGACGGCGATCTCCGAGGCATACTTTGCGCGTTTGCTTGGCCTGCCGTTTATTGCGGTGATGCCGGCCACCACCTCAAAGGAGAAGATTGCACAGATCGCTTTCTATGGCGGCAAGAGCCATCTGGTGGACGATCCGACGCAGATCTATGCCGAGTCCGAGCGCCTGGCGCGCGAGCACGACGGACACTTCATCGATCAGTTCACCTACGCCGAACGCGCCACCGACTGGCGGGCGAACAACAACATTGCCGAATCGATCTTTCATCAGATGCGCTTCGAGCAGCACCCCGAGCCGAGCTGGCTGATTTCCAGCCCTGGCACCGGCGGTACCACCGCCACTCTGGGCCGCTACGTTCGCTATCGCCAACATGGTACCCGGGTGCTTTGCGCCGATGCCGAGCGTTCGGTGTTTTTCGATTACTACCTGACCGGCGATGCCAGCCTGCGCCTGGACCACGGCTCGCGAATCGAGGGCATTGGTCGGCCACGGGTGGAAGCGTCGTTCCTGCCCAAGGTGATCGATGCCATGGTCAAGGTCCCGGACGCACTGTCGCTGGCGGCAATGCATTACCTGGCTGAGCGGTTGGGTCGGCATGTGGGCGGGTCGAGCGGCACCAACCTGATCGGTGCGCTGATGGCTGCGCAGCCAATGAAAGCGGCAGGGGAGACGGGGTCGATGGTGGCGATTTTGTGTGACGGCGGCGAGCGTTATGCCACGACCTATTACGATCAGGATTGGCTTAAGGCGCAAGGGTATGAGTTGAGCGGGTTGATAGATGCGGTTGCTGCGACGGTCGAGCGCGGCGAGCCGCTGCCGAACACGGTGCTGCGAGCCAATATCTGACGGGCAGAAGAAACAAAGGGTGGGAGCGAGCCTGCTCGTGAAGCGGCAGACCAGTCAACATCCGTGTTGAATGTCACTCCGTCTTCGCGAGCAGGCTCGCTCCCACAGGGTTTTGCATTTAATCCAGGAATGCAGGTCAGGCTTCGAGGCCGAGGATGTCCCGGGCCACCGCTTCCGCAATGCGAATCCCGTCAACACCCGCCGACAGAATCCCGCCCGCGTAACCCGCGCCTTCACCGGCCGGGAACAGGCCTTTGACGTTCAAACTCTGCATCGACTCGTTACGGGTGATCCGCAGCGGTGACGACGTGCGGGTCTCTATCCCGGTCAACACGGCGTCGTGCAGCGAGTACCCGCGAATCTGCTTCTCGAAGGCCGGCAGTGCTTCACGGATCGCTTCGATGGCAAAGTCTGGCAAAGCCAAGGCCAGATCACCCAGGGCAACGCCTGGTTTGTAGGACGGTTCAACGCTGCCCAGCGTGGTGGACGGCTTGCCCGCAATGAAGTCGCCGACCAGTTGTGCCGGAGCTTCGTAGTTGCTGCCGCCGAGCACGAAGGCGTGGGATTCCAGGCGCTCCTGCAACTCGATACCGGCCAGCGGGCCACCCGGATAATCGACTTCCGGGGTGATGCCGACAACGATCCCGGAGTTGGCGTTGCGTTCGTTACGCGAGTATTGGCTCATGCCGTTGGTGACCACACGATTCGGCTCGGAGGTCGCCGCTACCACGGTGCCGCCCGGGCACATGCAGAAGCTGTAGACCGAACGACCGTTCTTGGCGTGGTGCACCAGTTTGTAGTCGGCGGCGCCGAGTTTCGGGTGGCCGGCGTACTTGCCCAGGCGTGCGCGGTCGATGAGCGACTGCGGGTGCTCGATACGGAAACCCACCGAGAACGGTTTGGCTTCCATGTACACGCCACGACCGTGGAGCATGCGGAAGGTGTCACGGGCACTGTGGCCGAGGGCGAGGATCACGTGCCTGGAGTGGATCTGCTCGCCGCCATCGAGTTCGACGCCGACCAGTTGCCCATCTTCGATCAGTACGTCGGTGACGCGCTGCTGGAAGCGGACTTCGCCGCCCAGAGCGCGAATCTGTTCACGCATGTTTTCCACGACACCGGTCAGGCGGAACGTACCGATGTGCGGCTTGCTGACGTAGAGGATTTCTTCCGGCGCACCGGCCTTGACGAATTCGTGCAGGACTTTGCGGCCAAGGAATTTCGGGTCCTTGATCTGGCTGTAGAGCTTGCCGTCGGAGAATGTCCCCGCGCCGCCCTCGCCGAACTGCACGTTGGATTCCGGGTTGAGCACGCTTTTACGCCACAGGCCCCAGGTGTCCTTGGTGCGCTGGCGTACTTCGGTGCCGCGTTCGAGGATGATCGGCTTGAAGCCCATTTGCGCGAGCAGCAGCCCGGCGAAAATCCCGCACGGGCCGAAGCCGACGACGATCGGGCGAGCACTCAGGTCGGCCGGTGCGCGGCCAACTTCTTTGTAGCTGACATCCGGCGCCACGTTGACGTTACGGTCATCGGCGAACGTGTGCAGCACCGCCGCCTCATCGCGAACGTTGAGGTCGATGGTGTAGATGAAGCACAGTTCGGAGGACTTTTTGCGCGCATCATAGCTGCGCTTGAACAAGGTGAAATCGAGCAAATCATCGCTGGCGATGCCCAGGCGCTGCACGATGGCAGGGCGCAGGTCTTCTTCGGGATGGTCGATCGGCAACTTGAGTTCGGTGATTCGTAACATGGCGGGATCCGGTTCGCGGGGCGCACAACTGCGCCAGGGCGTTTGAAGCCGGCGATTATAAGCTCCAAAGGCCCGGTTCCGTGAGGCTTAAACGATCAGTCGTCGCGCGAGCCGCCGAAATACCCGCAACCGCGCTGCACCTGACCATCGATGCGCAGTTCGGCGCTCATGTGCTGAATACTGCCGCTGCTGCTGTCGACGCAGCGTTGCGGTGCGACCCACAATTCAATGTGTTGGTTGTTGGCTTCGGTGCTCAGGTTGAAGCGACCGTCGCCCAGTTGTTCTTCGACATACGGCACGGCCAATGGCGGCTGACCGGCGCGCTCGATGACCATGCCTTTGCCGCTGACCTTCACGCTCCACTCGGGCGCATGGCCGGCGGCGCGCAGGATCAGCAACTTGAAATTGGGATCGTCACACGCGGTGCCCGAACGTTCGACACGGTAGAGGGTTTCCAGGTCGAGCTGGCCGTCGCCATTGCCGGCAACGACTCGCCCACGCACATCGGCGAACAACTTGCCCTGGGCATCGGCCAGGCTCGCGGCCTGTTGCAACACGCTGGTGCTGCCCGTGTCGTTGACCACATAACGACGGGTGTCGCCGCACGGCTGGAACAACAGCTTGCCATCCGCTGCGGTTAACTGGCCTTGCATGCGGGTCTGGCCGACGTGGGCAGCATTTTCACGCGGGCCATCGAACAACTGGCAAGCGGCAAACAGCGGAAGCAGGGCAACAAGGACTAAGGAACGGGCAACACGCATCTTGGGGTCTCCTGACAAGTGCCGCCACGTTACGCAGCCTGACCGTTCATCACAAGGCTTTAGCCCACGTGAAAGGTTTGTCCCGTCTGCAAGCCTTCGACACTTTTGGCGTAGGCCAATGCCACATCCGCTGCGGGAACCGGTTTGAAACCGCGGAAGTAGGGTGCGTATTTGCCCATGGCTTCGACCAGCACGTTCGGGCTGATCGAGTTCACGCGCAGGCCACGCGGCAGTTCGATGGCGGCGGCGCGGACGAAACTGTCCAGTGCGCCGTTGACCAGTGCGGCCGAGGCACCGCTGTAAATCGGATCGTGGCTGAGCACCCCGGTGGTGAAGGTGAACGAGGCACCGTCATTGGCGAACTCGCGGCCAATCAACAGCAGGTTGACCTGCCCCATCAACTTGTCTTTGAGGCCCAAGGCAAAACTGTCCTCGGTCATCTCTGCCAGCGGCGCGAAGGTCACGTTGCCGGCGGCGCAGATCAGCGCATCGAATTTGCCGGTCTGCTCGAACAGTTTGTGAATCGAGGTGCTGTCACTGATATCCACTTGAAAATCACCGCTGCTGCGGCCAATGCGAACGATCTCGTGGCGCTGGGACAGTTCCTTGTCGACCGCCGAACCGATGGTGCCGCCTGCGCCGATCAGAAGAATTTTCATGGGTAGTGATCCTCATGGGGATTGAATGAGGCTTCAGTTTAGAGTGGTTTTTTCTGCGGATAAGCGTGCTAATAGGCAACCTTTGGTTTTCAAATGGAAACAATCCATGAGCGAAATGGATGATCTGGCGGCGTTCGCGGTACTGGTCGAAGCGGGTAGCTTTACCTTGGCCGCACAGCAACTGGGCTGCAGCAAGGGGCAATTGTCCAAGCGCATCAGTCAACTGGAGACGCAGTTTTCCGTGGTCCTCTTGCAACGCACCACGCGGCGCTTGAGCCTGACAGCGGCGGGCGCTGCGTTGTTGCCGCAGGCGCAAGCGTTGGTGGTTCAGGTGGAAAGGGCGCGCCAGGCGCTGGCGCGGCTGAAGGACGACATGGTCG
Source organism: Pseudomonas reinekei (assembly GCF_001945365.1). Lineage (GTDB taxonomy): Bacteria > Pseudomonadota > Gammaproteobacteria > Pseudomonadales > Pseudomonadaceae > Aquipseudomonas > Aquipseudomonas reinekei. The sequence continues at coordinate 398,123 of NZ_MSTQ01000006.1, forward strand.
GCCCGGTGCGCATGACCGTTCCGGTGTCGCTGGGGGAAACGTTCTTCGATGGTCTGCTGTTGGAGTTCTCGGCCAAATATCCGCAGGTGCAGATCGAGCTCGACCTCAGTAACCACTACCGCGACTTGTCTCGTGAGGGCTTTGATCTGGCGGTTCGCTCCGATGTCGGCAATGACGAACGTCTGGTTGCGCGACCGCTGTTGGCTTGGCATGAACTGACCTGCGCCAGCCCGGCATACCTTGAGCAACATGGCGAGCCATCGACCCCGCAGTCGCTGACTGAGCACCATTGCTTGCTCAATAGCCACTACAGCGGCCGCGAAGAATGGCTCTATCACCAGCAGCATGATTTACTGCGTGTGCGGGTGTCGGGACCGTTCGCCAGCAACCACTACAGCCTGCTCAAAAAAGCCGCGCTGGCGGGCGCTGGCATTGCGCGCCTGCCGTCCTACTTGCTGCAAGCGGAATTGGCTGGCGGGCGTTTGCGCTGGCTCCTGCGTGATTATCAGACGCGTCGCATGCCGATGTACCTGGTGCACCCGTATCAGGGCGGGTTGCCCAAGCGCACGCAGGTATTGGCGGATTATTTGATTGGCTGGTTCAAGCGCAGTGGAGAGGTGCTGGATCGGTTGTAACGTGCTAATTCACAGCAACCTGCGGCGAACGCTTGCCACAAAAGCGTCAGTCACCGGGCACAAAAAACGGCCCGAAGGCCGTTTTCTGTTTACCGCAGAGCCTTAGCCACCGAGGTACGCTTCGCGCACTTTCGGGTCCGTCAGCAGGGATTCGCCGGTGCCTTGCATCACTACCCGACCGTTCTCCAGAACGTAGGCACGGTCAGCGATTTTCAGCGCCTGGTTGGCGTTCTGCTCCACCAGGAACACCGTTACACCGTCCTTGCGCAGCTGTTCGATGATGTCGAAGATCTGCTGGATGATGATCGGTGCCAGGCCCAGCGATGGCTCGTCGAGCAGCAGCAGCTTGGGCTTGCTCATCAGCGCACGGCCGATGGCGAGCATTTGCTGTTCGCCGCCGGACATGGTGCCGCCGCGCTGGCTGAAGCGTTCTTTCAGGCGCGGGAAAAGTCCGAGGACCTTGTCCATCTGTTCCTGGTAATCGCCTTTCGCTGTGAAGAATCCGCCCATGGACAGGTTCTCTTCCACGGTCAGGCGGGAAAACACCCGACGACCTTCCGGCACGACGGCGATGCTCTTGCGCATGATCTGCGAAGAGTCCTGGCCGACCAGTTCCTCACCCATGTAGCGGATGCTGCCGCTGTGGGCGCGCGGCGAACCGCACAGGGTCATCAGCAGCGTGGACTTGCCGGCACCGTTGGCGCCGATCAGGGTCACGATCTCTCCCTGACGGACTTCGACGTTGACGCTGTGCAGCGCCTGGATCTTGCCGTAGAAGGTGGAAACGTTTTCGAACTGCAGCATTTACGCTTCCCCCAGGTAGGCTTTGATCACTTCAGGATTGTCGCGGATCTGTTGCGGCGTACCGTCGGCCAGGGGCGTGCCCTGGTTGATCACGACGATGTGGTCGGAAATGCTCATGACCAGTTTCATGTCGTGTTCGATCAGCAGCACGGTGACGTTGTGCTCTTCACGCAGCACGCTGATCAGCGCCTTGAGGTCTTCGGTTTCCTTCGGGTTCAGACCGGCGGCCGGTTCGTCGAGCATGAGGATCCGCGGGCGGGTCATCATGCAGCGAGCGATTTCCAGGCGACGCTGCTGACCGTAGGCCAGGGTGCCGGCCGGACGGTTGGCGAACTCTTTCAGGTTGACCTTTTCCAGCCAGTACTCGGCGAAGTCCATGGCCTCGCGCTCGCTCTTGCGAAACGCCGGGGTCTTGAACAGGCCGGACAGGAAGTTGGTGTTCAGGTGACGGTGCTGGGCGATCAAGAGGTTCTCGACCGCCGTCATGTCCTTGAACAACCGCACGTTCTGAAAGGTACGCACCACGCCTTTGAGGGCGATCTTGTGGCCCGGCAGGCCTTCGATCGGCTCGCCGTCCAGCAGGATGCTACCGCCGCTCGGCTTGTAGAAACCGGTCAGGCAGTTGAACACCGTGGTCTTGCCGGCGCCGTTCGGGCCGATCAACGCCACCACCTGTTTCTCTTTCACGCTCAAGGCAACGCCGTTGACCGCCAGCAAGCCGCCGAAGCGCATGCTCAGGTTTTCTACTTTAAGGATCTCGCGGCTCATTTGCGCAGCTCCATGTGAGGACGTTGCATGGGCAGCAGACCCTGAGGGCGCCAGATCATCATCAGTACCATCAAGGCACCGAACATCAACATGCGGTACTCACTGAACTCTCGCATCATTTCCGGCAGCAGGATCATCACCACGGCAGCGAGGATCACCCCCAGCTGCGAGCCCATGCCACCGAGCACCACGATGGCGAGGATGATCGCCGACTCGATGAAGGTGAAGGACTCCGGTGTCACCAGGCCCTGACGGGCAGCGAAGAAGCTGCCGGCAAAACCGGCGAATGCCGCGCCGAGGGTAAATGCCGAAAGCTTGATGATGGTCGGGTTCAGGCCCAGCGCTCGGCACGCGATTTCATCTTCACGCAACGCTTCCCAGGCACGGCCCAGAGGCATGCGCAGCAAACGGTTGATGACGAACAGCGCAGCCAGAGCGAGGAACAGGGCAACGAGGTAAAGGAAAATCACCTTGTTGATCGAGTTGTAGGCCAGGCCGAAGTACTCGTGGAAGGTTTGCATGCCTTCTGCGGCTTTGCGTTCGAAGGTCAAGCCGAAGAACGTCGGTTTCTCGATGTTGCTGATGCCGTTCGGGCCGCCGGTGATATCGGTCAGGTTACGCAGGAACAGACGGATGATTTCACCGAAGCCCAGAGTCACGATCGCCAGGTAGTCACCGCGCAGACGCAACACCGGGAAGCCCAGCAGGAAGCCGAAAGTGGCCGCCATCAGGCCGGCGATTGGCAGGCAGATCCAGAAGCTCAGACCGAAGTAATGCGACAGCAGCGCGTAGCTGTAGGCGCCGACGGCGTAGAAGCCGACGTAACCGAGGTCGAGCAGACCCGCCAGACCGACCACGATGTTCAGACCAAGGCCGAGCATCACGTAGATCAGCACCAGCGTGGCGATATCCACCGCACCGCGCGAGCCGAAGAACGGCCAGACCAGTGCAACGGCAATCAGCGCAATGATGATCCAGCGCTGGGTGGTCGGCAGGGTCAGGAAGTTGCTGGCCTTGGCCGGAATCAGCGGCATGTTGGGCGAAGAACGCCAGGCCGAACTGATCTGCTGGTCGAACAGTACACGCAGGAACATCAGCACCGAACACACGGCGATGGTGATCAGGGTAGCGGTGCTGGTGCCATGAACTTCGAGGTTGATGCCGACGATGGTCAGCTTCAGACCGAGTACCGGGTAGGCCACGGCCCACACCAGCAAGGCGCTGAACAACGCCTGTTTAAGATTCCTAGTCATACCTTCTCAACCTCCGGACGGCCCAGCAGGCCGGTTGGCCGGAACAACAGCACCAGAACCAGCAGGCCGAACGCCACGACGTCCTTGTACTGGTCGCCGAAGATATCGGCACCAAAGGCTTCCGCCACACCCAATACGAGCCCACCGAGCATGGCGCCCGGAATGCTGCCGATACCGCCCAGTACCGCTGCGGTGAAGGCCTTGAGGCCGACCAGGAAACCGGCGTTCGGGTTGATCACGCCGTATTGCATGCTCAGCAGCACAGCCGCAATGGCTGCCAGCGCGGCACCGATGACGAAGGTCAGGGCGATGATGTTGTTGGTGTTGATACCCAGCAGGTTGGCCATCTTGATGTCTTCGGCACAGGCGCGGCAGGCGCGGCCCAGGCGAGAGCGGGAGATGAACAGCGTCAGGCCGAGCATGGCGACCAGGGTCACCACGAACACCACGATTTGCATGTAGGAAATCAGCACTTCATGTGCGCCACCTGGCCCGAAGGCAAAGTTGCCCGGAATCAGGTTGGGGATGGATTTGTCCTTGGAGTCTTGCGCCAGCAGAACGGTGTTCTGCAGGAAGATCGACATACCAATGGCGGAAATCAGCGGGATCAGACGGTTGCTGCCGCGCAAGGGGCGGTAGGCGATCCGTTCGATGCTGTAACCGTAGGCACTGGTCACCACGATGGTGGCGATGAACGCGGCGGTCATCAACAGCGGAACACTGTCGAGTCCCATCATGGCCAGCCCGGCGATGGCGATGAACGCCACGTAGGAACCGATCATGTACACCTCGCCGTGGGCGAAGTTGATCATTCCAATGATGCCGTAAACCATCGTATAGCCGATGGCGATCAGGGCATACGTGCTGCCAATGGTCAGGCCATTAACCAGCTGTTGGAAGAAGTGATAGATGTCAGGCATTACAGCGCTCCTAAAAACCTGATACGCATTTCACTGGTGGAGTCATTTTCCCGCCCGAGCCCCGTGGATCTGCATCCACTTCGAATTCGGGGTTTGCCAGCGAACCGCTGATGACGGTTTAGAGATTTTCAGGTGGGGAGACTGGCGGATCACGCCAGCGCAGCCCAGGTACGTTCGTAAAACAAAGCCCACGGCACGCCGTGGGCTTTATTGGCAGTCAGTCAGGCAACGCCTTACTGAGGCTTGGCTTCAGTTTTTGGTTTGCCGAAGTGCCACTCGTAAACCACAAATTTGAAGTCTTTCAGGTCGCCTTTGTCGTCGAAGCTCAGGTCGCCGGTAGGCGTCTTGAAGGTGCCTTTGTGGATGGCTTCAGCCACTTTGGCGGTGTCTTCGGACTTGGCAGCCTTGATACCTTCGGCGATCACTTCCACAGCCGAGTAGGCCGGGAACACGAACGGACCGCTCGGGTCTTCTTTTTTCGCTTTGAACGCGTCAGCCAGGGCAACGTTGGCCGGATCCTGGTCGAAGGATTTCGGCAGGGTCACCAGCAGGCCTTCGGAAGCTTCTTTGGCGATCTGCGAAATGGAGTCGTTACCCACGCCTTCCGGACCCATGAACTTGGCTTTCAGGCCTTTTTCCTGGGATTGACGCAGGATCAGGCCCAGCTCCGGGTGGTAGCCACCGTAGTAAACGAAATCGACGTTGGCTTGCTTGAGCTTGGCGATCATCGAGGAGAAGTCTTTGTCGCCGGCGTTGACGCCTTCGAACACGGCGACTTTCACGCCTTTCTTCTCGAGGGTGGTTTTGACCGCGGTGGCGATGCCTTCACCGTATTGCTGTTTGTCGTGCAGGACAGCAACGATTTTCGGTTTGACGAAGTCGGCGATGTAGTTACCGGCGGCAGGGCCCTGGGCGCTGTCCAGACCGATGGTACGGAAGACCATTTTGTAACCACGGGCGGTGATGTCCGGGCTGGTGGCAGCCGGAGTGATCATGATCACGCCTTCGTCTTCGTAGATGTCCGAAGCCGGTTGAGTGGAGCTGGAGCACAGGTGACCGACGACGAACTTGACGCCGTCGTTGACGACTTTGTTCGCTACGGCCACGGCTTGTTTTGGATCACAGGCGTCATCGTATTCAACGGCTTCGAGTTTCTTGCCGTCTACGCCGCCTTTGGCGTTGATTTGTTCGATGGCCATTTTGGCGCCACTGAACTGCATATCGCCGTATTGGGCTACAGGACCGGTTTTAGGGCCGGCGATGCCGATCTTGATGGTGTCAGCTGCGAATGAATGGCTGGCAACCCCGGCCAGAACCATAGCGGCAAACAGTTTGGAAATCTGCTTAGTAGCCTTAGTCATAGTGCTCCACTCTTACTGTTGTAGTTTTTATAGTCCTGGCGCCGTTGGCGGCAGAACCGGTCAGATATCTACGACATCCCTCCGGAAATGCCCCCCGGCAACTGTACCGGTACAGTGTAGAGCGCCGATTGTCAGCCTGGGAAGCTGGCGCCAGGGGGCAAAACTTGGGGGTGTCGCTATTTTGAAAGAAAAAGACAGAATTGCGGCGGGGCTTTGAAGGGCTTATAGCCAGATTCCGTGCATTCCTTGGCATTCCTGCTCTTTTCGTTCGGTGACACAAATTGCATCTGGGTTTTTCTGCCAGACCACCGACGTTATCATTGCGTCGATTTCTTTTCCGGACCGGACCCATGACTGAAGAACCTAGCACCCTCTATGCCAAACTGCTTGGTGAAACCGCATCTATTACCTGGAAGGAACTGGAGCCGTTCTTTGCCAAGGGTGCCCTATTGTGGGTCGATCCGAGCCTGGATTTGATCGCCGCTGCCGAGGCTGTAGCAACCGATGAAGGCGAGAAAGTGGCTGCCTGGCTGGCCGAAGACAAGGTTGCCAAGCTGTCTGAAACACGGGCGCTGGATCTTTTCGAGCGTGACCCGCAGCTGTGGGCCGTGGTGGTTTCGCCGTGGATTATGATCCAGGAAAGAGCGCAGCCTTGAAGGCTGGCACCTTTTTGGTGCGTGGCGTGATCCATGGAAAGTGTGTAGCCGAGTAGCGTGATGGCACGTTGCCGTAGAGAAAGGCCACAGCCTCACGGTGACGTAAACGTAACGGGAACAGTTGAGAGAGCAGCCTGAGGGCTGCTTAATTGTTTCTGGATGTTTGGGGATGAAATCTTCAGTGGATTGCAGAGCTTCATCGCTGGCAAGCCAGCTCCCACAACATCCAGCGCGTACGCCACGAATTTGTAGGAGCTGGCTTGCCAGCGATGGGGGCAACCCGGTTCTGGATCAGACTGAGAACGTCTTGCCGGTATGGTTGTTGAGCGAAATAACCTTGGTCTTGCCGATGCGGTGACGGTAGATCTCGCGCAGGTATTTGATCGATTTTTTCACGCAATCGCGCGACAGGCGGATGTCGTTGATCGAAACGAACTTGTCCTTGTCGTTGATCAGCTCGCGGTACTTCTTCTCGTACATCGGTTTGATCGCGTACCAGTTGGTATCGAGGATTTTCGCCGGGTTCTCGAACTCGTTGAGCAGGTCGTCGATCCGGTCTTCGTCAAAGTGTTCATTGATGATGAAGTCCAGGATCGAGTTGTCCAGGGTCTCGTCGAAACGGTACGGGTTCTTCGCGAAGCAGCGCTTGATGAACGCCACAATCAGCGTCAGGAAGTCGTCCGACAGGCACGGGCTCTTGGCGATCAACGTGGTCAGCGACAGGTTGGCCGAGGCGCCGATCACCAGTGCGTAGCGCTTGAGCGTGGTGTTCGGGAACAGGCTGTTGAGGTGCGTCTTCAGCCGGTTCAGGTCCATGTACGACAGCTTGTAGTCTTTCGGCAAGGAAACGATCGACACCACCGACGAGCAGTTCTTGAAGAAGTGCAGGTCGTGCAGGGCGGCGGCGTCGTAACCCGAGTTCTTGTATTGCTCCAGCGAAGCGCGATAACGCTTGGACTCGATCGGCAGCAGGCTGATGCCTTCGATAGCCTGGGTGACCTTGTTGAAGTGCGGCAGGTCGATCGAGCGGAAGAACAGATCGTCGATGTTCAGGCGCTGCGGTTCTTTCTCGAAGACCTTGAATTTGTCGCTGCTCGGCGGCGGCGTTTCCGGTACCACGGACTCGGCGTAGGCAATCGCCACCGGACCGGCAAGACTCATGAACAGGTCGTTGGCGTCCAGGCGAATGGTTTCGCCGATGTCGATGCCGGCGCGACGGAAATAGTTCTGGTCGTAGTCCGTCGTAACCGCCTGGGCCGTCAGAATGTTGAAGATCTGCTGCGAGATGTATTGGTTAGCGTGCTTTTCCATGGCATTGACATCAATGTTCTGGATGTTGCCGTCATCGTTCTCTTCGGCGTAACGCATGATGTCGTTGGAGATCAGCATCATCGCGTTCCATGGGCGGATTCGGCCCATGACGCTGGCTTCGCTGCTGTCTTCATTGGCGAAGTTGTAGGAGAAGTCCCACTCTTCCGACAGGTATTTACACAACAGGCGACCGGCGTTGATGTGCAGCGCTTCGGACATTTCGCTGCGGTGGTCGGAAATGTTCGGCAGTACGCAGATGCCGCTGGTGAAGATCGGCTCGAAGACGAACGAATGGCCGCTCTTGCCGTCGTGTTCGTCCATCGGCTTGGTGTCGAACGTTTTGTTCATGTACGAGTGTTGCTGGGCCAGGCCAAATTCCGAGGCCATGCCCGATCCCGTACCTCCGCCGGCGCTGAAGATCGAGAAATACAGGCGCGACTGGTTGGCCTTGATGCCACAGCTGTCGATCAGGTACGAGTGAATCATCTTCCAGTCTGGGCTGGAGAAACGCTGGGTGTCCTTGTTCAGGATGATCTTGGCCAGGTACTGGCCGAGGATCGGCGCGTTACCGGCGCCACCGGCGTGGACTTCCGACAAGTCCATGATTTTCATTTTGCTGTAGTCGCGCAGGAAGCCGCTTTTTTCGCCCTTGCGCGAGAAGCGGATGCGACCGGCGATGTCTTTGTCCAGGTCGCCGAGCATGACCAGCGGCTCCACCAGGAACACGGGTTTGGTGGCCTTGTTCGGCATCAGGCGCAGGTTGTTGCGAATCCACTGGGCCGGGCTGTAGCCTTTTTCGGCGTAGCGTTTGTCCGGCGACAGGCGATCTTCGTTGTTGAATTCGTTGAGGTAGAACTTACGGGCGTTGTACACCAGCTCCGCGACGTCCAGCGCAATGTTCGAACCGCAGCGGCCCAGGCCGATCAGGCACACCGACGGGAATTCCTGGTCGCTATGCTGCTCGCTGTCGCCTTCCAGGTGTGGCGGGCGCGGGAACACCATGTCACGCAGGCCGTCGAGGTTGTCGAGGATGCGGTCGGTGTTGGTTTCGGTGAAGTACAGGTATTGCTGGGTCGCCAGCGGGCGCGACGGCGTCAATGGCTTCGACGGTGCGGGGCTGTTCGCCGCCGGACTCAGCGTCAGATCGGAAATCGCGGTGGCCGGGTTATTTTTAGAAGTCATTGTTCGCCATGTACCTGGGCTGGTTGGTCGGCCGACACGCTGTCGTCAAACCGTCACGGAATAAGATCTCGCGTCTTTTATCAGCGCGTATTTGGCCCAAGCGTCAGAGCCTTGGCCTGAACGTCGCTCGGGGGAATCCTTTCCTGAGTCATGATAAATCGGCCAGAATTTGGCGATCTTTAATCAAAAGGAGGCAAAATGATGTCAATACTACCTTCGCTGGGTTTTGCCGGAATTGGCCTGATGGGGCTGCCGATGTGTCGGCGACTGCTCGCGGCGGGGTACCCGCTGACGGTGTGGAACCGTAATCCGGACAAGTGCGCGCCGCTGGTCGAGGCCGGCGCGCGGCAGGTCGCGACCCCGGCCGAACTGTGCCAGCACACCGATGTGGTGATGCTCTGCCTGGCCGACACGGCGGTGGTGCGTGAGGTGGTGTTTGGCCCAGCTGGCGTGAGCGAGGGGGCGAAAAGCGGCCAGTTGCTGGTGGACTTTTCCAGCCTGGAACCGACGGCAACGCGAGAAATGGCTGCTCAGCTTGCCAGCCAAACCGGCATGGGATGGCTCGATGCGCCGGTGTCGGGCGGTGTGGTCGGTGCGGAGGCGGGCAGCCTGGCGATCATGGTTGGCGGTGAGGCCGCAGCGCTTGAACGGGTCAAACCGGTGTTGCTCAGCCTCGGCCAGCGCGTGACGCACATGGGCGCGGTCGGAGCGGGGCAGGTGACCAAGGCTTGCAACCAGATGATTGTGGCCTGCAATGCCCTGGTGATTGCCGAAGTGGTGGCCCTGGCAGAGCGCGCGGGCGTGGACGCGAGCCTGATCGCCGAAGCGCTGGCCGGTGGTTTTGCCGATTCAAAACCGCTGCAAATCCTCGCCCCGCAAATGGCCGAGAGCCGTTTCGAGCCGGTGAAGTGGCACGTGCGGACGTTGCTCAAGGACCTGGACACCGCGGTGAAGTTCTCCCGCGAGCAGGGTTCGGCAACCCCGGTCAGCGGTCTCGCCGCGCAGCTGATGCGCCTGCATGGGGCGCAGGGGTATCTGGAAAAAGACCCGTCTACATTAGTGCAGATGTACCGTGAACCAGGCTCAGCGACGTAGCGGAATATGTGTTTTTTCGCTGGTTGATTTCTTTCAGCACCGGGTGCAACTCGGCGAGCGGCACCGGCCGGCTGAGCAGGTAGCCCTGAACGAAGTCGCAACCCTGGCTTTCAAGAAACTGGTACTGCTCGAAGGTTTCGACGCCCTCGGTGACCACATCCAGGTGCAGGGTGTGGGCCATGGCGATGATCGCCTGGACAATTTCCATGTCCTGGGTCGAATTCGGAATGTCCTGGATAAATGAACGGTCAATTTTCAGCGTGTTCAGTGGCAGGCGCTTGAGATACGCCAGGGACGAATAGCCGGTGCCGAAGTCATCGATCGACAGTGATACGCCGAGGGCGCGAATCTGCCGCAGCAACACCAGGGTATCGGCGATGTTGCCCATCAGCGCGTTCTCGGTCACTTCCAGTTCCAGCCGTTGCGGCGCGACCTGCGCATCCAGTAGCGCTTGTTCGATCTCGGCGGCCAGTTCTTCGCGTTCCAGAGTCAGGGGTGAACAATTCACCGCGATCCTCAGTTCCTCGCAGCCTTGGCGCGATAGCTCGCCCAGGTCTTCACAGGCCTTGCGCAGCACCCAGTGGTCGAGCTCGGTAATCAGGCCGTTGGCTTCGGCGATGGTAATGAAGCGGTCCGGGGCCAGGAAACCGTGGGTCGGGTGTTGCCAGCGAATCAGCGCTTCGAGCTTGCTGACCTGGCCGGTTTTAAGGTCGTAGATGGGTTGGTAATAGAGCAACAGGCCGGTGTCCTCGCGCAGGGCGTGACGCAGTTCTTCTTCCAGTTGCAATTCCAGCGTGGCGCGGGCCTTGAGGTTGGCGCTGAAAAAATTCAGGCCGTTGCGTCCGCTGCCCTTGGACTGATAAAGCGCCAGGTCGGCGTTTTTCAGCAGCTCTTCACAGGTTTTACCGTCTTCTGGAAACACGCTGATGCCAATGCTGGTGGTCATCACCATGCGCCGCCCGGCGAGCTCAATCGGTTCTTTCATTTTTTGCATGATGCGTTGGGCCATGTGCCGCGCTTCTTCACGATCATGCAGGTCGATGAGGATGCAGAACTCATCGCCACCGAAGCGTGCCACGACATCTTCGTGGCTGCGGATCGAGCTTCTGATGTGCCCGGCAAGCACCTTGAGCAGCTCATCGCCGGCATCGTGGCCAAGGCTGTCGTTAATCCGCTTGAAGTGGTCGATGTCGAGGAAAAGCACCGCGAGCATGCCGCTCTCGCTGGTTTTCTGGCTGAGTTTTTCGGCGAAGAGCTGATTGAAACCGCGACGGTTGATCAGGTTGGTCAAGGGATCGTAGTGCGCCACCTGTTGCAGTGACATGCGCGCCTGGTCCAGTTGACTGAGCAGCGAGTTGACGCGTTGCAGATCGTTTTCCTTGTGCTGCAGCTTTTTGTCCGCCAGCGCCGCGCTGATGCTGCTGCCGATAATCAGCAGCGTCATGATGGCCACGGTCAGGCCCAGTTGCAGGTGGTTGTTTTCCCCGGGCTCGGTCAGGAGGCTGCCAGTGGGCAGCACCAGATTGAAGGCGGCCATGCCGGTGAAATGCATGCTGAGGATGCCGGCTCCGAGCACCAGGCTGGCGCCGTACTTGAGCAATTGATGAAGCAACCCCGCGCCGTTGCGTAAGTAAGTCGACAGCAGCAGCGCTGCCAGGCTGGCGCCGATGGCGATCACGATCGAGAGGCTGAACAACAGCGGTTGATAGTAGGCCTGCGCCTGCGAACGCAGTGCCGACATGCCCACGTAATGCATGGCGGCGATGCCCAGGCCGATGCCGATGGCGGCCTTGAAGCATTGCCAGAAACTCAGTTGCGCGAAGCTGAGTGTGTGCATCGCCAGCCACGAAGCGAGCAGGGCGATCAGCAGGGAAACGAGGGTGATGGACAATTGGTAATGGATAGCGACCGGCGCCTGAAACGCCAGCATGCCGATGAAGTGCATGGCCCAGATTCCGCCCGCAAGGCATCCCGCGCCGACCCAGCGCCAGAGTCGCTGTGAGGCCTTCTTTTCTGCGTGAGCCACCCGCTCGGCCATGTCCAGTGTGGCAAAACTGCCTGCGCAGGCAACCAGATAAGCCAGCAGTACCAGAAAAGGGTCATGTCTGCAGTTAAGTATGACCTGCCCACTCTCTGGCAGTTCGGAAATGAAATGCAGACCAAGCCACTCCATAGCATGCCCCATCATTGTCTTCCTGACCGGCGCAATGATCGCCAGCGAATGTCATTGAGTATAGAGGGCACCTGAGGAATGCAAGCGATAGTGGCACATTGTCCTGAAAACCTTTTGGAATGGAGGTTAGATCGTTTGGAAATAAAATGTTGCACGGGCCGCGCCTGATCCGATGGTCGGGTATCAGCTTTACGAATAATTACAGACAGCGGTGGGGCGCCTGACTAGATTGCAGGTTCCGGGCTCGGATGCACTGGCAGTGAAGCCCCCATAACAATAAATGAGACGGACCCATGCAGAACTCGACCCAAGCGGCGAATGCCTGGCGCATTCTGTTCCTGCTGTTCCTGGCCAACCTGTTCAACTTTTTCGACCGCACCATTCCGGCCATCATCATCGAACCGATCCGCATGGAATGGCACCTCAGTGACTTTCAACTGGGGATCATCGGCACTGCATTCACCATCGTCTACGCCATTGCCGGCCTGCCCCTGGGGCGAATGGCCGACACCGGCTCGCGTGCCAAGCTGATGGGCTGGGGCCTGGCGGCGTGGAGCGGGTTGACCGCAGTCAACGGCATGGTGGGCAGTTTCTGGAGTTTCCTGATCGTGCGCATGGGCATCGGCATCGGCGAAGCCAGTTACGCGCCTGCCGCCAACTCGCTGATCGGCGACTTGTTCCCGGCCCACCGTCGGGCGCGGGCCATGGGCATTTTCATGCTCGGTCTGCCCTTGGGCCTGCTGCTGGCGTTCTTCACCATCGGCGCGATGGTCAAGGCTTTCGACAGCTGGCGCGCGCCCTTCTTCATTGCCGCCGTACCGGGGCTGATCCTCGCGGTCTTCATGTTTTTCATCAAGGAGCCCAAGCGCGGCGCCGCTGAAAGCGTGCAGGTTTCGCAGGAGAAGGTTGACCGGCCGATTCGCCGGGTGCTGGCGGTGCCGACCTTCCTCTGGCTGGTGATGGCCGGGTTGTGCTTCAACTTCGCCACCTATGCCTGCAACTCGTTCATGGTGCCGATGCTGCAGCGCTACTTCCTGATGCCATTGCAGGACGCGGCAGTGGCGACCGGGGTGATCGTCGGCGTGACCGGGTTGTTCGGCCTGACGCTGGGTGGCTGGGTCGCCGACAAGATTCATCAGCGAGTTGCCAATGGTCGTCTCCTGTTTGCGGCGTTCAGTCTGATCATCTCCACAGTCTGCACCGCTTGGGCGCTGCATTCGGGACGGATCGAGATCGGTGTGTTCGTGGCGGTATTCAGCGTGGGCTGGTTGTTTGCCTACAACTTCTACACCTGCGTGTACACGGCGATTCAGGACGTGGTCGAACCACGCTTGCGCGCCACGGCCATGGCGCTGTTCTTTGCAGGGTTGTACCTGTTGGGTGGCGGATTGGGGCCGGTGGTGGTCGGTGCGTTGTCGGATCACTTCGCCCACACGGCCATGCTCGCGGCGGGTGCCGGGCAAATGACCGAAGCGTTCAAGGCTGTCGGCCTGCACGACGCGATGTACCTGATTCCGGTGGCGCTGTTCTTCACCATGGTGTTTCTGGTGCTGGCTTCGCGGTGTTTTGTGCGCGATGCCAAGCGGATGAAGGAAGGGTTGGTGGCAGTGGTTGGGCCTGAGGTTCCAGCGGCTGCGGCTTTGTAGCCATCACGCAAAACCTGTAGGAGCCGGCTTGCTGGCGATTGGATGCGGCGTTTAACCAGACCATACGCGTCATCGGTAACGACCATCGCCAGCAAGCCGGCTCCTACGGGAGCGCGCGACCCATGTCTAGTCCTGAAATAGGTTTACACCTGTTTCACCCTAACGCCCGATGCACCGCATCGGGCGTTTTGTATTTTAAAGAGAGGTGCGGCCGCTCTTGGTTGTAGATCGTGACGGCCTCTCGCACCAT
>NZ_MSTQ01000007.1 GCF_001945365.1 Pseudomonas reinekei
TCGACCTGGTCGACAACCGATAATTTAAAAGTCAGTGTGTAATCACGCTGACTGCGCTTCGTGCCCGTATCCATTGCACCTTCCTGAAAAGAAGTCAGAAGGTGTAAACCTTATTCAGGACGGGACAAGGCAACAAAAAAGGCCCGTATCTCGCGATACGGGCCTTTTTCGTAAGAGGGAAAAATCAATTACTTGATTTTGCCTTCTTTGTAGATCACGTGCTTGCGAACAACCGGATCAAATTTCTTGATCTCGATTTTGTCCGGAGTAGTGCGCTTGTTCTTGTCGGTAGTGTAGAAATGACCAGTACCGGCGCTCGAAATCAAACGAATCAATTCACGCATGATTAGCTCCCTTAGATCTTGCCGGCTTTGCGGATTTCGGCCAGCACGGCAGTGATGCCACGCTTGTCGATGATACGCATGCCTTTGGCAGATACGCGCAGACGCACGAAACGTTTCTCTTCTTCAACCCAGAAGCGGTGATGCTGCAGGTTCGGCAGGAAACGACGACGGGTTTTGTTGTTTGCGTGGGAAATGTTATTCCCAGTCACCGGACCCTTACCGGTAACTTGACATACTCTAGACATGCCTCAGCCCTCTAAAACCACATGCCCAACCCGGCATGGGTTGGCCGCTTAATCTCTCAGTCATTTGGCGCCAGGCGCCGCGTTTCTTTAGAGGTCTTACCGGCTACACCTACAGTGAAGGAACCGGGCCCCTAGAAAAGAGCGCTGCTTTATACCAGAAAGACTGGAGAGCAACAACATTCGCTGTGCCTTGAATGGATAAAAACCCCACTTTTCGCGCGCCAGGCGCTTTGGATAAAGGCTATCGTCGATTCTGACCGCTCGTCGCAGAGAAACATCCGACACGCCAATCCCAGCGTTTTCTCAATCAAGGCTCACTCAAATCAGGCGCCTATAGTCCCCTCAAAATGAAAAAGGGGATAGTCATTTGCAATAGAGCCCACTAGGGTAGGCCTTTTCCAGACTGCACTTGCAGATGGGCCTTCGATCTGTAAAGGAATCCGACCATGCGCCTCGCTGCCCTACCGCTGTTGCTTGCCCCTCTGTTGCTGAGCCCACTGGCCGAGGCCGCCGCCCTGAGCGTCTGCACCGAGGCCAGCCCCGAAGGGTTCGACG
Organism: Pseudomonas reinekei; assembly: GCF_001945365.1. Taxonomy (GTDB): domain Bacteria; phylum Pseudomonadota; class Gammaproteobacteria; order Pseudomonadales; family Pseudomonadaceae; genus Aquipseudomonas; species Aquipseudomonas reinekei. The sequence continues at coordinate 1,145 of NZ_MSTQ01000007.1, forward strand.
TGGTGCAATACAATTCGCTGACCACCACCAACGCCTCGGCCGACGTGCTGATGAACCGCCTGGTGGATTTCGACACCGCCAGCGGCAAAGTGGTCGCCAGCCTCGCCGACAGCTGGGAAGTCAGCCCGGATGGCCTGGTCTACATCTTCAAATTGCACCCACAGGTGAAATTTCATCGCACCGAGTATTTCAGCCCGACCCGCGAACTCACCGCCGAGGACGTGAAGTTCAGCTTCGACCGCATGCTCGACCCGGCCAACCCGTGGCACAAAGTCGCCCAGAGCGGCTTCCCGCATGCGCAATCGATGCAACTGCCGGCACTGATCAAGAAAATCGACGCACTCGACCCGATGACCGTGCGTTTCACCCTCGACCACCCGGATTCGACGTTCCTGCCGACCCTGAGCATGGGCTTCGCCTCGATCTATTCGGCCGAATATGCCGACAAGCTGCTCAAGGCCGGGACCCCGGAAAAGCTCAACAACCAGCCAATCGGTACCGGCCCGTTTGTCTTCACCCGCTTCCAGAAAGACGCGTCTATCCGCTACAAGGCCAACGCGGACTATTTCCGTGGCAAGCCTTCGGTCGATCCGCTGATCTTCGCCATCACCCCGGACGCCAACGTGCGCTTGCAGAAACTGCGCCGCAACGAGTGTCAGATTGCCTTGTCGCCCAAGCCGCTGGATGTACAAGCCGCGCTGAAAGAGCCGACGCTTAAAGTGGAAAAGACGGACGCCTTCATGACCGCGTTCGTCGCCCTCAACAGCCAGCACCCGCCGCTGGACAAACCTGAAGTGCGCCAGGCGATCAACCTCGCCTTCGACAAGGCCAATTATGTCAAAGCCGTGTTCGAAGACACCGCCGAGCCCGCCAGCGGCCCGTACCCGCCCAACACCTGGAGTTACGCCAAGGCTCTGCCGGGCTATCCCCATGATGTCGAGAAAGCCAAGGCATTGATGGCCAAGGCCGGGCTCAAGGACGGTTTCCAGACAACCATCTGGACACGCCCCTCGGGCAGCCTGTTGAACCCTAATCCGAGCCTGGGCGCCCAGTTACTGCAATCCGATCTCGCGGAAATCGGCATTCAGGCCGAAATCCGGGTGATCGAATGGGGCGAGCTGATCCGCCGCGCCAAGGCCGGTGAGCATGACATCCTGTTCATGGGTTGGGCCGGTGACAACGGCGATCCGGACAACTTCCTCACGCCGCAGTTTTCCTGCGCGGCGGTCAAGTCCGGCACCAACTTCGCGCGCTACTGCAACCAGGACTTGGACAAGCTGATCAGCGCTGGCAAGACCACCGGCGAACAAGGTGTGCGCACCAAGCTCTACGAACAGGCGCAGACGCAGATCCAGCAACAGGCGCTGTGGCTGCCGCTGGCTCATCCGACCGCTTTCGCCCTGACTCGTAAAAACATCGAGGGCTACTCGGTCAGTCCGTTTGGCCGTCAGGATTACTCGAAGGTCAACCTCAAATAGCCCAACCCTACGCAAAACCTTGCAGGAGCCGGCTTGCTGGCTCCTGCAAGGTTCGCGTCAGTCTGCTCACATACAGCCATACTCGGCCATCGACAGCGGATCACCGTCACCGATGATGAAATGGTCGAGCACCCGCACATCAATCAATTCCAGCGCCTCTTGCAGGCGCTTGGTCAGTATTCGGTCGGCCTGACTGGGATCGGTGTTGCCCGATGGATGGTTGTGGCAAAGGATCAAGGCAGCGGCGTTGTTTGCCAGCGCACGCTTGACCACCTCCCGCGGATGCACGCTGGTGTTGTCGATGGAGCCACGAAACAGCGCTTCGAAGCTCAGTACCTGATGCCTGGAGTCCAGAAACAGGCAGCCAAACACTTCGTGCGGCTCGTGGCGCAACATCGATTTCAGGTATTCGCGAACGGCGTGCGGGCTTTCCAGTACCGGCTTTTGCCGCGCACGCTCGGACAAATGACGCCTGTTCATTTCCTGCGCTGCCTGCAACTGAGCGAATTTCGCGGGTCCAAGCCCCAGGTGCAGGCTGAACGTGACCAGATCGGCTTCGAGCAATGCGCGCAAACTGCCAAACTGGATCAGCAGATGCCGCGCCAGATCCACCGCGCTTTTGCCGGATACACCGGTTCTCAGAAAAATCGCCAGCAACTCGGCGTCTGAAAGACTCGCCGCACCCAGCGTCAGTAATCTCTCCCGCGGCCGCTCAGCCGCCGGCCAATCACGAATACTCATAGCACCTCCCTGTCTGTGGGCGCCGCTGTTCCGTAGCGGTCGCTGTGATATCGTAGCCCATCTTTTTTGCGGGCGAATTCACTCCTGGGGAGGGGGGTTCGCAACGCAGTCATCCTCGAATTGAAAGGCAGGCCTATGCAGCGGCTGTATCGGAAACGCATTGTTCTGGGCGTCGGCGGCGGCATTGCTGCCTACAAGAGCGCCGACCTGGTTCGCCGCCTGATGGACCAGGGCGCCGAAGTACGCGTGGTCATGACCCGCGGCGGTGCCGAATTCATTACCCCGCTGACCATGCAGGCCCTGTCCGGGCACCCTGTGCACCTGGACCTGCTGGACCCGGCGGCCGAAGCCGCGATGGGCCACATCGAACTGGCGAAATGGGCCGATCTGGTACTGATCGCGCCTGCCACCGCGGACTTGATCGCGCGTCTGGCCCAAGGCATCGCCGATGACCTGCTGACCACGCTGGTACTGGCCACAGACGCCGCTGTCGCCGTTGCCCCGGCAATGAACCAGGCCATGTGGCGCGACCCTGCGACCCAGGCCAATTTGCAGACCCTCGAAAGCCGTGAAATCAAAGTTTTCGGCCCGGCCTCCGGCAGCCAGGCCTGCGGCGACGTGGGCCTTGGGCGCATGCTCGAAGCCACCGACCTCGCGCAACTCGCCGCCGACTGCTTCCAGCGTCAGGCGCTGACCGGCAAACACGTGGTGATTACCGCAGGCCCAACCCAGGAAAACATCGACCCGGTGCGCTACATCACCAACCACAGCTCCGGCAAAATGGGCTTCGCCCTGGCCGAAGCCGCGGTAGAAGCCGGTGCCCGAGTCACCCTGATCAGTGGCCCCGTGCACCTGCCGACGCCGGATCGGGTCACGCGCATCGATGTGGTCAGCGCCCGCGACATGCTCGCCGCGTGTGAAGCCGCGATTCCGTGCGACATTTTCATTGCCTCGGCTGCGGTTGCGGATTACCGCCCGGAAGTAGTGGCCCCACAAAAACTCAAGAAAGACCCTACAAGCGGCGACGGCTTTGTCCTGCAAATGGTCCGCAATCCGGACATTCTGGCCAGCATCGCTACACGCCCTGACCGTCCATTCAGTGTCGGTTTCGCCGCTGAAACCGAACATCTGCTCGATTACGCTGCCCGCAAGCTGAAAGACAAGAATCTCGATTTGATCGTCGCCAACGACGTCGCGAACCCGAGCATCGGCTTCAACAGCGAAGAAAACGCCTGCAGCGTGATCGACCGTGAGCTTCACGCCACACTTTTCGCCCAGACCAGCAAGAGCAAGATTGCTCGCCAGCTGATCACTTTTATCGCCGAACGTCTGAACCAGGTTTAATTTACATGCACGCTTTGCAAGCCAAGATCCTCGACCCTCGCATCGGTACCGAATTCCCGCTGCCGCAATACGCCACGCCAGGCTCCGCCGGCCTCGACCTGCGCGCCATGCTGGAACAGGACATCGTGATCAAGCCGGGGGAAACCGTGCTGATCCCCACCGGCCTGTCGGTCTACATCGGCGACCCGAACCTTGCCGCGCTGATCCTGCCGCGCTCGGGCATGGGCCATAAGCACGGCATCGTGCTGGGCAACCTGGTGGGCCTGATCGACTCCGATTACCAGGGTCCGCTGATGGTTTCCTGCTGGAACCGTGGCCAGACCGAATTCACCATGCCGGTCGGCGAACGTCTGGCGCAACTGGTGCTGGTGCCTGTGGTTCAGGCGCATTTCGAAATGGTTGAAGAGTTTGTGGAAACCGAGCGCGGCACGGGCGGTTTCGGCCATACCGGTACCCGATGATCCGATAGAGATGCAATGTGGCGAGGGAGCTTGCTCCCTCGCCACAAAATCGAGGTATTGGCCGGTCGAAAAGCCGCTGACATTGCCGGCATGGCCCTTTCACACCACGAACTCTCTGTGGAAAACGCCGTCATACCCTTCAGTTTGAACCTGTCGCCAAATATTTCGGTGACCTGTCCAGCCACCTTTGAGATGGAGCATTTCCACAGATGAACACCCCGGCCAAAGTCGCCCCCAAGTTTCCCGACAGCATTTTCCGCGCCTATGACATTCGCGGCACCGTCCCGGAATTTTTGAACGCCGAAACGGCTTACTGGCTCGGTCGCGCCATCGGTGCCCAGACATTGGCTCAGAATGAGCCGAACATTTCCGTTGGCCGCGACGGTCGCCTGTCCGGCCCGGAGCTGGTTGAACAATTGATTCAAGGCCTGGCCGACAGTGGCTGCCACGTCAGCGATGTCGGCCTGGTACCGACCCCTGCGCTGTATTACGCCGCCAACGTACTGGCCGGCAAATCCGGCGTGATGCTGACCGGCAGCCACAACCCGTCGAACTACAACGGATTCAAAATCGTGATCGCCGGCGACACCCTGGCCAACGAACAGATCCAGGCCCTGCACGACCGCCTCAAGACCAACAACCTGAGCAGCGGCCAGGGCAGCATCACCAAAGTCGAGATCCTCGACCGCTACAGCACCGAAATCGTCCAGGACATCAAGCTGGACCGACGTTTGAAAGTGGTCGTGGACTGCGGCAACGGTGCGGCCGGCGTCATCGCCCCGCAACTGATCGAAGCGCTGAACTGCGAAGTGATCCCGCTGTTCTGCGAAGTCGACGGCAACTTCCCGAACCACCACCCGGATCCGGGCAAGCCTGAAAACCTCATCGATCTGATCGCCAAGGTCAAGGAAACCAACGCCGACATCGGCCTGGCCTTCGACGGCGACGGCGACCGCGTGGGCGTTGTGACCAACACCGGCAGCATCGTCTTCCCGGACCGTCTGCTGATGCTGTTCGCCCGCGACGTCGTGGCGCGCAACCCGAATGCTGAAATCATCTTCGACGTCAAATGCACGCGCCGCCTGATCCCGCTGATCAAGGAATACGGTGGTCGTCCGCTAATGTGGAAGACGGGTCATTCGTTGATCAAAAAGAAGATGAAACAATCCGGCGCCCTGTTGGCCGGCGAAATGAGCGGGCACATCTTCTTCAAGGAGCGCTGGTTCGGTTTCGACGACGGTATTTACAGCGCCGCGCGGTTGCTGGAGATCCTCAGCAAGGAAGAATCCTCGGCCGAAGAACTGTTTGCGACCTTCCCGAACGATATTTCTACGCCGGAAATCAATATCCATGTGACCGAAGAGAGCAAATTCAGCATCATTGATGCATTGCACGACGCGCAGTGGGGCGAAGGCGCTGACCTGACCACCATCGACGGCGTGCGAGTCGACTATGCCAAAGGCTGGGGCCTGGTTCGCGCCTCCAACACCACACCGGTGCTGGTCCTGCGTTTCGAGGCCGATGACGAGGCAGAACTGTCGCGCATCAAGGACGTTTTCCACGTCCAGTTGAAGCGTGTTGCACCTGATCTCCAACTACCGTTCTGATTCACCCGGAGCCCTGAATGACCCTCGAACGCGAAGCCGCCGCCAACACCGCCAAGGTCCTGTCCGAAGCGCTGCCTTACATTCGCCGCTATGTCGGCAAGACGCTGGTGATCAAATACGGCGGCAACGCGATGGAAAGCGAGGAGCTGAAAACCGGCTTCGCCCGCGACATCGTGCTGATGAAAGCCGTGGGCATCAACCCGGTGGTCGTTCACGGCGGTGGCCCGCAAATCGGTGACTTGCTCAAACGCCTGTCGATCGAGAGCCATTTCGTCGACGGCATGCGCGTGACCGACGCCGCGACCATGGACGTGGTGGAAATGGTCCTCGGTGGCCAGGTCAACAAGGACATCGTTAACCTGATCAACCGCCATGGCGGCAGCGCCATCGGCCTGACCGGTAAGGACGCCGAGCTGATTCGCGCGAAGAAGCTCACCGTCACCCGCCAGACGCCAGAGATGACCACACCGGAAATCATCGACATCGGGCACGTAGGCGAAGTCGTCGGCATCAACACCGACTTGCTGAACCTGCTGGTCAAAGGCGATTTCATCCCGGTGATCGCGCCAATCGGTGTCGGCGCCAACGGTGAGTCGTACAACATCAACGCTGACCTGGTGGCCGGTAAAGTCGCCGAAGCGTTGAAGGCCGAGAAGCTGATGCTGCTGACCAACATTGCCGGCCTGATGGACAAGTCGGGCACGGTCCTGACCGGCCTGACAACCCAGCAAGTCGACGATCTGATCGCCGACGGCACCATTTACGGCGGCATGCTGCCGAAGATCCGTTGCGCGCTGGAGGCCGTTCAGGGTGGCGTGGGCAGCTCGCTGATCATCGACGGTCGCGTTCCGAATGCGATCCTGCTGGAAATCTTCACCGATACCGGTGTGGGCACCTTGATCAGCAATCGCAAGCGTCCTTAAGCGATAGCACATGTAAAAAGACCCCGCTCAGCCTGGCTGAGCGGGGTCTTTTTTGCCTGCGACTCTTGTAAACAACTGCCTTTCCTGGCGAGGGAGCTTGCTTCCGTTGGGTGGCGAAGCCACCCCGGAACGTTGCGGCCCAACGGATAAACCGAGTTGAAGTGTCTCGGGAGCGCTACGCACGCCAGGGCGAGCAAACTCCCTCGCCACGAAAGCTGCCCTCACACAGGGATTGCCCTCAAACGCCGAACTGGGCGCGGTAGGCTTCCACGGCTGGCAAGTGCTGCTTGAGCTGCGGATCGTCGGCCAGGAACTCCAGCACCTGGTTCAGCGAAACGATGCTGATCACCGGGATACCGAAATCACGCTCCACTTCCTGGATCGCTGACAATTCACCGTTGCCACGCTCCTGACGGTTCAGGGCGATCAACACGCCGGCGGCCTTGGCGCCGTCCTGGGAGGCGATGATCTGCATCACTTCACGGATCGCGGTGCCAGCGGTGATCACGTCGTCGATGATCAGCACGTTGCCGGTCAACGGTGCGCCGACCAGACTGCCGCCTTCGCCGTGGGCCTTGGCTTCCTTGCGGTTGAAACACCATGGCAGGTCACGGTTGTGATGCTCGGCCAATGCCACGGCAGTGGTTGCCGCCAAAGGAATGCCTTTGTAGGCCGGACCGAACAGAACGTCGAAAGAAATCCCGCTTTCGGCAATGGCAGCGGCGTAGAAACGACCCAGCTGCGCCAGGGCGGAACCCGAGTTGAACAGGCCCGCATTGAAGAAGTAAGGACTGGTGCGCCCGGACTTCAGGGTGAACTCACCGAAGCGCAAAACGCCGCGATCGATGGCAAAACGAATGAAATCGCGCTGATACGCTTGCATGAAAAAAACCCCAAATACCACGGATTTAGCTAATTAGCTTGACGCCGTGTATCATACACGCACGCGATTTTTGGGGCCATTTATGCGGATCATCAGTGTGAACGTCAATGGTATTCAGGCTGCAGTCGAGCGAGGTTTGCTCAGTTGGCTGCAGGCACAGAATGCCGACGTCATCTGCCTGCAGGACACCCGTGCCTCCGCCTTTGAACTGGACGATCCAGCCTTCCAACTGGATGGATACTTCCTTTATGCCTGCGACGCCGAAGTTCCCGCCCAAGGCGGCGTGGCTTTGTACTCGCGGTTGCAACCGAAGGCTGTCATCAGCGGTCTCGGCTTCGAGACGGCCGACCGCTACGGGCGCTACCTGCAAGCAGATTTCGACAAAGTCAGTATTGCAACCCTGTTGCTGCCTTCCGGAATGAACGGCGATGAGGACTTGAACCAGAAGTTCAAGCTCATGGATGACTTCGCCAAGTACCTGGACAAGCAACGGCGCAAACGCCGCGAGTACATTTATTGTGGCTCGCTGTACGTGGCGCAACAGAAGCTGGACATCAAGAACTGGCGCGACAGCCAGCAATCCCCGGGCTTCCTGGCGCCAGAACGCGCCTGGATGGACGAGATTGTCGGCAACATGGGTTATGTAGATGCCCTGCGCGAAGTCAGCCGTGAAGGCGATCAGTACAGCTGGTGGCCGGATAACGAGCAGGCCGAGATGCTCAACCTCGGCTGGCGCTTCGACTACCAGCTGCTGACCCCGGGCTTGCGCCGCTTTGTACGCAGCGCACGCCTGCCACGTCAGCCGCGGTTCTCGCAGCATGCGCCGCTGATCGTGGACTACGATTGGACGCTGACAATCTAAAAGCTTGTCGCTGATAGAGAAGTTCGACGTGGTTCGAATATAAAAAATGCCCGTATCGGTAGATACGGGCATTTTTTTGAGCTGGATTAACTGAGCTGAACTTTAAGCCGCACCGAAAAACGGCAGCGCCAAATACAACTTGATGACAATGACATTAACAATGTCGATGAAAAACGCTCCCACCATTGGCACTACCAGGAACGCAATCTGCGAAGGTCCGTAGCGCTGTGTCACCGCTTGCATGTTGGCGATGGCCGTTGGCGTGGCTCCCAATCCAAAGCCGCAATGTCCCGCTGCCAGCACTGCCGCGTCGTAGTTACTGCCCATGATTCTAAATGTCACGAATATCGCAAACAGAGCCATGACCAGCGTTTGCGCGGCCAGAATGATGAAGATCGGCAAAGCCAGCGCCGCCAGATCCCACAACTTGAGCGACATCAGCGCGATCGCCAAAAACAGCGACAAACTGACATTGCCCAATACAGAGACTTCGCGCTCAAACACCTGATACAAGCCAAACGCAGAAAGTCCGTTGCGCAAGATCACACCCACGAACAATACACATACAAACGTCGGTAACTCAAATGCGGTTTCGCGGAGCATGCCATTGAGGAGATTGCCCGCCAACAAACTCACGGCGATGAGTGCAAGTGTCTCGATAAATGAAAATGGCGTGATCGAACGCTCTTTGTTCGGCTGCTCAAAACCCTTTGGCATCCGCGGCTTTTCCTGTCCATTGCAGCCAGGCACCTGCGTACGCTTGATGAGCAGGCGAGCAACCGGCCCACCGATCAAACCACCCAGCACCAGTCCAAATGTCGCAGAGGCCATGGCGAGCTCCGAGGCGGAAGCCAGACCGTACTTTTCACTGAAGGTCGCGCCCCACGCAGCACCTGTGCCGTGGCCACCCGCCAACGTCACCGAGCCCGTCAGCAAGCCCATCAGCGGATCAAGGCCCAACGCCGTCGCGAGCCCGATACCCATGGCGTTCTGCACCACCAGCAGCCCGGTCACCGCCAACAGGAAAATCCCCACTACGCGTCCGCCTTTCTTCAGGCTGGCGAAGTCTGCACTTAAGCCAATGGTGGCGAAAAACGCCAACATCAATGGAGTTTGTAGAGAGGTATCAAATCGGACTTCCATATCGAGCAATCTCAATATCAAAAGAACCAAGGCAACCAACAGGCCGCCCGCTACAGGTTCAGGGATATTGTAAGCGCGTAAAAATCCGACACGTGTGACAAGTCCGCGACCTAATAAAAGCACCAAGGAAGCGGCGACAAGTGTTCCGTAAAAATCAAGCTGAATCATTGGTCATTCTTGGATATTCATTCAGGGGCGAACTGTTTACCTGGACACGCCTCATGAACAGGTTGAATGTTCTCAACGCTGGTTATGGTTACTTTCAGAGTCCATCAATGGACTGAATATATCGAAATATTTCTGATAAATATTACTTGGAGCAACTTTAACAATCGACAAGTCCCGTTGCCAAGGATATGGACAGGCCTAGGGCTTTACAGTTGTGACCAAAGGTGTAAAGAAGTAAGTGCAAGTTACTACAGAAATTATTTGATAATAAAAATACAAATGCCCCGACAAGCGGGGCATTTTATTCAGCAGAAGTGTACTGACTTACTTGATCAATCGCCACGTGAACGGATAACGGTACGGGAAGCCTTCGTTAGCCTTCACGCCGGCAATAATCGTCAGCACCAATGCCCCTATTGCCACCAGACCAAACAGGAAGAAGCCGACAATCACCACCATCAGCAGCAAGCAAATGGTGGAAGCAATGGCGACAGTGATCTGGAAGTTCAGCGCTTCCTTGCCTTGCGCATCGACGAACGGATCCATCTCACGCTTCATCTGCCAGAGAATCAACGGGCCGATCAGGGTGCCGAACGGGATCCAGATCCCGAGCAAGGCGGACAAGTGACAAAACATGGCCCATTGGCGAACCTCACGGCTCGGCGTGGGAAGTGGCAGCTGCTCATCACTCATAACGTCCTCCTTGCGTGGAACAATCCGGTCAGTCAGCCAGCGCAGCCTTTTGCAGATCGAAGATTTCGTTCATGCCTTTCTTGGCCAATTCCAGCATGGCGTTCAGCTCTTCAGGCTGGAACGGGGCGCCTTCGGCGGTGCCCTGGACTTCGATGAAACCGCCCGTGCTGGTCATCACCACGTTCAGGTCGGTCTCGGCTGCCGAATCTTCCAGATAATCAAGATCGAGTACCGGCTCGCCCTGGTACATGCCCACCGACACAGCGCCGATCATTTGCTTGAGCGGGTCGCCGCCTTTCAGGCCGCCGCGCTTCTTGATCACTTTCAAGGCGTCGACCAGGGCAACCATGGCGCCGGTGATGGACGCAGTACGGGTGCCGCCGTCGGCCTGGATCACGTCGCAGTCGACGTACAGGGTGACGTCGCCCAGCTTGGACATGTCCAGCGCAGCGCGCAGGGAGCGGCCGATCAGGCGCTGGATTTCCAGGGTGCGGCCGCCTTGCTTGCCGCGGCTCGCTTCACGCTGGTTACGCTCACCGGTGGCACGCGGCAGCATGCCGTACTCGGCGGTCAACCAACCCTGGCCCTGGCCTTTGAGGAAACGCGGCACGCCGTTTTCAACGCTGACGGTGCAGATGACTTTGGTATCACCGAACTCGACCAGTACAGATCCCTCGGCGTGTTTGGTGTAGTTGCGGGTAATGCGGATCGAGCGAAGCTGATCGGCAGCGCGACCACTTGGACGTTTCATAAGGGATACCTGTACGGGGACGGAAAACTGCGGAGCATTATAGAGCTGCAAGCCACGCCTGGGCACTTCTAAAAAAATCCGCGGACGAGCGAAGGCTCTGAACGGCCCGTGCCCGACGACCTGCAGCCGTTTGTCACTCCGTGTGTTTGGGCGCATTGGCGCCACTGCGCTACAATCCTGCGCCTTTGCTGCCAGTCGGCTTTAATTCATTGATATCGGATTGCCGGAATGCCAGTTCCGCGCCGATTTGCATTGCGAGGTACCTCCATGGTGCACAGCATGACCGCCTTCGCCCGCGTCGAAAGCGCCGGCGTCCAGGGCACCCTGAGCTGGGAATTGCGCTCGGTCAACAGCCGCTACCTGGAACCCCACCTGCGCCTGCCGGAGTCCTTTCGCGACCTCGAAGGCGCCGTCCGTGAAGCCCTGCGTCAAGGTGTATCCCGGGGCAAACTCGAATGCACCCTGCGCTTCACCGAAGAAAATACCGGCAAACCATTGCAGGTTGATCAGGCGCGCGCAGCGCAGCTGGTCGCCGCCGCCGAGACCATTGCCGGCCTGATCAAGAATCCGGCCGCGCTGAATCCGCTGGAAGTCCTGGCCTGGCCCGGCGTGCTGGTGGGTGATGCCACCGACCCGCAAGCCTTGAATGCCGAGGCGCTGGCGCTGTTCAATCAGGGCCTCAAAGAGCTGAAGGCCGGCCGCGAGCGCGAAGGCGCGGAGCTGGCACGGCTGATCAACGAACGCCTGACATCCATTGAGGAAGACGTGGTGACCTTGCGCGAGCTGGTTCCGCAGATGCTCGCCGCCCAGCGCCAGAAAGTGCTCGACCGTTTCGCCGACATGAAGGCCGACATGGACCCGCAGCGCCTGGAGCAGGAAATGGTCATGCTCGCGCAAAAAAGCGACGTCGCCGAAGAACTGGATCGCCTGAGCACTCACATTATTGAAGTTCGCCGTGTACTCAAGTCCGGCGGCGCTGCCGGGCGGCGCCTGGACTTCCTGATGCAGGAGCTCAACCGCGAAGCCAATACACTGGGCTCCAAAGCCTTCGACCCGCGTAGCACCCAGGCTGCGGTCAACCTCAAGGTGTTGATCGAGCAGATGCGCGAACAAGTGCAGAATATTGAGTAAGGCAACCCTACATGACCCACAGCACCGGCACCCTGTACATCATTTCCGCCCCATCGGGCGCGGGCAAAAGCAGCCTGGTCAAGGCCCTGACCGACGCCGATCCGGAGATCCGCGTATCGGTCTCCCACACCACCCGTGCCATGCGCCCCGGTGAAGTGAACGGCGTGAACTATCACTTCGTCGACCGCAGCGAGTTCGTGAAGATGATCGAGCACGGCGATTTCCTCGAGCGCGCCGAAGTGTTCGGCAACCTCTACGGCACTTCGCAGAGCCACTTGCAGCAGACCCTGGATGAAGGTCACGACCTGATTCTGGAGATCGACTGGCAGGGCGCCGAGCAAGTGCGCAAGCTGATGCCCCAGGCCCGCTCGATCTTCATTCTGCCGCCATCATTGCAGGCCCTGCACCAGCGCCTGACCAATCGCGGCCAGGACAGCGACGAAATCATCGATGGCCGGATGCGCGAAGCCGTCAGCGAGATGAGCCACTATGTCGACTACGACTACCTGATCATCAACGACGATTTCGCCCACGCGCTACACGACCTGAAGGCGATTTTCCGCGCCAATCAGCTGATTCAGAAACGCCAGCAGCAGCGTCACGGCAAATTGCTGGCTGAATTGCTCGGCTAAAGAGCACTTCCCAAAACCGCTGCAAGGGCTTTACATTGGTACTTGCAGCGCGTTGAAGGGCTTGGTCAAAAAATCAGCGCTTCCCTAAACGCTGGTGATTTTTTAAACTGTTGAGTCCGCTCGCCCAACCGGGCAGCGCGCATATTGCATTCGCTCCGAGGAATACCATGGCCCGCGTAACCGTTGAAGACTGCCTAGAACACGTGGAAAACCGCTTTGAGCTGGTCATGCTCTCTACCAAGCGTGCCCGTCAACTGGCCACCGGCGGCAAAGAGCCCCTGGTTCAGTGGGAAAACGACAAGCCTACCGTTGTCGCCCTGCGTGAAATCGCTGAAGGCCTGATGAGCTACGAGTTCATCGCCAACGCTGAAATCGTCGAAGACGAACCGCTGTTCGCAGCGTTCGAGGACGAGTCCAACGAGGCCGTCTAAGCCTATGCCTGGTCGACGTAGCACGGCGCAGGGTCACAGCCTGCGGCAGGATTTATCATGCCGAGCATAGACGCTCTCGCCGATCGCTTATCGACCTACCTCGGCAATGACCAGGTCAACCTGGTCCGCCGAGCGTATTTCTACGCCGAACAAGCCCACGACGGCCAACGCCGCCGTAGCGGTGAGGCGTATGTCACGCATCCTCTTGCCGTGGCCAATATTCTTGCCGACATGCACATGGACCATCAGAGCCTGATGGCCGCCATGCTGCATGACGTGATCGAAGACACCGGTATCGCCAAGGAAGCGTTGCAAGCGCAGTTCGGCGAAACCGTGGCCGAACTGGTCGATGGGGTCAGCAAACTGACCCAGATGAACTTCGAGACCAAGGCCGAAGCCCAGGCCGAAAACTTCCAGAAAATGGCCATGGCCATGGCGCGGGACATTCGGGTAATCCTGGTCAAGCTGGCCGACCGCCTGCACAACATGCGCACGCTGGAAGTGCTGTCCGGCGAGAAACGCCGGCGCATCGCCAAGGAAACCCTGGAAATCTATGCCCCCATCGCCAATCGGCTGGGCATGCACGCCATCCGCATAGAGTTCGAAGACCTCGGCTTCAAAGCCATGCACCCGATGCGTTCCGCGCGGATCTACCAGGCCGTCAAACGCGCCCGGGGCAACCGCAAGGAAATCGTTAACAAGATCGAGGAATCCCTCAGCCACTGCCTGGCCATCGATGGCATTCAGGGCGAGGTCAGCGGCCGCCAGAAACACCTCTACGGCATCTACAAGAAAATGCGCGGCAAGCGTCGGGCCTTCAACGAGATCATGGACGTTTACGCGTTCCGGATCATCGTCGACAAGGTCGATACCTGCTACCGCGTGCTAGGCGCTGTACATAATTTGTACAAACCGTTGCCTGGGCGCTTCAAGGATTACATTGCGATCCCCAAGGCCAACGGCTATCAGTCGCTGCACACCACCCTGTTCGGCATGCACGGTGTTCCGATCGAGATTCAGATCCGCACCCGTGAAATGGAAGAAATGGCCAACAACGGCATCGCCGCCCATTGGCTGTACAAATCCAGCGGCGACGAGCAGCCCAAAGGCACTCATGCCCGCGCCCGCCAGTGGGTCAAAGGCGTGCTGGAAATGCAGCAACGTGCCGGCAACTCGCTGGAATTCATTGAAAGCGTGAAGATCGACCTGTTCCCGGACGAGGTCTACGTGTTCACGCCTAAAGGCCGCATCATGGAGCTGCCCAAAGGCTCCACGGCGGTCGACTTTGCTTATGCGGTGCACACCGACGTCGGCAACAGCTGCATCGCTTGCCGGATCAATCGCCGTCTCGCGCCCCTGTCCGAACCGCTGCAAAGCGGCTCCACGGTCGAGATCGTCAGCGCTCCCGGCGCCCGGCCGAACCCGGCGTGGCTCAATTTCGTGGTTACCGGCAAGGCGCGTACGCACATCCGCCACGCGCTGAAGCTGCAACGTCGCTCCGAATCCATCAGCCTGGGCGAACGCCTGCTGAACAAGGTCCTCAACGGTTTCGACAGTTCGCTGGAGAAAATCCCGGCCGAGCGGGTCAAGGCGATGCTGGTCGAGTACCGTCTCGAACTGATCGAAGACTTGCTGGAAGACATTGGCCTGGGCAATCGCATGGCCTATGTCGTCGCCCGCCGACTGCTGGGCGAAGGCGAACAGTTGCCAAGCCCGGAAGGTCCGCTGGCGATTCGCGGTACCGAAGGCCTCGTGCTCAGCTACGCCAAGTGCTGCACGCCGATCCCGGGCGACCCGATCGTCGGCCACCTGTCCGCAGGCAAAGGCATGGTCGTGCACCTGGACAACTGCCGCAACATCAGCGAAATCCGCCATAACCCGGAAAAATGCATCCAGCTCTCATGGGCCAAGGATGTCACCGGCGAATTCAACGTCGAGCTGCGCGTCGAGCTGGAACACCAGCGCGGCCTGATCGCCCTGCTGGCCAGTAGCGTCAACGCGGCCGACGGCAATATCGAGAAAATCAGCATGGACGAACGCGATGGTCGCATCAGCGTGGTCCAGTTGGTGGTCAGCGTGCACGACCGCGTGCACCTGGCCCGTGTGATCAAGAAACTGCGCGCCCTCACCGGGGTCATTCGCATTACCCGCATGCGCGCCTAAGCCAGCCCCTTACAAGGAGTCATCAATGACCAAGACTGTTATCACCAGCGACAAGGCCCCGGCCGCCATCGGTACTTACTCCCAGGCGATCAAGGCTGGCAATACCGTTTACATGTCGGGTCAGATTCCTCTGGAC
The DNA here is from genome assembly GCF_001945365.1 of Pseudomonas reinekei. Taxonomy (GTDB): domain Bacteria; phylum Pseudomonadota; class Gammaproteobacteria; order Pseudomonadales; family Pseudomonadaceae; genus Aquipseudomonas; species Aquipseudomonas reinekei. The sequence goes on from NZ_MSTQ01000007.1 coordinate 16,692, forward strand.
CCAAAAACCATGGAGCTGGTTGAAGGCTTCGAAGCCCAGACCGTCCAGGTGTTCGAGAACCTCAAGGCCGTGGCTGAAGCTGCTGGCGGCTCGTTCAAGGACATCGTCAAGCTGAACATCTTCCTCACCGACCTGAGCCACTTCGCCAAGGTCAACGAGATCATGGGCAAATACTTCGACCAGCCTTACCCGGCTCGCGCCGCCATCGGCGTAGCAGCCCTGCCAAAGGGTTCGCAGGTTGAAATGGATGCCATCCTGGTCATCGAGTAATGCGTGCGGCGCAGCCTCGGGCTGCGCCAATTGCTCTGCTGTAAAGAAAGCTTGAAAGGATTCCACCCATGCGCAAAGCGCTTGCTCTCTCGCTGCTCGCCCTGTTCCTGGGCGGATGTGCCAGCGACCCTGCCGACCGTGATATCAGCGGCACCTGGATCAACCAGGTGGCGATTGACGCTGCATCTAAAGGTGTTCCCCTGCGCGAAGCGCTCCAGGCCTATGGCCCGAACCTGGAATGGGACGTCAACACCAAGGCCGGTCAGGCCCGCTACACCAATGGTTTTGAAAATGTCGACGGCAAGCTGCTAGGCGAAGAGTCCGGCGCCTGGAAAGTCGACTTTTATGGCAGCTCCGGCAGCGAGCTCAAGCGCGACGGCAAACAGTTGAGCCAGACCGCGACTGAAAATGAATCGGCCCAAGTCTTTGACCGCGCCTTGATTCCGGTTCCGGATGGCGCACCGATCGGCGCCAGCTTCGAACGCGCACTGTATTCGGCCTACATGGGCGGCAGCTGGAAAGTCGTCAGCGGCCCCGGCGAAGGCAATACCGTGCAGTTTCAGGCTGACGGCCAGGTGACCGGTTTGCCAGGCAGCGACCGCTATGCCCTGTGCCTGGCAGGTGATTGCGCCTCGATGAGTGGCGGCAACGACAATATGTGGCTGCAACTGAACGGACAAGGAAACGCCTGGATCTTTGCCCGCAAAGGCAAAGAGCTGGAAATCTTCCAGACGGTGAACACCGCTCAAGCGGACGAAATGCCGCAGTTCACGCCGGGCGATCGCAAGTGGTTGCTCGAAAAACAGTAACCCGGATCTGCTTCAAGGAAGATCCCCATGTGGGAGTGAGCCTGCTCGCGAAAGCGGTGTAACAGTCGACAGATAAGTTGAATGTTGCGACCTCTTCGCGAGCAGGCTCGCTCCCACAGTTGTTATGCGTTCCCGGAGGTCAGCTGTTCCCGTCGATGATCGCGGCATAACCTTCGCGGAAACTCGGATACTTCGGCGTCCAGCCCAGGGCTTTCGCCCGCGCATTGCTGCAGCGCTTGCTGCCCGTGCGCCGCACGCTGGCGTCATCGGCCCAATCGGTCACGCCCAGATACTCGCGCAACCAACCCACTACCTCCGCCAACGGCGCTGGCGCGTCATCGACGCCGATGTAGACATCATCGAGTTTTACCCCGCGTCGATCCGCCTCAAGCAGGCACGCCATCAGCCCTGCAGCATCGTCGGCATGGATCCGGTTGCCATAGAGCGGAGGATCGACCGCCACGCGATACCCGCGACGCACCTGGGTCAGCAACCATTCACGGCCCGGCCCGTAAATACCGGTCAGCCGTACAATGCTGGCGGGAATGCCGCTGTTGAGGGCGATTTGTTCAGCTTCCAGCATGACGCGTCCCGAGTAGCCGGACGCCAGAGTCGGCGAAGCCTCGTCGACCCACTCGCCTCCTTGCTGGCCATAAACACTGCTGCTGGACACGAACAAAATGCGATTGGGCACCTGTCCATAGTCGCCCAGCCACTCCAGGACATGCTGCAAGCCCTCGATATAAGCGGCGCGGTAGCCGGCTTCGTCGTGATCGGTGGCGGCTGCGCAATATACCAGATAATCCACGGCACCGATTGGCCAGGTCTGTGGGCAGTCTTTCTTGAACAGATCGCCGGCAACGCCGATCACGCCATCGGGCAAACGTGAAACGTCGCGCCGCAAGCCGTGAACCTCCCACCCGCCAGCCAACAACTGCGTGGCCAGACGACTGCCGACATCACCGCAACCGGCGATTAATACAGAAGGCGCGGACATCAGAAAACTCCCCTTGGAAACGGACAGACTAGCCCCGGCAATGGACGAGCGGCTAGCAATGAAGGAAAAAAAGATACTCTATTACTTTTGTTAACAAGAATTACTTGCAATAATGCACCCCACTTTTGTTCTCGGCCCTTCGAGGCCTGGAAGAACATAACCCGTTTTTTTCTCTCAGGTCCGGCCAGCATGACACGCAATCAACTCTCCGCTTCGCCAACCAAACGACCTCGCGCCTGGGGCGCAGTGGCCGCACTGCTGCTCAGCCTGATGCTGGCGCCGACCGCCGCACTCGCCGACGCACAAGCGCCAGCCACCCCGGCCGCCGCTGCATCCGCTCCGGCCGATCATACAACCCCTGCTGCCGCACCTGCCGCGACCGACCCGGCCCAGGCAGTACCGGCGCAAGACGCGCTGGGCGACGACGCTCCTCAAGTCCTCGAAGCCGACAACAGCCTGGGCATGGCCCATGACCTGTCGCCATGGGGCATGTACCAGAACGCCGACATCATCGTGAAAATCGTGATGATCGGCCTGGCCATCGCGTCGATCATCACCTGGACCATCTGGATTGCCAAAGGCTTTGAGCTGATGGGCGCCAAGCGTCGCCTGCGCACCGAAATCGCCCACCTGAAAAAAGCCGCCACGCTTAAGGAAGCCAGCGCTTCTGCGACCAAACCAGGCACCCTCGCCAACCTGTTGGTCCATGATGCGCTGGAAGAAATGCATCTGTCGGCCAGCAGCCGCGAAAAAGAAGGCATCAAGGAACGCGTCAGCTTCCGCCTCGAGCGCCTTGTAGCCGCCTGCGGCCGCAACATGAGCAGCGGCACCGGCGTCCTCGCCACCATCGGTTCCACCGCGCCATTCGTCGGCCTGTTCGGTACCGTATGGGGCATCATGAACAGCTTCATCGGTATCGCCAAAACCCAGACCACCAACCTCGCCGTTGTGGCCCCCGGCATTGCCGAAGCCCTGCTGGCGACTGCTCTGGGCCTGGTCGCGGCGATTCCTGCGGTTGTCATCTACAACGTGTTTGCCCGCTCCATCGCCGGTTACAAGGCGCAGGTGTCCGACGCGTCGGCAGAAGTCCTGTTGCTGGTCAGCCGTGACCTCGATCACCAGCCTGAGCGCAGCTCGCAACCGCACATGGTGAAAGTGGGGTAATCGGCCATGGGCCTGCATTTGAAAGAAGGGGCAGACGACGATCTGTCCGAAAACCACGAAATCAACGTCACGCCGTTCATCGACGTAATGCTGGTGCTGTTGATCATCTTCATGGTGGCGGCGCCGCTGGCCACCGTGGACATCAAGGTCGACCTGCCCGCCTCCACCGCCAAACCGGCGCCGCGGCCCGAGAAACCGGTGTTCCTCAGCGTCAAGGCAGACCAACGCCTGTTCCTCGGCGAAGAGGAAGTGAAGGCCGAGACACTGGGCGCCACCCTCGACGCCAAGACCCACGGCAAGAAAGACACGACGATTTTCTTCCAGGCCGATAAAGGCGTGGATTACGGTGACCTGATGAGCGTGATGGACAACCTTCGCTCGGCCGGTTACCTGAAAGTCGGCCTGGTCGGGCTCGAGACGGCAGTCAAGAAATGATCGAGACGCGCCATAAGCTGACGCGTTACAGCGGTAGCCTGGCCGTGGTGCTGGGCGTTCACGCCCTGGCCATCGCGCTGGCCGTGAACTGGACCGCTCGCCCGCCCATCGAATTGCCGCCTCAGGCAATGATGGTCGAGCTGGCCCCGGTTCCGGCCCCGCCACCGCCGGCACCGCCAAAGGTGATAACGCCGCCACAGCCACCGGCACCGGTGGAAGAACTGCCAATACCGAAGCTGGCCGAAGCGCCGAAAGCCGAGATTGCGGTACCCAAACCCAAGCCGCCCAAGCCAAAGCCGAAACCGCCCAAGCCGGTGGAGAAAAAGCCGGAGCCGCCGAAGGAAAAACCGTCCGAGGAAAAACCGAGCGACGCGCAACCGACCCAGGCGCCGACGGAGAAATCCGCTCAACCCGCTCCAGGTCCTTCACCCGCACAAGTGGCCGCCAAGGCCAGCTGGGAAGGCACGCTGCTCGCGCATTTGGCCAAGTACAAAAAGTACCCGGCCAGTGCACAGTCGCGGGGCAAGGAAGGCTTGAACCGTCTGCGCTTCGTCGTGGATGCCGAAGGCAACGTATTGTCGTTCGAACTGGTGAGCCGCTCCGGCAACGCCGATCTGGACCGGGCTACCCTGGACATGATCCGCCGCGCCCAGCCGCTGCCCAAGCCACCGACCGACATGCTGACCAATGGCTCCATCGAAATCGTTGCACCGTTTGTTTACTCGCTGGAAAAACGCCGCCGGTAAAAACCAGCCGATCAAAAGATCGCAGCCTGCGGCAGCGCCTGAAAAGGTTTGTTTAGGACCCTGCAGGAGCTGCCGCAGGCTGCGATCTTTTTTTTGCCTTTCGCATTGGCCGGTGTCACTCAGCACATACTGTCTGATAACGTGCGTCTATCGATTGCAGCCGGTATGCTTGGCCCGCAACTTCATGGACGCTTGCTATGACTCTGACAGAATTACGCTACATCGTTACCCTCGCCCAAGAGCAGCACTTCGGCCACGCGGCCGAGCGTTGCCACGTCAGCCAGCCGACACTCTCGGTGGGCGTGAAAAAGCTTGAAGACGAACTCGGTGTGCTGATTTTCGAGCGCAGCAAAAGCGCCGTGCGCCTGACTCCGGTTGGCGAAGGCATTGTGGCTCAGGCGCAAAAGGTGCTCGAGCAGGCCCAAGGCATCCGCGAACTGGCACAAGCCGGCAAGAACCAGCTGACCGCTCCGCTGAAAGTCGGTGCGATCTATACCGTCGGCCCGTACCTGTTCCCGCATCTGATTCCGCAACTGCACCGGGTTGCCCCGCAGATGCCGTTGTACATCGAAGAAAACTTCACCCACGTACTGCGCGACAAACTGCGCAACGGCGAACTCGACGCGATCATCATCGCCCTGCCGTTCAGCGAAGCCGACGTGCTGACCTTGCAGCTCTACGACGAGCCTTTCTACGTCCTGATGCCGGCTCAGCACCCATGGACGCAAAAAGAATCCATCGACGCCAGCCTGCTTAATGACAAGAGCCTGCTGCTGCTCGGTGAAGGCCACTGCTTCCGCGATCAAGTGCTGGAGGCCTGCCCGACGCTGACCAAAGGCAACGACGGTGCCAAGCACACCACGGTTGAGTCCAGTTCGCTGGAAACCATTCGGCACATGGTCGCGTCCGGTCTGGGCATCTCGATCCTGCCGTTGTCGGCGGTCGACAGCCACCACTATGCTCCCGGCGTGATCGAAGTCCGGCCGCTGTCGGCACCGGTCCCTTACCGCACCGTGGCCATTGCCTGGCGCGCAAGCTTCCCGCGTCCGAAGGCAATCGAGATTCTCGCTGACTCCATTCGCCTGTGCTCGGTGGCCAAGCCTGCGGCACCGGTAACGGCCGGTTAAGCCAACGCCATGACCGAGTTGTCGCAAGTGTCGGTGACGGCACTCAAGGGTGTCGGCGAAGCCATGGCCGAGAAACTGGCCAAGGTCGGCCTGGAAAACCTCCAGGACGTGCTGTTTCACTTGCCGCTGCGTTATCAGGATCGCACCCGCGTGGTGCCGATCGGTGCCCTGCGCCCAGGGCAGGATGCGGTGATCGAAGGTACCGTCAGCGGCGCCGACGTGGTCATGGGTCGCCGTCGCAGCCTGGTGGTGCGCCTGCAGGACGGCACCGGTGGCCTTAGCCTGCGCTTCTATCATTTCAGCAATGCGCAGAAAGAAGGCCTCAAGCGCGGCACGCGGATTCGCTGCTACGGCGAAGCACGGCCCGGCGCCTCAGGACTGGAAATCTACCACCCGGAGTACCGCGCCATTACTGGCGACGAGCCGCCGCCCGTGGATGAAACCCTGACCCCGGTGTACCCGCTCACCGAAGGCCTGACGCAGCAGCGCCTGCGCCAGCTGTGCATGCAAACCCTGACCTTGCTCGGCCCCAGCAGCCTGCCTGACTGGCTGCCCAAGGAACTGGCCCGGGACTATCAACTGGCGCCCCTGGCCGACGCGATCCGCTATCTGCACAACCCGCCGGCGGATGCCGATGTCGACGAACTCGCGCTCGGCCATCATTGGGCGCAGCACCGTCTGGCCTTCGAAGAACTGCTGACCCATCAACTGTCTCAGCAACGTCTGCGCGAAAGCATGCGCGCCTTGCGCGCACCGGCGATGCCCAAAGCGACGAAGCTGCCGGCCAGATACCTGGCCAATCTCGGCTTCAATCCCACCGGTGCGCAGCAGCGGGTCGGCAACGAAATCGCCTACGACCTCAGCCAGCACGAGCCCATGTTGCGGCTGATTCAGGGCGATGTTGGCGCAGGTAAAACCGTGGTCGCCGCCCTCGCCGCCCTCCAGGCATTGGAGGCGGGTTATCAGGTCGCGTTGATGGCGCCCACCGAGATTCTCGCCGAGCAGCATTTCATCACGTTCAAGCGCTGGCTCGAACCGTTGGGCATTGAAGTCGCATGGCTCGCCGGCAAGCTCAAGGGCAAAAACCGCGTGGCCGCACTGGAACAGATCGCCGGCGGCGCGCCGATGGTGGTCGGTACGCATGCGCTGTTCCAGGACGAGGTGCAGTTCAAGAACCTGGCGCTGGTGATCATCGACGAACAACACCGCTTCGGCGTGCAGCAGCGATTAGCGCTGCGGCAAAAAGGCGTCGGCGGGCGGATGTGCCCGCACCAGTTGATCATGACCGCCACGCCGATCCCGCGCACACTGGCCATGAGCGCCTACGCCGACCTCGATACCTCGATCCTCGACGAACTGCCGCCCGGCCGAACCCCGGTCAACACCGTGCTGATCACCGATACCCGGCGCGTCGAAGTCATCGAGCGGGTGCGCAGCGCCTGCGCCGAAGGGCGTCAGGCCTATTGGGTGTGCACGCTGATTGAAGAGTCCGAAGAGCTGACCTGCCAAGCGGCGGAAACTACCTTTGAGGACCTCACCGCCGCCCTCGGCGAGCTGAAGGTCGGGCTGATCCACGGCCGAATGAAGCCGGTGGAAAAAGCCGCGGTGATGGCCGAGTTCAAGGCCGGCAACCTGCAACTGCTGGTGGCCACCACGGTGATCGAAGTCGGTGTGGACGTGCCCAACGCCAGCCTGATGATCATCGAAAACCCCGAGCGGCTGGGCCTTGCACAGCTGCACCAGTTGCGCGGTCGCGTGGGTCGCGGCAGCGCCGCCAGCCATTGTGTGCTGCTCTACCATCCGCCGCTGTCACAGATCGGTCGCCAGCGCCTGGGCATCATGCGCGAAACCAATGATGGCTTCGTCATCGCCGAAAAAGACCTCGAACTGCGCGGTCCCGGCGAAATGCTCGGCACGCGGCAGACCGGCCTGCTTCAATTCAAGGTCGCCGACCTGATGCGTGATGCCGACTTGCTGCCCGCGGTGCGTGATGCCGCCCAAGCCTTGCTGGAGCGCTGGCCCGACCACGTCAGCCCGTTGCTCGACCGCTGGCTACGCCATGGACAGCAATACGGCCAAGTGTGAGCATCGTCGCAGTTTCTATCAGCTCCTTCCTACAGAGCTGGTTATACTCCTGCAATTGTTTTAACACGGATACAGACCATGACCGAAGCAGCCCTAGCTCCCGAACCTCCGCACGCGCCGTCGGTTATACGGATGTTGCTGGGCAGACTGGGCATTGCCTACGAAGAAGTCCTGGACCATCACGGCCTGAACCCGGCGCGCAAGGTGCAGGCGGTACTGCTCGATGACGCCGTCGGCGCGCTGATGGTGCTGTTCCCGCAGAGCCAGTTGCTCGACCTCAATCGCCTCACCGAGCTCACCGGCCGCCGCCTCACAGCCGTATCGACTGAGCGCCTGGAAAAGATGCTCGGCAAACACAGCCTGAGCCTGCTGCCAGGCCTGCCATCGCTCACCAGCTCGCCCTGCCTGTACGATGAAAGCCTGCTGCGCGAACCGAGTGTGCTGGTTAACTCGGGCGAGCCGGGCGTGCTGCTGGAAATCACCAGCGAAGCATTCAAATCCATGCTCAGCAAGGCCAGCGCCGCCAACTTCGGCGAAGCGCTGACCCGCATCCGCCCGAACCTCGACCGCCCCGACGATGACCGCGAGGAAATCACCCAGGCCGTGCAAGCGTTCACCGCACGACGCATCCAGCAACGCCTGGAAGCAACCATCGAGATTCCGCCGCTGGCCGAGACCGCGCAGAAAATCATCAAGCTGCGCGTCGACCCCAATGCAACCATTGATGACATCACCGGCGTGGTCGAAACCGACCCGGCGCTGGCCGCCCAAGTCGTGAGCTGGGCGGCATCGCCGTACTACGCTTCGCCGGGCAAGATCCGCTCGGTGGAAGACGCCATCGTCCGGGTGCTGGGTTTCGACCTGGTGATCAACCTGGCGCTGGGCCTGGCCCTGGGCAAAACCCTGAGCCTGCCCAAAGACCAGCCGCAACACAGCACGCCGTACTGGCAGCAATCGATCTACACCGCGGCCGTCATTGAAGGCCTGACCCGCGCCATGCCGCGCACCCAGCGCCCGGAAGCGGGCCTTACTTACCTGGCCGGCCTGCTGCACAACTTCGGCTACCTGCTGCTCGCCCACGTGTTCCCGCCGCACTTCTCGCTGATCTGCCGCCACCTGGAGGTCAACCCGCACCTGTGCCACAGCTACATCGAGCAACACCTGCTGGGCATCAGCCGTGAACAGATCGGCTCATGGCTGATGCGCTATTGGGACATGCCCGATGAACTGGCCACCGCGCTACGTTTCCAGCACGACCCGGCATACGACGGCGCCTACGCCGAGTACCCGAATCTGGTGTGCCTGTCGGTACGCCTGCTGCGCAGCCGCGGCATCGGTTCCGGCCCCGACGAAGACATCCCCGATGCCCTGCTCGAGCGCCTCGGCCTGAGCCGCGAAAAAGCCAACGACGTCGTCAGCAAAGTGCTGGAAGCCGAAGTGCTGCTGCGCGAACTGGCTTCGCAATTCTCCCAGGCATAGAAAGCCCGCTCCCACCGGATCATCTCAATCCTGTGGGAGCGAGCCTGCTCGCGAAGCCGCCACCTCGGTCTGACAAAGAACAAGCGCACGGCTATGATTTGACTGCAAACAGAGGGCTTTTTCGATAAACCAAACAGCTGCTGTCAGTGTTGCAAGCCAAGTCCGCCAACTTGCTAAAGACCACCCTATCACTGCCGATCCTGATGGCATGAGCCGCATGGCCGTGACCATCACTCGCATGGCTGGCGATATCGTTGAGTTGGATGGCATTGAACAGATGCTCGTCAATCTGAAGAAAAAAGGCGTTCTGAGCAAATCTGAAACGCTTGCACTTCAAGGACGCTATCTTCAGGAAAGGCGCGCACAGAAACGTAGCGCATGACCTTTGATCCGTTCGGCGACTTCGATACGGCTGGCTATCTACGTAACTCGCTGCAACTGAAAGACCCTACCGAAGTAAAAGAATCCGAGCATCTTTCATTCGAACTGAGCATCGAAGATGCGCTTTCCTATTTGGCCCAAAAAAGCCAATCGACTACAGGGCCGTGCTCAAGGTCCACGAAATCCTGTTCTCCTGTTTTTATCCCTGGGCTGGCAAAGACCGCAACGAACTTGTACCTCACCTCGCCGTCTTCAAGGGTTCACGCGACGATCCCCGGCACACCATTTTCGAGCACCCGAACGCCATCAAGATGTCTGTCGCGCAACAGGCCACCGTCGCGTCCTCTGTCGGCTTGAGATGCTCAATGACATATTCTCGCTCCCCATTTGCCTGGCGCTTATCACCGATGGTTTTCGGAACAGGGACGATTGAACGAGTTGCGATCCAATAGACAGTCTATGAACGCACCCAGGGCGGCTGGTCGGTATTGTCTATTCGGGTAATAGAGGAACAGCCCTGGGCGCGAGATCGACCAGTCAGCGAGAACCTGGACCAACCGCCCCTGGGCCATGAGCTCACCTACGCCTTCTTCCTTGAAATGATAGGCAATGCCCAGCCCTTGCAGGGCCGCAGCGATACCGATGTCAGGATGATTGGTGACGACGGGGCCATCGACCGCCACCTCCATTGGCTGCCCTCGCTCCTGGAACTCCCAGCGATAGGGTCTGCCGTCCATCTGCAACCGCCAGTTGATGCAGGCGTGATCCTGCAACTCGGCAGGTGACTGGGGCGTGCCACGACATGCGAGGTAGTCCGCAGATGCCACAGCGACCATGTTCAAGTCCGGGGTGAGGCGGACGGCCACCATGTCGTTCTCAAGCCGGCCACCTACACGGATACCCGCGTCAAAACGGCCGAGCACGACATCGGCCAGTGCGTCGTCTACCACGATGTCGAGCAGCACATCAGGGTGGGCCTGATGGAAGCGTGCCAGCCGAGGCGCGATGAGGATTCTGGCGGCGATCCCCGGCGTATTGATACGCAGCGTGCCGCTTATCTGCCCTGTCGCCTCACTGGCTTCGGCAACGGCAACAGCCATCTCTCGAAACAAGGGAGCAATACGGCTGTAGAGCAGCTCACCACTCGCCGATGGAGCAACGCTGCGAGTGGTGCGATTGAGCAGGCGTGCGCCAAGGCGAGCTTCGAGATGCCGAATGGTCTGGCTGAGCGCGGAGGGTGAGAGACCCAGATGCTCTGCCGCTCGGGCGAAGCTCTGGCGCTCGACGATGGCCACGAAGGCTTTTAGTTCAGCAAATTCGGATCCACGCATTATGCATTGTTCTCTACATGGCCAATGCTGATTCTAGGCGATTTAATTAATTCTGTCCGCTACGCATCCTAGGCTTTCACCACCCCCCCATGGAGCCGACAACATGACTACCTTGACCTTACCCGAGCCAATCGCTGCGTACTTCGCGGCTGAACATAGCCCCGACGCACTGGCGCATTGCTTCACGGCGCACGCCGTCATGAAGGACTTCGGACACACCTACACGGGTATCAACGCCATCAAGGTGTTCATGGCCGAGGCATCGCTCAAGTACAGCGCTACCACCGTTCCCCTTACCATTGAGCGAGAGGACGGATCGCAACTCGTCCGCGCCAGGGTCAGCGGCCATTTCCCAGGCAGCCCGACCGTTCTGTCGTACCGCTTTCGTCTTGAACGCGGCCTGATCGCATCGCTGGAGGTAACAGCATGAACTTCGACCTTCAACTCGATGGCCTGCGCACAGTGGTCACCGGCGGCACGATGGGCCTTGGCGCTGCAGTCGTTCAGACTTTCGTGGAGGCAGGCGCAAGGGTGGCGACATCAGCGCGCGACGTGTCAGTACCACCGGTGGATGGCGTCACCTATATCAGTGCAGATCTGACCACGGCTAAAGGCGTTGCTCACCTCGCGCAGACTGTCCTTGAGAGATGGGGTGGTGTCGATATCGTGATCAACGTGGTCGGAGGCTCAAGCACTCCCGGTGGTGGCTTTGCCGCCATCAGTGACGAGCACTGGCTAGCAGAACTGAATTTGAATCTGATGCCTGCTGTACGCCTGGACCGCGCATTACTGCCATCCATGCTGGCCCAAGGCTCAGGCGTCATCATCCATGTGAGCTCGATCCAGCGCATGATGCCTCTGCCTGAGTCCACTACCGCCTACGCCGCCGCCAAGGCTGCACTCACCACTTACAGCAAGTCCCTTGCAAGAGAAGTAATGCCCAAAGGCGTTCGTGTGCTGAGTGTCGCGCCAGGGTGGATAGAGACCGAGGCGTCCGTAAGGTTTGCCGAGCGGTTGGCTGAACAAGCGGGAACCGACTACGAAGGCGGCAAACGAATTGTTATGGAGTCGATAGGCGGAATCCCGTTGGGCAGGCCGGCCAAACCTCAAGAGGTTGCGGATTTGATCGCCTTCCTTGCGTCCCCACGGGCCGCCTCGATCTCTGGATCCGAACACCGTATCGACGGCGGTACCCTCTCAACGCTGTAATCGATAGCCGCCATCAACTGAACGACGGCGAGCCCTCAGGGCTTGCCGCTTCCGCGCATCTCTCGGGATGTTCTCGGCGCCTCACCTGGCAGTCAACAACCCCGATCGGTGTGTTCTTCACCTTCGGGGTTTTTCTCGTTATGGCGCCCGGCACACAGTTGGGAGCACAAAAACCAACACAGTTAACTTCCCTGTTTCCGCAACGCGTGTAGGACGCGTCCGATTTGATCTTTTGAGTCATGCGGCCCCCCCTGTGCCTCGGTCCTTTGCCCACGTACAACTTGATGCGTGCATCCAAGGAGCGAATTGTCAGGGAGACAATTGATGTTTTTATGGCACAGGGTGCCCACGTGGCACGAGATAGAAAACCGCATCACTCGAGAGATGGGTTACCAGGGAGGCGCCCGGTATCGCACTCACTTCAACGAACCCGCGCCCTCCGTCTCGCTCAATATCCGTCGGGTCAATTGCGTCAGGTCTGCCTTCATCGAGGCTGAATGGGAAGCGGCTCGCTTATTGAGACAACGCTTCGCTGACATCGATATCGCCAGCGTCCTTAACGAGCTGATCGAAGTCGTCGCTCAAATGGCAATGATCGTTGCCGGCAGTGTATTGATCGGCGGAGCCATCGGCGCAGGGACCGGTGCATTTCTCGGTGGAGCAGGCGCCATCCCCATGGGAGCGGCCGGCGCTGCGATGGGCTTGCAAGTCAGCACGTGGATATTGGGAATTCTGGGCCTGACGTCCATTGCCGAGTTCTTCACCGAAGGCTTGCCACGCATTGGCGACTATTACTGGCGTGGCATCCACATCGCGTGGAACGGCCCACGCAGTGAGGGCGGTTTAGACCCGTTCAGGCCGGATGATTCCTCCGCCCGATACAGCGCCGCCCAAGAGATTGCACGAGGCCATGTGGAGGTTGTTGTCCTGCTGCTGAGCGCCATCGTGGCTTACCTCACCCGTGGTCGAGGCAATGCGGGCGTCCTTGCCCAGGAGATGCGCGCCAGCCCCAAAGGCGCGCGGTTAGGCGAATGGATGCTCAAGCACGAAGACGCCCTGAAAAAACGCCCCGACCTGCAAACCTCAGCACCGCGCCGGGGCGCTCTGAGCCATCAGGACCCTGCACCACCGCCGAATCACCCACCGGGCAAAGACAAAAACCCGCCCCGTGACAAGCCGAACGCGATGCCGCTTCATAAAGTCGAATGCTTCAAAGCGGACAAGCTGCCAGCGTCTAAAATCGGAGAGTTCGAACGGCAGTTGAAGGGGCAGGAAGACGGGCTGAATCGGCTGACGGTAGATGAGTATTTGGAGAATATTGCTAATCCGGTGAAGCGGAGTCGGGCGGTTGCTAGACGGTCGCGAAAGAAACTAGAAGATACGTTAATCAAACGACTTTTAAAGGACTATCGACACCTAGATCCACTTGAAGCGGAAGACGCCGCAATCAAAATGGCCAAGAAAACGATGTCAAACCTCGCAGGCTTGCATAATCCTGATTTGAGGGCTGGCGGTAAGGACATCATTGCGGACTTTGGTGATCGACAAGTAAATTCAAGCATCGGTCCCCAATGGAGGCCAAAAATCGCAAATTTGAAAGCTGCTGCTGAGAACGTTCCCCCCTTGATGCGAGAGTCAACTTTTCTTAATGTGAAATTACATAAGTGCTGATTAAAGGAAGGTATCGTGGACAAGGTATTTGCTAGGTTTATAGAGAAAGTTGGCGCACCTGTTGATCGGCATGAAGTTCCTGCGTCAAGCATTGAGCGTTACAGAGGCAAGCTACCCAATCAGTTATTGCATTATTGGTCAGAATATGGTTGGTCTGGTTACGGCGACGGGATTTTCTGGATCGTCAATCCTCAGGAATATGAAGGAGTGGTGGCATCCTGGATTGAAGAAACAAAACTAATAGAAAAGGACAAATATCACCTGATTGCTCGTAGCGCCTTTGGTGATTTGTACCTATGGGGCGAGAAAACGGGATCTTCTCTTCAGATAACTAGCTTTCTTTCGCGATTTATTTTTGACAACTGTGAAATTTCAAATGAACAAATGGATCGAGAACTCCAAGATTTTTTGTTAACCATGGATGTGGAAACAAATGATTATGGCGACCTCTTCATACCAGCAAAGAAAAAACTCGGCCCCCTGCGACACGACGAGATGTACGGCTTCGTTCCAGCGCTGATGTTCGGCGGCCCGGATACCCTCGATCATCTTGAGAAAGTAAAGGCGGTGGAACATTTAACCCTGCTGTCCCAAATCGCTGAACTCCAGCCCTACAGTTTTTCGGATCTGTAGACGATAGGAGTCGTCCAAGGACTAAGGTGGTACTGAATGGACAAAGTTTTTTCCAGATTTTTAGAGAAATTCGGTGGGGCAATCGATCGGCGGGAAGTGCCGCTTTCCAGCATCGATCGCTACCAAGGCAAGCTGCCCACTCAATTGCTGGAGTACTGGGCCGAGCACGGGTGGTGCGGCTATGGTGAGGGAGTTTTCTGGCTCGTGAACCCGCAGGAGTATGAGGGGGTTGTAGCATCTTGGATTGAAGGAACTAAATTTGAAGCGCTGGATAATTATTATCTCATCGCACGCAGTGCCTTTGGTCACATGCATCTTTGGGGTGAAAAAACGGGTGCTTCGCTCACAATCACAAGTTGCCTTTCACGATATACAACCCATACCTCGATTTTTTCAGGGGAACAGTTGAATAAAGAGCTGCAAAATTTTCTTCTTTCCACGGAAGTTAGATACAACAATTATGGCGACTTTTTTAAACCAGCAATGAAAAAGCTCGGCCCCCTGCGTCATGATGAAATGTACGGCTTCGTTCCAGCCCTAATGTTCGGAGGCCCGGATACCCTTGATCATCTTGAAAAAGTGAAGGCGGTGGAACATCTCACCCTGCTGTCCCAAATCGCCGAGCTTCAGCCATACAGTTTTTCGGACCTGTAAAGGTTAGACACGCAATTTACTCGGCTGGGTGAAATTCAAGGGATTTTGAATGGACGAATTTTTTTCCATTTTTTTGGATACGTTTGGTGGACCCATTGATCGGCGAGAAGTACCGACGTCTAGTATTGAACACTACAAAGGCAAGCTGCCTAATCAGTTGCTTGAATACTGGGCGGAACACGGTTGGTGCGGTTATGGCGGCGGTATTTTCTGGATCGTTAATCCACAAGAATACGAGGGTGTGGTGGCATCTTGGATTGAAGGAACTCGTTTTGAAGAGGTTGACACATACCATCTGATTGCTCGGAGCGCCTTTGGCGACTTGTATCTCTGGGGCGAGAAAACCGGATTTTCGCTTAAGATAACCAGCGTACTTTCTCGTGTGGTAGTCAAAAATCTCGAAATCATTAATGACGATATGGACAGAGAACTGCAGGCTTTTCTGCTTTCCAGAAATGTGGACTCCAACGATTATGGCGACCTGTTCATACCAACAAAGAAAAAACTCGGCACCCTCCGCCACGACGAGATGTACGGCTTCGTCCCAGCCCTCATGCTCGGCGGTCCGGATACCCTTGATCATCTTGAGAAAGTGAAGGCGGTGGAACATCTCACCCTGCTCTCCCAAATAGCCGAGCTTCAGCCATACAGTTTTTCAGACTTCTAAGGCAGGCTACGGCAGATCGGAAACGAAAAAGGGGACGCCTGTAGCGTCCCCTTTTTCGTAGCGCGTGCTTCGGATCAGAACGCCGGCACGACCGCGCCTTTGTACTTCTCAAGAATGAACGCTTTCACTTCCGGGCTGTGCAGTGCAGCCACCAGTTTTTTCATCGCTTCGCTGTCTTTGTCGTCCGGGCGGGCAACGAGGATGTTCACGTATGGCGAGTCGCTGCCTTCGATGACCAGTGCGTCCTTGGCCGGGTCGAGTTTGGCTTCCAGCGCGTAGTTGGTGTTGATCAAGGCCAGGTCGACCTGGGTGAGCACGCGCGGGATGGTGGCGGCTTCCAGTTCACGGAACTTGAGGTTCTTCGGGTTGGCGGTGATGTCCTTGACGGTCGACAGGATGTTGTTCGCATCCTTCAACTGGATCAAGCCAGCCTTGGCCAGCAGCAACAGCGCACGACCGCCGTTGGTGGCGTCGTTCGGGATCACCACGGTGGCGGTGCTCGGCAGTTCATCGAGTTTTTTGTACTTGCTGGAGTAAACGCCCAGCGGCTCCAGATGCACGCCGGCTACCGACACCAGGTTGGTGCCTTTGGCTTTGTTGAATTCATCGAGGTACGGCTGGTGCTGGAAGAAGTTGGCGTCCAGGCGTTTTTCCGCCACCTGCACGTTCGGCTGGATGTAGTCGGTGAAGACTTTCACTTTCAGGTCCACGCCTTCTTTGGCCAGCGCTGGCTTCACGAATTCGAGGATTTCTGCGTGCGGGACCGGCGTGGCCGCGACCGTCAGGGTGTCGGCGGCGTGGGCGGAAAACGCTGCAACGGCAGCGAACGCGACGAGTAGTTTTTTCATTCAGCTAACTCCATGTGAGGCGCCCGTTTGGCGCCTGCCAGCGAATGGCCGGCTCAAGTCTTACTTACGGGAAAAGTGGACGACCAGTTTGTCGCCGACGGTTTGCAGTATTTGAACCAGTACCAGCAGCAGCACCACCGTGACGACCATCACGTCAGTCTGGAAACGCTGGTAGCCGAAACGGATCGCAAGGTCACCCAAGCCACCCGCGCCGACCACACCGGCCATGGCGGTGTAGGACACCAGTGTGATGGCTGTCACCGTAATCGCAGCGTAGATGCCCGGACGGGCTTCCGGCAGCAAGGCGTTGGTGATGATCTGCCGCGTGGTCGCGCCCATGGCCTGTGTCGCTTCGATGATGCCGCGATCGACTTCACGCAGGGCGGTTTCCACCAGTCGCGCGAAGAACGGCGTGGCGCCCACTACCAGCGGCGGGATCGCGCCGGCAACACCGAGCGAGGTGCCGGTGATCAGCACCGTGAACGGGATCATCACGATCAACAGAATAATGAACGGCAGCGAACGCAGGATGTTCACCACCAACGACAGCATCGCGTAGACGCCTCTGGCTTCGAGCAACTGACGCGGGCTGCAGAGGAACAGCAACACACCCAGCGGCAGGCCGAGCAGTACGGTGAACAACAACGAACCGCCAAGCATCAGCAGGGTGTCGCCGGTGGCCAGCCAGATTTCGAACCAGTCGATATTGGCGAAGAAACTTGTCAGGGCTTCCATTAGCGCAGCACCTCCATGTGGACATCGGCTGCGGTGAAGCGGGCGAAGGCCGCTTCCATGTCACCGCCCGTCACGGCCAGGGTCAGTTGCCCGTAAGGGATGTCTTTGATGCGATCGATGCGACCGGCGAGGATGCTGTAGTCCACACCCGTTTCGCGGGCGACGGTACCCAGCAGCGGCGCGTAGGTCGCTTCGCCCTGGAAGGTCAGACGCACGATGCGACCCGGCACGTGAGCGAAGTCGTCACGCTGTTCGCTTTCGTCGATCTGCTCGTCTTCTTGCACGAAGCGCTTGGTAGTCGGGTGTTTTGGATGCAGGAACACCTCGGCCACCGAGCCTTGCTCGACGATCACGCCAGCGTCCATCACCCCCACCTGATCGCAGACCCGGCGGATCACATCCATTTCATGGGTAATCAGCACGATGGTCAGCTTCAGTTCGCGATTGATCTCGGCCAGCAATTGCAGGACCGACGCAGTGGTCTGCGGGTCCAGGGCACTGGTGGCTTCATCGCACAGCAGGATTTTTGGCTTGGTCGCCAGGGCGCGGGCAATGCCGACACGCTGTTTCTGACCACCGGACAACTGCGCCGGGTATTTCCTGGCGTGATCGGACAGACCGACCCGCGCCAGCAACTCAGCCACGCGCTGGTCGATTTCCCCGCGAGACATTTCACCGGCCAGCGTCAGCGGCAGCGCGACGTTGTCGGCAACGGTCTTGGACGCCAGCAGGTTGAAGTGCTGGAAGATCATCCCGACCTGTTGACGGAAACGGCGCAGACCGTTGGCGTCCAGCGCCGTGATTTCTTCGCCATCGACAAAGATCTTACCGCCACTGGCGTTTTCCAGGCGATTGATCAGACGCAGCAGGGTACTTTTTCCCGCACCGGAATGGCCGATCAGGCCGAAGACCTGACCGTTCTCAATCGTCAGACTGGTCGGATGCAGGGCGGGGATATCCTTACCGGCGACGCGGTAGGTTTTATGGACGTTTTGAAACTCGATCACGTAGCGAACCTTGTGGGGCGCGTTGGAAAAGGGTCAGCGGTTAGCCGGGCGCGCATTTTAGCCTGTCCGTATAGAGGTTCTTAGCATTTATTTCGCATTCATCCAGCGATTTGGCAATAACGCGATCAAAGGTCAGATAAAAGGAACGGCTAAAAACAGCACTAGTCACTACTTAGGCACCCCGAAAATGCCTGAGGAGAGATGCCTGATGAGTACCAAGAAGCCTGCCGCCCCCAAGAGCGCAATGGCCGGGACCGATACCCTGGACCGCAGCAACACCAGCACCAAGCTCGACAGCCTGGAAAATTTTCGCTCCGACGCCACCGGCCAGGCCTTGCGCACTAATCAAGGCGTGAAGGTGGCGGACAATCAAAACACCCTGAAAGCGGGGGCCCGCGGTCCTTCGTTGCTGGAAGATTTCATCATGCGTGAAAAAATCACGCATTTTGACCATGAACGCATTCCCGAGCGCATCGTGCATGCCCGAGGTACCGGCGCTCATGGTTTCTTCCAGACCTACGAGAACCACTCCGTACTGACCAAGGCTGGTTTCCTACAGGATCCTGGCCAGAAAACACCGGTATTCGTACGATTTTCTACCGTGCAGGGTCCTCGTGGGTCAGGCGATACCGTGCGTGATGTACGAGGTTTCGCCGTTAAGTTCTTCACCGATGAAGGCAACTTCGACCTGGTGGGCAACAACATGCCGGTGTTTTTCATTCAGGACGCCGTCAAGTTTCCGGACTTCGTCCACGCGGTCAAACCAGAACCGCACAACGAAATCCCCACCGGCGGCTCGGCCCACGATACGTTTTGGGACTTTGTCAGCCTGGTTCCGGAATCGGCCCACATGGTGATCTGGGCCATGTCCGACCGGGCCATCCCGAAAAGCCTGCGCAGCATGCAGGGCTTCGGTGTGCATACCTTCCGCCTGATCAATGCCGAAGGGAAATCGCGCTTCGTCAAATTCCACTGGCGCCCCACGGCCGGGACTTGTTCGCTGGTATGGGACGAGGCGCAGAAACTCGCCGGTAAAGACACTGACTACCACCGTCGAGATCTCTGGGAAGCCATCGAGATGGGGGACTACCCGCAATGGGAACTTGGCGTACAGGTGATCGAGGAGGAAAACGAACACGCCTTCGATTTCGACATCCTCGACCCGACCAAGCTGATCCCGGAAGAACTGGTGCCCATTACGCCGCTGGGCAAAATGACGCTCAATCGCAACCCGGACAACTTCTTTGCCGAAACCGAGCAGGTTGCTTTTTGCCCGGGGCATATCGTGCCGGGCATCGATTTTTCCAACGATCCCTTGCTGCAAGGTAGGCTTTTTTCCTACACCGATACGCAGATCAGCCGACTCGGCGGGCCGAACTTTCATGAAATACCGATCAACCGTCCGGTAGCACCGTTTCACAACGGCCAACGGGATGCGCTGCATCGCACCACCATCGATAAGGGCCGGGCAGCCTACGAACCGAATTCCATCGATGGCGGCTGGCCAAAAGAAACGCCGCCCGCCGCACAGGACGGCGGCTTCGAGAGCTATCCGGAGCGCATCGACGCCAACAAGATCCGTCAGCGCAGTGAATCGTTCGGCGATCATTTCTCCCAGGCGCGGCTGTTCTTCCACAGCATGAGCAAACACGAACAGGAGCACATCATTTCGGCCTATAGCTTTGAGCTGGGCAAGGTCGAGCGTGAGTTCATTCGTGCCAGGCAGGTCAATGAAATCCTGGCCAATATCGACCTGGAACTGGCCAAGCGAGTGGCGCAGAACCTTGGGTTGCCTGTGCCGAAGGCCGGGACGGTCGATGTGCCGACATTATCGCTGGAGCGCTCGCCGGCCTTGAGCCAGGCCAATTTGCTGCCCGCGGACATCAAAACCCGCAAAGTGGCGATCCTTGCAGCCGATGGCGTGGACGGCGCCGCGATTGATGCGATGAAGAAAGCGCTGGAAGCCGAAGGCGCTCACGCCAAGTTGTTGGGACCGACCTCGGCCCCTGTGAAAACCGCCGACGGTAAGGCGCTGCCAGTGGATGCCTCCATGGAAGGTATGCCTTCAGTGGCGTTCGACGCGGTGTTTGTGCCCGGCGGCGCGGCGTCGATCAAGGCATTGAGCGGTGATGGCGTGGCGCTTCATTACGTGCTGGAGGCCTACAAGCATTTGAAGGCGATTGCCCTGCACGGTGAGGCGAAGCAGTTACTGGATGTGTTGAAACTGGAGGCGGATGCAGGGTTGATCGCCGGATCGGATGCCAAGTTGTTCAAGGCGTTTTTCGCGGCAATCGGGCAGCATCGGGTTTGGGACAGGGAGCCGAAGGCGAAGGCGATTCCAGCCTGATAGCGAAAGATCGCAGCCTGCGGCAGGCTGCGATCTTTTTCAGGGTTTGCGCGGGCTGAGAACCATCTGCGCCGGCACACTTCGCAGAATCTGCTTATCGATGTTCAGATCAAATTGCGGATCGAGTTTCTTCACCCGCTTGGTCAGCAAATTGGCCAGCCACGGGTAATCATCAGTGCGCGGTGCCTGAACAGTCACATCGCACTGATAATTCACCACATCGGCGGCGATGGCATCCAGTTGACGACGCAGTTTGCCTATATCGTTGATGTTCAGCGCCACCGTGGTGCTTTCAGCTGTCGGGTCGATAACTTTGGCTTTTGGCATGGCTTCCGCAGCTTTGAGCGCTGCTTCGGCTTTCTCCAGTTCAGCCTTGCGGGCTTCTGCGATAGGGCCGTTGACGCCTCCGGTCAATGCCGGCGCCTTGGGCATCAGCGCGCGGGCGCGGGCCAATGCTGTCGCGGCAGCATTCACGTCACCTTTTTGCAGCACGATCTGGCTACGCAGCAAGTAGGCTTCGGCCAGTTGCCGCTGGTATTGCTCAAGGGACTGGTCGTTGGGGGACTCGGCCTGCAACGCGGCCAATTGACCTTCGGCGGTGGCCAGCTCGCTGCTGGCCAGACTTTGCTCAAGCTGTGCAATGGCCGTGGCCCGCGCATCCGGGACCTCGGGGGCCGCCGGTGGCGTGCTTTGGCAAGCGCCCAGCAGCAAAGAAAATGCGACAAGGAGCAGATAACGGGAGGCGAACGACTTCATTCCTGCGACTCTCTATTTGCGCAAAAAACGAGCAAGTCTACACCCCTCGACGGGGCAGAACAAAACTCAGCAGAAACAGTGCGGCGGCCGTCACAACAATCGACGGGCCGGCCGGGGTGTCCTTAAACCAGGACAGCGCCAGCCCGCCACACACGGCGAGTATGCCCAGCAGGCTCGCGCCCAGTGCCATCTGTTCCGGTGAACGGGCGTGACGTTGTGCCGCAGCCGCCGGAATGATCAGCAACGAAGTAATCAGCAATACGCCGACGATTTTCATCGCCACGGCAATCACCACGGCGATCAGCAACATCAGCGCCATGCGCAAGCCCGCCACGGGCAGACCTTCGACCCTGGCCAGTTCCTCATGCACCGTGATCGCCAGTAATGGCCGCCACAAGACGACCAGCAAGGCCAGCACGGCCGCACTGCCACCGAGAATCCAGGCCAGATCGGTCGGGCTGATCGCCAGCAAGTCGCCGAACAGATAGGCCATCAGGTCGATCCGCACTTCGTGCATGAAGCTTAGTACCACCAGACCCAGAGAGAGGGTGCTGGGTGCGAGAATTCCCAAAAGTGTGTCGGACGCCAGCGGCTGGCGCTGTTGCAATGTCACCAGCAACACCGCCAACAGCAAGCAGCCTACGGTCACCGCAACGGTCGGGCTGACATCCAGCAGGAAACCCAACGCCACCCCCAGCAACGCCGCGTGGGACAGGGTGTCGCCGAAATAAGCCATGCGCCGCCAGACCACGAAAGACCCCAACGGGCCCGCGACGACTGCCAGAGCCAGGCCTGCAAGCAGGGCGTAGAGCAGAAAATCAGCCATGCTTGCAGCTATCTCCGTGAACATGGTTATGGCCCGACGCGGGCGCCTTGACCACCGAGCCATGCAGATCGTGGGCGTGGTCGTGGTGGTGGTGATAAATCGCCAGGCTCTGTGCGTTTTTTCCGAAAAGCTCGACGAAGGCTGGATCGCCACTGACTTGTTCAGGGTGGCCTGAGCAGCAGACGTGGCGATTGAGGCACACCACCTGGTCGGTGGTGCTCATCACCAGATGCAGGTCGTGGGAGACCATCAACACACCGCAGCCGTGGCGGTCACGCAGCCGGGTGATCAGGCTGTAGAGCTCAGCCTGGCCGGCTACATCGACGCCTTGCACCGGTTCGTCGAGCACCAGCAATTCCGGCTCGCGCAACAAAGCGCGAGCCAGCAGTACGCGCTGCATTTCACCACCGGAAACACTTTGCACCGGGCTGTCGATCACCTGTTCGGCGCCAACTTCCTTGAGCGCGGCCAAGGCCATTGCGCGGTCCACGCCTGGCACCAGGCGCAAGAAGCGCAACACTGACAACGGCAGGGTCGGATCGACATGCAGTTTTTGCGGCATGTAGCCGACTCGCAGTTTCGGCTTGCGCCAGACGCTGCCGCTATCCGGTTTCAACAGACCCAGCACCGCACGTACCAGTGTGGTTTTGCCTGCGCCGTTGGGGCCGATCAGGGTGACGATCTGCCCCGGCTCGACGCTCAGCTCGATGTTGTCCAGTACCGGCTGCCCGGCAAACGTTACGGCAACCTGTTCGAGACGGATCAGCGCGTTGCTCATCAAGCCCCCTGGCAACCCGAGCAGAGACCGATCACTTCGACGGTCTGGCCTTCAACGACAAACCCGACATCCTGGGCGCTGGCGATAATCGCGTCGCTGATTGATTTCTGTTCGAGCTCAATGGCGGCGTGGCATTCCCGGCAAATCAGGAACTGGCCCTGATGAGCGTGCTCCGGGTGATTGCAACCGATGAAGGCGTTGAGGGAAGAGATGCGGTGCACCAAGCCGTTTTCCAGCAGGAAATCCAGCGCGCGGTACACGGTGGGCGGCGCAGCACGGCGACCGTCCTGCTCGCTGAGCACCGCGAGAATGTCGTAGGCGCCCAATGGCTTGTGGCTTTGCCACACCAGCTCCAGCACCCGCCGGCGCAACGCGGTCAGGCGCAAACCCTGACGTGCGCACAAGGCATCGGCCTCCGACAGAGCGCTGTGCACGCAATGAGAGTGGTCGTGGGGACGGCTGGCAATCGGTGTTTTAGGCATGAGCGGCGACGAGTTTTGTGAGAGACGTTATTATGTTACCCGTTCTCGCCTCTTCGAGTGGTCATCGTGTCCCGACTTTTTTCTATCTTCGTCGCATTTATCGCAAGTTTTCTGCTGATCGGTTCAGCGCAAGCCGAGGTCAAAGTCCTCACCAGTATCAAGCCGCTGCAACTGATCGCCGCCGCCGTGCAGGACGGCGTGGCGATTCCGGAGGTTTTGCTGCCGCCAGGTGCTTCGCCGCATAACTACGCCTTGCGCCCTTCCGACGTACGGAAGGTGCAGTCGGTCGATCTGCTGTACTGGATCGGTCCGGATATGGAAGGGTTTCTGCCGCGGGTGCTCAAGGGGCGTACGTTGCCCAGCGTTGCCGTTCAGGATTTGCCGGGATTGAAGTTGCGTCACTTCGCCGAAGATAACCACTCCCACGCCGAAGAAGCCGACGATCATGACCACGATCATCGCCCGGGTAGCCTCGACGCGCATTTGTGGCTGTCACCGGTCAACGCCCGGGTTATCGCCACGAAAATGGCCACCGACCTCAGCGCCGCCGATCCCGCCAACGCAGCGCGCTACCAGAGCAACCTCAAGGCGTTCGATGAGCGTCTGGATGCACTCGACGCTCGCCTGAAAAAACGCCTGACAGGCATTGAAGGCAAACCTTACTTCGTGTTCCACGAGGCTTTTGACTACTTCGAGGACGCTTACGGCCTCAAGCATGCGGGCGTATTCAGCGTCGCGGCGGAAGTACAACCTGGCGCCCAGCACGTAGCGGCGATGCGTGCGCGGTTGCAGGAAGTCGGCAAGACCTGCGTGTTCAGCGAACCGCCACTGCGCCCGCGCCTGGCGGAAACCCTGGTGGCGGGCCTGCCGGTGAAACTGGCGGAGCTGGATGCGTTGGGCGGGTACACCGCAGCGACTGCTCAGGGGTATGAGCAGGTGCTGGAGAAATTGGGGAATGATTTGGCAGGGTGCCTGGAGTCGCTTTAATCAATGCAATGACCCCGTGGCGAGGGAGCTGGCTCCCTCGCCACAACTTAAAGGGCGAACGGCAACGATATGCTGACTTTCTGCCGCTGAGCCAGGCGCAACTGGAACGCCATCGGATCGTGGATCAACACGTCCTGACCGGCAAAAGACTCGGCCGCGATCAAACGCGACAGCCAGAACCGCACGCACGCCACCCGCAACAGGGTCGGCCACAACTCGGCCTCAGCGGCGGTAAACGGACGTAGCGCCGCATAAGCGCCCAACAAGGCCCGCGCTCTCGCTCCGTCGATCAAACCGTCGTCATCGGAACACCAGTCGTTCAAGGCAATGGCCACGTCGTAGAGCATCGGGCCCGAACAGGCGTTATAGAAATCGATCAGCCCGGTCAGGTGCGTGCCTTCGAACATCGCGTTATCGCGGAACAAGTCCGCGTGGATGTTGGCGCGAGGCAGCGCCAGAATTTTCTCTTTCTGCTGGGTGATTTCTTCCAGCGCCCGCTGCAACAACGCCTTCTGCTCGGCATTCACGTGCGACAGGAACTGCGTGCCCTCCTCCAGCATCCAGTCCAGGCCACGATCGGTCTTGCGCTTGATCATGTTTCCCGCCTGGGTGGCCAGGTGCAGGTGCGCGAGCAACTCGCCCACTTGCGCGCAATGCTGCGCGTTGGCCTGCTTGATGTGCTTGCCGGCCAGGCGCGGTTGCAACAGCGCAGGCTTGCCGGCCAGTTCGCGCAACGCCACGCCGTCGGTGGTTCGGATCGCATAAGGCACCGGCAGGTCGGCCTCATGCAATACGTCGAGCAACTCGATGAAGAACGGCATCTCCTGGACCGGGCCGCGCTCGATCAGGGTCAGGACGAATTCACCTTGCTCGAGGCTGATGAAGAAATTGGTGTTTTCGCTACCGGCGGCAATCCCCTGGAAATCAAGCAGGCGGCCGAGGCCATAAGGGGCGAGAAAAGCTTCCAGCTCGGGCCGAGCCAGGGGGGTGAACACAGACATGTTTAAGCTGCCAGTACGGGCGCTGCTGTTGAGCCAACGCCGATTGAATTTAAGAAACCATTACCACTCGAAAATCTTCCATGACGGAATCAGCATATCCGGCTGATCCGAGCGAATAAAGTTGCCTTCCGAACCATCAGCTCGCACCAGGAAGTATGGCTTGCCTCCTTTCGGGGTGACCTTGATGGCATACAGGAAACCATTCTGGCGGTACTCCTGAATGGTTTTATCGCCCTCCGTGCGAATGGTGACATCCGGATCTGCCGAAGGCGCATCGTCCGCCGCCATCACGGCCAATGGTGCGATTGCAAACAAGCCAGCCAGCAACAGGCGATTTAGTGTGCGCATGATAACCTTGTCCCTTTGTCGTCAACGGTCCCGCTATTCTAGCGCCGGACCCGCCGAAAAGGTTGATCCTGCTCATGAGCCAAGCCCCCCTCGTCCTGGTGGACGGTTCTTCTTACCTGTACCGCGCCTTTCACGCGCTGCCACCGCTGACCACATCCAAAGGCCTGCCGACCGGTGCGGTCAAGGGCGTGTTGAACATGCTCAAGAGTCTGCGCAAGCAGTACCCGGACAGTCCCTTCGCCGTGGTGTTCGACGCCAAGGGTGGGACTTTTCGCGATGACATGTACGCCGAATACAAGGCCAACCGTCCGAGCATGCCCGATGACATGCGCGTGCAGATCGAGCCGCTGCACCAGAGCGTAATCGCCCTGGGCTTCCCGCTGTTGTGCGTCGAAGGCGTCGAGGCCGATGACGTGATCGGCACCCTGGCCCGCAGCAGCGCTGCGGCTGACCGTCCGGTGATCATCTCCACCGGCGACAAGGACATGGCACAGCTGGTCGATGGCCACATTACCTTGGTCAATACCATGACCGGTAGCAGCATGGACGTGGAGGGCGTGAAGGAGAAATTCGGCGTCGCTCCCGAGCAGATCATCGATTATCTGGCGCTCATGGGCGATTCGTCCGACAACATCCCGGGCGTTCCGGGTATCGGTCCGAAGACCGCTTCCGGCCTGCTGGTGGGCGTGAACGGCGGTCTGACCGAGCTCTACGCGCAGCTCGATATTGTGCCGACGCTGCCGATCCGCGGTGCCAAGACCCTGCCGGCCAAGCTCGAAGAGCACAAGGACATGGCCTTCCTCTCCTATCAACTGGCAACCATCAAGGTCGACGTGCCCCTGGACATCGGTCTCGATGACTTGAAGATGGGCGCCGAAGATCCGGACAAACTCTACGAGCTGTACACCGTGCTGGAATTCAAGAGCTGGCTGAACGACCTCGATCGCGACGCCAAACGCCTGGAGCTGAGCAGTGCCGCCGAGCCTGCGCCGGCCGCTGATCTGTTCAGCACACCCGAAGCCGAAGCACCGGCCGTCGCTGTAGAAGCTGCTTACGAAACCATCCTTGATCAGGCGCGCTTCGATGTCTGGCTGGAAAAACTGAACAACGCCAAACTGTTCGCCTTCGACACCGAAACCACCGGCATCGACGCTCAACAGGCGCAACTGGTGGGCCTGTCGTTTGCAGTGCAGGCCAACGAAGCGGCCTACATTCCACTGACCCACTCCTACATCGGTGTACCCGAGCAACTGGATCGCGACACTGTTCTGCGTGCGCTCAAGCCGATTCTCGAAGACCCGAACAAACTCAAGGTCGGCCAGCACGCCAAGTTCGACATGAACATCCTCGCCAACTGCGCCATCGGCGGCGATCAAGCGAACGGCATCACGGTGCGTGGCATCGCGTTCGACACCATGCTCGAATCCTACGTGCTCAACTCCACGGCGACCCGCCATGACATGGACAGCCTGGCGCTGAAGTACCTGGACCACACTACCGTGAGCTTCCAGGACATCGCCGGCAAGGGCGCGAAACAGCTGACGTTCGACCAGATTGCCCTGGAACAGGCCGGCCCGTATGCCGCCGAAGACGCCGACATCACTTTGCGCCTGCATCAGGCACTCATCGAAAAGCTGAACGCGATCCCGAGCCTCGCCCGTGTGCTGACCGACATCGAAATACCTCTGGTGCCGGTGCTGGCGCGCATCGAACGCCAAGGCGCGTTCGTCGACGCCGCCCTGCTGGGCGTGCAGAGCATCGAATTGGGCGACAAGATGGTTGCGCTGGAGCGCGAAGCCTTCGAGATCGCCGGCGAGGAGTTCAACCTGGGCTCACCGAAACAACTGGGCGTGATTCTTTACGAGAAACTCGGCCTGCCGGTGCTGAAGAAGACCGCCAAGGGCCAGCCATCCACTGCTGAAGAAGTGCTGGCCAAGCTGGCCGAGGATGACTACCGGTTGCCTAAAGTGCTGATGGAATATCGTTCCATGAGCAAGCTGAAAAGCACCTACACCGACCGCTTGCCGGAGCAGATCAACCCCCGCACCGGGCGGATTCACACGTCGTACCACCAGGCCGTGGCGTCCACCGGTCGTCTGTCTTCCAGCGACCCGAACCTGCAGAACATCCCGGTACGTACCGCCGAAGGGCGGCGCATTCGTCAAGCTTTCGTGGCCCCGGCCGGCTACAAATTGCTGGCGGCGGACTATTCGCAGATCGAGTTGCGGATCATGGCCCACCTTTCCGGGGACGAAGGCCTGATGAACGCCTTCCGCCACAACCTGGACGTTCACACTGCCACGGCCGCCGAGGTTTTCAAGGTCGAATTGACAGAGGTGACTTCCGATCAGCGTCGCAGCGCCAAGGCGATCAACTTCGGCCTGATCTACGGTATGGGGGCGCAGAAACTCGGTAAAGACATTGGTGTCGATACCAAGACAGCCAAGGCGTATATCGACACTTACTTCGCCCGCTACCCGGGTGTTCGCCAATACATGGACCGCACCCGCGCGCAGGCGGCGGAGCAAGGGTTTGTAGAGACTTTCTTCGGGCGACGCTTGTACCTGCCCGAGATCAACTCCAACAAACCGCAAGAACGCGCCGCTGCAGAGCGCACGGCGATCAACGCACCGATGCAAGGCACGGCGGCAGACATCATCAAGAAAGCCATGGTGGCGGTAGATGAATGGCTGGCTTCGTCTGGCCTCGATGCCAAGGTCATTCTGCAGGTGCACGATGAATTGGTTCTTGAGGTGCGTGAAGACTTGGTCAATCAGGTCAGCAATGAGATTCGGGTGCACATGAGTGGCGCTGCGCAGCTCAATGTTCCGCTGCTGGTGGAAGTTGGGGTAGGCAACAACTGGGATGAGGCTCACTGAGCCGACTGAAATAGAGCGCTTGTGCCGCGACGTAGTGTCGCGGCACAAGGGTCGAAGGGTGCTTAGTCCAGAAAATGCTTGGGGTTATTCCAAAGGCATTTGAAAAAAATCTGAACTAATCTGGAGAAATGCCACTCAGAGATACTGAATGGCTGGTGAAGCCCTTCGATGCTCCTATGTTGTGTTAAGTGTTGGCAGATATCTGGACCCCGCCCTAGCGGTCTAGAACTTGAACCCCGGAACTTCCCCCTCCCCATAAGAAGTCCGGGGTTTTTTTTGCCCGCAGAAAACTGCCTGAGCGCGCCACAGGCAGTTTTAGACGCTTACTGAGCCTCGGCCTCGGAGCCCTTGTCCGCCAGCTCCATCCAGCTTGCCAATACCGTGTAGGCCTCTTCCAGCCCCATGCGTTTCGGTGCCGAGAACAGCTGAATGGTCACCAGATCGCCCCAGCCCTTGCGGATTTCCGACTGCACTTTGAGCAGCGTGTTCTTCGCAGCCCCGTAGGTCAGCTTGTCAGCCTTGGTCAGCAAAATGTGCATCGGCATGCCAGCGGCGACGGCCCAATCAAGCATCAACAAATCGAAGTCGGTCATTGGATGACGGATGTCCATCATCAAAATCAGCCCCTTCAAACTCTCGCGACCACCCAGGTAGGCTTCGAGGTGACGCTGCCAGTGTTGCTTGAGCGGGATCGGTACTTTTGCATAACCGTAGCCCGGCAGGTCGACCAGACGGCGTTCATCGTCTAGCTTGAAGAAGTTCAACAGCTGCGTGCGCCCCGGGGTTTTCGAGGTGCGCGCCAGACTGGCGTGGGTCAGGGTGTTAAGCGCACTCGACTTGCCGGCGTTGGAACGCCCGGCGAAGGCGACTTCAAAGCCTTCGTCATCCGGACATTGGTCGACTTTGGCGGCGCTGAGCATGAAGGTGGACTGTTGGCACAGACCGAGGATGGGATTCTTGAGTTGCATGGGATTTCCGATGTGGGCGGCGCCAGGAATGGGTCCGGCAAGCAGTGTCGCTTCCGTTTCAGTGACGCCAGTATATAATGCCGCAGATTTTGTGTGCGCTTTGTCCCAATGCTGGATGAAGTTCACGGGAGCGATAGACCTTGATTGCGCATTAGAACGCAGAACGCTCTCAACCCTGAAAAGGTCGTTTTATGACGAAATGGCTGCTAGCTGCCGGTGTCCTGATACCGCTTTACAGCGCTCAGGCTACACAGGATCCGGAAGCTGTGTACAACCGTGTTTGTGGTGCCTGTCATTCCGGCCAACTCCCCATGGCGCCCCGCAAGGGCGATCAGGAGGCTTGGACGCCGAGGTTGGCGAAAGGCATGGAGACGCTGGTGCAACACGTGACCCAGGGTTTCAAGGCGATGCCGCCGCGTGGTTTGTGCATGGACTGCAGTGCCGAGGATTACCAAGCCATCATCCAGTGGATGAGCGAGTAAACCCGGTCCATAACTCTTTAACCCTTAGCCGTAGTTGGATTAGCTGATGAACAAATTGATCGTGAGTCTGCTGTTGACCGTGGGGATCTCCGGCGTTGCCTATGCCGCAGGTGAGCCGGTAAAACCTGGTGATGCCGCCGCAGGCCAGGCAAAGGCTGCCGTCTGCGGCGCCTGCCATGGTCCGGATGGCAACAGCATGGCGCCAAACTTTCCAAAACTGGCAGGCCAGGGTGAACGCTACCTGACCAAGCAGTTACACGACATCAAGTCGGGCAAGCGCACCGTTCTGGAAATGACCGGTCTGCTGACCAACCTGAGCGATCAGGACATGGCAGACATCGCAGCTTACTTCGCCAGCCAGAAAGGCAGCGTCGGCGCCGCCGACCCGAAAATCGTGGCACGCGGTGAAGCACTGTTCCGCGGCGGCGACCTGGCCAAGGGCCTGCCCTCCTGCACCGGCTGCCATTCGCCAAATGGCGCTGGCAACGCAGCCGCCGGCTTCCCGCACCTGGGGGGCCAGCACGCTCAATACATCGCCAAGCAACTGACCGATTTCCGCAAGGAAGAAGGTGGCCGCACCAATGATGGCGATGCGATGACCATGCGGACCATCGCCAAGCGACTGAGCGACGAAGACATCGCCGCAGTGTCCAGCTACATTCAGGGCCTTCACTAAGACCGGCGGATCGAGCGTTGCGCAAGGCATTCATCGCTTGCAACGTTAACGCTCGATTAATCCGTCGCAGCAAGTATAAAAAGGGTGGCTTTGGCCGCCCTTTTTTGTGGCCGCTGCCGTTACACTACAGAACTCAGGCCCGCCAGAATCTGTCTGAAGACAGGTCGCGCGAGGCGATAAAATTTGTCCAGGAGTAAAGCATGCGTAATCTGATCATCAGCGCCGCACTTGTCGCTGCCAGCCTGTTCGGCATGACTGCCCAGGCCGCCGAAGCCCCAGCCGCCCCTTACGTCGAACTGAGCAATCCGGTTCCGGTAGCCGTGCCTGGCAAGATCGAAGTGGTGGAGCTGTTCTGGTACGGCTGCCCACACTGCTACGCGTTCGAGCCGGTGATCAATCCCTGGGTCGAGAAGCTGCCTTCCGACGTGAACTTCGTTCGCATTCCTGCCATGTTCGGCGGTCCTTGGGACGCACACGGCCAGATGTTCCTGACCCTCGAAGCCATGGGCGTCGAGCACAAGGTGCACGCCGCGGTGTTCGAAGCCATTCAGAAAGAACACAAGAAGCTGACCGACAAGAACGACATGGCGGACTTCCTGGCCACCCAGGGCGTCGACAAGGACAAGTTCCTCGCTACCTTTGACTCCTTCGCCATCAAGGGCCAGATCAACAAAGCCAAAGAGCTTGCAAAGAAATATGAAATCTCTGGTGTGCCAACCATGATCGTCAACGGTAAGTATCGCTTTGACGTGGGTTCTGCCGGCGGCGCCGAGCAAGCCTTGCAACTGGCCGATAAACTGGTCGATCAAGAGCGAGCGGCTAACAAGGCTGCCGCCAACTAAGGGCAGCACCTGCCATGCGCCGCTGGGGTACTGAACGCGTCGTTGGCCTGCATGATCCGCGGGTCAACGAACATCATCTGGAATCGACGGGCCTGCCCGCAGACAGCCGTCTGCGCTTGCTCAGCTTCAATATTCAGGTCGGTATCAGTACCGAGCGCTACCGGCATTACCTGACCCGTGGCTGGCAGCATCTGCTACCCCATACCGGGCGCGCCGACAACCTGCAAAAAATCGGCAATCTGCTGGGTGATTTCGATCTGGTCGCCTTGCAGGAAGCCGATGGCGGCAGCTTGCGTTCAGGCTACGTCAATCAAGTCGAACACCTGGCCCAGCTCGGCGCCTTTCCCTACTGGTATCAACAACTCAATCGCAATCTCGGACGCCTCGGCCAGCACAGCAACGGCGTGCTCAGCCGCCTGCGTCCGTGGGCGATCGAAGATCATCCGCTGCCCGGGCCGAAAGGTCGCGGGGCGATCCTGGTGCGTTTCGGCGAGGGCCCGGAAGCGCTGGTGGTGGTGATGATGCACCTGGCGCTCGGCGCACGCGCGCGCAGCCTGCAATTGGCTTATATCCGCGAAGTCATCGGCGGCTATAAACACCAGATCCTGATGGGCGATATGAATACCCACGCCAGCGATCTGCTGCAAAACTCTCCGTTGCGCGACCTTGGCCTGCTCGCCCCGCAACTGGAAGCGACATTCCCCAGCTGGCGTCCGCAACGCTGCCTGGACCACATCCTATTGAGCCCGAGCCTGACCCTGGAAAAGGTCGAGGTGCTGGCCCAACCCATTTCCGATCACCTGCCGGTCGCGGTAGAGATTCGTCTGCCGGGTTCGCTCACGGCCGATGCATTGCCCGCGTTGAGTCCTGCCCATCGCGGAACCCCTGAATGAGCGACGAAGCACAGCGCTGGAAAGAGAAATACCTCCAAAGCATCGAACAACAGGAAAAGCTCGAACGCCGTTGGGATGCCCGGCTCGACTTGTTGCGTCGCGGACTTGTGCGCAGCACCCTGGCAGCAGAGGGCACCGATCGCGCCGTTGACCAATGCATGAAGGAAATGCGCGAAGTCGTGCGCACCGACGACATGGACGCCGGCCTCGCCGCCCTGCTCCCGCGCCTGGAAAAAGCCGTGCTCGACTCCGAGCAACGTCGGGAAACCCGGGTCAACCAGACCAGCGCCGCGTTGAACGCACTCGTCACCCAGCTGCAAACGTTGCCGCTGCCCCGTGAAGTAAGCCGCCCCCTCAAGAACTTCGCCAAGCAACTGGACAGCCGTGCCAGCCAGGCCCGCGAGATTCCATTGCTGCTCAGCGAACTGAGCGGCCTGCAGGGTAAAGCCCTGAGTCAACTGGACAACGCCGCAGAACCGGAACGGCCAGGCCTGCTGCAGCGATTATTCGGGCATCGCGACGCTGATGAACCACGCGTCACCGCCCCGGCCGAACAAGCCGTCAACGCGTACCCTGCCGAATTAATGGCGCCGCCTCAGGTTACAGTGACTCCGGCAAATACCGGCGAAGTCCCATCCATAGCCGAACCAATGCCAGTGCAATCGCCAGCGGTCATCGATCCACAGCCACTCCCGGCATCGACAGCTCCCGCAGAACCCGTCGCCGTCGCGCCGATAGTTGCACCCATCACTGAACCGCACGATGCGCCCGAGGCTGATCGTGCAGTGGACGCTCAACAGCCTGAGGAGCCTCCTGCCGTTATCGTCGAGCCCGCGAGCCAGATTGAACCGAACGTCAATCCGGACGAGCTGACCCCTGCTCCGCTACCCGAAGCATCGCCACCACTTTCTGATGTCGCAACACCCGATGATCCCGAGCACCTCGGGCACGACATGTTTTACGCGCTGCCGGATTCCCCCGAACCGTCTTACAGCTCGGTCGCCAGGCACATCGAGGACACCCTGCTCGGCCTGCTTGACGATCTCACGCTACCCGAACGCCATCGCCCTCAAGCGGAATCAATGCGCGATCGCCTGAAAAATGGCTTGAACTGGTACGAGTTGCTGCCAATCCTCGACGATTTTGCAACATTGATGCTGGCGATTTCGGACAGCGGCCAGCACGAATTCGAAGCCTATTTGCTACGACTCAATGAACGTCTGGAGTCGTTCCAGAGCAATCTGCAAGCTGCCAGCGCCGATCATGCCGACAGCCGCTCGGCAGCGCATGCGCTGGATTCGCAAATACGCGAACAGGTCGACGGTCTGCAAACCAGCATGCACGAAGCGGCGGACCTGGAAGACCTCAAGCACGTTCTGGAAAACCATCTGGAAGGTTTGCTTGGCACCATGGACGAGCACCGCAGGCAACGCGACGAACGCGAGCAGGAAGTAGCCGCCCGCCTGCAAAGCCTGGCCGAACGGGTGGCGCACATGGAGCAGGAAGCCTCGGGTTTCCGCGAGCACCTCGAAGAACAGCGGCAGAAAGCATTGATCGACCCGCTCACCGGCCTGCCCAACCGCGCAGCCTGGAGCGAACGGCTGGAACACGAAATCGGCCAGTGGCAGCAACACGGCAATACCTTGCTGCTGGCGATGCTCGACCTCGATCATTTCAAACGCATTAACGATAATTACGGGCACCTGGCGGGTGACAAAGTGCTGAAGATCATCGCCACAGTGCTGCGCAAGCGTCTGCGCGGAACAGACTTCATTGCCCGATTCGGCGGAGAAGAGTTTGTTCTTTTATTGCCGTCGACAGTGCCGGCCACCGGACTGAAACTGCTGGAACACCTGCGGGCATCCATCGAAGCCTGCCCGTTCCACTTCAAGGGCGAGCGCGTCACGATCACGATTTCCATGGGGATGACGGCATTCAAACCCGGTGAACACAGCGATCTGGTGCTCAAAAGAGCCGATCAGGCGCTGTATCGGGCAAAAAATGCCGGACGCAACCGGGTAGAACTGGGTTAAGCGGCAATTTGTTCCATTTTGTTTAAATGATCGCGATTGCCCGCGGCATGCAAGGCAGTACGTTACACTGTTGCATTACTGTCTTGCGTGTATTGCCTTTCGCCATGAAATATTTTGCCCTCATCGTGTCGCTCATCGTCTTGGCCGGTTGTGCCAGCGGCCCCCGCTACGACACCAGTCACCCATCGACCAACCACGACAGCCGCATCCAGTTTGTGGTGGTTCACTACACCTCCGCCTCAATGGAGCGCTCGCTGCAATTGCTAACCCACGGCGAAGTCAGCAGCCACTACCTGATCGGCGACGACAAGAACGCGACCATTTATAAGCTGATGGATGAAAATCTGCGCGCCTGGCATGCCGGTGAGAGTCAGTGGCAAGGCCGCACCTGGTTGAACTCCAGCTCTCTGGGTATCGAAATCGTCAACCCGGGTTTCAAGGACAGCCCGACAGGACGCCTCTGGTATCCCTACACGGAGGCGCAAGTCCAGTCATTGATCGTCCTGCTCAAGGACATCAGCCAGCGTTACAACATCAGCCCGCGCAGCATTATCGGTCATAGCGATATCGCACCACTGCGCAAACTCGATCCAGGCCCACTGTTCCCCTGGAAACGCCTGGCTGGCGAAGGCATTGGCATTTGGCCGGACGAGCAGGCTGTCGCCCGGCAGCAAGCGCCATTCGAAACGCAGCTGCCGAGCATTTCCTGGTATCAGGCGCAGTTGGCACGCATGGGCTATGAAACACCCCAGACCGGCGAACTGGACGTCGCCACACGGCATGTCCTCGCCGCCTTCCAGATGCATTTCCGCCCGACCCGCTTCGATGGTACGCCGGACGCCCAAACGGCAGCGCTGCTGCAGGTGTTGAATCAGACAAAATAATGACGCCCGCCCGACGGTCAGCGCGTTTTTTCCATCAGCAGCTATAACTCATTGGTAATTCGTCGGATATTCCACAATGCCTGCTGCTCGCGAGACATTCCGTAGTTGGTTCTTTCGCCCCTGGTTTTTGGCGATGCTGGCTGCTGTCCTGAGCGCGACGATGATGATGGCCGGCAGTTATTTCGTCGCCATCCACCAGCTCGAACAACAAGAGAGCCAGCAAATGAACGCCCAGGGCGAACGGTTTCTCGCTCGCCTTGAGCAGTTGTTCGGCCAATTGCGCGAGAGCCTCGACGACCTGGAGGCTCAACCGCTGCGAAGCTGCGATGACGAAATGATCGCCACGTTGCAGCAGGTCAGCTTCAACTATCGATTCGTGTATGAAGCGGCCTATATGGACGACTTGCGAATCTGTTCCAATCGCCCACGACAGGTAGGCTTGTCGCTGGCCCGGGCACCGGACATCAAAGGGCCGACCTACAGCTACTGGTTGAACACCACCACCGAACCCGATGAGAACCGTGCCGCGCTGATGCTCGGGCGCGGCAATTTCCGTGTCGCGACGTCTCGCGGACACTTGACCGACATGGTCGACCTGTCACCGGGCAGCAGCCTGTTGGTGATCCTCGACCACGGCACGCGGGCGATCCCGGTACTGGGTGTTTCACAGGCGTGGCCACCCTCTGAAGCCTGGCCACCCAAAAAACGCGACGCCTTGCAGGTCACGCATACCCGCCTGATTTACCGCATGCCCACCGATAATCCGGAATACCAACTGGTGCTGATCAGCCCGCGCAGCGGTACGCACATTCCGCCGGTGTGGTGGTGGTTGATTCCAGCTTGCCTGCTGCTGGCAGCCTGCGTGGGTTTCCTGGTGTTCCTGTTGGTGCGCCAACGCCAGTCACTGGACGCCGAATTGACCGGCGCCATCCGCAGGGGCGAATTGCAAGTGTTGTATCAACCGATCTTCGATCTCGACAGCCGCAACTGCGTCGGCGCCGAGGCGCTGCTACGCTGGCGACGGCCCGATGGCACCCTGACCAGCCCCGACCTGTTCATTCCAATGGCGGAGAACACCGGGCAGATCCGCCAGATGACCGACTTCGTCCTGCAACGCCTGCTGGAACAGCTCGGGCAACTGCTACGGTCCAACCCGCAGTTGTACATTTCGGTCAACCTGGCGGCGTGCGATGTGATGGTCCCGCGCATCGGCCAGGTGATGGCGCGCTTACTGACGCTGCACCGCGTCGCAGCCAAACAGATTGCCTTCGAGGTGACCGAACGGGGCCTGATCGATGTGGTGGTGGCCCGGGAAAACCTGCAAGCCTTGCGCGATGTCGGGCATCAAGTGCTGATTGATGACTTCGGCACAGGCTATTGCAGTCTTGCCTACCTGCAAACCCTGCCGGTGGACTGCCTGAAGATCGACAAGGCCTTCATCGACGCGCTGGGCCACGACGCCGCCAGCAGTGGCGTGGCCCCACACATCATTCATATGGCGCAATCGCTGCACCTGAAGGTGATTGCCGAAGGCATCGAGCATGAATCACAGGCAGCGCTGCTAAGCAGTGAAGGCGTGAAGTTCGGACAAGGCTGGTTGTTCGCCCATGCCCTGAGCGCCGTGCAGTTCATCGAGCTGATTACCCGTGGCCGCCGGTTGACCAACCGGCGCCTGGATGACGAAGCGTAGAGCCTAAACCGACAGTGCCATGTAGAACTGGGTACCCTGCCCTGGCCGCGAGTAAACGCCCATCCGACCGCCATGCAACTGCACGATTTCCTTGCACAACGCCAAACCGAGACCGGCGCCGCCCTTCTTGCGGCCCACCTGGACAAAAGGCTCGAAGATCCGTCCCTGTTGCCCATAGGCAATGCCTTCACCGTTGTCCTCGACACTGATGATTACCCGGTCGCCATGGCGTCGCGCCTGCAAACGGATCAAGCCGCCGGCAGCGGTATGGCGCAGCGCGTTGTCGATCAGGTTATCGAGCACCCGCTCCAATTGCGGTGGGTCGGCCTGCAAACGTGGCAGTGGAGTCTGCACCTCAATCAACAACTCGATGCCCTTCTCTGCAGCTGCACTGGCGAAGCGAAGCTGCGCCTGCTCCAGCAGATCCTCGATGGAGCATGGCGCCAACGTCAGTTTTTGCAGGCCGTTCTGGTAACGCGAGAAGTTCAACAGGTCGTTGATCAACTGCATCAGGCGCTGCATCTCTTCGTTCACCGTGTCCAGCAGATCGGCTTCACGGGATTCCTGCGGGAAGTGCGCCCGTTCGCGGAACAGGCCGAATGCCATGTGCATGCCGGTGACCGGCGTGCGCAGCTCATGAGAGGCGCGTAGCACGAACTCGCTGCGTACCCGTTCGAATGCACGCTGTTCGGTCACGTCATGCAGCACCATGACTGCGCCCAGGATATGGCCCTGAGTGTGACTCACTGGCGTCAGGCTATAGGTCAGTAGCCGCGTCTCGCCATCGACCTCCATGCTCAGATCTTCCGGCGCCCGCTCCAGCGTGCCGCCGCGAAGCACCAGTTGCAGCTGCTCATCAAGCTCGGGACGCTCCAGCGCCGCGCCCAGGCCTTGACCGAGTCGATCACTGTCCCAGCCCAGTTGACGCTGTGCGACCGGGTTCAGGTGCTCCAGATGGCCCTGACGGTCGATCATCAGCAAGCCATCGTCGATGCTGTCGAGCACCGCCTGCAGCCGCTGCTGACCGGCCAGCAATTCATCGACATTGGTCGCCTGATGCTCGCGCAGTGCCTCGGCCATGATGCCGAAGCGCCGGGTGAGCTGATTGAGCTCGACAGCCGAAGAGACCGGCAGCATGACGTCGAAATTCCCCTGCCCGATGTGATCCGCCGCTTTTGCCAGCGCCTCGATCGGCTCGCCGAAACGCCGGGCGATGGCGTGAGCGGTGACGAAGCCGATGATCAACACCGCCAGACCGACCAAACCGAGCAGGCCGGCAACCAGCAGTGCCCGCTCACGCGCCTTGCGCTCGGTCATGCCGATATTATCCAGGGCGCGCTTATGCTCGTTGATCAAGCCATTGCGCAGCGCATTGAATCGTTCAGTGAGCTCATCGTTGCCGGACAGCACATGAGTTGTATCCGACGACACTTCAAAGGCCCGGACAAAGCTCAGGTAATCCTCCTTGGCTTTTTTGAATCCGTTTTCGTTGCCAATGTCCTTTGGTTCCTGAGCGATCCCTTGGTCCAGCAAGTCGAAATAACGCTGCTTGGAGGCTTCGAAGGCTTGGGAGTCAGGGCGCTCGCTGAGCATGATGACTAACTGATCGCCCAGCGTCTGGCGCAGTTTGATGCCCAGATCCAGGGTGGCGAAGTTGTTGCGCACCAGTGCTTCCTGGCTTCCAGCCATCTGCATGACGCTGACCAGCCCCAGCAAAAGCCCGAGCAACGCTACGGTGATCAGCGCGGAAATGCTTAAAAACAGGCGGGTGCGTAACTTCATCGCCAGTTTCATCGATGGTCGCTCACAAGTTGTACTGTTTGCGTTTGCGATACAGGGTCGATGCGTCGATGCCTAGGGTCTTCGCGGCTTGATCCAGCGTACCGGCGGTGGCGAGAACCGCGCCGATGTGGGCTTTTTCCAGTTCGTCCAGACTCAGTGCCGCGCCAATGCGCGGGGCATTGTTGACCGGTGTTTCGGCCATCCCCAGGTGAGTGATCTCGACGCGCTCCTGTGGACAGATAATGCTCGCCCGCTCCACCACGTTGCGCAGTTCGCGGATGTTGCCCGGCCAACGGTAACCGAGCATGGCCTCTCGGGCCTCATCACTGAACCCCCTCGCCGGGCGCGCGTACTCTTTGACGAAGCGGGCGAGAAAGCGATCGGCCAGGTTGAGAATGTCTTCACGGCGCTCGCGCAGTGGCGGCAGGTGCAAGGTGATGACATTCAGGCGATAGAGCAGGTCTTCACGAAAACGCCCATCGCGGACCATGTCTTCCAGGTTCTGGTTGGTGGCGGCGAGGATGCGTACATCGGCGCGGCGAGTGACCGGGTCGCCGACGCGCTCGTATTCTTTGTCTTGGATAAATCGCAACAACTTTGGCTGCAAAACCAGAGGAAAATCGCCGATCTCATCGAGAAACAGCGTGCCGCCATCGGCCTGGTTGACGCGACCGAGCGTACTTTCGCTGGCGCCGGTAAAGGCTCCACGACTGTGACCGAACAGCTCGCTTTCCATCAGTTCGGCCGTCAACGACGGGCAGTTGATGGTGATGCAAGACTTCTTGGAGCGCTTGCTCCAGCCGTGAATGGCCTGGGACAACTCACCCTTACCGGTGCCGGACTCGCCGAGAATCAGGATATTGGCATCGGTTCCGGCCACCTGGCGCGCGGTTTCCAGCACCACTTTCATGGCCGGGCTATGGGAATCCAGCCCGTCCTTGGGTTTGCGGATCTCGCCTTCCAGCGCTTCCAGACGCGCCGACAACTGCCGCACTTCCAGCTGCTTGGCCGTGGCCAGACGCAATTGATCGGGGCTGCACGGTTTGACCAGGTAATCGGCAGCGCCGGCCTGAATCGCATCCACCGCAGTGTCCACCGCCGAGTGCGCGGTGACGATCACGACCCGCATCCAGGGTGCTTGAATGCGCATCTGAGCCAGCACGTCGAGGCCATTGTCTTCGCCCAGACGCAGATCGAGGAAGCACAGGTCGAACACCTGACGCTGTAACAGCGCATCGGCCTGGGCGGCGCTGTTGGCGGTTGCAACACTGTAGCCTTCGTCTTCAAGGCAGTATCTGAAGGTTCGCAGGATGGCGGACTCATCATCCACCAGCAGAATACGGCCTTGATGCTCAGTGGCTGATTCCATTTTCCTACGCTCCTTAATGAATGATCTTGGTTAGTCCCGGAAAAATCGGGCAAGTTGCATGGTTTATTCTGATCTATTAATGCCATCCCAGGGTAGCTATCTGCTGCCGCAATGGGTTGCGTCCTTTTCTGACAGTAACGTCCTGCTCTCAATTCAAAAATAATGCGATGGCTTGCAATCAATCGTGCATTTCGCACGGGCGCATGAAGGGCCATCGTGCACTATGCCAGCGAACGCGCCTGTCAAAATTACATAAACTATTGATTTATAAAGATTTTTTAAACTTAAAAAAGCTGGCATGCCGACTGCAATAACCTGAGTAACGCAGGGCAACAACAACCGCCCTCAACCCGATACCCCGCGTGGGAGGAGCCTCAGGATGAATCGTCAACGTGCCGCCCAATTACGTGTCTCGCCACTGCATATCCAGCAAGGCTTGTTTTGCGTTTTTGCGCTGCTGGTCACTCTGATTGCCGGCCAGCAATTCCTGAGCTGGGAGTTAAGCCAGCAGGAAGCGGCGCCACGCGTGTCGTTTCAACACCCTACCCAGACCCATTTCAGAGCCGCCACCAGCGCTATGACTGACAGCAGCGCCCTGCGGATGATGGACGTCGACCAGGCCCAGCCTGTGAATGAGATGCCACGTCAGGAGCGCTGGGTTTTCTGATTACACAAACTTGGCGCCACCGATGCGCCGGGACAAGCACCTTTAAATGGAAAAGTAAGGAGAATCACCATGTTGAGCTGGGCAATCACGTTCCTGATCATTGCCATTGTCGCCGCCGTACTGGGCTTCGGTGGTATCGCGGGCACCGCCACGGGTATCGCCAAGATTCTCTTTGTCGTGTTCCTGGTGATGTTCATTGCTTCGTTCTTCTTTGGCCGTCGCGGCCGAGGCTGAACATGAGCCTTTCGTTAAAGACACTGGCAGCCGCCCTGCTACTGGGCGGTAGTGCCATGGCAATTGCTGCCAATGATGGCCAGGCACGGGTCAACGAGCTGTTGAACGCCGACCCGCAGTACCGGGAAACCTGGCAAGGCGTCGTCAAGGAAGAGGAACGCCTGCCGGAATGGGTGATGAACCTGTCCGGCGATGCCGAACAAATGAATGCCGTTGAAGAGGACGGCGACAAGTATCTGGTAGGACCGCTGTGTGAATCACAGGCGACCTGCGCTGACAAACGCTTGATTGTCGCGGTCAGCTTCGACAAGAAGGATGCCTACGCCATGCTGGTCGAGGTACCTTCGGGGTTGCCTGCTGACAAGTCGCCAACCCGACATGCCAACTACCGTTTCCTTGGGAAACCGGATCAGGGCATGCAGGACTTGTTGATGGAACAGCTTAGGAAAGATCCGAACTGGTATTGAGTTTCCGACGTAGAAAGAAGCCTCGCTTTTTTCATCTGCGTCACCTGAGGAAGGTTGGCGCATGACCAAGGGGTCGGGACGTTCTGCCTGTTTCAGGGGCGGAGTGACCTACGGGTACAGGGAGTGCCTGCGCAAGGACTGGGTCAGGAAAAGCTGCGACGCAAGTTCGCCGGTCGATGATGGCTCGACGGACTTGCGGAGAGCTTACTTACCCCAGCAATCGAAACAGAGCGAACGCCGCCGTTTTCTCCGCATCCTCGAAAAGCCCCCGCCTGCTTTTTGAAAAAAACAGTTCCCGGTGATTTTCCGCGACCGTATATCGAGAAATATTGCCCGCGCTTAGCCAAAAATCCATTCAGTGCCTTGTGGGATTTTCCTGAAATCCGCCGCCTGATCAATTGATCAAAAAACACACATTCTGCTCTGTGATGGCCGGTTCACGGCACTTATGCCTGCCGAAATGTCACATTCGAACCGATTGCGACGTCGCTAACAGCTAAAAGACCTCATGCCGATTCGGCATAGGGTAGTCGTTTACGGCATTAGACGTCGCTTCCTTGCATCGGAATAGTTGC
Source organism: Pseudomonas reinekei (assembly GCF_001945365.1). GTDB lineage: Bacteria > Pseudomonadota > Gammaproteobacteria > Pseudomonadales > Pseudomonadaceae > Aquipseudomonas > Aquipseudomonas reinekei. The sequence goes on from NZ_MSTQ01000007.1 coordinate 58,906, forward strand.
GCCTTTTTTCGCCTGCCAGAGAGCCATTAACAAGCGCTCCGGGGCTCCTTATACGGGGGCAGATGCATCGACTTTTTCGCCACAAGCGAACCAGCTCTTGCACCTGCCCGAGTCAAACTGAAGTAAGGGTAAAGATATGAAGAAGGCAAAGCTTAGCCTCGCCTGGCAGATCCTCATCGGTCTGGTATTGGGGATTGCAATTGGTGCGCTGCTCAACCATTTCAGTGCCGAGAAAGCCTGGTGGATCAGCAACGTCCTGCAACCGGCAGGCGATATCTTTATCCGTCTGATCAAGATGATTGTGATCCCGATCGTGATCTCCTCGCTGATCGTCGGCATTGCCGGCGTGGGCGATGCGAAGAAGCTCGGCAGTATCGGCCTCAAAACCATCATCTACTTCGAAGTCGTCACCACCATTGCCATCGTTGTCGGCCTGCTGCTGGCCAACCTGTTCCATCCGGGTGCCGGCATCGACATGAGCACCCTGGGTACCGTGGACATCTCCAAGTACCAGGCGACTGCAGCTGAGGTGCAGCATGAACACGCGTTCATCGAAACCATCCTCAACCTGATCCCGTCCAACATCTTCGCAGCCATGGCGCGCGGCGAGATGCTGCCGATCATTTTCTTCTCGGTGTTGTTCGGTCTCGGTCTGTCGAGCCTCAAACCCGAACTGCGCGATCCACTGGTCACGATGTTCCAGGGCGTGTCGGAAAGCATGTTCAAGGTCACCCACATGATCATGAACTACGCCCCAATCGGCGTTTTCGCACTGATCGCGGTAACCGTGGCCAACTTCGGCTTCGCGTCCCTGCTGCCGCTGGCCAAACTGGTGATCCTGGTTTACGTCGCCATCGCCTTCTTCGCCTTCGTGGTACTGGGTCTGATCGCCCGCCTGTTCGGCTTCTCGGTGATCAAGCTGATGCGCATCTTCAAGGATGAGCTGGTGCTGGCCTACTCCACCGCTTCCTCCGAAACCGTACTGCCGCGCGTGATCGAGAAAATGGAAGCCTACGGCGCGCCAAAAGCCATCTGCAGCTTCGTAGTGCCGACCGGTTACTCGTTCAACCTCGACGGTTCGACCCTGTACCAAAGCATCGCGGCCATCTTCATCGCTCAGCTGTACGGCATCGACCTGTCGATCAGCCAGCAACTGCTGCTGGTCCTGACCCTGATGGTCACCTCCAAAGGCATCGCCGGCGTACCGGGCGTGTCCTTCGTGGTGCTGCTGGCCACCCTGGGCAGCGTTGGAATCCCGCTGGAAGGCCTGGCCTTCATCGCCGGTGTCGACCGCATCATGGACATGGCGCGTACCGCATTGAACGTGATCGGCAACGCCTTGGCCGTACTGGTTATCTCGCGCTGGGAAGGCATGTACGACGATGCCAAAGGCCAGCGCTACTGGAACTCACTGCCGCACTGGCGCAGCAAAGAGAAGCTGCCGGTGGGTGAAGTTTCCAGCAACTGATCGCCGCCCCCTGTGGTGGCTCCCCACCGCTTTCGAGTCAGCCTTACAAACAAACCCCGGAGAAATCCGGGGTTTGTCGTTTCTGGCCACCCCGCTATCATTCGCGCATCTTTTGGGGGATTTGACTGATGCTTAATGGCCTGTGGCTTGGCTTCTTCATCGTGGCCGCGATTTCGGCGCTGGCGCAGTGGCTGATCGGCGGTAACGCCGGGATTTTCGCGGCGATGGTGGAAAGCATTTTCGCCATGGCCAAGTTGTCGGTCGAAGTGATGGTATTGCTGTTCGGCACCCTCACCCTCTGGCTGGGCTTTCTGCGGATCGCCGAAAAAGCCGGCATCGTCGAGTGGCTGGCCAAAGCCCTCGGCCCACTGTTCCTGCGCCTGATGCCGGAAGTCCCGCCCGGCCACCCCGCCATCGGCCTGATCACCCTGAACTTCGCCGCCAACGGCCTGGGCCTGGACAACGCGGCCACGCCGATCGGCCTGAAAGCCATGAAGGCCCTGCAGGAACTCAACCCCAGCGCCACCATCGCCAGCAACGCGCAGATCCTGTTCCTGGTGCTCAACGCCTCGTCCCTGACCCTGCTGCCGGTGACGATCTTCATGTACCGCGCCCAGCAAGGCGCACCTGACCCGACGCTGGTGTTCCTGCCGATCCTGCTGGCCACCAGTTGCTCGACCATCGTTGGCTTCCTCGCGGTGGCATTCATGCAACGCTTGCGCGTCTGGGACCCGGTGGTGCTGGCCTATCTGATTCCGGGTGCCCTGCTCCTGGGCGGTTTCATGGCGGTGCTGGGGACCCTGTCGGCTACGGCGCTGGCCGGTTTGTCGTCGATCCTCGGCAATTTGACGTTATTCGGGCTGATCATGATGTTTTTGATCATCGGCGCGATGCGTAAAGTGAAGGTCTACGAGGCGTTTGTCGAAGGCGCCAAGGAAGGCTTCGACGTGGCGAAGAATCTGCTGCCGTATCTGGTGGCGATGCTCTGTGCGGTGGGCGTACTGCGGGCGTCCGGGGCGCTGGATTTTGGCCTGGACGGCATTCGACATCTGGTGGAGTGGGCTGGATGGGATACGCGTTTCGTCGACGCGCTGCCCACGGCCATGGTCAAGCCGTTCTCTGGCAGCGCCGCCCGGGCGATGCTGATTGAAACCATGAAGACGTCCGGCGTGGACAGTTTCCCGGCATTGGTCGCGGCGACGGTGCAGGGCAGTACCGAAACCACGTTCTATGTGCTGGCGGTGTATTTCGGGGCGGTGGGCATCCAGCGGGCGCGGCATGCGGTGGGGTGTGCATTGTTGGCGGAGCTGGCCGGCGTGCTGGGTGCCATCGGGGTTTGCTACTGGTTCTTCGGGTGAACCCAACATTTATCGCTGGCAAGCCAGCTCCCACAGAGACCGCGCAGTTCCTGTGGGAGCTGGCTTGCCAGCGATATGGTCCGCGAGACCTTCAAGGTATCGCGGGCGGCGCGAGTTTGTGGCCTTGCTCTACCGCCCAATTCACCACCTGCGCCGTCAATTGATCACTGGCCAGGCCAAACCCGGCCACCACCGCCGGTACTTTCACATCACTGAGCGGCTGGCGCACTTCAAAGCGGCGGCTGGCGAGGATGTGCTGGTCGTAGCTGCGCACCAGCAGCGCATCCACGCGTACCACCACGCTGGCACTCGTGCCCTGGTATTCGGTCTGGAAGGCTTGCAGGACGCCGCCCAGCTCCAGGTCTGTCTGGAAAATGCTGTCATCGGTGCTCAGCAGCGAGACGCGACCATCGCGCTGGAATCCATCGAGCAGGCGATTGCGCAGTAGCACCGGTGCCGGGTCGCTCCAGCGCGAGCCTTTATAGCTGCTGATCACGTCGCCCTGAGGGATGACGGCTATGTTCGGGCTGTTCAATGCTTCACTGGCCTGCAGCTTGGTCAGGCGCAATGACCAGCGCTGCGCCGCGCCATGAGCGCCCGCCGCATGGCTCTGGGCCGAAGGCAAGCGATAGATATCGAAGGGCTCGGGCTTGGGCAGGATCGAGCAGGAACTGATCAGCATGAAGCCGGCGAGGAGGGCGATGAAGTGCAACTTCATGGAGTGAATTCCTTGTGCTTGTCACTGCCGAGCAGGTAACCGCTGGGGTTGGCCTCAAGACGTTGAGAGATGGCGCGCAGCGAGGTGAGGGTTTCGCGCAGCTCGCGCACCGCCGGGGCAAGACCGTTGAGGCCCTGCATGCCTTTGTTGATCGAGTCCTGATTGGCGGTCAGCAACGTGTTGATCGTCGCGCTGCTGTTTTCCAGCGACTTCATGGCCTGCTCGGCGCTACCGAACATCTGTTTGCCCTGATCGCTGAGCAAGCCATTGGCGTTGCGCATCAGCGCCGAGGTCTGTTCCATCATGGTACCGGCCTGTTTGCCGACCATTGCCAGTTGCTGCATGGCCTGACGAATGTCGCCACGCTGCTCGGCAATCACACCCGTGGTTTGCTCCAGATGGTCAAGGGTCTTGCTGATGCGCGCGATGTTTTCCGTGGAAAACATCAGGTTGGCGTTGTGCATCAGCGAGGTCACGCCGGCCATCAGATCGTTGCTGTCGTTGAGCAATCGGGCGATGGGCGAGGGTGAGGCGACGATGGTCGGCAGATTGCCGTCCTTGCCCTTGAGCGTCGGGCTCTGTGGCGTACCACCGCTGAGCTGGATGATCGAGGTCCCGGTGACACCCGTCAGCGCCAGCTTGGCCTCGGTGTCCTCCTTGACCGGCGTATCGCCGCCCAGGCGGATCCGCGCCAGCACCCGGCGCGGGTCTTTCGGGTCCAGGCGCAACGACACCACGTCGCCCACCTTGATCCCGCTGTACTGCACCGGACTGCCCTTGGACAGGCCGCTGACCGCCTCGTTGAACACCACTTCGTAATCCTTGAACTCAGTGTCGACACTGGATTTGGCCAGGAACAAACCAAAGAGCAGGGCGCCCGCCACCACAATCACGGTGAACAGGCCGATCAATACATGATGGGCTCGGGTTTCCATGTCAGACCTCGTTGAGCTGTTGTGCGGCTGTCAATGCCGCGCGGCCGCGAGGGCCATGGAAGTATTGGTGAATCCACGCGTCGTCGGTTTCCGACACCTTGTCGATGGCGTCGGCCACCAGCACTTTCTTCTGCGCCAGCACCGCCACCCGGTCGGTGATGGTGTAGAGCGTGTCGAGGTCGTGAGTCACCAGGAAAACGCTCAGGCCCAAGGCATCGCGCAAGGTCAGGATCAACTGATCGAACGCCGCGGCACCAATCGGATCGAGGCCGGCGGTGGGTTCGTCGAGAAACAGGATGTCCGGGTCAAGCGCCAGGGCCCGCGCCAGAGCCGCACGTTTGATCATGCCGCCGGACAGAGAGGCCGGATATTTATCCGCCGCCGACAGCGGCAACCCGGCCAAGGCCAGTTTCACGGCCGCCAGATGTTCGGCATCGTCACGGCTCAGGCCGGCATGTTCGATCAGGGGCAGGGCGACGTTCTCGGTCACGGTCAGGGAAGAGAACAGGGCGCCTTTCTGGAACAGCACACCGAAGCGCCGTTCAATCAGCGAGCGCTCGTGTTCCGGCAGGGTCGGCAGGTTTTGCCCGAACACCTCGACCCTGCCTTCGCTGGGTTGGCGCAAGCCGACAATGCTGCGCAGCAACACCGACTTGCCGCTGCCGGAGCCGCCGACCACAGCGAGGATCTCGCCCTTGTACAAATCCAGGTCGAGGTTTTCGTGCACGCTCTGACTGCCGAAGCGATTGCACAGCCCACGGACTTCGATGACCGCCTCGGCGGGCGCTCGGGGTCGACGATTCACCAGCTCATCTCCATGAAAAACAGCGCGGCGACGGCGTCGAGCACGATCACCACGAAAATCGACTGCACCACACTGGACGTGGTGTGCGCACCGACGGACTCAGCGCTGCCGCTGACCTTGAAGCCTTCCAGACAGCCGATCGCGGCGATCAGGAATGCGAAAATGGGCGCTTTGACCATCCCCACCAGAAAGTGCTGAACACCGATGTCCGATTGCAGCAGCGAGAGGAACATCGCCGGCGAGATATCCAGCGACACCGCACAGACCACGCCGCCGCCGACAATCCCCGACACCATCGCCAGAAACGTCAGCATCGGCAACGCCACCAGCAAGGCGAGGACACGCGGCACGACCAGTAACTCCATCGGATCAAGGCCGAGGGTGCGGATCGCGTCGATTTCTTCGTTGGCCTTCATCGAGCCGATTTGCGCAGTGAACGCACTGGCGGTGCGCCCTGCCATGAGGATCGCAGTCAGCAACACACCGAACTCACGCAGGAAGGCAAACGCCACCAGGTCCACGGTGAATACGCTGGCGCCGAACGTGGTTAGAACGGTTGCCCCAAGAAACGCGACGACAGCGCCCACCAGAAACGTCAGCAGGGCAACGATGGGCGCGGCGTCCAGGCCGGTCTGCTCAATGTGCGCAACCATTGGCGTGATGCGCCAGCGTTTGGGGCGGAACAGGCCGCGGACGATGGTTTCCAGAATCAGGCCGACGAAACCCAGCAGTTGCAGGGTGTCTTGCCAGACGCTGTCCACGGCGCGACCAATACGGGTCAGCAGCTGAATGCCGACGCTGATTTCCGGCTCTTTGATCGGTACGCAGAAATCCGTCAACGACTGGTAGACCGTTTGCAGCAACGCGCGGTCGGCAGAGGAGAGGGTGCAATCGGGGTGTTCGGCGGATCGGCCCAGACGCTCGGAGCCCAGCAACTCCACCAGCAACGACGCGCCGGCGGTATCGAGGGCGCCGAGGCCATTGAGGTCGATGTGGGTGCTGTCGTCGTATTGGCCTTCGAGCTTATCGCTCAGGCGCTTGAGGTCGGCGTAATGGGCAAGCGTCCAGTCCCCCGTCACCCGTATCTGAGCAGGGGCGTGCGAGGTGTCCAGTTGGGCATTGCCGGCCAATGTGCTGCTGGTCATAAGCTCCGTGCTTTTTCGGCTATTTCGCTGACCTACGTAATAGCACGAACTGCCTTACTTTTCTTTGACCGGTGTGCTGTCCGCCACCTTGAAGCGCAACACGCCAATCAACTGGCCGTCTTCAGTGAGTACCCGGACCTGCCATTTGCCCGCCGGGTTACCGGGAAAGTTTTGCTTGTGGGTCCAGGCCCGGTAGCCTTCCTTGCGCCCACCGTGGATGTCCAGCGGGATGCGGTCGACCTCTTTGCCGTTGAACTGCCACACATGATAAATCCGCTCGTCGAGGCCACGCGGTGCGTTGATCGCGGTGTAAGCGTACAAACCACCGCCGCGGATCTGCTCGACGCTGACCTCATCGAGACTGGCACCGGGCGTGCGATCCTGCATCTGTGTGCTGATGGCCACGTCGGTCATCCACAGCGTCGCCGGCGGCACCCATGAGCGCAGCACCCAACCCACACCGCCGATGCCGATGGTGATACTCAGAATGGCCAGCGCATTGCGCACGGTACGGATCGGAAAGATCGACGCCAGGCTCGGGAACGACAACAGCACGGCGATGCCCAGCGCCCATTTGAAACTTTGCGACGTGGTCAGATGCATGATCACCGGCAACGCAGTGAGCAGGGCGGCGAACAGTGTCAACGTATGCAGCGCGAGGAACGCCCAACGCCGCGGCGCCAGCCATTTGTAGTAGAGCGGGTCGACGATGGAAATCAGCGCGGCAATGCCCAGCAACCCGGTGAAGAACAACTGGCCGCTGTTCCACGTGGTCGTGATGAAAAAGAACGGCAGGACGAAGAACAGGCTTTCCTGATGGATCATCTGCGTCGCGTAACGCAGCAAGGGTTGGGGAATCTCCCGCTTGAAAATCCGGGTGAACAGCTTGGTCAGACTGTTTTCCAGCATCAGCCAGATCCAGCTGATCAGCATGATGGTGGTGATCCAGCTCGCCAGACCCTGTTGGCGATCCACCAGAATGAAGCTGCCGACCCCGGAAACAAAACCACCGAGCGCAATGACCCCGGGGTAGCGCTTCATCAGTTCGAGGATGCGCTGTACGTAGAGGGTCAGGGTCGGCATTCGGCGATTCACATCAGTCGTAGGAAAAATCCCTGACAGGGTACCGCTGGCGCGACGGCGTGGCGAGGGTGCTTGCTCCCTCGCCACAAGAAGTACCTATCGCCGACGGTAAATCTGCCAACCCGCCAGCGCTAAAACCAACACCCCCACCCATCCAACAATCGCCCACATCAACTGGTCATAGCTGAGCAGCGGCTTTTCAATCCGCACATACCCCGGTTGCAGGAGCAGTTCGCGCATCGCCTTGTTCGCTTCGGCGAGGGATACCGCTTGCAGCTCTTTGGTGGGGTTGGTGAAACGGCCGTTGTCGTAGTCTCCCAGCGCACTCCAGTAGTAATCGGCCAGCGCGCTGTTGCCTTGTACGGCCCAGGCCTGGCGGGCAATGGCAGCCTGTTTGAGACGGTTGAAGGTCTCGGCGTTCAGGCCGTCCTTGAGTAGCTGAGCCTTCAAGTCGTCCAGCACCGCCAGGGCCTCGTCCACGTCGTCGCGTTCAAGGTCGGCATTGAGGCTCATGAAACCAACGCCACCGAACACCTCACGCTCGGCCCATGGGCCGTAGGACAAACTGTGCGCCAGCCGCAGCTGGCGATACAGCGCCCAGTCGAGGTAGTCCTTGAGCAGGTCGAAGGTTTGGTCGTGCTGATCCTCCAGCACCGGTTCCGGCACCAGCCAGTGCAGCTTGGCCCCGCCACCGAGAAAACCGCGCATCAGAACGCGCTCGTGAGCCGCGCTGGCCTGGATTTGCGGGAGCGGCAGGTGGTTACCCGGTTCAATCGGGACCAATGTGCCGTAGGTGCGCTCCAGATAGGCCGGCAGCAAACGATCGAGGTCACCGACCACGATCAGCGTCATGTTGTTGGGCGCGTACCAATCCTTGCGGACTTTCTCCAATTGCTCGCGGGTCAGTTGCTCGACTTCTGCGCGTTCGGAGCATTTGAGGCCCAGTTCCACGGCCAGTTGCTTGCTCGCGGTATGGCCGAGGTCCTGACGATCCAGCCAGCGTTGCAAATGCGTGTAGTGACCGCCGTCTTCGCGCTCGACCACTTGCTTGGCGGCGTTGATGGCGTTGTCGTCGAACCGGGTCTGGGTCAATAACGCCAAGAGCAGATCAAGAACTTTGCGCTGGTTTTTCGCCGGGGCCTCGATCACGAACGTGGTGTCGGCGTTGCTGGTGTAAGCGTTCCATTCGCCACCCAGCGCTTGCATCCGCTCTTCAAGTCCGCCTTCGCCGCTGGCGTCGATGCCACTGAACAGCAAATGTTCGAGCAGGTGCGGCAACTCTTTTTCCGCACAGTTGAAATCGTCGATGCCGACGCCGACTACCAGGCGGATGGCCACATGCCCGCGTTCGGCACCGGGCTTGAGCAGAATTTGCAGGCCGTTGCGCAAGGAGTAGCCCTCGACCTGAAAGCGATCCAGGGCAAACGAAGGGAATGAGCCGAGCAACAGACAGGCTAACAACAGACAACGCATAACGAGCTTCCATACGGCCAGCGTGAGTTCAACAGACTTCAAGCCACTGTGGACGTTCAGGGAGAATGCGTGGTGTCAGTCAAATCGTCGACAACCAGCGCGCCGCTGTCGGACGTTTCCAGTACCACATAGGCACTGCTGCAAAACAGCGAATTCAGCCGTTTCATGTCGGCAATCAACTCCAGGTGCAGCGAACTGGTTTCGATACTTTGCACGATCTTACGTTGCAAACGGCTGACATGGGCGTGGGCCAGGCGCCGCTCCTGTGCGCGAAAACGACGTTTTTCACGGACCAATTGGCGGGCGCTTTGCGGGTCGGCACTGAGGAACACCGACAGGCCCAGACGCAGATTGGCAATCAACTGGCTGTGCAAACCTGCCAACTCTTCCAGGCCCACCTCGGAGAACGACCGGCGTTGCGAGGTTTTCTGCTGCTGCACCTTGCGCAGCATGCGCTCGATCAGGTCGCTCGCCAGTTTCAGATTGATCGCCAGTTCGATGATTTCCGCCCAGCGCCGGCTGTCCTGATCACTGAGGTCTTCGCGAGGCATTTGCGCCAGATAGAGCTTGATCGCGCTGTAGAGCGATTCCACGTCCTCAGCCATGCGCCGCACTTCCTGAGTCACGGCGGTTTGCTTGCCATGCAACACATCGAGCATGGCTTCGAGCATGTTGTCGATCAGGTCGCCCATACGCAGGGTTTCCCGCGCCGCATTGGCCAGCGCCAGGCTCGGTGTGACCAACGCCGTAGGGTCCAGATGCCGCGGTTTGGCGGTGCCGTTGGCTTGCGGACGCTCTGGCAGCACCCAGGCACAAAACCTGGCCATCGGTCCGACGCTGGGCAGCAGGACCAGGCAGCGCGCCGTGTTGTAGAGCAGGTGGAAGCCAATGACCATTTCCTGGGGACTGAAGTCCAGGCTGTCGATCCAGTGCACCAAGGGGTCGAGCACAGGAATGATCAGCACCAGGCCGATCAGTTTGTACAACAGGCTGCCCAGCGCCACCTGGCGTCCGGCAGCGTTCTGCATGCTGGTGCTCAGGAACGCCAGAATACCGCTGCCGATATTGGCGCCGATTACCAGGCCGATGGCCACCGGCAGGCTGATTACGCTGGCGCCGGCCAGCGTGGCGGTCAGCAGCACTGCCGCGAGGCTGGAGTAGGAAATCATCGCGAACAGCGCACCGACCAGGGCGTCGAGCAGGATGTCACCGGTCAGCGAGGCGAAGATTACCTTCACCCCTTGGGCATGCGTGATGGGCGCCGCGGCTTCGACGATCAATTGCAGGGCGAGAATGATCAGGCCCAGACCGATCGCGACGCGGCCCATCTGGCCCAGGCGGGTCTGTTTGCGCGAGAGAAAGAAAATCACCCCGAGGAAAATCAGCAGCGGCGACAGCCATGACAGGTCGAGCGTCAGCACCCGTGCCATCAACGCCGTACCGACATCCGCGCCAAGCATGGTCGCCAGCGCCGGCGTCAGCGCCATCAGGCCCTGACCGACAAATGAAGTGACCAGCATCGCCGTGGCGTTGCTGCTCTGCACCATCGCGGTGACGACAATCCCGGAAATGAACGCCAGCCAGCGTCTGGACATGTTCTGGCTGATGACATGGCGCAGGTTGGAACCGTAAACCCGCAGGATGCCGGTTCGGACGATGTGCGTGCCCCAGATCAGCAAGGCCACGGCGGAGAGCAGATTGAGCAGGGTGAGCATACCGACCCCCTGTGGTGTGGCGCCCCAAAGGAACAAGTTGGCGGTGCCGCGCGACGATCTACGTTCTGTACTTAAGCTGTAGTTGGCTAACGGTCCGGGCGCCAGCATCGCATAGCTAAAGGCGCGATTGAAACAAAACTGTCATGAAGTCACGGTCTTGCAGCCACCCAAAACAACTGTGGGAGCGAACTCGCTCCCACAGGGTTTTGCGAACTACCGGGTTACTGGCCCGGGATGTCCTTGCGCAGTTTCACCGGGTCCTGCTGTTTGCGTTTTTTCGCCATCGCGGTGCGCATCTTGATGTTGATCGCTTCCACCGCCAGCGAGAACGCCATGGCGAAGTAGACGTAGCCTTTCGGTACGTGCACATCCAGGGATTCGGCAATCAGTACGGTACCGACCACCAACAGGAACGACAGTGCCAGCATCTTCAGCGACGGGTGCTTGTCGATGAAGTCGCTGATGGTGCCTGCGGCCAGCATCATCACCAGAACGGCCACGATAATCGCCGCCACCATGACCGGCACATGGGACACCATGCCGACCGCGGTGATGACCGAGTCCAGCGAGAACACGATGTCGATGATCGCGATCTGGATGATGGTGTACAGGAAGTTGCCGCCCTTGCCCGAAGGTTCTTCGTTGCTTTCGTCTTCACCCTCCAGTGCGTGGTACATCTCTTGCGAGCTCTTCCACAGCAGGAACAGACCACCGAAGAACAGAATCAGGTCACGTCCGGAAATGCCCTGACCGAACACTTCGAACAGATCGGCGGTGAGGCGCATGACCCAGGTGATGGACAGCAGCAACAGGATTCGCGTGATCATGGCCAGGGCCAGACCGAAAATCCGGGTGCGCGCCTGCATGTGCTTGGGCATGCGGCTGACCAGGATCGAAATCATGATGATGTTATCGATACCCAGGACGATTTCCAGGGCGGTCAGGGTGAAGAAGGCAACCCAGATTTCAGGGTTGGTCAGCCATTCCATGTGTATTCCTTTGAGCGATTGTTAAACCACAACGGGCCCGGGCTTCAAACAGCGAAGCCTGGACCCGTTGTGATGAGTCTTGGGCTTATAGAGTGCTGAACAGCGGAAAAATCCCCATCAGCAATGCGGCAACCAGTATGCACATGCACACCAGCACTGCCCACTTGAGGGTGAAGCGCTGGTGATCACCAAAATCGATCCCGGCCAGGGCCACCAACAGGTAAGTGGAGGGTACCAGCGGGCTCAACAAGTGGACGGGCTGACCGACGATCGAGGCACGTGCCATTTCCACCGCGGTTATACCGTAATGGCTGGCGGCTTCGGCAAGAACCGGTAACACGCCGTAATAAAATGCATCGTTCGACATGAAGAAGGTGAACGGCATGCTCACCAGCGCCGTGATCACTGCCAGGTAAGGACCGAGGAAATCCGGAATCACCGATAGCAGGCTTTTCGACATCGCATCGACCATACCGGTGCCGGTCAGGATACCGGTGAAAATGCCAGCGGCAAAGATCAGCCCGACCACTGCCAGCACGCTACCGGCGTGGGCCGCGACGCGATCCTTCTGCTGTTGCAGGCAAGGGTAGTTGACGATCATCGCGATACTGAACGCCACCATGAACAGCACCGGCAGCGGCAGCAGGCCGGCGATCAGGGTGCACATCAGGCCCAGGGTCAGGGCGCCGTTGAACCAGATCAGCTTCGGACGACGGGCATCCGGGAACTGCGAGACGCTGATTTCACTGTGGTCGACTTCATCGCCCACCAGGTGCAGCTCACCCAGACGGGCACGCTCACGCTTACCGTAGAAATAGGCGATGGCGAGGATCGCCACCACACCCGCCGCCATGGCCGGAATCATCGGTACGAAGATCGCCGACGGGTCCACGTGCAGCGCACTGGCGGCACGGGCGGTCGGGCCACCCCATGGCGTCATGTTCATCACGCCACCGGCGAGGATGATCAGACCGGCCATGATCCGCGGGCTCATGCCGATGCGACTGTAGAGCGGCAGCATGGCGGCCACGCAGATCATGTAAGTGGTCGCGCCGTCACCATCGAGGGAAACGACGAGCGCCAGTACGGCGGTGCCGACCGAAACTTTCAACGGGTCGCCCTTGACCATTTTGAGGATCTTGCGCACGGCCGGGTCGAACAGACCGGAGTCGATCATCAGGGCGAAGTACAGAATCGCGAACATCAGCATCACGCCGGTCGGCGCGAGCTTGGTGATGCCTTCGAGCATCATCGGGCCGATTTTCGGAGCGAAACCGCCGAACAGGGCGAAGACGATTGGAATGATGATCAGGGCGATCAGCGCGGACAGGCGCTTGGTCATGATCAGGAACATGAACGTGATGACCATGGCGAAGCCAAGGAAAGTCAGCATGGGAATACTCCAGGCGTAGCGCGGCTAGGGAATGAGCGGATCGGGCGGATCAGCGCAGAACGGGAAGCACGAAACGTACGGGCGGAGTTGCAGCGAAGCGGCGGATAGAGGAGGACATCAGAATCACCATTGTTGTTGTTAAATGGGCTGTGCGAGCGATAAAGCGCTGGCATTGGCCGACCGGTCTGTTGCCGGTAGTGGGGGCGATCCTAATCGGGGAAGCTTTCAGCCAGCTTTCGGCGATGAAAGCATTGACCGGATGTGCAACCGGTCGTCGGACTGCGGCAGACGAGATACCGGGTTGAGGCCATTGCCGACATTCGCCTGCCGTGGCTGCACCTGGCTGAGCCTTTGCCTGTGAAGCCGAAAAATCGCTCTGATCAGAAAATAGACAGGTCCAGTGGCCGGACCGCGCCCATCCAGATCGCGTGATCGCGATGATCCATCAAGTCGTTGCCGGTGTCTGGATGCACGAACACCACCAACCCTTTGCGGTTGAGCGCCAGCCACGGCAGCACGTCGCCGATCAACTCCGGCCCGAACGCCAGTTGGCAACTCCAGTCCGGATGCGGTCCGACCGGGCGCTCGTGCACGCGCCCCATGTTCAATGGGAACCGTTGCGCGGCTCGCTCGCACAAGGCGCGCGCCTGATCGATGGTGCTGGCGTCGAAATACACGTGAGCGTGATAGCCCTTGATCCGGTGCATGTGAATCCCTCCAAAACTCAGTCGAACCCTTGTCGCTCCCTGCATGTCACACGCCATATACGCAGGAAAACAAGGGAGTTCAGCCATGAAAAACGCCGAAACGCCGGTGGTGAAAGTGGTGCTTTATGGTGCCATGAGTAGCCTGGGCAGTGCGCTGATGGCTGAAATGCTTCGGCGCCAACATGAAGTGATCGCCATTCTCGACGACCTGACAGCGCTGGCGCCACGTCCGGGGTTGCGCACCAAGACGGGTGATCTGTTCGAGGCGCAGCGCGTGAAGCAAAGCATGGCAGGCAGTTCGGCCGTCATCTGTTTACTGGACGCGCCCGGATTGCCATTCAACAGTGAGCACGTGGAAAAAACCATTGTGCCCGGCCCCGTCGAGCAAGTGCTGGCAGTCGATGCGTTGATAGAGGGCATGCAGGCCGCGGGCATCGCACGGTTGTTTGTGGTGGGAGATTTCGAGGTGCTGGACGATCCGGAGATCGAGGACGGATTGCAGCGCCATGCCGCCGAAGAGATCCGCGAAGCGCTGCAAAGCAGTGCCTTGCAATGGACGATGGTGAACGCCCCACGCGGGGTGGCGGGACTCACCATTGAGCATTTCACTCAAATCAGCGGCAACCTTGAGCCCGGCCTGGCCGAACCACTGCAACGCCTGGCCCGCACGGCGAAGGGCATTGCCGATGAGCTGCACCTGAACCTGCATGTCGGTGAGCATGTGAGTTTTGTGGCGACTTCATAATCTTTCGGACGATCTGCTGATCGTTCAAACTGCAATCGAAGGAAACGAAAGCCCCGTCAGTGATTGCGCACTGCAGGCTTGCTCTTCCATCAACCAGTCCACGAACTGCTGAATCAGCGCCCCGCGCCGTTTGCGCTGGGGCACAACCACGTAATAGCCCAGGCGTGACATCAGCGTTTCGTCAATCGGCCGGCACAGTAAACCTTGCGCCAGCAAGTTATCCACAAGGTGCCGCCAGCCAATGGCGACTCCCTGGCCACCTATCGCCGCTTGTATCAACAGGGTGTAATTGTCGAAGCGCAACTGGCCGGGGGCCGGAGCCGAGGTGATGCCCAACGCTCGGAACACACCGCTCCAGTCAAACCAGTTGCTGCTGTTCTCGCCACGCAAGTGCAGCAGCGGCAACTCCAGCAATGACTGGGCGGGCAAGGGCAGGGCACGCCCCTCCAGGAGCTGTGGACTGCACACCGGAAATACCTCTTCGCTGAACAACCAGCGGCCTTCACCCTGCTTGAAACGCCCGTCACCGAACAGGATTGCCACATCAATATCCGTGCGCAGCATGTTGTGGCTGCGCTCGCTGGTGACCAGGCTCACATCCACCTGCGGATTGGCCGCGTGAAAGCGGTGCAGGCGCGGCATCAGCCAGTAGGCCGCGAAGGCAAAGTCGGTCGCTACTTGCAGCACTTCATGTTGATGCTGTGCGCTGATTGCATTCAATCCCGCATCGATATTCTGCAATCCGAGCTGAACCTGCTCGAAAAGGATCATGCCTGCCTCGGTCAGTTCTATGCCGCGATAAATGCGGTCGAACAGCCGCGTGGCCAATTGTTCTTCAAGCCTTTTGATCTGTTGGCTGATGGCAGGCTGAGTGGTGCCAAGCTCATTGGCGGCGGCCGTGAAGCTGCGTTGGCGAGCCGCTGCTTCGAATGCGCGAAGCAGATCCAGGGACAGGTCACCGAGGGCGTCATACATAAGCTGTGCTTATCCTAGTCATTGCCGCGCATGGGCTTTACCGCAAAGAGTAGGGGTTCCATCCTCGATCCCAGCACTCTCGCATAAACATCCACTATGGAATGCCGCGATCACATGAAGCGCAAGAACATTCTTTTCATCATGGCCGATCAAATGGCCGCGCCAATGTTGCCGTTCTACGGCCCTTCGCCTATCAAACTGCCTAATTTGAGCCGCCTCGCCGCCGAAGGCGTGGTGTTTGACTCCGCTTACTGCAACAGCCCGTTGTGCGCGCCGTCGCGCTTTACCCTGGTCAGCGGCCAGTTGCCCAGCAAGATCGGCGCCTATGACAATGCGGCGGATTTCCCGGCCGATGTACCGACCTACGCTCACTACCTGCGCCGCCTCGGCTATCGCACCGCGCTGTCGGGCAAGATGCATTTCTGTGGACCGGACCAGTTGCACGGCTATGAAGAACGCCTGACCAGCGATATCTACCCGGCCGACTACGGTTGGGCGGTGAACTGGGACGAGCCGGATGTGCGTCCGACCTGGTATCACAACATGTCGTCGGTGCTGCAAGCAGGACCGTGCGTGCGGACCAATCAGCTGGATTTCGACGAAGAAGTGGTCTTCAAGGCCCAGCAATACCTGTTCGATCACATTCGCGAGGATGGCGACCAGCCGTTCTGCCTGACCGTGTCGATGACTCACCCACACGACCCGTACACGATTCCCAAGGCTTTCTGGGATTTGTACGACGACGCCGACATCCCGTTGCCTGTGACGCCGGCACAGACTGAACTCGATCCACACGCCCAACGCCTGCTCAAGGTCTACGACCTGTGGGACAAACCGTTGCCTGTGGATAAGGTTCGCGACGCGCGACGCGCTTATTTCGGTGCCTGCAGCTATATCGACAGCAATGTCGGCAAACTCCTGCAAACGCTCGAAGACACGGGCTTGATCGACGACACCATCATTGTCTTCTCCGGCGACCACGGCGACATGCTCGGCGAGCGCGGCCTCTGGTACAAAATGCACTGGTATGAAATGGCGGCGCGAGTGCCCCTGTTGATCAGTGCGCCAGGGCAATTCGGCGCGGGCCGGGTCAGTGCCTCGGTTTCAACCGCCGACCTGTTGCCAACGTTCGTCGAACTGGCGGGCGGCTCGCTGGAGCACGGCCTGCCACTCGACGGCCGTTCTTTGGTTCCGCATCTGCAAGGGCAGGGCGGTCACGACGAAGTCTTCGGCGAGTACATGGCCGAAGGCACCATCGGCCCGTTGATGATGATTCGTCGCGGTGCTTACAAATTCATCTACAGCGAAGATGACCCTTGCCTACTCTTCGATGTACACAATGACCCGCGCGAACAGGAGGAACTCAGTCAATCGCCGCAACATCGCCAGCTATTCGACGATTTTCTCGCCGAGGCACGGGCCAAATGGGACATTCCGGCGATCCACCAACAGGTGCTCGCAAGCCAGCGGCGTCGGCGTTTTGTTGCCGAAGCCCTGACCATCGGCAAGCTGAAGAGCTGGGATCACCAGCCGCTGGTGGACGCCAGTCAGCAATACATGCGTAACCATATCGACCTCGACGATCTGGAGCGTAAAGCACGTTATCCACAACCCTGCCAAAACCAATAATGTTAAGGGGAAGTCCATGCAAAGGTTATCCACAGTACTGACGGTCGGGCTCTTGGCTCTTGGCAGTGCATCGGCGTTCGCCGATCAATGCGAGACGGTGAAAATGGCCGATCCGGGTTGGAGCGACATCGCCGCGACCAATGCCATCACCGGGTTTCTGCTGGACGGCATGGGCTACAAGGCCAAGGTCGACACCCTCGCGGTGCCGATTACCTTTGGCGGGCTCAAGGACGGCCAGGTCGATGTGTTCCTGGGTAACTGGATGCCGGCGCAGCAGGGCTTCTATGACAAGTTCGTCGCCACTGGCGATGTTACGCAACTGGCGAAGAACCTCGACGGCACCGAGTTCACCCTTGCGGTACCGGACTACGTGTGGGACGCGGGTGTGCATAACTTTGCCGACCTGAACAAGTTTGCCGACAAGTTCGACAAAAAAATCTACGGCATCGGTTCCGGCGCACCTGCGAACATCTCCCTGCAGGAGATCATCAAGAAGAACGATTTCGACATGGGCCAGTGGAAACTGGTTGAGTCCAGCGAGCAGGCGATGTTGGCCGAAGTGTCCCGCGCGGTGAAAAAACAGAAATTCGTGACCTTCCTCGGCTGGACCCCGCACCCGATGAACGTGCAGTTGAAAATGCATTATCTGAAGGGCGGCGAGAAATACTTCGGCGACACCGGCAGCGTCTACACCCTGACCCGCAAAGGTTATGCACAGGCCTGCCCGAACGTCGGCAAATTGCTGACCAACCTGAGTTTCACCCAGGAGATGGAGAACAGCATCATGGCCGAGGTGGTGAACAGGAAAGTCAGCAATGCTGACGCCGCCAAGGCGTGGATCAAGGCCAATCCGGCGGTGCTGGATAAATGGCTGGAGGGCGTGAAGACCGTGGATGGCAAGGATGCGTTGCCAGCGGTCAAAGCCAAGCTGTAACGCTTACCTGGCAAGGGACTGTAGTGATTACCTGTGGCGAGGGAGCTTGCTCCCGCTCGGCTGCGTAGCAGACGCAAGCCCGGACGACTCGATAAGGCTGACTATTCGCGTTGACTGGATTGGGAGCGCTGCGCGCTCCAGCGGGAGCAAGCTCCCTCGCCACAATGATTGGCTGGTGCTGATACCCTTGCGCAAAACTTAACCCGAGAGGACCCATGGCCTTTCCCAGCCGGCATTCACTCTTCCCCTTTCTCACCTGGTTGCCCCGGCAAACCCGCGCCAGCGTCGGTCGTGACATGATCGTCGGCCTCAGCGGTGCGATTCTCGCCTTGCCGCAATCAATTGCCTACGCGCTGATCGCCGGTCTCCCACCAGAATACGGGCTGTATGCGGCGATCATTCCGGTGCTGATTGCTTGTCTGTGGGGTTCGTCGTGGCATTTGATCTGCGGTCCTACGGCAGCGATCTCCATTGTCCTGTATGCCAGCGTCAGTCCTCTGGCCGTACCCGCGACGCAGGACTACGTCACCGTGATCCTGTTGCTGACCTTCCTGGCGGGGATTTTCCAGTGGCTGCTGGGATTGCTGCGTTTTGGCGCGCTGGTGAACTTCGTCTCCCACTCGGTGGTGCTCGGCTTCACCCTCGGCGCGGCGGTGGTGATTGCCGTCGGCCAACTGCCCAACCTGCTGGGGCTGGACTTGCCGAGCCAGGCCACCGCCCTGGACAGTTTCATCACTCTGCTTCGCCATCTCGGCGAAACAGACAAAGCCTCGCTGGCGCTAGGGTTGGCCACGGTGGGGGTGGGGGTGGTCCTCAAGCTGTGGCTGCCACGGTGGCCAACGCTGCTGATTACCCTGGTGCTGGGCGCATTGCTTGTGTGGTTGTGGCCATCGATGTTCGGCCATGTGCAACTGGTCAGCGCCTTCACCGGCAAGCTACCGCCCTTCAGTCCGCTGCCGCTGGATCTCGATTTGATCTTGCGCCTGCTGCCCAGCGCCGTCGCCGTCGGCATGCTCGGGCTGGTCACCAGCCTGTCGATTGCCCGCTCGATATCCGCACGTTCGCAGCAACTTCTCGACGCCAACCAGGAAGTTCGCGCCCAAGGCCTGTCGAATATCGTCGGCGCGTTTTTTTCCGGATCGCTGTCAGCCGGTTCCTTCACCCGTTCCGGCCTCAGTTACGAAGCAGGGGCCTGCTCACCGCTGGCAGGGATTTTTTCGGCGTTGTGGGTGGCGCTGTTTGCGGTATTCGGCGCGAGTTTGATTGCGCACATTCCGATCCCGGCCATGGCCGGCAGCATTCTGTTGATCGCCTGGGGCCTGGTGGACCATCGCGGCATTCGTGCCTTGCTGCGGGTGAGCCGCGCCGAATTCGTGGTCATGGCCCTGACCTGCGTCGCCACGCTGTTGCTGGAACTGCAGACTGCGATTTACGCCGGGGTGCTGGCCTCGCTGTTTTTCTACCTCAAACGCACCTCGCAACCGCGGGTCCAGCATGTGTGCGAGGGCGATGAAGACATCCTGCGGGTCGGCGGCTCGATTTTCTTCGGTGCCAGCCATTACCTGCAAGTGCGCCTGCAGCGCATGCACGGCGCGCGCGTGGTGATCGAGGCACAGCAGATCAATTTCATCGACTATTCAGGGGTGGAAATGCTGCATCAGGAAGCCCGGCGCTTGCTGCGTCAGGATCGCAGTTTGACCTTGCGCCAGGCCCGGCCGCAGGTGGTGGAAGAGCTGCGCAAGCTTGAAGGCGCGGAGAAATGCCCGATTCGGTTTGAAGACTGAACCACCGCAGGGGAAACGCACTGAACCCTGTGGCGAGGGAGCTCGCTCCCTCGCCACAAAGGCCTAGAGAGCCAACTGTCGGCGCAGTTCGGCCAGCACCGGCGCTGTATCCGGACGCACGCCGCGCCACAGGAAGAAGGCTTCGGCCGCTTGCTCGGCCAGCATGCCCAAGCCGTCCATCGACACCGCCGCGCCGTGTTCGCGGGCCCAACGGCAGAACGACGTCGGCTCCTTGCCATACATCATGTCGTAGCAAACGGTTTTGCCCGTCTCGATCAGGCTGGCGGCAATCGGCGGTACATCGCCGGTCAGGCTCGCGGACGTCGCATTGATGATCAGGTCCACCGACTCCTGCAGCCAGTCATAGCCACTGGCCGATACCGGCCCCAGATCGCAGAACAGTTCCGCCAGCAACTCGGCCTTGTCCACCGTACGGTTGGCGATGATCACAGATGCCGGGTGTTCGGCGAGCAGGGGTTCCAGCGCACCGCGCACGGCGCCACCGGCCCCCAACAGCAGGATGCGCTTGCCCTTGAGGCTGAACCCGGCGTTGACCGTCAAGTCCCGCACCAGCCCGGCGCCGTCGGTGTTGTCGCCCAGCAAGCTGCCATCGGCCAGTTTGCTCAGGGTGTTCACGGCGCCAGCCCGTTGGGCCCGCGCGGTCAGGGTGTCCGCGAGGCGGCAGGCTTCTTCCTTGAACGGTACGGTGACGTTCGCGCCACGACCTTCTAAAAAAAACGCCCGGGCACAGCCGGAAAAATCGTCGAGGGGTGCCAACGAGGTGCTGTAGTCGAGTTTCTGCCCGGTCTGCTCGGCAAACAGGCGATGAATCAACGGCGATTTGCTGTGGCCAATCGGGTTACCGAATACGACATAACGGTCCATCAGGATTCCTCGTTCAGGCCTCGGCCAACCAGTCGCGGTCTTGCAGAAAGTATTCAGTCAGGCGCGCCTCTTCGCTGCCCGGTTCGGCTTTCCAGTCATAACCCCAGCGCACTTGTGGTGGCAGCGACATCAGGATCGATTCGGTACGCCCGCCCGATTGCAGGCCAAACAGTGTGCCGCGGTCGTAGACCAGGTTGAACTCCACGTAGCGACCACGACGGTATTCCTGAAACTCCCGTTGCCGGGCCGTGAACGCGTCGTTCTTGCGCCGTTGCACGATCGGCAGGTAGGCGTCGATGTACGCATCGCCGATCGCACGCATGAAAGCGAAGCTGGTGTCGAAGTCCCACTCGTTCAGGTCATCGAAAAACAGACCGCCGATGCCCCGTGGTTCATGGCGATGCTTGATGTGGAAGTAACTGTCGCACCAGGCTTTGTAGCGTGGGTAGACGTCGGCACCGAACGGCGCGCAGGCCTGTTCGGCGACACGGTGCCAATGCACACAGTCTTCTTCATTGCCGTAGTAGGGCGTCAGGTCGAAACCGCCACCGAACCACCAGACCGGTTCTTCACCTTCTTTTTCGGCGATGAAAAACCGCACGTTGGCGTGGGAAGTCGGCACATGTGGGTTATGCGGGTGGATCACCAGCGACACCCCGAGCGCTTCGAAGCCACGGCCGGCCAGTTCCGGGCGGTGGGCGCTGGCGGACGGTGGCAGGCCACTGCCAAAGACGTGGGAAAAGTTGACGCCACCCTTTTCGATGACCGTGCCGTTTTCGATCACCCGCGTACGTCCACCGCCGCCGGCAGGCCGGGTCCAGGCGTCTTCGACGAAGTGCGTGCCACCGTCTTCGGCTTCCAGGGCAGCACAAATGCGGTCTTGCAGGTCGAGCAGATAGGCTTTTACGGCCTCGGTGCGGGTAGTCATGGCATCACCTTGGATCGGGCAAAGCTACGCGGCGCTCCATCGGAGCGGGGCCTGCGCAAATGGGCGCGTAGCATACCACCGCCGATGTGCTCGTCGCAGTTGACGAAGATCAAGCTTAGGAGTCCGATAGGACGCTTTGGTAGAAACGATCTCAGGAGAGTGCAGATGGCAAAGCGTATCCAGTTCCGTGCCCACGGTGGCCCCGAAGTGCTCGATTATGTGGATTACCAACCCGCCGAGCCCGGGCCGCAGCAGGTTCGGGTGAGCAACAAGGCTATCGGCCTGAACTTCATCGATACCTATTACCGCAGCGGCCTCTACCCGCCGCCGTCTCTGCCATCGGGGGTCGGCTCGGAAGGGGCGGGCGTGGTCGAGGCGGTCGGCAGTGAAGTGACGCGGTTCAAGGTGGGCGATCGTGTTGCTTACGGCAGCGGACCTTTGGGCGCCTACAGCGACGTTCACGTGTTGCCCGAGGCCAATCTGGTTCACCTGCCGGACGCCATCAGCTTCGAACAGGCCGCAGGCGTGATGCTCAAGGGCCTGACCGTGCAGTACCTGCTGCGCCAGACCTACGAACTCAAGGGTGGTGAAACCATTCTGTTCCACGCGGCCGCCGGCGGTGTCGGCTCGCTGGCTTGCCAATGGGCCAAGGCCCTGGGCGTCAAGCTGATCGGCACCGTGAGCTCCGCAGAGAAAGCCGCGCTGGCCAAGGCCAACGGCGCCTGGGCGACCATCGACTACAGCCATGAAAACGTTGCACAGCGCGTACTGGAGTTGACGGATGGCAAAAAGGTCCCGGTGGTGTACGACGGCGTGGGCAAGGACACCTGGCTGACGTCGCTCGACAGCGTCGCGCCTCGGGGACTGGTCGTGAGCTTCGGCAATGCGTCCGGTGCGGTGGACGGGGTGAACCTGGGGATACTGGCGGGTAAGGGCTCGCTGTACGTGACCCGACCGACGCTGGGCACTTATGCAAACAACGCCGAGAACCTGCAGCGGATGGCCGATGAGCTGTTCGAGATGATCATCAGCGGCAAGCTGACGGTGGACATCAGCCAGCGTTATCCACTGGCGGATGCGGCGAAGGCGCAGACGGAGTTGTCGGCGCGGCGGACAACGGGCTCGGTTGTGTTATTGCCTTGAGGACGCCTTCGCGAGCAGGCTCGCTCCCACATTAGAACTTCAGTGGACACACATTTTGTCTTCGACAACGGTCCATTGTGGGAGCGAGCCTGCTCGCGAATGGCAGCGCCTCGGTCTCAATCCGGGCGCACAACATGCCCCGTCGCCAGATCGCGAATCACGCTCGGGTTTTTGCGCCCGCCCAGCATCCCGCCCAGCACCAGATCAACCTGTCCACGGAAATACTGCTCGACACGAACCCGCGTTCGCGCCGCAGGGCGGCCTTGCGGGTTGGCGGAGGTCGACACCAGCGGCCCGACCAGTGCGCACAATTCCCGCACCTGCGGGTGATCGCTGACCCGCAGCGCCACGGTCTCGTGCACGCCGGTAATCCATTGCGGCAACATGTTCTGATGCGGCACCAGCCAGGTGTTCGGCCCCGGCCAGGTGCTGGCCATGCGGTCCATCCAGAGCTCGGGGAAGTCCTCAAACAGGAAATCGAACTGACGGATGTTGTCGGCCACCAGAATCAGGCCTTTATCCACCGCCCGGCCCTTGATCAGCAACAAACGCTCCACTGCCTCTTCGTCCCACGGGTCGCAACCCAGGCCCCAGACAGCTTCGGTTGGGTAGGCAATCACCGCCCCTGCGCGAATTGCTCGTGCGGCTTGCTGCACACGCCAACTGTTGACCATGAAAAACACTCCAGAATAAGGCTCTGCGCAGTTTACCGATCTTGTTTATAAAACCTAGCTCACCCGCGCAAACCAGCGCCCGTTTTCACACACGGCGTTGCCGTCCATCTCCAGTTCCGTCAATGCCGCCAACACTTTGGGCAACGCCCAGCCGCTGGCGACGGCCAGTGCTTCACTGGTATGAGGCGCCGCATGCAGCAGCATCAACAGGGGATGGCGGGTCGCAGCCTCGCAGGTTTCTGTGAACAACGGTTGTTGCTGCCAACCTCGCAGGGCTTCGAGGATATGTTCGATGGTCTCTACCAATATCGCTCCGTCGCGGATCAACTGGTGGCAACCCCGGGCGCCGGGGTGGTGGATCGACCCGGGAATCGCGTAAACCTCACGCCCCTGTTCCGCCGCCAGCCTGGCCGTGATTAACGAACCACTGGCCACGCTGGCTTCGACCACCAACACGCCGAGGGACAAACCGCTGATGATGCGATTGCGCCGCGGGAAGTTGCTAGCGGTGGGGCCGGCATCCAGTGGAAACTCCGAAAGCACCGCGCTGCCGGAGGCGATCATGGCGTCCGCCAGCCGCCGATTGCGCTGTGGATAAAACTTTTCAAGACCCGTGCCAAGCACACCGACCGTTTGCCCGCCGACGTCTAATGCAGCCTGATGCGCGGCGGCATCGATACCCAGCGCCAAACCACTGGTGATGACGAAACCGGCGCTGGCCAGACTGCGGGAAAACGCCGCCGCGGTGTCCATGCCCGGCCGTGAGGCGCGACGACTGCCCACCATCGCCAGCTGTGGTTTTTCCAGGATACCGGGATCGCCCGCCACGAATAACAATGGCGGCGCATCGCTGATTTGCGCCAGCAACGCCGGGTAGTCGGATTGGTCCCACATCAATAAATGCTGGCCCGGGCGCTCCAGCCAGGCCAATGCGTGGCTCGCCCCATCGCGGATTTCAGCGCAGCGTCTGGCCTCGGAGCACGCCAGTGGCAAGCCGAGCGCGTGCCAGGCACTGGCCGGTGCGCTGATGGCTTTTGATGCCGAACCGAAGGCCTCGAGCAGCTTCTTGAAACGCACCGGTCCGAGTTCCGGCAAACGGTGCAGACGTAAACGAGCTTCCAGTTCCGCAGGGGAAACCGGTGTAGCAGCAGACCGCGACATGGATCATCCTTGATCGTTATGAGCACCCGTACAAACGGGAATAAGCTGTGGATAACTCTGTTGGTAACTTGTGAAGCACGCTTACGGATTTCGCACCTTGTCCATCACCGCCAGCGAGCGCGATGCGTTCAGCACTAACCCGTAGCTGAGCTTGTCGTAGGTGCGGAAAACCATCAGCAGGCCGGCCCGCTCATCGGGAATTTTCAGCGGTTGACCGGTAATACGATCACGCACGGTTTCCCCGGTCTTCATCACCACCAGCACGTTGCCTTCGGCCAAACCATCGCGCTGACCTTTGTTCAGCGTGACCACATCCAGCGCACCGATCTGCGTGACGCCGCGCGGCACATCAATGATCAAACCATCGATTTCACTGCTTGGAGCGCTGGGCATGAACGTCGAGTTGATCGAGCGCTCCTCGCCGCTGAACAAGCGGTCGCCGAGGCGTACTTCCTGGGTTGTGCGTTGCAGCGCCAGCGTGGCGACATCGCCTTCGGTGGCGACGATTTCGCCGCCACCGATGTCATCAGCATTGATCCCCAGGAATTCCTGGGTTTGAGGATCGGTGTAGACCTTGCCCTGGCGGAAGATGCCATACACCGGTTGCGCCGGATCGAAGTGGCCGCGGGCAAAGATGCGGTCCCCGGTGCCACTGAGCACGCGCTCGGCATCACCGGCGACGATGTACGGCGCCTTGTCGAAATCCTCGGCTTTGTCGACGATGCGGTTGCTCAGCAGAAAGCTGTTGATCGATTTCAGCGGGATGCTCGGAATCGCGTCGGCCACCGGGCTGGTGCGCACCCGCGGCGACAGCTTGATGGTGCCCCGCGACGTTCCCCGGCTGAGGGTCAGGCGTGGCTGGCCATTGACGTAGACCAGCGTCAGCGAATCGCCGGGATAGATGAGATTGGGGTTTTCGATCTGCGGATTGGCTTGCCACAACTGCGGCCACTGCCACGGCTCACGGAGGTATTTACCCGAGATGTCCCAGAGTGTGTCCCCCGATACCACCGTGTATTGCTGTGGAAAACCTTCCCGAAGTTGCACTTGCCCGTGCGCCAAACCGGCCGAGGCCAGAAGGAGCAAGGCGAGTAGTGATTTCCTCATGCGCTGAATCCCTTTATTATGTGCGTTCGCGTGAAACGCCAGAGCCGTCAGTGGCTCGCTCCCGGCTTGCTAATCAAAAGAAGGGAGCTACGTTTTACAACGGTAGCCTGCATCTTCGGACCCGCCAGGCCATCGACCCGACTTTACTTCACACGTGCAGTAATCAAGCTTATGGCCATTTTAGACATCCTCGAATTTCCCGACTCGCGCCTGCGCACTATCGCCAAACCTGTGGCCGTAGTTGACGACGAAGTGCGTCAGTTGGTCGACGACATGTTTGAAACAATGTATGAAGCGCCAGGCATCGGCCTCGCCGCGACCCAGGTCAACGTGCACAAACGTATCGTCGTGATGGACCTTTCCGAAGACCGCACCGAGCCGCGAGTGTTCATCAACCCCGAGCTCGAACCTCTGACCGACGACATGGGCCAGTATCAGGAAGGCTGCCTGTCAGTGCCGGGCTTCTACGAAAACGTCGATCGCCCGCAACGGGTCAGAGTCAAGGCGCTGGACCGCGACGGCAAGCCTTACGAACTGATCGCCGAAGATCTGCTCGCGGTGTGCATCCAGCATGAATGCGACCACCTCAACGGCAAATTGTTCGTCGATTACCTGTCCACGCTCAAACGCGACCGCATCAAGAAGAAACTGGAAAAGCTCCATCGCCAGAACGCCTGATGCCCCTCTTCAAAGGCTTGCTGCGGCAAGCCTTTTTCTTTTCAAGCTGCTGTGTAATCGAGAGCTTTCATGACTGAGCCACTGCGCATCGTCTTTGCCGGCACCCCGGAATTCGCCGCCGAACACCTCAAGGCCCTGCTGAACAGCCCCTACGAGACCGTTGCGGTCTACACCCAACCTGACCGTCCGGCCGGCCGTGGGCAAAAATTGATGCCCAGCCCGGTCAAGCAGTTGGCACTGGAAAACAACATCCCGGTGCTGCAACCGCCCACCCTGCGCAACGAAGACGCGCAAGCTGAACTGGCCGCGTTGAAACCAGACTTGTTGGTGGTGGTCGCCTACGGCCTGATCCTGCCGCAAGTGGTGCTGGATATTCCGCGCCTGGGCTGCATCAACAGCCACGCTTCGCTGCTGCCGCGCTGGCGCGGTGCGGCGCCGATCCAGCGTGCCGTGGAAGCAGGCGATGCCGAAAGCGGCGTGACCGTGATGCGCATGGAAGCCGGCCTGGATACCGGGCCGATGCTGCTCAAGGTCTCCACGCCGATCAGCGCCGATGACACCGGTGGCAGCCTCCACGATCGACTGGCCGAAATGGGTCCGCCGGCCGTGGTCCAGGCGATTGCCGGCCTCGCCGCCGGCACGCTGGAGGGTGAAGTGCAGGACGACAGCCTCGCCACCTATGCACACAAATTGAACAAAGACGAAGCACGCATCGACTGGGCGCGCCCGGCGGTTG
This sequence comes from Pseudomonas reinekei, assembly GCF_001945365.1. Classification (GTDB taxonomy): domain Bacteria; phylum Pseudomonadota; class Gammaproteobacteria; order Pseudomonadales; family Pseudomonadaceae; genus Aquipseudomonas; species Aquipseudomonas reinekei. The sequence goes on from NZ_MSTQ01000007.1 coordinate 86,074, forward strand.
AACTGGAACGTCTGGTCCGCGCGTTCAACCCTTGGCCGATCACCCACAGCACCTTGAACGGCGAAGCCCTGAAAGTGCTGGCGGCGCACCTGACCGAAGGCAAAGGCGCCCCGGGGGAAATCCTCGGCGCCAGCAAGGACGGTCTGGTCGTCGCCTGCGGTGAACAGGCCCTGTGCCTGACGCGCCTGCAACTGCCCGGTGGCAAGGCTTTGAACTTCAGTGACCTGTTCAACAGCCGTCGCGAGAAGTTCGCCGTCGGCACGGTACTCGGTCAAGCGGCGGACGCTCAATGAACCCGCGTCTGGCCGCCGCCAAGGCACTCGCCGCCGTCCTGAGCGGCAAAGCTTCGCTCAACAGCTCGCTGCCCACGCAGTTGGACAAGGTCGAGGACCGGGATCGCGGCTTCACCCAGGACCTGGCCTTCGGCACCGCTCGCTGGCAGCCGCGTTTGTCGGCGCTGGCGGCCAAGTTGCTGCAGAAACCGTTCAAGGCTGCCGACGCCGATGTCGAAGCATTGCTGCTGGTGGGTCTCTATCAGCTGCTCTACACCCGCGTTCCGGCCCATGCCGCCATCGGCGAAACCGTCGGTTGCGCCGACAAGCTGAAAAAGCCCTGGGCCAAGGCTTTGCTCAACGCTGTGCTGCGTAATGCCCAGCGTGACAGCGAAACGATTTTCGCCGAGCTGGAACGTGATCCGGTGGTGCGCACCGCTCATCCGCGCTGGCTGCAAAAATCCCTCAAGGCTTTCTGGCCTGAGCAATGGGAAGCCATTTGCGCGGCGAACAATGCGCATCCGCCCATGATTCTGCGGGTCAACCGCCGTCATCACAGTCGCGACGCCTACCTGGGCTTGCTGACCGACGCCGGTATCGCCGCAACAGCCTGTGTCTACAGCCGCGACGGTATCGTGCTCGAGGCCCCAGCCGATGTGCGCAGCCTGCCGGGGTTCGCCAATGGCTGGATCAGCGTGCAGGACGAAGCCGCGCAATTGGCGGCCGATCTGCTGGATCTGGCACCGGGCCAACGAGTGCTCGACGCCTGCTGCGCACCGGGCGGCAAAACCTGCCACATTCTTGAAGCCGAGCCAAAACTGGCCGGCGTCGTGGCGGTGGATCTGGAGGCCAAGCGATTGCTGCGCGTGCGTGAAAACCTCGAACGCCTGAAACTCAGCGCCGAGCTGATCGCCGCCGACGGTCGCGACACCCAGGCGTGGTGGGACGGCAAACCGTTCCAGCGCATTTTGCTCGATGCGCCCTGTTCGGCCACCGGGGTGATTCGTCGTCACCCGGACATCAAGCTGACCCGCCAACCTGACGACATTGCCGCGTTGGCGATGTTGCAAGGCGAACTGCTCGACGCCATGTGGACGACCCTGGAAGTGGGCGGCATCTTGCTCTACGCCACCTGCTCGACGCTGCCGACCGAAAACACCGAAGTCATCGAAGCGTTCCTCGCCCGCACACCGGGCGCCCGTGAGCTGGACCTGGCCACGGCGGCCGGCATCAAGCAACCCCACGGTCGCCAATTGCTGGCCCAAGAGGGCGGTCACGACGGCTTCTACTACGCAAAGTTGATCAAGATCGCCGCTGCACGCGGCTAAACGGTTTAAGGGAGTGACTGGATGAAAATCATCATCCTCGGCGCAGGGCAGGTCGGCGGTTCGCTGGCGGAACACCTGGCCAGCGAAGCGAACGACATCACCGTGGTCGACACTGACGGTGAGCGTCTGCGCGACCTCGGCGACCGACTGGACATCCGCACCGTCCAGGGCCGCGGTTCGTTCCCGACCGTGTTGCGTCAGGCCGGGGCGGATGATGCGGACATGCTGGTCGCGGTGACCAACAGCGACGAAACCAACATGGTCGCCTGTCAGGTCGCCCACACCCTGTTCCACACGCCGACCAAAATCGCTCGGGTGCGCGAAGCCGCGTACCTGACCCGCGAAGAGCAACTGTTCCAGAATGAAGCGATTCCAGTGGATGTGCTGATCAGCCCGGAGCAAGTGGTCACCAACTACATCAAGCGCCTGATCCAGCACCCCGGTGCCCTGCAGGTGATCGACTTCGCCGAAGGCAAGGCGCAACTGGTGGCGGTGCGGGCTTACTACGGCGGGCCGTTGGTGGGCCAGCAATTGCGCCAGCTGCGTGAGCACATGCCGAACGTCGAAACCCGCGTGGCCGCGATTTTTCGTCGTGACCGGCCGATCCTGCCCCAGGGCGATACGGTGATCGAGGCCGATGACGAGGTGTTTTTCATCGCCGCCAAAGCGAATATCCGCGCGGTGATGAGCGAAATGCGCCGACTCGACGAGACCTACAAGCGCATCGTCATCGCGGGCGGCGGCCAGATTGGCGAGCGTCTGGCCGAGGCCATCGAAAGCCGTTATCAGGTGAAAATCATTGAGATGAATCCGGCGCGCTGCCGCCATCTCTCCGACACGCTGGACAGCACGGTGGTGTTGCAGGGCAGTGCTTCCGACCGTGACCTGCTGATGGAAGAGAACATCGCCGACGCCGACCTGTTCCTGGCCCTGACCAACGACGACGAAGCCAACATCATGTCGTCGCTGCTGGCCAAGCGTCTGGGGGCGAAGAAGGTGATGACCATCATCAACAACCCGGCCTATGTCGACCTGATCCAGGGCGGCGATATCGACATCGCCATCAGCCCGCAACTGGCGACCATCGGCACCTTGCTGGCCCATGTCCGACGCGGCGACATCGTCAGCGTGCACTCACTGCGCCGGGGCGCGGCGGAAGCCATCGAGGCCATTGCCCATGGCGATGCCAAATCGAGCAAGGTGATCGGTAAAGCCATCGAGAACATCGGTTTGCCACCGGGCACCACCATCGGTGCGATCATCCGCGACGAAGAAGTGATCATCGCCCACGACGACACCGTGATCGAAACCGGCGACCATGTGATCCTGTTCCTTGTGGATAAAAAGCATATTCGCGATGTGGAGAAGCTGTTCCATGTAGGACTGAGCTTTTTCTGAATGCTTTAGACCGCCATCGCTGGCGAGCCAGCTCCTACAGAGAAGCGCGCAAAACCTGTAGGAGCCGGCTTGCTGGCGATGCGATTTCGAAAACGACACTGACCTGGAAACGTTCCTGTGATCGAATCCCTGGAAAAAATGCTCGCCAAGGGTGTGGATAACTCATTGCTGCGCTTCGGGCTGGGCAAGGGTTATCTGGATTTGGGGGAAAATGCCAAGGCTGTGGAGCATTTCCAGCGTTGTGTGGAAATCGACCCGAAATATTCGGCAGCCTGGAAACTATTGGGCAAGGCGCACCTGGCGCTGGTGGACCATGCGGCCGCACGCCTGGCTTGGGAGAGGGGCCTGGAAGCCGCTCGCGCCCACGGCGACAAGCAGGCGGAAAAAGAAATGACGGTATTCCTGAAAAAGCTGGACCGCGCCGATCAGAGATAGCGCAAACCGATGCCTTCGGCATCCACCAACACCACTTCCATGCGCACGCGCGGCGCACCTGTGGGTAAGTCCTGCACTTGTCCGTACACCACCGCGCCCTTTGGCAACGCCGACAAGCCTGGATGCATGACGTAGACGCCTGTGGTCGACAGGTTACGCGTCTGGCCCAGGCATTCGCCAAAGCTGTGGTGGCTGATCTTGATGCGAAACGATTTGCGGTGTTCGGACATCTTCTGCGCCCTTTCTTGAACGGTTGTGGATAACCCCGATCCCCAGGTTATCCACAGATCATGCCAATCAACTCAGTACCAGCGTTCTTCGCCCGGCGGACGCTTCTTGAAGCGCTTCATGCTCCACATGTACTGGCTCGGATACGCACGCACATAACGCTCGACCACCTGGCTCATCGCGGCGCAGGAAGTCTCGGTATCGGTGCTGTACATCGCTTCCGGCGCCGCTTCGAGGATCACTTTATAGCCCGAACCGTCCGGCAACCGCAGCGCATGCAAGAACACGCCAACCGCTTTGCCACCCGCGAGCATGTTCGGCACAAACTTGCTGGTCAGCGCCTGAGTGGCGAAGAACGGCACGAAGATCCCGGCGGATTCGGCCGGTTCCGGGTCAGCGGGAATGCCCACTGCACCACCTTTGCGCACTTCCTTGATCACACTGAGGATGCCTTCCTTGGTGGAAGCGGCGACCTTGTTGCCCAATTGCACGCGCTGCTTTTGCAGCAACTCATCCACCGCCTTCAATTTTGGCGGACGGTAGAAAATAATCGGTTTGCACTGGCTGCAATAGAAGTGATTGAGCACTTCCCAGTTGCCCAGGTGGCTGGTGATGCCGACCACGCCTTTGCCCGAGGCCAGTGCGTCCTTCAACACATCAAGGCCTTCGACTTCACGCACCAGATCAATGGAGCGCTGGGCCGGCCAGATCCAGGCGCAGGCGCTTTCGGTCAGCGACTTGCCAATGTCTTTGAGGCTCTGGCCGACCAGGCGCTCACGCTCCGCCGGTTCCATGTCCGGAAAGCATTTGGACAGGTTGATCCGCACCACGTCGCGGGAACGATTGGGGAATTTCCACATCATCCAGCCAATCGCCGAGCCTACGGCCTGCACCGCTCGCCACGGGAGCAAGGCAAACAGCCGCAGAGCACCTACCAGCAAGGCGCCTTTAAACTTATCCACAGGTCACTCCTGATCTTGTGCTGTGCGTGAACCGGCCATTCTAACCGCCGTTCGCCAGCTGCGCGTAGCGATCGCAATCCTGGGTGTGGTCCATGACCATGCCCGAGGCTTGCATCAGGGCATAGCAAATGGTCGGCCCGACGAACGTGAAACCGGCTTTTTTCAGGCCTTTGCTCATCTCCACTGCCTGACGCGTGATGGCCGGCACTTCGCTGCGATCCTTGAAATGATTGACCACAGGATGGCCCCCGACGAAGGACCAGAGAAACGCCACCGGATCTTCGAGGGCAAGCCAAGCCTGGGCATTGCGCCGGGCCGCGTTGAGTTTGAGGCGGTTGCGGATGATCCCGGGATCCAGCATCAACTCATCGATTTCGGCATCACTCATCTGCGCCACGCGCTGCACGTCAAAACCGAACATGACGTGCCGATAATGCTCGCGTTTGCGCAGCACAGTGATCCAGGAAAGGCCGGCCTGGAACCCTTCGAGCAAAAGCAACTCGAACAAACCCTGCGCATCGCGTAGCGGCGTGCCCCACTCCTGATCGTGATAAGCCATGTACAGCGGATCTTCAGAACACCAAAAGCAGCGTGGCATAAGGCTCCAGGGGGCGTGCGCAGCAATGAATCGGGTATACTCCCGCTCTTTAAATCGCAGCCCAAGAAACAGGTGAATTTCGTGAGCCAGCCTACGCCAGCCGTGCGTACCTTCCAAGACTTGATCCTCGCCCTCCAGCAATACTGGGCCGAGCAAGGTTGTGTGGTACTTCAGCCCTACGATATGGAAGTAGGCGCCGGCACTTTCCACACCGCAACATTCCTGCGCGCCATTGGCCCGGAAACCTGGAACGCCGCCTACGTGCAGCCAAGCCGTCGTCCGACTGACGGCCGCTACGGCGAAAACCCGAACCGTCTGCAGCACTACTACCAGTTCCAGGTAGTCCTGAAGCCGAACCCGGACAACTTCCAGGAACTGTACCTGGGCTCCCTCAAGCACGTCGGCCTGGACCCGCTGGTCCACGACATCCGCTTCGTTGAAGACAACTGGGAATCGCCGACCCTCGGCGCCTGGGGTCTGGGCTGGGAAGTCTGGCTCAATGGCATGGAAGTGACGCAATTCACTTACTTCCAGCAAGCGGGCGGCATCGAGTGCTACCCGGTGACCGGCGAGATCACCTACGGTCTTGAGCGTCTGGCCATGTACCTGCAAGGCGTGGACTCGGTCTACGACCTGGTCTGGGCTGACGGTCCGTTCGGCAAAGTGACCTACGGCGACGTGTTCCACCAGAACGAAGTGGAGCAATCCACCTACAACTTCGAACACGCCAACGTCGACAAGCTGTTCGAACTGTTCGATTTCTACGAAAGCGAAGCCAAGCGCCTGATCGAGCTCGATCAGCCACTGCCGTTGCCGAGCTACGAAATGGTGTTGAAGGCATCCCACACCTTCAACCTGCTGGATGCACGCCGGGCCATTTCCGTGACCGCGCGCCAGCAATACATCCTGCGTGTACGCACCCTGGCGCGTTCCGTTGCGCAAGCCTACCTGCTGGCTCGCGCCAAGCTGGGCTTCCCGATGGCGACCCCGGACCTGCGTGATGAAGTACTGGCCAAGCTGGAGGCTGCACAATGAGTGCTCTGGATTTTCTGGTTGAACTGGGCACTGAAGAACTGCCACCCAAGGCCCTGAACACCCTGGCCGAGGCGTTCCTCGCCGGTATCGACAAGGGCCTGCAAGCTGCCGGCCTGAACTACGAGACCAAAACCGTTTATGCCGCCCCGCGCCGCCTGGCCGTGCTGATTACCGCACTGGCCACTCAGCAGCCGGACCGTAGCATCAACCTCGATGGCCCGCCACGTCAGGCCGCGTTCGATGCCGAAGGCAACCCGACTCAAGCGGCACTGGGCTTTGCCAAGAAGTGCGGCGTCGACCTGAGCGAAATCGATCAGAGCGGCCCGAAACTGCGCTACAGCCAAAGCATCGCTGGCAAGCCGACCGCCAGCCTGTTGCCGACCATCGTCGAAGACTCGCTGAACGACCTGCCGATCCCGAAACGCATGCGTTGGGGCGCGCGCAAGGAAGAATTCGTGCGTCCGACCCAATGGCTGGTGATGCTGCTCGGTGACCAGGTCATCGACTGCACGATCCTCGCCCAGAAGTCCGGCCGCGATTCCCGTGGTCACCGCTTCCATCACCCGCAAAACGTGCGCATCGGTTCGCCGTCCAGCTACCTGGCCGACCTGCGTGCCGCTTATGTATTGGCCGATGCCAACGAGCGTCGCGAGATCATCAGCAAGCGCACCGAAGAACTGGCGACCCGCCAGGAAGGCACCGCGATCGTGCCGCCTGACCTGCTCGATGAAGTGACCGCGCTGGTCGAATGGCCGGTGCCGCTGGTGTGCTCGTTCGAGGAGCGCTTCCTCGACGTACCGCAAGAAGCGCTGATCACCACCATGCAGGACAACCAGAAATACTTCTGCCTGCTGGATGCCGACGGCAAGTTGCTGCCACGTTTCATTACCGTGGCCAACATCGAAAGCAAGGACCCGCAGCAGATCATTGCCGGTAACGAGAAAGTGGTTCGCCCACGCCTGACCGACGCCGAGTTCTTCTTCAAGCAAGACAAGAAGCAGAAACTCGAAGACTTCAACCTGCGCCTGCAGAACGTGGTGTTCCAGGAAAAACTCGGCAGCGTCTACGACAAGGCCGAACGTGTTTCCAAACTGGCCGCGTACATCGCGGCACGCATCGGCGGCAACGCTTCGTGGGCTGCCCGTGCAGGCCTGCTGTCCAAGTGCGACCTGGCGACCGAAATGGTCGGCGAGTTCCCGGAGATGCAAGGCGTCGCCGGTTACTACTACGCCCTCAACGATGGCGAGCCGCAAGACGTTGCACTGGCGCTGAACGAGCAGTACATGCCGCGCGGTGCCGGGGCTGAATTGCCGTCCACCCTGACCGGTGCGGCCGTGGCCATCGCCGACAAGCTCGACACGCTGGTGGGTATTTTCGGTATCGGCATGCTGCCAACCGGCAGCAAAGACCCCTACGCACTGCGCCGTGCTGCGCTGGGTGTGCTGCGTATCCTGATCGAGAAAAAACTCGATCTGGACCTGAACGACGCCGTGGCTTTCGCCGTGACTGCGTTCGGCGCCAAGGTCAAGGCTGCCGGCCTGAACGATTCGGTGCTGGAGTTCATCTTCGATCGTCTGCGTGCGCGTTACGAAGACGAAGGCGTCGATGTCGCGACCTACCTGTCGGTACGTGCCCTGAAGCCGGGTTCGGCGCTGGACTTCGATCAGCGTGTGCAAGCCGTACAGGCCTTCCGCCAATTGCCGGAAGCCGCCGCTCTGGCTGCCGTGAACAAGCGTGTATCGAACCTGCTGAGCAAGGTCGAAGGTTCCGTTCCTACCGTGGTAGAAGCCAAGTACTTCGACAACGCCAACGAGTTCTCCCTGTACTCGGCGATCCAGCAGGCAGACCAGGCCGTTCAGCCGATGGCTGCCGCTCGTCAGTACAGCGAATCGCTGGCACGCCTGGCGGCGTTGCGCGAGCCGGTGGATGCGTTCTTCGAGGCGGTGATGGTCAACGCTGAAGATGCCAACGTTCGTGCCAACCGTTATGCGTTGCTGGCGCGCTTGCGTGGCCTGTTCCTCGGCGTCGCCGACATTTCGCTGCTGGGCTGAGGGGCTGCTGTTGAAACTGCTGATTCTCGATCGGGACGGAGTGATCAATTACGACTCCGACGCTTACATCAAGTCGGTGGCGGAGTGGATTCCACTTCCCGGTTCGATCGAAGCCATCGCGCAGTTGAGCAAGGCCGGCTGGACGGTAGCGGTCGCTACCAACCAGTCGGGCATCGCTCGAGGGTATTACGACATCGCCACCCTGGATGCCATGCACGGGCGCCTGCGCTCGCTGGTGGCAGAGCAGGGCGGTGAAGTCGGCCTGATCGTCTACTGCCCGCACGGGCCGGACGAAGGCTGCGATTGCCGCAAGCCGAAACCCGGGATGCTGAAAAGCATCGCCGCACATTACAACGTATCGCTGACCAATCTTTGGTTCGTCGGCGACAGTCTCGGTGACCTGGAAGCCGCCAAAGCCGTCGATTCACAGCCAGTTTTGGTAAAGACCGGGAAAGGCGAAAAGACTTTGGGTAAAACCCTTCCGGTCGGCACATTGATTTTTGACGATCTGGCGGCGATTGCCGCAGAACTTATCCACAATTAGAGTGCTTCTGAAATTTCCTGATAAAGGATTGATCAGGAGTGCGCTTTATACAGGCGGGTGTTGCCCGCAACGGTAAACGTCACCATGTCGATATTGCAGGCCATCACGACCTTTCTCTTTTACCTGCTGCTGGGCACCAGCTCCTTGCTGTGGTGCAGCCTGAGTTTTTTTATCGCGCCCTTTTTGCCGTTCAAGGCGCGTTATCGCTTCATCAATGTCTATTGGTGCCGTTGCGCTTTGTGGTTGAGCAAGGTGTTCCTGGGTATTCGCTACGAAGTGAAGGGCGAGCACAACGTGCCGGATCGTCCCTGCGTGATCCAGTCGAACCATCAAAGCACCTGGGAGACGTTTTTTCTTTCCGCCTATTTTTCACCGCTGAGCCAGGTGCTCAAGCGTGAACTGCTTTATGTGCCGTTTTTCGGTTGGGCGATGGCCATGCTTCGGCCAATCGCCATCGACCGTGATAACCCCAAAGCCGCTCTCAAGCATGTCGCCAAGAAGGGCGACGAGCTACTCAAGGACAATGTCTGGGTATTGATCTTCCCTGAAGGCACGCGCGTTCCATACGGCACGATCGGAAAATTCTCCCGCGGCGGTACCGCTTTGGCGGTCAACGCCGACCTGCCGGTGCTGCCGATTGCGCACAATGCCGGCAAGTTCTGGCCTAAAACCGGTTGGGCGAAGCGTCCCGGCGTGATTACCGTAATCATCGGCGAGCCTATGTATGCCGAGGGCAGCGGGCCGCGAGCCATTGCTGATTTGAACGATCGGGTTCAAGCCTGGAACGAGCAAATGCAGCGCGAAATGGGCTCGCTGCCGCCGGCTCCGAAAGCGCCGGTTTCCACGGACTCGGTGGCTGTCTGAGATTCTGTGGATAAGCTGTGTACCGTTTCGCTGAAAAGCGTCGCTAAATATCAATAACTTTATGATTTTATTAGAATTTTTATAAAATTATAAAAATCATGAAACCGTGCATAAGTTTTTACGGGCGCAAAAAAACCGGTTGATATAGCCGGTTTTTTTATGCCCGCGAAAACACTCTGGATTCACTCTAAAAGCAACGGAAAATCGAGCCGGAAACAGGTGCCTTCGCCGACCACGCTGGAGCATTCAATTCGCCCCCCATGGCGATCCACCACCGCCTTCACCATCGACAACCCCAGGCCCACGCCGTCGATTCCCTGGGCAGAAGAGAAGCGTCGATACTGGCTAAATAGCTCGGGCAACTCTTCGGCGGCAATGCCTTTTCCCTGATCGATGAGCTCACAGGTCAACCAGTCGCTGCTGTGCCTGACGCGCAAACTGACACGAGTGCCCGCAGCGCTGTATTTGATCGCGTTCTCCAACAGATTGAACAGCGCCCGGGTCAACAAAGCCTGGTCTGCCATCACCAGGCTCTCCTGAGCCTCATCCTCCACTTCGTGCACCAGTTGGATCTGCTTGTGTTGCGCAAGGGGCAGTGCCTGATCGAACACATCCAGCACCAGCATCGCAAACAGGCTGGGTTGAAAGTGATAGGCATCAGACTCGGCCTTTGCCAGTTGCACGAAGCCGTCCGTCAGGTCCAGAGCCCTACGCACCTGAAGCTCGATTTGATTGAAGAGCTGCGTGTCACCGCCCACTTGATGGCGATGCACATCGAGCAGCGCAAGAATGGCCGAGTGCGGTGCCCGCAAATCATGGGAGAGAAAGCGCAACATGACTGCACGCTGCTCTTGCGCGTCGCGTTCAATACTCAGGTCCGTCAGGCTCCAAAGCCAGCCGGCCGGCATTTCGCCATCTGCCGGTAACAACTCAGCGCGTTCCAGGCGCAAGCTGCGTTCTCTTACGTCACGGAACTCCAGCAACGGCAGTGTGGATAAATGCGAGCCCGGAGCGGGGCTGACACCCGGGTAACCCAGCCTAACCAACTGTTCAAGCACGCCATCTCCCACCAGGCTGCCGCCGAACAGATCCCGTGCTTTACGGTTACTGAGCAAAATCTGCCCATGGGGGTCACTGATCAAGGTGGCTACGGGCAGATACTCAAGCCCGTCGGCGATGAAACGATGGGTATCTCGCGTCCGGCTCATGGCTTGCTCTAGCGCCATGACCTGCTTCTGCAAACGATCCCCGCTCGGGAAGTGAGCACGCCGGCGCTCCGGAAACACTTTCGGTTCGCTGTCCAGACGCGCCAGCTCCCAGCCAAAATAGGTCAGCACGACACTAAGCCGCCGCCAGTTCCAGATCAAATACGCTAACAGCATGCTCAGCAACGCAGGTGTCGGAGACCACCATTTTCTCAACTCTGCGAGGCCGGCGCTGGTCAGCAAGGCACACAGCATGCCACTCAACGTCAGCCAGAGCGCCAGCCGCGGACGCCACAACAGCAGCCCGAGAACACAAGCCACCAGGGCCACCGACAGCAGCGCGCTCAAGCCTGGCGATGCGTCGTTCAGATTCATTTGAAGTCGATAGGACAGCAGTGCAGTCAGCGGCAGGAGCACTAGACTGATCCACAACCACTCGCGCACCAATTGGCGAAATAATCGCTCAACCTGGCTCGGCTCACGGCTTTCCCCACGGCGTGGACTATTCATGGGAATAACGGCAGGGCAGGGTGAATGGTTTCATAGATCTCCGATCTGAAGATGTAGACCCAAGAATCATAGCGGACGCCGTCCAAGGGTGGCCGCTTCCTTAACGACCCAGTGAAGGAACCATCGCGTATGCGTGTTGCGATATTGGACGATGAGCCCGCTGAACTACGCCGCGTCGAACAAACCCTGCAGCAGATGGCGGACGCTGGCGAGCAACCCTGGTCACTGCACAGTTTCGAACGCGGGGAAGACCTGCTGCGACAACTGCGCCGGGAAACGTTCGACCTGCTGATCCTCGATTGGCAACTGCCTGATCTCACCGGCCTGGAGGTGCTGCGTTGGAGCCGTGAACACATGGACGCACCACCGGCCGCGATCATGCTCACCAGCCGAGACGGCGAAAACGATATCGTCCAGGCCCTGAATGCCGGCGCCGACGACTACGTCAGCAAACCGTTTCGCCCCAACGAACTGAAAGCGCGGGTGGGCGCAGTGCTGCGCCGGCACAGCCAACAACGTGCGACCTCTGATACCTTGAGCTTCAACGACCTGGTATTCGACGATGCCGAACTGACCGTCACTCGCGACGGCAAACCGATCGTCATGACCGAGCGCGAGTACCGCCTGGCACACTGCCTGTTCAGCAACCTCGGCCGACCGTTGTCGCGGGACTATCTGTACGAAAGATTCTGGCCCCACGAAGAAATATCGTCATCGCGCCCACTGGACACCCACATCTACCGCCTGCGCAACAAACTTGGCCTGACGGCTGATCGTGGTTGGCAACTGCTGACGATTTATGGGTACGGGTATCGGTTGGAGAGCGTGACGCTAGCGAGCGAGTAAATGGCAGGTAATAAAAAAGGCCAACGCAGATGCGTTGGCCTTTTGTTGGCGCCGACCGGGATCAGAAGTCCAGGTTGGAAACTGCCAGAGCGTTGCTTTCGATGAAGTCACGACGAGGTTCGACCGCGTCACCCATCAGGGTGTTGAAGATCTGGTCCGCGCCAATGGCGTCTTCGATGGTCACTTTCAGCATGCGGCGCGAGCCAGGGTCCATGGTGGTTTCCCACAGCTGATCCGGGTTCATTTCACCCAGACCTTTGTATCGCTGGATGGTGTGACGCTTGGTACTTTCAGCCATCAACCACTCAAGGGCTTCCTTGAACTCGGTGACCTGCTTCTTGCGCTCGCCACGCTGGATGTACGCGCCGTCGTCCAACAGAGTGCTCAGTTGAGCGCCGAGGGATACGACGGTTTTGTAGTCGTTGCTGCCGAAGAAGTCGCGGTTGAAGGTGACGTAGTTCGACAGGCCGTGGGAGATCAGCTCGACCTCTGGCAACCAGACGTTACGTTCACGGTCTTCACGCAGGCTGGCCTTGTAGACCAGGCCCGACTTCTCGACGGTACGCAAACGCACTTCGTACTGAGCCAGCCAATCCTGCATCGCTGCGTGATCAGACAATTGCTCCAGGCTCACGGCCGGCAGGTAGATGAAGTGCTCGGTCAGTTCCTGTGGGTACAGGCGCGACAGACGCTTTAGGGTCTTCATCACCAGACGGAAATCATTCACCAGACGCTCAAGGGCTTCACCGGAGATACCCGGGGCCTCTTCGTTCAGGTGCAGGCTCGCATCTTCCAGGGCCGACTGCGTCATGTACTCTTCCATGGCGTCGTCGTCTTTGATGTATTGCTCTTGCTTGCCTTTCTTGACTTTGTACAGTGGCGGCTGAGCGATGTAGATGTAGCCACGCTCGATCAGCTCCGGCAGCTGACGGAAGAAGAAGGTCAGCAGCAGGGTACGGATGTGCGAACCGTCGACGTCAGCATCGGTCATGATGATGATGTTGTGATAACGCAGCTTGTCGATGTTGTACTCTTCGCGACCGATGCCGCAGCCGAGCGCAGTGATCAAGGTGCCGACTTCCTGAGAAGAGATCATCTTGTCGAAGCGTGCTTTCTCGACGTTCAGGATTTTACCCTTGAGGGGCAGAATGGCCTGGGTCTTCCGGTTACGTCCCTGCTTGGCGGAGCCGCCAGCAGAGTCACCTTCCACGAGGTACAGTTCGGACAGGGCAGGGTCTTTTTCCTGGCAGTCCGCCAGTTTGCCCGGCAGGCCTGCGATATCCAACGCGCCTTTACGACGGGTCATTTCACGGGCCTTGCGCGCCGCTTCACGGGCACGGGCGGCGTCGATCATCTTGCCGACAACCAGCTTGGCTTCGTTCGGGTTTTCCAGCAGGAAGTCGGAGAAGTACTTGCCCATTTCCTGTTCGACCGCGGTCTTCACTTCGGAAGAAACCAGCTTGTCTTTGGTCTGGGAGCTGAACTTCGGATCCGGTACCTTTACCGAAATGATCGCGGTCAGGCCTTCACGGGCATCGTCACCGGTGGTGGCGACTTTGTGCTTCTTCGCCAGGCCTTCAGCTTCGATATAGGTGTTCAGGTTACGCGTCAGTGCGGAACGGAACCCCACCAAGTGAGTACCGCCATCGCGCTGCGGAATGTTGTTGGTGAAGCACAACAGGTTCTCGTTGAAGCTGTCGTTCCATTGCAAGGCGATTTCCACGCCGATGCCGTCTTCACGCTGGATATTGAAGTGGAACACCTGGTTGACCGGAGTCTTGTTGGTGTTCAGGTATTCAACGAATGCACGCAGGCCGCCTTCATACTTGAACAGCTCTTCCTTGCCGCTGCGCTCATCCTTGAGGACGATGCCGACACCGGAGTTGAGGAAGGACAGTTCACGGATTCGCTTGGCCAGGATGTCCCAACTGAAGTGGATGTTCTTGAAGGTTTCGCTGGAAGCCTTGAAGTGAATCTGGGTGCCGGTGGTTTCGCTGTCGCCAACGATTTTCATCGGCTCTTGCGGAACGCCGTGAACGTAAGTCTGTTCCCAGATCTTGCCGCTACGACGGACAGTCAGAACCAGCTGTTCGGACAAGGCGTTTACTACCGAAACACCTACACCGTGCAGACCGCCGGAAACTTTGTAGGAGTTATCGTCGAACTTACCGCCGGCGTGCAGCACGGTCATGATGACCTCGGCTGCAGAAACGCCTTCTTCTTTGTGCACGTCTACCGGAATGCCACGGCCGTTGTCGCGAACGGTGATGGATTCATCCGGGTGGATAATGATGCTGATATCGTCACAGTGGCCGGCGAGCGCTTCGTCGATCGAGTTGTCGACCACCTCGAACACCATGTGGTGCAGGCCGCTACCATCGTCGGTGTCGCCAATGTACATACCGGGACGTTTGCGTACGGCATCCAGGCCTTTCAGCACTTTAATGCTCGTTGAGTCGTACGTATTTTCTTCGCTCAATGCCTTCACTCCCGATGGTCGTGGGTCTGGGTGATACGGCCCTGTTCCACGTGGAACAGAGCGACTGGCGTTTCCGTCTGCCAGCCTTCCCTCAATAATTCGTGATCTACACAGGTGATGAACACCTGGCAGCGTAAGTCTTCCAGCAAGCGGCAAAGCGCGCGGCGGTGCTGCTCGTCCAGTTCGGACGGCAAGTCATCCACCAGATAAATACACTGACCGCGTCGTGCCTGGCTCACCAAGTGCCCTTGAGCAATTCGCAAAGCACAGACCACCAACTTCTGCTGTCCACGAGACAAGATGTCTGCGGCATTATGAGCGCCCAGTCTGAGACGCAAATCAGCGCGTTGTGGTCCGGCCTGGGTATGACCCATTTGCTGGTCCCGTTGCAAGGACCCGGCGAGCACAGCGCCCAACTCTCGGTCTTTGTCCCAGCCTCTGTAATAGCTGAGCGTTAAGCCCTCAAGCTCAACCAATTCGCTCAAGGTCTGTTCAAAGACTGGTTTTAAGGCTTTGATGTAGGCGCGGCGGTATTCATCGATTTCAGCGCTGGCCTGACACAGTTCCCTGTCCCAAACCGCCTGCGAAACGGCGTCAAGTGTACCATGCCGCAGCCAGGAGTTTCTCTGACGCAGAGCCTTCTGCAAGCGCTGCCATGTCGCCATGAATCGGGGTTCCACGTGGAACACACCCCAATCGAGAAACTGGCGGCGAATCTTCGGTGCCCCTTCAAGCAGACGAAAGCTGTCCGGGTTGATCAACTGCAGCGGCAGTATCTCGGCCAACTGCGCAGCGCTACGGGCGTTCTGTCCATCGATACGGATCTGGAACTCTCCCTGACGATCCCGGGAGATGCCTAAAGCGCTCTGCCCTCCCTCGGCCAGTTCGACCTGTCCGAATACTGTGCACGCCAGTTGCTCATACTGAATGACCGGTAACAGCCGGGTGCTGCGAAACGAACGGGCAAGCCCCAGCAGGTGAATGGCTTCCAGAACACTGGTTTTGCCGCTGCCGTTGGCGCCGTAAAGAATATTGATTCGGGGGGAGGGGGAGAAGGTCACCGGGTGCAGATTGCGCACCGCGGTGACCGAGACGCGACTTAAGGACATCTAGCTTCTGCTGAGCATGATTAGAGACGCATCGGCATGACGACGTAAGCCGAATCGTCGTTGTCGGACTCTTGCACCAGCGCACTGCTGTTCGAGTCGGACAGAATCAGACGAACCTGCTCGGTGGTCATCACGCCCAATACGTCGAGCAGATAGCTGACGTTGAAGCCGATTTCCAGGGAGCCGCCGTTGTACTCAACGCCTACTTCTTCTTCCGCTTCTTCCTGCTCCGGGTTATTCGCCTGGATTTTCAGCTGACCGTTGGCCAACTGCAGACGGATACCGCGGTACTTCTCGTTGGACAAAATCGCAGTACGGCTGAATGCTTCGCGCAGAGCCTGACGATCACCGAGTACCAGCTTGTCGCCGCCTTTTGGCAGAACACGCTCGTAATCAGGGAATTTACCGTCGACCAGTTTTGAGGTGAAGGTGAACTCGCCGGTGGTGGCGCGAATGTGGTGCTGGCCCAGTACGATGCTGACGATGCCGTCCGGTTCGGTTAGCAAACGTGCAAGCTCAAGGATACCTTTGCGCGGCACGATGACCTGGTGGCGATCCGGTTGCCCGATATCGGCCTGCATCGAGCACATCGCCAGACGGTGGCCGTCGGTGGCCACGGCGCGAATGATGCCGGCCGACACTTCCAGCAGCATGCCATTGAGGTAGTAACGCACGTCCTGTTGAGCCATGGCGAAACTGGTGCGCTCGATCAGGCGACGCAGCTTGCTTTGCTCCAGGCTGCAGGTCAGCGAGCCCGGGCCTTCTTCGACAGTCGGGAAATCGTTGGCTGGCAATGTCGACAGCGTGAAACGGCTACGGCCGGCCTTCACCACGAGCTTCTGCTCGTCAACCTTGATGTCGATCAACGCATCGTTTGGCAGGCTTTTACAGATGTCCATCAGCTTGCGCGCAGGCACAGTGATGGAGCCGGTTTCAGCAGGCTCTTCGAGTTGAACACGACCGACCAGTTCGACTTCCAGGTCAGTACCGGTCAACGACAGTTGCTGGCCTTCGACAACCAACAGCACGTTGGAGAGCACCGGCAAGGTCTGTCGGCGTTCGACGACGCCTGCGACCAGTTGCAGGGGTTTCAACAGGGCTTCGCGTTGAATGGTGAAATGCATGGTCTAGTCCCTTGCCTTAATAAGCTGCGCTGGTGTTCATCAAGTAGTCAGTGTACGCAGCAGGTTCTTGTAGTCCTCGCGGATGTCCGCGTCGGATTCCTTAAGTTCATTGATCTTGCGGCAGGCGTGCAAAACCGTCGTGTGGTCGCGTCCGCCGAACACATCGCCGATTTCCGGCAGGCTGTGGTTAGTCAATTCCTTGGACAACGCCATGGCAACCTGACGTGGACGGGCGACCGAACGAGAACGGCGTTTGGACAGCAAATCGGAAATCTTGATCTTGTAATACTCGGCGACGGTGCGCTGAATGTTATCCACAGAGACCAGTTTGTCCTGGAGCGCCAACAGATCCTTCAGGGATTCGCGAATCAACTCGATGGTGATATCGCGCCCCATGAAGTGCGAGTGAGCAATCACGCGTTTCAGCGCACCTTCCAGCTCACGGACGTTGGAGCGAATGCGCTGGGCAATAAAGAACGCTGCATCGTGAGGCAGTTCGACTTTGGCCTGGTCGGCTTTCTTCATCAAGATCGCCACACGGGTTTCCAGCTCCGGCGGCTCGACGGCAACCGTCAGGCCCCAGCCGAAGCGAGATTTCAGGCGCTCTTCAAGGCCTTCGATTTCTTTCGGATAGCGGTCACTGGTGAGAATGACCTGCTGGCCACCTTCAAGCAGGGCGTTGAAGGTGTGGAAAAATTCTTCCTGGGAACGCTCTTTGCGGGCGAAGAACTGAATGTCATCGATCAGCAAAGCATCCACCGAACGGTAGAACCGCTTGAACTCGTTGATCGCATTTAGCTGCAGAGCCTTGACCATGTCCGCCACGAAGCGCTCGGAATGCAGGTACACAACCTTGGCATTCGGATTCTTCTTT
The DNA here is from genome assembly GCF_001945365.1 of Pseudomonas reinekei. GTDB lineage: Bacteria > Pseudomonadota > Gammaproteobacteria > Pseudomonadales > Pseudomonadaceae > Aquipseudomonas > Aquipseudomonas reinekei. Next base: position 103,936 of record NZ_MSTQ01000007.1, read on the forward strand.
AATAGATGGTTACCCACTGCGTGCATCAAGTGGGTTTTACCCAGACCTACGCCGCCATACAGGAACAACGGGTTGTAACCGTGCTTGGGGTTATCCGCCACTTGCCAGGCTGCAGCCCGGGCCAATTGGTTGGACTTACCTTCAACGAAGTTTTCGAAGGTGAAAGTACGGTTCAGGTAACTGGTGTGCTTGAGCGCACCTTCAACCTGCACGGTGCGTTGTTCGGAGCGAACCGGTGCCTGTTGCGAACTGGCGCCGGCCATTGGGTCGAAGCTGTCACGGGACGGCTCTTCCTCAGTGACTTCGGCGACTTTTTGCGTTGCACGCTTGGCCGGCGCTGGAGCCGGGGGCGGTGTGCTGACAGGTGCTGACGCGGCCTGAGCCTGGGACGCAGCTGCGGCAAGCGGAGCATTCGGTGCTGCACGCGGCGCTGAACTGCGTTTGCTGCCTATTAATAAGGAAAGCGCGGGCGTCATGCCATTGCCGTGCTCGTCCAGCAGCTCCATCACGCGACCGAGATATTTCTCGTTGACCCAGTCCAGGACAAAACGATTGGGCGCATAGACACGCAACTCGTCGCCTTCGGCTTCGACCTGTAGTGGACGGATCCAAGTGTTGAATTGTTGGGCAGGCAGCTCATCGCGCAGAAGCTCCACGCACTGCTGCCAAAGTTCCACTGACACGGATATCCCCTAAGTTGAAAGCCGGTGAGGCAAAAACAAGCGGCCATTGTAGCGACCAGACGCCGACTTATCCACACGTAGGTGGTCCATCGAACAAGAAGAATCAGCGATTTATACGCCAAAAAGACGACCAATGGTCTGTGTATAAGCTCTGTGGATAACCGGGTCTAAGCTCATTGCACAACTCGGGGTGAAAGTCTGTGGGTAACCTGCCTGTGGATAAGGCGCACTTTGACACACAGGTTATCCGACAGTGCGGCACAGGCTGAACACGGTTTTCCACTGTAGTTGTCATTCTCTGTACATTACGGATAACAAGGGTTGAACGTAGTTATCCACAGATAATCGCTTGCTAAGCTTTTATAAGCTTTACAGAAAAGCTTTAAATACTCTCCTTCTTTATTTTTATGTTTAGCGGTGAGTTCGTACCGGCCAAAGCTGCCGAGATCTATTTATAAGGAAACGCTGGTTGGAAATTGACCTAGAGGCTTGCTTTCTCTAGAATCCCCGGTCTCTTAAAACGGGGGCCATTCCGGCCCGTTGTGGACGAACCAGGTAACACGACAATGAAACGTACTTTCCAACCAAGCACTATCAAACGCGCTCGTACCCACGGTTTCCGTGCTCGCATGGCTACCAAGAACGGTCGTGCCGTCCTGTCGCGTCGTCGCGCCAAAGGTCGTGCGCGTCTGGCAGTTTGATAATCCGGCACTGGAGGTGAGTCAGGACTTCAGTCGGGAAAAGCGTCTGCTTACTCCCCGGCATTTCAAGGCAGTCTTTGACTCCCCTACCGGCAAGGTTCCGGGGAAAAATCTCCTGCTCCTTGCGCGCAACAACGATCTCGATCACCCCCGTCTCGGGCTGGTTATCGGGAAAAAGAGCGTAAAGCTCTCCGTCGAGCGCAATCGCCTCAAACGTCTGATGCGCGAATCGTTTCGCCTTAACCAGGATTTACTGGTCGGCTGGGACATCGTTATCGTCGCGCGCAAAGGTTTGGGTGACGTAGAAAACCCCGAATTGATTCAGCATTTCGGCAAGCTCTGGAAACGTCTGGCACGTAGCACGCCGGTACCAGCAGTCAAAACCGAAACTGTAGGGGTAGACAGTCCAGATGCGTAAACTGGCACTCGTTCCGATCCAGTTTTATCGCTATGCCATTAGTCCCCTGATGGCCAGTCACTGTCGTTTCTACCCCAGTTGTTCCTGCTACGCGTTAGAAGCCATTGAAAATCATGGCCTTCTTCGCGGTGGCTGGCTGACCTTTCGTCGTTTAGGTCGCTGTCATCCGTGGAATCCCGGTGGTTATGACCCGGTTCCACCTATCCCTACCTCCCGTTCTTCTTCGATGGCCGAGTAATCATGGATATCAAACGCACGATCCTGATCGTCGCCCTGGCAATCGTGTCCTACGTTATGGTTCTTAAATGGAACCAGGACTATGGCCAGGCTGCCCTGCCGACTCAGAATGTTGCTTCCAGTACGACCGCACCGGGCCTCCCCGATACGGCAACTGGCAATAAAGCGTCCGTCAGTGACGACATTCCACACGCCGCAAACGATACCAGCGCCCCTGCCGAAACTCCGGTAGCCGCCAGTACTGATCTCATCCAGATCAAAACGGATGTGCTCGATCTGGCAGTCGACCCACAAGGTGGTGATGTTGCCCAGCTGAAATTGCCGCTGTATCCACGTCGCCAGGACCATCCGGAAATCCCTTTCCAGTTGTTCGATAACGGCAACGAGCGGACTTATCTGGCGCAAAGTGGCCTGATTGGCAGCAACGGCCCGGACGCAAGTCCTGCCGGTCGTCCCGTGTACTCCGCCGAGAAGAAGATTTATCAACTGGCTGACGGTCAGGACCAATTGGTCGTGGACCTGAAGTTCAGCAAAGACGGCGTCAACTACATCAAGCGTTTCACCCTCAAACGCGGCCTGTACGACGTAACCGTTTCCTACCTGATCGACAACCAGAGCGCACAGCCCTGGTCCGGCGCGATGTTCGCGCAACTGAAGCGTGATGCCAGTTCCGATCCTTCTTCCAGCACCGCGACCGGCACAGCCACTTACCTGGGCGCCGCCCTGTGGACAAGTTCCGAGCCGTACAAGAAAGTGTCCATGAAGGACATGGACAAGGCGCAGCTGAAAGAAACCGTTACCGGTGGTTGGGTTGCCTGGTTGCAACACTACTTCGTGACGGCGTGGATTCCGGCGAAGGGCGAAAACAATATCGTCCAGACCCGTAAAGACAGCAAAGGCAACTACATCATCGGCTACACCGGTCCTTCGCTGACCGTTGCACCGGGTGCCAAGGCTGAAACCAGTGCCATTCTGTACGCGGGTCCGAAAAGCCAGGCTGTTCTGAAAGAGTTGTCCCCAGGTCTGGAACTGACAGTGGACTACGGCATTCTGTGGTTCATCGCTCAACCAATCTTCTGGTTGCTGCAACACATTCACGCCATTGTGGGTAACTGGGGCTGGTCGATCATCTTCCTGACCATGCTGATCAAAGGGATTTTCTTCCCGCTGTCGGCTGCCAGCTACAAATCCATGGCGCGCATGCGTGCAGTGGCCCCGAAACTGGCTGCCCTGAAAGAGCAACATGGCGATGACCGGCAGAAAATGTCGCAAGCCATGATGGAGCTGTACAAGAAAGAGAAGATCAATCCGCTGGGTGGTTGCTTGCCAATCCTCGTGCAGATGCCGGTTTTCCTGTCGTTGTACTGGGTTCTGCTGGAAAGCGTTGAAATGCGCCAAGCGCCGTTCATGCTGTGGATTACTGACCTGTCGATCAAGGATCCGTTCTTCATTCTGCCGATCATCATGGGTGCAACCATGTTCATCCAGCAGCAGCTGAACCCGACACCTCCGGATCCGATGCAGGCGAAGGTCATGAAAATGATGCCAATCATCTTCACCTTCTTCTTCCTGTGGTTCCCGGCCGGTCTGGTGCTGTACTGGGTTGTGAACAACGTGCTGTCCATCGCACAACAGTGGTACATCACGCGTAAGATCGAAGCGGCTACCAAAAAAGCCGAGGCGTAATTTACTCTGTGGATAACCACTCAAAACGCCCCCTAGTGGGGCGTTTTGCTATCTGTCACTTTTGTCTGGATACCGGTTTATGAGCGCTTCGCGTGAAACCATCGCCGCCGTCGCCACCGCTCAAGGTCGCGGCGGGGTTGGCATCGTTCGTATTTCCGGGCCGTTGGCGGGAGCTGCTGCCAAAGCCTTCTGCGGTCGCGATCTTAAACCGCGATTCGCTCATTACGGCCCGTTTCTGAGTGAAAACGAAGAGGTGCTGGACCAGGGAATCGCCCTGTATTTTCCGGGACCGAATTCGTTCACGGGTGAAGATGTGCTGGAACTGCAGGGACATGGCGGGCCGATTGTTCTGGATATGCTGCTCCAGCGTTGCCTGGAACTGGGCTGCCGACTGGCCCGACCAGGAGAATTCAGCGAGCGCGCATTCCTCAACGACAAACTCGACCTGGCGCAGGCCGAAGCCATCGCTGACTTGATTGAAGCCAGTTCGGCACAGGCTGCCCGAAATGCCCTGCGTTCTTTGCAAGGCGCATTTTCCACCCGTGTGCATAACCTCACCGAACAACTGATCGGTCTGCGGATTTATGTCGAAGCCGCGATCGACTTCCCGGAAGAGGAAATCGACTTCCTCGCCGATGGCCATGTCTTGACCATGCTCGATAAAGTCCGCGACGAGTTATCCACCGTGATGCGCGAGGCCGGGCAGGGTGCATTGCTACGCGACGGCATGACGGTGGTGATTGCCGGCCGCCCGAACGCCGGCAAATCGAGCTTGCTCAATGCGCTGGCAGGTCGCGAAGCCGCAATCGTGACCGAGATCGCCGGGACTACCCGAGACGTTCTTCGCGAACATATCCACATCGATGGCATGCCACTGCACGTGGTCGACACCGCGGGCTTGCGAGATACCGACGATCATGTGGAAAAGATCGGCGTCGAACGCGCATTGAAAGCCATTGGCGAGGCCGATCGCGTGCTGTTGGTCGTGGACGCCACTGCTCCTGAAGCGCTTGACCCCTTCGCTTTGTGGCCAGAATTCCTCGAAACCCGTCCAGACCCGGCGAAGGTAACGCTGATCCGCAACAAGGCAGATCTGACCGGTGAAGCCATTGCACTGGAGGTCAGCGAGGATGGACATGTCACCATCAGTCTTAGTGCGAAATCCGCCGGCGAAGGGCTGGATCTTCTACGGGATCACCTCAAGGCCTGCATGGGTTATGAACAGACGTCGGAAAGCAGTTTCAGTGCCCGTAGACGGCATCTTGAGGCGTTGGGTCATGCCAGTGCCGCGCTCGAACACGGCCGCGCGCAGCTGACACTGGCGGGTGCTGGCGAGTTGCTCGCCGAAGATTTGCGTCAGGCTCAGCAGTCCCTCGGGGAAATCACCGGCGCGTTCAGTTCCGATGACCTGTTGGGTCGCATCTTTTCCAGTTTCTGCATCGGTAAATAACCCCTTTTGTTGTCCACAGACAGGCCATCCGTGCCTGTCTGTTGTTTCTTTTTCCTGAACATCACCGAGTGCTGAGCGAATTCCTTCTGCTTGAGCGGCGTTTGTGTGTCCGCGTTTTGCCCATCGAGGCAGATTTCTGTGGATTAAGCCCTGTGAATAACCGTCGCTAAGGGCAGTTGATAACAGGGCCTGAAAACTGAAGATAAACCCATCTGTGGATAACAGGTACTTTAATCCACAGGCTTACACCGGTTATCCAAGGGCCTCCCTGGCACATGACCACAGGGTTTTGAACCTCTGTACATATTGAAAATAAAGGCCTGTAGAGATCTATCCACAGAAAGGTCGGTCAGTAGAAATAAACATAAAAACAAAGATTTAATAAATTTCTCTCTTTTTAATTTCTATAACCCGGACTTCTCCACAGCTGGTTAAATTTTGTGCAAAGGGTTCTTTAGGAAGGGCGAAGTCCCTATACTTGTCGACCAGGTCCAAAAACCTGAGCTCAAACTATTCCTGAATTACCTACTTAAGCAGGCACGAGGTGCGTGGTGGATTTCCCTTCCCGTTTTGAAGTGATCGTCATCGGCGGCGGTCATGCCGGTACCGAGGCAGCACTGGCCTCAGCACGTATGGGGGTCAAAACCCTGTTGCTGACGCATAACGTGGAAACCCTCGGCGCCATGAGTTGCAATCCGGCCATCGGCGGGATCGGCAAAAGCCACTTGGTCAAGGAAATCGACGCCCTCGGCGGTGCGATGGCCATGGCTACCGATAAGGGCGGCATCCAGTTTCGCGTATTGAACAGCCGTAAAGGTCCGGCGGTGCGCGCAACCCGTGCGCAGGCAGACCGGGTTCTATACAAGGCCGCTGTCCGCGAAAGCCTGGAAAACCAGCCGAACCTGTGGATATTTCAACAAGCTGCTGATGATCTGATCGTTGAGCAGGAACAAGTCCGTGGTGTTGTCACGCAAATGGGTCTGCGTTTCCTCGCCGACTCCGTGGTGTTGACCACCGGCACGTTCCTCGGTGGACTTATCCACATCGGTTTGCAGAACTTTTCCGGTGGTCGCGCCGGTGATCCACCCTCCATCGCACTGGCTCACCGTCTGCGTGAACTGCCATTACGTGTGGGTCGTTTGAAAACCGGTACGCCGCCGCGTATTGACGCCCGTTCTGTGGATTTCTCGGTGATGACCGAGCAGGCGGGCGATACGCCGATTCCGGTCATGTCGTTCATGGGCTCCAAAGAGCAGCATCCGAGACAAGTGAGCTGCTGGATTACCCACACGAATGCGCGCACCCACGAAATCATTGCCGCGAACCTCGACCGTTCGCCGATGTATTCGGCTGCCGGTGAGATCGAAGGCATCGGCCCGCGTTACTGCCCGTCGATCGAAGACAAGATCCACCGCTTTGCCGACAAGGAAAGCCACCAGGTCTTCATCGAACCGGAGGGTCTGACGACAAACGAGTTGTATCCGAACGGGATATCCACAAGCTTGCCGTTCGACGTGCAATTGCAGATCGTGCAATCGATCCGCGGCATGGAAAACGCGCACATCGTGCGTCCGGGCTACGCCATCGAGTACGACTACTTCGACCCCCGCGACCTGAAATACAGTCTGGAAACCAAAGTCATCGGCGGTCTGTTCTTCGCCGGGCAAATCAACGGCACCACCGGTTACGAAGAAGCCGGCGCCCAGGGTTTGTTGGCCGGTACCAACGCCGCGTTGCGTGCGCAGGGCAAAGACGCCTGGTGTCCGCGTCGCGATGAAGCGTATATCGGGGTGTTGGTTGATGATCTGATTACCTTGGGTACGCAAGAGCCGTACCGGATGTTCACGTCCCGTGCCGAATACCGTTTGATCCTGCGCGAAGATAACGCCGACCTGCGCTTGACCGAAAAAGGTCGCGAACTGGGTCTGGTGGATGACGTGCGTTGGGCGGCTTTCTGCAAAAAACGCGAAAGCATCGAACTGGAAGAACAGCGTCTGAAAAATACTTGGGTACGCCCGGGTACCGAGCAAGGCGATGCGATTTCCGAAAAATTCGGCACACCGCTGACTCACGAATACAACCTGCTCAATCTCTTGAGCCGTCCGGAAATCGACTACGCTGGTCTGATCTCGGTCACTGGCGGTGGCGCAGAAGATCCACAAGTCGCGGAACAGGTGGAAATCAAGACCAAGTACGCCGGCTACATCGATCGTCAACAGGATGAAATCGCTCGTCTACGCGCAAGTGAAGACACGAAATTGCCTGTTGATATCGATTACACCAACATTTCCGGTCTCTCCAAAGAGATCCAGAGCAAGCTCGGTGCGACCCGTCCAGAGACATTGGGCCAGGCGTCGCGCATCCCGGGTGTCACGCCGGCAGCCATTTCGCTGTTGATGATTCATTTGAAAAAACGCGGCGCGGGCCGTCAGTTGGAGCAAAGCGCTTGAGTTCGTTGGTCACTTCGCAACACGCAGAAGAGTTATCCACAGGTGCCCGCCAGCTTGGTGTCACGCTGACAGAATCCCAGCATGCGCAGCTGCTGGGTTACTTGGCCCTGTTGATCAAATGGAACAAGGCCTACAACCTGACTGCCGTGCGTGATCCCGATGAAATGGTCTCTCGGCATTTGCTCGATAGCCTGAGTGTGATGTCGTTCATCGAAAATGGACGCTGGCTGGATGTCGGCAGCGGCGGCGGCATGCCGGGTATTCCGCTGGCCATCCTGTTTCCGGAGTCGCAAGTGACCTGCCTGGACAGCAACGGCAAGAAAACCCGCTTCCTGACCCAGGTCAAACTCGAACTCAAACTGGATAACCTGCAAGTTATCCACAGTCGTGTTGAAGCTTTCCAGCCTGCGCAGCCTTTCAACGGGATCATCTCCCGGGCCTTCAGCAGCATGGAGAACTTCACCAACTGGACTCGCCACTTGGGCGATACCGATACACGCTGGCTGGCAATGAAGGGCGTTCATCCCGCCGATGAGCTGGTAGCATTGCCGGCAGACTTCCACCTCGATAGCGAACACGCCCTGGCCGTACCCGGTTGCCAAGGCCAACGCCATCTGCTGATACTGCGCCGCACGGCATGATTGGGAACACAAGCAAGAATGGCTAAGGTATTCGCGATAGCGAACCAGAAAGGTGGTGTGGGCAAGACCACCACCTGCATCAACCTCGCAGCATCCCTCGTCGCCACCAAGCGCCGGGTGTTGTTGATCGATCTCGATCCACAGGGCAACGCCACCATGGGTAGCGGTGTGGATAAACACGGCCTGGAAAACTCGGTCTACGATCTGTTGATCGGTGAATGCGACCTGGCCCAAGCCATGCACTACTCCGAACATGGTGGTTACCAGTTGTTGCCGGCCAACCGTGACCTGACGGCCGCGGAAGTGGTTCTGCTGGAAATGCAGATGAAGGAAAGCCGTCTGCGCAGTGCGCTGGCGCCGATCCGTGAAAACTACGACTACATTTTGATCGACTGCCCGCCGTCATTGTCGATGCTGACGTTGAACGCACTGGTGGCCGCCGATGGCGTAATTATCCCCATGCAGTGCGAGTACTTTGCACTCGAAGGTCTGAGTGACCTTGTGGATAACATCAAGCGTATCGCTGAGTTGCTGAACCCGAACCTCAAGATCGAGGGCTTGTTGCGGACCATGTACGACCCGCGCCTGAGCCTGATGAACGATGTCTCGGCGCAGCTCAAGGAACATTTCGGCGATCAGCTTTACGACACGGTCATTCCACGCAACATCCGTCTGGCCGAAGCGCCAAGCTACGGCATGCCGGCGTTGGCGTACGACAAAGCATCGCGCGGCGCTGTTGCCTATCTGGCGCTGGCGGGCGAAATGGTTCGTCGTCAGCGCAAAAACTCACGCATTGCCGCCGCTCAGGCAACTTAAGGAATCCCCATGGCCGTCAAGAAACGAGGTCTCGGACGTGGACTGGATGCACTGCTGAGTGGTCCGACCGTCAGCTCGCTGGAAGAACAAGCGGCGCAAGCCGATCACCGTGAGCTGCAACACTTGCCGCTGGACCTGCTCCAGCGCGGCAAATACCAGCCGCGTCGCGATATGGATCCTCAGGCCCTCGAAGAGTTGGCGCTGTCGATCAAGGCCCAGGGCGTGATGCAACCGATCGTGGTTCGTCCAATCGGCGGTGGCCGCTTTGAAATCATTGCCGGTGAGCGCCGCTGGCGCGCCAGTCAGCAGGCCGGGCAGGAAACCATTCCGGCCATGGTCCGCGATGTGCCGGATGAAACCGCCATTGCCATTGCACTGATCGAGAACATTCAGCGCGAAGACCTCAACCCGATCGAGGAAGCGGTGGCGTTGCAGCGTTTGCAGCAGGAATTTCAGCTGACCCAGCAACAAGTGGCCGAAGCTGTGGGCAAGTCGCGGGTGACCGTGGCCAACCTGTTGCGCCTGATCTCGCTGCCGGAAGTCATCAAGACCATGTTGTCCCATGGCGACCTGGAAATGGGGCATGCCCGTGCTTTGCTCGGTCTGCCGGATAATCAACAGGTCGAAGGGGCGCGACATGTTGTCGCACGCGGACTGACTGTGCGCCAAACTGAAGCACTGGTTCGCCAGTGGTTGAGTGGTAAACCTGAGCCTGTGGAACCGGCAAAACCGGACCCGGATATCGCTCGTCTGGAACAGCGCCTGGCCGAGCGCCTAGGCTCTGCGGTGCAGATTCGCCACGGCAAGAAGGGAAAGGGACAGTTGGTGATCGGTTATAACTCACTGGATGAGCTTCAAGGCGTGCTTGCACATATCCGCTGAAACATTTCCTCATGTAGCGCGCAGTCGGAAATCACTACCTGACAGTTGAATAGGGGCAGAACCGCCCCTATACTCTGCGCGCATTTTGTCGGCACAAATTATGCCAAGTTATTGAATTTCGGCAGCCGACCATTGGAGAGCAATAGTGATGGAAACCCGCACGCCAAACCGCTTGCCTTTCCATCGCCTGGCGGTTTTTCCGGTGTTAATGGCTCAGTTCGTTGTCTTGCTCATTGCCGCTTTGGCGCTCTGGCAATGGCACGGAGTCGTTGCCGGATACTCGGGACTTTGCGGAGGCCTGATAGCCTTGCTGCCCAATATTTATTTCGCTCACAGGGCATTTCGGTTTTCCGGCGCCCGAGCAGCCCAGTCCATCGTCCGGTCGTTTTATGCCGGCGAGGCGGGGAAACTGATTTTGACGGCAGTGCTGTTTGCACTGGTGTTTGCAGGTGTGAAGCCACTGGCGCCGATAGCAGTATTCGGTGCCTTCGTGCTGACTCAGTCGGTCAGCTGGTTCGCTCCCCTGCTGATGAGAACAAGACTTTCGAGACCTTAGGGCGTTTGAGGCAACCATGGCAGAAACAACCGCTTCGGGCTATATCCAGCACCACTTGCAGAACCTGACCTTCGGTCAGCACCCTACCGGCGGCTGGGGCTTTGCCCACACCGCAGCAGAAGCCAAAGAAATGGGCTTCTGGGCTTTCCACGTCGATACGCTCGGCTGGTCGGTCGCATTGGGTCTGATCTTCGTTCTTCTTTTCCGCATGGCGGCAAAGAAGGCGACGTCCGGTCAGCCAGGTGCTTTGCAGAACTTCGTTGAAGTTTTGGTCGAATTCGTCGATGGAAGCGTGAAAGACAGCTTCCATGGCCGTAGCCCGGTGATTGCACCGCTGGCACTGACCATCTTCGTCTGGGTGTTCCTGATGAACGCCGTCGACCTGGTACCGGTCGACTGGATTCCTCAGCTGGCCATCCTGATCTCCGGCGATGCACACATCCCGTTCCGCGCCGTGTCGACTACCGACCCGAACGCGACCCTGGGCATGGCGTTCTCGGTTTTCGCACTGATCATTTTCTACAGCATCAAGGTCAAGGGCCTCGGCGGCTTTATCGGCGAGCTGACCCTGCACCCGTTCGGCAGCAAGAACATCTTCGTTCAGGCCCTGCTGATCCCGGTGAACTTCCTGCTGGAATTCGTGACCCTGATCGCCAAGCCGATCTCCCTGGCTCTGCGTCTGTTCGGCAACATGTATGCCGGCGAGCTGGTGTTCATTCTGATTGCTGTGATGTTCGGCAGCGGTCTGCTCTGGCTTAGTGGCCTGGGCGTTGTTCTGCAGTGGGCGTGGGCTGTGTTCCACATCCTGATCATCACCCTGCAGGCGTTCATCTTCATGATGCTGACCATCGTCTACCTGTCGATGGCACACGAAGAAAACCATTAAGGCCAGTCTCGACTAGTCTGATGTCCTTCCCGGTAAAACGGGAAGGGGCTCCTCACGGGGCATCTGAAACGATTTGTTTTACCGCTTTAATCTAAAAAACCTAAACCATACGACGTAAAAGTCGGGAGGAAAGATGGAAACTGTAGTTGGTCTAACCGCTATCGCTGTTGCACTGTTGATCGGCCTGGGCGCACTGGGTACCGCAATTGGTTTCGGCCTGCTGGGCGGCAAGTTCCTGGAAGGCGCAGCGCGTCAGCCAGAAATGGTTCCAATGCTGCAAGTTAAAATGTTCATCGTTGCCGGTCTGCTCGACGCCGTAACCATGATCGGTGTTGGTATCGCTCTGTTCTTCACCTTTGCGAACCCGTTCGTTGGTCAGATCGCTGGCTGATTACTCGGATCTTCCGGGTAATTTGGTGTGATGGACAACGTAACTGCGAGGTGTTGGCGTGAACATTAATGCGACCCTGATTGGCCAGTCCGTTGCGTTCCTGATTTTTGTATTGTTCTGCATGAAGTTCGTATGGCCTCCGGTCATCGCGGCTCTGCACGAACGTCAAAAGAAGATCGCTGATGGTCTGGACGCTGCCAGCCGAGCAGCTCGCGACCTGGAGTTGGCCCAAGAGAAAGCGGGTCATCAACTGCGCGAAGCGAAAGCTCAGGCAGCTGAAATCATCGAGCAAGCCAAGAAACGCGGTACCCAGATTGTCGACGAAGCCCGTGAACAGGCTCGCGTCGAAGCTGACCGTGTGAAGGCTCAGGCTCAGGCCGAGATCGAACAGGAACTGAATAGCGTCAAAGACGCGCTGCGCGCCCAAGTGGGTAGCCTGGCCGTTGGCGGTGCTGCGAAGATCCTGGGTGCCACAATCGATCAAAACGCGCACGCAGAGCTGGTTAACCAACTGGCTGCTGAAATCTAAGCGAGGGCGATCATGGCAGAACTGACCACGTTGGCCCGACCTTACGCTAAGGCGGCCTTCGAGCACGCTCAGGCCCACCAGCAACTGGCCAATTGGTCAGCCATGCTCGGCCTGGCAGCAGCGGTGTCGCAAGACGACACCATGCAGCGCGTGCTCAAGGCCCCGCGACTGACGAGCGCAGAAAAGGCCGCCACGTTCATTGACGTGTGCGGCGACAAGTTTGATGCCAAGGCACAGAACTTCATCAACGTCGTTGCCGAAAACGAACGTCTCCTGCTGTTGCCGGAGATCGCCGCTCTGTTTGACCTGTACAAGGCCGAACAAGAGAAATCGGTAGACGTAGAAGTGACCAGTGCTTTTGCATTGAACCAAGAACAGCAAGACAAACTCGCCAAGGTTCTCAGTGCACGACTCAACCGGGAAGTGCGCCTGCAAGTCGAGGAAGACAAATCCCTTATTGGGGGCGTTGTCATCCGCGCCGGCGACCTGGTTATCGATGGCTCGATTCGCGGCAAAATCGCGAAACTTGCCGAAGCATTGAAATCTTGAGTTTGAAGGGGCAGCAGAGCAATGCAGCAACTCAATCCTTCCGAAATAAGTGAAATTATCAAGGGCCGCATCGACAAGCTCGATGTGACCTCCCAAGCCCGTAACGAAGGCACTGTCGTCAGCGTATCTGACGGTATCGTGCGGATTCACGGTCTGGCCGACGTCATGTACGGCGAGATGATCGAGTTTCCGGGCGGCGTCTTCGGTATGGCACTCAACCTGGAGCAAGACTCCGTAGGTGCCGTTGTATTGGGCGCATACCAGTCTCTGGCTGAAGGCATGAGCGCCAAGTGCACTGGCCGCATCCTGGAAGTTCCGGTTGGTAAGGAACTGCTGGGTCGCGTTGTCGACGCACTGGGTAACCCAGTTGACGGCAAAGGTCCACTGGGCAACACCGAGACCGACGCGGTCGAGAAAGTTGCTCCAGGCGTGATCTGGCGTAAGTCGGTAGACCAGCCTGTACAGACTGGCTACAAGGCTGTCGATGCCATGATTCCTGTCGGCCGTGGTCAGCGTGAGCTGATCATCGGTGACCGTCAGATCGGTAAAACCGCTCTGGCGATCGACGCGATCATCAACCAGAAGAACAGCGGCATTTTCTGCGTATACGTAGCCATCGGTCAGAAGCAATCGACCATCGCCAACGTGGTTCGCAAGCTGGAAGAAAACGGCGCCCTGGCCAACACGATCATCGTGGCTGCCAGTGCTTCGGAATCTCCTGCGCTGCAATTCCTGGCACCGTACTCCGGTTGCACCATGGGTGAATTCTTCCGCGACCGCGGTGAAGACGCGCTGATCGTTTATGACGATCTGTCCAAGCAGGCAGTGGCTTACCGCCAGATTTCCCTGCTGCTGCGCCGTCCACCAGGCCGTGAAGCTTACCCAGGCGACGTGTTCTATCTCCACTCCCGTCTGCTGGAGCGCGCATCCCGCGTTTCGGAAGAATACGTAGAGAAGTTCACCAACGGCGCAGTGACCGGCAAAACCGGTTCCCTGACCGCACTGCCGATCATCGAAACCCAGGCTGGCGACGTTTCCGCGTTCGTTCCGACCAACGTGATTTCCATCACCGACGGTCAGATCTTCCTGGAATCGGCCATGTTCAACTCGGGCATCCGTCCTGCAGTGAACGCCGGTGTTTCGGTATCCCGTGTGGGTGGTGCCGCTCAGACCAAGATCATCAAGAAGCTGTCCGGTGGTATCCGTACCGCTCTGGCTCAGTACCGTGAACTGGCGGCATTCGCCCAGTTCGCTTCTGACCTGGACGAAGCGACCCGTAAGCAACTTGAGCATGGTCAGCGCGTTACCGAGCTGATGAAGCAGAAGCAATACGCACCAATGTCGATCGCTGACATGGCGCTGTCGCTGTATGCCGCTGAGCGTGGGTTCCTGACTGACGTTGAAATCGCCAAAATCGGCAGCTTCGAGCAAGCGCTGATTGCTTTCTTCAACCGCGATCACGCCGATTTGATGGCGAAGATCAACGTGAAAGGTGACTTCAATGACGAAATCGACGCTGGCATGAAAGCCGGTATCGAGAAGTTCAAGGCCACCCAAACCTGGTAAGCCGCAGCGGGAGCCGCAAGGCTCCCGCTTGCTAACCTGATAGGTGTTACATGGCAGGCGCAAAAGAGATTCGCAGTAAGATTGCGAGCATCAAAAGCACGCAAAAGATTACCAGCGCCATGGAAAAAGTGGCGGTCAGCAAAATGCGCAAGGCACAAATGCGCATGGCTGCTAGCCGTCCTTATGCGGAGCGTATCCGCCAGGTAATTGGGCATCTGGCCAACGCCAACCCGGAATACCGCCACCCGTTCATGATCGACCGCGAAATCAAGCGTGTTGGTTATGTCGTAGTGAGCAGTGACCGTGGTCTGTGCGGCGGCTTGAACACCAACCTGTTCAAGGCCCTGGTCAAGGACATGGCGGTAAACCGCGAAAACGGCGTCGAGATCGATCTGTGTGTCGTTGGTAGCAAGGGTGCGGCCTTTTTCCGCAACTTCGGCGGTAACGTCGTTGCAGCTATCAGCCACCTGGGTGAAGAGCCGTCGATCAATGATCTGATCGGCAGCGTCAAGGTGATGCTGGATGCCTACCTGGACGGCCGTATTGACCGCCTGTCCGTGGTGTCCAACAAGTTCATCAACACCATGACGCAACAGCCTACCGTGGAGCAGTTGATTCCACTGGTGGCTACCCCGGATCAAGAACTCAAGCACCACTGGGACTATCTCTACGAACCGGATGCCAAAGAGCTGCTTGACGGCTTGATGGTCCGCTACGTTGAGTCGCAGGTCTACCAGGCGGTGGTCGAGAACAACGCGGCTGAACAAGCTGCGCGGATGATCGCGATGAAGAACGCTACCGACAACGCCGGTGATTTGATCAGCGAATTGCAGCTGGTCTACAACAAGGCGCGTCAGGCTGCGATCACCCAAGAGATCTCGGAAATCGTCGGCGGCGCTGCCGCGGTTTAACGGTTCAAATATTCAGAGGATCCAGCTATGAGTAGCGGACGTATCGTTCAAATCATCGGCGCCGTTATCGACGTGGAATTTCCACGCGACAGCGTACCGAGCATCTACAACGCGCTGAAAGTAGTGAGCGCGGCTGAAACCACCCTGGAAGTTCAGCAGCAGCTGGGCGACGGCGTGGTTCGTACCATTGCGATGGGTTCCACCGAAGGCTTGAAGCGCGGTCTGGAAGTTACCGACTCTGGCGCAGCCATCTCCGTACCGGTTGGTAAAGCAACCCTGGGCCGGATCATGGACGTTCTGGGCAACCCGATCGACGAAGCTGGCCCTATCGCCACTGAAGAGCGTTGGGGTATTCACCGTCCAGCGCCTTCGTTCGCTGAACAGGCAGGCGGCAACGACCTGCTGGAAACCGGCATCAAGGTTATCGACCTGGTTTGCCCGTTCGCCAAAGGCGGTAAAGTCGGTCTGTTCGGTGGTGCCGGTGTAGGCAAAACCGTAAACATGATGGAACTGATCCGTAACATCGCCATCGAGCACAGCGGTTATTCCGTGTTCGCCGGTGTGGGTGAGCGTACTCGTGAGGGTAACGACTTCTACCACGAGATGAAGGACTCCAACGTTCTGGACAAAGTGGCACTGGTTTACGGTCAGATGAACGAGCCGCCGGGTAACCGTCTGCGCGTAGCTCTGACTGGCCTGACCATGGCCGAGAAGTTCCGTGACGAAGGTAACGACGTTCTGCTGTTCGTCGACAACATCTATCGTTACACCCTGGCCGGTACTGAAGTATCCGCACTGCTGGGCCGTATGCCTTCCGCAGTAGGTTACCAGCCGACCCTGGCTGAAGAGATGGGCGTTCTGCAAGAACGTATCACTTCGACCAAGGAAGGTTCGATCACTTCGATCCAAGCGGTATACGTACCTGCGGACGACTTGACCGACCCGTCGCCAGCGACCACCTTCGCCCACTTGGACGCTACCGTCGTTCTGTCCCGTGACATCGCTTCCCTGGGTATCTACCCAGCGGTCGATCCACTCGACTCGACTTCGCGCCAGCTGGACCCGAACGTAATCGGCCAGGACCACTACGACACCGCTCGCGGCGTTCAGTACGTTCTGCAGCGTTACAAAGAACTGAAGGACATCATCGCGATCCTGGGTATGGACGAGCTGTCGGAAGCCGACAAGCAGTTGGTAAACCGCGCTCGTAAGATCCAGCGTTTCTTGTCGCAGCCGTTCTTCGTGGCTGAAGTCTTCACCGGTGCATCGGGTAAATACGTTTCCCTGAAAGACACCATTGCTGGCTTCAAAGGCATCCTCAACGGTGACTACGACCACCTGCCAGAACAAGCGTTCTACATGGTTGGCGGCATCGAAGAAGCGATCGAGAAAGCCAAGAAACTGTAATCCCGGCGCCCGGCAACGGGCGCTAATTTAGGTTGAGGCAATCAGATGGCTATGACAGTCCATTGCGATATCGTCAGCGCGGAAGGAGAAATCTTTTCCGGTCTGGTCGAGATGGTGATTGCGCACGGTGCACTGGGTGATCTTGGTATCGCTCTGGGTCACGCGCCGCTGATCACTAATCTGAAGCCAGGTCCCATCCGCCTGGTCAAGCAGGGCGGGGAAGAGGAGGTGTATTACATCTCCGGTGGTTTCCTCGAGGTTCAGCCGAACATGGTCAAGGTTCTTGCCGACACCGTGCAACGTGCTGCCGACCTGGATGAAGCCTCCGCTCAGGAAGCCGTTAAGGCAGCCGAGAAGGCCTTGCATGAACGTGGCGCAGAATTCGATTACGGTTCTGCTTCCGCACGTCTGGCCGAGGCTGCAGCTCAGCTGCGCACCGTCCAGCAGATCCGCAAGAAGTTCGGCCACTAAGGTTGCGCTTGTTGTGTGATTGATTAAAAAGGGTAGCCTCGGCTACCCTTTTTTCTTTTCCGACGTTCACCACGATGGTCGCAGTCGCTGACCACCCAGGATTGGTAGCCAGTCATGTCTCTTGAAATCGTTATTCTTGCTGCTGGCCAGGGCACGCGTATGCGTTCGGCCTTGCCGAAAGTTTTACACCCGATTGCCGGCAACTCGATGCTCGGCCATGTTATCCACAGCGCGCGACAACTTGATCCACAGCGCATTCACGTGGTGATCGGCCATGGAGCCGATGCAGTGCGTGAACGCTTGGCCGCTGAGGATCTGAATTTCGTCCTTCAGGACAAACAACTGGGGACCGGCCATGCCGTGGCCCAGGCAGTGCCATTCATTGAAGCGGACACCGTGCTGGTTCTTTACGGTGATGTGCCGTTGATTGAAGTCGAAACCCTGCAGCGCTTGCTCAAGCTTGTGGCGCCAGGACAGATGGGCCTGCTCACCGTCGAACTGGACGACGCGACCGGATACGGCCGAATCGTTCGTGGCACTGACGGCAAGGTCGCTGCCATTGTCGAACACAAGGACGCCACCGAAGCTCAACGCGCCATCAACGAAGGCAACACCGGCATCCTTGCGGTTCCAGCGGATCGTTTGGCCGACTGGACGGGGCGTCTGTCGAACAACAACGTCCAGGGCGAGTATTACCTGACTGACGTAATCGAAATGGCGGTCAAGGACGGTCTGGTCGTGGCCACCGAGCAACCTCACGACGCGATGGAAGTGCAGGGCGCCAATGACCGCAAGCAGCTTTCCGAGCTTGAACGTCACTACCAACTGCGTGCCGGTCGGCGTTTGATGGCCCAAGGCGTGACCTTGCGCGACCCTGCGCGTTTCGATGTTCGCGGCGAAGTGACTGTGGGTCGGGATGTGCTGATCGACATCAACGTAATCCTCGAAGGCAAAGTGGTCATCGAAGACGACGTGGAGATTGGCCCGAACTGCGTCATCAAGGACAGCACCCTGCACAAAGGTGTGGTGATCAAAGCGAACAGCCATATCGAAGGTGCGATTCTCGGTGAAGGCAGCGACGCCGGTCCATTCGCGCGTTTGCGCCCGGGCACGGTGCTGGAAGCACGGGCCCATGTGGGTAACTTCGTCGAACTGAAAAATGCGCACCTGGGCGAAGGTGCCAAGGCTGGACATCTGGCTTATCTGGGCGATGCCGAGATCGGCGCCCGCACCAACATCGGTGCCGGCACCATCACCTGCAACTACGATGGCGCCAACAAGTGGAAAACCGTGTTGGGCGAAGATGTGTTCATCGGTTCCAACAACTCATTGGTCGCGCCTGTGGATATCCTCGATGGTGCGACCACGGCGGCGGGATCGACAATTACCTCGACTGTGGACAAATCCCAATTGGCAGTAGGGCGTGCTCGTCAGAAGAACATCGACGGTTGGAAGCGGCCGGAGAAGATCAAGAAGAGCTGAGTTATCCACAGCGCTTTAGAACTGAAAGATCGCAGCGTTCGGCAGCTCCAGCACGGTGGATTAAATCTCCATGCACGAGTTGCCTTAGGCTGCGATCTTTTTTGTGGGTTATCCACAGAGATTTTTGTCGAGCCGCGCTTGACGAAGGTTCACCAATAGGTTTTGATTGCTTCCGTTATCTTTCGAATCGAAACTTACCAGATCATGTCAAAGCGCAACACACCCCAACGCCGTCATAACATTCTTGCCTTGCTCAATGAACAGGGCGAAGTGAGCGTGGACGAGTTGGCCAAGCGCTTCGAAACTTCTGAAGTTACGATTCGCAAGGACTTGGCTGCACTGGAAAGCAATGGGCTGTTGCTGCGTCGTTATGGCGGCGCAATCACTATGCCCCAGGAACTGGTGGCCGACATCGGTTTGCCGGTTTCCAAGTACAAACAGGCGATTGCCCGCGCCGCAGTGACGCGAATCCGCGAACATGCGCGCATCATCATCGACAGCGGCAGCACGACGGCGGCGATGATTCCGGAACTCGGTCAGCAACCGGGTCTGGTGGTCATGACCAACTCCCTGCATGTCGCCAACGCGCTCAGTGAACTTGAACACGAGCCGGTGTTGTTGATGACAGGCGGCACCTGGGATCCGCATTCCGAGTCCTTTCAGGGGCAGGTTGCGGAGCAGGTACTACGCTCTTACGACTTTGATCAATTGTTCATCGGTGCCGATGGCATCGATCTGGTTCGCGGTACCACCACCTTCAACGAATTGCTTGGGCTGAGCCGGGTCATGGCTGAAGTCGCCCGCGAAGTAGTCGTGATGGTGGAGGCCGACAAAATCGGCCGCAAGATTCCCAACCTGGAACTGCCCTGGAGCAGCGTCCATACCCTTATTACCGATGATCGCCTGCCACTTGAGGCACGCAATCAGATTCAGGCCCGCGGTATCACTTTGATTTGCGCGGCTGTCAGTCAGGAGAAATAGCATGTGTGGAATTGTTGGCGCAGTCGCAGAACGTAACATCACCGCCATCCTGGTCGAGGGCCTGAAGCGTCTGGAATACCGTGGGTATGACAGCGCCGGCGTGGCGGTCTACACCAATGACGAGAAGCTTGAGCGCCTGCGCCGTCCGGGCAAGGTCAGCGAACTGGAACAGGCATTGGTCGAAAGTTCGCTGGTGGGGCGCCTGGGGATTGCCCATACCCGCTGGGCTACACACGGCGCGCCGTGCGAGCGCAATGCTCACCCGCATTTTTCCGGTGATCTGGCGGTGGTGCACAACGGCATTATCGAAAACCACGAAGCCCTGCGCGCGCAACTTACAGGTTTGGGTTACGTGTTCACTTCTGACACTGACACCGAAGTGATCGCGCACCTGCTGAACCACAAGCTCAAGGACCTGCGCGACCTGACCGTAGCCCTCAAGGCGACCGTCAAAGAACTGCATGGCGCTTATGGCCTGTCGGTCATCAGTGCTCAGCAGCCGGATCGTCTGGTTGCGGCTCGCAGCGGTAGCCCGCTGGTGATTGGCCTGGGCCTTGGGGAAAACTTCCTCGCTTCCGATCAGTTGGCCCTGCGCCAGGTTACCGATCGCTTCATGTACCTGGAAGAGGGCGATATCGCCGAGATCCGTCGTGACAGCGTGCAGATCTGGGACGTGACCGGCCAAGCGGTCGAGCGCCAGACCGTGCAATACAGCGACGGTGCCGAGGCAGCCGACAAAGGCGAGTTCCGTCACTACATGCTCAAGGAAATCCACGAACAACCGTCCGTGGTGCAGCGCACCCTGGAAGGTCGACTGAGCCAGAACCAAGTGCTGGTTCAGGCGTTCGGCCCGCAAGCGGCCGAGTTGTTCGCCAAAGTACGCAACGTGCAAATCGTCGCCTGTGGCACCAGTTATCACGCCGGCATGGTTGCCCGTTACTGGCTCGAAGAGTTGGCCGGTATCCCGTGCCAGGTCGAAGTCGCCAGCGAGTTCCGCTATCGCAAAGTCGTGGTGCAGCCAGACACGCTGTTCGTCACCATCTCCCAATCCGGTGAAACCGCCGACACCCTTGCAGCGCTGCGCAATGCCAAAGAGCTGGGATTCCTTGCCAGCCTGGCGATCTGCAACGTCGGCATCAGCTCGCTGGTGCGCGAATCCGACCTGACCCTGCTGACCCAGGCCGGTCGCGAAATCGGCGTGGCATCGACCAAAGCGTTCACCACGCAATTGGTTGGCCTGTTGTTGCTGACCCTGTCGTTGGGTCAGGTTCGCGGCACGTTGGCGGCGGGCGTCGAAGCGACCCTGGTCGAAGAGCTGCGTCGCTTGCCGACTCGCCTCGGAGAGGCACTGGCGATGGACGCCACCGTGGAGAAAATCGCCGAACTGTTCGCCGAGAAGAACCACACGCTGTTCCTTGGCCGTGGTGCGCAATTCCCGGTGGCGATGGAAGGGGCGCTCAAGCTTAAGGAAATCTCCTACATCCATGCCGAAGCGTACCCGGCGGGCGAGCTGAAACATGGCCCGCTGGCGCTTGTGGATAACGATATGCCGGTGGTGACGGTCGCACCGAACAACGAACTGCTGGAAAAGCTGAAGTCCAACCTTCAGGAAGTTCGCGCCCGTGGTGGCGAGCTGATCGTCTTCGCTGACGAGAAGGCCGGCATGACCAACGGTGAAGGCACCCACGTGGTGCAGATGCCGCATATCCACGACATCCTGTCGCCGATCCTCTACACCATCCCCCTGCAGTTGTTGTCGTACTACGTGGCCGTGCTGAAAGGCACCGACGTTGACCAGCCACGCAATCTGGCGAAATCGGTGACTGTGGAATAAGTTATCCACAGCTGATCAAACTTTTGGCTTCTAACAATAAAGATTGACACAAAACAATAAAGGTTGACACGACACAACATAGATTGACACAAAGCCTAAACCCCCGTATTTACGGGGGTTTCCATTTCTGGGCTGAGCCATCGGTCTAGATTCTCCGTTTCGTTTCGCTCCGGGAGTAGGCTAGAAAGCGCTATACCATCGGCAGATGGTGAGCGAATTTTTCCTATAACTATTTTTTCAGGGCGAGGAGAGGCGGTCACGGCGGACGAAGGAGGAAGCATTGCGCGGTCGTAGGTTTTCGTCAGAGATAGACATTCAAAGGCACATTACGAATGGATTCGGTAGCGGAGCTGGTGCCAGTTATCTGCCGTGGCTGCGCGTCCAAGATGTGCCTTCCAGAGGACGCTCCCACAAGATCCAAGGTGTGAAGATCGATCGCCTCCATCACCTCTTTTCTGACCTAGAACGCGCCTATTTTTTGGTATGTGAGTTTTCGGAAAATGTTGTGGATATACGCGAGCAGTATCCATTGCTGCCGCGAGAAAGTGCTCAAGCAATCGCTAGCTCTATCGGAGTGCGATACCCCAAGTATCCGAAGACAGTGCTTCCTTACGTTATGACCACGGATTTTTTATTAACAATAAAAAAGTCCGATGGCAGCTTTAAATCCGTAGCCCGAACAATCAAATACCGCAGCGACCTCGAAGGCAAACAAGCCAGGAGAACGTTGGAAAAACTTGAGATCGAAAAACGCTTCTGGGCTGGTCAACACGTCGATTGGGCCATTGTCACTGAAGAAATGTTCAGTCCCGATTTGATCAAGAATTTAGGCTTGCTCAGGAAGTTTGCTCAGCTGCCGCGCGCCTTGGCTGAGCCCTCATTACATTCCGATTTTCTGGAGCACTTAACTAGCTGCCGTCCGTACCCGTGGAGTACGGCTGAAAGTCTGCGAAAGATTGCCGCACGTTTATTTATCTCCTATCAAGATTGTCGAGCTTTATATCATCACCTGATATGGGCCAAGTCGATCAAGGTAGATTTGGTTGGTACTCCCATTCAAATGACTGCACCACTACCAACCTTTGAAATTATCGAAAGCCCAATAAAAATTTCACTGGCGGCGGAGGGCTTATCATGAAAGTCCAGGTCAATGATATTTTTGAACCGGTCACTGAGTTTTCCGTCGTGCCTGGCATCGTTAGGGTCTTGTATCTCAATGAGCGATACGATGCGGTAGTTTTGATCCAATTAACGGACCCGCCACGCCAACCGATTGGTTTGGGCTTGGAAGAGCTTCGCGGCTCCGTCATAGCAGGCGATACGAAGTCAGCCAAGATTGTTACGCCTGAGTTTCTCTTAGTGCTAGAGGATGACTTGGATGAGAAAAA
Organism: Pseudomonas reinekei; assembly: GCF_001945365.1. Lineage (GTDB taxonomy): Bacteria > Pseudomonadota > Gammaproteobacteria > Pseudomonadales > Pseudomonadaceae > Aquipseudomonas > Aquipseudomonas reinekei. The sequence goes on from NZ_MSTQ01000007.1 coordinate 126,851, forward strand.
GAAGCGGGAAAGGGATGAAAAGTGGAACATCATCGCGCCCCTGATCGACTCAGATTACCCAGGTCAGATATTTGCTTCCGGTGAGATGGGGCGAATGGTGGGCTGTAGAGCTGTTGAGCTTGGCATGCAGCGCAAGAGTATCTATCGACTTCTGTACCGTTACTGGATCAATGGCCAGGTTCGAAATGCGCTCTTGAAAAACTACGCGGGCGTCGGAGTTCCTGAGCGTAAGTATGATCCCGCAAAACCGCCCGGCAGAAAACCACGATACCAAGGTATTGCCGTTTCGCCGACCAAGCTTATTGATGCCGTGGATAAGCGCTGTATCCGTGTCGGTTACTCGTTATTCGTAGGGGATAAGACTTCTACGATAACCAGCGCCTATGTCGAGATGCTTAGAAGGTTCTACACAGCGAAAGACCTTTCGAAAAATCCAGAATCGGGTGGTCGCCTCCTACCCGATTCGGAAATTCCTTCCTTCAGGCAGTTCGATTATTGGGGAAAGCAATATTTCGACGAAGTTGAAACTGAACGCGGGCGTAAGGGAATGCGGAAGTGGCTAAAAGATTGCCGCCCCCTTTCTGGAACCGTGCGTGACTGGCTTCGTGGCCCCTGCCATCAGTTTGAGATCGATGCCACCATTGCTGACATTTATCTCGTGAACGGCTACTCCAGGCGGATGCTCATTGGACGGCCGGTGGTGTACGTCGTCATCGATAGCTTCTCCGGCATGATCGTCGGTCTCTACATCGGGTTGGAGGGGCCGAGCTGGAACGGAGCCAGGCAAGCGCTGTTCAACGCTTTCACTTCGAAGGTTCAGTTTTGCGCTACCAACGGGGTCACAATCGATCCCGAAGAATGGGCCTGTCACCACCTCCCGCATCACATCTACGCTGATCGAGGCGAGATGTTGGGGAAAGCAGCTGAAGGTCTTGCCACTGGCCTGAATATCGAGCTGGGAATCGCTCCGCCTTACCGGCCGGACTGGAAGTCGATGGTGGAGAGTCGGTTCGGTATCCTGAACGATTTGACGGGCATCAGGTGGCTACCAGGTGGCGTAGCGGCCAGGGAGAAGGAGCGTGGCGAGCGAGATTACCGACTCGACGCGACGCTGAGCATGAAAGAGTTCACTAAGATCATCATCCAGTGTGTCCTTCACTATAACCGCTTCAACCGGCAGCCCGACAGGCTCACTCAAGAGATGATGAACGACGGTGTCGATCCGACGCCGGTAGGTATTTGGACTTGGGCGATGGAAAATGGCCACGTCGAACCGAACAATCATCCCGATGAGCTGGTCTATCTCCATTTGCTTCCGCGCGAGCAAGCAACGGTGCAAAAGGGTGGTGTGCTATTCCGAGGGATGCATTATGTCTGTGATGTAGCGATCGAGAACAACTGGTTTGCGAAAGCCCGTAGCCGCGGGGTTTGGTCTATAGAGTGTTGGTATGACCCAAATTCCGCGGCACATATTTGGATCCGGGGCGACAACAAACAGTTCATCCGTTGCGATTTGCGTAAGTCCGATCACAAGTATGCTGATTATCGATCCGATGAAATTTTCGACCTGCTCGAAGCTTACCGCCAGGCTCCACCGGCTCATAAACGCGCTGAGTTGGAGAGTCGGATTTCGCTTCTAGAAGAGGTTAATCAAATCGTCAGTGGTGCGATGGCTGAGCGAAAAGAAGAGCCAGCCCCTGCGACCAAGGCCGAGATGATTGGAAATATTCGTGAGAACCGCGCTGTTGAACGCCTCAAGGAGCGGGAGACCGCCCATGTGCCAGAGGGTGTGAGGATTGACCCGCCTGGGCAGAAGGCAGAGACCGCCCCAGAACGCTCGGAGAACTTTGCCGGCCCTCGCAGCGCTCAGGTCATCGATATGCTCAAACGACTCCGCCCAGGACAAAACTAATGAAAGGCGCCCAAGTTTTCGCAAGCTACACCAAGCAGGCGATAGCGGACTACGCGGGAAATCCGCTCATCGAAGCGCTGCCACCTATCTTCTCAGAAGAGGTAGCAATCCAACTGATCTCGAATTTTCCTCGTCCTGTTGATCCAGAAGAGCTCGCCCTTGACCGTTCGACTCGGATCCACTGTATCGACCGGTTGAGGACGGTGGTTCAGCCTCTGATTGTCCACATGGATCTGGAGTCCGTATTTTCATTGCTGGTCCGACGAGGGTACGTCGGACGCAACCCGACTTCTCCAGACACTGTCAGACATCTACACTCGCTTTCGGGTGCACAGCGCTACCACGATGGATTCAAGTCCACTGCCGAAACGTTCAGTCTGGTTGGCCTTAGTGGCATTGGGAAGTCCACCGCCCTCGAAGCCATTTTGAGTCTCTACCCTCAAACGATCCGACACGAGCGTTATGAAGGAAAGCAGTTCGTTCATACCCAGATCACCTGGCTCAAGCTTGACTGCCCCCGAGATGGGTCGCTGGCAGGCTTCTGTCAGCAATTCTTCTATGCGGTCGGGCGAGCGTTAGGTGATGAGGATTACTACAAGCGGCATCGGGCTCGGAACATCAATGACTCGTTGCAACAAATGGAGCAGGTTGCGAGTACATTTTTCATCGGAGCTCTGTTGATCGACGAACTACAGAACCTGCACCTGGCGAAAACTGGGGGCAAGGACAACATGCTGAATTTCTTCCTCCATCTAGTGAACAACATCGGCATTCCCGTGGTGTTCATCGGGACAAATTCGATGATTAGCCTATTTTCGGACGTCATGCGCAACGCACGGCGTTGCTGCGGCGTCGGGGTACTCGAATTTAAACGCTTTGAGAAGGACGATGACGAGTGGCGAATGCTCGTTGAAAACCTGTGGAGCTATCAGTGGTACCAGCAGCCGGTCGAACTGACCGAGGATGTGTTTGATGCGCTGTATGAGCATACACAAGGCGTCACCGATTTTTTGGTGAAGCTTTTGGTGCTCAGTCAGAGGTATGCGATCCAGAGTGGTTCGGAATGCGTTACCGCCGAGACAATCGCGTTGGTGAGCAACACCAAGATGCAAATATTGAAGCCAGCTTTGTCCGCCCTGCGAAGCCGAGATCCGAAACGGATGCGGCAGTTCGACGATTTGCTTCCGATTGAAGATCAACTAAGCGACATGATGGCGTTCGATGGTTTGGCTCGGCCGGAGCGACTGGCGTTGCTGCGCAGTGTCATCAGTCGCAGCGACAATAGTGCGCCAAAACCTAATGTGGCGCCCGTTAACCCAGTCAAATCGCAGTCGCCTGCGGCGGTAGCGGTTGAGACGTCAGAGGCACATGTGCTAAGTGAAAGTGAAGACTCCATTGAGGCGTTGAAGAGCGCCGGTTGGATAAACAGAGATCTATTTGAGTTCTCTCCGTTGTATCGGAAGGGGTGAATAAAAGGTGACGAAATGGGGCTCAAATTCCATTTCTTTCCGGCCGTGTTTCACGATGAGACGCTTCACAGCGTCCTTTCAAGATACGCCCGGCTCTGTGGCGTACGTAGCTGCGGAGCAGTTTTCGATGGAGCGCAGTCCGCAAACTTCTTCTCGCAGAACGTGGCTTTTCCATGTCGACTAGCTGAGCTTGCCGAGGCGCTGCCGTGTGGCACAGGCTTATCGCTAGCCGGGGTTATAAAGCGCCATACGCAGCTGCCCTACTACGAACCTTTTTTGACCCAGCAACAGGTGGACGACGCCAATACCTTGATGGCGGGAAATGGCGAGGGGTTGATGCTAAGGTTGGGGTTAATCGCGAGTCGACTCGAGTTCGCTTCGAGAGTGCGATTGTGCTTCGACTGTATCAACCAGGACATGGCCTGTGTGGGAGCAGCGTACTGGCACCGTGTGCATCAGCTTCCAGGCGTTTTGATCTGTCCACACCATGGAACCCCGTTGAAGTTCCTTGATTACCGCTGGTTGAGCCGAAATTCTCGAAGAATGCACTTGCCGGACGATGAGGACGTTCAGTCTCACTCCATTTCGTTAGACATCCCTCAAAATCTACAAAGTGCTCTGCACGAAATAGCACGGCGTTCGATGCAGGTGCTTGAGACCGATGTTCCTCCATTATCTCCTGATGCGATTCGATCGGTGTTTCTGGATAGCGCTATTGCCTTGGAAATGGCTTCCGACACTGGTCGGCTGCACTTAGCCAGATTGGCGCGGCACATGTCTGCGTTCTTTGAGGCTCTCCCCTCCTTAGGGGAGTACTCGATACTGAGCAAATCGTCTGCGGATATACCGGCGGCCTGGGTTGTGAAGCTTTTGCGTAAGCCGAGGGGCACCCATCATCCGCTGAAATTTATCCTGCTGGCCTGCGCGCTGAAGGTCGACATGGAAAGGATACTGCGGCAGAACGGGCCTATTACCGGGCCGCTTAACCGAACAGGCAATACCGAAACTTCTAGGGATCGCGCGGCCAACGGACCTCAAATCCATCGGGCAAGCGCCAATGAGTATATGAGTGAGGCATCTGAAGCGATCTGGACGCGGGCACTCTCGGGGGCTGACGCGAAGACCATAGCGTCAGAAACGGGGAGCTCGGTTGCGTGCGTTTACCGAGCGATACGCACGATTTCGGATGGACCAGGCCGATGGAAAGAGGCGAGGCTTTCGAAACAGCTGGGTGATAGGAGGAATCGATTTGAGGGGGATTACATAGCTCGCCTAGCTCATGAGTGTCGAGATTATGTGTGGCTTCATCGAAACGATCGGCAATGGCTGTCCGAGCGTACACAAGAGCTAGGTAAAGCCCACAGACCGTGTGGACAGCAGGCAGAAAGATTCAAAGACCTCGACCGTAACCTTGCCAACGAAGTGGTTCAATGCGCTGAAATGTTACGAACGCTTCCAGGAAAACCTGTCCGTATCTCACGGACAAAAATAGGCAGAGAGCTTCATATGTTGTCTAGGTTTGAAAAGCAGCTCAACAAGCTGCCGCACTGTGCAGCTGCCCTAGCAGCCGAATGCGAAACCCTGGATGCATTCCATAGGAGGCGTTTGAGCTGGGCCGAGCGTAAGCTAAAACTGGACGGCAAACCAATTACTCAATCATCGATATATCGAACAGCGTGTATCAGAAAACCGCGCACAGGGGGACGGCATTCTGATTCTCGTATGGATATTGTTCTGTAACTCCGTCGCCAGAAGCCCCGTAAATGAGCAGTGCGTAGATTCCCTGTGTGAGGTTTTGGCGAAGCAATACACGAAGGGTATTTATATGTGTTCGGTATTATATTGTGAAACCGAATAAAAATGGGCTGATTTTTTAAAGTAGTAGTTGGTGGCTGTTAGCTACTGTGTTGCGTTCATAAAAATCCTTGCCTGGGTACAGGGTGATATGTGATAAAAGTACTCCTTCACAGGACTTGCGTCCTACCTGAACCCACGCTAGAAAGTCGGCTACTCATGTCCAGCATTCTTTTTTTTCCAATATCGATGCCCGACGAGACCCTGTTATCTCGTATTACGAGGTACCATTTTTTGTCCGGAAACAAAACCGAGGCAGAAACGTTTCGTGATCTTTTTGACGTTGCCCCATTTCAACTTTCGTTTATACCAAAGCAATTAGGGAATCTTGCGTCTCGATTACCTGGAGTTAAAGAAAGCAACTTTAATGAATTGCTTGAAATTAATACTTATTTTCCTGCATACAAGCCTTTTATAGGGTTATCAAAAGACCCATCTAAGGAACGGGACAGAGTTTTGTCAGATGTTGCTCGTGTGCCTAGGTGGGAGGGCACTAAAAATAGCAGAGCAAAGATTTGCTTAGCCTGTGTGCAAGCCGACATCATAGAGTCAGGTTACGCATATTGGCACCGAGCTCATCATGTACCGGGCGTTACGGCCTGCTGGCGGCACGGCGAGGAACTTCTTCAATCTTGTCCGAATTGTTCTCACCCTTTCTTTCGTAGAAACAAGTTATTACCTAATTTAACCGAAGATTGTGTTTGTGGGTGGAACGCTATTAAACCTGCGAACCGTTTACTAGCCTCATCTGAAGAACGAGAGTATGCAATTTTTGTAAATGATATTCTGCAACGCAATCTGCCATCGGTGGATTATAAGATTTTGGCTGCCTGTTATCGACGTCAAGCAAAGAAGCGTGGGTTTGTTCATGGGAATCTGATTGGCACTGCTAAATTATTTAGCAGTATTCGTGATAAGTTTGGCGATGATACTATTTCGAAAATTGACCTAGCATACGCAGCCGGTATCCGACGTCAATGGATTCGACTATCAACAACAAGAGGTCAAATCGATATGCCGCTGGCGCGGCATCTTCTAATATCTCTACATCTATTTGGTAGTGCAGAAAAATTTGAGAAATGCTTGGCAGAAGAGTCTCTACTTACTAGCTCGGCAAACCCGACGGTCCGTCTAAAAGAGAAAGCTTTGCCAGAAAGTAAAAAAAAGGCTTATCGAGAAAAAATCTCAATACTACTTGAGGTTAAGCCAGGTATTGGTATGGACTATCTTTGGGTCAATGCTTATCAAGTAACACGCTGGCTCAACGAAAACGATAAAGACTGGTTATTGAGTGAAATTACAAGGGGCGTAAAGCAGAAGAACAGTGTCGAGTCGGTGGTGAGCGATGAGGACGAAAAATACGCAACTATTCTTAAAGAAGGCGTTGAGAATTTGTACCGCATCGCCCAAAAACAGGTTCGAGTAAATATCGGTAACATGCTTGCACTTTTGCCGCGAAAAGTAAGTAGGGAGCGTGCGACTCGTAAGTCGTTTCCGTTGGTGTCAGAACAACTTGAGCTTCATCTAGAATCTCTTTGGCATTTCCGGTTACGGAGAATGATATGGACGATGTCGGAGATCGCAAGGCTTAAGTTACCCCCAAACAGCTCCAGCTTAAAATTATTGACTACAGTACCTCATGTGGCTTGCCAAGCTCTCATAAATCACTTCGAGTGGGATTTAGACAACATGGTTAAGGAAGGTATTGATGGTGAAGTTATGCTTAGAAATACCGGCGTCTCGCGGCAATGGGAAGGGCCACCAGGTTATGATATTCCCATGGGTGGCAATGCATACATGGAGATGATCGCGTCCAATTCAAAGCTCTAGTAGATTTTTTTATGGAATGGCACAGCACTGCTGTGGATCCGATGATCTCTGAGGCGTATTGCTGGGCAGTGGATGTCACTATTTATACCGACGCCAATTGCATATCGACGGGGCATTGGACGCGCCGATATCGCCCCACTCAATGCCGCAGACGTCAGTATTCATGACGCCCCGGCTTCACTCCCATTTGCACCTATCCCGAAGTGGGATTCAAGCATGGGCAATATGACGTCGGTAACTGGCGTAAGCCACTCCAGCCGGCGACACCACCGATCGAAATAGTGGTGTTCAGTGAGGCGAGAGATACGTAGAGCTGTAGGTCTTGAAAACGTGAACCCGCGAATCAGAGGTATCGCGGGGTGAATCAGACCATAGCGACCGGGCTAAGCATCAGCTTTCGAGGAGATGAGTCAAATTTTGCGTGCTGTTCATCGGCGTTAAGACTAGGCGCTTTACGCGCAGCTATGCTGACTGGTGTGATTGATTATTCGACTCGATTTTTGAGGTGAGTCGGAGGGACGAATGAATCTGGCGGGCCTAGTCGAACTGCTTTCCGGTGGCGAAAGATTACCTGGATGTGAGCTAGCTCATTCAGACGCCGTGGCTCTGGTCGGATTTTACTTCCCTGGACGTGCCTATTGCCTAGTCGCTGATTGGACAGTGGTTGATATAGCGGTCTCCCCCCGTCAGTTAAAGGCCGTTGTTAGAAGAGGAGTTACTCCTACGTTGGTCAACGCTTTATGTGTTATCCACGATAGCAAAGGACGTTTCCCTCGCGGTCATTGGGTAAGAACCTCATTGGGTGTTTCCTTCACCCATGATTGCCTGTTCGAGACTAAAAACACCGTGTATGTGTTGATGGGACCTGGTCGAAGGGTACGAACAGACCTGGACGTCGCGCAGAGCCTGTACTGAAGTTTCACTGGTGCGCAATGTGGCAGCCGTCGACGTTCAGCGTTTTAGGTTTCGTTCGACTCAGCCATCCCTATATTTTCCCGGTGCTTACCAAGACATGGCGCGGGCCACGTGTCAGCGATCGTCCCCTCAAAGGGAAAACTGGAATAAACTGTGGACCCGCATGCGTCTTTTCGATCAAAAAACGTACAATAAAACGCATACACCCATAATTAAGACTTAAATATCAATGACATAGCTATCTAATTGCTGGCGCCTTTATCTAGATAGCTAGGCCTCTTGATATTAAAGTTTGACCTGTAACCATTTTTCCAGAGGTTCACAGGCATGAATCCTGTCTTGATTGTGATTGATAAAGCGCTCTCCGCTGATCCGCTGAGACTGTCGTTGTGCTGTATGAGCGCGGGATAGAGGTTGGTGAGAAGCTAATGAAGGCGGCAAATGGATCAATGTAGGGCCATTTTCATCGGCTCACTCCAGCCATGAACCGCTACCTGCGGTTTTGTCTGATTGGATGGCGTATCTGCGAACGGCACGGCAATCCTCAGTCCCTTATCTCGTAAGTAAATCAAGACTAGCGGACCATACCGAACAGCAACGATTCTGGCTTCATACAACTTCAGCGCAGACGAAGTCTCTTTGCCACGTTAACTACGATTCGACAGCGATTCAATGATGCGACATTGCTCAATCACGCCACCCTGACAGCAAACGCTCAGTCGTGTCAGTTCGGCTTCTAAACCTTGTAGGTCTCGAATACGCATTCGCACCTGCTCTAATTGCCCTTCGACTTTTGCGTCCACCGCAGCGCAGGAAGCGTCGCGTCGATCAGCAAGACCGAGCAACTCACGAATGTCATCCAGGCTGAAACCCAGTGCGCGGCTGCGGCGAATGAACAACAGCCGGTTGCGCTCCTCGTCCGTGTAGAAACGGTAGCCCGATGGTGACCTTCCAGCAGAAGGCAGCAGTCCTGACTGCTCGTAATAGCGGATGGTTACTGCTTTGGTATCGGTCGCCTTCGCCAAGGCACCGACCGTGTAAGTGGCCGCACTCATTTCGCTTGACCTTATAGTCGCTAGAACCTTCATTCTACTCGCTTCAGGCGACAAGCAAATCCTTGCTCGACCTTACACGCTACATAAAGGGCTTTGATCCGATGGAAACCACATACCAACCACGTCAATCCGGGATATGGGCGCTCCTGCTCTGCGCATGGCTGCTTGCCCTTATATCAACGCTTGCCGTGTTGTTCGTCGGCGAAGTCATGGGGCAAGTGCCCTGTGTTCTTTGTTGGTTTCAACGTGCATTTATGTTCCCCCTCGTCCTGGTGCTGGGTGTTGCTTGCTGCATGTCGGACGCGGGCGTCTGGCGTTATGCATTGCCATTAGCCGTTATGGGCTGGCTCATCGCGCTGTATCACAACCTGCTTTATTTCGGACTGATCCCCGAAAGCATCAAACCCTGCGGGGCCGGCCCGTCCTGCTCTGGCGTCGACATGACCATCTTCAGTGGTGTTCCACTGCCATTATTATCGCTGGGCGTGTTCAGCCTCCTGATTGTTCTTCTTGTTCTTATCCGCCGGAGATTTACCGTATGAGCAGACGCACCGTCGTCATCGCCATCAGCGTCCTTGCCGTAGTCGGCTTCGCAGTCGCTGCATTTTTTTATGATCGTGCCTCCACTGTGCCCCAGGCCACCGCGCCCGTGCCGCAAAACAGCGCTCTGGAGCGCTTTAATTCGCCAAGCTTCGGCCCTGCCAACGCCCCGGTGACGATTGTCGAATTTTTCGACCCGTCGTGTGAAAGCTGTCGTGCCTTCTATCCCATCGTCAAAAAGATGATGTCCCAGCACCCAACCGACGTTCGTCTTGTGCTGCGTTATGTGAAGCTTCACAAAGGTTCTGAAGAAGCCATCCGGCTTTTGGAGGCCGCACGCAAGCAGGGCGTATTTGCACCGGTACTTGAAGCTGTCCTAGAGGCCCAACCGCAGTGGCATGATGATGCACAGGCTTCAGCAGCATGGGACGCTGCTGCTCAGGCAGGCCTGGACGTGGCCAAGGCTCGTGAACAAATGGTGTCCCCAGAGATCACAGCCACTATTGAACGGGATGCCGCCGATGCGAAAACCGTAGGTGTAAGCGGGACACCGACATTCTTCGTCAACGGTAAGCCGCTGACCAACTTCGGTGCCCAGCAGCTCTATGATTTGATTTGGAGCGAGATCAACCAATCGCGCTAGCCACAATGGCAATGTTGAAAAAGTTTGGCAGTCGCGATAATGCGCTTGACCTTATAGTGGCTATAGGGTGTTCACTCTTCACCATAACTTGTGGAGAGTGTCCTTATGAAAAGTTGTTGCGGTGATAAGCAAACACCTGAAAGTCAGGCCAGCGTTGAGGTTTTTGATTCGAAAGCGCTGACAGGTCGCTGTACACCCGCCGCAACGACTGGCGATACGAATGCAGTCCAGAACCCGCCCAAGAGCAGTTGTTGCGCTGCGAAAACCTCGGACGTCGTCCCGGGGCCAACCAAGGCAGAAGACTCCGGTTGCTGCTCTCCTGCTGCGGATGGCAGCAAATCAAGCTGCGCTGCCGTAACACCGGCATCCACCTTGTACACCCTGGCTGAACCGAGTAAATCTGCCGCCCCGGTTGATAACGATCTCTTTACCGACGCTTGCTGCCCGCCATCCGACGCGGGCGGCGCAAGCACTTGTGCAGCAAAAGCTTCTCCAGCGGATGCCGGCAATACCGCTCGCTTCAGCAGTTTTCGTATAGGGCAAATGTGCTGTCCCTCCGAGCAGACAATGATCGAGGGCAAGCTCGCTCGAATGAGCGGGATTCAAAAGCTGGAGTTCAACATGATGAACCGTACTCTGGGGGTCTGGCACGAACTGCCGGACACCTTGAGTATTGAAGCGGCTGTGTCATCGCTTGGCATGCACGCCGAACCGTTGACTACTGACGGCAAGGCATTCAACTCCGATGCGCCGCAAGCCGCCCAGATAGCCTCACCGCGCAAGAGTACCTGGTGGAAACTGATACTATCCGGCGCTGGGGCAGTAGCTGCGGAAGTATTGCATTTCACTAACGCCGCTCCTGAATGGGTGGTGGCGGTTGTAGCCTTGTTCGCGATTGTGCTCTGCGGCCCAGCGACCTACAAGAAAGGCTGGATCTCACTCAAACATCTCAATCTGAACATCAATGCCTTGATGAGCATTGCCGTGACCGGTGCAGTGTTGATCGGTCAGTGGCCAGAAGCCGCGATGGTCATGTTCCTGTTCACCGTTGCCGAACTTATAGAGGCAAGATCGCTGGATCGTGCGCGCAACGCAATCAAGGGTTTGATGGATTTGTCCCCGGAGCGGGCGACCGTTCGCCAGCCAGATGGCAGTTGGCTGGAAGTGGATGTGAAAACTGTCGAGATCGATGCTTTGGTGCGGGTTCGCCCCGGCGAGCGTATCGGTCTGGATGGCGTTGTCTCTTCCGGCAACTCTACAGTCAACCAGGCACCTATCACGGGGGAAAGCCTACCCATCGAGAAAACCGTAGATGACCCCGTCTATGCAGGATCCATCAACGAATCCGGCTCCTTCGAATACCGAGTAACGGCTGAGGCCAGCAATACGACGTTGGCTCGAATCATCCATGCGGTCGAAGAGGCTCAAAGTTCGCGAGCACCAACCCAGCGGTTTGTTGACCAATTCGCCAAGATCTATACGCCAGCAGTGTTCTTCTTTGCCTTGGCCATTGCGGTGTTGCCCCCATTATTCATAGGCGGGCTCTGGACTGATTGGATCTACCGCGCCCTAGTGCTTCTGGTGGTTGCCTGCCCCTGCGCGCTGGTCATTTCAACCCCGGTGTCCATTGTCAGCGGTCTGGCGGCAGCGGCTCGCAAGGGCATTTTGGTCAAGGGTGGCGTCTACCTGGAAATTGGCGCCAAGCTGAGCTTCGTCGCACTCGACAAAACCGGGACCATTACGCATGGCAAGCCGGTCCAGACCGATTACATCCCACTGGCCGAGATTTCAGAACTAGCCCCTCAGATTATTGCCGCCAGTCTGGGCGGTCGCTCGGATCACCCGGTCTCACAGGCCATCACCAAACAGGCGGCGCTGGACGCGTCAATGCTCAAGTCTGTCGAGAGTTTCGAAGCGCTCCCAGGACGTGGTGTGAAAGGGAACGTCGAGGGTCAGCTCTATCATCTGGGCAACCATCGCTTGATCGAGGAGCTGGGTCTTTGCACGCCGCAACTGAAGGCATCCCTGAATCGTCTGGAGCGTCAGGGGAAAACCGTTGTAGCGTTAAGCAACGCTACTCAGGTCATAGCACTGTTCGCGGTTGCCGATACGGTGAAAGACTCAAGCCAGACCGCGATCAAGGAACTGCACGAGCTAGGCATCAAGACTATGATGCTGACAGGGGACAACTCACACACTGCGCAGGCAATTGCGCAACAAGTCGGGATTGATGAGGCCCGAGGAAACTTGCTTCCCGCCGACAAGCTTTTGGCTATTGGTGAGTCGCAAAACAGTGGTCACGTGGTGGGGATGGTCGGCGATGGGATTAATGATGCGCCGGCCTTGGCCAAGTCCCAGATTGGCTTCGCAATGGCCGCTGCGGGTACCGGCACCGCAATCGAAACGGCAGACGTCGCGCTGATGGATGATGACCTGAGAAAGATCCCGGCTTTCGTTCGTCTGTCCCGACAAACCGCCACGGTGCTAAAGCAAAACATAGCGTTCGCCTTGGGCGTCAAAGCGGTGTTCCTTGTGTTTACTTTGATGGGCTTGGCCACGATGTGGATGGCGGTGTTTGCAGATGTTGGTGTCAGCCTGTTGGTAGTACTTAATGGGCTGCGCTTGCTGAAAAAATAGTCCGGAGTCGTAGCATGAAAGAAATGTTGCATGGGGCAATTCTTGAGGGCTTCGGCGAAGCCCGTTTAGCCATAAGGTCTCAAGATTATGCGCGCGCTTACCATTGGCTGGAGCGTACCCACATCCTGACGCAACGCCGTCCCCTGCTGCATGCAAAGTCACACGTCTTTATGTTGTATGTTGGCATCAGGACACGAGATCCCCGAGAGGTTGTGGGACAAATACCACGTGTTTTCGCTGCCCTGCTATTTTCAACAATATGGGTGCCATCGGGAAATACTGGTCGCGCCCGTGTCAGTGCTTTTCAGGTGATGCCTATTTCTCAAGAACTGAGAAATCTTCTTAGCGAAGAGTGAGCCTCTGAGTCATTGTCGTATCCATTCACGCACACATGGAGAGTCCTATGAGCGCCGGTCACAGTCACGGTCAAGCACGTGCAGGACACGAGAAAAAATTGTGGATCGCTCTGGCGCTAACGACAAGCTTCATGATCGCGGAGGTCATTGGTGCTTTCATCACCGGCAGCTTGGCGTTGTTATCCGACGCCGCTCACATGCTGACGGATTCCACTGCCCTTGCTATTTCATTAGTCGCTATTCAGATCGCCAAACGCGCTGCGGATAAAAAACGGACATTTGGCTATGCACGATTTGAGATCCTCGCAGCTGCTTTCAATGCGATTCTGTTGTTCATGGTGGCGGTGTACATCCTGTACGAGGCATATCAGCGGTTTAAAACTCCGACAGAAATACAACCGACAGGCATGCTGATCGTCGCAGTGATAGGGCTAGTTGTGAACCTTGTTTCAATGCGCTTGCTGATGTCTGCCAGTGACGAAAGCCTTAACGTCAAAGGCGCGTATCTTGAGGTTTGGAGCGACATGCTGGGCTCCATAGGTGTGATAGGGGCAGCATTGATCATTCGCTTTACCGGATGGACTTGGGTTGACTCGATCGTTGCCGCAGCTATCGGGTTGTGGGTTCTACCCAGAACCTGGGTTTTGCTCAAAGAAAGCATGAACATCTTGTTGCAGGGTGTTCCGGACGGAATCGACATAGCGGAAGTGGAGGCGACAATCAGGGCGGTTGAAGGTATTGAGGATATTCATGATTTGCATCTCTGGGCTTTGACCAGCGGCAAAAATGTCATGAGCGCGCACCTAGTCGTTCAGCACCCTTCCCGCCCCGATCAAGAGATATTGGCCGAGGTGACTCGACTGATGAGCGAGAAATTTCATATTAGCCATACGACTCTTCAATTAGAGAACTCGCAGTTTCATGCCAAGCTCGAAGGAAACGAAGGCATGCAGCACTAGAAAGACCCCCGTAAACATTCCATGTCGCGGGAGGGGCCGCTGCGATACTCTGAAGGCTTGCGGACAATAATTCTCTGAGCCACCCGAGCATTTCCAGTGGTACGGGGAACTAATGTATGCGAATTAACCAATGTTTAACGCAACAATTTACCCCTGAGCCTTTCTCGCCTGCTGCCAGGGGGGCTGTCCGTCGAGGTTTGGAAAGCTCAGACTGAAAACGGTCATGCTACCGGGCAAGCTTTCGACTTCTGCTTTCCCCTGATGAAGGCTCATGATTGATCGCACAATAGCCAAGCCCAAACCAGTACTTCCTTCGGCACGTGTGTGACTTGTGTCGACTCGATAAAAACGTTCGAACAAGTGCGACAGGTGCTGAGGTTCGATACCTGCGCCAGGGTTGCCTACCAGCAGCGAGACTTGATTGGCTTGGCATTTGATGACAACTGAAATGGATTGTCCTGCTGGGCAATGGCGTATCGCATTGGACAGCAAGTTTGATATTGCTCGCTGAATCATCAACCTGTCTCCAATGGTGTATCCGCTTCCGGTGACGCTCAGGCTGATCCGTTTCTCTTCCGCAGAAAATAAAAACAGATCGACGACCTTCAATGCTTCATCTTCCAAATTAATTATCTCGAACGGGACGAGCGCGGCAGGATGACTGACCTGAGCAAGAAAGAGCATATCCGAGACAATTCGAGTGACACGTTCCAATTCTTCGGTGCAAGACTCCAGCACAGATTTGTACTCTTCCGCCGACCTGTCCCGAGAAAGCGTCACTTGGGCTTTGCCCATCAAATTAGTAATGGGGGATCGCAATTCATGAGCCAAGTCATCGGAGAACTGCGACAGCTGCTGAATACCGCTATCGAGTCGATGTAGCATGAAGTTGACGCCGTGGGCCAACTCACTAAGTTCCTGAGGCATTTTGACCACAGAGAGTCGATGGCTAAGGTCTTGTGCTGAGACGATAGCGGCAACCTTTCGGAACTCCCTCAGTGGCGCGAGACCTCGCTGAACTACCGCCCAGGCACTCATTCCAATGAGTATTAACAACAAAGGTAACGCAATGATCGTCGACCGCAAATACGTGCTGAGTAGTGCTTCATCATTTGCGCAATCGATGGACAGCAGTACGGGAACGCTCGTACCGTCCTTTAACCGGATGAGCTTGGAGGCGGTAATAAAGTGTCGGCCTTCGCCGTCGGAATTGGTGGAATATGAAATCTTGTCGACGGCGGCAACCGCTGCCTTCAACTCTATCCGCAGGTCCGACAAGCCCGCCCCGACTTTCAGCACAGGTGACCTCAGGTTTGCTAAGTCATAGATGGCCAGGTTCAAATTGTCATGTCCCATAACTTGATCCAGCAAGGAGTGCGGATTCGAGTTTATGTCGGCTGTATCCTTATATAGGGATAGACTATGTTCGACCTGCTCAAATTTCTTGTCCAGGCTTCGTTTGGCCAGCTTTTCCAACTCATGCGTTAGCGCAAAAAAAGCTAGGGCAGCCAAAAATACTACCAACAATGCCCCCAGAATACTCACTGTCAACCCTAGCCGCATTGACAGGCTAGCCGGCTTCATTCGCGCGCCTCCAACACGTAACCAACTCCGCGCAGGGTATGGATCAATTTATTATCAAAGGGGTCGTCGATTTTGGCTCTCAAACGACGGATTGAAACTTCGACAACGTTGGTGTCGCAGTCAAAGTTCATGTCCCACACCAGTGAAATTATCCGAGTTCTGGAGAGAACCTCCCCAGAATGGCGCATCAATAGGTGCAGAAGCGAGAACTCCTTGGTTGTCAGATCTATGCGCTGATTACCACGAAAAGCACGGTGGCGTCCGTGGTCGAGTTCCAGATCGGCGACCTTGAGCACCTGCGGTACAGGAATCTGCTCACTGCGACGCATCAGAGTTCGTACCCGTGCCAGTAGCTCAGGAAACTCAAACGGCTTAACCAGGTAGTCATCGGCCCCTAAATCCAATCCGCGGATTTTGTCCGCCAGACGTCCTCGGGCCGTTAACATCATGACCCTAGTGTTACTGCTTAGGCGAAGATGCTCAAGAACCCCCCAACCATTAAGTTCTGGAAGATTAACGTCAAGTATCACTAAGTCATAGACATGTTGACGCGCCAGATGAAGGCCGTCCGTGCCATTCGATGCGCGATCAACTACATAGCCATTTTCAGTTAATCCTTGATGCAAATATTCGGCGGTTTTAGCCTCGTCCTCAACTACAAGCATTCTCATGACAGCCACCCCATTTATAGCAAAAATACGAAAAACGAAAATTAGCCCTTTGCAATGCTCTTAGCCTGAAGCCTGTAGCTGCTATAGAGTCAACAAAGAATGTCGTTCGTGGGCTCTAAAACTAGGTTTTGCGACAGTATGTCGCACTGGATCTCACTGGCTTAGGCGTAAATATTAGCCCGTTTTGCTGACGCAAGTGCCGCTCGGCAGGTCTTGGGTGGTCAATGATTTCATAATATTACGCGGTGATTGTAATTCTACTTTCTTGCATTTTTTAGGCCGTAAATATAGGAGGAGCAAAATTTAGAGTGAGGGAGTAACTATATTCTTTATGAACGTAAGTAATAATTTCGTATGTTCAGCTAGTGTGTGTGCCCAGTAACGATGGTTGTAGAACTGATGTTGAACGCATTATGTATATGCACTACTGCAAAAGATTCGTTTCTCCGATTGCATGGGATGACAGAGACTTCTAGCTCTAAGCAGAGTGGCGCGAGTCCCATTGTTAGTGTTTTTTTTGAGAGACAGTGCACGCATAGGTCTAACTTAGATGTGTTCGGTACGAGTGTATGGCTTTGTATAAAAAGCTAGCAAGGTGCTTACAGTTTTTGAGAAGGGTTTAATGGGTGTAATCATTGTTGAACAGCAGATGCCTAGTTGTTTTCTAAACAACGGTATGTGCATTGCAATGTTCGCTTCTCAGCAAGTTTGGAAATGTAATAAAATAGTGCGAGGGAACATATGGCGTTAAAAATAGATACAGCCTACCATATGTCACCATCGCCCAATTGATCAGAACAGTGGGAGTGTATAGCTAAGAATCAATCGATTCTCGTCAATATCGTTGCCGAAATTCGTTGTGCGCACTGTCGCGTTACGCCATTTGATACCTAGATTTTTCAATGCTCCTTCTTGAAAAATATAAGCTATGTCCATGTTACGCTCCCATTCTTTACCGCTTGGTTTGCCACTCCCCAAGTCAACATTGTCACCGCTAATGTATCGAGTCATGAACGTCAGACCGGGGATTCCAACGGATGCAAAGTTGAAATCGTAGCGCGCTTGCCAAGACTTTTCTTCCTTATTTGAAAAATCTCCTATTTGCACAAAGTTAACTAGGAATGGGTCTGATCCGTTGATGTAGGCGTATCCAGTGTCGCCAATCATCTTTTGATAGCCCAAGCCCAATTGATGGCCGTAAAATGCATATGTGAACATAGCTCCGAGCGCGGTGTTATCTACGTTACTATTGCCGTCGTCAGTAGAGCGTGCGTACCGGAGGTCACTCTTGAATTGTTGTTTTTCATCCAAAGGAAGGACGTGTATGAAGTTGACGATGTTCTGTTTGTACAGGCCGTCGAGCCCGCCGTAACTATAGCTTGTGGATATATTCTTGTTCCATTTGTAGTTCAGGCTAGCAAAGTTAAACTCATCGCTGGTCTGCCCGCCGCGAACAATGATCCCTCGAGCTCCGCCGCTTGAAATCGTCATGTCCTCGTTATTTGAGGAATCACGCAGATTGATCTGTTTAAGTTGGCCAGCATCCAAAGTAAGGCCATCTATCTCCATAGAGTTCAGCTGCCCACCCTGAAAGCTTTGAGGTAACAGGCGTGAGTCGTTGGATTGAACCGTAGGAAGCTTAGGCATCAATGTGCCAATCTTTACAACACTTTTCGATACTTTTAACTTTGCTGTTGCACCTAGCTTGCTGTAGTCATCTTGGGCTCGGCGAGGGGATTCGATACTCCGAGGAAGAAGGCCGGACCCAGTTCTATCAGGACTGGAGTCGAGTTTTAGACCAAACATGCCAATCGCGTCGAAACCTACACCAACAGTACCCTCCGTGTATCCCGACTCATAGCGCATGAGAAAGCCCTGTGCCCACTCCTCTTGTTTTGACTGGCTCGCTGTGTCTTGCCGAAAGTCGCGATTGAAGTAGAAATTGCGTAGTTCGACATTGGCTTTGCTGTCTTTAAGGAACTCGGCAGAAGCGAGCGGACTTAAACTAAGCGTGAACGACGCGACACTCAGCGAAATAAAAGTCTTTCTCATCATATTTTTCCGATTCTGTTATTAGCTGTTTTTTGGAGAGTTCGGCCCAACGAGATGTGAGAGGATAAATCTATGGCGCATAGGGTTCACCTAGAACTCGGCTGTATAGAGCCTCCATCCAAGTGTGTTTGGGGGATATACTTATCCTCCGGTTCGTTGTTCCAGCTACTCAGTCTATTTATTACTGTAAGCAGTTGGTAAGCTTCTCTTCGCCACAGACTTTTTTGTATTTTCTCCCCCAACGGCCTTCTACGGGCGCGTTCGCCGTCTATAGTTGCAAATTTAAGATAACGAAGAGATGTCTCTAAAATTACAATTTTGAAATGTTATGCGTTGGATCGAGTCTCGCAACCTGGCTGCCAATCGCATTAATCGATTCGAGGGCTTGGGAGAGGGGCACGAAATGTACTTCTAATGCAGTTTGTCTCGCTTCATTATTAGTAAGCTTCGCTATACATCTTTCGACTAGAATCTTGGCAGCAGATTTTTATAAATTCACGATTCATCCATGTGTATTAAGTTAGTCGAATTTTACAGCCTCACTCTTTAATCTTTTCAGGTTTCCAGCTGATTTGTGCATTATATTTTGGAAATGTGAGTCGAAAAATGGTTTCCTGGCCCTGTAAAATTTTGGCGTCTGCAGATCCTTGGTGAAGGCTCATGATGGATCTCACAATTGCTAATCCTAATCCTGTGCCACCCTCTGCTCGTGAGCGACTGGTATCCACGCGATAGAAACGGTCGAAAATATGAGGTAGGTGCTGAGATTCAATCCCCGCGCCAGGATTACTTACAACCAGGGATACTTTCTCCGGTTGAGTTTCTATTGCTATAGAGATTGATTGCCCTGACGGGCAGTGGCGGATCGCATTTGACAAAAGATTTGAAATGGCTCTCTGAATCATAAGGCGGTCACCGAGTACCTTTCCGCAGCCGCTGACACCTATGCTGACATTCTTTTCTTCTGCCGACAGAGAGAAAAGATCGATGACTTTTAATGCTTCGTCCTCCAATAAAATGCATTCAAACGGTACTAGAGTTGCTGGATGACTAACTTGGGCCAGAAAAAGCATATCAGAAACAATTCTGGTGACACGTCCCAGCTCCTCGGTACAGGACTCCAAAACAGCCTTGTACTCTTCTGCTGGACGCTCACGGGAAAGGGTTACTTGTGCTTTGCCCATAAGATTGGTGATCGGTGAACGCAACTCGTGTGCCAAGTCATCGGAAAATTGCGACAGTTGCTGAACCCCGCTATCAAGGCGGTGGAGCATGAAGTTTATGGCATGAGCAAGCTCACTCAGCTCTTGCGGCATTTTCACAACGGAGAGTCGATGGCTAAGGTCCTGGGCCGAAACCATGGCAGCAACTTTACGGAACTCCCTGAGCGGAGAAAGGCCGCGTTGAACAATTGCCCAAGCGCTGATACCAATCAGAACCAGTAACAGCGGAACCGCGACAATGGTCGAGTTCAGATAGGCGTTAAGTAGCGCTTCATCATTAGAACGCTCAATAGTAAGTAGTACCGATACCGACTCACCATCCCGCAACTTCATAATTTTAGAGGCTGCGAGGATGTGGGTTTCTGCCTCCTCAGACCCAGTGGTGTAGGACAGCTTATTACTGGCGCCTGGTTCGGACAGGGTCGCCGAGCGTTCAGGTATATCTGCTCCAAAACTTAGGAGCTGTTTACTCATGTCTACATTGAAGACAGTCAGGTTGAGATTGTCATGCCCTAGTACTTGATCTAACAAAGCATGAGGTTCTTGGCTAATCTCAAGAGTACTGATATCCATCAGTAGGCTGTGCTCTATCTGGCTCATCTTTTTTTCAAGGCTGTCTTTTGCCCGTGAATCCAATTCATGGGAAAGCGCCAGATATGCCAGTACCGCTAAAAACACTACTAGCACTGCTCCCATCATACTGACCGTCAACCCCAGCCGCATCGATAGGCTGACTGGCTTCATTTCCTAGCCTCTAGAACGTAGCCAACGCCCCGGAGGGTATGGATCAATTTGGTTTCAAATGGATCATCTATTTTCGCTCTCAGTCTTCGGATCGACACCTCGACAACGTTCGTGTCGCAGTCAAAATTCATATCCCAAACTAGGGAGATAATCTGTGTGCGAGACAATACCTCTCCGGATTGGCGCATTAGTAAATGGAGCAGAGCAAACTCCTTTGTTGTCAGATCTATGCGTTGCGTTCCCCGGAATGCGCGGTGCCTTCCTTGATCAAGCTCTAAGTCCGCGACTTTAAGCACCTCCGGAACCGGTATATGTTCGCTGCGCCGCATTAGTGTACGTACTCTTGCTAGTAATTCCGGGAATTCAAATGGCTTGACCAGATAGTCATCGGCACCTAGATCCAGTCCTTTGATTTTATCTGCCAGACGTCCTCGTGCGGTCAGCATCATTACCCGAGTACTACTTGTCTGCCGAATGTTTTCGAGAACCCCCCACCCATCAATTTCGGGGAGGTTTACGTCAAGAATTACTAAGTCATAAGCTTGCTGACGTGCCAAGTGAAGTCCGTCTGCACCTGTTGATGCACAATCTACAATGTAACCGCTTTCTGTCAGGCCTTGATGTAAATATTCGGCAGTCTTCAGCTCGTCCTCTATCACAAGGATTCGCATAGGTTTTCACCCTTCTATAAATATGTCGGATTGAATATTAAATTTGAGAGCCAGGGCTGTTAGTTTGTCAGTGTTTAGTGGTTAGTTTGGGTGGCTTATTACGTAAATTTATTTACTGCTTGTATGGCACCTTAAATTTCGAACTGCGAAGCCGATACCTGCCACAGATGAAACAAGGCTTAGATCAATTTCGTTATTTTTTATGTCTGCAAACCATTCATCGAGTCGTGATTGTTCACACATAAGAAAAAATATTTGTTCGTGTTCTGTTTATTTCCATTTGTTGCAGAGCGCTCAGCGTTTCCCGTCGTCTTCATACTAATGCAAAAAATAGAGCCTTGCCGCCGGATAACGTATTTGTAATTTTTCAGTCACCTTGTTGATAGGTGGGGAGAACTACATTTCGCCTCATGGAAAATGTTTTAAGGGTTTTAGGAATGATGGAATTGCTTCGGTATAGAAAGTTTATTACGCACCCAAATATGCATAAAGCCATGTTAAGAGCAGGTGCGATTGCGATCCTTACACTTCTGGTCAGTCCTTTGTTCGCGACAAGCGCTCAAAGGCTCACGATGGATCAGGCTCTAGAAGCTGCTTTTGCCAACAACCCTGATCTGGCTGCAGCACAGTGGGAGATTGGTATTGCTCAAGGAGATCGACAACAAGCGGGCTTGATTCCTAACCCCGAGCTGTCTTGGGAAGCTGAAGATACTCGACGAAATTCACGGACTACGACGGTGATGATCAACCAGCCGATTGAGCTGGGTGGCAAGCGTGGAGCCCGGATAGACGTTGCCAGCCGAGCTCAGGACGCGGCTGGAATTGAACTGGAGCGTAAACGTAATGTTTTGCGTGCTGATGTCATCCAGGCGTTTTACAAATCATCGACGGCTCAGCAAAGGTTGGTCTTGGCTCGTCAATCGGTTGAGCTCGCCGAGCGAGGTTTGCGTGTTGCTCAAGGTCGTATTAAGAGCGGCAAGTCATCGCCTGTTGAAGGTACGCGAGCCGAAGTCCAGTTGTCGGAGGTGCGCCTAGAGTTGAGACGGGCCGAGCGGGATGAGGCCAGTGCCTATCAACAGCTCGCTCAGGTCATGGGAGCACCATTGCCTGCGTTCGTGTCTGTGGGGGATGCCGGCCAATCGATGCCAGAGGTGCCGGAACCCTCGCTGTTGATTAACCGCATCGGCGAGACCGCAGAGCTACGGTTGGCAAAGCTTCAAATCGATCAACGGGAAGCCTCTCTCGGTCTTGAGAAAGCTCAGCGTATTCCTGACCTCACCGTAAGTGTCGGTAGCCAATACGATGAACGAGAACGCGAGCGGGTGAATGTCGTGGGGCTGTCGATGCCTATTCCGTTATTCAACCGTAACCAGGGCAATGTACTGGCAGCTGCCCGCCGTACCGATCAAGCCCGCGACCTTCGCAATGCCAGTGAGTTGCGCCTGCGCACAGAAATTCAAACCACTCTGGATCAGTGGATGACGGCAAACACTGAAGTCGCCTCGTTCAATCAGACCATCCTGCCTGCCGCACAAAATGCAGTTGACACCGCTACGCGGGGTTTCGAAATGGGCAAGTTCAATTTCCTGGACGTGCTCGATGCTCAGCGCACCTTGATCAGCGCACGCACCCAATACATCCAAGCCATTGCAGAGGCGACAGACGCCTGGGTGCGCATCGAGCGAATTTTTGGTGATGTCGACCAGCTCACTCGTGCCCCTTGAATTTCAAATAACTTATTTTTCGCCGCTGCTCAGTGTTGCAGTGCCATGGTATTTCGTGGCTGCCAACTGAGCTGCGCAGGGAGTCTCCATGGATAAAAAACTAATCCTTGTCACCGCACTGACCCTGACGGTGGGCATTGGAATCGGTTCCCTCTGGATGGGTAGCTCCTCGGCACCATCCACTGGGGCTCAGGCGCAAGAAGAACAGGGCCACGGCGATCACGACGATCATGGCAACGAGGGTGCTGCAAAGGAGTCAGCTGAAGGCGAGCATGCCGAAGGCGAGGCAGAAGAAGGTCATCTGACACTGAGCGACGAGCAGATCAACTCGGCCGGTATTCAGTTGGTCGAAGCGAAGGCACAGAGCATCAGCCTCACATTGCCCTTTCCTGGAGAAGTCCGCTTCGATGAAGACCGCACTGCACATGTGGTGCCCCGGGTATCCGGTGTCGTCGAGTCGGTCCATGTCAATCTCGGCCAACCCGTAAAAAAAGGTCAGCTATTGGCCATGATCGCCAGCCAGCAAATATCTGACCAGCGTAGCGAGCAAGCCGCTGCGCAACGCCGTTTGGAGTTAGCGCGCACCACCTACGAGCGTGAGCGCCAGTTATGGCAGGACAAAATCTCCGCCGAGCAGGATTTTCTTCAGGCCCGACAGGCATTGCAAGAAGCCGAAATAGCTATGAGTAATGCTCGACAAAAAATCAGTGTACTCAGTGGTAGCTCGGTGGCCAGCGGCGGTAATCGATATGAGTTACGTGCGCCGTTCGACGGCGTCGTGGTCGAAAAGCATCTGGGTATCGGTGAGGTTGTTAGCGAAACCACCAATGCCTTCACCCTCTCAGACTTGTCGCGTGTATGGGTAACTTTCGGCGTTTCCCCTAAGGATTTGAACAAGGTGCTGGTGGGCAAGGCAGTCACGGTCAGTGCTCCGGAGTTGAACGCCGAAGTCGCTGGAACTGTGGCTTACGTCGGAAGCTTGCTGGGTGAGCAGACCCGCACTGCAACAGTCCGCGTGACCCTTGCCAACCCACAAGGCGCCTGGCGTCCGGGATTATTTGTGACCGTGCTGGTTGAGACCGATACCCGACAGGCGAGAGTCGCAGTGCCGGAAACGGCCGTTCAGACGGTCGAGGACAAGCCAACCGTTTTCGTTCGCACCGAAGACGGATTTCAGGCGAAGCCGGTTGAAGTGGGTAGTCGTGCGGCGGGTCTCGTCGAAATTACCGGGGGCTTGGAGCCCGGTGTTCAAGTTGCTGCTGCCGGCAGCTTCATTCTGAAATCAGAACTGGGTAAAGCCTCGGCTACACACGCCCACTGATCCGCCACTTCCACGAGAAGGTTCTCATGTTCGAACGCCTAATCCAATTTGCCATCGAGCAGCGCATTATCGTGCTGCTCGCGGTTTTTCTCATGGCCGGCCTCGGTATAGCCAGCTATCAGAAGCTGCCGATCGACGCCGTACCCGACATCACCAACGTCCAGGTACAGATCAATACAGGCGCCGCAGGTTTCTCACCACTCGAAACAGAGCAGCGCATCACTTTCCCCATCGAAACTGCGATGGCTGGTTTGCCGGCTCTGGAACAGACACGTTCCCTCTCACGCTCGGGTCTGTCGCAAGTCACGGTGATCTTCAAAGAAGGCACCGACTTATTCTTCGCCCGGCAATTGGTCAACGAGCGTTTGCAGGTGGCCAAGGAGCAACTTCCCGAGGGTGTGGAAGCTGTCATGGGGCCGATCTCTACCGGTCTGGGTGAGATTTTCCTTTGGACGGTCGAGGCCGAAGAAGGTGCCGTCAAGGAGGACGGCAGCCCCTACACGCCAACCGACCTTAGAGTGATTCAGGACTGGATTATCAAACCCCAGTTGCGCAACGTTCCGGGAGTTGCAGAAATCAACACCATTGGCGGGTTCGCCAAGGAGTATCAGATTGCTCCCGATCCGAAACGTTTAGCGGCTTATAAGCTGACGCTTACCGACCTTGTGACAGCGCTGGAACGAAACAACGCCAACGTCGGCGCCGGCTACATTGAACACAACGGTGAACAACTGCTTATTCGTGCGCCTGGCCAAGTGGCGACTACCGACGATATCGCCAACATTGTGATGGCCAATGTCGACGGCACACCAATCCGCATAAAAAACGTAGCGACCGTGGATATTGGACGTGAGTTGCGCACTGGCGCGGCTACGGAAAACGGTCGTGAAGTTGTACTCGGCACGGTGTTCATGCTGATCGGCGAAAACAGCCGAACCGTGTCTCAGGCCGTTGCCGTCAAGCTGGAGCAGATCAATCGTTCGTTGCCTAAAGGGGTGGTGGCGATCACCGTCTATGACCGTACCAATTTGGTGGACAAGGCGATTGCCACGGTTAAAAAGAACTTGATTGAAGGTGCGATCCTGGTGATCGCGATTCTGTTTCTGTTCCTTGGCAATATTCGCGCCGCGCTGATTACTGCCATGGTGATCCCGCTCGCTATGCTATTCACATTCACCGGCATGTTCACCAACAAGGTCAGCGCCAATCTGATGAGTCTTGGGGCTCTGGACTTCGGCATTATTGTCGATGGCGCGGTGGTGATTGTCGAAAATGCCATCCGACGTCTGGCCCATGCACAGCAACATCACGGGCGCATCCTCACCCGCTCCGAACGCTTTCACGAAGTGTTTGCAGCAGCCAAGGAAGCCCGCCGACCACTAATTTTTGGTCAGTTGATCATCATGGTCGTTTATCTGCCGATTTTTGCCCTGACCGGCGTTGAGGGGAAGATGTTCCACCCCATGGCATTTACCGTCGTGATTGCTTTGCTCGGTGCCATGCTCCTGTCCGTTACCTTTGTGCCTGCGGCAATTGCTATGTTCGTAACTGGCAAGGTGAAGGAAGAGGAGAACGCGGTCATGCGAGGGGCACGCCGGGTCTATGCGCCCGCGCTTGACTGGGTCATGGAGCATCGGTCGCTGGCATTCGCCATGGCACTCGGCGTCATCGTTGTGTGCGGCGTTGTTGCCAGTCGAATGGGCAGTGAGTTTGTGCCGAGTCTCAGCGAAGGAGATTTTGCCCTGCAAGCATTGCGCGTACCGGGTACCAGCCTGACACAATCGGTAGAAATGCAGCAGAGTCTCGAAAAACTGGTGATGGCAAAGGTGCCCGAAGTTGAGCGGATATTCGCTCGTACAGGTACCGCAGAGATCGCCTCAGATCCAATGCCGCCCAACATCTCTGATAGCTACGTGATGCTCAAGCCCAAGGCTCAATGGCCTGATCCTAATAAATCCCGAGAGACTTTGATAGCCGATATCCAAAAAGCCACGGCCGCTATGCCCGGTAGCAACTATGAGCTTTCACAGCCTATTCAGTTACGTTTCAACGAGCTGATATCAGGCGTGCGCAGTGATGTGGCAGTCAAGGTATTCGGTGATGACATGGCTGTGCTGAACAGCACTGCCGCGAAAATTGCGGCGTCCATGCAGAAAGTCGATGGTGCTTCCGAGGTCAAAGTCGAGCAGACGACGGGGCTGCCGGTGCTGACCATTAACATCGACCGTGACAAAGCCGCGCGTTACGGTCTAAACGTTGGCGACGTACAAGACACCATTGCGGTGGCGGTTGGTGGCCGCCAGGCCGGTACCATGTATGAAGGAGACCGCCGCTTCGACATGGTAGTGCGTTTATCCGACGCCATGCGCAAGGACCTCGAGGAATTGGCCACGCTGCTGATTCCGGTGCCGGCGCTGCTTAACGGCAACGCCGATCAGATCGCTTTCATTGCCCTCTCAGAGGTGGCGACCCTGGATCTGGTGCTGGGGCCGAACCAGGTCAGTCGTGAAAACGGTAAGCGTCTGGTGATTGTGAGCGCTAACGTGCGTGGACGGGATATTGGCTCATTTGTACAGGAAGCCAGCACCGCCATTGATCAGCAGGTGCAAATCCCGGCCGGCTATTGGATAAACTGGGGTGGGCAGTTCGAGCAACTCCAATCAGCCGCCAAACGCTTACAGATTGTCGTCCCGGTAGCCTTGCTCCTGGTATTCGCCCTACTGTTCATGATGTTCAACAATCTCAAGGACGGCCTGTTGGTGTTCACCGGGATTCCATTCGCGTTGACAGGTGGGGTCATGGCTTTGTGGCTACGTGATATTCCGCTGTCGATCTCGGCGGGTGTTGGTTTTATTGCTTTGTCAGGAGTAGCGGTGCTGAACGGGTTGGTGATGATCGCTTTCATCCGCAATCTTCGAGAGGAGGGGCATTCGTTGGGCTCTGCAATCAATGAGGGAGCCCTAACACGGCTACGCCCAGTGTTGATGACGGCCCTGGTGGCCTCCCTTGGCTTTATTCCTATGGCTCTGGCCACCGGTACCGGAGCAGAGGTCCAGCGACCACTGGCTACCGTGGTGATCGGCGGCATCCTATCTTCAACTGCGTTGACCCTGCTGATACTGCCTGCGCTGTATCACTGGGCGCACCGTCGAGATGAGGATGAAGCCGAGGAAGACAAAACAGCAGCCGTATAGTCCTTTGATTTTAAAGCCCACTGCCGAGTTTCGGTAGTGGGCTTTTTTACGCGAGTTAAATTACGAATCTGTAATCTCGACGCCACCGTGGTGATAGGTTCGGATTGATACCCTAATAGCGTTATCTATATGAGGTGTCAGAATGAAACTTACTCAAATATGTGCTCTTGCAGGTGCTTTAGTCTTTTCTTCGGTTGCGTTGGCGGAGGGTGGCGGAGATAGAACCTTCGAAAAAATGATGGCGGCGAAAGACTTGGCAATGGAGAAATATTTAGCCCGAGAAGGGAAGAGTGCCCCGGTGGTGTCAAGTGACGAAAAGAATGAGAAGGCAAAGTAAATGTAGTTACGCAGGTTGGAACAAGCCCGTCCCAGGTTACTGGTGGCGGGTTTTTTTGGATGGTTTGATTACATACTTGTAATTTTCGTGCCACGCCGTCGCAATGTTTAGATTGATATTCTCGTAACTGTTATTAGATGAGGTGCAGAATATGAAATTTATGAACATTTTCGCTTTCGTCGGAGTTTTAGCTATTTCTTCAAGCGTATTTGCAGAGGGAGGAGGAGATAAGGCCTTTGAAAAAATGATGGCTGCCAACACTAAAGCTATGGAGCAATACGCGATCAGCCAAGGAAAGAGCGCTCCTGTACCGAAGCAATACGAGTACGGGATGAAGGTGGATGTGGTGAAGGTGATCAGTGTGGTGCGCCCTGCGAAAGTCTGCGCAGTAGTACCCGCCGCAATGACTTATGAAGATTCCGAAGGACAGCTAAATACGATCACTTACACGGTCGCTGGAGACTGCCGTAAACGAGGCGGTTAATAGCTGCGCTGCTATCGTACGAATCATTAACGCGCGACCCACTTCGTTATTTAAAGGTGTCGGGCGTTTTTTATTTGCTCAAGTTTTGACAGGCCAAAAAAAGACGTCCCGGAGGACGTCTTAAAAATTCACCTTTTCCAAAGGAGCAAAGGAGCTTCCAAAGGTGAACGGATACTACAACTGAACAGCATTGAGTTCAGACTTTCACAGACTAGCTACTTATCTATAGAATCCCAGCCAGATGCGCTAGCTAGAATTCTATCAACTCACGATAAGTATAAAAAACGTAACCTAACGTGAAGATGATTGAAAGATGACATTTCTGTAACTTTTCGGAGGACGGGACGCTCGCAGCACGAGTCATCCCGTTCGGATATCACAGGATAGCTAATGGATACTCAACAATCACACGTACTTCATCCAGGTCAGATTCAAACGCGGTTGCACGAGTGTTTGCTTGGCGCAGGCGGAAAGACATGTCTTTCAAGGAACCTGTCTGAACAACGTATTTCACCTCAATGTCGCGCTCCCAGCGTTTCTGATCGGTCAGCGGATTTCCGTCTGCATCGCGTCGCATGTAGGTCGCGTTAGCGTTCGAGTAGTCGGCATCGGTGCCACGGCCGTAACGTGTCATAAACGACAACCCTGGCACGCCATATGTCGTCATGTCCAAGTCGTATCGAACCATCCATGAACGTTCTTTAGGCGAGTTGAAATCGCTGTACTGGATTGAGTTATCAAGAAAAATGGAATCCGATTGGCGCAGGTAGTCGAAGTCGTCGTTACCATTATTTCGTTGGTGAGACAGTGCGACAGTGTGTGCGCCATACTTCACGCCGACTTTAGCACTCCAAATATTGTTGTTGAACTCACCCAGCAGTTTTTTGCCTTCGTCGACGGCTTTGTAGTAGTTCACACCGCCGAATACGGAGAGTTCATCCGACAGCGAGTAGTTCAATCCCGTGCCGGCATAATATTGATTCCAAGCGTCTTTAAGACGGCTGGAATAGAGGCTGACAATCACGTTCTTGTTCAGATTGTAGTCACCGCCAAAGTAACCGACCCACGGCGAGTTAACAGGCCCGGCATAGAATGTCGCGAAGTTATCGCGCATATTGCTGGAAGTTGGCTGGCTCATAGCGTGAAGGCGCCCCGCCTGAACTGTCAATCCGTCAAAGCTGGTGTTGGTCGCCGTTACACCAGTGAAGCTTTCTGGCAGAAGTCTGGAGTCACCGGCGGCAACAACTGGGTTAGATGGGAATACGTCACCGACCTTTACTACAGTGTCAAAGGCGCGAACTTTTGCCGCGCCACCAACTTTGGTGTATTCGTCTCTAGCCTCCCCTTCACTATTGACGGGGAGTACATCGAACGAACTACGGCCGCCATTACGACCGTCACCCGTGTCGAGTTTTAATCCGATCATGGCGAACGCGTCAACGCCCACACCCACGGTGCCTTGAGTAAATCCGGATTCGAATTTACTAATGATGGCGTGTGCCCAGGCTTCGGAATAACCGTTGCCTGTCGCGCTCGACTGACCGTTGCGGTGATCACGATTGAAGTAGTAGTTTCGGTTAAGAACCGTAAGGCTGCTGCCTTCTATAAACCCTTCGGCCTTTTCTTCCGCAAATACCACGGAAGGGCCAGAACTGACAACGATCGCCAACGCGGCCATCGAAAATTTTGTGTTGTTATTCATCCATCACTCCTTAGGTTCGGCAGAACTAGAAAGCTCTTCGGCTGGAATTATTGTTTACGGGAAGCAGGTTGTGCCTCCCGTATCGTCGCCGAGCTGTATCGTTGCAATCTGAAGATAACGGGGACATGATTAGAAAATTACAATTTTGTAATGTTCATCTGCTCTCTTTATAAAATTGGCTTGCTTGCGATCCACCAGCCAATGTGCAGGTCTTGTTTGCTACGTTCGTCCATGAGCACCTCATGACCCGCAGCGCAAAACATCGCATTCACACGCAATACGTTGCACAGACCCTACTGCCAGAATGTTCTTTGATGTGCAGCCACAATGGAGCGGCTCGATCCCCCAGGATCTTAGGTATTTAATTTGAATAGCCGACCAACTGGCATAAGGATCGTTGGCGCAGATTACCCAACATCCATGCCTTGGAATAGGAGGCGCAGATCCGAACTCCGTCGGGCACGGCGGCCTGGCAAGATCAAAAATCATTCCCACCTCGCCGGGTGGTGCTAAATTTTGGTGGCGTGGCTAGTCACGAAGCTGTTCAAGTCTGAAGGTCCGTGAAACATTTTTGGTGTTGGGTCAGATTCTCAGGAATATTTTAGGAGTTTCCCATGGATGAAAGAGTCATTGTTTTGGCCGCCTCAGTTTGTCTCATTCTTTTGGTCGTAATTCTTTTCTTGACCTCCATGCATCATTAACGCGGACCAGCAGCCGTTATCAGCGATAACGGACGATCATCGAGACATATTGGCAAGTCAGGTCGTCTCTATTGGTTCCCAAAACAGTATTGTCATGCCGCAGACGATTATTATTGATCACCATGCCAAAGGTGGCGTTCGTTCCTGGTCGATCGGACTGAAATCGCGCAGCCTTGTGTAAAATGTCTCATTCCTAAGCAACGAGAGAATTCCAGATGATGGCAGAACTGAGTGAGGAAGAAATGCGCCTGGCCCTGTTTGGCTCATCAAAACAATCGGAACCACAGCTTTCCACGGGAAAGCCTGAATCGGAGGTCGTATCAAAAGCTGAGCCTAGCCCAAAGCCGAGATCCTTTTCTAAATCTCTCTCCCCGAAGCTTCGGGTTACGTTACACGTTACGAGGGAGTTCGAAGGTGATGTAGAAGTGTTTATCTACGATGCGAATACCTTGAGCACGCTTGTTGCCGAACAAGACGCCAAGAATGAAGCTAAAAAAAAGAAATTTCGGTATTTCGACGTAATATCGGTCAAACCAATCTGAATTGCTTGTGCGTAGTTGACTAGATTGTGATCAGCGCGCAACTGGTCCATCTTGAGTTGAGTCGCAAACCTGTGAGGTCACCGACACCGCCTGCGATTTTTTCCGCCAGACGAGTGCCGGTATTGCGCGTATGTAGATCATCTCACCAATCAACTCAATCAACGTCTGGGTTATCACCGCAGCGGCAGCAAGCCCTCGAATTTCTTCAGGCAATGCCAGGGCCAGCGGAAGAACCACCAAAGAGTTACGTGTCGATGAGCTGAAGTTGACCGCTCTGGCAGTTGTCGACGGTAGCTTGAATGCTTTCGAAGCCAAAGCGCCTATCAGAGGTGCCGGTAGCATAAAGCCGATGTAAACAGGGATGGCCGGTGCTAGCCGGTCGATGTCGCGAGCCACCGACGAAATTTGAGACCCGACCACCGTGATCAGTACCGCCGCCATTGCAGGGACAGGTAGCCAGGCCCAGGCGGCATTCCGACCCCCGACGATTCTCGACCGTTTGGCCAGCGCCGATGTAATCACCGCCAACAACAATGGCGCGACAATCAATACGAGAAAGGCTTCAACGAACGGGCCGATAGAGATCACAACCTCAGACTGTCCGCCCAGCATGAACGTCAAATACAGAGGCAGTAGTACAAACTGAAGTAGCAGCAGAATTGGGGTCGCCGCAAGGATTCCGCGAGAGTCGCCTTTGCGGATGTGTGTGTAAAGACCACTACGTAGTCGATGCAGGGCGTCAGTAAAACCAAGAGCGTGCCAACGAGGATTGCCGAGTGATCCGTAAGACCTCTGGTGAACCCCAACACCAGCATCGGAATCAGTACAAAGTTGGCGATGAGCAGAGCCGACATCAAGCGTTTGTTGCTAAGGCCATCCCGCAGCTCAAGAAAGGCCAGGAACATTGCGTACATCAGCACGGCGATTGTCGGGGTCACCAACGCATCCAGATCTTGCGCTGCTGTAGGCGCCATCAACCCACCGATTGCAGCGGCTAGGCACCTTAAGTCCGGAAATGGAGATGAGCTCGGAATAGAGGTTGGTCACAGCCAACGAAGGAGACTAAAGGGTGAATTGTAAGCTCCATTTTCACCGGCTACACTCCAGCCAATGAAACGCTATCTTCGGTTTTGCCTGATTTTCATGATTAGCTTGGCGCTTCCCCTCAGCGGGATGGCGGGTGTTCAGCTACCGACTGAGCCTTGCCCCATGAAGTCCATGGGGATGATGGACGGTATGGGGCAAGACTGCTGCCAAGACATGAAGAGTCCCACCGAGCACGGCAAACCCTGCAAGCCAGGTCAGGAGTGCAAGACGGGTGGCATGCTGCAAGTCTCGATCATCAAGCCTCCTATCACCT
This sequence comes from Pseudomonas reinekei, assembly GCF_001945365.1. Taxonomy (GTDB): domain Bacteria; phylum Pseudomonadota; class Gammaproteobacteria; order Pseudomonadales; family Pseudomonadaceae; genus Aquipseudomonas; species Aquipseudomonas reinekei. The sequence goes on from NZ_MSTQ01000007.1 coordinate 159,331, forward strand.
TATCAAGCCCCCTCATACTGTCCTTCTCCCTAGATTCCCATCCAGTACAAACCCCGTCAGGGGTATGGCGACCGCCACGCACTTGATTCCTGTACCACACTGAGCCTCATTCCGCGTTAGCGGGATGGCATATCTGCGTGCATGTCTGATGAAGCGCGCAGTGGATCATCACAGGAATCGTGAACATGAACTCCAAGTGCTTTTGCACAGGGTGGTCCCTCGTGGCCGGCCTGGCGGCAAGCATACTGGCATTGCCGAGTCTCGCTGCCGCATTGACACTCGATGAAGCTTTGCAGCTGGCTGAAAACAATGCGCCGTCGCTGACTGCACAAGACGCGAAAATTCAGGCCGCCAGTAGTGCGGCCATCCCCGCAGGTGAACTACCCGATCCCAAGTTGCTGCTAGGCGTACAGAACTACCCCATTGGGGGGCCGGATCGCTGGAGCATCGACCAGGACTTCATGACTATGCGAATGGTCGGAGTCAGTCAGGAGATGCCCAACAGCGCCAAGCGCAAAGCCCGAATCGAGGTCGCTGATGCGGCCATTGACCGCGCCGCCGCTGAGCGCCGGGTCGAACGTCTAAAGGTTCGTCAGGCCACGGCGTTGGCCTGGATCAACAGCTACTCCGTTGAGCGTAAAGACGCGCTCTTTCAGGACTTCTACAAAGAAAACCGTCTGCTGGCTGATACCGTCCGTGCACAAATTGCCGGCGGCCGCGCTCAACCTGCTGATGCAGTAACGCCCAAACAGGAAGCGGCACAACTGGAAGAGCAGCAGGACGATCTGATTCGCCAGAGAGCGCAGGCCCGAGCGGCCCTGAAGCGCTGGATTGGACCAGCCGCCAATGACAAACCTGTGGGCAGCTTGCCTGAATGGCCTGTCGAAGCCTCTGGCTACTCTCATAAGCTGCAACATCACCCAGAATTGGCAGCGTTTGCGCCAATGACCCGCGAAGCGCAAGCCAAGGTCCGTGAAGCCGAAGCGGAAAAACAGTCGGATTGGAGCTGGGAAGTCGACTATCAGAATCGCGGCCGACAGTTCGGCGACATGGTCAGCGTGCAATTTTCATGGGATCTACCGCTGTTTCCTGACTCTCGGCAAAACCCAAAAATTGCGGCCAAGCACGCTGAACTCAACCAGCTTGAGGCTGAGCGTGAAGCCCTTTCACGCGAGCACACCCAGCAACTGGAGGACGAGCTGGCCGACTATGAACGCTTGAATCGTGCCGTACATCGAACCCAGGACAGTCTGTTGCCCTTGGCCAAGGAAAAGGTCGAGCTCAGTATGGCCAGCTACCGCGCCGGCAAAGGCGATTTGAGCTCCGTCGTGGCCGCTCGGCGCGAGCTCATCGAAGCCCGCCTCAAACAGATCGACCTGGAAGAGCAGCGAGCGCTGACCAGTGCGCGTCTGCATTTCGCTTACGGGGAGTCCAGCCAATGAACCTTAAAAAGTGGAACGGGGCATTGTTGGTAGGCCTCTCGCTGGTATTGGGTGTCGCCGGTGGTTACTGGTTCGCTCTGCAGGGAATGAGCGAAGTACCTGGTGCAGCCCCGGAGCAGAGCCTCCCCTCTCTGGACGAACGCAAAGTGCTGTATTGGTACGACCCTATGTCCCCGCAGCAAAAGTTCGATAAGCCGGGTAAGTCGCCCTACATGGACATGCAGTTGGTTCCTCAGTACGCCGACATCAAAGGGGACAGCGCAGCCGTTCGCATTGATCCAAGCCTGACTCAGAATCTCGGTGTGCGACTGGCTACCGTCAGTCGAGGTGTGTTTGCTTCGAGTCTGGACGTGGTCGGTGTGTTGACCTTCAACGAGCGGGACGTCGCCGTCATTCAAGCCCGTACGGTGGGTTTCGTCGAGCGCGTGTATGCCCGTGCTCCTGGCGACGTGATCAAAGCCAATGCCGCCTTGGCGGATATTCTTGTACCTGAGTGGGCTGCCGCTCAGGAAGAGTTCCTCGCACTCAAGCGCAGTGGCGATGCGGGCTTGCTGGCAGCGGCTCGCCAGCGCTTGCGGCTCACCGGGATGCCGGCGGCATCAATTGCTCAAGTAGAGCGCAGTGGCAAAGTCCAACCAAACCTGACCCTCACCAGCCCTATTAGTGGTGTGCTGCAAGAGCTCAATGTGCGCGAGGGTATGACGGTGGCCGCCGGCGAGACACTGGCACGCGTTAATGGTTTGAGTAGCGTCTGGCTGGCCCTGGCCGTTCCGGAGACTGAATCTGGATCGATCCTCATGGGGCAAGCGGCAGAGGCGCGTTTGCCCGCGTTCCCTGGGGTTGTGCTCAAGGGCGTCGTCAGCGCGATTCTTCCGGAAACCAATCCGGATAGCCGCACCCTTCGCGTACGCGTCGAGTTACCTAACCCAGAAGGCCGTCTCAGGCCGGGTATGACCGCACGAGTGAGCCTCAATCGTTCAACGGAGCAAAGTGTGTTGTGGGTGCCGAGCGAGGCCGTCATTCGCACCGGTCGACGTGCCCTGGTGATGCTCGCTGAAGACGCTGGCCGCTATCGTCCTGTTGAAGTGTTGATCGGGCAGGAAAACGATGGCAAGACGGCGATCTTGAAAGGTCTGGAAGAGGGCCAGAAGGTGGTTACCTCTGGCCAGTTCCTGCTCGACTCGGAGGCCAGTCTTAAGGGTATCGTTGCAAACTCAGAGGAACAGTCACCCACCAACGCAGCAGCCTCCAGTTTTCATGAGGCGGATGGGCAGATCGTTGAGATCAACGACAAAGAAGTCACACTCGCCCATGGCCCCTTCAAAACGCTGGGCATGCCTGGCATGACGATGACTTTCCCGCTCGCCAATCCGGCTCTGATGCAGGGCCTCAAAACGGGCGACAAGGTCCGGATTGCAGTGAGCCAGACCGACGATGGCTTGCGTGTCGAGCGCCTGGCCAAATCGGGGGGCCAGCCATGATTGCTGCCCTGATTCGTTGGTCGGTGGCCAACCGATTCCTGGTGCTACTGGCGACACTGTTCGTCACGGTTTGGGGCATCTGGTCGGTGCAGAGCACGCCCATCGATGCGCTACCTGATCTCTCCGATGTTCAGGTGATCATCCGCACCCCGTATCCGGGACAGGCACCGCAGATCGTCGAGAACCAAGTGACCTATCCATTGGCGACCACCATGCTTTCGGTGCCTGGCGCCAAGACCGTGCGCGGCTACTCCTTCTTTGGTGACAGCTTCGTTTACGTGCTGTTCGAAGACGGCACTGACTTGTATTGGGCTCGCTCGCGGGTGTTGGAGTACCTGAGCCAAATACAAAGTCGCTTGCCGGCCAGCGCCAAACCAGCGTTGGGGCCGGATGCGACAGGCGTTGGCTGGATCTTCCAATATGCGCTGGTAGATCGCAGTGGCGGACACGATCTGGCGCAACTTCGTGCACTTCAGGACTGGTTCCTCAAGTTCGAACTCAAGACTCTGCCCAACGTTGCCGAGGTGGCTACGGTGGGAGGGATGGTCAAGCAGTACCAAGTGCAGCTTGATCCGCTCAAATTGGCCAGCCTCGGTATCACCCAGGCCGAGGTGACGGAAGCGATCGGCAAGGCTAATCAGGAAACCGGTGGCGCCGTCCTGGAGATGGCAGAGACCGAGTTCATTGTGCGGGCCTCCGGCTACTTGAAGACGCTCAATGACTTTCGGGCGATCCCACTCAAGCTGGGTTCGGGCGGTGTGCCGGTGACCCTTGGCGATGTTGCCGCGATCCAGTTGGGTCCGGAAATGCGGCGTGGCATCACCGAACTCGACGGCGAAGGCGAGACTGTTGGCGGCGTGGTAATTCTGCGCAGCGGCAAGAACGCTCGCGAAACCATTGCGGCGGTCAAGACCAAACTCGACGAACTGAAAAGCAGTTTGCCGGCCGGAGTGGAAATCGTCACCACCTACGACCGCAGCAAGCTGATCGACCGCGCGGTGGAAAATCTCAGTCACAAACTGCTCGAAGAGTTCATCGTCGTCGCGTTGGTCTGTGGCATCTTCCTCTGGCACCTGCGTTCATCGCTGGTGGCAATCATCTCCCTGCCGGTGGGGGTGCTGATCGCCTTCATCGTGATGCGCTATCAAGGGATCAACGCCAACATCATGTCCTTGGGCGGGATTGCCATCGCCATCGGCGCCATGGTCGATGCTGCCGTGGTGATGATCGAGAACGCCCACAAGAAGATTGAGGCCTGGCACGCGGCCAATCCGGGGGAAGAACTGAAGGGTGAGCGTCATTGGCATGTAATGACCGAAGCGGCAGCAGAGGTAGGCCCGGCGCTGTTCTTCTGTTTGTTGATCATTACCCTATCGTTCATTCCGGTGTTCACCCTGCAAGCGCAAGAGGGCCGGCTATTCGGCCCTTTGGCTTTCACCAAGACTTACGCCATGGCCGCAGCGGCGGGATTGTCAGTGACCTTGGTGCCGGTGCTGATGGGCTACTGGATTCGAGGACGAATTCCCAGTGAACATCAGAACCCGTTGAACCGCTGGTTGATCCGGATCTACCAGCCGGCTCTGGACGCGGTCTTGCGGCGACCAAAGATCACGTTGCTGGTGGCGCTATTGGTTTTTGTCAGTGCGCTATGGCCAATGTCGCGTTTAGGTGGTGAGTTTCTTCCGCCACTGGACGAGGGCGATCTGCTCTATATGCCTTCGGCTCTGCCGGGATTGTCGGCGCAGAAAGCAGCGCAATTGCTGCAACAGACCGACCGTCTGATCAAAACCGTTCCAGAGGTCGAACATGTCTTCGGTAAAGCGGGGCGCGCTGAAACCGCCACCGACCCGGCACCGCTGGAGATGTTCGAAACCACCATCCAGTTCAAACCACGTGAGCAATGGCGTCCAGGCATGACCCAGGAAAAGTTGGTGGAAGAACTGGATCGAGCGGTACGAGTCCCAGGGCTGACAAATATCTGGATACCGCCGATTCGTAACCGTATCGACATGCTGGCTACGGGGATCAAGAGTCCCATCGGAGTGAAAGTTACCGGCACCAACCTGACGGAGATCGATGCCGCGACTCAGGCCGTCGAGCGAGTGGCCAAGGGTGTACCCGGTGTCAGTTCGGCTCTGGCCGAGCGACTAACCGGTGGTCGCTATATCGATGTGGATATCGACCGCAAAGCCGCCGCCCGCTACGGACTGAATATCGCCGATGTGCAATCCATCGTGGCCGGTGCTATCGGCGGTGAAAATGTCGGGGAGACCATTGAAGGGCTCGCACGCTTCCCGATCAACGTGCGTTACCCACGGGAGTGGCGTGACTCGCTCGGTGCCTTGGAGCAATTGCCGATCTATACCCCGCTCGGTAGCCAGATCACCCTCGGCACCGTAGCGAAGGTCAAGGTCAGCGACGGTCCACCGATGCTCAAGAGCGAGAACGCACGACCCTCTGGTTGGGTATACATCGATGTGCGGGGGAGGGACATTGCCTCGGTAGTCGCCGACCTGCGTCGGGTCGTCAGTGAACAGGTCAAGTTGCAGCCCGGCATGAGCCTGAGTTACTCGGGGCAGTTCGAATTTTTGGAACGGGCCAACGCACGACTCAAACTGGTGGTGCCTGCCACTCTGTTGATCATCTTCGTGTTGCTCTACCTGACCTTCGCCCGCTTCGATGAGGCCTTGCTGATCATGGCCACACTGCCATTCGCGCTGACTGGCGGGGCATGGTTCCTCTATCTGTTGGGGTTCAATTTGTCAGTCGCCACCGGGGTCGGCTTTATCGCCTTGGCCGGTGTTTCCGCCGAGTTCGGCGTGATCATGCTGCTCTACCTGAAGAACGCCTGGGCCGAACGTGAAGACCTCGGCGACCGCACTGAGCGCGGTCTGGTGGCGGCGATTCGTGAAGGCGCCGTGCAGCGTGTTCGACCCAAGGCCATGACCGTGGCCGTCATCATTGCTGGCTTGTTACCCATTTTGCTGGGCAGCGGGACCGGCAGCGAGGTGATGAGCCGAATTGCTGCACCCATGGTCGGCGGCATGGTCACGGCACCCTTGCTTTCCCTGTTTGTCATTCCGGCGGCCTATCGCCTGATGCGTCGCCGGCACCTCTCAGTTGAACCCATTAACTCTCAAGGAAACGTCCTATGAAACTGACCCTGATTGCAGTTGCAAGCACCGTATTTGCGCTGTCTCTTTCTGCCCTGGCAGAGGATATGCCGGGCATGAAAATGGACGGTATGGAGGGCATGCAGATGAAGCAGGAAACAACGCAGGCTCCAGTCGCCACCGCCGACGGAACGATCAAGGCTATCGATACTGTGAAGCATACGGCGACCATCGCTCACGGCGCTGTTCCAGCTGTGCAATGGCCGCCAATGACCATGGCTTTTTCCGTTACGGAAGATCAACTGACAGGGCTGTCGATCGGAGACCGCGTATCGTTTTCCTTTCGGCTAGAGGGCGGCAAAGCCACTATTGTGTCTATTAAAAAGTGAAACAGCAGTAGTGAAGTTGGCCGGCATGCGTTGTCGTGCCGGTCATTATCACTAAATCCGCAGGTCAGAAAAAACGGTACACCTGTGATGTACTTGACTGGCTGCTTAGCCGATTACGGCCTTTCGTCTACAGCGGTTTTGAGTCGCTAGCAGTCGAGGTTCGGACTAGGTTGGATGGTGATTCCAGCCAATGGAAAGTCACCAACTCGCGTTACGACTGATTTCCTTCCCTTCGGCGAGTCTCTTTCTGACTATACCGATGGCTGTCGCAGACCCATTACCGTCCGATGTAGCACTCGAAAGTGAAAACGGCGGGCGTGCAGTCGAGCTTTCGCTGGCATCTTTGCCGATGCGCCGGAGGGCGCAGCCGCTCGTCGCAATAACCAGCAAGAATTGCCTCTATGCACGGTTATCCAATGACGAGATCAGCTCTGCGCGCGAGCATAATGACGTGTCTTCTCTAATGACGAAATGAGAGCCGGACGATCATGAGTGAAAGCGAGCGTTGGATAGTCAAATGCCAGAATACTGAGGACGGTAGCGGCGATGTCATCGTTGATTTACCTCCAGAATTGCTTGTCAAAATGGGGGTAGGTGTTGGGGACGATCTGACGATTACGGTAGTGAATGGCACAATAGTGCTGAAGCCTACGCATGGCACAACATCAGTGCAGCCCGTGTTTGCTGGAGTCCTGCGTGATGATGCTTATCATGCCTACCGCATCCGGCTGGAGGCGTCTCTAAATATCCCCTCAAACGCCTCTGATCAGGACATTCACGACATGATCGTAGCTGGCTTCTCGGCCAGCATGATCATGTCGCTTTGCGACGTTGGAACCATAAGTCCGGAAGAACGCGACAGAATCATTCCACTCAAAACACTCAAAACAAAATTGGCCAGCAATCAGCTCTTAACGGTGGATGAGAGCGATCGACTGTTCCGCTTTGCACACATTACCGCCATGGCCGAGGTGATCTTCGGGGATGCGGGAAGGGCCAAACAATGGCTTTCCAAACCCAAATCCCGTTTTTCGGGCAAAAGTCCAACTGCAATGCTGACTACAACCCACGGCACACATCGGGTCGAAGAAATGCTGATTCAGGTAGCTGAGGGCATGTCATTTTGATCCAACGGCAGCTAAGTAGAACCAGCACAAGCGGGTACGCGACCGCAACTATTCATTCAGCTAGCGTGCTCCGTTAAGCCGCTTACCCCTGAATTCAATGAGCCGCTGGTGTCAAAATATTTTGTTCGGCACCAGTCTCGACTTTAAATTGGCTCCTGCGGGTAGTGTCAATCTATGTTGTTATAAACTCATCCCGTCATTCGAATATCACCATGGGTTGTGTCAAGTTATGTTGTCATCTGGGGAGCGCTGAAGGTCCTATAAATGACTGATTTTATTGATGTTCGTGTGTCAAACTATGTTGTTGGGCACCAACTTTGAAAGTACGAAATAAAGTCTGTCGGAATTGAATAAAGTCTGTCGCTGGCGCCTACCCCCCGGTTTGGTAGCTAGCGACGCTTTCCTCCGCTACTCGCTCTTCTGAGCGTAGCTCAAGGTATGAAAGCCCAAAATGATGCTAGCGATACAGCCAGAGGAGACTCTGCGCTCCTTTGTTGAAAGAACTCTTTTAATTAAAGGAAAACATTCTTCCGAGGAAGTTTTTCGCAAGTTCCCAAGATGGGCCACCCGAGTAGATGTTTTGAAAATTGCCGATACACTTGGATGGTTTGGCTGTCACGGCTTAAACAAAATACTGCATAGGCATACTAATTATCCTCTAACGGCAGTTTTTAAAAATATTCAAGATGTCTCTTACTCTCGGGGCGAGTATCTGAGTTATTCACGTTGGTATGATTACAATAGAAATCCATCAGGTTTTTGTCCTGTTTGTGTCGCAGAAGATATTGAACGCTTGGGATTTTCTTTCTGGCGGCGTGCTCACTGTTTAAAGCTGAACGTCTGTGCGGAGCACAATGTAGAGCTAGTCAAACGATGCCCTGCTTGTGACAAGCAGTTTTCCCATGGGGGTCATGATCTGGGAGTGATGTGGAGGACCTGTAAGGGCCGACATTTAAAAGATAGCCCTGTGACTGTGAACACAGATCCATTTGAGTTGAAGAAAGCTCAGCTTTTTACGGATATTCTGTCATTCACACATCACCTTTCTGAGGAGGCGGTACTAGCGGTCTTGAATGAAAAAAAAATCCATAAAGACGCAGTATTCGAACAAAAAATCTGGAACTCTGAACCCGACAGACACTGGGGAACTGAAATTGAGAGGCGCTTGGGAATTGTTAAGAACTGTAGGTCTGAAAACAGCCTCCCACCTGATCAATCCACTGATCTTATTATTCAAGCTATAGTCGAAACCTACGAAAGTTTTGCTGACTTCGTCTGGGATGTGAAAGCTTACAGGGACGAAATTCGACCGATCGAGTCTTTGTGGTCGACTTATAAAGCAGGGGATCAGGAATCACCGCATTTCGTCGAAGAGAACTATAAATATGGTGTGGGGGTTTGGAGCTGCCCTTTCCCTGCTAAACGAAATTGGGGCGTGTGGGATTGGCGGCCTGTTTATTATCCCTGCTGTAACTTTGAGCGGCCAAAGAGAAAAGGTCCTCAACCGCAACCTGTACTCGTTGAAAATGCACCGCCGGGTATCTACATTCGGTACTAGTTTTACGAGATCAAGCATGCCGATCTTTGCAAGATTCACGACACAGCAAGCTAAACGTAAAACTACGCATGGTGACCAGTTAACGGGACGCCCTGCCTGAGCTCGACTGATCAAGGAGTAAGCGAGCATGCCTCGGTCATTTGAGGATGTCTACCATGCCTACCGACTTGGCGAATCATCCTGATCAGCCGTGGGTATTTCCCTCGACCTCATCCTGCGCGGCCAGAACGACCTGATGTGGCATCTGCGCGAGAAGATCCTGGGGCCGTCTACCGCCTAGAAAGCTGTTCGGGGAAATAAACCAGAATGCCATTGCCCATCCCCCTTTCATTTGAGAAAGGATGGTAACTACTTCTTGCAACCCCGCTTGAGGGGTGATGCTTGCCTTAGTCGAGAATGCGTAGCTGGGAAACAAGCTGCAGCCGTCGTACTCGATCTTAAAAATCCTGCTCTCTCCGACCCATACCGATAGCGCCGGCGCGAGCCACTCGGCTTGAACGCAGAATCGCTCAGCAAGCTCACGAACATCGAGGAAGAAGCCGGATTCGAGGATATGTTTCTGACCACGAATCAGCATCTCTCGCTCTGCTGTGAAAATTCTATTCGAGTCTCTCATCACTGCAATGTCCTTGTACCCAGCGCCTTCCTTTAGTCTAGCTCCAATAGAAGTAAGCAAATCCCTAACTGCCTACCCATCGTCAGATCAGAATGCAAAACCTGCGGTTACGTGCGTCAGCGCTCCTCAGCCTGAGAAATCAGCCGATTCTGTTGAAAAAAAGTCGCCACGGTTTGCGCAACTTAAAAGTACGCTGTCGATATCGGAATCGTTTTTTCGTATCAGCAAAAAAGGCGTTTCCACAAGTTAACGATTAGCAGTTTGGGCAGGCCTACTTTTTTCAACGCAATCGGCCGATTTCCGTCTGTCACTATGGGCATCGAGAGTTGTTTTCAGCCTATCGTACCCAGTAAGAACGCGGATGGCGGGCAGAGAGCTGTTTCCTAATCTATAAATGGAGACCCCTGCATAGGAGTTTCATCATGATCAAACCCCAAGACCGCACCATCTCCCAACGCCCAGGTGGGACGTAGGAAAACAAGCGCAACGATTCAGACCGAGCCTTAAGCGTCCACGATACTCAGGCAGAGGCGCTGCAAGCCGCGCGCACCATGCTGCAAAACCAAGGTGGTGGTGAAATGACTACTAAGGGGCGCGACGGACAGTTCAGGGCAAAAGACACCATCACGCCCGGCAATGATCCCCGGGACGTAAAAGGTTGAATGCCGCCACACTGTACGAAGTGCAATTTGCTGGTCAGTGCCCATTCCAATAGGTAGGGCAAGTCGGTGCAATTGCACCCTTAGCGTACGATTTTCTCCGTTTTCTCTATTCGCCCCGCTTCAATCGACCCACAGCGGTCATCCGGACGACACGGAAAGAGATGTGATTTTCCGCCCCCATCCGTAGATCGGTAGCGATTATCAATATGCTATATCCCATTCACTTGACCCCATGGACGTAAGTCATGATCTCTACGCTTGAGCTTCGCCACATTATTGAATGTGGATTCCAGCCTCTTTCTTGCACCTGCTCAGTCAATTTAGATGGATCATTGAAGATCAAGGTCTTCGACGCGACCTCAGGACGGGTCGATCTCCTGGTCACCGCGGTCACGACCAGCGAACTGACGTCCAGCCGAGCCATTGCAAATTTGATTGGAGACCTTCGCTCTGAAATGGCTGCGCGCCAAGCGAAGGGCACGGTGGTGTTGGTGACATAACACCGGTGCATTGCCTCGTTTGATGGAGAATCATTCCTACCCTGGAGCGCTCAGTTAGGCTGGCGGTTTGAGGCGCGCGGTAGACTGCAACATTAAGTACAACCCTTCGACGTCGCCTGGATTCAGCGCACTCACGGTCTCTATGCCCAAAAGCAAAGCCATTGGCGCGATCCGCTTTGCGTAACGTGTCCTCCAAAGGGGCCGCACTGTTAATTGCCCGCAATAATTTGCTGGCCTGGGGCACGTATCGCCGCCGGCATACCCAACGGTGCCAATGGATCGCTGTTTGGTTCGCGCGCTCATATCCATTGCCAACCGTTCAGGTTGGCAGGTTGATCCACGGCCAGCTCGTGCTCCTCAACGTCGAATTCAAGCCAGCCGCCTAATGGCTCGTTGCGCCCATCGATGATCGAGCCTTGCATCATGTGCCCGCCAGGCAGTACCAAGCGCAAGACGTTGGCACCCTTGGGGCCTTGCAGGTAGTGGCCGTACTCAATTCGGGCGCGATCGGATCCGACACAACTCACCACCACGGGGAATTCCAAGGTGGATAATTCGGCGGGAACTCGGCCCCGGTACATGGCTATGACGGTAACCGTAGCAGGGCCTTCGTAGGCGTAGCGCATGACTGGATTCCCATTTCGGCGAAGGGACGTCTGTGCATAAAACTAGAACGCCGATAGGGGTAAATCGGCTCTGGAGGTTGTAGTCCCGCACCGGGTCAAAGTGCAAGGCCTTTCATAATCAGATTAGCTGATGCTCGATACACCGACCTGCTTGCGCTTGCCTAAGGCTTAGATCACCAACGTGTTAAGGCTCGAACCCTGTGCCAACCCTGGAACCACGGCCAACAGTTTCCAGCCTTGGGCCAGCTTTTCGTTCGCATCCGTGTCGCCGACGATTTGAACCACTTCGGCCGCTTCGTGAATCTGCATGTTCTGCGCTTCGTAGATTTGAGTTATTCAGACTAGCAGGGCTTGTCCAGCGGCGCCTGGAGGTTCGAGTGGTGCGCGGTTAGCCAATCGTGATAGAGCCTGGGCAGTATCACCAGCGTTAGTACCAATGCGCGCGTGGTTTGCGATAATTGGCGGCCACAGCGGCACGATGGCATATTGAATGCTCGTGCCCTTGTTCGGCATTCGGGTTTGGAGACTTTATGCGTGACATTATTGACGGCTTTCTGCGCTTTCAGCGCGAGGTTTATCCGCAACGCGTCGAGCTATTCAGGCAGCTCGCGACGACACAAAATCCGAAGGCGTTGTTCGTAACCTGCTCGGACAGTCGTGTTGTGCCTGAACTCCTTACACAGCGCGAACCGGGCGAGCTGTTCGTAATTCGCAACGCCGGTAACATTGTGCCGTCGTATGGTCCCGAACCGGGCGGCGTCTCGGCTACCGTCGAATATGCGGTGGCAGTGCTCGGTGTACAGGACATTGTGATCTGCGGCCATTCGGACTGCGGCGCGATGGGCGCGATTTCCCGCTGCACCTGTCTGGACCATCTTCCGGCGGTCGCTAACTGGCTACGTCATTCGGACGCCGCGAAAGCTATTAACGCGGCGTATGAGTTCGACACGCCTCGCGCAAAGCTCGACGGCCTCGTGCGTGAAAACGTGATCGCGCAACTGGCGAATCTTCGTACCCATCCATCGGTGGCCCTCGCGCTCGAGCAGGGCCGCATGAATCTGCACGGCTGGGTCTACGACATCGAGGCGGGTTGCATTGATGCGCTTGATGGCGCGACACGGCAATTCGTTTCACTTGCTGATTCGCCGACCACCGTTGCGATCACTGCGCGCAACGGCAGGCAGATGTAATGGCGAGAGCTAAGAGGGTTGTCGCACTACTTCCGGAATATTTTCGCCCCAGCTAAGGTCAGAGAAGCGGCATTGTTTCTTCCGGACAAGTTGGAAGATCAGCTCTCGAATGACTGCTCGACGGGACTGGCGAACGACCGGAACTGGCCGATTCTGTTGAAAAAGTCGACCATGGTTTCCACGGCAGAAAAGTACGCGCTTGAGATTGAAATCTGAGTTTTGTGCAGAGGGTTCCAGACTCAGATTTCACCCAGTACCATGTAAAAGAGGTGTTTTCGCCCATCAATATTCGAGCGGTTTGGGCAAACCGACTTTTTCAACAGATCGGCCGATTCCTGCCTTCCCGTCACCGGCAGCTATGGGTCGATCGCAGCCGTTCGCGATAGGCAGCAACCGCCCACTAGGAGACATTCGCACATGCCAATGGCTGCGTTGCTTTGCGTATTTAGAGTTGGCTGATTGATGAGTTCATCTGGGGTTGATGAAGATTCGCCAAAATGTTCCAGGCGTCTGTACTTGCGGGAATTAAATAGTAGCTCCAAGCGTACATCAATAAAGTGGACGACGGCACGAGGGTAAGCATGTCGGTCGCCGACCTATCGCCGAATTTTAGTTGCAAGCAATTGAGAGACTACGAATCAGCCGGTACTCGGGTCAGTAATCACTGCTACACAAATGTAGCACCCGTTACCCACGTCAATACCCCGCATCTATAGACAGGCACGGGGCGTGACAACGGGCAGGGCTAATTTTTCTGGGCGTTTTTACTATTGGACCAGTTCAGCAAGCCGTGGGTGAAACCATAACTCGCGACCTGATAATACGTGACCGCACGCACGATGAGTGGGTCTTCGAGTTGAACAGTCACCTCTTGACTGGCGCCCAGCGCGTCATCGTGACGCCGCAACATTCCTCTAGGGCTTAGAATAGCCAGATCTTTACCATCAAACAGACCCAGATGCTGGTAATTACCTACCAGAACGCGGGGCGGCAAGGTGGTAGGTTGAAGCAGATCACGACCAAAAAATGTCGATTCGTAGTTGAGGTTCAACAGGCCGAGAAGAGTTGGAGCCAGATCGATCTGACTCGCCAGCTGATCGTCTTCGCGTGAAGGAACAAGCTTTGGCGCGTATATAAACAAAGGAATTTGGTAATTGCGAATCGGTAGATCTTCCTTGCCCGCACTGCCAGCGGTATGGTCCGCGACAAAGACGAAAATAGTGTCGTCGAACCAAGGCTTTTTTCGCGCGGCTTGAAGAAACTGGCCAATTGCATAGTCAGTGTATTTCACCGCGCCGTCACGCCCATCACCGGATGGAATATCGATCTTGCCTTCAGGGTAAGTGTAAGGACGATGATTGGAGGTGGTCATCAATTGCAGTAGGAAAGCTTTGTTGTTGGCGAAGTTTTCGTCTGCCAGCTTCAGCGTCTGTTGATAGAGGTCTTCGTCCGCCATACCCCAGGCATTTTTGAAATGGATATCAGCTTCATCAATACTGGACTGATCGACAACCCGATAGCCATTGCCGCCGAAGAACGCATTCATATTGTCGAAATAACCACGGCCCCCGTATACGAATACGGTGTCATAGCCTGCGTGATTGAGCTGTTGACCAAGGCTGGCAAAACCGCTTTCACGTCCTACTCGCTTGACAATAGAGCGCCCCGGCGTAGGAGGAATAGACAACGTAATGGCTTCCAGGCCGCGGTCGGTTCTGGTGCCCGTTGCATAAAAGTTGTTGAAGTACAGGCTCTCTTTGCGCAGCTGGTCGAGGTTGGGCGTCAGTTTTCCGGGGTTGCCGTTGCTGCCCATGTACTTGGCGCTGAAGCTTTCGATAGTCACCAGAATAATGTTATGGCGCTGGGTCTTTTCGCCCTGGGTCACAGTACGGCGAACATCCAACGATTCTTTACCGATGAACTGTACATTGTCTTCCGCCAATTCTTTACGGATGTGCTGGCCAACTTCACTTTTCGGTAACGTTCCATAGAACTGAGCGTAGTCCAGTTCGTTATTGCGAAATGCGGCGAAGAATTGGTACGGGCCATTGCTGGCCAGTTCATGTTGATAGGCATTGCCACCTTTACCCCGCGGGGTGTCCTGGTCAACGGCCAACAGTACAACAGCGCTCAAAGCCAGTATCGCCGCAATACTCAGCAAGCGTTGGCGCCAGGAAGGCAACGGGGCAGCAATCACCCGTTGTAGAGGTTTGTGCAGCGCCATACAGATGACCACCGCGATAACCGCTAGGCCGCCAAGTAATTTGCCGATGGGGTAGGACTCCAAGATGTTGTTCAGCACCTCGTCGGAGTACACCAGATAGTCCACGGCGATAAAATTGAAGCGTACGCCGAACTCGTCCCAGAACAGCCATTCAGCCACCGCAGTAAACAACATGGCAAAGACGCTGAGGGTCAGCAGCCCCTGCAAAAACCACGAGTGCGCTCGTGAACCCCATAAGAGCGGTGGGCAAAGCAGCACATACAGGCTCATCGGCAAGGCTGCATATAGCAAAAAGCTCAGGTCGTATAAAAGGCCGATACCAAATATCGACGCGAACGCAGTACCCGCTTCTGAAAGATGAGTGACAAGCAGCACCAGGCGAGTGAGGGAAAATATCACTAGCCAAAGGCTAGTGATCAATAGCAGGAACCGCAGGGGGGCTGAAGCAGGTAACCGCATGAGAAACTCCTTGTTGTGCTCCCTCCTTATTGGAAATTGCTGTGGCTATTGGCCGACAGGTCACTGCATGAGGACGTTCATGTCTTCGGATGCAGTGCGCTGCGACTTATCTGGAGGGGCGGTCACTCTATACTGAAAATCAGAAAAATTTCGTCAAAAGCAGAGAAAGGTCACAAATCAAAGCTGATGCAAAAAATGAGTGATTTATAACCGTTTTTTTGACGTTTTTTTCTCATTTTGCTTCCTACATTCTCCGCACTTCCAAACATGCAAATGATTCGCGTTGAATGCCAGCGAATCCTCCGCGTGAATTCTAAAAAGAGTCAGGAGCTGCATCAGCATGATTTCCCCTATTACCTCGTTCCTCAAAATTACCTTGCTGGCCACCGCGCTACTTGGCATTGGTCAAGTGCATGCGGCTGAGGCTGATGGCATCGTCGTCTACAACGCGCAACACGAAAGCCTGACCAAAGCCTGGATCGACGGCTTCACCAAGGAAACCGGGATCAAAGTCACGGTGCGCAATGGCGACGATACCGAAATGGGCAACCAGCTGGTGCTGGAGGGCGCGGCGTCGCCGGCCGATGTGTTCCTGACCGAGAACTCCCCGGCCATGGTCCTGGTAGACAATGCGGGGCTGTTCGCCCCGGTGGTTCCGACCACCCTGGAACAGGTCGGCGCAGCGTACCGGCCGGCGCATGGCAAATGGGTTGGGATCGCGGCGCGCTCTACCGTGTTTGTCTACAATCCGAGCAAACTGCCGCAAACCCAATTGCCAGAATCCCTGATGGACCTTGCCGGTCCGAAATGGAAAGGTCGCTGGGCCGCTTCGCCGGCCGGTGCGGACTTCCAGGCCATCGTCGCTGCTGTGCTGGAACTCAAGGGCGAAGCCGCCACCTTGGAGTGGCTCAAAGCGATGAAGGCCAACTCCACGGCTTACCGGGGCAACAGCGCGGTGCTCAAAGCGGTCAACGCCGGGCAAATCGACAGCGGCCTGATCTACCACTATTACAGCTTTGGCGATCAGGACAAGACCGGCGAAAACAGCAAGAACACCGCCCTGCACTACTTTAAGCACAAGGATCCGGGGGCATTTGTCAGCGTCTCGGGCGGCGGCGTACTGGCGTCCAGTAAACACCCGGAACAAGCCCAGGCGTTCCTGAAGTGGATCACTGGCAAAAACGGTCAGGAGGTGCTCAAGACCGGTAAGTCGTTCGAATACGCAGTCGGGATAAATGCCGAATCCAACCCGAAACTGGTACCTCTGCAGCAGCTCGACGCACCGACCGTCGACGCGTCGAAGCTCGACAGCAAAAGGGCTGTGGAACTGATGACTCAGGCCGGGCTGCTTTAATTGAAACTTGAAGCATTACCGATGGTTGTGCACACATCGGTATCGCCAAATCTGCGTCGGCGCTCCCGGGGACTCTTCCCTGGGAGCGGGAACGCGTGGGTGGTCGGCCTGGCGGTGCTGGTGGCGCTTTTGGCGTTGCTGCCGATTGCCTGCATCGTTGCAGTATCCTTTCAGACCGGCTGGGAAACGCTCGTACCGCTGGTGTTCCGACCCCGCGTTGGCGAGTTGTTGATTAACACCGTGCTGCTGGTGGTAATCACGATTCCCCTGTGCGTGACGCTCGGGGTGGCGCTGGCCTGGCTCACCGAGCGCACCGATTTGCCCGGACGACGCTGGTGGTCGTTATTGGCGACTGCACCGCTGGCTGTGCCTGCCTTCGTACACAGCTATGCGTGGGTCAGCCTGGTCCCGCCGATTCACGGGCTGCCCGGGGCAGTGCTGGTTTCGGTAATCGCCTACTTCCCGTTTCTGTACCTGCCGGTGGCCGCAACGCTGCGTCGACTCGATCCGGCCATCGAAGACGTTGCCGAATCGCTGGGCCTTGAACCCACGGCGATATTTTTCCGCGTGGTGCTTCCACAGTTGCGCCTGGCCATCTGCGGCGGCGCGTTGTTGGTGGGCCTGCACCTGTTGGCCGAATATGGCCTGTACGCAATGATCCGCTTCGACACTTTCACCACGGCAATCTTTGATCAGTTCAAGTCCACCTTCAACGGGCCTGCCGCCAACATGCTGGCCAGTGTGCTTGTGCTGTGTTGCCTGGTGATGTTGACTGCCGAATCCGCCGCTCGCGGCACGGCGCGTTATGCGCGGGTCGGGTCGGGCAGCGCGCGCGAGCAGCGGGTGGTGCGCCTGAAACCCGCAGCCAGCCTCCTCGCGCTGACACTGCAGGTTACGACCTGCGCGCTGGCGTTAGGCGTGCCATTGCTCATCTTGGGTAACTGGCTGATCGCTGGCGGTACGCAAGTCTGGCAGATGGCGGAGCTACTGCCGGCGCTGCAACAGACCATGATGTTGGGTGTCGCAGGCGCCGCCCTCACCACCTGCGCTTCCATCCCGATTGCCTGGCTGTCGACGCGCTCTCCGGGCCGGTTGCAACGCGTCCTGGAAGGCTGCAACTACATCACCAGCTCGTTGCCGGGGATAGTCGTGGCCCTGGCACTGGTGACCCTCACCATCCATTTCGCCCGGCCCATTTATCAGACGGCAATCACCGTGTTGCTCGCCTATCTACTGATGTTTTTGCCCCGCGCGCTGGTGAGTCTGCGAGCCGGCATTGCACAAGCGCCGGTCGAGCTGGAAAACATCGCCCGCAGCCTCGGCCGCTCACCCGCCCGCGCGTTGTGGCTGACCACTTTGCGTCTGGCCGCTCCTGGGGCTGCCGCTGGCGCCGCACTGGTGTTTTTGGCAATCACTAACGAGCTGACTACCACTTTGTTACTCGCCCCAAATGGAACACGCACTCTGGCCACCGGTTTCTGGGCCCTGACCAGTGAGATTGACTACGCCGCCGCAGCGCCCTACGCCTTGTTGATGATCCTGCTCTCGCTTCCGTTAACCGGACTTCTTTATCACCAATCCAAACGCACGGCTGGCCGATGAACGCTCTTGAAATCCATTGCATTTCCAAGTCGTACGGCGCCCATCAAGCGCTACAATGCATCAACCTGTCGGTACCATCGGGCAGTCGGACGGTGATCGTCGGCCCGTCCGGCTCCGGTAAGACCACCCTGCTACGGATGATTGCCGGCTTCGAATTTCCCGACACTGGCCGCTTGTCATTCAATGGTCAAACGCTCGTCGACGAGACCCATGAAGTGCCCGCGCATCAGCGCTTGATTGGCTATGTACCCCAGGACGGGGCCCTATTCCCGCACATGACGGTGGCGGCCAACATAGGTTTTGGGCTTTCGGGCAAGCGCGCGGTTAGACACGAGCGGATCGCCGAGCTGATGGACAGCGTGGCCCTGGATGCGAACATGGCCAACCGCTGGCCCCATGAACTCTCCGGCGGCCAGCAACAGCGCGTGGCGCTGGCACGAGCCTTGGCGCAGCAACCGCGTTTGATGTTGCTCGACGAGCCGTTTTCCGCCCTCGACACCGGCCTGCGGGCCACCATGCGTAAATTGGTCGGGCGGCTGCTGGCCGATGCTGGCATCACTACCATTCTGGTCACCCATGACCAGAGCGAGGCATTGTCGTTCGCCGACCAGCTGGCGGTAATGCGCCAGGGCCGGCTGGTGCAGTCTGGCGATCCGCAGGATCTGTACCGCTACCCCGAAGATGAACACACCGCACTGTTTCTCGGCGAAGCCGTGGTCATGCCCGCCAGAATCGAAGCCGGCTGGGCCCATTGCGACCTGGGCCGGGTACTGGTCAACAACCACCGGAACAACAGTTCAGCAACGATCATGCTGCGCCCCGAACAACTGCATCTGGTCGACGTACGCTCCGCGTCCGACGGAGCTCATGGATGTCGCGCCGTTGTGACCGAGCGCGACTTCAGCGGCAATTCGTGCACATTGACGGTAGAGCTGCAGCCATCGCCTGAGGGCGAGCTGCCAGGTCGATCGCTGATGGTGCGCAGTTCGGGCCTTTACGCACCGCCCGCCGGCAGTGTGGTGCATGTCTCGGCCATGGGGCATGCGCATGTCCTGAGCCGGTCCTGATCTCGATGCGCGGGCTTACCGACATGATGTATCAACCGCATGTTTTGTTTAACTTGCTCAATCGCCTGAAGGCTATGCCATGGACATTTTGATTATCGAGGACAATCACGACATTCATGACAATCTGATGGAGTTTTTCGCGCTCAAGGGTCATGACGTCGAAGGGGCACTTGATGGACTCAGCGGGCTTCATCTGGCCGCTTCGAAAAACTTCGACGCGATTGTTCTGGATGTCATGCTCCCGGGCATCGATGGTAATCAGATTTGCAGAAGCCTGCGTCAAAACTCAAAATCTGACATTGCGATCATCATGTTAAGTGCGCGTGATCAACTGGAAGATCGTTTACTCGGTTTCAAGGTAGGCGCGGATGACTACGTAACCAAGCCTTTTGCCATGTCCGAAATACTTGCGAGAATCGAAGCAATAGTAACGCGGCGTGTAGGCAAGGTTAATCGGACCATGGTTGTCGCCGACCTGCTGTTCGATCTGGATACCATGGAGGTTTCCCGCGCCGGAACAACCATCAAGCTGAACCCTACCTGCATGAAGCTGTTGGAAATGCTTATGCGCAGAAGCCCGCATGTTGTCAAACGGACCGAATTGGAAGATCTGATCTGGGGAGGACATCGCACCGCTAGCGACAGCCTTCGCAGTAACATTCATATGTTGAGACGGGCTTTGGATAAACCCTTTGACGAACCACTACTGCAGACTGTGCATGGGATCGGGTACAAGCTGTGCGCTTTGAACAATACGCGTCAATAGTCCTCGAGGCGACTTGCCTCTCCTCAGGCTCATCTAAGTCTCGCCAGGTAACTTCTGTTCTGCGC
The DNA here is from genome assembly GCF_001945365.1 of Pseudomonas reinekei. GTDB lineage: Bacteria > Pseudomonadota > Gammaproteobacteria > Pseudomonadales > Pseudomonadaceae > Aquipseudomonas > Aquipseudomonas reinekei. The sequence goes on from NZ_MSTQ01000007.1 coordinate 179,572, forward strand.
ACATTCCGCGCTGCTCAGCAGAGGGTATCCGCCGATGAAATCTGCAACAACGGGCTGGCTCAACAAGGTCCCGCAGGTGACCCTGTCATTCTGGATAATCAAGATCCTGTCCACGACCGTGGGGGAAACAGGCGCCGACTTTCTAACCGTCGATGCCGGTTTCGGCGTGGGACCGACCAGCATCGGTATGGGAGTGTTTCTGGCGGTCGCACTGTTCTGGCAAATGCGCACCAGGGCCTTAACGCCCTGGATCTATTGGCTGACGGTGGTATTGGTGAGCATCGTCGGCACCCAGATCACCGACATTCTGACCGACATATTGGACGTGAGCCTATACGCCAGCACGGCCGTATTTTCCATCTTGCTGGCGATCAACTTCCTGGTCTGGTACTGGGTGGAACACAGCCTGTCGATACGCGAAATTGTCACCCCGCGACGGGAGTTGTTCTACTGGGTGACAGTGCTCTGCACCTTTGCCCTTGGCACCGCTGCCGGTGACCTGGCTACCGAAGCGCTGGGGCTGGGATTTACCCTCGGCGCCGTGATTTTCGCTGCCCTGATCGCTGCCACCTTGATGGCCTGGCGCATGGGCTGCAGCAGCGTACTGACGTTCTGGATCGCCTACATCCTGACCCGTCCATTTGGCGCCTCCCTCGGCGACCTGCTGACCCAGGCCAAGACCTATGGGGGCCTGGGAATGGGTGCCACCTGGACCAGCGCGATCTTCCTGTGCGTGATTGTCATGCTGGTTGCCGTAGCGCAAATCAGCGTCGTCAAGCGTAAAGCCGCCATTCAGTAAACATCCCGAAGCCACTCTAGGAACCGTCATGGGCCAGATTCAGACCATCATTCGTCACATAGCCATCGTTGCGTCCGTCTTTTTGCTCGGCATTGCCGCCGGTTGCTCGAAGCCCGCAGACAAACCCAATACGGGCGCATCGTCAGGCCCGGTCACTTCACAACCTCAATCGGGCTCCAAACTGGGCGACCTTTCCGAGTTCCGCACTATTGCAACCGACGTTTCCACCCTCGTCGATAAAAATGACCTGACGGGCGCCAGAGCTCGGATCAAATCTCTGGAGACCGCCTGGGACTCCGCCGAAGCAGGGATCAAACCCCGTGCGGCAGGCGACTGGCATGTGGTGGACAAGGCGATCGACCACGCACTCGATGCCTTGCGCGCCAAAGATCCGCAGCAGAGCGAATGCAAGGCCAGAATGAAGGAACTGTTGAATGCCTTCGATTCGATGAAGAGCCAGTAGTACAGCGCTGACACAGCACCGGACAAACGCTTGAGCAAGTGCTTCAATACAAGCGCGACAGCCAGGGCCGTCGCGCTTTTTTCTGGAGCGGGAAATGCGGATATTGCTGGTCGAAGACGACCCGATGATCGGAGACGCAGTCCAGGGCGCCCTGAATGATGCGAGTTATGCCACTGACTGGGTGACTAACGGTCTCACGGCGCTTGCAACACTGGACACCCAACACTATGACTTGGTGCTGCTGGACCTCGGGCTTCCCGGCAAGGATGGGTTGGATGTACTCGACAGCATCCGCCGGCGCAACAACGCTGTGCCACTGCTGATCGTCACCGCACGAGAAGGCCTGGATGATCGCCTGCGAGGCCTCGACGGCGGCGCTGATGACTACCTGCTCAAACCCTTCGCCATGGCGGAACTCCTGGCCCGTATACGCGCAGTGTTGCGCCGCAAAGGTGGCAATGCGTTATCCATGCTGGACAACGGCGTGGTGACGCTGGACCTGATTTCCAAAGAAGCCACCGTGGAAGGCAGTCCCGCAATCCAGCTGTCCAGTCGTGAATTCGCCCTGCTCCAGGCGCTGTTGATCCGCCCAGGCGCCATTCTATCGCGCAGCGAACTCGAAGACCGCCTCTACGGCTGGGGTAATGAAGTGGAAAGCAACGCGGTGGAATTCCTGATTCACGCCTTGCGACGCAAGCTGGGCAGCCATGTCATCAAGAACGTCAGAGGTATGGGATGGATGGTTTCAAAAAACTGTTGAGGGATTCGGTTCAATTACGCCTGTCCATGACGCTGTCCCTGGCCATCCTGATCGTTGCGTTGATGGCCGGGATTTTTGCTTTCGTCTCAGCAATCAACGAAGCTCACGAAATGCAGGACGATACCTTGCGTCAGGTGGCGGTCCTGTTTGATCGACAACAGATGACCTTGCACTATCCCGCGGCTCAGGAAGTCGAGGGTGACAACGAAGAATCCAGGGTCATCGTGCAGTACCTGATCGACGGCAGCCAGGCCATCGGCCACGATGACAGTTCAATGCCATTACCTTTCCCCACAACCCTCGCCAATGGACTATCAACGCAGAATGTCGCGGGCGAAGATTTTCGTGTATTGGTCAGGACCACGTCCCGCGGTGAACGTATCGTGGTCGCTCAGGAAACCGATGCGCGCAATAAGGAGGCTCGCGAGAGCGCCTGGAGGAGTTCGCTACCTTTTCTCATCCTGTTCCCCGTGTTGCTGCTGGTGGTCGGCGATCTGGTGCGCAAGCTTTTCCGCCCCATCGCTACCCTCTCGGCTGAAATCGATCAACGCGATGATCAGGCGCTTTACCCTGTCGACGAGCGCCATTTGCCAACCGAGATCCGTCCTTTCGTCGTTGCCATCAATCGCTTGCTCGCACGCGTTGCGTTGTCCATGGAAAACCAGCGTCGCTTCATTGCCGACGCTGCCCACGAACTACGTTCGCCCATGGCCGCCCTGTCTCTGCAAGCCGAACGGCTGGCTGCCACGCAGATGCCGGAGCCTGCTCGTCAGCGCTTGCTACCGCTATCCCGGGGAATAGAGCGCAGCAGAAATCTGATCCATCAGTTGCTGGCACTTGCTGCCGCGCAATCGAACACTGATCGGCTACAGACTGCCGTTTCAGTCCATGCGGTCTATCGACGAGTGCTGGAGGATTTACTGCCGCTGGCAGAACGCAAACACATCGATATCGGCGTAGAGAGTATCGAGGACGTACAGGTCATCATCAACGAAATGGATTTGTTGATTCTGGTTAAAAACCTGGTGGATAACGCGATCCGTTATACCCCCCAAGGCGGACGAATTGACCTTTCGGTTGAGCGGATACAAGAGACTACGATCCTTCGGATAAAAGATTCGGGCCCGGGTATTGTGGTAGACGAGCACACGCGGGTGTTCGATCCGTTTTACCGAAGTTTGGGAACCGATGAAACAGGCTCCGGCTTGGGCCTGTCGATCGTCAAGGCGATAGCGGAGCGCACCGGAGCCCGCGTTCAGTTAGGTTTCTCGAACGAGGCACAGCAGAGCGGTTTGCGTGTTTCGATAAGCTTGCAAAAAGCAAATGCTGCGGACCCCGCGCACGACTGAGTTGGATTTCCTCGGCGTGCGCTGCACTGCGATCCCCTTCACCTTCAGGCTGACTTCAATGGGTACGTCGTTATTTTCATCGTGGGTATTCTGGGCACTGCTGTCCGCACTGTTCGCTGCATTGACGGCTATTTTTGGCAAAATTGGCATTGTCGGCATCAACTCTGACTTCGCCACCCTGATACGCACCGTGGTGGTTTTACTCAGCCTGGCGCTGATCGTGTACGCGACCGGACAATACCAGGCCCTTGGCACGATATCGGCGCGCAGCTATGTTTTCCTGATCCTGTCTGGCTTGGCGACCGGGGCTTCGTGGATGTGTTACTACCGCGCTCTGCACCTCGGACAAGCATCCCTGGTTGCCCCGGTAGACAAACTCAGCGTGGTACTTGTCGCCATACTGGGAGTGACCCTACTGGGAGAAAAGCTCGATATTCGCCAGTGGATGGGCATCAGCATGATTACCTTCGGTGTGGTGACGCTTGCATGGCGTCGATAGCGGTAGCGGTGCTTCAGTAGTGGTGGAGTGTTCGCCATGTCCGGTGGTGTAACGCGAAGGCTGGAATCTGAAAGCTTTTCCTATCACAGATATAGATGATCCATTCATCCAGAGACGTTGTATAGGTATAGGGGGTATGCCTATTATCTCGAATACATAGTTAAGGAGTATTCAATGGGTCATATCGCAGCGAACAAAAACGATCTTATCAAGCGCGTAAAACGTATCGCCGGACAAATTCAAGCAGTTGAGCGCGCATTAGAATCGGATCTCGATTGCGCCAAGACACTGCACCTTGTGGCCGCCACTCGCGGAGCCATCAACGGCTTGATGGAGGAAATCATCGAGGACCATGCGCGGGAGCATGTCGCGAACCCTGCTCTGAGCGAAGAAGAGCGTAACAAGGGCGTCGAAGAGCTCCTTGAAGCCATTCGCCGTTACTCCAAGTGACGCATCCAGGTACACACTCATGACTAGCACGCACATCAACCACACACATGACCACGTGTTCCTCGGCGCAGCGCACGACGAAAATGCCAAGCGTACGCTTTGGGTTGTGGCACTGACCGTTGTGATGATGATTGGCGAGATCACCGCCGGCTATATCACTGGCTCGATGGCACTATTGGCCGATGGTTTTCATATGGCAACCCATGCCGGCGCATTAGGCATCGCGGCGGCCGCATACGGATACGCGAAACGCCACGCTTCCAGCCATCGATACAGTTTTGGGACTGGAAAAGTCGGAGACTTGGGCGGATTCGCTTCGGCGCTGATTCTCGGTATGGTTTCTCTTGGCATTGGCGTTGAGTCTGTCATGCGTCTCTTGCAGCCAACGGAAGTTCAGTTTGGTACCGCTACGCTTATCGCGATTGCCGGTTTGATCGTCAACATAGTCAGTGCCCTGCTGCTGGGCCACGGGCACAGTCATGCACACGATCATGATGATCATGGCCATACCCATGCTCATCATGGGAACGACAACAATCTGAAATCGGCTTACGTACACGTCATCGCAGACGCGCTGACATCGGTCCTGGCAATCGCTGCACTGCTTGCGGGCCGATATCTCGGCTGGGTATGGCTGGACCCGGTCATGGGCATCGTCGGCGCCGTCGTTATCGCGCGTTGGGCATGGACCTTGATGGGAGTCACCGCAGGTGTACTGCTGGATCAAACAGATGCGCACGTTGCCGAGGAAATCCGCGAACTGGTTGAGAAACCGGGGGATGCTACCATCACGGACTTGCACGTTTGGCGAGTTGGACCGCAAGCGCATGCGGCTATTGTCAGCGTGCTGGGTCAGGCGGGTGTGGACGCCGACAGCATTCGTGAATGTCTCAAGCCGGTTCACGAAGTTAGCCATCTGACCGTCGAATTTCGACCGGCCTGATTAGCGAATCCCCACCATTCTAAGGAACGTGTGATGCCTCTAGGGAAACGTGAACTGGCGCGAATAGAACATCGGTTGATGACCGCTCTGACCGAAGCGTGAAAAACAGCAAACGCTGAAATTAAAGGCTTTACCTGGCTCACCCATACTGCTGACCTGAACGCGCCTGCCTGTAAGCTGAAGATGATCTGAGACCGCTTTGGGTCGAAATCGGTCGTTCTCCACCAATTGCGATTAACCGGCAATTGCCCGACACGCTACCACTGTCATCAGTCTTGAAGAGGACAAATGCATATTAATATAGGCCAGAAATCACCTCTTCGCCTGCGCGCTATTCGGGGCATCAGGATCAGACTTGAGCTCGCCCATAATGTGAGAGACCTAGCGCTTTTCGATCTAGCAATCGACAGCAAGCTACGTGCAAGTGATCTGACAAAAATACGTGTTCGTGATGTCGCCCATGGGAGTGATGTCGCGGCTAGGGCAATGGTCATGCAGTAAAAAACACAGAGGCCTGTACAGTTCGAGATCACCGCACAGACGCGGCATACTGTTGAAAGCTGGATTGGACACGCTCGGCTCAGAAGTGAAGACTTTTTGTTTTCGAATCGAATCAGTACGGCGGACCATCTCTCCACGCGTCAGTACTGCCGCATCGTTAGGGCCTGGATAACTCCATTGGGCTCGACCCTGTACCTTATGGTACCCATACGATGCGTCGAACCAAGGCATCGCTGATCCATCGAAGAACAAAAAATATCAGGGCAGTTCAGATACTGCTATGCCACACCAAGCTCGAAGGCACAGTCAGATATCTCAGCATTGAAGTAGTCGACGCTCTGGGAATGGCGAAGTAGGCGGAAGTGTAATCATTGGGATAGCGACGAGGCAGTCTACTTCGTCGCTATCTACCGAACCTAGCGCTATGACTTCGCGTCAACGTCACGATCTGGCTCCAGCACTATCGCCCCGTCGACAAACTTAATGCGCAAAGAATCACCGAGACCGATGCTCATTGCTTTGAGTACGTCTGGAGGGATTTCGATGATTATCTCACCGCTCCCATCGCCTGGATCCTGGCAGACTACAGTTGTTCGCATTGTCTCACTCATCGGACACTTGCTCCACACTCGGCTGGCCCAGATGACAGCCTACACCGTCGGATGAATGAGCGGCCGCTATTGAATAGCTGCTATTGGCTGATTCTGTTGAAAAATCGAACGCGATTTTCAAGGCAGAAAGGTATGCGTATGAGTTTGAAACTTGAATGCCGCAAAGGGGCATTCGGACACAGATTTCAAGTAGCAACGCGCAAAAACAGACGCAGCGTTGTAGGAGATCCTTGAGAAGAACCGGCGTGCTGATATGCCTCGCAGCTAAGGTATAAAGCCCGCAGAAAGGTGATTTTTTTTCGAACCACCCGGCTGTGGAATGACGCTGGAGGCAGAGGTCGTAGACTTCTAGTTTGGACAACCTTTAGCTATCTACGCTTGGATGCGTTGATGGCCTCTATGTAGTCGAGGAAATCTTTCGGCTTGGAGCGGCCCAACACCGTAGACAAGTATGCTCTGGATTCGTGGTATTGGTCCCGATTTTCCAGGCAAGTCGAGAGCATGGGGATCATGGCGCACAGCTGGGCCATTGTGACCGCACCGCGCTGCGGTAAAGCGATCGACTCGAACGCCGTTCGTAACATGCTCAGTAGCCGATAATCCCGGGCCTCCCAGTCAACATGGGGCTTGTTCACGTGCGCAGGTTTGGAGAAGGTTTGCGCTTCAGCTATCAGCCAGTCTTTGTCGTTTCGGTAAAGCCAGGCGTAGAGAGGGGGCATTGTGTTCCTCAAAGCCTGGACTCCCAGCTCAGGATACAAACCGTGCAGGTTTTGCCACTGACTTCTGTGCTCATCAATCTCGCGGCGATGCCTAGCTTTAAGTGCTGCGGCATAGGTCGCTGGATGGGCACGTAGCAGCTTATTGATCGTGGAGACTGTGATTTGAAACTCTTCACAAAGCACCTGTTTCGATACGCCCTCAGCCAGTTTTGACAGCAGATCCTCTCTGAGCTGGCCTTTTAGTCGTTTGGGCCTGAGAGCGTTTTTGGCAGGAGCCCCAGAGCTTGATAGCGAGACTCGCCTGTCAGGAGCCCGCGATGGAGTGCTTTCCACTTTCTGGGCTGATCTGGCCACTTCAACCTTATAGGCCTCTAGGAACGAGCGCAGATCATCAAATAGCCAATCAATCAGAACCAGATGTTTCAGAGGATGAATGCTTCTGCGGGGGGAACGGACGAGCTGGTTTACAAAAGACTCCGAGCCTTTTTTGTCTGCCGGCAATGATTCAAAAAGATGAAAGCGGCGAAGCGGCTCTGTTCGCTCGAACAGTGACGCAGCTCTGCTCCCTTGAAGTACAGCTGTTCGATAGGCTGCGGCGACGGCGTAAGGTTCGAAAAACGTCGCTCGTCCGATGGCCGCAAGGTCGATGACATTGTCCGCCAAGGCCAAAAAAACTGGACGTGACCAGAGTTTCTGGGATGAGGCCTGTTCGATCAAGAATTTCTCGGCAGGTAGCGACCATTCAAACCGACCCGACCACCGTCTACTTTTGGTGGACGCCATGAGCCAAGCTTGATGGCGTGGACAGATCAGCACACCTGGATATTGGTGTGTGAGGTGCCAGTACGCTATGCCATGGACGTGCACATCCTCGCGCATACAGTACGGACATGCTTTCAATGGGTGTTCAGCGCCAAAGCCACTCGATACCAGGCCAAGTCGATATTTAATTGAGTCAATGCGATCGCTTTTTGCAGTTATTATCGCGTCTTCAATTTTAACTTCATTTTGAAATGGAACGAATAAAGAAAATATTGTGTGATTAAGAAGAATAGATTCCGCAGTGCCCCAGTACCCGAACCCCGTTGTTTCTAACGCTGCAATTCCACAGGGAATATCATGTTTTATAAATTGTTGGCGCAGGCCCAACACAGCGATGGATGTCGTTGCAGGGCTTAAGTTACCCATCACCAGATGCTGTCGACTGCATAAGCTGAACAGTGTTTCGTCGGGTAGCCAGTCCAGCCGAGGGAATGGGCCTTCTACCCTTTCCTGATCTGAAGCGGCGCTCATGCGGCCTCCTAGTCGGGGTCCGAGGAAATTAGTATAGCGGCCGGCAACTGATGCTTCGCATCCATTCCGCCTTAACGGCGGATGGTTATGCGCGAATCAGAGGTCCCATAACTGATGGAATCTACCACCTGTTTTTTATTTCTTTATCATCTAGACAGACTGGTTTTTGGCTCTCCAAGCACCGAAAATACTGGAGTTTCAGCATAAATCCGCCGGCGGCGGCGGAACTTAGCTTATTTATTCCAGTTGTCAGTTGCCATTTTTCGGCGGTACCATGCTGCGTTAAGTAACGGTTACGAAAGGCGCAAGTTCTGCCTAATTAGCGTAGAGGTAGCTGCCAAGGTGCAGCCAGCTGAAATTAGATAGTTGCCGGCCTATTAATCAGGCCTGAGGAAAACAACATGGAAACTGGATAGAAAACCCAGGAGCCAGATAGACAAAGGCCCAAGTGTGACCTTGGGCCTCTGAGGATAAGTCAGCTTTCGACTCCTGACGAATCCATTGTCCATTCACTAGCGTAGGGCGTCAAGCCCTGCACGGCTCCGCTCATCCCGAGAAAAGTAAATTGCGCGTGGTGTAGCCCTCGGCGTGCCAATGCGCTATTGGACTGCTTATTCATCCGATACAGGTGGACTGTTATACGTTGCCTGCTAACGATTGAATGGACGATGGATAAAATTAGTGAATCTTAAAAAATCGTTATTTCGCATTATAGGTCGACAAGGCCGCTTCAAGTGGGGAGATAACTACTTAGCCGGAATTTACGCAGTTCCTAGTGAAGCTCCCAAGGGCTCTCGTATTTGCCGCCTTAATAGCAGGAAGCTTGTCCGGGCACTGCATCTTCTTTCTACACCTGAAAGGATCTTTGCTCAACTAGCTCTTTATAATCCCGATGTATTTGAGTTACACGAGCAGAAAATGCTCAACCCAATTCCATACGTTCATCCACTTCAAGGGCACCCCTTAGCTGCCGGACTGGAACTTCTGCCAGTCAAGGGAACATCATTAATAGCAGAGGAAATCGGGCTTAAACACGCGACCGTAGTCGTGACATACGGTGATGGTGAACGCCAGAGGGTTCCCCACCCCTACCTGGGCGATCTGCTTCTCTATATTCAACCGCAAGGCTCAGTCCCCTACGCTGTGAATTGGACAGTGAAGTTGAGTGCGATGGATTTTGATGAGGTCGCTCGTGGAAGCTTGAAGAGCCTAGCGAAACAGAAAGAAGACCGCGAGAAAGCTCGCTTGCGGCATGCCTTGGAGGAGGCGTACTACCATAGTGCAGGTATCAGGACTGTGAGGGTTTCTAGGGACCTGCTGGATCCAGTCTTGGTGACCAACTTGGATCTTCTATATGGCTATCATGATCGCGAAATCAGCCTCGAATCTAATCTTCTCGAGGACTTTGCTCACGACGTCGGTGACTGTGTCGCTCATGGGAGGCCGGTAGCGTCTGTTGCCTTAACGTATGGAAAGCGGTGGGGGCGGCGTGATCTGTTTCTGACGAAGATCTACAAAGACATATGGGAGCGTAAGCTACGGGTCAGTTTGTTTGAGCCGATTCTTATCGATCATCCATTGGTGACGGATGCGCCGGATGTTCTGCAAGTCTATGGCTCACTTTTTGCTGGATTGCCCGAATGATCACTGGCTCCAAGCTGAAAGCACCTGAGGGATTCAAAGGGCTGACGAAGGATGTCGAATACTATTTCCTTGCAAGTGACGGCAAGGCAAACAGGGCGCGCCTTGTATTTTTTGATGAAAAAGGCACCACTGCGAGCTTGCTAACGTTTTCCCGGCCTGAATTTGATCTGGCGTTGACCAATGGTGATCTTGTGGAATGTGGCAGTGACCCCACACCTCCCTGGTTGAAAGGCATCAGCGGTACTTCTGTAGACCAATTGGAAAAAGATCGAGTCAGACCGACAAAAAGCTACGATGAAATGGTCAACAACCGTTACCTCGCCATAGCTAATTTGGTAGAAAATTCGGAGGATATCCTCTCGAGCGATAGGCCCGAATCGGTTATTAACGCCCATGCCGATCAGCTGTCACCTAAGCAGGTCGGCGCCCGGTTGAGGTTTTGGTTTTTTACCTATCTGGTGTTCGGCCGCTCGAAATGGGCGCTTATGCCCAAATTCGACCGCTGCGGGAAAGGCAAAAGGGTACAGGCAGCAGACGGGAAAATATTGGGAAGGCCGCCTAAGTCGGGACTCAAATCCCGATTCCCTGCTACGCCCGAAATGCAGGCTTCTATCATAAACGGATTCATTAAATATAATGATAAAACCAAATCTGACGCTGAGATTTTTGGTGACGTGCTGGTGGGTGAGTTCGGTTGTGTTCCTTTAACAACCTCGAAAGGAAAAAAGAAGTTCTATCAACCCGAAGGTAAGCCATTTCCCACGAAAGGACAGTACGACTATTATCTTGGTCAGGTGATAAGCACCAAGGCGTATAGGAAAGCACGTAGAGGTCCGAGCGGGGCTCGAGCGAAGTCCGGTTTTATTGGAAGCTTTTCTCATGACTTGGTCAATGTAAACCAACTTGTTGAGTTTGATGGTTACAACCCCAAAGGCAAGATATCTGGCTTGCTAGAAGGTTCCGCTATGGATTCAGCCTGTGTGGTTCGAGGAGTCTGTGGCCTGTCTGGAGCCGTCGTCGCCTTGGGATTCTCCGAAAACAAGGAAAACATGGAAGCTTATCGCATGGCCCTGTTTTCGATGGCCATTAGGAAGGTCAAATTTGCCTCGTTGTTCGGATTGACGATTAGAGAGGAGGAATGGCCCACTTACGGTCTGCCACAAAACATCGTCTTCGACCGTGGGCCCGGCTCTACCATGGGCGTACCGATCCGTTCAGAAGCAGTCGCTCGTGGCGAAATGATGAGTTGGTTATCCAGGCTTGAGCTGACTCCTACCCACTCGGGTCAGTCGAAAGCGACGGTTGAATCGTCACACCCTCGGACCAAGTCTGACAATGATCAGCCAACACATTTTCATAGCTCGCTCAACTTTGTCGAGATGTCCAAGCGGCATATTCTTCAAGCTATTTACGATAACCATGCTTCAGATGCTGAAGGGAAGATGACGCCTGAGATGTTGGAGGGGGGCTTCAGTCCAACCCCACATAATATTTACAAGTTCTATAGTGATCTTGGTTACGATGCGGGGACGGAGGTTAGTTTTGACTACGCCGTGAGAGAATTCCTGACTCCTCATCCGGCGCACATAAAAAGGAGTGGGGTTTATTTTTATGGCCGCAAGTACAACTCTTCAAAGCTAATTGATACCGAAGTTTTTGACAGGATTGCGCTCAATGGCCAGATATCTGTCACAGCTTATGTGATGACCATGTGTGTCAGACATATCTGGATCGAGTTAGAAGGCGTCTTGTATGAACTCGACTTTGTAAAGCCGGCGAGCGTCCATCCCAGCAGTGTCGATATTTCGCTGTCGGATCTTCAAGTGCTCAATGAGAATCGGCTGCGCGGGAAGGCTCAGCTTCGTGAAGAACAGCCCGCGATCCTCCAGGATCGCAATGCCCAGTTTCTTCACGCAACAGGCAAAGCCTGGGACAGTGGTACCCGCAGGCTGGGACGTCCTGCGAAGGGCGGAGCGGCCGAGCGTGATGCCGCTGACCAGAAGCGGTTGATGGGGAAAGGCCATGACTAACATCTTTTCCACGCGATTTGACGGACCGGACACGCTGGCTGATATCCAGCGGTTGGTTACAGTGCATCCTGATCCGGTGACCGGTCTTGAGGAGTTGAGCCCCGCATTGGCCGCTGAACGTTTGTCTGAGGCCCTCAAGACGATTTTCCTTCCCAACCAGTTTTCTTTGGACTTCATCAAAGACAGCGTTGATCGTGCGCGCAGCTTTTCGGCCGAGAGTTTTTCCACTGACCAGCAATATCAGCGGCGGCTATATCACCCCCCCGAGGATGAGGCGTTTCCTATATGCCTCACCGGCCTTGCTGGCGTTGGGAAGAGCCAAACTATCAGTGGGCTGAAGAAGGTAATGCCTGGACCTGCACCTTATGCATCCGTCCATTACCATGAACCACATACCTTAATCTCGTACTGGTACGCCAGCGCAAGGGGTAAGGCTGGCGGCAGGCAGTTGTTAGAAGACTTCCTCGGCGGCGACGCGACAGGAGTTAGAGCGAACACATCAAAGCTGCTGACGGAGTGCCGGCGTAGGGTCAATCGTGACGGTGTGTCACTAATGATGCTCGAAGAGATGCAGCATCAGAGCACTGGTCAAGGCGTAGCCCGGGTCACCGATATCCTCCTCACCATGGCAGGGCTTGGGGTCCCGATGGTCTATGTGGCGAACTACAGCTTGGGTCACAAATTGCTGACAAGGAATAGTGAGGATAAGCAACGGCTTCTTTCCGAGCCCCGCGTAATGCTGCCGGACCATCCTGACTCGAAGGCTTGGGAGGAATATGTTCGAGAATGCATCCGGGTGAGCGGACGGCGCGTATCTGCAGATCCAGCCGCCCTTATACATGAGCTGTATCGCTGGACGTTCGGTATAAAGCGTCTGGCGGTCCAACTGATCAAGGTGGCGTATTTAGAAGCCCGGGCGGCCCGTCGCCATACGATTACTTTGGAGGACGTCAACAATGCATACCTTTCAGCCTCTTACTCCAGCAGTAGGGACGATGTCGAGGAGCTAATTCGCATCAGCGTTCATAAGAATAAAACCGGAGCCAGGCCTGACCTTCGTTGTCCGTTCCCGGTGCCGGTGCCATCAAACGTCTTGAGCTTCAGCAAGGAAGATCGTGCTGCACGGGTGAGCGAGAGGGCTTTTGTGTCATCCCTGACAGCCGAAGAGCTTAAGACTTTCAAGCAGCTCCATCCGCCAGGATCACCTTCCAACCCATCTTCGAAGCCCGAACGTGAGAAGAAACCAGCCTTACCCAAGCAAACTCGGGAGGGCTTGGAGGATGCATACAACCGACTGCTATTCGAATCCAAAGGGTCGACTAAGCCGCGAGGGCCTGCAAAGTAAGTGGGATGAAAGCATGAGCACATCCTGCTGAGCTGCTGCCAGCTCTATCTCGAGGGTGTCACCTGCAATAGCGCAGGCATCACCTGCGCGGCCGAGCCCATCAGCATCAATTCGTTTGGGGCTCTCAGGCAAACGTCTGCGATGTTGACGTGGATAACTGTCGCGCCTGATGCCAATGCGATTTCAGGAATATCCGCCGCAGGCCTGACTTTTCCTGACGTTCCCACGGAGATCAGGACGTCGCAATTTCTGACCGCGGCCATTGCTGCTTTCCAGGCTCCCGCAGGCAGATCCTCTCCAAACCACACAACTCCAGGCCGGAGCTTCCCATTGCACCGTGTGCACCGGGGCGGCTCTACCCATTCTCCTTCTGCAGAAACCTGAAGCTGATCAATTGTGATTACCGCCGGACGCTTGCAGGCAAAACAGATCGGATTCATCAAGCTGCCGTGCAAATGCACGACGTTCTGAGACCCCGCGCGCTCGTGCAGGTCATCGATATTCTGAGTGATGACCGAAACCTGTTTGCCGGTGGCCGCCAGTCGACTAATCGAAAGATGAGCGGCGTTTGGTTGGGCCTGGCCAGCTTGAGAGCGCCGCCACAGATACCAGCCCCAAACCAGTTGAGGGTTCTCTCGAAAAGCCTGTGCCGTTTCCAATCTTTCAGGGTCGTGTTTTTCCCAAAGGCCTGTGAGTTTGTCTCGAAATGTTGGAATTCCTCTTGCCGCAGAGATGCCGGAGCCGGTGAAAAACACGACTTTTCGAGCGGTGGCCAAAGCTCCGGCGGCTCTATCCCGATCGTTCATCTGGGGTTTTTCGCGTCTGTACCGTAAACGATAGGGGAGTGATAGCTGCTTTCGATTGAGGAGCTGAAGACTGGACCCGATGGGGATACGTCAGAACCTGATGATTCTTCAATCCGTCCAGCAAGGAGCATCTGGAACTGGTCTGGGTAGTGACGCAGGAGAAACTTGGCGTCACGGCGTATACGCTCTGGCAACGAGGAGTCTCGGGATAGCTCGAGCAGAAACTCTCTCGTTTGGATGACAGCCCGAGTGCGTTCATTCGGCATGGTCATATTGAGGCCTCAGAATCATCGCGCAGCAGTACTTGGGTTTTCATGCTCCGCAGGTCGTCAATTTAGCTCTCTCGGGTTGACCTAAGGGCATAACAGGCCGATCTGCATCTTGTTCCGTGCCTGCCGATGTTGCGCCCTCGATGGAAGACGACTTGATCATCGGGTCACTTCGGCCGTTCACCAGGGATGATAAGCCTGAGCACGCTCCAAGCCGAGCTTGATGCGACGAAAGCCGCTCGCAAGAAATTCAGATACATAGAGCTGGTGTCGGTGAAACCCGCGAGATAACACGATCCACGACGGATTCGTATGAACAGTTCCCCCGACTCGCAGAATGTATTTATGATGGGTAAAGGCGAATGGCCACTCCCGCTGCCCTCCTGGGAGCCAGGTGAGGCGCTACAAACGCGTTTCGCCGTTACTCATAGATTATGTTCAGAAGGATGCTGGCCGGTGAAAATCAGAAAGATCGTGATCAAGAACTTTCGAGGGGTGAAAGCGCTTGATTGGAACGTGCCAACAGCCGACATTTTTTGCCTCATAGGCAAGGGCGACTCCTCAAAATCCACAATCCTGGAAGCCATCAGGTACACGTTCCATCCCCAGTGGAATCTGGCTCTCAGCGACTCAGATTTTTACCAATGCAAGATCGCTGATCCCATTGTCATTGAGATCACAATCGGGCATTTGGCAGCGGACTTCTGTGCACTCAATAAGTACGGGCTTCACCTACGGGGCTGGGACGCGGCAGCTCAGAAGCTTCATGACGAGCCAGATGATCATTTTGAAAGCGTATTGACTGCCCGGCTTACTGTCGACAAAGACCTGGAGCCGAAGTGGACAGTCGTGTGCGATCGCAATCCAGACGGAGTGCTGTTCAAACAGGCAGACAGAAACAAGGTGGGCGTGGGCCTCATCGGAGTATTTAGTGAACGAGAGCTTTCCTGGGCCAACGGAACAGCTCTTGCCAAGCTTACTGCGGCGCAGAGCTTGAGCGAGCTATTGGCCAATGCATCGAGGACTGCCAGAAGTTCGCTCGATGTCGACCGGGCTGTCACCCTAACAAACTTCGACACTGCAGCAACAAAATCGCAGGAGATTGCGAAGCTCTTAGGTGTCCCCGTACTTGATGCCTATAAGGCCCATCTCGACTTGGCGTCAATCAATCTGAAAGTCGGCGGTCTTTCCCTGCATGACGGCGAAATCCCATTGCGCCAGTTAGGTCTGGGATCTCGCCGGATGCTTCAGTGTGGAATCCAGAAAGCGGGCCTGGAGGAAGGGCATATCACCTTGTTCGATGAGTTGGAGTTCGGCCTCGAACCCCATCGCATTACACGTCTCATCAAGCACATCAAGGATGACAAACGCGGGCAGTATTTCCTAACCACTCATTCGCCTATGGTGCTTCGCGAACTCACGGTGCAGGACCTTCATATCGTCCACAGCAATGGCGGGGTCGTGACGATTGTCTCAGCTGCTGAGAAAGGCCTCGAAGAGCATGAGGTTCAGGGGAAGATTCGCTCTAGCGCTGAAGCTTTCTTGGCCAAGAAGTTAGTCGTATGTGAAGGCGCTACCGAGGTAGGTTTCATAAGGGGCTTTGACGATCACCAGCTCGAGAATGGGCAAGATCCATTGTCGTATCACGGTGTGGCCTTGCTGGACTCCAAGGGAGCCAGCAAAGTGAAGGGCATGGCCATTGCCTTCAAAAAGCTTGGCTATGACGTGTCGGTGTTAGCTGATGGCGATGCCGAGAAGCAGTTCTCAGCCGCTGATGCTGCTGGGCTTGTGGCGATAGGAATTCCCACCTACGTCTGGAGCGACAAACTTTCGCTTGAAGAACGGGCTTTTGTGGATCTGCCCTGGGCTTCCGTACTTGCTAGTTTGACGCTTGCCCAAGTCGAACTCTTCTACCCGGTTTACGACCAAGTGCGATCGCAGTATCAGGACGTGCTGGACCCTGACATCCGCGAGTGGCCAGATAGCCCCAAGCTGCGGACTGCAATCGGTGCTGCAGCAAAGAGCGCGGGGTGGTTCAAGGACACCACTAGAGGCGACTTGTGGTTCAAGGCGGTGAGTGCCGCTTTCAACGATCCGGTGTTCGGCAAAACAAATCTCGCCGTAGAGTTGGGAAGGCTTTGGGAGTGGGCGAAGCGTGTCTGAAGACCTCGCAATCAAGCTCAACGACTGTACCTCCAAGGGCTATGTAATCGCGCCAGCGGGGTTTGGAAAGACTCATCTCATCGCAATGGCCGTGCGAGCGTCCGGTGGCCGGCAGCTTATCCTGACGCACACTTTTGCCGGCGTGAATTCGATAAAAACCAAAATGGCGGACTTGGGCGTTCGCGCTTCCCAGTTCCAGGTCGACACGATCGCTAGCTGGGCACTTCGACTCTGTCTGGCGTACCCGAAGGCATCGGGGTGGAAAATTGAAAACCCGACTAGCAAGCAGTGGAGTAAGTTGTACGAGTGCTGCTCCCGTTTGCTGGGGAAGAGGTTCATTCGTGAGGCTGTGTCGTCCAGCTATATAGGTCTTTACGTCGACGAGTACCAGGACTGCTCGGACTTGCAGCATGACTTGGTCTGCAGCCTGGCAGAATTTCTCCCAAGTCGACTCTTAGGCGACCCCCTGCAAGCCATATTCGATTTTGACGACGGCAAGCCCGTTGATTGGGAAGCCAGCATCTACCCAGAATTTGTTTGCTTGGGACAGCTGGAGGTCCCTTGGCGATGGATCAACGCGAAAAGTCCAGCCCTTGGCGAGTGGCTAAAAGTGACAAGGCGAAAGATTGAGCTCGGCCAAAAGATTGACCTTCTGGCCAAACTGCCGCCGAGCGTAATTAGTGTTCACACCCAGCCCGAGTATCTGGCCGCTAAACAGTACTCGGTGCTCTGTGGGCTGTTGAACCATAATGAGAGCGTCATCGCTATGCACGGTGGCGATCAGCAGTCCAAGAACAAAACACATCTCTTGGCGAAATCCATGGCCGGGCGCTTTTCGTCAATCGAGGAAATCGAAGGGAAAGATCTGCACTTATTCCTCAAAAAGCTTGGGTCTGTAAAGAGCGCTCAGGATGGCTTTCTGCTCGCAGTGACGTTCGCGATGAAATGCTTCACAGGCGTACGTGGCACGCTAACGGCAGGTACAAGACGAGGCGAGGTGACTAAGCTTCGCCAAACTACCAAATATCCGCTGGTACTCCAGGCGGCGAATGATTATCTGACTGATCCATCCAGCAGCAATCTTAGGGCTTTTTTCCAGGTATTGAAAAGCAACCCTGAAACATCAGCCTATCGCCGTGATTTGCTTTATCGCTTCTTCAGCGTCCTCACGATCCATATTGATGTCCAAGCTGCGACGTTGGTGGAGGCTGGTTTACTGTATCAGCGTGAAATGAGGCACTCCGGACGGCCGATCAGCCACCGCAAGCTGATTGGAACGACGTTGCTGGTTAAGGGACTTGAGTATGACCACGCCGTCATTCTCGATGCCGACTTGCTCGATGCGAAGGATTTATATGTCGCGATGACCCGGGGGGCGAAATCTCTGACAATCATTGGGACATGCCGACATCTACCAGCATATTGAATATGCCTATGCCATTTCAGTTGATGACTGGGATGCATCGTCTGAGCTGAAAAAATCAACCTGCGGGAGCGTGTTTTGAAGTTGGCTCGCGAGCCGGGAAGAGCTATCACTATGTAGTGGCTTTATTCTGTATTCAGAACAAGCACCGTTGGATCCACGATCTAAACTTTTAAACTAACTGCATAATTTAATCGGAAAGGGATATCAATGAAAGGGATACTTGTAGGAAGCAACGAAATAGAAAAAGATTTCACAGAGTTTACGAAAGCTAACTCAATTGAAGGCTTACATGTTTTTTTTCGAAGGATATGTCTTTATTTGGGTTTGGATGAGAGGCATCCACTAGTTTCAGTTTTTGACACCGCTAACGGCGAAGCTATAAAAAAAATGGTAGCTTCTTGTTTGCTACGAGTTGTCAGTCAGCATTCTAAGATTCTTTGGGAAGATACTACATTACGGTTAAAGGTCTCAACCTTGTGGGATGACGTTTATTCTAAAGATATCTATAAGATTTTAAAGCTTACAGGGAAAGTCGCTAATCATGATCTATTTCGGAAAATGGAAGAAGTTGAATCGATCCAGTTAAGAGAATTTGAAGATTTAGCTGGATCAATGATTAGCGTGGAAACTGCTTCGGAGGTACGTCGTAGATACCAAAAGCTTTTGAATAGTCCTTTAACGAAAATATTTTCTGAAAGTCAGATCTATGATAGATCCTTAGTGTCGCCTGAGCGTGTGGCGGAAGTATTCAATGCTTTAGATGGTTACATTGAATCTGACAGGGTAAATTCGTCAAAATCTTTCTCAAGGCTTGAGGAGGTAATTACAAAATATGACGAAGATATTCGTAGGCACGGTGCGAATATATATGTTGAAGCATTTGTTAGTAAAATAATACATCAAGTGCTTTCTGTAACTGCACAGCACTTTGAACTTAGTGGGTCACAACAGTCCGCCGAGCTGGCTATAGTCGGAACTGACAGGAAATATCCTCTCCACACGGTAGGTGAGGTGTTTTCTTACAGATTGAATTTGGTAAATGTTGGACCAGGTATCGCATACAACGTTCAAATAAATATTCTGGAGGTGGACAGCAGCATTGATGTTGAATCTCAGGAGTTGTCTTTGGGGGCTTTGGATGTAGGGATACATGAATTTATTGTAAATATGAAGTCGAATTGTGACACCTATAGAACACCAAGTATTTTAGGTTTAATGTCTTGGACAGACTATTCTGGTGATCGTACTGAAGTTGATTTTGAACTCCTCGTCATCCCTCAGAATGGGACTTTAGATTGGCAGAAAATAAAGTACCTACAGCCGTATAGTTTAGAATCTGTTGACAGCGAAGACGAGCTGATTGGCCGTAAAGAGATGCTGGAGAATATCTACTCTAAACTTTCTCTGAGAAAGGGCGAATCTTCAATAATTTACGGTCAGAAACGGGTAGGTAAAACTTCTTTGGCTAAAACTATACAGAATAGATTTAAGGCCAAAGCCAATCACATCGCGATCTTTATTGAAACTGGAAGTCTCGATAAGACTTCACCGGGTAGATTTATAAAATCATTAGGCGATAAGGTGATTCGCTCGTTAGCTCGGCATGTTCCAATTGATCCAGAAAGATACAAGGTAGACTCATCTTTATCTCCACTAGTTTCATGTATAGAAGATATTGTTCACGCTCATCCCGATTTCAGGATCGTATTAATAATAGACGAATTCGATGAGATTCCTTCTCAGCTTTATCCTTATACTACTGAGGGTGATTCATTTTTTCATAATTTGAGAAGCTTCAGTGGTGAGAGCGGCGAGGGACGAGTGTCCCTAATACTTGTAGGTGGTGAGAACATGGGGGTCATCATGCAGAGTACGGATAAACTGAACAAGTTTGATGCGTCCAATGTCGGTTACTTTAATAAGTCAGAGTACTGGGAGGACTTCAAAGAGCTTTTAGTAACCCCGGTGCGTGATGTTATGGAGTATAGCGATGAAGCGATTTTGAAGCTTTATGAGGCAACTGAAGGTAATCCGTTTTACACAAAGTTTGTTGCGAAAGTACTATATAAGAAAATGTGTGATAGACGGTGTTCATTTATTTCTGCGGATGAGATTGAGGATGCAGTCAGGGATAGCGTACAAACCATGGAGGCGATTAATTTAAATCACTTTTGGAGTGATGGTATCAGAGTAGAGGATCCTGAGCGACGAGATCTTATTGAGACGGAGCGTAGAAGGTTTTTAATATCTTTTGCTGACAAACTTCGAGAACATGGCACCGTAGATAAAAAAATGATGGTTGGAGGCGCAGACTTTGGCGTTCAAAAGGAAATGCTTGATAGTTTTGTTAGCCGAAATATTCTCGTTGAAGAAGAAGGTAGCTTGAGAATTAAGCCAAAGCTATTTGAGCGATGGTTAGTAGAGAAAGGCGTTCATACATTAAGGGCTGCATTTGCTGATGAAGAAGCGTTGAGTGCTTTTGAGGCCAGAGAGAGCGCCGCATATATACCAGATTCCAGCTTGATTTCATTGGCAGATGGTTGGGAGCTCTATAGAGGGCGTAGAGTTGGTTCAAGCGAAATTAGAGCGTGGCTAGCCCAATTCGAGAGTAATGCTGAGCGTTGTCTAGCATTCAAAATTCTAGAGAATATAAACTTTTATGGAGAGGCTAGAGTCAGAGAAAAACTAAAAATAATACATGACGTGGTCAGGCGGGAAGTTGTTTATTCTGTTAAGAGTGGGGAGCGTTTCAGGCGCGATATTATTGTAAGCGCTTTCGGTCCACCTTCTAAAAGTGGTTCCTCCTATCTACGGATGTATGTTTCAGAAAATGGAATTATTTCAAATGGTGTAAAGAGCCCTGCTGATATTCCAAAGGCCTTGAGTGTCGATGAGCAAACTAAAGCAGTCGTCTTTATCGATGATATAATAGGTTCTGGTACTACTATTATTGACTGCCTGCGCGAGTTTAGCGAGGCAGCAGGCGCGATAATTTCGCAAAGAGATATCCTAGTAGTAGTCGGGGTTATATGCGGACTTCGAAGTGGTGTAGAAAAAGTCTTACAAGTTATAGACTCTGGTGAGTTTCCATTTCGTGTAGAACTCAAGGTTTGTGATGTCCTTGACGACGGGGACAGAGCTTTTTCACAGGTGTCACAGCTATTTGATGAGGGGGATAAGCATAAGGCACAAGTAATGGCGCGCAAATATGGGTCGAAGCTCCAGTCCCGCCATCCTTTGGGTTACGCGGACTCACAGTTACTAGTTGTATTTAAAGATAATTGCCCGAACAATACATTGCCTATTATCTGGTGTAGCGGAGAAAATCCTAAATGGGTACCGATTTTCAAACGAATTTAGAAGCTGAGTCTGTAGCCTTTACCAAGGGATTATGAGGACTTGCCTCCGACCGGCCTCACCGCAAGGCTCCGGAGGCTGGTCGACTCTGTTGGCTGCGGTGACGGAAGAGATAAGTAGCATGGTGGGTGACGTCAGAAGAGTTTCGGTCGTTGAGCTCGATGTGAACTCAGTGTGTTTGCGCTGATGCCGAATTGATCCACCTCTTTAGAATTGTCCCAACCATAAAAATAGATTCCCAGCACAGACTGCCATACCCTGAAGGGTGCCTAGGTCAGCGATTTTTCGGCAGTTAGTTAAAAAAAGGCATCAGCGCCAACACTCCATTGTGCTCGCGCTCGGCGCGTCTCCTGTTTTTCTGAGAAAACCCGATTTTAATCAATTGGTTGCATGTTTCAGACAGACTTTATTTAGTAGGTTGAACGGAAAAGCCTAAAAAATTGGTGCTGCTACAGACTTTATTTTTGACTCGTTCACTGACGAACCCTTGGATTTGCAGGGCTCGATCAGACAGACTTTATTTCGTAGGATCAACTTCAAAAATCGCAGCCCATGGGTTGCGATTTTTTTATCTGAATCGAGGACACGCCATGGACCGCTTCCAGGAAATGCAGGTCTTCTCCGCCGTCGCCAAGGACCAGGGGTTTTCGGCGGCGGCGCGGCGTTTGGGCCTGTCGGCGGCCAGTGTCACCCGAGCGGTGGCGGCGCTGGAGAAACGTATCGGCACGCCTTTGCTCACGCGTACCACGCGCAGTGTGCATTTGAGTGAAGCGGGTCAGCGTTATCTTGAAGACTGTCGGAGAATTCTTGCTGAGGTGCAGGAAGCCGAAGATTCGGCAGCTGGCAGCCATGCTCAGCCCCGCGGGCAACTGACGATTACGGCCCCGGTGTTATTTGGTGAGCTCTTCGTCACACCATTGATGGTGAGTTTTCTTACGCAATTTCCGGACGTCACGATCAATGCGCTGTTGGTTGACCGGATAGTGAGTGTGGTGGAGGAGGGCATTGATGTGGCGGTGCGCATCGGTGAACTGCCCGACAGTAATCAGCACGCCATTCGTGTGGGCGAAGTGCGCAGAGTGGTCTGTGCATCACCAGCGTTTCTGGCTGAACATGGGCGGCCAACCCATCCGCAAGAGCTGGCTCAACAACCGCTGATCGCCACATCTGCTATCGGCCAATCAAGAAGCTGGCCGTTTCTGGACGGGGGCGAGCCCATCTCCGTGCGGGCCGACCCACGGTTGGTGGTCACGGCGAATCAGGCGGCGATTACTGCGGCTTGTCTGGGTTTAGGTTACACCCGGGTCTTGTCCTATCAGGTGTCGAGCAAAGTTGCGGCCGGGGAGTTGGAAATTGTCCTGGCGGATTTCGAAATGCCGCCCTTGCCAATCCACGTGGTGTATCAGGGTGGGCGCAAGGCGGCGGCGCGAGTTCGCAGTTTTGTCGATTTTACCGTCACAGCGTTGAGGGAACATCCGGCCTTTTAGGTCTGACGCGTTATTGCGCTGGCTGAAATAATGGATTGCGTTCGCTGGTTATTCTGTTGTTTAGGGGAGTGTTGGATGATGGCCGCTCAAGGTGCTGATCTCCCAGAACAACACCACTCAAACGCGGAGTCGATCATGCAAGCCATCAAACTCTACAACTTTCCCCGTTCCGGCCACGCACATCGTGTGGAGCTCATGCTCTCCCTGCTGCAACTGCCGACCGAGCTGATTTTCGTCGACCTCGCCAAAGGTGAACAGAAGAAGCCCGAGTTCCTGGCGCTGAACGCCTTTGGTCAGGTGCCTGTTCTGGATGATCAAGGTGTGGTGTTGGCGGATTCCAATGCGATTCTGGTGTATCTGGCGCAAAAATACGGCAATGGTCGTTGGCTGCCTGCCGATCCGGTCGGCGCCGCCAAAGTGCAGCGCTGGTTGTCGGCGGCTGCGGGTCCTATCGCTTTTGGTCCAGCCAGGGCCCGGGTGATTACGGTGTTTGGCGCGCCTTACAACCCGGAGGAAGTGATTCCATACGCCCACAGCGTGCTGAAGATCGTCGATACAGAATTGGCCAACACTGAATACCTTGCTGGCAGCGAACCTACCATCGCTGACGTGGCGGCCTACAGCTACATCGCCCATGCACCGGAAGGCAATGTCTCGCTGGACGACTACGCTAACATCCGCGCTTGGTTGGCTCGAGTTGAAGCCTTGCCTGGTTTTGTCGGCATGCCGCGTACCGTCGTTGGCCTGCAAAAAACTGCCTGACGTCTGGCGCCCGGAAACCCGGGCCCTTCACGCTGTGCCGCTGGCGCAGGGGAGAATCCGTAATGGAACGTTCACCGTGGCATGCTGGCGAAATTGAGATGCAGGCTCGCATCGGGGTCAGCGAGAGAATGGAGGTGCTAGGTCGCAGGGTTATTCGCGATCACATGCCTGACCAGCACCGCAGCTTTTATGAGCAGCTGCCGTTCATGGTGTACGGGGCGGTGGATGCGGATGGAAAACCGTGGGCCAGCCTGCTCGAAGGTGAACCAGGTTTCGTTCATTCGCCTGAGCCTCAGTTGTTGCATTTCAGTAGCCGGCCGACGGTGGATGACCCTGCGCAATTGCGTGACGGCTCGGCAATTGGTCTGCTGGGCATCGAACTTCATACCCGGCGACGCAACCGCATCAATGGCCATATCGGCGCGATGTCCGAAAATGGTTTTGATGTGACGGTGGATCAGTCCTACGGTAATTGTCCGCAGTACATCCAGTTAAGGCAGTTCCGTACGGTGTCGCTAGCGGATCCGGCCACCCGTCCCGCGCAGTATTTCAATGGGCTGGACGACGCGGCCAAAGCCATGATCGCCGAGGCGGATACGTTCTTCGTCGCCAGCTATGTCGATATTGAGGGGGTGCGTTCGGTGGATGTTTCCCACCGTGGCGGCCAGTCAGGTTTCGTTCGCGTGGACGGCGATCGCCTGACCATTCCGGACTTCGCCGGCAACCTGTTTTTCAATACCTTGGGCAACCTGCTGGTTAATCCTCGGGCCGGGTTGTTATTTATCGATTTCATCTCCGGTGATCTGTTGCAGCTCAGCGGGCGTACAGAAATAACGCTCGAAGGTCCAGAAGTCGAAGCCTTCCAGGGTGCTGAACGGATTTGGACGTTCCACGTGGAACATGTGGTGCGTCGACCTGCCGCGCTTGCATTGCGCTGGCGCTTTGACGGTGTTTCACCCACCAGTTTGCTAACAGGCACCTGGCCCCAAGCCAAGGCCCGTCTGGAGGCCAAGGCTTTAGGTGATCAATGGCGGCCATTGCGTGTGGTGCGCATTGAAGCTGAGAGCCACAACATTCGTTCGATCTACATGGAGCCGGCAGACGGTGCAGGGTTGCCGTTGTTTCAAGCCGGCCAGCATCTACCGTTGCGCTTCAACATAGATGGCGATGTGCATATCCGTACGTACAGCCTTTCGAGTGCGCCGTCGGATGATTTTTTCCGTATCAGCGTGAAACGTGACGGGCGAGTGTCGTCGCATCTGCATGAGCAGATTCGCGTCGGTGATGTGCTGGAAGCCCGCGCCCCCCAAGGCCATTTCACCGTGGAGCCACACGAGCGCCGGCCATTGGTGTTGTTGGCCGCAGGCGTTGGCATTACGCCGCTGCTGTCGATGCTGCGCGAAGTGGTTTATCAAGGCTTGCGCACCCGCCGCATTCGCCCGACCTTGTTTTTGCAGAGTTCGCGCACACTTGCCGACCAGCCGTTTCGTCCAGAGGTGGAGCGCTTGCTTGAAAGTGCCGGCAATGCGGTCAAGGTTGTGCGTCTGCTTAGTCAGCCAGAGCCGGAAGCTCAGGTAGGCAATGACTACGATCTATCCGGACGTATCGATGTGGCGGTGCTCAAAGACTTGCTTGAGGTGGAGGACTTTGATCAGGTGGATTTCGTGGTGTGCGGTCCAGGCAGTTTCACTCAGGCGTTGTACGATGGACTGCGTGAACTGGACATCCGCGATTCACGGATCCACGCCGAGACTTTTGGTCCTTCGACTTTGCGCCGTCAGGCCGACCCCGACGCCGTTGTGATCGAGCAACCGCCAGCAGCCACTTCTTCTGTGCCCGTGGTATTCCAACGGTCAGCCAAAGAGGCTCGCTGGCAACCCGACGGCGGCAGTCTTCTCGAGTTGGCGGAAAGCCGTGGCCTGCGCCCGGAATTCAGTTGCCGTGGTGGCTCTTGTGGCACCTGCAAAACACGCCTGATCAGCGGCCAGGTGAATTATCCACTGCCACCGGCGGAGATTCCGGATGAAGGGCATGTGCTGATTTGTTGCGCGATTCCTGCCCAGGGTTCGCAGCCGTTGGTGCTGGATATTTGATGGAGCCACGGCAGGCCGGCATTGCTCGCTGGGCATTGGCTGAGTAGGGTAGAGGCAGAACGAAAAAGGGCCGTGACTGGCCCTTTCTGCATTTCAGGGATAGGCGTTTCATGGTTTTTTTCTCTCGCTTGATCATCTTGCTGACAACGTTGGCGCTGCTACTTGGCTGCGACCAAAAGGGCACACCAGCACTCGATCAACAGCTCTACATCTGGCAACGACAATGGACGTCAGCCCATGAAGCGGCCCTGGCAGACAGCCGCATGGACTTTTCCACCTTGCGTGTGTTGGCACTGCAGGCTTTCCCCCAGGCGGGCTTGAGTCGGGCGCGAATCGATCCGCTGTTGCTCAAGCGAGATGGACGCCCGCTGATCGCGGTGATTCGCCTCGATGGTCAGCTCAAGTCGTTGAATCAGGATGAAGTCACGGTGCAGATTCAGCAGGTGGTTATTGAGTGGCAGGCTCAGGGGCTGCACCTTGCCGGTGTGGAAATCGATCACGACGCGGGCATTTCCCGGTTACCCGGCTACCGTGAATTCCTCACGCAATTACGCGCGGTGTTGCCAGCGTCGTTGCCCCTGAGCATCACGGCGTTGCCGGCCTGGCTCGACAGTCCTGAGTTGCCGGCGCTGTTATCCACCGTCGACAGCAGTGTGCTGCAGGTGCACGCGGTGAGTGATCCGCGTCGTGGTTTGTTTGATCCCGAGCAAGCGCGGCAGTGGGCGAAAGCCTGGAGTCGCATCAGCGCAAAACCCTTCTACCTGGCATTGCCGGCCTACGGTGTGGCGTTGTTGTCGAGCGCCAGCGGTGCGCCCATCGTGGAGAGTGAGGTGCGCCTCGAACGTGATGGCGAGCGCCGTGAGTTGCTGGCCGATCCGCAGCAACTGAGCGAGCTTGCAATCCAATTGCGCAATGATCCTCCAGCGCATCTGGCTGGCCTGATCTGGTTTCGCCTGCCATTGATCAATGACCGTCGCGCCTGGAGCCTGACGACGCTGCGCGCAGTGTCTCGTGGTGACGCTCTCGATAGTCAGTTGTCGCTGAAACTCTCGGCTGATGAAGGCCTCTATGACATCGCTATCGAGAACCTCGGCAACCTCGACAACGCCTGGCCAGAACGGGTGACGCTGGCGGTGCAGGGTTGCGAAGGCGCCGATGCGCTGGCCGGTTATGCATTGCAACAGAGTCCGGATCTGCTTACCTTCACCCGCTTGCGTGACGGTCGAATAGCGGCCGGAGGGCAACGCGCCATCGGTTGGGCGCGCTGCTCGAAAATTGATCAAGGAGCTTCGAATGTTCACCCGTAACTGGCCGCGTCATCTGCTCTGCCTGAGCCTTAGCCTGCCGCTGGGATCAGCGTTGGCGTGCGGGCCGGATTTTCCCATGCGTTTGCTGGACAACCGGGACCAGTCGCTGGCGGAACTGCCGGAAGGCAACTTCAACTTTGAAGTCAGTCGCCTGGGGCATGCCATTCCCGGGTTGCAAAATGTCAGCGCTACCGCCTACAGCATGGAAGAACCTGAATACGCAGAACAGCGCAGCCAGGCCGAGCAAAGCGGTTTGACCGCTGAGCAACAGGCGTTGGTGAAACAGCTGCGCGGGCTCACCGATGCTCGCCAGGTCGAAGAGCAAGGCGCGAGTCTGCCGATTGAGGTCAGGCTTTATCTGGCCGGGGCCGTGGCATTTGCAGTTGCTGATCATGGCTTGGCCGCAGAGTACTTTCAGAAAGTGCTCGCGTTACCTGCGAACCAACGGGCGCTGCGCAGCACTTGGGCTGCGTATTCCTTGGGCCGGGCGCTGTTCGCCATGAGCACGGAAGCAGGTGCGGCCTCCGACCTGCTGACGCAAGCGCGCAAGGCTTTCGAGCAAACCCGGCAGCTGAGTATCGACGGCTTCAGTGATCCCTTGGAACTGGGCGTCGCCAGTCTCGGTGAAGAGGCCCGGGTTGCCCGCACTATGGGCGACTGGGACAGCGCCATCGAACTTTATGCCACGCAAAACCTTCACGGTTCAGCGGTGGGCTACACCTCGTTGAAGGTGTTGATGGCCGATCTGTCGGCAATGCCCGAGGCGCAACTGGCTCAATTGCTCAAGCATAAACCGGTGCAGCAGTTGGTGACGGCATCGTTGATCAGCCGACTGGGCTGGTCCTTCAGTGAACAACCGGCGAATGAATCGAAGCTCATCAAATCGCTGCAAAACAGTACGCGCGGCAGTCTCGACAACGCGGATCGGCTGGCAGCGGTGAATTATCAACAAGGCGATTACGCCAGCGCCAAGGCGTTCCTTGAACAGGCTGGCGACGGCGGGCTGGCCTGGTGGTTACGCGCCAAGCTGGCGCTGCGTGATGGCGATAAAACAGCGGCGGCTGCGGCGTATGCCAAAGCGGCGCAAGCCTTTCCGAAGAATGAGTCGTGGGGTGATCGCCGGACGCCGGACTTCGATTATGAAACGCTGCAACCCAAATGTCGGGTGGATGGCGAAAGCGCGATTCTGGCCCTGCAACGCGGGGATTACCTGCAGGCGTTCGACCAGCTCTATCGCAGCCAAAGTATCTATTGGTTCGACGCGGCGACGGTTGCCGAGCGTGTCCTGACCCTCGAAGAACTCAAGCACTACGTCGACACTCAAGTCCCGGCACCCCCGCCGCTTACCCAACAGCAGCGTGATAACTACGTGCCGCTGCCGGTGGCGGCGAGCCTGCGCAATTTGCTCGGTCGGCGTTTGTTGCGTGAAGGGCATTATGAAGAGGCGCCGGCCTATTTCGATAACGACGGGCTGCGCCACAAGGCCAGGCTCTATGGCGAGCAACGTCTGGCGGCCGATGCCGCTTGGTGGCCGACCCGTCGCGCTGCTGCCTTGTTTAATGCCGCGTGGACGGCACGTGAATGGGGCATGGATATCCTCGGCTATGAAATGGCTCCGGACTACGCCACGTTCGGCGGTAGCTACAGCCTTGAAAGCACTGAGTTGAAAGTCGGGCCGCTGGTGTCCGAAGACGAAGTGAAACGCCAGCAAGCCAGCGCGGCCCGGCCTGACCAGCGTTATCACTACCGGTTTGTCGCCACGGACCTGGCCAATCGCGCGGCGGATCACTTGCCGCATACCAGCCAGGCATTTGCCGCTGTGCTGTGTGAGGCGGCCGGGTGGAACAGCAGCCTGGAAGATCAAAGTGCGCTGTATCAGCGCTATGTCAAAGAGGGGCCGTTTGTGGAGTGGGCGGCCGACTTCGGTCATCAGTGCCCGTATCCGGATTTCGAGAACGCGGACAAACGTTATGTCACCCAGGTTACTGATGCCGCTCGCTCTGCAGTGCGGCCTTACAAGACTCCATTGCAACTGGGTGGCGTAGCGGCTGTAGCAGCCGCCGCGATGCTGCTGATCATTCGCCGCCGGCGCAAAGCGCAGTAAGGCTCAAGCCTGTTGGACAAAGGCCAGCCGCACGGCGAAACCGATCAGCAGGCTGCCGAACAACCATTGCTGCAGGCGCTGGGCTGAAGGACTGCGTTGCAACCAACGGCCGAGCGCTGCGCCGCTCAAGGCGTAGGCGCTGTCGAAAAGTAAACCGACGCCGACCAACACTCCGCCCAGCACTGCAAATTGCGCGAGCACCGGGCCGGCCTGTGGGTTGATGAATTGCGGCAGCAACACGGAACAAAACAGCAGCGCCTTGGGATTGAGCAGGTTGGTCAGCAGGCCGCGGCGGATCGCTTCGCGCCAGCGCGCTTTCTCGATCGGTTGATGGCTGCTCAATGTCGGTAGCATCGTTGTTCGCAGGCAGTGGATACCGATCCACAGCAGATACGCCGCACCCGCCAGGCGCACCACGTCGAACGTCCAGGGTGCCGCTTTGAACAGCGCCGCCAACCCCAGCGCCGCCAGCACCACGTGACAGCTTCGCGCTACCGCCAACCCCACCGCTGTGGCGAGTGCCGCGCCTTTGCCCTGACGAGTGCCGGTCTGCAACAGCAGGATCATGTCGGGGCCGGGCAATAGATAGACCACCGCCAACGCCATGAAAAACATCCAGAGTCCCGCCATGTCGCTCCCCCATTCGTTGTCGATTTGGTAGGGCCAGTTTAGGGCGCGAGGGCAGGGCAGGTGCTTGCGTAGTTTGCGTCTGAAA
This sequence comes from Pseudomonas reinekei, assembly GCF_001945365.1. GTDB lineage: Bacteria > Pseudomonadota > Gammaproteobacteria > Pseudomonadales > Pseudomonadaceae > Aquipseudomonas > Aquipseudomonas reinekei. The sequence goes on from NZ_MSTQ01000007.1 coordinate 209,467, forward strand.
CGGTTAACCTTGGCATAATCTGCCAATCAATGCCCATTCGACCATCGGGATCTGCCAAATCATGAAACTGGACGCCTACGACCGCAAGATTCTCGCTGCATTACAGCGGGACGGTCGCCTGACCAATGTGCAACTGGCTGAAGAGATCGGCCTGTCGGCGTCGCCCTGTTTGCGACGGGTCCGTATGCTTGAGGAGGCTGGGGTGATACGGGGTTATCAGGCGAACCTCGATCGCGATGAAGCGGGTCTTGGATTGACCGTGTTTGTCGGCGTAAAGGTTGAACGTCACAACGACGAACAGGCGGAGTCGTTTCGCCTGGCGGTCACGGCGTTGCCAGAGGTCATTTCGGCGTTTCTGGTGTCCGGCGAATCGGATTTTCTCTTGCAAGTGGTGGTGCCGGATTTGCGCGCCTACGACCGCTTTCTGACTGGATGCCTGTTGAAGTTGCCCGGCGTGAGCGATATCCGCAGCAACTTTGCGATCCACACAGTGAAAGCGCCGGGGCCATTACCGTTGACGCATTTGCCAGATTAAAGCGAAAAGATCGCAGCCTGCAGGGATGCGATCTTTTGCGGGTGTTACATCTGCGTCGCCATCCCCTCCACATTCATCGCAGCCTGGCGCAAGGCTTCAGAACGGGTCGGATGCGGATGGCACGTCAGGGCGATGTCCTCGGCAGAGGCGCTGAACTCCATGGCCACGCAATATTCGCCAATCATTTCACTGACGCTCGGGCCGACCAGGTGCACGCCGAGGATTTCGTCGGTACGTTCATCGGCCAGGACTTTAGCGAAGCCCTCGGTCTCGTGATTGATCTTCGCCCGGCTGTTGGCGGTGAAGGGAAACTTGCCGACCTTATAGGCACGGCCCTCGGCTTTCAGTTGCTCTTCGGTTTTGCCAACGCTGGCCAGTTCCGGCTTGGTGTAGATCACGTTGGGGATCAGACCGTAATTGACCTCCCCGGCCTTGCCGACGATCTGCTCGACACACGCCATGGCTTCGTCCTCTGCCTTATGCGCGAGCATCGGCCCTGACGTCACGTCACCGATGACCCAGACGCCAGCGGCTTCGGTACGGTGCCCCTTGTTGGCGAGCATGCCGCGCTTGTCGGTGGCGAGACCAACGTTCTCCAGCCCCAGGCCCTGTGTATAAGGTCGGCGTCCGATGGCCACCAGCACATAATCGGCTTCGAGCATTTCGGCAGTTCCACCCGCGGCGGGTTCGACGCTGAGCTGCACGCCCGTGGCTGACGTGGTTGCGCTCGTCACCTTCGAACTCAACTTGAAACTGATCCCTTGTTTGCTCAGCGAGCGTTGCAGGGTTTTGCCAGCTTCACCATCCACCCCGGGGCAGATCCGGTCGAGAAATTCGACGACCGTGACCTGCGCGCCCAGGCGCCGCCATACCGAGCCCAGCTCCAGACCGATCACGCCGGCGCCGATGACGACCAGGTGTTTTGGCACTTCGGCCAGTGACAGGGCACCGGTGGAGTCGAGGATACGTTTGTTATCAATCTCGACGCCGGGCAGGGGCGTGGGTTCGGAGCCCGTGGCGATGATGATGTCCTTGGCACTCAGCTCAGTCTTGCCGCCAGCTGCGTCAGTGACGCTGACTGTGCCCGGCCCGTCGATATGCCCCCAGCCCTTGATCCAGTCGACCTTGTTTTTGCGAAAGAGAAACTCGATGCCCTTGGTCAGCCCGGTCACGCTTTCATCTTTCTGCTTCATCATCTGCGCGAGATTGAGGCTGGGTTTGACCTCGATCCCCAGGTTGGCGAATTCCGTTCCCATGGCCGCGTCGTAGAGCTCGGATGCATGCAGCAATGCCTTGGACGGCATGCACCCCACGTTCAGGCATGTGCCGCCAAGCGTGGCACGACCTTCCACGCAAGCGGCTTTCAAACCCAGTTGACCCGCGCGGATCGCTGCGTTGTAACCGCCTGGTCCACCGCCGAGTATCACGACATCGTAAGTGCTCATGGATCTTCTCCTGGATTGAAAGGGATCGATGGGTAACCGTAGCCTTTGAGTAAAATTACGAACGTAATATGTGCGTTCCGACGCCTTTCGGTCAAGGCTTCAGCCAAGCGACAGGTTGAGCCTCGTTAGATACTGCGAATTAGCACGAAAATTTCACCGATTTCGTTATATGGTAACGAAATTCGACGTGAGCAAAGATAACCACTGGAGCGCTATGCAAGTCGACCTAGATGTAGAGGGGCCTGAGGTAGCGGGGCTGCCACGTTTTCAGCAGGCGATTGTTCAAGGACGGCGCTTGCGTCAACTCGCGATCGGCTTGGGCGTACTGGCGGCAATCGGCGTGTTGTGCGGTTTTTTTGTCGGGCTGTTTGCGCCGCAATCGCTTTGGCCGGCGTTGCTGTTTAACCAGAGCGCCGCGCTGCTGGTGTTAGTGGCGGGCTTTCAATCTGCATGGTGGGTGACGCAATGGCGTGCCCGGGCGATCAATCCCGCGGTCGCAGAGGTTGGTGCGCAGGAAGTCGACACGCCGACGGGTTGGTATGAACGGCTGTTGGATAAAATCAGTCAGCGCTGGTTGATCACGCTCACTCAGATCGGTGCGCCAACCCTGTGGCTGGGGGGGTGGGCCTTGTTGGTTGTGCTCTGCGTCGAGCAAGCCTGGAACCTCTCGTTGCCAGCGGCTGCGCTGGGATTGTCGGCCGCCATTGGCGCTGCCCTGGCCTTACTGCTTGCGTTCGGTTTGTTGGTGCTGGAGCGTCATCTGGCCCAGGAAAGCCCCGCGCAATGGCCTGAAGCCGCCGCCTTGGCGCAAATGACCCGAGTCACGATCATCAGCCTGGTGTTGGGCGCGTTGTGCTTGCTGTTTGGCAGTGAAACGTCGGTTTGGCCTGTGCGGCTGGCGGTTCTGATTGGCCTGTTGCCTGGGCTTGTTGCCGTGGAGTGGCTGCTGCGTGCGGTGCTGTCTTTGTTCAGTCCGCGCCGCGAGCAAGTCGAACCCGCGCTGCTGGCGCGCAGTTTTGTCGCCGACCTGCTGCGTTGGCCGCCACAACCTTTGCTGGCGTTGCAACACGAACTGCACAACCGCTTTGGCATCGATCTGCGGCAAATCTGGGCATTCACTTTTATGCGGCGGGCGTTTTTGCCGGTGCTTGCCATGGTTGCCATGGTCGGTTGGTCACTGACCGGCCTGCACGAAATACCGCTGCAAGGCCGCGGCATCTACGAACGGTTTGGCAAACCGGTGGAGGTGTTTGGACCTGGCTTGCACGCCGGTTTACCTTGGCCATTGGGTCGGGTCCTGAATGTTGAAAACGGTGTGGTACACGAGTTGGCCACCAGCGTTGGCGAAGCATCCGCTCCGACACAGCTGTCGCCAGCCGAAGGTCCGGCGCCGCTCACGGCCAACCGGTTGTGGGACGCCAGCCATGTGAACGACAAATCCCAGGTGATCGCCAGCGGCCGCGCCGACAAGCAGAGCTTCCAGATCGTCAACATGGACGTGCGCTTCGTCTATCGCATTGGCCTGACCGATCAGGCAGCACTGGCAGCGACCTATAACAGCGCTGACGTGCCAACATTGATCCGCAGTACGGCCAGCCGGATTCTGGTTCACGACTTCGCCTCGCGCACCCTCGATGGCTTGCTTGGTGAAGACAGGGTAGGGCTGGCGCAAGAGATCGGCCGCGCCGTACAGGCAGATCTGCAAAGGCTCGACAGCGGCGTGGAAATCCTCGCCACGGTGGTCGAAGCGATTCACCCGCCTGCGGGCGCAGCCAACGCGTATCACGCTGTGCAAGCGTCGCAGATTGGCGTGCAGGCATTGATTGCCCGTGAGCGTGGTGCCGCCGCCGAAGCCACCAATCAGGCGCAATTACAGGCCAGTGTTGCCCGCGATCAAGCGACCGCCAGTGCGCGGGAAATCAACGCTAATGCACAAGCCGCCGACCTGAAATTCAGTGCCGAGCAGAAGGCCTATGCCAGTGCCGGTCAAGCCTTCGTGCTTGAGCAATATCTCGGTCAACTCTCCCAGGGGCTGGCCAACGCCAGGTTGCTGGTGCTCGATCATCGTCTGGGCGGCAGCAGCCATGCACCGACTATCGACCTCCGTACGTTCACGTTGCCGGCCGACCCTGTGGCGCCGCCTAAAACCGCTCAGCCAGGAGCTGCCAATTGAGCCAGTCGCATACTCACGATCACGCGGATCACGCCGGCCACGATCATGGCCATGGCGGGCACCATCACGGTCATCACCATCACCACCATGGCGACCCACAGGAGGCAGGCCCGTTTCCCTGGCGGCGAATGGGCTGGGCGGCATTGCTCGTTGCGTTTGCGGTTGCGGCAGCCAGCCTGGTACAGGTGCGTTCGGGCGAAGCGACGGTGATCACGCGCTTCGGTAATCCGGCGCGGGTCCTGTTGGAGCCGGGTCTCGGCTGGCGCTGGCCTGCACCTTTCGAAGCAGCGATTCCGGTGGATCTTCGGCTGCGAACCACGTCCAGTGGTTTGCAGGATGTGGGGACGCGGGATGGCTTGCGCATCATTGTTCAGGCGTACGTCGCCTGGCAGGTGCAGGGTGATCCGGACAACGTGCAGCGCTTCATGCGCGCCGTGCAGAATCAACCCGATGAAGCCGCGCGACAAATTCGGACCTTCATTGGCTCGGCGCTGGAGACAACAGCCAGCAGTTTCGACTTGGCTAACCTGGTGAACACCGACGCCAATCAGGTGCACATCGCGGATTTCGAAGCGCAGTTGCGCCAGCAAATCGATCAGCAGTTGCTCACCACCTATGGCGTTCGCGTGCTGCAAGTCGGCATCGAGCGGTTGACCTTGCCTTCGGTGACGCTCACGGCGACGGTTGATCGCATGCGCGCCGAGCGTGAAACCATTGCCACCGAGCGCACCGCTATCGGCAAGCGTGAAGCGGCGCAAATTCGCTCGGCAGCAGAACGTGACGCGCGAATCGTGCAAGCCGATGCCACGGTGAAAGCGGCGGACATTGAGGCGCAGTCCCGCGTCGAAGCGGCGCAGATTTACGGTCGTGCATACGCCGGGTCGCCGCAGCTCTACAACCTGCTGCGTTCACTCGATACCTTGGGCACCGTGGTAACGCCGGGGACAAAACTGATCCTGCGCACCGATGCTGCACCATTCCGCGTGCTGGTTGACGGTCCGCCCACGCTCGAAACCAAGCCTGGATCGCAACCATGAGTCTGGTTCCACGTGGAACAAATGAACTGAGCAGCCCCTGGATTCAGGCCGGGCGTTTGGCATTTCTTGCGTTGTACGCGGTGACGGTTCTGGCAGCTTTGGCCTGGGCGTTTTCCAATGTGCGGCAGATTGATCCGCAGAGTCGCGCGGTGGTTTTGCATTTCGGCGCACTGGATCGCATCCAGAACGCAGGTCTGTTATTGGCTTGGCCACGCCCGTTTGAGCAGGTGATCTTGTTGCCGGCGGCGGACCGGGTCATCGAAAGACGGGTGGAAAATCTGCTGCGCAGCGATGCGGCGCTACAGGCTGATCGCGTCGCCAGTTTCGCCACGCCGATCAGCGATGCGCTGGCGGGCTCCGGATATTTGCTCACCGGTGACGCCGGGGTGGTGCAACTTGATGTACGGGTTTTCTACAAAGTCACCGAGCCGTATGCCTTCGTGCTGCAAGGCGAACACGTACTGCCGGCATTGGATCGACTGGTGACTCGCAGCGCCGTCGCGCTGACCGCTGCTCGCGATCTGGACACTATTCTGGTGGCGCGTCCGGAGTTGATCGGCGCTGACAACCAGGCTGCCGAACGACGGGAGCGTCTGCGAGGTGATCTGGTGCAGGGCATCAATCAACGCTTGGCAGAGTTGACAGCAACCGGGCAAGGGCTGGGGATTGAAGTCGCTCGCGTCGACGTCCAGTCGAGTTTGCCGGGGCCCGCAGTGAATGCCTTCAATGCCGTACTCACCGCCAGTCAGCAGGCCGACAAAGCGGTGGCGAACGCGCGCACTGAAGCCGAAAAGCTGACTCAGACGGCCAACGAACAGGCCGACCGCGCGCTGCAAGTCGCTCATGCTCAGGCCAGTGAACGGCTGGCGAAAGCGTCGGCGGATACGGCCACGGTATTGAGCCTGGCCAAGGCACAACAGCAAGGCACCGACCCGCAAATGTTGCTGCGGATCTACCGTGAGCGAATGCCGAAAATTCTCGGTCAGGCGGGTTCGGTGACCACGGTCAATCCCAAAGACGATTCCCGCCTGATCATTCAGGGAGCTGCACAATGACTGCGCAAACCGCGGCTGCACCGAGCCTGTTGTCTTCGGCCGAACAACGCAGCGCCGCTCGCCAATTAACCCTGGCGATGCTCGCACTCGGATTGCTCGCGCTGGGTCTGCTCTGGCGCTGGATGTCGCCAGAGCAGACCGGTGTCAGCCAGTTGCTGTTGGGTTTTGCATCGTTGCTGGTGGCCGTCCCGGTGATGCGTTCGGCGTGGTATAGCCTGCGTTATCCGAGCCTGCATGGCATCACTGATCAGTTGATCGCCCTGGCCATGCTCGGTGCCTGGGCCACGGGCGATCTGCTGACGGCGGCGTTGCTGCCAATCATCATGATTTTCGGCCACGTGCTGGAAGAGCGCAGCGTCATCGGTTCGCAGGAAGCCATTCAGGCTCTTGGCAAACTGACCCGCAGTCACGCGCGCAAAGTAATGGCCGACGGCACCATTATCGAAGTCGACAACGGCACGCTCAAGGCGGGCGACGTGGTGGAGGTGCGCGCCGGTGATCGTGTACCGGCGGATGGCCGGGTGTTGTCCGGACAGGCGAGCCTGGATACCGCGTCGATTACAGGTGAATCGGTACCGATAGAAGCGGGCATCGGCATGTCGGTGTTTGGCGGGGCAATCAACCTCGACGGTTTGCTGCGCATCGAGGTCACTCGCACCGGGCAAGATTCGACCCTCGGCAAAGTGATCGCGCTGATGCAAAACGCCGAGCGCTCCAAGCCACCGATCACGCGATTGCTTGAGCGTTACGCCGGTAGTTACATGGTGCTGGTGTTGCTGCTGGCAGCGGTGACCTGGTTCGTTACCAACGATGCCCAGGCGATGCTCGCAGTGTTGGTGGCGGCCTGTCCCTGTGCACTGGTGTTGTCGGCGCCGGCGACGGCGATTGCCGGTGTGGCAGTGGCTGCACGACACGGGATTCTGATCCGCAGTTCGGCATTTCTTGAAGAGCTGGCCGACCTGACGTCGCTGGTGGTCGACAAGACCGGCACCCTGACCTTCGGCACTTTGCGCCTGCAATCGATCGATAGTCCGCTGGAGGATCGCAGTCATGTGCTGAAACTTGCCGCCAGTCTCGGTTCCGCCAGCAGTCACCCGGTCAGCCGGGCGCTGGCCGGGCTGGTGACGCAGGAGCACTTTGTGCTGCTCTCGGACCTTCACGAACGTCAGGGGCTAGGCGTCGTGGCGATGACCGAGCAGGGCGAGGCTGCACTCGGACGACCCGAGCTGTTCGCTCTTTTGGGCATTACCCCCTCAGCCGTTCCCGAGCATGACGGACCGATCGCCGGGCTGGCGCTCAACGGTGAATTCCTCGCCTGGCTGCTACTCGCAGACAGCGTCAAACCTGAAGCGAAGTTCGCCTTGAGCGAATTGCGCGAGCTGGGATTGGGCCGGCAACTGTTGCTCACCGGTGACCGCAACAGTGTGGCGCAGACCCTCGCGCGGGATGTCGGCATCCGCGACGTTGAGGCGCAAGCGTTGCCCGAGGACAAACTCAATCGCGTGCTCAAGGAAATCGACAGTGGTTTTCGGCCGATGGTGGTCGGCGACGGCATCAACGATTCCCTGGCCCTCAAGGCCGGTGTGGTCGGAGTGGCGATGGGTGCTGGCGGGGCGGACATTGCACTGGCGTCCGCCGACATCGTGTTGATCGGCAGCGACTTGCGACGCCTCGGGACCTGCGTGCGCTTGAGTCGCCAGTGCCGACAGACGTTGCAGGTCAACGTGATCATTGGTTTGGGCTGGACGCTGGCTATCGTCGCCTTCGCCGCATTCGGCTGGCTGGGTGCGGCAGGGGCAATGATCGCAGCGTTACTGCACAACTTCAGCACGTTGCTGGTGTTGGGCAACGCCGGACGCCTGCTGCGGTTTCAAGAACCTTTGCTGAAACTGAAGGATGAAAACTGAGACGTTGCGTCGCCAATGGCTCTAAATCGCAGCGCTGTATGAAAGATAAATCGTTAGAACTGTCTGCCGTGTCCGCAGTCACTTAAGGTGAGGACACGGCATTCTGTGTATTCGAGGCGTGTGTGAGTTGGCGGCGCGAATCATAGAAAACGGCTATGAATTCGATAGCCTGCTATTTTTCCAAGATGGTCTAACCTCTGATCAGACGTCTGAAACAAGGGGGATTTTCCATGCTCGCGCAACTTCCACCGGCCTTACAGAATCTGCAGTTACCGCTACGCCTGCGACTCTGGGATGGCCATGAATTCAATCTGGGGCCGACGCCCAGCGTCACTATTGTGGTCAAGGACCCACAAATGGTTACCCAGTTCACCCATCCCAGCCTGGACGCGCTCGGAGCAGCATTCGTCGAGGGCAAACTGGAGCTGGAAGGCTCTATCAGTGACGTGATCCGCGTCTGCGATGAATGGAGCCTGGCGTTGCTCAATGAGGACGACGACAGTCAGCCTGTGCGTACCGTCCACGACAAAGAAACCGACGCCAAGGCAATCTCCTACCATTACGACCTCTCTAACGCGTTTTATCAGCTGTGGCTCGATAGCGACATGGCGTATTCCTGCGCTTACTTCGAGACCGGCAGCGAAACCCTGGAGCAGGCTCAACAGGCAAAATTCCGCCATTTATGTCGCAAGCTGCGCCTGCAACCCGGCGAGTATCTTCTGGATGTCGGCTGCGGTTGGGGTGGGTTGGCGCGCTATGCGGCCCGCGAGTTCGGGGCGAAGGTGTTTGGTATCACGCTCAGCAAGGAACAACTGGCGCTGGCCAGGGAGCGGGTCAAGGCTGAAGGTCTGGAGGACTTGGTCGAACTGCAATTGCTCGATTACCGCGATCTGCCGCAGGACGGTCGATTCGATAAAGTCGTCAGCGTTGGCATGTTCGAACACGTGGGTCACGCCAACCTGGCCGAGTACTGCAAAACCCTGTTCGCCGCGGTGAAGGAGGGTGGCCTGGTGATGAACCACGGTATCACCGCCAAACACACCGATGGACGTCCGGTGGGGCGCGGTGCCGGTGATTTCATCGAGAAGTATGTGTTCCCCAACGGCGAGTTACCGCACCTGTCGATGATCTCTGCCGAGATCAGTGAAGCGGGCCTGGAAATCGTCGATGTCGAGAGCCTGCGCCTGCATTACGCGCGCACGCTGGACCACTGGAGCGAACGCCTGGAGGACAACCTTGAAGCCGCCGGCAAATTGGTGCCGGAACAGGCGCTGCGCATCTGGCGTTTGTACCTGGCCGGATGTGCCTACGCCTTCGCCCGAGGCTGGATCAACCTGCACCAGATTCTCGCGGTGAAGGCCCATGCCGATGGCAGTCATGAACTGCCATGGACGCGTGACGATATTTACACCCCTTAAAGAATGGGTGAAATGAGCCGGGCGACCCGCATGCCGAGCTGTTGCAGGCGGCGGGTCTCCCGGCCTTCTTCTTTGGCAATTTCGTGCGCCTGGGCAAAGTCGTCGTTGAGCATCTGCTCCACCTCGGCGGCGAATGTGCTGTCGACCGTCAGCAACATCACTTCGAAATTCAAACGGAACGAGCGGTTATCCATGTTGGCGCTGCCAATGGCGCTGATTTCACTGTCGATCAACACGACTTTCTGATGCAGGAAGCCAGGCGCGTAGCGGAAAACCCGTACCCCGGCCCGCACAGCTTCGAAGGCATAGAGGCTGGAGGCGGCGTAGACGATTCGATGGTCGGGCCGCGACGGCAGCAGAATCCGCACATCCACCCCACGCAGTACCGCCAGGCGCAGAGCGGCAAACACCGCTTCGTCGGGAATGAAATATGGGGTGGTGATCCACACTCGTTCGGTTGCCGCGTATATGGCTTCGACGAAAAATAACGAACAGGTCTCGTAGGGATCCGCCGGGCCGCTGGCGAGCAGTTGGCACAATACGCCGTCGTCCGGGTACACGTCTGGCAGGATCAGTGGCGGTAAAGAACGGGCGGCCCAGAACCAGTCTTCGGCAAAGGATTCCTGCATGCAGGCCACCACCGGGCCGCGCACTTGCACATGGGTGTCGCGCCAGGGCGCCAAGGGTGGTTTCTCTCCCATGTATTCATCACCCACGTTGTGCCCACCGACGAAGCCGAGCATGCCATCGACCACCACAATCTTGCGGTGGTTACGGAAGTTGACCTGGAAGCGATTCAGCCAGCCGCTGCGGGTGGCGAAGGCTTTGACCTCGACACCGCCGTCGCGCAGCGACTGAACATAGCTGTGGGGCAGGGAGTGGCTGCCGATTCGGTCGTAGAGCAGGTAAATCGCGACGCCTTCGGCGGCTTTTTCCAGCAACAATTTATGCAGTCGCTGACCGAGGCGGTCGTCGTGAATGATAAAAAACTGAATCAGCACGGCTTCTTTTGCTTGGCTGATGGCATCGAAAATCGCATCGAAGGTGGCCCGGCCATTAATCAACAGCCGCACGTCGTTGTTGGCGAGGCATGGCATGCGCCCGAGCTTCGGCATGGCCCTTAACGACGCGTAAGCGGTGGACGCGCGAGCGGTGAGCGCTTCCTCTACCCAAGGTCGCCAGTTGAGCGCTGAGATGGCCTTGCGCATTTCTTCGTTGGCCTGGCGCCGTGCCTTGATGTAACCGTCGAAGGTACTGCGGCCGAACACCAGATAGGGGATGAGTGTCAGGTAAGGCATGAAGACCAGTGACAGTGCCCAGGCGATCGAGCCTTGGGCGGTTCGAACGGTCAACACGGCATGGATGGCTGCGATCGTGCCCAGGGAGTGCAGCAGGGCAATGGTGTAGCCGAAAATATGCGGTCCGAAATAATCCATTGGGGGCAGCCTTGCTCCTGAAGATTCAATGCTTAACAGACCATGTTCCGGGCAGAATGTCGCTATTTAATTGGGCCATGAACCGAAGCGTGCGGCCGACGTCTAACGGCCACTACTGATCAGGAGTTACACGATGAATGTTCGTCTGCTGGGTTTGGCCATTACGCTGGGTTTGGCACTTCCTGTGGCCGCTCAGGCGCAGATGCTGCAGCCGGGTTTGTGGGAATTGACCTCGAGCAACATGAAGGTCGATGACCAGAACCTGCCGGATCTGCAACTGATCCTCGGTCAGATACAAAGCCAGATGACCCCTGCACAGCGCGCGCAACTGGAAAAACAGGGCATCACCATGGGTGGCAAAGGCATTCGCGCCTGCCTGACGCCGGAACAGGTCAAGAGCGACAATATTCCGCTGACCGATCCGCAATCGGGCTGCAAACAGGAAATCACCGAGCGCACCGGCAATCAGTGGAAATTCCGTTTCAGCTGTCCGAAAGCACAGGGTGCGGGTGTCGCCACGTTCCTCAGTGACCGTGAGTTCACCACCAAGGTCAACGGCACATTCAACGCCACCGGTATTCAGCAGAAGGGTAGCCTCGATACTCGTGCCGTATGGCTGGGCCAGGATTGCGGCACGGTCAAACCAAGGGCCTGATGAGAGGCTTCGCGGGCAGGCCGGATTGCCGACTTGCCCGCGAAGGCGACTGTCAGCCCCCGGTAATCCCGGGCTGACTCAACCACTGGCACACTGCCTCAACCTGCATCCTGCCGAAATCCTCGCCGCGGTTACTGCGCACACTGACGAACCCGCCTGCCTTTTCCTTTTCCCCGACCACCACCAGATACGGCACGGTCTGACTGTGCTGGCGAATCTTGTAGCGGACCTTTTCGTTACGCAGATCCGCCAGGGCGCGAACGCCGCCACGGCGTAGCGTCTCGGTGACAGCGTGGGCGTAGGTGGTCTGGCGATCATCCATGCTGACAACCATGACATGGGCCGGCAGGCGCCAATACTGCAGTTCCTGGTGGCTGGACCAACACGTTCCGTAGACCCGTTGTTGCAAGGTGCCGCTGATGTGATCCAGGGCGAATGCCTGCAACACTTTGGTGGTGGGAACATGCGGGCCGGTGGTCCAGTATTCGCTGTCACCGAGGCGGTAGAGGGAGAGATTTTCCGAGGTCGTTGTCGTTGTAGAGGTTGGGCTCGATATCGTCTGGCGCCGGATCGAGTGGTTGGTCGCTGCCAGAGATTGCATGCGTGCTTCAATCAACGGCAGGTCGGTCGCGGCCAGGGCTCGCTCGACAGCGAACTCGCAAAAGAACCCGTCACCCAGCGGCGAGCCCGCGCGCATTTGTGCATGCGGATGAAGTTGTTTGACCGCCATCGCCAGCATCAGCGTGCAGGACCGGCGCAGGATCTCCAGGCCGTCTGGCTCCTGTGGTGTCACAATGCTGACCCGGGCATCGGCCCCGACCATGAATTCGCAATCCACCAACACGCCGTTGACGCGTCCGGCCACCGCCGCACTGGCCAGCCCCAGGCCAATACTCGCGGCAATTTCATGAACGGTCAGGGGTTGGTCGTACTCACGCAATGAACCATCGGGCAGGGTGATCTGGATCATGGTTATTGTTCTCGACTGCTTCGATCACACGCGCTAGCGGATAAACCATAGAACCAAACCCTGTTCGCTGTCATGTAGACGTTTGTCGATTTATCTTAAAACTCGTTTTGCAGGGCTTTGTAACCGCGCACCAAGTCGACGTTGGTGCGCGCCACGTCCTCGGAAAACTCCGAGGCGCTGATGCTCACCGGCGGATATTGAGACAGATCGGTGTTCGGTCCGATGCGCGTAGTGGAGGGCACGTAGAAGGCCTCGGGCAAGTCGCGCCCATCGACTACCGAGTTGTGCCGCACCACACAGCCATCACCTACACGGCAATTGAACAGCACGCTGTTGAAACCGATGAACACCCGATTTCCGACGGTGCAGGGGCCGTGAACGATCGAGCGGTGCGCGATGGAACTGAACTCACCGATGGTCACCGCCGCGCCGGATTTGGAGTGGATGACCACGCCGTCCTGAATGTTCGAATTGGCGCCAATGTTGATGGGCAGCATCTCACCGTTCTCGTCGACTTCATCGGCGCGAATCACCGCGTAGGGTCCGACAAAGACGTTTTCGCCGATCACCACTTTGCCGCAAATGATTGCGGTTTTGTCGACATAGGCGGACTCGGCTATCCGCGGTAAATCACCCGAGGGGTTCTTGCGAATCATGGCTTGCTCAATGCGTTGTAGAGGGTGTTGAGGTTGTATTCGAACAGTCCGGTAAAGGTACTCGCCGGACCGGTTGTCGCGAGTGCATCGGAGTACAGCGTGCCGCCAATCTGTGCGCCGCTTTCGTCGGCGATCTGTTTGAGCAGGCGCGCATCCTTGATGTTTTCCATGAACACGGCTTTGACCTTGGCCTGGCGAATCTGGGTGATCAGCGCAGCGACCTCGGCGGCTGAAGGCTCTCGCTCGGTCGACAAACCCTGAGGCGCCATGAAGTCGATCCCGTAGGCTTGGCCGAGGTAACCAAAGGCATCGTGGGAGGTGACGATCTTGCGGTTACCCGGAGGTAGCGCGCCGAGTTTGGCCTTGGCCTCGGCAAGCAGCGCGTAGATCTGCTTGAGGTAGGCGGTACTGTTGCGTTGATAGTCGGCCTCGTTCGCCGGGTCTGCGGCAATCAGTGCTTTGGTGATATTGCCGACGTACAGCTCGGCGTTCGCCAGGTTGTGCCAGGCATGTGGGTCGGCAACGGTCTCGCCGTCTTCATCCAGATCCCGTGGGATAACGCCTCGACTGGCGGTGATGACAGGTGCCTGGGCGTCGCTGCTGGCCACCAGTCGATCCAGCCATGGCTCGAAACCCAGGCCATTCTTGATGATGAGTTTGGCTTTTAGCAGTGCCTGGGCATCGTTTGGTGTCGGCTCGTAGGTGTGAGCATCGGCGTCGGGGCCGACCATGTTAGTGATCTGGATGTGTTCGCCGCCCACGTGTTGGGTCATGTCGGCCAGGATGCTGAAACTGGTGACCACCTGAAGTTTTTCCGCTGCAGACAGTGACATCGACATCATCAAACTGAACAGCACGAGTAAAGCGCGCATCGGGTAACACCTCATTGGGATGTGAGCAAAGGCGGGCGGTGCAGCAGACCGTGCACGGGTCCGAATACCACCGACAGCAGGTAGAAACCGCCAGCCACCAGCACGATGGCCGGGCCACTGGGTAGGGAATAGTCAAACGACAGCAGCAGCCCCAGCCATACCGCGAGGCAACCGAACAGCGCTGCGATGGCCATCAGGACCGGTAGCCGGCGACTCCAGAAGCGCGAAGCGGCGGCGGGCAACATCATCAAACCGACCACCATCAAGGCACCGATGGCCTGGAATCCAATCACCAGATTCAACACCACGAGGGTCAGGAATACGCCATGGGCCAAAGGACCGAGGCGGCTGACTGTGCGCAGGAAAAGTGGATCGAGGGTGTCCAGCAGCAAGGGACGGTAGATCAGCAGCATGGCGATTAAACTCACCGCCGAGACCCATAGCATCCCGGTCAGAGTCGGGCCATCGACCGCCAGTGCCGAACCGAACAGCAGGTGCAACAAGTCCAGGCGCTTGCCCGCCAGGCCGAGAATCAGGACACCGCTGGCCAGGGAAATTGGATAGATTGCAGCGAGGCTCGCATCTTCCCGCAGGCCGGTTCGCCGAGTGATCCAGGCAGCCAGTCCAGCCATGCCGAGGCCGGCGCCGAGACCGCCGACAGTCAATGCGGGGAGACTCAAGCCGGCAAACCAGAATCCGAGTGCGGCACCCGGCAGTATGCCGTGAGCCACCGCATCTCCGATCAGGCTCATACGTCGCAGAATCAAAAATACCCCTAGCGGTGCCGTGCTGCAGGCCAGGAGCAAACCTCCGATCAGCGCCCGGCGCATGAACACGAACTCGTGGAACGGTTGCCAAAGCTGTGTGGCAGCGAGCATTACGCCACCTGCGTCAGTGGTTGCTGGCGGATGAGATCGTTGCTCGCGCCAAAGAGGCAGCCGCTGCTTTTTATCAGCAGGGTTTGCGCAATGTGTTGGCGCACTGCCGCCAGGTCATGGCACACCACCACCAGCGTTCGGCCCTCGGCATGCCACGCGTGCAGGTGCTTCCACAGCAGCGCTTGGCCGTGCTCGTCGAGCGCCGCGTGAGGTTCGTCAAGCAACAACAAGGGGGCGTCGGCGAGGCTTAATCGAGCCAGCAGGGCACGTTGCAATTCACCACCGGACAACGCCATCAGTGGGCGTTGCTCCAAACCGCTCAGGCACCAATCTTCCAGTACGGCGCGAAGTCGCCGGCGGCGTTGTTCCGAGGATTGTTTGCTGCCCCAGAATCCCGCGGTGACCAGCTCCTGGAGGCTGATGGGAAACTGGCGATCGAGATGTTGTTGCTGTGGCAGGAACGACAGCCCAGCTTTATGCGGTGCCGAGAGTGCAACCTTACCGGAGAGAGGTTTTTGCAGGCCGGCCATTACTTTCAACAGGCTGCTTTTGCCAGAGCCGTTGGCACCGATCACGGCGGTGAAACTGCCTTCTTGCAGTTCGATGTCGAGGGGCGGTGTCAGCGGTTGCCCCGGGGCACCCCAACGCAATGCCTGACAGTGGATCATGCGTACTCCCGGTTCCAGCGACTTTCAGCGACAGCATCGTGGGCATGCAAGCTTTCAGCGTGGATCACGCGAATGTGAAAGCCGTTGATGCCGGGAGAGCGTTTCAGGGCGATGTTCAACCGTCGGGCTGCGTCTTCGCAGAACATCAGGTTCTGACCGTTGGCGAGGGCGAAGGCTTGTTCGTCGGCACGTTTTACGGCCGTCTGCACAGGAGTGCCGAGAGCTGCTTCGGCGTCATTGATCAGTGCAATCAATGGCAGCTCGTCCAGATAGTCGTCGAGCTGCAGGCTCAATTGCGCCGAGCTGCGTTGACTGTGAGGCGTCGCAACGATGCCTTTTGTCGATCCCAGCCAGGCCAATACGTCGGCGTGTTCCAGCGGTTTGTTGGCGAAGTCATCGACAAATTGCTGTTGGATTAACTGTCGAGACAACGCCGCTGAACAAGGGCACGTCGAGGAATAAGCAACCTCAATTTTTAGTTCCACGTGGAACATCGAGTTTTTCAAACGCGCATCAATGGAGATGGGATAGGTCTTCCATCCGCTCAACGGGCTGATCAGTGCGGGCCTTTTAAGCAGCAGATTCGTATGGATTTTTAGATAAGCGCTGTTTGCCAGGCCTTCATGACTGTCCAGAAAGCGCTGCAATACCCGTTGTAGCAGTGTCGGCGAAAGTGTTGCCTGCTCGAGCGTTTCCAACGCCAGATAGAGCCGCGACATATGAATGCCACGTGCCTCTCCATCGTCGAGGCTCACCCCTGCATCGGCAGTTGCGCTCAATCGTTGGCCATCGAGTAAAACAGGCAGAGCAATGCCGCACATGCCCACCCACTCAAGTGGCAGGGCTTGGCGTGAGGCCTGCGCGGCGATATCCGGCAGAGTCAGCGCATTCATGAGCAGGTCCATCATGGAAATTGAATTTACATGTTATAGTATAACAGTGCGTTCCACGATAGCTTTTTCATGAACAGGTTTTCATCTTGCCTGGATGGCAATCCCTCGAGCTGATCCCGCCTGTAATCCCAGCGTTAGCAACCGGTTATTCGGCTGCAGGTGAATTTGGCGCTGCTGCCACCGGAACTGGAAAACCGATTGATCGTGGTCCAGCCGACACGCCGGTTGTACCCGACCCACGCTTCACCGTCGGATGCG
This sequence comes from Pseudomonas reinekei, assembly GCF_001945365.1. Classification (GTDB taxonomy): domain Bacteria; phylum Pseudomonadota; class Gammaproteobacteria; order Pseudomonadales; family Pseudomonadaceae; genus Aquipseudomonas; species Aquipseudomonas reinekei. Next base: position 226,323 of record NZ_MSTQ01000007.1, read on the forward strand.
ATTCCCGTGAAGAACGTCAGCTGGCCGTAGCGACTATTGGTCTGCGCCCAGTAACGCTTCCCGGCGGCTTCGAACCCCCGCAAGTAGATTGTGCTGCCGACCGTATTGACGCTGTACGCATTGCCTTCGCCATCCACGCATGCCAGCAAGTTGGCGCTTCGGGTGCAATTGGCCAAGGCTGGAATTTGCGCCTGAACTGCCGCAGCACCCAGCAATGAAAGGCTCATCAATGCAAGTTTAAGGGCGTTACGCATGGGATTCTCGTGAACGGAATGAGCGCCAGCATCCAGCCCTTGGTCGTTCTGGACAAGAGGAGAGTGGCTTGATTGTGTTGTTATACTATAACATAAAATCAAGCCCGACATTTTGACCGGGAATCCCGTGAGGAGCATCTGATGCCAAATCGTTTACCCGTGACCGTGCTGTCGGGCTTTCTAGGGGCCGGAAAAAGTACACTTCTTAATTACATACTACGTAATAGAGAAAATCTTCGAGTCGCGGTGATCGTCAACGACATGAGTGAAATCAACATTGACGGTAGCGAGGTCCAGCGCGACGTCAGCCTCAATCGCGCAGAAGAAAAACTCGTTGAAATGAGCAATGGCTGCATCTGCTGCACCCTGCGTGAAGACTTGCTGGAAGAGGTGAGCAAGCTTGCCAGCGAGGGTCGTTTTGATTATTTATTGATCGAGTCCACAGGCATCTCCGAACCGCTGCCGGTAGCGGAAACCTTCACGTTCCGCGACGAAAGCGGGCAAAGCCTTATGGATATCGCGCGGCTCGATACCATGGTCACGGTGGTCGACGGCATGAATTTTTTGCTCGACTACCAGGCCGCCGAAAGCCTCGCTTCCCGTGGTGAGACTTTGGGCGAAGAAGATGAACGTGCGATTACCGACCTGCTGATTGAGCAGGTGGAGTTCGCTGACGTGATCCTGATCAGCAAGATCGACCTCATCAGCAGCCGCGATCGCCAGGAGTTGATTGCGATCCTGGAGCGACTCAACGCCGAGGCGGAGATCATTCCAATGGTCATGGGCGAAGTACCGCTCGAAAAGATCCTCAGTACAGGTCGATTCAACTTCGATAAAGCCGCCCAGGCGCCAGGCTGGTTGCGCGAGTTACGCGGCGAACATGTACCGGAAACTGACGAGTACGGCATTGCCTCCAGCGCTTATCGGGCGCGTCGTCCCTTCCATCCACAACGCTTTTTCAGCTTCATCGACCGTCCGTGGGTCAATGGCAAGCTGCTGCGATCCAAGGGGTTCTTCTGGCTGGCCAGTAAGCACATGGATGCCGGTAGCTGGTCTCAGGCCGGCGGTTTGATGCGTCATGGTTTCGCTGGGCGCTGGTGGCGTTTTGTGCCGAAGAACCAGTGGCCGCAGGACGAGGGAAGCACGGCCGGCATTATGGAAAACTGGACCCGCGACACGGGGGATTGCCGGCAGGAGCTGGTGTTCATCGGCCAGAACATCGACTTCAAAATGCTCACCGCAGCGCTCGATGAGTGCCTGCTGACAGACGATGAAATGGCACTGGGAGTCGAAGGCTGGCGATTGCTTGCGGATCCGTTTGGCCCTTGGCATGAAGAGGCTGCCTGATGCTGACATTGACCCCAGTGGGACTGTCCGGTAGGACGATCCGCCAGCAGCAGGGAGCAACACCAACATCCCTGAGCGGCATTCTCGATGACGGCGTAAACCTTGCCGTCTGGAATCGCCAACTCCCGCTGCATATTGCTGACTTCGCGACTCTACTGCTTTCGCTGAACGAGCCGTTGGCGCAATCGTTGTCCCTGGAAATGGTCGACGACGAAACTGAACCCAATCTCCATGGATTGGCCTCAGACTTCAGTGATCTTGAAGGTTACGAAGGATTCATCGCCGACGTTTCCTGGCTGGTCAGCGCGTTTGCCTGCCTGCTCGGCGCGCGGCGAATCGGCGTGCGCCTGAGGGTTCTTGACAAGGCCATGTGCCCGCGCTTTCACGTCGACCACGTTCCCGTACGGTTGATCACCACTTACGCCGGGCTCGGCAGCGAATGGCTGAGGGAAGGCGCCATGGACCGTCGTCAACTGGGCCAGGCCGCCGCTGAACCTCAGGATGACAGGTTGATCCAGAAGATCGGCAGTGGCGAAGTCGCCTTGCTCAAAGGCGAAAAATGGCATGGCAATGAAGGCTTCGGTCTGATTCACCGCTCGCCGCATCTGGATCCCGGCGAGCGCCGTCTGATCCTCACGCTCGACTGGCTGAGCTAACCGCTCAAGGCTTGAGCCAGGTACCCTGGCTTTGCCCTTCGCAATACGGCTGCAAATACGCCGCGTCCGTGGCCACGCCGTAATAGTGAATATCCTGCCGGTAAGGCATATTGGCAACTTGCGCGTTGCTGCACACGCCGAACGCGCCAGTGGGGCAATGGTCGACGTACCGTACCTCGACCTTCTGCCCGGCCAGGTTTGGCTGGCAGAAGCCGTCGGCGAACAGTTTTTCCGGGATGTTGCGGTTCTGCTGGCAGACTTGGACGTCAAGGCGTTCCGCCTGGCTGTGGACAACGCAGGCTTGTGCCAACGCCTCACCACACGCAAGCGTCAGCAGTAACGACACTCCCATCCACCGCATACTTATTTCCTCAGAAACCTTCGATCATGTTGCAGAACATTCCCACCCACGTCATCGCCGGGCCCTTGGGCGCAGGCAAGACCAGCCTGATCAAGCACCTGCTGGCGCAACGTCCCGCCGGTGAACGCTGGGCGGTGTTGATCAACGAGTTCGGACAGATTGGCATCGACGCCGCGCTGCTGACTCAGGAGGCTGATGGTATCGCACTGGGGGAAGTGGCCGGTGGCTGTTTGTGTTGCGTCAATGGCGCGCCCTTTCAGGTCGGGCTCGGCCGTTTGCTGCGCAAGGCGCGGCCGGACCGGTTGTTCATCGAGCCCTCGGGGTTGGGGCATCCGGTGCAGTTGCTCAAGCAGCTGAGCGAGGCGCCATGGCAAGGCGTACTGAGTCTTCAAGCCAGCGTGCTGGTACTCGATGCGCAAGCGCTCGCAGCAGGAAAGCCGCTGCCTGAGGCGCAACAAGAGGCGCTGAACAGTGCGGGGCTGTTGCTGATGAACAAGTCTGAAGGGCTTGAGGATGCGGACCGCCAGCGCATAGGTGCCATGTTGCCGGTGCGTCCGTTGTATTGGACGCAACAAGCCGCGCTACCCTTGAGTGAGCTGCCCGGTCTTGCGTCGCGAGCGGTGGCAGGTGTGGATAACTTTGTGATGCCCAAGCGTCTGGCGCAGCTTCCTGCAATCTGGAGCGACCCGACGCTGCCGATTTGTTTAAGCCAGGAACAGGAGGGGGGCTGGAGTATCGGCTGGCGCTGGCATCCGAGCCAGGTCTTCGATTCGGCACTGCTCGGCCACTGGCTTGAAAGCCTGTGCTGGCGGCGTGCGAAGCTGGTTGTTCACAGTGAGCAAGGCTGGGTATCGGCGAACGCGCTGGATAATTCAGCGGTGGCGTGGCAAGCCAGTGAATGGCGTCAGGATTCGCGGATTGAATTGATTTTCAGCGCGCCGCAAGACCTCGAAGTGCTGCAGAGAGGCCTGGCCCATTGTCGGTTGAGTTGAAGATCAAGGCCGCCACTTGTTGTGCTCTTGCCGCCAATGGTTCAGCTCGATCACCTGCGCGCTGGGCTTGACCACATCGACGACCGGAGGCGTATCGTCAAACGGCATCGGGTAAGGCGCCAGTTCGATCTGCGCACTGTGGGCGCCGAACTGGGTGATGGTGCCGTTATGCCGGGATTCGCCGGTGACGGTGAATTCGAAGTTGTACACACGAGCCAGGCGCCTCCGACCATTGGCATCCTTGATGAAGCCAATTTTTTTCAACGCCACGTTGCCATCCAGCAGCTCGATCCCGAGGTTGCTGCAATGCTGCTTGACCCGCTCCAGTGCGCGCTCACGCAAGCCGTGGTTGTGCCAAAGCCAGGCGCCAGCGGTGGCGAGCAGCATCAACACGAAAATATTTCCAAGGGTCAGCATCAACAGGGTGCTCCAACAAGAGAGTGTCAGCTTAACTGTGTCGCCGGTCTGTCGTACAGGCTGCGTTTAGTCGCATACTGCGCCGCTCGAACTCAATCGTTTTACGGAAACTCACCGCATGAAACGTACACCCCATCTGCTCGCTATCCAGTCCCATGTGGTGTTCGGCCACGCCGGCAACAGTGCCGCGGTTTTCCCGATGCAGCGGGTCGGGGTGAACGTCTGGCCGCTTAATACCGTGCAGTTCTCCAACCACACGCAATATGGTCAGTGGACCGGTGACGTGCTGGCGCCGCACCAGATCCCGGATCTTGTGGAAGGCATTGCGGCCATTGGCGAGCTGGGCAATTGCGACGCCGTGCTCTCGGGTTATCTCGGCAGCGCGGCTCAGGGCCGGGCGATTCTCACCGGTGTGGCGCGGATCAAGTCGATGAACCCCAAAGCGCTGTATCTGTGTGATCCAGTGATGGGCCATCCGGAGAAGGGCTGCAGCGTGCCTGCGGAAGTCAGCGATTTTCTGCTGGAGGAAGCTGCCGCCGTGGCTGACTTCATGTGCCCGAACCAACTGGAGCTCGACAGTTTTTCGGGACGCAAGCCGCAATCGCTGTTTGATTGCCTGGCGATGGCGCGGTCGTTGCTGGCGCGCGGGCCGAAGGCCGTGCTGGTCAAGCATCTGGACTACCCGGGTAAAACCCCCGACGTCTTCGAAATGTTGCTGGTGACAGCCGAGGGCAGTTGGCACCTGCAACGGCCGATGCTGGCGTTTCCACGTCAACCCGTGGGCGTTGGCGACCTGACGTCCGGATTGTTCCTGGCGCGTGTGCTATTGGGCGATAGCCTGGTGGCCGCCTTCGAGTTCGCCGCATCAGCGGTGCACGAGGTGTTGCTGGAGACCCAGGCCTGCGCCAGCTATGAGCTGGAACTGGTGCGGGCGCAGGACCGGATTGCCCATCCTCGGGTGCGGTTCGAGGCGACGTCGATCAGCCTTTAATCAGCGTTGGGCCAATCGCGAGCAAGCTCGCTGCCACAGGATACCCGAACCCCTGCGGCAGCGAGCTTGCTCGCGATAGCCATCTACAGAACACCATCAAACCGACTGAATAGCTCAGGCGTCGCCTTTGATTTCCTGATAGCGCCTTTCCAGTTCCTGACGAATCTGGCGGCGTTGCTGTGCCTGGATATAGCGGCGCTTGTCTTCGCTGTTTTGCGGTTGCAGTGGCGGCACCGGGGCAGGTTTGCGCTGGTCATCCACTGCGACCATGGTGAAGAAGCAGCTGTTGGTGTGGCGCACCGAGCGCTCGCGGATGTTTTCGGTCACCACCTTGATGCCCACTTCCATGGACGTGTTGCCGGTGTAGTTGACCGAAGCGAGGAAGGTCACCAGTTCGCCGACATGGATCGGCTCACGGAAAATCACTTGGTCCACCGACAGGGTCACGACGTAGCGGCCGGCATAACGGCTGGCGCAGGCGTAGGCCACTTCGTCGAGGTACTTGAGCAAGGTGCCGCCGTGAACATTGCCAGAGAAATTGGCCATGTCGGGGGTCATCAATACTGTCATCGACAGTTGGGCGTTTCCGGGTTCCATAGCGTTCTCACGGTTCAAGGCAAGGTTTGAGGGGGCGCACCTCTACGGGTGCCTCGGCGGTTTTTTCAAACCAACAGTTATCGGGACGCCGGGCGCTTGATCGCCGTCACGCCGGATCGATCTGTTTCCATATATTGCACCGCCTTTCTGCCAGAAGTCCCGGTGTTACCCTTCAAAAGCCTATCCTCGAGGGCAAAACTCTTACGCAGATAGCGGATTTTCATACTGCTCACTCGGACGTTTCTCACGCCCGGTGTATGAACAATGTCACCAAGGAGCCTCACATCATGCATGCCATCAGTTTTATTCAGGACCTGGCAGTGATCATGTTGGTCGCAGGTGTGGTGACCGTTCTTTTCCATCGCTTCAAACAGCCCGTGGTGCTGGGCTACATCGTTGCCGGTTTCATTATTGGCCCGCACACCCCGCCATTCGGCCTGATCCATGACGAAGAAACCATCAAAACCCTGGCGGAGCTCGGGGTGATTTTTCTGATGTTCTGTCTGGGGCTGGAATTCAGCCTGCGCAAACTGTTCAAGGTCGGTGCCACGGCGTTTATCGCGGCATTCCTGGAAATCGTGCTGATGATCTGGATCGGCTACGAAATTGGCCGCTGGTTTGACTGGAACACCATGGATTCGCTGTTTTTGGGTGCGATTCTGGCGATCTCCTCGACCACGATCATCGTCAAGGCCCTCAACGACCTGAAGATGAAGAACGAGCGCTTCGCGCAGCTGATCTTTGGTGTACTGATCGTTGAAGACATTCTCGGGATCGGCATCATCGCGTTGCTGTCGAGCATCGCCGTCAGTGGCACGGTCAGTTCAGGCGAAGTGTTTTCCACGGTCGGCAAGCTGTCGCTGTTCATGATCGTCGCACTGGTGATCGGCATCTTGCTGGTGCCGCGATTGCTGTCATATGTGGCGAAATTCGAAAGCAACGAAATGCTGTTGATCACGGTGCTGGGCCTGTGTTTCGGCTTCTGCCTGCTGGTGGTCAAGCTCGAATACAGCATGGTGCTCGGCGCATTCCTGATCGGCGCAATCATGGCCGAATCCCGGCAGTTGCTGAAAATCGAGCGCTTGATCGAGCCGGTTCGTGATTTGTTCAGCGCGATTTTCTTCGTCGCCATCGGGCTGATGCTCGACCCGATGATCCTGCTGCAGTACGCCTGGCCGATTGCGGTCATCACCGTGGCGGTGGTGCTCGGCAAGATGTTGTCCTGCGGGCTCGGTGCGTTTATCGCCGGCAATGATGGACGGACCTCACTGCGCGTCGGGATGGGTCTTTCTCAGATTGGCGAATTTTCTTTCATCATCGCTGCGCTGGGCATGACCCTGCAGGTCACCAGTAACTTTCTTTATCCGGTGGCAGTGGCGGTGTCGGTGATCACCACGCTGCTAACGCCTTATCTGATTCGTGCCGCCGACCCGCTGTCGATCAAGTTGGCTGCAGTGATGCCACAGAGGCTGGGGCGCGTGCTGGGCATGTATGGTGAATGGCTGCGCAGCATCCAGCCGCAGGGCCAGGGCGCGTTGCTGGCGTCGATGATCCGGAGGATTTTGCTGCAAGTGGGGGTCAATCTGGCGTTGGTGATCGCGATTTTCTTCGCGGGCGCTTACTTTGCCGAACGCATTTCCGCGTATCTGCAGGATTGGATCAGCGATCCGAGCTGGCAGAAGGCTTTGATTTGGGGCGGGGCGCTGCTGGTGTCGCTGCCATTCCTGATAGCCGCGTATCGCAAGCTCAAGGCGCTGTCGATGCTGCTGGCGGAGATGGGTGTGAAGCCAGAGATGGCGGGGCGCCACACGCAGCGAGTGCGCCGGGTGATCGCCGAAGTGATCCCGATTCTCTCGCTGCTGGTGATTTTCCTGCTATTGGCAGCCTTGTCGGCCAGTATTCTGCCGACCAACAAGTTGCTGGTGCTGATCGCCGTGGTCGCGGCCGCCGTGGCGGCGCTGCTGTGGCGCTGGTTCATCCGCGTCCACACCCGGATGCAGGTGGCGTTGCTCGATACCCTGGACAACCACAAGGATTCGCCAGGGCATTGACCCGCAGGGGCGTCAGTTGACTCAGCTTTCCAGCCAGACGTCCCGCGCCCAGTGCCATACCGATTCCCAGGTTTCTTCCGTCACCAGTTCTTCTTCGGCGGACCACAGCACCACGGTGCCGTCTTCTTCGACGCAGTAGTAGTCGTCGCCGTCCTGGCAGATGGGGATCAGGCTGCGATCGACGCCGACATCCCAGGCGTTGGCGGCAACGTCCGGCAGGTAGGTGTGCGATTGCGGGTCGGTGACGGTCACCGGCTCCAGGCCGCCGTAGACCACGTCGCTGACGGTCAGCAGAAATTCTTTGAAAACAAACGGGATGTCGATGAACAGTTGTTCTTCGATTTCCACCAGCAGGTCTTCGTCAGGCAATTCCAAGGGGACCGGTACCGGTTCGTTGGCTTCACGCAGTTGTTCGATGATTTCTTCCACGTCCGGGATCCTCTTGCTTGTATGGCGCGGTTTATATGGGGCGGTTTATACAGTAGCTCGCTATAGATGCAACCGTGAAATAGAAAACCCCGGCCGAGGCCGGGGTTTTTGTTGCCGCAAGTGAAGCGCGGAGGGTAATCAGCCGTTCTGGCGGATACCTGCTACCAGCCAAGGCTGGTTTTCGCCCTGCGGACGTTCCATGTTCCAGCTTTCGCTGAACACTTCGCCCTGGTCGAAACGCGAGGTTTTCGACACGCCGCTGAAGGTCAGGGTGGCGATGGTCTTGTCGGCGCGATCATCCACACCGTCCAGTTGTACATTGAGGTTATCAATGTAGGTCGACTGGAAGCCGTCGCCCAGGTCGGCACGTTCGCGCTTGAGGAACTCCAGCATTTGCGGGGTGACGAACTCGGCGATCTTGTCCATTTCATTCGCGTCCCAGTGCTGCTGCAGGGACTGGAAGTGGTTGCGCGCCGCTTCAATGAAGTTACGTTCGTTGAACCAGGCTGGCGCATTGATCACCGGACGAGCGGCGACAGGGGCTGCCGAACCACCGAAGATCGAACCGCCTGCAGGCTTCTGTTCGAATGCTTCACGCTGCATCGGCGCGTGGCCAGCCGGCGCGAATTGCTCCTGCTGCTTGCGGCGACGGGCGGCGATGAAACGGAAGACCAGGAACGCGATGACCGCCATGATCAGGATGTCGAAGATCTGCATGCCCTGGAAGCCGTCGCCCATGAACATGGACGCCAGCAGGCCACCGGCGGCGATGCCCGCCAATGGGCCGAGCCAGCGCGAAGCACCGCCGGCCTTGGCAGCGGCGCCAGCGGCACCGGCAGCACCAGCGGTCGCCGCAGCGCCGCCCATGCCTGGAGAAGAAGGAGCCATCTGGCTGGTCTGGTGTGTCGGCGCAGCGCCTGCGCTTTTGCCACCACCGAAGCGCTTGGCGGCATTGACGTCGAGACTCATCGTCAGGCCGATGCACAACGCCATGGCGATGCTAAGAAAACGTTTCATAGAGGGAATTCCCATTTGTGGAAGGCACGCGCGCCATGTTGCACAGCTGAAGTGTTACTGGCTAGCGGCAGAGTGTTTCGGGCTTTTGCCTGACAGGTCGGGTTCAGCTTCAATCAGGGCAATAAGGCCTGTTAACTTTGGTCTGTAGGAGGAGTGGATAAGTTCTGTAGGAAAGACGCAGAACATGTGTGCGAGCCTGCTCGCGATCACGGACTCACAGGTCAAAAGTAACATCGACCGATGTACCGCTATCGCCAGCAGGCTGGCTCCTGGAGAAAGCGCTTTAAATCGCTTCCAGCTTGGCATACCCCAGCATCAGCCACTTGCTGCCTTCGCTGAAATTCACCTGGACCCGCGCCTGTGCGCCAGCGCCTTCGAAGTTCAGGATCACGCCATCACCGAACACCGAATGCCGTACGGCCTGGCCGAGACTGAATTCGGTTTGTGGAATCTCGCTGCCGCTGAACAGGCTGCCGCCGCTCATCGACTGGTTGCCGCCAAACGGTCGACTGACGCTGTTGGAAAGCCGTACTTCCTGAATCAGGCCTTTCGGCACTTCGCGTACGAAGCGCGACACCTTGTTGTAGGTCTCGCTGCCGTACAGGCGTCGGGTTTCAGCGTAGGTCATTACCAGGTTTTGCATGGCGCGGGTGATGCCGACGTAAGCCAGGCGCCGTTCCTCCTCAAGACGGCCAGGTTCTTCCAGGCTCATCTTGTGCGGGAACAGGCCTTCTTCCATGCCCACCAGGAACACGTAAGGGAATTCCAGGCCCTTGGCACTGTGCAGTGTCATCAGTTGAATGCTGTCTTCGTGCTCGTCGGCCTGGGTATCACCGGCCTCCAGCGATGCGTGGCCGAGGAATGCCGCCAGAGGCGTCAGGTCCTCGTCTTCTTCGCTGTTTTCGAAGTTGCGCGCGGCGCTGACCAGTTCCTCAAGGTTTTCTACCCGGGCCTGGCCTTTCTCGCCTTTTTCCGCTTCATGGTAGGCAATCAACCCCGACTGCTCGATGACGGTCTGGGTCATCAGGTGCAGCGGCATCTCCATACACTTGGCGGCGAGGTTCTCGATCAGCTCGACAAATGCCCCTAATGCGCTGGCGGCGCGACCGGTCAGGCCTTTGTTGGCCACCAGTTGGCGCATCGCTTCCCACATCGACACATCGCTGTGACGCGCGTGCTCGCGGATGGCTTCAACGGTTTTTTCGCCGATGCCGCGAGCCGGTACGTTGATCACCCGCTCCAGCGCGGCATCGTTGCCACGGCCTTCAAGCAAACGCAGGTAGGCCATGGCGTTTTTGATTTCCGCACGTTCAAAGAAGCGCTGGCCACCGTAGATGCGGTACGGAATGCGCTCGCGCAGCAAAGCCTCTTCCAAAACCCGGGATTGGGCGTTGGAGCGGTACAGAATCGCGATATCGCTGCGGGCCAGGCCGGTTTTCAGCGCACTTTCGATGGTTTCGACAACATAGCGCGCTTCATCGTGTTCATTGAACGCGGCGTACAGGTTGATGGCTTCGCCGTCGCCGCCGTCGGTCCACAATTCCTTGCCCAAGCGGCCGGTGTTATTGGCGATCAAGGCGTTCGCGGCCTTCAGGATGCCGGCGGTGGAGCGGTAGTTTTGCTCCAGGCGGATGGTTTCGGCGTCCGGGAAGTCTTCGGAGTACTGGTAGATGTTCTCGATTTTCGCGCCACGCCAGCCGTAGATCGACTGGTCGTCATCGCCCACCACCATCAGGCTGTCGCCACCCTTGGCCAGCAGACGCAGCCAGGCGTACTGCACGGCGTTGGTATCCTGGAATTCGTCCACCAGGATGTGACGGAAGCGCTTCTGATAATGCGCCAGCAGGCCCGGGTGGTCGCGCCACAGGTCGAGGGCGCGCAGCAGCAGTTCGGAGAAGTCGATGACACCGGCACGCAGGCACGCCGCCTCATAGGCTTCATAGATGCTGCGCATGGTCGCCAGGAACAGGTCGCCGCTGGCTTGAATGTGTTGCGGGCGCAGACCTTCGTCTTTTTGCCCGTTGATGAACCATTGGGCCTGACGGGCCGGCCAGCGTTGTTCGTCCAGGCCGAGCTCGCGGATCACCCGCTTGACCAACCGTTGCTGGTCATCGCTGTCGAGAATCTGGAAAGTCTGGCTCAGGCCCGCTTCCTGCCAGTGGGCCCGCAGCAAGCGGTGCGCCAGGCCGTGGAAGGTGCCGACCCACATGCCGGCCGGGTTGATACCCATCAGTTGCTCGATGCGATGACGCATCTCGGCAGCGGCCTTATTGGTGAAGGTCACTGACAGAATGGAGTGGGGCGACGCGTTCTCGACCTGGATCAACCAGGCGATACGGTGCACCAGCACTCGGGTTTTACCGGAGCCAGCACCGGCCAGGACCAACTGACGACCCACGGGGGCTGCTACAGCCTGCCGTTGGGCATCGTTGAGGGAGTTCAGCAAAAGGGAGAGATCATCGCGCATCGGGGCATTCTAGGGGGCGGCGTCACACCGGGCAAACCCCGCTTTGCATTAGCCGATGAAAGAGGCGCGCGTGACGACCGGTCAGTCATTGTCTACAAGCGTTGGTGGCACTCGGCTGGCGGCGTTTGCACCGGGTCGGCTGGCCGATACTTTTGCCTGTTTTTTGACCCGCAGCTGTTTGGTCGGGGCACTTGCTTGTGTATGCTCCGTCGACGTTTCGGGCTCATGCTCATCATTATAAGAACAAGAACATTGCCTATGACCCTCAGCCTCGACCTGTCGGGCCCCGCTGCGCAGCCCCGGGTTATCCGTAAACAGTACGCCATGGAAATGGCGGTCGAACGCACGCGCCTGCTGTATCAGGGCTCTTTGCTGCCGACGCTGTTCATGTTGATCAATGGTCTGGTCTGCGCCGGTTTACTCTGGAGTCCACAACGCTACTTCCTGGTCACGGTCTGGCTGGTCTGGCTGCTGTCGCTTGTGGCATTGCGGGTGATTCAGGTCGCAGCCTTCGACTCGGCCATTCCCAATCGACAGGCCCACCCCGTTTGGCGACGTATGTTCTTGCTGGGCTCCGGCCTCACCGGCCTGACCCTGGCCGGTGCCGGTATTGCCCTGGTTCCCGCCGATAACTTCATTCAACAAGCCTGGGTCTTCGGACTAATCGGTGCTGCGGCACTTTCAGCGAGCGTGGCTTACGCCGTCAGTTTGCCTGCCTTTCTGTCATTTACCTTGCCCTGCCTGTTGCCGGCCATTGCCTATATGTTTTGGGGCGGTGACGAACAGCAGCAAGGGTGGGGCTGGTTCGGGCTGATTTTGCTCGGCGCACTGAGCGTGGTTGCCTGGCAGGTCAATCGATTGATCGATCGCGGCCTGATGCGGCGCTTTCAGAATCAGGCGCTGATCGAGCACTTGCAGCAGGCGCAAAGTTGCAGCGATCAGCTCAATCAGAAGCTGGCCACGGAAATCGAGCAGCGCCGGCGGGCCGAGGACGAATTGCGAGAAATCCAGATCGATCTGGAAAACCGCGTTGCCCAGCGTAGCCTGGAGCTGGACGCCGCCAATCAGGCGCTGAGCAAGAGTGAAGCGCGCCTGGCACTGGCATTGAAGGCCAGTGAGCTGGGGCTGTGGGACTGGAATCTGCAAACCGACGAAGTTCACCACACACAGATTCAGGAATTGTTCGGCCTGGAGCCGGAACAGGTGACGGGCATCCTGCGTCACCTCAAGCCGCGGCTGCACCCGGAGGATCTTCCCGCGCTGAAAAGAGCGCTGGTCGAGCATTTGAAAGGGCGAACCGAGGACTATCAGATCGAGTATCGCGTGCGGCACAGTGATGGTCACTGGGTCTGGATCGAGGACCGCGGGCGGGCGGTCGAGCGCGCCGAAAACGGCAGGGTGCTCCGCATGGTCGGCACCCGTCGCGACATCAGCGTCAGCAAAGGTCTGGAAGCACAGCGGCAATTGGCGGCGACAGTATTCGAAGCTGCCAGTGAAGGGATCGTGATTTTCGATCCGAATTACGCCCTGATCGCGATCAATCAGGCCTTCAGTCGAGTGACCGGCTATGACGTTGAAGACATGATCGGCCGCAATGTCGTTGAGTTGCCTTGCAGCCGTGATGCTCGTCGGCATTACGCGGCGATTCATCAGGCGCTGGAGCAGCATGGCACCTGGCAGGGCGAATTGGTGGAAACCCGCAAGAACGGCGAGATGTATCCGCAATGGCTGCAACTGAATGCGGTGCGCGATACCCGGGGAAATGTCAGCCATATCGTGGGCTTCTTCGCGGATCTCTCGGCTCGCCGGGAATCGGAAGAGCGCATGCGTTACCTGACCCATTACGACGAATTGACCGGCCTGGCCAACCGCTCGATGTTCCGCGAACGACTCAGCCAAGCGCATCAGCGAGTGCGCCAGGGCGGCTATCGCAGCCTGGCGTTGCTGCACATCAATCTGGATCGCTTCAAGCAGCTCAACGACAGCCTGGGGCATGAAATCGCCGACCAGCTGTTGCAGAAAATGGCTCGGCGGCTGGTGAATGCATTGCCGGAAGCCGACACCATCGCCCGCTTGTCCGGTGACGAGTTTGCGGTGCTGTTCAACTCTTACGGCAACCTGTCGAGCCTCGCGCGGGTTGCGACGCGTCTGGCGAGCAAGTTGCGGTTGCCGCTGACTATCGAAGGGCATGAGTTGGTGGTCAGTGCGTCGATGGGCATCAGCCTGTTGCCGGACAGCGCCCGGGAAATTTCGGCCTTGGTCAGCCAATCGAACATGGCCATGCAACACGCCAAGCATCTGGGGGGCAACAATTTCCAGTTCTATACCGATAGTTTGCAGGCCAGCACCCTGGAGCGCTTGCAACTGGAAAACCATCTGCGCAAGGCCGTCGAAGACAAACAGTTAAAAGTGTTTTACCAACCGAAACTGTGCCTTGCCACCGGCAAGTTAAATGCCGCCGAAGCGTTGGTACGTTGGGATCACCCGATCATGGGCCGGGTGCCACCGGGGGACTTCATCGGGTTGGCCGAGGAAACCGGGTTGATCGGACCGATTGGCGAGTTCGTGCTGCGCCAGGCCTGTTGGCAAGCCTGTGAGTGGCAGCGGCAGGGACTTGAAGCAATTCGGGTGTCGGTGAATCTGTCGGTGCATCAATTACGGCAGGGCAAGCTGGTCAGTCTGGTGCGCCAAGTGCTGGAAGAAACCGGTCTGGAGCCACGCTACCTTGAGCTGGAACTCACCGAAAGCCAGTTGCTCGATAGCGTCGAGCACATCATTGCAACATTCCAGCAGCTACGTGACTTGGGCGTGAAACTGGCGATTGACGACTTTGGTACCGGCTATTCCTCTCTGAGCTATCTCAAGCGGATTCCCGTGGACTACGTGAAGATTGATCAGGCGTTTATCCGTGGCTTGGGCGAGGGCAGCGAAGACGCGGCGATTACCCGGGCAATCATCGCCATGGCGCACGGCTTGTCGTTGAAGGTGGTGGCGGAAGGCGTCGAGCGGCGCGAACAGCTTGATTTCCTGAGAGCCGAGCGCTGCGATGAAGTGCAGGGTTATCTGATCAGCCGCCCGGTGGAGGCCGAAACCCTGGCCGGCTTGTTGCACGCGCAGATCGCTGATTGAGAAGAAGGCATCCCACGCCTCAGTAGCTGAGTCTGCGGGACGCCTGAATTGCCGGAAGCGATAGCAGCTCTTAGTGGGTAATCAGTACTTTATCAATGTGGTGCAGCAACTTGCCTTCGTAGAAAATACTGACGCCGGTCACATTGGAGTTACCCGGGAATTTGTATTCAACGAACTTGTCGGTTTCGACTTGCAGCGAAACTTCATTGGACGTTTCAAGTTTGAGTTCCAGGCGCAGGTCGAAGGACTTGTCTTGCAGCGCGCTCATTTCCAGCTTCGGTGTGATGCCGGTGCGGGCAACGGTTACGGTGCCGCAGGTACGGAACGAAAGGGCGCCTGGCATGCGATCGGTTTGTGCGGTCCAGTCTTTGCTTTTAATAATCATGGTCTGTAGCTCCTTTATTGGGTTTTGCTTCCTGCGGAAACTAATATAGCGAGCTAAAGTTTGTTTTGGTTGGGCTTTGTTATTTGGATTTGTAAGGTGGCAGGTGTCATTGTTAATTGAGTCTGTTGCGTTATTTCTTAGTCTTCATATAAGTAACTCAATGAACTTTTCACTTGAAAAACCTGTTCCGCGGACCCGCGCCATGAGTGCTACATGAGGTGCGGGCACCTGAAATCGAGGGATTCGGTAACGCATTGAGCGGGCAAAAAGCCGATTCATGTAGTATAACTACAAGCGTGCTACATCCCCGGCACCTGCCAATAACAAAGAGTCCAGCCCTTTGAATCTGCTGCAACACATCGCCCAGTCTCGCCACCTGTTACGCAAGTCGGAGCTCAAGGTCGCCGATCACGTGCTGCTTGACCCTGCGGCCGTGATGCACAGCTCCATGGCTGACCTGGCCCACAGTGTCGGCATCAGTGAGCCGACCATCGTGCGCTTTTGCCGTGCCATCGGCTGTTCCGGGTTCCAGGACCTGAAACTGAAGCTGGCCCAGAGCCTCGCCGCCGGTGCGAGTTTCGGACAGTTCGCGATCCATGAAGACGATTCGGTCGCCGACTACAGCCTGAAAATCTTCGACACGACCCTGCATACCTTGATGGAGGTTCGAGAGAAGCTCGATCCACTGGAGTTGCAGCGGGCGGTGACGCTGATGTCCCAGGCCCAGCGTGTCGAGTTCTACGGCTTCGGCGCATCGGGCGCGGTCGCGGCGGATGCGCAGCACAAGTTCTTCCGTCTGCTGCTGACCGCGGCGGCGTATTCCGATCCGCACATGCAAGCGATGTCGGCGGTGACGCTGAAGCCGACTGACGTGGCGATCTGCATTTCCCAGTCCGGGCGTTCCAAGGATCTGCTGATCACTGCCAATCTGGTTCGCGAGAGCGGGGCGTCGTTGATTACCCTGTGCCCGAGCCAGACTCCGTTGGCCGAGCTGTCGACCGTCAACCTGGCGATCGATGTGCACGAAGACACTGAGATCTATACGCCGCTGACCTCGCGTATCGCTCACCTGGTGGTGATCGATGTCTTGGCGATGGGCGTGGCCATGGCGCGCGGGCCGAGCCTGGTCAACCACCTCAAGAGCGTCAAGCGCAGCCTGCGCAGTCTGCGGTTGTCGCCCAAGTCGGTGAAAGCGCTGGACGATTGATACCGGTGTTCGCGGGGCGCTTTGTGGCGAGGGAGCAAGCTCCCTCGCCACAGGTGCAGCAGCGAGCCACAAACTTTCATCAGCCTGTAACTTCATGGCCGCCAAACCGTCATCCCTCGCGCCTATCTTGAAACTCCCGTACTCGCCTTGGGAGACTCGAAATGGCCCAGCCCTACGAAGAACGCAACAGCGCTGTCAAAACCCGTCGTCAGCAGGAAGATCAGCGCCGCATGGAGTTTCGCCGCGCCATTGAGGATCGCTGTGAGCGGCGCCAGCTTTTGGCCGAGATCGGCGATTTTCCTGAAGATCTGGAGCTCAACTACTGGCAGGCAGCACCGACCGTTTCCCGTCGAAGCGCTCAACAAGCGCGCTGATCTGCACCCGCTCGCTGCGCACAAACGCAAGGAAGGCGTGAGCCACCGGTGACAGGCGTTTTGCCTTGGCCTGTACCAGGCACCAGCTGCGGAACAGCGGCAACTCTTCTATTGGCAACTCAATCAGCCCACCGGTTGCCAACTCAAGGTTCAGGGCATGGCGCGTCAACAGCGCCACGCCCAGACCCGCCAGCACACACTCGCGTTGAGCTTCCGCTGAGGACACTTCCTGAGTCTGGTTGAAGTGCACGCGCTTCTCTTTGAAGTACTCTTCGCAGGCCATCCGCGTACCCGAACCGGGCTCGCGCAGTAGCAGGGTATAAGGCTCCAGGTCCTGCAAGCGCAATGGCCCCATGTGGCACAGCGGATGATTCGGTGGCGCCACGGCGACGATAGGATTGTTGAGGAATGGCAAGAACTCCAGGCCCATGTCCTGCGGCACCATGGACATGATGACCAAGTCATCACGGTTGTCCGAGAGGCGTCGAATCACTTGGCTGCGGTTGACCACCGTCAGCTGCAGGTTGACCTCCGGATGCTGGCGCTTGAACGCGGCAAACAGGTGCGGGACGAAGTACTTGGCGCTTGATTCCACCGCCAGTTTCAGCTGGCCCTGCAACGACCCTTGCATGTCCGATAGCTGCATATCGAGGTTTTCCAGGCGCCCGAAAATGTCCCGGCTGGCACGTTGCAGTGCTTCGGCCGCCTCGGTCATGTAGAGTTTTTTACCGACATAATCGAACAATGGCTGACCAATCAGCTCTTCGAGCTGACGAATCTGCAGGCTTACCGCCGGTTGTGTGAGCGACATTTCGTCGGCTGCGCGGCTATAGGACCTCAGATCGCACACTTCATTGAAAATTTGCAATTGACGCAATGTCATACGCATCAACGACTTACGCATTTTGTTCGCACTCTCGCCGCGGGCTGATGCATCAACTATAAGTCTTTACTTATGCATGACCCAATAATTATTCATTTTTGTTAATCCCTTGTGGGCGCTAGTGTGGAGCTGCGACCAAATTGAAACATTTGGTCACGCGTCGACCTGGTCTAGCAGGTCGTGGGTACCACCGGCTCAAGGGAACCTCCAAGTGATAAAAAAGATCCTGATCGCCAACCGTGGTGAGATTGCCGTACGAATCGTGCGTGCCTGCGCCGAGATGGGCATTCGCTCGGTCGCGATCTATTCCGACGCCGACCGTCATGCCTTGCATGTGAAGCGTGCGGACGAGGCCCACAGCATTGGTGCCGAGCCTCTGGCCGGTTACCTGAACCCGCGCAAGCTGGTGAACCTGGCGGTGGAAACCGGTTGCGATGCGCTGCACCCTGGCTACGGCTTCCTGTCGGAAAACGCCGAGCTGGCAGACATCTGCGCTGAACGCGGTATCAAATTCATCGGTCCATCGGCGGAAGTGATTCGCCGCATGGGCGACAAGACCGAAGCCCGCCGCAGCATGATCAAGGCTGGCGTGCCGGTGACTCCAGGCACCGAAGGCAATGTGTCGGGGATCGAAGAGGCCCTGACCGAGGGTGACCGTATCGGTTACCCGGTCATGCTCAAGGCCACCTCCGGTGGTGGCGGCCGCGGCATTCGGCGCTGCAACAGCCGCGAAGAGCTCGAGCAGGCTTTCCCACGGGTCATTTCCGAAGCCACCAAGGCGTTCGGTTCGGCGGAAGTGTTCCTGGAAAAATGCATCGTCAATCCGAAGCACATCGAAGCGCAGATTCTTGGCGACAGCTTTGGCAACGTGGTGCACCTGTTCGAGCGTGACTGCTCGATCCAGCGTCGTAACCAGAAGCTGATCGAAATCGCTCCGAGCCCGCAACTGACCCCGGAACAGCGCGCCTACATCGGCGACCTGTCGGTGCGCGCAGCCAAGGCCGTGGGTTACGAGAACGCCGGTACCGTGGAGTTCCTGCTCGCCGAGGGCGAGGTGTACTTCATGGAGATGAACACCCGGGTGCAAGTGGAACACACCATCACCGAAGAAATCACCGGCATCGACATCGTCCGCGAGCAGATCCGCATCGCTTCCGGCCTGCCGCTTTCGGTGAAACAGGAAGACATCCACCACCGTGGTTTCGCCCTGCAGTTCCGGATCAACGCCGAAGACCCGAAAAACAATTTCCTGCCGAGCTTCGGCAAGATCACCCGTTACTACGCACCCGGCGGTCCCGGCGTACGTACCGACACGGCGATCTACACCGGCTACACCATTCCGCCGTTCTACGACTCCATGTGCCTGAAACTGGTGGTGTGGGCGCTGACCTGGGAAGAAGCGATGGACCGTGGTTTGCGAGCCCTGGACGATATGCGTCTGCAAGGGGTCAAGACCACCGCCGCGTACTACCAGGAAATTCTGCGTAACCCGGAATTCCGTAGTGGCCAGTTCAACACCAGCTTCGTTGAAAGCCACCCTGAACTGACCAACTACTCGATCAAGCGCAAACCCGAAGAGCTGGCCCTGGCCATCGCCGCCGCCATCGCCGCCCACGCAGGCCTGTGAGGAATACTCCAATGACCAAGAAAATCCACGTTACCGACACAATCCTGCGCGACGCCCATCAATCGCTGCTCGCCACCCGCATGCGCACTGAAGACATGCTGCCGATCTGCGACAAGCTCGACAAAGTCGGCTACTGGTCGCTGGAATGCTGGGGCGGCGCGACCTTCGACGCCTGCGTACGTTTTCTGAAAGAAGATCCGTGGGAGCGTCTGCGCCAACTGCGTGCGGCGTTGCCTAACACTCGCCTGCAAATGCTCCTGCGTGGCCAGAACCTGCTGGGCTACCGTCACTACAGCGATGACGTGGTCAAAGCCTTCGTCGCCAAGGCGGCGGTCAACGGCATCGACGTGTTCCGCATCTTCGACGCGATGAACGACGTGCGTAACCTGCGCGTAGCCATCGAAGCGGTTAAAGCGGCGGGCAAACATGCCCAGGGCACCATCGCCTACACCACCAGCCCGGTGCACACCATTGACGCGTTCGTGGCGCAAGCCAAACAAATGGAAGCCATGGGTTGCGACTCGGTGGCGATCAAGGACATGGCCGGCCTGCTGACCCCGTACGCCACGGGCGAACTGGTTCGGGCATTGAAAGCCGAACAGTCGCTGCCTGTGTTCATTCACTCCCACGACACCGCTGGCCTGGCCACGATGTGCCAGCTCAAGGCCATCGAAAACGGCGCCGACCACATCGACACCGCGATCTCCAGTTTCGCCTCGGGCACCAGTCACCCAGGTACGGAATCGATGGTGGCTGCCCTCAAAGGCACCGAATTCGACACCGGCCTGAACCTGGAATTGCTGCAGGAGATCGGCTTGTACTTCTACGCCGTGCGCAAGAAGTACCACCAGTTCGAAAGCGAATTCACCGCCGTCGACACCCGCGTTCAAGTCAACCAGGTACCGGGCGGGATGATTTCCAACCTGGCCAACCAGTTGAAAGAGCAGGGCGCGCTGAACCGCATGGGCGAAGTGCTGGCAGAGATCCCGCGCGTTCGCGAAGACCTCGGCTTCCCGCCGCTGGTGACCCCGACCTCGCAGATCGTTGGCACCCAGGCGTTCTTCAACGTGCTCGCCGGCGAGCGTTACAAGACCATCACCAACGAAGTGAAGCTGTATCTGCAAGGAGGCTACGGCAAGGCGCCGGCACCGGTGAATGAACAACTGCGTCGCCAGGCCATTGGCAGCGAAGAAGTGATCGACGTGCGCCCGGCCGACCTGCTCAAGCCGGAAATGGCCAAGCTGCGCGCCGACATCGGTGCACTGGCCAAGTCCGAAGAAGACGTGCTGACCTTCGCCATGTTCCCGGACATTGGTCGCAAATTCCTCGAGGAGCGTGCCGCGGGCACCCTGACACCAGAAGTGCTGTTGCCGATTCCTGAGGCTGGCGGTGTTGCATCGGCCGGTGGCGAAGGCGTTCCGACCGAGTTCGTCATCGACGTCCACGGTGAAACCTATCGCGTCGACATCACCGGTGTCGGCGTCAAGGCTGAAGGCAAGCGTCACTTCTACCTGTCCATCGACGGCATGCCGGAAGAAGTGGTGTTCGAACCACTCAACGAATTCGTCGGTGGCGGCAGCAGCAAGCGCAAGCAAGCCACTGCACCGGGCCACGTCAGCACCACCATGCCGGGCAACATCGTTGATGTGCTGGTCAAGGAAGGCGACAGTGTCAAGGCTGGCCAGGCTGTGCTGATCACCGAAGCAATGAAGATGGAAACCGAAGTCCAGGCTGCCATCGCCGGTAAAGTCACCGCCATCCACGTGGCCAAGGGCGACCGCGTGAATCCGGGCGAAATCCTGATCGAGATCGAAGGCTGATTTAACAGCCTCGATACAACGCTTTAAACCTCGGGGGGGCATGTGCTCCCCTTTTTTTTCGCCTGAAAATCCGCTCCGGATTGCATCACCTACCCTGTCGGAGCAAACCTGCTCGCGATGACGGAGTGTCAGTTGATACCCATGTTGCAAGACACACCGCAATCGCTAGCAGGCTAGCTCCCACAGGGTTTGTCTAGCGTCAGTGACTGATCAGAACGCCATTCGCCATTGTCCCGTCACGCCGTAATGGCGGCCATCACTGCCAGCTTCGCCATTGAGGCTGACGCCCAGGGTGTTATTGGCGGATACCCGAAGGTCCAGCCCGGCATCGAGTGTCAGGATGTTTTGGTCCAGCGGCGCCCCGTAAACAGTGTAATCGCTACCGCCCGTTACCAGTCGCTGGCGGGTGTAGCTGTAGAGTTCGCCGTAGGTGTGCTTCCAGCCGGCGCTGAAGCGCGGCGTCAGCTGCATGCCGTTATCCAGTCCGTTGATCTGTGCCAGACGCAGCCCGAGCGTGCTGGTCAGGTTCTCGTCGCTTTGCCCGTGGACTTTCAGCGCCGCCGCGCCACCCTTTTCCGGGAAACTGTCGCGCTGGTAGCGTTGGTAGCCGACGCTGGCGAACGGTTCGACGCTGACGTTGCCGCGCCCGACGTTGTAGCCTAGTTCGGCGAAAGCCTGCTGGGTGGTGGCGTCGTAACGAGCTTTGGGACGGTCCCTGAAACCAGGGAAGTTGACGTCGCGTTTGTTGCTGCCGTCGTGCTTGCTGAAGGTCGCACCCAGCCGCAGCGCCACCGGGCCGCTTTGACGCAGGGCATAGGCACCCAGGTGCCAACTGTCGAGGTCGCCGTCAAGCTGACGGCTGTCCATGCGCGTGGAGGATTGGCCGCCAATCATGCCCAGATGCCAATGCTCACCGAGGCCCCAGTCGGCGCCTAACACCAGACCTTCGGTGGAATATTTCAGGTCCTGAAAGTTACGATCAAGTTTCCCGCCATGCCCCAAGGCCTGTAGCCAGACCCGACCATTATCTTTGTTGCCGGCCGCCAGGCGAGGCGCGTTGCTCTGATTGCCGACGTTGCCTGCGGTATCCAGTTGGCGCATGGCCGAGAGCATGCTGGTGCTCACAGGGGCAACACTGTTCAAAGTGGTTTTGGCGAGGTTGGCGTTGCTGTCGCCGGCCAGGATCTCGATGATCCACGGAGCGGTTTTGGTACTGGCGCCGAGAAGGGTGGTGACGGCAGCATTCGTCGATTGTCCTGTTGTGTCAGCTTCAGGTTCGACAATGGCCTTTGCGAAATTTTCGCTGTTTTTATTCATCGCGTTATTTTCAATCGGGACCTCATTGCGGGAGTAATGCAAAACGACGGTCTTTTCACGGGGTTCTGCCTCTGCTTTCATGTAGGCACGATCACTGGAGACATCGCCGAACTTGCCTTCAATCTTTTCGGCTTCAATGACGGTGTACTCACTGTTCAGCGGAAATTCACCCTCGGTCGTGACCACCATCAGGGTCGCGTTCCCGAGATGGGCAGTGCCATCGATCTTGATGGTTTCACTGGAACCATCCGGGTTGATCTCATAGGAAACGACCGCAGTTTTACTGAGGGTCATGTCGCCTTTTACCGTTGGCGCACCCTGCGCCCGGTTGACGAGCATGTGGCCCTGAACGTTCAAGGCACCTACGGTTCCGTTGCCACTGAAGGTCGCTTTTTCGAAGATGTCGACGTGGCCGTCGATGCTTCCCGTATTTCTGAGGGCACCGTGCACCCATGCATCGCCTTTGATGTGACCTTCATTGTTGAGCATTGTTTTTGAGCGAACCAGTGCACCTTTGCTGAAATCGCCGGAACCGGTCAGCGTCCATTCTCCCTTCTTCACATCGAGCTGTTGAAACTGGCGACTTTCGCCCAGCGTTCCACCTTTTGCAGCATCGAGTTGTATGCCGTTCACGCCAGCACCACCCTCCAGCATCCCGGCGTAAGTCTCGTGAGTGAGGACCTTTACCAAATCGTCTTTTTCGGTAAGCAATAGCTCACCCCAGTTCTGTGTCTTTTTGACGTTATGGGGCGTTGCTGTTTTGTTGAACGCATCGAATTCTTTTATCAGCTCCTGCGACGTTTTTTTCGTTGGAAGAACTTGTTCATCCAACGGTTCTTGAGCCTGCGCAAATTCAGCGCAACCCAAGGCAAGTGCTATCGCCAAAGCAAGATGTTGTGGTCGGTATCTGTGATGTGCGGGCATCGAGTCGGACCTCTTTTCAGATGAGTCCAGACTCTAAAAGGGCTGCTGCGAGCGCGATGTCAGGCGCGTCTGGCGACGTTGCAGGGAGTGTCGTCGGGTGATGCGGAATAAAATACAGCCGCACCAAGACGGCTGTATTTATCGGTTTCGGGCAGACGCTTTTTCTTACACCAGAATCGGACGTTTGCGGCTAGGCACCATCAGAAACTCATCTGCCACTGCCCGATCAACCCATGATTGCGGCTGTTTGCATTTGATGCTTTCAGCTGCGGCACTCGGCAAGCGATTTCCGCTGCCCGGAACCCGTCTGATTTTCATCGCTCAACCATTGCTCAAACCCCGCCCCAATCGCCGGCCATTCCGAGTCGAGGATCGAGTACCACGCGGTGTCACGGTTGTGGCCCTTGACGACCATGTGTTGACGAAACATCCCTTCGAAACTGAAGCCCAAGCGTTCGGCCGCGTATTTGGAGCGGGCGTTGCCGTTGTTGCACTTCCACTCCAGGCGACGGTAGCCCAAGGCGAACGCTTCCTTGGCCAACAGGTAAACGGCCTCGGTACTTTTCGGTGAGCGCTGCATCGGCGCGCCGAAGGTGACGTGGCCGATTTCGATGCGGCCCTGAGACGGGACGATCGACATCAAGCTGAGGATGCCTTGCACTTCACCGCTGGCACGGTCGATCACGCTGAAAAAGTACGGGTCGCTGTTGGCCGCGTGGTTATTCAGCCAGTCGTTGAAAGCACTGCGCTCGGGGAAGGGACCGTAAGGCAGATAGTCCCAGAGTTTCGGGTCGGCACCGGGGCCTTGCAGGGCGTTGAACAGATCGTCGCCGTGGCGCGCCGGGTCGAGTTTTTCCAAGCGGATGAAGCGCCCTTCGATGAGTTGGACCGAAGGCGCCGGGACGCCTTTCCAATCTGCGAGTGAAGTCGACATGCTGTTCTCCTTGAACCTTAAATGGCTTTGCGAAACTGGATGAAACCGGGACGTTCGGCGATGCGCTCGTAGAGCTGAATCGCGGTGGCGTTGGTTTCGTGGGTCAGCCAATGCACTTTGTTGCAACCGTCGGCCTTGGCCGTGGCGTAGACGAATTCGATCAACTGGCGGCCGATGCCGGTTCCACGTATTTCGGGCGTCACCAGCAAGTCTTGCAGGTAGCAGGCGTTTTCGATGGCCCAGTTCGAACGATGGTAGATGAAATGCACCATGCCCACCGCCTTGCCGTCGGCCCAGGCCAGTGCGGCGTGGGTCGGTTCGTTCGGGTCGAGCAGGCGTTGCCAGGTGCTCTGGCTGACGGCGTCCGGCAATTCGGTGTTGTAAAAGCGCAGGTAGGCTTGCCACAGCGGCAGCCAGGCCGCTTGATCACTGGCGGTGACTTGGCGAATGTCGATTTGACCCATGGTGATTTTCCTTAGCGCATCAATTGGGCGAGGGCTTGATCGTTGACGTCGGGGCTGGCGGCCAGCCCTTCGCGTACGCCGGCGATGTCGGCGGGGCTGCGGTTCTGGCTGAGTTTGCGCTTGCCTTCCAGGCGGTCGATGGGAATGGCGAAACCGACGATGGCCTTGAGCATGCCGTCGATGTAATCGGCGGGGGCATCGGCCACTGACCACGGTTGGGCGCGGCCGGCTTCATGTCGGTCGGTGAGGGTGCTGACGATGTCGAGCAGCCGCCCGCCATCGCTGAAGGTTTCGGCGCGGCCATAGGCGTGTACGGCGACGTAGTTCCAGGTGGGCACGACCTTGCCGTGTTCGGCCTTGCTCGGGTAGAAGCCAGGGCTGACGTAGGCGTCGGGACCGGAAAAAATCAGCAGTGCTTCGGCGCCGTCACGCAGGTCTTTCCACTGTGGATTGGCTTTGGCCAGATGCCCATACAACGTGCCGTTCGAGCCCTGTTCGCAATGCAGCAGCACCGGCACATGGCTGGCTTGCAGGCCACTGTCACCGTGGGTCACCAAAATGGCGAGACGGGTGGCGAGGATCAGTTCGTGCAGTTGGGACAACTCGTCGATGGCAAAAGCGCGCGGCGTGTACATGGAGATATTTTCCTTGGCGAATGTCTGCATCCTAGGCAGGCTATTGGTCTGTTGTAAGAGCCATTAACGACCAATTTCATAGGTCCATTGTCATGACCAGCGAACTGCTGTCTTTGTCGTTCAACCCGGCGGGCATTGAACTTGATCGCCGTCAGGGCTTGAGTCGACAGCTTTATCAGGCATTGCGCAGGCGGGTGCTGGATGGACGGTTGGCCAGTGGCACCCGTTTACCGGCCAGCAGAGATCTGGCGGCGGCGTTGGCGATTTCCCGCAATAGCGTGGTGCGCGCTTATGACCAGCTCTATGCCGAGGGTTTCATTGAGGGGCGGGTCGGCGACGGGACCTATGTCGCGCAATTGCCGCCAAATGCCTTGCCGGCGAAAAAAGTATCCACAAAAGTATCCACAGGGTTATCGACAGGCTTACCCACAGCCTTATCCACAAATTGGCTGGATTTACCTGTGGTTTCATCCAGCAAAGTTATCCACAGCAGTGGCCTGGAACGCGTCGAGCAGAACCATTTACCGCGTCCTCCGAGTAGTCCGCCACGGGCATTCAGGGTCGGTGTTCCGGCGTTCGATCTGTTCCCTTTCGAGGTCTGGGCCAAGCTGAATGCGGCTTTCTGGCGTAAACCGGATTTGCAGCAGTTGTGTTATGGCGACCCCGCCGGTGATGAGCGCCTGCGCGGGATGATAGCGGCGTACCTGCGCAGTTCCCGGGGCATGCAGTGCACAGCTGAACAAATTGTGATCACCAGTGGCGCGCAGCAGGGGATTAGCCTTTGTGCACAGTTGCTGGTGGAGCCTGGCGATGGGGTGGCGATCGAGAATCCGGGCTATCGCGCGGCAGGGCATGCGTTCGCCGTGGCCGGGGCGCGCTTGCACGGGGTGGCAGTGGACAGTGAGGGCATCAATTGCGGTGATCTCGCACAGCTCAGCGATTGCCGCTTGACCTATGTCACGCCGTCACACCAGTACCCCACTGGCGTAGTGATGAGTCTTGCGCGTCGTCTGGAGCTGCTGGCCTGGGCCGAGCGCACTCAAGGCTGGATCGTCGAGGATGACTACGACGGCGAGTACCGCTACAGCGGTGCGCCACTGGCACCGTTGGCAGCCCTCGATCGCCAGGGTCGGGTGCTGTACGTCGGGACCTTCGGCAAGGTCGCATTCCCGGCACTGCGCCTGGGCTATCTGGTGTTGCCGATGGGGCTGGTGGACGCGTTTTCCCGGCGTCGTGCCGTGGATGTGCGTCATTCGGAAGTCAGTACCCAGGCGGTGATGGCCGAGTTCATGGCGTCCGGACACTTCCAGCGGCATATCCGCCGGATGCGCCGGGCAGCGCTGAGTCGGCGTAATGCGCTGCTGGGTGGATGGCCCCTGGACATGCCCGGCGTCGGCCCGTTACCCACGGTCGCCGCCGGGCTGCACATGACTGTGCCGGTCGATAGCGTGGCGCGCGAGCAGGAACTGATCGAATGGGCACGTGGCGTCGATGTCGAGATCAATGGCTTGAGCAGTTATTGGCTGCCGGACTCCACCACCCCGATCGATCAACGCGCGGGACTGGTGCTGGGCTTTGCTGCGGTGCCTGAGCGTGAGATCGAGGCGGCACTGGAGCGATTGCGGACAGTGTGGCGGGCTCGCTGAAGTGAGCGGGTGATCAGCCCGCCCCACCCTCGCTCCATGCAGCAGTTCTCTGAGTCGGTCGCGTAAGCCGCCTGTGCTCATCGTCGCCACCCTTGCCTCTGGCGAACATTTCCCCTTGCCGGGTATGTAGAGGACTTTGACTTCCAAGGCCCCGCTTGGCTGGCGCACGCATAAAAAAGACCTGCGCACGCGCAGGTCCGGGTAAGCGGTTGAAGCGATACGTCTCAGGTGCCTGACTTGATTTTGGTCCAGGCCCGGGTCCTCGCACGTTCGGCATCCCGCGGCAGCGGTTGCAGGGTGTAGAGCGTGCCCATCGCCGTTTCAGTCGGGTACAGGTTCGGGTTGTTGCGGATCGACGGGTCGACCCTCTCCGTGGCGTCCTTGTTCGGGTTCGGGTAACCGACGAAGTCGCTGACCGGCGCAATCACCTGGGGTTGCAGCAGGTAGTTGATGAAGGTGTAGGCGTCTTCCGGGTTTTTCGCGCTCTTTGGAATGGCGAGCATGTCGAACCAGATCGGCGCGCCTTCTTTGGGCAGGCGCATGTCGACGACGACACCGTTCTTGGCTTCCTTGGCGCGGTTGGCCGCCTGGGAGAAGCTGCCGGAATAACCGACGGCGACGCAGATGTCACCGTTGGCGATATCGGCCATGTACTTGGACGAGTGGAAGTAAGTGATGTACGGGCGAATCTTCAGCAGCAGCGCTTCGGCCTTGTCGTAGTCCGCAGGCTTTTTGCTGTTGGGGTCCAGGCCGAGGTGTTGCAGGGCTAGCGGCAGGATCTCCGAGGGCGAGTCGAGCAGTGCGACGCCGCACTGCTTGAGCTTGCTGATGTTCTCTTCCTTGAAGATCAGGTCCCAGCTGTCCACCGGTGCGTTATCGCCGAGGGCTGCCTTGACCTTGGCCGGGTTGAAACCGATCAGGATGGTGCCGTACATGTAGGGCACCGCGAATTTGTTGCCCGGGTCATTGGCTTCGATCAGCTTCATCAGCTTGGGATCGAGGTGGTTCCAGTTCGGCAGCTTGCTGCGGTCCAGCGGCTGGAACACGCCAGCCTCGATCTGCTTGGCGAGGAACACGTTGGAGGGTACCACCACGTCGTAACCGGAGTTGCCGGTCAGCAGCTTGGCTTCGAGGGCTTCGTTGGTGTCGAAAATGTCGTAGACCAGTTTGGTCTGGGTGTTCTGCGCCTTGAAATCTTCCAGGGTTTTGGGGGTGATGTAGTCGAACCAGTTGTAGACGCGCAACGTTCGTTCTTCGGCGTGCACGGCACCGCTGAGCACCATGGCACCCAGGGCTGGCACAATAAGACGCTTGAGCCTTTTCATTGTTTTAATTCCTCACTGAGCGCTTTCAAAACCTTCAAGGACGTTCACCGCGTTGATGCCGATTTCTTCGACCGCGTAACCGCCTTCCATCACGAACAGCGTCGGTTTGCCGAGGGCCGCGATGCGCTTGCCCATGGCCAGATAATCCGGGCTGTCGAGCTTGAATTGCGAGATCGGATCGTCCTTGAACGTATCGACGCCCAGGGAGACGACGATGATGTCCGCGCCGTAGCTTTCGATCTCCTTGCAGGCCTGTTCCAGCGCCGCGCTCCAGGTGTCCCAGCCGCTGCCGGCCGGCAATGGGTAGTTGAAGTTGAAGCCCTCACCGGCACCTTCGCCGTGTTCATCTTCATAGCCGAGGAAGAACGGGAATTCGGCTTCCGGGTGACCGTGGATCGAGGTGAACAGCACGTCGCTGCGTGCGTAGAAAATCGATTGGGTGCCGTTGCCATGGTGGTAGTCCACGTCAAGGATCGCGACCTTTTTGTGACCCTGGTCGAGGAAGGCCTGGGCGGCGATGGCGGCGTTGTTGAGGTAGCAATAACCCCCCATCAAGTCGCTGGCAGCGTGGTGTCCTGGTGGACGGCACAAGGCAAAGGCACTGCGTGCGCCAGCCTGGATTCGCGCTTGGGCGGACAATGCCACTTGCGCTGCGCTGTACGCGGCCTGCCAGGTTCCGGCGGTGATCGGCGCGCCGCCGTCGAAGCTGTAATAGCCGAGCTCGCCGTGCAGGCTGGTGGGTTTGATACGCCGCAGGGTGCGAGCCGGCCAGGTGTAGGGCAGCAGATCACCGTCGGTGTTGAACTCGGTCCAGCGCGCCCAGGCGCCTTTGAAGAAATCGAGGTAGTCGCGGCTGTGCACGCGCTCGATAGGGCCGAGGCCGAAATCCTTGGGCGCTTCCACCGGGCCCAGGTTCTGATTTTGCACGCGGGCCAGCACGTGGTCGGCACGCGAAGGCATTTCGAAGCAGGGCTTGAGCTGCCCGTCTATTAATTCACAACGGCCGTGATGCAGATGGTGATCGTTCGAGTAAATCGTCAGCATTTCTTGTTCTCCGCAAGCTGATTCGGGTTGAACACAGTTTTGCGGGGCGGACGATTTAGGAGAATGGCAGGAAAGGCCAAAAGGGGATCGATATGGCCAAAAAAGCTGACCGAAATTCGCCCCTCATTGGCAGGAGAGCACCCTGGCGCAGTGCGAGCCATACAGAACCTGCGGGCTTGCCCGCGAAAGCGGTGTGTCATTCACGAGAATGTCGAATGTGCCGCCGTCATCGCGGGCAAGCCCGCTCACAGGATTAACCGTGTGGCCGGAATTGACTCGGCGCCACACCGCTCCAGCGCACGAAGGCATGGCGAAAACTCGCGGTCTCGCTGAAACCCAGGGCCTCGGCAATCTGATAGATCGGTAACTGATCCTCGCACAGCAATTGCTTGGCCTGTTCGAAGCGCAATTCATCGAGCAATTCCTGATAGCTGCACCCCAGGTCCTTGAGGTGTCGACGCAGGGTTCGCGCTGAACAATTCATCTGCTCGGCCAGGCCCTCCAGCCCAGGCGCGGCATTCAACTGCGCGCTGAGCAATTGCCGAATTCGCCCCAGCCACGCCTGGCGCCCGGTGAACTCGACGTTCTGCTTGCGACAGCGTTCGGCCATGGCTTGATGGGTAATCACATCGGCCAATGGCAAGGGCTGGTCGAGCCATTGCTTGTCGAAGGCGAATGCGTTGTCCCGTGCTTCGAAATGCAGCGGGCAGTTGAAGTGTTCGGCGTAGGTCGCTTCGTAGTCGGGCGCGGCGTGTTCGAAGCGAGCGGCGAGCAGCGGCAGCGGATGACCGAGCAGGTCGTCGCAGATGACCTTGAGCGACACCAGGCAGAACTCGGCATTGAACACGGCCATCGTCGGGCTCTCGCGATAATCGGCCGCGACGAACCAGACACGCTCGCCATCTTCCTCCAGGCTCAGTTCGAAAAGTGTTCCCAGCAGCGCCGGATAACGCATCGCCAGGCGCAAGGCGTCACCGAAGGTGGCACTGGTGAGCAATGCGTAACCGAGCATGCCGTAGCAGGAGACGTGCATCCGCCGACCCAGTTCCAGGCCGATGTCACGCTTGAGTGCGACAGCGTTGGCGCAGACTTGCATCTCTTGATTGGTGGTGATGCGCGTGTCGGCGCGGTTCAAATCCGCCGCACTGATGCCGCTGCCGGCCAATAGCGCCTCACTGGACAAGCCTTCGGCCTTGAAGGTGTTGAGGATCAGCGAAACGGCGTTGAGGGTGGTGAGATGGGAGTGGAGCATGGCGACTTCCAGTCTTTGAATGCTGGAAAGCGAGCAAGTTGTGTGCCGGGACAGGTGGGGCTGGCATCGATTCTGTGGGAGCGGGCGTGCCCGCGATTGCGGTGTGTCATTCTCGAGAATGTCGGATGTGCCGCCGTCATCGCGGGCAAGCCCGCCCACAGGGTTTGGTTTTTGTCAGGTCAAATCAGTTCGCCGCACAGGTCGAGCTCAACGAGCCGGCGGACTTCTTGCGTTTCAAGCCCTGCACCCAGCAGCGCATGCAACTTGCCGAACGCCGCCTCACGGGTCATGCCGCCGCCCGACAGCACGCCAACGCCGCGCAAGCGACTACCGGCCTCGTACACATCCAGCTCGACGCCACCCTCATGGCACTGGGTCACCGCGACCACGACCACACCCTTGTCGCGTGCACGACCGAGGCTGGCGAGAAACTCGGGGTTGTCACTTGGCCCGGTACCACTGCCATAACACTCCAGCACCAGACCCTGAATGCCGCTGGCGAACAAACCATCCAGCACCTCGGCGCGGATGCCTGGAAACAATGGCAACACCGCGACGTTCGCCAGTTGCCTGGATTGGTTGTAATTCAGACGGGCCGGAATCGAAGGCGCCTTCACACCACCGCCCTGACGTGCCAGCCGCTTGAACGGATGCCGCCCGAAACTGCGCACTTTGGCGCAGCGGGTCGGGTCCAGAAGCTCGCCGTGGAAGTACAGATGCACGCCCGACGCCAGGCCCTGACCCAGGGCAACCAGCGCGCCGCCGAGGTTTTCCCACGCATCGCTGTCGGTGACGCCGGCCGGCAGCATCGAGCCGGTGAAGCAAACGCGGGCCTGCAAGCCGAGCAACTGAAAACTCATGGCAGCGGCGCTGTAGGCCAGGGTGTCGGTGCCGTGCAGGATCAGCACGCTGTCGCAGCCGTGCACTTCAACGGCGTCGACGACCGCTTCACGCAGTTGCTGCCAGTAGCCCGGGCTCATGTTGGCGCTGTCGATCAGCGGCGACATCTCGCGAAAACGCCATTGCGGTACCACGAGATCGGGCTGGCTGTGCAGGTACTCGCGCATCCGCGCTTCGAAACCGGACGCCGGGGCCAGGCCGTTGGCGCTGGCTTGCATGCCGATGGTGCCGCCGGTGTAGAGCAGCATGACGTGCTGGGCGGCAGGGTAGGAATTGGGGATCATCTGGAGGTCTCCACAAGAGATGACATGTGGGAGCGAGCCTGCTCGCGATTGCAGTTAATCATTCAACATTGATGTTGGCGCAATAACAGTGATCGCGAGCAGGCTCGCTCCCGCAGGTAATGCACTTTAACTGACGGGCGCATGGGATGCGCCCGTCATTTACCGGTCAGCGTTGCGCTGCGGTCGCGCCTTGCCGCTCAGGTTGAGCCTGCGCGGCGGCTGGCGGATTCGCCGGCCAGGCCTGGCGATCCAGATCCAGATCCGGGAACTTGCTCGAATCGAACACGGGGGTCTTGATCCCGGCAGCGCGCTGGTCATCGTAGTCACGCAGGATGCGCATGCCGACCTTGAACAGCAAGAACAGCGCGATCAGGTTGACGAACGCGAGCAGCGTCATGGTGATGTCGGCAAAGGCGAACACGGTGCCGAGGTTCTCGATGGCCCCCCAGAAAATCAGGAGCAGTACCAGCGCACGATAGCCCATCAGCGCTTTGCGGTTTTCACCGATCAGGAAGCGCAGGTTGTTCTCGCCCAAGTAGTAGTTGTAGAGAATCGAGGTGAACACGAACAACGCCAGCGCCACGGAAATGAACATCCGG
Source organism: Pseudomonas reinekei (assembly GCF_001945365.1). Lineage (GTDB taxonomy): Bacteria > Pseudomonadota > Gammaproteobacteria > Pseudomonadales > Pseudomonadaceae > Aquipseudomonas > Aquipseudomonas reinekei. Next base: position 258,651 of record NZ_MSTQ01000007.1, read on the forward strand.
CCCCAGTCGCCCACAACGGCGGCCAGGGAGTTCTGGGTCAGGGCGATGCCGTCACCTTCGAAACCCGGGGTATAGAAACCGGAGAGCAGGATCAGCAACGCGGTGCAGGTGCAGATCACGAACGTGTCGAGGAACACGCTGAACGCCTGGACCACACCTTGCGCCACCGGGTGCTCGACCGACGCCACAGCGGCCACGTTGGGCGCGCTGCCCAGGCCTGCTTCGTTGGCAAACACGCCGCGTTTCACGCCCATGATGATGGCGCTGCCGATCAGGCCGCCGAAGGCCTGGTCCAGACCGAAGGCGCTCCTGACGATGGTCATCAACATGCCCGGTACCTGGTCGAATTGCAGGACGATCACGTAAAGGGTCACGCCGATGTACGCCAGGGTTTTCACCGGCACCAACAGGTCGGCGACCTTGGCGATGCGCTTGATCCCGCCGATGAACACCAAGCCCAGCAGCACGGCGAGGCCGACACCGGTGTACGTCGTGTCGAGACCGAACGCGTTGTTCAGCGAGTGAGTCACGGCGTGGGCTTGCAGGCCGTTGAAGGCGAACCCGAAGGTCACCAGCAACAGGAACGCCATGAGCATCCCCAGCCAGCGTTTTTGCAGGCCGTGCTGAATGTAGTAAGACGGGCCGCCACGGAACTGGCCTTCGGAGTCGCAGCGCTTGTAGAGCTGGCCGAGGGAGCACTCGAAGAAGCTGCTGGACATACCGACCAGGGCCGTCACCCACATCCAGAACACCGCGCCCGGCCCGCCGAGGGTCACGGCGATGCCGACACCGGCGATGTTGCCCGCGCCAACACGGCCGGCAAGGCTGAGCATCAGGGCCTGGAACGAACTGAGTTGCCCGGCGCTGCTTTTGAGGCTGTCACGGAACACCGCGAACATGTGGAAGAAGTGACGCAATTGAACGAAACGCGAGCGGATCGTGAAGTAGCTACCGAGCCCGACAATGAGCACGATCAGTACTTTCCCTGAGAGGAAGTCGTTAATGACTTCGAGCATGGATTATTCCTCGCTGTTTTTTGTGTAGGCAAATGCTGGCCGGTCAGACACATCGAGTTACATCAGTTGGCACTCGGCACAACAGGCGGGTCGATGTCCGTCCCGGTTTCATATCGCGGGTTTGTTATTAGTTCGGGTTTCGCATGGGTTCAGGTCTCGCTACCGACGACCGCCCACGTGAAGAGGGGCGGCACTATACCGATGGGAGTGCCATCCGTCTGCACAGTTGTGGTGCATGCACCGATTCTATCGACGCCGGTTTCTTGTAGGCGTCGGCTTCCACAAATTCTGCATTGTTGGAAAACGGTTAAAAAAAAGGGCTTGGAGATTGATCTCCAAGCCCTCAAAAGGTGAGAGGTGTCTAGTCCCTCGACCTGGTGAGCGGTGCTACAGGTAACGCGTCGGTTCAGGCTTTCAGCGGAACCAGGCGTGGCGCAATCATGTTTTCCGGACGCAGGATGTCGGCGAGCATTTCTTCGTCGAGCAAGCCTTCTTCGCGCACCAGTTCCAGCACGCCGCGGCCGCTTTCAAGCGCGACGCGGGCGATGCGGGTGGCGTTTTCATAGCCGATGTACGGATTCAGCGCAGTCACCAGACCGATCGAATGCTCGACCAGTTCACGGCAGCGCGCTTCGTTGGCGGTGATGCCGGTGATGCAGTGTTCGCGCAGCATGTCCATGGCGCGTTGCAACAGGCGGATCGAGTCGAAGATCTTGAACGCGATCAGCGGCTCCATCACGTTCAGTTGCAGCTGGCCGCCTTCGGCCGCGATGGTCAGGGCCAGGTCGTTGCCGATGATCTGGAACGCTACCTGGTTAACGGCTTCCGGGATAACCGGGTTGACCTTGCCTGGCATGATCGAGCTGCCTGGCTGACGCGCCGGCAGATTGATTTCGTTGATGCCGGTGCGTGGGCCGCTGGACAGCAGGCGCAAGTCGTTGCAGATCTTCGACAGCTTGACCGCGGTGCGCTTGAGCATGCCGGAGAACAGGACGAAGGCGCCCATGTCGGAGGTGGCTTCGATCAAGTCGGCCGCCGGTACCAGCGGGTGACCGCTGATGGTGGCCAGGCGCTGAACGGCCAGGTGCTGATAGCGCGGGTCGGCGTTGATGCCGGTGCCAATCGCGGTGCCGCCCAGGTTTACTTCGGTCAGCAGCTCGGGTGCCAGCGTTTTCAGGCGTGCCAGGTCTTCGCCCAGGGTCGTGGCGAAAGCACGGAACTCCTGGCCAAGGGTCATCGGCACGGCGTCTTGCAGTTGGGTACGACCCATCTTCAGGACGTGGCTGAACTCTTCACCTTTGGCGGCGAACGACTGGATCAGGCTGTCGAGGCTGGCCAGCAGCGCGTCGTGACCCAGCAGCAGACCCAGGCGAATCGCGGTCGGGTAGGCATCGTTGGTCGACTGCGCCATGTTCACGTCGTTGTTCGGGTGCAGGTACTGGTATTCGCCTTTCTCGTGACCCATTGCTTCGAGGGCAATGTTGGCGATCACTTCGTTGGCGTTCATGTTGGTGGAAGTACCGGCGCCACCTTGAATCATGTCCACCACGAACTCTTCGTGGAAGTCGCCGCGGATCAGTCGTGCACAGGCTTCGCTGATGGCAGCGTGCTTGGCTTCGCTCAGGTGACCCAGCTCGCGGTTGGCGTCAGCGGCGGCTTGTTTCACCATCGCCAGGCCGACAACCAGCTTCGGGTAATGCGAAATCGGAACGCCGGAGAGGCGGAAGTTGTTCACCGCTCGCAGGGTCTGGATGCCGTAATACGCTTGAGCCGGTACTTCAAGTACGCCAAGCAGGTCTTTTTCTGTGCGGAAAGATGCAGCGGAGGACATGATAGAAATCATCTCGATATGAACCCGGTCTGTGCCGGAACGCTGCAAATGCTAGGCTTGTGGAGAATATTGGGCCAATGCTGTTAAACACTGACCTATGCACATTCGGCATAATACCCATGTGACGCCCTGTGTGCGGCGAGCGTGTGACCTAATTTGGTGCGTGTCCGGGAGGGCGTGATGAATCTGGAAAGTAAATGGCTGGAGGACTTCAGTGCCCTGGCCGCCACCCGCAGCTTCTCCCAGGCGGCGGAACGACGCTTCGTGACTCAGCCGGCGTTCAGCCGGCGAATCCGCAGCCTCGAAGCGGCGTTGGGGCTGACACTGGTCAATCGTTCGCGCACACCGATCGAGCTGACCGCGGCGGGGCAATTGTTTCTGGTGACGGCGCGCACCGTGGTCGAACAACTGGGTGAAGTGCTGCGCCACCTGCATCATCTGGAGGGCGGGCAAGGCGAAGTCATGCAAGTCGCTGCAGCTCACTCGCTGGCACTGGGTTTCTTTCCGCGCTGGATCGCCCAGTTGCGCAACGAAGGGTTGAACATCGCCACGCGGTTGGTCGCGACCAACGTCGGTGACGCGGTGCATGCGTTGCGTGAAGGTGGTTGCGACTTGATGCTGGCCTTCTACGACCCGGATGCGGCGATGCAGATGGACCCGGAAATCTTTCCGTCTCTGCACCTGGGGCACACCGAGATGTTGCCGGTCTGCGCCGCGGACGCCGACGGCAAGCCGTTGTTCGACCTGGAAGGCGAGGGCAGTGTGCCGCTGCTGGCCTACAGCGCCGGTGCGTTTCTCGGCCGTTCGGTGAACATGCTGTTACGCCAGCGAGCGCTGCGCTTCACCACCATCTACGAAACCGCCATGGCCGACAGCCTGAAAAGCATGGCGCTGGAAGGACTCGGAATCGCCTGGGTGCCGCAACTCAGCGTGCGCGCGGAACTGGCGCGCGGGGAGTTGGTGGTTTGCGGTGGACCGCAGTGGCATGTACCGCTGGAGATTCGCTTGTACCGCTGCGCCCTCGTGCGCAAGGCCAATGTGCGGTTGTTGTGGCGCAAGCTCGAAGGCGGCGCCGCACAAAGTTCTTAAACACCCCCGAATAACCCTGCAGGGTTATTCGGGGGTGTCTTTTCGCTGACCTTCAGGTCAATAAAACCGGGCTTTTGCGGCAGATGACAGATGGTCGCGCAGGGGGCTGTTTATCTGCTTCATTGAGGTATACTGCGCGGCCTTCGGCCGGTTACGACTGGCCATAATTCGTACAATCAAGCCACGCATTCTGCGTGGCTTGTTGTTTTTTGATGCGCCTGCGGGCGCCCAGAGAGAAGAGGCACGACGATGAGTGCATTGGTTGGCGTGATCATGGGCTCCAAGTCCGATTGGTCCACCCTTAGCCACACCGCCGATATGCTGGAAAAGCTCGGCATCCCTTACGAGGTGAAGGTGGTGTCCGCTCACCGCACCCCGGACCTGCTGTTCCAGTACGCTGAAGAAGCCGAGGCGCGTGGTATCGAGGTGATCATCGCCGGTGCCGGTGGCGCGGCCCACTTGCCTGGCATGTGTGCGGCCAAGACCCACCTGCCGGTACTGGGCGTGCCCGTGCAGTCGGCGATGCTCTCGGGCGTCGACTCACTGCTCTCCATCGTGCAGATGCCTGCCGGCATTCCGGTTGCGACCCTGGCCATCGGCAAGGCTGGCGCGATCAACGCCGCGCTGTTGTCGGCGAGTATCCTGGGCGCCAAGCACCCGCAGTTCCACGAAGTGCTGAAAACCTTCCGTGCTGAGCAGACAGACAGCGTCCTGGAAAATCCAGACCCACGCATCGCCTGAGGTTGTTGACGATGAAGATCGGTGTAATCGGTGGCGGCCAGTTGGGTCGCATGTTGGCGCTGGCGGGTACTCCGCTGGGCATGAACTTCGCTTTCCTCGACCCGGCGCCTGACGCTTGCGCGGCGGCATTGGGCGAACACCTGCGGGCCGATTACGGCGATCAGGATCACCTGCGCCAACTGGCCGATGAAGTCGATCTGGTGACCTTCGAATTCGAAAGCGTGCCGGCGGAAACCGTCGCGTTCCTGTCGCAGTTCGTCCCGGTCTACCCGAGCGCCGAAGCCCTGCGCATCGCTCGCGATCGCTGGTTCGAAAAGAGCATGTTCAAGGACCTGGGGATTCCGACCCCGGCGTTCGCCGACATTCAGTCGCAGGCTGATCTGGATGCCGCCGTGGCTTCCATCGGTCTGCCTGCCGTGCTCAAGACCCGCACCCTGGGTTACGACGGCAAGGGCCAGAAAGTCCTGCGCTCCCCTGAAGATGTGGTCGGTACGTTCGCCGAACTGGGCAGCGTGGCCTGCCTGCTGGAAGGTTTCGTGCCGTTCACTGGCGAAGTCTCGCTGATCGCAGTGCGTGCCCGCGATGGTGAAACAAAATTCTACCCGCTGGTACACAACACCCACGACAGCGGCATCCTCAAGCTGTCCGTGGCCAGCACTGACCACCCGTTGCAAGCCCTGGCCGAAGACTACTCCAGCCGCGTGCTCAAGCAGCTGGATTATGTCGGCGTGATGGCGTTCGAGTTTTTTGAAGTCGACGGTGGCCTCAAGGCCAACGAAATCGCTCCGCGCGTGCACAACTCCGGGCACTGGACGACCGAAGGCGCCGAGTGCAGCCAGTTCGAAAACCACCTGCGGGCCGTTGCCGGTCTGCCGTTGGGTTCGACAGCCAAGGTTGGCGAGAGCGCGATGCTCAACTTCATCGGAAAAGTGCCGGACACCGAAAAGGTTATCGCGATCGCCGATTGCCATCTGCATCACTACGGCAAGGCATTCAAGGCAGGGCGCAAGGTCGGCCACGCCAACCTGCGTTGTGCAGACCGCGAAACCCTCGCCGCGCAGATCCTCAAGGTCGAAGCGCTGATCGCCGAGTAAAACAGTTTCATGTGGCGGCGGCGGAACCATTGCGGTGCCGCCGTTCTCTCATGGCAGGATGCGAAAGTCTGACTAGGCTTTCGCATAGCCAATCATTCAGAGGGAAATGCCATGGGAATCATCGGAACCATCTTTATCGGCTTGATCGTCGGCCTGCTCGCACGGTTCCTGAAACCGGGCGATGACAGCATGGGCTGGATCATGACCATCCTGCTCGGTATTGGCGGTTCGCTGGCGGCCACTTATGGCGGCCAGGCGTTGGGCATTTACCACGCCGGCGAAGGTGCCGGTTTCATCGGGGCGCTGGTCGGCGCGGTGGTGTTGCTGGTGATCTACGGCCTGATCAAAAAGAACTGATTCAAGCGACAAAGTCCTCTCGGCTGCGCAGTCCGGGAGGGCTAGAATGCTTGGCGTTTTCCTTTCCTTGCCGAGCATTTTCATGCGCCGTTTTTTGCTGACTCTTTTGTTTCTCGGTTCGGGCCTTGCCCATGCTGGCGAGCTGCCGGAAACCGATTGGCTCGAACTGATGCCCAAGTCCGACCAGAAGGCCCTCGAGGCCATGCCCGAAATCGACCACGACTCCCCCGAGGCCAATGGCACTTTTACCGAAAAGGGTGGCATGAAGCAGAGCAAGGGCTTGCCTGCGGTGATGTACTCGACCAAAACCGTGGCCTCGATGAACGACAAGAACATCCGCCTCGGTGGTTATCCGGTGCCGCTGGAGTCCGATGCCAAGGGCAACAGCACGCTGTTTTTCCTCGTGCCATACCCGGGCGCCTGCATCCACGTGCCGCCTCCGCCACCTAACCAGTTGGTGCTGGTGCGTTATCCGAAGGGCTTGAAGCTCAATGATATCTACACCCCGCTGTGGGTGACCGGCACGCTGAAGGTGGAGAAGGTCAGCAATGATCTGGCGGACGCAGCGTATGCGCTGGATGCGGCGAAGGTGCGAGTAGTGAAGGAATCGGATCTGTAAAAACACTGCAGGAGCCGGCTTGCTGTCGATAGCGATCTTGAGGGCGTCATCGCCAGCAAGCCGGCTCCTGCAGGTTTAAAGCGGTTTGCTGCCGATGCTGACGCCGAGGGTGTGGCTGGCCCCCGGCGTCAGGTTCACGACATCCCCCATCACATTCGCCGTTTCGATGCACAACATGCGCTGCCAGCCGTCGTCGGCCATGTCGCTGAATGCGGCAGCACGGTCGACCCAGGGGTTCCAGATCACCGCCGAGCGCGAACCCGTACTTGTCAGTTCGATGCGTCGCTCCCAGGCCGGGTCGACGATGCTCAGCAGCGGCGGGGCGTCGAGGTAGATGCGGTCGGTTTCGCCGGTAAAGCGCAGGTCGCCGGACTGCTTCTTGGTTGCCCAGTCTTCCAGGGTTTCGATGTAGCTCAAGCCATCCACGCCTTCGACGTGCACGTTGCGCACATCGCTGACGGCAAAGTAACTGTGCAGGGCCTGGCTGATGGTGACTGGTTGCTGGCCCGTGTTATGGCTGGTCAGGCTGATGTGCAGTTGCTCGTCCAGGCGAATGCTCAGCTTCAAGTCCACTTGATGCGGCCAGCCTGGCAATCCGCCTTCGGGGCAGGGCAGCAAGAATTCGATTTTCAGGCTTTCGCCCTCGGCTTCGATGCCGCCCAATTCCCAGTCCATCGCCCGCACCAGGCCATGAGCCGCTGGTGCTTGGTTGCTGACGCGCATCGCTTTCACGCTCTGCGGGTTGCGCTCGAAGTTGCCGAACCACGGCCAACACACCGGCACACCGGCGCGGATGCTTTTGCCGGTCTTGAACACCGCTTCATCGTTGAGCCAGATCAGCGGCGGCTGACCCGCCAGTTGATAACTGAGGATGTGCGCGCCTTGCTGGGCCACCAGTAATTCGGCCTGACCGTGGCGGATACGCCAGCAGTTCAGTTCATCCAGTTTGACGGCTTCAACGTTGGGCGTGTTCATGGGACAGCTCTCGATCAGTAACAGGACTGCAATGGACCGCGAATCGGTCGTCGGGTTTAACCCTTACCGGTGTTAACGAGCGCGCGGCGGAACCGAGCGGGTACGGCCGCTGCCATCGATGGCGACGAACACAAATACCGCTTCAGTGACTTTGCGCCATTCGCTGGACAGCGGATCGTCGCTCCAGACCTCGACCATCATCTGGATCGAGCTGCGGCCGATTTCCAGTGCCTGGGTATAGAAGGAGAGCTGAGCGCCCACCGCCACTGGAACCAGGAATGCCATGCGGTCGATCGCGACCGTGGCCACGCGGCCACCGGCAACCTTGCTGGCCATCGCGGTGCCGGCCAAATCCATCTGCGCTACCAGCCAGCCGCCGAAAATATCGCCAAAGCCGTTGGTTTCGCGGGGGAGTGCGGTGATTTGCAAGGCCAGGTCGCCTTGCGGGATCGGATCTTCTTGTTCGAGCTCTATCATGCCGGGGGTGCCTCTGACCCGTGACTCTTCGTTGGTGCTGCTGGTGGTAGCCGTCTTCGGGAAAAACGATTCAGCACCGAACATACTGCGTTCGTCACGTTTTCCATAAGGCGCCTAAAGGGAAACTCTGCGAAATCGCCTATGACCCTGACAGGCGTTTTCGCACAGCAACCCTTGCAAGCCGTCGCACAGTTGCGAGTATATCGGTCGGTAGACTCCGAGACGACCGTCCGGTTCTCATTTTGACCGTCAATTACGCACCTCTATGTGCTTTTTCGAACAATTTGCTATCGTGCCGGTCCTGCCCGAGCCTTGCCAGCGTTGTTGGGGCGGCAGACCTGACTATAAGAGAAGCCCTTGCCATGACCACAGCGCCCTCAAGTATCGCGCAGCCAACCCAATCCGCACGTCCGCTGACCCGCAATGATTACAAGACGCTATCGTTGTCGGCCCTTGGCGGGGCACTGGAATTTTACGACTTCATCATTTTCGTGTTCTTCGCGACCGTGGTGGGCAAGCTGTTCTTCCCGGCGGACATGCCCGAATGGCTACGCCTGATGCAGACCTTCGGCATCTTTGCCGCCGGCTACCTGGCGCGGCCGCTGGGCGGCATCGTGATGGCGCACTTCGGCGACCTGCTGGGGCGCAAGAAGATGTTCACCCTGAGCATTTTCATGATGGCCGTGCCGACCCTGATCATGGGCCTGCTGCCGACCTACGCGCAGATCGGCATGTGGGCGCCGATTCTGTTGCTGCTGATGCGAGTGATTCAAGGCGCGGCGATTGGCGGCGAGGTGCCGGGGGCTTGGGTATTCGTTTCCGAACACGTACCGCAGCGGCACGTCGGCTATGCCTGCGGGACCCTCACCAGTGGCCTGACGGCAGGCATCCTGTTGGGCTCTTTGGTCGCTACCGCGATCAACAGCCTCTATACCCCGGTGGAAGTGGCCGATTACGCCTGGCGGATTCCGTTCCTGCTGGGCGGCGTGTTCGGCCTGTTCTCGGTGTACCTGCGCCGCTGGTTGCACGAAACCCCGGTGTTTGCCGAGCTGCAACAACGCAAGGCCCTGGCCGAGGAAGTGCCACTGCGTGCGGTGCTGCGTGACCATCGTGGCGCCATCGCCATTTCGATGTTGCTGACCTGGTTGTTATCCGCCGCCATTGTTGTGTTGATCCTGATGACCCCGACCGTTCTGCAGACGGTCTATCACTTCTCGCCAACTTCGTCGCTGCAAGCGAACAGTGTGGCGATTGTGTTCCTGAGCTTCGGTTGCATCATTGCTGGCGCACTGGCCGATCGTTTCGGTGCGGGGCGTGTCTTTGTCTTCGGCTGCATGGCGTTGCTGGCCAGCTCCTGGACCTTCTATCACAGCCTGACGGATCATCCTGACTGGCTCTTCCCGATGTATGCCCTGACCGGTTTTCTGGTTGGCACCATCGGTGCGGTGCCGTATGTGATGGTCAAGGCGTTCCCGCCGGTGGTGCGCTTCAGCGGATTGTCGTTCTCTTACAACGTGGCGTACGCGATCTTTGGCGGCCTGACGCCGATGATCGTCAGCCTGCTGCTCAAGGAAAGCCCGATGGGCCCGGCCTATTACGTGGCAGTGCTGTGTGGCGTCGGGATTCTGGTGGGCGCGTATCTCTGGAAGAAAGGGCGCTGATCCCGCAGTTCTCTTTGGCTGAACCGGTCCTATCGCTAGCAGGCTAGCCAGCCTGCTAGCGATTTGGGTGCCCCGAATCATCCGGTAAAAACGCGAATAGTGGCCTTTCATCCAATTGTCATATTTCAGCCATAGAGTGTTCACACGGCCTGCTGATACTTGGCCCCGAATTAACACACCCTATCTGCTAGGAGTAAGGCATGAAACTGAAGCGTTTGATGGCGGCAATGACTTTTGTCGCTGCTGGCGTTGCGACTGCCAACGCGGTTGCCGCTGTTGACCCTGCTATCCCGAGCTACACCAAGACCACCGGTGTGTCGGGCAACCTGTCCAGCGTTGGTTCCGATACTCTGGCTAACCTCATGACCCTCTGGGCTGAGAACTACAAAAAAGAATACCCGAACGTAAACATCCAGATTCAGGCCGCCGGTTCTTCTACCGCACCACCTGCGCTGACAGAAGGCACCGCTAACCTGGGCCCGATGAGCCGCAAAATGAAGGACAACGAACTCCAGGCCTTCGAAACCAAATATGGCTACAAGCCAACCGCTATTCCGGTTGCCGTGGACGCCTTGGCCGTATTCGTACACAAAGACAACCCGATCAAGGGCCTGACCATGGCTCAAGTCGACGCGATTTTCTCCTCGACTCGTCTGTGTGGCGCTAAAGCCGACGTGAAAACCTGGGGCGACCTGGGCGTGACCGGTGACCTGGCCAACAAGCCCGTTCAACTGTTTGGTCGTAACTCGGTATCCGGTACCTACGGCTACTTCAAGGAAGAAGCCCTGTGCAAAGGCGATTACAAGCCAAACGTCAACGAACAGCCAGGTTCGGCTTCGGTTGTGCAGTCGATCAGCAGCTCGCTTAACGGCGTTGGCTACTCGGGCATCGGCTACAAGACTGCCAGCGTGAAAACCGTTGCCCTGTCCAAGAAAGAAGGCGGCGAGTTCATCGAAGACACCGAAGAAAACGCCCTGAACGGCAAGTACCCGCTGTCGCGCTTCCTCTACGTCTACGTCAACAAAGCCCCGAACAAGCCTCTGGCTCCGCTGGAAGCCGAGTTCGTGAAACTGATTCTGTCGAAACAGGGTCAGGAAGTTGTAGTGAAAGACGGTTACATCCCACTGCCGGCCAAGGTTGCTGCAAAAGCACTGGCTGACCTGGGTCTGCAAGAAGGCGGCGCTGAAGTCGCAAAAAAGTAAAACCCTGATCCGGGGCTAGCCCCGGATCTGCAGGAGCTGTCGAGGGAATCGAGGCTCCTGCAACCCCAAATTCTCAATCCGCTGCCGGTTCTACCGGGCGGCGGATTTGTCGCGTCACTGCACTGTCATCTTTCTGTCATACAAGATCGCTAGGGTGTGCGAATGAATGATCTGGCCAATTCCAACATGACTACTAATCCCCCCAAGCGGATTGATTTCAATACGCCTGAGTTGCAACGCAAGCGCCGCATTCGCGCGCTCAAGGATCGCTTCACCCGCTGGTACGTCCTCATCGGCGGCCTGGCAGTGCTGGCAGCCATCACCCTGATCTTCTTCTTCCTCGCCTACGTCGTTGCGCCCCTGTTCCAGGGTGCCAGCCTGACGTCCAGGGACGCGATCACGCCGGCCTGGATGCAAGACGCCGGCAAGCCGTTGATGATCTCCCTGGAAGAGCAGAACCAGGTGGCCATGCGGGTCTCCGATAAAGGCCAGGCATTGTTCTTCGATATCGACAGTGGCGCCGAACTCAAGCGCGTCGATTTGCCTGTTCCGGCCGGCACTACCGTAACCTCCATCGGTAAAGATCAGCCAGGTCACCCGCTGGTGGCGGTAGGCTTGTCCAATGGTCAGGCTCTGGTGTTCCGTCACACGTACAAGGTCACCTATCCGGACGGCAAGAAAACCATCTCGCCAGCCATCGAGTATCCGTATGGCGAAGCGCCTATCGCGGTGAACGAAGCGGGCGGTGCGCTGGAGCACGTCAGCCTCAACGCGACTGATGCGACCCTGATGCTGGTGGGTTCCACCGGTTCGCAACTCAATGTTTTGTCGCTGACCAGCGAAGAAAACATGATGACCGGCGAAGTCACCAACGAGCAGACGCGCATCGATTTGCCGCAAATGACCGAGCCGGTGAAGAACATTTTCGTCGACCCGCGTCAGCAGTGGTTATACGTGATCAACGGTCGTGCCCAGGCTGACGTGTTCAGCTTGCGCGACAAGAGCCTGAACGGTCGCTACAAACTGCTGGAAAACGGCGACGCTGAAATCACCGCCAGCACACAGCTGGTGGGCGGTATCTCGCTGATTCTTGGCGACTCCAAGGGTGGCCTGGCCCAGTGGTTCATGGCCCGCGACCCGGATGGCGAGCAGCGCCTGAAGCAGATCCGCGCCTTCCAGATGGGCACCACGCCTATCATTGAAATCACCGCCGAAGAACGCCGCAAGGGCTTCGTCGCCCTCGATGCTTCCGGCAAGCTCGGTGTGTTCCACAGCACCGCGCACCGCACCTTGCTGGTTGACCAAGTGGTTGAAGGCGCGGGGCTGTTCGGCATGTCGCCTCGTGCCAACCGGGTGATCGTGGAAGCTGGCGACAAGCTGCAACCGTTGCTGCTCGACAACCCGCACCCGGAAGTTTCGTGGAGCGCGTTGTGGAGCAAGGTCTGGTACGAGAACTACGACGAGCCTAAATACGTCTGGCAATCGACCGCCGCCAACACTGACTTCGAACCGAAACTGAGCCTGTCGCCGCTGACCTTCGGTACCTTGAAAGCCGCGTTCTACGCCATGTTGCTGGCCGCACCTCTGGCCGTTGCTGCTGCGATCTACACCGCGTACTTCATGGCTCCTGGCATGCGCCGCAAGGTCAAGCCGGTGATCGAACTGATGGAAGCGATGCCGACGGTGATCCTCGGTTTCTTCGCCGGCCTGTTCCTTGCGCCGTATGTGGAAGGACACCTTCCGGGTATCTTCAGCCTGTTGATGCTGCTGCCGATCGGCATCCTGGTCGCCGGTTTTACCTTCAGCCGCCTGCCTGAGTCGATCCGCCTGAAAGTCCCGGATGGCTGGGAAAGTGCGCTGCTGATCCCGGTGATCCTGTTTGTGGGCTGGCTCTCGCTGTACATGAGCCCGTTCATGGAGAACTGGTTCTTCGGCGGTGACATGCGCATGTGGATCTCCCACGACCTGGGCATCACCTACGACCAGCGCAACGCACTGGTGGTGGGTCTGGCCATGGGCTTCGCGGTCATCCCGAACATCTACTCCATCGCCGAAGACGCCGTGTTCAGCGTGCCGCGTGGCCTGACCCTCGGTTCACTGGCCCTCGGTGCCACGCCGTGGCAGACCATGACCCGCGTGGTGATCCTCACCGCCAGCCCGGGTATTTTCTCGGCGTTGATGATCGGCATGGGCCGCGCGGTCGGTGAAACCATGATCGTGTTGATGGCCACCGGTAACACCCCGGTCATGGAAATGAACCTGTTCGAAGGCCTGCGCACCCTCGCCGCCAACGTCGCGGTGGAAATGCCCGAGTCGGAAGTCGGCGGCAGCCACTACCGCGTGCTGTTCCTCTCGGCGCTGGTGCTGCTGTTGTTCACCTTCGTCATGAACACCCTCGCGGAACTGATTCGTCAGCGTCTGCGCAAGAAATACTCGTCGCTTTAAGCAAAGGTAGAAGTCTGTGAAACAGAACTCCCTGAAAGGATGGTTCAAGAGCGGCGCCCCCGGCGTCTGGATCAGCGGTGGCGCGGTGTCCATCGCGGTCATCATGACCATTGGCCTGCTGGCCGTGATTGCCGTGCGCGGCCTGGGTCACTTCTGGCCGGCGGACCTGGTGCACGCCAGCTACGACGTGCCGGGCCAGGCCAATCACCTGGTGATCGGCGAAATCGTACAGAAGGAAGAAGTGCCGCGTGCCCGCCTGAAGAGTGCCGGTTTGCCGGTGCCTGACGAAGGCCCGGAATTCATGACCCGCGAGCTGATCAAGGTCGGCAACCGTGATTTGAACGGCACCGACTTCACCTGGATCGTCGGCGAGTGGCTGACCAATCAGAAGACTCCGGTCGAGTTGATGGCGCTGGAACGCCGTGAATGGGGTAATTTCTACGGTTACCTGGTCAACGTCAAACAGGACGGCAAGGTCATCGCTGAAGGCGAAGCGGCCTGGCCTGAGCTGCAAGCACGGATCAACCGTGTGAATCAGCTGGCCGCGCAACTCAAGACCCTGGAAAAATCCGACATCGGTGCCATCAACGCCGGTCTGGAACGCGTCCGTCTGCACGGTCGCAAACTGGAGCTGGACGGCAAGCTCGACGCCGCTGCCCAAGCGGACATGGAATCCGAGCGAGCTGAGCTGAACGCCCGTTACCAGGATGTTGAAGCTCGCTTGAATGATCTGCACGCGCAGTTCAATCGCGACAGCCTCACCGCCCGCGATGCCAACGGCAAGGAAATCGAAATCGGCCTGGGCAAGGTGGTTCATGCCTATCAGCCGAACGCCATGGGCACCTTCACGAAAATCGGTTTCTACTTCAGCAAGGTCTGGGAATTCCTGAGCGACGATCCGCGTGAAGCGAACACCGAAGGCGGGATTTTCCCGGCGATCTTCGGCACCGTGATGATGACCCTGATCATGGCGATGATCGTGACCCCGTTCGGTGTGCTGGCGGCAGTGTACCTGCGTGAATACGCCAAGCAGAACACCCTGACCCGGGTGATCCGCATCGCGGTGAACAACCTGGCAGGTGTGCCGGCCATTGTTTACGGCGTGTTTGGTCTGGGCTTCTTCGTCTATGTGCTGGGTGGTTCGGTCGACCGGTTGTTCTTCCCTGAAGCCTTGCCAGCACCGACCTTTGGTACGCCGGGCCTGCTCTGGGCTTCGTTGACCCTGGCACTGCTGGCGGTGCCAGTGGTGATCGTGGCCACCGAAGAAGGCCTGGCGCGGATTCCTCGTACCGTGCGTGAAGGCTCGTTGGCCCTCGGCGCGACCAAGGCTGAAACCTTGTGGAAGATCGTGCTGCCGATGGCCAGCCCGGCCATGATGACCGGCATGATCCTCGCCGTGGCCCGCGCCGCCGGTGAAGTGGCGCCGTTGATGCTGGTGGGTGTCGTGAAACTGGCGCCGTCGCTGCCGGTGGACGGCAACTACCCGTACCTGCACCTGGACCAGAAGATCATGCACCTGGGCTTCCACATCTATGACGTCGGCTTCCAGAGCCCGAACGTCGAGGCCGCGCGGCCACTGGTCTACGCCACGGCATTGCTGCTGGTGCTGGTGATCGCGACGTTGAACCTGTCGGCGGTGTACATCCGTAACCACCTGCGCGAGAAGTACAAGGCGTTGGACAGCTGATTTGATGAAGCACTGATTTCCAGGTGGGAGCGAGCCTGCTCGCGAAGCTTTTGGCGCCAGTGATGGCCCCTTCGCGAGCAGGTCCGCTCCCACAACAAACTGAACCGAATTTGTTAGCACAGGGAGCCTCCCATGCAGCACGAAGCACATACCCACGGCATCAACATGTCGGCGCTGGGTCGCGACAAACAGAGCCTGAGCCTCGAGCAAGAAACCGTGGCCATCGAAGTGCCGGGCCTGAGCCTGTACTACGGCGACAAACAAGCGCTGTTCGACGTCAGCATGAACATCCCGAAACAACGCGTGACCGCCTTCATCGGCCCGTCCGGCTGCGGCAAGTCCACGCTGCTGCGCACCTTCAACCGCATGAACGACCTGGTCGATGGCTGCCGTGTCGAAGGCGCGATCAACCTGTACGGCAACAACATCTATCGCAAAGGCGAAGACGTGGCCGAACTGCGTCGTCGCGTCGGCATGGTGTTCCAGAAGCCCAACCCGTTCCCGAAAACCATCTACGAGAACGTGGTCTACGGCCTGCGTATCCAGGGCATCAACAAGAAGCGCGTGCTCGACGAAGCCGTCGAATGGGCGTTGAAAGGCGCGGCGCTGTGGGACGAAGTCAAAGACCGTCTGCATGAGTCGGCATTGGGCCTGTCCGGCGGTCAGCAGCAACGTCTGGTGATCGCGCGCACCATCGCCGTGGAGCCGGAAGTGCTGTTGCTCGACGAACCGTGCTCGGCACTCGACCCGATTTCGACGCTGAAAGTCGAAGAGCTGATCTACGAACTGAAATCGAAGTTCACCATCGTTATCGTGACCCACAACATGCAGCAGGCCGCGCGGGTTTCCGACTACACGGCGTTCATGTACATGGGCAAACTGGTGGAATTCGGCGACACCGACACCCTGTTCACCAATCCGGCGAAGAAGCAGACCGAAGACTACATCACGGGGCGTTACGGCTAGGAAGCTGTGGTTGCTCACTGAACTGACGCTGCGGCCCACCGCACCTTACCGGACGCTCCAAGGACGCCAACATGATTAGTAAAGAAGGCCTTACCCACCACATTTCCGCGCAGTTCAACGCCGAGCTCGAGGAAGTGCGCAGCCACCTCCTGGCCATGGGCGGACTGGTTGAAAAGCAGGTCAACGACGCAGTGACCGCGCTGATCGAGGCCGACTCCGGCCTGGCCCAGCAGGTGCGCGAGATCGACGACCAGATCAACCAGATGGAACGCAACATCGACGAAGAATGCCTGCGCATTCTGGCTCGCCGTCAGCCAGCGGCATCGGACCTGCGTCTGATCATCAGCATCTCCAAGTCGGTGATCGACCTGGAGCGCATCGGTGACGAAGCGACCAAAATCGCCCGCCGCGCCATCCAGCTGTGCGAAGAAGGCGAAGCGCCGCGCGGTTATGTCGAGGTTCGCCACATCGGTGACCAGGTGCGCAACATGGTGCGCGATGCGTTGGACGCATTTGCCCGTTTCGACGCCGACCTGGCCTTGTCGGTGGCGCAGTACGACAAGATCATCGACCGCGAATACAAGACCGCCCTGCGCGAACTGGCGACCTACATGATGGAAGACCCACGCTCTATCTCGCGGGTCTTGAGCATTATCTGGGTGCTGCGTTCGCTGGAGCGCATCGGCGACCACGCGCGCAATATCTCGGAACTGGTGATCTACCTGGTGCGCGGCACCGATGTGCGTCACCTGGGCCTCAAGCGCATGAAAGAAGAAGTTGAAGGAACAAGCGGCGAAACCGCTAATGTTCCGGGCAAAGCTGACGATAAGTAAGGTTGCCCAAGCAAAGCGCCCGGCCTTTTGGCCGGGCGTTTTTGTTTGCGGCCCACGAATTCGAAAAGCAGCACCCGCGAACGAAAAGAGCCGGCGTGACTGAAGGTTTTTGGCAATGTGCCATCAGCAAAGCGGTATGCTTGCCGGGATTTTTTAAAGGGGTTATGGATGAGTAAGGTCAGTGTTTTGGTCGTGGACGATGCCTCGTTCATTCGTGACCTGGTGAAGAAATGCCTGCGTAACTATTTCCCGGGCATGCGGATCGAAGACGCGGTCAACGGCAGGAAGGCTCAGGCCATGCTGGCGAAGGAAGCGTTCGATCTGGTCCTGTGCGACTGGGAGATGCCGGAAATGTCCGGTCTGGAACTGCTGACCTGGTGCCGCGAGCAAGACAGCCTCAAAAGCATGCCGTTCGTGATGGTGACCAGTCGCGGCGACAAAGAGAACGTCGTCCAGGCGATTCAGGCCGGCGTGTCCGGATATGTCAGCAAACCCTTCACCAACGAGCAGCTGATCACCAAGGTCAAGCAGGCGCTGCACAAGGTCGGCAAGCTCGACGCCTTGATCAGCGTCGCCGCGACTAAAACCAGCCCGGCGTTCGCTAACGACTCCCTGAGCGCATTGACCGGCGGCAAACCCGCCGTGGTTGCACCGGCTGCCGCGGCCCCTGCTGCAGCACCCTCCCGGGGATTGCTCAACAGCCCGCCGGTCAAGGCACCGGTGGCTGCTGCTGCCTCCGTCGGCGGAGGCCGTGGTCAGGGTCAATTGCGTTTGCCGAACGGCATCCAGCAATGTGTGATCAAGGCCCTGAGCCTCAAGGAAGCGCTGCTGGTGGTAAAGCGCATCGACACCCTGCCGCAAGTCCTCGACAGCGCCGTACTCGACCTGGAGCAGGGCGACAACGCCGAAACGGCGCGCCTCAATGGCTATCTGCACGCCATCGTCGCCCACGAACAAAAGCCAGACAGCGAATGGCTGCAACTGACCTTCCGCTTCGTCGACCAGGACGCGCAGAAGCTCGACTACATCTCCCGCCTGATTGCCCGTGGCACGGCGCAGAAGCACTTCATACCTGGCGCTTAAGACCGCGTCGCCTGAAAGTCCGCCATCGCGAGCAGGCTCGCTCCTGCACTGGAATGCATTTCCACGTGGAAGCGAGGCTGCTCGCAACGCGTTCTTTACTTATTCCATCTCGCCGAATGGGCAAGCCGTGATTTGATTTATATTGGTTTTGATATAGATTGCTGAGTAAGGGTTTGCGCTCGGCCACTCCTTGCAACAGTCCAGAACGTCACACATCGATTTTGCCTATTACGCTTTTCCTTCCACCAACAGGAGAAGTCGATGGGAAGACACAAGGATGTGGTGTTTGTCGGGAGTGCGCTCAAGGATCTGAAAGCGTTTCCGGTTGATGCGCGCCGGGCTGTGGGATTCCAGCTGGATCTTTTGCAACACGGTGATGAGCCTTTTGACTGGCGACCTATGAAAACAGTAGGGCGTGGGGTCAACGAAATCCGAATCACCGAGGAGTCGGGGGCGTTTCGCGTGTTCTATGTGGTTAACCGACCGGAGGCAATCTACGTGTTGCACGCCCTTCAAAAGACCACTCGAAAAACCGAAACGCGAGACATCGAACTGGCACGCGCCAGATATCAGGAAATAGGTTAATGCCATGAAGGATCATCAAAACCCGTCCCAGCGTTTTTCGAGTGTTTGGGATGCGTTGGAAGAGACTCCGCAGGAAGCGGCTAATATGCGTCTACGTGCCAAACTGATGCGCACACTTTGCACCACCATACGAGCCTGGGAGCTTCCGCAGAAAGAGGCGGCCAAGCGTCTTGATATATCCCAGCCACGGCTCAACGACATGCTTAACGGCAAGATCGACAAGTTTTCTCTGGATGCATTGGTGAATTTGTCAGCCGCTGCAAAGCTTGAAGTCGACATCTGCTTCCCATCGACCCAGACGCTTCAATTGGCCTGACTCGTTCGATGCCAGACAATCGCTCCCACAGGCAACATCAACTCTGTGGGAGCGCGTCTGCTCACGATGGCGCCAGTACGATCACCGTTGATCCCCCGCAATGCCCATTCTGAAACAACTGTCGACTACGCTGGTCAATTCCGGCTGCTAGGCTCAATTGCAGGTCTTACTCGACAGAATTCATCCTCATGTTGACGCGAATACTGCTTTTTTGTGGTCTGTGCGTGGCCGCCGCTTCGGCGATGGCCACGACGATCTACAAATCCACCGATGCCAATGGCGTGGTCTCCTACAGCGACTTCCCCACCAGCAAAAACTCCAAGCCGTTTATTTTTCGTGACGGCATGGTCGAACACCTTGAGCGTCAGGTGCGCCTGATCATCATGAAGAAGAATGGCGTGGACAGCGTATACGTGCGCAATGACCTGTATGCGCCGGTCGAAGTCGAATTGAGTTTTGCCGGGGTGAAGAACGCCAGCGGTGTACCGGGCAAACCCATTCGGCGGGTGATACCGCAGCGCACCAGTGTTCGCATGGCGCAGCTCACGGCGACCAAGGCTGGAAAGCCAGTCGCCTACGTTCCGAAGTTCAATTACTTCCTGGGCGACCCCTCAGGTCCCATGGTGGGCTATCGGTATCCCTTGCCATGGCGGGGTGGTCCGTTCCGGATCAGTCAGGGCGCCAACGGCCCCTACAGCCACTTCGGCCCCAAGAGCCGTTATGCCATCGACATCGCCATGCCAGAGGGCACGCCGATCATTGCCGCGCGGGGCGGGGTGGTGGTGAAAACCGAGAACCGCCAGAGCGGGCGCGGCACCGATGCCTCCGGCAATTTCGTGCGGGTGCTGCACGATGACGGGACCATGGGCGTGTACCTGCACCTCAAGCAAGGTTCGGTCAGGGTGCGAGAGGGGCAAAAGGTGGCGGTAGGCAGTGCATTGGCACTGTCGGGCAACACCGGCAACAGCACCGGGCCGCATTTGCACTTCGTGGTGCAGCGCAATACCGGCATGGGGCTGGTGTCGATTCCGTATCGGTTCAATCAGCCGGTGGGGATGCTGCCCAACTTTGCGTTGGGCAAGCAATAAAGCGGGCTTGCGACCAGCGCTCAATCGAGCATCAACACCTTGGCCAGCACGATCTTCGGACCTTTCATCTTTTTGATGATGATCCGCAGACCCTCGACTTCCAGCACTTCTTCCTCTTCCGGCACCCGTTTCAGGCTTTCGTAGACCAGCCCGGCAAGGGTTTCGGCTTCAACGTGGTCCAGATCGATCCCGAGCAGGCGTTCGACCTTGAACAGTGGTGTATCACCACGCACCAGCAGCTTGCCCGGTTGATACGCGAGGATCCCGCGCTCGGCCTTGCGGTGTTCGTCCTGAATGTCGCCCACCAGCACTTCCAGCACGTCTTCCATGGTCAGGTAGCCGATGATGTTGCCGTCGGCCTCTTCGACCACGGCGAAGTGCGAGCCGCCCTTGCGGAACTGCTCCAGCAATTGTGACAGCGGCATGTGCCGGGAGACGCGTTCCAGCGGGCGGGTCAGTTCGGCCAGGTTGAACGACTCGGGAATGTGGTCCAGCGCCGCCAGCTCCAGCAGCAAATCCTTGATGTGCAGCAGGCCGACGAACTCCTGGCGCTCGCTGTCGTACACCGGATAACGGCTGAACTTGTGCCGACGGAACATCGCCAGGATTTCCTTGAGCGGTGCGTTGAACTCCAGGGTCACCAGGTCTTCGCGGGAGTTGGCCCAGTCGACCACTTCCAGTTCGCCCATCTCTACCGCCGAGGCCAAGACGCGCATGCCTTGGTCACTCGGGTCCTGACCACGGCTGGAGTGCAGGATCAGCTTCAGTTCTTCGCGGCTGTAATGGTGCTCGTGATGCGGGCCGGGTTCACCTTGCCCTGCGATGCGCAGGATGGTGTTGGCGCTGGCGTTGAGCAGGTAGATCGCCGGGTACATGGCCCAGTAGAACAGGTACAGCGGCACAGCCGTCCACAGCGACAGCAGCTCGGGTTTGCGGATAGCCCAGGATTTCGGGGCCAGTTCGCCTACCACGATGTGCAGGTACGAAATGATGAAGAACGCGGTGAAGAACGACACACCTTTGACGATCTCGGCCGACTCGACGCCCACGGCGCTCAGCAACGGCTCAAGAATGTGTGCGAACGCCGGCTCACCGACCCAGCCCAGGCCCAGCGAGGCCAGGGTGATACCCAGCTGGCACGCCGACAGGTAAGCATCGAGCTGGCTGTGCACGGTGCGCAGGATGTGGCCGCGCCAGCCGTGTTGCTCAGCGATGGCCTCGACGCGGGTCGAGCGCAATTTGACCATGGCAAATTCCGCCGCAACGAAAAAGCCGTTGAGCAAAACCAGGATCAGAGCAAAAAGAATCATGCCGAAGTCGGCGAAAATTGTAGCGAGGGTCAAGCCAGGGGAAGGGTCCATGATGGAGTTTTGCGGTTTCCGTGTATTCGAAAGGAAAGAAAAATGCGCGCCTGAAGGCCAGGCACAAGTCAGCCAATGTAGCGGCTGACTGTTCGATTGCCTAGTGGCGCGTGCCGGCCGGTATCAGTCGGCGGTGCTGATGACTCGGGATTTGCTGACCTGGGCAGGCGCGAAATGGCAGGTAAAGGTGCTGCCATGGCCCGGTACGCTGCTGATTTCCATGCGCGCGCGGTGGCGCAACAGCACGTGTTTGACGATGGCCAGGCCAAGGCCGGTGCCACCGGTGTTGGAATTGCGGCTGGAGTCGACGCGATAGAAGCGTTCCGTCAGGCGCGGCAGGTGTTTGCTGTCGATGCCAATCCCGGAATCCTGCACGCTCAGGTGCGCGCCTTGCTCGTCGCCCCACCAGCGAATGCGGATATTGCCTTCGGCCGGGGTGTACTTCACGGCGTTGAAGACCAGGTTGGAAAACGCGCTGCGCAATTCCGCCTCACTGCCCTTGAGCTGGATGCTCGGGTCGGCTTCGAGGGTGATGCGCTGGTTCTTCTGCCCGGACAGTTGCTGCGCATCGCTCTTGATCGACTGCAGCAAACCGTCGATGGCCACGGGCTGGTTATCCGACGGGTAGTCGGTGGCTTCCAGTTTGGCCAGCAACAGCAGGTCGTTGAGCAGCGTCTGCATGCGCCCGCCTTGCTGCTGCATCTGCTGCAAGGCACGGGTCCAGCGCGGGTTCACCTCTTCGACATTGTCGAGCAGGGTTTCCAGATAGCCGCAGATCACTGTCAGCGGCGTACGCAACTCGTGGGACACGTTGGCGATGAAGTCTTTGCGCATCTGTTCCAGCTGATGAATGCGCGTCACGTCGCGCACCAGCATCAGGTGTTCGTTGTTGCCATAACGGGTGATGTACAGCTGAATGCGCACGCGGTCATTGGTCGGCGAGGGGATTTCCAGGGGCTCGGCGTAGTTGTCCTGCTCGAAGTATTCCTTGAAGCGCGGATGGCGCACCAGGTTGGTCACCGGCTGGCCGCTGTCCTGCGGGGTCTTGAGGCCCAGCAGGGTTTCGGCAGCGCGGTTCCACCATTCAAGGTTGCCGTCGGTGTCGAGCATGATCACGGCGTCTTTCAACGCGGCGGTGGACTCTTGAACCCGGTCGATGACCGCTTGCAGGCGCCCGCGCACCCGTTGATCACGGCGCTGCAGGTGGTAGATGCTGTCGAACACCTCGCCCCACAGGCCATAGCCATCGGGGGGGGCTTCATCGGGTTGGTGCAGGCGCAGCCATTCGTGCAGGCGCAGCAATTGCCTTAGGGTCCAGGCCAGGTAAATACCCAGGCCTGCGGCGAGGCTCCAGCCGTAGTAGCCGGTGATCAAGCCGATCACCAGGCAGGCGGTGACCAGCAGCAGCATGTGGCGAATCAGGGTGCCATGCCAGTTTTGATTCACGTGACGCGCGTCCTTGTCAGAGAAGCAGCTTTTAGCTTGCCGCTTGAAGCCTGCAGCTCGTAGCTCGTAGCTGCCGTCAAGCTTTGGTAGAAAAGCGGTAACCGGTGCCGCGCACGGTTTGTACCAGATTTTCATAGGCATCGCCGAGGGCTTTGCGCAGGCGACGGATGTGTACGTCGACCGTGCGTTCCTCGACATAGACGTTGCCGCCCCAGACCTGATCGAGCAACTGGCCACGGGTGTAGGCGCGTTCCTGGTGGGTCATGAAGAATTGCAGCAGGCGGTACTCGGTCGGGCCCATTTCTGCCGGTTTGCCGTCGATGGTCACGCGGTGGCCGATCGGGTCGAGCAGCAGGCCGCCGACTTCAATCGGCGCTTCGCCATCGGTAGGACCGGCGCGACGCAGGACGGCCTTGAGGCGGGCGACCAGCTCACGAGGGGAAAACGGTTTGGTGATGTAGTCATCGGCACCGACTTCCAGGCCCTGGATCTTGTTGTCCTCTTCGCCCTTGGCGGTGAGCATGATGATCGGGATATCCCCGGTCAGTTCATCGCGCTTGAGGCGGCGGGCCAACTCGATGCCGGACGTGCCGGGCAGCATCCAGTCGAGCAGAATCAGGTCTGGCTTGCGATCAACGATAATGGCATGCGCCTGCTGGGAGTTCTCAGCCTCCAGGCACTCATAGCCGGCCATTTCCAAAGCAACGGCGATCATTTCGCGAATGGGCGCTTCGTCGTCGACGATCAGAATGCTCCTGCCAACCATGCCTTAATCCTCTTGTCATTTAACTGTCTTGCGCCGCATTAGATAACGGAATTATTGCAGTCGTGTGACAGTATTTTAGTCGACCGGCGATTGCCATGATCCTGGACTAAGCTCTAAGTCCGAATCCTGACAACCGCAAAAGGAAGGTTTCCATGAATCACCTTGCTCAATCCTGGAAGGCATTGCTGGTCACGGCTGCGCTAACGCTGCCGACGCTGGCCTTTGCCGCCGATCCGGCGATGATGAAAGACGGCATGATGGTCGACCACAAAGGCATGACCCTGTACACGTTCGACAAGGACTCGGGCGGCAAGTCGATGTGCAACGACGACTGCGCGAAGAACTGGCCACCGATGATGGCGCCGGCGGGTGCCACGGCTGACGGCAAGTGGAGCGTCATCAAGCGTGATGACGGCACGAGTCAATACGCCTACGACGGCAAGCCGCTGTATACATTCGTGAAGGACAAGGCGCCTGGAGACATGACTGGCGACAAAATGAAGGACGTCTGGCACGTTGTTCGCGAATCGCAGAAGTAATTCCCGATTGCACATCTGCCCCGGTTAACGGGGCAGATTTTGGTCATCGCAGCCCGTAATCCGCCACGATCCCGACAAAAATCGCCAATCCAGCCCAGTGATTGTGCAAAAATGCCTCGAAGCAACGCATGCGGTCCTTGCCCCGGGTGTACCAGAATTCCCAGGCGAAGCAGCCCGCCGCCACCGCCAGCCCCAGATGGAACCAGCCACCGAGTTCGAATTTTGACCCCGCCAGCAGCAAACAGCCCAGTGCCAGGCCTTGCAGGGTCAGGATGATCACCCGGTCCGCTTCGCCAAACAGGATGGCCGTGGACTTCACGCCGATCTTCAAGTCGTCATCGCGATCAGTCATCGCGTAATACGTGTCGTAACCCACCGTCCACAACAGGTTGGCGATCCACAGCAGCCACGCCGCAGCCGGCAGTTCGCCGGTCTCGGCGGTGAACGCCATCGGCATGCCCCAGGAAAACGCCGCGCCCAGCACCACTTGCGGGTAATAGGTGTAGCGCTTCATGAACGGGTAGGTGAAGGCCAGCGCGAGCCCACCGAATGACAACCAGATCGTCGGGGCATTGGTGCACAGTACCAGCAGAAAACTCACGCCCATCAGCAGTGCAAAAAACACCAGCGCCTCTTTCGAGCTGATCTTGCCGCTGGTCAACGGACGTTGCGCCGTGCGTTTGACGTGACCATCGACCTTGCGGTCGGCCCAGTCGTTGATCACACAGCCGCCGGCCCGGGTCAGCACCACGCCGAGGACGAAAATCACGATGTTGGCCAGCGACGGCGAGCCTTTGCCGGCAATCCACAGCGCCCACAGCGTCGGCCACAGCAGCAGGTAGATGCCGATCGGCTTGTCCATGCGGGTCAATTGAATGAAATCCCAGGCCCGTGGGTTCAAGCGGTTCAGGGACTTGAGCAGGCTCTGGTACATCAACGGCTCTCCGGTTGGACGCCGGCGGCGTTCCACAGGGTCGGAAGGAAAATTTCAGCCACCAGGATGCTCAGCGCGCCACGATCAAAGCGCGAACGGCGGCCCCATAGTTCAGGCGCCCGCACTTCGCTCGGCAACCATTCTTGAGGGTAGTGGCAAACTTCGATGGCCTGGCGCTGGAATGCGCGGTCGCAAAACAGCAATTCGCCCAGGGAGCGGCTGCCCAGTTCATCCATGTGCAAGCCGTCGCCCTGCAATGCGCTGCGCGAGGCCACACTGCGGGCAAACACCAACGCTTGGCCATGACCGCGCAAATACACTTCGCGCACCCAACCTTCACTGCCTTCGGCCAGGTCCAGCGCGATGCATTCATCCGCGCGCAGGGGTTGCCAGCCTTCGAACAACGGCGAGACGCTGAACGCATCGTTCGTCAGATGAATCAGGCGTCTGGTCAGCGAGCCTTCATCGAACAACCAGTCGAGGGTTGACGCGTCGGGGAGGGGAGCGAGTTGGCTTCTGGGCGCCCAGAACAGGGATTTTGAGTGCGGCACAGTGAGTCATTATTGGCAGCAAATGAGGCGGCGAGCTTACCATGTCAGCTAATAACTTTGAGTGATCTGGCCGCCCGTTGCGCTGAACAAGCTTGCATCTGGCCGGTCCCATCAGTACAAAACGCCCTGAGCCCGACAACAGCGCTTTATCCATCGACTGTTCGCGCCAGTAAAAGCCTGAAACTGAGGAAGTACCTGAATGAAAAAGTGGCAATGTGTGGTCTGCGGCCTGATCTACAACGAAGCCGACGGCTGGCCGGATGACGGCATTGCGCCGGGCACCCTGTGGCAGGACGTGCCGGAAGACTGGCTGTGCCCGGATTGTGGCGTCGGCAAGATGGATTTCGAAATGATCGAAATCAACTGAGACATTTAGAGGAGTAAGGAATGAACGCACCTGTCGTGATCGTCGGCACCGGCCTGGCTGGCTACAACCTGGCCCGGGAGTTTCGCAAGCTCGATGGCGAAACCCCGCTGTTGCTGCTGACTGCCGATGACGGGCGCTCTTACTCCAAACCGATGCTCTCCACCGGTTTCGGCAAAAACAAGGACGCCGACGGCCTGAGCATGGCCGAACCGGGGGCCATGGCCGACCAGTTGAAAGCCGAAGTGCGCACCCACACGCGCATCAGCGGCATTGATCCTGGCCATAAACGCCTGTGGATCGGTGAAGAAGCGGTGTATTACCGCGACCTGATCCTGGCCTGGGGCGCCGAAACCGTGCGCGTGCCTATCGAAGGCGACGCGGCGGACTGCGTATTCCCGATCAATGACCTGGAAGACTACGCACGCTTTCGCGCCGCGGCGGCGGGCAAGCGTCGGGTGTTGCTGCTCGGTGCCGGCCTGATTGGCTGCGAGTTCGCCAACGACTTGAGCGTGGGCGGCTACGAGGTGCAACTGGTTGCACCGTGCGAACAAGTGATGCCGACCCTGCTGCACCCCGCAGCGGCCGCAGCGGTTCAGGCCGGGCTGGAAAGCCTCGGTGCCCGTTTCCACCTCGGTCCGGTGCTGACTCGCTTGCAGCGGGTTGCCAATGGCCTGGAAGCGCACCTGTCCGATGGCCAGGTCATACCGTGCGACGTGGTGCTGTCGGCCATCGGCCTGCGTCCACGCATCGATCTGGCGGCCGCTGCCGGGTTGCAGGTCAATCGTGGCGTGATGGTCGACCGGCACCTGAAAACCTCTCATGCCAATATCTACGCGCTGGGCGACTGCGCCGAAGTCGATGGGCTGAATCTGTTGTACGTGATGCCCCTGATGAGCTGTGCGAGAGCGCTGGCCCAGACCCTCGCCGGCAAGCCGACAGCGGTCGCCTATGGCCCGATGCCCATCACCGTGAAAACCCCGGTGTGTCCGGTCGTGGTGTCCCCGCCGCCACGGGGTACGGAAGGCAGCTGGACGGTTGAAGGGCAGGGGGCCGACATCAAGGTTTTATGCCGCGATGCCAACGGCAAACTGCTCGGTTATGCCCTGACAGGCGCGGCCGTGATGGAGAAACTGGCCCTGAACAAAGAGCTTCCGGCGCTGCTGGCGTAAATACCGGTCGTTCTGTCGCAATCACCCCCCTTTTGCCCTGACATTGGCCGCGTCGACACTGGCGCGGCTCCTCTGTGCGTGCCATCCTCACTCCCGTCTGCCGCAGAGTAGAGCACCTGCGGCGCTTTGGGCGCTGCTCCACAGAGAGCAGCACGGACATAACAACAAAAAACCGTCAAAGGGGCTTCACTAATATGCGTAAACCAGAACTCGCTGCAGCAATTGCTGAAAAAGCAGACCTCACCAAAGAGCAGGCCAACCGCGTTCTCAACGCCGTTCTCGAAGAAATCACCGGCGCCCTGCACCGCAAAGACAGCGTCACGCTGGTAGGCTTCGGCACCTTCCTGCAACGCCACCGCGGCGCCCGCACCGGCAAAAACCCGCAAACCGGTGAACCCGTCAAAATCAAGGCCAGCAACACCGTCGCCTTCAAGCCAGGCAAATCGTTGAAAGACAGCGTCAATCCGTAATTGCGGTGATCTCCTTCCCGAACAGGGAGGACTGCAATAAAAAATGGGCATATCGATTAAATCGGATGCCCATTTTTTATGCCTGAAAACACTGTGTCCTACAGGGTTTGGTGGGGCTGTTACTTGCGGTTCAGCATCACCGGCAACTGCGCCACCAGCTTCGCGTTGTTCAACGGTGCGCGGATAAACCCGCGCTGTGTCCCGTCCGGCCCGATCACTGCCAGGTTGCCGCTGTGGTCGACGGTGTAGTTCGGCTTGCTGGTATCCGCCGGGATGAAGGGGATGCTCACCGCGTTGGCGACTTTTTGCAGTTCTTCCACCGAGGTCGGCGTCAGGCCGATGAACTGTGGATCGAAGTAACCCAGATACTGCTTGAGCTGTTTCGGCGTATCGCGGTTCGGGTCGACGCTGACCAGCACGATCTGCAACTTGTCCACCGCTTCGGGCGGTAGTTCGCTTTTGATCTGACGCAACTGGGCAAGGGTGGTCGGGCAGATGTCCGGGCAGAAGGTGTAGCCGAAGAACAGCAGCGACCACTTGCCCTTGAGTTCATTGATCTCAACCGGTTTGCCGTCCTGATCGGTCATCGTCACGCCCGGCAGGGTGCGGCTCTGCGGCAGCAGAATGATGCCTGCGTCGATCAGCGCCGTTGGGTCGCCCTGGCCTTTGCCGGAGAGCACTTTATTGATGGTCAGGCCCAGGACCAGCGCGATCAGGGCGACAAGGATGAAGACGGTTTTCTGGGTTCGAGTCATAGGTTCAACAATAAGTAGTGGTCTACGAGCAGCGCGATGAACAGCAGGAACAAGTAGTAGATAGAGTACTTGAACGTGTTGATCGCCGCGTGCGGCCGAGTGCCACGGTACAACACCACGGCCCATTGCAGGAACCTCGCGCCCAGGCCAATCGCGCACGTCAGGTACAGCAGGCCGCTCATGTGAATCACGTACGGCATCAGGCTCACGGCCAGCAACGCGCCGGTGTAAAGCAGGATGTGCACCTTGGTGTAATGCTCGCCGTGGGTTACCGGCAACATCGGAATGTCAGCCTTGGCGTATTCCTCTTTGCGGTGGATGGCCAGCGCCCAGAAGTGCGGTGGGGTCCAGGCGAAAATGATCAGCACCAGCAGCAACGGTTCGGCGCTGACGTGACCGGTGGCAGCGGTCCAGCCAAGCAGGGGCGGTGCGGCACCGGCGAGACCACCGATAACGATGTTCTGTGGCGTCGCGCGTTTGAGGAAGCCGGTGTAGACCACGGCATAGCCGAGCAGAGAGGCGAGGGTCAGCCATGCGGTCAGCGGATTGGTGAAGGCCAGCAACAAGGCTTGCCCCAGCAGCGCCAGAACCAGGGCAAAGGTCAGCGCGGCGCCCGGTGATACCCGGCCTTCAGCCAGGGGTCGTTTGTGGGTGCGGGCCATGACGGCATCGATCCTTCGGTCCACCACATGGTTGACCGCTGCCGCTGCGCCTGCGCACAGGGCGATCCCCAGATTGCCGAACACCAGCACGGTCCATGGCACCCCGGCGCGAGTGGCGAGGAACATCCCCACCAGCGAGGTGATGAGCATCAACACCACCACTTTCGGTTTGGTCAGTTCCAGGTAGTCACGCCAGATCGCCTGGCTGGGGCGTTCGCCGATCAGAATCGCCATGGCATCTCTCCTTTTATTGTGATGGGCCCGGCTGAATGTTTACGCGGACGGAAGCGCCAGCGCGAAGGTTGCTTGACTCGGACCAGACTGGTTCGAGCGTGATAATTGACCAACACCATCGTCAGCAAGAGCGCCGCGCCCCCGGCGTTGTGTGCGACGGCCACCGGCAGCGGCAGATGGAACAGCACGTTGCTGATGCCCAAGGTGATTTGCGCCGCAAGGGCGACCAATACAAGGCCCGCCAACCGCGTCATGCCGACCACTTTCAGTTGCCAGGCCAGACCGAGCAGCACCAGCGTCACCAGCAACGCGCCGATGCGGTGCGTGAGATGAATCGCCGTGCGCGCATCGCTGTCCAGTTGTCCACCGAGGTAGTTCGGGCCGATGTGCTGGGTCAGGTGGAATCCATTGGCGAAATCGGCAGGGGGCAGCCATTGGCCGTGGCAGGTCGGAAAGTCGATGCAGGCCACAGCGGCATAGTTGGAGCTGACCCAGCCACCCAGGGCGATTTGCCCGATTACCAGCAGCAGTCCCGCCGTCGCCCAGTGCTGCAAACGCCGTGGCACCGTCAATGCAGGGAGCACGCCGGACAGGCGCAAGGTCAACAGGAACAACAGGCTCAACGTGGCAAAGCCGCCGAGTAAGTGGCCGGTCACCACTTGCGGCCAGAGCTTGAGCGTCACCGTCCACATCCCGAACGCCGCTTGCGCAAACACCACCGCCAGCAGGAACAACGGCAGCTTCACCGGTTGTCCTGGATGCCGGCGATGGGTCCACGCGCGAGCGGCCATGGCCACAATCAACAGCCCCAGCGTGCCGGCGAAGTAGCGATGGATCATCTCGTTCCAGCCCTTGTGGGCCTCCACCGGCGTGTCCGGGAAATGCAATTCGGCATGGGCCAGTTGGGCTTCGCTTTTCGGCACGCTGATAAAGCCGTAGCAGCCCGGCCAGTCCGGGCAGCCGAGGCCGGCGTGGGTCAGGCGGGTGTAGGCACCGAGCAACACCACAATCAGTGCCAGCAAGGTGGCAAACAGCGCGAGGCGAAATCCAGGTTTGGCCATGACGATGCCCTTATCCGATGTTCGACAGTTTCAGCAGGTGACGCAGATCATTGAGCAGATCCTTGCCTTTGACCGACGGGTCGTAGCGCAGCACCAGGTTGCCGTGGGGATCGATGATCCACAGTTGTGGCACGGCCTGGTCACCGGTGGTCCTGGTGAACGCGGCGAGGTCCAGCGGATAACGTTGCAGTTGCGGGTATTCGCGGGTCAGCTTGGCCTCGTAATCGCTGCTCAACGGTTGTGCCGCGGCGATCGCATGGCTGGCGCGCCCGGCTTCTCGGCCCAGGCCGATCTGGATCTGCCGCGCCAGATACACCAGTTGCTGACAGTCCACCGCGCAGTCCTTCGGCGCGGTCACCAGCAACTGCCAGCGCTCTTCCTCAGCCTGCACGCCGAGGTCGGCGCGGGTCTGGCCGTTGCCGATCAATTCGCCGTGATAGCTGCGACCTTCCGGCACCCAGAACTGCAGTTTGTACATGCCGGTGGCGAGGATCATCGGCCCGATCACGCCGAGCAGAATCAACAACAACTGCACCCGTCCCTTGCGCCGGTTCACCGCCGGTTTTGCCTCAGACATGCTGGGTGGATTCATGGCCGCTCCCATGGTGTTTCTCCTTTGCGTTGTGCCAGCCGAGGTAGAGATAAAGGCCGAACAGGGCGATCGACATGGCGAACCACTGCACGGCATAAGCGATGTGTTTTTCCGGCCCCATGGCAACCACCGGCCAATCGGCCTGGTAAGTCGCCGGTCCGGTTTCTGCACGTAATTCGTAGGCGAAGCCTTCACGGTCGAGGGCGGTCCAAAGCTTGCTCGGGACAACCGCCGTGACCAGTTGTGGCCAGGTCGTGGTGTCGGGATCGGCCTGCAACTGGAAGGTCGCACCGGGCGGAACATAGACCCAGGCATCCAGACTCAACGCCTGGTGGGGTGTCGTGAATTGCGGTGCTGTACGCCGGTCGGGCCACGGCAGCCAGCCACGATTGATCAGCAGCCAAAGTCCGGTCGCCTGATCCTGGAACGGTTGCAGCAGCTCGACGCCGACCTTGCCGTCACGCTGGCGGTTATCCAGCAACAGGCTGTGGCTGGCGTCGAACTGGCCGTGAAGGCGAACGCGGCGAAAGGCCGGGTCTGCGCTGTGTTGCAGTTCGGTGCTGGCCATTGGTTCGGCAACCCTGCGCTCGCTGTAGGTTTGCAGCAGCGCACTTTTTTCCGCGCCCCGGCCCAATTGCCAGAACCCGAGCGACACCAGCACCGGCAGCAGCAGGGCTACCACCAATGTCGGCACGATGCCCGGCCGGAAGCGCTTCATGGCGTGGCCAGAAAGTCGGTCGGTGCGATAGCTATACTCAAGTGCATCGCTAGTCCCCCGGAGTCTCACCATGCTCAAAACAGCCATCGTCCTGATGCTGATTGCCACGGTTGTCAGCCTGTTCAGCGGCCTGTTTTTTCTGGTCAAGGACGACAGCAGCTCGAACCGCCTCGTCATTGCCTTGAGTGTTCGTGTCGCACTGGCCGCCATCACCGTCGGCTTGATCGCCTGGGGTTTCTTCAGCGGCCAGCTGGTTTCCCACGCCCCTTGGTAGGGCCTAAAGGACGTAGACGAAAACGAACAGTCCGATCCACACCACGTCCACGAAGTGCCAGTACCAACTCGCCGCCTCGAAGCCGAACTGATGCTCGTTGTCGAAGTGCCCGCGCATGACCCGCATCAGCATCACAAACAGGATGATGGTGCCGATGGTCACGTGGGCGCCGTGGAACCCGGTGAGCATGAAGAACGTGGCGCCGTAGATGCCCGAGCCCAGGGTCAGGCCCAGTTCCTGGTAGGCGTGGATGTATTCTTCAGCCTGGAAGCCGAGGAACGCGCAGCCCAGCAACACGGTGATGGCCAGCCACAGTTTCAGCGCGCCGCGATGACCTTTTTTCAAGGCGTGGTGGGCGATGGTCACGGTGACGCTGGAACTCACCAGCAGCACGGTGTTGAGCAGCGGCAAGCCCCATGGGCTGATGACGTCCTTGGGTGGCGGAAACAGTTTGGAGTCCGGATTGTTCAGCAATGGCCAGGTGAACTCGAAGCCCGGCCACAGCATGTGCGCGAGGCCTTTGGTACCTTCGCCGCCCAAGGCCGGCCCGGAGACGTGGCGCACATAAAACAGCGCGCCGAAGAAGGCGATGAAGAACATCACCTCCGAAAAAATGAACCAGCTCATGCCCCAGCGAAACGAGCGGTCCATCTGCGCGCTGTACAAGCCGCCGCGACTTTCCTTGATCACCGTGCCGAACCAGCCGAACAGCATGTAGGCCAGCAGCAGGCCACCGACGAAAAAGATCAGCGGGCCATGGGATTCGGGCCGCGCCGCTTTCAGATCGTTGAACCAGGTAGCCAGGCCGAACACCGTGACGAACATCCCGACCGTGGCGATGATCGGCCATTTGCTCTGGGCCGGAACGTAATAATGCTCATGAGTTGCCATTTATTGTTCTCCTTATCGGGCACGCTCAACCGCCAGTGTTTACTGCGACCGGTGGATGTCGGGCGGTGATATCGAACAGCGTGTAGGACAGCGTCAGGTGCTTCACTTCCTTGGGCATGTCGCGGTCAACGATAAAACGTACAGGCATCTCGATCCGCTGCCCGGGTTGCAGCACTTGCTGGGTAAAGCAGAAACATTCGGTCTTGTGGAAATACGCTGCTGCCGCGCTCGGCGCGATGCTCGGTACGGCCTGGGCGCTCATCGGCTTGTCGGTGGGGTTGTGCGCGATGAAGATCATCTCGTTCACCGCCCCGGGGTTGGCCGTCAGTTCATCGTGCTTGGGATAGAAATCCCAGGACATGTCGGCGGAATTGGTCGACAGGAATTGCACGCGCACCTGCCGCGAGGCATCGACCGTTTGTTCGCCCTCGTACTGACCGGCAGTCTTGCCATTGATGCCGAACGCCTTGCACATCACGTCGTAGATCGGCACCAGGGCAAAGCCGAAGACAAACATCGCGACCACCACCAGCAATAGCCGAGTGACCAGCTTCTTCATCGAAATCGAATCAGCCATGAACTATGCCCTCCACCGAGAACCCTGTGGGAGCTGGCTTGCCAGCGATGGCTGCATGTCTGACACACCGCGGTGATCCCATCGCTGGCAAGCCAGCTCCCACAGGAATATCCACAAGGCAGAAATTGTTCATTTCACTTCCGGCGGCGTGGTGAAGGTGTGATACGGCGCCGGTGACGGAATGCTCCACTCCAGCCCTTCAGCCCCATCCCAAGGTTTGGCCGGTGCCGGCGGGCCGCCGCGAATGGTCTTGATCACGATAAACAGGAAGAAAATCTGCGTGGCGCCGAACATGAAGGCACCGATCGACGACACCATGTTGAAGTCGGCGAATTGCAGGTTGTAGTCCGGAATCCGCCGTGGCATGCCGGCCAGGCCCACAAAGTGCATCGGGAAGAACGCCATGTTCATGCCGATGAACGACAGCCAGAAGTGCAGCTTGCCGAGGGTTTCGTCGTACATGTGACCTGTCCACTTCGGCATCCAGTAGTACGCCGAAGCGAAGATCCCGAAGATCGCGCCCGGCACCAGTACATAGTGGAAGTGCGCGACCACGAAGTACGTGTCCTGGTACTGGAAATCCGCCGGGGCGATGGCCAGCATCAGCCCGGAGAACCCGCCGATGGAGAACAGGATCACGAACGCCACCGCAAACAGCATCGGTGTCTCGAAGGTCAGCGAGCCCTGCCACATGGTGCTGGCCCAGTTGAACACCTTGACGCCCGTCGGCACCGCGATCAGCAGCGTGGCGTACATGAAGAACAGCTCGCCCACCAGCGGAATACCGACCACGAACATGTGGTGCGCCCAGACGATGAACGACAGGAACGCAATACTGGCCGTGGCGTAGACCATCGAGGTGTAGCCGAACAGCGGCTTGCGCGAAAAGGTCGGGATGATCGAGCTGACGGCACCGAAGGCCGGCAGAATCATGATGTACACCTCGGGGTGACCGAAGAACCAGAACACGTGCTGGAACAACACCGGGTCACCGCCGCCGGCGGCACTGAAGAAGCTGGTGCCGAAGTGGATGTCCATCAGCATCATCGTCACGCACCCGGCCAGCACCGGCATCACCGCGATCAGCAGGAACGCGGTGATCAGCCAGGTCCAGACGAACAGCGGCATTTTCATCAGCGTCATGCCGGGGGCGCGCAGGTTGAGGATGGTGGCGATCACGTTGATCGCGCCCATGATCGAACTGATCCCCATCAAGTGGATGGCGAAGATGAAGAACGTCACGCTTTCCGGCGCGTAGGTTGTCGACAGCGGCGCGTAGAACGTCCAGCCAAAGTTCGGCCCGCCCCCCGGAGTGAACAGGGTCGAAACCAGCATGATGAACGCCGCTGGCAGCAGCCAGAAGCTGAAGTTGTTCATCCGTGGCAGGGCCATGTCCGGCGCGCCGACCATCAGCGGAATCATCCAGTTGGCGAGGCCGACGAACGCCGGCATCACCGCACCGAAGACCATCACCAGGCCGTGCATGGTGGTCATCTGGTTGAAAAATTCCGGCTGGACGATTTGCAGGCCCGGCTGGAACAGCTCGGCGCGAATCACCATCGCGAACGAGCCGCCGAGCAGGAACATGGAAAACGCGAACCACAGGTACAGCGTGCCGATGTCCTTGTGGTTGGTGGTCAGCACCCAACGCATCAGGCCTTTGGCAGGGCCGTGGGCGTGGTCGGCATGACCGTGGTCATCGATTACGGCGCTCATGGCCTGTCTCCTTTAACCGGATGGGCTGGGCAGGCCGGGGCGTAGTGCCCCGACCGGTTCCTGAGGTGAGCAATGGACCGGGTCATTTGCTTTCCGCCTGTTTAAGCTCAAGCACTTCTTTCGGAGTGACCATGTCGCCCTTGTTGTTGCCCCAGGCGTTACGTTCGTAGGTCACGACCGCCGCAATGTCGACTTCCGAGAGCTGTTTGCCGAACGCCGCCATGGCGGTGCCGGGCTTGCCGTGGAAGACAATGCTCAGGTGATCCTTGATCGGTCCGGTGGCAATTTTCGAGCCCTTGAGTGCCGGGAACATCGGCGGCAGACCTTGACCCTCGGCCTGGTGACAGGCCACGCAAGCGGTGTGATAGACCTTGTCGCCACGCTCCTTGAGCTCGTCGAGGGTCCATTCCTTGCTGGTCAGTTCCTTGAGTTGCGCGGCTTCTGCCTTGCGCTCACCCAGCCATTTCTCGTAATCGGCCTTTTCCTTGACCTCGACCACGATCGGCATGAACCCGTGGTCCTTGCCGCACAGCTCGGCGCACTGGCCACGGTAGATGCCGGGCTTTTCAACGCGGGTCCAGGCTTCGTTGACGAACCCCGGAATCGCATCGCGCTTGACCGCGAAGGCCGGCACCCACCATGAGTGGATCACGTCGGCGGAGGTCACGAGGAAGCGCACTTTGGCGCCGATCGGCAGCACCAACGGCTTGTCGACCTCGAGCAAGTAGTGCTCGCCCTTGGCTTCCTTGTTGTGGATCTGGTCGGCGGGGGTGGCCAGGTTGCTGAAGAACTCGACGTCCTGGCCCAGGTATTTGTAATGCCATTTCCATTGATAGCCGGTGACCTGGATATCGATGTCCGGCTCACTGGCGTCGTACATCTTGATCAGGGTCGCCGTCGCGGGAACCGCCATGGCCACCAGGATGATGAAGGGTACGATGGTCCAGAGAATTTCGACGGTGGTGCTTTCATGAAACTTGGCCGCCACCTGCCCGGTCGAGCGGCGGTGCAGGATCATCGACCAGAACATGGCACCAAAGACGATGATGCCGATCACCACACAGATCCAGAAAATGGTCATGTGCAGGTCAAACACAGCGTGACTGATTTCAGTCGCTCCAGGCGCCATATTCACAGTCCAGGCGGCTTGCGCCTGGCTGAAAATCGACCACAACAGGAGGCCCATCCAGACATGTGGATGTCGCATCATTGCGGGTTCCCCTTATCGTTCTTGTTATCCCGCCGGCTTTCACCTGCGGCAAGGGAGCGGCTGCATCAGACTACGAACTTGAGCACCGGGCCTTGCTGCATATGCAGTCGGGCGTCATCAGCTAACTCCATTCATCAGCGAGTATAGACAGCGACTCTCACCTCGCAATGTGAAGGCGTAAATCAACTGAAACAGCATTAACTTGCGTTGCAGGGCACGAATGGAGCACGAATGGAGAAGGATGCAGACGAGTGGTGGCAAACCGATATAACGGGGGCGTCTCAAGGATGAAACATTTATGACAAATGCGTCTTAGCATTTATCGTAAGCCAGCTAAGTTATGTCTTCCCTATTTCATTGCCTTTGTTTCCTGGAGTTTTCATGAACACCGCCGCATTGCGCGAGCAGATCCAAACAGCCCAACAACATGAAGCCGAAACCGGACTGCTGACTCGTCAGCTGGAAAGCAAACTGCCTCACCTACACCCGGCGATCCAGTTGCCGGAGAACGACGCCAAGGGTGTGCTGACGCGTTTTGTCGCCGCTTACATTGATGAAGTTCCTGATCTGCTGGATGCAGCCAATGAAGTCGCCAGGGAAGCGGGTATCGAGTCACAGATCAAACCGGTGCTGAAAATCGCCGAACAATACTTCCTCCAGCCGCCAGCCATCATGGCCGGCCATGTCGGCCTCGACAGCCTGCTGGACGAGGCTTATCTGGCGCATCGCTTTGTCGAAGAGGTCAACGACCTGTATATCAAGCACTTCGGCCAGCCACTGATCCCCTTGGACATGACGGTCGCCAATCTGATTGCCCACCAATTGATCGGTGAGGAATTTGCCAACCAACTCGATGAGGTCGTGCATCACGCCTTCGACGAAATGCTGAGCGAGGAGAGTTTCGCGCTGGAGTCGGTGGAAGCCTATCGCGAGAAGCTGAGCAGCCCAGAGACCGGCGCCGCGTGGAAGCGCTGGCCATGCATGTCCCGCCGGCTGGGTGTAGGACTGGAGCTGGATCAGACGGTCGCCTGAATTTCAGGCGGTACGGTGCCCTTGTGGGAGCGAGCATGCTCGCTCCCACAAGGGATATTCAGCCCGCTGCACCTATGCCAGTGTTAGTCCGTACTCGTCCCTCAAGCCTGCGCTTCAACCCTCGAGACTCAATCAACAGCTTCGAACCCTTCGCCGCATTCGCCCGGCCCCATTCCTCCAGCAATTCCAGACACGAGTGGTCGATGTAGCTCAGGTTATTGAGCGGCACATGCACCGTCGCGCCGGCGGGAATGCTCCCCAGCACCTTGGTCAGCGCGGGTACTTTAAGAAACGTCGCCGCGCCTGCCAGACGCAACTCCATCTCGCCGTCCTGCGGCAGGTCGATCAGGCTGATTTTCAACCGTGAAGCCTTCAGCGCCAGTTTCACCAGCGTCAAACCGAAACCGATCAGCACACCGGTCAGCAAATCAGTGAAGACGATGGCCAGTGCGGTAGCGGCATAGGTGAACATCGGCATCCGACCATAGCGCCCGAGGCCGCGAAAGGCCTTGAGGTCCACCAGCTTGAAACCGGTGTACACCAGAACCCCGGCCAGGCTGGCCACCGGGATGCTTTGCAGCACGCTCGACAGCAGCAACACGAACGCCAGCAGCCATAACCCATGGAATATCGTCGAGTAACGTGTGGTGGCGCCGGCCTGGACGTTGGCCGAGCTGCGGACAATAACGCCGGTCATCGGCAGTGCGCCGAGCAGGCCGCAGAGCATGTTGCCGACACCTTGCGCCGACAGTTCGCGGTCGAAGTCCGAGCGCTGGCCGCTGTGCATCCGGTCTACCGCGGCAGCCGAGAGCAGGGTCTCGGCGCTGGCGATGAACGCCACGGCGAAGGCGGCGATGAGCAGGGCAGGGTCTGCCAGATTGAGCAGGTCTGCCGGTTGCAGCCAATCAATGGCTTGCGCCAGATTGGCCGGCACTTCCACCCGTTTGACCTGCAACGACAGGATCAGGCTGGCGGCAGTGGCAAGACCGACGCCGAGCAGGGCGCCTGGAATAAAGCGCAGGGAGTGCGGGCGCAGTTTTTCCCACAGCCACATCACGGCGATGGTCGATAACCCGAGCAACCCGGCCTGCCAGCCTACGGACGGAAAGGCCTGGGCTACTGCGGCGGGGAAGGTCGCGAGGTTATCCAGCCCCGACGGTTTTGGCGCTGCATCGAGCATCACATGGACCTGTGACAGGACGATCAATACCCCGATCCCGGCAAGCATTCCGTACACCACGGCGGGCGCTGTCACGCGGAACCAGCAGCCCAGTTTCAAACGGCCGGCCACCAGTTGCAGGAAACCTGCGAGCAGCAAGATCGGCCCGAGCATGGCCACGCCATGCTGGCGCACCAGTTCGAACACCAACACGGCCAGACCGGCGGCGGGGCCGCTCACTTGCAACGGCGAACCGGCCAGCCAGCCCACCACCAAACCACCGATAATCCCTGTGATCAGGCCTTTGGCCGGAGGCAGTCCAGACGCGATCGCAATGCCCATGCACAGCGGCAGGGCGACCAGGAAAACGACCACAGAAGCCAACAGCTCCCGTGGCAAAACAGCTTTGAATTGCGCAGCACGCATGGTGATTCTCCCGAAGTTTTCTTCAGGCATGGCGAAGCCGGGCTGCCTGATCGGCAGCCTCGACTGTTCCACACAGATTTAGGAGGTTTTAGAAGCGCGCTTTGGGCGTCGCCACCGGAAGGGGCAGGCTGCCATTGAGCGGCAGGAAACATCCCTGATCGGCGTCGTAGGCTTTGATTTCGCTGGTTTCGATGTTGTAGACCCAACCGTGGATAAACAACTGACCGTTAGCCATTCGCGAGGCCACCGATGGGTGAGTGCGTAAATGCTGCAATTGGGCGATGACATTCTCTTCGGTGAGGATGTGCATGCTTTCGCTTTCATTTGCGCAGTTGCAGTTGTCCTGGACCATGGTCTTCGCCACTTCCGCATGCCGCAGCCAGGCTTTGACCGTGGGCATTTTTTCCAGGCTCTGGGGGTTGAGCACCGCGCGCATTGCGCCGCAGTCGGAGTGCCCGCAGATAATGATGTGATGCACGCCGAGGGCCATTACAGCGTATTCGATGGCCGTGGAAACACCACCGTTCATCTGTCCGTAAGGAGGGACGACGTTGCCGACATTACGGGTGACGAACAGATCGCCGGGGGAGCTTTGGGTGATCAGTTCAGGAACGATGCGCGAATCGGCGCAGGCGATGAACATGGCGCGCGGCCGTTGAGCCGTGGCGAGTTTTTTGAAGAGTTCTTCCTGCTGCGGAAAAATCTCATGATGAAAATGCAAAAAGCCGTCAACGATATGCTGCAGCGCTGCATCGGCGGTTTCCGCCTCGGGTTGGGCGGAAGCCGACGCAGCCAACGGCTGTTTATCCTTGTCACTCATGATTCATCCTCTTTGGCGGAGTCAGGGAATGTTCCGTGAAGTCCGGTGTGAAGCCAGTGGCTGTATAAAAAACATCCAGGCCGAAGACCTCGACCCGTCAGTCACTCGATGAACAAGGTAGCGGCCGAATCTTAACTCAAACTGAATAAAGCGCTCTAGAGCGTGTGTTCCAGGTCACAAAAAACGTGACTGGGCTAATCTTCGAGGGCGTTCTTCAATACTCAACGATAGGTCAATTGTCCTCAAATCAGTGACATTTGGCGACCCGGCGGACAAAAGGCCTCGCAGTCCAGGTTGAATCCCTCTCGATGATTGAGCCCAAGGCGCTTGATGGTCTTGGCAAAACGCTGCGCCAGCAAATCGGCAAAAGGGCCTTCTCCGCGCATGCGTGCGCCAAAGCGGCTGTCGTACAACTCGCCGCCACGGCTCTGGCGAATCAGGCTCAATACATGCGCCGCCCTTTGAGGGTAGTGGGCGGCCAACCATTCTTCGAACAGCGGCGCCACCTCCAGCGGCAGGCGCAACATCATGTAGGCAGCGCTTTGCGCCCCGGCTGCCTGGGCTTCGGTGAGCAGGCTTTCGAGTTCGCTGTCGTTGATCATCGGAATCATCGGTGAACACAACACCCCCACCGGGATTCCGGCCTCGCGCATGACTCTGATCGCCCGCAACCGAGCCTTGGGCGCTGCGGCGCGCGGCTCGAGCGTACGCTTGAGTTCGTCGTCCAGGGTGGTCAGGCTGATCATCACCGCCACCAACCGTTTTCGGGCGAGTTCGGTCAGCAGATCGAGGTCGCGCAAGATCAACGAGCCTTTGGTGATGATGGTCACTGGATGCCGGTAACGCAGCAGCACTTCGAGGGTTTGCCGGGTGATCTTGTACTCGCGCTCGATCGGTTGATACGGATCGGTGTTGGAGCCGAGGTTGATCGGCGCGCATTGATAACCGCGTTTGGACAGCTGTTGTTCCAGCACCTCCACGGCATTGGTTTTGGCGATTAGCCTGGTTTCGAAATCCAGCCCCGGCGACATGTCCCAATAGGCGTGGCTGGGTCGCGCATAGCAATAAATGCATCCGTGCTCGCAACCGCGATAGGGATTGATCGAGCGATCGAAAGGCAGGTCCGGCGAGTTATTGCGGGTGATGATGGTTTTCGCCGTCTCGATACGCACCTCGGTGCCTTGGGTCGCTGGCACTTCCTGATACCAGCCATCGTCCTCGGCCACCGAATGGTTTGGCGCGAAGCGATTGTGCGGATTCGTCGCGGTGCCGCGGCCGCGGGGTGGTAGAGGAATGGCCATTGGTGAGTCTCTTTAGCTGTTCATCCATACAGTATCCGAGGTTGGGCGCAACGACCAGTACCGTTCAGCCTGAAATTGGTTGAAGGACACTCCAGATCACACTAACGCTATAACGAGTAAATTGAAGAAACATATAGATCATGGCTGTTTTAAAAGTTAACTCGTATATTCGGATCTCCAAGTAACACCCACTACACTAAACAAATAAAAGGATTTATTTATGTCTTTCTTTAATCAACGCGGCATTTTTCTTCAACTGATGCAGCCGAGCCATTCTGAGCCTGACACTGTTGTTTCGTTGCAACTTGCTCGTAAAGAAATAAGTTGGGATGCGGTAAATGAACAACAAATCGAAACTCTGGTTGATTCGATTTATTTCACGGCTATCTCTAAAGATCTTGGCAACTCTTTCAACATCGGAACCGTCGACAAGGATGTAGACGGGAACGGGGTCATTGGTGCAGACGACAAAGCCAAATTACAGGCATTGGCCAAGGCCTACGCGGCGATCGTCAATCCTTGATCTACCGCTTCACGTTTCTTTGACAGATAGCTCACAGGCCTTTGACCGTTCAGGAAGCAAACTTGATCCCAATATCCAAGCTTCTTTCCTGACGGTCACCCGAACATGCCCTTTAGACGTTTGATCCCTGCGATGTGCCTGTTGCTGGTCTCATTTTCAAACCTGACAACAGTCTTTGCCGATGACGCTGTTTTACCCCGTCCAGCGGAATGGGCTCAACCGGTCGGGGTGCAATACAACCTGTTTCAAATGTCGCCGACGCTTTATCGCAGTGCACTGCCTGACCGTAGAGCAGTACCGTTACTGGAAAAACTCAAGGTCGGAACGGTGATCAGTTTTCTCCCTGAATCAGACTCAATCTGGTTGTCCACGCCTGGAATTGACTTGGTACAACTGCCGTATCGCACTAACCATGTAGACGACGCCGACATACTCAAGGCCCTGCGTGCCATTCAAACTGCCGAAGCAAAAGGCCCGGTATTGATGCACTGCAAACATGGGTCCGACCGTACCGGTCTTATCGCGGCCATGTACCGAGTGATCGTGCAGGGATGGAGCAAGGAAGATGCGCTGAGCGAAATGACCCAGGGTGGCTTTGGTGACAACACTCATTTTAGGGATGGGGTTCGGTACATGATGCAGGCTGACGTCGACAAGTTGCGCACGGCGTTGGTCAATGGCGATTGCAGCACAAGTCCGTTCGCGGCGTGCTCGATGAAGAACTGGTTCAAATCGGCGCATGTCGAGTAGCAACGCCTCCCACTGCGTTGCGCAGTGGAAGGCGTTCTCAGCTGATAGTTACTCTTCAGTTTTCTTTTTCAGCTTCGGGTTCGGGAAAAACTGTACGGCCTGAACTTTGGTATCCGGCGCTTTCAGGGCAGACGTATTGACCCGGGTGCCCAATTCCTTGGGCACAGACAGACCTTGTTCATTCAGCGTATCGGAATAACCGCAAGCCACGCACTCACGGTGCGGCACGCTGTCCTCGTTCCACATCATCAGTTTGTCCGGCTCGCTGCAGGCCGGGCAAACCGCCCCGGCGATAAAGCGTCGTTTGGTAATCACGGGACCCTCACTCATGCTGCCGCGTCCTCACTCAGGCCGCTGTGGCGCAAGAGTGCGTCAATCGAAGGCTCACGGCCACGGAAGTCGACGAACAACACCATCGGCTCCTGCGAGCCACCGCGCGCCAGGATCGCTTCACGGAATGCACGGCCAGTACTGGCGTTGAGCACGCCTTCTTCCTCGAATTTCGAGAACGCATCGGCGGACAGCACTTCTGCCCATTTATAGCTGTAGTAGCCCGCCGCATAACCACCGGCGAAGATGTGGGCGAAGCTGTTGGGGAAACGGTTGTACGCCGGCGGACGCATGACTGAAACCTCGTCACGCACGCTTTCGAGCACTTGCAGCACACTGCGACCGTCGCCGTGGGTGGCGTGCAGCTCGAAGTCGAACAACGAGAACTCCAATTGGCGGACCATCATCAGGCCGGACTGGAAGTTTTTCGCCGCGAGCATCTTCTGCAGCAGGTCCTGTGGAAGTGGCTCGCCGGTTTCGTAATGACCGGAAATCAGCGCCAGGCCTTCCGGCTCCCAGCACCAGTTTTCCATGAACTGACTTGGCAGCTCCACCGCATCCCAGGCCACACCGTTAATGCCGGAAACCCCGGCGTGTTCGACGCGCGTCAGCAAGTGATGCAGACCATGACCGAACTCATGGAACAGGGTGGTCACTTCATCGTGGGTCAGCAGGGCGGGCTTGCCGCTGTCAGCCGGGGTGAAGTTGCAGACCAGGTTCGCCACCGGGCTTTGCAGTACACCTTCGGCGGTGCGGCGACGGTCGCGGG
The DNA here is from genome assembly GCF_001945365.1 of Pseudomonas reinekei. Lineage (GTDB taxonomy): Bacteria > Pseudomonadota > Gammaproteobacteria > Pseudomonadales > Pseudomonadaceae > Aquipseudomonas > Aquipseudomonas reinekei. The sequence goes on from NZ_MSTQ01000007.1 coordinate 302,119, forward strand.
CGCCATCCATCCAGGCACCGCCACGCTTGTTGGCGCGGGCGTAGAGGTCGAAGAAGAAGCGACCGACGTGCTGGCCGTTTTCCTTGATCTCGAACAGGCGTACATCCGGGTGCCAGGTGTCGAAACCTTGCTGCTCGGCGATCTCGATGCCGTACAGACGTTGCACAATGGCGAACAGACCGCCCAGCACTTTATCGATGGGGAAGTAGGCGCGAAGGGCTTCCTGGGCAACGCTGTAACGCTGCTCGCGAAGTTTTTCGCCGTAGAAACCGCTGTCCCAGCTCTGCAGATCCGGGCAGCCCTGCTCGGCGGCGTAAGCCTTGAGCTGTTGCAAGTCCTGGGCGGCGAACGGCTTGCTGCGTTGGGCCAGGTCGCGCAGGAAACTCAGCACTTGATCGCTCGACTCGGCCATTTTGGTCGCCAGGCTCAATTCCGAGAAACTGCCGAAACCCAGCAGTCGTGCCAGCTCCTGACGCAGGTCGAGGATTTCTTCCATGACCGGGCCGTTATCGTTCTGACCGGCATTCGGGCCCTGGTCCGACGCGCGGGTGCAGTAGGCGGCGTAGACTTCTTCGCGCAATGCGCGGTCGTGGGCGTAGGTCATCACCGCGTAGTAGCTCGGGAATTCCAGGGTGATCAGCCAGCCATCCAGCTCTTTGGCTTGCGCGGCGGCGGCCATTTGCGCCTTGGCCGAATCGGTCAGGCCGGCGAGGGCGGATTCATCAGTGATGTGCTTGGTCCAGGCCTGGGTCGCGTCGAGCAACTGGTTGGAGAAGCGGCTGCCGAGCTCGGACAATTTGCTCTGCACTTCGGCGTAACGCTTCTGCTCGGCTTCCGGCAGGTCGATACCCGACAGACGGAAGTCACGCAGGGCGTGTTCCAGGATGGTTTTTTGCGCGACATCGAAACCGGCGGCTTCCGGGCTGTTGGCCAGGGCTTCATAGGCCTGGAACAGTTCACGGTTCTGGCCCATTTCAGTGGAGTAGGCGCTCAAGGCCGGCAGACATGACTCGTAGGCTTCGCGCAATTCGGCGCTGTTGCACACGGCATTCAAGTGGCTGACCGGGCTCCACGCGGCGCCCAGGCGATCGTTGAGCTCGTCCATCGCCAGCACCAGGCCGGCCCAGGTCGGTTGTTTGCCCTGGGTCTTGAGGATCTCGATAATGGCGGCGCGGTTGTCAGCCAGGATCTGTTCAATGGCCGGTTGCACATGCTCGGCGCGGATCGCGGAGAACGGCGGCAGGTCGTAGGACTGCAAAAGAGGGTTGTTCACGCTCACGGTTGGCACCTTGGCTGGAAGAAACATGCAGCCATCTTAATTACAATCGACGTTCACCGCAGCTATCAGCAACAGAGAGAAACCCTATCGTGAATCTTCGCAAGTATCAGAACCACACGCCGCTGCTGGGTAAAGGCGCTTTTGTCGACCGCTCGGCGGTGGTGATCGGCGACGTCGAAATCGGCGAAGACAGCTCGGTTTGGCCATTGACGGTGATCCGCGGCGACATGCACCGCATCCGCATCGGCGCGCGCACCAGCGTGCAGGACGGCTGCGTGCTGCACATCACCCATGCCGGGCCGTTCAACCCTGACGGGTTCCCGCTGTTGATCGGCGATGACGTGACCATTGCTCACAAAGTCATGCTGCACGGTTGCAGCGTAGGCAGCCGGGTGTTGATCGGCATGGGCAGCATTGTCATGGACGGCGCGGTGGTCGGCGACGATGTGATCATCGGTGCCGGCAGCCTGGTGCCACCGGGCAAGCGCCTGGAGAGCGGCTTTTTGTATGTGGGCAGTCCGGTGAAGCAGGTGCGCCCCCTGACCGACAAGGAACAAGCCTTTTTCACTTACAGCGCGGCGAACTACGTGAAGCTCAAGGATCTGCATCTGGCCGAAGGCTACGACCAAATCTGAAACGCTTCTCTCTTACCCAGGATTTTTCATGCATTACCAAACTGTTTTATTTGACCTCGATGGCACGCTGACCGACCCGCGAGAAGGCATCACGCGTTCGATTCAGTTCGCCTTGAGCAGGCTCGGCATCGATGAGCCCGACCTGACCCGGCTCGAGCACTTCATCGGCCCGCCGCTGTTGCAGGCATTCATGCAGTTCTATGACTTTGATGAGCCGAAGGCCTGGGAAGCAGTGAACTTCTACCGGGAGCGTTTCAAAGTCACCGGCCTGTACGAAAACCGCGTGTTCGACGGCGTCACACCGCTATTGGAAACCCTCAGCGGACAAGGACGACAGCTGTACATCGCCACCTCCAAGCCGTGGGTGTTTGCCCGTGAGATCGCCCGGCATTTCGACTTCGCCAAGCATTTCAAGGTGATTTATGGGAGTGAGCTCGATGGCACCCGGACCAACAAAGTCGAGCTGATCGCGCACTTGATGGCCGAAGAAGGCCTGGATCCGGCCAGCACGTTGATGATCGGCGACCGCAAACACGACCTGATCGGCGCACGTAGCAATGGCCTGGACGCAGCGGCGGTAGGGTACGGGTTTGGCAGTCGGGAAGAGTTGAGCGCTGAAGCACCGGCCTACCATTTTGAAACGCTGGACGAGATGCATCAGGCGTTTTTGCAGTGCTAGTCAGTACGCCATCGCGGGTTTGCCCGCGATGGGGGCCTGTCAGCCATTGATGTTCTTTGATTCCGACAACACGTTGAGCGCCATTTTTCGCTCATCTACCGGCAACGCCCCCAGTTTCTGCGCAGCCGCATAAAACTTCACCCAATCGCGGCCCTCCTTCTCGAACAGCGCAGCAAATGCCGGCACCCACTGGTCATACAGGCCAAACGGCAACAACCGTGCATTGTTCATCGGCGCATTGATCCAGGCGTCATAACGTTTGTCCCCGGCCCATTGGCGGTCACGCATTTGTCGGTAGGCGCTGCGCAGATGCTCGAACTCCGCCGCTTTGCGCTGGCGCATTTGCTCCGGCGGCAATGGCTGGACGTAGAGTTTTTCGAGGCGGGTTCGGCTGTCCAGAACCAGTTGAATGAACTGATCCCGTTGCTGCGCTTTCGCACCGCTTTCCGGTGGCAGGTGACGGTATGCGCGCCATTGGCGGGTGCCTTCCTGCTCGACGAAGGTGGCGAATGACTCGTTGAACTCGGTGTCGTCCTTCACATACACGCGTTGATGCGCCAGTTCGTGAAAAATCAGCGTGGCCAGACGTTCGTCGCCCCAGCCCATCATCGAACTCATGATCGGATCGTCGAACCAGCCGAGCGTCGAATACGCCTCGACACCGCCAATCGACACGTCCAGGCCTTGCAGGCGCTGCAACGCCGCTTCACCGCGAGCCGCGCTCTGGCTGTAATAGCCACGATAGGCCACGCAGCCGGCAATGGGGAAACAGTGATTTTGTGGTTTCAGGGAAAATTCCGGCGTAGCGAACACGTTCCAGACTACGTAACGGCGGCCTATGTCAGCGTACAAACGGTAACTCTGGTTATCCGGCAGGTGCAGCTGTTGGCTGGCGAACGTCCGGGCCTTCTGCGATTCGGCCAGGTGCGCACGCAGTTTCTGATCGCGCTGTGGGTCGGCAATCACCTCGGAAACCGGCTCCCGAGCCCGCAGCAGTTGCATCTGACCGCTGGCCAGCTGACTGTAGTAGCTGATGCTGGAGCAACCGTTGAGCAACAAAAACAACACACCCGGAAACAAAACGCGCAAAACGCGATCAAGTAACCCAAGGCTTGGACGCGGCCTGATCAAAATAAAAATCTCTGGAGAGTCTGCTCGCAAGACTATCCCGCTTGACTGGAGCTCCGCTATGCGCAAGTTGATGCTGACGGGAGGCCTGCTGATGCTGGCCGGTTGTGCCGGGTTCGGATTACCTCACCATGATCCGACGCAGGCATGGATCGATCTGGAGTCGCATCAGCAAGACACGGCCCTGCTGGCGGTGGAGGTGGACAACAAGGCGGCCACCGACAAGCGTTACTTCGAGGTGCAGCCGGGCAGCCATGAGTTGACGGTTCGCTACCAGTTCCCGGTCGAGCCCACCAATATCGGCCCCGATGCTGAGCCGCTGTGGCGTGATTGCCAGATGAACGTGAAATTCAAAGACTTCAACGCCGGTGAACGTTACCAACTGCAAGCGGGCAACATTGGCTTTCGTCCGTGGGCCAAACTTTACGATCAGCAGCGAAAAGTCATAGGACAGGGTACACCGGCAGGCTGCCAACGCACTTGATCGGCGCTATTCTGAGTATTCAGACATCGGGATACTCATCATGCGCAGGTTGATGCTGTTACTGACCGCAAGCGCGGTCGCCGGCTGTTCGGCGCCGATGCCGGCTGCTAATCCGCAAATGGCGTGGGTCGACTTCTCCACGCCTTTCCCAAACGACAAATTGTTGATGGCCGAGCGACTGGATAACCAGCGCTTGCGCGAAGGGCGTTATTTCCAGGTCACGCCCGGTAGCCATGAGCTGACGGTTCGCTTCGATTTTGAAGTGCCTGGCGGAGGTGCGGACTTGTTCAACGGTTCCACGGAACGGCTGTGCTACATGATCATCAAGTACGATCATTTTGAAGCCGGTCAGCGTTACGTGTTGCAAGCCCGATCCATGGCATTCACCCCGCAGGCACGCCTGTTTAACGCCAAACGTGAAATCGTCGCTGAAGAGCGCCAGATCAACTGTGTGCCGTGAAGTCGGTCAGCGATCGTTCTTCTGGTAGATGATTTTCTTGGTGCCGCCTTCGCAAGAGCCGACCACCATGTTCTGGTCGTGCACTTCGTCATTAGTGACGATTTCCAGGGTATAGGAAGCAACCTTTTGGGCCTGGATCTTGGCTTCGATTTCGGCCTTGAGTTCTTCACAGGGTTTTGGTGCGGCAAAGGCCGATGTGGCCAGCGTGCAACAGATAACCACCAAGGCAAAACGTTTCATGGTTGAGGCTCCCTTGAGGCAGCGCGCATGGGGCATGCGTTTATTGCTGCTGTCATTTATTCGACCATAGTTTTGCGCGTGTTGTTTTGTTTCAAGGCAAAAAAGATCGCAGCCTAGGCGGCTCCTGGCTGAGGTGGCAGTAGATGCCGAAGGCTGCAATCTCTACCAAGTTTTAACTCAGCAACGTCGCATCCAGGGTGATCCTCGCATTCAGTACCTTGGAAACCGGGCAACCTTCCTTGGCCTTGTTGCTCAGTTCCTCGAACTGCGCCTGGCTGGCGCCGGGAATTTTGGCCTTGAGGATCAGTTTCACGGCCGTGATGGCAAACCCACCGTCCACCTGATCCAGTGTGACTTCGGCTTGGGTATCGATGCTGTCAGCCTTGAGGCCCGCGTCGCCGAGGATCATGGAGAACGCCATGGAAAAACAACCCGCGTGCGCGGCGCCGATCAGTTCTTCAGGGTTGGTGCCCTTGCCGCCTTCGAAGCGCGCCTTGAAGCCGTAGGGCGCTTCCCGCAGCACACCGGTTTCCGTGGAAATCGAGCCGATGCCGGTTTTCAGATCACCTTCCCAATGGGCCGATGCTTTCTTGATGATAGCCATGCCTGTCGCCTCCAAGAGCCGGCGCGAAACATCGCGCCTTTGTGGTTTCGTTCGCTAGGGTTCTGAGGATAGACCGTGGCGTAAAGTTCACCCCATCTGATCGGTCCGCTTTTTTGGTAGGAATTTTCCTCCTGCTATTGAAACTCGGGTATATGCCCTCATTGCATGAAACACGCCTTTGGATTCGGCAGGTTTTCGTTCGCGAGAAAAAACCTGCGCCCTCAATTGGAGAAGCAGGTTTATGAAACGACTGTCCGATATCAAGTTTTCGACCCTCGATCTGGTACCCGTGCGGGAAAATGGCAGTCCGGCACAGTCCCTGCGCAACTCGCTGGACCTGGCACAACATGTCGAAAAGCTCGGCTACCAACGCTTTTGGGTCGCCGAACACCACAATATGGATGGCATTGCCAGTTCCGCAACCTCGGTGCTGTTAGGTTATCTGGCAGGTGGCACATCGACCATTCGCGTTGGTTCGGGTGGGGTGATGCTGCCCAATCACGCGCCACTGGTGATCGCTGAACAGTTCGGCACCCTGGAAAGCCTCTATCCCGGGCGGATCGACCTGGGCCTCGGACGTGCGCCGGGTTCGGACCAGATGACCGCTCGCGCGTTGCGCCGAGAACGCTCCGGCAGCGCCGACGATTTTCCGGAAGATGTGGCAGAACTGGTGCGTTACCTCGGCCCTCGTACGCCGGACCAGCGCGTTATCGCAATGCCCGGCACCGGTACGAATGTTCCGATCTGGCTGTTGGGCTCCAGCCTGTTCAGTGCGCAACTGGCAGGCGAACGGGGTTTGCCTTACGCCTTTGCGTCACATTTCGCACCGCGTTTCATGCACGAGGCGATTCGCGTCTACCGCAATCACTTCAAGCCTTCCGCGGTCCTGGATAAACCCTATGTGATGCTCGGCGTACCGCTGGTGGCGGCAGATACCGATGAACAGGCCGACTATCTGGCCACCTCAGTATTCCAGCGTATTCTCGCCCTGATGCGCGGCCAGAGCCTGGTTCAGCGCCCACCGGTGAAAACCATGGATGGCCTGTGGCTGCCTCACGAGCGAGAAGCCGTGAGTGACTTCCTGGGCCTGGCGATGATTGGCAGCCCGGAGAAAATCCGCGCCAGACTGGACGTGTTGGTCGAACAGACTCAGCCTGACGAGCTGATTTTTACCTGCGACCTGTACGAACATTCCGATCGTCTGCATTCTTACGAACTGCTGGCACAAGTCATGAAAGGCTGATGGTCAAGCCGGCATAAAAAAGCCGACGCCATGGCGTCGGCTTTTTATTTTATTGGTTCAAGAAATCAGGCTATCGCTTGTAGACGATGACTTTGGTGCCGCTTTCACACGTGCCGACCACTTTTCCGCCGGCCTCGGCGCCTTTATCGACGATTTCCAGCGAATACCCGGCAACGCCCTTGGCATCCAGTTTCGCTGCGATTTCCGCTTTGAGCTCTTCGCATGGCTTACCGTCGGCGAACGCGGTGCCTGCAAGGCTCAATAAACCTATCGCCAAAATAAACTTCTTCATCTGTTGCATCCCCGGTCGGATCAAAGAGGCGCCCAGCATAGGCCGGACGCACTTATGTGGCGCTTTGCCATGTCCTATGGCAATCGGCCAGCGCGCAAGTTCAGAAGACGGGCCGACACTCAGCTGCTGGCAATCCGGAATCCGACTTTGAGCGTCACCTGAAAGTGCGCAGCCTTGCCGTCCTTGATATGCCCACGGGTTTCGGTCACTTCAAACCATTCCAGGTGCTTGATGCTTTTGGCTGCTTCAGCCAGGGCATTGTTAATCGCATCTTCGATGCTGCTGGTGGACGAGCCAACCAGTTCGACTTTCTTGTAGGTGTGATGGTCAGACATGGGCGTTCTCCTTTGGGTGTGAATACAGCCTAGCAGTGAATTTCTGTCTTACTTCTGTCGCCCGATCCGACACGGAAGTTCACATTTACTGCACTTTCTCGATGCCCTGAAGTCCCAATCAACACACGCCACTCATCAACAATGCAGGAGAGCCACCATGGCCAACAGTTCTTTACGTAAAGCCTCATTGCAAAGTATGGAAGCGGAGATCGAGAGTCTGCTCAAATCCTTGGAAAACCTGAAGGACGACGCCTCGGACGAGTCGCGTAAGACCCTTAAAGTGCTCAAAGGTAACGCTGAAAGCGCACTGCGGCATTCGCGCCATCTGCTCGCCGATGCCTATGAAGAGGTCAAGGTCAAAACCCGCGAGACCGGCATTGCCACTCGGGACTACGCTCAGGAACACCCGTGGACTACAGCGGGTGTTGCCGTCGGTGCACTGGGCCTGTTGGCGGCCTACCTGTTGTGCAAACGCGGCGACTGATCCGTCTGGCGCAGCTCATTCTTGAGCCATTGCGCCAGTTGCCGGGCGCGCCCGTCCGCGGCGCGCTTGGGCAACCACAGCGCCAGATGCGCCTGGGTTTCGCGAAAGCCCCATGGCGCAACCAGACGGCCGGCCTTCAAGTCTTCGGCCACCAAAGGCTCCGGGGCAATCGCGACGCCCAGCCCGGCCACGGCCGCTTCCAGCAAATAATATAAATGTTCGAAACCCTGCCCGTACTTCAACGTCTTGGCGTCGAGGCAGCTTTGCTGTGCCCAGTTGGGCCAGGCTTGCGGACGTGAAGTCGTGTGCAGCAAAGACTCATTGAGCAGGGCCGTGGGCGGTGCCGTTTTCAGGCGTTCGTAGCCGGTGAAACGCGGGCTCATGACCGGACCGATCCGTTCGCTGGCCAGTTCGAAGACCTGCATGTCCGCGGGCCAGGGCGGTTCGGCAAACACCAGCAACGCATCCAGGCCCGGGCGACGCGGATCGAGATCGCCTTCGCCGGCAGACAGGTGCAAACGCAGGTCCGGCAGGTCGGCATTCAACCGTCCGAGACGTGGAATGAACCAGCGTGCCAGCAAGCTCCCGGAGCAGCCCAGCACAAACGGTGCGTCGGCCGTGCTTTGTGTGAGTTCTGCGCAGACCGAACGCAAGCGTTCGAAGGCTTCAGCGCTGGCGTCGCGTAAGCGCATACCGGCATCTGTGAGTTTAAGGCCACGACCTTCTTTGATGAAAAGGCTCACGCCGAGATGCTCTTCAAGCAACTTGAGCTGCCGGCTGACAGCGCCGTGGGTTACGTGCAGTTGCTCCGCAGCCTGACTGACGCTGTTCAGGCGGGCGGTCGCTTCGAAAGCGCGAAGTGCATTGAGCGGGGGGAGGTCGTGGCTCATTTTATCTGTGAGTTTTCCTGACAGGTTGTGGCGATCTTATCGGTTTTCAGTCGGGGATGTCAGGGGTAGAGTGGACCCCACTGACTCTTATGCACTCTTTCACGCATTCAACTGGAGCGCCCAAATGACCCAGACTAATCTGCGCAACGGCCCTGATGCCAACGGCCTGTTTGGCGCGTTCGGCGGCCGTTACGTCGCTGAAACCCTGATGCCTTTGATCCTCGATCTGGCCCGCGAATACGAAGCAGCCAAGGAAGATCCTGCGTTCAAGGAAGAATTGGCCTACTTCCAGCGCGACTATGTCGGACGTCCAAGCCCGCTTTATTTCGCTGAACGCCTGACCGAGTTCTGCGGCGGCGCGAAGATTTACCTCAAGCGTGAAGAGCTGAACCACACCGGCGCGCACAAGATCAACAATTGCATCGGCCAGATCCTGCTGGCGCGACGCATGGGCAAAAAACGCATCATTGCCGAAACCGGCGCTGGCATGCATGGCGTGGCAACGGCCACCGTCGCCGCACGTTTTGGTCTCGACTGCGTGATCTACATGGGCACCACTGACATTGAGCGTCAGCAGGCCAACGTATTTCGCATGAAGTTGCTGGGTGCCGAAGTGATTCCGGTCGTAGCCGGCACCGGCACTCTCAAGGACGCGATGAACGAAGCCTTGCGTGACTGGGTGACCAACGTCGACAGCACCTTCTACCTGATTGGCACTGTGGCTGGCCCGCACCCGTATCCAGCGATGGTTCGCGATTTTCAGGCCGTTATCGGCAAGGAAACCCGTGATCAACTGCAAGCTCAGGAAGGCCGCCTGCCGGACAGCCTGGTGGCGTGCATCGGCGGTGGTTCCAACGCCATGGGCCTTTTCCATCCGTTCCTCGATGACAAAAGCGTTGAAATCATCGGTGTTGAAGCCGCCGGTTACGGTATTGAAACCGGCAAGCATGCGGCCAGCCTCAACGGTGGCGTACCGGGCGTGCTGCACGGTAACCGCACCTTCCTGCTGCAGGACGAGGATGGTCAGATCATCGACGCTCACTCGATTTCCGCCGGCCTCGATTACCCGGGCATCGGCCCGGAACACGCCTGGTTGCATGACATCGGCCGTGTTCAGTACACCTCGGTGACTGACGACGAAGCCCTCGCGGCGTTCCATCAATGCTGCCGCCTGGAAGGGATCATTCCAGCGCTGGAAAGCGCCCATGCCCTGGCTGAAGTATTCAAACGCGCACCGAGCCTGCCGAAGGATCACTTGATGGTGGTCAACCTGTCCGGCCGTGGCGACAAAGACATGCAAACCGTGATGCACCACATGGAACAATCCAAGCAGGAGAAACACTGATGAGCCGCCTGCAAACACGTTTTGCCGAACTCAAGGAACAGAACCGCGCCGCTCTGGTGACTTTCGTGACCGCTGGCGACCCGAGTTACGAGACCTCGTTGGCCATCCTCAAAGGCTTGCCGGGAGCGGGTGCCGATGTGATCGAGCTGGGCATGCCCTTTACCGATCCGATGGCCGACGGCCCGGCGATCCAGCTCGCCAACATCCGTGCCCTGGGTGCCAAGCAGAACCTGGCGAAAACCCTGGAAATGGTCCGCGAGTTCCGCAAGGACAACAACCAAACCCCACTGGTCCTGATGGGTTACTTCAACCCGATCCACATGTACGGCGTGCCACGCTTCATCGCCGAAGCGAAAGAAGCCGGTGTCGATGGTCTGATCGTGGTCGACATGCCGCCCGAGCATAACGGCGAACTGTGCGACCCGGCTCAGGCAGCCGGCATCGACTTCATCCGCCTGACCACGCCGACTACCGATGACGTGCGGCTGCCAACCGTGCTCAATGGCAGTTCCGGATTCGTGTACTACGTGTCGGTTGCCGGGGTGACCGGTGCTGGCGCGGCTACGCTGGAACACGTCGAAGAGGCGGTCGCTCGCCTGCGTCGCCATACCGATCTGCCGATCAGTATCGGTTTTGGCATTCGCACGCCAGAACAGGCAGCGGCTATCGCACGTCTGGCCGATGGTGTGGTGGTGGGGTCGGCGTTGATCGATCACATCGCCAATGCCGCAACGCCGGATCAGGCAATCGATGGCGTATTGAGCCTGTGCTCGGCGCTGGCCGACGGCGTGCGTAAGGCCCGCGTCAGCTAAAGATATAGCTCCTGATACAGAGGAATTAAAGCCAGATCGCAGCTTCGGCCGCTTCTACAGGGAATACATTTCCATGTAGGAGCTGCCGAAGGCTGCGATCTTTGCTTTTTTAACCTCAAGGCAACTCCAGCCCACCCGACGCTTTGTGCAACTTGCGCAAGTGCTCGCCAATCTGTTTCACGTTGGCTTCGTTAGCAGCCATTTCCGCTGCTCGAGACGGCTCGAGCAATGCTCGTACTTCCTTGTCCAGATCCCCGGTCAAAGCCTGAAGCTGCTTTTGCCGCAGGCTGGTTTCCGACTCCAGGCGCTGCCATTCATGCGGTTGCGGCAAGCCGTACCCGCCGCTGCCAAGCAGTTCTGCCGGTCGGCTAAGAAAGCCACTGTTGTCGAGGATTTGCCTCAGCGTCGCGTTGGCCTTGTCCATTCCGCCGTTTTTCAGCTCACGAGCGCCCAGATAACGCTGTTTGACTTCGTCCTGAGCCAGCAACATCTGACGTCTGAAACTCGCTTGCTCCAGCAGCAACAGGGCCGCGCTGGTGCGCAAGTCGGCCTGTTCGAACCACGTGCGACGTTCCGCAGCCTTCAAGTCCAGCCAGTCCTCGACAGTTTCCTGTTTCACCGGCAAGTGCTTTTTCAAAACTTCGAACATCGCTTGATAGCGATCCCGGAACGAGTCGAACCGATAGCCCAGGCGCAGTGCTTCCCTTGGATCGTCCAGCACGCTGGTATCCGCCAGCCCGCGCCCTTTCAGCACTTCCAGCAGGCCGTTGGGCATGATGTTGTCCAGAGACACCAGTTTTGAGTTGTTGGTGCCGCTGCGCAGAAGCTTCAGTTCCTCGACGGCGCAGTTGTTGGAGAGGAAAAAGTAGTTGCCGTCGTAACTCCAGTGCATTTCGGCGGCGCGTTCCACCACGCCTTCAATCTCACTGCGCGAGAGGTTCAATGGCACGGACGCCAGGCTGCGCAATTCGGTCTTGGTGTACTCGTCGATGACCTGGGCCAGCGGCAACACAAACAGGCGTGAGGGATATTTGCCCACCAGGCCATCCCAGCTCGACAACTGCACGTCGCCGACGAAGGCTCGGTAAGACAGGACCAGATGCTGGTCCAGATCCAACCGACAATCCGGCCCGCGTGGTCGGCCCGGTGCGCAGATCACCAGGCGCAACATGCTGTGACCCCAACGGCTGACCCAGTTCTGATTGGCCTCGGCCAACAAATAGTCGACGGCGTACACCCGCTCCGGATCGACCTGGCCCAGTGGCGTTTTGGCAAAGTCATTGCCGGCGTTGAGGAAGGCGAAGGTTTTGCCGCAGGCGCTTTTGGCGGCTGGGGCCCAGCCAAAGTGTTCTTTGTAATAGCGGTACAGCGCGGGACGACGGCAGGCGTAGCTCGGGTCGAGGAGGAAATACTCCATATTGACCGCGACGAACTCCTTGGGGCTGCTGGTCTCGTAGATGTCCGGGCTGCGGGCGATCTGACGGTTGTGCTGTTCGCGCTCGCCGCGACGACCGACGTATTGCGGCCAGCCGGCGAGGTCGAGCAGGCGGGGATCGTCGCTGAGGGTGAAGCGGCGGCCTGACTGGCCTCGGCATTGATCTGCAATACCGACCAGTCCTGAGCTGCTGTCTTGCCGGGTGCAACGTTGAATCAGCGTGCGTTGCCCCTGGGGCCAAAGGCGCGAGCGATCATAGATGTGGGTGAGTTCGTGCAGCACGGTGGCCAGCATTTCGCGGCGCACAGTGCCGTGGGGGCGATTGGTTTTCTTGGTTGCGGCGCTGCCATCCGTAAGGCTCGCCAGCAGGTTGCGGTTCAGATCGAGCTCAGACACCGGCGATGCCTGGCCGTAGGCGTTGGCGGGCATCTTATCGGTCCAGCCGACGTCGATACGCCGGTCGAGCTGCTTGATGAAATGCGGCGGCAAGGCCTGCATCGCTTCATCAAGCAACGTCTGGCTGGCCTGCTGTTGCGCGGGGCTCAGGCCTTCGGTCTTGAGGTGGAGTTCAAGGTCGGCGTGGGCCATGTTGCCGAGCAGCAACATGGCGCCGGCCAACAGCCAGGCTGCTGGAGACCTCACAGTGCGAGGATGGCTTCAGCGAGATCCTGATCACTGGCGTCTCGGGCTTCCGGAACGCGCGTGCGCAACAAATTGAAAGCCGACTCCAGGTGCGCACCACGGATGTCTCCGTTGCTGGCGACGAAACTGGCGGCGTCGTCTTGAGCTTCGCGGACGATTTTCGAATCGCGAATGGACGTGGTGGTATCGGACGTAAAATCGAGTGAGCGCTGAGTCGCGCGGATAAGAATGTTACTGGTGGCAACCAGGGTATGGGCCTGGGCCACATCAGCCAACAACAGCAGGCCAAGGGTGGCGGCAATCAGCGGGCTACGCATGGAACGACTCCGGAGAAACTTGGGATAGCTATTGGACGAGAATTGCCTGTGCCAGTTCAAGGTCGCTGGCATGAAGTTTTGGCTGGGTCCGGCGCAGGTAAGACAGGGCCGACTCCAGCTGTGCGCCTCTCAGTTGGCCGTCACTGGCAATGAATGCCGCAGCATCATCCCGGGCGGCGAGCAGCAGTTTATGGTCGAAGGGCGCGGAGGTCACCAAGCTTGTGGCGTAACCACTGGCTACGGTGCCTTGGGTCGACAGATTGAAAGCGTCAAAAGCGTAGGCCGAACCCGAGCAGGTGGCCGCAAAAAACACGGGGAGGACGAATGTCTTTGAAAGAAAACCCATGGGACTCGACTATTGAAAGTGAGTCCCAAGGCTAGCGCAACGCCCGGTCTGGAGCCAGCCTGGAAACATTGGGACACGTTGGACGTGTCCCAAATCAAGGCAAACGCTTAGATCGTCAGGATCGCCTGCGCCAATTGCGCATCGGTAGCCATCAGTTGTGGCGCCTGGTGCCGAATGTGGTCCATCGCGCTCTCCAGTTTTACCCCGCGGATCGCGCCTTCGCTGGCGACGAAGCTGGCGGCGTCGTCACGGGCCGCGAGCACAATCTTGTCGTCTTTAAAGGAAGACGTGACGTCGGAGGTCGCATCGGAGGTGGCTTTGAGTGCACCGACGACGGCATCGGTGGTCACGATGAAGCTGGTGGCGTGGGCATTGGCAGCCACGGCAAGCAGGGCTGCAGCGCTGAGCAGGCGAAGGCGGGTCATGGTGTAACTCCTTTGGATAAACGGATAGAGAGATGGCGCAGTAACTGAGCAATCAGACGCCAGACACCCGGCGTTCGCCACGTTCTGACTTGATATTAGGCTGGAGTATGCGGGTTCGAACAGTCTTGGAGAAAAAACACTTACTAAGCCAGATGGCGTAGATCAAGGTGAGCAGTAAACTGTTCTGGTTTTATTGGTAATCCTGGAAGCTGTACTGGTTTGCTTTTCCGGACCCGGAAACGACAAAACCCGTCGTGATTTCTCACGACGGGTTTTGCTTTTTCAATTCGGGTTGCTGGCGATTGACCCTTCAGGTCAGAGCCAGCGACGCTAACTTAGCGCCAGAACGGCTTGCTCAGCTCTTCGTAGCGTTGTGCTTCGCTAATCCCGGCATCAGCCAGCAGACGCGAATCCAGGCGAGCCAATTGGTGGCGGCTGGAGATGCGGCGCTGCCACAACATCAGGTTGGCGATAACGCGCAGAGGCATGGAAGCCTGGGTTTTTGCAGCAGTGTCTTCGAAGAACAGTTCGGAACTGAGTGTACGTTCCATGGTTGACATCCTTCCGCTTGTGGCGGGATTAGGTAGTGGTTTAACTGGTGCCCATGATCCTCTCGTTTGCCTAGTCTCTGTAGATACAGTTCATCTGTATTGTGAGGGCTCAGTTAACTGTTTATAGGGGGTGTACTGGTCGAATTTGAGGCAACTGTACCTATCGGCGCCATATTGGTGCATTTTTGGGCGTTGGCCTGGGTTTTGTAGGGTGTGGCTGTAGGAATTGACCAGTACAGAAGTACAGTTTTTTAGAAAAATAGGGTTGATGATCGCCAGCTGACGAAACTGTGTTTGCGTCAGCGGCAATCTGTACCAATTACACCGCGATCATGCGCCCGGTTTCTTCCAGGTTCATGTGCCAGCTCAGGGCATCGCGCAGAATGTGCGGAGTGTGTCCGCCTGCCGCGCAAGCGGTTTCGAAGTAACTGTTGAGGGCCTGGCGATAGTCCGGGTGCACGCAGTTGTCGATGATGACCCGGGCGCGTTCGCGAGGCGCCAGGCCTCGCAGGTCGGCCAGTCCGACTTCGGTGACCAGAATGTCGACGTCATGCTCAGTGTGATCGACATGGCTGACCATCGGCACCACGCTGGAAATCGCGCCGCCCTTGGCAATCGACTTGGTCACGAAGATTGCCAGGTGCGCATTGCGCGCAAAGTCGCCCGAGCCGCCAATACCGTTCATCATCCGCGTGCCGCAGACATGGGTGGAGTTGACGTTGCCATAGATGTCGAACTCCAGCGCCGTGTTGATACCGATGATCCCAAGGCGACGCACCACTTCAGGGTGGTTGGAAATCTCCTGGGGCCGCAGCACCAGTTTGTCTTTGTAGCGCTCCAGGTTACCGAACACATCGGCATTGCGGCGGCTGGAGAGGGTGATCGAACTGCCCGATGCAAAGCTCAGCTTGCCGGCGTCGATCAGGTCGAACGTCGAGTCCTGCAGCACTTCGGAATACATCGTCAGGTCTTCGAAAGGCGAGTCGATCAGGCCGCACATCACCGAGTTGGCGATCGTGCCGATCCCGGCTTGCAACGGTCCGAGCTTGTTGGTCATGCGCCCGGCCTTCACTTCCTGCTTGAAGAAGCCAATCAAATGGTCGGCGATGGCTTGGGTGTCAGTGTCGGGCGGCAGCACGGTGGACGGAGAGTCCGGCTGATGGGTGACCACGATGGCGACGATCTTTTCCGGAGGAATAGGGATGGCGGTACTGCCAATGCGATCGTCGACCTTTACCAATGGAACCGGCGTGCGGGTCGGGCGATAGGTCGGAATATAAATGTCATGCAGGCCTTCGAGATTCGGGTTGTGCGCCAGATTGATCTCGACGATCACGTGCTTGGCGAAAATCGCGAAGCTGGCGGAGTTGCCCACGGACGTGGTCGGTACGATATGGCCTTGCTCGGTGATCGCTACGGCTTCGATTACTGCGATGTCCGGCAACTTGAGTTGCTGGTTGCGCAGTTGCTCGACGGTTTCCGAAAGGTGTTGGTCGATGAACATCACCTCGCCGGCGTTGATCGCCTTGCGCAGGGTGCTGTCGACCTGGAACGGCATGCGTCGTGACAGGACGCCGGCTTCGGTGAGTTTCTTGTCGAGGTCGTTGCCCAGGCTGGCGCCGGTCATCAGGCTGATCTTCAGCGGCGTGACCTTGGCTCGTTCAGCCAGTGCGTGGGGTACGGCCTTGGCTTCGCCGGCGCGGGTGAAGCCGCTCATGCCAACGGTCATGCCGTCCTGAATCAGAGCGGCGGCTTCGGCCGCGCTCATCACTTTGTCCAACAACGATGGCAGGCGAATACGGTCACGGTACATGGATTGTTATCTCGGGCAACGGGTATCAGGACGCGCAGTCTAGTTAATTTTCCTCGCTCGTGTCCCGCTACCAAGGTCGCAAACGAGGCGTCTATTCCGGGGTTTTCAAGCAAAACACCGTTACCGGATCGGTAACAAAGGCGCAGATTGTCTGATGTTTTGCACAAACAAAAACGCCCCGACGAATCGGGGCGTTCCAGTAGTGCCAGGTGAATTACTCGACGGCTTTAACCATGTCTTCGATGACTTTCTTGGCGTCGCCGAACACCATCATGGTTTTGTCGAGGTAGAACAGTTCGTTGTCCAGGCCGGCATAGCCGCTGGCCATCGAGCGCTTGTTGACGATGATGGTCTTGGCCTTGAACGCTTCGAGAATCGGCATGCCGGCAATCGGCGATTTCGGATCGTTCTTCGCGGCAGGGTTCACCACGTCGTTGGCGCCCAGCACCAGGACCACGTCGGCCTGGCCAAACTCGGAGTTAATGTCTTCCATCTCGAACACCTGGTCGTAAGGCACTTCGGCCTCGGCCAGCAACACGTTCATGTGACCCGGCATACGCCCGGCAACCGGGTGGATCGCGTACTTCACGGTCACGCCGCGGTGGGTCAGCTTCTCGGTCAGTTCTTTCAGCGCATGCTGCGCCCGTGCTACCGCCAGGCCATAGCCCGGGACGATGATCACGGTGTCGGCATTGGTCAGCAGGAAGGTCGCGTCGTCAGCCGAGCCGGATTTCACCGGGCGGGCTTCCTTGGCGCCTGCTGGACCCGCGTCAGCGGTATTGCCGAAACCGCCGAGCAACACATTAAAGAAGGAGCGGTTCATCGCCTTGCACATGATGTACGAGAGGATCGCACCGGACGAGCCTACCAGCGAACCGGCAATGATCAGCATCGAGTTGTTCAACGAGAAGCCGATACCCGCCGCCGCCCAGCCGGAGTAGCTGTTGAGCATCGACACCACCACCGGCATGTCGGCGCCACCGATCGGGATGATGATCAGCACGCCCATGATGAAGGCCAGAGCCAGCATCAAGGCGAAGGCGGTCAGGCTGCCGGTCAACATGAAGGTCACGCCCAGGACCAGAGTGGCAACACCAAGCAGCAGGTTCAGTTTGTGCTGACCGCTGAACTGTACCGGTGCGCCCTGGAACAGACGGAACTTGTACTTGCCCGACAGCTTGCCGAATGCGATCACCGAACCGGAGAAGGTGATTGCACCAATGGCTGCGCCAAGGAACAGCTCCAGACGGTTACCGGCCGGAATCGAGTCGCCCAGTTGCTTGACGATGCCCAGCGATTGCGGCTCAACTACCGCCGCAATGGCAATGAACACCGCGGCCAGACCGATCATGCTGTGCATGAACGCAACCAGTTCCGGCATCTTGGTCATTTCAACGCGCTTGGCCATGATCGAACCGGCGGTGCCGCCGATCAGCAGGCCGACTATTACGTAACCGATACCCGCCGTGGCCAGCTCGGCGCCCAGCTTATAGATGAGGCCAACGGTCGTCAGGATGGCCAATGCCATGCCGAGCATGCCGAACAGGTTGCCGCGACGCGAAGTGGTCGGGTGCGACAGGCCCTTGAGGGCCTGAATGAAGCAGATCGACGCGATCAGGTAGAGCGTCGTTACAAGGTTCATGCTCATTACTTCGGCGCCTCTTCTTTTACGGCTTTCGGGGCTTTTTTCTTGAACATCTCAAGCATGCGGCGGGTGACCAGGAAGCCACCGAACACGTTCACCGCGGCCAGGGCCACCGCCAGCGTGCCCATGGTTTTACCCAGTGGCGTCACGGTCAGAGCGGCAGCGAGCATGGCGCCGACGATTACGATCGCCGAGATGGCGTTGGTCACGGCCATCAGGGGCGTGTGCAGCGCAGGCGTAACGTTCCAGACCACGTGATAACCGACATAAATCGCCAGCACGAAGATGATCAGGTTGTAGATACCGGGGGAGATAAGCTCTTCCATCGTCTGAATCCCTGCTTAGGCGTTTTTGCGGATGACTTGGCCGTCGCGGCACATCAGGCACGCGGCGACGATGTCGTCTTCGAGGTTGATCTCGAACTGGCCTTCCTTGGTGAAGACCAGCTTCAGGAAGTCCAGCAGGTTGCGGGCGTACAGCGCCGAAGCGTCAGCCGCCACGGCGCCGGCCAGATTGGTCGGGCCGACAATGGTCACGCCATTCTCGACAACCACCTGGTCAGCCACGGTCAGCGGGCAGTTACCACCTTGGGCCGCGGCAAGGTCGATGACCACCGAGCCTGGTTTCATCTGCGCCACGGTTTCCGCGCTCAACAGAGTCGGTGCCTTGCGGCCCGGAATCAGCGCGGTGGTGATGACGATGTCGGCCTGCTTGGCGCGTTCGTGTACGGCCACGGCCTGGCGCTGCATCCAGCTGGCTGGCATGGGGCGTGCGTAACCGCCCACTCCAACGGCGCACTCACGCTCCTCGTCGGTCTCGTACGGTACGTCGACGAACTTGGCGCCGAGGGATTCGATTTGTTCCTTTACCGCAGGACGCACGTCTGACGCTTCGATCACCGCACCCAGGCGTTTCGCCGTAGCGATTGCCTGCAAGCCGGCAACACCGGCGCCGAGAATCAGCACGCGCGCCGCTTTCACGGTTCCTGCAGCGGTCATCAGCATCGGCATGAAGCGCGGATAGTAATGGGCTGCCAGCAACACAGCCTTATAGCCGGCGATGTTGGCTTGCGACGACAGCACATCCAGGCTCTGGGCGCGGGAAGTACGTGGCGCAGCTTCCAGCGCAAACGCGGTAATGCCGCATTCGGCCATCTTGGCGATGGTTTCATTACTGAACGGATTGAGCATGCCCACCACAACGGTGCCGCTCTTGATCAGTGCGAGCTCGCTGTCGCTGGGGGCGACTACCTTAAGGATCAGCTCTGCATCAAACGCATCGCTGGCGCTGCCAATGCTTGCGCCTGCCGCTTCATAGGCACTGTCGACAACACTGGCATTGATGCCGGCGCCGCTTTGTACAGTGACCTTATGACCCTGGCCGATCAGCTTCTTGATGGTTTCCGGGGTTGCAGCAACCCGTGTTTCACCCGTCTGGGTTTCGAGAGGAACACCAATGTGCACGTCAAATCTCCTGCGTGATCTTATTGAGTAAACCCATGCACTACGGATGGTGCGGCTGGGGCGGCCGATCAGCACGATCCCGCCAAATCAGGGCGGGGCGCGGCATTTTGCAGGCGAACTTTGTGCCCTTCAAGGGATTATGACGGGTGACGGAAAATTAACTACAAGTCACCCCGTGACCGAATGTCGCAACTGGCCGGTTCAATCCCTTGCAGGCCGCGCCTTGTAAGGATTCTGGCCGAAATTCAGGAATTTACACATCGTTCATATGAATGACGCGGCATTGACCCTAAATAGTGGCGCAAAGCCGCGTCATCAGGCGCTTGTGGGACGTTTGTACTGCTTCGTCAAACAGTTTGTGTTAATGCGACATATCCGTATATCTGTAGGGTTAAATATTTATTGACTACGGGGTCAGCTAGCGGCGCTAGGCCTCTATCCTTCTAGGCTGTAGCTATGCGCTTGATTGACCAGCCAATCTCGAAAAGCCCTTAAAGAGGCAGATTCGACCTTTCGCTCAGGAATCATCAAGTAATAGGCCTTGATGCTGGAGAGCGCCTGAGGGTTGGCGATGACCAGGCGTTTCTCGGCCAACTCGCGTTGAATCAGGAAGGGCGGAATCAACGCAATTCCCATGTCGTGCATCGCCGCTTGGGCGAGCATGGAGAATAGCTCGTAGCGCGGGCCTGTCATGTCGCGGGGGATATTCAGGTGCTGAGAGTTGAACCACTGTCGCCAGGCGTAGGGCCGGGTGGTCTGTTGCAGGAGGGGGAATTCTGCGATTTCGCTGGGAGTCAGAGTGGTCTTCTTTCCGAGTAAGACGGGACTGCATACGGGCATCGGATTCTCGCCCATCAAGCGGTGGGATTCTGTACCCGGCCAATCCGCGTCGCCGAAGTAAATCGCGGCATCGAAGTCGGTGTCGGCAAACAGGAAGGGGCGCGTACGGTTGGTCAGGTTGACCGTCACTTCCGGATGCTTGTGCTGGAAGTCTTTAAGCCGCGGCAGTAACCACTGGGTGCCGAAGGTTGGCACCACGGCCAATTCGATCACGTTGGCTCCCTGCTGGCCCATCACTGACAAGGTATCGCGCTCGACTGCGTCTAGCTGAGTGGCAACCCGGCGGCTGTAGGAAAGCCCGGCTTCGGTCAGCTTTACTCCGCGCCGTGAGCGTCGGAAGAGTTCCACGTTAAGGAACTCCTCCAGGCTGGCGATCTGTCGGCAAATAGCTCCCTGGGTCAGCGAAAGCTCTTCGGCTGCCTTGGTAAAGCTTTCGTGTCGCGCTGCCGCTTCAAAACTGATCAGGGCGGTTGTGCTGGGTATCTTCCTGCGCATGTACGTCAACCTCACTAATACATCGCCTTAAATGCGTTGAGCGACGTTTCGGAGTGAGAAATTAGCACAACAGTATGCGAAATCCTCGTTTGCCCAGAAACCGAGCCCGGCCTAGGATCAGTCCACGTTATTTGACCTGTTTCGAGAGGACACACTCATGGCCGGTAAAGCTAGCTTCAACTGGATTGATCCCCTGCTGATGGATCAACAGCTCACCGAAGAAGAACGCATGATTCGCGACACTGCTGCACAATTCGCTCAGCAGAAGCTCGCACCGCGCGTTCTCGAAGCTTTCCGCCATGAAAAGACCGATCCGGCGATCTTTCGCGAGATGGGTGAAGTGGGCCTGTTGGGGGCAACCATTCCTGAGCAATACGGTGGCAGCGGCCTGAACTATGTCAGCTACGGCCTGATTGCCCGTGAAGTCGAGCGTGTCGACTCCGGCTATCGCTCGATGATGAGTGTGCAGTCCTCGCTGGTGATGGTGCCGATCAATGAATTCGGTACCGAAGCGCAGAAGCAGAAATACCTGCCGAAGCTGGCCACGGGCGAGTGGATTGGCTGCTTCGGCCTGACTGAGCCAAACCACGGCTCCGATCCGGGTGCGATGATTACTCGTGCGCGCAAAGTCGAAGGCGGTTACAGCCTGACCGGCAACAAGATGTGGATCACCAACAGCCCGATCGCCGACGTGTTTGTGGTTTGGGGCAAGGACGATGCGGGTGATATCCGCGGCTTCGTTCTGGAGAAGGGCTGGAAAGGCCTGAGCACTCCGGCGATTCATGGCAAGGTTGGCCTGCGCGCGTCGATCACCGGTGAAATCGTCATGGATAACGTGTTCGTGCCGGAAGAGAACATTTTCCCGGATGTGCGTGGCTTGAAAGGTCCTTTCACCTGTCTCAACTCCGCGCGTTACGGCATTTCGTGGGGCGCGCTCGGTGCTGCCGAGTTCTGCTGGCATACCGCTCGCCAGTACACCCTGGATCGTCAGCAGTTCGGCCGCCCATTGGCTGCCACTCAACTGATCCAGAAGAAACTGGCCGACATGCAGACTGAAATCACCATGGCGCTGCAAGGTTGCCTGCGTCTGGGGCGCATGAAGGACGAGGGTACTGCGGCTGTCGAAATCACCTCGATGATGAAGCGTAACTCGTGCGGCAAGTCCCTGGACATCGCGCGCATGGCTCGCGACATGTTGGGTGGCAACGGTATTTCCGATGAGTTCGGTGTTGCCCGTCACCTGGTCAACCTGGAAGTGGTGAATACCTATGAAGGTACGCATGACGTCCACGCGCTGATCCTCGGTCGCGCACAAACCGGCATTCAGGCGTTCTATTAATAGGAGAACGGCCATGGGCGCGCTTTCGCATCTGCGGGTACTGGATTTATCGCGGGTACTGGCCGGGCCGTGGGCTGGGCAGATCCTCGCCGACCTTGGCGCCGAAGTGATCAAGGTCGAGCGCCCGGGTAATGGCGATGACACGCGCGCCTGGGGTCCGCCATTCCTAAAGGACGCTTATGGCGAGAACACCAGTGAGGCTGCCTATTACTTGTCAGCCAATCGCAACAAGCAATCGGTGACTATCGACTTCACGCGTCCGGAGGGACAGAGGCTGGTGCGTGAGTTGGCCGCCAAGTCGGACATCCTGATCGAGAACTTCAAGGTAGGTGGTCTGGCAGCGTATGGGCTGGACTACGAGACGCTTAGGGCGATTAATCCGGATCTGATCTATTGCTCGATCACCGGCTTTGGTCAAACCGGGCCCTATGCCAAGCGCGCGGGCTACGACTTCATGATTCAGGGGCTTGGTGGTCTCATGAGTCTGACGGGGCGACCTGAAGGCGAGGAGGGTGCCGGCCCGGTAAAAGTCGGCGTTGCGCTGACTGACATCCTGACGGGGCTCTATTCCACGGTAGCAATCCTCGCTGCGCTTGCGCACCGGGATCATGACGGTGGCGGGCAGCATATCGATATGGCGCTGCTGGATGTACAGGTGGCCTGCCTGGCCAACCAGGCGATGAATTACCTGACGACGGGTAATGCGCCGAAACGCTTGGGCAATGCTCATCCGAACATCGTGCCTTATCAGGACTTTCCTACAGCTGACGGCGATTTCATCCTTACCGTGGGTAATGACGGGCAGTTCCGCAAGTTCGCGGAGGTGGCTGGACAGCCTCAATGGGCAGATGACCCTCGCTTCGCAACCAACAAGGTGCGGGTGGCAAACCGGGCAGTGCTGATTCCGCTGATCCGTCAGGTGACGGTGTTCAAGACCACTGCTGAATGGGTGGCTCAGCTGGAGCAGGCAGGTGTGCCATGCGGGCCGATCAACGATTTGGCGCAGATGTTTGCCGATCCGCAGGTCAAGGCGCGTGGGCTGGCTATTGAATTGCCGCATGCGCTGGCGGGAATGGTACCCCAGGTGGCGAGCCCGATTCGTTTGTCCGAGACACCGGTCCAGTATCGCCATGCGCCGCCATTGTTGGGTGAACACACGTTGGAGGTCCTGCAGAGGGTCCTTGGTCTTGATGCCGGGGTGGTGGCTGCTTTCAAAGAAGCGGGAGTGCTCTGAGGGTGCCTTCTATATAGAGGCTCGATTTTGCTGTCAGTAGCGGGGGCCATTTTCGGCCCCTTCGTAACTTATTGATAGAAAACCAAAATCAGTGCTTGACGGCAGATTTCAGATGTCTATAATTCGCCCCACTTCCGGCGCAGTCGAAACGGAAAACTCCTTGGTAAACAACGAGTTACGCAGTTTTCGGCAGCAAGTAGCTTCAGGTCATCGAAGCCAGAAGGAAGTTGAAAAAGAGGTGTTGACAGCGGCGTGTAACGCTGTAGAATTCGCCTCCCGCTGACGAGAGATCGAAAGCGCAAGTGGTTGAAGTTGTTGAGGAAATCCTTGAAAACTTCTGAAAATAACCACTTGACAGCAAATGAGGCTGCTGTAGA
>NZ_MSTQ01000008.1 GCF_001945365.1 Pseudomonas reinekei
TCGACCTGGTCGACAACCGATAATTTAAAAGTCAGTGTGTAATCACGCTGACTGCGCTTCGTGCCCGTATCCATTGCACCTTCCTGAAAAGAAGTCAGAAGGTGTAAACCTTATTCAGGACGGGACAGATGCAATGAAAAAGCCGCCTCTCGAGGCGGCTTTTTCGTACACGGCGTTTCAGGTTTTAAGGTGCAAGACAAACGCCCCGACCAGCACCAGCACGACCCCCAGCACCTGCACTTTCCCCAGCCGTTCCTTGAAAAAAACATACCCCAGGATCGCCGCAATCCCGCCTGACAAGGTGCTGATCACCGTCACCACCGACACCGAGCCGGCCACCGCGCCCCAGGCAAACGATGAAAAACCGCCGAGGTTCATCAGGCTCGCACCGGTCAGTGTCAGGCAGTTTTTCAGCGGGGGGATTTTCAGACCGTCATCGATCCTTAGAACCATCGCCACGAGCACGATAAGGCCCACCAGATACGCCAGCCAGAGCATGGTCACCGGCCCGAGGGTCGGCAGTACAAAATGCCCTTGCAGCCAAAAACTGGTGCCGTAGAACACCGCCGCCAGCAACGCATAGGCAATGGAGCTGCTGTTTTGGGTGGTGTGCGGGAGTTTTGGGTCGGAATGAATGCTAGAGAGCACCACGCCCAGTACGCACAGCGCGATACACAGCAACTGAAGCAGGCTGATCTGCTCACCGCCGGCCCAGGACAGTAATGTGGTTACCACGCCGTAGGACGTCACCAGCGGCGCCACAATGGAGGCTTTTCCAAGGGCGAAGGCCTTGGACAAGGCCAGCGCGCCAGACACGGTCAGCACGGCGGCAGCGACGCCGATCAACCAGACATCAAGCGGTGCAGCCATCGACCGCAGAATGAACATGGGGAAGGCGATCAGCAGCAGGCTCATGATGGCAAAGCCCAGTGCCTGACCGAAATAAACGGCGCGTTTGACGCCTACAGCGCGGGCGTTCAAGCCCACCAGAAAATCCGTGCCGCCCCATAACAAGGCAGCCAGCAAGCCCATCAGTACGTCCATGTAATGTCCTTATCGTGATGCACCGGGGGCGTTACGGGCGTTCCAGCTCCTCCGTGTCCCAGCGCTGGGCCTTGATAGCCCGGTAGAGCATGCCGATGGTTAGTGGCACCTTCGCGCCGCGTCCCTTGGCTTTTCGCTTTAGATTCACATCGTAGCCGTCGGGCTGGAAATAGCGATAGCTGTCGAAGTCCACGAAGTCGATGGTGAAGTGTTCTTCCAGGGTTTCGATCAAGTGTTGTGCGTCGGCACCGTTGCAGCCGAGGTCGAAATTGATCGAGGTGCTGAGGCTGATGGTTTTGCGCTCGGGGAAGCCGAGTTCTTCATGCAGGAGCTGGATGAGTTGATGGAGGGCTGGGTCGTCGGGGAGGTTGGGGGCGAGGTTCATTGCATAGGCTCCGCTAATCGAAATGCAGGCGCCATATTGTCCTGCTCGCGTTTTGATAGGCCCAATGCCCCTGCTAGCGTGGCGCGCCAACTGAGGCATCGTCACCATCAACGCGATCCCTGCGACGGGGAAATTGGAGAGTGCGCCATTTTATCGACCCTGATTTCTCAAAGAAATGCATGCTAGCTGCCATTATTCCGGCTGTTTAGTGTTGAAACAGCCGGAATAATTTCACTTCGGCGCGTTGACTGAATAGCGTCAGACTGGCGCTTTCCAGTTGAGCATGCGTTGGTGGGCGACTTTGAGCAGGTCGCAGCCGTCCTGGGTTAGCAGGTAGAGCGCGTGGGTGATGCGCGGGATGTCTTCGATGTCGCCGTCGAGGAAGCTTTGGCAGTGCAGGGTTCGGAGCAGATCGCTGGACGCGCGGATGCGCTGGAAAGCGGATTCGAGGATGTCTTGGGGGTTGGCTTCTGTGTCGATAATTAGCGGGGTGGTGTCGGTGAGGTTGGTTTGGAGTGGGCGGTAGCGATTTGGAAACGGATTCAATTTATTCATTTTATGTATTCTCAAATGCATCGGATGAACCGCTTTCATCGTGACCAAGCGATGGAGGCGGACTGTGTTCGGGTTGGTCAACCGGAGGAATACATAAGACCGGCACGCCATAAGGCGTCCCAAACACAGCCACCATATAGCGTGCAGACACTTGAGGTGCCGGCAGCTTACAACGGATGCGATTATGTATTCCATCGAGTGACCAAACCCGAGCCGCTGATTGGGCAGCGACAGTCCGGACTATAGGTTTGAGTCACCGGTTGGCGATAGCCGACAAGGTGCCTTCTTTTGTAGGACGTTGCCGAAGCTTTGATAGGGCGTTGCTGACGGACTTATCCACATGGCACCGCATTATCGTTCATCGCTGGCAAGCCAGCTCCCACAGGGAAATGGTGTGGGACTTAGCCGGTGAGTTTCGGCAGGCGCTGCCGGGCGATGTCGAGCAGGTCGTTGCCGTCCTGGGTCAGCAGGTACAAGGCGCTGACGATGTTGGGGATGTCGCTGGTGTCGGCCTGTTTGAAGCACAGGCAATACAGGGTTTCGAGCAGGTCGCTGGCGGCGCGGATGCGTTGGCGGGCGGCGTCGAGGATTTCGAAGGGGTCGGCTTCGGTGTCGATGACCAGTACCGGGGTTTCGCTGTAGCTGGATTTGAGCGGGCGGTAGCGGTCGGTCAGTGGGTCGGGGCTGTTCATCAAGGGGAGTCCTGTGCGAAATCGGCAAGTGTGCCCGGCAGGCCGAGACACTGTTTTCAGCCACGCCGCAGACTATAGAAGGGCGTGGTGTTGTGGGACAAGACGGCTGAGGTCGACAGGTTTTGTAGGGTTTTTGAGGGGGGTTGAGGAAAGGGACTACGCGGTGGTTGATGGTTCTTCAGACGTTGTAGGTTATTTCGGGTTTTGCGGTGACTGGGCTGGACCCATCGCTAGCAGGCTAGCTCCCACAGGGGATTGGTGGGCACCGAAAATCCAGTGTGGGAGCTAGCCTGCTAGCGATAGCAATCTGACGGTCGCTACATCCCTCAAGTCTTCCAAGCCATCCGCTGTATCATCCCGTATCGTTTTACCCCCCGACCTTTTCTCGACTCGCTGCGTTCGCCGGCTAGGCTTTGCTCATCGCAGCGGTCAACGGAGTGACAGCTTATGCACAACACCCTGGAACAGGTTTTCGGTTATCCACAGTTTCGACCCGGTCAGGAGAAAACCGTCAGCGCCGTGCTGGCGGGGCGTTCGGCGGCGGCGATTTTTCCCACCGGTTCCGGCAAGTCCCTGTGCTATCAGTTATCGGCCGTGCTGCTGCCGCACCTGACGCTGGTGGTTTCGCCGTTGCTGGCATTGATGCAGGATCAGCTGGCGTTCCTGCAACGTCATGGCATTGCGGCGGGCAGTATCGATTCGGCCCAGAGCCGCGATGACGCCAGCGATGTGATGGCCCGTGCCAGGTCCGGCGAGTTGAAGATCCTGATGATCTCGGTGGAGCGCCTGAAGAACGAGCGTTTCCGCAACTTCCTGCAGCAGGTGCCGATTTCGTTGCTGGTGGTGGACGAGGCCCATTGCATCTCGGAATGGGGCCACAACTTTCGCCCCGATTACCTCAAGCTGCCGGACTACCAACACCAGTTCAACATCCCGCAAGTCTTGCTGCTGACGGCTACCGCGACACCCAAGGTCATCGTCGACATGCAGACGAAATTCGCCATCGCGCCCGATGACGTGGTGACCACAGGGTTCTATCGGCCGAACCTCAATCTGTGGGTGGAACCGGTGCGCGGTCCGGACAAGCGCCGACGTCTTGTTGAGTGGATGAGTGAGCGTCCCGACCAGCCGAGTATCGTCTACGTCACCCTGCAGAAAACCGCCGAGCACATTGCCGAGCATCTGCAACGCCACGGCATTCAGGCCGAGGCCTATCACGCCGGTTTGCCCCATGACCAACGTGACGGTATCCAGAAACGCTTCATGGGCGGGCAGTCCAATTGCATCGTCGCGACCATCGCCTTCGGCATGGGTATCGACAAGAGCGACATTCGCAACGTGGTGCACTTCGACCTGCCCAAATCCATCGAAAACTACAGCCAGGAAATCGGCCGCGCCGGGCGTGACGGGCAGCCATCGGATTGCCTGGTGCTGGCCAACCGCGACAGCCTCAACGTGCTGGAAAATTTTGTGTACGGCGATACCCCTGAGCTCGACGGTATCCGCCATGTTGTCGACGAGTTGCAAGCGTGTGCGCCGCAAGGGGAGTGGGAGTTTCTGTTGGGACCGTTGGCGTATAACAGCAACATTCGCCAGCTGCCGCTCAAGACGTTGCTGGTGCAACTGGAGCTGCGTGGAATCATTGCCCCGCGCTACGCCTACTACGCTGAGTACCGTTTCAAATACCTGGAGGAACCCGAGGCGTTGCTGGCCCGTTTCGAAGGCGAGCGCAAGGATTTCGTCGCGGCGATCATCCAGACGTCCAAGCGTGCACGGAGCTGGGCCACCGTTAATTTCGACGCGCTGTACGAGCAACATCAGGCCGAGCGCAACCGAGTGGTCAAGGCGCTGGATTATTTCCAGGAGAAGGGCTGGGTTGAGCTTGAAAGCAAGTTGATGACCGAGGTCTATACGCTGCTGAAAACGGATTTTGACCCGCAGACACTCAGCGCTGAACTTCACGCCGGTTTCACCCGGCACGAACAAACCGAGATCGCGCGAATCCACGCGATGCTGGATTTGTTTGCCACCGACCGTTGCCTGGGTTTTCGATTGGCCGAGTATTTCGGCGACAGCAACGCCCCGCAGCAGTGTGGGCATTGCTCGGTGTGTCATGGCCAGGTTGCACGGCTCCCGGCACCACCGGCGTTGCCGGCGCTTGTGGATAAGCACTTCGAGGCGCTGTGCGACGGATTTATCCACAGGCATGAGCAGCACACTGGCAGCGTGCCCTCGGCCGAGCGAGTGACGCGGTTTCTGTGCGGGATCAGCGTGCCGCTGTTCACCAAGCTCAAGGCGCGGGCCATTCCGGGGTTTGCGGTGCTGGAGGATTATCCGTATGCCGAGGTTCGGGAGTGGGCTGAGCAGCATCTGGCAGGTTGATTACTGCTCCCACAGGAATTTACGGCGCATCCATCCGCTGAATGTCGCTCATCACAGGAATAAATTTCAAAAATGCGCGGTGGCTGACTATGGTGAGGGCTGTCTTTGGATCGCCAACAAGAGAACAAGAGATGAGCCAGACACCGTTCAACATTCAGCGCGCCGCCGTGATCGGCGCGGGCACCATGGGCCGTGGCATTGTCATGTGCCTGGCCAACGCCGGCGTGGCGGTGCAATGGGTCGATAACAATCCGCAGATGCTTGAGCAGGCTCTGGTTGCCGTGGCCGACACCTACGCCCACAGCGTGCGACAGGCGCGTATTGATCAGGCCGAGGCCGACGCCCGCATCGCCCGAATCACGGCAGCGGCCAATTATGCGGCCATCCGTGACGTCGACCTGGTGATCGAAGCGGTGTACGAAAACCTCGAACTCAAGCAGTCAATCTTCCGCGAACTGGATGGCCTGCTCAAACCTGAAGCGATTCTGGCGAGCAACACTTCAGCGCTGGACATCGACGCCATCGCTGCCGTTACAAGCCGTGCGCAACAAGTCCTGGGCCTGCACTTTTTCAGCCCGGCGCACATCATGAAACTGCTCGAAATCGTCCGTGGCGCCCAGACGGCTCCGGCGGTAATTGAGGCAGCCCTGGCGCTGGGCAAGCGCATGGGCAAGGTCAGTGTGGTGGCGGGCAACTGCGACGGATTTATCGGCAACCGCATGCTCAATACCTATGTACTCGAAGCACGCAAAATGTTGCTGGAGGGCGCTTATCCGTATCAGGTGGATGCGGCGCTGCAAGGTTTCGGTTTCGCCATGGGGCCGTTCCGCATGTTTGACGTAGTGGGTGTCGACCTGCAGTGGCGCGCCCGGCAACTGTCGGGCGTGGGGCAGGATGCGCCAGAGGTGCAGGTGGATAACCGGCTGTGTGAATTGGGCCGTTTCGGCCAGAAGAGCGGCAACGGTTTTTACCACTATGAGCCGGGCAGTCGACAGGCTGAGCACGATCCGCAGGTCGATGCGCTGGTGCTGGAGGTCAGCGAAAAGCTGGGGTTCCATCGCCGTGAGATCAGCACGGAGGAAATCCTCGAGCGCTGCTTGCTGGCGCTGGTCAACGAGGGCGCGAAGATCCTGCAGGAAGGGATCGCCGGATCGGCCCACGACATCGATCTGGTGTACCTCAACGGCTACGGGTTCCCGGCGGACAAGGGCGGGCCGATGGCCTGGGCGGATCAGCAGGGGCTGGCGGACATTCACCAGCGTTTGTTGGCGTTGGAGACGCGCCAGGGTGATCACTGGAGTCCGGCGCGGTTGATCGGGGAGTTGGCGGCGGTGGGTAAGGGATTCGCGGACCAGTAGACTCCACTCGAAATCATGAAAGGAGCCCATTGATGACCCAACGCAGCGAATACCCGCACTGCCAGCCCATCACCACGCGCTGGCATGATAACGACGCCTACGGCCACGTCAACAACGTGACCTACTACAGCTTCTTCGACACAGCGGTAAACACTTACCTGATCGAAGTCGGTGGTCTTGATATCCATGACGGCGAGGTGGTGGGGTTTGTGGTGAGCTCAGCTTGCGATTACTTCGCTTCCATCGCGTTCCCGGACCGGATCGAGATCGGTTTGCGGGTCGGCAAGCTGGGTAACAGCTCGGTGCAGTACGAGTTGGCGGTGTTCAAGCAGGGAGAGGACGAGGCCTGTGCAGCGGGGCGCTTTGTGCATGTGTTTGTCGACCGCGCTTCAAATCAGCCGGTGGCGATTCCGCCCGGCTTGCGCGAGGCCCTGGAACGTTTGGTGGTGTAAGGCGGGCAAAAAAAATCGCAGCCCTCGGGCTGCGATTTTTTCACTGCTCAGTGAGCCTGTTACGGCCTCAATGACGGTGGCGGTAGTATTTCTTGTGATGCTTGCGATGGCCATAGTGGTGTCCACGGTCATGATGGCCGTCACGGTAGTAGCGACGGTCGCGACGACGATCATCGTCGTCATCATCATCGCTCTTATTGCCCATGTAGTTACCCAGCGCGCCACCGGCGCCGCCGCCGGCTGCGGAGCCGATCAGGCTGCCGGTGGTGCCGCCCATGCTGCGGCCAACCACGTTACCGCCTGCTGCGCCCAACGCACCACCGATGGCGGCTTCGCCACGGCTGCGTTTGTCTGCGCCAACTGCGCTACCACCCGCGCCGCCCAGGGCCGCGCCGATGGTGGAACCTGTATTGCCGCCAATCGATTGGCCGACGACCGAGCCCAAAACCCCGCCCAATGCGCCGCCCACACCTGCTTCGGTGGTGCCGCCAGCAGAAGCGATGCCACTGACCAGGCCAAGGGACAACAAGAGAATCGAGGAGAACTTCATAGAGGAACCTCAAGGGGATGACGGCGCGATCCTGAGGCTGTGTCAGAGGTGTGACAATCGAAATCCGACGAGTAACACGACTTCAGCACATTTCTATAAGTTGCTGTTTTTTGGGCGGAACTTAACGATTTTTCGCCGGTCTTTTATTACTTCGCAAAGGCTGTTTTCGTTAGAAAACGGCCTTTTTTGTGGGCGATTGGAAAGTTTTCGTCAAGGCTGAAACATGCGTTCAATCCGTCTATCGCCATCGCGAGCAAGCTCGCTCTACAGGGATTTATATCGAACACAAATGATGTGGCCAACAAAAAATTCTGTAGGAGCAAGCTTGCTCGCGATGGGGCCAGAACTAACGATGCATTACGCCGACCTGGCCATGATCAACCCGGTCTCACTCGCCGCTTCCAAGCGGATCGCCACGAACTTCGATGTCGGCGTATGGCTGCCGTCCCCGGTGCTTTCCAGCGGCACCAGCGGGTTCACTTCCGGGTAGTACGCCGCCGCTTGACCCGCCGGAATGTCAAACGCCAGCAGCGTGAAGCCTTTCACCCGTCGCTCAATGCCATCGTCCCACAGCGAAACGATGTCGGCCTTTTGTCCCGGCTTGAAGCCCAGGCGAATGATGTCGGCTTCGTTGACGAACAGCACATCACGCTGCCCCTTCACGCCGCGATAACGATCGTTAAGGCCATAAATGGTGGTGTTGTACTGATCGTGGGAGCGCATCGACTGCATGATCAGGTCCGGCAACACGCCCGTGGAACGGGTGCGTTCGTGTACCAGATCCTTGGGCAAAAGGTTCGGCTTGAAATTGGCCCGGCCCGATGCGGTGTTCCACTTGCGCGCACCGGCGCTGTTGCCGAGGTAGAAGCCGCCCGGGTTCTTGATCTTCTCGTTGAAGTCTTTGAAGTTCGGAACGGTGTCGGCGATCAGCTCGCGAATGCGGCGGTAGTCGCCCACCAGCCAGTGCCAGTCCACCGGATGGCTGCCCAGCGTCGCAGCGGCGATCCCGGCGAGGATCGCAGGCTCAGAGCGCATCTGATTCGACAGCGGCTCCAGTTGACCGTTGGACGCATGCACCATGCTGAACGAGTCTTCGACGGTCACCGCTTGCGGGCCTTCGGTCTGCCGGTCGATGTCGGTACGGCCAAGGCACGGCAGGATCAGCGCGTCTTTGCCATGAGCCAAATGGCTGCGGTTGAGCTTGGTGCTGATCTGCACGGTCAGGTCGCAATTGCTCAGGGCCTGGAAGGTCCGTGTGCTGTCCGGGGTGGCCTGGGCGAAGTTGCCGCCCAGGGCGATGAACACTTTCGCCCGGCCTTCAGCCATGGCGTGGATCGCCTCGACCACGTTGTGGCCATTTTTACGCGGCACCTTGAACTGGAAGCGCCGCTCCAGCGCATCGAGGAACGCCACCGGCGGACGTTCGTTGATGCCCATGGTCCGGTCGCCCTGCACGTTACTGTGGCCGCGCACCGGGCACAGGCCCGCGCCCGGTCGGCCGATGTTGCCGCGCAGCAGCATCAGGTTGGCGATTTCCTGGATGGTCGCCACCGAGTGGCGGTGCTGGGTGATGCCCATCGCCCAGCACATGATGACGTTCTTGCCCTTGGCGTACATCCGCGCCGCTTGTTCGATTTCGACGAGGGGCAGGCCGGACTGCTCGACGATTTGTTCCCACGGCGTGCCGTCGATGACCGCCAGGTAATCCAGCACGTTGACGCTGTGTTCGTTGAGGAAGTCGTGATCGAACACCGCCGGGGCGCCAGCCTCCTGGGCGTCGCGCTCCCATTGCAGCAGAAACTTGGCCATGCCGCGCATGATCGCCATGTCACCGCCCAGTGCCGGGCGGAAGTACGCAGTGTTGGTCGCTTTGAAACCGTTGGTGAGCATTTCGATCGGGTGCTGCGGATGCTGGAAACGTTCCAGGCCGCGCTCCTTCAGCGGGTTGATGCACACCACTTGCGCGCCGCGCTTCACCGCTTCACGCAGCGGTTCGAGCATCCGCGGGTGGTTGGTGCCGGGGTTCTGGCCCCAGACGAAAATCGCATCGGCGTGTTCGAAGTCATCGAAGGTCACGGTGCCTTTGCCGACACCGACGCTTTGCGACAACGCGACACCGCTGGCCTCGTGGCACATGTTCGAGCAGTCAGGGAAATTGTTGGTGCCATAGGCGCGCACAAACAGTTGATAGAGAAACGCCGCCTCGTTGCTGGCGCGACCCGAGGTATAGAACTCGGCCTGATCCGGGCTCGACAAGCCTTTCAGGTGTTTGGCGATCAGTGCAAACGCGTCGTCCCAACTGATGGGTTGGTAGCGATCGGTTTCGGCGTTGTAGCTCAACGGCTCGGTCAGGCGGCCCTGGTATTCGAGCCAGTAGTCGCTCTGCTCCAGCAGCGACGTGACGCTGTGCCTGGCGAAAAACTTGCCGTCGACCCGGCGTTTGGTCGCTTCCCAGTTCACCGCTTTGGCGCCGTTCTCGCAGAAGGCCACCATGCCTGCTTCATTGGAATCGCCCCAGGCGCAACCCGGGCAGTCGAAACCGCCGTTCTTGTTGGTCTTGAGCATCATGCGCAGGTTTTTCAGCGCGTTGTCGCTGGTGAGCCAGGCCTGGGCGACGCTGATCAGTGCGCCCCAACCACCGGCCGGACCTTTGTAGGGTTTGTAGCGAGGAACAGGTGTCTGGTCGGCTTGACGGTGTTGACTCACGCTTGATTCTCCAAAGCCGGGCTGTAGACCCGTGGCGCATTTTTCTGTGGAAGGTGGATGAGGTTGAGGTTGTGGCGACGGGCCCATTGCACGGCAAGGCCCGTAGGCGACGACAGGCTGACCAGGGTCTGGATGCCGGCGCGCAAGACTTTCTGGATCAATTCGAGGCTGCAACGGCTGGTGACGATCGCCAGCCCGCCTGCGGTCGAGATGTTTTGGCGGACCAGGCCGCCGATCAATTTGTCGAGGGCGTTGTGCCGGCCAATGTCTTCACGGCCGAGCAACAATTGGCCTTGGTCATTCATGAACACCGCCGCATGCACCGCACCGCAGTGCTGACCCAGCGGCTGGAACGCGCCGATGCGTTGGCGCAGGCCGTCGAGCCACTCGGCGGGCGGCAGCGGGGCACCGGGCAGGACATTGAGGTCTGGCAGCGCCTGTTCGACCGCTTCCACGCCGCAGAGCCCGCAACCGCTGGTGCCGGCCAGTTGCCGACGCTGTTGCTTGAGGTTCCAGAACGCGCGATTGGCGATGGTCACTTGCGCGTATTGTGCTGACCCTGAACCGCTCAGTTGCAGGTCATAAATATCCGTGGCGTCCGCGATGATGCCGCTGCCCAGGCTGAAGCCGACGATGAAGTCTTCAAGGTCGGTAGGCGTCACCAGCATCACGGCCTGGCTGATGCCGTTATAGGCAATGGCCAGCGCGACTTCCTCGGCCAGCGCGGTGCTGTCCGATTCCGAATATTCGAGGTTGCTGTAGCGGTACGTCTGGCTGGCGGCGGGCGCGGGCGTTTCGAGGGCGGGCGCCGCGCAGGAGGGGCGCTTGACGTTCATGGCATCACCGACGGATTGATCAGCTTTAAGACTAGGCGCGGCAAGTTGTCGCGTCTAATCGCTATTACTGATCTACCGATAGATGCTGTCGATCAAGCGCCCGTCAGCGATTGTTGATAAATCGCGAAACAGGCTTCCGCCAGCGCCGAGCGCGGTGCGCTGCGACGCATGATCAACCCCAGCCGGCCTAGCGTTTGGGCGTTTTCGATCGGTTGCAGGCGCAAGTGTTCGGTGAGCCCTTCGAGACCGCCCTCCAACGGCATCACGGCGCAACACAGGCCGCCGTGCACGGCTTGTAACAGTTGATGCACGGCATCGGTTTGCAACAAGGGCTGCGGAGTGAGGCCACGGCTGTGAAAATTGTGATCGATGGACTGACGGAAGTGCATGCCGCTGGTGAGCATGCCCAGCGGCAGCTCGATCACCGATTCCCAACTCAAGGGCGCCTCGCCAAAGCTGAAGAAGCGCTGATCGTAGAGCAGGCCCATGCGGGTTTCGCTGAAGGTCAGCGAGTCGAAGTGTTCGCCGTCCAGACGCTCCAGGTAGGAAACCCCGAGATCGATACGGTTGTTCGCCAGTTGTTCGAGGATCTGTTCGGAGCTGAGCGCCGACAGCTCGAAGCGCAGGTTCGGGTGTTCGGCGTGCAGGCGTTGCAGCAGTGGCAGCGGATCGAAGCTCGACAGCGGCACCACACCCAAACGCAGGGTGCCGACCAGATTGCCGCGACAGGCCGCCGCCTCTGCGTACAGGCCGTCGTAGGCGGCCAGCACGGTGCGCGCCCAGGCGAGCACGCGTTCGCCCGGCGCGGTGAAACCCTCGAAGCGTTGCCCGCGATTGACCAGTGGCAGGTCGAGCTCTTCTTCAAGGCTGCGCAGGCGCATGGACAGCGTCGGCTGGGTGATGTGGCAGCGCGCGGCGGCTTGCCCGAAGTGCCGGGTTTCGTCGAGAGCGATGAGGAATTTCAGCTGCTTGATGTCCATCTTCGCTCCAGAGGTCGGGAAGGTTTGGATTCTATCGCAAGCGGGGTCATTGGTCGGGTTGGATTCGCAAGTGTCGGTGGTGGTCTAGGCTTTTGCGTCTGGAACCCCAATCCCAAGGAGAGTGCACCATGAGTCTTTTGAGTTTTGTGAAAGAGGCGGGCGAAAAGTTGCTGGACTTGCTGACTCCGGGCAACGCCAATGCCAGTGAGCAGTTGAAGGAGCACATCAGCAAAGTCGGCCTGGGTAATCCGAATGTGCAGGCGACGGTTGATGGCGACAAAGTGACCGTGACGGGTGAGGTGGGAAGCCAGGAAGAGAAAGAGAAAATCCTGCTGGCTGTGGGCAACATTGCCGGTGTCGGCAGCGTGGATGATCAGATTACGGTGACCGGGCCAGTAGTCGCGGCTGCGCGTTTTGTTGTCGTGAAGAAAGGCGACACGCTCAGCGCCATATCGTTGGCCGTGTATGGCAGCGCCAACCAGTACAACAAGATCTTTGAAGCCAACAAACCGATGTTGTCGCATCCGGACAAGATCTATCCGGGGCAGACATTGCGGATTCCTGAGTAATCTTCAAGACCGCCTTCGCGAGCAAGCTCGCTCCCACAGTGGTCTTCGGTGTGCTCACAATCGCGTGAGCATCACTGAACTCTTGGGAGCGAGCTTGCTCGCGATCGAAGTCAACCCGGTCTAAAGCCCTGCAATCAAATCCCGATAATCCCCCACCGCCGCAAACTCGGCCGTGTCCTTCGGCCCTTTGCGACTGTCCGGTTCACGCACCGCCAACAAATACGCCACACCAAAATCCCGCGCGCTGCGCAAAATCGGCAACGTGTCGTCGATGAACAGGCTGCGCGCCGGGTCGAAGTCGATGTCCGCCTGCAAAGCATCCCAGAACTGCGGGTTTTCCTTGGGGAAACCGTAATCGTGGGAACTGATCAAGCGCTCGAAGTATGGCGCCAGTTCGATTTTTTCCAGTTTCAATGACAAAGAATCGCGGTGTGCGTTGGTGATCAGCACCACGCGTTTTCCGGCCTGTTTGATCGCCGCCAGAAAGGTGTCGGCATCCGGGCGAAGCGCGATCAGATGAGCGGTTTCCAGTTTCAGATCGCGGACCGGCAGCTTCAGCTCGGCGCTCCAGAAATCCAGGCAGTACCACTGCAACTGGCCGGCATTGCGTTCGAACAACGGTTGCAACTCCAGCTCGGCCATGGCCCGGCTCACGCCGTGAAGGTCTGCATAACGCTGGGGCAAATGTTCCAGCCAGAAATGGTTATCGTAATGCAGGTCCAGCAGCGTGCCATCCATATCCAGCAGAACGGTGTCGATGTCGCGCCAGGGCAGCAGGGACATAAAAAACTTCTCCAGCGGTAAAGAAGATATCCGAGGTAAACAATCAGGATAGGCCGGGTATAGTAACGCGTTCACGCCAAGGAGCCGCTCATGCGCCAGAAACCCACCATCCTCGCCCGCGAGATTGTCGCCACCAGCCGTTTATTCTGCGTCGAAGAGCTGAAACTGCGCTTTTCCAATGGCGTGGAACGCACCTATGAGCGCTTGGTCGGCAAAGGCGCAGGTTATGGCGCTGTGATGATCGTGGCAATGCTCGATGCCGATCACGCGGTGCTGGTCGAGGAGTATTGCGGGGGCACCGACGCATACGAGTTGTCATTGCCAAAAGGCCTGATCGAGCCCGGCGAAGACGTGCTGGCGGCGGCGGAGCGCGAGCTCAAGGAAGAAGCCGGGTTTGGCGCGCGGCAATTGGAGCATTTGACCGAGTTGTCGTTGTCGCCCGGTTACATGAGCCAGAAAATCCAGGTGGTGCTGGCCACCGATCTCTACGAAGAGCGCCTGGAGGGAGACGAGCCAGAGCCGATGGGCCTGGGCAAAGTCAACCTGCGCGAGTTGTCGGCGCTGGCGCAAAACCCGCAATTCACCGAGGGCCGTGCCTTGGCGGCGCTGTATCTGGCCCGTGATCTGCTGACTCAGCGTGGGGTGTTCCTGCCATGAATTTCCCGCATCCCTTGATGGCACCCGTGGTTGAACTGGCCTTGAAGGCCGGCGAAGCGATCCTGCCGTTCTGGCGTACCGGCACAGCGGTGACGGCCAAATCGGATGACTCGCCTGTCACGGCCGCAGACCTGGCGGCTCATCATCTGATACTGGCGGGGCTGACGGCGCTGGACCCAGGCATTCCGGTGCTGTCCGAAGAAGACGCCGACATTCCCCAGAGCGTGCGTGCCGGATGGCAGCGCTGGTGGCTGGTCGATCCGCTGGATGGCACCAAGGAGTTCATCTCGGGCAGTGAAGAATTCACCGTCAATATTGCACTGATCGAAAACGGCCAGGTGGTGTTCGGCGTGGTGTCGATGCCGACCAATGGGCGTTTCTATGTCGGCGGTGCCGGGCTCGGCGCATGGCGTGGCGATCAAGGTGGTACGCCGGTGGCGATTCAGGTGCGGGATGCGTTGGCGCCTGGTCAGTCGTTCACCGTGGTTGCCAGTCGCCGCCATTCCAGCCCGGAGCAGGAGCGCTTGTTGGCCGGATTGAGTGCCAGCCTTGGCGAGCTGCAACTGGCCAATATCGGCAGTTCGCTGAAGTTCTGTTTGTTGGCCGAAGGCGCAGCGGATTGTTATCCACGTTTGGCGCCGACTTCGCAGTGGGACACGGCGGCGGCGCAGGGTGTGCTCGAAGGCGCGGGCGGAGTGGTGCTGGATTTGAGTGGCGCGCCGTTCTGTTATCCGGCGCGGGAGTCGCTGTTGAATGCGTTCTTTTTGGCGTTGCCGGCGAAGGCGGCGTGGCGCGAACAACTATTGGAACTTGCCAACCTGTAGGAGCCGGCTTGCTGGCGATTCATGCAACGCGGTGTGTCTGAAGTACCGCGTCGTATTAATCGCCAGCAAGCCGGCTCCTACAGTGATCGTTCTCACGCGGAGCATGGGAACGATCTAGCGGTGGAGAACGTACTGCCCGGTAAACCTCACCGCATCCTCATCACGGCCTTCATTGACGACCCGCGTATGCAGGGTCAATCGCGCTCGGCTGTAGCGCTGGAACGTGCTTAGGAATTTCTTCCAGATCACCGGATCCGGCGCCTGGCAGATCGCGTTGGCGTCGCCGGTTACCGGCAGCGGATAGCTGATCTGTCCTTCCTGAATCACGATGTGCCCGTCGGTGATGCCTTCTTCCTTCAAGCGTAAATGCAGCCAGCCCCAACCCGCCAGCACCGCGCCGCAATACAGACTGCCACCGAACATGGTGCTCTTGTGGTTGACGTTGGCGTCCAGCGGCAGGTGCAGGCGCAGTTGCTGGTCGTGCCAGTCGAGCACCTTGAGGCCCATGTCCCGGGTGAGGGGGATGTCGTGGTGGAGGACCGATTCCAGTTGACGACTTTCGCGGCTCATTCAGGACCTCTTGTTGGCAGTTGATGATGGGACGGCGGCTCAATCGAGGTCGTCGGTGTGGCTGGCGGCACCGCTGTCGGCGAAGCTCAGCCCGTGTTTGCGCAGTTTGTCGTGCAAGGTCTTGCGCGGGATGCCAAGGGCCTCGGCGACGCTGCGCACCGAACTGTGCGAGCGTGCCAGTTCAGCGGCAATCAGGCTTTTCTCGAAGTTTTCCACCTGCTCGCTCAGCCCGCCGCTGATCTGTTCCATCACCGTGCCGGCAGCGCCTTGCGCCTCGTTGTTATCCAGCGCCAGTTCCAGGCCGAGGGCAAAGCGCTCGGCAGCGTTTTGCAGTTCGCGCACATTGCCCGGCCAGGTGTGGCGCAGCAGCAGCGCGCGTTGCCCCGGTTGCAATTCGTGAGGTGGCAAGCCGTGGCGGGCGCTGGCTTCATCGGCGAAGTGCTGGAACAGCACCAGCGCATCTTCGCCACGCTCGCGCAAGGGTGGAATGCGCAGTGGCGCGACGTTCAAGCGGTAATACAAGTCAGCGCGGAAGCGGCCCTGATCAGCGGACTGTCGCAGGTCTTCCTTGGTGGCGGCAATGATGCGGATGTCCAGCGGGATCAGTTGATTGCCGCCCAGGCGTTCGACCACACGTTCTTGCAGCAAGCGCAGCAGTTTCACCTGCACATCCAGGCTCATGCTTTCGATTTCATCAAGGAACAACGTGCCGCCGTTGGCGAATTCGAACTTGCCGATGCGGCGCTTTTGCGCGCCGGTGAAAGCCCCGGGTTCATGGCCGAACAGTTCGCTTTCAACCACTGATTCGGCCAGCGCTCCGGCGTTGATCGCCACGAACGGACCGTTGCGCCGGCTGGATAAATCATGCAGCGCTCGCGCGACGACTTCCTTGCCGGCGCCGGTTTCGCCGAGGATCAGCACGTCAGCCTTGGTTGCCGCTAACGCGCCGATCTGCTCCCGCAGGCGCAACATCGACGACGACTGCCCGACCAGACGGGTGCTCAGTTGATTGCGGTCGCTCAGGGCCAGACGCAGGCTGCGGTTATCCAGCACCAGGCGACGCAGGGCCAGGGCACGGCGCACGGTGTCGAGCAGGGCATCGCTGGCGAAGGGTTTTTCGAGAAAGTCATAAGCCCCGGCGCGCATGGCTTGCACCGCCAGCGGCACATCGCCGTGACCGGTAATCAGCAGCACCGGCAGCTCCGGGTCCTGGGCGTGCAGTTCAGTCAACAGTTCGAGACCGTCCATGCCCGGCATGCGAATGTCGCTGACCACCACACCGGGCCAGTCACGCTCCAACTGCCCGACCAGGCCCTTGGCTTCGGCCAGCGGCAGAATTTTCAGGCCGGCCAGATCGAGGGTCTGGCTCAAGGCCTGGCGCAGGTGGGGATCGTCGTCGATCAATACGACCTGAATGCGATTGTCGATGGTCATGCACTTCGGTCCTCGGACGGTTGCAGGCTCACACCCGGTGCGCCTGCGCGTAGCTTCAGGGTAATCAGCGCGCCGCCCTCCTTGTGGTTGGCGAACGACAGTTCACCACCGAAGGCGCGCATCAGGGTCTCGCAAATCGCCAGCCCCAAGCCAAGCCCCTGGGTGCGGGTCTTGGTGGTGTAGAAGGGCTCGCTGGCGCGACCCAGGGCTTCCATGCAAAAGCCGGGGCCGTTGTCGCGAATGTACAGGTTGACGCCATCGGCGGTGGTTTGGGCACTCAGCCAGAGTTTGCGTGGCGGGCCTTTTTCCGTGAGGGCATCGAGGGCGTTGGCCAGCAGGTTGCCAAGCACTTGGCGCAAGCGGGTTTCGCCGGCCTCGACCCACAACGTCGCGGCCGGCAGGTCGCGGATCAACTCGACGTCCATGCTGCGCCGACGCTTGGCCAGCAGGGCCAGGGCATCGTCCAGCGCCGGTTGCAGGGCGACGCTTTCCGGGGCGTGGCGATCGCGACGGGCGAAGGCCCGCAAGTGAGCGATGATCGACGCCATGCGCCCGGTCAGTTCGCTGATCAGCTTGAGGTTGCCGCGAGCGTCGTCGGTGCGTTGGTGGTCGAGCAGCACTTCGGCGTTTTCCGCATAGCTGCGGATGGCCGCCAACGGTTGATTGAGTTCGTGGCTGATGCTCGCCGACATGGTGCCCAACGCCGAGAGCTTGCCAGCCTGCACCAGATCATCCTGGGCGCGTACAAGGTCTTGTTGAGCCTGCTCGCGTTCCAGCACTTCCTGTTTGAGTCGACGGTTGAGGCCTTCCAGGTCGCTGGTCCGTTCGGCCACCCGGCCTTCCAGTTCACGTCGGGCCTTGGCTTCGAAGGCGATACGCTCCAGGTAATGACGACGCCGCTGCATCATCAGGCCGAGCAACAGCATGACCACCAACAGCGTGGCGCCACCGATGGCGACCACGGTCCGTACCGGGCGATCGATCAGGGTGCGCGGAGCGAGGATGCTGACGTTCCAGCCGGTTTCCGCGATCGGTTGGGTCTGGGTCAGCCAGGCGTTCGGATTGAGCTTCAACGGCCGCGGATCGCGGGTCGGGTAGGGCTGGATTGCGCTGATCGCCTTGCGCTCATCCACGCTCAGCGGTCGGGTCGCGCGAAAGCGCCATTCCGGCCGCGAAGTGAGAATGACCACGCCGTTGTGATCGGTCAGCAGCAGTTGCTCCGGGGTTTTGCCCCAGAGACTTTCGGTGTGGTCGAGGTCGACCTTGACCACCAGCACACCGGTGATTTTCTCGCCATTGCGCACTGCTGCGGCGAAGAAGTAGCCGCGTTTGGCCGAGGTGGTGCCCAGCCCGAAGAAGCGTCCCAGGCGTCCGGCCATGGCTTCGCTGAAGTACGGGCGGAAGGAGAAATTGCGGCCGACGAAACTGTCGTGCTTGTCCCAGTTGGACGCTGCCAGTGTCTTGCCTGTGGTGTCCATCAGGTACATGACTTCGGCGCCGGTCTGGGTGCTGATGTTTTTCAGCAAACGGTTGGCGTTGCCCTGGGTGACACTGTCGTCCGGCGCTCCGAGCACGGCGCGCAGGGCCGGCAGGTCGCCAAGAATCTGCGGCAACACTTCATAGCGGTGCAAGGTGCCCAACAGGTTGGCGACGTAGAGGTCGAGGGTCTGGCGGTTCTGCCCGGCCAGTTCGCTGCGGTAGTAGCGTTCGGCCAAATGCTCGAGCGGCCACAACAACGGCGCCAGGCACAGTGCGAGTAGGGCCAGGCTGCGCCAGCGGGGTCTGCGGGGGAGGGTCGGAGTCATGAGCATCGAACGCCTGTGGATATCGACGCATTATGCCTAGGCAAAGACGTCGGCGTCCTTGAAGAGTGCAGCGTCCTGATCCCGGGCCGACAGTTGCGGTGCGCTGTCCAGCGTCCAGTCGATGGCCAGGTCCGGATCGTCCCAACGGATGCTGCGTTCGGCGGTCGGGTTGTAATAGTCGGTGACCTTGTACAGGCACTCGGCAAATTCGCTCAACGCCACCAGACCGTGGGCGAAGCCTTCGGGAATCCACAGTTGGCGGCGGTTTTCGGCGGACAATCGCACGGCGGTCCATTTGCCGAAGTGGGGCGAGCTACGCCGGATGTCCACGGCCACGTCGAGCATTTCGCCAGCGATCACGCGGACCAGTTTGCCCTGGGTGTTTTGCAGCTGGTAATGCAAGCCGCGAAGCACGCCTTTCTTGGAGCGGGAATGGTTGTCCTGGACAAATGTCGGGGCCAGCCCCGTTGCTTGCTGGAAAGCCCGGGCATTGAAACTTTCGAAAAAAAAGCCGCGCTCATCCCCCATGACGGTGGGTTCAAAGACCAGCACGCCGGGCAGGTCGGTGGTGACGGCTTTCATGGCGTTCTCCAGCAGTGGGTGTAA
Organism: Pseudomonas reinekei; assembly: GCF_001945365.1. Taxonomy (GTDB): domain Bacteria; phylum Pseudomonadota; class Gammaproteobacteria; order Pseudomonadales; family Pseudomonadaceae; genus Aquipseudomonas; species Aquipseudomonas reinekei. Next base: position 19,189 of record NZ_MSTQ01000008.1, read on the forward strand.
TGCCCGACATTCTTGCGCATGGGGCCGTTCGAAGCGAGGGGTGGGGGTTGCGTATCGTCCCAAGCAATGGCGATATAGGCGCCTAATAAAATTTCCGAGGTTGTTGTATGCCGCTCGCCACGTTGATTCATCGCGCCAGTTTGCCCAGCCCGCAAGTGTCTGCGGAGCAAGCACTTGAGCTGTTGCAGGAGCATTACGGACTGAGCGGCAGATTGCAGGCCCTGGGCAGCCAGCAGGACCTCAACTACCGTGTCGACAGCGAACAGGGGTGGTTTGTCCTGAAAATCTGTCGCGGTGACTACTCGGCCCTGGAACTGCAGGCCCAGCATGCCGGGCTCAAGCATTTGGCGGCGCACCCTGATGTGCACGTGCCTCGGGTGATCGCGGCGAAGAACGGCGCGGACCTGCTCTCGTTGAGTGTCGCCGGCCAAACGGTCCATCTGCGCCTGCTGGATTACATCGAAGGCCAGTCGCTGACGCACCTCGAGTACTTCAACCCCACGGTGGTGGCCGGTTTCGGTCGCTTGTGCGGCGAGATGGACCTGGCGCTGGCGGATTTCGACCATCCCGGGCTTGAGCGCACGCTGCAATGGGACGCGCGCCATGCGCAGGCCCTGATCGCGCATTTGTTGCCGGTCATTCAGGACGACAACCAGCGCCGGCTGATCGCCGAAGCCGCCGAACAGGCGCAACGCCATCTGCAACCTTTGGAAAGCAAGCTGCCGGTGCAAGCCATCCACATGGACATCACCGACGACAACGTGGTGTGGCAGCGTGATGCCCAGCGCCATTGGCAGTTGCAAGGGGTGATCGATTTCGGCGATCTGATACGCACCTGGCGCATCACCGATTTGTCGGTGACCTGCGCGGCGCTGTTGCATCACGGTGAAGGTGATCCGTTCTGCATTCTGCCAGCGGTGCAGGCGTATCACGCGGTGAATCCGCTGACCCATGAGGAATTGCTGGCGCTGTGGCCGCTGATCGTTGCCCGTGCCGCGGTGTTGGTGCTCAGCGGCGAGCAGCAGGTCAGCATCGATCCGGGCAACACCTACAGCCGCGATAACCTGAGCCACGAGTGGGAGATTTTCCGCGTGGCGACCTCGGTGCCGCTGGCGCTGATGGAAGCTGCAATCCTGACGGCGGTTGGCCAGAGCCTGCCGGACATTGGCAGCGAAGGTTTTGCACCGTTGTTGCCGAGTCTGGTCGGACGGGAATTTGCCTTGATCGACCTGGGCGTTCTCAGCCCGCACTTCGAGGCCGGTAACTGGGAGCAGGAGGGCACCGATCAGCGATTGCTCGATGAAGCCGCCGCCCTTCACGGTTTGGCGGCCAGTCGTTATGGGCAATACCGGTTGTCCCGCACCCGGCCGGACAGCGCCACCGAACCGGACACGTGCCCGTTGCACGTCGAATTGCGGGTGCCCGCGGGCACGACGGTCGAGGCGCCATTTGCCGGCGTGGTTCACCAGCCGTTGCAAGGCGTGCTGCAACTCGATGGTCCGCAACTGAGCGTGCGGCTCTGGGGTGTCACGCCGTCCCTGCATGCCGGTGCGGCGCTGGTCAAAGGCCAGGTGCTGGGCGCGGTCAGTGGTCCGCTGATCGTGCAGTTGTGCCGAGGCTCTTCGTTCAGTGCACCGTTGTTTTGCAGCCCGTCGCGAGCGGCGGCCTGGCAAGCGTTGTGCCCGTCACCGGCCGCGTTGCTGGGGCTGGCCTGTGATGCCGAACAAGAGCTCGACTCGCAGACCCTGTTGGCCCGGCGTGACGCCAGTTTCGCCCGCACGCAAAAACACTATTACGTCGACCCGCCGCGTATCGAGCGTGGCTGGCGCAATCACCTGATCGACATGCAGGGCCGCTCATACCTCGACATGCTCAACAACGTCGCGGTGCTGGGTCACGGTCATCCGCGCATGGCGGCAGTCGCCAGCCGCCAGTGGTCGCTACTGAACACCAACTCGCGGTTCAACTACGCCGCCGTGGCCGAGTTTTCCGAGCGTTTGCTGAAACTGGCGCCGGACTCCATGGACCGCGTGTTCCTGGTCAACAGCGGCAGCGAGGCCAACGACCTGGCGATCCGCTTGGCGTGGGCCTACAGCGGCGGGCGCGACATGCTCAGCGTGCTTGAGGCCTATCACGGCTGGACCGTGGGCGCGGACGCGGTATCGACGTCGATTGCCGACAACCCCAAAGCCTTGAGCAGCCGCCCGGACTGGGTGCATCCGGTGACCGCCCCGAACACTTATCGCGGTGAATTCCGTGGCCCGGACAGCGCGCCTGATTACGTGCGCAGCGTTGAACACAACCTGGCAAAAATCGCCGAACAGAAACGCCAATTGGCCGGTTTCATTTGCGAGCCGGTGTATGGCAATGCCGGTGGCATCTCGCTGCCGCCAGGTTATTTGCAGCAGGTGTACGCCCTGGTTCGCGCTCAGGGCGGTGTATGTATCGCCGACGAAGTGCAGGTCGGTTACGGGCGCATGGGCCATTTCTTCTGGGGGTTCGAAGAGCAGGGCGTGGTGCCGGACATCATCACCATGGCCAAAGGCATGGGCAACGGCCAGCCACTGGGCGCCGTGATCACACGCCGGGAAATCGCCGAAGCGCTGGAGGCCGAGGGCTATTTCTTCTCGTCGGCTGGCGGCAGTCCGGTCAGTTGCCAGGTCGGCATGGCCGTGCTGGATGTGATGGAAGAAGAAAAGCTCTGGGAAAACGCCCAGGTCGTTGGCGGCTATTTCAAGGAGCGCCTTGAAGCGCTGATCGATATTCATCCGTTGGTCGGTGCGGTGCATGGCTCCGGGTTTTATCTGGGCGTCGAGTTGATCCGCAACCGCGACACCCTGGAGCCGGCCACCGAAGAAACCACGGCGCTGTGCGATCGCTTGCGTGAACTGGGAATTTTCATGCAGCCGACCGGTGATTTCCTCAACGTGCTGAAAATCAAACCGCCGATGGTGACCTCGCGCCAGAGTGTGGATTTCTTTGTGGATATGCTCTCGAAGGTACTCGGGGAAAATCTCTAAACGCTTCCCCCAGTGGGAGCGAGCCTGCTCGCGAATTTGGTCGCACATGCACCAGTCATGTTGACTGATCCACCGCTTTCGCGAGCAGGCTCGCTCCCACAGGATGGCGATTTAATTCGATTGTTATCGGTAATAAGTGCGAAAATTTAGACAAAAGGCACATATATCGCTTTAAAAGCCGATTTTTATCGGATATAAAGTCGCCGTTGCCAGGGTGTGGATGAGCCATGCCCGAACGTCACGCACTTGTCCGGAGATGATCCATGAGCCGTATCGTTACCGTCGCCGCCACGCAGATGGCCTGTTCCTGGGACCTGGAAGGCAACATCGAAGTGGCTGAGCGGCTGGTCCGCGAAGCCGCCGCCAAAGGGGCACAGATCATCCTGATCCAGGAGCTGTTCGAGGCGCCGTACTTCTGCCAGAAGCCCAACCCGGATTACCTGCAACTGGCCACGGCGGTGGAAGACAACGTCGCGATCAAGCACTTCCAGAAAGTTGCCAGGGAACTGCAAGTGGTGCTGCCGATCAGCTTCTACGAGCTGGCGGGCCGCGCGCGTTTCAACAGCATCGCGATCATCGATGCCGACGGCAGCAACCTCGGTATTTATCGTAAAAGCCACATCCCGGACGGGCCTGGCTACCACGAGAAGTACTACTTCAACCCGGGCGATACCGGCTTCAAGGTGTGGGACACCCGCTACGCCAAAATCGGCGTCGGCATCTGCTGGGACCAGTGGTTCCCGGAAGCCGCGCGCAGCATGGCGCTGCAAGGCGCGGAAATCCTGTTCTATCCGACCGCCATTGGCAGCGAGCCGCACGACAAAACCATCTCGTCCCGTGATCACTGGCAGCGTGTGCAACAGGGCCATGCCGGCGCCAACCTGATGCCGCTGATCGCCAGCAACCGGATCGGCAATGAAGAGCAGGACGGCTACGACATCACCTTCTACGGCTCCTCGTTTATCGCCAACCAGTTCGGCGAGAAGGTGCAAGAACTCAACGAGACCGAAGAGGGCGTACTGGTCCACAGCTTCGACCTCGACAAACTCGAACACACACGCAGCGCATGGGGTTCCTTCCGCGACCGCCGTCCGAACCTGTATGGTGCTATCAAAACCCTCGACGGATCCCTGGAGTCCTGACTGCTATGACCACTTTGAACAGCACCCCTCGCGCAGACGGCTTCTACATGCCGGCCGAGTGGGCACCGCAAACCCAGACCTGGATGATCTGGCCCGAGCGCCCGGACAACTGGCGCCTGGGCGGCAAACCGGCGCAAGCCGCGCACGTGGCGGTGGCCAAGGCCATCGCCCGTTTCGAGCCGGTGACCGTGGCGGTCTCCGCCGGTCAGTACGAAAACGCCCGGGCTCGCCTGGACGTGCCGAATATCCGCGTTGTCGAGATGTCCAGCGACGATGCCTGGGTTCGTGATACCGGCCCTACATTCGTCATCAACAACAACGGCGAAGTCCGTGGCGTGAACTGGGACTTCAACTCCTGGGGCGGTTTTGACGGTGGCCTGTATTCGCCGTGGAACCGCGACTCGCAGGTGGGCGGCAAGATCTGTGAAATCGAACGCAGCCCGCGTTATCGCACCGAAGGCTTTGTGCTCGAAGGTGGCTCGATCCACGTCGACGGCGAAGGCACGCTGATCACCACCGAAGAATGCCTGCTCAACCGCAATCGCAATCCACACATGAACCGTGCAGAAATCGAAGCGGTACTCAGCGCCAATCTGGCTGTGGATAAAATCATCTGGCTGCCGGACGGTTTGTTCAACGACGAAACCGATGGCCATGTGGATAACTTCTGCTGCTACGTGCGCCCGGGTGAAGTGCTGCTGGCCTGGACCGATGATCCGCAGGATCCGAACTACCCGCGCTGCCAGGCGGCCATGAAAGTGCTGCAAAGCAGCACTGACGCCAAAGGACGCCCGTTCACGGTGCACAAAATGCCGATCCCGGGGCCGCTGTACGCGACCGAGGAAGAATGCGCCGGTGTCGATCCGGTGGATGGCACCCAGGAGCGCAATCCTTCGGTACGCCTGGCCGGCTCCTACGTGAACTTCCTGATCGTCAACGGCGGCATCATTGCCCCGAGTTTCGATGACCCGTTTGATGGCCCGGCAAAAGAGATTTTGCAGACCCTGTTTCCGCAGCACGAAGTGGTCATGGTGCCGGGCCGTGAACTGTTACTGGGTGGCGGCAATATCCACTGTCTTACCCAACAACAGCCAGCGCCGCACAAAGAGTGAGTGTAGTTGTAACAGCTTGAGTTGATTACTAAATCGGCTCAGGCAAACGTTTTCGTATTTTGCATTGCCGCAAGCCCGCAGCCCTTAAGGACTGCGGGCTTTTTTGTATCCGTTGGTCGACAATCTCGAAACATTGGCATAGCTCTTGTATTGCTCAGGGGGCAAAACAGGGAGGGGGAGAACTTAGTTGTTCTGTCATAAACCTTGGATAAGTTAGCCGCTCACAAACCGGGAGAGAGCGCTGAAATGAACGCCGAAGTGAATGTAGTGAGCGAGCGGGCAATGCATCCCCTGGCGGTAAACAGCGAATCGCTCCAGATTCTGGCGCACTGGTTCAAGTCCAATGGAACGCGTCCGATCAGTGAAACTGATCCGCGCCGGACGATGATCGAGCGCTACCCCGCTGGTTTGTTCAGCGAGGCGGAACTGGATGCGTTGTGGGATGTGATGGAAGGATAAAGAAGAAAAACAACGGATTGATAAAGAAAAAGCGCTGCCGGGAGGGCGGCGCTTTTTTTCGGGCTTTTCATGGCCACTGGATCGAATAGGGGAGCGAGGGAAATGCGGTTAGATTGATTGTTTCTGCCACGCAAAGCATATTCTTAGACGATTTTCGCCTAATTACAGACGATTCATGAAATTGACACATGGTCGAGTGCGCGGCTACGATTCGGCCCAACGCCTGTGGCAAACCGCCATGACTCTAAAACAATAAAAAGGCCCGCCACGAGTAGTCGTGTGCGGGTGTTTTTGCTTGCGGAATGAAAAAAGAGCGCGATAGTGCCGTTTCAGCCGTTCGACACAGCGCGTTTCAACCCGTAATAAGGAAAACAAAATGTTGAACATGCGAATCAGCCTGATCGCTCTGGGGATTGTGAGCGCTACACAGGCCATGGCTAACGACCAGGCCGAATCCAAGGGATTTGTTGAAGACAGCAGCCTCAAAGTGCTGCTGCGCAACGCCTACATGAACCGTGACTACAAGAACGGTAACGACGACAAAGCCGAATGGGGCCAATCAGCCATCGGTACGTTCTCGTCCGGCTTCACCCAAGGCACCGTCGGTGTCGGTGTGGATGCTTTCGGTCTGTACGCCCTGCGTCTGGACGGCGGCAAAGGCAAAAGCGGCGCCGGCGGTATCGACTTCTTCAAGCAAGGCGACAGCGGTAATGCAGCGGACGACCTGTCCAAGGGCGGCGCAGCGGTCAAATTCCGTCTGTCCAGCACCACGCTGACCTACGGTGACCAGATGCCGGCCCTGCCGGTGTTGAGCTACGACACCGTGCGTCTGCTGCCGGAAAGCTACACCGGCACCCTGATCACCTCCAAGGAGATCAAGGGCCTGGAGCTGAACGCCGGACGCTTCACCGCCGAATCGCGTAAAAGCGCGGAAGGCCGTGACAGCGGTGGTCTGAAGTCGATCAACGTGTTGGGCGGCAGCTACCAGTTCACCGAACAGTTCAAGGCTTCCCTGTACGCGTCGGACGTCGAAGACGTACTGAAGAAGCAGTACGTGAACGCGAACTACGTGTTCCCGATCGACAAAGATCAGTCCCTGACCCTGGACTTCAACGGCTACCGTACCAAGCTGGATAGTTCGTACATCCGCGAAAACACTATCCCTGGCGAAAGCATCGTCACCGGCGACGACAACAAGATCTGGAGCCTGGCAGCCACCTTCGCCACCGGCCCTCACTCGTTCACGCTCGCGCACCAGCGCAGCACCGGCGACAGCAACCTGGGCTATGCCTACGGCGGCTACCAGAAAGACCAACACCGCGTCGGTGACGGTGGCAACACCATCTACCTGGCCAACTCGTACTGGTCCGACTTCAACGCCGAAGACGAACGCAGCTGGCAACTGGGCTACGGCCTGGACTTCAGCACCTTCGGTGTTCCAGGCCTGAGCTACAACTTCGCCTACGTACGCGGTGACAACATCACCACCTCCACAAGCGAAGGCGGTACCGAGCGCGAAATCTTCAACCAGTTCAAATACGTCGTCCAAAGCGGCCCGGCCAAAGACCTGAGCATCAAGCTGCGTAGCTCTGTCCTGCGCGTGTCGCAGAAGTCGAGCGAGTACAACGTCAGCGGTAACGAAGTGCGTGTGTTCGTGGATTACCCGATCAACATTTTCTGATGATCGGTTGAGCGTTCACGCTTGATAAAAACCCCGACGGGTTCGTAATGCTGTTCAGTTAAGGACGAACACTGTACCTGTGGCGAGGGCGCTCGCCCCCGCTGGGGCGCGAAGCGGCCCAAAAAATGGAACTGCTACGCAGTCCAGCGAGAGCAAGCGCCCTCGCCACAGGTTACTGATTGCTCGCTCTATCTCTTAACTGAACAGCACTGCGACGGGTTCGGGGTTTTTTGTGCGCGCTTGATCAATGAAGGTGCTTTTTACCGACCCCCTCTTTTGCTTCATTGCATTACTCCATGTAACTAATGATGTTCCCATCCCCACCTTTATCCCCTCCAGCTAACGTCCTACATTGAGCTCCAACGCCTCTCCCATCATCCCGACGGGAAGGTCACTGGAGTTTCCCTCATGCCTTTCGTAAGCGTTCGCATCACCCGCGATGGCGTTACCACTGAGCAGAAAGCTCAGGTGATTGCCGAGATCACTGAAACACTGGAGCGCGTGCTCAACAAACGCCCTGACCTGACCCACATCGTGATCGAGGAAGTCGACACCGATAACTGGGGTTACGCCGGGATCACCACCACTCAATACCGCAAGCAACTGGCGGAAGAGGGGCAGTCATGACGCCGTCGGTCACCGTTGATTTCGTCTCCGACGTGGTGTGCCCATGGTGCGCACTGGGGGCGACGGCGCTGGAGCAAGCGATCAAGAACGTCGCGGGTGAAGTATCGGTTGAGCTGACCTACAAGCCTTTCGAACTGAACCCGAACATGCCGGCCGAAGGCGAGAAAGCGGTCGAGCACTTGATGCGCAAATACGGACGTACCGCCCAGGACGTCGCCAATGGCAAAGCGATGCAGATCGAACGCGGCAATGCCATCGGCTTCAAGTTCGACCTGGAGAAGCGCACCCACTTCTACAACACCTTCGACGCTCACCGGTTGCTGTATTGGGCGCAGGAGGAAGGGCGTCAGGTGGCACTGAAGAAGATCCTGCTCCGCGCTTACTTCAGCGAAGGCCAGAACCCGAGCGATCGGCCGACGCTGGTGCGGCTGGCAGGAGAAGCCGGGTTGGACGAGGCCCGTGCGCACGAGGTGTTGGCGTCAGGTGCGTTTGCCAAAGAGGTGCGTGAACTGGAGACGTTCTATCAACAGCACGGCATCAATTCGGTCCCGGCCATGGTGCTGAACGGTCGTCACCTGGTGTCTGGTTCGCAATCGGTCGAGTACTACGAACAGATGTTGAGACAAATGGCCCAGGCACCTGCCGAAGCCTGATTCACCCAATTTCAAACCCCACTTTTGTTAGAGGTATTTATCATGAGCAATTCGAAAAAAGTTGTTGTAATCACCGGCGCATCCCAAGGCCTGGGCGATGGCATGGTCAAGGCTTTCCGCGCACTCGGTTACCAAATCGTCGCCACTTCGCGTTCGATCAAGCCTTCCACCGATCCGGACATTCTCACCGTGGCCGGCGACATCGGCGAACCGGAAACCGCCCAGCGCGTGATCCGTGAAGCGATCGCCCGTTTCGGCCGCGTCGATACCCTGGTCAACAACGCCGGCATCTTCGTCGCCAAGCCATTCACCGCGTACACCGCCGAAGACTACGCCAACGTGCTGTCGGTGAACCTCAACGGCTTCTTCTACATCACCCAACTGGCCATCAACGAGATGGAAAAACAGGGCAGCGGCCACATCGTCAACATCACCACCAGCCTGGTGGACCATGCCATCGACGGTGTGCCATCGGTCCTGGCATCGTTGACCAAAGGCGGCCTGAACTCGGCGACCAAATCCCTGGCCATCGAATACGCCAAGCGTGGAGTTCGGGTGAACGCGGTATCGCCTGGCATCATCAAAACCCCGATGCACAGCGAAGAAACCCACGCTGCCCTGGGCGCTCTGCACCCGGTCGGGCACATGGGCGAAATCGATGACATCTCGCAAGCCGTCGTGTACCTGGACAACGCCAAGTTTGTCACTGGCGAAATCCTGCACGTCGATGGCGGGCAGAGCGCCGGTCACTAAGATCCGCTTTTGCAAACCGCAGCAACAACAAAGCCCCTGCATTTTTGCAGGGGCTTTGTTTTGTATGGTGCGGCAGGCGTTGTCGGTAAGGGGAGCCGTTGTGCGAGCCATAAGGGTACTTTCCAATGTCGAATTGGTAGGTATCCTTAAAAGTACCCTTATTAGCGCTGGCTACCCTCGGAATCCGACGGAACGCCAAAACGAAAAAACCCGCCAGAAGGCGGGTTTTTCGGGGGTTCCAGAGATTTTGAAAGCCTTCTCTGGAACCTTGTATGGTGCCGGCACCAGGAATCGAACCCGGGACCTACTGATTACAAGTCAGTTGCTCTACCATCTGAGCTATACCGGCGTGTCAGGGCGACGATTATAGCGATTGGGCAGGTTCTGTAAACCCCTGAATTCTGACTATTTTTGCGCGAGCCTCTGGTGCGCAATTCTGGTGCTCGTTGGTTCTTATCGCGCGTTGTAAAACGTCGTTCCCGGCGGGATGTCTTTGTTGACGAATGACATGGCGCCGACGCTGACATTGTCGCCAATCACCCGCTCATAACGGTCCAGGCCCAAGGTCTTGATGCCGCCGGCTTCGGTCATCCATTCAAGCGCTGACGGGCTGTGCATAGGCTGCTCACACTGCCTCGATTTTGGCGGTTATGTCCTTTTGATTGAATGCTTATGCACAACGGGATTTCAGATGCACGGGATTTGCTGAGGTTTTGTGGATTCGTTCTCATTTGTGCGCAAATCCCTGTTTTTCGGGTTTTTTATTCGCCTGTACGAAAATTGAACAGTTTGGTTTCACGCCTGAAACAGCTGTAAATATTGGATCCACGATAATTTCATCAACAGAGTTATCCACAGGCTGGCGGATGTCAGGCGCGTTCGGCCAGCAGCAGTAAATTGCGCGGGGTCAGTGGGCTTTCACAAAAGGTTCCGAGGCGAACGGCATATCCTCGCTCCATCAGGAAGAGCGCGCGATCGAGAACCAGCCACAGTTCCAATGGACGTCGGAAAAGTCCGCGCACCAGCTCCAGATTGCGTACTTGCGCCAATCGCCGCCAGCCAGCTTCTTCGCGTGCCGACCAGTCTTGCGCGGCGATTGTGGATAAGTCTTTGAGTTCGGCTAGATGATGGCAGTAATCGGCGAAAGATTTGTCCAGCCAGGCGCTGGGCAACGACGGAGTCGGCAGATAGTCGTCAACGCCACGCAGGTCCCGCTGCAGCAGATCGAATCCCAGGCGCCGGGCCATGGACGTGTCGCGCTGACGTCGCACGCGAGCGCCAGCGGTGACGGTTTCGCTCATGGGCAGCGCCAGGTCATCGAGCGACAGTTGCAGGCCGGAACCTTGGGCGGCAACGGACATTGGCGCGTAGTGGGTCAGACTGATTCGGTTGTAGCAGCAAGGAGCGATGGCGAGTTGCTTGCAGCCTGCCGCACTGGCCAGCCGCATGAGTTGCACATGCAGATCGCCGCAGGCGTGCAGCGCGACCGGCGTGTGTGAAGCTGTCAGCAACGAGGCCGCAGTGGCAGCGAGCACATCCTGTTCAATATGCAGCGCATGCAATTGATGGCGTTGGCTGAGGGCCTGGCCGCTGGCAACCAGCGCCGGGTCATATTCCACGCAGGTCAGCTGTTGGCCGGTTTGCAACAAGCGGCGACCCAGATGCCCTTTGCCCGCGCACCAATCCAGCCAATGCCCGGGAGCATCGGCAAATTGCAAACGGCTGGCGAAGGCTTCGATCTGTTGCCACTTGCGGCCCGGCACGTCGACATTCAGTCGATGGCCTGCCGCGGCCAGTGCATGGGCGGGCAATTCATCCACGTCAGCCAATGCAACGGACAGTTTTGCCAATGATGCAAAAGGCTCTGGTGCGTTCAGTAGAGCGGGTTGGTTGTGCGCATGTTCCGCATCTTCCAGTGACCGCCCACGTAGCCAGGCGGCCAGTTCCGGGTGGGACGTTTCCCAAGGGAGCTGAAGATGTGTGAACGGTCGAGGTTTCCAGAGCGCCTGATGTTCTGTCAGAAACGAATCCAGCGCCATGAAGCGGGCGAGCAGGGCCTCGCCCGTCAGTACATGGGCATCAACGGCCTTGGCAGGCATCGACGCGCAGCCAGCGCTCTAGCAACTTGAAACCGCGCACCAGCACGTAAGCCATGACCAGATAGAACATGCCGGCGGCGAAGAAGATCTCCACCGGCAGGTAGGTCCGGGCAATGATGGTGCGAGCCATGCCGGTCAGTTCCAGCAAGGTCACGGTGCTCGCCAGGGCGCTGGCCTTGAGCATCAGGATCACTTCGTTGCTGTAGGCCGGCAGGCCGATACGCGCGGCGCGCGGCAGGATGATGTAGATCAGGGCTTTGGTCTTGGACATGCCCAGCGCCCGCGCGGCTTCGATCTCGCCCGGTGGAATCGCCTGGATCGCGCCGCGCAGGATCTCGGCGATGTAGGCTGCGGTGTGCAGGGTCATGGTCGCCGTGGCGCACCAGAACGGATCGCGCAGGTAAGGCCACATTGCGCTGTTGCGGATTGCGTCGAACTGCGCAAGGCCGTAGTAGACCAGGAACAGTTGAACCAGCAACGGTGTACCGCGGAAAAAGAAGATATAGCCGTAGGGAAACGCCCGTACCCACCACAAGCGCGAAGAACGGGCGATGCCCAGCGGGATTGCCAGCAGCAGGCCGGCAATCACTGCGATGGCCACCAGTTCAAGGGTCAGGGTTGCGCCCTGGGCCAGTTTTGGCAGCCACTTGATGATGACTTCCCAGTTCATTGAGTGCTCCTCGCGAAGCCGCGAGCGGCGCGTTTTTCCAGGAAATGCATGCCGGTCATCGCCAGAACCGTCAGGCCCAGGTACATGAAGGCGGCGACCATATAGAAGGTGAACGGTTGTTTGGAGACGGTCACGCCGATCTGCGCGTGGCGCATGATTTCTTCCAGGCCGATCACCGATACCAGCGCGGTGTCTTTCATCAGGATCATGAACAGGTTGCCCAGGCCGGGCAGGGCGATGCGCCACATCTGCGGCATGATCAACTTGGTGAAGATCCGCCATTTCGACAGGCCCAACGCTACGCCGGCCTCACGATGGCCCTTGGGAATGGCGAGGATCGCGCCACGGAACACTTCCGTGGCGTAGGCGCCGAAGCACAGGCCCAGCGCGATCACGCCAGCGGCGAAGGCGTTGAGTTCAAGGTCGGGGTTGCCGAAGAACTCGCCCAGGGCACGCATCAAATTGACCGTGCCGAAGTAGATCAACAGCACCCAGAGCAATTCCGGGATACCGCGAACCAGGGTCGAGTAAGTGCCGCCAAGCCATTGCAGCGGCTTGTACGGGGAAGTCTTGGCCAAGGCGCCGAGCAGACCGAGCACCAGCCCCAGGCACAGGGCCGAGAGTGCCAGTTTCACAGTCATCAGCGCGCCAGCGGCGAGCGCCGGGCCGAATCCGTAGAGGTCGATAATCATGGATTTCTTTTCAAATCGCGGCAGGCAATGCCGGGGACCGACGCCGTCAAAAGGCGGCGCCGGTCCGGCAGGTCAGTATCAATAGATGCTGAACGGGAAGTACTTGTCGTTGATCTTCTTGTAAGTGCCGTCAGCAACGATTTCTTTCAGCGCGGCGTTGAGCTTCTCGCGGATTGGATCGTTTTTACGCACGGCGATACCGATCTTGTCACTTTCTTCTACCGGGTCACCCTTGAACTCATAGGTTTTGCCGGCGTCGCTTTTCAGCCACTCGTAGTTGACGTATTTGTCGGCGAGGATGCCGTCCAGGCGACCGGAAGTCAGGTCGAGGTAAGCGTTTTCCTGCGTGTCGTAGAGTTTGATGGTGATGTCGTCACCATAAGTGTCTTCGAGGAACGTGCCGGCCAGGGTCGCGCGCTGTGCGCCGATCACTTTGCCCTTCAGCGCAGCCTTGTCGGTTTTGAAGTCGACGCTTTTTGGCGCGATGAATTGCAGCTTGTTTGAGTAGTACGGGTCGGTGAAGTCCACCGCTTGCTTGCGCTCCTCGGTGATCGACATCGAGGAGATCAGGAAGTCGAACTTCTTGGCGTTGAGGGCCGGGATGATACCGTCCCAGTCAGAGGTGACGACGGTGCACTCGACTTTCATCTTGGCGCACAGGGCGTCGCCGATCTCTTTGTCGAAGCCGACGACATTGCCACTGGCATCTTTGTTGTTGAACGGCGGGTAAGCCGCTTCGATGCCCATCTTCAGGGTTTCGGCCATGGCACCGGCGCTGAACGCCAGGGTGACGGCGGCAGCCAGGAAGATCTTTTTGTAGTTCTGCATGTGGGTAGCTCCGTTAGCGGTTGCTGGACATGAATTGTTTGCAGCGCGCCGAAAGCGGGTTTTCAAACACCTGCTGTGGCGATCCTTGCTCTTCTACCAGGCCCTGGTGGAGGAACACCACTTCGCTGGAGACCTGACGGGCGAAGCCCATTTCGTGGGTCACGAGCAACATGGTGCGGCCTTCTTCGGCCAGTGCGCGGATGACATTAAGTACTTCCTGGACCATTTCCGGGTCAAGCGCGGAGGTCGGCTCGTCGAACAGGATGACCTTGGGCTGCATGGCCAGGGTGCGGGCGATGGCCGCGCGTTGTTGCTGCCCACCGGACAGCTGGGCCGGATAAGCGTGGCGCTTGTCAGCAATGCCGACCTTGGCCAGCAGGGCTTCGGCAACTTCGATAGCTTCGGCCTTGCTCTGGCCGAGTACGCGACGCGGCGCTTCGATGATGTTGTCGAGCACGCTCATGTGCGGCCACAGATTAAAGTTTTGAAACACAAAACCAATCTCGCTGCGCATACGGTTGATCTGCTTGCTGTCGGCGGCAACCAGTTCGCCGTTCTTCGCGGCCTTGAGCTTGAGTTCTTCGCCGGCCACCAGGATTTGTCCCTGATGCGGGTTTTCCAGCAGGTTGATGCAGCGCAGGAACGTGGACTTGCCGGAGCCGGAAGAACCCAGGATCGAGATCACATCGCCGTCGCGGGCGGTCAGCGAGATGCCCTTGAGCACCTCCAGCGAGCCGTAGCGTTTGTGCAAGTTACGGATTTCAAGCGCGGGCGTGGCCTCAGCCATGTGCGTTCCTCATTGTGTATTCGCTCCTGCTGTTGGTCGCCTTCCTGGCGAGGCGGCCAAGCTAGCATAGCGTTTCAAAGGCAGCCAACAGCACTACGGGCAGTAAACGGGTGGCGTGTGGCAGGTTGTCGCATCGGCACAGCAGACTGTCGCCCCATCAACAACCGAACAGACGTTTGAACTTGGATGACAAGCAAAAAGCACAGCGGCTTTCGCAAAAAGGGCGCGATGTTGCCAGCTTTGGCGGGGGGGGGGAAGCGCTAACGGGCCAAACGCACTTTTATTGTGCGCTGAGCATTTTTGAGGTGTGTTTCTGGTGCTTTGAATCGTTCTGGAAGTGGGTCGCAGGGTAACGTTCTGGCAAATTGCCATTAATCTCAATGACTTGCGATGACTGTCCGGTCAGTATCAGGGCCCCGAAACAAAGGGCTTTGAAACATTTTGGCGCATTTATTGCGTGCAGATTCCGGAACGCCCTGTTTGTTTCTTTTTACAAGAGAGAGGCTTCACGGGTTGCACGCATTCGCTTTTCCTTACAAAGGTAGTTTCAATGAGCAGTACCCAAAGCTCTAACGGCCTCGAACAGGGGCTTAAACCGCGTCATGTGACCATGCTGTCGATCGCCGGTGTTATCGGCGCCGGCCTGTTCGTTGGCTCGGGTCACGCTATCGCTGCTGCAGGCCCGGCCGTGCTGCTGGCTTACGCCGCCGCCGGCATGCTGGTGGTGCTGGTAATGCGCATGCTCGGTGAAATGGCTGTTGCCTCGCCGGACACGGGTTCTTTTTCGACCTACGCTGACCGCGCGATCGGTCACTGGGCCGGTTTCACCATCGGCTGGCTGTACTGGTGGTTCTGGGTGCTGGTCATCCCGTTGGAAGCCAACGCTGCCGCAACCATCCTGCATGCCTGGTTCCCTGGCGTAGATATCTGGGCCTTCGCCCTGGTCATCACAATGTTGCTGACCGTGACTAACCTGTTCAGCGTGAAGAACTACGGTGAATTCGAATTCTGGTTCGCCCTGATCAAAGTCCTGGCGATTATCGGTTTTATTGTTCTGGGCGTCATGGCGATCTTCGGTTTCCTGCCAGGCAGCCAAGTCAGCGGCGTTTCCCATCTGTTCGACACCCAGGGCTTCCTGCCAAACGGCATGGGCGCAGTGTTGGGTGCCATTCTGACCACCATGTTCTCCTTCATGGGTACCGAAATCGTGACCATCGCGGCCGCGGAATCGAAAGACCCTGGCAAGCAAATCTCCAAGGCCACCAATTCGGTGATCTGGCGGATCGGCTTGTTCTACCTCGTGTCGATCTTCATCGTTGTGGCCCTCGTGCCATGGAACGATCCGATTCTGGCCAGCGTCGGTTCCTACCAGACCGTTCTTGAGCGCATGGGCATCCCGAACGCCAAGATGATCGTCGACATCGTGGTCCTGGTCGCCGTGACCAGCTGCCTGAACTCGGCGCTCTACACGTCGTCGCGCATGTTGTTCTCCCTGGGCAAGCGCGGCGATGCGCCAGCCGTTTCCACACGCACCAATAAAAGTGGCACGCCTTACTGGGCGGTGATGCTCTCCACGGGTGCGGCATTCCTGGCCACATTCGCCAACTATGTAGCCCCGGCGGCGGTGTTCGAATTCCTGCTGGCCAGCTCCGGCGCCATTGCACTGCTGGTGTACCTGGTGATCGCGATCTCGCAACTGCGCATGCGCAAGCAGCGCATGGCTCGCGGCGAGAAGATCGTCTTCAGCATGTGGCTGTTCCCGGGCCTGACCTACGCGGTGATCGTCTTCATCGTTGCGGCCCTGACCATCATGCTGTTCCAGGACGCCCACCGCGTGGAAATCCTCGCGACCGGCCTGCTCAGTGCTCTGGTGGTCGCTTCCGGTTTGCTGGTGGCTCGCCGTCGCAAGCAGCAGAAAGCCGGTGCGGTGGTACTAAGTTGATGCGTACCGCATGACGTAAAACGGCCGCTGTCAGTGATGACAAGCGGCCGTTTTTATTTGAGTCGTTACCCTTACTCGGTTTTTTCCACCGGCGCGTCCTGCAACTCGCGGTAGACATCCAGCGCAGCACCGAAGTCGGCAATGAACTGCGGCTCGCTCAGCCATGCCTGGGCGGTTTCGCGGTCCATGCCGTCGGCCCACATGCGGTAGTCGATGAGCATGTCGGCGGCCAGGTGGGTGGCGGCCATGCCTTCGTCGTCGGCGTTTTCCATGTCCAGCAGTTCTGGGTGGTCGACGATGATGAACGCGAGGTTGGTCAGCAAGACCGAGAGCATCTCGCTGCGGCTGACGGCTTCCGCATCACGCATTTTGCTGAACATCGCCAAGGTGTATTCCGGAATCGGCTCGCCGATTTCGCCCAGGTCATCGTCCGGTGCGGCGGGTTTGCGGCCGTGGATATTGATTTGTTTAGCTTTGGCTTTTGCGCGCTTGGCGCGTTTTTGTTGCTTGTTCAGGGAGGCCATGGGAGCTCAGTTCGGTTTCTGTTGGGTTTGCGCGGCGATAGCGTCGGACGCTGCCACGTAGTCGGCCCGGAAGGCCGCTGATTCAATCCAGGCCAAGGCGCCGGCTTCGTCGGTTTCAGTGGACCATTGGCGATACTCGATCAGCGCCGCCAGGATGAAATCCATCGCGCCTTCTTCGCCCTCCTGTTCGTAAACCAGTTCCAGCAACGGGTCCTCGAGGAAAGCCGTGCACATGGCTTGCTGGCTGGTTTTCTCGGCGTCGATCATTTTCTTGAACAGGTCGGTCAGGTCGACCGACTCGAAGTCGATGCGGTCATCATTCGGATCGAGTTCGACCGGTGCGGCGGCGCGTTGGGTGCGGTTCTGCTTGGCCTTGGCCTTGGCGCGGGAGGCGCGTTTTTGCTGCTTGTTGGCGGAGGCCATGGATGTTGTTCCGTTATGCGTTAATTGGGGTGGCTGCGCGGTACTGTCCGCCCGGGTGTGTCAGGGGGCAGCTCGCCGTTTTGCAACCAGGACAATGCAATGGGCCATAGTGTGGCTTGGTATGCGCTGCGAAAAAAGGCGAAATGTCCAACTTCCGTTTCGCCGATGTCTTCAGGCGTGATGCGCAGGTGCGTCCTAGAGCTGCCGGTGAAGTAGTCGAGCAGTCGTTCGATGGCCGCAATAGTGCCGTAGGGATCGTCGCTGATGCTGATCGCCAGGGTATTTGCGGTGACGGTGGCAAAGGGCAGGCGATCGTTGATTCTCCGACCGCTGGGACGCGTTTCGTAGCGGGCGGTGGGCGTGCTCCAGTCGCGGACCACGCCGGCGGGCGTGTCTTCCAGCCAGCCAAGGCGTTTGCCGGGAAAGTAACCACAGATCTTTGTCACCAAAGGCATCACCACGTGCCACTTGCCAAACATGCGCCAGCGATGGGCGGGCGCGTAGTCGCGCCAGTAAGCGAATTGGGCGCCGACCGTCACCAGGCGCCGGATGAGTTGTCCGGAGGCTCCCAGGCCCGCTGCACAGCCGCCAAAGCTGTGACCGACCACATCAATCGGCTGGCCGGGAAACTCATGCTGCGCGCGCTTGAGCATCGCCTCGAAATCCAGTGCGCCCCAGTCGGTCCATGTGGCGTTTAGCCCTTTGATCGACGCCGGACGCGATTCGCCGATTCCTCGGTAATCATAGGTAATGACATCGAGGCCGTGAGCGAACAGGTAATCGGCGAAACGCGAGTAGTGTCGGCAACGGACCGAGGTCGCGGCGTTGATGATCACGACCGGGCGAGTGGCGTCCGCAGCCGCATGCCGCCAGGCGAATCCACCAAGGATGAAGCCATCGGCAGCGGGTTGCCTGAAGGGCTCGGCAAGCGCATCACTCGTTAACGGGAGCTCGATTTGAACGGGAGCAAGTGGTGGTGTTTCCTGCCAATTCATCGGCGCCAGACCTTTGCGGGTAGTTGCCAACGATAGTCTTCACGCAGTCGATGAACAATCCACCCGGATATCATCACGGTTTTTGATCGAGCCGCTCTTCCAGAACGGCCCGCTCTCGATCCAGTTCCGCGCGCAACTCTTCCTCGCTCGGCAATACGCGTTGGGCAAGCCAAGAAACTCCAGCACCACCGGATCGCGGATGAAATCCCGAGGGCTGGCTTTCATGTTCTGAATGTTGGTAGCGGCCTCCTGCTTGACGCTGCCGCGATCGCGGCTTGCCAGCAGGCGCTCGTAGTAGAGCGTGTTGATCTGGCGTTCCAGCGCGCGGCTTGACCAGTTTTGGGTGGCTGATTCGTTCATGTACCAGAGACGAGCACTGTCGTTGTCGACCCGAAGCAGACGGCGGTAGTGGGTCCAGCTCAATTCGGAACGCACGGCGTTCCAAATTGGAAAAGTTTGATAAAAATCCCGCATGTAGCGCAGATTGCGCTCGTCAAAACCTTTCCCGAAGTCTTCAGTCAGGACCTTGGCTAGCGTAGCCAGCAAGCGCTTGCCGTAACCCGCCCGCCGAGCCCCTCCCTGCTCGAACTCGACAATATGCCGACCGATCTGCCAGCAGGTTTGCACTTGAATGGTGTCGACCGCACGCAACACTTTTTGACGTGCCTGGCGGATCAATGCGCCAAGATTGCCAAGTAGTGAAGCGAGTTGTGGGTCTGGGGTGTCGCCGGGTTTGAGAGCGCTCATGAAGTCTTCCGCGTCGCGTTGAACACGCAGAAGAGAATCGCAAAAGGCCTGGGCCAGCGATGCCGGCCGACGCTGAGAAACCGGCAAGAAATACCGGTTTTTCTCGCAGGACCGGACGTATATCAAGTCAGATCCGAGGAGTGATTCTCGTAGTACGTTTCGTACTCAAACCAAGACTGATACAAAACCTGCCAATTGATCGAGGTTGTCACCTGCTTCATCAAATCGCAGGCATAAAAAAACCCTGAATCTTGCGATTCAGGGTTTTCGGTATTTGGTGCCCAGAGACGGAATCGAACCGCCGACACGGGGATTTTCAATCCCCTGCTCTACCGACTGAGCTATCTGGGCAACGGGGCGCATTAAACTGGTTTTTCAGGGGGTCGTCAAGCAAGTTTTCAAAAAAATTTTAATTATTACCGTCGCTTACGATCCAACCCCCGATTTAGCGGGGTTACTCCGACGGCGGCACGTAGCCTTCGGCCTTGGCGTATTCCTCGCCGGAAAAGAACTTGTCCATTTCGCCCTGAAGATATTTGCGATCTTCGGCGTTCATCATGTTCAGGCGTTTTTCGTTGATCAGCAGGGTCTGGTGTTTTTGCCAGTCAGCCCAGGCCTTGGCCGAGACGTGGTCAAAAATATCCTGGCCTTTGGCGCCCGGGAACGGAGCGCGCTCCAGGCCTGGCAATTCTTCTTGGTACTTGCGGCACATGATGGTGCGGGTCATGACGACTCTCCTGCGTTCAATACGGCGGCCGCGCGTTCGAGCAAGGTTTTGACCGGGGCGGCAAGGCCCAGGCGCGGCGGGGTGGCGAGGTTATACCAGAGCCAGTCGGCCTCGGCCACGTGATGGCCGGCTTCCTGGACCTGGACCAGCCAGGGTTCGATGGACAATTGGAAATGGCTGAAGGTGTGCACCAGGCTCGGCAGCGATTGCTGCGTGCCCAGTTCCAGCGAGTGTTGCGAAGCCAGGTGTTGCAGGTCATCGAGGTCGTCGAGTTCCGGCAGGCTCCATAAACCGCCCCACAAGCCCGTGGACGGGCGACGGTAAAGCAGGATCGCACCTTCGCCGTTGGCGAGCATCGGCATCAGCGTGCGTTTCTGCGGGATGGCTTTGCGCGGCTTGGGAATCGGGTAGCGTGTTTCCAGGCCGAGCATGTGCGCTTCGCAACCTTTCTCCAGCGGACACAGCAGGCAGCTGGGTTTACTGCGGGTGCAGAGCGTCGCGCCCAGGTCCATCATCGCCTGGGTGTAGGCGTTGACCCGATCATGGGGCGTAAAGCGCTCAGCGTTCGCCCAGAGCTGTTTGGCGACCTTCGGCTCGCCGGGGTAGCCCTCTTGCGCGGTAAAGCGCGCCAGCACGCGTTTGACGTTGCCGTCGAGAATTGGCGCGCGCAGGCCCATGCTGATGCTGGCGATCGCGCCAGCGGTGGACAGGCCGATGCCCGGCAGGTCAGTGAGCTTTTCCACATCCGGGGGAAATTCGCCGCCGTACTGCTCGACGACGATCTTCGCGGTCTTCTGCAGATTGCGCGCGCGGGTGTAGTAACCCAGGCCGGTCCACAGGTGCAGCACTTCGTCTTCCGGCGCAGCGGCCAAGGCTTCGACCGTCGGCAGCGAAGCCATGAACCGGTCGAAGTAATTGAGCACGGTGCTGACCTGAGTCTGCTGCAGCATGATTTCCGAGACCCACACCCGATACGGGTTGATGTCTTGTTGCCAGGGCAGGTCATGCCGGCCATGGCGGTCGAACCATTCCAGCACCGCCGTTGAAAACTGCTCGGCTCTCATCGCTTGAACAGCCCCTTGAGTGCGTCTTTGAGTTCCGGGCTGACTTTGTCGCCCAGCTTCTCGTCGATTTTTTCGCTGATGCGTTCGCCCGCCAGTTTGCTCGCAACCTGGCCCATGCGTTCGTTGTCGAGTCGGCAAGCCTTGGCGCCCAGCTCCAGCGGGCCACGGCAACGCAGCGGCCACTCGATGCCGACGAATTTCTCGCCCACCTGACAGGCCGGGTCCGGCATGGCGCTGGTATCGCCTTCGACAACGATGCCCACGCGGTAATCCATACCCAGCACTCGCAAATCGACATCGCCGTCAGCGTTGACGGTCATGCCCGGGATGCGCACTTTCAGATCCGGGTTGCTGGCCACGCCGTTACGGAAATTGAGGTTGCCCTTGAGCTCCTGGAACGGTGTGTCCTTGCCCCGTGGCTCGCCGCTGAGGGTTTTGCGATTGAGCGTGGCGATGCCTTTACACAGTTGCTGCTCGAGGTTGGCATTGAGCAGTACGCCGTTGTTGATGACGAAACTGGCGTTGCCATTGAGGGTTTCGATCAGGGCTTTCTGGCTGTTGCCGGTGCCGGTCAGGGTGCTGTTGAGCGTGACCAGACCTTTGACCGGTGGTTCTTTACCCTGGCTTTCGAGGATTTTTTCCACCGGTACGCGGCTGATCTGCGTCTGCATGTTCAGCACAGGCGCCTGCTGGCGCACATCGAGGGTGCCCTTGGCGTCGAAGTTACCTTCGTACAAGTCGCCGCGCAGGCTCGCCAGTGTCAGCAGGCCACCCTGGCCGTTGGCCTTGAGTACCGCGTTGCGGATCGGCAGTTTTTCCAGGGTCAACTGGCCGAAGGTCAGGTCGGCGTCCACATCCAGTTTGCTCAGGCGCTCCACTGGCAACAGACGCTCGCTGCTCCAGGCCTCTTTGGTCGGCGATTGCGGCAGCGGTGTGCTGCCGGCACCCGCCACTGCATCGGCTTCGGTGCTGGCGACTTCGGCCTGGCGCACTTGCTTGGCGCTATTGGCTTCGGCCGACTTCGGCGCCAGGTAGCGGTCGACGTTGAAGGTGTCGGCCTTGAGGGTGGCGCGCAGGGATTGCTTGGCGAAGTCCTCGACGGCGATGCGGCCGCTGAAGGTGCTGTCGTCGAGTTTGAGGTTGATGTCGTCGAGCGTGAGGCTGGAAGGCGTGCCCGCGAGACGGGTTGCCAGCTCCACTTTGCTCAGGCTGCCTTCGGCCATGGCGGGGAGTTTCTGGCCGATGCTGTCGACGAATTTTGCCAGGTCGAACTGGGCGATCGACAGGCCGCCGCTGACTTGCGGGGTCTTGTCGAGATCGTTGACCTTCAACTCTCCCAGTGCACGCAGCTGATTGGCGGAGATCTTGATGCCGGTCCACTCGGCAACGTTGGCAGCCCGGTCCAGCAGCAACTGGCCCTGGGCGGCGAAGGTCATGGTCTTGCCTTGCAGCGGATCACCAGCGACCTCACCGGACAGTTTCATGTCTTCGAGTTTGTAGCGCTGCAAGGCACGCTCGAAACGCAGCTCGCCGTTGAGTTCGGTGCGCACCCGCAGAACCGGCTGGTTGGTTCCGAGGAATGCGGTGAGCTTCACCGGAATGTTGGTGGAGTCATGCACCGGGCCGGTGCTCAGCTGGATGCTTTCGGCGCTGAATTGCTTGCCGGTTTTTTCGTCGTTGTATTCGACGCGGGCGTTGTTGACGGTCAGGCTGTCGATGTCCAGGCGAATCGGCTGGGCTGGTTTTTCTACCTGGGCGGCGGTTTGCGTCTCGGCTTCGCCAGGGGTTGCCGGCGGGGAATCCGGGGTCGCCGGTTTCGCCACTTTGCCGATGTCTTCCCAATTGCCATGACCATCCTTGTCGCGGGTCAGGCGCAGGTTGAGGCCTTCAACGCGCACATCGCTCATCTGCACTTCGCGGCGCAGCAACGGCAGTACGCGGACCGACAGGCCAAGCATCTGCAGGTCGGCGAATGGCTCGTTGGGCTTGGTCAGGGTCGCGACACCGGCATCGTGCAGTTCCAGGCCCAGCCACGGGAACAGGCTCCAGCCGATATCGCCATTGAGCGTCAGCTCGATGTGGGCCTTGTCGCGGGCAATCTGGCGAATCTCGTCTTTGTAGTCGTTGGGATCGAAGAGGTGGGTCAGGGCAAAGCCCAGCGCCACAATGATCAGCAACAGCCCGAGAAGTACCAGACCCAGGATTTTGCCGAACGCTTTCATGGGCGAGTCCTTGTAGTTAGTCGAATTCAAAATTTAGCCGGGGAGTATAGCGCTCCGAGAGAGACGACCGGTCAGCGATCACTAGGACAGAGTATCGAGCGGCCTGTTCATTTCGCCGCCCGGCGATGATCGGCGGGGTGGTTCCTGGGTGCCAGAGATCGGATAACGTACAAAAACTGATATCACTTTGGTTTTTCTGTCACGTGCAAATGGTAACCTTCGTCCGTTCGTCGGTCCTTCTGCGACTTGATGCCGCACCAAAATGGAGCTTCACCTTAAAAAAACAGTCATGCGTGCGCATTAAGGCTGGGGGTGAAGAGTGGCTAGCGAACCATTCTAATAATTGGGGGATACACAATGACCACGAGTATCGCGGCGGACGGTTATGCCGACCAGCCCGCGTTCCTGTCCAAGGAACGCATTATCGCCAAGCCCGGTTTCAACCGTTGGCTGGTACCACCGGCCGCTCTGGCCATCCACCTGTGCATCGGCATGGCCTACGGCTTCTCGGTGTTCTGGTTGCCACTGTCCAAGGCGCTGGGCATCACCAAGCCGATGGCCTGTGCTCCGGACATGAGCTTCATCGCTCAAGTCTTTTCTTCGCAATGCGACTGGCCGATCTCGATGCTCGGTTGGATCTACACCCTGTTCTTCATCTTCCTGGGTTGCTCGGCAGCCATCTGGGGCGGCTGGCTGGAACATGCCGGGCCACGCAAGGCCGGCGTTGTATCGGCTCTGTGCTGGTGTGGCGGTCTGCTGATTTCGGCGCTGGGCATCTACACGCACCAGATCTGGCTGATGTGGATCGGCTCCGGGGTCATCGGTGGTATCGGCCTGGGCCTGGGTTATATCTCGCCGGTGTCGACCCTGATCAAGTGGTTCCCGGACAAGCGCGGCATGGCGACCGGCATGGCGATCATGGGCTTCGGTGGCGGCGCGATGGTCGGTGCACCGTTGGCGACTGCCCTGATGAGCCATTTCGGTTCGCCAGAAAGCGTGGGCGTATGGCAGAGCTTCGTGGCGATGGCCGCGATCTACTTCGTGTTCATGATCGGTGGCGCACTGTCTTACCGCGTGCCGCCAACCGGCTGGAAGCCTGAAGGCTGGACCGCTCCGGCGAAAAAAGCCTCGAACGCGATGATCACCAACCGTCACGTACACGTGAACGTGGCGTGGAAAACCCCGCAATTCCGTCTGGTGTGGCTGGTGCTGTGCCTGAACGTTTCGGCGGGTATCGGCATCCTGGGCATGGCTTCGCCGCTGTTGCAGGAAGTGTTCGGCGGCAAATTGCTGGGCAATGACCTGCCGTTCGGTCAGCTGGATGCGGGGCAACTGGCCTCGATCGCCGCGATCGCCGCCGGTTTCACCGGTCTGCTGAGCTTGTTCAACATCGGTGGCCGGTTCTTCTGGGCATCGTTCTCGGACTACCTGGGCCGCAAAAACACCTACTTCGTGTTCTTCGCCCTGGGCTTTGCGCTGTACGCATTGATTCCGAACCTGGGTCACCTGGGCAGCGTCGCCCTGTTCGTGGCGGCGTTCTGCGTCATCCTGTCGATGTATGGCGGCGGTTTTGCCACCGTTCCTGCGTATCTCGCGGATCTGTTCGGTACGCAAATGGTCGGCGCGATCCACGGTCGTCTGCTGACCGCATGGGCTGCGGCGGGCGTGTTGGGTCCGGTACTGGTGAACTACCTGCGCGAGTATCAGCTGAGCATCGGCGTTGAGCGTGCGGCAGCCTACGACATCACCTTGTACATCCTCGCCGGCCTGCTGGTGCTGGGTTTCATTTGCAACCTGCTGGTGCGTCCGGTGGCAGACAAGTACTTCATGACCGACGCGGAACTGGCTGCCGAACAGGCGCTGGGCCACGACAAAGGTGCTGACGCCAGCACTTCGCTGGAGTGGAAAGCGGCGCCGGGCTCCAAGCCTCTGGCGATTGCTGCCTGGCTGGCGGTGGGTATTCCGTTGGCGTGGGGTGTCTGGGTGACCCTGCAGAAGACGGCAGTACTGTTTCATTAAGTAAACGGTAAACGCATCACCCCTTGTGGGAGCGAGCCTGCTCGCGAATGCGGTCTGACAGTCGACAGAGATGTCGAATGTGAAGGCCTCTTCGCGAGCAGGCTCGCTCCCACATTTGTTTTGTGGTGTGTGCAAGCGGCTTGTATGCACATGTCTATCCGCTACACCCCCGGATTCACTCCGTCAGTCTTATCACCTCCCGTGTTTCTGTTTCGCGCCCGCGTGCCTATAATGGTTGCCTTTTTCGCCCAATGATTTTGCGGAGCTGGTGATGGCCGAACGTATGGCGTCTGTCGAGCGCGACACTCTGGAAACCCAGATCAAAGCCTCGATCAACCTTGATGGCACCGGAAAGGCCCGATTCGATATCGGTGTTCCTTTTCTTGAGCACATGCTGGACCAGATCGCCCGTCACGGGCTGATCGACCTGGATATTGTCAGCAAGGGCGACCTGCATATCGATGACCACCACACCGTGGAAGACGTCGGAATCACCCTCGGCCAGGCTTTCACCAAAGCCATCGGCGACAAGAAAGGCATCCGTCGCTACGGCCACGCCTACGTGCCGCTCGATGAAGCGTTGTCGCGCGTCGTGATCGATTTCTCTGGCCGTCCAGGCCTGCAGATGCACGTTCCGTACACCCGTGCCACCGTCGGCGGCTTCGACGTTGACCTGTTCCAGGAATTCTTCCAGGGCTTCGTCAACCACGCCAACGTCACCCTGCACATCGACAACCTGCGTGGGCACAACACCCACCACCAGATCGAAACCGTGTTCAAGGCTTTCGGCCGCGCCCTGCGCATGGCCGTTGAGCTCGATGACCGCATGGCCGGGCAGATGCCATCGACCAAGGGCGTTCTGTAATGCAGACAGTCGCGGTAATCGATTACGGCATGGGCAACCTGCACTCGGTGGCCAAGGCCCTCGAGCACGTGGGTGCCGGCAAGGTTTTGATCACCAGCGATGCCAACGTGATTCGCGAAGCCGACCGGGTGGTTTTCCCCGGTGTCGGTGCGATTCGCGATTGCATGGCGGAGATCCGTCGTCTCGGTTTCGATTCGCTGGTGCGTGAAGTCAGCCAGGACCGTCCGTTCCTCGGCATCTGTGTCGGCATGCAAGCCTTGCTCGACACCAGCGAAGAGAACGACGGTGTCGATTGCATCGGCCTGTTCCCGGGCGCGGTGAAGTTCTTCGGCAAAGACCTGCATGAAGACGGCGAACACCTGAAAGTCCCGCACATGGGCTGGAACGAAGTGCAGCAGAAGGTCAGTCACCCGCTGTGGCACGACATTCCTGACATGGCGCGTTTCTACTTCGTGCACAGCTACTACATCGCCGCCGCCAACGCGCGTCAGGTGGTGGGCGGCGGTCACTATGGTGTCGATTTCGCTGCAGCGCTGGCCGATGGCTCGCGCTTCGCCGTGCAGTTCCACCCGGAGAAAAGCCATACCCATGGCCTGCAATTGCTGCAGAACTTCGCTGCGTGGGACGGTCGTTGGTAAATGGCCGTCAAGAAATCCAGGCCGCCGATCCTGACCCTCACTCCCGAGCAGGAGAGCGAGGCCAATCGCAAGATCAAGCGTTTCATGGAAGATCGCTTTGAACTCGACCTCGGCTCGTTCGAGGCGGCTGAGATTCTTGAGCTGTTTACCCGCGAAATTGCTCCGCACTATTACAACAGGGCGATTTTCGATGTGCAGGCGCACCTCAAAGAGAGGTTCGAAAGCATCGAAAGCGACCTGTGGGCGCTCGAGAAAAACTGATTTCCGAGCCAAGCTGAACATTCAAATTTGAAGGTTTGCCAGATGCTGATTATTCCCGCTATCGATCTTAAAGACGGCGCCTGTGTTCGTCTGCGCCAGGGCCGCATGGAAGATTCCACGGTGTTTTCCGATGACCCGGTGAGCATGGCTGCCAAGTGGGTGGAGGGCGGTTGCCGTCGTCTGCATCTGGTCGACCTGAACGGCGCGTTCGAAGGCCAGCCGGTCAACGGCGAAGTGGTCACCGCGATCGCCAGGCGCTACCCGAACCTGCCGATCCAGATCGGCGGCGGTATCCGTTCCCTGGAAACCATCGAGCACTACGTCAAGGCTGGCGTCAGCTACGTGATCATCGGCACCAAAGCCGTGAAAGATCCGGCCTTCGTCGCCGAAGCCTGCCGTGCGTTCCCGGGCAAAGTGATCGTTGGTCTGGACGCCAAGGACGGTTTCGTCGCCACCGACGGCTGGGCTGAAATCAGCACCATCCAGGTGATCGACCTGGCCAAGCAGTTTGAAGCCGACGGCGTGTCCGCCATTGTTTATACCGACATCGCCAAAGACGGCATGATGCAGGGCTGCAACGTTCCGTTCACCGCCGCGCTGGCGGCTGCCACATCAATTCCGGTGATCGCTTCCGGTGGCATCCACAATCTGGGTGACATCAAGACCCTGCTCGACGCCAAGGCGCCAGGCATCATCGGTGCCATCACCGGCCGTGCGATCTACGAAGGCACTCTCGACGTCGCTGAAGCGCAAGCTTTCTGCGATTCGTACAAAGGCTGAGGACTGACCATGGCGCTGGCCAAACGCATCATCCCTTGCCTGGACGTGGACAACGGCCGGGTGGTCAAGGGTGTGAAATTCGAAAACATCCGCGACGCCGGTGACCCGGTGGAAATTGCCCGTCGTTATGACGAGCAAGGGGCCGACGAGATTACCTTTCTCGACATTACCGCCAGCGTCGATGGCCGCGACACCACGCTGCATACCGTCGAGCGCATGGCCAGCCAGGTGTTCATCCCGCTGACCGTGGGCGGTGGCGTACGCACCGTGCAAGACATCCGCAACCTGCTCAATGCCGGCGCGGACAAGGTGTCGATCAACACCGCAGCGGTGTTCAACCCGGAGTTCGTCGGCGAAGCCGCGCAGCATTTCGGCTCGCAGTGCATCGTTGTTGCCATCGATGCAAAGAAAGTCTCCGGTCCGGGCGAAACCCCGCGCTGGGAAATCTTCACCCATGGCGGCCGCAAGCCGACCGGCCTCGACGCGGTCGAGTGGGCGAAGAAAATGGAAGGCCTCGGTGCCGGTGAAATCCTCCTGACCAGCATGGACCAGGACGGCATGAAAAACGGCTTCGACCTGGGCGTGACCCGCGCCATCAGCGATGCGCTGGGCATTCCGGTGATCGCGTCCGGCGGTGTCGGCAACCTGCAGCATCTGGCCGACGGCATCCTCGAAGGTCACGCCAGCGCAGTGCTGGCGGCGAGTATTTTCCACTTCGGCGAATACACCGTGCAGGAAGCCAAGGCCTACATGGCCCATCGCGGAATCGTGATGCGCTAAACAAACCGATGCAGGCCAGTAGACATCATGGCGAGCTCAAGGCACTCTTGGGCACGCCATGGATTTCGGTAGCCAGACATGTTTAAACGTCTTCTTTTTGCCCTCGCCAGCGCTTCTCTGTTGTTCGTCAGTGCGGCGCACGCCGCAGACAGTCCCGACACCGACATGGTGTTGCTGACGGAGAACTTCCCTCCGTACAACATGGCGAAGAACGGCAAGAACTTCGCCCAGGGCGACAACATTGATGGCATCGCCACGGACATCGTCCGCGAAATATTCAAGCGTGCCGACATCACCTATAGCCTGACCCTGCGCTTTCCTTGGGAGCGAGTGTACAAACTCGCCCTGGAAAACCCCGGTTACGGTGCCTTTGTGATGGCGCGGTTGCCCGATCGCGAGAGACTCTTCAAATGGGTCGGGCCGATCGGTCCGGACGACTGGATCATGCTGGCCAAGGCTGACAGTAAAATCACCCTCGAAAATCTGGATGACGCGCGCAAGTACAAGGTCGGTGCGTACAAGGGTGACGCCATTGCCATGACCCTGGCCAAGCAAGGCTTGAAGCCGGTGGTGGTCCTGCGCGATCAGGACAACGCGAAGAAACTGGTCAGCGGCCAGATCGATCTGTGGGCCACTGGCGACCCCGCCGGGCGCTACCTGGCGCGTCAGGAAGGCGTGATCGGCCTAAAGACGGTATTGCGCTTCAACAGCGCCGAGTTGTACCTGGCGTTGAACAAGGATGTGCCGGACGAAACGGTTGCCAAGCTGCAGGCGGCGCTGGATCAACTGCGCAAGGAAGGCGTGGTGGACGACATCATGGCGAAGTATCTCTGAACCTCGCAGCGGCACAAAACCACTGTGGAAGTGTGCTTGCTCGCTCCCACAGGTTTTTTATCGGTAAAGCCCATCCTTGCCATGCGCCGCCGTCGCCCGATTGCTGCGCACGCTGATCATCTGCCTGATGTCGATCCACTCAATCCCTTGAGCCTTCAGCTTCGGCAGCTCACGCTCCAGCACCGCCAGCGTTTGCGGATACGGATGCCCGATCATCACCGCCGAACCCTGTTTGTGCGCCAGGCTGATGGCTGTCTGCAGCTGAGTGAAGATCGCCACTTCAGTGCGCTCATCATCGAGGAACACATCCCGCGACACGCTCGCCAGATCAATCTTCTGTGCCTGCTGCGCCGCCACGGTTTGCGCACTGGTGCGGCTGTCGACAAAAAACTTATGACGACGCTGCAAGTCCGCCATCAACCAGGCCATGGCGGCGGGTTGCGCGGTCATGCGGCTGCCCATGTGGTTGTTGATGCCGGCGGTGTAGGGGACCCTTTTGAACGCCGCGTTCAGGCGTTTCTCAAGCTCTTCGATGGGAAGCTCGGGATGCCAGGCAAACGGCCCGGTGGCCGGGTCCATGGGCATATGGAGGATGACGATTTTGCCGGCGCGATGGGCTTCGCGGGCGAATTCGGTGGCGTGGGGGGTGTCGGGCATGATCGCGGTGGTCACCGGTCCGGGCAGGGCCAGCACGCGGCGATCCCGGGGCAGGCTCTGCCCCAGGTCATCGATGATCAAGCTCAGATAGGCCTTTTGTGGCGCTGCTGCGGCGGGGGTGGCGTGAACCACGCCCGCCAGGCAGCCCACCAGAGCCAGGGCTAACCGCACAAACATCTCAGCGGCCGGACGTGATGCTCAGCCCTTTGAGCAGGCTCAGGGCCTGGGCCAGCTGGTAATCGTCGTCCTGTGGCATCGGCTTGGCTTTGCCGCCGGAGCCGCTTGGCTTGTCGGCGCCGCCGTTGCCATTACCCAGATGGCCTTGCAGATCAGCTTCCTTGAAGTACTCGCTGTCCTGCTCGCTGGTGATCTTGGCCTTGCGCACTTCGATGTCCGGCACGATGCCCTGGGCCTGGATCGAGCGACCATTCGGCGTGTAGTACAGCGCCGTGGTGATTTTCAGGGCGCGATCATTGTTCAGCGGCAGCACGGTTTGCACCGAGCCTTTACCGAAACTTGGCGTCCCCATGATCACCGCACGCTTCTGATCCTGCAGAGCGCCGGCGACGATTTCCGAAGCCGAGGCGCTGCCGCCGTTGATCAGCGCAACCATCGGCACGGCTTCGCTTTCGTCCTTGCCCGTGGCGTTGAAGCGCAGCTCGGAGTTGGCGATCCGGCCCTTGGTGTAAACGATCAGGCCTTTGGTGATGAAATGGTCGACCACTTCAACCGCCGATTGCAGCACGCCGCCCGGGTTGTTGCGCAGGTCGAGAATGATGCCCTTGAGCTTCTTGCCGTTGTCCTTGCGCAGCTTGGCCAGGGCTTTGGAGACTTCTTCACCGGTCTTGACCTGGAACTGGGTGATGCGGATGTAGCCGTAGCCGGACTCCAGCAACTGGCTCTTCACGCTCTTCACTTGAATGATGGCGCGGGCCAGGGTTACGTCGAACGGCGTGCCGCCGTCGCGTACCAGCGTCAGGGTGATTTTCTCGCCGATCTTGCCGCGCATCTTGTCCACGGCTTCGGTCATGCTCTGGCCGCGGGTCGGCTGGCCGTTGATCTTGACGATGAAGTCGCCGGCCTGGATGCCAGCCTTGGAGGCTGGAGTGTCGTCGATGGGCGACACCACTTTGATGAACCCGTCTTCGGCACCGACTTCGATGCCCAGGCCACCGAACTCGCCACTGGTGCTTTCCTGCAACTCGGCGAAGTCTTCAGGCCCCAGGTAGGCGGAGTGCGGGTCAAGATTGCTGAGCATGCCCTTGATCGCGTTTTCCAGCAGGGTCTTGTCGTCTACCGGTTCGACATAAGCGGCTTTGATCCGATCCATGACCTCGGCAAAGGTGCGCAACTCTTCCAGCGGCAATGGCGCCTTGGTGGTCGCAGCAGTGCCCGCAGGCGCGACCGCCGGGGCCGGTTGAGCGGCAAACGCCAGAGGCGCGCCGATCACCAGGGCGATCGTCAGGGCCAGCGAGGTAAGGCGGGACAAATGCAGCATGTCGAACGAACTCCTGAATTGGATGGCGCACTTATCCTTGCGCGCGACACCATTGTGCCGGGTCACTCGGGTGACCCTGCTGACGAATCGCAAAATACAACGCTGGTGTGTCTTGTCCGCCACTGCTACCGACAGTGGAAATCGACTCACCGGCTTTTACCACGTCACCCGCAGACTTGAGCAGTGTCTGGTTGTGACCATAAAGACTCAAAAAACCGTTGCCGTGGTCGAGAATCACCAGCAGCCCGGCGCCGCGCAACCAGTCGGCGAACACCACGCGCCCGCCATGCACCGCATGCACGGTGCTGCCGGCTGAAGCGCCGATCATCACGCCGTCCCACTTGGTCCGGGCATCGTCGCCACGGCTTTCACCGAAGCGTGCCACCAGTCGACCATCGACAGGCCAGGGAAGTTTGCCGCGAGTTGACGCAAATGCACCGCCGAAGGTTTCGCCGGAGCTTGAAACCAATGCGCCAGGTGATGATTTAACCGGTTTGCGTGGGGCGTCAGTCTCATCTGCTTGAGCCTGGGCCTCACGTAAACGCTTTTTTTCGGCTTCCTGCTGGGCAATCAGCGCTTTTTGTCGCGCTTCTTCTGCCTCGCGGGCCTGGCGAGCCAAGGTTTCTTCAATGGTTTTAAGGACTTTAGACAGGTCTGCCTGATCCTGCTCGCGGGCTGCCAGTTTCTGGTCGCGGGCCTTCACGTCTGCATTGAGCTTGGCCAGGACTTGCTGGCGCTCCTGGCGGACTTTGTCGAGTTCTTCGCGCCGGGTGTCGAGGCTGCTTTTCTGTACCAGCAACTGCGCTTGCTGCATGGCGATGTCTTTTTCGACATTGGCCAGTTGGCGCAGGGTTTCGTTGAAGTTCTTCAACTGCTCCATGCGGGCCTGGCTCAGGTAATCGTAATAGGTGAGTGTGCGGGCGAATTTCTCCGGATTCTGCTGGTTGAGCAGCAGCTTGAGGTATTCCTGACGGCCGTTCTGGTAGGCCGCACGGGCCTGGATGGCGATCAGTCGCTGTTGTTCAGTGCGCGCGCTCTGGAGTTTTTTTTTCTCCGCATCGAGCCGCTGCAGCTCGGATTCACTTTTCTTCAGCTCTTTTTGCAGGGCATCGACCTGCTTCTCGAGCTTGCCCATTTCGGTCTCGGTGCCCTTGAGGTCTTTTTGCACACCGGATTTTTCTTCCTGCAACTTGCCCAGCAGTTTCTTCAGCTCGGCAATGTCCTGACGCGTGGCGTCCAACTGTTGTTGGGTTTGCGCGCGCTCATCAGCAAAGGCCGGTTGGAGCAGGCAAGTCAGAGCAAGGGCTATCAGGACGCGAAGCATAGAGGCGGGCGACACCAGGGAAAGGGACGGCCTAGTATGCCCGCCATGGGCAGCAAAAAAAATGCCCAAATTTGACTGTGTGATAACTGGAGGGAGATGTGGGGGGATTTGGTCTTCAAAACCACCACAAACACTGTAGGCGCTGGCTTGCCAGCGATGGCGGAGGATCAGTCAGCACAGATGCTGACTGTCAAATGGCTATCGCTGGCAAGCCAGCTCCTACAAGGGTATTTCAGTGCTTGTGCGGCCGGTTTAAACCAGAATCGAAGTCCCGGTCATTTCCTTCGGTTGCTCCAGCCCCAGCAGCTTGAGCATGGTTGGCGCCACGTCCGCCAGCACGCCGCCTTCGCGGACCTTGAGGTCGCGCTTGCCGACATAGATGAACGGCACCGGTTCAGTGGTGTGCGCGGTATGGGCCTGGCCGGTGGCGGCGTCGGACATTTGCTCGACGTTGCCGTGGTCCGCGGTGATCAGCGCTTCGCCGCCGACTTTTTCCAGCGCCTCGACGATACGGCCGACGCACTGGTCCAGGCATTCAACGGCCTTCACCGCCGCGTCGAACACGCCGCTGTGACCGACCATGTCGCCGTTGGCGTAGTTGACCACGATCACGTCGTAGCGCTGGTTTTCGATGGCATCGACGATGCGGTCGGTGACTTCCGGCGCGCTCATTTCCGGCTGCAAGTCATAAGTGGCGACTTTCGGCGACGGGATGAGGATGCGTTCTTCGCCCGGGAACGGTTCTTCACGGCCGCCGGAGAAGAAGAAGGTCACGTGCGCATACTTCTCGGTTTCAGCAATACGGAGCTGGGTCTTGCCGTTTTTCGCCAGGTAATCACCCAGCACGTTTTCCAGGCTGCCGGCGGCGAAAGCCGAGGGTGCAGGAATGCTTGCCGCGTATTGAGTCAGCATGACGAAGCCGGCCAGTTTTGGCTGGCGGCTGCGTTCGAATTCCTTGAAGTCATCTTCGACGAACACGCGGGTCAGTTCGCGGGCGCGGTCGGCGCGGAAGTTCATGAACACCACGGCGTCGCCGTCTTCGACTTTTACCGATTCGCCAATCGAGGTGGCTTTGACGAATTCGTCGCTCTCGCCACGCGCGTAAGCGGCTTGCAGGCCTTCCTGGGCGGTGGCGGCGTTGAATTCGCCGTTACCGTCGACGATCAGGTTGTAAGCTTGGGACACGCGGTCCCAACGGTTGTCACGGTCCATCGCGAAGTAGCGACCGATCAGGCTGGCGATGCGGCCTTTACCCAAGGCCTGGAACGTGGCGTCGAGCAGTTCGATCGACGACTCTGCGCTTTTCGGTGGGGTATCGCGGCCATCGAGGAACGCGTGCAGGTAGATCTTTTCGGCACCACGTTTGGCGGCCAGTTCAGCCATGGCCACCAGGTGATCCTGGTGGCTGTGCACGCCGCCATCGGACAGCAGGCCCATGAAGTGCACGGCTTTGCCGGCGGCGACGGCCTTATCGACGGCCGCGCAGATGGTCGGGTTCTCGAAGAAATCGCCGTCGCGGATCGACTTGGTGACGCGAGTGAAGTCCTGATACACCACGCGGCCTGCGCCGAGGTTCATGTGGCCGACTTCGGAGTTGCCCATCTGGCCGTCCGGCAGGCCGACGTCCATGCCGCTGCCCGAGATCAGGCCGTTTGGCACGGTGGCCCACAAGCGGTCCAGCACAGGCTTCTTCGCGGCCAAGACCGCGTTGGATTCGGGATTATCGCTGTGACCGAAGCCGTCGAGAATCATCAGGACCAAAGGTTTAGGCGTGGTAGTCATGGAATCCACTCGTGGCTGAGGTAAAAGGGGTAATGGAAAAAGGGAGTCGCAGTTTAAAGCGAAGTTCCGGCCACGTCACCGCCGGACGGGGTTTGGCCCACCATAGTGGCTGTGTATACTGGCCGACATTTTAACGCCCTGGAACCTCCTTCGATGGTTGCTCACCTGATTGAATTTGCCACTAACCACTACATTCTCGTCGGTATCTTCGTCGTACTGCTGGCCGCGCTGATTGCTTATCAGATGCAGGGCGGCGGCCGTAGCCTGAGCACCGGTGAACTGACCGGCCTGGTCAACAAAGACGCGGGCGTGGTGATCGACATCCGTCCGGCCAAAGACTTTGCCGCCGGTCACATTGTCGGTGCGTTGAACATTCCGCACGACAAACTGACCGCCCGCGTGGGCGAGCTGGAAAAGCACAAGGCCAAGACCATCATCCTGGTCGACGCCATGGGCCAGACCGCTGGCACTCACGCTCGCGAGCTGATGAAGGCCGGTTTCACCGCCGCCAAGCTGTCCGGTGGTGTTTCCAGCTGGAAAGCCGACAATCTGCCGCTGGTGAAGTGATATGAGCAACGTCGTCGTCTACTCCAGCGATTACTGCCCTTATTGCTCCCGAGCCAAGTACCTGCTCGAGAACAAAGGCGTGGCCTTCGAAGAGATCAAGGTCGATGGCAAGCCGCAGGTGCGTGCCGCTATGGCTCAGAAGGCCGGACGTACGTCCGTGCCGCAGATCTGGATCGGCAGCACCCACGTTGGCGGTTGTGATGATTTGTTTGCTCTGGAGCGCGCCGGCAAGCTCGACGCACTGCTCAAGGCCTGAATTCCATACCCTATAAAAGCCCAAGATCAGAAAGGATCTGAGATGACTGACCAACAGAACACTGCAGCTAGCGAAGAAGAAAACGCACCGCAATTCTCCTTGCAGCGCATCTACGTACGTGACTTGTCCTTCGAAGCCCCGAAAAGCCCTGCGATTTTTCGCCAGCAGTGGGAGCCGAGTGTCGGTCTGGATCTGAACACCCGCCAGAAGGCTCTGGAATCTGACTTCCACGAAGTCGTGCTGACCTTGTCGGTGACCGTGAAAAACGGTGACGAAGTGGCGTTCATCGCCGAAGTGCAACAGGCCGGTATCTTCCTGATCAAGAACCTGGACGACGCTTCGATGAGCCACACCCTGGGTGCGTTCTGCCCGAACATCCTGTTCCCGTACGCTCGCGAAACCCTGGACAGCCTGGTGACCCGTGGCTCGTTCCCGGCACTGATGCTGGCGCCGGTGAACTTCGACGCGCTGTACGCGCAAGAGCTGCAACGCATGCAGGCAGCGGGCGAGACGCCAACCGTTCAATAAACGGTTTTGCGACACCCATGTGGGAGCGAGCCTGCTCGCGAAGAGGGAGTGTCAGATAACTTCGATGTTGTCTGACACACCGCTTTCGCGAGCAGGCTCGCTCCCACATTTGTTTCGGGGGGTTATTTGAAGTCGTTCTGGCGCCAGGCTTCGTACACGGCCACCGCCACGGTGTTGGACAGGTTCAGGCTGCGGCAGCCTTCACGCATTGGCAGGCGCAAGCGTTGTTCGGCGGGCAGGGCGTCCAGTACTTCAGCGGGCAGGCCACGGCTTTCCGGGCCGAACAGGAACGCGTCGCCCGGGACGAAGCTGGCATCGTGGAATGGCCGTGAACCCTTGGTGGTGAACGCGAACACCCGTGGCTGACCGAGGCTTTCCAGGCAGCTGGCGAGGTCTGCGTGGCGCTGCAGGGTG
Organism: Pseudomonas reinekei; assembly: GCF_001945365.1. Classification (GTDB taxonomy): domain Bacteria; phylum Pseudomonadota; class Gammaproteobacteria; order Pseudomonadales; family Pseudomonadaceae; genus Aquipseudomonas; species Aquipseudomonas reinekei. Next base: position 55,559 of record NZ_MSTQ01000008.1, read on the forward strand.
GCATACTCGTGATAATCGAGGCCGGCCCGGCGCAGGCGCTTGTCGTCCATCTCGAAGCCCAGCGGTTCGATCAAATGCAGGTGGCAGCCACTGTTGGCGCACAGCCTGATAACGTTGCCGGTATTCGGCGGAATTTCTGGTTGGAAGAGGATGACGTGAAACATGCACGGCTCCGAAGGTAAAGATGAGCGGCATTCTACGCCGCAAGCCGACTCTCGTTCGAAACTATTCCCGCGGGTGATGATGTCGCTGGCCATTGTCGGGGTGATGGTGGGGCTGATGATCGGTCGCCTGACCACGCCCGACCCCAGCGTAATGCAGCAAATCGACGTGACAAGCGACGGGCTGGTGGTGTGGTTCAACAACGAACCCAAGACCCACGGCGAAATCATCGAGGGCAGCGTCGCGTTGTTGTTCGAGGCCGAGGGCAAGGCACAGCAGGGCCAGCTCAAACTCAACGATAAGAGTGTGAACTGGCGAGTTCGGTTGAGTGATGGGGGGTTGTTGCTGACGGTGGTGGCGGCCCGGCCACTGCAAGGTGAGTGGGCCGGTGGTGAGGTCGATGGCCGCTGGCGGCTGGAGATCCATCTCCGAGAGCAATAAAAGAGGGAATCCCCGGCCTGCCTGTACCAAGGTCCCCAAAACGGGAGGGTTCACGCATTGCATCGTGAGCCCGATGTAAAGAGGGAATCCCCGGCCTGCCTGTACCAAGGACCCCAAAACGGGGTGGGCTCGTCGCTTGTGCGGTGTGAGCCCGGTGTAAAGAGGGGAATCCCCGGCCTGCCTGTACCAAGGTCCCCGAAACTGGGTAGGTGAACTGATTCACTTGAAAGAGTTATTGCAGGGGCCGTGCCAGGTTTTAATATTTGGTCATTAATAAACACATCAGAACGACGAAAGCCCCGTAGAACGGGGCTTTCGTGTTTTTGCAGGCGGGTTCTTCTTGCAGTAGAAGGCGGGCTGATGGATCAAATGCTGTGCGCGATTGCGGTTCACGGTGCATTCAGTCGGTGCATTGTGCCCCTAAAAAAGCATCGCGGGCGTGCCCGCGACTGGATGTAACGGTCAGCGCAAAGTTAAAGGCTGTTCAGCCCTCATCCCCCTCATCATCCTCTCCACCATCCACTTTCATCCCCAATTCCTTGATCTTGCGCGTCAGGGTGTTGCGGCCCCAACCCAGCAGAACCGCGGCATCGCGGCGGCGGCCGGCGGTGTGCTTGAGGGCGGTTTCAATCATGATTCGCTCGAAGGCCGGGACGGCGCTGTCCAGCAGGCTCGACTGACCGCGTGCCAGCGCCTGATCTGCCCACTGGCGCAGTGCCTGCTCCCAGTTGGTGACGGGCGCGGAGTCCTGCGGCAGGCTCAGCAGTTCGGGCGGCAAGTCGCCAATGTGCACTTCGCGACCCGAAGCCATCACCGTGATCCAGCGGCAAGTGTTTTCCAGCTGACGCACGTTGCCCGGCCACGGCAGGTTTTTCAGGTATTCCTCGGTTTCGCTTTTCAGCAGCTTCGGCTCTACCGCCAATTCTTGCGCGGCGCGGCTGAGGAAATGCTTGGCCAGGGTCGGGATGTCTTCGCGACGGTCCGACAGGCGCGGGATATGGATGCGAATTACATTGAGGCGATGGAACAAGTCCTCACGGAATTTCCCGGCGTGCACCAGGGTTTCCAGATTCTGGTGAGTCGCGGCGATGATGCGCACATCAACCTTGACTGGCACGTGGCCGCCAACGCGATAGAACTCGCCATCAGCCAGTACGCGCAGCAGGCGGGTCTGTGTGTCAGCCGGCATGTCGCCGATTTCATCGAGGAACAGCGTGCCGCCGTCAGCCTGCTCGAAACGTCCGCGACGCAGGTTGGCAGCGCCGGTGAACGCGCCTTTCTCGTGGCCGAACAGTTCGGATTCCATCAGGTCTTTCGGGATGGCCGCCATGTTCAGCGCAATAAACGGCGACGCCGCGCGAGGACTGTGGCGGTGCAGGGCGTGGGCCACCAGCTCCTTACCGGTACCCGATTCACCGTTGATCAGCACAGTGATGTTGGAGTGGCTCAAGCGCCCGATGGCGCGAAACACTTCCTGCATCGCCGGCGCTTCGCCGATGATTTCCGGGGTGCGGGTCAGGGTCGGTACGACTTCCAGGCCTTGTTGTTCCTGAGCATGCTGGTTGGCGCGCTTGACCAGGGAAACCGCTTCGTCGACATCGAAAGGCTTGGGCAGGTATTCGAAAGCGCCGCCCTGATAGGACGCGACTGCGCTGTCCAGATCGGAGTGCGCGGTCATGATGATCACCGGCAGACGCGGGTGCTGTTCGCGAATCCGCGCCAGAAGGTCCAGGCCGCTGGCGCCGGGCATGCGGATGTCGGAGATGATCACGTCCGGCTGCTGGCGCGCCAGGCGGCTCATCACGCCATCGGCGCTGTCGAAGCTCTGCGTGGTCATGCCTTCCTGTTGCAAGGCTTTTTCCAGGACCCAACGGATAGAACGGTCGTCATCGACGATCCACACGGTTTCACTACGGCTCATGTCGATGTGGCTCCTTGTTCCAGTGGCAGAAAGATCGAGAAGGTAGTGTGGCCGGGGTGGCTTTCACACTCGATCAAGCCCTGGTGCTGGCTGATGATGTTCTGGGTAATGGCCAGGCCGAGTCCGGTACCGTCCGGACGTCCGCTGACCATGGGGAAGAAAATGGTTTCCTGAAGTTCCGCAGGAATGCCCGGACCGTTGTCGATGATCTCGATCTTGGTCACGAGGCGATGGCGCACGTGGCCGATGGTGAACTGGCGCATGGCGCGGGTGCGCAGGCTGATGCGGCCCAGGCGCAGCTCGTTCTGGCTGCTGATGGCCTGCATCGCGTTGCGCACGATGTTCAGGACGGCCTGGATCATTTGCTCACGATCGATCAGGACGTCGGGGATGCTTGGGTCGTAGTCACGCACCAAAGTAATGCAGCCCTGGCTTTCCGCTTCGACCAAGTGGCAAACACGCTCCAGCACTTCATGGACGTTGCACATGGCCAGCGATGGCAGCTTGTTGGAACCGAGCATGCGGTCGACCAGGTTACGCAGGCGGTCGGCTTCTTCAATGATCACGTTGGTGTAATCGCGCAGGCTTTCTTCCGGCAGTTCACGGGCCAGTAATTGCGCCGCGCCACGAATGCCGCCCAGCGGATTCTTGATCTCATGGGCCAGGCCGCGCACCAGCATCTTGCTGGTTTCCTGCTTCGACAGCTGGGCCTCTTCCTTGGTGATCCGAAGCAAGCGATCCCGGGGGTGGACTTCGAGCAGCAGCAGGGTGTCGCCGTTGCTCAGGATCGGCGTGACCGCGTAATCGACCGTCAAGGTCTGGCCGGTGAGGGCGGTGAGCATCGCTTCGCGCTTGGTGAACGGGTGCGCCTGCTGGACTGCCTGGCGCAAGGAGTTGAGCGCTTCGGTGGATTCAGTGAACAGCTCGCTGATGAACTGCCCATGGCTGCGCTGGCCGCTAATGGCCAAGAGCATTTCCGCCGCTGGGTTCATGTACTCGAGACGCAATTCGGCATCGAGCAGGATGGTCGCGGTGGTGAGGTTGTCGAGTAGCAAACGGTGGAGTGCGTCGCTAATGGTCATCGGGACCTCTTTTAGGGCAAAGCATGCGCAAGAAAAAAGCGCTGACGCGAGGAAAATGCAAAAACCAAACCAAGGCTCCGAAAAGAAGCGTTGAAAGCCTGAAGCGGGCGTTTGACGCTCGATTGAGTGGCGCTCTGCCACCTTCGGCGGGTAGTTTCGAACCAAAATGGGTTGGAATTTGGCTAAGGTGCAACTAATCGCACCAATATAGTGCGTAAGATTGAGCCGCGTCAGAAGAACCGCAAAAACGGACTTTTTTCTTCGGCGGGTTTATCGGCGAGCGGGCATTCCGGCCGTTGGCCGTAATCGGTAAGCACGCAGGGTTTGACCTTGCGCTTCTGCGCCAGGGACACGCGCTGCATGTGGAATGGCTGATTGGCGGTGCGTTCGACGGTTTGGCCTTGTTCGTCGAGAACTTCCACGGACAGCTGATGGGTGCCGCGGTCGATATTGCTCAGCGGGAACACGGGGCTAATGCCGGGCTCAGCCGTGGGTTGGCCATCGAGCAATAACCGGTAGCGATGGCCTTTTTGCAGGCCCGGCTCGCTGGTGATGCTGACGATGATTTCACCTGCAGTGCTGCGCACGGTGGCATCAGGCTCCGGGACCAGAATTCGCAGCAGGTCGTAGTGGAATAGAGGTTTCTGCTCGGTTTTCCTGGTGCTATGGGCCGCGGCGGAGGCGGTGCTGGACATTCGATTGCTGGTTGCCAGCGGTACGCGCTTGGCGTCGCCGGGTTTTGGCTGATCGGTGAAAACCCGATTGCCTTGCGCATCGATGTAAGTAAAAACCTCCGCCGATGAGGGCTGGGCCAACAGCAGGCCGATCAGCAGCAAGACCTTCAAGGCTTGTGCACCCGTTGCACGGTGAACGTCACGCTGGGGCTTTGCTGGACCACGGTATCGCCGTCGATCACCTGAACCGCCAGGCTGTGCAAGCCGCGGTCGATGTTCACCAGTTGCAGCGTCGGCACGTTGCCCGGTTGGCCGTAGGGTTGGTCGTCCAGTACCAGCCTGAACAGGTGCGGGCCTTGCAGGCGTGGCTTGATCAGCACGTTGACGGTGAAGGTACCGTTGTTGGCGCGCAGGGCTTCGGTGGTCGGCAGGCCGGTAAGTTCAAGCACTTGGTAGGCATCGTTGGCCTGTTCGCGCGTGCTGGGTTCGGTCGCTGGGGCTGGCGCCGCCTGAGGTCCAACACTGTTGAGCGGTGGCAACTCGACCGGTTGCGCCCGCACGCCATCGGGCGGTTGGTTGCTGTACGCGGTGTTGCCGTTGGCGTCCGTGTACTTGTAGATCTGCGCTGCGGCGGGCAGGGCGATCAGCAGCAGAATGAAGAGAAAGCCACGACCCATAAAATCGACCGGAAACGAAAACGTTGGGTTACAGCATAGGTCAGGGTTGGCAGTAGACCCAAGTCACTAAACATTTGGGCATGATTTGCGGGGTGTCAAAAGTCCATAAAAAAGGCCTCCCGAAGGAGGCCTTTCTTGTCACGCCGCTCGCGCAGGCGCTACCGGATTAGCAGCTGTAGTACAGCTCGTATTCCAGTGGGTGTACGAAGGTGCGTACTTTGATTTCTTCTTCGCTTTTCAGGGCGATGTAAGCGTCGATAAAGTCGTCGGAGAACACGCCGCCTTTGGTCAGGAACGCACGACCTTTGTCCAGCTCTTCCAGGGCTTCTTTCAGGCTGCCGCAAACTTGTGGGATCTCTTTCGCCTCTTCAGGCGGCAGGTCGTACAGGTTTTTGTCAGCTGCATCGCCAGGGTGGATCTTGTTCTGGATGCCGTCCAGGCCAGCCATCAGCAGTGCGGCGAAAGCCAGGTATGGGTTGGCAGCCGGATCCGGGAAGCGAGCTTCGATACGGCGGGCTTTCGGGCTCGACACGTAAGGAATGCGGATCGAAGCGGAACGGTTGCGAGCCGAGTAGGCCAGCATCACTGGCGCTTCGAAGCCTGGCACCAGACGCTTGTAGGAGTTGGTTGCCGGGTTGGTGAAGCCGTTCAGGGCCTTACCGTGCTTGATGATGCCGCCGATGAAGTACAGAGCGGTGTCGGACAGGCCGGCATAGCCTTCGCCTGCGAAGGTGTTCTTGCCATCTTTCCAGATGGACATGTGGACGTGCATGCCCGAACCGTTGTCGCCGTACAGCGGCTTAGGCATGAAGGTAGCGGTGCGACCGTAAGCGTCAGCAACGTTGTGCACAACGTACTTCAGGGTTTGGGTTTCGTCGGCTTTCTTCACCAGGGTGTTGAACTTGACGCCGATTTCGTTCTGGCCGGCAGTTGCCACTTCGTGGTGGTGAACTTCGACGGTCAGGCCCATTTCTTCCAGTGCGTTGCACATGGAGGTACGGATTTCGTGGTCGTGGTCGAACGGTGGAACCGGGAAGTAGCCGCCTTTGACGCCTGGACGGTGGCCCTTGTTGCCGCCTTCGATGTCCTGGTCGGACATCCAGGAGCCCTGTTCGGAGTAGATCTTGAACATGGAGCCGGAGATGTCGGACTTGAATTTCACCTGGTCGAAGATGAAGAACTCTGGCTCTGGACCGGCGAATACGGTGTCACCGATACCGGTGGCTTTCAGATGCTCTTCAGCACGCTTGGCGATCGCACGTGGGTCGCGGTCGTAGCCTTGCATGCTCGAAGGTTCGATGATGTCGCAGACCAGGATCAGGGTCGGCTCTTCGGTGAACGGGTCCAGAACAGCGGTGGAGTCGTCCGGCAGCAGGATCATGTCGGAGGCTTCGATGCCTTTCCAGCCAGCGATGGAGGAACCGTCGAACATCTTGCCGACTTCGAAGAAGTCTTCATCCAGCGCGTCGCGAGCCGGCATGGTCACGTGGTGCTGAGTGCCTTTGGTGTCCGTGAACCGCAGATCAATCCACTTGACGTCATGATCTTTGATGAGTTGAACCGACTTCGACATAGTGTCCTCCGGGTGGCTTAGGGCTGGTAGTGGATGCCCTTAAATGTTTGTGATGCCGGCGCGAATACTCTGCCAAGGCAACCTGCCTCACAAGGGAGCAAATTGCATGCCAGTGCCCCAGCATGGGTTTTTTGCCCCAATTTCACGCTTATAGAGGTCTGAGGCGCATAAAAGTCGGAATTCGCGCCCCTTAATGTAGCGCTCGAGTTGCGAAGTGACCTGTTTTGGTGCGCGCAAAACCTTCTGCACATTAACTGGTTAAACCTTGAGCAATTTCCGCTATAATCCGCGCCCCCCTTTTTCGGCAGGCCCTGCGCGCGCTGTTTCCATGAAATTAATCGTAAAAGTCTTCCCCGAGATCACCATCAAGAGCCGCCCGGTACGGATGCGTTTCATCCGCCAATTGGCCAAGAACATCCGTGCCGTGCTCCGCGATCTGGACCCGGCTGTGGTGGTGAACGGTGTGTGGGACAACCTCGAGCTGGAAACCCGCGTCAGCGACCCCAAGGCCCTGAAAGAGATGGGCGAGCGCCTGAGCTGCATGCCGGGCATCGCGCACTTCCTGCAAATCGACGAGTACCCGCTGGGGGATTTCGACGACATCGTCGAGAAGTGCAAACAGCATTACGGCGATGCGCTGGCCGGGAAGATTTTTTCGGTGCGTTGCAAACGCGCCGGCAAGCACCCATTCAGCTCCATCGACATCGAGAAATATGTCGGCAGCCAACTGCGCCGTCAGTGCGGTGCCGCCGGGATCGACCTGAAAAAACCTGAAATCGAAGTCCGCATCGAAGTTCGCGACCAACGGTTGTTTGTGATCCACAGCCAGCACAACGGCATCGGCGGTTATCCGCTGGGCGCGCTGGAGCAGACGCTGGTGCTGATGTCCGGTGGTTTCGATTCCACCGTCGCGGCTTACCAGATCATGCGACGCGGCCTGATGGCGCATTTCTGCTTCTTTAATCTGGGCGGACGTGCCCATGAACTGGGCGTTATGGAAGTCGCGCATTTCATCTGGAAGAAGTACGGCAGCTCTCAACGCGTGTTATTTGTCAGTGTGCCGTTCGAGGAAGTGCTGGGAGAAATTCTCGGCAAAGTCGATAACAGTCATATGGGCGTAGTATTGAAGCGTATGATGTTGCGCGCTTCTTCCCAAATTGCCGATCGACTGCATATTGAGGCATTGGTGACCGGTGAGGCGATCTCCCAGGTGTCGAGCCAGACGTTGCCGAACCTGAACGTGATCGACTGCGTGACCGACAAACTGGTCTTGCGTCCGCTCATCGCCAGCCACAAGCAGGACATCATCGACCTGGCCAACGAGATCGGCACCGCCGATTTCGCCCGGCACATGCCGGAATACTGCGGCGTCATCTCGGTCAATCCGAAGACTGCAGCCAAGCGCCATCGTGTCGAGCATGAAGAGAAAGAATTCGATATGGCGGTACTCGAGCGTGCGCTCGAAAACGCCAAACTGGTGCCGATCGATCGCGTGATCGATGAATTGGGCCAGGATGTTCAAATTGAAGAAGTCAGCGAAGCGCTGGCCGGTCAGATCGTCATCGATATCCGTCACCCGGATGCCGCTGAAGACGACCCGCTGGACCTCGCTGGCATCGAGGTACAAACGATGCCGTTTTATGCACTGAACGCTCGTTTCAAGGAACTGGACCCTACTCGCCAGTACCTGCTTTATTGCGACAAAGGCGTTATGAGTCGCCTGCATGCCCACCATTTGCTCAGTGAGGGGCATGCCAATGTGCGCGTTTATCGACCGAGCTAAGTGCCCGGGGCTGTTTGCCTGTGGCTTGCGTCACCGGCCCCCCGACGCCGCCGTCAAGCTGTAACGGCAAGGCCTGACTCTACTGTAAATCGCTGCCAAGACTTGTCAGCGCACCGAATCCTCTGATCGAGATACACAAGTGATCGAAAATCTACGCAACATCGCCATCATTGCTCACGTTGACCATGGTAAAACCACCCTGGTAGACAAACTCCTGCGTCAATCCGGCACCCTGGAGCGCAACGAGCTCAACGACGAGCGCGTGATGGACTCCAACGACCAGGAAAAAGAGCGCGGTATTACCATTCTGGCGAAAAACACCGCCATCAACTGGAACGGCTACCACATCAACATCGTGGACACCCCTGGCCACGCCGACTTCGGCGGCGAAGTTGAACGCGTAATGTCGATGGTTGACTCCGTTCTGCTGCTGGTTGACGCTCAAGACGGCCCTATGCCGCAAACCCGTTTCGTGACCAAGAAGGCTTTCGAAGCCGGCCTGCGTCCGATCGTGTGCATCAACAAGGTTGACCGTCCAGGCGCGCGTCCGGACTGGGTTCTGGACCAGATCTTCGACCTGTTCGACAACCTGGGTGCCACCGAAGAACAGCTGGACTTCAAAGTCGTCTACGCCTCGGCCCTGAACGGTATTGCCGGTCTGGACCACAACGAAATGGCTGAAGACATGACCCCGCTGTACCAGTCGATCGTCGACAACGTACCAGCGCCGGCTGTTGACCGTGACGGTCCGTTCCAGATGCAGATCTCCGCACTGGACTACAACAGCTTCCTGGGTGTTATCGGTGTTGGCCGTATCGCCCGTGGTCGCATCAAGCCGAACTCCCCGGTTGTCGCTATCGGCGCCGACGGCAAGAAACGTAACGGTCGTATCCTGAAGCTGATGGGTCACCACGGTCTGCACCGTGTAGACGTTGACGAAGCGGCTGCAGGCGACATCGTGTGCATCAGCGGTATGGACTCGCTGTTCATCTCCGACACCCTGTGCCACCCGGACACCGTTGAAGCGATGAAGCCGTTGACCGTCGACGAGCCAACCGTTTCCATGACCTTCCAGGTAAACGACTCGCCATTCTGCGGTAAAGAAGGCAAGTTCGTGACTTCCCGTAACATCAAGGAACGTCTGGACAAAGAGCTGCTGTACAACGTTGCACTGCGCGTTGAAGAAGGCGACTCGGCTGACAAGTTCAAGGTTTCCGGCCGTGGCGAACTGCACCTCTCGGTACTGATCGAAACCATGCGTCGCGAAGGCTTCGAAATGGCTGTAGGCCGTCCGGAAGTGATCATCCGTCTGGTTGACGGCGTGAAGCACGAACCGTTCGAAAACGTCACCATCGACCTGCCGGAAGAATCCCAGGGCAAGGTGATGGAAGAGATGGGCCTGCGTAAAGGCGACCTGACCAACATGGTGCCGGATGGCAAAGGCCGTGTACGTCTGGAATACAACATCCCTGCTCGTGGTCTGATTGGTTTCCGTAACCAGTTCCTGACCCTGACCAACGGTGCGGGCATCCTGACCTCGATCTTCGACCGTTACGACGTGATGAAGTCCGGCGACATGTCCGGCCGTCAGAACGGCGTTCTGGTTTCGGTTGAAACCGGCAAGGCACTGACCTACTCCCTGGAAACCCTGCAGGCGCGTGGCAAGCTGTTCGTAGAACACGGTCAGGAAATCTACAACGGTCAGATCGTTGGTCTGAACAGCCGTGACAACGACCTGGGCGTTAACCCTACCAAGGGCAAGAAGCTCGACAACATGCGTGCTTCGGGTAAAGACGAAACCATCGCTCTGGTTCCACCTGTTCGCTTCACCCTGGAACAGGCTCTGGAATTCATCCAGGACGACGAGCTGTGTGAAGTGACGCCTAAGTCCATCCGTCTTCGCAAGAAGATCCTGGACGAAAGCGAGCGTACCCGCGCTGCCAAGAAAGCCAAGGCATAAGATTTAGTCCTGGCTGAACGAAAACGCCCCCGGTCGAAAGGCCGGGGGCGTTTTTGTTTGTCTGGGGTTTGTGCAGTGCTTGTGCTGGTCCCATCGCGAGGAGGCTCGCTCCTACATTGAATCTTCAGTGAACACCTGGTTTGTGTTCACCAGAGATCCCGTGTGGGAGCGAGCCTGCTCGCGAAGGCGGTCGTTCAGCCACCGCGAAACCGACGATGATCAGAACCGCTCGATCGACCGCGAATTCTGTTCGCGCACCACTTCCTTCGGCTTGTACGCGCAATACCCCGGCCGTGGACCGATTTTCGGGTGGTTGCGGCAAGTATCCGGGCGCTTTTCATAAATAGTGCACAGACGGCTCTTACGATCCAGGTACAGGCAGTCGTTGTTGCTCATGCGCTGGAGAGTGAAGATTCCCGACTTCTGGTTGAAGCGCTCGACCAGGCCTTCCTTTTGCAGGCGCTTGGCGATGTTCTTCGGCGGATCCCCCAGCTCGAATTCATCGACCACGCCGATACGGATCAGATCCTTGATCTTGACCTCGACCGGCAGGGTGCAGCAGCTGGACATGCACGAACCGCACATCGGGGCAGAATATTTTGCCCAGGTATCGAGTCGGTCGATCTCCGCGGCGGCGATCAGGTTGGGCTTCATCATCGGTTGTTACCAGCGTGTGCATCAGGGCGCGCGATCATACCGGGACTGGTGGATTTTTGAACAACCTTTCGCCAGATTTTTTCTTTGGCGTCCGACAACCCGCTAATCCGGCACGGCCCCTGCATTGATTCCGGCTTACGACAATGTATTGCTGACGCTATTTGCACTTACAGGAAATACTGCCGAACCAGAGCCTCTACCGCCTGTCAGACCGACTAGGCTCAGACAACTCCAAGCTCGCTCGAGGTCCTATCGATGACTCAAGAACCACTTGTTCGCGAAGCAGAGGTGGCCGCATTCCGCGACGCCGTCTTGACCAAACTCACCTATGCGGTGGGCAAAGACCCGGATCACGCCTTCGACCATGACTGGTTCGAGGCCATCGCCCTGGCGGCGCGCGATCACATGGTCGAGCACTGGATGGACCACACGCGGCAGATTTACCGCAAAGGCCAGAAGCGCGTTTACTACCTTTCCCTGGAGTTTCTCATTGGCCGCTTGCTCTACGACAGCCTGAGCAACCTGGGCCTGCTCGACGTCGCGCGCGAGGCCCTGACAGAGCTCGGTGTCGACCTTGAACGCATCCGTCTGCTGGAGCCCGATGCCGCGCTGGGCAACGGTGGCCTTGGGCGTCTGGCGGCGTGCTTCATGGAAAGCATGTCGACCCTGGGCATTGCCGGTCATGGCTACGGCATCCGTTATGAGCATGGCTTGTTCCGACAGGCCATTGTCGACGGCTGGCAACAGGAACAAACCGAACACTGGCTGGATTTCGGCAACCCTTGGGAGTTCGAGCGTCCGGAGGTGGTTTATCCGATCGGCTTCGGCGGTAGCGTCGAGACCTTGACCGATGAGGCCGGCAAGTCCAGGCAAGTCTGGCACCCGGCGGAAACCGTGCGGGCGATTGCCTACGACACACCCGTCGTCGGCTGGCGCGGGGCGAGCGTGAATACCCTGCGTCTGTGGCGGGCACGGGCCATGGAAGACTTGCACCTGGAGCGCTTCAACGCTGGTGACCACCTGGGCGCAGTGGCGGAAGTGGCGCGGGCCGAGAGTATCTCCCGCGTGCTTTACCCGGCGGACAGCACCGAAGCCGGCCAGGAACTGCGCTTGCGTCAGGAATACTTCTTTGTCGCCGCGTCCCTGCAGGATTTGCTGCGCCGCCACCGCAACATGCACACCTCGGTACTGACCCTGGGCGATCACGCGGCGATCCAGCTCAATGACACGCACCCGTCGATTGCCGTGGCAGAACTGATGCGCCAATTGGTCGACGTCTACGACGTGGCGTGGGATGCCGCGTGGCAGGTCACCGTCGACACGCTTTCGTACACCAACCACACCTTGCTGCCCGAGGCGCTGGAAACCTGGCCGGTGGGGTTGATGGAGCGCATGCTGCCACGGCACATGCAGATCATTTACCTGATCAACGCCCAGCACATCGATTCGCTGCGCGCCAAAGGCATTCACGATTTCGACGTGCTGCGCGCAGTGTCGCTGATCGAAGAAGACAACGGCCGCCGGGTGCGCATGGGTAATTTGGCGTTCCTGGGTTCTCACAGCGTCAACGGCGTATCCGGGTTGCACACGCAATTGATGCGCAAAACCGTGTTCTCCGAGCTGCACAAGCTCTATCCGGAGCGGATCAACAACAAAACCAACGGCATCACTTTCCGCCGCTGGCTCTATCAAGCCAACCCTGAGCTGACCTCGATGCTGGTCGACGCCCTCGGCCCGGACCTGCTGGATAACCCTGAAGCGCGGCTGCTCGATCTGGAGCCGTTTGCCGAGAAGACCGCGTTCCGCAAATCGTTCGCCGAGCAACGTTTGCACAATAAGAAAGCCTTGGCGTATCTCATTCATGAGCGATTGGGCGTGGCGGTCAACCCGGCGGCGATGTTCGACGTGCAGGTCAAACGGATTCACGAGTACAAACGCCAGTTACTCAATTTGATGCACACCGTGGCGCTGTACCAGGCAATTCGCGCCGAGCCGGAAATCGATTGGGTGCCACGGGTGAAAATCTTCGCCGGTAAAGCGGCGGCCAGTTATCACCAGGCCAAGCTGATCATCAAGCTGACCAACGACATCGCCCGGGTGGTCAACAACGACCCGACCGTGCGTGGCTTGCTAAAAGTGGTGTTCCTGCCCAACTACAACGTCAGCCTCGCGGAGAGCATCATTCCGGCGGCGGATTTGTCCGAGCAGATCTCCACCGCCGGTTTCGAGGCGTCCGGCACCAGCAACATGAAATTCGGCCTCAACGGTGCGCTGACCATCGGCACGCTGGACGGCGCCAACGTGGAAATGTGCGAACGCATCGGCGCCGAGCACATGTTTATCTTCGGCCTCAGCGCGCAGCAGGTCGAAGCGCGCAAGCAGAACCACGAGTTCAGCGCAGTGCCGGACATTGCTGCGTCTCACCGACTCAACGATGTACTGCAAGCCATCCGTGGCGGGGTGTTCTCGCCGGATGATCCGTCGCGCTACACCGGGCTGATCGATTCGCTGGTCGATTACGACCGTTTCCTGGTCTGCGCCGATTTCGATTCCTACTGGAGCGCGCAGATGCGGGTCGAAGCCCATTGGCACGACTCCAAGGAGTGGTGGCGTTCGGCTGTGCTGAACACCTCGCGCATGGGCTGGTTCTCGTCTGACCGGACGATTCGTGAGTACGCGACGGATATCTGGAAGGCGTTGGACTGACATTTTCGCTTGAGGCCCGGTGCTGACCGGGCCTGATCGATATACTGAGGGCGGTTCTGCCGTCAGGATTCAGAAACACCGCAATCCCTGTGGGAGCGAGCCTGCTCGCGATGACGTCGCTTCATTCAGCATTGATGTTGAATGTAAGTCCGCCATTGCGAGCAGGCTCGCTCCCACAGGTTTTTGTGGTTACACACTAGACTGATCTTGACACTGAATAGCCGGAAACGCCCCGCCATGGGGGCCGCTTAGGGATATCGACCATGCAATGGATGTTGATGCTGATTGGCCTGGTGCTGGGCTGGATACTCGACGAGTCGTTCAGCGATGCGTTGCTGGGCGCGCTGCTTGGCCTGGCAATCGGCCAGGCCATTCGCCTTGGTCGTTTGGCTGTGCAGGCCGACGCGCAACGGCGCTTGCTTGAACAGGCGCAGGTGGCCTTGCATGCCGTCGAACAACGGTTGGCGGTCCTGGAGGTGTCCGGCGTCAAAGTGCCCGAGGCCAGTGAACCGGTCATCAGCGAAGCTGTTCCCGTCCCCGACATTGTGGTCGCGCAAACCCCCACTGAACTGGTCTGGGAGCTGCCGCCGGAACTCGAAGCCGTTCCCGCCGCAGCCACCGAAACCCGTCCTGCGCCATCGTTCGATGCCTGGAAACCGGCGCCGGTCGCCCGCGAGCCGCAGGCGCCTGCGGCACCCCAAGGCCCTGGCTTTATCGAACGCGCCATTAATGGCGCCCGTGCCTGGTTGTTCGGTGGCAACACCGTGCTGCGGGTCGGCGTGGTGCTGTTGTTTCTCGGTCTGGCGTTCCTGTTGCGTTACGCGACGGAAGGCGTGGTGGTGCCGGTTGAACTGCGTTACGCCGGTGTCGCGGTGGCGGCGTTGGGACTGCTGGGTCTTGGATGGTGGCTGCGCAGCCGAAACAACCATTACGCATTGATGCTTCAGGGCGCCGGGGTCGCGGTGCTGTACCTGACGGTGTTCGCAGCGATGCGATTGCATCCGCTGCTCGATCCTTCGGCGGCGTTTGGACTGCTGGTGGCGGTGACGGTGTTTTCGGCGATTCTCGCCATTACTCAGGACTCGTTGGGGCTGGCGGCTGCGGCGGCATTGGGCGGGTTTGCCGCGCCGATCCTGGCGTCTACCGGTAGCGGCAGCCATGTTGCGTTGTTCAGCTATTTTGCCTTGCTCAATGCCGGCATCCTGGCCATCGCCTGGTTCAAGGCCTGGCGGACGCTGAACGTGATCGGCTTCGTCGGCACCTTCGGCATCGGTTTCGCCTGGGGCGCACGATCCTACACGCCGGAGCTGTTGTGGAGCACCGAACCGTTTCTGATTCTGTTCTTCCTGATGTATCTGGCCATCGGCCTGTTGTTCGCCCGCCGCAAGTTGCTGGAGCTCGGTGATGCGCCCGAGGGTAGTGGCCGTGAGGCACTTCTGCAGTGGTCGGCCCGCAAGGGCGACTACGTCGATGGTACGTTGCTTTTCGGTCCGCCGCTGGTGGGCTTCGGCTTGCAGTTCGCGTTGGTGCAACACCTGGAATTCGCCGCCGCGTTCAGTGCCTTGGCGCTGGGCATCATCTACATGGGCCTGGCCCGTCTACTGTATCGCGGTCGTACGTTGCTGCTGGCAGAAACTTGCCTGGCCTTGGGCGTGATCTTCACCAGCCTGGCAATTCCACTGGGGCTCGATGCGCGCTGGACGACAGCGGCTTGGGCCGTAGAAGGCGCGGGGATTTTCTGGCTTGGCCTGCGTCAGCAACGACCAGTGGCCCGGGCATTCGCCTTGCTGCTGCAACTGGGGGCGGCGCTGACGTTTCTCAGCCAGTTGAGCGATGGCGAGGGCAGCCTTCTTGACGGCGTGCCGTTGGGTGCATTGCTGCTCGGTGTCGCGTTGTTGTTCAGCTTCTATCAATTGCACAAAGCTTCGCCCGGACAGATGACAGCGTGGGAGCGCAAAGGGGGCCCGGTGTTGGCTTGCCTCGGCCTGACATTCCTCTATCTGCTGGCGCCGCTGTTCTTCTTCACCGAGGGTACGGCGATCAGCTGGGCGCTGGCCGGGTTGATCACGTTGTTTGGCGGTCTGCGCTTGCCGTCGCGCACCTTCGTGTTCACCGCGATGGCCGTGCAGTGGCTGGGGGGTGTGCTGTTCCTGGTGGCCGCACCGTTGTTCACCGAGGATTTACGCCCGTTGGCCCATGGCGGTTTCTGGACACCATTGATACTCGGCCTGGCGGGGTTGGTGGGCGCCTGGCGCGTGCAGTTCAGCAAGCCGGCCACGGCGTTTGACGGACTGACCCTGCAACGCCTGTCTCAGGCATTGCTGGTGTGGGGCGCAGGCTGGTGGGCGCTGGCATGGGTCAGCGAAGTGCTGCGGTTCGCTCCGCCGACCCTGCAGGCGACGCTGCTGCTGGCGGTCGCGGCGCTGAGCGTTGCGTTGTGGGCCGTGCTGGCATTGCGTCTGAATTGGTCATCACTGGCGTTGCTTTGCACCTTGCTGATCCCGGCTGCCGGCCTGGTTTTGCTCGCCGCATGGCATTCGCGTTATCACCCGGCGGCCAACTTCGGCTGGCTGGCGTGGACGGCGCTGTTCGTGGTGCATTTCATCTCGCTGCGACGCCTGGCACCGCTGTTGCCTGCGTGGGCGCTCAGCGTCGCCCATGTGCTCGGTTGCTGGCTGCTGATCGGCGTGCTCGCGCTGGAGTTGCGTTACGGCCTGTTGCTGTTGTCCGAGCAATACAACGCCTGGCGCTGGTTGGGCTGGGCGATTCTGCCAAGCCTGTATCTGGTGCTGATGGCCGCACCCCGGGATTGGCCGTGGCCGGTTTCGGATTATTCCCGCGAGTACCGTGTGTACGCCGCCGCGCCTTTGGCGTTGTTGATGCTGGTCTGGTTCTGGCTCGCCAACGCTGTCAGTGACGGCATGGCCGAGCCGTTGCCCTACGTACCGTTGGTCAGTCCGCTGGAGCTGGGATTGTTGTTTGCACTGTTCGGCGTTTACGTCTGGTCACGCAGCGCCGTGACGCAACTGGAAGTGCGCAAGGACTACGCCGCGCGCGCCACGCAACTGATCGCTGGCGTCTCGCTGTTCGTGTTCTTTACTGCACTGGTGATGCGCACGGCGCACCATTGGGGCGGCGTGCCGTTCCAGCTCGATGCGTTGCTCGAGTCCATGTTGGTGCAGGCGGGACTGTCGATTGTCTGGACGTTGATCGCCCTGAGTCTGATGATCGGCGGCCATGTGCGACATCGCCGCGAAGTCTGGCTGATCGGTGCGGCGCTGATCGGCGTGGTGGTGGCGAAACTGTTCTTTGTCGAATTGAGTAACCGTGGCGGGCTGGCGCGGATCGTGTCGTTTATCGGCGTTGGCGTGTTGCTGTTGGTGGTGGGCTACTTTGCCCCGTTGCCACCCAAGCGCGTCGAGGCGGCGGATGCCGGAAACCCGGCCCCGCAAACCGGAGGAGTGTCGTCTTGAGTCACAAGCTGAACCTGAGTTGGCTGGGCGTGTTTGCCATGGGGATGGCGCTCTCGGCTGGCGCCCAGGAAAAACTCGCGGACTTCACCACGCAAGTGCCGCTGTCCGTCAGCGGCGAGGGGCCGTGGTACCGCCTTGAGCTGCCATTGGCGGTGCAACTCAATGCCCGGCAAACCGACCTGAGCGATGTTCGCGTATTCAATGCCGATGGCGAACCTCAGGCCTACGCCCTGGCGCGGGCCACCACGCAAGCGGAAGACAGCCGCACGCTGACCGACGTCAAATGGTTCCCGCTCTACAACTCGGCGGACGCCACCGAGCACGCGCCGAGCGTACGGGTGCAATCGAGCGCCAACGGCACGCTGGTCCAAGTGCAGCCTTCCAGTCAGTTGGAGGCGGGCGAGGAAGAGTTGCGCGGCTGGCTGCTCGACGCCAGCGCGATCAAGGCGCCGTTGCAGCAATTGATCCTCGACTGGACCAGCGAGCGCGACGGCTTCCAGCGTTTTACCATCGAGGCCAGTGACGATTTGCAAACCTGGCAGTCCTGGGGAGAAGGGCAGGTCGCGCGACTGACCTTTGCCGATGAGCGGGTCGAGCAACATGAAGTCGGCCTGCCGGGGCAATCGGCGCGCTATTTGCGTTTGCTGTGGGAGACACCGCAATCGGCGCCGATCCTGACGTCGGCGCAACTGCAAAGCAGCCGCAGCCTGCCGCTGCCACTGGTCTGGTCGCAAGCGTTGGCCGGCAGCAGCGTGAAGGCCGGTGAATACACCTGGCAATTGCCAATGGGCGTAAACGTCGAGCGAGTGCAGGTCGAACTGAACCAACCCAACAGCCTGGCGCCGGTCACGTTGTCCGGTCGCCGGGATAGCAGCCTGCCGTGGCAGCCTTTGAGCAGTGGTTTGCTTTATCGCCTGACGCAGGGTGGTCAGGACGTGGTGCAAAACGAGTTGCAGCTGTCGGGGCAAACCGTGCAGCAATTGAAGCTGACCGTGGATGAGCGCGGCGGTGGCTTGGGCGCGCAGGCACCTTTCGTGAAGTTCGCCGTACGGGCAACGCATCTGGTGTTCCTGGCACGCGGGCCGGGGCCGTATACGCTGGCGCTGGGCAACTCGACCGTGAAGGCGGCAAACCTGCCTTTTTCGACGCTGATACCGGATTACAGCGCGGCGAAGCTGACCACGCTGGGCAAGGCTTCTGTGGATGGCGGCGTGACGGCCTCGACCACTGCAGCAGTCCCGGGTGTCGTGAGCACCGACTGGAAGAAATTCGGCCTGTGGGCGGTGCTGTTGCTCAGCGTGCTGTTCCTGGCGGCGATGGCCTTCAGTCTGTTGCGCAAACCGCCAGTCAAACCTTGAAGTCCTGTGGCTTGCCAGCGATAGGGCCGGAACTGACACTGAATTATCGAAACGGCCATCTATCGGTGCCTCGCATCCGGCCCATTTCCATCTACGCTGAACCCCGCGCATGAACTCTCTTTAGCCGATCACGTCTGATAGGAGGAAATGCGCCTCGACTCGCGCTAAACTGCGCGGGTTTTTAGCCCCCCCCCCATTCCTCGGAGCCTTCCATGTCCCGCGTTACCTTGAGTCGCTATTTGATTGAGCAGACCCGTAGCAACAACACTCCTGCCGATCTGCGCTTCCTGATCGAAGTGGTGGCGCGTGCTTGCAAGGAGATCAACCACGCTGTGTCCAAAGGCGCCCTCGGCGGCGTTCTGGGCAGCATGGGCACTGAAAACGTCCAGGGCGAAGTGCAGAAGAAGCTCGACGTGATCTCTAACGAGATCCTGCTCGAAGCCAACGAATGGGGCGGTCACCTGGCCGGCATGGCGTCCGAAGAAATGGACAACGCCTACCAGATCCCGGGCAAATACCCGAAAGGCGCGTACCTGCTGGTATTCGACCCGCTGGACGGTTCGTCGAACATCGACATCAACGCCCCGGTCGGCACCATCTTCTCGGTACTGCGTTGCCCGAACGAATACCTGAGCCAGAACGAACCGTTGAATGAAAAGGCTTTCCTGCAGCCAGGCACTCAGCAAGTGGCCGCCGGTTACGCGATCTATGGTCCACAGACCATGTTGATCCTGACCTTGGGCGACGGCGTCAAAGGCTTCACCCTGGACCGTGAAATGGGCAGTTTCGTACTGACCCACGAAAACATCACCATTCCTGAAGCCACCCAGGAATTTGCCATCAACGCGTCCAACCAGCGTCATTGGGAAGCACCGGTACAGCGCTACGTTGGCGAATTGCTGGCAGGCGATGAAGGTCCGCTGAAAAAGAACTACAACATGCGTTGGGTGGCCGCGATGGTCGCCGACGTACACCGCATCCTGACCCGTGGCGGTCTGTTCATGTACCCGCGCGACAGCCGCGAGCCATCCAAGCCTGGCAAGCTGCGTTTGATGTACGAAGCCAACCCGATGTCGTTCCTGGTGGAGCAGGCGGGCGGTGCGTCCACCGACGGTCACCAGCGCATCCTCGACATCAAGCCTGAAGGCCTGCACCAGCGTGTAGCGGTGTTCCTCGGTTCGAAAGAAGAAGTGGCACGCGTCACGGCCTACCACAAGGAATAAACCATGAACGCGCCCTGGCAGCCGTTGCTCGATTGGTGGTTCGGTACAGCCGAAACCGCCAGGGCTATCGCGGCTGACAGGGGCAAGTTGTGGTTCGGCAAGCGTGACAGCCAGGACCTCGAAGCGCGCGAGCGTTTCGGGGACTGGGTCGAGCAGGCACTGGCCGGCGGATTGACCGAGTGGACGCAACGTCCCGAAGGTTGGCTGGCGCTGGTGCTGTTGCTCGATCAACTCCCGCGAATGATCTTTCGCGACGCTCCCCAATCCTTTTCCGGCGATCTCAGGGCTCAGGCACTGGTGGCGCAAGGCATTGCTGCGGATTTCGATCGGCAGTTGCAACCGATCCAGCGAGTGTTCATTTATCTGGTGCTGGAGCACTGCGAGCACCTGGCGGTGCAGAACGAATGCGTCTCACGGTACATCGAGCTGGTGGCGCAACAACCGGAAGATGACCGGGCGTTGTTTGCCGATTATCTGAATTACGCCGAGAAGCATCAGAAAGTGATTGCGCAGTTTGGACGGTTTCCCCATCGCAATGCGGTATTGGGACGTGAATCGACGGCAGAAGAGTTGGCGTTTCTGTCGAAGCCGGGATCAAGGTTTTAGAATTGTACTGCCGCTGGCCCCATCGCTGGCTTGCCAGCGATGGGGCCAGCGAAAGCGCCTTAGATCCTGAAACTGCCCACCAGATGCTTCAATCGCGCCGCCTGCTGCTCCAGGTCGGCACAGGCACGCAAGGTCGCTTGCAGGTTCTCCACACCTTCCTGGTTCAGCGTGTTGATCTCGGTGATGTCGACGTTGATCGATTCCACCACGGCCGTTTGTTCTTCGGTGGCGGTCGCTACCGACTGGTTCATGCCGTCGATTTCGCCGATGCGCTGGGTCACGCTGCCCAGGCGTTCGCCGGCCTGGTTGGCGATGCCGACGCTGCTTTCACTCTGGCGCTGACTGTCGGTCATGATGCCCACGGCCGCACGGGCGCCGACTTGCAGCTCTTCGATCATGGTCTGCACTTGCTGTGCGGAGTCCTGGGTGCGATGGGCAAGGTTGCGCACTTCGTCGGCGACCACTGCGAAACCGCGTCCGGCTTCGCCAGCGCGGGCCGCTTCGATGGCGGCGTTGAGCGCCAGCAGGTTGGTCTGCTGGGAGATGCTGGTGATCACTTCCAGAATCTGTCCGATGTTGACCGTGTTGCTATTGAGCGTTTCAATGTTGCCGCAGGAATCGCTGATTTTTGCCGAGAGCTGCTGCATCGCCGCGATGGTTTTATCCACCACCTGCTGGCCGTCTTCGGCCAGGCTGCGCGCATCGCTGGAGTGTTGCGAGGCAAGGGCGGCGTTCTGGGCGATTTCCTGGGCGGCGGCGCCGAGTTGATTGATCGCCGCGGCCACGCTGCTGGTGCGCGAGGCTTGCTGGTCGGAGTTGTACATCGATGAGTTGGAGGCCGCCACCACGCGCAGGGCGACTTCGTTGACCTGGCCGGTGGCCGACGACACTTCGATGATCGAAGCGTGAATGCGCTCAACGAAACGGTTGAACGACAACCCCAGCGCGCCGAATTCGTCGTGACCGTGAATGGTCAGGCGTTTGGTCAGGTCACCCTCGCCTTCGGCGATGTCATGCATGGCGCGACCCATGGTCAGCAGCGGTTGCATCAACAGGCTGATCAGCATGCCCAGCAGTGCGATGATGATCACCACGGCAATCACCATGGCGATGAATGCCGAGGTGCGGAATTCGCTGAGCATCGAGAACGCGGTGTCCTGGTCCAGCACCAGTGCCACGTACCAATCCGCCGACGGCACACCGTTGACGTGGGTGAAGGAGATGAACTGGCGCTTGCCGTCGATCTCGACTTCTTTCATGCCCGGGCTGACGTTCGGCGCACCGTTGGGGTAAGCCTCGGCCAGGTTCTTGAGCACCAGTTTGTTGTCCGGGTGGATCAGGATCTTGCCATCGGCGCCGACGATGAACGCGTGACCGTGACCGCCGAAGTTCAGCGAGTTGATGATCGCGCTGACGCTGGACAGGTCGATGTCGGCGCCGGCCACGCCGATCATCTGGCCCTGACGCTGCACCGGTGTGGCCACGGTGATCACCAGTTTGCCGGACGAAGCGGCGATGTACGGCTCGGTAACGATGGTCTGTTGTGCGCTGTTGGCGGCCTTGTACCAGCCACGGGCGCGGGGGTCGTAGTCTGGCGCGCGGTTGCCGGCCGGGACCGAGAACATCACCCCGTCGGCGCCACCGAAGTAACTCAGCTGGAAATTGCCGGTGTAGGCGGGCAGGTCGATGATCCGTTTCAGGCTGGCCGGGGCATTGCCGTCGGCACTCACCTGCTGGGCCATCGATTGCAGCAACTGCATGCGGCTTTCCAGCCAGGTCTGGATGTTGCTGGTGGTCAGGCTGCCGAGTTCCTGCATCGACGCTTCGGTGCTGCTGCGCAAGGTCTGCCGTTGGCGATAGTCGTTGAACAGGATGAAACAAGCGAATGCGACGGCCACCACGAGGGCGGCAGCCAACAAAATCTTGTGGCTGAACTTCATGTTTCGAGTCATGGGATGAGCTACCGCAGGAAATCGGGTCAACAAAGGGGGGCAATGGCCCCGGACGTGGCTTTGCGTTGCATTTGTGTCGACTGGGCGGCGCCAAAGATTAGGCGGATTTGCGCAAATCCGACGAAATACTCGATAGCCATGCAAAGTGACTGATTTTCCGGAAAAAGGCAGACGAGCGGCCTAACAAATAGGCAGCCGGGCAGGGAACCAGATAGGGGTTTTCTCTTCTAAGGTTCTGCTTGGCAGTCATGCCATTCCCCATCGCCCCTGGAGTTCACATGTCGCTGCGATCCATCGCCCTGCTTTCGTTCTGCGTGTTGTTGGCTGCGTGCAGCAAAGTCAATCAGGAAAACTACTCGAAGCTCTCGGCCGGTATGGCCAAGACCGAAGTGGAAACCTTGTTGGGCAAACCCGCCGATTGCTCTGGCGCGCTCGGCATGTCCAGTTGCACATGGGGTGACAAGAACAGCTTTATCAGCGTGCAGTTCGCCGGTGACAAAGTGTTGATGTTTTCCGGCCAAGGCCTGAAGTAAACCGGGGCGACGTGCCCACGGGAGAAAAACAATGAAGCGGTTATTGATAATGCTTTTTGCCGGCCTGGTATTGGCCGGCTGTGCCAGTTCTGGCCAGGATCCGTTGGCGCCCAAGACTGCCAACAGCGTCAACCTCAAGCGTTACCAGGGCACCTGGTACGAGTTGGCCCGACTGCCGATGTATTTCCAGCGCGACTGCGCACAATCCGAAGCCCACTACACCCTGTTGCCCGATGGTAATGTCGCAGTGTTGAACCGCTGCCTGACAGCGCAGTGGCAATGGGAAGAGGTCAAGGGTACGGCTTATCCACAGGTGCCGGGTAAAACCGACAAGTTGTGGGTCGAGTTCGATACCTGGTTTTCGAGGCTGATTCCGGGCGTGGCGAAGGGCGAATACTGGGTGCTGTATGTCAGCGATGACTACAAGACCGCCATCGTCGGCGACCCGAGCCGTCGCTACCTCTGGCTGCTGTCTCGTACCCCGACCGTCAACGGTGTGGTGCGTGAAGACTTGCTGAGCAAGGCGCGTCAGCAGGGTTACGACACCACGCGATTGATCTGGCGGGCGTCGGATACGCAGATGGCCAAGACCTCGAACTAACTGTTTGCAGAAACCCAATGTGGGAGCGAGCCTGCTCGCTCCCACATTTTGTTTGGGGTTAGCCCAGGAGATCGCGCAGGACCTGGGTGAACGCGCGGTTGCTCTCTTCTTCAGCAGCATGCCGGCCATCTCGCACAACCCACTGACCATTCACCAGCACATCCCGCACTTGCCGATCGCCACCGGCAAACAACCAGCGATTCAAGATCCCGTCGCCATTGGCTGTCGCCAGATACGGATCGTGACCGTCCAGCACCAGCCAATCCGCACGCTTGCCCACTTCCAACGTTCCAATCGGCTGACCCAGCGCTTGCGCGCCGCCATCCAGTGCCGCATCGAACAACGTGCGCCCGACCATCGGTTGATCCGCGCCATACAAGCGGTTGCGCCGCTGATCGCGCAGTCGCTGGCCGTATTCCAGCCAACGCAGTTCTTCCACCACGCTCAACGACACATGGCTGTCGGAACCGATGCCCATGCGCCCGCCCTGGGCGAGGAAGTCCACCGCCGGGAAAATCCCGTCGCCGAGGTTGGCTTCGGTGGTCAGGCACAAACCGGCAATCGCGCGGCTTTTGGCCATCGACGAGACTTCTTCCGGGTTGGCGTGGGTCGCGTGGACCAGACACCAGCGCTGATCGACGTCGACATTCTCGTATAGCCACTGCAACGGGCGTCGGCCGCTCCAGCTCAGGCAGTCGTCGACTTCTTTCTGTTGTTCGGCGATGTGAATGTGCACCGGGCACTGCTTGTCGCTGGCGGCCAGCACTTCGCTGATCTGTTGCGGCGTGACCGCGCGTAGTGAGTGGAAACACAAACCCAGCGACTGCGCTTTTTGTTGCGCCAGTATGGGTTGCAAGCGCGATTGCAGCTTGAGGTAGTTTTCAGTGCTGTTGATGAAGCGGCGCTGACCTTCGTTCGGCGTCTGGCCGCCGAAACCGGAATGGCTATACAGCACTGGCAGCAGGGTCAGACCAATGCCGGCCGAGCTGGCGGCCTGGCTGATGCGCAGGGCCAGCTCGGCCGGGTCGGCGTAGGGCTGACCATTGGTGTTGTGGTGTACGTAGTGAAATTCCGCGACCGATGTGTAACCGGCCTTGAGCATTTCGATGTACAGCTGACGGGCGATGACGCCGAGTTGCTCCGGGCTGATTTTTCCGACGAGGCGATACATCAAGTCGCGCCATGTCCAGAAACTGTCGTTCGGATTGCCCGCCACTTCCGCCAGCCCGGCCATGGCCCGCTGGAAGGCGTGGGAGTGCAGATTCGGCATGCCCGGCAGCAGCGGCCCGCTTAACCGTTCAGCGCCATCTGCGTTGGAATCGGCCTGGATATGGGTCAATACACCGTCGGCGCTGACCTCAAGACGTACATTGTTGGCCCATCCACTAGGCAGCAGTGCGCGTTCGGCAAAGAAGGCGGACATGGTTCAGCACCCCATCGTGTGTTATTTGTATATACATATACAGACGTTTGCCTGCCCGGTAAACTCCGGCAAGCTAGCCACTCTATCCAGACGAACAAGGATTAACCGTGCCGACTCCGCCTCCAGTCTCTCCGTTGGCCGCGAACATGGGCGACAGTCCGGCGCCCTTGTACGCCCGCGTCAAACAAATGATTACCCAGCAAATCGACAGTGGAAACTGGCCGCCGCACTACCGCGTGCCGTCGGAAAGCGAACTGGTCAGCCAGCTCGGCTTCAGCCGCATGACGATCAACCGGGCCTTGCGCGAGATGACCGCTGACGGTCTGTTGGTGCGCATGCAAGGGGTCGGTACGTTCGTCGCCGAGCCGAAAAGCCAGTCCGCCCTGTTCGAAGTGCACAACATCGCCGACGAAATCGCCTCCCGCGGCCATCGCCACACCTGCAAGGTCATCACCCTGGAGGAAGAGGCCGCCGGTTCCGAGCGCGCCCTGGCCCTGGACATGCGCGAAGGGCAGAAGGTGTTCCACTCGCTGATCGTGCATTTCGAAAACGATATTCCGGTGCAAATCGAAGACCGTTTCGTCAACGCGCTGGTGGCGCCGGACTATCTCAAGCAGGATTTCACTCTGCAAACGCCTTACGCCTACCTCAACCAGGTCGCGCCGCTGACCGAAGGCGAGCACGTGGTCGAGGCGATCCTGGCCGAGCCGTCCGAATGCAAATTGCTGCAGATTGAAAAAGGCGAGCCGTGCCTGCTGATTCGACGCCGCACCTGGTCTGGCCGCCAGCCCGTGACCGCCGCTCGATTGATTCACCCCGGTTCCCGTCATCGTCTGGAAGGTCGCTTTCATAAATGAGCAGTTTGAAGGTTCTACGCGCCAAGGATTACCCGCGCATGCCTTGGAAAAACGGTGGCGGCAGCACCGA
This sequence comes from Pseudomonas reinekei, assembly GCF_001945365.1. Classification (GTDB taxonomy): domain Bacteria; phylum Pseudomonadota; class Gammaproteobacteria; order Pseudomonadales; family Pseudomonadaceae; genus Aquipseudomonas; species Aquipseudomonas reinekei. The sequence goes on from NZ_MSTQ01000008.1 coordinate 81,291, forward strand.
AGAAATCACCCGCGATGCCGGCACCGGCCTGGACGGCTTTGGCTGGCGCCTGTCGATTGCCGATATCGGTGAGTCCGGTGGGTTTTCCACATTCGCCGGTTACGAGCGCATCATCACGGTGTTGCAGGGTGATGGCATGACCTTGTCGGTTGACGGCCACGACTCGCGGCCGTTGTTGCCGCTGGACCCGTTCGCGTTCAGCGGCGAGAGCAAGGTTTCCTGCACGTTGCTCGGCGGGCCGATCCGCGATTTCAACCTGATCTATGCACCACAACGCTACGGCGCGCGGTTGCAATGGTTGAGTGGCGAGCAGCGGTTTTTCAGTTCGGCAGGCACGGTGCTGGTGTTCAGTGTCAGCGATGCGCTGGAAGTGAAGGTCGGTAACAGTGCGTCGCAATTGGGGCGTCATGATTGCTTTCAGTTGGGTGGCAACGCCGGCCTGCTTGAGGTTTCCATTCGCGGCGCCTGCTGCGTGATCGAACTGACTTCACGCGCTTGACTGTGGCGAGGGAGCAAGCTCCCTCGCCACAAAAAACGATCCTCTCCCTGCTGCCCAAAGCGCACCACTTTGTTACCGAACGCCCCAGCGTGGCGCAAAACCCCGCTCAAGTAACAGCCTGCATCCCCTGCAAAAAATCTCCGCGAAAAATTTCATCTTCGTCAGAACCCTTGTTTCATGGGTTCTCCAGCCGTTTCCGGATTCTTCTTGAATGCTCATCCAACAAGTTGGCCGCTTGATTGCATATGCTTGTATGTACAAGTAAAGACGTATGCGTATGAGTCACGGAGACTCAACCGTCGTCCACTGATTCGCCGGTGTGCACTGATGCCCATCGGCTTGCTCGCCCACTGCCTGGGCTGGTTTTGGATTGATTGCTGAGGAGTTTTTTCGTGACTAAATTTCGTGACGTTGAAATCCGCGCTGCCCGCGGTAACAAGCTGACCGCCAAGAGCTGGCTGACTGAAGCGCCACTGCGCATGCTGATGAACAACCTCGACCCGGAAGTCGCCGAGAACCCTAAAGAACTGGTGGTTTACGGTGGCATCGGTCGTGCGGCACGTAACTGGGAATGCTACGACAAGATCGTTGAAAGCCTGACCAACCTGAACGACGACGAGACCCTGCTGGTACAATCCGGCAAGCCGGTCGGCGTGTTCAAGACTCACACCAACGCCCCCCGCGTGCTGATCGCCAACTCCAACCTGGTACCGCACTGGGCGAGCTGGGAGCATTTCAACGAACTGGACGCCAAAGGCCTGGCCATGTACGGCCAGATGACCGCCGGCAGCTGGATCTACATCGGCAGCCAGGGCATCGTCCAGGGCACCTACGAAACCTTCGTCGAAGCCGGTCGCCAACACTATAACGATGACCTCAAAGGCAAGTGGGTACTGACCGCTGGCCTGGGCGGCATGGGTGGCGCGCAACCACTGGCCGCCACTCTGGCCGGTGCCTGCTCGCTGAACATCGAATGCCAGCAGGTGAGCATCGACTTCCGCCTGAAAAGCCGTTACGTCGACGAGCAAGCCAAAGACCTCGACGACGCACTGGCGCGCATCGAAAAATACACCAAGGAAGGCAAGGCGATCTCCATCGCCCTGCTGGGTAACGCCGCAGAAATCCTGCCGGAACTGGTCAAGCGTGGCGTACGCCCGGACATGGTCACCGATCAGACCAGCGCCCACGACCCGCTCAACGGTTACCTGCCGGCCGGCTGGACCTGGGACGAATACCGCGCCCGCGCCAAGACCGAACCTGCCGCTGTGATCAAAGCCGCCAAGCAATCGATGGCCGTGCACGTTAAAGCGATGCTGGACTTCCAGAAAATGGGCGTGCCGACCTTCGACTACGGCAACAACATCCGCCAGATGGCCCAGGAAGAAGGCGTGGCGAACGCATTCGACTTCCCAGGCTTCGTGCCGGCTTACATCCGTCCACTGTTCTGCCGCGGCATCGGCCCGTTCCGCTGGGCTGCACTGTCGGGCAACGCTGAAGACATCTACAAGACCGACGCCAAGGTCAAAGAACTGATCCCGGACGACGCCCACCTGCACAACTGGCTGGACATGGCCCGTGAGCGCATCAGCTTCCAGGGTCTGCCGGCACGTATCTGCTGGGTTGGCCTGGGCCTGCGCGCCAAGCTGGGCCTGGCGTTCAACGAAATGGTCCGTAGCGGCGAGCTGTCGGCGCCAATCGTGATCGGTCGCGACCACCTGGACTCCGGCTCGGTCGCCAGCCCGAACCGCGAAACCGAATCGATGCAGGACGGTTCCGACGCTGTGTCCGACTGGCCATTGCTCAACGCTTTGCTGAATACCGCGAGCGGCGCGACCTGGGTTTCCCTGCACCACGGCGGCGGCGTCGGCATGGGCTTCTCCCAGCACTCGGGCATGGTCATCGTCTGCGACGGTACTGACGAAGCGGCCGAGCGTATCGCTCGCGTTCTGCACAACGACCCGGCCACTGGCGTTATGCGTCACGCCGATGCGGGTTACCAGATCGCCATCGACTGCGCCAAGGAACAAGGCCTGAACCTGCCGATGATCACCGGCAAGTAATGCTTGCCCTGTAGGAGCCGGTTTGCTGGCGATAGCATCTGTGCGGTGCACCCGTTACACCGCGCCGCATGGATCGCCAGCAAGCCGGCTCCTACAGGGGATCACAGCAACACCGAATAACAATCCACAGAGGTTGAACCATGGCTGTTAACAGCGAGCGTGCAGGCAACAAACCGTTGATCGAGAAACGTTCGATTGACTACATCCCGGAAGCGGAAAGACACGGTCGTCTGTTCAGCCAGTTCACCTTGTGGATGGGTGCCAACCTGCAAATCACCGCGATTGTCACGGGGGCTCTGGCTGTGGTGCTGGGCGGTGATGTGTTCTGGTCGCTGATCGGTCTGCTGATCGGCCAACTGCTTGGCGGTGGCGTGATGGCGCTGCATGCCGCGCAAGGTCCCAAGCTTGGCCTGCCGCAGATGATCTCCAGCCGCGTGCAGTTCGGCGTCTATGGTGCGGCCATCCCGATCGTCCTGGTGTGCCTGATGTACCTGGGCTTTACCGCAACGGGCACGGTACTTTCCGGCCAGGCGCTGGGCCAGTTGTTTGGCGTCAGCGACAGCGTCGGTATCCTCATTTTCGCCAGTGTCATCGTGCTGGTCACGGTGCTCGGCTACCGGGTGATCCATTGGATCGGCCGTGTCGCCAGCGTCATTGGCGTGATTGCCTTTGTGTTTCTGTTCAGCCGCCTGATGAGCCAGACAGACGTAGGCGCACTCCTGGACATTCGTCACTTCAGCTGGAGCAGCTTTCTGCTGGCGGTGTCGCTCGCGGCCTCCTGGCAGATCGCGTTCGGCCCCTATGTGGCGGACTACTCACGCTACCTGCCGAGCAATGTTTCCTCGGTGAAAACCTTTTTCGCCGCGGGTGCGGGTTCAGTCATTGGTGCACAGGTGGCGATGATCCTCGGTGTGTTTGCCGCCGCTTCGGCCAACGGGCAATTCGCTGGCCACGAAGTGGCCTACATCGTGGGCCTGGGGGGTACCGGTGCCACTGCTGCGCTGCTGTACTTCAGCATCGCGTTCGGCAAGGTCACCATCTCCACGCTGAACTCCTATGGCAGCTTCATGTGCATCGCGACCATCATCAGCGGGTTCCGCGGTGACCTGAAGGTCACGCGCTTGCAGCGTCTGGTGTTCGTGCTGGCGATCGTCGGTGCCGCGACCCTGATGGCGTTGCTCGGCCAGCACTCGTTCCTCGGGGCGTTCAAGTCGTTCATCCTGTTCCTGCTGGCGTTCTTCACGCCATGGAGCGCAATCAACCTGGTGGACTACTACTGCATCACCCGCGAGCGTTATGACGTGCCCGCACTGGCCGATCCCAATGGCCGCTACGGTCGTTGGAACGCGCTCGGTATCAGCGTCTATGTTTTCGGTGTGCTGGTGCAATTGCCGTTCATTTCCACCAAGTTCTACACCGGTCCGCTGGTCGCAGCGCTGGGCGATGTGGATATTTCCTGGATCATCGGCCTGGTGCTGCCCGCCGCCGTGTATTACGTGTGCGCAAAAAAATGGCACGGCAGCGTGCCCGATCAATTGATTCTGCCGGTCGAGCAGGACAGCGTTGAACAACCGAAAACAAGCGGAGCCGGTCGCGCTGCGGCGCAGGCCTGACTGGACGTGGACAGGGCTGGATGCCTCTTGACTGCCGTAAGCCCATTCATGATTAGGAGCGTCACTACAATGAAATCGAACAAGACCCTGCTGACCACTTTGCTTTCCATGGGCCTGCTGGCCGGCGCTGGCGCCACTCAGGCGGCGGGCTGGTGCGAGTCGGGTAAACCGGTGAAATTCGCCGGCCTGAACTGGGAAAGCGGCATGCTCCTGACCGACGTGATGCAAGTCGTGCTGGAGAAGGGTTACGACTGCAAGACCGACAGCCTGCCGGGCAACTCCATCACCATGGAAAACGCCCTGAGCAGCAACGACATTCAAGTGTTCGCCGAAGAGTGGGTGGGTCGCAGCGAAGTCTGGAACAAGGCCGAGAAGGCCGGCAAGGTCGTCGGCGTTGGCGCCCCTGTCGTCGGTGCTATCGAAGGCTGGTACGTGCCGCGCTACGTGATCGAAGGCGACGCCAAGCGCAAGCTGGAAGCCAAGGCCCCGGACCTGAAAAACATCGCCGACCTGGCCAAATACTCCGCGGTGTTCAAGGACGCCGAAGAACCTGCCAAGGGCCGTTTCTACAACTGTCCGGCCGGCTGGACCTGTGAGCTCGACAACAGCGAAATGCTGAAAAGCTACGGCCTGGAAAGCAGCTACACCAACTTCCGTCCTGGCACCGGCCCTGCGCTGGATGCCGCGGTGCTGTCGAGCTACAAGCGTGGCGAACCGATCCTGTTCTACTACTGGTCGCCAACGCCGCTGATGGGCCAGATCGACGCAGTGAAGCTCGAAGAAAAGCCAGGCGTGAACAAGACCGTGACCATCAAGGTCGGCCTGTCCAAGACCTTCCACGATGAAGCCCCGGAGTTGGTGGCCGTGCTGGAAAAGGTCAACGTGCCAATCGATCTGTTGAACCAGAACCTGGGTCGCATGAGCAAGGAACGCATCGAGTCGCCAAAACTGGCCAAGATCTTCCTGAAGGAACATCCTGAAGTCTGGCACGCATGGGTGAGCGAAGACGCAGCCAAGAAAATCGACGCGGCCTTGTAGGTCGGGCTTCTCCGGTTGTCGACGACGGCAGCCGGATGCTTGATCGCAACCCTTGATTGAGAGTCTCTTATGTTTCCCGAAAGCTTTACCTTTTCCATCGCCGACTGGGTCAACGGTTGGGTCGATTCGCTGGTGACCAACTACGGCGACGTGTTCCGCAGCATCTCCGATACGCTGCTGTGGGCCATCGTCAATCTCGAAAGCCTGCTGCGTGCCGCGCCCTGGTGGCTGATGCTGGCGATCGTGGGGGGCATTGCCTGGCACGCAACCCGTAAAGTCGTGACCACCGCCGTCATTGTCGGCCTGCTGTTCCTGGTGGGGGCGGTCGGCCTCTGGGACAAGCTGATGCAGACCCTGGCGCTGATGATGGTGGCGACGGTCATTTCGGTACTCATCGGCATTCCGCTGGGCATTCTTTCGGCGCGCAGCAATCGCCTGCGTTCGGTGCTGATGCCGCTGCTGGACATCATGCAGACCATGCCGAGCTTCGTGTACCTGATCCCGGTATTGATGCTGTTCGGTCTGGGCAAGGTCCCGGCAATTTTCGCCACCGTGATCTACGCCGCGCCGCCGCTGATCCGCCTGACCGATCTGGGCATTCGCCAGGTCGACGGTGAAGTGATGGAAGCCATCAACGCCTTCGGCGCCAACCGCTGGCAGCAACTGTTCGGCGTGCAACTGCCGCTGGCGCTGCCGAGCATCATGGCGGGGATCAACCAGACGACCATGATGGCCCTGTCGATGGTGGTTATCGCCTCGATGATCGGTGCCCGTGGTTTGGGTGAAGACGTGCTGGTGGGGATTCAGACCCTCAACGTCGGACGCGGCCTCGAAGCCGGTCTGGCGATCGTGATTCTGGCTGTGGTGATCGACCGCATTACACAGGCGTACGGTCGTGCCCGGCATGAGGTGAGCAAATGAACAACGCAACCGTGAGCAAGATCGAAGTCAAAAACGTCTTCAAGATTTTCGGCAACCGTTCCAAGGACGCGCTGGCGATGGTTGGCCAGGGCAAGACCAAGGAGCAGGTGCTGGCCGAAACCGGCTGCGTGGTCGGCGTCAACGACCTGTCGTTGAGCATCGGCAGTGGCGAGATCTTCGTGATCATGGGCCTGTCGGGCTCCGGCAAGTCGACGCTGGTCCGCCACTTCAACCGCCTGATCGACCCGACCAGCGGCGCGATCCTGGTGGACGGCGTGGACATCCTGCAATACGACATGGAAGCCCTGCGCGAATTTCGTCGGCGCAAGATCAGCATGGTGTTCCAGAGCTTCGGGTTGTTGCCGCACAAGAGCGTGCTGGACAACGTTGCCTACGGCCTGAAGGTCCGTGGCGAAAGCAAAGCCCTGTGCAACGAACGTGCGCTGCACTGGATCAATACCGTGGGCCTCAAGGGCTACGAAAACAAATACCCGCACCAGCTTTCCGGTGGCATGCGTCAACGTGTGGGCCTGGCCCGTGCCTTGGCGGCGGACACCGACATCATCCTGATGGACGAAGCTTTCAGCGCCCTCGACCCGCTCATCCGCGCGGAGATGCAGGACCAGTTGCTGGAGCTGCAAAAGACCCTGCACAAGACCATCGTCTTCATCACCCACGACCTCGACGAGGCCGTGCGCATCGGCAACCGCATCGCGATCCTCAAGGACGGCCGCCTGATCCAGGTCGGCACGCCGAAAGAGATCCTGCATTCGCCAGCGGATGAGTATGTAGACCGGTTCGTACAGCGCAGGGCTGCGGTGGTTTAAGAGATTTGCAGTGAGTGAGCTGGCCTCTTCGCGAGCAGGCTCGCTCCCACCATTGGAATGAGTACCCTGTGGGAGCGAGCCCGCTCGCGAAGGCGTCGGCAAAGCTGCATCAATATTCAGGTAAGAGGTCAAAGATGTCCCAGGCCGAAAAAATCGTTATCACCGAAGTGCCAGTCACCTGGCAGGACGTGGTCGCCGTTTCCCGTCATGGCGCACAGCTTGAACTGTCGGCGCCGATCTGGGCGCGGATCGACAACGCCCAGACCATCGTCCAGCGCATCGTCACCAGCGGCGAACGTGCCTACGGCATCAACACCGGCCTCGGTGCGCTGTGCAACGTCTCGCTGCAAGACGAACAACTCAGCCAGTTGTCGCGCAACACGTTGCTCAGTCACGCTTGCGGCGTTGGTGCGCCGCTCAGCAACGAGCAGACCCGCGCGATCATATGCGCCGCCATCGTCAACTACAGCCACGGCAAATCCGGCTTGCATCGCCAAGTGGTTGAAGCACTGCTTTCGCTGCTCAATCGCGGCATCACTCCGCAAGTGCCGTCCCAGGGTTCTGTTGGCTACCTGACCCACATGGCGCACATCGGCATCGCGCTGCTGGGCGTCGGCAACGTCAGCTATGGCGGGCAGATCGTGTCGGCTCAGCAGGCGCTGGCTGAAGAAGGCCTGCAACCGGTAAAACTCGGCGCCAAAGACGGTTTGTGCCTGGTCAACGGCACCCCGTGCATGACCGGCCTCGGCTGCCTGGCCATTGCTGACGCCGCGCATCTGCTGGAATGGGCCGACGTCATCGGTGCCATGAGCTTCGAAGCGCAGCGCGGGCAGATCGACGCATTCGATGCCGAAATCATCGCGCTCAAGCCGCACCCGGGCATGCAGCAGGTCGGTATCAACCTGCGTGCGTTGCTCGACGGCAGCGAAGTGATCGCCCAAAGCAAAGGCATTCGCACCCAGGACGCGCTGAGTATCCGCTCGATCCCGCAGGTGCACGGCGCCGCACGCGATCAACTGGTGCACGCGATCAAGCAGATCGAAACCGAACTCAACAGCGCCACCGACAATCCGCTGGTGTTGGGCACCGCGGTGAATTACCGCGTGGTTTCCCAGGCCAACCCCCACGGCCAGTCCGTCGCAATGGCGGCGGATTTGCTGGCGATTGCCATGGCGGAAATCGGCTCCATCGCCGAGCGTCGCCTCGACCGTTTGATCAATCCGCACGTCAGCGGGCTGCCGGCATTTTTGGTAGCCAATCCGGGGGTGAACTCCGGAATGATGATCGTGCAATACGTGGCCGCTTCGCTGTGCGCGGAAAACCGCCAGTTGGCGCAACCGGCAGTGCTCGACAACTACGTCACTTCGGGCCTGCAGGAAGACCACCTGAGCCTGGGCACCAACGCCGCGCTGAAGCTGCATCGCGCACTGGAAAACTGCACGCAGATCCTCGCCATCGAGTACTTGCTGGCCGCCCAGGCGTTTGAGTTCCTGAAGGAGCAACGCTTCGGCGCGGGCACCGATGCCGCCTGGCGTCTGCTGCGTGAACGTGTTCCGGCTTACGATCAGGATCGTTGGCTGGCGCCGGACATCGCCGCCGCTGCCGCTGTGCTGAAAGAAGCGGATTTGCTGCACAAGACGTTGCCGAACCTGAACTGATTTCTACATAAGCCAGCGTGCCAAGGCGCCAGCCCCCCAAAAGGTGGCAAGCGACGGACAACGGACATCTCCGGAGCGTCTGGTTAGTTAATAAAAACTCTCAAAAGGAGAATGAATGTGACTGCGCTTAATTTGATCCCTGGCCAACTGACCCTCGCCCAACTGCGTGACGTGTATCAGCAACCGGTGAAACTGACCCTCGACAACAGCGCCTGCGCCCAGATCGAAGCCAGCGTTGCCTGCGTGGAACAGATCCTCGCCGAGAACCGCACCGCCTACGGCATCAACACCGGTTTCGGCCTGCTGGCCTCGACCCGCATCGCCAGCGAAGACCTGGAAAACCTGCAGCGCTCGCTGGTGCTGTCCCACGCCGCCGGTGTCGGCCAGCCGATCAGCGACGACCTGGTGCGCTTGATCATGGTGCTCAAGGTCAATAGCCTGAGCCGTGGTTTCTCCGGCATCCGCCGGGTGGTGATCGATGCGCTGATTGCCCTGATCAACGCCGAGGTTTACCCGCACATTCCGCTGAAAGGTTCGGTGGGTGCATCCGGCGACCTGGCGCCTCTGGCCCACATGTCGCTGGTGCTGCTGGGCGAAGGCAAGGCGCGCTACAAGGGCGAGTGGATGGAAGCCACCGAAGCGCTGAAAGTCGCCGGTCTGACCCCGCTGACCCTGGCGGCAAAAGAAGGTTTGGCGCTGCTCAACGGCACGCAAGTATCCACGGCATTTGCCCTGCGTGGCCTGTTCGAAGGCGAAGACTTGTTCGCCGGCGCCCTGGCGCTGGGCGGCCTGACCGTTGAAGCGGTGCTCGGCTCGCGCTCGCCGTTCGATGCACGCATCCACGCTGCACGCGGCCAGAAAGGCCAGATCGACGCCGCTGCCGCTTATCGCGACCTGTTGGGTGAGCGCAGCGAAGTCTCCGACTCCCATGAAAACTGCGAGAAGGTCCAGGACCCGTATTCCCTGCGTTGCCAGCCACAAGTCATGGGCGCTTGCCTGACCCAGTTCCGTCAGGCCGCTGAAGTGCTGGCCGTCGAAGCCAACGCCGTGTCGGATAACCCGCTGGTATTCGCCGCTGAAGGCGATGTGATCTCCGGCGGCAACTTCCACGCCGAACCGGTGGCCATGGCCGCTGACAACATGGCGCTGGCCATTGCCGAAATCGGCTCCCTGAGCGAGCGCCGGATCTCGTTGATGATGGACAAGCACATGTCGCAACTGCCGCCGTTCCTGGTGGCCAACGGTGGCGTTAACTCCGGCTTCATGATCGCCCAGGTGACCGCAGCGGCGCTGGCCAGCGAGAACAAGGCGTTGTCCCATCCGCATTCGGTGGACAGTCTTCCGACCTCCGCCAACCAGGAAGACCACGTGTCCATGGCCCCGGCGGCGGGCAAGCGTCTGTGGGAAATGGCCGAGAACACGCGCGGGATTCTCGCCGTTGAATGGCTGGCGGCGGTGCAGGGCCTGGACCTGCGCAATGGCCTGAAGACCTCGCCGAAGCTGGAAAAGGCGCGGGCGATTCTGCGTAACGAAGTGCCGTTCTATGAGAAAGACCGGTTCTTTGCGCCGGACATCAATGCGGCGACTGAGTTGCTGGCTTCGCGTTGCCTGAATGAACTGCTGTCGACCAAGCTTTTGCCTAGCCTGTAAGGGCCCCTTCGCGAGCAGGCTCGCTCCCACATTGGAATGCGTACCACTTGTGGGAGCGAGCCTGCTCGCGAATCGATTTTGATTAACACGAGGACATGGGATGAAAACCCTCTGGCAACACTGCCACGTCGCAAGCATGGCGCAAGGCGTCTACTCGATCATCGAGGACGCGGCCATCGTGACGTCCGGTGCGCTCATTGAATGGGTGGGCCCGCGCGCCGAACTGCCGGCGGGCGAATACCCGGCGGTCAATGATTTGAACGGGGCCTGGGTCACGCCGGGCCTAATCGACTGCCACACCCACACGGTGTTCGGCGGCAACCGCAGCGGTGAATTCGAGCAGCGCCTGCAGGGTGTCAGCTACGCGGAAATTGCCGCTGCCGGCGGGGGCATCGCCAGCACCGTGCGCGCCACCCGTGCCGCCAGTGAAGACGAACTGTTCGCCAGCGCCGCCAAGCGTCTGAAAAGCCTGATGCGCGATGGCGTCACCAGCATCGAGATCAAATCCGGCTACGGCCTGGACCTGGCCAACGAACGCAAGATGCTGCGGGTAGCCCGTCGCCTCGGTGCCGAACTGCCGGTCAGCGTGCGCGCCACTTGCCTGGCTGCGCACGCCTTGCCGCCGGAATACAAGGATCGCGCAGACGATTACATCGATCACATCTGCGCTGAAATGCTCCCGGCCCTGGCCAACGAAGGGCTGGTGGATGCGGTGGATGCATTCTGCGAATACCTGGCGTTCTCGCCCGCTCAGGTCGAGCGCGTTTTCATCACCGCCCAGCAGCTGGGGTTGCCGGTGAAGCTGCACGCCGAGCAACTGTCGTCACTCCATGGTTCGAGCCTGGCGGCGCGGTACCGTGCACTGTCCGCCGATCACCTGGAATTCATGACCGAAGACGACGCCATCGCCATGGCCGAGTCCGGCACCGTCGCGGTGTTGCTGCCCGGCGCGTTCTACTTCCTGCGCGAAACTCAATTGCCGCCGATGGATGCCCTGCGCAAACACGGCGTGAAGATCGCCATCGCCAGCGACCTCAACCCCGGCACCTCGCCGGCACTGTCGTTGCGCCTGATGCTGAACATGGCGTGCACCTGTTTGCGCATGACCCCGGAAGAAGCCCTGGCCGGCGCGACGATTCATGCCGCCACGGCCTTGGGCATGGCACAAACCCACGGTTCGCTGGAGGCTGGCAAGGTTGCGGATTTCGTCGCCTGGCAGATCGATCGTCCGGCCGACCTGTGCTACTGGCTGGGCGGCGACCTGGAAAAACGCGTCGTGCGTCACGGCGTTGAAACGAGTCTGTAGGAGAGCAGTTGTGGATAAGGTTCTGAACTTCAAACAAGGCCGCGTGCCGCTGCTGATCAGCATGCCCCACGCCGGTCTGCGTCTGACGCCTGCGGTCGAAGCCGGGTTGATCCCCGATGCGAAAAGCCTGCCGGACACCGACTGGCACATCCCGCAGCTTTACGACTTCGCCGCCGAACTGGGTGCCAGCACCCTGGCCGCCGAGTATTCGCGATTCGTCATCGACCTGAATCGGCCGTCCGACGACAAACCGTTGTACGTGGGCGCGACCACCGGCCTGTACCCTGCGACGCTGTTTGACGGTGTGCCGCTGTTCCGCGAAGGGCTGGAGCCTTCGAAAGAAGAGCGCGCGACGTGGCTGGAGCAGATCTGGACGCCGTACCACAGCACCTTGCAGCAGGAACTGGCGCGACTGAAAGCCGAGTTCGGCTATGCGCTGCTGTTCGATGCCCACTCGATCCGCTCGATCATCCCGCATCTGTTCGACGGCAAGTTGCCGGACTTCAACCTGGGTACGTTCAATGGCGCCAGTTGTGATCCGCAACTGGCGACTCAACTGGAAGCGATCTGTGCCGCGCATCCGGACTACAGCCATGTGCTGAACGGGCGCTTCAAGGGCGGCCACATCACTCGGCATTACGGTAACCCGGCCGAGAACATCCATGCGGTGCAACTGGAGTTGGGCCAGTGCACGTATATGGAAGAGTTCGAGCCGTTCCGTTATCGGCCGGATCTGGCCGAGCCGACGCGAGTAGTGCTCAAAGCGTTGCTGCAAGGCTTGTTGGCCTGGGGCGAGAAGCACTACAAGCGCTGAAACCCTACGCAACCCTTGTGGGAGCGAGCTTGCTCCCACAGGTTTTTCAGATATCGCAACATCTGCACATGACAGTCGCCCCTGTGCAAATCTCAGTCGCCACAGTTCGCTTTTACCGCTCGTCTGCTGCGTAATGTTCTGGCCACGGTGCACAAAGACACCGGCCTCACAATAATCGCTGCCGCACGAGATGCTCTCTATGACAAGCACCAAACGTTTGTTCACCCGCTGTCTATCAATCCTCTGCGGCACCGCTCTTCTGAGCACCAGTGTCCTGGCCGCTGACGACGCCTCCTGCAAAACCGTGCGCATGGGCGTGGTCAACTGGACCGATGTGATCGCCACCAGTGGCATGGCCGATGTGCTGCTCAATGGCCTCGGCTATGAAAGCAAGCAGACCAGCGCCGTGCAGCAAATCATCTTCGCCGGCATCCGCGACAAGCGCCTGGACATCTTCCTTGGGTACTGGAAACCGGCGATGGACAAGAACATCGCGCCGTTCCTGGCTGCCAATCAAGTGAAGGTCCTGGACAAACCAAGCCTGGCCGACGCCCAGGCAACCCTCGCGGTGCCTGATTATGTCGCGGCGGCCGGCTTGAAAACCTTTGCCGACATCGCGAAGTTCAAGGATCAACTCGGCGGCAAGATCTACGGCATCGAGCCGGGCAGCGGCGCCAACACCACGATCAAGACCATGATCGAAACCAATCACTTCGGCCTCAAGGATTTCAAACTGATCGAGTCGGGTGAGGCCGGCATGCTCGCCGCCGTCCAGCGTGCAGTGAATCGCAATGAGTTCGTGGTGTTCGTCGGCTGGACCCCGCACCCGATGAACATCAACATGAACATCGCCTACCTGACTGGCAGCGAAGACGTCTACGGCCCGAACGAAGGCGCCGCAACCGTCTCGACCGTGACCGCTCCCGATTACGCCCGGCGTTGCCCGAACGTCAATCGCCTGCTGGAAAACCTGACGTTCACCGCTGCCCAGGAAAGCCAGTTGATGGTGCCAATCATGGAGCGCCAGACGCCTCAAGACGTTGCCAAAAAATGGCTGCGTGACCATCCGGAGGATCTGCAGCGCTGGCTGGCGGGCGTCAGCAGTTTTGATGGCAAGGACGGCGTCGCCACGGTTCAGGCCAGCCTGAAAAACTGACACCTTTGCAGATGTATGTAGAACCTGTGGGAGCGAGCTTGCTCGCGAAGAGGCCGGTGCATTCAACCTCTATGTCGACCATTGGTCAGTCTTCGCGAGCAAGCTCGATCCCACAAAGGCGTTGACCCCTCACATTCCTGCACGGGCAGCAGACTCATGGCTCTTTATTCACTTTCCGAACAGATGACGGCTTTCGTCAAGAAGACTGTCAGCTTCAATAGTACCGACAGCAGCCTGGCCGGATTGCGCCTGGCCTATAGCGAGATGTGCCGGGCATTCACGCCGCCGCGTCCTGCCGGGTTGTATGTGGTCGATTTCGAATTGGCGGGGGTTGCCGTTCGGTCGTATCAGCCGCCGGTTGCATCTGCTTCCGGTGGCGTGCCGTGCATCGTCTATCTGCATGGCGGCGGCTGGGTGGTGGGGGATCTGGATTCCCACGACTTCATTTGCGCGGAGCTGGCCTCGACCCTCGGCGTGCTGGTGATCGCCGTCGATTACCGTCTGGCGCCGGAACATCCGTTTCCCGCAGGCTTCGACGATTGCCTGAAAGTCTGGCGGGTGCTGCGTAACGGGCCGTTTCAACTGGACCCCGCACGCACGCTGGTGGCGGGCGACAGCGCCGGTGGCAATCTCGCGGCCGCGCTGTGCCTGGCATTGCGCGACGCGGACGAGCCGTTGCCGGCGGCGCAAGTGCTGATCTATCCGGGGCTGGGAGGCGATCAGCACCTGGCTTCTCGCAGTGAATGCAACGATGCGCCGTTGTTGACCAGCAGCGATGTGGATTGCTACCACGCGCTGTACCTGCAAGGCCCTGCGAAGCCGCGCGCTTACGCGATGCCGCTACTGGCCCAGGACTTCAGGGGCCTGCCGCCGGCCTTGATTGCCGTGGCGCAGTTCGATCCGCTGCGCGACGACGGTGTGCTGTATGCCGAGCGACTAAACGCTGCCGGCGTGGCAACGCAGTTGTATTACGGCGAAGGACTGGTTCACGGTTGTTTGCGAGCGCGGGGGCAGGCTGGCGAGGTGGATGCGTTGTACGAAACGCTGCTCGGGTATCTCGCGGAAAAACTCTGACCCCGCAAGGGCATGCTCATTGACGTAAATCGGGTTTATGATGCCCAACGGCAGAATAATAGAAGTCCCCCCAGGGATGAACTCGACCCCTTACGGAGCGCGCAATGCAGACTTTGTACCCGCAGATCAAACCCTACGCCCGGCATGATCTGGCTGTCGATGAAACCCATACGCTGTATGTCGACGAAAGCGGTTCACCGGAAGGTTTGCCGGTGGTGTTCATTCACGGCGGCCCGGGGGCCGGTTGTGATGCCCAGAGTCGTCGGTACTTCGATCCAAACCTGTATCGCATTGTCACTTTCGACCAGCGTGGTTGTGGTCGATCCACACCCCACGCGAGCCTGGAAAACAACACTACTTGGGATCTGGTCGCCGACCTCGAGCGCATTCGCAAACACCTGGGCATCGATAAATGGGTGCTGTTCGGCGGCTCCTGGGGTTCGACCCTGGCCCTGGCCTACGCGCAAACCCATCCGGAGCGCGTGCACGGTCTGATCGTGCGCGGGATCTTTCTCTGCCGTCCGCAGGAAATCGAATGGTTCTATCAGGCCGGTGCCAGCCGCCTGTTCCCCGATTACTGGCAGGACTACGTGGCGCCGATCCCGCTGGACGAGCGCGACGACTTGCTTACTGCCTTCCATAAGCGCCTGACCGGCAATGACCAGATTGCCCAGATGCATGCGGCCAAGGCCTGGTCGCTCTGGGAAGGCCGCACCGCCACCCTGCGCCCGAACCCGCTGGTGGTCGATCGTTTCTCCGAGCCTCAGCGCGCGTTGTCCATCGCCCGTATCGAATGCCACTACTTCACCAACAATGCGTTCCTCGAACCGAACCAGTTGATTCGCGACATGGGCAAGATCGCCCACTTGCCCGGCGTGATCATCCATGGCCGCTATGACGTGATCTGCCCGCTGGACAACGCCTGGGAGCTGCACCAGGCCTGGCCGAACAGTGAACTGCAAGTCATTCGCGACGCCGGGCATGCCGCGTCCGAGCCGGGCATCACCGACGCGTTGGTACGCGCTGCCGATCAGATGGCACGACGTCTGCTCGACCTGGCCCCTGACGAAGCATGAAGGGTTTGCTGCAGCGCGTGCGTGGCGCGCGGGTCGAGGTAGCAGGAGAGGTGGTCGGCGCAATCGATCAAGGTTTGCTGGTGCTGGTGGCCGTTGAGCCCGACGACACGCGGGCCAGCGCCGACAAACTTCTTAATAAGCTGCTTAACTATCGAGTGTTCAGCGACGCGGAAGGCAAGATGAATTTGTCCTTGGCGGACGTGGGCGGCGGGCTGCTGCTGGTCTCGCAGTTCACCCTGGCCGCCGATACCAAGAGCGGGTTGCGCCCGAGTTTCTCGACCGCCGCCCCCCCGGCCCTGGGCGAGGAGCTTTTCGACTATCTATTCGGCAAAGCGAAACAGGTGCATGGCACTGTGGCATCAGGTAGATTCGGCGCGGATATGCAGGTGCACCTGGTCAATGATGGCCCGGTAACCTTCCTGTTACAGACCTGAAAGCGCTTGAAACATCTTTTTAAGCGCATTTCGGCTGAAAACAGGCGTTTTTCCCAATAAATACTTTGTTACCCCTGATGCGTTGTAACGCGGCCTGCTAGATAATCGCGCGCTACGGGGATCAGCGTTCGTTGGTCCATTTTGACTTAGGTAGAGACTTGTCTGGATCCGATTGGGGAATCATTTTGCCCCAGCGGAGTCGGAACAATGCTCGCCAACTTGGCAAGAGTGGTCTGCGGGACCGGTTTTCATGTATCGGACACCGAACAGACCCTTTAACTGGCCGTTGGTTTTTTGATCTGTTTTCGGCGAGGGTTGCTCGTGATTGTTAGTCCCTGTAACGCACCAAAATTGTCTGCCAAACGGTTACGTAGCGCTCTGGTAGCGGGCTCCGCATTGCTCTGCCTGTTCAGCGCCGGTCAGCTCTGGGCATTCAATCTGGATGATGTATCGGTCAAGGCAAAAGAACTGGCCGGGCAGAAGTACGAAGCGCCGCGCAGTAACCTGCCGAATGAATTTCGCGAGATGAAATTCGCGGACTATCAGAAAATTCGTTTCCTGACTGAAAAGGCTGAATGGGCGGACCAGAAAACCCCGTTCAAGCTGTCGTTCTATCACCAGGGCATGCATTTCGACACTCCGGTGAAAATCAACGAAATCACGGCGAACACCGTCGAAGAGATCAAATACGACCCCACCCGGTTCGATTTCGGCGATCTCAAATTCGATCCTAAGGCCACTGAACAACTCGGCTATGCCGGTTTCCGTGTGCTGTACCCGATCAACAAGGCTGACAAGCAAGACGAAATCATGACCATGCTCGGCGCGAGTTACTTCCGCGTTGTCGGCAAGGGGCACGTCTACGGTTTGTCCGCTCGCGGGATGGCGATCGATACTGCATTGCCATCCGGTGAAGAGTTCCCGCGTTTCCGCGAGTTCTGGATTCAACGGCCGAAGCCGGGCGACAAGCATCTGGTGATCTTCGCGTTGCTCGATTCGCCACGTGCGACCGGTGCCTATCGCCTGACCCTGCGTCCGGGCAGCGACACCATTGTCGACGTCAAGGCGCAGATGTTCCTGCGTGACAAAGTTAGCAAGCTCGGCGTAGCGCCGCTGACCAGCATGTACCTGTTCGGCGCCAATCAGCCGTCGAAAGTGCTGAACTATCGTCGTGAACTGCATGACTCCAGCGGTCTGTCGATCCATGCCGGCAACGGCGAGTGGATCTGGCGCCCACTGAACAACCCGAAACACCTGGCCGTGAGCAACTTCTCGGTGGAGAACCCGCGCGGTTTCGGTTTGCTGCAACGTGGTCGTGACTTCAGCCACTACGAAGACCTCGATGACCGCTACGACAAGCGTCCAAGCGCCTGGATCGAACCGAAAGGCGACTGGGGCAAGGGCTCCGTCGATCTGGTAGAAATTCCGACCGCTGACGAAACCAACGACAATATCGTGGCGTTCTGGAGCCCGGAAAAGCTGCCGGAACCTGGTCAGCCGCTCGATGTCGCCTATCGTATGCACTGGACCATGGACGAAGCTTCGATTCACGCGCCGGACAGCGCCTGGGTCAAGCAGACCCTGCGTTCCACCGGCGACGTCAAACAGTCCAACCTGATTCGTCAGCCGGACGGTAGCGTGGCGTACCTGGTGGATTTCGAAGGCCCGTCGCTGGCGGCATTGCCGGCCGATGCGGACGTTCGCAGCCAAGTCAGCGTGGGTGACAACGCCGAGATCGTTGAAAACAGCGTGCGTTACAACCCTGAGACCAAAGGCTGGCGCCTGACCTTGCGCATGAAGATCAAGGACCCGAACAAGTCCACCGAAATGCGTGCTGCACTGGTGCGGCCTGTCGTGACGGCCGACCTGACCAAGTCTGCGGTCCCGGCGTCGAACTCGTCCGTTGCCAAGGCCGACAAAGTCGCCGCCAGGCAGCAGGAGAAAGCGGACAAGGAAGCCAAGCAAGCCGAGGCCAAACAGGCCGAAGCCAAGCCGGTTGCAGATGCCAAGGACAAGGCCAATAAAGACGCCACGCAGCCAGCCGCTGCTGACGCGGCCCCAGCCACACCGGAATCGGCGCCGACTGAAGAAGTCCTGACCGAGACCTGGAGCTATCAGTTGCCAGCCGATGAGTAATTCTCAAGTACAGCCAGAAACGCTCTCCGAGTATCTGGCGCATCTACCGATGACAGACCAGCAGCGCGCCGAACTCGCGGGCTGCAAGTCCTTCAGCGAGCTGCATGAACGCCTGTCGTCCTCCACGTTCGACGCCCCGACCGAAGCCGCCCAGGCTTCGGTGGGCAAGCGCCTGACCCTGAGCACCGCCGAAGAGCTGCAGGATGCCGAAATGCTGGCGCTCGACGCCAGTGGTCGCGTTTGCCTCAAGGCTACTCCGCCGATTCGCCGGACCAAGGTCGTGCCGGAGCCGTGGCGTACCAACATTCTGGTACGTGGCTGGCGCCGGATGACCGGTCGCACCAACCCGCCGAAGCCGCCGAAAGACGAGCGTGTCCTGCCGGCTGCGCGCTGGCGCACCGTGGGATCGATCCGTCGCTACATTCTGTTGGTATTGATGCTCGGCCAGACCATCGTCGCCGGCTGGTACATGAAAGGCATCATGCCGTACCAGGGCTGGTCCTTCGTCGACCTCGAAGAGGTCTTGCACCAACCGCTGCTGAAAACCGCCACGCAAGTGCTGCCGTATGCGTTGCAGACCAGCATCCTGATCTTGTTCGGGATTCTGTTCTGCTGGGTTTCGGCGGGTTTCTGGACCGCGTTGATGGGCTTCCTCGAGTTGCTCACAGGTCACGATAAATACCGCATCTCCGGCAAAAGTGCCGGCAACGAGCCGATTCCGAAGGACGCGCGTACCGCGCTGGTGATGCCGATCTGCAACGAAGACGTGCCACGGGTATTCGCCGGTCTGCGCGCTACGTTCGAATCGGTCGCGGCCACGGGTGACCTCGACCGCTTCGACTTCTTCGTCCTCAGCGACAGTAACGACGCCGACATCTGCGTTGCCGAGCAGCAGGCCTGGCTGGACGTCTGCCGCGAGGCCGGTGGTTTCGGCAAGATCTTCTATCGCCGCCGTCGCCGTCGCGTAAAACGTAAAAGCGGCAACCTCGACGACTTCTGCCGTCGTTGGGGCAGTGACTACAAGTACATGGTCGTTCTCGACGCCGACTCGGTCATGAGCGGTGAGTGCCTGACCAGTCTGGTGCGCTTGATGGAAGCCACGCCGGACGCCGGGATCATCCAGACCGCGCCGCGTGCGTCGGGCATGGACACCCTGTATGCGCGCATGCAGCAGTTTGCGACCCGTGTGTACGGTCCGCTGTTCACCGCCGGTCTGCACTTCTGGCAGTTGGGCGAATCGCACTACTGGGGCCACAACGCGATCATTCGTATGAAGCCGTTCATCGAGCACTGCGCCCTGGCGCCGTTGCCCGGTAAAGGCGCGTTCGCCGGTGCGATCCTGTCCCACGACTTCGTTGAAGCCGCGCTGATGCGCCGTGCCGGTTGGGGCGTGTGGATTGCCTACGACCTGCCGGGCAGCTACGAAGAACTGCCGCCGAACCTGCTGGACGAACTCAAGCGTGACCGTCGCTGGTGCCACGGTAACCTGATGAACTTCCGCCTGTTCCTGGTAAAAGGCATGCACCCGGTGCACCGTGCGGTGTTCCTGACCGGCGTGATGTCTTACCTGTCGGCGCCGCTGTGGTTCTTCTTCCTGGTGTTGTCGACGGCGCTGCTGGCGGTCAATACGTTGATGGAGCCGCAGTACTTCCTTGAGCCGCGTCAGCTTTATCCGCTGTGGCCACAATGGCACCCGGACAAGGCCATCGCGCTGTTCTCGACCACCATCGTGCTGCTGTTCCTGCCGAAGCTGTTGAGCATCATCCTGATCTGGGCCAAGGGCGCGAAAGAGTTCGGCGGCAAGTTCAAGGTGACCCTGTCGATGCTGCTGGAGATGCTGTTCTCCATGCTGCTGGCGCCGGTGCGGATGATTTTCCACACCCGTTTCGTACTGGCCGCGTTCCTCGGCTGGGCCGCGAGCTGGAACTCGCCACAGCGTGACGACGACTCCACGCCATGGAGCGAAGCGGTAAAACGCCACGGTCCGCAAACCTTGCTCGGCTTCCTCTGGGCTTTGCTGGTGATCTGGCTGAACCCGAGCTTCCTCTGGTGGCTGGTGCCCATCGTGGGTTCGCTGATGCTGTCGATCCCGGTCTCGGTGATCTCCAGCCGGGTCGGCCTGGGCCTCAAGTCCCGTGACGAGAGCCTGTTCCTGATCCCCGAGGAATACAACCCGCCGCAGGCCTTGCTGGCCACCGACCAGTACACCCACGAAAACCGCTGGCATGCACTGAACGACGGCTTCATCCGTGCGGTGGTCGACCCTCAGCAGAACGCCCTGGCGTGCTCGCTGGCGACCTCCCGTCACCGTCAGGCGGAACCGATCGAGTGGCTGCGCGTCGAGCGGGTACGGCATGCGATGAAAGTCGGGCCTGAAGGGCTGACCAACAATGAACGTGTGCAACTGTTGAGCGACCCGGTGGCATTGGCTCGCCTGCATGAGCAGGTCTGGCGCGAAGGTCACCAGGAGTGGCTGGGCGCGTGGCGCAAGTCGGTCACGGCCGACCCCCATGCACCGCTGCTGCCGCTCAAGCCCGTGAGCGTTCAGCCACAGTTGGCCTGATGAAAAAACCCGCGAAAGCGGGTTTTTTTATGATTGTTCACAAGAGGTGGGAACGATCCGCGTTAGGGAGAGCGCCAACTTCGCCGGAATTTCAGCGAACCCTACGTCGGTGAATGCGACAGTACCAACTTCATCAAAAACCTCCCGCACCAGATCTACGAAGACGGCACCTGCGATCGCATTCTTAGCAAGTGGTTCAAGAGCACCGAGTAGCCCAAGGACATGGAATAAGCTTGGCATTGCGCAGAATGCCAACGAGTTCCTGTCTCGCCTGTCCGGCGGCCAGCGCTTGGCGATTGCCCGGGCGCTGGCGATGGATCTGAGGGTTATGCTGTTTGGTGTGCCGACTTCGGCGCTGGATCCGGAGATTCGGTGAAGTGCTGGATGTCATGAAAAACCTGGCGGTGGAAGGCATGTCCATGGTCTGCGTAACTTAAGAACTGGACTTCGCCTGGGTGTGGCGGACCGGGTGATGTTTTCGATCGCGGCAAATTGCTGGAAGTCGCCCCGCCGACGGAGTTCTTCGATACACCGAAGGATCCGCGGGCGCAGGCGTTTTTGAGGCAGGTTTTGTGAAATAAGCGCCGCGACTGCGAACACGTTTATGTATCTATGAGCGGCGAGGGGTTACGGGTACCGTGAGGTGCGCTTCTTCAGTACGACAAATGATCTCTGCCCTTTTTAATGAGGAATATCAGGATCTGGGCGGTACGATCAGCTCAACAAAGTCAGATCGCACTCCACCCTCATACACACACCGAAGCTTCACTGTTAGCGTAAGTTGGGGCAATGAATCGACTATAGTAAGAAATTCTTGTAGCCCTTCTATGGGTATAGTCACCGGGAGTCCGACCACGTACCTGACAAAATCATAAGCAACGAGTTTCCCAGACTTGGCGAAAGGACGGGACCACGCAAAAGTAATACGCTGATCGTAAATGTTACTGACACGAAAGTTTCTAGGGGGATTACCTTCAAGGGGTTCGATGATGATCGACTCAGTAATGGAGGGGACGCCGTACCTGTTGATTGCCCAAACTTCGATGAGAAAGGTTTGGTTCAGTGGCAGGCCGACAAATTCATAGCTGCTCGCGGATGCAGATACCAGCCCTGGTGGCGCCTCGTCTATTGAAACAGCATAGCTTACTACATCCGCGCTTGACGAGCGAGCCCAGCCGATAATGGTGCCAGCTGGTGTGCGTGCCTGTACTTTTAAGTTCTGCACAGGATGTGGGGGGGTGGGGTTGAAGGTAAAATTATAGGTGCTGGTCTCGCCGCGTTCACCTGCAAAAAAAGCGATGTACGCTTCTATCGTAGTTGGACGGTTTACGCTGCCAACCAAGAACCGTTTCGGCACCTTGCCCTCTTCATGAATGCCTGCATAAAGAAATCCATCGACTTTGTATTCATACGAAATAGTACGATTTGGGGCTTCAATTAAATCCCATGAAATATATCCGGTGTAAGTATCTGAATTTTCTTCGATTTCTCTGATATCCAGTTTTGGGTTCAGTAATTTTGTGGGGGGCGGTTGGATAACTAATTCTGTGTGTTCAGAAAACATTCCATTGACGTCTTTGGCTCTGACCTTTGAATAGTGCTGTTGACTTGTGGCGAGGTTGCTGAAAATTATTTTTAATTCGGAAGTGAATTGCGGTGCTTGATTATCAATGCTGACTTCGTAGCCCGCTATTCCAGCGGCGTCAAATGAAGCTTTCCACTCTAATTCAAGAGCAGTGAGCCCGAGCTTTGAGATACGGAAATTTTGTGGGGCTGTTGGAGGTATTACGTCCTGAATCAGTATAAAGGGTACTGAGAAATCCGATTTTTAATCAATGGTATTAACAGACCTGACTTTAAAAGAGCAATTACTTAATGGGAAATTCTTTTCTCGGTGAGGAATGTTATAGGTGGAGAAAAGAAAGTCGTTACCGTTAAATATTTCGTATTTTCGAATGCCAATGTTGTCGTCGCCACGTTCCCAATTGAATTCAAGCGTATTTTGAAAGTTCGCCTCATTAATTTTTTTGACAATCAGGTTCTTTGGGGTCGTAGGTGGCAGCGTATTGGCAGCCCGTTGCTTATTGAGTGCGATGCATTTATCTGTCACGCTAATAATCGTTTCGTTTTTCTCGACGAAATCGACCAATATAATGTTTCCGTTTTGTTTTCCGGGGCTAAATGTTTCTACTCTTATAGGGTGGTGGGGCGGTAATAGCTTAGGTCCTCTGTTATCTCGTGCCGCGGCGCTTAATACCCAATAAGCTTCAAGTGGCGGCGACAACATTGACTCAACAACAAGTTTTTCGATGGCTTCTTCGCTGTCATCTAAATTCCAATAATAATGGATAAGACTCCATAATTGCTCTCTTTGCACCCATTCGGGTTTCCAGGTTTGCGGGGTGCCGTGATCGAAGGCAAGAATAATACTACGTGACGGGTAAAGTTTACGGATGTCGTTGATGGTAAGGTCATGGGCCGTTTTGGGAATGAGAAGATTTTTAATCGGATTGAAATAGGGAAGGCAGCGTTCAAGGCTGTCTGGCCATTTATTTTTGTCGTAATGACGAAAGTTGAGTATGACTATTTCGCGCGGATTGGCGGTTACGAAATTTTTTACGTCCCTGATGAGGTGTTCCAATCGCCTTCCTGCCTTGGCAAGGCCATGATTGAATTGGAATACCTCATAAAACCTAGTAATGGGGCTGTGGTTTCCGGTGGTTTTTTATAACTGTCGTCAAGCAGGCGCAAATCGAGAAAACGAGCACCGGCGGCAAGTTGTTGCGGGAATGAGTTAATCTGGCACGCGCCCCAGTCTTCCCATGGCCCCCAAGTCCCACTCTTGTCAACCCCGGAATTGTGGGCGCCAGGTATAGCGAGTTGATACAGCTTGAGGTGTGAAATTTCAGTTTCAAGGTCAGTCATCCAACGGCTGTAATTTGCTGTTGGTTCTGTTTCTGAGGTGGTCGAAGCTTCGATGGGATCATTGCTCATGATTGGGTGCTCCGGAAGGACGGAACTTAATCATGAGCTGCTTTATATTGGGCCGTAACTATCAGAACTGTTAGTTGCAGTGGTTGGATTTCTGTTTAATGTTAAAGGGTTTTCCTCGAGTCTCACGAGTGTAATGGAGGCACTAAAAGGTGGCCGGCGCTACGGGTGCCGACCACTCACGTTCCAAGCAGCATCAGATGTTTTCCAGACTGCAAGCCTGTTCAAACCCTGAACCGCCCCACCAGCATCTGCAAATGCGTCCCCAACCGCGCCAGCTCAACGCTGGACGCCGCCGTTTCTTCGCTCGCCGCGGACGTCTGATCCGACACATCCCGCACGTTCAGCACGCTGCGGTTGATCTCTTCCGCCACGGCGCTCTGTTGCTCGGCAGCGGCGGCGATCTGCTGGTTCATCGCCTGGATCGCTGACACCGTGCGGGTGATGCTTTCCAGCGAGCCACCGGCGCGGCGGGTCAGTTCGACGCTGCTGTCGGTCAGGGCGCGGCTGTTGTCCATGATAGTCGACACTTGCTGTGTGCCGTTTTGCAGGCCGACAATCAATTCCTCGATCTCTTCGGTGGACTTCTGGGTGCGCTGCGCCAGGCTGCGGACTTCGTCGGCGACCACGGCAAAACCGCGTCCGGCTTCACCGGCACGGGCGGCTTCGATGGCGGCGTTGAGCGCCAGCAGGTTGGTTTGCTGCGCCACGGACTTGATCACGTCGAGCACGCTGCCAATCTTGTCACTTTCGCGCTTGAGCTCGCCCATGGCTTCGGTGGAGTTGCCGACTTCCTTGGCCAGGCGCTCGATCTGGGCGATAGCTTCGCCGACCACCTTGTCGCCCTCACGGGCCTGTTGGTCAGCGGCAACGGCGGCCTCGGAGGCTTCCTCGGCGTTGCGCGCGACTTCCTGCACCGTGGCGGTCATTTCGTTCATGGCGGTGGCCACCTGGTCAGTCTCGACCTTCTGGCTGTTGACCCCGGCGCTCGTCTGCTCGGTGACCGCCGACAATTCTTCAGCGGCGCTGGCGATCTGGGTGACACCATCGCTGATACCGCCGATCAGTTCGCGCAGACCCTGGGTCATGCTCTGAATGGCGCGTTGCAACTGGCCCAGTTCGTCCTGGCGTTTGGAGTCCAGGTTGTGGGTCAGGTCACCGGCAGCGATGCGCTCGGCGACTTTGAGGGTCTGGTTCAGCGGAATCACGATCTGCCGGGTGATGGCCCAAGCGGCAAACAGACCGAATATCAGTGCCAGGACGGTGGCCAGCATCAGCATGTACTTGGCGTGTGCCACATCGGTGTCGCGCACAAGCGTTTGCGAGACCGTGAGTTTGTTGCTCGCCTGCAACAGAATCTCGCCTTGGGCCGCCATGCGCTTCAAGGCTTCGGCGCTGGCCACCTGGGAATCACGGTACTGACTGACCGCCGCGCGGTAAGCCTTGAGCGAGTCGGTGGCTTGTTGCAGGTTGGCGATGTGTTCTTCCGGCAGTTTGGCCGGCAGGCTTTCGAGGTTCTTCAAGGCATTGTCGATCGCGTCGAGGGCGGGTTGCTCGGCCTCGCTCTTGCCGCTGTAGGTGTAGCCGCGTACCTGGAAGCGTGCTTGCTGGATCAGTTTGCTCAGCTCGATCACGCTGTTGAAGGCTGTCACGCTGTCGCCTTGCAGCATGGATTTCTCCACTTCAGCGACCTTGGCTACGGCGTTGTCAGCCGTGGCGCCGAGTTTACTGCGGGCATCTTCACGAAGGACGCCGGCCTGGATCATGGCCGCGAAGGCTTGCTTGTACTGGCTGAGGGCGGCCAGTTGCTGGTCGATCATGGCAATGTCGGCAGGCTGTTCGATCATCTGGCGAGCAGCTTGCAGGCTACTGTCGATCTTGCCCAACAGGTCATTGACGGCACCGGGGCCTTGTTCACCGCGATGGGTTTCGTAGTCCAGGCGAGCGATGCGCAGGTCTTTGGTCAGCCCGTTGATCTCGGATATGAAGCCGAGTTTATCGCCACGACTGGTCACATCGCTCAGACCGGTCCAGCCGGTAAAGGTGATCAGTAAGGTCAGCAGCAGCACGAGACCGAAGCCGACGCCCAGCTTGCGGTTTACGCCTACGTTTCCCAGCTTATCGGCCAGCCATTGGTACATGCTGAATCTCCCTCGGACCATGCATTGGTTTTATGGGAGGTATATCGGCAAGTGAGTGGATATCTGTAGAGGCGACCCGATATGCGGGGAGGCAGGTTTACCTGTGGCGGGGTTAGAAGAGGCGTGCCAGCAGTGCTGTAACGGCGGTTTCGACGCGCAGGATACGGTCCCCCAGTTGCACCGGTTGCAGGCCGGATTTGCCGAGCAGGTCGATTTCGTAAGGAATCCAGCCACCCTCGGGGCCGATGGCCAGGGTCACCGGTTCGCTCAGTGCGCGGGGGCAGGGCGGGTAGTTGCCCGGATGGCCCACCAGACCGAGGGTGCCTTCGGTAATCGCCGGCAGACGGTCTTCGACGAAGGGTTTGAAGCGTTTCTCGATGACAACTTCCGGCAGCACACTGTCCCGCGCCTGTTCGAGACCGAGGATCAGCTGCTCGCGAATCGCTTCCGGTTCCAGGAACGGCGTCTGCCAGAAGCTCTTCTCGACGCGATAGCTGTTCACCAACACAATCCGTGGCACACCCATGGCCGCCACGGTCTGGAACACCCTACGGAGCATTTTGGGACGTGGCAGGGCCAGCACCAGGGTCAGTGGCAGCTTGGCCGGTGGTGGCTGGTCGAGAGTGACGCGCAATTCGGCTTCAGTGGCATCCAGGCGCAGCACTTCGGCCGAACCCATCAGTCCGCCGATGCGGCCGACGCGCATGCTGTCGCCGACCTCACAGCGGTGAACTTCCTGCATGTGGGTCAACCGCCGGTCACGCAGGATCACCCGGTCGGCCGCAATGAAATCGGCCTCTTCGAGAAGCAGCAGATTCACGCTTGGGTCGCTGGCGGCTGGTCGTTGTGATCGTCAGCCGGTTGATCGTCCGCGTGTTCGCCACGTTTGCTGATCATGCTGGCAAACAGGATGCCGACTTCAAACAGCATCCACATCGGTACGGCCAGCAGGGTCTGCGAGAAGATATCCGGAGGGGTCAGGATCATGCCGACCACGAAGCAGCCGATGATCACGTACGGACGGATTTTTTTCAGGTATTTGACGTCGACCACGCCGATCCACACCAGCAACACAACGGCCACCGGAATCTCGAACGCCACGCCGAAGGCGAAGAACAGCGTCATGACGAAATCGAGGTAGCTGGTGATGTCGGTCATCATTTCCACGCCGGCCGGGGTGGCGGCGGCGAAGAACTTGAAGATCAGCGGGAACACCAGGAAGTAGGCGAATGCCATGCCGGCATAGAACAGAAAAATGCTGGAGATCAGCAAAGGCACGGCGATGCGTTTTTCGTGCTTGTACAGGCCGGGTGCGATGAAGCCCCAGATCTGATGCAGGATCACCGGGATCGCCAGGAACAGCGACACCATCATCGTCAGTTTCAGCGGCGTCAGGAATGGCGACGACACGTCTGTGGCGATCATTGTCGCGCCGGCCGGCAGGTAAGCCCGCAGCGGCGTCGAGACAAAGGTGTAGATCTGCTGGGTAAAAGCGAACAACCCGGCAAAAATGATGAAGATCGCCGCTACACAGCGCAGCAGGCGGGTACGCAACTCGGTGAGGTGCGAAACCAGCGGCATGTGCTGGTCGTTTTCTGGGAGATCGCTCATGGGGCTCGCGGCGGCAATGTTGGGTCATGAGGGGCCGGCGCAACGGGCGCAGCCGCAGGTGTAACGGGTTCAACCGCAGGGGTTGCAGCAACAACGGGCGCAGGCTCGACAGCCGCAACTGCAGGGGCCGGTGTTGGCGCGGCGGCAGGGGCGGGTGCGTGAATCGTCTGCTCACCCACGTGCTCGACCGGTGTTGGCTCCTGCTGGGTCGGCGAGAAGATCTTCCGCGCCTCCTGCTCAAGCGACAGGATGTGTTCGTTGTGCAGTTGCCGGCGAATTTCGTCGGCACCGATCTCACGTTCAACTTCCTGTTTGATCGCATTGAAGCTGCGCTTCAGTCGCCCGACCCACAGGCCGGCGGTGCGCGCTGCGCCCGGCAGGCGCTCAGGACCCAGCACCAGCAGGGCGACGAGGCCGACGAGCAGCAATTCAGAGAAGCTGATACCAAACATTAGTCAGTGCTCACACGTCTTTGCGGATCGGCTCTTCGACTTTCTGCGCCTGCACGTCAATGGTGTGCGGCTGATTCACGGACTGTGTGGTCTGTGGCTGAGCAGACGGAACCGGTTGGGCCGGGGTGACGGTCGGATCGGCCGGCTTTTCGTCATCGTTCATGGCTTTGCGAAAGCCCTTGATCGACTCGCCGACGTCAGTGCCGAGGTTTTTCAGCTTCTTGGTGCCGAACACCAGTACGACAACAACCAGAATGACGACCCAGTGTTTCCAGTCAAAAATGCCCATGTTGCTGCTCCTCTCTAGTCGTTATTCAGGCGGACGGGCGCGAGGCTTTCTCGGCGTGTCCGGACAGACCGAAACGACGGTCCAGTTCATCGAGTACAGCCTGAGGATGCTGCCCCAGTTGGGCGAGCATGACCATGCTGTGGAACCACAGATCGGCGGTTTCGTAGATCACATCGCTGCAATCACCGCTGATGGCGGCGTCCTTGGCGGCGATGATGGTTTCGACCGACTCTTCGCCGACTTTTTCCAGAATCTTGTTCAAGCCCTTGTGATACAGGCTGGCGACATACGAACTGTCCGCGGCGGCGCCTTTGCGCTCTTCCAGTACCTCGGCCAGTCGGGTGAGAGTGTCACTCATGTTTGTGTCCTGCGGAATAGATGGCGTGCGGATCTTTCAGAACCGGGTCGACGGTGGTCCAGTCGCCGTTCTCATAGACGCGGTAGAAGCAACTCTGGCGGCCGGTATGGCACGCGATGTCGCCGATCTGCTCGACCATCAGGATGATCACGTCGGCGTCGCAATCCAGACGCATCTCATGCAGGGTTTGCACATGGCCGGACTCTTCGCCCTTGCGCCACAGCTTGCCACGAGAGCGGGACCAATAGATCGCGCGATTCTCGGCAGCGGTCAGTTCCAGTGCTTCGCGGTTCATCCAGGCCATCATCAGGACGCGCCCGGTCTTGTGATCCTGGGCAATCGCCGGCACCAGGCCGTCAGTGTCCCATTTGATCTCGTCCAGCCAGTTTTTCATCTTCGGTTCCTGAAAAGCAGCTACAAGCTTCGAGCTTCAAGCCGCAAGTAAAAGCCAGTGCGCTTCGGTCTTTCATATTGTGCAACGCCTGGCTACCGGCGTGAATTAAACATGAGTGCTAACAACATCGCTTGAAGCGTGCAGCTTATAACTTGCCGCTGATTGATGCTATCGACGAACGACCAGATACAAACCGACCGCCATCATGATCCCGGCCGGCCAGTAGGCCAGTTCGTTCAACGGCCCGCCCGCGGCGAGGAGGGCGCCACCGGCGAGATGCGCCGTGCCGAGCAGGCGCAGGAACCAGTCGTCGCGACGTCGGTGCCACGGTGGCGGCGGGTCGTAGGCGTGGGGTTGGGACATGCGTTCGAGCAGGTCGCGGGCCATGTTGGCCAAGTGCGGTAGCTGTTCGAACTGGCTCTGCACGTTGCCGATCAAAGCTTTGGGGCTGACCCTTTCGCGCATCCAGCGCTCCAGGAATGGCTGCGCGGTGTTCCACAAATCGAGGTCCGGGTACAACTGACGGCCCAGGCCTTCAATGTTCAGCAGGGTTTTCTGCAACAGCACGAGCTGCGGCTGCACCTCCATGTTGAAGCGGCGAGCGGTCTGGAACAGGCGCATCAGCACCTGGCCAAATGAAATATCCTTTAACGGTTTTTCGAAGATCGGCTCGCAAACGGTGCGGATCGCCGCTTCGAACTCGTTGAGCTTGGTTTCCGCCGGCACCCAGCCCGAATCGATGTGCAACTGCGCCACGCGGCGGTAGTCACGCTTGAAGAAGGCGAACAGGTTACGCGCCAGGTAATCCTGGTCTTCCGGCGTCAGGCTGCCGACGATGCCGCAGTCGATCGCGATGTATTGCGGGCTCCACGGGCTCACGGTGCTGACGAAAATGTTGCCCGGGTGCATGTCGGCGTGGAAGAAACTGTCGCGAAACACTTGGGTGAAGAAGATCTCCACGCCGCGTTCGGCGAGCATTTTCATGTCGGTGCGCTGGTCGGCCAGGGTCGCCAGATCGGTGACCTGAATGCCGTAGATGCGCTCCATCACCAGCACTTTCGGGCGGCACCAGTCCCAATAGACTTGCGGCACGTACAGCAGCGGCGAACCTTCGAAATTGCGTTTCAACTGGCTGGCATTGGCCGCCTCGCGCAGCAGGTCGAGTTCGTCGTAGATGGTTTTTTCGTAGTCCTGAACCACGTCCACCGGGTGCAACAGGCGGGCGTCGGCCGAAAGTTTTTCAGCGGCGCGGGCAAGGATGAACAACCACGCCAGGTCCTGGGCAATCACCGGCTTGAGGCCTGGGCGGATGACTTTGACCACGACTTCTTCGCCGGTTTTCAGCTGCGCGGCGTGCACCTGCGCCACCGACGCCGAGGCCAGCGGTTCGACGTCGAAACGGCTGAACACTTCGCTGATTTTCTTGCCCAGCTGTTCTTCGATCAGCTTGACCGACACCTGCGAGTCGAAGGGCGGCACACGGTCCTGCAGCTTCATCAGTTCGTCGGCGATGTCTTCGGGCAGCAGGTCGCGGCGGGTGGACAGGATCTGTCCGAACTTGATGAAGATCGGCCCCAGGTCCTGCAAGGCCAGGCGCAATCGCGCGCCACGGCTCAGGTCCAGGGTCTTGCGCGGGAACCAGCGCCACGGCAAGGCATAACGCAGCGCTCGCAAGAACCAGGGCAGCGGCAGGGCGAACAGCAGGTCATCGAGGCGGTAGCGGATCACGACGCGCTGGATGCGCAACAAACGGCGGACGGCAAGCAGCTTCATGCGTTATCGCTTGGGTCGAGGGATCGGGAAAGGCGCTCGAAACGCGCCTCGAGACGTTCCAGATCAAGTTTGATCCGGTCCAGTTCACTGAAACGGGCTTCGGCTTCGCGCTGACCGACGAGGGTGCGCGATTCTTCGGCCAGGTATTCGCCCAGGTTCTGGCCCAGGCTGGCAAATCCTTGCTGATACCAGCGGGCGCGGCTGCGCAGGTGGCCGCCGACCAGTTGCGTGGCGACGGGGCCGAGCCAGCGCGAGAGTTCGTACTCCCAGTCCAGCTCCAGGTCCTGAAGAATCGCCGCCAGTTCCAGCAGCACGCCGCTGTCGCCGTCGAGTTCGACTTCCGGTGCGTGCAGCACCGCCGTCTTGTCCTTGCTCATCGCCAGTTTCAACAGGCTTGAGGCCGGTGCACGCAAGGTGCAGTCGGCGCCGGTTTCCCACTGGGAAGCGAGCATCAGGCCTTCGTCGCTGGGCAGGATGAACAATTGCAGCGCCGGGCTGCGGCAATCGACGGCAATCACTTTACCGGTCAAATGCGCGAGCCGCGGCAGCGCCGTGCTGTCGAGACGAAGCACCCGGTTCAGGCCGAGTTCAACGCTGGCGAGCAGGCCGGCGAGCAACATCAGGGCTTGATGCCGCGGTGCAGGGCGACGATGCCTGCGGTCATATTGTGATAGGTCACGCGGTCGAAACCGGCCTCGACCATCATCGACTTCAGGGTTTCCTGATTCGGGTGCATGCGGATCGATTCGGCCAGGTAGCGATAGCTTTCCGAGTCGTTGGTGATCAGCTTGCCCATCAGCGGCATGAAGGCGAACGAGTAGGCGTCGTAAGCCTTGGACATCAGCGCATTGGTCGGCTTGGAGAATTCCAGTACCAACAGGCGACCGCCCGGCTTGAGCACACGCAGCATGGAGCGCAGGGCGTCTTCCTTGTGCGTGACGTTGCGCAGGCCGAAAGCGATGGTCACGCAGTCGAAATGGTTGTCCGGGAACGGCAGCTTTTCCGCATCGGCCTGGACGAACTCGACGTTGCCCGCCACACCCAGGTCCAGCAGGCGGTCACGACCGACCTTGAGCATGGACTCGTTGATGTCGGCCAACACCACCTGGCCGGTCGGGCCGACGAGGTGCGAGAATTTTTTGGTCAGATCACCGGTGCCGCCGGCGATGTCGAGCACGCGGTTGCCGGTGCGAACGCCCGATAGTTCGATCGCGAAGCGCTTCCACAGACGGTGCATGCCGCCCGACAGAAGGTCGTTCATCAGGTCGTACTTGGCGGCTACCGAGTGGAAAACCTCAGCGACTTTTTCCGCTTTCTGGCTTTCCGGAACGTTTTTGAAGCCGAAGTGAGTGGTGGGTTCGGCATCGCTGCCTTTGCGCTGATCAGTCATATCGCTGTCACCAAAAGAGAATGCGCGACATTCTAATCCCCAAGGGATGCTTTGTCTTGGCAAGGCTGAAGGTAAGATGGATCACCCTCGGGACGTTTTGCCGCAGCAGCGGTCAAGATTTACCGTACAAGCATTCACAAAACAGGAGTCATTCGATGGCCCGTATCAGTGTTGAACGTGCCCACGGCCTGGGTAAGGACGCGGCGCGCGCGAAGGCCGACAAGCTGGCGCAGAAACTCAACGAGCAATATGGCCTGGAGCCTCAGTGGTCGGGTGACACGCTGAACCTCAAGCGCTCGGGCGTGAAAGGCGCGGTGCATGTCAGTGACGATTTGATCAAGGTCGATGTGGAACTGGGCCTGATGATGTCGGCCATGAGCGGCATGATCAAAGCGGAAATCGAGAAGGCGCTGGATAAAGCGTTGGTCTGATCTCCGGTTGAATACGGTCCCCTGTGGGAGCCAGCCTGCTGGCGATAACGTCCTGTCAGTCAGCGTCTTTGTGACTGTTACATCGCTATCGCCAGCAGGCTGGCTCCCACATTTTGTTTTGTGGTGCGCCCAAGCATTTATGTCATTTGTTAGGGTGCCGTTTCTAATTTTTCTCCCTACTTTGTGCCAGAGCCCGACACTTTTCCCGGGCAGTTCCTCAAACCTTCTGCGCGTGAGGTGGACCATGGCCAACGTTATTTTGAAGAAAAAAATCGACGCATCGACCAGTGCGCTGGGCGACGTCAAATCCTATGCCCGCAAGGTCTGGCTGGCAGGCCTGGGTGCCTACGCCAAGGTGGGCCAAGAGGGCAGCGATTACTTTCAAGAGTTGGTGAAAGCTGGCCAAACTGTTGAAAAGAAAGGCAAAAAAGTGGTCGCTGAGAAGCTCGAAGCGGCCAATGCCGAGATCGACGACGCCAAGAATGAAGTCACTACATTCAAGGGCAAGGTCGAAGTTCAACTCGACAAGGTCGAGAAGGCGTTCGACACGCGTGTCGCAAGTGCCTTGAATCGTATCGGCATTCCGTCTAAACATGACGTTGAGACACTCTCTGCTAAGCTCGATGAGCTGACGGCATTGCTCGAACGTGTCGCGCGTAAATCTTAAGGAGAACGGGATGGCTGTTAAAAAGAACACCGAAAAAGAAGGCAGCTCGTGGATCGGGAAGGTCGAAGACTACTCCCGGAAAATCTGGCTGGCTGGTTTAGGCGTGTACTCGAAGATCGACACTGACGGCAGCAAACTCTTCGATGCATTGGTTAAGGACGGCGAGAAAGCCGAGAAGCTCACCAAGAGCGCCGTTGGCAAAAAAGTCGACGCCGCCAAGGACTCCGCTTCTTCGGCCAAATCGCGCATCAGCGGCGTGAAAGACCGCGCACTGGGCAAGTGGGATGAGCTCGAAGGCGCTTTCGACAAGCGTCTGAACAGCGCCATTTCGCGTCTGGGCGTACCGAGCCGCAACGAAGTCAAGGCACTGCACAGCAAGGTCGATACCCTGACCAAGCAAATCGAAAAACTCACCGGTGCCAAGGTTGCGCCAGCAGCGGCGAAAACCGCAGCGGCCAAACCGGCTGCAAAAACCGCGGCTAAACCGTTGGTAAAAGCTGCAGCCAAACCTGCTGCCAAGCCAGCGGCCAAAACGGCTGCCGCTAAACCTGCAGCTGCCAAGCCAGCGGCCAAACCAGTCGCTGCCAAAGCGGCTGCCAAGCCGGCCGCCAAGGCAGCCGCCAAACCGGCCGCAAAAACCGCCGCAGCTAAACCTGCAGCCAAGCCAGCGGCCAAACCGGCTGCTGCGAAGAAGCCAGCGGTGAAAAAGCCGGCGGCTCCAAAAGCTGCCGCCAAGCCAGTAGTGGCAGCGGCCAAACCGGCAACCCCGGCAGCCGCTCCGGTCAGCGCATCGAACTCCGCGACTGCACCGACCCCAGCTGTCACCCCGACTGCCGCGCCGGCTTCGTCGACGCCAACCAGTCAGTCCTGATTCTCAGGGCTCAAGAAAACGCCCGGCCTGCCAAGGTCGGGCGTTTTTGTTTGTGCGTCATTTTGAAAACACCACAAACTCCATGTGGGAGCGAGCCTGCTCGCGAGCAGGGATTGATGTGATCAGCGCTACTCGTGTACTTCCAGGTATTGAAGGGCCAGTTGTTCTGTCGCGGCCTTGATCGGCGGCAACAGGTGCGGCGCCACCAGCATCATGATCTGGTAAACCACCAATCGTACTTCTCCCTCTCGATCGAGAATCCGCTGATAGTCCAGCGAGAACAGCAGCGTCATGGTGATTTGCTCCACCAACTGCCCCAGCGCTTGCGTTTCACTGACCAATAACCCCTGAGCCTGCAAGCGCGCCAGCAACGAGGCCAACGTGCGCTTGAGCGCATTGAGTAAATTGCGAATGCCCTTGGCCAGTTTCGGCAGGCGCCCGGCAAGGTTCGACAGGTCTTGGAACAGAAAGCGGTAGTGGGCCAGGCGTTCGACGATCAGGTGCAGGAACAGCCAGTAATCCTCGGGAGCCAGTTCGACGTCCGCCGGTGGGTCGAGCAGCGGGGCCAGCTCGGCCTGAAAACGTTCGAACAACCCGAGAATCAGTGGCTCCTTGCCGTGGAAGTGGTAGTAGAGGTTGCCCGGGCTGATGCCCATTTCATTGGCAACTTCCATGGTGGAAACGTTCGGTTCACCCTTCTGATTAAACAACAGCAGGGCACATTCGAGGATGCGGTCGCGGGTTTTCATCCAGTCTTCTTAATGTTCGGGTCCTGCCACGGCCGACATCGACCGTGGTTCGTTTGAACGTCAGCGCACGCGCACGTAAGTACCGGGCGCCGCCTCCATCGGTGGATAGTTCTGGTTGCCGAGGGCCATGTGGGTTTCCTTTTGCGCCCCGGAGCGTTGCTGTATCCAGTCCAGCCATTGCGTCCACCAACTGCCATCGACACGCTTGGCGTCGTAGTACCAGGCCCGTGGGTCGCTGCTCAGCTTGCCGTTCTCGACGTAGTTGGCTTTCGGGTTGCTCGGCGGGTTGAGGATGCTCTGCACATGGCCACTGTTGGACAGCACGAAGCGGCGCTCGCCACCCAGCAGCAACGTCGAGCGATACACCGCATCCCACGGCGTGATGTGGTCGTTGATCCCGGCGACGCTGAAGCTGTCGACGGTGACCTTCTGCAGGTCGATCGGCGTGCCGCACACTTCAAGGCCGCCCGGATGGCTCAGCGGGTTGTGCTTGAAGAAGTCCAGCAAGTCGCCATGCAGGGCCGCCGGTAGACGCGTGTTGTCGTTGTTCCAGTAGAGAATGTCGAACGCGGGCGGCTCCTTGCCCAGCAGGTAGTTGTTGACGAAGTAGCTCCAGATCAAATCATTGGGCCGCATCCAGGCGAAGACCTTGGCCATGTCGCGGCCATCGAGCACGCCTTTTTGATAGGAGCGACGTTTGGCGGCTTCGAGGGTCTGTTCGTCGGCGAACAGGGTCGCCGGGGAATCCAGCTGGCTGTCGAGCAGGCTCACCAGATAGGTCGCGCTGGAGACACGGCGCAATTGTCGCTTGGCTTGCAGGTGACCTTGCAGCGCGGCGATGGTCAGTCCGCCGGCGCAGGCGCCCATCAGGTTGACCTCGCGGGCGCCGGTGATCGCGCGGCAGACATTCAGGGCTTCTTCGACCGCTTCAACGTAAGTCGACAGGCCCCATTCGCGATGGCGCACATCCGGGTTGCGCCAACTGATCATGAAGGTTTGCAGGCCGTTCTTGAGCGCGAACTGGACGAAGCTGTTATGCGGGCTCAAATCGAAAATGTAGTACTTGTTGATTTGCGGCGGCACCACCAGCAGCGGTTTGGAATATTGCTTTTCGCTCATCGGCTTGTACTGGATCAGCTCCAGCAGCTCATTGCGAAACACCACGGCGCCTGGGGTGGTGGCGACGGTCTTGCCGACCTCGAATGCCTGCCTGGTGACCTGCCGGGGCAAGCCGTCGTTGTGCAGCAAGTCGTCAACCAGATGGCTGATCCCGCGCACCAGGCTGTTGCCGCCGGAGTTGAAGATTTCCTTGATCGCCAGCGGGTTGAGCAGGCTGTTGGACGGCGACACGGCATCGTTGAGCAAGGCGAAGGCAAAGTGCGCGCGGGCGCGATCGTCCGGGCTCATGTTGCTTTCGTCGATCCAGCTTTTGACCTCTTTCTGCCAGGCCAGGTAGGCCTGCAGGCTGCGACGATAAAACGGATTGAGGCTCCAGGCCGGGTCGGCGAAACGACTGTCGTGGGGGTTGGTCGGGTGCAGGGTATCGCCCAGCAATACGCGGCCCAATTGCCCGCCTAGTTTCAAGGCGTGCCGAGCGGTGTGCAACGGGTTGCGCAAACCATGGGCGGCAACGCTGCGCAACGTCGAAATCAGATCCCGGCCGCGCAGACCGGTAATCGCACTCTGTGCGTTGATGAACGCGGCGGGAGTGGGCAACGAGTCCCTCGCTGGTTTGTCACGCATCAGTCAACACTCCTTCGTCTTCAGGCCAAAAACAAACACACCGAACCAGAACACCATAGACGCTGTAACCGGTTGTTGCGCGGCGCGGCGTCCTGCCGACCGACATTGGGCGGTTTAGCCGCCCAATGGCGACGGATGCGGATGCATCACTGCACGCTGACGTTCTTCCTCGAGAAATTTCATGATGATCGGCGCCACCGCTTCGGCCCGGGTAATCAGGAACAGATGGCCGTCATCGATGATGTGCAACTGGGCATTGGGAATGCGCCAGGCCAGCAAGCGCATGTTGACCAGCGGGATCAGCGGGTCGTCGTCACCTGCCAGCACGAGAGTCGGCTGGTTGATCTTGTGCAGCCAGTGAATGCTGGTCCAGCCAAGACCGGCGAACAACTGCCAGTAGTAACCGAGCTTGCCCGCCGAACGCACTTTCGCGGCATGGCTGGCGGCCAGCGTCGGGTCGCGACGGAACGAGCCGCCGTAAATCATCGGGGCGATGCGGATCACGTGGGACGGCTGGATGTAGCGTCGTGGGCTGGCCATCATCCACAACACTTTCGGTTTGCCCGGTACCATCACCGCGCCTGCCGCCGTGGCCGCCAGCACCAGCTTCTTGCAACGCTCGGGATAGTCGTAAGCGAATTGCTGCGCAAGGGCGCCGCCCCACGACACGCCGATCACATTGACCTGTCCGTAGTCGAGATAATCGAGCATCCGCGCCGTGAGTTTGGCCAGGCCCGGAAAACGATAAGGCCGGTTCGGCGTCGACGAACCACCGACACCGGGGACGTCGAACGCGATGACCTCCAGGTCCGGATCCAGCGCCGCGACGAACGGAAACACCAGCTCAAGGTTGGCGCCGATGCCATTGAAAATCAGCAGGGGCGTCAAGTGAGGCTTGCCGGGACGTACTGCCGTGCGGAGGGTCTGGCCATCCAGGTCGACGGTACGGAATATGAACGGATGCGGCATGCTCAAGCCCTGTTTATGAATTCATCCCCGATCCCCCTGCAGGAGCGAGCCTGCTCGCGATAGCGTTGTGTCAGTCGACGCCTGTGCCGCAGACAGATCGCATTCGCGAGCAGGCTCGCTCCCACAGTGGCGCGGGGTGTGTCAGTTACCGCTCATGTACATATGTGCCCGGCGCTGCTTCGCCCGCCGGATAGGCTTTGTTGCCCAGTTTTGCCGGGGCCTTCTTCATGTCGCCCGAACGCTGGGCCTGCCACGCCTGCCAATGCAGCCACCAGGAGTCGGTGTGCTTGGTGGAGTTCTCTTGCCACTCCTCGGCACTGGTGGCCATTTTCTCGGTGCTGGTCATGTAGCGCGATTTCGGGTTGCCCGGCGGGTTCAGGATGCTCTGGATATGCCCACTGCTGGACAGCACGAATTCAACGTTGCCACCGAACAGCTGTGCCGACTTGTAGCAAGACTTCCACGGCGTGATGTGGTCATTGGTGCCGGCCAGGGAAAAGATATCGGCGGTGACCTGCTTGAGGTCAATTGGCGTGCCGCACACTTCCAGTGCATTGGAGCGGATCAATGGGTTGTTTTTGAACATCTCGATCAAGTCGCCGTGGAACGCTGCCGGCAACCGTGTGGTGTCGTTGTTCCAGAACAGGATGTCGAACACCGGCGGCTCGTTGCCCAGCAGGTAGTTGTTGACCCAGTAGTTCCAGATCAGGTCGTTGGGGCGCATCCAGGCGAAGACTTTCGCCATGTCGCGGCCTTCCAGCACGCCGGCCTGATACGAATGGCGCTTGGCGGTCTCGAGGGTCTGCTCGTCGACGAACAGGGCCACGTCGCTGTCCAGGGTCGTGTCGAGCACGCTGACCAGCAGGGTGAGGGCATTGACCTTGTTCTCGCCGATCGCGGCGTAGTGGCCCAGCAGCGCGGTGCAGGTAATGCCGCCGGAGCAGGCGCCGAGCATGTTCACGTCTTTGCTGCCGGTGATGGCGGTGACCACGTCGACCGCTTCCTTGAGCGCCTCGATGTAGGTCGACAGGCCCCACTCGCGCTGCTCCTTGGTCGGGTTGCGCCAGCTGACGATGAAGGTCTGCACGTTGTTGCGCAGGCAGAACCGCGCCAGGCTCTTGTCCGGGCTCAGGTCGAAAACATAGAACTTGTTGATTTGCGGCGGCACCACCAGCAGCGGGCGCTCGTGGACTTGTTCGGTAATCGGCTTGTACTGGATCAGCTCCAGCACATCATTGCGGAACACTACCGCACCTTCGGTCACGCCCAGGCTTTTTCCGACCTCGAACGCACCCATGTTGACCTGGCTCGGCATGCCGCCGTTGTGCACCATGTCCTTGGCCAGATGCGAGAGACCGTCGAGCAGGCTTTTGCCGCCGGTTTCGAAAAAGCGTTTGACCGCTGCAGGGTTGGCCGCCGTGTTGGTTGGGGCAAACGCTTCGGTCATCAGGTTGATCACGAAGTGCCCGCGGGCGACGTCCTTGGGCGCGAGGTTGCTGTCGTCGATCCAGTCGTGGAGTTCCTTGCGCCACGCCAGGTAGGTTTGCAGATAACGTTTATAAAGCGGGTTCTGGCTCCAGGCCGGATCCGCGAAGCGACGGTCATCGCTGGTCGGTTGCAGCTCGGATTTACCGAACAGCACATTCTTGAGTTCAAGGCCGAAATGCGCAACATGCTTGGCGCTGTGCACCGGTTGCTTGATGGCCTGCCTGAGCACCATTCGAGCAGAAGCCAGTAGATCCTTTCCACGCAGCCCAACGACAGGATTCAGTCCCAAGGTGTTTTCCGAGGCCTGATATTTCAAGTCATCGTTATTCTTGTTACTCATCTACGACGCTCCATTGTCCTGAGACGAGTACCGGGACCTGCTGTGCAGTCACACAGCCAATGCCAGGTACTACTGCTCGGGTGACCGTTAATACTGCATCGCTGCTTTTTGTTCGCAGAGAGCACTGCAGGGAACTTGCCAGCTCCATTGGTTACCCGAGTTTAATTTTTTTCGCAAGCAGGCCAAACGCCGACCCTGAAGCGGAGCATTCAAACAGATGAAATTAGAAAATGCCCTCTAAAGAGCAAGAGGCTCAGGCTAGAGCATCAGCTTGACGACGGACTCGTTGGGGTCGCGGGTTTTTCCGGCCGCTTTTAGCTCGGCAAGATAATCTTCCCAGAGCGCGTCATGACGTCGCCCCAGCTCGTACAGGTATTCCCAGGTGAACAGGCCGCTGTCGTGGCCGTCGTCGAAGGTCAGTTTCAGTGCGTACTGACCGGCCGGTTCTACCTTGCTCAGGCCTACGTTGATCTTGCCAAATTGCAGGACAGGTTTGCCGTGGCCCTGGACCTCGGCGGAAGGAGAGTGCACGCGCAAGAATTCGGCGGGCAAGGTGTATTCCTCGCCGGACGCATATTTGAGCGTCAGGGTTTTCGAGGCTTTGTGCAGTTTGATGTCGGTGGGAATCATGGGAAGGAGCCTTGGGCGGAAAAGCTACAAGCAGCAAGCTTAACTCAGCTTGCCGCATGTAGCTTGCCGCTTGCTGCTCTACAGAATATAGCGCGACAGGTCTTCGTTCTGCGCCAATTCACCGAGGTGGCTGTTGACGTAGTCGGCGTCGATCTGGATAACCTTGCCGTCATGGCTGCTGGCCAGGTCGCCGGCACTGAACGACACCTCTTCGAGCAGACGCTCGAGCAGCGTGTGCAGGCGACGGGCACCGATGTTCTCGGTTTTTTCGTTGACCTGCCAGGCGATCTCGGCGATGCGCTTGATGCCGCTCGGCTGGAACTCGATGCCCAGGCCTTCGGTTTTCAGCAGTGCGCAGTATTGCTCGGTGAGCGAGGCGTGCGGCTCGCTGAGGATGCGCTCGAAATCTTCCGGCGACAGCGCCTTGAGCTCGACACGAATCGGCAGGCGACCTTGCAGTTCAGGCACCAGATCGCTCGGCTTGCTCAGGTGGAAGGCACCCGACGCAATGAACAGGATGTGATCGGTCTTGACCATGCCCAGTTTGGTGTTGACGGTGCAGCCTTCGATCAGCGGCAGCAGGTCGCGTTGCACGCCTTCGCGGGACACGTCGACGCCACCGGAATTGCCACGTTTGGCGACCTTGTCGATTTCGTCGATGAACACGATACCGTGTTGCTCGACGGCTTCCAGGGCCTTGGCCTTCAACTCGTCATCGTTGACCAGTCGGCCGGCTTCTTCGTCACGCACCAGTTTCAGCGCTTCTTTGACCTTGAGCTTGCGAGCCTTCTTTTTGCCTTTGCCCATATTGGCGAACAGGCTTTGCAGCTGGTTGGTCATTTCTTCCATGCCCGGAGGCGCGG
Organism: Pseudomonas reinekei; assembly: GCF_001945365.1. Taxonomy (GTDB): domain Bacteria; phylum Pseudomonadota; class Gammaproteobacteria; order Pseudomonadales; family Pseudomonadaceae; genus Aquipseudomonas; species Aquipseudomonas reinekei. The sequence continues at coordinate 122,266 of NZ_MSTQ01000008.1, forward strand.
AGATATCGACGCCGGCCATCTCGGCGACTTCGATTTCGATCTCCTTGTCATCCAGCTGACCTTCACGCAGGCGTTTGCGGAACAGCTGGCGGGTGTTGGAGTCGGCAGTCGGGGCGTCGTCGTTGCTGAAACCCATGCGTGGCGGCGGCAGCAGCGCATCGAGAATGCGCTCTTCGGCGGCGTCTTCGGCGCGGTGGCGGACCTTGACGATTTCCTGTTCGCGCAGGAGTTTGATGGCGGCATCGGCGAGGTCGCGAATGATCGATTCGACATCACGGCCAACGTAGCCGACTTCGGTGAACTTGGTCGCTTCGACCTTGATGAACGGCGCGTTGGCCAGCTTGGCCAGGCGACGGGCGATCTCGGTTTTACCGACACCGGTCGGGCCGATCATCAGGATGTTCTTCGGCGTGACTTCAACGCGCAGCTCTTCAGGCAGCTGCATCCGGCGCCAGCGATTGCGCAGGGCAATGGCGACGGCGCGCTTGGCATCGTCCTGGCCGATGATATGGCGATTGAGTTCGTGGACGATTTCACGGGGAGTCATGGACATAGTATTTGGCGGACCTCAAGCAAGAATGAGCCGTGGCGCGATGGCCTGCACAGGCTTATTCGGCGCAGTCCTGCTCCTCAATGGTCTGGGTGTGGTTGGTGAAGACACAGATGTCGCCGGCGATGCCGAGGGCGGTTTCGACGATTTCACGGGCCGACAGACCGGTTTTTTTCAGCAGCGCGCTGGCGGCTGCTTGAGCGTAGGCGCCGCCGGAACCCATGGCGATCAGGCCGTCTTCGGGTTCAACTACGTCACCGTTGCCGGTGATGATCAGGGAAGCATCTTTGTTGGCGACGGCAAGCATGGCTTCGAGACGGCTCAGGGAACGGTCGGTGCGCCATTCTTTGGCGAGTTCGACAGCGGCGCGAACCAGGTGGCCCTGGTGTTTTTCCAGCTGGCCTTCGAAGCGTTCGAAGAGGGTAAAGGCGTCAGCGGTGGCGCCGGCAAAACCGGCGATGACCTGGCCGTGGTACAGGCGACGAACTTTTTTCGCGTTGCCTTTCATCACGGTGTTGCCAAGCGAAACCTGGCCGTCGCCGCCCATGACGACTTTGCCGTGGCGGCGAACTGAAACGATGGTGGTCAAGGGAAGAGTCTCCACGCAGCGGGGCGAAAATGCCTTATGCCCATTCATATGGGGGTGGTGGAGTGGATTTCAACTGTGGGGTGGGAGAGGGGACGGACGGTGTGGGGCAGAAATGGATTTGGTGATTATGAGGACGTCTTCGCGAGCAGGCTCGCTCCCACAGGATTTAGGCTAACCCTGTGGGAGCGAGCCTGCTCGCGAAGAATGATGATGCGGTCTCAGCGGCTCTGGCGTTGTTGTAACAACAGGTTGCTGAAGCCGGCGCCGGCCAGTTGTTTCTGCGCGGTGGTCAGTTGCTCGCGGTTGCTGAACGGGCCGACCAGGACGCGGTACCAGGTTTCGTCCTTGACCGTGCCGGACTCAACCGCCACCGCCTGGCCGAGCAGGATGATCTGCGCGCGCACCTTGTCGGCATCAGTTTCCTTGCGGAACGAACCCGCCTGCAGGAAGAACTTGGTCACCGGCGCGGCCTTGGTCACCGGCGGCGCGGGCGGCGGCGTAATGCCGGCCAGGGCTGCCTGGGCGCGGGCGGTGTCGATCTTCGCCGCTTCGGCCGGGGTCACCGGCGTGGTCGGAATGGCCGGCACTTGTGGCGTCGGCAGGGTTTTCTCCGGCACGGCATCCGGCGGTACGATGACCTCCGATTCCGGCAGCAACGTATAGAAGTCGTACTTCGGCTTCACCGGTTGCGTCGGGCTCGGCGGCGTTTTGTTGGCCTCGGCGATTTTGCTGGCTTTCTGTTGCTGCTCGACCTTCTCGCGCTTGACCGTATCGCTGCCCTTGCCCGGCTCCAGTTTCATCAGGAACACGAGGAACGCTCCGACCGTCAGGCCGATGGCCATCCACAACCAACCCGGGATCGGTTGCTTCGCTGGAGCTTGATAACGGCTGGCGCCACGCTTGGGTGCAGGTTTTTTCTTGGCAGCCAACTTACATGCGCTCCAGTGTTTCCAGGCCCAAGAGTTCCAGGCCTTGCTTGAGAGTACGTCCGGTCAACGCGGCGAGGCGCAGGCGGCTCTGCATTTGTTCCGGGGTTTCGGCGGCGAGGATCGGGCAGTTCTCGTAGAAGCTGGAGAACAGGCCGGCGACGTCATACAGGTAAGTGCAGAGGATGTGCGGCGTGCCTTTTTCGGCCACGTTGTTGAGGACCTCGCCGAACTGCGCGAGTTTCGCTGCCAGCTCGTGCTCATGCGGCGCTTCCAGCACGATCTGGCCTTCGACCTCGCTGAAGTCCTTGCCGAGTTTGCGGAACACGCCGGCCACGCGGGTGTAGGCGTACAGCAAGTACGGCGCGGTATTGCCTTCGAAGTTCAGCATCAGGTCGAAGTTGAAGCTGTAGTCGCTGGTGCGGTGTTTGGACAGGTCGGCGTATTTCACCGCGCCAATACCCACCACCTTGGCGATGTTGCGCAACTCGGCTTCGGCCAGTTCCGGGTTCTTGTCTTTCACCAGGGTGTAGGCGCGTTCCTGGGCTTCGGTCAGCAGGTCGATCAGCTTCACTGTGCCGCCATCGCGGGTTTTGAATGGACGGCCATCAGCGCCGTTCATGGTGCCGAAGCCCATGTGTTCCATTTCCATCGGATGGGTCACGAAGCCGGCCTTGCGCGCCACGGCGAACACTTGCTGGAAGTGCAGGGCCTGACGCTGGTCGACGAAGTACAGCGCGCGATCGGCTTTCAATACGCCGCTGCGGTAGCGCACGGCCGCGAGGTCGGTGGTGGCGTAGAGGTAGCCGCCATCAGCCTTGACGATGATCACTGGCAGCGGGTCGCCATCGGCATTCTTGAACTCGTCGAGGAACACGCACTGGGCGCCGTTGCTCTCGACCAGCATGCCGGCGGCCTTGAGGTCGTTGACCACGTTGATCAGGTCGTCGTTGTAGGCGCTTTCGCCCATCACGTCGGCCATGGTCAGCTTGACGTTCAGCAGTTCGTAGATTTTCTGGCAGTGGGACAGCGAGATGTCCTTGAACTTGGTCCACAGCGCCAGGCAATCGGCATCGCCGGCCTGCAGCTTGACCACCAGGCCACGGGCACGGTCGGCGAATTCTTCGGATTCGTCGAAGCGTTGCTTGGCGGCACGGTAGAAGTTTTCCAGGTCCGACAGCTCGTCGCTGGTGACCGGGTTTTCCTGCAGGTAAGCCATCAGCATACCGAACTGGGTGCCCCAGTCGCCGACGTGGTTCTGACGGATCACGGTGTCGCCGAGGAGTTCCAGCACGCGGGCCACGCCGTCGCCGATGATGGTCGAGCGCAAGTGGCCGACGTGCATCTCTTTGGCCAGGTTCGGCGCCGACAGGTCGACCACGGTGCGCTGCACCGGGCCAGCCTTGCGCACGCCGATGTTGGCATCGGCCAGGGCCGCGTCCAGGCGCGAGGCCAGGGCGTCGGTGTTCTGGAAGAAGTTCAGGAAGCCAGGGCCGGCGATTTCGGTCTTGCTGACGTTTTCGTCAGCCGGCAACGCGGCGATGATTTTTTCCGCCAGGTCGCGGGGCTTCATGCCCGCCGGTTTAGCCAGCATCATGGCGATGTTGCTGGCGAAGTCGCCGTTCTTCTTGTCGCGGGAGTTTTCCACCTGGATCGCCGGCGACAGGCCTTCAGGCAACACACCTTCGTTGACGAGTTGGGTGATGGCTTGTTGGATCAGCTGGCGAATGGTGTCTTTCATGGTCTTCTCTTTCGACCGCTGGCGCGGCGGCGCATCATGCGCTGGTGGAAAAACTGGGCATTATCCGTTGCGAAGGCGGGCTTGCCAACCTTAGCAGGCAGGTTGTGGATGTGTGGTGACAAATCAACCGCTATCAATACAAGTCGACCGGGTCCACATCCAAAGACCAACGCACCGCCCGCCCGCTCGGCATCTGCTCCAGCACCAGCAACCAACTGGCCAGCAATCGATGCAGCGGCGCCCGGGCCGTTGCCTGCAGCAGCAACTGCGCCCGATAACGTCCGGCCCGGCGTTCCATCGGAGCCGGCACCGGCCCGAGCAATTCGATACCGGTCAGGCTCTGTTCGGCCAGCAGGCGCTCAGCTTCGCTGCACGCTTCATCAAGAAAACCTTCAGCCTGCCCTGGTTTGTGTGCTTCGGCCCGCAACAACGCCAGATGCGCAAACGGCGGCAAGCCTGCGGCGCGACGTTCGCTCAAGGCTTGTTCGGCGAACGCGAAGTAACCTTGCTCGGTCAGCTGTATCAGCAATGGATGGTCGGCCAGGTGCGTCTGAATGATCACCTTGCCCGGTTCTTCGGCGCGGCCTGCGCGGCCCGCGACCTGAACAATCAATTGCGCCATGCGCTCACTGGCGCGGAAGTCGCCGGAGAACAGCCCGCCGTCGGCATCCAGAATCGACACCAGCGTTACCCGTGGAAAGTGGTGACCCTTGGCGAGCATCTGCGTGCCGATCAGGATGCACGGCTGGCCTTTTTGAATGGTCGCGAACAACTGGTTCATCGCGTCCTTGCGCGAGGTGCTGTCGCGATCGACCCGTAATACCGGGTAGTCCGGGAACAGGATCGCCAGGCGTTCCTCGGCCCGTTCGGTGCCGGCACCCACCGGACGCAAATCGACCTTGTTGCACTTCGGGCATTGGCGGGGCACGCGTTCGACGTAACCGCAGTGGTGGCAGCGCAGCTCCCCGTAACGCTGGTGCACGGTCATGCGCGCGTCGCAGCGCTGGCACTCGGACATCCAGCCGCAGTCGTGGCAAAGCAGGGTGGGCGCAAAGCCGCGGCGATTGAGGAACACCAGTACCTGCTGGCCGGCAGCCAGGGTCTGGCCGATAGCTTGTTGCATCGGCCCGGAAATGCCGCTGTCCAGCGGACGGCTTTTTACGTCCAGGCGCAGGAAGCGCGGTTGCTTGGCGCCGCCGGCGCGCTCATTCAGGCGTAGCAGGCCATATCGGCCGGTGTAGGCGTTGTGCAGGCTTTCCAGCGAAGGCGTGGCGGAGCCGAGCACAATCGGGATGTTTTCCTGTCGCGCGCGCACCAATGCCAGATCGCGGGCGTGGTAGCGCAGGCCTTCCTGCTGTTTATAAGAGCCGTCGTGCTCTTCATCGATGATGATCAACCCCGGGTTTTTCATCGGCGTGAACAGTGCCGAGCGGGTGCCGATAATAATGTCGGCCTCGCCATCGCGGGCGGCGAGCCAGGCGTCGAGGCGTTCGCGATCGTTGACCGCCGAGTGGATCAGCGCGATGCGCGCATTGAAGCGCTGCTCGAAGCGCGCCAGGGTTTGCGGGCCGAGGTTGATTTCCGGGATCAGCACCAACGCTTGCTTGCCGGCCTCCAGAGTCTCGCGGATGAGCTGCAAGTAGACTTCGGTCTTGCCGCTGCCGGTGACGCCGGCCAGCAGGAACGCGTGGTAACTGTCGAACCCGGCGCGGATCGCCTCATACGCCGCACGCTGTTCCGGGTTCAGCGGCAGCTCGGGTTGGGCCAGCCAGTGTTCATGACGAGCCCCTGGAGCATGGCGGCGAATCTCGACCTGCACCAGATCCTTGGCCAGCAGCAGGTCCAGGCTGTCTTTGCTCAGCATCAGTTTGCTCAGCAGTTGATGGGCGACGCCATGGGGGTGCTGGGCCAGCGTCGCCAGGGCTTCCCGTTGACGCGGGGCGCGAGCGATGCGCGGGTCATCGAGGCTCGCGCCCGGCGCGGCGGACCAGAAGCGTTCCTGGCGCGCTTCGGCCAGTTCACCCTGACGCAGCAGTACCGGTAACGCCCAGCTCAACGTGTCGCCGAGGCTGTGCTGGTAATACTGGGATGTCCACAGGCACAGTTTGAACAGCGCCGGTGGCAGCGGTGGTGTGGCGTCGAGCAAGGCCAGTGCGGGCTTGAGTTTTTCCGCCGGCACCTCGCTGGTGTCAGCGACCTCGACCAGGATCCCGATCATCTCGCGCCGGCCAAACGGCACTCGCAGGCGCATGCCGGGATGCAACTGATCGCGCCGCACGCCGGCTGGCGCGCGGTAATCGAACAGGCGGCGCAGCGGCGAAGGCAGGGCGAGGCGCAAAATGGCGTCGGGCACGCAGGATGGTCTCTTTAGGCGGGGAAGAAAGGCTGAGCGTGATCCCTGTGGGAGCGGGCTTGTATGCAGATGATCAGCGTATTGGGCCGGGAGCCTAGCAGACGGTCGGTCTAAGGGACAGCTTGCGTGATCGGCATTGTCTGGTAGAATCCGCGGCCTAATTACGTGCGGTATTCAACAATAGTGTTGGGTGGCGGCACGCTAGCCCGAGGAAGACACCATGAAAGCTGATATCCATCCAGAATACCCAGAAGTAGCTGTTACTTGCAGCTGCGGCAACAAGTTCGAAACTCGTTCGACCTTCGGCAAAGCCATGGCGATCGACGTTTGCAACGAATGCCACCCGTTCTACACCGGTAAGCAAAAGACTCTGGACACTGGCGGCCGCGTTCAGCGTTTCGCAGACCGTTTCGGTGCGTTCGGCGCGAAAAAGGCCTAAGGCCGATCAACTTGGGAAGCCGTCGCGGTTTTTCCATGCTGATAAAAAAGGCGTCCCTTGCGGGCGCCTTTTTTGTGTCCGCGATTTGGCTCTCCGCTGCCCAGGCCTTCTGTCCCGCGCCGTCCGGCCTGACATCCGCCACGGTGCAGCGAGTGGTCGACGGCGACACGCTGCGTCTGAGCGATGGCCGCAATGTGCGCATGATCGGCTTGAATACGCCGGAGCTGGGCAAGAAAGGTCGCTCCGACGAACCGTTCGCCGTGACTGCGCGCAAACGGCTGGAAGCCTTGGTGGCGGCAAGCGACGGGCGGGTCAGTCTGCAACCTGGTAAGGAAAGCAAAGACCGCTATGGCCGCACGCTGGCCCATGTCTATGGTGCCGACGGCGCCAGCCTCGAAGCGCAAATGCTTGCCGAAGGCCTTGGGTTTTTGGTGGCGGTCGCGCCGAATGTCGATCTGGTCAGCTGTCAGCAGGCGGCGGAGCGCAGCGCCCGCCAGGCCGGGCTCGGTGTGTGGCGCCAGTCGCCTGTACTGAAAGCGGATCAGATCAGCGCCTCCGGTTTTGCTCTGCTCAGCGGGCGTGTGAGCAAGGTTCAACGCAATCGTGGCGGGGTTTGGATCGAGTTGCAGGACCCGGTTGTACTGCGCGTTGCACCCAATTTGCTGAGCCGCTTCGATGTGGCTTCGCTGGAGGGCCTCAAAGGCAAGCAAGTCGAGGCTCGCGGATGGGTACTGGATCGCTCGCGCCGTGGCGGACTCAAAGAGGGTCAGGCGCGATGGGTGCTGCCATTGACCGACCCGGCGATGCTTCAGGTCGCGCCGTAAGAAAAAATTGTAGACATTTTTTCTGTTGATTGTGAACAGTCTATCCCTTGTGTTCCGCGGCTCTTGGCCCAAAGTCGTAAGGCCGGGCGCTTGACAGGGGTGACCGGTCAGTCTTGTGGGGATTTTGTGAGGCGCGTATCCTCGCTGACCAGTCTGTCCCACAGTAAAAGCGGAATGCCAAAATGTCTGATCTGAAAACTGCCGCTCTCGAATATCACGCCAATCCTCGTCCAGGAAAGCTGAGTGTCGAGCTCACCAAGGCCACCGCTACCGCCCGCGACCTGTCGCTGGCCTACAGCCCCGGCGTAGCCGAACCAGTACGCGAAATCGCCCGCGATCCTGAACTGGCCTACAAATACACCGGCAAAGGCAACCTGGTTGCAGTCATTTCCGATGGCACCGCGATTCTGGGCCTGGGTAACCTCGGCCCATTGGCTTCCAAGCCAGTGATGGAAGGTAAAGGCGTGCTGTTCAAGCGCTTCGCCGGCATCGACGTTTTCGACATCGAAGTCGACTCCGAAAGCCCGCAAGCCTTCATCGACCCCGTCAAGCGCATCTCCATCACCTTCGGTGGCATCAACCTGGAAGACATCAAGGCACCTGAGTGCTTCGAGATCGAGCGCGCTCTGATCGAGCAGTGCGACATCCCGGTATTCCACGATGACCAGCACGGCACCGCGATCGTAACCGCGGCCGGCATGATCAATGCCCTGGAAATCGCCGGTAAAACCCTGCCGGAAGCCAAAATCGTCTGCCTGGGCGCTGGCGCTGCGGCCATCTCCTGCATGAAATTGCTGGTGAGCATGGGCGCGAAGATCGAAAACATCTTCATGGTTGACCGTACCGGTGTGATCCACTCGGGCCGTGACGACCTGAACCAGTACAAGGCTGTTTTCGCTCACGCGACCGAAAAACGCACCCTGGCAGATGCGCTGGAAGGCGCAGACGTGTTCGTCGGTCTGTCCGGTCCGAACCTGCTGAGCGCTGAAGGCCTGCTGTCCATGGCGCCTAACCCGATCGTGTTCGCTTGCTCGAACCCTGATCCGGAAATTTCCCCGGAACTGGCGCACGCCACCCGTAACGACGTGATCATGGCCACCGGCCGTTCGGACTACCCGAACCAGGTCAACAACGTACTGGGCTTCCCGTTCATTTTCCGTGGTGCCCTGGACGTTCGCGCCAAGCGCATCAACGAAGAAATGAAAGTGGCTGCAGCCAACGCCCTGCGCGAACTGGCCAAGCTGCCAGTGCCTCAGGAAGTGTGCGACGCCTACGGCGGCATCAAGCTGGAATTCGGTCGTGAGTACATCATTCCGAAGCCAATGGATGCCCGCCTGATCACCCTGATCTCCGATGCCGTCGCTAAAGCCGCCATCGAGACCGGTGTGGCGACCCTGCCGTATCCGAAGAACTACCCGCTGAAAAGCGTGGATGACGTGTTCAACGGCTAAGCCGTTGTAGCACTTCAACCCAAAGCCCTGGCTCGTCATGAGTCGGGGTTTTTTATGCCTGTGGGTTTTGTGTTGCCTTTAGGGTTCCAGCGCTGGCAAGCCAGCTCCCGCAGGGGAGTGCGGTCAGGAGTGGGAGCTGGCTTGCCAGCGAAGAGGCCGGTTCAGTCAATGCAAAACGGTCAGATGTAAAAAAGCCCCGCGCTTCTCTCGAAGGCGGGGCTTTTCAATGTGGCTGCGATCAGAACAGGTCGATCGGCGCCGCTTCATCCGCTGGCAGCGGGCTGCCCGGCGCACTGCCGTTACCCAGCTCGTTCACCGATGGCGGCGTGTCTTCGGCCTTGAACAGTTCGAAGTAGGCCCCTGGCGTGCTCGGAGTGGCAGCGCGGCCGCTGATCGGGTCTACGCGCAGGCTCAGGATGCCTTCGGGCTCTGCCTGCGTGTGGGGCGGCAGGTCTTTGAGCGCGGCGCCCATGTAGTTCATCCAGATCGGCAGGGCGACGGTACCGCCGAACTCCTTGCGGCCCAGGCTTTCAGGCTGGTCGAAGCCGGTCCAGACCGTGGTCACGTAATCGGCGTTATAACCGGAGAACCAGGCGTCCTTGGACTCGTTGGTGGTACCGGTTTTACCCGCGATGTCGCCACGGCCCAGGGCCAGGGCGCGACGGCCGGTGCCGAGTTTGATCACGTCCTCGAGCATGCTATTGAGGATGTAGGTCGTGCGGCCATCAACGATGCGTTCAGCCACCGCCGGTGCTTGTGCCGCCGGTTGCGCGTTCAGCGTGTCGCTCGGGGTGGCATTGACGGTAAAGGCCTCGGCGACTGGCGCGGCGATACCGTCGGTGGCCGTGCCGCCCTTCGGCACGCTCGGCGGATTGGCGACGAAAAGCGTGTCGCCGTTGCGGCTTTCGATCTTGTCGATGAGGTAAGGAGTGATCTTGTAGCCACCGTTGGCGAAGGTGCTCCAGCCGGTCGCGATTTCCATCGGCGTCAGGGTCGCGGTGCCCAGTGCCAGGGACAGATTGGGCGGCAGGTCCTGCTTGTTGAAGCCGAAACGGGTGATGTAGTCGATGGTCTTGCCGACGCCCATTGCTTGCAGCAGGCGGATCGACACCAGGTTGCGCGACTTGTACAGCGCTTCACGCAAGCGGATCGGGCCAAGGAAGGTGTTGGTGTCGTTCTTCGGACGCCAGACCTTGTCCAGGTACTCGTCGACGAACACGATCGGTGCATCGTTCACCAGGCTGGCGGCGGTGTACCCGTTGTCCAGCGCGGCACTGTAAACGAATGGCTTGAAGCTCGAACCCGGCTGGCGCTTGGCCTGCAATGCACGGTTGTAGTTGCTCTGCTCAAAGGCAAAACCACCCACCAGCGAGCGGATGGCGCCGTTCTGCGGATCAAGGGATACCAGCGCGCCCTGGGCCTGTGGAATCTGGCTGAACTTGAGCGAGTCGTCCGGTTGGCGCTGGACGCGAATCAGGTCGCCGACCTGAGCGACATCCGACGGCTGCTTCGGATTGGCGCCCATGCTGTTGGTGTTCAAAAACGGGCGAGCCCATTTCATGGTGTCCCAGTTGACGTGCTCCTGTCCGGTGCGGGTCAGCACCTGCAGACCGGTCTTGTCGACCTGGGTCACGATGGCCGGCTCAAGGCTGCTGATGGTGCGCTGCTTGGTCAGTTCAGTGGCCCAGGCTTCGCGGGTCTTGCCCGGCAGGCGGGATTCAGGGCCGCGATAGCCGTGACGCTGGTCGTAGGTCATCAGGCCTTCGTGGAGGGCGGTGTTGGCCATTTCCTGAAGGTTGCTCGGCACGGTGGTGGTGACGCGGAAACCTTCGGTGTAGGCGTCGCTGCCATAGCGGCCGACCATTTCGGCACGGGCCATTTCGGCGATGTAAGGGGCGTTCACTTCCGGAGTCGGTACGTGATAGCTGGCGTTCAGCGGCTCGTTGATCGCGGCGGTGTAATCGGCTTCGCTGATCTTGCCCAGCTTGTACATGCGCCCCAGGATCCAGTCGCGACGCTCCTTGCTGCGGGCCGGGTTGGCCAGCGGGTTGAAGCGCGACGGGGCTTTTGGCAGGCCGGCAATCATCGCCATTTGCGCCAGGCTGACGTCACGAATCGACTTGCCGTAATACACCTGGGCCGCCGCCTCGATCCCGTAGGCGCGGTTGCCCAGATAGATCTTGTTGACGTACAGCTCAAGGATTTCGTCCTTGGTCAACTGACGTTCGATCTGCAAGGCCAGGAGAATCTCAGTGGTTTTGCGCGAGAAGCTGCGTTCGCTGGTCAGGAAGAAGTTCTTCGCCACCTGCATGGTGATGGTGCTGCCGCCGGACTGAATGTGGCCGCTCTTGACCAGTTGGGTGGCCGCGCGCATCAGGCTGCTGGGGTCAACGCCATAATGGTTGGCGAAATTGTCGTCTTCAGCACTTAGTAACGCATTTATGAAGTTGGGGGGAATGTCGGCGAACCTGATCGGTGTGCGGCGCATTTCGCCAAATTCTGCGATCAACTTGTTGTCGCTGCTGTAGACCCGCAATGGAATCTGCAACTGAATGCTTCTCAGAGCCTCCACGGACGGCAATCCGGGGCTAAGGTAAAGAAACGCCCCGCTCAGACCCAGAAGCAGTCCGCAGAAAACCGCGACGATGGACCAACCGAAAAATTTCAGCAGACGAATCAAGGCTTTTGGATATCCAGGGCAAAGAATGAATTAGGCATCAGGGTTCAGGCTAAAGGCGAACGACCCGCGCTTGAGAAAAAGCGGAAAAAAAACGCTGGGCATTATAAGCATTTTTCCGGTGCAGGCGTCATTGGCGGCTGCTGTCAAGACGGGCGGAGGGAACGCAACACATATTACAGAGTCCGTAACTCACGGATAGTCATAGGGAATTGCTAGTGCCAGGACTCTTCAACAAAAAAGCCAATACGCTTCTAGGGATCGACATCAGCTCCACCTCGGTGAAACTTCTGGAGCTGAGCCGTCAGGGCGACCGTTATCGGGTCGAGGCCTATGCGGTCGAGCCACTGCCTGCCAGCGCGGTGATCGAGAAAAACATCGCTGAGCTCGAAGGCGTGGGCCAGGCCCTTTCCCGCGTGCTGGTCAAGGCCAGGACCAGCGTCAAGAACGTCGCCGTGGCCGTTTCCGGTTCGGCGGTGATCACCAAGACCATCGAGATGGATGCGGGGCTTTCCGATGACGAGATGGAAAGCCAGCTCAAGATCGAGGCCGATCAGTACATCCCTTATCCGCTGGATGAAGTCGCCATCGATTTCGAAGTCCAGGGGGCGTCAGCGCGCAACCCCGAGCGGGTCAACGTACTGCTCGCCGCCTGTCGCAAGGAAAACGTCGAGGTTCGCGAAGCGGTATTGACCCTGGCCGGGCTCACCGCACGGGTGGTCGACGTGGAGGCCTATGCCCTGGAGCGCTCATTCGGTTTGCTGGCCAGTCAGTTGGCGGCGTCGAAAGAACGTCTGGTGGCGGTGGTCGATATCGGTGCGACCATGACTACCCTGAGCGTGCTGTTCAACGGGCGAATCATCTACACCCGCGAACAATTGTTCGGTGGGCGGCAACTGACCGAAGAGATCCAGCGTCGATACGGGCTGACTGTCGAGCAGGCGGGGCTGGCGAAGAAGCAGGGCGGCCTGCCGGACGATTACGTGCGCGAGGTGTTGCAGCCGTTCCGCGAGGCACTGGTACAGCAGGTGTCCCGTTCGTTGCAGTTTTTCTTCGCGTCCGGTCAGTACCATTCAGTCGATCAGATCCTTTTGGCGGGCGGCACCGCCTCGGTTTCCGGGCTGGACCGATTGATCGAACAGCAGCTGGGCACGCCGACGCAGGTTGCCAATCCGTTTGCCGAAATGACCCTGAGCAGCAAGGTCAATGCCGCGGCCCTGACCAGCGACGCCCCGGCCATGATGATCGCCTGCGGTCTGGCCCTCAGGAGTTTTGACTGATGGCACGGATCAATCTTTTACCCTGGCGCGAGGAACTGCGTGAACAACGCCGCAAACACTTTCTATTGATTCTGGTCGGCGTGCTTGTGGGGTCGACAGGCGCGGTATTGATCGCCAATCAGGCCATCAACAACGCCATCGACCGACAGGTTGCGCGCAACGATTACATCGGCAAACAGATCGTTGTGGTCGATGAGCGGATCAAGCAGATCAGTGAGCTCAAGGCTCGTCGCCAGCAGCTGGTAGAGCGCATGCGCATCATCCAGGACCTGCAAGGCAACCGACCGATCAGTGGGCGGATTTTTGATCAGCTCGCGCGTACTTTGCCGGACGGGGTCTATTTCACTGAAGTCAAAATGTCAGGCAAGACCTTGTCGATCAGCGGTGCGGCAGAATCGAACAATCGTGTTTCCGATCTGATGCGAAATCTGGATGCGTCCGATTGGTTCGATGCCCCCAGTCTGACCGAAGTGAAAGCGACCACCGCAGGTCAGCTGGATCAAGCCAACGTCTTTCAGTTGAGCGTGCGTCAGACGCAGCCTGCTGCCGTGGAGGGCGGGAAATGAGCCTTACCCGGTGGTTCGAAGGGCTGCGCAAGATCGACATCAATGAACTGGACACCAACAACATTGGTTCCTGGCCCCCCGCGATCAAGGTGTTGGTGGCTGTGTTACTGATGGTGCTGGTGCTGTCGCTGGGTTACAGCTTTTCCACCAGTGAGCTGCAGACCCAGCTTGATCTCAAGCGCGAAGAAGAGTCGACCCTCAAAGAGCAGTTCGCCACCAAGGCGCACATGGCGGCGAACCTTGAGCTTTATACGCAACAGATGAAAGAGATGGAGAACTCCTTTGGTGTGCTGCTGCGTCAATTGCCCAGCGACACCGAAGTGCCTGGTCTGCTGGAAGACATCACCCGCACCGGTCTGGGCAGTGGTCTGGAGTTTGAAGAAATCAAACTGCTGCCGGAGGTGACCCAGCCGTTCTACATCGAATTGCCGATCCAGATTACCGTCACCGGCGCCTATCACGACCTCGCGACGTTCGTCAGCGGAGTGGCCGGGCTGCCGCGTATCGTCACCCTGCATGATTTCGACCTGTCCCCGGTCAATCCTGACGGCGGACCGAAACTGCGCATGAGCATCCTGGCCAAGACCTATCGCTACAACGACAAAGGGCTACGTCAATGAGCCTTGTTCGCGGATTTACCGTAGCGCTATTGCTGGTCGTCCTGGCCGGTTGCGGTGGCGAGGACTTCAGTGACCTGGACGCCTACATGAACGAAATGCGCCTGCGGGCGCCGGGAAAGATTGAACCAACGCCGACATTCCGGTCTTACCCGACATTCACCTACAACGCGGCGAACCTGCGCAGCCCCTTTTCCCGGCAGGTCAGAATCGACCTGGCTGGTCAGAAACAAGGGTCGCGTAACGTCAAGCCAGACCCGAGCCGGGTCAAGCAATACCTCGAGGGTTTCAATATCGAGCAGTTTGAAATGGTCGGCACGATTTCCAACGCGGCGGGCTCCTTTGCGCTGTTGCGCGGGGCCGGCGGGGTGCATCGGCTGAAGGTCGGCGATTACCTTGGGCGTAACGATGGGCGAATAGTCGCCATCAGCAGCACCCAGGTCGACGTGGTCGAAATCGTCCCGGATGGTGAAGGTGCCTGGCTGGAAAGACCGCGGACCCTCCCTTTGAAAGAACACTCATAGTGGAACTCGAAAAATGAACAGGATTTTCTCCACCCTCGGAATGTCGCTATGGATAGCGTTGCTGTCGCCGATGGTACAAGCGGCCAACCTCAAGGCGCTGGAGGTTGCAGCGCTGCCGGGCGACCGCATCGAGTTGAAGTTGGCGTTCGATGAGCCACCGCCGCCGCCCAATGGTTACACCACGGAGTCGCCCGCGCGGATCGCCATCGACCTGCCTGGCGTGGTCAGCCACTTGACCAGCAAGACCCGTGACCTGGGCGCCGGCAACGCCCGCAGCGCAACAGTGGTCGAGGCCAAGGATCGTACGCGGCTGATCATCAATCTGACCCAGCTGACGCCTTACAACACGCGCGTCGAAGGCAACAACCTGTTCGTCGTGGTCGGGCAGGGTGGCAAAAGCACGGTATCGCGACCGGTCGTCACCGCCATTGCGGCAACGCCCCCGGTGCGCCCGGCTGCGGCGGCAGGCAAGACCATTCGCGGCGTGGACTTCCAGCGCGGCACCCAGGGTGAAGGCAATGTGGTGATCGATTTGTCGGATCCTTCCATTGCGCCCGACATCCAGGAGCGCGAGGGCAAGATCATTCTCGGTTTCGCCAGGACCCGTTTGCCCGAACCATTGCGAGTGCGCCTGGATGTGAAGGATTTCGCCACGCCGGTGCAGTTCGTCAATGCCAATTCCACCGGCGACAGAGCCACGATCACCATCGAGCCCAGCGGGGTCTTCGATTATTCGACCTTCCAGACCGACAACAAGCTGACCGTCAGCATCCGCCCGATGACCGCCGACGACCTGCAAAAACGTAACGCCGACCGTTACGCCTACAGCGGTGAAAAACTTTCGCTGAACTTCCAGGACATCGATGTGCGCTCGGTGCTGCAATTGATCGCCGATTTTACCAATCTCAACCTGGTGGCCAGCGACACGGTGCAAGGCGGCATTACCCTGCGCCTGCAAAACGTCCCCTGGGACCAGGCACTGGATCTGGTGCTGAAAACCAAGGGCCTGGACAAACGCAAAATCGGCAATGTCCTGCTGGTGGCGCCGGCCGATGAAATTGCCGCCCGTGAGCGCCAGGAGCTGGAGTCGCAAAAGCAAATCGCCGAACTCGCGCCGCTGCGTCGCGAGCTGCTTCAGGTCAACTATGCCAAGGCAGCCGATATCGCCAAGCTGTTTCAGTCGGTGACCAGTGCCGAGTCGAAAATCGACGAACGGGGTTCGATCACTGTCGATGAGCGCACCAACAACATCATCGCCTACCAGACCCAGGACCGACTCGACGAGCTGCGTCGGATCGTGGCGCAACTGGATATTCCGGTGCGGCAAGTGATGATCGAGGCGCGCATCGTCGAAGCCAACGTCGATTACGACAAAAGCCTGGGCGTGCGCTGGGGGGGCTCGATCCAGAACAAGGGCAACTGGAATACGTCGGGCGTCAGCAACGGTGCCAATGCGTCATCGACCATCGGCACGCCGGGCAGCACCAGCACCAATTCACCGTTCGTCGACCTGGGGGCAGTCAACAATACCTCGGGAATCGGCATTGCCTTCATCACCGACAATGTCCTGCTGGACCTTGAGCTGACCGCCATGGAGAAAACCGGCAACGGCGAAATCGTCTCACAACCCAAGGTGGTCACGTCCGACAAGGAAACGGCGAAGATCCTCAAGGGCACCGAGATTCCCTATCAGGAAGCCAGCTCCAGCGGCGCCACCTCCGTGTCGTTCAAGGAGGCTTCGCTGTCGCTAGAGGTCACCCCGCAAATCACGCCGGACAACCGGATCATCATGGAGGTGAAGGTCACCAAGGACGAGCCGGACTACTTGAACAAGGTCCAGGATGTGCCGCCGATAAAGAAAAACGAAGTCAACGCCAAAGTCCTGGTCAATGATGGCGAGACCATCGTCATTGGTGGTGTTTTCTCAAATACTCAGAGCAAGGTTGTAGATAAGGTGCCATTTCTTGGCGATGTGCCGTATCTTGGCCGCCTTTTCCGGCGTGACGTGGTTTCGGAGAAAAAATCCGAGCTGTTGGTGTTTCTCACTCCGCGTATCATGAATAACCAGGCGATTGCTGTGAGTCGTTGATTCTGTGCGAAATTTGATTCTTGTAGGACCGATGGGCGCTGGAAAAAGCACCATCGGCCGGTTGCTGGCCAAAGAGCTGCGCTTGCCATTCAAAGATTCCGATAAGGAAATTGAATTACGCACGGGCGCCAATATCCCATGGATCTTCGATAAAGAAGGCGAACCGGGCTTTCGTGATCGCGAGCAGGCCATGATTGCCGAGCTGTGCGATTACGACGGCGTGGTGCTGGCGACCGGTGGAGGTGCTGTCATGCGCGAGGCCAATCGTCGGGCACTGCACGCCGGCGGTCGCGTGGTCTATCTGCATGCCTCCGTCGAGCAGCAGGTCGGGCGCACCGCTCGCGACCGCAATCGTCCCTTGCTTCGCACCGCCGACCCGGCCAAGACCCTTCGGGACCTGCTGGCGATCCGCGATCCGCTTTATCGGGAAATCGCCGATCTGGTGGTGGAAACCGATGAGCGGCCACCGCGAATGGTCGTGCTCGATATTCTGGAACGTCTGCAGCAGCTGCCGCCCCGTTAAAGCGCCGCACGAAATGCGCTATCCTCGGCGTCCCGCCATGACCGCACACGGTTGTGGCGGCTGGCTACCGAACGGCGTCACACCAGCTGAGGCCGTGGACATTCGTTAATTCAAGGCAGGACGCCTGATTCCATCTTCACTGTGGGGACACATGCAGACACTCAAGGTCGATCTAGGCGAGCGCAGCTACCCGATTCACATTGGCGAAGGTTTGTTGGATCAGCCTGAGCTGCTGGCCCCGCATATTCGCGGACGGCAAGTGGCGATCATCTCCAACGAAACCGTTGCGCCGCTCTATCTCGAACGTCTGACCCGCAGTCTGGCGCAGTTCTCGGTGATTTCCGTGGTGTTGCCCGATGGTGAAGCCTTCAAGACCTGGGAAACCCTGCAACTGATCTTCGACGGCCTGCTGACCGCCCGGCACGATCGCCGCACCACCGTGATCGCCCTTGGCGGCGGCGTGATTGGTGACATGGCCGGTTTTGCTGCCGCTTGTTACCAGCGCGGTGTTGATTTCATTCAGGTCCCGACCACGCTGTTGTCGCAAGTCGACTCTTCCGTGGGCGGCAAGACCGGGATCAACCATCCGCTGGGCAAGAACATGGTTGGCGCCTTCTATCAGCCGAACGTCGTGCTGATCGACACCGCTTCCCTCAATACCCTGCCGGCCCGGGAACTGTCTGCCGGCCTGGCTGAGGTCATCAAGTACGGGCTGATCTGCGACGAGCCGTTCCTGACCTGGCTCGAAGACAACGTCGATCGCCTGCGCAACCTGGACCAACAGGCCCTGACTTACGCCATCGAACGTTCCTGCGCGGCCAAGGCTGCGGTGGTCGGTGCCGACGAAAAAGAGACCGGTGTGCGAGCCACGCTCAACCTCGGTCACACCTTCGGTCATGCCATCGAAACCCACATGGGCTATGGTGTCTGGCTTCACGGTGAAGCCGTGGCGACTGGCACCGTAATGGCGCTTGAGATGTCCGCGCGCCTGGGCTGGATCAGTGAGCAGGAGCGCGATCGCGGTATTCGTTTGTTCCAGCGCGCCGGGTTGCCGGTCATCCCGCCTGAAGAGATGACCGAGGCCGATTTCCTCGAACACATGGCAATTGATAAAAAAGTGATCGACGGTCGTTTGCGCCTGGTGCTGCTGCGCCACATGGGCGAAGCAGTGGTGACCGACGATTATCCGAAAGAGGTTCTACAGGCCACGCTGGGAGCGGATTACCGCGCCCTGGCTCAGCTTAAAGGTTAATAAGAACGCGATGACTAGTTTGCATGCCGACGAGGCTTTCCTCGGCCATTACCAGTTGAGTCATGACCCTTTCGCTCCACGGGTGCCTGGCTTCAAGTTTTTCCCGGCCCAGCGCAAGCCCGTGCTGGGGCAGTTGCATCACCTGGCGCGTTACAGCCAGTTGCTGCTGGTGGTCACGGGGCCACAAGGCAGTGGCAAAACCCTGCTGCGTCAGGCTTTGGTGGCCAGCACCAATAAACAGTCGGTGCAGAGCGTGGTGGTGTCCGCCCGTGGCGCCGGCGATTCGGCGGGTGTGCTGCGTCAGGTCGCCCAGGCGCTGGACGTTGCCCAGCCTGAGATCGGCGCCATCCTGGCTCAGGTGGTGCAACTGGCGCTGACCGGTCAGGAGGTCTATCTGCTGGTGGATGACGCCGAGCAGCTCGATGAATCCGCGCTCGAAGCGTTGATGGCGCTGGGTGCCGGTGCACCGGAAGGACGCCCGCATGTGTTCCTGTTCGGCGAGTCGTCGTTGATTGCCCAACTCGAGCAATTGAGCCTCGAGGAAGAGCGCTTCCACGTCATCGAGCTGCAGCCTTACACCGAAGAAGAAACCCGCGAATACCTGGACCAGCGCCTTGAAGGTGCGGGTCGGGGTATCGAACTTTTCACCGCGGATCAGATCTCTGATATTCACGAAAGCTCCGAGGGTTGGCCTGGCAATATCAACCAGGTTGCCCGCGATGCAATGATCGAAGCCATGATTGCCAGCCGCTCAGCGGTGAAACGTCCAAGTATGGGGTTCAATATGCCGAAGAAACACGTATTGGCGATTTCCGCCGTCGTCGTGGTCGCGGTAGCCGCCGCCTGGTTGATGCCGGGTCGCAGCAAGGCACCGACCACGGGTGCTCCGGCCAACGAACAGGCGCAATTGCCGCTCGGCCAGGGTGCGCCTCAGTCGAACGGTGGTGCGCCAGCCGTCGAATTTGCCGGCAATACGCAGCCAATGCCGCTGCCGTTGGTCGGTAACTCGCAGCCTGTCATGCGGGGGCCTCTGGCTGAAGCGGCGGGTGGTATCACCGAAGGCGACGATGGCGTTCCGCTTGAAGGTTCCAGCGAGACCCCGCCGACCGTCACCACCACCACTGCGCCGCCTGCGGGCGTTCCGGCCGGCCCTGCGCCGACGCCGGTGACCAAGCCGGTTCCGGCACCGACTCAGGTTGCTACCGCCAAACCTGCGCCAGTTCCGGCGCCTGCCGCCAAGCCTGCCCCGGCGCCTGCGAAACCGGCCGTCGCCGCGGCCAAGCCTGTCGAGAAACCAGCCGCCGCCACCAAGGCAGCGGGTGGTACCTGGTACGCCGGACAGGCGCCGGGTAACTACGTGGTGCAGATCCTCGGCACCAGCTCCGAAGCGGCTGCGCAAAACTTCGTCAAGGAGCAGGGCGGCGAGTACCGGTACTTCAAGAAAGTACTGAACGGCAAACCGCTTTACGTCATCACCTACGGCAGTTTCAGCAACCGCGATGCAGCCGTTTCCGCCATCAAGGCCTTGCCAGCGAAGGTTCAGGCTGGTAAACCTTGGCCTCGCACTGTCGCCAGCGTCCAACAGGAACTGGCAACAACTCGCTGAAGATTCGGCGGCCTTACCCAGGCCGCCTCTCCAAGCACCTCAAAATTTCTGCACGGCATGCCGCCTCTACAGGCCGCGTGCCTTGTGGTGTCTGCGTCACAGTAGTCTTTGAGTCGTTGCGGTCAGAATTAAAAAAGTTTTGACTAGCACAGCAGATCGCTTTAAACCTTTCACAAATGCGACATAGATTTGCGACATTTCGTCGTCAAATTTGTGAGCCTCCGTGTCGGTGTGTACAATGACCTCCCTTTTGCCTCTGCAAAGCTGGCGTACGTTCGGCGTGGATGGTAAGTGGTTGAATTGAAAAGAAATTTGCCTCGATGAGAGGCAGCCTGGTGAGAAAGTGTCTATGAAAGCAGGTCTGTACCAACCAGATGAATTCAAGGATAACTGCGGTTTCGGCCTGATAGCCCACATGCAGGGCGAGCCCAGTCATACCCTTTTGCAAACGGCCATCGAGGCCCTGACCTGCATGACCCACCGCGGTGGGATTAATGCCGACGGCAAGACCGGTGACGGTTGCGGTCTGCTGATTCAAAAGCCGGACGTGTTCCTGCGAGCCATCGCCCAGGAAACATTCGGCGTCGACCTGCCCAAGCAATATGCCGTGGGCATGGTCTTCTTCAACCAGGACCCGGTCAAAGCCGAAGCCGCTCGCGAGAACATGAACCGCGAGATCCTGGCTGCCGGCCTGCATCTCGTCGGCTGGCGCAAAGTGCCGATCGACACCAGCGTCCTCGGTCGCCTGGCCCTTGAGCGTCTGCCGCAGATCGAGCAAGTGTTCATCGGCGGTGAAGGCCTGAGCGATCAGGACATGGCCGTCAAGCTGTTCACCTCTCGTCGCCGTTCGTCCGTGGCCAACGCCGCTGACACCGACCACTACGTCTGCAGCTTTTCGCAAAAGACCATCATTTATAAAGGCCTGATGATGCCGGCGGATCTCACCGCCTTCTATCCAGACCTGAGCGATGAGCGCCTGCAAACCTCGATTTGCGTGTTCCACCAGCGCTTCTCCACCAACACCCTGCCGAAATGGCCGCTGGCTCAACCGTTCCGCTTCCTGGCGCACAACGGCGAGATCAATACCATCACCGGCAACCGCAACTGGGCCGTGGCCCGTCGCACCAAGTTCAGCAACGATCTGATGGACCTGGAAGAGCTCGGCCCGCTGGTCAACCGCGTCGGTTCCGACTCTTCGAGCATGGACAACATGCTCGAGCTGATGGTCACCGGTGGCATCGATCTGTTCCGTGGCGTGCGGATGATCATTCCGCCTGCGTGGCAGAACGTCGAAACCATGGACCCCGACCTGCGTGCGTTCTACGAATACAACTCGATGCACATGGAACCGTGGGACGGCCCGGCCGGTGTGGTAATGACCGACGGTCGCTACGCGGTGTGCCTGCTCGACCGTAACGGTCTACGCCCGGCGCGTTGGGTTACCACCAAGAACGGCTTCATCACCCTGGCGTCCGAAATCGGTGTCTGGAACTACCAGCCTGAAGACGTGCTCGCCAAGGGGCGCGTTGGCCCGGGCCAGATCTTTGCCGTGGACACCGAAACCGGTCAGATCCTCGACACCGATGCGATCGACAACCGCCTGAAGTCCCGTCATCCGTACAAACAATGGCTGCGCAAGAATGCCCTGCGCATTCAGGCGACCATGGAAGACAATGACCACGGTTCGGCGTTCTACGACGTCGATCAGCTCAAGCAATACATGAAGATGTACCAGGTCACGTTCGAAGAGCGCGACCAGGTGCTGCGTCCGCTCGGCGAACAGGGCTACGAAGCCGTGGGCTCGATGGGCGACGATACGCCGATGGCCGTGCTGTCCCAGCGCGTGCGCACGCCGTACGACTATTTCCGCCAGCAGTTCGCACAGGTGACCAACCCGCCGATCGACCCGCTGCGTGAAGCGATCGTTATGTCGCTGGAGATCTGCCTCGGTGCCGAACGCAACATCTTCCAGGAGTCGCCGGAACACGCTTCGCGCGTGATCCTCAGCTCGCCGGTCATTTCCCCGGCCAAGTGGCGTTCGCTGATGAACCTTGATCGTCCGGGCTTCGAGCGCACGATCATCGACCTCAACTACGACGAAAGCGTCGGCCTCGAAGCGGCGATCCGCAACGTGGCCGATCAGGCTGAAGAAGCCGTGCGCGCCGGTCGTACCCAGGTCGTGCTGAGTGACCGTCACATCGCTCCGGGCAAGCTGCCGATCCACGCATCCTTGGCCACCGGCGCGGTCCACCACCGCCTGACCGAAAAAGGCCTGCGTTGCGACTCCAACATCCTCGTGGAAACCGCGACCGCTCGCGATCCGCACCACTTCGCCGTGTTGATCGGTTTCGGCGCCTCTGCCGTTTATCCGTTCCTGGCTTACGAAGTGCTGGGCGACCTGATCCGTACCGGTGAAGTGCTGGGCGACCTCTACGAGGTGTTCAAGAACTACCGTAAAGGCATCACCAAAGGCTTGCTCAAGATCCTGTCGAAGATGGGTATCTCGACCATCACGTCGTACCGTGGTGCGCAGTTGTTCGAAGCCATCGGCCTGTCCGAGGAAGTCTGCAACCTGAGCTTCCGCGGCGTGCCAAGCCGTATCAAAGGTGCGCGTTTCGTCGACATCGAAGCCGAGCAGAAAGCACTTGCCGCCGAAGCCTGGAGTCCGCGCAAGCCGATCCAGCAAGGCGGCCTGTTGAAGTTCGTCCACGGTGGCGAATATCACGCGTACAACCCGGACGTGGTCAACACCCTGCAAGCCGCCGTGCAGCAGGGCGACTACAGCAAGTTCAAGGAATACACGTCGCTGGTGGATAACCGCCCGGTGTCGATGATCCGCGACCTGCTGAAAGTCAAAACCCTCGACACTCCGCTGGACATCAGCGAAATCGAACCGCTGGAATCGGTGCTCAAGCGCTTCGACTCCGCCGGCATCTCCCTGGGTGCGCTGTCGCCGGAAGCTCACGAAGCCCTGGCCGAAGCCATGAACCGCCTCGGTGCGCGTTCCAACTCCGGTGAAGGCGGCGAAGACCCGGCGCGCTACGGCACCATCAAGAGCTCGAAAATCAAACAGGTCGCGACTGGCCGTTTCGGTGTGACCCCGGAATACCTGGTCAACGCTGAAGTGCTGCAGATCAAGGTTGCCCAAGGCGCCAAGCCGGGCGAGGGCGGTCAACTGCCAGGCGGCAAGGTCAACGGTCTGATCGCCAAGCTGCGTTACGCCGTGCCGGGCGTGACCCTGATTTCGCCACCGCCGCACCACGACATCTACTCGATCGAAGACTTGTCGCAGCTGATTTTCGACCTGAAACAAGTCAACCCGAAAGCGCTGGTCTCGGTGAAGCTGGTAGCAGAAGCCGGCGTCGGCACCATTGCCGCCGGTGTGGCCAAGGCCTATGCGGACTTGATCACCATCTCCGGCTACGACGGTGGTACCGGTGCATCGCCTCTGACCTCGATCAAATACGCGGGCGCGCCGTGGGAACTCGGCCTCGCCGAAACCCACCAGACCCTGCGTGGCAACGACCTGCGCGGCAAAGTCCGGGTACAAACCGACGGCGGCCTGAAAACCGGCCTCGACGTGATCAAGGCCGCCATTCTCGGCGCTGAAAGCTTCGGCTTCGGCACCGCGCCAATGATCGCCCTGGGCTGCAAATACTTGCGCATCTGCCACCTGAACAACTGCGCCACCGGCGTCGCGACTCAGAACGAGAAGCTGCGCAAGGATCACTACATCGGTACCGTCGACATGGTGGTGAATTTCTTCACCTACGTCGCCGAGGAAACCCGTGAGTGGCTGGCCAAGCTGGGCGTGCGCTCCCTCGAAGAGCTGATCGGCCGTACCGATCTGCTGGAAGTCCTCGAAGGGCAGACCGCCAAGCAACATCACCTGGACCTGACGCCGTTGCTGGGCAGCGACCATGTGCCGGCGGACAAACCGCAGTTCTGCGGCGTGGAACGCAACCCGCCGTTCGATAAAGGCCTGCTGGCCGAGAAAATGGTCGACATGGCCACCTCGGCGATCAACGACCTGAGCGGCGCTGAATTCGAACTGGATATCTGCAACTGCGACCGTTCGATCGGCGCGCGGATTTCCGGCGAAATCGCCCGCAAGCACGGCAATCAGGGCATGGCCAGCGCGCCAATCACCTTCCGCTTCAAGGGTACGGCGGGTCAGAGCTTCGGCGTCTGGAACGCCGGCGGCCTGAACATGTACCTGGAAGGCGACGCCAACGACTACGTCGGCAAAGGCATGACCGGCGGCAAGCTGGTCATCGTTCCGCCGAAGGGCAGCGTCTACAAGACTCAGGACAGTGCCATCATCGGCAACACCTGCCTGTACGGCGCCACCGGCGGCAAGCTGTTCGCCGCCGGCACCGCGGGCGAGCGTTTCGCCGTGCGTAACTCCGGTGCCCACACCGTTGTGGAAGGCACTGGTGATCACTGCTGCGAGTACATGACCGGTGGTTTCGTCTGCGTCCTGGGCAAGACCGGTTACAACTTCGGCTCTGGCATGACCGGTGGTTTCGCCTACGTGCTCGACCAGGACAACACCTTCGTTGACCGGGTCAACCATGAACTGGTGGAAATCCAGCGGATCAGCGGCGAGGCGATGGAAGCCTACCGTAGCCATTTGCAACGCGTGCTGAACGAGTACGTCGAGGAAACCGACAGCGAGTGGGGTCGTGAACTCGCCGAGAACCTCGATGATTACGTACGTCGTTTCTGGCTGGTCAAGCCTAAGGCTGCCAACCTGAAATCGTTGCTTTCCAGCACCCGTGCCAACCCGCAGTGATATGCGCCTGAAGAGTTTGATGAGGTTTTAACAATGGCTGAACGTCTGAATAATGACTTCCAGTTCATCGAGGTCGGGCGCAAGGATCCGAAGAAGAAACTGTTGCGTCAACGCAAGAAAGAGTTCGTGGAAATCTACGAACCCTTCAAACCCCAGCAGTCGGCCGACCAGGCCCACCGCTGCCTGGGTTGCGGTAACCCGTATTGCGAATGGAAGTGCCCGGTGCACAACTTCATTCCCAACTGGCTGAAACTGGTGGCCGAGGGCAACATCCTCGCGGCTGCCGAGCTGTCGCACCAGACCAACACCTTGCCGGAAGTCTGCGGCCGGGTGTGCCCGCAGGATCGACTGTGCGAGGGTGCGTGCACCCTCAACGACGGCTTCGGCGCGGTGACCATCGGTTCGGTGGAGAAGTACATCACCGACACCGCGTTCGCCATGGGCTGGCGCCCGGACATGTCCAAGGTCAAGCCGACCGGCAAGCGTGTCGCGATCATCGGCGCCGGGCCTGCGGGCCTTGGCTGCGCTGACGTGCTGGTACGTGGTGGCGTGACCCCGGTGGTGTTCGACAAGAACCCGGAAATCGGTGGCCTGCTGACCTTCGGCATCCCCGAGTTCAAGCTGGAAAAGACCGTGCTGAGCAATCGCCGCGAAGTCTTCACCGGCATGGGCATCGAGTTCCGCCTGAACACCGAAGTGGGCAAGGACGTGACCATGGAGCAATTGCTCGAAGAATACGATGCCGTATTCATGGGCATGGGCACCTACACCTACATGAAGGGCGGTTTTGCCGGTGAGGATCTGCCGGGCGTCTACGACGCGCTGGACTTCCTGATCGCCAACGTCAACCGCAACCTGGGCTTTGAAAAGTCGCCGGAAGATTTCGTCGACATGAAAGGCAAGAAGGTCGTGGTTCTCGGTGGTGGTGACACGGCGATGGACTGCAACCGTACTTCGATTCGCCAGGGCGCCAAGTCGGTGACCTGTGCGTATCGTCGTGACGAAGCCAACATGCCGGGTTCGCGCAAAGAGGTGAAGAACGCCAAGGAAGAAGGCGTGAAATTCCTCTACAACCGCCAGCCGATCGCCATCGTTGGCGAAGACAAGGTCGAAGGCGTGAAGGTGGTCGAGACCCGTCTCGGCGAGCCGGACGCCCGTGGCCGTCGCAGCCCCGAGCCAATCCCGGGCTCCGAAGAGATCATCCCGGCCGACGCCGTGGTCATCGCTTTCGGTTTCCGTCCAAGCCCGGCGCCGTGGTTCGAGCAGTTCAGCATCCAGACCGACAGCCAGGGCCGCGTCGTGGCCCCGGAACAAGGCCAGTACAAACACCAGACCAGCAACCCGAAAATCTTCGCCGGTGGCGACATGGTTCGCGGTTCTGACCTGGTGGTGACGGCAATCTTCGAAGGCCGCAATGCCGCCGAAGGGATCCTGGATTACCTGGGCGTTTAAGCCCGATCCAGAGCCAAATGCAGTAACCCCTGTGGGAGCGAGCCTGCTCGCGAAAGCGGTCTGTCAGCCAACATCGATGTTGGATGTACAGGCCCCTTCGCGAGCAGGCTCGCTCCCACCGTTGTTTCGTGGTGTTGCTGAATGCCGTGTTTACCCGCGACAAATTGACCCGATAGACAAAAGGTGCGGCGCTTGCCGTGCCTTTTGCCTCCGGCTCTGAGAAAATGCCCGCACTTTTTTTCCGGATGCCGACATGACTGCCCTGAAGAACGACCGTTTCCTGCGCGCCCTGCTCAAGCAACCTGTAGATGTCACCCCCGTGTGGATGATGCGCCAGGCCGGACGCTACCTGCCTGAATACCGCGCCAGCCGTGCCCAGGCCGGTGATTTCATGAGCTTGTGCATGAATCCGGAATTCGCTTGCGAAGTCACGATGCAACCGCTTGACCGCTATCCACAACTGGACGCGGCGATCCTCTTTTCCGACATCCTGACCATCCCCGATGCCATGGGCCAGGGCCTGTACTTCGAAACCGGTGAAGGTCCGCGCTTCAAGAAAGTCGTCAGCACCCTGGCTGACATCGAAGCCCTGCCGATCCCTGATCCACACAAAGACCTCGGTTACGTGATGGACGCCGTCAGCACGATCCGTCGCGAGCTGAGCGGCCGTGTGCCGCTGATCGGCTTCTCCGGCAGCCCATGGACCCTCGCCACTTACATGGTTGAAGGCGGCTCGTCGAAAGACTTCCGCAAGACCAAGGCGATGCTCTACGACAACCCGCAAGCCATGCACCTGCTGCTGGATAAACTCGCGCAGTCGGTCACCAGCTACCTCAACGGCCAGATCATGGCCGGTGCCCAAGCGGTGCAAATCTTCGATACCTGGGGCGGCAACCTGTCGGCGGCGGCGTATCAGGAATTCTCCCTGGCCTACATGAAGAAAATCGTCAACGGCCTGATCCGCGAGCACGATGGCCGCAAGGTGCCGGTGATCCTGTTCACCAAGAACGGCGGCCTGTGGCTGGAAAGCATCGCCGATGCCGGCGCCGATGCACTGGGCCTGGATTGGACCTGCGACATCGGTAATGCCCGTGCCCGTGTCGGCGACAAAGTCGCCCTGCAAGGCAACATGGACCCGACCGTGCTCTACGCCAAGCCGGAAGCAATTCGCACCGAAGTCGGACGCATCCTGGCCAGCTACGGCAAAGGCAGCGGCCACGTGTTCAACCTGGGGCACGGCATCACGCCGGAAGTCGATCCGGAACATGCCGGTGCTTTCTTGCGTGCGGTACATGAGCTGTCGGCGCAGTATCACGAATAACCGTCTTTGACGTGATCGAAAGCCTGTCCGGCCTGGTGCCCGACAGGCTTTTTTATGCTCAGCTTTCCTTAGTTAGCTGAGATCACTGCTTGTAGGAGTTCTTTCGTCCAATGTCGGAGAACGAGTCGTAGAGACGGTTCCTGCTGGCAGGAAGGACATTTCCTACATAGAAAACGTATTCATCCAAGTAAGGTTCGGACCCTTGCTCAGCCCAACGATTGAGCAATATCGCAAACTTCAGCGCCAGCAATGCGCGCCTTAAATTTCGATAAGTAGTCTGGAACTCATTGCGCGAGCGGGGGCGGCAACAAGGAACGCCTGTGCGCATCGACAACGCGAGCAAGGGCCAAAACCGGGTGCAGGCGACCCTGACCGTAGAGCAAGCGGCATGAAGCCAGGCGAGATTAAAGCGGCGACGTTACAGCGCTGGCAGCGGCTGCTAGGGGGGCTGAGTGTGTTTGTCCTGAGTGTCGCGGCGTTCGGTCTGGTCTGGCAGCCGACGCAGCAACGACCTGCTGCGCCTGACTCTCAGCGGCGACGCCATGACATTGCTGCCCTGGCTGGACCGCATCGAACGTGACGGTATTGCGCTGCAATCGTTGACCCTGGAAAAGCGTGACGTCGTACTGGAGGCGCGGATGGTGCTCAGATAGTCGCGCCGGATCCCGGCAACGGCGGCAACTTCGCCAGTTTCAGCGCGACCAGCAGCGCCACCAACAGCAACCCGCCGATGAACAGACCGATACCATTCCAGCCGCCCAGGTGCCAGAACACCCCGCCCGCGGTACCGGCGATGCTTGAACCGGCGTAGTAGCTGAACAGGTACAGCGACGACGCCTGGCCCTTGGCCTTGTTGGCGCGCCGGCCGATCCAGCTGCTGGCTACCGAATGGGCGCCGAAGAAGCCGAAGGTGAACACCAGCATGCCGAAGATCACCAGCGGCAGCGGGGTGAACATCGTCAGGGCCAGGCCGCCGAGCATCAGCGCGATGGTGCCCCAGAGCACTTTACGGCGACCGAGTTTGTCGGCCAGCGAGCCGATTTTCGCCGAACTATAGATACCCGACAGGTACACCACCGACAGCAGCCCGACGAAGGCCTGCTCCATGTGGTACGGCTCGGCCAACAGGCGATAACCGATGTAGTTGAACAGCGTGACGAACGCACCCATCAGCACGAACGCTTCGAGAAACAGCAACGGCAGCCCGGCGTCGCGAAAGTGCATGGTGAAGCCATCGAGCAGGCTGCGCGGGTGCAATGAGCGAGCGCGGAAGTTTTTCGATTCCGGGAGGATCTTCCAGAACACTGCCGCCGCAATCAGGGCCAGCCCCCCGATCACCAGCATCGCCGTGTGCCAGCTGACGAAGTCGATCAGTACCCCGGTGATCAAGCGCCCACTCATCCCGCCAATGGCGTTGCCGCCGATATACAAACCCATCGCCAGGCCGATGTGCTGCGGATGGATTTCTTCGCTCAAATAGGTCATCGCGACCGCCGCCAGGCCGCTCAACGACAGCCCAATCAGCGCACGCATGGCCAGTACGCCGTGCCAGCTCGGCATCATCGCACTGGCCATGGTGCACAGTGCGGCGGCAAACAGCGCTGCGACCATCACCGGTTTGCGCCCGACGCGGTCTGAGATCGGACCGGTGATCAGCAGGCCGATGGCGAGCATGCCGGTGGCGACCGACAGGATCAGGCTGCTCTGCGCCGCGTTGATTGAATATTCGTGGGATAACAGCGGCATCATCGGCTGCACGCAGTACAGCAGGGCAAAGGTTGCGAAACCGCCGCAGAACAGCGCCAGCACCGTGCGCATGAACGCCGGCGTGCCTTTTTCGATGTAGATCTCCTTGAGTTCAGCGACGACATCGTCCTGTACGGCAGGTGGAACTTCATGGGCAAGTGGGGCGACAGCAGTTTTCACGTTGGACCTCGGAGGGGCGCAGCCGGTCAGGCAATGGAAAAAGCATATAGCTGGCTAATGATTCAATCCAATATATTGTTCGACCTGTTTGATAGCTTTTACGACCTAATGGAAATCCCATGGAATTGCGTCATCTGCGCTACTTCATCGCCGTCGCCGAAGAACTGCATTTCGGCCGCGCCGCACAGGTGCTGGGCATCTCGCAACCACCGCTGAGCCAGCAGATTCAGGCGCTGGAGCAAGAGGTCGGGGCGCGATTGTTCGAACGTACCAATCGTCGGGTCGAGCTGAGCGAGGCCGGTCGGCTGTTCCTCGAAGAGGCGCGGCTGGCGTTGGCCCAGGTCGACAAAGCGGCGGATGTCGCCCGCCGGGCCCAGCTCGGTGAGTTGGGTGAGTTGAAGATCGGTTTCACCTCGTCGGCACCGTTCAACTCGACCATTCCCCAGGCGATTTTCTCGTTTCGCCAGCGTTTCCCGGCGGTGCACCTGAACCTGCGGGAAATGAGCAGCACCCAAGTGGCCGATGCGCTGGTGGACAATGCGATTGAGGTCGGGATCATGCGGCCATTGGGCCTGCCGGATTGCCTCAACGTGGTGGAGCTGATGCGCGAACCGCTGGTGGCGGTGCTCAGTTCCAAGCACCCGTTGGTCAAGGACAGTGAAGAG
Organism: Pseudomonas reinekei; assembly: GCF_001945365.1. GTDB lineage: Bacteria > Pseudomonadota > Gammaproteobacteria > Pseudomonadales > Pseudomonadaceae > Aquipseudomonas > Aquipseudomonas reinekei. The sequence goes on from NZ_MSTQ01000008.1 coordinate 152,432, forward strand.
GGCTTGTTCCTGTCGGCCCTGGCTCTCGAGCCTTTCGTGTTTTTCCCGCGCAGCTATGGCAGTGGCCTGTATGCACAACTCCTCAGCCTGGCTCGCGAAGCCGGCTTCAGCCCGCACTTCGCCCAGGAGGCCGGCGAGGCGATGACCATCATCGGGTTGGTGGCAGCGGGGCTCGGGGTCTCGGTGTTGCCGGCGTCCTACCAGCGGATGCGCATTGATGGCGTGATCTATCGACCCTTGCTCGACCCGGCGGCGGTGTCGGCGGTGTGGCTGGTGCAGCGCAAGGATCAGAAGTCTCCGATGGCGAGGGCGTTTGTGGAGTTGTTGACGAGGAAGGTTGAGGGGGTAGGGGCGTGAGCAAACCGTCTTGTCCGGGACATTTCAAGTAACGGATCCGGCTTAGTGGTTTATCCAGATCTTGCGCGGAATCGATTTCTTTTGCCCAGTGCCATGGATGCCAGTTTTATACCAACCGAAGGAGGGCCGCGTGCTGATTTGCGATGTCAGGGGTTATGAAATTCCTGAAGTGGTCAAAGTCAGCCCCGTTGCTGTGATTCGCAAACATAGGGCCAATAGATTACTGGTAACGGTCGTCCCGCTGCGTACAGCTGCCACTGTGTGTCCCTGGCCTCCGCCAACGTGATGGCCATGGATTTCGCCAGGTACCTGAAGGGGGCGCAGAGCGACACCCTGGGGGGGATCCAGCAATTGATCATGCTGGGCGAGCTGGCGGTGAACCGGGTGCTGGATAAACTCGATCCACCCTGACCATTGTAGGCGCGAGCAGGGCTCGCTCCTGAGAGGGGGGATATTGCTTACGCCCAGCGCTTGAAAATCAACGAAGTATTCACCCCGCCAAACGCAAAGTTGTTGTTCATCACGTACTGGTTGCTCATCTGCCGGAATTCGCCGCGCAGGTAGTCCAGTTTGCCGCAGTGCGGGTCGACTTCGTCGAGGTTGAGGGTGTGGGCGTACAGGTCGCGGTTCATCATTTCGATGCTGAACCAGGACTCCAGCGCACCGCAGGCGCCGAGGGTGTGGCCGAGGAAGCTTTTCTGCGAGCTGATGGGCATGTGTTCGCCAAACAGGCTGCTGGTGGCCAGGGTCTCGGCGATGTCACCCTGTTCGGTGGCGGTGCCGTGGCCGTTGACGTAACCGATGTCCGAAGGCTTGAGGCCGGCGTCTTCCAGCGCCAGTTCCATGGCCCGGCGCATGGTGACTTGCTCCGGACGGGTGGTGTGCTGGCCGTCGGCGTTGCTGCCGAAACCAACGATTTCGGCATGGATGCGTGCGCCGCGCGCCAGCGCATGTTCCAGCTCTTCGAGCACCAGCATGCCGCCACCTTCGCCGATCACCAGGCCGTCGCGGCCGCTGTCGTAAGGCCGTGGCGACAGTTGTGGGGTGTCATTCTTCAGGCTGGTGGCGTAAAGCGCGTCGAAGACCATGGCTTCGGTCGGGCACAGCTCTTCGGCGCCACCGGCGAGCATCAGCGGCAGGCGGCCGAACTTGATCGCCTCGTAGGCATAGCCGATGCCCTGGCTGCCGCTGGTGCAGGCGCTCGACGTCGGGATCAGCCGACCGGTCAGGCCGAAGAAAATGCTGATGTTTGCCGCCGTGGTGTGCGGCATCATCCGTACGTAGGAGTTGGCGTTCAGGCCCTCAGCCACCGAATTCAGCAGCATGTTGCCGAAGGCCTTGATCTCGTCGGTGCTGCCCGTGGATGAACCGCACGCGACGCCCATGCGTCCGTCCTTGATCGATTCGTCGCCGAGCAATCCGGCGTCGGTCAACGCCTGCTCCGCTGCACCCACCGCCAGCCGTGAAACCCGGCCCATGCTGCGCAGTTGCTTGCGGGTCCAGTGGCTCGGCACTTTGAAGTCATCAATCGGTCCGGCCAGACGGGTGTTGAGTTCGGTAAAGCGATCCCACTCGGCCATCCGGCGGATGCCACTATGGTTGGCCGCGAAGTGGCCAGCGATGGTGTCCCAATCGCTGCCCAGGGAAGTGATGCCGGCCATGCCGGTGACGACGACGCGCTTCATCAGCACAGGCCTCCATTGACGGCCAGAACCTGCCGGGTGATGTACGAGGCTTCCGCCGACATCAGGAAATTCACTGCACCGGCCACCTCTTCAGGGGTGCCCATGCGTTGTGCGGGGATCATCTTCATCAGCTCTTCCACCGGCACGTTTTCATCGAGCATGGCTGTGTCGATCAGGCCGGGGGCGACACAGTTTACGGTGATTTTGCGCTTGCCCAGCTCTATCGCCAATGCCTTTGCCGCGCCAATCAGGCCGGCCTTGGAAGCGCTGTAGTTGACCTGGCCCCGGTTGCCGATCAGCCCGGACACCGACGTGATGCAGACAATTCGCCCGGCGGCGCGACGACGAATCATCGGCATCATCACCGGGTGCAGCACGTTGTAGAAACCGTCAAGGTTGGTGCGCATTACGACATCCCAATCATCCTCGCTCAGCGCCGGAAAAGCGCCATCACGGGTCAGGCCGGCGTTGAGCACCACGCCGTAATAAGCACCGTGGGTTTCGACGTCGGCTTCAAGAGTCGCTTTGCAAGCGGCGCGGTCACCGACGTCGAATTGCAGGATGCGCGCCTTGCGCCCCAGGGCTTCGATGTCGGCTTGTACGGCCGTGGCCTCGGTCAGGCCGCTGCGGCAATGCAGCACGATGTCGTGGCCGGCCTGGGCCAGGCGCAGGGCGATGGCGCGGCCGATGCCACGGCTGGAGCCGGTGACCAGTACGGATTCAGTCATGACTGGACTCCTGCAGGTTCATGAAGATAGTGGGCCGCTTGCGGCGGGCGATACACGTTCAGGCGGGCGGTGGCGTGAATGCCGGGCGCGTTGATGTGGCATTCGAACACGCCCATGCCGTTGTCGTCTTCCAGCGAGCGGATGCCGTGGATGGTCAGTTCGGTGCCGGCCGGAAAGCTTTCGACGTTGCATTCGAATTTACGACTGCCGAGCAGGAAGCCCAAGGCCACTGCATCGCCACGCTGGCGAGCATGGCAGCCGGCGAAGGCCGCGACGCTCTGGGCCATCAGTTCGATTCCGACCCAGGCCGGCAAGCTGCCGTCGGGGAGGCTGAACAGGCCATTGGGCTTGACGGTGAGGCAGGTATGAATCTGCTCGTCATCGAACGCCAGGATCTGATCGATAAAGATCATGTCGCCAGCGTGGGGCAGCAGTTCGGCGAGCGGCCAGTCAATCATGGGGCGTCTCCGATAATCAGGCTGACGTTGTTGCCGCCGAAGGCAAAGGAATTGCTCATCAGGTAGCGAGGTTCAGTGGACGCCAGTCGATCGGCCAGGGTCACCCATTTCAGCGGCGGTAACGCCGGGTCCGGTTGGCCATCCCAGATGTGGGGCGGCAGGGCGTGCTGCTGGTTGTCAGGGTGCAGGCTCAACCAGCAGAACGCTGCTTCCAGCGCCCCCGCTGCGCCGAGGGTATGCCCGGTCATGGGTTTGGTCGACGAGCAAGGGACACCGTGCGCAAACAGTGCGGTCACGGCCTGGCTTTCCATGGCGTCGTTGTGCTGGGTAGCGGTGCCGTGCAGGTTCAGGTAGCCGATCTGCTCAGGTTGCAGGCTGGCCTGGCTCAAAGCCTTGCGCATCGCTTGTCGGGCACCTCGGCCGGACGGCTCCGGGGCGGAAATGTGGTGCGCATCGGAGCTGGCGCCGCTGCCCAGCAAGGCGATCGATTGGCGGCCGGCTGATTGTTTGCTCATCAGGAACAGCACCGCCGCTTCGCCGATATTGATGCCGTTGCGGTTCGCCGAGAACGGATTGCAGCGTTCGCCGGACACCGCCTCCAGGGCGGAAAATCCATTGAGGGTCAGTTTGCACAGCGTGTCGACGCCACCGCACAGCACCACGTCGCACAGCCCCAGATCGAGCAGGCGCCGGGCGCTCATCAACGCGCGGGCGCTGGAGGTGCAGGCGGTGGAAATCACATAGGCGGGGCCGCTCAGTTGCAGCCACTCGGCGAGGAAATTTGCCGGTGCGCCGAGCTCCTGTTGCTGATAGTCGTACGCGTCCGGAAAGCGCTGCTCGCGGACGTAGTGGGCCAGCCCCTGACTGGCTTCATCGATGCCCGAAGTGCTGGTGCCCAGCACCACGCCGATGCGATGGCGACCGTAAGTCTGGATCGCTTGATCGATGTCCTGCTGAATTTGCAGGGCGGCTTCGAGCAGCAGTTGATTGTTGCGGCTGCGGTGCCGGCTCAACTCGGCCGGGATCGCCGCCAGCTCGCCGTGCACCGCGCCCACCGGCAACGAACGGTCCGGCACCCAGCCGGTCTCGCTGCGTATGCCGGAGCAATCGCCAGCGAACAGGTTACGGGCGACTTGCGCCTTGCCGCGCCCCAGCGAGCAGATCACCCCGAGGGCGTTCAGGTAGGCCGTCATGGCGTGTCACCGCTCAGGGGTGTGATTTGATAATTCGGACCTTCAGGCAGGTTCAATTCGAAGCTCAACGATTGTGAATAACGAACGTCCCAGCGCGCGGGCAGGGAGCGTTGCGTCCCGTGTTGCCAGGCGGAGGGGTAGTTGGCCGACAATTCATCCCGGGGCGTCAGCGCAAACAGCAAGGCAGCGAACAGCTCCCGGGCCTCCGGGTTGGGCGGTAGCAGTCCATCGGCACGCCACGTTCCGTCGACCAGTTTCTGGCGTGCCTGCGGAATGCCCAGCAGGTCCATCATCGACCAGCGAATGGCCGGGCCTTCATGCTGGATCACCAGCACCCAGTCCTGACGTTGGTCCGCTTGCAGGCGCTGGATGTGCAATTGCAGTGGCAACGTCAGGCTTGGGGTTTGTTCGGGCAGCGGAGGCCGGCTGGCGCAGGCGCTGAGCAGCAGGGCCGCGGCCAATAACAGAAAACGCATGGCGATCACGAGCCTTGGGGGATAGTGTTTCAAGCGGCTGATGGTAAACATCACACAGCACCTTCCAGCGGTTTGCGCGCCACCACATTGACCAGGGTCTCTTCTCGCTGGCCAAAGGGCTTCGGCTGGCGCAGGCCCAAGCGTTCAAGCAGGCCGAAGTCCTTGGCGCGGCTCCACCACAAGTATGGATACGACACGTTTTGCGCAGTGAATTGGAAACCTTGGTGGCGAATCATCTCCAGATACTGCGCGGCGCTTTTCTGCACCTGCATCGGATGGCGGAACAGCCAGCGAATCACCCAGGTATCAATGTAAGCCTCGGTGGACTCGGCGAACAGCAGGTAACCACCCGGCTTGAGCACGCGATAGAACTCGGCGAGCGCCTGCTCCTGCTCGACCAGATGATGGAACGTCTGGTGACAGAACAGCAGGTCGATGCTGGCGTCGGGCACAGTGAGGGTCGCGCAATCGCTGCCAATCAACTCCACCGTCATCCCTTGATTGACCGCTTCTTCGCGACTCTGTTTCAGGCTGTGCGGGTCGGCGTCCACGCCGATCAGACGTTCGGGCATGAAGGTCTGGTGCAAATAACGGAACGACTTGCCCTGACCGCAGCCGGCGTCGAGCAACACCGGATGACCTGGCAACGGCTCGCTGAACAGGCTCCGCAGATCATTGATCGCCACGCGTAGCACGTGATGCTGCCAGGTGTGGCTGCGCAGGAACCAGAGCCCGAAACGGGTCTCTTCGACGTAGGTGTTGCTCAAGTAGCCCATGTGGCATCCCTTGCACAGAGTTCCGACAACATCCGTAGTCGGCGTTTGGGTTCGGCGACGAACGGGTTGCGTTCATCCCAGGCATAACCGGCGAGGATCGAGCTGATCATGCGGCGTATATCCGGAGCACCGTCGGGATAATAAATCACGTCCTGGAAAGTCCCCGCGTACCAGCCCTCGACGTAGCAGCGGAACGTATCGACGCCGCGCTTGAGCGGTTCGGCAAACTCGCGTTGCCAGTCGACTGTTTCACCTTGCAGCTGACGGTGCAGGACCCCGGCAGCCATGCTCGCCGAACGCATGGCGATGGTCACGCCGGAGGAAAACACCGGGTCGAGGAACTCCGCCGCATTGCCCAGCAGGGCAAACCCCGGCCCGTGCAGGGTTTTGACGTTGGCCGAGTAGCCGCCGATGGTACGCGCCGGGGTATCCCAGACGGCGTGGTTCAGCACCCCGGCCAGGCTCGGCGTTTCGGCGATGAAGCCACGCAGGCAATCGTCCAGATTGTCGGTGCGGCCTTCAAAATGTTCTGCGGCCGCGACCACGCCCACCGAGCAGCGTCCGTTACTGAACGGGATGGTCCAGAACCAGATGTCGCGCTGGGTAGGGTGAGTGGTGACGAGGATTTTTGTGCGGTCGAAGTTCGGGTTGTCGATATGGTCTTCGACATGGGTGAACACGGCCTGGCGCACCGGGAAATTCGACGGTGCCTCCAGGTCCAGCAAGCGAGGCAGGACGCGACCGTAACCGCTGGCATCGAGCATGAACCCGGCTTCGATGCGGTACTCGCTGCCGTCTTCACGCCTGACGCCGAGCAGTGGTCTGGCCTGATCGATCTCGACACTGACGATGGTTTCGCCGTAGCGGATTTCCACGCCTTGCAGCGCGGCCTGATCGGCCAGCAGCTTGTCGAAGTCGGCGCGCTGGACCTGAAAAGTCGTCGGCTTGCCTTGGGTGAACGTGTCGCCGAAATCGAAGGTGCTGTAGCGCTCGCCCCAGGCAAACGCCGCCCCGGTTTTCAGTTGGAAACCGGCCGCGTTGACCGCCTCGAGCATGCCCGCTTCCTCGACGAAATCCAGGCAGTGGGACAGCAGGCTTTCACCAATGGAGAAGCGCGGGAAATGCTGTCGCTCGATCACCAGCACGTCATGGCCCTTGCGCTTGAGCAGCGCGGCGGCGATGGCGCCGGAAGGGCCAGCCCCGATGACCACGATCGGGTGACGTTGCAATTCAACGGTTGGCATGGGGGCTCCTTGCCGGGGCGGCAGCGTTCAGGGGAATCCGATGCATACCGGCGAGTGCCGGCAGCAGTGTTGCGATCAGGCCCATCAGCATCAAGGCGAAGTACAGCGCCGGGCTGATCAGCTGTTGTTGCAGCAGCAGGTTGAGAAAGACGATCTCGCTCAAGCCGCGAATGTTCAGCAGAACGCTTTCGCGCCAGCGGCTGGCACCCGGGAACGAGGCGCCGGCCCAGCCAAGGCCGATCCAGTTGCCCAGTAATTTGCTGGCAATCGGCAGCAGCAGCAACGCCGCCAGTTGCAGCCAGCCGAGGCTGTCCATCGCGCTGTGCACGTTGATCTGCACAATACCGAACGTGAGGATCAGCGGAATGGCAATGTTCGTCTGCAGGCGGCTCATCCAGATCGCCGGCAGCGGTAGCACCAGCGGCACCTTCAGCGCGGCCATGATCAGCACATAGCCGATGCCGAAAATCAGCGCATTGAGCTTGTAGTGTTCGGCCACCACCAGCAGGGCAAAAAAGCCAAGGCTGTATAGCCACAACTGGCGCAGGCCGAGTAGCCGCAGCAATACCGGCAGGCAGGCGCCGGCCAAAGGCAGCAGCAAGCTGCTCAGGTGCAGGCTGCCTTGGGCGATGCCGAACAGGGTCCAGCAGGCGAGGTCGATCAGGATCGCGGTCTGCACCAGGCGCCGAGTGGCGGCGGGCGGGTAATTGATGTGTCGCAGGTACAGGTAGAGCACCGGGATCGCGGTAATGGCAAACAGCAGGCCGACCGCCAGCGAGCTGATCCACGGTTGCGGCGGCAATAGCCAGACGGCCGTGAACAGGCCACAGGCAAACGGAATGCAGAAACTCGGCAGGGCGATTTTCAGGCTTTGGCGGTCCAGTTGCAGATCGATCACGTCGCTGAGAATGTAGCCAAGCAGCAGCGCGAAGCTCAGGCTGTAGAAGTTCTTCAGCCAGCCCGGCGAGACCAGCACCGCGCCACTCATTTGCCAATGCGGTTCGATCCAGAAATACATCAGTAGCGGCAGGCCAATGGTCGCTAGCAACAACTGGCTGACGATCGGGATCAGGCCGAAGTGGCGGCCGAGCCGGGTCGCCACGGCGAACAGCGCCAGGGCCATTGCCCAGAACACCGCGATCATCATGCTGCCGACTCCGCGACACGCACGGCATGCACCTGGCGCCCGGCCCATGGGGCGAGCAGGAAACTGAAGATCAGCCCCAGGCTCACCGACAAACCGAAATTGCTCACCGCCGGCGTGCTCGACACCGCCAGCAGGCCGAACGACAGCCAGGTGGTCAGCGCGGCCAGCAAGGTGCCCAGCAGGCTCACGGCGGCGCCGCCGACCTGTTCGCGCATGAGGATCGCGTAGTCGACACTGATCGCCGTCACCAGCAGCAGGCCGAACAGGCTGAACAGCGTCAGCGGTTGTCCCAGCCAACCAAGGCTGGCCAGGCTGCACAGTGCGGCCAGCAGCGGCAGGGAAACAATGCGCAGCGCGCCTCCAAAACCGAACGGCAGGGCCAACACCAGTACGATCAGTACGCAGGAGGCGAGTTTCAGTTCGGCGGCGCTGATTTGCGTGGCCGCGAACACTTTGTTCAGTTCACCCAGACGATCCACCAGCACCACTCCCGGTAAATCCTTGGCCTGAACTTGCAGCAACATCGGGTTGTTCACGCCTTGCAGGCTGACCATCGCCGCCACGCCGTCGTCGGTCGGTCCTAGCCACAGCAGGCGATAGGGTTCGGCCAACGGTCCGGCCAGCGCTGCGTCGATGTCTTCCACGGGCAGTGTTTGTAACTGGGCCAATTCAGCTTGCAGCGCTTCGACCGGCACGCCGACTTCCAGCAGCGGCTGCCAGAACTGCGGCAGTTTGCTCAAGGCTTCGCGAACTTTTTGCTGGTCGTTTGGCTGGCTCACCAATTGGTCGAGGGACAGATAGCCCTGGAGTTTTTCCAGATTGACCAATTGATCCAGACGCTCGCTCAAGGCATTCGACCTTTCGAGCAATTGCTGTTGATTGGCGGCCCGCACCAGGAAGAACTGACTGGTGGGTTGATAGCCGGTAATGCGCGCGATGGCTTGCGCTTCGTCCGTCAGCTGTTGCGGTGCACCAACCCATTGGCGAATGTCGTTTTTGGTGTCCAGTTGCAGCAAGCCACCGACGCAGAACGCAATCAACAGCGCCAGCAACACCGGCGTGCTCAGATGCTTGAGCAGGTCTTCGCGACGAGCCAGCAAAAATTCGGATACCCGCAGCGGCCATTGCGCCGGGCGCAGCTCCACGCCCTTGAGCAGTGCCGGCAGCAGGCACACGGCCGACAGGTACGCACCCAACAGACCGGCGGCGGAGAACACGGCGATCTGGGTCAGCGCCGGGAACGGTGTCCAGGCCAGCGCCAGATAGCCGATGGCGCTGGTGATCAGGCTCAGGGTCAGGCCCGGCAAGGTCAGGCGCAGCGCCGGCCAGCTTTGCCAGGGTTTCAGGCTCCAGCTCTTGGACAGGTAGTGCAGCGGGTAGTCAACCGCGACGCCGATCAGGCTCGAACCCAGCACCAATGTCATCACGTGCATGTGGCCGAACAACGCCACGCACGCCACCGCGCCGAACAGCATGCCCACCAGCACCGGAATAAGCGCCAGCAACACACGCCAACGCCGGAAAGCCAGCAGCAACAACAGCAGGATGCCGATCGTGGCGCCCCCGCCGACCCAGGTCATTTCGCGCGAAGCCTGTTTTTGACCGTTGGCGGCATAGAGTAAACCGCTGGCGGCCAACAGTTGCACGTCAGCCTTGGCCGCTTCTTCGCGGCTGTGCTGGAGCAGGTCAGCCACTTGCAGCGGCAGGCTCATGTCGAAGGCGTTGCCGGTGGTTCGGGCGCGCAGCATCACCCAACTCTTGGCGTCCGCATCGGCAATCAACGCGCCGCTGCCAATGTCCAGTTGCACCGCACCGTGTTGCGGCTGACTGTTCTGGATGCGCCCGGTCAGGCCCAGCCAGTCGTCCTGGCTTGGCACCAGGCTGAAACCGGTGAAGGGGTCGAACAACGCCTGCACCCGTTGTTGAATGAAGGCGTCGGGATGCTCGATCAATTGTTGCCGGTCGTCAGCGGACAGCATGGCCAATCGACCTTGCAGCAACTGCGTGCGCAACGCTGGCAAGTCGGCTTGCAGGTTCCATTGGACCTTTTCGAACAGGCCGCTGGCTTGCCATTGATCGCCCATTTTTTGAGCCATGGATATGGCCTGCTCGCGATTTTGATGGCCGACCAGTACCAGCATTTCGCGGTTCAGCGGTTCCTGCATGCGCTGTTCGGCGCGCAGTTCCAGGGCGTCGGGCGCAGTGCCCGGCACCAGCTCCATCAGGTTGGCCGACAGCGGCGCACCGTCACGCCATTGCCACCCGGCGAGCGCCAGCACTGCCAGCAGCAGGGCCAGGAACAGCCATGGCAGCCTGCGTTCACTGGGCAAAGTCATGTTGCTCCGCTTCGCTCAATGGTTGCGCGCTGGTGCTGTCCTGCATGCGCAACAGGGTGCTGTCACCTTGGGTTTCCAGCAGTTCGATGCTGTGCACCAGCTCAGCGCCGGTGATATTGATCTGGTTGAACACCTGCTTGAGCAGCATCGAGCGCGGCAGCAGTGTCAGTTTCCAGTTCTGGGCATCGCCGCTCAGCGACAGTTCGAAATCCCGTCGCAGACTGCTGCTGTCGCCTTGCAACACGGCGAGGAACAACCGGTTCTGCTCGGCGCCAGCGCTCTTGCCCGGTAGCATCTGCCAGCCGTTGGCGTCGCGTCGGGCAATGCCTTTGTCAGTGATGCGGTAATCCTGCTGCAACGGCGTTTTCAGCAGCCACAACAGTCCGTGATTTTTCGCGAGGACAAAAGTGCCTTTGCTGGTCAGTGGCTGGGGCAGGGCACGCAGGTGTTTTTCCTGGACGAAGTTGCCGTGGATGACGTCGGGTTTGGCCAGTTGATCGCTCAGTTGTTGCAGATCAAAAGCGTGGGCCAGCACTGGAACGCCCAGTAACACGCAGAGCACTGTGGGAGCGAGCCTGCTCGCGAAAAACCTGAGAGTTCTGCGGGGTGTCAGGTGCCCAGCGTCATCGTTAACGACCCTCGCCGGCAAGCCAGCTCCTACAGGGGAACGGCGGTGGAAGAAAGTCATGGCAAGGCCCTCTCTACGGCATCGGTGAACACCTTCGGCGAAGCCAGCAGCATCTCGCGGTTGCTCATGTCGACCGCGACCTGCACGGACACCGCGCGGGTCAGGCGTTCGCCGGTTTGCGCATCGCTGATCAGGTAGTTGATCTTCAGCCGGTTCTCCCACTCCACCAGATTGGCTCGCACGTTGAGTTTCTGACCGAACACCGCACCGCGTACGTAGCGCAATTGCAGGTCGATCACCGGCCACGCGTAGCCCGACTCGGACATGGCGTTGTAGTTGTGGCCGATCTTGTCCAGCAGCGCGCAGCGGGCGACCTCCAGGTATTTGACGTAGTGGCCATGCCAGACGACGTTCATGCTGTCGACGTCAAAGAACGGCACGAGGATTTCCGTATCGGTGTGCAGCACTCCCTTGCTACGCATGCAGCCTCCAGTGTTGTTCGGCGATACGTTTCAGGCACAGGCGCAGTTCGCTTTCCAGCGCGCGGTCTTCGATCACCGGCGGGAAGTCTTTGCCCAACGCTTCATGCATGGCCGCGAGCGCTGGCGGCAGCGGTCGCGCATCCTCGGCCTGGCCGCGCAGCCATACGCCTTGATTGGCGGCGAGCAGCGTGGCAGCGGCGACCTGTTCGGTCAGTTCCAAAACACGGATCGCATCGCGCGCGGCGATGGTGCCCATGCTCACCTTGTCCTGGTTGTGGCACTCGGTGGAGCGCGAGAACACGCTGGCCGGCATGGTATTTTTCAGCGCTTCGGCGGTCCAGGCACTGGTGCCGATCTGAACGGCCTTGAAACCATGGTTGAGCATGGCGCGGTCGGCCGTGGCACCGGACAGGTTGCTCGGCAAGCCGTGGTTGTAACGCTCATCCACCAGCAGGGCGAGTTGTCGGTCCAGCAGGTCGGCGACGTTGGCCACGAGGTTTTTCAAGCTGTCCATGGCGAACGCGATGTGCCCGCCATAGAAATGCCCGCCGTGCAAAACGCGTTCGGCTTCGGCATCGATGATCGGGTTGTCGTTGGCGCTATTGAGTTCGATCTCGATGAACGAGCGCAGCCAGTTGAGGCTGTCGGCCAGCACGCCGAGGACGTGGGGCGCGCAACGCAGGGAGTAGCGGTCTTGCAGGCGATGCAGCGGCGCGGTGGGCGCTTCGATCGCCAGATCCTTGCGCAGCCATGCGGCGACCTGCATTTGCCCCGGATGCGGCTTGGCGGCGAACAGGCGCTCGTCGAAATGCTCCGGGTTGCCTTGCAGGGCGACCACGTTCATTGCGGTGATGCGCGTGGCCAGTTGCAGCAGGTAATCGGCGCGGGCGAAGGCCAGACAGGCGAGGCCCGTCATCACCGCAGTGCCGTTCATCAACGCCAGGGCTTCTTTCGGACGCAGCACCAGCGGCTGCCAGCCGAGTTCGCGATGCACGTCGGCGGCCTGCCGGCGTTCGCCCCGGAACATCACTTCGCGTTCGCCGGACAGCGTGGCGGCGACGTAGGACAGCGGCGTCAAATCACCGCTGGCGCCGACCGAGCCTTCTTCCGGAATAAGCGGCAGGATGTCGTGCTCAAGGAAGGCTTGCAGGCGTTCCAGCAGCTCCACGCGCACCCCGGATACGCCGTGGCACAGCGACTGCAGCCGCGCCGCCAGTACCGCACGGGTGGCTTGCGCGTCGAGCAGTTTGCCCAGCCCGCAGCCATGGAACGTGTACAAGTGCTGCGGCAGCGCTTCGACGTGATGCAGCGGCACCGCCACCACGCAGGAATCGCCGTAACCGGTGGTCACGCCGTAGATCACGCCTTCCTTGTCCAGCAGGGAGTCGAGAAACCGCGCGCCTTTGGCGATGCGCTCGCGGTACGCAGGATCGCTCTGCAACTGCGTGGGCGCCTGACGGTTGGCCAGGGCCAGCACGTCTTCGATGCGCAAAGGGAGTTCGCCGAAGGTTACCGGCTCAAGCGTTGGCGTCGTCATCGGTCTTCCAGAAAGGGTAAAAGTTGAACCATTGTTGAGGCGCATCGAGGCAATAGTGACCCAGGCGCTCGGCGTAGCGGGAGGCCCACTGATGAATGACCCGCTCGCGATCCGTGCGTTTCCAGATGATCGAGTCGGCGAACGGTTCAATGGTCAGGCGATAGTCACCGTCGGGTTTCTTCAGACACAGCAACAGGTTGACCGGGCATTTCAACAAACCGGCCAGCAGCCAGGGCCCTTGCGGAAACCTGGCCGGGTGACCGAGGAAATCCACCGTCACGCTGCGACCGCCATGCAGCGGCACGCGATCGCCGGCAATCGCCAGCCACTCGCCGCGCTCCAGGCGCTCGTGCAGTTGCAGCATGATCACCGGGTCCAGTTCGCTGACCTGGATCAGGCGCAGATTGGTCGCGCCGGCTTCGCCCAGCAAGCGGTTGAACTGCTCGGCGTGCTTGGTGTGCACCAGCACGTTCATCGTCACTTTCTCGCCGATCTCGGCCAGTGCGCGGCAGACTTCGAGATTGCCCAGATGCGCTCCGACCAGCATCTGTCCGCGCGTACCGCGCAGCTGATTACGCAGCAGCGCCGGGTCGATGATTTCGATCTGCTCGATGCTCAATTTACCGTTCCACACGTCGAGTTTGTCGAGCATGGAATCGGCGAACGCCATGAACTGACCGAACACTCGCCAATGGGTCGGGCGCAATTCGCGGCGACCGCTCCAGTCGGCCAGGCGTTGCTGGTATTGCCAGGCGCTGTGGCGGGCGCTGCGTCCGAACAGGAAAAAATACAGGACGATGCCATACAGCAAGGGGCTTAGCAGTCGACGGCCAAGCACTTTGGCGGCGAGCGCAGTGAATTTCATCAGCCAGAAACTGCCGCGCTCTTCGTGATCGGCCCAGTGCTGTTTTTCGTTGCTCATGCTCGCCACCGTCGCCAGAGGATCACGGGCGAGCGCAACAACATGCCGAAGAACAACCGGGTGTGCATGCTCGAAATCAGTACGTTGTCGTGGAACATGCGGAAATGCGAAACGCCGTCCAGCGGGTAATGAACTCGGGTTTGCAGCCATTTCATCGGCTGGTTGCGCCAGGCCAGACGCACCAGGATGTCGGAGTCGAAATCCATGCGCTTGCCGATTTTCGCAGTGTCGATCAGCGCCAGGACCGGCGGCAGCGGGTAGACACGAAAGCCGCACATGGAGTCGCGGATCTGCAGCGACAGGGTGTTGATCCAGACCATGACGTGGGTCAGGTAGCGGGCGTACAAGCGACCCTTGGGCACGCTCTCATCGTACTGCGGATAGCCGCAGATCACCGCTTGCGGATGGCTGCGTGACAGCTCGATAAAACGTTGTACGTCTTGCAAGTCATGCTGGCCGTCGGCGTCCACCTGCAAGGCATGGCTGAAGCCCAGGCGCGATGCTTCACGCAAGCCGGTCATCACCGCGCCGCCCTTGCCCTGATTGGTCGCGAGGCGGATCAGGTAAACCATTTCCCGTTGGGCCAGTCGATCAAGCACCCGGGCGCAGGCCGGGCTGCTGGCATCGTCCACCAGAATACATGGCAGATTGCTGGCAATCAGTGCATCGACCACGGTGGTGATTGCGCTTTCGTGGTTGTAGACCGGAATGATTGCGCAGGGGCTATGCATGCACCGCCTCCAGCAAAATACGCCCGCTGGAGCAGGTCGCGGTTTCGTTGCGATAGGCGAAATACAGCTTGCCGCGCACCGGGTCGAAACGCAGGTGCAACTGGACTTCATCCCCCGGGCGCACCAGTTGCTGGAATTTCAGCACTTCCATGCCGGCGAACGTTGCCGGCAGGTTCATCAATTGCTGGCCCAGATTCAGCGCCCATTCAACCTGCACCACGCCAGGCAGTACCGGCGCCGTGGGGAAGTGGCCACTGAAATAGGCAAGGTCCGGCGGCACGGCCAGTTGCAGGCTCCACTCGCCCTCGGTTTCGGACTGCTCCAATACTTCCGGTGCCTTGGGGCGTGGTGCCAGCAGCAGGGCTTCGACGGTGGTCTGGGGCAGTTTGCCTTGGCTGTTCAATGGCATTTGCCGCAACAAACGCCAGCGCCTTGGCAGGGCCAGCGCTTCGCAATGCTCGCTCAGGTGTTGGCGTAACTGCTCGGTGACCGTGCGTCGACCTTGATTGCGCAAGGCATGCAAGCCCGCGTCGGTCAGAACCAGCAGCGCCCCCAGCGAGGCGCGGTTTTCCTGGACGACGCCGAGGCGCGCTTCGGCCACCCAGGTGTGGGTCATCAGCGCTTGCTCCAGCATCGGCAGCGAGATGCGTTTCTCTTCCAGTTTAACGATCCGATCCAGCCGTCCCAGTAGTTCGAAACGGCCGTCAGCGGCGATTCGCGCGGCATCGGCGGTGTGTTCGATATGTCCGTCGGGCAAGTACGGCGAGGCGATGAGCAGTGCGCCGTCGTCGTCCTGGCTGAGCTTGATGCCGGCAAACGGCTGCCAGAGTGCATGCCCTTGTCGCCAGGCAATGCCGCCGGTTTCCGAGCTGCCGAAAATCTCGGTCGGCCATTGATGCAGACGTTGTTGCAGGTTTTGCGCGGCCTCGGCCGGCAACGCACCGCCGGAAGAAAATACCCGGCGCACTGCGCTCAAGGCCGGCCAGTCGAGGTTGTCGCCCATGCGCTTGAGCAGCGCCGGGCTGGCGACCCAGGCGAAGGCCGAATGCGCGCGACTGGCGCGTTGCAAGTCTTCGGGAAAAGCCAGTTGCCTGCGCATGAACGGACGCCCGGCGCACAACGGCCAGAGCACCCGGAACAGCAGGCCATAGATGTGTTGGGTGGCAACGCTGCCGATGATGCATGCCGGACCGAGATCGGCACCCCACAGCTGTTCCAGGGCTTCGACCTCGTTGGCCAGTTGCCGCAGGCTTTTTTCGATGCGCTTGGGCTCGCCACTGGACCCGGACGTGCACAGGCTTAGCCGGCATTGATCCACATCCAGCGAGGCGGGACTGAGCGGTGAATGCCGATAATCGCTGATGTGCGCATCGTCGGGCTGATCGGTCAGCCACAGGTCCACCTCGTTCGACCAGCGTTGGCGCGTTTGCGTTTGAAGGTCGGCCGGCAATAACACGCTGGCCCCGGCACGCCAGGCGCCCAGCAGGGCAATCGCCAGTTCGGCGGCATCTTCAAGGTGCACGGCAATGCGCTGCACGCCCTGGGCTTGCAGGCCGGCGGCCAGGCTCAGGGCCTGTGCGCACAGGTGTGCGTGATCGAGCGACGGCTCGGCCGTTACGGCACGCTCCGGCTCGGCCTTGAGCAGCAACTGCTCAAATTTTATCCAATTCATGGGTGGCCTCGTACCCGTTGTCGTATCAGCCATTCAATGGCAAACATCAGGCCTATCAATCCGTAGGAAATCAGGCCGGTGTACAACATCCACCAGCTCAGCGGCGCCCACAGCGTCAGGGCTGCGGCGCACAAGCCGTTGCAAAGAAAAAACACACTCCAGGCAATCGTCACCTGACGGGTATAGCGAATAGCCTTGGCGGGCAGGTACGGTTCGCGCAAGCGGGCCAGTCGTTCGACCATCGGCGGGCCGTACTTCAGGCTCAATCCGAACAGTGCCAGCATGAAAGCGCTGATCAACACTGGATACCAGCGCAGCAACGCCGGGCTGTCGAACAGCGCCAGCAACAGGCAAAACCCGATGGCTGACGCCGCCATCGATTGGCTGCCGGGCTTGTGTCGGCCGGTCAACGCGCGACCCAGCCACAGGCTGCCCAGCAGCAGCCCGAACTGCCACGGCGCGAAGTGCTCCATGCCGAAATACACCGCAAAGGGGTACAGCAGGCCTGCCAGCAGCAGGCCAAGGCCGATCAGTCGGCTCATGCGGCCGGTTGAACCAGACGGTAGACCGCCTCGACGACGTCACTGACGGTACGTACCGACTTGAATTCTTCGGCGGCGATTTTCTTGCCGGTCTGACGTTTGATGTGGTCGATCAGGTCGACCGCGTCGATGCTGTCGATTTCCAGATCCTGATACAGGTTGGATTCGAGGCTGACGCGCTCGGGGTCCAGTTCAAACAGCTCAACCAAGGCATCGCGCAGGGTGTTGAAAATGTCGTCACGAGTTTGCATGGTCCGGTCTCAAGCTGCCTGTTTTGCGGTGACGAACGCTGCAAGGCTCGTCACGTTACTGAAGTGATTACGCGTGTCCTTGGCGTCGGCATCGATTTTGATGCCGTACTTTTTCTGGATGGCCAGGCCGAGTTCCAAGGCGTCCACGGAGTCCAGGCCCAGGCCTTCACCGAAGAGCGTCTGGTCATCGCCGATGTCGTCGGCACTGATGTCTTCGAGGCCGAGGGCGTCGATGATAAGCATTTTGATATCACGGTGCAGATCGCTCATCTTCGGCGAGCTCCTTAATAAAGTAAGTATGTAGATAATCGTTGAGCTTGCGCGAGGCCTGAGGGGCCGCGCCCATTGCAGCGAAGGCCTGTGGGTCTATATCGGCCCCGACGCGGAAACTGAAGTGCACGCGACGCTTGGGGATCCGATACCAGGGCTCCGCCTTGGTCAAAGTGGTCGGGGTGACCTTGATCACCACGGGGGTGAGGATTTTCGCACCCCGCAGGGCAATTGCCGCTCCCCCCCGATGAAAGGCTGGCGCCTGGCCCGGCTGGGTGCGGGTGCCTTCGGGAAAGATGATCAGGGTTTGCCCTTCTTTCAAGGCGTCGGCGGCGGCATCGAGCATGTCCATGCTGCCGTCGTTGCTGATGTAATCGGTGCGGCGCAGCGGACCGCGGGTGAAGGGGTTTTCCCAGAGGCTTTGCTTGACCACGCAGTTGGTGTGGCGTACCAGCCCGATCAGGAATACCACGTCGATCAACGAGGGATGATTGGCGATGATCATCTGCCCCGGACGCCCGAGTTTCTCCGCGCCCTGAATATCATAAGTCAGCACGCCGGCGCGGGCCATGAACTGCACGAAAAACCAGAAGCAGCGGCTGACCATGCGCCTTGCGCGCAGCCGGTGGGTCCGGGCATCGCCCGGCAGGCAGCCAAGCACCGGGAAAACGACCAGTCGCAGGCACAGCCCGCCCAGTCCGAACAGGGTGAAGCTTGCAGCCGTGGCCAGCAGGCGCCAGTAGTAGGCGTCGCGGTTTTTCTCGGTCATGGGTTGCGTTGCCAGGTCCATACACGATTTTTCCAGGCATGTTGGCAGGTGGTTTGCTCGCCCGACAGCGCACGCAGCAGATTCAGTGGATGGGGCCAGCGAGCTTTGGACAACGCTTGCGGTGGGCTGTTCAGGGACAGCTGCCAATCATTGCCTGGCGTGATCAACAGGCCGAGGGCGTACGGAAACGGCACGTCATCGATCCACGTCGAATAGGCTTCGGGAGGCTGCTCTTCGGTTACCACCAACAACACGGCCGGCGCACCCTCGTTCAGCAATGCCACGGCCTCCAGCATGCCGTGTTCCAGTCCGTCGCCGGCTGCGGCAAGGGCGGTCATCTCGCTGGTTTCACCGCGCATGATCGACCACAGACCGATGATCGCGTTGTGCACCGACAGGCTGAATTGGGTCGGGGATAGCGGCTGTTCAGTGGCCAGCTCGCTGAGAATGTCGAAAGTGCGCGGGGTTTCGCCATGACGGGAAACAAAGACCAGCGGCAAGTCCTGGCGACCTTCGGCCAGGGGCCAGCCGACGCCGAACGCCATTCGCGCCAGCCGGCTGAGGCGCCGACGCTGCATGGCCGGCAGAAACGAGACGTCCGGAGCCGCATCGCTGCCCGGCAGTACGACCGGTCGTCGACTCCAGGTCTGCCAGTCGTCCACGCTTTCGAGCCCCGGGGCCCATGCGCGCCACTGGGCGATGTTGAAATTGATCACAGACATTCATCCCGCCCCTGCGGGCTTTCTTGACGCGGTGAGTGGCGCAAATGCACGGCACACCCTACGTGGCGCTGGCGCCGAGTGGTGCGCATTATCCCGGTGCGACGAACGTGTAGCAAATGCTGGTTACATTTTGCTCAGTGAGATGTACCGGTTAGTTCGCGAAATCCGAACATTTGGTATTTATTCACATTTTCATAAGGCCCGTCTGTCGGTTCTGTCTTCGTTTGGCCCGGATGATTGGTGGTTTTTCAGCAAGAGATGACGACTGACTGTGTAGTCCCTTGCCTGCGAGGTAGCGAAGCAACGTCATCGACCACTACACTCGATCATTCTTTGATACACGGAGGTTTTGACATGCGGCGCGTGGTGTTCAATCAGAAAGGTGGCGTAGGCAAATCCAGCATTGCCTGCAATTTGGCGGCGGTCAGCGCCAGCGAGGGTTTTCGCACCCTGTTGGTGGATCTCGATGCCCAGGCCAACTCCACTCAATACCTGACGGGGCTCACCGGCAACGACATTCCGATGGGGATTGCCGATTTCTTTAAGCAGACGCTGTCTTCCGGGCCGTTCTCCAAGAAGAACCAGGTCGACATTTACGAAACCCCGTTCGAGAACCTCCACGTTGTCACGGCCACGGCGGAACTGGCCGACCTGCAGCCCAAGCTTGAGGCCAAGCACAAGATCAACAAGCTCAGAAAATTGCTTGAAGAGCTGAGCGAAGATTATGACCGGATTTACCTCGATACCCCGCCCGCGCTTAATTTTTATGCGGTTTCAGCATTGATCGCCGCTGATCGTGTGCTGATTCCCTTCGATTGCGACAGTTTCTCGCGTCAGGCTTTGTACGGCCTGCTGGCGGAAATCGAAGAGCTGAAGGAAGACCATAACGAAGGTCTGGAAGTTGAAGGCATCGTCGTCAATCAGTTCCAGGCCCGGGCCAGCCTGCCGCAGCAAATCCTCGACGAACTGATCGCCGAAGGCCTGCCAGTGTTGCCGGTGTACCTGGCAAGTTCCGTTCGCATGCGTGAATCCCACCAGGCCAATACGCCGTTGATCCATCTCGACCCGCGGCACAAGTTGACGCAGCAATTTGTTGAACTGCATAACCTGCTGGAAAATGCCTGAAAAAACTGTAGGCGCGAGCTTGCTCGCTCCCGGTTTCAGGCTGCTGTCAAATCCCCTGACTGCGCAGCCAACTCATCAACTGCGGTAACGGGAAGGCTCCGCTCTGGCGGGCGACTTCCCGACCGTTCTTGAACAGAATCAGGCTCGGAATCGAGCGAATTCCCAACTGAGCCGACAATTGCTGGTTCGCCTCGCTGTCCAGCTTGGCCAGTCGGCACTTGCCGGCCAATTGCGCAGCGGCTTGTTCAAACACCGGCGCAAACGACTTGCACGGTCCACACCAGTCCGCCCACACGTCCACCAGCAACGGCAGATCGCCCTTGATCTGGCTGGCGTAGTCGCCCTGTTTCAATTCGAAAGGCTTGTTCAGCAGGACTTCGGCCTTGCAGCGCCCGCATTTTGGCTGGTCGCCCAAGCGCTCGGCGGGGATGCGGTTGAGGCCGTTGCAGTGGGGGCAGGGAATGTGGAATGGGTCAGACATGTAGGTGGTCCTGTGAAGAATCCGGTTATTCCTATTTGGAGACGTCTGCTCACATTTTCAATCGAGCAGGGAGCGGCGATAAAACTAGGCTGAGTCGTACTCAGTCAGGCCACTGGTCTTGTCGTGAGTATCGCATCTTGCGATATATTGTATTTGTGATTAACTCCCCATAGCAGAATGCGATAAGGATGTTGCATGCATGTCATCACCGAAAAACGAATACGTGAAGCTGCAACCAAATGGCCAAGGGCAGCTACTGCATTGGATCATTGGTATCAATTGGTCAAAGGAAGCAAGCCATCGGATTTTGCGGCGATGAGGGCCTCATTTCCTGCCGTAGACAAGGTGGGTGAGTTTCATGTTTTTGATATCGGTGGCAACAAGCTGCGGCTGATCGCTTTCGTGAGGTATCGATCGCAAAAGCTATATATCAAGCATGTGCTGGATCACCGCGAATATGACCGCGGAAAATGGAAGGAGGAAAGAGTATGAGTGTCCTGATCGAAAGAGCTGCCGAGCATTGGGAGTTCGTCTCGCCGTTGCTTCGAAAACCGAAAAACGAAGACGACTATGATGCGCTGGCGCAGGCGCTGGACGAGTTGCTCGAGATGACCGGCGATGATGAGTCTCATCCGCTTATGAGCTTGGTAGATATCATCGGTGACTGGATTGAGGAATGGGATCACAAGCATCACCCTATGCCGAAGGCCAGTGGGGTCGATGTTCTTGGCTACTTGATGCGCGAACACGGCCTGACCCAGAGCGACCTTCCCGGTGTTGGTACTCAATCGGTTGTTTCGGAAATCCTGAGTGGCAAGCGTCAGCTCAACCTGCGGCAGATCCGCTGGTTGGCCGAGCGCTTTGGTGTGTCGGTGGAAACCTTCATCTGACCGGCTTCACGACGAACAACTGATCTCCAGATGCTTGCCCCATTCCGGCGGTCGCTCGGCGTAGCTTTCCATCCCCGGTTGTTCTTCGAACGGCTTGCTCAGTACGGCATGCAGGCGACGCACTTCTGAGTAGTCGCCGTTCTCTGCCGCATCGATGGCTTTTTGCGCCAGATAGTTGCGCAGGATGTACAGCGGATTGACCGCGTGCATCCGCTCGCGACGTTGCTCCTGGTTCAGCTCGCCTTCACGGGCGACGCGGGCCACATAGAGCTCGCCCCACGCATCGAAGCCCCTGATGTCGACGAAGTCGTCGCGCAATCGGGCGACGGCCGCAGCGGGCGAGTCCTCGCCCAGTCGGCGGAAGAACAGGCTGTAATCGACGCCGCTGTTTTGCATCAGTTGCAGCAGGTTTTCCAGCAGTTTCTGGTCGTCTTCCTCGGCGGTGGTCAGGCCGAGGCGGCGGCGCATCAGGTCCAGGTAGTGTGCCTGGAACAGCGGCAAATACAGGCCGAGGGTTTCGCGCAGGGCTTCGACGCTGATGAACGGCGTCAGGGCCTGGGCCAGGGCGCTGAGGTTCCACTGGCCGATCGGCACCTGGTTGCTGAAGGAGTAGCGGCCCTGGTCATCGGAGTGGTTGCAGATGAAGTTGGCGTCGAAGTCGTCGAGGAAGGCGAATGGGCCAAAGTCGAAGGTGATGCCGAGGATCGACATGTTGTCGGTGTTCATCACGCCGTGGCAGAAACCATAGGCTTGCCACTTGGCGATCAGTTCGGCATTGCGCTCGACGATCTCGCGGAACATCGCCAGGTACGGTTCGGGTTGCTCCAGGCATTCCGGGAAATGCATGGCCAGCACGTGTTCGCCGAGTTCTTTCTGCTTTTCGGGGCGTTTGGTGTAGTAGAAATATTCGAAGTGCCCGAAGCGCACGTGGCTCGGTGCCAGGCGCAGGACCATGGCGGCCCGTTCCTGTTTTTCGCGCCAGACCGGTGTGTCCGAGCCGATCACGCACAATGCCCGCGTAGTCGGGATGTTCAGCGCGTGCAGGGCTTCAGAGGCGAGGAACTCACGGATCGAAGAGCGCAACACCGCACGGCCATCACCCATGCGTGAAAACGGTGTCTGGCCGGCACCCTTGAGGTGCAGGTCCCAGTGCTCGCCGGCCTCGTTGTACACCTCGCCCAGCAACAGGCCACGGCCGTCGCCCAGTTGCGGGTTGTATGAGCCGAACTGATGCCCGGAATAGACCATCGCCCGAGGAACCGCGTCGGCCCACAGCTTGTGGCCGCTGAACAGTTCGGCGAACTCCGGGGTTTGGGCCACGGCCGGGTCAAGGTCCAGCAGCGCCATGGCGGCAGGACTGGCGACTACCAGGCGCGGGTTGTCGATGGGCTCGGGCAGCACGTGGGCGGAAAACGTATCGCCCAGGCGGTCGAAGCGATTATCGAAGGTCAGTTCGTCGAGGGCTTTCAAGGGCCAACTCCAGCAGAATGTCCGAGCATTCTGCTGGGGAAAGTCCGGTTAGTCGAGTTTGGCGGCGGGCGGCATGGTTGGCGGCTGTTTGCCATCCGGTAGCGGGACGATGGTTTTCGTCTCCGGCTCGATCGGTACCATCTTGTATTCCTGGCCGTGCAGGTTCTTCAGGTAAACCTCCATCTGCCGGAACGAGATGTTGATGTGCTGCTTCTTGAACTCGCGGTTGATGAAACGGTTGACCTCATCGAGCACCGGGTTACGGTCACCGAGGTCACGCACGTGCATGCGTAATTCATGGTCGAGGGTGCTTTCGCCGAAGTTCAGGAAGTACACCAGCGGCTCGGGTTCTTTGAGGACTCGTGGGTTTTCCCGCGCGGCTTTGAGCAGCAGTTCTTTCACCAGGTCCAGGTCCGAGCCGTAATCGACCCCGAGCTTGAGCGTCACCCGGGTGATGGTGTCGGTCAGGGACCAGTTGATCAGTTGCCCGGTGATGAACGTTTTGTTCGGGACAATGATGTCCTTGCGGTCGAAGTCGGTGATGGTCGTGGCGCGGATGCGGATCTTGCTCACGGTGCCCGACAGGTTACCGATGGTGATGGTGTCGCCGATCCGTACCGGACGTTCGAACAGGATCATGATCCCGGAGATGAAGTTGGCGAAGATCTCCTGCATGCCGAAACCGAGTCCCACCGACAGCGCCGCCACCAGCCACTGCAACTTGTCCCAGCTCACGCCGAGGGTCGACAGGGTCGAGACGAAGCCGACTCCGGCGATCACGTAGGACAGCAACGTCGTCGTAGCGTAAGCGCTGCCCTGGGCCAGATTGAGCTTGGACAGCACAAACACTTCCAGCAGGCCGGGCAGGTTGCGCGCCAGGGCAAAGGTGATGCCGATGATGATCAGCGCACCGAGCATGTCGCCGATGCTGATTGGCACCATGCTCATGTTGGCGCCGGTACCGCTGGTGTATTCGTAGAGGGTGATGTTGTCGAGGTACGAGAACACCGTGATCAGGTCGGCCCAGACCCAGTACAGCAACGCCATGAACCCGCCGAGCAGGGCCAGGCGAATCAGGCGCAGGGACTGTTCGTTGACCTTCTCGATGTCCAGGGTCGGCTCTTCGATTACCGCTTCGCCGTCGCCGGCCTCTTTGGCCGCCTGACGTTTGGCCAGGGCGCGTTGGTAAGCCAGACGACGTGCAGCGACGCTCAGGCCGCGCACGAACGTGGCTTCAATGACCAGCCAGAACATCAACAGGTACAGGGTGTTGATCAAGCGGTCGCTGAGTTTCAGCGCGGTGTAGTAGTAGCCGAAGCACACCGCCACAAACAGTGCGACGGGCAGGGCGGTGAACAAAATGCCCACGACCTTGCGGAACAGCGAGGCGTTTTCGTGGGTCGGGCTGCTGATCAACAGGCGGCTGAGCAGCAAGGTCATCAAGGCGTAGCAGGTGAGCACCACCGGCATGCCGATCACGTCGTCGGCCAGCCCGGCCGGTTGCAGCTCGGCAACGGCCACCACCGCCACCAGTGCCATCACCACCATCCCGAGTCGGCGGACCCAGCCGCGGAGGAATTCGACCTGGGGCTTTTCCCAACGGAAATGCAGCTCAGCCACGCCGCCCGGCGCGAGGATCCGATAGGCGGTGTAGAACACCAGCCACGCCTGGGCCATTTGCAGCAACGCCGCGCCCATGTTGGCGTTTTGCCCGCGGGCGTCGATCTGCAGGGCCAGACCGCAAAGGGCCAGCCCCAGCGAGACCGGCATCGCCAACAGAATATTGATCAGGATCGCCTGCGGCGTGTGCCACTGGCTGTCGCGCTTGAAGTGGCCGACGTCCTGGTGAACCTTGTTCAGGCGGGCATACAGTTGCTTGCGACGCCACAACAGAGCGCCGATCAACAGGGCCAGCGGCAGGAACAGCAACGGTCGCTGAGTCAGGCCATCGATCAGTTCGCTCAGGCTTGAGGCCAGCGGCAGGGTATCGACTTGACGTTGCAGGCGATCCGGCACGCTGTGAATCCATTCAAGGTCCAGCGGTTTGTTGCTGGGAATCCAGAACATTTGCTCATCGAGCGTCGCCCGCAGGCTTTGCGCAGTGCTCAGCAGTTGTTTCTGGTTCAGTTGCAGGGTGATGGATTCGTTGAGCACCGCGCTCAATTCGCGGTTCAGCCGCTCCAGCAGGTCGGCACGGGTAGTCGCCAGTTCCAGCAGACTCTTGCGCAGCTGCGGCGTGATTTGCTCCGGAGGCTGGGTCGCCAGCAGGTTATCCACATAGGTGGCCGGGTTGCTGAGCAGTTCCCGTTGCTGGCTGACCTCGAACTGGTACAGGCGAATGTCGGCAATCTGGTCGGCCAGGTCACGATCAACCTTCAGACGCGGCAGTGCCTGCTTCTGCTTGTAGAGAATCTTGGAGAGCAGCAAGCTGCCTTTGAGCACGTTGATCTGTTCGTCCAGCGCCGAGTCGCTCTGGGTCACGCTGTCGAGTTGTTGCTTGGTCTGCAGGTTTTGCTGGGTGACTTCGTTGAGGCGGTCGGTGCTTTTGAGCAGGTAGTCCGAGAGCTTCAGGTTGGCCGCGCTTTCGGTCGCCAACAGGCTGCTGCCGCCGGCCTTTTGCGCTTCGATCGACTGCTGCGTCACGGTTTCCTGGGACTGGGCCAGACGCTTCTGATTGATCAGGCTTTGCAGGTCCTGGATTTCCTGGTCCAGGCGATCGGACTTTTCCGATAGCAAGTCATGCTGGCTGTTGCCCAGGTCTTGCAGTTGGGTATTGCCGGCCAGTTCCTGGCGACGCAGCGGGATCAGGGCATTCAGGGCTGCGAGCTCGGCGTTGAGCTGGTCGCGCTGTTCGCCGCTCAGCGTCTTGCCGGCGTCTTTGCCGGTCTTGAGGATGTTGTTGATCTGTTGGATGCGCGTCTGGCTGGCGGAGATTTCGGCCTGGGCGCGCTCGGGGCGAGTCTGGGCGGTGATGATCAGACTGTTGGCGTCCGCCAGGGCTTTTTGCAGATCGCTTTGCTGGGTCGAGCGCTCGGTGAGCATTTGCTCGAGTTGCTGGATCGACTCTTTGGCGAAGCGTTGCGCCACCGGCACCACGGCGCTGGCCTTGAGACGCGTCAGCTCACGCTGGTTCTCGATGGTTTGCTTGGGGGCGGTGGCCAGTTGCTGCTTGAGATCGCTGAGTTTCTGCTCGTAATCACGCTGGTTGTTGAGCTGCGTCAGCGTGCCTTGCAAGACGGACTGCAAGGCCTTTTGATCGGCTTCCGGCAGTTTGCGGTCGGCGATCTTGTCCAGACTCGTCTGCACGGATTCGCGGGAGGGTGGTTCGGCGGCTTGCAGAGGGCCGACAGAAAGACTCAGGCCCACAAGGGCCATGAACAAAAAAGAGCGCAGGCTTGACATAGAGACCGATCAAATACGAGGCGAAGATTGGAGTTTAGAGGAAGAGTCCCGGACCCGGGCGACTTCCTTCGGGGAATCTGACGCCCACTTTGCCAATCTTGTTCCCGTCCATGACCGCAACGGTCCAGATGGTGTTGTTCCATTCCACCTGGTCGCCGACCACAGGGGCACCCCCCACTTTCTGAGCAATGAACCTGGCCAGGGACATTTCCGGGTCGATGCCTTCGACCTTCAGCCCGTACAGGGCAGCAACCGCGGCCAGCTGGGCATCTCCTTCGAGTACGAAGTCGCCGAAGAAGCGCAAATCGAGGCCCCGTTGCGGCGCCTGACTGAAGAGTTTTCCGAGGGCTGCAAGGTTGTGTTCATGGCCGATTACACACAGTAAATCATCGACTTCCAGCACTGTACTACCCGACGGATGGAGCAGTTGCTGGCCACGAAACAGGGCCGCGATACGGGTGCCTTCGGGCATTTTCAGTTCGCGCAGGGGGGAACCGATGCACCATTTTTCAGCGCCGAGGCGATAAACGAACAGCTCCCACTCGCTGGTGACGTGCACTTCCAGCGCTGATCGTGAGATCGGTGCGGGATCCGGGGGCACGGTTACTTTCAACAGTTTGGCGACCCACGGCAGGCTTGTGCCCTGGACCAGCAGCGACACCAGCACGATAAAGAAGGCCAGGTTGAAGTACAGCTGGGCATTGGGGAGGCCGGCCATCAGCGGGAAGACCGCCAGAATGATCGGCACCGCGCCGCGCAGGCCGACCCAGGAAATGAATGCCTTTTCACGGCCATGGAACGCCTTGAACGGCAACAGGCCAACCACCACCGACAGTGGCCGGGCGAACAGAATCATCCACAGCGCCAACGCAAGGGCCGGCAGGGCAATCGGCAGTAAGTCGTGGGGCGTGACCAGCAGCCCCAGCACCAGGAACATGCCGATCTGTGCCAGCCAGGCCATGCCGTCGAGCATGTGCAGAATGCCGTGGCGGCTGCGCACCGGGCGGTTGCCGATCACCAGGCCGCACAGGTACACCGCGAGGAAGCCGCTGCCGTGCAGAGCGTTGGTCAGGGCAAACACCACCAGGCCACCGGCGATGACCAGGATCGGGTACAGGCCGGTGGCCAGATTGATCCGGTTGACCAGTTGCAGCATCAGCCAGCCGCCGCCCAGACCAATCACGCCACCGATGCCGAACTCGCGCAGCAGGTGGGTCAGCAGGCTCCAGTGCAGGCCGGTCTGGCCACTGGCGAGCATGTCGATCAGCGTGACGGTGAGAAACACCGCCATCGGGTCGTTGCTGCCGGATTCGATTTCCAGGCTGGCGGTCACCCGCTCGTTAAGGCCTTTGCCACCCAACAAAGAGAAAACCGCAGCGGCGTCTGTAGAGCCGACGATGGCGCCGATCAGCAAACCTTGAATCATATTGAGGTCGAACAGCCACGCAGCGGCCATGCCGGTCAACCCGGTGGTAATCAACACCCCGACTGTGGCCAGCGACAACGCTGGCCATAACGCCACGCGGAAACTCGACACCCGGGTGCGCAGACCGCCGTCGAGCAGGATCACCGCCAACGCGAGGTTGCCGACCAGATAGGCCGTCGGGTAGTTATCGAAAATGATGCCGCCGCCGTCGACGCCGGCCGCCATGCCCACGGCCAGGATGATCACCAGAATCGGGATGCCGAGGCGCGACGAAAGTGAGCTCACCAGAATGCTTGCACCTACCAGCAACGCGCCGATCAAGAACAGGCTGTTGATGGTGGTCGCATTCAAAGGCAGTACTCCAGAAACTCAAAAGACGGGCACAAACTGACCATGCAGTCCGCGTGCCAGCGATTCTAACCTGTTGAAATGTGATGCTGTCAAAAAGCTTTTTGGTGACGTTATCGAGTCATGCTCGATCCCTGTGGCGAGGGAGCTTGCTCCCGTCAGGTCGCGTAGCGACCCTCGGAGTCGTTGCAAATTGATTTTGCAAGGCCGATTGCGACGGCTGCGCAGTCGAGCGGGAGCAAGCTCCCTCGCCACAGGGGGTGTGGGGTCCCGTTACAGGCTGAACCGTCCAACCATGGTGTTCAGGTCCACTGCCAATCGCGACAACTCATTGCTCGCGGCACTGGTCTGATTGGCGCCGGTGGCCGATTGCACCGACAGGTCGCGGATGTTCACCAGGTTGCGGTCCACTTCCCGGGCCACTTGCGCCTGCTCTTCGGCGGCGCTGGCGATCACCAGGTTGCGTTCGTTGATCTCGACAATCGCGCTGTTGATCGTGTCCAGCGACATTCCGGCGCCGCGGGCGATGTTCAGGGTCGACTCGGCGCGCTCGGTACTGTTGCGCATCGAATCCACGGCGTGTTCGGTGCCGCTCTGGATGCTGCCGATCATGCGTTCGATCTCGCTGGTCGACTGCTGGGTGCGGTGGGCCAGTGCCCGCACTTCGTCCGCAACCACGGCAAAACCACGACCGGCCTCACCGGCACGAGCCGCTTCGATGGCGGCGTTCAGGGCCAGCAGGTTGGTCTGGTCGGCCAGGCCGCGGATTACGTCCAGCACCTTGCCGATGTCACGGGACTCGTTGGCCAGGTCGCCGATCAGGGTCGCGGTGCTCTGCACATCGGCGCTCATGCGTTCGATGGCGCTGACGGTTTCCTGCACCAGATCACGGCCATCGCCGGCGGACGTGGTGGCGTTCTTCGAGGCTTCGGACGTGCTCACCGCGTTGCGCGCGACTTCTTCCACGGCACTGGTCATTTCATTGACCGCAGTGGCGGCCTGTTCGATTTCGTTGTTCTGCTGGGTCAGGCCGCGTGCACTTTCGTCGGTGACGCTGTTGAGCTCTTCCGCAGCCGACGCCAGTTGCGTGGCCGAGCCGGAAATCCGTTGCAGGGTGTCGCGCAACTTGTCCTGCATCTTCGACATCGCCAGCAACAGGCGACCGGCCTCGTCCTGGCCATCGACGGTGATCGGGCGCGTCAGGTTGCCTTCGGCGATCTGCTCGGCGGCGTCCAGGGCGTTGGCGATGGGTTTGGTGATGCTGTTGGTCAGCAACCAGGCGAACAGGATGGTCAGGCCGGTGGCGATGACCAGTAGGGTGATCACCAGATTGAAGGCCGATTCGTATTGGTCGGCAGCTTGCTGGTTGGTGTCGAGGGTCTGCTGGGTGTTGATCTCCAGCAGCTTGCTCAGCACCCCATTGACGGCTTCGGAGTTACTCAGCAGATCGGCGTTGAGCAGGCTGCGCAGTTCGTCGACCTGATTGTTGCGCGACAGGGTCTTCATCCGGTCTTCGATCTGACGGTACTGCCCGAGCAACTGCACGTATTGATCGTAGGTCGCACGTTCCTGCGGGCTGCTGATCAGCTTTTCGTAGGTGGCCTGGGCGGTGCGGATCTGCTGGTTGCGCATCTCCAGCAGCTCCATGGTTTTCTGCTGCACGTCTGGCTCGCGGTTCACCAGCAAACGGTAAGACAACACGCGCAAACGCAGGGTCAATTGGGTGAATTCGTCCAGGCTCTTGATGCTCGGCACGCTGGTGACGGTGATGTCTTCGGCAGCGTCGCGGATCTTGCTCATCTGGTTCAGGGCAAACACGCCCAGCAGCATCATCAAACCGCCAATCAGGGCAAAACCGAGGAACGCTCGCGGCGCGATATTCATATTTCGAAGGGACATGGTGTTTACCGGGATGAGCGCACCTGAGGGGTGCCGAGGCTGACGTATGGATGACTTATCGGTCATACGACTAAAGTCTTGAGCCCCTGCGCGGTTTTGCCGCACAAACGCCACGGCGACGAAGTGCAGGAACCAGATCGGCCAATCACAGTCTCTACAGTTCGCGAGAAAGGTCAGTCGCCAGGAAAATCAAGGCCTTGCGCCCGTATAACCCTGGCGTCCACCGTAACTTTTCTTTATCGTACGCGCCCTTTGAAAATGCCTGGAAAATCAAAATGTTGGAAGCATCCCTAAGCCAATTGGAACAGCTGGTCAGCGACCTGGTACAACAGAACCAGACCCTGCTCGGCACCAACCAGACCCTGAGCGCCGAACTGGCCCAGGCCAAGGATGAAAACGAAAGCCTGCAACTGAGCCTGATGGAACAGGAAGAGAAACAAGGCGCCACCGCTGCACGCATTCAAGCCCTGGTTGAGCGCGTCAGCGCCGGTCCCGTCAGCGCATGAGTTACGGCCCGGGTGTGAAAGTCGTCTCGATCCTGGGAGAGGACTACTCGATCAAGGCCCCGGAAGGGGAAGAGCAAACCCTGCTGGACGCTGCATTAATGTTGAAAGCTGCCCTGGCCGACACCAAAAGAAAGTACCCGACGTTGATCGGTGACCGCCTGCTGGTCCTGGCCGCGATGAATCTGTGCTCCCAGCAGATCGAAATGCAGAAGCAACACAAGCTCGAACTCGACCGTTACCAAGAGCAAGTCAGCGCCACGGTTGAAGTGATCTCCAAGACGATCAATCAGGCCTGATCGGCTTTGCGCACAACCAAAGAATAAATTGTCGGTTTAGTTGTATACAATCGGCACGGCTGTTGCAGTGTTTCAGCCCTTTATTCTTTGGGGGTGCTCCATGCAGTTCTGGCGACGCAGTATTCAGTGGCAGTTGATCCTGAGCATGGGCACCGCCCTGCTGCTCAGTATCCTGATCGTGGTTGGCATTTATACCCTCGTGGTCAACCGCCTCGCCCAGAGCTATCTGGTCGGACAAGCACTGCCGTCGAGCATCGAAGCGATGCGCAATGACATTGAACGCATCCTCGTTCAACCGCTCACCGCCGCCAGGGACATCGCCAGCAACAGCATGGTGCGCGACTGGCTGGCCGAGGGTGAAAACAGTGCCCAGACCGCTATGTTCACCGCTTATCTCGAAGGCATCCGCGCCGAGCACAACGCCTTTACCGCGCTGATCGTCGGCACTGCGTCCAATCATTACTTCACCGAAAAAGGCCTGGGCCGCACCCTCAGTCGCTCCAACCCCAAGGACGCCTGGTTCTACTCGTTCCTCGACAGCAAACAGCCGCGCACCCTCAATATCGATACCGACACAGCCACCGGAGAATTGGCGCTGTTCATCGACCTCAAGGTCGAACAGGCCGGCAAAGTCGTGGGCGTTGCCGGTCTTGGCCTGAGCATGAAAGAGCTGTCGGAGCTGATCCACAATTTCAGCTTCGGCGAGCGCGGCAAGGTCTATCTCGTGCGTTCCGACGGTTTGATACAGGTCCATCCCGAAGCGCAATTCAGCGGTAAACGCAACTTGGCCGAGCAAATCGGCGCAGATACCGCACAAGCGGTCATGGGGCAAAAAACTGCCACCAGCAGCGGCTTCCAGCGCGACGGAGAAGATTTCCTCGCCTTGAGCCTGCCATTGCGCGATCTAGGCTGGACGCTGGTGGCCGAAGTGCCACAGTCGCAGATTTACGCCGAAGCCCGCCGCGCCATGTGGATGAGCAGCGGGATCGGCCTGGCGGTGGCGCTGGTGTGCCTGTTGCTGGTGGTGTTGCTGGCCCGTGGGTTGGTGCGACCGATTCGTCAGGTAACAGCGGCACTGGTTGCCATTGGTAGCGGTGGTGGAGATTTGACCCAAAGGTTAGATTCCAGCCGTGCCGATGAGCTGGGCGACCTGGCCCGTGGGTTCAATCGGTTCCTGGATAGCCAGCGCGACATGATTGGTGAAGTGCTGACCACCAGCGAGCAACTGCGCACCGCTGTCGGCCAGGTTGCACGGGTTGTGGATAACACTGCTGAACGCTCTGGTCGGCAGCAGGAAATGACTGACATGGTTGCCACCGCTGTTCACGAGATGGGCCTGACCGTTCAGGAAATCGCCCAGAACGCCGGCAACGCAGCATTCGCGTCGCAAACCGCTCGGGATGAGGCGATGCAGGCGCGGGAAGTGGTGGGTGGCTCGATCCGGCATATCGAGAGCATGTCCGCCGAAATCGGCGTTGCCGCCACTGCGGTAGGGGAGCTGGCCCATCAGGTTGCATCCATCGACCAAGTGTTGGCAGTGATTCGCGGGATTTCCGAACAAACCAACCTGTTGGCGCTCAACGCCGCCATCGAAGCCGCGCGGGCCGGTGACATGGGGCGCGGGTTTGCGGTGGTTGCTGATGAAGTGCGCACCTTGGCGCGGCGCACGCAATCGTCCACCGACGAGATTCAGCAGATGATCGGCAGCCTCAAGCAGGGTGCGGAAAATGCTGTGTCATCGATGCATTCCGGGCAAGCAGCGACTGGGACCGGCGTCGAATCGAGCCAGCGGACCGGGGCTTCGTTGACGGCGATTACCGGACAGGTCGAGCGCATCAGCGACATGAACCATCAGGTGGCGACGGCGACGGAAGAGCAGTCGGCGGTGACCGAAGAGATCAACCGCAACGTGCAGGGGATTTCCGATTTGGCCCGGGCGACGGCGGGGGAGGTCAGGGCTTGCCGTGAGGATTGCCAGACGTTACAGCGGTTGGCGGATGATTTGGCGCGGCAGATGGGTGGCTTCAAGCTGAAGTGATGTGCTGGCTGTGCTGACGCCATCGCGGGCAAGCCCGCTCCCACAGGTTTTTTTGTTGTTCACCAATGTGGTAGTCAACTTCAAACCTGTGGGAGCTGGCTTGCCAGCGATTGGATTTCAAAGGCTACACAAGGCCGGGATCAGAACCACTCATCCTGCATGCCCAGGCACACATCATCCCGAGCCTCAAGAATCGCCAGTTCATGATGGCAAGCCGGCACTTCCCACGTCAGGAAGTAGCGCGCCGCTTGCAGCTTGCCTTTATAGAAGCTCACATCCGCCGCGTTGCCCTTGGCCAGTCCTTCCTCGGCGCGGATCGCCTGTTCCAGCCAGCGCCAGCCAATCACCGTATGCCCGAACACCTTCAGGTACAGCGCCGAGTTCGCCAGGCTGCTGTTGACCTTGCCTTGGGCCAGATCGGTCAGCAGGCCGATGGTCACGGTTTGCAGGCGGGCCACCAGTTTTTCCAGCGGCTCGCGCAGGGCGGTCAGTGAGTCATGGGCCTGTGCGCGTTCGGCGGTGTCGGCGATCAGGCGGATCAGTTGCTTGAGTCCGGCACCACCGTTCTGTGCCAGTTTTCGCCCCAGCAAGTCCAGCGACTGGATACCGTGGGTGCCCTCGTGGATCGGGTTCAAGCGGTTGTCGCGGTAATACTGCTCAACCGGGTACTCACGGGTGTAGCCGTGGCCGCCAAGAATCTGGATCGCCAGTTCGTTGGCCTTCAGGCAGAACTCCGACGGCCAGGATTTGACGATCGGCGTCAGCAAATCCAGCAGCTCATGGGCCTGCTTGCGTTCGGCTTCGGTCGCAAGCGTGGTGGTGTCATCGAACAGCCGCGCCGCGTACAGGCCGAGGTCGAACGAGCCTTCGACGTAGGCCTTTTGCGTCAGCAGCATGCGTTTCACGTCAGCGTGCTGAATGATCGCTACCGGTGCGGTGTTCGGGTCCTTGCTGTCCGGCACGCGACCCTGCGGACGTTCGCGGGCGTACTCCAGCGAGTACAGGTATCCGGCGTAGCCGAGCATCACCGCGCCCATGCCGACGCCAATCCGCGCTTCGTTCATCATCTGGAACATGTAGCTCAGGCCATGGTGAGGTTTGCCCACCAGATAGCCGACACACTCCCCGTTATCGCCGAAGTTCAGCGCGGTGGAGGTGGTGCCGCGCCAGCCCATCTTGTGGAACAAGCCTGCCAGCAACACGTCATTGCGCTGGCCCAGGCTGCCGTCATCGTTGACCAGAAACTTCGGCACGATGAACAGCGAAATCCCCTTCACCCCGGCCGGCGCGTCCGGCAGCTTGGCCAGCACCATGTGCACGATGTTTTCCGACAGCGGGTGATCGCCACCGGAAATGAAGATCTTGTTGCCCTTGAGCCGATAGGTGCCGTCAGACGCAGGCTCGGCGCGGGTACGAATATCCGACAGCGATGAACCCGCATGGGGTTCGGTCAGGGCCATGGTGCCGAAGAATCGGCCGTCGATCATCGGTTGCAGGAAGCGGCGCTTCTGCTCTTCGGTGCCGAAGCTTTCGATCAGGTTCGCCGCGCCCATGGTCAGGAACGGATAAGACGTGGAGGCAGCGTTGGCCGACTGGAAATGCGCGAAGCAGGCCTGGGACAGCAGCGTAGGAAGTTGCATGCCGCCAGCGTCGAAACTGCGTGCGGCGTTGAGGAACCCGGCTTCGAGGAACGCGTCCACCGCCGGTTTCACTTCCGGAATCAGAATGGCCTGACCATCCTCATAGCGGGGTTCGTTCTCGTCGCCCTTGCGGTTATGCGGGGCGAAGAACTTCTCGGCGATGGTGCGGGCAGTGCCAATGGCCGCATCGAAGGTTTCGCGGTTGTGCTCGGCGAAACGCTCACGCTGGGTCAGGCCCTCGGCATCAAGGACTTCATACAGCTCGAAAGCCAGATTGCGGGAACTGAGCAACGTCTCGGACATGGCGGCCTACCTTTTATTGGGATGGGCCGAGTCTAGGCGCGGGAATAAAAGCTGAACAGGATGATTGATGAGCGTGATGGTGGGGCAGAGCGGTGACTTTACAAGCGCCACAAAACACTGTGGGAGCGAGCCTGCTCGCGAAAGCGGTGGGTCAGCAACATTAATGTCGACTGACACTCCTTCTTCGCGAGCAGGCTCGCTCCCACAGGGGTATTGCGTACCAGGTAGCCATTGCGGCTACCCGGCTCATCGGTTTTAGCCGATCGTCATCAAGCTGGCATTACCACCCGCCGCAGCCGTGTTAACGCTCAATGCGCGCTCAATCACCAGGCGCTCCAGCGCAATGTTGGTTTCACCTTGCGACAGGCCCTGCACGCCAACGATGGCGCCGGCACGCTTGGCAATCTGCTGGCACACCGCGCGCAACTGATCGGAATGGCCGTGATGCAGAACCGCATCGAACACCACTTCGTCCTTGTTCCAGTCGGAAACCAGCTTGATGCGCGCCTGAACGTCCTTCGGCAAGCGTGCGAGCAAAGCCTTGGTCAGGTCGGCTTCCGGCCATACCGCCGAACCGCCGACAGCCAATACCGCAGCCAGTTGCGTCAGCAGGTCGCCTTCGACTTCCGCCAGGCACAGCACGTGTTCGCGCGGCAGGATCGCATAGCTGTTGCGCTCGCCGGTCGGGCCGGCCAGAACGCGGGTGATCCCGCTTTGCGATTGTGCGGCGAATTGCACGCACAGGGCGCTCAGGTCGGCGGACTTGTGGTTGTCGGCCCAGGCTTTCAGGGCGGTCAGCGGTTGGCTCATGGCGTCACGCAGGCGAACGTCCGGTGCTGCGATGGCATCACCGCGAGCGAAGGATTGTTCGATCGCGTCGGTAGGACGCGTCGACAGCAGGCGGTACAGGTACAGCGGACCACCGGCTTTCGGGCCAGTACCCGACAAGCCTTCGCCGCCGAAAGGTTGCACGCCGACCACGGCACCCACGATGTTGCGGTTCACATAGACGTTACCGGCATTGACGTTGTCGATCACCTTGGCGATGGTCTCGTCGATGCGGGTGTGCACGCCCAGGGTCAGGCCGTAGCCGGAAGCATTGATCTGAGCGATCAGTTGGTCGATGTCCTTGCGCTTGTAGCGAACCACGTGCAGCACCGGGCCGAAAATTTCACGTTGCAGTTCGTCGAAGCTTTCCAGTTCGATCAGGGTCGGCATCACGAAGGTACCGCGTTTGACTTCTTCAGCGTCGGCGATAGCCACCTGGTACACGCTGCGACCTTTGTCGCGCATGGCCTGGATGTGCTTCTCGATGCCAGCCTTGGCTTCGGCGTCGATCACCGGGCCGATGTCCACGGACAGGCGCTCAGGATTGCCGAGACGGCTTTCAGCCATGGCACCTTTGAGCATTTCGATGACGCGTTCGGCGGAATCTTCCTGCAAGCACAGGACGCGCAATGCCGAGCAACGCTGGCCGGCGCTGTCGAAGGCCGACGAAACCACGTCGATCACCACTTGTTCGGTCAGGGCCGAGGAGTCGACGATCATTGCGTTCTGGCCACCGGTTTCGGCGATCAGCGGGATCGGGCGACCCTGATTGTCCAGACGGCCGGCGATGTTGCGTTGCAGCAAGCGAGCGACTTCGGTGGAGCCGGTGAACATCACGCCTTTGACGCGATCATCACCCACCAGGCCCGCACCGACGGTTTCGCCACGGCCCGGCAGCAGTTGCAGCACGCCTTCCGGGATGCCGGCTTCGAGCAGCAGGCGCACGGCCTGAGCCGCGACCAGCGGAGTCTGCTCGGCGGGTTTGGCCAGTACCGGGTTACCGGCGGCCAATGCAGCAGCCACTTGACCACTGAAGATCGCCAGCGGGAAGTTCCACGGGCTGATGCACACCACAGGGCCCAGCGGACGGTGAGCGTCGTTGGTGAAGTCGTTGCGTGCCTGCACCGCGTAGTAACGCAGGAAATCCACGGCTTCGCGCACTTCGGCGATGGCGTTGGCGAAGGTCTTGCCCGCTTCGCGAGCCAGCAGGCCCATCAGCGGCTGGATCTCGGCTTCCATCAGGTCGGCGGCGCGTTCCAGAATCGCGGCGCGCTCGGCGGGCGGAGTGGCCTGCCAGATCGGTGCGGCGTTGAGGGCGCACTGGATCGCGTTGTCGACGTCTTCGACGGTGGCTTCCTGCACATGACCGACCACATCACGCAGATCGGACGGGTTCAGCACCGGCGCCGGCGCTTCGTTGCTGGAAGCGCAACCGAGCATCGGCGCGGCTTTCCAGTGGTTGTGCGCGGTCGCCAGCAGGGCGCAGGACAGGGAAGCCAGACGATGTTCGTTGGCCATGTCGATGCCGCTGGAGTTGGCGCGTTCGGAACCGTACAGGTCACGCGGCAGCGGAATACGCGGGTGCGGCAGGCCGAAGCCACCTTCCACGGTCGCCATCTGCTCGATGCTGGCTACCGGATCGGCTACCAGTTCCTGGATGGAGATCGACTGATCGGCGATACGGTTAACGAACGAGGTGTTCGCGCCGTTTTCCAGCAGACGACGAACCAGGTAGGCCAGCAGGGTTTCGTGGGTGCCGACCGGAGCGTACACGCGGCACGGACGGTTCAGCTTGCCTTCGGAAACTTTACCTACAACTTGCTCGTACAGCGGTTCACCCATGCCGTGCAGGCACTGGAACTCGTACTGGCCCGGGTAATAGTTCTGACCGGCGATGTGATAAATGGCCGACAGGGTGTGGGCGTTGTGCGTGGCGAACTGCGGGTAGATGACTTCCGGTACCGACAGCAGTTTGCGTGCGCAGGCGATGTAGGAAACGTCGGTGTACACCTTGCGGGTGTAGACCGGATAGCCTTCCAGGCCTTCGACCTGGGCGCGCTTGATTTCGCTGTCCCAGTACGCGCCTTTCACCAGGCGGATCATCAGGCGATGACGGCTGCGGCGAGCCAGGTCGATCACATAGTCGATCACGTACGGGCAACGCTTCTGGTAAGCCTGGATCACGAAGCCGATGCCGTTCCAGCCGGTCAGTTGCGGCTCGAAGCACAGGCGCTCAAGCAGGTCCAGCGACAGCTCGAGGCGGTCGGCTTCTTCGGCGTCGATGTTCAGGCCGATGTCGTATTGCTTGGCCAACAGGGTCAGCGACAGCAGGCGCGGGTACAGCTCATCCATCACGCGCTCGTACTGGGCGCGGCTATAGCGCGGGTGCAGGGCGGAGAGCTTGATGGAAATACCCGGGCCTTCATAAATCCCGCGACCGTGGGACGCTTTGCCGATCGAGTGGATCGCTTGTTCGTACGAGGCCAGGTACTTCTGCGCGTCGTGTTCGGTCAGCGCAGCTTCGCCGAGCATGTCGTAGGAGTAGCGGAAACCCTTGGCTTCGAACTTGCTCGCATTGGCCAGGGCTTCGGCGATGGTTTCACCGGTGACGAACTGCTCGCCCATCAGGCGCATGGCCATGTCGACGCCCTTGCGGATCATCGGCTCGCCGCTCTTGCCGATGATGCGGCTCAGGGACGACGTCAAACCGGCTTCATTGTGCGTGGACACCAGTTTGCCGGTCAGCAGCAGGCCCCAGGTCGCCGCATTGACGAACAGCGAAGGACTGTTGCCCAAGTGCGGCTGCCAATTGCCGGTGCTGATCTTGTCGCGGATCAGCGCGTCACGAGTGCCTTTGTCCGGGATACGCAGCAGCGCTTCGGCCAGGCACATCAGCGCCACGCCTTCCTGGGACGACAGGGAGAATTCCTGCAGCAGGCCCTGAACGATGCCGGCACGGCCGCCAGCGCTCTTCTGGTTGCGCAGTTTTTCCGCGATGGATGCGGCCAGTTTATTGGTGGCTTCGGCCATCGGGGCCGGCAGGCGCGCCTGCTCGATCAGCATCGGCACGACTTCCGGCTCCGGGCGACGGTAAGCGGCGGTGATCGAAGCACGCAGGACCGATTGCGGCAGGATGCTTTCGGCGAATTCGAGGAAGCACTGGTGGGCATGATCCAGAGGCGCATCGACGGCGTCGTCGGAATCCTTGGTCAAACCGTTCAGCTCGGTCAGGGTTGCACCACCCTCGAGTTTTTCCAGGTAATTGAAAATTGCCTGCTTGATCAGCCAGTGCGGCGTGCGATCAATCGAGGTCGCGGCGGCCTTGAGGCGTTCGCGGGTCGGGTCGTCAAGTTTGACGCCAAGGGTGGTGGTAGCCATGTTTTTATCCTCATATTTGCCACGACCGCGTGGCATCAGCTGGCGGCAAGATTAGCCGCGCGACCGAAGAGGTGCAACCGGGTGCAACCCTTTTTTTGTCGGAATAATACGCAGCTCGTCAGGAAATAATTTCTGGTACGCCAGTGCTGCATTCACTTGGTGCTTTTTGGTTTGGTCGGCGGTGATTCTTGCTCCGAAAAGGAGCAAAAACGGCCTTTGGAATTATATTTCCGACTGGGTGCAACTTATTTGGACGAAATGGGTTGCACCTTATTTGCTTTGTTGAATAGCATTCGCGCCCAAGGTGCAACCGTCGAAGAGACCGGTGTACCGGCTGATGGCTTTCCTGGGGAAACATCAGTCATAAATGCGCGGGATCCGGATCGTCTGTCAAACGTCACCGTTTGCGAGCGGTTCACCAGCCGCCGCTACATAAAAACAAAGCCAGGGCGTCACATAATGAGCGTAAGCAATCCAACACTGATCACGTTCGTGATCTATATCGCAGCAATGGTGCTGATCGGCCTGATGGCCTATCGCTCCACCAACAACCTTTCTGACTACATTCTGGGCGGCCGTAGCCTGGGCAGCGTCGTGACTGC
Source organism: Pseudomonas reinekei (assembly GCF_001945365.1). Taxonomy (GTDB): domain Bacteria; phylum Pseudomonadota; class Gammaproteobacteria; order Pseudomonadales; family Pseudomonadaceae; genus Aquipseudomonas; species Aquipseudomonas reinekei. Next base: position 191,990 of record NZ_MSTQ01000008.1, read on the forward strand.
ACTGTCTGCCGGTGCTTCCGACATGAGCGGCTGGTTGTTGATGGGCCTGCCGGGCGCCATCTACATGTCCGGTCTGTCTGAAAGCTGGATCGCCATCGGCCTGGTGATCGGTGCTTATCTGAACTGGCTGTTTGTCGCCGGTCGTCTGCGCGTGCAAACCGAGCACAACGGTGATGCCCTGACCCTGCCGGATTACTTCGCCAGCCGCTTTGAAGACAAAAGCGGTCTGCTGCGCATTATCTCTGCGGTCGTGATCCTGGTGTTCTTCACCATCTACTGCGCCTCTGGCATCGTGGCCGGTGCCCGTCTGTTCGAAAGCACCTTCGGCATGTCTTACGAGACAGCGCTGTGGGCCGGTGCTGCGGCGACGATTGCCTACACCTTTATCGGTGGTTTCCTGGCAGTGAGCTGGACCGACACCGTACAAGCCACCCTGATGATTTTTGCGCTGTTGCTGACGCCGATCATCGTCCTGCTGGCGACCGGTGGCGTCGACACCACGTTCCTGGCCATCGAAGCGCAAGATCCAAGCAACTTCGACATGCTCAAGGGCACGACCTTCATCGGCATCATCTCGCTGATGGGCTGGGGCCTGGGCTACTTCGGTCAACCGCACATCCTGGCGCGTTTCATGGCTGCCGATTCGGTTAAGTCGATCGCCAAGGCCCGTCGTATTTCCATGGCCTGGATGATCCTGTGCCTGGGCGGCACCGTTGCCGTTGGTTTCTTCGGTATCGCTTACTTCTCGGCGCACCCGGAAGTGGCCGGTCCTGTGACTGAAAACCACGAGCGTGTTTTCATCGAACTGGCCAAGATCCTGTTCAACCCATGGGTAGCCGGTGTCCTGCTGTCGGCCATTCTGGCTGCCGTGATGAGTACCCTGAGCTGCCAGTTGCTGGTGTGCTCGAGCGCCCTGACCGAAGACTTCTACAAAACCTTCCTGCGCAAGTCCGCTTCCCAGGTTGAACTGGTCTGGGTCGGTCGCGCCATGGTGCTGCTGGTTGCCCTGATTGCTATCGCGCTGGCGGCCAACCCGGAAAACCGTGTGCTGGGCCTGGTGAGCTACGCCTGGGCCGGTTTCGGTGCTGCATTCGGTCCGGTCGTGCTGATCTCCGTGATCTGGAAAGACATGACCCGCAACGGCGCACTGGCCGGTATCCTGGTCGGCGCGATCACCGTGATCGTCTGGAAACACTTCGAACTGCTGGGCCTGTACGAAATCATCCCGGGTTTCATCTTCGCCAGCCTGGCAATCTACATCGTCAGCAAAATGGGCGCGCCGACTGCCGGCATGCTGCAGCGTTTCGCTGCTGCCGAGAAGGATTTCCGCCTGAACAAGTAATTGGCACGAGCGAAAGCGCTGAGCTGATGGCTTGAATAAAAACGGCCCGCTTCCTTTGGAGGCGGGCCGTTTTTTTGTGCCTTCGAAACTCACAATCCCACAGGGTTTGGTGGTTCTGCAAAGTTGTCTGTAGTCGGATTAACCGTTTTTTGAGGGGCGATGCTTCAGTGGCGGTAGGGCAAATCTGAATTTCCTGCCTCTTGATCAGGGCGCCTTGATGCTCATGCAGAATCGACCGCTTTCATTCTGCAGAGACACATCGGATGTTCGCTTCTGCTAATCAACCACGCTTCGTGCTGACCGTCGACGGCGCCCACAGTGAACTCAAAGTGCTTGAGTTCTCAGGCAAGGAGGCCATCAGCCAGCCCTACCGTTTTGACGTCGAACTGGTCAGCGAGCGACCGGACATCGATCTCGAAAGCCTGCTGCACCGCCAGGCGTTTCTCAGTTTTGATGCGCAGGGTAACGGTGTTCATGGTCAGATTTTTCGCGTTGGCCAGGGCGACTCCGGCAGGCGTCTGACCCGTTATCAGATCAGTCTGGTACCGCGCCTGACCTACCTCGGGCAGCGCATCAACCAGCGGGTGTTTCAGCACCAAAGTGTGCCGGCCATCATCACCCGGATCTTCAAGGACCACGGCATCCTGGGTGATGCCTTTGCCTTTCAGCTCGGCGGCGATTACCCCGAGCGCGAGTACTGCGTGCAATACGCGGAAAGTGACCTGGCATTCATCCAGCGGCTGTGCGCCGAGCAGGGGATACACTATCACTTCCACCACAGCAGCGATGGGCACCTGTTGGTGTTCGGCGATGACCAGACCGTTTTTCCGCGTTTGCCTGGCCCGACACCCTACCGACCAGGCAGTGGCATGGCGGTAGATGAAACGGTGATCAGTTGGTTCAACGTTCGCCTGGAAACCCGCCCCACCGTGGTGACACGCCGCGATTACGACTTCCATCAACCCCGTCTCGAGCTGGAAAGCCGTCTCGACAGCGAGCAATGGCCGGTGTTGGAAGACTACGGTTTTCCGGGGCGATTCAATGATCGTGACGTTGGCCGGCACCTGGCTCAACGGGCGTTGGAACGCCATCGTGCGGATTACCGTCTGGCACAAGGCCGCAGTGAGCAATCGGCCTTGCTCAGCGGGCATTTCCTGCAACTTGCCGAGCATCCCCGGCAGGAATGGAACAACCTGTGGCTGCTCACTGAAATTGAACACCATGGCCGACAGCCGCAAGTGCTTGAAGAGTCGGCGGGGAGCAACAGTGCGGACGGTTTTCAGGGCTATCGCAACAGCTTTCTGGCAACGCCGTGGGATGTCATTTACCGACCGCAGTTAATCGCCAAGCCTCAAGTTGCCGGGTATCAAGCCGCCGTGGTCAGCGGTCCGAAAGACAGTGAAATCCATTGCGACGAGTTCGGCAGGGTCAAGGTCCGCTTGATGTGGGACCGCCATGGTCAACTGGATGAACATTCCAGTTGCTGGCTGCGCGTGGCCAGCGGTTGGGCGCACGATAGCTATGGCAGTGTGTTGATCCCGCGTGTCGGCATGGAAGTGTTGGTGGGGTTTGTTGATGGCGATGCCGACAAGCCGCTGGTGATGGGTTGCCTGCCCAACGCCGTGAACCCGGTGCCGCTGAATCTACCGGCCGACAAGACCCGCAGCATTTTCCGTTCGCGCAGCAGTCCCGGGGGCAGCGGCTACAACGAAATGCGCATCGAGGACCGCAAAGGGGCCGAGGAAATCTACTTGCGCGCCCAGCGCAACTGGAATCAGGACGTGCTGGGGGACATGCATGTTCAGGTCGGCAACCAGCGCAGCGTACTCGTCGGCAGCGCCGAAGGGCTTGCCTCAATAGACCGCCTTCACGTTCACGGCGACCGCCATGTCCGCGTCAGCAACCAATCGCTCAGCGCGAGCGGGAAAGTGCATGTCAGTGCCGGCCAGATGGTCGTTATCAACGGCGGTGACAACACCACGATCCAATCGGGCGGGCACTGGATCAACATTGGCCCGGCGGGGATTTTCAGCAGCGTGCCCATTGAAGTTGGGGGCGCGCCGATGTCGGCATCAGACGCTTCGACCGTTCAAAGAACACTTGAAACACTCAGCCCAGCACAAGTTTTGAGCCTGAAAAGCGCCGCGCCGTTCTGTGAGGTTTGTGCGCGTTGCAAGGAGGGTTTCTGTGCCGCCTGAATCGTTGTCACCTCACCTTTGGCTTGAGCGCCAACCGCTCAAGCCTGGGGAACAGTTGTTTGCCGTTTTCAGTAACACCAGCTCCGCTGAACCCTTCAAGGCCTGGCAACGCTACGGCCCGGCTCAGGCTCCGTGTCCTATCTGGGCGAATACCGTTTACGCCGAGTGGGAGTCGGTCATGCCCTATGTCGCGGTTGTCGATCCCGGCAGTGAGTTTATGGCGTGGGCCGCCTGCACCGAGTCGCGCGATTGGGGTTGGCTGGCAGTTTCTTCTGCAAGTCCGGCGGCGCTGATCGAGCATTTGTGCAGTCTGACGCAAGTGTTGATGCCCAATGGTAGTTCGGCGTTCTTTCGGTTCTGGGACGGGCGATTTCTGTTGCCGATTCTGCAGTCTGCCGAAATCGATGCAGCGGAATTGATGCCGCTGATCGAGCGCTGCCTGGTCAATGGTCAGCCGCTGGAAATTGGCGGTGGCTCGCTGAAAGCCTCCAGGGATTTTCCTTGGTGGGAAGTCCCCGAAGCGCTGCTGCGAGTGCTCGCTGCTGAGTCTGCAGCACCGTTGATCAACAATCTGCTGAAGTGGTTGAGCGAGGACCGCCCGGATTTGTTCGACGCGTTTTCCGAGGCTGTTTTGCACCACAAAATCGCGGTGTTTCTGCAAACCCCAGGCCTGCCTGACGCATCCAGGACGGCGTTGGTGGATTACCTGTTTGCAGAGCTGAATTGATGGACTGCATCGCCCGCATTGAGCTCGAGCTCGACAGCTTCCCGCCCGAAACACGCCTGTCCGTTCTACTACCACCTCGACCACCTCGGCACCCCGCAGGAACTGACCGACTACAGCGGGGAGATCGTCTGGTCGGCGAGGTACACCGGCTACGGCAAAGTCAGCCAAATCACCCACGGCGGCGGTGAACAGCTTGAGCAGCCGCTGCGTTTCCAGGGCCAGTACTTCGACGCCGAAAGCGGGCTGCACTACAACCGCCATCGCTATTACCACCCGGATACCGGGCGCTACCTGACGCCGGATCCGGTGAAGCTGGCGGGTGGGTTGAACGCGTATCGGTACACGCCGAATCCGACGGGGTGGGTGGATCCGTTGGGGTTGAGCGGGAATTGTCCGGGAGGCGATGGTTGCAAGAGCCCGTCAATGGAGGATCAGGAGCCCTCGAAAAAGACAGTGGCAATTGAAGGAGAACCTCAAATTCCAAGTGCGGGGTATCACAAAGAGGTTTTTGCAGACAAACCAGTCAAACCACAGGAGGCGACCAGTAAATGGGAAGAGTTTTTGGGTGAAGGACCATATACAAACAAACACCCTCGGACGAGTACCCCGGATCCTGACCGCCTGGTTTCAGCTGATGGGACCAGAAGCATCCGCTATGGGGCTCATGAAATGGGTGGCAACCCGAGTAAGCACCATTACCACGAGGAAAGGTGGATGCTTGAATTGAAAGGGAATGTTATGAACGTAGAAAATACCGTTGTACGTGTTCCATTGGCGAAGAAAAAACAATGAAAGTGACTATAGATAATGTGGCTCACATTGCTGAAGAGATCCTTGTGACATTTTCTACTGACATTGGTAAAGCAGCCGCCATTTGGAATGGTGTGCAACCGAAAATAGGTGAAATTCATGATGTTGAGCTGGAAATCGAACAAAGCGTTTTTTGGGGGAGAAGTGCGCATCGGGCATCAAATGACGACTGCTTCATTGGTTTCGTGGATGGCTTGATAAAATTGACGGGGAATATGGTCTCAGTCGATGCAGAAGGAATGATGGCTTTTGAGGTGGCTGGTTCAGTGATCCTTGTTGAGATAATTGGGTTTGCGGGAAACATTCCGATGGTTGTTGATTTATATGTTGAAAGAGTCGATTTTTTTCCAACTGGTATTTGAGCAAAACATCCTGACGGATGTACGAAATTTCCGGGCAAAGCCTTCGGAAGTTTCCTTCAAAACGTAGCGGCTTTCATGAGCTGGTGCAGCGCAGAACTCATCGATAGTCTTTTGCCTGTCACTGAAGTTGAGTGGCAGGGTGTGGAAGCCTTCTATAGTTAGGTGCATCAGTTTTACCATTCGGCGTCTTTTACGCCTGTGTTTTATGGTGGCTGTGCGCGGGGCGCTTTCGAGTGCGCCGGGTGCCTAACGTCCCGGTCTTCCACACCCTCGTACGGCCGCCACCTATTGCGTGGAAGCGAAGGGTAACGGCTCCAGTCCATACGTTAGGAAGTAAAAAAATGACAAAACTTCATCCCGATCCACCCTACGAAAAACCGATCCCCCATCCCGAAAACCGTTTCATGGCCCTCACCAGCAATTGCGACGACATGCCGACCCTGTTCGTCGACACTCACGCGCCGCTCGACGTTTTTGTACGACGCTGCCAGCTACCGCATTCAAGCCGTCACCCAAGTGCTTGAGAACCTTTCCATGCGTGGCTCAATCGAGTGTGAGTCGTTCATCCTCAGCGACTTTGCCTTGCTCTGCGCCATTCCGTTGCGCGATGGCTGTGATGTGCTGGATGTGCTCGGACGGCGGTTGCGGGCGCGACCTTCGCCTTAAAGTTGCACGGCTTTTGTGGCGAGGGAGCTTGCTCCCGTCCGGCTGCGCAGCAGTCGTAAACTTGGGATTAAGGTGTGTCAGGCGGTTCCGGTTTGCAGGCTTGGGGCCGCTTCGCAGCCCACCGGGAGCAAGCTCCCTCGCCACAGGTTTTATGTCCGGCTGGCCAAACGTGCCCAGCCGCTCAGCCGTGAACCCCTGACTTGCCGGCCGGTAAAAGGTAAACTTCCCGGCCTTCGCAGGAGCAGCCATGAATTATCGTCACGCCTTCCATGCCGGCAATCACGCCGATGTGTTCAAACACCTGACCTTGACCCGCCTCATCGCCCTGATGTCGCGCAAGGAGCAGCCGTTTGCCTATCTCGATACTCACGCCGGTATTGGTCTGTATGACCTGCAGGGTGATCAGGCCAGCCGTACCGGTGAGTATCTGGAAGGCATCGCGCGTTTGTGGGATCAGCCGGATCTGCCGATCCTGACCGCGGACTACATGCAGGTGCTGCACGAGATGAACCCGGATGGGCAATTGCGCTATTACCCGGGTTCTCCGGAATTGGCGCGGCGCCTGACGCGTAAGCAGGACCGCGTGTTGCTCAATGAAAAGCATCCGGAAGACGGCCTGCTGCTCAAGGACAACATGGCCGGTGATCGTCGCGTGAAGGTGCACCTGGGCGAAGGTTGGCATGTGTCGCGTGCCTTGCTGCCGGTGCCGGAGAAGCGTGCGGTGATGTTGATCGACCCGCCGTTCGAAAAACTCGACGAAATGCAGCGTTGCGCGGCGTCTCTGAAAGAGGCGATTGGCCGCATGCGTCAAACCGTGGCGGCGATCTGGTATCCGGTAAAGGATCAGCGCGCCTTGCGTCGTTTCTATCAGGACCTGGCCGGCACCGGCGCCCCGAAGTTGTTGCGTGTGGAGTTGCTGGTGCATCCGCTGGATACGCCGAACACCCTGAATGGCTCCGGGCTGGCAATCGCCAATCCGCCGTGGGGTCTGGAAGAAGAATTGCGTGAGCTGCTGCCGTGGTTGTCCCAGAAGCTGGGACAGACTCAGGGTGGGTGGCAGATGGATTGGTTGATTGCCGAATAACATATGGTGAGGGAGCAAGCTCCCTCACCACAGAGGTAATGCTGAATCAGATCGGGCAGGTCACGCCTGTACCGCCAATACCGCAATAACCTTCCGGATTCTTGGCCAGGTATTGCTGGTGATACGCCTCGGCGTAGTAGAAGGTCGGGGCTTCGTCGATTTCGGTGGTGATGATGCCCTTGCCGGCCTTGGTCAGTTCAACCTGGAACACCTGCGCGCTCTTCTTCGCCGCTTCCAGTTGTTCCGGTTTTGTGGCGTAGATCACCGAACGATACTGGGTGCCAATATCGTTGCCCTGGCGCATGCCTTGCGTCGGGTTGTGCAGTTCCCAGAACATCTTCAACAGCTCTTCGTAGCTGACTTTCTCCGGCTCATAAACCACCAGTACTACCTCGGTGTGGCCGGTCAGGCCCGAGCAGACTTCTTCGTAGGTCGGGTTGGGTGTGTAGCCGCCGGCGTAGCCCACCGCGGTGCTGTACACGCCTTCACGTTGCCAGAAGCGGCGTTCCGCGCCCCAGAAGCAGCCCAGGCCGAAGATGGCGAATTCGACGTTGCCGGGGAACGGGCCGAGCAATGGGTTTTTGTTGACGAAATGTTCGTCCGGAACCTTGATCGGGGTTTCGCGGCCAGGCAGAGCTTGTTCTTTGGTAGGGAGCACGTTTTTGTTCACCAGAATTTCCGAGCGCAGAACCATCATCAGTCCTCTCAGTCGTTGGAATGTTTAGGGATGCAGTTTGCCCGAGTGTTGGCTCGCTGTCAGGCGATTGGGCCACGGGGGTAGCGCTTGAGCTTTTCAATCAGCTCGGCGCCGGGGATCGGCTGGTCGAACAGGTAGCCCTGGCCTACGTCACAGCGGTGGCGACGCAGGAACGCCAGTTGTGCTGCCGTCTCGATGCCTTCCGCCACGACTTTGAGCTTCAGGTTGTGCGCCATGGCGATCACCGCGGAGGTGATTTCCATGTCGTCCTGATTGTCCGGGATTTCGTGGATGAAGCTTCGATCGATCTTGATGATGTCGATGGGGAATTTTTTCAGGTAACTGAGCGACGAGTAACCGGTACCGAAGTCGTCCATCGCCAGGGTCAGGCCCAGGCGCTTGAGTTGGTCGAGTTGCAAGTGGGTGTCTTCGGTGGCTTCAAGCAGCAAGCCTTCGGTCAGTTCCAGTTCCAGCAGGTGCGCCGGCAGTGCTTCTTCCTTGAGGATATTGGCGATGGAGGCCACCAGGTCCGGGTCGGAAAACTGCTTGGGTGACAGGTTGATCGCTACCTGAAGATCGCCCAGTCCGGCGGCGCTCAGCGTTTTGCTCATGCGGCAGGCCTGACGGGCGATCCATTTGCCGATCGGGATGATCAGGCCGGTTTCTTCCGCGACGCTGATGAACTGGTCCGGGCGGATCATGCCTTTTTCCGGATGGTCCCAGCGCAGCAGCGCTTCCATGCCCAGCAGGCGACCGCTGCGCAGGCACAGCTTGGGCTGATAGAACACGTCCAGCTCGTTCTGGGTCAAGGCGCGACGCAGGTTGTTCTCGACGAACAGCTTGTAACTGGCTTCGGCGTTCAAGGCTTCGGTGAATACCTGCACCTGATGCTTGCCGTTGGCCTTGGCCTTGTGCAGCGCCAACCCGGCGTTACGCATCAGGGTCTGCGGATCGCGACCGTGCAGCGGGGCGCAGGCCAGGCCGACGGAGCCGGTCACGCTGATCAACTGATTGTCGACGAACATCGGTTTGTCGAGGGTCGTCAACAATTGGCTGGCGATCTGCTGGCCGGTTTCAAGATTGGTGTTGTCCAGCAGCACGGCAAACTCGTTGCTGGCGAACCGCGCCAGGCTGCCGCTCGGGCTGAGGCTGTTGCGCAAGCGCCGGGCCAGGCTGATCAGCAGCTTGTCGCCGGTTTGGTGGCCTAGGCTGTCGTTGATCCGCTTGAAGTTGTCGATGTCTACCAGTAGCAGGCTGATGGGCGCATCGCTGTCGCGGGCGAAGCGCTCGTCGAGGTTGCGGATGAACGCCGGACGGTTACCGAGGTTGGTCAGGTTGTCGGTGTAGGCCAGGCGTTCGATGCGTTGCTGAGCGAGCTTGGTCTGGGTGATGTCTTCGTAAATGCCGATGTAGTGGGTCAGCTCGCGGTTGTCGCCGTAAACCTTGGAGATCGACAGCTGGCCCCAGTAGGGTTCGAGGTTTTTGCGGCGGCTTTTGAATTCACCCTGCCAGCTGTTGCTCTTGGCCAGTGCTGACGGCGCGTCGAACAACAGTTCGCTGAGGTTTTCCAGGGCTGGCAGTTCCGACAGGCGTTGGCCGTGGACTTCTTCGGTGCTGTACTGGGTGATCGCGGTAAAGCTCGGGTTGACGTACTCCACCACGCCGTCGCAGTTGACCAGCAAAAAGGCGTTGGCGCTTTGTTCCACCGCGCGCTGGAACAAGTGCAGGGCGCTGGTGGCGGTGCGTCGGTTGTGATTGTTGATGACCTGGGCGAACTGATCCGCCAGTTCGCCGGCGAACGCGATTTCATCCGACTGCCAGGCGCGGGTTGCACCGGTTTGCTCCAGGCACAATACGCCGACCACTTGGCCGTCGACGCGGATACTGGCGTCGAGCATCGCGTTGACATCGCGCGGGCGCAGGCTCTCGGCCATTTCCCGGGTGCGCGGGTCGCGCATCGCGTTGTGCGCGTCGATGGCGCGGCCGGTGTGCAAAGCGTCGAGATAGTCGGGGAACACGCTGACGTCGATCGGTTCCGGCAGCAGGTATTCCTGGGTTGAACGGTGATAGGCCGAGATCGGCACCAGCTGCGAGCCTTCCAGGTGCCACAGGCTGGCGCAGTCGATTTCGTAAATGTCGCAGGCACTGCGAGTGATCAGTTCGGCAGCTTCTTGCAGGGAGTTGTTGCTGCTGTAGCGCTGGCGGGTCAGCAGCAGGATCAGGTCCTGCTGGGCGCGGACGCGGTCCAGGTGCAGCAGTTGTTCCTGTTGTGCACGCTGGTTGAGCTCCAGGGCGATCTGCAGGCGCGAGTTCTGGCTTTCCAGGTCAAGGGCCGGCAGCAATGGGTCATCATCGAACAGGCCGTCGATCACCAACAGGTAACCACGCAGCAGGTGTCGATTGTGTTGTTTGTAGGCTTCACCCAGCTCCAGCAGGCTCAGGGAGCCTGAAGCCGTGTGCAGGGTATAGCGGATCAGGTAATGGGTGCTTTCGCTCAGTTGCTGCTGGACGGCGTCATGCAGCTGATAGCGTGCCTCCGGTTCCATCAGGCTGGCGTAGGGCGAGCCGACTAGAGCGCAGAGCTCCACGGCCGGCAGGCCGAACTGGCGTTCGCAATTGGGATCAAGAAACAGCAGCGCCCAGCTAGGTTCATTCAGCCGTTCGAAACGCAGCATGCCGAGCCGCGAGGGCACAGGCAACTGCGTCACTACCTCGGCCACCATACGGCTGGCGGCATCGGGTTGGCTCTTCATATGGAGGGAAACTCGCTTCGAATTTGCTGAACGCGCCGGGGCTCTCGCCCTCTTTACTGTTGCCTGCGGCAAGGTTGCATCATTGCGACACCGACTGACAAGAGACATGAAGGCCAAGTGCTATAAGAATGTGTCGGCCGGAGCGAAGATTTCTTCAATTGAGGTCAAAAGTAATGCAATTGGGCGCAAAGATCGCAGCCTTCGGCTACTCCGGGTGAGCGCCATCCCAATGAAGGAACGGCCGCAGGTTGCGATCGTTTGCGTTTAACGCAACACGATCCTGACCGACGCTAGAAGCCGGCCATCCCGATCGTGATAACGAACCTGAATCCGTTCCGAATCGACGATCAGGTGTGCAAAGTTATCCCGGCTGATCACGTCGCTGGTCAATTCGTGTCGGTAGTCGCCAGCAGCGGTTCGGGCCAGCGGTTGATCGAGCATGAAGGTGGACGCTTTGGCATAGGGCAGCAGTTTGCTGTTGCACAGCGGCGACGAGACGATGGTGTGAACCTCGAAGTCCGGGTCTTCGCTGTGGGTCAGTCGACTGGTGAGGGAGCCGTGCACATCGCCGGAAATGAACACAACGTTCTTGATGCCATGGGCGCGAATCGTTTCCAGCAGCCGCAGGCGTTGCTCGGGAAAGGCTTGCCAGGCGTCGTCGCCCAGGCGTTTTCGGTCCGGGTAGACCATCACGCTGGTGACCACGAACTTGACCCGTGCCGGGCTGTGGACCAGCCAGTCGCACAAGGCCTGCTCCTGTTCGATATCAAGGATGCGCCGGTCGTTGGCCATGAGATTGCGCCGTGTTCGACTGTCGGTGACAAACCACTCGATATCACCATTGGAAAACTGATACCAATAGCGCCCCAATGATTGGCTTATTTGTCCTTTGGCGCTCAGTTCATGGGCCGGGCTGTGGCTGGCTTGATAAAGTTCATAAGCCGTCATCGCATTTTTATATAAAGATTCATCAGTGCTGTTTTTGTTGGTGGGCCAGTTATCTTCAATTTCATGATCATCGAGAATCATGTAAGTCGGAATGCCGGACATTAATGTCGCAATATGCGGTTGTGAGAACGCAGCACGGTATTTGGCAAGTATCTCGTTGTATTCCTTGTCCGGGGCGATGAAGTTCAAGTCGTCGACATACACTTGGTCGCCCGTCATCAGCAGCGCGTTGATCGGCGGTGTCGTGCGTTGTGCCAGATGGTCGATGGAGGCGAAGATCCGGTCGCCCAGGTGTGGGTTGGAGGGTCGGCCTGCGGTCATGCGCAAATAGCGGCAGGAACCGACAATATAGGCCCGTGGTGTAGTGGTTTCGCCGGATTGCGTCCGCAGGCGATAAACATCCCGTGGCCATTGCAGTGGCAGTTCCTGGACAGTTTCCGGGGTGTGCAGCGGGTACATGGGGCTGAACCAGCCGGCCTGGTATTCGTACTCGGTGTTGGCGGCCAGATCATGCAGAACGATGACGCCTGACATGTCGCGTGACGGCGTCAGTTGAATGAATAAGCCTTTGTTCCAGTATTGGTCGCCAACCCGGCGATAACGGATGCCTGCAAATACAAATTGGTCTTTTTGCCATGCGCCACGCAGGAAAATGCGCGCTTGCTCAGTTGTTGTGTGCCCGAGTATTGGGCCGATAGTCGGTTTTAACATATTCGAGTCCATTCGAAATGATGTTGTGGAGGGTGCCTGCGCTGTTGGCGGCTATTGAACTAAGCCTAAATAGTCGGGCGGAAAAAATATCGAGCTAAAGTGGACCTAAGTTGTGGGCGATTTAAGCCACGAATGTAGGAATGTACTTTTCCGGAGGCAAAAAAAGCCCCGCCAAATTGGCGGGGTTGAGGTACGAGCGTGGCGCTCGGAAAACGTGAAACGCGGCGGGCCCTCCGGTGAAGGAGGGCCGGCCGGTCTTACAGCAGGATGGTGCGGATGTCCGCCAGCAGGCTGCCCAGACGCTGGGTGAAGCGTGCGGCAGCGGCGCCGTTGATCACACGGTGATCGTAGGACAGCGACAGCGGCAGCATCAGTTTCGGCTGGAAGGCTTTGCCGTCCCAGACGGGCTGGATGGTTGCCTTGGAAACACCGAGGATCGCCACTTCCGGCGCGTTGACGATCGGCGTGAAGCCGGTGCCGCCAATGTGGCCGAGGCTGGAAATGGTGAAGCAGGCACCTTGCATATCGTCAGCGGTGAGCTTCTTGTCGCGGGCCTTGGCGGCCAGCGCGGCGGCTTCGGCAGCCAGTTGCAACAGGCTCTTCTGGTCGACGTTCTTGATGACCGGTACCAGCAAGCCATCCGGGGTGTCTACGGCGAAGCCGATGTTGACGTATTTCTTGCGGATGATCGCCTTGCCGCTTGGTGCCAGCGAACTGTTGAAGTCCGGCAGCTCCTTGAGCATGTGTGCGCACGACTTGAGCAGCAACGGCAGGATGGTCAGCTTGACGCCGGCCTTCTCTGCAACGGCTTTCTGTGCGACACGGAACGCCTCCAGCTCGGTGATATCAGCCGAATCGAACTGAGTCACGTGCGGAATGTTCAACCAGCTGCGGTGCAGGCTCGACGCACCGATTTGCATCAGGCGAGTCATCGGCACTTCTTCGATTTCGCCAAAACGGCTGAAGTCGACGACCGGGATCGGCGGGATGCCCGCGCCACCGGTTGCGCCGGCAGCAGCGGCCGGAGCTTCCTTGGCCTTCTGCATCATGGCTTTGACGTAAACCTGCACGTCTTCTTTCAGGATGCGACCGTGTGGACCGCTGGCGCCAACGGCGCTCAGCTCGACGCCGAACTCACGGGCCAGTTGACGCACGGCCGGGCCCGCGTGAACTTTGGCGCCGGGCTTGGCTGGAGCAGCGGCCGGGGTAGCAACCGGTGTGGCTGCGGCAGGAGCGGGAGCAGCGGCTGGAGCTGCAGTGCTCGGTGCAGCAGCGGCCGGTGCCGGAGCAGCCGTCGGTGCAACGCCTTTGACTTTCAGTTTGAGGATCAGGTCGCCGGTACCGACTTCGTCATCGAGCTTGATGGAAACGCTTTCCACTACGCCAGCGGCTGGCGACGGGATTTCCATGCTGGCCTTGTCGGATTCCAGGGTGATCAGCGACTGGTCGGCTTCAACGCTGTCGCCGGCCTTGACCAGGACTTCGATGATCTTGGCCTTGCCCGCCGAACCGATATCCGGCACGTGGATGTCCTGGACGTTGTCGGCTACCGGTGCAGCCGGAGCGGCAGCGGCTGGCGCAGGAGCGGCGGCAGGCGCAGCAGCCTGGGCCGGAGCGGCAGCAGCCGGTGCCGCAGCACCCGCCACTTCCAGATCCAGAATCAGGTCGCCCGTGCCGACTTCGTCGTTGAGCTTGACGCTGATGGCCTTGACCACGCCAGCGGCAGGCGACGGGATTTCCATGCTGGCCTTGTCGGACTCCAGAGTGATCAGCGACTGATCAGCCTCGACGGTGTCGCCGACCTTGACCTGGATTTCGATGATCTGGGCCTTGCCCGACGAACCGATGTCCGGTACGTGCACTTGCTGAACGCTGGCGGCAGCCGGCGCAGCAGCAGGGGCAGCAGGAGCCGCGGCGGCAGGAGCAGCAGCCGGTTTGGCTTCTGCTTTTGCCGCTGGCGCAGCGGCAGCCGCAGGGGCCGCATCAGCGGCACCTTCGACTTCCAGCTCCAGCAGTTCGTCGCCTTCTTTCAGGCGATCGCCCAGCTTCACTTTCAGGCTCTTGACGATACCGGCCTTCGGCGCAGGCACTTCCATGCTCGCCTTGTCCGATTCCAGCGTCAGGATGCTCTGCTCGGCTTCGATACGGTCGCCGACCTTCACAAACAGTTCAATTACTTCACCTTCACCGCTGCCGATGTCAGGTACGCGAATGAGTTCGCTCACAAAATCTCTCCTCAGCAGTCCAGTGGGTTGAGTTTTTCCGGGTTGATACCGAACTTGGCGATGGCTTCAGCCACAACCTTAGGTTCGATGTCACCACGGTCAGCCAGTGCTTCCAGGGCTGCCAACACCACGAAATGACGGTCAACTTCGAAGAAATGACGCAGTTTCTTGCGGCTGTCGCTGCGGCCGAAACCATCGGTGCCCAGGACTTTGAATTCCTTGGACGGTACCCACTGACGGATCTGCTCGGCGAACAGTTTCATGTAGTCGGTAGAGGCGATGACCGGACCTTTACGGCCGTTCAGGCACTCTTCCACATAGCTCAGCTTAGGCTTCTGACCAGGGTGCAGACGGTTGCTGCGCTCTACGGCCAGGCCATCGCGACGCAGTTCGTTGAAGCTGGTAACGCTCCACACGTCGGCGCCGACGTTGAACTCTTCACGCAGGATCTTCGCTGCTTCACGGACTTCACGCAGGATGGTGCCGGAGCCCATCAGTTGAACGTGGTGCGCCGCTTCGCGGGTGTCTTCTTCGAGCAGGTACATGCCTTTCTTGATGCCTTCTTCGGCACCGGCCGGCATGGCTGGCTGCTGGTACGACTCGTTCATCACGGTGATGTAGTAGAAGACGTCCTGTTGCTCTTCGGTCATCTTCTTCATGCCGTCCTGAATGATCACCGCCAGCTCGTAGCCGTAGGTTGGATCGTAGGTGCGGCAGTTCGGGATGGTGGCAGCCAGCAGGTGGCTGTGACCGTCTTCGTGCTGCAGGCCTTCACCGTTGAGGGTGGTACGGCCGGCGGTGCCGCCGATCAGGAAGCCACGGGTGCGGCTGTCGCCAGCGGCCCAGGCCAGGTCACCGATACGCTGGAAGCCGAACATCGAGTAGAAGATGTAGAACGGCAGCATCGGCTGGTTGTGGCTGGAGTACGAAGTACCGGCAGCGATGAAGGAGCTCATGGCGCCCGCTTCGTTGATGCCTTCTTCGAGAATCTGGCCCTTCTTGTCTTCCTTGTAGAACATCACCTGGTCTTTATCGACTGGCTCGTAGAGCTGGCCGACGGACGAGTAGATGCCCAACTGACGGAACATGCCTTCCATACCGAAGGTACGGGCTTCGTCAGGAATGATCGGGACGATGCGCGGACCGATTTCCTTGTCCTTGACCAGCTGCGCCAGGATGCGCACGAAAGCCATGGTGGTGGAAATTTCACGGTCGCCCGAGCCGTCGAGGATGGCCTTGAGGGTGTCCAGGTCCGGGGTCGGTACGCTGAAGCTTTGCGCGCGACGCTGCGGCACGAAACCGCCCAGTGCAGTGCGACGCTCGCTCAGGTAGCGGGCTTCGGCGCTGTTTGGCTCTGGCTTGAAGAACGGCAGGTTCTCCAGCTCTTCGTCCTTGACCGGAATGTCGAAACGATCGCGGAACAGCTTCAGGCTTTCAACATCAACCTTCTTGGTGTTGTGCGCGGTGTTTTTCGCTTCGCCGGCACCGGTGCCATAACCCTTGATGGTCTTGGCCAGGATAACGGTTGGTTGTTCTTTGTGATTGACCGCTTCGTGGTACGCCGCGTAGACCTTGTACGGGTCGTGGCCGCCACGGTTGAGCTTCCAGATCTCGTCGTCGGACAGGTCTGCAACCATCGCCTTGAGTTCTGGCGAGTTGAAGAAGTGTTCACGCACGAACGCGCCGTCTTTGGCTTTGTAGTTCTGGTACTCGCCGTCGATGACTTCGTCCATGCGACGTTGCAGGATGCCGTCGACGTCCTTGGCCAGCAGTGGGTCCCAGAAACGGCCCCAGATGACTTTGGTCACGTTCCACTGAGCACCGCGGAACACGCCTTCGAGTTCCTGGATGATCTTGCCGTTGCCGCGAACCGGGCCGTCGAGGCGCTGCAGGTTGCAGTTGATGACGAAGATCAGGTTGTCCAGCTTTTCGCGGCCAGCCAGGGAGATCGCGCCCAGGGATTCCGGCTCGTCGCACTCGCCGTCGCCCAGGAAGCACCAGACTTTTTGCTTGCCGGCAGGAATGAAGCCACGGGCTTCCAGGTACTTCATGAAGCGTGCCTGGTAGATCGCCTGGATCGGGCCCAGACCCATGGATACGGTCGGGAACTGCCAGAAGTCAGGCATCAGCCAAGGGTGCGGGTAGGACGACAGGCCCTGACCGTCGACTTCCTGGCGGAAGTTGTTCATCTGGTCTTCGGTGATACGGCCTTCCATGAAGGCACGGGCGTAAACGCCTGGCGAGGTGTGGCCCTGGAAGTAGATCAGGTCGCCGCCGTGTTCGTCGGTCGGGGCCTGGAAGAAGTAGTTGAAGCCGATGTCATACAGGGTCGCACTGGAAGCGAAGCTGGAGATGTGACCGCCGAGGTCAGAATCTTTCAGGTTCGTACGCATTACCATGGCCATTGCGTTCCAGCGTACCAGCGAGCGAATGCGGCGTTCCATGAACAGGTCGCCAGGCATGCGTGCTTCGTGGGTAACAGGGATGGTGTTGCGGTAAGGCGTGGTGATGGCGTAAGGCAACTGCGAACCGCTGCGGGTTGCGAGTTCACCCATACGGGTCATCAGATAGTGAGCACGGTCTTCGCCTTCTTTGTCGAGAACCGATTCCAGGGCGTCCAGCCATTCCTGGGTTTCGACGGGATCGAGGTCTTGCATGGCTTGCTCCAGGGCGGAAAGGCTACCAGAATCGGTTGCCTGAGTTAGCGACTGGCCTTGTGGGCAGACGTTATGAATTCTTGGATTGCCGACAGGTTGTTCCGGCGGTGTGTAGTTTTACTACAAATCATCCGGCATTTCAGCCTTACTAATGTATATACGAGTAGTAAAACTACAGATGAGCGGCTTTTGGCCCCCGACTGTGTTGTGAGAATAATCGTTAAGGTTGGTCTTTTACCAACCAGAAAAGGTGAAAGCTTGATGCTGGCTGCCAATAATAAAGAATTTTCAGCTATTTCTAACTTTTGTTCGACAGTCCTTCAGGTAGTGCAATATGAAAATTCACTACATGCAGCCCGATACACGCCGATCAAGGATATACCATGAGCCTCCCTTCGCTTGCCGAACTGCCCGCCATTCTGTTGCCGCTTGTCACCCGCGCCGAGCAGTCGTTCCGGACGGCGGTCGATGCCCTGGATGACGATCATGGGTTGTCCACCTGGACCCCAGAGCGCTGGGCTCAATTTGCCCGAGTGACCGCCGCCAGCGACTTTGTCATTGAACAGAGCGTGCGTGACCCTTTGATGTTGCTGGAGCTGGTGCAGTCCGGCGAACTGGACCGCCGCTTCGCCGTCGGTGAGATGTGTGCGCAGATTGGCGCCGCCGCTGCATCGGCAGAAACCGATGATCAACTGGCCCGCGCCTTGCGCCGCCAACGGGCGCGTCATCAGGTACGGATCATCTGGCGCGACCTGACCCGCCAGGCTGATCTGGTCCAGACCTGCCGCGATCTGTCGGACATGGCCGACGCCAGCATCGACCAGGCCTATCAATGGTTGTACACCCGCCATTGCCAGCAGTTCGGCGTGCCTACCGGCCGCCGCAGCGGCGAGCCGCAGCAGATGGTGGTGCTGGGCATGGGCAAGCTCGGTGCGGTGGAGTTGAACCTGTCGTCCGACATTGACCTGATATTCGCTTACCCCGAAGGCGGCGAAACCGTCGGCGTGAAACGTCCGCTGGATAACCAGGAATTTTTCATCCGGCTCGGGCAGCGTCTGATCAAGGCGCTGGACCCGATGACCGTCGACGGTTTCGTGTTCCGTGTCGACATGCGTTTGCGTCCTTACGGCTCGGCCGGTGCGCTGGTGCTGAGCTTCAATGCGCTGGAACAGTATTACCAGGATCAGGGCCGCGACTGGGAACGCTACGCCATGATCAAGTCGCGTGTGGTGGCGGGCGATCAAGTCGCCGGTGCGCAACTGCAAGAGATGCTGCGACCCTTCGTTTACCGGCGCTACCTGGATTTCTCCGCCATCGAAGCGCTGCGCACCATGAAGCAGCTGATCCAGCAGGAAGTGCGGCGCAAGGGCATGGCCGACAATATCAAGCTCGGTTCCGGTGGCATCCGTGAAGTGGAGTTCATCGCCCAGGCATTCCAGCTTATCCACGGTGGCCGCGACCTGAGCTTGCAACAACGTCCTCTATTAAAGGTACTGGGGACACTGGAAGGGCAGGGCTATCTGCCGCCAGCGGTGATCAGCGAGCTGCGCGAAGGCTACGAGTTCCTGCGTTACACCGAACACGCGATCCAGGCGATCGCCGACCGCCAGACCCAGATGCTGCCGGATGGCGCTCAGGATCAGGCGCGCATTGCCTTTATGTTGGGCTTTGCCGATTGGGCATCGTTCCATGAGCAGTTGATGTACTGGCGAGGTCGGGTGGCGTGGCACTTCGGTCAGGTCATCGCGGACCCTGACGAGGAAGAAGGCAGCGAAAGTGAAGTGGTGGTCGGCGGTGAATGGCTGCCGCTGTGGGAGGAGGCCCAGGATGAAGAAGCCGCGTGCCGTCAGCTGGAGGAGGGCGGTTTCGCCGATGCGCCCAAAGCGCTGAGGGCGTTGGCCGGCTTGCGCAGCAGTCCGCAGTTGCGCGCCATGCAGCGTCTGGGGCGCGAGCGGCTTGATGCCTTTATTCCGCGTCTGCTGGCCCAGGCGGTGGAGCACGCCAACCCGGACCTGGTGCTGGAGCGTGTGCTGCCCTTGGTGGAAGCCGTGGCGCGCCGTTCTGCCTATCTGGTGTTGCTGACCGAAAACCCTGGGGCGTTGCGCCGCTTGCTGACCTTGTGCGCCGCAAGCCCATGGATCGCTGAACAGATCACGCGCTTCCCGCTATTGCTCGATGAATTGCTCAACGAAGGCCGACTGTTCAAGCCACCGTTGGCTCCGGAGCTGGCCGCTGAATTGCGTGAACGTCTGACGCGGATTCCCGAGGACGATCTCGAACAGCAGATGGAAGCCCTGCGCCATTTCAAACTGGCGCACCGCTTGCGCGTCGCCGCATCGGAAATCGCCGGCAGCCTGCCGCTGATGAAGGTCAGTGATTATCTGACCTGGCTCGCCGAAGCGATCCTTGAGCAAGTACTGGCCCTGGCCTGGCGGCAAACGGTGGCCAAGTACGGCACGCCGTTGCGTACCGACGGCTCTTTATGCGACCCCGGCTTCATCATTGTCGGTTATGGGAAAGTTGGCGGCCTGGAACTCGGGCATGGTTCGGACCTCGATCTGGTGTTCATTCACGACGGTGATCCGCAGGCAGAAACCGACGGACCGAAGCCGATCGACGGCGCGCAGTTTTTCACCCGGCTTGGGCAGCGGATCATCCACTTGCTCACGGCGCAGACCAACTCGGGGCAGTTGTACGAAGTGGATATGCGCCTGCGACCGTCCGGTGCGTCGGGGCTTTTGGTCAGTTCACTGGGGGCGTTTGCCCGTTATCAGGAAAATGAAGCCTGGACGTGGGAACACCAGGCACTGGTGCGGGCGCGGGTGTTGGTCGGCAGTCAGGATGTCGGCCAGGCTTTCGAAAAAGTCCGTGCCGCGATACTGGGCAAACCGCGTGACTTGCCGACCCTGCGCCAGGAGGTCAGCGAGATGCGCGCCAAGATGCGCGATAACCTCGGCACCAAGAGCACCGCGGCCGGTACCGGGGCAAATGCCTTCGAGGCCACGGCGCCCTTCGACCTCAAGCAGGACGCCGGAGGTATCGTCGATATTGAATTTATGGTGCAATACGCGGCCCTGGCGTGGTCGCAAACGCACGCGCCATTGCTGCGCTGGACCGATAACATTCGCATTCTGGAAGAGCTGGAACACGAAGGACTGATGCCCGTCGAAGATGCCAGTCTGTTGCGTGAAGCCTATAAAGCTTACCGCTCCGCCGCCCACCGGCAGGCCTTGCAGAAGGATCCGGGGGTGATACCAGGCGATCAGTTCGCGGACGAACGGCGACAGGTGATGCGAATCTGGCGTGAGCTGGGGCTAAGCTGAAACGGGATTATTGCAGCACTGAATATCCCTGTGGGAGCGGGCTTGCCCGCGATAGCGGTGTATCAGTCACCATCAATGTTGGATGTGACCACCTCATCGCGGGCAAGCCCGCTCCCACAGTAGATCTGCAGCGTCAGGCAGATTGACGTACACCATTACCCAATGTGGGAGCGAGCCTGCTCGCGATAGCGGAGTGACAGTCGACAGCAATGTTGAAGGTGATGACCCATCGCAAGCTGCCATGCTCCCGCAGAGATTCACGAGGCGGGGAGGCGTAGGCCTCCCCGGTTCGTTTATGGAAACCACATGAAAATTCTGATCGTTGGGCCCAGTTGGGTCGGTGACATGGTGATGGCGCAGACACTGTTTCAGTGTCTCAAGCAGCGCCACCCACAGTGCGAAATCGACGTGCTGGCCCCCGAGTGGAGCCGGCCGATTCTTGAGCGCATGCCCGAAGTTCGCCAGGCCTTGAGCTTCCCGCTCGGCCACGGCGCCTTGGAGCTGGCGACCCGTCGGCGCATCGGCAAATCCCTTGCCGGGCAATACGACCAGGCGATTCTGTTGCCCAATTCCCTGAAGTCGGCGCTGGTGCCGTTCTTTGCCGGCATCCCCAAGCGCACCGGCTGGCGTGGCGAGTTCCGCTATGGCCTGCTCAACGATGTGCGCACGCTGGACAAGGACCGTTACCCGCTGATGATCGAGCGTTTCATGGCGCTGGCCTTCGAGCCGGGTGTTGAACTGCCGAAACCGTATCCACGCCCGAGCCTGCAGATCGACCCGGGCACTCGCGAGGCAGCGCTGGCCAGGTTCGGCCTGACCCTCGATCGTCCGGTGCTGGCGCTGTGCCCCGGTGCAGAGTTCGGCGAATCCAAACGCTGGCCGTCCGAGCATTACGCCAAGGTGGCCGAGGCGAAGATCCGTGACGGTTGGCAAGTCTGGCTGTTCGGCTCGAAAAACGATCACGCCGTGGGTGAAGACATCCGTTCCCGGTTGATTCCCGGCTTGCGCGAAGAGTCGGTGAACCTCAGCGGCGGCACTTCGCTGGCCGAGGCCATCGACCTGCTCTCCTGCGCTGATTCGGTGGTCTCCAACGATTCCGGGCTGATGCACGTTGCTGCCGCGTTGAACCGTCCGCTGGTGGCGGTCTACGGTTCGACCTCGCCGGGTTTCACGCCACCGCTGGCCGAGCATGTCGAGATCGTGCGTCTGGGCATCGAGTGCAGCCCGTGCTTCGATCGCACCTGCCGTTTCGGCCATTACAATTGCCTGCGCCAACTGATGCCGCAAGCGGTGAACGAAGCCTTGCAGCGTTTGCAGGGCACTGTGGTCGAGGTCCAATAGCTTGCGGGTACTGTTGATCAAGACTTCATCGCTGGGCGACGTGATTCATGCGTTGCCGGCGCTGACCGACGCGGCGCGGGCGATCCCCGGCATCAAGTTCGACTGGGTGGTGGAAGAAGGCTTCGCCGAAATTCCGACCTGGCATCCGGCGGTGGGCAAGGTGATTCCGGTGGCGATCCGTCGCTGGCGCAAAAACCTCTGGCAAACCCTCAAGAGCGGCGAGTGGAAGCGCTTCAAACAAAGCCTTCGCGCCACGAAATACGACCTGGTCATCGATGCCCAAGGCCTGCTGAAAAGCGCGTGGCTGACTCGCTACGTCAAAGCCCCGGTCGCGGGTCTCGATAAAGCGTCGGCGCGCGAGCCGATCGCAGCACGTTTCTACAATCGACGCCTGGCGGTTGCCCGTGGTCAGCACGCGGTGGAGCGAGTGCGTCAGTTGTTCGCCATTGCCCTGGGTTACGACCTGCCCAAAGGCCTGGGCGACTATGGCTTGAACATCGAGCGCCTGGTGGAATTGCCGCGCAAGAATCCTTATGTGCTGTTCCTGCATGGCACCACCTGGGACACCAAACACTGGCCTGAAGCCTATTGGCGCGAGCTGACCGAACGGGTCGGTTATCTCGGCGTCGGGGTGAAACTGCCCTGGGGTAATGCGGTGGAGAAGGCTCGCGCCGAGCGCATCGCTGCCGGTTTCAAGCACGCCGAAGTACTGCCGAAACTGAACCTGGCCGGTGTCGGCAAGGTACTGGCGGGTGCTCAGGCGTGTGTGGCAGTGGACACCGGTCTCGGTCATTTGGCCGCCGCGCTGGATGTGCCGACGCTGTCACTGTTCGGCCCAACCAACCCGGGCCTGACCGGCGCCTACGGCAAATCGCAGATTCACCTGGCCAGCGATTTCCCTTGCGCACCGTGCCTGCAGAAGAAATGCACCTACCAACCGACGGCCGAAGACGCCCGTCAGTTCGACCTGAAACGCGAGTGGCCGTTGTGCTTCACGCGCCTGAATCCCGAGCGTGTCGCCAGCCGACTGAGCACGTTGTTACTGGCTGAGGAGCTGCGCTGATGCAATTGGCATTTGTCCTGTACAAGTACTTTCCCTTCGGTGGCTTGCAGCGCGATTTCATGCGCATTGCCCTGGAGTGCCAGAAGCGCGGTCACCAGATCCGCGTCTACACGTTGATCTGGGAAGGCGACGTGCCACCGGGTTTTGAAGTGCTGGTGGCGCCGGTCAAGGCGTTCTTCAACCATCGTCGCAATGAAAAGCTCAGCGAGTGGATGGAAGCGGACCTGGCCAGGCGCCCGGTGGATCGTCTGATCGGCTTCAACAAGATGCCTGGGTTGGACGTCTATTACGCTGCCGACGGCTGCTTCGAGGACAAGGCGCAGAACCTGCGCAACTCGCTGTACCGCCGCTGGGGCCGCTACCGTCACTTCGCCGAATACGAGCGCGCGGTGTTCGCCAAAGACGCGAAGACTGAAGTGTTGATGATCTCCGAAGTCCAGCAGCCGCTGTTCATCAAGCATTACGACACGCCGCTGGAACGCTTCCATCTGCTGCCGCCGGGCATCGCCCAGGATCGCCGCCGCCCGGCCGATGCCGACGACATTCGTGCCGGGTTCCGAGCCGAATTCAACCTCAAGGACGATGAGCTGCTGCTGGTGCAGATCGGCTCCGGGTTCAAGACCAAAGGCGTGGATCGTAGCCTCAAGGCGCTGGCGGCATTGCCCGCTGATCTGAAGAAACGCACCCGGCTGTTTGTAATTGGCCAGGACGACCCCAAATTATTCCAGATGCAGAGCGCGACGCTGGGGCTTGGCGATAACGTGACGTTCCTCAAGGGTCGCAGCGATATCCCGCGTTTCCTGCTGGGTGCCGATCTGTTGATCCACCCGGCATACAACGAAAACACCGGTACCGTGCTGCTTGAAGCGCTGGTCGCCGGGTTGCCGGTGCTGGTCAGTGCGGTGTGCGGTTACGCCCATTACATTGCCGAGGCCGATGCCGGCCTGGTGCTGGACGAACCCTTCGAGCAGGCGCAACTGACGCAGTACCTGACCGGAATGCTGAACGACGCTCAAGCACGGGCGGCCTGGAGCCGCAACGGTCTGGCCTTCGCCGGGACGGCCGACCTCTACAGCATGCCGCAGCACGCGGCGGATGTGATTCTGGCGGAGCACGCTAAATGAAGTTGATGCTGGCTGAACCGTTCAAAAGCCTCTGGGCCGGTCGCGATCCGTTCGCCGAGGTCGAGGGCTTGCAGGGTGAGGTGTACCGCGAGCTTGAAGCACGCCGGACCCTGCGTACCGAAGTGAACGGCAACGGGTTTTTCGTGAAGATCCACCGTGGCATTGGTTGGGGCGAGATCTTCAAGAACCTGCTCACCGCCAAATTGCCGGTCCTCGGTGCGGGGCAAGAGTGGAAAGCGATCCAGCGCTTGCAGGAAGTCGGCGTGCCGACCATGACGGCCGTTGCTTACGGCGAGAAGGGCAGCAACCCGGCGGATCAGCACTCCTTCATCGTCACCGAAGAGCTGGCGCCGACGGTCAGTCTCGAAGATTTCAGCATCAACTGGATCAAGCAGCCGCCCGAGCCGAAGCTCAAGCGTGCGTTGATCGCTGAAGTGGCGCGCATGACCGGCATGATGCACCGCGCCGGGGTCAACCACCGCGACTGTTACATCTGCCATTTCCTGCTGCACATCGACAAGCCGGTGACGGCCGATGACTTCAAACTGTCGGTGATCGACCTGCATCGCGCCCAGACCCGAGCTCAGATCACTGCGCGCTGGCGCAACAAGGATCTGGCGGCGCTGTACTTTTCCGCCCTGGATATCGGCTTGACCCGACGCGACAAACTGCGGTTCCTCAAGGGTTATTTCCAGCAACCGCTGCGGCAGATCCTCAGCGAGGAAGCCGGGCTGCTGAGCTGGCTCGAAGGCAAGGCCAACAAACTCTACGACCGCAAACAGCGATACGGGGATGCGCTCTGATGGCGGGTTGGACACTTGAAGCGGAGTACAGCGATCTGGCGGAAGACTTTGGCAGCCTAGAAGCGGTGTTTGCGCTTCAAGGCGAGCGCTTGACCCGCGACCCGCTGTCCGAAGTCATCCGCGTCCAGCGCAAGGGCGTCAACTATTACGTCAAACGCTATGTGGGCGCAGGCAAGGGCTTGCGCCGTTACCTGGGCAAGCCTCGGGTGAAAATGGAGTGGCAGAACCTCAAGCGCTTCGCCAAGTGGGGTATTCCCACCGCCGAAGTGGTGGCCTGGGGGTTGGAGCGTCGCGGCATGGCTTATGATCGCGGGGCGATGATCACCCGTGAACTGCCGCATACCGAAGATTTGTCGGCCCTGGCCGAGCGACACGACCCCAAGCTCGCGGATCGCGCGTGGGTCGATAGCGTCAGTCGCCAGTTGGCCAGCTACACCCGGACCATGCACGAGCACCGTTTTACCCACAACGATTTGAAATGGCGCAACCTGCTGGTCGACGATCAGCCCCGGCTGTTTCTGATCGACTGTCCCAACGGTGATTTCTGGAGCGGTTTCTGGCTCAAGTACCGCATCACCAAGGATCTGGCGTGCCTGGACAAGGTCGCCAAATACCAGCTGTCGGCGACCCAGCGCCTGCGTTTTTACCTGCAATACCGGCAACGGGCGCGGCTCAATGCCGCCGATAAAAAACGGATTCGGCATGTGGTGAGATTTTTCGAGGGGCGCGAATGACTGATTTTCTGGCCGCTGAAGACCGTGCGCTGCTTGAGCGCCATGGCCTCGGCACGTTCGATGCGCTGTGGTCCCGGCAGCTCGATGCCGTGGACGAACCCAACACCGTCCGCGGTGGCTGGAGCAGTGTGTTTCGACTGGATCTGGAAGGTCATGGTTTCTATCTCAAGCGCCAGAGCAACTACCAGATGCGCACCTTGCACGCGCCGTTCGGCGAGCCGAGTTTTGCCCGTGAGTTTCGCAACATCAGCCGTTATGAACAGCTCGGGATTCCGGCGCTGAAAGCCGCGTTCTTCGGCGAGCGCAAGGTTGATGGCGAAGTCCGCGCCGTGCTGCTGACCCGGGCGCTGGATGGTTGGGATGATCTGGATTCGCTGCTGCGGCGTTGGTCTGATCTCGGCGAGGCGCAGCACGTGGCCATTCTGCAAGCCTGCGGTCATCTGGCGCGGCGCCTGCATGGCATGCGGCAGGTGCACGGGTGCTTTTATCCCAAGCACATCTTCCTGCGCGCCACCGGCGACGGTTATCAGGCGCAGTTGATCGACCTGGAAAAGACCCGGCCGCTGTTATTCGGTCAACGTGACCGGGTCAAGGATCTGGAGCCGTTGCTGCGTCGCGCACCCGAGTGGAGCGAAGCGCAGTTGCGGGTGCTGTTGGCCGCGTATCTGGATCAGGCGCAGAACAGTTCGCTGATCGACAGTTGGCTGACACGCTTGATTGCACGGCGTAGCCATAAGGGGAAAGGCTGATGCGTTTGTCCGAACTGAAAAACGCGGGTCGCCGTCCGGCGTTGCCATTAAGCCTTTCCCTGGCCGATGCTGCCGGGCCGGCCGATCTGCAATTACTCAGCCTGCTACGGGTGTTGCCGGGGCAGCGCTACGTCGGTGCGGGTGTCTGGCGTGGCCAGCCGGTGCTGGCAAAATTGCTGGTGGGCAGCAAGGCTGCGCGGCATTTTCAACGGGAGCTGGACGGCGTGCGCTTGCTCGCTGCTCAAGGCCTGACCACCCCCCTGCTGTTGGCCGATGGCCTCAAGGATGGCGAGGGTGGCTGGCTGTTGTTCGAGTTTCTGGACGGCGCTGAAAGCCTCGGCGATGCGTGGCAACGGGTTGAACACTTGCCCGTGCTGGCCGACGAGCAATCAGCGGTGTTGGCCGAGGCCCTGGGTGCCATTGGCCAAATGCACCGCAAAGGCTTGTGGCAGGAAGACCTGCACCTGGACAACCTGTTGCGTCAGGGCCGTCGGCTGTATTTGATCGACGGCGCCGGAATCTGCAGCGAAACGCCAGGCCAGCCGTTGTCGCGGCAGAAAGTCCTGGAAAATCTCGGGGTGTTTTTCGCCCAGTTGCCGCAATCCCTGCAGCCGTTTACCGAAGAGTTGCTGGTGTACTACCTGCTGAGCAATGGCGAGCATGCCTTGCCCATGGAAGCGCTGCAGAAGCAGATCGACAAGGTCCGCAGCTGGCGACTCAGGGATTTTCTGAACAAGGTCGGCCGTGAGTGCACGCTGTTCAGCGTGCAGCGCGGTGCGTTCGGCTTGCGCGCGATTCGCCGCGAGGAAGAAGCGGCCATGCTGCCGGTGCTGGAACGGGCCGATGACTTGCTTGACCAGGGGCATCTGTACAAGACCGGCGGCGCAGCGAGCGTCGGCAAGGTCGAGGTCGATGGCCGCACGCTGGTGATCAAGCGCTACAACATCAAGGGGGTCGCACACTGGCTCAAGCGCTTCTGGCGCCCGAGCCGGGCCTGGCATTCCTGGCGCGAAGGCAATCGCCTGGCGTTCCTTGGCATCGCCACGCCCAAGCCGCTGGCGCTTCTGGAGAAACGTTTTCTCTGGCTGCGCGGTCGTGCCTATCTCATCACCGAGCATCTGCCGGGGCCGGACATCATCGAGCGCTTTGCGCCTTACGTGGAAAGCGGTGATGCACCGGAGTCCGAGCTGGCGGCGCTGGATCACCTGTTTACCGAATTGATCCGTGAGCGCATCAGCCATGGTGACTTCAAGGGCCACAACCTGTTCTGGCAGCAGGATCGCTGGGCGTTGATCGATCTCGACTCGATGTGCCAGCACGCCTCGCTCGCCAGTTTTGCGCCGGCGTATGCGCGGGATCGCGCGCGTTTCATGCGTAATTGGCCGCCGAGCAGTGCGCTTTACCAAGTCATCGATCAGCGTTTGCCCAAAGACATCTCCAGCGCGGCTTGAACCGCTATCGCGCGCAGGCTCGCTCCCACATTGAATCTTGATCGTACGCAAATATTGTGTTCGCTCGAGTACCCCTGTGCGAGCGAGCCCGCTCGCGATGAGGCCCGAACTGCCAGCGAAGATTAGGGACATTCTTTTAAGAGTCGTCCTACACGATCTTGGGAAGCCATGAGCTGTGGCCTGAAAGTACGCGATGCTAGTTTGCCCTGACGATCATGGAGGGCAGATTTTGATGATAAAAATGGCAGCTGCATCAGGCGTGATTTCGCTGGCCCTGGCGGGGTGCGGGACCGTCTCGACGGTACTTCAGGATGACGCCGACGCCGCTCAAGGGCTGCGAAAGCAAAAAACCTATTGCCAGTCCATCCCGCGAGTCTATAGCGGCCTGGCTTATGATTTTTGCATCTTGAACGCACCACCCGATCCCACCGGAATCCTCGTACCGCTCGTTCTGCTGGACCTGACCCTGTCTTGCGCACTGGATACCGTTGCCTTGCCCTACACGATTTACCGGCAGGGTATGGACGGCAATATCCAGATCTACTGGCGACCGCCGCGAGGTTGAATAGGGGTCGAAAGAGCTTGCCGCTTGCCGCTAGAGGCTTGCCGCTGCTTTTACGCTATAATCCCGCCCTTTAGCTGTCTCTCGCCCCTTGCGAGGGCACATAAATTTTTTGAGGCGCATCGCGCCTGCACGCAGACTAAAGAGGCTAGACCCCTGTGGCATTGACGATTCTTGGCCTGTCCGGCGCCCTTAGCCATGATCCTTCCGCAGCCCTGTACATCGACGGCAAGCTGGTCGCGGCGGCTGAAGAAGAGCGCTTCGTGCGCGATAAACATGCAAAGAACCGCATGCCTTATGAATCGGCGAAGTTCTGCCTGGAACAGGCCGGCATCAAACCTTCCGACGTTGACGTGGTGGCGATTCCATTCGCACCGATCAGCCTGTTCGGCAAGGCCCGCTGGCACTACGCCAAACGTTACTGGTACGCCCCGGACCGCGCCCTCGACGCGATCCTGATGGGCAACCGCCGCTACAAGCGCTATCGCAACAAGATTGTCTGGTGCCTCGAGCAACTGGGTTTCGATCCGAAGAAAATCAAGATCGAGCCGGTCGAGCACCACTTGGCTCACGCCTCCAGCGCCTACCACTGCTCCGGTTTCAAAGAGAAAACCGCGATTCTGGGCATCGACGGCAAGGGCGAGTACGCCACGACCTTCTTCGGTTACGGCGAAAACGGCAAGATCCACAAGATCAAGGAATTCTTCGATCCTGACTCCCTCGGCGGTCTGTATGGTGCGATCACTGAGTTCCTCGGTTTCGAAATGCTCGACGGCGAGTTCAAGGTTATGGGCATGGCGCCTTACGGCGACGCCAGCAAATACGATTTCTCGCGCCTGGCCTCGTTCGAGAACGGCGAACTGGTGATCAACACCGATTACGCCAACGTCATCGGCCTGCGCCGCTATAAAGAGAAGGGCAAGGGGTTCTACTTCTCGCCGAAGCTGATCGAGTGGCTGGGTCCGAAGCGCGAAGGCGACATCGCTGATGAACCGTACATCCACTATGCCGCGAGCATGCAGGCGCTGTTCGAGAAACTGGCGCTGCAGATGATCGACCACTACCTGGGCGACGTGCTCAAGGAAACCGGCAAGCTGGCCTTCGCCGGTGGCTGTGCGTTGAACGTCAAGCTGAACCAGAAAATCATCGCCCGGGACGACATTAAAGAGCTGTTCGTCCAGCCTGCATCCGGCGACGCCGGCACCGCCGTTGGCGCCGCGGCCTATGTGTCCCACGCCCGTGGCGTGCCGGTCGAGAAGATGGAACACGTCTACCTCGGCCCGTCTTACAGCAATGAAGACGTGATCGCCGCGTGCGCCCGTCACGAGAACAAGCCGACCTGGCGCAAGCTCGACAACATGCCGGAGCAGATCGCCAAAATCATGGTCGATGGCAACCCGGTGGCCTGGTTCCAGGGCCGTATGGAGTTCGGTCCGCGTGCACTGGGTGGTCGTTCGATCATCGGTTGCCCGAGCGTGCCGGGCGTGGCGGATCGCATCAACCACCAGATCAAGTTCCGCGAGCGCTGGAGGCCTTTCTGCCCGTCGATGCTCGACACCGTCGCGCCACAGATGATCAAGATCGATCACCCGGCGCCGTTCATGACTTTCACCTTCGAAGTGGCTGAAGAGTGGAAAACCCGCGTGCCGGAAGTCGTCCACGAAGACGGCACCTCCCGCGCCCAGGTGCTCAAGCGCGAATACAACCCGCGCTACTACGACATGATGAAGGCGCTGGAAGTACTGACCGGCAACGGTGTGTCGCTGAACACCTCGCTAAACCGTCGTGGTGAGCCGATGATCTGTTCGCCGACGGACGCCTTGAACATGTTCTTCGGTTCCGATCTACAGTATCTGATCATGGAAGACATCCTGGTGGTCAAAGAGGGCGCGAACGCATATGACACGCTCGGCTGAACGCCATGTGTTGCAGTTCTGCCACGGCTATGACGGGCCGTTTCTGGACTGCGCCCGGCAGTACGCCAGCCTGTTCGCGGGGACCGGTTATCGGGTGACCACGGTGTTTCTCACCGGGGTCGCCGACGCCGAAGTCGCCGCGGGATGCGCCTCCGACGAAGTGTTGTTCATGGAATACAGCTCCAAGGCCATTCGTGGCCTGAAGCTGGGTGCCATCGGCGATCTGCGCAAGATCGCCGCTTCGCGCAATTTCAGTTTCTGCATCGCCCACCGCTTCAAACCCATCTACATCGCCTTGCTGGGCACTTCGTTGCCGGTGATTGGCGTGCACCACGCGTTTGACGATTACAAACGCGGCACTCGCAAGCTGTTCGCTCATATCTTCCGCAAACGCCTGAGTCTGATCGGGGTTTCCGACGCCGTGCGCGATGACATGCGACGTTGCCTGCCGAAGTGGCCGGCGGCGCGAATCCAGACACTTTATAATCGCATCGATGTGCCAGCCTTGCAGGCCAGCCAGGTGTCGGCGCGCGAGGCGCGGGAGATTCTGGGGCTGTCGACGGATACCTGGATTGTCGGCAATGTCGGGCGGTTGCACCCGGACAAGGATCAGGCCACGTTGCTTGATGGCTTCGCCGCGGCGCTGTCGGGCTTGCCCGCCAACAGTCAACTGGTGATTCTTGGCAGCGGTCGACTGGAAGAGGACCTCAAGGCGCAGGCGCGCGAATTGGGGATCGGCGATCGCGTGCTGTTCCTCGGTCAGGTACCCGAGGCCCGACGTTATTTTCGTGCCTTCGACGTCTTTGCCTTGAGTTCCGACCATGAACCCTTCGGCATGGTGCTGCTCGAAGCGATGGCTGCTGGTGTACCCTTGCTCGCCACGGCATGTGGCGGGGCCAGGGAAGTGGTCGAGGGCGTAGGTATTTTGTTCCCGTTGGGCGATGCCGAACATCTGGCGCAAGGGCTGCAACACTTGGCGGCAATGGATGATCAGCAGCGTCATCAGTGCGCCGAGCTGATGCTGGACCGCCTGCGTGAGCGCTTCTCCGACCGCGCGGTGCAGGATGCTTTCTGGCATTTGCCACACGTTATCGAACTGGCACCGAGGGGCTGATGCTCAACAGATTTCAAGGCTGGCGCGAACGTGGCTGGTCGGTAGCCGATGCCTCTATATACGCCGAGGCCTGGCAGCGTTACGGCGGCAGTGTCGCGACCCATCCGATGGTGGTTGAGCGACTGGCACAGTTGGCCGAAATTCCGGTGCGTTACCTGGCCTGGGAACATGACGGCGAAGTCAAGGCCGCGATCCCGACCTGGGGACGCGATCTCGCCCTGTCCAAGGATGTGCTCAAGCGCAACGGCAAAAAAGGCCTGTTCGACCTTGGCAATGCCGAAATCATCCTGCCGGCCGCCGCCGATGCCCAAACACCTTTGCGTCATCGCGGGCGCTACCTGTCGGCCCTGAACGAAAGCCGTTTCACGGGCATCAAGCTGCAGGCCGAACAGCTGGCGATGGCCCGCACGCCTGAAGAGTTGTCGAAAAAGTTTCGCTATAACCAGCGCCGTGAACTCCGCTTGCTGGAAGAGGCGGGTGGTGTGGTTCGACCGGTTTCGGCGTTTTCCAGCGGCGAACTGGCCGCCATGTACTGCGACCTGTTCCAGCGCCGCTGGGGCTTTCCAGCGACCGGTGCCGAGCGCATGGCTGAGGTCATCGAGCTGTTGCGTGAGTTGCTGATCGGCTCGGTGATTTTCCTCAACGATGCGCCGATTGCCATCCAACTGGTGTACCGCGTCGTGGCGCCCCAGTGGATCAGCGTCGAGTACATCAATGGCGGCGTCGACCCTGAAACCCGGGCGTTCAGCCCTGGCAGCGTGTTGAGCTTCCTCAACACCCAAAGTGCCTGGGAACACGCCAGGGCGCTGGACAAGCCCTTGCGCTTTTCCTTTGGCCGCGCCGACCGGGAATACAAGGATCGCTGGTGCAACCCCGTGCCGGTCTTCACCGTATGAGCCAACCCATGAGCCGCAAACAACAACTGCTCAAGCGCCACCGGCGCAACAAGCGCATCGGCTTGCTGGTCGCGCTGGTGGTGTTGGTTGTTCTGGGCCTGCTGGTGGCTTGGTGGCTGCCACTGGTGCTCGCGGTCCTGGGCTGGATTGCCCATGAGGCCTGGTTCGCCGACCATTTGTTCTATTCGCCCAAAGACGATTACCAATACAGCTTCCCGCCGTACACGCCTCAACCGAAGGTGCACTTGAACGGCGAACGCCTGCGGCTGGACGATGGCGTCATGCTGGTCGAAGACGCGACGCTGGTGTTGGCATTGCGGGTCAAAAGTACCTGGCTGGGGCGTTTCCTTGATCCGGTGGTCGAGTTGGCTGGCGGTGACAACCCCGACCGACAGACCTTCGAACGCGGCGTGAACGGCTTGCGTTACCTCAACCTCAGTGGTCAGGCGCAGGTGCTGTCCAAAGGCGAGCTGCGCCTGCGCGGTCGCTTCTGCCGCCTGCTGGGCGAACCGGTGCTGTGGGCGTTTGAACACCCGGATTACAGTCGTCAACGGGTGATGGTCATCGCGCCCCACGCCGACGACGCGGAACTGGCCGCCTTCGGTCTGTACAGCCGCGCCAGCGAAAGCTGGATCGTGACCCTGACCGCAGGGGAGATCGAAGCCGAGCATTATCAGCAGATGGGCCTGGAAAAAGTCGAAGCCTCGCGGCTCAAAGGACGTTTGCGTGCCTGGGACAGTGTTGCAGTGCCGCGCTGGGCCGGGGTGCCCGAAACTCAGTGCGTGCAATTAGGTTATTTCTGCCTGCAACTGGCGGCCATGCAGGCCTCGCCGGCTCAGCCGGTGGGTTCGCGTGAAGCGGAATTGAGCGACACCCGGTTGTTCCGCCAGTTGAACCCGTTCGCCTTGCCTGGGGATGTGGATGGCGCACCGACCTGGAACAATCTGCTGGCCGACCTGCGAGAGTTGCTGCTGCGGGCTCAACCGGAAGTGATCGTGCTGCCGCATCCAGCCCTCGATCCGCACCCGGATCATATCTGCGCTTACGCTGCGGTTTTCGACGTCTTGAAGGGGCTCGACTGGCAGCCGACTCTGCTGGGTTACGCCAACCATCTGCATGACAACGATCGCTGGCCCATGGGTGATACCGGTGCCGGAATGTCCCTTCCACCAGTGTTTGATCCTGCCTCGTTGCTGCATCCCTATTGTCTTCTGCTCACTCAGGCGCAACAGCGCGATAAGGCCATGGCACTGGGAATGATGCATGACTTGCAGCCCCGCGCCCCTTTCAAGCGCCGGTTGCGCCGGATGTTGCAGCGGTTGCTGGCCGGGCGTTGCGGCTCGCCCTACGGTGAGAACGAATTTTTTCGCAAGGCTGTACGTCGCCATGAGCTGTTCTGGCATTTGTAAGGTTATGGGCCTGAGCTCTCCGAGTTACGAGCAGGGGGATGTCAGGTGTTGTTCAGTTTGCCTGTTGCGGCAAGGAAGACGATGAAAGTTCTATTTCTGGTGCAGAAAGATCAACGGGCTATCCTGGACCGTTTGTACGACGGCGTGGCTGACCATTGCGAGTGCGACCTGCGGTGGCTGAGCAGCGATGAGCAGCGCAACCTGCGGAGCTATTTTCGACGCGAGGTCGATGTAACGCAGTATGACCGGATCGTTTTTTTCCTGCGCTTCAAGCAGGAGATTCGCCAGGTCGGGTTTATTCGCACGATCCCCAATCTTGTGATTCTTGAGCACGACGCCTACCAGAACTACATTCCTTGCAAGTACACGGGAAAGTTCAGCGCACATTACCGCAGGCTGCCATGGGCGCGAGTCATCAGCTCTGGTTTCGTCGTCACCGAAAGGTTGCGCGGCGAAGGGTTCGATGCGGTGTTTGTGCCCAAGGGCTACGACCAGACGCAGCTGGAGGATCAGGGACGTGAGCGCGATATCGAACTGGCCTTCGTCGGCAGCACCAACAGTGTCGCCTACAGCGGACGCAAGGCCTTGCTTGATGAGTTGGCGGGCGTCGAACCCCTGATTGTCACCCGTACGAAATCCGGTGAGGAGTATCGCGATACCCTCAACCGCATCCGTTTTTTCGTCAGTGCCGATGTCGGTATGGGCGAATTCATGATCAAGAATTTCGAGGCCATGGCCTGTGGTTGTGTATTGCTGGCTTATGATCAGGGCGAGGCGGAAAGCCAGGCACTGGGTCTGCTGGATATGCATAACGTTGTGTTTTATCAGAACATCGCGCAACTTCAGCATAAGCTGGCGCTATTGCGCGACGACCCTGAACTGGCTCTACGTATCGCTCGAAATGGTCGAGAACTGGCGGTCAGTCAGTTCAGTTTTGCGCGTATCGGTCAGCGGATCGTCGAGGCGCTCGGCCCGGCATTGCGCGCTCGCGCGCCGTTGAGTCTGCTGGAAAAAGTCCGCCTGACATTAGGCATTTAATTATGCGTTGCCCGGCTATTGATATGGCTGGCGACCTCTACTTCTTGTTGGGGATCAGGTGCAATTTTCCATAGAAAACGACATCGTATCGGTACATCGAGCGTGCGTCCCTGTTGCCTGTTGCAGTAGTGAAGGAGTGACCGGTTCATCCGCTGAGCACCGCTCCGTTTGTCTGCAGAGTTCCCTGTCATGGCTTTTCACTCCATGAGCATTCTTAACGTGATGTGGGCCAGCGGAGCTCCATTCGCTTCGACACACAAGGTGCACCAACAGATCTTGTCCCAGGCCCCGGCTTCTGTACCGATTGAAACCTGGCTGCTTCAGGGACATGCCTCTGAATGTGGAGTCGAAGTCGGCAAGGTGCGGGAGTGGGGGCTGACCTCTGCCCGACTGAAAGGGCGCCATTTCTGGCGACTGACCAGGCCCTGGATGCGCTACAAGTTGCAGAGTGCACTCAAGACCAGCGACGTGCGCGTGCTGTTGCTTGATGGCTTGGGAGTGGCGCGCGCGCTGCTACCCAGTATCGAGGCATTGCCGCACCTGCGCGCGGTGCTGATCTTCCATGGTTCGACGCGTCTTAACGCCACGGATCGAGCACTTTTCCAGCGGTTCCCTGCTTCCCGGCTGACGGTGGTTGCGGTGTCGCAGACCCTCGCGACGTCGTTGAGCCAGGATTTGCAAAGGCCGGTCACGACGCTGCGCAGCGCTTTTGATCCTGTGGCTTTCCGTTCTGTACTGCTCACGCGCGAGCAGGCGCGTGCCCGTCTGGGCTTGCCTGTGGATAACACATCGGTGTTGGGTGCCGTGGGGCGGCTGGTTGGCGGAAAAGGTTTTGGCTGTCTGATCGATGCGTTCGCGGCGGCATTGCATGAACGGCCGGATCTGCACTTGGTGATTGTGGGCGAAGGTGCCGCTCGTGCGGAACTGGAAGCTCGAATCGATGCGTCAGGCCTGCGCGGTAAGATCTTGTTGCCAGGCCATGTGAACGATGTGGCGCAACTCTATCGAGCATTCGACTGGGTGGCAATGCCGTCGCTTAGCGAAGGTCTGGGATTGATCATGCAGGAAGCAGTAATGGCAGGTGTACCGGTAATCGCCAGTGAGCTGGATGTGTTTCGTGAGCAACTGGGCGATGCCGGCTGGTATGCACCCGTCGAGGATGTGGCTGCCTGGCGCGACGCCATTGTTCGGGCGTTCAGCGGTTGCGCTGAAGCGATCGCCGCAGATCAATATCGCGCACTTGCCCCGGACCAAGCCTGGCAGGAGTTCAGCCAGGCTTCCCGGACTTTGCTCTCATGAAGCCAGCAATGCCTGTTCGAGTGCTTCCATTGGAAAGCTGTCGTTCAGATTTTCCCGTGCAATATAGCGTGCGAAGTGTCGCAGGTTGCGTTTGACCAGATGGCGGGGCAACGGTGCACGCAGAAAGCGCATGTCCGACACATCTATGAGGCCCATGCGGTTATCGGG
The DNA here is from genome assembly GCF_001945365.1 of Pseudomonas reinekei. Classification (GTDB taxonomy): domain Bacteria; phylum Pseudomonadota; class Gammaproteobacteria; order Pseudomonadales; family Pseudomonadaceae; genus Aquipseudomonas; species Aquipseudomonas reinekei. Next base: position 228,160 of record NZ_MSTQ01000008.1, read on the forward strand.
CGTGACCACGATATTGCCCAGGTGCAGTGAGCGGAAATAGATCCCCAGTTTATGGAGACTTTGTATCAGGCCCACCAGTTCCGGAAGGGCCTGCGGCCAGGTAAATCCTTCCTTGTTGGCGATCTGGCGCAGGGTCTCTCCTGGCAGAGGCTGGTAAAGCACCGCCGTCATACCCGGCGCTTGCAGTCGGTAGTACTGCAAGACGTGCAAGGTGGGTACGCCGAGCTTTTGCAATTCCACGGCGTTATTGATGAAGCGCTTGGAATAGGGGCGAAACATCGCAGAAGAAAAAATACGCTTGCGTCGGAACAGTTTCAGAATATTCCCATTCTGCAACAGGTAGACTTTCGGCCCAAAGCTATCGGCTTCCAGTACTCTGGCGCCTTCAATCATCTGATTTAGAGCGGCTTGTGAAAGCCGAGAACATTGCATCGTAGAAAGCCTTGTTGGAAGACGGGGCGTAGTGATGGGCAATGATGCCGAAAAGTTTCAGCTTTAACCATGCCGGGCCGGGTGGTTGATTTTTCTCAGGGGTAATTTGATGCAAGAAACACGCTGGGCGCAAGTATGGATGACAATAGGCCTGCTTTGGTTTTTGTTGGCTATTGCCGTTGCGCCTACCAACAAGATCTATCAACAAGGTTTGGTCGCATCGCTATGGCTGCCGGCACTATTGTTTACGTGGTCCGCGCGTGCCCGGCTCCGGGAATTGTTCTATAAGCAACGCTGGGTTTACCTGCCGATGCTCGGGCTTCTGATGTGGTCATTGATCAGTCTTGCCTGGACGAACGCTCCGGACCTCGCTCGTGAGGCCAAGCGTTTGCTCTACATCGTGGTGTTCCTGATGTTCTTCCCGATTTTTGCCAATGGCCGGCCTGATCGCGTTATCCGCATCATGCAGTGGGGTGGAATCGGATTGGCGGCGACGGCGTTGGCAGCAATCATCAAGTTTTATGGCGTCGATGGAAACGTATGGAGCGCGCGTCTGGAGGGGCTGGGTGAGCTGGCTCATCCGATTCTGGGGGGCTATGTCATTGGGCTGGCTGCGGTCTGGCTGGCTCTCTGGCCTCCTGGCACCAACAAACTTCAGGTGGTCTGGGTAGTTGCTTTGGGCCTGCTTTGCGCATTCGTGATGCTTAGCCAGAGCCGCGGGGCCGGGCTGGCGTTATTTTTCACCATACTTGCCATGCCGGTGTGGAGCAGTGACCGACGCAGTCGCATCATTGCAGCGGCAGCGTTTATCGTGGCAGTCCTGGCGATCTGGTGGTTTGAATCGTTCGTCGTGGCGCGCGGGGTGTCTTATCGTCCGCAGATCCTGATGGCCAGTTTGCAGATGATCAGTGAGCGCCCATGGCTTGGCCTTGGCCTTGGCGGTGACTACCAGGTTTTCGCTTCAGGTGAATACTTCAATCATACGCACAACTTGTTTACCCATGTGGCCATCGAACTGGGCCTGCCAGGGCTGCTGTTGTGGTGTTCGATCTGGCTTGCGGTGCTGTGCGCGGCCTGGAAGGCCCGGGAGACGCTTTATGCCAAGGGAGTCATAGGTATCTGGGTGTTCTCGACGTTGGCCATGCAATTCGACGCTGCCAGCCTGTCCGGGACACCGAGGCCCGAATGGTTTATAAGCTGGTTACCCGTAGGTTTGGCCAGTGTTCTGGTATGGGCACGGGCCAGTTCTGACGCCTGTGATAAAATTTCGCGTTCTACCTAATCAGTGAGCTCTACGATGAGTGATGCACCGCCTAACGCGGGACAGGATTCCAGCCTGAAAATCTACCTTCGGCTGTTGCGGTACGTGAAACCCTATATCGGCCTCTTCCTCCTGAGTATCGTGGGTTTCGTGATCTTTGCCTCCACGCAGCCGATGCTGGCCGGGATTCTCAAGTATTTCGTCGATGGCCTGAGCAACCCTGAAGCGGTGCTGTTCCCTACGGTTCCTTATCTGAAGGATTTGCAGCTGCTGATGGCCGTGCCGTTGTTGATCATCCTGATCGCGGCGTGGCAAGGCCTCGGTTCGTTTCTGGGTAACTTTTACCTGGCGAGGGTATCACTCGGGCTGGTCCATGACTTGCGTGTCGAGCTGTTCAACAAGCTGCTGGTACTGCCCAACCGCTACTTCGATACGCACAACTCCGGGCACCTGATTTCGCGCATCACCTTCAACGTGACCATGGTCACCGGTGCGGCCACCGATGCCATCAAAGTGGTGATTCGTGAAGGCCTGACGGTGGTGTTCCTGTTCGGTTACCTGCTGTGGATGAACTGGAAACTGACCCTGGTGATGCTGGCGATCCTGCCGCTGATCGCAATCATGGTCAGCAGCACCAGCAAGAAATTCCGCAAGCAGAGCAAGAAGATCCAGGTGGCCATGGGCGATGTGACCCACGTGGCTTCCGAAACCATTCAGGGCTATCGCGTGGTGCGCAGCTTCGGCGGCGAGACCTATGAAGAGCGTCGCTTCGCCGCTGCCAGCCAGGGCAACACCGAAAAGCAATTGCGCATGACCAAGACCGGAGCGGTCTACACGCCGATGCTGCAGCTGGTGATCTACACCGCCATGGCCGTGTTGATGTTCCTGGTGCTGTTCCTGCGCGGTGATGCCACTGCCGGTGATCTGGTGGCCTACATTACCGCCGCCGGCCTGTTGCCAAAGCCGATTCGCCAGTTGTCGGAAGTCAGTTCGACCATTCAGAAAGGCGTCGCCGGTGCGGAAAGCATTTTCGAGCAATTGGACGTCGAACCTGAAGTCGACAACGGCACGGTCGAGCGCGATCGCGTCCAGGGTCATCTTGAGGTACGTAACCTCAGTTTCACTTATCCGGGGACTGAGCGTGAAGTGCTGAAAAACATCAGCTTCACGGCTGCGCCGGGGCAGATGATTGCACTGGTGGGCCGTTCCGGTAGCGGCAAGTCGACCCTGGCCAGCCTGATTCCGCGTTTCTATCATCACGACATCGGCGAAATTCTGCTCGATGACGTTGAGATCGAAGACTATCGCCTGCGCAACCTGCGCCGGCACGTGGCGCAGGTGACCCAGCATGTGACGCTGTTCAACGACAGCATCGCCAACAACATCGCTTATGGCGATCTGGCTGGCGCGCCTCGTGAAGACATTGAAAAGGCGGCCACCGACGCCTATGCGATGGACTTCATTTCGCAGATGCCCGAAGGCCTGGACACCCAGGTCGGGGAAAACGGTGTGTTGCTCTCCGGCGGTCAGCGTCAGCGTCTGGCGATTGCACGGGCACTGTTGAAAAACGCGCCATTGCTGATCCTCGACGAGGCCACCTCGGCCCTCGACACCGAGTCCGAGCGCCATATTCAGGCGGCTCTGGACCAGGTCATGAAGGGACGCACCACGCTGGTCATCGCTCACCGCCTGTCGACGATCGAAAAAGCCGACCTGATTCTGGTAATGGATCAGGGCGAGATCGTCGAGCGCGGCACCCACGCTCAATTGCTGGCGCAAAACGGTTATTACTCACGCCTGCATGCGATGGGGCTGGACGCGCCGGCCGAAGACATTGCCTGAAACCCTCTCGTGCGGGCGCTGACGCAGGCTGCAATCTTTTGACTTGGTTTTTAAAGAAGGTCAAGAGATCGCAGCCTCGTTGTTCTCGACAGCTCTAGTCGTCTTTCGCGAACTTATCCGTTGCAGCCGTCGCACAAGCCGGCGGCTACCCTGTGTTAATATCGCGCCCCTGTTCATTTTGTATGTGGGTTGCTCCATGAAGTTGTCCATGCCGCGATTCGATCAAGCCCCTGTCTTGGTGGTCGGCGATGTCATGCTCGACCGTTACTGGCATGGTGGTACCTCACGGATTTCCCCTGAGGCGCCAGTACCGGTAGTCAAGGTTGATCACATCGAGGACCGCCCGGGCGGTGCCGCCAACGTTGCGTTGAACATTGCCGCCCTTGGTGCGCCGGCCTCGTTGGTCGGGGTGACCGGTGACGATGAAGCCGCCGACAGCCTGGCCAATAGTCTCAAGGGTGCAGGCGTGCGGGCGCTGTTCCAGCGCATTGCGCACCAGCCGACCATCGTCAAGTTGCGGGTCATGAGTCGGCATCAGCAATTGCTGCGTATCGACTTCGAAGAACCGTTCGCCACCGACTCGCTGGCGTTGTCGGTGCAAGTCGACGAACTGCTCGAAGGCATCAAGGTGCTGGTCTTGTCTGACTACGGCAAAGGCGCCCTGAAAAACCACCAGGTGCTGATCCAGGCCGCACGTGCCCGTGGCATTCCGGTGCTAGCCGACCCCAAGGGCAAGGATTTTTCGATCTACCGTGGTGCGAGCCTGATCACGCCGAACCTCAGCGAGTTCGAAACCATCGTCGGTGGTTGCGCCGATGAGCATGAACTGGTGAGCAAGGGCGCGCAGTTGATGCACGAGCTCGACCTCGGCGCGTTGCTGGTGACCCGTGGCGAACACGGCATGACCCTGCTGCGTCCGGATCATCCGGCCTTGCACCTGCCGGCCCGCGCCCGTGAAGTATTCGACGTGACCGGTGCCGGTGATACGGTGATTTCTACCCTGGCGGCGGCAATTGCTGCTGGTGAGGAACTGCCGCATGCGGTGGGCCTGGCCAACCTGGCCGCAGGCATCGTGGTTGGCAAGCTGGGTACGGCGGCGATCAGTGCGCCGGAACTGCGTCGCGCCATCCAGCGTGAAGAAGGTTCGGAGCGTGGTGTGCTGGGCCTCGAGCAGTTGCTGCTGGCCGTCGATGACGCCCGTGCGCACAACGAGAAGATCGTGTTCACCAACGGTTGCTTCGACATTCTGCATGCCGGCCACGTGACTTATCTGGAACAGGCAAGGGCGCAAGGCGATCGTCTGATCGTTGCGGTCAATGACGATGCGTCGGTCAGCCGCCTGAAAGGGCCGGGTCGTCCGATCAACAGTGTCGACCGGCGCATGGCGGTACTGGCCGGTTTGGGCGCGGTGGACTGGGTGATCAGCTTCGCGGAAGGCACGCCGGAGAACCTGCTGCGCGAGGTCAAGCCGGACGTCCTGGTCAAGGGCGGGGATTACGGGATCGACCAAGTCGTCGGCGCGGACATCGTCACCGCCTACGGCGGCACCGTGAAAGTGCTGGGGCTGGTGGAAAACAGCTCCACGACCGCGATTGTCGAGAAGATCCGCAAGTCCGAGTGACGCGCGATCATTGTGGCGAGGGAGCAAGCTCCCTCGCCACAACAGCGTCCTGATCAGCCTATCGTGCAGCCTTGCGCGGCACGATCTTCTTCAGCAGTTGCTTGGCCTTCCCTCGCAACCGCGCCAGGCCGCTGTCTTTGTCCGGCGGGTTCAACCCTTGTTGCCTCACCCAATCCTTCCAGCGAATCCGCTCATCGCGCACCAGCCAGCCTTCCTGCCGGGCAAAGCTCTCGGCCAGAAACAGCCCTCGCGTGCTCGCCGGGTACAGCTGATCCTTCTTCAAGGTATACAGCTCGGCCATCGGGTGGCCGTCCTGTAACGGCATCAAATACAGGTCGGGACGTTTGCGATCCAGGCGCGCCACCAGTTGATCGCCTTCGAGCCGTTCGTCGACGTGGAACAGGCTCAGGGACTTGGCCTCTTTGGGCACTTCCAGGCGCAAGTCATAAATCAACTGCAACGAGGCCGTCGGCAAGTGCACATAGGCCCGTGGCCGTTCGATCAGCTGCAGGTTGGCGCAACGCACCGGCCGTGCCGAGCCGGACAGTGGCGACAGGCGAAACGGCAGGGCTTCGCGGTAATGCAGGGCGGACGCGTAGGGCGCTGGCAGCCAGGTGTCATTGAAGCGCCCGCCGAGCCAGCCTTCCGGGGTTTCCAGCAGGCATTCTTCGGCAATCTCCTGGATCGCCGTGTGCAGCGGCAGGTTCAGCTCGTGTGCCGGCACGTACCCGGAAATCAGCTTGAGCACCACGTCCCCGCGATCCTGCCGGCGTTGACGCACCAGTACCCAATAATCTCGATTCTGCCAATGCAGCGTCAGGCGCACCGACACTCCGAGATTGGCCAGTTCCAGGGAAAAACGCTCGGTGTCGGCGACGGTCACCGGGCGGCGGCGTTGCAAGGTCTGGGAAAAATTCAGCGGCCTCCCGACGCTCTGGTAACTCAGGCCTTCGGGAGTCGCTTCGACGAATAACGGCAGGGTCTTGAAGTTGCTCGGGTTCTTTCTTATGAGCGTACGCGGCATGTCGGCTCCTGCTTTAGGCCGCGTGGGGCGGCATCAGTGGCTACGTAGGACCTGGGCAACGGTCGCGACGTTATGGGCGAGGTGCAGCGGGTTGATTGTCCCGACAATAGCACTGGCCACCCCCGGATGTTCAAACAACAACTCGAAACTGGCGCGCACCGGGTCCACCCCGGGACTCAGGCATACGTGGCCACTGGCGAGGGCTTTTTTGACCAGAATGGCTTTGCCGTGAGCAGCAGCATAGTCAATGACGGCTTTTTCGGTTTGTTCGTTCAGATTGTAGGTGATCATCGCGCAGTCACCTTGTTCCAGAGCCTTCAAGCCACCCTCGACGGTCTTGCCGGAAAAGCCGAACCCGCGAATCTTGCCCTCGGCCTTGAGCGCGGCGAGGGTTGCATAGACTTCGCTCTCGTCGAGGATCGCCAGATCGTTGCCGTCGGAGTGCACCAGCACCAGGTCGATGAAATCTGTTTCCAGGCGTTGCAGGCTGCGCTCCACGGAGAGCCGGGTATGCGCAGCGCTGAAGTCGTGGCGCGATTGCCCGTCGGCAAACTCTTCGCCAACCTTGCTGACGATTACCCAGTCCTGACGCTGGCCGCGCAGGAGTGGGCCGAGGCGTTCTTCGCTGCGGCCATAGGCGGGCGCCGTATCGATCAGATTGATGCCGAGGTCGCGGGCCAATTTGAGCAGCATCCGTGCTTCGTCGTCATCGGGAATCTGGAAACCGCTGGGATACTTCACCCCTTGGTCACGGCCGAGTTTCACCGTGCCCAGGCCCAGCGGCGAAACCAGCAGGCCGGTGCTGCCCAGCGGGCGTTGCAGGTCGTGCAGGGTGGGTTGGCTCATGGCAGTAGTTGCTCCCAGGCCGGAACGCCCATCGGTGGTTTTGGCAGCGGCGGCAGCGCGGATACCGGACCCGGTCGAATGCCGTCGCGGGCAAGGCTGTCGATTACCCGGTCGGCAAAGTCAGGCGCTAATGCCAGTTTGGTAGGCCAGCCGACCAGCAGTCGACCTTCCTCGGCGAGGAACGCGTTGTCGGGGCGCGTCAGGCCTGATTGCAAGGGTTCGGCACGATCCACGCGCAAGGTCGCCCATCGCACCGTGCTCAGGTCGATCCAGGGCAACAACTGGCCGAGCTCTTTCTGCGCGGTGGCGATCTGTTCGGCGGGCTCGCGGGCCACGCCTTCGGTTTCGGCGATATCGCCACCCATGTACCAGACCCACTGGCCATCGGCAGCCGGATGCGTGGTCACGGTAATGCGCGGTTTGGTGCCGCCACCCAGGCAATGGGCGTAGAGCGGTTTAAGGCTCGGGCCTTTGGCGATGATCATGTGCAGCGGGCGACGTTGCATGGCGGGTTGGCTCAAGCCCAATGCTTCGAGCAGCGCAGCGGTCCCGCCGCCAGCGCTCAAGACGATGCGTTGCGCGCGGATCTCGCGCTCGTCCACTTTCAAGCCGACCAGCACGCCGCCTTCCAGCAATGGTTCGATTTTCTGTCCGGCCAGCAGGCCGTCACCTGCCAGGTCCGCCAGGCGCTGGATCAAGCTCGGCACGTCGATGACCAATTCGGCCAGGCGATAGACTTTGCCTTTGAAACGCTTGTCTTGCAGCGCCGCTGGCAGTTGATCGCCCTTGACCTGATCGACACGGCCGCGCACGGCTTTGCTGGCGAAGAAACTGGTGAGGTTGCCGGCGATCGTGCCGGGGGACCACAGGTAGTGGGCTTCGGACAACAGGCGCACGCCAGACAGGTCCAGCTCGCCGTCGCCGGCCAGCGCTTCGCGCCAGCGACGCGGCATGTCGGCAATGGCTTCGGAGGCGCCGGTCAACGCGCCATGCAGTGCGTACTTGGCGCCGCCGTGGATGATGCCCTGGGACTTCACGCTCTGCCCGCCACCGAGGGTGGCGCTTTCCACCAGCACGGTCGAAAAACCCTGGCGGCGCAGGCGCGCATTCAGCCAGAGGCCGGCGACACCAGCGCCGACAATCAGAACGTCGGTGGAAATAACGGATGGCATGCGGCGACCTCAGTGTTCAAGACGAGGGCGCAGTATACAGACTCGATCGAAAGTGGATTTGGTGAACAACACCCCAATGGAGATCACTGTGGCGAGGGAGCTTGCGCCCGTTCGGCTGTGCAGCAGACGCAAGTCCAGCTCCCTCGCCACCAAATTTTGTCAATTCAGTCAGTGTCCGGCGGTTTTCGAGAACAACTGGATGACCACGACACCCAGCACAATCAACGCCATCCCCAACATCGCCGGCACATCCAGCTTTTGCCCATAGATAAACAGCGCCGCCACACTGACCATCACGATGCCCATGCCGGCCCACACCGCGTAGGCGACACCCACGGGAACGCTGCGCACCACCAGGGTCAGCATCCAGAAGGCTATGCCGTAGCCGACGATGACCAGCAGCAGTGGCAACGGCGTGCTGAAACCTTTGACCGCTTTCATCGAAACGGTGGCAATCACTTCGGCGCAGATGGCGATGGCCAGGTAGTAGTAAGCGGTCATGGTTCAATCCTCGTGTGAAGTGTTGCTTTCTGAGGTCGGCATTCTAGTGATTCCCCAGATGCGGTAAAGTCATTACCTATCTGCATGGGAGATAGGTTGAGCATGAACACCCAATGGGATCTGGAGCAGTTGCGCCTGTTTGTCAGCGTAGCGGAGCAGCGATCGTTTTCCGCCGTGGCGCGGGATCAGCGCAAGGCGCAATCGGCGGTCAGCAGTTCGATTGCGCTGCTGGAGGAAGACTTGGGCGTCAGTCTGTTCGACCGCAGCAGCGGGCGTCAGCCGACACTCACTGAAGCCGGCACCGCCTTGCTGGAAGAGGCCCGCGAAGTGCTGCGCCAGTGCGAACGGCTCAATGGTCGGGCGCTGGCGATGATGCGCGGGCAGGAGGCCCGTTTGCGGGTGGCCCAGGACGAGGCCATGCCTTACCAGCCGATCATCGAAAGCTTCGAGGCCTTGGCGGAAAAATTCCCCAGTGTCGAAGTGCAATTGACCAGCGCCGCCCAGGGGGATGTGGCGCGCAAGCTGGTGGAGCGGCGGGCCGATCTGGGGTTGTTGTTCTTTCATGACCCGATTCCCGAGGCGCTTGAGCGGCGGGTGCTGGGGAGCGTTGAAATGGTCACGGTGTGTGGCAAGGGGCATCCGCTGGCGGCCAAGGGCGCGGTGGATTGCCAGCAATTGGCGCAGCACCGTCAGTTGTTGATGTCGACCGAGTCCAGCATCTACCCCGGCAGCGAGCCGGCCAGCCCGCAAGTCTGGCGGGCCGACAGTTTCTACGTGATGGCCGAATGGCTGGTGCGCGGCCTCGGGTGGGCCTGGCTGCCGCGCCATGTGGTGCAGTACCCGACGTATCAGAATCAAATGGCTGAACTGGTCAGTGAGTGGACCCCGCCGGCGCTGGTGGTGGAGCTGGTCTGGCGCCGCGACGAACCGCTTGGCCCGGCGGCGCGCTGGCTCGCCGAACGTTTTGCCGTGCACTTGCAGGCGATCGGCGAAAAAAGCCGATAAACTCCGCCGCCATGAATAGAACTCTCTACACCGCGCTGTTTTATCTGGGGCTGCCACTGGTAGCGATTCGGCTGTGGCTGCGCGCGCGCAAGGCGCCGGCTTATGCCAAACGAATCGGTGAGCGTTTCTCTTACGCGATGCCGGCGATGAAGCCGGGCGGCATCTGGGTGCACGCGGTGTCGGTGGGCGAGAGCATCGCCGCTGCGCCGATGATTCGCGCCTTGCTGCAACGTTATCCACACCTGCCGATCACCGTGACCTGCATGACGCCGACCGGTTCGGAGCGCATTCAGGCGTTGTTTGCCAATGAGCCGCGCATCCAGCATTGCTATTTGCCCTATGACCTGCCTTGTGCGGCAAGGCGTTTTCTTGATCGGGTCCGGCCAAAACTGGCGGTGATCATGGAGACGGAATTGTGGCCCAACCACATTCATCAATGCGCCAGGCGCGGGATCCCCGTGGCGCTGGCCAATGCGCGATTGTCCGAGCGATCCGCCAGGGGCTACGGCCGCTTTGGTAAGTTGACCGGGCCGATGCTCGCCCAGATGAGCCTGTTTGCAGTGCAGACCGAAGCCGAGGCCCAGCGCTTCCGTGATCTGGGCGCCCGAGCCGAAACCGTCGAAGTGACGGGTTCGATCAAGTTCGACCTGACCATCGACCCGCAACTGTTGCAGCGCGCCAGCGAGTTGCGTGCTCAGTGGCAGGCGCAGGAACGCCCGGTATGGATCGCCGCCAGTACCCATGACGGCGAAGATGAAGTGGTGCTGGCGGCGCATCGTCGGTTGCTGGCCAATCACCCTGATGCGTTGCTGATTCTGGTACCGCGTCACCCGGAGCGATTCAATTCGGTCTACGGGTTGTGCCAGCAGCAAGGGTTTGCCACGGTGCGGCGCTCCAGCGGCGAACCGGTCACCGCTGCCACGTCGGTGCTGCTCGGCGACACCATGGGTGAACTGTTGTTTCTCTATGCCCTGGCCGACAGTGCATTTGTCGGCGGAAGCCTGGTGCCTAACGGCGGGCATAACCTGCTGGAGCCAGCGGCCCTGGCCAAACCGGTCTTGAGCGGCCCGCACCTGTTCAACTTTCTCGAAATCGCCGCGCAGTTGCGCAGCGCCGGGGCGTTGCAGGAAGTGGAGGATGCCGAAGGGCTGGCGCTGGCGGTGCAGCGGCTGTTCGAACTGCCACGGGATGCGCAGCGGATGGCCGAGGCGGGGTTGAAGGTGATGCGCCGCAATCAGGGTGCGTTGCAGCGGTTGCTGGATGGGCTAGGCCGGTTGATCGACCGGGCTTGAAGCGATCGTTGTCCGGTTGTGGCGAGGGAGCAAGCGCCCTCGCCACAGAAAGCTTTCACCCCAGTTACCTTTTTACTGACCCGGTCTTGCCTTCAACTGCTCAGCCGCCGCCTTGGCCAGATCCGGTGGCAGGAAGTCCTTGTCCGGGTTGTAGTCGGCTTTCAGCCAGCGAGCCAGGTCCTGCAAATCCCCCGGGTTCAACGTACCGGCCTGTTGCTTGAGGCGCAGGTTGTCGAGGATGTAGTCGTAGCGGGTGTTGTTGTAGTCGCGCACCGAGGTGTACAGCTGGCGTTGCGCATCGAGCACGTCGACGATGTTTCGCGTCCCCACCTGATAACCGATTTCGGTCGCTTCCACCGCGCTCTGGTTGGAGATGATCGACTGTTTGCGTGCCTGTACCTGCTCGACGTCGGTGTTCACCGCACGATGCAGGTCGCGGGTGTTTTCGACGATTTGCCGGCGCAGGGATTCGCGCTGCTGCTCGGTCTGGTCCAGTTGTGCGTACGACTGACGGACCTGGGAATTGATCAATCCGCCGCTGTAGATCGGGATGTTCAGTTGCAGGCCGATCGTGGATTGCTCGACATCACCCTTGTACGGCTGCCCAAAGGCGTTCGGGTTGCTGAAACCCAGGGCGTCGTTGTCGCCCTTTTCATATCTGGCCACGGCGTCGACGGTCGGCGCGTGGCCGGCCTTGCGCTGTTTGAGGGTCTGCTCGGCGGCGCTGACGGCGTAGTTGCTGGCCAACAGATTGAGGTTCTGTCTGGCGGCGGTTTCGACCCATGCCTTGGCATCGTTCGGCACCGGCGGCAGGATCGGCAAGTTATGGGAAATACCCCAGATGGCGTTGTACTGACGGTTGGTCAGGGTGACGAGGGCTTCGAATGCGTCATCCACCTGGCGCTGCGCAACAATGCGGTTGGCGCGTGCGGTGTCGTAGCTGGCCTGTGAGTTCAGCACATCGGTCTTGTCCGAAAGGCCGACATCGAAGCGCTCGTTGGATTGGTCCAGCTGGCGCTTGAACGCGGCTTCTTCGGCCTTGGTCGAAGCCAGGTTGTCCTGGCTGCGCAACACGTTGAAGTAACTGTCGGCGGTTTGCAGGATCAGGTTTTGCTCGGTCGCCGAGAGTTGCAGGGCGGCCTGTTCGTTGACGTCCTTGGCGGCCTGGAACTGGAACCAGCGATCGGCACGGAACAGCGGCTGCGCCAGGGTTGCCTGGTAGGAGTGGGCATTGCGGTTGGCCGTGGCCGACGGCTGATCGATCGAGGTGCGGACACTGGAAACATCCGCGCCGCCCGACAGATTCGGCAGCAGCCCGGCGCGGGCCTGGGGCACGACTTCTTTCTGGGCGCCATATTGAGCGATGGCAGCCGCGAGGTCGGCGTTGTTGTCCACCGCCTCCTGATAGACGCTGACCAGATCGTTCTTTGTCGACAAGGGCGCTTCTGCTGCCCAGGCCATTCCATTGGACGCACATGACACGGCAACGGCCAGTGAGAGTTTGCGCAGCATAGGCGATCCCTAGTAGAAATATTACACGAGTAATTTGAGCGCCAAGGCTAAGGCGCTACAGGAGCAGCGTCAATGCGCGGCTCGGCGTAGCGAGTGTAGTTGTGCATTCGAGCGGCAACAATCCTGCCTGCCCCTGTAATTACGCCATTCATCATGGTGTTTGCAGCGGTGTTGGCGTTCTTTGTCAGTTGTGTCTAGACTGGCCGGGTTCTTGTCGGGGTGCCTTGCTATGAGGCTGAGATCGAATAATTTCGGATCCCGTTGAACCTGATCAGGTTAGCGCCTGCGTAGGGAACAAGATTTCTCGTCACCCGGCGAGTCCTCTTGTGCTTCGTCCGGGATGTTGTTCGACAATCGAACACCCCTCGAGCACTGAGCACAGCACAGCTGGATTTCCCAGCGCATGTGCGTCCATTCGTTTACAGGTTCGCTCCGACAAAAATCCACTGCCTGGATGCTGTCTGGAGAACCCGTGATGACTACAAAAGCAAAAATCGCCACCAACCTGAGTGAATCGGCCAAGGTCGATCAGCAATCGGTTCAGCCGTTTACCCGCTCGCAGAAAATCTATGTTCAGGGCACTCGCCCCGACATCCTCGTGCCGATGCGCGAAATCAGCCTCGATGTGACGCCGACCGACTTCGGCGGCGAGGTCAACGCACCGGTCGTGGTGTATGACACTTCAGGCCCGTACACCGATCCCAACGTCATCATCGACGTGCGCAAAGGCCTGGCCGACGTGCGTTCGCCGTGGATCGAAGCCCGTGGCGACACCGAGCGTCTCGCTGGCCTGAGCTCGAACTTCGGCCAGGAACGTCTCGCCGATCCCGAGTTGACCAAGTTGCGTTTCGCCCACGTCAACAATCCACGTCGCGCCAAACCAGGCGCCAACGTCAGCCAGATGCACTACGCGCGCCAAGGCATCATCACTGCCGAGATGGAATACGTCGCCATCCGCGAAAACATGAAGCTGGAAGTGGCCCGCGCCGCCGGCCTGCTGGACCAGCAACACGCCGGCCACAGCTTCGGCGCCAGCGTGCCGAAAGTCATTACCCCCGAATTTGTCCGTGACGAAATCGCCCGTGGTCGCGCGATCATTCCGGCCAACATTAACCACACTGAACTGGAACCGATGATCATCGGCCGTAACTTCCTGGTGAAGATCAACGGCAACATCGGCAACAGCGCCCTGGGTTCGTCCATTGAAGAAGAAGTGGCGAAACTGACCTGGGGCATTCGCTGGGGTTCGGACACGGTCATGGACCTGTCCACCGGCAAGCATATCCACGAAACCCGCGAATGGATCATCCGTAACTCGCCGGTGCCGATCGGTACCGTGCCGATTTACCAGGCCCTGGAAAAAGTCGGCGGCGTCGCCGAAGACCTGACCTGGGAGCTGTTCCGCGACACGCTGATCGAGCAGGCCGAGCAGGGCGTCGACTACTTCACCATCCACGCCGGCGTGCTGTTGCGCTATGTGCCGATGACCGCCAAGCGCGTGACCGGCATCGTTTCCCGTGGCGGTTCGATCATGGCCAAGTGGTGCCTGGCACACCACAAAGAGAACTTCCTCTACACCCATTTCGAAGACATCTGCGAAATCATGAAGGCCTACGACGTCAGCTTCTCGCTGGGCGATGGCCTGCGTCCGGGCTCGATTGCCGATGCCAACGACGAAGCGCAGTTCGGCGAACTGGAAACCCTCGGCGAGCTGACCAAGATCGCCTGGAAGCACGACGTGCAGTGCATGATCGAAGGCCCGGGTCACGTGCCGATGCAGTTGATCAAAGAAAACATGGACAAACAGCTCGAGTGCTGCGACGAGGCGCCGTTCTACACCCTCGGCCCTCTGACCACCGACATCGCACCGGGCTACGACCACATCACCTCGGGTATCGGTGCGGCGATGATCGGCTGGTTCGGTTGCGCCATGCTCTGTTACGTGACGCCGAAGGAACACCTGGGCCTGCCGAACAAGGATGACGTGAAGACCGGGATCATCACCTACAAGATCGCCGCTCATGCTGCCGACCTGGCGAAGGGTCATCCGGGCGCGCAGATTCGTGACAACGCCTTGAGCAAAGCGCGCTTCGAATTCCGTTGGGAAGACCAGTTCAACCTGGGCCTCGATCCGGACACGGCTCGCTCGTATCACGATGAAACCCTGCCGAAGGATTCGGCCAAGGTCGCGCATTTCTGCTCGATGTGCGGGCCGAAGTTCTGCTCGATGAAAATCACCCAGGAAGTCCGCGAGTATGCGGCCAACCAGCGGATCGAAGCGGTGGACGTGGACGTCGCCCAAGGCATGGCGGAACAGGCCGAGCGGTTCAAGAAGGAAGGCAGTCAGCTGTACCAGAAAGTTTGATCTGAGCAGCGCACGCGGGTGCGCCGCTTACCCTTGTGGCGAGGGAGCTTGCTCCCTCGCCACAAGGGTGATTTACACAACAACAAATGTCCCTCTGAGATAACACCCTTGAGCATTCAACCCAGTACTTATTCCCCCGATCTCGCGGTGCCGATCGACAAACGTGTCTTCGGCGGCCGCGATCTTTTTTCCCTGTGGTTCTCCCTCGGCATCGGCCTGATGGTTCTGCAGACCGGTGCACTGCTCGCGCCGGGCCTGGGCCTGTCCGGCTCGTTGCTGGCGATTTTCCTTGGCACGCTGGTCGGCGTTCTGCTGCTGGCGGCGGTCGGCGTGATCGGCAGCGACACCGGTCTGTCATCGATGGCCGCGCTCAAGCTCAGCCTCGGTGCCAAAGGCGCGAGCCTGCCGGCGGTGCTGAACCTGCTGCAACTGATCGGTTGGGGTTCGTTCGAAATCATCGTCATGCGCGATGCCGCCAGCCTGTTGGGCGCCAAGGCGTTCAGCGACGGCAGCCTGATGTCCAGCCCGATCCTGTGGACGCTGTTTTTCGGCGCCCTGGCAACCTTGCTCGCGGTCAGCGGGCCGCTGACCTTCGTGCGCCAGATCCTGCGTAAGTGGGGCATCTGGCTGCTGCTGGCGGCGTGCATCTGGCTGACCTGGAACCTGTTCGCCAAAGCGGACCTGGCCGCGCTGTGGGCGCAGGCCGGCGATGGCTCGATGCCGTTCGCCGTGGGCTTCGACATTGCCATCGCCATGCCGCTGTCGTGGCTGCCGCTGATTGCCGACTACTCGCGTTTCGGCAAGCGGGCGAAAAACGTTTTCGGTGGCACTGCCATCGGTTTCTTCATCGGTAATTTCTGGCTGATGAGCCTGGGCGTGGCCTACACCCTGGCGTTCGCGCCGAGCGGTGAAGTCAATGCCTTGCTGTTGGCGCTGGCCGGTGCCGGCCTGGGGATTCCGCTGCTGCTGATTCTGCTGGATGAATCGGAAAACGCCTTTGCCGATATTCACTCGGCGGCGGTGTCGAGCGGGATTCTGTTGCGCTTGAAAGTCGAGCACCTGGCGTTGGCCATTGGCGTCGTCTGCACCTTGATCGCCTTGCTGGCGCCATTGGCCCAGTACCAGAACTTCCTGCTGCTGATTGGCTCGGTGTTTGCGCCGTTGTTCGGCGTGGTGCTGGTGGATCACTTCATCCTGCGCAAGCGCAGCGGCCAGGTGGCGTCAGCCGCCTTGCGCTGGCCGGCGCTGCTCGCCTGGCTGGGCGGGGTCAGCACCTATCATCTGCTGGCCAATCTTTATCCGGATATCGGCGCAACCCTGCCGGCACTGGTGGTGGCAGGGCTGCTGCAGCTAGTGCTGGGCCGGGCCTTCAGTTACGGCCGGGAAACAGCTCGGGCTTGAGGATGCCATTCAGGCGAGGGTAGGGGATCTTCAATTCGACATGGCCCAGCGCGTAAGGCGCGATGCTGCTGGTTTCATACTTGAGGATCACCCCGCCATAGGTCAGCGCCACGTTCTGGGTCTTCTGGAACGGCCAGCTCTTGACGAACTCCGGTTCCTGATCGAGCTTGGTGCTGATCAACCAGCTGTTGTGCGCCACCTGTGCAGCTTTCCAGAACGCGTCTTCCTGCCCTGGTACCAGCATGTCCGACAGGGTCAGCACTTTGTGCTGCTGGCGGGAATAGTTGATGAAGCCACGCCCCGGCGTGCCATGGGCGCCGCCTGTATCCAGGTAGCTGGACAATTCTATGATCACCAAGCCGTCATGCTGCTCGCGTACTTTCGCTTGCAGATAGCTGCTGTTGCGCGGGCCGGCGGTACGCAAGAACTGCTCGCGGTAAGCCGCCAGCGTCGGCGCTACCGGGGCGTCGGGCGAAGTGCGGGTCATTTGCAGCAGGCGTTTTTCGATGATGCCGTCCAGCGCAGGCTCGGCAGGAAAATGCAGGGTGTCGATGTTTACCAGCGGGCAATCCTGATCCTTGCAACCCGGCTGGAGCTGTTCGGTGGCGTCGCGGGTTGTTTCCAGCGGCACGCGATAATTGGGCTGGAACAAACTCTGGCAGGCGCCCAGGGTCAGGGCGACGGCGGCCACGGAGGCGATTTTAAAAAGCGACATGGGTGTCCTTCATAAATCAGGGAAAGGCAAAAAGTTACCCGCTTCGACTATCAACGGAGCAGTCAGTTCGCCACTAAGCTAATTAGAGTGGGTTTCGCCTTCACCGTCTATCCCGCTGACGGGAAAGGGGCTGCATCAAACCTCACGGGCGCGTTAGGATGGCGCGAAGTCGAGGCTCCGGGTAACGGAACCTCGTATCGGTTTGAAGTAAGAGGATAGTCATGACGGATTTTGCCAACGCCATTCCGACCGCCGTAGAGATCGTTCGGCGCGAAAAGTGCTTCGAAGGCTTCTACAAGCTTGATCGCGTGCACTTGCGCCACGAATTGTTCGCCGGCGGCATGAGCCGCGAAATCAGCCGTGAACTGTTCGTTCGTCATGATGCGGTGTGCATGTTGCCTTACGATCCACAGCGTGACGAAGTGGTACTGATCGAGCAGTTTCGTGTCGGCGCGATGGGCAAGATCGACAATCCGTGGCTGGTAGAACTGGTTGCCGGT
The DNA here is from genome assembly GCF_001945365.1 of Pseudomonas reinekei. GTDB lineage: Bacteria > Pseudomonadota > Gammaproteobacteria > Pseudomonadales > Pseudomonadaceae > Aquipseudomonas > Aquipseudomonas reinekei. Next base: position 245,649 of record NZ_MSTQ01000008.1, read on the forward strand.
CTGATCGACAAGGATGAACAACCGGAAGAAGTTGCTCACCGCGAAGCGCAGGAGGAAGCTGGGCTTGAAATCAGGGCGCTCTGGCCGATGACCAAATATTTTCCATCGCCGGGCGGCAGCAACGAATTCGTGCATTTGTACCTGGGGCGTTGCGACACCATCGGAGTTGGCGGCCTGCATGGGCTGGAGGAAGAGGCAGAAGATATCCGCGTTTCGGTGTGGGCCTTTGAAGATGCCCTGCAAGCCGTACGCGACGGACGTATTGCCAATGCGCCAAGCATCATTGCCTTGCAATGGTTGGCCTTGAACCGCATTGAAGTGAGGGGGTTATGGTCGTAAACAAACTGCGCGATCGCTATCGGGTGGACCTCGTGGGGCTGCAAGCGTCCTGCGAGGCGAACTACGCGCGCCTGATGCGACTGCTGCCGGACATGCGCAGCGAGCCCGCCGCGCGGCGCATCGCCGTGACCCATGGTGACCAGATGCTCGGCGTGCTGGCACTGGAGGTGCTGCAGGTCTGTCCTTACACCACCACCCTGCAAGTGCGTCAGGAGCACAGCCTGCCGTGGCTGCCGGTGCCGCAACTGGAAGTGCAGGTGTATCACGACGCCTGCATGGCCGAAGTGGTCAGCGCCGAACATGCGCGACGCTTTCGCGGCATCTATCCTTACCCGAATGCCTCGATGCACCAGCCTGACGAAAAGGCTCAGCTGAATATGTTCCTGGGCGAGTGGCTGAGCCATTGCCTGGCATTGGGACATGAATACGAAGTGGTACGTTAACTTCCGTCGCAGTTGTGAACTGCGTCAGGTTCACAGGTTTCTTCTTTCGATCGTCCCCCAGCATAATTGCGCCAATCATCCAATCCCGTGATCACGCCCTGGGAGAACACCTTGCCGAGCGTATCCACCTTGAGCTCCGTCGAGCCGGCACTGCTGGTGCAAATTTCCGACAGCCATCTGTTCGCCGAGGCGGACGGTACGCTGCTGGGCATGAACACCCGCGACAGCCTGCAAAAAGTCATTGAGCTGGTGCAGGCGCAACAGCCGCAGATCGATCTGATTCTGGCTACCGGCGACCTGTCCCAGGACGGCACGTTGGAGTCTTATCAGCAATTTCGCGATCTGACCCGACAGTTCGATGCGCCGGCGCGCTGGATTCCTGGCAACCACGACGAACCGCAGATCATGGCCGAGGCCGCGGTGCAGAGCGCCTTGCTGGAGCCGGTGGTGGATATCGGTAACTGGCGGGTCACGCTGCTGGATTCGGCGGTGCCGGGTTCGGTGCCGGGCTTTTTGCAGGACGACCAATTGCAGTTGCTGGTCCGTGCGCTGAGCGAGGCGCCGGAACGCCATCATCTGGTGTGCTTTCACCATCATCCGGTGTCCATCGGCTGTGCGTGGATGGAGCCGATAGGCTTGCGCAATCCCGAAGCCTTTTTTGAAGTGCTCGATCGTTTTCCACAAGTGCGTGCAGTGCTGTGGGGGCATGTGCATCAGGAAATCGATCAATTGCGTAACAACGTACGTCTGATTGCCTCGCCATCGACCTGCATTCAGTTCGAACCGGGCAGCGAGGATTTCAAGGTCGGCGAGCAGGCGCCGGGGTATCGCTGGTTGCGGCTGTTGCCGGATGGGCAGCTGGAAACCGGAGTAGAGCGCGTGACTGGCTTCGACTTCCAGGTCGATTACGGCTCCAACGGCTACTGAGTTGTTTGTCGTCTCCACATACCGAAGCGCGGCCATCGCGAGCAGGCTCGCTCCCACAGGGATCCGAGGCGTTCACAAATCCCCTGTGTGCGAGCTTGCTCGCGATGGCGTCCGCTCAGGCGGCGTGAATTCCACGGATATCCCCCATTCCCCAGTCTCCCTGTAAACTCCGCTTCTTTACCCGACGCGCAGGGAGTTCAAATGTCCGGTTCGATCCTTTATATCCACGGTTTCAACAGTTCGCCGTCGTCAAAGAAGGCGTCTCAGTTGGTCGATGTGATGGAGCGCCTGGGCTTGAGCGAAAAATTGCGTGTACCCGCCCTGCATCACCATCCCCGCGAAGCCATCGGTCAGCTCGAACAGGCGATTGAAGCGCTCGGACGGCCACTGCTGGTCGGCAGCTCACTCGGCGGCTACTATGCGACTCACCTGGCCGAGCGCCATGGCCTGAAAGCCCTGCTGATCAACCCTGCCGTCAGTCCGCACCGGATGTTCGACGGATTCCTGGGGACGCAGAAAAACCTGTATACCGATGAGGCCTGGGAATTGACCCACGACCACGTAACGGCCCTGGCCGAGCTGGAAGTGCCGGCACCTCAGGACCCGCAGCGCTATCAGGTATGGTTGCAGACGGGTGATGAAACACTGGACTATCGCCTGGCGCAGCAGTATTACCGGGCCTGTGCCTTGCGTATCCAGGCCGGCGGTGACCATAGTTTCCTGGGGTTTGCCGCACAGCTTCCAACCATGCTGAGTTTTGCCGGCATTGGCGCTGATTTGTATCAGGCGATAGATTTCACCGCATTGTGAAATCTCGCCCCCTATTTTCAATGAACGACTGACGACGAGACCCCATGGCCACTCCCAGCGCTAGCTCTTATAACGCCGACGCCATCGAAGTCCTCTCGGGCCTCGACCCGGTGCGCAAACGCCCCGGCATGTACACCGACACCAGTCGGCCGAACCACCTCGCCCAGGAAGTCATCGACAACAGCGTCGACGAAGCCTTGGCCGGGCACGCCAAATCGGTGCAGGTCGTCCTGCACGCCGATCACTCGCTGGAAGTCAGCGATGACGGCCGTGGCATGCCGGTGGATATTCACCCCGAAGAGGGCGTGTCGGGCGTCGAACTGATCCTCACCAAACTCCATGCGGGCGGCAAGTTTTCCAACAAGAACTACCAGTTCTCCGGCGGTCTGCACGGGGTGGGTATTTCCGTGGTCAACGCCTTGTCGAACGAAGTCCGCGTACGTGTGAAGCGTGACGGCAACGAATACCAGATGACCTTCAAGGATGGCTACAAAGCCACCGAGCTGGAAATCGTCGGTATGGTCGGCAAGCGCAACACCGGCACCAGCGTGTTCTTCGCGCCGGACCCGAAGTACTTCGATTCACCAAAGTTCTCCATCAGCCGCCTCAAGCATGTGCTCAAGGCCAAGGCCGTTCTATGCCCGGGGCTGCTGGTCAGTTTTGAAGACAAGGCCACCGGCGAGAAAGTCGAATGGCATTACGAAGACGGCCTGCGTTCCTATCTGGTGGACGCGGTCAGCGAATTCGAGCGCCTGCCGGACGAACCGTTCTGCGGCAGCCTGGCCGGTAACAAGGAAGCCGTGGATTGGGCGCTGTTGTGGCTGCCGGAAGGTGGCGACGCGGTGCAGGAAAGCTACGTCAACCTGATTCCGACCGCCCAGGGCGGTACCCACGTCAACGGTTTGCGCCAGGGCTTGCTCGACGCCATGCGTGAGTTCTGCGAGTTCCGCAGCTTGCTGCCGCGCGGCGTGAAGCTGGCGCCGGAAGACGTTTGGGAACGCATCGCTTTCGTGCTGTCGATGAAAATGCAGGAGCCGCAATTCTCCGGCCAGACCAAAGAGCGTCTGTCGTCCCGGGAAGCGGCGGCGTTCGTGTCCGGTGTGGTCAAGGATGCGTTCAGCCTCTGGCTCAACGCCAACCCGGAAACCGGTCTGGCGCTGGCCGAGCTGGCAATCAACAACGCCGGGCGTCGCCTGAAGGCGAGCAAGAAGGTCGAGCGCAAGCGCATCACCCAGGGGCCGGCATTGCCGGGCAAACTCGCCGACTGCGCCGGGCAGGACCCGATGCGTTCCGAACTGTTCCTGGTGGAAGGTGATTCTGCCGGCGGCTCGGCCAAGCAGGCGCGGGACAAAGAGTTCCAGGCGATCCTGCCGTTGCGCGGCAAGATCCTCAACACCTGGGAAGTCGACGGCAGCGAAGTGTTGGCCAGCCAGGAAGTGCACAACATTGCCGTGGCCATTGGCGTCGATCCGGGCGCTGCGGACATGAGCCAGTTGCGCTACGGCAAGATCTGCATCCTTGCCGACGCCGACTCCGACGGTCTACACATCGCAACCTTGCTCTGTGCCTTGTTCGTCCAGCATTTCCGGGCGCTGGTCGATGCCGGTCACGTCTACGTCGCCATGCCGCCGTTGTACCGCATCGACCTGGGCAAAGAGATTTACTACGCCCTCGACGAAGCCGAGCGTGATGGCATTCTCGATCGCCTGGTGGCCGAGAAGAAACGCGGCAAACCGCAGGTCACGCGATTCAAAGGTCTGGGCGAAATGAACCCGCCGCAACTGCGCGAAACCACCATGGACCCGAACACCCGGCGCCTGGTGCAGCTGACGCTGGGCGATAATTTCGAGGCGACCTCGGAAATGATGGACATGTTGCTGGCGAAAAAACGCGCTGGCGACCGCAAGACCTGGCTGGAATCCAAAGGCAACCTGGCGGAGGTGTTGGGCTGATGCGCTTGGGCTTTGCCCTGGCGTGTGCGTTGCTGCTGACCTCGATGACGGTGTCTGCCGAACCGACTGCGCAACTGCGTCTGTTGTCCGAGCATGCCGTCGATGGCATGCGCGGCGGCAACCTGTCCGGGCTGGCGCAGTGCGGCAAGGAGCTGTGGACTGTCTCCGACCGCGACGACGATCAGATCTACCGCCTCGATACCCGGGCCAGTGTCTGGCAAGCCGAAGCCGTGGGCATCGGCGTGCCTGATGTGCCGGACAGCGGGTTACCTTGGGGCTTGCGTTCGCGGGCCTGGGCCGCTTCGTACGTGCGTGGTGGCAACCTGGACTTCGAGGGCATCACCTGCGACAGCGCGGGCAACCGCTATGTGGTCAGCGAAGCCCATGCCGCAGTATTGCAAATACCGCCAACCGGGCCGACCTCCTGGCTGAAGATCTCGCCGCTGATGGTTCGCGAAGCCCGGGCCAGTGGCCTGTTGTTGCGCTTCAATGCACTGTTCGAAGGCCTGGCGGTCAATCCTGAGGGGGATCAACTATGGTTGGCCGCCGAGCGTGAAAGCCGCGGTTTGCTGCTGATCAAGCGCAAGCAATCGGTGTGGGACTGCGAGGGTGGCTGCGTGCTGCTGAGTGAAGCGGGAAAAGAAATGCAGCCAGCACAATTTCCCCATGCCAGAGCGATGCCCCGGGATTTTGCCGATCTGTCATTGTTCAACGGCAAGCTGTTTACCCTGGAGCGCAATGCGTTCGAGATCTGCCGCCGGGATGCGCAGACCGCCAAGGTTGAGCGTTGCTGGTCGTTTGCCGATGAAGCCTTGCAGGAAAACCGCCGTTATCCACAGGACTATGGCCTCGCGGAAGCGTTGGTCGTGGACGCTGACGGTGCCTGGATCGGTATCGACAACAACACCGGTGCTCGCGCCGATGGTGAAGTTCGTCCGATCGTCTGGCGCTTTGCCGCGCCTGACGGTGGCTGGAGCGCCAAGCCGTGAGTCAGCAAACCCCGGGCAAGCGTGCCGGTCGGGTGTTGATGGTGCTGGCCTGGTGCGCGGCGCTGTTTCTGGCAACGCGGTTTTTCGGCCAATGGGAAGAGCGGCAGCAAAACCCGAATGTTGTCGTGAGCTCGGAACAGGGCGACGGTTTTATCGAGGTGAAACTGGCCAGCAATGCCCAGGGGCATTTCGTCGCCAGCGGTCAGATCAACGGGCACCCGGTGGATTTCATGCTCGACACCGGGGCGACCGATGTGGCGATCCCGGCCGATCTGGCCCGGCGTTTGAAGCTGGAGCAAGGTTTCGGTGTGACCCTGAGCACGGCCAATGGCCTGAGCCAGGGCTATCGCACCCGTATTGAACGCCTGCAACTGGGCGACATCGTGCTGCGGGATGTCCGCGCACTGGTGGCGCCCGGCCTGCATGGCGACCAGGTGCTGCTCGGCATGAGTGCACTGAACAAACTTGAATTTACCCAGCGCGGTGGCACCATGCTGCTGCGCCAGACAACGAACCGATGAGGCCCGCATGAGCGACATCCTTGCAGACAGCTTAGATGGCGTAGAACGCCGATCGCTGGCTGACTTCACCGAAAATGCCTACCTCAACTATTCCATGTACGTGATCATGGACCGTGCCTTGCCGCATATCGGCGACGGCCTGAAGCCCGTGCAGCGGCGCATCATCTACGCCATGAGCGAGTTGGGGCTGGACGCCGATTCCAAACACAAGAAATCGGCGCGTACCGTCGGTGACGTACTCGGCAAGTTCCACCCCCACGGCGACTCGGCTTGCTACGAAGCGATGGTGCTGATGGCCCAGCCGTTCAGCTACCGCTACACGCTGGTCGATGGCCAGGGCAACTGGGGTGCGCCGGATGATCCCAAATCCTTTGCCGCCATGCGATACACCGAGGCGCGGCTGTCGCGCTATTCCGAAGTGCTGCTCAGCGAACTGGGTCAGGGCACGGCGGACTGGGGGCCTAACTTCGACGGCACCCTCGACGAACCGCTGGTGTTGCCGGCACGTTTGCCGAATATCCTGCTCAATGGCACCACCGGCATCGCCGTGGGCATGGCCACCGACGTGCCGCCGCACAACCTGCGCGAAGTCGCGTCGGCGTGCGTGCGTTTGCTCGATGAGCCAAAAGCCACGGTCGAACAGCTCTGTGAGCACATCCAGGGTCCGGATTACCCGACCGAAGCGGAAATCATCACCCCGCGCGCCGACCTGCTGAAAATCTACGAAACCGGCAAGGGCTCGGTGCGCATGCGCGCCGTGTACCACATCGAAGACGGCGACATCATCGTCACCGCGCTGCCCCATCAGGTTTCGGGCGCCAAGGTGCTGGAACAGATCGCGGCCATGATGCAGGCCAAGCCGTCCAAAGCCCCGCAAATCGCCGACCTGCGCGACGAGTCCGACCACGAGAACCCGTGCCGGATCGTGATCATTCCGGGGGCGCGGAAAAACTTCGACCACGATGCGCTGATGCAGCATCTGTTCGCCAGCACCGAGCTGGAGTCGAGCTACCGGGTCAACATCAACATCATCGGCCTGGATGGCAAACCGCAGCTGAAAAACCTGCGTGCCTTGCTGGTCGAGTGGCTGGAGTTCCGGGTGCAGACCGTTCGTCGTCGCCTGCAATTCCGCCTCGATAAAGTCGAACGTCGCCTGCACCTGTTGGACGGCTTGCTGATCGCCTACCTCAACCTGGATGAAGTGATCCACATCATCCGTACCGAGGAACACCCGAAAGCTGCGCTGATCGAGCGTTTCGCCCTGAGCGAAATCCAGGCCGACTACATCCTCGACACCCGTCTGCGTCAGTTGGCGCGACTGGAAGAAATGAAGCTGCGCGCCGAGCAGGATGAATTGCTCAAGGAACAAGCCAAGCTGCAAGCCTTGTTGAGCAGTGAAGCCAAGTTGAAGAAGCTGGTGCGCACCGAGCTGATCAAAGACGCTGAAACCTATGGCGATGACCGCCGGTCGCCAATCGTCGAGCGTGCTGAAGCCAAGGCCCTGACCGAACACGATCTGCTGCCGAACGAGAAAGTGACAGTCGTGCTGTCGGAAAAAGGCTGGATTCGCTCGGCCAAAGGTCACGACATCGACGCTACGGGGCTTTCCTATAAGGCCGGTGACGGCTTCAAGGCCTTGGCCGCCGGGCGTTCCAACCAATTTGCGGTGTTCATCGACTCCACCGGTCGCAGCTATTCGGTGGCTGCGCATACGTTGCCATCGGCCCGTGGCCAGGGCGAACCGCTGACCGGTCGTCTGACGCCGCCGCCGGGTGCAAGCTTCGAATGCGTGCTGATGCCGGAAGATGACGCGCTGTACGTGATCGCCTCCGACGCCGGTTACGGTTTCGTGGTCAAGGGCGAAGACCTGCAGGCCAAGAACAAGGCGGGCAAGGCGCTGTTGAGCCTGCCGAACAACGCCAAGGTCATCCTGCCGCGGCCTGTGGCCGATCGTGAACACAACTGGTTGGCGTCGGTGACCACCGAAGGTCGCCTGCTGATCTTCAAGATCAGCGATCTGCCACAATTAGGTAAGGGCAAAGGCAACAAGATCATCGGGATTTCCGGTGAGCGTGTGGCCAGTCGCGAAGAATATGTCACGGACATCGCCGTTATCCCGGAAGGCGCAACCTTGGTGTTGCAGGCCGGAAAACGTACCTTGTCACTGAAAGCGGACGACCTCGAACACTACAAGGGTGAGCGTGGGCGCCGTGGTAACAAACTGCCACGTGGCTTCCAGAGGGTGGATGCGCTGCTCGTCGAAAACCTCAATTAGGCGTGCTAGAGGCGTCGTTCTACGATTTAACGCGTAGATCGACGCTTTCGCGCTGGAGTCGGAACGCATATTCACGGATGATATGGCCTTTCAAGCGCCGGCGTGGCCGAGCGTTCTTCATATTTATTGAGTATTTTCACTGTGGTTAGCCTTGTGGCAATCACCTGGATGGGACGATGACTGCTCTGCGCCTTCCTTTTATTCTGATGCTCGCCGGCGTTCTTGGCCTGGCGGGTTGCAGCGTTCACCAGCCGGTGTCGCTGTATCAACTGGACAGCGGAAGTCCGGTTTCGCCTGCGCAAAGCGCGGGCATGGCGGTGTTACTGGGCCCGGTGACCGTTGCCGACTATCTGCAACGCGAAACCCTGCTGCAGCGTCAACCTGATGGCAGCCTGCAAGCCGCGACCGACGGTCGTTGGGCTGGCAGCCTGTCTTCCGATATCGACCAGTTGTTGCTGCGGCAGGTCGCCGGTCATCTGGACAGCCAGCGCGTGGTGTTGGCGCCGGCAACCGTGGGCTTCACCCCGGACGTTCAAGTGCTGCTGACCATCACTCGCCTGGATTCGGGTGAGAAGCAGCCGGCGATTCTTGACGCGCAATGGCGCCTGATCGACCGTCGTGGACAAGTGCGCGACAATCGCATCATTCATCTGCAGGAGTTGCACGCCGGCACCACGGCGGCGCAGGTTCAGGCTCAGGGTGTGCTGTTGCAGAAGCTGGCCGAACAGCTGTCGATCGCGCTCAAGCCCTTGGCCAATCAGCCGCCCATTGCCGAAGCACCAAAGAAATCGGCCGCCAAGCCTGTGGCGCCTGCGGCGGAAGCGGAAAAGCAGCCTAAGATTCCAATGGCTTCGCCGATTCGTACGGATATGGAAGTGTTCCGCTTCTAAGGCTGGCCCGAGTCAAACCAAAGCCCGCCTTGTGCGGGCTTTGTTTTTTCTGCTGACTGGAGACTTCCAGTACGGCTGATGGCCTCATCGCTGGCGAGCCAGCTCCCACAAGGGTATCTGTTGAGCGCAGATTGTATGTAAGACATCAATCGCTGTGGGAGCTGGCTTGCCAGCGATAGCGGCAGTACAGGCAATAAGAAAGCCCGCAGACGAGTGATCGTCTGCGGGCTTCTTCGCAACCGGGCTTAAAGCTTACGCCCGGCGCTCGTGCATCCGCGCCAGTTGCCGTTCCAGCATCGACGGATAAGGCTCCATCAGCCGCTCTACGCAGCAGGCGCCTTCAGGGCTGGCGATCGGGCGGATCCGCGCGCGTTGGCGGATCAGCGCGTCGTCACTGATCTTGCGCTCCACCAGCAGCAGGTTGCGGCTGTGTTGCGACAGGGCCAGGGCGTCCTGGGCGGAATCGGTCAGCAGCAGATCGATCTGGCTCAGGCCGAACAAATCGTCGCCCAGGGTCAGGCCCAACTGCAATTGCAGGGTGATGCCGCTGTCGGCGACTTCGATCTGCAACTGATGGCCGAGCGCGCGCAGCAACTCGCCGCAGCAGATAGCATTGGTCAGGTAGTCGTCGCCGCTGTCTTCAGTGTGGAACAGCATCAGCGTGCTGCCATCGTTCAACGTGTGCAGTTCACTTTCGTACAGCGAAGCGGCCTGATCGAGGCAGTCGCGATAGCGTTTGAGCAGTTCTTCCAGGCGGGTGCGCGGCAAGCGACGCAGTTGCTCTTGGGAGCCCAGCTGCACGGCCAGAACGGCGCTGTGCTGCGGCACGTTCGAGGGAGCAGGGCGGGCTAACGGTTTTGCGGCACTGTCCGTGTCATCGAGCAAATCGGCAAACGCATCGTCGTCATCGTCTTCGACAGTGCTGACAACGCGTCGTGGCGCTGCCTTCATCGCTGCCATCGGGCGGCTTTCATCGAAGCTTGGATCGCGCAGGTTGCGCACTTCGAACTCCGGTTCGGCATCGTCGTCATCGCTGTCGTCGAGCTCTGGCTCCGGCACGGGTTCCGGCTCGGCCGGTTCTGGTGCGAAGTTGGCGTGCAGTTGACGCGCCAGATCTCCAATCTCGTCCTGACGTTCGGTGGCTGGGGTGTATTCGTCGATATTGCGCAGCCACACGCGCAGTTGCAGGAGCGGGGTGGAGATGTGCCGGCCCAGACGCAGGCTCAAGGCCAGGGACAAGGCCAGCAGGATCGCGCTCAGGATGCCCATGCTTTGCAGGCTGATGGTCATCGGTTGCTGGAACTGATCCATGTCCAGGCTGATGCGCAGCTGCCCGGCAGTCACGTCCTGGAAGGTGATCTTGCTCTGGTACATGCCCTCCGCTTCGCCCAACAGGCCGTGCTTGGGACGCTGACCGGCTTCGGCGAGGATGCGGTTATCCACGCTATAGATGGCGGCGTGGGCCACCAGCTTGTTCTTGGTCAGGTTGTTGAGCAGCACGTTGAGGCTGAGGATGTCGTTTGACACCAGCAACTCGGTGGCCGAGGTGGCGGTCTGCGTGGTCAGGCTTTCGCCCAGCGCATCTGCCTGCTCGTGCATGGCCTGCTTGAACTGCAAACCCATCACACAGGCGTAGATCACCAGGGCCAGAGCGACCAGGATCACGTTATGGCTGGCAATGCGCAATGCAATCGGTACACGGCGGTGACGCAGTGCCCGGAAGATCAGCAGGAAGAAGTTATCGGTTTTTACTGGCGTGGGCCGGTTCACTTGAGCTCGGCTCTTTTGTCCGTGAAGTTGACGCGCAGTATAGCGACAGGCCCTAGACCGTCAAAGCGCTCACGGTGCCCGATGGTCACTGAAAGTGGGTAGAATGCGGTTTTTTTCCACCTGCGGGGGTGCGCCTTGCGCGAAATCGTCCTGATAAACATCACGGGAGTCGACCGTCCGGGTCTGACTGCGGCCATTACCGGCGTTCTGGCCCAGGGTGGTGTGAACATTCTCGACATCGGTCAGGCGGTGATCCACGACACGCTGTCGTTCGGCATCCTGGTTGAAATTCCCGACACCGAGCAAGGCAAATCCGTGCTCAAGGACATCCTGTTCAAGGGTTACGAGCTCGATCAACAGGTGCGTTTCACACCGGTTTCCGAGGAGGACTACCAGCAGTGGGTCGGGAACCAGGGCAAAAAGCGCCACATCGTGACGCTGCTGACCCGCAAGGTCACCGCCGGACAATTGCAGGCCGTGAGTTCGATCACCGCCAAATATGGCCTGAACATCGATCACATCGATCGCCTGTCCGGGCGCATGCCGCTGGATACCCCGGCTGATAAAGGCAAGGGATGCATCGAGTTTTCCGTGCGTGGCGAAGCGGCCGATCCGCAAGCGCTGCGTGCCGAATTCCTCAGTGTCGCTCAGGAGCTGAATGTCGACATTGCCTTCCAGGAAGATTCGCTGTTCCGCCGTAACCGTCGTCTGGCGGTGTTCGACATGGATTCGACCCTGATCGAAGCCGAGGTAATCGACGAACTGGCCAAGGCCGCCGGCGTGGGTGACAAGGTTTCGGAAATCACCGAGCGGGCGATGGCCGGTGAACTGGATTTTCGTGCCAGCTTCAAAGAGCGCCTGGCGTTGCTCAAAGGCCTGGATGTCGGCGTGCTGGATTCCATCGGCGCTTCGCTGCGTTTGACCGAAGGTGCTGAAACCCTGTTCGCCGAACTCAAGCGCCTGGGGTACAAGACCGCCATTCTGTCGGGCGGCTTTACCTACTTCGCCAAGCAATTGCAGGCCAGGCTCGGTATCGATTACGTGTTCGCCAACGAACTGGAAGTGGTCGACGGCAAGGTGACTGGCGTGGCGGTCGAGCCGATTGTCGACGCGCAGCGCAAAGCGGATCTGCTGAAAGAACTGGCACACAAGGAAGGTTTGCGTCTGGAGCAGACCATTGCGGTCGGCGATGGCGCGAATGACCTGCCGATGCTGGCGATTGCCGGGTTGGGCGTGGCGTTCCGTGCCAAGCCGCTGGTCAAGCAGTCGGCCAAGCAAGCGATCTCCACCCTGGGACTGGATGGCGTGCTGTATCTGCTGGGCTTCCGCGATCGCGACGGCCAGCTCTAAGTACCCTGAATCAATGTGGGAGCTGGCAAGCCAGCTCCCACAGGGTATCTTTAAACTTTCGGTGAGCCCATACCCTGGCCCATTTGCACGGCCACGCCGGCAGTCATGTCTTCAGCCCATTTCACCTGATCCGGCCCGAACAGCACGACAGCGGTCGAACCCAGCTTGAAGCGACCCAGCTCCGCACCTTTTTCCAGGTGGATCGGCGCACGTGCGGCTTCGTCGTAGCGGAAGGTTTTCAGCTCGCGTTTCGGCGGCGTAACCAGGCCGGCCCATACGGTTTCGATCGACGCAACGATCATCGCGCCCACCAGAACCACGGCCATCGGCCCGCGCTCGGTGTCGAAAATGCACGCTACACGCTCGTTGCGGGCGAACAGTTCCGGTACGTTTTCAGCGGTGGACTGGTTCACCGAAAACAGGCGACCCGGGATGTAGACCATTTCGCGCAGGGTGCCGGCCAGCGGCATGTGCACACGGTGGTAGTCTTTCGGCGACAGGTAAATAGTCGCGAAATCACCGCCCATGAACGGCGCAGCATTGGCCGCGTCGCCACCCAGCAGTTCCAGCACGCTGAAACTGTGGCCCTTGGCCTGGAACACGCGACCGTGTTCGATCGGGCCGAGTTGGCTGATCGCGCCGTCGGCCGGGCTGAGGATCGCGCCCGGAGTTTCATCGAGCGGGCGGGCGCCGTCTTTCAAGGCGCGGGTGAAGAAATCGTTGAAATGCTCATAGGCGGTCAGGTCTTCGACCAGTGCCTGGGACATGTCCACCTGATAGCGCTTGGCGAACCAGGCGGTAAAGGCATTCTTGAACCAGCGAACGCGGCATTCGGCGATGCAGCCGGCCAGTCGCGAGAGCAAGTGATGGGGCAGCAGGTACTGGCTGAGGATAAACAAACGCTCTTTCATTGGGTGTCCTTAAAAACCTTAAAGCTCGACAGGCGTGTCAGGGTGATTGCCCCATTCGCCCCAGGAACCGGCGTAGCCTTTGACCCGCGGATAACCGAGGGACTTGGCCACCAGATAAGTGAAGCCCGACCGGTGATGGGTCTGGCAGTGGGTAATGATTTCTTTGTCCGGCGTGATGCCGAGTTTTTCGAGGATCTGCGGCATGTCAGTGCGAATACGCAACTGGCGCGCCTGATCCATGCCCGCCGTCCATTCGAAGTTGACCGCGCCGGGGATATGCCCGGCCTTGGCCGCGAGCACTTTCTCACCGGAATACTCCAGCGGTCCGCGGGCATCCCAGATTGCCAGGTCAGCGGCGCCGAGACGGCTTTGCAGGTACTCGCGAGTAGCGGTGGGTTCGTCGTGCAACGTCAGGGCAACCGGGCCGCCCACGGCTGGCGGGATCTGGATCGACATCGGCAGGCCTTCAGCCAGCCAGGCCGACAGGCCGCCGTCTATATAGTGGTACTTGCGGTGGCCGATGACATCCAGCAGCCAGATAAAGCGACCGGCCCAACCGCCGCCTTCGTCGTCATACACCACGTAGACCGCGTCGGGGTTATGGCCCAGTTCACCGAACAACGCTTCCAGCGCCGCTTGCGGCGGCATCAGGCCCGGCGCAGGTGCCTGACCGAGTTGAGTGCGCTTGGGGTCGACAAAACGCGCACCGGGAATGTGCCCTTCGGTGTAGCGGGCACTGCTGGTCAGGTCCACCAGAATCAGTTCGCGGGCGTCGAGGCGAGGGAGCAAGTCGCTCGGCTCGATCACCAGCGGCAAGCCAGAGAAGTCAGACATGTGAGGTCTCCAGGGCACAAAAAGGGAAGATTGTAACGCAGCCTCACTGGCCGCGGTGGCTAAAGCTGTGCAGGGCTTTCTCGATGCATTGCGCAGTTTTGCCAAAGGCTTGTACGGTAATTTCCGAAAAGGGTCCGCCGCCCTGATCCGCCACGACAATCATGATCACCCGGCCATTGTTGACCAGTGAACGCAGCATCAGGTGTTCGCCGCTGAACTGTGAGCGCAGGCTGTTGGGCAGCAGGGCGGAAAATTGTGCGTTGTTGTCAGGTGTCAGGCGCACCTGGGCTTGTTGCGCGAGCAGTCGTTGCAGGACGCTGCTCTGACTGACCACGAAGTTCAGCGCGGCCGCTTCTTTCGGCAACCCGGCGGTCTGGTGCACCCGCAGGTTGGCGTGGGTGCGATCGGCCATCAGGATCATTACCCGGCGCATGCCGCACGCGACCAGCGCGTCACGGGCCGAGGTGGTCAGGTGCATGGCGTTGGTGAAACGACTCGGCTCGACCAGCAGTTCGGCACATTGCCGGCGCCACTTGGCCAGGTCTTCAGCGGTCGGCGCCGGGGCCGGAAGCAGTCCGGCGTGAACGCGGTTCGTGCCCCACGGCCAGAGCAACGCAACGGCCGGGTGCCAGAGGTCGGGCATGGCGTGATGGCGGGCGCTGTTGGCGGCCTGCTGGTGCAATTGTTGTTGCACCTCATCCATGGGTATTTGCAGGTAGAGGCTGGTGAGGTACTGCCAGCGCTCGCTGTGCGGGCTGTCCCAGGCCTGTTGCGCCGAGAGCGCCAGCCCGTTGGCCAGCAGCACCGTGTTGGCCGGCTGGTTGAGCCAGCGGCGCAAGGTCGGATCGTCATCGAGGCGATTTTGCTGGCGCAACGGATGTTCGCTGTCGCGGGCGATGCGCAGGACTTTGACCAGTTCCCGCTGCTCGGTGAGCAACAGTTTATAGCCTTGTTGCACCCAGATCGGCAGGCGCCAGGCATCTACCAGGGCCAGGCCGATCTCCAGCAGCCGTGCACCAAACAACTGCTTTTCGACGTTGCGCGCCGACTCACCTTTATGGATGACCCGCAGTTCCCACGCTTCGAGCAGTTGCGGGTGGGTCAGTGCCAGCGGCCAAAGCGGCGACAGAAACAGCAGGCTGCCCCAATGAATGTCCTGCCACAGGCGTGCGAGGCGACTGGCGAAAAAACCGTTGGCCTGTTGCGTCGCGTGCTGGCTGATCATCTGCAGATGACGCAACGCCTTGGGAATCTCGGCCATGGGCATGGCGGGCAAGCGTTCGAGCAATGCTTCGGTGCGTTTCAAGCCGAGGCGATTGATCGCCACCTCCAGGTTTTCCGCGGGCTCGGTCATGCCGCCGTGGGTGTGGCGGTTGGCTTCGCGGATCACGCTCAAGGCCAGGGCCGGGCTTTCCTGCATCAAGTCGGCGATGTCACGCAGGGAGCTGCGACTGTCGCGCAGTGCCCGGCAGACACGGTCGTGACTGGCCTGCGGAACCGGCAGGCGCACGCCATCCAGAAGCTTGACCCAGCCTTGGAGAGTGGTTGGTTTTGCGGTCGGGACGTTCGTTTCGTTAACCATGTCTGGAGGCGATCATCGTCTGCATTACCTACGCCCGGAATGGGTCAAATTGGCTTTTCGCCTGAACTGGCTATAGTCTGGCGCAGTTTTGCCGATAAGTAGAAGAAGAGATTTTTTAACTTCCGAATATGACCTTGAACCCGACTCAGTAAGTGCTCTCCTACCTATGGCTAAAATAATCGGCATCATCGTCGTATTCGCGAGCGTGCTCGGCGGATACGTGCTCTCCCACGGCAAAATTGCCGCCCTGATCCAGCCTTTCGAAGTGCTGATCATCGGTGGTGCGGCCCTCGGTGCATTCCTGCAGGCCAACCCCGGCTACATGACCATGCACGTGCTCAAGAAGTCCCTGAGCATGTTCGGTTCGCGTTTCACCCATGGTTTCTACCTTGAAGTGCTCGGTCTGATTTACGAGATCCTCAACAAAAGTCGTCGCGAAGGCATGATGGCCATCGAAGGCGACATCGAAGATGCCGCCGCGAGCCCGATCTTCGCCAAGTACCCGACGGTCCTCAAAGACGAGCGCATGACCGCGTTCGTTTGCGATTATCTGCGCATAATGTCCTCCGGCAACATGGCTCCCCACGAGCTGGAAGGCCTGTTCGACATGGAGCTGTACAGCCTCAAGGAAGACCTCGAGCACCCGTCCCACGCGGTGAACGGGATTGCCGACGGCATGCCCGGCTTCGGTATTGTTGCCGCCGTACTGGGTATTGTGGTGACCATGGCCTCCCTGGGCGAAGGCGACCAGGCGTCCATCGGCCTGCACGTGGGGGCGGCACTGGTGGGTACCTTCTTCGGTATTCTGGCTGCCTACGGTTTCTTCGGCCCGCTGGCCCACTCCCTGGCCCACGATGCCAAGGAAGAACTGAACGTCTACGAAGCTATCAAGGCTTCGCTGGTCGCTTCGGCTTCCGGCATGCCGCCATCGCTGGCCGTGGAGTTCGGGCGCAAGGTTCTGTACCCGGCTCACCGTCCTAGCTTCGCCGAGCTGGAACAAGCGGTTCGCGGTCGCTAAGAAATGGAAAATAACCAGCCGATAATCATCAAGCGCGTCAAGCGCATCGCCGGTGGGCATCACGGGGGCGCCTGGAAAATCGCCTTCGCCGACTTCGCCACGGCGATGATGGCGTTCTTCCTGGTGTTGTGGCTGCTGTCCACGGCAACGCCGGAACAGAAAATCGCCATCGCCGGTTACTTCAAGGATCCGATCGGTTTTTCTGAAAGCGGCACGCCGTACATCATCGACCTGGGCGGTACGCCGACCCTGGCGCCGGAAAACACCCTCAACCCCGAGGTGAAGTCCCAGCCGCAGCCGGACAAGGTGACGGTCGACGCCGAACAGGTCGAAGGCATGGCCGAAATGGTCGAGAAGGAACGCCTGGAACTGTTGCTGCAGGAACTGCAGAACAAGGTCGAAGAGAACCCGCAGCTGCAGAAATTCAAAGACCAGATCATGTTCGAAATCACCCCGGACGGCTTGCGCATCCAGATCGTGGACGCGGAAAACCGGCCGATGTTTGACTCCGGCAGTGCGCGGCTGAAACCGTACTTCGAAGACATCCTGCTGGCCATGGCTGACACCATCAAAGCGGTGCCGAACAAGATCAGCATCAGCGGCCACACCGACGCCAAGCCGTACAGCGGCACTGGTGATTTCGGTAACTGGGAACTCTCGGCCAACCGTGCCAATGCCGCTCGCCGCGCCTTGGTGGCGGGCAGCTATCCGGATACTCAAGTGGCGCGGGTGGTCGGTTATGCCTCGTCGGCCCTGTTCGACCGCGAGCACCCGTTCAACCCGGTCAACCGTCGCATTGACATCGTGGTGCTGACCAAGAAAGCCCAGCTTGCCATTGAAGGTTCGCAAGGTGCGGAGTCTGCACCCGATGCCTCGCAAAGTTCGGGTGCGCCCGGTGAGGCCCCGGCCACACCTGTCGACCCGAACGCCTTGCCGGCGGACAAGGAACCGCTACCGGCCCACGAACTTCGCGAGCGCCTGAACCTGTTTGATGATCCTGCGCCGAAACCGGCTGAAGCGCCCAAGCCGTGATGTCGAGTCCTGAACAGGTCTACGCCTGTTTCAGGACTCGCCCCCAGTACCCACGTATCTAGCGTCGCCCCCCCCTCAAACTTTCAGAGCCACCCAGTCGATCGCGATTGTGCGGACAAATCTGCATCTAAAAAAGGAAGCCTCCTACATACAAGCTGTTTCATAAGCGACTTAATTGCCACCTTCGGGTTTCGCCAGGCGCATGGATGTGCAAGTCCTGGGATGACCACGGTTGCTTATGCCGCAGGAAGCTTGTTAATGGAACTAACAAAAATATTTTCGCCACAGAACCGGCGTTTGATCAAATTCACCTCCCCGATCGCAAGCCAGCAGGAGCTGTTGCTCGAGCGATTCTCCGGCTCGGAGGGTTTGTCGACTTTATTCAGTTTCGAGTTGTCACTGATCAGTCAGGATGCTCGCCTGGAACTCAAGTCACTGATAGGGCAGCCGGCGTCACTCGACATTGAATTGGCGAGCGGCGAGTCGCGTTACATTCACGGTTTTATCAGCCGATTCAGCTTGCAGAAAAGTGACGGCGGCCTGGCCTGCTATTCGGCCACCTTGAGCCCCTGGCTGTGGATGCTGTCGCGTCGTTTCGATTCGCGGATCTTTCAAGACCAGACCATCGAGGACATCCTGCGCACGGTGTTCGCCCACTATGGCG
>NZ_MSTQ01000009.1 GCF_001945365.1 Pseudomonas reinekei
TAACCAGTTGAGTTCTTGAACCGTCAGAACGATGGCTTCATCCGAAAAATCCGGCGATGTCTTGAAGCGCTCGGACTCCAGCCGCTTTAGCCAAAGGCAAAAACCGTTACGCTCCCAATACAAAATTCTCACTCGGTTTCGAGGCTTGTTGAGGAACACGAAAAGTACCGGGTCAAACACCGCGACCTTAATGTCCAGTTCGACCAGAGCGGCGAGGCTGCGGATTCCACGCCATCCGGACACTCAGCCCACGAACATCCGGACACTCGTTCCACGCTCATTCGGACAGGCAGTCGGAGCGCAGCGACGCAGGTTTGCATTGTTAGTCTGAAGTCCCTGCCGTCGTCAATTTCGTTGCGCGCCTGCGCATCGATTCGCCCTTCAGTTCGATCCGGTAAGCGTTGTGCACCAGCCGGTCGAGGATCGCATCGCCCAAGGTCGGATCACCGATCAGCGCATGCCATTTGTCCACCGGCATCTGGCTGGTCACCAGTGTCGAGCGGTTGCCGTAACGATCATCCAGCAGTTCGAGCATGTCGCGCCGTTGCGCAGCGGTAAACGGCGCCAGGCCCCAGTCGTCCAGGATCAGCAAGTCGGTCTTGGCATAACCCGCCATCAGTTTGGCGAAGCGGCCGTCGCCGTGGGCCAGGCCCAACTCCTCCATCAAGCGCGGCAGGCGCAGGTAGCGCACGCGGTAACCGTCCCGGCAGGCGTTGTGGGCCAGCGCGCAGGCGAGCCAGGTTTTGCCCACGCCGGTTGGGCCGCCGATGATCAGGTTCAGGCCGTAGCGCAGCCACTGGCCGCTGCCCAGTTGCAGGATCAGCGCCTTGTCCAGGCCACGGGGGCTGCGGTAATCGATGTCTTCCAGGCAGGCGTTATGGCGCAGTCGTGCGGCTTTGAGGCGAGTCGTCAGGCGTGCATCTTCGCGCTCGGTCAGCTCGCGGTCGACCATCAGGCCGAGGCGTTCGTCGAAGCTGAGATCGTTGATGTCGGGCGTTGCGTGTTGTTCGCCAAGCGCCTTGATCATGCCGTGCAGTCGCAGGGTTTGTAGCTTATCGAGTGTCGGATTAGGCAGCATGTTCGTGCTCCTTTTTCAGGTCAGTGGTAGTAGCCAGGGCCACGCAGATTGATATGCTCTTCAGGCAGTAACGGGAGGTTTTGCTGGGCCAGCGGCAGCCGCTCCAGCCCTTGGCGCAGGATCGATTCGAGGCTCTTGTAACTGCATGCGCCCAGTGCCAGCGCACGCTGGCAAGCGGCTTCCAGCCGCTCTTCGCCGTGCTGTTTGCCCAGGCGCAGGATGCCCAGGCAGGCGCGGAAGCCGTGCTGCGGATGGATTCGGCGTTCGAGGATGTAGGCGATGACGCCAGCGGTGTTCGGCCCGGTTTGCTCGGCCCAGCGGATCAGCCGTTGCGGTGTCCACTCGGCGTGTTCGCGGTGGCTCTTGGGCATGTGCTCGATCTGGGTGGTGTGGCGGCCTTTGTGTGACGAGCGCAGATGGCTGGCCACGCGCTGGTTGGCGTGGAAGCACTCGACGGTCTGTGCGGTCAGGCGTACTTCGAGTTGGTGTTTCACCAGTTGGTACGGCACGGAGTAAAAATGGCCGTCGACTTCGACGTGGTAGTCGATGTGCACCCGTACCTTTTTCCACTCGGCGTAGATGTAAGGGTGTTCCGGCAGCGCTTGCAGCGCCGGCCGGTCAAGGGCCTCGAAGGCTGACCATCGTGAGCCGGGCAGCTTCTTGAAGGGCTTCTGATTGAGGTGATCCAGCAGGAGTCCGATGGCTGTGTTGAGTTCGCCCAGCGAGAAGAACTGGCGGTTGCGCAGCACCGCCAGGATCCAGCGCTCGACCACTTGCACGCCGACTTCGACCTTGGCTTTGTCCCGAGGTTTGCGAGATCTGGCAGGCAGCACGGCCACGCTGTAATGCTCGGCCAGGTCGCGGTAACTGGGGTTGATGTCGGGCTCGTAGCGAAGCGCTTTGGTGACGCCGCTGCGCAGATTATCCGGTATCAGGATCTGCGATGTACCGCCGAGAAAGGCGAAGCAGCGCACGTGCGAGCCCAGCCAGTCGGGCAGTTTCTGCGACCAGGTGGCCTCGGCGAAGGTGTAGCTGGACGCGCCGAGGACGGCGACGAAGATCTGCGTCTGGCGGATCTCGCCGGTCTGCCGGTCGATGACCGGCACGGTCTGGCCGGCGTAGTCGACGAAAAGTTTTTCGCCGGCGCGATGTTCCTGGCGCATGACCACGTCGACCTTGGCCGCCCAGAGCCGGTAGTGCTCGCAGAACCAGCTGTACTGGAAGCCTTGCGGATGGGCGAGTCGGTACTCTTGCCAGAGCAGGGCCAGGGTGACGCCGGGACGGCGTAACTCGGCGTGGACATGAGCCCAGTCCGGCGTCGGACGTTGGTCGCTTGGCGCGGGTGGTACTGCCGGCGGAAAAAGACGTCGATTCAGCTCGGCATCTGAGAGATCGATGGGCCACTGAAGCCCGTTGGCAGCGAACCGGCAAAGGTAGTCTCTCGCACTCGAATGGCCAATGGATAAACTTTTGGCGATCTTGCGCACGGACAGGCCGGCGTCGAACTTTAGGCGTAGTACCTCTCGGATTTTACGCATGGATAAACGCTCCACGACGACCTCTTCGCTTCGATAAAAGAGGCCGATGGTAGTGAATATTCCTGCGTCGCTGCCTGCCTGAAAGTGTCCGGATGGCCGTGGAATCGGTGTCCGGATGCTTGTGGAATGAGTGTCCGGATCAACGTGGAATCAGTGTCCGGATGTTGGTGGAATGGCTGTCCGGATGGTCATGGAATCCCCAGCGAGGCCATCGATGGATTTTCGGAAGTCGACGGGTTTGGGGTAGAGATAGACTTTTTCGACTTTTGCGTCGGGACGCATCATGAGGTGCTGGCTCCGGAAAGGAATCGAGAGCACAGCATCGGGGATCAGGTGGCGGCTTTGAATGTGGGGTTCATGGAGCGCTTACGTCAGTACTGCTGGAATCCCGCGCTATTAGATTTAGCAGAGTGCTATAGCGTCACACCGAAAGCCGGTCGGCCTTATCGGGTATAGACCAAGAGCAAGCTCGAGCGCTTCATTCACTTCCTGAAGAACACTTTCGTAGTGCCGCTGGCCGCGTCACTTGACCAGTTAAACTTGCTGTCGAACATTGAGGTCGCGACCAACAAGATCGACCCTTGGTTGATGGAGATCGCTAACGCGCAAACACCTTTTATGACGGACGAAAACCTCAACATCGACTGGATACCGAAGTGCACCGCTTGTTACCCGTACCAGAGGCCCAAGGGGTTCCGAGCAGCAAGCATACACAATCAACCTAAAGAACTGTGATCACTTATTGCTACTTTAAAAGTCGCAAAACAATCAGTATCTGGTGAGTCAGCGGAACTCAGCTTCACCTATAGATAGACAGTTACACTTCACGAATATCATGAGTTAGTTACTAGAAGCAAACCAACCCCTACCATATCTTTATCCTCTGCCAGCCGTCGTCTCTAAAATCACTCTCAAGAACCTCAAATGGTTTTTTTGAGTTCAAGCTCTTACAAAAAATCGATTCCTCAGTATTTGATTGAGAGTTTAGCGCGACAATATTTCTTCCAGAAAAAACCTCAATTGAACGCATAAAATAATCTCTCTTAGACTTATATACATCAGGTCTATTTATTTGCAGGAAATCTATTGCTTCCTGCATTTTGACAAGGATTGATTCACACCCCCTCGCCACTACTGGAAAATTGTACTGATAAGAAAATAACGGAATTCCCGCTTTCGCTACAGAATATGGCAGCTTTGCCGATAGATCACTATCAGTTACGATAACTGACATTGGATTTTGAGATGCATGCCGATATTCTTCTGCAGTTTTAAACTGCAAGCCTCTAAAAAAATTATATTCACCATCTTTAAAACTGAATCCGTAAGCATTTAATGTAAGGCACAATATCAAACATCCAAACAGTGTCGAGACTAGAACCCCACCAAAAACCCTGTTTACAAGTAAAAACTGCAAAAAAACAATCAAACTTACGCCTCCTAAAAAACCAACCCCATAATCCATGTAGTTCTTATATGAAAGCATGACCCCTGAAAAAACATGTATATTAGAAACAAAAAAGATAGACAGCACCAAAAACAACTGAAACTCATTGGCGCCCGATTGTATCCTTGGGATTCTTTTGGATAAAAATAGCTGAATTACTAATAGCGACGCACCAAATACGCCAGCAATAGGAACTATAGGCAAATGAGTTCTAACATACATATTAGCAAAGCCAACAATAAACAAATCTTTCGAAAAAAATATAAAATCAAGTATGGAGAAACCAATAGAAATCAAAAAATAAGAAGCTAAGCAAGCCAAAACTATTCGAGTCAGTTTATGGCCACCCTTATAAAACCCGGGCAACCTAATAAAATAAGCAGCGATAAGTGTATATACGTAAACAACTGCAACGTAAAAATACAAAAAAGGCAGAACAACAAGAAGACCTGATATTTTTTTTGTCCTTGCATAAAAAGCAGATGCGAGTACAACTAAAATAAAGGACATCTGTGGCTCAGGCGTTCGCAATATTGATTGATAAGGTTCGAATCCAAACCCAAACAAACCATACTCCCTCTTAAAAATAGCGTTAATAAGCGGGTTACCGAAGTTAAAAAGTATTGGGGAAAAAACTATAAGAACAGAAAAAAATAACGCTCTGTAAAAGCCAATATCAAAGCGAACAATCGTATAAACCAATCCAAAAAACAAAATCGGCATAAGAAAGCAGTCAAATATCAAATTTATATTTGCACCACTGAAACCAAAATTTTGCAGGACATATACAAGTGAAGAAGAAAACCAATACCCCGGAACCTTCATTGCACCTAACGCACCTTGATAACTCAAGTACGTTTCTTCGTCCCATGCATTAACATAAATAAAATTTGTCGAATTATAATAACTATGAACCAAGGGTATTACGTATGAAAGGTAAGAAAAAACAACAAAAATCAAAATTATATACTTCACATAAGGTGAACCAATGTAAAAATTATGCCTTCTACTTTTCATCATTTTTATTACCATTTTGAAGCCTGAAAAAGCCTACCCAATACGACTCGACCTAGGAAACCTAAGCAGATTATAAAAAACACTGATTCCATTTAAATTATTAAAAATACAAATAAAATCCTATTAAGCTGTTATCAAAATTGAATGTATCAAATGACAAAAATATATATTCAACTTTCTTTCAATCACAGGTGAGCACCGGGCTCTTATCATTGAGACTGCGTTAAATCATTTGCGCCGCCGTTGCGAATTAGCGCCGGCGAACCATAAAATCAAAGGGCCAATAATCATTCCTACCAATAGAGCCGTCATCGCGACTACAGATAAAGGTAATTCTGGTGCAGCCCCCCCAAGAAACAGAAGTGAGACCGATTGTTGATTTTCTAGAACAAAGACCAGAATCGCTAAAACCAGCAGCAGAACAAATATCGCGAGTATTACGCGCCTGATATTACGCATCAGCGTCTCCTTAAATCGTAGCGACTATCAAATGCCAAGCTCCTCATCCTCATTCACCCGATCTCTCAGCTCTTTACCTGGCTTAAAATGCGGCACAAACTTACCGTCGAGGCTAACGGACTGCCCGGTCTTGGGATTGCGCCCAACCCGCGGCGCACGGTAATGAAGAGAAAAGCTACCAAACCCCCGAATCTCAATCCGATCACCGGTGGCCAGACATTGGGACATTTGCTCAAGCATGGTCTTGATGGCCAGCTCCACATCTTTTGATGAGAGCAGCCCTTGATGGGTGACAATTCGTTCGATCAACTCCGACTTCGTCATATTTTTCCCTTCTTTTTCAAGCAGCTAGGAAAATCGCTCCAGAGGTTTTAGCATGCCCGCGTGGATTTGAACAGCCCGGGTTTTGACATCTTTTCACGCATCACACAATGTCGGTTCCACTGCCAATTACTGCCTCACCTGCAAATCACCAGCATGGTTCGTGTCAGGTAGCCCGCGGGATTGAAGCCGAACGGGAATTCGTCCTCTTCCTTTGCGTCATCTGACCTGACTACGACTTTATAGCCGGCGCCCTTGCACTCCCTCGCTGCGCGCTTGTGGCACTTCTCCCAGCCTGAACCCAACCCCGAACAATCGACCTCAATACCGCTGACCCCACGTACCGCATGGGTCTTGGCATTAGTGGTGCAACCCGCCAGCGTCAGTAATGCGATTGCGACAATGAGCTTGTTCATTCACTTCCTTATGCCAGGCACCCTGCCGAGCGTGATTCGCTTTTGAATAAGACTAGCTGCAAATAAACGATTGATCCCGTTAAAGAAAGAGACATCCCAGGAAGGGCATTTGTTTCACGCCATTACAGCAGCCGCCGGGACGAGCCTCTGAAGCACCAAATTCCAGGCACGAAAAAGGGCGACCGAAGTCGCCCTTTTTCTACAGAAAGTCAGAACTTAGTTCTGTTTTTCCGCTTGTGCAGCACGCAGCAGGTCACCCAGGGTGGTGGCTACTGGAGCGTCACCAGCTACTGGCTTGTCGCGCAGGCTCTGGATGGCTTCTTTCTCGTCTTCAACGTCTTTCGACTTGATCGAGAGCTGGATTACGCGGCTCTTGCGATCAACGCTGATGATCTTGGCTTCTACTTCTTCGCCTTCTTTCAGAACGTTGCGTGCGTCTTCAACGCGGTCACGGCTGATTTCGGAGGCTTTCAGAGTCGCTTCGATATCGTCGGCCAGAGTGATGATGGCGCCTTTAGCGTCAACTTCTTTCACGATGCCCTTAACGATTGCGCCTTTGTCGTTCTCTTGAACGTACTCGGAGAACGGATCGCTTTCCAGTTGCTTGATGCCCAGGGAGATGCGCTCACGCTCTGGGTCAACCGACAGGATAACGGTGTCCAGCTCGTCACCCTTCTTGAAACGGCGTACGGCTTCTTCGCCCACTTCGTTCCAGGAGATGTCGGACAGGTGAACCAGACCGTCGATGCCGCCGTCCAGACCAATGAAGATACCGAAATCGGTGATCGACTTGATGGTGCCGGAGATTTTATCGCCCTTGTTGAACTGGCCAGAGAAATCTTCCCATGGGTTAGATTTGCACTGCTTGATGCCCAGGGAGATACGACGACGCTCTTCGTCGATGTCCAGAACCATAACTTCCACTTCGTCGCCGACTTGTACGACTTTCGAAGGGTGGATGTTCTTGTTGGTCCAGTCCATTTCGGAAACGTGTACCAGACCTTCAACGCCTTCTTCCAGCTCAGCGAAGCAGCCGTAGTCGGTCAGGTTGGTTACACGAGCGGTAACGCGAGTGCTTTCTGGGTAACGGGCTTTGATAGCAACCCATGGATCTTCGCCCAGTTGCTTCAGGCCCAGGGAAACACGATTGCGTTCGCGATCGTACTTCAGAACCTTGACATCGATCTCGTCGCCAACGTTGACGATTTCGGAAGGATGCTTGATACGCTTCCAAGCCATGTCGGTAATGTGCAGCAGGCCATCGACGCCACCCAGATCGACGAATGCGCCGTAATCGGTGAGGTTCTTGACGATACCTTTGACTTGTTGGCCTTCCTGCAGGGATTCCAGCAGAGCTTCGCGCTCGGCGGAGTTCTCGGCTTCCAGGACGCTACGACGGGAAACGACAACGTTGTTGCGCTTCTGGTCCAGCTTGATGACCTTGAATTCCAGCTCTTTGCCTTCCAGGTGCGTGGTGTCGCGCACTGGACGGACGTCAACCAGAGAACCTGGCAGGAACGCACGGATGCCGTTAACGTCGACAGTGAAGCCGCCTTTAACCTTACCGTTGATAACGCCCTTGACCACTTCTTCGGCTGCGAAGGCTGCTTCCAGAACAATCCAGCATTCAGCGCGCTTGGCTTTTTCACGGGACAGCTTGGTTTCACCAAAGCCGTCTTCAACCGAGTCCAGAGCAACGTGAACTTCGTCACCGACATTGATAGTCAGATCGCCAGCGTCGTTGTAGAACTGCTCAAGCGGGATGAGTGCTTCAGACTTCAGGCCAGCGTGAACGGTTACCCAGCGAGCTTGGTAATCGATATCAACGATAACACCGGTGATGATGGAGCCTGCCTGAAGGTTCAGGGTTTTTAGGCTTTCTTCAAAGAGTTCCGCAAAGCTTTCGCTCATTTTAATTCCTGTTGATGAGGGCGAAGAATACGCCCATCTCCACACCCCAGACGGTGTGGGTTAGTTTCATTTAAAAGAAGCGTCGCAGGACTATGACTGGTCCCCTGCGGCCTTCTTGGTCACCCGGCGATATCGCGAATGGCGATCTCGCTCATGATGCGTTCCAGCACCTGATCGATGGATAATTCCGTGGAATCCAGCTGTATGGCGTCAGCCGCCGGCTTGAGCGGGGCTACCGCTCGCTGGGTATCACGCTCATCGCGTGCACGTATCTCATCTAGCAGACTCGACAGACTAACACCATCGACTTTGCCCTTCAACTGCAAGTATCGACGGCGCGCACGCTCCTCGGCACTGGCGGTCAGGAAAATCTTCAGCGGCGCGTCCGGAAAAACCACCGTGCCCATGTCACGCCCGTCGGCCACCAGGCCCGGCGCTTCCTGGAATGCGCGCTGGCGCTGCAGCAGCGCCTCGCGCACGGCGGGCAATGCAGCCACCTGGGAGGCGCCGGAGCCGACGCTTTCCGTGCGGATCACATCGCTGACTTCGTCGCCTTCCAGAATGATGCGTTGCAGCTGACCGTCGGTCGCCGCGATGAACTGAACATCCAGATGAGCGGCAAGTTTTTTCAGCAGCTCTTCATTGGTCAGATCAACGCCGTGGTTATGCGCGGCAAATGCCAGCAGCCGATAAAGCGCACCGGAATCCAGCAGATTCCAGCCCAGACGCTTGGCCAGAATCCCGGCTACCGTACCCTTGCCGGAGCCGCTAGGCCCATCGATGGTGATGACCGGTGCAATGCTGATCACGACTGAGCCTCTTGGGCAACGCGGATGCCGACCTGTGCGCACAGCGCCAGGAAGTTCGGGAACGACGTCGCGACGTTGGCGCAATCATGGATGCGGATCGGCGCGGTCGCACGCAGCGAAGCCACGCTGAATGCCATGGCAATCCGGTGGTCGCCGTGACCATGCACTTCGCCGCCGCCAATCTGGCCGCCGTCGATAATGATGCCGTCCGGAGTGGGTTCGCACTTGACGCCCAGGGCGAGCAGACCATCGGCCATGACCTGGATACGGTCCGACTCCTTGACCCGCAGCTCTTCGGCGCCGGTCAGCACGGTGCGCCCTTCAGCGCAGGCCGCCGCCACGAACAGCACCGGGAATTCGTCGATCGCCAATGGCACCAGCGCTTCCGGAATCTCGATACCTTTGAGTTTAGCCGCACGTACGCGCAGGTCAGCGACTGGCTCGCCGCCCACTTCACGCTGGTTTTCCAGGGTGATGTCGGCGCCCATCAGACGCAGGATGTCGATGACCCCGGTACGGGTCGGGTTGATGCCGACGTGCTCGAGCACCAGCTCCGAACCTTCAGCGATCGACGCGGCCACCAGGAAGAACGCCGACGACGAGATATCGCCCGGCACTTCAATGTGGGTCGCCGTCAGCTTGCCGCCGGACTCGACGGAGGCCGTCGCGCCATTGACGGTGACCGGGTAACCGAAGCCACGCAGCATGCGCTCGGTGTGATCGCGGGTCGGTGCCGGCTCGGTAACGGTGGTCTTGCCTTCGGCATACAGCCCTGCCAGCAGCAGGCAGGATTTAACCTGGGCACTGGCCATCGGCATGGTGTAAGTCAGGCCTTTGAGCTTGTTGCCACCGCGGATGACCATCGGCGGACGGCCTTCGGCGGCGGTTTCGATCACGGCGCCCATTTCACGCAGTGGATTGGCCACGCGATTCATCGGGCGCTTGGACAGCGAAGCGTCACCGGTCAGGGTGCTGTCGAAGTCCTGCGCGGCCAGCAGGCCGGACAGCAGGCGCATCGAAGTGCCGGAGTTGCCCAGATAGATCGGGCCCGGCGCAGGTTTCAGGCCGTGCAGGCCGACACCATGAATGGTCACGCGACCATGGTGCGGGCCTTCAATGACCACGCCCATGTCACGGAACGCCTGCAAGGTCGCCAGGGCGTCTTCGCCCTCGAGGAAGCCTTCGACTTCGGTGACGCCTTCGGCCAGGGAGCCGAGCATGATCGAACGGTGGGAAATCGATTTGTCACCTGGTACGCGAATCCGACCGGACAGGCGGCCACCAGGTTGAGCCAGGAAAATCAGATCGTTGGAATTCATAGCGTCCACATAGGCCCGACGGGCCAGGATTTTACTGAAATGCTCGCGGGCAACCCGGGCGCGAGTGAAAACGCCCAACAATTGGTGCCCATCCCCTGCATCGACCGCGTCGCGCAAGGCGTCGAGGTCGCTGCGAAATGTATCGAGTGTGCGCAGGACAGCTTCGCGGTTGGCGAGGAAGATGTCGTGCCACATGACCGGGTCGCTTCCGGCGATTCTTGTGAAATCGCGGAAACCGCCCGCAGCGTAACGGAAGATCTCAAGATTTTCATTGCGCTTGGCCAACGAATCGACCAAACCGAACGCCAACAGGTGCGGAAGGTGGCTGGTGGCCGCCAACACTTCGTCGTGACGCTCGACCTGCATGTGCTCGACATCGGCGCCCAGTTCGCGCCACAGACGATCAACCACGGCCAGGGCTTGCGGATCGGTCTGCTCCAGCGGCGTCAGGATCACCTTATGACGACGGAACAGCTCGGCATTGGAGGCTTCCACCCCGCTCTGCTCGGAGCCCGCAATCGGGTGCCCCGGCACGAAACGCGGCGGCATACCGCCAAACGCTTCAGTGGCCGCACGCACGACATTGCCCTTGGCGCTGCCGACATCGGTCAGAACCGCCTGCCCCAGATCCATGCCCGCCAAGCGGCCGAGCATTTTCTCCATGGCGAGAATCGGCACAGCCAGCTGGATCACGTCGGCGCCCTGGCAAGCAATGGCCAGGTCTTCCTCACAACGATCCACCACACCCAGTTCAACCGCCAGCTTGCGCGACTGCGGGTCGAGATCGACCCCGACCACTTCGCGACACAAGCCACTTTCGCGCAAACCCTTGGCAAACGAACCGCCGATCAATCCCAGACCGACCACCACCAGGCGCCCGATCATAGGTTCAGCAGATTGCAGTGCAGTGACATCAACCACGAGCCAGAACCTTGGTCAGCGCCTCAAGGAAGCGGCTGTTTTCTGCCGGCAGACCGATGGTCACGCGCAGGTGGTTCGGCATGCCGTAATTGGCCACCGGACGCACGATCACGCCTTCACGCAGCAAGCCCTGGAACACCGGAGCCGCGACCTGACCGAGATCGACGCAGATAAAGTTGCCTTTGGACGGAATCCAGCCCAGCCCCAGTTCGCGGAAGCCCGCTTCCAGTTGCTGCATGCCGGCTTCGTTCAGGCGACGGCTTTCTGCCAGGTATTCTTCATCTTTCAACGCCGCGCAAGC
Source organism: Pseudomonas reinekei (assembly GCF_001945365.1). Classification (GTDB taxonomy): domain Bacteria; phylum Pseudomonadota; class Gammaproteobacteria; order Pseudomonadales; family Pseudomonadaceae; genus Aquipseudomonas; species Aquipseudomonas reinekei. The sequence continues at coordinate 11,538 of NZ_MSTQ01000009.1, forward strand.
CGCGGCCAGGGCCAGGCTGTTGACGTTGAATGGCTGGCGTACACGGTTCAGCACATCGGCCACGACCGCGGTGGACAAGCCATAACCGACGCGCAGCGACGCCAGGCCGTAGGCCTTGGAGAACGTACGCGAGACCAGCAGGTTCGGATAAGCCGCGAGGAAATCCAGACCATCCGGCAGGTCGCTGCCTTCGGCGTACTCGATGTAGGCCTCGTCCAGCACGACCAGCACGTGCTCGGGAACATCCTGCAGGAATTCGTCCAGCGCCTCGGCATCGAACCAGGTCCCGGTCGGGTTGTTCGGGTTGGCGATGAACACCACGCGGGTATTGGCGTCGATGGCAGCGAGCATGGCCGGCAGGTCATGCCCCCACTCCTTGGCCGGAACGACCTTGGCCTGGGCGCCGACCGCCTGGGTCGCAATCGGGTAAACCGCGAACGCGTGTTCGCTGAACACGGCGTTGAGGCCCGGCGCCAGGTAGGCGCGCGCCACCAGTTCGAGAATGTCGTTGGAGCCGTTGCCCAGCGTGACCTGGTTCAGCTCGACGCGGCACTGCTCGGCCAACAGCGATTTGAGCGCGAAACCGTTGCCGTCCGGATAACGGGTCAGCTCGGACAGTGCGTCGCGGATGGCCGCCAGCGCTTGAGGACTGGCGCCCAGCGGGTTTTCGTTGCTCGCCAGTTTGACGATGCTGGCCGGATCGAGATCCAGCTCACGCGCCAGTTCGTCCACGGGTTTGCCCGGAACATAAGGCGAAAGTTGTTGCACGCCCGGCTGTGCCAGAGCGAGGAAATTGCCACTCATTTGCTACCGCCCCTTAGAGAACTGCTTTCGGGTAGGAACCCAGCACTTTGAGTGCTACTGCTTCCTGACTGATCTTTTCCAGCACACCTTTGATCAATGGATCGCGGTGGTGGCCAACGAAGTCGATGAAGAACACGTAGGTCCATTTACCGCTGCGCGAAGGACGGGTCTCGATGCGCGTCAGATCGATGCCGTTATCGTGGAACGGCACCAGCAACTCGTGCAGCGCGCCCGGCTTGTTGCTCATGGAAACGATGATCGAGGTTTTGTCGTCGCCGGTCGGCGGCACTTCCTGATTACCGATCATGAGGAAGCGCGTGGAGTTGTCCGGACGGTCCTCGATTTTCTCGGCCAGGCGGGTCAGCCCGTACAGGCTGGCCGCCATGTCGCCGGCAATCGCCGCCGAGTTCCACTCACCCTTGACCCGCTTGGCCGCTTCGGCGTTGCTGGACACCGCCACGCGCTCGACATTCGGGTAATGGGCGTCCAGCCACTTGCGGCACTGGGCCAGGGACTGGGCGTGGGAATAGATGCGGCTGATGCTGTCAGTCTTGGTGTTTTCACCGACCAACAGGTGATGATGGATGCGCAGCTCGACTTCGCCACAGATCACCATGTCGTGCTCGAGGAAGCTGTCGAGGGTGTGGTTGACCGCGCCTTCGGTGGAGTTTTCCACCGGGACCACGCCAAAGTTCACCGCGCCGGCCGCCACTTCACGGAACACTTCGTCGATCGCCGCCATCGGCTTGCTGATCACGGCGTGACCGAAGTGCTTCATGGCGGCCGCCTGGGTGAAGGTGCCCTCGGGGCCGAGGTAAGCCACTTTCAGCGGCTGCTCCAGCGCCAGGCACGAAGACATGATTTCGCGGAACAGCCGCGCCATCTCTTCGTTGCCCAGCGGCCCCTGGTTGCGCTCCATTACACGCTTGAGCACCTGAGCTTCGCGCTCGGGACGATAGAACACCGGCACTTCGCCTTCGGCCAGCGAGGCCATCTTTACTCGCGCGACTTCCTGGGCGCAACGCGCACGCTCACTGATCAGCTCCAGGACTTTAGTGTCCAGCGCATCAATGCGAACGCGCAGTGCCTTGAGTTCTTGCTCAGACATTAGCCGTGTTCCTTCTCGAACTCTGCCATGTACGAAACCAGTGCGTTGACCGCAACGATATCGACGGCGTTATAGATGGAGGCGCGCATGCCGCCCACGGAACGGTGACCCTTGAGGTTCAGCAGGCCACGTTCGTCGGCACCGGCCAGGAACGGCTTGTCCAGGCGATCGTCAGCCAGACGGAACGGCACGTTCATCCACGAGCGGTCAGTCTTGTTGATCGGGTTGCTGTACAGGCCGCTGCCGTCGATGAACTCGTACAACGTGCGCTGTTTCACTTCATTGAGCTTGCCAATGGCTTCTACACCACCCTGCTCTTTGAGCCATTCGAACACCAGGCCGGACAGGTACCAGGCCAGGGTCGGCGGGGTGTTGTACATCGAGCCGTTATCGGCCGCGACCTTGTAGTCGAGCATGGTCGGGCACAGCGAACGGGCGTGACCCAGCAGGTCTTCGCGGACGATGTTGACCACGATGCCGCTTGGGCCGATGTTTTTCTGCGCGCCGGCGTAGATCATGCCGAAACGGGAAACATCCACCGGGCGCGACAGGATGTCCGAGGACATGTCGGCCACCAGTGGCACATCACCGGTTTCAGGAATCCACTGGAATTCCAGGCCGCCGATGGTTTCGTTCGGCGCGTAGTGAACGTAGGCCGCGTCTTTCGACAGCTTCCATTCGTTCTGGCCGGGAATGGCGAAGTAGTCGTAAGGCTTGGCGGTCGCGGCAACGTTGACGTGGCCGTAACGCGAAGCTTCTTCGATGGCTTTCTGCGACCAGATACCGGTGTCGATATAGTCGGCAGAGCCGTTTTCCGGCAGCAGGTTCAGCGGAATCTGGGCAAATTGCTGGCTGGCGCCGCCTTGCAGAAACAGCACTTTATAGTTCGAGGGGATATTGAGCAGATCACGCAGATCCTGCTCTGCCTTGGTGGCAATGGACACGAACTCATCGCTGCGATGGCTCATTTCCATTACCGACAGGCCTTTGCCGTGCCAGTCGAGAAGTTCACCCTGGGCGCGCTGCAGGACAGCTTCGGGAAGCGCCGCAGGACCGGCACAGAAATTATAGGCTCTCTTGCTCACATCCAATCTCGCTCTGATCTGGTGGTATCACGCAATAAATCACATTAACAGCCGACACCGGGTCCCCGCTGAAACAGATGTGTGGGAGCGAGCCTGCTCGCGATTGCATCACCGCGATACTTCAGACATACCGTGGCGCCTGCATCGCGAACAGGCTCGCTCCCACAAGGGATCTCCAGAGGTGTCGATATTTCATAACGGACAAACAACAAGGGGGCGAATTTTCATCCGCCCCCTGTTTACCCGCTTATTCCTGTGGTTCTTCGTCAGCGGCGGCGTCGAGCTGCTGGTCTTCGGCGACATCGTCGATGACGGCGTCACCCTCGAACCCTGCACCCTCTTCACCTTCCAGCTCTTCTCCCTCGACTTCCGAAGGCTCCTGAACCCGCTCCAGGCCGACCAGTGTTTCGTCATTGGCCAGTTTGATCAGGGTCACGCCCTGGGTATTACGCCCCAGGCTGGAGACTTCGTCGACACGGGTACGAACCAGAGTGCCCTGGTCGGAAATCAGCATGATCTCTTCGCCGTCGAGCACCTGCACCGCACCGACCAGACGGCCGTTACGTTCGTTGCTGACCATGGCGATCACGCCCTGACCGCCACGCTTGTACTCAGGGAACTCGGTGATCGCCGTGCGCTTGCCGTAGCCACGCGCCGAAGCGGTGAGGATCTGGCTGCCTTCTTCCGGGATCAGCATGGAAATCAGCTTCTGGCCTTCCGGCAGACGCATGCCGCGCACACCGCGAGCGGTACGGCCCATGGCGCGAACGTCGGATTCCTTGAAGCGAGTCACCTTGCCGCCGTCGGAGAACAGCATGACTTCGCGCTCGCCATCGGTGATGGCCGCGCTGATCAATACGTCGCCTTCGTCCAGCTCCAGCGCGATCAAACCGACGCTGCGCTGACGGCTGAAGGATTCCAGCGGGGTCTTCTTCACGGTGCCGTTGGCGGTGGCCATGAAGATGTAGTGACCTTCGGTGTATTCCTCGACCGGCAGCATGGTAGTGATGTATTCACCGTCATCCAGCGGCAGCAGGTTGACCAGCGGACGACCACGGGCAGCGCGGGACGCTTCCGGGATTTCGTAGGTTTTCAGCCAGTACACCTTGCCCTTGCTGGAGAACAGCAGCAGCGTGGTATGGCTGTTGGCAACCAGCAGGTGAGCGATGTAGTCCTCATCCTTGACGCCGGTCGCCGACTTGCCTTTACCGCCACGACGCTGGGCCTGGTACGCAGCCAGAGGCTGAGTCTTGGCGTAGCCACCGTGGGAAATGGTCACGACGCGCTCTTCTTCCGGGATCATGTCACCCAGGGTCAGGTCGAGACGGGCATCGAGGATCTCGGTGCGGCGCACATCGCCGTATTCGGCGCGGATCACTTCCAGTTCTTCGCGGATCACTTCCATCAGGCGCGTGGCGCTGTTGAGGATGCGGATCAGCTCGCCGATCTGGTTGAGGATCTCTTGATACTCGGCCAGCAGTTTTTCGTGTTCCAGACCGGTCAGGCGGTGCAGACGCAGTTCCAGAATGGCTTGCGCCTGCTCTGGCGACAGGAAGTACTTGCCGTCGCGCAGGCCGTATTGCGGATCGAGGTTTTCCGGACGGCACGAATCGGCGCCGGCACGCTCGACCATCGCCACCACAGCGGAGGATTCCCAAGGGGTGCTGACCAGCGCTTCCTTGGCTTCCGACGGCGTTGGCGAGGCCTTGATCAGGGCGATGACCGGGTCGATGTTCGACAGGGCGACCGCTTGGCCTTCCAGAATGTGACCACGTTCGCGCGCCTTGCGCAGTTCGAACACGGTACGACGGGTGACCACTTCGCGACGGTGACGAACGAAGGCTTCCAGCAGGTCCTTGAGGTTCAGGATCCGTGGGCGGCCGTCGATCAACGCAACGATGTTGATACCGAACACCGCTTGCAACTGGGTCTGGGCGTAGAGGTTGTTGAGGATCACCTCAGGCACTTCGCCGCGACGCAGCTCGATCACGACGCGCATACCGTCCTTGTCGGACTCGTCGCGCAGTTCGGTGATGCCTTCAAGCTTCTTCTCTTTAACCAGCTCGGCGATCTTCTCGATCAGACGCGCCTTGTTCAGCTGGTAAGGAAGTTCGGTGATGACGATCTGCTGACGGCCACCGACCTTGTCGATGTCTTCGATCATCGAGCGGGCGCGCATGTAAATGCGGCCGCGACCGGTGCGGTAGGCTTCGATGATGCCGGCGCGACCGTTGATGATCGCAGCGGTCGGGAAGTCCGGACCGGGGATGTATTGCATCAACTCGTCGACGGTCAGCTCGGGGTTGTCGATGAGCGCCAGGCAACCGTCGATGACTTCACCGAGGTTGTGCGGCGGAATGTTGGTCGCCATGCCCACGGCGATACCGCTGGAACCGTTGACCAACAGGTTGGGAATACGGGTCGGCATGACCGCCGGGATCATTTCGGTGCCGTCGTAGTTCGGCACCCAGTCCACGGTTTCTTTATGCAGGTCAGCCAGCAGCTCGTGCGCCAGCTTGGTCATGCGCACTTCGGTGTATCGCATGGCCGCGGCGTTGTCGCCGTCCACCGAACCGAAGTTGCCCTGACCGTCTACCAGCAGGTAGCGCAAGGAGAATGGCTGCGCCATCCGAACGATGGTGTCGTACACCGCGGTATCACCGTGCGGGTGATACTTACCGATCACGTCACCGACAACACGGGCAGATTTCTTGTACGGCTTGTTGAAGTCGTTGCCCAGCTCGCTCATCGCGAACAGCACACGCCGATGCACGGGCTTCAAGCCATCGCGCGCATCCGGCAGTGCCCGCCCGACAATTACGCTCATCGCGTAGTCGAGGTAGGACTGCTTCAGCTCGTCTTCGATATTGACCGGGAGGATTTCTTTGGCCAGTTCGCCCATGAGAAGCCTGATTCCTTTTTCTGGTGAAACTTCGTCACATCCATATGGGACCAACGAAGCTCGCCGCTGCAGGCTGAGTGCCATGCACCGACTTACGACAAATCAACGAGTTATGCCATGGATCTGCGCAGTAAAGATCGCCCCGCGGGGCAACCTTGGAAACCGCCGGATGTTATCACAAGAGCCGCCACGCACCTATCCCCCTGATGCGCATGGAGCATAGTTAGTTGACCGGTGACAGGCGCAAAGGGGACGAGAGAGGCTCAGAGCCGCTGCGAATGCAGAATGGGGGGCTGAATTACCGATGTTTATTGACTTTCAAGCCCCCTTCGCGAGCAGGCTCGCTCCCACAAAATCCTGTAGCGATCACAAAACCTGTGGGAGCGAGCCTGCTCGCGAAAAGGACAACGCAGAACTCAAGCCAATCAATGCAGGCGCTTGCGGCACATCAGCTGGGCCATTTTCGCGGTGTCCGGGCGTTCGACGATGCCTTTTTCAGTGACGATCGCATCGATCAGGTCCGCCGGGGTCACGTCGAATACCGGGTTGAACGCATCGACATCCGCCCCGACCCGCTGGCCGCCCACTTCCAGCAACTCGCGTGCGTCACGCTCCTCAATCGGAATGTCGTCGCCACTGGCCAGGTGCATGTCAATGGTCGAGCTCGGCGCCACCACCATGAAACGCACGCCGTGGTGCATGGCGTTGACCGCCAGTTGATAGGTGCCGATCTTGTTCGCCACGTCGCCATTGGCGGTGATCCGGTCAGCGCCGACGATGACCCAGGTGATGCCTTTGGTCTTCATGATGTGGGCTGCGGCAGAGTCAGCGTTGAGGGTCACGGGAATGCCCTCGTTGGCCAGTTCCCACGCGGTCAATCGCGAACCCTGCAGCCAGGGACGGGTTTCGTTGGCATACACGCGCTCGACCATGCCTTCGATGAATGCACCGCGAATCACCCCCAGCGCCGTACCGAAACCACCGGTCGCCAGCGCGCCGGTGTTGCAGTGGGTCAGGATCGTCTGGGCATTGCCCTGATGCTTGCGGATCAGGTCCACGCCCAGTTGCGCCATGGTCAGGTTGGCTTCACGGTCACTTTCATGAATGGCGATCGCTTCGGCCTCCAGCGCCACCAACGGGTCGACATTGTCTTTCAGGCGATCGAGCCGGTCGTGCATGCGGCCCAGCGCCCAGAACAGGTTGACCGCCGTCGGCCGCGCATCGGACAGCAGCGCGAAATCCTCTTCGAGCGCCGCATACCAGTCGCCGCCTTCGGCAATCCGGGTGCGGGCGGCCAGCACGATGCCATAGGCGGCGCTGATGCCGATGGCCGGCGCACCGCGCACCACCATCGAACGAATGGCGTCGGCCACGCCAGCGGCGCTGGTGTAGGGGATCCAGGTTTCCTCGAACGGCAAAACACGCTGATCCAGCAGATAAAGGGCGTCATCACGCCAATCGATGGCCTTCACCTTCTCCGCAGCCAACAGTCGATCGCGCATCCCACACCCCGCACTCATGAACAAAAGCCGCCGATTATAGCGATCCCCCCGCGAAGACGCTCGGGTATACTTCGCCATCCTTCACAAAAGCACTGGACCCTCGATGCCGAACACTGCCGCTGCGCTCGACCTGTTATTACTGCCGACCTGGCTGGTACCCGTCGAACCTGCCGGCGTTGTCCTCAAGGAGCATGCCCTGGGCATCCGTGACGGACGCATCGTGTTTATCGGGCCACGCACCGCCGCACTGAAGCTTGACGCCCGCGAAGTCCGCGAATTGCCGGACATGCTGCTCAGTCCGGGCCTGATCAATGCCCACGGGCACGCGGCCATGACTTTGTTCCGCGGGCTGGCAGATGATTTGCCATTGATGAGCTGGCTGGAAAAACACATCTGGCCTGCCGAGGCGAAATGGGTCGATGAAGCGTTCGTGCGTGATGGCACTGACCTGGCTATCGCCGAACAGCTCAAAGGTGGCATCACCTGTTTCTCTGACATGTACTTCTTCCCGAAGGTTGCCAGCGAGCGCGCACATAACAGCGGCATTCGCGCCCAAATCGCGATTCCGATCCTCGATTTCCCGATTCCCGGCGCCAGCACCGCGGACGAAGCCATTCGTCAGGGCATCGAATTGTTTGGCGACCTCAAGCATCACGAACGCATCAAGATCACCTTCGGCCCCCACGCACCCTACACCGTGAGCGATGAAAACCTGGAAAAAATCCGCGTGATCGCCGAAGAGCTGGACGCGTCGATCCACATGCACGTGCATGAAACCGCCTTCGAAGTGCAGCAAGCGGTCGAACAGCGCGGCGAACGGCCACTGGCCCGCCTCGCTCGGCTGGGGTTGCTGGGACCGCGTTTCCAGGCCGTTCACATGACCCAGATCAGCGAAGAAGACCTGGCGCTGCTGGTAGAAAGCAACACCCATGTGATTCATTGCCCGGAGTCGAACCTGAAACTGGCCAGCGGCTTCTGTCCGGTGGAGCGTTTGTGGCAGGCCGGGGTCAACGTGGCCGTGGGCACCGACGGCGCCGCCAGTAATAATGACCTGGACCTGCTGGGTGAAACCCGCACCGCCGCGCTGCTGGCCAAAGCCGTCGCCGGCTCGGCCACCGCACTGGACGCCCATCGCGCCCTGCGCATGGCCACGTTGAACGGCGCCCGCGCCCTGGGGATCGAAGCCGAAACCGGCTCGCTGGAAGTCGGCAAAGCCGCCGACATCGTGGCGTTCGACCTCTCCGGCCTGGCCCAGCAACCGATCTACGACCCGGTATCGCAGCTTATCTATGCCACCGGCCGGGACTGCGTAAAACATGTTTGGGTCGCCGGCAAGCAACTGCTCGACGACCGGCGCCTGACGCGCCTCGATGAACAGCAACTGGTCGCCACCGCCAAGGCCTGGGGCCAGCGCATCAGCGGCCGTAACGAATCGTAAGCACCCCGGACTCAACCCCGGGGCAACAGGATTTTTCAAGTTTTAGAGGACTTAAACCATGAGCAACGTCGATTACGCCGAAATCGCCAAATTCGAAGCCCTGGCCCATCGCTGGTGGGACCGTGAAAGCGAATTCAAACCCCTGCACGACATCAACCCGCTGCGGGTCAACTGGATTGACGAACGCGTCAGCCTGGCCGGCAAGAAAGTCCTCGACGTCGGTTGCGGCGGCGGCATCCTCAGCGAAGCCATGGCTCAGCGCGGCGCCACCGTGATGGGCATCGACATGGGCGAAGCGCCGCTGGCGGTCGCTCAACTGCATCAACTGGAATCCGGCGTGAGCGTCGAATACCGGCAGATCACCGCCGAAGCCCTGGCCGAAGAAATGCCGGAACAGTTCGACGTGGTCACTTGCCTTGAGATGCTCGAGCACGTGCCGGACCCATCCTCAGTGATCCGTGCCTGCTTCCGTATGGTCAAGCCGGGCGGCCAGGTGTTCTTCTCCACCATCAACCGCAACCCGAAGGCGTACCTGTTCGCCATCGTCGGCGCCGAATACATCATGAAGCTGTTGCCGCGCGGCACCCACGACTTCAAGAAATTCATCCGCCCTTCCGAGCTGGGCGCCTGGAGCCGCATGGCCGGGCTGACCGTCAAGGACATCATCGGCCTGACGTACAACCCGCTGACCAAACATTACAAACTGGCGGCCGACGTGGACGTCAATTACATGATCCAGACCCTGCGCGAGGAGTAAGCCGATGCGTATCAGAGCAGTTCTTTTCGACATGGACGGCACCCTGCTCGACACCGCGCCGGACTTCATTGCGATCTGCCAGGCGATGCGTGCCGACCGTGGCTTGCCACCGATCAACGATAAACACATCCGCGACGAGATCTCCGGCGGCGCCAGGGCGATGGTCGCAGTGACCTTCTCCATGGACCCGGAATCACCCGGCTTCGAGGAACTGCGCCTGGAATTTCTGGAGCGCTACCTGGTGGGTTGCGCGGTCCACAGCAAACTGTTCGACGGCATGGGCGAACTGCTGGCGGACATCGAAAGGGCCAACCTGATCTGGGGCGTGGTCACCAACAAGCCGCTGCGCTTCGCCGAACCGATCATGCAGCAACTGGGGCTGGCCGAACGCTCGGCCCTGCTGATCTGCCCGGATCATGTGAAGAACAGCAAACCGGACCCGGAACCGTTGATCCTTGCCTGCAAGATGCTCGACCTGGATCCGGCCAGCGTATTGTTCGTGGGCGATGACTTGCGTGATATCGAGTCGGGGCGTGATGCCGGCACCAAGACTGCGGCCGTGACCTTCGGCTACATCCACCCGGATGACAATCCGCGGCATTGGGGTGCGGATGTGGTGGTTGATCATCCGCTGGAGCTGCGCAAGGTGCTCGATAGCGCCCTTTGCAGCTGCTGAGCCGAACCGGATTTTGTGGCGAGGGCGTCTAGCGCCCCACTGTCTACCACCACCGTATCTCGGGCACACCGCATTGAATGGTTTTACGACTGCTTCGCAGCCGAGCGGGAGCAAGCTCCCTCGCCACAGTTCGGTGCCCGCATAATTGTGTAGAGGTTTATATGTTTGATTATTCCGCCCGCCCCGATTTGCTCAAGGATCGGGTCATTCTGGTCACTGGCGCTGGTCGTGGCATCGGCGCTGCCGCCGCAAAAACTTATGCAGCCCACGGCGCGACCGTGCTGTTGCTGGGCAAGACTGAAGCCAACCTGACTCAGGTCTATGACGAAATCGAAGCCGCGGGCCACCCGCAACCGGCGGTGATTCCGTTCAATCTGGAAACCGCCCTGCCCCATCAATACGATGAGCTGGCGGCGATGATTGAAACTGAATTCGGTCACCTGGACGGCTTGCTGCACAACGCATCGATCATTGGTCCGCGCACGCCGATCGAACAGCTGTCGGGCGAAAACTTCATGCGTGTCATGCACGTCAACGTCAACGCCATGTTCATGCTCACCAGCACGCTGTTGCCGCTGCTCAAGTTGTCCCAAGACGCCTCGGTGGTATTCACCTCCAGCAGCGTCGGCCGCAAGGGCCGCGCGTACTGGGGCGCTTATGGCGTTTCCAAGTTTGCCACCGAAGGCCTGATGCAAACCCTGGCCGACGAAGTCGACACCGTAGCGCCAGTGCGCTCCAACAGCATCAACCCGGGCGCTACCCGCACAAGCATGCGCGCCCAGGCTTACCCGGGAGAAAACCCGCTGAACAATCCGACGCCGGAAGAGATCATGCCGGTGTATTTGTACTTGATGGGACCCGACAGCACGGGCATCAACGGCCAGGCTTTCAACGCGCAGTAATGCCGTACGTCGCTTTTGTGCCGCGTCGAGTTCCCGTCGCGGCATTTGAGCATGCTCAACTTCTACAAAGCAGATTAAACTTGTACGAAATGTCCTACGGGACTGACGGACCAGTATTGACGCGCAGCCCAAAGCCGCTCTCACCCAGCTTGTAAGACAGCCTTACTGCTCAAGGGCGCACGCCATATGAAATCACCCTCCCAGACCAACGCAATTGACTTCGATAGTGCCAAATTGCAGCGCCTGGGTTTTGGTCAGCAGCAACCCTCTCTGGAAAGGCCTGTCAGCCTTGCAAAACTGCGCCAGCAAATGAGCATGCAGCTGCAAACCAGTCTTGAACCGCAACGCATTCTTGGTTTGTTCTTCCGCGAGGTTCAGCGCCTGGTCCCGCTGGACGCCTTGAGCTACGAGCACAAGAGCAGCGACTTGCGACTGGAGTTCGGCCAACGCGGTCATCACTCGATCAGCTACAGCCTCAGCCACGAGGGTGAACATCTGGGTGAATTGGTATTTCGCCGCAACCAGCGTTTCAGCGAGCAGGAGCAGGGCAACCTTGAATCGCTGCTGGCGACACTGCTGTACCCGATGCGCAACACGCTGCTGTACCGCGCAGCCACTCAAAGCGCCTTACGCGACCCACTGACCGACACCGGCAACCGCATCGCGATGGATCAGACGCTGCAACGGGAAATCGAGCTGTCACGGCGTCACCAGCAACCGCTGTCGTTGCTGATGCTGGACATCGACCACTTCAAGCAGATCAACGATACCCATGGCCACAGCGCCGGCGACGACGTGCTCAAGGCAGTTGCCGCTTCGATCAAAAATCAGCTACGCAATGTCGACATGGTGTTTCGTTACGGCGGCGAGGAGTTTTTGATTCTGCTGTCGAACACCAGCCGCGAAGCCGCTGCCCTGGTGGGTGAACGCCTGCGATTTGCCGCGCAGACCGAGGAATACATCGCCGATGGACGCCCGATCGAGCTGACGATCAGCCTCGGTTGCTCAACCCTGCTACCCGGCGAGTCCGCCGAGAGCCTGGTGCGACGGGCCGATAATGCGCTGTATGTCGCCAAGCGCGAGGGGCGGAACCGGCTGACGATGGCCGGCTGATTTTCAGCCACCACCCAAATCAATGTGGGAGCGAGCCTGCTCGCGATGAGGTCGTGTCAGTCAATGATGAATTGATGACACCACGCTATCGCGAGCAGGCTCGCTCCCACAGTTTTATTGCCTACGTCGGAATCAGCTTTCAGCCAATTCCAGTCGCTCCCGGACTACCGGCGCCTTTTCTGAATGCTCCAACTGCATGCACCGCTCAAGGAACAGGTACATGTAGTCGTAGCTCTTGCACACCGCCTGACGCAGCTCTACCTGCAGGGCTTTGCTCGGGTTGGTGCCTGCCAGGGTGCAGATGATTTCCAGCGCTTCCCACGGATGGGCATCGTCGTACTGGGCATGCATCTTCAGCCACTTCATCGCACGCTTGCGCTCTTCCTCGGGGAACGAGGCGGCGTACACGCCACTGGAACAGACCACCGCCGACCACTCACCCGTCGCGCCTTCAATGGCGTAGTTGGTGGCGGCAATGGCGACGATCAGCGAATCCGCCGAACTGGTGTGCCAGCACCAATGGCTCAGGGCGTGAAGTTCAGGGGCAACCTGTTGTTCCTGCAGATCTTCCAGGCTGACGCCGTGTGCACGGCTCCAGTTCAGCCAGTAGTCGGCATGGTTCAATTCGACGCGAATATTACGCATCAGCCAGCGACGCGCCATGTCCTCGCCAGGGTGGCGGGCGAAACGGGTCTTGGTCAGGTTTTGTGCCATGTATAACGCGAACTGTTCAACCACCGGCCAGCCACCTATCAGGTACTGCCGCATGGTTTTTGCGCTGAGTTTGTTATCTCGCATGCGCTGATACAGTTCGTGTTCGACAACCCGGCGCTTGCTCTCGCTGCAATCCTGGATCAGGCGCTGGGCCCAGGCAGGATAACTTGCAGCTTCCATGAGCGGTCCGGTTCTGTTGAATGTGTCGATCACTGTCGAGCTCCTTTTGATTGTGATTGTTAGATCATCGAGAGTTTTCAACGGAATGTGCCAGGCGCCTTGAACAGCAAAGGCTGAGGCCTGGCAGGACGACTTTTGAGGCTATCGCGGGTAAACAGTTGCGGACGTTCAATGACATATCCTTGAGCGTAATCCACGCCGATCTCCAGCAATGCCTGCTCGATCTGAGTTGTTTCGACAAACTCGGCAATCGTGCGCTTACCCATGACATGGCCGATGTGATTGATCACCTCGACCATGGCGCGGTTAATCGGGTCGTCCAGCATATCCTTTACAAAACTCCCGTCGATCTTCAGGAAGTTTACAGGCAAATGTTTCAGATACGCGAATGAGGACATCCCGGCGCAAAAGTCGTCCAGCGAAAACAGACAGCCTAAGCCTTTGAGTTCATTAATGAATCTAATTGCGCTGCCCAGATTGGCAATCGCGCTGGTTTCTGTGATTTCAAAACAAATCATTTCAGCCGGAATTGAATACGCTACGAACTGTTCTCGCAAGAAGTCGAGAAATGCCTCGTCACCGATGGTCGTGCCTGACAGATTGATCGCACACATGGCCAGCGGTTCGCCAGGGCTCTCGGCGCGGCATTGGGCAATAATCTTGAACACGTTCTTCACGACCCAGCGATCGATGGTACTCATCAGGCCATAACGCTCGGCTGCCGGAATGAAACTGTCAGGCAGGATCATCCGCCCGGCTTCATCGTGCAGGCGCAGCAGAATCTCGATATGCCCGCAGTCCGCATCGGCCCCCAACGGCGCGATTTCCTGCGCGTACAAGCAGAAGCGGTCCTCCTCCAAAGCCATGTGCAAGCGCTGCACCCAGGCCATTTCGCCGAAGCGCAGGGACAGTTCCGAGTCGTCGGGGTGATAGACCTGAACCCGGTTGCGCCCCTTCTCCTTGGCCATGTAGCACGCCATGTCGGCAGCGCGAAGCGAGGCTTCAAGGGTGGTCGGGCTCTGTGAAATATGCACCAGGCCGAGACTCACGGTGGTCACGAATGGCCGGCCCTTCCAGACAAAGTGCAGGTTCTGCACGGTCTGGCGCAGCGACTCGGCGATTTTCTCCGCGGCCTCGGGCCCGCAGTTTGCCAGGAGGATGCCGAACTCGTCACCGCCCAATCGGGCCAGGGTATCGCCTTCGCGCAAACCCGATTGCAGCAGCGCGCAGATGTGGCGCAACAATTCGTCGCCGGCGGCATGACCGCAGGTGTCGTTGACCAGTTTGAACTGGTCCAGATCGAGAAACATCAGGGCATGGCGCCCCGACTGCCGCGTCAGGTTGTGCAGCGCCTGTTCCAGGCGATACTCGAACTCGCGGCGGTTGGCGAGACCGGTCAAGGCATCATGGGTAGCCTGCCACGACAGATTGGCGATGTATTGCCGCTCCTGGGTCATGTCGTGCAACACCAGCACCGTGCCGCTGACCTTGCCGGCATTGCGGATCGGCGCCCCCACCAGTGTCACCGAAACCGTGCTGCCATCCAGGCGCTGAATCAGTTTTGAATGCTCGCTGCCACCGCTGAGTTGCCCGCTCAGAATGCGCTCGATCAAGGTAAACCCGTCGGCCTGGGCGTTTTCATCCAGCAGATTGAACAACGCTGCCAGTGGCAACCCCGCCGCCTGCTCAGCCTTCCAGTGGGTCAACGCCTCGGCGGCCGGATTCATGTAGGCAATGGCGCCGTCCACATCCGTGGTAATCACTCCATCGCCAATCGATTGCAGGGTGATCTGCGCGCGATCTTTTTCCAACTGCAAGGCTTCGGCGAAAGCATGGCGTTGCTTGAGCAGCTTGTGGGTGCGCATCAATGCCAGGGCAATCAAGCCAAGGGCGGTGGCGAGGTTGGTCAGCAGCAACAGACGAAGAATGACCCGCGACCCTTCTCCCAGTGCATCACTGAAGGCTTTCGCCGCCGGCGTCACCTCATCATTGATCGCGAAAATCTGCTCTTTCCAGCGCCGGATATCCGCCTCGGAAGCCGGCTTGGCGGTGATGTGCTGGTGCATGTCCCGCGCAACGTCGTCGAGCTTGACCAGATAGGCGTCACCGACCGTCCACAGATCGATGGCTTTTTCCAGGTAACTGAAATGGCGGAAATTAAGGTACAGCCAGATCAGACTGTTGACGTCGTCCGGGTGGTTACCGCCCTTGAGAATCGCCACCCGCGCCGCTTCTATATCAGGCGGCTGCCGATCCAGTGCCACGCGCAACTCATGCCCGCCCTGAGGTACGGAGATGGCGTGCTGGTACTTGCGAAAGATCCCTTCATCGCCGCTATCGGCGTAGAGATTGAGGTAATAGATGGCATCTTTCTGGCCCTTGGACCAGAGGCTCTCGCCGGCAACATAGCCGCGAACCGCCGACAGCACATAGAGGCTAACGCCGCCCAACAAGGCTTGAAACAGCACAACGGCAATAAATGGCCAGACGATGCCCAACAACCGGGGCGTTCCGAGAGTCCGCGTTTGATTCATGAGGTCCCTTGCATTAGCACTGCTTGATCGTCATCCGGACGAAATCGCTCCATCTAGACTAGGTCGCGATTGCGCTCTCGGCAAGCGTCGAGCCTCGCCCGAGAGCGGTTGGAAACCGTTGATGCCGGTGACGATGTTCTTGTTGTGGGGCTTCAAATACGCTTCAAACAGCATTCATTCATTCGGCCTCAAGACTTACATTTGTTGCAAATGACCATACAACTTGGCATATAAGCCGCCGTCGGCGATCAACTGCTGGTGATCGCCGTCTTCGGCAATCTGCCCGCCGTCGAACACCAATACACGGTCGGCCTGTTTCACTGCCGAAAGTCGATGGGCAATGATCAGCGTGGTGCGGTTGCTCAGGAACCGTGCCAGCGCCTGATGCAGGTTGTATTCGGTGGCGGCGTCCAGCGCCGAGGTGGCCTCGTCGAGAATCACCACTTTCGGTTCCGCCAATACCATTCGCGCAATCGCCAGACGCTGGCGCTGCCCACCGGACAAACGCACGCCGGAGCGCCCGACGATGCTGTCCAGGCCATTGGGCAAATCGCGGATGGTGGCGTGCAACTGAGCGATTTCCAGCGCCTGCCAGCAGGCTTCGTCGCTGCGCTCGCGGCCCATGGTCAGGTTGGCGCGTACGGTGTCATTGAACAGCGCCGGATGTTGCAGGACCACGGCGACATTTTCCCGCACTGTTTCCAGGCCAATCTCCTGCTGGGTCGAGCCGCCGAAGCGGATGGTCCCGGCCAGCGGCGTGTACAAGCCGAGCAGCAGCTGCACCAGCGTGCTCTTGCCGCCACCACTGGCGCCGACAATCGCAACCTTCTCACCGGGGGCGATGGACATGTTCATCTGGCTCAACACCAGTTCGTCGCCATAACCGAAACTCAGGCCTTGAACCTCGATACCCACGGTATCGCGCCCGGTAAACGGGTCCACGCCCTTGGGGTATTGCGGCTCATCGGCGCGCGACAGCAATTCGTTGATCCGCGACAGCGCACCACCGGCGGCGTAGAAGGCGTATTGCAGGTTCAGCAGCTGTTCGACCGGGCCGATCATGAACCACAAATAGCTGAACACCGCGAGCATCTGGCCGATGGACAGGTCGGAAAACAGCACGGTGAGCATGGCGGCAGCACGGAAAATATCGATGCCGAACTGGAACAGCAAACCGCTGGCACGGTTCGAGGCGTCGGTTTTCCATTGTGAGTTAACCGCGTAATCGCGGACTTCCCTGGCCCGCAGCCCTAAACGACCGAGGAAGTAACCCTGGCGGTTGCCGGCGCGCACTTCCTGGATCGCGTCCAGGGTTTCGGTCAGGGCCTGGGTGAAGCGCGACGTGCTGTCGTTTTCGAGTTTCTTCAGGTGCTTGACCCGCTTGCCCAACTGCACCGTGGCGTAGATCACCAGTGGGTTGAACAGCAGAATCAACAACGCCAGTTTCCAGTGCATCCACATCAGAATCCCGGCGGTGCCGACCAGGGTCAGCATGGCCACGAGGAAGCGGCTGAGGGTTTCGCCGACAAATTTGTCCAGCGTGTCGAGGTCGGTGACCAAATGCGTGGTCACCGTGCCGCTGCCCAGGCTTTCGTACTCACCCAGCGAGATGCGTTTGAGGCGTTCGATCAGGCGGATACGAATGCGGTAGACGATGTCTTTGGCCAGCGCGGCGAACAATCGCGCCTGCAGCACGTTGAACAGCAACGCGGCACAACGCAGGGCCAGCGTCACCACCAGCATCAGGCCGATGTAACCCGCGGCTTTTTGCCAAACATCAGGCAGCGCCAGGTTCATGATTTTCAGTGCGGCATCGCCGTGCCCCAGCAGCACTTCGTCCACCAGCAACGGCAGGAGTAACGGGATCGGTACGCTGCACAGCGTCGCCAGTACGGCCACGCCGTTGGCGATCCAGAGGGATTTCTTGTGATGGAGGGCCAGGCGACGGATTTCCGCCCAGCTCAAGCGGTCGACACGTTTAGCGGTTACGGCTTCGTCGGGCAGATCATGCACAGGCAGCGCGCTCCAGCCAGCGGCCGAGCAGCGGGGATAATTCGCTCAAAGGCTGATAGCCATTGGTCAGCAACGCCAATTGGCCGTTTCGCTCAGCCAGCAGCGTAGGGAAACCGGCGATGCCCAGATCCTGAACCCAGGCGAAGTCCGCCGATGTCGCGGCGTGCGTATCGGCACGGTCGAACGCTGCGGCAAATTCAATTCGCGGGAGACCGGCCTGATCGGCCAACTCCACTAGAACACTGGCCCGGGTGACATCGCGACCTTCAGCGTAAAAGGCCTGCTGAATCAGCCCGAGCAGTTTCCACGCGCAATCCGGCGCCAGGTTACGTGCCGTCACCAGTGCCCGGCAGGCAGGTTCGGTGTCGTAGACAAAACCGTCAGGCAATGCGCCTTCGCGCTTGAACGGCTGGCCGGTAGCCTCGGTGACCGCCTGCCAGTGCTCGAGAATGTAGCGCCGGGTGGTCGGTTCCAGCGCGGCGCCACTGCCGGTGCGCAAACCGCCCACCACCAGATGCACGTCTACTCCGGCGGCCGCCGCCTGCTCCACCAACGCGTTTGCAACCGGAGCAAAACCCCAGCACCAGGAACACATCGGGTCCATCACATAGAGCAGGCGCGCAGTCATGGTTCAGGCCTCGGAAGATGCTTGCTTATAGTTGTAACCGATCGGGTGAGGCATGTTGCGGGCCTTGGCCAGTTCGATCTGCTTTTGCCGATCGATGGCGCTGCGACGGGTTTTCTCGCTCAGTTTGTCCCAGCAATGCGGGCAACTGATGCCGGCCACGTAGTGCTCCGAAGCGCGATCTTCGACGCTGACCGGCGTGCGGCAGGCGTGACATTGATCGTAATCGCCTTCGCTCAAGTCGTGGCGAACGGTCACGCGGTTGTCGAACACGAAGCAGTCGCCCTGCCACTTGGTTTCTTCCTGTGGCACCTCTTCGAGGTACTTCAGGATGCCGCCCTTGAGGTGATAGACCTCACCGTAGCCTTCGCTGAGCATGTAGCTCGATGCCTTTTCGCAGCGAATGCCGCCGGTGCAGAACATCGCGACCTTCTTGTGCACGGCCGGGTCGAAGTTGGCTTTGATGTAGTCGGGGAATTCACGAAAACTGGTGGTTTTCGGGTCGATGGCGCCTTCGAAGGTGCCGATCGAGACTTCGTAATCGTTCCGGGTATCGATGAGCAGCACTTCCGGATCGCTGATCAACGCGTTCCAGTCCTGCGGATCAACGTAGGTGCCGACCTTTTTGTTCGGGTCCACGCCTTCGACGCCGAGGGTGACGATTTCTTTCTTGAGTTTGACTTTGGTGCGGTAGAACGGCTGTTCGTCGCAGTACGACTCTTTGTGGTCGATGTCGTCCATGCGCGGATCGTTCTTGAGCCAGGCCATCAACCCGTCGATGCCTTCGCGGCTACCGGACACGGTGCCATTGATGCCTTCTTCGGCAATCAGCAGGGTGCCTTTGATGCCGTTGTCGACCATCGCCTTGAGCAGTGGCTCGCGCAGGTCAACGTAATCTTCCAGGGTGACGAACTTATACAGTGCCGCCACGACAATCTGTTGTGTCATGGGTAAATCTCCAGGTGGCTACCCTCGTAAGGGGTGAACCGGATGCGAAAAAAAACGCGCCGGGTGAGCGGCGCGTTGGGCATTCTACCAAAAAAGCCAACCCTGTAGGAGCCGGCTTGCTGGCTCCTACAGGTGGTGATCTTTAGTGTTTGCTGCCACCGGCACAGGTCGGCGAAGCCGGGGCCGCGTCGATCTGTGCCCATTCTTCAGGCGTGTAGGTGTGCAGCGCCAACGCATGGAACTCGCCCATCAGCTCGCCGAGCGTGCCGTAGACTTTCTGGTGGCGCTTGACCCGGTTCAGGCCTTCGAACTGCGCACTGACAACCACAGCCTTGAAGTGGGTCTGCAACCCGCGGCTGTGCATGTGGCTTTCATCAAGCACCTGCAGATGCTGCGGCTGAAGCAGGCCCAGCGTCGATTCGATGCGTTGTTGCATGGTCATACCGAACTCCGCTCAAGGCTTTTTCTTGGCTGGCTCGGCGGCGCCTTTGGGCTCCAGCTCGGCCGTCATGTCAGCCAGCAGTTTGTTGACCACCGGCACCGCGCTTTCCAGCTTGGCCTGGGTCATCTGGGCCGATTGCTGGGTCAGCTGCGGCATTTTTTCCAGGACTTTCTTGCCCAGCGGCGACTTGTAGAACGCAACCAGGTCCTTGAGCTCGGATTCAGTGAAGTTGGTGGTGTAGAGCTTGACCATGTCCGGTTTCAGCTTGTTCCAGCCAATGGCCTGGTCCAGCGCGGCGTTAGCCTTGGCCTGGTAGGTTTCGAGCACGGCTTTTTTCGATTCCGGGGCCTTGGTTTGCTGGAAGCGCTGGGCGAACATCTGCTGGACCTGCATGTACACCGGAGTGCCCAATTTGTCAGCATGCGCCAGAGTCAGGAAAGCCTCGGCACTGGCGTTGTGGCTGGCGGTGTCGGCAAAAACCTGGCCGCTGGCACAAACCAATGCAACCGCGGTACAGATGGCACGAAGACGAGTCATCGAGTTTCCTTTACTAGCAGACGAGGTAAAACCCCAAGGACGTCCATTCTGCGCCTAAAAAAGTGTGGCGCTCAACCCCAACCCTTGTCGCATCTGATTTAGAGGGGTTCAATGGTCAGAATCGTGACAGATGGAACCGCGGCCGGTGATCACGGCCTAAATTGCGCAAACAGACCTACAGGAGTGTGACCGATGAGCCGTATTGAAACCGACAGTCTGGGCGAGGTTGAAGTCCCGGAAGAAGCCTACTGGGGCGCTCAGACGCAACGCTCGCTGGTCAACTTTGCCATTGGCAACGAACACATGCCGCTGGCCGTGCTCCACGCCCTGGCGCTGATCAAGAAAGCGGCGGCCCGGGTCAATGATCGCAACGGCGACCTTCCCGCCGACATCGCCCGGCTGATCGAACAAGCGGCGGATGAAGTGCTCGACGGTCAGCACGACGATCAATTCCCGCTGGTGGTCTGGCAAACCGGCAGTGGCACCCAGAGCAACATGAATGTCAACGAAGTGATCGCCGGCCGTGCCAACGAACTGGCCGGCAACCCGCGTGGCGGCAAGTCGCCGGTGCACCCCAACGATCACGTCAACCGCTCCCAGAGTTCCAACGACTGCTTCCCCACCGCCATGCACATCGCCACCGTGCAGGCCGTGCAGCACCATTTGCTACCGGCGATCAGCGAACTGTCGGGCGGTCTGGCCGAGTTGTCGGCGCGCCACATGAAACTGGTGAAGACTGGCCGCACGCACATGATGGACGCCACGCCGATCACGTTCGGCCAGGAAATTTCGGCATTTATAGCGCAACTCGATTACGCCGAGCGGGCCATTCGCAGCGCCCTGCCGGCGGTGTGTGAGCTAGCCCAGGGCGGTACGGCGGTCGGCACCGGGCTGAACTCCCCCCACGGTTTCGGTGAAGCCATCGCCGCCGAACTGGCCGCGCTTTCCGGCCTGCCGTTCATTACCGCACCAAACAAGTTCGCGGCGTTGGCCGGGCACGAGCCGCTGACGACGCTGTCGGGCGCCCTGAAAACCCTCGCCGTGACGCTGATGAAAATCG
This sequence comes from Pseudomonas reinekei, assembly GCF_001945365.1. Lineage (GTDB taxonomy): Bacteria > Pseudomonadota > Gammaproteobacteria > Pseudomonadales > Pseudomonadaceae > Aquipseudomonas > Aquipseudomonas reinekei. The sequence goes on from NZ_MSTQ01000009.1 coordinate 32,878, forward strand.
CCAACGATTTGCGTCTGTTGGGCTCCGGGCCTCGCGCCGGCTTCGCCGAAGTGAAACTCCCGGCCAACGAACCCGGCAGCTCGATCATGCCCGGCAAGGTCAACCCGACCCAGTGCGAAGCGCTGTCGATGCTCGCCTGTCAGGTGTTGGGCAACGACGTCGCCATCGGTTTCGCCGCGAGCCAGGGTCATCTGCAACTGAACGTGTTCAAACCGGTGATCATCCACAACCTGCTGCAATCGATTCGCCTGCTGGGCGATGGCTGCAGCAACTTCCAGCAGCACTGCATTGCCGGCCTGGAGCCGGATGCCGGGAAAATGGCTGAGCACCTGGAGCAAGGCTTGATGCTGGTGACGGCGCTCAACCCGCATATCGGCTATGACAAATCGGCAGAGATCGCCAAGAAGGCCTACGCCGAAGGGCTGACCTTGCGTGAGGCTGCTCTTGAGTTGGGGTATCTGACTGATGAAGAGTTCGATGCGTGGGTAAGGCCGGAGAATATGCTGGAGGCCGGGGCAAAGGGCTGAGTGTTGTAGTGTTTGTCAGGTCGCCTTCGCGAGCAGGCTCGCTCCCACAGAACTGTGCACGCAGCCAAAGGGGTGCGTGCCTGCCCGCGATGAACGATGACGCGGCCTAGTTAGCCGCCATCCGCATCTTGCGCGCCTTGAGCCCGGCAATCAGCGAAGGGCCCAACGCGACCAGCGCCGACCCCAGCACCACCAGCACCGCGCCGCCATACCCCAAGCCATTGATGGTCTCGGCATGCACATAGTCCGGCCACAGCCAGGCGGCGATGGCGACCGCGCCAAAGGTCACCAATGGCGTGATCGCCAGCGTCGCGCTGACCCGCGACGCTTCCCAATGCGCCAGCGCTTCGGCAAACGCGCCGTAGGCGATCAGGGTGTTCATGCAACACGCCAGCAATAACCAGCCTTGCAACGGGTTCAACTCCAGCGCCTCAAGCGGCTGCACCCACGGCGTCAGCAACAGCCCGCAGAACAGATAGATCACCATCATCACCTGCAATGAATTCCACACCGTCAGCAGTTGCTTCTGCCCCAAGGCATAGAAGGTCCAGACCGTGGACGCCAACAACACCAGCAACACACCGGCGGTGTAATCGCTCAACGACGTCAACAACTCGGTCAGTCGTTGATTGAAAAACAGCGCGAACCCGATCAGCAGTACCAGCAGGCCAATCCCCTGCCCCACGCTGAAACGCTCCTTGAATACAAACAGGCTGGCGATCAGCAGCATGATCGGCCCCATCTGCACCACCAGTTGCGCGGTTCCGGGGCTGAGCAGGTTGAGCCCCATCAGGTACAGCACGTAGTTGCCCACCAGCCCGAGCACGGCCATCGCCACCAGCCAGCCGCCGCGCGGGCCGAGCACTTTGCGGCTTGGCAGACGTTTGGTCGCGGCCAGATAAATGAACAGACAGCTGCCGGACACCATCAGGCGAAACCAGGTGACCGTGACCGGGTCCATCACCAGCAAGACCTGCTTGAGTTTGATCGGCAGGATTCCCCACAGCAGCGCGGTCAGCAGGGCCAGAAACAAACCGTACACCCAGCGACCCGATGAAATGTGCATGCGAACCCCGAAACCCAATGGCAAGAACCGCCATTCTAGGCGCACCGGCGTGTGGCACACAGGGACAGTTGGCGTCTGGCCGCGAATGAAACTGTGCAGGTCGCAACGTTAAATTGGCGATCTGCCGTCGATCGGATCGCCACGCGCCACAAGTGGTTCTTGCATAAGCTGATTGGATCCACGCCAGGAAAATTTCAGGAGATCGCCATGTATGGCATGCGTGCCCAGGATAACGCCCCCGCCCTGCACTTTCGCAGCGACCGGTTGTGCCGGGTCAATGGAGAGTTGTTTTTCAGCACCCGGGAAAACACCCTCGAGGGGCCGTTTGAGAGTGCCGAGGCGGCTGCGCGGGAAATTCAGGCGTATATCGAGCGGATGCAGAATATGGCGGTAAATAGATAAACCGAGTCGCCTTTATCGCTAGCAGGCCAGCTCCCACAGGGGTCTGATAGGCGACACAGATCCAGTGTGGGAGCTAGCCTGCTAGCGATAGCTATATAACAGTCACCAACAAAATCCGACGCGTTTACCGCACCGCCTCAAACAACCCGGTCGCTCCCATCCCGCCACCCACGCACATGGTCACGACGCCGTAGCGCAGGTTACGCCGCTGCAACTCGCGAACAATGTGCCCGACCTGACGCGAACCGGTCATGCCGAACGGGTGGCCGATGGCGATTGAGCCGCCGTTGACGTTGTACTTTTCGTTATCGATCTCCAGCCGATTACGCGCATACAGGCACTGCGAGGCGAATGCTTCGTTGAGTTCCCACAGATCGATATCGCCCATCTGCAAACCCTTGGCCTTGAGCAGTTTCGGCACCGAAAACACCGGGCCGATGCCCATTTCATCCGGTTCGCAACCTGCCACGGTAAAACCACGGAAAAACGCTTTCGGCTTCAAGCCCAGCGCCAGGGCTTTTTCCAGGCTCATCACCAACGTCATCGAAGCGCCGTCCGACAGCTGCGACGAATTGCCGGCGGTGACCGAACCCTCCTCGGCGAACACCGGATTCAATCCGGCCAGACTGTGCAGCGTGGTGTCGGGACGGTTGCAGTCATCGCGATCAACGATGCCGTCGAGCACCTGTACCTGACCGGTGGCCTTGTCCTCAACGCGGTACTTCACCGCCATCGGCACGATTTCATCGTCGAACAGCCCAGCTGCCTGCGCCTGGGCGGTGCGTTGCTGACTTTGCAGGGCGTACAGATCCTGTTCTTCGCGGCTGACGCCGTAACGGCGAGCGACGACTTCGGCGGTCTGGCCCATCGAGAAATAAATACCCGGCACCCGCTCCTTGAGCAGCGGGTTGATCAGATTATCGGTGTTGACGCTCTTCATGGTCAGGCTGATCGACTCGACACCACCGGCGACAATGATGTCGCTGCAACCCGAAGCGATCTGATTGGCGGCGATCGCAATCGCCTGCAGGCCTGACGAGCAGAAGCGGTTGAGGGTCATGCCGGCCGTGCCGATGCCCAAACGCGACAGCACCGCGACATTACGACCGATGTTGTAGCCCTGGGCGCCTTCATTGGAACCGGCGCCGACAATGCAGTCCTCGACGCTGGCCGGGTCGATGCCGGTGCGCGCCAGCAAGGCGTTGACGCAATGCGCGGCCATGTCGTCCGGACGGGTCTGGTTGAACTTGCCGCGAAAGGATTTGGCCAGGCCGGTCCGCACGCTGTCGACGATCACCACTTCACGCATGGCATACCTCATTGTTGTTGTCGGTTGAGAGTGGACCGAGCATAAGCCCACTCAATGACCGACCGCGACAATCATTCACCCTGCGTATGCGCGACCATCGCCTCACTTCTTGCCTTTGTTTTCCTTCCTGGCGCGCTTTTCGGACTTCTCGAAGGCTGCTTCCAGTGCCTGATTGATCGTGCGCAAGACCTTGACCCGCGCCCAGCGCTTGTCGCTGGCTTCAATCAATGTCCAGGGCGAGATTTCAGTGCTGGTGCGGTCGACCATGTCGCCGACAGCGGCGCGATAGTCGTCCCACTTGTCCCGATTGCGCCAGTCATCCTCGGTGATCTTGAAGCGTTTGAAGGGGATGTTTTCACGCTCCTGGAAGCGTTCCAGTTGCGTCTGTTTATCGATGGCCAGCCAGAATTTGACCACGACCACCCCGGCGTCGGCGATCTGCTCCTCGAAGTCATTGATTTCACCGTAGGCGCGCAACCAGTCCGTCGGGCTGCAGAAGCCCTCGATACGCTCCACCAGCACCCGGCCATACCAGGAGCGGTCGAACACGGTGAATTTGCCCCGCGCCGGCAGGTGTCGCCAGAAGCGCCACAGGTACGGTTGCGCGCGCTCTTCTTCAGTGGGCGCGGCAACCGGCACGATGTTGTATTGCCGTGGGTCGAGCGCCGCCGCCACTCGCCGAATCGCCCCGCCCTTGCCTGCGGCGTCATTGCCTTCGAACACCGCAACCAGCGCGTGCCGGCGCATGCGCTTGTCACGCATCAACCCGGAAAGCCGAGCCTGTTCGGTCACCAACTGTTCCTCGTAATCGTCTTTTTCCAGGTGCAGGGTCAGGTCCAGGCTGTCGAGCAGGTTGACCTGATCGACACTGGGGAACATCGGTGCGGCGCTGACTTTTTCGGGATGGATCTTCGGCCGCTTCAACGCACCGTTCAGGCTGTCGAGCAGAATCTTGCCCACCACCAGGCTGCGGTAGCGCGCATCCATCCCGGCGATGACATGCCACGGCGCATAGTCACGACTGGTGCGGCGCAAGACCCGCTCACCGAACTTCACGAAGCGGTCGTAGGTCTGCGATTGCTGCCAGTCCAGCGGGCTGATGCGCCAGCTGTGCAATGGATCGTCGGCCAACGCTTTAAGCCGCGCCTTCATCTGTTTTTTAGAGAGGTGGAACCAGAACTTGACGATCAGTGCGCCTTCATCGCACAGCATCTTTTCCAGGCGCTCGGCACCGTTGATGGCTTGATCGAGACGCGGGTCCTTGAACTCGCCATGCACCCTGCCCTGCAGCATCTGGCTGTACCAATTACCAAAGAAAACGCCCATGCGCCCCTTGGCCGGCAGCATCCGCCAGTAACGCCAGGCTGGTGGCCGCGCCAGCTCTTCATCAGTTTGCTGATCGAACGTGCGGACCTCGATCAAGCGCGGGTCCATCCACTCGTTGAGCAATTTGACCGTCTCGCCCTTACCGGCACCTTCGATGCCATTGATCAGGATGATCACCGGAAACCGGCGCTGCTGCTGCAGTTCAAATTGCGCTTCAAGCAAGGCTTCGCGCAGTGCGGGCACTTCGGCGTCGTAGGTTTCTTTGTCGATGGTGTGATCGATTTCAGCGGATTCGAACATGAACGGCTCCCTTCCAGATGTGAGCAAGACTAGCGGATTGACCGGTGTCACGTGGAAGAAATCCAATTTTTGCAGGCGCAAGCTCCCTCGCCACAAAGGCGGATCAAGCACGGCCCCCGCGATCGGCTAGAATGGCCACCTTGCCGTGACCGAGCCTGCCATGAAACCTGTATTGCCCCACGCCCAGCTCGATTGGGACGACCAGGGTCGTCCCTATTCGCGCCTGTTCGACGATGTGTATTTCTCCGATAAGTCGGGGCTGGATGAAACCCGCTATGTGTTCATCGAGCAGAACCGTCTGGCTGAACGCTTTGCCGCGTTGCCGCACGATGGCCGGCTGGTTATCGGCGAGACAGGGTTTGGCACCGGGTTGAATTTTCTGTGCGCGTGGCAGGTGTTCGAGCAACACGCGCCGGTCGGTGCGCGGCTGCATTTTGTCAGTGTCGAAAAGTACCCGTTGAGCCCCGCCGACCTGCAACGCGCCCTGGCGCTGTGGCCCGAACTCAAGGTGTTGGCCGATCAACTGCTGGCGCAATACGTGGCCATCCATCAAGGCTTTCAGCGGCTGACGCTGGCCAACGGCCGGGTGACCCTGACCTTGCTGATCGGCGATGCGCTGGAACAACTGCCGCAACTGGACGCGCAAATCGACGCCTGGTTTCTCGACGGGTTTGCCCCGGCGAAAAATCCTGACATGTGGACCGCCGAGCTGTTCGTCGAACTGGCGCGACTGGCCGCCCCAGGCTCGACCATCAGCACATTCACCAGCACCGGTTGGGTCCGGCGACTCCTCAACGCCGCCGGTTTCAAGATGAAACGCACGCCGGGCATCGGCCATAAATGGGAGATCCTGCGCGGCGAGTTTCTGGGTTGGCCGCAGGAGGTTCCCGCGCCATTACCCGCCAAGCCCTGGTTCGCCCGACCTGCACCGCTGGCCGGCGAACGCCGCGCACTGGTGATCGGTGCCGGCCTGGCCGGTTGTGCCAGCGCGGCCAGTCTCGCGGCGCGGGGTTGGCAGGTGACCGTCCTCGAGCGCCACGCCGACCTTGCCCCGGAAGCCTCCGGTAATCCGCAAGGCGTGCTTTACCTCAAGTTATCCGCTCACGGCACCGCGCTGTCGCAAATGATCGTCAGCGGCTTCGGTTACACCCGACGCCAACTCGAACACCTGCAACGCGGCACCGATTGGGACGATTGCGGCGTGCTGCAACTGGCGTTCAACGCCAAGGAAAGCGAACGTCAGGCGCAACTGGCCGCGGCGTTTCCTGCGGACCTGCTGCACCAGGTCGACCAGCCCCAGGCCCAGGCGCTGGCGGGGATCGGTCTGGCGCACGGTGGCTTGTACTATCCAGAAGGTGGCTGGGTGCATCCTCCGGCGCTGTGCCAATGGCAGGCTGCGCACCCCGACATTCAATTGCTGACGCACCACGATGCCGTGCAATTGCGCAAGGTCGATGGCCAGTGGCAAGCCTGTGACGGTGAACGCTTGCTCGCCAGCGCTCCGGTGGTGGTGCTGGCCGGTGCCGCCGAGATCCAGCGCTTTGCGCAAAGCGCCGGGCTGCCACTCAAACGCATTCGCGGGCAAATCACCCGCCTGATGCAAACCCCGCAAAGTCAGGCGTTGAGCACGGTGGTCTGCGCCGAAGGCTACGTCGCCCCGGCGCGTCTGGGCGAGCACACACTGGGCGCGAGTTTCGACTTCAAGAGCGATGACCTGACCCCGACCACCGCCGAACACCTGGGCAACCTGGCCATGCTCGAAGAGATTTCCGAGGATCTGGTCAGCCGATTACACGTCGCCGAACTGGCCCCTGAAAGCCTCGAGGGGCGCGCCGCCTTCCGTTGCACCAGCCCCGACTACCTGCCAATCGTCGGGCCGCTGGCTGACAACCAGGCATTTGCCCAGGCGTACGCCGCCCTGAGCAAGGACGCCCGGCAGGTGCCGGATGTCGAATGCCCGTGGCTCGACGGTTTGTACGTCAACAGCGGCCACGGCTCACGCGGCTTGATCACCGCACCGCTGTCCGGAGAACTGCTGGCCGCCTGGCTGAATGACGAACCCTTGCCCCTGCCCAGAAGCGTGGCCGAAGCCTGTCACCCGAACCGGTTTGCGCTGCGCAACCTGATCCGCCGCACCCACGCCTGACTCGGCCCTTGCAGGAACCGGCTGGCTGGGTGACGGCCGCTCTACCGGAAGGGCTTGCGCTCTTTATAACTTATCGGTCTAAAACTCCGGGGAATGAGCCGGGTCAGTTTCTGAGTACCCGCCGTTTTGGCGCGGTATCGATTGCCCCTCCCCAACGGAAAAACCGGTAAGGAATTTATGTGCGGATTAGCTGGCGAGTTACGTTTTGATCATCAACCTGCAGACCTCGCGGCGGTTGAACGAATTACCCATCACCTGGCACCACGCGGCCCCGACGCCTGGGGTTTTCACAGCCAGGGGCCGATTGCCCTGGGCCACAGACGCCTGAAAATCATGGACCTGTCGGACGGCTCGGCGCAGCCGATGATCGACAACCAACTGGGTCTGTCCCTGGCCTTCAACGGCGCCATCTACAACTACCCTGAATTGCGTGCCGAGCTGGAAGCGCTCGGTTATGCCTTCTATTCGGGTGGCGACACCGAAGTGCTGCTCAAAGGCTTTCACGCCTGGGGTGAAGCGCTGCTGCCGAAACTCAACGGCATGTTTGCCTTCGCCATTTGGGAGCGTGATGCACAACGCCTGTTCATCGCCCGCGACCGTCTCGGTGTAAAACCGCTGTACCTGTCGCGCACCTGCCAGCGCCTGCGCTTTGCCTCGGCGTTACCGGCGCTGCTCAAGGGGGGCGACATCAACCCGATCCTCGACCCGGTGGCGCTCAATCATTATTTGAATTTTCATGCGGTGGTCCCGGCGCCACGCACCTTGCTGGCCGGCATCGAAAAATTGCCGCCCGCGACCTGGATGCGCATCGAAGCCGACGGCCGTACCGAGCAGAAAACCTGGTGGACCCTGCCCTACGGCCCACACGCCGATGAGATGAATCTGACACTCGAAGACTGGCGCGACCGCGTGCTCGACAGCACCCGCGAGGCCGTAGCGATTCGCCAACGGGCAGCGGTCGATGTCGGCGTGCTGCTTTCCGGCGGTGTCGATTCGAGCATGCTGGTGGGCTTGTTGCGTGAAGTCGGTGTTGAAAACCTGTCGACGTTTTCCATCGGCTTCCAGGATGCCGGTGGCGAACGCGGCGACGAGTTCCAGTATTCGGACCTGATCGCCAAACACTACGGCACCCAGCACCATCAGCTGCGGATCGACGAAAAAGAGATCATCGAGCAACTGCCCGCTGCGTTCCGCGCAATGAGCGAACCGATGGTCAGCCACGATTGCATCGCGTTCTATCTGCTGTCCCGGGAAGTGGCCAAGCATTGCAAAGTGGTGCAAAGCGGCCAGGGCGCCGACGAACTGTTTGCCGGCTACCACTGGTACCCGCAGGTGGACGGCGCCAGCGATCCGTATGCGGCCTATCGCGAAGCGTTTTTCGACCGCAGCTACGACGATTACGCCGCCACCGTGCAGCCGAAATGGCTGACTGCGAACGACGCTGCCGGTGACTTCGTGAAGGAACATTTCGCACAACCGGGTGCCGATGCGGCGGTGGACAAAGCCCTGCGCCTGGACAGTACGGTGATGCTGGTGGACGACCCGGTCAAACGCGTCGACAACATGACCATGGCCTGGGGCCTGGAAGCACGCACACCGTTTCTCGATTATCGCCTGGTGGAGTTGTCGGCCCGAGTGCCGGGTAAATTCAAACTGCCGGACGGTGGCAAACAGGTGCTCAAGGAAGCGGCGCGGCTGGTGATCCCGAGTGAAGTGATCGACCGCAAGAAAGGCTACTTCCCGGTGCCGGGTCTCAAGCATTTGCAGGGTGACACGCTGAACTGGGTGCGCGAGTTGTTGCTCGACCCCAGCCAGGATCGCGGCCTGTTCAACCCGGCCATGCTCGACCGGCTGCTGACTGACCCGCAAGGGCAATTGACCCCGCTGCGCGGCTCCAAGCTGTGGCAACTGGCGGCCCTGAACCTGTGGCTCAGTGAACAAGGAATCTGATCGATGAAACCTCACGCCACGGCGTTCAGCCAACGCTTGTTACGCGGTCAGGCGCCCTCTTACGAACGCTTGCAGGCGCGCCTGGCCGAAGACGGCAGCGCACTGGGCGGCGAGCCGATTGCCGTGCATTGCGGCTGGGGCCGCCTGCTGATCGGCCATACCTTTGCCGATCCGGCCAGCCTCGCCAAGGAGCTGCTCAACGAGCAGCCCGGCGAACGCGATATTGCGCTGTACGTCGCCGCCCCCCAGCAAGTGCTGGGGCTGGAACCGACCCAATTGTTTCTCGACCCGTCCGACACCTTGCGCCTGTGGTTCAGCGACTACCGTCAGGCCACTCGGGTGTTTCGCGGCTTTCGCATCCGCCGCGCCCAGAGCGAAGCGGACTGGAATGCGATCAATCAGCTGTACCAGGCACGCGGCATGCTGCCGATCGACGCGACTTTGCTGACCCCGCGACACCTCGGCGGCCCGGTGTACTGGCTGGCTGAGGACGAGGACAGCGGCGCGGTGATCGGCAGCGTCATGGGTCTCAATCATCACAAGGCATTCAACGATCCGGAAAACGGCAGCAGCCTCTGGTGCCTGGCGGTCGATCCGCACTGTTCGCGGCCTGGCGTCGGTGAAGTGCTGGTGCGGCATTTGATCGAACACTTCATGAGCCGCGGGCTGAGTTACCTCGACTTGTCGGTATTGCACGACAATCGCCAGGCAAAAAACCTCTACGCCAAGCTCGGCTTTCGTAACCTGTCGACATTCGCCATCAAGCGCAAGAACGGCATCAATCAGCCGTTGTTTCTCGGCCCGGGCCCCGAAGCCGAGTTCAACCCCTACGCACGGATCATCGTCGAAGAAGCGCATCGGCGCGGGATCGATGTGCAGGTCGATGACGCCGAGGCCGGGATGTTCACGCTCAGTCACGGCGGGCGACGCGTGCGCTGCCGTGAATCCCTCAGCGACCTGACGAGCGCCATCAGCATGAGCCTGTGCCAGGACAAAAGTCTGACCCACAAAGTGCTCAAGGCGGCCGGCTTGAACTTGCCCGCGCAACAACTGGCCGCAAATGCCGATGACAACCTGGCGTTCCTCGACGAACACTCGCGTGTGGTGGTCAAACCGTTGGACGGTGAACAAGGCCAGGGCGTGGCGGTGGATTTGCAGAGCATCGAAGAGGTCCAGCAAGCCATCGAGTCAGCCCGCCAGTTCGACAGCCGTGTGTTGCTGGAAAGCTTCCATGAAGGCCTCGACCTGCGCATTCTGGTGATCGGCTTTGAAGTGGTGGCGGCAGCCATTCGCAGGCCGGCGGAAGTGGTGGGTGATGGTCAGCATTCCATCGGCGCGCTGATCGAAGCCCAAAGCCGGCGTCGCCAGGCAGCCACCGACGGCGAAAGCAAAATCCCCCTGGACCACGAAACCCAGCGCACCTTGCACACTGCCGGTTACGACTACAGCAGCATCCTGCCGGCGGGCGAGCATCTGTTCGTGCGGCGTACGGCGAATCTGCATACCGGCGGCATTCTCGAGGACGTCACCGCGATCCTGCACCCGACCCTGGTGGACGCTGCCGTGCGCGCTGCCCGCGCGCTGGACATTCCGATGGTGGGCCTGGATCTGATGGTGGCTGCCGCCGATCAGCCCGAGTATGTGTTCATCGAAGCCAATGAACGCGCCGGGCTGGCCAACCACGAGCCACAACCGACGGCTGAGCGTTTTGTGGATTTGTTGTTTCCGCATAGCCAGCCAGCAGCTTCCTATTGATGTAGAGCCTGATCGGCAAGCCCGCTCCTGCAAGGGGGACGCGTCCCAATGCAGGAGCCAGCCTGCTCGCGATGGCGGCTCAACAGACGACAACGTTTTCACTCATCGAAACCATCGATGCTCTTCACTCATCAGGAGTTTCCATGACTATCAAATACCCAGAGCCCGACCTGACTTATCTGCAAAAAGTCCTGCTGGAAATGCTCGCCATCCCCAGCCCGACCGGGTTCACCGACACCATCGTGCGCTATGTCGCCGAACGCCTGGAAGAGCTGGGCATTCCCTTTGAAATGACCCGTCGCGGCACCATCCGTGCCACCCTCAAGGGCAAGAAAAACAGCCCCGACCGCGCCGTTTCCGCCCACTTGGACACCATCGGCGCAGCCGTGCGGGCTATCAAGGATAACGGTCGCCTGACCCTGGCTCCGGTAGGTTGCTGGTCCAGCCGTTTTGCCGAGGGCAGCCGGGTGAGCCTGTTCACCGACAACGGCGTGATCCGTGGCAGCGTGTTGCCCTTGATGGCGTCCGGGCACGCCTTCAACACGGCCGTGGATGAAATGCCAATCAGTTGGGACCACATCGAACTGCGCCTGGATGCCTACTGCGCGACGCGCGCCGATTGCGATTCGCTGGGCATCAGCGTCGGCGATTTCGTCGCCTTCGACCCGCTGCCGGAGTTCACCGAAAGCGGTCACATCAGTGCCCGTCACCTCGACGACAAGGCCGGGGTCGCGGCACTGCTGGCGGCGCTGAAAGCCATCGTCGACAGTGGTGAGGAACTGCTGATCGACTGTCATCCCCTGTTCACCATCACCGAAGAAACCGGCAGCGGCGCCGCGGCGGCATTGCCGTGGGACGTCAGCGAATTCGTCGGCATCGACATCGCGCCAGTCGCCCCGGGCCAGCACTCCAGCGAACACGCGGTGAGCATCGCGATGCAGGACTCGGGCGGGCCTTACGACTACCACCTGTCGCGACACTTGCTGCGCCTGGCCAGCGATAACGACTTGCCCGTGCGCCGCGATCTGTTCCGCTACTACTTCAGCGATGCACACTCGGCGGTCACCGCCGGCCATGACATCCGCACCGCCCTGCTCGCTTTCGGCTGCGACGCGACCCACGGCTACGAACGTACCCACATCGACAGCCTTGCAGCCCTGAGCCGCCTGCTCGGCGCCTACATCCTCAGCCCGCCGGTCTTCGCCAGCGACGCCCAACCTGCCACAGGGTCACTGGACCGGTTCAGTCACCAGATCGAGCACGACACCCAGATGGAAAGCGATACGCGGGTGCCGTCGGTGGACAGCCTGGTGGGGCAGCGGTCGGAGAGTTGATCCCTGCATTTTTGTTGACTGATCTGGCGCTATCGCGAGCAGGCTCGCTCTCACATCTACGCGATTAACTGCAGGAGCGAGCCTGCTTGCAATGGCGATGGTGCAGTCAACCGGGGAGTCAGAACTAGCCGCACTCGCCCATTCGCCGTAGCATCGCCAGATTGTTCACCCGAGGTGCCTATGCTCATCCCCCACGACCAACTTGAAGTCGACACCCTCACCCGCCTGATCGAGGATTTCGTGACCCGCGACGGCACCGACAATGGCGATGACACGCCGCTGGAAACCCGTGTTCTGCGGGTGCGCCAGGCATTGACCAAAGGTCAGGCACTGATCGTATTCGACCCGGAAAGCGAGCAGTGCCAGCTAATGCTCAAGCACGATGTGCCCAAGCATCTATTCGACTGATTTTTTCTGTCGGGGCAGGTTGCGCTTGATGCGATCGTAAATCTCCGACCGATGCACATTGACGGTCTTCGGCGCCTCGATGCCGAAACGCACGTTGTTGCCATTGACGGCGACAACGCGGATGGAAATGTCGTCACCGATGGAAATCATTTCGCCCACAACGCGACTGAGTACAAGCATGGCCCTGGTCCTTTAAGGATTACCGAGCCCTGAAGATGCCCGGCGCAGGTCAGGCCTTCAAGGCAGCAACGGTAATCCAGAATGAACTTACAGCCCGCAACCAAGGTGCTGACGGAAACGTCTGACAAAACTTGTAAAAGTACCGCCAAGTGTCATGAGGCGGAAAAACGTGGGCCGAACAAAATGATGCTGGCGCCGATCACGCACAACGCCACGCCGATCCAGTCCGAGCCCAGCGGACGAATCCGTTCGACCACCGCCAGCCAGCCAATCGAGGCAATGATGTAGATGCCACCGTAGGCGGCATAGGCGCGACCGGCATAAGTCGACTCGATGCGGGTCAGCAACAGTGCGAACAAGGTCAGGCTAAGCAGCGCGGGCACGATCCACCAGGCGCTTTTACCCTGGCGCAACCACATCCAGAACGCGAAGCAACCGGCGATTTCGAACAGCGCGGCCAGAAAGAACCATAGGTAGTTGAGCATGCAAACGTCTCAAAAGAGTGGCCGATGGCGGCCACCCTAACGATACCGTCGCTCGCGGGCAAGTTCAGCCTGCGCTTTGTTTGGCCTTGGCGCGCATCTTGTCAGCCATGATCGTCATTTCGTTGTAGAGCAATTGCGGGTTCTTCTGTTTCAGTGCCCACGCCATGCGGCCCTGCTCGTGGGGCAAAATCATGAACTCGCCGGCAGCGACCTGCTGATAGATGTAGTCGGCGATGTCAGCGGCGCTGATCGGCGAACTTTCCAGCAACTTGCCGACCTGGGCTTTCATTGCCGGGGTCGGGCCACGGAAAGAGTCCAGCAAGTTGGTCTGGAAGAAAGACGGGCAGACCACATGCACGCCCACCTCCTGTTGCGCCAGTTCGATCAGCAGGCTTTCGGACAGTGCCACCACGCCGGCCTTGGCCACGTTGTAGTTACTCATGGCCGGGCCCTGCATCAACGCTGCCATCGACGCGATGTTGATGATCTTGCCCTTGCTCTTTTCCAGCAACGGCAGGAAGGCTTTACAGCCCTTGACCACGCCCATCAGGTTGATCGCGATCTGCCAGTCCCAGTCTTCCAGGGACAATTCACTGAAGAACCCACCCGATGCCACGCCGGCGTTATTGACGATGACATCAATGCCACCGAGCTTCACTTCACAAGCCTGGGCAAATGCGGTCAGCTGGCTGTAATCGCGGACATCGCAACGCTGGATAAAACCGTCGCCGCCCGCTTCGCGCACCTGTTTCAGGGTTTCCTGCAGGCCGGGCTCACTGACGTCCGACAAGGCCAGTTGCCAGCCCTCACGCGCCCAGCGCAGCGCGATTTCGCGACCCAGGCCAGAGCCTGCGCCAGTGATCATCATGCGATTTTGCATAGCAAACAGCCTTGTTGTTCCGGGGAAGATGCGTCGAGTGTAGCGAAGGATATTGCCCGACCCACGCTCCATCAGATTGCTGAATGGCCCGAGCAAACCGGCGGAACGGCTGAATCAACTAATACAACAAGAACTGGAATGGGCTTTGGTGCGAAAAACAGCAAAAAAACTTGGAATTTTCTTTCAAGCGCAAGGGTCGGAAGTTTTAAGCAGCTCGAATTAATGACATTCCCGCTGACTGATAACGGCAAAGTCATTCCTGAACTCTTACAGCAAGGAAATAGACATGGGCACAATTCTTCTCGTCATTCTGATTTTGTTACTGATCGGTGGTCTGCCGGTCTTCCCGCACTCCAGAAGTTGGGGTTATGGCCCATCCGGTATCATTGGCGTGGTGTTGGTGGTGATACTGATTCTATTGTTACTCGGCAAAATATGACGGTTTAAAAAGCAAAAAAAGAGGCCCTTTTCAAGGGCCTCTTTTTTATTGCGTCACTGTTTAGTCCGGCGTGCCGTCGACGACACCGGCAGTGTTATCGATCAAGCTTTTGGTCGCTGTCTGCAGGAACGCCTCAAGCTTGGTTTTCAACTCGGCGGTGCGCGGTGCATCCGGAACAACCTCGGCGTGCGGCTTGGCACCGAGTTCGTACTGGTACATTTTCGGCGCCATGTCCTTGTCCCGTGGCAGAACCAGAATCTGATCCGCCGTGACGATGGCCGTGGTCTGTTCGCTGCCCGAAGGCTTGATCACACCAAAACCGGTGTCGCCTTCAGGCAGATTGAGCAGGTCACGCCCCCAGCACTGATGCCGCACTTCGCCACCGAGACGGCCCATGATGGTCGGTACGATGTCGATCTGCGTACCCACGGTGTGGTTCAGCGTGCCGAATTTTTCCTGGATGCCCGGTGCGATCAGCAACATCGGCACGTTGAAACGACCCAGGTCCATTTCGGTGATCTGCCGCTCGTTGCCGAAACCGTGGTCGCCGACAACTACAAACAGGGTCTCCTTGAAGTACGGCTCCTTGCGGGCTTTCTCGAAGAACTGGCCCAACGCCCAGTCCGAGTAACGCATGGCGGTCAAGTGCTCGTTCAGACTGCCACGATCGGTTACGCGCTCGACCGGCAATGGCGTCGGCAAGGCGTAAGGGGTGTGGTTGGACAGGGTTTGCAGCAAGGCATAGAACGGTTTCTTGTCCTTGCCGTCACGAGCCTTCAGTTCAACCAGGCCACGGTCGAACATGTCCTGGTCGGACACGCCCCACGTCGGATCGGAGAACACCGGGTTAACGAAGTCGTTACGTCCGATGAAGTTGGTCATGCCCTGGTTACTGAAGAAACCCGACTGGTTGTCCCAGGCGAAGTCACCGTTGTAGACGTACACGTCGTCGTAGTCGCGGGCGCTGAGCAACTGTGGCAAGCCGGACAACTTGTGGCTGCCTTCCGGGGTCTGCATCAGGTATTCAAAGCCCGGCAGGTTCGGGAAGCACGCCATGGTGGCGAACATGCCCTGGTGGGTGTGGGTACCGTTGGAGAAGAAACGGTCGAACAGCAGGCCTTCCTTCGACAGTTTGTCGAGGTACGGGGTGATGTTGCCCGAGGCGCCCAACGCACCGACCGAGTGACCGGCCATGCTTTCCATCAGGATCACAACGACGTTCTTGATCGGCAGGGTCTTGTCGGCTGGCGGCGTGTAGTCACGACGAACGGCGGCGGTTTCGCCATCCACCAGTTTGTCGTCCTTCATCACCAGCATGTCGCGCACGGTCTGCTGCGCCATCGGTTGCGGCAACGTGGCTTTCCAGATGTTGTCGCGGTCTTCGGACATCCGGCTCTTCGCCGCGGCGACCAGAGACAGCGTGCCGTTGAGGCCCAGTTGGTTGGCGAAGTTGGAATCGGTGGTGTAGACATCGCCCCAACGCATTGGCGGGCCCTGGCGCAAGGTGCCACGAGCGGCGACCACACAAATCAGCAGGCAGACCACAAAGACCATGGTGCGTGCGTACCACGGTGCAACCTGGCGGGTACTGATGCTGCCGCCACTGAACGGACCACGAGGACGGGTCGCTCGGTCCGCGCCCTTGAACGCCAGGCTCAGGAGCCAGGTGCCAACGGCCCAGGCCAGCAGGTAGCGAACCACCGGAAAACCGTACCAGAGCATGCTCATCACGGTTTTCGGATCTTCTTTTACATACTGGAATACCAGTCCGTTGAGGCGCTGGTGGAATTCACGGTAGAAGTCCATCTCCATCAGACCCAGGAACAACGCAATGCTGGACGCAATGGTCAGCCAAAAGCGAAAGAACCCGCGCGCAGCCATGGCCCGGGCGCTGAACAGTGCCAGGATCAACGGGATGCTGAGGTAGACCACCAGACGCAGGTCGAAACGCAGGCCATTGGCGAACGCTTCGACAAAGGTCGAGGCCGGTGTATCGAGGATCATTTCACGGTTGTAGACCAGCAGCGCAAGGCGCAGCGCGGAAAACATCACCATCATCACCAAGGCGCACAGCAACGTGTAGGCCAGATGCGATTTGACGGTCGGTTGCAGCAGGCGACTCGAAGCTCGCTGCTGACTCAGGGCGTCCGGGATTGCCATTTCGTTTTAGGACCCATTGGAAGTTGAAGTTTCAAAATACAGCGGCGCCTTGCCCTCTATTGGCCAGTACTTGGCCCCGGGGCTTGCGCGGTGCGCAAATGTTGCACGATCAACGACGGCATTGCCATTGATTACTCTTCTGTCGTGTCGGCGCGGGCGGATTGTCTTGGAGGCTTTGTGAAAATTTTGTGCAACGTATATCTGGAAACACATTAAATAGCTGTTGAGGGACTGAAAACAGCAACGCCCGGAACCGACCGGGGCGTTGCTGGCGACTTTTGATCAGGGTTTTTCGGCGCGGGCCTTCAGATTTTTCAGCGTATTGAACGGCGCATCCACCACAAACTTGTTGGCAACCATCGAAGGAATACTGCCACCCGGCTCGGTGTGAACCTGATAAGTCACTTCAATCTGATCACCCTTGGGCACGAACTTCCAGAAGCCTTCAACCTTGGTCACCCGCACAAAACCCTTTTCGTCGGGAACGTACTTGGGCACGCCTTCAAGCTTGCGGGTCAGGCTGCCATCGGCCCCTTCAACGGTGGTGATGTGCAACACCGAGTCACGCGGGGTGACCGGCCATGGCGTATTGAATTGAGTGTAGGTCCAGTTCTGGTCAACTTCGTGCTTGAGCAACTTCTGGCTCTTGCACTCGTGGATCCAGGCACAGGCACCGGATACGTCTTCCTGCAACGCGCGCAGCTTGGCCATGGTGGTTTTCATCAGGGTGACACCCTGGTAGGCCTTGTAGCCGGAACCCGCCACCTCACTCAGGGAGACCTTGATGCCGTCTTCATTCTTGGCGACTTTCCAGTCTTCGGCCTGTGCAACCGAGGTGGCCAATACAGCCGTCAAACCACACAACACAGCGATACGATGCAGCGAACCCATAATGTTATTCCTTATTGTTGAAGTTCCGTTCGTTGATACATCACGCCGCCGTCATTTGCTCCCACCAGCCAATCAGCCTGATGGCTTCTTCACTGCTGCTGCCACACACCTCAACATCGGCCTCGAATGCCGAACACACGGCTGGTCGCTCCGGCTGGCCGAAAATATTGCACAGATTCTCGGCAGACAATTGCAGGCAGCGTTCACCGGCGGCTTTGCCCTGGGGCATTCCGGGAATCGGCGAACTGATGGAAGGGGCAATGCAACAAGCGCCACAGCCCTCACGGCATTTCATGACGACTAGCACCTCACGACGGGCAATGTATTAAAGGACGGCGCACAGAGTAACCGCTAAAACAGGTGTTTTAAATTACCCGGCCATGGGTTTTTACCTGAACGGTGGCCTGACCGCCCAGTCTCCGACAAAGCGTCTGGCTCGCAGGTCACGAACTGCACGAGGTTATTGCTTGAACTCGAATTCCAGCGCGGCGCCTTCGATCTCGCGGCGCTCTTCATTACGCAATTGCAGCTGCATTTCGTTACTGATCAAGCGACCGTTGAGCTGAAACTGACTGCTTTTGTCGCCGAACATTTGCGGCAATATGGGTTCGCGCTTGGGCAATGGCACCGTGCCGACCGGATCAAGCTCTTCAACCATGTCCTTGGGCAAGCTCAAATCCAGGTTGGCGGAAGGCAATTGGGTTTTCGCCACTTCACTGGCCGATTTCGATTTCGAGGCGATGGGCGGACGCTTTTTAACTGCGGCGGGCTTCTTTTTAACTGGCACAGTTTGTTTGGTGGCAGCAGTTTTTTTCGAAGGCATGCTTGCCGCTGGTTTCTCCTGAGCGGAAGCGGCCATCACACATAACGGCTGAGTGCTGATAAACAGGCAGACCAAAAGCAAGGCAGCAGGAAAAATCGGTTTCATGGACCCAACGGCGCAAACGGCAGGGATGCCTATGCTCGCCTGTTGCAACCTACAAGACAAGCACGGCCCGTAACGCCATATTACCTGCTACAGCCCTCCGGCCATTTCCTGACAGAGCTGAGTGGCGAGCATGCCCAGCGTCATCAATGCACGCTCAGCCTCACGGTTCCACGGGATACCGCAGTTGAGCCGGATACAGTGATTGAATTGCTCGGTGTTACTGAAAATCAGCCCGGGCGCGATACTGATGCCTTGCTGCAGCGCCCGCACATGCAATTCCTGGGTGTTGACCCGCCCTGGCAGACTCACCCACAAAATGAAACCGCCCGTCGGTCGCGTCATCTGCGTGCCTTCGGGGAAGTACTGTTGCACCGCGAGCTGGAAGGCGCTGAGGTTCTTGCGATATTCCTGACGGATGTAGCGCAAGTGCCGGTCGTAACCGCCGTTTTCCAGATAGGCGGCAATGCCCATCTGCGTAACGCTGCAGGCTGAGTGGGTACTGAAGGTCTGTAGCCGCTGAATTTCCTGCTGGAACTTGCCAGCGATCATCCAGCCAATGCGAACCCCCGGCGACAGGGTCTTGGAGAAACTCGAACAGTAGATAACCCGATCCAGCCGGTCATAGGCCTTGAGCGATTTGGTGCGCCCCTGCTCGAACATCAACTCGCCGTAGATATCATCCTCGACGATTTGAATGTCAAAGTCCGATGCCAGGCGAAGCAGCTGCTTCTGCCGCTCTTCGGGCATGGTGCCGCCCAACGGATTACTCAAGCGAGTGGTCAGCACCAGTGCCTTGATCGACCATTGGTTGGCCGCCAGTTGCAGGGCCTCGAGGCTCATGCCGGTGGATGGATCGCTAGGAATTTCGATGACTTTGAGGCCCAGCAAATCGGCCAGTTGCAGCAAACCGTAGTAAGTCGGTGACTCGGCGGCAATCAGATCGCCCGGGCGGGTCAGCACCCGCAGCGACATCTGCAAGGCGTCGACACAGCCGTGGGTGATGACCACTTCCGAGGGATCGACCACGACACCGGCATCGCGCATGCGGATCGCCACTTGCCGGCGCAGCGGTTCGAAACCGGGGCTGAACATGTAGCTGAACGCACGGGGGCTATGAAAACGGGTGACTTTGGCCAATTGCTGATGCAACGCCCGCACCGGCAAATAGTCGACGCTTGGCACGGCAGCCCCCAACGGGAACACACCTTCGCGGCGCGATTCGACCAGCACCTGCTGGATGATGCTGCTGCGCGTGACCAGGCCCGGACGCTCGACCCTGGCGATGTCCGGCGTCGGCGCAGTCAGGGCCGGCGTCTGGTGCACGTAATAACCGGACTGTGGCCGGGCGCGGATCAGGCCCTGATCTTCCAGGTTGGCATACGCCTGCAAAACCGTGGCATGGCTGACATTGAGCTGCGAACTCATCTTGCGCACCGAAGGCACGCGCTCACCCGGTTGATAGACACCACGGCGGATGTCTTCGGCCAGTTGCTGAGCAATACGTTGGTAAAGCAAGAGATTGGTCATGACGCAGCACTCGATTTCACGGGCATTTTATTCTTGTATGAAACGATACCGGAACAGTTTGGAAGTGTACTGGGACAGTTGTCACAATAGTCGACAGTACAGTGCAGTGTCAGCAAAAACTGTACTGTTTTGTGCGGTAATCGGCAGGCACAAAAAAACCCGGCGCTGTCTGGCAGGCCGGGCTTTCCAGAGACGCACCCCTTAGCGGGCTGCGCCGAGCTGGCCCTTTTCGTCGGAGAACACAATTTCCACGCGGCGGTTCTGCGCACGTCCACGCTCGGAAGCGTTGGCGTCCACCGGGTATTCGTCGCCATAACCTTCGACCTGAATACGCTTGTCTTCGATGCCCAGGTCCATGAGTACGTCCGCCACCGATTGCGCACGGTCCCGGGACAGCTTGAGGTTTTCCTGCTTGCCGCCGGTGCTGTCGGCATAGCCCTCGATACGCACCACGCGCTTGGGGTTGAGCTGCAGGAACTGCACGATCTTCAACACCACGCGGTTGGCCGAGCTTTTCAGCTCCGCTTCACCGGTATCGAACAATACATCGCCCAAGGTCATCACCAAGCCGCGATCCGTCTGCGTCGTCGCCAACGCCACGATCTGTTCTTCCAGCCATTTGCCCTGTTGCTGCACGCTGAGCAGCTTGGATTCGCGCAAGGCCAGCTGCAGGCGCTGACGTTCAAGCTCGAGCTTGGCTGCGCGCTCTTCGTTGAGCACCTGATGGGTGTGCTCCCGAGCGATCTCACTGTAGCGCTGACTCAGATAGGCGTATTGCAACACGTCCGAACCACTGCCCCAGTAAGTGGACAAGCGGTCGGCCCGGGCCAGGGACTCACCGGCACGAATCACATCCTTGGGAGCGATACGCAGCACGTTGGAATCTTCCTTGACCTTCTGGAAGTCGGCACTCGCCTGCTGCAACGCCGCCTCGCTATGCTGGCCGGCGCAACCATAGAGGCTGGCGCAACCTGCCAGAAGCAAACCACCGAACACTTTGGACTTGAGATTCATTGGGCATCTCCCAACTGCTTGCGCAGACGGGCGATGCGGGTGTTGAGAACGTTCAACTGTTCCTCGCTCTTGAGGGTCAGGACCCGGGCTTCAGCCAGACGCGCGTCCAGCTCGGCCTGCTCGGCCCGCATCCGCGCATTCTTGTAAGACTGGTCAGCCATGCTGCCTTTGGCCCGTTTGAACTTGTCTTCGGCCAGTTTCATTTCCGGCACTTCATCGGCAGTGGCGCCAACAGCCTTGGCTTGTTCGAGTGCCTGCTCGGTCAGGCGCATTTGTTCATTCGGCGCCGGATCGGCTGCACAACCCGCCAGAGCCAGAACGGCCAGGGCAGCGAAAAGAGGTCGAATACTCACTAAAAATCCCTACTGTTTTGGGGCACTGACAGGTTGTTTCTGTTGCGCATTCCAACGCTCGATATTGCGTTGCAGCACAGCCTCCGTCAGTCCGGACGCGGGCAATTCTGTCATCTTTTTGGCCAGCTGTCCGCGCAACCAGGGATCGTTGCAGGCCGAGTTATGGGAAATCGCCAGAAACAGCCCAGGCCTGTCGACCGGTTGCTCACGGACGATCAAGTCGTTGGCCATACCCAGCGTCTGCGCCATCGCCATGCCGGAGTAGCGTCCGGCGAGGACAAATTCCACCTCGCCCAAGAGCAGTTTCTGAAAGGCCTGGGGCAGATTGGGTGTACGGATGAGGGTCAAATTCTGTTCGGCATATGTGCCGAATGCCGAGGTTAATCGAGACTTTTCCGACAAAGCGCCGGGGTGGCCGTGCAGATCCTGCACGTCGTTGTAGATCAGTGACGAGTCCTTGCGGGTCCAGACCTGATAGTCGTTTTCCAGCATCGGTGGATGAATGTAATCCAGGGATTCGAGCTCACTGACCATCAACGGCGCATCGGCCAGCATGTCCATGCGCCCGCTGCGCACTTCTTCCAGTGCCTGGGAACGCTTGCCGGCGTAAAGCAGCTCGGCCTTAATGCCCAACTCCCCCGCCACTTGCTGCAACAGATCGGCACTCGCGCCGATCAGATGCTTGGGGTTTTGCGGGTCTTGCCAGAGGTATGGCGGCGCATCGGGGCTGCCGGTCACGACGAGGCGCTCGCACTTGCCTGCGGCAGCGCAAAGCCCCGGCAACAGCGTCAACCCCAGCAAACTCAACACAACACGCAAATCCATGGCGATACGCTCCACTTGAACCTGATTACACCAACCCGTAGCAGCCGGCTTGCTGGCTCCGACAGGCAAGCAAAAAAAAACCCGGCCAAAAGGCCGGGCTCTTTATAAGTGAAGCAGCCGGATTAGACCAGCTTCTCCAGCTCAGGGATGGCTTCGAACAGGTCCGCCACCAGCCCGTAATCGGCCACCTGGAAGATCGGCGCTTCTTCGTCCTTGTTGATCGCAACGATCACTTTGGAGTCTTTCATGCCGGCCAGGTGCTGGATCGCGCCGGAGATACCGACGGCGATGTACAGCTGTGGCGCAACGATCTTGCCGGTCTGACCGACCTGCATGTCGTTCGGAACAAAACCTGCGTCGACCGCGGCGCGGGAAGCACCGACGGCAGCGCCCAGCTTGTCGGCCAGGGCGTACAGGTGTTTGAAGTTGTCGCCGTTCTGCATGCCGCGGCCGCCGGAAACGACGATCTTGGCAGCGGTCAGTTCCGGACGATCGGACTTGGCCAGTTCTTCGCCGACGAAGCTGGAGATGCCAGCGTCGTGAGCAGCGGCAACGGCTTCAACGGCAGCCGAACCACCTTCAGCGGCAACCGGGTCGAAACCGGTGGCACGCACGGTGATCACTTTCACTGCAGCGTTCGACTGAACGGTAGCAATGGCGTTACCGGCGTAGATCGGGCGCTTGAAGGTATCGGCGCTTTCTACCGAGATGATCTCGGAGATCTGGTCAACGTCCAGTGCAGCGGCAACGCGCGGCAGGATGTTTTTGCCGTTGGAAGTGGCGGCCGCCAGGATGTGGCTGTAGCCCTTGCCCAACTCTGCGACCAGAGGCGCTACGTTTTCCGGCAGCTGGTGAGCGTAGGCAGCGTTGTCGGCCACCAGCACTTTGGCCACGCCAGCGATTTTCGCAGCGGCTTCAGCCACGGCGCCAGCGCCCTGGCCTGCAACCAGCACGTGGATGTCGCCGCCGATTTTGGCAGCGGCAGCCACGGTGTTCAGGGTGGCCGGAGCCACTACCTTGTTGTCGTGTTCAGCGATTACCAAGATAGTCATGATTAGATTACCTTCGCTTCGTTTTTCAGTTTCTCGACCAGTTCAGCCACCGACTTGACCTTGATACCCGCGCTGCGTGCAGCAGGCGCTTCGACTTTGACGGTCTTGTTGGTGGAGGCGGTGGAAACGCCCAAAGCGTCCGGAGTCAGCACTTCGAGAGGCTTCTTCTTGGCTTTCATGATGTTTGGCAGGGACGCGTAGCGCGGCTCGTTCAAACGCAGGTCGGTGGTGACGATGGCCGGCAGTTTCAGCGAAACGGTCTGCGCGCCGCCGTCGATTTCGCGGGTGACAGCAACGCTGTCGCCGCTGATTTCGACTTTCGAAGCGAACGTGCCCTGACCGTAGCCGCTCAATGCAGCAAGCATTTGGCCCGTCTGGTTGTTGTCGCTGTCGATGGCTTGTTTGCCAAGGATCACCAGCTGAGGCTGTTCCTTGTCGACAACCGCTTTCAACAGTTTGGCAACAGCCAGGGAAGTCAGATCTTCGGCGGATTCGACGAGGATGGCGCGATCGGCACCCAGAGCCAGCGCGGTGCGCAGTTGCTCTTGAGCGGTTGTCGGGCCGATGGAGACGACGACGATTTCAGTCGCAACACCTTTCTCTTTCAGGCGTACGGCTTCTTCCACTGCGATCTCGCAGAACGGGTTCATCGACATCTTGACGTTGGCAAGATCGACGCCGGAATTGTCCGCCTTGACGCGGACCTTGACGTTGTAATCCACAACGCGTTTGACAGCTACAAGAACCTTCATGGATTCCTCGTTACTCTCCGGTGAAAAGAAAGTCGCCTAGGCGAACCTGGCGGTTGATGCTCATCGGGCGCAAGGGCACCTCCAAAAACGCCGGCAAACGTGTCAAGTGAGCTTCGCTCATGATGTCGATGACCGTTCGTCAGGAGTGACTGACGAGTCATTCAATATCGCGGCGTGTAAACTGCGCGCCAAATCGTCGTGGCGCTTCACTTGCTACTGCCATCGCCCTGTCTTTAGAGGTGCTCTTGAAACCAACAGTCAGCCTACGGCGAGCGCAAAACCGCCCGTATCTTGACCGGAACACCTATTCCGGTCAATACGGCAAAATAGCCGTTCATAAGCCGCGTGACTTTGATTTCTCTGGCTTTGAGCCAATTCAAACAAACGTTTGTATTGGACCCTGAGAGTGGTGTAGATATAATGCGCCACCCAAAGAGAAAGGTGGCCACTCGATTGTCCTCTCCCGACCTTACGCCGGGATTCAAGGATGCGACACCTAACCTCCAAAATTAGAAAAAACTGTTGAGCCTTGAGTAGGAGATAGCCTGTGGAACGCGAATACATGGAATTCGACGTGGTCATCGTCGGTGCCGGCCCCGCTGGCCTTTCCGCCGCCTGCCGCTTGAAGCAGAAGGCCGCCGAAGCCGGTAAGGAAATCAGCGTCTGCGTGGTCGAAAAAGGCTCCGAAGTCGGTGCTCACATCCTGTCCGGTGCCGTGTTTGAACCACGCGCCCTGAACGAACTGTTCCCGGACTGGAAGGAACTCGGCGCGCCGCTGAACACGCCTGTCACCCGCGATGACATCTTCGTGCTCAAGAACGCCGAAAGCGCGCAGAAAATCCCTGACTTCTTTGTGCCCAAGACCATGCACAACGAAGGCAACTACATCATTTCCCTGGGTAACCTGTGCCGCTGGCTGGCCCAGCAGGCCGAAAACCTGGGGGTAGAAATCTACCCGGGCTTCGCCGCCCAGGAAGCGCTGTTCGACGAAAACGGCATCGTTCGCGGGATCATCACCGGTGATCTGGGTGTAGACCGCGAAGGCAATCCGAAAGAAGGCCTGTACACCCCGGGCATGGAACTGCGTGGCAAATACACGCTGTTCGCCGAAGGCTGCCGTGGCCACATCGGCAAGCAACTGATCAAGCGCTTCAATCTCGACAACGATTCCGACGTGCAGCACTACGGCATCGGCCTGAAAGAAATCTGGGAAGTTGACCCGGCCAAGCACCAGCCAGGCCTTGTGGTGCACACCGCCGGTTGGCCGATGGACATCATGGGCACCGAGAACACCGGTGGCTCGTTCCTGTATCACCTGGAAAACAACCAGGTGGTCGTGGGCCTGATCGTCGACCTCTCCTACAGCAACACCTACCTGTCGCCGTTCGACGAGTTCCAGCGTCTCAAGCATCACCCGGTGCTCAAGCAGTACCTGGAAGGCGGCAAGCGCATCAGCTACGGCGCACGTGCCATCTGCAAGGGCGGCCTCAACTCGCTGCCGAAAATGGTCTTCAAGGGCGGCGCGCTGATCGGTTGCGACCTTGGCACCCTGAACTTCGCCAAGATCAAAGGCAGCCACACGGCAATGAAGTCCGGCATGCTCGCTGCAGAGTCCGTGGCTGACGCGCTGTTCGCCGACAAGGACGGCACCGAAGAGCTGACCAGCTACGTCGATGCGTTCAAGAACAGCTGGCTCCACGAAGAACTGTTCGCCAGCCGCAACTTCGGCCCGGCGATCCACAAGTTTGGCGCGATCGTGGGTGGTGGTTTCAACTGGCTCGACCAGAACATCTTCGGCGGCAAACTGCCGTTCACCCTGCACGACACCAAGCCGGATTACGCTTGCCTGAAACTGGCCGCCGACTGCAAGAAGATCGACTACCCGAAACCAGACGGCAAGATCAGCTTCGACAAACTGAGCTCGGTGTTCATCTCCGGTACCAACCACGAAGAAGAACAGCCGTGCCACCTGAAGCTGACCGATCCGAGCATCCCGATCAGCAAGAACCTGCCGCTGTACGATGAACCTGCCCAGCGTTACTGCCCGGCCGGTGTGTACGAAGTGATCACCAAGGAAGACGGCGAGAAGCGCTTCCAGATCAACGCCCAGAACTGCGTTCACTGCAAGACCTGTGACATCAAGGACCCTGCTCAGAACATCACCTGGGTGACGCCGGAAGGCGCTGGCGGCCCGACTTACCCGAACATGTAAGCCGAACCGCTGAACATCAAGGCTCCCGAATGGGGGCCTTTTTGTTGCCTGCATTTAAACCCCTGCCACAGGGCTTCGTTTCGGGATCAGGCTGCGCGTTCTTCTCCGGGGCTGCGCTCGAAGTAGCGTTTGTACTCGCGACTGAACTGCGAAGTGCTCTGATACCCCACCCTGTGCGCCACTTGCGCCACACCCAACCCCTCGCTCACCAGCAACTGCTGTGCCCGAAGCAACCGCAAACGTTTCAAATACTGCACCGGTGACAGCAACGTACTGCGCTTGAAATGCTCATGAAACGTCGACGCACTCATATTCGCGCAACTGGCCAGGGTCTCGACATTCAAGGGTTCGGTGTAATGCGCATGCAGATGGCTGAGGGATGCCGCGATCCGGGCGAACTGCCCCTGCTGCTCAACCAGTGCCCGCAGTACGTCAGCTTGCGGACCGCGCAAGGCGACAAACAATAATTCGCGCAACCGCGCCTGTCCCATGATCTGGCATTCCAGCGGATCGTGCAGGCAACGCAGCAGCCGCTCAACACATCCTCGCATGGCATCGTCGAGCACCGCCGAGGTCATGGACTCAGACGTTTGTGCCGGAATATGCCGCCCTGGCACTAACCCCATCGCCATCACCAACTCGCCCAGCATCACCCGGTCGATGGCCATGGAGACGCCCAACATCGGCCCGTTCGGTGCGGCAAAGGTTTCACACTCGAATGGCACTGGCAGTGCCTGAATCAGATAGTGCCCGGCGCCATACTCCAGGATACGAGGCCCGAGATACGCCAGTTTGCTGCCTTGGGCGATGATCACCAGGCTCGGTTCGTAAATCTGCGGTCCACGGGCCACATCACGCGCGGCACGTAAAACCTGCACGCCTGGCAACGCGGTAGGGGCGAAGCCGTCGCGGGCCGACAACGGTTCGATCAGCGAAACCAGCGTGGCATTGGCATCAAGATGACGGGTCAACAACATCAGCGTTCTTCACAAAAAAAGTCACGGAAAAAGGGATGAAAGCATCATCGCAGATCCGCTGGCCAATTCGATGGCTGCCCCTCGCATGCCGGAGGATTAGGCATGACACCCGGAGGAATCGTCATTTGCGACACGGGTTTCGGCGCCCAGAATGCGCCACCTCACCTGTCAAAGCTTTTGCGAGGTTCACCATGTACACCGCCATCGGATATGCCGCCCAATCGGCCACCACCCCCCTCGCCCCAGTGAAATTCGAACGCCGCAGCCCACGGGCCGACGACGTGGCCATCGAGATTCTCTACTGCGGCGTCTGCCACTCCGACATCCATCAGGCCCGCAACGAATGGGGCATTGCCGTTTATCCACTGATGCCTGGCCACGAGATCATCGGCAAAGTGACTGCCGTGGGTGCAAATGTCACCCGGCATAAGGTCGGCGATCTGGTCGGTGTCGGCTGCATGGTCGACTCGTGCCGCAGCTGCGAAGCGTGCCAGGCCAACCTCGAGCAATACTGCCTCGAAGGCCCGACCATGACTTACGCCACCCCGGACCGCGTGGATGGCAGCAATACCATGGGCGGTTACTCCGACAGCATCGTGGTCAGCGAGCACTTCGTGGTGCGCATCCCCGAGAAACTCGATCCGGCCAGTGCCGCGCCGATCCTGTGCGCTGGCATCACCACCTACTCGCCGCTCAAGCACTACGGCGTGAAGGCCGGTGACAAGGTCGGGATTCTCGGCATGGGTGGCCTGGGCCATATGGGCATCAAGTTCGCCAAGGCGATGGGCGCTGAAGTGACGCTGTTCACCCGCTCGGCAAGCAAGGCTGAAGAAGCTCGACGGCAGGGTGCGGACCACGTCATTGTGTCCACCGATGCCGAACAGATGAAGGCCGCCGCGGGCCACTTCGACTTCCTGCTCGACACCATTCCGGTGCAGCACGACCTCAATCCCTACCTCGATACCCTGCGCTTCGACGGCGTGCACATTCTGGTGGGGTTGATCGAGCCGGTAGCGCCACCGGTACACGCTGGCAAACTGGTGATGAGCCGCCGCGTGCTGGCCGGCTCGTTGATTGGCGGCATCGCCGAAACCCAGGAAGTGCTGGATTTCTGCGCCGAGCACCACATCACCTGCGACATCGAGATGCTCGACATCCGCCAGATCAACGAGGCTTACACGCGCATGATCGCCGGTGACGTGAAGTACCGTTTCGTCATCGACATGGCGACCCTCAAGGTTTAAACCTTGAGGCCAAGCTCCGCCGACAACCGGGCTGTGACCCCTTTGATCAGGGGAATCAGCTCGGCCATTTTTTCCAGCGACATATAAGGCACGGTGCTGGCGATGCTGATTGCGGCGACGATGCGTTTGCTGGCATCACGGATCGGCGCCGCCACACAGCGGATCGACGGTTCGTTGTCTTCCAGGTCGAAGGCATAACCGCCGGCCACATACTCGATCATGCGCTGCTGAAACTGCTCCCAGGACTGCTCCGGGTGCTGCGGCCAGAACTGATTTTTCCCACCCACGGGCAGGCTGACTTCGTACAGCCGTTGCCACTCTTGCGGCGTGTCATCGAGCATCAGCGCCTTGCCGATCCCGGTGCGCGCCAACGGCATGCGATGGCCGACCCGCGAACGCATTTCCGGGCCATTGCGCCCCGGATTCTTGTGCAGATACAGCACCTCGTCGCCTTCGCGGATCGCCAGGTGAATGGTGTCGCCGGTCAATGCCGACAACTCATCCAGATAGGGCCCGGCCAGGGTCACCAGCGGCAACTCTTCACGCGCCTGGAATCCCAGCTCGATCAGCTTGGGCCCCAACAGATAGCCGACTTGCGGCACCACTCGCAGATAACGCTCATCCACCAGGCAACTGGCCAGACGATGGGTGGTGCTGCGCGTGGTGCCGATCAGCCGGGCGATTTCCTTGAGATCGCGGGCACCACTGGCCACGGCCTGGACCACTCCCAGACCGCGAAGCAGTGTCTGAGTGCCGGTCGGTGCGGGGGCCTTGGCGATTTTTGGGGCGTCTTCCTGCATATCCAGCCTTTACCGTTGAGCGAGTGAACGGGCGGCATTATGGTCGCCCGGATGCCACGACTACAACTTGATACGCTCGACCTTGCCCACCAGCAAGATGTAGGACAGCGCACCGATGAGCGCCAGCACCGAGATATAGGTGATCGCCGGGGCAAAGGAATCACCGCTGGCGAGAAAACCGATCACGATTGGCGTGGCGATGGCCGACAGGTTGCCGATGAAGTTGAACACCCCGCCGGTCAAACCCAGCAACCGCGCCGGAGCCAGCGTCGACACCAGCGACCAGGTGATCGACGCCAGGCCATTGCCGAAAAAGGCCAACGCCAGGAATGCAATCACCAGCGGCGTCGACTCGACGAAGTTGGCGCCGATGATCGAGGTGGAAATCAGCAAGCCGCTGATGATCGGCAACTTGCGCGCGAACCCTACCGAGTAACCGCGACGGATCAGGAAGTCCGAGAAGAAGCCGGAGCACAGCACGCCGACGAACGCCGCGAGAAACGGCAGCGATGCCAACAGGCCGGACTTGATAAAGTCCATGCCGCGGTATTTCACCAGGTAGGTCGGGAACCACGTCAGGAAAAACCACAGCGTCGAGTTGAGGCAGAACTGGCCGAGGTAGATGCCCCAGAGTTTGCGCTTGGTGAGGACAATGCCCAAGTCGGTCCAGCTGAACTTGGCTTTGACCTTGGCCTGCTCAGACTGGATATCCACCAGCCCGCCGCCTTCGCGGATCAGCTCGATTTCAGCCTCGTTGGCGCCTTTGAAATCCCGAGGCTCACGATACACCGCGTACCAGATTGCCGCCCAAATGATGCCCACCGCGCCCGTGGCGACGAACACCATGTGCCAGCCGAATTCGTGCTGAAGCCAGGCCAGTACCGGCGTCAGAAACGCGAGGCCGACAAACTGCCCGGAGGTGTAGAAACCGATGGCCGTGGCGCGTTCACGTTCCGGGAACCAGGTGGTGACCACACGGCTGTTGATCGGATAGGCCGGGGCTTCGAGGGCACCGACAGCCATGCGCAGGACGAACAGGGCAATGAAGCTGCCGGCGAACCCGAGCATCACCGTGGCGATCGACCACAGCAGCAATGCAGCGGTGTAGAGGATGCGCGGCGGAACACGGTCCACCAGCCAGCCGCCGGGGATTTGCATGGCGGCATAGGTCCAGCCGAATGCGGAGAAAATCAGCCCGACGTGGATCGGGTCGATACCCAGGTCGCTGGTCAGCGCCGGGGCAGCGATCGACAGGTTGCTGCGGTCCAGGTAGTTGATCACCACCGTAATGAACAGCAGCACCATGATGAAAAAACGCTTACGGCTGGGCGCCGCCAACGACGCCTGCCCGGTGAGGGTTTGCGGTTGCATGGGGAGTGCCTCTTTTTATGTTTATTGAGGTCAATGTGAAACGCAGATCTCACTGTCCATGGAGATCAAATTGTGGGAGCGAGCCTGCTCGCGAAAGCGTCCTGCCAGTCATATCAGAGTCGGATGTATCGCCATCTTCGCGAGCAGGCTCGCTCCCACAGGGGTCATGTGTTGAATCGGATAAAACTCACCACTCGGCAAAGCTGCCATCGGCATGGCGCCAGATCGGGTTGCGCCAGCGGTGGCCGACGGCGGCGCGTTCGATCACGTACTCCTCGTTGATCTCGATGCCCAGGCCCGGGCCGTTCGGGATCTTCACGAAGCCTTTGTCGTAGTCGAACACCCGTGGATCTTTGACGTAGTCGAGCAGGTCGTTGCTCTCGTTGTAATGGATGCCCAGGCTCTGCTCCTGAATGAACGCGTTGTAGCAAACCGCGTCCAGTTGCAGGCACGCCGCCAGGGCAATCGGGCCCAGCGGGCAATGCAGCGCCAGCGCCACGTCGTAAGCCTCGGCCATGTTGGCGATCTTGCGGGTTTCGGTGATGCCGCCCGCGTGGGACGCATCCGGCTGGATGATGTCGACGTAGCCTTCGCTGAGCACGCGCTTGAAATCCCAACGCGAGAACAGGCGCTCACCGAGGGCAATCGGCGTGCTGGTCAGCGGTGCCAGTTCTTTGAGCGCTTCATAGTTTTCGCTGAGCACCGGCTCTTCGATGAACATCAGCTTGTACGGGTCGAGCTCCTTCATCAGCACCTTGGCCATCGGCTTGTGCACCCGGCCATGGAAGTCGACACCGATGCCGACGTTCGGGCCGACCGCATCACGCACGGCAGCGACGTTGGCCAGGGCCAGGTCGACTTTTTCGAAAGTGTCGAGGAATTGCAGCTCTTCGGTGCCGTTCATTTTCACTGCAGTGAACCCACGGCTGACCGCTTCTTTCGCCGCCCGCGCGGTGTCCGCCGGACGGTCGCCGCCGATCCACGAATAGACGCGAATCTTGTCCCGCACCTGACCACCGAGCAAGTCGCTGACCGACACACCCAGCGCCTTGCCCTTGATGTCCCACAAGGCCTGGTCGATACCGGCCAGGGCGCTCATGTGGATCGCACCGCCACGGTAGAAACCGCCGCGATAGAGCACAGTCCAGATGTCTTCGATGTTGCGCGGGTCCTTGCCGATCAGGTAGTCCGACAATTCTTCAACGGCAGCAGCCACGGTGTGGGCGCGGCCCTCGACGACGGGCTCGCCCCAACCGGTTACGCCTTCGTCGGTTTCAACCTTGAGGAAGCACCAGCGTGGCGGAACGATGAAAGTGGTCAGTTTGGTGATTTTCATCTGTTTGTCTCTCTTATTGGATGCAGCGCTCGCAGCGCCAAAACAGTCTTAGCGAAGGGCTTTCCAGGCAGCGACGTAGGCCTTGGCATTGGCCGCCACTTGCTCCGCCGTCATGCCCGGTTTGAACAGGCCCGAACCGAGGCCGAAACCTTTGACGCCGGCGTCGATAAACACCTGCATGTTGTCCGGGGTGATCCCGCCGACAGGCACCAGCACCGTTCCCGCCGGCAGTACCGCGAGCCAGGCTTTGACGACCGCCGGTCCCATCTGCTCGGCCGGAAACATCTTCAGCACATCGGCGCCTTCGGCCAGTGCCGCGAACGCTTCGGTCGGTGTCGCCACACCCGGTGACAGGAACAACCCGGCCGCTTTCGCTGCGCGCAGGACTTTGGGGTCGCTGTGGGGCATGACGATCACTTGGCCGCCCGCCGCTTTCACCTGGTCGACCTGCTCCGGGGTCAACACCGTGCCCGCGCCGATCAGGCAATCGCTGGGCAAGGCATCGCGCAGGATGCGAATGCTTTCGTACGGCACAGGGGAGTTGAGCGGGACTTCGATAACACGGAACCCGGCGGCGTACAGGACGTTCCCGATGGCGGCCGCTTCTTGCGGATGCAGACCGCGAAGGATCGCGATCAGACCGTTTTGCGCCAGTGCTTGTTTGAGCATGTCAGGACTCCAGTCAGGTTTAACGGATGGGGTTGGGCAGGATCAGGCCGGCGGCTTGCGCCAGTTGCCACAAGCCACGTTCGGTGGCTTGCTCGGCCAGGGTCACGCGGGCAAAGCCGCAAGCGTCGAGGGCCCGGCTGTAACGGGTGCAGAGTTGGGAACTGCCGATGAGGATGATCGCCGGCAGATGAACGCTGTTGCGCCGCCGACGTTGAACGGTGGCCAGGGCCGACAGCTCATGGCCGATCAGCAGGCCGGACAGGTAATCCGGTTGCGCGGCCGCGCTCAGTTCGCCGGTCAATCCGAGGCTGCGGGCGCTGAACAGGGTCGACAGCACGCCGATGTCACCGTCCGCCGACAGCGCGACCTGGACACCGCGATCAAACGCATCGCCATCGAACGAACCGCCGCGCTGTTGGGTACGCCCCAGAATGCTGTGTTCGCTGAGCACGGCGAAGACTTCGCCGGTCATGAAGGTATCGAAATGCACGATGCAGCCATCGCTGACTTCCACCCATTTCGAATGGCTGCCCGGCAGGCCGATCAACAGGTCAGCGCCCGCCTCGCTCGCGAGGGTTTGCAGGACACCGAGGACTTGGGTTTCTTCGCCGCGCATTACGTTCGGCAGGTGCGAACGTTGAATCACACCCGGCACGATCTGCACATCGACGCCACGCAGACTGCGCACGGTTTGCAGGGAGGTTCCGAGATTGGCCACGTTGGCCGGCGTATCGCGGTAGGCTGCTTCGCGCCAGCCTTGTGCGCTGCCGACCATGCCGCAGGCAATCACCGGCAAATCGGGCTGAGCGTCAAGCCAGTCGCCGCAGGCCTCGTCGAAAGCCAGCTCAAAACCGTCGGTGCATTCACGACCGTTGATAATTCGCGGTGCCTTGGGCAGCTGCATGATCCCCGACGACAGCGAGCGCTGTTCGAGGACCTGGCCACCTTCGGCAAGTTTGTAAGCACGTAATGAGGTTGTCCCCCAATCGAGCGCGATCAATTGCGCCAGCATCGCTTCACCTGTTTTGTTTATTGGCAGTGAGTGAGCGGGACTATAAACCCTCGGCTGGAAAATCTCAATATATAAATATCAATCCCATATTGTGAGACA
Organism: Pseudomonas reinekei; assembly: GCF_001945365.1. Classification (GTDB taxonomy): domain Bacteria; phylum Pseudomonadota; class Gammaproteobacteria; order Pseudomonadales; family Pseudomonadaceae; genus Aquipseudomonas; species Aquipseudomonas reinekei. The sequence continues at coordinate 66,607 of NZ_MSTQ01000009.1, forward strand.
AGACAAAAAAAGATCGCAGCCTTCGACAGCTCCTGCAGGACCACATCCAATGCAGGAGCTGCCGAAGGCTGCGATCTTTTATTGGGGCATCAATTACCCTCGGCGAACTCTCTCAACACCTTCCCGTCCATGCGATAACGAACCCACTCCTCCTGCGGCTGCGCGCCCAGGGATTTGTAGAAATCGATGGCGGGTGTGTTCCACTCCAGCACGCTCCACTCAAACCGCCCGCAATCATTGGCACAGGCGATTTTCGCCAGATGCCGCAGCAGGGTTTTACCGGCACCGCCGCCGCGCTGCTCCGGCGTGATGTACAGGTCTTCGAGGTACAGGCAGTTGCTGCCCAGCCACGTCGAATAGCTGAAGAAAAACACCGCGAAGCCGATCGGCAAGCCATCGCGCAGGCAGATCAGGCCATGGGCGGTGGCGCCTTCGCTGAACAGGCTGCGCTCGATATCGGTGACGCTGGCGATGACTTCATGGCGAGCACGTTCGTAGTCGGCCAGTTCGGTGATGAACGCAAGAATTTGCGGGGCATCACTGGGGGTCGCCGGGCGGATTTCGATCGTCATGGACATGCCTTGTCAGAGGTTGAAAACACCATACTAAGTCGGCGCGCGGTTGATATCTATTGGGACTGCTTCGCAGTCCAGCGGGAGCTAGTTCCCTCGCTACAAAAGCCCTGCAGCGAGCCTGAACCGTTCGTCGTTCATCAGGCACCAATTCAAAACGGGCGCAGACCAATATCAGGTAAGGACTTTAAATCAATGGAGACACCACCATGATCTCGACCCGATTGACCGCCCTCGCCTTTGCTGCACTGCTTTCCCCGCTTGCCATCGCTGCGACCACCGCGTCCGGCACCGGCCCGACCAATCCGGTCGAAGCGCCCAAGTCCCCCGCCATCCAGAGCGCCCCCAGCATGAACACCAACGGCACGGGCGTCGACAATAGCCTGCCGCCGTCCACCGGCACCGACCCGCGAACTCAAGGGAACGACATGGGCCGCCAGGGCGGCCTGAACGTGCCAGACAGCAAAACGCCGGACAACGCCGGCCCCGGCATGGGCTCGAAAACCACGACCGGTGGTTCGGGCTCAGAAGGGGGCGCCAGCCAGTAATTCGCCGCAGTACCTATCCATCATCATGAAGTCCATCACCATGAAGAGGTAACCATGAACGTCGATAAAAACCTGGAAAAAGAAGTCCTGACCCGCCTGCTGCACGCCCACCCAAGTGGCTTGGGCAAGGAGGTCCTGGACAATTACCGGGGGGAGAAAGTCGTGGCCAGCACCCTCGCGACGTTGCAGGAACGCGGTTTGATCCAGCACGGCAATGTGCAGTGCAATGAAGCCGGCGAACATTCGTTGAATCTGCCCATCAAGCTCAGCGCCGCCGGGGTTGAGGCGGCACGCAAGCTGGATGCCTGAGGGCGACAGACATTCCCGGGCATGAGTCCGAGATTTGCGTTGAAGCTGATAGACCTATCGCGAGCAGGCTCGCTCCCACAAGGAATTTGTGTGGTACACAGAACCTCGGTAGGAGCTAGCTTGCTAGCGATAGCGGCGGATCAGTCGCCGAAAGTCTTACCCATCAACGCATCCACCTCAGCAGTCCCCGGCGAAGTCGCCGGCCCCCACCGGGTTACCGCCAACGCCGCGGCCGCATTAGCCCGACGCGCCGCTTCAAACGCGGACAAGCCCTGCGCCAACCCCGCGACGAACACGCCCGCATGGGCATCACCGGCCCCGTTACTGTCCACAGCCTCAACCGTGAATCCCGGCACATGACTGCGCTCTGAACCCTGGCTGATCCAGCACCCTTGCGGCCCGTCACGCACCACCATCAGCACATCGCGCGGCAGATACCCGACCAGTCGATCCAGAGCCTCTGCAATGTCCGACGCGCCGGTAATCTTCAGCGCCTCGACGCTGTTGCTGGTCCACACGTCGATACGCGGCAGCAGCGCCTGCATCAACGGCGCATCCGGTGAGTCCACCAGCGGGCCCGGATCGAACACCACGTTGACGCCTGCCGGCAGCATCAGTACCCAGTCCACCAACGGTTGCGCCTTGCCCACGTGCAGCAGGCTGTAGCCGCTGACGTAGACATAGTCGCCCGTCTCGGCCGGGACGCTGGCCAGATCCTCTGCACTTAATTCACCCTCGGCGCCAATGTAGGAGACGAAGCTACGCTCAGCAGAGGCATCGGTGATTGCAACGCACAAACCGGTATCACGCTCGGCGGGATCGGCGATGCCGATGTGAATACCTTCCGCGTTCATCGCGTCGCGGGCCAGATCACCGAAACGCCCGCTGCCGTGGCGGCCGAGATAGACCACCGGCAACCCGTTACGCTGCGCGGCGGCCATCACATTGAAACCGCCGCCGGCTTCGAAACTGGCCGATTGCGCCAGCACGTCGCCCCCGGCTTGCGGCAGTTTATCCACGGCCATGACCAGATCGATGATGACCTGACCGGTGTGCAACATCTTAGGCATGAGCATTCTCGGCCAACGCAGCGCGACGGTCCTTCGCCCCACCGAGCAAAAAGTAAATCCCGCCGGCCACCACAAAAGTCACGATCCAGCCGAGGCCGTTATGGCCCAGCCACGAGTCGGAGAGGAAGCCCTTGAACCAGACGTTCTCTGCCGTGGTGCCGATAGTGGTGAAGCTGAAGCCCAACACGATGGCAATGGCCCACGCACCGAATGCACGCCACTCCACGCCGCCGCGATACCAATAGGCGCTGCTCGGGCTGACGTCCAGCAGATCCTTGGGGCTGTAGTAGTGACGGTGAATCAAGTCGACCACGAAGATCCCGACCCACGCCGTGATCGGCACGGCCAGCAGGGAAATGAAGGTGATGAACGGGCCGTAGAAACTGTCGGCGATCAGCATGAAGTAGATCGAACCGGCAAAGATCGCGACGATGTCGACCACCACCGCATAGACGCGCTTGACCTTGAGACCGAGGGTCAGCGTGGTCAAACCGGCGGAGTACACCGACAGGTTGTTCGACAGCAGCAGGCCACCGAACGCGGTGATCAGGTAAGGCACGGCCATCCAGGTCGGCAACATGTCGCGGATCGCGATGATCGGGTCAGTGGCCTGGGCCAGGTCGTTGTTGCCCACCGACAGCAGGCCACCGAGGGTGATCAGCAGCACCAGCGGAATCCCCGCGCCGAAGGCCGCCGAGGCCACCAGGCGCACGGCCTTGACGCTGCGGTGCTGATAGCGCGACATGTCCGCGCCGGCGTTGGCCCAACCGATCCCGGTGCCGGCCGCCATGGTGCCGATACCGATGATCATCGCGCTCAGCGGTGCAGGCGTGGCGTTGAACACCGCGCTCCAGTCGATGGTCGCGCAGAGGAACCCGCCGACCAGAATGTTCAGCGCGCCGAACACGTACGTGGCCCACTTCTGGATCACCAGCAATGTGGCATGACCGAGGCCGGACACCGACAACGTCAACAGTACGAAAATCGCGATGAACACCAGGGTCAGCAGCGGTGCGCTTTTCGCTTCCACCGGCGAGCCGAACAGGATCGAGCACAGCGACAGCAGCACGAATGCCGCGGTGGTGGTGTTGACGGTTTCCCAGCCCAGGCGCGACATCAGCGACACCAGGGTCGGACCGATATTGCCACGTACGCCGAAGATCGCCCGTGACAGGGTCAGGCTCGGTGCCCGGCCTCGACGGCCGGCAATGGAGATGATCCCGACCACCGCGAAAGAGCCGGCGGCACCGAGGATCGCGACGATGACTGCCTGCCAGATTGCGAGCCCGCGAAAGGCCACGAGGGTTGCGCCCAGGGGCAGGCCGAGGATGGAAATGTTGGCGGCGAACCAGACCCAGAACAGTTGCAGCGGATGGCCGTTGCACTCGGATTCCGGCACCGGTTCGATGCCGCGGGTTTCCAGTTGCCCGGCACTTTGCCCGGCGTTTGATGAACTCATGAACAATGCTCCTGTTGCCATTTTTGTGGTTGTGGCAATGACGCAAAACGATAAGACATGTGTGGCGAGGGAGCTTGCTCCCGCTGGGCGGCGAAGCGGCCCCAAAACCTGCGACAGTAGTGAGGCAGGCACACCGAGTCGTCAGCGTTTACGACTGCTGCGCAGCCGAGCGGGAGCAAGCTCCCTCGCCACGGGAAATCGGATCGACCCGAAAATCAGCGCAGCGTCAGCAGCTGCTGTACCAAGGGCTCCAGTTCAAGATCGTTCACCGCCTTGACAGTGTCGATCATCCCGACCGGCCAGCTCTCAAGCCCCAGGCAGGCCCCGAGCATCGCGCCGAGAATCGCCGCGATAGTGTCAGTATCGCCACCCAGGCTCGCCGCCATACACAGCGCTTCGAAGGCATTCATTTCACCGATGGCCACTTGCTGGGCCAGGGCGAACGACACCACCACCGATTCCTGCGAAGCCACCGACGTGCCGATCACGTCGTACATCAGGTCGGCCAGTAATGCTTTGTCGCTGTCGACGCTGATAGTCCGCGCCCAACTGATGCGCGACGCAATGCGTCCACCGGCTACCCAGTGGCCATGGGTTTCGGCTTGCTGGGCGATTTGCTGACCGAGGTTCAACGCTTCGCCCAGGTCCATGCCGTTGATCCCGGCGGACACCACCGCCGCCACCGCCGCCGCACTGGAGATCCCCAGCGTGGTGTTGTGGGTGACCTGGCAGGCCTGCACCACCGCTGCAATGAAACGCTGCGGATCGGCGACATTCGCTGCGATCCCCACCGGCGTGATGCGCATCGCCGCACCGTTGGTGGTGCCGTAGCGCCCCGCCTCTTGCGGTGAATGGCCGGCGAGGATCATCTCGATGGCGCGTTTGGTCGAAGGGCCGAGCAGATCCTGCGAGCCCTTGGCCTGCATCACGGCTTCCCATTCGATCAAACGCTGGGCAAGCACTGACGGCTCGATCGTGCCTTCGCCATCAATCAACAACTGCCCGACCAGGATGGCCTGTTCGGTGTCGTCGGTGATCGAGCCTTTGGGCATGTTGGCGGCGATCGGTTGATCGGGGCCGGCATCTTCGAGGTTAGTGATTTCGCCAAAGCGCGCCTGGATCTGAGCGCGGCTTAAAGATTGGGTCGGCATGCCCAGGGCATCGCCCAAGGCCAGGCCATAGAACGCGCCCAGGGCACGATTGAGCGCGGTCATTTTGACGTTCCAAATTGCAGGTGCAAACGGAAGTGTACGGGGTCGAGCAAGCTTTCCACCTGCTCCATGAAGCGGTTTTGCCGGTCGTAGGTGGTACGCAAGGCCTTGAGGAAGACCGTGCCGACCGGACGTCCCAACAGCTCGGCGTCCTGTTCATTCAACGGTTCGGCGCCGATCCATTGATCGCCACGCTCGCCGATGTAGCCGTAGGCGGCCAGGGTGATGGTCAGGGAGTCGTCAATCAGTCCCACGCGCGGCAGACTTTCCAGGCCTCCGGTGGCGGGCATCAGTGAGCGTTCGAGAGAAACCAGCGTACCGTCGTTGGAACGGCGGCGACGGTCGAGGGTGATGAACTGCTCGGTGCCGAACCGCGACAACAAGTCGGGACGGGTCACCGCCTCCAGCCGCAGCACTTCGGTATTGACCAGCGCCCCGCTGTCGGCGAGGGCCTGGGCCCAGCCGCTGCGCTGGTCGAGCACCACACCGTCGAATGTGACGATGGAACCCACCCCGCTTTGCGTCGCGATGTAATTGCGCCGTTTCAATTCGGCCAGGGCTTCACGCAACGTGCCTCGGCTGACTTTGAATTCTTGAGCCAACTGATGCTCGCCCGGCAACTGAAAGCCGTCCTCCATGAGGCCGCTTTCGATGCGCCGGATGAGTTCGTCGACCACCCGTTGTTTCTTGTCAAATCGAACCTGTCTAATCATGTACAACGTGATAACCGAAACAGGTTCGGGGGGGCAAGGAAAATTTATGGGTTCAGACGGAAGGAGCGGGATTGAAAATCACCTTGTGGGAGCGAGCCTGCTCGCGAAAGCGGTGTTGCTGACACATTGATGCTGAATGTGCCAATGCCTTCGCGAGCAGGCTCGCTCCCACACGTAATGGGGTGTCAGCGCTGTTTCAGTCGGTCGATGACCACCGCCAGCAGCAAGATCGAACCCCGGATCACGTACTGGTAAAACGTGTCGATGTTCTTCAGGTTCATCGCGTTCTCGATGATCGCCAGAATCAGCACCCCGGCAATCACATGTCGGATCATGCCGATCCCGCCGCTCAACGAAACCCCGCCCAGTACGCAGGCCGAAATCACCGTCAGCTCGAAACCCTGGCCGATCATGGGCTGGCCGGAGGTCATGCGCGAGGCGAGGATCACCCCGGCCAACGCACCGATCAGGCCATGCACGGCGAAGATGATGATTTTGGTCCGGTCAACGTTGACCCCGGCCAGCAACGCCGCTTCCTGATTGCCGCCGATGGCCATGGTGTTGCGCCCGTAGGTGGTGTAGTTGAGCAACCAGCCGAAGAACAGGAAGCAGACGATGGTGATCAGGATCGGCACCGGCACGCCGAACAACTGGCCGTTGCCGAAGACGAAGAACGATTCCTGGGACACGCCGACCGCTTTGCCGTTGGCGAAGATGTAAGCCAGGCCGCGCACGATCTGCATGGTCGCCAGCGTGGTAATCAACGCATTGACCCGCAGCTTGGCGATCACGATGCCGTTGATCAGGCCGACGATCAGGCCCATCACCAACGCCGCGCCGACACCGAGAAACACGCTGTCGGTGTCGCGCATCACCACCGCCGCGACGACCCCGGCGCAGGCAATCACCGAGCCCACTGACAAATCGAAATGCCCGGACGCCAGGCAGTACAACATGGTGCACGCCGCGATCCCGGTGGTTGAAATCGCCAGCCCCAACCCACGCATGTTCAGGGGTGACAGGAAGTTGTCGATCAGCAAAGTGCAGGCGACAAAGATGCCGACAGCCGCCAGCAGCATCACCCAGTCATCGAGGAAGCGCCGCAGGTCCAGTGGTTTGCGCGCGGTCGGCAGGGTTTCGTTTTGGGTTGTCATCATAGTCACCTCTCAGTTCGCCACGCCGTCAGCGCGTTGGCGCGGCAAAGCCAGTTGCAGCAGGTTGGATTCATTGGCCTGTTCGCGGCTCAGCTCGCCACGCATCGCGCCTTCGCACAGCACCAGGATACGGTCGGAAATGCCCATCACTTCCATCAGGTCACTGGACACCACGATCACGGCGATGCCATCCGCCGCCAGGTTGTGGATGATCTGATAGATCTCGGCCTTGGCGCCGATGTCGATGCCACGGGTGGGCTCATCGAGGAGCAGGACTTTCATCGGCATCGACAGCCAGCGACCGAGAATGGCCTTCTGTTGATTGCCGCCGGACAGGTACATGATTTTCTGCGCCGCGCTCGGCGTCTTCACTTTCAGCGCCTTGATCTGCTTGTCGGCGTTGCCCTTTTCCCACAGGCCGCGCAACAGGCAACCGAAGGTGGAATGAGCGCCGCGGGCGCTGATGTTGATGTTCTCGGCGACGCTGGAGAGCGGCATGATGCCCTCCTTCTTGCGGTCTTCGGGGCAAAGCAGAATCCCCGCCGAAATCGCATCGCGAGGTGAGCGTAACTTCAACTCATGGCCGCGCAGTTCCAGGCGTCCGGCCGTGTTGCGCTCCAGGCCGCTGAGCATGCGGAACAATTCCGTGCGCCCTGCTCCAACCAGGCCGAACAGGCCAAGGATCTCGCCTTTGTGCGCCTCGAAGCTCACCGGTTCGCGCAGGCCTGGCCCGAGCAGGCGATCGACCTTCAACGCCACCGCCCCACGAGGCCGCGAGCGATAATCGTAGATGTCCTGGATGTCGCGGCCGACCATGCACGTGACCAGTTGATCGTGGGTCAGCTCACTCATGTCCTCGAAAGTACGCACATAACGGCCGTCCTTGAACACCGTCACCGCGTTGCAGATGCGGAACACTTCTTCCATGCGATGGGAAACGTAGAGCACCACTTTGCCTTCGTCGCGCAGGCGACCGATGATCGTCATCAAACGATCGATCTCCCGCGCCGACAGGCTGCTGGTAGGCTCGTCGAAAGCAATCACATGGGCGCCACGGGACAACGCCTTGGCAATTTCCACCAGTTGCCGTTGGCCAAGTGACAGACGCCCGACCTTCTCCTGCGGATCGATTTCATCGGCCAGGCCCTTGAGGCAGGCCAACGCTTGCTGGCGCAGGGTGCCGCGATTGATCAGGCCGAAACTGGCCGGCAGATGGCCGAGAAACAGGTTTTCCGCCACGGTCATTTCCGGCACCAGGTGCAGCTCCTGGTGGATCACCGCGACGCCACTGCCGATGCTGTCGGCGGTGGACTTGAACGCCATCGTCCGCTCACCGATCTGCAGGTCGCCGCTGCTCGGCACGTAAGCGCCGCCGAGGATTTTAAGCAGCGTCGACTTGCCGGCACCGTTCTCGCCCATCAAGGCGTGAACCTGCCCCGGATGAGCAACGAAATTGATGTTGTCCAGCGCCTTCACTCCAGGAAAGGTCTTGCCGATCCCGTTGAAGCGCAAGCTGCCGCCTGCATTGTGTTGTACTTGTGTTTGCGCGTGCATAGCCTACCTCTTCACACAGAACGGGTGGCCCCGTTGCCGGGGCCACCGTTGAAATCAACCGGCCTTCAGTTCCACAGGCCGATTTTTTCCAGTTCCTGCTTGAAGTTTTCGCGGGTGATCAGCGTCACGTCGTCCATGGCGGTGTACTTCGGCGGCTCTTTGCCGGTGGTGACCCACTCGTACATCATGCTGGCGGTGTTGTAGCCCTCGATGTGCGGGCTTGGCAGCATCGAACCGAAGAAGCCGCTGTTAGGCTTTTTCAACTCGCCGATGGCGTCGGTGCCATTGATGCCGATGCCGATCACGTTCGCCGCGGTAAAACCGGCGGCTTCCGTGGCACGCACGCCGCCGAGCACGGTGTTGTCGTTCATGCCGCCGATGATCAGGTTTTTCGCCGCGCCCGGCAGTTTCACCAAGGCCGAGTTGGTCGCGTCCATGCTGCCTGGCACATCAAGCGTCTTGAGGGCCGAGAACAGGATGTGGTCCTTCGGCATGCCGGCGTCTTCCAGCGCTTTGACCGAACCGTCCGTGCGCTTCTTGCCGGTGTCGAGTTCGTTGTAGGTATTGATCACCGCGTAAGTGTCTTTCCACTCCCAGCCGCGTTTTTTCGCTTCCGTGGCCATGGCGGCGCCCTGCTTCTGGCCGACTTCAAAGGCGGCCATGCCGAGGTACGGCACGTCTTCCATGAACTTGCCGCTGGCATCGACAAAGCGGTCATCCACAGCAATCACTTTCAGACCGTTGAGCTTGGCCTTGGCCATGATTGCCGGGCCGAGCGACACGTCCGGCGGGCAAATCACGAAGCCCTTGGCGCCGTTGGCCGCCAGACTGTCGATGGCCGACAGGGTTTTCTCACCGTCCGGCACGGCAATCTTGATCAGGGTAAAACCCTTATCCTTGCCGGCCTTTTCGGCGAAGGCCCATTCCGTCTGGAACCAGGGCTCTTCCGCTTGTTTGACCAGAAATCCGATTTTCACCTCTTCAGCCGCCAGCAGCGTGCTGCTCAGGCTGACCGCTGAAACCGCCAGGGCGGCACAGCACAGGGTTCGGATGGCGTGACGACGATTCATAAGCTGACTCCTTGTTATTTTTCTTGAGCGTTCTTTGAAAAGCAAAAAGCGGTGTAACCATACTGCCAATAGTCATATCGTATGATGATTGGATTTTAGTCGTAGTAATGCGCCTGAAATCCCGGTCTCTCAGTCGTGGTACATCACCGAGCGACCACCATCGATGGTGATGCAGGAAGCGTTGATGAACGGTGCTTCATCACTGGCCAGGAACACGGCAGTCATGGCCACTTCAATCGGCTGGCCGATGCGCTTTGGCGGATGCAGGTCCAAGGCGCGCTGACGCTCGGCGTGTGGATCGGCAAAACCGTTCCAATAGTCGAGATTCAGTTGAGTTTCGATGTAACCCGGGGCGATGGCGTTGACGCGGATGCCTTTGGGCGCGTATTCGATTCCCAGGGCGCGGGTCAGGCCGAGCAAGCCATGTTTGGCCACCGGATAGGGAAAGCAGCCCGGGATGATGTGAGAGGAATGAGTGGACGCGATGTTGATGATGCTGCCGACGCCCTGCTCGATCATCTGCGGCAACACAGCCTTGCAACCGTACCAGGCGCCATCAAGGTCGATGGCGAAGCAGCGGCGCCAGTCTTCCTCGGTCATTTCCAGCGGGTCACGGAACACGTTGACCCCGGCGCAGTTGACCAGCACGTCGATCCGCCCGTGACGTTCGACCGCCAGCCTGGCCATGGCATGCAAGTCCTGCTGCTGCGAAACGTCGGCCTTGATCGCCTGCACATCGGCACCCTGGTCTCGCCAGTACGCAGCAACGGCTTCGACTTTCTCAGCCTGGATATCACTGATGATCAACCTGGCCTGCTGCGATGCAAAGGACGCAACAATCGCCTCACCGATGCCTTGGGCGGCACCGGTCAGCAATACGATTTTGTTTTTCAGGCGTTCACCCTTGGGCGGTTTGGGCGCCTCTGGCATCGAAAGGGGTTCAGCCATGGATCGCTGCATCACTTCACCTGTTTTGTTTTTTTAAGTGTGAGTGCGTGTAACTGGATGAGCCGACTATAAACCCGGCCCGCAGAAAATCTCAATATATATATTTACATCCCACATTTAGGGATCTACCCAGAAAACCGTGTACAAAGCTTTCCTGGCACGTCGACCCGAATCGCCAGCACCGCCCCATCCAGTGGATGCCCAAGCGGGCTGGCAGCGCTGGTGATGTACAAGGTTTTCAAGTCAGCATCGCCAAACACACAACTGGTCGGGCGGCTCACTGGCAGTTCGATCACCCGGTCGACTTTGCCATCCGGGCTCAGCCTGAGCAGGCAACTGCCATCCCAACGGGCGTTCCAGACGAAACCCTCGACGTCCATCGCGGAGCCATCCGGACCACCGCGACCATGAGGTCCAAACCACGTTTGGGCTGGCTCAAGGTTGCCGTCGGTACGAATGAAATGTTGATACAGCGTGGCATCGAGACTGTCGCCGAAATACACGGTGGTGCCGTCATCGCTCCACAGCAGCGTGTTGGGAATGCCCAGCCCGCGCAGCAGTGGCGTCACCCGCGCATCGCGATCGATACGGAACAAGCCGCCCGAGCGGTGCACGATGGGCAAGTCTTCGCCCTGTTCGCCGATGTTGTTTTGCATGGTACCGAGCCAGAGCCGGCCCTGGGCATCGCAACGGGCTTCGTTGGCGCGGTTGCCCGGTTGCGGATCCGCAACGCACAGCAGTGTCAGCCGTGGGTCCAGCCCCGGGGAGTCCAGATCAAGGCGATACACACCACTGCTCAACGTCACCAGTGCATCACCGCTTTCACAGGGGATAAACGCAGAAACGTGTTCCGGCATCTGCCAGATCTGCACGTTGGCGCCGATCAGCCGCAGCGCTTGCTTGCCGGCGATGTCCACCCAGTACAGCGCCTGGGTCGGTGCATCCCAGAATGGACCTTCACCGAGTTGGGCCCGGTGCTCGGTAACCGCGTTCAACGTCATGAAACCTCCTGCTTTCTTATTGTTTTCAGGTAGGAGCCGGCTCCTACACAGGTTCTTCGTTTTTCAGCTGGCCTTTTTGTCCGCCATGACTTGCGGGTAATAGCGCTTGATCGCCAGGTCGGCGTTATCGATCAGGGTCATGCAGGCCCAGACGCCCCGCGCGGAATCCCGGGCGGCGATGGCGTCGGCCATGTCTTTGTGAATCGGCAAGGTGCGGCGCAGTTCGTCGGGGTCGGCAGCGGACACTTCGAAACACACCGCCAACAGCGCACCGAGGGCCGGGATCATTTGTTCGATAAATTGGTTGTGGCTGGCGGCGAGAATGCACTCGTGGAAAATCTGGTCCGCGCGGTTGTAATCGACTCCGCTTTCCACCGCTCGCTCCAGCGCGTTGTAGGCCAACAGCACGGCTTGCACCTGCTCGGCATTCGCCCGTTCGCAGGCCCAGCGCACGGCCATGGGTTCGATGGTGCGGCGCAGGTCGAGCAAGTCATCGACGAAATTTTCCGGCAAGCCGCTGCGTGACAGCCAGCCCACGACTTGCGGGTCGAAGAGATTCCAGCGCCGCACCGGCAACACCCGGGTGCCGACTTTCGGCCCGACTTCGAGCATGCCCTTGGCGACCAGGGTCTTGATGGCTTCGCGGATGACCGTGCGGCTGACACCGAGTTGCTCGCCAAGATCGGCTTCGACCTTGAGGGTTTCACCGGGCTTGATCTGCCCGGTAGCGATCCAGCAACCCAGCCAGTCGACTGTTGACGCATGAAAGCTGCTGGACATGGACACCTCAAAGCCGTTCGCGATGGGTGCCCACGCTAATCATCATATGATTGACTGTCAAATAAAAAAGATCGCAGCCTTCGGCGGCTTCTACGGGAAATGTGCGCTCCTGTAGGTGCTGCCGAAGGCTGCGATCTATTTAGGGCTCAAGCCCGATACGAAAAAACTCACCACCACTCCACACGCCCAACCAACGCTGCCCATCAATCTCGCGGCTCACCGCCAGCTCCACCAGTTGGTAGAACACATTGCGATGGATCAACGCTTCGAGATTGGTCCGCACATGCACATAAGGCGCCGGTTCCTGGGTGTCCGGATCGATCACCACGCGAATCGGGTGCTCGGCCCCGGCTTCGGTGGTTTCGTCGACGTTGGTGGTAAAGCGCAAGACCTGAGCCTCCCCCTCGCCCTCCACATCCACCGTAATGGCCACAAACGGCGCGTCATCGACTTTGATGCCGACTTTTTCAACCGGGGTGATCAGGAAATAATCATCGCCGTCGCGGCGAATGATCGTGGAGAACAGCTTGACCATCGGTTTGCGCCCGATCGGCGTGCCCAGGTAATACCAGGTGCCGTCGCGGGCGATGCGCATGTCGATGTCGCCGCAGAAGTCGGGGTTCCACAAGTGGACCGGCGGCAAGCCCTTGGTCTTGGGGATTTGCCCCAACAGGTCGTTGGCTTTTTGCGGGCCACTCATGGCGTACTCCTTGAAATTACTGGTCGCTGAGACCCAACAGACTACGAGCGTATTGCTCCAGCGGCGGGCCCATCAGGTCTTCGGGTTTTTCATCGTGGAACGTCAGTAAACCGCCACGACTCTTGATGCGTGCAGTATCAATCAAATACTGGGTGCTGGTCTCAATCAACATGATTTGAATCACCCCGGTGTCGACACCCAGGCGATCCAGGGCTTCCTGATCCAGCCATTCATCCGAGTTGCCGATGCGGTCATCGGATTTGGCGAAGCGGGTATACAGCAGGTAATGAGCGCCAACGGCGCGGGCTTCGCCCATGGCCTGATCGAGGCCTTCGGGCACGCGCGCGCGGCGGACCATGGGGAAGTATTCGATAAAACCGTCAAACGCGACTTCGGCAATCACGTTTGGTCGCGGGTAAACGGCACTGCCTGGCGGCATGAACGCGCCTTGAGCGATGTAGACGAACGAGTCCGGCTGAATGCGCAGGTTATTCACGCGGCGGCTGTCGCTGTGATCCAGCAGGCCCGCATCGCTCATATGGTAGCGAGTCCCTTCGGCCATATCGCTGACGTTCATGCAGCCACCGAGCGCCAAAACGGCCAGCAGCAAAACCAGGCTACGCATCCTATCCTCCAGAGGCCGGTGACGGAAAACCGGCGAATGGCCGTGGGATGCAGCTTTTAAGCCAGCTCAATATCTTCGTTGCCCGCGAATGGGATTAATCAGCCGCCGATGATTTTCATGACGGTTGCGCCACCAGAGAACGCCACTTCCTGCTTGTCGCCCAACGCCTTGACCAGCAGACGCTGCAACGCCGGCAGCGCCTGGTGGCGCGGCTTGTCCAGCAGATCGCCGACATAGTGGCGATTGCTCGATGACAGGCAACCATGCAGCCATCCCGTGGACGAGAGACGTAAACGCGAACAGGTCCGGCAGAACGGAACGCTTTCATTGGCGATTACGCCGAAATGGCCAACACCTGGAATCTCATAGCGCACCGCCGTCGCATCAACCGGCGCGTTGGCCTGCAAATACTCATAACGCTCACCGATCAGCGTCAGCAATTGCTGGAGACTGACGAACTGTTGCAGAAAGGCATTGGAGTCGCTGGCCAAGTGGCCCATGCGCATCAACTCGATGAAGCGCAGTTCGTAACCGCGCTCCAGGCAATAATCGAGCAACGGCATCACCTGATCGAGGTTCTGGCCGCGCAAGGGCACCATGTTGACCTTGATCTTCATGCCGGCCGCGCGTGCCTGGTCCATGCCGTCGAGCACGGTCGCCAGGTCGCCGCCACGGGCAATGCTACGGAATGCGCTGGCGTCGAGAGTATCGAGGGAAACGTTGATGCGCCGTATGCCGGCGTCCACCAGCAGCGGCAGTTTCTTCGCCAGCAATTGACCGTTGGTGGTCAGGCTGATGTCTTGCAGACCCATCTGCCCGACCGCCGTCATGAAGGTTTCGAGCTTGGGACTCACCAGCGGTTCGCCACCGGTGATGCGCAAACGCTCGATGCCGGCCGCTTCGATCAGATAGGCCACACCGCGCGCCATGGCCTCGGCCGACAGTTCATCCTGCGCAGCCACCAGCCGCTTGCCGTTGGGCACGCAGTAGGTACAGGCGTAATTGCAGGCTGAGGTCAGGCTGACTCGCAAATTGCGAAAACGCCTGCCTTGACGGTCAACGATCATGGCCACTCCGGCGAAAGGATATTCGGGTTGCTAAAACTTGACTCACAAATCAAGTTTTAGCAAGTCCCATGCCTGAGTATATTCCTGCGGTACTGCCCCATGTAGCGAAATCATGGGGCAATAAGGCGGCTGAATGATTCAGCTGCTCGGGGTGTCGGTGTCGCGCTTGCGCTTGTTGCCCATGCGCACGCCGATGTCCATCAGGAACTGGAAGAAACCTTCCTGATCTTCCAGCACATTGCTCCAGAACGGCGAGTGATACAGCGCAACCGCACCGTGCACCAGCGCCCAGGACGCGCAGTAGTGGAAATACGGCGGCACGTCTTCAAGCTTGCCTTCGCTGATCCGGCCCTTGATCAGCAAGGTCAGGCGTTCGAAGTTCGAGGCGCGGATCTTGTGCAGCTCCTCGATCATCTCCGGTACCTGGTTGCCCTTGACCACCTTTTCTTCCAGGCGATCGAACAAACGATAGCGTTGCGGATCGCGCATGCGGAATTCGAAATAGGCGCGCGACAGGGCTTCCTTGTCCTTGTCGACGTCGGCGGAGTGCAACAGCTCGTTCAAATCGCGCTCGTAATCGAGCATCAGGCGCAGATAGATCTCGGCCTTGGATTTGAAGTGTTTATAGATCGTGCCTTTGCCGATACCGACGGCATCAGCAATCATCTCGACGGTGACACTGTCTTCACCTTGTTCGAGGAACAGCTTTAGCGCGGTATCGAGAATTTCTTGCTCGCGGCGACGAAACTCACGGACCTTACGAGGTTCTTTATGCATAAGAAAAGGTCTGTAGGGGTCAAAATTCGAAGCCGCGTATTATGCCTAAATTGCGCCAAAATGCACGGATCATCCGACCATATCTGTGTTTTCTGGTCATTTCGCGTACGCCTTGAGGTTGATGAGAACACTTCCGAAGCGCCCGTATTCCAAATTTGTTTAAAAACCGCGGTTATCAAACTGGACTGTGCGAAATACTGATCAATACTTGAACTGTCGGCGGGGCATCTCCCCCAAGTGTCACGCCGATATTGGTACCAACGGACCGCGTACCATTGTTTTACTCCTAATGGTCTTAACCCGGATTCACCCCCCAGAACCCGGGTTTTTTTTGCCTGCGATTTGGTGGTCAAAGCCCCGCATGAGCGGGTTCAGGCTGCGATTTTCCTATGGCGTTACGCCGATGTCCGGACATGTGCCAGGGGAAACAATCGCTTGAAGTTCTCGGTGGTCTGCTCGGCAAATCGCTCGTAGGGCTCACCGCGCAACATTGCCAGAAATTCCGCAACTTCACGCACGTACTGTGGCAGGTTCGGCTTGCCGCGATGCGGGATCGGCGCCAGGTACGGCGAATCGGTTTCCACCAACAGGCGATCGGCCGGCACCTTGCTTGCCACATCGCGCAACGCGTCCGCATTGCGGAACGTGACAATCCCGGACAGAGAAATGTAATAACCCATGTCCAGCGCGGCTTTCGCCATGTCCCAGTCCTCGGTAAAGCAATGCAGCACGCCTGCCTGGGGCAACGCCGCTTCCCGCAAAAGATCCAGGGTATCGGCGCGCGCGCCTCGGGTATGAATGATCACAGGCTTACCGGTCTGCTGCGCGGCTTGCAGGTGCAGCCTGAACGACTGCTGCTGCAACTCGGCCGCCTCGGGTTCGTAGTGATAATCCAGACCGGTTTCACCGATCGCCACGACGCGCGGGTGATTGAGTTCCTGCAGTAACCAGTCCAGCGCGGGAGCGGCGCCGGGCTGCACGTCCAGCGGATGCACGCCGACCGAGCAATCTACGTCGTCATACTTTTCGGCCAGGGTTTTGACGTCGGCGGCGTTGTCGACGCTGACACCAATACACAGGAAGTGCCCTACCCCACGCTGGCGAGCCGCATCAAGGGCGGCATCGAGGGAGCCGTCGTGGGCAGCAAGGTCAAGGCGATCGAGGTGGCAATGGGAATCTACGAGCATAAAAATGACTGCAACTTACATCGTATGAGTGGGACGGTCGGACTTCAGTGCTCCGGCCAGATGGGTTTCGATTCGACTGCGCGCGGTGTCGTCACCGTCGTTGAACTGTACGCCGACCCCGGCGGCCCGGTTACCCTGCGCGCCCTTGGGGGTGACCCAGGTGACCTTGCCGGCCACCGGGATTTTTTCCGGCTCATCCATCAGGTGCAGCAGCATGAACACCTCATCGCCCAACTTGTAGCTTTTGTTGGTCGGGATAAACAGGCCGCCGTTCTTGATGAACGGCATGTAGGCGGCGTACAGCACCGACTTGTCCTTGATGGCGAGGGACAAAATGCCGTTGCGCGGTCCAGGGCTTGCGGGTTCATTCATGCTGACCTCCACTGCTGATGCACAGAGTCTAGGCGCAGACGGTCACCTCTGGGTAGGCAAGGATGCCCATTGCACCAGCAGGGCCTCCAGCAGCAATACCCGATTGAGGTTGGCCTTGCTCAATACTTTCTGGCGCTGGGCGAGGATCCAGTCCTGGATATTCAGGACTTTGTCCTGACCGGTTTTTTGCGCGAGATACTGAATCACCTTGCGCATGTCCATCAGGCCCAGGCCGTCCTCATCCTGGGTCAACTGATAGCGCAGGATCAGGCTCGACCAGTCACAGAACCAGTCGAACAGCAACAAGAGCGGGATCGCATTCCAGCCCTCGGCCAGTTGTGTCGGCGATTGCTGCTGCTTGAGTAACTTCTTCACGCCTTCGACCACTTGCGCGCGCTGTTCGCGAACACCCTGGGCTTGCAGGTTGACGGCGGCCAGGGGCGAACCGGCAGCCAATGTCAGCAATTCGACCCGCTCTTCTTCCGAACAATCGGGCAAGGCCCTGGCCAGCCAGGCCTGGCTCATGGCCGCACTTGGCAGCGGACAGGCCTGCTGCACGCAGCGGCTCTTGATCGTCGGCAGCAGACGGCTGGGCTGGTGGCTGACCAACAGCAACACGGTGTCGCCGGATGGCTCTTCGAGGCTTTTGAGCAAGGCGTTGGCCGCGTTGATGTTCATCGACTCGACCGGCTCGATCAGCACCACTTTGCGTCCGCCCAACTGGGCAGTCTGCACCACGAAACTGACCAGATCGCGCACCTGATCGACCTTGATCGCCTTGTCCGCCTCTTCCGGTTCCAGGATGTAGTTATCGGGGTGGCTGCCAGCCTTGAGCAACAGGCAGGATTTGCATTCGCCGCAGGCATCCTGCGCGGTCGGACGCTGGCACAGCAGGCTGGCCATCAAGCGTTCGGCCAGCGCCCGCTTGCCGATCCCGGCCGGGCCGTGCAGCAAATAGGCATGAGCGTGCTGAGTGCGACCGGCCAGTTGCTGCCAAAGGCTGTCCTGCCACGGATAGGCTTCAGCCACGGGTCAGCTCCAGCAGACGTGGCAGCAAGGCATCCAGCGCCTGCTGAACCTGCGCCAGCGGTTGCGCGGCATCGACCAGCACATAACGCGCCGGCTCCGCCGCTGCGCGCGTGAGGAAGGCATTACGCACGGCATCGAAAAACGTCCGGCCCTCAAGCTCGAAACGATCCAGTCGTCCGCGTGCGCTGGCGCGGGCCAGGCCGACTTCCACCGGCAGATCGAAGATCAGCGTCAGGTCGGGGCGCAGATCACCTTGGACGAAGGTTTCCAGCGCCGCGATCCGCTCCAGCGACAGGCCACGGCCACCACCTTGATAGGCGTAAGTCGAGTCCGTGAACCGATCACACAAGACTACTGCACCACGGGCCAGCGCCGGGCGAATCACCTCGGCCAGATGCTGGGCACGTGCCGCAAACACCAACAGCAATTCCGTGTCCGGGTTCATCACTTCATCAACCGGGGCCAGCAGCACTTCACGGATGCGCTCGGCCAATGGAGTACCGCCCGGCTCGCGGGTCAGCACGACCTCGATACCGGCGGCGCGCAGGCGCTCGGCCAGGTATTCACGATTGGTGCTCTTGCCGGCGCCTTCCGGGCCTTCCAGCGTAATAAACAAGCCAGTCACAGGCAGTCCTTAGTCAGAGTCATTGCGAGTTTTGCGGCGCGGCTGCATCCGGCGCGGGCGCAGGTTCAGGCGCAGGTTCTTTCGGCGACACTGGCGGCAAAGTCTCGGGAACGGTGTCAGGTGATGCAGCCGGGATCGGCACGTGTTCAGGTTCTGCCTGAGGTTCTTCAGCCGGAACCTCCGGCGATTCGGGCGCGGTCACGGGTGCCGGGCTGGAGCGGTAATCGGCGCGACGCTTGAGTTGATACTCCCGCACGGCGTTGTTATGGGCATCCAGGTCATCGGAAAACACATGGCTGCCATCACCGCGAGCGACGAAGTAGAGACTGCTGCCATCCACCGGATTCAACGCCGCGTGGATCGCTTCGCGGCCGACCATGGCAATCGGGGTCGGCGGCAGGCCGGAAATCATGTAGGTGTTGTAAGGCGTCGCTTCCTTGAGATGGGCGCGAGTGAGCTTGCCGCTGTAACGCTCGCCCAGGCCATAGATCACGGTCGGATCGGTTTGCAGCATCATGCCGATGGCCATGCGCCGCACGAACACGCCGGCAATCTGCCCGCGTTCCTGCGGCACGCCGGTTTCCTTCTCCACCAACGAGGCCATGATCAGGGCCTGATACGGGCCGCTGTAGGGCAAATCGGTCGCGCGCTGATTCCATTCCTTGGCCAGGACTTCGTCGAGACGGTCATAGGCGGTCTTCAGCAGTTCGACATCGGTCATGCCGCGCACAAAACGGTAGGTGTCGGGGAAGAACCGCCCTTCCGGGAAAATTCCGGCATGGCCGAGCTTGTCCATGACCTGGCTGTCGCTCAGGCCGTTAAGGGTTTGCTCGATTTTTTCCTCTTTGGCCAGCGCCGCACGGACTTGATGAAAATTCCAGCCCTCGACCAGCGTCAGGCTGTATTGCACCATTTCCCCGCGCTTCCACAGGTCGATGAGACCCTCGACAGTCATGCCGGGCGTCATGCGGTATTCGCCGCTGTGCAACGGTTGCTTGGGCAGGTTGAAGCGCCAGTAAACGCGTAGCCAGAACGCGTCCTTGATGACGCCGTCGGCTTCCATTCGCAAGAAGGTGCGGTTCGGCGTGGTGCCTTTGGGCACCTCCAACAGTTCTTCCTGAGTAATGTTCAGCGGCTGAACCAGCGCCGAATGAATTTTCCAGGCAGAAGCGCCCAATATCAGCCCCGCCAGAACCAATCCGGTTTCCAGCAGCAGCAAGAGTTTACGTCTCACGTATCAAGCATCCAGTAGCGCGCAGGCAATGGTTTGGAGTTTACGGGTGAGCGGCCCAACCGGCCAGCTCAGTGCGGCATAGGCATGCACCGGCCATACGCCATAGACACTGTTGCAGACAAACACTTCATCGGCCTGCTGCAACTGCTCCAGCGTGATATCGGTGATGTCTGTGGGGATGCCCAGTGACTCGGCTTGAAACAATAATTCGGCACGCATCACGCCTTCCACGCCGCAGCGTTTGAGATCGGCGGTGATCAACACCCCGTCGCGCACCAGGAACAGATTGCTGAACACCCCCTCAATCACTCGCCCCTCCTGATCGAGCATCAAACCTTCGGCATGTTCGCCGTCCTGCCATTCGGCGCGGGCCAGAACCTGTTCGAGACGGTTCAAGTGTTTGAGACCGGCGAGCAGAGGCTGAATGGAAAGTCGTGTGGCGCAAGGGAACAGGCGAACGCCTTGTTCTCTATGGGTGTTCGGGTAAGTCGCCGGGGGGTTACCCGACAAAATGCGACGGGCCTGGACCGAGGGATCAAATGCGTAACCGCGCAGGCTGTCGCCACGGGTCACGATCAGTTTGAGCACACCTTCCTGCAAATCCCCGGCGCAGGTCACCAGCTCCCTGACCACCGCCTCATGATCGAGGTTGATCGCCAACCGCTGGCAGCCCCTGGCCAGACGCTCCAGATGACGATCCAGCAGTACCGGAGAGCCGTTACGTACGGCGATGGTCTCGAAAAGACCGTCGCCGTACGCCAGGCCGCGATCTTTCAGCGACAGCGCGTCAGCCGGTTGACCGTCGACCCAGGTGTCCATCAGCCAGCGAACCGGCGGAACACCAGCGAGCCGTTGGTGCCGCCAAAACCGAAGGAGTTGGACAGGACCACATCAATTTCCATGTTGCGTGCGGTGTGCGGTACGAAATCGAGATCGCAGCCATCGTCCGGCTCATCCAGGTTGATGGTCGGTGGCGCCACCTGGCTGTTGATCGCCAGCACGCTGAAGATCGCCTCAACCGCACCGGCTGCGCCGAGCAGGTGACCGGTCATCGACTTGGTCGAGCTGACAGCCACGTTATAAGCGTGCTCGCCAAACACCGACTTGATCGCGTTGACTTCCGCGAGGTCGCCGGCAGGCGTCGACGTACCGTGGGCATTGATGTACTGCACTTGATCGCCATTGATCTTGGCATCGCGCAGCGCGTTGGTGATGCAGCGCGCCGCACCGGCGCCATCGGCGGGTGGCGAGGTCATATGGAAAGCGTCACCGCTGGTACCGAAACCAATCAGCTCGGCATAGATGGTCGCGCCACGTGCCTTGGCATGCTCCAGCTCCTCCAGAACCAGCGCACCGGCACCGTTGGACAAAACGAAGCCATCGCGCCCCTTGTCCCATGGACGGCTGGCGCGGGTCGGCTCGTCGTTGCGGGTCGACAGTGCGCGGGAGGCACCGAAGCCACCCATGCCGAGGCCACAAGCAGCCATTTCGGCGCCGCCGGCAATCATTACGTCAGCTTCGTCGTACATGATGTTGCGGGCGGCCATGCCGATGCAGTGCGTACCGGTGGTACACGCCGTGGCGATGGCATAGTTAGGCCCCTGTGCACCCAGGTGGATGGACAGGAAACCGGAAATCATATTGATGATCGAGCCAGGTACGAAAAACGGAGAAATCCGTCGTGGACCGGTCTCGTGCAGCGTGCGGCTGGTTTCTTCGATATTGGTCAGTCCGCCAATGCCCGAACCCATCGCTACGCCTATGCGCTCACGGTTGGCGTCGGTGACTTCCAGACCGGCATTGCGCACTGCCTGAAAACCCGCGGCCAGACCGTACTGAATGAACAGGTCGAGCTTGCGTGCTTCCTTGAGTGACAGGTATTCCTCGACATTGAAGCCCTTTACCGAGCCGCCAAAACGGGTGGAATAGGCAGAAAGGTCGGTGTGTTCGATCAGACCAATGCCACTGCGGCCAGCCAGAATGCCCTGCCAGCTGCTTGGCACATCCGTGCCCAGTGGCGACAACATACCCATACCGGTGACTACGACGCGTCTACGCGACACAGCACTCTCCTTTTTCAAATGACGACTTTGCATCAGGCCTAAAGAAAAAACCGCACGCCATGATGGCAGTGCGGTTTTTCCATGACAGCAAGCAACGATTACAAACTATTACGCCTGGTGGCTAGTAACGTAGTCGATTGCAGCTTGTACAGTAGTGATCTTCTCAGCTTCTTCGTCAGGGATTTCGGTCTCGAATTCCTCTTCCAGAGCCATCACCAGCTCAACGGTGTCAAGGGAGTCAGCACCCAGGTCTTCAACGAAGGAAGCAGTGTTGACCACTTCTTCTTCTTTAACGCCCAGTTGCTCGGCAACGATTTTCTTGACGCGCTCTTCGATGGTGCTCATACCTTGTTTTCACTCCTAATGGACAAATTCAGGCAGCTGGCCAGTGGGTAAGTGTATAGAAAGACTTTTCAGCTTTTCAACTGAAAGCTTCACTCCTCAAACCCGGTGACCCTCTGCCTATAAATAGATTGCAGCTTTATAACGGATTTTAGACAGCTCGTATGACATTTTTTTGAAGCAATCCGTCACATTTAACTCATGTACATCCCGCCGTTCACCGGGATTGTAGCCCCAGTAACGTAAGCCGCACCGTCGGAGGCAAGAAAAGCGACCACAGACGCGATCTCTTGAGCTTGTCCCAGACGACCCAGCGGAATCTGCGTCTGCAAGGCTTCACGCTGTGCCTCGGGCAGTTCGCGGGTCATATCGGTATCGATGAACCCTGGGGCCACCGAGTTTACCGTAATCGAACGCGAACCGACTTCACGCGCCAGTGCGCGGCTGAAACCTTCCAGACCGGCCTTGGCGGCAGCGTAGTTTACTTGGCCTGCGTTGCCCATGGCACCCACAACCGAGCCAATACTGATAATTCGTCCCCAACGGGCTTTGGTCATACCGCGCAGAACACCCTTGGACAGGCGGAACAGACTGTTCAGGTTGGTATCGACGACGTCATGCCACTCGTCGTCTTTCATGCGCATCATCAGGTTATCGCGGGTGATACCGGCATTGTTGACCAGGATCGCCGGCGCACCGAATTGCTCCTGAATGCTCGCCAGGACAGCCGCCACGGACTCGTCGCTGGTCACATTGAGCTCAAGGCCGGTGCCCTGGATGCCGTTTTCTTTCAGGGTGGCGGCAATACGCTCGGCACCCGAAGCGGAGGTCGCGGTGCCAACAACGATGGCGCCCTGACGACCCAGTTCCAGGGCGATCGCCTGGCCGATGCCACGGCTTGCACCGGTGACCAGTGCAACTTTACCTTGCAGACTCATGCAAGTTTCTCCTGATTCAGGCCAACGCTGCACGGGCGGCAGCGAAAGCGTCTGGGGTATTGAGATTGGAAGTCGACACGCCTTCGGCGCAGCGTTTGTTCAGGCCGGCGAGTACCTTGCCAGGACCGCACTCGACCAGATGGGTCGCGCCCTTGGCTGCCAGCGCCTGGACCGACTCGACCCAGCGCACAGGCTTGTAAAGCTGCTCAAGCAGATCCCGCTTGAGGGTTTCCAGGTCGCCAGGCACTGCGGCACTGACGTTCTGCACGACAGGAATCTGTGGCGCCTGCCAGTCGATTGCGGCGATCGACTCGGCGAAACGCTCGGCTGCCGGGCGCATCAGCTCGCAATGCGACGGCACGCTGACCGGCAACGGCATGGCACGCTTGGCGCCACGCGCCTTGCAGCCTTCGATGGCGCGTTCGACCGCAGCCTTGGCACCGGCAATAACCACCTGGCCAGGGGAGTTGAAATTGACCGCGCTCACCACTTCGCCTTGTGCCGCTTCGGCGCAGGCTGCCAGCACATCGGCATCGTCCAGACCGAGGATTGCAGCCATGCCGCCCTGCCCGGCCGGAACGGCTTCCTGCATCAGCTGACCGCGACGCTCGACCAGCTTCACCGCGTCGCCGAGGCTCAGGCTGCCGGCAGCAACCAGCGCGCTGTATTCACCCAGGCTGTGACCGGCAACATAAGCCGGGCGCGCGCCGCCTTCCGCCAGCCACAAGCGCCACAGGGCGATCGAAGCGGTCAGAATGGCCGGTTGGGTTTTATCGGTTTGATTGAGTTGCTCTTCCGGCCCTTGCTGGGTCAATGCCCACAGGTCGTAACCCAGAGCTTCGGAAGCTTCTTTGAATGTTTCGAGGACAACCGGATGTTGCGCGCCCAACTCGGCCAGCATGCCGAGGGACTGCGAACCCTGTCCCGGAAAGACGAATGCGAGGGAAGCAGACATGTAACAAGCCCCTAATGATCTTGTCGTCGGAGAGTTGACGTCCCGCTTTGGGGGACGCAAGAAACTGACAGTTGGATGGCCAATTGAACTGAGCGGTCACATTTAAGCATTGTCCGACGAAAACGCCTAAAGCAACAAATCCTCCAGACGACCGTGAATGCGTTCTGGCAGATTTTCCTGAATTTCGATCAAGGCACGGGAAATAGCACTCTGAAACCCCTGCACCCCAGCGGAACCGTGGCTTTTCACAACAATGCCCTGCAGCCCGAGGAAGCTCGCGCCGTTATGTCGTGCTGGCGCCAGATCAGCTTGCAGACGCCTCATCAGCGGCAACGCCAGCGCCCCCACCAAACGTGAAGGCAGGCTTTTCTTGAACAACGCCTCAATGCGCCCGGCAATCATGGTCGCCAGCCCTTCGCTGGATTTGAGCAGGATATTGCCGACAAAACCGTCACACACCACGACATCCGCCTCACCGCGGTACAAACCGTCACCTTCGACAAAACCGATGTAGTTGATACCACGCGCACTTTGCAACAAGGTCGCAGCCAGCTTGACCTGCTGATTACCCTTGATGTCCTCGGTGCCGATGTTCAACAAGGCCACCCGGGGACGAACGATACCCAAGGTTTGCGCCGCGACCGAACCCATCACGGCAAACTGCAACAGGTGTTCGGCACTGCAATCGACATTGGCGCCCAGATCGAGCAACTGGCAATAACCCTTCTGCGTCGGAATCGCCGCAACCATGGCCGGACGATCGATGCCCGGCAACGTCTTGAGCACGAACCGCGACAACGCCATCAACGCCCCGGTATTGCCGGCACTGACACACGCCTGGACCTTGCCGTCACGCAACAACTCAAGCGCCACGCGCATGGATGAATCAGGCTTGCCACGCAGGGCCTGGGAAGGTTTTTCGTCCATGGTAATGACTTCGGACGCCGGAGTAATCGACAGGCGCGCGCGATCCACAGCCGATTGGCCAGCGATCAATTCTTCAAGGAGGGAGGGTTGACCGACGAGGGTCAGGTGCAGCGAGGGTGTAGCAGACAGGCAAGCGATGCTGGCCTGAACAATGCTGCGGGGACCGAAGTCCCCGCCCATTGCGTCAATCGCGATGACTTGAGCAGACAAGTGATTACTCGTCAGCGCCCTTGTCGATCACTTTACGGCCACGGTATACGCCTTCTGGCGATACGTGGTGACGCAGGTGAACTTCACCGGTGGTTTTTTCTACAGACAGGGTGCTAGCCTCGAGAGCGTCGTGCGAACGGCGCATGTCACGGGCAGAGCGGGATTTTTTGTTCTGCTGAACAGCCATAATTGATTAACTCCTAAACGTTTGGGTCACGCTTTAACTGCGCCAATACACTGAACGGGTTGGACCGCGTTACCTCGTCCTCGCTCGGTTCGGGCTCATCTGCTCCCGCCGGCTGCTGGCATTCTTCCGGATGATGAGCAGGCACAATGGGCAAGGCGAGCAAAAGCTCCTCCTCGATCAGTGACTGCAGATCCAATGGATCTTCGCCCAGTTCCAGCACGTCATAACCTTTCGGCAACGACTGGGTATTCGCACCCTCCTTCACCACAGCATAACTGCACTCGCTATGGATCGGCAGGGTGACCAGCTCAAGACAACGCTGGCAAACCATTTTGACTTCAGTGTCGATAAAGCTGTGGATGACCACAGATTTACGTTCATCTCGTTCAAAAACGAATTTAGCCTGCACCGTACCGACAGTGTCGGAAAGCGGGTCGCAGAGTCTCTCCAAATCGGCCAGCAGCATTTCACCTTGAAGGGTGGTGCCACGATCAGCCAATTTGCGCGGGTCAACGTGAGGTGGAATCGGGTCATTCAACATAGGCGCAGCATTATAGGGATGCACCCGCCCATGTCAAAGGAAATTCAGCCCTGTGCGTCACTTGGAAGCCTCGCTAGAATTCGCACCTGCCACTTGGAGATGCGCATGCTGCCTTTATTACTCGCTTCCAGCTCGATCTATCGCCGGGATTTGCTGGCCCGCCTGCGGCTGCCATACACTTGCAGCTCGCCAGATATCGACGAAAGCCATCGTTCGGGCGAGACAGCCATTGATCTGGTAAAACGCCTCGCCGAGCAAAAAGCCCGCGCACTGGCGCACAGCCATGCCGCTCATTTGATCATCGGCTCCGACCAGGTCGCCGTGCTCGGCGACAGGATCATCGGCAAACCTCACACCTTCGAAAAGGCTCGCGAACAGCTGCTGGCCTCCAGCGGCGCCAGCGTGACCTTCCTCACCGGACTGGCGCTGCTCAATAGCAAGACCGGCCATTGCCAGGTCGACTGCGTGCCTTTCACCGTACACATGCGCACACTCGACGCCACACACATCGAACGCTACCTGTACGCCGAAGAGCCGTACGACTGCGCAGGCAGCTTCAAGGCCGAAGGTTTGGGCGTGAGCCTGTTTCAAAGCACCGAAGGCCCTGACGCCACCAGCCTTATCGGCTTGCCGTTGATTCGCCTTGTGGACATGCTGTTGGCCGAGGGCGTGCAAATCCCCTGAACCAGGAGCCGGCTTGCCAGCCCTTGCAGGGCCACGAGCGGCACAGAAAAACCGGCAATGGCCGGTTTTTCTGTGCTTTCGGAAATCAGCGCAACGACGGACCGTTGAACCCCATCCACATTGCCAAATGCTCAGCCACGCTGGCACCGAGTTTTTTCGAGAAGCGGTCGAATGGCGATTCCTGGACCGTGAAATCCACCAGTTCCTTTTCACCAATCACATCACGCGCGACCGAACTGGCGTTACCCAGGCCATCCACCAACCCCAGCGGCAGCGCTTGCTCACCCGACCAGACCAGCCCGGAAAACAGCTCCGGATGCTCTTTGTCCTTCAGACGATCGCCACGCCCCTGCTTGACGCTGTTGATGAACTGCTTATGCGTGGTATCGAGCACGCCCTGCCAGAACGCAGTCTCTTCAGGCTTTTGCGGCTGGAACGGATCGAGGAACGATTTGTGCTCGCCCGAGGTGTAGGTGCGACGCTCGACACCCAGCTTTTCCATGGTGCCGACAAAACCGTAACCGGCCGCCGTTACACCGATGGAGCCCACCAGACTCGCCTTGTCGGCGTAGATCTGATCGGCGGCACTGGCGATGTAATAAGCACCGGAGGCACCGAGATCGGAAATCACCGCGTACAACTTGGTATCGGGGTGCAGAGCGCGCAGACGACGAATCTCGTCATAAACGTAACCTGACTGCACAGGACTGCCACCCGGGCTATTGATGCGCAGGATGACACCCTTGACCTTCTTGTCTTCAAAGGCGGCACGCAGGCTGCCAACGATATTGTCGGCACTGGCCGGTTCCTTGTCGGCAATCATGCCGGTGATATCGATCAGCGCGGTGTAGTTGCCGCTGCGAGTCGCCGCTTTTTCCATGTCCATCAGCGGCGAGAACAGCAACAGCGCGCCAAACAGATACACGAACGTCAGCAACTTGAAGAAAATCCCCCAGCGGCGGGAGCGACGCTGCTCCTGCACACCTGCAAGCAAGGTCTTTTCCAACAGCTTCCAGCTCTTTTCGTCACCGCTCTCTGCACCCGCCTTTGCGGGCGCTTTCCATTCGTCGGTCATGCCATCTACCCCAGCAAAAACGTATTAAGCCCGCTGACTCAGCCAGGCGTGCAATTCTGAAAAGCGATCAATCGCCAAGCGTGGCTCAAACAGTTTCAACGCCTCGATCGACTGGGCGCCGTAGCTGACCGCCACCGAATCCATACCGGCGTTGCGCGCCATCTGCAAATCGAAGGACGAGTCGCCAACCATCAGCGCCTGCTCCGGGCGAACGTCGCAATGGGCAAGAATCTGCTCAAGCATCAACGGGTGGGGTTTGCTGGCAGTTTCATCAGCGGCGCGGGTGATATCGAAATAATCCGCCCAACCGTGCGCTTTAAGGACCCGATCCAGCCCACGGCGCGCCTTGCCCGTGGCGACAGCCAAGTGATAACCCTCGGCACGAAACGCTTCCATCGACGCCACCACGCCTTCGAACAACGGCGAAGGCACGGCTTCCGAAGCGATGTAGTGATCCGCATAGTGCTCGCGAAAGGCGATCAACTCGGCATCGCTGATTTGCGGGTACAGCGTACGGATCGCTTCCGGCAGCCCCAGCCCGATGATGCCCTTGACGGCAAAGTCATCGCACAGTTGAAATCCGGATCGCTCCGAGGCGACATGCATCGCCTCGACAATCCGACCAATGGAATCGGCCAGCGTGCCATCCCAATCGAAAATCAGCAGTTTGTAATCAGATGGGTGCACTCAGGCGCTCCACGGTTTTGGCCCACATCTCGTCGACCGGCGCCTGCAACTTGAGTTCACCACCATCGGGCAGCGGCACGGTCAGCATGTAGGCGTGCAGGAACAGGCGCTTGCCGCCCAGATCACGGATTTCCTTACTGAAATCGTCATCGCCGTACTTGGTGTCGCCGGCGATGCAGTGCCCGGCGTGCAAGGTGTGGACGCGGATCTGGTGAGTACGGCCGGTGATCGGCCTGGCTTCGATCAGGGTGGCAAAGTCGCCGAAACGACGCAGGACCTTGAACACGGTCACGGACTCCTTGCCCTCCTCCTCGTCGACCTCGACCATACGCTCACCGGAGCGCAGGTTGCTCTTGCCGAGCGCGGCCCGGACTTGCTTGATCGAAGACGCCCAGTTACCGCGAACAAGCGCCATATAGCGCTTGTCGACACCATCGCCACGCAAGGCCGTGTGCAAGTGACGCAGCATGCTGCGCTTCTTGGCGATCATCAGCAGGCCGGAGGTGTCACGGTCCAGGCGGTGAACCAGCTCGAGCTCCTTGCAATCGGGGCGCAACTGACGAAAGGCTTCGATGACCCCGTAACTCAAGCCGCTGCCGCCATGAACGGCAATGCCGCAAGGCTTGTTGATCACAAGCAGCGCCTTGTCCTCGTAGACAATCGAGGCTTCGAGTCGCTGCAGCAGGCCCTGTGCGAGCGGCACGGGTTCGTCGCGCTCAGGCACGCGAACCGGCGGCACGCGCACGATATCGCCCGCCTGCAGCTTGTATTCGGGCTTGATCCGACCTTTGTTCACCCGCACTTCGCCTTTGCGCAAAATGCGATAAATCAAGGTCTTGGGCACGCCTTTGAGCCGAGCGAGAAGGAAGTTATCAATACGTTGGCCGGCATATTCCGGCGAGACCTCAAGCAGTTGGACGCCTGGGGTCGAAGGGGCAGTAGTCGTCATGGCGCGGATGATAACAATTTTTTATGGAATTGAAGCACTTAATCATTGCTGCTATAGTCGCGAACGCCGCCAAAAGCGGCCTGGACAGCGGACCAACGGTCAAAAACCGGCCCTGACCAACGCAATTCACCAGGACGCGAGGCCGTCCTACGGGGCTTTCGCTACGTAACGGTGGAGTTTGCAGGTGTAACGAGCGCAGGTGACATGAGGCCTGAATCACGCCGTAAAGCAGAGTTTTCACTCGTTTTGCGAGCCATATTCACGGCCAGTTCACAAAGTGCAGTCAGCTGCGAATGACCCCGAGCGAACGCTTCGGAAACACCGCCTAAATTAGCCATGATGCGTGACCTCCCCTTTCGGAGCTCACGGTAAATGCCAACCCGCTGCGGATTCTGCGCGCGGCAGCACCCGAATTATCAGGGATACGTGTAGGGTGGAGATGCACAACCGCTGGACTGTGTAGCAATAGGCTTTATCAAGACGCTTCATCTCGTCCACAGCCGCCGGTTGATTCCTCCTCCTGACTGAGTGCTTAAGTAGCCACAGCAAGCAGGACGCGTACGTCGCGATGCAGGCCCTCATTGGCCGGACATCGCTGGACACGGGAATGGCCAACCACTCCCGACGCACCTGACACCGACCGTGAGAAGTCGTGTGTGCCGAACGCCGTTTCCGGCAGCCCGGAAACCGACGGTACTACATGAAAAGAATGCTGATTAACGCAACTCAACCCGAAGAGTTGCGTGTTGCACTGGTAGATGGCCAACGCCTCTACGACCTGGACATCGAATCCGGTGCACGCGAGCAGAAGAAGGCCAACATCTATAAAGGCCGGATTACTCGCATCGAACCAAGCCTTGAGGCTGCCTTTGTCGATTTCGGCTCCGAGCGCCACGGCTTCCTGCCCCTCAAAGAAATCTCCCGCGAATACTTCAAGAAAGCTCCGGAAGGTCGCGTCAACATCAAGGACGTCCTGAGCGAAGGCCAGGAAGTCATCGTTCAGGTCGAAAAAGAAGAACGTGGCAACAAGGGCGCAGCCCTGACCACCTTCATCAGCCTGGCCGGTCGTTACCTGGTGCTGATGCCGAACAACCCGCGTGCCGGCGGTATCTCCCGTCGCATCGAAGGCGAAGAGCGCAACGAACTGCGTGAAGCGCTGAACGGCCTGGTTGCCCCGGCCGACATGGGTCTGATCGTGCGCACTGCCGGCCTGGGCCGCAGCAGCGAAGAAATGCAGTGGGACCTCGACTACCTGCTGCAACTGTGGACCGCCATCAAAGAAGCCTCGCTTGACCGCGCCGCGCCATTCCTGATCTACCAGGAAAGCAACGTGATCATCCGCGCCATCCGCGATTACCTGCGCCAGGACATCGGCGAAGTGCTGATCGACAGCGTTGAAGCCCAGGACGAAGCCCTGACCTTCATTCGCCAGGTGATGCCGCAGTACGCCAGCAAGATCAAACTGTACGAAGACAGCGTTCCGCTGTTCAACCGTTTCCAGATCGAAAGCCAGATCGAAACCGCCTTCCAGCGCGTGGTCGAACTGCCTTCCGGCGGCTCCATCGTTATCGACCCGACCGAAGCCCTGGTGTCCATCGACATCAACTCGGCGCGCGCCACCAAAGGCAGCGATATCGAAGAAACCGCCCTGCAGACCAACCTTGAAGCCGCCGAAGAAATCGCCCGTCAGTTGCGCCTGCGCGACATCGGCGGCCTGATCGTCATCGACTTCATCGACATGACCCCTGCCAAGAACCAGCGCGCCGTGGAAGAAAAAGTCCGCGAATGCCTGGAAGCCGACCGCGCTCGCGTGCAAGTCGGTCGCATCTCGCGCTTCGGCCTGCTGGAAATGTCCCGTCAGCGCCTGCGTCCATCCCTGGGCGAAAGCAGCGGCATCGTTTGCCCGCGTTGCAACGGCACCGGCATCATCCGTGACGTTGAATCGCTGTCCCTGGCGATCCTGCGCCTGATCGAAGAAGAAGCCCTGAAAGACCGCACCGCCGAAGTTCGTGCACAAGTGCCGATCCCGGTGGCCGCGTTCCTGCTCAACGAAAAACGCAACTCGATCACCAAGATCGAACTGCGCACCCGTGCCCGTATCGTCATTCTGCCGAACGACCACCTCGAAACGCCGCACTTCGAAGTGCAACGTCTGCGTGACGACAGCCCGGAAGCCGCGACCAACCAGTCCAGCTACGAAATCGCCGCTGCCGCTGCCGAAGTCGAAGAAGTCCAGCCAGCCGCCGCGACCCGCACCCTGGTTCGCCAGGAAGCTGCGGTCAAGACGGCACCAGCCCGCGCCAATGCTCCGGTTCCGACCGAAGTGGCTGCACCGGTTGCCGCACCCGCCGCCGCGCCAGAGCCAAGCCTGTTCAAAGGCCTGGTGAAGTCGCTGGTCAGCCTGTTCGCGACCAAGGAAGAGCCAGCGGCTCCCGTAGTAGTCGAGAAGCCGGCCACCGAGCGTCCAGCTCGCAATGAAGAGCGTCGCAACGGTCGTCAGCAGAGCCGCAACCGTAACGGCCGCCGCGATGAAGAACGCAAGCCGCGCGAGGAACGTGCACCGCGTGAAGAACGCGCACCACGTGAACCACGCGAAGAACGTCAGCCACGCGAAGCCCGTGAAGAGACGCCAGCCGTAGCCCGTGAAGAACGTGCTCCACGCGCACCGCGTGAAGAACGTGCACCGCGCGCTCCACGCGAAGATCGCAAGCCACGTGGCGAGCGTGAAGAACGCGTTCGTGAACTGCGTGAGCCACTGGATGCTGCTCCAGCTGCCGCTGCTGCCGTTACCGCCAATGCTGAAGAGCGTCCGGCCCGTCAGCCACGTGAAGAACGCGCGCCACGCCCACCGCGTGAAGAACGTCAGCCACGTGCCGAGCAAGCCGCTGCCGCTGTAGCCGAAGAAGAGCTGCCAACCAACGAAGAGCAACTGCAGGAAGAAGGTCAGGAAGGCGCCGAAGGCGATCGTCCACGCCGTCGCTCCCGTGGTCAGCGTCGCCGCAGCAACCGTCGCGAGCGTCAACGTGATGCCAACGGCAACGTGATCGAGGGCTCCGAAGAGTCCGAAGGCAACGAAGGTGCCGAAGGCATTCAAGCGCCAAGCACTGCCGATCTGGCCGCTGGCCTGGCTGTTACCGCAGCTGTTGCCAGTACCGTGATCAGCGCTCCGGCCGAAGCACAAGCCAACGAACAAGCCGAACGCGCCACTGCCGCCACCCTGGAAACTGCTCCGGTTGAAGCGCCAGCCGTTGAAGCGCCTGTTGTTGAAGCCACTGCGCCGGTAGAAGTGACCGCTTCGCCGGAAATCGAAGTGGCCCAGGCGCCAGAAGCCCAGCCAGTGGTTGAAGCAGCTGCCGAGCCGGTTGTCGTTGCCCAGGCACCTGCCGAGGTTGCAGAACCGGCAGTTGAAACCGTTGCTGAAACCGTGACCGAAACCGTTCGTGAAGTTCGCGAAGAGCAAACCGCGTTCAACTGGGTGGCCGAGCCAGCCGTTGCTCAAACGCCTGCTCCCGCGCCGGTAGCTGAAGCAGTGGTTTCCGAGCCGGTTGTTGCAGCTGCCGAGCCAGCACCGGTGGTAGAAGCACCGGTTGTTGCCGAAGCGCCAGCGCCTGTCGCAGAAGCGGCCCCGGTCAGCGCCCTGACCCCAAGCGGCCGCGCGCCGAACGACCCGCGTGAAGTGCGTCGTCGCAAGCGTGAAGAAGAGCGCCTGCAGAAGGAAGCCGAACTGGCTGCCGCTGCTGCTCAAGCTGAAACCGCTGTTGCTGAAGTGGTCGAGGCAGCGCCTGCCCCGGTTGCCGAAGTCGCCGCCGCACAGGTTGAGTCGGTGATCGAGGAAGCGCCGCGCTCCGTTCAGGACGCGGTAGAGCAACACGAACAAGCCGAGGAAAAAGAACACGAGCCTAAACCACTCGTCTGATTCCATCGGTCAATAAAAAGCCCCGCCTGGTGAACCCAGGCGGGGTTTTTTATGTCTGCTTCACCCCATTCCCGCAGTGGATCTATATTTACCTGAAGATCAGCGCTTCGGGCACATCCACATCCCACAACACCCCCGGATCATCCACCGTTACTTCAACCAACCGCCCCTGCGCAAACAACGGCTTGGCCCCGCGATCACCCGACAATGCCATCAACCCCGATGCAAAACTGCGACCGAAACCCACCGGGTGCCCGTATTCGCCGTCCTGCACCGGCACGCTGATGCAGTCATCAGCAATCTGCGCCACGACGTGCTCAATGCTCGAAGGCAGGATGAACGGCATATCCCCCAATACCATCAGCCAGCCATCAAGTTGCGCACACGCAGCAACCCCCGCGGCGATGCTGTCACCCATTCCCGTGGATTCGATCAGTACGATTTCACAGCTATAAGCCTTGGCCATACGAATCACTTGGGGCCGCTCAGCCGTAGTGACCAACACTCGCTTGTCCAGCGTGGCCGGCAAACTCACCAGCACCTGCTCGACCACCGAACGGACAGCGCCATCACGCCCCGTACAGTCCGCCAGCAACTTGTCCTTTTCCTCGCCTGCGACCTGCCGAAAGCGGCTGCCCTGCCCCGCCGCCAGAATGACGACGCCGATGGACTCACTCATGCGCCCTCCCGCAACGGCTTCTTCTGTTTCAGCTCGACGCCGTTCTTGATCGCGACAATCTCGGCCATCAGCGACAAAGCGATTTCCGCCGGGCTGTGGCTACCAATGTGCAAGCCGATCGGGCCGTGCAGCCGTTTAATGGACTGTTGCGACAAGCCTAATTGAGCGAGGTTTTCCCGACGTTTCTGGCTGTTGACCCGCGACCCCAGTGCGCCCACGTAGAAGGCTTTGGAATCCAGGGCGGTGAGCAGCGCCATGTCGTCCAGGCGCGGGTCGTGGGTCAACGCGACAATCGCTGTGCGTTCGTCGGTCTGGATGTTCAGCACTGCATCGTCGGGCATGCCCGAGACAAAGCGGCCGTGCTGCTCCTCCCAACCGTAGACGAACTCGGTGCGCGGATCGCAGATCAGCACTTCGAAATCCAGCAGCCGCGCCATCTCGGCGACATACCGGGACAACTGGCCCGCGCCGATCAGCAGCAGGCGCCAGCGCGGCCCATAAATGGCCCGCAGCGTCTTGCCGTCAAACGTCAGTACATCCGACTTGTCGGCCGGCTGCAACGTCACTTCCCCCGTCGCCACATCCAGCGAACGGGAGACGATTTGATGGTCCTCGCAGCGTGCCAGCAACTCGGCGACCCAATCCGCATCACCGACCCGCTCCTCGGTCAAACGCAAGGTGCCGCCGCACGGCAAACCGAAACGCGCGGCCTCTTCACGCGTGACGCCGTAGGTAATCAGTTGTACCGGCGGCCCGTCAGGCGGGATTCGACCGTCATGCAACCGCGCAATCAGGTCGTCCTCTACGCAACCGCCGGACACCGAGCCGATCACGACACCGTCCTCGCGCAGCGCCAGCATGGCACCCGGCGCCCGGGGCGCAGTGCCCCAGGTCTGAACCACGCTGTACAACACCACCCGCTGACCGGCGCGGCGCCACTCCAGCACGCTGCGCAGGACGTTCAGATCGACGCTGTCCATCAGGCCGGCGCCTTCTGCCAGTCTTGCAGTTGATAGCGAACCGGCAGGCTGCGAATGCGTTTGCCGGTGGCGGCGAAGATCGCATTACACAGCGCCGGGGCAATCGGCGGCACACCCGGCTCACCCACACCGCCCAAGGGTACGGTGCCGGGTGGCGTGACCAGATGCACAGCGACTTGCTTCGGGGCCAGTGACATGCGCGCCACTTCGTACATGTGGAAGTTGTCCTGCTGGACCTTGCCGTCCTTGAAGCTGATCTCGCCCAACACCGCATTGCCCAGGCCCATGACGCATGCGCCTTCGAACTGTGCGCGAATCCGCTCGGGGTTGATCTGCGGCCCGCAATCCACGGCAATGTCGGCCTTGTGCACGATCAACGTGCCATCGTCTTTGACTTCGACCTCGATCACCGCCGCCACGTAGGTGACGAAGCTGTAATGCACCGCGAGCCCCAGGCCTCGGCCCTTCGGCAACTCGCGGCCCCATCCGGCGGCTTTGGCGGCGGTCTCCAGCACGGTACGCAGGCGCCCGGTATCGATCGGATAGCGCTCGGGCGATTCGCCGTAGTTCCACTCTTCGCTCAGGGTGCGAGGATCAATCTGCCGATCCGGCCCGAGCAATTTGATCTGGTACTTGAGCGGGTCCTGCCCGGCCTTGTGGGCCAGTTCGTCGATGAAGCTCTGGATCGCGAAGCCGTGCGGAATGTTGGACACCGAGCGATACCAGCCCACGCGGGTGTGTGCCGTCGCCTCGGGGTTTTCCAGGCGCACATTCGGGATGGCGTAGGCCATGTTGGTGAAGCCCATGCCCAACTCGAAAGCCGCTTCGTGATTCATGCCAGGGGCGAACAACGCGGTAATGCTCGGCGCCACTGTGCGATGCAACCAGCCAGACGGCAGGCCGTCCTTGTTCAGGCTGGCCTTCAGGTACTCGGCCGACACGGTGTGGAAGTAGGAACAATGGATGTCGTCCTCACGGGTCCATTGCACGCGCACGGCCTTGCCCGGAAATTCCTTGGCGAGAATGGCCGCTTCGATGATGAAGTCTGGCTTGGACTTGCGCCCGAAGCCGCCACCGAGCAAGGTCACGTTGAAAGTGACCTTATCGAATGGCAGCCCAAGACGCTCGCCGATCCGTTCACGGGTGACCTGCGGCGCCTGACTCGGGCCCCACGCTTCGCACACGCCATCCTTGTAGCGGGCAATGGCGACCATCGGCTCCATCGGTGACTGCGACAGGTGCGGCAGATAGTAGGAGGCTTCCAGCGTGCTGTCGGCGCCGCTCATGGCTTCGTCGATGTTGCCGGTATTGCGGATGACTTTGCCAGGCTTGAGGGACGCGGCTTCCAGTTCCTTGCGATAGGCGATCGAGTCGTAACTGGCGTTGGCGCCGTCATCCCACTCGATTTTCAGCGCTTCGCGGCCCTTGATCGCGGCCCACGTGTTATTCGCTACCACGGCGATGCCGCCCAGCGGTTGAAATTCCGATGGCAGCGGACGGCTTTCAATTTGCACCACTTTGACCACGCCCGGCACTTTCATCGCCGCGCTGGCATCGAAGGATTTGACCTTCCCGCCGTACACTGCAGGCCGGGCAATGGTGGCGTACAGCATGCCGTCGAAATGCACATCGGCGCCGTAGACCGCACGGCCGTTGACGATGTCGTCACCGTCGATGGCCTTGGTGCCTTCTTTGCCGATGTAGCGGAATTCAGACGGTTGCTTGAGCTTCAGGCTGTCACGCGCCGGTACGGCCAGGGCACCGGCGGCGGCAGCCAGCGCGCCGTATTCCAGTTCACGACCGGAAGGTTTGTGAATGACTTTGTGCAACTGCGCATGGCATTCGCCGACCGGTACTTTCCACTGATTGGCAGCGGCCTGTTCCAGCATGGTCCGCGCGGCGGCGCCACAGCGGCGCATCGGCTCGTACCAGTGGCGCATGCTGCGCGATCCGTCGGTGTCCTGGTTGCCGAAGCGCACTTCGTCACCCGGTGCCTGCTGCACTTTGACCCGCGCCCAATCAGCTTCCAGTTCGTCGGCAACCACCATGGTCAGACTGGTGCGCACGCCCTGGCCCATTTCCGAACGGTTGCACATCACGGTCACCGTGCCATCACCGGCGATGCTCACGTAGACCTTGGGATCATCCACCCAACCATTGGGCATGCCGTCGGCGCCGAACTTCTTCACGTCTTCGGCAAACACGTCCTGCCAGCCCCAACTCGCGGCGACCACCAAGGCACTGGTAGCGCCCACGCCTTTGAGGAAACCACGGCGACTGAGGTTGCTCAGGGCGAAATCCATCGGTAACTGGCTCATGCCTTGGCCTCCTTCAGGTGGGTGGATGCCTGGCGGATGGCGGTCTTGATGCGGTTATAGGTGCCACAGCGGCAGATATTGCCGACCATCGCCTCTTCGATCTGTTCGTCGCTCGGGTTCGGATGGGTCTTGAGCAGTGCGGTGGCGGACATGATCTGCCCGCCTTGGCAGTAACCGCATTGGGCCACTGCGGAGTCGAGCCAGGCTTGCTGAACCACTTTGCCCACCGGGTCGGCGTGCAGGTTGTCGATAGTGGTGACGTTCTGGCCGATCACTGAACCGATCGGCGTGATGCAACTGCGCGCCGGCGCGCCTTCGATATGAATGGTGCAAGCACCGCACAGGCCCATGCCGCAGCCGAATTTGGTGCCGTTATAGCCAGCCACGTCGCGGATCGCCCAGAGCAGCGGCATGTCCTCGGTGACGTCGAGTTGATGGTCTTGACCATTGAGTTTCAGGGTAATCATGGGCACGCCCGCATATTTCTGAAGTTATGGGGTCGAGCAATCTGCTATGGGATCTTGGTTCGACACGCAGATCGACTCAGGCTAATGGGCTCTCTTGTGCGAACGCAGACGTCTGCACCGGGCCTTTGGTGGAACAAATGCTTGCATCGTTAGCCGACAAAGTTAACCCAGCATTAACAAAAAAGCCCTGCTGAGACAGGGCTTTTTTGCTGCAAGCTTCAAGCTGAAAACTTTCCGTGAAAGTGAAACAGCCCATAGCCTGCGATCTGTAATTGTAGCTTGTAGCCAGTGGCTTGCCGCTGTTGCACTAATACCGGTTCGGCTCCATTTCCAGCTCGACGTGGAAACGATCTGAAATGTCCTTCTGGATACGTTGCGCCAGGTCGAGCAACTGCAGGCCAGTGGCGCTGCCGTAGTTGACCAGTACCAGCGCCTGCAGTTTATGCACGCCCGCATCAGCATCACGGAAACCCTTCCAGCCGGCGCGCTCGATCAGCCAGCCTGCGGCGATTTTCATCTGCCCATCGGGTTGCGCGTAAGCCACCAGATCCGGGTATTGCCCCTTGAGCTGAGCGACCAGTGCCGCGGGCACCAACGGATTCTTGAAGAAACTGCCGGCATTGCCGAGCACCGCCGGGTCCGGGAGCTTTTCATTGCGGATGCTGCAAATGGCCTGGCTGACATCGGTGGCGGTCGGGTGCTCGATGCCTTGCTCGGTCAGGCGCTGACGCACCGGGCCGTATTCCAGATGCAAATGCGCGACGCGGTTCAAGACGAAACGTACGCGCAGGATCAACCAGCGCCCCGGCTCCTGTTTGAACAGGCTGTCGCGGTAGGCGAAGTTGCATTCTTCCAGGCTGAAATCGCGCAGTTCGCCGCTATGGCGATCGAGCGCGGTCAGGCCGGCGAACACGTCCTTGATCTCTACCCCGTAGGCGCCGATGTTCTGCATCGGTGCCGCACCGACGGTGCCAGGAATCAGGCTGAGATTTTCCAGACCCGACAATCCCTGTGCCAACGTGTGCTGCACAAACGGGTGCCAGGGCTCACCGGCCTCGGCCTCAATCACCACCTTGCTGCCGTCATCGCTGAGCACACGAATCCCACGCGAGACCATGCGCAGCACCAACGACTCGATGTCCGCCGTCAGCAGCAAATTGCTGCCGCCGCCGATCACCAGCACCGGTACCTGATGTTCCAGCCCGTAGGCCAGGGCTTCCCGTACATCGGCGTCATTATGGGCTTCGGCGAACAACCGGGCCCGGACATCCACGCCAAAGCTGTTGAACGGTTTGAGGGAAACCTGCGACTGAACCTGCAAACTCATAACCGTCCCTTCAGCTCGACCACCAGCAAATCACTGGCGCGCTCGATCAGATCCAGTACTTGTTCAAACCCCTGATCGCCGTCGTAATACGGGTCCGGGACTTCGTCGACTTCCGACTGATAACGGCGCAGGAACAAATCCAGCTCAGCCCTGCCCTTGGCTGGTTGCAAAGCCTTGAGGTTGCGCAGGTTGCTGTTGTCCATCGCCAGGATCAGGTCGTAGGTGGCGAAATCGGCGCGGGTCACTTGCTGGGCGCGTTGAGCCGACAGGTCGTAGCCACGCAGCTTCGCCGCCGCCTGACTGCGCTTGTCCGGCGCCTTGCCGACGTGCCAGTCACCGGTGCCGGCGGAGGCGACTTCGACCTGGCCGGCAATCCCCGCCTGACGCAGCTTGTGGCGCAACACGCCTTCAGCCGTGGGCGAACGGCAGATGTTGCCCAGGCAGACAAACAGAACCCGCATCAGGCCTCCAGCAGGCGACGAACGCGCTCAAGGTCTTCAACGGTATCGACACCCGGAGGCGGTGCGATCAGCGCATCGGCGACGTGAATCCGCACGCCATGCCATAGCGCACGCAACTGTTCCAGGCACTCGGTATTTTCCAGCCAGCACGGGCCCCAGCTGACGAAATCATGCAGGAAACCGGCGCGATAGGCGTAGATGCCGATGTGACGGCGGTACGGCACGCCTTCCGGCAACTGCTCGCGGCTCTGGGCGAACGAGTCCCGCGCCCATGGCAGCGTGGCACGACTGAAGGTCAGCGCCAGGCCATTGAGATCGCTGACGACTTTGACCACGTTGGGGTTGAACAGGGTTTCCACGTCTTCGATCGGCTCGGCCAGGGTGGCCATGCGCGCTTCGGTGTGGGCGGCCAGGTTGGCGGCGACTTGATCGATCACGCTCGCCGGAATCAACGGCTCGTCACCCTGGACGTTGACCACGATGGCGTCGGGCGCCAGGCCCAGCTTGGTCGCGACTTCCGCCAGGCGATCAGTACCGGAGTTGTGATCTTCACGGGTCAGCACCACTTCGGCGCCAAAGCCCTGGCAGGCCTCGACAATGCGCACATCGTCAGTGGCGACCACTACGCGTTGGGCGCTGCTTTTGCTCGCCTGTTCCCAGACGTGCTGGATCATCGGCTTGCCTGCGATCAACAGCAGCGGTTTGCCCGGCAAACGGGTGGAGGCGTAGCGCGAAGGAATGACAACGGTAAAGGCTGTGGTCATTTATCCAGGCGCTCGTCGGTGGTCAGGGTGCGGGCCTCGGTTTCGAGCATCACCGGGATGCCATCGCGAATCGGGTACGCCAGGCCGGCGCCCTTGCTGATCAGCTCGGTCTTGTCGGCGCTGAGCTTGAGCGGGCCTTTGCAGACCGGGCAAGCGAGGATATCGAGCAATTTGGTGTCCATGAGCATTCCCTGGATAAAAACGGATTTAAGGCAACAGACGAGCCGGCAACAGGCGCATCAACTGTGTATCGAACCAGGCCACGAAGGCCGGCGACGGCACAGCATCGACCGCCAGGTACCACCAGTCGGCGGCGGCGAAGGCACGGCACTTCACCGCGTCCTTTTCGGTCATCACCAACGGCAATGACGGGGTGAAATTCAAGGCTTGCACACTGTATTCAGCGTGGTCGGCGAACGCGTGCGGCACTGGCTGCCAGTGTAGCGTTTCGAGGGTCTTGAAGAAACGCTGCGGGTTACCGATCCCGGCCACGGCGTGCAGCGCCTGACCTGCGGGAAAGTGATCGAGGGGGCGGTGCTCACCGCTTTGCAGATTGACCAGCGCGGTCGGTTGCAGCTGGAAGGCAAAACCGCCGTCACGATCGGCCGTCGAGCCGTTATAAAGCACTGCATCAACGCTTTGCAGGCGCTCGACCGGTTCGCGCAACGGCCCGGCGGGCAGGCATCGTTGGTTGCCCAGGCCGCGGGCAGCGTCGATCAGCACCAGTTCCAGATCCCG
The DNA here is from genome assembly GCF_001945365.1 of Pseudomonas reinekei. Lineage (GTDB taxonomy): Bacteria > Pseudomonadota > Gammaproteobacteria > Pseudomonadales > Pseudomonadaceae > Aquipseudomonas > Aquipseudomonas reinekei. Next base: position 107,820 of record NZ_MSTQ01000009.1, read on the forward strand.
GGCCAGACGGTAATGCTGCATGCCGTCATCGGAGAGGATCAGGTCCAGCGGTTCGCTCGCCAGCAAGGCTTTGACCGCGGCGCTGCGGTTCGGGTCGATCATCAGCGGCACGCCGGTGCGTTGCACGATCAACAACGGTTCGTCACCGGCAATCTCCGCGCTGTGCTCCGCCTCGACGCGCCACGGTAACTGTGGCGGTTTGGCGCCATAACCACGACTGACCACGCCGACCCGCAAACCGCGGCGCTGGCAATGCTGGATCATCCACAGAATCAACGGCGTTTTGCCGGTGCCGCCGACGGTGATGTTGCCGACGACGATCAGCGGCACGGGCGGCTGGTAGATTTCACCCTCGCCCGCCAGAAAGCGTTTGCGCTTGTTGTTGACCACACGCCGGTACAACCACTCCAGCGGCTGCAACAGCTTCAGGGCCGGATGGCCTCGGTACCACGCGGCAAGCAGGCGATCGGACATGGCCATCAGGGCGCGGGCGGCGCCGCCTCGACTGTGGTCATGCGCAGGTGGTTGAAGCCGAGTTTGCCGGCGGCGTCCATGGCCGTGATGACCGATTGATGCTGGGATTTACCGTCGGCACTGATGGACAGCGGCCGATCGGTGTCGCCATTGGATGCTTTCTGCAACGCGTCCATCAGGGTGGCCAGGTCGCTTTTCGGCAGCACCTGGTTGTTCACCGAGAACACGCCGTCAGCACTGATGGCGATGTCCAGTGGCTTGTTCTGGTCTTCAGCCGGCGAACCGCTGACGGCCTCGGGCAGATCGACGCGCAACTGGGTTTCACGGGTAAAAGTCGTCGTCACGACGAAAAACAGCAACAGGATAAACACCACGTCGATCAACGACGCGAGGTTGATGTCCACGTTCTCCCGTTGCTTGCGGCGGAATTTCACGCTTTGCCCTCGGCCAGATCCACATCGCGGTCGCCCTGTACTACCTCGACCAGCTTGATCGCTTCCTGCTCCATCCCCACCACCAGTTCATCGATCCGGCGTTGCAGGAACCGATGGAAGAAAACCGACGGGATACCGACCATCAAACCGGCCGCCGTTGTGATCAAGGCCTTGGAAATACCACCGGCCAGCACCGACGCGTTGGTGGTCATGCCACTGCCGGTAAATGCGCTGAAAATATCGATCATGCCCAATACCGTACCGAGCAAGCCGAGCAACGGCGCCATGGCGGCGATGGTGCCCAGGGCATTGATGTAGCGCTCCAGCTCGTGGATGACCCGGGCAGCGGCCTCTTCGATGCACTCTTTCATGATCTCGCGACCATGTTTGGAGTTGGCCAGGCCCGCAGCCAGGATCTCACCCAGCGGCGAGTTGGCGCGCAGTTCCTTGAGTTTTTCTTTATTGAGTTTTTTGTCCTTGATCCAGACCCAGACCTGCCCGAGCAAATGCTCCGGGGTCACGCGGCTGGCCCGCAGGGTCCAGAGACGTTCGGCAACGATCGCCATTGCCGCGATGGAACTCAGGATGATCGGCAGCATCATCCAGCCGCCGGATTTGACCAATTCCCACACAGTGTCAGTCCCCTCGAAAAAGTGCGCCACTCTAACATAGGGGGTCGGCGCACCGAAGACTGTGATGTCGCATCCGGTCGGCCTTTAATAGCGCCCGGTTATTGATTCAATCATGGCAGATCACGCCAGAACCGTCGTTCCAGACGCATTGAGCGGGGTGATTCGAACCGCCCCAGTTGCAGATGAATGGCGCCCTGCTCAGCGCTGTCGTAGATCGTAATGCCACGTTTGCGATAGCGCGCCACGACCGTTGGATGCGGATGGCCAAACGAGTTGCCGTGCCCGCGGGAAATCAGTACCGCTTTGGGCTGCAGGCCGTTGAGCAGCGCTGTCGACGACGAACTGCGGCTGCCATGATGCGGTGCCTGCAACCAGTCCGTCGGGACGGCCAATGCACTGTCGAGCAATGATCGCTCGGCGGCGGCATCGATATCTCCGGTCAGCAGCAACCGTTCGGCATTGGCTTCGATCTGTAAAACACAGGACTTCTGATTGCTGTCCCCGGCTGCCGACCATTGCCAGAGCCGGAACTGAACGCCGTCCCAGGTCCATTGCCGGTCCGTTTCACAGGCTTGGGCTTGCAGTGCGGCGGGCAGGGCTTGCGGATCGCCACTGATCACGCCCTTGACCGGCAGCCCTTTAGCCACTGCCCGGGCACCGCCAGCATGATCGGCGTCAGCGTGGCTGATCAGCATCACGTCGAGTTCTTTCACCCCCAGTTTGCGCAATGATGGCAGTACGACCCGCTCTCCCAGGTCGAAATCACCGAAACGCGGGCCGGTGTCATACAGCAGCGTGTGATGGCGAGTGCGCACCAGTATCGCCAGGCCTTGGCCGACATCCAGTTGCCAGATGTCGGCGATCCCTTCGGGCAGTGCTGCCCGAGGGGGAAATACCAGCAACAGCAACATCGGCCACCCCAGCGGGCGCAGTGGTACACCCCGTGGCAGTAACAATAGAAAGGCGCCCATCGCCCCCACGCACCAGACCCAGAACGGAATCGCCATGGGCACCCAGGCCGGAATCTGCCCAGCGGCCAACGCCAGGCCCTTGAACAAGACATCGATCAGACCGCCCGCCAGCCACAACAGCCCCTCCCCCACGTAAGGCAGCGGCAACAACACGGTGCCGAGCAATGCGGGGGGCAACACCACCAGACTGATCCAGGGCACCGCCAGCAAGTTGACCAGCGGCCCGCTGACACTGATCGGCAACCCCAGTATCAACAGCAAAGGCAACAGGCCAATGGCGATCAACCATTGGGCGCGGGTCCAGGTTTGCCACCACCGCCAAGGCCCCAGACGACCACCAAAGGTAAAAATCAATACCGCGACCGCGGCGAAGGACAACCAGAACCCCGGCTGCAAACTGGCCAGCGGGGCCAGCAGCAATACGCCATTGAGTGCCAGCAATAACGGCCACCAGGCACCGAGGTGACGAAAACGCAGGCGCCACAACAACACCAGACCGATCATCAAACAGGCACGGTGTACCGGGACTTCAAATCCGGCCAACAGTCCGTAGCCCAACGCGGCACTGAATGCCAGACCACAGGCCCAGGGCAACCAGGGCAGACGGTTCGGCCACAATCCATAGCGGGCAAGACCGGCGATCAGCAGGTAGACCACGCCCGCCAGCAAACCGATGTGCTGGCCGGAAATCACCAACAGGTGCACGGTGCCGGTGTCTTGCAGCACTTGCCAGTCTTCACGGCTGAGCCCGGCGCCATCCCCCAGCACCAATGCTGCCAACGCCCCCGTTCGGCCCTGGGCATCCACTGCCAGCAGCCTCTGGCGGATGCCATCGCGCCAGGCCCACCTCGCCTCGGCCAGTCGCTCGCCGTCCTTGACCGTACCCGTTGCACCTATGCCCTGCGCCAATAACCAGGCCTGATAATCGAAAGCCTGCGGATTGAGCAAACCGGCTGGACGCTTCAACTTGACCGCCAATCGCCAGCGCTCGCCGCTTTTCACCGGCGGACCGTCGTACCAGGCCAGTCGCATGCGTGTCGGCACTTTCCCGTGTCGCGACGTAGCCTGGGCCAATTCAAAGCGAACCACCGCCTCCCCGTTCTCGGGCAATCCCGTCACACGACCCTCGACCCAGCGGGTTCCACCGTCCAGGCTCGGCGCCAGACGGTCATCCAGTGCCCATTGGGCCTGCACGCAGGCCCAACTCAAACCGAACAGGAAAAACGCCGCCGGATAGGTCTTGAACGGCAACAACATCAAACCGGCAACCGGCATCAACCACCACAACCCGACCGGCGGCAATGCCGGTAAAAAACGCAGGGCCAGCAGACCCAACGCCAGCGCCATCATCCCTGTGCGCATAAGCCCGTCCTTGAGAGTCCCGGTCTTAGGCATAGACGTCCGGGCGCACGCTCGTCGTTATCAATTGTCACAAAGTCTGAATGGGCGCTTCATAGAATCCAGACATACTTGCCGCCTTGACCGACCGAGAAGCCCTATGCCCCGGCGATTATTCAAACGTTACATGCCAGACCCGACCAGCATCAGGGAACACAAGTCCTTACGCTTTCTCGGCACGCTGCTGCATGACCCGAACCTCTGGCACCTCAATCGTCATTCCGTCGCACGGGCCATGGCGGTTGGCTTGTTCGCGGCGTTCCTGCCGATTCCGTTGCAGATGTTGCTGGCGGCCTTCCTTGCGATCGTGGTGCGCGGCAATATGCCGATTGCAGTGAGCCTGGTCTGGCTGACCAATCCGATCACCATGCCGGCGGTGTTCTTTTGCACCTATCAGACGGGGGCGTGGTTGTTGGACGTTCCTGCACGGCATTTGCCGGATGAGTTGACCTGGGAATGGATTAGCGGCGAGCTCTCGACGTTATGGCAACCGTTTTTGCTGGGGTCGGTGGTGACGGGGTTGGTGCTGGGGGCGTTGGCTTATTGTCTGGTGATGATGTATTGGCGGTGGTGGGTGGCTCGGCAGTGGGCTCGGAGAAAGAAGAGCCGGATGTGAGTGGGCTGTCTTTGGGATGGGATTGATCGTGTACATATCCGTTGTTTTGGTAACGGCTGCTGACGGTTCCGCTCTTACAGCGGGTCACTTTCGAAAAGCGCGAAAGTAACCAAAGCGCTTTTGCCCCTTTCGTTCGGTGCCTCGCCTAGGCTCGGCATGCCCTCGCTCCGGTCCTGCTCCGTGGGCTCGCCGCCATCGGCCATCCATGGCCGGGGGCGGCTAACCCGGCATCCATGCCGGGTTGCCCACTGCGCAGAACCTCCACTCGGCCTCACGAGGGGGCGAGTTCCGCCACAGCACCGCGAGGCGGCCTGCCGGCCGGCCTGTTTATCTGGTTTGTGCGCATCTCCCCCTGTAGAAGCCGGCTTGCTGGCGATGGCGACCGCTCAGTCAACATCATCGAGACTGACATACAGCTATCTCCAGCAGGCTGGCTCGCACATTTGGATTGGAGGGTGTCTGATAAAGATTGGTTGGCTGGCAGCGCGTCATCGCCAGCAAGCCGGCTCCTACAGGTTGGAATGCGGACCACCAAATCAAACAGGCCGGCCGTCAGGCCGCCTCGGCCCTTTTGATTCACCCGCCCCCTCGGCAGGTTGACCACTAGAAAAACAACCTCAGGTCCGCATCCCCCGCCCACTCACCAACAACCGCGCACAGCCAACATACAAAACCCCAGTCGCCACCACCATAAAGGCAATCGCCACACTGATCCGAATATCCGAAACCCCGAGGATCCCGTACCGGAAAGCATTGACCATATGCAATACAGGGTTGGCCAGCGACACGGTCTGCCAAAACGGCGGCAGCAGCGTAATCGAATAGAACACCCCACCGAGATAGGTCAACGGCGTCAGCACAAACGTCGGGATGATCGAGATGTCATCGAAGTTGCGCGCAAACACCGCGTTGATGAAGCCCAATAACGAGAAGATCGTCGCCGTCAGCACCACCACCAGAATGGTCACACCCAGGTGATGCACCTGCAGATGGGTGAAGAACAGCGACAACAACGTCACGATGATCCCGACCATCAACCCGCGCAGCACGCCGCCCAAGGTGTAGCCGATCAGGATAGTGTGCGGCGAAACCGGAGAGACCATCAGTTCTTCGATGGAGCGCTGGAATTTGCTGCCGAAGAAACTCGACACCACGTTGCCGTAGGAGTTGGTGATCACCGACATCATGATCAGCCCCGGCACGATGTACTCCATGTAAGTGAAGCCGCCCATGTCGCCGATTTGCCGGCCGATCAGGTTACCGAAGATCACGAAATACAGAACCATGGTGATCGCCGGCGGTAGCAGGGTCTGCGGCCAGATCCGGGTGAAGCGCCGGATTTCACGGTAAACGATGGTATTGAGGGCAACGAGGTTGGGTCGCAGCTCGGAACTCATACTGCCACCTTCGACAGATTTTTCTCCACCAGGGACACGAACAACTCCTCAAGGCGATTGGTTTTATTGCGCAGGCTCAACACCTCGATGTTCTGCTGGGCAAGCTGGGTGAACAGCGCCGTGATCCCCATGGACTTGTCCACCTGGACCTCCAGCGTGTGATCGTCGAGCAAACGGGATGGATAACCCAGCAACTGCGGCGGCGCAACCAGGCTGTTCTTCAGATCCAGCAGGAAGGTCTCGACGTGCAACTGGCCGAGTAACTGCTTCATGCTCGTGTTCTCGACAATGGTCCCGTGGTCGATGATGCCGATGTTGCGGCACAACTGCTCAGCCTCTTCCAGGTAGTGCGTGGTGAGGATGATGGTGATGCCTTTCTGGTTCAGCTCAGTGAGGAAAGTCCACATCGAGCGACGCAGTTCGATGTCCACGCCGGCAGTCGGTTCGTCGAGAATCAACAGGCGCGGTTCGTGAACCAGCGCACGGGCGATCATCAAGCGACGCTTCATGCCGCCGGACAGCGAACGCGACGGCACATCGCGCTTGTCCCACAGACCGAGCTGGGTCAGGTATTGCTCGGCGCGCTCCTTGGCGACTTTCGACGTAATGCCGTAGTAACCCGCTTGGGTCACGACAATGTCGAAGGTCTTTTCGAACTGGTTGAAGTTGAACTCCTGAGGCACAACGCCAATGGAACGCTTGAGCTGCGCAGGGTTCTTGTCCAGATCGTGACCAAAGATATTCACCGTACCGCTGGTCTTGTTCACCAGGGTCGAGAGAATGCCGATCGTCGTGGATTTGCCGGCGCCGTTGGGGCCGAGCAAGGCGAAAAAATCACCTTCGGCGACGTCCAGATCGATACCACTCAAGGCCTGGAAACCGTTGCCGTAGGTTTTGGTTAGCTGCCGGATGGACAGAGCGGAACTCATATCGGATTACGCACCAAGAAGGGAAGAAAGGAGTAAATAAGGGCGGCCGGCGAGCAATGCAACCGCGGCGCATGAACGCAATGGTGCTTGTCGCCGCCACACAAGTACAGTCAACTGTGTCGATAATAAGTATTAAGTCAACGCGGTCATAACGGCCTTGCGATACGCCGGACGCTGTTTCAGCCGTGCATACCAGGCCTCCAGATGCGGCCGTGGCGCGCGTTCGATCGGCATCTCGAACCAGGCATAAATGAAACTGCCCAGGGGAATGTCGCCCATGCCGATTTCCTCGCCGGACAGGTAAGGCGTGGCCGCCAGCGCTTGATCGGCCATTTCCAGCAACCCCTCGCATTCCGTGATTGCAGCCTTGATCGCAGGCCAGTCCTGCTGATCTGCCGGGGTGCGCAACACGCCCCAGAACACGGTGCGGAAAGGACCGGCGAAACTGGACGTGGTCCAGTCCATCCATTTGTCAGCGATGGCACGCGCTTGCACACTGGCCGGATACCACGCGGTATCCGCCGCATGTCTGGCCAGTAGATAACGCACGATGGCGTTGGATTCCCACAACACAAAACCGTCGTCTTCGATCACCGGCACGCGGCCATTGGGGTTCATTGCACGGTACTCGGGCGTATCGACAACACCAAAGGCGCCGCCCGCATCGATGGCTTCATACGCCAGCCCCAACTCCTCGGCGGCCCACAATGGCTTTCTGACATTCGATGAATTTTTCCGACCCCAGATCTTCAGCATGACCGCCTCTTGATTGATGAATGCGCAGGCAGCATACGCCGGATCAGGCGCGACTCAAATCAGTCTGCATGTCACCCAACAACGGCGGCAGTTGTTCGCCGAACAGATGCGGATAGCACTTTTCCAGGTGCTCGAAAAAGAACGCTTCAGGCACATCGGCAAACTGGCCGTGATCGACGAGGTACTCCATCAGCTGCTCGCCATCGCGGTTGTACGGGTGGAAAACGCTGTCGTTGATGCCGTCGAATTCCAGCGGCGCCACATTGAACAACTCGCAAAGTTTCTGGTTGAACGCGGGGGTCGCCTTGACCCAGCGACCCTGCAGATAGAACTCGGTGTAACCGTGCATGGCGAACATGTCGCTCTTGAGCAATTCGAGCAGACGCGGCGTCGACAAATGATTGCGCACATCCGCCAGGCCGATCCGCGCCGGGATGCCGCAATGGCGCGCGGCACCGGCCAGCAGCGTGGCTTTGGGCACGCAATAACTCTCGCCAGCCGCCAGTGCGTAACTGCCGCGCAAGGTCTGCGGATCACGGCTGAAGGTGTACGGGTTGTAGCGCACCGCCTCGCGTACGGCGTAATAAAGGCTGATCGCCTGCTCGCGCGGGTCGCGACTGCTGCCACGGTGTTTTTCGGCGAACTCCACCACGCCGGGATGGTCACTATCGATGAAGCGGCCGGGGCTTAAGTACGGGTGCAGATACTCGTGCATGCGGGCGATCTCCTGGGGGAAGCCTCGAGTCTAACGAGAGGTTCAGCACAGAGATAACGACGTTTCGGCCAAACATGGGCGCTTAGCCGCCCGCTCAATGAACGTTTTCCCGGGCATGTTGCCAACCGGACCTACAGAAATCATCCGGGATTTCCCACGATTTCAATCACCTCGCTCCGACCACCCCGTTTTGCGGATGCCGTCTAAGCTCTGTGGGTTGGCTTGCCCTGGTTTCACGGAGGATTAAATATGCTGCTGTTGTGGATACTGGTTCTGGTTGTCGGGATCGCTTATTTAGCCCACCGTCGCATTTCACCGCTGCCTGCCTTGGGCATCGTGGCTGTCTATCTGCTGGCAATGGGCATCTTCAGTCACGCGCCGGGTTGGTTGCTGTTGATTTTCTGGGTGTTGCTCGCTGCGGTGGCCGCACCATTATTACTGCCAGACCTGCGCCGAAAACTCTTCAGCGCGCCGATGTTCAACTGGTTCCAGAAAACCCTGCCACCCATGTCGCAAACCGAACGCGATGCCATTGAAGCGGGCACTGTGTGGTGGGATGGCGAACTGTTCAGCGGTCGTCCGGACTGGAACAAACTGCTGGCGTATCCCAAGGTACAGCTGAGCGAAGAGGAACAGGCCTTCATCGACGGCCCGACCGAAGAACTCTGCGCCATGGTCAGTGACTACCAGATTGGTCAAACCATGGACCTGCCGGCCGAGGCCTGGGCGTTCATCAAGGAAAACGGTTTCTTTGCCCTGATCATCCCCAAGGAGTTCGGCGGCAAGGGCTTCTCGGCGTATGCCCACTCACAAGTGGCGATGAAACTCGCCAGCCACAGCGGCGACCTGGCCTCCACCGTGATGGTCCCCAACTCCCTCGGTCCGGCTGAACTGCTGCTGCATTACGGCACCGACGAACAACGCAACCACTACCTGCCACGTCTGGCGCGCGGCGACGATATTCCGTGCTTCGCCCTCACCGGGCCAATGGCGGGTTCCGATGCCGGCGGCATGCCCGACACCGGGGTGATCTGCAAAGGTGAATGGGAAGGCCAGGAAACCCTGGGCCTGCGCCTGAACTGGGAAAAGCGCTACATCACCCTGGGACCGGTGGCCACCCTCCTCGGCCTCGCCTTCAAGGCTTACGACCCGGACCACCTGCTGGGCGATAAAGAAGACCTGGGTATCAGCCTCGCGCTGATTCCGACCGATATTCCCGGCGTGGAAATCGGCCGTCGTCACCTGCCACTGGGCGCAGCGTTCATGAACGGCCCTAACGCCGGCAAAGACGTTTTCATCCCGCTGGAGTTCCTCATCGGTGGCCAGGAAATGCTCGGCAAAGGCTGGATGATGCTGATGAATTGCCTGTCGGTCGGGCGTTCGATTTCCCTGCCCGCCGTTGGCACCGGCATGGCCAAGTTCACCAGTCTGGTGACGGGCCAGTACGCGCAGATTCGCGAACAGTTCAACGTGCCGATTGCCGCGTTCGAAGGCATTCAGGAATCCATGGCCCGCATCGGCGGCAACGCCTGGATGATGGATGCCGCGCGGATGCTGACCGCCAACGCAGTGGATCTGGGCGAGAAACCGTCGGTGTTGTCGGCGATCCTCAAGTATCACCTCACCGAACGGGGCCGCGAATGCATCAGCCACGCCATGGACGTGCATGGCGGCAAGGCAATCATTCAAGGACCGAACAACTACCTCGCGCGCAAATGGTGTGGCGCACCGATCTTCATTACCGTGGAAGGCGCCAACATCCTTTCGCGCAACCTGATGATCTTCGGCCAGGGCGCGATTCGCTGCCATCCTTTCGTCCTCAAGGAAATGGCGCTGGCCACCCGTGAAGACAAGGATCAGGCACTGATCGAATTCGATGGCCTGCTGCTCAAGCACATTGGCTTTGCCGTCAGCAATGCCGCGAGCACGCTGGTGCTGAACCTCGGGTTTGGCCACCTGGAACATACCCCGGGCGACAAGCTCAGCCAGGGTTATTTCCGCGCCCTCAACCGTCAGGCCGCCGCATTTGCGCTGCTTGCCGATCTGAGCATGATGCTGCTCGGCGGGGAACTGAAACGCCGCGAACGCCTGTCGGCACGCCTGGGCGACGTGCTCAGCAACATGTACCTGGCCAGCGCCGCACTCAAGCGTTACAACGACCTCGACGCGCCGGAACACATGGAGCCACTGTTTGCCTGGGCCATGGAGGAAAGCCTTGGCCAGGCCGAACGAGCCATGGATGAACTGCTCGACAATTTCCCGAACAAGGTGCTGGCATGCCTGCTGCGGGTGATCGTGTTCCCGTTCGGACGCCGCCATAAAGGACCTTCCGACAAGCTGGGCGCACAAGTGGCTGCGATCATCGGTCGAGCCAAGGGTGATCCGGCGCTGGAGGAAGTGCTCCTCGGCTGCTACCGCCCACAATCGAAGGAAGATCCGGTCGGCGCCCTGCAACATGCCAGCAACCTGACGGGCGCTTCACAAACCCTGCAGAAAAAACTCCATGGGGCGCTCAAGAGCGGTCAGGTCAGACCGGTCGCCGGCGAACACGTGATCGATGCGGCGCTGGAGGCCGGCGTATTGCAACCCGTGGAGGCGCAAACCCTGCGTGAGGCCGAGGCGGCACGGCGCAAGGTGATCGATGTCGACGACTTCGATAAAGAGGAGCTGGCGATAGCACCGGGGAAGGTCCGCTGATCAAACCGTCCCCGTCCACCATGTAAAAACGGGCGCAGGAGCTTTATACTCCCGCGCCCGTTTTGCTCTTGAGGACTTATCTCGTGTCCAACATCGTTGCCGATCATCTCGTATTGCTCGACCACCTGCGCAGCATCCTGGTCGCCGTAGGTGAGGCCGAACAGGTTCCCGACGAAAGCCATGCCTTGTTCCTGGAGCGCTTCGACGAACTGCTTGCACTGCTGCCGGTCGACCCGATCGAAAGCCAGTACCTGGGCCAGGACATCCTGTGCCAGGTGATCACCCGTTACCCGCAAATCGCCCACCTGGTCCCGCGCGACCTGCTGTGGTACTTCGCCGGTGACTGCCTGCACTACATGCCCGATGACGAAATCGACCTGTATCAGGCGCTGGAAGAGCGTCGTTTCGAAGCTGAACAGAATGACGAACCGTTTGACTGGAACCAGGAAAAACAGCTGCTGGCGCTGTCCAATCAGGACAGCAAGCACTGATCCAGGATCAGCAAAACAAAAGGTCCGCATGCGGACCTTTTTTGTTTTTCCCGGCGAACTTTTGATCTTGCTCAGAACAACCCATCACTCTCGGGCAGCTCATACTCCGATACCGCCGTACTCAGGCGACCCGGTTTACCGGGCTTGCCCAGTGTCGGCTCCTTCTCCAGGCATTCCACCAGGTAATCGATCAACACCCGCAGCTTGGGAGGCAGGTATCGGGTTGGCGAATGCAGCAGCCAGGCACCGCCGTGGTAGGACGCCAGGAAAGTCCAGTCCGGCAACACTTGCACCATCAACCCTTTCTCCAGCGCTCGGCGCGCCGTGAAATACGGCAGGCTGCCAATGCCTATGTGTTGCAAAACCGCACCAAACCGCACGCCGGTGTGATTGGCGGCATAGCGCCCACGCACACCGACCGTGACCGACTTGCTGCCTTTCTTGAATTTCCACCGCGCATCGCTCGGGGTTTCCCCCAGGTAAATGCAACTGTGGTTGAGCAAGTCATGGGGATGGGTCGGCGTTCCATGTTCGGCCAGATACTGCGGGGTCGCGCAGAGCAAATGGTCGATTGTCAGTAACTGGCGACCCACCAGCCCCGCAGGCGGGCGATCGGTGATGCGTATCGCCAGATCGACGTGATCGTCGATCAAATCAACCTGGCGATCCTCCAGCAGCAACTCCACATCGACTTTGGGATAACGACGCAAAAACTCCGACATGTGCGGATGAATCACGATCCGGCCCACCGCTTTTGGCACACTGAGACGGACGACCCCTTCGGGCTCATCGGTAAATTGACCACTGATCTCCATCACCGAACGGGCAGCGTTGACCATCTCCTGGCAGCGCTTGAACACCTCTTCCCCACCGTCACTCAAGCGCAACTTGCGCGTGGTTCGTTGCAGGAGCCGGGTCGCCAGCGCTTTCTCCAGGCGCGAAATGCTGCGACTGACCGCCGAGGGTGAAGAGCCCAGTTGGCGTGCCGCTTCAGAGAAACTGCCGGTCTCGACGACCTTGACGAAAATCGCCATTTCACCCAGCAGTGGCAGTGGAAGATTTATGCTCACGACGCAACAGTCCTTTGATGTTTGAACGGATTATCACGCTATTCCACCCTTCATATAATAAAAATCAGACATTTTAATTCGAGCATGGAACATGACGCTTCGCCTCTTCTTCCACAGTGATGACCTCAAGGCCAACGTGGAAGTCCTGGATTGCACACCCCACGAGAGCGAATTCGCCGTGGTGCTGCGCGCAACTCTGTTCCACCCTCAGGGCGGCGGACAACCCTTCGATACCGGCTGGATCGGTGAGAGCCGAGTCCTGCGCGTGTTGCAGGACCCGGACCGGATCATCCATTTCGTCGACAGCCCGGTAAAAATCGGGATGACCCCGATCCGGATCGACGAGGAGCGCCGCCAGTTCAATACACGCATGCATACCGCCGGGCATCTGATTGGCCATTTTGTCCAGGCCATGGGCTGGATGCCGATCAAGGCGCATCACTGGCCTGGCGAAGGGCGTGTGCAATTCAAGCCGACGGAATCGGCCCAGGAAGTTGAAGCAGACATCCTGCAGCAAGGCATCGAGCAGTGGATCACCGACGATCTGCCGCGCCTGATATCTCTGCGCGAAGGGGCCCGGGAAATCGGCTTTGGTGAACTGCCCGCCTACGGTTGCGGCGGCACCCATGTACGTAGTTTGAAGGATTTGGGCACGATCACGATCGAATCCCTTGCGCAAAAGAAAGGCACGTTATCCGTCCACTACCACGTGGACTGAGCCTTTGGGCAATGTCGCCCCTGCCGTTGCCCGACGCCGGATGGCGCCTGCATTCGAGAGCTTCGTCGACGCTCGCTTCCCCCCTGACTTTCTGGAGTTGAGATGCTTTCAAATTACCTGGGCGAGTTTCTGGCGCTGGCGATCGTCCATTTTCTCGCCGTGGTCGCCCCCGGCCCGGATTTCGCCGTCACAATCCGACAGAGCGTACGCTTCGGCCGGTGGGTGGGGATTTGCACGGCGCTGGGCATCGGCGCGGGCATTTCCGTGCATGTGCTGTACACCGTGCTTGGCATAGGCGCATTGATGCACACCACACCGTGGCTATTATCAGTGGCCAAAGTCGTGGGCGGTGCCTACATCCTGTACTTGGGTGTGAGCCTGGTACGGAGTCAGCCCAAACCCGTACTTGAGGGCGATAAAGCCACCGACGAAGCGATTATCCAGCAGACATTGCTGAAGGCCTTCACCACCGGTTTTCTGACCAACGCCACCAACCCCAAGGCCACGCTGTTTTTCCTGGCGATTTTCACCACGCTCATCAGCGCCACGACACCGCTGAAGATTCAGGCGCTGTATGGGGTGTGGATGTGCTTTGTAAACGCCCTGTGGTTTGTGATCGTGGCGCTGTTCTTTTCCAGCCCCAAGGTCAGATTGCTGTTCATGCGCATGGGGCACTGGTTCGAACGCAGCATGGGCGTGATCCTGATTTTGTTTGCTGGGCGGTTGATGCTGTCGATGTAAAAGCGCAGGACATGAAAAGGCCCGCACAGTCAGGCTGGCGGGCCTTCTTTTATCTGGAGCATGAATCGCGCACAAACAAAAACGCCGCTCATTGCTGAGCGGCGTTTTTGTTGAATATGGAGCGGGAAACGAGACTCGAACTCGCGACCCCGACCTTGGCAAGGTCGTGCTCTACCAACTGAGCTATTCCCGCAAATGGCGTCCCCTAGGGGACTCGAACCCCTGTTACCGCCGTGAAAGGGCGGTGTCCTAGGCCACTAGACGAAGGGGACACGCTGCCCGGAACACATGGTGTGTGTTTCGGTGCCCAGATCCGCATCCGAAGACTTGGTTCTGGTTTCACTCAGCCTTGCCCGAAAGCAACGCTGTTTAAAATTGGAGCGGGAAACGAGACTCGAACTCGCGACCCCGACCTTGGCAAGGTCGTGCTCTACCAACTGAGCTATTCCCGCATTGGCGTCCCCTAGGGGACTCGAACCCCTGTTACCGCCGTGAAAGGGCGGTGTCCTAGGCCACTAGACGAAGGGGACACACTACAACATTCACTCCCTGCTTCGTTTCGCTGTGTGCTTTACGCTGCAAGTGGCGCGCATTCTATGGATGGATTGAGAGGTCGTCAACCCCCTGATATAAATTTATTTAAATCAATGACTTCGCCCTGCTTTCCGGTGCCAATCCGGATTTTCCGCCGCCCGGTGTTTGGCGCCTATATTCTGACACTCGCCAAGGCGTTATAGTCGCAGCCAGCAATGATGGCAATCCGCCCTACCGATGCCAGCATTCATATAAGAAGACGGCGGCCGATACAGATTGGGCCACATCGATCAGCTCGTCGAGCGGCCCTAGGCGCCTATATGCCCAGCCACTACACTCGCACGCGAACCCTAAAAAGAGGTCTTACCGGTGACACCACTCATGATCACCCTGCTCGTCGTAGCCGGGATCGCATTATTGATCGCCATTGGCTACATCAACCATGTGGTGGAAAACAATAAGCTGGAAAGGGCCCGTACCAAGGTTGAACTCAACGATCGCCTGCGTCGTTGCGGTGAGATCACCGAGACCTTCCCCGGCCAGTTGATGACACCGGCGCTCAAGCTGCTGATGACCCGCCTGGAATTGAACGTCTGCCAGCGCCTGTTGAATCTGGAAAAAACCAGCTCCAACCTCAAGGCACGGATTGGCGAGCTGGAGACTTTGGTCGCCCAGGGCGAATCGATCCCGGTCAACAACCCGCCCGCGCCGATCCAGACCGAAGCCAAAGCCAAGGATGTGCGCTTCCTGCTTGAAGCCCTGCATGGCCAAATTACCCGAGCTGCTCAGGACGGCTATCTGCCGCCCAACGAGGCCAAGCGCTGGATCCGCGAGGTCCGCCATATTCTGGTGCTGCTGCACATTGAGTTCTTCAACAACCTCGGCCAGCACTCGCTGCAACAGAATCAACCCGGCCAGGCGCGCCTGGCATTCGAGCGCGGCGTGCAATACCTGCGTAAACAGCAGGAGCCGCAGATCTACGCCGAACAACTGGAATACCTGGAAAAACTCCTGGCCCGCGCCAACGCCCAGGTCATGGACCGCATCGCCCCTGTAGAAGGCGAAGTCAACCAATTGACCGAAGGCCTCAAAGACGTCGAGGCGGATGCGGACTGGAAGAAGAAGGTGATCTACGACTGATCAGCAATAAAAGAGAAAGCCACCGAGAGGTGGCTTTTTTTGGGGTTGGATTTTTAGGATGCATACATCCGAGTGAAATACGTTGAATGTCAGGACGTCATCGCCAGCGAGCCGGCGCCTACAGTGGATATGAGTACACCCGAGTTCTTCACCACTCCACAGGCCGAGCGTTAGCTCGCCTGCCGCTTTTGATCCACCCGCCCCCTCGGCAGGCTGAGTGGAGGCGTTTATCCGGGGGTGGGCGCGTAGCGCCGTGCGGCGCAGCCGCACACATCGAGAGGAGGTCGTCGCGAAGCAGACCGGAGGCGATGCCCCCGGGTGAATGCCGGAGCGAAGGAACACCGAGCCCGAGCGAGGTGCCGTACGAAAGGGGCAAGACCTTTTGGTTCCTTTTGGGGCGTTTGCCAAAAGGGACTCGCCGTAAGGGCGAAACCATAAGCAGCCGTTACCGCAGCAACGGATATGTACCCAATCAAAAAAGCTCAAAGCTCAAAGCCTGAAATGCCCCACCATCCCCTTCAACTCAACCCCCAACTGCGCCAGCTCAATACTCGACGCCGCATTCCCCTGCATCGCCAACGAAGACTGATCAGCGCTGGCACGAATACTCGTGACACTGCGATTGATCTCCTCAGCCACCGAACTTTGCTCCTCGGCTGCCGCCGCAATCTGCTGGTTCATCTGCTGAATCAACGAAACCGCCGCCGCAATACTCCCCAGCGCGCTCTCGGTTTGCAGCGCATCACTGACCGCCAGCTTCACCAGTTCGCCACTGTTCTGAATCTGCTGCACCGACGACTGCGCCGCCGCGCGCAAGGCGCTGACCAGACGTTCGATCTCCTCGGTCGATTGCTGCGTGCGCTTGGCCAAGGCGCGCACCTCGTCGGCCACCACCGCGAAGCCCCTGCCCTGCTCGCCGGCACGTGCCGCTTCAATGGCCGCATTGAGCGCCAGCAAATTGGTCTGCTCTGCCACACTCTTGATAACACCCAGCACCGTGCCGATGTTCTGGATTTCCGCACTCAGGCTTTCGATGCTTGAACTGGCCGAATGGGCGGAATCGGCCAATTGCTCAATCCTCGCCATGCTTTTGCGCACCACGTGCTGGCCGCTTTCAACCTTGCCGTCTGCCGTTTGCGCAGCCTGGGCGGCCTCCTCCGCATTACGTGCGACATCGTGAACGGTGGCGGTCATCTGGTTCATCGCCGTGGCGACTTGCTCGGTTTCTTCCTTCTGACTGCTGACTTCAAGATTGGTCTGCTCAGTCACGGCCGACAGCGATTGAGCCGACGTTGCCAATTGCTCGATGCCTGCCTGCAAACCGCTGACGATCTGGCTCAGACCCGCGCCCATTTGCTGCATGGCCTGCATCAATTGACCAATCTCGTCCCGACGGGTGACTTCGACAGTCCCGCTCAAATCCCCCGAAGCGATCTGCTGCGCCACACGGATGACACGGCGCAGTGGCCCCACGATCAACCGGGTAATCACCCAGGCGGCGATCAACCCCACCAACAACGCCAGCGCCGAGGAGCCAATGATCAGCAGCGAATTCTTTTTCAGCTCGGTCTGCATCGATTGGTCTTCGGCGACATACGCCTGGTCCACCCGCTCCACCACTTGGCCGGCGCGTTGATGCAGTTGTTGGTAAACGGTTTTTTCCTGCTCCAGCAAACCGGTGTACTCGGCGAGCTTGTCGTTAAAGCTGGCGATATGTCCGCTCACTTCATTGAGAACCGTTTGATAACCCTCATCCTTGACCGTGGTTTTCAATGCTTCGGCTTGGGTCAATGCCTGACTGGCCTGCTCGATCTTGCCCTGCCCTGCGCCGTCGTCTCCCTTGCGGCTCTGGTCCAGGCGCACGCGCGCTTCATTCATGGCTTGCAGCATCAGGCGCGAAACCTGGCTGACCTGATTGGCTTGTTCGATAAACTGCGCACCGTCCTTGCCTTCGGAATCCTTCAGGGTATAGGCGCCGTCATCGGCGAGCCCCGCCTGCAACACGTCGAGATTATTGGCAACGCTGGACACCGACCAACTGGCCATTTCCAATGCCAGGTCCTTGGCCTGACTGAGTGAGACAAACTCATCAAACGCCTTGCGGTATGCCGCAAGGGATTGCTCGACATCAGTCATCACCGGCACATTCGCTGCAGACCCAACCTTGAGCCGGTTCGCCAGCGCAATCAGACCGTCCACCCCTTCACGCAGGGCGTCGGCGGTTTTCGGGTTGCCGCGCAACGCATACTCCTGCTCCAGCAGCCGCACGTTGAGCAAACCGCTGTTGAGCGACGACATCTGCTTGAGTCCGTCGAAGCGCTGACTGATGGTTTGCAGGGACCATACGCCGATGGCCGCCACCACGGCGGTCAACAGCAGCACGAGCACAAACCCGACACCCAGTTTTTTTGCCATACCGAGGTTGGCAAAACGTCCTTGCACGGCCGAAATCATTGCGCGTAGTCCCCCTGCCATAGTCTATGGATGCAGATTCGCAACGGGCTTCTACCAACACAAGTCTCTGGCGTCGGAATAATGGCAAAAAGCTACGCCCACGTCGTTTTCAGAACGCTTGATGTCGATTCGGGGCGGTGGCCTGAAAAAATGCCCTGGCTCGCGGATCGCAGGCACAAGCCACATTGATTCGCTGCCAATCAGCGGCCTCGCCAACGGGGCTGAAGGCTGTCGCGCAAGACAACACGACACCATGACGTTGCGCCCGGGCTTGCATCTGCGCGCAGTCCATCCATCGTGAACGCGCCCAGATGAACAGGCCGGCAGTGGGCTTGCCGAACACCTCCCACTCGGCATCTTCCAGCAACTGCAAAGCCGCCTGCCTGTCAGTGTTCAAACGCTGCCTCTGACGCTTCAGCAATTTGCGATAGGCGCCATTAGCCAGCAGGCAGGCCAGCACCGACTCACAAAATCGTGACGCGCCCATGCTGCTGATCATCTTGACTTCAGCCAACCGCGCAATCACGTCGGCACTGGCCACCACAAAGCCGACTCGCAAGGAACTGCTGAGGGTTTTCGAGTAACTGCCGACGTAGATCACACGGTCATCCAAGGCAGCGAGACGCGTTCCGGTGCCGCTGTGGAGATCGGCGTAGACATCGTCCTCAATCAGCAGCACTCCGTGTTTTCTTGTCAGTTGCAACACCCGTTGCGCCACCACCGGGACCAGGCTGCCGCCCGTAGGGTTGTGATGGAAGCTGTTGATGAACAGCCCTTTCGGGCGGTGCTCCAGCAGCAGTTGTTCCAGAACGGCGACGTCTGGCCCATGGGGGGTTCGTGGCACCTCGAACATGCTGATTGCGTGCAACCTCAGCAGGTCGAACAACATGGGATAGCCCGGGCTCTCGACCACCACGCAATCCCCCGGTTTGAACAGCGTCCGCACGATCAGGTCCAACCCTTGACTGGCGCCGGCGGTGGTCATGATTCGATTGGCTTCTACGTTGATGGCCAGCGGTTTCAGGCGCTTGAGGATTTGCTCGCGCAGGGCGGGCAACCCCAAGGGCGTGCTGTAGTTGAACAGGCCGGCCATGTCGGTGCGGCTGACCTGACGGATCGCGTAACTCAAATCGTCCGACTCGCGCCAACTTTCGGGCAGCCCACCGCAGCCCAGTTGCAATTCAGACGAAGGTCCCGGCTGTGTGCCTTGAAACCACAAGTCATCCTGGCGATCCCGGGCATCGGGCGTCGGAGCCGCCACGACGAAAACGGCGCCCTGTCGAGATTCCAGCACACCTTGCACCACCAGGCGCTCACACGCCTCGACGACACAGGACTGACTGAGCAGATTGATTCGTGCGATCTGCCGCACTGGAGGCAAACGCGCACCCGGCGCCAAGTTGTTGCAATGCAGCCAACAGACCAGTGCGTCGACGATCTGCTGTACGACCGGCACCAATGCCTGTCGATCTATTCTCAATTCCATGAGCAAGAAAACTCCTGTGGGTTCTGCCGGAAACAGTTAATCACAGGAGCGTTCGACGGGATGTGCGACAACGCCGTCAAAACCAGCGGTTTTAACCATTTGAAACACACTGCCAGGACATTCAAGTCATGCGCAAAATACAGGAGCGAGCCGGCAGGTTCCGGGGTGTCCAGAAGTATCTTTTCAGAACGCCGTGACCCCACCATCCACCGCCAGTGAATGCCCGGTGGTGAACGCAGCACCATCGCTGCACAAGTACAGCACCGCGCTGGCGATTTCCTCCACCTTGCCAATGCGACCCACCGGATGCATGGCGTTGGCGAACTCGCCTTTCTTCGGGTCGGCTTCGTAAGCGCGGCGGAACATGTCGGTGTCGATCACCGCCGGGCATACCGCATTGACGCGGATTTTTTTCTTGGCGTATTCGATGGCAGCGGACTTGGTCAGGCCGATCACCGCGTGCTTGGACGCGGCGTAGATGCTCATCTTTGGCGCGGCGCCAAGGCCCGCCACCGAAGCTGTGTTAACGATTGCGCCGCCGCCCTGGGCCAGCAGCAACGGCAACTGATACTTCATGCACAGCCACACGCCTTTGACGTTGACGCCCATGATCGCGTCGAACTCGTCGACCGTGCCTTCGGCCAGTTTGCCCTTTTCGATCTCGATGCCGGCATTGTTGAAGGCATAGTCGAGACGGCCGTAGGTATTGACCACTTCATCCATCAGATTTTTTACTTCGCTTTCTACGGTGACATTGCACCGCACGAAGGTCGCTTCGCCGCCCGCCGTGCGAATCAGCGCCACCGTCCCCTCGCCACCCGCCGTGTCCATGTCGGCGACGACCACCTTCAAGCCCTCGGCGGCGAACGCCTGGGCGGTCGCACGGCCTATACCATTGGCGGCGCCCGTCACTACGGCTACCTGGCCGGAAAACGTCATGCTCATTGTTATGTCCTCGAAGAGATGCTTGCGGGGGTCGCGTTTCCCAGTCTAGCCACAGCGGCCCCTGCCGAGGCAGCACTATCAGGTGGCCGGTTGGCTGCCCATGAGTTGCAGTGATGGAACTGCCGTACCAACTATCACCGTTCTGGATAAACCTGCATTCGCCGCATCAGCCAAACTTGCGGCATCGCCCATGAAGGGCTATCAACAAGACTTCATTCATCTTGAGTGCCTGTCATGACCTCCCAGACCAATCGCCAGTTCCTGCTCGCCAAACGCCCAGTGGGCGCAGCCACCCGCGAGACGTTCACCTATCAGCAAGTACCGGTCGGCGAGCCAGCGGCAGGTGAGATTCTGGTCAAAAACGAATACCTGTCCCTGGACCCGGCCATGCGCGGCTGGATGAACGAAGGCAAGTCTTACATTCCGCCGGTGGGGCTTGGTGAAGTGATGCGCGCCTTGGGCGTCGGCCAGGTCGTTGCTTCGAACAATCCGCAGTTCGCCGTCGGCGACTACGTCAATGGTGCCTTGGGCGTGCAGGACTATTTCCTCGGTGAGCCGCGAGGTTTCTACAAGGTCGATCCGAAACTGGCGCCACTACCGCGTTATTTGTCCGCGTTGGGCATGACCGGCATGACCGCGTATTTCGCCTTGCTCGATGTCGGCGCACCGAAGGCCGGTGACACGGTGGTGCTGTCGGGTGCGGCCGGCGCGGTGGGCAGCATTGCCGGGCAAATCGCCAAGATCAAAGGTTGTCGTGTTGTCGGGATCGCTGGCGGCGCGGACAAGTGCAAGTTCCTGACCGAGGAATTGGGCTTCGACGGCGCTATCGACTACAAGAGCGAAGACGTCCTCGCCGGCCTCAAGCGCGAATGCCCGAAAGGCGTCGACGTGTATTTCGATAACGTCGGCGGCGATATTCTCGACGCGGTGTTGAGCCGTCTGAATATGAAGGCACGGGTGGTGATCTGCGGCGCCATCAGCCAGTACAACAACAAGGAAGCGGTCAAGGGCCCGGCCAACTACCTGTCGTTGCTGGTCAACCGCGCACGAATGGAAGGCTTTGTGGTGATGGACTACGCCGCACAGTACGCCAGTGCCGCGCAGGAAATGGCCGGCTGGATGGCCAAGGGGCAACTCAAGAGCAAGGAAGACATCGTGGAAGGACTGGAGACCTTCCCGGAGACGCTGATGAAATTGTTCAGCGGGGAGAATTTCGGCAAGTTGGTGCTGAATGTTTAATCCGAAATCTGACCCCACCCGGAAACCCACTGTGGGAGCGAGCCTGCTCGCTCCCACAGGTTTAGCGGTGTTTACGCCAGTTCGGCGACCACCGAAGCCAACGCTTGTGCCGGATCAGCCGCCTGGCTGATCGGACGACCGATCACCAGGTAGTCGGAACCGGCATCCAGCGCCTGACGCGGGGTCAGGATGCGGCGCTGATCGTCCTGGGCGCTGCCCGCCGGACGAATCCCCGGGGTCACCAGTTGCAGCGACGGATGTGCCGACTTCAGGGCCTGGGCTTCCAGGGCCGAACAAACCAGACCATCCATCCCGGCTTTTTCCGCCAATGCGGCCAGGCGCAGTACTTGCTCTTGCGGTTCGATGTCCAGGCCGATGCCCGCCAGATCCTCACGCTCCATGCTGGTCAACACGGTCACCCCGATCAGCAGAGGCTGCGGGCCGCTGCGCTTGTCCAGCACTTCACGGCAGGCCGCCATCATGCGCAGGCCACCGGAACAATGAACGTTGACCATCCACACGCCCATTTCCGCTGCCGCTTTCACTGCCATGGCGGTGGTGTTTGGAATGTCGTGGAACTTGAGGTCCAGGAACACTTCGAAACCCTTGTCACGCAGGGTGCCGACGATTTCCGAGGCGCAACTGGTGAAGAGTTCTTTACCGACTTTGACCCGGCACAGTTTCGGGTCCAACTGATCGGCCAGCTTCAGTGCGGCGTCACGGGTAGGGAAATCCAGGGCGACGATGATAGGAGTCTGGCAGGCGGACATGAATGGGCTCTCAGGCAAGTCGAAATCGGCGCGCATTGTAGCGGAACCAGCGCCGCTGCGGGACCCGATGATCGGTAAATCGTCGATGGCGCTCAGGCAAGACTAGCCTTTGCCACCATTGTGTCGAGTTCGGTACACACGCGACATGCCCGTACTTACTCTCGAAGACCATCGCGAGCAGTTGATTATTCGAGTGATCGACCAGGGCCTGGGCATCGCGGCGATCCACCGTGGGAGAGAGCCTGCTCGCGATTGCGGTATATCAGCCAACATTGATGTCGACTGACACGCCCTCATCGCGAGCTGGCTCGCTCTCACATGGACCGGGGTCATCCGAAGACTCAGCGCTTGCGCAGAATCACGCTACCGATCGAGTAACCGGCGCCGAACGAGCTGAGTACCGCCAGGGAACCGGCCGGCAGATCGTCCTGGTTCTTGTGGAACGAAATGACCGAACCGGCGGAACTGGTGTTGGCGTAGGTGTCGAGAATCACCGGCGCTTCCTGTTCGGTGGCGTCGCGACCGAGCAGTTTCTTCACGATCAGATGGTTCATGCTGAGGTTGGCCTGGTGCAGCCAGAAGCGCTTCACGTCGCTGACGTTGAGCTGGTTTTCTTCCAGGTGCTCGCCGATCAGTTCGGCCACCATCGGGCACACTTCCTTGAACACCTTGCGACCTTCCTGGACAAACAGTTTGTCCCTGGCCCCAATGCCCTCTTCCGCGGCGCGGTTGAGAAAGCCGAAGTTGTTGCGGATGTTGTTGGAGAACTTGGTCAGCAGCTTGGTGCTGACGATGTCGAACTGGTACTCGGACGTGGCCAGGTCGGCGCGTTCGATGATCACGGCAGTGGCCGCATCACCGAAGATGAAGTGACTGTCGCGGTCGCGGAAGTTCAAGTGGCCGGTGCAGACTTCCGGGTTGACCATCAGGATCGCCCGGGCCTGGCCCAGCTGGATGCTGTTGGCGGCGGCCTGAATGCCGAAGGTCGCCGAAGAACACGCCACGTTCATGTCGAAACCGAAACCCTGGATGCCCAGCGCTTCCTGTACTTCGATGGCGATGGCCGGGTAGGCGCGTTGCAGATTGGAACAAGCGACGATCACGCCGTCGATGTCCGCGGCGGTCTTGCCGGCGCGTTGCAAGGCTTGCTCGGCGGCGCCGATGGCCATCTGGCAGAGCACCGACCATTCGTCGTTGGAGCGTTCCGGCAGGCGTGGCGCCATGCGTTGCGGGTCGAGGATGCCTTCCTTGTCCATGACAAAGCGGCTTTTGATGCCGGATGCTTTTTCGATGAACGCTGCGCTGGACTCGGTCAATGCTTCGATTTCGCCGCGAGCGATGGCATCGGCGTTGTCGGCGTTGAACTGCGCGACGTAGGCATTGAAAGACTGCACCAGCTCTTCGTTGGAGATGCTGTTGGCCGGGGTGTAAAGGCCGGTGCCACTGATGACGACGTTATGCATGGTCGTGTCTCTAATCTGTTCAGGCAGAAAGCATTGGCACCGTCGTACCAATACACAAAGGGTCTATTCCCATCCGGGGGACGCAAACCTGGCATCGCTTTATTCCGATCTGCCCGCAGTGGCGAAGGCTCAAAACCGCGGGGCCGGCGTTTATAGGCGCGAAGTTTGCCATAAACCTTGGGTTTTGGCCCCTATTTGCTGGATAAGACAGTACAGCATCCTGTGGGATCGAGCCTGCTCGCGAAGGGGTCATCACATTCAACACCTGCATTGACTGACACACCGCTTTCGCGAGCAGGCTCCCTCCCACAGGTATTGTGCAAACCTCAGGTTCAGGGTTCGACCTGGGCCCACTGTTTGTTCAGGCGTTTGTCGGAGATGGGCACCTTGGTCCCCAACTGCTGGGCGAACAGTGAAACCCGGTATTCCTCCAGCCACCAGCGATACAGCTCCAGCTGCGGATCGCGCTTGCCTTCCTGGGCGTGCTTGTTGGCGCGGGTCTGGTATTGGGTCCAGAGTCCGGACAACTCGCCGCTCCAGACCCGGTCCCGTTGCACCTGAGCACCGATTTTCTCGAAGCGCTGTTCGATTGCCTTGAGATAACGCGGCAACTCCTTGAGCCATTGCATCGGCGTTTCCCGGACGAACCCCGGATACACCAGATGACTGAGCTGCTGCTTGATGTCATTAAGGGCCACGGCCTGTGCCAGATCGATCTTGCCCTTGAAGCGCTTTTGCAGGCCATGCCAGAGCTTGAGGATTTCCAATGTCAGTTTCGCCACCCGCTCGGCGTGCTCGGTCCACGCGCCACGCTTGCGTTCGGCCAACGACGCCAAACCGGCGCCGTCGCGAGGCAACGGGTCTTCACCCTCAAGAATGCAGCTGTCGAGACTGGCCAGCAGAATATCTTCCACCAGCGCATCGACGCGCCCCATGTCGCGGTACAGCAGGCCCAGCTCGGTCAGGCCCGGCAACTTGCCGCGCAGGAACTTCGCCGGTTCGGCCAGTTGTTGCATCAACAAACGCTGCAAGGCACGGCGATGCTGGAACTCCGCTTCGGCCGGGGTCGAGAAACGTCCTTCCTTGACCGTACCGCCCTCTTCCACCAACGCCGGATACACCGTCATCGACAGCCCGGCGATCTTCTGTTGGGTCTTCTCGGCGACCGCGGCAAACACCTTCGGCTCGACCGGCTGCTGGCTTTTCGCGGTTTGCGGCACCGCCAATGCGGCTTGGCTCGCTTCAGCGAAACGCGCGGTCAGCTCGGCCAGATCACGACCTTCACCGAGGAACTTGCCCTGGGCGTCGACGATTTCCAGGTTCATGCGCAAATGGCTTTCGACTTGCTGCGCCGCCTCGCTCCAGGCTTCATCGCTGACCCGGGCGCCGGTCATGCGCAGCAGCTCGCGGCCCAAAGCCTGAGGCAACGAGCCCTCGGCGAAGGTCATGCGTTGCAACGCGGCTTTGACGAAGTCCGGCACCGGCACGAAGTTCTTGCGCAACGCCTTGGGCAGGTTGCGCACAAGCGCGATGCACTTGGCTTCGATGACACCCGGCACCAGCCACTCCAGGCGCTCCGGCGGCAGCATCGGCAACAGCGGCGCCGGCACGCGCAAGGTGACGCCGTCACGCGGATGATTCGGTTCAAAGTGGTAGCTGAGAGCCAACTCCAGATCGCCGATGTGCAGCGTGTCCGGGTAATGCTGCGCGGTGACTTCGCTGGCTTCGCGGGCCAGCACGTCTTCTTCGCGCATGATCAGCAGCTGCGGGTCTTTCTGGCTGTTGATCCGATACCAGCTATCGAAGGTCGCGGTCTGATGGATCTCCGCTGGCAGCCGCGCATCGTAGAAGGCGTAGAGGGTTTCTTCGTCGGCGAGGATATCGCGACGTCGGGCCTTGGCTTCCAGTTCGTCGAGCTGTTCGAGCAATTGCTTGTTGGCGCTCAGGCACTTGGCTTTGGACTGGATTTCGCCACGCACCAGTGCTTCTCGGATGAACAACTCGCGAGACACCACCGGATCGACCGGGCCGTAATGCACCGGCCGGCGACCGACCACGATCAAGCCGAACAGGGTGATCTGCTCGAACGCCACGACCTGGCCGCGCTTCTTCTCCCAATGGGGCTCGAAGTGGTTTTTCTTGATCAGGTGTCCGGCCAGCGGTTCGATCCAGTCGGCATCGATTTTCGCCACCATCCGCGCGTAGAGCTTGGTGGTTTCCACCAGTTCGGCGGTCATCAGCCATTGCGGGCGCTTCTTGCCGATCCCCGACGACGGGTGAATCCAGAAACGCCGCTGCCGCGCGCCGAGGTAGTCGCCGTCTTCGGTTTTCTGGCCGATCTGACTGAGCAGGCCCACCAGCACCGCTTTGTGCAGTTTCGAATAGTCCGCCGGTTCTTTGTTGAGGCTCAGCTGCATGTCGCGGCAGATCAGGCTCAACTGGCGATGGGAATCGCGCCACTCGCGCAAGCGCAGGTAATTCAGGAAGTTCTTGCGGCACCAGTTTCGCAGCGGGCTGGCCGTCAGCGCCTGGCGCTGCTCTTCGAACCCGCGCCAGAGATTGACCAGCCCGGCGAAGTCCGAATCGGCATCCTTCCATTGTGCGTGGGCCTGATCCGCCGCTTGCTGACGCTCCGGCGGACGCTCGCGCGGGTCCTGGATCGACATCGCGCTGGCGACAATCAGCACTTCCTGCAAGCTGCCGAGCTTGGCCGCTTCGAGCAACATGCGGCCCATGCGCGGGTCCACCGGCAGCCGCGCCAATTGCCGACCGAGCGGGGTCAGCTGACTGTTGCGATCCACCGCAGAGAGTTCTTGCAGCAGGTTGTAGCCGTCGCTGATCGCCTTGCCATCCGGCGGCTCGATAAACGGGAACGCGGTGACTTCGCCTAGGCGCAAATGCAACATCTGCAAAATAACGGCGGCGAGGTTGGTCCGCAGAATTTCCGGATCGGTAAATTCCGGGCGCCCGAGGAAATCTTCTTCACTGTAGAGGCGCACGCAGATGCCCGGCTCGACCCGCCCGCAACGACCTTTACGCTGGTTGGCACTGGCCTGGGAAATCGCTTCGATGGGTAGGCGCTGAACCTTGGCGCGATAGCTGTAGCGACTGATGCGCGCGGTACCGCTGTCGATCACGTAGCGGATACCCGGCACGGTCAGCGAGGTTTCCGCGACGTTGGTTGCCAGCACCACACGGCGGCCAGGGTGCGACTGGAAAATCCGCTGCTGTTCAGCCGGCGACAGCCGCGCGTACAGCGGCAGAATTTCGGTGTGTTTGAGTTGGGCCTTGCGCAGCATGTCCGCAGCGTCGCGAATCTCGCGCTCGCCGGGCAGGAACACCAGCACGTCACCGGGACTGCGGCGTTCGCTGCGTTCGTAGGCGGCGATTTCATCGAGGGTGGCGAGGATCGCCTGATCGACGGTCAAGTCGTCCTCGACGCGGTTGCCCTCTTCGTCCTGCTCCAGGGTCAGCGGGCGATACCAGGTGTCCACCGGAAAAGTACGGCCGGAGACCTCGACAATCGGCGCATCGTCAAAGTGCCTGGAGAAGCGCTCCAGGTCGATAGTCGCCGAGGTGATGATGACTTTCAGGTCCGGGCGACGTGGCAGCAGGGTTTTCAGGTAACCGAGCAGGAAGTCGATGTTGAGGCTGCGCTCGTGGGCTTCGTCGACGATGATCGTGTCGTAGCGTTCCAGGTAGCGGTCGTTCTGGGTTTCCGCCAGCAGGATGCCGTCGGTCATCAGTTTGATCAGGGTGTTGGAATCGCTCTGATCCTCGAACCGCACCTGATAACCGACCAGCGCGCCCAACGGCGTGCCCAATTCTTCCGCGACCCGTGCGGCCACGCTGCGCGCGGCGATCCGGCGCGGCTGGGTGTGGCCGATCAGGCCATGCTGGCCACGACCGATTTCCAGGCAGATCTTCGGCAACTGGGTGGTTTTACCCGAACCGGTTTCGCCGGCGATGATCAGCACCTGATGCTTTTCCAGCGCTTTCTTGATTTCGTCGCGCTTGGCGGCAATCGGCAGGCTGTCGTCGTAACGAATCACCGGCAGGCTGGCACGGCGGGCCAGCACCTGATCACAGGACGCCTGCATGCGCGCCACCCATTGGGCCAGCTTGGCCTCATCGGGTTTCTTGCGCAGCTCAAGCAACTGCCGCCGCAGCCGGTGGCGGTCGGCGAGCATGGCGTGATCTAGGTTTTTCAGCAGTTTGTCGATGGAGGGCGATTCGTCGGTCATCGGGTACGCAATTCAGTCGTCTAGTGGCGCAAGGTCGGGGATTGTCGCAGATTTGCCATGGATTGGCTGTTTCTCCTGAAGGAGCTGTCGAGTGAAACGAGGCGGCGATCGTTTGATTTCAATATCAAAAGATCGCAGCCTTCGGCAGCGCCTACAGAGTCAGTTTTCGGCGCTTTTGCGTCGATACGGGAACACATCGATCACCTTCCCTGCCCGGATCGCCTCTTGCAGGCTTTTCCAGTAATCGGCGTTGTACAACTCGCCATGCAGTTGATCGAACAGCTTGCGCTGCCCCGAATCGGCAAACAGGAACGGCGGAAACTCTTCAGGGAACACATCCAGCGGCCCGATCGAGTACCACGGCTCGGACGCCATCTCATCTTCCGGCGTGCGCGGCTGCGGGATGTGGCGGAAGTTGGCTTCAGTCAGGAAGCAGATTTCGTCGTAGTCATAAAACACCACGCGACCGTGACGGGTCACGCCGAAGTTCTTCAGCAACATGTCGCCGGGAAAAATGTTCGCCGCCGCCAGTTGCTTGATCGCCAGGCCGTAATCGTCCAGCGCCTCGCGCACCTGAGCATCGTTGGCGTTTTCCAGATAGAGGTTCAGCGGCGTCATGCGGCGCTCGGTCCAGCAGTGGCGGATCAGCACCGTGTCGCCTTCCACCGACACCGTTGACGGCGCGACTTCCAGCAACTCTTCCAGGCACGCCGGATCGAACTTGCTCAGCGGAAAACGGAAGTCAGCGAACTCCTGGGTATCGGCCATGCGCCCGACGCGGTCGACGCTTTTCACCAGGCGATACTTTTCGATCACCGTGGCGCGGTCGACGTTTTTCGACGGCGAGAAACGGTCCTTGATGATTTTGAATACGGTGTTGAACCCCGGCAGCGTGAACACGCTCATGACCATGCCGCGCACACCGGGGGCCATGATGAACTGGTCGTCGGTGTTGGCCAGGTGATTGATCAGCGCTCGGTAAAACTCGGACTTGCCGTGCTTGTAGAAACCGATCGAGGTGTACAGCTCGGCGATGTGCTTGCCCGGCAAAATGCGTTTAAGGAAGCCGATGAACTCAGCCGGCACTGGCACATCCACCATGAAATACGAACGGGTGAACGAGAAAATGATCGACACGTCCGCCTCGTCGGTGATCAGCGCGTCGATCTGGATGCCGCGACCCTCGAGGTGCAGCAACGGAATGGCCAGCGGCCATTGTTCGTCGGCGGTGTAGATGCGCCCCACCAGGTAGGCGCCCTTGTTGCGGTAAAGCACCGAGGAAAACAGTTCGACGCTCAGTTCCGGGTCCTTGCACACCCAGTCCGGCAGGTTCTCGCGCAGTTGTGCTTCGAGGCGCTTGAGGTCGCCGGACAGGTCGGCGTATTCCTCGCTGAAGCGGTAATCGGCAAAGATGCTCGCGAGCATGCCGGACAATTGCCCCTGGGGTTTATAGGTGCGGGTTTGCGCAGCGCGGGCCCGGCGCAGGCTGGGTCGGGTGGTGTGGATAAACATGCAGCCATCGCTGATCAGGTCATGGCTGAACAAGCCGCAGAAAATCGAGTTGTACCAGGTCTCGGACAGTTCATCGTCGAAGCGCAGGTCGATCAGGCTGATGTAGGCGCTTTTCACCAGTGGCCAGCAGCTGACATCCAGCGTGTCGGTGTCAAATGCAGTGCGTAACCGCCCCACCGTTTCACTGACCTTTTCTTCATACAGGTTGATTCGCGCGGCCGACGCCGACTGCGTCTCCTGCCACTTGGCCTGTTCGAAGCGGGCCCGGGCGCCGTCGGTGATCTGGCGGAAATGCTCGCGGTAATCGTCAAAGCCATCGAGGATCAAGCGGGCGATGTCGGCGGCTGGCCATTGCTGCGGCATGGTGAGACCTCTGCGGGAATTCGTGAGCCTTGAGCTTAGCCAGTGAAACGGGTGCAGGAGAAGCGTAATTTTGTGACTGCCGCGTCATCAACGCCTAGTAGAGTTACCTGTTCGTTTTCCGGTTGCCATCGATCAGGCGCTCAGCAACACTCTGGCCCTCATCAAGGAAGGAACGCGCTGTGAACCCCGTCGATTTATTCCGTTTATTGTCGCTTGCGGCCATTTGGGGGGCGAGCTTCCTGTTCATGCGCATCATTGCGCCGGTGATAGGCAGCATCCCTACCGCTTTTTTCCGTGTGTCGATTGCCGCTGCCGGGTTGCTGGTGATTCTGGGGCTGATGCGCATCAGCTGGGATTTCAAGGGCAAACTGAAAACCGTGATGCTGCTCGGGGTGATCAACTCCGGGATTCCGGCGACGCTCTATTCGGTGGCCGCGCAGGTGCTGCCCGCCGGTTATTCGTCAATTTTCAATGCCACCACCCCTTTGATGGGCGTGCTCATCGGCGGCCTGTTTTTCCATGAGCGGCTCACCGGCGCCAAGCTCGGCGGCGTGTTCCTCGGGCTGTTCGGCGTGGGCGTGCTGACCCGTGCCGGTCCGGTGGCGTTCGATATGGAACTGCTGATGGGTGCCGTCGCCTGCCTGCTCGCGACCACGTGCTACGGATTTGCGGGCTTTCTGGCGCGCCGCTGGCTCGATCAGGCCGGCGGTCTCGACAGCCGCTTGTCGGCACTGGGCAGCATGCTCGGCGCGACGCTGTTCCTGCTGCCGCTGTTCGGCTACAGCGTTATCAGCCAACCACCGGCGAGCTGGGGCGGCTGGAGTGTCTGGCTATCGCTGCTGGGGTTGGGTCTGGGCTGCACGGCGTTTGCGTACATCATTTACTTCCGCCTCCTGAGCTCGGTTGGCCCGGTGAAATCGATGACCACGACCTTCCTGATCCCGTTGTTCGGTGTGTTGTGGGGCGCGCTGTTTCTGGATGAGCCGCTGTCGATGGCGCATATCTATGGCGGGGTGTTGATTGCCGTGGCGTTGTGGCTGGTGTTGAAACCGGCGCTGGTGAAGGTGGCTGGGGTAGCAGCCAAATAGATGTGTGGTGCCGTCGATGACGACATCGCTGGCAAGCCAGCTCTTACAGGGTTTGGTGTCGGACACTGTTTCCGTGCACTACGCCGAACCCGTGGGAGCTGGCTTGCCAGCGATAGCGATCACCCAGACACTACAAAGCTGACTGACTCACCTCCCCATCCACCAACCGCCGTATACCCAGCGGATTGGCATCCTGCAATGCCTCGGGCAACAACGCATCCGGGTAATTCTGGAAACACACCGGCCGCAGGAAGCGGTCAATGGCCAGCGTGCCCACCGACGTACCCCGGGAATCGGACGTCGCCGGATACGGTCCGCCATGCACCATCGCCTCGCACACCTCGACCCCGGTCGGATAGCTGTTGAGCAAAATCCGCCCGACTTTCTCCTGCAGCACCTCTGCCAGCCAACGATATTCCAGCAACTCGTCCGCCTCGCCGATCAAGGTCGCCGTCAATTGCCCGCGCAGGCCGTGCAACGCCGCCGCCAACTGAGCGCGATCTTCGACTTCGATGACGATGGTGGTCGGCCCGAACACCTCCTCCTGCAACAGTTCATCGCCCTTGAGCAACAGACTGACATCGGCCTTGAACACTTGTGGCTGCGCCTGGCTGCCCTGTTGCGGCTTGCCCGCCAGGTGCGTCAGGCCCGGATGTTCGTGCAACTCGCCCAGGCCTCGGCTGTAACTGGCCAAGGCCCCGGCGTTGAGCATGGTTTGCGGCGGTTGCTGGTTCATGTTGGCGCAGAAGGCTTCCAGGAACGTGCTGAACTGCGGCGAACGCAAGCCGATGACCAGACCCGGATTGGTACAGAACTGACCACAACCCAACGTCACCGAACCGGCCAGTTGCGCCGCGATCTGCTCACCGCGCACTGCCAGTGCCTCGGGCAACAGGAACACCGGGTTGATGCTCGACATCTCGGCGAACACCGGAATCGGCTGCGGCCGGGTCGCCGCCATGTGGCTCAAGGCATTACCGCCCTTGAGCGAACCAGTAAAGCCCACCGCCTGAATGGCCGGATGCTTGACCAGCCACTCACCGACGCCACCGCCATAAATCATGTTGAACACGCCAGCTGGCATTTCCGTGCGTTCGGCGGCGCGGAGGATGGCGTCCGCCACCCACTCGGCGGTCGCCATGTGCCCGCTGTGGGCCTTGAACACCACCGGGCAACCGGCAGCCAGCGCCGAAGCGGTATCGCCGCCAGCGGTGGAAAACGCCAACGGAAAGTTACTGGCGCCGAACACCGCCACTGGCCCCAGGGCGATGCGGTACTGACGCAGGTCAGGGCGCGGTAATGGCTGGCGATCCGGTAATGCGCGGTCGATGCGCGCACCGTAGAAATCACCGCGACGCAGCACTTTGGCGAACAGGCGCAACTGGCTGCTGGTGCGTCCCCGTTCCCCTTGAATGCGTCCGGCCGGCAATGCGGTTTCGCGGCACACGGTGGCGACGAAGTCATCGCCCAGTCCGTCGATTTCATCGGCAATGGCATCGAGGAACCGGGCACGTTTTTCCGCACTCAGGTTGCGATAGATCGGGTAAGCCGCAGCGGCGGCTTTGGCGGCTGCATCCACCTCACTTTCGGATGCCTGAAAAAATGTGCCGGGCAAGGGTTCGCCGGTGGTCGCATCGAGGCTTTGCAATTGCAAGGTGCCGTTGGCACTGCGGCGACCGCCGATGTAATTGTGTCCAGATAACGTGGTCATGTGGATTCCTTGATAGGAGGCTGCACCTGCTGCGATTCACTGCAGGAGCGAGCAAGCTCGCGCCTGCAGCGGGTTCGATTCAGAGCGCTCGAATTTGGCCGATGGGCAACGGCTGGGCACTCTCGCCAATGCCGTTCTCCAGTGGCGCACCGAACTCGTCGAGGCTGATCTCAAAGCGATCCCCCGGCTGGGTCTTCACACCGTCGGCGAACGACAGGGTCGCGGTGCCGAAGTAATGCACATGAACGTCGCCTGGGCGCAAAAACTGCGCGTACTTGAAGTGGTGGAATTCAAGGTTGGCCAGGCTGTGGCACATGTTGTCTTCGCCGCTGAGAAACGCCTTCTCCCAGATCGTTTCGCCATTGCGCTGGATGCGGCTGGTGCCGACCAGATACTTAGGCAACTCACCGACGCGCAGCTCCGGACCGTAGGAGCAACTGCGCAGTTTCGAGTGGGCGAGGTACAGGTAATTGCGCCGTTCCATGACATGGTCGGAGAACTCATTGCCCAAGGCATAACCGACGCGATATGGCTGGCCATCGTCGCCAATCACGTAGAGGCCGGTCAGCTCCGGTTCTTCACCGGCGTCCTCGGCAAACGGCGGTACCGGGAAGTCCGCGCCGGGGCGCACGACGATGCTGCCGTCGCCTTTGTAGAACCATTCCGGTTGCGCCCCGACCTGCCCCGCCGTGGGTTTGCCGCCTTCAAGGCCCCATTTGAAAATGCGCATGGTGTCGGTCATGCCGACTTCCACCGCACCTTCCTGCTGGTGCATTTTGTCTCGCGCCGAGGCGCTGCCCAAGTGGGTCAGGCCGGTGCCGCTGATCAGGCAATGGGCCGGGTCTTCATGGTCGAGTGGCGGCAGGACTTTGCCTTGTTGCAACAGCTGTGCGTAATCCGGGCCCGGCTCGGTGCCGCGCGAGGCGACTTCTTCTTGCAGGCTGCGTTTGCCGCGGATCGCGGCGAGCGCCAGTTGACGGGTGTTGCGGGCGCCTTTGAGCACTTGGATTTGTACTCCGTCGACGAGTCCGACCTGGCGCTCCCCGTTGGCGTTTTCGAATTGAATCAGGCGCATGCTGGCCTCCAGAAATTCAGGGTGGGCGCCACAGGTTTGCGGCGCCTCCAGGTCACTCGATGATGTTGAAGTCGCTCAAGTACTCATCGGAGATTTCCAGGCCCAGGCCCGGCTTGTTGTCGTCGAGCTGGATGTAGCCGTTGACCGGTTGCGGCTCGCCCTTGAACACGTAGTAGAAGAGCTCGTTGCCGACTTCGACGTCGAACACCGGGAAGAACTCGGCCATTGGCGAAGCCGTGGTGGACATGGTCAGGTGGTAGTTGTGCATCTGCCCGGCGTGGGGGATCACCGGCACCGACCAGGCTTCGGCCATGGCGTTGATCTTGCGCGCGGCGGTGATGCCGCCGACGCGATTGGTGTCGTACTGGATTACGTCGATGGCACGGCGTTCCAGCAGGTCTTTGAAGCCGTAGGAAGTGAACTCGTGCTCGCCGCCGGAGATCGGCATGATCCCCATCTTCTTCAGCTCGATGTAGCCTTCGATGTCATCGGCGATCACTGGCTCTTCCAGCCAGCGCGGTTCGAATTCGGCCAGTTTCGGCAACATGCGTCGCGCGTACTCCAGGGTCCAGCCCATGTAGCATTCGAGCATGATGTCGACGTCGGGACCGGCCAGATTGCGCAGCGCGCGTACTTGTTCGATGTTTTTGCGCATGCCCGCCGGGCCATCTTTCGGCCCGTAGCCAAAGCGCATTTTCAGAGCGGTGAAGCCTTGGTTCAGGTAGCCCTGGGCTTCCTCGAGGAACAGGTCGAGGTTGTCGTTGGCGTAGAGCTTGGAGGCGTAGGTCCAGATCTTTTCCTTGGTGCGACCGCCAAGCAGTTTGAAGACGGGTTTGTTGACCGCTTTGCCCATGATGTCCCAGATCGCGATGTCGATCGCCGAGATCGCCGCCATGCCAATGCCTTTGCGGCCCCAGGCGTGGCTCTGGCGGTACATTTTCTGCCAGATGTATTCGTTGTCGAACGGGTCTTCGCCAATGGCGATCGGCGCGAGGTAAGTGTCGATGATTTCCTTGGCCACACGTGGCGCCAGGGCGCAGTTACCGATGCCGACAAGACCGGTGTCGGTCTCGACTTCCACCACCAGCCAGCCGTGGAAACGGAACGAGCCCATGGCGTCGCCGCGTTCGAACAGGATGTCGCTGGCGTTGGTGCAGAAGTGCGCTTGAGGGGGGACGACTTTGCCTTTCCACTCGAAAACGCGGGTACGGATCGCTTTGATTTTCATGAATACAGTTTCCTTGCGCTGCCGGCTTCTTGTAATTGTTGAGTCGCTGCGCGGAGCCGCTCGGGTGAACGGTTCCAGGCATTCGATGGAGCGACTTTAGCCAGCGCCAAGGGAGTGCGGATAATCACTTATGCGTATCCGGCGATAACCTGGGGTGATGGCATCCAGCGATTTCTTGGCAGATCAGGATATCGGGCATACACAAACCACTGTGGGAGCGGGCTTGCCCGCGATAGCGGTCTGACAGGCACCTAAAAGGTGTCTGCACTGCCGTCATCGCGGGCAGGCCCGCTCCCACAGGGTTATGTGTTGCTCGGAAATTGCGGTGTCAGTAGCTGTTGGCGCCCATCCGGCAGGCGATTTCGAACGCCTGGCGGGTTGCGCCGACGTTTGCCTTGCCCTGCCCCGCAATATCGAACGCGGTGCCATGGGCCGGGGTGGTGATCGGGATTGGCAAGCCGCCCTGCACCGTCACGCCCCGTGAAAAGCCCATCAACTTGATCGCGATCTGGCCCTGGTCGTGGTACATGGTCACGACCGCGTCGAAGGCACTGGCATCGCCCTGGACCTTGAGGAAAATCGTGTCCCCGGGATACGGCCCTTCCGCCGCGATCCCCAGCGCCTGTGCCGAGCGCACGGCTGGGCCGATGATGTCCAGTTCCTCACGGCCAAACGAACCATTGTCGCCGTTGTGCGGGTTCAAACCGCAAACGCCGATACGCGGTTTCTCCAGGCCATTGCGCTTGAGCGCAGTGTCGATCAGTTGAATCGCTTCAACCACCCGCTGCTCACTGAGCAGACCCGAAACCTCGGCCAGAGCCACGTGGGAAGTCACCCGTGAAGTCCACAGATTGTCGAGCACATTGAATTCGCAGAACGGCCCGTGGAAATCCAGCAGCTCGGCAAACCAGTGCAGTTCGTCGTTGTGCGCCATGCCGGCCATGTGCAGCGAGGTTTTGTTCAGCGGCCCGAACAGGATCGCGTCGGAGGTCCCGGCTTCGGTCAGGCGCAGGGCCTGCTCCAGCGTATCGAGGCTGTAGCGACCGCCAATCACACTGGCCTCGTTGCGCGAGAATTCACCGACCGCCTCACCGCGAAAGTCGTAGAACAGTGGCGTGTCATCGACAAACTCCAACGTCTGCAAAGTCTCCACTCGCCGATAAGGAAATTCGGACCCGGCGATGCGCATGCCACGACGCATTTCGGCTTCGTCGGCGATCAGGATCACGTTGGCCTTGCTGCGCACTTCGGGCTCGGCGAGCAAACGTGCAATCAACTCCGGGCCAATGCCCGCCGGGTCACCGAGGACCATGGCGATAGTGGTTTTTTTCATGCTTCACTCCTCAAGAATTCAGGACGCGCCCGGTCAATGGCGCAAGGTTCGCAGCGATAGATGCGCTGCGCGTTGCTGTAGAACAGTCGCTCCTGATCAGCCAGTGGCAGATCGGCGACGATGGCTTTGAAACCGCTGTAGATGTCGTCGAACGAGCCGCACAGGCTGTCCACCGGAAAATTGCTGGCGAACATCGCCCGATGGGTGCCGAACATCGCGATGACTTCGCGCACGATCCAGGCATTGTCCTTGGCGCGCCATTTCCGGCCGCCCTGCCCCAGCCCGGATATCTTCACCTGCACGTTCGGCCATTGGGCCAGCCGCGCCATCGCCAGACGCCAACCCGCCAGACCTTCGGCACTGCGGTCGTTGGGCAACCCGGCGTGATTTAGGATCAGGGTGATGCCGGGAAAATCCCGAGCCAGGCGCTCGGCCTCATGCAGGTTCCACCACGGCGTCTGCAAATCGAAATGCAGGCCCAGACCTTCCAGCGCGGCGTAACTGCGGCGCCAGTGTTCGTCGCTCATCAGGCTGCGCATATGCCCGACCTGCTCCGGTGCAATCGGCCCGCCGGGTTTGTGCCGGACACTGCGCACCTGCTTGAAGCGCGCCTGTTCGCTCAACACATCGATGGCGTCCGGGTGATCGAGCCAGGCTTGCGCGACGACCGCATTGGGCACGCCATAACAGGCAGCCAGTTGCTCGATGAAACGGGTTTCGCCAATCGGGTCCTGCGGGTTCCACTCCGTCTCGACGTACACCGTTTGCACGACGTTATGCGGCCCGGCGTCGGCAAAGTAATCCTCGGGAAAATAGCGACGCTTGATCGCGCTGTAGTCGCCGTAGCGAAACGGCACATTGGCCTCGGGGGCGAGCCACGGGTGATCGTTGATAGCCGGGTCCCAGAAGTGATGATGGGCGTCAATGATCGGGCCGTCCCATTGCGCATTAGTCATGGCGCACCTCATCCAGGCTGATGAACAACGTCGCCAGCACGAACACTGCCGAGCACGCCGCGAAGAATCCCAGCACTGGGGCAAAACCACCGGACATTTGCAGGATCACCCCTACCAGGATCGGCACCGCGATGCCGCCGGTGCTGCCGGCCATGTTCATCACACCGCCAATCAAACCGACCCGCGCCGGTGCGGCGAGCAATGCCGGGAAGCTCCAGTAGAGGCTGCCCCACATCAGGAAAAACGCGGTCATGGCCAGCAACGCCACCGCGGCAAAAGGATTGCTCAGGGTGGGCAACAACAGGAACGCGCCAAGGGCGATCAGGCCGGAGAACGCCAGCAGGCTCTTGACCGCCACACCACGACTGACGCCCTTGCGGATCAAACCGTCGCAGAGGAACCCACCGGTCAGCGAACCCAGCGCACCACAGACAAAAATCACAAATGTCGCCGCGCCAATGCCCTTGATATCAAAGCCGCGCGCCTGGGACAGATAACTCGGCCCCCAGGTCAGCAAACCGAAATACACCATCGCCCAACTGGCCCGGCCAATCAGCAGACCGCTCAGGGAACGGGTGGCAATGCCCAGGCCCTTGACCGGTGCGCGTGCAGTTTCGGCGGCCGGTGTCGCGCGTCCGGCGTTGATTTTTTCCAGCTCCAGTTCATTGACCTGCGGATGGCTGGCCGGGTCGTCGCGCAGATAACGCCACGCCAGCCAGGCCAGGGCCAGGGTCGCGACACCGGCGATCACAAATGCCAGGCGCCAGGAGTCCAGCGAAGCAATCAGATAAGCGATGATCAATCCGCCCAACGCCACACCCAAGGGGCTGCCGCTGTCCATCAGCACCGCGCCACGGCTGCGTTCGCTGGGCGCCAGCCACAGGGAAATCAACTTGCCGCCGGACGGGAACAGAGGCGCTTCCGAAGCCCCCAGCGCCACGCGGGCGAACAGCAACGACAAGCCACCGGAGGCAAACGCCGCCAGCACCTGAAACGTACCCCACAACCCGGTGGACCAACTGATGACCCGATGCGGACCGAAGCGATCGATCATCCAGCCGCCAGGTATCTGCAACAGCGCGTAGGCCCAGAAGAAACTGCTGAGGATCAGGCCTTGCATGCTCGGCGACAGGGAAAACTCATCGGCGATGGTCGGCATCGCGATGGAAAGCGACACCCGGTCGATCAGGTTGACCATGGTCAACGCGAAGACGATCGCGAAGATCCGCCAGCGCACACTGCTGGCCTTGGCGGCGTTGGCCTGCGGTTCAGCCGCGACGGCGGACGGAGTCTCCGCGCCGGGCAGATGCAGGGAAGCACTGGGACGAGCCATGGTGCGTACCTCTTTATTATTTTTGTGGAGACTGCAGCGCCGCTTTATCGCGGCGGTTTGTGAGCACTATCGAAGGCTCAGTGATAACCGTCTAATCAAAACTTGAAATACGGCGATAGCCTCGGGTTATGTCATGCCCTGCTTTCAACGAGCTTTCAGCGTTGGCACGCCTGCTCTCCTGCAGGAGCGGCTTGCTCGCACCTGCAGAAAGCCTGCTTCGTTTGTCTTGCTATAACCCCAGGCTATCGGTGTATGTATTGTTTTGACTAGACGCGGCGACCGCGCCTTCCCACACTCAGGCCAGGCTTGCGGCTTCACAGCGCAGACAAGTCACTCATAACAACTACAAAAACGAGGCTCTTCCATCATGCGAAATGCATTCGTCCGTCGCACTTCCCGTCTGGTCCTTGGCTGCACCCTGATTGCCGCCGGCGCCCTTCCCGCTCTCGCCCAGGCCGCCTGGCAACCGGACAAGAACGTCGAAATCGTTGTCGCCGGCGGCCCCGGTGGCGGAACCGATCAACTCGGTCGCCTGATCCAGTCAATCATCACCACTCACAAGCTGCTCGACGTCAATACCATCGTCCTCAACAAGGGCGGCGGCAACGGCGCCGAAGCGTTCCTCGACATGAAAATGAACAAGGGCGATGCCGAGAAACTGGTGATCGGCACCAACAACATCTACCTGTTACCGCTGGTGTCCAAGCTCGGTTACCAGTGGCAGGAGCTGACGCCGATTGCCGCCGTGGCCGAGGACGACTTCATCCTCTGGAGCTACAAGGGCGCACCGTGGAAAGACGCGAAAAGCTTCTACGAAGCGGCCAAGGCTGATCCATCGAAACTGCGCATGGGTGGCAGCCAGTCCAAGGACGTCGACCAGACCCTGACCCTGCTGCTCAACCAGACCAACAACAGCAAACTGGTGTACATCCCGTTCAAGAGCGGCAGTGAAGCCGCGACGCAACTGGCCGGCAAACACATCGCTGCCAACGTCAACAACCCCAGCGAAAGCATCAGCCAATGGCGTGGCGATCAGGTCGAGCCGCTCTGTGTGTTCAGTCAGGAACGCATGAGCTACACCGAGAAGGTGGCTGGCGATAAATCCTGGGCCGACGTACCGACCTGCCACGAACAAGGCCTGGGTATCGACCAATATCGCTTCCCGCGCACCGTGTTCATGCCCGGCGATGTCAGCGCCGAACAACGGGCGTTTTATGTCGAGCTGATGCGCAAAGTCACGCAGACCGATGAGTTCAAGGCCTACGTAAAGCAAAACGCGCTGGTGCCAACCTTCCTCGAAGGCGAACCGCTGACCGCCTACATCGAAAAAGACACCGCCCGCGTCACGCCGGTGTTCAAGGAAGCCGGCTGGCTGAAAAACTGAAGTTGCCAGGGCCGCTCGCCCACGGGCGGCCGTCACCTGCTGGAGGTGTTTGATGTCCCATTCTTCGGATTCACCGGCGCTGGTCGGCACCCGTTGGGTCGAGCTCGGCCTGACGGTCTTCACCGCCCTGCTCGGCGCGGTGGTGATGTACGGCAGTATCGAACAAGGCATCGGCTGGGGCGATGCCGGCCCTGAACCGGGTTACTTCCCCTTCTACATCGGCCTGATGTTGAGCGCCGCAAGCGTTGCCAACGGCGTGTTGACCGTGGTGCGCTGGCAAGCCCTGAGCGTGGCATTCGTCAGCCGCAGTGCGTTCAAACAAGTGATGTCGGTGTTCGTGCCCATTGCCCTGTTCGTCGGCGCAATGCCGTTCACCGGCATCTACGTCGCCTCGGCGTGCTTCATCGCGAGGTTCATGTGGCGTGACAAGGTCCGTGCAAAACCGTACGGCAAATTGATGATCGGCAGCGTCTCCCTCGGCGCGGTACTCGCCAGCTACCTGATCTTCGCGCTGTGGTTCAAGGTCCCGCTGGATGCCGGCCCGATGGGCGACTGGATTGCCCTGGCCGGGAGAAATTTCAAATGAGCGAATTCGATTCCCTGTTGCAAGGCATGAACCTGATCCTGACCCCGGGCCACATCGGCCTGATGGTGATCGGCGTGCTGCTGGGCATTCTGGTCGGCGTCCTGCCCGGCCTTGGCGCCCCCAACGGCGTGGCACTGTTGCTGCCACTGACGTTCACCATGTCACCGGTGTCGGCGATCATCCTGCTGTCGTGCATGTATTGGGGCGCGCTGTTTGGCGGCTCGATCACCTCGATCCTGTTCAACATACCCGGTGAGCCCTCATCGGTGGCGACGACGTTTGACGGCTACCCGATGGCCCGCGAAGGCCGCGCTGCCGAAGCGTTGACCGCGGCGTTCAGCTCGGCACTGATCGGTGCCTTGTGCGGGGTGTTGTTGCTGACATTCCTGTCGACAAAAATCGCCGCGTTCGCCATGTCATTCAGCTCGCCGGAGTTCTTTGCGGTGTACCTGTTGGCGTTCTGCACGTTCATTGGCATGAGCAAGAACCCGCCGTTGAAAACCGTGGTGGCGATGATGATCGGTTTCGCCATGGCGGCTGTCGGCATGGACACCGTGTCGGGCAACCTGCGCCTGACATTCGACCAGCCAATCCTGATGACCGGGATCAGTTTTGAAGTCGCGGTGATCGGCCTGTTCGGCATCGGCGAAATCCTCTGCACCGTAGAAGAAGGCTTGGTGTTCCGTGGCGAACACGCACGGATTACACCCATGGTGATTTTGCGCACCTGGGCAAAACTGCCGCGCTACTGGTGGACGATTGTGCGCAGCACCCTGGTCGGTTGCTGGATGGGTATCACGCCCGGTGGCCCGACGGCCGCATCGTTCATGAGCTACAGCCTGGCGCGGCGCTTTTCGAAAAACCGCGACAACTTCGGCAAAGGCGAAATCGAAGGCGTGATCGCCCCGGAAACCGCCGACCACGCCGCCGGCACCAGCGCGCTGCTGCCGATGCTGACCCTGGGCATTCCGGGATCCGCCACGGCGGCGGTGATGCTCGGTGGCCTGATGATCTGGGGCCTGCATCCTGGGCCGACGTTGTTCGTCGAGCAACACGATTTTGTCTGGGGCCTGATCGCCAGCATGTACCTGGGCAACGTGGTCAGTCTGATCGTGGTGTTGGCCACCGTGCCGCTGTTCGCTTCGATCCTGCGCATTCCGTTCTCGATCATCGCGCCCATCATCATCATGGTCTGCGCCATCGGCGCGTACTCGGTGCACAACTCGTTCTTCGACGTCGTGTTGATGCTGGGCTTCGGTGCGCTGGGTTATCTGTTCAAGAAGCTCGGCTACCCGATTGCGCCACTGGTGCTGGCGGCCGTTTTGGGAGACAAGGCTGAAGATGCGTTCCGTCAGTCGATGCTGTTCTCTGACGGCCACCTGAGCATTTTCTGGTCCAACCCACTGGTGGGCTGCCTGACCACGGCAGCGCTGCTGATGCTGTTCTGGCCGTTGATTTCCAAGGCGCTGGGCGCGCTGCTGGGCCTGCGCAAACCTCACGTCGCCAAACCAAAATCGGTGCTGTGACACGGCAATGCTGGCAAGGCCTGACATTTGTTGTCAGGCTTGCCGCAGTCTTTATTGCGAGTACGGCCCATGTCCCGAATTCCAGATGCCAATGTAATCCACAGTCGACTGCGTCTACGCCAACTGCGGCTGATGCTGGCGCTGGAGGAATTCGGTTCGTTGCGGCGCGCCGCTGACCACATCGGCATGACCCAGCCGGCGGCGACCAAGATGTTGCACGAGGCCGAGGATTTGCTCGGTGTCGAGCTCTTCGAACGCCTGCCCCGGGGCATGCGCTCCACGCCATTCGGTGAAACCGTCATCTACTACGCACGCATGGTGTTCGCCGAACTCAGCGGCATGCGCGAAGAACTGGTGGCGCTGCAATCAGGCAACCTTGGGCGGGTCGCGGTCGGTGCCATTCCGGCATTGGCTTCGGGGCTGTTGACCCGCACCATCGCCACGTTGAAACAGAGCCATCCACGCTTGTCCATGAGCATTCAGGTCGATACCAGCGACGTGCTGGTACAGGCACTGCTGCAGGATCAACTGGACATCGTGCTGGGGCGAATTCCGCCCGGTGCACGGGCTGAAGAACTGCTGTTCGACAGCCTCGGTGAAGAAGAACTGTGCGTAATCGCGGGTGCGAAAAATCCGCTGGCGCGAGAGAAAAACCTGGGTTGGGCAGAGTTGCAGAACATGACGTGGGTGCTGCAACAACAACCCAGCCCGATGCGCGCAATCATCAATCAGGTGTTCCACAACGCCCGGGTCGACATCCCCAGCAGTATCGTCGAAACCA
The DNA here is from genome assembly GCF_001945365.1 of Pseudomonas reinekei. Taxonomy (GTDB): domain Bacteria; phylum Pseudomonadota; class Gammaproteobacteria; order Pseudomonadales; family Pseudomonadaceae; genus Aquipseudomonas; species Aquipseudomonas reinekei. The sequence continues at coordinate 151,010 of NZ_MSTQ01000009.1, forward strand.
CGTCGATCATGACCCTGCTTTCTTTGATACAACAGACCGACATGCTGGGCGTCACGCCGGTGTCGGTGGTCGAGGATTATCCCGGTCGTGACCTGCTGGCAGTGTTGCCCATCAAGTTCGAAGCACGGTTGCCCCCCTACGGACTGATCACCCGCCGTCATCGCATTCAGTCCTCGGCGATGCAGGCGTTCATGAACTCGGTGCGGGCCGAGCATGCGCTGACCAAGTAAAACGGTTGTTCACGGATAACGCAAAACCTGTAGGAGCCGGCTTGTCAAACCAATGGAGAGCTTAAAAAACCGCGTCCAGAGAGCGGTTTTTCAAGCAGATCATCACCCGATCAACCAATACCCCAACAACGCCAGCACCACCACCGCCAGCACCGGTCGTAAAACCCGGTAAGCCTTGGGATGACCACGTTTCCACTGTTTGACGGCACCGCTGATTTTGTCGCTGGCGTTCTTGCTCCAGGCGTAAGCCTGATTGATGCCGCCCACACGTTCATCATCAAGGTTTTGCGGTGCGGTGGCGCGGCCCAGGAAAGCGCTGATCGAACGGTTGATGCGAGTCATCAAACGATTACTCAACGGCCGCTCGATATCGCAGAACAGGATGACCCGGGTCTTGTCGGTCTCGTTCTTGACCCAGTGCACATAGGTCTCGTCGAACATCACGTCTTCACCGTCACGCCAGGCGTATTCCTGGCCGTCGACGAAGATCCGGCAATTGTCGGAATTGGGGGTGGACAGGCCCAGGTGATAACGCAGGGAACCGGCGAAGGGGTCACGATGCGGGTTGAGGTGACTGCCGCCTGGCAGCAGTGCAAACATCGCGCCCTTGACGTTGGGAATGCTGTTGACCAGTTCCACGGTTTTCGGGCACAGCAGTTCTGCGGAAGGCAATGGTTTGTCGTACCACTTGAGATAGAAACGCTTCCAGCCTTTCTTGAAAAACGAGCCAAAACCGGCGTCGTTGTTTTTCTCGGCGGCGCGGATGTAGCCCTCGTCGAACAGGTGCATCGCTTCATCGCGAATGACTTGCCAATTGTGCTTGAGCACGTCCAGTTCAGGAAACCTGTCGCGGTCCAGATAAGGTTTGGAAGGCACGCCGGAGAACAGGTACATCAAGGCGTTATAAGGGGCAAACAGTGCCGAGTGGTTGACGAACTGGCGCAGAACCGGCAAACGCGCCTTGCCACGCAAGTGGACATAGAGGGTACTGCCCAGAAACAGCAGCAACAACGACGCCTTCGCGGCAAAAGAAAAGGTCATCAACAACTCCTTGGCAATAAACACGTTGCACAACGCCCTTTACCCGACGTTGCAACCGGCATGATAAACATTACCCTCCAAGGGAAAAACCGCCCGAGCCAACAATCAGTGTTAACGAAAGCGCAACAAAGCACTTATTAGCACGAAGGGCCTGAACGCCGGCTGACGTCAATCAGCCTTGATGGAGAAGGCTTAGCCCTTCCTCCTCCATCAACCGGACAATGCCGTTTACTGCTGGTTCTCCTGCTCGGTAAACAGATCGCTGAACAGCATGCTCGACAAATAGCGCTCGCCGGAGTCCGGCAGGATCACCACAATGGTTTTACCCTGCATTTCCGGGGTCTCGGCCAACCGAACCGCCACCGCCATCGCCGCGCCGCACGAGATACCGCACAAAATGCCTTCTTCCTGCATCAATCGCAGGGCCATGGCCTTGGATTCTTCGTCGCTGACCAGCTCCACGCGATCGACAATCGACAAGTCGAGGTTCTTCGGCACAAAACCGGCACCGATACCCTGGATCTTGTGCGGGCTCGGCTTGATCTCCTGACCGGCCAGCGCTTGGGTGATCACCGGTGATACGACGGGCTCGACCGCCACCGAGAGAATCGGTTTGCCCTGGGTATTCTTGATATACCGCGATACACCGGTAATGGTTCCACCGGTTCCGACACCTGCCACCAGAACATCCACCGCGCCATCGGTGTCGTTCCAGATTTCCGGGCCGGTGGTTTTTTCGTGAATGGCCGGGTTTGCCGGGTTATCGAACTGCGCCGGCATGAAGTAGGTGGAAGGATCGCTCGCAACGATTTCCGCAGCCTTTTCAATGGCGCCCTTCATGCCCTTGGCCGGCTCGGTCAGCACCAGTTCCGCCCCCAGTGCCTTGAGCACCTTGCGGCGCTCGATGCTCATGGAAGAAGGCATGGTCAACATCAGTTTGTAGCCCCGCGCCGCGGCAACAAAAGCCAGGCCGATGCCGGTATTGCCGGAAGTCGGTTCAACAATGGTCATGCCCGGCTTGAGTTTGCCGGTGCTTTCGGCATCCCAGATCATATTGGCGCCGATGCGGCACTTGACCGAATAGCCCGGGTTTCGCCCTTCGATCTTGGCCAGGATGGTCACACCACGGGGAGCGATACGGTTGATCTGCACCAGCGGCGTATTGCCGATGGAGTGGGCGTTGTCAGCGAAAATACGGCTCATGGCTGGGTCCTTAAAGACAGCATTGAAATAGGCCATCAAGGTAAGCCTCTTGCCGGGAGGCGTCCAGTCAGGTCGAACGTCCGCAGTTCAGCGCAGTCAATGGCTTTAGATCGCCAGAGATTTGCCACTATGAAACGTCGATACAGTTGGCCACTGTGGACCCTCGCCGGTCTCGTTGTGCTAGTCATTACCCTGCACTTTGCCCTGCCCTATCTGGTGCGCGACTACCTGAACGACAGATTGGCGGACATGGGCGATTACCGTGGCCAGATAACCGATGTAGACCTGGCCCTGTGGCGCGGTGCCTACAAAATCAACGGGCTGAAAATCGTCAAGGTCGATGGCAAGGTCCCGGTACCGTTCGTCAACGCGCCGTTGATCGACCTTGCCGTCAGCTGGCACTCGCTCTGGTACGACCATGCCGTAGTTGCCGAAGTCCAGTTCATCAAGCCCGAAGTGAACTTCGTCGACGGCGGCGCCAATAAACAGAACTCCCAGACCGGTCAGGGTACCGACTGGCGGGCGCAACTGGGCAAACTGCTGCCGTTCACCTTGAACGAGGTGCGAATCAGCGATGGCAAAATCACCTTTCGAAATTTCAACTCAAAGCCGCCGGTGAACATGAATGCCACAAATGTCGACGCCAGCATTTTCAACCTGACCAACGTGGTGGACACCGAAGGCAAACGCGATGCCCGCTTCGAAGGCAAGGCGCTGCTGCTGGGGCATGCGCCGCTGGAAACCACCGCAACGTTTGACCCACTGAGCAATTTCGAAGACTTTGAGTTCCGTTTGCGCGCCAGGGACATCGAGCTCAAACGCATGAACGACTTCGCCTCGGCCTACGGAAAATTCGATTTCAACGCGGGCCATGGCGATGTAGTCATCGAGGCCCAGGCAAAAAAGGCCAGACTGACCGGCTATATCAAGCCGCTGCTGAAAGACGTCGACGTGTTCAATTGGCAGCAGGACGTGGAAAACAAGGACAAGGGTCTGTTCCGCTCCATTTGGGAGGCCATCGTCGGCGGTTCTGAAACCGTGCTGAAAAATCAGGGCAAAAACCAGTTCGCCACTCGGGTTGAACTCAGTGGCAGCGTACACCAGCAAAATATCAACGCATTCGAAGCGTTTTTGCAGATTTTACGCAATGGTTTCATCCAGGCATTCAATGCACGGTATGAGCGGCCGAAGCCGGATGCTGGTTAACGTCTACGCATGACGGTGTACCGCCCGGTCTCTTCGGCTGCCCTTGGCGATTTCGCTTGCAGTTGCAGGAAGTCCCAGCCGAGACAGGCCAGAGCCAATGAGCGTGGCACAGGTTCCCGACCGCTGCTGTAGCGAGTGATGCTGCGGGTGCTGACGCCCAATGCCTCGGCGGCCTGGTGCAGCGGCAAGCCGGTGCGAGCGCGCCAATCGATGAAGATCCGGGTATTTTCGTCGGATGCGTTTTGCGCGAGTGCATCCAGATACAAGGTATCGGCGCCGATCTGGATGTCCAGCTCAGGCCATTCAACGCACCAGCCGTCATCCCCGAGCTCGGCCTGCTCGAACCTAGCTCAATACCGGCCACACGTCGAGACTGAGTCAAGATGTGACGCCCCATTCAGAGACTGAATAAGTCGTCTGCGTTCACAGTCGACCGGGCAGCGCGTTATAGTCGGGGCTGACTCTTTTATTGCGCCCCGCCCTGCCTCGTTCAGGTCGGAGTTACCGTTCGAGGATTAGCAGATGAAGTTCGAAGGCACCCAGGCCTACGTCGCCACCGATGACCTGAAGCTCGCGGTCAACGCCGCCATCACCCTGGAGCGGCCGTTGCTGGTCAAGGGCGAACCGGGCACCGGCAAGACCATGCTCGCCGAGCAACTGGCCGAATCCTTTGGCGCCAAGCTGATCACCTGGCACATCAAGTCCACCACCAAGGCCCATCAGGGCCTGTACGAGTACGACGCGGTCAGCCGCCTGCGCGACTCGCAGCTGGGCAACGAAAAAGTCCACGACGTGCGCAACTACCTGAAAAAGGGCAAGCTCTGGGAAGCTTTCGAGTCCGAAGAGCGGGTGATCCTGCTGATCGACGAAATCGACAAGGCCGACATCGAGTTCCCTAACGACCTGCTGCAAGAACTCGACAAGATGGAGTTCTACGTTTACGAGATCGACGAGACCATCAAGGCCAAGAAGCGCCCGATCATCATCATTACCTCCAACAACGAGAAAGAGCTGCCGGACGCCTTTCTGCGTCGCTGCTTCTTCCACTACATCGCCTTCCCGGACCGCACCACCCTGCAAAAAATCGTTGACGTGCACTACCCGGACATCAAGAAAGACCTGGTCAGCGAAGCGCTGGACGTGTTCTTCGACGTGCGCAAAGTGCCGGGCCTGAAGAAAAAGCCTTCGACCTCCGAGCTGGTGGACTGGCTGAAGCTGTTGATGGCCGACAACATCGGCGAAGCCGTGCTGCGTGAACGCGATCCGACCAAAGCCATCCCGCCACTGGCCGGTGCGCTGGTGAAAAACGAACAGGACGTGCAACTGCTTGAACGCCTGGCGTTCATGAGTCGTCGCGGCAGCCGCTAAGCACTACTAACAGGCGTCAACCCATGTTGCTCAACCTCTTCAATGAAATGCGCGCAGCCAAGGTGCCGGTCTCGGTGCGAGAGTTGCTGGACCTGATCAACGCGCTGAAACAGCGCGTGACCTTCGCCGACATGGATGAGTTTTACTACTTGTCCCGGGCGATTCTGGTGAAGGACGAAAAGCATTTCGACAAGTTCGACCGGGCCTTCGGTGCCTACTTCAATGGCCTGGAAAAACTCGACGATCACTTGCAGGCCTTGATTCCCGAAGACTGGCTGCGCAAGGAATTCGAGCGCTCCCTGACCGATGAAGAACGCGCGGCGATCCAGTCCCTCGGTGGTCTGGACAAGCTGATCGAAGAGTTCAAGAAGCGCCTGGAAGAGCAGAAGGAACGCCACGCCGGCGGCAATAAGTGGATCGGCACCGGTGGTACCAGCCCGTTCGGTTCCGGTGGTTTCAACCCGGAAGGCATTCGGGTCGGCGACGCCGGCAAGCGCCAGGGCAAGGCGGCCAAGGTCTGGGATCAGCGTGAATACAAGAACCTCGATGACTCGGTCGAGCTGGGTACGCGCAACATCAAGGTTGCCCTGCGGCGCTTGCGCAAATTCGCCCGTCAGGGTGCGGCGGAAGAACTGGACATCGATGGCACCATCGACCACACCGCCAAGGACGCGGGGCTGCTGAACATCCAGATGCGACCGGAGCGGCGCAACACCGTCAAGTTGCTGCTGCTGTTCGACATCGGCGGTTCGATGGACGCGCACGTGAAGATCTGCGAAGAGCTGTTCTCGGCCTGCAAGACCGAGTTCAAGCATCTGGAGTACTTCTACTTCCACAACTTCATTTATGAATCGGTGTGGAAAAACAACATGCGCCGCACGTCCGAGCGCACTTCGACCCAGGACCTGCTGCACAAGTACGGTGCCGACTACAAAGTGATCTTCATCGGCGATGCCGCGATGGCACCGTATGAAATCACCCAGGCGGGCGGCAGTGTCGAGCACTGGAACGAAGAAGCCGGTTATGTGTGGATGCAGCGGTTCAAGGAGAAGTACAAGAAGCTCATCTGGATCAACCCGTATCCGAAGGACACCTGGGGCTATACCTCGTCGACCAATATTGTGCGGGACTTGATTGACGACCAGATGTATCCGCTGACCCTTCGCGGGTTGGAGGAAGGGATGCGGTTTTTGTCTAAATAACACACTGAACCTGTGGCGAGGGAGCTTGCTCCCTCGCCACAGTTAAAAGCGCTGTAGATATTCGACCTGTTCACGATACGCCACGTCCTGCACCACCGGCCGCAACCGCACCTGCGCCCCTGGCAAACACTGCGCCAATCGCGCCAACGCCAACGGCGTCAACGCGCCCAACCGTGGATAACCACCAATGGTCTGCCGGTCATTGAGCAACACAATCGGCTGCCCATCCGGCGGCACCTGAACAGCCCCCAACGGAATGCCTTCGGAGATCATCGGCTTGCCCTGATACTGTAACGCCGTGCCCAACAGACGAATGCCCATGCGGTCGGCGCGACTGTCGAGGCTCCACGTGCTGTTGAACGCATCGAACAGGCTCTGCCCGCTGAACTCACCGATTTGCGCACCGAGAACCAAATCCAGCGGCGCATTGAGGTTCAGGTCCGGCCGCTGGTCTGCGGTCAGCTCCCGCAGCAACATCACCGAGTTGCCCGAATAGCCCAAATTCGCGCCTTGGCTCAGCGCCCGGCCCATGCCATCGAGCCCACCCAACGCTTCACGGACTACCGTTGCGGCGCTGCCCAACACTTTCGGCGCATCGAAGCCACCCGGTGCCGCCAGATAGGCACGCGCACCGAGCAACGGTTGGGTGAGTTGCAAACGCTGGCCTTTGTGCAATCGGAAACTGCGCCAGGGCGCCAACGCCTCACCGTCCACCTGCGCGCCGAGATCCGCGCCGGCCAATGCCAGTACGCAATCTTGTTCAGCCACCACCGTGAAACCACCGAGGGTGATTTCGATCACGGCGGCATCCAGATTATTACCCAGCAACCAATTGGCCCACGACATCGACCGCCAATCAGTCGCGCCGCCCTGGGTCACGCCCAGATGCCGCACGCCAAAACGTCCGGCGTCCTGCAACAGGCACAGCGGCGTACTCGCCTCAATCGTCAAACGGCTCATGCCTGGGCCTCCAGTGGCGTGTCATCACCGCCCAGATTGATGAACTCGGCATGACCGACCGCTTCGAAGCGCACGGTGTCGCCCGGTTGCATCAGGCTGTAGCCGTCACGGTTGCGGTCGAACAATTTGGCCGGCGTACGGCCGATCAGGTTCCAGCCCCCCGGCGATACCACCGGATAGGCCGCGGTTTGTCGCTCGGCGATGCCGACACTGCCGGCGGCGACTTTCTTGCGCGGGGTGTTCAAGCGTGGCGCGGCCAGCACTTCTTCTACCAGCCCCATGAACGCGAAGCCCGGCGCAAAGCCCAGGGCGAACACCTGATATTCACGCTCGCTGTGGCGACGGATGACCTCCTCCACCGCCAGTCCGCTGCGTTGCGCCAGCAGGCTCAACTCGGGGCCGACGCTCAAGTCGTACCACACCGGCAGCACGTGGCAGGTGCCGCGTGCCCGCGCATTGGGCGACAGATCAATCAACGCGTGGGCGATCAACTCGCGGGCCTGGGCCGGACTCAATGCGGTCAAATCGTAATGCACCATCAACGTCGTGTAGGACGGCACCAGATCGATCAGGTGCCCGGCAAACGCAGCCCGCAGACTTTCGCTGGCCGCGAGCATCCACGGCATGTTGGCTTCGGCGATTTCATCGAACAGGCGCACCATCAGACAATCCAGCGCGACCACTTCCACCCGCAGCTTCATGACGCGCTCTGCTGGTTCAGGGCTTGGCGGATGCGTTGTACGGCGGCCACCGAACTGGCGTTGTCGCCGTGCACACAGAGGGTATTGGCCTGTAAATGCAAGGCACTGCCGTCGCTGGCGGTGAGGGGGTCGCCACGGGCAATGGTCAGCGCCTGCTCGATGATTTTTTCCGGATCGTGATGCACCGCCCCCGGCAGTTGCCGCGAAACCAGCATGCCGGCGCTGTCATAGGCACGGTCGGCGAAGGCTTCGAACCACAGGGTCACGCCATACTCATCACCCAGCTGCTGCGCGGCGCTGTTGTCCCTGGTCGCCATCAACATCAGTGGCAGGTCGCGGTCATAGGACGCCACCGCTTGCAGTACGGCGCGCAATTGCGCCGGTTTGGCCATCATGTCGTTGTACATCGCGCCGTGGGGTTTGACGTAGCTCACCCGACCGCCCTGAGCCCGGCAGATGCCGTCGAGCGCGCCGATCTGGTAATGCAAAATGTCCTGCAGTTCCTGGGGCGCGTAGGCCATGGAACGCCGCCCGAACCCCACGAGGTCCTGATACGCCGGATGGGCGCCGATTTGTACGCCATGGCTGAGCGCGAGGCTGACGGTCTTGCGCATGATGCTCGGATCGCCGGCGTGAAAGCCGCAGGCGATGTTGGCGCAATCGATGAAAGGCATGACCTCGGCGTCCAGACCCATGGTCCAGGTGCCGAAGCTCTCGCCGATGTCGCAGTTCAATAGCAGGCGGTTCACGGTGAACACTCCTGTAGGCTTTATTCTTTTCGGCTGTGGGACATATCCGTATGACACGCCCGCAGATTATCAGTTACTGGGCGTCGAGTTGTTTGCCACGGGTTTCCGGCAGGCTCAACGCTGCCAGAATCACCACGCCGTAGGACACTGCCGCGAAGGCACCGATGCCCACGCTCAACGGCACAGTCTGGCTGAGCAGGCCAATCAACAACGGGAACAAGGCCGCCAGCGCCCGGCCGATGTTGTAGCAAAAGCCCTGGCCGGAACCGCGAATGCGTGTAGGGAACAACTCGGTCAGGAACGCGCCCATGCCACTGAAAATCCCCGAGGCGAAGAAGCCCAGCGGGAAGCCCAGCCACAGCATCACGCCGTTGCTGACGGAGAGTTGGGTGTACAGCAAGACGATGGTGAACGAGCCGACGGCGAACAGGATGAAGTTCTTTTTACGGCCAAGAATGTCAGTCAGATAGGCGCTGATGACGTAGCCGACGTAAGACCCGACGATCACCATCGCCAGATAACCGCTCGTATTGAGTACACTCAAACCGCGCTCGTTCTTCAGGAACGTCGGCAGCCAGGACGTGATCGCGTAATAGCCGCCCAGTGCACCGGTGGTCAGCAGCGAAGCGCGAATCGTGGTGAAGAGAATGCCGGGGGCGAAGATCTCGTAGAACTTCGACGGGTTGCTTGGCTCCTGTTTGGCCTTGGCTTCACGGTAAATTTCCGGATCTTTCACCAGGCGACGGACGAAGATCACAAAAACCGCCGGCACGATGCCAAGAATGAACAGCGCACGCCAAGCGTCTTCCGGCGGCATGATCGAATACAGCAACGCGTACAGAATCGCGGTCAGGCCCCAACCCAGCGCCCAGCCGGATTGCACCATGCCCACGGCCTTGCCGCGATCCTTGGCGCGAATCACCTCGCCGATCAACACCGCACCCGCGGTCCATTCGCCACCGAAACCGAAGCCCATGAGGGTGCGGGCGATCAGTAATTGCTCGTAGTTTTGTGCGAAACCGCAGAGGAAGGTGAAGAACGCAAACCACAGCACGGTCAGTTGCAGCGTACGCACCCGGCCGATACGGTCGGAGAGAATCCCCGCCACCCAGCCACCGACGGCCGAAGCGATCAGCGTGCTGGTGTGAATCAACCCGGCCTGTCCGGTGGTGATGCCCCACATGGCAATCAGGGTCGGCACCACGAAGCTGAGCATCTGGGTGTCCATGCCATCCAGGCCATAACCGATCTTGCAGCTCCAGAAGGTGCGACGTTCCTGCTGATTGATGTTGCGATACCAGTCGAAAGGTCCCGGGCGGGCCGAGGCTTTCGGGACGTAGGGGGTGTCGGGCGCACTCATGGCAAATCTCCGCGCTGATTTTATTGGTATTGTTCTGAGCCCCGACGACGCCTATCGTGGGAACCGGATGGCCCTGATTTTTGTGCGCCCATCCCTGCTGCGTCCAACTAATAAAACCCCGCCTTAGGCATAAGAAATTTTTATCCCATGAACCTGAAGTTTCTCGAGACCTTTGTCTGGGTCGCCCGACTCAAGAGTTTTCGCCTGACCGCCGATAAGCTCTTCACCACCCAGGCGTCGATTTCCAGCCGCATCGCCGTGCTGGAAAGCGAGCTGGGGGTGAAGCTGTTTCTGCGTGATTCACGCGGTGTGAGCCTGACGCCCGAAGGCCTGAAAGTGCTCGATTACGCCGAGCAGATGATGGACACCATGCAGGCGCTCAAGCAATCGATCGAAACCCGTTCGAGCAAGGCCGGGCGCATCCGCATCGGTGTGATGGACACGGTGATCCACACCTGGCTCAGCCCGTTGGTGGCGCAGATGACCGATCACTACCCGCTGGTGGAAATCGAGCTGGTGGCCGATACCTCGCTGAACCTCTGCGATCAGCTGCAAAAAGGCTTCCTCGATGTGATCCTGCAAACTGATCTGCTACGTCAGGAGAGCGTGCGCAGCCTCGAACTGGCCAGCCATCCGATGGGCTGGATCGTTGCCAGCAACGCCCTCTACAACCGCGAGTATTCGGGCATCGCCGATCTGGCGAACGAACGGATCATCACCTACTCGAAAAACTCCCATCCGCATCAGGAAGTGCTCGCCCTGATGCAGGCCAACGGCGTGGCGGCGCCGCGACTCAATTGCGTGAACTCGGTGTCGGCGATTACCCGGTTGCTGCGTGACGGTTTTGGGATTGGCGCATTGCCGCCGGTGCTGGTGGCCGAGGAACTGGCGCGCGGGGAATTGACCTTGCTCGACATCGAGCAACGGCCACCGAATTTGCAGGTGGTGGTGTCGTGGCGCGTGGGCGTGGAATGGGTCGAAGAGATCGTGGCGTTGTGTCAGCAGGTACTGGAGGGGTATGCGCGCAGGGTTGGAAGCAGCTACATCGTATTGGCTGGTTAGCCCTGTGGCGAGGGAGCTTGCTCCCTCGCCACAAAGACCGTGTTTAAAGCCCGCGAAAATCCCGCTCTTCAATCGGCCGGCTCTGGCGCAGGCGCTTGCCGCCCAACACCACCCAGTCGATCAGCCGGAACAGGCACTCAATCCCGAACGACAACAGCAACGCGCCGCTCATGCCCCAAATCATCGCCTCTGGAGTCAGCAGGATCTGGTAGCTGTAGCCATTCCAGGTTTCCTTGCGGATGTCCGGGTCGGCGGCCAGCACCACTTGCAGGAGCCGGATGTACCAAGGGCCTTGCATCGCCTGGAACTGTTTATCCAGCGCGACCTGACGGGTCAGCAGGTTGCTCAGGCTGTCGGCATCGCTGCGAAAGATCGGGTCTTCACTGGCGCGATAATGCGCCACCAGGGCCTGCATATCGCCCTTGAAAAACTGATTGGCGGTGTTCTGGAATCCGCTCAACCCGGTCTGCGCTTCAATCAGGTGCGCCTCGACCCGCTTGGCGTAATCGCTGATGAACCCCGGCACCTGGACACCGATCAACAGTCCCGCCGCGAACAACACCAGCCGTAGATAACTGAGCAACATGGGAGTAGTCCTTATGAGGTCTGGCCCTGACTGACGCATTCACCGCGTCGCCACAGGCTCCATTGACCCGGTTCGTAACGGGTCCAGGTTTCGTTTTCGGTCAACGGTTCGGTGGCGATCACTGTCACCACGTCGTTGGGTGTGGTTTCAGCCTGGAAGTCGACGATCACATCGACATCCTTCAAGCGTGCCGGGCCGAACGGCGCACGACGGGTAATCTGCGCCAGCTTGGTCGAGCAATAGCAGAACAACCAGTCGCCATCGCTGAGCAGGCAGTTGAACACGCCTTTGCTACGGTATTCGGCGCAAGCGGCCACCAGATCCGGCAGCAGTTCCTCGACCTCGACCGGCTCGGGGAACGCCGCGCGCACGCGGTTGAGCAAATCGCAAAACGCCGCTTCACTGTCGGTATCGCCCACGGGCCGATAAAAACTGGCCGTCGGCTGAAAATCCGCCAACTGGCCGTTATGGGCGAAACACCAGTTGCGACCCCACAGTTCGCGGACGAACGGGTGGGTGTTGGACAGGCAGACCTTGCCGACATTGGCCTGGCGGATATGCCCGATCACCACTTCGCTCTTGATCGGGTAGCGCTGAACCAGATTGGCCACTTCCGACTCGCAGCTCGCCGCCGGGTCCTGAAACAGGCGCAAACCGCGACCTTCGTAGAAAGCGATGCCCCAGCCGTCACGGTGCGGACCGGTACGCCCGCCGCGCTGCATCAGCCCGGTAAAGCTGAACACGATATCGGTCGGGACATTGGCGCTCATGCCCAATAACTCACACATGCTCGGACTCTCGCTCAATGGCAGGGGGCGCGGTTACAGACGAGGTTCGACCCGCATACGCTGGGGATTGCCCGGTACCGGCGGACGGCCGTAGCGATCATCGCCGGCACCACCGAAAGGATGGTCCTCTTCTTCCGGATCGTCGGCACGGGCAGCGGCCTTGGCGGCGGCCGCCTGCTCCTTGCGGGCGTTGGCAGCGCGCTCGAAGGGGAAGCGGATGGCCACGAATACCAGGTAAATGCCGAATGCGATCATGCCGTACATGAACAGATCGGAAATGGCCCGCCAGGCGTTGTTGCCGACCTTGAACAGCAGGTCCAGGGCAGTAATGGCAATGGCCGGGGCGACCTTTTCCTTCACCGGGTCAATGATCGTCGGGCTGAACAGCAGCACCGCCACCAGCAACCGCAGCGGTTCACGCAACCAGCGCCACATCCAGCGGGTAATGCGCATCCACACCAACAGGCAGCCCAAAGCGGCAAAGGCGTAAAGGCCCCAAGCGATCAGATAGTCGTTCTCGGTCATGGTGTCCATGGCAAGGCAGGCAAAGAGGCGCTTATGATAACGGCTTTTCGCCCATCAGGCTCCTTCATGTAGGAGCCACCCCCTATTCAGTACACTGTTCGAGAGCCTTTCATGCCGACATCCGCCAACATTTGCGACGCCCCGATCGCCCATAAGGCCGAAGGCTGCGACCCGTATGCCTGGCTGCAGGAGCGCGACACCGAAGCTGTGCTCGACTACCTCAAGGCTGAAAACAGCTACCAGCAGGCGCAAACCGCCGACCAGGCCGCGCTGCGTGAAACCCTGTTCGAGGAGATCAAGGGCCGGATTCTCGAAACCGACCTGTCCCTGCCCTCGCCGTGGGGGCCGTACCTGTATTACACGCGCACCACGGCGGGCGATGAATACGCCCGTCATTACCGCTGCCCGCGTCCGGCCGACGACAGCCTGATCCTCGACGAAAGCCGGGAACAACTGCTGCTGGACCCGAACGTGCTGGCCAACGGCGGCTTCTTTTCCCTGGGCGCGTTCAGCATCAGCCCGGACCACCAGCGCTTGGCCTACAGCATCGACTCCACGGGCGATGAGATTTACACGCTGTTCGTGAAGGAACTGTCCGACGGACGTGTCAGCGAACTGGAGTTCCAGGACTGCGACGGCAGCATGACCTGGGCCAATGACAGCCTGACGCTGTTCTTTGGCGAGCTGGATGACACCCACCGCCCGCACAAGCTGTATCGCTATCGCCTGGACGGCACGGCGGCCGAAGAAGTGTTCCATGAGCCGGACGGCCGCTTCTTCATGCATTGCTACCGCTCAAGCTCCGAGCAACAACTGCTCCTGTCCGTAGGCAGCAAGACCACCAGCGAAGTCTGGGTGCTCGACGCCAACCAGCCGCAACAAGCCTTTACCTGTATCGCGCCAAGGGTCGAAGACCACGAGTATGACGTCGACCACGGCGCACTCGACGGCCAATGGACCTGGTTCATCCGCACCAACCGCGACGGCATCAACTTCGCGCTGTACACCGCTGTCGATACCGGCGTGGCGCCGATCGAGGCGCAATGGCAAATCCTGATCCCGCACAGCGACACGGTGATGATCGACGGCATGAGCCTGAACGCCGGCGCCATGACCCTGAGCCTGCGTGAAGGCGGCTTGCCGATCATCGAAGTGCACCCACAGGATTTGCCGAGCTACCGCGTGCAACTGCCGGACGCCGCGTACAGCCTGCATGTGCAGAATACCCTGGAGTTCGTCAGCGAGCGGATCCGCCTGCGCTATGAAGCGCTGAACCGTCCGGCGCAGATCCGCCAGTTGCAACTGAGTAACGGCGAACAGCAAGTGCTCAAGCAAACCCCGGTGCTCGGTCCGTTCGATGCCGACGCCTACGTCAGCCAGCGCCTGTGGGCCACCGCGCCCGACGGCACGCAGGTACCGATCAGCCTGGTGATCAAACGCGAAGCCCTTGGCAAACCGGTGCCACTGTATCTGTACGGCTACGGCGCTTATGGCGAAAGCCTCGATCCTTGGTTCTCCCACGCGCGCCTGAGCCTGTTGGATCGCGGCATGGCGTTCGCCATTGCCCACGTTCGCGGTGGCGGCGAGTTGGGTGAGGCCTGGTATCGCGCCGGCAAGCAGGAACACAAGCAAAACACCTTCAGCGACTTTATTGCCTGCGCCGAGCACCTGATCGCCAACGGCTTCACCCGCGCGCCACAACTGGCGATCAGCGGTGGCAGCGCTGGCGGCCTGTTGATCGGCGCGGTGCTCAACCAGCGCCCGGAATTGTTCGGTGCCGCGATTGCCGAAGTGCCGTTCGTCGACGTGCTCAATACCATGCTCGACCCGGACCTGCCGCTGACCGTCACCGAATACGACGAGTGGGGCAACCCGCAGGAGCCGGACGTCTATGAGCGGCTCAAGGCCTACGCCCCCTACGAAAACGTCAAGGCGCAAGCCTATCCGGCCATGCTGGTCATTGCCGGCTACAACGACAGTCGTGTGCAGTATTGGGAAGCGGCCAAGTGGGTGGCGAAATTGCGCACGGCCAAAACCGACACCAATCCCCTGCTGCTCAAGACCGAACTGGGCGCCGGACATGGCGGGATGAGCGGGCGGTATCAGGGATTGCGTGACGTAGCACTCGAATACGCATTTTTGTTCAAGGTTTTGGGCGTTGCCTGAGGAACTTGCCCCCTAGAACCGGTCTCAAGACCAGTACACCGGACCCGATACAACGAAGATCCCTGCTCGCGAAAGCGTCGAATCAGTCAACATTGATCTTGAATGTGCAGACCCCTTCGCGAGCAGACTCGCTCCCACAAGGGATTGGGGATACTTAAAAAGCCGCCATCAGACACAACAAAAAAGACCGCACGACATGTCAGAACCGACCTTCCTGAACAACGAAATCCGCGACTGGCTGATGGACTGCGGCCTGTTCAACCAGCTGTTGCCCGCCGACTTTGCCGCCGCTTCAGGCTACTTCAGCATCAGCACCATTGCCCAGGGCGAAGAGATTTTCCACGAGGGTGATGCCGGCAGTTTCATGTGCATCATCCACACCGGCCAGGTGGCCGTGCAGAAGACCACCAGTGACGGCCAGCAGGTGACCATTGCCACCTTGCGCAGCGGTCGCTCGTTCGGCGAAATGGCCGTGCTCGATGGTGAACGGCGTTCGGCCAGTTGCGTGGCAGCGAGCAACTGCCAGTTGCTCAACCTGGGCAAGGACTCACTGGAAAAAATGCTCAACGACGCACCGAAAATCGCCGCCAAGATCATCCGCGCCCTCGCCGTCGCACTGTCCAGACGCCTGCGCATGGCTGACGGGCAACTGCTTACGCAGCAGGTCTAACCCCCGGGCGGTTTGGCTTTCGGCGGGTCAGGTTCTATGCCCGGCAACGGTTGGTCCTTGGTGGGCGGGCTCGGTCTTTCAATGGGCACCAACGGCGGGCCGCCGCTGCCGGGACCGACCTTGGGCAAGGGGGCCGGGCTGATTTGCGGATACGGCGTAGGCGTTGCGGTCCCCGGTGAACCGGGCATGGGTGCGGGGCTGACGGGAAGGGATTGCAGCTGTTGGGCCTGCACTGCAGTAATCGAGAGCGCGGCCATGGCAATGACCGTTAGAATGATGCGCTTCATCAATGGCTCCGTTGGCCTTGTGGTCTGTTGCAGGCTACTCCCAACTGCGTCGATTTGCCTTCCCCCTGTGCTGCCATTTTTCCTCAAGTGAGCCCCATGAAACGTTTCGTTCTACTCGATACCGCCCCCATTCCCGAGAACGGCGGCGCCTTGTGCCTGTTCGAGTATGGCGAGGATTTCGTCATCAAGATCCAGGGCGGTGACGGCGGGCAGCTGATGAACACGCGCATGCACGGGTCCGAAGATGCCCTGGCCGAGATCCCCTGCCGCAAGGTCGCCGGTCGTCCGAATTCTCGGGTGTTGATTGGTGGCCTGGGCATGGGTTTCACTCTCGCCTCGGCACTCAAGCACCTGGGCAAGGCCGCTGAAGTGGTGGTCGCCGAACTGGTGCCGGGCGTGGTGGAATGGAACCGTGGACCCTTGGGCGAAAAAGCCGGCAACCCGCTGCAGGACCCGCGCACAGTCATCCGCATGGAAGACGTGGCCAAAGTCTTGCAAGCCGAGCCACAAGGCTTCGACGCGATCATGCTCGACGTCGACAACGGCCCCGAAGGCCTGACCCAACGGGCCAACAGCTGGCTCTACTCCGCTGGCGGCCTAAGCGCCTGCGCCAAGGCCCTGCGCCCCAAAGGCGTGCTGGCGGTCTGGTCGGCCAGCGCAGACCGGCAGTTTTCCGACAAACTGAAAAAAGCCGGGTTCAAGGCCGAAGAAGTGCAGGTCTTCGCCCACGGCAACAAGGGCACCCGCCATACCATCTGGATTGCCGAGAAGCTCAAGGGCTGAGCTAAACTGGCTGCATAACCGTCATTAGTCTTTCTACAAAGGTGAACCCATGAGTTCGTCCACCCCAACCAACACGTCGAAGCTCGATCGCATCCTCGCCGACAATCAGCGCGACAAGGAAATGGGCTACCGCGACAAAGCCCTGAAGATGTACCCACACGTGTGCGGCCGCTGCGCCCGTGAATTTTCCGGCAAGCGCCTGAGCGAACTGACCGTGCACCACCGTGACCACAACCACGACAACAACCCGCAGGATGGCTCGAACTGGGAGTTGTTGTGCCTGTACTGCCACGATAACGAGCACTCGCGTTATACCGACCAGCAGTACTTCGGCGAAGGCTCGCTGAGCACGCCGAAAATCGCCAAGGCGACGCATAACCCGTTTGCCGCATTGGCCGGGTTGATGAAAAAAGAAGAGTGAACACCTTCATTGCCTGAACTGGCCTCATCGCGGGCAAGCCCGCGATAGCAATAGCCCAGACACATAGATCGCCAACCTGAGCACCCCTGCCCCAATCCCCGTATAATCGCGCTTTTTTACCCAAAGGCACCCCGCTCGTGGCAGACAAACGGTACAGCTGCATTGGTTTGTATAACCCCAAATCACCGGAGAACGTCGGTTCGGTGATGCGCGCCGCTGGCTGTTATGGCGTGGCGTCGGTGTTCTACACCGGCAAGCGTTATGAACGCGCCGCCGATTTCGTGACTGATACCAAGCGCGTCCACTACGACATCCCGCTGATCGGCATCGATGACCTGAAGAAAATCCTGCCGCTGAACTGCGTTCCAGTCGCCGTGGAACTGGTCGAAGGCGCCCGCCCGCTGCCCGAGTACACCCACCCGGACCGCGCGCTGTACATCTTCGGCCCGGAAGACGGCTCGCTGGATAAAGAAATTCGCGACTGGTGTGAAGACGTGGTCTACATCCCGACCACCGGCTGCATGAACCTGGCCGCCACGGTCAACGTCGTGCTCTATGACCGCATGGCCAAGGGCCTCAATACCCGCTCGGGGCCAAAATTCCGCTGAGTCGCTGCACATCCGATGGAACAAGCGCCATGTCCGCACAGTCAGCTTAACTATCGATTACTGAAGCAGCCCTTCCTGCCTGGAGACAGATCATGAGCGAACTCAAACGTGTAGAGCGCATCGAATCCACCCCGTTCCAGACCCCGTCCGAGCATAACGTTCAGGGCTGGGAACGCCTCGGTTCGCTGGCCGGTGGCGTGGTGATGGTGGGCAAGGGTCTGCGCCGCGGCGGCTTCTTTGGCCTGATCCAGGTGGCCATCGGCGGCGTAGCCCTGGCCCGTGGCATCACCGGCCACAGCTCGGCGAAAAGCCTGCTGGAAAAAAGCCGTCAGGACATGAACAACGTGCGGGCGAAAATTCAGCGTGCGGGTGAGGAGTTGCAGACGCTGAAGGCCAATGCCGAAGCGGCGACCAAAACCGCCACCGTGACCGGGAATGATTCCTTGAAGTCGCCAAAAACCGGCGTCTGACCGGCAAGGTTCGGCGAGTTTAAAGGCCTCATCGCGAGCAAGCTCGCTCCCACAGAGTGGTGCGGTGTGAACAACATGTGTGATCGCCGGCGTTCATTGTGGGATCTTGCTCGAGATGGCGGTTTCATTGAAGCAACCCGGTATCAAGGACTTTGGATGAGTCGCCAATTACACGCTCACTGAGCTGCACAAGCTCATTGGTATCGATGCTCTCCAACCGCATCGCTCCGCGCACCACATCATCCAGCGACCGCTTGTTGCGCGTCTTCAGGCGGATCTCGCGATCCAGCTCCTGCAACAACACCACCGCCCTGGCCACCTGCGCCGGATTAACCTGCTCCCCGCGCAGCGTCGTGACCTTCTGCCCGGACTTGACCAGTTTTCCATGCAGGCTCTCGAACCGCTCATCGCTCATGCCACCGGCGCGGCGCACCAGCTCAATGGCGTAGTACTCGGCAAACCCTTCGCTGATCCAGTCACTGTGCTGCGAATCATTGATTCGCCCGAACACCTGAACCAGTTCACGCACCAGTGCGCTGCTGCCGCTTTCGCTGACCAATGGCAGGCGGCTGTTGAGGTAGATCGACTCACGCGCCGACTGGCTGCCGCGCCACATCGGATCGTTGGCACCGACAATCAACAACTTGGTGGGATGACGAGGGAACACCGCTTGTACTTGCGGCCAGACGAACGTCAGCAACGTCAGCACATCCATGCGCCGCATGCCCTGGCCTTGCGGCGAAGTCACGGTGACTTCGGTTTCACCGAGCCGGGTGCGGCGGCTGCCAAGGTTGCCGGCGAGCATCCAGCCCGTGGGCCGGTCGAACAGGCGGGAGACATTGTCGACGCGGAACGTGTTCTTGCCGATGCGCGGCCAGGCCGTCTCGATGCTTTTCCAGCCGCTGGGCAACTCGAACTCAAGGCGGGAAACCAGTTCGATACCGTCCTGCTGATCAAGCCTGGCGGGCGGCACCAGATCGTCACCGCGCATCAACGCCCAACCCGGCGTCATGCGTGTGTCAAAACTGCCGTTTTTTCGGCCCTGGCTGATACGTACCCGGTAGGTCAGGCTGGCCTTGTCCGGCGCCGGGCGCCAAATGCCGCGGACCTGCTTGCCCGGTGTGAGCTGCCATTGGCCGTCGGCCTTGAAATCGCTGTAACGGTTGCCGTCGCCGAGGGAAAAATCCAGACTGCGGACCGCCGAGCCCTGGGCCAGGGTCAGGCGGACTTCCGCCTGATCACTTTGCGGCAACAGGCGCACGTGGTAATCCAGATCGACCTTTTTCGCCGCCCACACCGGTGAGCTCAAGATCCACATGCCAACGATCAGCGCCCGCCGCCATCCCACAGCCATACTCACTCCTTGATAAAACCGTCGACTCGCGGGGCGCTCAACCCGCGCGGAAAATCAGGTGATCTTCCCAATCATCTTCCGGCACGCTGCCTTCGGCGAGCATGCGCCCGGACTGGGAGATACGCTCGTGGTGCACGGCGTCGCGATCACCACAGACCAGGTGATGCCAGAGTGGCAGATCCTTGCCTTCACTGACCAGACGATAACCGCAGGTAGGTGGCAGCCACTTGAACGCGTCAGCCTTGCCCGGCGTGAGCTGGATGCAATCGGGTACCGAGGCGCGACGGTTCGGGTAATCGGTGCACTGACAGGTTTTCAAATCCAGCAGTTTGCAGGCGATACGCGTGTAATAGACGCTGTTGTCGTCTTCATCTTCAAGCTTTTGCAGGCAGCACAGGCCACAACCGTCGCACAGCGATTCCCATTCCTCTTGATCGAGTTGATCGAGGGTCTTGCGTATCCAGAACGGTTCTACTTTGGCGGCCATGGTTCGAGCGTCAACATCAGGTGGTGAGAAGGCCGCCAGTCTAGTGCCCGCAGCCGCGCGGGCCAAGCATTGGCGACTGTCGGTAGAACGCGCTTGTCAGCTATTGCGCCGCCAAGTAGGGTTTTGCGTCGCCAATCACTTTCAGACGTAGCAAGGAGCCTCTTGATGAGTGCAAACCCACGCGTTGCCGAATACGCCATTCACCCTCAGTTCACCGATCGCTGGTCGCCCCGTGCCTTTACCGGCGAAACCATCCCGGAAGAAACCCTGCTGAGCTTCTTCGAAGCCGCTCGTTGGGCGCCGTCGGCGTACAACTCGCAGCCTTGGCGCTTTCTTTACGCGCGTCGCGACACGCCAAACTGGGAGCGCTACCTGGGCCTGCTGAACGAATTCAACCGCAGTTGGGCGCAACACGCCTCGGCATTGGTGATCGTGATTTCAAAAACCACCTTCACGGCGCCTGGCGCCACCGAAGAAACCCCGGCGCTGTGGCACACCTTCGACACCGGTTCGGCCTGGGGCCACCTGGCGCTGCAAGCGAGCCTGAGCGGCTGGCACACCCACGGCATGGCGGGTTTCGATCAGGAACTGACCCGCAAGGAGCTGAACATTCCAGAAGGCTACGCCCTGCACGCGGCTGTCGCGGTAGGCAAGCTGGGTGACAAGGCTACGCTGGCGGAGTACCTGCAGGCCCGCGAAGAGCCGAGCCCGCGTCGTCCGCTGAGCGAGTTGGCGGCGGAAGGTGATTTTACCCTCTGACCCTCACGGCAGAACCCGATGTGGGGGCGAGCCTGCTCGCGATTGGCGCCAAGTCGGCCAACACAAATGTCCGCTGACACACCGCTATCGCGAGCAGGCTCGTTCCCACAGGTTTTCAGGTATTTTCAATACCCGCGATTGAAGTCCACTTCCCCGCGCAATGCCTCACCCGCCTGATACGCCCGCAGGTTCTCGACAAACAGTTTGACCATCAACGACGGCGATGTCGGTGCCGAGCTGTGGCCCGTCAACAACAAGCCCCAGGCAGTCCAGAACGGATGGCGCTGCGGCAGAGGCTCCTGACGGCAGACGTCAATCACCGCCCCCGCAAGATGGCCTTCCTTCAACGCTTCCACCAAATCTGCATCGACCACCGCCACGCCACGCCCGACGTTGATGAACAAACCGGTCGGCTTGAATTGCTTGAACAGAGCGGCATCGTAGATATCGTGGGTGTTCGGGGTATTGGGCAGCAGATTGATCACGTAATCCACCTCGCCGACCAGGCGTGGCAAATCCGCCATTGCGCCGACTTCGATAAAAGGCGCCTGTTCCCTGGCACTGCTGGCGATGCCGTACAGTTCAACG
Organism: Pseudomonas reinekei; assembly: GCF_001945365.1. GTDB lineage: Bacteria > Pseudomonadota > Gammaproteobacteria > Pseudomonadales > Pseudomonadaceae > Aquipseudomonas > Aquipseudomonas reinekei. Next base: position 172,584 of record NZ_MSTQ01000009.1, read on the forward strand.
CCAAACGGCACGAGGAACTGCGCAACGGTCTGGCCGATATCCCCCGTGCCGACAATCAACACCTTGCGCCCCGCCAGACTCTGGCAATGGCGACTGTCCCACTTGCGTTCGACCTGGCTGACCAACCGCGCCAGCACTTCGCGCTCATGCCCCAGCATGTACGTGAGCACATACTCGGCCATGACCTGGCCAAAAATCCCCACGGCGCGGGTCAGGCGAAAGTGCCGTGGCAGGCCGTCGACCAGCAGCGGCGTAATGCCTGCCCATGTCGATTGCAACCATTGCGGCTGGTGCCCCTGTCGCAGCAACGTCGCCAGCAAATCGGGCTGGCCGAGCCAGATCGGGCAATCGGCTGCCTGGCGGGCCAGTTCGGCGGAGTCGCCACTGGTCAGTACTTCCAGATCAGGGGCAGCCTCCCGTAACAATTGGGCGTACACCGGGTGGTCGTGTTCAGCAATCAGAACGCGCATGCATCAAACCTTTCGAAAACAGTGCAGACGGTCGCCGACAGAGCTTCGCTCCGTCCACGCGACCATCGCCAAAATCATTCCAGTATTTCATCAAGACTCTGAACAGAGCCTGTCTGCCGATTACATAGGGTCGTTGCGTCGCAATAACTCTTCCGGCAAGTGTTCGATGTACTCATCCTCGGCGGGCGGCATTTGCAGGTGATAACCCTGCGTGTCGAGGTTTTCCAGCACCACCGTGATGTCCTCGCGCGACAGCTTGCGCTCCGGGCTCAACACCAGGTCAAAGGCGTGGATGGCTTTGCCGAAGGCCGCCATCAGCGTTTCAGGTACGCGCTCCAGGGCATCGCTCTTGAGCACATAGAGGTACATTTCATTGCGTTTGGTGCTGCGGTAGATGGAACAAATACGTTTCAAGGCTGTTCTCCGGCGGTGGCCAGGCTGTCGAGCAGCGCCTGGCCCATCAATTCGCGGCGCCAGCCACGCAGCGAATCAGGCAATTGGTAAGGACCATTGGGGAAGCCGCTTTTGAGCAGCGCTTCCAGGGTTTTCTTGCGCAGCATCAGTTCCGGCGCCATGTTCAGACGCTCCGCCTCTGCCTGGCCGATGGCTTTCATTTGTTTGAGCAGTGCAGCGGCGTCCACTGGCAAAGGCTCCGGCACGGCTGGCGGCCATTGATCTGGCGACACACTGCCAGAGCGCTTGATCAGATCAAGCAGAAACTCGCCGTCCTGACGCACGGTACGCGGATGCATGTCTTCGATTTTCGCCAGTGCGCCAAGGTTGTCCGGTTGCGTGCGCGCCAGTGGCCACAACGAATGCTCGCGGACGATGCGATTACGCGGCAAATCACGGGCACGGGCTTCTTTTTCACGCCAGGCGCAGAGTTCACGCAGGACCGCGAGCTGCGCGCGGGAGAGCTTCCAGGCCAGTTTGGCGTCGCGATAGACCTCATACGGGTCGATCTCGCGGCGCAGGTTGGCCACCAGTTCGGCGCCGTCTTCCAGGACCCAGGCGAATTTATCGTCGGATAGCTTCGGGCGAAGTTTTACGAAAACCTCCGCCAGATGCACCGCATCTTCGGCGGCGTAGCTGATCTGGGTGTCGGAAAGCGGGCGTTGCAGCCAGTCGGAACGGGTCTCTCCCTTGGGCAGATCAATGCCGAGCACTTCCTGCACCAGTCGCGAATACCCCATCGAGAAGCCAAGGTTCAGGTAAGCGGCGGCCAGTTGCGTATCGAACAGCGGCGCCGGCAGGCTGCCGGTCAGGCGCAGCAAGACTTCGAGGTCTTCGCTGCAGGCATGCAGGACTTTGACCACGGCTGTGTTTTCCAGCAACGCGGCCAGCGGCTGCCAGTTGTCGATGGTCAGTGGATCAATCAGGTAAGCGCGTTCGCCATCGCCGATCTGCAGCAGACCTGCGATCGGATAAAAGGTGTCGACCCGCATGAATTCGGTGTCGAGGGCAACGAATGGCAACTTTTGCCACTCGGCGCAAAATTGACCGAGGCTATCGTTGTCGCGAATCCAGTGAATATCGATGGCCACACGGCTCTCCCTTGAAGAATGGCCCGCAGTATATATCGCGCCCGGCGATTTCCGCGCATCCACTGAACAAGAGCTTTAGCGAAATCACCTGACATTCGCAAAGAATAGCCCGCAAGTCCTCATTCAACCGGCGCTGCAGGGCATGCAAGCAAACACGGCTAAAGGAGATGCAGCCCTCATTTGTCGGCCAACACGCCATCGATCACCGCTGAGCGGCATCCGGCAAACATATCCAGATCCTGGTTGTAGACCTTGCTGTTGACCTCCAGCAACCCCAGCATCGAGTGGAACAGGTTGTCCTGGCTCAGGGGTTTTTCACGGCTCAGTTGCAGGCAATGGGTGTCTACGGAGAACGATTTTTGATAACTGTCGGAGAACCAGGCCAGCATCGCCACGTGCTTCTGTTGTTCCGGCGCCAGCATGTACGGTGTGCCGTGGAGGAACAGGTTGTACTCGCCCAGGGATTCGCCATGGTCCGACAGGTAAAGCATCGCGGTATCGACCTTGTCCTGATTGCTGCGCAGTAAATCAATCAGGGTCGACAACACATGGTCGGTGTAAACCAGGGTGTTGTCGTAGCCGTTGACGATACTTTCGCGGCTGCAATTGTTCAGCGCATTACTTTCACACACCGGAGTGAAGCGTTCGTATTCTTTCGGGTAGCGCTTGAAGTACTCCGGACCGTGACTGCCCATTTGATGCAACACCAACACCGTGTCTTTACTCAGGTTATCGATGAAGTGCTGCAGACCTTGCAGCAGAATCTCGTCGCGGCATTCACTGTTGGCGCACAACACCGGGTCTTTCAGTTTGCTGACATCATCGAGCGTGACCCGATCACACGTGCCTTTGCAGCCGGACTGGTTGTCGCGCCAGATCACGTCGAGACCGGCACGCTTGAGCACGTCCAGCAGGCCCTCTTCGTTCTTCGCCTTGCTGGCACTGTAATCCTTGCGGCCCATGTTGGAGAACATGCACGGCACCGACACAGCGGTTTCAGTGCCACATGAATGCACATCGGTAAACGCGATCAGGCCGGCTTCTTTATCCAGCATTGGGGTCGTGTTGCGGTCATAACCGAGAATGCCGAAGTTCTCGGCCCGGGCACTTTCACCCACCACCAATACCGTCAGGGATTTTCGACCATGGGTTTGCCAGGCCGGATTGCGCTGCGCGTCTTCACCTACAGCGATAAAAGGCTGTCGGGCCGACGCGACCTGTTCGCGCAAATAACCAAACGACGCGCCAATGTAGTTACTTGGCACCACCATCAGGCGCAGCTCATGGTGATTACGGAACAGTGAAGACAACCCTTGATAGTTAATCAGTGCAACGCCACCGATGACTGCCACCGATGCAACACACACCAACGTTTTACTCAACAACTCACGATGCCAGCGGCGATAGTTAACAGGGGTTTTCCACAGTAACCAAGAAGGCAACACGCCGAGCAACACAATATAGATAAATAACTTTAAGGACAGTAAATCACGAACTTCCGTGGCGTTGGTTTCGGCAAAATTACGCAACATTCCGGCATCGATTAATACACCATACTGGCTCATAAAATACGCCACGCCCGCGCTGACCATGAACAACAGTGTCAGGACCGGTTTCATGACAGGCCGGAACGCCAGCAGGGTCAGCACGATATTGAAGGCCGCGAAGATCATTGCACCGAATGCCACACGCATGACGATGCCCGCAGCGTCATGCGCGGTGATTTCAAACAGATGTTTCCATAGAACCAAATTAAAGCCGGTTATTAGAAAAGCGCTGGCAAACAGTGTCACCCACTCGGGGCGAACGGCTTTAATCTTCAACATATGATCGGCTATTCCTGAAAAGATGTGCCTGCTGTAAATGTGAAAATTTCATTTACCGCGACAACACTAATTCTGGGTAGCCGACCATCAATTTTTTGTGAAAAAGAAGCCAACGAATAGTTGGCTTGCCTTCCCGGAATCAAACTTTCAACTTATTTGAGAATGGTTCAGCTCTGGTTCAGTGATTGATCAATGCAACCCAAGAGGTATTCGCCTACACCTGCGTCCTGTTCTGGATGCGCGAGCAGGTGATCAAGGCTTTTGCCGAGCCGGAAATCTGAACCTCAGACGCCGATGGCAGCCTTGGCGTAAGACTCACGATCGATGTCGAGGATTTCCACGCACAACTGGACTTCAACGCCTGCCGGCCACGCACACAACTCCTTCACCACCGCCAGCAGGCTTTCGGACAACTGCTGCTTGATCTGCGGCGAGCGACCGCTCAACAACGCCAGCTTCACATGCACGAAACCCCGCTCTGTCATCGCCGTCCCGACCTTGAACGTTTCAACTTTCACCGCGCGGCTCTTGATGTCGAACTCGGCACCGAACTGCCCGGAACCCACCAGCGCATTGTTCAGCCGCATCAACGCCACATCGGCGTTCAGATCCGTCAGGTTTGCGGTGTATTCCAAGTGCAGATGAGGCATGGCGTAACTCCTGTAGGTGGGTGGAAAGTTCTTAGATATAACACAGCGCTGCCCGAGTCATTGCGATAACGACATCAGACTGCGCTCCCCCATGAACGCTTCAATTCGAGAGCGCAACCAGCGCTCGGCAGGATCGCTGTCGGCATGACTGAGCCAAACCATCGACAGCTCGAGGGTCGGGGTATTGAAGGGAAACGGTTCTCTGAACAGCTGACCGGAAGCCGCCATGGCTTCGGCGGTGTAGTCAGGCAGACTGGCAATCAGATCTGTCCCGGCAAGCAACGCCGGCAGCGAGCTGTACTGCGGCACCGAAAGCACCACCTGGCGGGAACGACCGATCTGCGCCAGCCACTCATCAGCGAAACCACTGACGTTGGCGATGTGGGACACCAGCACATGCGGGCGCGAACAATACTCGTCGAGGGTCAACGGCGTATCGGATGCATCGGCACGCAACACACTGGGGTAGATGTGCCGCAGCAACTTGCGCTTGGCATTGGCCGGCAACCCACGTGTCTGACTGATACCCACCGTTATGTCGCCAGACGCCAGCAAATCGGGAATCCGCCAGTAATCGACGTTCTGCACCACGAATACCACTTTCGGCGCTTCCTGGCGCAATGCGCGCAGCAGCGGTGGCAGCAGCCCGTACTCGACATCGTCCGACATGCCGATACGAAAGGTCATGGCGCTGTTGCTCGGATCGAAATCGTGGGTCAGGCTCAATGCCACCGACAACGAGTCCAGTGCCGGCGACAAGTAGCGAAAGATCTCTTCGGCCCGAGCGGTCGGTTCCATGCGATGGCCGACGCGAATGAACAATGGATCGTCGAACATCGTACGCAAACGGTTGAGCGCCGAGCTGATGGTCGGCTGACCGAGAAACAGCTTGTTCGCCACCTTCGTGACATTGCGCTCAAGCATCAATGCTTCAAACACCACCATCAGGTTGATGTCGGCCTTGCGTAGCTCGTTGCGATTCATCCATTGCCCCCGCGCCCAAAAACTGTCGACAGTTTAGGGAGATGTCCCAATCGGCGTCTATGCAACACACGCGAATAGCCGCAACACGCTGCAATTAACTGCCCGACTGGAACAAAGCGGTTGAATGACCGGCTTCGCCGACTGGCTTAGATCTCCTTGACCGGCGTCACGTCGCATGTGCCCTTGATCAAACTGATCGCATGCACGCAATCGGACTTGTTGACATAGGCCTCTCCGCTGGCAATCGTTTCATGATTCCCCGCCCGCAAACGCCACCTCCACTGGCCTTTCCCAGTCAGGATCGAGCCGCGGGTTTGCCTGTAAATCTCAAAATACATTGTTCGCTCCTTGCGATGACTGGTTACAACAGGTCGCTGACCTGTGAATGCCAGAGTAGATGAGGTTTTTGGACAGTGAGGCGTCGGGGTGTCAGAAAATATTTCGGGAGAAATCCTTGAACCGCGGGGGCGAGCAATGGATTAAGGGGGCGGTAAATTCAGCGACAAGAGTCGGTAATTTTTCATGAAAATCGGCATATTTTTCTTACATCGGAATGACGCCTGGTCCGACATCCGTTACTCGAGAGAAAACCCGTATAAACAAAAAAGCCCCGTAACTTTTCAGCTACGGGGCTTTTTCTATGTAATGGCGGAGAGATAGGGATTCGAACCCTAGGTACCGGTGAAGGTACAACGGATTTCGAATCCGTCCCATTCGGCCACTCTGGCATCTCTCCAACGGCGCGCATCATAACAACACTTTTGCCGGAAGCGAACCCCCTGAGCGAAATATTTCTGTGCTATCAGATGCTTGCGTCGGTTAAAGCGGTACGCCCAGTCGATTGGCGACTTCTTCGTAGGCTTCGATGACGTCACCGAGGCCCTGACGGAAGCGGTCTTTGTCCATTTTCTTCTTGGTGGCCTTGTCCCACAGACGGCAGCCGTCCGGGCTGAATTCGTCACCCAGGACGATGGAACCGTCGTGGAATACGCCGAATTCCAGTTTGAAGTCGACCAGCAGCAGGCCGGCGTCGTCAAACAGCTTGCTCAGGACATCGTTGACCTTGAGCGACAGTTCTTTCATGCGAACCAGTTGCTCGGCAGTGCCCCAACCGAAAGCCACGACGTGGGATTCGTTGATGAACGGGTCGCCCTTGGCGTCGTCCTTGAGGAACAGCTCGAAGGTGTAAGGATTGAGCTTCATGCCCTCTTCAACACCCAGACGCTTGACCAGGCTGCCAGCGGCGTAGTTACGCACGACGCATTCAACCGGGATCATGTCCAGCTTCTTCACCAGGCACTCATTGTCGCCCAGCAACTTGTCGAACTGGGTCGGCACGCCGGCAGCTTCGAGCTTCTGCATGATGAAGGCGTTGAACTTGTTGTTCACCATACCTTTACGGTCGAGCTGCTCGATGCGCTTGCCGTCGAACGCCGAAGTGTCGTTGCGAAACAGCAGGATCAGACGGTTAGCGTCGTCGGTCTTGTAAACCGACTTGGCTTTGCCGCGGTAGAGTTCTTCACGTTTTTCCATGATGGGCTCCGCTTGCTAAGTAGATGGGCTAGGCGATGTGTCGCCAGTCGAGCCCTGAATCTTGATCGGCCAATTGCAGCCAGTCCGGGTCGCACCCGAGGGTGTCGACAAAACATTGCCGGGCCAGCTGCGGCAGGTTGTTCTTGCTGCTCAGATGGGCCAGGACCAGGTGTTGCAGGCCTTGCCAGCCCAACTCGGACACCAGGAATGCCGCCTGGTGGTTGTTCAAATGTCCCAATTCACCGCCTACCCGCTGCTTGAGAAAATACGGGTAGTGACCGCGAGCCAGCATGTCACGGCAATGGTTGGCCTCGATCATCAATGCATCGAGGTCACGATAGCCGTCCAGCACTTTGTCACAATACGAACCCAGGTCGGTCAACAAGCCGAAACGGCGCTCACCATCACTGAAAACATATTGCGTCGGTTCCTGCGCATCGTGGGCCACGGCAATGACACCAATGCTCAAGTCACCGATTTGCAGTTGCTCGCCACCGGCCAGAAGGCCGGCGGGTTCAATCGGTTTGCGCATCCCGCGCAGGGTCCCGCGACTGAGGTAGACAGGCAGATTGTAGCGCCGAGACAGCAAACCCACGCCATGCACGTGGTCGGCATGTTCGTGGGTTACGAGAATCGCGTTCAGCTGCGCAGGGTTCACACCCAGGCGCAGCAGGCGTTTTTCGGTTTCCCGCAGGGAGAAACCACAATCCACCAGCACGTACGTATCAGCGCTGGCTATCAGCGTGCCGTTCCCTTGGCTACCGCTGCCGAGAACGGCAAAACGCATGGGGTCAGCCCAGATTGTCCTGAATCACGCTCAACACTTTACGCGCCACGTCAGCAGGCGCCACGGTGTTGATGTTTTTCTCGACGGTGACCTGAACGTTTTCACCCACCTTGCTCAGGCGAACCTGATAACGCTCGGCACGGGCTTCAACTTCTTCCTTGTTCGGCGCGCTGCCGAACAGGCTGCTGAAGAAGCCTGGTTTGTCGTCTTTCTTCTCGGCTTTTTCGGCCAGGTTGATGTAGTACAGGCCCAGGCTGCGGTTGATGTCTTCAACGCGCCACTCGCCTTGTTCCAGCGCACGACCGACGCTCGACCAGGCACGATCCAGATCGGTACCGACGTTCAGCACAGGGTTGCCGCTGCCGTCTTCGTTCAGGCTGACACGGCTAGGTGCGTCGAAATCACGGGAAGCCAGCATGGAAACCGAACCGCCCTTCTCGGAGATGCGGCTCATGCTCGCGAGCATGTCATCGACCAGTGCGGCGTCCAGGCCAGTGTTGACCGAACGGTTGGTGAAGGCGACATCGGCAGTGCTGCCGGCAGGACGCTCGGCGCTGACCACGTAGACTTCACTGGTGTTGCGCTGCACGCCCGGCTCAATGCGGACCCGTACGCGAGTTTCGCTGTCGGTGCTGACACCGGCCGCACTCAGGCGCTTGGCCATGGCTGCGGACAGTTCGTCGGAATGCTGCCAGGTGGTGGTGAACTCGCCGGTTTGCGGGCGCTGTTCATCCAGGCGGTAACCGTTATCCTGGAAGAACTGCACGGCCACAGGCCAGACTTCGGCCGGAGGGTTCTGCGCCAGGATCGAGCGCGTATCGCCGCTCTTTTGCAGAGAGTAGGCGCTGGCATCGGCAGCGGCCGACAACGGCTGCGGACGAGGCACAACGTACTCGCCCTTGGCGGTATCGTCCGCGACGTTACGCGGGATCGGCAACAGCGGATCCAGACGCTTGGCGGTGCTGATGTCGGGTGGCAGTTGCATCGGTGCAGTCTGTTGCGCTTCCAGGTAATCACTACCACGGTCACGGAAATAACCTTCCGGGCCCCAGATCCATCCGCAGCCACTGGTGCTGGAGATAATCAAGGCAAGTGCGGAAAGTCCGGCCATTCGCTTCATGCGTTGTACTTCCTCAATTAAACCAGGACGCTGCACTGGCGCAGGGCCGTGCGAAGCGTTTCATGACAAGGTGCGCTCAGCCAGGTCAGCGGCAGGCGAATGCCTTCTTGCATCAGGCCCATTTCAACCAAAGCCCACTTCACCGGAATCGGGTTGGCTTCGATGAACAGGTCTTTGTGCAGAGGCATCAGTTTTTCGTTGATTGCACGGGCGGTCGCGGCGTCGCCCCTGAGAGCGGCTTCGCACAGGTCGGCCATTTCGCGCGGAGCGACGTTGGCGGTGACCGAGATGTTGCCCTTGCCGCCCAGCAGGATCAGTTCGACGGCAGTCGGATCATCGCCGGAAAGGAGGATGAAGTCCTTGCTCACGCCATCGAGGATGGCTTGCGCGCGTTTCAGGTCACCGGTCGCTTCCTTGATGCCGATGATGTTCGGCACGGTGGACAGACGGATAACGGTCTCGGCCTGCATGTCGCAGGAGGTGCGGCCTGGAACGTTATAGAGGATCTGAGGGATGTCGACGGCTTCGGCAATGTGCTTGAAGTGCTGGTACAGGCCTTCCTGGGTCGGCTTGTTGTAATACGGCACGACCAGCAGGCAGGCGTCGGCGCCGGCCTCTTTGGCGTTACGGGTCAGCTCGACAGCTTCGCGAGTCGAGTTGGCGCCGGTACCGGCAATCACCGGGATACGCCCGGCAACCTGTTTGACCACGGCTTTGATGACGGCGATGTGTTCTTCTACATCAAGGGTTGCCGACTCGCCGGTCGTTCCGACCGCGACAATGGCATGGGTACCGTTCTTGAGATGGAAGTCCACGAGTTTGCTGAGGCTGTCCCAGTCAAGACGCCCTTGTGCATCCATGGGAGTGACCAGTGCCACCATACTGCCCGCAATCATGAAACCGCTCCTGCCGGAAAAAGAGAGCCGTAATGGTACTGGCGCCAAGATGCTTGTACAAGCGAAGTACTGCGCTGCCGCCATTCCCCTTGGCGTCGCTTTTCGCTACCCTTCAGACTTTGATCGATACTGACAAGCTCGTACACCGGGTCTAAGCCTCCAATTTCGGCATCACAAGCCCCACCCCAGCGTTGCTGCTCCCGCTCCGGCCCTACTGGAGCACGTTGCAAGCTGGGTCGGGGCTTTCTGAATTCGCATTAGCAGGCTCACTCCCGGCAGAACCAGCCGATAGAAGTACCGACCGCTCATCGCTTTAGGAATGCTGCATGTCCACCCCCACAGTTCGCGAACAATTCCTTGTCATCAGTGCCCTCGGCGCCAACCCCATGGAGCTGACCAACGTCCTGTGCCGAGCCAGCCATGAAAACCGCTGCGCCGTCGTCACCTCCCGCCTGACCCGCCATGGCGAGTGCAGTGCGCTGGTGCTGGAAGTCTCCGGCAGTTGGGACGCCCTGGCGCGCCTGGAAGGCAGCCTGCCAGTACTGGCCAAGCGTCATGCGTTTACCGTTAACGTGGTGCGCAGCGCGGCACTGGAGAATCGTCCCCAGGCCCTGCCTTACGTGGCTTATGTCAGCTCGGCTTACCGTTCGGACATCATCAATGAACTGTGCCAGTTCTTCATGGACCACAACGTCGAGCTGGAAAACCTGACCTGCGACACCTATCAGGCTCCACAGACCGGCGGCACCATGCTCAATGCCACGTTTACCGTGACGCTGCCGGCCGGCGTGCAAATCAGCTGGCTGCGCGATCAGTTCCTCGACTTCGCCGACGCGCTGAACCTGGATGCCCTGATCGAACCGTGGCGCCCACAAAACCCAATGTAAGGAAGCTTTTCATGGCCGTTGCTATCGACCAACCGGTTGCCGACTTCGAAGCACCCGCCACCAGCGGGCAAACCGTCAGCCTGGCGAGCCTCAAAGGCAAGCAAGTGGTGATCTACTTCTACCCGAAGGACAGCACGCCGGGTTGCACGACCCAAGGGCAGGGCTTTCGCGATCAACTGGACGCGTTCAAAGCGGCCAACACCGAAGTGTTCGGCGTGTCCCGCGACAGCCTCAAATCCCACGAGAACTTCAAGGCCAAGCAGGCGTTCACGTTCGAGCTGATCAGCGACAAGGAAGAAGCGCTTTGCCAGCTGTTCGATGTGATCAAGCTGAAGAAGCTTTATGGCAAGGAATACATGGGCGTGGATCGCAGCACATTCCTGATCGACAAGAATGGCGTTTTGCGTCAGGAATGGCGTGGCGTGAAAGTGCCTGGGCATGTTGATGCGGTATTGGCCGCAGCTCAGGCGCTGAACAAGGCCTGATCCTTCAAAAGAATCGCAGCCCTGAGCTGCGATTCTTTTATCAGCATCCTTTAAAGCAGCGGCGCCACCACAGGCTCCTTGCGCGGCCACGCATCCAGCACAGCCTTGAACAGCGTCGCCAGGGGAATCGCAAAGAACACGCCCCAGAACCCCCACAGCCCGCCGAACAGCAGCACTGCACAGATGATCGCCACCGGGTGCAGGTTGACCGCTTCGGAAAACAGCAGCGGCACCAGCACGTTGCCATCCAGGGTCTGAATGATTCCGTACACCGCCATCAAATAGATGAACTGATCGCTCCAGCCCCACTGAAACAGCGCGATCAGAAACACCGGCACGGTCACCACGACGGCGCCGACATAGGGCACCACCACCGAAATCCCCACCAGCAATGCCAGCAGTGCCGCGTAGTTGAGCTCCAGGACGACGAAGGCGATGTAGGTCACGCCGCCGCAAATGAAGATCTCGATAACCTTGCCGCGAATGTAGTTGGCGATTTGCCGGTTCATGTCATGGGCGACCCGGGTAATCAAAGCCCGTTCGCGCGGCAAGTAGCCACGCACCCACTGGCCGATCATGGCCCGGTCCTTGAGAAAGAAGAACACCAGGATCGGCACCAGGACCAGGTAGATCATGATGTTGACCAACAGCGGCAGACTCGACAGTGAGAATGTCAGCGCCCATTGACCGAACTTGCCGATCTCGCCCCGCGCCGCTTCGATGGCCCGCAGCACCTGCTCGTCGGACACCAGATGCGGATAACGCTCGGGCAGCAGCAACAATAGCGATTGCCACTTGGCGAGCATCCCCGGCAATTCATTGAACAGCGTGATCAGTTGGTGCCACAGCAGCGGCACGACCACCACGATGAATACCAGCAGCAGCCCCATGAACAAGGCAAACACCAGTCCCACCGCCACCCAGCCCGGCACGCGCATCCGTTCAAGCGCCACCACCAGCCCTTGCATCAGGTACGCCAGCACCATCCCCGCCAGCACCGGCGCCAGCATGCCGCCCAGCGTGAGGACCGCGGTGAACGCCAAAAACAGCAGCACCGCCAGCACCACCGCTTCTTCATCGGAGAAATAGCGCTGAATCCAGTCGCGTAACACTTTGAACATCAATAATCCTTAAGAACAAATGCCGCAGGTTTCAGGCTTTTTTCAACCAGTAGCGGTAAACGCCTGCTTCGTCTTCTTCACGAAGCAGCGTATGACCGGCCAACCGGGCAAAGGTGCGAAAGTCGCGCTGCGAACCCGCATCCGTGGCAATGACCTTGAGTATCGCGCCACTAGCCATCCGATTGAGTTCCATCTTGGCCTTGAGCAACGGCAGCGGACAATTCAGGCCACTGGCGTCCAGCTCAACGTCATGGGCTACAGCATCGATCATTGCATCACTCCGGGTCACGTAGTCGAGTTGCCTAGAATATCTGGTCGCAAGGCTGGTGTCCGGCTACAGTAAGGTCTTTGTCGACTAAGGCTTTGTGCATGACTTTTTTGCGCCCTACCCTGCTGACGCTCGCTTGCCTGCTCGCCTCACCGGGCTTCGCCGACGACCTGCCGTCACTCGGCGACGCCAGTTCTGCCATTGTCTCGCCGCAGCAGGAATATCAGCTGGGCCGTGCCTGGCTCGCGCTGTTGCGCAGCCAGGTGTCACAACTGAACGATCCGCAACTCAAGGACTACGTCGAATCCAGCGTTTATCGCCTGGTGGAAACCAGCCAGGTCAACGACCGGCGTCTTGAGTTCATTCTGATCAACAGCCCGCAACTCAACGCATTCGCAGCGCCGGGCGGCATTGTCGGGGTCAACGGCGGCCTGTTCCTCAATGCCCAGACAGAAGGCGAATACGCGTCGGTACTGGCGCACGAATTGGCTCACCTGTCGCAGCGCCACTTTGCTCGCGGCGTCGAAGCCCAACAGCGCATGCAGGTGCCGATGATGGCTGCGTTGCTGGCCGGGATCGTGATTGCGGCCGCCGGTGCCGGTGATGCCGGGATCGCGGCCATTGCCGGTACGCAGGCAGCAGCGATTCAGGAACAACGACGTTTCTCTCGCCAGAACGAGCAGGAAGCCGACCGTATCGGCATCCTCAACCTGGAAAAGGCTGGTTACGACCCTCGTTCGATGCCTACCATGTTTGAGCGTCTGGGGCGTCAGTACCGTTTTGATGCCAAGCCACCAGAATTCCTGCTGACTCACCCAGTCACAGAATCGCGGATCGCCGACACCCGCAACCGCGCCGAACAGGCTCCACAAGGGGGCATCGAAGACACCGTGCGCTATCAACTGATTCGCGCACGCGTGCAACTGATTTATGAGGAGACTCCGGGCCTGGGCGCCAAGCGCTTCCGCGCCCAGCTGGATGAAAACCCGAAAAGCGATGTCGCGCGCTACGGACTGGCCATTGCCCAGGTCAAGGGTGGCCAACTGAACGAGGCACGGGAAAATCTCAAACTGCTGCTGGCCAAGGCGCCCAACGAGATTATCTACAACCTCGCCCAGATTGATCTGGACATCACCAACAACCGTCTGCCGGATGCACAAACCCGTGTTGACCGGATGCTGACCCAATATCCCGGCAACTATCCGCTGAACCAGGTACGTGTCGATCTGCTGCTGAAACAGAACCGCGCTGCGGACGCTGAGAAAGCACTGGAAGGTTTGCTCAAGTCGCGCCCGGACGATCCGGACGTGTGGTATCAGGTGGCAGAAACTCGCGGCTTGTCGGGCAACATCATTGGCCTGCACCAGGCTCGCGCCGAGTACTTCGCATTGGTCGGCGACTACCGCCAGGCCATCCAGCAACTGGACTTCGCCAAGCGCAAGGCCGGCTCCAACTTCCCACTGTCGTCACGCATCGATGCCCGCCAGCGAGAGCTGATGGAGCAGGAGCGCATGATCAAGGACATGATGGGCTAGCGTGTTTCAGGCACAAAAAACCGCCTCTTTCGAGGCGGTTTTTTATTCAACCTGCAAACGGATTATTCAGCCAGTTTGAAGGTGATGAAGCTGGCACGACCCTGACGCAATACACGCATCGATACCGAACGATTCTTCGGCAGCGCCTTGGCGATGTCGGTGAATTGCTTGGCGGACTCGATCGCCTGGTTGTTGAGGTGAGTAATGACGTCACCTGGCTGCAGGCCAATCATCGACGCAGGACCGTCCTGCACTTCCTTGATCACCACACCGCCCTTGAGGTCGTAGGTTTTCTTCTGCTCGGCGGTCAACTCGACAACCGCAACACCCAGACGATTACTGCTGATCTCAGCGCCGGACTTTGGCAACGCTTCCAGCTCTTTGTCTTCGTCAGGAATGGCGCCGACCGTCAGCTCGACGTTCTTGCGCTTGCCCTCGCGGATGACTTCCAGATTAGCCTTGGCACCGGCTTTCAGTGCACCCACCAGATGCGGCAGATCGGCGGACATGACGATCGGCTGACCATTCATGCTCAGGATCACGTCGCCAACCTGCAAGCCGCCCTTGGCAGCCGGGCCGTCATCCTGGATCTGGGCAACCAGCGCACCGGCCGGCTTGTCCAGACCGAATGACTCAGCCAGATCCTTGTTCACTTCCTGGATCACGACACCCAACCAGCCACGGCTGACTTTGCCGCCGCTTTTGAGCTGATTGGAAACGTCCATCGCCACATCGATGGGAATCGCGAACGATACGCCCATGAAGCCGCCGGAACGGGTGTAGATCTGCGAGTTGATGCCAACCACTTCTCCGTTCAGGTTAAACAGCGGACCACCGGAGTTACCCGGGTTGATTGGCACGTCGGTCTGGATGAACGGCACGTAGTTCTCGTTGGGCAGGCTGCGACCGACGGCACTGACGATGCCTTGGGTCACTGTGTGGTCAAAGCCGAACGGCGAACCGATTGCCACGACCCATTGACCGGCCTTCAGGTCCTGGGATTTGCCGAGCTTCAGAACCGGCAGGTCCTTGCCTTCGATTTTCAACAGCGCCACGTCGGAACGTGGATCGGTGCCGACCAGTTTGGCTTTCATTTCACTGCGATCGGCCAGACGCACGAGTATTTCGTCGGCATCAGCGATGACGTGATTGTTGGTCAGGATGTAGCCGTCAGGCGAGATGATGAAACCCGAACCCAGGGATTGGGCCTCACGCTGACGATCGCCGCGAGGCGAACGCGGCTGCGGCGGCATGCCGCGCTCGAAGAACTCGCGCAGCATTGGCGGCAGGCCTTCAAGGTCAGGCATCTGCTGGTTCACTTTGCGTTCCGGCAGCTTTTGCGTGGTACTGATGTTCACGACCGCGGGCGACGCCTGTTCAACCAGTTGCGTGAAGTCAGGCAATTCGACTGCTTGCGCAGCGACCGACTGACCGAGCACCAGCACGGTGGCAAAGATGGATAGATAAGTTTTCAAGCGTGGTATCGACATACGGCTCCCGTTACGACGAGCATGGTTAAGCGATATGGTTCAAAGAACACCGGGAAAGATACGCCAGTATTTTTGTTCCGGGAACAACAAACAAGGCCAGAGCCGAGGGGCTCTGACCTATAAAAAATTTTGGGGGTCTTTGCAAACTGAAATGCTCACGAAACATTTCGATTTCAGCTCACTGCTTGGAGGTTGCAGTGACGTCGGCGCGCATGGACAAGGCTATCCGTTCAGCAGTGCCGACCGGAATTTCACCCACCACCGTCACCATCATTTCACCTTGCGGGGTCGTCAATCGCCGGGATACAGCCACCGTTGGCCCGAGCTGAGTGCGGGTATCGGTGACGGCAGCGCCGTTCAAAGGCTCAAGGAAAACAGAAAAACGCGCCAGGCCATCGTCATACATCAGGCTGTTGACCTGGGTTTTGGTCTCGGGGTCTTTACGTGACGTGCTGCTGGTCAGCTCGAACCCTGGTGGCAACCAGTCTGAATGCCAGGCCTGCGCAGCCTTGACTGCCGAAGCCTTGTCACTGTCGAGGTTAACTGCCTTGCAATCGCTGCCCGGCTGCAGATCGCTCTCGGACGGAACATCAGAGGTGACCAGTTGCGTGAACTGGAAACGCTCCAGCAGACGCCCTTTGTCATCGAGCAACAATGACTTGAGTGGCAGGCCGGTTTCCTTGTCCAGATGCAGCTCGAACCCGTAACGGTGCTGGTCGCGAGGCGTCAGTGACACAATGACCGCCGAACGCCCGGCCACACGCGACTTGCCGATGACGGCAAGGTCATACCAGTTCTTGAGCTTTTTTGGATCAAGTGCACGGGCGGCGGCATTGGGAGAATCCCCAAGCCCTGCAATCAGGGTGCCGCTGACACATTGTGTATGGCCATCGACGCGCACAACCTCCTGAGCGGATCCGTCGAGCTGAAGCAAACGCTCGCGGACCTTGCCATCCTGGACGCGGTGCCAGATGTTATGGGTAGAAAAACTACCGTTACGCTCGTAGACGAAGGTACCGTGAAAGCTTTGCTGTTGCTCGGCCTGACCAAGACGGGTCAACCAGTCCTGGGCTTCATCGGCATGGGCTGGAACAACAAACCAGCCACCGAGCAGAAGCGAAAGTAGAGGTATGGCGCGCATGATCCTCCTTAGCGGTTTTCCAGGCTTGCTGCGCGAGCGTAAGGCAGTGCGCTCTCAGTGCCTTTCAATGCAGCCTGTTGAGCATGTTGACGCAGGTAGCTCGGCAGACGTTGATCGTGCCAGCCAGGCTGACCTTGCAATACGCCGTTGGCCATAGGGCCAGTGGCTTCCGAACTCTCATTGTAGCCTGCCAAAACGGCCGGGCCCTTCACTTGAGGTGCGGCCAGATTCTGTTGGCTGGACTGCTGAGCCAGTTCTACACCGGCGATTTCGTCCTGATTGTACAGGCGAACACCCGCCAGTACAGCCACCGTTACCGAAGCTGCGACCGCCAGACGACCCAGGCTGCGCCATGGACCACGGGTGGCTTTTGCCGGTACGGCTTCGTCAGCCAAGGCTGCGGAAACGGCCGCGGCGATGTCCAGACGTGGAAGCAGCAGATCCTTGTGCATCGCTGCCCGAGCGATCTGATAACGAGCCCAGGTTTCACGGGTTTCAACATCGTCACAGGCACTGAGTACCCGACGCAATTCCAATTCGTCCGCTTCGTTATCCATCACTGCGGACAGCGATTCCTGCAGGGCTTCACGACTCATGGCGTTCCTCTCTTGGCTGTCGCCGCTGTCTTTAGTTTTCCTGCAACAACGGCTGCAGGGCTTTATCGATGGCCTCCCGGGCGCGGAAAATCCGGGAGCGCACGGTGCCCACCGGACATTGCATGACGCTCGCAATGTCCTCGTAACTCAGACCATCGAATTCACGTAAAGTTAAAGCCGTACGCAAATCTTCCGGTAGTTGCTGAATGGTTCGATGGACGGTGCCTTCGATCTCATCCCGCAGCAAAGCCCGCTCTGGCGACTCGAGATCCTTGAGGCCATGATCGCCATCGTAGAACTCTGCATCCTCGGAACTGACATCGCTATCCGGCGGCCGACGGCCGCGTGAAACCAGATAGTTTTTCGCCGTATTAATGGCGATGCGGTAAAGCCACGTGTAAAACGCGCTGTCTCCGCGAAAATTTCCAAGTGCACGGTAGGCCTTGATAAAGGCTTCCTGTGCCACATCCTGGGCTTCATGGGTGTCGTGCACAAAACGCACGATCAACCCGAGAATTTTGTGCTGGTATTTCAGCACTAGCAGATCGAATGCGCGCTTGTCGCCGCGTTGAACGCGTTCGACCAGCTGCTGATCCTCTTCCTGGGTTAGCATGAACACTCCTCGATGAGCTCGGAGGAGGCTTGCATTACTAAACGACCGGACTTGCAAACATAGACTCGGGCTTTTCGCAAAAGTTCTCCCCCTCCAGGCAAGTTTCCTGCGGGCTCTGATTCGGCACGCACGAAAAACGCAGCGCGAGATTCCCCGGCTGCGCGAATAATCTTGTTATCGGTTCGCCGACAAGGATCCAAAGCAGATCCCGCGCTGAAGCCGACACTGTCCCTTGAATCAGGCAACCGTCTATTGATCTTGGGCCTTTGGCAAAAGTTCCAAATATTTATAGCTGCATGAAACCGACATTGTGCAACCACGCAGCGAAAAAGACTGTTAAATCCACGATACAGTTCACTTGTCGCCGAATCGATCGAAAAAACATCCGACGAAGCGTCGGGTGTTTTCCGCAAGAGTAGTTTCACAATGCCATATGGGCTCGGCTATTGTGCCGCTCCCCCCCTCTATATACTAGTGGGCTGTTCGCAAACCTGACTCGCCTGTCCAGTTGTCCAGCGCCTCCCCCGACCCGGGTCGCTTTGAGCGGAATCCTGAAATGAGCCAACAGTTTCAACACGATGTTCTGGTAATTGGCAGCGGCGCTGCCGGCTTGAGCCTTGCGCTGACCTTGCCCGGTCATTTGCGTATCGCCGTACTGAGCAAAGGCGATCTCGCCAATGGCTCGACGTTCTGGGCGCAAGGCGGTGTCGCTGCCGTTCTGGATGACACTGACACTGTCGAATCCCACGTCGATGACACCCTCAATGCCGGCGGCGGCCTGTGTCACGAGGATGCCGTGCGCTTCACGGTCGAGCACAGCAAAGAGGCGATTCAATGGCTGATCGACCAGGGCGTTCCCTTCACTCGTGATGAACAGTCCAGCGTCGAAGACGGCGGCTTCGAATTTCACCTGACCCGTGAAGGCGGGCACAGTCATCGCCGTATCATCCATGCCGCTGACGCCACGGGCGCGGCGATTTTCAGAACCTTGCTGACCCAGGCCATGCAACGGCCGAACATCGAACTGCTGGAACAGCGAGTCGCCGTCGACCTGATCACCGAAAAACGCCTCGGCCTTGAGGGCGAACGCTGCCTGGGCGCCTACGTGCTCAATCGCGGCACCGGTGAAGTGGACACCTATGGCGCCCGTTTCGTGATCCTCGCCTCCGGTGGCGCCGCCAAGGTCTACCTTTATACCAGCAACCCCGACGGCGCCTGCGGTGACGGCATTGCCATGGCCTGGCGCTCGGGCTGCCGGGTAGCGAACCTGGAATTCAACCAGTTCCACCCCACCTGCCTGTATCACCCGCAAGCGAAGAGCTTCCTGATCACTGAAGCCCTGCGCGGTGAAGGCGCACACTTGAAGCTGCCCAACGGCGAGCGCTTCATGCAGCGATTCGACCCACGGGCCGAACTGGCGCCCCGAGACATCGTCGCACGGGCCATCGACCATGAAATGAAGCGCCTGGGCGTTGACTGCGTGTATCTGGACATCAGCCACAAGTCCGAAGACTTCATCAAGACGCACTTCCCCACCGTCTACGAACGCTGCCTCGAATTTTCCATCGACATCACCAAGCAACCGATCCCGGTGGTTCCGGCGGCGCACTACACCTGCGGTGGCGTAATGGTCGACCAGCAAGGTCGCACCGATGTACCCGGGCTGTACGCGATTGGCGAAACCAGCTTCACTGGCCTGCACGGTGCCAACCGCATGGCCAGCAACTCGCTGCTGGAGTGCTTTGTCTACGCGCGCTCGGCGGCTGCGGACATCGTTGAGCAGTTGCCGCAGATTTCAACACCCATCGCCCTGCCCGCCTGGGATGCAAGCCAGGTGACGGATTCCGACGAAGACGTGATCATTGCGCACAACTGGGATGAGCTGCGGCGCTTCATGTGGGACTACGTTGGCATCGTGCGCACCAACAAGCGCCTGCAACGGGCTCAGCACCGGGTGCGGTTGTTGCTGGATGAAATCGACGAGTTCTACAGCAACTACAAAGTCAGCCGGGACTTGATTGAATTGCGCAACCTCGCCCAAGTGGCCGAATTGATGATTTTGTCAGCCATGGAGCGCAAGGAAAGTCGCGGCCTGCATTACACGCTCGACTATCCGGAGATGCTGCCCGTCGCGCTCGACACTATTCTGGTGCCGCCCACCTACGCCGACTGAACTTGAGCCGAACCCGCAGGCGTCGGTGCACATCCGCCGCCTGCGAATCCCGGGGCACACAGATTGCCCGGACCCGCCGCTCGCCTCGCAGACGAAAACGCAGCACCACCACCAACGGCAGCGCCAGGCTGTCCGGTCGCAACTGCACCGGTTGCCATCCCGCCGCCCGATTCCATAACTGCCAACCATCGGCATCGCGACGCAAGCCGCAAAATGCCTGTGGGTGTGTCAGCAATATCTGACGAGGCAACGCCCGAATGCCATGCAGCAGGCAGCATAAAGCGCCCGGCAGGCTGGCCCAGAGCGGAAGTTCAAGCAGGAACAACGAGCCCAGCGCGAGCAGCTGGGCCAACAGATAAGCCGCCAGCAACTGCCGTGAGGCATGCCAGCGGCATTCGAACGAATTACTTGGGCTGGACACGGTCCAGGATCATGCGAACCATGCGCTGAAGCTCCGGATCTTCCGATTCGTTGCGCTCCATGAACCAGCCGAACATGTCCTGATCCTCGCATTCCAGCAGGCGGACGTACAACGCGCGATCCACCTCGTTCAGACTTGCGTAAACCTCTTTCACAAACGGCACCAGCAACACGTCAAGCTCAAGCATGCCGCGGCGGCTGTGCCAGTAGAGGCGATTCAGTTCAACATCTTCGACCATGGAGCGCTCCTCAAATAGGCCGCAAGTATACAGCGCCTCGCCGCGCCGAACAGTCGGCTTTGGTCGGGCACCGGCGATCCTTTGTGAACTACCCATTTCGAAGGCGCCCCCTTATCATGTCCGCCAGACTCTTTACCCTGCGATGACCCATGGCCGATTCTGCTTTTTTCTGCACGCTGTCTCATGAAGGTGTCCTGGCGGTCCGCGGCGCGGACGCCGGCAAATTCCTGCAAGGCCAATTGACCTGCAACCTCAACTACCTGAGCGACACACAGTCCAGCCTCGGGGCGCGCTGCACCCAGAAAGGCCGGATGCAATCGAGCTTCCGTATCTTGCTCGAAGGTGACGGCGTGTTGCTGGCCATGGCCAGTGAACTGTTGGAACCGCAACTGGCCGACCTGAAAAAGTACGCCGTGTTTTCCAAATCCAAACTGACTGACGAAAGCACTGCCTGGACTCGATTCGGCATCGATCATGGCGATGCCGCACTGAACAGCCTTGGACTCGACCTGCCGGCAGACACCGACAGCGTCGCGCGACATGACGGTTTGATCGCCATTCGCGTATCGCCCGAGCGCGCCGAACTCTGGGCCGCGGCGGATCAGGCCAACAGCATCAAGGGCAAGCTGTCAGCGCTGCTGGCCGAAGGTGACCTCAATCAATGGCTGCTGGGCCAGGTCCGCGCAGGGATCGGCCAGGTCATGCCCGGCACCCGCGAGCTGTTCATTCCGCAGATGCTCAATCTGCAAGCCGTTGGCGGCGTGAGTTTCAAAAAGGGTTGCTACACCGGCCAGGAAATCGTTGCGCGGATGCAGTACCTGGGCAAACTCAAGCGTCGACTCTATCGCGTGAAACTGGACGCCAGCGACCTGCCTGAACCTGGCACCCAACTGTTTTCCCCAAGCCATAACAGTGCAATCGGTGAAGTGGTGCTCGCTGCCAACGCCCAAAACCACATTGAACTGTTGGCCGTGTTGCAAGCCGAAGCTGCAGAGGGTGGCGATATTCATGTGGGCGCCATCGATGGCCCGCCGCTGCACTTGCTCGACCTGCCTTATCAACTGGACCGCGACCGCGAGATCCAGCGTTAATCGCAGTACCCTTTTGCGACACCTAGAGAAACTAAATGATTGAGCTGGCGGAAAAGGTCCAACAGGATTTGGTTGAGGCCATCGATAACGATGACCTGGTTCTGCCGACATTACCGGAAGTGGCGTTGCAGATTCGCAAGGCCGCTGAAGACCCGGAAATCAGCATCAGCAGTTTGAGCAAAGTGATTGGCCGTGATGCCGCGCTGTCGGCGCGCCTGATCAAGGTGGTTAACAGCCCCTTGCTGCGCGCGACCCAGGAAGTTACTGACTTGCACACGGCAATCACTCGTTTGGGCATCAATTACAGCAGCAACCTGGCGATCGGCTTGGTCATGGAACAGATTTTCCATGCCCGCTCCGAGGTGGTTGAACAGAAAATGCGCGATGTCTGGCGCAAGAGCCTGGAGATTGCCGGCGTCAGTTATGCGCTGTGCCGCACGTACACCCAACTCAAGCCTGATCAGGCAGCACTTGGCGGGCTGGTCCATCAGATTGGCGTGTTGCCGATCCTGACCTATGCCGAAGACCACTATGAGCTGCTGGCCGATCCGGTCAGCCTCAACCATGTAATTGAGCGCATTCATCCGCTGCTCGGCGACAAGCTGCTCAGGGCCTGGGAGTTTCCGGAGTTGCTGGTGCAGGTGCCGCTGCTGTATCAGAACTTCAAGCGGCAATCGGCCCGGATCGATTATGTCGACCTGGTGCAGGTTGCCAGCCTGTACTGCCACAAAGACACCGACCACCCGATTTCGCGCATCGATCCACTTAGCGTCCCGGCCTTCGTCAAACTCGGGATTGATCTGGACAACCAAGCCAGGTGCGCCGAACTGGAGGAAACGCGGTCGATGTTTTACTGAGCCTGAGCCAGTCCTTGTGACGAGGGAGCTTGCTCCCCCTCCACAAAAAGCGGTAATCACTCCCCGGGAATAAAACTCACCCGAACCTTCAACCCCGCCTTTTCCCCATCATGCAGGCTGATCTGCGCCAGGTGCGCCCGACAGATCTCGCCGACAATCGCCAACCCCAGGCCTGACCCAGCCACTTGCTGGTTGCGTCGATAAAAACGCTCGAACACCCGATCACGCTCATCCAGTGGAATCCCCGGACCGTCGTCTTCGACCTCCAGCACCGCTGGCGCCGAAACCCGCAAAATGACGTTGCCGCCCGACGGCGTGTGGGCCAGGGCGTTGTCCACCAGATTGCTCAACAGCTCGTTCAACAACGTCGGTTCACCGCGCAACCAAACGGGCTCGTCCGCCTCCAGCGCCAGCGCCACCCCACGTTTGTGGGCCAGTGGTGCCATGGCCATACCCAGTTCACGCGCCAGTTGACTGAGGTCCAGCAACTGCGCGCCGCCCTCGGCAATCGCCCGGGCGCCGTTTTCGACCCGCGCCAGCGAGAGCAACTGGTTAGCCAGATGAGTCAGACGATCAGTCCCCTGAGCCGCAGTTTCCAGCGTGCTGCGCCAGGTTTGTGGCTCGGTCGAACGCAAGCCCAGCTCAAGCCGAGCCTTGAGCGCCGCCAGTGGCGTGCGCAGTTCATGGGCGGCATCGGCAATGAACTGCGCTTGCCGCTCGAATTGCCCGCGCAGGCGTTCGGTAAAGTGATTGAGGGCGCGCACCAGCGGCCATAATTCGTGTTGCACTTCCACCAGCGGCAACGGCCGCAAGTCATCCGGCTGACGCTCCTCCACCGCCGTGCGCAAGCGCTCCAACGGACGCAAAGCAGCACTGACCGCAAACCACACCATCAGTAATGCCCCGACCGCCAGCATGCCCAGACGCAGCAATGTATCTGCCGCCAGGCTGCGGGCCATGCTGACCCGCGCTTCATCGGTTTCGGCCACGCGGATTTCCGCCATGCCGTTCATGTTCGGTTCGCTGACCGGTTTGAGCAGGCTGACCACACGCACGTTCTGCCCGCGATAAGTCGCATTGTAGAACCGCGCCAGCGCCGGATAATCATCGGTGCGCGGCGTTCCCGGGGGCGGGCCAGGCAGGTTTTCGTAGCCGGAAATCAGCTTCTGGTTGATGTCATTGACCAGATAAAATATCCGCCCGGCACTGTCATAGGCGAAGGTGTCTAGCGCCACGTAAGGCACGTCGAGACTGAGGCTGCCGTCGCGTTCGGAGAGGCCCGCCGCGATGGTCCGCGCCGAGGCGAGCAACGTCCGGTCATAAGCCGTATCGGCCGCTTCGCGACCGTTCCAGTAGGCGCTCAAGCCGCTGGCCAGCATCAACACCACCAGCAGCACTGCCAGATTCCACAGCAACCGCCAGCGCAGGCTGCTGGGCTTATGCATCGCGGCTTTCCAGCAAATAACCGAGGCCGCGGAACGTCACGATGGCCACCGGCTGGCCGTCGAGTTTCTTGCGCAAGCGGTGCACGTAGATTTCGATGGCGTCGGGGCTGGCCTCTTCGTCGAGACCGAAGACTTGAGAGGCCAGTTGTTCCTTGCTCATCACCCGACCCGGCCGGGCGATCAACGCTTCGAGCACGGCCTGCTCGCGGGAGGTCAAGGTCAGCAACTCTTCGCCAAGGGTGAAGCGCCGGGTGTCCAGATCGTAGGCCAGCACGCCGCAGCGTTGCAGGCGCTCACCGCCCAGCACACTGCGGCGCAACAGGGCCTTGACCCGCGCTTCGAGCTCGGTGAGCTCAAACGGTTTGGCCAGGTAATCATCGGCGCCGAGGTTCAGGCCATGGACCCGGTCCTTGACGTCACTGCGCGCCGTCAGCATCAGCACCGGCAGGTTCTTGCCCCGCGCACGCAGGCGCGCCAGCACTTCAAAACCATCCATGCGCGGCAAGCCGACATCAAGGATCGCCATGGCGTATTCCTCGCTGCCCAGCGCCAGGTCGGCCGCCACGCCATCGTGCAGCACATCCACGGTCAGGCCGGTGCTCTTGAGCGCCTGGGCGACACTTTCGGCGAGCTGCAGATGGTCTTCGACGAGCAGGACACGCATGGATTTTTACCTCATTCAGGGATGGTCGACGCCATTCTTTGGCGCGGAGTTTACAGCGGCATCCGTCGCTGTGAAGCCCGAAAAACCGTGAAAGCCCGATGAAAGGTTAGCGAAAGGTTCGAGCGTTAGAGTCGATCCACGGAGGTTTTCAATCGTAGCCATCGCTCCTGCTTTGAAATGTAGCTCCCGAAAAACGCCTTGATGCGTTTTCGCCAATAAGAACAATAACGAGGTACTTCGCCATGCTGCCCACCCAGCGCCAGATTTGCCCGCCCCGCGCCTATTCCCGCACCTCATCGTTTACGCTTGCCGGCGCCGTTATCGGCTGCGCGAAGCGAAACCGCCGCACCTGAAACATCCCAAAAACAACAACTCCCGTGGAGAAAAAAATGAATCGACCACTGCGCCGTTTCGCCCTCGCCGCCAGCTGCATGCTGTTTGCCGGCCAACTGATGGCCGAGCCCAAGCGCCCGGAATGCATCGCTCCGGCATCGCCGGGCGGCGGTTTCGACCTGACCTGCAAACTGGCGCAAAGCGCGCTGGTCAACGAAAAACTGCTGACCAAACCGATGCGCGTGACGTACATGCCTGGCGGTGTCGGCGCCGTGGCCTACAACGCAGTGGTTGCCCAGCGTCCGGCGGATGCCGGCACGTTGGTGGCCTGGTCGAGCGGTTCGTTGCTGAACCTGGCCCAGGGCAAGTTCGGCCGTTTCGATGAAAGCAATGTGCGCTGGCTCGCGGCTGTCGGCACCAGTTACGGCGCCATCGCAGTAAAAAGCGATTCGCCCTACAAGACCCTCGACGACCTCGTTCAGGCGCTGAAGAAAGACCCGAGCAAAGTGGTGATTGGTTCCGGCGGCACCGTTGGCAGCCAGGACTGGATGCAAACCGCACTGATCGCCAAGGCCGCCGGGATCAATCCGCGTGACCTGCGTTACGTCGCCCTCGAAGGCGGCGGTGAAATCGCCACCGCCCTGCTCGGCGGCCACATTCAGGTCGGCAGCACCGACATCTCCGACTCCATGCCGCACATCGAGAGCGGCGACATGCGCCTGCTGGCGGTGTTCGCCGACAAGCGTCTCGATGAGCCGGAAATGAAGGACATCCCGACCGCTCGCGAGCAAGGCTACGACATCGTCTGGCCAGTGGTTCGCGGTTTCTACCTCGGGCCAAAAGTCAGCGACGAAGACTACGCCTGGTGGAAAGACTCCTTCGACAAACTGCTGGCTTCCCCTGAGTTCGCCAAGCTGCGCGATCAGCGTGAACTGTTCCCGTTCGCCATGACCGGCCCGGAACTGGACACCTACGTGAAGAAGCAAGTCGCGGACTACAAAGTGCTGGCCAAAGAGTTCGGCCTGATTCAGTGATCGCCTCTGTCTAGCGGCTGCGGCTCCGCTTGGCGGAGTCGCGGCAAAGGAGTTCCCCATGCTCTTACAACGCATTTTTGCTTCGGTGCTGTTGCTGGCCTGTCTCGGCCTCGCGCTGATGGCCTGGCCGTATCAAGCGGCTTTTTCCTATGAACCGGTGGGGCCTCGGGCCTTTCCGCTGTTGATGCTCGGTCTGATGGGCGCGGCGCTGTTGTACATGGTGTTCCGTCCGGCACCGATCAAGCACAGTGAGGACGAGCCTCCGCTGGATCGCGAAACCCTGACCAAGATCGGCATCTGCGTAGCGCTGCTACTGGTGTTCGCCGGCACCTTCGAACCGCTGGGTTTCATCGTCGCCAGCATCCTCATCGGCGTGCCCATGGCCCGTCTGTATGGCGGTCGCTGGGTGCCAAGCATCGTGATCATCAGTCTGATGGCCGTCGGCCTCTACCTGCTGTTCGACAAGTTGATGGACGTGCCGCTGCCACTTGGCGTGCTCGACGTTCTGGAGAACTGATATGGATACTCTTGGCTATTTGGGTCAGGGCTTCGGCGTCGCGCTGAGCCCGTACAACCTGGTGACCGCACTCTGCGGCACCCTGATCGGCACCGTGGTCGGCCTGCTGCCGGGCCTGGGGCCGATCAACGGCGTGGCGCTGCTGATCCCCATCGCCTTCGCTCTCGGTCTGCCACCGGAGTCGGCACTGATCCTGCTGGCGGCGGTGTACCTGGGTTGCGAATACGGCGGCCGGATCAGCTCGATCCTGCTGAACATTCCGGGCGAAGCCTCCACCGTGATGACCACCCTCGATGGCTACCCGATGGCCCGCAAAGGCCTGGCCGGCGTGGCGTTGTCGCTGTCGGCGTGGAGTTCGTTCATCGGCGCCTTCATCGCCACCTGCGGCATGGTGCTGTTCGCCCCGCTGCTGGCGAAATGGGCGATTGCCTTCGGACCGGCGGAATACTTCGTGCTGATGGTGTTCGCGATCGTTTGCCTGGGTGGCATGGCCGGCGACCGACCGCTGAAAACGTTTATCGCGGCACTGATCGGTTTGTTCCTGTCGACCGTCGGCATCGACGCCAACAGCGGCGTGTACCGTTTTACTGGCGATAACATCCACCTGACCGATGGCATTCAGTTCGTCGTGCTGGTGCTGGGCCTGTTCTCCATCAGCGAAATCCTCCTGCTGCTGGAAAAAACCCACCACGGACAGGAAGCGGTGAAAGCCACCGGGCGCATGATGTTCAATTTCAAGGAAGCGGCGTCGGTGTTCGTGGTGAACATCCGTTGTGGCGTACTGGGTTTCATCATGGGCGTGTTGCCCGGTGCCGGCGCGACCCTGGCCAGCGCCGTGGCCTACATGACCGAAAAACGCATGGCGGGTGCCAAGGGTACTTTCGGCCAAGGCGACATGCGCGGCCTTGCAGCCCCGGAAACCGCCATCGGCGGCGCCGCCTGCGGTGCGTTGGTGCCGATGCTGACCCTCGGCGTTCCGGGCTCGGGCACCACGGCGGTGATGATCGGCGCCCTGTCGCTCTACAACATCACACCGGGCCCGCTGCTGTTCCAGCAACAACCGGACATCGTCTGGGGCCTGATCGCCTCGTTGTTCATCGCCAACGTGATGCTGGTGATCCTCAACATTCCGATGATCCGCATCTTCACCCGCATCCTCGCCGTGCCGAACTGGGCACTGGTACCGGTGATCGCGATCATTACCGGGATTGGCGTCTACGCGGTGCACGCCACCACCTTCGACCTGTTCCTGATGATCGGCATCGGCATCTTCGGTTATATCCTGCGCAAGCTGGATTTCCCGCTGTCGCCGGTGTTGCTGGGCTTCATCCTCGGTGGTTTGATGGAACAAAACCTGCGTCGCGCCCTGTCGATTTCCAACGGTGCACTGGAAATCCTCTGGTCGAGCCCGATCACGTTCGGTTGCTGGGTGCTGACGGCGATCATGCTGCTGATGCCGCTCATCCGCATCTGGCGCAAACGTTCGGCCGCGCAACGCGCGATTGCCGATGTCTGATCGCTCCCCCTTCAAACTTTGGTGGGGAACCCCGCTGGTCGGCCTGCTGGGCGGTTATCTCGCCAGCCAGGTCGGCTGGCCTTTGCCGTGGATGGTCGGCTCGTTACTGGCGATCATCCTCGTGCGCTGCCTGACACCCTGGCAACTGGCGGAAATCCCTGGCGGGCGCAAGTGCGGCCAGTGGATCGTCGGCATCGGCATTGGCCTGCACTTCACCCCGGTGGTGATGGAGCAGGTGCTGAGTCATTTCGGTTTGATCTTCTTCGGTGCGTTGGTCACCAGCCTGTCGGCCGTGGTCGGTGTCTGGTTGATGCGACGTACCGGTGAGGACCGCGCCACCGCTTTTTTCTCCAGTATGCCCGGCGGCTCCGGGGAGATGGTCAACCTCGGTGCCCGCAATGGTGCCGTGCTCAGCCGAGTTGCTGCGGGGCAGAGCTTGCGCGTACTGGTCGTCGTATTGTGTGTACCGGCAGCATTCAAATACCTGCTGGGCGACGGAGCACCGATTTCCCATGCTGGCAGTATCGATTGGCGCTGGCTGGCGATTTTATTTCCCGCAGGCGCACTGGCCGCCTGGATATGGGAGCGTCTGCGTCAACCCAACCCGTGGCTGTTCGGTCCGTTGCTGGTCAGTGCGGCAGTGAGTATCGGTTGGGATTTGCACATCGGCCTACCCAACGGCGGTAGCCAGATCGGCCAGTGGTTGATCGGCAGCGGTCTGGGCTGTCACTTCAACCGGCAGTTTTTCCGTCGGGCGCCTTCATTCATGGGCCGGACCTTGATCGGTACGGTGTTGACCATGTTGATCGCCACGGCAGCTGCATTGGGCTTGAGTGCGCTGACTCACCTGGATCTGCGTTCGCTGACGCTGGGCATGATGCCGGGCGGGATTGCGGAGATGAGCCTGACGGCGGAGACCCTGCAACTGTCGGTGCCGCTGGTGACGGCGATGCAGGTGATGCGGTTGTTGTTTGTGCTGTTTCTGGCGGAGCCGTTGTTCAAGTACTGGAACCGAAATCCCGATTCAGACAGTTAGACCGAGTCGCGCCCTTCGCGAGCAGGCTCGCTCCCACAGTGGATTTGCGGTGTTCACAAAACCTGTGGGAGCGAGCCTGCTCGCGAAGGGGCCAGCCCGGTCAAACCATCAAACCGGCGGCAATCGCCACTCGATCGGCGTCTCGCCATTCTGCTCAAGAAACTTGTTGGTGCGGCTGAAGTGCCCGCAGCCGAGGAAGCCGCGATAGGCCGACAGCGGTGACGGGTGCACCGAGGTCAGCACCAGATGCTTGGTCGCATCGATCAACTTCTGCTTACTCTGGGCATGAGCGCCCCACAGCATGAACACCAGGTGCGGTTGCTGCTGGCTGACCACTTCGATGATCCGATCGGTAAAAAACTGCCAGCCCTTGTCCTTGTGCGCATTGGCGTTGGCGCGTTCGACGGTCATGGTGGTGTTGAGCATCAGCACGCCCTGCTCGGCCCAGCTTTGCAGATAACCGTGGCTGGGGATGTCGATGTTCAGGTCGCGCTTCAACTCTTTGTAAATGTTCACCAGCGATGGCGGTGCCGGCACGCCCGGTTGCACCGAGAAGCACAAGCCATGGGCCTGGCCCGGGCCGTGGTACGGGTCCTGGCCGAGAATCACGACCTTGACCTTATCCAGCGGCGTGGAATTGAGCGCGTTGAAAATCATCGGGCCCGGTGGATAGATCTCCTTGCCGGCCGCCCGTTCCTGTTGGAGAAAGTTTCGCAACTCTGTCATGTAGGGCTGGTCGAATTCGGCACGCAGGGCCTCCTTCCAGCTCGGTTCGAGTTTGATACGGTCATCAGCAGTCATGGTTACATCCGGCAAAAACAATGGGGCGAACCCTAGGAAAGCGCATCACGCTTGTCAATTGATCTGACACAGATCCGGCACTTTCCTACACAGCGATCATACTTAACCCTCAATTTCCTGATCGAGGTCACGATGAATCTGCACTTCGAAGAACTCACCGGCACCGACGGCGCCCGCATCGGCATTGCCACGCTGGATGCCGAAAAGTCGCTGAACGCGCTGTCCTTGCCCATGATCAACGCCTTGAGCGACAAACTGAACGCCTGGGCCAAGGAGCCGCAAATCGTCTGCGTCCTGCTGCGAGGCAACGGCGCCAAGGCCTTTTGCGCCGGTGGTGAGGTGCGCAGCCTGGTAGAGGCTTGCCGCGACCATCCCGGCGAAGTGCCGCCCCTGGCCGCGCACTTCTTTGCAGCGGAATATCGCCTGGACTTCAGCTTGCATACTTATCCAAAACCGTTGATCTGCTGGGGCCATGGTTATGTGCTCGGCGGCGGCATGGGCCTGCTGCAGGGGGCGAGCATCCGCATTGTCACGCCGAGCAGTCGACTGGCCATGCCGGAAATCACCATCGGCCTGTACCCGGACGTCGGCGCCAGTTGGTTCCTGTCACGCTTGCCCGGCAAGCTCGGCTTGTTCCTCGGCCTGACCGGCGCCCACATGAACGCGCGCGATGCGATCGATCTGGACCTGGCTGACCGCTTCCTGCTCGACGAGCAACAGGAAGCGCTGATCGAAGGCTTGCTGCAACTGAACTGGCAGGAACAGACGCCGATGCAACTCAACAGCCTGCTCAAGGCGTTGCAGCAGGAAGCCGTTGCACAGATGCCCGAACCTCAATGGCTGCCGCGACGCCAGCGCATCGATGAATTGCTGGATGTGAGCGATGTGCGGTGCGCATGGAAAGCCATCAGCCCATTACGCGATGACGCCGACCCGCTGCTCAGCCGCGCCGCCCGAACCATGAGCGAAGGTTCACCGCTGACCGCCCACCTGGTCTGGGAACAGATCGCCCGCGCCCGCCACCTGTCGCTGGCTGAGGTCTTTCAGATGGAATACACGCTAAGCCTCAACTGCTGCCGCCATCCGGAATTCAGTGAAGGCGTGCGCGCGCGGTTGATCGACAAGGATCAGAAACCGCACTGGCACTGGCCGGACATCAATAACGTGCCGGATGCGGTGGTGGAGGCGCATTTTCATAAGGCGTGGGAGGGGCGGCATCCGTTGGCGGATCTTTCTGGATACTGAACGAACTGTGGGAGCGAGTCTGCTCGCTCCCACCGATTGTGTGTCTACAAGGAATGATTAGCGGTGATTGCCCCGGCCGTCGCGATCACCGCGTCCGTTATGGTCACCTCGGCCGCCGTAATTGTTGTTGCGCCCGCCATGGCCTCGGTCGTTGTCCCAGCCGCCACGTTTGCGGCCATCCCAGCCATGATTCTGATGCGCCCGGTAATCAGGACGCGCCTGATAGTAACGCGGTGGCGCCTGGTAATAGCGCGGTGAGGGTTGATAGATCCGCGGCTGCGAGTAGTAGCGCGGCGTTGGCTTGTAATACCGCGCAGGCGGCGCGTAGTAACGGGCTGGCGGCGAGTAATAACCGCCATTGGAATAGTAGCGATCACCACCGGCGTAATAGCCTGGCGCTGGCGAGGTATACACCTCGGAACTGTAGTAGCTGACGCCTCCATCGGAATAAGGCACGCATGCACCAAGGGACAAACCCAACACAGCAATCAGTAGAATTCGAGAGAGCATGGCGGCCTCCTGGACCGCGAGTGAGCCACACCAGCGACGCTGGCAGGCGACAGTCGATTATTCGGCGACTGTCGAAAGATCAGACATCGATTTCAGAATCTGGTGCGTTCCTGCAACAAGTTGAAACATCTCGCCGATGAAAGGTTTTTCATCCATTCACGCGCTGATTAATGCTGCAGGTGGAGATATCCACCCGGTAATAACGGCTGCCCACGCCACATCACAGTGCACCGATGCACCATCACAAAGCAGCTGTTCCCCACTGCACTCACCGAGACTTGCCTCTCCCCCGCGCGCTAGAAGCGTTCTGCAAACTTGGCACGGCTCTCGCTTTAGCAATGGCGTGCAGGAGTCATCACAGGTTCGCGGCACCACAATTTGCAATGGCTGACTAGGGTTCCGGCTCGCTTCGCGAGTGACTGGTCCGAGAGTTGGCGACCTCCAGTTGAGGTTACACGGCGGGACAAAAGCCCGGGAGACAAAGCCACCGCTAACGGTGCCGCGTTGCCTCCTGTCCGCCCCTGATCAACTGGAGAACCACCATGTCCCAGCTTCGTTTACCCGCCCTGCTCGCCGCTGCTTTCGCAGCCCTCGTGAGCGTCTCGTCCCACGCGGCACCCAAAGACCACTTCAGCGTCTGCTGGACGATCTATGCCGGCTGGATGCCCTGGGAGTATGCCGGCAGCCAAGGCATCGTCGACAAATGGGCGAAGAAGTACGGCATCAAGATCGATGTGGTGCAGCTCAACGATTACGTCGAATCCATCAACCAGTACACCGCTGGCCAGTTCGACGGCTGCACCATGACCAACATGGACGCGCTGACCATTCCCGCTGCCGGTGGCGTCGACAGCACCGCGCTGATCGTCAGCGATTTCTCCAACGGCAACGACGGCATCGTGCTCAAGGGCGAAGGCAAGAAAGTCGCCGACCTCAAGGGCATGGACGTCAATCTGGTCGAGCTGTCGGTGTCCCATTACCTGCTGGCCCGGGCCCTGGATTCGGTGGACCTCACCGAGAAGGACCTGAAAGTGGTCAACACCTCCGACGCCGATATCGCGGCGGCTTTCAACACTGATCAGGTCAACGCCGTCACCACCTGGAACCCGATGCTCTCGGACATCAAGGCCAAGCCCGGGGTGACCGAAGTCTTCAACTCCAGCCAGATCCCCGGCGAAATCATGGACATGATGGTGGTCAACAGCGCCACCCTCAAAGACAACCCGGCACTGGGCAAAGCACTGACCGGCGCCTGGTTCGAAGTGGTCGAGTTGATGAACGCGAAGAACGCCGCCGGCAAAGCCGCGCTCGAACACATGGCCAAAGCCTCAGGCACCGACCTTGCAGGTTTCCAGGCGCAACTGGACACCACCAAGCTGTTCGCCACGCCGCAAGAGGCCCTGGCGTTCAGCACCAGCAAGCAACTGCCGGAAACCATGCGCAAGGTCGCCGAATTCTCCTTCCAGCACGGTTTGCTGGGTGAAGGCGCCAAGGACACCAGCGCGGTCGGCATGGCCTTCGCCAACGGCGTGACCAGCGGCGACAAAGGCAACCTCAAGCTGCGCTTCGACCCGAGCTACGTGCAAATGGCCGCCGACGCCAAGTTGTAAGAAGAGGACTTGGCCATGCGCCTGATCAATCGCCACCCGGATCGCCCGAGTCGCCTGTTGCTGGTGATCCTGCCGTTCGCCCTGCTGCTGTTCGCCTACTTCATGGGCTCGGCCGAGCGACTGGCGGACAACCCCAACGACAAGCTGCTGCCCAGCGCCGTGCAGATGACCGATGCGGTGAAACGCCTGGCGTTCGTCGCCGACAGCCGCACCGGTGACTACCTGCTCTGGCAGGACAGTGCTTCGAGTCTGCGACGCCTGGCTATCGGCCTGGGTATCAGCGCCCTCGCTGGCTTATGCCTCGGCATGGCCGCCGGCACCCTGCCGTTGTTTGGCGCGCCGTTGTCGCCCTTGCTGACGGTGTTGTCGATGGTGCCGCCGCTGGCGATCCTGCCGATCCTGTTCATCGTTTTCGGGTTGGGCGAGCTGTCGAAAGTGATGCTGATCGTGATCGGCATCACCCCGGCACTGGCCCGGGATCTGGAACAGCGCGCCCGGGAAATTCCCGTGGAACTGCTGATCAAGGCCCAAACCCTCGGCGCTTCGACCTGGACCTTGATGCTGCGCGTGGTATTACCGCAACTGCTGCCACGGCTGCTGATCTCGCTGCGGCTGATGCTCGGCTCGGCATGGCTGTTCCTGATTGCCGCCGAGGCGATTGCTTCCACCGACGGCCTCGGCTACCGGATTTTCCTGGTACGCCGCTACCTGGCGATGGACGTGATTTTGCCCTACGTGGTGTGGATCACCCTGCTCGCCTGGCTGATGGATTGGGGCCTGAAACGCCTGACCCAACGTGCGTTCCCCTGGTATGAAGGAGCACGGGCATGAGCTTCATCACCGTGAAAAACGTCTGGCAGCAATACGCCGACCAGGTGGTGCTCGAAGGCCTGAACCTGACCGTCAACGAGGGCGAGTTCTGCACCCTGGTCGGCGCTTCCGGTTGCGGCAAATCGACCTTCTTGCGCCTGCTGCTCGGCCAGGAGCGCGCCAGCCGCGGCGAGATCCTGCTCGACGGCCAACCGTTGGCCGGTGAGCCGGATGCCAGCCGTGGCGTGGTGTTCCAGCGCTATTCGGTGTTCCCGCATCTGAGCGTACTGGACAACGTCGCCCTCGGCCTTGAACTGCCGCGCTCGCCATTGCTCGGTCGCCTGTTCGGCAGCGCGAAAAAAGAAGCCCGCGAACAGGCCTCGGCGCTGCTGCACAAAGTCGGCCTCGGGCACTCGCTGGACAAGTACCCGGCGCAGCTCTCCGGCGGCATGCAACAACGCTTGGCCATCGCCCAGGCGTTGATCATGAAGCCGCGCGTGCTGCTGCTCGACGAGCCCTTCGGCGCGCTCGATCCGGGCATCCGCAAGGACATGCACGCGTTGCTGCTGGCGCTGTGGCGCGAAACGCAATTGACGGTATTCATGGTCACCCATGATCTGTCCGAAGGCTTCAGCCTCGGCACCCGTTTGCTGGTGTTCGACAAGGTCCGTCTTGACCCCCATGCACCCGGCCGCTATGGCGCACGCATCACTTACGACATCCCTTTGAACAGCGACCGCCGCACCACCCGTGCCGCCGTCGATGCCTTGCCGGTGCAACTGGCAGGCACGCTTCGTATCGCTTAGAGGAATTTTGAAATGACTGATTCGACCCAACTGTTTCCACCCTTCGCCGAAGAAATGCTCCCCGGTGGCGGCCATCGTTCCTTCGTTTTGAAACGCGGCCAACTGCTGCGCCTGACCGACATTCGCGGTGGCGCCAACGTCAGCCTGACGCTGCTCAACGCCAATGAAAAAACCGAACGCCTGAACCTTCCCGACAGCCTCAAGTGCCAACACACCGCCAAGCTCACCACCGGCCATTGCCTGTACTCGGACATGGGCCGCGTGCTCGCGGCCATCACCGCCGACACCTGCGGCTGGAGCGACAGCCTCGGCGGCGTGCTTTGCGCTGAAGAAGTCGCCGAAAAATATGGCGCCGGGCGCTATCAGGAACTGCGCAACGGCTTCTTCCGCAACGGCACCGACAACCTGTTGGTGGAACTGGGCAAGTGGGGTCTGGGCCTGTCGGATTTGCTGATGACCCTCAACCTGTTCAGCCGCGTCAACGTCGACGACGCCGGACGCTTCCACTTTGTCGAGGGCAATTCCAAGGCCGGCGATTACATCGAGTTGTACGCACCGATGGACACGCTGGTGGTGCTCACCGCCCTGCAACACCCGATGGACCCGTCGCCGCAATACGCACCGAAACCACTGAAGCTCAGCTGGATGAACGCCGACGCCAGCGTCGCCGAACACTGCCGCACCTCGCGCCCGGAAAACGAGCGCGGCTTCATCAACACCGACCGTCTGTTCGCCTGAGGATCGCAGCCATGTCACTCGCTCTCATCAATACTGAAAAGCAGCCAGAAACCGCGATCTACCGCGCCACGATTCCCGCCGGCGAACCCTGGCTGATGGAGGTCAAGGCCGGCCAGACCCTGCGCATTCTCGACCTCGAAGGCAATCAGGCAGTCGACACCCTGTTCTACAGCGTGGCCAATCCGAAGGAACGCTACGACGTACAGCGCACCTTGCGCCGGCAGAACAGCGTCTACTTGAGCACCGGCAGCGTGCTCTATTCCAACCTTGGCAAGCCGATGCTGACCATCGTCGCCGACACCTGCGGCCGTCACGACACCCTCGGCGGCGCCTGCGCGCAAGAGAGCAACACCGTGCGCTACGCCCTGGAAAAACGCTACATGCACAGCTGCCGCGACAACTACCTGCGAGCCTGTGTCCACGATGGCCGACTGGGCAAGGGCGACATCGGGCCGAACATCAATTTCTTCATGAACGTGCCGGTCACCGCTGACGGCGGGCTGACCTTCGAAGACGGGATCTCCGCACCGGGCAAATACGTCGATCTGCGCGCCGAGATGGACGTGATCGTGCTGATCTCCAACTGCCCACAACTGAACAATCCGTGCAACGCCTACAACCCGACCCCTGCGGAGCTGCTGGTATGGAACTGAAATTTTCGCGGTTGCGGCGCTGGCTGTTTGGCCTGTGCCAGGCCCGTTCAGGCCAGTGCCTCAAAAAGTAAAAACACAGTTAATCCCTGTAGGACCTGGCTTGCCAGCTCCTACAGTTGATGTGGATTTCTACATCCGGGACGTCCCGGATGCCTGTCGAAAAACTGCGGGACGGCCCGCATCCCCTTCAGGGGTTATGCCATGTTCGAAAAAGTCCTGATTGCCAACCGTGGCGCCATCGCCTGCCGCATCCTGCGCACCCTGCGTGAGCTGCACGTCCAGGGCATCGCCGTGTACTCCGAAGCCGATGCCGCCAGCCTGCACATCCTGCAAGCCGATGAGGCCCACAGCCTCGGCGAAGGTGCCGCCGCCGGCACGTATCTGGCGGTCGACAAGATCCTCGCCATTGCCAAGTCCACCGGTGCCACGGCGATCCATCCCGGCTACGGTTTTCTCTCGGAAAATGCCGCGTTCGCCGAAGCCTGCGCAGCCGCCGACATCGCCTTCATCGGCCCGACGCCAGAGCAACTGCGCGTGTTCGGCCTCAAGCACACC
The DNA here is from genome assembly GCF_001945365.1 of Pseudomonas reinekei. Classification (GTDB taxonomy): domain Bacteria; phylum Pseudomonadota; class Gammaproteobacteria; order Pseudomonadales; family Pseudomonadaceae; genus Aquipseudomonas; species Aquipseudomonas reinekei. The sequence goes on from NZ_MSTQ01000009.1 coordinate 209,583, forward strand.
GCCCGCGCCCTGGCCAAACAACACGGCGTGCCGATGCTCGAAGGCACCGAACTGCTCGACAGCCTCGACGCCGCGCTGACTGCCGGTGAACAGGTCGGCTACCCGGTGATGCTCAAGAGCACCGCTGGCGGCGGTGGCATCGGCATGCGTGTGTGCCGCAGTGCGGCCGAGTTGAGTGAATCCTTCGAAGCGGTCAAACGCCTGGGGCAGAACAATTTCAGCGACGCCGGTGTGTTCATCGAGAAGTACATCCAGCGCGCCCGGCATCTGGAAGTGCAGGTGTTTGGCGACGGCTGTGGCGAGGTGATTGCCCTCGGTGTGCGCGACTGCTCGGTGCAGCGGCGCAACCAGAAAGTCCTCGAAGAAACCCCGGCGCCGAACCTGCCGGACGGCATGGCCGATGAACTCTGCGCCGCCGCGATCAAGCTGGCCAAAGCCGTGAACTACCGCAGCGCCGGCACCGTGGAGTTCGTCTTCGACAGTGACGCCCAGCGCTTCTATTTCCTTGAAGTGAATACGCGCTTGCAAGTGGAGCATGGCGTCACGGAGCAAGTGTGGGGCGTGGACCTGGTGCGCTGGATGGTGCAACTGGCAGCCGGTGACTTGCCGCCGCTGAGCGAGCTGATGCAGGGCTTGCAACCCGAGGGCCATGCGATTCAGGCGCGCTTGTATGCCGAAGATCCGGGCCGGGATTTCCAGCCGAGCCCGGGCTTGCTCACTGCCGTGAATTTCCCGACCGCCAACGGCATCCAACTGCGCATCGACACTTGGGTCGAAGCGGGTTGCGAGATCCCTCCGTACTTCGACCCGATGATCGCCAAGGTCATCAACTGGGCGCCAACGCGTGAAGAAGCCCGCGCCGATTTGCATCGTGCCCTCGGCGACAGCCTGCTGTATGGCGTGGAAACCAATCGCGACTACCTGCGGCAGATTCTGCTCGATGCGCCCTTCGCCAGCGGCCAGCCATGGACCCGCTGCCTGGAGGGCCTGGTGTATCAGGCCAACACCTTTGAGGTGATCAGCGCCGGCACCCAAACCAGCGTGCAAGACTATCCCGGCCGCCTCGGTTACTGGGCCGTTGGCGTTCCGCCGTCGGGGCCGATGGACAGTCGCGCGTTGCGTCTGGGCAACCGTTTGCTGGGCAATGAAGAAGGCGCGGCGGCTTTGGAAATCACCATGAGCGGACCGCTGCTGCGCTTCAATTGCGACGCCGTGGTTGCCGTGACCGGGGCGGTGATTCCGTTGACGCTGAACGGCGAAACCGTGCCGATGAACACGGCATTGCTGATTCCCGCAGGGGAGACGTTGAGCCTCGGCACCATCGCCGGCAGCGGGGCCCGCAGCTACCTGTGCCTGCGCGGCGGCCTGCAAGTCCCGGATTATCTGGGCAGTAAAAGCACCTTCACCCTCGGTCAGTTTGGGGGTCACGGCGGTCGCGCCTTGCGTGCCGGCGACGTGTTGCATGTGCCCGCGCTGAGCGATCGCAGCGTCGGTCAGCAACTGGCGCAAGAACACGTGACCGCGTTGCCAACCGTGCGGCAGATCCGCGTGATCTACGGCCCCCACGGCGCCCCGGAATATTTCACCGAAAACTACATCGGTACCTTCTTCGCCACGCAGTGGGAAGTGCACTTCAACTCCAGCCGCACCGGCGTGCGCCTGATCGGCCCGAAGCCGCAATGGGTGCGTGCCGACGGTGGCGAGGCGGGTCTGCACCCGTCGAACATTCATGACAATCCGTATGCGATTGGCGCGGTGGATTTTACCGGTGACATGCCGGTGATCCTCGGCCCGGATGGCCCGAGCCTTGGTGGGTTTGTATGCCCGGTGACAGTGATCGAGGCGGATCTATGGCAACTGGGGCAGTTGAAGGCGGGGGACAAGGTGCAGTTTTTGCCGGTAGACCTGAAGACCGCCAGAAATCTCGCCTGCAACTGGGGCACCTGTGGGAGCTGGCTTGCCAGCGATGGTGCCCGACCAGACACCGCATCAACTTCATCGCTGCCAAGCCAGCTCCCCCTAGCGCTTATGTCGCCTGTTGTTTTGGAGTTGGGTGAGGGAGACACGCGGCTGGTGGCACGCCTGTCCGGCGATACACATCTACTGCTCGAAATCGGCGCCCCCGAACTCGACCTCGTCCTGCGCTTCCGCGCCCACGCACTGATGCAGGCCCTGGAAAGCAAAACCCTGCACGGCGTGATCGACCTCACCCCCGGCATCCGCTCGCTGCAAATCCACTACCAGCCCGAACAACTGCCACTGGCAGACCTGCTCGGCATCGTGGCCGGCGAATGGGACGCGGTGTGTGCCGCCAAGGACCTGCAAGTCCCGTCGCGCATCGTCCACCTGCCGCTGTCCTGGGACGACCCGGCGTGCCAATTGGCGATCGAGAAGTACATGACCACCGTGCGCAAGGACGCGCCGTGGTGCCCGAGCAACCTGGAGTTCATCCGCCGCATCAACGACCTGCCGAACCTCGATGAAGTGCAGCGCACGGTGTTCGACGCCAGCTATCTGGTGATGGGCCTGGGCGATGTCTACCTCGGTGCGCCGGTCGCCACCCCGCTCGACCCGCGCCACCGCCTGGTCACCACCAAGTACAACCCGGCCCGCACCTGGACCGCCGAGAACTCGGTGGGCATCGGCGGCGCCTACATGTGCGTGTACGGCATGGAAGGCCCCGGTGGCTATCAGTTTGTCGGGCGCACCTTGCAGATGTGGAACCGCTACCGCGACGTCGCCGCGTTCGAGGGCAAACCGTGGTTGCTGCGCTTCTTCGACCAGATCCGTTTCTACCCGGTCAGCGCCAATGAACTGCTGCGTATTCGCCGGGATTTCCCCCTTGGGCGCTTCGACCTGAACATCGAGCACAGCCAGCTGAACCTGGCGCAATACCAGGCATTCCTGGCACAGGAAGCCGAGACCATCGACGCTTTTCGTCGTCAACAACAAGCCGCGTTCAACGCCGAACGCGAGCGCTGGATCGCCAGCGGCCAGGCGCATTTCGACAGCGAGGAACTGGCTCCGGAAGCGACCGAGGATTCGCCGCTGGGCAGCGGCCAACAGAGCGTCGACAGCCACATCGCCGGCAACCTCTGGCAGGTGCAGGTGGAAACCGGCAGCCGGGTCGAGGCCGGTGATGTGCTGGTGATTCTGGAGTCGATGAAGATGGAAATCCCTGTGCTCGCGCCGATGGCCGGCGTCGTCCGCGAGATTCGCGTGCAACCCGGTTCGGCCGTGCGCGCCGGACAGCGCGTCGTGGTGCTGGAACTCGACTGAACCCATTTTGACAAGGACTCACGCCATGAATATCAATCTGCAACTCGACGCCCTGCGCAACGCTTACCGCGACGGCAGCACCACGCCCCGGCAATTGCTGCTGAGCCTGCGGGACAAAGCCGCGGCGCTGAACCCCGACTATCACCTGTTCATCCACTTGCTGAGTGTCGAGGAACTGGAACCGTATCTGGCGGCCCTCGACGGTCGCGACATCGACAGCCTGCCGTTGTACGGCGTGCCCTTCGCGATCAAGGACAACATTGATCTGGCGGGTATCGCGACCACCGCAGCGTGCCCGGCCTTTGCTTACGTGCCACAGCGTTCGGCAACCATCGTTGAGCAACTGCTGGCGCTGGGCGCGGTGCCGTTGGGCAAGACCAATCTCGATCAATTCGCCACGGGCCTCAACGGCAGTCGCTCGCCGTATGGCGTTTGCCCGAACAGCGTGCTGCCGGACTATCCGTCGGGGGGGTCCAGTGCCGGTTCGTCGTTGGCCGTGGCGCTCGGTGTCGCGAGTTTCTCCTTGGGCACCGACACGGCAGGCTCGGGCCGCGTACCGGCGGCGTTGAACAATCTGGTCGGGATGAAAGCCACCAAGGGGCTGATTTCCACCGCCGGGGTGGTGCCGGCCTGTCGCACGCTGGATTGTGTGACCACATTTACGGCGACCGCCCAGGAAGCCAGTCAGTTGCTGGCATTGACCGCCAGATTCGACCCCCGGGATGAGTACAGCCGCGACAATCCGCTGTGGAATGACGGCTCGGCGTTTGGCACGCCGCGCCCGTTCCGCTTCGGCGTGCCCCGCGCACAAGACCTGGCGTTTTTCGGTTGTGCTGAAGGCCCCGTGTTGTTCGGTGATGCGATCGAGCAACTCAAGCGCCTGGGCGGCGAAGCGGTGGAACTGGATCTCACGCCATTCCTTGAAGCGGCGCGCCTGCTCTATGAAGGTCCTTGGGTGGCCGAGCGCTATAGCGTGGCTGGCGAGCTGATGGAGCAGAATCCCGAAGCCGTGCTGCCGGTGATTCGTGCCGTGCTGGCCAAGGCGCCAGCCGTCAGCGGCGTGCAAACCTTCCGCGCCCAGTACCGCCTGCAAGCGTTGAAAGCCCTGTGCGACAAAGCGCTGGAAAACCTCGATTGCGTGGTCACGCCGACCATTGGCCGCCCCGTCACCCTGGCAGAACTCGCCGCCGAACCGGTGCAGCGCAATTCCGAATTGGGCTACTACACCAACTTCATGAACCTGCTGGACTACGCCGCCATCGCCGTGCCGAGCGGCTTCATGGGCAATGGTTTACCGTGGGGCGTGACGCTGTTTGGCCGGGCGTTTACCGATCAATATCTATTGAGCGTGGCGCACGGTTTGCAGCGCCAACAAGGTCTGGCAACGCCTGCGCCGACGACCGTTGCGCGCAATGACCGCGCCCGACTGGTGGTCTGTGGTGCGCACCTGGACGGTTTGGCGCTGAACTGGCAGCTCAAGCAGCGCGGTGGGCGATGGGTGGAAACGACATTCAGCTCACCGGACTATCAACTGTACGCCCTGGCCGGTGGCCCGCCGTTTCGTCCCGGCATGGTTCGGGTAAAGGACGGTGGCGTGGCGATTGCCGTGGAAGTGTGGGAGTTGCCAAGCAACGAATTGGGCTCGTTCCTGACCGGGATTCCCGCACCGTTGGGGTTGGGCAAGGTGCAACTGGCGGACGGTCGCTGGGAGAGCGGTTTTATTTGCGAGGCGTATGGCTTGCAGGGCGCGACCGACATCAGCCAGCTCGGCGGATGGCGTGCGTATCTGAAAAGCCTCGTCTGACAGTGTGCCTGTGGGAGCTTTCTCGCGATGACGTCAGCACGCCCCTCATGGGTGTCTGATACTGCGCGATCGCGAGCTCGCTCCCACAAGGCCCGGGCAAGATTTATGACCATTCGCGGCGCACATAGAGCAGTTATTTCCCGGCAGTGCCACTAGAATGCATGCCATCGGAATACTGACAACGGAATTGCCATGCCGCTTCGCTCGCCGCTGTATTCTCAACGTTCGTTGATCCTCACGCTGGTCGCGTTGCTGGGCGCGGGTTTCCTCGCCACGTCTTTTCTCAGTTACTACGCCTCGCGGGCGTCGATCCGCGACAACATCGTCAACACCGAACTGCCGCTGACTTCGGACACGGTGTACTCGGAAATCCAGAAAGACCTTGTCAGACCGATCCTGATTTCCTCGATGATGGCCCGCGACACCTTCATGCGCGACTGGGTGGTCAACGGTGAAAAAGATTCCGACCAGATGACCCGCTACCTCAACGAGGTCATGACCCACTACGGCGCCTACACCGCGTTCTTCGTCTCCAACGCCAGCCTGACGTACTACCACGCCAAAGGCGTGCTCAAGCAGGTCAAGGCCACCGAGCCACGCGATGCCTGGTACTTTCGCGTGCGCGACATGAAGGATCCCTACGAGATCAACGTCGACCCGGACCTCGCCAACAAAGACAACCTGACGGTCTTCATCAACTACAAAGTCCACGACTACAACGACCGCTTCATCGGCGCCGCCGGTGTCGGACTGACGGTCGATGCAGTGATCAAACTGATCGACAAATACCAGCAGCGCTACCAGCGCAGCGTGTACTTCGTCGACACGTTCGGACGCGTGGTGCTGACCGGCGCCGAGGGTGGACCGGACGGCGCACGTATCGGGCAGACCCTGGGCGAACTCGACAGCATGAAGAACCTGGTCAGCCAGTTGCCCAAACCCCACAGCGGCAGCTTCGAATATTCCGGCGAAGGCCAGGGACATTTCCTCAACGTTCGGTTCATCCCGGAGTTGAACTGGTATCTGTTTGTCGACAAACGCGAAGACGGCGACCTCAGTGACATCCGTCGCTCGCTGTACCTCAACCTGCTGATCTGCCTGATCGTCACGTTGACCGTGCTGGCCCTGCTCAATCGGGTGATCAAACGCTATCAGAGCAGGATCCAGGCCCAGGCCACCCTCGACAGTCTGACTGACCTGCCCAACCGTCGCGGCTTCGACCTGCTCGCCGCGCAAGCCATGCACGAAGCCCAGCGCGAGCCGAAACCGCTGACAGCGTTGCTGCTGGACCTGGACCACTTCAAGGCCCTGAACGACACCTACGGCCACCTCGCGGGTGATCAGGTACTGATCGGCTTTGCCCGGGACCTGGAGAGCTGCCTGCGGCATTCCGACATCGTCTGTCGCTGGGGCGGTGAAGAATTCATCGTGCTGCTCAAGGACACCGATGGTGAGACCGGTCTGATGATCGCCGAGAAAATTCGCCAGCATGTGGAGCAACAGCGTTATGCCTACAACGGCAGCACCCTGCATCTGACCGTCAGCATCGGCCTGACCACCCTGCAAACCGATGACACCTTGCACACCTTGCTGTCGCGGGCCGATCATGCGATGTACCGGGCCAAACAAAGTGGCCGCAACCGCACCTGCGTGGAAATGCCTCACTCCAGTTATGAACCCGCCTGATCTCTGCCCCGCCTGCGGCGCACCCAACGACTGCGCCCTGGCCGACCCGCGAACCGCTGACCGGGCATGCTGGTGCTACGGCGTCAGCATCGACCCGGCGGTGCTTGAAGCGCTGCCCGCCGAACTGCGCAACGCCGCGTGCCTGTGCCCGCGTTGTGCCGACGTCGAGGCGCAGTTGCAAGCAGCGACGCGGCCGATCGCGTAACATGCTCGGCCCTTTCTTTACCGATCCTTAAGTCATGCGCGTCGACCGCTTCCTCAGCAACTTGCCTCGCTTCAACCGTAAGCAAGTGCGCCTGTTGCTGGTCGAAAAACGCATCAGGATTGACGGCAAAATCGTCAGCGATCCGCACAGCGAAGTCCGCGAGTTCAGTCGCGTCGAGGTCGACGACGAAGTGCTGCAGACCGGCAAACCGTTGCGCCACTTCATGCTGAACAAGCCTGCCGGTTGCGTCAGCGCCACTCGCGACCCGCAACACCCGACCGTGCTCGACCTGATCCATGAACCGGACAAGGACGAACTGCACATCGCCGGACGCCTGGACTTCAACACCACCGGGCTGATGCTGATCACCAACGACGGCAGCTGGTCACGACGCCTGACCCAGCCGCAGACCAAACTGCCGAAGGTCTACTACGTCGAAACCGAGCAAGTCATCGGCCCCGAATACGCGATCAAATTCAACGAAGGCTTGTACTTCGCCTTCGAAGACCTCACCACCCAGCCCGCCGGGCTCGAGCTGCTCGGGCCGAAGTGCGCGCGCCTGAGCATCGTCGAAGGTCGCTATCATCAGGTGAAGCGCATGTTTGGCTACTTCAACAACAAAGTGCTGCGCCTGCACCGCGAACGCATGGGCCCACTGGTGCTCGACGACGCGTTAAAAACCGGCGAATACCGTCCGCTGAGGGTTGATGAGATCGAATTGATCTAAGCAGCCTACCGCTGAGCAGAAGTTGTCTAACAATTTACCAACGGCACTTGCGCAATGATGTGACCCCTGCTTGAATCAGGACGTCGGCCGAAATGTGACCGACAAGTCACCACATACTTCTAAGAAACTTTTTGCCGGTAGGAACCCTTGGGTTCCGGCCTCACCCGGCAGACTGCCCGCCAATAACAATACCCGTCGACCGGACTGCACTGGATCGACATGGGCCTCTCAAAATTCCAGGCATATGCCTACCTGTCACAAAGCTCGTGCAATCTCTTTTGCGCGCATACCCGCTTGCCAGGAGTCTTATGACATGAGGCCAGAAATCGCTGTGCTGGATATACAGGGTCAGTATCGGGTTTACACGGAGTTCTATCGCGCAGACGCCGCAGAGAAGACCATCATCCTGGTCAACGGCTCGATGGCCACGACTGCGTCGTTTGCACAAACCGTGAAGAACCTTCACCCGCAGTTCAATGTGGTCTGCTACGACCAGCCCTACGCGGGCAAGTCCAAAGCCCACAACCTGCATGAGAAATTGCTGACCAAGGAAGTCGAAGGGCAGATCCTCCTGGAGCTGATCGACCACTTCGCCGCCGAACACGTGCTGTCGTTTTCCTGGGGTGGCGCCGCGACCCTGGTCGCCCTCGCCCACCGGCCACGGCGCATCGAAAAAGCCGTGATCAGCTCGTTCTCCCCGGAGATCAACGCACACATGCTCGACTACCTTGAGCGCGGTGTGGATTACCTTGGCAGCCGTGATGGCGACCGGGTCGGCAATCTGGTCAACAGCACCATCGGCAAACACCTGCCGTCGCTGTTCAAGCGTTTCAACTACCGGCACGTCAGCAGCCTGGCCGATCACGAATACGGGCAGATGCACTTCCACATCAACGACCTGCTGCACAGCGACCGCCAGTGCTTCTTGAAAGCCTCGGAAAAAATCAACGTGCCAGTGCTGTTCATGAACGGCGAATGGGACGAATACACCGCCGCCGATGGCGCCCGGTTATTCGCCAACCACGTGCAAAACGCCACCTTCACCACCCTCGAAGCCACCGGCCATTTTCTCGACATGGAACACAAAGCCGCCTGCCGAGACAGCCGCAACGCCCTGATGGGGTTCCTGAAGCCGGCGCTGCACGAAAGCCGACCGCGTTACCACTACGTCCAGGACCACCATGCATTGGCCATTTGAAACAGCGTCATCGCGAGCAAGTTTCGCTCTACAGTGTTGAACGTATTCCTGTAACCGCGAAGCTTGCCCGCGACAGACCGTCATACGGTCGTTGCCCCGTGTCACCTGCGCTAAAGCCGTCTGGCACAAAGAAAAACTTCATTTCCCTGCGCACATCTGGTACAAAGTCACCGCTCTGAGCGGGTGTCGTATAATGGCATTACTCCAGCTTCCCAAGCTGATAACGAGGGTTCGATTCCCTTCACCCGCTCCAATCGAATTTTTAGTCTCACGTTAAGAGAGTTTTGACGGGGGCTGTAGAGACAGAAAAAACCGGCCTTGATGGCCGGTTTTTTTATGGCCGGCATTTAGTGAACCGCGGGGTCCACCCCCGAACTTAGAGCGCTCAATCGAAGCCGTTTTTCAGAAAAAGCAACGTCCTACAATAGTCTGGGAAATGTCCGTACACTTGCGCATTGCCGTGCGTTTGTCATGAGACCTATAGTCCGAGTGCGCCCAAATGGCGTGTCGGGTTTGGCGACTCGACGATACGGTGCAGAAGCTTCCGAGCTGTTAATCGGTGTGCTTTTGAACGCACTGTGCTGCCTGTTTTTTGGTAGCTGTGCGTGGGAGATCTTAGGATCTGCCGGTTTTGCCGTGTCCCGGTTCGCCAACCCGCGTACAGCTGCCACCCTTTGTTTGGCGACGATGGAGTGGTTAATTCAAAATTACACGGAAATCACTCATGCAAGAGTTCATGGCTTTAACCAGCAACGCCGACGACCTCCCCTCGTTTTACGTCAACACCACCCAACCGCTGCACTCACTGCTCAGCAGCGCCCGATATCGAATCGGTGCCGTGACGCAGGTTCTCGAAAACCTCGCGATGCGCGGTGAAATCAGCACCGACTCGGTGATTCTCAGCGACTTCGCATTGTTGTGCGCCATACCATTGCGCGATGGTTGCGATGTGCTGGATGTGATCGCCCGGCGCATGGATGCGGAAACGTCCTGACGGTTATTCGGGCGCCTTTGAAGGCGCTCGTATATTTTTCGTATCGATCTTCGTGCGGCAGTAAAGAAACCGTAGCAAGGCGTTGAGCCCGGAGAAAGATCCCCTATTCTCTCGGCTCACCTTCCGCTAAGAGATCAACATGGCCAGTTCAGAGTTGGGGATCATGATCATTTCAATGATCGGGTTGTTCGGCTTTGCCTCCTTTGCATTTGAATACTTGAGCGCCCGCCGCTCGAAAAAGAACAAGCTGCCGTAATGATTCGGGCGGTCAAGAAAAGGGACAGATGACTCCAAGGTCATCTGTCCCTTTTTTACATCATCGCGTTGCCACCAAAAACAAACGTGGGAACGGCAACAGCACTGAACCATCGCTCAAAGCCGGATAAGCCTTTTCGATAGCGGCCTGATACTGCTTCAGGTACTGCGCCCGCTCCGCCTCATCCAGCGGTTCGAGAAACGGTCGCAATCCGCTGCCCTTGAACCACTCGACCACACCCGAGGCACCGCCCGCCAATGGGTGATGATAGGTGGTGCGCCACACATCGACACGGGTGCAACAGGCTTTTAGTATCGAGTAGTAGCCGCTGGCACTTTCCATGTCAGTTCGCTGGTCAGCGGCGCCCGCCAGTTTGCCCGCCCATGGGCCGTCAGCCGCAACTTCACGCATCAGGCGATGCGAGGGTTGATTCAGATTGTCCGGCATCTGGATGGCCAGGCTGCCACCGGGAGAAAGTTTGCTCACCAGCGAAGGCAGCAACGTGGCGTGGTCCGGCACCCACTGCAGCACTGCGTTGGCAAAAATCACATCGAACGGGCCGCTTTCCTGCCAGGTGTCGATGTCCGCAAGGTCGAACCGCACCTGCGGCAAGCGCTTGCGTGCCGCTTCAATCATGTCGGTGGAACTGTCCAGGCCACGCACCGCAGCACCGGCAAAACGCTCTACCAGCAACTCGGTGGAATTGCCGGGGCCGCAACCGATGTCGATGGCCGAGCGCACGTCCCCGGCGGGGACCGCCGCCAGCAGGTCGCGGGCGGGACGGGTGCGTTCATCTTCAAAAGCGACGTATTGTTTGGCAGACCAACTCATTGCGTTCTCCTGTCGGTGTGTTGTCCTCGGGTCGCTACGATACCGCGTTGAACATCATCAAAGGTTTCAGAAAAACGGATGTTCAGTCACATCGAATTTTCACCTTACCGCCACTGTCTGAAATTCAAGCGCCTTCTGATAAGGAACACGGCCATGAAATTCGCAAAAGTCGCGCAGAAACTCGCCCTGTGGGCCGGCAGTCCCACCACCTTCATGGGCGCGATCATTCTGATTTTTTTGTGGGCGGTGAGCGGGCCGTTTTTTGGTTACAACGACACCTGGCAGCTGGTCATCAACACCTCGACCACCATCATCACGTTCCTGATGGTGTTCCTGATCCAGAACACGCAGAACCGCGACACGGACATTTTGCATTTGAAGGTCGATGAATTGCTGCGGGTGACCCAGGAGGCGCAGAACGCGATGCTCGGGCTTGAGGCGTTGGACCTCAAGGAACTGGAGGCGCTGAGAAAGCAGTATCGGCAGCTTGGCGAGGGCCAGACCGTTTCCCTGGACGGCACCGTCGTCCAGGAAAATGGCAATCAGAATTTGAATAAATGCTGATGGGTGGCTAGCGACTGGCCTGCAGCGCCCTGGCCATTTGCAGATGGTTTTGCAGTTTGGGCAAGGTTTCTTCGGCGAAGGCTTTGATTTGCGGTACATCGGTGGTTTGCGCCGTTTGCTCAAGCTGCTCAATGGCTTCCTGAGTCGTCTTCACCTGGCTCGCGGCATATGCCTCATCGAACGTCGCGCCGTCCATGACCTCAGGCATCAAGGTCTTGGCTTTCTCCACAACCTCTTCGCGGGGCGCCACCGGCAGGTCCAGTTGCTTGGCGATTTTCGCCAGATGCTGGTTGGCGGTGGTGCGGTCGTTGATCACGACGATGGTGTAATCCTTGACCTCTTTGGATTCCGCCTTCTGATGCGCCAGGCGGCTGGCTTCGATTTCGGCCACACCTTTGGCCGAGGCATCGTTGATGAATTCGGTGGGTGTCTGGGCAAAGGCGCTAGTGGCGCACAGGCCCAGTAATACGGCAAAACCGCTGTTGCGTAATCGGATGGTCATCGGGCTCATGGTCGCGCCCTCCTCTTCAAATTCAAACGGGAGCTTTCGCCCCCGCTTCTCAATCAAAACCACCTTCATCCTTACTTGGATTTCTGTGCGGGCTTGCGGCCCATATCGGGTTTCGCAGGCTCTTTATCGACAGTCGTTGTAGTGGTTTTCCCACCTTTGCGACCGGCTTCAGAGGCCTTGGTTCGATCGTTGGCGAAGTTTCCCGAGTTCGAGTTTCTTGAGTTAGGCATGATTCTCTACCTCTTGGTATTAATCGCGGCGAGCTGGAGCCCGCATAGAATCTGAATTTTCGCGCACCAAAAGGTTTAGAAAACCTGAAATCGCCACGACGAACGGTGGCGATTTTTTTCAGACGAGCCGCAGGTGATGTTCGCGCTTGGCGGTGTACATCGCTTCATCAGCGTGACGGAACAACTGTTTTTCTTCCGTGCCGTGTTCGGGGTATTGGGCGACGCCGATGCTGGGCTGGATGTTCAGGCTGTGTCCGTCCAGGCGCAGCGGCGCGGCCAGCACCTGACGGATTTTCCCGGCCACGCAATCGGCATCGCCCGAGGCGTGGATGCTGTGCAACAACACCACGAATTCGTCGCCGCCGATGCGCGCCACCGTGTCGGTTTCGCGCACGCAGCCCTTGAGCCGATTGGCCACGGTTTGCAGGAGCATGTCGCCCACCGCATGGCCGTGGGTGTCGTTGACCTGCTTGAAGCGATCGAGGTCGACGTACAGCAGCGCCATGCGCCCCTGTGCCTCACGCGCCGCCTCGATTGCGATTTTGAGCCGGTCACGCAGCAATCCGCGGTTGGGCAGCTGGGTCAACTGATCGTACTGGGCCATGCGCTGCAACCGCTCGTGCAATTGCTTGCGCTCGATCGCCGTCGCGATCTGCGCGCAGACATACTGCAACAGCTCTTTATCCTGCTCGGTGTAACGCTCGCCCCCCGGAATGCTTTTGACGATCAGTGCGCCGATGGTGCCGTTCTGTGAGTTCAGCGGCACGCCGAGCCAGCACGGCGAGTTCTGCCCGGTCACCAGCGCCTCGAAGCCCCCGGGTGGATGTTCCTGCCCCGGGGTCAGCAGGATCGGCAGACCGCTGCGGATAACTTCGGCACACAGCCGAGCGGTGATCGTGCCGGGCTGCTCGGGTTGAGGTCCGAGGTCGTCGACGTGGTAGGGGAAATTCAGCTCTGCACAGTGCTCGTCATACAACGCCACGGAAAAATTTAGCGCCGGCAACCACTCGCCGATGATCAGGTGGATGCGTTTGAACAGCGCCAGCAAGTCTTCCGCCGCATGGGCTGCTTCGGAAATCGCATAAAGTGCCGCCTGCCGGGACTCGGCCTGCTTGCGCTCGGTGATATCGCGAGCCACAGCAATGCGCAACTGATCGACCTCCGACCAGCGCGCCGACCAGAGAATGTGCACCACCTGGCCGTCCTTGCGCAGGTAACGGTTTTCGAAGTTGAGCTTGGGCTCGCCGTCCATGATCTCGCGGGCGGCGTCGAGGGTACGCTGGCGATCGGCCGGGTGCACCAGATCGATCATTGGCTGGCCGATCAACTCGTCGGGGCTGTAGCCGAAAATGCGCTCACAGGCGGCGCTGACAAAAACGAAGCGACCTTGTTTGTCGACCGCGCAAACGGCGTCCAGCAGGAGGTCGATGTAGCTCGCCAGCGGCGCGGAATTTCTGATGGTCATGGTGCCGAGCGCGTGTCCGAACAATGCAGCAATAAAAACCCATCCCTGACCCGTACGTGTGCGGCTGATGCATCCGGGCGATCAGCGTCAAGCCTTGTTCGTCACCAGCCCCGGCAGCGCATGGGCCAAAGCATTGATAGCAAAACCGATGAACATTACCCCGCACAACCGCGTAATCGCCAGCTCATGACGTTGATACAAGGTGCGTACCCGCTGCGCTCCGACAATGCCGATGAGGATAGCGTAGGCGATAAGGCCGCCAACAAAGCTCAGACATATCAGCCACGGCAACATCGACCAGGTCAGCAACTCGGCGCGGCTCGACAGCAATGCCGTGAACGTGGCCACCGCTACCGGGTACGCCTTCGGGTTGGTCAGGCCGAACAGGATGCCATGCCAAAACGGCTGGCGCGCCGGGCCTTGCGGCGCATCGGCACTGTTGCGGCGCGCCCTCACCGCACGCCAGCCGAGCCAGAACAGATAGAGGCCACTGAGCACGCCCAGCACATCAAACGCGGTGCTGCCGATTTCCCGCGCCCCGACAATCGCCACCAGCGCGGTGCTGCACCAAATCACATCCCCCAGCAAATGCCCGCAAAGAAACCCCGCCCCCGCCCGCCGCCCATGCGCCGCACCAATGCCAAACACCGCCAGCACGCCCGGTCCCGGGGTGATGCCATAAATGAATCCCGAGGCGAGCACGGCCATCAGCAGCGAGGGGGTCATGGGAAGTCCTTTTGCACGGTTTGGTGAATGGGCGCCAGTCTATATCAGTCGTTGCCTGTCGACTGAAACATCTCGACAGACGAACGGCCAGGCTGTGCACCCTAGATGACGGTGTACTATGTTGTATTACAAACCACTACATCGAGACCGTCATGTCAGTCATGTCTCTGCGCGTACCCGACGAAATCGCCGATACCCTCGCCAGACTTTCCAAAGCAACTGGGCGCAGCAAATCTTTTTTGGCTGTGGATGCGTTGCGCGAATACCTGGCCCGTGAAGCGTGGCAAATCGAGGAAATCCAGAAAGCCTTGAAAGAAGCCGATGAGGGTGACTTCGCCACACAAGAGGAAGTGACCGCAATCGCTGATAAGTGGACGGCCAATGCGCGTTGAGTGGTTGCGTACGGCGTTAAAAAATCTGGATGACGAAGCCGCGTATATCGCCATCGAGAATCCAAAAGCGGCAGCAGATTTCGTTCAGGCTGTTCTAGCCAGTGTCGATCACCTCGCCCGCTTTCCAGCGACAGGCCGTGAGGGACGTTTACCCGGTACTCGGGAATGGGTCATGCCTGATCGCCCCTATTTGATTCCCTATCGGGTTCGTGAAGGTCGGCTTCAGGTACTACGCGTCTTTCATACGCGTCGACTTCCGCCTTCCAGTTGGTAAAACTCATTTAGAAAACCCTTATCGCTTTATCCCCTCGGCAATTCGCTCATTCAACCAATTCAACGCCTGATCCCCGCCCCGCCGCTTGTGCCACACCAATACAAAGGTAAAGGATGGAATCTCAAACGGCGGCGGCACGACGACCAAGGTCGACTCATCGATGTCGCGCAAAGCCCGGGAGGCGACGGTGAGGATCAGGTCGGTGCCGCTGATGAATTCCGGGGCGACGCGCCAGTGCGGCAGGCTGACGGCGACACGGCGGCGTTCGCGCAGGCTGGTCAGGGCGCGCTCGATTTCCGGGGTGCCGCTGCCGCGCATTTCCAGCAGGACATGCGGGCGGCTTAGATAGGTGGCCAAGTCGAGGGTGCCTGTTTCAGGCAGGCTGCTGCGATCCACCAGGCAGGCGTAGCGCTCTTCGAACAATGGGGTGCTGCGTAACTCGTTGGGTATTTCTGGAAATACGGCAGCGGCGATATCGATATCACCGTTGAGCACGCCTTCGAGCATGCCTTCGCGGCTGGCGTGGCTGATTTGCAGGTCGATGCCCGGTGCCTCACGGCGCAGTGTACGGATCAACCCTGGCAGGACGATGGCGGCGCCGTAGTCGGACATCGCCAGACGAAAGGTGCGTTTGGCGGTGGCCGGATCAAAAGTGTTGGGCGCGAGCAGCGATTGCACTTGGGCCAGGGCTTCGGCCAGCGGCGCCATCAGTTCCAGCGCTCGCGACGTCGGTACAAGGCTGGAACCGGCGCGCACCAGCAACGGATCGCCGAGCAGATCGCGCAACCGCGCCAGCGCATGGCTGACCGCCGGTTGACTCAGGTGCAAACGTTCGGCGGCACGGGTGACGTGCTGCTCGTTGAGCAAGGCGTCGAGGATCACCAGCAGGTTGAGATCGATACGGCGCAGATCATTCATCTGATGCATGCTCTGAATAGCAAAACGGAATTTAAATCTGCGCGACGAATACTCTAGAGTCCAGCAAAACCTGTTGGAGAATGAACATGAGTACGTTGCATTGGGCCGGCCTGCTGCTGGCTGCGTTCGCCGGGGCGGTGGTGCCGTTTCAGAGTGCGATCAACGTCAATCTCGGGCGCGGGTTGGGTCATCCGTTGTGGGCAACTTTGGCCTCATTGGTGGTGAGTATTCTGGTGTTGTTGCCGATCATGCTGGCGCTGCGTTTGCCGCTGCCTTCGCTGGTATTTATTAGCAAGGCACCGCTGTGGATGTGGGCCGGTGGCGCGTTCGGCGTGTGTTTTATTTCTCTGGCGCTGGTGTTGTTGCCCAAGCTCGGCGCTTCGGGGTTCATGGCTTTGGCGCTGGCGGGGCAAGTGGTGGCTTCGCTGTTGCTCGACCACTTTGGCTGGTTCGGATTGGTAGAGCGGCAGGTGTCATTGCCCAAGGTGATTGGAGCAGTGTTGTTGATTGGCGGGGTGGTGTTGATTCAGTTTGGTGGGGTGGCGGGAAAAGCAGTGGTAGCGACTTCTTGAAGATCAAAAGATCGCAGCCTCCGGCAGCTCCTACGGGGATGCGTGGTCCCTGTAGGTGCTGCCGAAGGCTGGGTTCTTTTAAAACTTGTCGAGGGTGCGCAGTTTCTGCGGCAGTCCCCACATCAGCAGCGCCACCGCGATCAGTGCGCAGACGCCAATCACATACAGCGCCGGTGTGGTGCTGCCAGTCAGATCCTTGATGCGGCCGACCATGACCGGGCTGACAATGCCGCCGAACTGGCCCAGGGTGTTGATCACCGCAATCCCGCCCGCAGCCCCCGCGCCGGCACCGGCCAGCAGTTTCGGTGGCAGGGTCCAGAAGCTCGGGATCGAGGCGATGATCCCGGCGCCGAGCAGGCCCAGCGCGACGATCAGGAACGTTGTGTGGTTGGCGAAGATCCCCGCGCAGAAGAAGCCGATAGCCCCTACCGCGACCAGGCCGGCGACAAACTTGCGGCGTTCGCCGCAAGCATCGGACAGGCGCCCGATCACCACCATGCTGATCGCGCCGCAGATGTACGGAATGGCGGTCAGCAGACCGATCATCACCGGGCTCTCGGTGCCTGCGCTGCGAATCAGTTGCGGCGCCCAGAAGTTCAAGCCGTAAGACGCCACCTGAATCAGGAAATAGATCAAACCGAGGGTCAGGAAGCCCGGAATCCTTAGCGCCGCGAGCAGCGAGCCACCACTCTTGTGCGGCTCATGATGCGCGATGCGGCTGGCCAGCAGCGTCTTCTCCGACGGCGTCAGCCAATGGGCGTCTTCAATGCGGTCCTTGAGCAAGGTCAGCACCAGCAAACCGAGGCCGATGCACGGCACGCCGCCCAGCAAAAACAACCAGTGCCAGCCGCGCATGTCCATGAAGCCGTCGAGGTGTTGCAGCACCAGACCGGAGAACGGCGCGCCGACCAGACCCGCGAAAGCCGATGACAGGAACAGCATTGAGGTGATGCGCCCGCGATAGTGCTGCGGGAACCAAAGCGTCAGGTAATACAGCACGCCAGGGGCGAAGCCTGCTTCCATCGCACCGATCACGAAGCGCAGGACGTAGAACTGCCATTCGCTGTTGACGAATACCATCAACGCGGTGGCCAGGCCCCAGGACATCATGATCCGGGCGATCCACCGTCGAGCGCCGACCTTGTACAGCATCATGTTGCTCGGCACTTCGAAAATCACATAACCGACCACGAACAGCCCGGCGCCGAGGCCGTAAGCGGTGTCGCTCAGGCTCAGGTCGGCCTGTAGCTGGAACTTGGCGAAGCTGATGTTGATGCGGTCGAAAAACGCGAACAGGTAGCAGACCATGATCAGCGGCATCAGGCGCCAGGCGACCTTGCTGACCAGTGCTTTTTCTTCATCGTGGCTAACGGCCGGGCTCGCGCCGGCTTCCAGTGCATTAAGGCTCATTGTGGTTCTCCAGGCGGACTTCCCTTGGAGTGTCCGATTGTTTTTGTTGTCTGGTTGAAGTGCTTTTCACTGTAGGAACGAGCCTGCTCGCGATGGTTGAGTCACATCCAACATTGATGTCGACTGACCCAGCGCTCTTGCGAGCAGGCTCGCTCCCACAGGGTTTTGTGTCGGGTCAGGTGGGGATCGGGTGCAGGTCGCAATTGCGCCCGGCCTTGGCCAGTTGGCCGGGCACTTCGTGGCCCAGCAGCGCCGGCAATCCTCGGGAAAGCTTGAGCAGCAACGGCAGATCGATACCGGTTGCAATGCCGACTTCATCGCACAGGTTCACCAGGTCTTCAGTGCAGATGTTGCCCGATGCACCCGGCGCAAACGGACAACCGCCGAGCCCGCCGAGCGCCGCGTCGAAACGCCGGGCGCCAGCCTCGTAGGCAGCCAGCACGTTGCACAAACCGAGGCCCCGAGTGTTATGGAAATGCAGGGTCAGATCCGCCGGCGATACCCGCTGCAATACCCGCCGCACCAAGCGGTCGACCTGACGCGGATTGGCCATGCCGGTGGTGTCGGCCAGGGTGATGCCCTGGATGCCGAGTTCCTGATAGGCCTCGACGATCTGCAACACCCGGTCTTCATCGATCTTGCCTTCGAACGGACAGCCAAAGGTGGTGGCGATGCTGGCGTTGAGGCGCACCTTGGAGCCGTGCACGAAATGGACGATTTCACCGAACGCGGCCAGCGAGTCTTCGCAACGCATGCGCATGTTCGCCAGGTTGTGGGTCTGGCTGGCGGACATCACCAGGTTCAGCTCATCGGCACTGCAGGCCATTGCCCGTTGCGCGCCCTTGAGGTTGGGGATCAACGCGACATAGATCACCCCCGGTTGCCGCTTGATCCCCTTGAACACCCACTCACCATCGCGCAAGGCCGGAATGGCTTTTGGCGACACGAACGACCCGGCCTCGATGCGACTGAACCCGGCCAACGACAGTTGATCGATCAGGGTAATTTTGTCGACGGTTTCAACCCAGGTCGGCTCGATCTGCAAACCGTCACGCGGGGAAACTTCCTGAACGATCAGGCGCCCGGAATAATCGGTGATCATTGCACCACTCCTTGAGTTTTCAGGCGTTCGATGTCTGCTGCCGTCAGGCCCAATTGCGCGAGGACACTGTCTGTGTGCTGGCCCAAACCGGGACCAGACCAGTTCACGCCGCCGGGGGTTTGCGAGAGTTTCGGCACGATGCCCGGCATCTTCACCGTGACGCCGCCCGGCAGTTCGGCGTTGAGCAGCATGTCCCGCGCCTGATAGTGCGGATCGGCAACGATGTCGGCCACCGAATAGATGCGCCCGGCCGGGACTTCAGCGGCTTCCAGTGCGGCCAGAACGTCGTCGATGGGCAGGCTGCTGGTCCAGTGGGTGATCGCTGCGTCGAGCAGATTGCTCTTGGCCGCACGTCCGTCGTTGTGGGCAAGCTCCGGTGCTTCGGCCAGATCAGCGCGGCCAATCACGTTCATCAGGCGGCGATAGATCGGGTCGCTGTTGCCGGCGATCACCACATAGGCGCCATCAGCCGTGAGGTACGTGTTGGAAGGCGCGATGCCCGGCAAGGCACCGCCGCTGCGTTCGCGCACATGGCCGAGCATGTCGTATTCGGGCACCAGGCTTTCCATGACGTTGAACACGCTTTCGGCCAATGACACATCGACGATTTGCCCACCGCCCTGCCCGGTCTTGACCCGCAGCAGCGACATCAGCGCACCGATCACCGCGTGCAGCGAAGCCAGGGAATCGCCGAGGCTGACGCCCACCCGCGCCGGCGGTGAACCCGGGGTGCCGGTGGTGTAGCGAATCCCGCCCATGGCCTCGCCGATGGCGCCGAAGCCGGGACGGTCGCGGTACGGGCCGGTCTGGCCATAGCCGGAAATCCGCACCAGGGTCAGGTTGGGGTTGAGGGCATGCAGCACATCCCAGCCGAGGCCGAGTTTTTCCAGCGCGCCAGGGCGCAGGTTTTCGATCAGCACGTCGGCGCTGGTCGCCAGTTGCTTGACCAGTTCGATGCCTTCGGGGGATTTGAGGTTCAACGCCAGGGATTTTTTGTTGCGTGATTGCAAGTACCACCACAGCGAAGTGCCTTCGTGCAGCTTGCGCCATTTGCGCAGGGGATCACCCTGGCCCATGGCTTCGATCTTGATCACTTCGGCGCCGAACTCGGCGAGCATGCGCGCGGCGAACGGCGCGGCGATCAGCGTGCCGATCTCGATCACTTTGATTGCACTCAAGGGGGCAGTCATCGCGGGGGACCTCTAGTTGTTCTTGGAATTGCTGCCAAGGCTAGAGGACCGGGGACAAAGGAATCCAACCTTCAGTGGGCAACGGGCGTTCGCGAAATGCGAACGCCCGGGAAATATTCGTGACCTCCTGGCCGTCATCGCTAGCAGGCTAGCTCCCACAGGGGATTTGTGTGTGCCGAGTATCCAGTGTGGCAGCTAGCCTGCTAGCGAAGGGGCTCGACCATTCAGCCGAGAGTTGTCAGGCCGTTCCACGCAAATGCTCAAACAACATCCGGCTCACTGGCGACAGCAACGCCTCATTACGCACCACCACGATCAAGGCGCGATCCGACCAGTCGTCGCTGAGCGGCACCGCCGTCAGTCCCAGTGCCCGACCAAACAATTCATAGGCCCGCTGCGGCAGGACGCCGATGCCCATGTTGGCCTGGACCATGCGGCACATGGCATCGAAGCCCGGCACATGAATACGCACCCGCAGCACCTTGCCGGCCTCGCGCGCGGCGGCGTGGGTGCGCATGTTGATCGAGCTGGCGGCGTGCAGGCCGACGTAATCGCTGTCCAGGGTATCGGCGAAGGCGACGCTTGAACGGTTGGCCAGCGGATGATGCGGCGGCATCAGCACCACCAGTTTGTCCGGACGGTACAACACGCTGTGCAGGCCTTTGATGTCGCTGTCGATGGAACAGATGCCGAGGTCAGCCACGCCATCCAGAACCCCCTGAATCACCCCGGCGCTGGGGCGTTCTTCGAGATCAGTCTTGACCTGCGGGTGACGCGCGGAAAAGTCCCGCAAGTCTTCCGGCAGAAACTGAATGATCGCTGACAGATTGGCGAGCATCCGCACATAGCCGCGCACCCCGTGACTGTGCTCGCCCAGTTCCAGCCCCATTTTCTCGACGTTGAACAGCATTTGCCGCGCATGATGCAGCAAGGTTTCGCCGGCCGGCGTCAGCGTCATGCCTTTGGCCTGACGCACGAAGAGGCTGATGCCCAGCGCCTCTTCCAGCTCCATCAAACGCTTGCTCGCCGCCGACACGGCAATCGCTTCGCGCGAGGCGGCACGGGTCAGCGTGCCCTCTTCGTGCACGGCGACAAACAGTTGCAGGGTGATCAGGTCGAGGCGGCGGATCAGGCTTTTTTGCAGCATCAGGGACTCGGTGATGTTGGCTCGGACGATGTCGCAGCATAACGTTCTTCGCCCGGGCTGTGCCCGGTGAGAACACGCTGGCTCTGCGCCCGGTCGTGATAAAGTCGCCGCCCATCACCCTTTCTTTGCCGTGAGTCGAACAACGCAATGACCGATTTCCAGGATGTCGATGCCCAACTTGAAGACTGGAACGCCCTGCGCAAGAGCGCTGCGTTCGGCGGCCTGCTGGTGGGCAATGGCGCCAGCCGCGCGGTGTGGGACGATTTCGGCTACGACTCGCTGTTTGAAAACGCCCGCACTGTTGAAGAAAAACCCCTGAGCCCCTCCGAGCTGAGCGTGTTCGATGCGATGCAGAGCCGCAGTTTCGAGCAGGTGCTGAGCGCGCTGAAAACCACCAGCCGGGTCAACAAGGCGCTGGCCGTGAGTTCCGCCGCGCCGCGCAACCGCTACTACGCGATCAAGGAAGCGCTGATCAACACCGTGCATGCGGTGCACATTCCATGGCGACTGGTGGTGCCGTCGACGCTGGCGACCATCAATCAGGAATTGAGCACCTATCGCACGGTGTTCACCACCAACTACGACCTGCTCAATTATTGGGCGGTGCAACATCAACCCGAGGCGATCACCGATCTGTTCCAGGGTGACGAACCCGCCTTCGACCTGAGCGTCACCGCCACCGATAAAACCCGTTTGCTGTACCTGCATGGCGGGCTGCACCTGGTGCGCAATCAGGACGGTACGGCGCGCAAACTGATGTCGACCGAGGGCACGTTGCTGGGCAATTTCGCCATCAACAACACGATCAAGACCCTCGACGACGTGCCGTTGTTCGTCAACGAAGGCCCGAGTGCGGACAAGCTCAAGACCATCCGCAGTTCCGATTACCTGTCGTTCTGCTACGAGCAGCTACTCGGCCATGGCGACGGCTTGTGCATTTTCGGGCACGCGCTGGGTGAGCAGGACAGCCACATCATCCACGCCCTGCGCCTGGCGAAACCGCAGGTGCTGGCGATCTCGATTTATCCGCGCAGCAAGGCGTTCATCCAGCATCAGAAGCGGCATTACGCGAAGGTCTTTGAGGGGACGGGTGTGGAATTGCGGTTCTTTGATTCGAAGACCCATGCGCTTGGCAGTCCAAAGCTCACCGTGCCAGTTGAGGTCTGAGGCAAACACTGAACCTGTGGCGAGGGAGCTTGCTCCCGCTGGGCTGCGAAGCGGCCCCTGCATTTTTTTAAGAATATGCGGGTGCCAGGATTACGACTGCTGCGCAGTCGAGCGGGAGCAAGCTCCCTCGCCACAAAGCGCCTGACTGCTCATTCCTCGGCGCTGTGCACCACCACCAGCAACTGCGCCTGCACCTCGCCCACCGAGCGGATCCGGTGCGGTTTCTGTGAGTTGAAGTGCAGCGCATCACCCCGATTGAGCAGCACGCGCTCACTGACGAAATCCACTTCCACCTGCCCTTCGTGGACGAACAGAAACTCTTCGCCCAAATGTTCCTTGAAGGTTTTGTCAGCAAACTCGCTTGGCGGATAAATGATGAACGGCAGCAGGTTGCGCTCACTCACCTGATGGGCCAGTACGGCGTAACCCGGATTGTCGTCGCTGGCGCCCAAAGGTTGCCGCTCGTGGCTACGCACCAGGCTGTAGCTGTCGACGCTGACGTTGTCCTCCGAGAACAATTCCTCGACCTTCACGTTCAACGCCTTGGCCAGTTTCAACGCAGCCGCAATCGATGGCGTGTTGAGCCCGCGTTCGACCTTCGACAGGTAACTCTTGGTCATGCCGGATTTTTCCGCCAGCGCCTCAAGGGTTACCCCAAGTTTTTTTCTTAATAATTTCAAACGGATAGACATGTGGAGCGATTAATCCATCAAGGAGGTGACGAATTGTCCTTGCTCATGACACAAAGTGTCATATAGCATCTTTCGTGTCATCTGCATGACTCAGCCAAAGAGGACACCGATATGGCCAAGACATTAGCACTGCCCAAAGATCAACTGGTCAAGCAAGCGCTCAGCCAGATGCAAAACACCCTGGCGGATAATACGTGGACCGACCGGCAAAAGCTGGCCCTGACCTGCCGTATTCTGTTCGAGAATGGCCATGACTCGGGTCTGGCCGGGCAAATCACCGCCCGCGGCCCGCAACCTGGCACTTACTACACTCAGCAACTGGGCCTGGGTTTCGACGAAATCACCGCGAGCAATCTGCTACTGGTCAACGAAGACCTGGAAGTGCTCGAAGGCCACGGCATGCCCAACCCGGCCAATCGTTTTCACAGCTGGGTGTACCGCGCCCGGCCGGATGTGAACTGCATCATTCACACCCACCCGACCCATGTCGCCGCGTTGTCGATGCTGGAAGTACCGCTGCAGATTTCCCACATGGACCTCTGCCCGCTCTACGAAGACTGCGCGTTTCTCGAAGGCTGGCCCGGTGTGCCAGTCGGCAACGAAGAAGGCGAATTGATCGCCGGTGCACTGGGCGACAAACGGGCGATCCTGCTTTCCCACCACGGCCAGTTGTCCACCGGCACCACCATCGAGGAGGCTTGTGTGATCGCGCAGTTGATCGAACGCGCAGCCAAGTTGCAGTTGCTGGCGATGAGCGCCGGGACCATCAAGCCGATCATCCCGGAGCTTGGCCGAGAAGCCCACGACTGGATTGCCAGGCCGAAACGCCACGCCGCCGCTTTCAACTATTACGCCCGACAGAATCTGCGCCGACACGCCGATTGCCTGAACTGACCCCTGACCTTTTTTGTACGGAGAAACACCATGTCCAGCGCAACCATTCACGGCATCATCGGCTACACCATCACCCCGTTTACCGCCAACGGCGAAGGCGTTGATCTTGACGCGCTCGGGCGTTCCATCGACCGCTTGATCGACGGCGGCGTGCATGCCATCGCGCCACTGGGCAGCACCGGCGAAGGCGCTTACCTCAGTGATGCGGAGTGGGACCAGGTCGCCGAGTTCAGCATCAGCCATGTGGCCAAACGCGTGCCGACCATCGTCAGCGTGTCCGACCTGACCACCGCCAAAGCAGTGCGCCGCGCACGTTTCGCCGAAGCCCGCGGTGCTGACGTGGTGATGGTGCTGCCGACGTCCTACTGGAAGCTCAGCGAAGCGGAAATCCTCGCCCACTACCGCGCCATCGGCGACAGCATCGGCGTGCCGATCATGCTCTACAACAACCCGGCCACCAGCGGCACCGACATGTCGGTGGACCTGATTCTGCGCATCGTCAACGGCGTGGAAAACGTGACCATGGTCAAAGAGAGCACCGGCGACATTCAGCGCATGCATCAACTGCAACGCCTGGGCGAGGGCCAGGTGCCGTTCTACAACGGCTGCAACCCGCTGGCGCTGGAAGCGTTCGCGGCCGGGGCCAAAGGCTGGTGCACGGCGGCGCCCAACCTGATCGCGCAGCTCAATCTGGATTTGTACGAAGCAGTGCTGGCCAATGATCTGGGCAAGGCGCGCGAGCTGTTCTATCGCCAATTGCCATTGCTGGACTTCATCCTCAAGGATGGCTTGCCGGCGACGATCAAGGCGGGCTTGCGAGCGACCGATCTGGAAGTCGGAAATCCGCGGCTGCCGGTGTTCCCGCTGAGCGAGGCCGGTTGTGAACAACTGCAAGGGTTGCTCAAAGCCCTACGTTGATCTGCCACCCTGCACAGCCCTTTTGCAGGAGCTGGCTTGCCAGCGATAGCGTCATGTCAGATGACATCATCGTTGGATGTGCCGGCCCCATCGCTGGCAAGCCAGCTCCCACAGGGGATGTGTCGGGGTTCAAAGCACCGGCAAGGTCTTGTCCTTGATCACCTTGCTCGGGCCGTTGGCCTTTACGCTGGCGATGCCTTTCTCCATCGCGGCGTCGGAGGAATACGATTCACTGCTGCCGATGATCTCGTGATTGCCGGCCTTGAGATTGAAATAAGGATGGCCATCCTTGGTGGTTTTCTTTTCGTAGCGCTCATCCAGCGGGCTATTGGCCTGGACCGACGCGATGCCTTTGTCGGCTGCGGCGCGGGTGGTGTACAGCTCGCTGGTCAGAATGGTTTCGGCGTTCGCCGCTTTCAATACAAACCGGAATTGACCGGTGCTGCTTTTACTCACTTCGTACCATCCGGACATGCTGTTTCTCCTTGGCGATTGAGAGGTTGCGCGCTTCAGAGTAAAGACCAGCCTGCTGTTTCTGTCGCCTGTGTGGGCCCTATCGCTAGCAGGCTGGCTCCCACATTGGACTGATGTACACAAATCCACTGTGGGAGCCAGCCTGCTGGCGATGGGGCCTGTAAGTACGCTGAAACCTAATTGACTGAACGCTTCACCACCGACAACTCCGGAGCAGCCACCCGTCGCTGACTCAAATAGCGCGTACAACTCACCCGCAAGAACGAGGCGAAGTTCACCACCTCGCCGCGGTAGTCCATCACCTCTTCATACAGCTTGGCGATCAACTGATTGGTGGTCATGCCGTCGACCTCCGCGATTTCGCTGAGGATGTTCCAGAACTGGTTCTCCAGGCGCAGGGTGGTCACCACCCCGCAGATGC
The DNA here is from genome assembly GCF_001945365.1 of Pseudomonas reinekei. Taxonomy (GTDB): domain Bacteria; phylum Pseudomonadota; class Gammaproteobacteria; order Pseudomonadales; family Pseudomonadaceae; genus Aquipseudomonas; species Aquipseudomonas reinekei. The sequence continues at coordinate 235,630 of NZ_MSTQ01000009.1, forward strand.
GCAGCGAGCGGGAACGCGATTCGTAGAGAATCGGGTCAGCCTTGACGTAGAGCTCGCACATGACAGGTTCCCTCGTTACAGCGTGATTTGGGTGCCCAGCAAACCGAGGAAACCGGCGAGCCAGTTCGGGTGCGCAGGCCAGGCCGGCGCCGTGGCCAGATTGCCTTGAACATGGCCGTCCGTCACCGGAATATCGATAAACGTACCGCCCGCCAGGCGCACTTCCGGGGCACAGGCCGGGTAAGCGCTGCACTCGCGCCCCTCGAGAATCCCCGCCGCCGCCAGCAATTGCGCGCCGTGGCACACCGCAGCAATCGGTTTGCCGGCCTTGTCGAAATCGCGTACCAGTTCCAGGACTTTTTCGTTCAGTCGCAGGTACTCCGGCGCACGACCACCCGGGATCAGCACCGCGTCGTAATCTGCTGCCTTGACCTTGGCGAAGTCGAAGTTGAGGGCGAACAGGTGACCCGGTTTTTCGCTGTAGGTCTGGTCGCCTTCGAAGTCATGGATGGCCGTGCGCACGGTCTGGCCGGCGGTTTTGTCGGGACACACCGCGTGAACGGTATGGCCGACCATCAGCAGCGCCTGGAACGGCACCATCACTTCGTAGTCTTCGACGTAATCGCCGACCAGCATCAGGATTTTTTTAGCGGCCATGGGGAGGACTCCTCTGGGAAATGCTTGGGAGTATTCAAGGTAGTCCGATTCTTCAGGAGAGGGTAATAACCAGCTACTACCGTGTCATCGTTCTTCGCGAGCAGGCTCGCTCCCACAGGATTATGCATTCCAATGCAGGAACAGGCTTTTTGCGAAGGCGTCCGCAAACTGTACGGATAACTCTGCGCCTAGCTGTAACAGCGCGAACCCCACGGTTTATGGCTAGATGAAGGCACTTCCAATCACCCACAATTTCGGTCGCCATCATGTCCTCCCGCGAAAACACCGGCATGGCCTTGGGCCTGCTCGGCGTTGTGATCTTCAGCCTCACCCTGCCCTTCACACGCATCGTCGTGCAGGAACTCCATCCGCTGCTCAATGGCTTGGGCCGGGCGCTGTTTGCGGCGGTTCCGGCCGCGTTGCTATTGCTGTGGCGGCGGGAAAAGTGGCCGACCTGGAAACAGATCAAAGGCCTGAGCCTGGTGATTGCCGGGGTGATTCTTGGTTTTCCGGTGCTGTCAGCCTGGGCCATGCAAACCTTGCCGGCGTCCCACGGTGCACTGGTCAACGGCTTGCAGCCGCTGTGCGTGGCGCTGTACGCCGCGTGGTTGTCCCATGAACGTCCGTCGAAGGCCTTCTGGGCCTGCGCCGCGTTGGGCAGTGCGCTGGTGCTCGGTTACGCGCTGATCAGCGGCGCCGGCAGCATTCAGGCGGGCGATTTGCTGATGCTCGGTGCGATTGCCGTGGGTGGTCTGGGTTATGCCGAGGGAGGCCGATTGGCCAGGGAAATGGGCGGCTGGCAGGTGATCTGCTGGGCGCTGGTGCTATCCACACCACTGCTGATCGGCCCGGTGGTGTATCTGGCGCTGCAGCATCAGGGCGAGATCTCCGCCAAGACCTGGTGGGCATTCGGCTACGTCTCGCTGTTTTCGCAGTTCATCGGCTTCTTTGCCTGGTACGCCGGGTTGGCAATGGGGGGCATCGCCCGGGTCAGTCAGATCCAATTGCTGCAGATCTTTTTCACCATCGCCTTTTCCGCGCTGTTCTTTGGCGAACACGTCGAGCCGGTGACGTGGCTGTTTGCGGCCGGGGTGATCGTGACGGTGGTGCTGGGGCGCAAGACAGCGGTGCGCCCGGCACAACCGGGCACGTTACCGAAAGGGATTCAACTCAAGCCTTAGCGGCGAGAAAGCCGTCTGCGCGCAACAGCGTTTCCAGGCAATGTTCGCTGATGTAATAGAAATCCTTCAACTCCTGAATCTTCAGCAAAAGTTGGGCCGGATCAACCGGCTCGGCGCGTTTGACCGCCAGGATCATCTTGTTCTTGTTGGTGTGGTCCAGTGAGATGAACTCGAACACCTTGGTTTCGTAACCGCAGGCTTCGAGGAACAGCGCACGCAAACTGTCGGTGACCATTTCCGCCTGCTGGCCCAGGTGCAAGCCGTATTGCAGCATCGGCTTGAGCAGCGCCGGGCTCTGGATTTGCAGGCGGATCTGCTTATGGCAGCACGGCGAGCACATGATGATCGACGCCCCGGAACGGATGCCGGTGTGGATGGCATAGTCGGTGGCGATGTCGCAGGCATGCAGCGCGATCATCACGTCCAGCTCGCTCGGCGCCACGCTGCGCACATCGCCGCACTTGAACACCAGCCCCGGATGCTCGAGCTTGGCCGCCGCCGCGTTGCACAGGGTGACCATGTCTTCACGCAGCTCGACCCCGGTCACTTCGCCGTCGGCGTTCAGGGTGTTGCGCAGGTAATCGTGAATGGCGAAAGTCAGGTAACCCTTGCCCGAGCCGAAGTCCGCCACGCGCACCGGCTTGTCCAGCACCAGCGGCGACGAGGTCAGCGCATGGCTGAACACTTCGATGAACTTGTTGATCTGTTTCCACTTGCGCGACATCGCCGGGATCAGTTCGTGCTTGCTGTTGGTCACGCCGAGGTCGGCGAGGAACGGTCGGCTCAGGTCGAGAAAGCGGTTTTTCTCGCGGTTGTGCTCGGCGGACGGCACTTCACGCAATTGCTGGGGTTTGCTCTTGAACAGCGAAGGCTTGCCCTTTTTGCTGTATTCCAGCTGGGCTTCGTCGGTCAATGCCAGTAAATGCGCATTTTTGAACGACGCCGGCAGCAGTTCGGCAATATGCGCCACGCCTTCGGCCAGCGCCAGGTTCTTGGTGATGTCGCGGGTCTTGTAGCGATAGACGAAGGACAGGCAAGGCTGGGTCTTGACCGTCACCGGTTTGATGATGATCCGCTGCAGGTCGGTTTCATCGCCCACGTACTTGGCCAGCACCAGTTTGATGAAGGCGCTTTGCTCGAGGCTGCTTTGCAACAGGTCGATGAACTGGGCGTGATGATCCGGCGCGAGGCTGGCGGGAGTGGCGGTGACAGACATGAAAAAACGGCCTCAGGCGGGCGGATCGAGAATGGCGGGTATTTTAGGGGGGATGGCGTGCGACGGCACGGCTAATTTCCCGAACGGCAAAGAATCTGTGGCGAGGGATTGTCAGTGAGATCAGCCCAACACCACCAACCGGTTCGGCAACTCATTACGCACATGCGTCACCGGCACATGCACCTTGAGCAATTCGCCGCAGGCTTCGACACAGCTGACGAAGCCTTGCAGCGTCTGCCCCTGCCGCACCTGCTGGGTGAACGCAGCGACAATCGCGTCCCAGTTCTTATTGTCGAGGCGGCTGGAAATGCCCTCGTCCACCAGGATCTCCACGTAGCGCTCGGCTTCAGAGACGAAAATCAGAATGCCGGTGCTGCCTTCGGTGTGATGCAGGTTCTGCTCCAGGAACTGCCGGCGCGCCAGGTTCGAGGCGCGCCAGTGACGGACCGAGCGCGGGATCAGGTGGGTGGTGACTTTCGGCAATCGGAACACCAGGCACAGCACGATGAAGGCAATCCACTGCACCAGCAGCAGGCTGTGCAGGGTCAGCCAGCCCGTCAGGTAATGCACGATCCCCGGCACCACCAGCGCCAGCAGGCTGGCCCACAGCAGCGGGATGTACGCATAGTCGTCGGCGCGGGCCGCGAGCACGGTCACCAGTTCGGCGTCGGTGTCACGCTCGACCCGGGCAATCGCTTCGGCGACTTTGCGTTGTTCGTGTTCAGTCAGTAATGCCATGTCGTGAAATGCCTGCTCATTTTAGTCGTTACCAACCGCCGGACGAACCACCGCCGCCGAAACTGCCACCGCCGCCGCTAAAACCCCCGCCTCCACCACCGCCAAAACCGCCTCCACCGAAACCACCACCGGAGCCACCTGAACCGCCCCGGCCGGCGGGAAGAATACCGAGCATCTGGCCAACAAACACAGTCAGGATGAACAACAGAACCAAAAACACGAACAGCCCCGGATGCCGCGAGACGAAATCATCACTCGGATCGCCGGTGGATTCATACACGGTCGATGGTTCATCCAGCGGATTTCCGCCCAACACCACCAGCATCGCCGCGACACCGTCGCTGATGCCCTTGCTGAAATGGCCGGTCTTGAACGCAGGGGTGATGACCTGATGGATGATCACCGAACTCTGCGCATCGGTCAGGCGATCTTCCAGGCCATAGCCGACTTCGATACGCAGCTTTCGCTCATCCCGCGCGACAATCAGCAACGCGCCGTTGTTCTTGTCCTTTTGCCCGATGCCCCAGTGGCGCCCCAGTTGATAGCCGAAGTCGGCAATGTCAGTGCCCTGCAAATCCGGCAACGTTACGACCACCAGTTGCTCACCGGTGGCTTTTTCGTGGGCCTGAAGCTGTTGCGTCAGTTGCTCACGCACCACCGGTTCGATCATCCCGGCGTTGTCCACCACCCGCCCGGTCAGTTCAGGGAACTTCAATTCGGCTTGGGCCGCCAGGGCAAATACCCACAGCAACAGCACCAAGCCAGCTTTCAAGACGCGCATGTGCAACCTCGCCCGTGGTGACGCACCGATCAGAATTTAACTTCGGGCGGTTTTTCCGACCCCGGCGTGGCTTCGAAGGTTTCGCGTACCTGCAAGTCGCTGTACATCACGCTGTGCCACAGCCGACCGGGAAAGGTGCGGATCTCGGTGTTGTATTTCTGCACCGCCAGAATGAAATCCCGCCGGGCCACGCTGATGCGGTTTTCGGTGCCTTCAAGCTGCGATTGCAGGGCGAGAAAATTCTGGTTGGCCTTGAGGTCCGGATAGCGTTCGGACACCACCATCAAGCGGCTCAAGGCACCGCTGAGCTGATCCTGAGCCTGCTGGTACTGCTTGAGTTTTTCCGGATTGTCGAGTGTGGAAGCGTCGACCTGAATCGAGGTCGCCTTGGCCCGGGCCTCGATCACGGCAGTCAGGGTCTCCTTCTCATGGGCGGCGTAGCCCTTGACGGTTTCCACCAGGTTGGGGATCAGGTCGGCGCGCCGCTGATACTGGTTTTGCACCTGCCCCCAGGCAGCCTTGGCCTGTTCGTCGAGGGTCGGAATGTTGTTGATACCGCAGGCGGTCAGCAACGAGGCAAGCACGAGTAACGTGGCAACTTGCAGGCTCGACCGGTAGGACTGTCGTACATTCATATCAGTGATGCTCCCTTCACAGGCATGGAAAAAACAACCGGCGACCCTCTCGGCCGGCTCTTGGGGCATAATCGGCCGCGCCACTGGATTGCATCGGGGCAATGGGCTAAAAGATGCCCTGCGCAAACAACCGTATCCGGCATTTTTTGCACCGGTACCCGAACAACAATAGTCGCTCCCTAAATTTTGGCTGGCCGGCGTGTACATCGCCGTTTGGGCCCTTGAGAAAACTATTCATGAATAAGCTGTGTTTGCTGGGCCTGTTCGTCAGCCTGGCCAGTCATAACGTATTGGCCGCCACGACGCCCGCACCTCTGGAGAACAAGGACGCCTTCGTCAGCAACCTGATGAAGCAAATGACCCTCGATGAAAAAATCGGCCAGCTGCGCCTGATCAGCATCGGCCCGGAAATGCCCCGGGAGATGATCCGCAAGGAAATTGCAGCGGGCAACATCGGCGGCACGTTCAACTCGATCACCCGCCCGGAAAACCGTCCGATGCAGGACGCGGCCATGCGCAGCCGCTTGAAGATCCCGATGTTCTTCGCCTATGACGTGATCCACGGCCACCGTACCATTTTCCCGATCCCGCTGGCCCTGGCGTCGAGCTGGGACATGGACGCCATCGGCCTGTCCGGGCGTATCGCCGCCAAGGAAGCCGCGGCTGACAGCCTCGACATCACCTTCGCGCCGATGGTCGACATCTCCCGCGACCCGCGTTGGGGTCGCACCTCCGAAGGCTTCGGCGAAGACACGTACCTGGTGTCGCGCATTGCCGGGGTGATGGTCAAGGCGTTCCAGGGTGCTGGCGCCAATGCGGCCGACAGCATCATGGCCAGCGTCAAGCATTTCGCCTTGTACGGCGCGGTCGAAGGCGGTCGCGACTACAACGTGGTCGACATGAGCCCGGTCAAGATGTACCAGGACTACCTGCCGCCGTACCGCGCGGCGATTGACGCGGGTGCCGGCGGCGTGATGGTGGCGCTGAACTCGATCAACGGCGTGCCAGCCACCGCCGACACCTGGCTGATGAACGACCTGTTGCGCAAGGATTGGGGCTTCAAGGGCCTGGCCGTCAGTGACCACGGGGCGATTTTCGAGCTGATCAAACACGGCGTCGCGCGCGATGGCCGTGAAGCGGCGAAGCTGGCGATCAAGGCCGGCATCCACATGAGCATGAACGACACCTTGTACGGCAAGGAACTGCCGGGCTTGCTGAAGTCCGGCGAGATCCAGCAGAGCGATATCGACAACGCCGTGCGTGCGGTGCTCGACGCCAAGTACGACATGGGCCTGTTCAAGGACCCGTACCTGCGCATCGGCAAGGCCGAGGATGATCCGGCCGACACCTATGCCGACAGCCGCCTGCACCGCGCCGAGGCCCGCGACGTCGCGCGTCGCAGCCTGGTGCTGCTGAAAAACCAGAACGAAACCCTGCCGCTGAAGAAAACCGCGAAAGTGGCCCTGGTCGGTCCACTGGCCAAGGCACCGATCGACATGATGGGCAGTTGGGCCGCCGCCGGCCGCCCGGCGCAATCGGTGACCCTGTTCGATGGCATGAGTGCCGCGCTGGGCGATAAATCGACCCTGATCTACGCCCGTGGCGCCAACATCACCAGCGACAAGAAGGTCCTCGACTACCTCAATTTCCTCAACTTCGATGCCCCGGAAGTGGTCGATGACCCGCGCCCGGCGAACGTCTTGATCGACGAAGCGGTAAAAGCCGCCAAGGATGCTGACGTGGTGGTTGCGGCGGTGGGCGAGTCCCGTGGCATGTCCCATGAATCGTCGAGCCGTACCGATCTGAACATCCCGGAAAACCAGCGCGAGCTGATCCGCGCCCTGAAAGCCACCGGCAAACCGCTGGTGCTGGTGCTGATGAACGGCCGCCCGTTGTCGATTCTCGAAGAGAAGGAACAGGCCGACGCGATCCTGGAAACCTGGTTCAGCGGCACCGAAGGCGGCAACGCCATTGCCGACGTGCTGTTCGGCGACTACAACCCGTCGGGCAAACTGCCGATCACCTTCCCGCGCTCGGTCGGCCAGATTCCAACCTACTACAACCACCTGAGCATTGGCCGGCCGTTCACGCCGGGCAAGCCGGGCAACTACACCTCGCAGTATTTCGATGACACCACCGGTCCCCTGTTCCCGTTCGGTTTCGGCCTGAACTACACCGATTTCAGCCTGAGCGACATGGCCTTGTCGTCGACCACGCTGAACAGGACCGGCAAGCTCGACGCCAGCGTCACGGTGAAAAACACCGGCAAGCGTGACGGCGAAACCGTGGTGCAGCTGTACATCCAGGACGTGACCGGCTCGATGATTCGCCCGGTCAAGGAACTGAAGAACTTCCAGAAAGTGCTGCTCAAGGTGGGCGAACAGAAGGTCCTGCACTTCACCATCACCGAGGATGACCTGAAGTTTTTCAACAGCCAGCTCAAGTACGCGGCTGAACCGGGCAAGTTCAATGTGCAGATCGGCCTGGATTCCCAGGACGTGACGCAGCAGAGTTTTGAGTTGCTTTAATCCCGTTACACCGCAATAACCCTGTGGGAGCGAGCCTGCTCGCGAAGGCGGTCTGCCAGTCAACCTCTTCGTTGGCTGACACACCGCTTTCGCGAGCAGGCTCGCTCCCACAGTGGTTTTCAGTGTTCAAAAGAGCGGGATCAACCCCGTCGATCCAGTAGATTCACCACCAACCGATCCACCCATCCCCACATCCGCTGCTTGATCCGTCGCCAGAGCGGTCGGCGTCGCCATGTCTCAAGGCTTACTTCCTGGCTGAGCACGAAGTCCTTCTCGAAGCTCGCCGCCACGTCCCGGGTCAGTCCGGGGTCCAGTGCTTCGAGGTTGGCTTCCAGGTTGAAGCGCAAATTCCAGTGATCGAAGTTGCACGAGCCGATGCTGACCCAGTCGTCGATCAACACCATTTTCAGGTGCAGGAAACACGGCTGGTATTCGAAGATCTTCACCCCGGCCTTGAGCAGGCGCGGATAGTAGCGATGCCCGGCGTAGCGCACGGACGGGTGATCGGTGCGTGGCCCGGTCAGCAGCAGGCGCACATCGACGCCGCGACCAGCCGCACGACGCAATGAGCGACGGACTTTCCAGGTCGGCAGAAAGTACGGCGTGGCCAGCCAGATACGCTTGTGGCCGCTGTTCAGCGCGCGAATCAACGACTGCAGAATGTCACGGTGCTGGCGGGCGTCGGCGTAGGCAACGCGGCCCATGCCCTGGCCCATCGACGGTACGCGAGGCAAACGCGGCAAGCCGAAATGCGCGGCGGGTTTCCAGGCGCGGCGATGGCGGTTGGCGGTCCATTGGCGGTCGAACAACAGTTGCCAGTCGAGCACCAGCGGGCCGGTGATTTCCACCATCACTTCGTGCCACTCACTGACGTCTTCGCCCGGCGTCCAGAACTCATCGGTGACGCCAGTGCCACCGACCACCGCCATGCTCTGATCGACCAGCAACAGCTTGCGGTGATCGCGGTAAAAATTGCCGACCCAGCGCCGCCAGTTCAGGCGATTGTAGAAACGCAGCTCAACCCCCGCCGCCATCAGGCGCTGGCGCAAGGTCAGGGTGAACGCGAGGCTGCCGTAATCATCGAACAGGCAACGCACCCGCACACCGCGTTCGGCTGCCTGGACCAGTGCCTGGACCATGGCCTCGGCACAGGCGCCCGCCTCCACCAGGTACAACTCCAGCTCGACCTGTTCCTCGGCACGGGCAATCGCCACCAGCATGCGCGGGAAAAATTGCGGACCGTCGATCAACAGTTCGAAGTGGTTGCCTTCACGCCAAGGAAAAATCGCCCCGGCCATGTCAACGCGCCGTAAAAATCAGCACCGCACCCACCGGCACCGACAGGCTGATGGCCGACAAACCGGCGACCTTGCGCAACGCTTCCAGACCCGGCGCCAGGTCGAAGTCTTCGGCATTGATCACCAGCGGTTCCAGCGTCACCACCTGGAAGCGCCGGTCATCCAGGCGGGTGGCCAGCAGTTCGGCGTCGTAGGTGTGTTGCTTGCCGTGAAGGTCGACAGTCAGCGGCAGCCGCAACTCCAGTTGCGCACCGGGCGCGAGGTCGTTGATCGGGCGCAGGTCGATTTGCGTGGTGATCAGCGCTTCGGGAAATTTGTCGATCTCGAACAGGTTGTTACGCATGCGTTCATCACGCAGCGGGATGCCGCTGTTGATCGAGTCCAGCTCGACTTCAACCTGCGCCAGGCCTTTGGGATCGACTTTGCCGTGCAGCACCAGAAAGCGCTGCACTTCGGAAACATTGGCGTTTTTGGTGCTGACGAACGACAGCCGCGAAGACTCGCCGTCCAGATACCAGTTGGCCTGGGCCGACAGCGAAGCGCCGGCCAACAGCAGTAAAGCAAGGGTGTGGGTGACTGACCGCTTGGACATAGAGACTCGTGGGGGCAAGTAAACCTGTGCTGAACCTTAACCGGCCTGTCACAGGTTGCAAGAAATGTGTTGCCTTGAGTCTCTAAACCAAAACAAGTTCCACTCAGGCCATCGCCTGCTGCACATCGCCAATGGTCGTGGCCAGGCTGTTGAGGTGCAGGCTCAGCACCCGCTCCACCGGCGCCTGATCCATCGGCCAGTGCAACGCCATGCTGCCGACCAGTCGGCCATCGGTACGGATCGGCAAGGCCACCGCGCGAATCAGGAACGGCAAGCGCACCGGGTATTCCCAATAACCTTCGGTGCGCTGGCCAAAGCCCTGATGCAATGCCGTTTGCGAGGCATTGAACAGCGTTTCGTCGCTCAACCGTTCACGCTCGGCCAGGCGTTCCACTTCCTGACTGTCCAGTTCCCCCAGACACGCCCGGCCCATGGCCGAATGAAACAGGCTGGCGTGCTGGCCGACGATCTGGCAATTGTTTGGATAACGTTTGCGCAGTACCGTGGGAATGGCACTTTCCATGACCTCGATCCGCTCGCCGTCGAAGCACGACAGGTCCACCACCAGCCCGGTGCGTTCGCTCAACTCCAGCAACAGCGGCGCGGCATTTTCCACCAGTCGCCGCTTGAAGCGTTGCTGGCTGTCGCCAAACAGGCGCTTGGCGCACAAGCGATAACGCCGGTCACTCAAGCCGCGATAGATCCAGCCCTGCTCCTGCAAGGTCAACAGCATGCGCGACACGGTGGCCTTGGGCAGGCGCGTCAGGTAATGCAGCTCCTCCAGACCCAACGCCTGATGCTCGCCCAGCAGTTCGACGATCGCCAACGCACGCTCGACCGAACGCACGCTGCCGGTTTCTGCCCTGGTTTCCATCGGTTCGATCTCCCTCAGCCGGAATGGACGCTCGCTTGCTCTTTTTTCAAAGTACAGCAAGATGCGCGCCGCGCCCAAAGGCTCAGGCGTTTTGCAGACAACCGGGCGGCCGACGCTTGACCCACTGGGTCAGCTGCTCGTGGGCATACGCCAGTTGTAGCACCGCGAAGTCAGCCTGGGCAGGGCCAATGATTTGCAGGCCCATCGGCAGTCCGGCCGGGTTGAAACCCACGGGGACGTTCATGCTCGGCAATCCGGCCAGCGTCGGCCCGATGACGACTTCCATCCAGCGGTGATATGTGTCCATGCTCTGCCCGCCAACGACGCGCGGCCACGGTGTTTGTGCATCAAAAGGAAACACTTGGGCGGTGGGCAGCAACAGGAAGTCGTAACGCTGGAACAACGCGTTCAAGGCCCGATACCAGTCGCTACGGTTGACCGAAGCCTGATAGACATCCGCTGCCGTCAGGCGCAACCCACCCTCGACCTCCCATTGCGCTTCGGGTTTGAGTTGCTCGCGTTTCTGTGGGTCGGCGTACAACGCACCGAGGCTGCCTTGCACCAGCCAATGCCGATGGGTCAGCCAGGTTTGCCACAGGCGCTCCATGGAGAAATCCGGCTGACACGCTTCGACCTTGCAACCGAGCGCCGCGAAGTCCTGCAGCGCCGATTCGCACAGGCTCATCACACCGGGGTCCATGGGCAGATAACCGTTGTAGTCCCCCAGCCATCCAACGCGGACCTCGCTGAAATCCTGCACCAGTGACTGATGGAAAATGGCCGGGTCCTGCGTCTGCGACAACGGTACGCGGGAGTCGTAACCGGCCTGCGTCCCGAGCAACCGTGTGACATCGGTGACCGTGCGGCCCATCGGCCCTTCAGTGGCCAGTTGCTGGACAAACACCTCCGGCTGCGGACCGTGCGGCACGCGGCCTTGGGACGGGCGGAAACCGAAGACGTTGTTGAACGCCGCCGGGTTGCGCAGCGAGCCCATCATGTCGCTGCCATCGGCCACCGGCAGCATGCGCAACGCCAGCGCCACCGCCGCCCCGCCGCTGCTGCCACCGGCGGCCAGCGTCGGATCGTAGGCGTTGGTGGTGGTGCCGAATACGCTGTTATAGGTGTGCGAACCGAGACCGAATTCAGGGACGTTGCTCTTGCCGATGATGATCGCCCCGCAGTCACGCACCCGCGCCACGCTGATGGCGTCATGTGGCGGAACTTGCCCGGCAAACAGCGGCGAGCCCATGGTGGTGCGCAAACCGGAAGTGGCGGCCAGGTCTTTGACCGCTTGCGGCATGCCGTGCATCCAGCCACGGGACTGGCCTTGATCCAGCTGCCGGTCGCAGGCATCGGCCTCCGCCAGCAATTGATCGTCCGCACGCAACGACACCAGCGCATTGACCTGCGGATTGAAGCGTTCGATTTGCGCCAGATACGCCTGCATCACCTCGCGGCAAGACACCTGCCGCCCGTGGATGGCCCGGGACAGCGCATCGGCGTCCATTTCTACAATTGAATTGATGCTCAAGATTTCACCTCAAGGTTGAGTTCGACAGATCGCTTTGCCCGTGGTGCTTCCTGCATGCAGTAAGTCCCCAATAGCGTCAGCAGGCAAGCGAACAACACGTAGAACGACGGCGCCACCGGAGTCGCCAATACCTTGCTCAGCCAAGTAACGATCAACGGCGCAAAACCGCCGAAGACCATGACCGCCACGTTGTAGGCCACTGAAACCCCGGTGGAGCGCACTTCAATCGGAAACTGCTCGGCCAGCGCGGTCGGTGCCGGGCCGAAAAAACCGCCAATCGCGCTGCACAGCAACAGTTGCATCACCAGCAAGCGCTCGATGGAAGGTGCTGCCGCGACCCACACGTAAAGCGGATACACCATCACGAAAAACGCCAGGGTGAAGGCCATCAATACCGGGCGTCGGCCCAGGCGATCCGACAGTGCCCCGGACAATGGAATGATCACCGTCATCAGCGCCACGGCGAGCATTTGCACCAGCAACACCTGGTCCAGCGGCAGGCCCAGATTCTTGTGGGCGAAGGTCGGCATGTTCACCAGCACCACGTAAAACGACACGGTCGCACCACACGCCAGGCCCATCGACACCAGAATGGCGCGGCGATGTTCGCGGATCACTTGCATCAGGCTGGGGCTGGCGCCCTTGGCCTGTTTGCGCGCTTCAAGAAACGCCTCCGGTTCCTCCATGTACTTGCGAATCCACAAGCCCACCGGGCCAATCAACAAGCCGATCATGAATGGAATCCGCCAGCCCCAGCTGTCCAGTGCCTCGGGGGTCAACAGGTGGGTGAACAACGCCACCATGCCCGCGCCGGAAAACACCGCCAGGCACTGCCCGACCAATTGCCACGAGCCGTACAAGCCCTTGCGATGCGCGGGCGCACTCTCCACCAGGAACGCCGTGGCGCTGGCGTATTCGCCACCCGTGGCGAAGCCTTGCAGCATACGCGCGACCACGATCAGCATCGGCGCGCCCATGCCGATCGCGGCGTAGTTCGGCGCGAAGGCAATCAGGGCGATGGACACGGTCATCAGGCGGATGATCATCTGCATCGCTGCCTTGCGGCCTTTGCGGTCCGAGTACATGCCCAACAGAATGCCGCCCACCGGGCGCATGAAGAAGCCGACGCCGAAGGTCGCCAGCGCCATCAGCAGCGATGCGAATTCGTCTTCAGAGGGAAAAAATTGCCGGGCGATGATGCTCGCCAGAAAGCCGTAAACGATGAAGTCATACCATTCCAGCGCGTTACCGATAACGGCGGCGACCACTTGCCGGGTGCGCGAAACGCCAGTGCTTGAAGTCTGCATGGTTACTCTCCAAAAACCTGATGGGTAACGGCGGGCACGACAGCGCGCGCCCGGTCCAGCGGCAGTAGAAAGTGAGGAAATCAGGCAGGCTTGAGCCAGCTCTCGGTCAGCGCTGCCCAATACGCAGCACCGGTCAGCAGAATGTCATCGTTAAAGTCATAGGCGGGGTTGTGCACCATCGGCCGCGACACACCATTGCCGATGAACAGGTAGGCACCGGGGCAGCGTTGCAGCATCCAGGCGAAGTCTTCGCTGCCCATGAGTTTGGGCGTGTTGCCGTCCACTGCGTCGGCGCCCACCAACTCGACACCCACCTGACAGGCGAACTCGGTTTCGGCGGCGTGGTTGACCAGCACCGGATAAGCCGGGCGATGTTCGATTGTCGAACGGCAACCAAAACTCTTAGCCTGGGATTCGATGATTGCGCATACGCGTTCGAGGGTCTGTTCGCGTACCTGGGCGTTCAAGGCACGCAGGCTAAGGCGCAGGATCGCCTGTTGTGGAATCACGTTGGCTGCTTCCCCGGCCTGCAATGCGCCGACCGTCACCACCGCCGCTTGTTGCGCATCGATGTTGCGCGCGACCACCGTTTGCAACGCCATTACCACGCTCGCCGCCGCCACCAGCGGATCGACCGCCAGATGCGGCATCGAACCATGGCCGCCAACACCTTCAATGGTGACGGTGAGCAAATCCTGCGAGGCCATCATCGGCCCTACTCGAAAACCCAAATGCCCGGCAGGCAGGCCCGGCATGTTGTGCATGCCGAACAGCGCATCGCAGGGGAAACGTTCGAGCAAGCCATCGGCGAGCATGGCTTCGGCACCGCCCTGGCCTTCTTCGGCCGGTTGGAAAATCAGGGTCAGGGTGCCGTCGAACTGTCGGGTTGCCGCCAGATAACGCGCGGCGCCCAGCAACATGGTGGTGTGACCGTCATGGCCGCAAGCGTGCATGCAACCCTGATGCTGGCTGCTGTACGCGGCGCCGGTATTTTCGATGATCGGCAGTGCGTCCATGTCCGCCCGAATCCCGAGTTTGCGCGGGCTGCTGCCGTTGCGCAGGACACCGACCACGCCGGTTTTGCCGATGCCGGTGTGCACTTCGTAGCCCCACGATTCGAGGGATTTGGCCACCAGCGCCGAGGTGCGGCTTTCCTCGAAGCCGAGTTCGGGGTGGGCATGGATGTCGTGGCGGGTGGCGTGCAGGTCGCTGGCCACGTCGCTGAGCCAGGCAAGGATGTGCTGATGTCGGGTCATGACGATTTCCTCGAGCCGGGTGAAGTCCCGTTCTTTTTGTTCGTTTCGATTTCGCGACACATCAAGGCAGGTCGCGCTCACCGCCAGATAACCGCGAGTCGCGCGCGAGGACAATCGAATGTGGTTCCACTAGATGGAACCATAGGAGCCGGCTCCTACAGGTCCGGGTTCAGGCGGCAGCCTTGGTGTTCGCTGATCCAGGCGGCGCTGTTGCTGCGGCCCATGCCGCTGACGGTGATGCGCTTGCTGGCGGTGTCATCGGTGAAGCTGCTGGTGGGCAGCCACTGTTTCACATAGCCACGGCAATACTCGGCGTCGTTGTTCATCACATACCGGCACGAGCAATATTCCTTGGCGGTGTAGGCGCTGATGATGTCGGGGAACGCCCACAGCGCGACCCGCTCATGCCAGATCCAGCCAAGCAGGGCCAGCAGCAGGATCAACAACAATGAACGGATCGGTCGGCGCCTGATGAAAC
Source organism: Pseudomonas reinekei (assembly GCF_001945365.1). Classification (GTDB taxonomy): domain Bacteria; phylum Pseudomonadota; class Gammaproteobacteria; order Pseudomonadales; family Pseudomonadaceae; genus Aquipseudomonas; species Aquipseudomonas reinekei. Next base: position 250,702 of record NZ_MSTQ01000009.1, read on the forward strand.
CACTCATGGCTGCCCCTTCCCGGCAAACGCCTTCAGCGCGAGCTTGAGCATTTCGTTGTGCCGGTAGCGGCCGTCGCGGTCATCGCCGTAGCGCACGATCACCAGGTTTTCACTGGGGATCACGTACATCGCCTGGCCCCAATGGCCCAGCGCCGCGAACGTATCGACGGGGGCATCTGGCCAGGGTTGCGCGGCACTATCTACCGCACGATTGAGCCACCAGTGGCCGCCGGGGACCGCCTCATCCTCATGGGCGCGGTAGTGGCCGAACGGTTCACGGTTGAAGGCGACCCAATCCTTGGGCAGCAATTGCCTGTCGCCCCAGCGACCGTCGCGGGCCATCAGCAAACCGACCCGCGCCAGATCCCGCGCGGTGAGGTAGGCATACGAGGACGCGACGAACGTGCCGGTGGCATCGGTTTCCCAAACCGCGTGGCGAATGCCCAGCGGCTGGAACAATGCGGTCCATGGAAAGTCCGTATAGCGATTCGCACCGACGATGGTTTTCAGCGCGGCGGACAACAGATTGCTGTCGCCGCTGGAATAACGAAACGCCTGGCCCGGCGCCGCGTATCGGTCGTGATCGGCGGTGAATGCGGCCATGTCTTGGTGGCCTCGGGTGTAGAGCATGGCCACCACCGAGGATTTCAACGGCGCGTATTCGTAGTCTTCCTGCCAGTCGATGCCCGAGGCCCAATGCAGCAAGTCGGCCATGGTCAGGTCCGGGTGCTGCTTCAGTGCTGGATAGAACTTTTGCACCGGGTCCTGAAGCTTGAACAAGCCTTCGCCGTAGGCCACGCCGAGCACCGTGGCCATCAGGCTTTTACTGATGGACCAGGTCAGGTGCGGCGTCTCGGCGGTGGTCGGGCCGGCGTAGCGTTCGTAGATCAACTGGCCGTCGCGGATCACCAGCAAGGCATCGGTGCGGATGCCTTGCCGGGTGGTGTCGTTGCGCGTTGGAAATGCGTAGCCTTCAAGCGCCTCAAGCGCCGAGCCTCTAATGGTCGGGCCGGTCGTCCACTGTTGCCCGGGCCAGTTCTCGGCATGCGCCGAGGCACTGATCAGCAGCAAAAAAAACAGCGACATGCCTTTGGCCATGGTGGGTGCTCTTGGGATAAACCTGCTGAGCCTAGCCGAGGTTGATGACAGTTCTGGAATTTGTGCTGTCATGAGATCGCCTTCGCGAGCAGGCCCGCTCCCACAATTGAAATGCATTCCCCGTGTGGGAGCGAGCCTGCTCGCGAATAGGCCCGTCAGGTCGCCGCCAATGCCTTGGCAAGACGTTTAGCCCTGGCCCCCGCCGCCAGATCCATCACCGCCTGATCCCGTTGCCACATCGTCGCCCACTCCAAAGGTCCCTCGGCCAGCGCTTCATTGACCTCAGCCTTGAGGCTTTCGAACTGCGCAAACAAGCCACCGAGCAACACATGCCCAGCCGGATGACTCGGTGCCTGCCGACTGGCTTCCGCACACCCGGCCAGCAACGCCAGCAAGCGCAACTGCAGATTCTGCGGCCAATCACAGTCCTGACCCACCCCATACAGCCACGCCGTCATGGCACTCAGCACATAGACATCTTCCAGGGTGCGGAACGGTTTGACGTACGCGTCCCAGCCATCCCCCGCCAGCAGTTCACACAGCGCGTTATCCAGAAACAACCGACCGTGGCTGATATCCGGCATCAACGGCATCGGCGGCAGTTTTTCCACCCGCACACCGGGCTCATCGGGATAGGCCACCGTCAGACTCAAGCGTGGATCGTCGCCGGGTTGCTCACTGCGAGCGGCGATCAGCAGCCAGTCGGCGGCATCGCCAGCGGTGACGAAATCCTTGCGACCACTGACGCGCAAACCGTTCAGGCGGGTTTGCATGTCGGCCGGGCGCAGGCTGCGTTGTTCGGTGGCGCACAGGGCGCCGAGGCTGAGTGGCGCGCTCGGCCAAAGCATGCGCAATGCCGCCTGATACCCCACCAGAAACGCCAGCCCCGGGGTCGCCATCAGACGCCCTCCCGCCACCGCCAACTCGAACGGCGTGACCGTACCCAATTGCTGTAACAGGGTTGCGAACCCTTCGCCCAGGTCCGGGTTGGCGGGCAAGCGATCGCGGCGATTCAACAGGGTTTGCCAGGGCATAAGAGGCTCCTTTTGGGCTGTCATATAAGCATCACCAAAGCTTCATGGCGATGACACCGGGGCTACATAGCCTGACTTTGCACAACAAGGCTGGATAAAGAAAGTCGATCCGCTGTAACCCAAAGACGGGTGAGCAGCCCGCACGGAGATTCGCCATGACTCAGATCGCCCGCATCAGCGACACCGGCAACGAACGCCGCCTGCAAGCCGAACGCCTGGTGGGCGCCGAGGCTCTGCAGGAAGCTCAGGCCTTGCGTTTCAACGTGTTCAGCGGCGAGTTCAACGCCAAGCTGAAAGGCGCGGAACTGGGTCTGGACATGGATGACTATGATGTTCACTGCGCCCACATCGGCGTGCGTGACTTGAACACCGGGCGTCTGGTGGCGACCACCCGTTTGCTCGACCACACCGCCGCCAGCAGCCTGGGCAAGTTCTACAGCGAAGAAGAATTCAGCCTGCATGGCCTGGTTCATCTGCAAGGGCCGATCCTGGAAATCGGCCGCACCTGCGTCGACCCGGCCTACCGCAACGGCGGCACCATCGCCGTGCTTTGGGGCGAACTGGCCGAAGTGCTGAACCAGGGCGGCTACAGCTACCTGATGGGTTGCGCGAGCATTCCGATGCAGGACGGCGGCATTCAGGCCCACGCCATCATGCAGCGTCTGCGCGAGCGCTACCTGTGCACCGAACACCTGCGCGCCGAACCGAAAAAACCGCTGCCGACCCTGGACATTCCTTCCAACGTCATCGCCGAGATGCCGCCGCTGCTCAAGGCCTACATGCGCCTGGGCGCGAAAATCTGTGGCGAACCGTGCTGGGACGAAGACTTCCAGGTTGCCGACGTGTTCATCCTGCTCAAGCGCGACGAACTTTGCCCGCGCTACGCCAGACACTTCAAGGCGGCGGTGTAATGAGCCGGCTGCGGGTGTACGCGCGAATCGCGCGAGTGTTGCTGGTGGTGACGCTGGGGCTGAGCATGGCCAGTGTGTTCGGCGTGTTCGAACGTCTGGGCCTGGCCCATTCGATGCAGCGTCGCCAGCGCTGGTCGCGATTTTTCATGGCGCGCCTGAGCAATGCCCTGCCCTTCGACGTGACCGTGCATGGTCAATTGCCGAAAGCGCCGATGCTGTGGGTCAGCAACCACGTGTCATGGACCGACATCCCGCTGCTGGGCATGCTCACCCCGCTGTCATTCCTGTCCAAGGCCGAAGTACGCACCTGGCCGGTCGCAGGCTGGTTGGCGGCCAAGGCCGGCAGCCTGTTTATCCGTCGGGGTTCGGGCGACAGCCAGTTGATCCGCAAACAAATGACCCGTCACCTGGAGCAGGCGCATCCGCTGCTGATGTTCCCGGAAGGCACCACCACCGATGGCCGTTCTTTGCGCACGTTCCACGGGCGCCTGCTGTCCGCCGCCATCGATTCCGACGTGGCGCTGCAACCGGTGGCGATTCGTTATGTGCGTGACGGCGAACCTTGCCTGCTGGCCCCGTTCATTGGCGACGATGATTTGCTCTCGCACCTGATGCGCCTGTTCGCCAACGACCGGGGCCAGGTGGAGATCCATCTGCTCAAGCCGATCGCTTGCGAAGGTCGTGAACGTGCGGCACTGGCGTTCGAGGCGCAGCAGGCGGTGCAGAAGGCATTGTTTGGGGCGATCCCGGAAAAACAGCAAGTCCCGTTGCGCCCTGCCATCGCAGCCTGAACACATTCCCCTGTGGGACATCGCTCCCACAGGGGGATTATGTTGTTGGATGGCTCTGCGCAAAGTCCTGAAGCTGCGGGTAGAACAGCCGGAAATCCTCGCTCAACGGCTCATACAACACCCGCAATTCCTGCATTGCGGCCGCCAGTTCTTCAGGTTTGGTCAAGCGCCGCGAAATCCCCCGCAGCACCTGCTCCAGCACTTCGAATTCCCGATACGACCCCAACCAGTCATTGGCCACCATGTGTGGGGCGATCTTCGCCAGCCGCTCCGGCAGTTGCCGTTCGCTGGACAGCGCCCGGTACACATCCGAGGTGAACAGCTCCAGCGGCCGGTCGGCATACAGCCGCCAGTCCCGGGCCAGGCAGTGGTCGAAAAACACGTCGAGGACGATGCCGGCATAGCGCCGGCGCGTCAGGGAAAACCGCGACAACGAAACATCCACCAACGGGTGCCGATCGGTGAACACGTCGATGCTGCGATGCAGCTGGATGGCCGCTTCGACCTCCGGTTCGAACTGCCCTTGCAGCCTGCCTTTGACGAAATCGCCATACAGACTGCCGAGCAATTGGCCGGGGCGCTGGCCACCGAGGTGAAGATGTGCGAGATAGTTCATGGGCGCAGCTTAGCACTGCACCCTTGTTCGATCACACCCGGCGTATCGTTATAACCCGATATACCGATTTATTCTGTTCTCAGAGCAAAATCATATTGGTGTATCGCGAAGTAGCGATATAAAGTTCGCCTCATCGCGATATAGCGTTTTACTGATCACGAGCACCCAACCATGAACCTCGACCTCGACGAAATAATAAAAGCCCTGGCGCACCCGGTACGGCGAGACATCCTGCACTGGCTCAAAGACCCGACCGTCGAATTTCCCGACCAGTCCCACAGCAACGAGCACGGCGTTTGCGCCGGGCAGATCGATCAACGTTGCGGCCTGTCGCAGTCAACGGTGTCTGCACACCTGGCGACCCTGCAACGCGCCGGTCTGATCAGCAGCCGCAAAGTCGGCCAGTGGCACTTCTTCAAACGCAATGAGGAAACCATTCAGGAGTTCCTCAAAGTCTTCAGCAAAGCGCTCTGACCCTTTACGTCAGTCAGCCGACAAGGAATCAAACATGCCCCTCTCGCTACTCATCCTCGCCTTGAGCGCCTTCGCCATCGGCACCACCGAGTTCGTCATCATGGGCTTGCTGCCCGATGTGGCGGCCGACCTCGGTGTGTCGATTCCCGGTGCCGGCTGGCTGGTGACCGGTTACGCCCTGGGCGTGGCCATCGGTGCGCCGTTCATGGCGCTGGCCACCGCCAGACTGCCGCGCAAAGCAGCGCTGGTGGCGTTGATGGGCATTTTCATTATCGGCAACCTGCTCTGCGCGGTGGCCAGTGACTACAACGTGCTGATGTTTGCCCGCGTGGTCACAGCCCTGTGTCACGGCGCCTTCTTTGGTATCGGATCTGTGGTAGCTGCCGGCCTGGTGCCGGCGAACAAACGCGCCTCGGCCGTGGCCCTGATGTTCACCGGCCTGACCCTGGCCAACGTACTGGGCGTACCACTGGGCACCGCCCTCGGTCAGCAAGCCGGCTGGCGTTCGACCTTCTGGGCAGTGACCGTGATTGGTGTGATCGCGCTGATCGGCCTGATCCGCTTCCTGCCGGCCAAGCGCGATGAAGAAAAACTCGACATGCGCGCCGAACTGCGCGCCCTCAAAGGCGCCGGTATCTGGTTGTCCCTGAGCATGACCGCACTGTTCGCCGCGTCCGTGTTCACCCTCTTTACCTACGTCGCGCCGCTGCTGGGCGAAGTCACCGGCGTTTCGCCTCGTGGCGTGACCTGGACCCTGATGCTCATCGGTCTGGGCCTGACCGTCGGCAACATCATCGGCGGCAAGCTGGCCGACAAGGGCCTGGCCGCCACATTGATCGGCGTCTTTATCGCCATGGCCGTGGTCTCCACCGTACTGACCTGGACCAGCGTTGCGCTGATCCCCACCGAAATCACCCTGTTCCTCTGGGCCACCGCGTGTTTCGCCGCCGTGCCAGCCCTGCAAGTCAACGTGGTGACCTACGGCAAGGCCGCGCCGAACCTGGTCTCGACCCTGAACATCGGCGCCTTCAACGTCGGCAACGCACTCGGCGCCTGGGTCGGCGGCAGCGTGATTGCCCACGGTTTCGGCCTGACCCGCGTGCCCCTCGCGGCCGCCGCACTGGCCGTACTCGCCCTGGTGGTGACCCTGATTACTTTCCGTCAGAACGGCAATCCCGAACTGGCTCCCGCTACTAACTGATCTTCAAAAGAGAGCGATTAAATGACGACTATTTTCGATCCGATCAAACTGGGCGACCTCGAACTGTCCAACCGCATCATCATGGCACCGCTGACCCGCTGCCGCGCTGACGAAGGCCGTGTGCCCAACGCGCTGATGGCCGAGTACTACGTACAACGCGCCTCCGCCGGCCTGATCCTCAGCGAAGCCACCTCGGTCACGCCGATGGGCGTGGGCTATCCAGACACCCCCGGCATCTGGTCCAACGATCAGGTGCGTGGCTGGGCTAACGTCACCAAGGCGATCCACGGCGCGGGCGGCAAGATCTTCCTGCAACTGTGGCACGTCGGCCGGGTTTCGCACTCTTTGTACTTGAATGGTGAAGCGCCGGTCGCACCGAGCGCCATCCAGCCGAAAGGTCACGTCAGCCTGGTTCGCCCGTTGTCCGATTACCCGACGCCTCGCGCCCTGGAAACCGCTGAAATCGCCGACATCGTCGACGCTTACCGCACCGGTGCCGAGAACGCCAAGGCCGCCGGTTTCGACGGCGTGGAAATCCACGGCGCCAACGGCTACCTGCTCGACCAGTTCCTGCAAAGCAGCACCAACCAGCGTACCGACCGCTACGGCGGCTCCCTGGAAAACCGTGCACGCCTGTTGCTGGAAGTGACCGATGCCGCCATCGAAGTCTGGGGCGCCGGCCGCGTCGGTGTGCACCTGGCACCGCGCGCCGATTCCCACGACATGGGCGACGACAACCCGGCCGAAACCTTCACCTACGTCGCGCGTGAGCTGGGCAAGCGTGGCATCGCCTTCATCTGCTCCCGCGAGAAAGAAGGCGCCGACAGCCTCGGCCCACAAATCAAGGAAGCCTTCGGCGGCCCGTACATCATCAACGAACGCTTCACCAAGGACAGCGCCAACGCCTGGCTGGCCGCTGGCAAGGCCGATGCAGTCGCCTTCGGCGTACCGTTCATTGCCAACCCGGACCTGCCGGCACGCCTGAAGGCCGATGCGCCGCTGAACGAAGCGCGTCCGGAACTGTTCTACGCCAAGGGCCCGGTCGGCTACATCGACTACCCGACGCTGTAATCGCTTCCCGTAGAAATGCAAAAGCCCCGGACTCGAAAGAGCCGGGGCTTTTTGTTGCAGTTTGTCCCGTCCTGAATAAGGTTTACACCTTCTGACTTCTTTTCAGGAAGGTGCAATGGATACGGGCACGAAGCGCAGTCAGCGTGATTACACACTGACTTTTAAATTATCGGTTGTCGACCAGGTCGA